>NZ_CP071645.1:5900000-6028104 GCF_051131995.1 Pseudomonas sp. Z1-29 | reverse complement strand
CCTGCTGACGGCGGCGCTGTTGCCGATCATCATGATTTTCGGCCATGTGCTGGAAGAGCGCAGCGTCATCGGGTCCCAGGAAGCGATCGATGCCCTTGGCCAACTGACCCGCAGCCAGGGCCGCAAAGTGCAGGCTGATGGCTCGATCATCGAAGTGGACAACGCTACGTTGCGACCCGGCGATGTAGTGGAAGTCCGCGCCGGCGACCGGGTGCCCGCCGATGGTCGGGTGTTGTCCGGCCAAGCGAGCCTCGACACCGCGCCCATTACGGGTGAGTCGGTGCCATTGGAGGCGGTGGCGGGTGTTGAAGTCTTTGGCGGCGCGATCAACCTTGACGGTCTGTTGCGCCTGGAAGTGACCCGCACCGGCGATGAATCGACGCTGGGCAAAGTCATCGCGCTGATGCAGAACGCCGAGCGCTCGAAACCGCCAATCACTCGTTTGCTTGAACGCTACGCCGGAAGTTATCTGGTGCTGGTGTTGTTGCTGGCGGCGGTTACCTGGTTTGTCACCAATGACGCCCAGGCGATGTTGGCGGTATTGGTGGCGGCGTGTCCCTGTGCCTTGGTGTTGTCAGCCCCAGCGACGGCCATCGCCGGGATTGCGGTGGCGGCGCGCCACGGCATCCTGATTCGAAGCTCAGCTTTTCTCGAGGAGCTGGCGGACCTCACCTCGTTGGTCATCGACAAGACCGGGACCCTGACCTACGGCACCCTGCGTCTGCAATCGATCGAAAGTACCGAGGACGACCCTGCCGCATTGCTGCCATTGGCCGCGAGCCTCGGATCGGCCAGCAGTCATCCGGTCAGTCGTGCCTTGGCGGGGCTGGTGACAGCGCAAGATTATCTGCCGCTGACCGATATTCACGAGCGCCAGGGCCTCGGGGTAGTTGCCATGACAGGGCTGGGGGAGGCCGCCCTTGGCCGACCCGAATTGTTTGCCCGGTTGGGCATCGAGACACCGACGGTTCCCAGTCATGACGGCCCGATCGCCGGCCTGGCACTGGACGGGCAGTTTCGCGCCTGGCTGCTGCTGGCCGACAGCGTCAAGCCGGAAGCGCGGGTGGCCATGACCGAATTGCGGGCGCTGGGGTTGGGACGCCAGTTATTGCTGACGGGGGATCGCCAGAGCGTGGCCGCCGCCCTGGCGCACGATGTCGGTATCAGCGAGCTGCAGGCACAGGCGCTGCCGGAGGATAAGCTTGACCGGGTCATGGTCGAAATCGACCAGGGTTTCCGTCCGATGGTGGTGGGTGACGGGATCAACGATTCGCTGGCGCTGAAAGCCGGTGTGGTGGGCGTGGCGATGGGCGCGGGCGGTGCCGATATCGCCCTGGCGTCGGCGGATATCGTGCTGATCGGGAGTGATCTGCGACGTCTCGGAACTTGCGTGCGGTTGAGTCGCCAGTGCCGACGCACGTTGCAGGTCAACGTGATCATCGGCCTGGGCTGGACGCTGGCCATCGTCGCTTTCGCCGCGTTCGGCTGGCTCGGAGCAGCGGGGGCGATGATCGCCGCGTTGCTGCATAACCTGAGCACATTGCTGGTGCTGGGCAATGCGGGACGACTGCTGCGGTTTCACGAGCCCTTGGCGAAGATCCAGGCGAGTAGCCGCTGACGACCCCCGAGCGAACTGTAGCCTGCACCCGCAGTCTCTAGCGAGAGGGCCCACCAATCCACGCAGTCACCGCTCAGGCGGTAGATGGAAGACGATAGAAAAAGGCTATAAATTCGATAGCCTGCTATTTTCCCACGATGGTCTACCCTCATTTCAGACGTCTGAAACAATCTGAAACATGGGGAGGTTATTACATGCTGGCTCAACTTCCACCGGCCTTACAGAATTTGCACCTGCCGCTTCGGTTGCGGCTCTGGGACGGCCATGAATTCACGCTGGGTGCCGATCCCAGCGTCACGATTGTGGTAAAGGACCCACAAATGGTCGCGCAATTCACCCATCCCAGCCTGGATGCCCTGGGAGCGGCGTTTGTCGAAGGCAAACTCGAACTAGAGGGCTCGATCAACGAAGTCATCCGGGTGTGTGACGAGCTGAGCCAGGCTCTGGTGGACGAAGACGAGAGCCATCTGCCGGTGCGTGCGGTGCATGACAAGGAAACCGACGCCAAGGCCATCTCCTATCATTACGATCTGTCCAACGCGTTTTATCAACTCTGGCTCGACAGCGACATGGTGTATTCCTGTGCGTATTTCGAGACCGGCAGTGAAACCCTCGAGCAAGCGCAACAAGCCAAATTCCGCCATCTGTGCCGCAAGCTACGCCTGCAACCCGGCGATTACCTGCTGGACGTCGGATGCGGCTGGGGTGGTCTTGCGCGCTTTGCCGCACGGGAATTCGGCGCCAAGGTCTTCGGCATTACCCTGAGCAAGGCGCAGCTTGCGTTGGCGCGGGAGCGGGTAAAGGCCGAAGGCCTTGAGGACCAGGTAGAGCTGCAACTTCTGGACTACCGGGACCTGCCCCAGGATGGCCGATTCGACAAAGTGGTCAGCGTCGGCATGTTCGAACACGTCGGGCATGCCAACCTGGCGCAGTACTGCAAGACGCTGTACGGCGCGGTGCGTGAGGGTGGGTTGGTGATGAATCACGGGATTACCGCCAAGCACACCGACGGGCGTCCGGTAGGTCGCGGCGCGGGTGAGTTTATCGAAAAGTATGTATTCCCGAACGGTGAGTTGCCTCATCTGTCGATGATTTCCGCCGAGATCAGCGAAGCGGGGCTGGAAATTGTCGATGTGGAAAGCCTGCGCATGCATTACGCGCGCACTCTCGACCATTGGAGCGAGCGCCTTGAGGACAATCTCGAAGCCGCTTCCAGGGAAGTGCCGGAACAGGCGCTGCGGATCTGGCGTCTTTACCTGGCCGGCTGCGCCTATGCATTCGCCAAGGGCTGGATAAACCTGCATCAGATCCTCGCGGTGAAGGCCCACGCCGATGGTAGCCATGAGCTGCCCTGGACCCGCGACGACATCTACACGCCTTAAAGAATCGGCGAAATCAGCCGGGCGATCCGCATTCCGACCTTTTGCAGGCGGTGGGTTTCCCGGCTTTCCCGTTTGGCCACTTCGTGGGCCTGGGCGAAGTCCTTTTCGAGCATCTGCTCGACTTCGCTGGCAAAGGCCATGTCGACGGTCAGCAGCATGACTTCGAAGTTCAGCCGGAACGAACGGTTGTCCAGGTTCGCGCTGCCGATGGCGCTGATTTCCCGATCGATCAGCACCACTTTCTGGTGCAGGAAACCCGGCTCATAACGAAACACCCGCACGCCGGCGCGCACCGCTTCGAACGCATAGAGACTGGACGCAGCGTAGACGATCCGGTGGTCCGGTCGCGACGGCAGCAGGATGCGCACGTCCACGCCACGCAGCACGGCCAGGCGCAAAGCCGCGAAAACCGCTTCGTCGGGAATGAAATACGGCGTGGTTATCCAGATGCGTTCGCTTGCCGCATGAACGGCTTCGACGAAGAACAGCGAGCAGGTTTCGTAGGCATCGGCGGGACCGCTGGCTAGCAGTTGGCAGAGCACTCCATCGTCCGGATAAGCGTCCGGCAGAATCAGCGGCGGCAGGGAACGCGCCGCCCAGAACCAATCCTCGGCGAAGGACTCCTGCATGCTCGCTACCACTGGGCCGCGTACCTCTACATGAGTGTCGCGCCACGGTGCGAGGGGTGGTTTTTCCCCCAGGTATTCATCGCCCACGTTGTGCCCGCCGACGAACCCCAGGACGCCGTCCACGGCGACGATCTTGCGGTGGTTGCGAAAGTTGACCTGGAACCGGTTGAGCCAACCGCTGCGAGTGGCAAACGCTTTGACGTGAACGCCACCGTCGCGCAACGCCTGGACATAACGATGGGGCAGGGAATGGCTACCGATACGGTCGTAAAGCAGGTACACCGCCACACCTTCAGCGGCTTTCTTCAGCAGCAACGCATGCAAGCGCTGACCGAGCCGGTCGTCGTGGATGATGAAGAACTGCACCAGAACCGCTTCGCGAGCACTCTCGATGGCCTGGAAAATCGCTTCGAACGTAGCTGGGCCATCAACCAGCAGACGCACCTGATTGTTTGCCAGACACGGCGTGCGTCCCAACTTCGGCATGGCTCGTAACGAGGCGTAGGCCTGGGACGCGCGAGCGGCCAGCGCTTCTTCGACCCAGGGGCGCCAGTTGAGCTCGGAGATCGCCTTGCGCATTTCCTCGTTGGCTTGTCGACGTGCCTTGATGTAGCCGTCGAAGGTGCTGCGGCCGAAGACCAGGTAAGGAATCAACGTCAGGTAGGGGATGAATACCAGCGACAGGGCCCAGGCAATCGAGCCCTGGGCGGTACGCACCGTCAGCACCGCATGGACGGCGGCGATGGAGCCGAGGGTATGGAGCAGCGCGATCAGGTAACCGAAAACATGCGGGCCAAAAAAATCCATGGGGCTGCCTTGCTCCTGAAACTTCAATGCTTAACAGACCATGTTCCAGGGCGAATGTCGCTATTTAATTCACTCGGCGCGTGTCTGAACCGAAGCCTGAAGGCGGCGTCTAACGGCCACTTGTCCTCTGGAGTTTGTGCAATGAATGTTCGTCTGCTGGGTTTGGCCTTGGCCGTTGGCTTGTCGGTTCCTGTGGCGGCTCAGGCGCAGATGCTTCAACCAGGCTTGTGGGAATTGACGACCAGCAACATGAAAGTCGACAACCAGAACCTGCCGGACCTGCAATTGATCCTTGGTCAATTGCAGAACCAGATGACGCCTGAACAGCGGGCAATGCTCGAAAAGCAGGGCATCACCATGGGGGGCAAGGGGATTCGGGTGTGCCTGACTCCGGCACAGGTGCAGACCAATGACATCCCGCTGCAAGATCCGCAATCAGGCTGCAAGCAGCAGATCACCGAGCGTACCGGCAACCAGTGGAAATTCCGCTTCAGTTGCCCGAAAGCCCAGGGCAACGGTATCGCGACATTCCAGAGCGATCGCGAATTCACCACCAAGGTCAATGGCACGTTCAACGCCACGGGTATCCAGCAGAACGGCAGCCTGGACACCCGCGCCGTATGGCTGGGGCAGGATTGCGGGACGGTCAAGCCAAGGGCTTGAACAGCGGCCTGTTATCAGGGCCGCCCCAGTGCCTCGTAGAGTGTGTTGAGGTTGTATTCGAAGAGACCGGTAAAGGTGCTGGCCGGTCCGCTGGCGGCGAGGGCATCGGAGTACAGCGTGCCACCGATGTGCGCGCCGCTTTCGTCGGCGATCTGCTTGAGCAGGCGCGCGTCCTTGATGTTTTCCATGAACACGGCTTTGACTTTTGCCTGACGAATCTGGGTGATCAACGCAGCGACTTCCGCGGCTGACGGTTCACGCTCGGTAGACAACCCTTGCGGCGCCAAAAACTCGATACCATAAGCCTGGCCCAGGTAACCGAACGCATCATGGGACGTGACGATTTTGCGATTGCCCGGTGGCAACGCAGCGAACTTCGCCTTGGCTTCGGCGAGTAGTGCATAAATCTTCTTCAGGTACGCCTGGCTGTTACGTTCGTAGTCGGCCTTGTTCGCCGGGTCGGCCGCCTCCAATGCCTTGGTGATGTTGCCGACATAAAGCACGGCGTTGGCGAGGTTATGCCAGGCGTGCGGGTCGGGAATGGTCTCGCCATCTTCTTCCAGCGAGCGTGGAATCACGCCACGGCTGGCACTGATGACCGGGGCACCGGTTTCGGTGCTGGTCACCAGGCGATCCAGCCACGGCTCGAAGCCCAACCCGTTCTTGATGATCAGTTTCGCCCCGAGCAATGCCTTGGCGTCGTCCGGCGTGGGTTCATAGGTATGTGCGTCAGCGTCAGGCCCCACCATGTTGGTGATCTGGACATGCTCGCCGCCGACTTGTCGGGTCATGTCGGCAAGGATGCTGAAACTGGTCACCACCTTGAGTTTTTCAGCAGCAGACAGGGACATGGACAGCATCAGGCTGAATATCAGGAGCAGGGCGCGCATCAGGTAACACCTCATTGGGATGTAAGCAGGGGCGGGCGGCGCAGCAAGCCGTGCACCGGACCGAATACCACGGACAACAGATATGACGCGCCCGCCACCAACACGATGGCCGGCCCGCTGGGCAGCGAAAAATAGAAGGACAACAGCAGGCCCAGCCACACCGAGAGACAACCGAGCAATGCAGCGACCAGCATCAACATCGGCAGGCGACGACTCCAGAATCGCGACGCGGCCGCCGGCAGCATCATCAGGCCGACCACCATCAACGCGCCGATGGCCTGGAAGCCGATGACCAGGTTCAGCACCACCAGGGTCAGGAATACGCCGTGGGCCAGTGGACCCAGACGGCTGACGGTTTGCAGAAACAGTGGGTCCAGGGTGTCGAGTAACAGCGGGTGGTAAATCAACGCCATCGCCACCAGACTGGCCGCCGAAACCCAGAGCATGCCGGTGAGTGTCGGGCCGTCCACCGCCAACGCCGAGCCGAATAACAGGTGCAGCAGGTCCAGGCGTTTACCGGCCATACCGAGGATCAACACCCCGGCGGCGAGGGAGATGGGGTAGACCGCCGCCAGGCTGGCATCTTCCCGCAGGCCGGTGCGGCGGGTGATCCACGCCGCCAGCCCGGCCATGCTCAAGCCGGCGCCCAGGCCACCCACCGTCAAGGCTGGCAGGCTCAGACCGGCGAACCAGAAACCCAGGGCCGCGCCCGGCAAGATGCCGTGAGCTACCGCATCTCCGATCAGACTCATGCGCCGCAAAATCAGGAACACGCCTAGCGGAGCCGTGCTGCATGCCAACACCAATCCGCCCAACAAGGCCCGGCGCATGAAGACAAATTCTTGGAAGGGCTGCCAGAAGTGGGTGGCGGTAAGCATCAAGCGACCTGTGTGTAAGGCGTCGGGGCGATCAATTCGGCGCTGCGACCCAATACGCAGCCGGACGGATTGATCAGCAAGGTATGGGGAATGTGTTGATGCACCGCAGCCAAATCGTGACAAACCACCACCAGGGTGCGCCCTTCGCGATGCCATCGCTGAATGTTGTCCCACAGCAGTGCCTGGCCTTTTTCATCAAGGGCTGCGTGGGGTTCGTCCAGCAACAGGAGTGGCGCTTCGGTCAGGCTCAGTCGCGCGAGCAGGGCCCGTTGCAACTCGCCACCCGATAACGCCATCAGCGGACGGTGTTCCAGACCGCTCAAGGCCCAGTCGTCGAGAACCGCCTTGAGTCGTTGGTTGCGTGCGGCAGGTTCCTGTCGATTACCCCAGGAACCTGCTGCCACCAATTCCTGCAGACTGATGGGAAATTGCCGATCCAGGTGCTGCTGTTGAGGCAGGAACGACACGCCGCCGCGCCGTTGAACGTTGAGCGAGACCTTCCCCGTCAGTGGCTTCTGTAACCCGGCGATAACTTTCAGCAGGCTGCTTTTCCCTGATCCGTTGGCGCCAATGATTGCGGTCAGGCTGCCCTCCGGGCGCTCCATGTGCAGAGGTGGAGTGAGAGGGTGCCCGGGGATACCCCAACTCAATCCCTGGCAACGAATCATGATTCCTCCCGTTGCCAATGGCTTTGGGCGACGGCATCGTGGGCGTGCAGGCTTTCCGCATGAACGACTCGTACGTCAAGAGAGGAAATCCAGGGCAGCGGCCTCAGCGCTATATTCAAGCGCCGCGCGGCATCTTCGCAGAACATCAGGTTCTGCCCATTGGCGAGCGCGAAGGCTTGTTCATCGACGCGTTTGACGGCAGTTTGGACAGCGGTGCCGAGCGCCGCCTCCGCCTCGTTGATCAGCGGTAACACCGGAAACTCATTGAGCTTCGCGTCCAAGCGCAGGTTCAGGATGGCTACGCTGCGCTGGCTATGAGGGGTGGCCACGATACCTTTCTGAGAACCTAGCCACGCGAGAACTTCAGCGTGCTCCAGATTTGTATTCGCGAAATCGTCGAGGAATTTCTGCTGGATCAATTGCCGCGCCAGCGCCGCCGAACAAGGGCAAGTAGACGAGTAAGGAATTCCGATTTGAAGTTCCACGTGGAACACTGAGTGTTTAAGGCGGGCTTCGATAACGATGGGATAACGCTTCCAGCCGGCTAGTGGGCTGATCAAAGCGGGGCGCTTGTACATCAGATCGGTGCACAGGGTCAGTGAAGCACTCCGGGACAAACCTTCATGACTGTCCAGAAACTCTTGCAGGATCCGGCGTAACAGGTCCGGAGAAAGCGCGGAGTACTCAAGCTTTTCGAGTGCCACATACAAGCGCGACATATGGATGCCACGCGCTTCGCCATCATCGAGACTGACGCCCGCATCGGCAGAGGCGCTCAAACGCTGGCCGTCCACCAGCACCGGCACGGCGATGCCGCACATGCCCACCCAATCCAACGGCATGGCTTGACGAGACGCCTGCGCCGCAATGTCCGGCAGAGTTAACGCGTTCATTTTCAAGGTCCAAGAGAGATTCGTTTTTAATGTTATAGTATAACAATAAAATCGACGAGACCTTTTTCATGAATAGAGTTTCATCTCCGATGGTTCCACGTGAAACGTCAGCGTGGAGACTCCTGACAGCCGTTCATGCGACCGCACATAAAACTGCCCTTGGTGCCGCCAGAACTGGAAAAACGGTTGATCGTCGTCCAACCCACTCGGCGACTGTATCCAACCCAGGCTTCGCCATCGGAGGCCAGTCCAGTGAAGAAGGTCAGTTGGCCGTATCGGCTGTTTGTTTGGGCCCAATAGCGGTGGCCAGCCACCTCGTATCCACGCAGATAAATGGTATTGCCAGCCGTAGCGACGCTGTAGGCATTGCCCTGTCCATCTACGCAGGCCAGCACGTTGGCGCTGCGGGTGCAGGTGCCCAACAAAGCGCCTTGCGCCGAAACGCCCGTCGCTATCAGCAGCAGTGGCGCTGCGAACAGGTATTTGAAGAGGTTGAGCATTTTGTAGGGGCCCAGAAGCAGAAAAGGGTTGGCTGTACTCAAGTGTAATACTATAACATTAAAAAGCTGCCCCCTTTAGCCGAACCCAAACCTGATACGAGCCACAGAAGCGGCCGCCCCGATGAGGATAAACCTGATGCCCAACCGTCTCCCCGTTACCGTGCTGTCCGGATTTCTCGGGGCTGGTAAAAGCACCTTGCTCAATCATGTGTTGCGTAATCGCGACAACCTTCGCGTTGCCGTCATCGTCAACGATATGAGCGAGATCAACATCGATGGCAGCGAAGTGCAGCGAGATGTCACCCTCAATCGCGCCGAAGAACGGCTGGTCGAAATGAGTAACGGCTGTATCTGCTGCACGCTGCGCGAGGATCTTCTGGAGGAAGTGGGCAAGCTTGCCAGGGAAGGCCGCTTCGATTATCTGCTGATCGAATCCACGGGCATTTCGGAGCCGATGCCGGTCGCCGAAACCTTCACCTTTCGCGATGAAGAAGGGCGCAGCCTGGCGGACGTTGCGAGGCTCGACACGATGGTGACGGTGGTCGATGGCGTGAATTTCCTCAAGGATTACCAGGCCGCGGAAAACCTTTCCACCAGAGGCGAAACCCTCGGAGAAGAAGATGAGCGCTCGATAACCGATTTGCTGATCGAGCAGATCGAGTTCGCCGACGTGATCCTGATCAGCAAGATTGATCTCATAAGCCGCTCCGAACGAGAAGAGTTGAGCGCAATTCTGTCGCGCCTGAATGCCCAGGCGCAGGTTATTCCCATGGTCATGGGGCAGGTACCGCTGGGGCAGATCCTTGATACGGGCCGCTTCGATTTTGAACGCGCGGCGCAGGCGCCCGGTTGGCTGCGGGAGTTGCGCGGCGAGCATGTGCCCGAAACCTTGGAATACGGCATCGCATCGACTGCTTACCGCGCCCGTCGCCCTTTTCATCCCCAACGATTCTTCAACTTTATCGACCGCCCATGGACCAATGGCACACTCCTGCGCTCCAAAGGTTTTTTTTGGCTCGCCAGCAAACATGAGGAAGCCGGCAGTTGGTCTCAGGCCGGCGGGTTGATGCGTCACGGGTTCGCCGGGCGCTGGTGGCGGTTCGTGCCGAAAAGCCAGTGGCCGCAGGATGAGGAGAGCATCGCCGCGATCATGAAAAACTGGCTGGCGACCTCCGGTGATTGCCGCCAGGAGCTGGTATTCATTGGCCAGAATATAGACTTCGCGCTGCTCGCCACCGAACTGGACGCTTGCCTGCTAACAGACGGGGAGATGAGCCTGGGCATCGAGCGCTGGCGGCAGTTGCCAGACCCGTTCGGCCCGTGGCATGACGAGGTTGCGGCGTGATGCTGGCGCCTCGTCTGAAGCAGCTGCGTCAGGTCCACGGAGATACGCCGCTTACTTTCGCGCAGATTCTCGATGACGACACCAACCTGGCCGTGTGGCAGCGTCACCTCCCGGCACATATCGGCGATTTTGCGGCGATGCTGCTTTCGATGGGCCAACCCCTGGCCGAGTCGATGGTGCTTGAGTTGCCGGGCGAGGATACGCAGCCGGTGTTGCATGGCCTTGCCTCGGGTTTCGGCGATCTGCACGGATATGAAGGGTTCGTCGCGGATGTCGCCTGGCTGGTCAGTGCGTTTGCCTGTCTCCTCGGTGCCCGGCGCGTCGGTCTGCGCTTACGAGCGTTGGATAATGCAATGTGCCCACGTTTCCACGTCGACCATGTGCCGGTGCGGCTGATCACCACCTATGCCGGCGTCGGCAGCCAATGGCTCATGGAAGGCGTCATGGACCGTCGACGACTAGCCCAGCCTGAAGCAGAGCCTACCGACGCGAGTCTGATTCAGCATATGCGCAGTGGTGATGTGGCGCTGCTCAAAGGTGAAAAGTGGCAAGGCAATGAAGGCTATGGGCTGATTCATCGCTCACCGCAACTGGTGCCCGGCGAGCGGCGTTTGATTCTTTCGTTGGATTGGCTGGCCTAAGGCTTGAGCCAGTTTCCCTGGCTTTGGCTTTCGCAAAAGGGCTTCAGGTAAGCCGCATCGGTGGCTACGCCGTAATAGTGAATATCCTGGCGATAAGGCATATTGGCGACCTGGGCGTTGCTGCAAATGCCAAATGCGCCGCCAGGGCATTGATCGACATACTGCACGTCGACTTTCTGCCCGGCCAGGCTGGGTTGGCAGAAGCCGTCGGCGAACAGTTTTTGCGGAATGTTGCGGTTCTGCTGGCAGACTCTGACATCGAGCCGTTCCGCCTGGCTGTGCACTACACACGCCTGGGCCAAGGCCTGGTTCGAGGTCAGCAGCAGTAACAGCCAACCGATCATTCGCATTTAAACCTCCGTCGAAAGCTATCGATCATGTTGCAGAACATACCCACCCATGTGATTGCCGGCCCTTTGGGAGCAGGCAAGACCAGCCTGATCAGGCAATTGCTGGCTCAGCGTCCGGCTGATGAGCGGTGGGCCGTGCTGATCAACGAGTTCGGCCAGATCGGCCTGGATGCCGCGCTGCTGACCCAGGCCGCCGATGGTATCGCATTGGGCGAAGTGGCCGGGGGCTGTTTGTGTTGCGTCAATGGAGCGCCGTTTCAGATCGGCCTTGGCCGTTTATTGCGCAAGGCGCGGCCGCACCGTCTGTTCATCGAACCCTCCGGGCTGGGTCATCCGGCGCAGCTCTTGCGACAGCTGAACGAAGCGCCCTGGCTTGGCGTGCTGACCATCCAGCCTTGTGTGCTGGTCCTGGATGCCCAGGCAATGGCGAACGGCAGGCCGTTGCCCGATGCGCAACGACAGGTCCTGGCTGACACCGGGTTGCTGGTGCTGAACAAGTCCGAAGACCTTACCGACGCCGATCGCGTGGGCATTATTTCCCAATTGCCCGAGATTGCGCTGTATTGGACCCATCAGGCTGCGTTGCCGATTGATCGGCTGCCCGGCCTGGCGAATCGCGGCGACGGAGCTGCGGATAACTTGGCTGTGGATAACTTGAATGTGCCCAAGAGCCTGGGGCAGATGCCGGCCATCTGGAGTGACCCGACGTTGCCAATCTGCCTGCATCAGCAGCAGGGCGAAAGCTGGAGTATCGGTTGGCGCTGGCATCCGGACCAACGATTCGACGTCGGGCAGCTGTCTCGATGGCTGCACGGCAAAGACTGGAAACGCGCGAAGATGGTTATCCACAGCGAGGGCGGTTGGGTTTCCGCCAATGCGTTGGACGCAGGGCCGCTGGAGTGGCAAGCGAGCGAATGGCGACAGGATTCGCGAATCGAACTGATCTTCGCCGAACCCCAAGACGTGGGAATCCTTCAAGCGGGCCTGGCGAGCTGCCGCTACCCTTGAGTCAGCCTCGTTTCAGGGCTTCCATTTATTGTGTTCCTGACGCCACTGGCTCAGCTCGATAACCTCGGCCCGGGGCCGGGTCTGGACCGGTTCGATGGGCGCCTGCGCGGTTTCTTCGAACGGCATCGGATAGGGTGCCAGTTCGATGTGTGCACTGTGGGCGCCGAATTGAGTGATGGTGCCGGTATGACGCGTCTCGCCCGTTACTGTGAATTCGAAGTTATAGACACGTGCCAGGCGCCGTCGCCCGCTGCCGTCTTTCACAAACCCGATCTTGCGCAGCGCCACGTTGCCATCCAGCAGCTCGATCTTGAGATTGGCGCAGTGTTGCATGACCCTCGCCAGAGCCCGTTCGCGCAAGCCATGGTTGTGCCACAGCCAGGCGCCACCGGTAGCCAGCAGCATCAGCACGAAAATGTTTCCAAGGGTCAGCATGAACGAAGTGCTCCAACAAGTTGCCGTCAGCTTAACTGCGTCGCCGGTCTGTCGTACAGGCTGCGTTTAGTCGCATACTGCGCCGCTTGAATTTCATTCGTTTTACGGAAGCTTCCTGCATGAAACGTACGCCTCATCTGCTTGCCATCCAGTCCCATGTGATATTTGGTCACGCCGGCAACAGTGCTGCCGTGTTTCCAATGCAGCGGGTCGGCGTCAACGTATGGCCGCTCAATACCGTGCAGTTCTCCAATCACACTCAATACGGACAGTGGGCCGGAGAAGTGCTGGCGCCTGCCCAGATTCCACTTCTGGTGGAGGGGATCGCTGCCATTGGCGAGCTGGGCAACTGCGACGCGGTGCTGTCCGGTTATCTGGGCAGCGCCGCCCAGGGGCAAGCAATCCTGGCGGGCGTGGCGCGGATCAAGGCTTGCAACCCCAAGGCGCTGTATCTGTGTGACCCGGTCATGGGGCATCCGGAGAAGGGCTGCATCGTGGCGCCCGAGGTGAGCGAGTTTCTGCTGGAAGAGGCCGCTGCCGTGGCGGACATCATGTGTCCGAACCAATTGGAACTGGACAGTTTTGCCGGGCGCAAGGCGCAATCATTGTTCGATTGCCTGGCCATGGCACGTGGGCTGTTGGCTCGTGGACCGAAGGTGGTGCTGGTCAAACACCTGGCTTACCCCGGCAAGCCCGACGACAGCTTCGAGATGTTGCTGGTCACGGCTGACGGGGGCTGGCACTTGCGTCGTCCATTGCTGGCGTTTCCCCGTCAGCCGGTAGGGGTAGGTGACCTGACCTCGGGGTTGTTCCTGGCGCGGATACTGTTGGGCGACAGCCTGGTGGCAGCATTCGAATTCACCGCTTCGGCGGTACACGAAGTGCTGCTGGAAACCCAGGCGTGTGCCAGCTACGAGCTGCAACTGATCCGTGCCCAGGATCGGATCGCCCACCCGCGCGTGCGCTTCGAGGCCACGCCGATCAGCCTTTGACGCATGCAAACTGAGGGGAGCGAGCCAGACTGATGTCTGGTGCCCCTGTGGCGAGGGAGCTTGCTCCCGCTCGGCCGGTCCGACGTCTCGGGCGCAGCAGTCGCGAAACCGGCTGATGCGGTCTGCCTGCAGGAATGCCAGGGCCTGCTACGCAGGCCAGCGGGAGCAAGCTCACTCGCCACGGAATTTCGGTTGCCTGGGCTGACGCTATCGCGAGCAGGCTCGCTCCCACAGTTGGTTTTCGGTGGCTTTACGGCCCGTCCGCCTTGATTTCCTGATAACGCCGTTCCAGCTCCTGGCGGATCTGCCGACGCTGCTGGGCTTGTTCGTAGCGGCGCTTTTCCTCGCTGTTCTGCGGGTGCAATGGCGGGACGGGCGCAGGTTTGCGTTGGTCATCCACGGCCACCATGGTGAAAAAGCAGCTGTTGGTATGGCGCACCGAGCGTTCACGAATATTCTCGGTCACGACCTTGATGCCCACTTCCATCGACGTGTTGCCGGTGTAGTTCACCGACGCCAGGAACGTCACCAGCTCGCCGACGTGGATCGGCTCACGAAAGATGACCTGGTCGACCGAGAGCGTCACCACGTAGCGCCCGGCGTAACGGCTGGCGCAGGCATAGGCAACTTCATCGAGGTATTTGAGCAAGGTGCCGCCATGGACATTGCCAGAGAAGTTGGCCATATCGGGGGTCATCAACACCGTCATCGACAGCTGGGCGTTTCCGGGTTCCATAACGTTCTCACGGTTCAAGGCAGCAATTTCGGGGAGGCGCCTCTGCGGGCGTTGGGTTGTGGCCACTCGTTTTCCAGCCACCCATATCGGGACGCTGCGCCGTTGCTTGCCGTCACGCTTGGGTGGATCTGTTTCCATATATTGCACCGTCTTTTTGCAGGAAGTCGCGGTGTTAACCTGCAAAGCCCGTCAACTTAGGCATTTCCTACAAAAGGACCGGAACCGCCCGACTCCGCGTCGAGGTAATTCACACAAGGAGCCCTCACTATGCATGCCATCAGCTTCATTCAGGACCTGGCGATCATCATGCTGGTGGCGGGGCTGGTAACGGTACTCTTTCATCGTTTCAAGCAGCCGGTAGTGCTGGGCTATATCGTCGCTGGCTTCATCATTGGCCCGCATACGCCACCGTTCGGCTTCATCCACGACGAAGAAACCATCAAGACCCTGGCCGAGCTCGGGGTGATCTTCCTCATGTTCTGCCTTGGGCTGGAATTCAGCCTGCGCAAACTGTTCAAGGTTGGCGCCACGGCGTTCATCGCAGCATTCCTCGAAATTGTCCTGATGATCTGGATCGGCTATGAAATCGGCCGCTGGTTCGACTGGAATACCATGGACTCGCTGTTTCTCGGCGCGATCCTGGCCATCTCCTCGACCACGATCATCGTCAAGGCGCTCAATGACCTGAAAATGAAAAACGAGCGCTTTGCGCAGCTGATTTTCGGGGTACTCATCGTCGAAGATATCCTCGGCATCGGCATCATCGCCTTGCTCTCGAGCATCGCCGTCAGCGGCACGGTGAGTTCCGGCGAGGTGTTCTCCACGGTCGGCAAGTTATCGTTGTTCATGATCGTGGCGTTGGTCATCGGTATCCTGTTGGTGCCCAGATTGCTGGCGTACGTGGCGAAATTCGACAGTAACGAGATGCTGCTGATCACGGTGTTGGGACTTTGCTTCGGCTTCTGCCTGCTGGTGGTGAAGCTTGAATACAGCATGGTGCTGGGGGCATTCCTGATCGGTGCGATCATGGCCGAGTCCCGGCAGTTGCTGAAAATCGAACGTTTGGTAGAGCCGGTGCGCGACTTGTTCAGCGCGATATTTTTCGTGGCGATCGGGCTCATGCTCGATCCGGCGATCTTGCTTCAATACGCCTGGCCGATTGCCGTGATCACCTGCGCAGTCGTGCTGGGCAAGATACTCTCCTGTGGTCTTGGCGCCTTTATCGCTGGCAATGACGGACGCACCTCCCTGCGAGTCGGGATGGGACTTTCACAGATCGGCGAATTTTCGTTCATCATCGCTTCGCTGGGCATGACCTTGCAGGTCACCAGCGATTTTCTTTATCCGGTGGCGGTGGCTGTGTCGGTACTGACCACGCTGCTGACGCCTTACTTGATCCGGGCCGCGGATCCGCTGTCAGTCAGGCTGGCTTCGGCAATGCCGCAACGGCTGACGCGCGTGCTGGGCATGTATGGCGAATGGTTGCGCAGTATTCAGCCACAGGGCGAGAGCGCCCTGGTGGCCGCCATGATCAGGCGAATCCTGCTGCAGGTCGGCATCAACCTGGCATTGGTCATCGCGATTTTTGTTTCGGGCGGCTATTTCGCCGAGCGGATGTCGGTTTACCTGCAAGCCTGGATCAGCGATCCGAGCTGGCAAAAAGCATTGATCTGGGGTGGGGCGCTGCTGTTGTCGCTACCGTTCCTGATCGCTGCGTACCGCAAGCTCAAGGCGCTTTCGATGCTGCTGGCGGAGTTGGGTGTCACGCCGGAGATGGCTGGCCGCCACACGCAGCGCGTGCGTCGGGTCATCGCCGAAGTGATCCCGATCCTGTCGCTGCTGGTGATTTTCCTGCTGCTGGCAGCCTTGTCGGCCAGTATCTTGCCGACCAACAAGTTGCTGGTATTGATTGCCGTGGTGGCGACTGCGGTGGCGGCGCTGCTCTGGCGCTGGTTCGTCCGCCTGCATACGCGGATGCAGGTGGCCTTGCTCGATACGCTGGACAATCACAAGGAGTCGTCCGGGCATTGACCGACGCCAGGCATGGGCGCGTCAGCTTTCCAGCCAGACATCCCGTGCCCAGTGCCAGACCGATTCCCAGGTTTCCTCGGCAATCAGCTCTTCCTCGGCCTGCCACAGCACCACCGTGCCGTCTTCTTCGACGCAATAATAATCGTCGCCGTCCTGGCAGATCGGGATCAGGCTGCGATCGACACCCGCATCCCAGGCATTGGCTGCCACGTCGGGCAAGTAGGTATGGGATTGCGGATCGGTAACGGTCACCGGCTCCAGGCTGCCATAGACTACGTCGCTGACAGTCAGCAAAAACTCCCTGAAGACGAACGGGATATCGATGAACAGTTGCTCCTCGATCTCTACCAGCAAGTCTTCGTCAGGCAACTCCAGTGGAACCGGTACAGGTTCGTTGGCTTCACGCAGTTGTTCGATGATTTCTTCCACGTCCGGGGATCCTCTTTCTCAATGGCGCGGTTTCATATGGGGCGGTTTATACAGTAGCTCGCTATAGATGCAACCGTGAAATAGAAAACCCCGGCCAAGGCCGGGGTTTTTATTTCAACATGCGAAACGCGCAAAGGTTCAACCGTTCTGGCGGATACCTGCAACCAGCCAAGGCTGGTTCTCGCCTTGGGCACGTTCCATGTTCCAGCTTTCGCTGAACGCTTCGCCCTGGTCGAAGCGAGAGTCCTTCGACACGCCGACAAAGGTCAGGGTGGCGATGGTCTTGTCTGCCCGATCGTCGACGCCGTCCAGCTGCACCTGCAGGTTGTCGATGTAGGTGGACTGGTAGCCGTCGCCCAGTTCGGCACGTTCACGCTTGAGGAACTCCAGCAATTGCGGGGTTACGAACTCGGCGATCTTGTCCATTTCGTTCGAGTCCCAATGCTGCTGCAAGGACATGAAGTGGCTGCGAGCGGCTTCGATGAAGCGCTGTTCGTTGAACCAGGCGGGTGCGTTGATCACCGGGCGGGCGGCCACTGGAGCGGCTGAGCCACCGAAGATCGAGCCGCTGGCAGGCTGCTGGTTGAACACTTCACGTTGCATTGGCGCGTGACCGGCCGGAGCGAGTTGCTCCTGCTGCTTGCGACGACGGGCGGCAATAAAGCGGAAGACCAGGAAGGCGATGACCGCCATGATCAGGATGTCGAAGATCTGCATGCCCTGGAAGCCGTCGCCCATGAACATGGAGGCGAGCAGGCCACCGGCGGCGATGCCGGCCAGTGGGCCGAGCCAGCGCGAAGCACCGCTGGCCTTGGTGGCAGCGCCAGCCGCACCGGCAGCGCCTGCGGTGGCAGCGGTTGAACCGGCGGCAGAGGACGGCGCCATCTGGCTGGTCTGGTGAGTCGGGGCGGCGCCCGAACTTTTACCACCGCCAAAACGCTTGGCGGCATTGGCGTCGATGGCCATCGTCAGGCCGATGCACAACGCCATGGCGATGCTAAGAAAACGTTTCATATTAAGGCATTCCCATTTGTGGATAGCACGCGCGCCATGTTGCACAGGTGAACTGTTGCTGGCTAGCGGCAGAGTGTTTCGGGCTTTTGCGTGACAGCTGAGGTTCAGCTTCAGATGCGCAAGAAGGCTTGTTCGCTTTGGGCTGTAGGAAAGGGGGACAAGTTCTATCGGAAATGTTTGGGGTTACCAAAATAAATGTGGGAGCGAGCTTGCTCGCGATAGCGGTTTGTCAGTCAGCATCAATAGTGACTGATCGATTGCCATCGCGAGCAAGCTCGCTCCCACAGGTTTCTATGCAAATCTTTAGATAGCTTCCAGCTTGGCATACCCCAGCATCAGCCATTTGCTGCCTTCGCTGAAGTTCACCTGGACCCGGGCCTGGGCACCGGCGCCTTCGAAATTGAGGATCACGCCGTCGCCAAACACCGAATGCCGCACAGCCTGGCCGAGGCTGAAGCCGGTTTCTGGAATGTCGCTACCGCCAAACAGGCTGCTGCTGCCTTGCTGGTTGCCGCCAAACGGTCGGCTGACGCTGTTGGACAGGCGTACTTCCTGGATAAGACCTTTCGGCACTTCGCGTACGAAGCGTGACACTTTGTTGTAGGTCTCGCTGCCATACAGGCGACGGGTTTCAGCGTAGGTCAGCACCAGGTTCTGCATCGCGCGGGTGATGCCGACGTAGGCCAGGCGACGTTCCTCTTCGAGGCGTCCCGGCTCCTCCAGGCTCATCTTGTGGGGGAACAGGCCTTCCTCCATACCCACCAGAAACACATACGGAAACTCCAGACCCTTGGCGCTGTGCAGCGTCATCAGTTGAATGCTGTCTTCATGCTCGTCGGCCTGGGTATCGCCGGCTTCCAGGGAGGCATGACCGAGGAAAGCCGACAACGGGGACAGGTCTTGGTCTTCTTCGGTGTTTTCGAAGTTGCGCGCGGCGCTGACCAGTTCCTCGAGGTTTTCTACTCGCGCCTGGCCTTTCTCGCCTTTTTCCGCCTCGTGGTAGGCGATCAGGCCGGACTGCTCGATGACGGTCTGGGTCATCAGGTGCAGCGGCATCTCGGCGCATTTGGCGGCGAGGTCTTCGATCAGGTCCATGAACGCTTTCAGCGCACCGGCGGCGCGGCCGGTAACGCCTTTGTTGTCGACCAGTTGGCGCATGGCCTCCCACATTGACACGTGGCTATGGCGCGCATGGTCGCGAATCGCCTCGACGGTTTTCTCGCCGATGCCCCGGGTCGGCACGTTGATCACCCGCTCCAGGGCCGCGTCGTTGCCGCGTCCTTCGATCAGGCGAAGGTAGGCCATGGCGTTCTTGATTTCCGCGCGCTCGAAGAAGCGTTGGCCGCCATAGATTCGGTAAGGGATCCGTTCGCGCAGCAGGGCTTCTTCCAACACCCGCGATTGGGCGTTGGAGCGATAGAGAATGGCGATATCGCTGCGAGCCAGGCCGGTTTTCAACGCGCTCTCGATGGTCTCCACTACATAGCGGGCCTCATCGTGTTCATTGAAAGCGGCGTACAGATTGATCGCCTCGCCTTCGCCGCCGTCGGTCCACAATTCCTTGCCCAGGCGCCCGGTATTATTTGCGATCAACGCGTTGGCGGCCTTGAGGATACCGGCGGTGGAGCGGTAGTTCTGCTCCAGGCGGATGACCTCGGCGTCGGGGAAATCCGCCGAGTACTGATGAATGTTTTCGATCTTGGCGCCGCGCCAGCCGTAGATCGACTGGTCGTCGTCACCTACCACCATCAGGCTGTCGCCACCCTTGGCCAGCAGGCGCAACCAGGCGTACTGAACAGCGTTGGTGTCCTGGAATTCGTCCACCAGCACATGCCGGAAGCGTTTCTGATAATGCGCCAGCAGGCCCGGGTGGTCGCGCCACAGGTCCAAGGCTCGCAGCAGTAGCTCGGAAAAGTCGATGACTCCGGCGCGTTGGCATGCCGCTTCATAGGCTTCGTAGATGCTGCGCATGGTCGCCAGGAACAGGTCACCACTGGCCTGGATGTGCTGCGGGCGCAAGCCTTCGTCTTTCTGGCCGTTGATGAACCATTGGGCCTGACGGGCGGGCCAGCGCTGTTCGTCCAGGCCCAGTTCACGGATGACCCGCTTGACCAGACGCTGCTGGTCATCGCTGTCGAGGATCTGGAAGGTCTGGCTCAGGCCGGCCTCCTGCCAATGGGCCCGCAACAGGCGGTGCGCCAGGCCGTGGAACGTGCCGACCCACATGCCGGCCGGGTTGAGGCCCATCAACTGCTCGATGCGATGGCGCATCTCGGCAGCGGCCTTGTTGGTGAAGGTCACCGACAGGATCGAATGGGGCGAGGCGTTCTCGACCTGGATCAACCAGGCGATACGGTGCACCAGCACTCGGGTCTTGCCGGAGCCGGCACCGGCCAGGACCAATTGACGACCGACGGAGGCAGCAACTGCCTGGCGTTGGGCGTCGTTCAGGGAATTCAGCAGAAGGGAGAGATCATCGCGCATCGAGGCATTCTAGGGTGCGGCGTCACCCCGGGCAAACCGAGCTTTGCATCAGCCGATAAAAAGCCTCCTGGGTGATGACCGGTTGGTCAGCGGCTACAAGCACGGGCGGGGCTCGCTTTCCAAGGTTATTACCCAATGGAATCGCGACTTTTTCGCTGTTTTTATGAGCAGGAGCAGTGTGGGATGGCCTTTGGCTTGTGTATGCTCGGTGCTCGTTTCGGGTGCAGCACGCGCCCCTGAATAAGAACAAGAACATCGCCTATGACCTCCAGTTCCGATCTGGCGGGGCCCTGCGTGGAGCCGCGCCTCATCTGCAAGCAGTACGCCACGGAAATGGCCGTCGAACGCACCAGGCTGTTATATCAGGGTTCGCTGCTGCCCACGCTGTTCATGCTGCTCAACGGGCTGGTGTGCGCGGCGCTCTTATGGACGCCGTCGCGCTACTTCCTGGTCAGCGTCTGGTTGGTCTGGCTGCTGTCGCTGGTGGCGTTGCGGGTGATTCAGGTGGCCGCGTTCGATTCGGCGATACCAAGCCGCCAGGCCCACCCGATCTGGTTGCGCATGTTCCTGCTGGGCTCGGCCATGACCGGCCTGACGTTGGCCGGTGCCGGTATCGCCCTGGTCCCGGCGGACAGCTTCCAGCAACAGGCCTGGGTATTCGGCCTGATCGGCGCGGCCACGCTGTCGGCGAGTGTCGCCTATGCCGTGAGCCTTGCGGCGTTCCTGTCCTTTACCTTGCCCTGCCTGTTGCCGGCCATCGGTTATCTTTTCTGGGGCGGCGACGAGCAGCAGCGTGGCTGGGGCTGGCTTGGGCTGGTGGTGCTGGTTTCGCTGAGTGTGGTGGCCTGGCAGGTCAATCGGCTGATACAGAACGGCATGCTGCGTCGGTTCCAGAACCAGGCACTGATCGAGCATCTGCAGCAAGCACAAGCCCGTGGCGCCCAGCTTAACGAGGCATTGGCCCGGGAGGTCGAACAACGCCGTTCTGCCGAAGCCCAGCTGCGTACGGCGCAGGTTGGCCTGGAGGCGCGGGTCGCACAGCGCAGCCTTGAACTGGAGGCGGCCAGCCAGGCGCTGAGTAAAAGCGAAGCACGCCTGGCACTGGCGCTCAAGGCCAGTGAGCTGGGGTTGTGGGACTGGAACCTGCAGACTGATGAAGTCCATCACACCCAACTCAAGGAGCTGTTTGGCCTGGAACCCGAGTACATAACGGCCATGCTCAGTCATCTCACCCCGCGCCTGCATCCACAGGATCTTCCGGCGCTCAAGCGTGCCCTGGTCGAGCACCTGAAAGGCCGCAGCGAGGATTACCAGATCGAATACCGCGTCCGTCATGGCGATGGCCATTGGGTCTGGATCGAAGACCGTGGCCGGGCAGTGGAACGCAGCGCCACGGGTCGGGTGTTGCGCATGGTCGGCACCCGGCGAGACATCAGTGCCAGCAAAGAGCTTGAACAACAGCGACAACTGGCGGCCACGGTCTTTGAAGCGGCCAGCGAAGGCATTGTGATTTTCGACCCCAACTACGCGTTGCTGGCCGCCAACCAGGCGTTCGCGCGGGTTACCGGCTTCGATATCGCCGACATGCTGGGGCGCAGCGTGGTCGACCTGCCCTGCAGTCGCGATGCACGCCGGCACTATCCGATCATTCGCCAGGCCCTCAAGCAGCATGGCACCTGGCAAGGCGAGCTGGTGGAAGCGCGGGCCAACGGTGAACTCTACCCGCAGTGGTTGCAGTTGAATGTGGTGCGTGATCTGCGAGGGAAAGTCAGCCATGTAGTGGGCTTCTTCGCCGATCTCTCGGCCCGCCGCGAATCCGAGGAGCGGATGCGCTACCTCACTCATTACGACGAACTGACCGGATTGGCCAACCGTTCGCTGTTCCGCGAGCGCCTGCACGAGGCCCATCAACGGGTTCGCCAGGGCGGGCACCGCAGCCTGGCACTGCTGCACATCAACCTCGATCGCTTCAAGTTGCTCAACGACAGCCTCGGCCACGACATCGCCGATCAGTTGCTGCAGAAAATGGCTCGCCGCCTGATCAATGCGTTGCCGGAAGCCGACACCATTGCCAGGCTGTCCGGAGATGAGTTCGCCGTGTTGTTCGACGCCTATGGCAACCTTTCCAGCCTGGCGAGGGTAGCGACCCGGCTATCAGCCAAGCTGCGGCTGCCGCTGACGATCGAGGGACATGAGCTGGTGGTCAGCGCTTCGATCGGCATCAGCCTGTTGCCCGACAACGCTCGGGAAATCTCCACGTTGGTCAGCCAGGCGAACATGGCGATGCAACACGCCAAGCACCTGGGCGGCAATAGCTTCCAGTTTTATACCGACAGCCTTCAGGCCAGCACGCTGGAACGTCTGCAATTGGAGAACCAATTGCGCAAGGCGCTTGAGGAACAGCAACTGAGCGTTTTCTACCAGCCCAAACTGTGCCTGGCGACCGGCCGCCTGAACGCAGCCGAGGCGCTGGTGCGCTGGGACCATCCGACCATGGGCCAGATTCCACCCGCTGACTTCATCGGCTTGGCCGAGGAGACCGGGCTGATCGGACCCATTGGCGAATTCGTGCTCCGCCAGGCCTGCTGGCAGGCGTGCGAATGGCAGCGCCAGGGGCTTGCGCCTATCAGGGTGTCAGTCAATCTCTCGGTGCATCAGTTGCGCCAGGGCAAACTGGTCAGTCTCGTGCGTCAGGTGCTGGAGGAGACCGGCCTGGCCCCACAATACTTGGAGCTGGAGCTGACCGAGAGCCAGTTGCTCGACAGCGTCGAACACATCATCGCTACGTTCCAGCAACTGCGTGATCTTGGGGTCAAGCTGGCGATCGATGACTTTGGCACCGGCTATTCTTCGCTGAGCTATCTCAAGCGTATTCCGGTGGATTACGTGAAGATCGACCAGGCATTTGTTCGTGGCCTGGCGGAGGGCGGGGAGGACGCAGCCATTACCCGGGCAATCATCGCCATGGCTCATGGGCTGTCGCTCAAGGTAGTGGCCGAAGGTGTCGAGCGGCAGGAGCAGCTGGATTTCCTGAAAAACGAGCAATGCGACGAGGTTCAAGGCTATCTCATCAGCCGACCGGTGGGAGCCGAAGGCCTGGCCCGTCTGATGCTCGAGCAGAATAAGCCTGCTTTGTAGCAAAGGGCCCGAGGTCCTGCGATGGCTAGCCTTCGTAACGGCTACACGAAGCGTCCCCCGCCAAAACAAGGGGGAACAAGGCCAATTCAGTTACGTATTGGGCGGGCAGAAAGCCAATTCCTGTAGTATAACTACAAGCTTGCTACATCCCGGCACCCGCCCCATAACAAGAGTCCAGTCCTTTGAACCTGTTGCAACACATCGCCCAGTCGCGCCATCTGCTACGCAAGTCGGAACTGAAGGTCGCCGATCATGTACTGCTTGATCCTGCGGCTGTGATGCACAGTTCCATGGCCGATCTGGCCCATAGCGTCGGCATCAGCGAGCCGACCATCGTGCGCTTTTGCCGCGCGATTGGTTGTTCGGGTTTCCAGGACCTGAAACTCAAATTGGCGCAAAGCCTGGCGGCGGGTGCGAGTTTTGGCCAATTCGCGATTCATGAAGACGATTCGGTCGCCGATTACAGCTTGAAAATCTTCGACACGACCCTGCACACCCTGATGGAAGTTCGCGAGAAGCTCGATCCGGTGGCGTTGCAGAAAGCGGTTACGGCGATGTCCCAGGCCCAACGTGTCGAGTTCTATGGTTTTGGTGCTTCTGGCGCGGTCGCCGCCGATGCCCAGCACAAGTTCTTCCGTCTGTTGCTCACGGCGGCGGCCTATTCCGATCCACATATGCAGGCAATGTCGGCGGTGACGTTGAAGCCTACCGACGTGGCGATCTGTATTTCCCAGTCGGGTCGCTCCAAGGACTTGTTGATCACTGCGAACCTGGTACGTGAAAGCGGTGCCTCGCTGATCACCTTGTGCCCGAGCCAGACGCCATTGGCTGAATTGTCGACGGTGAACCTGGCGATCGACGTGCATGAAGACACGGAAATCTACACGCCATTGACCTCGCGCATCGCGCATCTGGTGGTCATTGATGTGTTGGCCATGGGCGTTGCCATGGCGCGCGGCCCGAGCCTGGTCAATCACCTCAAGAGTGTGAAGCGCAGCCTTCGCAGCTTGCGGTTGTCGCCCAAGTCGGTGAAGGCGCTGGATGACTGAGCGCTGTTCCTGGGGTTGAGGGGTTTCTGTGGCAGGGGAGCACCCCTGCGAATTCATCGTTCTGTAACGCTCGCGCCGCCAAATCGTCATCCCGCGCCGTCATCTTGAAACTCCCGTATACGTCTTGGGAGTCTCGACATGACCCAGTCCTACGAAGACCGCAGCGCCGCCAAAACCCGTCGCCAACAGGAAGACCAACGCCGCATGGCGTTCCGCCGTGCAATCGAAGATCGCTATGAGCAACGGCAGCTTCTGGCAGAAATCAGCGAATTTCCTGACGCCGTAGAGTTCAATTACTGGCAGGCAGCGCCGGCGGCTTCCCGTCGAAACGCTCAACCAGGCCGATAATCTGGGCGCGCTCGCCGCGCACGAATGCCAGGAAGGCATGAGCCACCGGTGACAGACGCTTTGCCCTGGCCTGCACCAGGCACCAGCTGCGGTACAGCGGCAACTCCTCAACCGGCAACTCGATGAGTGCGCCGGAGCTTAGCTCGCGGCTTACGGCGTGGCGCGTCAACAGTGCCACGCCCAGCCCGGCCACCACGCACTCGCGCTGGGCCTCCGCCGACGCCACTTCCAGCGTCTGGGTGAAATGCACCCGCTTCTCCTTGAAATACTCCTCGCACGCCAGCCGCGTGCCCGAACCGGGCTCGCGCAACAGCAGCGTATAAGGTTCCAGGTCCTGCAGGCGCAGCGGGCCGATGTGGCAAAGCGGATGGTCGGGTGGCGCCACGGCAACGATCGGGTTGTTGAGAAATGGCAGGAATTCCAGGCCCATGTCCTGGGGCACCATCGACATGATCACCAGATCGTCACGGTTGTCCGAGAGGCGCCGGATCACCTGGCCGCGATTGACCACGGTGAGGTTCAGATTGACCTCGGGATGTTGGCGCTTGAACGCGGCGAACAGATGCGGGACGAAATATTTGGCACTGGACTCTACCGCCAGCTTCAATTGCCCCTGCAGCGAACCCTGCATGTCCGAAAGCTGCATGTCGAGGTTCTCCAGCCGCCCGAAGATATCCCGACTGGCGCGTTGCAGGGCTTCGGCCGCTTCGGTCATGTAGAGTTTTTTTCCGACGTACTCAAACAGCGGCTGGCCAATCAGCTCTTCAAGGGATCGAATCTGTAGGCTAACGGCCGGTTGTGTGAGAGACATTTCATCAGCCGCGCGGCTGTATGACCTTAGGTCGCACACCTCATTGAAAATCTGCAACTGACGCAACGTCATACGCATCAATGACTTACGCATATATCTGGCTCTCGGGGCGGGGGCGGGCAGGACGACTATAAGTCTTTGCTTATGCACGACCCAACAAATATTCATTTTTGTTAATCAACGACCGGGACTAGTGTGGAGCGGCGACCAATTGTTACATCTGGTCACGCATCGGCCTGGACCTCAGGCCGTGGGTATCACCGGCTCAAGGGAACCTCCAATTGATAACAAAGATCCTGATCGCCAACCGCGGTGAGATTGCCGTCCGAATCGTGCGCGCCTGCGCCGAAATGGGCATTCGCTCGGTCGCGGTCTATTCCGACGCCGACCGCCATGCCTTGCATGTCAAGCGTGCGGACGAGGCCCACAGCATCGGCGCCGATCCGCTGGCCGGCTACCTCAATCCGCGCAAACTGGTGAACCTGGCGGTGGAAACCGGCTGCGACGCGTTGCACCCCGGCTACGGCTTCCTCTCGGAAAACGCCGAACTGGCGGACATCTGCGCCGAGCGCGGGATCAAATTCATTGGCCCGTCGGCGGAAGTCATTCGCCGCATGGGCGACAAGACCGAAGCGCGCCGCAGCATGATCAAGGCCGGTGTGCCAGTGACCCCAGGTACCGAAGGCAACGTGGCGGGTATCGAAGAGGCTCTGACCGAAGGTGATCGGATCGGTTACCCGGTGATGCTCAAGGCCACGTCCGGCGGTGGTGGCCGTGGTATCCGTCGCTGCAACAGTCGCGAAGAGCTCGAGCAGGCCTTCCCGCGAGTCATCTCCGAAGCCACCAAGGCGTTCGGTTCGGCGGAAGTGTTCCTGGAAAAATGCATCGTCAATCCCAAGCACATTGAAGCGCAGATTCTCGGTGACAGTTTCGGCAACGTGGTGCATCTGTTCGAACGGGATTGCTCGATCCAGCGCCGTAACCAGAAGCTGATCGAAATCGCCCCGAGTCCGCAACTGACGCCTGAACAGCGCGCCTACATCGGCGACCTCTCGGTGCGCGCCGCCAAGGCCGTGGGCTACGAAAATGCCGGCACCGTGGAGTTCCTGCTCGCCGAGGGCGAGGTGTACTTCATGGAGATGAACACCCGGGTGCAGGTGGAACACACCATCACCGAAGAAATCACCGGTATCGACATCGTTCGCGAGCAGATCCGCATCGCCTCCGGGCTGCCATTGTCGGTCAAGCAGGAAGACATCCAGCACCGGGGCTTTGCGTTGCAGTTCCGCATCAACGCCGAAGACCCGAAAAACAACTTCCTGCCCAGCTTCGGCAAGATCACCCGCTATTACGCACCGGGTGGCCCGGGGGTGCGCACCGACACAGCAATCTATACCGGCTACACCATTCCGCCGTTCTACGATTCGATGTGCCTGAAACTGGTGGTCTGGGCGCTGACCTGGGAAGAAGCGATGGACCGTGGCCTGCGAGCCCTGGATGACATGCGCCTGCAGGGGGTCAAGACCACCGCCGCGTATTACCAGGAGATCCTGCGCAATCCGGAATTCCGCAGCGGCCAGTTCAACACCAGCTTTGTTGAAAGCCATCCCGAACTGACCAATTACTCGATCAAGCGCAAACCCGAAGAGCTGGCCCTGGCCATCGCCGCCGCCATCGCCGCCCACGCAGGCCTGTAAGGAATCATGACAATGTCCAAGAAGATCCACGTTACCGACACAATCCTGCGCGACGCCCACCAATCGCTGCTCGCCACCCGCATGCGTACCGAAGACATGCTGCCGATCTGCGACAAGCTCGACAAAGTCGGCTACTGGTCGCTGGAAGTCTGGGGCGGCGCCACCTTCGACGCCTGCGTGCGCTTCCTGAAAGAAGATCCGTGGGAGCGTCTGCGCCAACTGCGCGCAGCGCTGCCCAACACGCGCTTGCAGATGCTGCTGCGCGGCCAGAACCTGCTCGGCTATCGCCATTACAGCGATGATGTGGTCAAGGCGTTTGTCGCCAAGGCCGCGGTCAACGGTATTGATGTGTTCCGTATTTTCGATGCGATGAACGACGTGCGTAACCTGCGCGTCGCCATCGAAGCAGTGAAGGCTGCCGGCAAGCATGCCCAAGGCACTATCGCCTACACCACCAGCCCGGTGCACACCATCGAAGCCTTCGTGGCGCAGGCCAAGCAGATGGAGGCAATGGGGTGCGACTCGGTGGCGATCAAGGACATGGCCGGCCTGCTGACTCCTTATGCCACTGGCGAACTGGTCAAGGCGCTGAAGGCCGAGCAATCCTTGCCGGTATTCATCCACTCCCATGACACCGCCGGCCTCGCCGCGATGTGCCAGCTCAAGGCTGTCGAGAACGGCGCCGACCATATCGACACGGCGATCTCCAGCTTCGCCTGGGGTACCAGCCATCCGGGTACCGAATCGATGGTAGCCGCCCTCAAGGGCAGCGAGTTCGACACCGGCCTGGACCTGGAACTGCTGCAGGAAATCGGTCTGTATTTCTACGCCGTGCGCAAGAAGTACCACCAGTTCGAAAGCGAATTCACCGCGGTGGATACCCGCGTCCAGGTCAACCAGGTACCAGGCGGAATGATTTCCAACCTGGCCAACCAGTTGAAAGAGCAGGGCGCACTGAACCGCATGAACGAAGTACTGGCGGAAATCCCGCGGGTGCGCGAAGACCTCGGCTTCCCGCCGCTGGTAACCCCGACCTCGCAGATCGTCGGCACCCAGGCATTCTTCAACGTGTTGGCCGGTGAGCGCTACAAGACCATCACCAACGAGGTGAAGCTCTATCTGCAGGGCGGCTACGGCAAGGCGCCAGGTGCGGTGAACGAGAAGCTGCGCCGCCAGGCCATCGGCAGTGAAGACGTGATTGACGTCCGTCCCGCCGACCTGCTCAAGCCGGAGATGACCCGGCTGCGTGGCGAAATCGGCGCCTTGGCCAAATCCGAGGAAGACGTGCTGACCTATGCGATGTTCCCGGACATCGGTCGCAAGTTTCTCGAGGAGCGCGAAGCCGGCACCTTGACCCCGGAAGTGCTGTTGCCTATCCCCGAAGCGGGCAGTGTGAGCTCTGCGGGCGGCGAGGGTGTGCCGACCGAGTTCGTCATTGATGTCCACGGCGAAACCTACCGCGTCGACATTACCGGCGTGGGCGTCAAGGCCGAGGGCAAGCGTCATTTCTATCTGTCCATCGACGGCATGCCGGAAGAGGTCGTGTTCGAACCGCTCAACGAATTTGTCGGCGGCGGCAGCAGCAAGCGCAAGCAAGCCACTGCGCCAGGCCACGTCAGCACCACCATGCCGGGCAACATCGTCGATGTGCTGGTCAAGGAGGGCGATGTGGTGAAAGCCGGCCAAGCCGTGTTGATTACCGAAGCCATGAAAATGGAGACCGAAGTCCAGGCGGCCATCCCGGGCAAGGTCACGGCCATTCATGTCGCCAAGGGCGACCGGGTCAATCCGGGCGAGATCCTGGTCGAAATCGAAGGCTGATCCAAACAGCCTCGATGCAACGTTTTACCTCGGGGGAGCAGGTGCTCCCCTTTTTTTGCCCGTCAGAACGTCATCCGCCACTGTCCCGCCAGCGCACCGTTGCGGTTGTCCTGCCCTGTTTCGCCGCTGTAGCTCAACCCCAGCGTATGACGTGGCGAAATCGCCAGGTCCAGCCCTGCCTGCAGAAGCAGGCTGTCGCGGTCCAGTTCGCCACCTTTGATGTGATAAGTGCTGCTTCCCCTGACCAGGCGCTGATGGGAGCTACCCTGGACGTCCCCATACAAGTGCTTCCAGCCGATGTCCAGACGCGGCGTCACGCGCATGCCGCGATCAAGCAGGAGGGGACGGGCGAGGCGCAGGCCCAGGTCGCTGCTGAAGTGTTCCTGGGCCTGGCCGTTGTACTGCAATGCCGCATCGCCGCCTTTCTCCGTGAAGCCGTCACGTTGATAACGTTGGTAGCCCACTTGGGCATAGGGCTCGAGTTCGAAATGGCCGATATCCAGCTGGTAGCCAAGTTGCCCGAAGACCTGCTGCGTCGTCGCATCGTAGCGACCTTTCAGACGATCCCTGAACCTATTGAAGGCAACGTGGCGCTTGGTACTGCCGTCATGATTGCCATGGACAACGCCCAGGCGCAGCGCCAGCGGCCCGTCCTGGCGCAAGGCATACGCGCCCACCAGCCAACTGTCGAGAGCTCCGTCGAACTGATCGCCGTCGAGCCGCGTCCGGGTTGTGCTGCCGATAAGGCCCAGCCGCCAATCGGGGCTGACAGCCCAGTCGGTTCCCAGCATCACCCCCTGTGTCGAATGCTTCATGGCAACGCCGCCCGGTTGCTTGGCGAGGCTGCCACTGTTGCCGATGGCCTGGACCCAGACCTGGCCGTTGCCGTGCCCACTCGCCGGGTTTCGCCGGCCCATGGCCGCGAGCATACCGCTGCTGATTGGCGCGACGCTGCTCAGGGTGGCGTTGCCAAGGTTTGCCGTGTCATGGCCGCTCAGTTGGTCGATGGCGACAGCGGCGGTGGCCATGTTGGTGCCAAGCAGGGCGTTGATGGCAGTGTTGGGTTTGGGGGCAGGTTTGACCAGTTCTGGCTTGGCTGCGGGCTTGGCCTCGGCGCTTACAACCGCGGGTGGTGCGGCGGGCTCTGACGTTGGATGACTGGGTTGCGGCTCGACGGCAGGCGAGTGCGCAACCGGTGCCGCGATGCCGGGTTCGGGCTGCGCAGGGCTGACCGGCTGCTGTTGAATGGCGTCCACGAATTCGAGCGCGTTGGCGGAGGAAGCTGCCTCTCCCAGTGGGACACCGTTGCGCTTGAAGGTAAGCCCTACCTGGTTTTCCAGCGTGTAGTCAGGTGTAGCCGTCAAAAAGGCGAGTTCATCGACGACCTTGCCGAATGTCCCTTCAATCTTCTGCGCCTCGATCACGATGCGTCTGTTTGTGTCGACGAACTCACCCGGTACGGAGGGGATCTTCAGAGTCGCATTGCCCAACGTAGCGGTGCCGCCAACCTTGATTGTGCTGCTGCCTTTCTCGGCGTCGATTGCGTAAACCAGCGTCGCGCTCTTGGAAAGCTTCAGGTCATTCGTCACCGAAGGGGCGCCCGCTGCGGGGCCGACTTCCAGGGTGCCCGCCACGTCCAGCGCATCGACCGTCCCGCTGCCGCTGAAGCGGGCCTTTTTTCCCACGAAGACAGGCCCGGTGACCGTGCCTTGGTTGGTGAGTTCGCCAAGAACGTGCACCGCGCCGTTGATGTGGCCGCTGTTCAGCAGTTTGGCCTTCGAGTCGACCAGGCTGTTTGCGTCGATACGACCGCCGTTCGACCACTCGCCTTGCTTCAAATACAGGTCCTGGAAACTGCGTATCTCGCCTAATTCGCTTCCCTGGGTATCCAGCTGCAAGACGTTGGCTCCGCCGCCGCCGTCGGTGAGCCCGAAGAGTCTGCCTTGCTTGCTGACCATCACCAGATCGTTGCTGTCGTCCTTCAATAAGGCGTCTTCGCGAACGGTCGTCACGTTGTCGCGTTTCGTATCCGCTGTTGGTGCCATGAACGCCTTGAGACGAGCCTGCATCTCGGTTGTTGTTTCTAAGGGGCGGGTTTCCCCGGCAACTGACTGAGCTATCGAAGACTCGACACAACCCAGTGCCAAGGCAATCGCCAGTGCGAGATGTTGGGGCAGGAATAGATGTTTGGTAGGCATCGAATGCGATCTCTCATGAATGAGGTCGCACTTTAGAAATTCCCTCTGGATGGCGATGCCAGCCATGTTCTCGCCGCAGACAGGATTTGGCGGATGGAATCTGTAGGCTGTTCGTGCTGCGATCAGCGCGTCGTCCGGTTGGATTTCAGGGTTCGCAGCTTTGCCCTACAGCGCTTATGGGCCTTCGGTAAGCTCGCGTTCCCCTGTGGGAGCGAGCCTGCTCGCGATGGCGCAGGGTCAGTCAGTGAAGATGTTGAATGTGCGGGCCCCTTCGCGAGCAGGCTCGCTCCCACAGGCATCCCTGTATGCCGTGAGGTCTGGGTCTGTCGAAGGTTCAGTGTGGGAGCGAGCCTGCTCGCGAAGGTGGTGGGTCAGTTACGCAGTGCTGGCATGCGCCCCGCTCTTGCTCTTGCTCTTGCTCTTGCTCTGCTTTTGATTTTGATCTCAGCGCCCCGTTAACCACGCTGGCCGAACGCAGGCATTGCGCAGTGGGCAACCCGGCATGGATGCCGGGTTAGCCGCGCTGGGCCATGGATGGCCCTTCGCGGCGGCCCACGGAGCAATGCCGGAGTGAGGGCACACCGAGCCCAGGCGAGGTGCCGAGTGGTGGGGCAAAGCGCTTTTGCTTACTTTTGGCTGGTCCGGCTCCCGGCTCTTCCAAAAGTGAGCCGCCGTAAGGGCGGAACCCCAAGCAGCCGTGACCGTAGCAACGGATATGTACACCACCCCCTAAGAGTACGCACCACTCCTGCAAACCGCCGACAACACCTCAGCGATTATGCAGATAAGCCTTCCCATAATGCCGCTCCATCCGCGCCTGAATCAGCTCCAACGCAATGGACATCAGCCAGTAAATAACCGCCGCCGTAGTCAGCATCTCGATATACCGATAGCTGGAACGACCATAGGACTGCGCCAGAAACATCACCTCCCAGACCCCCATCACCGAGATCAGCGAAGAATCCTTGAGCATCGAGATGAACTGGTTGGTGGTCGGCGGGATGATGGTACGCATCGCCTGGGGCAGGGTAACGCGCCAGAAGATCACGGTTTCGCCCATGCCCAGGGCGAGGGAGGCTTCCCGTTGGCCGTGAGGCACGCCGAGAATCCCGGCACGGAAGATTTCGCTCAAGTAGGCGCCGTAGTTGAGTGACAGGGCGATGATTCCCGCAGCGATGGCGCCCGGGACCACGCCCAGTTGCGGCAGGCCCAGATAGATCAGCAGGATCTGGATCAACAGCGGCGTGCCACGAAAGAACGACGCGTAGAAGCTGGCGATGCCGAACGCCACCGCGCTGCTGGACAAGCGCGCCAGCGCGGTGATGAAACCCAGCAGTGACGAGGCGACGATGGAGCACAGGCACAGGAACAGTGTCAGCACCGCGCCCTGCAGAAAGCCGTTGGGCGCCAGGTGCACGCCCAGCAGGTTCGGCAGTTTGTCGAGGATGATCGAGAACTTCAGGTCGAAACTCAGGAAGAAACTGGCGAACAGCACCAGCATCGCGGCCCAGGTCAGATACAGCCGTGTGCGAAAACCGAAGATTTTTTGCAGGCGCGACTCAGCCACCGGTGGAGGTGGCTGGATAGGGGGCGGAAAAGAACTCATTGGCTGATGTCGGCACCGATCCATTTTTGCGAGAGCTTGCTCAGGGTGCCGTCCTGCTTCAGTTGGGCAAAGACTTCACGCACCTTGCTGTTCCACTCGGCGTCGCCTTTCTCGATGGCAACCGAATTGGGCTCTGAATACAGTGGCTCGCCCGCCAGTTTGAAGCGCTTGTCTTCGGTCAGGCGTGGCTGCGCGGTCACCAGGTTGGTCAGCACCGCATCCAGCCGAACCCCGGCGCCGAGGCCCAGGTCCTGGAACGCCACGTTGTCGGTATCGTATGGCGCGATTTGCACGTCCTCGAACGGGTAGCTCAGCTGGGTATCCTCGGCGCCTTCGATCACCAGGTTCTTGTTCAGGTAGCTTTCGTAGCTGGAGGCGCTGGTGAGGCCGACTTTCTTGCCGCTCAGGTCCTTGGCGCCATGGATGCTGTCGTCCTTGGCGTTGACCACGATCACCGCTGGCGAGGCGTAGTACCGCACCGGAAAGTCGAACACTTCGGCGCGGGCCTTGCTCGGTGTCATCGAGCAGATGCAGATGTCGTAGCGGCCACTCCAGTGGCCGGCCGCGATCACATCCCACGAGGGCGTTTCCAAGCGCAGCTTGACCCCAAGCTTTTGCGCGACGGCCTTGGCGACGTCCACGTCGAAACCGTCGAGCTGGTTCTGGTCATTGAGAAAAGAGAAGGGCGGGTAGCTTTCCATCAACACGCCGACCAGTTCTTTTTTCTCCTCGATACGATCCAGCGTGGTGCCGGCAAAGATCGATGAGGAAGCGGCCAGCAGCGTCAAGCCCAGGGCAAGCGGTAAAGGTAATTTCACGATAGATCCCAGGCTGAAAAATAGGTTGTGATTGGCGGAGGAGTGCGCATTAAATAGTTATAAGAACGACTCCGATAGTGAGTATTTTTCATAAGCTTATGAGTGAATCGCATATGGCCGCAGCAAGGACAACTATTCTCGACGGCGGCATGGGCCGTGAGCTACAACGCCGTGGTGCGCCGTTTCGACAGCCCGAGTGGTCGGCCCTGGCCCTGAGCGAAGCGCCCCAGGCTGTGGAGGCGGTGCATGCGGCTTATATCGCCAGCGGCGCCGATGTGATTACCAGCAACAGCTACGCCGTGGTGCCCTTTCATATCGGCGAAGCGCGCTTTGCCGAGGAAGGCCAGGCGTTGGCGACATTGGCGGGGGAATTGGCCAGGCGGGCGGTGCAGGCTTCAGGCAAAGCGGTGCGGGTGGCCGGATCGCTCCCTCCGCTGTTCGGTTCCTACCGTCCCGATCTGTTCGACGCCTCCCGCGCCAGCGAGCTGCTGGCGCCATTGGTTGCGGGCCTGACACCCCATGTCGACCTGTGGCTGGCCGAGACCCAGAGTTCGATCGTCGAGGCGCGAGCCATTCACGCCGGACTGCCGAAGGACGGCAAGCCGTTCTGGCTGTCGTTTACCTTGAAAGACGAAGACACCGATGAAGTGCCGCGCCTGCGCTCCGGCGAGCCGGTGGCGGACGCCGCGGCAGTGGCGGCGGAGCTGGGGGTCGAGACGCTGCTGTTCAATTGCAGCCAGCCCGAGGTGATCGGCGCTGCGATCGACGCGGCGCGCGAAACCTTCGAGCGCCTGGGCGTGAAAATCCACATCGGTGCCTACGCCAACGCCTTCCCACCGCAGCCCAAGGAAGCGACAGCCAATGACGGGTTGGACCCGCTGCGCGAAGACCTCGATCCGCCGGGCTATCTGCGGTGGGCGGCGGACTGGCGCAAGCGGGGGGCCAGTCACTTGGGCGGCTGTTGCGGCATCGGGCCGGAGCACATTGCGGTGTTGGCACAGCAACTGCGCTGACCTGGTTGCAAGCCCCGTGGCGAGGAAGCAAGCGCCCTCGCCACGCAGACGCCGGGCGGTTCGCCCTGAGGGTCAGGCTCGGCACTGTGCGAGACTGCGCACCTGGCCATCCGCGCTCTGGTTTTCCTCACTCAACCAGCGCTCGAAGGCTGCGCCGATCACCGGCCATTCCGAGTCCAGCATCGAATACCACGCGGTGTCGCGGTTCTGCCCCTTGACCACCATATGTTGGCGGAATACGCCTTCAAACGTGAACCCAAGCCGCTCGGCGGCATACCGGGAACGGGCGTTGGCGTTATTGCATTTCCATTCCAGGCGTCGATAGCCCAGGGCGAAACACTCTTTCGCCAGAAGGTACACCGCCTCGGTACTTTTCGGCGAGCGCTGCATCGGCGCGCCGAAGGTGACATGGCCAATCTCGATACGGCCCTGGGCCGGCACGATGGACATCAGGCTGAGGATGCCTTGCACGTCGCCACTGGCGCGGTCGATCACGCTGAAAAAATATGGATCGACGTTGACCGCATGGTTGTTCAGCCAGGCATCGAACCCGCTGCGCTCCTTGAACGGGCCGTAGGGCAGATAATCCCAGAGTTTCGGATCGGCGCCGGGACCTTCGAGGGCTTGCCACAATCCGTCGGCGTGACGCGCCGGGTCGAGTTTTTCCAGGCGGATGAAGCGTCCTTCGAGCAAGCGCGTAAACGGCGCCGGGACACCTTTCCAATCAGCGAGCGAAGTGGGCATGCGGCGTTCCTTAAAGGGCTTTGCGAAATTGAATGTAGCCAGGGCGTTCGGCGATGCGCTCGTAGAGCTGGATCGCGGTCGCGTTGGTCTCGTGGGTCAGCCAGTGCACTTTGCAACATCCGTCGGCCTTGGCGGTGGTGTAGACGAATTCGATGAGTTGGCGACCTGCGCCCTTGCCTCGGCAGTGTTCTGCCACCAGCAGATCCTGAAGATAGCAGGAGTTCTCGATGCTCCAGTTGGAACGGTGGTAGATGAAATGCACCAGGCCCATCGCCGTGTCGCCATCCCAGGCGAGCGCGCCATGGGTGGGCTCACGGTCGTCGAGCAAGCGTTGCCAGGTGCTCTGGCTCACCGCGTCTGGCAGTTCGGTGTTGTAGAACCGCAGGTAGGCCTGCCATAGCGGTAGCCAGGCAGCATGGTCGGCGGCGGTGACAAGGCGGATCTCGAGCTGGCTCATGTTCACTCCTGAGGCGATTGTTCAGGCATCAGGCGTGCGAGTGCCTGGTCCTGCAGGTCGGGGCTCATGGCGAGCCCGTTGCGAACCCCGGCGGCATCCGCGGGGCTGCGGTTCTGGCTGAGCTTGCGCTTGCCTTCCAGACGCTGGATGGGCAGCGCGAAGCCGACGATGGCCTTGAGCATGCTGTCGATATATTCCGCCGGGGCGTCGTCGATTTTCCATGGCTGGGCCCGACCGCTTTCATGGCGGTGGGTGAGCTCGCCGACCAGGTTGCACAGCCGTTGAGGATCGCTGAACACCTCGGCGTTGCCATAGGCGTGGACGGCGAGGTAATTCCAGGTGGGCACGACCTTGCCGTGCTCGGCCTTGCCCGGATAGAAACCCGGGCTGACGTAAGCGTCGACGCCTGCAAATACCACCAGCGTTTCGGCACCGGCTTCCAGGTCACGCCACTGCGGATTGGCGCGCGCCATGTGCCCATGGAGGGTTCCGTACGGTCCCTGTCGAGTGTCCAGCAACAGCGGCAGATGGCTGGCCTGCAAGCCGTGTTCGCCGTGGGTAACCAATACGGCGAGGCGACAGTCATCCATCATGCGATGCAAGTGAGGCAGGTCTTCCACAGCAAAGGCTTTTGGGTTGTACATGGAAATCTTTCCTTGGCGATTGGCTTCATCGTAGGCAGGCTATTGGTCTGTTGTAAGAGCCACTTTCGGCCAATTCGACAGGTCCATTTGCAGGTGCAGTCATGCCCGATGCCGTACCGCCATTGTCTTTCAATCCCGCCGGCATCGAGCTGGACCGCCGCCATGGGCTCAGTCGCCAGCTCTATCAGGCCCTGCGTGGGCGAGTACTGGACGGACGCCTGGCCAGCGGCACACGGTTGCCGGCTAGCCGCGACCTGGCGGCGGCGTTGTCGATTTCCCGCAACAGCGTGGTACGCGCCTACGACCAGCTGTATGCCGAAGGCTTCATAGAAGGGCGAGTGGGTGACGGCACCTACGTGGCGAAACTTTCACCGCTGGCAATGCCGTCGGGAAAATTATCCACAAAACCATCCACAGGGTTTTCAACAGGCTTACCCACAGACTTATCCACAGTTCAGCTTGATTCCCCTGTGTTTTCATCCAGCAAAGTTATCCACAGCAACGCGCTCGAACGGGTCGAAAAGCACCATTTGGCCCAGCCCCCGAGCGGACCGCCAAGAGCATTTCGGGTCGGCGTTCCGGCGTTCGATCTGTTTCCTTTCGACGTGTGGGCCAAGCTGAACGCGGCGTTCTGGCGAAAACCGGACCTGCAGCAGTTGTGCTACGGCGATGCCCAAGGCGATGCGCGCCTGCGCGGCCTGGTCGCGGCCTACCTGCGTAGTTCACGGGGGTTGCACTGCTCGGCTGAGCAAATTGTGATCACCAGTGGCGCGCAACAGGCGATCAGCCTTTGTGCACAGTTGCTGGTGGACCCTGGCGACATCGTCGCGGTGGAAAATCCCGGCTATCGCGCCGCGGGGCATGCGTTTGCCGTGGCCGGTGGCGATGTGCGGGGCGTGCCGGTGGACAGCGACGGGCTCGATTGTGCAGCGCTGGCTGCACTGGACCACTGTCGGCTGGCTTACGTGACGCCATCCCATCAATATCCGACCGGAGTAGTCATGAGCCTGGCGCGGCGGCTGGAACTGCTGGCCTGGGCCGGGCGCAACGATGGCTGGATCGTCGAAGACGACTATGACGGCGAGTACCGCTACAGCGGCGCGCCGCTGGCGCCCTTGGCTGCGCTGGATTGCGGAGGCCGCGTCCTGTATGTCGGGACGTTTGGCAAGGTTGCGTTCCCGGCGTTGCGCCTGGGTTACCTGGTGCTTCCGCCCGGCCTGGTCGATGCCTTCGCCCGCCGTCGGGCAGTGGATGTGCGCCATTCTGAAGTCAGCACTCAAGCGGTGATGGCCGAGTTCATGGCCGCTGGACATTTCCAGCGGCACATCAGGCGCATGCGTCGGGCCGCTCTGGCCCGCCGCGATGCGCTTCTGGCGGGCTGGCCGGAGGCTGCTGCAGGCGTTGGCGCGATGCCCACCGTGGTCGCCGGGCTGCATGTCACGGTTCCAGTGCAGGGCATCGAGCGCGAGCTTGAACTGATTGCCCAGGCCGCTGGCGTGGGCATCGAAATCAACGGATTGAGCAGTTATTGGTTGCCCGCCACGGCGCCGTCGCAAATCCGTGCAGGCATGGTGCTGGGGTTCGCCGCCGTGCCGTCTGCGGCGATAGACACTGCGCTGGCAAGTCTGGCAAAAGCCTGGGGAATCCGCTGATACGGAGCCGGAATGGAGGGCTTCCCGGTTCTGGCTTTTAAGACCGTACCGCTGGAAAGAACACCGCCTTGGCCTGTTCCACGTCGATCTCACTGCGGTAAAGATCGATCAATTGGCTTTGGCTAAGCCGTTGAGGAGGGACGACGGGTTTTCCCGACGCAACTTGTTCAGGGGTCTTCAAATGGCCGCTGAGAAACGCATGTTCAGGTGTCCAGTTTCTGGAGTAATGGAAATCTGCGAACCATAGGGTTTTCCTGTCGGTTCGGTCCCTGATTTCGTACCTGTCCAGATAGTGGGCACTCTTGATTCTCTGACGTTTCTTCTTTCCTGTAATGACAATCTGGTTTCGCTCTTTGAGCCAGAGGACATTACTCATGGTCGGTGGGCTTTGCTTGATGGCTTGCTGCTCGGTATCAAATCCCAGCGCATAAAGGGCCAGGGTTTCTTTTTCAAGTTCTACCCGCAGGGACTCAGCTGTTCGCCGTTGGGTTTTTTCCGCTGGAGAAATTTCAGTCGTTTCGTTTGTACCGGCGCTTTGCACTTGGTCGAGCACCGTTTTGATTGCGACGCTGATTGTATCCATCCTGCGAGCGTGTGCATTGATCACCATCCCGACACCCGCCGGAGTACGATCTGACTGTTTTTTGCTTTCTTCCACTTGCGCCTTGAACGCAGGCAATCCATCAATAAGGGCTTGGCCCTTGGTAATGCAGCTGGTCAGCGTTGGGGTGGGTTGTGGCGGCGCGTCGGGATTGATGTGTTGTACCCATTCTCCGGTTTTTTTATGGTGGAACGTGACAATGATTTCATCCGAGAACGGTTTTTTCACGTCGGCCCAATCGGTTTCTTCATACAGCTCCGATAGGCGGGGTTCGACGCTCACAAGACCCCAGAAGCGTGCCCTGATGAACTTCCTCCTGGGCCGCGGACGTTCCTGATAGGGAGCAGGTGTACTGCGCCGGGTGCTTCTTTCGTCGAGGGCAAGCGCCAAATGGCGCAAGGCCCTTTTCTTCATGGCGCTGACCTGGTTTTTGAGTCGGTTGAGTTGGGCCAACCGGGCATGTTCCCGGTATTCATCAGCCACATACTTGACGTGGTCTTCAATGGCCGTGAATTGTTCGGTCAGGCTGCCGAGTGCATTGATTTGCTCATCCAGGCGGATCACGCTGCGCTCGTCAATTGCGTCGCGCAGGCTTTGGAACGCAACCGTGGAGTTATCAACCATCTGGTTAATATCCGCCCAGGCTTCAGGTACGGTGTTGACACTGTCGAGCGACAGGCAGAGGTGGCGATACATGTCCAACTGGTACAGCCGAAGATCGTCGCTCTTATAGACAGGCATCATTTTTCGGTGTTGTCGGACAAACTCGAATCCCTCTCTGCCCAGCTCCTTGAGCCTGGAAAAGCGAGTTTCCATGTAGTCCAGGCGTTCGATCATCTCGTTGCCGAGCTGGAGCAAGCTATAGGCTGTATTCGCATGTTGTTGCTCCAGGATCTTGACTCCGGAGGTAATCATTTCCGTGGCGGCTTGCATCACTGGGGTAAATCGTTCTCCCAGCGTGTCTATCTCTGCGAACGTGAAATTGATTTGCGCGTTGAGGTAACCGAGCCTGGTTCGGGTAGAGTCCGGCCTGGACTGAGAAATGGGCCAGTCAAGCAGCAACTGCAACGCTTCGTCATAACTCTCACGCTGCGTCTTCAATGCGCTCAAATACACCTCGCGGCTGGCATCCCTGGACGGGCCCGAGGCTTCCTTCAACCGCTTCGAATGCATTGCCAGCAATTTCTGGTTTTCCAGCCTGCGGACTTCGAGCCGGTTCAGCTCTTCGTACGCTTTAACGTTGCGACGGCTCGCCTCGGCGTTTATCTTTCGTACGATGCTTGCCGATCCTGCTCCGCGTAGACGCAAGCGGGTATCAACGTTCCACTGGCCTTGCGTGTCACTCATCAGGAGAGGTCCCGCTCGGGTGTGGTCATTCCCATCGACGATGGCGACTTGTTCTTCATCCGCGAGTACCTGGAACCATTTACCTGCCAATTCCACATAAAGCTTCCCGCCTTGCTCGTAAAGCCCTTTGAGCGGGCCCCCGCTCTTGGGTTGCCCTGGGTTTTGCGGTTTTCCGACACTCAGGGGTTCCAGAAGCCTGGCGCTTTCTCGCGATTGGCTGATCAGGGCGCCGCTGGTTCGCAAAGTGTCATAGTGCTCGATGGCCGCGAGTTTTTGCTTCACCGGTGCGAGCTTTTGAATAATGAGTTCGGGTTTTGGTTTGGCCAGGCTCTCGAGTTCACGAACCAGTTCAGAAGCTTCTGTCGGATGTTCGCGCCCGGCTGTCCTGGCGCGGTCGAGGCTGAAAGTAGTAGTCGCCAGTGCGATATTGCACAGCAAGTCGGTAATGACTTGCCATCTGGCTTGGGCGCCAACCGTTTCGTCGCTCTGCGACAATGTCTCCAGGTCATCAAGGATTTGCCACAGCCAGAACGCATTGCCTACGGTAGTGCCCAAGTAGGGCAGTGCCAAGTTGAAAATCACCCAGCCTGCCTGCCTGAAGCTTTCCCAGCGGCTTTCGCTGTTGGAGACCGATTGGCGATCGGCAAGCTCCACCAGGGCCGTGGCGTTGGCTTTGTATAACAAGGGCAGGAAATCCGACCCCAAGGTCTCGTTGCTCAAGCTGATGGGGCCGCTGTTGGAGATCGCCGCCAAAGGGTTCGTCACGAACTCCACGATGCTCCAGGGTGAAGGCAGCGGCCCTGGGAAAATGTACCGGCTGTAGCTGTTATGCACTTCCTTGGGCAGCCAGGCGAGTACGGATTGACGCAGGGAGGCGGTTTGCCTGATGTCATATAGCAAGTTGCTGAATGACGGGTACTGGCACAGCTGTGGCTCAAGCAGGGGACGGTAGAGCAGGCAAGGCCCGGCATTTGAATCTTGCGGACCGATTACAAACATGTTGGCCACGATGTCCTGGGTATTGCCCAGCTGCAGCTCGGGTACGAAAGCCAGTTGTCGCAGGACGATGGGCTGTCCGTCCACTTTGCGATCGGCCTCGTCGGGGTTCATCAGTGCCGCGACATAACTATAACCGCGTTCATCAATGCCGCCTTGTCCACGGAGTTGGCTTTCCAATGCAAGCATGGGGAGCTGTACCCGGAGTTGGGAAGTGTACAAATGTTCGCGGCGTTTGGATTCTAGCGGATCGTCAAGTAACTTGCTTTTGACCCACTGGGGGTAAGTGCGACCGATGTCGATTGTGGTGATCACATTCTCGATGAAAGCAACCGTCATCCAGTCAGGCAATTCTTTGCCATCGAGCGACCGGACGATTTTATCGCCCAAGGGAACGGCGATCAGATTTTGCAGTGCCAATTCGACGAGGCTGAATCGAGTGGTTTCGATCTTTCCGGGGACGACAAAACTACCCCAGACGACAACGTTGCTTATCTGGATTTCAATGGTTTCCAGATCCAGTGTCGAGGCGTCGGCGTGTTGTGATTGCATCTGTGTTTTCAGAGCACTCAATACGAAGCTCTTGATGGGGGGGATATCATCCAGGTAGGTCTTGCCAGCCTGCGAGCCATTCAGTTCCGAGAGTTTTTTCAGGTGTTCGGCAAACATATTCTGGTCGGATGCGGAAGCGGTCGTCAGCCAGTCGGGTAACTTGTTTTTGAACCACTCCAGATCAACGGAACGACTCCCGCCCGGCGATTCAGTTTCGTCAGGGGGCGACATTTTCGCTATACCCGGGTCGCCGATAATTTCGATCTGCGACGAAATTATTGCGCAGGCTGCATAAGCAAAAATGTTCTCGGAGGGCTCAAAGAAGCGCCACTGCATCTTATAGTCGGGCCTGGGGTAGGCATGGTCCGCAAGCGATTGTTCGAGTGCGGAGCGGGAGTCAAACTTTTCATAACCATTGAGCATTGAATGCGCAAGAATGACTTCTGCGCCGTCAATCGTGCCGGTCAGTACCACCAGTGCGTTTGCCCTGTGGCGTCCGGTTCCATAATCGGTAATCGCGTTGATATCGATCAGGTATGCCTGGGCCCCATAACGGCTGTTATTTTCGCGATCCTGCGAGGTGGGGTGAAGGAACAGTTCTCTGGCCATGTCGCATTCAGTCTCAGTCCAGCCGTTGACTTCTGTGACGTTCCAGATGTTTTGCAGGGTTTCGGACAAATAGTGCCAGCGCGGGCCGGAACTGTCGGATAACGCGTTCCAGAATTTCAACTGCTGTTCCTGGCCCGCCGCAAAGATGGCCGGTGTCAATTCATTGATAAGACACCCGATCTGCTCGATGCGGACCGGTAAATGCACATCGGGCCTGCTCAGCGGTAGTCGACTGAGGAAATGCAAGCCGTCGATCAGCAACACCGGATCGCTATTGATGACCTGCTCCGCCAACCTATCGCTGAGTGTTTCATAGCGTGTGGGAAGCTCCACGATTTCGCCATCAATGATGTCCCACGCCGGTTCGCCGATTACCGTTGTGTTCGGATCAAGGTCCAGCGTCGGATATTGCTTTTTTAGAGCATCGCGTAGAAGGACGGCGGCTACCTCTATATAGGAGGGGCCCATGAGTAGTTGACTGAATACGGCTCTTTGGAGATCGATCTCAGAAGCGGGATTGCTGGATGGAGGTTGTGTCATCTGAATATTCCTGTCTTGTGCCCGATAAAGCCCCCGAAGCCGGATGCTTCGGGATTTTCATCCTAGGAGGGCGCAAGGCAGGAAAGGTGGTAACTATGTATAGGTCTTTCAACAGATCCGAGACGACGTCTCGAGTTTTTGCAGCCGCGTTACTGGCCTGACTTTATCCTCGTCCAGGCCCTCGTCCGCGCCCGCTCGGCATCCCTCGGCAAGGGTTGCAACGTGTACAGCGTTGCCATTGCCGCCTCGGTCGGATACAGGTTGGGATTGTTGCGGATTGCCGGATCGACCATGTCGGTGGCGTCCTTGTTCGGGTTCGGGTAGCCGACAAAGTCACTGACGGGCGCGATCACCTTCGGCTGCAACAGATAGTCGATGAAGGCGTAGGCGTCGTCCGGGTTCTTCGCGCCCTTCGGAATGGCCAGCATGTCGAACCAGATCGGCGCGCCTTCCTTGGGCAGGCGCATGTCGACGGTCACGCCGTTCTTGGCCTCCTTGGCGCGGTTGGCGGCCTGGGAGAAGCTGCCGGAGTAGCCGACCGCTACGCAGATGTCGCCGTTGGCGATGTCGGCCATGTATTTGGATGAGTGAAAATACGTGATATGCGGGCGGATCTTCATCAGCAGCGCTTCGGCCTTGGCATAGTCCGCCGGTTTCTTGCTGTTGGGATCCAGGCCCAGGTGCTGCAAGGCCAAGGGCAGGATTTCCGAAGGCGAATCGAGCAGGGCCACGCCGCACTGCTTGAGCTTGCTGATGTTTTCTTCCTTGAAGATCAGGTCCCAACTGTCCACCGGCGCATTGTCGCCCAGCGCGGCCTTGATCTTGGCCGGGTTGAAACCGATCAGGATGGTGCCGTACATATAGGGCACCGCAAATTTGTTGCCCGGATCGTTGGCTTCGATCAGCTTCATCAGTTTGGGATCGAGGTGGTTCCAGTTCGGCAATTTGCTGCGGTCCAGAGGCTGAAATACGCCGGCCTCGATCTGCTTGGCCAGGAACACATTGGACGGCACCACCACGTCGTAGCCGGCGTTACCGGTGAGCAGCTTGGCCTCCAGGGCTTCGTTGGTGTCGAAGATGTCGTAGACCAGTTTGACCTGGCTGTGCTGCGCCTTGAAGTCTTCCAGGGCCTTGGGCGTGATGTAGTCGAACCAGTTGTAGACACGCAGGGTGCGCTCCTCGGCCTGGACCGCGCCGCACAGCAGCGTGGCGCAGAGGGCTGGAGCCATCAGACGCTTGAGTCTTTTCATGCTGATATTCCTCATTGGGCGCTTTGAAAACCTTCGAGAACGTTCACCGCGTTGATGCCGATTTCGGTCACCGCATAACCACCCTCCATCACGAACAGCGCCGGTTTGCCGAGCGCCCCGATGCGTTTGCCCATCGCCAGGTAATCCGGGCTGTCGAGCTTGAATTGAGAGATCGGGTCGTCCTTGAAGGTGTCCACGCCCAGGGAGACGACGATGACATCGGCGTCATAGTCCAGGACCTCGCCGCAGGCCTGTTCGAGGGCGGCGCTCCAGCTGTCCCAGCCGGAACCGGCGGGCAGCGGGTAGTTGAAATTGAATCCCGTGCCGGCACCTTCGCCGCGCTCGTCGGCGTAGCCCAGGAAGAACGGAAATTCGGCTTCAGGATGGCCATGAATCGAGGCGAACAGGACATCGCTGCGTTGGTAGAAAATCGATTGGGTGCCGTTGCCATGGTGGTAGTCGACATCGAGGATCGCGACCTTCCGGTGGCCCTGGTCAAGGAAAGCCTGGGCGGCGATCGCCGCGTTGTTGAGGTAGCAATAACCGCCCATCAAGTCGCTGGCGGCGTGGTGCCCCGGTGGCCGACACAACGCGAAGGCACTGCGGGCACCGCGCTGGATTTCGGCCTGGGCGGTGAGGGCGACCTGGGCTGCGCTGTAGGCGGCCTGCCAGGTGCCGGCGGTAATCGGGGCGCCGCCGTCGAAACTGTAATAGCCGAGTTGACCGTGCAGGCTCGTCGGGATAACGGTACGCAGGGTGCGCGCCGGCCAGGTATAGGGCAGCAGGTCGCCGTCGCGGTTGAATTCGCTCCAGCGGTCCCAGGCACTCTCGAAGAATTCAAGGTATTGCGGACTGTGGATGCGCTGGATCGGCCCCAGACCGAAATCCCGTGGCGCCTCCACCGGCCCCAACGCCCTAGCCTTGACCCGCTCCAGCACATGATCGGCGCGGGAGGGCATTTCGAAGCAGGGCATCAGCTGCCCGTCCATCAACTCGCAACGTCCATGGTGCAGGTGGTGATCGTCGGAATAAATCGTCAGCATTCTTGTTCTCCGCAGGGGCTGATCCGGTATCCACAGTCTTGCGGCGCGCCGCGTTTGGGAGAACGGCAGGAGAGGCCAAAAGGGGATCGAAATGGCCAAAATAGTTGACCGTAAATCGCCCCTTGTTGGCGCGGGCATGCGCCGGTTCGGGGCAACACCGAGATTCAGGCCTCCCCTAATGTCCCGTGGCGAGGGAGCTTGCTCCCGCTGGGTGGCGAAGCCGGCCCAAAACGCTTGACGCATCTTCTACAGATAAACCGCGTTATCCGATTTACGACGGCTGCGCCGCCGAGCGGGAGCAAGCTCCCTCGCCACAGGGCAGCGTTCATGGTCTGAACTGACTCGGTGCCACGCCGCTCCAGCGTACGAATGCGTGGCGGAAGCTGGCTGTTTCGCTGAAACCGAGCATTTCGGCGATCCGGTAGATCGGCAATTGATCTTCACCGAGCATCTGCTTGGCCCGTTCGAAGCGCAGTTCATCGAGCAATTCCTGGTAGCTGCAGCCCAGGTCCTTGAGATGCCGGCGCAGGGTGCGCGCCGAGCAGTTCATCTGTTCGGCCAAGCCTTCCAGGCCTGGCGGGGCATCCAGTTGTGCGGCGAGCGAGTGGCGGATGCGTCCCAGCCAGGCCTGCCTGCCAGTGAACTCGGTGTTCTGGCGGCGGCAGCGTTCGGCCATGGCGTGATGAGTGATGGGGTCAGCCAGTGGCAAGGGCTGCGCGAGCCAGTGACGATCGAAGGCGAACGCGTTGTCGATACTGTCAAAACGCACAGGGCACTCGAACAGGGCCTCATAACGTGCCTGATAATCCGGTGCCGAGTGTTCGAAACGCGTCGCGCGCAAGGGGAGCGCATGACCGAGCAGGTCGTTGCAGATGACCCTCAGCGAGACCATGCAGAACTCGGCATTGAACACCGCCAGGGCCGGGTTTTCCCGATAGTCGCTGGCGCTGAGCCAGATGTGCTCGCCGTCGTCTTCCAGTGTCAGCTCAAAGAGTGTTCCCAATAGCGCCGGGTAACGCAGCGCCAGGCGTAAAGCGTCACCTAAGGTGGCGCTGGTGAGCAGGGCATAGCCGAGCATGCCGTAGGACGAAACGTGCATGTTGCGGCCCAATTCCAGGCCTATGTCACGTTTGAGCGCCACGGCGTTGGCGCAGACCTGCATCTCCTGGTTGGTGGTGATGCGTGTGTCGGCCCGGCTCAGGTGCGCCATGCTGATGCCGCTGCCGGCCAATAGCGCTTCACTGGGCAAGCCTTCGTTCCTGAACGCGTTGAGCACCAGGGAGACCGCGTTGAGCGTGGTGAGGTGGGAATGCAGCATGGTCCGTTTCCAGCCGGGGGAGGCTGGAAGGGGAGCAAGTTATATGCCGGTTGAAATCGGGAGTTCGACGCGAACCTGTGGGAGCGAGCTCGCTCCCAAAGGGTTTTTTTTCAGGGTGTCAGATCAGCTCGCCACATAGATCCAGCTCAACCAGCCGCCGAACCTCATCCACCGGCAAGCCCGCACCGATCAACGCCTGCAACTTGCCGAACGCGGCCTCGCGGGTCATGCCGCCGCCGGACAGCACGCCGACGCCGCGCAAGCGACTGCCCGCTTCGTAGATGTCCAGCTCGACGCCGCCTTCATGGCATTGTGTGACCGCCACGACCACCACGCCGTTGTCCCGCGCCCGTTCCAGGCTGGCGAGGAAGGCCGGGTTGTCGCTCGGACCGGTGCCGCTGCCGTAGCACTCCAGCACCAGGCCCTGGATGCCGCTGCCCAGCAAGCCATCGATAACCTCGGCGCCAATGCCAGGGAACAATGGCAGCACCACGACATTTGCCAACTGTTTCGGCTGGTTGTAATTCAACTGCGCCGGCAGCGAAGTGGCCTTGATGCCGCCGCCCTGGCGCTCCAGGCGCTTGAACGGATGGCGACCAAAGCTGCGCACCTTGGCGCAGCGGGTCGGCGCCAGCAGTTCACCGTGGAAATACAGGTGGACGCCCGGCGCCAGGCCCTGGCCGAGGGCGACCAGGGCGCCGCTGAGGTTTTCCCAGGCGTCGCTGTCGGTCACGCCGGCCGGCAGCATCGAACCGGTGAAGCAAACCCGCGCGTGCAAGCCGAGCAACTGGAAACTCATGGCGGCGGCGCTGTAGGCCAGTGTGTCGGTACCGTGCAGGATCAGCACACTGTCACAGCCCTGTACGTCGACGGCGTCGACCACCGCTTCGCGCAGTTGCTGCCAGTAGGCCGGGGTCATGTTGGCGCTGTCGATCAGCGGCGACATCTCCCGGAAACGCCATTGCGGGATAACCAGTTCGGGCTGGCTGTGCAGGTAGTCGCGCATCCGCGCTTCGAAACCGGATGCCGGCGCCAGGCCGTTGGCGCTGGCCTGCATACCGATGGTGCCGCCGGTGTAGAGCACCATGACGTGCTGGGCGGCGGGATAGGTCGAGGCATTCATGGGGTGTTCTCCGAGGACGAAAACAGCAGCTTCACTCGCTGCTGCAACATAAGGCCGAGCATGACGCCGACCTTGTGTTGTGTCACGCCGGGCGCAGGGGATGCGCCCGGTTTATTTCAAACAACCTGCCGATCAGCGTTGCGCTGCGGCCAGGCTCGCGGGGGCGTTGCCGGATTCAGCGGCGGGGGTCGACGGGTTCGCTGGCCAGGCCTTGCGGTCCAGGTCCAGGTCGGGAAATTTGCTGGAATCGAAGACCGGAACCTTGATACCAGCCGAACGCTGGTCGTCATAGTCGCGCAGGATGCGCATGCCGACCTTGAACAGCAGGAACAGCGCGATCAGGTTCACGAACGCCAGCAGCGTCATGGTGATATCGGCGAACGCGAACACGGTGCCGAGGTTCTCGATGGCGCCCCAGAAAATCAGTCCCAGGACCAAGGCGCGATAGGCCATCAGCGCCTTGCGGTTTTCACCTAGCATGAAGCGCAGGTTGTTTTCGCCCAGGTAATAGTTGTAGAGGATCGAGGTGAACACGAACAACGACAGGGCCACTGAGATGAATATCCGGCCCCAGTCGCCGACCACGGCCGCCAGGGAGTTCTGGGTCAGGGCAATGCCGTCGCCTTCGAAGCCTGGGGTGTAGAAACCCGACAGCAGGATCAGCAGCGCGGTGCAGGTGCAGATCACGAACGTGTCGAGGAAAACGCTGAACGCCTGGACCACGCCTTGGGCGACCGGGTGCTCCACCGACGCCACGGCGGCCACGTTAGGCGCACTGCCCAGGCCGGCTTCGTTGGCGAACACGCCACGCTTGACGCCCATGACGATGGCGCTGCCGATCAGGCCGCCAAAGGCCTGGTCCAGACCGAAGGCGCTCCTGACGATCGTCGCCAGCATGCCTGGTACATGTTCGAATTGCAGCACGATCACGTAGAGCGTCACGGCGATGTAGGCCAGGGTCTTGACCGGTACCAGCAGGTCAGCAACCTTGGCGATTCGCTTGATCCCGCCGATGAATACCAGGCCCAGCAGCACCGCCAGGCCGAGGCCGGTGTAGGTGGTATCGAGGCCGAAGGCGTTATTCAGGGAGTGAGTGACGGCGTGGGCTTGCAGGCCGTTGAAGGCGAAGCCGAAGGTGATCAGCAGCAGGAACGCCATGATCATGCCCAGCCAGCGTTTCTGCAGGCCGTGCTGGATGTAGTAGGACGGACCACCACGGAACTGGCCTTCGGAATCGCAGCGCTTGTAGAGCTGGCCGAGGGAGCACTCGAAGAAGCTGCTGGACATGCCGACCAGCGCGGTCACCCACATCCAGAACACTGCACCAGGCCCGCCGAGGGTCACGGCGATGCCGACACCGGCGATGTTGCCCGCGCCGACACGGCCTGCAAGGCTGAGCATCAGGGCCTGGAAGGAGCTGAGCTGGTCAGTGCTGCTTTTCAGGCTGTCCCGGAACACCGAGAACATATGAAAGAAATGACGGAACTGGACGAAACGCGAGCGGATCGTGAAGTAGCCACCGAGCCCGACAATGAGCACGATCAGCACTTTCCCTGAGAGGAAGTCGTTGATGACTTCGAGCATGAGTATTCCTCGCTGTTTTTTGTTTAAGCAAATGCTGGCCATTTGGAAACATCGTGTTACATCGGCCGGCGCGCGGCACGACAGTTGAGGCGATGTTCGTCCCGGTCCACTTCGCGGGTTTGTTATTAGTTCGGTTTTCGCATGTTGTGAGGTCTCGCTACCGACGACCACTCATGCGAAGAGGGGCGGCACTATACCTATCAGTGCGGCGCCCGTCTGCACAGTTGTGGTGCGTGCGACGAAACGGACCCTTGTATCTCCTGGCCTATCGGTCAGGTTCTTGTGGAAGTGAGCCGGCTCTGGATAGCTGGCGACGCGGGGTACAACGGCAGCGCGTCGCTGTTTATCGCGAGTAGGCTTGCTCCTACAAATTTGCTCCCGCTTTCAGTTGTCGGTTAAAAAAAAGGGCCTGGGGAACGAGTCCCCAAGCCCTCAAAAGGTGAGAGGTGTCTAGTCCCTCGACCTGGTGAGCAGTGGTCGCGTCGATCAAGCCTTCAGTGGGACCAGACGCGGGGCAATCATGTTTTCCGGGCGCAGGATGTCGTCGAGCATGGCGTCGTCGAGCAAGCCTTCCTCGCGCACCAGTTCCAGCACGCCGCGGCCGCTTTCCAGGGCAATGCGGGCGATGCGGGTGGCGTTTTCATAGCCGATGTACGGGTTCAGGGCGGTAACCAGGCCGATCGAGTGCTCGACCAGTTCGCGGCAGCGCGCTTCGTTGGCGGTGATGCCGACGATGCAGTGCTCGCGCAGCATGTCCATGGCCCGTTGCAGCAGGCGGATCGAGTCGAAGATCTTGAAGGCGATCAGCGGCTCCATCACGTTCAGTTGCAGTTGGCCGCCTTCGGCCGCCATGGTCAGCGCCAGGTCGTTGCCGATGATCTGGAACGCGACCTGGTTCACCGCTTCAGGTATCACCGGGTTGACCTTGCCAGGCATGATCGAACTGCCTGGCTGGCGGGCCGGCAGGTTGATTTCGTTGATGCCGGTGCGTGGGCCGCTGGACAGCAGGCGCAAGTCGTTGCAGATCTTCGACAGCTTGACCGCGGTGCGCTTGAGCATGCCGGAGAACAGCACGAAGGCGCCCATGTCGGAGGTCGCTTCGATCAGGTCGGCGGCCGGAACCAGCGGTTGGCCGCTGATGGTCGCCAGGCGTTGTACGGCCAGGGCCTGGTAACGCGGGTCGGCGTTGATGCCGGTACCGATGGCGGTGCCGCCCAGGTTCACTTCGGTGAGCAATTCAGGTGCCAGGGTTTTCAGGCGCGCCAGGTCTTCGCTCAAGGTGGTGGCGAAAGCGCGGAATTCCTGGCCCAGCGTCATCGGCACGGCGTCTTGCAGTTGGGTACGGCCCATTTTCAGTACGTGGCTGAATTCCTCGCCCTTGGCGGCGAACGCCTGGATCAGGCTGTCGAGGCTGGCCAGCAACGCGTCGTGGCCCAGCAGCAGACCCAGGCGGATCGCAGTCGGGTAGGCGTCGTTGGTCGACTGCGCCATGTTCACGTCGTTGTTCGGATGCAGATACTGGTATTCGCCCTTCTGGTGACCCATGGCCTCCAGCGCGATGTTGGCGATGACTTCGTTGGCATTCATGTTGGTCGACGTGCCGGCGCCGCCCTGGATCATGTCCACCACGAATTCGTCGTGGAAATCGCCGCGGATCAATCGTGCACAGGCTTCGCTGATGGCGGCGTGCTTGGCTTCGCTGAGCTGGCCCAACTCACGGTTGGCGTCAGCGGCGGCTTGCTTGACCATTGCCAGACCGACCACCAGTTTCGGGTAATGCGAGATCGGGACGCCGGAGAGACGAAAGTTGTTGATCGCTCGCAGGGTCTGGATGCCGTAATACGCTTGCGCCGGTACTTCGAGTACGCCAAGCAGGTCTTTTTCTGTGCGGAATGATGCAGCGGAGGACATGATGTCAATCATCTCAATAAGGACCCGGTCTGAGCCGGAACGCTGTGAATCCTAGGCTTTCAGAAAATTTAGGGCCAATGCTGTTAAGCACTGGCCTATGCACATTCGGCATAATGCGCGTGTGACGCCGATGATGCGGCGAACGTGTGACCTGTTTTGGTGCGTCCTACGGGAGGACGGAGATGAATCTTGAAAGCAAATGGCTAGAGGACTTCAGTGCCTTGGCCGCGACGCGCAGTTTTTCCCAGGCGGCCGAGCGCCGCTTTGTGACGCAACCAGCGTTCAGCCGGCGGATCCGCAGCCTGGAGGCGGCGCTGGGGCTGACCCTGGTCAACCGCTCCCGCACGCCGATCGAACTGACTGCGGCGGGACAGTTGTTCCTGGTAACGGCGCGCACGGTGGTCGAGCAGTTGGGCGAAGTGCTGCGGCACTTGCACCACCTGGAGGGCGGGCAGGGCGAAGTTATCCAGGTAGCGGCGGCGCACTCCCTGGCGTTGGGTTTCTTTCCGCGCTGGATCGCCCAGCTGCGCAACGAAGGCATGAACATCGCCACACGGCTGGTGGCGACCAATGTCGGCGATGCCGTGCATGCCCTGCGTGAAGGGGGCTGCGACTTGATGCTGGCCTTCTACGACCCGGATTCGGCGATGCAGATGGACCCGGAGATCTTCCCATCGTTGCACCTGGGCCAGACCGAAATGCTCCCCGTCTGCGCGGCCGATGCCGACCGCAAGCCGTTGTTCGACCTGGAGGGCGAGACCAGCGTGCCCCTGCTGGCCTATAGCGCCGGCGCTTTTCTGGGCCGTTCGGTGAACCAGTTGTTGCGTCAGCGCGCCCTGCGTTTCACCACGGTCTACGAGACGGCCATGGCCGACAGCCTGAAAAGCATGGCCTTGGAAGGCCTGGGCATCGCCTGGGTGCCGCACCTGAGTGTGCGCAACGAACTGGCCCGGGGCGAGCTGGTGATCTGCGGCGGGGCGCAATGGCACGTGCCGCTGGAAATCCGCCTGTACCGCTGCGCCCTGGTGCGCAAGGCCAATGTGCGGTTGTTGTGGCGCAAGCTTGAGGGTGGGGCGGCCAGCCCTGCGGCTTGAAAAGCGTGAAAACCGTCGTCTGGGCTTTCACGCCGGATGGGCGGGTCAGTCGAAGGAGTCTACGTAGCTACGGATGTTTGCCCGGTTCTTTTCGGTAAAGCGGTAAGTATTGCCACGAAAATCCTGGAAGTCGTCGCCGAACATGATCGAATTATGCCACCAGCCATCATATTCGATTGCACCGTCATCATGGGTCGCGCCCAGCATATGGCCTATTTCATGGGCCGGTGTCCGGAATTTAGTAATTGAAGCAATGGCCGCGTAGCCCTTGACGTCCGCGATACCGGCAACTTTGCTGTTGAGATTGTCCCGAGTCAGCAACAGGATCTTGGTGAGGGACGGCTCAAGGCCGCGGTTCTGCACCGTCTTGATGTGCAGTTCCTCCACCAGTCGCCGCCATTCCCGGATGGTTTTTACTTCGTCTGCATGCTTGTAATTGAATCCCGAGAGCGAGGGGTAAGTACCCACGGAACAGATTGTGATCTGGACTTTACGATGTGCAACTCTTTCCAGCTCGGTGTTAAACCAGGAAAAATAATCGGGATAGAATTGGCTCACACTGTAGTCTTTTAGATCGTCGTGTTGGATAACTAGGATCACGATAGGTTTTGGCATGTTTGAACGTCCTGTTCAATGAGTGCTCCAGAAAGTGCCCCTTGGTTACAAGAGCGCACCGTGCCGGATTCTTATAGGCTGCTTTTTGAACTGGATAAACCGCTGCTGCACCTCAAGATATTTCCCCGTAAATGAGCCCGGCGCACTGACTCGATAGTCAGGAAAGCCGCGGTTTGCGCAACGCATGACAGATGGTCGCGACAGGGGCTGTTTATCTGCTTCATTACGGTATACTGCCCGGCCTTCGGTCGGTCCACCCGGCCATAATTCGTACAACAAGCCACGCCGGTTTCCTGCGTGGCTTGTTGTTTTTTGACGCGCCCCAGGGCGCCCAGAGAGAAGAGGCACGACGATGAGTGCACTGGTTGGCGTGATCATGGGCTCCAAGTCCGATTGGTCCACCCTTAGCCACACCGCCGATATGCTGGAAAAGCTCGGCATCCCCTACGAGGTGAAAGTGGTGTCCGCCCACCGCACCCCGGACCTGCTGTTCCAGTACGCCGAAGAAGCCGAGGCGCGTGGCATCGAAGTGATCATCGCCGGCGCTGGCGGCGCGGCTCACCTGCCAGGCATGTGCGCGGCCAAGACGCACTTGCCGGTACTGGGCGTGCCGGTACAGTCATCGATGCTCTCGGGCGTCGATTCGTTGCTGTCGATCGTGCAGATGCCCGCCGGCATCCCGGTTGCCACCCTGGCCATCGGCAAGGCCGGCGCGATCAACGCAGCCCTGTTGTCGGCGAGTATCCTGGGCGCCAAGCATCCGCAGTTTCATACCGTGCTGAAAAAATTCCGCGCTGAGCAGACAGACAGCGTCCTGGACAATCCAGACCCACGCATTGCCTGAGGTTGTTGACGAATGAAGATCGGTGTAATCGGTGGCGGCCAGTTGGGTCGCATGTTGGCCCTGGCGGGTACGCCGCTGGGGATGAACTTCGCTTTCCTGGATCCGGCGCCGGACGCCTGTGCCGCGGCACTGGGTGAACACCTGCGTGCCGATTACGGCGATCAGGATCACCTGCGCCAGCTGGCCGATGAAGTCGACCTGGTGACCTTCGAATTCGAAAGCGTCCCGGCCGAGACCGTTGCCTTCCTGTCCCAGTTCGTCCCGGTTTTCCCGAGCGCCGAAGCCTTGCGCATCGCCCGCGATCGATGGTTCGAAAAGAACATGTTCAAGGACCTGGGCATTCCGACCCCGGCCTTCGCCGACATTCAGTCCCAGGCCGACCTGGAAGCCGCCGTTGCGTCCATCGGCCTGCCGGCCGTGCTCAAGACCCGCACCCTGGGTTACGACGGCAAGGGCCAGAAGGTCCTGCGCAACCCGGAAGACGTCCCCGGCACATTCGCCGAGCTGGGCAGTGTCGGCTGCCTGCTGGAAGGTTTCGTGCCTTTCACTGGCGAAGTCTCGCTGATCGCCGTGCGTGCCCGTGACGGTGAAATCCGTTTCTACCCGCTGGTGCACAACACCCATAAGGACGGCATCCTCAAGCTGTCCGTCGCCAGCACCGACCACCCGCTGCAAGCCCTGGCTGAAGACTACTCCAGCCGGGTACTCAAGCAGCTCGATTATGTCGGCGTCATGGCGTTCGAGTTCTTTGAAGTGGATGGCGGCCTCAAGGCCAATGAAATCGCCCCGCGCGTGCACAACTCCGGGCACTGGACCACCGAAGGCGCCGAGTGCAGCCAGTTCGAAAACCACCTGCGGGCGGTCGCCGGGCTGCCGCTGGGGTCGACGGCCAAGGTCGGCGAAAGCGCGATGCTGAACTTCATCGGCAAGGTGCCGGACACCGAGAAGGTCCTGGCGATCGCCGACTGCCACCTGCATCACTACGGCAAGGCGTTCAAGGTCGGGCGCAAGGTTGGTCACGCCAACCTGCGTTGCGCCGACCGGGCCACGCTGGCCCAGCAGATCATCAAGGTCGAGACGCTGATCGCCGAGCAATAATCTGAAACATCGGTGGAACCATTCGTCGGCCGTCTTCTCTCATGGCAAGGTGCCAAAGTCTGACTAGGCTTTGGCATAGCTACTTAATCAGAGGGGAATACCATGGGAATCATCGGAACCATTTTTATCGGCCTGATCGTTGGCCTGCTCGCGCGTTTCCTGAAGCCTGGCGATGACAGCATGGGCTGGATCATGACCATCCTGCTGGGTATCGGCGGTTCGCTGGCAGCCACTTACGGCGGCCAGGCCCTGGGCATCTATCAGGCAGGCGAAGGCGCTGGTTTCCTCGGTGCCCTGGTGGGCGCGGTGGTGCTGCTGGTGATCTACGGCCTGATCAAAAGGAACTGATCAAAGCGCGAAAGTCCTCTGCGCGTGGCGCGCGCGGAGGGCTAGAATGCCCGGCGTCGTATTTTCCCTTATGCCGAGCCCTTTCATGCGCCGTCTACTGCTGACCTTCCTTCTGCTGGGCACTGGCCTGGCCCACGCCGCCGAGCTGCCCGAAACCGACTGGCTCGAACTGATGCCCAAGTCGGACCAGAAGGCCCTCGAGGCCATGCCCGAGATCGATCACAACTCCCCCGAAGCCAACGGCACCTTCACCGAAAAGGGTGGCCTGAAGCAGAGCAAAGGCTTGCCGGCGGTGATGTATTCGACCAAGACCGTGGCATCAATGAACGACAAGCACATCCGCATCGGCGGATACCCGGTGCCGCTGGAAACCGACGCCAAGGGCCGCAGCACGCTGTTTTTCCTGGTGCCTTACCCGGGGGCCTGCATCCATGTCCCGCCACCGCCGCCCAATCAATTGGTGCTGGTGCGTTATCCCAAAGGCCTGAAGCTGGATGATATCTACACGCCGCTGTGGGTCACCGGCACGCTGAAGATCGAAAAGGTCGACAACGACCTGGCGAGCGCGGCGTATGCGATGGAGGCGCAGAAGGTGCGGGTGGTGCAGGAGGCGGATTTGTAGGTTTGGCATCAACCCATTGTGGGAGCGAGCCTGCTCGCGAAGGCAGTGTGTCAGTCAAGATATGTATTCACTGACACGCCGCCTTCGCGAGCAGGCTCGCTCCCACAGGGGATTTGTTCAGTGTGTTTAGAGCGGTTTGCTGCGAATGCTCACGCCCAGCGTATGGCTGGCATCTGGCAACAACGTCACCACATCATCCATCACATTGGCCGTCTCGATGCAGAGCATGCGTTGCCAGCCATCATCGGCCATGTCGCTGAAGGCCTTGGCGCGTTCGGTCCAGGGGTTCCAGATCACCGCCGAACGTGAACCGGTAGCGGTCAATTCGATGCGTCGCTGCCAATGCGCGTCGACGATGCTCAGCGTCGGCGGCGTATCGAGATAGATCCGGTCGGTTTCGCCGGCAAAATGCAGCTCGCCGGCCTGGGTATGGACGTTCCAGTCATCCAGGGTCTCGACGTAGCGCAAGCCATCCACTCCGTCGACATGCACGTTGCGCACGTCGCTGACCGCGAAATAGCTGTGCAGCGCCTGGCTCAGGCTGACGGTTTCGCTGCCACGGTTATGGCTGGTCAGATGGATATGCAGTTGCTCGTCCATGACCATGGTCAAGGTCAGGTCGACCTGATGGGGCCAGCCGGACAAACCGTTTTCGGGATAGGGCAGCACGAATTCGATCTTCAGGCTTTCACCCTCGGCTTCGATGCCCTTGAGTTCCCAATCCATTGCCCGTACCAGGCCGTGAGCGGTGGCCGGTTCGTTGCTGACGCGCATGGCCTGGACGCTGTCGGGGTTGCGCGTCAGGTTGCCGAACCACGGCCAGCACACCGGTACGCCGGCACGGATGCTCTTGCCGGTCTTGAACGTCGCCTGGTCGTTGAGCCAGATCAGCGGCGGCTGGCCGTCCACCTGATAGCTGAGAACGTGCGCGCCTTGCTGGGCCACGAGCAACTCGGCCTGACCGTGGCGGATGCGCCAACCGTTCAGTTCATCCAATTTGACGGCTTCGACGTTAGGCGTTGGCATGCTGCAAATCTCGTTCAGGAACATGGACTGCAATGGACCGCAAAACGGCCGCCGTGTTTAACGCGCCCGAGGTGGAACCGAGCGGGTACGACCACTGCCATCGATGGCGACGAACACGAACACCGCTTCGGTGACCTTGCGCCATTCGCTGGACAATGGGTCGTCACTCCAGACCTCGACCATCATCTGGATCGAGCTCCGGCCGATTTCCAGGGCCTGGGTGTAGAACGACAATTGCGCACCCACTGCCACCGGCACCAGGAACGCCATGCGATCGATCGCCACGGTAGCCACGCGGCCGCCGGCAACCTTGCTGGCCATCGCGGTGCCGGCCAGGTCCATCTGGGACACCAGCCAACCGCCGAAAATATCCCCGAAGCCGTTGGTCTCTCGGGGAAGCGCGGTGATTTGCAGGGCCAGATCGCCCTGCGGGATTGGATCTTCTTGTTCGAGCTCTATCATGCCGGGGGTGCCTCTGACCCGTAACGCTGTCTTGTACTTCAGGTGAGTAGCCGTCCTTAAAAAAACGATTCAGCCCGAACATGCCGCGTTCGTCACGTTTTTCGTCAAGGCGTGCCAAAGGGAAACTCTGCGAAACCGGCTGATCTCGTATTGCGCCACCAACGACGTTTTCGCACAGCAACCCCTTACAGAGTGTTGCAAGGTTGCGAGTATATCGGGCGATAGTCGTCGAGACGACCACTCGGTTCTGATTTCGACTGTCAATTACGCGCCTCTATGTGCTTTTTCGAACAATTTGCTATCGTGCCGAACCTGCCCGGGCGCCCATTCAGCGTTGTCGGGGCCGCAGAATCGACTATAAGAGAAGCCCTTGCCATGACCACTGCGCCTTCGAGCACGGCGACACCCGCACAACCCGCCCGTCCGCTGACCCGTAACGACTACAAGACCCTGTCGCTTTCTGCCTTGGGCGGTGCGCTGGAATTCTACGATTTCATCATTTTCGTGTTCTTTGCCACCGTGGTCGGCAAATTGTTCTTCCCCGCCGAGATGCCCGAGTGGCTGCGCCTGATGCAGACGTTCGGCATCTTTGCTGCCGGTTACCTGGCCCGGCCGCTGGGCGGGATCATCATGGCCCACTTCGGCGACCTGCTGGGACGCAAGAAGATGTTCACCCTGAGCATCTTCATGATGGCCGTGCCGACCCTGATCATGGGTCTGCTGCCTACTTACGCGCAGATCGGCATGTGGGCGCCGATTCTGTTGCTGCTGATGCGGGTAATTCAAGGCGCCGCGATTGGCGGCGAAGTGCCAGGCGCCTGGGTATTCGTTTCCGAACACGTGCCGGCGCGCCACATCGGCTATGCCTGCGGCACGCTGACCTGCGGCCTGACGGCGGGGATTTTGCTGGGTTCGCTGGTCGCCACGGCCATCAACAGCATTTATACGCCGGTGGAAGTAGCGGATTACGCCTGGCGGATCCCGTTCCTGCTGGGCGGCGTGTTCGGCCTGTTTTCGGTGTACCTGCGCCGCTGGCTCCACGAAACCCCGGTATTCGCCGAGCTGCAATTGCGCAAGGCCCTGGCCGAAGAAGTGCCGTTGCGCGCGGTGCTGCGTGATCATCGCGGCGCCATCGCCATTTCGATGCTGCTGACCTGGCTGTTGTCGGCGGGCGTTATCGTGGTGATCCTGATGACCCCAACCGTGCTACAGACCGTGTACCACTTCAGCCCGACCACCGCGTTGCAGGCCAATAGCCTGGCGATCGTATTCCTCAGTTTCGGCTGTATCGGCGCGGGTGTACTGGCTGACCGCTTCGGCGCCGGCCGGGTGTTCGTCTTTGGTAGTGGCTTGCTGCTGATCACCTTCTGGACCTTCTACCACAGCCTGTTCGAGCACCCCGAGTGGTTGTTCCCGCTCTACGCCTTGAGCGGCTTGCTGGTGGGTACCATCGGCGCGGTGCCCTACGTCATGGTCAATGCCTTCCCGGCCGTGGTGCGCTTCAGCGGACTGTCGTTCTCTTACAACCTGGCCTACGCGATCTTCGGCGGGCTGACCCCGATGATCGTGACCCTGCTGTTGAAAGAGAGCCCGATGGGGCCGGCGTACTACGTGGCGATCATCTGCGGGATCGGGATGTTGATTGGTGGGTATCTCTGGAAGAAGGGCCGATAACCGGCGCTTTTTTTCCCGCCTGTATTGGCCCTTTCGCGAGCAGGCTCGCTCCCACATGGGTTCGCATTCCCTGGTGGGAGCGAGCCTGCTCGCGAAAAGGGCACCATGAATCATCCTGCGAAACCCAATGCTGGCCTTTCATCCAATTGTCATATTTCAGCCATAGAGTGTTCATACGGCTTATCGATACTTGGCCGACTTAACACACCCTATCTGCTAGGAGTAAGGCATGAAACTGAAGCGTTTGATGGCGGCAATGACGTTTGTCGCTGCTGGCGTCGCGACTGCCAACGCGGTTGCCGCTGTTGACCCTGCGATCCCGAGCTACACCAAGACCACTGGTGTGTCGGGCAACCTGTCCAGCGTCGGCTCCGATACCCTGGCTAACCTGATGACCTTGTGGGCCGAGAACTACAAGAAGGAATACCCGAACGTCAACATCCAGATCCAGGCCGCCGGTTCTTCCACCGCGCCGCCCGCACTCACCGAAGGCACCGCCAACCTGGGCCCGATGAGCCGCAAGATGAAGGACAACGAGCTGCAAGCCTTCGAAACCAAGTACGGCTACAAGCCGACCGCTATTCCGGTTGCCGTGGATGCCCTGGCGGTATTCGTGCACAAGGACAACCCGATCAAGCACCTGACCATGGCTCAGGTCGATGCGATCTTCTCCTCGACTCGCCTGTGCGGCGCCAAGGCTGACGTCAAGACCTGGGGCGACCTGGGCGTGACCGGCGACCTGGCCAACAAGCCAGTCCAGCTGTTTGGCCGCAACTCGGTGTCCGGCACCTACGGCTACTTCAAGGAAGAAGCCCTGTGCAAAGGCGACTACAAGCCAAACGTCAACGAACAACCAGGTTCGGCTTCGGTTGTGCAGTCGATCAGCAGCTCGCTTAACGGCATCGGCTACTCGGGTATCGGCTACAAGACCGCCAGCGTGAAAACCGTTGCCCTGGCCAAGAAGGAAGGCGGCGAGTTCGTCGAGGACACCGAAGAAAACGCCCTGAACGGCAAGTATCCGCTGTCGCGTTTCCTCTACGTCTACGTCAACAAGGCACCGAACAAGCCTCTGGCCCCGCTGGAAGCCGAGTTCGTCAAGCTGATCCTGTCCAAGCAAGGCCAGGAAGTCGTGGTCAAGGACGGCTACATCCCGGTTCCAGCCAAAGTCGCCGCCAAGGCACTGGCTGACCTGGGTCTGCAGGAAGGCGGCAACGTCGCCAAGCAGTAACGCCTGAGCCCAGGCCCCTGTGGGAGCGAGCTTGCTCGCTGCCACAGACCAAATTTCCATCCGCTGCCGGTTCCCACCGGCGGCGGATTTGTTGCGTCACTTCACTGTCATCTTTCTGTCATACAGGATCGCTAGGGTGTGCGCATGAATGATCTGGCCAACTCCACAATGACTACGACTTCCCCTCCCAAGCGCATTGACTTCAATACGCCTGAGCTGCAACGCAAGCGCCGCATCCGCGCGCTCAAGGATCGCCTCACCCGTTGGTACGTGCTGGTTGGCGGCCTCGCCGTCCTCGCCGCCATTACTTTGATTTTTTTCTTCCTGGCCTACGTGGTACTGCCGCTGTTCCAGGGCGCGGACCTGACCGCCAAGGACTCGATTACCCCTGCCTGGATGCAAGACGCCGGCAAGCCGCTGATGATCGCCATCGAAGAACAGAACCAGGTGGCGATGCGGGTTTCCGACAAGGGCGTGGCGCTGTTCTACAACCTCGACAGCGGTGCCGAACTGCGGCGTGTCGACCTGCCGATCCCGGCCGGCGCCACTGTGACGTCCATCGGTGAAGATCAGCCCGGCAGCCCGCTGGTGGCGATCGGCTTGTCCAATGGCCAGGCCCTGGTGTTCCGCCACACTTATAAAGTCAGCTACCCCGACGGCAAGAAAACCATCTCTCCGGCCATCGAATACCCTTACGGTGAAGCGCCGATCGCGTTGAACGAGCAGGGCGCGGCCCTGGAGCATGTCAGCCTCAACGCGACCGATTCGACGTTGCTGCTGGCTGGCTCCAGCGGCGCGCAGCTCTATGTGTTGTCGCTCACCAGCGAAGAAAACATGATGACCGGTGAAATCACCAGCGAGCAGACGCGTATCGATCTGCCGCAGATGACCGAGCCGGTAAAAAACATTTTCGTCGACCCGCGCCAGCAGTGGCTGTATGTGGTCAACGGGCGCGCCCAGGCCGATGTGTTCAGCCTGCGGGACAAGAGCCTCAACGGTCGCTACAAGCTGCTCGAGAACGCTGACGCCCAGGTCACCGCCGTTGCCCAGTTGGTCGGTGGCATATCGCTGATCATCGGTGATTCCAAGGGCGGCCTGGCCCAGTGGTTCATGGCTCGCGATCCGGACGGCGAGCTGCGTTTCAAACAGATTCGTACCTTCCAGATGGGCAGCGCACCCATCGTCGAGATCAGCGCCGAAGAGCGTCGCAAGGGCTTCGTTGCGCTCGACGCCGCCGGCAAGCTCGGCGTGTTCCACAGTACTGCCCACCGCACCTTGCTGGTTGATCAGGTAGTCGATGGCCAAGGCCTGTTCGGCATGTCGCCACGGGCCAACCGCCTGATCGTGGAGCAGGGCGGCAAGCTGCAACCGCTGGTCCTGGAAAACCCACACCCGGAAGTCTCGTGGAGCGCCTTGTGGAGCAAGGTCTGGTACGAAAACTACGATGAGCCCAAGTACGTCTGGCAATCGACTGCCGCCAACACCGACTTCGAACCCAAGCTGAGCCTGTCGCCGCTGACCTTCGGCACCCTGAAAGCGGCGTTCTACGCGATGCTTCTGGCCGCGCCGCTGGCGGTTGCCGCAGCGATCTACACCGCCTACTTCATGGCGCCGGGCATGCGCCGCAAGGTCAAGCCGGTGATCGAGCTGATGGAAGCGATGCCGACGGTGATCCTCGGTTTCTTCGCCGGTCTGTTCCTGGCGCCGTACGTCGAAGGGCATCTGCCGGGCATCTTCAGCCTGCTGATGTTGCTGCCGATCGGTATCCTGGTCGCCGGTTTCGCTTTCAGCCGCCTGCCGGAATCCATTCGCCTGCGAGTGCCGGACGGCTGGGAAAGCGCCTTGCTGATCCCGGTGATCCTATTCGTCGGCTGGCTCTCGCTATACATGAGCCCGTACATGGAAGCCTGGTTCTTCGGCGGCGACATGCGCATGTGGATCTCCCATGACCTGGGCATCACCTACGACCAGCGCAACGCCCTGGTGGTCGGCCTGGCGATGGGCTTCGCGGTCATCCCGAACATTTACTCCATTGCCGAAGACGCCGTGTTCAGTGTGCCTCGCGGCCTGACCCTCGGCTCGCTGGCCCTGGGCGCTACCCCATGGCAGACCATGACCCGCGTGGTCATCCTCACCGCCAGCCCGGGCATCTTCTCGGCGCTGATGATCGGTATGGGCCGGGCGGTGGGCGAGACGATGATCGTGCTGATGGCAACCGGCAACACCCCGGTAATGGAAATGAACCTGTTCGAAGGCCTGCGCACCCTGGCGGCCAACGTCGCGGTGGAGATGCCCGAGTCGGAAGTCGGCGGCAGCCATTACCGCGTGCTGTTCCTGTCGGCCTTGGTGCTGCTGTTGTTCACCTTCGTCATGAACACCCTCGCCGAGCTGATCCGTCAGCGTCTGCGCAAGAAATATTCGTCGCTTTAAGAAAGGTAGAAGTCTGTGAAACAGAACTCCCTGAAAGGATGGTTCAAGAGCGGCGCCCCGGGCGTCTGGATCAGCGGTGGCGCGGTGTCCATCGCGGTCATCATGACCATTGGCCTGTTGGCGGTGATTGCCGTGCGCGGCCTGGGCCACTTCTGGCCGGCCGACCTGATCCACGCCACCTATAACGTACCGGGCATGCCGGCGCACCTGGTGGTCGGCGAAGTCGTACAGAAAGAAGAAGTGCCTCGCGAGCGCCTGAAAAGCGCTGGCCTGCCGGTGCCGGACGAAGGCCCGGAGTTCATGACCCGCGAACTGGTCAAGGTCGGTAACCGGGATCTCAACGGCACCGATTTCACCTGGATCGTCGGCGACTGGCTGAGCAACCAGACGACCCCGCCGGAGCTGATGGCTCTGGAGCGACGTGAGTGGGGCAACTTCTACGGTTACCTGGTCAACGTCAAGGAACAAGGCAAGGTCATCGCCGAGGGCGAAGCCGCCTGGCCGCAGCTGCAAGCGCGTATCGAGCGGGTCAACCAGTTGGCCGACGAACTCAAGACCCTGGAAAAAGTCGACATCGGCGCGATCAACGCCGGCCTCGAGCGCATCCGCCTGCACGGTCGCAAGCTGGAGCTGGACGGCAAGCTCGACGCCGCCGCCCAGGCTGACCTGGAAAGCGAACGCGCCGAACTGAACGCCCGCTACAAGGACATCGAAGCCCGCCTGACCGACCTGCATGCGCAGTTCAACCGCGACAGCCTGACGGCCCGCGATGCCAACGGCAAGGAAGTGGAAATCGAGATCGGCAAAGTGGTGCACGCCTACCAGCCAAACGGCATGGGCACGTTCACCAAGATGGGTTTCTACTTCAGCAAGGTCTGGGAGTTCCTCAGCGACGATCCGCGTGAAGCCAACACTGAAGGTGGGATCTTCCCGGCTATTTTCGGCACCGTGATGATGACCCTGATCATGGCGATGATCGTCACGCCGTTCGGCGTGCTGGCAGCGGTCTACCTGCGTGAATACGCGCGCCAGGGGCCGATGACCCGCCTGATCCGCATCGCGGTGAACAACCTCGCAGGCGTTCCGGCCATCGTCTACGGCGTGTTCGGGCTGGGTTTTTTCGTCTATGTGCTGGGCGGCTCGGTTGACCGGCTATTCTTCCCCGAGGCTTTGCCGGCACCGACCTTCGGCACGCCGGGCCTGCTCTGGGCTTCCTTGACGCTGGCGCTGCTGGCCGTACCGGTGGTGATCGTGGCCACCGAGGAAGGCCTGGCGCGGATTCCGCGGACCGTGCGTGAAGGTTCCCTGGCACTCGGTGCAACCAAGGCCGAAACACTGTGGAAAATCGTCCTGCCGATGGCGAGCCCGGCGATGATGACCGGCATGATCCTCGCCGTGGCCCGTGCCGCCGGCGAGGTAGCGCCGCTGATGCTGGTGGGCGTGGTGAAACTGGCGCCGTCGCTGCCGCTGGATGGCAACTACCCGTACCTGCACCTGGACCAGAAAATCATGCACTTGGGCTTCCATATCTATGACGTCGGCTTCCAGAGCCCGAACGTCGAAGCAGCCCGGCCATTGGTCTACGCCACGGCGTTGCTGCTGGTGCTGGTGATCGCGACCCTGAACCTGTCGGCGGTGTGGATCCGTAACCACCTGCGTGAAAAATACAAGGCACTGGATAGTTGAGGGTCTGTGGGAGCGAGCCTGCTCGCGAAGCTTTTGGCGGCCTCAAGGCCCCCTTCGCGAGCAGGCTCGCTCCCACATTGGAATTTCATGGGGCCGCCACACAGGCGTTCCGAACCGAATTTGTTAGCACAGGGAGCCTCCCATGCAACACGAAGCACCTACACACGGCATCAACATGTCGGCCCTGGGCCGCGACAAGCAGAGCCTGAACCTGGCTCAGGAAACCGTCGCCATCGAAGTGCCCGGCCTGAACCTGTTCTACGGTCAGAAACAGGCGCTGTACGATGTCAGCCTGAACATCCCGAAACAGCGCGTCACCGCGTTCATCGGTCCGTCTGGCTGCGGCAAGTCGACCTTGCTGCGCACCTTCAACCGCATGAACGATCTGGTGGACGGCTGCCGCGTCGAAGGCGAAATCAACCTCTACGGCAACAACATCTACCGCAAGGGCGAAGACGTTGCCGAACTGCGTCGTCGCGTGGGCATGGTGTTCCAGAAGCCCAACCCGTTCCCCAAGACCATCTACGAGAACGTCGTCTACGGCCTGCGGATCCAGGGCATCAACAAGAAGCGCGTACTCGACGAAGCCGTGGAGTGGGCACTCAAGGGCGCGGCGCTGTGGGATGAGGTCAAGGACCGCCTGCACGAATCGGCGCTGGGCCTGTCCGGTGGGCAGCAGCAGCGTCTGGTGATCGCCCGCACCATCGCCGTGGAGCCGGAAGTGCTGCTGCTCGACGAACCTTGCTCGGCACTCGACCCGATCTCGACGCTGAAAGTCGAGGAACTGATCTACGAACTCAAGTCCAAGTTCACCATCGTCATCGTGACCCACAACATGCAGCAGGCGGCGCGGGTGTCCGACTACACCGCGTTCATGTACATGGGCAAGCTGGTGGAATTCGGCGACACCGATACCCTGTTTACCAATCCGGCCATGAAGCAGACCGAGGACTACATCACGGGTCGCTACGGCTAGCCGTAGAGCCGCAAGCTTCAAGCTACAAGCGGCAAGTAAAGGCGGTTTGAGTAACGACACATATCAGCTTGCAGCTTGAAGCTTGCAGCTCACAGCTTTTGCGGAGCAAAACCATGATTTCGAAGGAAGGCCTCACCCACCACATTTCCGCGCAGTTCAACGCCGAGCTGGAAGAGGTGCGCAGCCACCTGCTGGCCATGGGCGGGCTGGTGGAAAAGCAGGTCAACGACGCGGTGACCGCGCTGATCGAGGCCGACTCCGGCCTGGCCCAGCAAGTGCGCGAGATTGATGACCAGATCAACCAGATGGAACGCAACATCGACGAAGAATGCCTGCGCATCCTGGCCCGTCGTCAGCCTGCGGCTTCCGACCTGCGCCTGATCATCAGCATCTCCAAGTCGGTGATCGACCTTGAGCGGATCGGCGACGAAGCCACCAAGATCGCTCGTCGCGCCATCCAGTTGTGCGAAGAAGGTGAAGCGCCGCGCGGCTACGTCGAGGTTCGCCACATTGGTGACCAGGTGCGCAACATGGTACGCGATGCGCTGGACGCCTTCGCCCGTTTCGACGCCGACCTGGCGCTGTCGGTGGCCCAGTACGACAAGATCATCGACCGCGAGTACAAGACCGCCCTGCGCGAGCTGGCGACCTACATGATGGAGGACCCGCGTTCGATTTCCCGGGTGTTGAGCATCATCTGGGTGCTGCGTTCGTTGGAGCGTATCGGCGATCATGCACGCAACATCTCGGAACTGGTGATCTACCTCGTGCGTGGCACCGATGTCCGGCACATGGGGCTCAAGCGGATGAAGGAAGAAGTTGAGGGCACCCCGTCCGAAACCGCTAATGTTCCCGGTCAAACTGACGATAAGTAAGATTGCCAAGAAAAGCGCCCGGCCTTCTGGTCGGGCTTTTTTTTGCGGTTTTTTTAATCGAAAGCAGCACCCGCGAACGAAAAGTCCCGGCGTGACTGAAGGTTTTTGGCGATGTGCCATCAGTAAGGCGGTATGCTTGCCGGGATTTTTTAGAGGTGTATCTGGATGAGTAAGGTCAGTGTGTTGGTCGTGGACGATGCTTCGTTCATTCGTGACTTGGTGAAGAAGTGCCTGCGCAACTACTTCCCAGGCATCCGCATCGAAGACGCGGTGAACGGCAAGAAAGCCCAGGCCCTGCTGGCCCGTGAAGCGTTCGACCTGGTGCTGTGCGACTGGGAAATGCCAGAAATGTCCGGCCTGGAATTGCTGACCTGGTGCCGCCAGCAGGACAATCTCAAGGGCATGCCTTTTGTGATGGTGACCAGCCGTGGCGACAAGGAGAACGTGGTCCAGGCGATCCAGGCCGGCGTTTCCGGCTACGTCAGCAAACCCTTCACCAACGAACAGTTGCTGACCAAGGTCAAGCAGGCCTTGAACAAGGTCGGCAAGCTCGACACGTTGATGAACAGCGCCCCGACCAAGATGAATTCGGCGTTCGGCAATGATTCGCTCAGTGCCCTGACCGGCGGCAAGGCCGCTCCGGTTGCCGCGGCTGCGCCAGCGGCGAACCCGTTTGCCAAGCCCGCTGCCGCGCCTGCACCCGCTGCGGCTGCCGCTCCGGCGGCACGCGGCTTGCTCAACAGCCCGCCCGTCAAGGCACCTGCCGCGTCCGCACCCACTGCCAATCGCGGCCAAGGCCAGTTGCGCCTGTCCAGCGGCACCCAGCAATGCGTGATCAAGGCCCTGAGCCTCAAGGAAGCGCTGCTGGTGGTCAAGCGCACCGACATCCTGCCGCAAGTGCTGGAGAGCTCGGTGCTGGACATGGAGCAGGGCGACAACGCCGAAACCGCTCGTCTGAACGGCTACCTGCACGCCATCGTCGCCCATGAGCAAACCCCTGACAGCGAATGGCTGCAACTGACCTTCCGCTTCGTCGACAAAGACCCGCAGAAACTCGACTACATCTCCCGCCTGATCGCCCGCGGCACGGCGCAGAAGCACTTCGTACCGGGCGCCTGATCTGGCGGCGCCCCTCAGTCCGCTTTCGCGAGCAGGCTCGCTCCCACAGGAGATCTGCTGCTGACACGAATTTTGTGGCAAACACAGATCAGTGTGGGAGCGAGCCTGCTCCGGGCGGCGATCCGACGAAAAGGCCATCAGCTTCAACCCGACCGCCGATCCAATTTTGAAACATCCGTCGACTACGCTGGTCCATCCCAGCTGCTAGGCTGCTTTGCAGGCCTTCATTTCGACAGAATTCTTGCCCATGCTCGTGCCGTTGCTGTTCGCCTGTGGTCTTGTCCTGGCCGCCACCCCGGCCTTGGCCATGACCATCTACAAATCCACCGACGCCAATGGCGTGGTCTCCTACAGTGACCGCCCCAGCAAAGGCTCCCAGGTGTTCGTATTTCGTGATCGCATGGTCGAGCGCCTGGAGCGCCAGGTGTTTCTCGACATCAGGAAGCAGAAGGGCGCGGACGCGGTGTACGTGCGCAACGACCTTTATGCCCCGGTGGAAATCGAGCTGAGCTTCGCCGGGTTGCGCAATGTCAGCGGAGCGCCAAGCCGGCCGATCCGCCGCGTGCTGCCGGCGCGCAGCAATCTGCGCCTGGCGCTGCTGACGGCCACCCGGCCCGGCAGGCCACTGGCTTATACCCCAAGGTTCGAATACTCCCTGGGCGACCCCGCAGGCACGGCGCAAGCTTATCGCTATCCGTTGCCCTGGCGTGGCGGGCCTTTCCGGTTGAGCCAGGGCGCCAACGGCCAATACAGCCATTACGGCCCGAAGAACCGCTACGCCATGGACATCGCGATGCCCGAAGGCACGCCTATCATCGCGGCGCGTGGCGGCGTGGTGGTCAAGACCGAGAACGAGCAGACCGGGCGCGGCACCGACCCTGCCGGCAACTTTGTGCGGGTGCTGCACGATGACGGGACCATGGGGGTCTACCTGCACCTGCAGAAGGGCTCGGTGAGCGTCCAGGAGGGGCAGCGGGTCGTGGTGGGCACGCCGCTGGCGCTGTCAGGCAATACCGGCAACAGCTCCGGCCCGCACCTGCACTTCGTGGTGCAGCGCAACACCGGGCTGGGGCTGGTGTCGATTCCCTATCAGTTCAACCAGCCGGTGGGTGACTTGCCCAACTTTGCGTTGGGCAAGCAGTAGCGCCGCAGCGGCGGTGGAGGGGGCTTTTGTGGTGAGGGGATTTATCCCCGCTGGGCTGCGCAGCGGCCCTAAAAACCTTACATCGGTGTGTCCGTTGAATTGAGTTGGCAGTGTTGGGGCCGCTTCGCGACCCAGCGGGGATAAATCCCCTCGCCACAGAGGCCCACCGGGCCGGTCAACCGAGCATCAACACCTTCGCCAGAATGATCTTCGGCCCTTTCATCTTCTTGATGATGATCCGCAGGCCTTCGACTTCCAGCACTTCTTCCTCTTCCGGCACCCGTTTCAGGGTTTCGTAGACCAACCCTGCCAGGGTTTCCGCTTCGATGTGGTCCAGGTCGATGCCCAGCAGGCGCTCCACCTTGAACAGCGGGGTGTCGCCGCGCACCAGTAGCTTGCCCGGCTGATAGGCGAGGATGCCGCGCTCGGCCTTGCGGTGTTCGTCCTGGATATCGCCCACCAGCACTTCCAGAACGTCTTCCATGGTCAGGTAGCCGATGATATTGCCGTCGGCTTCTTCGACCACGGCGAAGTGCGACCCGCCCTTGCGGAACTGCTCCAGCAGCTGCGACAACGGCATGTGCCTCGATACTCGCTCCAGCGGGCGGGTCAGTTCCGCCAGGTTGAACGATTCGGGGATGTGGTCCAGGGCCGCCAGTTCCAGCAGCAGGTCCTTGATGTGCAGCAGGCCGACGAATTCCTGGCGCTCGCTGTCGTACACCGGATACCGGCTGAACTTGTGGCGACGGAACATCGCCAGGATTTCCTTGAGCGGGGCATTGAATTCCAGCGTTACCAGGTCTTCCCGGGAGTTGGCCCAGTCCACCACCTCCAGCTCGCCCATTTCCACGGCGGAGGCCAGCACGCGCATGCCTTGGTCGCTCGGGTCCTGGCCACGGCTGGAGTGCAGGATCAGCTTCAACTCCTCGCGGCTGTAATGGTGTTCATGATGCGGGCCGGGCTCACCCTGGCCGGCGATACGCAGGATCGCGTTGGCGCTGGCATTGAGCAGGTAGATCGCCGGGTACATGGCCCAGTAGAACAGGTACAGCGGTACGGCCGTCCACAGCGACAGCAGTTCCGGTTTGCGGATCGCCCAGGATTTGGGCGCCAGCTCGCCGACCACGATGTGCAGGTAGGAAATGATGAAGAACGCGGTGAAGAACGACACACCCTTGATCACTTCCGGCGACTGGACGCCAACCGCGCCCAGCAGCGGCTCGAGAATGTGCGCGAAGGCCGGCTCGCCGACCCATCCCAGCCCCAGTGAGGCGAGGGTGATACCCAACTGGCAGGCCGACAGATAAGCGTCGAGCTGGCTATGGACGGTGCGCAGGATGTGCCCGCGCCAGCCGTTCTGCTCGGCAATGGCCTCGACCCGGGTCGAGCGCAGCTTGACCATGGCAAACTCGGCCGCAACGAAAAAACCGTTGAGCAAGACCAGGATCAGAGCAAAAAGAATCATGCCGAATTCGGCGAAGAGTGTAGCGAGGGACAAGCCAGGGGAAGGGTCCATGATGGAGTTTTGCAGGTTCCGTATGTTCGTATGATGGGAAATTCGGTGCCTGAAAAGGCAGGCACAAGTCAGCCAATGTAGCGGCTGACCGGGCGATTGCCTAGTGGGGAGCGCCGGCCGGCGTCATTCGTCGTGGCTGGAGTGCCGTCCGCGGACCACCTGCGCCGGGGTGAAATGGCAGGTAAACGTACTGCCATGGCCGGGCACGCTGCTGATTTCCATGCGTCCACGATGGCGCAGCAGCACATGCTTGACGATTGCCAGACCGAGCCCGGTTCCGCCAGTGTTGGAGTTGCGGCTGGAGTCGACCCGGTAGAAACGCTCGGTCAGGCGCGGCAGGTGCTTGCTGTCGATGCCGATGCCGGAATCGCGCACGCTCAGGTGTGCGCCTTGTTCATCGCCCCACCAGCGCACATGGATCCGCCCTTGTTCAGGCGTGTATTTGACCGCGTTGAACACCAGGTTGGAAAACGCGCTGCGCAGTTCCGCCTCGCTGCCCTTGAGTTGCACGGTCGGGTCTGCTTCAAGCGTGATGGACTGCTGCTTGGGGCCGGACAACTCCTGCGCATCTTCGGCAATGACTTGCAGCAGGTCCTCGATGGGCACCGGCTGGTTGTCCGAGGGATAGTCGGTGGCTTCCAGCTTCGCCAGCAACAGGAGGTCGTTGAGCAAGGTCTGCATGCGTCCGCCCTGCTGCTGCATCTGCTGCAAGGCACGGGTCCAGCGCGGGTTCACCTCTTCGACATTGTCGAGCAGGGTCTCCAGGTAACCGCAGATCACCGTCAATGGCGTACGCAGTTCATGGGATACGTTGGCAATGAAATCCTTGCGCATCTGTTCCAGTTGATGAATACGCGTCACGTCGCGCACCAGCATCAGGTGTTCGTTGTTGCCATAGCGGGTGATGTACAGCTGGATGCGCAGCCGATCATTGGTGGGCGACGGGATTTCCAGCGGTTCGGCGTAATTGTCTTGCTCGAAATATTCCTTGAAGCGCGGATGGCGCACCAGGTTGGTCACTGGCTGGCCGCTGTCCTGTGGCGTCTTGAGGCCCAGCAGGGTTTCTGCGGCGCGGTTCCACCATTCGAGGTTGCCGTCGCTGTCGAGCATGATCACCGCGTCTTTCAGCGCGGCGGTGGATTCCTGGACGCGGTCGATCACCGCCTGCAGGCGGCCGCGAACGCGCTGGTCGCGCCGTTGCAGGTGGTAGATGCTGTCGAACACCTCGCCCCACAAGCCGTAGCCGTCGGGCGGGGCCTCGTCGGGTTGGTGCAGGCGCAGCCACTCGTGCAGGCGCAGCAATTGCTTGAGGGTCCAGGCCAGGTAAAGCGCCAGGCCCACGGCCAGGCTCCAGCCGTAGTAGCCGGTGATCAGGCCGATCAACAGGCAACCGGTCACCAGCAACAACATGTGGCGGATCAGGGTGCCATGCCAGTTTTGATTCACTTGAGCGCGCGTCCTTGTCAGCTTGTCGGGCGGTAAGGGCTCGGGTCAGGCCTTTGTCGAAAAACGATAACCGGTGCCGCGCACGGTTTGTACCAGATTCTCATAGGCGTCGCCGAGGGCTTTGCGCAAGCGCCGGATGTGCACATCCACGGTGCGCTCCTCGACGTACACGTTGCCGCCCCAGACCTGATCCAGCAGTTGCCCACGGGTGTAGGCGCGCTCCTGGTGCGTCATGAAGAACTGCAACAGGCGATATTCGGTCGGGCCCATCTCGGCGGGCTTGCCGTCGATGGTCACGCGGTGGCTGATCGGGTCCAGCAGCAGGCCGCCAACTTCGATCGGCGCTTCGCCATCGGTCGGCCCGGCACGACGCAGCACGGCCTTGAGGCGCGCCACCAGCTCCCGAGGGGAAAACGGCTTGGTGATGTAATCGTCGGCACCGACTTCCAGGCCCTGGATCTTGTTGTCTTCTTCGCCCTTGGCGGTGAGCATGATGATCGGGATGTCACCCGTCAGCTCATCGCGCTTGAGACGCCGCGCCAGCTCGATGCCGGAGGTGCCTGGCAGCATCCAGTCGAGCAGGATCAGGTCGGGCTTGCGATCGACGATGATGGCGTGGGCCTGTTGAGAGTTTTCTGCTTCCATGCAGTCATAGCCGGCCATCTCCAACGCAACGGCGATCATCTCGCGGATGGGCGCCTCGTCGTCGACGATCAGAATGCTCCTGCCAACCATGGGGTAATCCTCTTGTCATTTAACTGTCTTGCGCCGCATTAGATAACGGAATTATTGCAGTCGTGTGACAGTTATTTCCCCGGACGGCAGCAGAGGCGATCTTGGGCTAGGCTTTTGGGTCCGAATCCTGACAACTGCAAAGGAAGGTTTCCATGACGCAAATGACTATTTCTTTTAAAACCCTGCTGCTGTCTGCCGCCCTGACTCTGCCTGGATTTGCGATGGCTGCCGATCCTGCGATGGAGAAGGACGGCATGTTTACCGACCATAAGGGCATGACCCTTTACACCTTCGCCAAGGACTCGGCCGGTAAGTCAGTGTGCAATGACAAATGTGCTGCCAACTGGCCGCCGCTCATGGCTAAAGAGGGCGATAAATCCATGGGTGACTGGACCGTGATCAAGCGTGATGACGGCTCGATGCAGTGGGCCTATCAGGGCATGCCGCTGTACACCTTCGTGATGGACAAGCAGGCCGGTGATATGACCGGAGACGGCAAAATGGACGGTGCCTGGAAAGTCGCCAAGGCCAAGTAACAGCTGATCCATGTGGGAGCGAGCCTGCTCGCGAAGGCGTCTGTACAGTCGTCAAGTCGCTGACTGGCTCACCGCTTTCGCGAACAGGCTCGCTCCCACCGGCCCGGATGTCACCGTAGGGCATAGTCCAGCACAATCCCGACAAAAATTGCCAACCCGGCCCAGTGGTTGTGCAGGAACGCCTTGAAACAACGCATCCGGTCCCTTCCGCGGGTGTACCAGAACTCCCAGGCAAAGCACGCGGCGGCGGCCACGAGACCGAGATGGAACCAGCCTCCCAGCTTGAACTGAGCCCCGGCCAGCAGCAGGCAGCCCAAGGCCAGGCCTTGCAGCGTCAGGATGATCACCCGATCGGCATCGCCAAACAGGATCGCCGTGGATTTCACGCCAATCTTCAGGTCGTCGTCCCGGTCGGTCATCGCGTAGTAAGTGTCGTAGCCCACCGTCCACAGCAGGTTGGCAATGTACAGCAGCCATGCGGCGGCCGGCAGATGGCCGGTTTCGGCGGTGAAAGCCATCGGCATGCCCCAGGAAAACGCCGCGCCCAGCACCACTTGCGGGTAATAGGTGTAGCGCTTCATGAACGGGTAACTGAACGCCAGCGCCAGTCCGCCCAAGGACAACAGAATCGTCGGCGCATTGGTGCACAGCACCAGCAGGAAACTCACGCTCATCAAGACCGCGAAGAACACCAGGGCTTCCTTCGAGCTGATCTTGCCGCTCACCAGCGGGCGCTGCTCGGTGCGTTTGACGTGGCCGTCGACCTTGCGGTCGGCCCAGTCGTTGATCACGCAACCGCCGGCACGGGTCAGCACTACGCCCAACACAAAAATCACGATGTTGGCCAAGGACGGCGAGCCTTCGCCGGCAATCCACAGCGCCCACAATGTCGGCCACAGCAACAGGTAGATGCCGATGGGCTTGTCCATGCGGGTCAGTTGCACGAAGTCCCAGGCCCGCGGATTGAGGCGGTTCAAGGATTTGAGCAGTTGCACGTACATCAGCAATTCTCCGAATAGGCGCGAGCGACGGTCCACAGCGGCGGCAGGAAAATCTCCGCCACCAGCACGCTCAACGCACCGCGATCGAAACGCGAGCGACGGCCCCACAACGCGTGGGCGCGAACCTCGGGTGGCAACCATTCGCTCGGGTAATGGCACACCTCGATCGCCCGGCGCTGGAATGCCTGGTCACAAAAAAGCAGCTCGCCCAAGGAGCGGCTGCCCAGTGCGTCCATCTGCAAACCGTCGCCCTGCAACGCGCTGCGTGCCGCCACGCTGCGGGCGAACACCCATGGTTGATCATGGCCGCGCAGGTAGACTTCGCGCACCCAGCCTTCGCTGCCCTCGGCCAGGTCCAGCGCGGCACACTCGTCGGCGCGCAACGGCTGCCAGCCCTCCAGCAGCGGTGTCACGCTGAAGTGGTCATCCGACAGGCCTGTAAGGCGCCGGGTCAGGGAGCCCTGATCGAACAACCAGTCGAGCACGCAGGCATCGGGACGGGGCGACAGCAGGTGCTGGGGAAGCCATCGAAGTGTAGGAAATATCGAATTTGTAGGCGGCACAAGGGTCTTGAATGGCAGCGAATGAGGCCGCGAGCTTACCATGCCGGTCGGCGATTTTGGCCGAGCCAGGGCGCCGCTGCGCCGATCCCGCTTGCATCTGTCGCGACCGATCAGTACAAAACGGCCCTGAGCCGGAAAATACCGGCCAAGGCCTGACATCTTGAGGAAGTATCGGAATGAAAAAGTGGCAATGTATCGTCTGTGGCCTGATCTACAACGAAGCTGACGGCTGGCCCGACGATGGCATCGCGCCCGGCACCCGCTGGGAAGATGTGCCGGCGGACTGGCTGTGCCCGGACTGCGGCGTCGGCAAAATGGATTTCGAAATGATCGAAATCAACTGATCGTTTCATCAAACGGAGAGCAACATGAGCGCACCTGTCGTCATCGTCGGTACCGGCCTGGCTGGCTATAACCTGGCCCGGGAATTTCGCAAGCTCGACAGCGAAACCCCGTTGCTGCTGATTACCGCGGACGACGGCCGCTCCTACTCCAAGCCGATGCTCTCCACGGGGTTCGGCAAGAACAAGGACGCCGATGGCTTGAGCATGTCCGAGCCGGGCGCCATGGCCGAGCAGTTGAAGGCCGAAGTGCGCACCCACACGCGCATCAGCGGCATCGACCCGGGCCACAAACGCCTGTGGATTGGCGAGGAAGCGGTGAGTTATCGCGATCTGGTCCTGGCCTGGGGCGCTGAAACCGTGCGCGTGCCGGTGCAGGGCGATGCGGCGGACCTGATCTTCCCGATCAACGATCTCGAAGACTACGCACGTTTTCGGGCCGCCGCCGCTGGCAAGCGCCGGGTGCTGCTGCTCGGTGCCGGCCTGATCGGCTGCGAATTCGCCAACGACCTGGTCCTCGGCGGCTACGAAGTGGAACTGGTGGCCCCCTGCGAGCAAGTCATGCCGACGCTGCTGCATCCGGCCGCTGCCGCAGCCGTCCAGGCCGGGCTGGAAAGCCTCGGCGCACATTTCCACTTGGGGCCGGTGCTCAACCGTCTGCAACGTGTGGCCGACGGATTGGAGGCGCATCTGTCGGATGGCCAGGTGATTCCCTGCGATCTGGTGGTCTCGGCCATCGGCCTGCGCCCACGCATCGACCTGGCGGCTGCCGCCGGGCTGGTGGTCAATCGCGGCGTGGTGGTTGATCGTCAGCTGAAAACTTCCCACGCCAATATCTACGCTTTAGGCGATTGTGCCGAAGTCGATGGCTTGAACCTGCTCTACGTCATGCCGCTGATGAGCTGCGCCCGCGCCCTGGCCCAGACCCTGGCTGGCAACCCGACCGCTGTCAGCTACGGCGCCATGCCGATCACTGTGAAAACCCCGGTCTGCCCGCTGGTGGTATCGCCGCCACCACGGGGCAGCGAAGGCGCGTGGAGCGTCGAAGGGGAGGGCGCCGACATCAAGGCCCTGTGCCGCGACGCCCATGGCAATCTGTTGGGCTACGCCCTGACCGGTACGGCGGTGATGGAGAAACTGGCGCTGAACAAGCAGCTTCCGGCACTGCTGGCGTAAATACTGGTCGCTCTGTCGCATATGCCCTGCTTTTCCGGCCACAAACGCCCGCCGGACACTGGCGCCGGTTGCGGCCCCGTGCCATCCTCACTCCGGTCTGCCGCAGAGTAGAGCCTGCGGCGCCTTAGGGGTTGTTCCGAAGAGAACAGCACGGACATAACAACAAAAAAATCGTCAAAGGGGCTTCATTCATGCGTAAACCAGAACTCGCCGCCGCCATTGCGGAAAAAGCGGACCTCACCAAAGAACAAGCCAACCGCGTCCTCAACGCTGTTCTCGAAGAAATCACCAGCGCCCTGCATCGCAAGGACAGCGTTACTCTGGTCGGCTTCGGCACCTTCCTGCAACGCCACCGCGGCGCCCGCACCGGCAAGAACCCACAAACCGGCGAGCCGGTAAAAATCAAGGCCAGCAACACGGTTGCGTTCAAGCCAGGCAAATTCCTGAAGGACAGCGTTAACCCATAATTGCGCCGACTACCTCGGTCGAGGAAAGCAAGCGGCAACAAAAAGGCATACCGATGAAGTCGATATGCCTTTTTTACGTCCGTAACAAACCCCATGGTCAGGAAGCTTTAGCCCTAGCCCAGCAGTTTGTTCGCAAGCGCCAGGTCGAACTGCTTGTTTCCGAATATTGATTTGGTCGCCAGAGCTTTCTTGAGCACATCTGAATCCAGACCCAGACCGTTTTTTTGCGCTGCAAAGAGAATCGTCAGGAACGGGAATGCGTAGTTGTCAGGCTCGGCCAATACATCATCAATCAATGCAGGCATGCCGAGAATGCAGTGCTCTGCCTTGGACAGGTAAAACTTTTCGAGCCGTTCGCTTATTTTGTTGACGGTTGCGCTGAGGGCCTGGGGAGACGGGGTTCTGATGATGCCTCCCAGTTCGTCACCGAATTGTTTCGTCTCTTCCGACAAGGAACTCTTCGACAAAAATGACGCGTTCAACAACCGACTCTGGTAGGGCGGCGATTGCTCTTTGCAGAAGCTGAAAGCCTCGCATGCATGGATCTCCAACCCAGCGTAATAACCATCGGCTTTGGTCAGGTGCTGAATGTAGATTTCCCCAAGCTTTTCTTTGGCTTTGAACAGACCAATTTTATTTTTGCTGGCCTTCAGATCCAGGTGTGGTGACGTTTTGTTTTTCAGCGTCGCCAGTAACTCCACTTCCACATTTTTGCGAATTTCTTGGCTCATCGTAATCACTTGTAAATTAAAAGATTGAAGGTGGCATTGTGCAGTGCGCCTTTGCCGCCTAGCGGTACGCCAGGCTTGCCTTTGGTATCAACCTTGAACGATCCCTTCGTGCCGGCGGACGGTTTGATCGTGCCCCCACCCAGATGTTGCGTAGTGTTGGCCGGCTTGGTCATGTCAAAGACTTTTGAATCGGTCTGGTTGGGGGTCAGTTTCCCGGTGCCGTGCTTGACTTCAAATACGTGCAGTTTTCCACGTTGGTCTCTGGCGACAAAGTCGGCGCGAATACGTTTACCGTTGACCTTCATGGTGACTTCCTCCGCGACGATCTTGAACTTGTTGCGTTTGAGATCGTTGATCGCCTTGGTTCGGCCTTTATTGCCACTGACTGCGCTTCGGCAAGCCCATCCCCATGGATCGATCCAGGTCAGGGGGTTTGGTGCATATTGGTAGAGGTTCAATCCTCCCAGCCACCCGATCGGATCCGGCGTGGTAAACCGCCCTATATCCGGATCATAAAACCTGAACGTATTGAAATGCAGCCCGGTTTCCCGGTCCAGGTACTGCCCCTGGAACCGCAGGTTCTGCTCTTCGATGTAATACGGTTCGCGAACCTCCTCAAGCGTGTTGCCCCACACCCGATACGTGGCCTGCCAGACGGAGTGCCCATCGGCTTCGGTAAGTTGTTCCGGCAAGCCGTTGAGGTCGTTGTGGTAGTAGCGGATCTTTTGCAGCGGGCCGCTGCCGTCGACGCGGGCCAGCGGCTCGTAGCCGTCGTCTTCGTAAAGATAGAGGCTGGTTTGCTGGTGGCGATGTTCCTGCAGCAGGCGCAGCCCGTCCCAGGTGAAGCGGGTTTCGCCCAGCGGGTAGCCGTGGCTGTCGTGCTCGGCTTTTTCGATGCGCCGGCCCAGCGGGTCGTAAGTCATCCTGACTACGCTGCCGTTGTCGTTGCGCACTTCGATCAAACGGCTTTCGGCATCGTAGGCGAAGCGTTGCAGGCCGCGGGTGGCGCTGCGTTTCTCGATCAGCCGGCCGAAAGCGTCGTAGCGGTAGCGCTTGTCCTGATAGGTCAGCAGCTTGTTGTGCACCACCAGTCCGGCGCCGGGCGCCGGGCCGTCCAGCAGGTTGGCGGCGGCGTCGTAGGCAAAGGTCTCGCGCTGGCCGTGCAGGCTGTCCTGGCTGGCGATGATGCGACCGGTGGCGTCGTAGTGCAGCAACTGGCGCTGCTGAGTGGCGGGTTGCTGGTCGAGCTTGCCAATCAGGTTGTCGGCGGGGTCGTATTCAAAGTGTTTCTGCACCGCCGCCGGCAGCAGCGCGGGCTGACTGCTGTGGCGACGTTGACGGGCGCGCAGGCGGCCGCTGCGGTCGTATTCGCTGCGGGTGCTGATTTGCCCTTGGGTGCGCAGCACCTCGCGATGCAGGCGATCGCGTTCGAAATCGCTGATGACCTGGCCGTCGAGGTTGATCTGGTGCAGGTGACCGCTGCCGTAGTACAGCCGATTGACCCAGCGGCCATCGGGCAGTTGGCTCTGGATCAGGTTGCCCAGTTCATCGTAGTGGTGCCGGAGGCTGCCGGCGGCGCTGTTTTCGGCGAGCAGCTGGCCGAGGGCATCGTAGGCGAAACTCAGGGACTGCGCGGCGCCTTGCAGGTCAGTGAAGGTAACGGCGGTGAGCTGGTCCAGCGGATCATAGGTATATTCGGTGCGGCCATCATCGGTGACTTTGGCGATCAACCGGCCCGCGGCGTCGCGTTCCAGACGGTGGACGACAGGCGCCGGTGATGTTTCGGGAACCTGCGCCAGGCCGCTGCCGTGAGCCGCCGGAACAGCCGTCACCCGCGCAACGTTGTCCAGCCGGTCATAAGCGTAGCGCTTGGCGCTGCCATCCAGGTCCTGCTGTTCGACCAGCCGATCCGCGGCATCCCAGGCGAACCGATAGCTTTCGCCGTTCTCGTTGATCAGCGCTTGCAGCCGGCCGAAGCTGTCGTAGGCAAACTGCACCTGCCGGCCCTGGGCGTCGATGCGTTGGCGCACCTGGCCGCGGCGGTTGTGCTGGTAATGCGTGGTGTGCCCGGCCGGGTCGGTGTGGCCGGTGAGCTGGCCGGCGCTGTCGCGCTGGTAGTGCTCGGTGCGACCATCCGGCAGTTTGCTGCCGAGCAGGCGCCCTTGGGCGTCGTAACTGAATCGGGTGCGCTCGCCGAGGGCGTCGGTGAGGGTTTGCAGATAGCCGCGCGGGTCATAACTGAAACGCGTCGGGTAGCCCGAGCAGTCGATGTGTTCCACCAGCTGCCCGAACGGGTTCCAGCGCAGCTTCTTGCTCTTGCCGGTGGCGTCGATGATTTCCACCACCTGGCCGTGGGTGTCGTAACGGTAGCGGGTGACCTGGCCCAGCGGGTCGGTTTCGGCGACGCAGTTGCCGCGCTGATCGTAGCGGTATTTCCAGCTGTTGCCGGCGGCATCGGTATCCACCAGTGGCAGCGCCCAATGCTCGAGCCAGAGGGTAGACTCGCTGCGGCCCAGCGGGTCGGTTTCGCCGATCAGGTTGCCGGCCTCGTCGTAACTGAAATGGTACTGGCCGCCTTGCGGGTCGGTGGCGCTGAGCAACTGGCGTTCGTCGTTCCACTCGAACGACCAGGTCTGGCCGAGATTGTCGGCGAACCGGGTGATCTGGTGCTGGCTGTTCCAATGCCGGATGCTGATGCGTTGCAGGCTGTCGGTGATACGCGTTATGCCGGCCGTGAGGTCGTAGTCGAACTGGTAGGCGTCGCCTTCGTCAGTCCAGTGGCGGACCACGCGCCACTCCTGGTTTTCGATCAAGGCCCATTCGTAGAAGCAGCGCAGGCCGGCAGGCAGTTGATGTTCGACCATCCGCTGCCCGGCGTCGTAGCTGAACCGCCGCTGCACCTGGCCGCCAGCGTCGCGCACTGCGGTGAGATTGCCCGCCGCATCGTAGGCGTAGCTGACCAGCACTTCGCGCTGTTGGTCGGGGTAGAGGCGTTCGACCCGACTGACGCGTTCGTTTTCACGAGTCAGCTCGATCTGGAGCAAATCAAACGTATCGCGCAGCCGCACCAGGCGGCCAGCTTCGTCATAGTCGAGATGGATGCGATTGTCGTTGCGGTCACCCAACTGGCTCAAGCGCAGCCGCGATGAGTTTCCAGGCGTCGGTTCGAACAAACGGTACAAGCCGTCGTCGCTTTCGATCAGCAGTTGTCCGCTCACATGGCGCCGCACTGCGAGGCCTTCGCCGGGGCTGAACACCGCGCCGCCCAACGGGATCGAGCCCATGTCGATGGGGCGGGCCTGTTCGTCGGTATACAGCAGGGTCTCGCCGCCGTCGGGGTGGGGCAGGATGTCGACCTGAACCTCGTAGGAAACGCTCCAGCCGGCGCCGAACAATCCGTCGCGGCGTTCGTCACGGCTGTTGTAGAAACGCTGCCAGTCAATCGGCAGGATGCCAGGCAACACGAAGTCCAGTTCTGCATCGCCGCCCAGCACCTTGGCCCCCGTGGCAGCATGCACCGGGTTCGACGAGCCCATGGCGGCGTTGGCCGCGGCATTGGCCGCGCTGCTCGCGGCCATGGACACCGCGCCGCCCACCAGCATGCAGGGCAACTTGCTGAAGAACTTGCCCTTGCCGCCCTTGAGCATCAGCAGTGCCGTGACCGCCAGCCCCACGCCCGGCGTCTTGCCGCTGCGGATCTCGCGCACCACCACCGAGCCACCACCAATGGTGACGTTGGGCGAAATCAGCCCGGACGACACGACCTTGGCATCGCAAGTACTACGGTCGCCACTGCGCACGGCGGGCTGGCCGTTGATGGTGACCTTGTCCGAGCCCTCGGCCATGAACTGCGGTGGCATTGGCGGGTGCTTGGTACACAGCACCAGGTCTTCCGGCTTGGGCACCGCGCCCGGCGCGGGCGTGGCGACGGTGGGGCGCCACATCTGCGAAAAGAAAGCCCCGGCCATGTCCAGGTAGCTGGGCTCTTCTTCAGGCTCAGGGGCTTCGAGCTCCGTACCGGCGGCGGCAACGTGAGACTCGATTGCCCCGGCCGCACGGGCCGCGCGAATGTTGTTAGTGAAGGTATCGTCGGAGCCGGTGAGGATGTTGGCCTGCACCGTGGGCGGGAAAAGGGCGTTGCCGATGCCCTCGCATATATTGCTCAGGCCCTTGTCGGCTCCGGTCTTGCTCATCGCCAGGCCAACCACGGTGCCCACCACCAGACCGAGCACGAAGCAACCCAGCCCGCCGGTAACCACGGTAATGCCCGTGGCCGCGACCACCGCGGCGGTCGCCAGGGCGGTGATCGCAATGTTCGCCGCCACCTCCAGTACGCCGCCAAGTATGTCGGCCATCATTGAGGTGTGGTCCAGCGCGTCGCCCAGGCGGGCGGCCCAGAGCGCATCAGACATGCCGCGGGCTCATGCGCGCGGAGCGTTCGACAGCTATGGTTTCAAGCGATATGAAGCCTTCCATTGCGCCCCTTCCCTGTGGGTGATGGCTCGCTGACCAAGGCTACGCCAAGGCGTCTGATCAGCTTCGATTTCATGAGGCAATCGGCGGGTCGTATGTTAACCACGGCAGGCGCTTCCTGTCGCTTTCGCCAAGGACTTTTTTGTCAAATGATCGCATCGATATCCAGCGTAGAAGGCTTACCGATGACGTACCCATGAGCACCATGGACCAGCTCGATATCGGTGCCGGCCGCAGGCGCCATGGCCAGTTGTTCAGCCACGCGATTTTCCGGATGGGCCTGCCAGCGGGTCAGGTGTTGCGCCAGTTGCTCAGGGTATTTGGACAGGCTGCCGTAAACGTCTTGGTCGCTGACCAACGTCGTGTGCAGCCCTCTCAGGCGAGCCCGTGTGGCGTGCACCTTGTCAACCTCACGGGCGAGGGCATCAATGATCGGTTGGTGGGTGCGCTCGTAGCCATCTGGACGCCCGATCAACTGTCTGCTTTCGTTACGCAACTGCCGAGTGATCTGTTCCAGCGCATTTTCGATGCATTCGTACTCACGCTGTGTCACCAGAGGGCTCTTCGACTCCAAAGCTTCCTGCCAGCGGCGCAGGGTTGCCCAGCACGCAGGAAGATAGCTGGAGGTCATGAGGTGGTTACCGGCCTGAAAGAGCTGGGCGGTGAACTTCGCCCGGTCCGGCAGGCCACGTCTCTGCTCCAAGGCCAGCTCGCAAGCGGCATGTTGCGTGAGGGTGTCGCAGCCTGGCGTCCAGAGGATCGTCGACCGCTCCTGACGACCGAACTCCACGGGCAGGAAATGGCGCAAGGTGCCGTGGTGTTCATAGGACTCCCCCGTCCAGTTGTAGATGCCAGCCACGAACACTGAGAAGCCGGCCGGCACGTTGGCGAACATCAGCGCGAAACCCGTGCCATAGACACTCGCCTTGGTGTCCATCCAACTGCCCGGTACGCTGGGTATCGGGTCGTTGTGATTGACCATGCGGTAATGCACCAGGGGGGCGGCATTTTCGACGAAGACGGCGTCGGCGGCGCGAGGGGCACCGTAGGTGTAGAGTTGGATGTCGTAGCTGAATCCTTCCCTCAGACGTAGCATTTCTGCGAGCAGCAATGCCACGGCGCCGCCCAGGCTATGGCCACAGATCAGCAGTTTCTGACCGGCATGAAACCTTTCCAGGTAATCAATTACGAAGGCAGCAGCTTTTTTGGCTGCTCCGTAAAACCCCTGGTGCACCTTACCGCCACCTTCCTCAAAGGGAACCTGGAGCGCGTCGGCGTCACGCAGGCCATCGGCAAGCATCTGCGCTGTGCCGCGCACTGCGATCAGAATTATTTCGTCGTTGTGAGTGATGAAAGCTTGGGTATCGGTGCTTTCTTCTTTTGCAGTGTCATCGAGAAAATGGACCTTGGCGGGATGCTCCTGCTTCACACCCAGTTCCGGATTGTTCATAGGGTACAGAGCAGGGTCGAACGGGACGATTTCCAGTCGCTTGGAGTAGGGCACATCCTCATACAAGGGGTAATGGTGTTTTACCTGTCCCGGGTCAACCTTCCAAAGCTCCTCGGACTTGGCCAAGGCATCGCCGAACCAGTTGCCCACGCTCGGTTGCTTGGGGAAACTCACCGATAAGTGTATTGGAGCCTCGCCGGGCTTCTGGCCGAAGGGGCAGTAACTCAAGGTCGCCATGAGCGCCAACTGGTACAGGTTGAGCGCGCAGAATTGCGGAGTGATGGACAGCATGGGCCGCAAGGCCCGCAGCGGGCGCACTTCCAACACGGTATGCAGTTGAGGCATCAACGCTACGCCAGTCTCGCCAAACTTTCCCATGAGCCGTGCCGGCCCTTGGTTGGTTGGGTAATGTCGGTACACCCGCGGCGGCAGATGGGCGACATGCTTGACTAGGTCGCGCACCTCCACCTGGAAGAACTGACCGGCGCAGGCTTGGGCGGGGTTCTCTCGGGTGCTGGTGGCGTTGTCGTTCAGGTAGGGGGTTTGTTCGGCGCGAACTTGGAGTTCGGTGATTTTGAGCGGGTAGCTATCTCTGCTCTGGAGCTCTATGTATAACCGTTCCTGGCCCTGATATTCCTGATCCAAGGTCAAGGCGATCGGCCCGGCGAAATGATTGCTGACCTTGCCCCTTCCCGTGGCATCGAGATCGCCGCGGTACGTTTGCCCTTCCGAGTCGGTGACAACATAGGCCAGCCATGCGTAAGGCTCGCCAGAACCCAATTCATCCACCAATTGAAAGCTGGTCCATTTACCGCCCGCAGGGCAGTCGAGCATGCGACTCCTAAGGCGTGACTCCGAAGCCGTTTTCGACAACATCATGCGTAAACTTCCTTATTCGGTACAACTTGGGTAAATGGTGCATGGCTCGCCGTCCGGCATATGAAAACCACTGAAATCCTTGTAATTGCCGAGACAAAAAGCGTATCGATCTTCGAAATTGTCTCCCATGCAGCGTTTCCAGCCATTGGCGAACTTGACCCATGTGTCCTTCATGTAAGGTCTTTCCTCGTCTGCCATCTTGATCTTCATCCTCACCGTTTTCCCCGGCAGTTGATCAAGCGTGAACGCCGAAAAAGGCCGACCGTTTCCAACGTCGCCCTTTGGGTTGGTTTTTTTGCAATCGAGGATTTTTACGATGCGTCGTTTGGCCCCCGAGGTGCGGAACAGCCACTGGCATTGGCCGTGGAAGATGCTCTCCCCCGTCTTGCTGAAGGTGCCCTTGTATTGCTCCTCCAGCTCATCACGTATAACCACGTTGGCAGTATCTCGACTGGAATCGAGCCAATGCGGGCCGTAGATAGAGCTAATTTCAAGCTCGATACGACTGATCACCAGCGGACAGCCGCTGCGAGTTCTACGGATAAGAATTTCGGCAATGGGTTTGTCCTTGCTCTTGAACACCGGTGCCTTGTTGTATTTTTTCTCGACGGTGCAGGTTTCCCCAGGAGCGGGGACGTAATACACCGCCGCCTCATAGGCAAAGCCAGGCGGCAAATCACCCGTAAAAGTAAATGTGTCTGGTTGTCTGTCGGCACATCCCGCAGTGATTGCCATGCAGCAGCCCAGGCATGTGCCCCGTAAGACCCGTGTCATGGCGATGCTTCTCCTTGCCAGAAGTCCACCATCAACCGCACCCGTTCAAAATGCTCCTCAGGGCTCTCGCCTTGGCGTGCTTGCCACTGCGTCGGCGTCCGTGTTGGCGTTTGCAGGCGCTGGGCCAGGAAAAAAGCCAGTTGTTCGGGCGCCAACCAGTTCCATGCTTCGGCCTGGTCGAGGGTGGCATGCAACCAGGCGTCCGGGTCCTCGTGTTCGGCGAGCTTCGCGTAGGCGTCCAGGTGCTCGGCCAATAAAAAGCGTCGGGCATTGATCCGGCGCGTTGCTCGTGCTTGCTGTTCGGGTATGGGGACTTGCAACCAAAGCAGCACCTCTGGCACCGGATGTGTCCCGGGGGAGGGATTGTCGATGTGTTCCCAGCGGTCACCTTGCCAATAGCACACGCTATTGGCCGGACCGAGATAGGCGGCATGCGCTTCGACTGGCAGATACGCAAGCGCCCGGGCCAATACCCGGTTGTCGTGGAAGCGATACACCGCTTGATGAGGACGCTCCCCAACAATCAATCGTTCGCGCCAGTGCCCGACTAACTGGGGGAGGTGGCCCTTGGGGAGGCTGGCGAGCCAACCCCAATGACTGTCCGGTCGATTGAGCAACTCCTGGAGATTTTTATCGTTGGGGTTATCGAAGGTGAAGACAAACGGCCCGACCTCGCTGAGATCGGCAATCAGGGTTTTGCTGTAGACGCTCAGATATTGATCGGGTCGACTGTTCTTGATCAGGGCCTGGAGCATCGGTTGTTCGCCGTCCGCATCCAGGATCACACACAGGGCATGGCCGAGGCGGAGGTGTTCAAGCAGCCACTGCCGAGGTTGGGTATCGTTCATGCGGCTATGGGCTCCATCGGGCATGCGCCCTCGCGGCAGGCTTCGCAAAGGGGGCAGAAATCCGCTCCGGCGACCTTGCTGGTTGTCATCAGGGCGCGTTGGGTGGGCGCAAGCGTGGGCGGCAGGTTGAGCAGCGTAGCCAACGGGTCGATCGACCCTGGATCGAATGCTGCGGCACGTGCACCGGGAAGCGGGGCGCCACCCAATTGGATTGCGCTACTGCTGAAAATGCCGCCATGGCCGATCACGATATGCTCGCCTCCGGCACTCAGGCTGAGCGTCGCTCCCGCTTCCAGGACCAGATGAGCACCGGCTTTTATATGCACCTGCTGGCCGGCCTCGACGACCAGCGCCTGGTCCGCGTGGGTATGGCGATTGGCAACGTGCAGGTAGTCGTTGGCTTTTACCTGGACCGTGCGATCGGCAGCGATGGTCCGGTGTTCACTGGCTTGCAGCACCGTGGTGCTGTTGCCCTTGATGTTTTCTCGACGTTCATTGCCGATCTCCAGTCGGCTGTCATGCTCGATCTTCTGCTCCATGTCGCGCTGGGCTCGGAGGTAAATCAGCTCCTGCCCCGCGCGGTCTTCCAGCTGTAGCTCATTGAAACCTCGGCCACCCGGTGAGCTGCGGGAACGAAACACCGTTCGGGTCTTTTGTGCGGGCAACTGATAGGGCGCGGCGTTGCTGCTGTTGACCAGGCAACCGCTGATCAGAGGTTTGTCTGGATCGCCTTCCAGGAAGGTCACCAGTACTTCCATGCCTACCCTGGGGATGGTGACTGCGCCGAAGCCGTTCCCGGCCCAATTGGACGCCACCCGCAGCCAGCAGCTGCTGTTTTCACTGGTATCGCCGGCGCGATCCCAGAAGAACCTGACCTTGACCCGGCCGTACGCGTCGCAATGGATTTCTTCGCCTTGCGGACCGGTAACGATAGCCGTCTGGCTTCCGGACATTCGCGGTTTTTCATGAGCCCGTGGTGAGCGAAAAATCGAATCCCACGGCGTGGCGACAAAGCTGTTCCGGTAGCCTTCGCTCTCAGGGCGTCCGATGTCGTCGTCCAGGCCTTCCTCCAGCACTTGCGACTGGCTGCCTTCATGATGCAACTCGGTCAACAGCCACAAGTCGTTCAACTCCGGGCGCGGGTGCTCACTTAACATCAGGAAATGGCCGGACACCAATTCTGGCTGATCACTTGTACCCTCGGCCCTGCGATAGTCGGCGCGATGGCTTTCAAAGGCCCGCCGGGTCAATCGCTTCCCATGCTCCTGTTGGATGAAACCCCCGGGGTAGTCATAAGCCTCCAGGTCCGGTCGGATTTTGTTGATCGCTGGCTGGTAGTCCTGTTCGAGGGTGAACGTTGATTTCTCAAAATCATAATCACGACGAGTAACCCTGCTGGCCCGGGTTTCCAGCCGCACATCGAAACGTTGTACAACCGGCTCCTCGCCCAGCAGGCCGTTGCCTTGTTTATAAGCCGTGGGACGATCAAGCCTCTGGAATACGGTCTGGTCATCGCCAAACACCAGGTGATGGCCCGACTTACTATGCTGGAAATGGTAGTGCAGGCCTTCTTCCTGACACAGGCGCGCGATGAAAGCCAAGTCCGATTCGTGGTACTGGACACAGTAGTCACGCGGTGAATAGCTCGTACCCAGTCGGAAGCTATAGGCGTCAGCCAGTATTCCATATTCCTTGAGAATTGAAGAAATGATCTCGGGAACAGTGATTTGCTGAAAGATGCGTTGATTGGTGCGGTACTGCAAATAAGCCAGCCTGGGCGTCAGTTGCACGTTGTAATGAGCCAGGCGTTTTGCGGAGTCGCGTTGAGTTACACGGTGGATCTGTCCATGGACGCCACAGTCCTTTGCGTTAAACCCAAGAAACGCCTGCTTGTGCAAGAGTTTGTCGAGGTCCAGATTCTTTCGTTCGCTGACCAGTTCTATATCGAACAGATAAGGGGTACTGATTGCTTCGCGACCTTCGAATTTCAGTACCTGAAGATCACGCCCGAAGTCCTCGATATCAAGGTGAAACGTTGGAAACGCGTGATGAGTGGGCATGCTCCGTTCCTTCGCAATGGGCTGGCTTCCCTTCATTGAAGCAAGCCAGAGGACTACCGCACTCCATTACGATGAAAAAAGACGGGTATGTAAGAATTTTCTAAATTAAGCGTAGGTAGAAATCATTCGTCTCAATTCTGCTTCGAATGGGTATGTTAAAAGTTAGAAAAAAATAGTAGGGCTCTAGGGGTTGTAGTTTGAGTGCTAAAGATTTCTTTGATTAATACCGTATTTAGAGAAGTTTCCTACATCTTTTATTTTTAGAACCTTGGCATGCTTCGCGTCGAACGGATAGCGGTGCATGAGCCAAATCCGCTTGCATAAGTTATCGCTGATGAAAAAATTCTGACGGTTACGTCAAAACTAGTGTTGATGGCTTGCCGCGGATTAATAAAGCTGAGCAAATTTTGAAGGCATACATGTCTTACTCTGAAAAACTCTCTGCCCATTATCTGGTCCTTGCCAGTTGTCCCGTTTCCAGCGAAAACTTCGCGGGGGTAGATGTGCGTTTTTCAGATGAATATGAAGTTTTGGAACGCGAGCTCGGCAAAGCCCAGTCGATGCATGAGAACGGCCAGATCGACTGGCTGAAGGTCCTTGAAAAAAGTGAAGCCCTGCTGCGTACCCAGTCAAAAGATTTGCGAGTGGCCGCCTGGCTGACCTGGGCGTTGTACCAGCGTGAGTCGTTCCAAGGGTTGCTAGCCGGCCTCGGGCTTTTGCGACACCTGTGCAAGAACCATTGGCTTGAGCTCCACCCGGTCAAGACCCGAACCCGTGCCGCCAGTTTTCATTGGTTGGTGCCTCGCCTGGAGCAGGCGTTAAGTGAAGATGTCGCGATAGGCAAGCAACTGCCGTTGTTCCGTCATCTGGCAGAACAACTTGAAGACCTTGATGCCGTCTTCACCACTCATCTCGGCAATGACGCGCCTTTGGTATTGCCGCTGTGCCGACGTCTCAAGGGCATGATCCAGCGTGTGACCAGTGGCCAGCCGCAGCCTGGATCTGTCGGGACGATGGTGGCTCAAGTAAAGCAAGCCGCTACCCAACTGCTCGCTTCCGGTGCTCCGATCGAAAACGAAAGGGATGCCCACAGGGTGTTGCGGGCTCAGCAGGAGAGCGCTCGTACGTTATGCGCCTGGTGGCTCAAGCAAAAAGTGACGGATGCGCGCGCGCTGCGCCTCAACCGCACCTTGCTCTGGTTAGGCATCGACGCGGTGCCGGAGCGCAATGCCGAACAGGTTACCCAGCTACGCAGGCTTCCGGTGGATAAGCTCAAGGCTTATCAGGACAGACGCGAGCGGGGCGAGTACGCGGACCTGCTGGTAGAGATCGAGACCAGCCTGACAAAGGCGCCGTTCTGGTTCGACGGTCAGCGGCTCGCATGGGAGTGTCTTCAAGAGTTGAATGCCGAATCGGCCATGCGCGAGGTAGAGGTCCATTTCGCACTATTCATCCATCGCCTTCCGGGCGTCGTCGAGCTGCGCTGGCACGACGGCGAGCCGTTCGCCGACCCGGCCACCCGGGCCTGGATCGCTGCGCAGGTCATGCCTCGCCTGGAACGCCCCAACACTGCGCCACGAGTCGAGACCATCGATAACCAGGCGCCTTGGGAGCTGGCCCTGGAAGAAGCCGGATCAATACTGACCGTAGACGGCCTCAAGCCTGCCGTTCAGTTTCTCAGGCAAGGGATGCAAACCGCTGAGGGTGCGCGGGCGCTTTTCCTTTGGCGATTCTCATTGGCTCGCTTGTGCTTCTCGGCCAAGAAATACGAGCTTGCCAAGGTCCAGCTCGAAGCGCTGAACCAGGCGTTGCAAGACGCGGGCTTGAATGCCTGGGAGCCCGATCTCGAGCTACAGGTCCTGCATCTGCTGCATCACTGCTGTGAGTTATTGCCCCAGAACCACCTCGTTCGCGAGCGCAAGGATGAAACCTACCGCAGGTTGTGTCATCTCGACCTGGAACGGGTCATCGAATAGGCCTGCAGGCCTCTAATCGCAAGGAGAATAGTCATGGCCAAAGAAGGCTCTGTCGCCCCCAAGGAACGCATCAACGTCACCTTCAAGCCTGCTATCGGAGGGGGCCAGGAAGAGATCGAACTGCCCCTCAAACTGTTGGCAATCGGTGACTACATCCATCGCAAGGACGAACGCAAGATCGAGGACCGCAAACCGATCAGCATCGACAGGATGACCTTCGACGAAGTATTGGCCAAGCAAGAGCTGAGCCTGCTCCTGAGCGTACCGAACCGCCTCCAGCAAGAGAGCGATACCGACGAGCTCGCCGTACAACTGCGCTTGCGTTCGATGAAGGATTTCAACCCGGCGAACCTGGTCGACCAAGTGCCTGAACTCAAGAAGTTGATGGAGCTGCGAGATGCGCTGGTGGCGCTCAAAGGGCCGTTGGGCAACGCACCGGCGTTTCGCAAGGCCATAGAAGGCGTGCTTGCCGACGATACATCTCGCAGTCGCGTGCTGGACGAACTGGGCCTGGTTGCCTCAGCCCCGGACGTTTGATTCTCTCTCAGCCAAGGAAGTCGCCATATGAATAATCACGCAGCGCAGCACCGAGATAGCGGCGAGTACAGCATTCTCGAAAGCATCATCGCTCAAACGCGCCTGACGCCTGAAGACGACGCCTATGACATTGCCAAGCGAGGCGTGTCGGCATTCATCGAAGAGCTTCTCAAGCCGCAGAACAGTGGCGAGCCAGTCAAGAAGGCCATGGTTGACCGCATGATCGCCGAGATCGACTCCAAGCTCAGCCGCCAGGTGGACGAGATCCTTCATCACGCCGACTTCCAGGCATTGGAATCGGCGTGGCGTGGCCTGCAGCTATTGGTTGATCGCACGGATTTTCGCGAGAACATCAAGATTGAGATGCTCAATATTTCCAAAGACGATTTGCTGGATGATTTCGAAGACTCGCCGGAAGTCATGCAGTCGGGTTTGTACAAACACATCTACACCGCCGAATACGGTCAGTTCGGCGGCCAGCCGGTCGGGGCGATCATCGCGAACTATTTCCTGTCTCCCGGATCCCCCGATGTGAAGCTGATGCAGTACGTAGCCAGCGTGGCGTGCATGTCCCATGCGCCCTTCATCGCTGCGGCCGGTCCAGGATTTTTTGGTCTGGAAAGCTTCACTGGCCTGCCAGACCTCAAGGATCTCAAAGGGCATTTTGAAGGTCCGCAATTCGCCAAATGGCAAAGTTTTCGTCAATCGGAAGACGCACGTTATATAGGTCTTACCGTGCCGCGGTTCCTTTTGCGTACACCCTATGATCCGCAGGAAAACCCGGTCAAATCGTTCGTCTACAAGGAAACCGTTGCCAATGACCATGAGCATTATTTGTGGGGCAATACGGCGTACGCATTCGGCACTCGGCTCACCGATAGCTTTGCCAGGTTCCGCTGGTGCCCGAACATCGTCGGCCCCCAGAGCGGCGGCGCGGTTGAAGATCTGCCATTGCACCACTTTGAAAGCATGGGCGAGATCGAAACCAAGATCCCGACCGAAGTGCTGGTCTCCGACCGTCGCGAATACGAGCTGGCCGAAGAAGGCTTCATCTCACTGACCATGCGTAAAGGTAGTGATAACGCTGCGTTCTTCTCCGCCAGTTCCGTGCAGAAACCGAAATTCTTTGGCATCAGTGCCGAAGGCAAGGCGAGCGAGTTGAACTACAAGCTCGGTACGCAACTGCCTTACATGATGATCGTCAACCGCCTGGCTCATTACTTGAAGGTGCTGCAGCGTGAGCAGCTCGGCTCGTGGAAAGAACGCACCGACCTTGAGCTGGAGCTGAACAAGTGGATCCGCCAATACGTCGCCGACCAGGAGAACCCGAGCTCCGAAGTCCGTGGCCGGCGGCCGTTGCGTGCGGCCCAGGTCATCGTTACAGACGTGGAGGGTGAGCCGGGCTGGTATCGCGTCAGCCTGAATGTCCGCCCACACTTCAAGTACATGGGCGCCGATTTCACCCTGTCGCTGGTCGGCAAGCTGGACAAAGAGTAAACGGAGCTCGCGCCATGACTGGATACGGCAGCCTTTTCGAACGCTTGAATGGCGATACCGAAGCACGCTCGGGATTGAGTCGCGATGCCTGCGCCGGAGCGTCCGTGGCTGCCCATCTGGCAAAAATGCTTTGCACCCGAGCGGGCAGCGCACAAACCGCAGCCGATTACGGATTGCCCGACCTCAACGATATGCGGCTGAGTTTGCACGACGCCCGTGGTCAGGCCTGTCGTGCGATCCAGGCCTCTATCGAGGCTTACGAGCCGCGCCTGAGGAATGTCTGTGTCGTTTCAGCGCCCAATGACGCCGACCAGCTCCGCCTGTCTTTTCGCATTGACGCCTTTCTGGAAGTGGAAGGCTTCAGGGGAGCGGTGAATTTCTCCGCATGCCTGGACGGCAATGGCCAGATCAAGGTCATTCAAGGATAGATATGTCATTCAATCAGTATTACCAGAGCGAGTTGAGCGCGCTTCGCCAGTTGGGCCAGCGTTTTGCCGAGCGCAATCCTGCGCTGGCACCGTTCCTCGGCCAGGCTGGGCGCGACCCTGATGTTGAACGGTTGCTGGAGGGCGTCGCGTTCCTGACAGGGCGTTTGCGGCAGAAGCTCGATGACGAACTGCCGGAGTTGAGCCATTCGTTGATGCAACTGCTTTGGCCCAACTACATGAGGCCGCTACCGTCCTTCGGTATCTTGCAGTTTGATCCGCTACAGCGGGCTGGTCCCGCATTGCAGGTCGAGCGCGATACGCCGGTGGAGAGCAAGCCGATCAAAGAGGTGATCTGTCGTTTTCGAACCTGTTACCCGACCGAGGTATTGTCGCTGGATCTGACTGGGCTCGGTTACTCGGTAAAGGGAAACGGCTCGTTATTGAGCCTGCGTCTGCAGATGACTTGCGATGGCCACCTGGGAGAATTGCAGCTAAGCCGTTTGCGCCTGCATCTGACCGGCGAGCGTTATATCAGCCAGATGCTCTACCTCAATCTGATGCGCAACCTGGAACATGTCGAGCTGATCCCGTTGGGCGGTGATGGCGGTCCCGTAACCGCTGCGAATGGTGATCCCCTGACGTTCAGGATCGCCGCCAGCCAAGTCCGGCCGGTGGGGTTCGCCGACGAGCACGCGCTGGTCCCTTATCCGTTGAACACCTTTCGCGGCTATCGCTACCTGCAAGAATATTTCGCGTTCCAGGAAAAATTCCTGTTCATCGACGTCAATGGCCTCGATGTACTCAACACGTTGCCGCAAGACATCCTGAAACAGATGCGAGGGCTGGACCTGCGTTTCGACATCGGCAAGAGCGGTAATCAGCGGTTACGTCCGACGCTGGATAACGTGAAGCTTTATTGCACGCCCATCGTCAATCTGTTCAAACATGACGCGCAGCCGATTCGCCTGGATGGGAAGCAGGATGAATACCTGCTCTTGCCGGCCCGATACGACCCTGAACACTGCGGCGTGTTTTCCGTCGAAAGCGTTACTGGCTGGAACCCCGGTGGGCTGGGTTACCAAGCCTACGTTCCTTTCGAATCCTTCGAACACGATTCCAGTTTCGACGTACCTGGCAATCGCGGTTATTACAGCGTTCGCCAACGGCCCTCGTTGCTTCACGGTGGCTTTGACACTTGCCTGGGATTCGGCATCCGGCCCAACCCGACCCACGAGACGCTGTCGATCGAGTTGATGTGCACCAATCGGAACCTGCCGCGCCAGCTCAATCCGGGTGATATCAATCAACCGGGCGACAAGAGCCCGGCGTCGCTTGGTTTCCGCAATATCGGTCCGGTTACGCCGAGTTACGCGCCTCCGTTGGATCGTGACTTCCTCTGGAAGCTCATCAGCAACATGTCGCTCAACTACCTGTCGCTGGTGGACGTCAATGCGCTGAAAGTAATACTCGAGACCTACGACTTTCCGCGTTACCACGACGAACAGACCGAAAAGGTCAGCAAGCTTCTGCTGAGCGGCCTGAAGGCGATTGAACACCACCATGTTGATCGACTGCATCACGGCTTGCCCGTTCGTGGCATATGTACAGAGCTGACGATCAATCCTCAGGGCTATATCGGCGAAGGTGATTTGTACGTCTTCGCGTCCGTCCTCAACGAGTTTTTCGCGCTCTACGCCAGCCTCAACTCGTATCACCAGTTGCGGGTAAACAGTACGCAGGGAGAGGTGTACCAATGGACACCCCGTATGGGCCAGCAGCCGCTTCTATGAGCGCGCTGACGAGAGGTATACGCGAGTATTCGTTGTTCCAGGCGATCTTACTGGTGATCGAGCGGCTGCGCGGCGCCCATCCCGGGCTGGATGACGAAGCACTGTATGACCAGTTGGAGTTCCAGGCCAACCCGAGCCTGGGGTTTCCGGCCAGTGATATCGAGCGCGTGGAATTTTTCCAGGAGCATGGGCAGGTGCGGGCTCGCCTGAGTATCAACCTGATCGGCCTGGTGGGAACAGGATCACCGGTACCGGCGTTTTATGGCGAGCAGGCGTTGGGAGACGGCGATGGCAATCCGACTCGCCAGTTCCTCGACGTGTTCCACCATCGCCTTCAGCGGTTGATGCTGCCGATATGGCGAAAATATCGTTACTACCAGAGTTTCCAGACTGGCGCTAGGGACCCGTTTTCGGAGCAACTGTTCGCGCTGATCGGTCTGGGAGGCGAAGAAATTCGCAAGGCTACTCAACTGAACTGGAAACGCCTGCTGCCCTACCTGGGCCTGTTGAGTCTCCGAGCCCATTCGGCAGCCTTGATCGAAGCGGTGCTGCGTTATTACTTCAAGCACGCCGAGCTAAGCCTGGAACAGTGCGTAGAGCGCCGGGTCGAGATTCTCGCCGAGCAGCGCAATCGACTTGGAGGCGCCAATAGCCTGTTGAGCGAAGACCTTGTGCTGGGCGAAAGGGTTCGTGATCGCAGCGGCAAGTTCCGGATCCATATTCGCGAACTGGACTGGCAACGTCTGCACGAATTTCTGCCAATCGGTGTTGGCTACCAACCTCTTTGCACACTGGTGCGCTTCACCCTGCGTGATCCCCTCGAATATGACATTCGCCTGGTCTTGCGCCAGCAGGAAATACATGAGCTGCGTATTGGAGAACAGAACACTTGCCGCCTGGGATGGACCAGTTGGCTGGGGCTTGAACACGCCGACGGCGTGGTGTCCCTCGGCAGCAGCATTCATCAGGAACGAGTGAAATGATCAATGTGGATCTTCAGCAACTTATCCAAGCGCTGGACGCAGATACCCGGGGCGATCTGGAGCGCTCGGCGCAGCGATGTGCGGATCGTGGCGCAGACAAGATCCTGGTGGATGATCTGTTGCTGAGCCTGCTGGAACGTAGCCAGAGCTTGCTTGTGCGTGCCTTGCTGGATGCCGGGATAAGTCCAGGCCAGTTGAGCTCGGTTCTTCAACCTCGGGCTGAACACGGCGCTTCACGTAATCCGGTATTTGCCCTTGAGCTGGTGCAATGGCTGCAGGATGCGTTGTTGGTGGCGAATCTCGAGCTAGGTCAAGGCAGTGTCACGGAGGCCGCGTTGATCCTGGCGTTGTTACGCAACCCCATTCGTCATGCAGGCACTCGGTACCAGCCGTTGCTCGCCCGGTTGAGCATCGAGCGGCTGATGGATTTCGCCCTGTTCCTACAGTCCCAGACGAACGACAATCAACCCGCCATGCCGGGCGATTCGTTACTGGAGCGCTTCACTCATAACCTGACCCGGCAGGCTCGTGACGGCAAGCTTGATCCGGTGCTATGCCGGGACGGCGAAATCCGGCAAATGATCGATATCCTTTCGCGTCGCCGCAAGAACAATCCGATCGTTGTCGGTGAAGCCGGGGTCGGCAAGACTGCCATCGTCGAGGGGCTGGCGTTGCGCATCGCCGCAGGGGAAGTGCCGTCAGGGCTTGAAGGGGTACAAATCCTTTCGCTGGACATGGGGCTGCTGCAGGCCGGAGCCAGCATCAAAGGGGAATTCGAACGTCGCCTAAAAGGGGTGATCGACGGCGTAAAGTCTTCATCCACTCCCATTATTCTGTTCATTGACGAGGCCCATGCATTGGTCGGCGCAGGTGGAAGCGCCGGCGGTTCAGACGCGGCCAACCTGCTCAAGCCGGCGCTGGCCCGAGGTGAATTGCGCACAATTGCGGCCACGACATGGGCCGAGTACAAGAAATACTTCGAAAACGACGCGGCCCTCGCACGTCGTTTCCAGCCAGTGCAACTACACGAGCCGACCGTCAGTGATGCGGTGACAATCCTGCGTGGGTTGGCCCGGGTTTATGAGCGGAGTCATGGCATCTATCTGCGTGATGATGCGGTGGTCGCCGCGGCGCGGTTGTCAGCTCGCTATCTGGCCGGTCGTCAATTGCCGGACAAGGCCGTCGATGTGCTGGATACCGCCTGTGCTCGGGTGCGTATCAGCCTGGCTGCAGCGCCGCGAAGCCTTGAGCGCCTGCGTGGAGAACTGGCCGAAGGCGAGCGACAACGCCAGGCCTTGTGTCGTGATGCACAGGCCGGCTTGCCGATCGATCACCAGGCATTGGCGACGCTTGAGGTGAACCTGGAAGCTTTTGAAGAAAAGCGCCAGGTTCTGGAGTCTCGTTGGGTCGAGCAACGAGTGCTTGCCGAACGCCTGTTAACACTACGCCAGCAATTGGTCGGGGCGCGGGAGGATGGGTCGCAGGTCATGGAAGTCGAGACGCTGGAAGCGGCGTTGGACGAAATCCACCATGCGCTGCTAATCGCCCAGGCCGACGAGCGCCTGGTCAGCTTTGAAGTGTGTCCACGCCTGGTAGCTGAAGTAATCAACGCATGGACTGGCGTGCCGTTGTCGCAGCTGGCATGCGAGCACAGCAGCAGGATCACCCGTTTCGCGGATGACTTGCGCGCGCGCATCAAGGGGCAGGAACCAGCCGTGCAGGCCCTTGATCGCGCGATGCGGGCGGCCGCTGCTGGCTTGAACAAGGTCGATGCTCCTGCGGGTGTGTTTTTGCTGGTGGGCCCGAGCGGTGTCGGCAAGACCGAAACGGCGTTGGCCCTGGCGGATTTGCTATACGGCGGAGACCGTTTTATTACGACGCTCAACATGGGCGAGTTCCAGGAGAAACATACCGTTTCCCGACTGATCGGCGCGCCACCGGGTTATGTCGGGTTCGGCGAGGGCGGCATGCTCACCGAAGCCGTCAGGCATAAGCCCTATTCTGTTGTGTTGCTCGACGAGGTTGAGAAAGCTGATCCGGATGTGCTGAATCTGTTCTATCAGATTTTCGACAAGGGCCTGGCCAATGACGGCGAAGGACGGGAGATCGATTTTCGCAACACGCTGATTCTGATGACGTCGAATCTGGGCAGTGAATGCATCAGTCAATTGTGCCAAAACAACACGCGGCCAAGCGCTGAACATCTCGAAGAAGCTATCCGTCCATTGCTCAGTCAGCATTTCAAACCTGCATTGCTGGCGCGGATGTGTGTGGTGCCGTACTTCCCGGTAAGTGGTGCGGTGTTGCGTGAGCTCGTGGAGATAAAAATGGCTCGCTTGGGCGAGCGGCTGAAACGTCGTCAGTTGGGATTCACTTATTGCGCGCAGCTTGTGGACCAGCTGGTCGAGCGTTGTGACCGCAGCGACAGCGGCGCGCGGCTTATCGATCACTTGCTCGATCTTCATCTGATGCCGCGATTGGCCGACCGATTGCTCATGGCGATGGCGAACAATGAACAGCTGCGGCATGTCCACGCCACGCTTGATGATCAAGCCAGCGTAGTGTGCGAGTTCACTTGATGAGCGCAATGTTCACGCAGGTACCGCAGCCGCTGGCTTATGCAGAAGCCCTTGTGGCCGAGTTTTCAACCCTGTCGCGATCTGGCGACGACGTATCACTGCTTGGGGATTTCATCAGGGGCATCGCACGGCTCAGTACGTGTGAGGTGGCGCAACTATACCTTCTGGATACCACGCACGCCCGGTTGGAAATGTACGCCGAATGTCTCGAAGAGCAGCTGCAATTTCCTGATCGGGCAAGCGTGTCCTGCGACTATAACGATGTACAACTGTTGCAGTACGTCCTGCGCCAGAATCGTGTGGTATGCCTGGGCGCGTTGAGTGACAGCTTGCACGATACGGCGTTCCTGCCGGTTCGTGCCGCGCCTTGGCAATCACTGCTCTGCGTGCCGCTTGTCGACATGCGAGGCGCCACCGCCGGACTGTTGCTCTGCGCCAGCGTCAAGCATCTCGACTTGAAGGGGTTCGCTGAGTCCTTCGGGCATCTGGGGATGTTTGCGCTCAGGCAGATGCACCTGCTGCAGTGCAGGCAACTTCCTGCCGACGGCCTCCGGCAAGTTGCCATTACCCTGCCAAGTGCCAACCGCTATGGTTTGATCGGCAAGAGCGACGCGATGCGTCAGACCTGCCTGTTGGTCAGCAAGGTAATCAACAGCCCATACACCGTGCTGTTGTGTGGCGAGACCGGGACTGGCAAGGAAGTGGTTGCCCAGGCCCTTCATGATCATGGTCCGCGCCGCACGGAGGCATTCATTGTTCAGAACTGTGCCGCGGTTCCCGAGCATTTGCTGGAAAGTGAGTTGTTCGGTTATCGCAAGGGGGCTTTCACGGGTGCCGATCGGGATCGCCCCGGGCTGTTCGATGCGGCTGACAGAGGCACGTTGTTGCTCGATGAAATCGGTGACATGCCGCTGTCTCTCCAGTCCAAGCTGCTACGGGTATTGCAGGAAGGCGAGATTCGTCCGCTGGGGTCCAACCATACCCACAAGATCGATGTGCGCATCATTGCCGCTACCCATCGGGACCTGAAGCAATTGATGAACGAGGGCAAGTTTCGCGAAGACTTGTATTACCGCCTCGCACAGTTTCCGATCCAGTTGCCCGCGCTACGTCAGCGCGGCCCTGACATCATTGAACTGGCGCGACACTTCACTGACAAGGCCTGCGCACTCCTGCAACGAGACGTTCCGCGCTGGTCCGACGCAGCGCTGGTTCACCTGGCGGCCTATGATTTTCCAGGCAACGTACGCGAGCTCAAAGGCATCGTGGAAAGAGCCGTGCTGCTGTGCGACGGCGCCGAACTGCTGGAAGAGCATTTTTCCCTGCACATCAAAGATCTGTCCGAAGAGGGCCACGTTAGCCTGCGTGAACGGATGGAGCAAATCGAGCGCAGTTTGGTAATTGATTGCCTGCGCAAGAACCTCGGTAACCAGACGCTCACTGCCTGTGAGCTCGGCTTGCCCCGTCGGACACTGATCTATCGTATGCACCGGCTGAAAATAAGCCGTCGGGATGTTGAAGTATGAATCCCACTCCCTCATTGGCTCCCATCTATTCAAGTCTCCGGAGGCTCTGGATGCCTGATCGTGCCTGTCAGACCGTTCTGCTTGTTTTCATCGTGTTGTTCGGCCTTGGCGCCTGCAGCGGCAATTATAAATTCGACGATAAAGATTATCGCCCATTAGGTGATCCACAAGCGGTCAGTCGTGGCCAGTGAACGAAGGAGCGTTGTCGATGGAACTCGTTTTAGAAATGCTCACTGCCAGGCAGTTCATCACCCCGGAACTCTGCCGGAAGATTTTCGGGCCGGCCGGCGGTGTGATTGGGCGGGGGGATGATTGCGACTGGATCATTCCGGACTGCGAGCGCCTCCTGTCCAAGCGTCACGCACGAGTGAGTTTCGAGGAGGGCAGGTTTTTTCTGACCGATACCAGTGGCAACGGCATATCCCATCGTAAAAGCGGCATGCGATTACCCAAGGGGCAGCCAGTGCACATCGAGGATGGGGATGTGTATGTGATGGGCGACTGCACTGTCCAGGCGCGGCTGGTAGAGGGGGCGGCGAGCCGCGTTGCAGACCGCTGCCGTTCAGTACCGGTCGACGGCTTCATACCGGACGACGCGTTCTTCAATCTTGATCCGCTGAAAACCCTCGATCAACAGGAACGGGCATATTGTGGGATTGATGAGCTGATCAACCCCGGTGCGGCGGCCACGTTCGGGTCCAGTTGCCCGGACCATGGGCGTGTGGATACGGAGAGCCTTCTGCTTCCTGAACTGGTCGAAGCACCGCGCGAACCCGAGCTACACCTGTCGTCAGAACCCGCTGCGCTGGTAAGCCAGGATTTCTGGAGACGCTTCGGCGTTGCGCTGGGCATGGATCTCGACAATTTGGACAACGAAGGCCGGGAGGCCCTGGCGATTGATGTTGCTCGGTTGTTCCAGCAAAGCATTCGAGGGCTGCAACAGAGCGTGCGAACCCGTAGGGAGTTGAAAAGCGAATTGCGCCTGGCGCCAACGCAGATTCAACGCGACCAGAAAAATCCATTGAAGTACACCGATGACGCCCTGCAGATGTTATTGCAACCGAGATCGCCAGGAATGTTGTCGGCGACCGATGCCATCGCTAGCGCATTCAGCGATCTTCAGGCTCATCAAGTGGCGTTGCTCGCCGCCAGTCGCGCCACCTTGCGCGCAACGCTGGAGCATTTTTCACCTCGGCAATTGATCCTTCGACTGGAACGAGAGCAACGACTGCTGATCAGCACACATGGTCGCTACTGGCGAGCATATGGTCGTTATCACCAGGCGCTTTGCCTGGACGACGACTGGACCGAGCGACTGCTGGCCCGGGATTTCGCCAAGGCTTATGAGGAGCAGGTTCGCCTGATCTCCACCCTGCAAAACGACTCTCATGGATGACGTACATGTCTCGCAGCACCGTGCCTTTATTCAAGCCTTTGATGTTGGCGTTCGTAACCTCGACGCTCATGACCGGCTGCGCCTCGCTGTCACCGTTTTCGACGATGACCAAGCTCAACCTCACCCTGATCGCCGGCAATCAGCTCAACCCGGATCTCAACGGACGGCCATCTCCCGTGGTGGTGCGCTTGCTTGAGCTCAAGCATCCAGTGGCTTTTGAGAACGCGGACTTCTTCAGCCTTTACGAGCGTGCCAGGGAAACTCTTTCACCTGACCTGATCGCCAGCGAAGAGCTGGAGTTGCGTCCCGGCGAAACCGTCAGGCTCCGGCTCGACATTGCAGGGGGCGGTCGTTATGTCGGGATACTCGCGGCATACCGTGATCTGCCGCAAGCAAAGTGGCGCTACACGCTGCCGATCATTGCGGGGCGAGTGACTGACGCGAGCCTGACGCTTGATCAGGATGGGATCGCCACTCGTCTTGGAAAGCCGGCAGGGTGGGTGATCGATGAATCACGATAAAGTCATCTGGCAGGAAGGCATGCTGCTGCGGCCGCAACATCTGCAGCACAACGACCGCTATTTCGATCACCAGTTGAAGGTCCGCACGCGGCTATTGAGCGGCTACACCTGGGGCTTCCTGGCGCTGGAAATCGATGCGCAGTTCCTCAACATGGGACGACTGGTCGTCAACAGAGCCTCCGGTGTCCTGCCGGACGGTAGCTTGTTCGAGTTGGACGGCAGCGCTGAACCGCTCGTCCTGGAAGTCCCGTCCAATATCTGCAATACGCCGATCTACCTCGCGCTGCCACTAGTAACGGGCAATCACATCGAGTCTCGTCGTCCAGAGCAGTCGGATGTGCTGGCGCGCTACATCACCTATGACGCACAAGTGTCTGATTCAAACGCTGCGGATTCCTCCAGCAGCCAGATCAGCTGTGGCCGCCTGGATTTTCGTCTTCTGCTGGGTGAGCAGCAGGGCGATCAGGTTTTTGTGAAACTGAAACTCTGTGAAGTGCTTGATACCACGCCCGACGGTGCGATCACGCTCGATTCGGATTTCGTGCCTACGTTTATCCAGGTCAAGTCGTCCGCTTACCTGTTGTCGTGTCTCAAGGAAGTGATCGGCATGCTGGGCCACCGGGGCGAAAGCCTCGCCGAGCGAATTCGCTCCTACGGAAAGTCGGGCGGGGCACAAGTCGGCGATTTCATGATGTTGCAATTGATCAACCGCACCGAGTTGTTGCTGCGGCATCAACTGGAACTGGAGCTGGCTCAACCCGAAACGCTATACCGGATGCTGTTGGCCCTGCTGGGAGAGTTGGCGACATTTTCCACTGACAGCAAGCGACCGCCCCTCGACAATCGGTATCAGCACAGCAACCAGGGCGAGTGCTTCCGAAGCCTGATGCAGTCAATCCGTCAGGTACTGTCGATGGTACTTGAGCAGCACGCCATCGAACTGCAATTGCAGGCTCGCCAGTACGGCATCCTTGTTTCTCAAGTGAACGATCTTTCGCTGTTGGACTCGGCTTCATTCGTATTGGCCGCGAGCGCCGACTGTGACGGTGAAGAGCTGCGTCGTCGCTTGCCGTCGCATCTGAAGATCGGTTCGGTCGAGCAGATTCGCCAACTGGTCAATCTGCATCTGCCGGGCATCAGGATCAGGCCGTTACCCGTAGTGCCGCGGCAGATTGCGTTCCATGCCAACAAAGCCTATTTCATCCTCGAACCCAGTGCTGAAGATTTAGCTCAAGTGAAGCGCTCAGCTGGCTTTGCCTTCCATGTCTCTGGAGAGTTTTCCGAGCTTGAACTGAATTTTTGGGCGATCAGGAACTGACCGAAATGGATATGGAAAGTCCTCAGGACGAAACAACCGTTCTGCTCGATGCTGAGGGAAAGCGTCCGGCCTCGGGTCCTTTGACCGATGCCGTGACGCCGCCGCGCGTAGAACATCTGCACGAGCGGATGATCTATGCCGCTCGTCAACCGCATTCGCAAATGTTCGTTGCCAGCCTCAATCCGTTGGTGACGGCAGCGTCCGGGCTGTTATCCCGGGTGGTGCTGCTCAGGCAGGGCCGCGACCGCGGAGATCTGAATATGCTCAAACAGGAGCTGGCCCTCGACTTGAAAGACTTCGAAGCCCATGCATTGAGGTTGAACGTAGTGGAAAGCCAGCTGATCGCCGCCCGCTATGTGTTATGCACGGTGCTCGATGAAGCGGTGGTGGCTGCGCCTGGGGGGCAGGGAAGCAACTGGTCACAAATCAGCCTGCTGAGCAGTTTTCACAACGAGACTTTCGGCGGCGAAAAAGTTTTCCAGTTGCTTGATCGCTTATCGAAAGACCCCGTCAAGCATTTGCATATGCTTGAGCTCTCATACCTGTGCCTGTCCCTGGGCTTTGAAGGCAAATATGGAATGCATGCCCGTGGCGGATTTGAGCTCGAAGGCGTGCGCGATGCTCTCTACCGGTCGATCCGGCACGTTCGCGGCGACCCCCCTCGGCAGTTTTCCCATGTTGGGGACGGTTTTGTTACTCCTCGCCGCGCCCCGGTGCGCATTGTCCCCGCCTGGATGGTGATGGTCTTCGCCCTGGTCAGTCTGGGAGCGATGTATTCGGGCTTCGCCTGGGTCCTGCAGGAGCAACGCCAAAGCGCATTGCAACCCTATCAATTGCCAGAGCCGGTTATCGCTCAGCCGCTGCCGTAGAACAGGGACGTATCATGAAATCGCTTTTCAGGAAAATGGGCGCCTGGTTGCGTCGGACTTGGGTCTGGACGCTGTCTTTGGTGCTTTTTATCGGATTGCTGGTGTGGTTTGTCGGACCGTTGCTGGCTGTTGCCGATTACAAGTTCTGGGCGAGCCCGACGGCACGTCTGCTGACGATCAGCGCGATGTTTCTGGCATGGGGACTGGGCATGGTTTTCTACTCTGAGCGCGTCTCGGAAAGCGAGAAGAAAGCCGAAGCCAATTCGCCACGTACGTTCAGTCGGACCAGGATAGACGATCAGCGCCGCGAGCTGCGCTCGCGCTTCAAGAAGGCTTTGGAAACGTTAAAGACCTCAAGCCTGTATTCCGGCCACGGCGAGTACTGGCGTGATGATTTACCCTGGTATTTGATAATGGGCCCTGCTGCCAGCGGAAAGACCAGCCTGCTGGCCTGTTCGGGTCTCGAATTTGCGTTCGACAGGTTTGAGCGTGATCCCTCGGAAGACGCTTGCGGTACACAACATTGCGATTGGTATTTTGCCCAACAGGCTGTGCTGGTCGATACGCCGGGACGCTACCTGACCCAGGCGGATCCAGATGTCGATGCTGATGCCTGGAGCGGGTTGCTCGAATGGCTGCGCAAGCGTCGCCGTCATTGTCCATTGAATGGCGTGCTGTTGACGGTGCCTGTCGAGGTGCTGCTGGGAAGCGAGGATGAGGTTGCCCGGCTTGCCAGTCATATCCGGGCCCGTCTGCAGGATATCCAGCGCCAACTGCGCGCCGACATGCCGGTCTACCTCGTGCTGAGCAAGGCGGACTGCGTGCCTGGCTTTAACGAATTCTTCGACTCGATGACCCGGGAGGAGAGCGACCAGGTACTGGGCGCGAGTTTTGGTCGGGGCCCGCACGGTAACGATGTGACCGTATCGCGAACCGAATTCGAGTCTCTACTGCACAGGCTCAACAGTCAGTTGCTCACGCGTCTGCATCAGGAGCGAGATGCCGGACGTCGTGGTCTCATCCTGGATTTTCCCCAGCAACTGGCGCAGATGGGCACGCATCTCTGTCTGCTGCTCGAGCAAGTCTCCAATGGCAAGGCGTCCGCAATTCGGGGCTTTTACTTGACCTGCGCCTCGCGGCCTGGCGCTGCGGCTGCCAGCCCCGGCGATGCGAGCCCTGGCACTCGCCGCGAGCTTTCGCGGTCCTCTCGCGAAGGTATCAACTCCCGATTTATCCACCACTTGCTGACGCGGGTCATTTTTCCCGAAGCCGATCTGGCCCGCTTGGGGCGGAGCGAACATAGGCGTATCCGTTGGAACCAGCGTATGGTTTATTTCGCAGCGCTGGCGCCCGTTGGATTGTTCGGGCTGCTGTGGGCACAGGGTTTTTCGGCCAACCACGAACGTCTGGAACATTTGTGGATGTTGGGCCAACGTTGGGAACAACTGCGCTTGGCGCCGATGGCCAGCGACGACTCGATTGCGCTGCTCGATTCGCTTGATGTCCGCTTCGAGGCCACTCAGGTCTTTGCTCCGGAAAAAGCGGTGCCACTGCATGAACGCATTCGTTTATATCAGGGGGATGCAACCAGCCCCATGGTGGTTGGCGCCTATGAACACGAATTGCAATCGCGACTCCTGCCTCGGGTCGCGAAAATGCTTGAGGAGCATATTCAGGGCAATCTGGGTGACCGTGAACGTTTGCTCAACAGTCTGCGCGCGTATTTGATGCTGGCCAGGCCCGAGCGACGCGACGCGGCATGGCTCAAGGATCGGCTTGCCCGCGATTGGTCGCTGCGTTATCCCGGCAATCCAGCGATACAGAACGGCTTGAACACTCACTTCGAGCGTCTAATGGACCTGCCGCTCGCCTATGAGGTGGACGAGTCATTGGTGGCCCAGGCTCGGAAAATCCTGCGCGGTGAGTCCCTGGCGGACGTCGTTTACCGAATGCTTCGCGAGCAGGCCAACCCGCTGCCGCCATACAGTCTCAGCCAACATCTGGGCCCGCAGGGTGCGTTGCTGGTCGGCACTGACCAGATCATTCCGGGCTTCTATACCCGTCAAGGTTATGAGCAGTACTTTTCAGTCCAAGGCACGACGCTGATTACCGGACTACTACAGGACAACTGGGTGCTGGGCGAAGGTGCGAATCCCAGCGGCATGGACATGCGTCGTCTCATGAGCGAACTGGAGCAATTGTACTTTCGTGACTATGCCGAACGCTGGAGCGAGGCGATCGGGCGGGTCGGCTTGCGAAGGGCTGATAGCACCAGTGAAGCCGCCGGGCAATTGGCAGAGCTGACGTCGGCGTATTCGCCTCTGGTGCAATTGCTGGTGCAGGTGCGTGAGCACACGCGCATCCAAGGCATTGCCGAACGTATGGATGAAGCGACGCAAACGATCGGAAACAGCAGCAGTACCGTTTTGCATACGGTCGCCCTCGCTGGCAAAGCCGCCAGCTCCGTGGCAGCGAGGCTGCCGGAAGTCGGGCAGAAATCCTTACAACGGCGTTTTGAGCCATTGCACCGTCTGCTGGACGCTGAAGGTGGCCCCACAGGCGACCTGATCCTGGCGTTGCGCGCTCTTGATGACGTCGACTCGCAGTTGGCCACTCTGACCCGCGCGAGTGCACCGGAGCAAGCCGCCTTCGAATTGGCGAGACATCGCATGGGTGTTCAGCAAGATGCGCTGAGCAATTTGCGTAGCGCGTCGGCACGCTTGCCGCGCCCGCTCAGTGGATGGCTCAACGGGCTTGCAGAGGATAGCTGGCGCCTGGTGCTCGATGATTCATATCGATACCTGAACCAGCGCTACCAGAGCGAGCTCTACACGTTCTACGCAAAGGCAATCAACAAGCGGTATCCGTTCAATGCCCACAGCGCCAGCGATGTCGCGATCAATGACTTCCGGGAGTTTTTCAAGGACCAAGGCATAGTCGATCGGTTCTTCGAGCGTTACATGCGGCCGTTCGTCAGTGGTCATTCGGGGCACTACCGTCTGCGCAGTGTCGATGGCCAGAGCCTGCCCATGTCCAGGGTCTATCTGGAGCAAATGGCAACGACACATACCATTCGCCAGAGCTTCTTTGCGGAAGATCCTGTCGAGCCAAAAGTCCAATTCAAGCTCGAACCCTACACGCTCGACCCGGCGGTCAGCCGATCCGAATTACGCCTTGGCGACCAGACGCTGGAGTACCGGCATGGGCCGATACAGCCTGTCGCTTTCACCTGGCCAATCGAGGCGCAGGACGGTCGAGCGGCCTTGGTACTGGACAGGATTGTCGGCGGGCAGGGGGTTGGCATCGAGAAGAGCACCGGGCCCTGGTCGCTGTTTCGTTTATTCGACTTGATGCAGATGGAATACCTGGTCGGTCGCGATGTGCGTGTGCTCAAGGCTGATCTCGGTGGCCTGCGGGCCAACTATCTATTGATGAGCCAGCGCACGCCGAACCCTTTCGACATGAGCACCTTGCGTACCTTCCGGATGCCGGTACAGCTCTGATGCTTCACTCCGGCAGGTGGCGCAGCGCTGCGCGTACCGATCCCGGCAAGGTTCGCTCGCGTAACGAGGATGCCTACCTGGAATGTCCGGAGCAGGGAATCTGGGCCGTTGCCGACGGAATGGGCGGCCACTCGGGCGGCGATATGGCCAGCCAACTGGTAGTTGCCAACCTCGCGGAGCTGCCCATTCATCGAGATATCGATGAGCGTTCGAGAGCGGTGCGCCAGTGCCTGCGCTGGACCAATCGAAGACTGAGTCAGGAATTGACAGTTACTGCTGAAAATCCGCTCGGCATCATGGGAAGCACCGTCGTGGTGCTGTTACTAGAAGGCAAACGTGCCGCTTGTATCTGGGCTGGCGACAGCCGCTGCTACCTATGGCGTGATCGGCAGCTGTATCAATTGTCCAAGGATCATTCCCTGCGCCAGCAACTGATCGACGAGCATCAGGCCAGTCTCGAGGAGGCAGATGCTCACCCCGCGGCGAAGGCGCTGACCCGTGCAGTAGGCGCCTCGCACGAACTGACGTTGGAAATCCTGGAGTTGGACGTTCATTACGGTGATACGTTTTTGTTGTGCAGCGACGGTTTGTATCAGGACCTTGGCGGAAAAGCGCTCGGTGATGCGATGAGCCTGGCTTCCCCGAGCAGAGCATTGGAACATCTTTTCGCAGGGGTTTTGAGCGGTCGGGCGAGGGACAACCTGACGGCGGTGGTGATACGTAAGTGACCGGTCCCGCCACAACTTCAGGTGCCCCAGACGGCGATGAGGGTAGTCTCATCTGTTCCGCCTCCCGTGTGTCGTCTGCTTTGCCATCGAGTCAGCGCTGTATTGGCGAAATGCCAAAGATACTTGCCGGTCGCTATTGTCTCGAACGATTGCTCGGTGCCGGTGGCATGGGGGTGGTCTATCGGGCCCGCGACCTCCTCCATGAACAGTACGGCGATCCGGATCCTTACGTTGCGGTAAAAATGCTCAGCGGGGAACTCGGTGATGCCCCGGACGCGGGTGCGCTGCTTTATAGCGAGTTTGCCCTGAGCCGGCGCTTGAGCCATCCGAACGTGCTGCGCCCATACACGTTTGAAGTCGACGCTGCCCAGCGACGGGTTTTCATCACAATGGAGCTGATGCGCGGCTTGACCCTGGACAAGTTACTCTGCGAATCCCCCCTCGGTTTGCCCTGGCCCGAGTTGAAACCGATCGCAATTCCACTGCTTGACGCCATCGCACATACCCATGGCCGAGGCGTAGTGCATGGTGACATCAAACCGAGCAATGTCATGCTGAGTGCAGAGGGTGTGCGTTTGTTTGACTTCGGCCTGGGCCTGACAGAGGAGGGCCCCTTGAAAGGCTTGCCTTCGCTGAACCGCCAACGTCTCGACGCCTGGACGCCGGCCTACGCCGCCCCAGAATTGCTGGAGGGAAGCCCCCTGTCTGCATGCACCGATCTCTATAGCCTGGCTTGCGTGCTGTACGAACTGGCGAGCGGCAGACACCCATATCGGCGTCTGCCTTCAACCCAAGCTCGCAATACCGGGCTGGAGCGTGAGCTCAAGGCTCCGCGCAACTTGCCCAGGCGTTACTGGACAGCATTGCGCACGGCGCTGGCCCTTGATCCTGAGCGGCGCAGTATCAGTGTGATGCAGTTGCGGGCGCTGATGGCAGGTGGCTCGTTCTGGTGGTGAGAAGGCTCGCCGTTGGCGATGCTGCCAATGCTTTCAACGCTGCCTTTCGCTCATCCACCGCCAACCGACCCAGCTTCTCCACGGCGGCATAAAACCTGACCCAATCTTCGCCCTCACGCCTGAACAACGCCGCGAACGCCGGCACCCATTGGTCATACAGGCCGAAGGGCAACAATCGGGCGTTGTTCAGTGGTGCGTAGACCCAGGCGTCGTAGCGCTTGTCGCCGGCCCATTGGATGTCGCGCAAGTGCTCGTAGTCGGCACGCAGGCGTTCGAATTCTGCGGCCTTGCGCTGGCGCATCTGTTCGGCCGGCAGGGGGAGGGCGTAAAGGGTTTCGAGCCGCTGGCGGGTGTCGAGGATCAGTTGGATGAACTGCTCGCGTTGGCGCACCTTGTTGCCGTTGTCCGGTGTCAGTCCGCGTTGGGCGCGCCATTGGCGGGTGCCTTCCTGCTCGACGAAGGTGGCAAAGGATTCATTGAATTCGGTGTCGTCCTTCACGTAGAAGCGCTGGTGCGCCAGTTCATGAAAGATCAGCGTCGCCAAGCGCTCGTCGCCCCAGTGCAGCATCGAACTGAGGATCGGGTCATTGAACCAGCCCAGTGTCGAATAAGCCTCTACGCCACCAATCGAGGCATCCATGCCACGCAAGCGCTGCATCGCAGCCTCGCCTCGGGCGGCACTCTGACTGTAGTAGCCGCGATACGCCACACAACCGGCAATGGGGAAGCAGTGGATTTGCGGGGCCAGGGAAAATTCCGCGGTGGCGAAGACATTCCAGACGACAAAGGGACGGCCAATGTCCGCGTACAGGCGATAGCTTTGGTTGTCGGGCAGGTGCAGGTGGGCGCTGGCGAACGTCCGGGCTTCGCGCGCCTGGGCCAGATGCGCGCGCAATCTTGGATCACGGGCGGGGTCGGCGATGACCCGCTCGATCGGCTCTCGAGCTTGCAGCAGTCGTATCTGCCCACTGGCGAGCTGGCTGTAGTAACCGAGGCTGGAACAACCGTTGAGTAACAAAAGCACGAGGGCCGGAAACAAAATCCTGAAAACACGGTCGAGTAACCGATGGCGTGAACGCTGCCTGATCAATTTGGAATCACCCTGGGAAGTCTGCCTCAAGACTATCTCGCCTGCCCGGAGCTTCGCTATGCGCGTGTTGATGCTGACTTGTGGCCTGTTGCTGCTGACCGGTTGTGCCGGTTTGCCTGATCCCGATCCCTCTCAAGCGTGGATCGACCTGGGAAACCATCGGGACACGGCTTTGCAAGCGCTGGAAGTCGATGACAAAGCCTCCATCGACCGTCGTTATTTCGAAGTGCAGCCCGGCAGCCATGAGCTGACGGTGCGTTATCAATTTGCGGTGGAACCGGGCAACATCGGCCCGGATGCCGAACCGTTGTGGCGTGATTGCCGGTTGAACGTGAAATTCAAGGATTTCAATGCGGGCCGGCGCTACCAGCTGCAGGCCGGCAGTATCGGCTTCCGTCCGTGGGCCAAGCTTTATGACGAGCAACGAAAGGTGGTGGGCCAAGGCACGCCGGCGGGCTGCCAGCAAAGCTGATCGGCGCTATGCTCGGCGCCTGACTTGAGGAAACCGATCATGCGCCTACCTACGCTGTTGTTGGCTCTCGCCACGTTGAGCGGATGTGCAACGAGCCCATTGCCTGAAATGGACCCGAACATGGCCTGGGTCGATTTCGCCACGCCAATGCCGGGCGGCAAATTGCTGATGGCTGAAAGCCTGGACGGCCAGCGACTGCGGGACGGGCGATTTTTCCAGGTCTCGCCGGGTAGCCATGAATTGAAGGTGCGCTTCGACTTCGAGGTGTTCGGCGCTGGCGGTGGGCTGGGCATGATGAGCGAGCCGAAAGAGCGGCTGTGCTACCTCATCGTACGCTACGACCATTTCGAGGCCGGCCAGCGTTATCGCCTGGAGGCTCGCAACCTGGCTTACTCTCCAAGCGCCAGGCTCTATAACGCCAAGCGTGAAATCGTCGCCGAGGATCGGCAGGCCAGTTGCCTGATGTAGCGCTGCCTAGCGGTCGTTCTTCTGGTAGATGATTTTTTTGGTGCCGTTCTCGCAGGAGCCCACCACCATGTTCTGGTCATGGGCTTCTTCATTGGTGACGATTTCAAGCGTGTAGGAGGCCACGCCTTGGGCCTGGATCTTGGCTTCGATCTCGTTCTTGAGTTCTTCGCAGGGCTTGGGCGCCGCGAGGGCCGATGTGGCCAATGCGCAACCGATGACTGCCAGGGCGAATCGTTTCATGCTGGAATCTCTCAATACAGCGCGCACTGCCTGTGCGCTGAAACTGCAGGCCTGCATTCGATCACAATTGCCTTCGGGCAAATAGATCACCCATCAAAAAGACCGCAGCCTGTGGAGAGGCTGCGATCTTTTCAGTTCATCAATTTATCAGCGAGGCCTCCAGGGTGATCTTGGCATTGAGCACCTTGGAAACCGGGCAACCCTCCTTGGCTTTGTTGCTCAATTCCTCGAATTGCGCTTGGGTGGCGCCCGGAATCTTGGCCTTGAGGATCAGTTTCACCGCGGTAATCGCAAAGCCGCCATCAACCTGGTCCAGCGTCACTTCGGCGTTGGTGTCGATGCTGTCGGCCTTGAGCCCGGCATCGCCGAGAATCATCGAAAACGCCATGGAAAAACAGCCCGCATGGGCCGCGCCGATCAATTCTTCGGGGTTGGTGCCTTTGCCGCCTTCAAAACGGGCCTTGAAACCATAGGGCGCTTCGCGCAACACGCCGGTTTCCGTGGAGATGGAGCCGATTCCGGTCTTCAGGTCACCTTCCCAGTGAGCCGATGCTTTCTTGACGATAGCCATGTGTGCCTCCTCATGATCCGGCGCGAGGGTTCGCGCCTGGTTATTTCTCAGTGCCAGGGTTGTGAGGATAGACCGGCTGATAAAGTTCACCTGGTCGATTAGTCGACTAATTTAGTAGGAAATTTCTCCACTACTATTGAATCTCGGGTATATGCCCACATTCATAGGACACACCTACAGAAACGGCAGGCTTTCGCCCACAGGAAAGCTGGTACGCCGTTGGAGATGCCAGCCCATGAAACAGCTGTCCGAAGTCAAATTTTCAACCCTCGACCTTGTCCCCGTTCGTGCCGACGGCAACGCTGCCCAGTCCTTGCGCAACTCCCTCGACCTGGCGCAACACGTGGAAAAATACGGCTACACCCGCTTCTGGGTAGCGGAACACCACAATATGGATGGCATCGCCAGCTCCGCGACGGCGGTGTTGCTGGGCTATCTGGCGGGCGGCACATCGACCATTCGTGTCGGCTCCGGCGGGGTGATGCTGCCGAATCATGCGCCTCTGGTCATTGCCGAGCAGTTCGGCACGTTGGAGAGCCTGTTTCCGGGCCGGATCGATCTCGGGCTGGGCCGCGCACCCGGCTCCGACCAGATGACCGCCCGGGCGCTGCGCCGTGAACGCTCCGGCAGTGCCGATGATTTCCCTGACGATGTGGCTGAACTGATGCGTTACCTCGGCCCGCGAACCCCGGACCAGCGGATCATTGCCATGCCGGGCACGGGGACCAACGTGCCGGTGTGGCTGCTGGGTTCGAGCCTGTTCAGTGCACAACTGGCCGGAGAGCGCGGGTTGCCCTACGCCTTCGCCTCGCATTTCGCACCGCGTTTCATGCATGAAGCGATTCGCGTCTATCGCAATCATTTCAAACCGTCTGCGGTGCTGGACAAACCTTACGTCATGCTCGGCGTACCGCTGGTGGCGGCGGATACCGATGAGCAGGCCGATTACCTGGCGACTTCGGTATACCAGCGCATCCTGGCGTTGATGCGCGGCCAAAGTCTGGTACAGCGCCCGCCAGTGGAAACCATGAATGGCCTGTGGCTGCCCCATGAGAAAGAAGCGGTCGGTGACTTCCTTGGCTTGGCGATGATCGGTGGGCCGCAGAAAATCCGCGCCAGGCTGGAGGTGCTGATCGAGCAAACCCAGGCCGACGAGCTGATTTTTACCAGCGATTTGTACGAGCACACCGACCGGCTGCACTCCTATGAGCTGCTGGCGCAAGTCATGAAAGGCTGAATCACAGCCACAAAAAAGCCGACGCACCGCGTCGGCTTTGATTTGAACGCGCAATCAGCCGCGTTTGTAGACGATTTCCTTTGAACCGCCTTCGCAGGTGCCGACGACTTTTGCGTCAGCCGCTGCGCCTTTATCGACAACTTCCAGCGAATAACCCGATACACCTTTGGCATCAAGCTTCGCCGCGATTTCGCTTTTCAGCTCTTCGCAGGGCTTGCCGGCCGCAAACGCGCTACCCGCAAGGCTCAGCAGACCCAGGGCCACCATCAACTTCTTCATCGCTCGCACTCCTTGGACGGATCAAATAGGGAGGTATCAGAAAGGCCTGATGCGCCAACCATAGCGCATGGCCATTCCCTATGGCACTCCGCCAGCGTGCAAGTTCAAATCAGCTCAGCTATTGGCGATCCGGAACCCGACCTTGATGGTCACCTGGAAGTGCGCGGCACGGCCGTTTTCGATGTGACCGCGGGTTTCGGTGACCTCGAACCATTCCAGGTGCTTGAGGCTTTTGCTGGCCTCCGCCAGGGCATTGTTGATGGCGTCTTCAATGCTGGTGGGAGACGAGCCGACCAGTTCGACCTTTTTGTACGTGTGATGATCACTCATGACGTTCTCCTTGGTTGTCTTTAACAGCCTAGCAGCGATTTTTCGCCTTACGTGTGTCGCCGTTTTCGCTGCGAAAGTTCAGATTTACTGCACTTTCGCAAGCGGTCGCAGTCCCAATCCACACACGCTACTCAACCACTGCAGGAGAGAGCCACAATGGCCAGCACTTCGTTACGTAAAGCCTCGTTGCAAAGCATGGAAGCGGAGATCGAGAGTCTGCTCAAGTCCTTGGAAAGCCTGAAGGACGACGCTTCGGACGAGTCGCGCAAAACCCTCAAGTCGCTCAAGGCCAATGCCGAAAGCGCACTGAAACACTCTCGGCATCTGCTCAGCGATGCGTATGAAGAGGTCAAGGTGAAAACCCGTGAAACCGGGATCGCCACCCGTGATTATGCTCAAGAACACCCCTGGACCACGGCCGGTGTCGCGGTTGGGGCGCTTGGTTTGCTGGCCGCTTATTTGTTGTGCAAGCGCGGTGACTGAATGGGTGGGCTCAGCTCATGCCTGAGCCACTGTGCCAATTGCCGGGCGCGTCCATCCGCGGCGCGCTTGGGCAACCACAACGCCAGCCGCGCCGGAGTTTCACTGAAGCCCCACGGCGCGACCAGGCGTCCGGCACGAACGTCCTCGGCTACTAGCGGTTCCGGTGCGATTGCCACGCCAAGCCCGGCTACCGCGGCCTCGAGTAAATAATACAGATGCTCAAAACCTTGCCCGAATCTTAGTGACTGGGGTTCCAAGGCATTTTGCCGTGCCCAGGTTGGCCAGGCCTGTGGGCGAGAGGTGGTATGCAATAGCGGCTCGCCCAACAGTGTGCTGGCCGGTGCGTCCCGCAGTTGGGCGAATCCGGCGTAGCGCGGGCTGATCACCGGGCCGATTCGCTCGCTGGCCAGTTCATACACTTGCATGTCGGCTGGCCAGGGCGGTTCGGCGAATACCAGCAGGGCGTCCAGTCCAGGTCGCCTCGGGTCCAGGTCGCCTTCGCCGGCGGACAGGTGCAGGCGCAAGTCGGGAAGATCAGCGTTGAGCCTGCCCAGGCGGGGTATGAACCAGCGCGCCAGCAGGCTGCCCGAGCAGCCCAGCACGAACGGCGCGTCCGCAGTGCTTTGCGTCAGCTCCGCGCAAACCGTGCGCAGGCGTTCGAATGCGTCGGCACTGGCGTCACGCAGACGCAAACCTGCATCTGTGAGTTTCAGGCCACGGCCATCCTTGATGAACAGGCTGACACCCAAGTGCTCTTCGAGCAATTTCAATTGCCGGCTGACGGCACCGTGGGTGACGTGCAGCTGCTCCGCCGCCTGGCTTACGCTGTTCAGGCGGGCGGTGGCCTCGAAGGCACGCAAGGCGTTTAGCGGCGGGAGGTCGTGGCTCATGGTATCTGTGAGTTTTCCTGACAGGTTGCAGCGATCTTATCGGTTTTCAGGACGCGATGGCAGGGGTAGAGTGGCCCTCACTGTTTTTCTACGCATTCGCCTGGAGCGCCCGATGACCCAGCCTACGACCTCTTTCAACCTGCGCAGCGGCCCCGATGCCAACGGCCTGTTTGGCGCGTTCGGCGGCCGCTACGTGGCCGAAACGCTGATGCCGTTGATCCTTGATCTGGCCCGTGAATACGAAGTGGCGAAGGAAGATCCTGCGTTCATTGAGGAACTGGCCTATTTCCAACGGGATTATGTCGGTCGTCCGAGCCCGCTGTATTTCGCCGAGCGCCTGACCGAGTACTGCGGCGGCGCGAAGATCTACCTCAAGCGTGAAGAGCTGAACCACACCGGCGCCCACAAGATCAACAACTGCATCGGCCAGATCCTGCTGGCGCGGCGCATGGGCAAAAAACGCATCATCGCCGAGACCGGCGCTGGCATGCACGGCGTGGCGACTGCCACCGTGGCTGCGCGTTTTGGCCTTGAGTGTGTGATCTATATGGGCACCACCGACATCGAGCGCCAGCAGGCCAACGTGTTCCGGATGAAACTGCTCGGCGCCGAAGTGATCCCGGTGGTTGCTGGCACCGGCACCCTCAAGGATGCGATGAATGAGGCGCTGCGCGATTGGGTGACCAACGTCGACAGCACCTTCTATCTGATCGGCACCGTGGCCGGGCCGCACCCTTACCCAGCGATGGTCCGCGATTTCCAGGCGGTGATCGGCAAGGAAACCCGCGATCAGTTGCAAGCCCAGGAAGGCCGGCTGCCGGATAGCCTGGTGGCATGCATCGGTGGCGGCTCCAACGCCATGGGCCTGTTCCATCCGTTCCTGGATGACAAGAGCGTCGACATCATCGGCGTTGAAGCGGCTGGTTATGGCATCGAGACCGGCAAGCACGCCGCGAGCCTGAACGGTGGCGTTCCGGGTGTGCTGCACGGTAACCGTACGTTCCTGCTGCAGGACGACGACGGTCAGATCATCGACGCCCATTCCATATCCGCAGGTCTCGATTATCCGGGGATCGGTCCGGAACACGCCTGGTTGCATGACATCGGTCGGGTCCAGTACACCTCGGTCACCGACGCCGAAGCTTTGGAAGCTTTCCATAAATGCTGCCGTCTTGAAGGGATCATTCCTGCGCTGGAAAGCGCCCACGCCTTGGCTGAAGTGTTCAAGCGCGCACCGAACCTGCCCAAGGATCACCTGATGGTGGTCAACCTGTCCGGCCGCGGCGACAAAGACATGCAAACCGTAATGCACCATATGGAACAGTCCCAGCAGGAGAAACATTGATGAGCCGCCTGCAAACCCGTTTTGCCGAACTCAAGGAACAGAACCGCGCCGCGCTGGTGACCTTTGTCACCGCCGGTGATCCGGACTACGACACTTCGCTGGCGATCCTCAAGGGCCTGCCTGGCGCCGGCGCGGACGTGATCGAGCTGGGCATGCCGTTCACCGATCCGATGGCTGACGGCCCGGCAATCCAGCTGGCGAATATCCGCGCCCTGGGGGCCCAGCAGAACCTGGCGAAAACCCTGCAGATGGTGCGTGAGTTCCGCAAGGACAACACCGAGACACCGCTGGTATTGATGGGGTATTTCAACCCGATCCATCGTTATGGTGTGCAGCGTTTCATCGGCGAGGCGCTGGACTCCGGCGTCGATGGCCTGATCGTGGTGGACATGCCGCCCGAGCACAACAGCGAACTGTGCGAACCGGCCCAGGCTGTCGGCCTGGACTTTATCCGCCTGACTACGCCAACCACTGACGACGTGCGCTTGCCTACCGTGCTCAACGGCAGTTCCGGCTTTGTCTACTACGTGTCAGTTGCCGGTGTGACCGGTGCCGGCGCCGCAACGCTGGAACATGTGGAAGAGGCCGTGGCGCGTTTGCGTCGCCATACCGATCTGCCGATCAGTATCGGTTTCGGTATCCGCACGCCTGAACAGGCGGCAGCTATCGCGCGGCTGGCCGATGGGGTAGTGGTTGGCTCGGCGCTGATCGACCATATCGCCCGTGCCGACACGTCGGAGCAGGCGATCGATGGCGTGTTGAGCTTGTGTGCTGCCTTGGCTGACGGCGTGCGCAAGGCGCGTCTGGGCTGATTCCAGGTTCGGTTTGCAGCAACAAAAAAAGGGGTTCAGAACTGGGTTCTGAGCCCCTTTTTAAAGTTTCATCCAAACGGGTCAGGGCAACTCCAACCCGCCCCCTGCCTTGTGCAGCTTGCGCAGATGTTCGCCGATCACCTTCACGTTGGCCTCGCTTGCAGCAATTTCAGCTGCGCGGCTCGGCTCCAGCAACGCGCGAACCTCCTTATCCAGGTCGCCTGTGAGCGTTTGCAGTTGCTTCTGGCGCAGGCTGCTTTCCGATTCCAGTCGTTGCCACTCGCTGGGTTGCGGCAGACCATAGCCGCCGCTGCCCAGCAATTCGGCCGGGCGGCTCAGGAAACCGCTGTTGGCGAGAATCTGCTGCAGCGTCGCGTTTGCCCGTTCCATACCGCCGTTCTGCAATTCGCGGGCATTGAGGTAGCGCTGCTTGACCTCATCCTGAGCCAGCAGCAATTGCCGGCGGAAACTCGCCTGCTCCAATAGAAGCAGCGCCGCGCTGGTGCGCAGGTCTGCCTGCTCGAACCAGGCGCGGCGTTCAGTGGCGTCCAGGGCCAGCCAGTCTTCTACGGTTTGCTGTTTGATGGGCAGATGCTTTTTCAGGACTTCGAACATTGCCTGGTAGCGGTCGCGGAACGAGTCAAAACGGTAACCGAGGCGCAGTGCCTCCTTGGGATCATCCAGTACGCTGGTATCCGCCAGGCCTCGACCCTTGAGGATTTCCAGCAAGCCGTTGGGCATGATGCTGTCCAGGCCTTTGAGCTGCTCGTTGTTACTGCCGCTGCGCAGCAGCTTCAGGCTTTCAACTGCGCAGTTATTGGAGAGGAAATAGTAGTTTCCGTCGTAGCTCCAATGCATTTCGGCGGCACGTTCGACGGTCTCCTCGATCTCGGCACGAGACAAGTTCAGCGGAACTGATGCCAGGCTGCGCAGTTCAGTCTTGGTGTATTCATCGATTACCTGGGCCAGCGGCAGCACAAACAGGCGCGATGGGTATTTGCCCACCAGTCCGTCCCAGCTCGACAGCTGTACATCACCTACAAACGCACGGTAAGACAACACCAGATGCTGATCCAGGTCCAACCGGCAATCCGGCCCACGTGGTCGGCCCGGCGCGCAGATCACCAGCCGGAGCATGCTGTGGCCCCAGCGACTGACCCAGTTCTGGTTGGCTTCGGCCAGCAGGTAATCGATGGCGTAGACGCGCTCCGGATCGACCTTGCCCAGCGGCGTCTTGGCAAAATCATTGCCGGCGTTGAGAAAAGCGAAGGACTGGGCGCAGGTGTCCTTGGCGGCAGGCGCCCAGCCGAAGTGTTCCTGATAATAGCGATACAGGGCGGGGCGCCGGCATGCATAGCTCGGGTCCAGGAGGAAATACTCCATGTTCACCGCGACGAACTCCTTGGGACTGCTCGTCTCGTAGAGGTCCGGGCTGCGGGCGACCTGGCGGTTATGCTGTTCCCGTTCGCCGCGGCGGCCGACGTATTGCGGCCAACCGGCCAAGTCGAGCAAGCGTGGATCATCGCTGAGGGTGAAGCGGCGGTCGTTCTCGCCCCGGCATTCATCCTGGAGCCCGATCAATCCTGCACTGCTGTTGCGTCGAGTACAGCGCTGGATCAGCGCACGTTCGGCATCCGGCCATAGACGCGAGCGATCATAGATATGAGTCAGTTCGTGGAGGACCGTGGCGAGCATCTCTCGCCGCACCGTGCCGTGCGGCCGCTGGGTCTTTTGCCTGGCGGCGCTGCCGTCGGTGAGGCTGTCGAGCAGGTTACGGTTGAGGTCCAGCTGTGACACCAGCGAAGCCTGGCCGTAGGCGTTTTCCGGCATCTGGTCGGTCCAGCCGACATCGATGCGCCGGTCCAATCGCTCGATGAAGCGCGGAGGTAATGCTTGCATGGCTTCATCGAGCAATGCCTGACTGGCCTGCTGTTGCGCCGGGCTCAAGCCGTCGCTATTGAGGTGTAGCTGCAGGCCGGCCTGGGCAGTGCTGCCGATAAGCAGCACGACCCCGGCCGTCAGCCAGGCGGCGAGTCGCCTCACAATGCGAGGATGGCTTCGGCGAGAACCTGATCACTGGCGTCGCGAGCTTCCGGTACGCGGGTACGCAAGGTTTCGAAAGCGGCCTCGAGATGAGCGCCACGAATTTCGCCGTTGCTGGCGACGAAGCTGGCCGCGTCATCGTGGGCTTCACGGACGACTTTCGAATCACGGATGGAGGTAGTGGTGTCAGAGGTGAAATCGATCGAGCGCTGGGAAGCGCGAACGATGATGTTACTGGTGGCTACCAAGGTATGTGCCTGGGCCACATCGGCCAACACCAGCAGGCCAAGGGCGGCAGCAATCAGCGGGCTACGCATGGAACGACTCCGAAAAGAAAAAACAGATAGCTATTGGACGAGAATTGCCTGTGCCAGTTCAAGGTCGCTGGCGTGAAGTTTTGGCTGGCTCCGGCGCAGGTAAGCCAAGGCCGATTCCAACTGTGCGCCTCGCAACTGTCCATCGCTGGCAATGAATGTTGCGGCGTCATCGCGAGCGGCGACGACCAGTTTATTGTCGAAGGGCGCCGAGGTCACGAGGCTTGTGGCATAAGCGCTGGCCACCAGCTGTTGGGTGGACACGTCAAAGGCTTGGGCCGGAACAGACCAGCAGAAAGCTGCGAAGAAAAAGGCTCGGTACAGATTTGAAAAACGCATGGGACTCGACAGTTGTTGGCGAGCCTGAAGGCTAGCGCAAACCGGCGGGCCAGAGCCAGCGCTGAAACATCGGAACACCTCTGGGTGTCCGATGTTTCATGTTGCATCAAATAACCAGGATGGCCTGTGCCAACTGCGCATCGGTGGCGTTGAGCTGGGGAGCCTGCTGGCGAATGAAATCCAGCGCGCTTTCCAGCTTCACCCCACGGATGGCCCCTTCGCTAGCCACGAAGCTGGCGGCATCATCACGGGCAGCTTGAACAATCTTGTTGTCCCGCAGTGAAGAGGTGGCGTCGGAGGTTACGTCGGAAGTGGCTTTTAGTGCGCCGACGATGGAGTCAGTCGTGACGATAAAGCTGCTGGCGTTGGAATGGGCGGCTACGGCCAGCAGGACAGCTGTGCTGAGCAGGCGAAGACGGATCATGATGTAACTCCTTGATGATGAAGGATGCCGGTGCGTGTAGCTGTTAAGGAAGAGACGCAGATTCGACTCGCTTCGCCACGTCAGGATCGATATTAGGACAGAACGCGGCGGCTGACAGCTACAGAACAATAATAAGGCGAGCAGTTTGAACTGTACCTGTCATAGTTGAAAATTTTAAAACTGTTCAGTTTCAGTAAAAATTCAACCCTGGCCTCATAAACGACGAGACCCGTCGTGGTTTCCCACGACGGGTCTCGTTTATTCAATTCGATGCTGGCGATGGACCCGGTGGGTCAGGGCCAGCGACGCTGAGTTAGCGCCAGAACGGCTTGCTCAGCTCTTCGTAGCGTTGTGCTTCGCTGATACCGGCGTCAGCCAGCAGACGCGAATCCAGACGAGCCAGTTGATGGCGGCTGGCAATGCGGCGCTGCCACAACATCAGGTTGGCAATAACGCGAAGAGGCAGGGAAGCCTGGTTTTTTTCAGCTTTGTCTTCGAAAAACAGCTCGGAACTGAGTGTACGTTCCATGGTTGACATCCTTCCGCTTGTGGCGGGATCAGGTAGTGGTTTGACTGGTGCCCATGATCCTCTCGTTTGGCCAGTCTCTCTAGATACAGTTCACTTGTATTGTGAGAGACCAGTTAACTGTTAAAGCGCGGTGTACTGGTCGATATTGAGGCGACTGTACCTATCTGCACAATTTAGGTGCATTTTAGGCTGTTCTTCCCGGTTTTGTAGGAGTGGGGTGTAAGAAATCACCCGTACAGTAGTACAGTTTTATACGGCGACTGTCCCTGCCGTAAGCATTCACCGAAACTGTTATTGCTGTATCGCTAGGCCAGCTGTATCAAATCGCCAACATGCGTCCGGTTTCCTCGAGGTTGAGGTGCCAACTGAGCGCATCCTTCAGGATATGCGGCGTATGTCCGCCCAGCTTACAAGCGGCTTCAAAATAGTCGCTGAGCGCCTGGCGATAGATAGGGTGTACGCAGTTGTCGATGATGACCCTCGCTCGCTCCCGTGGTGCGAGCCCCCGCAGGTCGGCCAGGCCGACCTCTGTTACCAGGATGTCGACATCGTGCTCGGTATGGTCCACATGGCTGACCATCGGCACGACGCTGGAAATGGCACCGCCCTTGGCGATGGATTTGGTAACGAACACCGCCAGGTGCGCATTCCGGGCGAAGTCGCCTGATCCGCCAATGCCGTTCATCATCCGCGTGCCGCACACATGGGTTGAGTTGACGTTGCCGTACAGATCGAATTCCAACGCTGTGTTGATGCCGATGATGCCCAGGCGGCGCACAACTTCTGGATGGTTGGAGATTTCCTGCGGGCGCAGGACCAACTTGTCCTTGTACCTTTCCAGGTTGCCGAAGACATCGGCATTGCGTCGAGCCGACAAGGTGATGGAACTGCCAGAAGCGAAACTCAGCTTGCCCGCATCGATCAGGTCGAAGGTCGAGTCCTGCAGCACCTCGGAATACATGGTCAGTTCTTCGAACGGGGAATCGATCAAACCGCACATCACGGCGTTGGCGATATTACCGATTCCGGCCTGCAAGGGGCCGAGCTTGTTGGTCATCCGTCCGGCTGCCACCTCTTGCTTGAAAAAATCGACCAAGTGATCGGCAATAGCCTGTGTATCGCTGTCAGGTGGCAGGACGGTGGAGGGTGAGTCCGCTTGATGGGTGATGACAATGGCGGCAATTTTTTCCGCGGGGATTGAAATGGCAGGGCTACCGATGCGGTCCTCGACCTTCACCAGGGGAATGGGTGTGCGGGTTGGGCGGTAGCTCGGGATATAGATGTCGTGGAGCCCTTCCAGATTCGGGTTGTGGGCCATATTGATCTCGACGATCACTTGTCTGGCGAAAATCGCAAAACTGGCCGAATTGCCCACTGATGTGGTGGGCACGATATGACCTTGTTCGGTAATAGCCACGGCTTCGATCACGGCGATATCGGGCAGCTTGAGCTGCGCGTTGCGCATCTGTTCAACGGTCTCCGATAGATGCTGGTCGATGAACATGACCTCGCCAGCGTTGATGGCCTTGCGCAGGGTGCTGTCCACCTGGAAGGGCATGCGTCGCGCGAGCACGCCTGCCTCCGTGAGCTCCTTATCGAGATCGTTGCCCAGGCTCGCTCCGGTCATCAGGCTGATTTTCAACGGCATGAGCTTGGCCCGTTCGGCCAGTGCATGAGGTACCGCCTTGGCTTCTCCGGCGCGGGTGAAGCCACTCATGCCAACGGTCATCCCGTCCTCAATCAGCAAGGCTGCCTCGGCAGCGCTCATCACTTTGTCCAACAACGAAGGCAGGCGGATGCGGTCACGGTACATGGATGGTTGTCTCGGGCAGGAAGCAGGATGCGCAGTGTAGAGAATTCGCGCCGTGCCCGAGCCGCTACAAAAGTCGCATTTGAGGCGTCTATTACGGGCGTTTCAGGCAAAACATCATTACCGTATCGGTAACTTTCAGCCTTGATACAAATCAAAACGCCCCGACAAGTCGGGGCGTTTTGATAACACTGCGGAGCTTATTCCACGGCCTTGACCATGTCCTCAATGACCTTCTTGGCGTCGCCGAACACCATCATGGTCTTGTCGAGGTAGAACAGCTCGTTGTCCAGGCCGGCATAGCCGCTGGCCATCGAGCGCTTGTTGACGATGATGGTCTTGGCCTTGAACGCTTCGAGGATCGGCATGCCGGCGATCGGCGACTTGGGATCGTTCTTCGCCGCCGGGTTGACCACATCGTTGGCGCCCAGCACCAGCACCACGTCGGCCTGGCCGAACTCGGAGTTGATGTCCTCCATCTCGAACACCTGGTCGTAAGGTACTTCGGCCTCGGCCAGCAGGACGTTCATGTGCCCGGGCATGCGACCGGCCACCGGGTGGATCGCATATTTGACGGTCACGCCATGGTGGGTCAGCTTCTCGGTCAGCTCTTTCAACGCATGCTGCGCCCGTGCCACCGCCAGGCCGTAGCCCGGCACGATGATCACTGTGTCGGCGTTGGTCAGCAGGAAGGTCGCGTCATCTGCCGAACCGGATTTCACCGGGCGGGCTTCTTTCGAGCCTGCCGGGCCAGCCGCATCTGCGGCGTTGCCGAAGCCACCGAGCAGCACGTTGAAGAACGAACGGTTCATCGCCTTGCACATGATGTAAGACAGGATCGCACCGCTCGAACCTACCAGGGAGCCGGCAATGATCAGCATCGAGTTGTTCAGCGAGAAGCCGATACCGGCGGCCGCCCAGCCCGAATAACTGTTGAGCATCGAGACCACCACCGGCATGTCCGCGCCGCCGATCGGGATGATGATCAGCACACCCAGCACGAAGGCCAAGGCCAACATCAAGGCGAACGCGCCGAGGTTGCCGGTGAACATGAAGGTCAGGCCCAGGCCCAGCGTTGCCAGGCCCAGGATCAGGTTGAGCTTGTGCTGGCCACCAAACTGTACCGGTGCGCCCTGGAACAGGCGGAACTTGTACTTGCCCGACAACTTGCCGAAAGCGATCACCGAACCGGAGAAGGTGATTGCACCGATGGCCGCGCCGAGGAACAGCTCCAGACGGTTACCGGCCGGGATCGAATCGCCCAGTTGCTTGACGATACCCAGCGATTGCGGCTCGACTACCGCCGCGATGGCAATGAACACCGCCGCCAGGCCGATCATGCTGTGCATGAACGCTACCAGCTCCGGCATCTTGGTCATCTCGACGCGCTTGGCCATGATCGAGCCGGCGGTACCACCAACCAGCAGGCCGACGATGACGTAGCCAATGCCGGCAGTGGCCAGCTCTGCCCCCAGCTTATAGATGAGACCCACGGTAGTGAGCACTGCCAGCGCCATGCCGAGCATGCCGAACAGGTTGCCTCGGCGGGAGGTGGTGGGATGCGAAAGGCCTTTGAGGGCCTGGATGAAACAGATCGACGCAATCAGGTAGAGCGTCGTTACCAGGTTCATGCTCATTACTTGGGCGCCTCTTCTTTTACGGCTTTCGGGGCTTTTTTCTTGAACATCTCAAGCATGCGGCGCGTCACCAGGAAGCCGCCGAACACGTTGACCGCGGCCAGGGCCACGGCGAGGGTGCCCATGGTCTTGCCCAGCGGCGTTACAGTCAGGGCGGCGGCGAGCATGGCGCCGACAATCACGATTGCCGAGATGGCGTTGGTCACCGCCATCAACGGCGTGTGCAGCGCGGGTGTAACGTTCCAGACCACGTGGTAACCGACATAAATCGCCAGCACGAAGATGATCAGGTTGTAGATACCGGGGGAGATAAGCTCTTCCATTGTCTGAATCCCTGCTTAAGCGTTTTTGCGGATGACCTGGCCGTCGCGGCACATCAGGCACGCGGCGACGATGTCGTCTTCCAGGTTCACGTCGAACTGACCTTCCTTGGTGAAGACCAGCTTCAGGAAGTCCAACAGGTTGCGGGCGTACAACGCCGAAGCATCGGCCGCGACTTCACCGGCCAGGTTGGTCGGGCCGCAAATGGTCACGCCGTTTTCGACCACCACCTGATCGGCCACGGTCAGCGGACAGTTACCGCCCTGTGCTGCTGCGAGGTCGATGACCACCGAGCCCGGTTTCATCTGCGCGACGGTTTCGGCGCTCAGCAAAGTCGGTGCCTTGCGGCCCGGAATCAATGCGGTGGTGATGACGATGTCCGCCTGCTTGGCGCGCTCGTGCACGGCTTGGGCCTGGCGCTGCATCCAGCTGGCAGGCATGGGCCGGGCGTAACCACCCACGCCGACGGCGCATTCACGCTCTTCGTCGGTCTCGTAAGGCACGTCGACGAACTTGGCGCCGAGGGATTCGATTTGCTCTTTCACTGCGGGACGCACGTCCGATGCCTCGATCACAGCGCCCAGGCGCTTGGCCGTGGCAATCGCCTGGAGTCCGGCCACGCCCGCGCCGAGAATCAGCACGCGCGCCGCTTTCACGGTGCCTGCGGCGGTCATCAGCATCGGCATGAAGCGCGGATAGTGATGGGCGGCCAGCAACACGGCTTTATAGCCGGCGATATTCGCTTGAGACGACAGCACGTCCAGGCTTTGAGCGCGGGAGGTACGCGGCGCGGCCTCAAGGGCGAATGCGGTGATGCCGCGTTCGGCCAGCTTGGCGATGGTTTCGTTGTTGAACGGGTTGAGCATGCCCACCAGAACGGTGCCGCTCTTGATCAGCGTCAGCTCGCTGTCGCTGGGGGCGACCACCTTGAGGATCAGTTCGGCCCCGAATGCATCACTGGCGCTGCCAATGGTTGCGCCCGCTGCCTCATAGGCACTGTCAATAACGCTGGCCTTGATGCCGGCGCCGCTTTCAACAGTGACTTTATGGCCTTGGCCGACCAGCTTCTTGATGGTTTCCGGGGTAGCAGCAACCCGTGTTTCACCCGTCTGGGTTTCGAGAGGAACACCAATGTGCACGTCAAATCTCCTGCGTGATCTTATTGAGTAAACCCAGGCACTTCGGATGGTGCGACTGGGGCGGCCGATCAGCACGATCCCGCCTGACCAGGCGGGGCGCGGCATTTTGCAGGCGAATATTCAGCCCTTCAAGGGATTATGACGGGTGACGTAAATATAACTACAAGTCACCCTGTGACCGAATGTCGCAACTGGCGAGGTAAAGGTCGCTAAACCCAGACAAATCAAGGGATAACGGTAATTACGATTCTTTTTGCATCGGTCAGATGAATGGAGCGATATGACTCGCTCGATATGGCTTAAAGCCACGTGTTTCAACGGTTCTAGGACGTTTGTGCCGATATGATCACAGTTTGGTTAAATGCGACAAATAGTTATATCTGTAGTGCTTAATATAGTATTACTACTTATTTACACGGTCCGTTTTTCCTTATTTTTCAACATCATAGTTTCTAGCTTCGGTGACCAGCCAATCGCGAAATGCCCGCAGCGAGGCCGATTCCACCTTCCGTTCCGGGATCATCAGGTAATACGCCTTGAGGCTCGACAGGGCATTGGGGTTGGCAATGACCAGGCGCTTCTCCGCCAGTTCGCGCTGGATCAGGAAGGGCGGGATCAAGGCAACACCCATATCGTGCATGGCGGCTTGGGCAAGCATGGAGAATAGTTCATAGCGCGGACCTGTCAGGTCGCGCGCGATATTAAGGTCTTGTGAGTTGAACCACTGGCGCCACGCGTATGGGCGGGTTGTCTGCTGGAGCAGGGGGAGCTCGGCGATTGCCTCTGGCGTCAGAGTTTTGCGGTTGCCCAGCAAGGAGGGGCTGCATACCGGCAACGGCTTTTCCCCCATTAATTTGTGAGATTCGGTGCCGGACCAGTCCGCGTCGCCGAAGTAGATGGCTGCATCGAAATCCGTATCGGCGAACAGGAAAGGGCGCGTGCGGTTGGTGAGATTGACCGTCACCTCAGGGTGCTGCTGCTGGAAATCCTTGAGGCGTGGCAGCAGCCATTGAGTGCCGAAGGTGGGCACGACGGCGAGTTCGATAACGTTCGCGCCGGTGTGCCCCATCACTGAAAGGGTATCGCGCTCGACGGCATCCAGTTGCGTGGCGATTCGACGGCTATATGAAAGCCCCGCTTCAGTCAGCTTGACGCCGCGTCTTGAGCGTCGGAAAAGCTCCACGCCAAGGAAGTCCTCCAGGCTGGCAATCTGTCGGCAGATAGCGCCTTGGGTGAGAGAGAGCTCCAGTGCCGCCTTGGTGAAGCTTTCGTGGCGTGCGGCAGCCTCGAAGCTGATCAGGGCGGCGGTGCTTGGGATTTTACGACGCATATACGCAAGCCTCACTCGTTATCCGCACAACAGCGGTCTTTGGCGTTTACCGAGTGAGAAATTAGCACAACAACATGCCGAATCCTCGTTTGCTCTTGTGGGAAACCGGGCCTAGGATCAGTCCACGATTTTCCATTTGATTGGCGAGGACTTTTTCATGGCCAGTAAGGCGAGCTTCAGCTGGATCGATCCCTTGTTGCTGGACCAGCAACTCACCGAAGAAGAACGCATGATTCGTGACACTGCCGAGCAGTTCGCTCAGCAGAAGCTGGCGCCGCGCGTACTGGAGGCGTTCCGTCATGAAAAGACTGACCCGGCGATCTTTCGTGAAATGGGCGAAGTGGGCCTCCTGGGCGCCACCATTCCCGAGCAATACGGCGGCAGCGGCCTGAATTACGTCAGCTACGGCCTCATCGCCAGGGAAGTGGAGCGTGTGGACTCCGGCTACCGGTCGATGATGAGCGTGCAGTCCTCACTGGTCATGGTGCCGATCAACGAATTCGGCACCGAGGCGCAGAAACAGAAGTATCTGCCGAAGCTGGCTTCAGGCGAATGGATAGGCTGCTTTGGCCTGACCGAGCCGAACCATGGTTCCGACCCGGGCGCGATGATCACTCGGGCGCGCAAGGTTGAAGGCGGCTACAGCTTGACCGGCAGCAAGATGTGGATCACCAACAGTCCGATCGCGGATGTGTTTGTCGTTTGGGCGAAGGACGACGCCGGCGATATCCGAGGCTTCGTGCTGGAGAAGGGCTGGAAGGGCCTGACTGCTCCGGCGATTCACGGCAAGGTCGGGCTGCGTGCTTCGATTACCGGCGAGATCGTCATGGACAGCGTATTCGTGCCGGAAGAAAACATCTTTCCGGACGTGCGTGGCTTGAAAGGGCCGTTCACCTGTCTGAACTCGGCTCGCTACGGCATTTCCTGGGGCGCCCTGGGGGCTGCCGAGTTTTGCTGGCACACCGCCCGTCAATACACGCTCGACCGGCAGCAGTTCGGTCGCCCGTTGGCTGCCAATCAATTGATCCAGAAGAAACTGGCCGATATGCAGACTGAAATCACCCTCGCGCTTCAAGGATGTCTGCGTCTTGGGCGTATGAAAGATGAAGGCACGGCTGCGGTAGAGATTACCTCGATCATGAAGCGCAACTCTTGCGGTAAGTCCCTGGATATTGCACGCATGGCGCGGGACATGCTGGGCGGCAATGGCATCTCCGACGAGTTCGGCATTGCTCGTCATTTAGTGAACCTTGAGGTGGTGAACACCTACGAGGGTACGCACGATGTTCATGCGTTGATCCTTGGCCGCGCGCAAACCGGCATTCAAGCGTTCTATTAATAGGGGAACGGCCATGGGCGCGCTTTCGCATCTGCGGGTGTTGGATTTATCGAGGGTTCTGGCTGGGCCTTGGGCCGGGCAGATCCTCGCGGACCTGGGGGCGGAGGTCATAAAGGTCGAGCGTCCGGGTAACGGTGACGATACGCGTGCCTGGGGGCCGCCCTTTCTGAAAGACGCCTATGGCGAGAATACGACCGAGGCGGCTTATTACCTGTCGGCCAATCGCAACAAGCAATCGGTCACGATTGATTTCACGCGCCCCGAAGGGCAAAAGCTGATCCGGGAACTGGCGGCCAAGTCCGACATCCTGATCGAGAATTTCAAGGTGGGTGGCCTTGCGGCCTATGGTCTGGATTACGACTCGCTAAAAGCAATCAACCCGGAACTGATCTATTGCTCCATCACCGGGTTTGGTCAAACGGGCCCTTACGCCAAGCGTGCCGGTTACGACTTCATGATCCAAGGGTTGGGCGGCTTGATGAGTCTGACTGGCCGGCCGGAAGGGGATGAGGGGGCAGGGCCGGTGAAGGTCGGTGTTGCGCTGACCGATATCCT
>NZ_CP071645.1:5302500-5895000 GCF_051131995.1 Pseudomonas sp. Z1-29 | reverse complement strand
GCAAAATGGCACCGTAACTTCGGGAGAAGGTGCGCCGGTGAGGGTGAAGCACTTGCTGCGTAAGCCCACGCCGGTCGAAGATACCAGGCCGCTGCGACTGTTTATTAAAAACACAGCACTCTGCAAACACGAAAGTGGACGTATAGGGTGTGACGCCTGCCCGGTGCCGGAAGGTTAATTGATGGGGTTAGCTAACGCGAAGCTCTTGATCGAAGCCCCGGTAAACGGCGGCCGTAACTATAACGGTCCTAAGGTAGCGAAATTCCTTGTCGGGTAAGTTCCGACCTGCACGAATGGCGTAACGATGGCGGCGCTGTCTCCACCCGAGACTCAGTGAAATTGAAATCGCTGTGAAGATGCAGTGTATCCGCGGCTAGACGGAAAGACCCCGTGAACCTTTACTATAGCTTTGCACTGGACTTTGAATTTGCTTGTGTAGGATAGGTGGGAGGCTTTGAAGCGTGGACGCCAGTCTGCGTGGAGCCATCCTTGAAATACCACCCTGGCAACTTTGAGGTTCTAACTCAGGTCCGTTATCCGGATCGAGGACAGTGTATGGTGGGTAGTTTGACTGGGGCGGTCTCCTCCTAAAGAGTAACGGAGGAGTACGAAGGTGCGCTCAGACCGGTCGGAAATCGGTCGTAGAGTATAAAGGCAAAAGCGCGCTTGACTGCGAGACAGACACGTCGAGCAGGTACGAAAGTAGGTCTTAGTGATCCGGTGGTTCTGTATGGAAGGGCCATCGCTCAACGGATAAAAGGTACTCCGGGGATAACAGGCTGATACCGCCCAAGAGTTCATATCGACGGCGGTGTTTGGCACCTCGATGTCGGCTCATCACATCCTGGGGCTGAAGCCGGTCCCAAGGGTATGGCTGTTCGCCATTTAAAGTGGTACGCGAGCTGGGTTTAGAACGTCGTGAGACAGTTCGGTCCCTATCTGCCGTGGACGTTTGAGATTTGAGAGGGGCTGCTCCTAGTACGAGAGGACCGGAGTGGACGAACCTCTGGTGTTCCGGTTGTCACGCCAGTGGCATTGCCGGGTAGCTATGTTCGGAAAAGATAACCGCTGAAAGCATCTAAGCGGGAAACTTGCCTCAAGATGAGATCTCACTGGGACCTTGAGTCCCCTGAAGGGCCGTCGAAGACTACGACGTTGATAGGCAGGGTGTGTAAGCGCTGTGAGGCGTTGAGCTAACCTGTACTAATTGCCCGTGAGGCTTGACCATATAACACCCAAGCAATTTGCTGAGCCTGCTCTGGAAACGGAGAAAGGCGCCAGATTGCGGTGTGTGAAGACGAGATGAACCGAAAGTTCGAGTCAAAACCCACAAACTATCGCATACCCATTCGCTGGAACGTGACCGTAAGGCACGCGCTGGCTACCGAATTTCTTGACGACCATAGAGCATTGGAACCACCTGATCCCATCCCGAACTCAGAAGTGAAACGATGCATCGCCGATGGTAGTGTGGGGTTTCCCCATGTGAGAGTAGGTCATCGTCAAGATTAAATTCCGAAACCCCTATCTGCTGACGCAGGTAGGGGTTTTGTTTTAGTAGAAGTCTTCGATTTTCACCGACACGTTGTTCCTGAACGGGTTGGTTACCGAATTTCTTGACGACCATAGAGCATTGGAACCACCTGATCCCATCCCGAACTCAGAAGTGAAACGATGCATCGCCGATGGTAGTGTGGGGTTTCCCCATGTGAGAGTAGGTCATCGTCAAGATTGAATTCCAGAACCCCTGTCTGCCAATGCAGACAGGGGTTTTGTCGTTTTCGGAGCCGATAATCGGATCGCCGTCCTAATTGACGCCACCCCCCGGCAAACCCCCAAGCCGTTGCTATGCTTTGGTTGTCGGGCATTGGCAGCAACAGCCCGCGACGTGACTGGTCATGGGGATTCCAATAATGAAAAACCCTTATGCTCCCGGCTTCTGGTGCGCTGTCGCGGCCTTGGTGCTGCTTTCGGCCACCTACTTCTATGGCGTCATGCTGACTCACCATATCGACAAGGCACTGATTTTCTTGGATAGCGCGGCTGCGCTGATCGGTGTCATTTCTGTCGCAATCGTCGCCTGGGCTTCTCTTCAAGGCCAGCGCATCAAGAAGAGGCAGCTTGTGCAAGGCAAGACACTGGTCCTGATCTGGGATACCAAGGTTGCGCTGCGCCGGGTTGAAACGGTATTCGACCGTTATTTCTGGGGCAGCTATTGGCAGCCTGGACGCACGTTTCAGGAAGTCATGGGTGAACTCACCGGCACTCCGCTGGAGAAAAGCCTCGAGGCACTGAAAACTCAATGCGCCGCCCTGGACAAGCAAGTCGCGCAAGACGACTGGCATTGGCTCAACAATGCCCGCGAGCTGTGCGATGTGGCCAACGCGATGGCTCGGGAGCGCTATCAATTGGACTTCTACGATGGGCGTGACGATTCATCGGGTGCGGCAGTAATCAATCGAGATTTCGAAGTGTTGGTCTACACCTGGACAGCACGTCTCAAGACCTTCGATCATCAACTTGACGAGATCGAAGTCGAATATTCGTAGACCATTTCTCAAGAACACGCTTTTTCCCCTTTAAACATTGGGCTTGCTGACTTGCCTGATGCTAATCTCCCCACCACTTTTATCGCGTCGTACCACAGCCCTTTGCGGGTCAAGGAAGACGACTCTTTTCAACCATGGAACATGATCGGATCACTCATGAACAAATCAGCAAGCGTACTTCTGGGAATCGTTGTGGTTGTTGGTGCAATCAGTGCGGGTGGCGCCTGGTATACCGGCACCAAGCTTGAAGGCGTACTGCAAACCGCTATTGCCGACAGCAATAAGCAACTGCAAACGGCTTTGGCGGGTTCCAATGGCACCGCTTCGATTGAACTGGTCTCCCTGGACCGTGGCACTTTCAGCAGTACTGCCCGTTATCGTCTCAAGGGTGAAGGCGAAATGTTCGGCGGCGAACCGGTCGAGCTGCTGTTCGTTGACAATATCGAACACGGTCCACTGCCATTCTCGCGCCTGATGACGCTCAAATGGTTGCCGGTCATGGCCACCAGCCACACCGAACTGGAGCGGACTCCGCTGACCGAAAAGTGGTTCGTCGCCGCCAAGGATAAATCGCCTCTCAAAGGCGTCTTCAATCTCGGTTACGATCAATCCACCAACGGCACGTTCGAACTGCTGCCTCTGGATACCAAGCTGGATGAGCAATCCCAGCTGATCTTCTCCGGCCTGAAAATCGATGTGGCCGCCAGCGCCCAGGCTGAGAAGATCAAGGCCGACGGCTACATGGACAGCTTCAAGTTGACCACCGTCGCCGAAGATCAGACGCCGGTTCAGGTAGAGTTCAGTGGCCTGACATTGGCCAGCAATCTGACCAAGAGCACCTATGGCTACTACAAGGGCGACAACACCCTGTTGCTGAGCAGCAGCAAGACCACCTTCGGCGAGCCGAAATCGGTATTGGGCCTGAAAAACTTCGAGATGAAGAACAACAGCTCCGAGAACGGCACCAGTGCTTCGGGACGCGCTGATTACAAGATCGGCGAGTTGTCGTTCAACGACAAGGTCATCGGTTCTGCACAGATGGCGGTCAGCCTGAAGAACCTGGATATCCCTGCCACAATGTCGCTGATGCAGGTCTACCAGGCCAAGCTGCAACCCTACGAAAAGGCAGCTGCCGAGGCCGCTGAAGCGGGCGAGCCGGCTCCAGAGCTGAACCTTACCGAGGCAGAAGAAGCGCAGGTCAAAGCCGACCTGGAAAAACTCCTGGCTGGCGCCCCGCAAGTGGCCCTGGAGAACCTCTCGTTCAATACCGCTAACGGCGAAAGCCGCGCGAGCCTGGTTGTTGATCTGGCCAAGCCGCAGTCCATGGACCTGCCACCCGATGAGCTGGGCCGTCAGTTGCTCGCTCTGCTGGACTTCAAGGTTAAGCTTTCCAAGCCAATGCTGGTGGATCTCCTGACCGTGCAAGCGCAGATGGAAGGCCAGACCGACGCAAAACTGATCGCCGACCAGGCGACTGCCACCAGCGATATGTTCAGCGCCATGGCGGTAGGCACGGAGCTGGCGAAGCTTGAAGGCAATGATGTGGTTACCAATCTGCACTACGCCAACAATCAGGTCGATTTCAACGGCCAGAAGATGACCGTTGAACAGTTCACCGCGTTTGTGATGAACAAGCTGGGCGGCGGCGTCGCCATTCAGTAACCCGTCCCAGGCAACATCCGAAACCGGTCCGTGCCCTGTGCACGGGCCGGTTTTTTTTGTCCGTTGAAAATGCCGCGCTGAAATCTGCATGGATTCTGAAGAATTATGGCGATCTGGAAGATGACCAGCCACAGAGTGCAAAACTAGGCCCGTTAGAGCTTGGCTGGGTTCCTTTGATCCGGCCTTCTGTTTGATGGGCAAGGGGGCACTGCGACCCGGCTGGCCATGTAAGGATGCTGACGAATGCCGCGTACTGTGGGTCCTCTTATTCAATTCGGTTTGCGCCCGTTGTTTCGCGTCGCGCTGTGCAGCCAATTGTGCTGGTCGGTGGTGGCGTTTGCCGATACCGCTTATGACCAGATGGTGCTCGACGCCCGCGCGGGGCATTACACGCCCGCGTTGTCCGTATTGCGCCAGGTGCCGGTTGGCCAGGCCAGCACCGCACAGATCAGTGACCATCTGCAGATCGCCAGTTGGGCCGGTCTTGATGCCGAGGTGGTGAAAGTCTACGAAACCCAGGGCCGCTACCGCGACCTTCCGGTTCAGGCGCTGACCGCAGCTGCTCGCTCCTATCGCAACCTCAAGCGCTGGGATCCGGCGGTCGAGTTGTATCGCCGGGCGTTGGCGATAGATCCGCAGAACCCCGATCTGCAACTAGGCCTGGCCTTGACCCAGGCCGATGCCGGCAAGCCAGATGAAGCCGTCAACCGCGCCAGGGCGCTCGTTGCCGCCAAGCCAGAAGATCCGATGCGCCGGTTGGCCTTGGGTTATGCGCTGACGCGTGCGGACAATCCCCACGAAGCGCTTTTCGAATACGACCAGGCGTTCACCCGTGCCGGCAGCAACAAGCCTGAAGTCGCCCGCGAGTACGTCTACGCCCTGCAACGCGCCCGTTTGCCTGAGCCGGCCCTGCGCCTGGCCCGGCTTCAGCCCGGCCTGATCGATCGCGGCGTGCAGCGCAGGCTCGAAGGCGATGTGGCGGCTGAGCGGGTGCGCCTGGCGGATATGGCCAGTCGCAGCGAGGCGGAGCGTTTCGTCATCGCCGATCGCGCGCTGGCGGACTACGACAAACTGCTCGCCACCTGGACTCCGGTGGCCGAGGCCCACGATGATGTCTTGCGCTGGCGGATCGACCGCATGGGCGCCCTCAACGCCCGGGCTCGCCGGGCCGAGGTGATCGTCGAATACCAGAAGCTGGTCGCTGAAGGGGTCAGCATTCCAACCTACGCGCTGCGCTGGGTGGCTTCTTCCTATCTGGAGCAACGTGAACCGGAGATCGCCGTCGATCTGTACCGCCGCGTGCTGATTGCACCGGATGCAGATCCTGCGGACCGCTTCGAAGACAGCACTGCGCTCTACTACGCCTTGCTGGAAAGCGAAAAATCCGAGGAGGCCCGCGCACTGGCCGAAGACCTGGCGAAAGCACAGCCGGCCCGCGTGGAGCTCAAGGGGCTGCCGATCGGCAATCCCAACGACGAGTGGATGGACGCGCAGCTCCTGGCCGCTCAAGCAGGTACCTACGGCGCCGATCTGCCTACCGCCGAGGCGCGCCTGGACGCTCTGGTCTACCACGGGCCCGGCAATATCGGCTTGCGCCTGGCCCAGGCCGATTTGTACCAGGCACGTGAGTGGCCGCGACGTTCGGAAAGCCTGCTCAAGGAAGTCGAGGCCACGACGCCGCGCAATCGCGACTTGGAAGTCGCCCAGGCCCGCGCCGCCATGGATCTGCAGGAATGGCGGCAAATGGATGCGCTTACCGATGACGTCGTCGCCCGCTATCCCGAGAACGCTCACGTCAAGCGCCTGCAACGCCAGCGTGACGTCCATGACATGGCTGAACTGCGCATCGAGGCCTACACCGGCAAGAGCTACGGTGGCGGCAATGGCGACGCTGGCGCGGTGACCGGCAGCCGCGATTTTGGTATCGAGACCTTGCTCTACAGCCCGCCCATCGATGAAGACTGGCGGCTGTTCGGTGGTGCCGGTTACGCAACCGGCGACTTCGAGGAAGGCACCGGCCACCATCGCTGGCAGCGCCTGGGAGTGGAGCGGCGTACCCGCGACATGACCCTGGAGGCGGAAGTCTCCAACCATTCGTATGGTTCCGGTGACAAACAGGGCGCGCGAGTAGCCGTGGCCCGGGACATCAATGATCACTGGCAGTACGGCGGCAGCCTGGACTACCTCTCGGCCAACACTCCGTTGCGGGCTCTCAACAACGGGATTCGCGCCAATGGTGGAAGCGGTTTCGTCCGCTGGCGTGCCAATGAAAGCCGCGAGTGGCGGCTGGCTGTCAGCCCGTCCCACTTCAGCGATGGCAACAACCGCCTCGAGACCTTGCTGACCGGCCGCGAGGGCATCTACAGCGCTCCGAGGCTACAAGTGGAGCTGGGCCTGGAAGTCGGTGCCAGTCGTAACAGCGGCTCCAATGAAGTGCCGTACTTCAATCCGAAATCGGACTTCAGTGTCATGCCGACCGTGAGCGCCAATCACGTGCTGTATCGCCGCTACGAAACCACCTGGAGCCAGCAGTTCCAGGCGGGTGCCGGCACTTACAGCCAGAGTGACTACAGCACCGGTGCCATGGGGTTGCTCAGCTACGGCCAGCGTCTGCTCTGGAACGATGTGCTTGAAGCCGGGGCCGCGCTGAGCTGGCTCAACCGCCCTTACGACGGCGATCGTGAAAGCGATCTGCGCCTGCTTGTCGACCTCACCTACCGCTTCTAGAAGAGTTTGAAAATGCCCGTCATTTCGCGATTCATCCTTCTGCTGGGAGTCTTGCTGATCAGCGCTTGTGCCCAGCAGGCCCCGGCATTTGCCCCGCCTTCGCAACGGCCGGTGATGGCCAACGATGCGCCATGGCCGAAAAACCACGTGCTTGGTATTGCCTACCACGACGTCGAAGACCGCGACCCCGACCAAGCCTTGGTGGCCGTGCGCACCGAGCGCCTGATCGAGCAATTGGCCTGGCTGCGGGAAAACAATTATCAGCCGGTCACGATCGATCAGATCATCGCTGCCCGCAACGGCGGGCCCGAACTGCCATCGCGCGCAGTACTGCTGAGTTTCGACGACGGCTACTCAAGCTTTTACACCCGCGTCATGCCCATCCTGCGCGCCTATAACTGGCCGGCCATCCTTGCTCCGGTCGGCAGTTGGATCGACACGCCGCTGAGTCAACCGGTGGATTTTGCCGGGGTGCCACGCAAGCGTTCCGAGTTCCTGACCTGGGAGCAGATTCGCGAGGTGTCGAAATCGGGCCTGGTGGAAATCGCCGCCCACACCGATGCCAATCACAAAGGCGTACTCGCCAACCCGCAAGGCAACCAGCAGCCGGCGGCGACCACGCGGCGCTACGATCCGGCTACCGGTCGTTATGAGGCGGAAGCCGATTTCCAGGCGCGTCTGCGCAAGGACGTGGCAGCCATTTCCGAGAAGATCCGCAAAGTCACCGGCTACAGTCCGCGCGTCTGGGTCTGGCCATACGGCGAGGCGGACGGCACCGCGTTGCAGGTGATTGGCAGCCAGGGCTACCAGATGGCCCTGACCCTGGAAGACGGCCTCGACAGCCTCGATAACCTGATGAGCGGCCCGCGCTTTCTGGTGGCTTCCGATCCGGACGGCGCTCACTTCGCCGAAAGCATCGTCTCGGTGCAGACCATGGACCCGATGCGGGTGGTCCACGTCGACCTGGATTACGTCTACGATCCGGACCCCGTGCAGCAGGAGGCCAACGTCGGCAAGCTGGTCCAGCGTATCTACGATCTGGGCGCGAACACCGTCTTCCTGCAAGCTTTTGCCGACCCGAAGGGCGATGGCCTGGTCCATTCGCTGTACTTCCCCAATCGGCATCTGCCGGTACGCGCCGATCTGTTCGATCGGGTCGCATGGCAATTGCGCACCCGGGCCAACGTGAAGGTGTATGCCTGGATGCCGGTGCTCAGTTTTGCCCTGGACCCGAAGTTGCCGCGTGTACAGCGCTGGGATCCTGAAACCGGCAAGATTGGCGTCGCCCCGGACCAGTACCTGCGCCTGTCGCCCTTCGACCCGAACGTGCGCAAGGTCATCGGCGAAATCTACGAAGACCTGGCGCGGATGAGCTCGGTGGACGGCGTTCTGTACCATGACGACGCGGTGTTCTCCGACTTCGAGGATGCCGGCCCAGCTGCGATGAAAGTCTATGCGGCCAACGGCTTGCCGACTTCCATCGCCGCTCTGCGCGACGACCCGGCGGCCATGCAGCGCTGGACCCGTTTCAAGAGCCGCTACCTGATCGACTTCACCGCTGAGCTCACGGCCAAGGTTCGGGCAATTCGTGGTCCGGAGGTGCGCACGGCGCGCAATATCTTTGCCGAGCCGATGCTCAACCCGCAGAGCGAGGCCTGGTTCGCCCAGAACCTCGATGACTTCCTCGGCGCCTACGATTGGACGGCTCCGATGGCCATGCCATTGATGGAAAAACAGACCCGCGAGCAATCCGGGCCCTGGCTCGAACGGCTGGTGGAAACCGTCAAGGCTCGCCCCGGTGCGCTCAAGCGCACGGTATTCGAATTGCAAGCGCGCGACTGGCACAGCAAGCCGGTGGCCGATATCGAAGGTGAACAACTGGCCGACTGGATGGGGCGACTCAAGCGCCAGGGCGTGACCAGTTTCGGCTACTACCCGGACAACTTCATCGAAGACCAGCCTGCCGTGAAAGCCGTGCGGCCTGCGCTCTCCAACAAGTGGAATCCTTGACATGCTCGACAGACTGCTCGCCGTCCTGGTGCTGGCGATCGTCCTTGGGGTGCCCCTGGGCCTGATCTTCCTGGTCACTGGGCAATTCCTGATGGACTTCGTGTTCTTCTACCCGCTGTTCATGTCCGGGCTGTGGATCGCCGGCGGCCTGTATTTCTGGCTGCACTGGGAGCGCCACTGGCCGTGGAAAGACGACACCTTGCCGCCGCCCCTGGCTGGCGAACCGCTGATCAGCATCCTGATCCCGTGCTTCAACGAAGGCGACAACGTTGCCGACACGATTCACGCAGCGCTGGGCCAGCACTACCCGAACATTGAGGTGATCGCCATCAACGACGGCTCCAAGGACAACACCGCCGAGGTGCTGGACCGACTGGCCGCCGAAGACCCGCGCTTGCGTGTGCTGCACCTGGCGGAAAACCAGGGCAAGGCCGTAGCCCTGCGCATGGGCGCCATCGCTGCACGCAGCGAATATCTGGTGTGCATTGACGGCGACGCGCTGCTGGCACCGAATACCTGCGCCTACCTGGTGGCGCCGATGCTAGACAACGCCCGCCTCGGCGCGGTTACAGGCAACCCGCGCATTCGCACCCGTTCAACATTGGTGGGTCGGGTCCAGGTCGGCGAGTTTTCCTCGATCATCGGCTTGATCAAGCGTACCCAGCGGGTCTTCGGACGAATCTTCACCGTGTCCGGTGTGATCGTCGCCTTCCGTCGCACAGCGCTGCACCGGGTCGGCTACTGGAGCCCGGACATGATCACCGAGGACATCGACATCAGCTGGAAGCTGCAACTGGACCACTGGAGCATCTTCTACGAACCCCGTGCGTTGTGCTGGATCCTCATGCCCGAAACCCTGCGCGGCCTGTGGCGGCAACGGCTGCGCTGGGCCCAGGGCGGTGCCGAAGTGCTGTTCAAGAACATCCGCGGCATCTGGCAATACCGCCACCGTTACCTGTGGCCGCTGCTGTTCGAATACTGCCTGTCCACCGGTTGGGCGTTCACCTTCCTGCTGTCGGTGATCTTCTGGGGCGCCGGCAAATTCATCGAGATGCCCGCCGCCATCGCGGTGGACCACCTCATGCCGCCGGCCTTCACCGGGCTGTTGCTGGCGGTGGTGTGCCTGATGCAATTCGCGGTGAGCATCCTGATCGACCGTCGCTACGAAAAAGGCCTGTGGCACATCATGTTCTGGGTGGTCTGGTACCCGTTGGTGTTCTGGTTGATCAGCCTGTTCACCACCCTGGTGAGCTTCCCCAAGGTGCTGTTCGGGCAGCATCAGAAACGTGCGCGCTGGGTCAGCCCGGATCGCGGGATCAAGCCGTTCGATGACGAAGAAGAGGAAGTGATCCGATGAAAATTATCAGGACCCGGCAGCGGCCTTTTCTGGTGGTCATCGATGTGCTCTTTACCGTGCTGGCGTGGGTTGGGCTGTTGTATCTGCTGGTCAATGGGCTCTGGCCGTTGTTCGACAGCCATGCCGGGCCACGCCTGGGTGGTTCGCTGTTCGATACCCTGGGAACCTTGCAGATCTATGGCTGGATCGCGCTGGTCAACGCAATCATCCTGATTACCTGGGCGCGTTACCAACAGCGCAAAAGCCGCAGCTTCGCCCAGCGTCGGCTGCCGAGGCCTGCGGTGGATGACCAAGGCCTAAGCGCAAGTTTCAAGCTGACTGACGAACGACTGGAAACGCTGCGCCAGCCTGGCTCCAAAATCATCCATAACAACCCGGATGGCGACATCAGCCACGTAGTGCCGCACTTTCATCTGCTGAGCCCGGACTTGCAACCGCCGCCCCTGGCACCGCTGGACCGGCCGCCGGTGATTCATCTGCCGGCTGATCGCCCTGCGTAGTCAACGCCAAACACCTGTGGGAGATTCTATGGTGCAGGGCTAGCCCCTAAATGCCTTTTGGTAAGTATTCGCTCTGGTTCTTCAACAGAGCGAATACCACTCGGGCAAGCTTGCGGGCCAGCGCTACCAATGCCTCGGTTGTGCTGAGCCCTCGGGACCTCAAACCCTCGTAAAATCCCTTCCACGCCGCTGTGCGACTCGCCGACATCGCGGCGTTGTGCATCAATCGGCGTGCCTCCGGATCACCTCGCTTAGACAGGCAGCGGCGTCCCTTCTTTTTTCCCGAGTCCGATATGCGCAGGTCCAGACCCAGAAAAGCGATGAAGGCATCGGCATTTCTGAAATCTCCACGCTGAAACGACGTAAGTAAACGGGCACCGCTTAACAGACCGATGCCTTCGACTTTCATGCAGCGCTTGAGCTGACTGCCCAAACCGGCTGCATCCAACTGCGTCTGGATTGTTTTCTCAAGCAAAATTTCGAGTCTTTGCATGGCCTTTATCTGGTTCTCGAAGGCCGTTTTGAGCAACGGTTCGTTCGACCAGCTTTGCTTGAGGCTGACACGCGCCTGAACCAAGGCTGCCCGTCGCCGGAAAAGGCTTATAAGCCTGCAATACAGGGGCGATGGCGGGGACCAAGGGTGCAACTGGTGGCCTTCGTTGTTCAAGTAGCGAGCCAACAACCGAGCATCCAGCGCATCGGTTTTAGCGCGCACTTTCACACCTTTGCGGTAATGACTGAGTTCGTAACCGCCGATCATATAAATCACACAGCCATGCGCATAAGCCAGATCGGCGAAGTCCTGGTGATAGATATTGGTGGCTTCGATGGCGACATCCACTGGCGCAGGTAATGCCTTGAGCCACTTCTTAATATCAGCTTTGGTGTTGGGGATCGTTTCGAGTCGATCGGATTGGGCGTGATAAATCACCAACTCATCTTTGGCGACATCCACACCTACGATCGGCTGGGCGGTGGCGACGGGCATTGCCATTGAAAATCCTCCGGGCTAAGGTTTGAACACTTGAAGGGTTCACCCAGAGGCGCAGGCTTGTTCCTATCGTCGGTCTAGGCCAGATGCATTCTTTATCGGCGCTTGGGTGAAAGGAGGAGGGGTGAAATCTCCCACGGTCTGTACTGCGGCTAACAGTCAGAATCGAGCCTAGTCCCTCCTCCTCCCTTCAAGTCCTACCATACAAGCGAGCCTGCTCGCGATAGCGGAGTACCAGGCAGCACTGATGCCGACTGATCGGACGCCATCGCGAGCAGGCTCGCTCCCACAGGTTTTATATTGTCTTCAAGACAAGCTACACCGAAAAATCCCGGACCAGCCGCCAGGCCTCATCCACCGGCAGCGGTTGTTTCATGCGCTGGGCCAGTGCCGCCATGGCCCGGCCTTCATCGCAGGCCACGACGGCGGCAACGAGACCGTCCTTGCCGAGCAGAGCGATGAACGGAGGATGCTCAGGCGTGCCCTTGAATTGCACCTCGTCCCATTCCTCGGCATGACCGAGGTAGTCGTAGCGTTTGCCGAAGTGGTACGTCCAGAAGAACGGCACATCCAAGTAGTGTTCCTCACCGCCGAGCATGTTCGTCGCGGCGATGCGTGCCTGTTGCTGGGCCAGGCGCCAATGTTCGATGCGCCGGGGTTGGCCGTTGAGGGGAAAGGTGGCGATATCGCCAACGGCCCAGACGCCATCGGCGACGCGCATGCCGTCGTCAGCAATCAATGATTGATCTTTTTCCCGTGGCAGATCGGCGAACGGCTCGGTCGCCGGGCGCACGCCGACACCGATGATGACCAGGTCCGCCGCGAAACGCTGACCGTTATCCAGCACCACGGCTTCAACCTTCTCCACACCTTCGATCCGCGCCGCTTCGCCCTCGCTGTGATAGACCACACCATTGGCCCGGTGTCGGGCCAGGATCGCCTTGCCGATGCTGTCGCCAAACTGCGCGGCGAACGGGACCGGGTGGCGGGCCAGGACGGTCACGCTCAGTTCACGTTTGCGCAGGGACGAGGCGACTTCCATGGCGATGAAGCTGTCGCCGATAATCACCGCTCGCTGCCCCGGCTGGGCACGGTCGAGGATTTGCCGGCTATCGGCCAAAGAGCGCAGGGTGAACACATTGGGCAAGTCGAGGCCCGGCATGTCTGGCGTCCTGGGCACTCCACCGGTGGCGATGAGCAGTGCGTCATAGTCCAGGCGTTGACCGTCGGCGAGATGAATCTGGCGCGCGCTGGTGTCGAGACCGGCCACTTCGCCGTTGCGCCTTTCGATGCGTTGCCGGGTGAAGTAGGTTTCATCGCGCAAGGCCGGCGTCTTTTCTGCGGCCATGTCGCCGGCCAACACGTATTTGCTCAGTACGGTGCGGTCATAACCGGCCTCGGCTTCGCGGTCGATCATCTGGATCCGGCCACCGAAACCCTTCTCGCGCAGCGCCGCCGCGCAAGCCGTGCCGGCCGCTCCGGCGCCGACGATGACGAAGGTGCGCGGGTCATCGGCGGGAGGGATTTTTTCGGCTGGCAGTGGTTGCTCATCGACCCATACTTCATCGCCCCGCAGCTCGACGTGATAACGCTGCAGGCTGTCGAGGGCCGGCGGCTCGCACAGGGCGCCGTCTTCGGCACGGAACGCGGCCTTGTGCCACGGGCAGATCAGCCTGCCGTGACACACCGCGCCCTCGGCCAGCGGCGCCCCGGCATGCGGGCATTTGCCTTGGAAGGCTCGGACCTGTCCGCCAGCCCGCAGCAGCAGAATGGGTGTTTCGTTGAGGGTCACTTCGAGGCCGCGGTCCTCTCGCACATCAGCGAGGCGGGCGACTTGATGCATGGGCATGGTCGTTCTCCGACAGGCGTTTCCCGTTCGAGTCAGGGGAGTGCAACGAGGTTCAGCATAATTGTCACTGCAACCGGGCCGGCGCTGCGGCTATAGTTCGCAGGCCGTCCATGGCCTGAATCGAATTAAGGTGCCCGGTATGACTCGATTGACCTCCCTTTCCTCCTGGCTCGCGGCCGTCACCCTCGTGCTGTGCGCGCAAGGGGTTGTCCAGGCCGAAGAGCGTTTCACCCTGAGCATTCCCGGTGTATCGGACGACCGCCTCTTCACTGCCGCCGCCGCGAGCGACGCGAATACCTGCGGCGGCAAGAATATTTCTCCGGCGTTGAGCTGGAACGCCGGCCCGCCTGGCACCCTCAGCTATGCCATCGTCATGCTCGATCCCGACGGCCAGCGCGGGCAGGGCGTCGACCACTGGGTGCATTACGGGATCAAGGCCAGCACCCGACAGATCCCGGCGGGCGCGGGTACCAAATCCACCCTGGAAGGCATGAGCGGCATCAATAGCAAGAACACTCACGGCTACATCGGTCCGTGCCCACCCGTTGGCGACAGCGCTCATCACTACCTGATCCAGATATTCGCCCTGGACCTGCCACCCGACGCATTGCCCGCCGGCCTCACACGCGCCCAGTTGATGGAAAAACTCAAAGGCCACGTCCTGCGCAACAGCAGCGTGGTGCGTCGCTACCACCGCTGACTGGCTGGCCCAATCGTCACGTAAGTTGGCATCGAGCGCCAAAAGCGAGCACTATCGGCGCCTGTTCACTCATACCGGAGGATGGCGATGACGCAGCAAACCGACGGCATCGCCCGCCTCAAGAACTGCCCCACCAAGGGCGACGAAATACGCCGGGCCATCGCCCAGAGCCGCAAGGATTTTCTGCCTGCTGACGAGGCCGTAGACGCCGAGCCAGGCCAACCGTCGGCGCAGCCCGTGGACAAGGGTCCCGCTGCCTGATCCGACGCCTTCTTCCAACCATTTTTCCAAACATGCCTATGACTGCCACCCATCATTTGCCAGGCGCGCGGTTCAGCCGCTCCGACTACAAGACCCTGGGCCTCGCCGCCCTCGGCGGCGCGCTGGAAATCTACGACTTCATCATTTTCGTTTTTTTCGCCCTGACCCTCAGCCAACTGTTCTTCCCGCCGGAAATGCCCGAGTGGCTGCGCCTGCTACAGAGCTTCGGGATTTTTGCCACCGGCTATCTGGCGCGTCCCCTGGGCGGGATACTCATGGCGCACTTTGCCGATCGGCTGGGCCGCAAGCGTGTCTTCAGCCTGAGCATCCTGATGATGGCGTTGCCGTGTCTGCTCATCGGTGTACTGCCGACCTATGCGCAAATCGGCTATTTCGCCCCGTTGCTGTTGTTGGCGCTGCGCATCCTGCAAGGCGCGGCGGTGGGCGGGGAGGTGCCGAGTGCCTGGGTGTTCGTGGCCGAACACGCGCCGTTGCGGCATCGCGGCTATGCCTTGGGCTTTCTCCAGGCGGGCCTGACCTTCGGCTACTTGCTCGGCGCCTTGACCGCTACGGCGCTGGCGCGGATCTTCAGCCCGACCGAAATCCTCGACTACGCGTGGCGCTTGCCGTTCCTGCTGGGCGGGCTATTCGGCGTGATCGGCGTCTGGCTGCGCCGCTGGCTGAGCGAAACGCCGATCTTCATTGCCCTGCAAGCTAATCGCGAATGCGCGACGGAGCTGCCGCTGCGCACGGTTTTGCGCGACCATCGGCATGCCTTGCTGCCCGCCGCCATTCTTACCTGCGTACTGACTTCCGCCGTGGTGGTCTTTGTGGTCATCACCCCCACAGTGATGCAGAAAAGCTTCGGCCTGACCCCCAGCCACACGTTTGCCCTGAGCAGCCTCGGCATCGTTTTCCTGAACATCGGCTGCGTCCTGGCCGGCCTCGTCGTCGACCGCATCGGCGCCTGGCGCACTGTCATGCTCTACAGCCTGCTGTTGCCGCTGGGCATCGCCGTGCTCTATGCCAGCCTGATCAGCGGCAGCGACTGGCTGGGCCTGGCCTACGCCGTGGCCGGCCTGGGTTGCGGCGTGGTCGGCGCGGTGCCTTCGGTGATGATCAGCCTGTTCCCGCCAAAGATTCGCGTGTCCGGTATCTCCTTCACCTACAACATCGCTTATGCACTCTGGGCCAGCATGACGCCGTTGTTGTTGATTGCGCTGGTGCCGTGGAGCCCGTGGGTTTGCGTGGTGTATTGCGTGGTGATGGGTGCGGTGGGAGTAGGGGGGGCGGCTTATTTTCCGAGGCGGCACGCAAAGATCCTGCGGCCCTCTCTGGCCTGTGAGTCTTGATCCTGCGCCGCGTAAAAGGAAAAACCGCTTGAGAATCCCACCGTCGTCCTTAAAATGGCGCCACCATTTTGGCATCATTTCTTTCAGGGACGAATCTCATGCGCGTTTTTGCCACCCTCCTGGCCATCTTGCTTATGGCGGGCTGCGCCTCCAAGCCGGACTACTACATTTCTCCTGCGCCGGTGGCGATTCCCAAAACCGCCACATACTGGATCGACACGTTCAACGTAGAGGTCGCCGGCAAGAACGAACGTTTCCTGCCCGACGAAAAAGTCCGTGACAAGCTGCACACCGACCTGATCGTGCGCTTGCTCGACGGCAATCGCTACGCCTCCAGCAAGGAAAGCGCTGACTACCTGCTGGATATCAACGCCGTCTACGCCCGCCGTATCCAGGACACCCAAGGTGGTTTGATGAGCAGTATCGTTGCCGACGGTACGTACCTTGCCAGCGTCGACTTCAGCTACCAGGTCCAGGTGAAGAAGGCCGGCGCCGAGGTGCTGCATTTCGCCCAGGCTCGCGAGGGGCTGATGCCGGCCGGCGCAATCGGGCAATTTCACGCCATGAAAGGCATCGCTGGAGCCCTCACGAAACGGGGCAATTCCGATGTCGAGGAGTACTACACCAGCCAGTTGAGTCGTTTCATCGCCGATGACCTGCGGGCCATTCCGTCTCGCTGATGCTATTTGCCGCCGCTGAGGGGACCAGGGCATGAAAAATTTTCTGGTCGTTAACCCGAACCACTGATCTCTTGCGTCTGACCTTGTGAACGGATCATCCACTCACGAGGTTCAGCCCATGTCCCGTCCGCTTTCGTATATGCGTCCTGCCACCCAGGGCTTTGCCGTCACGCTGCTGGTGGCGTTGGCCGGTTGTGGGTTGTCTTCGTCCCGTGAGGCTGCCAAGCCGGCCGAACCGGTGGCGGCGGCGCCGATCGTCGCGCCGCAAGGGGAGATCGCCTACGTGCGCCAGACTATGGCCAAGCGCATGGCCGCGCCGGCATCAATGCCTGCGCCGATGGGCGATGTCGTCTCCAATGATTACCGCAGCGAGCCGCGCGAACAGTACGAGAAGCTGCCGGAAAATCCTGTCCACAGCGTCGCCGAGACACCGGTCTCGACCTTCAGCGTGGATGTCGATACCGGTAGCTACGCCAACGTGCGACGTTTCCTCAACCAGGGCAGCCTGCCGCCTGAGGGCGCTGTGCGGTTGGAGGAAATGGTCAACTACTTTCCTTACCACTACGCGTTGCCCACCGACGGTTCGCCCTTTGGCGTGACCACCGAAATCGCGCCATCGCCCTGGAACCCTCACACCCGGTTGTTGCGTGTCGGGATCAAGGCCAGCGACCGCGCCGTCTCAGACCTGGCCCCGGCCAACCTGGTGTTTCTGGTGGATGTGTCCGGCTCGATGAACCGTCGCGAAGGCCTGCCGCTGGTCAAGAGCACGCTGAAATTGCTGGTGGACCAATTGCGCGATCAGGACCGGGTGTCCCTGGTGGTCTATGCCGGTGAGTCGCGGGTGGTGCTCAAGCCCACCTCGGGTAGCGACAAGGTGAAGATCCGCAACGCCATCGATCAACTGAACGCCGGTGGATCGACCGCCGGTGCCTCGGGCATCGAACTGGCCTATCAGATGGCTCGGGAGAGCTTTATCGACAAAGGCATCAACCGCATCCTGCTGGCCACCGATGGTGACTTCAACGTCGGCATCAGTGATTTCGACAGCCTCAAGCAGATGGCCGTGGATCAGCGCAAAAGCGGCGTCTCCCTGACCACACTGGGCTTCGGTGTGGATAACTACAACGAACACCTGATGGAGCAACTGGCTGACGCCGGTGACGGTAACTACGCGTACATCGACAACCTGCTCGAAGCGCGCAAGGTCCTGGTGGACCAGCTCAGCTCCACCCTGGCGGTGGTAGCGCGAGACGTGAAGTTGCAGGTGGAGTTCAACCCCGCCCAGGTCAGCGAATATCGACTGCTGGGTTATGAGAACCGCGCGTTGAAGCGTGAGGATTTCAGCAACGACAAGGTCGACGCAGGCGAGATCGGCGCTGGGCATACCGTGACCGCGCTGTATGAAATTGTCCCGAAAGGAGAGCAGGGCTGGTTGGAGCCGCTGCGTTATGGCAGCGCACCCAAGGCGGACGGCAAGTCAGGCGAACTGGCGATGTTGCGCGTACGCTACAAGCTGGCGGAAGGCGGTAGCAGCCGGTTGATCGAACATCCCATTGCCGTTTCACCGCGCAATGACAAAACCAGCGACGACCTGCGCTTCTCCGCCGCCGTGGCAGCCTTCGCCCAACAGCTCAAGGGCGATGGACGCTACACTGGGCAGATGACCTTGAAGGATACCGCGCAGTTGGCGCGCTCGGCGCGCGGTGACGATCCGTTCGGGCTGCGTGCCGAGTTCGTGCAACTGGTGGAGCTGGCCCAGAGCCTCGAACCTGCGGCCAAACGCTGATCCTGACGACAACGAGGATCAAAAATGTGTGAGCGAGCTTGCTCGCGATGGCGTCGGTTCAGTTGCATTTGTATTGGCTGACACACCGCTATCGCGAGCAAGCTCGCTCCCACGGGGTCTGCCAGGGCTGTGTTGCAATGATCGCCAAAGGAGTTCGACACGGACATGCCCGCTGCGCTTGATTCTCCCAGCGACGAATCGCTGCTGGCCCGCTATCGCGAAGGCGACGGGGCTTGTTTCGAAGCCCTGTACGCCCGCCATCGGCAAGGGCTTTATCGTTTTCTCGTGTCCTTGAGCAACAAGGCCGAACTGGCCGAGGAAATTTTCCAGGACACCTGGCTCAGCCTGATTCGCAGCACCACCCAGCCACAAGGCCGGGCGAGTTTTCGTACATGGTTGTTCCAGATTGCCCGTAACCGCTTGATCGACCACTGGCGCAAGCACGGCGTCCACAACCCGCTGCACGACAGTTACGACGAGCAGCTTCATGTCCAGCCCGACGACACCGGCAACCCTGAGCAACAGCTGCGCCTGAGTCGCGACCAAGCTCGTCTGGACGCCGCGTTGCAGGCCTTGCCCGAGGATCAGCGGGAAGTGTTCCTGCTGCGCCTGCACGGTGATCTCGAACTGCCACAGATCGCTGCCCTGACCGGCGTTCCGCTGGAAACGGTCAAGAGCCGCTTGCGTTACGCCCAACAGAAGCTGCATCGCCTGTTGGCCGAGGAGGTACCCGCATGATCGACCCCAAACAGACGCCGGATTCCATCGACGAAACGCTGGTCGAACATTTCCGCCAACACGCCAGCGGCGAGCCGCCGGCTTCCATGGACGCCTTCATCCTGGCCACCGCGCGCCGTGAAGTTCCGACGCCTGCGCCGGGCTTGTGGCAGCGCTGGCTGCAGGCTTGTCAGCGACCACGCTGGCAAATGGCGTTCGCCACGGTTGCCGGTGTGGCGCTGATGATCGGCCTGGTGCTGCGTACGTCGACCGAGGAGCAACTGTCTTCACCCGCCTCGATGGAGTTTTCCGCCGATCGGCAGCAGCCCCCGGTTGCCGCTGCCCCGCCGCCAGTCATGCCGGCCCCCGCACCGATCACTCGCATGGCGCCCCAGGGCGAACTGGCCCGAGCCCCGGCCAGCCCGGTGCAGGCGTTGGCGGATAAGCCCGCAGCGAAAATGAGCAAAGCCGCGCCCGCCGCAATGCCAACACTTGAGCAGGAGCTGCTGGAAGTGCTGCGATTGCGCGAGGCGGGTGACAGCAAGGCGGCTGATGAGAAGCTGCTGGCGTTGCACAAGCGCTTTCCCAAGGAAGACTTGCCGGCGCGGTTGGAAATATTGCGTAAGCGATGAAGGAACGTTGCCAGCGTCCGAGGTCAGCCTGGGAGTCTGATGGGCGCTGCGTGTTCGGCTGTTACAGAAATCGCCTCTGGAATAGGGTTACAAATGCAGACATAGCAGGATCATTTGGGCGGAACTATACTCGGCAGCATGAAAAAGCTGATGCTCGAACTCGACGGAACTGATCCAAGCAAGCTCTCGATGGCTCGCTTGACGGATTATCTGTGTGAGCTCACTGAGCTTTTCGGCTCGCAGGACAATGTTCATTTCGAATCTGTTACCGAAGGCTGTGTTTGCCTGAATACATGGGTTGAGGATGAGAAGTACCCCCACGTCTTGAACAGGGTAAGGGAGGCTGCGCAGGGAATTGGCCCCAAGCGCGCACGAAAAGCCTACCTGCAGCTATCTGCACTGATGGAGCAAGATCGGGTGGACGGTGTCTTGCAAGCTGCGGATGCGAACATCCTTCAGTTTCCGAAAGCCAAGACGGCTCCCCCTCCCATGATTGTCATCAAGCAGGGTAGTGTCCAAGGTCGCCTCTATGTCGTAGGTGGAAAAGACGAAACTGTTCCTGTCCGGCTTGAGGGCGCTGGCGGAGAAACTCTTCTTTGCGAAGCCGACACGGCGTTGGCTGAACAACTAGGCAAACTCTTGTTTAAGTACGTCCGAGTTCATGGGAAAGGTGAATGGGAAAGTCGGCCGCACGGAGGCTGGCGGCTCCGAAAAATGTTCATTCAATCTTACGAAAAGCTTGAGAAAACCTCTTTGCGTAGTGCCGTTACCCAGCTTAAAGAACTCGGAGGTATCACATGGAGCGAGATGGATGATCCCCATGGAACGATTCAGAACCTAAGGGGATGAGGTGCGCATAGTTCTCGATACCAACGTTCTCGTCCAAGCCTTGGGAAATGCCAAGGACGGTGTCGTCTTGGTTGATCCCGCAACTGGTCAAAACGTGGATAGAGCAGAGGCGAGAGCTGAGGCCTTAATCGATCTGGTCGACGCAAGAGGCGGGACGGTACTGATACCCACACCGGCGTTGGCTGAGTATCTGGTCGGCATTGATCGGAATTTCCACCAGGGCCACCTGGATGTCATAAATGGCTTCTCGTGTTTTGAGATCATATCGTTCGATCAGATCGCTGCGGTCGAATGTGCTCGCATAGTCGATGACAATGAGCTGAAGATGCTTGACCCAGCAGCGACCAAAGCCAAGTTACGTTTTGATCGCCAGATAATAGCAACCGCTCTTGCGACCAACGCTGACGAAGTGTGGACACATGACGCAGGTCTTTATTCCAAGGCTCAGAAATGCGGACTTGTAGTGAAGTCCTTAGGGGATATTGAACCGGCTCCTGAGCAACTTGAGGCCGATCTTGACCACTGAGAGCCTGCTTGAGGTAACCGTTGTGGGGCGTGGTTTCTATAGTTATTCGCAACACGGCCCCGTCGGTTGATGCGCTGCCGCGCTGATACTGCTCAGGGTTTTTTATCGGGCTGAATTGCCGATCCTATAGATATCCAAGGGTAAGACTTTCGCCACAAAAAAGCCCCAGTCCGTGAGGACTGGGGCTTTTGATTTTTCATGTCTGGTGCACCAGGCGGGATTCGAACCCACGACCCCTGCCTTCGGAGGGCAGTACTCTATCCAGCTGAGCTACTGGTGCAACGCGGGCGCCATGATACTCATAAGCATGGCGGGCGTCCATGCTGCTGATTTGCCGTTTGTTTTCGCCTCGCTCGCCGGCTGTTGGCTACGCTGATCAGAAAAAACAGGCAAATGCAGCTTTTTCGTTCTTTTTTTCGAACAGCCTATTGTCCTCCAACCCCATCGGCCCTAGGATTCGTTTGAGATTTCAAACGCTCTTGTCTGGGTGCTGAACCGCACGTCTGTGCTTATGTGCGTTATTTCTGTGCTTCAGCCCGGTGGATGATTTCCCTGACGGCAGCCCATGAGGCGCCTTTCTACAACTCTAATTCGCTCCGCGTGCGCGCGGTGCTGTTAAGGAAAGCCGACATGCAGCTTAAAGACACCCAGTTGTTCCGCCAGCAAGCCTTTATCGATGGCGCTTGGGTCGATGCGGACAATGGTCAGACGATCAAGGTCACCAACCCGGCGACGGGCGAAGTATTGGGCACAGTGCCGAAGATGGGCGCTGCCGAAACCCGTCGCGCGATCGAAGCCGCCGACAAGGCGCTGCCGGCCTGGCGTGCGTTGACCGCCAAGGAACGCGCCAACAAGCTGCGTCGCTGGTATGAATTGCTGATCGAAAACCAGGACGACCTTGGTCGCCTGATGACCCTGGAGCAGGGCAAGCCGCTGGCCGAAGCCAAGGGCGAGATCGTCTATGCCGCCTCCTTTATCGAATGGTTCGCCGAAGAAGCCAAGCGCATCTATGGTGATGTGATTCCCGGCCACCAGCCGGACAAGCGCCTGATCGTGATCAAGCAGCCGATTGGCGTGACCGCCGCCATCACGCCGTGGAACTTCCCGGCCGCGATGATCACCCGCAAGGCCGGCCCGGCCCTGGCCGCCGGTTGCACCATGGTCATCAAGCCGGCTTCGCAGACGCCGTTCTCGGCCCTGGCCCTGGTAGAGCTGGCGCACCGTGCCGGCATCCCGCAAGGCGTGTTGAGCGTGGTCACCGGCAGTGCCGGCGACATCGGTGGCGAGCTGACCAGCAACCCGATCGTGCGCAAGCTGTCCTTCACCGGTTCGACCGAGATCGGTCGCCAGTTGATGGCCGAATGCGCCAAGGACATCAAGAAGGTTTCCCTGGAACTGGGCGGCAACGCGCCCTTCATCGTGTTCGACGACGCGGACCTGGATAAGGCCGTCGAAGGCGCGATCATTTCCAAATACCGCAACAACGGCCAGACCTGCGTCTGCGCCAACCGCCTGTACGTCCAGGATTCGGTGTACGACGCCTTCGCCGAGAAACTCAAGGCAGCGGTGGCCAAGCTCAAGATCGGCAACGGTCTGGAAGACGGCATCACTACCGGTCCGTTGATCGACGAAAAAGCGGTTGCCAAGGTACAGGAACATATCGCCGATGCGGTCAGCAAAGGCGCGACCGTGCTGTCGGGCGGCAAGCCGATGGAAGGCAATTTCTTCGAGCCGACCATCCTGACCAACGTGCCGAAGAATGCCGCCGTGGCGAAGGAAGAGACCTTCGGCCCGTTGGCGCCGCTGTTCCGCTTCAAAGACGAAGCCGAAGTGATCGCGATGTCCAACGACACCGAGTTCGGCCTGGCTTCGTACTTTTATGCCCGCGACCTGGGCCGTGTGTTCCGTGTGGCCGAAGCCCTGGAATACGGCATGGTCGGCGTCAACACCGGTTTGATCTCCAACGAAGTCGCGCCGTTCGGCGGCATCAAGGCTTCGGGCCTGGGCCGTGAGGGCTCCAAGTACGGCATCGAGGACTACCTGGAAATCAAATACCTCTGCCTGGGTATCTGATCTGCTACAAGCGCAAAGGGCACGAGAGCGCTGTCCCTTTGCGCGTTTCACCCCGTTCTGTTTCTTGTGGCCGGAACGCTGCGGCAGTCGATCATCGCATGCTGTCGCAGTTGCCTCCCCGCCATGTATTCCTTGAGCCACGCCGACCGATGAGCGGCGAATGAGGACATTTTTAATGAGCAAGACCAACGCAGACCTGATGGCCCGCCGTACCGCCGCTGTTCCCCGCGGTGTCGGCCAGATTCACCCGATCTTTGCCGAATCGGCGAAGAACGCCACGGTTACCGACGTTGAAGGTCGTGAATTCATCGACTTCGCCGGTGGTATCGCCGTACTGAACACCGGCCACGTGCACCCGAAGATCATCGCCGCCGTCACCGAACAGCTGAACAAGCTGACCCACACTTGCTTCCAGGTCCTGGCCTACGAGCCGTACGTGGAGCTGTGCGAAAAAATCAACGCCAAGGTCCCGGGTGATTTCGCCAAGAAAACCCTGCTGGTGACCACCGGTTCCGAAGCGGTGGAAAACGCCGTGAAGATCGCCCGCGCCGCCACCGGCCGTGCCGGTGTGATCGCCTTCACCGGCGCTTACCACGGTCGTACCATGATGACCCTGGGCCTGACCGGTAAGGTCGTGCCTTACTCGGCCGGCATGGGCCTGATGCCTGGCGGCATTTTCCGCGCGCTGTACCCGAACGAGCTGCACGGCGTGAGCGTCGACGACTCCATCGCCAGCATCGAACGCATCTTCAAGAACGACGCCGAGCCACGCGACATCGCCGCCATCATCATCGAGCCGGTCCAGGGCGAGGGTGGCTTCTATGTGGCGCCGAAAGCCTTCATGCAGCGCCTGCGCGCCCTGTGCGACCAGCACGGCATCCTGCTGATTGCCGACGAAGTGCAGACCGGCGCCGGTCGTACCGGTACGTTCTTCGCCATGGAGCAGATGGGCGTCGCCGCCGACCTGACCACCTTTGCCAAATCCATTGCTGGCGGTTTCCCGCTGGCCGGTGTGTGCGGCAAGGCCGAATACATGGATGCGATCGCGCCGGGCGGCCTCGGCGGCACCTACGCCGGCAGCCCGATTGCCTGCGCCGCTGCGCTGGCGGTGATGGACGTGTTCGAAGAAGAACACCTGCTGGATCGCTGCAAGGCCGTGGGCGAGCGCCTGGTGACTGGCCTCAAGGCTATCCAGAAGAAGTACCCGGTCATTGGTGAAGTCCGTGCCCTGGGCGCGATGATCGCCGTGGAGCTGTTCGAAGATGGCGACACCCACAAGCCGAACGCTGCCGCCGTTGCGCAAGTGGTGGCCAAGGCGCGCGACAAGGGCTTGATCCTGTTGTCCTGCGGGACCTATGGCAACGTCCTGCGCGTGCTGGTGCCGCTGACTTCGCCGGATGAGCAACTGGACAAAGGCCTGGCAATCATCGAAGAGTGTTTCTCCGAGCTTTGATATTTACGAGCTCTGATCTTCACGAACTCTAAGCTTTGTGCTGATCCACAAAAAACCCGCTTCGGCGGGTTTTTTCATATTCGGCTACAGATCCACGGTGGTTTCGACCTGTCTGGAATGGCCGTTATTGTCTAAGGTGCATGTATTGCAAGGGAGCGATGCGGCATGACTGCTGTGGATTTACCCGCTGTACCGCGTGTGTTGATTGCCGAGGCCGATCCGGCGTCCAGGGAGCTGCTTGAACAGGTGCTGTCCGGAGTGCGTTGCGATGCGCGGATAGACACTTGTGGCGAGGGACGGCAGGCCTTGGAGCTCCTGGCGCATAATTCTTACGACCTGGTGATCGCCGATTGGGAACTGCCGGGTGTCGACGGCCTGAGCATCTTGCGCAGCTTGCGCCAACACCATCGCACGCCCGTGTTGCCGTTCATCCTGGTGAGCGGGCGCAACGACAGCGCCAGCGTGCGCGAGGTCTTGCCCCTGGCGCCGACGGCCTATCTGACCAAGCCCTTGAACCGGGAAAACCTGACCCAGCGTCTGCAAGGGTTACTTCTCCATAGCGAGGACACATCCAACGCCGCGCCAATTCCAGGACCGGGCCTTACATTGGCAACGTTCCTGGAGCGTCGACGAGACATGGCCGAAGGCGCGCCGTTGATGACCGATGTGCAGGTCGCGATCAAACGCAGCCTCAATCCTGGTGGACTGGATCTGAAACTGCTGGAAGAAGAGCTCCGTACTGACCCGCAGATCACCGCCGTGCTGATTGCCGCAGCCAACAGCGCCGCGCAACATCAAGGCGGCGGCCCGGTGCAGACCGTGGCCCAGGCGCTGCATCAGCTAGGCACCGGGCAAAGCATGAACCTGATCCTGGGCTTGACCCTCAAGCGCTGTGCCCGGTTGAACGTGCCTTGGCTGGCGGACTATGCCGAACGTTATTGGGAGTTGTCGTTGCACACCGCCGAGTACGCCCGGACGATGGCGCGCATGCTTGATCTGGAGCAGGAGCGTTGTTATTGCGCCGGCCTGTTGCATCGCTTGGGCGACCTGGCACTGCTGCGCTGCATGGAAGAGTGGAAGCAGGCCGGCGGCGAGCTGGACGAGCCGGAGGAAATCGGCGATTCGCTCGAACAGTTCGGCGCCGGTTTTGGCTCGGCGCTGCGTACCCGCTGGCGCTTGCCGCTGGAGCTGCGCGAATTGATCGCGGCGGTCTACGGTCTCGGTGGCGGGGTTTATTCCCGCGAGGCGCTGGTGATGAACATCGCGGCGCAGATGGCGCATTTACCCGCGCACGAAGGGCTTGAAGAACTGGCCCGGGGACGCACGGCGCGCTTGCTGAAGATCGGGCTGCCAGAGTTGATGCGGTTGCGCCGCCAGTAAAACCACCACTGGCCCCTGTGGGAGCGAGCCTGCTCGCGAAAGCAGTGTGTCAGTAACGGATAAGTTGACTGACATACCGTATTCGCGAGCAGGCTCGCTCCTACAGTTGATTGATGGTGAGACACTCAAGCCGCGATGATGCGGTTCTTGCCCTGGCGCTTGGCCTCGTACATCGCCGCGTCAGCACGGGCGAACAGGTTGTCGAGGGTCTGGTCTTCGGCGCTGATCCCGGTCAGGCCCTGACTGACGGTGATGCCGAAGTCATGCTCCCCGCAGCGAAACGCCAGGCGCTGGATTTCCCGCTGCAAGCGCTCGGCGACCTGCAATGCCATGTCCGGGGCACAGCCGGGGAAAACAGCGGCAAACTCTTCACCACCGATCCGACCGAAGAGGTCACCGCGCCTGAGCACGCTCCGCCCGCTCTCGGCGATCTTTTGCAATACCGTATCGCCTTCCTGGTGGCCGTAAGTGTCGTTGATCAGTTTGAAGTCATCGATGTCCAGCAACAGGAATGCCATCGGCGTGCCTTGCAGCCTTGCCTGCTCGAATTCCCGATGGGCGCACTCGAAGAAATGACGGCGGTTGCTGCTCTGGGTTAGCACGTCGGTGGTCGCCAGTCGCTGCAGTTCGCTTTCGAGCAGCTTCTTCTCGGTGATGTCTTCGGCGATGCCGACCACAATCACCGGTTGGCCCGGATCGGCCTGACGGTTGATGAAGCATTTGTCGCTGAGCCAGCGGATCTGGCCGTCGGCGGCGATGATGCGGTATTCCCGATCCTCGACGGCACCTTTGACCAACACTTCGGCGAGGCTGCGCTCGGCGTAATCCAGATCGTCCGGATAGATTGCGTCACGCCATTCGTTGTAGTCAGCAAGCACGAGGCCGGCCGGGCGGCCGAAAATCCGCTCGTAGGCGGGGCTGACATACAGCACTTGCCGGGTTTCCCAATTGAATGCCCACAGCACCGCGTTGACGCTGACCAGCAGCGAACTGAACAACTGCTCCCGCTCGCTCAGACGCGCCACTTCCCCTTGGGCGTGCATCAGCGCCATGAGTGTCTGGGCCGCTTCTGGCCAATGTGGCTGGGATGAATCCTGTAGGTTCTTGTCGACCATCGGCACAAATCTCAAGGAACGTGCATTGCTATGGATTTGCACGCGCTCACTCCAAAGCCCGCCAGGATGGCGAAGTGCTCTTGAGATAGGGGATTGTGGGCGAAGTTCCTTTTCAGGCGACGAAGGGCGGGAGCTTTCGTTCGAACATGTGGGATGAACTTGTGGCGAGGGAGCTTGCTCCCGCTCGGCTGCGAAGCAGCCGCGAACCGGCGGGAGCGGTGGGCCTGATGGTCCGGTTTCGGCGGGTTCTGGGGCCGCTTTGCGGCCCAGCGGGAGCAAGCTCCCTCGCCACAAGGGGGTCAGGCGGTGGCCGGCCGCAAGGAATAAGTCTTGAGCTGGTCGGCAAAATCGCGCAGTGACTGGATGCCGCTGGCCTCGGCTTCGTGGACCCATTCCTTGATGGCCGCGAGCATGTCGTGGCCGTTGCTGCTGGTCTTGACCCAGATCTGCTGCAAGGCCAGGCGCTTCTCGTAGATCACCTTCAGCGCCTGGCTGTGTTCCAGCATGTTCTGGATGCGCACATGATGGCGCTCGTCCAGCAGGCTGGTTTCACGCGACAAAAGGCGTTTGGCCCGATGAAACTGATGGCGGACCGAGTGATCGACTTTTTCCAGCTCCTGCTTGACCAGGGGCGCGATGACCAGCCTGCGATACTGGGCCATGATCTGGAAACGGTTGTTGAGGATCGCCATGGCGGTGTCCATGTCCAGGTGGCCCTTGCCTTCGACCCGGTGGGCGATCGGCGCGACCCGCTGGACCTTGGCCAGGCGCAGGAAACTGAAGACCTTGATCCAGGCCCAGCCCAGGTCGAATTCCCATTTGCGCACCGACAGCTTGGCCGAATTGGGATAGGTGTGGTGGTTGTTGTGCAGTTCTTCGCCACCAATGAGGATGCCCCAGGGCACCAGATTGGTGGCCGCGTCACGGCATTCGAAATTGCGGTAGCCCACGGCATGCCCCAGGCCATTGACGACGCCAGCGGCCCAGACCGGGATCCACATCATCTGGATGGCCCAGATAGTGATGCCTATTGTGCCGAACAGCAGCAGGTCGATGACGCCCATGATCGCCACGCCCAGTAGGGGGAAGCGGCTGTACAGGTTGCGTTCGATCCAGTCCTCGGGGCAGTTCTTGCCATAGATGCGCAAGGTTTCCGGATTTTCCGCTTCGGCGCGGTACAGCTCGGCGCCCTTGCGCAGCACCGTAGACAGGCCTTTGATCACCGGGCTGTGGGGATCGTCCTCGGTTTCGCATTTGGCGTGGTGCTTGCGGTGGATGGCGGTCCACTCGCGGGTATTCTGCGCCGTGGTCAGCCACAGCCAGAAGCGGAAGAAATGTTTGAGACCGGCGTTGAGTTCCAGGGAACGGTGAGCCGAATACCGGTGCAGGTAGACCGTGACGCTGATGATCGTCACGTGAGTCATCAGCAGGGTGACTGCCACCAGCGACCAGGCCGACAAGCCAAGAAAACCTTCGTACCACATAGGCTGTAGGGCCCTCGATAAAGATGAAAACTGCCGTTGCATTATCCCTGGCCCCGGCGATAAAACCAGTCGGCCTTTCAGATAAGAGTGGCAGAATGTTTCTTCCTCTATAATCCCCTCACATTACAGGGACATGGATGACCGCATGACCGTCTATCACCGCGCTGCCATGCGTGGGGCACTGCTTTATCTGGTGCTGTCAGTCGCCTGGCTGCAGCTGGTTGGTTATTTATTGAGCAGTTTCTTCGATCATTCGGCCGATCGGCTGCGTTGGCAACTGATCAACGGTTATGCCTGGGTACTCGTCAGTGCCGGATTGATTTTCATCGCACGGGTGCGGATAGCACGCTTTTTCGAAAAGGCCGAGGGCAATGTCGACCGTGAACGGTTACGCCAGGCCGCCGCGGTGTTCGACTGCACCCGCGAAGGCGTCCTGGTCACGGACCGCCATGGTTTGATCGTGCATGTGAACCGGGCATTCATGGCAATCACCGGCTATGCCCGCGACGAAGTGTTGGGCCGGCAACCGAATCTGTTCAAGTCCGGCCGGCATGGCCCGACTTTTTATCGAGAGATGTTTGCGGCGCTGTCCAGCCGCGGCGAATGGAGTGGCGAAATCTGGAACCGCCGCAAGAGCGGTGAAATCTACCCGCAATGGCAGACTATCCGGGCCGTCGTCGATGACTCCGGCGAAGTCAGCCAATACGTCGCGGTGTTTTCCGACATCAGTGCGATCAAGGACTCGGAGCATGAGCTGGCGCATCTGGCCCATCATGATCCGCTGACTGGCCTGCCCAATCGCCTGCTGTTTTCCGATCGCGCCGAGCAGGCGGTGGCTTCGGCGCAACTGCACAAGCGTGGGTGCGCGTTGCTGCTGCTGGACCTGGATCATTTCAAGAACATCAACGACAGCCTCGGGCACAACGTCGGTGACGAGCTGCTCAAAGGCGTTGCCGAACGCTTCCTCGGGCTGTTTGCGCCCGGTATCACTCTGGCGCGGCTAGGCGGTGACGAATTCGCGGTGCTGGTGGAAAACTGCTCGCAGCCGGGTCAGGCCGCCGCTTTGGCCCGGCGTATCCTCGATGCCTTGAAAGCACCGTTGCAGCTCGGCGAGCAATCGCTGTTTATCAACGCCAGCATCGGCATCAGCCTGTTTCCCGGTGACGCCCTCAGCGCCGGGCAACTGCTGCGCAACGCCGACTCGGCACTGTTCAAGGCCAAGAACAGCGGACGTGACGGCTACGCGTTATATACCGAGGAACTCACTGCTCATGCGCAGCAAAGGGTCGAGATCGCCTTCGAACTGCGTCGCGCGCTCCAGCAGCAGGAGCTACGCGTGCATTACCAACCGGTGCACGACCTGGCCACCAGCCGGTTGATCGGCGTCGAGGCGCTGGTGCGCTGGGAACATCCCGTGCGTGGTCTGGTTTCGCCGGCGGAGTTCATTCCCATCGCCGAGCGCACGGGGTTGATCGCTCAGATCGATGCCTGGGTCATGGACCAGGCTTGTCGGCAAATGTGTCTTTGGCAGCAGGCCGGTGTGGTTTTGTCATTCGTTGCGGTCAACGTCTCCAGCCGTTTGTTTGCTCGCCGCGAATTGTACGAGCAGGTCGCCCGCGTACTTCACGACACGGGCCTCGATCCGGCCTTCCTGGAGCTGGAGGTGACCGAAAGTGCGGTCATGGATGATCCGGAGGTGGCGCTGGAACAAATGCACCGTCTGCGGGAGTTGGGCGTGCGGTTGGCCATTGATGATTTCGGCACAGGTTATTCGTCGCTGCTGCGGCTCAAGCGTCTACCGGTGCAGAAACTCAAGATCGACCAGGGTTTTGTCGCCGGGCTGCCCTGGGATGAAGACGACGCGGCGATCGTCCGGGTAATCATCGCCCTGGCCCGCAGCATGGGCATGCAGGTGCACGCAGAAGGTATCGAGCAGCGAGAGCAAGCGGCATTTCTGCTTGAACAGGCGTGTGAGCTAGGGCAGGGCTACTGGTTTGGTCGACCGGTTGTGGCGCAACAGTTGGATTGGAATCGTGCACCGGTGATTGGCTGAAAGCGGAATTGCGATTTGGTTATATAAAAATTCTTAAATAGTCTTTTTAAGAATATCTGCACTTATCTAATATTGCTCCCACGCCGCAAGCAGTGCCGCCCACTGCCAGGCATTCATTCCAAGGAGCAGCAGCATGAGCGCATCCCTACGTAGCGTTGACGGCCAGGACGAAGCAACCATCTTGCGCGAGATCCAGAGTGCATTGCGTGACCTGCGCTTTGGCGCGGTGGAGATTACCGTGCACAACGCCCAGGTGGTCCAGATCGAGCGCAAGGAAAAATTCCGCTTGCAGCAACCGAGTCATAAACCGAGCTGAAGGATCACAGCCTGCGCCAGCCCCTGCCGGGGGGCTTGATGCAGGAGCTGCCGCAGGCTGCGATTCCGGTTACCGGACAAACGATTTCCAGAAGCCATAAAAACCAGAATTCCAGGAGCTTTCACCATGTCGTCGATTCGCCGTTATGCCTTGGCCGCCCTGGCCAGTGCTGTTTTTGCAGGTTCCGCGGTTGCCAAGGACTACGAGTTGCTCAACGTGTCCTACGACCCGACCCGCGAGCTGTATCAGGATTACAACGCCGAATTCGCCAGCTTCTGGAAAAAAGCCCATCCGGACGACACCGTGAAAATCCAGCAGTCCCATGGTGGTTCGGGCAAGCAAGGCCGAGCAGTAATTGACGGCCTGCGTGCCGACGTCGTGACCCTGGCCCTGGCCGGCGACATCGACGAAATCGCCAAATTGGGCAAGTCGCTGCCGGCGGACTGGCAAAAACGCCTGCCGGATGCCAGCACGCCTTACACCTCGACCATTGTGTTCCTGGTGCGCAAGGGCAATCCGAAGGGCATCAAGGACTGGGGCGACCTGATCAAGGATGACGTCTCGGTCATCACGCCAAACCCGAAGACCTCCGGCGGTGCCCGCTGGAATTTCCTCGCCGCCTGGGCCTACGGCCTGAAAGCCAACGGTGGCGACGAAGCCAAGGCCAAGGAATACGTGCAGGCGCTGTTCAAGCACGTGCCGATCCTCGACACCGGTGCCCGTGGCTCGACCATCACGTTCGTCAACAACGGTCAGGGAGACGTGTTGCTGGCCTGGGAAAACGAAGCGTTCCTGGCGCTGAAAGAGGACGGTGGCGCGGACAAGTTCGACATCGTCGTGCCGTCGCTGTCGATCCTCGCCGAACCGCCGGTGGCGGTGGTGGACAAGAATGCCGAGAAAAAGGGTAATGCCGAGATCGCCGAAGCGTACCTCAAGCACCTGTACAGCCCGGCCGGCCAGGAAATCGCGGCGAAAAACTTCTATCGTCCGCGTGACAAGGACGTGGCTGCCAAATACGCCCGGCAGTTCCCGAAACTTGAGCTGGTGACTATCGACAAGGACTTCGGCGGCTGGAAAACCGCACAGCCGAAATTCTTCAATGATGGCGGTGTGTTCGACCAGATCTATCAGGCGCAGTAAGCTGCAATAGAGCGCAATTCATGTGGGAGCGAGCCTGCTCGCGAAGGCGGTTGCACAGTCAATATTCATGTTGCCTGAGACACCGCTTTCGCGAGCAGGCTCGCTCCCACAGGCTGCGCCCGCTCACAGGCTGGCTTTGCTAACGGGTCCCGATTTACCGTCGGGCCAGTTCTAACCAAGGACCTTTATGTCGCGTCGCATATCCCCCGTCATACCCGGCTTCGGGCTGACGCTGGGCTACACCCTGGTGTACCTCAGTCTGATTGTGCTCATACCCCTGGCGGCGATGTTCGTGCATGCCGCCCAACTCACCTGGGAACAGTTCTGGGCGATCATTTCGGCGCCGCGGGTGCTGGCAGCCTTGAAGCTCAGTTTCGGCACCGCGCTGTACGCTGCGATCATCAATGGCGTGATTGGCACGCTGCTGGCCTGGGTGCTGGTGCGCTACACCTTCCCGGGACGCAAGATCATCGACGCGATGATCGATTTGCCGTTCGCCTTGCCCACCGCCGTGGCCGGTATCGCCCTGACCGCGTTGTACGCGCCGACCGGCCTGGTCGGCCAGTTCGCCACCGACCTGGGTTTCAAGATTGCCTACACCCCGCTGGGCATCACCCTCGCGCTGACCTTTGTGACGCTGCCGTTCGTGGTGCGCACCGTGCAGCCGGTGCTCGCCGACATTCCCCGTGAAGTCGAAGAAGCCGCCGCGTGCCTCGGTGCCAAGCCATGGCAGGTGTTCCGCCACATCCTCGTGCCGGCGTTGTTGCCGGCCTGGTTGACCGGCTTCGCACTGGCGTTTGCCCGGGGCGTGGGCGAGTACGGTTCGGTGATTTTCATCGCCGGCAACATGCCGATGAAAACCGAGATCCTGCCGCTGCTGATCATGGTCAAGCTCGACCAATACGACTACACCGGCGCCACCTCCATCGGCGTGCTGATGCTGGTGGTTTCCTTCGTCCTGCTGCTGCTGATCAACTTGTTGCAGCGGCGCATCGAAACCCCATAAGGAGGCGCGAACCATGTCCCAATCGTCTATTTCCGCCGCCTCCACCAACGCTGCCCGCCGCGGCAGCGCGGTTTCGCGGCGCATCCTGATCGGCCTCGGCTGGCTGGTTTTTGCACTGTTTCTGCTGTTGCCGCTGTTCATCGTGGTGTCCCAGGGCCTGAAGTCGGGCCTGGGTACTTTCTTCGCGGCGATCTTCGAGCCCGATGCGTTGTCGGCGCTCAAGCTCACGGTGATTGCGGTACTGATTTCGGTACCGTTGAACCTGGTGTTCGGCGTCAGCGCCGCATGGTGCGTGAGCAAGTATTCGTTCCGTGGCAAAAGCATGCTGGTGACGCTGATCGACCTGCCGTTCTCGGTGTCGCCGGTAATCGCTGGCCTGGTCTACGTGTTGATGTTTGGTGCCCAGGGCCTGTTCGGGCCATGGCTGTCGGATCACGACATCCAGATCGTGTTCGCGCTGCCGGGCATCGTCCTGGCGACGATCTTCGTCACCGTGCCGTTCGTGGCCCGTGAACTGATCCCGCTGATGCAGGAGCAGGGCACCCAGGAAGAAGAAGCCGCGCGCCTGCTGGGCGCCAACGGCTGGCAGATGTTCTGGCATGTGACTGTGCCGAACATCAAGTGGGGTCTGATCTATGGCGTGGTGCTGTGTACCGCCCGGGCCATGGGCGAGTTCGGCGCGGTGTCGGTGGTTTCCGGGCACATTCGCGGGGTGACCAACACCCTGCCGCTGCACGTCGAGATCCTCTACAACGAATACAACCATGTGGCCGCGTTCGCCGTGGCGAGCCTGTTGCTGATCCTGGCGCTCTTCATCCTGCTGCTCAAGCAGTGGAGCGAAAACCGAATCAACCGCCTGCGCGCCAGCGCCGCGGAGGAATAAGTCATGTCGATCGAAGTCCGTAACGTCAGCAAGAATTTCAACACCTTCAAGGCCCTCGACGATATCAGCCTGGACATCCAGAGCGGCGAGCTGGTGGCGCTGCTCGGCCCGTCGGGCTGTGGCAAGACGACCCTGCTGCGGATCATTGCCGGCCTCGAGACGCCGGACCAGGGCAACATCGTGTTCCATGGTGAAGACGTATCCGGCCACGACGTGCGTGATCGCAACGTCGGTTTTGTGTTCCAGCACTACGCCCTGTTCCGCCACATGACGGTGTTCGACAACGTCGCTTTCGGCTTGCGCATGAAGCCCAAGAACCAGCGCCCGAACGAAAGCCAGATCGCGACCAAGGTCCATGAGCTGCTGAACATGGTGCAGCTGGACTGGCTCGCCGACCGTTATCCGGAGCAGTTGTCCGGCGGCCAGCGCCAGCGTATCGCCCTGGCCCGCGCCTTGGCGGTAGAACCCAAGGTGTTGCTGCTGGACGAACCGTTCGGCGCCCTCGACGCCAAGGTCCGCAAGGAATTGCGCCGCTGGCTGGCGCGGCTGCACGAGGACATCAACCTGACCTCGGTATTCGTGACCCACGACCAGGAAGAGGCCATGGAAGTCGCCGACCGGATCGTGGTGATGAACAAGGGCGTTATCGAGCAGATCGGCTCACCGGGCGATGTGTACGAGAACCCGGCCAGCGATTTTGTCTATCACTTCCTGGGCGACTCGAACCGTCTGCATCTCGGGGAGGACCGGCATGTGCTGTTCCGTCCGCATGAAGTGTCGCTGTCGCGCTCGGAACTGGAGGACCACCACGCCGCTGAAGTGCGCGACATTCGTCCGCTCGGCGCGACCACGCGGGTGACGTTGAAGGTCGAGGGCCAAAGCGAACTGATCGAGGCCGAAGTAGTGAAGGACCACGATAGCCTGGTTGGGTTGGCGAAGGGCGAGACGCTGTTCTTCAAGCCGAAGGTCTGGCAGAAAGTTTCAAACCTTTAAAAGCTTCGCGAGCAGGGCTCGCTCCCACAAGGGGTTTGTGTACGACGCCAATCCAATGTGGGAGCGAGCCCTGCTTGCGAAGGCGGCCTCAGGCTGCGGCCCGCTTCTGATTGACCTTTACCGGCCCGGCCTGCGCCTCGATCTGTTGTTTGAGGTCATCGCGCATGCCCAGCAGGAATCCCGCCTCGACCACGACGAACAACGGCCCGACAATCAACCCGGTCAGATCATCGACGAACGCCGGTTTGCGCCCTTCGTAATAGTGGCCGACGAACTGGATCACCCAGCCCACCACAAACATGCCCAGGCCACCGGCCAGCCATATCGCCGTGCTTTGCGTGGCGAGCACCTGGCCCAGCCAGACGGCAAGCCCCAGCAGCACGGTCATCAGCACACCCAGGCGCAATTCCAGGCGCAGGTAGAACCAGGCACTGGCCACTGCCACCAGCAGCGCGGGCGAAATCAAAATCGCGCCAACCGGCCATCCCGGCCGTGACAAGAGCACGGCGACGGCAACGAAAATCAGCGGAATACCGATAAAATGGCTGGCGATGTTGCGTGGGTCGCGGTGATAGGTCGCGTATTGACTGAGATGATCGACGAGGCTTTTCATTGTTGTTCCTCCTGAGGTGATGCCCGCATGATGCCCAGGTTCCACCAGGCGCTCTGTCAGCTAGCCGACACTTGTCCCGGAGTTTCCATGAATACTCATCCCTGGCATGCGCACTTGATGACCGGCCACTGGTACAGCCATCTGCCCGCCGAGTTACAGAATAGTCTGCTGGAGATGTCGCGGCTGCGTCGCCTGTCGCCCGGTCAGCGGTTGTTCAAGCGCGGCGATCCGCCGTGTGGCGTGTACGCTGTGCTCGAAGGGGCGGTGCGGATCGGCGCCGTCAGTGAGCAGGGCAAGGAAGCGCTGTTGAGCGTCGTGGAGCCGCCCTATTGGTTCGGCGAAATCAGCCTGTTTGATGGCCAGCCACGTACCCATGACGCGCAGGGGGTCGGGCAATGCACGTTGTTGCATGTACCTCAGGCCGGGCTGTTGGCTTTTCTCGAAGAACAACCTGGTTATTGGCGGCAGCTGGCCTTGTTGATGAGCCACAAGTTGCGCCTGACCTTCGTCAACCTCGAACACCTGAGCCTGATGCCTGCTCCGGCCCGCGTGGTCCATCGCTTGCTGATGATTGCCGAAGGCTACGGTGAAATCGAACCGGCACGCCGGGTTTTGCAACTGCCCCAGGACCAGCTGGCGTTGATGCTTTCCCTGTCGCGCCAGACCACCAACCAGATTCTCAAGGATCTGCAGGGGCAGGGGATTCTTCAGCTTGGTTATGGCGAGATCGAAATCCTTGATATCCAGGGGCTGCGGCGCCTGGCTTCAACCTGATGTCGACCGCTCGTATAGATCGTGATTGCGCTACACTCGGATAAGATGAATTAAATATAGTGCATTTCGTGTTTTTAATGGTTTTTGCACTGTATACGATGCGGAGTTGGCGTATGGAAACCCTCGGTGCGTTGATCAGGCGATTGCGCAAGGAACACCGTCTTTCCCAGCAGGCATTGGCTGCGCAGTACGGCATGAGCCGCGCGACGATTTCCGGGATCGAAAACAATACTATTGCTGAAGTCGGCATTCGTAAGGTCGAAGCCATTCTCAACGGTTTTGGCTATGAGCTGACAGCGACCGCCCGTCCAGCGAAGCGCCCGACCCTCGACACGCTGAAAAAGGATTCTTTCCATGACTGATGAGCAAGGTCTGGACAGATTGCAAGTCACCGTCAGCGAAGCGGCTATCGGCGTCCTTGGGCGAGGCCAACAGCGCAGCGATTCAGTGTTCACTTATGCACCTGACGCGGATGAGGAGCATTCGGTTTCGCTGACCATGCCAGCGCGTCTTGAAAGCTATAGCTGGGAGCCCGGCGTACCACCGATCTTTGAAATGAACCTGCCGGAAGGCGCCTTGCGTGACGAGCTGGTGCGCCGTTTCAGTAAAGCGGTGCGGGGCTTTGACGACTTTGCCATGCTTGCCATCGTGGGACCTCATCAGCTGGGCCGGGTGGGTATTGGTCGTTTGCATACCGAGGCCGGGCCGCCCGAAACCAGTTTGGCGGACTTGTTGGTGCATGACGGGGCCGAGGGGCTGTTCGAGGATTTGCTGGACACCTACGGGCGATATTCGGGTGTTTCTGGAGTACAACCCAAAGTATTGGTACGCGACAGCGCATCCGCTGTTGATCGCTTGACTCACCGGGGTGCTACACATCTGGTCAAGGCGTTTCGCTCGGACGAGTTCCCCGAGTTGGCCGCCAATGAATTCTTTTGCCTGCGGGCCGCGTTGCATGCGGGGCTTGAAGTGCCGGAATTCGAGTTGAGCGAGCGCGGAAAATTTTTGATCGTCAAGCGTTTTGATCTGCCACGCACTGGCGAATATCTGGGCTTTGAGGATTTTTGTGTGCTCAATGGCTCGCCATCGAAAGCCAAGTATGACGGTTCGTATGAAGGCGCGGCCCGGCAGATCAAGGCGTTTGTTTCGCCTCATATACTCAATCAGGCGCTGGAGTCCTTGTTTAAAATCGTGGCTCTCTCGGCCGGATTGAAGAATGGTGATGCGCACCTGAAAAATTTCGGGGTGCTTTATAACCACTGTGGCGCGGATGCATCTATCCGGCTCGCGCCCGCCTACGACCTCGTCAGCACAGCGGTTTATATTCGTAACGACAACATGGCGCTCTTGTTAGGCGGTTCCAAAGCCTGGCCGAAATATAAAATGCTGATGGGGTTTGGCCGCTCGGCCTGCAATCTGACGGAGAGGCGCTGCAAGGATTTGTTGGAGCAGGTTATTCATGGGATGGACCTTGCGTTGGCCGAGATGCGTCGCTACATGGACGCTAATCAAACGTTCAGAGCAACTGGCGAAGCAATGGTCGAGGCGTGGAAGGCGGGGCTTGCACGCAGCCTCAAAGCTGACAACGACTGACCTAGGCCATCGCAAACAGGCTCGCTCCCACAGGTTCTGTGGGCGCCGCAGATCAAATGTGGGAGCGAGCTTGCTCGCGATGAGGCCGGCCCAGGTACGGTAGATCCCTAACGCAAGCCATCCCGAAACTGCCCCGGCGTCATCCCGGTCCAGCGCTTGAACGCGCGGCTGAAGCTGCTGGTATCAGCAAAACCCAGCAGATAACTGACCTCGCTCAATGAGCATTGCGGATCGCGAAGGTGTAGCAACGCCAGGTTTTCCCGGCATTCATTGAGCAGCGCGTCGAAGCGGCAGCCTTCGTCGGCCAGATGCCGCTGCAGACTGCGCAGACTCAGGTGCATGGTCTGGGCGATGCGTTCGGCGCTGGGTTCGCCTTCGGGCAGTTGTGCTTCGATGGCGGCGCGGACCTTGCGCTCCCAGGTCAACGGCTGGAGCTGGGCGAGGGTGCGCTTGAGCACGGTTTCGTTGTGTTCGGCCAGCTCCGGGTTGGCGTCGTCCAGGTGACTGTCGAAATCGGCGAGGCTGAACTCCAGGCAATCATGTCCGGCATCGAAGTGCACCGGTGAACGGAACACTTTGTGCCAAGGGGCGGGGTCTGCCGGCTCCGGTCGCCGCAGATAAACCGCCAGCGGGGCGTAATCGCGGCCGAGGCGGTTACGGCAGGTGCGCACGTAAATCGCGGCGAACGCGTCGATGGCTTCCAGGGCCGGCGCCGGACGTCCCGCCGGTACGTCGAGACTGAAGCGGTAGCGATCCTCGCCACGGCTCAGTTGCAGGGTCAGCGCATCGCTGACCACCGGGTGGTAGCGCACGATCCGCTCGAACACTTCCCGCAGGCTGCCGCTGGCTACCAGGGCATAACCCAGCGCATGAAAGGTGGTGGGGCTGACAAAGCGCGACACCCGCAGGCCGATCGCCGGATCACCGCTGGCCTGCACCGCGAGCGCCCACAGGCGCGTGGTGGCCGAGAGCGGATAACGGGCGTTCGGGTCGTCCATCCATTGTGGGTCCAGGCCCGCCTCCAGGCACAAGGCATAGCTGTCCAGGCCCAGTGCATCGAGCTGTTTGCGCAGGGCGCGGGTCCAGCTGGCGAGGGAGGTGGGTTCCGTCATGGCAATTGGCGCTTGCGGTCAACAGGTTGGCGTCTGCGGCTATCACCCCGTGAGGCAAGGCCCGGCAGGATTAGCTCATCGATAACAGAGGATTAAGCCATGCACGGCACTTGCGCAAGCCCCGAGCGATTGAATGCACAGCAGCGCTCCGCCCATATTCGCCAGGTGGTCCTGGCCCGGGGCGAAGAATTGCGCGAGCGCTATCCGATCCTGCGGCATCAGGATGCGCTGGGCGCGGGCATCCTGGCGTTCGCCCTGGCGGGGATGACCGGCTCGGCGCTGCTCTACATCAACGGCTATCTGGCCGGCTGGGCGTGCCTGCTGCTCAACGCCTTTTTTGCATCCCTGACCCACGAGCTGGAACACGACCTGATCCACAGTATGTATTTTCGCAAGCAGCGCGTGCCGCACAACCTGATGATGGGCCTGGTCTGGCTGGCGCGGCCGAGCACCATCAATCCGTGGATTCGCCGCCACCTGCACCTCAATCATCACAAGGTTTCCGGCAGCGAGGCGGACCTGGAGGAGCGCGCGATCACCAACGGCGAGCCGTGGGGATTGGCGCGCTTGCTGATGGTTGGCGACAACGTGATGTCGGCGTTCATTCGCCTGCTGCGAGCCAGGACCTGGGCGCACAAGCGCAGCATCCTCAGGCGCACGCTGAAGGTGTACTTCCCGTTGGCGCTGTTGCATTGGGGCGCGTGGTACGTGTTCCTCGGTTTCCATGGCGCCAACGCGGTTGCCGGGCTGCTCGGCACTTCGATCGACTGGTCGACCAGCACTCTGGCGACCCTGCACGTCATAGACATCGCGGCGGTGGTGATCATCGGCCCGAATGTGCTGCGCACCTTTTGCCTGCACTTCATCAGCTCGAACATGCATTACTACGGCGACATCGAGCCAGGCAACGTCATCCAGCAGACCCAGGTGTTGAACCCTTGGTGGCTGTGGCCGTTGCAGGCGTTCTGCTTCAATTTCGGCAGCAGCCACGGCATCCATCATTTCGTGGTGAAGGAGCCGTTCTACATTCGCCAGATGACGGTGCCGGTGGCGCACAAGGTGATGCGGGAGATGGGCGTGCGCTTCAATGATTTCGGCACGTTTGGGCGGGCGAATCGGTTTGTGGGTAAGGAAGGCGTTGCGAGGGAAGAGGCGAAGGCGGTTCAGGCCTAGGGCAGAGATATAGCTTTGTGGCGAGGGGATAAATCCCCTCGCCACAGTAACCATTCTTCAGGCCAGACAAATGCGTCTGGCCTGAAGAGCGGGTCAGAACTGATAACTCACCGTAGCCGCCACGTTGCGCTCCTCGCCCATGTAGCAATAGCTCAGGCTGGCGCATGACGCGATGTAGCTCTCGTTGGTCAGGTTGTTCGCGTTCAGGCGCACATCCACGCCCTTCAAGCCGACCTTGCCCAGGTCATACCCCACCGAGGCATCGAACAGCGTGTACGACGGCACCTTCATGGTGTTTTCCGCGTCGGCCCAGCTGTAGCCGACATACCGCACGCCGCCGCCCAGCCGCAGGCCATCGAGCGTGCCGCTGTCGAATTTGTAGTCAGCCCACACCGATGCCATGTGGCGCGGGGCCTGGGTCGGAGAGTTGCCTTTGTTTTCGATGATGTCGGTGGGCGTGCTCAGGGTGCTGACCATCGATTTCGAGTATTCGATGTCGGTGAAGGTGTAGCTGCCCAGCACCTTGAACTGCTCGGTCAACTGCATGTGCGCTTCCAGTTCCAGACCCTGGGAACGAACAGCGCCAACGGCGCGGTAGAAGTTTTCCTGGGGCAGCTTGGTCGCCAGGTTCTCCTGGTCGATTCGGAACAGCGAGGCAGTGTACAAGTCGTCGGTGCCCGGCGGCTGGTATTTCAGGCCCAGTTCCCACTGCTTGCCGTCGGTGGGCGGCAGCGGGTTGCCGGCGCTGTCGGCGTAGGAGTTGGGGTTGAATGACTCCGAGTAGCTGATGTACGGCGCCAGGCCGTTGTCGAACAGGTACAGCGCCCCGACCCTACCGGTGAGTTTGGTGCGCTTGTCGTTGATCTCGGTGCCTTCCGGACGGCCGAATTCGGCAATGCGGTTCTCGTCCGAGGTCTCGACCCAATCCTGGCGCAGGCCCAGAGAGAAGCGCCACTTGTCCATTTCGATCAGGTCTTGCAGATAGACGCCGGTCTGCTCCAGGCGCCGCAGGTAGCTGGTGGGGCTGAAGTAGCTGATCGCCGAGTTGCCGTAGACCGGGTCGAAGGCGTTGATCGGCGCGAGGCTGCCGCTGGTCCAATCGACCACGGTCTTGCGCCGCTGGTAGTCGGCGCCCATCAGCACGGTGTGTTTGGTGGCGCCGGTGAAGAATTCCGCCTGGAGCATGTTATCGACGATGAAGGCGTGGAGCTTTTCTTCAGCGCCGGTGTAATAGCGGTTCAGCTCGTTGCTGGTCGGCGTGGTCCAGTCATAGGCATAGACCTGGTCATTGCTGACGTCCGAATCCAGGTAGCGGAAGTTCTGTCGGGCGGTGAAGACGTCGTTGAAGCGGTGTTCGAACTGATAGCCGAACGACTGCTGGTCACGTTCGTAGCCGTCGACGCCAGGCTCGCCTTCGAAGAAGTTCTCCGAAATCCGCCGGCCGTTGCGCTTGTGCAAGGTGCCGTTCGCCGGCATGCCGCCGTGGTAACCGCCGTCGGGGTCATGCTGCAGGTAGGCTTGCAACGTCAGCGAGGTGTCTTCGCTAAAGTCGATGCTCACCGTGGGCGCGAGGGCGAAGCGCTTTTCCTTGTTGTGGTCGAATTGCGTGTCGGACGTATCGGCCAGGCCGACCAGGCGGTAGGCGATGCGCTTGTCGTCATCCACCGGGCCGCTGAAGTCGAAACCCATGCCGCGTTGGCCTTGGGTACCGACCGTGGCCTGGATCTGGTGATAGGCCTCGTACAGCGGTTTCTTGCTGGTGAGCGCCACCAGGCCACCCGGCGAGCTGCGGCCATAGAGCACGGAGGACGGGCCCTTGAGGATGTCGACCCGCTCGAGGAAATACGGATCGACCTGAATCGAGCTGTAGGTGCCGCTGTCACCCATCGACTTCAAACCGTCCAGGTAGATGTTGTCCACCGAGCCATCGTTGAAGCCGCGCATCGCCACGTAGTCGTAGCGGTGGGTCGCGCCATAGGGGTTGGTCAGCACGCCAGGGGTGTAGCGCATTGCCTGGGACACGGTTTGCGCGCCCTGGTCGTCCATTTGCTCGCGCGTGACCACCGATACGCTTTGCGACGTTTCCCGCAGGGCGGTACTGGTCTTGGTCGCCACCTGGCTGTGGGTGGCGTTGTAGCCTTCCATGCTGCCGAGAGCGTTACCCAGGGCGAAGCCTTTGACGTCGGTGGTCGGCAACGCCAACGTGCTTTCGGGGGCCACGGTTTGCAGCACATAGCTGCCGCTATCCTGGCTGACGGCAACCAGCCCTGAGCCGCTGAGCAACTGCTGCAGGGCCTGGTCCGCCGAATATTCGCCTTTCAGGCCGGGGGACTGGACGCCGCCGGTTTGTCCAGGGGTACTTGCCAAGGTGATACCGGCCTGGCGGGCGAACTGGTTGAGCACCTCGCTCAACGGGCCGGCGGCTATGTTGTAGTTCTGGCGGCCGGCGATCGCGCCATCCTGCGCCGCGACAGCGGACATCGGTAGGGCGCCGACACCGAGCGCCGTGCTCAACAGCGCGGCGCGGATGGCCTGGCGCAGCAGGCCGGTGGGCGAGGAACAGCCGAGGGAAGTCTTGAGAGTCACGCGCTCAGTCATTGTAGGTTTCCGTTGGAGTCGCTGGAGGCAGGTAAGCGTTGCTTACTGTCCTAGCCGGACGCCCGCGCAAAACCCGCCAAAAAAAATCAGGCCGTACGCTCCACCGTGATCCACCAGCGGGTTCGGTAGTGTATTTGCACGGGGAGCGTGTGCGGCAGGACGGCCAGCAGCTTGTCGGTGTCTGCCAGACGGAAGACGCCTGACAAGCGCAAATCGGCGATCGAGGCGGCGCATTTCAGGTAGCCCCGACGGTAACGTCCCACTTCGTTGAGGAAGTCTTCCAGGCGCATGTTGCGCGTGACGATCAAGCCGTCCGCCCAGGCGCCGGCGTCCATGTCCAGGGGGGGCGCGAGCGTCGCGGTGGATGCGCTGACCAGGTAGCTTTGTCCAGCTTCCACCTGGATCGGGGCGCCGTCGCTGCCGACATGCGAGCGGATGGCGACGTGTCCGCTGGCGACACTCAGGCGCGTGCAGTCGTTGTCCTGGCGCACGACGAAGCGGCCCTCCAGCCCCTCGAACAAGCCGTGTCGGCTTTTTACCAGTAATGGGCGTCCGGGATCGCGGCCGCAGGTGAGCATGATTTCGCCGCGCGTCAACGTGATCAGGCGTCGCGAAGCCGTGTAATCGAGGTCGGCCGCGCTGTTGGTATTGAGCTCCAGTCGCGTGCCGTCTGGCAGTTGGAAGCCACGTCGTTCGCCGGTGGCGGTCGCAAAATCGGCGCTCCACGGCTGCCAGCCCAGGTCCTTGCCCAGCCAGGCGGCGCAGCCCATCACCGCCACGCCTGACAACAGCTTCAGGGCCTGGCGCCGGCCGAGGCGCTGGGCGCTGGTCTCCAGGGTATCGAGGGCAGTCCGGGCGCCAGGTACCGCCCGCAGGCTGGAAGTCAGTTCGCTGTGCAGCGATTGCACCCGTTGCCAAGCCAGTTCGTGGTCATGGTGAGCGATGCGCCAGGCCTCGCACTGTTGGCGCAGCGCTGGGTTGGCGGCATGGTTGCGCAGGCGCAGCAACCAATGGATCGCTTGCTTGACCACCTGCTGTGATGGGCCCCGGCCCGAAGGCTGGTCCATCGGTTCAATCTTCATAGCGCAGCACATAGCAGTGGTACAACGCGTCGGCAACGTAGCGTTCCACCGAGCGCAGGGAAATGCCCATCTGTTCGGCAATCTGCTTGTAGGTCAGGCCTTCGCACTGGGCCAGCAGGAACGCCTTGCGCACTTTGGGCTTGAGGCCTTCGAGCATCCGGGCGATGGCCTCCAGCAGCTCCAGGATCAATGCCTGGGCTTCGGCGCCGGGCGTTTGCGCTTCCGGCAGGTGCGCGATGGTCTCAAGGTAGGCGCGTTCGATTTCCGCTCGGCGCCAATGGTCAATCACCAAGCCCTGGGCGATGGTGCGCAGGAAGGCGCGTGGCGCCTTGAGTTCCAGGCGTTCGGTGCGTTGCAGCAGGCGCACGAAGGTGTCCTGGGCCAGGTCCGCTGCATCGGCGGCATTGCCCAATCGGTTGCGCAGCCATGTGTGGAGCCAGCCGTGATGGCTGCTGTAGAGCGCCTGTACTGCAAACTGGGGGGATGACATGAACGCGACGGCCTGGAGTCACAAATGATAATAGGTCGCATTGTCATCAGCGCGGGTCAATTTTGCAACCACCATTCATTCGCCTGCGGGCGTCACGGCACGCCGGTCAAGCCGTTCCGTCGGACAATCGAACAGCGGCCTAATTTTTTGTAGGCATTGGCCGACAGAGTGATATAGGTGCACCAAAATGGAGCGGATCCAATATCGCGCCCACCGGTTACATGGCAGTTGCACTCCACTTCCTGCATAAGAAGCCCACCCATGAATCTCAAGTTCAGTCACAAAATCCTCCTGGCCGCCTCTGGTGTGGTGGTCCTGGCTTTTGCCCTGTTCACGCTCTACAACGATTACCTGCAGCGCAACACCATCGGTCGAAGCCTGGAGTCGTCCATCGAGCAATCCGGCGACCTGACAGCCAGCAGCGTCCAGAACTGGATGAGTGGCCGTGTGCTGGTGTTGGAGAACCTGGCGCAGAACATTGCGCACCAGGGCGCCGGGGCCGATTTGCCGGGGCTCGTCGACCAGCCGGCATTGACCTCGAATTTCCAGTTCACCTATGTCGGCCAGAACACCGGCGTTTTCACTCAGCGGCCTGACGCCAAGATGCCCGACGGCTACGACCCGCGTCAGCGCCCTTGGTACAAGCAGGCGGTCGCCGCGGATAAAACCATGTTGACCCCGCCCTACATGGCAGCCGTCGGCGGGCTGGTGGTAACCATTGCCCTGCCGGTCAAGCACAACGGCGAACTGCTCGGTGTGGTGGGTGGCGACCTGAGTCTGGAAACCCTGGTGAAGATCATCAACTCGGTGGATTTCGGCGGCATCGGCCATGCGTTCCTGGTCAGCGGCGACGGTCAGGTGATCGTCAGCCCGGACAAAGACCATGTAATGAAAAACCTCAAGGACATCTACCCAGGCACGCCGGTGCGCATCGGCAAAGGTATCCAGGAAGTCGAGCTGAACGGGGAGGACCGCATCCTTTCGTTTACTCCGGTGGCAGGCTTGCCGAACGCCGAGTGGTATATCGGACTGTCGATCGACAAGGCCAAGGCCTACGCGCCGCTGAGCCATTTCCGTACGTCTGCGTTGATTGCGATGTTCGTCGCGGTGGCGGCGATTGCGTTGTTGCTGAGCCTGCTGATCCAGGTCTTGATGCGTCCGTTGACCACCATGGGCCGCGCCATGCAGGACATTGCCCAGGGCGAAGGCGACCTGACCCGACGTCTCGTCGTGCAGGGCAAGGATGAGTTCGCTGTGCTGGGTGGTTCGTTCAACCAGTTCGTGGAGCGCATCCATGCATCGATTGCTGAAGTGTCTTCGGCCACGCGGCAGGTACATGATTTGTCGCAGCGGGTGATGACGTCGTCCAACGCCTCGCTTGTCGGCTCGGATGAGCAGAGCGCCCGCACCAACAGCGTGGCCGCTGCGATCAATCAGTTGGGCGCCGCGACCCAGGAAATCGCCCGCAATGCCGCCGATGCTTCGCAACAGGCCAGCGGCGCCAGCGAGCAGGCCGACGACGGGCGCCAGGTGGTGGAAAAAACCATCCAGGCGATGACCGCGCTGTCGCAGAAGATCAGCCTGTCGTGCACCCAGATCGAAACCCTGAACGCCAGCACCGACAACATCGGGCACATCCTCGATGTGATCAAGGGCATCTCTCAGCAAACCAACCTGCTGGCGTTGAACGCCGCCATCGAAGCGGCCCGTGCCGGTGAAGCCGGGCGTGGCTTTGCGGTGGTGGCCGATGAGGTGCGCAACCTGGCGCACCGCACGCAGGAGTCGGCTGAAGAGATCCACAAGATGATCACTTCGTTGCAGGTGGGTTCTCGTGAGGCGGTAACCACCATGAACGCCAGCCAGGCCTCCAGCGAAGAAAGCGTGGAAGTGGCCAACCAGGCCGGCCTGCGCCTGGTCAGCGTGACCCAGCGTATCGGTGAGATCGACGGCATGAACCAGTCGGTGGCCGCCGCGACCGAAGAACAGACCGCCGTGGTGGAAACCCTCAACATGGATGTCAGCCACATCAACCTGCTGAACCAGCAGAGCGTCGCCAACCTCAACGAAACGCTGAAGGATTGCGATGCCTTGTCCCAACAGGCCAATCGGTTGAAGCAACTGGTGGACAGCTTCAAGATCTGATCAGCCGAACCAGCGCCATCGCGCTGGTTCTCCATGGATTTCCTCGTGGCGAGGGAGCTTGCTCCCGCTGGCCTGCGAAGCGGGCCCCGGCAGTCTCCAGGCGGACCGCATCAGCCGGTTTGGCGACTGCTGCGCAGCCGAGCGGGAGCAAGCTCCCTCGCCACGGGGTTTTGGGTTGTCCGTGAGGGTTTGGGGTGTATGGGGTGACGCCTTCGCGAGCAGGCTATGCAGGGGTCTCCATGGATTTCCTTGTGGCGAGGGAGCTTGCTCCCGCTGGCCTGCGAAGCGGGCCCTGGCATTTCTCCAGGCGGACCGCATCAGCCGGTTTGGCGACTGCTGCGCAGCCGAGCGGGAGCAAGCTCCCTCGCCACGGGTTTTGGGTTGTCCATGAGGAGGCGGTGTCCGGGCTGACGCTTTCGCGAGCAGGCTCGCTCCCACAAGGGAGTAGTGGTCAGGTGAACATCTTCACCACGTTCTCCATCGCTTCATCGGCGAACCCTTGCAGGAAATCCCTGAAGCCCGACGGGGTATGGGCGTCGGTGTGGTCGGCAATGATGGTCCAGGTGGCGCGGCAGCGGTTGTCCGCCAGGGGCTCCACGCGCATGGCCGCCCAGAGGTTGTCGATGCCCAAGGTGTTGTAGATCAGTGTCCAGGTCATGTGCATGGCCTGGTCGTCACGGCTGTTGAGCTGTTCCACCACCAGGTTCTGTCCGTCGACGAAGAATTTCTTGCGCAGGGATCTCATCCCTTCGCCGGTCATTTCGATGCGCTCAAGCGCGGGGATAAAGCGGTTGAACCCGCCAAAATCGCCGACCACTTCCCAGACTCGCGCCGCGTCAGCGGACACTTGCACCGAGGTTTCAACGTGGCAGGCTTGAGGATTCTTGATCAGTGTGTCGGGTTGAAATGTGGTCATGGTCTTGCTCCTTGCTTTGGGGTGGGATGGTTCAGATGAAATCAATGGCCTTGAGGTAGTCCGCGCCACGGCGTAGCAGGGCCGGGGATTTTTCCGGGTAGCGCGCGCCCATCTGCCGGACGCCGGACCGGGCATTGTCATGACGGATCAGCGAGATGTCGCCGATGTCCTCCTCGAAGCCGTTCAGATAGAAACCCAGCACGCCGAACAACGCGTTGTCGGCATCGACCCGCGCCAATTGCCGTTGCCAGTCGGCGACGCTCACCAGGGAAAACGCCCGGCCGCTGTCCCGGAACGACGCCACGTAGGCGTCCCAGCTCAGCGGTTCGGGGTTGTGCAGATTGAACACGGCCTGGTTCGGTTGGTAGCGGCTGGCGTGGAAGGCGATGAAACGGGCCAGGAAGTCCACCGGCATCAGGTCGAAGTTGAGTGACAGGGCCGGCACCTGGCCGAGCTGGATCGAGCCCTTGAGCATCAGCATCAACCGGTTCTTGTGGGGTTGGCAGACCCCCGTCTGGCTGTTGAAGCTGATGTTACCGGGGCGGAACAGGTTCACCCGCACGCCAAGGTCACGGGCCCGCTGCAGGATTCGCTCGCCGACCCATTTGGACAGGTTGTAGCCGTTCTTGATGTAGATCGGCGGTGTCTGCGCCGCCGGTTGCTCCAGGACCTGGCCATCGGCGTCCAGGGCGCTGGACGCCGAGAGTGTCGAGACGAAGTTGAAGATCTTCTTGCGCCGGCCTTCGCACAGGCGCAGGCATTCGAAGATCGGCTCGACGTTGTCCCGCGCCAGGGACTCGTAGTCGAGCACGTGGTTGACGTGGGCCGCGTTGTGCACCAGCGCGCCGAAGGTGCTGTCGATGCGTTGGTAGATGTCGTCCGGCAAACCCAGTTGCGGTTGGGTGATGTCGGCGGCGTAGACGCTGACGCGACTCAGGTCCAGATGCTCCAGGCGATTGTCCCGCAGGGCCTGGGCGAACCGTTCTGCCGCGCTTTGCCCGCCGGACTCACGCACCAGGCACGCAACCTCGGTGGCGCCCCACGCCAACAACGCCTCGACGATGTGTACGCCGAGAAAGCTGTTGGCACCGGTCACCAACACTTTGTGCACATCACCGCTCTGGCTGATGGGCAGTGGATCAAGGTTGAGCTCCGCCTCGGCGTCGATGAAAGCCTGCGGGCTCAGCGTTGACGTACCGCTCTGTCCGGAGTCGTCGAGCAGCTTCGCCAGGGTGATCAGCGTCGGTGCTTCGATGAAGCGATTGATCGACAGGCTACGGCCGAACGACTGGCGGATGCTCAGCAGCAACTGCGACAACAGAATCGAATGCCCGCCGAGGTTGAAGAAGCTCTCGTCGGTGGCGATGTCCTCGGCCGGCAGTTCCAGCAGCTCGGCCCAAAGCGCTCGCAGCTGGTTTTCCAAGGCGTTCTGCGGCTGGCGTCCCTGGCCTTCGGCCTGGACCGGCCCCGCCGAGGCAAGCAACGCCCGGCGATCAACCTTGCCATTGCTGGTGTAAGGCAGGCTGGGCAACTCGATGTAGGCCGTCGGGTGCATGTAGCTGGGCAACCTGTCCTGCACATGCTCGCGCAATGCCTGAAGAGCCGCGCCGGGAAGTTCTTGCACAGGGTTCACCAGGAACGCCAGGATCCGCCGGCGTTCATCCACCCCCACCGCCACCTGACGAAACAACTGGCTGTCGCGCAGGCAATGTTCGATCTCCTCGGGCTCGACCCGAAAGCCACGGATCTTCACCTGGTTATCGCGACGTCCACACAGCTCGATCCCAGCGTCCGTCCACTGGCCGATATCCCCGGTGCGATAGGCCCGCAGCGTCTGCCCGGTGGGCAACGTCAGGTTGAGGTAGCGCTCGGCGGTCAGCCCCGGGGCGTTCAGGTACCCCAGGCCGACACCCGGCCCGGCAATGTAAAGCTCACCGGGCGTGCCGTCGGGCACCGGTTGCCGTTGCTCGTCCAGAATCAGCAACCGGGCATTGGCAATGGGTCTGCCAAGGTTGCGATTGTTGTCGCCGCTGCCGAACTGCCGCGTGGTCGCCAGCACCGTGGTTTCGGTCGGGCCATAGATATTGTGGAAGCGGCACTGTGGCGCCAGTTGCTCGATCACATACGGCTCGCAGACATCCCCTCCGGTGACCAGGTGATCCAGCCCCAGCGGCGCGTCCAGCGGCAGTACGCTCAGCAGTGCCGGTGGCAGGAAGGCGTGGCTGACGCGCTGTGCGCGAAGCAACGCGATCAGTTGCTGCGGGTCGCGGCGCTGGTCTTCGCTGGGCACGATCAACAGTCCGCCCTGGATGAACGTCGGCAGGATGTCCAGCAGCGACGCGTCGAAGTTGATGGTGGAAAACTGCAGTGCGCGACTGTCGCGCTTCAACTCGACATGGTCGCAGTACCACGCGCAAAAATGGCTGAGGTTGCGCTGGCTGAGCAACACGCCTTTGGGCTGGCCGGTGGTACCGGAGGTGTAGATCGCCACGGCCGGCTCGTCGATGCCCGCCACGCGCCGGATTATCGAGAGCGGGATGGCCGGTTTCGAAGAGGGCAGTCGATGGACGTTCAGCCTGGGTATTGCGCAGTCGTCCAGGTCGCTTTGTACGTCATGCAGCAGCAGATCGGCCTGGGCATTTTCCAGGATGAAGCGCCGCCGCTGCGCCGGGTGTTGCGGGTCCAGCGGCAGGTACACCGCTCCGCATCCCAAAACCGCCAGGATCGCTGCATACAGCGGCGCGGATTTGGGCAGGCACACGCCGATTATCCTCGGACGGTCAGTCGCGCCCGGCAGGATTTCCAGCATCGATTGTTGCAACCTGAGCGTCAGGTCGCGCAAGGATCGGTAGTCGATGAGCTGACCGTCGACCCACAGGGCCGGTTGCGTCGGCTGATCAAGCATGCGTTGTTCGATGCTATTCATCACCGGCACTTGGGCGGCGGCCAGGAGCCAGGGCACCGGGGCGCGGTTGAGGTGATGTTCGAAAGCCAGCGGCTCCAGCGCATCGAGCCCGTGCAGGAGCTCGTCTGCAACGGCGGTTTCCAGCGTCGGCCAGGTGTCGAAGCGGGTCTCGTCCCGCGAGAGCTGGCTGACCAGCCGGGCGCCGTGCTCGACCACCGCCGCCAGTGCGCAGAGGCGCAATGACTGGCCGTTGCCCCGGCTTGGCGGGGCAATCACGGCCTCGGATAACAGGCGCTGTGCAGCGTCGCGGAAAACCACCACCGGTTGCGGTAATGCCTGGCCTGGCAAGGCCTGGAGCGCCACGCGCACATGAAGTCGAAAGCGCGCCTGCGTGGCACACGGCAGCGTACCGTCATCGATCGACAGGTCGACCGCGCCGTGGGCGGTTGGCGATCGAAAATCCCTGACCGAATGACCGTGAAGTTCAAGTTCCCGGGCCAGTTCGGCCATGGCCTGGCTGGTGCCGGATAGCGCAATTTCGAGGCGTTTCATCGAAAGCTCCTCATGGGGTCAGGTAGTCGGCCAGGGCATCGCGCACGCACGGTGATGCGAGCATCGAGCTGGTGCGAAAAAAGCGTGTGATGTTGCCCACCAGCGGGTGAAAACGATTGATCGGGTACGCCAACGCGCTGGCCTCATCCCGCAGCGACTGACGTACCGATTCATCGACGGGCAGATGGGCGATCAGCTCGAAATCGAACTGTTGTTGCAGGTCGCTCGCCAGGTACTCGGCAATGAAGCCGGGCATCAGTTGCGCGATGGCTTGGCGGTCTTCTTCCGGTGCGGTGCGCCAGTAAATCTGCACCAGCCGTGTCCAGAAACCGGAGTGCCGGCCCTCATCCTGCAAGTGGTCCGCCATCAGACCTTTGATCGAGGCCTTGACCGAATCATCCCGGGCAAAGGCCGCCACTTCGTTGGTCACCGTGTTCTCGGCAATGGCGATGCAGATCAGCTCCACGGCACTGAGCAAATGCTCCGGTGCGCGCGCCAGCGTGGCTGGGACCGCGCGGCTGAGTTCGATCTGGTCGGGCAGCGGGATCGGCTCGATGCCGGTCATGTCGATGGTCTGTTGCATGAAGTCCATGGCCACCAGCGCGTGATAGTCCTCATCCACCACCACAGTCATCGCGTCGTAGCGACAGGCGAACGGAAACTCGATGCCGAAGCGGTTCTTGGCGATGCGCCGCGCGGTGTGGTCCACCAGCTCAGTCTCGAAAATCACCACGTCATTGATGAATTTGTAGAGGCTCTGCACCAGGACAAAATCGCGCAACTGCGGGCAGTGGCTGAGAAAGGTCTGGCTGTGCACAAGGGGCTGACGGCTCATGGGGAAGATCAGCTTGTCGTCATCCTCGACCCGGCGCCGTGGTCGGGTACGGATGGTGGCGCGGCTTTCCCAGGCGTCGGCGAAGGACTGGTATGAAATGGCGTTCATGGCGTCACCTGCGCAACCGGCAGGGCCATGCTCTGGCGCAAACCATCCCACAACGCCGCGCGGCTGTGGACGGCGGCGAGGGCGGCGGCAAGGACTTCGCGCTCGCGCTGCGGGTCGCCATCGATCAGCCGTGCGAGCAATTTTTCCGCAGCCGGGCCGTGGTCTTCGGAGTCCACTTCGATATGCCGTTGCAGGTAATAACGAAACGTCGGTGCCTGGTCCAGGCCGATGCCCCAGGCATCCAGCATGCGCTGGAACATCTGCGGGATGACGCTTTCGCGACCGTGCACGAACGCGGCGGCCACGCTGTGGGCCGGGGCGTGCAAGGCAGTGTGCAAGGTCTGGCGTACGAAGCGCGCCGCGGCCGGGTCTACCTCGACGCTGTCCAGCGCGGTTTCGGGGCTGACGCCTTCCTGTTGCAGGGCAATGAATTGCTCAATGGCCCGGGTATCCGCGCCGACCTCGCGCATGGCGTCCAGGTACAGCTCGAAATGGCTGCAATAGCCCGCTCCGGGACGGTCGTCGGATTCTTCCCCCAAGACGATTTCATTGATCAGCCGTGCTGCGTGCGGGTCGGCCGGAGGTAGCCACGGCAACTGGATACAGGTCAGCTCGCGTTGCAGGCGCTTGGTCAAGGACATGAAATCCCACACAGCAAAAACATGACTTTCCATAAAACGGCGCAACAGGTCGATTGATGTTATTTCAGAAAAAACCGGGTGTTCACCTAGTTCGAGTTTCTTCAGGAATAGTTGTTCTTTGGTTGGCTGCATTGGAACGTCCTCATCAATGATTTTTGTCCGGAAGTTGCTTCGCCAGTTTTTTCGGTGCGAGCGAGCGCGTGAACCGGAGTCCATGTTTTCTTGATACAGATGTTTTATTTTTGCTCAGGGTTGAAAGGCCTGCTGGAGGCCTTTCGGTCATGAGTCTTGGGGTCGAAGGCAACTCGACGTAGAAAAAGTTAGTGCATGTAACAAAGGCTCTGCAAGTTATTTTTTATATATTTAAGTTGGCGTAATTCTTGAGCGTGAAGAGGGTTGTTAAAACTTTTCATATAAGTTTTATTGGGTCGAAGTTGCTCCTTCCGATTTATAACTATCAGAATCGAATGGTACGAGTGAATGCCTCACCCGGAGCACTTCAGGGAACGGGAATTAAGTAAGTGATGTTTTGTGGGCGGGAGACCGACCAGACTTGCGGGTCATCTCGCCGTTCGGACGACGCTCCTTGCGTGATGGCTTCGATTCGCCTGGGCCACAGCCAGGCGCTGACTTCTTCAGGTCTTTTTTGAATCGATAAACGCAAGAGTGAGCCCAAATGGATAGCAGTTCCATCGGACTGACGTCGCGATGGAACGCGGGCGCAGTCAGACCGCGCCGGGCAAGGCCATGGGGGGTGTGGGAAGGATGTGTAAGAAAGTGCTACGCCGGCCGCGTCGCCGGCGCAGAGATGGGGTTGCGCTTATTGGTTGAGGTATCGGCGCATGGTGACGGAGGCTTTTTCCAAGTGCTGCTCAAGCAAGGCGACCGCTGTGTCGACATCCTTCGCCACCGCGGCTGCGAGCATCGCGCGGTGGTCGTCCTGGGTCAGCGTGCCCAGGCCCATCGATGACATGTGAAAACGCAGGAAACGCTCTTCCTCATTGAGCTCGTGCTCGACCAGGTCAAGCAGCTTGGCGTTGGGTGCCCTGTGGTAAAGCGACATATGAAACAGCCGATTGAGCCTGGCGATCTCGGCGTAGTCGGTTTGCGCCTCGAGTTGCTCGATGTACTGGGCGGCCATCGTCAGGTCGTTGTCGTTGAGCAGCGGAACGGACAGGCGCAGGGCGAAGCTTTCCAGGACCGAACGCAAGGCATAGGTCTCGATCGCATTGCTGGTGATCAGCGGAGCCACCACGGCGCCCTTGTGCTGTACCACGTTTAGCAATGACTGCGCCTCGAGCTGGCGTAATGCCTCGCGTACCGGCATGCGGCTGACGCCGAACAGGTCGGCCAGTTCCTGTTGGCGTAGCGCCGTGCCACTGGGCAGGCGCCCATCGAGAATGGCTTCACGCAGGGAGCTCTCGATGATGGCGCGGGCCTGGGAGGCGGGAATGGGGCCGTTGACCTGGATAGTGCTTAACGGGTTGGGCTTCTTTGTCACGACAACACCCTGACTGGTAGTAACGAAATTGGATCCAAGCCAACATTAGTTACAGATTGCCAAGCCGTCAAAGTCTCGCGGCGCCGGTTCCTGAACTAAAGTTTAGACTGCTTGCGGTGATTGCATCCTGCCATTGTCTTTTGCCCGGCCAGGCTTCACCATCCAACGAATTTTCCAACGGCCCTTTTCGGACGTATTCCCCTTGGCTGCACCTTTTCCTGTCCTCAGGTCCATGCGTTGGCTGTGTTCGGCATTGTTGCTGGCCGGCCTGCTGCTGGGCGGCCTGCGGGCCGATTGGGACTTTGCGCAGATCAGCCGCCGGGCGCAAGCGTTATATGGGCCTTTGGGCGAAGGGCAGCAACGGATCGACGCGTGGCAGCAACTGTTGGCGACCCAGAAGCAGATTCCGGAACTGGAACAACTCAAGGTAGTGAATCTGTTTTTCAACAAGCAGGTGCGCTACGTCGAAGACATCGACCTGTGGCGTGAGGTTGATTACTGGGAAACCCCTATCCAGGCCTTATGGAAGGGCGCAGGTGATTGCGAGGACTACGCCATCGCCAAGTATTTCAGCCTGCGCCGGCTCGGGGTGTCCAGTGACAAGCTGCGCATCACCTACGTCAAGGCCTTGCGGCAGAACCGGGCGCACATGGTGCTGACCTACTACGCCACGCCCGATGCCATGCCCTTGGTACTCGACAGCCTGATCGACGGTATCCAGCCGGCCAGCCAGCGAACCGACCTGCTGCCGGTCTACTCTTTCAATGCCGAAGGGCTGTGGCTGCCGGGCGCCAAGGGCAACAAAAAAGTGGGTGACACCAAGCGCCTGTCCCGCTGGCAGGATGTGTTGAAAAAAATGCAGGCCGAAGGTTTTCCGGTCGAGACGACTAACTAGGAGCGCGCGCTCAGATGTCCTTGTTCAAACAGCTGTTGATCGCTATCTGTCTGTTCCTGGTGGTTGCCTTCAGCGGCAGCTTCATGGTCAGCCTGGAAAGCTCGCGGACCCAGTACGTCAATCAATTGCGCTCGCACGCGCAGGATGCGGCCACGGCGCTGGCCTTGTCGCTGACGCCGAATATCGACGACCCGGCAATGGTCGAGCTGATGGTCAGCTCGATCTTCGACAGCGGCTACTACGCAAGCATCCGCGTGGTCGACGTGAAGAACGACAGCACCATCGTCGAACGCACCGGCATTCCGGACGCCGGCAACGTACCGCAGTGGTTCATCAAGCTCATTGGCCTGGAGCCGGCCGGTGGCGATGCGCTCGTCAGTCGGGGCTGGGAGCAGGCGGCACGGGTCGAAGTGGTCAGCCACCCTATGTTCGCCCTCGCCAAGCTGTGGCAGAGCGCGCTGGGCAGCCTGGGTTGGCTGTTGCTGTGCGGCGCTGTGAGCGCGGTGTTGGGGGCCTTGCTGCTGCGCCGTCAGCTCAAGCCGCTGGATTACATGGTGCACCAGTCCCATGCCATCGCCCGTCGGGAGTTCCTCAGCTTGCCGGAGCTGCCGCGTACCCCTGAGCTGCGCCGGGTGGTGCAGGCGATGAACCAGATGGTCGAAAAGCTCAAGGCGCTGTTCCAGGAGCAGGCCGAGCGCAGCGAGAAGCTGCGGGTCGAGTCCTATCAGGACAACCTCACGGGCCTGGCCAACCGACGTTACTTCGAAATGCAGCTGCATGCCCGGGTGAGCAATCCCGAGCAGGCCAGTTCCGGTTATCTGCTGTTGTTGCGGGTCAGGGACCTGGCCGGGTTGAACCAGCGGCTGGGCGGGCAGCGCACCGATCAGTTGCTCAAGGCCGTGGGCGAGCAATTGCTGCGTGAATGCGCGCGTTATCCGGAAACCCATAACCTGGTGACGCGCATCCGCGGCGGAGAGTTCGCCGTGTTGGCGCCCGGGCTGGTGCGCGAGGAAGCCTTGCAACTGGCGCAGAATCTCGAAGGCGCGTTGGCGAGCCTGCACGCCACCGGCGCGACGGACGTCGCATCGGTGGCCTCCATCGGGCTGGCGCCGTTCGTCCACGGCGACTCGCCGCAAGCGGTGCTCCAGCTCGGCGACCAGGCGCTGGCCCAGGCCGAAACCCAGGGTGAACCGGGCTGGGCCTGCCTGGATCACAGCGCGTCGGCAAGCGTTGGCGATGATCACCATGCCTGGCACAACCTGCTTGACCAGGCGCTGAGCAACCAGCGCTTCGAGCTGTATTTCCAGCCGGTGGTGGCCGCCCAGGACACCCAGGTGGTGCTGCATTACAAAGTGCTTTCGCGGCTGCTCGACGATCAGGGCCAGAGCATCCCCGCCGGGCGTTTCCTGCCATGGCTGGAGCGCTTCGGCTGGACTGCGCGCCTGGACCGCCTGATGCTCGAACAGGTGCTCAAGCAAATGGCCGGGCACGAGCAATCCCTGGCGCTCAACCTGTCCTCTGCCACGCTGGCCGACCCGCAAGCTTTGAACAAGGTCTTTGAAATCCTGCGGGCTCACGGCAATCTCGGGGCGCGCCTGACCCTGGAGATCGGTGAGGAGCAACTACCTGAACAAGCGGTGCTGGAGCAGTTGACCCGGCAGTTGCGCGAGCTCGGTTTCTCCCTGAGCCTGCAGCGTTTCGGCGGACGGTTCAGCATGATCGGCAACTTGTCGCGGCTGGGGCTGGCGTATCTGAAAATCGACGGCAGTTATATTCGCGCCATCGACCAGGAGAGCGACAAGCGCCTGTTCATCGAAGCCATCCAGCGCGCCGCCCACAGCATCGACCTGCCGCTGATTGCCGAGCGGGTTGAGACGGAAGGCGAACTGGCGGTGATTCGCGAGATGGGGTTGTTTGGGGTGCAAGGGCAGTTGGTGGGCGAGCCTAAGCGTTGGGGATGAGTGCTGCGTTGTCTGTCAGTGAGCCTTCGCGAGCAGGCTCGCTCCCACATGGTTTTTTGTTGGGCTGAAGTTTGAAATTTACCCCCCCATCCACTGTGGGAGCGAGCCTGCTCGCGATGGCGCCAGCTCAGACACCGTATAACCCCGTGGCGAGGGAGCTTGCTCCCTAGCCACGGTCAGCGGTGAATCAGATCAACCCCTTCTCATCGTCATCGATCAACCGACTCAACCCGCCCAGTGCTTCCCGTGCCTGGTTGCGGTCCATCAGCTTGGCCTGGGCCGCTGGCGGCAGGTCGGTGACGCGGATGACGCCTTTGCTGGTGAGTACCTGAATCAGGTCGTCGAGTACCCGGATCATCTCCAGGTCGCTCTGCTTGAGTTGCTTGAGGCTGTTCTCTACCGCCTGGTTGGCGAACCAGTCCTGGATCTCATGGTTGTCGGCCGGCAAGGTCTCGGTGGCCTCGGCATAAGCGGCGGCTTCGACGCGCACCAGCAGGCCTTGCGCATCGCGTTGCACATAAAACATCGGGCATCCCTCATGTATGAAGCGGCGTCATGCTGGGCAGCATAGGCCAACTGTGGGGATTATGAACACTTATCCTGTGGCGAGGGAGCAAGCGCCCTCGCCACAGAGTCTGTGTCAGGTTCAGCTGTTGTTGTGATCGATCTTGATGGTCGGGTCACTGCCAGCGATGAGCGAGTTCAGGTTGATGTTCGACCAATTGTTGCCTTCCAGCTTGATCGTCACGTCCGGCGTCGCCGCAGTGTTGGCCGCGTTGAATTGACCGGTGGTGCTGACTTGCAGGGAAGACACGCCATCGACCGTGCTGATCTTCAGGAAGTGGTCGATGGTGCTGCCGGTTTCGCCCTGCAACAGGTCTCGCAGGTCGATCCGGTCACCTTCGGCGGCCTTGAAGTCCTTGATCACGTCAGTGCCGGTGTCGCCGGATTTCCAGACGAAGGTATCGCCGCCCAGGCCACCGATGAGCGTGTCGTTGCCCTTGCCGCCGATCAGGATGTCGCTGCCGCTGCCACCGAGCAGGATGTCATTGCCCTTGCCGCCGTCGAGCAAATCGTTGCCGCCCTGGCCGAAGAGGATGTCGTTGCCGGCGCCGCCCAGCAGAGTGTCATTGCCATCATGGGCACCGGACACATCGAACGCGGTGTAGTGCTCGGTGATGTACTGATGCACGTTCGAAGTGCTGACCTTGCTGACGTCCACGCCGCTTTGCTGGGCCACGAACGACTGGATGGCCTGGTAGCCCTCGCCGGCAATGCCGTTGAAGCTCACCAGGTCGCCGAACAGGATGTCGTTGCCGTCGGCACCGTTGACCGTGTCGGCACCCGGCAACGTCGCTTCGGTGTGGCCGATGATCGAGTTGGCCAGGTCCTTGGGGTCGATGTTGGTTTGCGGCTTGCCATCGGAGTCGTACGGCTTGAGGTCGTCCAGGGTCACGCCGTTGTTCAGGCCGATGGCTTCAACGTTGCTCAAGCCTTTGAGCAGAGTGAAGCTGGCCGCTGAGCCGGTTGCTGCCGAGACGTCGCCCCACCCGCCGCCGTCCAGGTTGGAGAACTCGAACGTGCCGTTGCCCTCGGCACGCACCGTGCCGACGTAACTGTCATTCCAGTTCTTGCCGCTCTTGGTCGACAGGTACATGTCGCCATTTTCTTCGATGGTGAATTTGTGTGTGCTGTCGATCGTCTGGGTGTAGTACTTGCCAACGGTATAGTTGGACGCACTCAGCACGTCGTCGAGCTTGACGGTGCCGTACAGCGTCGGGTTCGTCTGTTCGCCGGACTGGTAGCGCGTTGGCTCACCGTCGGTGATGAAGTACGTCAGGTTCTTCGCGCCGGTATTGCTCAGGGCCTGGGTGCTGTTAAAGAAGTTCGCGGTGGTCTTGAACACGTCTTCATAGTTGGTATTGCCGCCGGACACCATCGAGTCGAGCACGCTCTTGAGCAGTGTCAGCGCGTTCGGATCGTTGAGGTTGACCGCAACGTTCTTGTTTACCTGGTTATCGAAGTCCGCCAGGAAGATGTTCACCGTCCCGGAGTTGCTGCCCAGGCTCTGCTTGAGCGTGTTGAACACCTGGGTCAGCGAGTTCTTGGCGGCTGTGACGGACGACGAACTCATGCTGCCGGAGCTGTCGACCATGAACGCGATATTGTAGTTGACGCCCGGTACCACGGTCAGGCCGCCGATGTCGGCGACCACGATGTCGTTGCCGTCGGTACCGGTGACATTGTCGCTGCCGGAGGTGGCGGTGACAGCGTTATAGGTCGCCGGGTAAACGGTGACCGGGATCTGCGCGGTCGTCACTGCCGACCCGCCGAGGGATTCGGTGGAGGTCGACGTTACGGTCAGGTTGATCTGGCCGCTGAAGTAGGTCGGTGGCGTCAGGTTGAGGCTACCCAGGTTCCAGCCGGTGAGCGAAGCTTCGCCGTTGGCGCCCACGGTTGCGGTATGTCCCGCGCCATCGCTAAGCACACTGCCTTCCGGCATGCCGCCGATTTTCACGCTCAGGCTTTCGGAGCCATCGGTGTCGGTCAGTGCGGTGGTGATCTTCGACAGCTTCACGCTGCCGCCTTCGGCGCCTTCGTTGAGCTTGTAGCCGTCGTAGTAGCCTTCGCCATTGGTGCCGTGCAGGTCGGAAACGGAAACCCCGGTATTCACCAGGTCAGCCACGCCGGTATACAGCGGTACGCCTGCGCTGCTCAGGTCCACCGGCGTGCTGCCGTTGACCGACAGGTTCACGTCATAACTGCCTGGGCCGGTCTGGTTGTGGTGGTAGATATCCAGGGTGTAATAGCCGCTGGTGGTCGGCGTGAACGAACCGTTCAACTGGCCGCCCGCACCCCAAGTGATGGCCGCGGCGGTCTTGCCGCCGATGGTCACCAGCAAACTGTCGTCGCCGGTGCCGCTGAAGGTGTAGGTCTTGCCGGCTTCCAGGAAGATCAGGCCCGAGGTCTTCGACGCGGTGCCCGGATTGACGTTGCCGTCGTTCTGAACGTTGCTCACATTGGTGCTGCTGTTCGGCGTGCCGGCGGCGTCGATCACCGACTTGAGCGTGCCGGACGGCGCGCCATTGCCGTCGGTGCCCAGGCCCGACAGGCCGGTCCAGACTTCCTTGATCAGGCCGGTAGAGGTCACGTTGTTGCCGGCGACGTTGAGGGTCGGCGCATCGGCGGTTGGCGTGATGTCGATCTTCACGGTGCCGGTGTTCCCCAGAGTCTGGCCGTCGGTTGGCTGGAACTTGATCTGCGCGTAGTCAGCCTGCTTGTCGCCCACGCCGCTGCCGCCGTAGCCATCGGCCCCGGATTCGTTGGCATCGGGTGTGAAGCGCAGCTTGCCGGCGTCGATGTCGGCCTTGGTGAAGGTCTGGTTGTTGGCCACGTCCTTCCAGGTTGCGCCGTCCAGGTACTGCAACTTGCCGTCACCCGGCAGCCCGGTGATTTTCACACCCTGGCTGGTGGCGGCGCTGTCCACGTCGCTGATGCCGAACGTCGACCAGCCGAGGACCAGTGAAGTGTCTTCGGTACCGGTCACCGCGCCACCGGTGGCTACGGGTGCGTCGTTGACTCCGACCACGTTCACGGTGGTGGTGGCGGTGTTGGAGTAGCTCGTGCCGTCGGTCACTGTCACGGTGATGGCGCGCGGTACGGTGCTCGGATCTTCGCTGTTGTTGATGAAACTGATGTTCTTGATCTGCTGCATGTAGTCGGCCAACGTCGCATTGCCCGTCAGCGTCAGGACGATTTTGCCGTCGGTGCTATTGGCGTTGATGCTGATGCCGTTGACGCTATTGCCCAGGTTCAGATGATCGCCAGGCTGACGGTTGGTCAGCACGATGGTGGCGCCGGTCAGCTGGGTGCTGTCCGGGTCGGTGATTTTCAGGTCAGTGTCGCCGATCGATACGCCTGGGCCCGCGGTGCCTTCGGTGAAGGTCACCTGGTAATCGGCGCCGGTCTTGCCGCTGGAATTGTTGGCATCCAGATCGAGTACCGGCGCCGCATCGTTGTCGATGATCGAAGTGCTGACGCTGCCATTGGTGCCGCTGACCGCCAGGTTCTCGAAGTTGCCACCGGTGGCCGAGTCGATCTTGACCACGAAGTTTTCAGTGCCTTCGGTGATCTTGTCGTCCAGGGTCGCCACGTTGAAGCTGGCGCTGGTGGCGTTGGCCGGGATCTTCACGGTGTAGACACCGGTGAAGTCCGAGCCATCGGCGGCGGTACCGCTGTAGACGATCTTGACCGTTACCTCGGTTTGCGCCGGGTTCGTCAGGTTGACCGTGTAAGTGGCGGCCTGGCCTTCGGTTACCGAACTGCTGCCGGTGATGCTGACGGTGGTGTTGTCAGGCGTGTCGGTCACGGCGGTCACGGCTGGCGTGGTGCTCGGCACCAGGTGCTCGAAGTTACCCCCGGTGGCCGTCTTGATCGTTGCTTCGACATTGCCGGCGTCTTTGTAGACATCATCTTTCGGCGCATCGACGGTCACGGTGCCGGTCTTGGCACCGGCGGCGATGTTGATCACCGCGCCGTTGCTCAGGGTCACGGTCACTGGCGAGCCAGCGGCGTTGGTGAGGGTCGCGGTATAGGTGATCTGGCCGCCCTCGGCGACCGAGTTGGTGGCGCTCAGGCTCAGGCCGGTGGTGTCCTGGACATCGGTGACGGTGGTGCCGGCAGGCTTGCCGTCGATTTCCAGGTTTTCGTAGTTGCCGCCTTTGGCGTCGTCAATCTTGACGCTGAGGTTGCTACCACCTGCCAACGCATCGTTAGGCGCGGTGAAGTTCACCGAGCCGGAGCTTGCGCCGACTGGGATGGTGATGCTTTGACCGTTGCTCAAGGTCACTACGAGCGGAGCGCCGGTGACTGGAGCGTTCACCGAAGCGGTGTAAACCACAGTGCCGCCTTCGCCCACGGAAGGGGAAGCCGTCAGGCTGACAGTCGAGGTGTCGAGCGTGTCGGTGACGTCAGTCACGGCTGGCGTGGTGCTCGGGACCAGGTTTTCGAAGTTGCCGCCAGTCGCTTTATCGATGCTGACTTCAACCTTGCCGGCGTCCTTGTAGACATCGTCTTTCGGCGCGTCGACAGTGACGGTGCCAGTGGTAGCGCCGGCGGCGATATTGATCACGGCACCGTTGCTCAGGGTGATGGTCACCGGCGAGCCGGCAGCGTTGCTCAAGGTCGCGGTGTAAACAATCGAACCGCCCTCGGCGATGGTGTCGGTCGCGGACAGAGTCAGACCGGTAGTGTCCTGGGTATCAGTGACTGCGGTGTCCGCAGGCTTGCCGTCGATTTCCAGGTTTTCGTAGTTGCCGCCTTTGGCGTCGTCGATCTTGACGCTGAGGTTGCTGCCACCCGCCAACGCATCATTAGGCGCGGTGAAGTTCACCGAGCCGGAGCTTGCGCCGACTGGGATGGTGATGGACTGGCCGTTGCTCAAGTTCACCACGAGCGGGACGCCGGTGACTGGAGCGTTCACCGAAGCGGTGTAAACCACGGTGCCGCCTTCGCCCACGGAAGGTGAAGCGGTCAAGCTGACAGTCGAAGCGTCTAGCGTGTCGGTCACGTCCGTCACGACTGGTGCAGTGTTAGGCACCAGGTTTTCGAAGTTGCCGCCAACGGCCTTGTCGATGCTGACTTCAACCTTGCCGGCGTCCTTGTAGACGTCGTCTTTCGGTGCATCGACGGTCACGGTGCCAGTGGTGGCGCCGGCGGCGATGTTGATCACCGCGCCGTTGCTCAGGGTAATGGTGACAGGCGAGCCGGCCGCATTGGACAGGGTCGCGGTGTAAACGATGGAACCGCCTTCAGCGACAGTATCAGTCGCGGACAGAGTCAGACCGGTAGTGTCTTGAACGTCCGTAACGGTCGTATCCGCAGGCTTACCGTCGATTTCCAGGTTTTCGAAGTTGCCGCCTTTGGCTTCGTCGATCTTGACGCTGAGGTTGCTGCCACCCGCCAACGCATCATTAGGCGCGGTGAAGTTCACCGAGCCGGAGCTTGCGCCGACTGGGATGGTGATGGACTGGCCGTTGCTCAAGTTCACCACGAGCGGGACGCCGGTGACTGGAGCGTTCACCGAAGCGGTGTAAACCACGGTGCCGCCTTCGCCCACGGAAGGTGAAGCGGTCAAGCTGACAGTCGAAGCGTCTAGCGTGTCGGTCACGTCCGTCACGACTGGTGCAGTGTTAGGCACCAGGTTTTCGAAGTTGCCGCCAACGGCCTTGTCGATGCTGACTTCAACCTTGCCGGCGTCCTTGTAGACGTCGTCTTTCGGTGCATCGACGGTCACGGTGCCAGTGGTGGCGCCGGCGGCGATGTTGATCACCGCGCCGTTGCTCAGGGTAATGGTGACAGGCGAGCCGGCCGCATTGGACAGGGTAGCGGTGTAAACAATCGAACCGCCTTCAGCGACAGTATCAGTGGCGGACAGGGTCAGACCGGTAGTGTCCTGGGTATCGGTCACTGCGGTGTCCGCAGGCTTGCCGTCGATTTCCAGATTTTCGTAGTTGCCACCCTTGGCGTCGTCGATCTTGACGCTCAGGTTGCTGCCGCCCGCCAACGCATCGTTAGGCGCGGTGAAGTTCACCGAGCCGGAGCTTGCGCCGACTGGGATGGTGATGCTTTGACCGTTGCTCAAGGTCACTACGAGCGGAGCGCCGGTGACTGGAGCGTTCACCGAAGCGGTGTAGACCACGGTGCCGCCTTCGCCAACAGTCGAAGTCGCGGTGAGCGAAACGGTGCTGGTGTCGAGGGTGTCGGTCACATCGGTGACGACTGGTGCGGTGTTAGGCACCAGATTCTCAAAGTTACCGCCAACTGCCGTGTCGATGCTGACTTCAACTTTGCCGGCGTCTTTGTAGACGTCGTCTTTCGGTGCATCGACGGTCACGGTCCCGGTCTTGGCGCCGGCGGCGATGTTGATCACGGCACCGTTGCTCAGGGTGATGGTCACCGGCGAGCCGGCAGCGTTGCTCAAGGTCGCGGTGTAAACAATCGAACCGCCCTCGGCGATGGTGTCGGTCGCGGACAGAGTCAGGCCGGTAGTGTCCTGGGTATCAGTTACTGCGGTGTCCGCAGGCTTGCCGTCGATTTCCAGGTTTTCGTAGTTGCCGCCTTTCGCGTCGTCAATCTTGACGCTGAGGTTGCTGCCGCCCGCCAGCGCATCGTTAGGTGCGGTGAAGTTCACTGAGCCGGAGCTTGCGCCGACCGGGATGGTGATGCTTTGACCATTCGACAGCGTGACGACCAGCGGAGCACCGGTGACTGGTGCGTTTACGGATGCTGTGTAAACCACAGTGCCGCCTTCGCCCACGGAAGGGGAAGCGGTCAAGCTGACAGTCGAGGTGTCGAGCGTGTCGGTCACGTCCGTCACGACTGGTGCAGTGTTAGGCACCAGGTTCTCAAAGTTACCACCAACGGCCGTGTCGATGCTGACTTCAACCTTGCCGGCATCCTTGTAGACATCGTCTTTCGGCGCGTCGACAGTGACGGTGCCAGTGGTAGCGCCGGCGGCGATATTGATCACGGCACCGTTGCTCAGGGTGATGGTCACCGGCGAGCCGGCAGCGTTGCTCAAGGTCGCGGTGTAAACAATCGAACCGCCCTCGGCGATGGTGTCGGTCGCGGACAGAGTCAGACCGGTAGTGTCCTGGGTATCAGTGACTGCGGTGTCCGCAGGCTTGCCGTCGATTTCCAGGTTTTCGTAGTTGCCGCCTTTGGCGTCGTCGATCTTGACGCTGAGGTTGCTGCCACCCGCCAACGCATCGTTAGGCGCGGTGAAGTTCACTGAGCCGGAGCTGGAACCAACTGGAATGGTGATGCTTTGACCATTCGACAGCGTGACGACCAGCGGAGCGCCGGTGACTGGAGCATTTACGGATGCTGTGTAAACCACAGTGCCGCCTTCGCCCACGGAAGGGGAAGCGGTCAAGCTGACAGTCGAGGTGTCGAGCGTGTCGGTCACGTCCGTCACGACTGGTGCAGTGTTAGGCACCAGGTTCTCAAAGTTACCACCAACGGCCGTGTCGATGCTGACTTCAACCTTGCCGGCATCCTTGTAGACATCGTCTTTCGGCGCGTCGACAGTGACGGTGCCAGTGGTAGCGCCGGCGGCGATATTGATCACGGCACCGTTGCTCAGGGTGATGGTGACCGGCGAGCCGGCAGCGTTGCTCAAGGTCGCGGTGTAAACAATCGAACCGCCCTCGGCGATGGTGTCGGTCGCGGACAGCGTCAGGCCGGTAGTGTCCTGGGTATCAGTTACTGCGGTGTCCGCAGGCTTGCCGTCGATTTCCAGGTTTTCGTAGTTGCCGCCTTTCGCGTCGTCGATCTTGACGCTGAGGTTGCTGCCGCCCGCCAACGCATCGTTGGGCGCGGTGAAGTTCACCGAGCCGGAGCTGGAACCAACTGGAATGGTGATGCTTTGACCATTCGACAGCGTGACGACCAGCGGAGCGCCGGTGACTGGAGCATTTACGGATGCTGTGTAAACCACAGTGCCGCCTTCGCCCACGGAAGGGGAAGCGGTCAAGCTGACAGTCGAGGTGTCGAGCGTGTCGGTCACGTCCGTCACGACTGGTGCAGTGTTAGGCACCAGGTTCTCAAAGTTACCACCAACGGCCGTGTCGATGCTGACTTCAACCTTGCCGGCGTCCTTGTAGACGTCGTCTTTCGGCGCGTCGACGGTTATGGTGCCGGTCTTGGCGCCGGCAGCGATGTTGATCACCGCGCCGTTGCTCAGGGTGATGGTGACCGGCGAGCCGGCAGCGTTGCTCAAGGTCGCGGTGTAAACAATCGAACCGCCCTCGGCTACGGTGTCGGTTGCAGACAGCGTCAGACCGGTAGTGTCTTGGGTATCAGTTACTGCGGTATCCGCAGGCTTGCCGTCGATTTCCAGATTTTCGTAATTGCCGCCCTTGGCGTCGTCGATCTTGACGCTCAGGTTACTACCACCCGCCAATGCATCATTTGGTGCGGTGAAGTTCACCGAGCCAGAGCTTGCGCCGACTGGGATGGTGATGCTTTGACCATTCGACAGCGTGACGACCAGCGGAGCACCGGTGACTGGAGCGTCCACCGAAGCGGTGTAAACCACAACGCCGCCTTCGCCAACCGTCGAAGTCGCGCTGAGCGAAACGGTGCTGGTGTCGAGGGTATCGGTCACGTCGGTGACGACTGGCGCAGTGTTAGGCACCAGGTTTTCGAAGTTGCCACCGGTAGCTTTATCGATGCTGACTTCGACTTTGCCGGCGTCTTTGTAGACGTCATCTTTCGGTGCGTCGACAGTTACGGTGCCAGTGGTGGCGCCGGCGGCGATGTTGATGACCGCGCCGTTGCTCAAAGTGATGGTGACAGGCGAGCCGGCAGCGTTAGTCAGGGTCGCGGTGTAAACGATGGAACCGCCTTCAGCGACAGTATCAGTCGCGGACAGAGTCAGGCCGGTAGTGTCTTGAACGTCCGTAACGGTCGTATCCGCAGGCTTACCGTCGATTTCCAGGTTTTCGAAGTTGCCGCCTTTGGCGTCGTCGATCTTGACGCTGAGGTTGCTACCGCCCGCCAGCGCATCGTTAGGTGCGGTGAAGTTCACAGAGCCGGAGCTGGAACCAACTGGGATAGTGATGCTTTGACCATTCGACAGCGTGACGACCAGCGGAGCACCGGTGACTGGAGCGTCCACCGAAGCGGTGTAAACCACAACGCCGCCTTCGCCAACCGTCGAAGTCGCGCTGAGCGAAACGGTGCTGGTGTCGAGGGTATCGGTCACGTCGGTGACGACTGGCGCAGTGTTAGGCACCAGGTTTTCGAAGTTGCCACCGGTAGCTTTATCGATGCTGACTTCGACTTTGCCGGCGTCTTTGTAGACGTCATCTTTCGGTGCGTCGACAGTTACGGTGCCAGTGGTGGCGCCGGCGGCGATGTTGATGACCGCGCCGTTGCTCAAAGTGATGGTGACAGGCGAGCCGGCAGCGTTAGTCAGGGTCGCGGTGTAAACAATCGAACCGCCTTCAGCTACGGTGTCGGTCGCGGAAAGGGTCAAGCCCGTGGCATCAGTCGAATCGGTGACTGCGGTATCCGCAGGCTTGCCGTCGATTTCCAGGTTTTCGTAGTTGCCACCTTTCGCGTCGTCGATCTTGACGCTCAGGTTGCTACCACCCGCCAACGCATCATTAGGCGCGGTGAAGTTCACCGAGCCAGAGCTTGCGCCGACTGGAATGGTGATGGACTGGCCGTTGCTCAAGTTCACCACGAGCGGGACGCCGGTGACTGGAGCGTTCACCGAAGCGGTGTAAACCACGGTGCCGCCTTCGCCCACGGAAGGTGAAGCGGTCAAGCTGACAGTCGAAGCGTCGAGCGTGTCGGTCACGTCCGTCACGACTGGTGCAGTATTAGGCACCAGGTTTTCGAAGTTGCCACCGGTGGCTTTATCGATGCTGACTTCAACCTTGCCGGCGTCTTTGTAGACGTCGTCTTTCGGTGCATCGACGGTCACGGTGCCAGTGGTGGCGCCGGCGGCGATGTTGATCACCGCGCCGTTGCTCAGGGTAATGGTGACAGGCGAGCCGGCCGCATTGGACAGGGTCGCGGTGTAAACGATGGAACCGCCTTCAGCGACAGTATCAGTCGCGGACAGAGTCAGACCGGTAGTGTCTTGAACGTCCGTAACGGTCGTATCCGCAGGCTTACCGTCGATTTCCAGGTTTTCGAAGTTGCCGCCTTTGGCGTCGTCGATCTTGACGCTGAGGTTGCTGCCACCCGCCAACGCATCATTAGGCGCGGTGAAGTTCACAGAGCCGGAGCTGGAACCAACTGGGATAGTGATGCTTTGACCATTCGACAGCGTGACGACCAGCGGAGCACCGGTGACTGGAGCGTCCACCGAAGCGGTGTAAACCACAACGCCGCCTTCGCCAACCGTCGAAGTCGCGGTGAGCGAAACGGTGCTGGTATCGAGGGTATCGGTCACGTCCGTCACGACTGGTGCAGTGTTAGGCACCAGGTTTTCAAAGTTGCCACCGGTAGCTTTATCGATGCTGACTTCGACCTTACCGGCGTCCTTGTAGACGTCGTCTTTTGGCGCGTCGACGGTCACGGTGCCAGTGGTGGCGCCGGCAGCGATATTAATCACGGCGCCGTTGCTCAGGGTGATGGTCACCGGCGAGCCGGCAGCGTTGGTCAAAGTGGCGGTATAAACGATGGAGCCGCCCTCAGCCACGGTGTCGGTTGCGGACAAGGTCAGGCCGGTAGTGTCTTGAACGTCCGTAACGGTCGTGTCCGCAGGCTTGCCGTCAATTTCCAGGTTTTCGTAGTTGCCGCCTTTCGCGTCGTCGATCTTGACGCTCAGGTTGCTGCCACCCGCCAACGCATCGTTGGGCGCGGTGAAGTTCACTGAGCCGGAGCTGGAACCCACGGGGATAGTAATGGATTGGCCGTTGCTCAAGTTCACTACGAGCGGAGCGCCGGTGACTGGAGCATTCACCGAAGCGGTGTAAACCACAGTGCCGCCTTCGCCAACCGTCGAAGTCGCGGTGAGCGAAACGGTGCTGGTATCGAGGGTATCGGTCACGTCGGTGACGACTGGTGCAGTGTTAGGCACCAGATTCTCAAAGTTACCGCCAACTGCCGTGTCGATGCTGACTTCAACCTTGCCGGCATCCTTGTAGACATCGTCTTTCGGCGCGTCGACAGTGACGGTGCCAGTGGTAGCGCCGGCGGCGATATTGATCACGGCGCCGTTGCTCAAGGTAATGGTGACAGGCGAGCCCGCTGCGTTAGTCAGGGTAGCGGTGTAAACAATCGAACCGCCCTCGGCTACGGTGTCGGTTGCAGACAGCGTCAGACCGGTAGTGTCTTGGGTATCAGTTACTGCGGTATCCGCAGGCTTGCCGTCGATTTCGAGGTTTTCGTAGTTGCCGCCTTTCGCGTCGTCGATCTTGACGCTGAGGTTGCTGCCACCCGCCAACGCATCGTTAGGCGCGGTGAAGTTCACTGCGCCGGAGCTGGAACCAACTGGGATGGTGATGCTTTGACCATTCGACAGCGTGACGACCAGCGGAGCACCGGTGACTGGAGCGTTCACCGAAGCGGTGTAAACCACAACGCCGCCTTCGCCAACCGTCGAAGTCGCGGTGAGCGAAACGGTGCTGGTATCGAGGGTATCGGTCACGTCCGTCACGACTGGTGCAGTGTTAGGCACCAGGTTCTCAAAGTTACCGCCAACTGCCGTGTCGATGCTGGCTTCAACCTTGCCGGCATCCTTGTAGACATCGTCTTTCGGCGCGTCGACAGTTACGGTCCCAGTGGTAGCACCAGCCGCGATATTGATCACCGCGCCGTTGCTCAGGGTAATGGTGACAGGCGAGCCCGCTGCGTTAGTCAGGGTCGCGGTGTAAACAATCGAGCCGCCTTCGGCAACGGTGTCAGTCGCGGAAAGGGTCAGGCCGGTAGCATCAGCCGAATCAGTGATCGTAGTAACCGCAGGCGTAGTGCTCGGCACCAGATTCTCGAAGTTGCCGCCGGTTGCGCCGGTAATCGTAGTGCTGACAGTGCTGCCGTTGTTGTAGACGTCGTTGGCCGGGGTATCGACCGCCACGGTACCGGTGGTCTGGCCGGCGGCGATAGTGATCACCGAGCCATTGCTCAACGTCACGGTCACCGGCGTCTGAGCAGGATTGGTCAGCGTCGCGGTGTAAGTGATCTGACCGCCTTCGGTGATGGTTTCGCTGGCGCTGAGCGTCAGGCCAGTCGTATCAGCCGAATCAGTGATCGTAGTAACCGCAGGCGTCGTGCTCGGCACCAGGTTTTCGAAGTTGCCGCCGGTTGCGCCGGTGATCGTGGTGCTGACGGTACTGCCGTTGTTGTAGACGTCGTTGGCCGGGGTATCCACGGCAACGGTGCCGGTGGTCTGGCCAGCGGCAATGGTAATGACCGAGCCATTGCTCAACGTCACGGTCACCGGCGTCTGGGCCGGATTGGTCAACGTGGCGGTGTAGGTGATCTGGCCACCTTCGGTGATGGTTTCGCTGGCGCTGAGCGTCAGGCCAGTCGTATCAGCCGAGTCAGAAATCGTGGTGACCGCAGGCGTAGGGCTGGGCACCAGATTCTCGAAGTTACCGCCGGTTGCGCCAGTAATCGTAGTACTGACAGTGCTGCCATTGTTGTAGACGTCGTTAGCCGGGGTATTGACCGCCACGGTACCGGTGGTCTGGCCGGCGGCGATAGTGATCACCGAGCCATTGCTCAGCGTCACGGTCACCGGCGTCTGGGCCGGATTGGTCAACGTGGCGGTGTAGGTGATCTGGCCGCCTTCGGTGATGGTTTCGCTGGCGCTAAGCGTCAGGCCAGTGGCGTCAGCCGAATCAGCGATCGTAGTAACCGCAGGCGTGGTGCTCGGCACCAGATTTTCGAAGTTACCGCCAGTAGCGCCGGTAATCGTAGTGCTGACGGTGCTGCCGTTGTTATAGGCGTCGTTAGCCGGAGTATCGACAGCCACGGTACCGGTGGTCTGGCCAGCGGCAATCGTGATGACCGAGCCATTGCTCAATGTCACGGTCACCGGCGTCTGGGCCGGGTTGGTCAGCGTCGCGGTGTAGGTGATCTGGCCGCCTTCGGTGACAGTATTGCCGGCGCTCAGGGTGACGGTGGTGGTGTCGACGGTGTCGGTGATCTGCGTCACGGCTGGCGTGGTCGGCAGGGTCACGGCGATGCCGGTGCCGCCAGTGGTGCCGGTGACGGTCACGCTGACTTGGCTGGGGTCGTTGTAGACCGTGTCGTTCGGTGCCAGGGGCACGTTGACGCTACCGGTCAGCTGCCCGGCCGGGATCACGATCACCGCGCCGTTGGACAGGGTTACGGTCAGGTTGGTTTGCGGCGCCTGGGTCACGGTCGCAGTGTAGACCAGCACGCCCCCGGCCTCGGTCAGGGTCGGGGTGGCGCTCAAGGTCATCGTCGCATTGAGCACGGCGTTGGCGGTGGTATCGGCGTTGTCGTCACCACCCAGGATGTTGTCATCGGTTGCCGCGGCCGCAGCGAGGCCTTCGGTCGGGAAGCCGATGGTAGGGTCGACGCTGCCGGCCGTGGCATCCAGCACGACGAAGCTATGACCGCCGCCCACGGCTCCGCCTGTACCGGCAGCGGTGGCGCCGGCCGCGGTGGCTTCCAGGGCGGTGGTCGGGTCGACACCGGCGGCGATGGCTTGCTGCAGCTCTTCTACTGAAGGCGCGGCTTGGGCAGTGGCCTGTTCGAGGTCGGTGGAAGAGTCCGGCGCGCTGGCGCTCCACTGGGTATCGCGGCCCAGGTCGAGCGTGCGGCCGTCAGCCAGTTCCAACGTGACGGCGCCGGCAGGGCCGGTGTCCAACTGGTCGCCTACGTTAAGGCGATCGCCTTCAATGAGTACGCGCCGAATGCCCTCGGGGGAAACGACGAAAACCTGACCAACAATGCTTTTGACAACGGCAATAACACTGCTCATTGAAGACTCTCCGGGTACCACGTTCAGTAGACTTCCATGGACCCGACAGCCTCGTTGGCCATAGCGGTCTGGACGTTCATGCGCACAAAGGGATAATGTTTTGACGCTGGAAATATGACGATATTTTGACAGCTAGTTCGGCTTATTTTGTTTCTGCCAAACTATTGACCTTATGCTGGCCATCCTAAACAATCGCCCCTGTAATGTCACATTGATATTTAAGCGGCGACCTGTTCTTTCGGTGCGTGTTCCTGCCCCTGTTCTGAACTTTCCGACATACGGTCATTCCGGTTGCCATCATCCGATGCAGCGACACGTTTCGCTGTGATTCAAGACAAGAGTTTCGGGAATTTTCCAATCATGCGTTCGCCCCTGTTCAAGGCTTTACCCTTCGCCCTGGCCGCCAGTTTCGTACAAGCACAAACCTTGCCGCAGGCCATGCAACAAGCATTGGATGTTCATCCGGAAATTCAGGCAGGCGTGAACAGCCGCCTGGCGGCGGACTATCAGTTGAAGGCGGCCAAGGGCGGCTACCTGCCTAGAGTGGACCTTGCAGCCGGTTACGGCCGTGAAGGCACCGACAGCGTGACGACCCGTTCGGGCAGTAATAATCATTGGGAAACCCTGAACCGCAGCGAATCGAGCCTGCGTCTGTCGCAAATGGTTTTTGACGGTTTTGCGACGTCCAGCGAAGTCGGGCGTCAACAAGCCAACGTCAGTGCCCGCGCCTATTCCTTGCTCGATGCCTCCGAGCGTACCGGGCTGACCGTCGCCCAGGTGTACCTGGACGTACTGACCCGTCGTGAGTTCGTGCGCCTGGCCGAGGAAAACCTCAAGAGTCACGAGCGCATCTTCGATCAAATCAAGTTGCGCACGTCCCGGGGGGTAGGCAGCGGCGCCGACCTGGACCAGGCCGAGGCGCGCATGGCCCAGGCCCGCAACAACCTGATCACCGAGCAGACCAACCTGGCCGATGCCGAGACCAACTACCTCAGCGCCGTCGGACAATTGCCTGACCAACTGGAGCGCCCCGCCGACTTTCTGGCGTTGCTACCGGCCAACCTGACCGAAGCCCGTGCCCAGATGCTGGAAAACAGCCCGGTGCTGCGCTCGGCCGAAGCCGACATCGCCGCCGCCGAGAAGCAGTACGAGGCCGCCAAGTCGAGCTTCTACCCTCGCTTCGACGCGGAACTGGGCCGCACCGCCGACAACGACTTGGACGGCCAGAACGGCCACAACAACGAATGGCAGGCCATGTTGCGCATGCGCTTCAACCTGTACGCCGGTGGTAGCAACAAGGCCGACCTGGAATCCAAGTCCTACCTGTCCAACCAGGCGCTGGATATCCGCAACAACGCGCTGCGCCAGTTGAATGAAGAGCTGGGCCTGGCCTGGAACGCCCTGAACAACGCCAACGCCCAGGTGCCCATCGCCCAGCAATACGTGGATCGCAGTGCCAACGTGCGCACCGCCTACCAGAAGCAATTCAGTCTCGGCGAGCGGACCCTGCTCGACTTGCTCGACAGCGAAAACGAGCTGTTCAGCGCCTCCCGCCGTCTGGCGGAAATCAAGAACGTGCAGCTGTTCAGCCAGTACCGGATCAAGGCGACCATGGGCCAGTTGCTGAAAAGCCAAGGCGTGGTCGCGCCGTTGGCATCCGTTGTGCAGAACGACGTGAAACCCAAGGCCCAGTTGCCTGGGATGAATTAAGCCATCCATCCGTTTTTCAGCGAAAGAGTGCCGAGCGTGGAATCAGAAGTCAGTCCAGTCGAACTAGTTCACGACCCGCGCACGCTGCACGATGACCCGCTGCTGGATGGTTTGCTGGCGCTCTGCATGCTGCACCAGAAACCTGCCAGCGCGGCGATGCTGACCACCGGCCTGCCGCTGCCCAAGCAACGCTTGAGCGTCGACTTATTGTCGCGCGCGGCGGCCCGTGCCGGTCTGCAAGGCCGGGTGTTGCAACGCAAGCTTGAACAGATCCCGGCCATCGCCATGCCGGCTCTGCTGCTGCTCAAAGAAGGCCGCAGCGCCGTGCTGCTGGGCTGGGCCGGTGACGACCAGGCGCGCTTGCTGCTTAGCGAAAGCGATGGCGGAGAGGTCACCGTCAGCCGCGAGCTGCTGGCCGATGACTACAGTGGCAAGGTTTTCTTCGCCCAGCCGCAGCATAAATTTGACGTCAACCACGGCACGCTGATCCCACGGGCGCGTTCCTGGTTTCGCGACACTCTCAAACGCTCCCGCTGGTTGTACGCCGATGCCATCGCGGCCAGCCTGCTGATCAATATCATCGCCATGGCCGCGCCGCTGTTCGTGATGAACGTCTACGACCGCGTGGTGCCGAACCAGGCCGAATCAACCCTGTGGGTACTGGCGGTCGGCATTACCGGCGCCTACATTTTCGACTTGATCCTGAAGATGCTGCGCAGCCTGTGCCTGGATCTGGCAGGCAAGAAAACCGACCTGATCATTTCGGCGACGCTGTTCGAGCGCATCGTCGGCATGGCGATGAAATATCGTCCGGCGCGGGTCGGCAGCTTTGCCCAGAACATCCACGAGTTCCAGAGCCTGCGGGACTTCCTCGCCTCGCTGACCCTGACCAGCCTGATCGACTTGCCGTTCACGCTGTTGATCTTCATGGTCATCGCGATCCTGGGCGGGCACCTGGTGTGGATCCCGGTGCTGGCGTTCCCGATCGCCTTGCTGATTGGCTACGCCTTGCAGAAGCCATTGGTAGCGACCATGGAAAAAACCATGGCCCTGGGCGCCGAGCGCCAGTCCAGCCTGATCGAAACCCTGGCCGGCCTGGATGCGGTGAAGGTCAACAACGCCGAAAGTGAACGGCAGTACCAATGGGAACAGACCATCGGCACCCTTAGCCGCCTCGAGCTGCGCGTGAAGATGCTGTCCGGCCTGGCGATGAACATCACCTTGCTGATCCAGCAACTGGCCGGGGTGATCATGATCGTCTTCGGCGTCTACCAGATCATCGCCGGCAACCTGAGCATGGGTGGGCTGATCGCCTGCTACATGCTCAGCGGCCGCGCACTGAGCCCATTGGCCTCGTTGTCGGGCCTGCTGACCCGCTACCAGCAAGCGCGGGTGACGATGACTTCCGTCGACCAGATGATGGAGCTGCCCCAGGAGCGCAATTTTGACGAGCGCCCGCTCAGCCGCAAGGTGTTGCAGGGCGCCATTGAATGTCGGCAATTGAATTTTACCTATCCGAACCAGCAGAATGCCGCGCTGAAGAACATCAACCTGGTGATCAAGCCGGGCGAAAAAATCGGCATCATCGGCCGCAGCGGCTCGGGCAAAAGCTCCCTGGCAAAATTGCTGGTGGGGCTTTACCAGCCGGATGACGGCGCGTTGCTGGTGGACGGCGTGGACATCCGCCAGATCGACGTCAGCGAGCTGCGCTACAACATCGGCTACGTGCCCCAGGATATCCAGCTGCTGTCCGGAACCCTGCGCGACAACCTCACTTCAGGTGCCCGCTACGTCGAGGATGAATTGGTGCTTCAGGCCGCGGAGCTGGCAGGCGTACACGAGTTCGCCCGCTTGCATCCGCAAGGCTATGAACTGCAAGTCGGTGAGCGCGGGCAGAACCTGTCCGGCGGCCAGCGCCAGAACGTCGCCCTGGCTCGCGCGTTGCTGCTCAATCCGCCGATCCTGCTCCTGGACGAACCTACCAGCGCGATGGACAACACCGGTGAAGAGCGCTTGAAACAACGCCTCGCCGCCGTGGTGGAAAACAAGACCGTGTTGCTGGTGACGCACCGGGCATCCTTGCTGTCGCTGGTGGACCGCCTGCTGGTGATCGACCGTGGACAGATTCTCGCCGACGGCCCGAAAGCCGCCGTCATGGAAGCGTTGAAGAAGGGGCAGATCAGTGTTGCTTAAATCCGGTTTCAAGGGTGCTGTTGGCCGTTACTTCAAAGGTTCCGACTCGCTGCATGGCCAACCGCTGCCCGAAGTCAACAAGGCGCTGATCGAAGACGCCCCCCGCGTGGTGCGTCTGACGATCTGGGGCATCATCGGTTTTTTTGTGTTCCTGGGGCTGTGGGCCAACTTCGCCGAGATCGACGAAGTGACCAAGGGCGACGGCAAGGCGATTCCTTCGTCCAAGATCCAGAAAATCCAGAACCTGGAAGGCGGTATCGTCGCCGAGCTGTTCGTAAAGGAAGGGCAGATCGTCGACGCCGGTGCGTCGTTGATTCGCCTGGACGACACGCGCTTTGTCTCCAACGTCGGCGAAACCGAGGCGGATCGCCTGTCCATGCTGTTGCGGGTCGAGCGCCTGAGTGCCGAGGTCGATGACCGACCGCTGAATTTCCCGGCTGATGTACTCAAGGCCGTACCGGGCCAGGCTGCCAGCGAAGAATCGCTGTACATCAGCCGCCGCCAGCAGTTGCACGATGAAATCGGCGGCTTGCAGGAGCAGTTGATCCAGCGGCAGCAGGAGTTGCGCGAGTTCGTCTCCAAGCAGTCCCAATACCGCTCCGGCCTGGCGCTGCAACGCCAGGAAATCAACATGTCCGAGCCGCTGGTGGCCCAGGGCGCGGTATCGCCGGTGGAAGTGCTGCGGCTCAAGCGCGCCGAGGTCGAGACCCGTGGGCAACTGGACGCGACGACGCTGGCGATCCCCCGCGCCGAGTCGGCGATCAAGGAGGTGCAGCGCAAGATCGACGAGACCCGCGGCAAGTTCCGCAGCGAGGCACTGACCCAACTCAATGAGGCGCGCACCGACCTGAACAAGGCCCAAGCCACCGGCAAGGCCCTGGAAGATCGGGTGAGCCGTACCCTGGTGACGTCGCCGGTACGCGGCATTGTCAACAAACTGCTGGTCAACACTATCGGCGGCGTAATCCAGCCCGGTAGCGACCTGGTGGAAATCGTGCCGCTGGACGACACCATTCTGGTGGAGGCGAAGATCCGTCCCCAGGACATCGCCTTCCTGCACCCCGGCCAGGACGCCACGGTGAAATTCACCGCCTACGACTACACCATCTACGGTGGGATGAAAGCCAAGCTGGAACAGATCGGCGCCGACACCATCACTGATGAAGACAAGAAAACCACCTACTACATCATCAAGTTGCGCACCGAACGCAGCCACCTGGGCACGCCTGAAAAGCCCTTGCTGATCATCCCCGGGATGGTGGCGTCGGTGGATATCATCACCGGCAAGAAGACCGTGCTGAGCTACCTGCTCAAGCCCATCATCAAGGCCCGGGCCGAGGCGTTGCATGAGCGGTAAGCCCTGGACTCAGTGCTCGTAGCGTTTGTGGCGAGGGAGCTTGCTCCCGCTCGGCTGCGAAGCAGTCGCAAAACCAGGCAAGACGGTCAGCCTGAAAGAATGCCGGGGCCTGCTTCGCAGGCCAGCGGGAGCAAGCTCCCTCGCCACACGGCCGTGTTGCTCCCACAGCTTCTGCCATATGGTTATGCATTTTAAGTATTTAAATTAACCTTCTTATACCCTTAAAGTCATCCCCCTGCGTACCTGCCGACCAATCGGCGCGCCGCACGACACAAACCGACACGGTGACCCCGTGAGTTTTTGATCGACTGCGCGCCCATTCAAGCGCGCCGTGCGTGGGAGTGATGTATGCCAGCCGTCTCTTTTTCTCCAGACTCAAATGCCGCGAACATCGCGCCGCAATCATTCGAAGTACGCCCATTCAGCGGTGCCGTAGGTGCCGAGATCGTCGGGCTGGACCTGTCGCGGCCGATCAACCATCAGGATTTCGCGCGCATCCACCGCGCGCACCTGGACTATCACGTCGTGGTGTTCCGCGAACAGCGCATCACACCCGAGCAGCACATCGCTTTCAGCCGCCGTTTTGGCGTGCTGCAAATCCATGTGCTCAAGCAATTTCTGCTGGCCGGGCATCCGGAAATTCTCATCGTCTCCAACATCATCGAGAACGGCCAGTCCATCGGTCTGGGGGACGCCGGCAAGTTCTGGCATTCGGACCTTTCCTATAAGGAACTGCCGAGCCTCGGCTCGATGCTCCACGCCCAGGAGCTGCCGAGCGAGGGCGGCGACACGCTGTTCGCCGACATGCACAAGGCCTGGGACGGTTTGCCCGAAACACTGCGTAAAGCGATCGAGGGCCGTTCGGCGGCGCATTCCTACACCGCGCGTTACAGCGAGACCAAATTCGAAGGCAACTGGCGCCCGACGCTGACGCCTGAACAGTTGGCCCAGGTCGCCGAAGTCGTGCATCCGATCGTCCGCACCCACCCGGAAACCGGGCGCCAGGCGCTGTTCGTCAGCGAAGGCTTTACCACCCGCATCGTCGGCCTGCCGGAGGATGAAAGCAAAGCCATCCTGGCCGAGCTGTATGCCCACAGCGTGCTGCCCCAGAACATCTATCGCCATCAATGGCAGCCCCACGACCTGGTGTTCTGGGACAACCGCTCGCTGATCCACCTCGCCGCCGGTTGCCCTGGCCATCTGCGCCGCAAGCTGTATCGCACCACTATCCAGGGCGACGCCCCTTTCTGATCGGCTGCGCAGTGCGCAAAGAGCCCGGAGAAACACCATGTCCAAACGCATCGCTTTTGCACCGCTGGCTGCGGCTATCGGCCTGGGGTTCAGCTTGCTGGCCGGCAGCCTGGTCGCGCCGGCCAGCGCCCAGGCCGAGGGCGAGATTCGCATCGCCGAGCAGTTCGGCATCGTCTACCTGCTGCTGAACGTGGTCCGCGACCAGCAATTGATCGAGAAATACGGCAAGGAGGAGGGCATCGACATCAAGGTCGACTGGACCCAGCTGTCCGGCGGTGCGGCGGTCAACGATGCGTTGCTGTCGGGCTCCATCGATATTGCCGGGGCGGGTGTCGGGCCGTTGCTGACGGTCTGGGACCGCACCCGTGGCAAGCAGAACGTCAAGGCCGTGGCCTCCCTCGGCAACTTTCCCTATTACCTGTTGAGCAACAACCCGAACGTCAAGACCATCGCCGACTTCACCGAGAAGGACCGCATCGCGGTGCCGGCGGTGGGCGTGTCGGTGCAGTCACGTTTCCTGCAGTACGCCGCCGCGAAGCAGTGGGGCGACAAGGAGTTCAATCGCCTCGACAAGTACACCCTGGCCGTCCCGCACCCGGACGCCACGGCCGCGTTGATTGCCGGCGGCACCGAGTTGACCGGGCACTTTTCCAACCCGCCGTTCCAGGACCAGGCCCTGCAAAACCCCAACGTTCATGTGGTGCTCAACTCCTATGACGTGCTCGGGCCGAATTCGCCCACGGTGCTGTTCGCCACCGAGAAATTCCGCGATGAAAACCCGAAGACCTACAAGGCTTTCGTCGAGGCGCTGACCGAAGCGGCCGAGTTCGCCCAGAAAGACAAAGGCGCGGCGGCGGACACCTACTTGCGGGTGACCAAGGCCAAGATCGACCGGGCGACTCTGTTGACGATCATCGAAAACCCGCAGATCGAATTTACCGTCACGCCAAAAAACACCTACCCGCTCGCCGAATTCCTCTACCGCGTCGGCGCCATCAAGAACAAACCGGCCTCCTGGGAAGACTACTTCTTCCAGGACGCCAAACCGCTGCAAGGGAGCTGATTGTCATGAACGCGCCATTGCCAGGCCACGCGGCCAGCAACGCCACCCGCACCGACACCGCACTGTTGTCGGTGGATAATGTCAGCCTGGAATACCGCACCCCGCAGCGTGTAGTCCGCGCCACCCATCAAGTGAGTTTCGAGGTGGATCCGGCAGACCGCTTTGTACTGCTCGGCCCGTCCGGATGCGGCAAGTCCACGTTGCTCAAGGCCATTGGTGGTTTCATATCGCCGTGCGAAGGCGAGATCCGCCTGCAAGGCCAAGCCGTCAACGCGCCGGGGCCGGACCGGATTGTGGTGTTCCAGGAGTTCGATCAGCTGCCGCCGTGGAAAACCGTTAAGCAGAACGTGATGTTCGCGCTGCTGGCGTCGGGCACGCTCAAACGTCGCGAGGCCGAGGAGCGGGCGCTGCACTACCTCGATAAAGTCGGGCTGGCAGCGTTTGCCGATGCTTATCCGCATACCTTGTCTGGTGGGATGAAGGCACGCGTCGCGATTGCCCGGGCGCTGGCGATGCAACCGAAGATCCTGCTGATGGACGAGCCGTTTGCGGCGCTGGATGCGCTGACCCGCCGCAAGATGCAGGAGGAATTGCTGCTGCTCTGGGAGGAGGTGCGCTTCACGCTGTTGTTCGTTACCCATTCCATCGAAGAAGCGCTGGTGGTGGGCAATCGCATCCTGCTGCTGTCACCGCATCCGGGGCGGGTCCGGGCGGAAATCCACAGCCATCAATATGATCTGCACAGCCTTGGCGGCGTCGGGTTCCAGCACACGGCGCGGCGGATTCATTCGCTGCTGTTCGAACAAGGCCAGTCGCCGGACGCTGAACGCGAGCTGGGTTTTGCCGACATTCGTATCGCGTACTGAGGGGAGCCTTTCATGAGCCAGTTATCGCCTGCGCGCGAAGAATACGAAGTCGATCTGCAACCGCTGACCCACGTGCCACTGGAGCGGGAATTGCCCCTGGGCCAGCGCCTTTGGCAGCAGGGGTGGTTGCGTAAATGTTTGATCCTGTTGGTGCTGGCGCTGGTATGGGAGGGCGTGGCGCGTTACCAGAACAACGACCTGTTGCTGCCGAGCTTTTTGCAGACTGCCAGCGCGCTGTATGACGGTTTGCTCAGTGGCGAGTTGCTGGGCAAGGTGTGGATTTCCCTGGTGGTGCTGCTCAAGGGTTATTTGCTCGGCATCGTCCTGGCGTTTGGCTTGACCACCCTGGCGGTGTCGACGCAGTTGGGGCGTGACCTGCTCAGCACCCTGACGTCGATGTTCAACCCGTTGCCGGCCATCGCGCTGTTGCCGTTGGCGCTGTTGTGGTTCGGCTTGGGGCAGAACAGCCTGATTTTTGTATTGGTGCATTCGGTGCTGTGGGCGCTGGCATTGAACATGTATGCGGGGTTTCTCGGCGTGTCGGAAACGCTGCGCATGGCCGGGCGCAACTACGGGCTCAAGGGCCTGCGCTTTGTGCTGTTCATCCTGATTCCGGCGGCGCTGCCGTCGATCCTCGCCGGGCTGAAAATCGGCTGGGCCTTCGCCTGGCGCACGCTGATCGCCGCCGAACTGGTATTCGGCGCCACCAGCGGCAAGGGCGGCCTGGGCTGGTACATCTTCCAGAACCGCAACGAGCTGTACACCGACAAGGTCTTTGCCGGGCTGGCGGTGGTGATCCTCATCGGGCTGCTGGTAGAGAACCTGGTATTCGACAGCCTGGAACGGGTGACGGTGAAGCGTTGGGGGATGCAGCGTTGATTGGATAATACTTCCTGCTGGGTTACGGGTTGTCTGGGCTGACGCCTTCGCGAGCAGGCTCGCTCCCACAGGGCGGTTGACGTTGTCGCGGATATTTCAGCCAGCACAGGTCCAATGTGGGAGCGAGCCTGCTCGCGAAGGCGGTCTTCAATTCACCACAGGCCTTTCAACCTGACGCTTGAATTCCAGCCGATCCATCTCCCCGCCAACTGACTCCAGGCAGTGGATTTTATTTATCGCTGCCCGGCTTGTTAGCCAAGTAAAGCCCCTTCCTTTTCCATTAGACTTGCCGCCTCCAAGCAAGCCTTCAGGACACCGAATGCCAGTCCCTCCCAGCCCCCTTCGCAAAGCCCTGGTCGTTTGGCTGTACGCTGCGGCCCTGATGCATCTGCTCGCCGGTCTTACGCTGACCTGGGCCGGTCACTCCGGCTTGCTCGATGATTACCTGAACACCATCGAGCAGGCGTTCTGGGGGGCGGACATCGTGCCGGTTACCGTCCGCACGCAACAAGTCTGGTGGCTGGCGCTGTTCGGCGCCACGTTGCAAAGCTATGCGTTGTACATGCTCGCCCTGGTCCATCTCGGCGATCGCCTGAAAACTGCCATGCCCTGGGGCTGGCTGATCGTCGGCATTCTGCTCTGGGCGCCTCAGGACATGCTGGTTTCCGCCCAGGCGCGGGTCTGGTCGCACCTGTGGTTCGACAGCTTTGCATTACTTGTTTTACTGCCGCCGCTGTTCTGGCTTTATCGCCATGATCGCCGCACCGCCCTGACCGACAACACATCGAGTGAGTCGAACCATGCCTGATTTTTCGCCGCTGGACTGGGCCATTGCCCTGCTGATTGCCCAGGCCATCCTCGGTGCGCTGGATACCCTGTATCACCATGAACTCACCGTTGCCTTGCCCTATCGCCACAGTGCGCGGCTGGAACTCTCCATCCACTCCCTGCGCTCGTGTTTCTACGGGATCCTGTTCCTGGGTATTGCGCATCTGGCCTTCGAAGGGACATGGGCGATCGTCATCGCGCTGCTGTTCGCCCTGGAGATCGGCCTGACGCTGTGGGATTTCGTGGTCGAGGACCGTAGCCGCAAACTGCCGCCCATCGAGCGCATCATGCACACCGTGCTGGCGGTCAACGGTGGGGCCTTCTTCGCGCTGTATGGCGTGCAACTGGCGCAGTGGGCGAGCCTGCCGACCGGCCTGAGCACGATCGACCTGGGCTGGCGCGGCTGGCTGCTGACGTTGTTTGCCATCGGCGTCACCGCCTCGGGCATTCGCGACGGCTTGGCCGCCTTGCGCATGCAGCGCCAGGGCAAGCCGGGCAACCCGTTTGCCGGTGGTGCCTACAAGCGCGTGCTGGTCACGGGAGGCACCGGGTTTATCGGCGAGACCCTGGTCAATCAGTTGCTCGATGCCGGGCACACGGTCACCGTGTTGGCCCGCGATCCATTGAGGGCGGCCTATCTGTTTGACGGCCGCGCCCGCTGCGTGCGTTCGCTGGGCAAGCTGGGCCATGACGAAACCTTCGATGTACTGATCAACCTGGCGGGCGCCCCGGTGGCCGGGCCGCGCTGGAGCCCGAGGCGCCAGGCGCAACTCATCGCCAGCCGGGTCGATACCACCGAAGCCTTGATGACATGGTTGAAGAACGCCCGGCACAAACCGGCGTTGTGGATTCAAGCGTCGGCCATCGGTTTTTATGGCGTGCGCGACGCCAGCGAAAGCCTCGATGAAAGCGCCAGCCAGGGCGATGGTTTCATGGCCGAACTCTGTTCGCGTTGGGAAGCCTCTGCGCGGCCCGCAACCGAGTTGGGCGTGCGACAGGTGGTGATGCGCCTGGGCGTGGTGTTCGGTCCGGGCGGTGCGTTGCTGCCGTTGCTGATTCCGTTTCGCCTGGGGTTCGGTGGGCGGATGGGCGATGGTCGGCAAATCATGAGTTGGGTGCACCGCGACGACGTGATCCAGGTGATCGCCCGTGCCTTCGAGGACGAAAGCCTGAGCGGCACCTACAACCTGGTAGCGCCGGAAACGGTCAGTCAGGCGCTGTTCGCCGAACGTGTCGGCAAGGCGCTCAAACGCCCTGTGTGGTTCCACATCCCGGCCGCGCCGGTGCGCGCCCTGGCTGGCGAGATGGCCCAGCTGTTTTTTGACGGCCAGCGCGTGGTGCCCGATCGTCTCGTTCAGGCCGGTTATACGTTCCGTTACTCCACACTCGACGCTGCCCTGCGCGACCTGGCCTGAGGACTGTCCATGAGCAAGCCGAGGATGTACCTGCTGGCCGGCAACGGTAGCGCTGCCGATTGGTGGGACGACGCGTTGCCGCACTTCAAACGCTACGACGTGGTGCCGCTGGAGCTGCCCGGTTTCGGCGACAACCCTCAGGCTCCTTGTGAAGACTTGGCGGCCTACGCACAGGCGTTGCTCGCGGCAACGGTAAAGGGCAGCGCGATCATGGCGGTCGGGGTGAACGCCTTGCTGGTGCTGCACGCCTTGCAACGCCGGCCCGGACACTTTTGCCGCAGCGTTTTGCTGGCGCCGGTGGGTGCGTTCTTGTGGCAGCGACGATTGCCGGCGCTGATGTCGCCGCTGCCGATTCGCAAGACCATTCACTGGCTGCTGGCGAACAAGCCAAGGCTGTTCGCCCACAAGTTCTCCCGCCAGCAATGGACGCCCGCGCAGTACCAGCGCATGGGCGCCGGCTATGCCCGCTGCCGGGCCTTTGTGCCGCATTGGGATCTGGTGCGCGCCGACACCGCGTTGCCGTTGCTGGAGTGGATCAGCGACCCGGTCGAACTGGTCTGGGGCGATCAGGACAAGATGCTCGGCATCGCCCAGGCAGCGGCATGGTCAGCCATTCTCGCCCGCGCCGACTTGACCATCAGCTTGAAGCCCGGTTGGGGCCACTACCCGTGGATCGACTCACCGGCTGAATTCGCCGCCTGGCTGGAGTCCGGCGAGCGCGGGTTTGTCGCGCACACCAAAGGCGGCCGCTTGCGCCTGGCGGAGCTGGCCGGGCAGCCGGTGCCAGCGGCACTGTCACTCAACGATTGTCATGATCCACGCTTGCCAGGATTTTTGAGCAGCCAGCCGGATGCTGCCTGGGCCGTGCGTTCCTCCAGTTACGGGGAGGATCAGGCCGATGCGGCCAATGCGGGCTTGAGCACCACCTACTTGCGTGAGCCGACACACAATGTGCCGACACGCATTGCCGAGCTGAGCGCGGCGGGTGTCGAGGAAGTGGTGGTGCAGCGTTTCATCACGCCACGACTGTCCGGGATCGCCTTTGTGCGTCACCTTTCGGTTGAGCTGGAATGGGTCGAAGGCCATCTGGAGTCGTTGGCCGATGGCAAGGTGAGCCCTGAGCGAGCGATCATTTCCCGTCTCGGCGAGTCTTGGAACAGTGGTACATTCACGCCGGCCCATGGCCTGACCGCCGAAGCGCTGTGGCAGTTTCTCCAGGGCGTGCTGCGGGTCTTCCACTACGTGCCCGGTGATGTCGAATGGGCCTGGGACGGCACGCAACTCTGGTTGCTGCAATACCGGCCGATCAGCGACTATGGCTGGCGCCGTCACCTGACCGCCGCCAACATCGCCGAGATCCTGCCGCCACAGCCCAGCGTTCTGGTGGAGTACGCCCAGCGTCGCGCGGCGGCAAGCATTCCGGCGATCATGGCGCGTTGGGATTCACGGATTTTGCAGGACAACGAGCCTTTCACCGCGGTGTTTGGCGGCGCCTCGTATATCAACAACGACCTGTTTCTCGCCCGGCTGGCCGACTGGGGCGTCAGCGCCAGCAGCTATGCCGGCGAGGTCGGTGGGGCAACGCCGCACTTGCCTTGGCGGCCGCTGCGCCTGCTGCGGTCGCTGCCGTTGTTTTTGCGCATGCAGCGTATCGCTCGCGGGCATCTGCTTACCTTGGAAAACGGTTTGCGCCGTTTCGACCGAGAGCTGCACGAACTGACCGGACAAGGCGCTGGCGGCCAGCAACTGGCCGACTGGTTTACCCGCTTCTACGTATTCGTGGTGCAGGGCAACCTGTGCATCGCCAGCGCCTTGGCCAGCAGTGGCGGCGACTGGCTGGGACGACCGCCGACCGCCTATGACAATCTCGAACACAGCCCTCATCGCTTGCCTTGGGAAACCGATCCGGCAACGCCGCGCCCGGCGCCGACCGAGCTGCCATTGCAACCCTTCCCGCAATGGCCGTTGGCGATTCGCCTGGCCCATGGCGCCGGCCTGCCAGGGCTGCGCGGTTACTATCTGCAGGTGCGCGAATGGTATCGCGACAACCTGATGCGGATCTTTTTCCGCCTGCACCACGCCATGCCGAGCGCCGACCGCGAGCATTGGTTCGCGCCGCACCGGGACATCCGCAGCCGCGACGGCAGCTTCTGGCAGGACGGCCGCGAAGGCACCGAGCAGGCGAGCGGATTCCTGATCTACCCGGGCCAGGCCCAGGGCATCCTCGGCGAGGACATCCTGCTGGAAGACACCCTGGACCCAGGCCGCCATGCTCACTATCAAGGCGCCCGCGCCGTGATCGCACGCATGGGCGGCCGCCTGTCCCATGGCTCGACGTTGTTGCGTGAACTGCGCAAACCTTCGGCGGTACTGCCTCAAGTAGACGTGGGATGGTTGGGGCGTGAGGTGGTGTATTGCGATGGGGAGTTGAGGCTGGTGGAGTAGGAGGGTCTAGACTGAGGAACATCAGCCAGCCATCCGTTCATGCTCAGGAGTCCCGCATGGAATCCCCAGTCCATACGCTGCCCGCGTTATTCAAACAACTCGGTCTGCCCGACGACGCCGTCAGCATCGATCAGTTCATCGCCAGCCACTCGCCGCTCAAGCCCGAGCTGCACCTGTCCGATGCGTTCTTCTGGAGCGAGGGCCAGCGGCAGTTGCTGCACGACGAAATCCTTGAAGATGCCGACTGGGCGTTGGTGGTGGATCAACTCGACGTGCTGTTGCGCAAGGGACGGAGCGAGTGACTCGCGGTAAAAAAAACTGTGGCGAACTGTGGGAGCGAGCCTGCTCGCGAAAGCGGCAGTATGCCGCATCTATGTTGATTGATGGTCCTATTCGCGAGCAGGCTCGCTCCCACTGAGATAATCGTTTTATTCGATTTTAGTATTACCAAATAGCTTCTTATTCCTTAAATAATATAACTCTCCTCCTTATACTCGTCCGGGAACAGACACGCAGGAGAGCACCCATGCGCAACGAATCGATTCGCTACCTGATTGTGCCGGGCTGGCAAGGATCGCCGGAAAATCATTGGCAAACCCACTGGCAGAACAGTCTGCCCAACAGTGCCCGGGTCGAGCAGGCTGACTGGCTGACGCCACGGCGTGAAGATTGGGTCGCCGCGCTGGCCGAAGCCATCGCCAGCGACAGCACGCCAGTGATCCTGATCGCCCATAGCCTGGGTTGCATCACCGTGGCCCATTGGGCCGCCACCGCGCCGGTGCCATTCCTGCGGCAGGTGCGTGGCGCGTTGCTGGTGGCGCCGGCGGATGTCGAGCGGCCCGCTTGTGCCCCGGCGCTACGCAACTTCGCGCCGATTCCCACGGACCTGTTGCCGTTTCCCAGCCAAGTGGTCAGTTCCGACAACGACGCGGCGGTCAGTGCCGCGCGCGCCATGGAGCTGGCGCGGAGTTGGGGGGCCGAGGCCGGGATCCTGGCCGGGGCGGGGCACATCAATGTGAAGTCCGGCCACCAGCGCTGGGAGCAGGGTTTCGCTTATCTCTATCGTTTGCAAAACCGCATGGAGCATCACGCCCTGCGTCGCGCCTGAATTTTAATGCCCTCCGTCTCGCCGGCGGTTTGGGGCGGGAGCCTGCCATGAGCCTGCATGAAACCTTCGGTCAGCCCTTGCTGACCTTTCCCGACTCGGAAAAAAGCCCCCTGAGCATCCGTGCCAAGGCACTGGTGTTCGTCGACCCGCGTTCGCGGCAGTTGCGCCAGGAATTGGAACAACTGGCGCCACGGGCGATTTCGGTGCTGATTCGCGGCGAAACCGGCACCGGCAAGGAGCTGCTGGCCCGGCATATCCATCGCGAGAGCAATCGCGGTGGGCTGTTTGTTTCGGTCAATTGCGGCGCTATCAGCCCGACCTACGCCGACGCCGAATTGTTCGGTTATTCCGCCGGCAGTTATAGCGGTTCGGCCAGCAGTCGGGCCGGGTGGTTCGGCTCGGCCAACGGCGGCACGCTCTACCTGGATGAGATCGGAGACCTGCCGCTGCCGATCCAGATCAAGTTGCTGGCGGCGCTGGAAAACCATGAGGTCACGCGTGTTGGCGCCCAACAACCGAGCCCGGTGGACGTGCGCCTGGTGGCGGCCACCAGCATTGATCTGGCGCAAGCGGTGGACGCCGGAAAATTTCATGACCGGCTTTATCACTATCTGAGCGAGGGGCAGCTCGAGTTACCCGCCTTGCGCGAGAGGGTGGGCGATATCCTTTCCCTGGCCGAATACTTCCTGGGCATCTACAGCCAGCGCCTTGGCCTGGCCGTGCCGCTGATCAGTGCAGCGGCGCAACGGGAGCTTGAACGCCACAGCTGGCCGGGCAACACCCGCGAGTTGGAGAACGTTATTCATTTTGCATTGCTGGTGAGTGCCGGCGATGAGATTTTGCCGGAGCATTTGAATTTGCCGTCCCAGCTTTCAGCCCTGGAACTGGTCGAACGGCAGGTGGAGCAGGTTATTGCACAGGGCTCGCAAGCTGAGCGCACCGCCCTCAAGGCGCTGCTCGATCGACTGGTCCAAACGCTATAGATCAGGATATCCATTTGTGGCGAGGGAGCTTGCTCCCGCTGGGCCGCGTAGCGGACCCCGATTTTTGCGATTGCTGCGCAACCGAGCGGGAGCAAGCTCCCTCGCCACAGAGCGGTTTCTTATATGAGTAAAATGAATATGAACTTGAATAAAAGATATTGTTAAGGCATAAAAAATATCGGTATCTTCCGCATCACGCCAGCGATAGCACTTCGCTGGCACGCCCACATTTGGCCGTCGTCCATGACGACAGTGATATTCGATAAGGACACTGCATGAAAAAGGTTCTGTTGTTCACCGCATTGGCGGCAGCCCTGACCTCGGGCCTGGCCCAGGCGGCGGAAAAACTGGTCGTGGCTGCCACACCGGTACCCCACGCTGAAATCCTCGAGCTGATCAAGCCGGCCCTGGCCCAAGAAGGCGTGGACCTGGAAATCAAGGTGTTCACCGACTACGTCCAACCCAACGTACAGGTTGACCAGAAGCGCCTTGACGCCAACTACTTCCAGACCCTGCCTTACCTCAAGAGCTTCAACGAAGGCAAAGGCACAAACCTGGTGACGGTAATCGGCGTCCACGTCGAACCGTTTGGCGGCTACTCGAAAAAAGTAAAAAGCCTGGCTGAGCTGAAAGACGGCGCGACCATCGCCATCCCTAACGAAGGCAGTAACAGCGGTCGTGCCCTGATCCTGTTGCAGAAAGCTGGCCTGATCAAACTCAAGGACCCGAAAAACGCCTTGGCAACGCCGAAAGACATCGCCGAGAACCCGAAGAACTTCAAGTTCAAGGAACTGGAATCGGCCATGCTGCCGCGTGTGCTGGATCAGGTCGACCTGGACATGATCAACACCAACTACGCCCTGGAAGCAGGTCTAAACCCGGCCAAGGATGCCTTGGTGATCGAGGGTTCGGATTCGCCTTACGTGAACTTCCTGGTGGCCCGTCCGGACAACAAGGACAGCCCGGCCATCCAGAAACTGGCCAAGGCGCTGACCAGCCCGGAAGTGAAGGCGTTCATCGAGAAGAAATACAGCGGCGCGGTACTGCCGGCGTTCTGATCGGCGCGGTAGACCTTAACGCAGTTACAAACGCCGACGGCTGATACAGCGTCGGCGTTTTTTTGTGCTCAACATATCGTGTAGCGGCACGGCTTACCCGTGGCGAGGGAGCTTGCTCCCGCTCGGCTGCGCAGCAGTCGCAAAAGCGGCTGATGCGGTCTACCTCAAGAACAGAGCCTGCTTCGCAGGCCAGCGGGAGCAAGCTCCCTCGCCACAAGATCAAAGGCGGTTTCACACCGCCTGATCGACAAGGGATAGTTTTTCGGGTGATATCCATATGCTTTAACGGTATTTAAATTTCAATTCTTATACCTTTAAAGTCAGCGCTTGCCGAGCAGCTACCCGCTGCCCAAGGACCGCGCTACCGCCGCTTATCGAGCGGCGTCCAGGATGTTCAATGAACTTCGATTACGCTTTTATCCTCAGCACCCTCCCGGCGTTTCTCAAGGCCGTGGGCGTGACGCTGCAGGTGGGCCTTGTCGCCATCGTCACCTCGCTGCTGGTGGCGCTGTTGAACGCGACGATCCTTGTGTCGCGCACGCCTTACCTGCAACGCCTGGTCGGCCTGTATGTGGAGTTGGCGCGCAATACGCCGCTGCTGATCCAGTTGTTCTTCGTCTATTTCGCGTTGCCGGCGCTGGGTATCAAGGTTTCGGGGTTTGCCGCAGCGATCATCACCATGACGTTCCTGGGCGGTGCCTACCTCACGGAAGTACTGCGTGCGGGCGTGGACGCGGTGCCGCAGGCGCAATTGGAATCCGGTCGTTCCATCGGCCTATCCCACGGGCAATTGCTGCGCTACGTGATTCTGCCGCAGGCCGGGATTCTCAGCCTGCCGTCGCTGTTCGCCAACTTCATTTTCCTGCTGAAGGAGACCACCGTGGTCTCGGCCGTGGCGGTGCCGGAGATTCTCTACACCACCAAAAGCTACATCGCGCTCTACTACAAGACTTACGAAATGCTCGCCGTGCTGACGCTGATTTGCGTGCTGTTGTTCTTGCCACTGTCGCTGTTGCTCAGCCGTCTGGAAAGGAGGCTCCAGCATGGCCAGTTCGGGTCTTGAGTTGTTGTGGGTGTCGTTGCCGCAACTGGGCAAAGGCGCCGTGCAGACCTTGTCGATTTCTTTCCTGGGCATCGCCTTCAGCACCGTCGGCGGCTTGCTTTACGGCGTGTTGCGTACGCTGGGCGTGAAGTGGCTGGACGCTGTTCTGCGGATCTACCTGGAGCTGTTCCGGGCGATCCCGGTGCTGGTCTGGTTGTACCTGCTGTTTTTCGGGCTGCCGATTTTTTTCGGCCTGAGTATTCCGAGCTTCTGGTGCGCGGTCCTGGTGTTGTCGCTGTGGGGTTCAAGCGAGGTCGGCGAGGTGGTGCGCGGCGCGCTGCATTCATTGCCGCGCGGCCAGCGTGAGGCGGGATTGTCGATTGGCCTGAACGGCGCGCAACTCTACGGTTACGTGCTGTTGCCGCAAGCCCTGAGGCGCATGACGCCGCCGACCATCAACGTCTACACGCGCATCATCAAGACCAGTTCCCTGGCGGTGCTGATCGGCGTGGTGGACGTGATCAAGGTCGGCCAGCAGATCATCGAGCGGACCTACGAATCGGTGCTGATCTACGGCGCATTGTTCCTGTTTTTCTTTTTCATCTGCTACCCGCTCTCGGCCGCCTCCCGCGTGCTGGAGCGGCGCTGGACGCAAGCATGAGCGCATTGATCGAGTTCAAGGGTTTCAACAAGTTTTTCGGCGAACAGCAAGTACTGGACGGCATCGACCTGCAAGTGCAGGCCGGGGAAGTGATCGTCATTCTCGGCCCCAGCGGTTGCGGCAAAAGTACCCTGTTGCGGTGTCTCAACGGGCTGGAAGTGGCCCACAGCGGCAGCCTTGAATTGTCTGGTCGTGAGTTGCTGGACAAGGGCACCGATTGGCGCGAGATACGGCAACGGATCGGCATGGTGTTCCAGAGCTACCATCTGTTCCCGCACATGAGCGTGCTCGATAACCTGCTGCTCGGCCCTGTCAAAGTGCAAAAGCGTGACCGCGGTGAAGCGCGCGCCCAGGCCGAAGCCTTGTTGGCCCGTGTGGGCCTGTTGGACAAACGCGATGCTTTCCCACGCCAGCTCTCCGGCGGTCAGCAACAACGCATCGCCATCGTTCGCTCGCTGTGCATGAACCCTGAGGTCATGCTGTTCGATGAAGTTACCGCCGCCCTCGACCCGGAAATGGTCAAGGAAGTGCTGGAAGTCATCCAGGGCCTGGCCCGCGAAGGCATGACGCTATTGATCGTCACCCACGAAATGGCCTTCGCCCGCGCCGTGGCTGACCGCATCGTGTTCATGGATGCCGGGCGGATCCTTGAACAGAACCCTCCCGAGATTTTCTTTACGAACCCGCAAACCGCACGAGCGCAGCAGTTCCTGGAGAAGTTCTCCTACGTCGCCGCACTACCCCAATCGACTCTAACAAAGGAACTGCAACTGTCATGAAAACTGCCAAGTCGTCTCTGCTGCTATTGCCGCTGCTCGCTGGCCTCTTGCTCGCCGGCTGCAACAAAACCGAAGAGCCACCCAAGCCCAATGCCGCCAGCCAAGGCACCGCACCGGCCAGCTATCTGGAAAAGATCAAGGCGCGGGACAAGCTGATCGTCGGGGTCTTCACCGACAAGCCGCCGTTTGGCTTCGTCGATGAGGCGGGGCGTTATGTCGGCTTCGACACCGACATCGGTCGTCGCTTCGCCAAGGACTTGCTCGGCGACGAAAACAAGGTCGAATTCGTTGCAGTCGAGCCGGCGAGCCGTATTCCGTTCCTGCAGAGTGACAAAGTCGACCTGATCCTGGCCAACATGACCGTGACCCCGGAGCGCAAGGAAGCGGTGGATTTCACCAATCCGAACCTGAAAGTGGCGGTGCAGGCGCTGGTGCCGCAAGCCAGCGAAGTGAAAACTCTAGATGACCTGGCGACCCGCACCACCATCGTCACCACCGGCACCACGGCGGATATCTGGCTGACCAGTAATCACCCGGACTGGAAGCTGCTCAAGTTCGAGAAAAACTCCGAATCCTTGCAGGCACTTGCCAACGGTCGAGGCGATGCGTATGCCCAGGACAATCTGGTGCTGTTCAGCTGGGCCAAGCAAAACCCCGGCTATCGCGTGCTGGAGCAGAAACTGGGTGCCGAAGCACCGATTGCCCCGGCGGTGAAGAAGGGCAATATCGAGCTGCGCGACTGGGTCAATGCGGAACTGGCGAAGCTGGGTGAAGAGAAATATTTGCTCAAGCTGTACGACCAGTACGTGCGCAAGGAACTGAGCGATGACACCAAACCTGAAAGCGTGATTGTCGAGGGTGGCAAGTGGCAGGGGTGAGCCGCTGATTTTTAGGTAAATCTTCCGATCGCCATCGCGAGCAAGCTCGCTCCCACAATGGATCTTCAGTGACACAGTTCTGTGGTCATATGGAAATCCTGTGGGAGCGAGCCTGCTCCCGAAGGCGGTTTGTCAGTCACTACTTATTCAGGCCAATGCCACGCCGGCTCATCCAGCATCCGCTGTCCGACGATTGCGGTCTGTCCCAAGTCTTTTTCCAGCACGATGCAATTGCAGTTTTCATCCTGCTCCAGCGCGGCGATCAGGCGTGTGGCATGGGACACGACCCAGACCTGGCAATTGGCCGAAGCGCGGATGATCAAGCGTGCCAAGGCCGGCAACAGATCCGGGTGCAGGCTGGTTTCCGGTTCGTTGAGCACCATCAGCGAGGGCGGGCGCGGCGTGAGCAGGGCGGCTACCAGCAGCAGGTAGCGCAGGGTTCCATCGGACAGCTCGGCGGCCGACAACGGTCGCAGCAGGCCGTGTTGCTGGAAGGCGATGGCGAAACGCCCGCCCTGCAGTTTGTCGATGTGCAGTTGAGCGCCAGGAAACGCATCGCCAATGGCGGCGTGCAGGGCTTCGTAGTCGCCTATCTCCAGAATAGTTTGCAGCGCTGCAGCCAGGTCGCGTCCGTCGTGGTGCAACACCGGGGTGCGAGTGCCCAGTTGCGGCTGGCGCACCGGGGCGTCGGCATCGCTGCGAAAGTGGTCGTAGAAGCGCCAGCGACGGATGAACTCGCGCATCTGCAAGACCTCCGGCGAAGCGCGCAGGCTGCCGACCTGATCGAACAGGCTATCGAAGGTCGGGGTGTGTTGGGCCAATACGTCCCACGAACGGCTTTCACGGGCGCGGATCATTGGCCCGTTGCGGTCCACCAGCAAGCTGGCAGGCCTGTACACCGGTCCGGCCCAGATGCATTCGCGCTTGATTTCAGGGTCCAATGAAAACGCCGAACGACTGGGTTCCGGCAGGCCCAGGGCGATCGAATAGCTGAAATTTTCCCCGGCAAATCCGAGGCGCAGGCGCATGCTGCCCTGACGCACGATGCCCTGCACAGGTACCTCGCCGTTACGCATGCGACGGCTTATTTCTTCCGGGCCGGCCCAGAAGGTCGAGCCCAGCCCACCTTCACGGGCCAGAGCATTGACCACGCCACCCTGCGCCGTCTCCGCCAGCAGGCGCAGGGCGCGATACAGATTCGATTTGCCACTGCCGTTGGGCCCGGTGATCAGGTTCAGCCTGCCCAGCGGGATGACCAGTTTGTTGATGGACCGGTAGTTGGCCACCGCCAGGGTCGTGAGCATGCGAATTCCCTTCGTACATGGATGTCACAGACGAGTCTGCCCGATTCCTGTGCATTCGGTGAACCCTGTTCTAAGCTCACAGTCGTATCGTCACTGGTACGTCCGTACAACGCAAAGGAGTCTGCATGGCTGGTCCTGGAATCAAATTGATTGTTGGCTTGGGCGTGTGTGCGGTGTTGGCGGGGTGCGGTGACAAGAAGCCCGAGGAAAAAGCCTTGCCACGGGTTTTCGTGCAGCAGGCCATACCTTCCGAATACGCCGCCTCGGTGACGCTTACCGGCGATGTCCAGGCTCGCGTGCAGGCTGACCTGTCGTTTCGTGTCGGCGGCAAGATCATCGAGCGCAAAGTCGACGTCGGCGACCGAGTCTCGGCCCGGCAAGTGCTGGCCCGGCTCGATCCGCGGGACCTGCAGACCAACGTCGACTCCGCCGAGGCCCAGGTGGCCGCCGAACAGGCGCGGGTCAAGCAGAGTGCGGCGGCATTTGTGCGCCAGCAGAAGCTCTTGCCCAAGGGCTACACCAGCCAGAGCGAATACGACGCGGCCCAGGCGCAACTGCGCAGCAGCCAGAGCGCGCTGACGGCGGCCCAGGCACAACTGGCCAATGCCCGCGAACAGCTGAGCTACACCGCACTGATCGCCGAGGCGCCGGGCATCATCACCGCGCGCCAGGCCGAAGTGGGCCAGGTGGTCCAGGCCACGGAGCCGATCTTCAGCCTGGCCCGGGACGGTGAGCGCGACGCGGTGTTCAACATCTACGAGTCGCTGCTGAGCGAACCGCCATCGGCGCCGGACATCGTCATCAGCCTGCTCGACAACCCTGCCATCAAGACCACTGGTACGGTGCGCGAGATCACCCCGGCGGTGTCCGCCGAGACCGGCACCGTGCAGGTCAAGGTCACGCTCAACGACTTGCCCGAAGGCATGCGCCTGGGTTCGGTGGTCAGCGCCACCGCCAAATCCGCAGGAAAAACCGCCGTGGAATTGCCCTGGTCGGCACTGACCAAGAATCTCAGTGATCCGGCCGTGTGGCTGGTGGACGGCGAAGGCAAGGCGCAATTGCACAACGTCACCGTCAGCCGCTACCTGACCGGCAAGGTCATCGTCAGCGACGGGCTCAAGGGCGGCGAAAAAGTCATCATTGCCGGCGGGCAGTTGCTTCATCCGGGCATGCGCGTCGAGATCGCCGAAAACAACTATGAGAAAAACCCGCCAGGAGCCCAGCCATGAAGCGCCTGTGGATGGTCGCGGCCAGCCTGCTGCTGGCCGCCTGCTCGAAAGAAGAAGCGCCGCCGGAGCCGGTGCGGCCGGTGTTGTCCATTGAGGTCCGGGCCTTGGACCAGCAGGCTCTGGGACGCTTCGCCGGGAATATCCAGGCACGCTACGAAACCAACGTGGGTTTTCGTGTGCCGGGGCGCATCGCCAGTCGCAACGTCGATGTCGGCGCGGAAGTGAAGAAGGGCGACCTGCTCGCAACCCTCGACCCCACCGACCAGCAGAACCAGTTGCGCGCCGCCCAGGGCGACCTGGCGCGGATCGAGGCGCAGTACATCAATGCCCAGGCCAATGCCCGTCGCCAGCAGCAATTATTCGACCGTGGCGTCGGTGCCCAGGCGCAACTGGACATCGCCCAGACCGACCTGAAGACCACCGCTGCCTCCCTGGAACAGGCCAAGGCCACGGTAGAACAGGCCCGCGACCAGCTCAACTACAGCGAACTGCGTACCGACCATGACGCGGTCGTCACCGCCTGGACGGCCGAGGCGGGGCAGGTGGTGACCGCCGGCCAGCAAGTAGTGACGCTGGCCCGCCCGGACGTCAAGGAAGCGGTGATCGACTTGCCCGCCGGGCTGGCCGAGCGCCTGCCCGAGGATGTGGTGTTCAAGGTCGCCGCGCAACTCGATCCGGCGACCCACACCACGGCCATCGTGCGCGAGATCGAGCCTCAGGCGCAAAGCGCCACCCGTACCCGCCGCGCGCGCCTGACCCTGACCGATACCCCGCCGGCCTTTCGCCTGGGCACCGCCATCGGCGTGACCCTGAGCTCGGCCATCGAACCGCGCATCGAGCTGCCGCTCAGCGCGTTGCAGGAAGTCGACGGCAAGGCGCGAATCTGGCTGATCGACCCGCAGAGCCAGACAGTCTCGCCACGAGAAGTAAAGATTATCGAGCGATCGGCCGGATCGGTCCTGGTCGCCAACGGCATCAAGCCTGGCGACCGCGTGGTCAGCGCCGGGGTGAACAGTCTCCAGCCGGGGCAAAAAGTGAAACTCGACGAGGACGCACGATGAAAGGGCCTTTCAACTTATCCGAATGGGCCCTGCGGCATCAGTCTTTCGTGTGGTACCTGATGTTCGTCGCATTGCTGATGGGCGTGTTCTCGTACATGAACCTGGGCCGCGAAGAAGACCCGTCGTTCACCATCAAGACCATGGTCATCCAGACCCGCTGGCCCGGCGCGACCCAGGAAGAAACCCTCGACCAGGTCACCGACCGCATCGAGAAAAAACTCGAAGAGCTTGATTCCCTCGATTATGTGAAGAGTTACACCCGGCCGGGGGAGTCGACGGTGTTCGTGTATCTGCGTGATACCACCGGCGCCGAGGAAATCCCGCAGATCTGGTACCAGGTCCGCAAGAAGATCAATGACATTCGTGGCGATTTCCCTGAAGGCTTGCAAGGCCCAGGGTTCAACGATGAGTTCGGCGACGTGTACGGTTCGGTGTATGCCTTTACCGGCGACGGCCTGTCGATGCGTCAGTTGCGCGATTATGTCGAACAGGTGCGCGCCGAGATCCGCGACGTGCCCGGCCTGGGCAAGGTGGAAATGGTCGGCGAGCAGGACGAAGTGTTGTACCTGAATTTTTCCACGCGCAAACTCGCCGCACTGGGCATCGACCAGCGCCAGGTGGTGCAGAGCCTGCAGTCGCAGAACGCCGTGACCCCGGCAGGGGTGATCGACGCCGGGCCGGAGCGAATCTCCGTGCGCACGTCCGGCCAGTTCCAATCGGAAAAGGACCTGGCCAACGTCAACCTGCGACTCAACGATCGTTTCTATCGCCTCGCCGATATCGCCGACATTCGCCGTGGTTATGTCGACCCCGCCACGCCGATGTTCCGCTTCAACGGCACGCCGGCGATCGGTCTTGCCATTGCCATGAAGAAGGGTGGCAACATCCAGGAGTTCGGCAAGGCGCTGCATGCGCGCATGGACGAACTGACCGCGGACCTGCCGGTGGGGGTCGGCGTGCATACGGTGTCGGACCAGGCCGAAGTGGTGGAGGAAGCCGTTGGCGGCTTCACCAGCGCCTTGTTCGAGGCGGTGATCATCGTTCTGGTGGTCAGTTTCATCAGCCTCGGCATCCGCGCCGGGCTGGTGGTGGCCTGCTCGATCCCGCTGGTGCTGGCGATGGTGTTCGTGTTCATGGAATACAGCGGCATCACCATGCAGCGGATTTCCCTCGGTGCATTGATCATCGCCCTTGGTCTACTGGTGGACGATGCCATGATCACCGTGGAGATGATGGTCACGCGCCTGGAAAAAGGCGATTCCAAGGATCAGGCCGCGACGTTTGCCTATACCTCGACCGCCTTTCCGATGCTCACCGGGACCCTGGTGACCGTGGCCGGCTTCGTGCCCATCGGCCTGAACGCCAGTTCGGCTGGCGAATACACCTTCACGCTGTTCGCGGTGATTGCCGTGGCGATGCTGGTGTCCTGGATCGTCGCGGTGCTGTTCGCCCCGGTGATCGGCGTGCACATTCTCAGTCCCAACGTAAAGCCCCACAGCAACGAGCCGGGACGGGTCGGACGGGCCTTCAACGGTGGCCTGCTGTGGGCGATGCGCAATCGCTGGTGGGCAATTGGCATCACCGTGCTGCTGTTCGCGCTGGCGGTATTCTGCATGCGCTTCGTACAGAACCAGTTCTTCCCGTCCTCGGACCGCCCGGAGATCCTGGTGGACCTCAACCTGCCGCAGAACGCCTCGATGGACGAGACGCGCAAGGCGGTCGATCGCCTGGAGGCCACCCTCAAGGGCGACCCGGACATCGCGCGCTGGAGCACTTACATCGGCGAAGGCGCCATTCGCTTCTACCTGCCGCTGGACCAGCAACTGCAGAACCCGTACTACGCGCAACTGGTGATCGTCAGCAAGGATCTGGAGTCGCGCACGGCCCTCAGCGAACGCCTGCAAAAGCGCCTGCGTGAAGATTTCGTCGGCATCGGCAGCTACGTGCAGGCGCTGGAAATGGGCCCGCCGGTCGGCCGGCCGATCCAGTACCGGGTCAGCGGCAAGGACATCGACCAGGTGCGCAAGCATGCCATCGAGCTTGCCACCGAACTGGACAAGAACTCGCACATTGGCGAGATCATCTACGACTGGAACGAGCCGGGCAAAGTACTGCGCATCGACATCGCCCAGGACAAGGCGCGGCAACTGGGATTGTCTTCGGATGACGTGGCCCGGCTGATGAACAGCATTGTCAGCGGCTCGCCGGTGACCCAGGTCAACGACGATATCTACCTGATCGACGTGGTGGGTCGCGCCGAAGACGCCGAGCGCGGTTCGCCGGAAACCTTGCAGAACCTGCAGATCGTCACACCGGGCGGGACCTCGATTCCGCTGCTGGCCTTTGCCACGGTGCGCTACGAACTGGAACAACCGCTGGTATGGCGTCGCGACCGCAAGCCGACCATCACCATCAAGGCTGCCGTGCGCGATGAAATCCAGCCGACGGACCTGGTGCGGCAACTGCAACCGGACATCGACAGGTTCGCCGCCAGATTGCCGGTAGGCTACAAGGTCGCCACCGGCGGCACGGTGGAGGAAAGCAGCAAGGCCCAGGGGCCGATCGCCAGCGTGGTGCCGCTGATGCTGTTCCTGATGGCGACGTTCCTGATGATCCAGTTGCACAGCGTGCAGAAGTTGTTCCTGGTGGCCAGTGTCGCGCCCCTGGGCTTGATCGGCGTGGTCCTGGCGCTGGTGCCGACGGGCACGCCCATGGGCTTTGTGGCGATCCTCGGGATCCTTGCGCTGATCGGCATCATCATCCGCAACTCGGTGATCCTGGTGACCCAGATCGACGAATACGAACGTGACGGCTATGAACCCTGGGATGCGGTGGTGGAAGCGACCGAGCACCGGCGCCGGCCGATCCTATTGACGGCGGCGGCGGCGAGCCTGGGGATGATCCCGATCGCCCGGGAAGTGTTCTGGGGCCCGATGGCCTACGCGATGATCGGCGGGATCATCGTCGCCACGCTGCTGACGCTGCTGTTCCTGCCAGCGCTGTATGTGGCCTGGTACAAGATCCGCGAGCCCAAGCGCGAGTGACACGGCTGCGGCACATCCAACATCAATGCAAGCTGACCCACCGCTTTCGCGAGCAGGCTCGCTCCCACAGGGATTCGGGGACTGACATGGATTTGATGTCTATTGGGAGACCAGTGTGGGAGCGAGCTTGCTCGCGATGGCTGCGGCATATCCAACATCAATGCAAGCTGACCCACCGCTTTCGCGAGCAGGCTCGCTCCCACAGGGGATTTGGGACTGACACGAATTTGATGTCTATTGGGAGACCAGTGTGGGAGCGAGCCTGCTCGCGATGGCTGCGGCACATCCAACATCAATGCAAGCTGACCCACCGCTTTCGCGAGCAGGCCAGCCCGGTCGCTCTGATTTTTACTTGCGCAACAACCGCAACCCATTGAACACCACCAGCAAGCTCACCCCCATGTCGGCAAATACTGCCATCCACATGGTGGCGAACCCGGCAAAGGTCACCGCAAGGAAAATCGCCTTGATCACCAACGCCAGGGCGATGTTCTGCTTGAGGATGCTCGACGTCTGCCGCGACAGCCGGATGAATGCGGGAATCTTGCGCAGGTCGTCGTCCATCAGCGCTACGTCAGCGGTCTCGATGGCGGTGTCGGTGCCGGCCGCCGCCATGGCGAAGCCGATTTCCGAGCGGGCCAGGGCCGGGGCATCGTTGATGCCGTCGCCCACCATGCCGACCCGGTGACCCTCGGCATAGAGCTTCTCGATGACTTGCAGCTTGTCTTCCGGCAACAGGTCGCCATGGGCTCGGTCCATGCCCACCTGTGCGGCTATCGCCTCGGCGGTGTGGGCGTTGTCGCCGGTCAGCATCAGTGTCTTGATGCCCAGGTCATGCAACTGCCGGATCGCTTCGCGGCTGGAGTCCTTGACGGTATCGGCTACGGCAAACAGCGCCAGAGGCCTGGCGCTGTCGAGCAGCAGCACGACGGACTTGCCTTGTTTTTCCAGGGCGAAGAGTTTCGCTTCCAGCTCGGGAGAGCACAGGCCCAGGTCTTCCACGAGGCGATGGTTGCCCAAGTGATAGGTCTGGCCGCCGATGTCACCGCGAACGCCGCGCCCGGCAAGCGCCGCGAAGTTATCCACAACCTGCTGCGCCGATTGTTTATCCACAGCCGCATGGGCAATCGCCCGGGACACCGGATGGTCCGACCGCGCCGCGAGGCTGGCGGCCAGGGCCGGTGCGGTGGTTTCCACGCTCGGGTCGAGTGCCAGGTAGTCGGTCTGCACCGGTTTGCCGTGGGTGATCGTGCCGGTCTTGTCCAAGGCCAGGTAATCGAGCTTGTGGCCGCCCTCCAGGTACACGCCGCCCTTGACCAGGATGCCTTTGCGCGCCGCTGCCGCCAGGCCGCTGACGATGGTCACGGGGGTGGAAATCACCAGTGCACATGGGCAGGCGACCACCAGCAGGACCAGCGCCCGATAGATCCAGTCGAACCAGACTGCGCCCATGAACAGCGGCGGGATGACGGCCACAGCCAAGGCCAGGGCAAACACCGCCGGTGTGTAGATTGTCGAGAACCGGTCAACGAAGCGCTGAGTCGGTGCCCGGGCCCCCTGGGCCTGCTCCACGGCATGGATAATCCGCGCCAGGGTGGATTGATCGGCCGCGGCGGTCACGGCGTATTCCAGTTCACCGGCCTGGTTGATGGTGCCGGCAAACACTTTGTCGCCCACGGTCTTGTCCACCGGCAGGCTTTCGCCGGTGATCGGCGCCTGGTCGATGGTCGAACGGCCTGCGACCACATCGCCATCCAGCCCGACGCGTTCACCGGGGCGAACCCGCACCCGCGCGCCAAGAGCGACGCTCTTCACTTCCTGGACCTGCCAACTGCCATCGGCCTGCTGCACGGTGGCCTGTTCCGGCGCCATCTGCATCAGGCCGCTGATGGCGTTGCGCGCACGGTCGAGGGACTTGGCCTCGATCAGTTCGGCCACCGTGAACAGGAACATCACCATCGCCGCTTCCGGCCATTGGCCAATCAACACCGCGCCGGTCACGGCGATGCTCATCAGGGCGTTGATGTTCAGGTTCAGGTTCTTCAGGGCAATCCAGCCCTTCTTGTAGGTGGCGAGGCCACCGCTGAGGATCGACACCAGCGCCACCAACGCGACGACCCAGTTCGGCGCGGCGTTGGTGAAGTGAATCACCTCGGCGCCCAATGCCGTGACACCGGACAACGCCAGCGGCCACCATGGTTTGGCTGGGGCGGGCGGGGTGTGAGTCGGTTTGTCCTGGCCAGCCGTCAACGGTTCCGCCTGCATTCCCAAGGACTCGATGGCCTTGATGATCGGCGTGTCGCTGGGCAGGTCATGGGTTACGCCCAGCACGCGGTTGATCAGGTTGAATTCCAGTCGCTGCACGCCTTCAAGTTTGCCGAGCTTGTTCTGGATCAGTGTCTGTTCGGTGGGGCAGTCCATGGCTTCGATGCGAAAACTGCTCAGCCGCGCACCGTCCGTCGGCGTTTTGTCGAGCGTGACTACCGCCGGCGCTGCCTTGGATGAGCAGCAGGAGTGCCCGTGCTCATGGCCATGGGCGGGTCGGGGTGTATGGATGGAATCGTTCATCGGGTTACGTCCGTGAAAAGTGCCTGTTGCGCAGTAAAGACCCTGTAGCCACTATAGGGTCAAGCACCTATTTGGAGTTCATCCGATGAAGATTGGCGAACTGGCGAAAATCACCGACTGCCAGGTCGAGACCATCCGCTATTACGAACGTGAGGGGCTGCTACCGGAACCGGCCCGCAGTGACGGCAATTATCGCGTCTACACCCAGGCCCATGCCGAGCGGCTGACGTTCATCCGCAACTGCCGGACCCTGGACATGACCCTGGAGGAAATCCGCAGCCTGCTGGCCTTGCGCGACAGCCCCCAGGACCAATGCGAGAGCGTCAACGCATTGATCGACGAACACATCCATCACGTCAAGGCGCGCATCGACGGCCTGCAGGCCTTGCAGGCGCAACTGATCGACCTGCGCCATCGCTGTGGCGAAGGGCCGGATCTTGAGCAGTGTGGAATCTTGCAACGGTTGGAGGTGAGCGGGGCGGTGGCGCCGGAGGTGGAGCACTCACATGTGGGCAGGAGTCATGGGCATTGAACTGACCTGCAGCGCATGCAGATCCAGTGTGGGAGCGAGCTTGCTCGCGATAGCGGTTTATCAGTCAACATCTGTGTTGAATGTGATGACCTCATCGCGAGCAAGCTCGCTCCCACAGGGGAGACGGGGTGTTTTTTAGACCGCCATCGGCGCGGTCATCGGCGCATGGTGCTGGTAGCCTTCGAGGGAGAAGTCGCTCGGTTCGACCTGCTCCAGCCACTCGGGCTGGTATACGCCGGTCTTGGCGAACTCCGGCACGCGCTCGGAAATCACCAGTCGGGGCATCGGGAACGGCTCGCGCGTGAGCTGTTCATTGAGCATGTCCAAGTGGTTTTCGTAGACGTGGGCATCGCCGATGAAATAGGTGAACCAGCGCGGCGTATAACCGGTCAGGCGGCCAATCAGGCTTAGCAGCGCGGCGCCTTCGGTGAGGTTGAACGGCGTGCCCAGGCCCAGGTCGTTGGAGCGGATGTAGAGGGTCAGGGAGATTTCCCGGGTCTCGACATTCGGATGGAACTGATACAGCAGGTGACACGGTGGCAGGGCCATTTCATCGAGCTGGGCGCAATTCCAGCCGTGGAACAGGATGCGCCGGCTGCCCGGGTCCTTGATGATGGTGTCGACGCACTGGCGAACCTGATCGATGGCCTTGTACAGCACCACGTAGGCCTGGCCGTTTTCTTTGCCTTCGGCGATCTGCCGATAACCCTGGGCCAGCGTCTGCTCGATGGCGGCCGCGTTGCTCAGCGGGATCTGCTTGTAGGCCGGCCACTTGCGCCATTGCACGCCGTAGATCTCGCCCAGGTCGTCTTCGCCCTGGCGGAACGGGTTGGCCAGCCATTGCGCATTTTCGTTGGCGTTCTGGTCCCAGACCTTGCAGCCCAGGGCCCGGAACTCGGCGGCATTGTTCACGCCACGCAAGAAACCGCACATCTCGCCGATCGCCGACTTGAAGGCCATCTTGCGCGTAGTGATGGCGGGAAAGCCTTCCTTCAGGTCATAGCGCAGCATCGCGCCAGGGAAACTGATGGTGTTCACGCCGGTGCGGTTGGCTTGCTTGGTGCCGTTCTTGATGACGTGAGCCACCAGGTCGAGATATTGCTTCATGAGTTACCTGTGTCCTTGAACCCGGGGCCAGCGCCCCGGGGTCCGAATTTTAAACCTTGGCCGCCGCAGCCGGTGCACGGTTATAAGCGAGCCAGATCAGCGCCAGGCCACCGATGATCATCGGCAGGCACAGCACCTGGCCCATGGTCAGCCAGTTCCACGCCAGATAGCCGAGCTGGGCGTCCGGTACGCGGACGAACTCGACGATGAAACGGAAGATCCCGTAGAACAGCGCAAACATGCCCGATACCGCCATGGTCGGCCGCGGCTTGCGCGAGAACAACCAGAGAATCAGGAACAGTGCCACGCCTTCCAGGGCGAACTGGTACAGCTGCGACGGGTGGCGCGGCAATTGGGCCGGGTCGCTGAACGGCGGGAAGACCATCGCCCACGGCACGTCCGTCGGCTTGCCCCACAGCTCGGCGTTGATGAAATTGCCGATGCGCCCGGCGCCCAGGCCGATCGGCACCATCGGCGCGACGAAGTCCATCAGTTCGAAGAACGACTTGTTGTTGCGCTTGCCGAACCACAGCGCCGCCAGCATCACGCCGATGAAGCCCCCGTGGAACGACATGCCGCCCTTCCAGACTTCAAAGATCAGCGTCGGGTTGGCCAGGTAGGCGCTCAGGTCGTAGAACAGTACATAACCCAGGCGCCCGCCAACGATCACGCCCATGGACAGCCAGAACACCAGGTCCGAGAGCTTCTCTTTGTTCCAGGTCGGGTCAAACCGGTTGAGCCGGCGTGAGGCCAGCCACCAGGCGCCACCGATACCGATCAGGTACATCAGACCGTACCAGTGGATTTTCAGCGGGCCGATGGCCAGGGCAACCGGATCGATCTGCGGGTAAGGCAGCATTGATATTCCTCGTGAACGTCAAAAATACCCGGGCGAAGCTGCCACCTCGGGATTAAGCCAGGATTGCGTCAGAGCAGGAAACTCAAGCCCACACTGAACAACAAAGCGGCGAACAGCCGCTTGAGCAAGCGCGGCGACAGGCGATGGGCCAGTCGCGCGCCGAAACGGGCGAAGATCATGCTCGTCAGGGCGATGCCCAGCAGTGCCGGCAAATATACAAAACCGAGACTATGGGGCGGCAACAGCGGATCCTGCCACCCCAGAATCATGAAACTTAACGCACTGACCAGGGCGATGGGCAGCCCGCAGGCCGACGAAGTTGCCACCGCTTGTTGCATCGGCACGCTGCGCCAGGTCAGGAACGGTACGGTCAGCGAACCGCCGCCGATGCCGAAAATCGCCGAGGCCCAGCCGACAACCGTGCCGGCCAGGCCCAATCCGACCTTGCCCGGCACGGTACGGCTGGCCTTCGGCTTGAAATCCAGCGCCAGTTGCAGGGCAACGAGCATGGCGAATACGCCGATGATTTTTTGCAGATGCGGGCCTGAGATCGCTTCGGCGGTAATGGCGCCGAAACCGGCACCGATCAGGATCCCGACGGTCATCCAGGTAAAGATCTGCCAGCGCACCGCGCCTTTGCGGTGATGCTCGCGTACGGCATTCACCGAGGTAAAGATGATCGATGCCAGGGACGTACCGACAGCCAGGTGCGTCAACACCTGCGGGTCGAAACCCTGCAAGGTGAAACTGAACACCAGCACCGGGACGATGATCATCCCGCCGCCGACGCCGAATAGCCCGGCGAGTACACCGGCACAGGCGCCGAGCAGCAGATAAAGCGGAAATTCCACCAGCGTCGCCTCGACCATCGCAAACAAGAGCGGCATGGTAACGGATCGAGGGGCCTGGGCTCCACTGAAGGCGATGGATGCGTTGGTGATGTGTGGGTAAAGTAGGCACCACGAAAGCGGAGCTCGGATTTTTCACAGGACAACCTGATGTGCCTGATCGTATTTGCCTGGCGGCCCGGCCACGCCCAGCCGCTGATCGTGGCGGCTAACCGCGACGAGTTCTACGCGCGCCCGACGCTGCCACTGGCGCAGTGGCCTGACGCACCGCACGTGCATGCCGGTCGCGACCTGGAAGCGGGCGGCACCTGGCTCGGGGTCGGCGCCGGGGGCCGCTTTTCCGCGCTGACCAACATCCGCGATCCTGGCCAGCTCCCGGCGTTCAAGTCTCGCGGCGAGCTGGTGGCGCGGTTCCTGACCGGGAACCTGTCGATCGTCGATTATCTGAGCGAAGTCGTGCCGCGCGCCGGCGAGTACGGTGGCTTCAACCTGCTGCTGGGCAATGGCGCCGAACTGTGGCACTACAACGCACGCGATACACGCCCGCAGTTGTTAGCCGAAGGGATCTACGGATTGTCCAACGCCGGGTTGAACACGCCCTGGCCGAAATTGCTCAAGGCCCGGACGGCGTTGAGTGAGGTGCTGCATGACCCGCAACCCCAAGCGCTGCTGACGCTGTTGAACGATCCGCAACCGGCCCCGGTGGCCGAGCTGCCGGACACCGGCGTGGGACTGTCCACGGAAATGCTGCTGTCGAGCGTGTTCATCGCCAGCCCGGCCTACGGGACGCGGGCGAGCACGGCGCTGATCGTTAATGCTGACGGGACGCGGCAGATGGTCGAGCGCAGTTTCGGGCCGCATGGGGGGCATTTGGGGGAGGTGGAGCTGCTCGTTTAATGCCGACGATAACCCCGTGGCGAGGGAGCTTGCTCCCGCTGGGCTACGAAGTAGCCCCTAAGCTTTTGGGCGGGCTTCGCCCGCCAGCGGGAGCAAGCTCCCTCGCCACAAATGCTCGCCGCGGGATCTAAAGGGTCTTGTTCGAAGCCGGGTTGATCATCCGCGCCAGCCCGAGGTTTTTCAGCGCCAACTGCAAGGAGCTATGGATCACCTGCGGATTGTCGATGGTCATCAGCTCCGCCAGCAGCTCCTGGGCCTTGCTGAGGTTGATCTGGCGCAGCATCCATTTCACTTTCGGCAGGTTGGTGGCGTTCATCGACAGGCTGTCGAAGCCCATCGCCATCAGCAGCACCGCCGCCGCCGGGTCGCCAGCCATTTCGCCGCAGATGCTCACCGGCTTGCCCTCGGCATGGGCGTCGCGAACGACGTTCTGCAAGGCTTGCAGCACGGCCGGGTGCAGGTAGTCGTAGAGGTCGGCCACTCGTGGGTTGTTGCGATCCACGGCCAGCAGGTACTGGGTCAGGTCGTTGGAGCCTACCGACAGGAAGTCCACCTGCCGCGCCAGTTCCTTGGTCTGGTACACCGCTGCCGGAATCTCGATCATCACGCCCACCGGCGGCATGGGTACGTCGGTGCCTTCGTCGCGCACCTCGCCCCAGGCCCGGTGGATCAGGTGCAGGGCTTCTTCCAGCTCATGGGTGCCAGAGATCATCGGCAACAGGATGCGCAGATTGTTCAGGCCTTCGCTGGCCTTGAGCATGGCGCGGGCCTGGACCAGGAAGATTTCCGGATGGTCGAGCGTCACGCGGATCCCGCGCCAGCCGAGGAACGGGTTGTCTTCCTTGATCGGGAAGTAGGACAGCGATTTGTCGCCGCCGATGTCCAGGCTACGCATGGTTACCGGTTGCGGATGAAACGCGGACAATTGTTCACGGTAGATCGCCAGCTGTTCCTTTTCGCTGGGGAAACGCTGGTTGATCATGAACGGCACTTCGGTGCGGTACAGGCCCACGCCCTCGGCGCCACGCTTCTGCGCCCGGGCCACATCGGCCAGCAGGCCGGTGTTGACCCACAGCGGCATGCGATGGCCATCGAGGGTTATGCACGGCAGGTCGCGCAGGGCATCCAGGCCCAGGGAGAGTTGCTTCTCTTCCTCCACCACATCGGCGAATTGCTTGCGCAACACGTCGCTGGGGTTGGTGTAGACCTCGCCGTGGTAGCCGTCGACGATCATCTGGATGCCGTCGACCTTGGAATACGGCAGGTCCACCAGGCCCATGACCGTGGGAATGCCCATGGCCCGGGCCAGGATCGCCACGTGGGAGTTGCCTGAGCCCAGTACCGAGACCAGGCCCGCCAGCTTGCCTTCCGGCACTTCGCCTAGCATCGCCGGGGTCAGCTCTTCGCTCACCAGGATGGTGTTGTCGGGGTAGACCAGGGTCTGCTGACGCTCTTGCTGCAGGTAGGCGAGCAGGCGGCGACCGAGGTCCTTGACGTCGGAGGCGCGCTCGCGCAGGTAGGCGTCGTCCATCAGTTCGAAACGGTTGACGTGGTCGGTCACCACCTGGCGCAACGCGCCCTGGGCCCATTGGCCGGTCTTGATGACCGTGGTCACTTCGCTGCCCAGGGAGGCATCGTCAAGCATCATCAGGTAGACATCGAACAGCGCGCGCTCTTCAGGCCGCAGTTGCGTCGCCAGCTTGGCGGACAGGGCGCGCATGTCGGCTCGCACGCCTTCGATGGCGGTCTTGAACAAGCCCAGCTCGGCATTGATGTCGGCGATGGTCTTGTCCGGCACCACGTCGAGGTCGGCGGGTGGCAGCATGACCACCGCGGTGCCCACCGCCGCGCCCGGTGAGCCCGGCACGCCGACGAACTTGGCTTCCTGGATGCCCTTGCCCTGGCGGCCCAGGCCGCTGATCGAGCCGGTGGCCTCGGCGTGGGCGATAACGCCGGCCAGTTGCGCGCTCATGGTCACAAGGAAGGCTTCTTCGCCCTCGTCGAACTGGCGGCGCTCTTTTTGCTGGATGACCAATACGCCGACGACGCGGCGGTGGTGAATGATCGGTGCGCCGAGGAACGATGCGTAGCGCTCTTCGCCGGTCTCGGCAAAGTAGCGATAACGAGGGTGATCGGCGGCGTTTTCCAGGTTCAGCGGTTCTTCCCGGGTACCGACCAGGCCGACCAGGCCTTCGTTGGGCGCCATGCTGACCTTGCCGATGGAGCGCTTGTTCAGGCCCTCGGTCGCCATCAGCACAAAACGGTTGGTCTCGGGGTCCAGCAGATAGACCGAGCAGACCTGGCTGCCCATGGCCTCTTTGACGCGCAATACAATAATCCCCAACGCCGCCTTGAGATCCTTGGCGGAGTTAACTTCCTGGACGATCTTGCGCAGCGTATTGAGCATGGCTCGGGGTCGAACTCCGTCGTCAGTCGCGCGTCAGCAGGCGCGGGGCAAGCTCTTTGAGAGCGCGTCGATACACCTCGCGCTTGAATGTCACCACCTGGCCCAACGGATACCAATAACTGACCCAGCGCCAGCCATCGAATTCCGGTTTACCGGTCAAATCCATCCGCACCCGCTGCTCGTTGGAGATCAGGCGCAGGAGAAACCATTTCTGCTTCTGGCCGATACACAGCGGTTGGCTGTGCGTGCGGACCAGGCGTTGCGGCAAACGATAGCGCAACCAGCCTCGGGTGCAGGCGAGTATTTCGACATCCTCTCGCTCCAGCCCCACTTCTTCGTTCAACTCGCGGTACAAAGCCTCTTCCGGCGTCTCCTGGGGGTTGATCCCTCCCTGTGGAAACTGCCAGGCGTCTTGATTGATACGGCGAGCCCATAGCACCTGTCCGGCATCATTCGTAAGAATGATCCCCACATTGGGACGGAAACCATCGGGATCGATCACGGCAACAACCTCGCAAACGCATGTCGCCGCATTGTTCCACAAAGGTTGTGAAAGCAGCAACGAGGCTGCCCACCTTATGTGCACTCTTGTGAAAAGTCCGTATTCTGGGCGCCTTTCTCAAGAAATTTCAGCGAGTAACTGCAATGCGGCTGGCTTTATTCGACTTGGACAACACGCTGCTGGGCGGCGACAGCGATCACGCCTGGGGCGATTACCTCTGCGAGCGCGGGTTTCTGGATGCCGTCACCTACAAGGCGCGCAACGATGAGTTTTACCAGGACTACCTGGCCGGTAAGCTGGACAACGCCGCGTACCTGAATTTCTGCCTGGAAATCCTCGGCCGTACCGAGATGGAGGTGCTGGCGCAGTGGCATCTCGAATACATGCGCGACTGCATCGAGCCGATCGTGCTGCCCCAAGCCATCGAGCTGCTGAAAAAACACCGTGATGCCGGCGACAAGCTGGTGATCATCACCGCCACCAACCGCTTCGTCACCGCGCCGATTGCCGAGCGTCTGGGCGTCGAAACCCTGATCGCCACCGAGTGCGAAATGATTGACGGTCGCTACAGTGGGCGCAGCACCGACATCCCCTGTTTCCGCGAGGGCAAGGTGACCCGGCTGAACCGCTGGCTGGAAGAGACCGGGTATTCGCTGGACGACAGCTACTTCTATAGTGACTCGATGAACGACTTGCCGCTGTTGGAAGCAGTGACGCACCCGGTGGCGGTCGATCCGGATCCGAACCTGCGGGCCGAGGCCGAGAAACGCGGCTGGCCGGTGATCAGCCTGCGCGACTGACCTGTCACGCAGGCTTGGCCACCATCAGGTAGAAGATCACCATGAACGCGAGGAACGCCGGCCAGCCCAGCGCAAACCACCAGCGCATGTAGGTGGTGGCCTTGAGCGGCATGGGTGTGCCGTCCTGCACGGCTTGCTCGGCCATTTTGTGCACGCGGATCTGCAACCAGACCACCGGCAGCCAGCAGGCGCCCGCCAGGCAATAAAGGCCGATGCTCCACATCAACCAGCTCTGTTGCAGTGGCCAGCCGGCCACATGCATCAGGGCCAGGCCGCTCAGCGGCTGGAACACGGCGGTGGTGGCCGTGAACGCCCAATCGGCGAAAACCAGATGCTTGAAGGTGACGGCAATGACTTCAAGCTTGCCGCTGCGCCAGGCCCGCAGCGCATAGTAGGCGGACCCGGCGCCCAGGCCGAAGAGGATGGTCGAAGACAGGATGTGCAGGGTTTTCAGCAGCACGTAAATGCTCATCGGCGTGGTTCAGTCCAAAGCAGCCATAAAGTGGCGACTATCAGCACCAGGTTCTTGGCGACAGCCGCATAAGGGTCAAACCAATAGTGCGGCAGGATAAAGCTGATGCACAGGGTATAGCCGAGCATCAATCCCAACTGCAACCGCAATGCCTGGCGGCGCCAGCGCTTGAATAGCATGCCCACGCCCAGCGCGCCGTCACACAGCGCGCCGGCGACTACCGCAAGCTTCGCCCAGGCGCCGTGGACACCGGCTTCGGCCATGATACGCAAGCCCCAATCGTAGCCAGGGCCGAGGCAGACGATGGCGGTACCCAGCCAGATGATCGCCAGTACCGCGAGCATCAGCGGGCGGATCGCTCTGAGGCTGCTCTGGGCTGCGCTGGGCCAATCCTCCAAGCGGGTTTGTACCGGGGCGGCGTAATACCCGCAGATTGACGCGAGTGCCGCGGGGTCGGCCAGATTGTCCCGTTGTGCCAAGGCCAGGCTTTGCCTGTTCAATGCCCGCCAGCCGAACCGATCCCCAAGCCGGCTACCCGGTTCAGTCAACAGCGCAGGGGCCTTGATGTAGCGGGCCGGCGCCCAACCTTGGGCGGCGCGCAGATGATCGATGAGTCGGGCCAGCGTCATCGGCTCCGGTCCTACCAGCGGCAGCACCACCGACTCGGTCGGCCATTGCCGCAGCAGGGCGAGCACCGCACCCACCAAGTCATCGACATGTACGGGCTGGATGCGCGCCTGAAGATTCAGCAAGGGAATCAACGGCCACGGCGAAAGGCCTTCCACCCAGCCGCTGCTCGCGCCGCCTGGTCCCACCACCAACGAGGGCCGCAGCACCACCGATACGCTGTCCAGCGTGCAAAGATATTCGTCGGCCAAGCCTTTGCTCGCCAGGAACGGCACGTCGGATTGAGCACTCGCGCCCAGCGCGGAAATCTGCAGGATCCGGACGCCGCGGCGCGCGGCCTGGTCGAACAACGCTCGCGCGCCCCGATCCTGGACCAGGCTCAGCGCCTCGGTGTCGACGCTGAGCAGGCCGGCCGCGTTGATCAGCAATTCGACGTCCAGGGGCAAGGCAAAGTGTTCAGGGTCGCCTGCCAGTACACCGAGATCCAGCTGCCGCCATTCAACCCCAGGCCAACCTGGCGCCTGGGGTTCACGGCTGGTTGCGATGATCGAGTGGCCAGCGCTGTGCAACGCTCGCAGCAGATGGCGCCCGATAAAACCGCCGCCTCCCACCAGTAGGATCTTCATGCCCGCCCCTGTCGCTTAAATCGGCTTGGCACCCATCAGCGCGGCGATGGACAGGAAGCCGACGCCACCGATGATCGCCAATGCCAGGGTAAACCTGCTGCTGCCGCCGCTGCCCAAGCGCAGACGATTGAGCCTTGCCAGCAGCCAGAAAACGCAGAGCGTCGCCACCGTGTAGATCACGCTGGAGCCCAACAGCCAGCTTTGCCCCAACGGCCAGCCCACCAGGTGAACCAGCCACCAGCCGGTGAACGGCATGCTCAGCATGCAGACCAGCATCACGCACCAGGCCAACAGCCAGGGACGCCGCAGCGTGCTGGCCGGTCCCTCGCTGCGTTTGCGCCAGGCCAGGACGGCAAGGACTACACCGCAAGCCAGCAGCAGGACCGTGGCCGCGACGTGCAGGACTTTTAAGGTCAGCAGAGTTTCCATGGGATTTCCTTAAGGCCGATGTCCTTCAGCGTAGCCCTTCAACCAAGAAACAGCTGATAGGCCGGGTTATCGCTTTCATCCCAATACGGATAGCCGATTTCTTCCAGGGCGGCCGGTACCAGGTGGCGTTCATCGTGAGGCACTTGCAGCCCGGCGACCACGCGACCATCCGCCGCGCCATGGTTGCGGTAGTGGAACATCGAGATATTCCAGCGCCCGCCCAGCTTGTTGAGGAAGTTGAACAACGCGCCCGGACGCTCCGGGAACTCGAAACGCAGCACCACTTCGTCGATGACGTGGGCGGCGTGCCCGCCGACCATGTGGCGGATGTGCAGCTTGGCCAGCTCGTTGTCGGTCAAGTCCAGCACCGGAAAGCCTTGCTCGGTCAGGCTGGCGATCAACTTGCTGCGCGGATCGTTTTCCGGATGCGTCTGTACGCCGACGAAGATGTGCGCTTCGCTGCCGGTGTTGTAGCGGTAGTTGAATTCGGTGATCTGGCGTTTGCCGATGGCTTCGCAGAAGGCCTTGAAGCTGCCCGGCTGCTCGGGAATGGTCACGGCGATGATCGCCTCGCGCCCTTCGCCCAGCTCGGCGCGCTCGGCCACATGGCGCAAGCGATCAAAGTTGACGTTGGCGCCGGAATCGATGGCCACCAGGGTCTGACCGCTGATGCCCCGCGATTCGACGTACTTCTTGATCCCGGCCACGCCCAAGGCGCCGGCCGGCTCGGTGATCGAGCGGGTATCGTCGTAGATATCCTTTATAGCTGCGCAGATCTCGTCGGTGCTGACGGTGATCACTTCATCCACGTAGTGCTTGCAGATATCAAAGGTGTGCTGGCCGATCTGCGCCACGGCCACGCCGTCGGCGAACAGGCCGACGGTCGGCAATACCACGCGCTCACCGGCGGCCAGGGCCGCTTGCAGGCAATTGGAGTCATCAGGCTCGACGCCGATGATCCGGATCTCGGGGCGCAGGTATTTCACATAGGCCGCGATCCCGGCAATCAGCCCGCCACCGCCCACCGGGACGAATATCGCATCGAGGCGCCCGGGGTGCTGGCGGAGGATCTCCATCGCCACGGTGCCCTGCCCGGCGATGGTATGAGGGTCGTCATAGGGATGGATATAGACGTAGCCCTTTTCGTCGACCAGCTTCAGCGAATACGCCAGCGCCTCGGGGAACGAGTCGCCATGTAACACCACTTTGCCGCCGCGGGAGCGTACGCCTTCGACCTTGATTTCCGGGGTGGTCTTGGGCATGACGATGGTGGCTTTGACGCCCAGCACCTTGGCTGCCAGCGCCAGGCCCTGGGCGTGGTTGCCCGCCGAGGCCGTGACCACGCCACGGGCGCGCTCTTCGTCGCTGAGCTGGGTCAGCTTGTTGTAGGCCCCGCGAATCTTGAACGAGAACACCGGCTGCAGGTCTTCACGCTTGAGCCAGACGTCGTTGCCCAGCCGCTCGGAGAGCTGGCGAGCGGTCTGCAACGGGGTTTCTACGGCAACGTCATAAACGCGCGAGGTGAGGATCTTCTTGACGTACTGTTCGAGCATCGGAAAGCATCACTGAGCGGGTTGGGCAGGGCCAGCGAGTCTAACCCGGCTTTTGGCCGGGCGACCACACGAATTAAGGCACTTGCCACACTGGATCTGTGCCAAACAGGCAATGACCAAGGCGGCTCCGACGCCTATAATGCCGGCCTTTCGTTCCCTCTCGGCACCCTCGGAGCCCGCATGACCCAGGATCAACTCAAACAGGCCGTGGCCCAGGCCGCCGTCGACCTCATCCTCCCGAAGCTGGATGACAGGAGCATCGTCGGGGTCGGCACCGGCTCGACCGCCAATTGCTTCATCGACGCGCTGGCGCAGCACAAGGGTGCGTTCGATGGCGCGGTCGCCAGCTCCGAAGCCACCGCCGCGCGCCTCAAGGGCCACGGGATCCCGGTGTACGAGCTCAACACCGTGAGCGACCTGGAGTTCTACATCGACGGCGCCGATGAAAGCGATGCGCACCTGAACCTGATCAAGGGCGGTGGCGCTGCATTGACCCGCGAGAAGATTGTCGCGGCAGTCGCCAAGACCTTCATCTGCATCGCCGACGCCAGCAAGCTGGTGCCGGTACTCGGCGCCTTCCCGCTGCCGGTGGAAGTCATCCCCATGGCCCGCAGCCACGTCGCCCGTCAGTTGGTGAAACTGGGCGGCGATCCGGTGTATCGCGAAGGTGTGCTGACCGACAACGGCAACATCATCCTGGATGTCCACAACCTGCAGATCACCAACCCGGTTGAGCTGGAAAGCCAGATCAACGCCATTGTCGGCGTAGTCACCAACGGCCTGTTCGCCGCGCGTCCGGCGGATGTGCTGTTGCTGGGGACTGCTGAAGGGGTGAAGACGCTGCGGGCTGAATAACCCGGCGGAGAGTTATTGGTTCACACCGGACCCTGTGGGAGCGAGCTTGCTCGCGATGACGAAGGCACATTCGACATCCATGCAAGCTGACCCACCGCTATCGCGAGCAAGCTCGCTCCCACATGGGGTCTATGCGAGCTCAAGGCTGCTGCTTCTTGAACACATAAAACAGATTCGGCTCACTCACCACATACAGGTTGCCATCGTCATCCATGGCCAGGCCTTCAGCCTGGGGGACGGTTTTCTGCAGGCCGTGGCGGCCCTTGCTCAACGACAGCGTGCTCAACGGACGGCCGTTGATATCCAGCTCGATGATCAACCGCGACTCGTCGGACAGCGCCATCAGGTGACCGCTGCGCTCATCGTATTGCAGGCTTGAAAGGTCGCGCACAAAGAGCCCGGCGTCACGCTTGGGATTGTTGACGACGTGCACCGCATAGGATTTTTCCGGGTTGTGGTGGGGAAACCCGTGGACCTCGTAGATGAGCATCGGGTCGCGCTCCTTCGCCACGAATAGCCGCTTGCCCAGGGAGTCGTAGGCCAGCCCTTCGAAACCCTTGTTGCTGCTCATGTGCACCCCGAGCGAGATCTGCTCGGCTTCGGCCGCGTCCAGGAACCGGGTGTCGTCGTCCAGATGGATCTTGATCAGCCGTTGTTGGCGCTCGTCGGTGATGACATAGATGTTTTCGCTGATGAATTCCACCGCTTCCGAATCACCAAACCCGACCAGGGCTATGCGCCGCAAGATCTTGCCGTCCAGCGACAGCTCGATCAGCTCGGGATTCTTGTTGGTCACGGTGAACAGGGTCTTGCGGATCGGATCGAAGGTCAGCGCCGAAACGTCATCGTCCAACCCATCGATCACCTGCGCCTCAAGCGCGACCTGGTACTGATCCAGTGCGATTGCCTGCTCGTTGACGGGGTGCCACAGGCTGCTCATGTTGAACCAGGCTCGTTCGAACAGGCGCAGGTACTGGCCCGCCGCGATCAGGGCGATCAGCACGATGGCCAGCAACAGCAGGAACAGTGGCTTGGGACGGACAAGTCGACGCATGTAGGAGGGCTCGGATAAAAACAGGTGGTTGGAAATACCACGACTGCCTGAACTGAAGCTTAATGGCCGCGTGCCACATCCTACACGATGGTGGGAAATGTCTTACAAAGTCGCGCTGTCAGTGCTGTTTTTCGAAACGGTAGAACAGGTTCGGTTCACTGACGATGTAGAGAGTGCCGGCTTCATCGACAGTGACGCCTTCGGCGCGAGGGATCGTGTCCTTCAGGCCGTTGAAGCCGCCGAGCAGGGTCATGAAGCTGACCTGATCGCCTGCTTCGTCCAGTTCCAGCAATAAATGGGAGTCGGCCGATAGCACCAGCGTGTGGCCGGTGCGCGGGTCTACGGCCAGGGCGGACAGGTTGCGCAGGTCGAGTTCGTTGCTGACATGGATCTGCTTGTCGCCCTTGAGCAACTGGCTCCCGTCGCTTTTCCAGGTGAACAATGCCGGTGGGCGCTCTTCGCCAAGGATCAGCTGCTGATTCTTCGGATCCCAGACGATGGCTTCGAATCCCTTGTTCTGGTTCTTCGACGTGCCCAGGTCATATTGGGGGAAGTCCTTGATGTTCAGCTCGCGGGTATTGGCATCAACCTGGACGATCGACAGCGTGTGCTTGCGTTCATCGGTGATGGCCAGCAGGCCGTTTTCCATAAAAGCCACGCCCTCAGGGTTGCCCCAGCCCACCAGCGGCATCTTGCGCAATACGTCACCCTGCAGGTTCAGCTCCACCAGGAACGGATTTTTGCCCATCACCGCGAACAGGGTCTTGGTCTGTGGGCTATAGGTCAGGTCGGACGCTTCGTCGTCTTCCATTCCCGGGAGCGCCTTGGCGTCAATGACAGCGTGGTAATCAGGCAGCCAGATGCTTTCCCGACGCTCGGCCTGGCTCTGGAAGCGCTCCGACACCCAAAGCAGGCCCCGGTCGTCCCAATGCATGGCGAATGCCAGGCCATAAGCGCTGGCGCCCGCGATCAGCAGCCAGACATACCAGGGCAGGGCGAAGCGAGAGCGACGGGATGCTTTGGGGGTGGGCAGTGCTTGGGTCTTGGCCATCAGGGGACACGTTCCAGGAAATTCGGCTAGGGGCTGGCTGGCTCAGATGCCGCATTGCCCGGAATTATCCGGATGGCATGTGAAAAAAACGGTAAATGCGCAGTTGCCTTTCATACCCTGTGGGAGCGAGCCTGCTCGCGAAAGCGGTATATCAGTCGACATTAACCTGTCGGACAGATCGCCATCGCGAGCAGGCTCGCTCCCACAGTGAGGTAAGGTGTCGTGTTTAACGAACACTGCTCTCGAAGCGGCTCGCGCCCGGCAGTTCCAGCACCAGCTCGTCACCGACGTTCAACGGCCCGACGCCGGCCGGCGTGCCGGTCAGGATCACGTCGCCGGCTTGCAGCGAGAAACAGCCGGCCATGTACTGGATCATCGGCACGATGGGGTTGAGCATCAGGCTGCTGTTGCCGTCCTGGCGCACTTCGCCATTGATGACCAGGCGAACGGGGATGTCGGTCAAGTCGGCGAAGGTGTCCTTCGAGACGAACGGGGCGATCACCGCCGCGCCGTCGAAAGACTTGGCGACTTCCCAGGGCAGTCCCTTGCCCTTGAGCTCGGCCTGCTTGTCCCGCAGGGTCAGGTCCAGGGCCGGAGCGAAGCCGGAGATCGCGTCCAGCACTTCCTCAGCGCTGGGCCGGGTGGACAGCGGCTTGCCGATCAGCACGGCGATTTCCGCCTCGTAATGCACCGACCCGCGGTCGGTGGGAATGCTGAAACCGCCTTCCAGCGGCACCACGCAGCTGCCTGGCTTGATGAACAGCAACGGCTCGGTGGGCACCGGATTATCCAGTTCCTTTGCATGCTCGGCATAGTTGCGGCCAATGCACACCACTTTCCCGATCGGGAAATGAATACGCGTACCGTCGACATACTGGTGCTGATAGCTCATAACCGACTCCTGCCTTTGGATTTTCATCAGGTGTTTATAAGGTCAAACCGCGAAGATCTTGCCCGGGTTCATGATGCCGTTGGGGTCGAAGACTGCCTTTACCGCTTTCATGTACTCGATCTCCACCGGCGAGCGACTGTAGGTCAGATAGTCGCGTTTGGTCATGCCCACGCCGTGCTCGGCGGAAATCGAGCCGTTGTACTTCTCGACGGTCTCGAACACCCATTTGTTCACCGTCGCGCACTTGGCGAAGAACTCATCCTTGCTCAGGTTTTCCGGCTTGAGGATGTTCAGGTGCAGGTTGCCGTCGCCGATGTGGCCGAACCAGACGATTTCGAAGTCCGGGTAGTGTTCGCCGACAATTGCATCGATTTCCCGCAAGAATGCCGGAACCTTCGAGACGGTTACCGAGATGTCGTTCTTGTACGGCGTCCAGTGCGAGATGGTTTCGGAGATGTACTCGCGCAATTTCCACAGGTTCTGCAACTGGGTTTCGCTCTGGCTCATCACGCCGTCCAGCACCCAGCCTTGTTCGACGCAGTGCTCAAAGGTTTCCAGCGCGTGGTTGGCGACTTCTTCGGTGGTGGCCTCGAATTCCAGCAGGGCGTAGAACGGGCAGTCGGTCTCGAACGGCGCAGGCACGTCGCCGCGACCGAGGACCTTGGCCAGGGCCTTGTCGGAGAAAAACTCGAATGCGGTCAGGTCAAGTTTGCCCTGGAAGGCATGCAGCACCGGCATGATCGAGTCGAAATCCGGCGTGCCAAGCACCATCGCGATGAGGTTTTTCGGCGCCCGATCCAGGCGCATGGTGGCTTCGACCACGAAGCCAAGCGTGCCCTCGGCGCCGATGAACAGCTGCCGCAGATCGTAGCCGGTGGCGTTCTTGATCAGGTCCTTGTTCAGCTCCAGCACGTCGCCCTTGCCGGTGACGACTTTCATGCCCGCCACCCAATTGCGCGTCATGCCGTAGCGAATGACTTTGATCCCGCCGGCATTGGTGCCGATATTGCCGCCAATCTGGCTGGAACCGGCTGAAGCGAAATCCACCGGGTAGTACAGGCCATGTTCCTCGGCCTTGTTCTGCAGTTGTTCGGTGACCACGCCCGGCTGGCACACGGCGGTGCGGTCGGTCAGGTTCACGTCGAGAATCTGGTTCATGTAGTCGAAGGACACCACGACTTCGCCATTGGCCGCCACGGCCGCGGCGGACAGCCCGGTACGTCCGCCCGAGGGGACCAGCGCGACCTTGTGCGCATTGGCCCAGCGCACGATGGCCTGGACCTGTTCGATGGTCTTGGGAAAGACGATGGCCACCGGCGCCGGAGCGAAATGCTTGGTCCAATCCTTGCCGTAAGCATTCAGGGAGTCGGCATCGGTCAGGACCTTGCCAGGCTCAACCAGGGTCTTCAGCTCATCTATCACGGCAGGATTGGTCATCGACAGAACTCTCGAACAATTCATGGTCATCCTGAGAACGCTTCACGTCGCAGGAATGGGTGTTTGCGGGGGGCATATGCTAGCATACCGACCCCGCAGCGTAGTGCCCAACGGCTGTTCTGCGGCGACGGCTGTCATGCCGGTCGGGCCGGCCCAGGCTGCCCGATTCCCTGCCATTTTTCTCCGGGACACAGGTTTACGCAGATGAGCAAGACTTCTCTCGATAAGAGCAAGATCAAGTTCCTTCTTCTCGAAGGCGTCCACCAATCGGCTGTCGACGTCCTCAAGTCGGCGGGCTACACCAGCATCGAGTACATCACCAGCTCTCTGCCGGAAGCCCAGCTCAAGGAAAAGATCGCCGATGCTCACTTCATCGGTATTCGCTCCCGTACTCAACTGACCGAAGAGATCTTCGACCACGCCAAGAAGCTGGTCGCGGTCGGCTGCTTCTGCATCGGCACCAATCAGGTTGACCTCAACGCGGCCCGTGAGCGCGGTATCGCGGTGTTCAACGCGCCGTACTCCAACACCCGTTCCGTTGCCGAGCTGGTGCTGGCCGAGGCGATCCTGCTGCTGCGCGGCATCCCCGAGAAAAACGCTTCCTGCCACCGTGGCGGCTGGATCAAGAGCGCGGCCAACTCCTTCGAAATCCGGGGCAAGAAGCTGGGTATCGTCGGCTACGGCTCGATCGGCACCCAGTTGTCGGTACTCGCCGAGGGCCTTGGCATGCAGGTGTTCTTCTATGACACCGTGACCAAGCTGCCACTGGGCAACGCCACCCAGGTCAACGACCTGCACGAATTGTTGGGCATGTCCGACATCGTCACCCTGCACGTACCGGAAACCCCGGCCACCCAGTGGATGATCGGCGAGAAGGAAATCCGTGCCATCAAGAAAGGCGGGATCCTGATCAACGCCGCGCGTGGCACCGTGGTCAAGCTCGACGCCCTGGCCGAAGCGATCAAGGACAAGCACCTGATCGGCGCTGCCATCGACGTGTTCCCGGTAGAGCCGCGCTCCAACGACGACATCTTCGAGAGCCCGCTGCGTGGCCTGGACAACGTGATCCTGACACCGCACATCGGCGGGTCCACCGCTGAAGCCCAGGCCAACATCGGTCTGGAAGTGGCGGAGAAACTGGTCAAGTACAGCGACAACGGTACTTCGGTATCGTCGGTGAACTTCCCAGAAGTGGCCTTGCCCGCTCACCCTGGCAAGCACCGCCTGCTGCACATCCACGAGAACATCCCGGGTGTGATGAGCGAGATCAACAAGGTCTTCGCGGAAAACGGCATCAACATTTCCGGCCAGTTCCTGCAGACCAACGAGAAGGTCGGCTACGTCGTGATCGACGTCGATGCCGAATACTCGGACCTGGCGCAGGAGAAGCTGCAGCACATCAACGGCACCATTCGTTGCCGCGTGTTGTTCTAAGCAGGCTGGACTTGCAATAAAAAACGGGAGCCCCGCAGGGGGCTCCCGTTTTTTTATCTGGCACAACCTGGAAACCCTGTGGGAGCGAGCCTGCTCGCGAAGGCGTAATATCAGCCAATACAAATATGTCTGACAGACCGCTTTCGCGAGCAGGCTCGCTCCCACAAGAGATGCTGCGTTTTCAAGCCGGTGTTACTTCACATTCACTGTGATTTTCTCGGACACGATAGACGGGTCGAACGGCATATGGCCGCTGTCGCCCAGGATCAATTGCAAGGTGTGCTTGCCCGGGGCCAGTTTGATGGTGGCCTCGGTTTGTGCCTTGCCGAAGTGCATGTGGTGGGCGTCGGTCGGAATCGGCGCGCCTTCCTTCGGCACGTCGTCCACATCGATCAGCAAATGGTGATGGCCAGTGTTCTTGGTCACATCGCCCGCCGGAGCCAGGGCGATATCCTTGACGCCGAACTTGACCTTGAATTCCTGGCTGACGGTGGCGCCATCTTCCGGGGAAACGATGAACACTTCTGCACCCTTGGGGGCCGGGGTCGCCGCTGTTGCCAGCATCGAGGTGCCCAACAACAGGCCAGCCAACGCGGCACGAGACATAAAGCTTTTCATTTTTTTCTCCAGTTTTTCGATGAAATCCGCTGAGTCATGACAACTTCATGAACAATCGTTGTCGAAGCCTGCAACAACCATAGCAAAGCGAGCCTGAGACGAGCGTCGCTTGTATAAATTCTAGGAGTGACCATGCGTTTCCTGCCTGGCCTGATCTGCCTGCTACCCCTTTTGAGCCCTTTGGCCCATGCCGAATTGATCGACGATATCAACGACCGGGGCGAGTTGCGCATCGCTCTTGAGGCCAACGCGGCGCCCTTCAACTTCAAGGAAGACGGCAAACTCACCGGCTTCGAAGTGGAGCTGGGCGAAATGCTCGCGAGCGAGCTCGATGTACGGGCCGATTTCGTTGTCACCGATGCCGAGGATTTGTTGGCCGGTGTGGAAACCGGCAAATACGACGTCGCCATCAATCACATAGCACTGACCCCGGAACTGGCGGATCGTTTCGATACCAGTACCCCCTACAGCCAACCCGATGCGCAGTTGCTGGCGAGCAAGGACGAGTCGCAACGTCCGCTGGTCATGGCGCAGTCGTTCCAGGCGCAGGAAAAGAAAGGCCCGCCGCCCAGCCTGGTGATTCCGTTCCAGAAGGACAACCCGGCGTTCAAGGCCAGCCTGGACAATGCCCTGGCGCGGATCAAGGAGGATGGGCGGCTGGAGCAGTTGTCGCAGAAGTGGTTGAAACAGCCGGAGTGAAGCTTCCAGGCGATGAGGCCAAGCCTTCAAGCTTCATTGACTATTGGAGCGCTATCGCGAGCAAGCTCGCTCCCACATTGGAATTGCGCTGCTCACAGATCATGAGTTCACAACTGATCGAATGTGGGAGCGAGCTTGCTCGCGATGGCGTCCTCAAGTCCTAAGCAGGTTTACGCCACACGCTCGCCAACCAAGGCTGCTGTTCCCGTAGCAGCCCCGCTGGCCGGTAATAATGCTCCAGCTCCACAAAACCTGCCGCGCCCAGCAGCCTGCGCCAGGCGTCGAGGTCGTGGTAGGCGCCGAAGCGCTGGCCGTTCCAGCCTTCCTGGTTTTCGCCCCGTGGATTGGAACTGAACAGGACGCCTCCAGCCTTTAGCGTGGCGTGCAGTTGCCTGAGCACGCGGGGCAGTTCCTGGACTGGAATATGAAACAGCACCGCGTTGGCAAAAATCCCATCAAAGCGTCCATCCGGCAGGTCGAGTTTCAGGAAGTCCTGTTGCCACACCTCGCACCCGCTGTCCTGGCGGGCCATCCGGGCGAATTCTTCGGAACCGTCCAGGCCGACCGCGACATGGCCCATGCCGGTGAACGTACGCAAATCCCGCCCCGGACCGCAGCCGAAGTCGAGGATATGAAACGGCGCCTGGCCCTGGATGTGGCGCAGCAACGCATCGATGTTCTGGCTGACATCATGATCGCGGGTGCCTTCGCGAAAATTCTCGGCCACGGCGTTGTAATGACCCAGGGTCGTGGCGGTGATGACGTGCAGGTCTTCGGCAGTGTGTTTCATGATCGCGGGCTTTGCTGGGGAGTGTTTGACGACTATACCGCAAGCCCGCCGGCCGCCAATCGCGAGCAGGCTCGCTCCCACAATGAGTCGCGCTTCAGCGTTTGTTCAGGCCGCGCGCCAGACGATCGCCCCCCAACTGGATCACCGCGACCAGCGCCACCAGCAGCACGATCACCGTGAGCATGATCTGGCTGTCGAACCGCTGGTAGCCGTAACGGTAGGCGATGTCACCCAGGCCACCGGCGCCGATCGCCCCGGCCATGGCCGAGGAATTGATCATGGTCACCAAAGTGATGGTAAAACCGCCGACGATGCCTGGCAGCGCCTCTGGCAGCAATACGTGCCAGACGATATGCCAGCGCCGGCAACCCATGGCCTGGGCCGCTTCGATCAGGCCGTGGTCGACTTCCCGCAGGCTGACTTCGGCGATGCGGGCAAAAAACGGCGTCGCGGCGATGGTCAGCGGCACCACCGCAGCCCACACGCCGTAGGTCGTGCCGACAATCAGCCGGGTGAACGGAATCAGCGCCACCATCAGGATCAGGAACGGGATCGAGCGAAACAGGTTCACGAACGCGCCCAAGGCACGGTTCAGCGCCGGTGCCTCGTAAATGCCGCCCTTGCCGCTGGTGACCAGGATAACCGCCAGCGGAATGCCCGCCAGCAACGCGATCAATGACGACACACCGACCATGAGGAACGTGTCGATGAAGCCCTGCAATAAGCGATCAAGCCACATAACCCAGCACCTCCACCCGTTGCGCCCATGCACCTGCCCGCTGACGCAACTCCTCGGCGCCCAGTGAGGAGCCGCTCACGGCCAGCAGTAATTGTCCCAGCCCATGTCCCTGGATCCGTTCGATGCCGCCGTGCAACAGTCGCACCCGGCCACCGAGGGCGCCGAACAGGGCTGCGAGGTCCGGTTCATCGCGGGCGGTACCGGTGAATTGCAGGCGCAGCAGCGTGGCTGCGTCCGCCGAGGCCGGTTGCGGCTGCAAGCGGTTCTGCAGTTCTTCAGGCAGCGCGTGCTGCAACGGCGCCAGCAGCGTCCGGCTGACCTCATGTTGCGGGTTGCCGAAGACTTCCCAGACCGGCCCCTGCTCAACGATCCGCCCTTGTTCCAGCACCACTACCCGGTCGCAGACTTCGCGGATCACCGCCATCTCGTGGGTAATCAGCACAATCGTCAGGCCCAGCCGCTGGTTGATCTCCCGCAGCAGGCCGAGGATCGATTGAGTGGTCTCCGGATCCAGCGCCGAAGTGGCCTCGTCACACAGCAGGATCTGCGGATCGTGGACCAGCGCCCGGGCGATGCCGACCCGCTGCTTCTGCCCGCCTGAGAGTTGTGCCGGATAGGCTTTGTGCTTGCCATCCAGACCCACCAGTTCGAGCAGCTCGCGGACCTTGCGCTGGCGTTGCTCCTTGGGCACCCCGGCGACTTTCAGCGGCAGCTCGACGTTCTGCCAGACGGTCTTGGCCGACATCAGGTTGAAATGCTGGAAGATCATGCCGATGCGCCGGCGCAGCTCGACCAGGCGATCCTCATCGAACTCGCCGATGTCCACCTGATCGATCAGCACCCGACCGCTGGTGGGTTGCTCGAGGCGGTTGATGGTGCGAATCAGTGATGACTTGCCAGCGCCGCTGCGGCCGATGATGCCGAACACCTCGCCGCGCTGGATCGCCAGGTCGATGCCGTGCAGCGCGTTCACCGGCCCTTGGGCGCCCAGGTAGGTTTTGCCCAGGCCGACAAAACGCACGTGGGCCCGGTTGAGCTGTGGGTGCAGCTCGGTGCTTTCGGCGCTTCGGCGCGTGGGCGTTTGCTGTTCAAGCAAAGCGTTGACGGCATTCATATCAGCTTTCCCAGCCGGCTTGATAGAGCTTGCCATGGGCCTTGTCCAAGGCTGCTCGCACGGCCGGGGAGTGCTGATAGATATCGACGAACTTGATCAGCCGCGGGTCGCTTTTGCTCTTGGGCTGGATCACGAACTGGATGACGTATTCCTTGTGATCGAGGCCGTCGAACAGCAACGCGGACGTCGCGTCGAAGGTATTTGCCAGGCGGATATAGGCCGGGTAGCCCTGCACCAGATCGGCGTCTTCATAGGCGCGCACCAGCTGCACGGCTTCGACCTGCAGGATCTTGATCTTCTTCGGGTTGGCGACAATGTCGTCTTCGGTGGCCTTGTAGCCGACGCCCGGCTTGAGCTGGATCAGCCCGGCCTTGGCCAGCAGTTGCAAGCCGCGACCGCTGTTGATCGGGTCGTTGGCAATGGCGACGCTCGCGCCTTCGGGCAGCTCGTCGAAGCTTTTGTATTTTTTCGAGTAAAGGCCGACGTTGTTGATGATGCCCGGCGCGAACGGCACCAGGTCGAACCCAGCGGCGGCCTTGGCGTTTTCCAGGAAGGGAATGTGCTGGAAATAATTCACGTCAATGTCACCCGAAGCGAGGCTGACGTTAGGCGCGATCCAGTCACTGAATTCCACCAGCTCGACCTTCAGGCCTTGTTTGCCGGCCTCTTCGACAGCGGCCTCCAGAGGAATGGCGAAGGCGGCGGTGGTGCCGATTTTCAACGGCGCGTCGGCGGCGAACAGCGCTGAGCTGAACAGGCCGAGGGCCAGGGCCAGTGCTTTGACTGGCAGGGTCAGGAGTTGCTTGGTCATGTCGGTTGTTCCAGTCATTAATGAGTCATGTGCTTTCGTGGCGAGGGAGCTTGCTCCCGCTGGGCTACGAAGTAGCCCGAGCTTTTTTGGGCGGGCTTCGCCCACCAGCGGGAGCAAGCTCCCTCGCCACGGTCATCGCCGGTAGTTCGAGCCAGTGTGTTGGCCGGGTAGTCTCGCTTGCGCGTGAAACAGCTTTTCCCGCAACGTCCCCCCGTCGTATTCGGTCTTGTACGACCCGCGGCGCTGCAGCTCGGGAATCACCAGGTCGATGAAATCCACGTAGCTTTGTGGCGTGACGATGCGGGTCAGGTTGAAGCCGTCGAGGCCGGTCTCGGCGATCCACGATTCCAGCTCGTCGGCGACCTGTTCGGGCGAGCCGACAACGGTGATGTAGCGACCGCCCAAGGCGTGTTGCTCCAGAAGCTTGCGTCGGGTCCAGTCGTTGTTCTGCAAGGTCTTGGTCGCGGACTGGATGGCGTTGCTCTTCACGTACTGGATCGGTTCGTCCAGTTCGTACTCGGAAAAATCGATGCCCGTCGACGCGGAGAAATGCGCCACGCCGGCCTCGGCGCTGGCATACCCCAGGTACTCGGCATGCTTGGTCCAGGCCGCTGCTTCGGTCTCGCCGACAATCACGTTCAGGCCCATGAACACCTTGATGTCCTCGGCATTGCGTCCGGCCGCGACGGCGCTGGCGCGGACCTTGTCCACCTGGGCCCTGGTCGCCGGCTTGTTCTGGCCGCTGATGAACACGCACTCGGCATGGCGCCCGGCGAACAGCAGGCCGCGCTCGGAGCTGCCGGCCTGGAACAGCACCGGTGTGCGTTGAGGCGATGGCTCGCAGAGGTGATAACCCTCGACCTGATAAAACTCGCCCTGGTGCCTGACCTTGTGCACTTTTTCTGGCTGGGCGTAGATCCGTTGCTGGCGATCGTTGAGCACCGCATCGTCTTCCCAACTGCCCTCCCAGAGTTTGTAGAGCACCTCCAGGTACTCGTCGGCCTGGTCATAACGGCGGTCGTGCTCGACCTGCGCGCCAAGGCCCATGGCTTTCGCGGCGCTGTCCAGGTAACCGGTGACAATGTTCCAGCCAACCCGGCCGCGGCTCAGGTGATCCAGCGTGCTCATGCGTCGGGCGAACAGGTACGGCGGCTCATAGGTGAGGTTGGCGGTGAGGCCGAAGCCGAGGTTGCGGGTGACGGCAGCCATTGCCGAGACCAGCAGCAATGGGTCGTTGACCGGCAGCTGGATCGACTCTTTCAGCGTGACCTCCACCGATTGCTGGTAAACGTCATAGACCCCGACGATATCGGCGATGAACAACCCGTCGAACAGACCGCGCTCCAGCAGCTGGGCCAGACCGGTCCAGTATTCGAGCGTGTTGTACTGGGTCGAGGTGTCCTGCGGATGCGTCCACAAGCCGTGGTTGATATGGCCGATGCAGTTCATGTTGAACGCGTTGAGGAGGATTTTTTTCTTGCCGAGGGCCATCAGATGGTCCCTCGCAATGGTGGTTTTTCGTCGTTGAGGTAGAAATTGCCGACCGCGTGATATTTCCAGCGCACCGGGTCATGCAGCGTATGCACCCGGGCGTTGCGCCAGTGACGATCCAGGCCATGTTCGGCCAGGGTCGCCTGGCTGCCGGCCAGTTCGAACAGCGTGCTGCCGGCGGCCAGGGAGATTTCGGTGCTGATGGCCCGGGCTTCGGCCACGGCAATCGAGGCCGCCGCCACCGTTTCGGCGTTGCTGTCGGCCTGGGCGCGGTCGAGGAATTCGCCGGCGCGCTCCAGCAAGGCTTCGGCGGCGTGCAGGCGAACGCCCAGGTGACCGAAGCTCTTGAGCGTATGCGGATCCTGGGTGGCGACATCGCTGGTGGCGTCGATCCACGGCCGGGTTTTGCTGCGGACAAAATGCAACGCATCTTCATAGGCGGCGCGGGCAATGCCGGTATCGATGGCGGCATGGAGAATCTGCGCCAACGGGCCCACCGGAGTAGGGCGTTCGAAGGCGCTCTGGAACGGCACGATGTCTTCGGCAGCGACCTGCACGGCTTCGAACACCACCGAGCCGCTGCCCGTGGTGCGCTGGCCAAAACCGCTCCAGTCGTCGATAACCGTCAGGCCCTGGCTGTTGCGCGGAACGAACGCCAACTGCTGCACGCCGTTCTCGTCCACCACCGAAGTAGGGATGCGCTGGGCATAGATCGCCCCGGTGGCGTAAAACTTGCGGCCGTTGATGCGGTACCCGTCGCCATCGCGAAGCAGTTGGGTGGTGCGCTCGTGAGCAGTCCTGGTTCCGAGCTCCGCCAGGGCGTTGCCGAACCGCTGACCGCCCAGCACTTCGGCATACAGCCGTTGCTTCTGGGCTTCGCTACCATTTACCCGCAGCACTTCCAGGGCGTAGTAGTGGTTCTGGGGGATTTGCCCGAGCGAGCCATCGGCCTGGGCGATCAGCGCCACGACCTTCGCCAGCGTGACGTTGGAAACGCCGGCGCCGCCGTAGGCCTTGGGCACGCTGATGCCCCACAGGCCGGAGCGGGTGAAGGCTTCCAGCTCCGGGTGCGGCAGGCGCCGTTCGCGATCGCGCAGGGCGCTGTCGCGCTTGAAGTCATCGGCCAGGTCGCTGGCGACAATGAGGGCTTGTTCATCGCTGGTGATCACCGCGACGTGTTGAGAAAGCGTCATGTGCTGCTCCAGTGGTCGGGTCGTCAGATCCAGGAATGTCGGGCGGGCAAGGTCCCGTTCAGGTGGTAGTCGCCGATTGCGTGGTATTTCCAGCGCACCGGGTCGTGCAGGGTGTGGACCCGCGCGTTGCGCCAGTGGCGGTCGAGGTTGAACTCGGCAAGGGTGGCGCGGCTGCCGGCCAGCTCGAAGAGTTTTTCGCTGGCTTGCAGGGCGATTTCGGTGGTCAGCACCTTGGCTTCGGCGACGGCTATCGAAGCGCGGGCGGCGGACTGTGCCGTGATCGGCGCGGCGTTGACCTGGTCCAGTACATGCCCCGCCTTGCGCAACAGAGCCTCGGCGGCATGCAGTTCGATTTTCAGCTTGCCGACGTCGGCGATCACGTACAGATCGTCGCAGGCCCGCTCGACCTTGGCATCGATCCAGGGCCGCGCGCGTTCGCGAACGAAGGCGATAGCGTCATCGATAGCGCCGCGGGCGATGCCCAGGTCAATCGCCGCCTGGATCAGCTGCGAGAAGGCGCCTTGCACGTTTGGCGTTTCGTTGATGCGCCAGTTGTCCAGGACCAGTTCGGCGTCGACCCGCACATTGTTCAGCAGCACGGTGCCGCTGGCCGTGGTGCGCTGGCCGAAGCCCGACCAGTCGTCGACGATGCGCAGGCCCGGGGTGCCGCGCCGGACGAACGCCAGCACTTGGCGACCTTCGTCATTCAATGCCTTCACGGCGACCCAGTGGGCGAACAGGGCGCCGGTGGAGTAGAACTTCTGTCCATTGATGACGAAGCCATCGCCATCGGCGGTGATCCGCGCCTTGAGGTCCAGGGTGTTGCGGGTGCCGCGCTCCGGCCCGGCGTTGCCGATGCGCCAGCCTTCGAGCACGCTCTGGAGGAGAATTTTCTTTTGCCGTTCGGTGCCCGTGGCGAGAATCAGCTGGAGCACGCCGAACTGGTTCTGCGGGATCTGCCCGAGGGCCGGATCGGCTGCGGAAATGATCGCGAACACTTCGGCGATGGTAACTGAAGAGACTTGCGGGCCGCCGTACTCACGAGGAACGGCAATGCTGCCAAGCCCGCTGCGGGTGAATTGCTCGATTTCCGCCCAAGGCAGCTTGCGCTGCTGATCGCGGCGTGCGGCCTGCTGGCGAGCAACCTGTGCGAGTTCATGCGCGGCCTTGATTGCCTCGGCATCGGTGCGCAGCACCTGTGCCGGCAATAACAATGGAGCGACATCCAGGTCGCTATGGACCTTTGCTTGCGCCAGATCGGACATTACAGCCACTCCTTGGCTGCGTGCAGTGCCTTGGCGCCCTGCACTGGGGCGTTTGTGTTCCGTACCATACCCACCTCACATCTCAAGAAAACACCGCGATGAATGCGGTGGCGAAAATCAAGAATGTCCGGTGGTCCGGTCGATATACCCTAAACGCGTATAAAATGTTTTTGAACTATCTTTTAGGAATATCGATAGGCTGGATTTAAATTCATGGAGCCCGCATGGGCGAAACGGCTCTTGTGGTGAGGGAGCAGACATCCCTGCCACAAAAACCGATTACTTTTTGACGGCGCGCTTCAACGGCCATAAACGAGGTTTTGGACGGGCCTCTTCAGATTCGCATTCGCGCAACCGATCTTCAATGTCCGTGGCGGTGCCCAATGGGAGGTGTTGCCTACACGATCAAGGATGCAATAGGTCACTTCCAGGCGCAGGTCTTCGCCGGCTTCGGTGATTATTTCCGGTGGCACCCAGACATGGATCGGCTGGCCCACCTCGCAAGGTTTGATCCGAGGCAAGTCCATGCGTACATCGCCCCAGCGCACGGTGATCGCATCGTCGGCGGCCATGTTCAGGTAGGGCTCGATGGTCAGCGGTACGCCACGCTTGATCTGATTCGGATTGACGCCCTGGCGACGGATGGCCTGGGGGATACGCACCGGTGCCAGGCTCTGGTTTTCATCGCCGATCAAGGTCGAGGGCCGACCTCCGGGGCAATCGAGTTTGACTTGCACCCGTTGCGGGGCTGACAGCGCCGGCCCACGCCCGACCCGCATGACGCGATAATGGATGCATGACGTCCCGTTGACGACGAAGCTTTCCGGTATCCGCAACGTGATGCCGCCATGGGTATCTGCCTCGGATACCTGGCGGGAGCCGACGTAGCAGTTATCCCAGAACAGTTCGATCAGATCGCCCGCATCCATGCCGGAATAAGGTGTGATGAGCACTTCCAGCCGAGCGGCGCTGGTGATGTTGATACCGGTAGGCAGGGTATTGGCCAGCGCGGGCGCGGCCAGTTCGAGGATCGGTGACGTACATGTCATGGTGTTCTCCTTGGTGTCCATATCGAGCTGTTTCATAAAGGTCAAAGGCACGGATAAACGCGGCATTGTTTATTGCGTTGCAATAAAATCATGAACTTTCAGTGCGGGATTGAGGGGGATTAAAATAATGCGCGTCGCCTGTTGGCTTCTAGATAAGGGTTGGGCAGTTACAGTGTCAATAGAAGGGCGGGATTAATGCTTGATTGGCCAACTCTTCAGAAGTTTCCTACGCGGTGCAGTTAGTATTACTTGCTGTCAGACGCCACTTTCCTTGCCCCGGCGTCTGTCGTATTGCTTACGGTAGCTGAAGGCGCGAGACAACGGGCGAGGGGTCCGACATAAGTGTTACGCCAGGTATACGCATGTCGTGCTGACAAGTTTCTCAACTGAGGGCGGGGCTGTAAGTTGTTTCGTAGCGGTCAAGAGTATGACATCCGAGTTATCCACTTCCTTCCATGGAAGTGTGCCGGATAACTTATTGCGCGGCGTGTGCGGAGAGGAACTTGCTGAGGAATTGTCGAGTACGCTCTTCTTTAGGGGCCGCGAACAAAGCCTTGGCTTCCCCTTGCTCGACGATCACACCTTTATCGAAGAACACCACGCGATTGGCCACGTCCCGGGCGAAGCCCATTTCATGGGTGACGATCACCATGGTGCGTTTTTCTTCGGCCAGGCCGCGAATGGTCGCCAGTACTTCGCCCACCAGCTCGGGGTCGAGGGCCGAGGTCGGCTCGTCGAACAGGATCACCGCCGGCTCCATCGCGAGCGCCCGGGCAATTGCCACGCGCTGCTGCTGGCCGCCGGACAGGCGCCGTGGGTAGGCGTCCTCCTTGCCGGCCAGCCCGACCTTGGCCAGGAGCTTGCGCCCCAGGGCTTCGGCTTCGGCACGGGGAATTTTTTTCACCACCTGGGGACCTTCGGTGACATTTTCCAATGCGGTGCGATGGGGAAACAGGTTGAAATTCTGGAATACGAACCCTACCTGCTGACGCAAACGCCTGACCAGGCCCTGTTGCTGGTTCAGCGGGCGGCTGCCATCGATCTCGATGTCGCCGACCTTGATCCGGCCACTGCTGGGTTCTTCGAGGAAGTTCAGGCAGCGCAGGAAGGTGGTCTTGCCCGAGCCGCTGGGGCCGATGATCGCTACCACTTCGCCTTCCTCGATCTTCAGGTCGATGCCGTTGAGCACTACCTGACCCTTGAACTGCTTTGTCAGTTTTTCCACGACAATCATCGGTCAGGACTCCTGGTCATGCCGATTGACCCGGGCTTCCAGGACGTTCTGCAAGTGCGAAAGCACGGTGGCAAGAACCCAATAGATCAGCGCGGCGGCAAGGTACATGGTGAAGATTTCGAAGGTTCTGGCGGTGATCAGCTGCGCTTGGCGGAACAGCTCCGGTACCTGGATGGTCGCCGCCAATGCAGTGTCCTTGACCAGGGAGATGAAGCTGTTGCCCAACGGTGGCAGGGCTGTGCGTGCGGCTTGCGGCAGGATGGCCCGACGCAGGGTCTGCGCGCGGGTCATGCCGATACTGGCCGCCGCTTCCCACTGGCCGCGTTCGATGGAGCTGATCGCGGCCCGCAGGATTTCGCAGGCGTAGGCCGCCATGTTCAGCGAAAAACCGATCAGTGCCGCCGGCAGTGGGTCCAGCTCGATGCCCAGTTGCGGCAAGCCGTAATAGATCACGAACAACTGCACCAGCAACGGCGTGCCGCGAAAGAACGACACGTAGATGCGGGCGATCCAGTTCACCGGTTTGAAGCGCGACAAACGCATCAGCGCCAGGCCAAACCCGAGCAGCAAGCCGAAGAACATGCCGCCCAGGCTGAGGATGACCGTGTAATACGCGCCCTTGAGCAAAAAGGGCGCGGAGTCCAGCGCGAGTTGAAGAGCTGCTTCCATTATTGAGTGACGTCAGCGCTGAAGTATTTTTCCGAGAGCTTTTTCAGCGTGCCGTCGGCGCGCAGTTTTTCGATGGCTTTGTTCACGGCTGCCAGCAGCTCGGGCTCGCCTTTGCGCAGGGCAATGCCAGACTCCTGGCGAGAAAAGGCTTCGCTGGTGACGGTGGTGTCCTTGGCTTTCTTGGCGTATTCCAGCGCGGCCAGGCGGTCAATCAGAATGGTATCGATGCGGCCGACACGCAGGTCCTGGAACTTGGTTGGATCATCGTCGTAGGTCTTGACCTGGGCGCCCGGTACTTCTGCCTTGACCCACTGCTCATAGTTGGTGCCCAGGCCCACGCCGACTTTTTTGCCGTCCAGGTCAGCGGCCTTCTTGATGTTCAGTTCGTCGGCTTTTTTGCTCAGTACCAGCGCCTGGATCCCGGAAACAGTGTACGGCTCGGAGAAGTCGTACTTTTTCTTGCGCTCTTCGGAGATGGTCACCTGGTTCACCACGGCGTCAAGACGCTTGGATTCCAGGGCGGCGAGGATACCGGCCCATGGGGTCGTCTGCAGCTTGACCTTGACCCCCAGTTCCTTGGCCAGGGCTTCGGAAAATTCCACTTCGAAGCCAGTCAGTTTGCCGCTGTCATCAACAAAACTGAACGGTGGATAAGTGCCTTCCAGGCCGATCTTGATCTCACCAGCGTCCTTGATTTTTTGCAGCTGCTCACCGGCAACCGCTTGCCCCATCAGCCCGGCGCTCAATGCCAGGCCCAGCGAACCCACCAGCAGGTTGCGACGTAATGCGGAAAAATTCATGACAAGCCCCTGTATTTTTATGATGACGTTTATCTGGAAGAGAAAGGCGTAGCCGCGATCCGAAAGAATTGCCACATCCTGCCCTAAAAGCAGGCTTTGCGTCTCGTGGCAAATACGCCTGCGGCGCGACTATAGGTTGGGTCGTATAGATTGGAAAATAATATTAAATCACGATCATATTCCAATATGTAATCAACATCTTGTGGGAGCGAGCCTGCTCGCTCCACAGCGACATTTACCGAGCCTGGAACACCGAGTCATAGGCAAACAGCGCCGGTGCACCGCCGGTATGCAGGAAAATGATCGGGCCGTTTTCAAAGCGGTCGCGACCGATGCCGTCGAGCAGCCCGGCCATGGCCTTGCCGGTATAGACCGGATCGAGCAGCAGGCCTTCTTGGCTCGCCAGCAACTTGACCGCCGCCAGCGTACCGGCGTTGGGCTCGCCGTAGCGGGGGGCGAAGTACTCGTCCCACAGGTTCACCTTGAAGGCCGGCGGCAGGGCCATGTCCAGCAACTGCGCCGTACGTTCGGCGAGCCCCTGGACTTTCGGAAACTGGTCTTCCTCGCTGCGTGAAACCGTCACGCCAATCACGGGAAGGTCCGGCAGGGTTTCGCTCAGTGCCAGCGCCAGGCCGCCATGCGTGCCGGCACTGCCCGAGGCCAGCACCACGGCGGCGAATTCAAGCCCGGTGTCCTTGATCTGTTCGGCCAATTCCAGGCCCGCGCGCACATAGCCCAAGGCGCCCAGGGCATTCGACCCGCCAATCGGCACAAGGTAAGGTTTTTTCCCGTTGCTACGCAGGCGGCCGGCAAGGGCCTGCAACTGTTCGTCTGCGTTGTCCAGGTTTTCGACAAGTTCGACCTTGGCGTCGAACAGCTCCAGCAACAGCCGATTACCGTTGCCCAGGTAATTGCTTTCCTCGGTGCCGATGGGGTTTTCCAGCAACGCCACACAACCCAGGCCCAGCTTCGCGGCCAGGGCAGCGGTCTGACGGACATGGTTGGACTGGATCGCGCCGGCTGTGACGAGCGTGTCGGCGCCTTGGGCCAGGGCGTCGGCGGCAAGGTATTCAAGCTTACGCAACTTGTTGCCGCCCAGTGCCAGAGGCGTCAGGTCGTCGCGCTTGACGTAGATGTCGCGACCGAGCCAGGCGGAGAGACGGTCGAGTTTTTCCAGAGGCGTCGGATGGCTGAGCAGGTCGAGACGATGGAAGCGAGACAACTGTTCTTTGATCATGAGTCCGTACTGGCTGTAAGCGATATCCGGACTATAGGCAGCTGAGTATTCACGGGCAACCGGCATGTGGGCGTGAGGGCACGGATAACGATAAACCGCTGTGGGAGCGAGCCTGCTCGCGAAAGCGGCGGACCAGCCAATGAAGATGTCGATTGTCAGCATGTCATCGCGAGCAAGCTCGCTCCCACAGGGGTTGGCTACGTTTGAACGAAATCACTTCAGGCAACGTCATACCCACCCATGGGCTAGTGTAGGAAACGTGCCATTGAGCCCTGCGATTAGTCCTTGGCAGCCTATTCATGTTTAACTTGAACGTTCATTCAAGTTAAACCATTGGTTTGCTGCCCGCTCACAACAGGAGGCTTGCCTTTGCCGAGTCCGTTTGCGCACGTCATGATTTCGCTTTGCGAGGTGCTCCGTCGATGAGTACTTCGTCCCTCCCATCCAGCGGCCTGGTCCGCATGAATCCGCCGGTGTTTTATTTCGCCGCGACCTTCATCCTGCTGTTCGGCCTGGTCGTCATTGCCGTGCCGGAGCAGGCCGGCGCCTGGTTGCTGGCCGCGCAGAACTGGGCGGCCAATACGGTCGGCTGGTATTACATGCTGGCGATGACCCTGTATCTGGTCTTCGTGGTGGTCACCGCCTTGTCCGGCTACGGCAAGATCAAGCTCGGTGCCGACCACGACGAGCCCGAGTTCAGCTACCTGTCATGGGCCGGCATGTTGTTTGCCGCCGGGATCAGCATCACCTTGTTTTTCTTCTGCGTATCCGAGCCCCTGACCCATCTGGTCCAGCCGCCCCAAGGCGAAGCCGGCACCGCTGATGCGGCGCGCCAGGCGATGCAGATCCTGTTCCTGCACTGGGGTTTGCACGGTTGGGGTGTGTTCGCTTTCGTTGGCATGGCCCTGGCGTACTTCGCCTACCGGCACAACCTGCCGCTGGCCTTGCGGTCGGCGTTGTACCCGCTGATCGGCAAGCGCATCAACGGGCCGATCGGTTATGCGGTGGACGGTTTCGGCATCATCGCGACCGTGTTCGGCCTTGGCGCGGATATGGGCTTTGGCGTGCTGCACCTCAATTCCGGTCTGGATTACCTCTTCGGCATCGCTCACACCCAGTGGATCCAGGTCGGGCTGATCGTGCTGATGATGGGCGCGGCAATCATTGTCGCCGTGGCTGGCGTCGACAAGGGCGTGCGCGTCATGTCCGATATCAACATGCTGCTGGCGTGCGCGCTGTTGCTGTTTGTGCTGTTCGCCGGACCGACCCAGCATCTGCTCAATACGCTTATCCAGAATCTCGGCGATTACCTCGGCGCCCTGCCGATGAAGAGTTTCGACCTGTATGCCTACAACGAGCCCAGCGACTGGCTGGGCGGTTGGACAGTGTTCTATTGGGCATGGTGGATCGCGTGGTCACCGTTCGTGGGGCTGTTTATCGCACGGATATCCCGTGGCCGGACTATCCGTGAATTCGTGTTCGGCGTGCTGCTGATCCCCTTGGGTTTCACCCTGGCGTGGATGTCGATTTTCGGTAACAGCGCCATCGATCAGGTCCTGAACCATGGCATGAGCGCCCTGGGCATGTCGGCCCTGGACAACCCGTCGATGAGCCTTTACCTGCTGCTGGAAACCTACCCGTGGAGCAAGACGGTAATTGCGGTCACGGTGTTCATCAGCTTCGTGTTTTTTGTCACGTCCGCCGACTCCGGCACCGTGGTGCTGTCGACGTTGTCGGCCAAGGGCGGCAGCCCCGATGAGGACGGGCCGAAATGGCTGCGGGTGTTCTGGGGCGCGATGACTGCCCTGGTGACCAGTGCCTTGCTGTTCTCCGGCAGCATCGATGCCTTGAAGTCGGCGGTGGTGCTGACGTCCTTGCCGTTCTCGCTGATTCTGCTGCTGATGATGTGGGGCCTGCACAAGGCGTTCTACCTGGAGTCGCAGAAGCAGATCGCGCAGTTGCATTCCCTCGCGCCGGTGTCGGGCTCCCGACGGGGCACTGGCGGTTGGCGTCAGCGCTTGAGCCAGGCGGTGCATTTTCCTTCCCGCGACGAGGTGTATCGCTTCCTCGATACCACGGTGCGCCCGGCCATCGAGGAGGTGAAGGCGGTATTCGCCGAAAAGGGCCTGACGGTGGTGACCCAGCCAGACCCGGCCAACGACAGCGTCAGCCTGGAAATCGGCCACGGCGAGCAGCATCCGTTCATCTACCAGGTGCAGATGCGGGGTTACTTCACGCCGTCCTTCGCCCGGGGTGGCATGGGCTCCAAACAGATCAACAATCGTCGCTACTACCGCGCCGAAGTACACCTGAGCGAGGGCAGCCAGGACTACGACCTGGTGGGGTATTCCAAGGAGCAGGTCATCAACGACATCCTCGACCAGTACGAGCGGCACATGCAGTTTCTGCATCTGGTGCGCTGAAAGGAAAGAGTCTGCACCGCTCCGACGTCTTCGCGAGCAGGCTCGCTCCCACAGGGACATGCGATACCCCTGTGGGAGCGAGCCTGCTCGCGAAGGCGGTTTGGATGGTGCCGCAGAGCACGCCTCAGACCAGCCCTCCGTTAGCCCGCAGGATCTGGCCGTTCACCCAACCAGCGGCCGGGCTTACCAGGAATGACACGATGCTGGCGATGTCTTCCGGCTGGCCGAGGCGTTCCAAGGGCGGCATCCTGGCATAGTGCTGAACCTGTTCTTCGCTTTTGCCCTGCATGAACAGCTCGGTGGCGACCGGCCCCGGGGCCACGGCGTTGACGGTGATCTGGCGACCGCGCAGTTCCTTGGCAAATACTTGGGTCAGGGATTCCACCGCGGCCTTGCTGGCGATGTACACCGAGTAGCCCGGCAGGTTCATGCCCACGGTACTGCTGGAAAAATTCACGATGCGGCCGCCATCGTTCAGCCGGGTCGCGGCCTCGCGCAAGGTGTTGAAGGTGCCACGGGTGTTGATGGCGAACGTGCGGTCGAACAGCTCGTCGCTGTGCTGCGCCAACGGCATCACCTGGAGGATGCCGGCGTTGTTGATCAACACATCGACCCTGCCCAGTTGCGCTTCGACTTCATCGAACATCCGGCTGACGTCGGCGGCAACCGACACGTCGGCCTTCACCGCTATGGCCGGGTGCCCGGCCTGACGCAACTGTACCGCCAACTGCGAGGCCTCGGTGGCGCTGCTGGCGAAGTTGATGGCGACGGCAAACCCGTCGCTCGCCAATTGCCTGGCTATCTGCGCGCCGATCCCACGGGAGGCACCGGTGACGATGGCGACTTTGGCGTTTTGAGCAGTCATGGCAAGGATCTCCTTGAGATGTCGTGATGGGTTGAAGCCAGATTCACATGTTTACGCGCAGCGATAAATGCAGGAGAGTTGCCTTGACTGTTCAACATTCCTCAACAATCAGGGCTTCAGATGGATCAGGTCAAGGCGATGAAGGTGTTTGTCCGTATCTACGAGCGCAGCAGCTTCACCCTGGCTGCCGAAGACCTGAACATGCCCCGGGCCACGCTGACCCACACGCTCAATCAATTCGAAGCCTGGCTGGGTGTCCGTCTGCTGGAGCGCAGCACACGCAGGGTGCGTCCGACCCTCGATGGCGAGGCCTACTACCCACGTTGCGTGCAATTGCTGGCGGAACTCGAAGAAGCCGAGCTGGCGTTTCGCGGCGTGGCGCCCAAAGGCAAGTTGAGGGTGGACCTGCATGGAACCCAGGCGCGGTATTTCGTGATCCCCGCGTTGCCGCAATTCATGGCCCGCTACCCGGATATCGAATTGTTCATCAGTGAAGCGGACCGCTTCGTCGACTTGATCGCCGAGGGCGTCGATTGCGTCGTGCGCTCCGGTACGTTGGCGGATTCGTCGTTGATTGGCCGGCGTGTCGCCAATCTTCGCCAGATCACCTGCGCCAGCCCCGCTTACCTGCGCCAATACGGTGAACCGAAAAGCCTGGAGGATCTCAAGCAGCACAATGCGGTGAACTACGTCTCGCGCACCACCGCCAAGCTTTATCCATTCGAATTCATGGTCGACGGCGAACTCAAGGAGGTTTCGATCGGGGGCACGTTGTCGGTGTCCGGGGCAGAAATCTATGCGGCGTCGGCGATCGCCGGCATGGGCCTGATCCAATGCCCATATTACCGAATGGAGGAGCCGATCCGCCAAGGCCTGATCCGCGAAGTGCTCGCCGCGACACCTCCGCCGTCCATGCCGGTGTCGGTGGTTTATCCACACAACCGACACATGTCACCACGAGTACGGGTGTTTGTGGATTGGGTGGCGGAGGTGTTTGCGCAGGCGCGCTAGCTGACCCCTATATTATTAGCGTTTCCCTTGTGGGAGCGAGCCTGCTCGCGAAGGCGGCAATACATCCAATATCGCTGCCTACTGACCCACCGCTTTCGCGAGCAAGCCCGCTCCCACAGGGTTTTGCGAACTTTCGACCTGACTGGTGCGTCTGTGAAATGTTAGCTTCTGCCACCAGCCGTCCGAACAGAGAGCTTTTTCGATGACCTACACCGCTGCGCAAAACCGCTACGAATCCATCCCTTACCGCCGCGTCGGGCGCAGTGGGCTGGTACTGCCGGCCCTGTCACTCGGCTTGTGGCACAACTTCGGCGACAGCACGCCGATCGACACTCAGCGGGCCTTGTTGCGCACGGCATTCGACCTGGGTATCAACCACTTCGACCTGGCCAACAACTACGGCCCGCCCTACGGCAGCGCCGAAATCAATTTCGGCCGGTTGCTGCGGGAAGATTTCAAGCAATACCGTGATGAACTGATCATCTCCAGCAAGGCCGGCTGGGACATGTGGCCAGGCCCTTATGGCCAGGGCGGCGGTTCGCGCAAATACGTGCTGGCCAGCCTTGACCAGAGCCTTCAGCGCCTCGGTCTGGATTACGTGGACATCTTTTACTCCCACCGTTTCGATCCCGACACGCCACTGGAAGAAACCGCCAGCGCCCTGGCCACCGCCGTGCAGCAGGGCAAGGCCCTGTACATTGGCATTTCTTCCTATTCGGGCGTGAAGACCCGGGAAATGGCGGCGCTGCTTCAGGAATGGAAAGTGCCGCTGTTGATCCATCAGCCGGCCTACAACCTGCTCAACCGTTGGGTCGAGAAGGACTTGCTGGACGCCACCGAGGAACTGGGCACCGGCGTGATCGCCTTCACGCCGCTGGCGCAGGGCCTGCTGACCGACAAATACCTCAAGGGCATTCCCGCCGATGCGCGGGTCAATCGCCCGGGCGGCGGTTCGTTGCAGGCCTCGCATCTGTCAGATGAAAACATCGCCCACGTACGCGCCCTCAACGAGATCGCCCAGCGTCGCGGCCAGAGCCTGGCGCAAATGGCCCTGGCCTGGACATTGCACGATCCGCGGGTCACCTCGGCCCTGATCGGCGCCAGCCGACCGGAGCAGATCGTCGAGAACGTCGGGGCGCTGCAAAATCTCGAGTTCAGCGCCGAAGAACTGGCCGAGATCGACCGGTTTGCCCAAGAGGGCGGGATCAACCTGTGGGAGAAGCCTTCGACGGCTGAGTGATTCCAGCCGGTTTATCAGGTTGAACGCAGGACCCGTGGCGAGGGAGCTTGCTCCCGCTGGGTCGCGAAGCGGCCCCCAGTTCATGTTGCTTGCGCATGATTAACTGATCCGAGATTTTGGGGCTGCTACGCAGCCCAGCGGGAGCAAGCTCCCTCGCCACGGGGATATGAGCCGTGGCGAGGCACTCACCTGAAAACGGCACATCCCCCAACACCGTCGCCCGGTGCATCACCCGCCGGTTGGGGCGGTAGTCGTCCACGGCGAAATGCTGGGTCACGCGGTTATCCCAGAATGCCACGTCGTTGGCCTGCCAGCGCCAGCGCACGGTGAACTCCGGACGCGTCGCGTGGGCAAACAGCAGTTTCAGGATCGCCTCGCTTTCGGTTTCCGACAGCTCGTTGATGCGCGTAGTGAAGCCTTCGTTGACGAACAGTGCGCGGCGGCCGCTCACCGGATGAGTGCGAATCACCGGATGCGACAGCGGTGGATTCTTGCGCCGTGCTTCTTCCCAACGTAGCCGATCTTCCGCCGTGTTGCCAAAACGTTCCAGCGGGAACGAACGGGTAAAGTCGTGGGTCGCCGTCAGGCCCTCCAACAGGCTTTTCAACGGTGCCGACAAGGCTTCGTAGGCCGCGATGCCGCTGGCCCACAACGTATCGCCGCCGAATGCCGGCAGCAGCTTGGCGCTGAGTACCGCGCCCATGGCCGGGGTCGGCAGGAAGGTCACGTCGGTGTGCCACACCGCGTTGTCGCGCACATCGGTGACGGCGGTGTCGAGCACCAGCACTTCGGGCTGCTCCGGCACGTTGGGGTAGATCGGGTGAATGTGCAGGTCGCCAAAGTACGCGGCGAAACGGGCCTGTTGTGCGGGTTCGATCGGCTGGTCGCGGAAGAACAGCACCTGATATTCGAGCAGTGCCTGCTCGATGGTGTCACGGTCTTCCGGGGCCAGTGGCTGGCTGATATCGATCCCGCTGATCTGCGCGCCGAGGGCAACGCTCAGAGGGGTAACGGTCGGACGGCTCATCGTCGTTCTCTCGGATCGGCGCCGAATGGTCGGCGTGGTCAATAAAGGTTCAGTGGGCCTGGCCGTGCCACGGCACCAGTTTGCGTTGCAGGGCGCGCAGGCCCATTTCCATGGCGAAGGCGATCAGCGCAATCACCAGGATTCCCAGCACCACGACATCGGTGACCAGGAACTGCGCTGCCGACTGCACCATGAACCCCAGGCCGCTGGTGGCCGCGATCAGTTCGGCGGCGACCAGCGTCGACCAGCCCACGCCCAGGCCGATGCGGATACCGGTGAGGATGTCGGGCAGGGCGCTGGGTACGATCACATGGCGAATCAGTTGCGCCCGCGTGGCCCCAAGCGATTGGGCAGCGCGCAGTTTCGCCGGGTCGACGGTGCGCACCCCGGTTGCAGTGGAGATGGCGATCGGGGCGAAAATCGCCAGGTAGATCAGCAGGACTTTCGACAGCTCACCGATGCCGCACCAGATCACGATCAGCGGCAGGTAAGCCAGGGGTGGAATCGGTCGGTAGAACTCGATCAGCGGATCGAGTACGCCGCGGGCAATACGGTTGGCACCGATGGCGATACCCACCGGCACCGCCGTCAACACCGCGAACAGCAGGCCCAGGCCAATCCGCCCGAGGCTTGCGCCGAGGTGCTGCCAGAGCGTGGAATCCATGTAGCCGCTGGTAGCCAGCAGCCAGCCTTTTTGCAGCACGGCGGAGGGCGGCGGCAGGAAGAGCGGTTCGATCAGGCCGCTGGCGGTAACGGCCCACCAGAGCAACAGCAGCGCCACCAGCGTCAGGCCGCTGATCCATCGCGTGCTCAGGGTACGGCGCGCGAGGACTGGCGGGCGGGCGGCCACGGCGTCGTTGGCCACGGCTGGAATTTCATAGCTGCTCATGCGCGCTCCTGTTGCCGAGTGGCGCTGCGTTGGGAGAACACTTTCGCCAGCACATGCTCGCGGGTTTCGATGAAGCGCGGGTCGGACTTGATCGACCGCGCCGCTTCCCCCGCGCCGTAGCGACGCCCGAAATCCAGGCTCAGGCGCTCGACGATCTGGCCCGGATCGGGGGCCAGCAGGATCAGGTCGGTGGCAAGGAATACCGCCTCTTCAATGTCATGGGTAATCAGGAACACCGGTTTGGCGGTACGTTGCCAGACTTGCAGCAGCAGTTCCTGCATCTGTTCACGGGTGAACGCGTCCAGGGCGCCGAAAGGTTCGTCCATCAGCAATACCCGTGGATCGGCCGCCAGCGCGCGGGCCAGCCCGACGCGTTGCTTCTGACCGCCCGACAGCTGCCAGACACGGCGCTTTTCGAAACCGGCCAGGTCCACCAGGGCGAGCATTTCCCGAGCGCGAGCCTCGCGCTTCTCCCTGGCAACTCCCGCCAGTTCCAGGCCGAACCCGACGTTTGCCAACACGTCTTGCCAGGGCAACAGCGCATCGTCCTGGAACACTACGCCGCGCTCGGCACCCGGGCCCTTGACGGGAATGCCGTCCAGGGTGATCTGTCCGGCGCTGGGTTCCACAAACCCGGCAATCAGGTTGAGCAGCGAAGTCTTGCCGCTGCCGGAGGGGCCGAGGGCAACCAGCAACTGCTGCGGGCCCAAGGTCAACGAAATATCCGCCAGTACCGGTTTCGTTGCGCCGGGGTACTGTGCGCTGATGCGCTCCAGCTGTAGCAAGGCCATCTCGACGTCTCCTGTTTGATCAGCGGGTGATGTATTTGGCGCTGACGTATGGCGCGTAGTCCGGCAGCACGGCTTCAACCTTGCCTTGCTCCTTGAGGAACGCGGCGGTGTTGGTGATGGCCTGGGTGGTTGGGGCACCGAGGCTGACCACCTGGTCGGCGGCCAACGGGAATACGTTGCCTTGCAACAGCAATGGAATGTCGCTGGCCTTGGCGCCGGAGAGTTTCACCAGCTTGTCGATGTTCGATGCGTCGGCCAGCCAGGCTTGCGGGTCCTTGCGGTACTGGGCGTAGGCGTCCAGGGTGACCTTGGCGAAAGCCGTGACGATCTCGGGATGCTTCTGGGCAAAATCCTTGCGCACGATCCAGGCGTCGAAGGTTGGCGCGCCGAACTGGGCCAGTTCGGCGGAGGTGATCAGCACCTTGCCGTTTTCCTTGGCAACGCCCAGGGCCGGGTCCCAGACGTAGGTGGCGTCGATGTCGCCGCGCTTCCAGGCGGCGATGATGGCCGGTGGCGCGAGGTTGAGCACGGTGACTTTCGACGGGTCGATGTTCCAGTGTTTCAGCGCGGCGAGCAGGCTGTAATGACCGGTGGAAACAAACGGCACGGCGATTTTCTTGCCGATCAGGTCCTGCGGGGTCTTGATGCCGGAGCCATCACGGGCGACCAAGGCTTCGGCGGCGCCGATCTGGGTGGCGATGAGGAAGGTTTCCACCGGAACCTTGCGGGTGATGGCGGCGGTCAGCGGGCTGGAACCCAGGTAGCCGATCTGCACATCGCCCGAAGCGATGGCGGCGATGATATCGGCACCGTTGTCGAATTTTCGCCAGTTGATCTTGGCCTGGGTGGCTTTCTCATAAGCGCCGTCGGCCTGGGCGACTTTGGCCGGGTCGACGGTGGTCTGATAGGCCACGGTCAGGTCGGCCGCCTGGGCGAAAAGGCTCGCCGCGGCCAGGGAGGCGGCCGCGAGAAGGCGAAGGGGGAAACGCAAAGACATGGGGAAGCTCCTCAACAGGCCGCCGGAGAGTCGGCGTTGGAGGAGACTAAATGATCTAAGAATGAGTAAATAAATAACTTTTTCGAATTAGCTTATCTGCGAAAAAGTCTATCAGGAAGGTACGAAACCCCTGTGGCGAGGGAGCTTGCTCCCGCTGGACTGCGCAGCAGGCCCATTTTTACGGCTGCTGCGCAGCCGAGCGGGAGCAAGCTCCCTCGCCACAAAAGTATTCTTGCCAGCGGCGATTCAGTTACTGATCGCCAGAATGCTCGCCTGATACGAACCCACGAACACGTCGAAATCCCCCACCTCGTTCCGCTCCAGCTCGGTTTGCTGGACCAAGGACTGGCGAGCGGTTTCTTCGAACGCGACTTGCTCTTCGGTCGACAACGGTTCGGCGCGGAAGAACTTGGCGTGGGCCTTGCTCTGGCGCAGGGAGAACTGGGCGAAGCTTTCCTGGTGCTCGGCCATGGCGGCCAAGACCTTGGCGGACGGCGTCAGCGACGGGTCGCGGACTTTTGCCTGTTGCGCGTCGAGAGCCTGGCGATGGGCATCACCGCCTTGGCTCTGGTCAAGCAGGGCGGCCAGCGGAGCAATCTTTTCCAGCAATTCCATGGCCCAGGTTTGCATGTCCACCGATTGACCCTGGCGCTGCAATTGCAGGCCAGGCTTGCGGCCTTCCTTGACCACGGTCAGGAAGTTGCTCGTGGCGTTGCTGCACTCGTTGTTTTCCAGTTGCGGGCTGTCGTTGAGGCCGCAGTACAGCAGGAACGCATCGAGGAAGCGCGACTCGGTCAGGTCGATGCCCATCGGCAGGAACGGGTTGATGTCCAGGCAGCGCACTTCGACGTACTGGATCCCTCGGGCCATCAGCGCCTGGATCGGCCGCTCGCCGGTGTAGGTCACGCGCTTGGGGCGGATGTTGGAGTAGTACTCGTTTTCGATCTGCAGAATGTTGGTATTGAGCTGCACCCATTCGCCGTTCTGGTGAGTACCGACTTCGACATAAGGCGCATAGGGCGTTGCGACGGCTTTGCGCAGGCTGTCGGTGTAGCTCGCCAGGTCGTTATAGCAAGGTGTCAGGCCGGCTTGGGCGTTGCTCTGGTAACCCAGGTCGCTCATGCGCAGGCTGGTGGCGTAGGGCAGGTACAAGGTGTCCGGGTCCAGTTGTTCCAACTGGTGCGGACGGCCGCGCAGGAAACCGACATCCAGGGCCGGCGAGGCGCCGAACAGGTACATCAGCAACCAGCTGTAGCGGCGGAAATTACGGATCAGCGCGATGTAGGCCGAGGACTGGAAGTCGCGGTCGCTCACGTCGCTGGCTTCGTCCTGGCGCAGCAGGGGCCAGAGCTTTTCCGGGAGGGAAAAGTTGTAGTGGATCCCGGCGATGCATTGCATGGTCTTGCCGTAGCGCAGGGCCAGGCCCTTGCGGTAGACATACTTGAGTCGACCGATATTCGAGGTGCCGTAGTAGGCGATCGGTATGTCTTCCTCGGCCGGCAGCGGACACGGCATCGAAGGGCTCCACAGGTACTCGTCGCCGAGCTTGCTGTAGACAAACCGGTGGATCCTGTCGAGGCTGTGCAGGGTGTCGGCCGGGTTGGCCAGGGCCGGCGTGATGAACTCCAGCAGCGACTCGGAATAGTCAGTAGTGATCTGTTCGTTGGTCAGCGCCGAGCCCAGGGATTCGGGATGCGGGGTCTGCGCCAGGCGCCCGTCGCCCGTGACGCGCAGGCACTCACGTTCGATACCGTGCAGGCACTGCTCGAGCAGGGAGAGGTTGGCGCGCTCGCCGAGCAGGGCCAGGCGGCGGTTTAAAAGGTCGCTCAAGTTGAATTCCTTCACGCGTCAGTCGCCCCAATATGGGGGTGGGCAAGACGGTCTACAAGGGTGAAGTTGAAACTGGCGTTTTCGCCTGGTTTTTGTGCTGCCAAAGACAGGTCGTCGCAGCCCCTGTGGGAGCGAGCTTGCTCGCGATGGCGGCATGTCAGTCAACTTTGTATTGACTGGTCCACCGCTATCGCGAGCAAGCTCGCTCCCACAAATGGGATTTTCGACAGCGCATTCGTGGAAGTGAAATTAACTCAAATCGATGACAGCGAGCTATAGGACAGCGAACGTGCCTTGCGCTTTTGCGACCAGCTTGTCGCCCTGCATCACCTCGGCCTCGACCACCAGCGTGCGCCGGCCCGGGTGGATGACCCGGGCGGTGCACAGCACTTCGCCGTCGGACACGGCGCGAATGTAGTTGATCTTGCACTCGATGGTTGCGCTCTGCTGGTCGAAGCCATGGACGCTGGAGCAGGCCAGCCCCATGGCAATGTCAACCAGGCTGAACAGCGCCCCGCCGTGCAGCTTGCCACCGCGGTTGCGCAATGGCGGCTCAAGGCTCAGGGCGACTTGCGCCACCCCGTCCCCGAGGCTCTGCAGACGGCAGCCGAGCAGCTTGAAAAACGCGCTCTCCACCAACCCGGCCGGCGCCTCCATCAGCGTTTCTTCAGTTGCTTGGCGTTGGCGAACAGCGAGGCCATGGCGTTATTCGCCGGGGCCGCGGTGGCAGTTTCCTTGCGCGGCGCGGTGTTCTGCGACTGGCGTGGCGCGGCGCCTGGACGGGCACCGCGGGCGCCGTCGATTTTCTCGCCCGGCGTGTCGCTCATGCGCATCGACAGGCCCACGCGTTTACGCGGGATGTCGACTTCCATGACCTTTACTTTCACCACATCACCGGCCTTCACGGCTTCGCGCGGGTCCTTGATGAATTTCTCCGACAAGGCCGAAATATGCACCAGGCCGTCCTGGTGCACGCCGATGTCGACGAACGCGCCGAAGTTGGTGACGTTGGTCACCACGCCTTCGAGGATCATGCCCGGTTGCAGGTCCTTGAGGTCTTCGACGCCTTCCTGGAATTCAGCGGTCTTGAACTCCGGACGTGGGTCGCGGCCCGGTTTCTCCAGCTCTTGGAGGATGTCGGTCACGGTGGGCAGGCCGAAGGTTTCGTCAGTGAATTTCTTCGGGTCCAGGCGCTTGAGAAACGCCGCGTCGCCGATCAGCGAGCGAATGTCGCGGTCGGTCTGGGCGGCGATGCGTTGCACCAGTGGATAGGCTTCCGGGTGAACTGCCGAGGAGTCGAGCGGGTTGTCACCATTCATGACGCGCAGGAAGCCGGCGGCCTGTTCGAAGGTTTTTTCACCCAGGCGCGGGACTTTTTTCAACGCGGCGCGGGTCTTGAACGCGCCGTGTTCGTCGCGGTGGGTGACGATGTTCTGCGCCAGCGTGGCGTTCAGGCCGGAGATGCGCGCCAGCAATGCTACCGAAGCGGTGTTTACGTCCACGCCCACGGCGTTCACGCAATCCTCCACCACGGCGTCCAGGCCACGGGCCAGCTTCAATTGCGACACGTCATGCTGGTACTGGCCGACACCGATGGATTTCGGGTCGATCTTCACCAGTTCCGCCAGTGGGTCCTGCAGGCGACGGGCGATGGACACCGCGCCACGGATCGACACGTCCAGGTCCGGGAATTCCTTCGAGGCCAGTTCCGACGCCGAATAAACCGAAGCGCCGGCCTCGGAGACCATGACCTTGGTCATTTTCATGGCCGGGTATTTCTTGATCAGCTCGGCGGCCAACTTGTCGGTCTCACGGCTGGCGGTGCCGTTGCCGATGGCGATCAGGTCGACCGAGTGCTTGGCGCACAGGGCGGCAAGGATAGCGATGGTCTGGTCCCACTTGTTATGCGGCACATGCGGGTAGACCGTGGCGTGGTCCAGCAGCTTGCCGGTGGAATCGACCACGGCCACCTTGCAGCCAGTGCGCAGGCCCGGGTCCAGGCCCAGCGTGGCACGCGGCCCGGCCGGTGCGGCCAGCAGCAGGTCGTGCAGGTTGTGGGCGAACACGTTGATCGCCTCGGTCTCGGCGTTGTCGCGCAGTTCGCCCAGCAGGTCGGTTTCCAGGTGGGTGTAGAGCTTGACCTTCCAGGTCCAGCGCACCACTTCGGCCAGCCACTTGTCGGCGGCGCGGTTCTGGTTCTGGATGCCGAACTGCTGGCCGATCATGCCTTCGCACGGGTGCATGGTGCCGGGCAATTCTTCGCCGACTTTCAGCGATGAGCTGAGGATGCCTTCGTTGCGACCGCGGAAAATCGCCAGCGCCCGGTGCGACGGTACGCTCTTGAGGGGCTCGTCGTGTTCGAAGTAATCGCGGAACTTGGCGCCTTCCTCTTCTTTGCCGGCGATGACGCGAGCACTCAGGATCGCCTCCTGCTTGAGGTAGTTGCGCAGTTTTTCCAGCAGGTTCGCGTCTTCGGCGAAGCGCTCCATGAGGATGTACTTGGCGCCTTCCAGCGCAGCCTTGCTGTCCGCCACGCCTTTTTCGGCATCGACGAAACGCGCGGCTTCGGCTTCCGGCGCCAACGTGGGGTCGTTGAACAAGCCGTCGGCCAGTTCGCCGAGGCCGGCTTCCAGGGCAATCTGGCCCTTGGTGCGGCGTTTCTGCTTGTAGGGCAGGTACAAGTCTTCCAGGCGGGTCTTGGTATCGGCCAGCTTGATGTCGCGTTCCAGTTGCGGGGTCAGCTTGCCCTGCTCCTGGATGCTCGCCAGGATGCTGATGCGCCGCTCGTCGAGTTCTCGCAGGTAGCGCAGGCGCTCTTCCAGATGACGCAGCTGGGTGTCATCGAGGCTGCCGGTCACTTCCTTCCGGTAACGGGCGATGAAAGGCACCGTGGAGCCTTCATCGAGTAGCGCGACGGCCGCTTCGACCTGTTGCGGGCGTACGCCGAGTTCCTCGGCGATGCGGCTGTTGATGCTGTCCATAAAACCACCTGACAAATTGTGAATCAGGCCCGCCGCCACAGTAGGAGGGCGCGGCGAGGCTGGTTGAGCGGCCTGGCTTGCGTCGCTGCCGGGGGCAGGGGACGGCCAGTGACCCGCTGAATTCAAAAAGTGCTGCCTGGCCAGGGAGAACGGTGCGCCGGTATAACGATCCGGCATCCCCTGGCGCAAAAGGCCGCGCATTATAACCAGCGTTCCGCTGTTCGGGGGGTGTCGTGACCTGCGGGATGGATGGGTGAGCTACTGAAGATAGAGGAAAAATCTGCTAACAATGCACTCGGTGCGTATAACGGCAGCTAAGCCATAATGCGCGCCAAGATCAAAGGAGCTTCCTATGAGCAGCACCGCACAAACTGCTGAAGGCGAAAAAATTCTGATTGTTGACGACGATCCGGGGCTGAGCAGCCTGCTGGAGCGCTTTTTCGTCAGCAAGGGCTATCGCGCCCGCACCGTACCGAACACCGAGCAAATGGACCGGCTGCTGGCCCGTGAGGTTTTCAACCTCGTGGTCCTCGACCTGATGCTGCCTGGCGAGGACGGCTTGACGGCCTGTCGCCGCCTGCGGGGCGCCAACAACCAGATCCCGATCATCATGCTCACCGCCAAGGGCGACGAACTGAGCCGTATCAAAGGCCTGGAGTTGGGCGCCGACGATTACCTGGCGAAGCCGTTCAACCCGGATGAGCTGATGGCCCGGGTCAAGGCTGTCCTGCGTCGCCAGTCGGCGCCGGTGCCGGGCGCACCGGGCAGCGAAGACGAGAGCGTGACCTTCGGCGACTATGAACTGTCGCTGGCCACCCGCGAGCTCAAGCGCGGCGATGAGATCCATATGCTCACCACTGGCGAGTTCGCCGTGCTCAAGGCCCTGGTGATGAACGCCCGCCAGCCGCTGACCCGGGACAAGCTGATGAACCTGGCCCGTGGCCGCGAATGGGATGCGCTGGAGCGCTCCATCGACGTGCAGATTTCCCGTTTGCGCCGGATGATCGAACCCGATCCTTCCAAGCCGCGTTATATCCAGACGGTCTGGGGCGTTGGCTACGTGTTCGTGCCGGATGGCGCTGCCGGCAAGTGATCGGCGATTTGTAGGAGCGCGCAGCCTGGCGGGTGAAAATCTTTCCAGGCGACTCGCGGTCCGTCATTGTGCGAGCATCGCTCGCTCCTGCAAGTATGTAGCGGTTACTCATGAAGACCCCCGTCTGGTTCCCCCAGAGCTTTTTCTCCCGCACCCTCTGGCTGGTGCTGATCGTCGTGCTGTTTTCCAAGGCGCTGACGCTGGTTTACCTGCTGATGAACGAAGACGTGCTGGTGGACCGCCAATACAGTCACGGCGTTGCCTTGACTCTGCGCGCCTATTGGGCAGCGGACGAAACCAATCGAGTCAAAATCGCCGAGGCGGCAACTTTGATCCGGGTGGTCGGCGCCGGTGTGCCTGAAGGTGAGCAGCATTGGCCATACAGCGAGATCTACCAGCGGCAGATGCAGGCCGAACTGGGCGCCGATACCGAAGTGCGGCTGCGCATGCATTCGCCGCCGGCCTTGTGGGTGCGTGCCCCGAGCCTTGGCGATGGGTGGCTGAAGGTTCCGCTGTACCCCCATCCGCTGCGCGGCCAGAAAATCTGGAACGTGCTGGGCTGGTTCCTGGCGATCGGCCTGTTGTCGACGGCTTCGGCGTGGATTTTCGTCAGCCAGCTCAACCAGCCGCTCAAGCGCCTGGTCTATGCAGCCCGGCAACTGGGCCAGGGCCGCAGCGTGCGGTTGCCCGTCAGCGATACGCCCAGCGAGATGACCGAGGTGTACCGCGCCTTCAACCAGATGGCCGAAGATGTCGAGCAGGCCGGACGCGAACGTGAGCTGATGCTCGCCGGCGTCTCCCATGACCTGCGCACGCCGCTGACGCGATTGCGGCTGTCGCTGGAACTGATGGGCGAGCACACCGACCTGACCGACGAAATGGTCCGCGATATCGAAGACATGGACGCGATTCTCGATCAGTTCCTGGCGTTCATTCGCGACGGCCGTGACGAATCGGTAGAGGAGGTGGACCTCAGCGAGCTGGTACGGGAGGTGGCTGCGCCCTACAACCAGAACGAAGAGAAGGTCCACTTGCGCCTGGAGCCCATCCAGCCGTTTCCGCTACGCCGCGTGTCGATGAAACGCCTGTTGAACAACCTGATCGGTAACGCCCTCAACCATGCCGGCACGGGCGTTGAAGTCGCCGCCTATGTTTCCGGCGACACCAGTGCGCCTTATGTCGTCCTGAGCGTCATGGACCGCGGCGCCGGCATTGACCCAGCGGAGCTGGAAGCCATTTTCAACCCGTTCACCCGCGGTGATCGGGCTCGGGGAGGGAAGGGCACCGGGCTGGGCCTGGCCATCGTCAAGCGCATCGCCTCGATGCATGGCGGCAACGTCGAACTGCGCAATCGAGCTGGCGGCGGGCTGGAGGCCCGGGTGCGGTTGCCGTTGGGCTTGATGCTGCCGCGGGATGCGGTGTAGCGATTCCCCTCAGGAAGAACTGAGGACTTGTGGGAGCGAGCCTGCTCGCGATTGCGGTCAGTCAGCCAAGTTGACGCTGGCTGATACGCCGCATCGCGAGCCTGCTCGCTCCCACAGGGCTTTGTGTTGAGTCAACCCTTGCCCTTGGTCCGGGTCATGTTCGGCCCGCCATTTTTTTCCAGGTGTTCGATGATGATCCCCGCCACGTTCTTGCTGGTGGTGGTCTCGATTCCTTCCAGGCCTGGCGAAGAATTGACCTCCATCACCAGCGGTCCGTGATTGGAGCGCAGGATATCCACGCCGGCCACCGCCAATCCCATGACCTTGGCCGCGCGCAGGGCTGTCATGCGTTCTTCCGGGGTGATCTTGATCAGGCTCGCGCTGCCGCCGCGATGCAGGTTGGAGCGAAACTCACCGGGTTTGGCCTGGCGTTTCATCGAGGCGATCACTTTATCGCCGACCACGAAGCAACGAATGTCCGCGCCACCGGCTTCCTTGATGTATTCCTGGACCATGATGTTCTGCTTGAGGCCCATGAACGCCTCGATCACCGATTCCGCCGCGGTTGCGGTCTCGCACAGCACGACACCGATCCCCTGGGTGCCCTCAAGCACCTTGATCACCAGCGGCGCGCCGTTGACCATCGCGATCAGGTCGGGAATGTCATCGGGAGAGTGGGCGAACCCGGTTACCGGCAAGCCGATGCCGCGTCGGGAGAGCAATTGCAATGAGCGCAGCTTGTCCCGGGAGCGAGCGATAGCGACAGACTCATTGAGCGGGAACACCCCCATCATTTCGAACTGGCGCAGCACTGCGCAGCCATAAAAAGTCACCGATGCGCCGATACGCGGGATCACCGCATCAAACCCTTCCAGCGGTTTGCCGCGGTAGTGGATCTGCGGCTTGTGGCTGGCGATGTTCATGTAGGCGCGCAGGGTATCGATCACCACCATTTCATGGCCACGTTCGGTCCCTGCTTCAACCAGGCGACGAGTGGAATACAGGCGCGGATTGCGCGACAGCACAGCGATCTTCATGCAACACCTGTGGCAGAGGTAGTGGACACCGGAAATACCGGTTTGTCTTGAACGTATTTGATGCCTGGATTGACGACCAGCTGGCCGTCGATCAAGGCTTTGGAACCCAACAACAGGCGATACCGCATGGATTTACGACAGGCCAGGGTGAACTCCACCCGCCAGAACCGATCACCCAGCGCCAGCGTGGTGCTGATCACGTAGCGGACCTGGGCGTGGCCGTTGGAGCTCTTGATGGTCTTGCGCGCCACCAGCGGGGCTTCGCAGCGGCGGTGGCGCAGTTGCACCACCGTCCCCAGGTGTGCGGTGAAACGCACCCACTTCTCGCCATCGCGCTCGAATGGCTCGATATCGGTGGCGTGCAGGCTGGAGGTGCTGGCGCCGGTGTCGATTTTTGCCCGCAGGCCTGCGACTCCCAGATCCGGGAGCGCCACCCATTCGCGCAGACCGACGACGGTCAGATGGTCAAAAGTCTTCAATAAAAACAACCTGAAATTGGCGCATCGGATAGCGGGCTCCGCAATCGCGGTATTCACGCAGAATAATCACAAAATGGCGACAGTTATCTACGTACTTGTTTACAGGTGTAACCGATACCGGCGCATGCCAATGCAAGCGAGCGGTTCGGCGGGCATTCTATCCGTCGGAGCGGATTCGTGCGCCCGACAAAAACGGTAGTACAGTTCTGGCTATTGGTTGAAAAGAGGAATTGCAGTGGCACAAAAAAGCGAAGAGGACGACAAGGTCCGTCTCGATAAATGGTTGTGGGCAGCGCGATTCTATAAGACCCGTGCCCTGGCCAAGGCCGCCATCGAAAGCGGCAAGGTTCACCATCGCGGTGAACGTTGCAAGCCTGGCAAAGAGCCACGTATCGGCGACGAATACGTCATTCGCGCCGGGTTCGATGAAAAAACCGTGGTGGTCGAAGCCCTGTCGATTGTGCGGCGTGGCGCGCCAGAAGCGCAGACACTCTATCGCGAAACCGACGCCAGCATCGCCAAGCGCGAAGCTGCGGCCGCACAACGCAAGGCCGGGGCCCTGGGCGTCAGCACCGATGGCAAGCCGAGCAAGAAGCAGCGTCGCGACCTGTTCAAGTTTCATGGCAGCAATAGCGAATAAAACATCGGCACATCTAGCCCGTGGCGAGGGAGCTTGCTCCCGCTGGGCTGCGCAGCGGCCCCAGAATCTTGCGGTCGCTACGCAACCGAGCGGGAGCAAGCTCCCTCGCCACAACAGCGCTGCACGTGCAGATAGATGCTCAGTCTTCCCACCAGGCAAAGTCATGCCTTGCTTGGAACCCACCCTGAATGCCCATAAAATGCCCGTCATCATTTGTCATCACCGCAGATACCAGACCCTATGACTGATTTACCGGATACCGACTACACCCAGCGTTTCATCTTCGATGACAGCGACGCCCGTGGCGAGATGGTGGCGTTGGAGCGTAGCTATGCCGAAGTCCTTGCCAAGCACCCCTATCCGGAGCCGGTCGCGCAACTGCTAGGCGAACTGATGGCGGCGGCGGCATTGCTGGTGGGCACCCTGAAGTTCGATGGCTTGCTGATTCTCCAGGCGCGCTCCGACGGTCCGGTCCCCTTGCTGATGATCGAATGCTCCAGCGAGCGCGAGATTCGTGGCCTGGCCCGGTACCACGCCGAGCAGATCGGCGCAGACGCGACGCTGGCCGACATGATGCCCAACGGCGTGCTGGCCCTGACGGTCGATCCTAGTCATGGCCAGCGTTATCAAGGCATTGTCGATCTTGACGGCGCGACGCTGGCCGAATGCTTCACCAATTACTTCGTCATGTCCCAGCAGACCAACACCCGCTTCTGGCTGTACGCCGACGGGCGGCGCGCCCGTGGCCTGCTGTTGCAACAATTGCCCGCCGATCGCATTCGCGATTCGGAAGAGCGTGACGCCAGCTGGCAGCACGTCACCGCTCTGGCCAGCACCTTGAGCGCCGACGAGTTGCTGGGCCTGGACAACGAAACCATTCTGCATCGTCTCTACCACGAAGAGCAGGTGCGCCTGTTCGAGGGTCAGCCGTTGCGCTTCCAATGCAGTTGCTCCCGTGAACGATCCGGCAATGCGCTGGTCAGTCTGGGTCTGGAAGATGCGCAGCAACTGGTGATCGAGCATGGCGGCGCCATCGAGGTCGATTGCCAGTTTTGCAATGAGCGCTACCTGTTCGACGCGGCGGACATCGCACAATTGTTCGCCGGTGCGGGTGTCGACACACCGTCAGATACTCGTCACTAAAACGGTTCAGCGCAGGTAAATCTCCTGGCAAACGCCGGATTTACGCCGTACTGACGGGAGGGCCCTACTCTTTTTGGGCTTTTCTGGCATAATCCGGCCCACTTTTTTCGGGTAGTAGTGCGCGACTTCCTACTACAAAACGTTTGGAGCACTCGGCCACGGGCCGACGGGGAATCTCATGACGCAAGCCAATAACGCCGTGTATACCGATCTGAGTGTCGATGATCTGGTCAAAGAAGCCCTGAATCGCGGTGAAGGCGAGCTTGCCGATACTGGCGCGCTGGTTGTTCGTACCGGTCATCGTACCGGTCGCTCGCCAGTCGACCGCTTCATCGTGGAAGAGCCGACTACCCAGGACGCCATCGCCTGGGGCCCGATCAACCGCAAGTTCCCGGCCGACAAGTTCGATGCCCTGTGGAGCCGCGTCGAGGCCTATCTGGGTGAGCGCGAGCGTTTTGTTTCCCACGTGCATGTAGGTTCCGATCCTGCGCACTACCTGCCGGTCAAGATGACCACCGAGACGGCCTGGCACAACCTGTTCGGTCGTTGCCTGTTCATCAATCCCGAGCAGTACAACGCCGGCGGCAAGGACGAGTGGCAGATCCTCAACGCGCCGAACTTCGTCTGCGAGCCTGAGCGCGACGGCACCAATTCCGACGGCACCGTAATCATCAACTTTGCTGCCAAGAAAGTGCTGATCGCTGGCATGCGCTACGCCGGCGAAATGAAAAAAGCCCTGTTCTCCGTGCAGAACTTCTTGCTCCCAGCGGTCGACGTGCTGCCGATGCACTGCGCCGCCAACATGGGCGAAGAAGGCGACGTGACCTTGTTCTTCGGTCTGTCGGGCACTGGCAAGACCACCCTGTCCGCCGACGAAAGCCGTTACCTGATCGGTGACGACGAGCACGGCTGGGGCGTGGGTGTGGTCTTCAACATCGAAGGCGGCTGCTACGCCAAGTGCATCGACCTGTCCGAGAAGAACGAGCCGGTCATCTGGAAAGCCATCCAGCACGGCGCCGTCCTGGAAAACGTGGTCCTGGACCCGGTCACCAAGAAAGCCGACTACGCCGACGACAGCCTGACCCAGAACAGCCGCGCCGCCTATCCGCGTGAGCTGATCGAAAAACGTGCGCCGAAAAACCTCGGTGGCGAGCCAAACGCCGTGATCTTCCTGACCTGCGACCTGACCGGCGTGCTGCCACCGGTGTCGATCCTCAGCGAAGAACAAGCCGCCTACCACTTCCTGTCCGGCTACACCGCACTGGTGGGTTCGACCGAAATGGGCTCGGGCAGCGGCATCAAGTCGACCTTCTCCACCTGCTTCGGCGCGCCGTTCTTCCCACGTCCCGCCGGTGAATATGCAGAGCTGCTGATCAAGCGTATCCGTGGTTTCGGCTCCAAGGTCTACCTGGTCAACACCGGCTGGACCGGCGGCGGCTACGGCGTCGGCAAGCGCTTCAACATCCCGACCACCCGTGCGGTGATCGCGGCGATCCAGAGCGGCGCGCTGATCGATGCTGAAACCGAACACCTGGATATCATCAACCTGGACGTGCCGCTGGCTGTCCCAGGCGTCGAAACCGGCCTGCTGAACCCGCGCAACACCTGGGCCGACAAGGCTGCCTACGACGAAGCCGCCAAGGCACTGGCCGGTCTGTTCATCGAGAACTTCAAGAAGTTCGACGTGAGCGATGCAATCAAGGCGGCGGGTCCGCAACTGTAAGGCTTGGTGATTGAATGAAAAAGCCGCCCTTTGAGGGCGGCTTTTTTATGGGTCACTATCGGTTCGAAAGTCGAAATGCGGGCGCCATATGCTCCTGTTCTCGCCTCGATAGTCCTAACGCTCCCGCCAGTACGGGCCATTGACTGATCACTTCCTGAAACTGAGCAATTATTTCCAGCGCTGCGGTTTGAGTGACCCTGAAGTATGCCGCTACCTCCAGGGCGAGCTCCAGATCCAAGGCGCTGTCTGCATCAGTTATGTTCAGCTTCAATCCGTCGGCATACGGTACTGGGTTCATATCGTAGGCAGCCGACAAACGCCATCCCCGACCAGGATCAAGGATAAAACCGTGGTTGCGCAGATGATCGTCGGCGTTGGAAACCAGGATATTGAACACTATCCGAGACCATAGCTCACGTAGATCCGCCTTTGCTTGCGAGCCATGTTGTATCAGCACCTCCGCCAGTTCGAGATAGCTGGCGCCAGTCGAAGCATCATCGCCATCCACCCTGTCGGTCATGGTCATGGCTGAGGCAAAGTGGAGGCGGCCGCCCCGTTCTGTGCGGTCGAACCGCTTGACCCTGAAACAGTGATGCTCGCTCGCATAGCGCTGGGCTACACCTGTAGCGACCCGCAGGCCGCAACGATTGGCCAGGGCGTTCACAACCATTTCCCAGCCGCCCACATCATGTTCATCGCGAGCACTCGGGAATTTGGCTATCCAGAGCTGACCCTGTTCATCCGCCATGCTGGCCTTAGGCCTGGCTCCCCCGAGAGAGCCTCCAGGTGCGATCAGCATTTTCAGCCACTCTCGGCCTTCGAGGGCTGTGTTGTCGGGGTCGTTTTCCAAAGCCAGACTTGCCTGCTCCAAAGCGCGCAGCTCCACTAGCGGAGGAGCCGCGACTCCATCACGGTCGTCGAGAAAGTTGCCTTCATCATTGAGCTTGTAGCGAATCGCTCCTACCCGATAAAGATCGTGAACGCCCAAAAGAAAATCGGACTCGTATAATTTGCTGCCTCTGGGGGCCAGTTCGTCCCGAATGTCTCGCTCCAGCCGTCGCTTCATCAGCATTTGCCCCCAGCGATCTGGGCTGGAATCAGCGAACATGCCAAAGCGGGTCTGGTGCTGACCTGGAAACTGACGACCTTCAAAATGCCGCACACGAGGGTCTAGGGTGATGGAATTCAGTGCTGGATCGGACAGCGCCGCTGCGTCGTATTCAAACTCGAATACATCGGTGAAGCGAGTCTTCCTCGAATGCAGGAAGCCGAGGCGTCTCGGTCCCCCTAGCGACTCCCAATCCGCATACACAGCAATCAAGGTCATTTTTGATCCTTCTCAGGCTTGTTATTTTTCGTCGTCAGCAAGCTGGATAGGGAGTGGGTGTTGAATGGAAAATCGGCAGGAATATGTGGAGTTTGGCCGTCGTTTTCGATCACATTGGTATCGGTTCCCTGGACTGCTGGGGATCTTTTCAAGGGACGAGCTCTGCGAACGCGTAAACTTTTTTGGAGGCCTGTGGCTGATGGCGAAAGCAGCTGAGCGTCTTGCAACTGCCTTCCGAAGTCATCGACCGCTGCGAGTTTATTCAGATCCTTTTCCAGGCCTAATACCTGCATCACTGACAGATAGGCGCCGATGGTCACTCCCGCCCCACCCGATTCCAGAGATCGCAAGGTCGTTAGGGACATGCCGGCTCTTTCCGCGACTTGCTTGGCCGTCAGCTTGCGGCGTAAACGAGCAAGCTTCAGCCTCTCGCCAAAGGTAGATAGCAGCTTGGATGTGGCAGGTAAGAGTGGTGCCGTCTTCTTGGCCATAGCCAATATTCCATCATCTAAGACTGATAATAGGCAGAATATTAGCACTTAACCGAAGGGCGGTACCTCTGACAGCATCAGAGGTTTACGATGATTGTGATCGGGCCGAAAAAGGATTCTGCCATTATTCCAAACGAAATAGACTGAAACGGCCAGAATAATGGCACTTAAATCAGGTTGGTGAATCCGCTTCCAGCTCCCGAGTATCCCATCGTTGCGCCTTGACTGCCTTGTATAGCATGCCGATGGTCAGCGGCAGCTTGTCTCCCCGGCCCTTGGCCCTGCGTTTTTGAAACAGATCAAAGCCTTCCGGTTGGAAGTAACGATAGGCGTCGTAGTCGACAAGGTCGATGACGAACCGCTCCTCCAGCGCTTCCATCAGGTGCCGGGCATCCGCGCCATCGCAGCCCAGATCGAAATTGACCGCAGTGTCCAGGCGAATGGTCTTGCGTTCCGGCAGGCCGAGTTCTTCGTGGAGTAATTCCATGAGCTGACGCATGGCGAGGTCGTCAGGAAAGTCTGGGGCGAGGTGCATGTTAGAGAGTCCGAAGGACAGGTGAAGAGGGCGTGTCTGACCCAGGAAGTTTAGTGCATTAAAAAAGAGAAAGATCTCACGGCGGTTTCGGAAACGTCCTGTACGCGCTGCTTTTTGCTGCCGGGTAAGGTTCGTCGCGCCCTGTCAGTGAGGCAGCGGCGAACGAACAAGGACGAAGCATGACGAAAGGAAAAGCCGGTGTCCCGCAGGTCCAGCGCTTGGCATCCTGGCTTTACGTGAGGATCTTGATCTGTACCTGACATCAGACGAATAACCCGCACACCTGTGAGCTGCATCCATCCGCTGAATGCCCGACATCACACGAATAAATTTCAAAAAAATCCGCCGCCTGACTAAGGTGAACGCTGTCTTTGGATCACCAACAAGAGAGCAGACATGAGCCAGACATCCTTTGATATCCAGCGCGCCGCGGTGGTCGGGGCGGGCACCATGGGGCGAGGCATCGTGATGTGCCTGGCCAATGCCGGCGTTACGGTGCAGTGGGTCGACAATAATCCGCAAATGCTTGAGCAGGCGCTGGCGGCGGTGGCCGACACCTATGCCCACAACGTGCGCCAGGGACGTATTGAGCAAGGCGAAGCTGATGCGCGCATCGCCCGAATAGCTCGGGCGGACGACTACGCGGCAATCCGCAACGTGGATCTGGTCATCGAAGCGGTCTACGAGAACCTTGAACTCAAGCAGAAGATCTTTCGCGAGCTGGACGGCATGCTCAAGCCCGAAGCGATCCTGGCAAGCAACACCTCGGCGCTGGACATCGATGCGATTGCCGCCGCCACGCGCAGGCCGGCTCAAGTGCTGGGCCTGCATTTTTTCAGCCCGGCGCATATCATGAAATTGCTCGAAATCGTTCGTGGCGCGCAAACCTCACGGCCGGCGCTGGATGCCGCCCTGGCGCTGGGCAAACGCATGGGCAAGGTGAGCGTGGTTTCGGGCAATTGCCACGGGTTTATCGGCAACCGGATGCTTCATCCCTATGTGCTGGAGGCGCGCAAGATGCTGCTGGAGGGAGCGTTTCCCCATCAGGTCGATGCCGCGCTGCAGGGTTTCGGCTTTGCCATGGGGCCGTTCCGCATGTATGACGTGGTTGGGATCGACCTGGAATGGCGCGCGCGCGAGCTGGCGGGTAAAGGTCAGGATGCGCCCGAAGTGCAAGTGGACAACCGCCTGTGCGAGATGGGGCGGTTCGGCCAAAAGAGTGGTAACGGGTACTACCACTATGAGCCGGGCAGCCGCCAGGCTGAGCAGGATGTGGAGGTCGATGCGCTGGTGCTGCGGGTCAGTGAGGAGCTGGGGTTTCAGCGCCGCGAAATAGCTGCCGAGGAGATTCTGGAGCGCTGCTTGCTGGCATTGGTCAATGAAGGTGCGAAGATCCTCCAGGAGGGCATTGCCGAGTCTTCCCGCGACATCGACCTGGTTTATCTCAATGGCTATGGCTTCCCGGCGGACAAGGGCGGTCCGATGGCCTGGGCGGATCAGCAGGGCCTCGAAGACATCCATGCACGGTTGCTGGAGCTCGAGACGAAGCAGGGGGACCAATGGAAGCCTGCCCGTCTGATTGGCGAGCTGGCTGCGCAAGGCAAGAGCTTCTCGCAGCGATAGTATCTGCACCCTGCACAACGCCTCAGATAGCCTGACCAAGGACAAGTGATGCCCCAACGCGCCGAGTATCTGCATTTCCAGCCAGTGACTACACGCTGGCATGACAACGATGTGTACGGTCACGTCAATAACGTCACCTACTACAGCTTTTTCGATACAGCGGTAAATACCTATCTTATCGAGACCGGCGGCCTGGATATCCATGACGGGGAGGTGGTGGGCTTCGTCGTGAGTTCAGCCTGCGATTATTTTGCCTCGATCGCTTTCCCGGACCGGATCGAAATCGGCCTGCGAGTCGGGAAGCTGGGCAATAGTTCGGTGCAGTATGAGCTGGCGGTGTTCAAGGCGGGTGAGGAGGAGGCCTGTGCGGCGGGGCGTTTCGTGCATGTATTCGTAGACCGGACGTCGAATCGGCCAGTGGCGATTCCCGATCGGCTACGCGGGGCGCTGGAGCGGTTGGTGGCCTGAAAACGAAAATCGCAGCCTTCGGTCGTCTCTGCGAGAAGGGCCGAAGGCTGCGATCATTTAACGGTCTGGATCAAGCCAGCCGTCAATCGTCGTGATAGCGATGTTTGTGCTTATGCTTGCGATGGCCGTAGGCATGGCCGCGACCCGGGTGGCCGTCACGGTAGTAGCGGCGATCACCACGGCGACCTTCATAACGGTCGTCATCGTCGTCCTTGCCCATGTAGTTACCCAGTGCGCCACCGGCGCCACCGCCCGCTGCGGCACCGATCAGGCTACCCGTGCTGCCGCCCACGCTGCGGCCAACCACGTTGCCGCCGGCTGCGCCCAGCGCGCCGCCGATAGCCGCTTCGCCGCGGCTGCGTTTATCGGCACCGACCGCACTGCCACCTGCGCCGCCCAGGGCCGCGCCGATAGTGGAACCGGTGTTGCCGCCCAGGGACTGGCCGACGACCGAACCCAAAACCCCGCCCAATGCGCCGCCTACACCTGCTTCGGCGGTACCGCCGGCAGATGCGACGCCACTGATCAGGCCAAGGGACAACAAGAGAATGGAGGAGAACTTCATAGAGGAGCCTCAAAGGGATGACGGCGCGATCCTGAGGCTGGCTTCGCTTGGTTACAATCGAAATCCGACGAGTAACACGACTTGTGCACAATTCTCTAAGTTACTGTTTTTTGGGCGGAACTTAACGTTATTTCGCAGGTCTTTAGCTACTTCGGACAGGCCGTTTTTTTTGGAAAACGGCCTTTTTTGTGTCCGTTGGAAAAGTGCCCGAGGGGCCAGAATCACCCCTCGGAACTGCTTCAGGCCGACTTGGCCATGATCAACCCGTTCTCGCTTGCGGCTTCCAGGCGGATAGCCACGAACTTCGAGGTCGGGGTGTGGCTGCCGTCGCCGGTGCTTTCCAGCGGCACCAGCGGGTTCACTTCAGGGTAATAGGCGGCAGCCTGTCCGGCCGGGATATCAAAGGCCAACAGGGTAAAGCCCTTGACCCGGCGCTCGCGGCCGTCATCCCAGAGCGAGACGATGTCTGCCTTCTGCCCTGGCTTGAAGCCCAGGCGGATGATGTCCGCTTCGTTGACGAACAACACGTCACGTTGGCCCTTCACGCCACGATAGCGATCATCGAGGCCATAGATCGTGGTGTTGTACTGGTCATGCGAGCGCATGGATTGCAGGATCAGGTCCGGCAATTGGCCTGTAGCCCGGGTGCGTTCGTGGATCAGGTCGGTCGGCAACAGGTTGGGCTTGAAATTGGCGCGGCCCGAAGGCGTGTTCCAGCGACGTGCACCGGCGCTGTTACCCAGGTAGAAGCCGCCGGGGTTCTTGAGTTTTTCGTTGAAGTCCTTGAAGCCAGGGATGGTCTCGGCGATCAGGTCGCGGATGCGGCTGTAATCGGCCACCAGCCAGTTCCAATCCACCGGGCGGCTGCCCAGGGTGGCGGCGGCGATGCCGGCAATGATCCACGGCTCGGAGCGCATCTGGTCCGACAGTGGCTGCAGTTGGCCGTTCGAGGCGTGGACCATGCTGAAGGAGTCCTCCACGGTCACCGCCTGCGGGCCATCGGCTTGCAGGTCAATGTCAGTCCGGCCCAGGCATGGCAGGATCAACGCTTCCTTGCCATGGGCCAGGTGGCTGCGGTTGAGCTTGGTGCTGATCTGTACCGTCAGGTCGCAATTGCCCAGCGCCTGGAAGGTCCGGTGGCTGTCTGGCGTAGCCTGGGCGAAGTTGCCGCCCAGGGCGATGAACACCTTGGCCCGACCCTCGGCCATGGCGTGGATCGCCTCGACCACGTTGTGGCCGTTTTCACGCGGTACCTTGAACTGGAAGCGCCGTTCCAGAGCGTCGAGGAATGCAACGGGCGGGCGCTCGTTGATTCCCATGGTCCGGTCGCCTTGCACGTTACTGTGGCCACGCACCGGGCACAGGCCGGCGCCTGGCTTGCCAATGTTGCCGCGCAGCAACATCAGGTTGGCGATTTCCTGGATCGTCGCCACCGAATGACGGTGCTGGGTGATACCCATCGCCCAGCACATGATCACGTTCTTGGCCTTGGCGTACATGCGCGCCGCTTGTTCGATTTCGGCGAGCGTCAACCCGGATTGCTCGGCGATCTGCTCCCAAGGGGTGTCGTCGACCACCGCCAGGTAATCCAGGACGTTGGCGCTGTGCTCGTTGAGGAACGCATGATCGAATACCGCAGGGGCGCCGCTGTTCTGAGCGTCACGTTCCCATTGCAGCAGGAACTTCGCCATGCCCCGCAGCACGGCCATGTCGCCGCCCAGAGCTGGGCGGAAATACGCGGTGTTGGTGGGTTTGTCGCCGTTGGTGAGCATTTCCAGCGGGTGTTGCGGATGTTGGAAGCGCTCCAGGCCACGCTCTTTCAGCGGGTTGATACACACCACCTGGGCGCCGCGCTTCACGGCTTCGCGCAGCGGTTCGAGCATCCGCGGGTGGTTGGTGCCGGGGTTCTGGCCCCAGACGAAAATCGCGTCGGCATGCTCGAAGTCGTCAAAGGTTACCGTGCCCTTGCCCACCCCGACACTTTGGGACAGGGCCACGCCGCTGGCCTCATGGCACATGTTCGAGCAGTCGGGGAAATTGTTGGTGCCATAGGCGCGCACGAATAGCTGGTATAGATATGCCGCTTCGTTGCTCGCGCGACCCGAGGTATAGAATTCGGCCTGGCTCGGGCTGGAAAGCCCTTGCAAGTGTTTGCCGATCATAGCGAACGCGGCTTCCCAACTGATGGGCTTGTAGCGGTCGGTTTGCGCGTCGTAGCTCATAGGCTCCGTCAGGCGGCCCTGGTATTCGAGCCAGTAGTCGCTCTGCTCCAGCAACGACGTCACGCTGTGTTTGGCGAAAAAAGCCGCGTCGACACGACGCTTGGTCGCTTCCCAGTTCACCGCCTTGGCGCCGTTCTCGCAGAACTTGACCATGCCGCTTTCCGGCGAGTCACCCCAGGCGCAGCCAGGGCAGTCGAAACCGCCGTTCTGGTTGGTCTTGAGCATCATGCGAATGTTTTTCAGCGCGTTATCGCTGGTCAGCCAGGCCTGGGCGACGCTGATCAGCGCGCCCCAACCACCGGCCGGGCCCTTGTAAGGCTTGTAGCGCGGTGCGGGTTTCTGGTTGGCTTGTTGATGATTGCTCACGCTTGATTCTCCATCGCAGGGCTGTAGACCCGCGGCGCACTTTTTTGCGGCAGGTGGATGAGGTTGAGGTTGTGTTGGCGAGCCCACTGCACGGCGAGGCCCGTGGGCGACGACAGGCTGACCAGCGTCTGGATGCCCGCACGCAATACTTTTTGAATCAATTCGAGGCTGCAGCGGCTGGTGACGATCGCCAGGCCCCCGGCTATCGGGATCTGCTGCCGGATCAGCGCACCGATCAATTTGTCGAGGGCGTTGTGGCGACCGATGTCTTCGCGGCCCAGCAGCAGTTCACCCTGGTCATTCATGAACAGCGCCGCGTGTACCGCACCGCAGTGCTGGCCCAGGGGCTGGAACTGGCCGATGCGCTGGCGCAGGCCGTCAAGCCATTGCGCCGGTGGCAGCGGTGCGCCCGGCAGCGTCTTGAGGTTGGGCAGCGCCTGCTCCACCGCCTCGACCCCGCACAGCCCGCAACCGCTGGTGCCGGCCAGTTGCCGGCGTTGTTGCTTGAGGTTCCAGAAGGCGCGGTTGGCAATGGTGACCTGGGCATATTGCGCGGAACCGGCTCCGCTCAGTTGCAGGTCGTAGATATCCGCCGGGTCTTCGATGATGCCGCTGCCGAGGCTGAAGCCGACGATAAAATCTTCCAGGTCAGTGGGCGTGACCAGCATTACCGCTTGGCTGATGCCGTTATAGGCAATCGCCAACGCCACTTCCTCGGCCAGCGCGGCGCTGTCCGATTGCGAGTGGTCCAGGTTGCAGTAGCGATAGCTCTGGCTGGCGGCTGGCTTGGAGGCTTCCAAGGCAGGCGCAGGACAGACCGGAGGCTTGTCGTTCATGGGCATCACTGAGAGTAGGAATAGTCCTAAGACTAAATGCGGCAATCTGCCACGTCTAATCGCTATTACTGATCCTTCAATAGATGACGTCGATCAAGGAATGGTTACTGATTGCTGATAAAGGGCGAAACAGGCCTCCGCCAATGCCGAGCGTGGGGCACCGCGCCGCATGATCAGCCCCAGCGGGACCAGCGTTTGGGCGCTGTTGATGGGCTGGATTCGCAGGTCTTCGGTGAGCTTCAGCCCGCTTTCCAGCGGTACTACGGCGCAACACAGTCCGCCGTGCACAGCTTGTAACAATTGGTGCACCGCGTCGGTTTGCAGCAGCGGTTGGGGTGTCAGCCCCCGGCTGTGGAAGTGATGGTCGATGGATTGGCGAAAATGCATGCCGCTGGTGAGCATGCCCAGGGGCAGCTCCACCAGCGCTTCCCAGCTCAGCGGTTCTTCGCCAAAAAAGAAAAACCGTTGGTCGTATAGCAGGCCCATGCGGGTGTGGGCGAAGGGTAGGGCTTCGAAACGCTCGTTGTCCAGACGTTCCAGGTAAGAGATGCCCAGGTCGATCCGGTTGTTCGCCAATTGTTCGAGAATGCGTTCGGAGCTCAGGGACGACAATTCGAAACGCAGGCTGGGATGGTCGGTGTGCAGGCGCTGCATCATCGCCAGCGGGTCGAAATCCGACAGCGGAACCACGCCCAGGCGCAGCGTGCCCACCAGGTTGCCGCGACAGGCCGCCGCTTCGGCCTGTAGTCCGTCGTAGGCCGCCAACACCGTGCGCGCCCAGGCCAGCACCCGTTCGCCCGGTGCGGTAAAACCCTCGAAGCGCTGGCCGCGATTGACCAGTGGCAAACCCAGCTCTTCCTCCAGGCTGCGCAGGCGCATCGACAAAGTGGGCTGGGTGATGTGACAGCGGGCTGCAGCCTGGCCGAAGTGGCGGGTTTCTTCGAGCGCGATAAGAAATTTCAGCTGCTTGATGTCCATCTTCGCTCCTGGGCGCGGGAAGATTCGGATTCTAGCGCCTTGACGGTGGCGAGGTCATTGGTCGGCTGGGAAACGGGGTCGGTTGGCTTGGTCTAGTCTTTTGCGTCTGGATACCTGAACCCATGGAGTGAATACGATGAGCCTTTTCAGTTTCTTGAAAGATGCCGGTGAAAAAATCCTCGATGCGCTGACGCCCGACAAGGCAGAAGCCAACAGCGAAGCGTTGACCAAGCATGTACAGGAGGCCCTGACAGGGATCGATACTTCAAAGATTCAGGTCAAGGTCGAAGGTGAGAAAGTCATCGCCACGGGTGAAGCCGCAACTCAGGAAGAGAAGGAAAAGATTCTCCTGGCGCTGGGCAACGTGGCCGGTATCAGCGGTGTCGATGACCAGATCACCGTGACCGGCCCGGTCGCGACGCAGGCCAAATTCGTCACCGTGGAGAAAGGCGACACCTTGAGCGCCATTTCCAAGCGGGTTTACGGCGACCCGAACAAGTACAACAAGATTTTCGAAGCCAACAAGCCGATGCTCAAGCACCCGGACAAGATCTACCCAGGGCAGTCACTGCGTATCCCTGAATAGGATCTGAGCTCGGCGGTGTCCTTATCGCGAGCAGGCTCGCTCCCACAGAGATTACTGGTTCGCCGCGAGCCAAGGTGGGAGCCTGCTCGCGATGAGGACAGTGCGGTTCAAAGCCCGGCAATCAAATCTCGATAATCTCTGACGGCATCGAACTCCCCCGTATCCTTCGGCCCCTTGCGACTGTCCGGCTCGCTGACCGCCAGCAAATGTGCGATGCCAAAATCCCGGGCGCTGCGCAATACCGGCAGGGTATCGTCGATGAACAGGCTGCGGGCCGGGTCGAAGTCCAGGTCCGCTTGCAGTGCGTCCCAGAATTGCGGGCTTTCCTTGGGAAAACCGTAGTCGTGGGAGCTGATCAAACGCTCGAAATACGGAGCCAGTTCGATGCGTTCCAGCTTCAGGGACAACGAGTCGCGGTGGGCGTTGGTGATCATCACGACCCGTTTGCCGGCCTGCTGGATGGCTGCCAGAAACGTATCCGCGTCCGGGCGCAGGGCGATCAGGTGGGCGGTTTCCAGCTTCAGTTCGCGCACCGGCAGCTTCAGCTCGGCACTCCAGAAATCCAGGCAGTACCACTGCAACTGGCCGGCGTTGCGCTCGAACAGCGGCTGTAGTTCCATCTCCGCCATGGCCCGGCTGACGCCATGCAGTTCGGCATAGCGCTGGGGCAGGTGCTCCAGCCAGAAGTGATTGTCGTAATGCAGGTCCAGCAGGGTGCCGTCCATGTCCAGCAGAACCGTATCGATCTCGTGCCAGGGCAACAACGCCATAAAAACTTCTCCAGCGGTAATCAGATATCCGACGCAAACAATCAGGATAGGCCGGGTATAGTAGCCTGCTATCGCCTAGGGAGCCGTTTATGCGCCAGACACCCACCATACTCGACCGACGGATCGTCGCCACCAGCCGCCTGTTTTGCGTGGAAGAACTGAAACTGCGTTTTTCCAACGGTGTGGAACGCACCTACGAACGCCTGGCGGGCAAGGGCGCAGGATACGGTGCGGTGATGATCGTGGCGATGCTCGACGCCGACCATGCGGTGCTGGTGGAAGAGTATTGCGGCGGTACCGAGGCCTACGAATGGTCTCTGCCCAAGGGCCTGATCGAGCCGGGTGAAGATGTGCTGGCGGCGGCCGAGCGCGAGCTCAAGGAGGAAGCCGGTTTTGGCGCCCGTCAACTGGAACACCTGACTGAGTTGTCACTGTCTCCCGGCTACATGAGCCAGAAGATCCAGGTGGTGCTGGCGACCGATCTGTACGAAGAGCGTCTGGAAGGCGACGAACCCGAGCCAATGCGTGTGGACAAGGTCAACCTGGGCGAGCTGTCGGCCCTGGCGCAGAACCCTCAATTCACCGAGGGCCGGGCGTTGGCGGCATTGTACCTGGCCCGCGATCTGCTGACTCAGCGCGGAGCCTACCTGCCATGAATTTTCCGCATCCCCTGATGGCCCCGGTTATCGAGCTGGCGCTCACGGCTGGCGACGCGATCCTGCCCTTTTGGCGGGCCGATGTGGAGGTCGTGCGCAAGGCCGACGAATCGCCGGTGACCGCCGCGGACATGGCAGCTCACCATGTGATCGTGGCCGGGCTCAAAGCCCTGGCGCCGGATATCCCGATCCTTTCCGAAGAGGATGCCGATATTGCGCAAAGCGTCCGCGCCGGCTGGCAACGCTGGTGGCTGGTGGATCCGCTGGACGGCACCAAGGAATTCATTTCCGGCAGCGAGGAATTTACCGTAAATATTGCCCTGATCGAGGACGGACGAGTGGTGTTCGGTGTGGTGTCGATGCCCACCAACGGTCGTTATTATGCCGGCGGTGCGGGCCTGGGTGCGTGGCGCGGCGACGGGGATGCCGAGCCTGCGGCCATTGCGGTGCGTAACGTGCTGGCGCCCGGTGAAGCCTTTACGGTGGTCGCGAGCCGCCGTCATACCAGCCCGGAGCAGGAACGCCTGTTGGCCGGTTTGAGCGAAAGCCTCGGGGCGCTGCAATTGACCAATATCGGCAGTTCACTGAAGTTCTGCCTGTTGGCTGAAGGTGCGGCGGATTGCTATCCGCGTCTGGCGCCGACGTCGCAGTGGGACACCGCCGCTGCCCAGGGCGTGCTGGAGGGCGCGGGCGGCGAGGTACTCGACCTGCAGGGCCATCCGTTCTGCTATCCGGCACGCGAGTCGTTATTGAATACGTTTTTCCTGGCGCTTCCGGCGAAAGCGCCGTGGCGTGGGAAGTTGCTGGAGCTGGCTCGTTCTTAAAATCTGATCTTTTAGCCCAGAAGCTTTTGTGGCGAGGGAGCTTGCTCCCGCTGGGCCGGTCCGACGCTTCGGGCGAAGCGGCCCCAAAGCGTCTGCTGCGCAGCCGAGCGGGAGCAAGCTCCCTCGCCACGGGTCTATGCGCCAATCAGCGATGCAGCACGTACTGCCCTTCAAACTGCACCGCCACGTCCTTGCTATCCACATTTACCACCTGCGTCTGCAAGGCCAGCCTTGCCCGTCCGTAGCGACGATAAGTGGCCAGGAAACGCGTCCAGGTCTTTTCATCGGGCGCCTCACAGATGACGGTCGCGTCGCGGGTAACCGGTAGCGGATAACTGATCTGCCCTTCCTGGATCACGATGTGCCCGTCTTCGATGCCTTCCTCGCGCAGCGCCAGGTGCAGCCAGCCCCAGCCACCGAGCACGGCGCCGCAATACAGGCTGCCGCCGAACATGGTGCTCTTGTGGTTGACGTTGGCTGCGATCGGCAGGAACAAGCGTAGCTGCCGAGCTTGCCAGCCGAGCACCTTCAGGCCCATGTCCTGCGTCAGCGGGATGTCCCGGTGCAGGATCGTTTCCAGGTAGTGGCTGTCGCGGTTCATGCAGGCCCTCTTGGCTGAAAGTGAAAGGGTGGAGCTCAATCCGACTCTTCGGTCGGGCCATGGCTGCTGTCGCCGAAGTTCAGCCCGTGTTTGCGCAACTTGTCGTGCAGCGTCTTGCGCGGAATGCCCAGGGCTTCGGCGAGGCTGCGTACGGAGCTGTGGGAACGGGCCAGTTCGGCGGCGATCAGGGTTTTTTCAAAGTTCTCCACCTGCTCGCTCAGGCCGCCGCTGATCACATCCACCGCAGCGGGGCCGCTGTCCGGCGCGCTGTTGTCCAGTGCCAGTTCCAGGCCCAGGGCAAAACGTTCGGCGGCGTTCTGCAATTCGCGCACGTTACCCGGCCAACTGTGGCGTAACAGCAGCGCCCGGTGGGGCGGCTGCAGTTCGTGCGGCGGCAGGCCATGGCGGGTGCTGGCTTCGTTGGCAAAGTGCTGGAACAGCATCAGCACATCTTCGCCGCGTTCGCGCAACGGTGGAATGCGCAGCGGCGCGACGTTCAGGCGGTAATACAGGTCGGCGCGAAAACGGCCCTGGTCGGCGGCCTGGCGCAGGTCTTCCTTGGTGGCGGCGATGACGCGGATATCCAGCGGGATCTGCTGGTTGCCCCCCAGCCGTTCCACTACGCGTTCTTGCAGCAGACGCAGCAGTTTGACCTGTACGTCCAGGCTCATGCTTTCGATTTCATCGAGGAACAATGTGCCGCCATTGGCGAATTCGAACTTGCCGATACGGCGTTTTTGCGCGCCGGTGAAGGCGCCGGGCTCGTGGCCGAACAGTTCGCTTTCCACCACCGACTCGGCCAGGGCGCCAGCGTTGATCGCCACGAACGGCCCGTTGCGCCTGCTTGAAAGGTCGTGCAGTGCGCGGGCGACCACTTCCTTGCCGGCCCCGGTTTCACCAAGGATCAACACGTCGGCGCGGGTCGCCGCCAAGGCGCCGATCTGCTCGCGCAGGCGCAGCATGGGCGTCGATTGGCCAACCAGGCGGGCGCTGAGTTCATGCCGGTCACTAAGGGCCAGGCGCAGGCTGCGGTTGTCCAGGACCAGGCGGCGCAAGGCCAGGGCTCGGCGAACGCTGTCGAGCAGATGATCGCTGGCGAAGGGCTTCTCCAGGAAGTCATAGGCCCCGGCGCGCATTGCCTGGACCGCCAGCGGTACATCGCCGTGGCCGGTGATCAACAGGACCGGTAGGTCCGGATCCTGGGCGTGCAGCTGGTTCAGTAGTTCAAGGCCGTCCATGCCGGGCATGCGAATGTCGCTGACAACCACGCCGGGCCAGTCTCGCGGCAATTGCCCGGCCAGGCCATTGGCCTCGCCCAGGGGCAGGATTTTCAGGCCGGCCAGGTCGAGGGTCTGGCTCAAGGCCTGACGCAGGTGGGGATCGTCGTCGATCAGCACCACCTCAATCTGGTTATCGATGGTCATACACTACGGTCCTCGGACGGTTGCAGGCTCACCCCGGGCGCGCCCGCGCGCAACTTCAGGGTAATCAGGGCGCCGCCTTCCTTGTGATTGGCGAACAACAGCTCGCCGCCGAAGGCGCGCATCAGGGTGTCGCAGATCGCCAGCCCCAAGCCAAGGCCTTGGGTGCGGGTCTTGGTGGTATAAAAAGGCTCGCCGGCCCGGCCCAGGGCTTCCATGCAGAACCCCGGGCCGTTATCGCGTATGTACAGGTTGACGCCGGTTTCCGTTGCCTGGGCACTGAGCCAGAGTCTGCGCGGCGGGCCCTTTTCGGTCAGGGCATCAAGGGCGTTTGCCAGCAGGTTGCCCAGCACCTGGCGCAAGCGTGTTTCGCCGGCCTCGACCCACAAGGTGGCGGCCGGCAGGTCACGGATCAGTTCCACTTCCATGCTGCGCCGACGTTTGGCGAGCAGCGCCAAGGCATCGTCCAACGCCGGTTGCAGGGCGACGCTTTCCGGCGCGTGGCGGTCGCGGCGGGCAAAAGCGCGCAAATGGGCGATGATCGAGGCCATGCGCCCGGTCAGTTCGCTGATCAGCTTGAGGTTGCCCCGGGCGTCGTCGGTGCGTTGGTGATCGAGCAGGATCCCGGCGTTTTCCGCGTAGCTTCGAATGGCCGCCAGCGGCTGGTTGAGTTCATGGCTGATGCTCGCCGACATGGTGCCCAGGGCCGACAGTTTGCCGGCCTGCACCAGGTCGTCCTGGGCGCGGACCAGCTCCTGCTGGGCCTGCTCGCGCTCCAGCACTTCCTGGCGCAGGCGCCGGTTGAGGCCTTCCAGGTCACTGGTGCGTTCCGCCACCCGACCTTCCAGCTCATGCCGGGCCTTGGCTTCGAAGGCGATCCGTTCCAGGTAATGGCGCCGGCGCTGCATCATCAACCCGAGCAGCAACATCAAGACCAGCAACGCCGAGCCACCAATGACCACCACCGTGCGCACCGGACGATCGATCAGCGTTCGCGGGGCCAGGATGCTCACGTTCCAGCCAGTCTCTTCGATGACCTGGGTCTGGGTCAGCCAGGCATTGGCGTCCAGATGAAGCGGCTTCGGATCGCGGGTCGGGTAGGGTTGGACCGCGCTGATTGCCTTGCTCTCTTCGGTGCTCAAAGGGCGGGTTGCGCGAAACCGCCATTCCTGGCGTGAAGTCAGAATGACCACGCCATTATGGTCGGTCACCAGCAATTGCTCAGGGGTCTTGCCCCACAGGCTTTCGGTGTGGTCCAGGTCGACCTTGACCACCAGTACGCCAATGACTTTTTCGCGATCACGTACGGCGGCGGCAAAGAAGTAACCGCGCTTGCCCGACGTGGTGCCCAGGCCGAAGAAGCGTCCAAGACGCCCGGCCATGGCTTCGATGTAGTACGGGCGGAAAGCAAAATTGCGCCCGACGAAACTGTCGTGCTTGTCCCAGTTCGATGCCGCCAGGGTCTTGCCAGTGGCGTCCATCAAGTACATGACTTCAGCGCCAGTCTGGGCGCTGATGTTCTTCAGTAATCGATTGGCATTGCCCTGGGTAACGCCATCATCCGGCGCAGACAGGACTGCGCGCAGGGGCGGCAGCTCGCCAAGAATCTGCGGCAGCACTTCATAGCGGTGCAGGGTGCCCAACAGGTTGGCGACGTAGAGATCAAGCGTCTGGCGATTCTGCCCGGCCAGCTCGCTGCGGTAGTAACGCTCCGCCAGGTGCTCCAGCGGCCACAGCAACGGCGCCAGGCACAGGGCCAGCAGTGCCAGGCTGCGCCAACGAGGTCTGCGGGGGAGAGTGGAGTTCATGAGCATGATGCGCCTGTGGGGACAGGCGCATTATGCCTAGGACGCACGCCAGCGTCTTCGATCAGGCGAAGACGTCCGCATGCTCCAGGGTCGAAGCCGCCAGGTCCTTGCCGGACAGTTGCGGCTGGATATCCCCCAACTGCCAGTCGATGTCTAGCGCAGGGTCGTTCCACAGCAGGCTGCGTTCGGATGTCGGGTCGTAGTAGTTGGTGGTCTTGTAGAGGAATTCCGCGAATTCACTCAGGACCACAAAGCCGTGGGCGAACCCTGGTGGCACCCAGAGTTGACGGTGATTGTCGACGCTGAGGCGTACCGCAACCCATTTGCCGAAATTCGGCGAACTGCGGCGGATGTCCACGGCCACATCGAGCACTTCACCGGCGGTGACACGCACGAGTTTGCCCTGGGTGTTCTGCAATTGATAATGCAGGCCACGCAACACGCCTTTCTGCGAGCGGGAATGATTGTCCTGCACGAATTGAGTGTCGATGCCGGTCGCGTCCTTGAATGCCTTGGCGTTGAAGCTTTCATAAAAAAAACCGCGCTCGTCACCAAATACCTTGGGTTCGATGATCAGGACACCGGGCAGGTCGGTGGCGATTACATTCATTGGGTGTCTCCGTGGGATGGCAGAAGCAAGGACGCCCATTCTTGCCCAAAGCAGCGAGCGGCGCGAGCCCCGAGTCAAAGAGGGGGTTGCTTATCCAACGACTCAGTGGCGAGATAGGCATCCAAACAAAACCACCCCAGGGGTCGTTGTATGCCACTCGCCACGTTGGTTCACCGTGCCAGTTTGCCAAGCCCACAGATCAGCGCCGAACAGGCACTGGTACTGCTGCGCTCGAATTACGGACTCAGCGGTGACCTGCGACCCCTTGGCAGTCATCAGGACCTCAACTACCGCGTCGACAGCGAGCGCGGGCGGTTCGTGCTGAAAATCTGCCATGGCGACTACGCCGTCCAGGAGCTCCAGGCCCAACATGCCGCGCTCAAGCAGTTGGCCGGGCACGGCGCGGTGAAGGTGCCGCGGGTGATCGAGGCCGCCAATGGCCAGGACCTGCTGACGCTAGATGTCCACGGGCAAGCGATACACATGCGCCTGCTCGAATACATCGACGGCCAGTCCCTCACCCAACTCAAATACCTCACGCCTGATCTGGTGACTGGGCTGGGCCGCCTGTGCGCCGACATGGACCTGGCCCTGGCCACGTTCGACCACCCGGGCCTGGAGCGAACCCTGCAATGGGACGCGCGCCACGCGCCAGCCTTGATCGAACACCTGTTGCCTGTCATCGACGATGACCAACGGCGTCAGTTGATCGCCGACGTCGCACAGCAGGCCGAACGGCGCTTGCAGCCGCTCAAGGCCAGCCTGCCGATGCAGGCGATCCACATGGACATCACCGATGACAACGTGGTCTGGCAACGCGATGCGCAGCGCCAATGGCAACTGCAGGGCGTCATCGATTTCGGCGACCTGATCCGCACCTGGCGTGTCACCGATCTGTCGGTCACCTGCGCGGCGCTGCTGCATCATGCCGATGCAGATCCGTTTTTCATCCTGCCGGCGATCAAGGCCTATCACGCGGTCAATCCGTTGCAGCGTGAAGAACTCCAGGCGCTTTGGCCGTTGATCGTGGCCCGCGCCGCTGTGCTGGTACTTAGCGGAGAGCAACAGGTCGCTGTCGATCCGGATAACCAATATGCTCGCGACAACCTCAGGCATGAATGGGAAATCTTCAACGTCGCCCATTCCGTGCCGCTTGAGTTGATGGAAGCGGCGATCCTTGCCGCCGTGGGCCATAGCCTGCCGCCCCTTGCCAACGAGGGTTTCGCACCGCTGTTGCCGACTTTGGTGGGGCGTGATTTCGCCCTGATCGACCTGGGTGTGCTCAGCCCGCATTTCGAGGCGGGCAATTGGGAGCAGCCGGGGATCGACCAGCGCCTGCTGAGCGAAGCCGCCGCCGTGCATGGATTGGCGGCCAGCCGTTACGGGCAGTATCGGTTGTCCCGCACCCGTGCGGACAGTGCCGAACAGCCCGATACTTATCCGCTCCATGTGGAACTGCACGTTCCTCACGGTACGCCGCTGGAATCGCCCTTCGCCGGGGTGTTGCACAGGGATGCTGACGGCTTGCTGCGGCTCGATGGCCCGCAATTGAGCGTGCGTTTGTGGGGCGTTTCCTCGTCGCTGCAGCCCGGGGCCGCGCTGGCAAAGGGTCAGGTAGTGGGCGAGGTGGCTGGGCCATTGCTGGTCCAGCTGTGCCGGGGCGCGCATCTGGCCCCGCCATTGTTCTGCACACCGTCCCGGGCGCAGGCCTGGCAAGCGCTCTGCCCATCACCCGCGGTGCTGTTGGGGCTGGCTTGCGATGCCGAGCCGGAAATCGATCCGCAGGCGCTGCTGGCCCGTCGCGATGCCAGTTTTGCCCGTTCGCAGAAGCACTACTACGTCGACCCGCCGCGCATCGAGCGTGGCTGGCGCAACCACCTGATCGACATGCAGGGCCGCTCGTACCTCGACATGCTCAACAATGTCGCGGTGCTGGGCCATGGCCATCCGCGCATGGCGGCGGTCGCGGCCAGACAGTGGTCGCTGCTTAATACCAACTCGCGTTTTCACTACGCCGCGATCGCCGAGTTTTCCGAACGCCTGCTGGCGCTGGCGCCGTCGAACATGGACCGGGTGTTCCTGGTCAACAGCGGCACCGAAGCCAACGACCTGGCGATCCGCCTGGCCTGGGCCTACAGCGGCGGGCGCGACATGCTCAGCGTGCTGGAGGCCTATCACGGCTGGTCGGTGGCGGCCGATGCGGTCTCGACGTCCATTGCCGACAATCCCCAGGCCCTCAGCAGCCGTCCGGACTGGGTGCACCCGGTGACGGCGCCGAACACCTATCGTGGTGAATTCCGCGGTATCGACAGTGCGCCGGACTACGTGCTCAGCGTCGAGCACAACCTGGCAAAAATCGCCGAACGGAAACGTCAGCTCGCCGGCTTCATCTGCGAGCCGGTATATGGCAATGCCGGCGGCATCGCGCTGCCACCGGGGTACCTGAAACAGGTCTACGCCTTGGTGCGCGAGCGCGGTGGTGTCTGTATCGCCGACGAGGTGCAAGTCGGCTACGGGCGCATGGGCGAGTTTTTCTGGGGCTTCGAGGAGCAAGGCGTGGTGCCGGACATCATCACCATGGCCAAGGGCATGGGCAACGGTCAGCCGCTGGGGGCCGTCATCACCCGCCGGGAAATCGCCGAGGCGCTGGAAGCCGAGGGATATTTTTTCTCTTCCGCCGGCGGCAGCCCGGTCAGTTGCCAGATCGGCATGGCCGTGCTGGACGTCATGGAGGAAGAAAACCTGTGGGAAAACGCCCGGGTCGTTGGAGGACATTTCAAGGCCCGCCTGGAAGCGCTGATCGACCAGTATCCATTGGTCGGAGCGGTGCATGGCTCCGGGTTCTACCTGGGCGTGGAGCTGATCCGCAATCGCGACACCCTCGAACCGGCCACCGAGGAAACCACCGCGCTGTGCAATCGCCTGCGGGAGTTGGGCATCTTCATGCAGCCGACTGGTGATTACCTGAACATCCTCAAGATCAAGCCACCGATGGTCACCAGTCGCCAGAGCGTGGACTTCTTCGTCGACATGCTGGCAAAAGCGTTGGAGGAGGGGTTGTAGTTTATCCGGCACAGCACGCTGTTTTTCCTGTGGGAGCGAGCCTGCTCGCGAAAGCGGTGGATCAGTCAACGTCAATGTTGAATGTTCCCCCTCTTCGCGAGCAGGCTCTCTCCCACAGGTTTATTGGGTGTTAATTCGATTTTTGTCGGTATTTTTATGGGCGTTTCCTATGTTTATGGTTTTTTACGCTTTGAAAGCCGATTTTTATCGGCTATAAAGGCGCTACTGTCCATCGCCTGGGAGATGATTCATGAGTCGTATCGTTACCGTAGCCGCCACGCAAATGGTTTGTTCCTGGGATCTCGAAGCCAACATCGAGACCGCCGAGAAGCTGGTCCGCCAGGCCGCTGCCCAAGGCGCGCAGGTCATTCTCATCCAGGAATTGTTCGAGACGCCGTACTTCTGCCAGAAGCCGAACCCGGATTATTTGCAGTTGGCGACTCCGGTTGACGAGAACGTCGCCATCAAGCACTTCCAGAAAATTGCCGAAGAACTTCAGGTCGTGCTGCCGATCAGTTTTTTTGAACGGGCCGGGCGTGCGCGTTTCAACAGCATTGCGATCATCGACGCCGACGGTCGCAACCTGGGCATCTACCGCAAGAGCCACATCCCGGACGGTCCTGGCTACCATGAGAAGTATTATTTCAACCCTGGCGATACCGGCTTCAAGGTGTGGAATACCCGCTATGCGAAAATCGGCGTAGGCATCTGCTGGGACCAATGGTTTCCGGAGTGCGCCCGCAGCATGGCGTTGCAAGGTGCGGAAATTCTGTTTTACCCGACCGCCATCGGCAGCGAACCGCACGACAAGACCATTTCATCGCGCGATCATTGGCAGCGTGTACAACAGGGCCATGCCGGCGCCAACCTGATGCCGCTGGTCGCCAGCAATCGCATCGGCAACGAAGAGCAGGATGGCTATGACATCACGTTCTACGGCTCCTCGTTCATCGCCAATCAGTTCGGTGAAAAAGTCCAGGAATTGAACGAGACCGAAGAAGGCGTGCTGGTACACAGCTTCGACCTCGACGAACTGGAACACATTCGCAGTGCCTGGGGCACTTTCCGTGATCGACGCCCGAACCTGTACGGCGTGATCAAAACCCTCGACGGCTCACTGGAGTCCTGAATCATGACAACTTTGCACAGCACTCCGCGCGCGGACGGTTTTTACATGCCTGCCGAGTGGGCGCCCCAGACCCAGGTCTGGATGATCTGGCCCGAGCGCCCGGATAACTGGCGCCTGGGCGGTAAGCCCGCGCAGGCCGCTCATGTGGCGGTTGCCAAGGCCATCGCCCGTTTCGAGCCGGTCACCGTGGCGGTGTCCACCGCCCAATACGAAAACGCTCGGGCGCGGCTCGATGTGCCGAATATCCGCCTGGTGGAAATGTCCAGCGACGACGCCTGGGTCCGGGACACAGGCCCGACGTTCGTGATCAACAACAACGGCGAAGTGCGCGGTGTCGATTGGGACTTCAATTCCTGGGGCGGCTTCGAGGGTGGCTTGTATTCCCCATGGAACCGGGACTTGCTGGTGGCCGGCAAGATTCTCGAAATCGAGCGCAGCCCGCGCTACCGCACCGAGGGCTTCGTCCTCGAAGGTGGTTCGATCCATGTCGATGGCGAAGGCACGTTGATCACCACCGAGGAATGCCTGCTCAACCACAATCGCAACCCGCACCTGAACCGCCAGGAAATCGAGGCGGTGCTCAGTGCCCAATTGGCGGTGGACAAGATCATCTGGCTGCCCGATGGCCTGTTCAATGACGAAACCGACGGCCACGTGGATAACTTCTGCTGCTACGTGCGCCCTGGTGAAGTGCTGCTGGCCTGGACCGACGACCCGCAGGACCCGAACTATGCCCGCTGCCACACGGCGATGGATGTGCTGCAAAACAGCACCGACGCCAAGGGCCGCTCGTTCACGGTGCATAAAATGCCGATTCCCGGGCCGCTGTATGCCACCGAAGAAGAATGCGCCGGGGTGGACGTGGTATACGGCTCACAGGAGCGCAAACCTGGCGAGCGTCTGGCCGGCTCTTACGTGAACTTCCTGATCGTCAATGGCGGCATCATCGCCCCGAGTTTCGACGATCCACTGGACAGCACGGCCAGGCAAATCCTGCAGGACCTGTTTCCCCAGCACGAAGTCATCATGGTGCCTGGGCGAGAGCTGTTACTGGGGGGCGGAAATATCCATTGTCTTACCCAACAGCAACCTGCCGCGCACACAAAATGAGTGGGGACGTAACAGCCCGGTGACTTCAATCGCAGCGGCTCTACACCGGTGCTTTTGGATCCATCCTGGCAAGCCCGCGCCCCCATTGGGGCGCGGGCTTTTTTGTGCGCGGTTCGTCGGCGAGCCGTTTACCTTGGCATAGCTCTTGTATCGACATCCGTGCAGTTCTGGGGAGTGGAGCTGCGTTGTTTTGTAATAAACCTTGGATAAATTGGCCGCTCATCAACCAGGAGAGGGCGCTGGAATGAATATGATAAGCGAGCGCACATGCCATCCCTTGGCCGTAAATGGTGAGTCGCTTCAAGCGTTGGCGCAGTGGTTGAAGTCCAATGGCACGCGTCAGATCAGAGAACCTGATCCGCGCCGGATGATCATCGAGCGCTACCCCGTTGGCCTGTTCAGCGAGGCGGAGCTGGAAGCGTTGTGGGATGTCATGCAGGGATAGAATTCGAAGGATTGATAAAAAGCGCTGGCCGAAAGGCTGGCGCTTTTTTTGTGGGCGTGCTTTTTCGCCTGATTACCGAAGATTCACGAAATTGACACGGACTTCAGGGCGCGACTAGGATTCGCCCCACGCCTGTGGCCAACAGCCATGACTCTTAAATAATAAAAAGGCCCGACACGCTCAATCCGTGGCCGGGCCTTTTCATTATTTCCAGGAGCAAGAGTCCGAAAAAGAGCGCAAAGCGCCATTTCGGTTGCCGGTTACGGTGCGTATCAACCCGTACAAGGAAAATAATCATGTTGAACAAACGCTTTACTTTGCTAGCACTGGGGATTCTGAGCACAACACACGCCATGGCCAGCGATCAGTCCGAGTCCAATGGGTTCGTCGAAGACAGCAGCCTGAAAGTCCTGTTGCGCAACGCCTACATCAACCGCGACTACAAGGACGGCAACAAGGACAAGGCCGAATGGGGCCAGGCCGCCATCGGTACGTTCTCGTCCGGCTTCACCCAAGGCACCGTGGGCGTAGGCGTGGATGCGTTCGGCTTGTATGCGCTGCGTCTGGACGGCGGCAAGGGGCGCACCGGTGCCCAAGGCATCGATTTCTTCAAGAAAGGCGACAGCGGCAACGCGGCCGATGATCTCTCCAAATTCGGCGCCGCGGTGAAATTCCGTGTCTCCAACACAGTGCTGGCCTACGGCGACCAGATGCCCGCCCTGCCAGTGTTGAACTACGACAATTCGCGCCTGCTGCCAGAAAGCTACACCGGCACGCTGATCACCTCCAAGGAGATCAAAGGGCTCGAATTGAACGCCGGCCGCTTCACCGCCGAGTCCCGTAAAAGCGCTGAAGGCCGTGACAGCGGTGGCTTGAAATCGATCAACGTACTGGGCGGCAGCTATCAGTTCACCGAGCAATTCAAGGCTTCGCTCTACGCATCCGATGTCGAGGACGTATTGAAGAAGCAATACGTGAACGCCAATTACGTGTTCCCGTTGGCCAAGGACCAATCCCTCACCTTGGACTTCAACGGCTATCGCACCAAGCTGGACGACAGCTATGTTCGCGAAAACGGCGTCACTGGTGACGACAACAAAATCTGGAGCCTGGCGGCAACTTTCGCCACCGGCCCGCACAGCTTCACGCTCGCCCACCAGCGCAGCACCGGCGACAGCAACCTGGGCTACGCCTACGGCGGCTATCAACGTGATCAGAATCGTGTCGGCGACGGTGGTAACACCATCTATCTGGCTAACTCCTACTGGTCCGACTTCAACGCCGAAGACGAACGCAGTTGGCAGCTGGGCTACGGCCTGGACTTCACCACCTTCGGTGTACCGGGCCTGACCTACAACGTGGCCTATGTGCGGGGCGACAACATCACCACCTCCACCAGTGAAGGCGGCACCGAGCGCGAGATCTTCAACCAGTTCAAATACGTGGTCCAGAGCGGCCCGGCCAAGGACCTGAGCGTACGCTTGCGCAGCTCGGTCCTGCGCGTGTCGCAGAAATCCAGTGAGTACAACGTCAGCGGTAATGAGCTGCGGGTGTTTGTGGATTATCCGATTAACGTTTTTTGATGATTCACACTGTTTGAAACGCGTCTCGACCGGGTTCGGGACGCGCTTCGCCTGACGAAGAATGCCGTTGTCTCCTGGCGAGAGGACGGCGTTTCTTCCCATACCCTTTTTGACAGCATCAGCCTTGTTCCAGGATAAGGTCCTCGAGCAGCGCATCGCGCAGGTTTTGCGAAGCATCCACCCGGCTGACGAAACGGGAAATTTTCTGCTTCAGATTGTTTTCTGACCAAGCGGCGTGAACACCTGGATGCTCTTCTTCCAGCCATTGCAGCAGAAGGCCGACGTGCATGGACCCGTTCTCGTCCGGCAACATGTCGAGCACCTCCTGCGGAATGTCCCACCATGGCCAGTCCTTGACAGCCGGAACTTTTCTTGAACCGATCTCCAAGGCCTTGCCGTTTATCAGGTATCGATCGAACGTCGGCAACACCTGCCCGGCCGCCGCGCCGAGCTTTTCAAGCAGCGGATAAATGAATCGTCCGTCCCAGAACCGAAAAAACACCGGGTTCCCGTCCGGCATCCGCACTTGCGTCAAGCTGCGCAGATGCGCCAGTACCTCGCCGGGTTCGCAGTGGGACACGGCCAGCCAGCCCCAATCGAGGGTCTCGTTTTCAGCGATCCATGGCAGGAACGCCGAGTCGGCTTCGAGCTGGGTGACATAGGGCATCACCGCTTGCCAGGCGGCGTAGGGGGTGTCGCTCCAGATGGGCAGCAATGAATGAGCGAGAACTGAAGTGCGAAGGGCTTGCAGCGCATTGGCTTCGCTCGCCGTGCTGATGATCAGGTACAGGTGTTCGTTTTCCTGCAACGGCTGTTGCGCCAGCCATGTCCTGGGATCGAGGGGCGTGAACGCCGATGGCGCCATGAGGCTCTCCTTGCCGAAAGGTGGTGTCGGAACCGGGATTTGTCCCGGGACCGCACGTCTATCAAGGAATGAGCCAGGTAATTGGGAACGCCCGCGAGCCGGCGGCTCCAGAGATTTCCAGGAATACTTCAGGCGGGCTGGGCCGGTTTTTTCACAGAAAAATGCCTAACGGATTGCGTTGTGCTGCGTCGGTTTTTGCGCATTCAGGGCAGCGGCAATGTTTTCACCAGCGCTCGCTTTAAAAACGACCCCTTGAGCGCGATCTTCATGGCAAAAAGTCGCACTAATGAAATTTTTTGCACCGTTTCAAGCGCGGCTTGAAATGCCTCAAATACTTTCTCATGGACGGAAATCCTGCACCTAATAGATTAGTCCGCTCATTGCAGTGGAGACTTGAGAAAAATGATCGTTCTGAACAGGGAAGTGGGCGAAGCGCTAAGGCGTGACAAATACGTCAACGTCCGCGGTGGTGACTTCAATCTCTACGGTCATTTCGGCGACTTTGTCCGGCTGACCAAAAGCTGGGAAAACATGGAGCCCGACAGCTATTACGGTCAGGCCGAGTCCGGCATGCGTTTCCGTCGCTATAGCGATTTCGAATACAACCCCGCAACCCGTGAACTCAAGCAACTCGAGCACCGGGCCTATGTCCAGTCCAAGGCCAACAACAGCTATGTCGGCGGGCTGGAGCGGCACTTCCAGGATTTCTCCAACGAAGTGATCAATTCGCCGGTCATGCGCAGCCTGATCGACACGGACTTCGAGGTGTACAAGAACGTCCTCCCGCAGGAATTGCACGATGAGATCTGGCAGTGCCAGATCCACCAGATCCGCATCGAGATCAAGCCGGGCAAGCAATTGGAAATCACCCCCGAGGGCATCCATTGCGATGGGTATCCGTTCAGCGGCGTGCACTTCTGGGGCCGCAACAATGTGGCGGGCGCTGAAAGCCGTCTCTACAGTCCCCAGGAAGAGCAACTGGCGGCGACCACCTACGAGGACATCCTCGACACGACGTTCTTCCTTGATCGCGACATGCGCCATTACGTGACCCCTGCCCGCAACACCCATAGCCATGAAATGGCCTTCAGGCAGATTCTGGCGATTTCCTTTTCGCGGCCCGGGACCGCTTTCGACATTGTTCGCTGAACAGCTCGAACCCATGGATGAGTCGGCGCAGCAGGTCCTGCTGCGCCGGGCCATGGTCAGGGACGCCGAACGACTGGAGCAGTTTTTTCGCGGTTTTGCCGAAGTGTCATTCTGCGAATGGCAGGATGCCCGGTTCCTGCGTGGGGTGTTGCTGCAGGAAACCACCACAGCCTACCTGGCCTTCGATGCGACGGGTGACGTCGTCGGCGCGGTCATCGGCGGTATGCTTGGCACTCGCGGCACCATCAATCACCTGGCCGTCAGCCCAAGGCATCGCACTCAAGGCCTGGGCCAGCGGCTGGTAGAGGCGGCATCGGCCGACATGAAGCGGGTTGGCGTGCTGCGCATGTTTCTGTTCGTCGACGAAGCCAATCTGGCCGGCAAGCGTTTCTGGGCGGCCCAAGGGTTCTGCGAACCCCGGGGTGAAATCACTTTCGAGAGGGATTTATGAACAAGACTTCCAGCCAGCCGCTGGCGGTCGAACCACAAGCCTCGCGAACCTTTGCTGAAGCCAGTCCGGTGGTAGCGGGTTATTTCACGGTTTCGTTTGTGTTCGGTCTGATGGCGGTCAACGCCGGCTTGCCTTTGTGGCTGCCAGTTGCGATGTGCCTGTTCGTGTACGCGGGAGCTTCACAATTCGCCGCGCTGGCATTGATTTCCAGCGGGGCCTCCTTGACCACCATCGTGCTGACGACATTCCTGATCAATGCCCGTCACATGCTGATGTCTGTCTATATGGCCAAGGCTTTGCGAGCACTGGGGCTTAGCCGCTTCGAGCGCTGGTGCTACGCGTCGGGGCTCACCGATGAGTCGTTCGCTTTCCACAGCGTCAAGCTCGGCAGCGGGGCGCCGGTAAGCGTGCGCTACCTGATCGGTTTCAACCTCTTCTGCCACACGTCCTGGGTGCTGGGCGGTTTGCTGGGTGCTGTCTGTGCGCAATACGCCGCGCACCTGATCAAGTATCAGCTCGATTACGCCCTGACCGCGATGATGCTCTACGTGCTGGTTTCATTGTGCAATACGCGTAACAAACTGATCGCGGCGCTGGCGGCCGTGGCCTGCATGGGCGCGCTGAGCCTGCTGGGCAGCTCGCCGTTCAACGTATTCATTGCCACGTTTTTTGGCTGCGGGGTGGGCGTATGCCTGACCAAACGTTCCTGATCCTGGTTGTGGTCCTGATGATGGCCGTGACCTTCCTGCCCCGGGCCTTGCCGCTGCAGGTCAACACCGAAAACTGGCCACCCTTCGTTGCCCGTGCACTGGAATACCTGCCGGTGGCGATCGTCGCTGCGATCACCCTGACGCCGTTGTTGATCAAGGACCAGCAGATACAGCTCGACCGTCCAGAGTTCTACGCCGCGATTCCGACCCTGCTATGTGCGTATTTCAGCCGCAACCTGTTTCTCAGTGTGGCGGTGGGCACGGCGGCGTATATCGCGCTCGGTTCGTTCCTGTAGCGTCAGGTCCACCACATCATGCAGCGCCTGGTCGGAAAGCTCAGGGTTGTTTACCGCCAGGCGTACCTCCAGGAAGTCCTCGAAATCCGGGAAGATAGCCAAGCCGTTGCGCAGCGCCGCGTCCCGGGAGACAAGGCCCAAACCGTCGAGCTGGGTAATCAACGACAGCGTCAGGGTTTCGCTGCAGGAATAGACCATTCGCTGACTCGGCCCGTATTCACCAAGACCGGCGTCGAGGAAGCGCAGGAAACTGCGCGAATAAGGACATTCCTCTGCCGGACGCACCTGGAACCGGTCACCCAGCAGGCCAAGGGAATCATCTTCCTCGCCACAATGGGCGCCGACCACGCGTACCTGGACATCCGGCATCGCGATGCTGGTAAATCCGCTCGGCTGTCCGACCAGGATCGCCAGGTCAAAATGCTCGTTCTTGAGCTTGCTGAGGTTCTCCATCGATTCGGCGTAGCTGAACTCCAGCTGATACTGGGGGAAAACGGCGATCAGGCGTTCGATCATCCGTCGATTGAATTCCGCCGGCAGCGTCGTGTTGAGCGCTACCTTGAGGGTACGTCGCCTGGGCGTCTTGAGCGCCGCGACTTTTTCCTCCAGCTGCCGGGTGGCCGCCAGGACTTGATCCATGAAGGGCGTCAGTTCCGAGCCCTGGCTGGTCAATGCGAGGCCTTTGTTCGAGCGGCGGAACAACCGAAACCCGAATTGTTCCTCGACCTTGTTCAGTTGTGCCGCCAACGCCTGCACCGTCAGGCACGACTGCTCCGCCGCAGCCGACAACGAGCCGGTCTGCACGATGCGCATGAGGTTGCGTAAGGTTCTGCTATCCATGAGGTAATGCCCTCTGCTTAAGTGGGCTCGCTGTTATTTGGCACCTGGCCAGACTCTGGCGGTGCGATGCTGGCTATCATCAAGCACCTTGCCACGGTTGTCGCGGTTTTGTGGCGAAAAGCTCCGGCAGGCGATGATTGGAGCTTATGCGCGATTCTGATTTTTTGCTGGTGCTGTGTATAGGCCGAAACATCTGCGGGTAAATCCAGACTTCCCGGTCCTCAATCTATTCGCTTGCGAATTAAAACTTAATTTTTATCCGTTTATGTATTAGTCTTTATGCAACAGTCCGTAATACAGGAGCCCAAACCTCATGGCGACTTCCTCCATCACGCTCAACGCACAGCAACAATTGGATTCCCCGGACGCGGGTCGAATCGCGTTGAAGTTCTTCTTCAATCTCATGGAGTTGTGGGGCTGCAGCGTCGAGCAGCAGCGCACGCTGTTGGGCAAGGTAGGGAACACGACTTTCTACAAGTACAAACAATTACCCGACAACGTAAGACTGCCGCGCGATACCCTCGAGCGAATCTCCTACCTCATGGGTATTCATAAAGCCCTGAGCATCATCTTCAGCAACAGCCGGGACCGCGTGTATCACTGGGTCAGCAGTCCCAATGACGCGGCGCCATTCAACGGCCAGTCGGCGCTTTCCTACATGCTGACCGGGCGAGTGGTGGACATCGCCGATGTGCGGCGATACCTCGACGGAGTGCGCGGCTGATGACGCCACCACTGGCGGACCCGCAATGGAAACGGGCTTATCGAATCGTCAACAGCAGCTTTCCGCCGATCACGCTGTTCGAAGACGTGCTTGATCCCGAAGACCTGCCCACCGCCTACGCCCTCGAAGCGCTGACCAATGACCGGCTCATGGAAGAGGCCGGTGTGTTGTCCCGGGTACGCCCAGAAGACCGGGTTTCCGGCCCGGGCTCCTCGCCGGTGATGGCGGCGTTCACTCACATCGGCAAGCGCAGCCGCTTCAGCGACGGCACGTTCGGCGTCTACTACGCTGCCAGCAGCCAGGAAGCCGCGATTGCCGAGACCTGCTACCACCAGGCACGCTTCCTTGGCGCGACCAACGAGCCGGACCTGGAGTTGACCATGCGCACCTACGTCAACAAGATCGTCAAACCCCTGCACGACATCCGCCACGATTATCCCCATCTGCATAACCCGGACCCTGACGCCTACGGCCCGTCCCAGCTATTTGCCCGGGAGCTGCGTGAAACCTTGTCGTGGGGATTGCTGTACAACAGCGTCCGCTTGCCCGGCCATGAGTGCGTGGCCGCGTTTCGCCCGCCGGCGGTGTCGATTCCGGTGCAGGGCAAGCATATTCGTTACGTGTGGAGTGCCCAGAAACGGGAGATTTCGTTTGTATTCGAGGTGAGTCAGGTGTGAACAAGGAGCTGCCGTGCGGCCGCCGGCAAGCTCCTTCATCCCACGTACATGCGGGCGTGGTTGATCAAATCTTGAACTGCTGCACCGAAGCCTGCATCGAGCCCGCGGCATCGTTCAGATGGTCAGCCGTTTTCGTCAGATCGTGAATCGAGCGGGTGTTTTCCCGAGACTGCTCGGCTATTGCTTCTACCCGCTGAGCCATTTCATCACTGGCTTTTGATTGCTCGGCAATGGTCTGGGAGATTTCCTCCACCACTTCGGCAGCATGCCGTGCGCCCGTGCGGATTTCGCTGATCGACACGCCGGCCTGCTGGGCAAGGTTGACGCCTTCGTCCACGCGGCTGACGCATGCCTGCATGTTCGCCACCGCATCCCGGGCGCTGGACTGGATGCGCTCGATCATCGCGGTGATCTCCTGGGTGGACTGAGTGGTGCGCGCCGCCAGGTTGCGCACCTCATCGGCCACCACCGCAAAACCGCGGCCCGCCTCGCCAGCACGGGCGGCCTCGATGGCGGCGTTGAGGGCCAGCAGATTGGTCTGTTCGGCGATGCTCTTGATCACCTGGATGATCGAATGGATATCCTCGGACGACGCATCCAGGGCGGTGATCTTGCTGGACGATTGGTTGACCACCTCGGCAATCCGGTTCATGCCTTCCACCACCCCCAGAATCACCTGCCCACCGCTGCTCGCCAGTTGTTCGGACTGCGCCGAAATCGTCCGCGCGCTGTCGGCGTGCTGATGGATCTGGCTGATGTTCGCCATCATCTGCTCCATGCTCGCCGCCATGCTGGTAGCGCTCTGGGCTTGCTGGTCGGCGCTGGACACAATCTGCCGCGCCGTATCGCCCAGATTGCGGGACGTGCCATGCAACTCGTCGCTCTGGCTACGGATCGTCGCGATCATCTGCCGCAAGTTGGCCTGCATCTGTTCGATCACCGCCTGTAACTGGCCCAGCTCATCATCGCCATGAGGGCCCATCGAGCGCTGCAAATCGCCTTGAGAAATCGCCTGGGTATTGAGAATGATCTTGTTCAGCGGCGTGAGCACTGCCTTGAGCAGGCTCCACGACAGCAATGCAAGCGCCACGCAGGTGGCCAGCAACGTGATGATCAACCAGCGTTCCGAGGTATGGATGCTGTGGTCCTGATGTTCGCGAGAAACCTGCGCCTGGCTCTCGATCAATTCACTGACCGCTTCGTTACGCTCTTCCAGCGCCGAAAACGCTTTATCGAACTCGGTACGCAACGCCCGGCCATCCTGAGCCCCGCTCAACGCCTTGCCAATCACTTGCTTCGCCGAGGCGATATACGCCTCGGCCTGAGGCTTCAGCTCGGCAATGGTCTGTGAAATCGTACCCGGCAACCGAGCCTCGGCGTTCTCCGCGATAACCTTGCGCATCCGCTGCGAATGCTCGTCGAACGCCTCGGTGACTTCCTTCGCGCCCTCGGCATCTCCCGGTGCAACCAGCAAGGCAGCCAACACATCGCCACGAATGGCGTCATGCATCATGTCCGCCTCCATGTGCTTGCGCATCGCCGAAATACTGGTCTCGTTCTGCGCCAGAGCGTCGGTCATGGCGTGGTAACCCCACAGCCCGATACCGCCCAGCAACAGCGCAAAAAACAGGCTGACCAACCCCGAACCTACAACCTTGGTGCGGATTTTCATCGCTTGTTGCTCCTGGAGCGGGGGATTTGGGCAAGTGTAGATGAGCGCTCGCCGAGCCTTGGAAAGGCATGCTCTTGATTAAGGTTATCGGCGGCGAAAATAAATAGATGAATGCTCCCCTAATCTCGTGGCGAGGGAGCTTGCTCCCGCTGGGCTGCGAAGCGGCCCCTCTTTGCTACAGACGAAACCCAATGCTGCCCCCGCACAAGGAGCAGCATCGCATCACTGCCCCTTAAGCAGGATTACTCCCCGGCGCCTCCAGCACCTTCACTACGTCGTCGATAACGGCTTTGCTCATCTCCTGCAAATAACACGACGCCCAGGCATAACGATCCGTACCCCGAACCATCGCCGCATCATCGGCCAGGCGCATGGCGATGTGGAGAAGATCGGAGGCGTGGGAGAGGGCTTCGCCGATGGGGATGCCGCTGTTGACGCGGAACAGGGGGCGGTCGGAGTGGTAGGAGAAGGGGGTTAGGCCTGGGGTTTTGAGGTCTCGCGGGTTTGGCATGGTCTGGCTCCTTGACTATGAGAGCCGCCTACCGTCCTTTCCTACGGGATGGGGTGGCGGCCGTGCACGGGGTAGGAAAACCGGGAATCAAGGCACCCGGCACACCCGAAGGTGTCCCGCGCACAGCCGCCATAACGCGTATCGCAGACACAAAAAAAGCGCCTGCAATAATAAGCGGGGCGCAGCTGATGCGCCTTGATTATTTCGGGTTTCCTACGCCCGGCCGCTGAATTGGCAGCGACGATCAGAGAGTATTGGGTGATTGGAAAGCACGCAATCGTGGCGCGATGGTGGCGAGTGATGCTTTGTGTGTCTCAAGCAAGTCCAGCAAAGCGGATGGGCCTGAGAACAAAAAAAATCGTGAAGCTTCTCGCGACGAGTTATCAATTCAAGCCAGCGCCAAGCGGTGTAAGATGCCAAAAACTCGCTCATCATCGAGGCTGTCATGACCGGGATACACTTGACCCTGCCGGAAGACCTTTCAAATTCTCTTGCTGATCTGGCCAAGACTAGTGGCCAAAGCGTGAGCTATTTGGCCATGGAGGTGCTCCGTGACTACATCGAGCACGAAAAGGCGCTGACTACGCAAATCGAACTGGCGGTAAAGGAGGCCGATCAGGGTAAATTTGCCTCGGATGATCAGGTCGCGGCAATGCGCTCCCGGCGTTGGAGCAGGAATGCAGGTTGAGTGGCTGGAAAGAGCGCTCAAAAATCTGGAGGACGAAGCTAGCTACATAGCCTTGGAGAATCCCAAGGCTGCCGATGACTTTTCCGATGCTATTTTTGCCAGCGTGAACAAGCTAGCCCAATTCCCAACCATGGGGCGCGAGGGCCGAGTCAAAAACACCCGCGAATGGGCTGTTCCCAATTGGTCTTATCTCATTCCCTATCGGGTACGCGGCGATCGTCTTCAAATCCTCGGTGTATTCCATACAAGACAACGGCCTCGTATCAAGTGGTAACGGGGGGCGCAGCGTATTTGCGGGGAACTCCACGGCTCTTAGGGAATTGGGCGCAGACCCGATATTGTGGGAAAAAGTGGGAAAAAGGGGACGGATTTATTTTCGGAGAGAGTGCGCTCAGAAGTGCTAGGTTTGACATAGCGTTTACTCAGTCAGCACTGTTCCAGCGTCAAGCTAATCCCGACCCAAAGGAACCCCTGTAATGGACCTACACAGCGAATTCGAAAAGAGCAAATACTTCCACCATGCCCGTATCGACCGGCGCGCGGCCGATGCCTTGATAGGGTTGGCCGCAGGGATCACGGCGGACGGTGACGTGAACACCACGGAAGCGATTTTCTTGAAGCAATGGTTAGAAAACAACCTCGCGCATCTCAATGATCCAGTAATCAATCTGCTTTATTCACGTTTGGCGTCCATGCTTCAAGACGATGCGCTGGACCCGGACGAGTCTCTTGAGCTGCTTAACATCCTGCGTGGTTTTTCTGGAGCGAGTATTGAGCCTTCGCAGGTTGGCAGAGCTGTTGCGGTTGCCCCTACGGACCTGCCGTTCAATTCACCTGCCCCTGATTTGCTGTGGGATGGCCGAATGTTTGTCTTTACAGGCGTTATGGCCTTCGGGCCGCGCAAGGATTGTCAGGCGTTGGTCGAGGAGCGGGGTGGTTTGATAGGGGGTGGCGTGAGCAAGAAAGTGCATTATCTGGTCGTCGGTAGCGTGGGTAATGAACAATGGCGCCACAGTACCTACGGAACGAAAATCATGAAGGCAGTGGAGCTGCGGGAGGCGGGTGCTTCGATTGCTATTGTGGGTGAGGATCACTGGCAGAGAATGCTGTTTGGTTGAGATGGCTTCGTTGGTGTCGTTCCAACGCAGGCAGCCGTGTCTTGACCGACACATTGTCGGTAGGACTAACGACCTCATCGCGAACAGGCTCGCTCCTACGGGTTTTCAGGGTGTAGGTGGCAAGTGAACATCCCAGAAACAACAAAGCCCTCGCATTTCTGCGGGGGCTTCGTTTTGTATGGTGCGGCACCAGGAGTCGAACTTTCGCATAACCATTTGTTTTTTATCGATATTGAATACTTCCACTTTTATCTCTACCCCTAAAAATTACCCCAGCGGCATCCGAGTGATAACAGGAGCTTCGGTGTATTCCTCTTCTTTGAAAGCGGGGAGCCCCGAGCGTCTAAAATCTCGCTGCAGCGTCGCGGACGTTACCGAGCCCTCGCACAAACGCCGCTTGAGAGAAAAAGCCTCTGAGAGTTGCTGACTTCAGCTGATGCCCACTTGGTTCCCCGGAGTGATCGACAGCCGATCTAGACTCAGTGCTTACAGACCACTCTGCTGAAAGCAGCAGCGGTAACTCCGCCCCTGCACAATCCGCAAAAATTGGCCCGATCCGCAAAAACCCCTAGCAATGCATGGCCTTTTGATACTACTATCAAGCTTCGCCTAAATGATAGTTGTAAGAAAATGAAGTCTGACGACGAAGAGTACAAACTCTACGAAAAAATTTATCTTGCAGAAGCCGAGCGAAAAGAAAAATTGCTGGCACGTCTAAACTTGCCATTGGCTATGATAGTAGCGCTGTTGAGTTACCTTTCATATCTACTTTCGAAAGCTCCGAGCGTCGATAGCAAAGAAGGGGTTTTCTTCTGGGTCACATACCTGATGGCTGGAGTCTATCTTTTAGTTGCGATGGCTCATTTCTCTAAAGCTTGGCGAGTTCGAAAAGATGATTTAGTTATCCCAACCGCTGAAGACCTTGAATATCACCGAAAAATCTTGATTAAATATTATGATGGAGATATTTCAAATGCCAACGGCCAATTTATGCAAATCATGATGGAATATTACATCATGGGCGCAACAACAAACGCAAAAAACAATGATGGCCGCAGCACTCAACTAGACCAATTTTCGAAATACGTCATTTACTCTGTAATAGCTTCAGTTATCGCTTTCATCCCGGTGTACTCAGCAACTCATAACGAGGAGATTTGTGATGTCCGATCAAAAGCCGCCACCGCCACCGCCACCTCCGATGCGCAATGTTAGAGGTGATGTTCCATTACCACGTCGCGAGCCGCCGCCACCTCCACCAACCAAAAAAGATTAAGTAAAAATCCGATCGGTGATATGTCCATGACTAAATCAGTCCAGCAGTTTGGATGTACCCGATCTCTAAAAAATGACCTTTTACGCAAAATGGTCGACGGGCAAATTTTTGCGAAATATAGAAAAATAAAATCCCAGGATTTTTCAATAGTATTTAAGGACGAAAAAACAAGCCAGCTATGCTAGCTAAAAATCCGGAAGCACAAATGACACAACTATAAACCGTAGTTGTCAAATGCCAATACATGGAGTTACTGTAATGAAAAAGCGCGTATTCATTTCTTTCGATTATGACAACGATGTAACCCTGAAAACTTTTTTGGTGGGGCAGGCAAAACTTGACGACAGCCCATTCGATTTAGCAGATTGGTCTATCAAAGAGCACATTGATGACAACTGGAAGGCCAAAGCCAGAACGAGGATTAAAGCCGTTGATGTAGTGTGCGTAATTTGTGGCAATAACACTGACACGGCTGTTGGAGTAAGCGCCGAAGTGAAAATCGCCCAGGAAGAAGGGATACCGTATTTCCTTCTCAATGGCTATTCTGATACGACATGCATAAAACCTAAAGCTGCGCTATCCAGCGATAAGTTGTATAAGTGGACGTGGTCTAACCTTAAGGCACTTATCGGCGGAGACCGATAATGAAAAAAGCCTTAGTCATCGGTATAGATGATTACCCAACAGCACCATTAAAGGGCTGTGTCAATGACGCAGTTGCGATTGCTGAATTACTAGAAAATGACGGGGGCGGCGATCCCAATTTTTCTGTTATCAAATTAGTCAGTAACGAACAACAAGTCACAAGCGAGCTACTGATAAATTCCATCTCTGAGCTTTTTAGTGGAGAGGCTGATACAGCGCTCTTATATTTCGCCGGGCACGGAATAATTGTTCCAGAAACCAACGCTGGGTACATTGTAAGTAGTGATGGGCGACGTGGCGCATGGGGCACCTCACTTTCAGAAATACTCGCACTGGCAAATAGATCTCACCCCAAGATTAAGTCCTGCGTGATAATTCTTGATTGTTGTCATTCGGGTTACGCAGGAGAAGTGGCGGGAGTAGACGGAAATGCATCTGTAATTGGCACTGGAGTAACTATATTAACTGCGAGCCATCGTGAAGGTGGTGCGATGGAGGAAGATGGCCGAGGAATATTCACTGATATATTACTTGACGGTCTTAGAGGTGGGTGCTCAGACATTCTTGGAAATATCACCCCAGCCGCAATTTATTCCCATGTTGATCAGACGCTCGGACCATGGGAGCAGCGCCCAATGTACAAAGCGAATGTACAGCACTTTGTCGCCTTGAGAAAAGTAGATCCAAAGGTACCAAAAGAAGTATTGCGGAGACTTGTAAAATATTTCCCAAACAAAACTGATATTTTTGCATTAGACCCATCCTTTGAGCCTGACAGAGAAAATATTCCAGACGAGTTCAAACATCTACCTGTAAGCGAAGAGAATGTGAAAATATTCAAAGAGCTCCAACAGTGCAATCGCTACGGCCTTGTGATCCCAGTAGATGCGGACCATATGTTTTATGCCGCAATAAATTCGAAAGGATGCAAGCTTACTGGACTAGGAGCCCACTACAGAAAACTAGCAGAGATGAAAAGAATATAACCCTTATCGCTACTTTCTAACCCTTGGGGAGCGTTTCTCATAAATCTCCAAGCCAAATTTCACGTAAAAATCATCAATCCAAACCAATATTATTTATAATAAATTCCAAATACTTCCTCACTTGTTCCCTATCGCTATCCTTTTCCGCCTCAGTAAGATTAAGGTAAGGTGTTTTTATCTGTTGCTCCCATTTCACTACAAGCTCGCTAGGAACTGTCAGCGAGCCGTCGTCATTTCGCGAACACTTAGAATGAAGGTATTTTTGCCAGTGTGCCCAGCGCTCGTGCTCAATTGCGGCAAGCGGCTCCAATAATTTAAGCAGATGCGACGCTGACATGTCATTTCACCATATTAATTCAGTCAACGTTTATTCTAGCAGCTATTGAAAAATCTGCGAACCCTGCTCGGATATACACAAGCATCAACGTTCGCAAGAATCAAAATTAAGGCTTTATTTTGGAAATAGCTCATATGTTTCTTCCAGTTCGCTACAGTATGTCGACCGTAAATATCCAGATTTATATGTGTTTAATTTTCGAGCGTACATTGAATGAGCATGTCTTTCCCAATCGAATTTTGATCAACCGTGCAGTCAGGAAATAGTAATACCGAGTCGCCTCACTCCGCTCAGCTAGGCGGTGTTCAAGAAACCAAACCACATGCTCTCTCTGCCAGCTCCAAGCGATTCTCGGTATAGGCGATCGTCTGTTCCTAGTCAAAACCATCTTAGATCAGTGATTGCGCCGCTAGAAAAGCCTTGCGCTGAACGTCAGCCAAAAGGGACGTCCGATCTACAAATTCATGCGTCCCTTTTTTTAGCTTTTTTCAATCAAAAATGGCGTTATAGTGGGTTAAGAGATATTGGTTGCGCGTCCGGTGGGACGTCGACATAAGGAGAAGTTATGGAAAACTCAACAAGAAATCAACATTTTATCTCTCAGTCCGAGCAACGAAGTAATTGCATAGACGAGAGCAGACCAAAGGATAAGCAGCGAATCTACAAATTTGAAATTGCAGATCGAGAAAATAGCGTTGTTCGCCTGACCAATGCTGGGGGCGTCAAGATCAAGAAGAATCTCTCTTTTGATGATCTTTTCAGTTTTGATGTAAAAAACTCATCCCTAAGAAAAAATCTAGAAGATTTCTTTCATAAATTTGAAGCTGATCTTGCTCCAGCCGCTGACCTTCTCGTTTCCGAGTCAAAGGCCAATTCTGGAGGCGACGTGTTGAAGGGCGCCGCTGAAAAAGTGTTCAAAGCAAAGTTTATGGGGTGGATAAGAAACCCATATTCTATTGCTCGAACAATTGATATGTATAAGGGGGTGGCGGGATTGTATCCAACCAGCCCTATTTTGCTAGCCGACTTCTGTGACATTCGCACGGGAGTCAAGCCCCACCTGGCTGCTGTTTGCACAGAGTTCGGGGTGACGAGTGATCAGTACTTCCAGTGGCTGGAGATTCTTTTTCTGGCGTTAATGATCCCGCCTGGCAGCACAAAAAGTATTTTGGAAGCTACCGTCGAGAAGATTGTTGAGTCAAAGGGTCGAATGGGCCATGTAATAGTGGCAACTTTTGACGACGTTACGGGCTGCCGAGTCGCTATACCGGACACAGGCTATCTTCAAGGAACTGAGGATCCCAATCACAATATGTTTCTTTTTAATTTGAGTCGGAGTGCGTTTGCTGCATTCAATGTCGTGGACTTGTCAAAACAGACCCTTGTAGAGGTCCCATCGCGGATGAGGGGCCAAGTAGCATCATTCAATATGAAATTCTCGGCACAGCATCATCATAATGATATGAAGCTACTTGAGAGATTTAATGCGCTTGCCGCGTATCAAGCCCATTCTCATATTTTTTGTGCCGATCCTCAGGTCTTCGGAATTACCACTATTCAATGAGGAAACAGGGGTCAAAACGAGGATGTAGTGCAAACAAATCTGTAGCCCGAGCGGCCCGTGGGGCTATGCAGGTGATCGGTAATTTCACAGTTGCAAATTTTGTAAGAGAAATGCAGCGCGGTTGCACTGGTGCGCTTTAGGCCAACGCAGATGGTGCAGAGCAGAGAACCCCGGTTTTGCTGGGTGCGAATAAGTAAAACGTATGTTTGCGGGCGTTTTTCTATTTTCGATCAGTCTATTTCGGACGGCACAGAGCAACTTTTAACTGGCGCAGACCGTTCTGCCACAACCCCGGCCAGCCGAGCGCTGTAGCCCGTCCGGGTGGGTGGCTGAGCTTTCACAACTGCGCTCGATTACGACCTGGTAAGCATGCCAGAACGGATACCCGAATATGATGCTGGGAAGTCCCCGAATCTGTTTTTTGAGCTATCAGATCGCCATCCCCAGTTGAGGGCTAGGAAAAAGGTAATTTTGGAAATTTGGTTGCGAGAGGGGCTGTAAGCCTTGTGTAACGCGGCTTCGAACGATTACCAAAGAAAGTGATTTGGGGTACTGAAAAAGTAATTCTTTGACAAGCTATTGATTTTAAAGGATTTAACAAGGTTTGGACCTGGCTCGGATAAAAGGTAATCTGATTACTAAAAAATTACCCTTTTATACCTTTATGAGATTAGTCTTACTTATTGACTTAAAAGGTTTTGTCTTTCCAATTGACAGCGAGCTACCAAATTATCTTTCCCCCATGGGCCAAGAAAATCGTAGGAAATGGTAGTAAGGGTCGGTGATTGTCTCTCGACGACTTCACAAGCTGGCTACTCAAGAGCTTCCAGGTGGAGACTCCTCGGGTACCGACGTCGGGATATGAAAGCATTAAGAGCCCACATGCCAACGAAACCCGCCAGCGCTCCTGCCACCGCAGAGGACCCAGAGGATAAACGCGCCGGAATATCAGAAATAGAAAGTTGACTGTCGTACATCGCAGTCAAGAAACCTGCGCAGGCAACACCGACCATGGCAATCGAAAAAGTTGCCTTTGAAATGCTGTCTTTTTTGATCTTTTTCTGAGGCTTTGGCCGGGTGAATTGACCGAGGTTGGTAAAGCCTTTAGGTAAACCCCGCAGCGTTCCGCTTATGCGCGGCTTCCGATCAGTGCTTGTATGAAGAATCTCCACCACCACGCCATCGTTGGCATCCAGAAAATCGAACTTCAGCAGTGCCTCATTAGCCGCTGTGCTTTTGCCATAAGCAATCTGAATGTCGGTCACCGGACGACTTGTTTTCAGCAACGAAACCGACAGGATTTCTCCGTCAGATCCGACCTGCAAACGCAGCGGATCTTTCAGGACAATATCCGCGCCATTGATGGTGTTCTCGCCGTTGTTCCAAATAATAACTAGGGTTTTCGTCAGGCGAGGAATGGCGATTCCGTCGTATAGGACGTCTATCAGGGGAGGCAGTGTGTCTGCAGCGCTGCCCAGGAGATGCTCGCCTAGATGAACGTAGGCCATCTTGGTACGTCTTCGGGACCGGAGGTACAAAACATAGCCGAATATAAGCCCGCCAATGCCGAGCAGCCCGCCAATCCAGCCCAGCCCCAAAACGCGCAACGCCTCATCAATCCATGGCACAGACGAATCCTCGAGCTGAACGCGGCCTTATTACGTCAGTTGTTACGTCTAACGCAAAAACAAAAGGCCTGCATCGCTGCAAGCCTTCGTTTTGTATGGTGCCGGCACCAGGAGTCGAACCCGGGACCTACTGATTACAAGTCAGTTGCTCTACCAACTGAGCTATACCGGCGTGTGGGCGACGATTATAGCGATTGGGCCGGTTCTGTAAACCCCTGAATTCTGACTATTTTTACGCAGGCCGTGGCTCGGCGGTGCGGCGGAGCTTGCGTGCGGGCATCAATCGACGCACGGCCAGCGAAAATGCTGCCCTGACGGCGTTAAAACCAACCGTTATGTCGGTTTGTTTTGGCGCTTATGCACAATGGGAAGGAAGCGCCGAACGGAATCTTTCCTTTTTGTGACACTTTTCTCGTTTGCCCGCAAATCCCTGTTTTCATGGTTTTTTATCCATATGAACAAAAAATGAACAGCTTGGAGGCGCTCAGAAAATCACGACCTACTTGGATCCACGCTTATTTCATCAACAGAGTTATCCACAGGCTGTGGGGCAAGGACGACGCTCTGCCAAGAGCAACAGATTTCTTGGCGTAAGAGGTGCTTCGCAGAAGATGCCAAGGCGCACGTCATAGCCCTTTTGGCTGAGGAAAAGTGCCCGGTCCAGTACCAGCCAAAGCTCCAACGGCCGTCGGAAAAGGCCTCGCACCAGTTCCAGGTTGCGCACCTCGGCCAGGCGTTGATAACCCGCAGCTTCCAATTGTTCCCAATTGGGGGAATCGACTATGGATAAATTCTTCAGGGCCGCCAGGTCGGTGCAGTAGTGGGAGAACGGTTTTTCCAGCCAGGCGCCGGGTAATGACGGTGTGGGCAGGTAGTCGTCGCTGCGGCGGATTTGCCTTTGCAGCAGGTCGAAGGCCAGGCGTCGGGCCATGGATTTGTCCCGTTGCCGTCGGACGCGCGCGCGCCGGCGGTGACGGTTTCGCTCAGTGGCAGGCCGAGGTCGTCCAGCGACAGTTGCAGGCGGGATTGGCTGGCCGCATCGGACAGTGGTTGATACTGCGCCGTGCTGATGCGGTTGTAGCAGCACGGTGCGATAGCCATTTGTGCGCAGCCGGCGGCACTCGCCAGGTGCATGAGCCGCACATGCAGGTCGCCGCAGGCGTGGAGGGCTACCGGCGTGTGTTCCGGTCGGATCGCTTGGGCGGCGTCCGTCGCCATTACATCTTGCTGCAAGTGAAGGGCGGGCAGGTTGTGGTGCTGGCTCAGTTGCTGGCCTGCGGCGACCAGCTGGGGGTTGTATTCCAAGCAGGTCAGGTGCTGGCCGTCGTGCAGTAACCGTCGGCCCAGGTGGCCTTTGCCGGCGCACCAGTCGAGCCAGTGGGTCGGTTTGGTGGTGAAGTTCAGGCGGCTGGCGAAGGCTTCGATCTGCTGCCATTTGCGCCCGGGTACGTCGACGTTGAGGCGCTGAGTTGACGCTTCCAGCAGGCTGGCGGGCAGCTCGGCGACCGTGCTCAAAGCGCGGGCGATAGCGGCCAGTTCCGGGAACGGCGCGGGCGCGTCTTCAATCAACCACGGCTGATGATGGTCGTTTTCCGCCGCTTGCAGCGAACGCTGGCGTAGCCATTGGGCCAGTTCGGGGTGGGACGTTTCCCAAGGTAGCTGCAGATGAGTGAAAGGGCGGGGCTTCCATAGCGCCTGGTGCTCTGTGAGAAAAGCATCCAGGGCCATGAAACGGGCGAGCAACGCTTCGCCCGTCAACACCTCGCTCTCAGCGCCCTTGGCAGGCATCGACGCGCAACCAGCGTTCCAGTTGCTTGAAGCCTTGTACCAGGACGAAGGACATCAGCAGGTAGAACATGCCGGCCGCGAAGAAGATCTCTACCGGCAGGTAGGTCCGGGCGATGATCGTACGGGCCATGCCGGTGAGTTCCAGCAGGGTCACGGTGCTCGCGAGGGCACTGGCCTTGAGCATCAGGATCACTTCGTTGCTGTAGGCCGGCAGGCCGATGCGCGCGGCGCGGGGCAGCATGATGTACAGCAGCGCCTTGGGGCGAGACATGCCCAGGGCCCGCGCGGCTTCAATTTCGCCACGGGGAATGGCCTGGATCGCGCCGCGCAGGATCTCGGCGATGTAGGCGGCGGTGTGCAGGGTCATGGTTGCGGTGGCGCACCAGAACGGGTCCCGCAGATAAGGCCACAAGGCGCTGCTGCGCACGGCGTCGAACTGCGCCAGGCCGTAATACACCAGGAACAGCTGAACCAGCAGCGGAGTGCCGCGGAAAAAGAAGATGTAGGCGTAGGGCAGCACCCGCACGTACCACAGGCGCGATGAACGGGCGATGCCCAGCGGAATCGCCAGCAACAGGCCGGCGATCACGGCGATGGCCACCAGCTCCAGGGTCAGCGTCGCGCCCTGGGCCAGTTTCGGCAGCCACTTGATGATGACTTCCCAGTTCATTGCGTGCTCCTGGCGAAACCACGGGCCGCGCGTCGTTCAAGCAGGTGCATGCCGATCATGGCGAGTACTGTCAGCCCCAGGTACATGAGCGCGGCGACCATATAGAAGGTGAACGGCTGTTTGGAAATGGTTACGCCGATTTGCGCGTGTCGCATGATTTCTTCCAGGCCGATCACCGAGACCAGCGCGGTGTCCTTCATCAGGATCATGAACAGGTTGCCCAGGCCGGGCAGGGCGATGCGCCACATTTGCGGCATGATCAATCGGGTAAAGATCCGCCATTTCGACAGGCCCAAAGCGACGCCGGCTTCACGGTGACCCTTGGGGATCGCCAGGATTGCGCCGCGAAACACTTCAGTAGCGTAGGCGCCAAAGCACAGGCCGAGTGCGATGACGCCGGCGGCGAAGGCATTGAGGGCAAGGTCGGGATTGCCGAAGTGCTCACCCAAGGCGCGCATCAGGTTAACGGTGCCGAAATAGATCAACAGCACCCAGAGCAATTCCGGGATGCCGCGAACCAGCGTTGAATAAGTGCCACCAAGCCATTGCAACGGCCTGTATGACGAGGTCTTGGCCAAGGCACCGAGCAGGCCGAGTACCAACCCCAGGCATAAGGCAGAAAGGGCCAACTGGACGGTCATCAGCGCGCCGGCAGCTAGCGCCGGGCCGAATCCGTAGAGGTCAATCATCATGGGTATGTGTTCATATCGCGGCAGGCTTTGCTAAGGACCGGCGCCGTACACAGCGGCGCCGGCCAGGCACGTCAGGATCAATAGATGCTGAACGGGAAGTACTTGTCGTTGATCTTTTTATAGGTGCCGTCGGCAACGATCTCTTTTAATGCGGCGTTCAGCTTGTTGCGCAATTCATTGTCACCCTTGCGCACGGCGATGGCGATTTTGTCGCCGTCTACCACCGCGTCACCTTTGAATTCGTAAGCCCGGCCAGCGTCGGTTTTCAGCCAGTCGTAGTTCGCGTATTTGTCTGCCAGGATCCCGTCGAGACGACCGGAGGTGAGATCCAGATAGGCGTTTTCCTGGGTGTCATACAGTTTCAGTTCGACACCTTCCATGTTGTCTTCCATCCAGGTGCCGGCGAGCGTGGAGCGCTGTGTCCCGATGACCTTACCCTGAAGAGACTCTTTATCGATTTTGAAATCGACATTTTTCGGCGCGATGAATTGCAGTTTGTTGGTGTAGTACGGGTCGGTGAAATCCACCGCTTGCTTGCGCTCTTCATTGATCGAAAGCGAAGAGATCAGGAAATCGAACTTCTTCGCCATCAAGGCCGGAATGATCCCGTCCCAGTCGGAAGTGACCACTTCGCACTCGACTTTCATCTTGGCGCACAGGGCGTCGCCGATGTCTTTGTCGAAACCCACGACCTGGCCGCTGGCGTCCTTGTTATTGAACGGAGGGTAGGCTGCTTCGATGCCCATTTTCAGTTTGCCGTCCGCCATGGCGTTGGCCGAAAGGACCAGGCTGGCCGCAGCGGCCAAGAGAATTTTCCTGTAGGTCTGCATAGGTACTGCTCCGTTAGCGGTTGCTGGACATGAATTGTTTGCAGCGCGCCGAAAGCGGGCTTTCGAAAACCTGCTGTGGCGTTCCTTGTTCTTCGACCAGGCCCTGATGAAGAAATACCACTTCGCTGGAAACCTGGCGGGCAAAGCCCATTTCGTGGGTAACCAGCAGCATGGTGCGGCCTTCCTCGGCCAGGGCGCGGATCACACTAAGTACTTCCTGGACCATTTCCGGGTCAAGGGCAGAGGTGGGTTCGTCGAACAGAATCACCTTGGGCTGCATCGCCAGCGTGCGGGCAATGGCGGCGCGTTGCTGCTGGCCGCCGGACAGTTCGGCCGGGTAAGCGTGGCGCTTGTCGGCGATACCGACCTTGGCCAGCAAGGCTTCGGCGATATCGACGGCTTCGGCCTTGCTCTGGCCGAGCACCCGGCGCGGAGCCTCGATGATGTTGTCGAGTACGCTCATGTGTGGCCAGAGGTTGAAGTTCTGGAAGACAAAACCGATCTCGCTGCGTATGCGGTTGATCTGTTTGCCGTCGGCGGCTACCAGTTCGCCGTTTTTCGCCGCCTTGAGCTTGAGCTCTTCGCCAGCCACTAGGATCTGGCCCTGGTTGGGGTTCTCCAGCAGGTTGATACAACGCAGGAACGTGGACTTGCCGGATCCGGAAGAGCCGAGGATCGAGATCACGTCGCCGTCGCGAGCGGTCAGCGAGACGCCCTTGAGCACCTCCAGCTGGCCGTAGCGTTTGTGCAGGTTGCGGATTTCAAGCGCGGGCGTGGCCTGGGCCATGTGCGTTCCTCATGATATGTGCTCCCTTGCTGTCGGCAGCCTTCCTGGCGAGGCGGCCAAGCTAGCATGCGTCCGGATGGCCGCCAACAGCGCTACGCGCGGTAAACCGGCGACTTGCGGCGGCTTGTCGCATCGGCGCAGCAGACTGTCGCGCCGTCAACAACCGAACGGCTGTTTGAACCTGCCTGTCAGCGAATTGCCTGGGGAGTCGCGTAAAAAAAGGCGCGATGGTGCCAGCTTTGGGCGGGGGTGGGAAGGGTTAACCGGATGAGCGTTCGTGTTGTACCTGTTTATTGTTCGCAGGAAAATTTGTTTGTTTATCTTTGGCGGCTTTGGGTTGCTCGCGTTCTGCCATGAAGTCTGCAGTTGCGGCAGCAGTATCGAACCATCTGTCCCAGCCTTGCTGATGTTTAACGCTATTTGTCATGGCAATGTTCCTGGCTGCCTCTATTCCGAACCGCAGTATGAGCAAATTCCAATCGATCTAAACATATATGAAGGATCAGTAGTCACACTCGAAAGTACAATAGAGTCTTTTCCAGAGATCGGGAGGTTCCATCATGAGATCCCTACAATGTTCTTTGTTGCCTTTCGTTACCATCGCCATTCTGCTATTCCCTCTCGCCCTCAACGCCACCAACCTCGCGCCCATCGACAACACAGGCGTCCAGATCCAACCCATGCAGCAGAACGGCATTACTTATCTGTCCGGCGGCATCGGCGAAGACGAAGCCCGGGCCATCGGGCAGGCCCAGGGTTACAACCTGCACATGACTTTTGCGATCGGCCCGGAGAACAAATACGTTCCGGATGTGGACGTGACTGTGCAGAACTCATCAGGACAAACATTACTGACGCTCAGCGATGCGGGCCCGCTGGTATATGTGCAATTGCCGCCGGGCAAGTACAGCGTGGTGGCGACGCGCAACGGGGAGGAGCGCCGCGACACCGCCGATGTGGGCAGCGGAGCCGCGCGCAAGCTGGTATTCCACTGGAACAGCAGCGAGTAGCCACCCCGCTTATTCGCCGACGGGCTCTTCCATAGACTGGCGATAACGGTCCAGCGCCTCGCTGAAGTCCTTGATGAACTCCGGCGTGCTGAGCCAGCGCTGGGCCGCCTCGCGGTCCATGTCATCGACCCACATGCGGTAGTCCACCAGCATGTCGGCAGCCAGGTTGGTAGCGGCCATGCTCTCGTTTTCGGCGTTCTTCAGATCCAACAGGCCTGGGCGCTCGATGATCATTTCGCTGACGTTGGCCAGCAATGTGTCGAGCATTTCGCTGCGGCTGACGGCCTCGGCGTCGCGCAGCTTGACGAACAACTCCTGTACGTAAACCGGTGGCTGGGCGGTTGCATGGGCCGGATCGCCATACATCGGGATGGATTTTCGCCCGGTCATGCGGATCTGCTTGGCTTTGTCTTTGGCACGCTTGGCGCGTTTCTGCTGTTTGTTCAGTGAGGCCATTGGGCTTCGGTTTCCAATTCGTTAGGGGGCGGTGCCCGGCTCAGTCGATTTTCGGCACGGTAAAGCGAAATTCGCTGCCCTGGCCTGGCTGGCTTTCGGCGTGCAGTTTACCGCCATGAGCCTGGACAATCCCCTTGGATATATACAACCCAAGTCCGGTGCCATTCGGGTTGCCTTCCTTGGTGGTCCAGTAGCGGTCAAAAACATGCGGCAGCTGTTCAGGGGCGATGCCTTCGCCGGTATCGCGGACGCTGAAGACGATCTCATCGCCCACCGACATCGCGCTGATGCCCACGGTCCCTTGCTGCGGCGTGAATTTGATGGCATTGCCGATCAGGTTGGACAGCACCTGGAACAGCCGCTCGGGATCTGCGTTGATCTTGAGGTTGGGCTCGGCATGGAAAGAAATATCGATTGCCTTGGCGGAGGCCAGCGGTGTCAGTAGCGAACATGCGTCTTCGAAGATCTGGCTGACGTCCATCGGCTGAGGGTTGATAGTGTAGCGCCCGGCGTCGATGCGCGAGGTGTCGAGCAGGTCTTCCAGCAGTGCATTCATGCGACTGGCGGCTTGTTGCATGGTGTCGATCGCCGAGGCAATTCGCTTCGAGCTGTGTGAGCCGTCGGAGCTGAAGGCCTTTTGCATCATGCCGCAGAGCATGGAAATGACCGTCATCGGGTTGCGCAAATCATGGGACACGACTGCCACCAGTTCATCGCGTGCTTGCACCGCCTGGCGCTCCTTGCGCACCTGTCGGGCCAGATCATTTTCCAGGGCCGAGCGGCGCAGGTCGTTGGCGGCGAACAAGTCGCCATGGCTCCACTTGGCGCTGATACCGTCCATCTCGACTTTCCAGATTTCAAACGAGGTGCGCGGCCGCAGGCGTAATCCGGTCTCGCTGTCTTCCAGGTCGAGGGGTTTTTGCGGGTCGCCGCTCCAATTGATGGTTTGCTTCACTTCGGGACGGAACCACAGCACGCCGTTTTCCACAGGCTTGGGCAGATGAATCGCCAGCACCCCGCTCGCTACATCCTGAAAAGCCCTGGCCGGGGCGAAAACGCTGCCCAGGTTATGGTGAGAGAAAACCGGCTGACCTGTTGCCAATATCCACTTGTGCAATTCGCGGATTTGCTCCGGTTCGGGGCACTGACCGTGGCGATGCAGTTTGTTGTCCTCGAAGATCGCAACGCCGCTGGCCCCGGTGAGGTCCATCAGACGTTGTGGCTCGCGGCACAGGCCATCGAAGACGTTTTCGCTGGATTCGGCCATGGCGGTGGCAAGCGCCTGTAGGTCCTCCAGCTTGGCGTCCCGTTGCCGAGTCAGCTCAAGGGTTTCCATGGCGCTGATCTGCAGTGACAGGATCTGGCCGATGGTCTGGCAGGCCATGCGCATTTCATGGGGCACGAGCAGAGGCTGGCGATTGCCGCAGCTGATCAAGCCCCACAGCTGTTCGCCTTTCATCAACGAGATGCTCATCGACGACAGCACGCCCATGTTCTTCATGTATTGACGGTGGATCGGCGAGACGCTGCGCAGCGTGGAAAAACTCAGATCCAGCGGCGCCTGGGTATCGGGACGCAGCTCGGGCACCAGGGGTATCGGCATATAGTCGGCGTTGGGGATGATGCGCAACCAGTTGGTGCGATACAGCTCACGGGCCTGTTCGGGAATATCCGAGGCTGGAAAAAACAGTCCCTTGTAAAGCTCCATCGATGGCGCGCTGGCTTCGGCGATGACCTGCCCGTGGCCTTCTTCCTCAAAGCGATAGATCAGCACGCGGTCGTAGCCGGTCATGGCTTGGATTTCCCGCACGCTGATTTCGTACAGCGTCTGAAGGTCTTTTGCGCTTTGCAGGCGCTGGAGCATGCGGCCCAGGTTGGCCTCGCCGCTGACGCCTTCGGGGCGATAGTCGCTCAGGTGTTGTTCCAGCTCGATGATCAGGGCGCCCTGATGGCGATGCACCAAGGCGTCAAAACGCTGCTGGTTCACGACGATGGCTACGGGCGCGTTGTCGTTTCCCGGGGCCGCGTGACAGGCAATGAGGATGGCTTGCGCCTGCTCCAGTCCCACCAGTGCATCAAGCGTCTGGTCCAGCAATTTGTGGGGATCCTGTCCCATCAATTGCAAGACGTTGGCGCTGACCTGACGGATTACGAAGTCGGGCTCGGACAGCATCAGCAACACGCCATGAGGCTGGATGGCGCCGGGGAAGCGAATCGGTTCGTCTGCGCAATTAGCCAGCAGTTCTTCGAAGGCTTCCTGGTTTTCCGGGGTCATAGCAGTACCTTTTGGCTGTCCAGCCAGTGTTCAAAATGAGTAAACGTCGATCTGGCGGCGCGTGTGACTTCGAGCGTCTGGGGTTCGCCAAGGTTCCTGTCGTCCAGGTATTGGAGGAAATCCTTCCAGCGGCGACCGGTGAGTTCACCATACACCTTGAGAAAGGCAGCGCCGCTGGAGGCATCCAGGCCAAGCTGCTCCGCCACCCTGCGTCGCAGAATCTGTCCGCCGAGGGTCGCCCCCTCCAATACGTAGGAAACCCCGAGGGCGGCCGCGCGGGAGTCGATCTGCGGCAGTTGCTGGCAAACGGGCAACGCTTCGATAGCGGCTGCACCCATGCCCAGCGCCGTGAGATCGGCCCGCAATACCGGAAGCTTGATGCGCAGGGATTGGTCCAGCCCGGACGGAATCAATGCCAATACCTGAAGCCGTTGTTCCAATGGCTGGTAAAAACCGTAATAGGCCGCCATCAGGCGCCGGTACAGGTCCAGGTTGAGCCGTTCCGAAAAAAACGGCAGGCGTTTTTCCAAGGCGACATGCAACTCGGCGGTTTCAGTCCGCAATGCCTGGATCAAAGAGGGGTGGGTTGCGGCCGGTGACATGCAGAACGAAGCTCGTTGGCTGGAGCGTTGCTGAAAAAAAACGCATCAATATTACATGGGTTTTTTGGGTATGCGTTTCGATAACGGCTTCATTTCTTCAGGTCGCTGCGTCTGGGGGGGGGACTCCTCAAGTCGCGCCCGTTCGCAATCCAGCGCCTTGCGCAGTTCTTCTTCGGTGGGGAGCACCAGTTGATACTGGCTGGCGAACAGCTGTTCATGGCCTTGCAACACGGAATAACGCACCACCGACTCGTCTTTTTGTGCACAAAGAATGATGCCGACGGTGGGTTTATCATCAGGGCCGCGCCTGAGCTCATCGTAGAGTCGCACATACATATCCATCTGGCCGATGTCCTGGTGGCTCAGCTCGCCTCGCTTGAGATCGACGATCACAAAGCATTTGAGCAGATAGTTGTAGAAAACCAGGTCGAGGTAGAAATCCTTGCTTTCGGTGCTGATGCGCTGCTGGCGGGCGATGAAGGCGAAGCCTTTACCCAGTTCGAGCAGGAAGCCCTGCAGTTGGTTGATCAGGGCTTGTTCGAGATCGGTTTCCAGCAGCATGCCTGTGTTTGGCATTCCAAGAAACTCAAGGACTACCGGATCCCTGACAATGTCCCTGGGCCCGAAAGCAAGTTGCTCAAGATGAGTTGCTGCTTCCTGCTCTACCGCAGGTCGATCGCGGCTTGCCAGGAGGCGTTCGTAATAGAACGTGCCGATCTGGCGCTCCAAGGCGCGGGTGGACCAGTTCTGGGTGGCGGCTTCGTTCATGTACCAACTGCGTGCATTCTTTTTTTCGACACGCAGCAGCGTTCGATAGTGAGTCCAGCTCAATTCGTGACGCAGTGCGTCACAGATTGGGAATGCCTGATAAAAAAGTCGCATGTAACGCAGGTTTGAGGCATCAAACCCTTTCCCGAACCGCGCCGTCAGCACCTTCGCCAACGAGGCTAGCAACCTTGCGCCATAAGCCGCGCGTTCGGCGCCTCCTTGCTCGAACTCGATGATGTGCCGGCCGATCTGCCAGCAGGTCTGTACCTGGAGAGTGTCAACGGCACGCAACACTTTCTGGCGTGCCTGGCGAATCAGCTCGCCTAGTTCGTTGATCAAGGGCGCGAGCTGTGGATCGTCTTGGGGCAGTATCGGCTTCATCGAAGTGTCCAGCCATTGGAAGGGGCGGACCAGAAGAATGCTCCCATGAAAGCTTCGATGATGTCAGACGGAGCTGATTGCTTTGGAGGAAAAATAGCTGATTGATGCAGGACGGGTATGACGCCGCCCATGCTGGTGGAGCTTGGTCTGTAGGAGCCGTCCCATCAGCGTATCATCCACCGCCAGCCGCAGACTGAAGTCAGCCTTGGCCTTGCGTCAGCGCCTGGGACGCGGCGACATAATCAGCCTGGAACTGCTTGCTTTCCACCCAATCCAGAGCAGTCTGCTCATCGACGCCCGTGGTCAGGCGACGGTATTCAATCAAGGCGGTGATGATGAAGTCGGTCGCTTCTTCTTCACCTTCCTGTTCCAGCACGAGCGCCAGCAGTGGATGGCCCAGGAACGCTTCGCACATGGCTTTCTGACTGACCTTCTCGGCGAGGCTCATGATGCGGAACAGGTCAGACAGGTCCACGGTTTCCAGGTCGATGCGCTCGTCGTTCGGGTCCAGGAAGTCGTTCGGCGCAGCGGCACGCTGAATGCGATTCTTCTTGGCTTTCTCCTTGGCGCGCTGGCTGCGTTTTTGCTGTTTGTTCGCCGATGGCATGGTCGGATTCCTTATGGATAAGGCCATCTATCCTACAGCTTCGACGCGAACGCTTCGAATCTCAATCCACCACGAACAGCGTCGCCCCGGATGGAGTGGAGGAGCGATGAGGCTCGGCCTGGTCGGCCACCTGGTAGCTCATGCCGGGCTTGAGCAGGAATTGCCGGCCGTCTTCGAGCTCGGTGTTCAGCTCGCCTTTGAGACAGAGCAGGATATGGCCCTTGGTGCACCAATGGTCGGCCAGGTAGCCGGCCGTATATTCCACCATCCGTACTCGAACGCTGCCGAAATGCTGCGTGCGCCAGTAAGCGGTTCCGGTAATGCCTTTGTGTTCGGTGGGTTCGATGGTGGACCAGTCGGTGGTGCCGAAGGGGATGCCGGTGATATCCATGTCGACTCGCATGCAGGAGGAGGGTAGCGGACGAATGTAGCTGAGTCGACAGGATGCAGGAAGGAAATCCCGGACAATAAAAAACCCCGATCAATTTCTTGATCGGGGTTTTCGGTATTTGGTGCCCAGAGACGGAATCGAACCGCCGACACGGGGATTTTCAATCCCCTGCTCTACCGACTGAGCTATCTGGGCAACGGGGCGCATTAAACGGGTTTTTCAGGGGGGCGTCAAGCAAGTTATCAAAAAATATTTAACTATTACCGTCGCTTACGATTCGCCCCCGCTCCGGGCAGCTTATTCGGAGGGCGGCACGTAGCCCTCGGCCTTGGCGTATTCTTCGCCGGAAAAGAACTTGTCCATCTCCCCTTGAAGATATTTGCGATCTTCGGCATTCATCATGTTCAGGCGTTTTTCGTTGATCAGCAGCGTCTGGTGTTTTTGCCAGTCGCCCCAGGCCTTGGCTGATACGTTGTCGTAGATGTCCTGGCCCTTGGCGCCGGGAAACGGTGCGCGCTCCAGGCCTTCCAGCTGTTCTTTGTACTTGCGGCACATGATGGTGCGGGTCATTGCAACTCTCCTGCGTTCAATACAGCGGCCGCGCGTTCGAGCAATGTCTTGACCGGGGCGGCGAGGCCCAGGCGCGGCGGGGTGGCGAGGTTATACCAGAGCCAGTCGGCCTCGGCCACGTGATGGCCGGTTTCGCGGACCCGGACCAGCCAGGGTTCGATTGCCAACTGGAAGTGGCTGAAGGTGTGTACCAGGCTTGGCATTGCCTGTTGCTGACCCAGCTCCAGCGAATGTTGCAGGGCCAGGTGTTGCAGGTCGTCGAGGTCGTCGAGTTCCGGCAGGCTCCACAGACCGCCCCACAAACCGGTGGATGGGCGGCGGTAAAGCAAGATGGCGCCTTCGCGGTTAGCCAGCATCGGCATCAAGGTGCGTTTCTTGGGCACTTCCTTGCGCGGCTTGGGAATCGGATAACGGGTTTCCAGGCCCAGCATGTGGGCTTCGCAGCCTTTTTCCAGCGGGCAGAGCAGGCAACTGGGTCTGCTGCGGGTACAGAGCGTGGCGCCCAGGTCCATCATCGCCTGGGTATAGGCGTTGACCCGATCCTGAGGGGTAAAGCGTTCGGCGGTGGCCCAGAGCTGTTTCGCAACCTTTGGCTCGCCTGGGTAGCCTTCCTGGGCAGTAAAGCGCGCCAGCACCCGCTTGACGTTGCCATCGAGGATCGGCGCCCGCAGGCCCATGCTGATGCTGGCAATCGCGCCAGCGGTGGATAGGCCGATTCCCGGCAGTTCGGTGAGCTTCTCCACATGCCGGGGAAATTCGCCGCCATATTGCTCGACGACGGTTTTCGCGGTTTTCTGCAGATTACGAGCGCGGGTGTAGTAGCCCAACCCGGTCCACAGGTGCAGCACTTCATCCTCCGGCGCGGCGGCAAGGGCCTGGACGGTAGGCAGAGCGGCCATGAACCGGTCGAAGTAATTGAGCACCGTGCTGACCTGGGTCTGCTGGAGCATGATCTCCGAGACCCATACCCGATACGGGGAGATGTCTTGCTGCCAGGGCAGGTCATGGCGCCCGTGGCGGTCGAACCAATCCAATACGGCGCTGGAAAATTGCTCGGATGTCATCGCTTGAACAGCCCCTTGAGCGCGTCTTTGAGCTCGGGGCTGACCTTGTCGCCGAGCTTCTCGTCGATCTTGTCGCCGAGGCGGTCGCCGGCCAGTTTCGCGGCAACCTTGCCCAGCCCGTCGTTGTCCAGGCGGCAGGCTTTCGCGCCCAGCTCCAGCGGGCCTCGGCAGCGTAACGGCCACTCGACATCGACATAACGCTCGTTGACCTGGCAGGCCGGGTCGGGCATGTCGCTCTTGTCGCCTTCAACGATGACGCCGACGCGGTAGTCCATGCCCAATACACGCAGGTCGATGTCACCGTTGCCATTGACCGTCATGCCGGGGATGCGCACTTTCAAGTCCGGGTTGCTGGCCACGCCATTGTGGAAGGTAAGGTTGCCGTCGAGTTGCTGGAATGGTGTGTCCTTGCCGCGCGGTTCACCGCTGAGACTCTTGCGGTTCAGCGTGGCGATGCCTTTGCACAGCTGCTGTTCGAGGTTGGCATTGAGCAGCACGCCGTCATTGATGACGAACCCGGCATTGCCGTTCAGGCTGTCGATCAGGGCCTTCTGGCTGTTGCCGCTGGCGGTGACGGCGCTGTTGAGCGTCACCAGGCCTTTGACGGGCGGATTTTTGCCCTGGCTTTCGATGATCTTGTCGGCCGGCACCCGGTTGATGCGGGTTTGCAGGCTCAACTGCGGCGTGGGCTGGCGCACGTCCAGCGTGCCCTTGGCTTCGAAGTTGCCGTTATACAAATCGCCCCGCAGGTTTTCCAGCGTCAACAGACCGCCGAGCCCGGTGGCCTTCAGCGCGGCATTCTGGATGGGCAGCTTGTCGAGGGTCAGTTGGCCGAAGCTCAGGTCGGCATCGATATCGAGCTTGCTCAGGCGCTCCACCGGAAACAATCGATCGTTGCTCCACGCACCCTGGGTCGGGGCGCTTGGTAGCGGTGAGCTGCCGGCACCGGCCATGGCGCTGGCCTCGGTGTTGCTGACTTCGGCCTCGCGGGCAGCCTTGGCGCTGTTGGCTTCGGCGGACTTTGGCGGCAGGTAGCGATCAACATTGAAGGTGTCGGCCTTGAGCTGGGCACGCAGCGACTGCTTGGCAATATCTTCCACGGCGATGCGACCACTGAAATTGCTCTCATCGATTTTCAGGTTGATGTCGTTGAGCTCGACGCTGGTCGGTGTGGCTGCAATGCGGCTCGCCAGCTCGACCTTGCTCAGGCTGCCATCGGCCATCGCCGGCAGTTTCTGGCCGATGCTGTCGACGAAGCTGGCCAGGTCGAATGAAGCAATCGACACGCCGCCATTCAGCTGCGGCGTTTTGTCGAGATCGTTGACCTTCAGCTCGCCCAGGGCGCGAAGTTGGTTCAAGGAAAGCTTGATACCGGTCCATTCGGCAACGTTGGCTGCCTTGTCGAGGAACAGTTGCCCTTGCGCCGCAAAGCTCACGGTCTTGCCTTGCAACGGATCGCCGGTGGCTTCACCGGACAGCTTCAGGTCTTCGAATTTGTAGCGTTGCAGTGCGCGTTCGAAGCGCAGCTCGCCAGTCACCTCGGTGCGCACCCGAACAGCCGGCTGGTTGCTGGACAGGAAAGCCGTGAGGGTAACCGGGATATTGGTGGAATCGTGGATCGGGCCGGTGCTCAGCTGGATGCTTTCAGCGGTAAACAGCTTGCCGGTCTGCTCGTCGCTGTATTCGACCCGGGCGTTGTTCACGGTCAGGCTGTCGATGTCCAGGCGAGTGGGTTGGGCCGGTTTCTCTGTCGGAGCGTTGGCCGGCGGGGCGGACTGTTCGGTTGGCGCCGGCGCCTTCGTAGCGGTCGTGGAGGCGGGCGCCTTGCCGATGTCTTCCCAGTTGCCATGACCGTTCTTGTCGCGGTTGAGCCGCAGGTTCAGACCTTCGACCCGTACGTCGCTCATCTGCACTTCACGGCGCAACAGCGGCATCACCCGGACTGAAAGCCCAAGCATCTGCAGGTCGGCAAAGGGTTGGGTCGGATTGGCCAGGGTCGCAACGCTGGCTTCGTGCAATTCAAGACCCAGCCACGGAAACAGGCTCCAGCCGATATCGCCATTGAGGGTCAGCTCGATGTGGGCCTTGTCGCGGGCTATCTGGCGGATCTCTTCCTTATAGTCGTTGGGATCGAAGAGGTGGGTCAGGGCAAAGCCCAGGGCCACAATGATCAGCAACAGCCCGAGAAGTACCAGACCCAGGATTTTGCCGAACGCTTTCATGGGCGAATCCTTGTAGGTTGAGTTCAAATTTTACCGGAGAGTATAACGTCCCGGGTTGGTGGAGCGTTGGGTCATCGTTTTTCGATCCTCCACTGGTGGAACGGCAGGCGCGGTTCACCGTGGCGAGGGAGCTTGCTCCCGCTGGACTGCGAAGCAGTCCCAAACCAGGCGAATCAGGACGCCTGGCACACCGTGGAGACAGCTTCAGGGGGCGCTGCGCTCCCCAGCGGGAGCAAGCTCCCTCGCCACGGGATACGTCCGGTCACCGTCAGCTTTCATTCAGCGGTATCTTCAGCTTTGCCGCCAAGGCCTGCACCTCCAGATGCCCGGCCGGTGCCTCGAGCCGAAGCCTGGCGTCATCTTCTCGAGCCATCCTCCGTGCCTCGCTCACCAAGCGCTCAGCTACGCCACGGCGGCGGGTAACCTTTCTTACGCACAGGTGAGACAAGTACCAAGCGTCCTGGTGCCGTTGCAGGCGTGCGGCGCCGAGCAGTCGGTCGTTGAACCGTGCCGCAATCAGCGTACCTTCCGTCAGGCACCTGTTGATCAACTGCCCGGCATCGCTGAACGGCTCGAACCGCCAGGCCGGGGCGTCCTGGTAGATTTTCTGCAGGTCCTGATGATCCTGATGAGTGGCTTCATTCAAACGCTCGACAACGATGGGCATGAACATTCCTGAAAAATAAACGAATAACGCCCTACAGAAAGTGAGAAGAGGCGCGATAAGACGAATGACAGAAAAAAGGTGATAGCACTTTGGTTTTTCTGTCATGAGCAAATGGTAACCTTTGTCAGTTCGCCCGTCCTTCTGCGACGTGATGTCGCACCAAAATGGAGCTTCACCGCAAAATACAGTCATGCCTGCGTGCAAATGAAGACTGAGGGTGATGCGTGGCTGGCGAACCTATTCCAATAACTGGGGGATACACAATGAGCACGAGCATTACGGCGGACGGCGTTGCCGACCAGCCTGCGTTCCTCTCCAAGGAACGCATTATCGCCAAGCCCGGCTTCAACCGCTGGCTGGTGCCACCGGCCGCGCTGGCCATTCACCTGTGCATCGGCATGGCCTACGGCTTTTCGGTGTTCTGGTTGCCGCTGTCCAAGGCCATGGGCATCACCAAGCCGGTAGCCTGCGCGCCGGACATGAGCTTCATCTCGCAAGTCTTTTCGTCCCAATGTGACTGGCCGATCTCGATGCTCGGCTGGATCTACACCCTGTTCTTCATTTTCCTGGGTTGCTCGGCAGCCATCTGGGGCGGCTGGCTGGAACATGCCGGTCCGCGCAAGGCTGGCGTGGTATCGGCCCTGTGCTGGTGCGGTGGCCTGCTGATTTCGGCGCTGGGTATCTATACCCATCAGATCTGGCTGATGTGGGTCGGCTCCGGTGTCATCGGTGGTATCGGCCTGGGCCTGGGCTACATCTCCCCGGTCTCGACGCTGATCAAGTGGTTCCCGGACAAGCGCGGCATGGCGACCGGCATGGCGATCATGGGCTTCGGCGGTGGCGCGATGGTGGGTGCCCCGTTGGCTGCAGCGCTGATGAGCCATTTCGCTACGCCAACCGACGTGGGCGTATGGCAGAGCTTCCTGGTAATGGCCGCGATCTACTTCGTGTTCATGATCGGTGGCGCCCTGTCGTATCGCGTACCGCCAACCGGCTGGAAGCCTGAGGGCTGGAATCCTGCACCGAAAAAAGCCGCGAACGCGATGATCACTCATCGCCACGTTCACGTGAACGTTGCCTGGAAAACCCCGCAGTTCCGTCTGGTCTGGCTGGTGCTGTGCCTGAACGTATCCGCCGGTATCGGCATCCTGGGCATGGCTTCGCCACTGCTGCAGGAAGTGTTCGGCGGCAAATTGCTCGGAAACGACCTGCCGTTCGGTCAGCTGGACGCCGCGCAACTGGGCCAGATCGCTGCCATTGCAGCCGGTTTCACCGGTCTGCTGAGCCTGTTCAACATCGGTGGCCGGTTCTTCTGGGCCTCCTTCTCGGACTACCTGGGTCGCAAAAACACCTACTTCGTGTTCTTTGCCCTGGGCGTGGCCTTGTATGCTCTGATCCCGAGCCTGGGCCACCTGGGCAGCGTCGCGCTGTTCGTGGCGGCGTTCTGCATCATCCTGTCGATGTACGGCGGCGGTTTCGCCACCGTGCCGGCCTACCTGGCGGACCTGTTCGGTACGCAAATGGTCGGTGCGATCCACGGTCGCCTGTTGACCGCCTGGGCGGCAGCCGGCGTACTGGGTCCGGTACTGGTGAACTACTTGCGTGAATATCAACTGAGCATCGGCGTTGAACGCGCCGCGGCCTATGACATCACCCTGTACATCCTCGCCGGCCTGCTGGTGCTGGGCTTCCTGTGCAACCTGATGGTTCGCCCGGTCGCCGACAAGTACTTCATGACCGACGCCGAACTGGCCGCAGAGCAAGCGCTGGGCCACGACAAGGGCGCCGACAGCACCACTTCCCTGGAGTGGAAAGCCGCACCGGGCACCAAGCCCCTGGCGATCGCCGCCTGGCTGGTGGTGGGCATTCCGCTGGCGTGGGGTGTGTGGGTGACCCTGCAGAAGACGGCGGTGTTGTTCCGCTAAAACCGTTGCCCTGGCCAGCGGGTCAGGGCAATCCTTGTGGGAGCGAGCCTGCTCGCGAATGGGGCGTGTCAGTCGACAACAGTGTCTTCTGACGCACCGCTTTCGCGAGCAGGCTCGCTCCCACATTTGTTTTTATGAGTCCTGGAAGACTTGTACGGACATGTCTAACGCCGCCGCATCGGTTTCAGCCCGTCAGCGGTGTCACCTCTTTTGTTTCTGTTTGCCGCTCGCGCCCCTATAATGGCTGCCTTTTTCGCCCAATGATTTTGCGGAGCTGGTGATGGCCGAACGTAAGGCGTCTGTCGAGCGCGACACTCTGGAAACCCAGATCAAAGCCTCGATCAACCTGGATGGCACCGGAAAGGCCCGGTTTGATATCGGCGTGCCTTTTCTTGAGCACATGCTCGACCAGATCGCCCGTCACGGGCTGATCGACCTGGACATCGTCAGCAAGGGCGACCTGCATATCGACGACCATCACACCGTCGAAGATGTCGGTATCACGCTGGGCCAGGCTTTCACCAAAGCCATCGGCGACAAGAAGGGCATCCGTCGCTACGGCCATGCCTACGTGCCGCTCGATGAAGCGCTGTCGCGCGTGGTCATCGACTTCTCGGGCCGCCCTGGCCTGCAGATGCATGTGCCGTACACCCGCGCCACCGTCGGCGGCTTCGACGTCGACCTGTTCCAGGAGTTCTTCCAGGGCTTCGTCAATCACGCCAACGTGACCCTGCACATCGACAACCTGCGTGGGCACAACACCCATCACCAGATCGAAACCGTGTTCAAGGCGTTCGGCCGCGCGCTGCGCATGGCTGTCGAGCTCGATGACCGCATGGCCGGCCAGATGCCTTCCACCAAAGGCGTCCTGTAATGCAGACGGTTGCGGTTATCGATTACGGCATGGGCAACCTGCACTCGGTGGCCAAGGCCCTCGAGCACGTAGGCGCCGGCAAGGTATTGATCACCAGCGATGCCGACGTGATTCGCGAAGCCGACCGGGTGGTGTTTCCCGGTGTCGGCGCGATTCGCGACTGCATGGCCGAGATTCGGCGCCTGGGCTTCGACAAGCTGGTGCACGAAGTCAGCCAGGATCGCCCGTTCCTCGGCATCTGCGTGGGCATGCAGGCTTTGCTCGATCGCAGTGAAGAGAACGACGGGGTCGATTGCATCTCGCTGTTCCCGGGCCAGGTCAAGTTCTTTGGCAAGGACCTGCATGAACACGGCGAGCACTTGAAAGTGCCGCACATGGGCTGGAACGAAGTGCGGCAAACGGTGGACCACCCGCTGTGGCACGATATTCCGGACCTCGCGCGTTTCTACTTCGTGCACAGCTACTACATCGCCGCCGGCAATGCCCGGCAGGTGGTGGGCAGCGGTCACTATGGTGTCGATTTCGCCGCGGCCCTGGCCGATGGCTCGCGCTTCGCTGTGCAGTTTCACCCGGAGAAGAGCCATACCCATGGCCTGCAACTGCTGCAGAACTTCGCGGCGTGGGACGGGCGCTGGTAATGGCCCGCAAGAAACCGCCGATCCTCACCCTCACGCCTGAGCAGGAAAGTGAGGCGAACCGCAAGATCCAGCGGTTCATGGAGGAGCGTTTCGAGCTGGACCTTGGCTCGTTCGAAGCGGCGGAAATTCTTGATCTGTTTACCCGCGAAATTGCTCCGCACTATTACAACAGGGCGATTTTCGATGTGCAGGCGCACCTTAAGGAAAGGTTCGAAAGCATCGAAAGCGACTTGTGGGCGCTCGAGAAAAACTGATTTTCGAGCCAAGCTGAATTTTCGTATTTGAAGGTTTGCCAGATGCTGATTATCCCCGCTATCGATCTCAAGGACGGCGCTTGTGTCCGTCTGCGCCAGGGCCGCATGGAAGACTCCACGGTGTTTTCCGACGACCCGGTGAGCATGGCCGCCAAGTGGGTGGAGGGCGGTTGCCGTCGCCTGCATCTGGTTGACCTGAACGGTGCCTTCGAAGGCCAGCCGGTCAACGGTGAAGTGGTCACGGCCATCGCCAAGCGGTACCCGAACCTGCCGATCCAGATCGGCGGCGGCATTCGTTCGCTGGAGACCATCGAGCACTACGTCAAGGCTGGCGTGAGCTACGTGATCATCGGCACCAAGGCCGTCAAGGAACCTGAGTTCGTCGCCGAAGCCTGCCGTGCCTTCCCGGGCAAGGTCATCGTTGGCCTCGACGCCAAGGACGGGTTTGTCGCCACCGACGGCTGGGCTGAAGTGAGTACCGTGCAAGTGATCGACCTGGCCAAGCGTTTCGAAGCCGACGGCGTGTCCGCCATCGTCTACACCGACATTGCCAAGGACGGCATGATGCAGGGCTGCAACGTTCCGTTCACCGCTGCCCTGGCCGCCGCCACGAAGATCCCGGTGATCGCCTCCGGCGGCATCCACAACCTGGGCGACATCAAGGCACTGCTCGACGCCAGGGCGCCGGGCATCATCGGTGCGATCACCGGTCGCGCGATCTATGAAGGTACCCTGGACGTCGCCGAGGCCCAGGCCTTCTGCGATTCCTATAAAGGCTGAGGACTCATCATGGCGCTGGCCAAACGCATCATCCCTTGCCTGGACGTGGATAACGGCCGGGTGGTCAAGGGCGTCAAGTTCGAGAACATCCGTGACGCTGGCGACCCGGTGGAAATCGCCCGTCGTTATGACGAGCAGGGTGCGGACGAGATTACTTTCCTGGATATCACGGCCAGCGTCGACGGCCGCGATACCACGCTGCACACCGTCGAGCGCATGGCCAGCCAGGTGTTCATCCCGCTGACCGTGGGCGGTGGCGTGCGCAGCGTGCAGGACATCCGCAACCTGCTCAATGCCGGCGCGGACAAGGTGTCCATCAACACCGCGGCGGTGTTCAACCCGGAATTCGTCGGCGAGGCGGCCGAGCATTTCGGCTCGCAGTGCATCGTCGTGGCGATCGACGCGAAGAAGGTCTCCGGCCCGGGCGAAACCCCGCGCTGGGAAATCTTCACCCATGGCGGGCGCAAGCCAACCGGGCTGGACGCCGTTGAATGGGCAAAGAAGATGGAAGGCCTGGGCGCCGGAGAAATCCTGCTGACCAGCATGGACCAGGACGGCATGAAGAATGGCTTCGATCTCGGCGTCACCCGTGCCATCAGCGATGCCTTGGGCATTCCGGTGATCGCTTCCGGCGGCGTTGGCAACCTGCAGCACTTGGCCGATGGCATTCTGGAAGGCCACGCCAGCGCGGTATTGGCGGCGAGCATTTTCCACTTTGGCGAATACACCGTGCCGGAAGCCAAGGCCTACATGGCCCAGCGCGGTATCTGCGTCAGATAAGCCGAGAGTCCGGCAGGCGAGCCGAGGGCGAATCAGGGCGAGTCCTGGATATCCTTGAGCGGGGTAGGGTTCAGGATGTCCATTCTTGGCTCGGATGCTTGTCTGGATATGTCATAGGCAATGGTGCAGAGCTTTCCAGGCAGATCCGAATTGTCCAGCCATGCGTCTATGTATTCGATGTTGCTGTAATCGGTTTTGTCTGAACAGTCAGTCGACTCTGTCGGGCCGAACTTGTAGGCGTAGGTTCGATGTGGCAGTTCATTCGCAGCTGTCGACAGTTGCACGCCTGCAGTGAAACTCAACTCAGGCTGAGCTGTTGGAGCGTTGTCGAGAATTTCGACCGGAAGGGACAACACGTTGTTTATGAGCCCCTCTGAGGGGCGTTGATCAGCGGAGTCGACACCCACGATGCACAGGAAGTACATGCCCACCTGGTCGCCTATCCCGGTGTTTATGAAAGCGTCCCGCGCACTTGTTACTCCGCTGTAGTCTTGCGGCCTTTCGCAATCCATTGCGGTTCGAACGGTCTTATGACGATAGAACGGCGTGTTGATTGTGAAGTGGTAGTTCCAGGTCGGGATCTCTGCAGTGCCGTCGTCTTTTTTCCCAATTCTTATGTATCTTTGCGGGCTGTCCGCTGCGGCGCTGACGGAAAAGACCGGATACAGCGGGCAAGACGAATTCACGTCTTGAACGAAGAGGCCCTCTACAAAGCAGCGGCTGAGAAAATCCGTAGGATTCCCATAAACATCGTCCGGTATCGCTTTATAGCTGTCGCCAACCGGAGTGCAAGGAGCGTGCTGCTCGCAGGGGTGGGCTTGGATGGTCAGGTTGCCAGTGCCTATCACGCCGATGATCTTATTGGTACGGCGCTCCAGTAGCGGGCTGCCGGAGCCACCACCTTTCATATCCTTGCAGCGGGTCATCAGCGTGTTACGCCAGACCCAGCGGCCCTCCACGATCTCCTGGGCAGGTTGCAAGGTACAGGCAGCCAGCCGCAGCGTGTTCTGATCGTGGACTGGCGCGCCTACGATCAGGACATCCGTCCCGTCGACGGGACGCTCGGTGGCCAGGCCCAATGGCTGTATCCCATCCTTGAGCAAGGTTTGCAGGCTGACGTCCAGTTCAATGATTGCCATGTCTACGCCCTGGATGCTTCTCCACGCGATTTTTTTCATCGGGTAAGTCAGGTAGGGGGCGGTATCGGCGAAGTAGTTGAACTGCATGACGCCGAGGATTGGCTTGTTGGTCACGATGTTTGCGTTGGTCAGCTCGGTGCAATGTCCCGAGGTCAACACGTAGGCGGGCGTGGGCGTTGTCCCGGAAGGGTCATGGGTATCGAGAAGTGTCGCAGTACAATTCCCGTTCATCGTAGAGAAGCGTCCAATACCCTGCCAATGGTCATGTGAGCCATCTTTGTTGTTCAGGATTTTTGAGTCGGCGAAGTTCTGAACCCCTTCGCCATAGTCTTTGCCATGTGCAACGCTCAGTGCGCCAGACAGGCAAAACAGACCGCCCAGTAACAAGTAGATCGTTTTCATTGAGTCATGCCTTTGATTAATTGGGGCCGGTCTTGACCGGCTTCGTTAATTAATCAGCCTCGGCGTGATGGAAGGTGGTAACTAATTACCGCCGCCAAGGTTGCGTTTGCGCGCATCCTGTTTGGTCAGGTGTTTGATGTGAAACGACGGTAGACACGTCGGCGGGCCCAAGGCAATCTGGAACACGCCATGGACCCGGGTAATCAGATATGTTCAAACGCGCTCTAGTTGTTGTTACCAGTACTTTCCTGCTGTTCATGAGCGGGGCGCAGGCCGGGGACGGCCGCGATGCTGGCCTGGTATTGCTGACGGAGAACTTTCCGCCCTACAACATGGCGAAGAACGGCAAGAACTTCGCCCAAGACGAAAACATCCATGGCATTGCGGTGGACATCGTCCGCGAGATATTCAAACGCGCCGATATTTCCTACAGCCTGACGCTGCGTTTTCCCTGGGAACGAATCTACAAGCTTGCCTTGGAAAAACCCGGTTATGGGGTGTTTGTAACGGCTCGGCTGCCTGAGCGCGAAAAGCTCTTCAAATGGGTTGGCCCCATCGGCCCGGACGATTGGATCATGCTCGCCAAGGCCGACAGCAAGATTGCCCTCGACTCGTTGGAGCAGGCGCGTCAGTACAGGATTGGCGCCTACAAGGGCGATGCAATTGCCGAAACATTGGCCAAACAGGGGCTCAAACCCATTGTCGTGTTGCGCGATCAGGACAACGCCAGAAAACTCGTCAATGGCCAGATAGACCTATGGGCTACCGGCGACCCGGCAGGGCGTTATCTGGCGCGTCAGGAGGGAGTGAGCGATCTCAAGACCGTACTGCGATTCAACAGTGCCGAGCTCTACCTGGCCTTGAACAAGGACGTGCCGGACGAGGTGGTGAGCCGCCTGCAAAAGGCTCTGGATGAGCTGCGCAAGGAAGGCGAAGTGGACGCGATCATGGCGCGCTATCTCTGAGACGCCAAGCCTAACGATAAACCCCATCCTTCCCGTGCCCGGCCATCGCTCGGTTGCTGCGCAGGCTGATCATCGACTTGATGTCGATCCACTCGATGCCCTGGGCCTTGAGCTTGGGCAGTTCGCGCTCGAGCACGGCGAGGGTCTGCGGATAGGGATGGCCGATCATCACGGCCGAGCCCTGCCGCCGAGCCAGATTGATGGCGACCTGAAGCTGGCCGGCGATAGCCGCTTCGGTGCGCTCGTCATCAAGAAATACATCCCGCGACACGCTGGCGAGGCCGATCTTTTGTGCTTCGGCAGCCGCGACCGTCTGCGCGCTGGTGCGGCTGTCGACGAAAAACTTGTGACGCTGTTGCAGATTCGCCATCAGCCATGCCATCGCCTGGGGTTGCGCGGTCATGCGGCTGCCCATGTGGTTGTTGATACCGCTGGTGTAGGGCACCGCGGCAAACGCGGCGTCCAGGCGCTTGCCCAATTCTTCGATGGATAATTCCGGATGCCAGGCGAACGGCCCGGTGGCCGGGTCCATGGGCATGTGCAGCATGACGAGTTTGCCGGCGCGATGAGCCTCGCGGGCGATTTCGGCGGCGTGGGGCGTGTCGGGCATGACTGCCGCGGTGACCGGACCGGACAGGGCCAGTACACGGCGATCCCGGGGCAGATTCTGCCCCAGGTCATCGATGATCAGGCTCAGGTAAGCCTTCTGCGGCGGGGAAGCTGTGGCGGGAGCCGCGTTAACGGCTCCCGCCAGCAGGCACAACAGGACGAAAATGAAACGCTGGCCCATCTCAGCGGCCGGACGTGATGTTCAACCCTTTGAGCAGGCTCAAGGCCTGGGCCAACTGATAGTCGTCATCCTGCGGCATCGGCTTGGCCTTGGCGCCGGAACCGGTCGGTTTGTCCGCGCCGCCGTTGCCATTGCCCAAGTGACCTTGCAGGTCGGCTTCCTTGAAGTACTCGCTGTCCGCCTCGCTGGTGATCTTGGCCTTGCGCACCTCGATGTCCGGGACAATGCCCTGGGCCTGGATGGAGCGGCCGTTGGGCGTGAAGTACAGCGCGGTGGTGATTTTCAGGGCGCGGTCGTTGTTCAGCGGCAACACGGTCTGCACCGAGCCCTTGCCGAAACTGGTGGTGCCCATGACAACGCCACGTTTCTGGTCTTGCAGAGCACCGGCGACGATTTCCGACGCCGACGCGCTGCCGCCATTGATCAGCACGACCAGTGGCACGGCTTCGCTGAGGTCGTTGCCGGTGGCCGAGAAGCGCAGCTCGGAATTGGCGATGCGGCCCTTGGTGTAGACGATCAGGCCCTTGGTGATGAAATGGTCCACCACTTCCACAGCCGATTGCAGGACGCCGCCGGGGTTGTTGCGCAAGTCCAGGACCAGGCCGTTGAGCTTCTTGCCGTTGTCCTTGCGCATCTTGGCCAGGGCCTTGGCGACTTCTTCGCCGGTCTTGACCTGGAACTGGGTGATGCGGATGTAGCCGTAGCCGGACTCCAGCAGTTGGCTCTTCACGCTCTTGACCTGGATGACCGCCCGGGTCAGCGTCACGTCGAATGGCGTACCGCCGTCGCGCACCAGGGTCAGGGTGATTTTTTCGCCGATCTTGCCGCGCATCTTGTCCACGGCTTCGGTCATGCTCTGGCCACGGGTCGGTTGGCCGTTGATCTTGACGATGAAGTCGCCAGCCTGGATGCCAGCCTTGGAGGCGGGCGTATCGTCGATCGGCGAGACCACTTTGACGAAACCGTCTTCGCTGCCGACCTCGATGCCCAGGCCGCCGAATTCGCCGCTGGTGCTTTCCTGCAACTCGGCAAAATCCTCAGGGCCCAGGTAGGCCGAATGCGGGTCAAGGTTGCTGAGCATGCCTTTGATGGCGTTTTCCAGCAGCATCTTGTCGTCCACCGGTTCCACGTACGCGGCTTTGATCCGGTCCATGACTTCGGCAAAGGTGCGCAGTTCATCCAACGGCAGCGGGGCCTTGGTGGTGGCGGCCGTAGCGGCGGTCGACGCCGGCGCGGGTTGCGCGGCGAAAGCCAGGGGCGCGCCGATCACGAGGGCGATCGTCAGGGCCAGCGAGGTGAGGCGGGACAAATGCAGCATGTCGAACGAACTCCTGAGTTGGATGGGCGCGCTTATCCTTGCGCACGACACCATTGTGCCGGGTCACTGGGGCGACCCTGCTGGCGAATAGCAAAATACAGTGCTGGCGTGTCCTGCCCGCCACTGTTGCCGACCGTGGAGATGGACTCGCCGGCCTTGACCACATCACCCGCCGATTTGAGCAGCGTCTGGTTATGGCCGTAAAGGCTCAGGTATCCGTTGCCGTGATCGAGGATCACCAGCAGGCCGGCACCGCGCAGCCAGTCGGCAAACACCACGCGCCCGCCATGTACAGCGTGCACCTGGCTGCCGGCGGAAGCGCTGATCATCACGCCGTCCCACTTGGTGCGGGTGTCGTCGCCACGGGTTTCACCGAAGCGTGCAAGTAATCGACCATTGACCGGCCATGGAAGTTTGCCCCGGGCTGAAGCAAAAGCGCCGCCGAAGGTTTCGCCATCGCTGGAAACCACTGCGCCGGGGCTGGATTTGGCCGGCTTGCGCGGGGCTTCGCCGGCATCGGCGTCGGCCTGGGCTTCACGCAAACGCTTTTTTTCGGCTTCCTGCTGGGCGATCAGCGCTTTCTGCCGCGCTTCTTCCGCCTCCCGAGCCTGGCGAGCCAGGGTTTCCTCGATGGTTTTCAAGACATTTGCCAGTTCGGCCTGGTCCTGTTCGCGGGCCTTGAGCTTGCTGTCGCGAGCCTTCACGTCGTCATTGAGCTTGGCCAGGGCCACCTGGCGCTCCTTGCGAACCTTCTCGAGTTCTTCACGCTGGGTGTCGAGGCTGCTTTTCTGCACGAGCAACTGGGCTTGCTGCAGCTCGATGTCTTTCTCGACATTGGCCAGCTGGCGCAGGGTTTCATTGAAGCTCTTGAGCTGCTCCAGGCGGGCCTGGCTCAGGTAGTCGTAATAGGTGAGGGTGCGGGCGAATTTCTCGGGATTCTGCTGGTTGAGCAGCAATTTGAGGTATTCCTGGCGACCGTTCTGGTAGGCCGCCCGAGCCTGGATGGCGATCAGCTTTTGCTGTTCAGTGCGCGCGCTCTGGAGTTTTTTTTTCTCTCCATCGAGGCGTTGCAACTCGGATTCGCTTTTCTTCAGCTCTTTCTGCAGGGCGTCGACCTGCTTCTCCAGCTTGCCCATCTCGGTTTCGGTGCCGCGCAGGTCTTTCTGCACGCTGGATTTTTCTTCCTGCAACTTGTTCAGCAGCTTCTTCAGCTCGGCGATGTCCTGGCGCGTGGCTTCCAACTGTTGTTGGGTTTGCGCGCGCTCGTCCGCGAAGGCCGGTTGGAGCAGGCAGGTCAGAGCAAGGGCTATCAGGACGCGGAGCATAGAGGCGGGTGGCACCAGGGAAAGGGACGGCCTAGTATGCCCGCCCCACGCTGCAAAAAAAACGCCCATTTGGGGCTGTGTGATAACTGGCCGAAAAAACACCAAACCCTCTGTGGGAGCGAGCCTGCTCGCGAAGAGGCCATAACATCAACGGTGATGTTGACTGTCATACCGTTTTCGCGAGCAGGCTCGCTCCCACACAGGTAAGTCTGGGTCAGACCAGGATCGAAGTCCCGGTCATCTCCGCCGGCTGTTCCATGCCCAGCAGCATCAGCATGGTCGGTGCGACGTCGGCCAATACGCCGCCGTCGCGGACCTTGAAGTCACGCTTGCCGACATAAATGAATGGCACCGGCTCAGTGGTGTGGGCCGTGTGGGCCTGGCCGGTGGATTCGTCGGACATTTGCTCGACGTTGCCGTGGTCGGCGGTGATCAGCGCTTCGCCGCCGACTTTTTCCAGCGCCTCGACGATGCGGCCGACGCAGGTGTCCAGGCATTCCACCGCCTTGACCGCTGCGTCGAACACGCCGCTGTGACCGACCATGTCACCGTTGGCGTAGTTGACCACGATCACGTCGTAACGTTGGTTCTCGATGGCGTCGACGATGCGGTCGGTCACTTCCGGCGCGCTCATTTCCGGTTGCAGATCGTAGGTGGCGACCTTCGGCGACGGGATCAGGATGCGCTCTTCGCCCGGGAAGGGCTCTTCGCGGCCGCCGGAGAAGAAGAACGTCACATGGGCGTACTTCTCGGTTTCCGCGATGCGCAGCTGGGTCTTGCCGTTTTTCGCCAGGTAGTCACCCAGCACGTTTTCCAGGCTGCCGGCGGCGAAGGCCGATGGCGCGGGAATGCTGGCGGCGTATTGGGTCAGCATCACGAAACCGGCCAGCTTCGGCTGGCGGGCGCGCTCGAATTCCTTGAAATCGTCTTCGACGAATACGCGAGTCAGTTCGCGGGCACGGTCGGCGCGGAAGTTCATGAACACCACGGCGTCGCCGTCTTCGACTTTTACCGGCTCGCCGAGGGTGGTGGCCTTGACGAACTCGTCGCTTTCACCACGTTCGTAGGCAGCTTGCAGGCCTTCTTGCGCGGTGGCGGCGTGGAACTCGGCATTGCCGTCGACGATCAGGTTGTAGGCCTGGGCGACGCGGTCCCAGCGGTTGTCACGGTCCATGGCGAAGTAACGGCCGATCAGGCTGGCGATCCGGCCCTTGCCGAGGGCCTTGAACGTGTCGTCCAGCAATTTGATCGACGATTCGGCGCTCTTCGGTGGCGTGTCACGGCCATCCAGGAAGGCGTGAAGGTAGATGTTTTCAGCGCCGCGCCTGGCGGCCAGCTCGGCCATGGCGATCAGGTGGTCCTGATGGCTGTGCACGCCACCGTCGGACAGCAGGCCCATGAAGTGCACGGCCTTGCCGGCAGCCACGGCTTTATCCACGGCAGCGCAGATGGTCGGGTTTTCGAAAAACTCGCCGTCGCGGATCGATTTGGTCACGCGGGTGAAGTCCTGATACACCACGCGGCCGGCGCCGAGGTTCATGTGGCCGACTTCGGAGTTGCCCATCTGCCCGTCGGGCAGGCCGACGTCCATGCCGCTGCCGGAGATCAAGCCGTTCGGCACGGTGGCCCACAGGCGATCCAGCACAGGCTTCCTGGCCGCGTAGACGGCGTTGGATTCGTGGCTGTCACTGTGACCGAAGCCGTCCAGAATCATCAGGACCAAAGGTTTAGGCGTGGTAGTCATGGAATCCACTCGTGGCTGGTTAAAAGAAGACGATGGAAAAGGGACGGGCAGTTTAAAGGTAAGTTCCGGTGCCGTCACCGCCGGGCGGGGTTTGGCCGGCCTTGCGTGCTGTGTATACTGGCCGACATTTTAACGCCCTGGAACCTCCTTCGATGGTTGCTCACCTGATTGAATTTGCCACTAACCACTACATTCTCGTCGGTATCTTCGTCGTACTGCTGGCGTTGCTGGTTGCCCACACGATGCAGGGCGGCGGACGCAGCCTGAGCACCGGTGAGCTGACCGCGCTGGTCAACAAGGACGCCGGCGTAGTGGTCGACATCCGCCCGACCAAGGATTACGCCGCCGGTCACATCGTCGGCGCGCTGAACATTCCTCAGGACAAACTGATCGCTCGTGTGGCCGAACTGGAAAAACACAAGGCCAAGACGCTGATCCTGGTCGACGCCCAAGGTCAGCAGGCCGGTACCCTTGCCCGCGAACTGATGAAGTCCGGCTTCACCGCCGCCAAACTGTCTGGTGGCGTTGCGAGCTGGAAAGCCGACAATCTGCCCCTGGTGAAGTGACATGCCCCACGTAGTTGTCTATTCCAGCGATTACTGCCCCTATTGCTCCCGAGCCAAGATGCTGCTCAAGAACAAGGGCGTAGCCTTCGAAGAGATCAAGGTCGACGGCAAGCCGCAGTTGCGCGCCGAGATGACCAGGAAGGCCGGGCGTACCTCCGTGCCGCAGATCTGGATCGGCGACACCCACGTGGGCGGTTGCGATGACCTGTTCGCCCTGGAGCGCGCCGGCGAGCTCGACGCGCTGCTCAAGGCCTGAACTCCCAATTAATAGAACCTGAAAGTAAGAAGGATCTGCGATGACTGACCAACAGAACACAGCTGCCACTGAAGAAGAAGCCGCACCGCAATTCTCCTTGCAGCGCATTTACGTTCGCGACCTGTCCTTCGAAGCCCCGAAAAGCCCGGCGATCTTTCGCCAGCAGTGGGAGCCGAGCGTGGCCCTGGACCTGAATACCCGCCAGAAAGCCCTGGAAGAAGATTTCCACGAAGTGGTGCTGACCCTGTCGGTGACCGTGAAGAATGGCGACGAAGTCGCGTTCATCGCCGAAGTCCAGCAGGCCGGTATCTTCCTGATCAAGAATCTCGATGCCGCTTCGATGAGCCACACCCTGGGCGCGTTCTGCCCGAACATCCTGTTCCCGTACGCCCGCGAAACACTGGACAGCCTGGTGACCCGTGGCTCGTTCCCGGCCCTGATGCTGGCCCCGGTGAACTTCGATGCCCTGTACGCGCAAGAGCTGCAGCGCATGCAACAGGAAGGCGGCGCGACCGTCCAGTAAACGGCGCTTTCAGCCGAGTATCAAACCTGTGGGAGCGAGCCTGCTCGCGAAAGCGCTATATCAGTCAATCAAGTACCGACTGAGCTGACGCTTTCGCGAGCAGGCTCGCTCCCACATTTGTTATGCGGTGCTACTGAAAGCCGTTCTGCCGCCACGCCTCATAAACCGCCACCGCCACGGTGTTTGACAGGTTCAGGCTGCGGCAGCCTTCACGCATCGGCAAGCGCAAGCGTTGCTCCGCCGGTAGTGCGTCGAGCACTTCGGCCGGCAGGCCACGGCTTTCCGGGCCGAACAGGAATGCATCGCCGGCGACGAAGCTGGCGTCATGAAACGGCCGTGAGCCCTTGGTGGTGAAGGCGAACAGGCGCGGATGCCCCAGGCTTTCCAGGCAACTGGCCAAGTCGGCGTGCCGCTGCAAGGTGGCATACTCGTGGTAGTCGAGGCCGGCGCGGCGCAGGCGCTTGTCGTCCATTTCGAAGCCCAGCGGTTCGATCAGGTGCAGGTGGCAGCCGCTGTTGGCGCACAGCCTGATGACGTTGCCGGTATTGGGTGGTATTTCCGGTTGAAAAAGGATGACGTGAAACATGCACGGCTCCGCAGATAAAGATGAGCGGCATTCTACGCCGCAAACCGATCGACGTTCGAAGCTATTGCCTCGGGTGATGGGCTCTCTGGCGATCGTCGGCATGATGGTCGGGCTGATGATCGGCCGCCTGACGACGCCCGATCCGAGCGAGCTGCAACAGGTCGAGGTCACCCAGGGAGGGCTGGTGGCCTGGTTCAACAACGAACCGGAGCTCCATGGGGAAATCATCGACGGCACTGTGGCGCTGTTGTTTCAGGCGCAAGGTCGGCCGCAGAAAGGCCAGCTTAAGCTCAACGGCAAAGACGTGAACTGGCGGGTGCGGTTGAGTGACAAGGGGCTGTTGCTGACTTTGGTGGCGGCGCGTCCGTTGCGAGGGGAGTGGACCGGCAGCGAAGTCGATGACCGCTGGCGGCTGGAGATCCGTCTCCAGGAGCAATAAAAGAGGGAATCCCCGGCCTGCCTGTACCAAGGTCCCCAAAACGGGAGGGCTTGCCGTGAAGGCGCAGCCCGGATGTAAAGAAGGGAAACCTTGACCTGCCTGTATCAAGGCCCCCAAAACAGTGGGCTCGATGAGCCCGGTGTAAAAGAGGGGAATCCCCGGCCTGCCTGTACCAAGGTCCCCGAAACTGGGTAGTGATTGGGTTATTGCAGGGGGCGTGCCAGTTTTAAATGGTTTGTCACAAAAAACTGCTGAAGATGCGAAAAAGCCCCGTATTCCGGGGCTTTTGCTTAGGTGTTGAGCGGTTTTTTGGAGCTGGGGCGATCGGTTCTGGCTCGTCGTACATGAGCAATTGCGGTTCGCAGTGCATTGAAGCGGTGCACGAATCTTCAGAAGCTTCGCGAGCAGGCTCGCTCCCACATTGGATGGTATTGGCCTTTGTGGGAGCGAGCCTGCTCGCGATTGGATTTTGAATTCAGTGCTGGACCAAAGGCTGGTCAGCCCTCATCCCCTTCATCATCATCCCCACCATCAACCTTCATCCCCAATTCCTTGATCTTGCGAGTCAAGGTATTGCGGCCCCAGCCCAGCAGCACGGCGGCGTCGCGGCGGCGGCCGGCGGTGTGCTTGAGGGCGGTTTCGATCATGATGCGCTCGAAGGCCGGGACGGCGCTGTCGAGCAGGCTCGATTGACCGCGGGCCAGGGCCTGGTCGGCCCATTGGCGCAAGGCCTGTTCCCAGTTGGTCACCGGCGCCGAATCCTGTGGCAGGCTCAACAGTTCCGGTGGCAAGTCGCTGATATGCACTTCGCGACCCGACGCCATCACCGTGATCCAGCGGCAGGTGTTCTCCAGCTGGCGCACGTTGCCGGGCCACGGCAGGTTCTTGAGGTATTCCTCGGTCTCGCTCTTGAGCAGCTTGGGCTCCACCGCCAGCTCCTGGGCCGCACGGCCGAGGAAGTGCCGGGCCAGGGTCGGGATGTCCTCGCGACGGTCCGCCAGGCGCGGGATGTGGATGCGGATCACGTTCAGGCGATGGAACAGGTCTTCGCGGAACTTGCCGGCGTGGACCAGGGTTTCCAGGTTCTGGTGGGTCGCGGCGATGATCCGGACATCGACCTTGACCGGCGTATGCCCGCCGACTCGATAGAACTCGCCGTCGGCCAGTACCCGCAGCAGTCGGGTCTGGGTGTCAGCCGGCATGTCGCCGATTTCATCCAGGAACAACGTACCGCCATCGGCTTGTTCGAAGCGGCCCCGGCGCAAGTTGGCCGCGCCGGTGAACGCGCCCTTTTCATGGCCGAACAGCTCGGACTCCATCAGGTCCTTGGGAATCGCCGCCATGTTCAGCGCAATGAACGGCGACGCCGCACGCGGGCTGTGGCGGTGCAGGGCGTGGGCAACCAATTCCTTGCCGGTACCCGATTCACCGTTGATCAGCACGGTGATGTTGGAATGGCTCAGTCGACCGATGGCGCGAAACACTTCCTGCATCGCCGGCGCTTCACCGATGATTTCCGGGGTGCGGGCCAGGGCCGGGACTTCTTCCAGGCCTTGTTGCTCCTGGGCGTGCTGATTGGCGCGCTTGACCAGGGACACGGCTTCGTCGACGTCGAACGGCTTGGGCAGGTATTCGAACGCACCGCCCTGGTAAGACGCCACGGCGCTGTCCAGGTCGGAATGAGCGGTCATGATGATCACTGGCAGCCGCGGATGTTGCTCGCGAATCCGCGCCAGCAAGTCCAGGCCACTGGCGCCGGGCATGCGGATATCGGAAATGATGACGTCCGGCTGCTGACGGGCCAGGCGGCTCATCACCCCGTCGGCGCTGTCGAAGCTCTGGGTGGTCATGCCTTCCTGTTGCAAGGCTTTTTCCAGGACCCAGCGGATAGAACGGTCGTCATCGACGATCCACACGGTTTCACTACGGCTCATGTCGATGTGGCTCCTTGTTCCAGTGGCAGGAAGATCGAGAAAGTGGTGTGGCCGGGGTGGCTCTCACATTCGATCAAGCCCTGATGCTGACTGATGATGTTCTGGGTGATGGACAGGCCCAGCCCGGTACCGTCCGGACGGCCGCTGACCATGGGAAAGAAGATGGTTTCCTGCAGTTCCGCAGGGATGCCCGGGCCGTTGTCGATGATTTCGATCTTGGTCACCAGGCGATGGCGCACATGACCGATGGTGAACTGGCGCATGGCGCGGGTGCGCAGGCTGATGCGACCCATGCGCAGCTCGCTCTGGCTGCTGATGGCCTGCATGGCGTTGCGCACGATGTTCAGCACCGCCTGAATCATCTGCTCGCGGTCGATCAGGACGTCGGGAATGCTCGGGTCGTAGTCGCGCACCAAGGTGATGCAGCCCTGGCTCTCCGCCTCCACCAGGCTGCTGACGCGCTCCAGTACTTCGTGAACGTTACACAGCGCCAGTGAGGGCAGCTTGTTCGAGCCGAGCATGCGATCCACCAGGTTTCGCAGGCGGTCGGCTTCTTCGATGATGACGTTGGTGTAGTCCTTGAGGCTTTCTTCTGGCAGTTCCCGGGCGAGCAACTGCGCCGCGCCACGAATGCCACCCAACGGATTCTTGATCTCATGGGCCAGGCCGCGCACCAGCATCTTGCTGGTTTCCTGCTTGGACAATTGCGCCTCCTCCTTGGTGATGCGCAGCAGGCGATCACGGGGATGGACTTCCAGAAGCAGGAGGGTGGCATTGTTGTTGAGGATCGGCGTTACCGCGTAGTCGACCGTCAGGGTCTGGCCGGTCAGGGCGGTGAGCATCGCTTCGCGCTTGGTGAACGGGTGAGCCTGTTCGACGGCCTGGCGCAGGGAATTCAGCGCTTCGGCGGATTCGGTAAACAGTTCGCTGATGAACTGCCCATGGCTGCGCTGGCCGCTGACGGCCAGGAGCATCTCTGCCGCCGGGTTCATGTACTCCAGACGCAGTTCGGCGTCGAGCAGGATGGTCGCGGTGGTGAGATTGTCGAGCAGCAAACGGTGTAGTGCGTTGCTAATGGTCATCAGGACCTCTTTTAAAGCGTAGCGATCAAGGGCAGGCCCCCAAATCGCGCGCGCGATTCATGCGCTGATACCAGCAAAATGCAAAAACCAAACCAAGGCTCCGAAAAGAAGCGTTTCAGGCGTCAAATAGCCTTTTCTCGCCCATCTGTGTGGCGTTCTGCCAGTTTTCGCGGGTAGTTTCGAACCAAAATGGGTTGGAATCTGGGTAGAGGTGCAGAGCTGTGCACTGACATGGTGCGCCATCCTGAATGGCATTAGAAGAAGGGTAGGATGCTGCTTTTTTCCTCCTCGGGCTTGTCCGCCAGGGGGCATTCGGGGCGTTGGCCGTAGTCGGCGATAGCACAGGGTTTGACGCGGCGCTTTTGCGCCAGGGACATGCGCTGCATGTGGAAGGGCTGGTTGGCGGTGCGCTCGACGATTCGCGCTTGCTCGTCGAGGATCTCCACTGCCAGGTGATGCGTGCCGCGATCAATATTCTTCAGCGCAAACACTGGGCTGGGTCCCGGCTCGCCAGTGGGCTTGCCGTCCAGCAGCAGACGGTAGCGGTGACCTTTCTGCAAACCGGGCTCACTGGTGGCGGTGACGATCAGTTCCCCCGCGGTACTGCGTATCGTCGCATCTGGCTCGGGGATCAGCAGCCGGAGCATCTCGTATCGGAACAAGGGCTCGGCGGGTGGCTTTTCGGCGGTCGTCGTCGGCGTAGTCCCGGAGGGTGCGGCCGGCATCCGGTTGCCGGGCGGTAGCGGCACTTTCTTCGCGTTGCCGGGGCGTGGCTGGTCGGTGAAGACGCGATTGCCCTGGGCGTCGATGTAGGTGTAGACCTGCGCCAGGCTCGGTAGCGCCACCAGCAGCAGGCCGAGGGCGAGCAGCCAGCGGATCATGGAAGGTGAATCCGCTGGACAGTGAAGGTAACGGTTTCGCTTTGTTGCACGAGACGTTCCCCGTTGATGACCTGGACTGCCAGGCTGTGTTCGCCGCGGTCGATGTTCACCAGTTGCAGGCGCGGCACGTTACTCGGCTGCCCGTACGGCTGGCCGTCCAGCAATAGCCTGAACAGATGCGGGCCTTGCAGGCGCGGCTGCGCCCGGACGCCAACGGTGAAGGTGCCGTTATTGGCGCGCAGGGCTTCTTCGGTGGGGATGTCGGTCAGTTCCAGGATGTCATAGGCGTTACGCGGCGCGTCGCTGCTTTGCGCGGCCGCAGGTGCTTCGCGGCTGGCCGGTGTCTGGGACTCGACGCTGTTGAGCGGCGGCAATTCCACGGCCTGGGCTGGTACGCCGTCGGGCGGCTGATTGCTGTAGGCGGTGTTGCCGTCGGCGTCGGTGTATTTGTAGATTTGCGCGGCAGCAGGCAATGCCAACAGCGATAAGAGGATGATTGAGAAAACACGACCCATGGAAAATCGACCGAAAACGAAAGGTGATGGGTGCAGCATAGGCCAGCGTGGCTGGTTGGCCCAGTTGCTGTGTTGCACGTATTTCCTGTGGGAGCGAGCTTGCTCGCGAAGGCGGAGCGTCAGTCGTTGAGATGCTGGATGTGCCGGCCTCTTCGCGAGCAGGCTCGCTCCCACAAAGGGAGGAGTGGTGTCTTAGGATTTTGCGGACACGCACAGCTCGGCGGTTGCTCGGATCAAGGCAAGCCTGTGTATTGGGTGTTGTTTGTTGTGGTGAGTGGCGCGGGCCAGCCATTGCGGGCACTGCGGGTCGGTGCGGTAGGGGGCGAAGTCGGCCAGTTGTTGCAACAGACGTTTCTGCAGTCGATCGAGTTTGGGGCGGATCTCGCCCACCAGGTCCGGGCGTGGCAGGTCCGGGGCCTTGCCGTCGAGGGCCCAGTCGGACAGGTTGATGTATTGCACCAGTTTGTTGGCTTCAATCTGGGCGGCGAAAAACGCTTCCACGGTTTCACCGGTCAGTTTGTAGGCCGGCGCCTGGGCGACGGCGGCGGCGATGACTTCACGCTCGCGCTGGCGATCCTCCACCGGTTTGCCGCTGTCCCATTTGCTCAACGCCACCTGATCGGCAATGGCCAGGCGTTCACCGATAGCGTTCAGCAGCGGAGTAAGGGCTTCGGGGGCGTTGCCCGCTTCGGCGCTGGTGGCCAGCAGTGCGGCGGACAGGGCAAGGCAGAGCTTGAGGCGCGGAGTCATGGGCAGTCTCGTCTTTATGGAGGAGCGACGAGGCATCATGCCTGTAACCGGTGCCCATGAAAAAGGCCTCCCGAAGGAGGCCTCTTTTATTTCACGCCGTACGTGACGGCGCTACCGGATCAGCAGCTGTAGTACAGCTCATATTCCAGTGGGTGTACGAAGGTGCGAACCTTGATCTCTTCTTCGCTTTTCAGCGCGATGTAAGCGTCGATGAAGTCGTCGCTGAATACGCCGCCCTTGGTCAGGAACGCACGGCCCTTGTCCAGCTCTTCCAAGGCTTCTTTCAGGCTACCGCAAACCTGTGGGATTTCCTTGGCCTCTTCAGGCGGCAGGTCATACAGGTTCTTGTCGGCGGCATCGCCGGGGTGGATCTTGTTCTGGATACCGTCCAGGCCGGCCATCATCAGTGCTGCGAAGGCCAGGTATGGGTTGGCAGCCGGATCCGGGAAGCGCGCTTCGATACGACGGGCTTTAGGGCTGTTCACGTAAGGAATACGGATCGAGGCGGAACGGTTGCGAGCCGAGTAGGCCAGCATGACCGGTGCTTCGAAGCCTGGAACCAGACGCTTGTAGGAGTTGGTCGACGGGTTGGTGAAGCCGTTCAGGGCCTTACCGTGCTTGATGATGCCGCCGATGAAGTACAGGGCGGTGTCCGACAGACCGGCATAACCTTCGCCAGCGAAGGTGTTCTTGCCGTCCTTGGAGATCGACATGTGCACGTGCATGCCCGAACCGTTGTCGCCGTACAGAGGCTTCGGCATGAAGGTCGCGGTGCGGCCGTAGGCGTCGGCAACGTTGTGCACGCAGTACTTCAGGGTCTGGACTTCGTCAGCCTTCTTGACCAGCGTGTTGAACTTCACGCCGATTTCGTTCTGGCCGGCAGTTGCCACTTCGTGGTGGTGAACTTCGACGGTCTGGCCCATTTCTTCCAGCGCGTTGCACATGGAAGTACGGATTTCGTGGTCGAAATCGAACGGCGGAACCGGGAAGTAGCCGCCTTTGACGCCTGGACGGTGGCCTTTGTTGCCGCCTTCCACGTCCTGGTCGGACATCCACGAACCCTGTTCGGAGAAGATCTTGAACATGGAACCGGAGATGTCGGATTTGAACTTGACCGAGTCGAAGATGAAGAATTCAGGCTCAGGACCGAAGAAAGCGGTGTCGCCGATACCGGTGGACTTCAGGTATTCCTCGGCGCGGTGGGCGATGGCGCGTGGGTCGCGGTCATAGCCTTGCATGGTCGAAGGTTCGATGATGTCGCAAACCAGGATCAGGGTCGGCTCTTCGGTGAACGGATCGAGGACCGCGGTTTCGTCGTCCGGCATCAGGATCATGTCGGAGGCTTCGATGCCTTTCCAGCCGGAGATGGAGGAACCGTCGAACATCTTGCCGATTTCAAAGAATTCGTCGTCCAGCGCATCACGGGCCGGCATGGTCACGTGATGTTGAGTGCCCTTGGTGTCAGTGAAGCGCAGATCAATCCACTTGACGTCATGATCTTTGATGAGTTGAACCGACTTCGACATATGTCCTCCGGGTGGCTTCGGGCGGTAAAGGTGTGCCCTTAGATATGGGTGATGCCGGCGCGAATACTCTGCCAAGGCAACCTGCCTCACAAGGGAGCAATTTGCATGCCAGTGCCCCAGCATGGGTTTTTTGCACCAAATCCTCGCTTTTGAAAGGGGCTGGACGCGGATTGTCGGACAATTGCGCACCGCAATGTGGCGTCTTTTGTGGATTGTGACCTGTTTTGGTGCGGACAAAACCAATTGCAGATTAACTGGTTAAACCTTGAGCAATTTCCGCTATAATCCGCGCCCCCCTTTTTCGGCTGGCCGTTCGCGCGCTGTTTTCATGAAACTAATCGTAAAAGTCTTCCCCGAGATCACCATCAAGAGCCGCCCGGTACGGATGCGTTTCATCCGCCAGCTGGCCAAGAACATCCGTGCCGTGCTCCGTGACCTGGACCCGGCCGTGGTGGTGAACGGCGTGTGGGACAACCTCGAACTGGAAACCCGCGTCAGCGAACCCAAGGCCTTGAAGGAAATGACCGAGCGCCTGAGCTGCATGCCGGGCATCGCCCATTTCCTCCAGGTCGACGAATATCCGCTGGGGGACTTCGACGATATCCTCGCCAAGTGCATGCTCCATTATGGTGACGCCTTGGCCGGCAAGATCTTCTCGGTACGCTGCAAGCGCGCCGGCAAGCATCCGTTCAGCTCGATGGACGTCGAACGTTATGTCGGCAGCCAGTTGCGCCGGCAGTGCGGCGCGGCCGGTATTTCCCTGAAAGACCCTGAAGTTGAAGTGCGCATCGAGATTCGCGACCAGCGGTTGTTCGTGATCCACAGCCAGCACGACAGCATCGGCGGTTATCCGCTGGGTTCGCTGGAGCAGACGCTGGTATTGATGTCCGGTGGTTTCGACTCCACCGTCGCCGCCTACCAGATCATGCGTCGCGGCTTGATGAGCCATTTCTGCTTCTTCAACCTCGGCGGGCGCGCCCACGAACTGGGCGTCATGGAAGTGGCGCACTTCATCTGGAAGAAGTACGGCAGCTCCCAGCGCGTGTTATTTGTGAGCGTGCCGTTCGAGGAAGTCCTGGGCGAGATTCTCGGCAAAGTCGATAACAGTCATATGGGCGTCATTTTGAAGCGTATGATGTTGCGTGCCGCGACGAGCGTCGCCGACCGCCTGCACATCGACGCGCTGGTCACCGGCGAGGCGATTTCCCAGGTTTCGAGCCAGACGCTGCCGAACCTGTCGGTGATCGACTGCGTGACCGAGAAACTCGTGCTGCGGCCACTGATCGCCAGCCACAAGCAGGACATCATCGACACGGCCACGGAGATCGGCACCGCCGATTTTGCCCGGCACATGCCGGAGTACTGCGGGGTCATCTCGGTCAATCCGAAGACGGCGGCCAAGCGCGGGCGCGTGGAGCACGAGGAGAAAGAATTCGACATGGCGGTACTCGAACGCGCAATCGAGAACGCCAGGCTGGTGCCGATCGATCGGGTCATCGACGAATTGGGCCAGGACATTCAGATTGAAGAAGTCGGCGAAGCGCTGGCCGGTCAGATCATCATCGACATCCGTCACCCGGACGATGCTGAAGACGACCCGCTGAGCGTCGCCGGCGTCGAGGTACAAACGATGCCGTTCTATGCAGTGAACGCGCGTTTCAAGGAACTGGACCCTACTCGCCAGTACCTGCTGTATTGCGACAAAGGCGTGATGAGTCGCCTGCATGCCCATCATTTGCTCAGTGAGGGGCATGCCAATGTGCGCGTTTATCGACCGAGCTAAGTGCCCGGGGCTGTTTGCCTGTGGCCTGCGTCACCGGCCCCCCGACGCCGCCGACACGCTGTAACTGTCGGACTCTACTGTAAATCGCTGCCACGACCTGTCAGCACACCGAATCCTCTGATCGAGATACACAAGTGATCGAAAATCTACGCAACATCGCCATCATTGCTCACGTTGACCATGGTAAGACCACCCTGGTAGACAAACTCTTGCGTCAATCCGGCACCCTGGAGCGCAACGAGCTCAACGACGAGCGCGTGATGGACTCCAACGACCAGGAAAAAGAGCGCGGTATTACCATCCTGGCGAAAAACACCGCCATCAACTGGAACGGCTACCACATCAACATCGTGGATACCCCGGGCCACGCCGACTTCGGTGGTGAAGTCGAGCGCGTGATGTCGATGGTCGACTCCGTGCTGCTGCTGGTCGACGCCCAGGACGGCCCTATGCCGCAAACCCGTTTCGTGACCAAGAAGGCCTTCGAAGCCGGCCTGCGTCCGATCGTGTGCATCAACAAGGTTGACCGTCCAGGCGCGCGTCCGGACTGGGTTCTGGACCAGATCTTCGACCTGTTCGACAACCTGGGCGCCACCGAAGAACAGCTGGACTTCAAAGTCGTCTACGCCTCGGCCCTGAACGGTATTGCCGGTCTGGACCACACCGAAATGGCTGACGACATGACCCCGCTGTACCAGTCGATCGTCGACAACGTACCCGCGCCGAAAGTCGACCGTGACGGCCCGTTCCAGATGCAGATCTCGGCACTGGACTACAACAGCTTCCTGGGTGTGATCGGTGTTGGCCGTATCGCCCGTGGTCGCGTCAAGCCGAACACTCCGGTCGTGGCTATCGGTGCCGACGGCAAGAAGCGCAACGGTCGTATCCTGAAGCTGATGGGTCACCACGGTCTGCACCGTGTAGACGTTGAAGAAGCAGCTGCCGGCGACATCGTCTGCATCAGCGGCATGGACTCGCTGTTCATCTCCGACACCCTGTGCCACCCGGACACCGTTGAAGCGATGAAGCCGTTGACCGTCGACGAGCCAACCGTTTCCATGACCTTCCAGGTAAACGACTCGCCATTCTGCGGTAAAGAAGGCAAGTTCGTGACTTCCCGTAACATCAAGGAACGTCTGGACAAAGAGCTGCTGTACAACGTTGCACTGCGCGTTGAAGAAGGCGACTCGGCTGACAAGTTCAAGGTCTCGGGCCGTGGCGAACTGCACCTCTCGGTTCTGATCGAAACCATGCGTCGCGAAGGCTTCGAAATGGCTGTAGGCCGTCCGGAAGTGATCATCCGTCTGGTTGACGGCGTGAAGCACGAACCGTTCGAAAACGTCACCATCGACCTGCCGGAAGAATCCCAGGGCAAGGTGATGGAAGAGATGGGCCTGCGTAAGGGCGACCTGACCAACATGGTGCCGGATGGCAAGGGCCGTGTACGTCTGGAATACAACATCCCTGCTCGTGGTCTGATCGGTTTCCGTAACCAGTTCCTGACCCTGACCAACGGCGCTGGCATCCTGACTTCGATCTTCGACCGTTACGACGTGATGAAGTCCGGCGACATGTCCGGCCGTCAGAACGGCGTTCTGGTTTCGGTTGAAACCGGCAAGGCGCTGACCTACTCCCTGGAAACCCTCCAGGCGCGTGGCAAGCTGTTCGTTGAGCACGGCCAGGAAATCTACGGCGGCCAGATCGTTGGTCTGAACAGCCGTGACAACGACCTGGGCGTGAACCCTACCAAGGGCAAGAAGCTCGACAACATGCGTGCTTCGGGCAAAGACGAAACCATCGCCCTGGTTCCACCTGTTCGCTTCACCCTGGAACAGGCTCTGGAATTCATCCAGGACGACGAGCTGTGTGAAGTGACGCCTAAGTCGATCCGCCTGCGCAAGAAGATCCTGGACGAAAGCGAGCGTACCCGCGCCGCCAAGAAAGCCAAGAACTGATTTAGCCCAGGCTGAATGAAAACGCCCCCGGTTGCGAAACCGGGGGCGTTTTTTTGTGCCTGTAGTTTATGGGTGGCTGTCAGGGCCCTATCGCGAGCAAGCTCGCTCCCACAGTAGGTCTATGTCGGGCACAAAATCCGCGTCCGCTTAAAATCCCCTGTGGGAGATTCTATGTTGCAGGGGAACCCTGCAGCATAGAATTAGGGCGATATTCGCTCTGGTTTTTCATCAGGGCGAATGCCACCCGGCACAATTTACGGGCGAGGCTCACCAGGGCTTGGGTTCTGGCGAAACCTCTTGCCAAGCAGGACTCGTAGTAAGGTTTCCAGACAGGAGACCGGCTAGCCGCCATTGCCGCGGTGTGCGCCAAGCGTCGCAGTTCGCCATCTCCTTTCTTGCTTAGGTGCCTGGGGCTGTGTTTTTTTCCGGAATCCTTTGGCCTCAGGTCCATCCCTAAAAAGGCAATAAACGCATCGCCGCTGGCGAAGTCACCTCGCATGAAGGCTGTCGCCAGACCTGTTGCCGTCAGTTCACCCACGCCCTCAATGGCTTTGCAGCGGTTGATGTTTTCAGTAATTCCCGCCTCTTGGCTGGCCTCGCGCAATAGCTTCTGGATGGCCCGATCGCTTTGCTTGAAGGCCTCCAGTTGCTCGGTCAGGATATCCTTCAGAAGCGGTTCGCCCGACCAACTCAGCATGAGGCTGACGCGCGCTTTGATGAGTTCTGCGCGCTTGCGTAGCAGGCTCTTTAATACTTTGTAGGCCTGCGGAGGTGGGGTCCAGACGCGTAGCCGTTGCTGTTCGTTTGTCAGATAGCGCGCCAGCAAACGTGCATCGCAAGGATCGGTTTTGGCCCGCTGTCCAATGCTTTCGCGGTAGTGGGCCACCCGATAGGCATCCACAACGTAAACCCTGTGCCCCATCCCATGAGCCAGTTCAGCCGTGTCCAGGTGATAAAAGCTGGTGGCTTCTAGTGCAATCAAACTTTGCGCTGGCAACGTTTCGAGCCAACGAACAAGGGCCTTACGGTCGTTATCAACAATCTGAATGCTTTTTAGATCTTCGCGATAAGCCACGATTTCAGCCTTGGCGACATCAATACCGATAACCGCTGGGGAGGTAAGGATTGTCATCTCGAATCCTCGGAGCTAGGGTTTAGATGCTTGTCGGGGTCTACCGTAGCGCTGGCTTGCTTCTATCGTCGGTTTACCGATGAATTCCTTATCGGCGCTTTAGGTAGAAAGGGCGGGACGAGAAGTCTCCCACGGTCCGTACTGGCTAGAGTCGGAATCGAGCTTTTAGTCCCGCCCACCCCTTCAAGTCTAAACATACAAGCGAGCTTGCTCGCGATAGCTGTTGTTCAGGCGCTAAAGAATCGATGGTCGATCAAAATCGATCCAGCGTCCGCGGATTACGCTCGCGCTCCACTTCCTTGGGCTTGTAGGCGCAATACCCAGGCCGTGGCCCGACCCGTGGATGATTGCGGCAGGTATCCGGGCGCTTTTCGTAAATGGTGCACAGCCGGCTCTTACGATCCAGATACAGGCAATCGTTGTTGCTCATGCGCTGGAGCGTGAAGATTTCCGATTTCTGGTTGTAGCGCTCGACGATCCCTTCCTTTTGCAGGCGCTTGGCGATGTTTTTCGGCGGGTCGCCCAGCTCGAACTCATCGACGATGCCGATGCGGATCAGGTCCTTGATCTTGACCTCCACCGGCAGCGTGCAGCAGCTCGACACGCAGGAACCGCACATCGGGGCGGAATACTTGGCCCAGGTATCGAGTCGGTCGATCTCCGCGGCGGCGATCAGGTTGGGCTTCATCATCACGGTTTACCAGCATGCATCAGGGCGCGCGATCATACCGGGACTGGTGAAATTTTGAACGACCATCTGCCGGTTTTTTTTACCTCGCGGCAAAACCCCGCCTGGACCGGCACGGCCCCTGCATTCACTCGGCTATCTGGCAATTCTCTGGCGGCGATTCTCCGACACCGGGGAAAAACCACCGAACCAAGAGCCCGTACCGTCTGTCAGACCGTCTAGGCTCAGACATTTCCATGCTCGTTCGAGGTCTCATCAATGACTCAAGAACCACTTGTTCGCGAAGCCGAGGTTGCGGCTTTTCGCGACGCCGTGTTGACCAAACTCACTTATGCCGTCGGCAAGGACCCCGATCATGCGTTTGATCACGATTGGTTCGAAGCCATCGCCCTCGCTGCCCGCGACCATATGGTCGAACACTGGATGGACCATACGCGGCAGATCTACCGAAAGGGCCAGAAGCGCGTCTACTACCTCTCCCTGGAGTTTCTCATCGGCCGGCTGCTGTACGACAGCCTGAGCAACCTCGGCTTGCTGGACACCGCCCGCGAAGCCTTGACCGAGCTGGGTGTGGACCTTGAGCGCATCCGTCTGCTGGAGCCCGACGCGGCCTTGGGCAACGGCGGTCTCGGCCGTCTGGCGGCGTGCTTCATGGAAAGCATGTCGACCCTCGGAATCGCCGGCCATGGTTATGGCATTCGTTACGAACACGGCCTGTTCCGCCAGGCGATTGTCGACGGCTGGCAACAGGAGCAGACCGAACACTGGCTGGACTTCGGCAACCCATGGGAATTCGAGCGGCCGGAAGTCGTCTACCCGATCGGCTTTGGCGGCAGCGTCGAGACTGTCACCGACGACACCGGCAAGACCCGGCAGGTCTGGTCTCCGGCCGAAACCGTGCGGGCAATTGCCTATGACACGCCGGTCGTCGGCTGGCGCGGCGCCAGCGTCAATACCTTGCGCCTGTGGCGTGCCCGAGCCGTGGAAGACCTGCACCTGGAGCGCTTCAACGCTGGCGACCACCTCGGCGCCGTAGCGGAAGTGGCCCGCGCCGAGAGTATTTCCCGCGTGCTGTATCCGGCCGACAGCACCGAAGCCGGCCAGGAACTGCGCCTGCGCCAGGAATATTTCTTCGTCGCTGCTTCGCTGCAGGATTTGCTGCGCCGCCATCGCAACATGCACACCTCGGTACTGACCCTGGGCGATCATGCGGCGATCCAGCTCAACGACACCCACCCGTCGATTGCCGTGGCCGAGCTGATGCGCCAATTGGTGGACGTCTACGACGTGGCGTGGGACGCGGCCTGGCAGATCACCCAGGACACGCTCTCCTACACCAACCACACGCTGCTGCCTGAAGCCCTGGAAACCTGGCCGGTGGGGCTGATGGAGCGCATGCTGCCGCGGCACATGCAGATCATCTACCTGATCAACGCCCAGCATATCGATTCGCTGCGGGCCAAGGGCGTGCACGATTTCGACGTGTTGCGCTCGGTGTCGCTGATCGAAGAAGACAATGGTCGCCGGGTGCGCATGGGTAACCTCGCGTTCCTCGGTTCCCACAGCGTCAACGGCGTGTCCGGACTGCACACGCAACTGATGCGGAGCACCGTATTCTCTGAGCTGCACAAACTTTACCCGGACCGGATCAACAACAAGACCAACGGCATCACTTTCCGCCGCTGGCTGTTCCAGGCCAACGCCGAACTGACCTCGATGATGGTCGATGCCCTCGGCCCGAGCGTGCTCGACAACCCCGAGGAGCGGCTGATCGAACTGGAACCGTTCGCTGACAAGCCGGCGTTCCGCAAGCAATTCGCCGAGCAGCGCCTGCACAGCAAGAAAGCCCTGGCCTACCTGATCCACGAGCGGCTGGGCATTGCCGTCAACCCGGCGGCGATGTTCGACGTGCAGGTCAAGCGGATCCACGAGTACAAACGCCAGTTGCTCAACCTGATGCACACCGTGGCGCTGTACCAGGCGATCCGCGCCGAGCCTGAGGTGGATTGGGTGCCGCGGGTGAAGATCTTCGCTGGTAAGGCCGCTGCCAGTTATCACCAGGCCAAGCTGATCATCAAGCTGACCAATGACATCGCCCGGGTGGTCAACAACGACCCGACCGTGCGCGGCTTGCTCAAAGTGGTATTCCTGCCCAACTACAACGTCAGCCTGGCCGAAAGCATCATTCCGGCGGCGGACCTGTCGGAGCAGATTTCCACGGCCGGTTTCGAGGCCTCGGGTACCAGCAACATGAAGTTCGGCCTCAACGGCGCGCTGACCATCGGCACCATGGACGGCGCCAACGTGGAAATGCATGACCGCGTCGGTGGCGAGCACATGTTCATCTTCGGCCTGACCGCCGAGCAGGTGGAAGCGCGCAAGCGCAACGGCGAATTCAGTGCCGCGCCGGACATCGCCGCATCCCATCGCCTCAACGATGTGCTGCAAGCGATTCGTGGCGGGGTGTTCTCGCCGGACGATCCGATGCGCTACACCGGGCTGGTGGACTCGCTGGTGGATTACGACCGCTTTCTGGTCTGCGCCGATTTCGACGCCTACTGGAACGCCCAGGCCAAAGTCGAGGAGAGGTGGCACGATCCCAAGCAATGGTGGCGCTCGGCGGTGCTCAACACCGCGCGCATGGGCTGGTTCTCCTCGGACCGGACCATTCGCGAATACGCCACCGATATCTGGAAGGCCCTGGACTGACTGTTGCAAGAAATGTGAGCGAAGCCCAACGGCGGTAGGGCTTCGTCGATATACTAAGCGTCAGTTTCGCCGGGCAGTGTGGCCGGACCAGTACTGGAAATGCCAGGAATCCAATGTGGGAGCGAGCTTGCTCGCGATAGCGGTGTATCAGGCGACATTCATATTGCCCGACACGCCGCCATCGCGAGCAAGCTCGCTCCCACAGGGTTTCGGGGTTTTCCACTAGACTGAGCCAGACCCCACATCACCCCGGTCATGCCCGCAACGGGCCGCTTAGGGATATCGACCATATGCAATGGATTTTGACACTGTTGGGCCTGGCACTCGGCTGGGTGGTGGAAGAGTCGTTTGCCGACGCGCTGATCGGTGCGCTGGTGGGGCTTGGCATCGCCCAGTCGTTTCGACTGGGACGCCTGGGTATCCAGGCCGCCAAGCAACAGATCCTGCTCCAAGATGCCCAGCGCAGCTTGCTCACGCTGGAAGCGCGTCTGGCGGTGCTCGAACGCGGCAACGTGGCCGAACCGAGTGAACCGGCTACAGCGCCGGAAATCGTCGTTGCCCAAGCGGCGAAGCCCGAGGCGCGCACCGAGCCGGAGCTCATCTGGCAGCTGCCACCAGAACTCGAACCAATCCCCGCGATGGCCACCCAGGCCAGCCAGCCGTTGCCCGATGACGTTTGGAAACCCGCGCCCGAAACATCCAGTCGGCGCGCAACCCGCGACTTCGAACCTCTGCCCCTGGAACCGAGGACTACCGAGCCGACGGCCCCTCGCGGTCCGAATCTGATCGATCGTGCCTGGACGGGCGCGCGCAACTGGCTGTTCGGCGGCAACACCGTGCTGCGGGTCGGCGTGGTGCTGTTGTTCCTCGGCCTGGCCTTCCTGCTGCGCTACGCCACTGAAGGCATGGTAGTGCCGATCGAGTTGCGTTACGCCGGCGTCGCGGCCAGTGCCTTGGGCCTGTTGGGCCTGGGCTGGTGGTTGCGCCACCGCAACAGCAACTATGCGTTGATGTTGCAGGGGACGGGGATCGCGGTGCTGTACCTGACCGTGTTCGCCGCCATGCGCCTGCACCCGCTGCTCGATTCCAAGGCTGCCCTGGGCCTGTTGGTTGCAGTCACGGTGTTTTCCGCGATCCTGGCCGTTACCCAGAATGCCCTGGGGCTGGCGGCAGCTGCCGCACTGGGCGGCTTCGCCGCGCCGATCCTGACCTCCACCGGCAGCGGCAACCATGTCGCGCTGTTCAGCTATTTCATCCTGCTCAATACCGGCATCTTCGCGATTGCCTGGTTCCGCGCCTGGCGCCTGCTCAACCTGATCGGCTTCGTCGGCACTTTCGGCATCGGTTTCGCCTGGGGCCTGCGTTCCTATACGCCGGAGCTGCTCTGGAGCACTGAGCCGTTCCTCATCGTGTTCTTCCTGATGTACCTGGCGATCGGGTTGCTGTTCACCCGGCGCAAGCTGCTGGAAATGAGCGATGCGCCTGAAGATGACAGCCGCCAAGCGCTGCTGCGCTGGTCGGCGCGCAAGGGCGACTATGTGGACGGCAGCATGCTGTTCGGTCCGCCGCTGGTGGGCTTCGGCTTGCAGTTCGCGTTGGTGCAGCATCTGGAATTCGCCGCCGCCTTCAGCGCCCTGGCCCTGGGCATGATCTATATGGGGCTGGCCCGCGTATTGATGGGCGGGCGCGCTGTATTGCTGGCCGAAACCTGCCTCGCCCTGGGCGTGATTTTCACCAGCCTGGCGATTCCCCTTGGCCTCGACGCCCGTTGGACTGCCGCAGCGTGGGCGGTGGAAGGCGCCGGGATCTTCTGGCTCGGCCTGCGTCAGCAGCGACCTTTTGCGCGAATCTTTGCCCTGTTGCTGCAATTGGGGTCGGCGCTGGCCTTCGTCAGCGAACTGCATGGCGGCGAAGGCAGCCTGCTGGAAGGTTCGTGGCTGGGCGCGTTGATGCTCGGTGGCGCCTTGCTGTTCAGCTTCTACCAACTGCGCAAGGCCAAGCCCGGGCACGCCGCAAGTTGGGAGCTGCGCGGGCAACCCGTGCTGGCGGTACTGGGGCTAGGCTTCCTCTACCTGCTGGCACCGCTGTTTTTCTTTATTCATGGTACTGCCATCGCCTGGGCACTGGCCGGGCTGGCGACGCTGTTCGTCGGCCTGCGCCTGCAATCACGCAGCTTCCTGTTTACCGCGTTCGCCGTGCAACTGCTCGGCGGTGCGCTGTTCCTGCTGCGTCTGCAAGGCGCCGAAGGCGATTCGGCGGCGGTGTTCAACGCTGGTTGGAGCGGTCTGCTCAGCGCCTCGTTGATCGGCCTGACATTGATCGGCGGTATGTTGCTGGCGGCGCGCGACGACATGGTGCGCAACGATGTGCGCTTGCTGCGCGGCTTGTCGGTGGTGTTGCTGGCCGGGTTGGTGTTGATCAATCTCGCGGTACTGTTCGTGTTGCCCTGGCAAACGGCGAGCGGCGTGTGGGCGGCCAGCGGTCTGTTGATCATCTGGCTGAGCCTGTACCTGAAGCAGCGCGTGAGCTTTGTCTTTGGCCTGCTGCTGCAAGTGATTGGCGGTGCGGCTTTCCTGATGGCCGGGCCGGCGCTGCTGGGCTCGCTTGATGCCGAGGATCTGCGTCCCTTGGCCCACAGCGGATTCTGGACACCGCTGGTGCTGGGGCTGGCTGCGCTGGTGGGCGCATGGCGTCTGCAAAAGGCGCACGCGGCGCGGGAACTCGATGCCTTGAGTTTGCAGCGCCTGTCCGAGCTGCTGCTGATCTGGGGCGCCGGTTGGTGGGCGCTGGCGTGGGGCAGCGAAGTGCTGCGCTTTGCCCCGCAAAACCTGCAAGGCAGTTTGTTGTTGATTGTCGCGGCCGCCAGTGTGGCGGTGTGGACCGTTGCGGCGCTGCGCTTGAAGTGGGCGGCAATGGGATTGCTGTGCACCTTGTTGATTCCAGCAGCAGGCTGTGTGCTGGTGGCGATCGGGCACAGCCGTTATCACCCGGCGGCGGATTTCGGCTGGCTGGCCTGGCTGGCGGTATTTGCCGTGCATTTCCTGTCGCTCAAGCGCCTGGCCGCGACGCTGCCGGCCCAGGCGCGCAGCACCGCCCATGTGCTCGGTTGCTGGTTGTTGATGGCGGTGCTGATGCTGGAGTTGCGTTACGGCCTGCTGTTGTTGTCCGAGCAGTACAATGCCTGGCGGTGGTTGGCCTGGGCGATCCTGCCAGGCCTCTACCTGGTGCTGATGGCCACGCCGCGTACCCTGCCGTGGCCGGTGTCGGCCCAACCGCGCGAATACCGCGTCTACGCGGCGGCGCCCATGGCACTGTTGATGCTCGGTTGGTTCTGGCTGACCAACACGTTCAGTGATGGCAACTCGGAGCCACTGCCTTATGTGCCGTTGCTCAATCCGTTGGAGCTGGGTCTGCTGTTCGCCCTGTTCGGTATCTATGTGTGGGCCCGCAACGCCGTGGAGCAAACGACGAACCGCTGGAGTCGGATCGGACAGGTCGCTCAGTTGATCGCCGGCGTGTCGCTGTTCGCGTTCTTCACCGCCTTGGTGATGCGCACTGCGCACCAGTGGATGGATGTGCCGTTCGAGCTGGATGCATTGCTTGAATCGATGTTCGTGCAGGCCGGATTGTCCATTGTCTGGACCCTGATCGCCCTGGGCCTGATGATTGGCGGCCACCTGCGGCATCGTCGCGAGGTGTGGCTGATCGGCGCGGCGTTGATTGCGGTGGTGGTGGCCAAGCTGTTCTTTGTCGAATTGAGTAACCGTGGTGGTCTGGCGCGGATCGTGTCGTTTATCGGCGTGGGCGTGTTGCTGCTGGTGGTCGGCTACTTTGCGCCGCTGCCGCCCAAACGCCCGGAGCCGGCCGTGGATGCCGAGCCGCCGATGCCTGTCAGTGAGGGAGTGTCATCTTGAGTCGCAAGTTGAGTCGAATCGGGCTGGGCGTGGTGGGGTTGTGGGTGGCCATGTCGGCCGCGGCACAGGAACAACCGCAAGACTTCGCCCATCAGGTGCCGTTGGCCTTGAGCGGAGAGGGGCCGTGGTATCGCCTGGCGTTGCCGCTGGACGTGCAGTTGCAGGCGCGCCAGACCGACCTGAGCGACTTGCGGGTCTTCAACGCGGCGGGCCAGGCCCAGGCCTACGCATTGGTTCGCGAGTCGGCGCAGAGCCGGGAAAGTCGCACGCTCACCGATGTGAAATGGTTCCCGCTGTACAACGCCGCCGATGACAGCGAGCGTGCGCCCAGCGTGCGTGTGCAATCGAACGCCAACGGCACGCTGGTGGAAGTCCAGCCGTCCAGTCGGCTCGAGGCGGGCGAGGAAGAGTTGCGCGGCTGGTTGCTGGACGCCAGCGCGATCAAGGCGCCGTTACAGCAATTGATCCTCGACTGGACCAGCGAGCGCGATGGCTTCCAGCGCTTCACCATCGAAGCCAGCGACGATTTGCAGCACTGGCAGTCGTGGGGCGAAGGCCAGATCGCCCGGCTGACGTTTGCCGATGAGCGGGTCGAGCAGCATGAGGTGAGCTTGCCGGGGCAGTCGGCGCGCTACTTGCGACTGCTGTGGGATTCGCCGTCCTCGGCGCCGGTGCTGACCTCGGCCCAGCTGCAAAGCGCCAGCCGCGAAAGCCTGCCACTGCCGTTGGTCTGGTCGCAGCCGCTGGCTGGTGGCACGACCAAGGCCGGCGAATACACCTGGCAGTTACCCATGGGGTTGAACGTCGAACAGGTGCAGATCGAGTTGAGCCAGGCCAACACCCTGGCGCCGGCGACCCTGGCCGGTCGCCGCGAAAGCAGCCAACCCTGGCAGCCGATGGGCAGCGGTCTGCTCTATCGCCTGACCCAGAATGGCCAGGAGGTGTTGCAAAACCAGCTGCAGCTGTCCGGCCAGACCGTTCAACAACTGAAGCTGACGGTGGACGAGCGCGGCGGCGGTCTGGGCGCCGAGGCCCCGGCCCTGCGCTTTGCCGTGCGTCCGACCCAGGTGGTGTTCCTGGCGCGCGGCGAGGGCCCCTGGCGCCTGGCGCTGGGCAGTGCGACAGTCAAGGCGGCCAGCCTGCCATTGACCACGCTGGTGCCCGACTACAAACCGTCGCGTCTGGCGACGTTGGGTACGGCAACGGTGAACGGCACGGCCACGGCGACCCCGAGAGTCGAAACCACGCCTGCGCCCATCGAGACCAATTGGAAAAAAATCGGCTTGTGGGCGGTGTTGCTGCTGAGTGTGCTGTTCCTCGCAGCAATGGCGTTCAGCCTGTTGCGCAAGCCACCGGTCAAGAACTGAGGTGTGTTCATCGCGAGCAAGCTCGCTCCCACAATAAACCGCGTTCGTCGGAACAACTCGGTCAACTGTGGGAGCGAGCTTGCTCGCGATGGCGTCCTATCAACCAATAGATTACCCAAGCGAACCGCCACCCCGTGAACTCAATCCTCCATATCCCGTCTCATAGGAGGAATTAACTCCCGACTCGCGCTAAACTGCGCGGGTTTTCCGCCCCCTATTCTTCGGAGCCGTCCATGTCCCGCGTTACCTTGAGTCGCTATTTGATTGAGCAGACCCGCAGCAACAATACCCCTGCCGATCTGCGCTTTTTGATCGAAGTGGTGGCGCGTGCGTGCAAGGAAATCAGCCACGCCGTCTCCAAGGGCGCGCTGGGTGGTGTCCTTGGCAGCATGGGCACCGAGAACGTGCAGGGCGAAGTGCAGAAGAAGCTCGACGTACTGTCCAACGAAATCCTGCTCGAAGCCAACGAGTGGGGCGGTCACCTGGCCGGCATGGCGTCCGAGGAAATGGACAATGCCTACCAGATCCCGGGCAAGTATCCCAAGGGCGCCTACCTGCTGGTGTTCGACCCGTTGGACGGCTCGTCGAACATCGACATCAACGCGCCGGTTGGCACCATCTTCTCGGTACTGCGTTGCCCGAACGAGTACCTGAGCCAGAACGAAGCGCTGAACGAAAAGGCCTTCCTGCAGCCAGGCACCGAACAGGTCGCCGCCGGCTATGCCATCTACGGGCCTCAGACCATGCTGGTACTGACCCTGGGCGACGGCGTGAAAGGCTTCACCCTGGATCGCGAGATGGGCAGTTTTGTCCTGACCCACGAAGACATCACCATTCCTGAGACCACTCAGGAGTTCGCCATCAACATGTCCAACCAGCGTCACTGGGAAGCCCCGGTACAACGCTACGTCAGCGAGTTGCTGGCCGGCGAAGAAGGCCCGCTGAAGAAGAACTACAACATGCGCTGGGTCGCCGCGATGGTTGCCGATGTGCACCGCATCCTGACCCGTGGTGGCCTGTTCATGTACCCACGCGACAGCCGCGAGCCGTCCAAGCCGGGCAAGCTGCGCCTGATGTACGAAGCCAACCCGATGTCGTTCCTGGTGGAGCAGGCCGGTGGCGCTTCCACCGATGGCCACCAACGCATTCTCGACATCCAGCCTGAAGGCCTGCACCAGCGCGTAGCGGTGTTCCTCGGCTCGAAGGAAGAAGTGGCGCGCGCCACGGCCTACCACAAGGAATAAATCATGGCCGAGCCCTGGCAGCCGTTGCTCGATTGGTGGTTCGGTTCAGCCGAATCACCCGATGACATCGCGGCTGACAAGGGCAAGCTGTGGTTCGGCAAAGGCCATGATCGCCAGGCGCAAGAGCGCTTCGGCGATCAGGTCGAGCAGGCACTGGCCGGCGGATTGACCGAATGGGCGCAACGCCCGGAAGGTTGGCTGGCCCTGGTGCTGCTACTGGATCAACTTCCCCGGATGATCTATCGCAACACCCCCGAAGGTTTTTCCGGCGATCTGCGTGCCCAAGCGCTGGTAGCACAGGGACTGGCGGCGGGTTTCGACCGGCAACTCAAGCCTGTCCAGCGCGTATTCATTTATCTGGTACTCGAACACTGCGAAAACCTCGCCGTACAGAACGAAGCCGTGTCGCGGTTCATCGAGTTGGTTCGAGAACAGCCCGAGGCGCAGCGTGCGGTGTTTGAGGACAACCTGGATTATGCCGAACGGCATCAGAAGATCATTGCGCGGTTTGGCCGCTTCCCTCATCGCAATGCGGTGCTTGGGCGTGAGTCCACGGCTGAGGAGCTGGAATTCCTGAAGAGGCCTGGGTCCAGGTTCTAGTGAGTTGTTAAGGACTGCTTCGAAGCAATCGCTGCATTAGCAGGGTCGGCAAGCTCTTGCGGTTATCGGCGATGATATGGATATAGATCGTTTGGCCCCGCACCTCATAAATGATTCGGTTCATCCCTGACAATATCTGCCGGTACTGACCGAGATTGAGCCTTTCGATTTCTTCTGGAATCGATCCTGCGTAAGGCAAGGTCTCCAAATGACGGATCGCCGTCTTCAGGCTGGCGTAAGTGCTTTGCCATGTATGGAAAGAAAACCGACCGATGAGATAGGCGCGAAGCTCTTTAAGATCTGTTTCGGCTGACTGAAGAATGACGATCTTCAACCTCATTGGTCGTCCGCCTTATCCAGCTCGCCGAAGACTTCTTCTATTTCCCTGAATTTACCGTTTTCAATTTCTTGGTTGCCCATCGCCAGCAGCTTTAGCAACGCCATGGTGTCTTCTTGTTCTTCAAAACTTTTTACATCCATGACCACGAGCTTGGCTTCACCGTTTTGGGTGATGATCAACGGCTCTCTGCTCTCTGTGATGCTCTTGACGATTTCGGCGGTATGGCTCTTCAAATAGCTGATGGGTTTGATTTGTGATGAGAGTTTCATGGTGCGGGGCCTCGAAAGAAGGAACGGACTGAGTTTAGTCTTAATTCAGTCTTTCGTCAGGGTGTCGGTCTGATTTCTGCTGAGGGCTGATGCCGCTATCGCGGACAAGCTCGCTCCCACAGTAGAGTGCGGTCAACTGTGGGAGCGAGCTTGCTCGCGATGGGTCTTGAGAGCGCTAGATCCGGAAACTGCCCACCAACTGCTTCAACCGCGCCGCCTGCTGTTCCAGGTCGGAACAGGCCCGCAACGTGGCTTGCAGGTTTTCCACGCCTTCCTGGTTTAGCGTGTTGATTTCGTTGATGTCGACGTTGATCGATTCCACCACGGCGGTCTGTTCTTCGGTGGCGGTCGCCACGGACTGGTTCATGCCGTCGATTTCGCCGATGCGCTGGGTCACGCTGCCCAGGCGTTCGCCCGCCTGGTTGGCGATGCCAACGCTGCTTTCGCTCTGGCGCTGGCTGTCGGTCATGGTCAGCACCGCTTCCCGCGCGCCGACCTGCAACTCTTCGATCATCTTCTGCACTTGCTGCGCCGAATCCTGGGTACGGTGGGCCAGGTTGCGCACTTCATCGGCAACCACCGCGAAACCGCGACCGGCTTCACCGGCGCGGGCGGCTTCGATGGCGGCGTTCAGGGCGAGCAGGTTGGTCTGCTGGGAAATGCTGGTGATCACTTCCAGGATCTGGCCGATGTTCACTGTGTTGCTGTTCAGGGTTTCGATGTTGCCGCACGAATCGCTGATCTTGGCCGACAGCTGCTGCATGGCGGTGATGGTTTTATCCACCACTTGCTGGCCGTCTTCGGCCAGGTTGCGGGCTTCACTGGAATGCTGCGAGGCGAGGGCGGCGTTCTGGGCGATCTCCTGGGCGGCGGCGCCGAGCTGGTTGATGGCCGCGGCCACGCTGCTGGTCCGCGAGGCCTGCTGGTCGGAGTTGTACATCGACGAGTTGGACGCGCTGACCACCCGCAGGGCGACTTCGTTGACCTGGCCGGTCGCCGAAGCCACTTCGCGGATCGAAGTATGGATACGCTCGACGAAGCGGTTGAACGATGTACCCAGCGCACCGAATTCGTCCTGGCCATGAATGGTCAGGCGCCGAGTCAGGTCGCCTTCGCCTTCGGCGATATCGTGCATGGCGCGGCCCATGGTCAGCAGCGGTTGCATCAGCACCCGTATCAGCATGCCCAGGAGGGCGATGATGAACACCACGGCGATGATCATGGCGATCAGTGCCGAGGTGCGAAATTCGCTGAGCATCGCCAGGGCGGTGTCTTTATCGAGTACCAGCGCCACGTACCAGTTGGCTCCGGGCACGCCGTTGACCTGGGTAAAGGAGATGAATTGAGTCTTGCCGTCGAGTTCGACTTCCTTCAGGCCCGGGCCGATTTGCGGTGCGCCGTTGGGGTAGGCCTCGGCAAGCGTCTTGAGGACACGCTTGCTGTCGGGGTGGATCAGGATCTTGCCGTCGGCGCTGACGATGAACGCATGGCCATGGCCGCCGAAGTTCAGCGAGTTGATGATGGCGCTGACGCTCGACAGGTCGATGTCCGCGCCAGCCACGCCGATCATCTGGTTCTGACGCTGTACCGGCGTGGCAACGGTGATTACCAGCTTGCCCGACGAGGCCGCGATGTAGGGCTCGGTGACGATGGTCTGCTGGGCGCTATTGGCAGCCTTGTACCAGCCACGGGCGCGCGGGTCATAGTCGGCGGCACGATTACCGGCCGGTATCGAGAACATCACACCGTCGGTACCGCCGAAATAGCTGAGCTGGAAATTGCCGGTGTAGGCGGGCAGGCCCACGGCGCGCTTCAGGCTCTCGGCACTGTTTCCATCGATGGCTATTTGCTGGGCAAGCGATTGCAGCAATTGGATTCGGCCTTCGACCCATGTCTGGATATTACGACTGGTCAGGTTGCCGAGTTCCTGCATGGACGTCTCGGTGCTGGTGTTGAGACTTTGTCGTTGACGATAGTCGTTGAACAGGATGAAACAGGCGAATGCGACGGCCACCACAAGGGCGGCAGCCAGCAGGATTTTGTGGCTGAATTTCATGTTTCTGGTCATTAAGAACGCTACCGCGTAGGGACGGGTCAGGAAGGGCTGCCAATTTGCCATAGTGCAAGATTTTGCGCTGTTACTTTTTATCGGCGCAAAAGCCCGTCCCATCAGGCGTCGAGGGGGCGCTCCCGACGAAAGGCACGACAGCGTCACAAACCGGTTGATTTCCGATGAAACACCGCTGCACAGCCAATAAATACCAGGGGCACGAGGGAACCAGACAGGGGTTTTCTCTTCTAAGGATCAGGTTGGCACCCTGCCACCTCCCTTCCGCTCCAGGAGTTACTCATGTCGCTGCGATCCATCGCCCTGCTGTTTGTGTGCGTCGTCTTGACCGCATGCAGCAAGGTCAACCAGGAAAACTATTCGAAGCTGTCGGCTGGCATGCCCAAGGCCGAAGTCGAAACGTTACTGGGGAAACCGACTGATTGTTCGGGCGCGCTCGGTATGTCCAGCTGCACCTGGGGCGACCAGGAAAGCTTTATCAGCGTGCAGTATGCCGGTGACAAAGTGTTGATGTTTTCCGGCCAAGGCCTGAAGTAACCTGAAGTAAACCGGGGCCAAGCGCCCACGGGAGAAAAAAATAATGATGCGGTTAGTTTTTGTGCTTCTGGCTGGCCTGGTATTGGCCGGCTGTGCCTCTTCTGGCGTAGACCCGTTGGCGCCCAAGACAGTCAACAGCGTCAATCTAAAGCGGTACCAAGGGACCTGGTACGAACTGGCCCGCCTGCCGATGTACTTCCAGCGCAACTGCGCGCAGTCCGAAGCGCATTACACCCTCAAGCCTGACGGCAACATGGACGTATTCAACCGCTGCCTGACTTCCGACTGGAAATGGGAAGAGGCCAGGGGCACGGCTTACCCGCAAGTGCCGGGTAAAACCGACAAGCTCTGGGTCGAATTCGATACCTGGTTCTCGCGGATCCTGCCGGGCGTGGCAAAAGGGGAATATTGGGTGTTGTACGTCAGCGATGACTACAAGACCGCCATCATCGGCGACCCGAGCCGGCGCTACATGTGGTTGCTGTCCCGCACGCCGACGGTGAAGGTGGATGTGCGCGAAGAACTGCTGAGCAAGGCCCGCCAGCAGGGCTATGACACTACGCGGTTGGTCTGGCGCGCATCGGACCGGCAGATGGCGAAGACTTCGGACTGACTCCGTAACATCTGTGGGAGCGAGCCTGCTCGCGAAGAGGGCTTCACATTCAACACATAAGTTGATTGATGGTCCGCCTTCGCGAGCAGGCTCGCTCCCAGATTGTTGTTATGAGAATCAGCCCAGCAGCTCGCGCAACACCTGGGTGAACGCCCGTGCGCTTTCCTCTTCGCCGGCATGGCGCCCATCGCGCACCACCCACTTGCCACCCACCATCACATCCCGCACCTGGCGATCGCCACCGGCGAACAGCCAACGATTGAGGATACCGTCGCCGTTGGCCGTGGCCAGGTACGGATCGTTGCCATCAAGCACCAGCCAATCGGCGCGCTTGCCTACTGTGAAAGCACCGATGGGTTGTCCCAGCGCCTGGGCGCCGCCGTCCAGCGCGGCGTCATACAGCGTGCGCCCGACCATCGGTTGATCCGTTCGATACAAACGGTTGCGCCGCTGGTCTCGCAAACGCTGGCCGTATTCCAGCCAACGCAACTCTTCCACCACACTCAACGACACATGGCTGTCGGAACCGATGCCCATCCGCCCACCTTGGGCGAGGAAGTCCACGGCCGGGAAAATCCCGTCGCCAAGATTGGCTTCAGTGGTCAGGCACAACCCGGCAATCGCCCGGCTCCTGGCCATGAGGCTGACTTCCTGGGGGTTGGCGTGCGTTGCGTGAACCAGGCACCAGCGCTGGTCGACTTCGGTATTTTCGTACAGCCACTCCAGCGGCCGCGCGCCACTCCAGCTCAGGCAATCGTCGACTTCCTTTTGCTGTTCGGCGATGTGGATGTGCACCGGGCAATGCGGATCGCTGGCGGCCAGTACGTCCTTGATCTGTCCGGGCGTCACGGCGCGCAAGGAGTGGAAACACAAGCCCAGCGCCTGATTGGCTTGCCCGGCCAGGACAGGTTGCAAGCGCTCCTGAAGCTTCAGGTAGTTTTCGGTGCTGTTGATGAACCGGCGCTGCCCCTCGTTGGGCGCCTGGCCGCCGAAACCGGAATGGCTGTAGAGCACCGGCAGCAACGTCAGGCCGATGCCGGCGGCGCTGGCGGCGTGGCTGATGCGCAGCGCCAGTTCGGCCGGGTCAGCGTAGGGCGCGCCGTCGAGGTCATGATGCACGTAATGGAACTCGGCGACCGAGGTGTAGCCGGCCTTGAGCATTTCGATGTACAGCTGGCGGGCGATAATGCCGAGTTGCCCGGGGCTGATTTTCCCGACGAGGCGGTACATCAGGTCACGCCATGTCCAGAAGCTGTCGTTGGGGTTGCCGGCCACCTCCGCCAGTCCGGCCATGGCCCGCTGGAAAGCATGGGAATGCAGGTTCGGCATGCCTGGCAATAGCGGGCCGTCCAGTCGTTCGGCGCCGTCTGCGTGGGCGTCGGCCTGGATGTGGGTCAGGATACCGTTGGCATCGACCTCAAGACGTACATCATTGGCCCATCCACTAGGCAGCAGCGCGCGTTCGGCAAAGAAGGCGGACATGGTTGACCCTCATCTGTGAAATTTGTATATACATATACAGACGTTTGCCTGGCCGGTAAACTCCGGCAAGCTAGCCACCTAATTTGCAGAACAGGGAACCGCCGTGCCGACTCCGCCTGCCAAACCGCCGCTGGCCGCAACCATGGGTGACAGTCCGGCGCCCTTGTACGCCCGCGTCAAACAGATGATCACCCAGCAGATCGACAGTGGAAACTGGCCGCCGCACTACCGCGTGCCGTCGGAAAGCGAACTGGTCAGTCAGTTGGGCTTCAGCCGCATGACCATCAACCGTGCCCTGCGGGAAATGACCGCCGATGGCCTGTTGGTGCGCATGCAGGGTGTCGGCACGTTCGTCGCCGAGCCCAAGAGCCAGTCCGCGTTGTTCGAAGTACACAACATCGCCGATGAAATCGCCTCCCGGGGTCATCGCCATACCTGCAAGGTCATTACCCTGGAAGAGGAGGCCGCCGGCTCCGAACGTGCCCTGGCCCTGGATATGCGCGAAGGCCAGAAGGTCTTTCACTCGCTGATCGTGCATTTCGAGAACGACATTCCCGTGCAGATCGAGGACCGTTTCGTCAATGCGCTCGTGGCGCCCGACTACCTCAAGCAGGACTTCACCCAGCAAACGCCTTACGCCTACCTGAACCAGGTCGCGCCGCTGACCGAGGGGGAGCATGTGGTCGAGGCGATCCTGGCCGAGCCGAGCGAATGCAAGCTGTTGCAGATCGAGCGGGGCGAGCCGTGCCTGCTGATTCGCCGTCGCACCTGGTCCGGGCGCCAGCCGGTGACCGCCGCGCGCCTGATCCATCCGGGCTCCCGCCATAGCCTGGAAGGACGCTTTCACAAATGAGCCAGCTGAAGGTTTTACGCGCCGCCAACTACCCACGCATGCCGTGGAAAAACGGCGGTGGCAGCACCGAAGAAATCACCCGCGATGCAGGCACCGGCCTGGAAGGTTTCGGTTGGCGCCTGTCGATCGCCGATATCGCTGAGTCGGGCGGTTTTTCCACCTTCGCCGGTTATGAACGGGTCATCAGTGTCTTGCAGGGTGACGGCATGACGCTGAATGTCGATGGCCAGGCCTCGCGGGCATTGCATCCGCTGGACCCGTTTGCGTTCAGCGGCGAAAGCCATGTGCACTGCACCTTGCTGGGCGGGTCGATCCGCGATTTCAACCTGATCTATGCGCCGCAGCGTTACCGCGCGCGGTTGCAGTGGATGGGTGGGCAGCAGCATTTTCTCAGCGAGGCGGGGACGGTGTTGGTGTTCAGCGCGGCGCCGACGCTGAGGGTCAATATTGACGAGGCGGTCCAGACGCTGGGGCTTTATGACTGCCTGCAACTGAGCGGCAACACCGGGCTGCTGGAGATCACCACCCACGGCCAATGCTGCGTGATCGAGCTGACGGCCCACTAAACTCGGCTGCACTCATCTTGTGGCGAGGGGATTTATCCCCGCTGGGTCGCGAAGCGACCCCCTGCGTTTTTCCTGATGTATCGAGTTGTCTGGATCTAGGGCTGCTCCGCAGCCCAGCGGGGATAAATCCCCTCACCACAGCGTGCTCGTTGTTCCTTCCATGCGCACCAACTTGTTACCGAACGCCCCAGCGTGGCGCAATACCACGCTTTTGTGTCCCTCCGACTTCCCCCTCCAAAACCCTTCTGAAAAATTTCATGCAGCTCGGCAGCCCTTCAATCACAGGGCTTTGAGCTCTATCCCAAACCGTCCCTGAACATCGGCTCCAACAAGTTGGCCGCTTGATTGCATATGCTTGTACATACAAGTAAAGACGTATGCGTATGAGTCTCCTGCATTCAACGCAACGTCCGCTGAATCGCTGCCCACTGCCCGGGCTGGTCTGGATTGATCGCTGAGGAGTTTTTGCTGTGACCGACGCTACCCGCAAACCTGAAAAATACCGTGACGTTGAAATCCGCGCGCCTCGCGGTAACACGCTGACCGCCAAGAGCTGGCTGACTGAAGCGCCGCTGCGGATGTTGATGAACAACCTCGACCCGGAAGTGGCCGAGAACCCCAAGGAACTGGTGGTCTACGGTGGCATCGGTCGCGCGGCGCGCAACTGGGAATGCTACGACAAGATTGTCGAAAGCCTGACCAACCTGAATGACGACGAAACCCTGCTGGTGCAATCCGGCAAGCCGGTGGGCGTATTCAAGACCCACAGCAACGCTCCTCGCGTACTGATCGCCAACTCCAACCTGGTGCCGCACTGGGCCAGCTGGGAGCATTTCAACGAACTCGACGCCAAGGGCCTGGCCATGTACGGCCAGATGACCGCCGGCAGCTGGATCTACATCGGCAGCCAGGGCATCGTCCAAGGCACTTATGAAACCTTCGTCGAGGCTGGTCGCCAGCATTACGATTCCAACCTCAAGGGCCGTTGGGTCCTGACCGCAGGCCTGGGTGGCATGGGCGGCGCGCAACCCTTGGCCGCGACCCTGGCCGGCGCATGTTCGCTGAACATCGAGTGCCAGCAGGTCAGCATCGATTTCCGTCTGAAAACCCGCTACGTCGACGAGCAGGCCAAAGACCTCGACGATGCCCTGGCCCGCATCGAGAAATACACTGCCGAAGGCAAGGCGATTTCCATTGCGTTGTGTGGGAACGCCGCCGAAATTCTCCCGGAAATGGTTCGCCGTGGTGTGCGTCCGGACATGGTCACCGACCAGACCAGCGCCCACGATCCGCTCAACGGTTACCTGCCGGCCGGCTGGACCTGGGACGAATACCGCGCCCGCGCCAAGACCGAACCTGCCGCCGTGGTGAAGGCCGCCAAGCAATCGATGGCCGTGCACGTCAAAGCCATGCTGGCCTTCCAGAAAATGGGCGTGCCGACCTTCGACTACGGCAACAACATCCGCCAGATGGCCCAGCAAGAGGGCGTCGAGAATGCCTTCGATTTCCCGGGTTTCGTCCCCGCCTATATCCGTCCGCTGTTCTGCCGTGGCATCGGCCCGTTCCGCTGGGCCGCGCTGTCGGGAGACCCGCAGGACATCTACAAGACCGACGCCAAGGTCAAGGAACTGATCGCCGACGACGCTCACCTGCACAACTGGCTGGACATGGCCCGCGAGCGCATCAGCTTCCAGGGCTTGCCGGCACGTATCTGCTGGGTTGGCCTGGGCCAGCGCGCCAAGTTGGGCCTGGCCTTCAACGAGATGGTTCGCAGCGGTGAGTTGTCGGCGCCGATCGTGATCGGCCGCGACCACCTGGACTCCGGCTCCGTCGCCAGCCCGAACCGTGAAACCGAATCCATGCAGGACGGCTCCGACGCCGTTTCCGACTGGCCGCTGCTCAATGCCTTGCTCAACACCGCCAGCGGCGCGACCTGGGTGTCGCTGCACCACGGTGGTGGCGTCGGCATGGGTTTCTCCCAGCACTCGGGCATGGTGATCGTCTGCGACGGCACCGACGAAGCGGCCGAGCGTATCGCCCGCGTACTGCATAACGACCCGGGCACTGGCGTCATGCGTCATGCCGATGCGGGTTACCAGATTGCCATTGATTGTGCGAAGGAGCAGGGGCTGAACCTGCCGATGATTACTGGTAAGTAAACGCAAAACCCATGTGGGAGCGAGCCTGCTCGCGAAGGCGGCTTGTCATCCGAGGCATCTGTTGAATGACACACCCTTTCGCGAGCAGGCTCGCTCCCACACATAAAAGCAGCGCCCGAACCCGAACAATCCACAGAGGTTGAACCATGGCTGTCACCAGCACACGCGATAGCAGCAAGCCGTTGATCGAGAAACGTTCGATCGACTACATCCCGGAAGCGGAGCGACACGGTCGGTTGTTGAGCCAGTTCACCCTCTGGATGGGGGCCAACCTGCAGATCACGGCAATTGTCACCGGCGCGTTGGCGGTGGTGCTTGGCGGTGATGTGTTCTGGTCGTTGATCGGTCTGCTGATCGGCCAGGTGCTCGGCGGTGGCGTCATGGCCTTGCATGCCGCGCAAGGACCCAAGCTGGGCCTGCCGCAGATGATCTCCAGCCGGGTGCAGTTCGGTGTGTATGGCGCGGCCATCCCGATCGTGCTGGTATGCCTGATGTACCTGGGTTTCACCGCCACGGGAACCGTGCTTTCCGGCCAGGCGCTGGGCCAGTTGTTTGGCGTCAGTGACAGTCTCGGCATCCTCATTTTCTCCAGTGTCATCGTGCTGGTGACGGTGCTCGGTTACCGGGTGATCCACTTCATTGGCCGGGTCGCCAGCGTTATTGGTGTGATTGCCTTTGTCTACCTGTTCGCTCGCCTGGTCAGCCAGACGGACGTTGGCGCGCTCTTGCAAATTCGCCATTTCAGCTGGAGCAGTTTCCTGCTGGCGGTGTCGCTCGCGGCCTCCTGGCAGATCGCCTTCGGCCCCTACGTGGCTGACTACTCGCGGTATCTGCCGAGCAAGACGTCCTCGGTGAAAACCTTTTTCGCCGCCGGCGCGGGTTCCGTCATCGGCGCGCAGGTAGCAATGATCCTCGGCGTGTTTGCCGCCGCTTCGGCCAACGGGCAGTTCGCCGGTCACGAAGTTGCCTACATCGTAGGCCTGGGGGGCACCGGCGCCACCGCTGCGCTGCTGTACTTCAGCATCGCCTTTGGCAAGGTCACCATCTCCACGCTGAACTCCTACGGCAGCTTCATGTGCATCGCGACCATTATCAGCGGTTTTCGCGGGCACCTGAACGTAACGCGGTTGCAGCGTCTGGTCTTCGTGCTGGTCATCGTCGGCGCCGCGACCCTGATCGCGCTGCTCGGCCAGCACTCGTTCCTCGGTGCGTTCAAGTCTTTCATCCTGTTCTTGCTCGCATTCTTCACGCCGTGGAGCGCGATCAACCTGGTGGACTACTACTGCATCACGCGCGAGCGCTATGACGTGCCGGCACTGAGCGACCCGAACGGTCGCTACGGTCGTTGGAACGCCCTCGGCATCAGCGTCTACGTCTTCGGTGTATTGGTTCAGTTGCCGTTCATCGCCACCAAGTTCTATACCGGCCCGTTGGTGAAAGCCATGGGTGGTGTGGATATCTCGTGGATCATCGGTCTGGTGGTTCCGGCGGCGCTGTATTACCTCATCGCCAGAAAGTGGCACAGCGCAGTACCCGATCAATTGATCCTGCCGGTCGAGCAGGACGCGGTTGACGCACAACCGAGCAGGGCGGGCCGCATCCAAGCGGTCTGATGGGACGTTGACAGGGCTGGATGCCTCTTGACTGCCGTAAGCCAATTCAACTGATTAGGAGCGTCACATAATGAAGTCGAACAAGACCCTGCTGACCACATTGCTGTCCATGGGCCTGCTGGCCAGCGCCGGTGCCACGCAAGCGGCCGGCTGGTGCGAGTCGGGCAAACCGGTGAAGTTCGCCGGCCTGAACTGGGAAAGCGGCATGCTGCTGACCGACGTGATGCAAGTGGTGCTGGAAAAAGGCTACGGCTGCAAGACCGACAGCCTGCCAGGCAATTCCATCACCATGGAGAACGCCCTGAGCAGCAACGACATCCAGGTGTTCGCCGAAGAGTGGGTCGGCCGCAGTGAGGTGTGGAACAAGGCCGAGAAGGCCGGCAAGGTGGTGGGCGTCGGTGCACCGGTGGTCGGCGCGATCGAAGGCTGGTACGTGCCGCGCTACGTGATCGAAGGTGATGCCAAGCGCAAGCTCGAAGCCAAGGCCCCGGGCCTGAAGAATATCGCCGACCTGGGCCAGTACGCCGCCGTGTTCAAGGATCAGGAGGAGCCATCCAAGGGCCGCTTCTACAACTGCCCGGCCGGTTGGACCTGCGAGCTGGACAACAGCGAAATGCTGAAAAGCTACGGCCTGGAAAAAACCTACACCAACTTCCGCCCAGGCACCGGCCCGGCGCTGGATGCGGCAGTGCTGTCGAGCTACAAGCGTGGCGAGCCGATCCTGTTCTACTACTGGTCGCCAACGCCGCTGATGGGCCAGGTGGACTTGGTGAAGCTCGAAGAAAAACCGGGCGTGGATAAAAGCGTGAGCATCAAGGTCGGCCTGTCCAAGACCTTCCATGACGAGGCTCCGGAACTGGTGGCGGTGCTGGAAAAGGTCAACCTGCCGATCGACATCCTGAACCAGAACCTCGGGCGCATGGCCAAAGAGCGGATCGAGTCGCCGAAACTGGCGAAGATCTTCCTGAAGGAACATCCTGAAGTCTGGCATGCCTGGGTCAGCGAAGACGCTGCCAAGAAAATCGACGCGGCTCTGTAGGTCGAATATTTCCCGGCCAACCGTGGGGCTGGCCGGGACGTTCACCGCATCCACCTGATCGAGAGTCTCTTATGTTTCCCGAAAGCTTTACCTTCTCCATCGCCGACTGGGTCAACGGTTGGGTCGACTCCCTGGTGACCAATTATGGCGATGTGTTCCGGCATATCTCCGACACGTTGCTGTGGGCCATCGTCAACCTTGAAGGTCTGCTGCGCATGGCCCCCTGGTGGCTGATGCTGGCGATCGTCGGCGGTGTCGCCTGGCATGCCACCCGCAAGGTGGTGGCGACGGCGGTGATCGTCGGCCTGTTGTTCCTGGTGGGCGCGGTGGGCCTGTGGGACAAACTGATGCAGACCCTCGCGCTGATGCTGGTCGCGACGCTGATTTCGGTGCTGATCGGGATTCCGCTGGGCATTCTCTCGGCGCGCAGCAATCGTCTGCGTTCGGTGCTGATGCCCCTGCTGGACATCATGCAGACCATGCCAAGCTTCGTGTACCTGATTCCGGTGTTGATGCTGTTCGGCCTGGGCAAGGTCCCGGCGATCTTCGCCACGGTGATCTACGCCGCGCCGCCCTTGATCCGCCTGACCGACCTGGGCATCCGCCAGGTTGACGGCGAAGTCATGGAAGCCATCAACGCCTTTGGCGCCAACCGCTGGCAGCAGTTGTTCGGCGTGCAACTGCCCCTGGCCCTGCCGAGCATCATGGCCGGGATCAACCAGACCACCATGATGGCCCTGTCGATGGTGGTCATCGCCTCGATGATCGGCGCCCGTGGCCTGGGTGAAGATGTACTGGTCGGCATCCAGACCCTCAACGTCGGGCGCGGCCTCGAAGCCGGGCTCGCCATCGTGATTCTCGCCGTGGTCATCGACCGCATTACCCAGGCCTACGGTCGTCCTCGGCATGAGGTGAGCAAATGAGCAACGCAGCCGTCAGCAAGATCGAAGTCAGGAACGTCTTCAAGATTTTCGGCAACCGGTCCAAGGAGGCCCTGGAGCTGATCCGTCAAAACAGGACCAAGGACCAGGTGCTGGCCGAAACCGGCTGCGTGGTCGGCGTGAACGACCTGTCGCTGAGCATCGGCACCGGTGAAATTTTTGTGATCATGGGCCTGTCCGGTTCCGGCAAGTCCACTTTGGTTCGCCACTTCAACCGGTTGATCGACCCTACCAGCGGCGCGATCCTGGTGGACGGCGAAGACATCCTGCAACTGGACATGGAGGCCTTGCGTGAGTTTCGTCGGCGCAAGATCAGCATGGTGTTCCAGAGCTTCGGCCTGCTGCCCCACAAGAGCGTGCTGGACAACGTCGCCTACGGCTTGAAAGTGCGCGGCGAAAGCAAGCAGGTCTGCGCCGAACGGGCGTTGCACTGGATCAGCACCGTGGGCCTGAAGGGCTACGAGAACAAATACCCGCACCAGCTCTCCGGCGGCATGCGCCAGCGCGTCGGCCTGGCCCGGGCGTTGGCGGCGGATACCGACATCATCCTGATGGACGAGGCGTTCAGCGCCCTCGATCCGCTGATCCGCGCGGAAATGCAGGACCAGTTGCTGGAACTGCAAAAGACTCTGCACAAGACCATCGTCTTCATCACCCACGACCTCGACGAGGCCGTACGCATCGGCAACCGCATCGCGATTCTCAAGGACGGCAAGCTGATCCAGGTCGGCACGCCACGGGAGATCCTGCACTCGCCGGCGGATGAGTATGTTGACCGGTTTGTGCAGCGCAGGGCGGCGGTGGTGTAAGGCTGTGGTGGCTGGCGAACAGCTATTTTTGGCTGACAGGTTGTTGTGGCGAGGGAGCTTGCTCCCGCTCGAGTGCGTAGCGCTCGCAAGATTTTGGGGCCGCTGCGCGGCCCAGCGGGAGCAAGCTCCCTCGCCACAAAGGCAGTGCCTTTAGCCAGGTGTGTTGCTGAAAAGAATTTCCCATGAGGTTGAAGATGTCCCAGGCTGAAAAAATCGTAATCGCCGGCGCCCCGCTGCGCTGGCAGGACGTGGTCGCCGTCGCCCGCTTCGGCGCTGTGCTGGAGCTATCGGCCCAGGCCTGGGCGCGCATCGACAATGCCCAGGCCATCGTCCAGCGCATCGTCGAAAGCGGTGAACGGGCCTATGGCGTCAACACCGGCCTGGGCGCCTTGTGCAATGTCTCGCTCAAGGACGAACAGCTCAGCCAATTGTCGCGCAACACCTTGCTCAGCCATGCCTGTGGCGTCGGCCCGGCGCTGTCCGATGAGCAGACCCGGGCGATCCTCTGCGCGGCCATTCTCAACTACAGCCAAGGCAGATCAGGCATCCATCGCCGGGTGGTCGAGGCCTTGCTGGCGCTGCTCAATCGCGGCATCACGCCGCAAGTGCCGTCCCAGGGTTCGGTGGGCTACCTGACCCACATGGCCCACATCAGCATCGCGCTGCTGGGCGTCGGCGAGGTCAGCTATCGCGGGCAGGTCGTCTCGGCGCAGCAGGCGCTGGCCGCAGAAGGTCTGCAACCGGTGCAGTTGGGGGCCAAGGACGGTTTGTGCCTGGTCAACGGCACGCCGTGCATGACCGGCCTCAGTTGCCTGGCCCTGGCCGATGCGACGCGCCTGGTGCAGTGGGCCGATGTGATCGGTGCCATGAGCTTCGAGGCGCAGCGCGGGCAGATCGCCGCGTTCGATGCCGAGATCATTGCGCTCAAGCCGCACCCCGGCATGCAGCAGGTGGGCAGTAACTTGCGGGCGCTGCTCGATGGCAGCGAAGTCATCGCCTCAAGTCTGGGCATTCGCACGCAGGACGCCTTGAGCATCCGCTCGATTCCGCAAGTGCATGGCGCCGCTCGTGATCAGTTGGAGCATGCCCGGCAACAGATCGAAACCGAACTCAATGCCGCCACCGATAACCCTTTACTGCTAGGTACACCGGACAATTTCCGGGTCGTGTCCCAGGCCAACCCTCATGGCCAGTCGGTGGCGCTGGCGGCTGACCTGTTGGCGATCGCCGTGGCGGAAATCGGCTCCATCGCCGAGCGTCGCCTCGACCGTTTGATCAACCCGCACGTCAGTGGGCTGCCGGCCTTCCTGGTGGCCAATCCCGGGGTGAATTCGGGGATGATGATCGTGCAATACGTCGCCGCGTCGCTGTGCGCGGAAAACAAGCAACTGGCGCAACCGGCGGTGCTCGACAATTTCGTCACATCCGGGTTGCAGGAAGACCATTTGAGCATGGGCACCAACGCGGCCCTGAAGCTGCACCGGGCGCTGGAAAACTGTACGCAGATCCTCGCCATCGAATACCTGCTGGCGGCCCAGGCCTTCGAGTTTCTCAAGGCGCAGCGTTTTGGCGCTGGCACCGACACCGCCTGGAAGCTGCTGCGCGAGCGCGTCCCGGCCTACGACCAGGATCGCTGGCTGGCGCCGGACATCGCCAGCGCCGCCGGGCTGCTCAGGGATCCGAACGTGCTGCACCACGTTCTACCGAATTTGAATTGATCAAAAAAAACACCAGCGTGCCAAGGCACCTAGCCCACAAGGCGTCGCCCAAAAGGCGAAGGTGACGGATAACGGAACATTCCGGAGCGACTGGCGGGTAAAAACAAAACTCTCAAAAGGAGCAATACATGACTGCCTTGAACCTGATTCCCGGCCAATTGAGCCTGGCTCAATTGCGTGACATCTATCAGCAACCGGTGACGCTCAGCCTCGACGCCAGCGCATCGGCGCAGATCGAAGCCAGCGTTGCCTGCGTGGAGCAGATCCTCGCCGAGAATCGCACCGCCTACGGCATCAACACTGGTTTCGGCCTGTTGGCCTCGACCCGCATCGCCAGCGAAGACCTGGAAAACCTGCAGCGCTCTTTGGTGCTGTCCCATGCCGCCGGCGTCGGCGAGCCGATCAGCGATGCGCTGGTGCGGTTGATCATGGTGCTCAAGGTCAACAGCCTGAGCCGGGGTTTCTCCGGCATTCGCCGGCAGGTGATCGATGCGCTGATCGCACTGATCAACGCCGAGGTCTACCCGCACATTCCGCTGAAAGGTTCGGTGGGCGCATCCGGTGACCTGGCGCCTCTGGCCCACATGTCCCTGGTGCTGCTGGGCGAAGGCAAGGCCCGTTACAAAGGCGAATGGCTGCCGGCTGTCGACGCCCTGAAAGTCGCCGGCCTCGCGCCGCTGACCCTGGCGGCCAAGGAAGGTCTGGCGTTGCTCAATGGCACCCAGGTGTCCACCGCGTTTGCCTTGCGCGGCCTGTTCGAAGGCGAAGACCTGTTTGCCGCTGCCCTGGCGCTGGGCAGCCTCACGGTGGAAGCGGTGCTTGGCTCGCGCTCGCCATTCGATGCGCGCATCCATGCGGCTCGCGGCCAGAAAGGCCAGATCGATGCCGCCGCGGCCTATCGCGACCTGTTGGGCGAGCGCAGTGAAGTGTCGGATTCGCACCAGAACTGCGACAAGGTCCAGGACCCGTACTCCCTGCGTTGCCAGCCGCAAGTGATGGGCGCCTGCCTGACCCAGTTCCGCCAGGCCGCCGAGGTGCTGGTGATCGAGGCCAACGCTGTGTCGGATAACCCGCTGGTGTTCGCCGCCGAGGGCGACGTGATCTCCGGCGGTAACTTCCACGCCGAACCGGTGGCGATGGCGGCCGATAACATGGCCCTGGCGATCGCCGAGATCGGCTCCCTGAGCGAGCGGCGCATTTCGTTGATGATGGACAAGCACATGTCGCAACTGCCGCCATTCCTGGTGGCCAATGGCGGGGTCAACTCCGGCTTCATGATCGCCCAGGTTACCGCTGCGGCCCTGGCCAGTGAAAACAAGGCGCTGTCCCATCCTCATTCGGTGGACAGCCTGCCGACCTCGGCGAACCAGGAAGACCACGTCTCCATGGCCCCGGCCGCCGGCAAGCGCTTGTGGGAGATGGCCGAGAACACCCGCGGGATTCTCGCGGTGGAATGGCTGGCGGCGTGCCAGGGGCTGGATTTGCGCGGTGGTTTGAAAACCTCGGCCAAACTGGAACAGGCCCGGGCGCTGCTGCGTGCAGAAGTACCGTTTTACGAGAAGGACCGGTTCTTTGCGCCGGACATCAACGCGGCCAGTGAGCTGTTGGCGAGTCGGTGTCTGAACGAGCTGGTCACGGCGCAGTTGTTGCCGAGCCTTTGATGGCCCCTTCGCGAGCAGGCTCGCTCCCACATGGATGGCGTTCCCTCAGATTCTGCGCAGCTTCTCCCACATGGATGGCGCTGCCTCAGATTCTGCGCAACTTCTGTGGGAGCGAGCCTGCTCGCGAATCGATTTTGAATGCGACGAGGAAACCGGGATGAAAACCCTCTGGCAAAACTGCCACGCCGCCACCATGGCCCAGGGCGCCTACTCGATTATCGAAGACGCCGCCATTGTTACTCAGGGCGAGCACATCCAATGGATCGGCCCCCGTGCCGAATTGCCGGTGGGCGACTACCCGGCAATCAACGACCTGAAGGGCGCCTGGGTCACCCCGGGGCTGATCGATTGCCACACCCACGCGGTGTTCGGCGGCAACCGCAGCGGTGAATTCGAACAGCGCCTGCAAGGCGTCAGCTACGCCGACATCGCCGCGGCCGGCGGTGGCATCGCCAGCACCGTGCGCGCCACCCGCGCCGCCAGCGAGGACGAGCTGTTCGCCAGCGCCGCAAAACGCCTGAAAAGCCTGATGCGCGACGGCGTGACTACGGTGGAAATCAAATCCGGCTACGGCCTCGACCTGACCAGCGAACGCAAGATGCTGCGGGTCATCCGCCGCCTCGGCGCCGAATTGCCGGTCAGTGTGCGCAGCACCTGCCTGGCGGCCCACGCCTTGCCGCCGGAATACAAGGACCGCGCCGACGACTACATCGAACACATCTGCGCCGAAATGCTCCCGGCGTTGGCCGCCGAGGGGCTGGTGGACGCGGTGGATGCGTTCTGCGAGTACCTGGCGTTTTCTCCCGAGCAGGTCGAACGGTTGTTCTTGACCGCGCAGCGATTGGGCCTGCCGGTAAAGCTGCACGCCGAGCAACTGTCGTCGTTGCATGGTTCCAGCCTGGCGGCGCGGTATCAGGCGCTGTCGGCCGATCACCTGGAATTCATGACCGAGGACGACGCCAAGGCCATGGCCGAGTCTGGCACCGTAGCGGTGCTGCTGCCGGGGGCATTTTATTTCCTGCGTGAAACCCAGTTGCCGCCCATGGATGCCCTGCGCAAGCACGGCGTGAAAATCGCCGTCGCCAGTGACCTCAACCCCGGCACCTCGCCCGCGCTGTCGTTGCGCCTGATGTTGAACATGGCCTGCACCTGCCTGCGCCTGACCCCGGAAGAAGCACTGGCGGGAGCAACAATTCATGCCGCGCAGGCCCTGGGCATGGCCCAGACCCACGGCTCGCTGGAAGCCGGCAAGGTGGCGGACTTTGTCGCCTGGCACATCGATCGCCCGGCCGATCTGTCGTACTGGCTCGGCGGCGATCTGGAAAAACGCGTCGTGCGCCACGGCGTGGAAATCGATTGAGGAGAACGGTTGTGGAGAAGGTCCTGAATTTCAAGCAAGGGCGCGTGCCGCTGTTGATCAGCATGCCTCACGCCGGCCTGCGCCTGACGCCGGCGGTAGAGGCCGGGTTGATCCCCGAGGCCCAGAGCCTGCCGGACACCGATTGGCATATTCCCCGGCTGTATGATTTCGCCGATGAGCTGGGCGCCAGCACCCTGGCGGCCGAATATTCGCGGTTCGTCGTCGACCTGAACCGTCCTTCTGATGACAAACCGATGTATGTCGGCGCCACCACTGGCCTGTACCCGGCGACGCTGTTCGATGGCGTGCCGTTGTTTCGCGAAGGCCTGGCGCCGACGGCTGATGAGCGTGCCACGTACTTGCAGCAGATCTGGATGCCCTACCATCAGGCCCTGCAACAGGAACTGGCGCGGCTCAAGGCCGAGTTCGGCTATGCCTTGCTGTTCGATGCCCACTCGATCCGTTCGGTGATCCCGCACCTGTTCGACGGCAAGCTGCCGGACTTCAATCTCGGCACGTTCAACGGCGCCAGTTGCGACCCGGCCCTGGCCAGCCAGCTCGAAGCCATCTGCGCTCGCCACGGCCAGTTCACCCATGTGCTCAACGGACGCTTCAAGGGCGGACACATCACCCGGCACTACGGCAACCCGGCCGAGGACATTCACGCAGTGCAACTGGAACTGTGCCAGAGCACCTATATGGAAGAGTTCGAGCCATTCAACTACCGCCCGGACCTGGCGGCGCCGACCCAGGTGGTGCTCAGGGAGTTGGTGGAGGGTTTCCTGGCGTGGGGGCGGCAGGCTTACAAGCACTGATCTGCAGTGAGGCGCTTGTTGTGGCGAGGGAGCTTGCTCCCGCTTGAGTGCGCAGCGCTCACAAGATCCTTGGGGCGGCTTCGCCACCCAGCGGGAGCAAGCTCCCTCGCCACAGAAGCGTTCATCGTCTTACCTGTCGCCACCGTGCAAAACCGCGTCGCCACAGTTCATCTTCAGCCCCTCGACGCTGCGTAATGTTCCAGGCACGGTGCACCAAGACACCGGCCTACAATAATCCGCTGCCGCACGAGACCTTTCCGATGAAAAGACCGTTCAAACGCTGTCTGTCGATCCTCTGCGGTACCGTCCTGTTGAGCTCCGGCGCGATGGCTGCCGAGGCAGCGTCCTGCCAGACCGTGCGCATGGGCGTGGTCAACTGGACCGACGTGATCGCCACCAGTGGCATGGCTGACGTGCTGCTCACTGGCCTGGGCTACGAAAGCAAGCAGACCAGCGCCGTGCAGCAGATCATCTTCGCCGGCATCCGCGACAAGCGGCTCGACATTTTCCTCGGCTACTGGAAACCGGCGATGGACAAGAACATCGCCCCGTTCCTGGCGGCCAATCAAGTGAAAGTACTGGACAAACCAAGCCTGGCCGACGCCCAGGCGACCCTGGCCGTTCCCGACTACGTGGCGGCGGCGGGGCTCAAGACCTTCGCCGACATCGCCCGGTTCAAGGACCAGTTGGGGGCGAAAATCTACGGCATCGAGCCGGGCAGCGGCGCCAATACCACCATCAAGACCATGATCGAGACCAACCACTTCGGTCTCAAGGATTTCAAGCTGATCGAGTCCGGCGAGGCCGGGATGCTGGCGGCGGTGCAGCGGGCAGTCAATCGCAAGGAATTCGTGGTCTTTGTCGGCTGGACCCCGCACCCGATGAACATCAACATGAACATCGCTTACCTGACCGGCAGCGAAGACGTCTATGGCCCCAACGAAGGCGCCGCGACGGTCTCCATCGTCACCGCGCCGGACTACACACAGCGGTGTCCGAACGTGCAGCGGCTGCTGGAGAACCTCACGTTTACCGCCGCCCAGGAAAGCCAGTTGATGGTGCCGATCATGGAGCGCAAGACGCCCCAGGACGTCGCGCGACAATGGTTGCGCGAGCATCCCGAGGACCTGCAGCGCTGGCTCGCCGGCGTGACCAGCTTCGATGGCAAGGATGGCATCGCGGCGGTGCAGGCCAGTCTCAAGAACTGACCCAATCTTGCGGGTACTGATAACCCCCGTGGCGAGGGAGCTTGCTCCCGCTCGGTTGCGCAGCAGCCGCCAGGAAGCGAGGACTGCTGCGCAGCCCAGCGGGAGCAAGCTCCCTCGCCACAAAAGCTTTCGGGCTAAACCATAGCGTCCACGGCGAACCACAATGGCCTACCCACTCTCCCAGGCAATGTCCGCCTTCATCGACAAGACCCTGAGCTTCACCAGCCCGGATGACAGCCTCGCCGGCTCGCGCCAGGCTTACAGCCGGATGTGCCGGGCATTCACCCCGCCGCGCCCATCAACGCTTGCGGTCGAGGATCTGCACCTGGCTGGCGTGGCTGTCCGGGCCTATCACTTGCGTACTTCGCCGCCGCTCGCCGGGTGGCCGTGCATTCTTTATCTGCACGGTGGCGGTTGGGTGGTAGGGGACCTGGATTCCCATGAATTCATTTGCATGGAGCTGGCCGCGGCCCTCGGCGTGCTGGTGGTGGCGGTGGATTACCGGCTCGCCCCCGAGCATCCGTTTCCCGCTGGGTTCGAAGATTGCCTCACCGTGTGGCGCCACCTGGGGGACCTGCCGTTTGCCATCAACCCTCGGCGCCGGGCCGTGGTGGGCGACAGCGCCGGCGGCAACCTCGCCGCTGCGGTGTGCCTGGCCTTGCGCGATGCAGGGCAGCCTCTGCCCCGGTCGCAGGTGCTGATCTACCCGGCGCTTGGTGGGCCCGAGCATTTACCGTCGCGCACCGAATGTTTCGACGCGCCGCTCTTGAACGGCAGTGACCTGCAACGCTATGACGCGTTGTACCTGCGTGGTACCCAGCCCTCAGCCTACGCCGCGCCATTGCTCGCCGAGGATTTCAGCGGCCTGCCCGCGACGCTGGTTGCCGTGGCGCAATGGGATCCGCTGCGCGACGATGGCGTCCTCTATAACGAGCGCATGAGCGCCGCAGGGGTAGCCTCTGAGTTGTACAACGGCGAGGGTCTGGTCCACGGTTGCCTGCGTGCGCGGGGCCAGGTGCCGGAGGTCGATCAGCTATATCGCAGGCTACTGGCCTACCTGGCCGACACGCTTTGACTGCCGCAGGGCATGCTCATTAAGGTAATTCGGGTTTATGATGCCGGACGGCAGACTAAATAGAAGTCCCCACACGGATGACTCGACCCCTTACGGAGCGCGCAATGCAGACTTTGTACCCGCAGATCAAACCCCATGCCCGGCACGATCTGGCTGTCGATGACACCCACACGCTCTATGTCGATGAAAGCGGCTCGCCGGAAGGCCTGCCTGTCGTGTTCATCCACGGTGGCCCGGGGGCGGGTTGCGATGCGCAAAGCCGTCGCTACTTCGATCCGAATCTGTACCGCATCGTTACGTTCGATCAGCGCGGCTGCGGCCGTTCCACGCCTCACGCGAGTCTGGAAAACAACACCACCTGGGACCTCGTCGAAGACCTGGAGCGCATCCGCAAGCACCTGGGCATCGAAAAGTGGGTGCTGTTCGGCGGCTCCTGGGGCTCGACCCTGGCCCTGGCCTACGCCCAGACTCATCCGGAACGGGTACATGGCCTGATCTTGCGCGGGATCTTTCTCTGCCGTCCGCAGGAAATCGAGTGGTTCTATCAGGCCGGGGCCAGTCGTCTGTTTCCCGACTACTGGCAGGACTACATCGCACCGATCCCCCTGGATGAACGCGATGACCTGCTCAGCGCTTTCCACAAACGCTTGATCGGCAACGACCAGATCGCCCAGATGCACGCGGCCAAGGCCTGGTCCACCTGGGAGGGGCGCACCGCGACCCTGCGCCCGAACCCGTTGGTGGTCGATCGTTTCTCCGAGCCGCAGCGAGCGTTGTCGATCGCCCGGATCGAATGCCACTACTTCACCAACAACGCCTTTCTCGAACCCAATCAGTTGATTCGCGACATGGGCAAGATCGCCCATTTGCCGGGCGTCATCGTGCATGGTCGCTACGACGTGATCTGCCCGTTGGACAATGCCTGGGAGCTGCACCAGAACTGGCCCAACAGCGAGCTGCAGGTGATCCGTGACGCCGGCCATGCCGCTTCGGAACCAGGGATTACCGACGCGTTGGTGCGCGCCGCCGCGCAAATGGCCCGCCGCCTGCTCGACCTGCCCCCCGAAGAAGCATGAAGGGGTTGCTGCAGCGGGTTCGCGGCGCCCGGGTCGAAGTCGCGGGCGAGATCGTCGGGGCCGTGGACCATGGCTTGCTGGTGCTGGTAGCCGTCGAGCCTGGGGATACCCGGGCCAGTGCCGACAAACTCCTGCACAAGCTGCTTAACTATCGGGTGTTCAGCGACGCCGACGGCAAGATGAACCTGTCCCTGGCGGACGTCGCGGGTGGTTTGCTGCTGGTCTCGCAGTTCACCTTGGCGGCGGACACCAAAAGCGGTCTGCGCCCGAGCTTTTCAACCGCCGCGCCGCCCGTCCTTGGCGAAGAGTTGTACAACTATCTGCTGACCCAGGCGAAACAGGTGCATGGCACCGTGGCATCAGGTAGATTCGGCGCCGACATGCAAGTGCATCTGGTCAATGATGGCCCGGTAACCTTTCTGTTACAGGTCTGAAAGCGTTTGAAACATCTTTTCGGTCCGGTTTCGAGTCAAAACAGGGAGTTTTCTCGATAAATACTTTGCTAGCCCTGATGCGTTGTCACGCGGCCTACTAGATAATCGCGCGCTACGGGGGATCGGCGTTCGCCGGTCCATTTGACTTAGGTAGAGACTTGTCCTGAACCGTTTGGGGAATCATTTTGTCCCATCGGAGTCGGAACAATGCTCGCCAACTTGGCAAGAGTGGTCCGCAGGAGCGGTTTTTCAGCGCCGTTACCGTGCAGATACTTTATCTGGCCGTTGGTTTTTTGATCTGTTTTCGGCGAGGGTTGCTCGTGATTGTTAGTCCCTGTAATGCACCAAAAATGACTGCCAAACGGTTTAGAAACGCTCTGGTAGCGGGCTCGGCCCTGCTGTGCCTGTTTGGCGCGGGCCAACTGTGGGCATTCAGCCTGGATGATGTATCGGCGAAGGCACAAGAACTGGCCGGGCAGAAATTCGAAGCCCCGCGCAGCAACCTGCCGAACGAATTCCGCGAAATGAAATTCGCCGATTATCAGAAAATCCGTTTCCGCACCGAAAAAGCTGAATGGGCCGACCAGAAGACGCCGTTCCGGCTGTCCTTCTATCACCAGGGCATGCATTTCGACACACCGGTGAAGATCAACGAAATCACCGCGACCACCGTCGATGAGATCAAATACGACCCGACACGCTTCGATTTCGGTGATGTTAAGTTCGATCCGAAGGCCACCGAACAATTGGGCTACGCGGGTTTCCGCGTGTTGTACCCGATCAACAAAGCTGACAAGCAAGACGAAATCATGACCATGCTCGGCGCCAGCTACTTCCGCGTCATCGGCAAGGGCCAGGTTTATGGCTTGTCCGCTCGCGGCATGGCGATCGATACCGCATTGCCATCGGGTGAAGAGTTCCCGCGTTTTCGTGAGTTCTGGATCCAGCGTCCGAAGCCGACCGACAAGCACCTGGTGATCTTCGCCTTGCTCGATTCGCCACGTGCTACCGGCGCTTATCGCCTGACCGTGCGCCCGGGCACCGACACCGTCGTTGACGTCAAATCGCGTGTTTTCCTGCGTGATCGCGTCAACAAGCTGGGCATCGCCCCGTTGACCAGCATGTTCCTGTTCGGCGCGAATCAGCCGTCCAAGGTCCTGAACTACCGTCGCGAGCTCCACGACTCCAGCGGCCTGTCCATCCATGCCGGCAACGGCGAGTGGATCTGGCGTCCGCTGAACAACCCGAAACACCTGGCGGTGAGCAACTTCTCGGTAGAAAACCCGCGTGGTTTCGGCCTGCTGCAACGTGGTCGTGATTTCAGCCACTACGAAGACCTGGACGACCGCTACGAAAAACGTCCAAGCGCCTGGATCGAACCGAAAGGCGACTGGGGCAAGGGGACCGTAGACCTCGTCGAGATCCCGACCGCCGACGAAACCAACGACAACATCGTTGCGTTCTGGAGCCCGGAAAAACTGCCTGAGCCAGGCCAGCCACTGGACTTCGCCTATCGCCTGCACTGGACACTTGATGAAGCCAGCCTGCACTCGCCAGACAGCGCCTGGGTCAAGCAGACCCTGCGTTCCACGGGTGACGTGAAGCAGTCCAACCTGATTCGCCAGCCGGATGGCAGCGTGGCCTACCTGGTCGATTTCGAAGGCCCGTCCCTGCAAGCCCTGCCTGAAGATGCCGAGGTGCGTAGCCAGGTGAGCGTGGGTGACAACGGCGAAATCGTCGAGAACAGCGTGCGCTACAACCCTGAAACCAAGGGCTGGCGCCTGACGTTGCGCCTGAAGATCAAGGATCCGGGCAAGGCGACCGAGATGCGTGCCGCGTTGGTCCGGCCGCTGGTTCCTGTAGAGCTGCCGGCTACCTCGCATTCCGTGACCACGCTGGCCAAGGCCGACAAGGTCGCCAAGCAGCAGAGCGAGAAAGAGAAAGCCAACGAACAGGCCGGCGAGCAGCAGGAAGCCAAGGCCGTCAAGGCGTCCACCGCCGCCGCCGAGCCGACCCCAACCCCGCAGGAACCGGAGCAGACTGAGCAAGTCCTGACCGAGACCTGGAGCTATCAGTTGCCTGCCGATGAGTAATACTTCCGTACAGCCAGTGTCTCTGAGCGAGTATCTGGCCCATTTGCCGATGACCGACGAGCAGCGCGCCGAACTGGCGGGCTGCAATTCCTTCAGCGAATTGCATGAACGCCTGGCTTCGTCGACGTTCGATGCGCCCGACGAGGCTGCCCAAGCCTCGGTGGGCCGTCGCCTGGCGCTCAGCACTGCCGAGGAACTCGAGGACGCCGAAATGCTGGCCCTCGATTCCAGTGGCCGTGTATGCCTGAAGGCTACTCCGCCGATTCGCCGGACCAAGGTCGTGCCGGAGCCATGGCGCACCAATATCCTGGTACGCGCCTGGCGCCGCCTGACCGGCCGCACCAACCCACCGAAGCCGCCCAAGGACGAGCGCGTCTTGCCGCATGCGCGCTGGCGTACCGTGGGTTCGATCCGTCGCTACATCCTGTTGATCTTGATGCTCGGCCAGACCATCGTGGCCGGCTGGTACATGAAAGGCATCATGCCGTACCAGGGCTGGTCGCTGGTGGACCTGGATGAAGTGCTGCATCAGCCGCTGCTGCAGACGGCCACGCAAGTGCTGCCATACGCGCTGCAAACCAGCATCCTGATCCTGTTCGGGATCCTGTTCTGCTGGGTCTCGGCCGGTTTCTGGACCGCGCTGATGGGATTCCTCGAACTGCTCACCGGGCATGACAAGTACCGCATTTCCGGTGCCAGTGCCGGTAACGAGCCGATTCCCAAGGATGCCCGCACCGCCCTGGTGATGCCGATCTGTAACGAGGACGTGCCACGGGTATTTGCCGGTCTGCGCGCCACGTTCGAGTCGGTCGCGGCCACGGGTGACCTGGATCGCTTCGATTTCTTCGTGCTCAGTGACAGTAACGAAACCGATATCTGCGTCGCCGAGCAGCAGGCCTGGCTGGATGTCTGCCGTGAAACCGGGGGCTTCGGCAAGATTTTCTATCGCCGCCGCCGTCGCCGCGTGAAACGCAAGAGCGGCAACCTCGACGACTTCTGCCGTCGCTGGGGCAGCGACTACAAGTATATGGTCGTGCTCGACGCCGACAGCGTCATGAGCGGCGAATGCCTGACCAGCCTGGTGCGCCTGATGGAAGCCACGCCGGACGCTGGGATCATCCAGACCGCACCGCGTGCCTCGGGCATGGACACGCTGTATGCGCGCATGCAGCAGTTCGCCACACGGGTCTACGGTCCGCTGTTCACCGCAGGCCTGCACTTCTGGCAACTGGGCGAGTCGCACTACTGGGGCCACAACGCGATCATCCGCATGAAGCCGTTTATCGACCACTGCGCCCTGGCGCCGTTGCCCGGTAAAGGTGCCTTCTCCGGTGCGATCCTCTCCCACGACTTTGTTGAAGCTGCGCTGATGCGCCGTGCCGGCTGGGGCGTGTGGATTGCCTATGACCTGCCGGGCAGCTACGAAGAGCTGCCACCGAACCTGCTGGACGAACTCAAGCGTGACCGTCGCTGGTGCCACGGCAACCTGATGAACTTCCGGCTGTTCCTGGTCAAGGGCATGCACCCGGTGCACCGTGCGGTGTTCCTGACCGGCGTGATGTCCTACCTGTCGGCACCGCTGTGGTTCTTCTTCCTGGTGCTGTCCACCGCGCTGCTGGCGGTGAACACGCTGATGGAGCCGCAGTACTTCCTCGAGCCGCGCCAGTTGTATCCGCTGTGGCCACAATGGCATCCGGAAAAAGCCATCGCGCTGTTCTCGACCACCATCGTGCTGCTGTTCCTGCCCAAGCTCTTGAGCATCGTGTTGATCTGGGCGAAAGGCGCGAAGGAGTTCGGCGGCAAGTTCAAGGTCACGATGTCGATGCTGCTGGAAATGCTGTTCTCCATGCTGCTGGCGCCGGTGCGCATGATCTTCCACACCCGTTTCGTGCTGGCCGCCTTCCTGGGCTGGGCCGCGACCTGGAACTCGCCCAAGCGTGACGATGACTCCACGCCTTGGAGCGAAGCCATCAAGCGCCACGGCCCGCAGACCCTGCTGGGCTTCTTCTGGGCCTTGCTGGTGATCTGGCTGAACCCGAGCTTCCTGTGGTGGCTCGTGCCGATTGTCGGCTCGCTGATGCTGTCGATCCCGGTTTCGGTGATCTCCAGCCGCGTGGGCCTGGGCTTGAAGTCCCGTGATGAAAGCCTGTTCCTGATTCCCGAGGAATACGCGCCACCACAGGAACTGCTGTCGACTGACCAGTACACCCATGAAAACCGTTGGCACGCGCTGAACGACGGCTTCATCCGGGCGGTGGTCGATCCGCGACAGAACGCCCTGGCGTACGCATTGGCTACCTCCCGTCACGGCAAGGCCGAGCCGATCGAATGGCTGCGCGTCGAGCGCGTCCGTCATGCCTTGAAGGTAGGCCCGGCCGGGCTCAACAACGCCGAGCGATTGGCGCTGCTGAGCGATCCGGTGGCATTGTCCCGTCTGCATGAGCAGGTCTGGAGCGAGGCGCATCCCGAGTGGCTGGCGGCGTGGCGTGAATCGGTCAAGGCCGATCCGCATGCACCGTTGCTGCCGCTTCAACCGGTGGGCGCACAGCCTCAACTGGCCTGATGCACAAAAAGCCCCGCTTCTGAAAAGAGGCGGGGCTTTTTGTTGGGCGCATTTTATTGGCGATTCGCTCTTGGGGCGAGGGAGCTTGATGCAGACCAGGAATCAAGGAACCCGGCGCACCGAAGTGCCCCACGCACAGCCGCCATAAAACGGACCTGCGTGCCTTGATATTATGCCGAGCTGCTAAACCCGATCGCTGAACCGACAGCGACCTGCAAACGTTAGAGCCCAGGGCCAAGGCGCGCAAGCCGGCGGATTCTGGCGTAGTTGTAGGCAAAGGCGCAAGACATCGTAGCCTTGGGATGACGGACTGTGGGAGTTGGGGTTTTTGTGTGTATATCCGTTATTTAGGTAACGGCTGCTTAGGGTTCCGTCCTTACGACGGCTCACTTTTGAGAAGCGCAAAAGTAAGCAAAACGCTTTTGCCCCACCACTCGGTGCCTCGCTAAGGCTCGGCATGCCCTCACTCCGGCATTGCTCCGTGGGCCCGCCGCGAAGGACCATCCATGGTCCAGCGCGGCTACCTCGGCATCCATGCCGAGGTGCCCACTCCACAATGCCTGCGTTCGGCCAGCGTGGTTAACGGGGCGCCCGAGATCCACGTCCACCGCGAGGCGGCCTGATAGCCGACCTGTCTCTAGGTGACCGCGTTCATTCTGTAGGAGTGAGTTTGTTCGCGAACAACCTGCACATTCGACATTTTTCGTTGGTGGCCGCATTAACCGTGGCGAGGGAGCTTGCTCCCGCTGGGCTGCGGAGGAGCCCCCCAAAACCATTCGGCAAGATGCATCAGGGAAACAGCAGGTCGTTTTTTACGGCCGCTGCGCAGCCGAGCGGGAGCAAGCTCCCTCGCCACGGGTTTGTTGTTTGTTCAGGAAAAATGGTTTTTTCATGTGGGAGTGAAGACCGCGGCACTTTCGCCATGCATGCCAACTGCCCCAGCGTCATCACGAGCAAGCTCGGGTCCCACAGGGAAACGCGGTCACCAAAGAAACAGGTCGGCTTTCAGGCCGCCTCGCGGTGGACGTGGATCTCGGGCGCCCCGTTAACCACGATGGCCGAACGCAGGTATTGCGTAGTGGGCATCCCGGCATGGATGCCGGGATAGCCGCGCTGGGCCATGGATGGTCCTTCGCGGCGGGCCCACGGAGCAATGCCGGAGTGAGGGCACACCGAGCCTAAGCGAGGTGCCAAGTGGTGGGGCAGAGGCGCTTTGGTTACTTTCGCGCCTTTCGAAAGTGACTCGCCGTCAGGGCGAAACCCTAAGTAGCCATTACTTAAACAACGGATATACACACAACTTCAACACCCGAATCAAACCCGAAACCGGCCCACCAACGTCTGCAAATGAACCCCCAACCGCGCCAGTTCGGCACTGGAGGCGGCTGTCTCCTCACTGGACGACGCCGTCTGCTCTGACACATCCCGCACATTCAGCACGCTACGGTTGATCTCCTCGGCCACCGCACTCTGCTGCTCTGCCGCCGCTGCGATCTGCTGGTTCATCGACTGGATCGCCGACACCGTGCGAGTGATGTTTTCCAGCGAGCCACCGGCGCGGCGGGTCAGTTCGACGCTGCTGTCGGTCAGGCTGCGGCTGTTGTCCATGATGGTCGCGACCTGTTCGGTACCCGCTTGCAGGCCGACGATCAGTTCTTCGATTTCCTCGGTGGACTTCTGGGTGCGCTGGGCCAGGCTGCGAACTTCGTCGGCCACCACGGCGAAGCCGCGCCCGGCTTCACCGGCTCGGGCTGCCTCGATGGCCGCGTTGAGCGCCAGCAGGTTGGTTTGCTGGGCCACCGACTTGATCACGTCCAGGACGCTGCCGATCTTGTCGCTTTCGCGCTTCAGATCGCCCATGGCGGCGGTAGAGTTGCCCACTTCTCGCGCCAGGCGCTCGATCTGGGCGATGGCTTCGCCGACGACCTTGTCACCTTCGCGGGCCTGTTGATCGGCGGCGACGGCGGCCTCGGAGGCTTCCTCGGCGTTGCGCGCCACTTCCTGCACGGTGGCGGTCATTTCGTGCATGGCAGTGGCGACCTGGTCGGTCTCGATCTTTTGGCTGTTGACCCCGGCGCTGGTCTGTTCGGTCACCGCCGAGAGTTGTTCAGCAGCGCTGGCGATCTGGGTTACGCCTTCACCGATGCCGCCGATCAACTGCCGCAAGCCAACGGTCATGCGTTGCATGGCGCGTTGCAATTGACCGAGTTCGTCGCGGCGTTCGGATGTCAGGTTGTGGGTAAGATCGCCCGCGGCGACGCGTTCTGCCACCTTCAGGGTCTCATCCAGCGGGCCGACGATCTGCCGAGTGATGAGCAAGGCGGCGATCACACCGAACAGCAGCGCCAGTGCGGCGGCTGCGATCAGGACGGTCTTGGCCTGGGCGGTGTCGTGGTCGCGCACGGCCGTCTGGGACGCGGTGAGCTTCTGGCTGGAGTCGATCAGGACCTGGCCTTGCTCGCTCATACGCTGCAGAGCGGCACCGTTATCAAGTTGGGAGTCACGGAACTGGCTGACTGCCGCCCGGTAGATGTTCATCGAGTCGCTGGCCTGCTGGAGCCTGTCGGCGTGTTCCTCAGGCAATTGGGCTGGCAAGCGTGCCAGCAGTTTCAGGACATCGGTAATTGCATCGATGGCCGGCTGTTGGGCCTCGCTTTTGCCGCTGTAGGTGTAACCGCGAACCTGATAGCGTGCCTGTTGGATCGCCTTGCTCAAGGTCACCACGCTGTTGAACTGGGTGATGTCGCCGCCCTGTAGCAGCGCTTTCTCCACTTCGGCGACGCGGGCCACGGTGCTATCGGCACTGGCGCCCAGCTTGCCGCGGGCATCTTCGCGGCTGACGGTGGCGCTGGTCATCTGGGCGAAGGCGCTTTTGTATTCGGCGACGGCGGCCAGTTGCTTGTCGATCAACGCCACGTCGTCAGGCTGTTCGATCATCTCGCGAGCTGTCTTCAACCCGGCTTCGAGCTTGCCGAGCAGGTCGTTGACCTGTTGCGGGCCTTTTTCGCCGCGTGTGGTGTTGTAGTCGATGCTGGCGAGGTCCAGGTCCTTGCTCAGGTCGTTCAGGCTGGCAATGAACCCCAGCTTGTCGCCCCGGCTGATGACATTGCCCAGGCCGGACCAGCCGGTGAACGCGATCATCAGGGTGAGGAACAGCACCAGGCCGAAGCCGAAGCCAAGTTTGCGATTAACGCTTACGTTTCCCAGACCCTGGGCAAGCCACCGGAACATGCTGATACTCCCTTGGAGCGTTGAATTGGTTTTATGGGGACTGTATCGGCGGCTTTGGCGGGAGCTGTAGAAAATAGACGCGACGGGTGTTTTTCGTGGCGAGGGAGCTTGCTCCCGCTTGGTCGCGAAGCGGCCACCCGGGGCAGGAATTTACGACTGCTTCGCAGCCGAGCGGGAGCAAGCTCCCTCGCCACGGGAAAGCAAACAGGTCGTTAGAACAGCCGTGCAAGCAGGGCCGTGACGGCGGTCTCGACCCGCAGGATCCGTTCGCCGAGCTGCACCGGTTGCAGGCCGGCCTTGCCCAGCAGGTCGATTTCGTAGGGGATCCAGCCGCCTTCCGGGCCGATGGCCAAGGTCACCGGTTCTGTCAGCGCGCGCGGGCAGGGCGGGTGGTTGCCAGGGTGGCCGACCAGCCCGAGGGTGCCTTCAACGATGGCGGGCAGGCGATCTTCGACGAAGGGCTTGAAGCGTTTTTCAATGATGATTTCCGGTAGCACGCTGTCCCGGGCCTGCTCCAGACCAAGAATCAGTTGCTCGCGAATCGCCTCGGGTTCCAGGAAGGGCGTCTGCCAGAAGCTTTTTTCCACACGATAACTGTTCACCAGCACCACGCGCGGCACGCCCATGGTGGCGACGCTCTGGAACACCCGGCGGAGCATCTTCGGACGCGGCAATGCCAGCACCAGGGTCAGCGGCAACTTGGCCGGCGGCGGCTGGTCGAGGGTCACTTGCAGTTCGGCTTCGCGAGCCTCCAGGCGCAACACCTGGGCCGTGCCCATCAGGCCACCGATACGGCCGACCCGCAGGCTGTCGCCGACGGCGCTGCGGTGGACTTCCAGCATGTGCGTCAGGCGCCGATCGCTCAGGATGACGCGGTCCGGCTCGATGAAATCGGCCTCTTCGAGCAGCAGCAGGTTCACGCTTGGGTCGCTGGCGGCTGGTCGTTGTGGTCGTCGACCGGCTGGTCCTCGGGTTCTTCTTCGCGGCGCTTGCGCACCAAGCCGCCGAACAGGATGCCGATCTCGAACAGCAGCCACATCGGCACGGCCAGCAAGGTCTGGGAGAAAATATCCGGCGGCGTGAGGATCATGCCGACCACGAAGCAACCGATGATCACGTACGGACGGATCTTCTTCAGGTAGGCGACGTCGACCACGCCGATCCACACCAGCAATACCACCGCCACAGGAATCTCGAACGCCACGCCAAAGGCGAAGAACAGCGTCATGACGAAATCCAGGTAGCTGGTAATGTCGGTCATCATTTCCACGCCTGCCGGGGTGGCGGCGGCGAAGAACTTGAAGATCAGCGGGAATACGAAGAAGTAGGCGAAGGCCATGCCGGTGTAGAACAGCAGGATGCTCGACACCAGCAGCGGCACGGCGATGCGTTTTTCATGCTTGTACAGGCCCGGAGCGATGAAGCCCCAGATCTGATGCAGGATTACCGGGATCGCCAGGAACAGCGAGACCATCATCGTCAGTTTCAACGGCGTCAGGAACGGCGACGAGACATCGGTGGCGATCATCGTCGCGCCTACCGGCAGGTACTCGCGCAGCGGCGTGGAGACGAAGGTGTAGATCTGCTGGGTGAAGGCAAACAGCCCGGCAAAGATGATGAACACCGCCGCGACGCAGCGCAGCAGGCGGGTGCGCAACTCGGTGAGGTGCGATACCAGCGGCATCGGCTGGTCGTGCTCTGGGATATTGCTCATGGGGCTCGCGGCGGCAAAGTGGAGTCGTTGGGAGTCGAGGGCGTCGCGGTAACCGGATCAACCGGTTTTGCCGGTTCAACCACCACTGGCGCAGCTTCGGCCGCCGGGACCTGGGGAGCAATCGTCGGCTCGGCCACGGGCTGGACCGGCGTCGGCTCCTGCTGGGTCGGCGTGAAGATCTTCCGCGCTTCCTGTTCCAGCGACAGGATGTGTTCGTTGTGCAGTTGCCGACGGATGTCGTCGGCACCGATTTCACGTTCAACTTCCTGTTTGATCGCATTGAAGCTGCGCTTCAGGCGCCCGATCCACAGACCGGCGGTGCGCGCAGCGCCCGGCAGGCGTTCGGGCCCCAGTACCAACAGGGCGACGAGGCCGACGAGCAGCAGTTCAGTGAAGCTGATCCCAAACATTAGTCAGTGCTCACGAGTCTTTGCGGATTGGCTCTTCGACTTTCTGGGCCTGCACGTCGATGGTGTTCGGCGCATTCACCGGCTGCGTGGCCTGTGGGTGTACCGGTTGGGCCGGTTGTACCGGTTGCGACGGATTGGCCTGTGGGTCGGCCGGTTTCTCGTCATCGTTCATGGCCTTGCGAAAGCCCTTGATCGACTCACCGACATCAGTGCCGAGGTTTTTCAGTTTCTTGGTGCCGAACACCAGCACCACGACTACCAGAATGACGACCCAGTGTTTCCAGTCAAAAATACCCATGTGGCTATTCCTCTCAAAAGTTGATCAGGCGGACGGGCGCGAGGCTTTCTCGACGTGCCCGGACAGACCGAAGCGACGGTCCAGTTCATCCAGTACGGCCTGCGGATGCTGCCCCAGTTGGGCGAGCATGACGAGGCTGTGGAACCACAGGTCGGCGGTCTCGTAGATCACGTCGCTGCAGTCGCCGCTGATGGCAGCGTCCTTGGCGGCAATGATGGTTTCGACCGACTCTTCGCCGACCTTTTCCAGAATCTTGTTCAAACCCTTGTGGTACAGGCTGGCGACATAGGAGCTGTCGGCCGCGGCGCCCTTGCGCTCTTCCAGCACCTGGGCCAGGCGGGTCAGGGTGTCACTCATGGTTGTGTCCTGAATAGATGGCGTGCGGGTCCTTGAGTACCGGGTCGACGGTTTTCCAGTCGCCGTTCTCGAAGACACGGTAGAAGCAGCTTTGACGGCCGGTATGGCAGGCGATTTCACCGACCTGTTCGACCATCAGGATAATGACGTCGCCGTCGCAATCCAGGCGCATCTCGTGCAGGTGTTGCACGTGCCCGGACTCTTCACCCTTGCGCCACAGCTTGCCACGGGAACGTGACCAATAGATGGCGCGATTCTCGGCGGCGGTCAGGGCCAGCGCCTCGCGGTTCATCCAGGCCATCATCAGCACACGCCCGGTCTTGTGATCCTGGGCGATCGCCGGCACCAGGCCGTCGGCGTCCCATTTGATCTCGTCCTGCCAGTTTTTCATCTTCGACTCCGACCATGGGCCGCGCACTTCCAGTCGGCGGGCCCAGCGTTGAAACAGTGTGCCAGCGTGAACCGGTGCTGGCTATCGACGAACGACCAGATACAAACCGACGGCCACCATGATCCCGGCGGGCCAATGGCCCAGTTCGCTCAACGGGCCACCGGCGGCCAGCACGGCGCCGCCACCCAGGTGGGCCGCGCCAAGCAGGCGCAGGAACCAATCGTCGCGCCGCTGTTTCCAGGGTGGAGCAGGATCATGGGCATGGGGCTGGGACATGCGTTCGAGCAGATCGCGGGTCATGTTGGCCAGGTGCGGAATCTGCTCGAACTGGCTCTGGACGTTGCCCAGCAAGGTCTTCGGGCTGACGCGTTCGCGCATCCAGCGTTCAAGGAAGGGCTGGGCGGTGTTCCACAAATCCAGGTCCGGGTACAGCTGGCGGCCGAGGCCTTCGATGTTCAACAGGGTTTTTTGCAGCAACACCAACTGCGGCTGGACCTCCATGTTGAAGCGGCGCGCAGTCTGGAACAGGCGCATCAGCACCTGGCCGAATGAAATATCTTTTAACGGTTTTTCGAAGATCGGTTCGCACACGGTGCGGATCGCCGCTTCGAATTCGTTGAGCTTGGTCTCGGCCGGCACCCAGCCCGAATCGATGTGCAACTGCGCGACGCGGCGGTAGTCACGCTTGAAGAAGGCGAACAGGTTGCGCGCCAGGTAATCCTGGTCCTCGGGGGTGAGGCTGCCGACGATGCCGCAATCGATGGCGATGTACTGCGGGCTCCACGGTTGCACGGTGCTGACGAAGATGTTGCCCGGGTGCATGTCGGCGTGGAAGAAACTGTCGCGAAACACCTGGGTGAAGAAAATCTCCACGCCGCGCTCGGCAAGCAATTTCATGTCGGTGCGCTGGTCGGCGAGGGTTGCCAGGTCGGTCACCTGGATCCCGTAGATGCGCTCCATTACCAGCACTTTCGGCCGACACCAGTCCCAATAGACTTGCGGCACGTACAGCAGCGGAGAGCCCTCGAAATTGCGCCGCAGCTGGCTGGCGTTGGCGGCCTCGCGCAGCAGGTCGAGCTCATCGAAGATGGTTTTTTCATAGTCCTGGACCACGTCCACCGGGTGCAGCAGGCGTGCATCGGCTGACATCCGCTCGGCGGCGCGGGCAAGGATGAACAGCCAGGCCAGGTCCTGGGCAATGATCGGCTTGAGGCCCGGGCGGATCACCTTGACCACCACTTCTTCACCCGTCTTGAGCTGGGCGGCGTGGACCTGGGCGACCGACGCCGAAGCCAGCGGCTCGACATCGAAACGGCTGAAGACTTCGCTGATCTTCTTGCCCAACTGCGCCTCGATCAGCGCTACCGACAGTTTCGAGTCGAAGGGCGGCACGCGATCCTGCAGCAGCATCAGCTCATCGGCGATGTCTTCGGGCAACAGGTCGCGACGGGTCGAGAGGATCTGCCCGAACTTGATGAAGATCGGCCCCAGGTCCTGCAAGGCCAGGCGCAGGCGTGCGCCGCGGCTCAAGTCCAGCGTTCGACGGGGGAACCAGCGCCACGGCAGCACAAAGCGCAGTGCCAGGAGAAACCAGGGCAGCGGCAGGGCGAACAGCAGGTCATCGAGGCGGTAGCGGATCACGACGCGCTGGATGCGCAACAGACGGCGGACGGCAAGCAGCTTCATGCGTTATCGCTTGGGTTCAAGGGATCGGGAAAGGCGCTCGAAACGCGCCTCGAGACGTTCCAGATCGAGCTTGATCTGGTCCAGTTCGGCAAAACGGGCCTGGGCTTCGCGTTGGCCTACGAGCGTACGCGATTCCTCGGCCAGGTATTCACTCAGATTCTGTCCCAGGCTGGCGAAGCCCTGGCGGTACCAGCGGGAGCGGCTGCGCAGATGGCCACTGAGCAATTGGGTGGCGACCGGACCGATCCAGCGGGACACTTCGTATTCCCAGTCCAGTTCCAGGTCCTGGAGAATCGCCGCCAGTTCCAGCAGCACGCCGCTGTCGCCGTCGAGCTCGACGTCGGGGCTGTGCAGCACCGCCGTCTTGTTCTTGCTCAGCGCCAACTCGAGCAGGCTCGATGCCGGGGCGCGCAGCGTGCAGTCGGCCTCGGCCTCCCAATGGGCGGCGAGCATCAGGCCTTCGTCGCTGGGCAGGATGAACAGCTGCAACGCCGGGCTGCGGCAGTCGACGGCAATCACCTTGCCGCTCAAGTGTGCCAGGCGCATCGGCGCCGTGCTGTCCAGGCGCAGGACCCGGTTGATACCGAGTTCGACACTGGCGAGCAGCCCGGTGAGCAGCATCAGGGCTTGATACCGCGGTGCAGGGCGACGATGCCGGACGTCATGTTGTGGTAGGTCACCCGATCGAAACCGGCCTCGACCATCATCGACTTCAGCGTTTCCTGGTCGGGGTGCATGCGGATCGATTCGGCCAGGTAGCGATAACTTTCCGCGTCGTTGGTGATCAGCTTGCCCATCAACGGCATGAAGGCGAACGAGTAGGCGTCATAGGCCTTGGACATCAACGCGTTGGTCGGCTTGGAAAACTCCAGCACCAACAGCCGGCCACCGGGCTTGAGCACGCGCAACATCGAGCGCAGGGCATCTTCCTTGTGGGTGACGTTACGCAGGCCGAAGGCGATGGTCACGCAGTCGAAATGGTTGTCGGGGAACGGCAGCTTCTCGGCGTCGGCCTGGACGAACTCGACGTTGCCGGCCACGCCCAGGTCGAGCAGGCGGTCACGGCCGACCTTGAGCATGGATTCGTTGATGTCGGCGAGCACCACATGGCCGGTGGGGCCGACGATGTGGGAGAACTTTTTAGTCAGGTCACCCGTGCCGCCGGCAATGTCCAGCACGCGGTTGCCGCTGCGCACGCCCGACAACTCGATCGCGAAACGCTTCCAGAGGCGATGCATGCCGCCCGAGAGCAGGTCGTTCATCAAGTCGTACTTGGCGGCCACCGAGTGGAAAACCTCGGCGACTTTCTCCGCTTTCTGGCTTTCCGGCACGTTCTTGAAGCCGAAGTGTGTGGTGGGTTCGGCATCGCTGCCTTTGCGCTGATCAGTCATATCGCGGTCACCAAAAAAGAATGCGGGACATTCTAATCCCGGTGGAGGGCTTTGTCTTGGCAAGGCTGCAGGTAAGATGAGCCACCGTCCGGACGTTTTGACGCAGGCAGGGTCGCAAACGTTCAGGCAAGTCTCGATCAAGCAGGAGTTAACAGATGGCCCGTATTACTGTTGAGCGTGCCCATGACCTGGGCAAGGAAGCGGCCCGCGAAAAGGCCGACAAGCTGGCCCGGAAACTGTCCGACAGCTACGGCCTGGAGCCCAAGTGGGAGGGCGACACGCTGAAGCTCAAGCGTTCCGGGGTCAAGGGTGAAGTGCATGTGGGCGAGGATTCGATCCGCGTCGAAGTGGAGCTGGGCATGTTGATGTCGGCCATGAGCGGGACAATCAAGACGGAAATCGAAAAGGCGCTGGACAAGGCGTTGGCTTGATTGTAGTGCAGAGGACTGAAGTCCACCGCCTATCTATCAACTGTGGGAGCGAGCCTGCTCGCGAATGCGATGGATCAACAACATTGATGTTGAATGACACACCGCTTTCGCGAGCAGGCTCGCTCCCACAGGGGAAATCATCGTCCCGGGTTTTATGTCAGTTGTTAGGGTGCCCTTTCTAATTATTCTCACTACTTTGTGCCTGAGCCCGACCGTGTGCGGGCAGTTGCTCAAACCTGTCTTCGAGTGAGGTGCACCATGGCCAAAGTTATTTTGAAGAAAAAAACCGACGTTGAATCTTCCACGCTGGGCGACGTGAAAACGTACGCGCGCAAGATCTGGCTGGCGGGCCTGGGCGCTTATATCAAGGTCGGTCAGGAGGGCGGCGACTACTTCAAGGAGCTGGTCAAGGCCGGTGAAGTTATTGAAACCAAAGGCAAAAAGAACATTGCTGGGAAACTTGAAGCGGCGAACAGCGAACTGATCGAAGCCAAGACCGACGTCAACACTTTCAAGGCCCGCGTCGAAGTTCAACTCGACAAAGTCGAGAAGGTATTCGACGCGCGTGTTGCAAGTGCCTTGAATCGTATCGGCATTCCGTCTAAACATGACGTTGAGACACTCTCTGCTAAGCTCGATGAGCTGACGGCATTGCTCGAACGTGTCGCGCGTAAACATTAAGGAGAACGGGATGGCTGGCAAGAAAATCACCGAAAAAGAAGGCAGCTCGTGGGCCGGGAAGATTGAAAAGTACTCCCGCAAAATCTGGCTTGCTGGTTTAGGCGTGTACTCGAAGATCGACACTGACGGCAGCAAACTCTTCGAGTCCTTGGTCAAGGACGGCGAGAAGGCCGAAAAACTCACCAAGACGGCGGTCGGCAAACAAGTCGATGCCGCCAAGGATTCTGCCGAGTCCACCAAGTCGCGCATGGGCGGCGTGAAGGATCGTGCACTGGGCAAGTGGGATGAGCTGGAAGGGGCTTTCGACAAGCGTCTGAACAGTGCAATTTCCCGCCTGGGCGTGCCGAGCCGCAATGAAGTCAAGGAACTGCACAGCAAGGTCGACACCCTGACCAGGCAGATCGAAAAACTCACCGGGGCCAAGGTCACGCCGGTCGCGACCAAGCCCGTTGCAACCAAGACCGCGGCGGCCAAGCCTGCAGCGAAGACGGCAGCCAAGCCACTGGTCAAGGCGGCGGCAAAAACCGTCGCCAAGCCTGCGGCCAAAGCAGCGGCCAAGCCAGTAGCCAAAACCGCAGCGGCCAAGCCTGCAGCCAAGGCGGCGGCCAAACCCGTCGCGGCAAAAACTGCAGCCAAACCTGCCGCCAAGCCAGCGGCCAAGACGGCGGCGGCTAAACCAGCTGCGGCCAAACCGGCTGCCAAGCCAGCGGCAAAAGCCGCAGCAAAACCGGCCGCGGCGAAAAAGCCCGCAGTGAAAAAACCGGCCGCGCCAAAAGCAGCCGCACCCAAGGCGCCGGCCACGGCCGCCAAACCGGCCACCCCGACGAGCACGGCAAACTCTGCCTCGGCTCCGGCCCCGGTAGCTACTCCGACTCCAGCGCCGGTTCCGTCGACGCCTACCAGCCAGTCCTGATTTTCCGGGACATGCAAAAACGCCCGGCCTGTGAAGGTCGGGCGTTTTTATATGCATCCTGGATTCAACCTGTGGGAGCGAGCCTGCTCGCGAATGCATTTTCTCAGTCACATTTGAATTGATTGACCCAGCGCTTTCGCGAGCAGGCTCGCTCCCACATTGGGTCTGCCGCAGCCGGCCGTTATTCGTGCTCCTCCAGATACCGCAAAGCCATCTGCTCGGTCGCGACCTTTATCGCTGGCGGCAAGTGCGGCGCCACCAGCATCATGATCTGATAGACCACCAGGCGAACCTCGCCCTCGCGATCAAGGATCCGCTGATAATCCAGCGAAAACAGCAACGTCATGGTGATCTGCTCCACCAGTTGCCCGAGTGCCTGGGTGTCGCTCACCAGCAGGTCCTGGGCCTTGAGCTGCGCCAGCAAAGAGGCCAGGGTCCGTTTCAACGCGTTGAGCAACTGGCGGATACCCTTGGCCAGTTTCGGCAGGCGCCCCGCCAGGTTTGACAAGTCCTGGAACAGGAACCGGTATTGGGCTAGGCGCTCGACGATCAAATGCAGGAACAACCAGTAGTCCTCCGGCGCCAGTTGCGCATCGGCGGGCGGATCCAGCAGCGGTGCAAGCTCGGCCTGGAATCGCTCGAACAATCCGAGTATCAGCGGTTCCTTGCCATGGAAGTGGTAGTAGAGGTTGCCGGGGCTGATGCCCATCTCGTTGGCGACTTCGAGGGTGGAAACATTCGGCTCGCCCTTCTCGTTGAATAATTGCAGGGCACACTCGAGGATTCGGTCGCGGGTTTTCATCCGGTCTTCTTGGTCGGTGGAGTCTTTCCACGGCCCGCAGTGCGACCGTGGGACGAGGCGTTCAGCGTACCCGTACGTAATTCCCGGGTGCCGCTTCCAGGGCCGGGTATTTCGCGTTGCCCAGCGTCATCTGCGTTTCGTGCTGGGCGCCGGAGCGCTCCTGGATCCAGCCCAGCCATTGGGTCCACCAACTGCCCTCGATGTGCTTGGCGTCGTAGTACCAGGCGCGCGGGTCGCTGCTCAGTTTCGGATTCTCGATGTAGTTGGCCTTGGGGTTGCCTGGCGGGTTGAGGATGCTCTGGACGTGTCCGCTGTTGGACAGCACGAAACGTCGTTCGCCGCCCAGCAGCAACGTCGAACGGTACACCGCATCCCACGGCGTGATGTGGTCGTTGATGCCGGCCACGCTGAAGCTGTCCACGGTGACTTTCTGCAAGTCGATAGGCGTGCCGCACACCTCCAGGGCGCCCGGCCGTGTCAGCGGGTTGTGTTTGAAAAAATCCAGCAGGTCGCCGTGATAGGCCGCCGGAAGCCGCGTGCAGTCGTTGTTCCAGTAGAGAATATCGAATGCCGGCGGCTCCTTGCCCAGCAGGTAGTTGTTGACGAAGTAGGTCCAGATCAAGTCGTTGGGCCGCATCCAGGCGAAGACCCGAGCCATGTCGCGGCCATCGAGAATGCCTTTCTGATAGGAGCGGCGTTTGGCGGCTTCGAGGGTCTGTTCGTCGATGAACAGCGTGGCCGGGCTCTCGATCTCGCTGTCCAGCAAGCTCACCAGGTAGGTGGCGCTGGCCACCCGGCGCAGTTGGCGCTTGGCTTGCAGATGGCCCTGCAGGGCGGCGATGGTCATGCCACCGGCGCAGGCGCCCATCAGGTTGACTTCGCGGGCGCCGGTGATCGTCCGGCAGACGTTCATGGCCTCTTCCGTCGCCTCGACATAACTGGACAGGCCCCATTCCCGATGGCGCACGTCCGGGTTGCGCCAACTGATGATGAACACCTGCAAGCCGTTTTTCAGAGCGTACTGGACGAAGCTGTTGGAAGGGCTCAGGTCGAAGATGTAGAACTTGTTGATCTGCGGCGGCACGATCAGCAGCGGCGTGGCGTATTGCTTTTCGCTCATCGGCTTGTACTGGATCAGTTCCAGCAGCTCGTTGCGAAACACCACTGCGCCGGGCGTACTCGCCAGGGTCTTGCCGACTTCAAAGGCGTGTGGCGTGACTTGCCGGGGCAAGCCGTCGTTGTGCAGCAGGTCGTCGACCAGATGGCTGATCCCGCGAATCAGGCTGCTGCCTCCGGAATTGAACAGCTCCTTGATCGCCAGCGGATTGAGCAGGGTATTGGACGGCGCTACCGCGTCGTTGAGCAGGGAGAAGGCAAAATGCGCACGGGCCTGATCATCCGGGCTCATGCCGCCCTCATCGATCCACTGGCGGACTTCCTTCTGCCAGCTCAGGTAGGCCTGCAGGCTGCGGCGGTAGAACGGGTTGAGCTGCCAGGTGGGGTCGGCGAAGCGTTTGTCGTCGGGGTTGGTCGGGTGCAGGGTTTCCCCCAGCAGCACGCGCCCCAGCTGGCCGCCGAGCCTCAACGCATGTCGGGTACTGTGGACCGGGTTGCGCAGGCCATGGGCGGCAACGTTGCGCAGGGTCGACAGCAGGTCCCTGCCGCGCAGGCCGGTGACCGCACTCTGTGCATTGATGAAGCTGGCAGGGGCGGGCATGGAACCCTTCGCCGGTTTGTCGCGCATGAGTCAACTCCTTCATCATCAGGCTGAAAACAAACACACCGAACCAGACAACATAGTCGCTGTTTCGGGTAGTTGCGCGATCCGGCGTCCTGCCAGGCGCAAATGGGCGGTGTCAGCCGCCACCCAGCGGCGCGGGATGCGGGTGCATGACCGCGCGCTGCCGTTCTTCCTCGAGGAATTTCATGATGATCGGCGCCACAGCCTCGGCCCGGGTGATCAGGAACAGGTGGCCGTCATCGATGATGTGCAACTGCGAATTGGGGATGCGCCAGGCCAGCATGCGCATGTTGATCAGGGGGATCAGCGGGTCGTCATCCCCGGCCAGGATCAAGGTCGGCTGGTGGATCTTGTGCAGCCAATGGATGCTGGTCCAGCCGAGGCCCGCGAACAGTTGCCAGTAATAACCGAGCTTGCCCGCCGAACGTACCTTGGCCGCGTGACGAGCCGCCAGGCTTGGGTCGCGGCGGAACGAGCCGCCGTAGATCAGCGGCGCGATGCGCATCACATGGGACGGCTGCACGTAGCGTCGAGGACTGGCCATCATCCACAGCACCTTCGGCTTGCCCGGCACCATCACCGCGCCGGCGGCCGTGGCGGCGAGCACCAGCTTCTTGCAGCGCTCCGGATAATCATGGGCGAACTGCTGGGCCAGGGCGCCGCCCCAGGACACACCGATCACGTTGACCTGCCCATAGTCGAGGTAATCGAGCATCCGCGCGGTAAGCTTGGCCAGGCCCGGAAAACGATACGGCCGGCTCGGCGTCGACGAACCGCCGACCCCGGGCACATCGAAGGCGATTACTTCCAGGTCCGGGTCCAGGGCCTCGATGAACGGGAAGACCAGCTCCAGGTTGGCGCCGATGCCGTTGAAAATCAGCAGCGGCGTCAAGTGAGGCTTGCCGGGACGTACCGCGGTGCGCAAGGTCTGGCCATCCAGGTCGACGGTACGGAAAATGTACGGTTGCGGCATGCTTCAAGCCCTGTGGGTTGGGTCGCGGTCTTTCATTTTTCCCCGATCTCCTGTGGGAGCGAGCCTGCTCGCGATGACTGCGGTACATCCGAACATCAATGTGTGCTGACACACCGCAATCGCGAGCAGGCTCGCTCCCGCATTGGATCTGCTGTGAACCTGAGTCTGTGTTCACCAGCGCTGTGGGCCTTACATGTCCATGTCGGCTGCGGGAATGTATTCGTGAGCAAGCTCACCCCCGCAGCGGACGAGTTGCAGTTCTTTACCGCTCATGCACATAAGTGCCCGGCGCCGCTTCCCCGGCCACATACGTCTTGTTGCCCAGCACGGTGGGGGCCTTCTTCAGCTTGCCCGAGCGTTCGGCCTGCCAGGCTTGCCAGTGCAGCCACCACGAGTCGGTGTGCTTGGTGGAGTTTTCCATCCAGTCCTCGGCCTTGGCCGGCATGTCTTCGCTGGTCATGTAGCGGGACTTTGGATTGCCCGGCGGGTTGAGAATGCTCTGGATGTGACCGCTGCTCGACAGCACGAATTCAACCTTGCCGCCGAACAGCTGCGCCGATTTGTAGCAGGACTTCCACGGCGTGATGTGGTCGTTGGTGCCGGCCAGGGAAAAGATATCGGCGCTGACCTGCTTGAGGTCGATCGGCGTGCCGCACACTTCCAGTGCGTTGGGGCGGATCAGCGGGTTGTTCTTGAACATCTCGATGAGGTCGCCATGGAACGCCGCCGGGAGTCGCGTGGTGTCGTTGTTCCAGAACAGGATGTCGAACACCGGCGGCTCGTTGCCCAGCAGGTAATTGTTCACCCAGTAGTTCCAGATCAGGTCATTGGGCCGCATCCAGGCGAACACCTTGGCCATGTCGCGGCCTTCAAGGACGCCGGCCTGGTAGGAATGGCGCTTGGCCGTTTCCAGGGTCTGCTCGTCGACGAACAGCGTCACGTCGGTGTCCAGGGTGGTGTCCAACACACTCACCAGCAGGGTCAGGGCATTGACCTTTTTCTCCCCCAGCGCGGCGTAATGGCCGAGCAGGGCGGTGCAGGTGATGCCGCCCGAGCAGGCGCCCAGCATGTTCACGTCCTTGCTGCCGGTGATGGCCGTGACCACATCCACCGCTTCCTTGAGCGCTTCGATGTAGGTCGACAGGCCCCACTCGCGCTGCGCCTTGGTGGGGTTGCGCCAACTGATGATGAAAGTCTGCACGTTGCTGCGCAGGCAGAAGCGCGCCAGGCTCTTGTCCGGGCTCAGGTCAAATACGTAGAACTTGTTGATCTGCGGCGGCACCACCAGCAACGGTCGCTCATGGACCTGCTCGGTGATGGGGCGGTACTGGATCAGCTCCAGCACGTCATTGCGAAAGACTACCGCGCCTTCGGTCACGCCCAGGCTCTTGCCGACTTCGAACGCACCCATGTCCACCTGGCTCGGCATTCCGCCGTTGTGCACCAGGTCCTTGGCCAGGTGGGACAGGCCATCGAGCAGGCTCTTGCCGCCGGTTTCGAAGAAGCGCTTGACCGCCGCCGGGTTGGCCGCCGAGTTGGTCGGGGCCATGGCTTCGGTCATCAGGTTGATCACGAAGTGCCCACGGCTGATGTCCTGGGGCGAAAGGCTGCTGTCGTCGATCCAGGCGTGCAGCTCCTTGCGCCACGCCAGATAGGTTTGCAGATAACGTCTGTAGAGCGGGTTCTGGCTCCACGCCGGGTCGTTGAAACGACGGTCATCACTGGCGGGCTGCAACTCGGATTTGCCGAACAGGACTTTCCTCAGTTCAGCGCCGAAATGGGCGACGTGCTTGACGCTGTGCAGCGGTTGTTTGATGGTCTGGGTCAGCACCATCCGGGCAGAGGCCAGCAGGTCTTTCCTGCGTAAGCCGACGACGGGATTCAAGCCCAGGGTGTTTTCCGAAGCTTGGTACTTCAACTCATCGTTGTTCTTGTTGCTCATCTACGACGCTCCATTGTCCTTCAGACGAGTACCGGGGACCGTGCCAGAAGCGCAAGGCCAATACCAGGTACGCTGCTCGGGGTGACCATCAATTCCGCATCGAGGGCAATGAGGAAACGTGTGCCAGGAACTCGCCGGTTCCTTTGCAGGGAACTTGCCAGCTCCATTGGTTACCCGAGTTTAATTTTTTTCGCAAGCAGGCCAGTCATTGACGTTGCCGCGCAGGCATTCAAACAGATGAGTCTAGAAAATTCGCCCTAATGCGCCAGCCCTTGAGCTAGAGCATCAGCTTGACGACGGACGCATTCGGGTCGCGGGTTTTTCCGGCCGCCTTGAGTTCGGCGAGATAATCGTTCCACAGGTCTTCCTGGCGCACCGCCAGCTGGTACAGATAGTCCCAGGTGAACAATCCGCTGTCATGGCCATCGTCGAAGGTCAGTTTCAGTGCGTATTGGCCGGCCGGTTCGACCTTGGTCAGGCCGACGCCGAGCTTGCCGTATTGCAGGATGGGTTTGCCGTGGCCCTGGACCTCGGCGGAAGGCGAGTGCACCCGCAGGAATTCCGCGGGCAGGTGATACTCCTCGTCCGGCGCGTATTTGAGCGTCAGGGTTTTGGAGGCTTTGTGCAGGTTGATGGCGGTGGGGAGTCTGGTCATGAGTCGTCGCTCTCTTGAAGCCTTGGGTGAACGCCATGTGGCGAGGGAGCTTGCTCCCGCTGGACCGGGCTGGCGCTCCAGGGCGAAGCCCTCCCAAGAGCCCGCTGCGATCCCCCTGGATGAACGGCGGCTTCCGGTTCCTGGGGCTACTTCGTAGCCCAGCGGGAGCAAGCTCCCTCGCCACAAGAGCTCGCTCACCTATCGTGTGGCCTACAGGATATACCGCGACAGGTCTTCGTTCTGCGCCAGCTCGCCGAGGTGGCTGTTGACGTATTCGGCGTCGATGATGATCGGCGCTTCGTTGTGGGCGCTGGCCAGGTCGCCGGCGCTGAACGAGACTTCCTCAAGCAGGCGTTCAAGCAGCGTGTGCAGGCGCCGGGCACCGATGTTCTCGGTCTTCTCGTTGACCTGCCAGGCGATCTGCGCCAGACGCTTGATGCCTTCCGGCGCGAACTCGATGTTCAGGCCTTCGGTCTTGAGCAGCGCGCAGTATTGTTCGGTCAGCGACGCATGGGGCTCACTCAGGATGCGCTCGAAGTCTTCCGGCGACAGCGCCTTGAGTTCGACCCGGATCGGCAAGCGGCCTTGCAGCTCAGGCACCAGGTCGCTCGGCTTGCTCAGGTGGAACGCACCGGAGGCGATGAACAGGATGTGGTCGGTCTTGACCATGCCCAGCTTGGTGTTCACCGTGCAGCCTTCGATCAACGGCAGCAGGTCGCGTTGCACGCCCTCGCGGGAAACGTCGGCGCCGCCGACATTGCCGCGCTTGGCGACCTTGTCGATTTCGTCGATGAACACGATGCCGTGCTGCTCGACCGCTTCCAGGGCCTTGGCCTTCAGTTCCTCTTCGTTGACCAGGCGACTGGCTTCTTCATCGCGCACCAGCTTCAGCGCTTCCTTGACCTTGAGCTTGCGGCTTTTCTTCTTGCCCTTGCCCATGTTGGCGAACAGGCTCTGCAACTGGTTGGTCATTTCTTCCATGCCTGGCGGCGCGGAAATGTCGACGCCGGCCATTTCGGCCACCTCGATCTCGATCTCCTTGTCGTCCAGCTGGCCTTCGCGCAGGCGTTTGCGGAACAGCTGGCGGGTGTTGGAGTCCTGGGTCGTGGCGGCGTCGGCGTTGAAGCCCATGCGCGCCGGTGGCAGCAGGGCATCGAGAATGCGCTCCTCCGCGGCGTCTTCGGCGCGATGGCGAACCTTGGTGATTTCCTGTTCGCGCAGCAGCTTGATCGCCGCATCGGCCAGGTCACGAATGATCGACTCGACATCGCGGCCCACGTAGCCGACTTCGGTGAACTTGGTGGCTTCGACCTTGATGAATGGCGCGTTGGCGAGCTTGGCCAGGCGCCGGGCGATCTCGGTCTTGCCGACACCGGTCGGGCCGATCATCAGGATGTTCTTGGGGGTCACTTCGACGCGCAGTTCTTCCGGCAGTTGCATCCGGCGCCAGCGGTTACGCAAGGCGATGGCGACGGCGCGCTTGGCATCGTCCTGGCCGATGATGTGGCGATTGAGTTCGTGGACGATTTCGCGGGGAGTCATGGACATAATAATTGGCGGTCCTCAAGCGGGAGTCTGGGCCTGGAAGGGCTTACTCCGCGAGGTCCTGCTCCTCAATGGTCTGGGTGTGGTTGGTGAAGACGCAGATGTCGCCGGCGATGCCCAGGGCAGTCTCGACGATCTCGCGAGCCGACAGGTCGGTCTTTTTCAGCAGGGCGCTGGCGGCAGCCTGGGCGTAGGCGCCACCGGAACCCATGGCGATCAGGCCGTCTTCCGGTTCAACCACGTCGCCGTTGCCGGTAATGATCAAGGAAGCATCCTTGTTGGCTACCGCAAGCATGGCTTCGAGGCGGCTCAGGGAACGGTCGGTGCGCCATTCCTTGGCCAGCTCGACGGCTGCGCGGACCAAGTGCCCCTGATGCTTTTCAAGTTGCCCTTCAAAACGCTCGAACAGGGTGAAGGCGTCGGCGGTGGCCCCGGCGAAACCGGCGATGACCTGGCCGTGATACAGGCGGCGGACTTTCTTCGCGTTGCCTTTCATCACGGTGTTGCCCAATGAAACCTGGCCGTCGCCGCCCATGACGACTTTGCCGTGACGGCGGACTGAAACGATGGTGGTCAAGGGAAGAGTCTCCACGCAGCGGGGCGAAAATGCCCGGATGAAACACATATGGGGGTGGCGTGGGGTTTTTCAACTGCGGGGCGGGGGAGGGGATGAGTGGTGTGTTGTGAATGTTCCACGATCCTGTGGCGAGGGGATTTATCCCCGCTGGGGCGCGAAGCGGTCCTAAAAGCCTGCCGCTTCGGTGCGACTGAGTTGACTCCCTCAAGCTTTTGGGGCCGCTTCGCAGCCCAGCGGGGATAAATTCCCTCGCCACAGGGTTTGTATCAGTGTGCCTAGCGGCTCTGGCGTTGTTGTAACAACAGGTTGCTGAAACCGCTGCCAGCCAGTTGTTTCTGGGCCTTGGTCAGTTCTTCGCGATTGCTGAACGGTCCGACCAGTACGCGATACCAGGTTTCGTCCTTCACCGTTCCGGACTCCACCGACACCGACTGGCCCAGCAGAATGATCTGCGCCCGGACCTTGTCGGCGTCGGCTTCCTTGCGGAACGAGCCGGCCTGCAGGAAGAATTTTGTCACCGGCGCGGCCTTCTGCACCGGCGGGGCCGGTGGCGGCGTAATGCCGGCCAGGGCGGCCTGGGCGCGGGCGGTGTCGATCTTCGCCGCTTCGGCCGGGGTCACTGGCGTGGTCGGCACCTGCGGCGTCGGCAGGGTTTTCTCCGGCACGGCATCGGGTGGCACGATGACCTCCGATTCCGGCAGCAAGGTGTAGAAGTCGTATTTCGGCTTCACCGGTTGTGTCGGGCTCGGCGGGGTCTTGTTGGCCTCGGCGATCCGCGTGGCTTTCTGCTGCTCTTGCCGAACACGCTTGACGTCATCGCCCTGGCCCGGTTCCAGCTTCATCAGGAATACGATGAATGCGCCGACAGTCAGGCCGATCGCCATCCACAACCAGCCCGGAATCGGCTGTTTGGCCGGAGGCTGGTAACGACTGGCGCCGCGTTTGGGTGCAGGTTTTTTCTTGGCGGCCAAGTTACATGCGCTCCAGCGTTTCCAGGCCCAGCAGTTCCAGGCCTTGCTTGAGCGTGCGCCCGGTCAGCGCGGCGAGGCGCAGGCGGCTCTGCATTTGTGCCGGGGTCTCGGCGTTGAGGATCGGGCAATTCTCGTAAAAGCTGGAAAACAGCCCGGCGACGTCGTACAGGTAGGCGCACAAGGTGTGCGGCGTGCCCTTGTCGGCCACGTTGTTCAGGACTTCACCGAACTGCGCCAGCCTGGCCGCCAGCTCCTGCTCGTGGGCGGCTTCGAGGACGATCTGGCCCTCGATTTCGTCGAAGCCCTTGCCGAGTTTGCGGAACACGCCCGCCACGCGGGTGTAGGCGTACAGCAGGTACGGTGCGGTGTTGCCTTCGAAGTTGAGCATCAGGTCGAAGTTGAAGCTGTAGTCGCTGGTGCGGTGCTTCGACAGGTCGGCATATTTCACCGCGTCGATGCCGACCACCTTGGCGATCTTGCGCAGTTCGTCTTCGGCCAGCTCCGGGTTCTTGCCCTTGACCAGAGTGTACGCACGGTCCTGGGCTTCGGTCAGCAGGTCGATCAGCTTCACCGTGCCGCCATCGCGGGTCTTGAACGGGCGACCATCGGCGCCGTTCATGGTGCCGAACCCCATGTGTTCCATTTCCATCGGATGGGTCACGAAACCGGCCAGACGGGCCACTTCGAACACCTGCTGGAAGTGCAGGGCCTGGCGCTGGTCGACGAAATACAGGACCCGATCGGCCTTCAGCACGCCGTTGCGATAACGCACGGCCGCCAGGTCAGTGGTGGCGTAGAGGTAGCCACCGTCAGCCTTGACGATGATCACCGGCAGCGGCTCGCCATCGGCGGTCTTGAACTGGTCGAGGAACACGCACTGGGCGCCGTTGCTTTCCACCAGCATGCCTTTGGCCCGGAGGTCGTTGACCACGTTGATCAGGTCGTCGTTGTAGGCGCTTTCGCCCATTACGTCGGCCATGCTCAGCTTGACGTTCAGCAGCTCGTAGATCTTCTGGCAGTGGGACAGCGAGATGTCCTTGAACTTTGTCCACAGCGCCAGGCACTCGGCATCGCCAGCCTGCAGCTTGACCACCAGGCCACGGGCGCGGTCGGCGAACTCGGGCGACTCGTCGAAGCGTTGCTTGGCGGCGCGGTAGAAGTTTTCCAGGTCCGAGAGCTCGTCGCTGGTGATCGGGTTTTCCTGCAGGTAGGCCATCAGCATGCCGAACTGGGTGCCCCAGTCGCCGACGTGGTTCTGGCGGATCACCGTGTCACCGAGAAACTCCAGGACGCGCGCCACGCCATCGCCAATGATGGTCGAGCGCAGGTGACCGACGTGCATTTCCTTGGCGAGGTTGGGGGCCGACAGGTCGACCACGGTGCGCTGCAACGGGCCGGCCTTGCGTACGCCGAGGCGCTCGTCGGCCAGGGCCGCGTCCAGCCGCGAGGCCAGTGCCTGGGTGTTCTGGAAGAAGTTGATGAACCCGGGGCCGGCAATTTCGGCCTTGGTGACGTTTTCGTCGGCCGGCAATGCGGCGATGATCTTTTCCGCCAGGTCGCGAGGTTTCATGCCGGCCGGTTTGGCGAGCATCATCGCGATGTTGCTGGCAAAGTCACCGTGGGTCTTGTCGCGGGTGTTCTCGACCTGAATCGCCGGCGACAGGCCTTCTGGCAGCACACCTTCAGTGACGAGTTGGGTGATGGCTTGCTGGATAAGCTGGCGGATGGTGTCTTTCATGGTCTTCTCTTTCAACCGCAGGCGCGGCGGCGCTTCGATGCGCTGGTGGAAAAACTGGGCATTATCCGTGGCGCGGGCGAGCTTGCCAACTGTAGCGGGTCGGGCGGGTATGTGCGGCGACTATTCTTGCTGGCTTGGATGTACGCAATCCCCTGTGGGAGCGAGCTTGCTCGCGATAGCGGTCTGGCATTCAATATTCATGCAAGCTGATCCGCCGCCATCGCGAGCAAGCTCGCTCCCACAAGGGCCAGGTTAGCGTTCCATTAATACAAATCCACCGGATCCACATCCAGCGACCAGCGCACCGCCCGCCCGCTGGGCAGTTGTTCCAGTACCAGCAACCAGGCGCTCAGCAACCGATGCAGCGGTGCGCGGGCATTGGCCTGTAATAAAAGCTGTGCGCGATAACGTCCCGCCCGCCGTTCCATCGGAGCCGGCACCGGGCCCAATAGTTCGATCCCGCTGAGGCTCTGTTCCGCCAGCAGGCGCTCGGCCTCGCTGCACGCTTCGTCCAGGAAGCCTTCGGCCTGTCCTGGCTTGTGGGCCTCGGCCCGCAGCAGCGCCAGATGGGCGAACGGCGGCAGCCCGGCGGCGCGACGTTCGCTCAAGGCCTGCTCGGCGAAGGCGAAGTAGCCCTGCTCGGTCAGTTGGATCAGCAGCGGGTGGTCGGCCAGGTGGGTCTGGATAATCACTTTGCCCGGCTCCTCGGCCCGTCCGGCGCGACCTGCAACCTGGACGATCAGCTGCGCCATGCGCTCGCTCGCGCGGAAGTCACCGGAAAACAACCCACCGTCGGCATCCAGGATCGATACCAGCGTCACGCGCGGGAAGTGATGCCCCTTGGCGAGCATCTGCGTGCCCACCAGGATGCACGGCTGGCCTTTCTGGATCGTGGCGAACAGCTGATTCATCGCATCCTTGCGCGAGGTGCTGTCGCGATCCACCCGTAGTACCGGGTAATCGGGAAACAAGATACCCAGCCGCTCCTCGGCGCGCTCGGTGCCGGCGCCTACCGGACGCAGGTCCACTTTCCCGCATTGCGGGCAGTGCCTCGGTACCGGCTCGGAGTGTCCGCAATGGTGACAGCGCAGTTCGCCGTAGCGCTGATGCACGGTCATTCGCGCGTCGCAGCGCTCGCAGCCGGACATCCAGCCGCAGTCATGGCACAGCAGGGTCGGGGCGAACCCCCGGCGGTTGAGAAACACCAGCACCTGCTGCCCAGCGGCCAGGGTCTGGCCGATGGCTTGCTGCATCGGTCCGGAAATGCCGCTGTCCAGCGGGCGGCTTTTCACATCCAGGCGCAGGAAGCGCGGCTGCTTGGCGCCGCCGGCCCGCTCGTTGAGGCGCAGCAGGCCGTAGCGACCGGTGTAGGCGTTGTGCAGGCTTTCCAGGGAGGGCGTGGCCGAGCCGAGCACGATCGGGATATTTTCCTGGCGCGCACGCACCAGCGCCAGGTCACGGGCGTGGTAGCGCAGGCCTTCCTGCTGTTTATAGGAACCGTCGTGTTCTTCGTCGATGATGATCAGGCCGGGGTTCTTCATCGGCGTGAACAGCGCCGAGCGGGTGCCGATGATGATGTCGGCCTCGCCGTCGCGGGCGGCGAGCCAGGCTTCCAGGCGCTCGCGGTCGTTGACCGCCGAATGCACCAGGGCGATGCGCGCATTGAAGCGCTGCTCGAAGCGCGCCAGGGTCTGCGGGCCCAGGTTGATTTCCGGAATCAGCACCAGGGCTTGCTTGCCGGCTTCAAGGGTCTGGCGGATCAGTTGCAGGTAGACCTCGGTCTTGCCGCTGCCGGTGACGCCCGCCAGCAGAAAGGCGTGATAACTGTCGAAACCCGCGCGAATCGCCTCGCAAGCGGTCCGCTGTTCGGCGTTGAGCGGCAGTTCCGGCTGGGCCAGCCAGTGTTCGTGGCGCGCGTCGGGGGCGTGCCGGCGGACTTCTACCTGGACGAGATTCTTGGCTAGCAGCAGATCAAGGCTGTCCTTGCTGAGCATCAACTTGCTCAACAGCTGGTGCGCTACCCCATGGGGATGCTGGGCCAGGGTCGCCAGGGCCTCGCGTTGGCGCGGTGCGCGGGCGATGCGCGGGTCATCCAGCGAAGCGCCCGGCGTCACCGACCAGAATCGCTCCTGGCGTGCCTCGGCCGGTTCGCCCTGGCGCAACAGCACCGGTAACGCCCAGCTCAAGGTGTCGCCCAGGCTGTGCTGATAATACTGTGCGGTCCACAGGCACAGCTTGAACAGCGCCGCGGGCAGCGGTGGCGTGGCGTCGAGCAGCGCCAGGGCCGGTTTGAGCTTGTCGACCGGCACTTCGCTGTGATCGGTGACTTCCACCAGGATCCCGATCATTTCCCGCCGGCCGAACGGCACCCGCAGGCGCATGCCCGGCTGCAACTGGGCGCGTGTTACCCCGGCTGGGGCACGGTAGTCGAACAGACGTCGCAGGGGCGATGGCAGGGCGAGGCGCAGGATGGCGTCGGGCACGCGGGAGGATCTCGATAGACAAGCAAATTCAGAAAACCTGGCGCGATCCTTGTGGGAGCGAGCCTGCTCGCGAAAGCGGAGCGTCAAGCAATACTCATGCGACGGGTCCACCGCCTTCGCGAGCAGGCTCGCTCCCACAGAGGAGCTGGCGCATGAGGCGGGGAGCCTAGCAGACGGTTGGTACAAGTTGTAGCTTGCGTGATTAATCTTGTCTGGTAGAATCCGCGGCCTAATTACGTGCGGTATTCAACAATAGTGTTGGGTGGCGGCACGCTAGCCTGAGGAAAACACCATGAAAACCGATATCCATCCGGACTACCCAGTTGTGGCCGTAACCTGCAGCTGCGGCAACAAGTTCGAAACGCGTTCGACCTACGGCAAAGCCCTGGCGATCGACGTTTGCAACGAATGCCACCCGTTCTACACCGGTAAGCAAAAGACTCTGGATACCGGCGGCCGTGTTCAGAAGTTCGCCGATCGTTTCGGTGCTTTCGGCAAAGTTACTCCAAAAGCCTGAGGCTGATCATCTTGGAAAGTCGTTCCGGCTATTCCAGGCTGATGAAAAAGGCGTCCCTAGCGGGCGCCTTTTTTGTGTCCGCGATTTGGCTCTGTGGTGCCCAGGCGGCGTGCCCGTCCCCGGATGGACTGCCCGACGTGGCCGTGCAACGGGTGGTCGATGGCGACACCTTGTACCTCAGCGACGGTCGTCGCATCCGCATGATCGGTCTCAACAGTCCGGAACTGGGAAAGCGCGGGCGTGCGGACGAGCCGTTTGCCGTGGCGGCGCGCCAGCGGCTCGAGGCGCTGGTGGCTGCCAGCGCCGGTCGGGTCAGGGTGTCGCCTGGCAAGGACGACCGTGACGACTACGGGCGCACGCTGGCCCATGTCTATGACCAGCAGGGTCGGAACCTGGAAGAGCAATTGATTGCCGAGGGGCTGGGTTACCTGGTCGCGGTCGCGCCGAATGTCGACCTGGTCGAGTGTCAGCAGGCGGCGGAGCGCAAGGCGCGGCAGGCCGGCCTGGGGCTATGGAAGAAGTCGCCCGTCGTGCGCGCGGAGCAGATCAAGGCCCCCGGTTTTGCGCTGGTCAGCGGCCGCGTAGACAGTGTGCAACGCAATCGCGGCGGGATCTGGATCGAGCTGCAAGGCTCGGTTGTCCTGCATATTGCGGCCAATCTGCAGCGAAGCTTTGACGCTTCGCTGCTCAAGGGCCTGGAAGGCCGGACCATCGAGGCCCGTGGTTGGGTTGTCGATCGCTCTCGACGCGGTGCGGCTAGGCCCGGGCAGGCGCGGTGGATGTTGCCTCTGACTGATCCGGCAATGTTGCAGGCAGTGCTCAGGCAGAAATAATTGTAGACATTTTTTGACGTTATTGTATCCATGAAGCCCTTGTGTTTCCTGGTTCTTGGCCCAAAGTCGTAGGGCAGGGCGCTTGACAGCAGTGACTGGTCAGTCTTGTAGGGACTTTGCGAGGCGCGTATCCTCGGCGGTCCGTCTGTCCAACACAGTAAAAAGCGGAATGCCCACATGTCTGATCTGAAAACTGCCGCTCTCGAATATCACGCTAATCCTCGTCCAGGAAAGCTGAGTGTCGAGCTCACCAAGGCCACCGCCACTGCCCGCGACCTGTCGCTGGCCTACAGCCCCGGCGTAGCCGAGCCAGTACGCGAGATCGCTCGCGACCCTGAGCTGGCCTACAAATACACCGGCAAGGGCAACCTGGTTGCAGTCATTTCCGATGGCACCGCGATTCTCGGCCTGGGTAACCTCGGCCCACTGGCTTCCAAGCCGGTCATGGAAGGCAAGGGCGTGCTGTTCAAGCGCTTCGCCGGTATCGACGTGTTCGACATCGAAGTCGATTCCGAAAGCCCGCAGGCCTTCATCGACACCGTCAAGCGCATCTCCATCACCTTCGGCGGCATCAACCTGGAAGACATCAAGGCACCTGAGTGCTTCGAGATCGAGCGCGCCCTGATCGAACAGTGCGACATTCCGGTTTTCCACGATGACCAGCACGGCACCGCGATCGTGACCGCAGCCGGCATGATCAATGCCCTGGAAATCGCCGGCAAGACCCTGCCGGAAGCCAAGATCGTCTGCCTGGGCGCGGGTGCCGCGGCCATCTCCTGCATGAAGTTGCTGGTGAGCATGGGCGCCAGGATTGAAAACATCTTCATGGTTGACCGTACCGGCGTGATCCACTCCGGCCGTGACGACCTGAACCAGTACAAGGCCGTGTTTGCCCACGCGACCGACAAGCGCTCCCTGGCGGATGCGCTGGACGGTGCAGACGTTTTCGTCGGCCTGTCGGGTCCGAACCTGCTGAGCCCGGAAAACCTGCTGCGCATGGCGCCGAACCCGATCGTGTTCGCCTGCTCGAACCCGGACCCGGAAATCTCCCCGGAACTGGCTCACGCCACCCGCAGCGACGTGATCATGGCCACCGGCCGCTCGGACTATCCGAACCAGGTCAACAACGTCCTGGGCTTCCCGTTCATCTTCCGTGGTGCCCTGGACGTTCGCGCCAAGCGCATCAACGAAGAAATGAAAGTCGCCGCCGCCAACGCCCTGCGCGAACTGGCCAAGCTGCCGGTGCCTCAGGATGTGTGTGACGCCTATGGCGGCATCAAGCTGGAATTCGGTCGTGAGTACATCATTCCGAAGCCAATGGATGCGCGCCTGATCACCCTGATCTCCGACGCCGTGGCCAAGGCCGCGATCGAGACTGGCGTGGCCACCCTGCCATATCCGAAGAACTACCCGCTCAAGAGCGTGGATGACGTGTTCAACGGCTAAGCCGTTGTAGCGCTTCAACAAAAAGCCCCGGCTCGTGTGAGCCGGGGCTTTTTTTGTCAGTTTGGTTTGGTGTGAGATTCGAGGGCCTCTTCGCGAGCAGGCTCGCTCCCACATTGGAATGCAATCCCTGTGGGAGCGAGCCTGCTCGCGAAGGCGGACGTGCAGTCGATTCAATGTCTCAGAATACCTGATACATCAAAAAGCCCCGCGCTTCTCTCGAAGGCGGGGCTTTTCGGTGGCGTCCGGTCAGAACAGATCGATCGGCGCTGCCTCATCCGCCGGCAGCGGGCTGCCCGGCGCTACACCGTTGCCCAGCTCATTGGCCGACGGCGGCGTGTCTTCGCTCTTGAACAGCTCGAAGTACGCGCCAGGCGTGCCTGGGGTGGCGGCGCGACCGCTGGCCGGGTCGACCCGCAGGCTGAGGATGCCTTCCGGTTCCGGCTGGGTGTGGGGTGGTCGGTCCTTGAGGGCGGCGCCCATGTAGGTCATCCAGATCGGCAGTGCCACGGTACCGCCGAATTCGCGGCGACCCAGGCTTTCGGGCTGGTCGAAACCGGTCCAGACGGTGGTCACGTAATCGCCGTTGTAGCCCGAGAACCACGCATCCTTCGATTCGTTGGTGGTACCGGTCTTGCCGGCCAGGTCGGTGCGACCCAGTGCCAGGGCGCGCCGGCCGGTGCCGAGCTTGATCACATCCTGCAGCATGCTGTTGAGGATGTAGGTGGTACGGCCGTCAACGATGCGTTCGGCGATTGCCGGCGCTTGCGGTACGCCAGGGGCGGTGGTGGCTTCGCCGCCAGTTGCGTTGACCGTGAAGGTCTCGGCGGCGGGGGCGGCGACGCCGTCGCTGGCCTGCTCGCCTGTCGGTACTCGTGGCGGGTTGGCGACAAACAGCGTTTCGCCGTTGCGGCTTTCGATCCTGTCGATGATGTACGGAGTGATCTTGTAGCCGCCGTTGGCAAAGGTGCTCCAACCCGTGGCGATTTCCATGGGCGTCAGCGTCGCGGTGCCCAGTGCCAGGGACAGGTTGCGCGGCAGGTCCTGCTTGTTGAAGCCGAACTTGCTGATGTAGTCGATGGTGCGGTCCACGCCCAGCGCTTGCAGCAGGCGGATCGAGACAAGGTTGCGGGACTTGTACAGCGCTTCGCGCAGGCGAATCGGGCCGAGGAAGGTATTGGTGTCGTTCTTCGGTCGCCAGACCTTGTCGAGGTACTCGTCGACAAACACGATCGGCGCATCGTTGACCAGGCTGGCGGCGGTGTAGCCGTTATCCAGCGCAGCGCTGTAGACGAACGGCTTGAAGCTCGAGCCCGGTTGACGCTTGGCCTGCAAGGCGCGGTTGTAATTGCTCTGCTCGAAGGCGAAACCACCCACCAGCGAGCGGATCGCGCCATTCTGCGGGTCCAGCGACACCAGCGCGCCTTGGGCGGCAGGTATCTGACTGAACTTGAGGGAGTTGTCCGGCTGGCGCTGTACGCGGATCAGGTCGCCGACCTGAGCGACGTCCGACGGCTGCCGCGGGTTGGCGCCCATGCTGTTGGTATTGAGGAACGGACGGGCCCATTTCATGGTGTCCCAGGCCACGTGCTCTTCGGACTCGCCATTGCGGGTCAGGACCTTGATGCCGTCCTTGTCCACCTGAGTGACGATCGCCGGCTCCAGGCTGCTGATGGTGCGCTGCTTGGTCAGCTCCAGGGCCCAGGCTTCCTTGGTCTTGCCTGGCAGGCGCGATTCCGGCCCACGGTAGCCGTGGCGCTGGTCGTAGGTCATCAGGCCTTCGTGGAGCGCGGTATTGGCCATTTCCTGCAGGTTGCTCGGCACCGTGGTGGTGACCCGGAAACCTTCGGTATAGGCGTCGCTGCCATAGCGCCCGACCATCTCGGCCCGGGCCATTTCGGCGATGTACGGGGCATTCACTTCCGGCGTCGGCACGTGATAGCTGGCGTTCAAGGGCTCGTTGATCGCGGCGGTGTAGTCGGCTTCGCTGATCTTGCCGAGCTTGTACATGCGCCCCAGGATCCAGTCGCGACGCTCCTTGCTGCGTGCCGGGTTGGCCAGCGGGTTGAAACGTGACGGTGCCTTGGGCAGGCCGGCGATCATTGCCATCTGCGCCAGGCTCACGTCGCGGATCGACTTGCCGTAATACACCTGCGCCGCCGCCTCGATGCCATAGGCGCGGTTGCCCAGGTAGATCTTGTTCACGTACAGCTCGAGAATTTCATCCTTGGTCAGTTGCCGCTCGATCTGCAGGGCCAGGAGGATCTCGGTGGTCTTGCGCGAGAAGCTGCGTTCGCTGGTCAGGAAGAAATTCTTGGCGACCTGCATGGTGATGGTGCTGCCGCCGGACTGGATGTGGCCACTCTTGACCAGTTGGCTGGCGGCGCGCATCAGACTGCCCGGATCGACGCCATAGTGGTTGGCGAAGTTGTCGTCTTCAGCACTTAGTAACGCATTGATGAAATTGGGCGGAATGTCGGCGAAACGGATCGGCGTGCGGCGCATTTCGCCAAATTCGGCGATCAATTTATTGTCGCTGCTGTATACCCGCAGAGGAATCTGCAACTGAATACTTCTCAGCGCCTCCACGGACGGCAATCCCGGACTAAGGTAAAGAAAGGCACCACTCAGACCCAGGAGCAGTCCGCAGAAAACCGCGACGATGGACCATCCGAAAAATTTCAGCAGACGAATCAAGGCTTTTGGATATCCAGGCAAAGAATGAAAAAGGCGCCAGGTTCAGGGAAGGACCCATGCCAGCAACAAAGCGAAAAAAAACGCTGGGCATTATAAGCATTTTTTTTCGTCGGAAACGCCATCCGGACGTCCGTCGGACCGGGGGGATTGAACGCAATTCATATTAGAGAGTCCGTAACTCACGGATAGTCATAGGGAATTGGTAGTGCTACGACTCTTCAATAAAAAAGCCCACACACTTTTGGGGATCGACATCAGCTCGACGTCGGTGAAGCTGCTCGAATTGAGCCGTCAGGGCGATCGTCTGCGTGTCGAGTCCTACGCTGTCGAGCCGTTGCCAGCCAATGCCGTGGTGGAAAAGAACATCGCCGAGCTGGAAGGAGTGGGCCAGGCGCTCTCACGAGTGCTGGCCAAGGCCAGGACACCCTTGCGCAACGTGGCGGTGGCCGTGGCGGGGTCGGCGGTGATCACCAAGACCATCGAGATGGACGCCGGGCTGTCCGATGACGACATGGAGAACCAGCTCAAGATCGAGGCCGACCAGTACATTCCTTATCCACTGGACGAAGTGGCGATCGATTTCGAGGTGGTCGGCGTATCGCCTCGCAGCGCCGAGCGTGTCGAGGTGCTGTTGGCGGCTTGTCGCAAAGAGAATGTCGAGGTGCGCGAGGCGGCGCTGGCGCTTGCCGGGCTGACGGCCCGGGTGGTCGATGTGGAAGCGTACGCGCTGGAGCGTGCGTTCGGCCTGCTCGCCACTCAGCTGGCGGCATCCCAGGAGCGCCTGACCGTGGCGGTGATCGACATCGGAGCCACGATGACCACGCTCAGCGTGTTGCACAACGGGCGCATCATTTATACCCGCGAGCAGTTGTTCGGTGGGCGCCAGCTTACCGAGGAAATCCAGCGCCGTTATGGCCTGACGCCGGAGCAGGCCGGCGTGGCAAAAAAGCAGGGCGGCCTGCCGGACGACTATCTCGGCGAAGTGCTGCAACCGTTTCGCGAAGCGCTGGTGCAGCAAGTGTCGCGTTCCCTGCAGTTTTTCTTCGCTTCAGGTCAGTACAGCGCAGTGGACCATATCCTGCTGGCGGGAGGGACGGCCTCGGTCGCAGGCCTCGACCGTTTGATCGAGCAGCGCCTGGGCACACCTACCCAGGTGGCCAACCCGTTTACCAACATGGCCTTGAGCAGCAAGGTCAATGCCGGTGCCCTGGCCAGTGATGCGCCAGCCCTGATGATTGCCTGCGGGCTGGCCCTCAGGAGTTTCGACTGATGGCTCGGATCAACCTGCTTCCCTGGCGCGAAGAACTGCGCGAAGAGCGGCGCAAGCGCTTTTTGCTGGCATTGGTGGGGGCGCTGGTCGGTGCGGTGGGGCTGACGCTGCTGGCGGCACAGTACCTGAGCAACGAGATTGACTACCAAATGGCGCGCAACGCCCATCTGACCGGGGAAATCGCCGTGCTGGACGAGCGCATCAAGCAGATCAGCGAGCTGAAGGCTCGGCGTCAGCAACTGTTGGAGCGCATGCGGATCATCCAGGACTTGCAGGGCAACCGGCCGGTCAGTGCGCGCATTTTCGATCAACTGGCGCGGACCCTGCCGGATGGGGTGTTTTTCACTGAAGTGAAAATGGAAGAGGGCACGCTCTCCATCAAAGGGGCCGCGGCGTCAAACAACCGGGTCTCGGACCTGATGCGCAACCTCGACTCGTCGGAGCTGTTCGATGCGCCCAGCCTGACGGAGGTCAAGGCCACCACGGCGGGCCAGCTCGACCAGGCCAATGTCTTCCAGCTGACGGTTCGCCAGACCCGTCCGGCCGATGCGGAGGACGCCCAATGAAGCCGGCAGAGTGGTTCGACGCGCTGCGCAAGATCGATCTCAGTGACCTGGACACCAACAATGTCGGTTCATGGCCGACGCCGGTCAAGTGGCTGGCCGGCATCATGCTAGTGATCCTGGTGCTCGGCCTGGGCTACAACTTTGCCCTCAGTGACCTGGAAAACCAGCTGCAGCAGGTCCGTGAGGAGGAGAACACCCTCAAGGCGCAATTCGCCGGCAAGGCGCACATGGCGGCGAACCTGGAGCGCTATACCGAGCAGATGAAGCAGATGGAAACTTCCTTTGGCGTGCTGTTGCGGCAATTGCCCAGTGACACTGAAGTGCCGGGCCTGCTGGAGGACATCACCCGCACCGGCCTGGGCAGCGGCCTGGAGTTCGAGGAGATCAAGTTGCTGCCGGAGGTCACCCAGCCGTTCTACATCGAGTTGCCGATCCAGATCACTGTGACCGGCGGCTACCATGACCTGGCGACCTTCGTCAGCGGCGTAGCCGGGTTGCCCCGGATCGTCACCCTGCACGATTTCGAGATCGCGCCGATGGAGCCGGAGGCGGGGACGAAGCTGCGCATGAACATCCAGGCCAAGACCTACCGGTACAACGAGCAGGAGGCGCAGCCATGACGCCGGTCTGCCGCCTGGGTCTGCTGGTCGGGCTGGTTGCGCTGGCCGGGTGCAACAACGACAACGGTTTCAGTGACCTGGATGCCTACATGAACGAGATGCGCCTGCGCCCGCCCGGCAAGATCGAGCCAATGCCGACCTTCAGGCCTCACGAAACCTTTACCTACAGCGCGGCCAACTTGCGCAGCCCTTTTTCCCGGCAGGTTCCAGTCGATCAGGCTGGTCGACAGCAGGGCTCGCGCAACGTCCGCCCCGACCCGAACCGAGTCAAGCAATACCTGGAAGGCTTCAACATCGAGCAATTCGAGATGGTCGGTACGATCTCCAATGCCAGCGGCTCTTTTGCGCTGTTGCGTGGCGCTGGTGGGGTACACCGGCTGAAGGTCGGAGATTACCTGGGGCGTAACGACGGGCGGATCATCGCTATCAGCGCCACCCAGGTTGAAGTGGTCGAAATCGTTCCCGATGGCCAGGGCGCCTGGCTGGAGCGGCCGCGGACCATTCCCTTGAAAGAGCACTCAATAGTGGAACTCCAACAATGAACAGGATTTTTTCAGCCCTCGGTATTTCGCTATGGATAGCGTTGTTGTCGCCGGTGGTTCATGGCGCCAGCCTGAAAGCGCTGGATGTCGCGGCGTTACCGGGGGACCGGATCGAGTTGAAGCTGACTTTCGACGGGCCGCCGCCCAAGCCCCGTGGTTATACCACCGAGCAACCGGCCCGCATCGCGCTGGATCTGCAGGGGGTGACCAGCCAACTGGCCAGCAAGAGCCGCGACCTGGGCAGTGGCAATGCCCGCAGCGCCACCGTGGTCGAGGCGGGGGATCGTACCCGGTTGATCATCGGCCTTACGCAACTGGCGCCCTATGACACGCGGGTGGAGGGCAACAATCTGTTCGTGGTGGTTGGCAAGGGCGCGACATCGAGAAGCCCGGCCCAACCCGCTCGCCCGGCGACCACCGTCCCTGTGTCTGCCAGGGCTCGCGCCCCGGCGGGCAAAGCCATTCGCGGGGTGGATTTCCAGCGCGGGACCCAGGGTGAAGGCAATGTGGTGATCGATTTGTCCGATCCGTCCATCGCCCCGGACATCCAGGAGCGCGAAGGCAAGATCATCCTCGATTTCGCCAGGACCCAGTTGCCCGAGCCGCTGAGGGTGCGCCTGGACGTCAAGGATTTCGCCACCCCGGTGCAGTTCATCAACGCCAGCGCCGCCTCCGATCGCGCCACCATCAGCATCGAGCCCAGCGGAACCTTCGATTACTCGACCTACCAGACCGACAACAAGCTGACCGTCAGTGTCCGGCCGATGACCGTCGAGGACCTGCAAAAACGCGATACCGATCGAGCCGCCTATAACGGCGAAAAACTGTCCCTGAACTTCCAGGACATCGAGGTGCGTTCGGTACTGCAGCTGATTGCCGATTTCACCAACCTCAACCTGGTGGCCAGCGATACGGTGCAGGGCGGTATCACCCTGCGGTTGCAGAACGTGCCGTGGGATCAGGCGCTGGACCTGGTGCTCAAGACCAAGGGGCTCGACAAGCGCAAAGTAGGTAACGTGCTGCTGGTGGCACCGGCTGACGAGATCGCCGCCCGCGAACGCCAGGAGCTGGAATCGCAAAAGCAGATTGCCGACCTCGCCCCGTTGCGCCGCGAACTGCTGCAGGTCAACTACGCGAAGGCGGCGGACATCGCCAAGCTCTTCCAGTCGGTGACCAGTGCCGAGGCCAAGGCCGATGAGCGCGGCACGATCACGGTCGACGAGCGGACCAACAACATCATCGCCTACCAGACCCAGGACCGGCTCGACGAACTGCGCCGGATCGTGGCGCAGCTGGATATCCCGGTGCGCCAGGTGATGATCGAGGCGCGTATCGTCGAGGCCAACGTCGACTACGACAAAAGCCTGGGCGTGCGCTGGGGGGGCTCGATACAGAACAAGGGCAACTGGAACTCTTCCGGGGTGACCACCGGTGATTCCACCACCATTGGTACGCCGGGCAGCACCAGCACCAACCAGCCATTCGTCGACCTCGGCGCCTCTGGCAATACCTCGGGGATCGGTATCGCGTTCATCACCGACAACGTCCTGCTCGACCTTGAGCTGACGGCCATGGAGAAAACCGGCAACGGTGAAATCGTCTCACAGCCCAAGGTGGTGACCTCCGACAAGGAGACGGCAAAAATCCTCAAGGGCACGGAGATTCCCTACCAGGAGGCCAGCTCCAGCGGCGCCACCTCGGTGTCGTTCAAGGAGGCCTCGTTGTCGCTTGAGGTCACGCCGCAGATAACCCCGGACAACCGCATCATCATGGAGGTCAAGGTCACCAAGGATGAGCCGGACTACCTGAACAAGGTCCAGGATGTACCGCCGATCAAGAAAAACGAGGTCAACGCCAAGGTGCTGGTCAACGACGGCGAGACCATTGTGATTGGGGGCGTTTTCTCAAATACTCAGAGCAAGGTTGTAGATAAGGTGCCATTTCTTGGCGATGTGCCGTATCTTGGCCGCCTTTTCCGGCGTGATGTGGTTTCGGAGAAAAAATCCGAGCTGCTGGTATTTCTCACTCCGCGTATCATGAACAACCAGGCGATTGCTGTGAGTCGTTGATTCTGTGCGAAATTTGATTCTTGTTGGACCGATGGGGGCTGGAAAAAGCACCATCGGTCGTTTGCTGGCCAAAGAGCTGCGCCTGCCATTCAAAGATTCCGACAAGGAAATTGAATTGCGCACGGGCGCCAATATCCCATGGATCTTCGATAAGGAAGGCGAACCGGGCTTTCGCGACCGCGAGCAGGCGATGATTGCCGAGCTGTGCGGTTTCGAAGGCGTGGTGCTGGCGACCGGTGGCGGCGCGGTCATGCGCGAGGCCAATCGTCGGGCGCTGCATGCCGGCGGACGGGTGGTCTACCTGCACGCTTCAGTCGAACAGCAGGTGGGTCGCACCGCCCGTGATCGCAACCGGCCGCTGTTGCGCACCGCCGACCCGGCCAAGACGCTGCGGGACCTGCTCGAATTGCGTGATCCGCTGTATCGGGAAATCGCCGACCTGGTCATCGAAACCGATGAACGGCCGCCACGGATGGTGGTGCTGGAAATTCTCGATCGCCTTCAGCAACTGCCACCCCGTTAATGCGCCGAGCGAAATGCGCTATCCTCGACGTCCCGTTTTGGCTCGACTGGGTTGTGGCGGATGGCCATTAACTGAGACACCGTGGACTTCGTTAATTGCAGGTAGGGATGCCTGATTTCATCTTCACTGTGGGGACACATGCAGACACTTAAGGTCGACCTGGGCGAGCGCAGCTACCCGATTCATATTGGCGAAGGCTTGCTCGACCAGCCCGAACTGCTGGCGCCGCATATCGCCGGACGGCAAGTCGCGATCATCACCAACGAAACCGTCGCTCCTTTGTACCTGGAACGCCTGACTCGCAGCCTGTCGGCTTTTTCCGTCATTTCCGTCGTACTGCCCGACGGTGAAGCGTTCAAGAACTGGGAAACCCTGCAATTGATCTTCGACGGTCTGCTGACTGCACGTCATGATCGTCGCACCACGGTGATCGCCCTGGGCGGCGGCGTGATCGGCGACATGGCCGGGTTCGCTGCGGCGTGCTATCAACGCGGTGTGGATTTCATCCAGATTCCTACCACGCTGCTATCGCAGGTCGATTCGTCCGTGGGCGGAAAGACCGGCATCAACCATCCGCTGGGCAAGAACATGGTGGGCGCGTTCTATCAGCCCAACGTGGTGCTCATCGACACCGCCTCCCTCAAGACGTTGCCGGCCCGTGAACTGTCCGCAGGCCTGGCTGAAGTGATCAAGTACGGGCTGATCTGCGACGAGCCGTTCCTCGGCTGGCTCGAAGAAAACGTCGACCGCCTGCGTGCGCTGGATCAACAGGCCCTGACTTACGCGATCGAGCGCTCTTGCGCAGCCAAGGCTGCCGTCGTCGGCGCCGATGAGCGCGAATCGGGTGTGCGGGCCACGCTCAACCTCGGCCATACCTTCGGTCATGCCATCGAAACCCATATGGGCTATGGCGTCTGGCTGCACGGTGAGGCCGTTGCCGCAGGGACGGTCATGGCCCTGGAAATGTCCGCGCGCCTGGGTTGGATCAGCCAGCAGGAGCGCGATCGTGGTATTCGCCTGTTTCAACGTGCCGGGTTGCCGGTGGTTCCGCCGGAAGAAATGACCGAGGCGGATTTTCTTGAACACATGGCAATCGACAAAAAAGTGATCGACGGTCGTCTGCGTCTGGTGCTGCTGCGCCGCATGGGCGAAGCGGTAGTGACCGACGATTATCCGAAAGAGGTTCTACAGGCCACGCTGGGAGCGGATTACCGCGCCCTGGCTCAGCTTAAAGGTTAATAAGATTCCGATGACTAGTCTGCATGCCGACGAGGCGTTCCTCGGCCATTTCCAATTGAGTCATGACCCTTTCGCTCCACGGGTCCCGGGCTTCAAGTTTTTCCCTGCTCAACGCAAGCCAGTGCTGGGCCAGTTGCACCATCTGGCCCGCTACAGCCAATTGCTGCTGGTGGTCACCGGCCCCCAGGGCAGTGGCAAGACCTTGCTGCGCCAGGCCCTGGTGGCCAGTACCAACAAGCAGTCGGTGCAAAGCGTGGTGGTATCGGCCCGTGGTGCGGGTGATGCCGCGGGTGTGCTGCGCCAGGTGGCCCAGGCTCTGAATGTCGCCCAGGCGGAAATCGGCGCGATTCTCGACCAGATCGTACAATTGGCGCTCACCGGACAGGAAGTCTACCTGCTGGTGGACGATGCCGAACAACTCGACGAATCGGCCCTGGAGGCACTGCTGGCCCTGGCTGCCGGCGCGCCGGAAGGCCGTCCTCATGTGTTCCTGTTCGGTGAGTCGTCACTGATCGCCGAGCTGGACCAGTTGGAGCTCGAGGAAGAGCGTTTCCACGTTATCGAACTCGCGCCCTACACCGAGGAAGAAACCCGTGAATACCTGGCCCAGCGGCTGGAGGGGGCTGGCCGGGGTATCGAACTTTTCACCGCGGATCAGATCTCTGAGATTCACGAAAGCTCGGACGGCTGGCCTGGCAACATCAACCAGGTGGCCCGAGATGCTCTGATCGAAATCATGATCGCCAGCCGCTCAGCGGTGAAGCGTCCAAGTATGGGGTTCAACATGCCGAAGAAACACGTATTGGCGATTTCCGCCGTTGTCGTGGTTGCGGTGGCCGCCGCCTGGCTGATGCCAGGTCGCAACAAGGCACCGACCACCGGCGCACCTGCCAACGAACAGGCACAGCTGCCTCTCGGCCAGGGCACTCCGCAAGCCAACGGCGGTGCGCCGGCGGTGGAGTTCGCCGGCAATACCCAGCCGATGCCGCTGCCGCTGGTCGGCCAGTCGCAACCGGTCATGCGCGGTCCTCTGGCAGAAGCCGCGGGGGGCATCACCGAAGGCGACGATGGCGCGCCGCCGCCGATCGATGACAGCAGCGACGTACCGCCAACCGTGACCACCACCGCACCACCTGCGGGCGTGCCGGCCGGTCCGACACCGACGCCGACACCTGCCCCGGCTGCCAAACCGACCCCTGCGCCTACCCAGGTCGCCACCGCCAAGCCGGCCCCGACCCCGGCCGCCCCAGCGGCCAAGCCAGCACCGGCGCCTGCGGCCAAGCCTGCCGCCACCCCGGCCAAAGCCACGGGCGGTAGCTGGTACGCAGGTCAGGCACCGGGCAACTACGTGGTGCAGATCCTCGGCACCAGCTCCGAAGCCACTGCGCAGAACTTCGTCAAGGAGCAGGGCGGCGAGTACCGTTATTTCAAGAAAGTGCTCAACGGCAAGCCGCTTTATGTCATCACCTACGGCAGCTTTGCCAATCGTGACGCAGCCGTTTCCGCCATCAAGGCCTTGCCAGCGAAGGTTCAGGCTGGTAAACCTTGGCCTCGCACTGTCGCCAGCGTCCAACAGGAACTGGCAGCAACTCGCTGATGATTCGGCGGCCTTACCCAGGCCGCCTCTCCCGGCAACCTCAAAATTTCCGCAAGGGCGGGCGACCTTTCAGGCCGCGCGCCTTGTGGTGTCTGCGTCACAGTAGTGTTTGAGTCGTAGCGGTCGAACCCAAAAAAGTTTTGACTAGCACAGCATATAGCTTTAAACCTTTCACAAATGCGACATGGATTTGCGACAGTTCGTCGTCAAATTTGTGAGCCTCTGTGTCGGTGTGTACAATGACCTCCCTTTTGCCCCCGCAAAGCTGGCGTACGTTCGGCGCGGCACGCAACTGGCTGAATTGAAAAGAAATTTGCCTCGCTAAGAGGCAGCCTGGTGAGAAAGTGTCTATGAAAGCAGGTCTGTACCAACCAGATGAATTCAAGGATAACTGCGGTTTCGGCCTGATAGCCCATATGCAGGGCGAGCCCAGTCATACCCTTTTGCAAACGGCCATTGAGGCCCTGACCTGCATGACCCACCGTGGTGGGATCAACGCCGACGGGAAGACCGGCGACGGCTGTGGCTTGCTGATTCAAAAGCCTGACGAGTTCCTGCGTGCCATCGCCCAGGAAACGTTTGGCGTGACCCTGCCCAAGCAATACGCCGTGGGCATGGTGTTTTTCAACCAGGACCCGGTAAAGGCACAAGCCGCTCGCGAGAACATGAACCGCGAGATCCTCGCCGCCGGCCTGCAACTGGTCGGCTGGCGCCAAGTGCCGATCGACACCAGCGTCCTCGGCCGCCTGGCCCTTGAGCGCCTGCCGTTGATCGAGCAAGTGTTCATTGCCGGTGAAGGCTTGAGCGACCAGGAAATGTCGATCAAGCTGTTCAGCTCCCGTCGTCGTTCGTCCGTGGCCAACGCCGCTGACACCGACCACTACATCTGCAGCTTTTCCCACAAGACCATCATTTACAAAGGCCTGATGATGCCGGCGGACCTCACCGCCTTTTATCCGGACCTGAGCGATGAGCGCCTGAAAACCGCGATCTGCGTATTCCACCAGCGCTTCTCCACCAACACCCTGCCGAAATGGCCGCTGGCCCAGCCCTTCCGTTTCCTCGCGCACAACGGCGAGATCAACACCATCACCGGCAACCGCAACTGGGCCCTGGCCCGTCGCACCAAGTTCGCCAATGACCTGATGCCGGACCTCGAAGAGCTCGGCCCGCTGGTCAACCGTGTGGGCTCTGACTCCTCGAGCATGGACAACATGCTCGAACTGATGGTGACCGGCGGCATCGACCTGTTCCGTGGCGTGCGCATGCTTGTTCCGCCAGCCTGGCAGAACGTCGAAACCATGGACCCGGACCTCCGTGCCTTCTACGAATACAACTCCATGCACATGGAGCCGTGGGACGGCCCGGCCGGTATCGTCATGACCGACGGTCGCTACGCGGTATGCCTGCTCGACCGTAACGGTCTGCGTCCGGCGCGCTGGGTCACCACCACCAATGGTTTCATCACCCTGGCGTCGGAAATCGGCGTGTGGAACTACCAGCCCGAAGACGTCATCGCCAAAGGCCGCGTGGGCCCTGGGCAGATTTTCGCCGTGGACACCGAGACCGGGCAGATCCTCGACACCGACGCGATCGACAACCGTCTCAAGTCCCGTCATCCGTACAAGCAATGGCTGCGCAAGAATGCCTTGCGCATCCAGGCGACCATGGAAGACAACGACCACGGCTCGGCTTTCTACGACGTCGACCAGCTCAAGCAGTACATGAAGATGTACCAGGTGACGTTCGAAGAGCGTGACCAGGTGTTGCGTCCGCTGGGCGAGCAGGGCTACGAAGCGGTCGGCTCCATGGGCGATGACACGCCGATGGCCGTGCTGTCCCAGCGCGTGCGCACGCCATATGACTATTTCCGCCAGCAGTTCGCCCAGGTAACCAACCCGCCGATCGACCCGCTGCGCGAAGCGATCGTGATGTCCCTGGAAATCTGCCTCGGTGCCGAGCGCAACATTTTCCAGGAGTCGCCGGAACACGCTTCGCGGGTGATCCTCAGCTCGCCGGTCATTTCTCCGGCCAAGTGGCGCTCGCTGACCAACCTTGATCGTCCCGGCTTCGAACGCCAGGTCATCGACCTGAACTACGACGAAAGCGTCGGCCTGGAAGCGGCGATCCGCAACGTTGCCGATCAGGCCGAAGAAGCCGCGCGTGCCGGACGTACCCAGATCGTTCTGACCGACCGTCATATCGCGCCCGGCAAGCTGCCGATCCACGCCTCGCTGGCCACCGGCGCGGTGCACCATCGCCTGACCGAAAAAGGCCTGCGCTGCGATTCCAACATCCTCGTGGAAACCGCCACGGCTCGCGACCCGCATCACTTTGCGGTGCTGATCGGCTTTGGCGCCTCGGCGGTGTACCCGTTCCTCGCCTACGAAGTGCTGGGCGACCTGATCCGTACCGGTGAAGTGCTGGGCGACCTCTACGAGGTGTTCAAGAACTACCGCAAAGGCATCACCAAGGGGCTGCTCAAGATCCTCTCGAAGATGGGTATCTCGACTATCGCCTCGTACCGTGGCGCGCAGTTGTTCGAGGCCATCGGTCTGTCCGAAGAAGTCTGCGAGCTGAGCTTCCGTGGTGTCCCGAGTCGCATCAAGGGCACCCGTTTCGTCGACATCGAAGCCGAGCAGAAAGCCCTGGCCGCCGAAGCCTGGAGCCCGCGCAAGCCGATCCAGCAGGGCGGTCTGCTGAAGTTCGTCCACGGTGGCGAATACCACGCCTACAACCCGGACGTGGTCAACACCCTGCAAGCCGCCGTGCAACAGGGCGACTACGGCAAGTTCAAGGAGTACACGGCGCTGGTGGATAACCGCCCGGTGTCGATGATCCGCGACCTGCTCAAGGTCAAGACCCTCGACACGCCGCTGGATATCAGCGAAGTGGAGCCGCTGGAGTCGGTACTCAAGCGTTTCGACTCCGCCGGCATCTCCTTGGGCGCCTTGTCTCCGGAAGCCCACGAAGCCCTGGCCGAAGCCATGAACCGCCTCGGTGCGCGTTCAAACTCCGGCGAAGGCGGCGAAGACCCGGCGCGCTACGGCACCATCAAGAGTTCGAAAATCAAGCAGGTGGCCACCGGCCGCTTCGGTGTGACCCCGGAATACCTGGTCAACGCTGAAGTGCTGCAGATCAAGGTTGCCCAGGGCGCCAAGCCCGGCGAAGGCGGCCAGTTGCCTGGCGGCAAGGTCAACGGCCTGATCGCCAAGCTGCGCTACGCGGTGCCCGGCGTGACGCTGATTTCGCCGCCGCCGCACCACGACATCTACTCGATCGAAGACTTATCGCAACTGATCTTCGACCTCAAGCAGGTGAACCCGAAGGCCCTGGTCTCGGTGAAGCTGGTGGCGGAAGCCGGCGTCGGCACGATTGCCGCCGGCGTGGCGAAAGCCTATGCCGACCTGATCACCATCTCCGGCTACGACGGCGGCACCGGTGCCTCGCCGCTGACCTCGATCAAGTACGCTGGCGCGCCGTGGGAACTGGGCCTGGCCGAAACCCACCAGACCCTGCGCGGCAACGACCTGCGCGGCAAGGTGCGGGTGCAGACCGACGGGGGCCTGAAGACCGGCCTCGACGTGATCAAGGCCGCCATTCTCGGTGCCGAGAGCTTCGGCTTCGGTACCGCGCCGATGATCGCGCTGGGCTGCAAATACCTGCGCATCTGCCATCTGAACAACTGCGCCACCGGCGTGGCGACCCAGAACGAGAAGTTGCGCAAGGACCACTACATCGGCACCGTCGACATGGTGGTGAACTTCTTCACCTACGTGGCCGAAGAGACCCGTGAGTGGCTGGCCAAGCTGGGCGTACGCTCGCTGGAAGAGCTGATCGGCCGCACCGATCTGCTCGAGGTGCTCGAAGGCCAGACCGCCAAGCAGCATCACCTGGACCTGACCCCGTTGCTGGGCAGCGACCTGATCCCGGCGGACAAGCCACAATTCTGCCAGGTCGATCGCAACCCGCCGTTCGACAAGGGCGAGCTGGCCGAGAAGATGGTCGACATGGCCGCTTCGGCGATCAATGACCTGAGCGGTGCTCAGTTCGAGCTGAATATCTGCAACTGCGACCGCTCCATCGGCGCGCGGATTTCCGGCGAGATCGCCCGCAAGCACGGCAACCAGGGCATGGCTCACGCGCCGATCACGTTCCGCTTCAAGGGCACGGCCGGGCAAAGCTTCGGCGTCTGGAACGCAGGCGGCCTGAACATGTACCTGGAAGGTGACGCGAACGACTACGTGGGCAAGGGCATGACCGGCGGCAAACTGGTCATCGTTCCGCCCAAGGGCAGTGTCTACCGGACCCAGGACAGTGCGATCATCGGCAACACCTGCCTCTACGGCGCCACGGGCGGCAAGCTGTTCGCCGCCGGCACCGCGGGTGAGCGTTTCGCCGTACGTAACTCCGGCGCCCACACCGTGGTGGAAGGCACCGGCGATCACTGCTGCGAGTACATGACCGGTGGTTTCGTCTGCGTACTGGGCAAGACCGGTTACAACTTCGGCTCAGGCATGACCGGCGGTTTCGCCTATGTGCTCGACCAGGACAACAGCTTCGTCGACCGGGTCAACCACGAACTGGTGGAAATCCAGCGGATCAGCGGCGAGGCGATGGAAGCCTACCGCAGCCACCTGCAACGCGTGCTGAACGAATACGTCGAGGAAACCGACAGTGAGTGGGGTCGTGAACTCGCCGAGAACCTCGATGACTACGTACGTCGTTTCTGGCTGGTCAAGCCGAAAGCGGCCAACCTGAAGTCGTTGCTTTCCAGCACCCGTGCCAACCCGCAGTGATATGCGCCTGAAGAGTTTGATGAGGTTTTAACAATGGCTGAACGTCTGAATAACGACTTCCAGTTCATCGATGTCGGGCGCAAGGATCCGAAGAAGAAACTGTTGCGTCAACGCAAGAAAGAGTTCGTGGAAATCTACGAGCCCTTCAAACCCCAGCAGTCGGCCGACCAGGCTCACCGTTGCCTGGGCTGCGGTAACCCGTACTGCGAATGGAAGTGCCCGGTGCACAACTTCATTCCCAACTGGCTGAAGCTGGTGGCCGAGGGCAACATCCTCCAGGCCGCCGAACTGTCCCACCAGACCAACACCTTGCCGGAAGTCTGCGGCCGGGTGTGCCCGCAGGATCGCCTGTGCGAGGGTGCCTGCACCCTCAACGACGGTTTTGGCGCGGTGACCATCGGTTCGGTGGAGAAGTACATCACCGACACCGCATTCGCCATGGGCTGGCGCCCGGACATGTCCAAGGTCAAGCCGACCGGCAAGCGTGTCGCGATCATCGGCGCCGGTCCGGCGGGCCTGGGCTGTGCCGACGTATTGGTGCGCGGTGGCGTGACCCCGGTGGTGTTCGACAAGAACCCGGAAATCGGTGGCCTGCTGACCTTCGGCATTCCCGAGTTCAAGCTGGAAAAGAGCGTGTTGAGCAATCGTCGCGAAGTGTTCACCGGCATGGGTATCGAGTTCCGCCTGAACACCGAGGTGGGCAAGGACGTCACCATGGAGCAACTGCTTGAGGAATACGACGCGGTCTTCATGGGCATGGGCACCTACACCTACATGAAGGGCGGCTTTGCCGGCGAGGACCTGCCAGGCGTCTACGACGCGCTGGACTTCCTGATCGCCAACGTCAACCGCAACCTGGGCTTTGAAAAGTCGCCGGAAGATTTCGTCGACATGAAAGGCAAGAAAGTCGTGGTACTCGGTGGTGGCGACACGGCGATGGACTGCAACCGCACCTCGATTCGCCAGGGCGCCAAGTCGGTGACCTGCGCCTATCGTCGTGACGAAGCAAACATGCCGGGCTCGCGCAAAGAGGTGAAGAACGCCAAGGAAGAGGGCGTGAAATTCCTCTACAACCGCCAGCCGATTGCGATTGTCGGGGAAGACAAGGTCGAAGGCGTGAAGGTAGTCGAGACCCGTCTTGGCGAACCGGATGCCCGTGGCCGCCGCAGCCCCGAGCCGATCCCCGGTTCCGAAGAGATCATCCCGGCCGACGCCGTGGTCATCGCCTTCGGCTTTCGTCCAAGCCCGGCGCCGTGGTTCGAGCAGTTCAGCATCCAGACCGACAGCCAGGGCCGCGTCGTTGCCCCGGAACAAGGCCAGTACAAGCACCAGACCAGCAATCCGAAGATCTTCGCCGGTGGCGACATGGTCCGCGGTTCGGACCTGGTGGTGACGGCGATCTTCGAAGGCCGCAATGCGGCGGAAGGGATTCTGGATTACTTGCAGGTCTGATCACTTTCCATAGTTGAAATGCGATCAGAATGTGGGAGCGAGCTTGCTCGCGATAGCGGTGGATCAGTCGACGAACATGTTGAATGTGACGCCCTCATCGCGAGCAAGCTCGCTCCCACAGGTGTCTTGTGGTGTTGCGAAAATTGCCTGGCAGCGCGACAAATTGCCCCGATAGATAAAAGGCACGGCTCTTGCCGTGCCTTTTGCGTCGCGCTCTGAGAAAATGCCCGCACTTTTTTTCCGGATGCCGACATGACTGCCCTGAAGAACGACCGTTTCCTTCGCGCCCTGCTCAAGCAACCTGTAGACGTCACCCCGGTGTGGATGATGCGCCAGGCCGGTCGCTATCTGCCGGAGTACCGCGCCAGTCGCGCCAAGGCCGGCGACTTCATGAGCCTGTGCATGAACCCGCAGTTCGCCTGTGAGGTCACGATGCAGCCGCTGGACCGCTACCCGCAGCTGGACGCGGCGATCCTGTTCTCCGACATCCTCACCATCCCTGACGCCATGGGCCAGGGCTTGTACTTCGAGACTGGTGAAGGCCCGCGCTTCAGGAAAGTCGTCAGCAGCCTGGCCGACATCGAGGCGTTGCCGATTCCCGATCCGCAGAAAGACCTCGGCTATGTCATGGACGCCGTCAGCACCATTCGCCGCGAACTGAACGGCCGCGTCCCGTTGATCGGTTTCTCTGGCAGCCCGTGGACGCTTGCGACCTACATGGTCGAAGGCGGCTCGTCGAAAGACTTCCGCAAGACCAAGGCGATGCTCTACGACAATCCCCAGGCCATGCATTTGCTGCTGGACAAGCTGGCGCAGTCGGTCACGTCCTATCTCAACGGCCAGATCATGGCCGGTGCGCAAGCGGTGCAGATCTTCGACACCTGGGGCGGCAACCTGTCGGCGGCGGCGTACCAGGAGTTTTCCCTGGCCTACATGCGCAAGATCGTCAGCGGTCTGATTCGCGAACACGAAGGTCGCAAAGTCCCGGTGATCCTGTTCACCAAGAACGGCGGGTTGTGGCTGGAAAGCATCGCCGATGCCGGCGCGGACGCCCTGGGCCTGGACTGGACCTGTGACATCGGCAATGCCCGCGAGCGCGTCGGTAACAGAGTCGCGCTGCAAGGCAACATGGATCCGACCGTGCTGTATGCCAAGCCAGAAGCCATCCGTGCCGAAGTCGGGCGCATCCTCGCCAGTTATGGCAAGGGCAGCGGGCACGTGTTCAATCTCGGTCATGGGATCACCCCGGAAGTCGACCCGGAACACGCTGGGGCTTTCCTGCGGGCGGTGCATGAGTTGTCGGCGCAATATCACGGGTAATGTCGCGGCATCCTGAAACCTGTCCGGACTTGTGCCGGGCAGGTTTTTTTATGCCGGTTGTGTTTAATTCTTATTAAAATTTTTAAGATTTACGAATTTCTGTTTTTAACTAAAGAAGTTCAAACAAGGAAAATACCTCAACTAGTGCAGATTTTTCCTACAGAGAATACGTCAACGTCTCTGTAAGGTTTCGCCTCCCGTGATAGGACGCGTAGAACAATCTACGCGACTCCAAGAACGACTTGATTGTCGTTCTTCTTGACGAGTGGTCTGAAATTTTATGAAAACCAGAACATTAAAGGGAAGCACGATCCCTGGATTTGATTCTTCGTTGCCCTTGTTTCCCGAATGCCTGCAGAAAAGCCCTTCGAGCTATTCCAAGCCGCGGATACTGCTGCACTGGATATCGGCCTTCATTATTCTATGGACGCTGGCATCCGGTTTTTATGTGGCCTATGTTCCGGTGCCCGTTTCGATCAAACAGTGGGTTGGATCGCTTAATGTTTCACTGACAACGGTATTGATTCCGTTGTTTGCCTGGCGACTCTGGTTGTTTTTCTCCAACCTTGAAATCCGGGCTGCGGCATCGTCCATCAATAAAAGCCTGGCGCTGGCGGTACATGCAGTGATCTATTTGGTCACCAGTGTCGTGCTGGCCACCGGCGTGCTGATGATGACAACGCCGATCAGCCTGTTCGGGCTCATCCAGATCCCACAGCCGCTGGATGACGAGCGACTGAACGACTTGGCGTTGACCCTCCACATTCTGTCCTGCCTGGCGCTGGCGCTGCTCGTCGCATTGCATATTTGCGCAGTGGTCTGGCATGAGTCTTCTGGCCGCAGGGTGCTACGGCGGATGACATTCAAGAAATCTGTAGGCGTGCTCATTCAGTGAGCGCAGGTGGTATTGCGTCAGTGAAGCTAGCCCTGAACGTTGCCGGGGAGCGGCGGCAGCTTCGCCAGTTTCACGGCTACCAGCAATGCCACCAAGAGCAGTGCGCCGATGAACAACCCGGTTCCGTTCCATCCCCCCAGGTGCCACGCGACCCCGCCCGCCGTACCGGCAATGCTCGAGCCGGCGTAATAGCTGAACAAGTACAACGACGAAGCCTGGCCCTTGGCCTTCAGGGCGCGGCGGCCGATCCAGCTGCTGGCCACCGAGTGCGCGCCGAAGAAACCGAAGGTGAACACCAGCATGCCGATGATCACCAGCCAGAGCGGCGTAAACAGCGTCAACAGCAGGCCCGCCAGCATCAACGCGATGGTCGCCCAGAGCATTTTCCGCCGGCCGAGCTTGTCAGCCATTGCCCCGACCTTGGCCGAACTGTAGATGCCGGACAGGTACACGACCGACAGCAACCCGACAAATGCCTGGTCCATATGGTAAGGCGCGGCCAGCAGGCGGTAGCCGATGTAGTTGAACAGCGTGACGAACGCCCCCATCAGTACGAAGGCTTCAAGAAACAGCAGGGGTAGCCCGGCGTCGCGAAAGTGCAGGGTGAAACCGTCCAGCAGGCTGCGTGGATGCAACGAGCGTGGGCGGAAGTTGCGCGATTCGGGAAGGATCCGCCAGAACACCGCCGCCGCAACCAGGGCCAGGCCACCGATCACCAGCATCGCGGTATGCCAGCTGACAAAGTCGATCAATACGCCGGTGATCAGCCGCCCGCACATGCCGCCGATGGCGTTGCCGGCGATGTACAGCCCCATTGCCAGGCCGATGTGCCTGGGATGGATTTCTTCGCTCAGGTAGGTCATCGCCACCGCCGCCAATCCGCTTAACGACAACCCCACCAGGGCGCGCAAGACCAGCACGCCTTGCCAGGTGGGCATCATCGCACTGGCGATCGTGCACAGCGCCGCTGCGAACAGCGCGGCGACCATCACTGATTTGCGGCCGATGCGGTCGGAAATCGGACCGGTGACCAACAGGCCGACGGCAAGCAGGCCGGTCGCCACCGACAGGATCAAGCTGCTCTGGGCGGCGTTGATGGAAAACTCCGCCGACAGCAGCGGCATCATCGGTTGCACGCAGTACAACAGCGCGAAGGTTGCAAAACCGCCGCAGAACAAGGCCAACACCGTACGCATGAACAACGGCGTGCCTTTTTCGATATAGATGTCCTTGAGCTCGGCAGCGGCATCATCCTGAGGACGCGGCGGGATTTCATGGGCCAGTGGAGCGACAGCGGTTTTCACGATGGACCTCGGGGAGCACGGCCTGGCAGGCAATGAAAAAAGCATATAGCCGGCTAATGTTTCTATCCAATATATTGTTCGACCTGTTTAAGACGTTTTGCGACTTGCTGGGAAGTACACATGGAACTGCGTCACTTGCGTTACTTCATCGCGGTCGCCGAAGAGCTGCACTTCGGCCGCGCCGCCTTGGTGCTTGGGATCTCCCAGCCGCCACTGAGCCAACAGATCCAGGCGCTGGAGCAAGAGATTGGTGCACGCCTGTTCGAGCGCACCAACCGTCGCGTCGAACTGAGCGAGGCCGGACGGCTGTTTCTCGAAGAGGCGCGCCGGGTCCTGGCCCAGGTCGACAAGGCTGCCGACGTAGCCCGCCGCGCCCAGTTGGGGGAATTGGGCGAGCTGAAAATCGGCTTCACCTCCTCAGCCCCCTTCAATTCCACCATTCCCCAGGCGATTTTCACCTTTCGCCAGCGCTTTCCCGCAGTCCACCTGAACCTTCGGGAAATGAGCAGCACCCAAGTGGCCGATGCGTTGCTCGACGAGGCCATCGACGTGGGCATCATGCGTCCGCTGCCGCTTCCCGACGCCTTGAGCGAAATCGAACTCAGCCGCGAACCCTTGGTGGCTGTGCTCAGCTCCAAGCACCCGTTAGCCCAGGGCAGTGACGAAGGCCTGTTTCTCGCTTCGCTGGCCGAGGAACCGTTCGTGTTTTTCCCCCGCAGCTACGGCAGCGGTCTCTACGCCCAATTGTTGACGCTGGCCCGCGACGCCGGTTTCAGCCCGCACTTCGCCCAGGAAGCGGGCGAAGCCATGACCATCATCGGCCTGGTGGCGGCGGGGCTGGGCGTCTCGGTCTTGCCGGCGTCATACCAGCGCATGCGTATCGACGGCGTGGTCTACCGGTCATTGCTCGACCCGGCGGCGGTCTCGGCGGTGTGGCTGGTCCAGCGCAAGGACCAGCGTTCGCCGATGGCGAAGGCGTTTGTGGCGCTGTTGACAAGCAATCCCTTGAGTTGACTTCTGCGCGCGGAACCGCGGTGGCGCAGAGGCTATGATTTATCTCCGGAACGCGCTTTTCGCTTGAGTTTTCCTGCAGGTCAGCCGATACGCTCATGTTCGACCAACCCACCATGGAGAAACAGGATGTTCAAGCAGTTGACCTTTACCGCCTTGCTGGCAGTTGCCACGCTGACCACAGGGTGTGCTTCGGTAAAAATGGCGGATGATTCCCAAGACGCGCGGGCGAAAACCTTTCAGACTTCCCCTGACAAAGCGAACATCTACGTTTATCGCAACGAGAGCATGGGCGCCGGGGTAAAAATGCCCGTAACGCTCAACGGCAAGGCTGTCGGGCAGACTGTTGCCAAGTCGTACTTGATGCTGTCGGTGCCGGCTGGTCAACAGACCCTGGTTTCGTCTGCGGAAAATGACTCAGAGCTCAAGCTCAGCACCGAACCAGGCAAGAATTATTTCGTCTGGCAGGAAGTGAAAGTGGGTTTCATCAAGGCTCGTAACAACCTGCAGGTTGTTGATGACAAAACCGGTCGCGCCGGGGTGTCTGAAAGCAAGCTGATCCAAGCCGAGTAGCCCGACTGTCTTTGAGCCGGACTGTTTAGAGGGCACCCAAGGGTGCCCTTTTTCTTTCCAGTCCCTGCGACTGCTTCAACGCCAGCGCCGAAAAATCAGCGAGGTGTTGACCCCGCCGAAGGCGAAGTTGTTGTTCATCACGTACTCGTTGCTCATGCTGCGAAACTCGTTGCGCAGGTAATCGAGACGGCCGCATTCGGGGTCGACTTCGTCGAGGTTGAAGGTGTGCACGTAGCGGTCACGGTTCAGCATTTCGATGCTGAACCAGGATTCCAGGGCACCGCAGGCGCCCAGGGTGTGGCCGAGGAAGCTTTTCTGCGAACTGATGGGCATGTGTTCGCCAAACAGGCTGCTGGTGGCCAGGGTTTCGGCAATGTCGCCCTGCTCGGTGGCGGTGCCGTGGCCGTTGACGTAGCCAATGGCGGACGGCTCCAGGCCAGCGTCTTCCAGGGCCAGTTCCATGGCGCGGCGCATGGTGCTCAATTCGGGGCGGGTGGCGTGTTGGCCGTCGGCATTGCTGCCGAAGCCGACGATCTCGGCGTGGATCCGCGCGCCACGGGCCAGCGCGTGTTCAAGTTCTTCGAGGACCAGCATGCCGGCGCCCTCGCCGATCACCAGGCCATCGCGGCCCTTGTCGTAGGGTCGCGGGCTGGTTTGTGGGGCATCGTTTTTCAGGCTGGTGGCGTAGAGCGCATCGAAGACCATTGCTTCGGTCGGGCACAGTTCCTCGGCGCCGCCGGCGAGCATCAACGGCAGGCGGCCGAACTTGATCGCCTCGTAGGCATAGCCGATGCCATGGCTGCCGCTGGTGCAGGCGCTGGAAGTGGGAATCAGGCGCCCGGTCAGCCCGAAGAAGATGCTGATATTGGCCGCCGTGGTGTGCGGCATCATCCGCACGTAGGAGTTGGCGTTCAAACCTTCGGCGACGCTGTTGAGCAGCATGTTGCCGAAGGCCTTGATCTCATCGGTGCTTCCCGTGGAGGAGCCGCACGACACACCCATGCGTCCATCCTTGATCGACGGGTCGTCCAACAGTCCGGCGTCGGCCAGGGCTTGTTCCGCCGAGCCCACCGCCAGGCGGGAAACCCGGCCCATGCTGCGCAGTTGCTTGCGGGTCCAGTGGGCCGGGACCTGAAAGTCGTCCACGGGCCCGGCCAGGCGGGTGTTCAATTCGCTGAAGCGGTCCCACTCGTGCATGCGCCGGATGCCGCTGCGGTTGGCGGCGAAGTGGGCCGCGATAGTCTCCCAATCGCTGCCCAGGGAGGTGATGCCGGCCATGCCGGTGACGACGACGCGCTTCATCAGCACAGGCCTCCATTGACGGCCAGGACTTGCCGGGTGATGTAGCCGGCTTCGGCGGACATCAGGAAATTCACCGCGCTGGCCACTTCTTCAGGCGTACCCATGCGCTGGGCGGGAATCATTTTCATCAGTTCTTCCACGGGGACGTTTTCATCGAGCATGGCGGTGTCGATCAACCCCGGCGCGACGCAGTTGACGGTGATCTTGCGCTTGCCCAGCTCGATTGCCAACGCCTTGGCCGCGCCGATCAGGCCCGCCTTCGAGGCGCTGTAGTTGACCTGGCCACGGTTGCCGATCAGGCCGGACACCGACGTGATGCAAACGATTCGTCCGGCGGCGCGACGGCGAATCATCGGCATCATCACCGGGTGGAGCACGTTGTAGAAACCGTCGAGGTTGGTGCGCATCACACTGTCCCAATCGTCCTCGCTCAGGGCGGGGAACGCGCCGTCGCGGGTCAGGCCGGCGTTGAGCACCACGCCGTAATAGGCGCCGTGGGTTTCCACGTCGGCCTCAAGGATGGTCTTGCAGGCGGCGCGGTCGGAGACGTCGAATTGCAGCACCCGGGCATTGCGGCCCAAGGCCTGGATTTGCGCCTGGACGGCTTCGGCCTCGGCGCGACCGCTGCGGCAGTGCAAGACGATGTCGTGGCCGGCCTGGGCCAGGCGCAGGGCGATGGCGCGGCCGATGCCACGGCTGGAGCCGGTGACCAGTACGGATTCAGTCATGGCTGGTTTCCTGTTGCGGACGGTTCATTGAGGTACTGCGCGGCGTGGGGCGGGCGGAACACGTTCAACCGTGCGCTGGCATGGATGCCCGGCGCGCGGATGTGGCATTCGAACACACCCATGCCGTTGTCGTCTTCCAGCGATCGGATGCCGTGCAAGGTCAGCTCGGTGCCGAGGGGGAAATATTCGACGTTGCATTCGAACTTGCGGGTTCCGAGCAAAAAGCCCAGCTCCACGGCATCGCCGCGTTGGCGTGCGTGGCAACCGGCAAACGCCGCGACGCTCTGGGCCATCAGCTCGATGCCGACCCAGGCCGGCAGCGCGCCGTCGTCGCGGTTGAACAGACCGCCGGGCCTGACGGTGGCGAGGGTGTGGATCTGCTCGTCATCAAAGGACAGGATCCGGTCGATGAGAATCATGTCGCCGGCGTGGGGCAGCAGTTCGGCGAGCGGCCAGTCATTCATTGCGCGTCTCCGATAATCAGGCTGACGTTGTTGCCGCCGAAAGCAAACGAGTTGCTCATCAGGCGACGGGGCAGGTTCGGGTGCAAGCGGGTGTCGGACGTTACCCAGTCCAATGCCGGCAACTCGGGGTCGGCCTGGCCGTCCCAGACGTGCGGCGGCAGGGCCTGTGCGGTATTTTCACCGGACAGGGCCAACCAGCAGAATGCAGCCTCCAATGCACCCGCCGCGCCGAGGGTGTGGCCGGTCAGCGGCTTGGTCGACGAGCAGGGCACGCCGGCCGGGAACAGGCCGGCCACCGCGTGGCTTTCCATGGCGTCGTTATGTTGCGTGGCGGTGCCATGCAGGTTCAGGTAGTCGATCTGGCTGGCGTCCAGGCCGGCGCAGCGCAAGGCTTTTTCCATCGCCTGGCGGGCACCCCGGCCGCTGGGTTCCGGCGCAGAGATGTGGTGCGCGTCGGAACTGGCGCCGTCGCCGAGCAGGGCAATCGAGTGCCCAGCCGACGGGGTCCTGCTCATGAGAAACAGCACCGCCGCTTCGCCGATGTTGATGCCGCTGCGGTTCACCGAGAACGGGTTGCAGCGCTCGCCCGAGACCGCTTCCAGCGCTGAAAAGCCATTGAGGGTCAGCTTGCACAAGCTGTCCACGCCACCGCAAAGCACCGCGTCGCACATCCCCAGGTCGAGCAGGCGGCGAGCGCTCATCAGGGCCCGAGCGCTGGAGGTGCAAGCGGTCGAAATCACGTAGGACGGGCCGCTCAGGCCAAGCCAGTCGGAGAGAAAGTTGGCGGGCGCGCTGAGTTCCTGCTGCTGGTAGTCGTAACCTTCGGGGAATCGCTGCTCGCGCAGATAGTGGGCAATGCCCTGGCTGGCCTCGTCGATGCCCGAAGTGCTGGTCCCCAGCACGATGCCGATGCGCGCACGACCGTAAGCCTGGATGGCCTGATCGATCTCGGGACGAATCTGCAACCCTGCTTCGAGCAGCAGCTGATTGTTGCGGCTGCGTTGCGCCGCCATGGATTCAGGGATAGCGGCGAGCTCTCCGGTTACGCAAGCCACCGGCAATGCCCGTTCGGCTACCCAGCCGGCTTCGACGCGCACGCCTGAGCAGTCGCCGGCAAACAGGTTGCGGGCAACGTTTTGTTTGCCTCGACCCAGGGCGCAAATCACGCCCAAGGCGTTCAAATAAGCGGTCATCGTGCGCTCTCGCTCAACGGTGTAATGCGGTAATGCGGCCCCTGCGGCAGGCTCAATTGAAAGTCCAGCGGTTGTGTGTAGCGCACCTGCCAGCGGGTATCGAGCGTTCGTCGAGCGTCCTGCTGCCGGGCGGCCGGGTAACGGCCAGCCAGTTCCGCCTCGGGGGTCAGCGCAAACAGCAGGGCGGCGAACAATTCCCGGGCTTCGGCATTGGGCGGCAGCAGGCCGTCGGCTTGCCATTGACTGCCGACCAGGCGCTGGCGAGCGACGGGAATGCCCAGCGGATCCATCATCGACCAGCGGATGCCGGCGCTTTCGCGCTGAATCACCAGCAGCCAATCCTGGCGCTGGCCGTCCAGTTGCCGTTCGACGTGCAATTGCAGCGGCAGCGCCAGGGTCGGCATGCGCTCAGGCAGTGGTGCCTGGCTGGCGCAGGCGCTGAGCAGCAAGAGTAAACCTGCAAGCAGACCACGGATCATCCGGCGACCCCTTCGAGCGGCTTGCGGGCCACCACATTGACCAGGGTTTCCTCGCGCTCGCCAAACGGCCTGGGCCGGCGCAGGCCCCAGCGTTCCAGCAGGCCGAAGTCCCTGGCGCGGCTCCACCACAGGTACGGATAGGAGACGTTGCAGTCTTCGAAGCGGAACCCTTGATTAGCGATCATCGCCAGGTATTGCGCGGCGCTTTTCTGCACCTGCATCGGGTGGCGGAACAGCCAGCGGATCACCCAGGTGTCGATGTAGGCCTTGGTGGATTCGGCAAACAGCAGGTAGCCGCCGGGCTTGAGCACGCGATAGAACTCGGCGAGGGCTTTTTCCTGTTCCACCAGGTGATGGAAGGTCTGGTGGCAGAACAGCAAATCGACGCTGGCATCGGGCACCGCCAATGTCGCGCAGTCGCTGCCGATCAGCTCCACGGCCATGCCCTGGCGAGCCGCTTCCTCGGCGCTGAGGTTCAGGCTATGAGGGTCGGCGTCGACGCCAATCAGGCGTTGCGGCGCGAACACCTGGCGCAGATACCGGAACGATTTGCCCTGGCCGCAACCGGCATCCAGCAGCACCGGATTGGCCGGCGGCGAGGAGCTGAACAGGCTGCGCAGATCGTCGATGGCCACGCGCAGCACATGGTGCTGCCAGGTGTGGCTGCGCAGGAACCAGAAACCGAAGCGGGTTTCTTCGACGTAGTTGTCGCTCAGGTAGCTCATGGTCGCTTGCTCATGGCGTCGGGCTCGCGCAGATTTCCGAAAGCATGCGCAAGCGCCGCTTGGGTTCGCTGACGAACGGGTTGCGCTGGTCCCAGGCATAGCCGGCGAGGATCGCGCTGATCATCCGGCGAATGTCGGCGGAGCCTTCGCTGTAGAAAATCACATCCTGGAAAGTACCGGCGTACCAGCCCTCGACGTAGCAGCGGAAGGTATCGACGCCGCGCTTGAGCGGTTCGGCGAACTCGCTCTGCCAATCCACCTGTTCACCTTGCAGCTGACGGTGCAGCACGCCGGCGGCCATGCTTGCCGAGCGCATGGCGATGGTCACGCCGGAAGAAAACACCGGGTCGAGGAATTCCGCGGCGTTGCCCAGCAGGGCGAAGCCAGGGCCGTGCAGGGTCTTGACGTTGGCCGAGTAGCCGCCGATGGTCCGTGCCGGCGTGTCCCACACGGCATTGCCCAGTACGCTGGCCAGGCTTGGGGTTTCGTTGATGAAGCCGCGCAGGCAGGCATCGAGGTCGTCGGTGCGGCCTTCGAAATGCTCCGCCGCAGCGACCACGCCGACCGAGCAACGACCGCCGCTGAACGGAATGGTCCAGAACCACACGTCACGCTGGGTCGGATGCGTGGTGATGAGGATTTTTTCCCGATCGAATGCCGGGCTGTCGATGCGGTCTTCGATGTGGGTGAACACCGCCTGGCGCGGCGGGAAGTTCGACGGCGCCTCAAGGTCCAGCAGGCGCGGCAGGACCCGGCCGTAGCCGCTGGCGTCAAGGACGAAGTCTGCCTCGACGCGGTACTCGCTGCCGTCTTCGCGCTGCACGCCCAGTTGCGGTTTGACCAGGCTGAAATCGGCGCTGGCGATGGCCTGGCCGTAGCGGATTTCAACGCCTTGCAGCGCCGCCTGATCGGCCAGCAACTTGTCGAAGTCGGCGCGCTGGACCTGGAATGTGGTGGGCTTGCCTTCGCTGAAGGTGTCGCCGAAATCGAAGGCGCTGTAGCGCTCGCCCCAGGCGAATGCCGCGCCATTCTTGCGCTGGAACCCGGCGGCGTTGACCGCCTCGAGCATGCCGGCTTCCTCGACGAAATCCAGGCAATGGGACAGCAGGCTTTCGCCAATGGAGAACCGTGGGAAATGCTGGCGCTCGATGACCAGCACATCGTGGCCCTTGCGCTTGAGCAGTGCGGCGGCGATGGCGCCGGAAGGGCCTGCGCCGATGATGACGACCTGTCGACGTTCCATTTCAACTGTTGGCACTGGGTCTCCTCGCCGGGACGGCAATCGAGGGAATACGGTGAAAGCCGGCCAGGGCCGGCAGCAATGTGGCGAACAACCCCATCAGCATCAGCGCGAAGTACAGCGCCGGGCTGATGAGTTGCTGTTGCAGCAGCAGATTGAGAAAGACGATTTCACTCAAGCCGCGAATATTCAGCAGGATGCTTTCCCGAAAGCGGCTGGCACCGACGAACGAGGCTCCGGCCCAACCCAGCCCCAGCCAGTTGCCCAGCAGTTTGCTGGCAATCGGCAACAGCAGCAACGCCGCCAGCTGGACCCAGCCGAGGCTGGCCAGGGCGCTGTGCACATTGATCTGCACAATGCCGAACGTCAGGATCAAGGGGATGGCCAGGTAGGTCTGCAACCTGTGCATCCACTCCGCGCCGAGCGGCAATACCAGCGGCACTTTGAGCGCCGCCATGCACAGCAGATAGCCGATACCGGTGATCAGCGCGTTGAGCCGGTAATGCTCGGCCACCACCAGCAGGACAAAGAACAGGCCACTGTGCAGCAAGGGTTGGCGCAGGCCCGCCAGTCGCAGCAGCAACGGCACGCCGGCGGCGGCCAGCGGCAGCAGCAGGCTGGCCAGGTGCAGGCTGCCCTGGGCGAGGGCGAACAGGCTCCAGCAGATCAGGTCGATCAGGATCGCGGTCTGCACCAGGCGGCGGGTCGCGTCGGGCGGGTAGCCGATGTGGCGCAGATACAGATACAGCACGGGTATCGCCGTGATCGCGAACAGCAGCCCCACCGCCAGCGAGCTGATCCACGGTTGCGGCGGCAGCAGCCAGAACGCGGTCGCCAGGCCGCAGGCAAACGGCACGCCAAAGCTCGGCAGGGCGATCTTCACGCTCTGGCGGTCGAGGCGCAGGTCGATCACATCGCTGAGGATATGCCCCAACAAGAGGGCGAACGCCAGGCTGTAGAGGTTCTTCAACCACACCGGCGAGACCAGTTGCGCACCGCTGAGGTGCCAGCCCGGTTCGATCCAGAAATACATCAGCAAGGGCAGGCCGAACGTCGCCAGCAGCAACTGGCTGACAATCGGGATCAGCCCGCAGCGCCGCCCGACAATCGTCGCCACGGCACACAGCGCCAGGGCCATCAACCAGAACAGCAGGGTCATCATTGCACCGGCTCCGTAGCGGCATTCGCATGGGCCTGCTGCCCGGCCCACGGCGCCAGCAAGAAGCTGAACGCCAGCCCCAGGCTCACCGCGAGACCGAAGTTGCTCACGGCCGGCGTGCTGGACAATGCCAGCAGGCCGAACGACAGCCAGGTGGTGGTCGCCGCCAGCAGCGTGCCCAGCAGGCTCACGGCGGCCCCGCCGATCTGTTCACGCATGAGGATGGCGTAGTCGACCCCGATGGCCGTCACCAGCAACAGGCCGAACAGACTGAACAGCGTCAACGGCTGCCCCAGCCAACCGAGGCTCGCCAGGCTGCACAGCGCGGCCAGGAGCGGCAGGGCGACGACGCGTAGGGCCCCGCCGACGCCGAACGGCCAGATCAGCACCAGCACGATCAGCACGCAGGACGCCAGCTTGAGTTCGGCGGCGCTGACCTGCGTGGCGGCGAAGACGCGGTTGAGGTCGCCGAGGCGATCCACTAATTGCACGCCGGGCAGATCCACCGCCTGCACGCGAAGCAACGCGGCATCGTTCAAGCCTTGCAGGCTGACCACCGCCGCCACGCCTTGGCCTGTCGGGCCGAGCCAGAGCATGCGGTAGGGTTCGGCCAGCGGCCCGCTCAGTGCGGCATCGATGTCGGCGGTTGGCAAGGCCTGCAACTGCTTCAACTCCGCTTGCAGCGCGGCGAGCGGCACGCCCAGGTCCAGCAGCGGTTGCCAGAACGCCGGCAACCGCGCCAGGGCCGCGCGGAGTTTTTCCTGTTCGGCGGGTGGGCTCACCAGTTGATTGAGGGACAGGTAGCCCTGGAGTTTTTCCAGGCCGATCAACTGGTCGAGCCGCTCGTTGAGGGCGGTCTGGCGTTCGAGCAACTGCGCTTGATCATCGGCACGGATCAGGAAGAACTGGCTGGTCGGCTGGAAACCGGTGATGCGCGCGACATCGCGGGCTTCGTCGGTCAGGTGCTGGGGCGTGCCGATCCACTGGCGGATGTCGTTCTTGCTGGTCAGTTGCCAGAGTCCGCCACCACAGAAGGCCAGCAACAAGGCCAGCAGAATCGGCGTGCGCACCCGCGCCAGCAGCATTTCGCGGCACCTGAGCAGGTTATGGCAGAGGCGTAGCGGCCATTGCGCTGGGCGCAGGTCGGCGTGCTTGAGCAGGGCCGGCAACAGGCAGACCGCCGACAGATAGGCACCGACCAGGCCGGCGGCAGAGAAGATAGCAATCTGGGTCAGGGCCGGGAAGGGCGTCCAGGCCAGCGCCAGATAGCCGATGCAAGTGGTTGCCAGGCTCAGGCTCAGGCCCGGCAGGGTCAGGCGCAGGGCCGGCCAGCTGCGCCACGGCTTGAGGCTCCAGCTTTTGGACAGGTAGTGCAGCGGGTAATCCACCGCCACGCCGATCAGGCTCGAACCCAGGACCAGGGTCATCACATGCATGCGCCCGAACAGCGCCACGCACGCCACCGCGCCGAACAATATGCCGACCAGCACCGGCACGAACGCCAGCCACACGGCAAAGCGTCGGAACGCCAGCAACAGCAGTACCAGGATGCCGACCGTCGCGCCGCCGCCGACCCAGGTGATCTCGCGCGAAGCCTGTCGCTGGCCACTGGCGGCATACAACAGGCCGCTGGCCGCCAACAATTGGCCCTGGGCCTGGCTGGCTTGATCACGGCTGCGTTGCAGCAGATCGGCGACTTGCAGCGGCAGGTGCATGTCAAAGGCGTTACCCTGGGTACGCGCCCGCAGCATTACCCAATGCTTGCCGTCGGCTTCGGCGACCAGCGCGCCGCTGCCCACGTCCAGTTGTATGGCGCCGCGTTGTGGCTGGCTGTTCTGGATGCGCCCGGTCAGGCCGAGCCAGTCGTCCTGGCTGGGCACCAGGCTGAAGCCGCTGAACGGGTCGAACAGGGCCTGTACCCGCTGCTGGATAAACGCCTGGGGCTGCTCGATCAACTGTTGCCGGTCGACGGCCGAGAGCATCGCCAAGCGGCCATCCAGCAACTGCGAACGAAGCGCCGGCAAGTCGGCCTGGAGCGTCCATTGGACCTTGTCGAACAGCCCGCTGGCCTGCCATTGCTCGCCGAGGGCTTGCGCCAGGGCGATGGCCTGCTGGCGATCGGCGTGGCCGACCAGCACCAGAACCTCGCGATTGAGCGGTTCCTGCATGCGCTGTTCAGCGACAAGTTCCAAGGCGTCCGGGGACGTGCCCGGAACCAGTTCCATGAGATTGGCCGACAGCGGCGCACCGTTGCGCCATTGCCAACCGGCGAGTGCGAGCACCGCCAGCAGCAGGACCAGGAACAGCCGCGGCAGCCTGCGTTCACTCGGCAAAGTCATGTTGCTCCGCTTCGCTCAACGGTTGCGCGCCGGTAGCGTCCTGCATCCGCAGTACGGTGCTGTCACCCTGGGTTTCCAGCAGTTCGATGCGCTGGACCAGTTCGCCGCCGTCGATATTGATCTGCTTGAAGACTTGTTTGAGCAATACCGAGCGTGGAGTCAGGGTGAGTTTCCACTGTTGTGGCTGGCCCGACAGGCTCAGCTCGAAATCCCGCTGCAAGCCGCTGCTGTCGCCCTGCAATACCGCCAGGAACAGGCGGTTCTGCTCGGCGCCGGCGCTCTTGTTCGGCAGCATCTGCCAGGCGTTGCCATCGCGCCGGGCGATACCTTTGGCCGTGATGCGGTAGTCCTGTTGCAGCGGCGTTTGCAGCAGCCACAGCAGGCCGTGGTTTTTCGCCAGCACGAAACGGCCCTTGCTGATCAGCGGCTGGGGCAGGGCGCGCAGATGTTTTTCCTGGATGAACTGGCCGTGGATCACCTCCGGGCGGGCCAGTTGCTCGCTCAATTGCTGCAGGTCGAACGCCTGGGCCAGCGGCGCCAAGCCACACAGCAGCAGCCAGATGAACAGGCGTTTCATGACAGTTTCCTCTCGACGGCTTCGACAAATACCCGAGGCGAGGCCAGCAGCATTTCACGGCTGGCCATGTCCACGGCCACCTGCACCGAACTCGCCCGGGTCAGGCGTTCGCCGGTGGCGGCGTCGCTGATCAGGTAATTGATCTTCAGCCGGTTTTCCCACTCCACCAGGCTGGCGCGCACGGTCAGGGCCTGGCCGAACACGGCGCTGCGCACATAGCGTAACTGCAAGTCAATGATCGGCCAGGCATGGCCGGATTCGAGCATGTCGTTGTAGTTGTGGCCGATCAGGTCGAGCAAGGCGCAGCGGGCCACTTCGAGATATTTGACGTAGTGGCCGTGCCAGACCACGTTCATGGAGTCGACGTCGAAAAACGGCACCACGATCCGGGTGTCAACGTGCAGAGCGCCCTGGCTACGCATGCAGCCTCCAGTGTTGCTCGGCGATGCGTTGCAGGCACAGGCGCAATTCGCCTTCCAGGGCGCGATCTTCGATCACCGGCGGGAAGTCTTCGGACAGTTGCCGGTGCATGGCGGCCAGCGCTGGCGGCAATGGTCGCGCGTCGTCGACACGGCTGCGCAGCCACACGCCTTGGTTGGCCGCCAGCAAGGTCGCGGCGGCCACCTGTTCGGTCAGCTCCAGCACACGGATCGCGTCCCGGGCGGCGATGGTGCCCATGCTGACCTTGTCCTGGTTGTGGCATTCGGTGGAGCGCGAGAACACGCTGGCAGGCATGGTGTTCTTCAAGGCTTCGGCGGTCCAGGCGCTGGTGCCGATCTGCACGGCCTTGAAGCCATGGTTGAGCATCGCCCGCTCGGCGCTGGCGCCGGACAGGTTGCTCGGCAGGCCATGGTTGTAGCGCTCGTCCACCAACAGTGCGAGCTGGCGGTCGAGCAGGTCGGCGACGTTGGCCACCAGGTTTTTCAGACTGTCCATGGCAAAGGCGATGTGCCCGCCGTAGAAATGCCCGCCATGCAGCACACGCTCGGCTTCGGCGTCGATGATCGGGTTGTCGTTGGCGCTGTTGAGCTCGGTTTCGATGAACGAACGCAGCCAGCCCAGGCTGTCCGCCAACACCCCTAGTACGTGAGGGGCGCAGCGCAGGGAGTAGCGATCCTGCAGGCGATGCAGCGGCGCGGTCGGCGCGTCGATGGCCAGGTCCTTGCGCAGCCACGCGGCGACCTGCATCTGGCCCGGGTGTGGCTTGGCGGCGAACAGGCGCTCGTCGAAGTGCTCCGGGTTGCCTTGCAGGGCGACGACATTCAGCGCGGTGATCCGGGTCGCCAGTTGCAACAGGTAATCGGCGCGGGCGAAGGCCAGGCAGGCCAGGCCGGTCATCACTGCGGTGCCGTTCATCAGCGCCAGGGCTTCCTTGGGTCGCAGCACCAGCGGCGTCCAGCCCAGTTCGCGGTGCACGTCGGCGGCCAGCCGGCGCTCGCCACGGAACATGACCTCCCGTTCACCAGACAGCGTGGCGGCGACGTAGGACAGCGGCGTCAGGTCGCCACTGGCGCCCACCGAGCCTTCTTCCGGAATCAACGGCAGGATGTCGTGTTCGAGGAAGGCCTGGAGCCGTTCCAGCAGCTCCACTCGCACGCCTGACACGCCGTGGCACAGCGACTGCAACCGCGCGGCCAGCACGGCGCGGGTAGCCTGGGCATCGAGGAGCTTGCCCAGCCCGCAGCCGTGGAAGGTGTACAAGTGCCGCGGCAAGGCTTCGACATGGTGCAATGGCACGGCCACCACGCAAGAGTCGCCGTAGCCGGTGGTCACGCCATAGATGACGCCTTCCTTGTCCAGCAATGAGTCGAGGAATTGCGCACCCTTGGCAATGCGCTGGCGGAACGCCGGGTCCGCCTGCAATTGCGTCGGCGCCTGACGGTTGGCCAGGGCCAGCACGTCTTCGATGCGCAAGGCGTGTTCGCCGAAAGTTACCGGCTCAGGAATGGGCTTGGTCATCGGTCTTCCAGAAAGGGTAAAAGTTGAACCACTGTTGTGGCGCCTGGAGGCAATACTGCGCCAGGCGGCCGGCGTACAGGCCGGCCCAATGGGCGATCACCTGTTCGCGCTCGTTGCGTTTCCAAACCACGGCATCGGCGAATGGTTCGAGGGTGACGCGATAACGTCCCTCGTGCTTGAGGCACATCAGCAGGTTGACCGGGCATTTCAATAGGCCGGCCAGCAGCCAGGGCCCTTGCGGGAAGGCGGCCGGGTGCCCCATGAAATCCACCGTCACGCTGCGCCCGCCATGCAGCGGCACGCGGTCGCCGGCGATCGCCAACCATTCGCCGCGCTCCAGGCGTTCGCTCAGTTGCAGCATGATCAGCGGGTCCAGCTCGCTGACCTGAATCAACCGCAGGTGCGTGGCGCCGGCCTCGCCGAGCAAACGATTGAACTGCTCGGCGTGCTTGGTGTGCACCAGCACGTTCATGGTGACTTTCTCGCCCAGTTCGGCCAGGGCCCGGCACATTTCCAGATTGCCCAGGTGCGCGCCCACCAGCATTTGCCCGCGGCTGTCGCGCAGGTGATTGCGCAGCAGCGCCGGGTCGACGATTTCGATCTGGTCGATGCTCAGCTTGCCGTTCCAGACGTCGAGTTTATCCAGCAGCGAATCGGCAAAAGCCATGAACTGTCCGAACACTCGCCGATGCGTTGGGCGCAACTCGGGCTGACGGCTCCAGTCGGCGAGCCGTTGCTGGTACTGCCACGCCGCTTGCCGGGCGCTGCGGCCGAAAACGAAGAAATACAGGACGATGCCGTACAGCACCGGCGTGAGAAGCCTTCGGCCAAGAACCTTCGCAGCCAACGCGGTGAGTTTCATCAGCCAGAAACTGCCGCGCTCCTGGCGGTCCGCCCAGTGCTGTTTGTCTGTGCTCATGCTCGCCACCGCCGCCAGAGAATCGCCGGCAAGCGCACCAGCATGCCGAAGAACAACCGAGTGTGCATGCGTGAAATCAGCACGTTGTCGTGGAACAGGCGAAAATGCGAAACCCCGTCCAAAGGGTAATGCACGCGGGTGCGCAACCAGTGCATCGGCTGGTTGCGCCAGGACAGGCGCACCAGGATGTCCGAATCGAAGTCCATGCGCTTGCCGATGTTCGCCGAGTCGATCAGTGCCAGGGTGGGGGCCAGCGGATAGACCCGGAAGCCGCACATCGAATCGCGGATCTGCAGCGACAGGCTGTTGATCCAGACCATCACGTGAGTCAGGTAGCGCGCGTACAGACGGCCCTTCGGCACGCTGGCGTCGTACAGCGGATAGCCGCAGATCAGCGCGTCCGGGTGGGCGCGGGATTTCTCGATGAAGGTGCGCACGTCACCAAGGTCGTGTTGCCCATCGGCGTCGACCTGCAAGGCGTGGCTGAAGCCCAGGCGCGAAGCCTCCCGCAGGCCGGTCATCACCGCGCCGCCTTTACCCTGGTTCACTGCCAGCCGGACCAGGTGAACCCGCTCATGCCCGGCCAGTTGCTCCAGCACAGCCGCGCAGGCCGGGCTGCTGGCGTCGTCCACCAGCAGGCAGGGCAAACCGTTGCCAAGCAACGTCTGGACCACCGTCGCGATGGCGGTTTCGTGGTTGTAGACCGGGATGACGGCGCAGGGGTTATGCATGCGGTATGTCTCGGCGGCTGAGGAGCCTTTTGTGGCGAGGGAGCTTGCTCCCGCTGGGCTGCGAAGCAGCCCCTGATTTTTCAAGAGCGAGCGCTTCGCACTCGAGCGGGAGCAAGCTCCCTCGCCACAGGACAGCGGTGCGGTTAGTCATCGGCCACCCCCAGAACAATCCGCCCACTGGAGCACGCCGCGGTGTCATTGCGATAGGTAAAATACAACTTGCCGCGCTCGCGATCGAAGCGCAGGTGTAGCTGGATTTCATCGCCGGGGCGCACCAATTGTTGGAATTTCAGCACTTCCATGCCGACGAACCGCGGCGGCAACTCCATCAGTTGGCGGCCCAGGTTCAAGGCCCAGTCCACCTGCACCACGCCGGGCAGGACCGGCGCGGTGGGGAAGTGACCGCTGAAGTACGCCAAGTCTGGCGGCACGGCCAGACGCAGGTTCCATTCGCCGTCGGTCTCGCCTTGGTCGAGCACTTCAGGCGCCTTCGGACGTGGCGCCATCAGCAAAGCTTCGACCTCGGCCTGGGCCAGTTTGCCCTGGCCGTTGAACGGCAGTTGCCGCAGCCAGCGCCAGCGTCGCGGCAGGGCCAGGGTTTCGCAATGTCCGCTCAGGTGCTGGCGCAGGGCCTCGGTCATGGCTCGTCGGCCCAGGTTGCGCAAGGCATGCAGGCCGGTTTCGCTGAGCACCAGCAGTGCGCCGAGAGAAGCACGATTTTCCTGGACCACCCCCAGCCGTGCTTCGCTGACCCAGTCGTGGGCCGTCAGCGCCTGCTCCAGCATTGGCAACGAGATACGTTTTTCTTCAAGCTTGACGATGCGATCCAGGCGGCCGAGCAATTCGAAGCGCCCGTCCTCGGTGATACGCGCCGCGTCGGCGCTGTGCTCGACATGGCCGCTTGGGAGATAAGGCGAAGCAATCAGCAGGGCGCCGTCACTGTCCTGGCCCAGTTCGACGCCGGCAAAGGGTTGCCAGAGGTCGCCGCCCTGACGCCAGGCGATACCGCCGGTTTCCGAGCTGCCGAACACTTCCGTTGGCCATTGTCCCAGGCGTTGCTGAAGGCTGCGGGCTGCTTCGGCCGGCAGTGCGCCGCCGGAGGAGAACACCCGACGTACGCTGCTCAAGGCCGGCCAATCGAGATTGTCGCCCATGCGCTTGAGCAGCGCCGGGCTGGCGACCCAGGCAAATGCCGGATGCTCGCGACTGGCGCGCTGAAGGTCTTCCGGGAAAGCCAACTGCCGGCGCACAAAGGTGCGTCCGGCGCATAACGGCCACAGCACCCGGAACAGCAGACCGTAGATATGCTGGGTGGCGACGCTGCCGATCATGCAGGCCTGCGGACCGAGGTCGGCGCCCCACAATTGCTCCAGCGCCTGGACTTCATTGCTCAGCTGGCGCAGGGTTTTCTCGATGCGCTTGGGCTCGCCACTGGAGCCGGAGGTGCACAGGGTCAACCAGCACTGATCGAGGTCCAGTTCGGCAGCCTCCAGCGGCGCCTGGCGGATCTCGTCGGGCCGGGCGTCTACGGGCAGGTCGGTCAGCCACAAGTCGACGTCGGCCGACCAGCGCTGGCGGGTTTGCGCTTGCAGGTCGGCGGGCAGCAGCACCTGCGCCCCGGCGCGCCAGGCGCCGAGCAGGGCCACCGCGAGGTCGGCGGCATCTTCGAAATGCACGGCCACGCGCCGGATGTCCCGGGCTTGCAGGCTAGCGGCCAGGCAGAGCGCGTCGTCGCGCAGTTGCGAGTGGTTTAATGCCGGGGCGACTGCAACAACACGGTCCGGCTGGGCCTTGAGCAGCATCTGCTCAAGTGTTATCCAATTCATGGGCGGCCTCTTACCCGTTGTCGTATGAGCCATTCAATGGCAAACATCAGGCCCATCAGTCCGTAGGAAATCAGGCCGGTGTACAACATCCACCAGCTCAGCGGCGCCCAAAGCGTCAGGACCGCAGCGAGCACACCGTTACACAGGAAAAACACACTCCAGGCCACTGTCACCTGGCGGGTATAGATCACCGCCCTGGCCGGCAATTGCGGTTCCCGCAGGCGGGCCAGGCGTTCAACCATCGGCGGGCCATATTTCAGGCTCAGGGTGAACAGCCCGAGCATGAACGCGCTGATCAGCACCGGATACCAGCGCAGCAGGAGCGGGCTGTCGAACACCGCGAGCAATACACAAAAGGCAATCGCCGAGGCCGCCATCCAGCGACTGCCGGGGTTGCCTTTGCCGAGTAACGCCCGGGCCAGCCACAGGCCACCCAATAACAGCCCGAACTGCCATGGAGCAAAGTGCTCCATGCCGAAATACACCGCGAAGGGGTACAGCAGGCCCGCCAGCAGCAGGCCGAGGCCAATCAGCCGGCTCATGCGGCCGGTTGGACCAGTCGATAGACCGCCTCGACCACGTCGTTGACGGTGCGCACCGACTTGAATTCTTCGGCGGCAATCTTCTTGCCGGTCTGGCGCTTGATGTGGTCGATCAGGTCGACCGCATCGATGCTATCGATTTCCAGATCCTGGTAGAGGTTGGCTTCCAGCGTCACGTGATCGGGGTCCAGCTCGAAGAGCTCGACCAGTGCAGCACGCAGAATGTTGAAAATGTCGTCGCGAGTTTGCATGGTCCGGTCTCAGGGGCGTTTTGCAGTGACGAAGGCCGCAAGGCTTGCCACATTGCTGAAATGGTTACGGGTGTCCTTGGCGTCGGCGTCGATCTTGATGCCGTACTGCTTCTGAATCGCCAGGCCGAGCTCCAGGGCATCCACCGAATCCAGGCCCAGGCCTTCGCCGAACAGGGTCTGGTCGTCGCCGATGTCCTCGACGGCGATGTCTTCCAGGCCAAGGGCGTCGATGATCAGCTGTTTGATGTCACGGTGCAGATCGCTCATCTTCGGCGAGCTCCTTGATGTAATAGTGATGCAGAAAATCGTTGAGCCGGCGCGAAGCCTGCGGCGGGGGGCCAAGCGCGGTGAAGGCTTGTGGGTCTATATCGGCCCCCACGCGAAAACTGAAGTGCACGCGCCGCTGGGGGATGCGATACCAGGGTTCGGCCTTGGTCAGGGTGGTGGGGCTGACCTTGATCGTCACGGGTGTGAGGATCTTCGCGCCCCGCAGGGCGATGGCCGCGGCCCCGCGATGAAAGGCCGGGGCCTGGCCTGGCTGGGTGCGCGTACCTTCGGGAAAGACGATCAGGCACTGGCCGTCTTGCAGCGCGTCACTGGCTGCATCGAGCATGTCCATGCTGCCATCGTTGCTGATGTATTGCGTCGAGCGCAGCGGGCCACGGGTGAAGGGGTTGGTCCAGAGACTCTGCTTGACCACGCAGTTGGCGTCGCGCACCAGCCCGATCAGGAACACCACGTCGATCAGCGAAGGGTGGTTGGCGATGATCATCTGCCCGGGCCGGCCGAGTTTCTCCGCGCCGTCGATTCGATAGGTGAGCACGCCAGTACGGGCCATGAACCGGATGAAGAACCAGAACAGACGTCCAACCGTGCGGCGGGCCCGTTGCCGATGGGCCGTGGGATCGCCGGGTAACGCACTGAGCAACGGGAACACCACCAGTCGCAGGCACAGCCCGCCCAGCCCGAAGAGGGCGAAGCTTGCAGCAGTTGCGAGCAGGCGCCAGTAGTAGGCGTCGCGATGTTTACCGGTCACCGGTTGCGTTGCCAGGTCCATAGACGATTCTTCCAGGCATGTTGGCAGGTGGTGTCGTTTTCCAGCAGCTTACGCAGCAGATCCAGGGCATGGGGCCAGTCGCTGCCGGGCATCGGTGCCGGCGGGCTGGATAATTCAAGTTGCCAGTCGTCTCCCGAAGTCAGCAGGAGCCCCAGCGCGTAGGGAAACGGCACGTCGTTGACCCACGGCGCGTACACCTGCGGTGGTTGCTCTTCAGTGATCACCAGCAGTACCGCCGGCGCACCCTCGTTCAGCAGTGCGGCGGCCTCCAGCATGCCGTGCTCCAGGCCGTCGCCGGTAGCGGCGAGGGCGGTCATCTCGCTGGTTTCGCCGCGCATGATCGACCACAGGCCTATGACGGCGTTATGCACCGACAGGCTGAACTGTGTCGGCGATAAAGGCTGATCGGCTGCCAGGTCCTTGAGAATCTCAAAAGTGCGCGGGGTTTCGCCGTGACGGGAAATAAAGACCAACGGCAGGTCCGGCCGACCTTCGGCCAGTGGCCAGGCGACGCTGAACGCCATGCGCGCCAGGCGGCTGAGTCGGCGGCGCTGCATGGCGGGCAGGAACGACACGTCAGGGGCCGCATCGCTGATGGGCGGCACGGCCGGTTGTCGGCTCCATGCCTGCCAATCGTCCACGCTTTCGAGCCCAGGGGCCCATGCGCGCCATTGGGCGATGTTGAAATTGATCACAGACTCATCCCACCCCTGCGGGCTTTTTCTTGTCACGGTTCAGTGGCTTGACCCGCGCCCAACCCTGCATGGCCTTGCGGCCCAAGTGGCGCGCATTATCCCGGTGCGGTTGGCTTGTAGCAAATGCTGGTTACATTTTGTCCAGAGAAATCCGTCGGCTGGTCAGCCCCGGTTCGGGCATGGCCATTATTGCGGTTGTGTCGAGGCTGTCTGTCGGACGCTTCTGTCACTTGGTCGGGGTATTGACGCTCGGTTGTCCGAAAAAGCCACCGACACTGTAATCCGTCCATGACCGAGGTAGCGAAGCGGCGCCTTGGCCTACTACACTCGGGAATCTTTGATACACGGAGGTTTTGTCATGCGGCGTGTGGTGTTCAATCAGAAAGGTGGCGTGGGCAAGTCCAGCATCGCCTGCAATCTGGCGGCGGTCAGCGCCAGCGAGGGTTATCGCACGCTGTTGGTGGACCTGGATGCCCAGGCCAACTCCACTCAATACCTGACTGGCCTGACCGGCGATGACATTCCCATGGGGATCGCCGACTTCTTCAAGCAGACCCTGTCGTCGGGGCCCTTCTCGAAGAAGAACAAGGTCGATATCTACGAGACGCCGTTTGACAACCTGCATGTCATCACCGCCACGGCAGAGCTGACGGATCTGCAGCCCAAGCTTGAGGCGAAACACAAGATCAACAAGCTGCGCAAGCTGCTCGAAGAGCTCGACGAGGACTACGACCGGATCTACCTAGATACTCCGCCAGCCCTCAACTTCTATGCGGTTTCAGCGCTGATCGCGGCTGATCGGGTACTGATTCCTTTCGATTGCGACAGCTTCTCTCGCCAGGCGCTGTATGGCCTGATGGCGGAAATCGAAGAGCTGAAGGACGACCATAACGAAGGCCTGGAAGTCGAAGGCATCGTCGTCAACCAGTTCCAGGCCCGCGCCAGCCTGCCGCAGCAGATCCTCGACGAATTGATTGCCGAAGGCCTGCCGGTGTTACCGGTGTACCTGAGCAGTTCGGTGCGCATGCGTGAGTCGCACCAGGCGAGCCTGCCGCTGATCCACCTGGACCCGCGGCATAAGCTGACCCAGCAGTTTGTGGAGTTGCATAATCTGCTGGAAAACGCCGACTGACTGGCTTGCACAAATCCACTGTGGGAGCGAGCCTGCTCGCGAAATCGGTGGCACATTCAACATTGGAGCTGCCTGACAGTCCGCTTTCGCGAGCAGGCTCGCTCCTACGGTGCTGAGGTCAGATCCCCTGGCCGCGCAACCAATTCATCAGCTGCGGCAAAGGAAACGCCCCGCTCTGCCGGGCAACCTCCCGGCCATCCTTGAACAGAATCAGGCTGGGAATCGAGCGAATCCCCAGCTGGGCCGACAGTTGTTGGTTGGCCTCGCTGTCGAGCTTGGCCAGTCGGCATTTACCCGCCAGCTGCGCGGCGGCCTGTTCGAAGACCGGCGCGAAGGACTTGCACGGACCGCACCAGTCTGCCCAGACATCCACCAACAGCGGCAGGTCGCCCTTGATCTGGCTGGCGTAGTCGCCTTGCTTGAGTTCGAACGGTTCGCTCAATAACACCTGGGCCTTGCAACGTCCGCACTTGGGCTGGTCGCCCAGGCGTTCGGCGGGGATGCGATTGAGGCCGTTGCAATGAGGGCAGGGGATCAGCATCGGGTCGGTCTCCTGAAAATCGTTGGTACAGGTTGAACATTATATCGAAACCACCACAAAAACCTGTGGGAGCGAGCTTGCTCGCGATGGCGGCGTCTCAGTCAATACTGCATCGACTGTCAGACCGCTATCGCGAGCAAGCTCGCTCCCACAAGGGAAATGGTGTGGCCGTTACTTCGCGTTGGTCAGCGTGTTGTAGCTGGTCATGAGGTTGCGATAGTCCGGGATGTGGTTGGAGAACAGGGTCGCCAGACCTTCCACATCGTTGCGCCAGTCGCGGTGCAGTTCGCAGGCCAGGCCGAACCACGTCATCAATTGCGCGCCCGAGGAGGACATGCGGTCCCACGCCGATTGGCGGGTCAGTTCGTTGAACGTACCGGACGCATCGGTCACTACGAACACCTCGAAACCTTCGGCCAGGGCCGACAGGGCCGGGAAGGCTACGCAGACTTCAGTCACGACACCGGCGATGATCAACTGCTTCTTGCCGGTGGCCTTGATCGCCTTGACGAAATCTTCGTTGTCCCAGGCGTTGATCTGGCCAGGACGAGCAATGTAAGGCGCGTCCGGGAACAGCGTCTTGAGTTCTGGCATCAGCGGGCCGTTGGGGCCGGTTTCGAAGCTGGTGGTGAGGATGGTCGGCAGTTGGAAGTACTTGGCCAGGTCAGCCAGGGCCAGCACGTTGTTCTTGAAACGGTCCGGGTCGATGTCGCGCACCAGCGACAGCAGGCCAGCCTGGTGGTCCACCAGCAGAACGGCGGCGTTATCTTTGTCGAGACGGTTGTAGGAAGTAGTCATGGCGTAGTCCTCTAAGTTTTGGTGGCCGAACGTTTCGGCGTGAGTAAGGGTTTCTAGATGTCGGTAAATCGGTGATCCATCTGGCCGAAGCGCCGGCTTCAATCCGTGTTGCGTTTCGATGGGTAAAGATTAAAACCGACACCTTTGTCGCGCCAGACTGCAAAAATCAGCCTTAGCGTTCTATTTTAGGAACGATGCGCTGCGCCATTCATCAGATGAGCCGCACCCCGAGCCCGCCAGACCCTCAAAACACCACAACGTAATTTTTGCGAACCCGGAGGTCCCATGAGCAATCCTCAAGACCCAACCCTTCCCCAGACGCTGGACAACCCCAACGACGACGGCTTCGTGCTTGGCACCGCCGGCCGCGACGAAGACCCGAACGCCGCCACGGCCTATGCGACCGATGACCGCCATGATCGCGATGAGCTGACCCCGGAAGACGCCCGCGGCATGCCGGGGTATCCCGACGAAAAAAAACCGGCGGAACCGGCGGCGGAAGAAGCGGAATCTGGCATCGAGACGCCTGAGCAGGGGAACGATAAGGCGGGGTGAGCGGGTAGCCCGGAGGTGGGCGGTTGATTGAAGATCGCCATCGCGAGCAGGCTCGCTCCCACAGGAGTTTGGTGTTGTGGTCTATATCGCGATCACATCGCTCCCAATGTGGGAGCGAGCCTGCTCGCGAATACTCTCTCTCCCTGACAATCTGAAGCCGTGGCGAGGGAGCTTGCTCCCGCTCGGCGGCGTAGCCGTCGTGGTTTACCTGGACGACTGCGTCGGTCTTTCAGGACTGCTTCGCAGCCCAGCGGGAGCAAGCTCCCTCGCCACGGGGGCCATGTGTCTGGCAGGTCGTTACGACGAGCAGCTGATCTCCAGGTGCTTGCCCCATTCCGGCGGCCTTTCGGCGTAGCTGTCCATGCCCGGTTGTTCTTCGAACGGACGGGACAGTACGCCGTGGAGGCGGCGGACTTCTTCGTAGTCGCCTGATTCGGCGGCGTCGATGGCTTTCTGCGCCAGGTAGTTGCGCAATACATACAATGGATTGACCGCGTGCATGCGGGCTCTGCGCTGGGCTTGATCGACAACGCCCTCGCGATTGACCCGAGCGAGGTAAAGCTCGCCCCAGGCATCGAAACCCTTGAGATCGACAAAGTCATCGCGCAAGCGGGCGACGGCCTGTTCGGGCGCCTGTTCGCCCAGGCGACGGAAAAACAGGCTGTAGTCGACGCCGCTGTTCTGCATCAGTTGCAGCAGGCGCTCCACCAGTTTCTGGTCATCGTCCTCGGCGCGGGTCAGGCCGAGGCGGCGGCGCATCAGGTCCAGGTAATGGGCCTGGTACAGCGGCAGATACAGACCCAGGGTCTCGCGCAGGGCGTCGACGCTGATGAAGGGGGTCAGGGCCTGGGCCAGGGCGCTGAGGTTCCACTGGCCGATGGGCACCTGGTTGCTGAATGAATAGCGGCCCTGGTCGTCGGAGTGGTTGCAGATGAAGTTGGCGTCGAAGTCGTCGAGGAAGGCGAAAGGGCCGAAGTCGAAGGTGATACCCAATATCGACATGTTGTCGGTATTCATCACCCCGTGACAGAAGCCGTAGGCCTGCCATTTGGCAATCAACTCGGCGTTGCGTTCGACAATCTCCCGATACATCGCCAGGTACGGTTCCGGTTGCTCCCGGCACTCAGGGAAATGCAGGTTCAGCACGTGCTCGGCCAGGGCCGCGTGCAACTCCGGTTTCTTGGTGTAGTAGAAGTATTCGAAATGCCCGAAGCGCACATGACTCGGCGCCAGGCGCAGCACCATGGCGGCGCGCTCCTGCTTTTCGCGCCATACCGGGGTGTCGGAGCCGATCACACACAGCGCGCGCGTGGTCGGGATGCCCAACGCATGCAAGGCTTCGGAGGCGAGAAATTCGCGGATCGAGGAGCGCAGTACCGCCCGGCCATCGCCCATCCGCGAAAACGGTGTCTGGCCGGCGCCCTTGAGGTGCAGGTCCCAATGCTCGCCGGCCTCGTTGTACACCTCGCCCAGCAGCAACCCGCGGCCATCGCCCAATTGCGGGTTGTAGTGGCCGAACTGATGCCCGGAATACACCATGGCCCGAGGCTCGGTTTCGGCCCAGAGTTTGTGGCCGCCGAAAATTTCGGCAAACAGTGGCGTCTGTGCTTCGGCCGGATCCAGGTCAAGCAGCGCCATCGCGGCCGGGCTGGCAACCACCAGGCGCGGATTGTCGATGGGCTCCGGCAGCACGTGGGCCGAGAAACCGTCGCCCAGGCGGGCGAAGCGGTTATCGAAAGTCAGCGTTTCCAGTGTTTTCATGGCCATCTCCGACGGGGCGCCCGCAGGCATCCCGCGATCAGTCGAGTGTCTGTTGCGGTGGCTCCGGAATGGGCTTGATGCTGGCTACGGCCGAGGGCACGGGCCCGAGGGTCTTGTGGTCGGGCTCGGCGGGCACCAGCTTGTATTCCTGGCCTTGCAGGTTCTTCAGGTAGATCTCCATCTGACGGAACGAGATGTTGATATGTTCCTTCTTGAATTCCCGGTTGATGAACCGGTTGATCTCGTCCAGCACCGGGTTGCGGTCGCCGAGGTCGCGCACATGCATGCGCAACTCGTGGTCCAGGGTGCTTTCACCGAAGTTCAGGAAGTACACGATCGGCTCCGGCTCTTTCAGCACGCGCGGGTTGTCGCGGGCAGCCTTGAGCAGCAGCTCGCGAACCCGATCCAGGTCCGATCCGTAGTCCACGCCGAGTTTCAGGGTCACCCGGGTCACGGTGTCGGTCAGCGACCAGTTGATCAATTGCCCGGTGATGAAGGTCTTGTTCGGGACGATGATGTCCTTGCGATCGAAGTCGGTGATGGTGGTCGCGCGAATGCGGATCTTGCTGACCGTGCCCGACAGGTTGCCGATGGTGATGGTGTCGCCGATCCGTACCGGACGCTCGAACAGGATCATGATGCCGGAGATGAAGTTGGCGAAGATCTCCTGCATGCCGAAGCCCAGGCCCACCGACAGCGCGGCCACCAGCCATTGCAGCTTGTCCCAGCTCACGCCCAGTGTGGACAACGTGGTGACAAAACCGACGCCGGCGATGACATAGGACAGCAGCGTGGTGGTGGCGTAGGCGCTGCCCTGGGCCAGGTTCAGCTTCGACAGCACGAACACTTCCAGCAGGCCAGGCAGGTTGCGCGCCAGGGCGAAGGTGATACCGATGATGATCAGCGCGCCAAGCATGTCGCCGATGCTGATGGGCACCATGCTCATGTTCACGCCGGTGCCGCTGGTGTATTCGTAGAGGGTGATGTTGTCCAGGTAGGAGAACACGCTGATCAGGTCCGACCAGACCCAGTACAGCGCGGCCATGAAACCGCCCAGCAGGGCCAGGCGGATCAGGCGCAGGGACTGTTCGTTGACCTTCTCGATGTCCAGGGTCGGCTCCTCGACCACCGTTTCACCGTCGCCGACCTCCTTGGCCGCCTGGCGCTTGGCCAGGGCGCGCTGGTAGGCCAGTCGCCGGGCCGCGACCGACAGGCCGCGCACGAAGGTGGCTTCGATTACCAGCCAGAACATCAGCAGGTACAGGGTATTGATCAAGCGATCGCTGAGTTTCAGCGCGGTGTAGTAGTAGCCGAAGCAGACAGCGACGAACAATGCGATCGGCAGCGCGGTGAACAGTACGCCGACGGCCTTGCGAAACAGCGAGGCGTTGGTGTGCGTCGGGCTGCTGAGCAGCAGTCGGCTGAGCAGCCAGGCCATCGAGGCGTAGCAGGTCAACACCACCGGCATGCCGAGTACGTCATCGGCCAGGGCCGACGGCTGCAACTCCGCCACGGCAACCACCGCCACCAGGGCCAGCACCACCAGGCCAAGTCGACGGATCCAGGCCTGGAGGAATTCCACCTGGGGTTTTTCCCAGCGGAAATGCAGCTCGGCGACGCCTCCGGGAGAGAGGATTCGATAGGCGGTATAGAACACCAGCCAGGCTTGGCCGATCTGCAGCAGCGCGGCGCCGAGGTTGGTGTTCTGCCCGCGGGCGTCGATCTGCAAGGCATAGCCGCACAGCGCCAGTGCCAGGGCCACCGGCATCGCCAGCAGGATGTTGATCAGGATCGCCTGGGGCGTGTGCCACTGGCTGTCGCGCTTGAAGTGGCCGACATCCTGGTGAACCTTGTTCAAGCGCGCATAAAGATTCTTGCGTCGCCACAGCAGCGCACCGATCAGCAGTGCCAGGGGCAGGAACAGCAGCGGCCGCTGGGTCAGGCCGTCGGCCAGCTCACTGAGGCTCGACGCCCAGGGCAGTGAGTCGACCTGCTTCTCCAGGCGGGCCGGCACGCCACGCATCCATTCGAAATCCAGCGGTTTGTTGCTGGGAATCCAGAACATCTGTTCTTCGAGCGTTGCCCGCAGGTTCTGGGCGGTACTGAGCAGTTGCTTCTGGTTGAGCTGCAAGGTGATGGATTCGTTGAGCACCGCGCTCAACTCACGGTTCAGCCGTTCCAACAGGTCGACCCGGGTCAGGGCCAGCTCCAGCAGCGTCTTGCGCAGTTGCGGCGTGACCTGCTCCGACGGCTGGGACGCCAGCAGGCTGTCGACATAAGCGCTTGGATTGTTCAGCAGCTCGCGTTGCTGGCTGACCTCGAACTGGTACAGGCGGATGTCGGCGATCTGGTCGGCGAGGTTCTGGTCCAGTTTCAGGTGTGGCAGGGTCTGGCGCTGCTTGTAGAGAATCTTGGAGAGCAGCAGGCTGCCCTTGAGCACGCTGATCTGCTCATCCAGAGCGGCGTCGGTCTGGGTGACGCTATCGAGCAACTGCTTGGTTTGCAGGTTCTGCTGGGTGACCTCGTTGAGCCGATCGGTGCTTTTGAGCAGGTAATCGGAGAGCTTCAGGTTGGCCGAACTTTCGGTCGCCAGCAGGCTGCTGCCGCCGGCCTTCTGCGCTTCGATGGATTGCTGGGTCACCGTTTCCTGGGACTGGGCCAGGCGCTTCTGGTTGATCAGGTTCTGCAGATCCTGGATCTCTCGCTCCATGCGGTCGATCTTTTCCGACAGCAAATCATGCTGGCTGTTGCCCAGGTCTTGCAGCTGGCTGTTGCCGGCCAGCTCCTGGCGGCGCAATGGAATCAGCGCATTGAGGGCCGCCAGTTCAGCGTTGAGCTGGTCGCGCTGTTCGGCGCTGAGGGCCTTGCCGGCGTCGCGGCCGGCCTTGAGGATGGTGTTGATCTGCTGGATGCGGGTCTGGCTGGCGGAGATTTCCGCCTGGGCGCGCTCGGGGCGGGTCTGGGCGGTGATCACCAGGCTGTTGGCGTCGGCCAGGGCCTTTTGCAGGTCGCTCTGCTGGGTGGAGCGCTCCGTCAGCATCTGTTCGAGCTGAGGGATGGGCAGGTTGGCGTAGCGCTGCGCCACCGGCACCACATTGGTGCCCTTGAGCCGCGCCAGCTCGCGCTGGTTCTCGATGTTCTGCTTGGGGGCGTTGGCCAGTTGCTGCTTGAGGGCTTGCAGCTTCTGTTCGTAGTCGGCCTTGTTGCTGAGCTGGGTCAGGGTATTCTGCAACACGGCCTGCAAGGCTTTCTGGTCGGCCTCCGGCAGTTTGCGGTCGGCGATCTTGTCCAGGCTGGCCTGGACCGAGGCGCTGGTAGGCGGTTCAGCGGCCTGGACGGTGCAGATGGAAAGACTCAGGCCGAGCAGGGCGATGGCGAAAAAGGAGCGCAGGGTAGGCATAAAGACCGGTCAAGCAAGTGAGAGTGGGAGCAGTTTAGAGGAACAAGCCGGGGCCCGGGCGACTTCCTTCGGGGAATCTGACGCCCACTTTGCCGATCTTGTTCCCGTCCATGGCCGCGACGGTCCACAGGGTACTGTTCCACTCCACCTGGTCGCCGACCACCGGAGCCCCCCCGACTTTCTGGGCAATGAAGCGGCCCAGGGACATGTCCGGATCGATGCCGTCGAGTTGCAGCCCGTACAGCGCCGCGACCGCGGCCAGCTGGGCGTCTCCTTCGAGTACGAAGTCGCCGAAAAAGCGCAGATCGAGGCCCCGTTGCGGCGCCTGGCTGAACAGTTTTCCCAGGGCTGGCAGGTCGTGTTCATGGCCGATTACACACAGCAGATCACCGACTTCCAGGACCGTACTACCCGACGGATGGAGTAGTTGCTGGCCACGAAACAAGGCCGCAATACGGGTTCCGTCAGGCATTTTCAGATCCCGAAGCGGCGAGCCGATGCACCACTTTTCCGCACCGAGGCGATAGATGAACAGCTCCCACTCGCTGGTGACGTGAACCTCCAGCGCTGCCCGGGAAATCGGCAGAGGTTCTGGCGGGACGGTCACGTGCAGAAGCTTGGCGACCCACGGCAGGCTCGTGCCTTGCACCAGCAGCGACACCAGCACGATAAAGAATGCCAGGTTGAAATAGAGCTGTGCGTGAGGCAAACCGGCCATCAGCGGGAACACCGCGAGGATGATCGGTACCGCGCCACGCAGGCCGACCCAGGAAATGAACACCTTCTCGCGACCGTGGAAAGCCTTGAACGGCAACAGCCCGACCATGACCGACAGCGGGCGCGCGAACAGGATCATCCACAGGGCCAGGCCCAGGGCGGGGAGGGCGATCGGCAGCAGGTCATGGGGCGTGACCAGCAGGCCCAACACCAGGAACATGCCGATCTGCGCCAGCCAGGCCATGCCATCGAGCATGTGCAGGATGCCGTGGCGACTGCGTATCGGGCGGTTGCCGATCACCAGTCCGCACAGGTACACGGCCAGGAAGCCGCTGCCATGCAGGGCGTTGGTCAGGGCAAACACGGCCAGGCCGCCGCTGATCACCAGGATCGGGTAGAGGCCGTTGGCGAGGTTGATGCGGTTGACCAGTTGCAGCATCAGCCAGCCGCCACCCAGGCCGATCACGGCGCCGATACCGAACTCGCGCACCAGGTGTCCCAACAGGCTCCACTGCAGACCGGTTTCGCCGCTGGCGAGCATGCCGATCAGGGTAACGGTGAGGAACACCGCCATCGGGTCGTTGCTGCCGGACTCGATTTCCAGAGAGGCGCTGACCCGTTCGTTGAGGCCTTTGCCGCCCAACAGCGAAAACACCGCCGCAGCGTCGGTGGAGCCGACGATCGCACCGATCAACAGGCCCTGGATCAGGTTCAGGTCGAATAGCCACGCCGCTGCCAGGCCGGTCAGCCCGGTGGTGATCAGCACGCCGACGGTGGCCAGCGACAACGCCGGCCACAATGCCACGCGAAAGCTTGAGACCCGCGTGCGCAAGCCGCCGTCGAGCAGAATCACCGCCAGCGCGAGGTTGCCGACCAGGTAGGCCGTGGCGTAGTTGTCAAAAAGAATACCGGCACCGTCCACGCCGGCGACCATGCCCACGGCGAGGATGATCACCAGGATCGGGATGCCCAGGCGCGACGAAAGAGAACTGACCAGAATGCTCGCACTCACCAGCAACGCGCCGATCAAGAACAGGCTGTTGATGGTCGTCGCAGTCAAAGGCAGTACTCCGGAATCTTGAGGGGGCAGGCGCAAACTGACCATGCAGTCTGCGTGCCAGCGATTCTAACCTGTTGAAATGTGATGCTGTCAAAAAAGGTTGGGATCGACGTATGTGCACCGGATCCAGAGAGGAAAACACCGTGGCGAGGGCGCTTGCTCCCGCTCGGCTGCGAAGCAGTCGTCGCTTTTAAAGACGGGGCCGCTGCGCAGCCCAGCAGGAGCAAGCTCCCTCGCCACAAAAGCGTGGGTCGCGCACAGTCTGTGAGCGACCCACAGGCGGTCAGAGGCTGAACCGCCCGACCATGCTGTTCAGGTCTACGGCCAGGCGCGACAGTTCGGCGCTGGCGGCGGTGGTCTGGTTGGCGCCGGTGGCCGATTGCACCGACAGGTCGCGGATGTTCACCAGGTTGCGGTCGACTTCGCGGGCCACCTGAGCCTGTTCCTCGGCGGCGCTGGCGATCACCAGGTTGCGTTCGTTGATCTCGACGATGGCGGTGTTGATGGTGTCCAGGGACATCCCGGCCCCGCGGGCGATGTTCAGCGTCGACTCGGCGCGTTCGGTGCTGTTGCGCATCGAGTCCACGGCCTGTTCGGTGCCGCTCTGGATGCTGCCGATCATGCGCTCGATCTCGCTGGTCGACTGTTGGGTGCGGTGGGCGAGGGCGCGTACTTCATCGGCTACCACCGCAAAACCACGACCGGCTTCACCGGCACGGGCCGCTTCAATGGCAGCGTTCAGTGCCAGCAGGTTGGTCTGGTCGGCCAGGCCACGGATCACATCGAGCACTTTGCCGATATCGCGGGACTCATCGGCGAGGTTGCCGATCAGCGTCGCGGTGCTCTGCACGTCGGCGCTCATGCGTTCGATGGCGCTGACGGTCTCTTGCACCAGGTCACGACCGTCACCCGCCGAAGTGGTGGCGTTCTTCGACGCTTCGGAAGTGCTGACCGCGTTGCGGGCGACTTCTTCCACGGCGCTGGTCATCTCGTTGACCGCCGTGGCGGCCTGCTCGATTTCGTTGTTCTGCTGGGTCAGGCCACGGGCACTTTCGTCGGTGACGCTGTTGAGTTCTTCGGCGGCGGAGGCCAGTTGGGTGGCCGAGCCGGAGATCCGCTGCAGAGTGTCGCGCAATTTCTCCTGCATGGTCGCCATTGCCCGCAACAGGCGGCCGGCTTCGTCGCTGCCATCCACGACGATCGGCCGGGTCAGGTTGCCCTTGGCGATTTCTTCGGCAGCATCCAGGGCGTTGGCGATTGGCTTGGTAATGCTGTTGGTCAACAGCCAGGCGAACAGCAGGGTCAGGCCGGTGGCGACGATCAGCAAGGTGACGACCCAGGTGAAAGCCGTTGAGTACTGTTGGGCGGCACCCTGGTTGAGCATTTCGGCCTGGCGATTGTTGATTTCCATCAAGCGGGTGACCGCCGCGTTGATCGCGTCGGAGTTGCTCAGCAATTCAGTGTTGAGCAGCGCTTGCAATTGATCGAGCTGGTTGTTGCGCGAAAGGGTCTTCATCCGCTCTTCGAGCTGGCGGTACTGATTCAGCAACTGTACGTATTGCTCATAAGCGGCGCGTTCATCCGGGGCGCTGATGAGCTTTTCGTATGCGGTCTGCGCCTCGCGGATCTGCTGATTGCGTTGTTCGAACAGCTCATAGGTTTTCTGCTGGACGTCCGGTTCACGGTTGGTCAGCAGGCGATAGGACAGGACGCGAAGGCGCAGGGTGAGCTGGGTGAACTCGTCGAGGGCCTTGATGCTCGGGACGCTGTTCTGGACGATGGTTTCGCCCGAGACGCGGATCTTGCTCATCTGGCTCAAGGCAAATACGCCCAGGGCCAGCATCAGGGCGCCGATCAGGGCAAACCCCAGGAACGCCCGCGGCGCGATGTTCATATTACGTAGGGACATGAGAGTTACCGTGAAAAAGCGCGTCCGTGCGGGGCTGTGACTGGTTTCCTGACTTATCGGTCTGGCAACTGAAGTCTTGAGGGCGCTGCGTGCTTTTGTCGCACGCCATCGGGGTTGGCGCGACGAAGGGTCGGAACCAGATTTCCCGATCACAGTCTTTACAGCTCGCGAGCGGGATACCGCTGCCTTCTGAGTCGTGGCGCCGACGGTGACTTTTCTTTATCGTACGCGCCCCCTTGAAAAGCCTGGAATTCAATATGTTGGAAACATCCCTCAGCCAGCTGGAGCAACTGGTCAACGACCTGGTGCAACAGAACCGCCACCTGACCGGCCTGAATGAAAGCCTGAGCGCCGAACTGGCCAAGGCCAAGGATGAAAACGAAAGCCTTCAGCTGAACCTGATGGAACAGGAAGAATTGCACGGCACCACCGCCGCACGGATCCAGGCCCTGATCGAGCGCGCCAGCACCGCAACGGTCGGCGCATGAAGCAGGGTGCCGATGGGGTGACGGTCGTCTCGATTCTCGGAGAGGAATACTCGATCAAGGCGCCGGCCGGGCAGGAGCAGGCGCTGCTGGACGCCGCTTCGATGCTCAAGGCGGCCCTGGCCGATACCAAGCGTAAATTCCCGACGTTGATCGGCGACCGCCTGCTGGTGCTGGCGGCCATGAACCTGTGTTCGCAACAGATTGAAATGCAAAAGCAGCACCGCGCGGAGCTCGACCGCTACGAGGAGCAGGTCAGCGCCACGGTCGAGGTTATTTCCAAGACGATCCAGCAGGCTTGAACCTTTAGCGAATGTTGGCTGTGGTGCGGGTGGGAGCGAGCCTGCTCGCGAAAGCGTCGGATCAGGCGATTCAGCTTTAACTGACAGACCGCTTTCGCGAGCAGGCTCGCTCCCACAGTAGATCTATGGCGAACGCAGATGTTGCGTTCACTTGAGCCCCCTGTGGGAGCGAGCTTGCTCGCGAATGGATTTCAGCCGCGCAGCAAGCTCCGGCTCAAAACCACTCATCCCGCATCCCCAGGCACGTATCATCCCGCGCCTCGAGAATCGCTAGCTCGTGGTGACAGCCCGGCACTTCCCAGGTCAGGAAGTAGCGCGCCGCTTGCAGCTTGCCCCTGTAGAAGTCCACATCCGCCGCGTTGCCCCTGGCCAGCCCTTCCTCGGCGCGAATCGCCTGTTCCAGCCAGCGCCAGCCAATCACCATATGGCCAAACACTTTCAGGTACAGCGCCGAATTGGCCAGGCTGCTGTTGACCTTGCCCTGGGCCAGGTCCGTCAGCAGCCCGAGGGTGACCGATTGCAGGCGCGCCACCAGGGCTTCCAGCGGCTGGCGCAGGGGCGTCAACGAATCGTACGCCTGGGCGCGCTCGCTGGTATCGGCCACCAGACGGATCAGTTGCTTGAGACCGGCCCCGCCGTTCTGTGCCAGTTTGCGTCCGAGCAAGTCCAGGGACTGGATGCCATGGGTGCCTTCATGGATCGGGTTCAGGCGGTTGTCGCGGTAATACTGCTCCACCGGATATTCACGGGTGTAACCATGGCCGCCGAGAATCTGGATCGCCAATTCGTTGGCCTTCAGGCAGAACTCCGATGGCCATGATTTGACGATAGGCGTCAGCAGGTCCAGCAACTCATGGGCGCGGCGGCGCTCGGCTTCGCTCTCAAGCGTAGTGGTGTCGTCGAACAGCCGCGCCGCGTACAGGCCCAGGTCGAACGAACCTTCCACGTAGGCTTTCTGGGTCAACAGCATGCGGCGTACGTCGGCGTGCTGGATGATCGGTACGGGCGCGGTGCCTGGATCCTTGCTGTCGGGCACTCGTCCCTGCGGGCGCTCGCGGGCGTATTCAAGGGAATACAGGTAACCGGCGTAGCCCAGCATGACGGCGCCCATGCCGACGCCGATCCGCGCCTCGTTCATCATCTGGAACATGTAGCTCAGGCCATGGTGCGGTTTGCCGACGAGGTAACCGACACACTCACCGTTATCACCGAAGTTCAGCGCCGTAGACGTAGTGCCGCGCCAGCCCATCTTGTGAAACAGCCCGGCCAGCAGTACGTCGTTGCGCTTGCCCAGGCTGCCATCTTCGTTGACCAGGAACTTGGGCACGATAAACAGCGAGATGCCCTTCACGCCCGGCGGCGCGTCCGGCAGTTTGGCCAGGACCATGTGCACGATGTTTTCCGACAGCGGATGGTCGCCACCGGAAATGAAGATCTTGTTGCCCTTGAGTCGATAAGTGCCGTCGGACGCCGGTTCCGCGCGCGTACGAATATCCGCCAGCGAAGAACCCGCGTGTGGTTCGGTCAGGGCCATGGTGCCAAAGAAACGGCCGTCGATCATCGGTTGCAGGAAGCGTTGTTTCTGCTCATCGCTACCAAAGCTTTCGATCAGGTTCGCCGCGCCCATGGTCAGGAACGGGTAGGAAGTCGAAGCGGCATTGGCCGACTGGAAGTGCGCGAAGCACGCCTGGGACAGTAGCGTCGGCAGTTGCATGCCGCCGGCGTCGAAGCTGCGGGCGGCGTTGAGAAAGCCCGCCTCCAGGAACGCATCCACCGCGGGTTTCACTTCCGGGATCAGGATGGCCTGGCCATCTTCGTAGCGCGGTTCGTTTTCGTCGTTCTTGCGGTTGTGCGGCGCGAAATATTTTTCGGCGATGCTGCGGGCCGTACCGATGGCTGCGTCGAAGGTTTCGCGATTGTGCTCGGCAAACCGTTCGCGCTGGGTCAGGCCTTCGGCATCAAGGACTTCATACAGCTCGAAAGCCAGATTGCGGGAACTGAGCAGCGTCTCGGACATGGCGGCCTACCTTTTCTTGGAATGGGCCGAGTCTAGGTGTGAGGCGGGAGGGTGAACAGCAAGATTGATTTGGGTGATGGAGCGGCAGAACGCAGGGGGTGATCTGACGCGGATAAAATGTGGGAGCGAGCTTGCTCGCGATAGCTATCTCACATACAACAAAGATGCTGGCTGTCAGGCCGCTATCGCGAGCAAGCTCGCTCCCACAGGTTCGGTGGGCTGAGCATCTATTGCCGATGCTCAGCGAACGTCGCGCTTAACCGATCGTCATCAGACTGGCGTTACCACCCGCCGCCGCGGTGTTGACGCTCAGCGCGCGTTCGATCACCAGGCGTTCCAGGGCGATATTGGTTTCGCCCTGGGACAAGCCATGCACCCCGACGATCGCCCCGGCGCGCTTGGCCACTTGCTGGCACACGCCGCGCAACTGGTCAGAGTCGCCGTGGTGCAGGACTGCGTCGAACAGCACGTCGTCCTTGGTCCAATCGGCAACCCGCTGGATACGCGTTTGAATGTCCTTCGGCAAGCGTGCGAACAATGCCTTGCTGGTGTCGGTTTCCGGCCACACGGCCGAGCCGCCTACGGCGAATACGGCCGCCAGCTGCGTCAGCAGGTCGCCTTCCACGTCCGCCAGGCACAACACGTGCTCGCGGGGCAGGATGGCGTAGCTGTTGCGTTCGCCGGTCGGGCCGGTCAGCTGGCGGGTGATGCCGCTTTGCGACTGGGCGGCGAACTGCACGCACAGGGCGCTCAGTTCGGCGAGCTTGTGGCTGTCGGCCCAGGCTTGCAGGGCGGTCAGCGGTTTGCTCATGGCGTCGCGCAAGCGCAGGTCCGGTGCCGACAGGGCATCGCCACGTACGAAGGACTGCTGGATCGCATCGGTAGGACGAGTCGACAACAAGCGGTACAGGTACAGCGGGCCGCCGGCCTTCGGACCGGTGCCCGACAGGCCTTCGCCGCCGAACGGCTGCACGCCGACCACGGCACCGACGATGTTGCGGTTTACATAGACGTTACCGGCATGGACGTTGTCGATCACCTTGGCGATGGTTTCATCGATGCGCGTGTGCACGCCCAGGGTCAGGCCGTAGCCGGAGGCGTTGATCTGACCGATCAACTGGTCCAGTTCCTTGCGCTTGTAGCGCACCACGTGCAACACCGGGCCGAAGATCTCGCGTTGCAGCTCGTCGAAGCTTTCCAGCTCGATCAGGGTCGGCATCACGAAGGTGCCGCGCTTGCACTCGTCGCTGTCGGCGATTGCCATCTGATACACGGTGCGACCTTTATCGCGCATGGCCTGGATGTGTTTCTCGATACCGGCCTTGGCTTCGGCGTCGATCACCGGGCCGATGTCCACCGACAGGCGCTCGGGGTTGCCGAGGCGCGATTCGGCCATGGCGCCCTTGAGCATTTCGATGACGCGGTCGGCGGAATCTTCCTGCAGGCACAGAACACGCAGGGCCGAGCAACGCTGGCCGGCGCTGTCGAAAGCCGAGGACACCACGTCGATGACCACTTGTTCAGTCAGGGCCGAAGAGTCGACGATCATCGCGTTCTGGCCGCCGGTTTCGGCGATCAGCGGGATCGGCCGGCCCTGGTTGTCCAGGCGTCCGGCGATATTGCGTTGCAGCAGGCGCGCGACTTCGGTTGAACCGGTGAACATCACGCCTTTTACCCGATCGTCACCCACCAGGCGTGCACCAACGGTTTCGCCACGGCCCGGCAGCAATTGCAGGACGCCTTCCGGAATGCCGGCTTCAAGCATCAGGCGCACTGCCTGGGCAGCCACCAGAGGCGTCTGCTCGGCGGGCTTGGCCAGTACCGGGTTGCCGGCGGCCAGTGCGGCGGCGACCTGGCCGCTGAAAATCGCCAGCGGGAAGTTCCATGGGCTGATGCAGACCACCGGGCCCAATGGACGGTGGGCATCGTTGGTGAAATCGTTGCGCGCCTGCACCGCGTAGTAGCGCAGGAAGTCCACGGCCTCGCGTACCTCGGCGATGGCGTTGGCGAAGGTCTTGCCGGCTTCGCGGGCCAGCAGGCCCATCAGCGGCTGGATCTCGCCTTCCATCAGGTCGGCGGCGCGCTCCAGAATCGCAGCGCGTTCGGCCGGTGGCGTGGCTTGCCAGATCGGCGCGGCGTTGAGGGCGCACTGGATGGCGTTGTCGACATCGGCGACGGTAGCCTCCTGCACGTGGCCCACCACGTCACGATGATCGGCCGGGTTCAGCACCGGTGCCGGGGTTTCTTCACTGGCGGCGCAGCCGAGCATCGGCGCGGCTTTCCAGTCGTTGTGGGCGGTGGCCAGCAGGGCGCAGGACAACGAGGCCAGGCGATGTTCGTTGGCCAGGTCGATGCCGCTGGAGTTGGCGCGCTCGCTGCCGTACAAATCGCGTGGCAACGGAATACGCGGGTGCGGCAGGCCGAAACCGCCTTCCAGCGTTGCCATCTGCTCGATGCTCGCCACTGGATCGGCCACCAGCTCCTGGATGGAAATCGACTGGTCGGCGATGCGGTTGACGAACGAAGTGTTCGCGCCGTTTTCCAGCAAGCGCCGCACCAGGTAGGCCAGCAGCGTTTCGTGGGTGCCGACAGGCGCGTACACACGGCACGGACGGTTCAGCTTGCCTTCGGAAACCTTGCCTACAACCTGTTCGTACAGCGGTTCGCCCATGCCGTGCAGGCACTGGAACTCATACTGCCCCGGGTAATAGTTCTGACCGGCGATGTGGTAAATCGCCGACAAAGTGTGGGCGTTGTGCGTGGCGAATTGCGGATAGATGACTTCCGGCACCGACAGCAGCTTGCGGGCGCAGGCGATGTAGGAAACGTCGGTGTACACCTTGCGGGTGTAGACCGGATAGCCTTCCAGGCCTTCGACCTGGGCGCGCTTGATCTCGCTGTCCCAGTAGGCGCCTTTCACCAGGCGGATCATCAGGCGGTGACGGCTGCGACGAGCGAGGTCGATCACATAGTCGATGACGTACGGGCAGCGCTTCTGGTAGGCCTGGATCACAAAGCCGATGCCGTTCCAGCCGGTCAGCTGCGGCTCGAAGCACAGGCGCTCGAGCAGGTCCAGGGACAGTTCGAGGCGGTCGGCCTCTTCGGCGTCGATGTTCAGGCCGATGTCGTATTGCTTGGCGAGCAGGGTCAGCGACAGCAGGCGCGGGTACAGTTCGTCCATGACGCGTTCGTACTGGGCGCGGCTGTAACGCGGGTGCAGGGCCGAAAGCTTGATGGAAATGCCCGGGCCTTCGTAAATCCCACGGCCGTGAGAGGCTTTGCCGATCGAATGGATGGCTTGTTCGTACGAGGCCAGGTACTTCTGGGCGTCATGTTCGGTGAGCGCGGCTTCACCGAGCATGTCGTAGGAATAACGGAAGCCCTTGGCTTCGAATTTGCTGGCGTTGGCCAGGGCTTCGGCGATGGTTTCGCCGGTGACGAACTGCTCGCCCATCAGGCGCATGGCCATGTCGACGCCCTTGCGGATCATCGGCTCGCCGCTCTTGCCAATGATGCGGCTCAGCGACGAAGTCAGGCCGGCTTCATTATGAGTGGCGACCAACTTGCCGGTCAGCAGCAGGCCCCAGGTGGCGGCGTTGACGAACAGCGACGGGCTGTTGCCCAGGTGCGGCTGCCAGTTGCCCGTGCTGATCTTGTCGCGAATCAGTGCGTCGCGGGTGCCTTTGTCCGGGATGCGCAGCAGTGCTTCGGCGAGGCACATCAGCGCCACGCCTTCCTGGGACGACAGGGAAAATTCCTGCAGCAAGCCCTGGACAATACCGGCACGCCCGCCGGCGCTCTTCTGGTTGCGCAGTTTTTCCGCGATCGACGCCGCGAGCTTGTTGGTGGCTTCGGCCATTTCGGCCGGCAGTCGGGCCTGCTCGATCAGCATCGGCACCACTTCCGGCTCAGGGCGGCGGTAGGCGGCGGTAATGGAGGCGCGCAGGACCGATTGCGGCAGAATGCTTTCGGCGAACTCCAGGAAGCACTGGTGAGCGTGGTCGGGGTGGACTTCACCGGCATCATCGCTGTCGGCGCGGGTCGAGCCGTTCAGCTCGGTCAGGGTTGCACCACCCTCGAGTTTTTCCAGGTAATTGAAAATTGCCTGCTTGATCAGCCAGTGCGGCGTGCGATCAATCGAGGTTGCGGCCGCCTTCAGGCGTTCGCGGGTCGGGTCGTCGAGTTTGACCCCAAGGGTGGTGGTAGCCATATTTTTATCCTCATGTTTACCACGTATGGCGTGGCATCAGCTGGCGGCAAGATTAGCTGCGAGCCGATAGAGGTGCAACCGGGTGCAACCTGTTTTTTGTCGAAATATTGAGCAGCTCATCAGGACGCACCGGGCTCCGAACATGCTTCGCACTTTGTTGGTGCGCTACTGAGCCGAAAATCACCCTTGTGTGCACCAATAGCGTGCGAAAAGTCTCCTTCCGTACGAATATTCCGACTAGGTGCAACTTATTTGAACGAAACTGGTTGCACCTTATTTGATTTGTTGAATAGCATTCGCGGCCAAGGTGCAACCGGCTTTCCGCCGAGGGGCATCGGCTGGTGGCTTTCCTGGGGAAACATCAGTCATAAATTCGCGGGTCCACAAAACGTCGGTACAACGTCTGCGTTGTCCGGGTTTTCAACTGCCACCGCACCATAAAAACAAAGCCAGGGCGTACTCATGAGTTTCAGCAATCCTACCCTGATCACCTTCGTGATCTATATCGCAGCCATGGTCCTGATCGGCCTGATGGCTTATCGCTCCACCAACAACCTTTCCGATTACATCCTGGGCGGTCGCAGCCTGGGCAGTGTCGTGACGGCGCTCTCTGCCGGTGCCTCCGACATGAGCGGCTGGCTGTTGATGGGTTTGCCCGGCGCCATCTATATGTCCGGCCTGTCGGAAAGCTGGATCGCCATCGGCCTGATCATCGGTGCCTACCTGAACTGGCTGTTCGTGGCCGGGCGCCTGCGGGTGCAGACCGAGCACAACGGTGACGCGCTGACGCTGCCGGACTACTTCGCCAGCCGTTTCGAAGACAAGAGCGGTTTGCTGCGGATCATCTCCGCCGTCGTGATCCTGGTGTTCTTCACCATCTACTGCGCTTCCGGCATTGTTGCCGGTGCCCGTCTGTTCGAAAGCACCTTCGGCATGTCCTACGAGACCGCGCTGTGGGCCGGTGCCGCCGCGACCATCGCCTACACCTTCATCGGTGGTTTCCTGGCCGTGAGCTGGACCGATACCGTGCAGGCCACGCTGATGATCTTCGCGTTGATCCTCACGCCAATCATCGTGCTGCTGGCCACCGGCGGCGTCGATACCACGTTCCTGGCCATCGAAGCGAAAGACCCTACGTCGTTCGACATGCTGAAAAACACCACCTTCATCGGCATCATCTCGCTGATGGGCTGGGGCCTGGGCTACTTCGGCCAGCCGCATATCCTGGCGCGCTTCATGGCGGCAGATTCGGTCAAGTCGATTGCCAAGGCGCGTCGTATTTCCATGGCCTGGATGATCCTGTGCCTGGGCGGCACCGTTGCCGTCGGTTTCTTTGGTATCGCCTACTTCTCGGCGCACCCTGAAGTGGCCGGTCCGGTAACCGAAAACCCTGAGCGTGTGTTCATCGAACTGGCGAAACTGCTGTTCAATCCATGGGTTGCCGGTGTCCTGCTGTCGGCCATCCTGGCGGCGGTCATGAGCACCTTGAGCTGCCAACTGCTGGTATGCTCCAGTTCCTTGACCGAAGACTTCTACAAGACGTTCCTGCGCAAGAGCGCTTCCCAGCTGGAACTGGTCTGGGTCGGTCGTTTCATGGTGCTGCTGGTAGCGGTCATCGCCATCGCCCTGGCCGCCAACCCGGAAAACCGCGTGCTGGGCCTGGTGAGCTACGCCTGGGCCGGTTTCGGTGCGGCATTCGGTCCTGTGGTACTGATTTCGGTGATCTGGAAAGACATGACCCGTAACGGCGCGCTGGCCGGGATCCTGGTGGGTGCGATCACCGTAATCGTCTGGAAGCATTTCGAGCTGCTGGGCCTTTACGAAATCATCCCTGGCTTCATCTTTGCCAGCCTGGCGATCTACCTGGTCAGCAAGATGGGTTCGCCAACCGCCGGCATGCTGCAGCGCTTCGACGCGGCCGAGAAGGATTTCCGCTTGAATCAATAAGCCACTCGGCGAGGCCTTCATGGCTCGTCTGAAGGTTTGGAAAACGGCTCGTCTCTTATGGAGGCGGGCCGTTTTTTTTGGCGGCGCCCCGGCCCGATTGTTGGAGAGACTCCGCCGTTACCTCACTTTGCCTGACAGGCTCTGCCAAACCGCGATGTCAGGCGATACGTTTGTTTTTTGCAACCTTTGCCCCGTCGTCTGTAAGGCAAATCTGTTTTTTCCGCTGATCGGTCCAATCCGCCATGGCTCATGCAGAATCGTTTGCCTCCCTTTCGCAGAGGCACATCGGATGTTCGCGCCTGCCAACTCGCCACGTTTTACGCTGACATTCGACAGCGGCCCGAATGAATTGCAGGTCCTTGAGTTCAAGGGCACGGAAGCCGTCAGCCAGCCCTATCGCTTTGATCTGGAACTGGTCAGCGAGCGGCCCGACCTGGTGCTTGAAGATCTATTGCATCGTCAGGCTTATCTGCGCTTCGGCCACCAAGGTGGCGGGATACACGGCCAGGTCTATAGCGTCGCCCAAGGCGATTCGGGCGAGCGGCTGAGCCGTTATCAAATCAGCCTGGTGCCTCGCCTGGCTTACTTGCGCCATCGCATCAACCAGCGGATTTTCCAGCACCTGAGCGTGCCGGAAATCATCGCCCACGTATTGAAGGAACACGGTATTCTCGCCGATGCCTGCCAGTTCACTGGTCTCGGCGGACGATACCCCGAGCGTGAATATTGCGTGCAGTACCACGAAAGCGATCTGGTTTTTATCGAGCGGATTTGCGCCGAAGTCGGCATCCATTATCACTTCCGACACAGCCCTGACGGCCACCTGCTGATATTTGGCGACGACCAGACGGTGTTCCCGCGCTTGCCCGAGTCCACTGTGTATCTGCCCGGCAGCGGCATGGCTGCCGCCGAGCCGGCCATCAAGCGCCTGGCGGTGCGGCTGCAGACCCACACCAACGCCGTGATGTTGCGCGACTACGATTTTCGCAAGCCGGGCCTCTCGTTGCAGGCGGACATCGACAATCAGCAACTTCCCGTTCTGGAGAGTTATCACTACCCCGGCCAGTTCACCGACCGCGACGATGGCCAGCATCTGGCCCAGCATGCTCTCGAGCGGCAGGCGGGTGATGGGTGCCTGGCGGAGGGCGGCAGCGATGACAGCGCCTTTGCCAGCGGACATTTTATGTGTATCAAGGAGCATCCCCGGGCGCAATGGAACGACCTCTGGTTGCTGACGCAGGTTGACCACCATGGCCGCCAGCCGCAGGTGCTGGAAGAAAACGCCTCTGTCGGCGCGGATGAGTTCCAGGGCTACCGAAATAGCTTCCTCGCGACGCCGTGTGAAGTGTTCTTTCGTCCGCCCTTGCAACACAGGAAGCCGTCCGTCAACGGCTACCAGCCCGCGGTGGTGACCGGCCCGGCGGACAGCGAAATACATTGCGACGCGTTCGGGCGGGTCAAGGTGCAACTGGTCTGGGATCGCGACGGTAAGCGTGACGAGCATTCCAGTTGCTGGCTGAGGGTGGCGAGCGGCTGGGCACACGATCACTACGGCGGCGTGATGATTCCCCGGGTCGGCATGGAAGTGCTGGTGGGGTTCATGGAGGGCGACGTGGACAAGCCGCTGGTGGTGGGCTGTCTGCCAAACGGCGCCAACCCGGTACCGCTGGACCTGCCGGCGGACAAGACCCGCAGCATATTGCGCAGCCAGAGCAGCCCCGGTGGCGGTGGCTACAACGAGTTGCGCATCGAGGACCGCAAGGGTGCCGAGGAAATCTACCTGAGGGCCCAGCGCAACTGGACCCAGCACGTGTTGCACGACCAGCGCGTGCAGGTCGATCACGAGCGCAGCATCGTGGTCGCAGGCTTGTCGCGGCATGAACTGCAGAACGGCGAGCAGCGCATCACCGCAGGTCGGCGTCAGGTCGAGGTCCGCCAGGACGATCACCTGCTGGTCACGGGCGATCGGCATATCCGCGTGGCCAACCAGGCCATCAGCGCCGTGGGGGGCTTTCATGTCAGTGCCGGCCGGCAGATCGTGCTGGAGGGTGGCGCCAGCGCGACCATCCAGGCCGGTGGGCACTGGATCAACATCGGTCCGGGCGGAATCTTCAGCAGCGTACCGATCCAGGTCGGTGGTGCACCGATGGCAGCCATGGGGGCCGAAGCCATTGCGCCCGGCGCGGCGGAAAAACTCGCCGCCGCGCCGGCCTCGTCCCTTAGCCATGCGCAGATCCTCAGCCTGAAAAGCCCCGCGCCGTTCTGCGAGGAATGCGAGCGCTGCAAGGAGGGCGCCTGTGATCTGTTGGCGTATTGAGGCTCGTTGTAAGGGGCTGCTGCGCAGCCCAGCGGGAGCAAGCTCCCTCGCCACGGGTCTGTTCGTCCGCTCGGCTGCGAACCCCTGACGTTCGGCACGCTTCAAGGTAAACTCCTCGGCCTTCGCAGGAGCCGCCATGAATTATCGCCATGCCTTCCACGCCGGCAATCACGCCGATGTGTTCAAACACCTGACCTTGACCCGCCTCATTGCCCTGATGTCGCGCAAGGAGCAGCCCTTTGCCTACCTCGATACCCACGCGGGCATCGGGCTGTACGACTTGCAGGGTGACCAGGCCAATCGCACCGGCGAATATCTGGAAGGCATCGCGCGGTTGTGGGGCCAGGATGACCTGCCGCCGCTGACCGCCGAGTACATGAAGGTGCTGCACGAGATGAACCCGGACGGTCAGTTGCGCTATTACCCGGGCTCACCGGAACTGGCGCGGCGCCTGACCCGGGCGCAGGACCGGGTGCTGCTCAACGAGAAACATCCCGAAGACGGCGTTCTGCTCAAGGACAACATGAAGGGTGACCGTCGCGTGGCGGTGCACCTGGGCGAAGGCTGGCATGTGCCGCGGGCTCTGCTGCCGGTGAGCGAGAAGCGCGGGCTGATGCTCATCGATCCGCCCTTTGAACAGCTCGACGAGATGCAGCGCTGCGCCGCTTCGCTCAAGGAAGCCATCGGCCGGATGCGCCAGACGGTCGCGGCGATCTGGTACCCGGTGAAGGACCAGCGCATGTTGCGTCGCTTCTACCAGGACCTGGCCGGCACCGGCGCGCCGAAGCTGTTGCGGGTGGAATTGCTGGTGCATCCGCTGGCCACGCCGAACAGCCTGAACGGCTCCGGCCTGGCCATCGCCAATCCGCCTTGGGGGCTTGAGGAAGAATTGCGGGAATTGCTGCCCTGGTTATCCAGGAAGCTCGGGCAGACCCAGGGTGGTTGGCAGATGGATTGGTTGATTGCTGAAAGCTGATTGATGACGCCTGATAGGCCGCCTTCGTCGGATCGCCGCCCGGAGCAGGCTCGCTCCGACAATGAAACCGGGGTACCCCCGCAAGAATCAGGCCGCCTTGCTTTTGATTTTGATTTTGATTTTGATCTTGATCTTGATCTTGATCTGAGGCGCCCCGTTAACCACGCTGGCCGAACGCAGGCATTGCGCAGTGGGCATCCCGGCATGGATGCCGGGATAGCCGCGCTGGGCCAGGGACGGCCCTTGCGGCGGGCCCACGGAGCAATGCCGGAGTGAGGGCATGCCGAGCCCAAGCGAGGCACCAAGTGGTGGGGCAGAGCGTTTTTGGTTACTTTTGGCGCTCTTTCCAAAAGTGACCCGCCGTAAGGGCGGAACCCTAGGCAGCCGTTACCGCAGCAACGGATATGTACTCGGTCAACAAACCCCCTGGCCGACTGTCAGGCCGCATTCGCGAGCAAGCTCGCTCCCACAGGGCTTGGGGTGTACTCACTATATGGGTTCGACCCTGGCCATTGTGGGAGCGAGCCTGCTCGCGAAGCTTTTAGAATTGTCAGATCGGGCAAGTCACGCCCGTACCGCCAATCCCGCAATAACCTTCAGGGTTCTTCGCCAGGTATTGCTGGTGATACGCCTCGGCAAAGTAGAAGGTCGGCGCTTCGTCGATTTCGGTGGTGATTTCTCCCAGCCCGGCCTTGGTCAGTTCAGCCTGGAATAGTTCCTTGCTCTTTTTCGCCGCTTCCAGCTGCTCGGGCGTGGTGCAGTAGACCACCGAGCGGTACTGGGTGCCGATGTCGTTGCCCTGGCGCATGCCCTGGGTCGGGTTGTGCAGTTCCCAGAACATCGCCAGCAGTTCGTTGTAGCTGACTTTCTCCGGCTCGTAGACCACCAGCACCACTTCGCTGTGGCCGGTCAGGCCCGAGCAGACCTCTTCGTAAGTCGGGTTTGGCGTAAAGCCGCCCGCGTAACCCACCGCCGTGCTGACCACGCCTTCACGTTGCCAGAACTTGCGCTCCGCACCCCAGAAGCAACCCAGGCCAAAGATCGCGAAGTCCACGTCCATGGCAAACGGGCCCAGCAGCGGCGCGTCATGGACGAAGTGTTTTTCCGGCACGGTCATCGGGGTTTCACGGCCAGGCAGAGCTTGTTCTTGAGTAGGAAGCACGTTTTTGTTCACCAGGATTTCCGAGCGCAAGACCATCATCAGTCCTCTCAGTCAGATTGAATTGAGCGAAATAGACCGTCAGTGTGCCTCAGAAAAGCCGCTGCTCGCTATAAGCGGCTGTCAGACAAGAGGGCCGCGCGGGTAGCGCTTGAGCTTCTCGACAAGCTCTGCACCGGGAATCGGCCGGTCGAACAGGTAGCCCTGGCCGACGTCGCAGCGGTGGCGACGCAGGAACGCCAGCTGCTGGGCGGTCTCGATGCCTTCGGCGACGACCTTGAGTTTCAGGTTGTGGGCCATGGCGATCACGGCGGAGGTGATTTCCATGTCGTCCTGGTTGTCGGGGATCTCATGGATGAAGCTGCGATCGATCTTGATGATGTCGATCGGGAATTTCTTCAGATAGCTCAGGGATGAATAACCGGTACCGAAATCGTCCATGGCCAGGGTCAGGCCCAAGCGCTTGAGCTGGTCGAGTTGCAGGTGCGTGTCTTCGGTGGCTTCGAGCAGCAAGCCTTCGGTCAGCTCCAGTTCCAGCAAGCGGGCGGGCAGTTGCTCTTCCTTGAGGATGCTGGCGATCGAGGCCACCAGGTCCGGGTCGGAGAACTGCTTGGGCGACAGGTTGATCGCCACCTGCAGGTTGCCCAGGCCGGCTGCGGTCAATTGCTTGCTCATGCGGCAAGCCTGGCGGGCGATCCATTTGCCGATGGGGATGATCAGGCCGGTTTCCTCGGCCACGCTGATGAACTGGTCCGGACGGATCATGCCTTTTTCCGGGTGGTTCCAGCGCAGCAGCGCCTCCATGCCCAGCAGGCGACCGCTGCGCAGGCACAGCTTGGGCTGGTAGAAAACGTCCAGTTCATTCTGGGTCAGGGCGCGGCGCAGGTTGTTTTCCACGAACAGCTTGTAGCTGGCCTCGGCGTTCAGCGCCTCGGTGAACACCTGGACCTGATGCTTGCCGTTGGCCTTGGCCTTGTGCAGGGCGAGGCCGGCGTTGCGCATCAGCGTCTGCGGGTCACGCCCATGCAACGGTGCGCAGGCCAGGCCGACCGAACCGGTCACGCTGATCAACTGGTTGTCGACGAACATCGGCTTGTCGAGCGTCATCAGCAATTGGCTGGCGATCTGCTGGCCGGCTTCCAGGCCGGTGTCATCCAGCAGTACGGCGAACTCGTTACTGGCGAACCGCGCCAGGCTGCCGCTTGGGCTCAGGCTGTTGCGCAGGCGTCGGGCCAGGCTGATCAGCAGCTTGTCGCCGGTCTGGTGGCCGAGGCTGTCGTTGATGCGCTTGAAGTTGTCGATGTCCACCAGCAACAGGCTGATGGGCGAGTCACTGTCCCGGGCGAAGCGTTCATCGAGATTGCGAATGAACGCCGGGCGGTTGCCCAGGTTGGTCAGGTTGTCGGTGTAGGCCAGGCGTTCGATGCGCTGCTGCGCCAGTTTGGTCTGGGTGATGTCTTCGTAGATGCCGATGTAGTGGGTCAGTTCGCGGTTGTCGCCATAGACCTTGGAAATCGACAGCTGGCCCCAGTAGGGCTCGAGGTTTTTGCGTCGGCTCTTGAATTCGCCCTGCCAGCTGTTGCTCTGGGCCAGGGCCGACGGTGCGTCGAAGAGCAGTTCGCTGAGATTCTCCAGGGCCGGCAGCTCGGACAGGCGCTGACCGTGGACTTCTTCAGTGGTGTACTGAGTGATGGCGGTGAAGCTCGGGTTGACGTATTCCACCACGCCGTCGCAGTTGACCAGCAGGAACGCGTTGGCGCTCTGTTCCACCGCGCGCTGGAACAAGTGCAGTGCGCTGGTGGCGGTGCGCCGGTTGTGGTTGTTGATGACCTGGGCGAACTGGTCCGCCAGTTCGCCGGCAAAGGCGATTTCATCCGATTGCCAGGCGCGGGTGGCGCCCACTTGCTCCAGGCACAGGACGCCTACCACCTGGCCGTCGATACGGATACTGGCGTCGAGAATTGCGTTGACGTCGCGGATGCGCAGGTTCTCGGCCATCTCGCGGGTGCGCGGGTCGCGCATCGCATTGTGGGCATCAATGGCGCGGCAGGTCTGCAACGCTTCCATGTAGGTTGGGAAGTCGCTGGCGTTGATTACCCCTGGAAGGAAATATCCCTGGGAGGCGCGGTTATAGGCCGAGATCGGCAGCAGTTTGCCGTCCTCCAGATTCCAGATGCTGGCGCTGTCGATCTGGTAGATATCGCAGGCGCTACGGGTAATCAGCTCGGCGGCTTCCTGCAACGAATTGTTGGCGCTATAGCGCTGGCGGGTCAGCAGCAGAATCAGGTCTTGTTGGGCGCGCACCCGGTCTAGATGCTGGAGCTGCTCCTGCTGGGCGCGCTGGTTCAGTTCCAGGGCGATCTGCAGGCGCGAGTTCTGGGTTTCCAGATCGAGCGCCGGCACGGAGGGCTCGGTCGGCAGCAGACTGTCCACCACCAGCAGATAGCCGCGCAGCAAATGGCGGTTGTGCTGTTTGTAGGTTTCACCCGTTTCCAGGAGGTTCAACGGGCCCCTGGCGGTGTGCAGCGTGTAGCGGATCTGGTAATGAGGAGCCTGGGTCAACTGCTGCTGGATCGCGTCGTGCAGCTGGTAGCGTGCTTCCGGCTCCATGAGGCTGGCATAGGGTGAACTCACCAGCGAGCACAGCTCGACGGCCGGCAGGCCAAAGTAACGTTCGCAGTTGGGATCGAGAAACAGTAGCGCCCAGCTTGCTTCATTCAGCCGTTCGAAACGCAGCATACCGAGCCGCGAGGGCACCGGTAACTGCGTCACTACCTCGGCCGCCATACGGCTGGCGGCATCGGGTTGGCTTTTCATGAGGGAAACTCGCTTCGAAGATGCTGATCGCGCCGGGCTGACGCCCTCGTTATTACGGATTGCCGCAAGGTTGCATCATTGCGGCACTAGCTGACAAGAGACATGAAGGCCAAGTGCTATAAACCTTTTATCGGCCGATCAGCGGATTTCTCCAGTGGCCGGCCGATCAGAGGCATTCGTGGTGCCACCGCAGGTCAGCGCAACGGTATATCGACGACCTCCAAGGGGCCGCCGTCACGGTCATGAAAGGTCACTTGAATGCTCTGGGTCGTTACTCGCAGCTGAGCGAAATTGTCCTGGCTGATGACCTTGCTGGTCAGTTCATATCGATACTCGCCGCCCGCTGCCTTGGCCATGGGCTCGCCGATGATAAAACTCGAGGCTGTGGCGTAGGGCAGCAGCAGGCTGTTGCACAGCGGCGAGGAAACGATGGTGTGGACTGCGAAATCAGGATCCTGGTTATGAACCAGGCGGCTGGTCAGGGAGCCGTGCACGTCGCCGGACACAAAAATCACGTTTTTGATCCGGTGCGTGCGGATGGCTTCGATCAGGCGCAGGCGTTGGTTCGGGAAGGCTTGCCAGGCGTCTCCGTCATCCAGTTTGCGATCGGGATAGAACATGACGCTGGTTACGACAAGCTTGACCCGGGCAGTGCTGCCGATGAGCCATTCCAGCAACGCCTGCTCCTGTTCCTGATCAAGGATGCGCCGGTCAGCCGCCGACAGGTTGCGTCGGGTCCGGCTGTCGGTGACGAACCATTGGATATCCCCGTGAGCGAACAGGTACCAGAATCGTCGCGGCGGTCGGCCTGGGCTTGCGTCGTCCAGGTCTTCGCCAGCCGGGCCATGGCTGGCCTGATACAGCGCATAGGCATCCAGGGCGTTGGCGTATAGACGCTCATCGTCCGGTTCTTTATTGGCGGGCCAGTTGTCCTCTATTTCATGGTCATCGAGGATCATGTAGGTCGGTACGCTGGACATCAAGCGCCTGATGTGCGGCTGGGAGAAGGCCGTGCGGTACTTGAACAGAATGTCCCGGGCGCTGCGGTCCGGGGCGACCCTGTTCAGGTCATCGAGGTAGACCTGGTCACCGGTCATCAATACGGCACTGATCGGCGGATCAGCCTGTTTCACGAGGCGGTTGATGCTCGCGAAGATCCGATCACCGAGCCCGGGCAGCAACGGCATGTCGCCGACGATCTGCAAATAGCGACAGGAGCCTAGGATATAACTGCGAGTAGCGTTGTCGGTGCCGGACGGCGTGCGCAAGTGGTAAACCTCCCCTGGCCATGGCAATAGCAGTTGACCCACGGTCGCCGCGGTATGGGTCGGGCGCATGGGGCTGAACCAGCCCGCCTGGTATTCGTAGGCGGTATCGGCGCGAAGACCCTTGAGCACGATGACAGCGGTCATGTCGCGGTAAGCCTTCAATTGCACGAATTGGCCTTGCGACCAGCCGGTGTCACCTTGGCGCCTGTGGCGAATCCCGGCGAAGACCCTGTTGCTGGCGTGGTCGCCGCGCAGGAATATCCGCGCATGGTGGGTCGTGGTGTGGCCGACGATGGGGCCGACGGTAGGTTTGAACATATTCGAATCCATTCGAAGTTTTAATGGGGCACGCATCAAGATGCCTTGGCGCTTCGATGCTAAGGCTTGGCGTGTCGTAAATATCCATAGGGAAGGGGGCGCACGTTGTAGGCAATGACTACAGGGGGTGTAGTTATTTGAATCTTGCGCAGTAGGGAATTACCGCGTCGCCTGACCTGCCGCTATCGCGAGCAGGCTCGCTCCCACAGGGGTCTTCATCAGTTTCAAATGCTGGGCGGCGCCGCAAATCCATTGTGGGAGCGAGCTTGCTCGCGATGAGGTCGGCACATCCTGCACCGATGTACCTGACTTGAATTGCAGACAAAAAAAGCCCCGCCAGACGGGCGGGGTTGAGGTACGAGCGTGGCGCTCGGAAAACGAATCCCAAAGGGCCCTCTGTGAGGAGGGCCCTTCGGTGTCACAGCAGGATGGTGCGGATGTCGCCCAGCAGGTCGCTCAAGCGCTTGGTGAAGCGTGCAGCGGCCGCACCATTGATCACACGGTGATCGTAGGACAGCGACAGCGGCAGCATCAGCTTGGGCTGGAAGGCTTTACCGTCCCAGACTGGCTGGATGGTGGCCTTGGAGACACCCAGGATCGCCACTTCCGGCGCGTTGACGATCGGCGTGAAGCCGGTGCCGCCAATGTGACCGAGGCTGGAGATGGTGAAGCAGGCGCCCTGCATGTCGTCGGCGGTGAGCTTCTTGTTCCGGGCTTTTTCGGCCAGGGCAGCGGCTTCGCCAGCCAGTTGCAGCAGGCTCTTCTGGTCGACGTTACGGATGACCGGTACCAGCAGGCCTTCCGGGGTGTCGACGGCAAAGCCGATGTGCACGTACTTCTTGCGGATCACAGCCTTGCCGCTTGGGGCCAGGGAGCTGTTGAAGTCCGGCAATTCCTTGAGCAGGTGCGCGCAAGCCTTGAGCAGCAGCGGCAACACGGTCAGCTTCACGCCGGCCTTTTCGGCCACGGCTTTCTGTGCGACGCGGAAGGCTTCCAGTTCGGTGATGTCAGCCTGGTCGAACTGAGTCACGTGTGGAATGTTCAGCCAGCTGCGATGCAGGCTCGACGCGCCGATCTGCATCAGGCGGGTCATCGCGACTTCTTCGGTTTCACCGAAGCGGCTGAAGTCCACCGCCGGAATCGGCGGGATACCCGCGCCGCCAGTGGCGCCTTCGGCCGGTGCGTTCTTGGCCTTCTGCATCATGGCCTTGACGTAGGCCTGCACGTCTTCCTTCAGCACGCGGCCGTGAGGACCGCTTGGACCGACGGCCGACAGCTCGACGCCGAACTCACGGGCCAGCTGACGCACGGCTGGGCCGGCGTGCACCTTGGCACCGCTTGGCGCAGGCGCAGCGGCGACAGGGGCAGGAGCCGCTTCGGCCTTGGCGGCAGGCGCGGCGGCTGGAGCCGGAGCCGGGGCCGACTCAGCCTTGGCAGCAGGCGCAGCAGGCGCAGCAGCCGGGGCTGGCGCGGCAGGTGCCGAGGCACCGGCTACTTTCAGCTTCAGGATCAAGTCACCGGTGCCGACTTCGTCGTCCAGCTTGACCTCGACGCTTTCCACCACGCCGGCAGCCGGCGAAGGGATCTCCATGCTGGCCTTGTCGGATTCCAAGGTGATCAGCGACTGGTCGGCTTCGACGGTGTCGCCGGCCTTGACCAGTACTTCGATGATCTTGGCCTTGCCCGACGAACCGATGTCCGGGACATGAATGTCCTGGACAGAGGCCGCGGCAGGTGCAGCCGCAGTCGCCGGAGCGGCTTCTGCAGCCGGTGCGGCGGCAGGCTTTTCAGCCGCCGCCGGGGCCGCAGCGGGCGCTGGCGCTTCAGGTGCCGCAGCGGCGCCTTCGACTTCCAGTTCCAACAGCTCGTCGCCCTCTTTCAGGCGATCGCCCAGCTTCACTTTCAGGCTCTTGATGACACCGGCCTTCGGCGCGGGCACTTCCATGCTGGCCTTGTCCGATTCAAGCGTCAGGATGCTCTGGTCGGCTTCGATGCGGTCGCCGACCTTCACAAACAGTTCAATTACTTCACCTTCACCGCTGCCGATGTCAGGTACGCGAATGAGTTCGCTCACGAAAATTCTCCTCAGCAGTCCAGTGGGTTGCGTTTTTCCGGATCGATGCCGAACTTGACGATGGCCTCGGCCACCACCTTGGGTTCGATATCGCCGCGGTCAGCCAGTGCTTCCAGGGCTGCCAACACAACGAACTTACGGTCGACTTCGAAGAAGTGACGCAGCTTCTTGCGGCTGTCGCTACGGCCGAAACCGTCGGTGCCCAGCACCTTGAACTCCTTGGAAGGAACCCACTGGCGGATCTGCTCGGCGAACAGCTTCATGTAGTCGGTAGAGGCGATGACCGGCCCTTTGCGACCGTTCAGGCATTCTTCGACGTAGCTCAGTTTCGGTTTCTGGCCAGGGTGCAGGCGGTTGCTGCGCTCTACAGCGAGGCCGTCGCGACGCAATTCGTTGAAGCTGGTGACGCTCCAGACGTCGGCGCCGACGTTGAATTCTTCGCGCAGGATCTTCGCCGCTTCACGCACTTCGCGCAGGATGGTGCCGGAGCCCATCAGCTGGACGTGGTGCGCCGCTTCGCGGGTGTCTTCCTCGAGCAGGTACATACCCTTGACGATACCTGCCTCGACGCCGGCCGGCATGGCTGGCTGCTGGTAGGACTCGTTCATCACGGTGATGTAGTAGAAGACGTCCTGTTGCTCTTCGATCATCTTTTTCATGCCGTCCTGGATGATCACCGCCAGCTCGTAGCCGTAGGTCGGATCATAGGTGCGGCAGTTCGGGATGGTCCCGGCCAGCATGTGGCTGTGGCCATCTTCGTGCTGCAGGCCTTCGCCGTTCAGCGTGGTCCGGCCGGCGGTACCGCCGATCAGGAAGCCACGGGTACGGCTGTCGCCAGCGGCCCAGGCCAGGTCGCCGATACGCTGGAAGCCGAACATCGAATAGAAGATGTAGAACGGCAGCATCGGCTGGTTGTGGCTGGAGTACGAAGTACCGGCGGCAATGAACGAGCTCATGGCGCCCGCTTCGTTGATGCCTTCTTCGAGGATCTGGCCCTTCTTGTCCTCGCGGTAGAACATCACCTGGTCTTTATCGACTGGCTCGTAGAGCTGGCCGACGGACGAGTAGATGCCCAGCTGGCGGAACATGCCTTCCATACCGAAGGTACGGGCTTCGTCCGGGATGATCGGAACGATGCGCTGGCCAATCTCCTTGTCCTTGACCAGTTGCGCGAGGATCCGCACGAAGGCCATGGTGGTGGAGATTTCACGGTCGCCCGAGCCGTCCAGGATCGCCTTGAGGGTTTCCAGTGGTGGGGTCGGGATACTGAAGCTCTTGGCGCGGCGCTGCGGCACGAAACCACCCAATGCGGCACGGCGCTCAGCCAGGTAACGGGCCTCGGCGCTGCCTTCTTCCGGCTTGAAGAACGGCAGGTTTTCCAGCTCGCTGTCCTTGACCGGAATGTCGAAGCGATCGCGGAACAGCTTCAGGCTGTCGACATCGACCTTCTTGGTGTTGTGCGCGGTGTTCTTCGCTTCGCCGGCACCGGTGCCATAACCCTTGATGGTCTTGGCCAGGATGACGGTCGGCTGCTCTTTGTGGTTGACCGCCTGGTGGTAAGCCGCATAGACCTTGTACGGGTCATGGCCGCCACGGTTGAGCTTCCAGATCTCGTCGTCGGACAGGTCGGCGACCATCGCCTTGAGTTCAGGCGAGTTGAAGAAGTGCTCGCGGACGAACGCGCCGTCCTTGGCTTTGTAGTTCTGGTACTCGCCGTCGATGACTTCGTCCATGCGACGTTGCAGGATGCCGTCGACGTCCTTGGCCAGCAGTGGGTCCCAGAAACGGCCCCAGATGACTTTGTTGACGTTCCACTGGGCGCCACGGAACACGCCTTCGAGTTCCTGGATGATCTTGGCGTTGCCGCGAACCGGGCCGTCGAGGCGCTGCAGGTTGCAGTTGATGACGAAGATCAGGTTGTCGAGCTTCTCGCGGCCGGCCAGGGAGATTGCGCCCAGGGATTCCGGCTCGTCGCACTCGCCGTCACCCATGAAGCACCAGACTTTCTGCTTGCCGGCCGGGATGAAGCCACGGGCTTCCAGGTACTTCATGAAGCGTGCCTGGTAGATCGCCTGGATCGGGCCCAGGCCCATGGATACGGTCGGGAACTGCCAGAAATCGGGCATCAGCCAAGGGTGCGGATAGGAGGACAGGCCGTTGCCGTCCACTTCCTGGCGGAAATTGTTCATCTGGTCTTCGGTGATGCGGCCTTCCATGAACGCACGGGCGTAGACGCCGGGCGATGCGTGACCCTGGAAGTAGATCAGGTCGCCGCCGTGTTCGTCGGTCGGGGCCTGGAAGAAGTAGTTGAAGCCGATGTCATACAGTGTCGCGCTGGAGGCGAAGCTGGAGATGTGACCGCCCAGGTCAGAATCTTTCAGGTTGGTCCGCACGACCATGGCCAACGCGTTCCAACGCACCAGCGAGCGAATGCGGCGTTCCATGAACAGGTCGCCAGGCATGCGTGCTTCGTGGGTAACGGGGATCGTGTTGCGGTACGGCGTGGTGATGGCGTAGGGCAGTTGCGAACCGCTGCGGGTTGCGAGTTCGCCCATACGGGTCATCAGGTAATGAGCACGGTCTTCGCCTTCTTTGTCGAGAACCGATTCCAGGGCGTCCAGCCATTCCTGGGTTTCGACGGGATCGAGGTCTTGCATGGCTTGCTCCAGGGCGGAAAGGCTACCAGAATCGGTTGCCTGAGTTTGCGACTGGCCTTGTGGGCAGACGATATAAATTCTTGGATTGCCGAAGGTTGTTTCGGCGGCGTGTAGTTTTACTACAAATCGTTGGCCGTTTCAGCCTTTCGAATGTATAGACGAGTAGTAAAACTACACATGAGCGGCTTATGGCCCCTCGTTTCGTTGTGAGAATAATCGTTACTGTTGGTCTTTAGCCAACTCGAACAGGTAAAAACTTGATGCCGGCTGCCAATAAAATCAGAAAATCAGCTATTTATCATCTTTGTTCGACAGTCGATCAGGTAGTGGCTTTGCAAAAAACACTACATCCAGCCTTTCCCGCGCCGATCAAGGATAGACCATGAGCCTGCCCTCGCTTGCCGAAATTCCGGCAATTCTCCAGTCATTGGTCAGTCGCGCCGAGCAGTCGTTCCGCGCGGCGGTCGCTTCGCTGGACGACGATCACGGGCTGTCCGCCTGGACGCCGCAGCGTTGGGCCGAGTTCAACCGCGTCGCCGCTGCCAGTGACTTTGTCATCGAACAAAGTGTACGGGATCCTGCGATGCTGCTGGAACTGGTGCGCAGCGGTGAGCTGGACCGCAGCCTGGCGGCGGGTGAAATGTGCGGGCAGATCGCCGCTGCCGTACGAGCCGCCGAGAGCGAGGATGAACTGGGTCGCGTACTGCGTCGCCAGCGCACCCGTCAGCAAGTACGGATCATCTGGCGCGACCTGACCCGCCAGGCCGATCTGGTACAGACCTGCCGTGATCTCTCGGACATGGCCGACACCTGCATCGATCAGGCGTATCAGTGGTTGTACCAGCGCCTGAGCCAGCAATTCGGCACCCCCACCGGCCGGCGCAGTGGCGAGCCGCAGCAGATGGTCATCCTGGGCATGGGCAAGCTGGGAGCGGTGGAACTGAACCTGTCGTCGGACATCGACCTGATCTTTGCCTACCCCGAAGGCGGCGAAACCGTTGGCGCGAAGCGGCCGCTGGATAACCAGGAGTTTTTCATCCGCGTCGGCCAGCGGCTGATCAAGGCCCTCGACCCGATGACCGTCGACGGGTTCGTGTTCCGCGTCGACATGCGCTTGCGCCCCTACGGCTCGGCCGGTGCCCTGGTATTGAGCTTCAATGCCCTGGAACAGTATTACCAGGATCAGGGGCGCGACTGGGAACGCTACGCCATGATCAAGGCGCGGGTGGTGGCCGGCGACCAGGTGGCCGGCGCGCAATTGCTCGACATGCTGCGCCCGTTCGTCTATCGCCGTTACCTGGATTTCTCTGCCATCGAAGCGCTGCGCACCATGAAGCAGCTGATCCAGCAGGAGGTGCGGCGCAAAGGCATGGCCGACAACATCAAGCTGGGCTCGGGCGGCATTCGCGAGGTGGAGTTCATTGCCCAGGCGTTCCAGCTGATCCATGGCGGTCGTGACCTGAGCTTGCAGCAACGGCCGTTGTTGAAGGTGTTGGGTACCCTGGAAGGCCAGGGCTATCTGCCGGCCAAGGTCATCGATGAATTGCGCCAGGGGTATGAATTCCTGCGATACACCGAGCACGCGATCCAGGCCATTGCCGATCGCCAGACCCAGATGCTGCCGGATAACCCGCAAGACCAGGCGCGCATTGCGTTCATGCTGGGCTTCGTCGATTGGGCGGCGTTCCACGAGCAGTTGATGTACTGGCGCGGTCGGGTGGCGTGGCATTTTGGCCAGGTCATCGCTGACCCGGATGAGGACGAGGGCGGCGAAGGCGAAGTGGTGGTTGGCGGCGAATGGTTGCCATTGTGGGAAGACAGTCAGGACGAGGAGGCGGCGTGTCGTCAGTTGGAGGAGGCCGGTTTTGCCGATGCACCCAAAGCGCTCAAGGCCCTCGCTGTCCTGCGTGCCAGCCCGCAGCTGCGCGCCATGCAGCGCCTGGGGCGCGAGCGCCTGGACGCGTTCATTCCGCGCCTGCTCGCCCAGGCGGTGGAACATGCCGACCCGGACCTGGTGCTCGAACGGGTATTGCCGCTGGTAGAGGCCGTCGCCCGCCGTTCGGCCTATCTGGTGCTGTTGACCGAGAACCCCGGCGCCCTGCGGCGTTTGTTGACGCTGTGCGCGGCGAGTCCGTGGATCGCCGAGCAGATCACCCGGTTCCCGCTGTTGCTCGATGAATTGCTCAATGAAGGCCGTTTGTTCAAGCCGCCCCTGGCGCCTGAGCTCGCGGCGGAGTTGCGTGAGCGTCTGACACGGATTCCCGAGGACGATCTTGAGCAGCAGATGGAAGCCTTGCGGCATTTCAAACTGGCGCACCGCTTGCGGGTGGCCGCCTCGGAAATCGCCGGCAGCCTGCCGCTGATGAAAGTCAGCGATTACCTGACCTGGCTGGCCGAAGCGATTCTCGAACAGGTGCTGGCCCTGGCCTGGCGCCAGACGACGGCCAAGCATGGGGTGCCACTGCGCACCGACGGCAGCCTGTGTGATCCGGGCTTCATTATTGTCGGTTATGGAAAAGTCGGGGGGCTGGAACTGGGGCATGGTTCCGACCTGGATCTGGTGTTTATCCACGACGGTGACCCGCAGGCCGAAACCGACGGTCCGAAACCCATCGATGGCGCACAGTTTTTCACCCGGCTTGGTCAGCGAATCATTCATTTGCTGACGGCCCAGACCAACTCTGGGCAGCTGTATGAGGTGGACATGCGCCTGCGACCTTCCGGGGCGTCGGGCTTGCTGGTCAGTTCTCTGGGGGCGTTTGCCCGTTACCAGGAAAACGAAGCCTGGACCTGGGAGCATCAGGCGCTGGTACGTGCCCGGGTGCTGGTGGGCAGCCAGGATGTGGGCCAGGCGTTCGAAAAAGTCCGCGTTCAGGTACTGGGACGCTCGCGTGACTTGCCGACTTTGCGCCAGGAGGTCAGCGAGATGCGCGCCAAGATGCGCGATAATCTCGGCAGCAAGGCCACCGCTGCCGGAACCGCGCCAAATGCCTTCGAAGCCACGGCACCCTTCGACCTCAAGCAGGACGCCGGAGGTATCGTCGATATTGAATTTATGGTGCAATACGCGGCCCTGGCGTGGTCCGAGGAACATCCATCGCTGGTCCGCTATACCGACAACATCCGCATCCTGGACGGGTTGCAGGAGGTCGGGTTGCTGCCCGCCGAGGACGCCACGCTGTTGCGCGAAGCCTACAAGGCCTACCGCTCAGCCGCCCACCGCCAGGCTCTGCAGAAAGACGCCGGGGTGATCGCAGGCGATCAGTTCGTCGAGGAGCGTCGACAGGTGATGCGAATCTGGCGGGAGTTGGGGCTCAGCTGAAGGTATATGAGCTGAAGATATAAATGTGGGAGCGAGCCTGCTCGCGAAGGCGAAGTATCAGGCAACATGGATGCTGGATGTGCCGGCCGCTTCGCGAGCAAGCTCGCTCCCACATTGGATTTGTGGTGCTGCGCAGTACTTGAAACTTGTGCAGGAACCTGTGGGAGCGAGCCTGCTCGCGAAGGCGGAGTATCAGGCAACATGGATGCTGGATGTGCCGGCCGCTTCGCGAGCAAGCTCGCTCCCACATTGGATTTGTGGTGCTGCGCAGTACTTGAAACTTGTGCAGGACCCTGTGGGAGCGAGCCTGCTCGCGAAGACGGAGTGCCAGGCGCCATGGATGCTGGATGTGCCGGCCTCTTCGCGAGCAGGCTCGCTCCCACACTGGATTTGTGGTGCTGCGCAGTAATTGAAACTTGTGCAGGACCCTGTGGGAGCGAGCCTGCTCGCGAAGGCGGAGTATCAGGCGCCATGGATATTGGATGTGCCGGCCTCTTCGCGAGCAGGCTCGCTCCCACACTGGATTTGTGGTGCTGCGCAGTAATTGAAACTTGTGCAGGACCCTGTGGGAGCGAGCCTGCTCGCGAAGGCGGAGTGCCGGGCGCCGTGGATGCTGGATGTGCCGGCCTCTTCGCGAGCAGGCTCGCTCCCACAACAGATCGGTGGTGTGTTGTAGATTAGGGCAACAGGCAGCGACCTAAGCCACAGTGATTCTCGAGGCGGGGAGGCGTAGGCCTCCCCGTAGCGTTTTTGGAAAGCTCATGAATATTCTGATCGTTGGACCCAGTTGGGTCGGTGACATGGTGATGGCGCAGACACTGTTCCAGTGCCTCAAACAGCGTCATCCGCAATGCGAAATCGATGTCCTGGCCCCCGAGTGGAGCCGGCCGATTCTTGAGCGCATGCCGCAGGTGCGCAAGGCCTTGAGCTTCCCGCTCGGTCATGGCGTGCTTGAGCTGGCTACCCGCCGGCGCATCGGCAAATCCCTGGCCGGTCAGTACGACCAGGCGATCCTGCTGCCCAATTCGCTGAAATCGGCGTTGGTGCCGTTCTTCGCCAGCATCCCCAAGCGCACTGGCTGGCGTGGCGAATTTCGCTATGGCTTGCTCAACGATGTGCGCACGCTGGATAAAGATCGTTATCCGCTGATGATCGAGCGCTTCATGGCCCTGGCCTACGAGCCGGGCGCCGAGTTGCCCAAGCCTTATCCGCGACCGAGCCTGCAGATCGACCCGGTCACGCGCGAAACGGCCCTGGCCAAGTTCGGCCTGACCCTGGACCGGCCGGTATTGGCGCTGTGCCCGGGTGCCGAATTTGGTGAGTCCAAACGCTGGCCGGCCGAGCATTACGCCCAGGTGGCCGAGGCGAAGATCCGCGAAGGCTGGCAAGTCTGGCTGTTCGGTTCGAAAAACGATCACTCCGTGGGCGAGGAGATCCGCTCGCGGCTGATCCCGGGCCTGCGGGAGGAGTCGACCAATCTGAGCGGCGACACGTCCCTGGCCGAGGCCATTGATCTGTTGTCCTGTGCCGATTCCGTGGTGTCCAACGACTCCGGCCTGATGCACGTCGCGGCGGCGTTGAACCGCCCTCTGGTGGCGGTCTACGGTTCCACCTCGCCGGGCTTCACGCCGCCGTTGGCCGACAAAGTCGAAGTCGTGCGCCTGGGCATCGAATGCAGCCCGTGCTTCGATCGCACCTGCCGCTTCGGCCACTACAATTGCCTGCGCCAGCTCATGCCGCCGTCGGTGAACGAGGCCCTGGAGCGATTGCAGGGCTCACCCGTGGAGGTCCGGTAACTTGCGGGTATTGCTGATCAAGACCTCCTCCCTGGGGGATGTGGTCCACACCCTGCCGGCGCTGACCGATGCGGCGCGGGCGATTCCCGGCATCCGCTTCGATTGGGTGGTGGAAGAGGGGTTCGCCGAAATCCCTACGTGGCACCCCGCGGTGGGCAAAGTCATCCCGGTGGCGATCCGGCGCTGGCGCAAGAATATCTGGCAAACCATCAAGAGCGGCGAGTGGCGGCGGTTCAAGCAAAGCATGCGGGCCGAGAAGTATGACTTGGTGATTGACGCCCAAGGCTTGCTGAAAAGCGCCTGGCTGACTCGCTACGTCAAGGCCCCGGTGGCTGGCCTGGATAAGGATTCGGCGCGCGAACCCCTGGCGGCGCGGTTTTACTCCCGGCGCCTGGCGGTGGCCCGTGGTCAGCATGCGGTCGAGCGCGTGCGCCAGCTGTTTGCCGTGGCGCTGGGCTACGACTTGCCGCAGACCCAGGGCAACTATGGCCTCGACATCGACCGCCTGGTGGAACTGCCGCGCCCCTATCCCTATGTGGTTTTCCTGCATGGCACGACCTGGGACTCCAAGCACTGGCCCGAGCTTTACTGGCGCCAGCTCACCGAGCGCATGGGCCAGTACGGCGTGGTGGTAAAACTGCCGTGGGGCAACCCTGTCGAAAAGGCCCGCGCCGAGCGCATCGCCAGCGGGCTGCGCAACGCCCTGGTACTGCCGAAACTGAACCTTGGCGGCATGGGCAAGGTGCTCGCCGGTGCACAGGCCTGCGTAGCCGTGGACACTGGCCTCGGTCACCTGGCTGCGGCCCTGGACGTGCCGACCGTTTCGCTGCTCGGCCCGACCAACCCGGTGCTGACCGGTGCCTACGGCAAGGGCCAGATTCACCTCGCCAGTGATTTCCCCTGCGCGCCCTGCATGCAGAAACAGTGTACTTATCCACCGACTGCCGAAGATGCCCGTCGGTTTGACCTTAAGCGCGAGCAGCCCCTGTGCTTCACGCGTGTAAACCCCGAGCGTGTTGCCAGCCACTTGAGCACGTTATTGGCTGAGGAGCCGCGCTGATGCAATTGGCTTTTGTCCTTTACAAATATTTTCCTTTCGGTGGCCTGCAGCGTGACTTCATGCGCATCGCCCTGGAATGCCAGCGGCGTGGCCACCAGATCCGCGTCTACACGCTGATCTGGGAGCGCGACGTGCCGCCCGGCTTCGAGGTGCTGGTGGCGCCGGTCAAGGCGCTGTTCAACCACCGTCGCAATGAGAAGCTCAGCGCCTGGATGGAGGCCGACCTGGCACAGCGCCCGGTGGATCGTCTGATCGGTTTCAACAAAATGCCTGGCCTGGACGTCTATTACGCCGCCGACGGCTGCTTCGAAGACAAGGCACAGAACCTGCGCAATTCGCTGTACCGGCGCTGGGGCCGCTACCGGCATTTCGCCGAATACGAGCGGGCGGTGTTCGCCAAGGATGCCAAGACCGAAGTCCTGATGATTTCCGAAGTCCAGCAGCCGCTGTTCATCAAGCACTACGACACGCCGCTGGAACGCTTCCATCTGCTGCCGCCCGGCATCGCCCAGGACCGTCGCCGGCCCGCCGACGCCGACGAGATCCGTGCCGCGTTCCGGGCCGAATTCCAGCTGGCCGACGATGACCTGCTACTGGTGCAGATCGGCTCCGGCTTCAAGACCAAGGGTGTGGATCGCAGCCTCAAGGCCCTGGCCGCGCTGCCGGCCGAATTGAGAAAACGCACCCGGCTGTTTGTAATCGGCCAGGACGACCCCAAGGTATTCCAACTGCAGAGTGCCGCGCTGGGTCTGGGCGACAATGTGCGGTTCCTCAAGGGCCGCAGCGATATCCCGCGTTTCCTGCTTGGCGCCGACCTGTTGATCCACCCGGCCTACAACGAAAACACCGGCACGGTACTGCTCGAAGCGCTGGTGGCCGGGTTGCCGGTGCTGGTCAGCGCGGTGTGCGGGTACGCCCATTACATCGCCGAGGCCGACAGCGGCCTGGTGCTGGATGAGCCGTTCGAGCAGACGCAACTGACCGAATACCTGGGGCGGATGCTCGGTGATTCCGAGGCAAGAGCGGCCTGGAGCCGCAACGGTCTGGCCTTCGCCGAGACGGCCGACCTCTACAGCATGCCGCAGCACGCGGCCGATGTGATATTGGCGGAGCACGCTTGATGAAATTGATGCTGGCCGAACCGTTCAAGAGCCTTTGGGCTGGACGCGATGCGTTCACCGAGGTCGAGGCGCTCAAGGGCGAGGTCTACCGTGAACTCGAAGCCCGGCGCACCTTGCGCACCGAGGTGGACGGTCGCGGCTTTTTCGTGAAGATCCACCGTGGCATCGGTTGGGGCGAGATTTTCAAGAACCTGCTGACCGCCAAGCTGCCGGTACTTGGCGCGGGACAGGAATGGAAAGCCATCCAGCGTCTGCAGGAAGTCGGCGTGCCGACCATGACGGCCGTCGCGTATGGCGAGAAGGGCAGCAACCCGGCCGACCAGCATTCGTTCATCGTCACCGAAGAACTGGCGCCCACCATCAGCCTTGAAGATTACAGCATCGACTGGGTCAGGCAGCCGCCGCAGCCCAGGCTCAAGCGGGCACTGATCGCTGAAGTGGCGCGCATGACCGGCATGATGCACCGCGCCGGGGTCAACCATCGCGACTGCTACATCTGCCATTTCCTGCTGCATACCGACACACCGGTGACGGCCGACGGTTTCAAGCTCTCGGTGATCGACCTGCACCGCGCCCAGACCCGCCCGGCCATCACCACGCGCTGGCGCAACAAAGACCTGGCCGCGCTGTATTTTTCGGCGCTGGACATCGGCCTGACGCGCCGCGACAAGCTGCGTTTCCTCAAAGGCTATTTCCAGCAGCCGTTGCGCCAGGTACTGGCTGAAGAAGCGTCGCTGCTGGCCTGGCTCGAAGGCAAGGCCAACAAGCTGTATGCGCGCAAGCAGCGGTATGGGGACGCGCTCTGATGTCAGGCTGGACACTGGAACCGGCCTACGCCGAACTGGCGGCGGATTTCGGTAGCCTGGACGCGGTGTTCGCCCTCCAGGGCGAGCGCCTGACGCGCGACCCGCTGTCGGAGGTGATTCGTGTACAGCGCAACGGCGTCAATTATTACGTCAAGCGCTACACCGGCGCCGGCAAGGGCTTGCGGCGTTACCTGGGCAGGCCGCGGGTCAAGTCCGAATGGCAGAACCTCAAGCGCTTCGCCAAATGGGGGATCCCGACCGCGCAAATCATTGCCTGGGGACTGGAGCGAAACGGCGCGGCGTTCGCCCGTGGTGCGATGATCACCCGCGAATTGCCTCGCACCGAAGACCTCTCGGCCCTGGCCGAACGTCGCGACCGCAGGCTGGCGGATCGCGCCTGGGTCGACGGTGTGAGCCGGCAGTTGGCGGGTTACACGCGGACCATGCACGAGCAGCGCTTTACCCATAACGATTTGAAGTGGCGCAACCTGCTGATCGACGATCAGTCGCGGTTGTTCCTGATCGATTGTCCGAACGGTGATTTCTGGCGCGGCTTCTGGCTCAAGTACCGGATCATCAAGGACCTGGCGTGCCTGGACAAGGTCGCCAAATATCACCTGTCGGCCACTCAGCGCCTGCGTTTTTACCTGCAATACCGGCAGCGCGACCGGCTGGATGCCCTGGACAAGAAGCGTATCCGGCACGTGGTGAAATTTTTCGAGGGGCGTGAATGACTGATTTTCTGGCCGATGAAGACCGCGCGTTGCTGCAACGCCATGGCCTGGACAGCTTCGAGGCCTTGTGGGCACGACAACTGGAAGCGGTGGACGAACCCAACACCTCGGGGGAAGGCTGGAGCAGCGTGTTCCGCCTGGAACTGGAAGGGCAGGGGTACTACCTCAAGCGTCAGAGCAATTACCTGACCCGAACCTTGTCGCATCCGTTCGGCGAGCCGAGTTTTTCCCGGGAATTCCGTAATATCAGCCGTTATCGGCAACTGCGCATCCCCGCGCTGCAGGCCGTGTTCTATGGCCAGCGCAAGGTGAACGGCGAGGCTCGTGCGGTTCTGCTGACGCGTGCGCTGGACGGCTGGGATGACCTCGATTCATTGCTGCAGCGCTGGTCGACGCTGAGTGGCGCGCAGCGCACGGGCATCCTGCAGGCCTGCGGGCACCTGGCGCGGCGCCTGCACGATGCGCATCAGATGCATGGTTGTTTTTATCCCAAGCACATTTTTCTGCAAGCCGGCGACAGCGGCTACCAAGCGCAGTTGATCGACCTGGAGAAGACCCGGCCGCTGCTGTTCGGCCAACGTGACCGGATCAAGGACCTGGAACCGCTGTTGCGCCGGGCAGGTGCCTGGAAGGGTGACGATGTGCGCCAGTTGCTGGCTACTTATCTGGAGCAGCCGCTGGACAGCGCTCTGGTCGACAGCTGGATGACACGCGTGGCCGCCCGCCGTACCGATAAGGAGGCGCGTTGATGCTTTTGTCCGAACTGAAAAATGCCGGCCGCAGCCCTGGCCTGCCCTTGAGCCTGGAGCTGGCGGACGCCGCCGGACCGGCGCAATTGCAATTGCTGACGCTTCTGCGCGTTTTACCGGGGCAGCGTTATGTGGGCGCGGGTGTCTGGCGCGGTCGCCCGGTACTGGCGAAATTGTTGGTTGGCGCCAAGGCGGCTCGTCACTTCCAGCGTGAGCTGCAAGGCGTGCGTCTGCTGGCGGAACAGGGCCTGACCACACCGCTGTTGCTGGTGGACGGCTTGAAGGACGGCGAGGGTGGCTGGCTGCTGTTCGAATTGCTCGAAGGGGCCCAAAGCCTGGGCGACGCCTGGAGGCAAGTCGAGCAATTGCCGCCGTTGGCCGATGAGCAGGCCGCAGTGTTGGCGGAGGCCCTGGGTGCCATTGCACAACTGCACGCCAAGGGCCTGTGGCAAGAGGATCTGCACCTGGACAACCTGCTGCGCCACGATGGGGAACTCTACCTGATCGATGGCGCCGGTATTCGGGTCGAAACCGCAGGGCAGCCGTTGTCGCGGCAAAAAGTGCTGGAGAATCTCGGTGTGTTTTTCGCCCAGTTGCCCAAGTCCCTGGCGCCGTTCACCGAAGAGTTGCTGGTGCATTATCTGCTGGGCAATGCCGAACATGCGTTGCCGATGGAGGCGTTGCAAAAACAGATCGACAAGGTGCATTCCTGGCGCCTGAAGGATTTCCTCGAAAAGGTCGGGCGAGAATGCAGCCTGTTCAGCGTCAAGCGTGGGGCCTTCGGCCTGCGGGCTATCCGCCGTGATGAAGAGGCCGCGATAGCGCCCGTGCTTGAGCAGGCCGATGCCCTGCTTGACCAGGGACATCTGTTCAAGACCGGCGGCGCGGCGAGTGTCGGCAGGGTGGTGGCGGACGGCCGTACGCTGATCATCAAGCGCTACAACATCAAGGGCTTCGCCCATTGGCTCAAGCGCTTCTGGCGTCCGAGCCGTGCCTGGCATGCCTGGCGCGAAGGTCATCGCCTGGCCTTTCTCGGCATTGCCACGCCCAAGCCGCTGGCGCTGCTGGAAAAGCGTTTCCTGTGGCTGCGCCGTGGTGCGTATCTGGTCACCGAGTACTTGCCGGGCCCGGACATCATCGAACGCTTCGCCCCATACGTGGAGACCGGTGAAGCGCCCGAAACAGAATTGCTGGCGCTGGATCGCTTGTTCGCCGACCTCATCCGCGAACGGATCAGCCATGGCGACTTCAAGGGCCACAACCTGTTCTGGCAACACGACCGCTGGGCGTTGATCGACCTCGACTCCATGTGCCAACACCGCACCCAGGCGAGCTTCGCCCAGGCCTACGCCCGGGATCGCGCGCGGTTCATGCGCAACTGGCCGCAGGATAGCGCGCTGTATCGGGTGATTGATGAGCGCTTGCCAAAGGATGTCGAAAACACCCTCTCGGCCTTGTGACCGATCACCGTGGCGAGGGAGCTTGCTCCCGCTGGGCTGCGCAGCGGCCCCAAAGCCATTCAGCGCGGTGTGCCAGGAAAACACAGTTGCCAAGTTTACGACTGCTGCGCAGCCGAGCGGGAGCAAGCTCCCTCGCCACGGATCGGGTAAATCCTGGGGTTAGGTGTAGATTCGTTGCCGCCTTCGCGAGCAGGCTCGCTCCCACGGGTGTTCAGGTCCTTCAGGTAAGCTTCGTCACTTGCTCGCCGCTAGAGGTTTGCCGGCGCTTTTAAGCTATAATCCCGCCCTTTAGCTGCCCAGCGCCCTTGGCGCGCGGCACATCAATTCTTCGCGGCGCTTGTCGCCCGTATGCAGACATAAGAGGCTAGACCCCTGTGGCATTGACGATTCTTGGCCTGTCCGGCGCCCTTAGCCATGATCCTTCCGCAGCGCTGTACATTGACGGCAAGCTGATCGCGGCGGCCGAGGAAGAGCGCTTCGTACGCGATAAACATGCAAAGAACCGCATGCCCTACGAGTCGGCGAAGTTCTGCCTGGAGCAGGCCGGCATCAAGCCGTCCGATGTTGATGTGGTGGCGATCCCGTTCGCCCCGATCAGCCTGTTCGGCGAAGCGCGCTGGCACTACGCCAAGCGTTACTGGTACGCCCCGGATCGCGCCCTCGATGCGATCCTGATGGGTAACCGTCGCTACAAGCGTTATCGCCGCAAGATCGTCTGGTGCCTTGAGCAACTGGGCTTCGATCCGAAAAAAATCAAGATCGAACCGGTCGAGCACCACCTGGCTCATGCCTCCAGCGCCTACCACTGCTCGGGTTTCCAGGAAAAAACCGCGATCCTGGGTATCGATGGCAAGGGTGAATACGCCACGACGTTCTTCGGCTACGGCGAAAACGGCAAGATCCACAAGATCAAGGAATTCTACGATCCGGACTCCCTGGGCGGTCTGTATGGCGCGATCACCGAGTTCCTCGGCTTTGAAATGCTCGACGGCGAATTCAAGGTCATGGGCATGGCGCCGTATGGCGATGCCAGCAAGTACGATTTCTCGCGCCTGGCCTCGTTCGAAAACGGCGAACTGGTGATCAACACCGACTACGCCAACGTGATCGGCCTGCGTCGCTATAAAGAGAAAGGCAAGGGCTTCTACTTCTCGCCAAAGCTGATCGAATGGCTCGGTCCGAAGCGTGAAGGCGACATCGCCGACGAGCCGTACATCCATTACGCCGCCAGCATGCAGGCGCTGTTCGAGAAGCTCGCGCTGCAGATGATCGACCACTACCTGGGCGACGTGCTCAAGGAAACCGGCAAGCTGGCCTTCGCCGGCGGCTGCGCACTGAACGTCAAGCTCAACCAGAAAATCATCGCCCGTGACGACGTCAAGGAGCTGTTCGTGCAGCCGGCCTCCGGCGACGCCGGCACCGCGGTAGGCGCGGCGGCTTATGTGTCCCATGCCCGTGGCGTGCCGGTGGAGAAGATGGAACACGTCTACCTCGGCCCGGCCTACAGCAACGAAGACGTGATCGCCGCGTGCGCCCGTCATCCGAGCAAGCCGGTATGGCGCAAGATCGACAACACCCCCGAGCGCATCGCCAGGATCATGGTCGACGGCAACCCGGTGGCCTGGTTCCAGGGGCGCATGGAGTTCGGCCCGCGTGCCTTGGGCGGTCGTTCGATCATCGGTTGCCCGAGCGCCAGCGGCGTGGCCAATCGCATCAACGAGCAGATCAAGTTCCGCGAGCGCTGGAGGCCTTTCTGCCCGTCGATGCTCGACACCGTTGCCCCACAGATGATCAAGGTCGATCACCCGGCGCCATTCATGACCTTTACCTTCGAAGTGGCCGAGGAATGGAAGACCCGCGTGCCGGAAGTGGTTCACGAAGACGGCACTTCCCGGGCCCAGGTGCTCAAGCGTGAATACAATCCGCGCTACTACGACATGATGAAGGCGCTGGAAGTCCTGACCGGCAATGGCGTGTCGCTGAACACTTCGCTCAACCGTCGTGGCGAGCCGATGATCTGCTCGCCGACCGATGCGCTGAACATGTTCTTCGGCTCCGACCTGCAGTACCTGATCATGGAAGACATTCTGGTCGTCAAGGACGGTGTGGACGCTTATGACTGAGGTGCTGATCAGTGTCGTCATCCCGGCCTACAACTACGCCGAGACCTTGCCGCGCGCGGTGAACTCGGTCATTGCGCAGTTGGGCGAAGCCCAGGCCGAGCTGTTGGTGATCGACGATGGTTCCACTGATGCAACACCGCAGGTCCTGGAGCAATTGCAGGCCGAACATGCCGGGCTCTTCCGGGCCCTGCGCAAACCCAATGGTGGTTTGTCGTCGGTACGCAATCGCGGAATCGAGGAGGCTCGGGGGCAATACCTGATCTTCCTGGATGCCGACGATGAGATGGCGCCGGGCGCGCTTGCCGCCGTGACCCGGCATGTTGCCAGTCATCCCGAAACTCGCCTGGTCATCGGCGGCCACTGGTCGGTGTTCACGGACGGGCGTCGCGTCCAGCATGCGGTAAAGCCGCTGCCGGCCACGCCGCGTGGGCGCGTTCGGGGCTACCTGCTGGACAAGACGGTGACCCTGTCCAACGGCGCCTGTGCCATGCACCGCGAGGTGTTCGGGCCGGGTAACTATCCCGAGCATCTGCGTAACGTCGAAGACATTCCGGTGTTTGCCCAGGTACTGGCGCGCTTTCCATGCACCGTGCTCGATCAGCCGCTGGCGCTGATCTACAAGCATGGCGACAGCATGCGGCATGACCTCAGGCAAAGCCTGGCGGCGGGCGTGGGCATGGTCGACGAGGTGTTTTCCCCGGCGCGCATGCCGCAGTCGTTGCAAGATTTGCGCAAGGCCTTCATGGCCCAGCGTTGCCTGTCGTTGTTCCGCGATTGCTACAGCGCCGGTGACTATGCCAATGCCAAGGCTTTTTATGCCCAGGCCGTGCGTACCGATGTTCGCTCGATCACGCGCTGGTCCTATACGCGCAAGGCTATCCGGTTGTTGTTCAAGTGAACGCCGCAAGGTCTGACGACAGCATGTTCCAGGCCGACGGAAGCTGGGCTCGAAAGGCTCGTGAACTGGACCGCTACCGCTGGAAACTGCTGCGCGAGCGCCACGGTCGCCTGGGCAGCCTGTTGCGCCTGGTTCGTGACGTGCTGGTGGATGTAACGATTGGTTTGCGCGCCAAGGCGTGCTTGAAGCATTCGACCGACACGGTACCTTGCGAAGTGCTGCTGCTGCATTCAGCGCCCAAGTCCATGGCGCTGCAGCGCAAGAACATCCTGATCGATGCCCTGCGCAAGCGCGGTCATCAACTGACGGAAGCTGCGCTGCGCGCTCCCGCGGATGCCTGTGCCCAGCGCATGCTGGCACCGCCGCCACAGTCCGTGCCGCTGCGTTACCTGGTCTATGCCGCCCACGCCCAATGGCTGGTGATGACCTATCAGCCCAAAGTACTGATCAACGAACGCAATGGCAGTCTGCACGCGCCGTTCCTGCGCCTGGCGCTGGCTGCACGGGGTGCCCGCCTGCTGCACCTGGCGCATGCCACGACATTGGAGTCGTCCCGCCGGCTGGGAATGAACGACTACGATTATTACGGCGTCTTCGGCCGCAGTTCGCTGGAAGCACTGCAAGAGCGGACGCTGCGGTTCGGTGAGTCGACGGTGGTGCTGGTCGGTTCCTACCTCGCCGACGAAACCTATGACCTGCCCGTCGCTGATCCAACTATCAAAACGCTGCTGGTGTTGGGGGTAGGGCCTGATCGGGAGAAAGAAGCCGGTTACCAAGACACTTATCAGTTGCTGCGCGATTGGGCCGGGCGCAACCCGGATTATCGCGTGCTGTTCAAGCGCCATCCGCGCAGCAAGGCGCAGTTCTGGCGCGACGCGGCGACGCGGTTCGCCAACATCGAGTTGCTGGATGTGGAGTGCTCGCTGGCACAGGCGCTCGCCCAGGCCAGCGTGGTCATCAATATCATGTCCAATGCCGGCATCGAGGCAGGGCTGGCGGGGCGTCCGGTAGTTCACGTGAATGCCGGCCGCGATGTGGATATCTTTTCCCACGCGTTGTTCTTCGGGCCGCAAGTGCGCGATGAACGGGCGTTTTCCCAGCAGTTGCACGCGCTTGAGCAGGACTATCCGCAATGCGTGGCCAAGGCTCGGGGCTTCGCCGACTACCATCTGGTGCACGGCTCCAGAGGGTTGGCAAAAACCGTCGAGCTGGTCGATGACTTGCTACGCGGCAGAGACCCAGCAGAAAAATTCGAAACCTTCAGGCTGCCTGCCGTCGGCTGACGTCGCAGCCTGCCGCTCAAATGCCGAGCGCGAGCTTCAGCTCCCGCTCGTTGCACACCTTCTGATGACTGAGATAATGCTCCAGGAACTGGTTGTCCTGGAGCAGCCATTCGCGGTCCTGTCGATAGCGCAACATGTGTTTGAAATTGCGCAGGCGCAGCCCTTTGCGTAGCGGCTTGCGATAGGCCTTCAGGTCGGCGACATCGATCAGTCCCAAGGTGTTTTCAGGCGTCAGCACCACGTTGCCCAGGTGCGCGGAGCGAAAATAGATACCGTTCTGATGCAGGCGAGCGATGAACTCACCCAGTCGTGACCGAAGGTCGATAGAGGTGTCCGCGCCGAGCAGTTGACGAAGGGTGCTGCCGGGCAGCGGGTCGTAATGCACGGCATCACGCTCGATGGCGGGAATGCGGTAGACCTGGCGAATGCGCGGGCATTCGATGCCGCGCGCCTGCAAGGTCTGGCAGTTGTCGGCAAAGCGCTTGGCATACGGTGACCAGAGCGCGGAGGTCAGCAGGCGTTTGCGGCGAAACAGCTTGAGCATCGAGCCATCGGCCAGGCGCAGCACCTTATCCCCTTGGCGATCGGCCTCAAGGACATCGGCACCTTCGCGCAGGCTGAGGTAAACAGTAGGGTCGAGCGTTTGCATCAAGGCTCCAAGGCTTGGCCCGCTGGGAGGGGCAGCCGGGTATGTTAGCGCAGTGTGCAGGCGGCAAAAACCGCTGTGGTATAGTCGCGTCAATTTTCCCAGGGTGTTCGCCCTGTTTGCGGGGCTGCCTGGCGCCGTCTTTCTGGACATTCCATGACAAAAACGCTGTTCATTTCCCTGGCCAAGCACCAAGGCCTTTATTTCAACCGCTTGCTCAACGAAACCGAGCTGCAGGGTAAAGTCGTTTCTCCTCAACAAATGCCTTGGCCCGGGTTCCGACGGATCTCCAAGGTTGTTTCGCGCATCGATTGGCCGAGTCTGATCGAGGAAAAGTGCGCGGAACGTCGGGTCAAGAACAAGAACAATGGCGCGCTGTATCGCCTGTTGCTGCGCCTCGAACTTCTCTGGATGGCCCTGCGCGCCCAGGCCTTGCTTGATCGGGAACGCCCCGATGCGTTGGCGTTCTGGAACGGTTCCCATCGTTATTGCCGGTTGCTCACGGCGCTGGCACCGAGTGGCTGCAAGACGTTCTTTTTCGAGAACGGCCTGTTGCCCGACACCACCACCGTGGACCCGCGCGGCGTGAACTACCTGAACGCGGTTCCTCGCGATGCCGGTTTCTACCTCGACTACCCGTATCCGGTGCCGGAAAACCAGGCTGCACCGGTGCTGATTCCGCGTGCGCCACGCAGCGCCGGCCCGGCGCCGATCGAGCTGCCGGCGCAATTCGTGTTCATTCCGTTCCAGGACGATCGTGACAGCCAGGTCCGGCTATTCTCGCCCTGGATCAGGAACATGCGCGAGATGTTTGCCTTGGGCGAGCGACTCGCCGAGGAGACGGGCCTGACGGTGGTGTTCAAGGAGCACCCGTCCAGCCGCGAGACGTACCCCGAGCTGCACGAACGGACCCATGAGCGGCTGCTCTTCGCCAACGGCAATGCCACGCAGCAGTTGATCGAGGCCAGTCAGTTCGTGATCACGATCAATTCGACCGTGGGCCTGGAGAGCTTGTTGTTGGGCAAGCCGGTGCTGACCCTGGGCCAGGCGTTTTTTAATATCGACGGGCTGGTGATGCACGCCGACGATGCCGATCAGGTCGTATCATTGGCCCGTGCATTCCCGCAATGGCCGCTTGATGAGCGCTTGCGACGCAACTTCTTCCATTACCTTTCCGAGTGCTATTGCATCAAGGGTGGCTGGAAGAATGCCGATCAGGCTCAGTTGCAACGGGTCGCCGACAGGCTGTTGGGTAAAGACCAATGCCCATCTGCCTGAGGCGGCTGGTCGATAGAGACAATCTGACGATATGGGCATCCATCGGCTTCCTTGTGCTGTTGTGTGGAGCATGGGTGTTGCCCAGCAACAAGCTGTACCACCAATTGCTGATTTTCCTGTTGTGGTTGCCCGCGTTGTTGGGACTGCTGCATCGGGATTTCCGCTCGATGCTCAAGCTGCCCGAATGCGTACTTTTCGCCGTGCTAGTGGCCTGGACGCTGGCAGTGCTGATGGTCGAGGGCGGCGATAACGCCTTGGGCAAGAGCAAGGTGGTTCTCTACGTGACGCTGACCCTGGCAGGCGTGCTGCTGGCTGCGCAGAATCGCCACTGGCGGCTGGAGTCCATGGTGCTGGGGGCGTCGATTCTCGGCGGGTTATTCGCAGCCGCGTCCTGGGTGTATTTCTACGGGCTCAGTGCCCGGCCTTTGAGCGACCGGTTGATTGCCATCGGCCTGTGGGATACGCCGATCATGGCTGCCCATGCGGTGGGGAGCCTGGCGATCATGGGCGCTTTCACCTGGCGATCCAGGCATCTGAAACCGGCTTTGATGGCGCTGCTGATGATCGCGGCGCTGGGCTATCTGTTATTTCTGGGTTCCAACCAGACCCGTGGGGTGTGGATCGGGCTGGGCGCCTGTCTGCTGGTGATGGCGATGGCGCGACCTTCACGCCTGGGCGGCGCGCTGGTAGCCCTGGTCGTGGTGGGGGTGGCCATGGTTGCCGCATTCGAGCCGGAAATCCTCCTGCAGCGGGGCCTGTCTTATCGTCCCCAGCTGTGGCGGGGCGGTGTTCAATTGATGCTCGATCACTGGGCGATGGGCGTGGGGTTCCATTCCTACCTGATTCCCGTCCCTGAAATTGGCCAGGCTTTCAAGCATCCGCACAATCTGTTCCTGGATACCGGTGTGCGCCTTGGCGTGCCTGGCCTGCTGCTGTTTGGCGGGCTGTGGCTGGTCGCAGGCTGGAGAGGCTGGATGTGCCGCGCGCAACCGCTGGGCCAGGTGTTGTTGGCGCTCTGGGTCTTCGCATCGGTTTCCTTGATGACCGACGGCATTGGCTTGTGGCTCAAACCCAATGCGGACTGGATGGTCATCTGGCTGCCCATTGCGTTGAGCATCGTGCTGGCTGCCCGAGGTCGCGCCGCAGGGACTTCCTCCTGACTGAACCGATGTAATTGGTTCGCTGTTACAATCCGCAGCTTGTCTGTCTTTTCAAACGTGCGAGGCGCACCGAATGGCCAATTCCGACCAGCAATCGAGCATGAAGATTTACTTGCGATTGCTGAAATACGTTCTCCCGTATTGGGGCGCTTTCGCCGTCAGTATCGTTGGCTTCGTGTTGTTTGCATCCAGCCAGCCGATGCTGGCGGACATGCTCAAGCATTTTCTCGACGCGCTGCAAAAGCCCAATGACACCCGCTTCATGGGGGTCTCGCTGGTGCTCGGGGTGCCGCTGCTGATCGTGCTGATCGCGGTTTACCAGGGGATCGGTTCGTTCCTGGGCAACTACTACTTGGCCAAGGTCGCCCGGGGCGTCGTCCATGACTTGCGTTGCGCGCTGTTCGACAATCTACTGACCTTGCCCAACCGTTATTTCGACAACCATAACTCCGGCCACCTGATTTCCCGTATCACCTACAACGTGACCATGGTCACCGGCGCCGCCACCGATGCCATCAAGGTTGTCATCCGGGAAGGCCTGACCGTGGTGTTCCTGTTCGGCTACCTGCTTTACAGCAACTGGAAAATGACCCTGGTATTGCTGGCGATCCTGCCGGTCATTGCCGTGCTGGTGAGTAGCGCCAGCAAGAAATTCCGTAAGCAGAGCAAGAAGATCCAGGTGGCGATGGGCGATGTGACCCACGTGGCGTCGGAGACCATCCAGGGCTACCGCGTGGTACGCAGCTTCGGCGGCGAACACTACGAAATCGAGCGGTTTCACAAGGCCAGCGCCGACAACATGAACCGCAGCCTGGGCATGACGCGGACCCAGTCGATCTACACGCCGATGCTGCAACTGGTGATCTATATCGGCATGGCCGTGTTGATGTACCTGGTGCTTTACCTGCGTGGCGATGCGTCGGCAGGGGAACTGGTCGCCTACATCACCGCCGCCGGTCTGCTACCCAAGCCTATCCGCCAGTTGTCGGAAGTCAGCGCCACGATCCAGAAAGGACTGGCCGCGGCGGAAAGCATTTTCGAGCAGCTCGACGAAGAGCCCGAAATCGATACCGGCACCCAGGAAATGGTCCGGGTCAACGGTCGCCTGGAAGTGCGCAACCTGAGCTTCCAATACCCGGGTACGGAAAAGCTGGTGCTCGACGATATCTCCTTCACCGCCGAAGAGGGCCAGATGATCGCCCTCGTAGGGCGCTCGGGCAGCGGCAAGTCGACCCTTGCCAACCTCATCCCACGGTTCTATCACCACGACAAGGGCCAGATATTGCTCGACGGCGTGGATGTCGAGCAGTACCGGTTGACCAACCTGCGTAGGCACATTGCCCTGGTGAACCAGCAGGTCACGCTGTTCAACGACAGTGTCACCAACAACATCGCCTATGGCGATCTTGCCGGCGCACCGTTTGAAGACGTCCGCAGGGCTGCCGAAGATGCCTATGCCGCGGAGTTCATCGAGCAGATGCCCCAGGGTTACGACACCCTGGTGGGCGAGAACGGCGTGCTGCTGTCCGGCGGCCAGCGCCAGCGCCTGGCGATTGCCCGGGCGTTGCTCAAGAACGCTCCGCTGCTGATCCTCGATGAAGCCACGTCGGCGCTGGACACCGAGTCCGAGCGGCACATCCAGGCAGCCCTCGACCAGGTGATGAAAGGGCGCACCACGTTGGTCATCGCCCACCGGTTATCGACGATCGAGAAAGCCGATCTCATCCTGCTGATGGACAAGGGCCGTATCGTCGAGCGCGGTACCCACGCCGAGTTGCTGGCGCTGAATGGCTTCTACGCACGCTTGCACGAGAAGGACTTCGTCGAGGCTGCCGACGAGGTGGCGAAGGAGACCTTCGTTTGATCCTGAGTTACTGGCGGGCCTGGCGCGAAAACGGTTGGACCCCCATAGACGCCGTGGCTTACGCCCAGGCCTGGCATCAATTCGGTGGCAGCGTGGCGACACACCCTGATGTGGTCGAGCGCCTGGCCGGGCTGGTGGGCATTCCGGTGCGCTACCTGGGCTGGCTCGTTGACGGCCAGCTGTGTGCCGCCATGCCTACCTGGGGCCGGCATGTGGCGCTGTCCAAGGATGTGCTCAAGCGTGAAGGCAAGCGTGGCATGCTCGACCTCGGCAATGCCGAGGTCATCCTGCCCGTCAGCCAAGGCGCCCAGGTTCGCCTGCGGCACCGCATGCGGTATGTGTCCGAACTGAATGCACCGCACATCATCGGTCTCGCCGAACAACCCGAAGGCCTGGCGCTGGCGCGTGAGCCCGAGGACTACAGCAAGAAGTTTCGCTACAACCAGCGTCGCGAGCAGCGCCTGCTGGAAGACGCCGGTGGCAGTATCCGGCCAATGCTCGACCTGAGCCCCGGCGAGCAGGCTGCGGTGTATGCCGACCTGTTCCAGCGTCGCTGGAATTTCGAAGCCCCCGGCAAGACCCATCTGGCCGAGGTGTTCAGCCTGATGCGCGAATTCATGACCGGCTCGCTGATCTATCTGAATGACGAACCGGTGGCGATCCAGATTCTGTATCGGGTCGAGGCGCCCGGCTGGTTCAGCCTGGAATATATCAATGGCGGGGTTGACCCGCAGAGCCGAGATTTCAGCCCGGGCAGCGTGCTTAGCTTCGTCAACACCCAGGCACAATGGGAGCACGCCCGGGCGGCGGGCAAACCGTTGCGCTACTCGTTCGGCCGCGCCGATCGCGAATACAAGGATCGCTGGTGCAACCGGGTTCCGGTCTACCAGGTTTGAGCGAGGACACGCAGCTGATGAACGAGGGAACAGCACCGTGAGCGCACGCAAGCAGCAACTGCTCAAACGCCACCGTCAACGCAAGCGCCTGGTTCTGGCCGGCGCGCTGCTGGCGGCGCTGGTGCTCGGCTTCACGGTCTCGTGGTGGTCGTTGCCGGTGTTTCTCCTGTTGGGCTGGGTGGCTCATGAAGCCTGGTTCTCCGACCATCTGTTCTATGCTCCGAGCGATGATTATCGCTATGACTTTCCGCCAGATACCCCGCAATTTCCCGTCACGCTGAGCGGCGGACGCCTGCAGGTCACGGGTCAGTTCGATGCCCGGCAGACGCTGATCCTGCAGGTACGGGTAAAAAGTCGTTGGCTGGGGCGGTTCCTCGACCCACAGGTGTGGATCGGTGAGGATCGCCAGGATCTTGAGCGGGGCGTCTGTGGCGAGCGCTTCCTCAATCTGTCCGGGCAAGGAGCCGCGCTGACTACCGGGACCCTGGCCTTGCGCGGGCGTTTTTGCAGCCTGGCTCCCCAGGCTATGTTGCATGTGCTGAGCAACCCGGATTTCGCCCGGCAGCGCCTGCTGATCGTCGCGCCCCATGCCGATGACGCCGAACTCGCGGCGTTCGGGCTGTACAGTCGTGCCAGCGAGGTTGCGATCGTTACGCTGACCCAGGGTGAGATCGAGGCCGAGCGTTATCGCGACATGGGCCTGGATCCCGCCGAGGCCGCTCGTCTCAAGGGTCGCCTGCGCAGTTGGGACAGCTTGGCCGTGCCATTGTGGGGGGGCGTGGCGCAACAGCAGTGCGTGCAGCTGGGTTACTACTGCCTGCAATTGGAGGCCATGGCCAAGACGCCGGACCAGGGCTTTGGCTCGCGGGAGTCGGGCGAGAGCGATATCCGCCAGGTTCGTCGGTTCAATGCCTTGAACCTGCCGGGTGACGCGGATGGCCTGCCGACGTGGCGCAACCTGGTGGCTGACCTTGCGCGGCTGCTCGAACATCACCGGCCCGAGGTGGTGCTGACGCCGCACCCCGAGCTGGACCCCCACAGCGATCATGTCGCCAGTACCCGGGCGCTGATGGAGGCGATCGAACTCGGCACCTGGCGGCCACAGACGTTGCTGCTCTATGCCAATCACCTGCACGACAACGACCGCTGGCCGATGGGCCCGGCAGGCCATGGCATTGCGCTGCCGCCGGCCATCGAACCGTTGCCGGCCGATGGGTTGTGGAGCCCGTCGCTGGACGCCTCCACCCGCATGGACAAGGCCATGGCCCTGGGCATGCAGCATGACTTGCAGGGCCGACCTCCATTCAAGCGACGGCTGCGCCGTATCATCCAGCGACTGCTGGCCGGGCGCCGCTGGCCCAGCACCGGAGAAGACGAGTTTTTCCGCAAGGCGGTTCGGCGCCACGAGCTTTTCTGGGTCCGGCGGCTGAAAGGGACGCCGCCGGAAGACGACCAGGCCCGTCGACCTTGAACCGTCGAGGTGCCTCGGCCAGCCCGTGCATCTCATCCGACAACCGCCATGGACGAGCCTTCCCCAACCCTGTGCTAATATCGCGCCCCTGTTCATTTTGTATGTGGGATGCTCCATGAAGTTGTCCATGCCGCGATTCGATCAAGCCCCTGTATTGGTGGTCGGCGATGTCATGCTCGACCGCTATTGGCATGGCGGTACATCACGGATTTCCCCCGAGGCACCGGTGCCGGTGGTCAGGGTCGAGCATATCGAGGATCGGCCAGGTGGCGCCGCCAACGTCGCCCTGAACATTGCCGCGCTCGGCGCGCCGGCGTCCCTGGTCGGCGTGACCGGCGACGACGAAGCCGCCGACAGCCTGGCCAACAGCCTCAAGGGCGCGGGCGTGCGGGCGATATTCCAGCGCATTGCGCACCAGCCGACGATCGTCAAGTTGCGGGTCATCAGCCGCCATCAACAACTGTTGCGGATCGACTTCGAAGAACCGTTTGCCACCGATCCCCTGGCCCTTGGCGCCGAGGTCGATCAACTGCTCGAAGGTATCAAGGTGCTGGTGTTGTCGGACTACGGCAAGGGCGCCTTGAAAAATCACCAGACGCTGATCCAGGCGGCCCGGGCCCGGGGTATTCCGGTGTTGGCCGACCCCAAGGGCAAGGATTTTTCCATCTACCGTGGCGCGAGCCTGATCACCCCGAACCTCAGCGAATTCGAGACCATCGTCGGTGGCTGCGCCGACGAGCACGAGCTGGTGAGCAAAGGCGCACAGCTGATGCACGACCTGGAGCTCGGTGCGCTGCTGGTCACCCGGGGCGAACATGGCATGACCTTGTTGCGTCCCGATCATCCGGCGCTGCACCTGCCGGCCCGTGCCCGTGAGGTATTCGACGTGACGGGTGCCGGCGATACGGTGATTTCCACACTGGCGGCGGCCATCGCCGCTGGCGAGGAACTGCCCCATGCGGTGGCCCTGGCGAACCTGGCGGCGGGTATCGTGGTTGGCAAACTGGGCACGGCGGCCATCAGCGCTCCGGAGCTGCGTCGCGCCATCCAGCGTGAAGAGGGTTCCGAGCGTGGCGTGCTCGGGCTGGAGCAGTTGCTGCTGGCCGTCGACGACGCCCGCGCGCACAACGAAACAATCGTGTTCACCAACGGTTGCTTTGACATCCTCCATGCCGGCCATGTGACGTACCTCGAACAGGCCAGGGCCCAAGGCGATCGTCTGATCGTCGCGGTCAACGACGATGCCTCCGTGAGTCGTCTCAAAGGGCCGGGCCGGCCGATCAACAGCGTTGACCGCCGCATGGCGGTGCTGGCCGGCCTTGGCGCGGTGGACTGGGTGATCAGCTTCAGCGAAGGCACGCCGGAAAACCTGCTGCGTCAGGTCAAGCCGGACGTGCTGGTCAAGGGTGGCGACTATGGCATCGACCAGGTCGTCGGCGCCGATATCGTCGCGGCTTATGGCGGCACCGTGAAGGTGCTGGGGCTGGTGGAGAACAGCTCGACGACGGCAATTGTGGAGAAGATCCGCAATAACTGAGCCATTGCCGTCGAGCTAGCTCCATGGCTGGGGAGCTTTTGTGGCGAGGGAGCTTGCTCCCGCTCGGCTACGCAGCGCCCATGAAAAATGGGGGTCGCTGCGCAACCCAGCGGGAGCAAGCTCCCTCGCCACAAGAGCATTTCCAGATCGCTGTGACTAACGCACCACCTTGCGTGGCACGATCTTCTTGAGCAACTGCCGGGCCTTGCCCTTCAATCGGGTCAGCCCGGATTCTTTTCCTGGCGGCGTCAGCCCTTGCTGGCGCAGCCAGTCCTTCCAGCGAATCCGCTCCTCGCGCACCAGCCAGCCGTCCTGTCGGGCGAAGCTCTCCGCCAGATACAACCCTCGGGTGCTGGCCGGGTATAGCTGATCCTTCTTCAACGTATACAGCTCGGGCAAGGGTTGTCCGTCCTGCAGCGGCATCAGGTAGAGATCGGGCCGCTTGCGGTCCAGGCGCGCGACCAGTTGGTCGCCCTCCAGCCGTTCATCGACATGGAAAAGGCTCAGGGACTTGGCTTCCTTGGGTACATCCAGGCGCAAATCGTAGATCAACTGCAGCGATGCCGTGGGCAAATGGACGTAGGCCCTTGGGCGTTCGATCAGTTGCAGGTTGGCGCAGCGCACCGGGCGAGCCGAGCCCGATAGCGGGGCCAGTCGAAACGGCAGGGCCTCACGGTAATGCAGGGCGCTTGAATAGGGCGCCGGCAACCACGTGTCGTTGAAACGTCCGCCGAGCCAGCCTTCAGGCGTTTCCAGCAGGCATTCTTCGGCTATTTCGTTGATCGCGGTGAGCAGCGGCAGGTTCAGTTCATGGGCCGGGACGTAGCCGGAAATCAGCTTGAGCACTACATCGCCGCGATCCTGTCGGCGTTGACGCACGAGCACCCAATAATCGCGGTTCTGCCAATGCAGCGTCAGGCGCACCGAGACGCCCAGGTTCGCCAGTTCCACGGAAAAACGCTCGGCATCGTCGACTGTCACGGGGCGGCGCCGCTGCAAAGTCTGGGCGAAATTCAGCGGCATGCCCACGCTCTGGTATGTCAGGCCTTCGGGCGTTGCTTCGACAGCGAGGGGCAGGGTCTTGAAGTTGCTCGGGTTTTTTCTGATGAGCGTACGCGGCATGTCGGCTCCTTGCTTAAGACCGCGTAGGCGGCGTCAGTTTTTACGCAGGACCTTGGCTACGGTCGCGACGTTATGGGCGAGGTGCAGCGGATTGATGGTGCCGACAATAGCACTGGCAACCCCGGGATGCTCAAACAACAGTTCGAAGCTGGTGCGAACCGGGTCTTCGCCGGGGCTCAGGCAGACGTGACCGCTGGCCAGGGCTTTTTTTACCAGGATCGCCTTGCCGTGCTCGCTTGCGTAGTCAATGACCGCCTTTTCGCTTCGTTCGTTCAGATTGTAGGTGACCATCGCACAATCACCTTGCTCCAGGGCTTTCAAGCCGCCGTCGACGGTCTTGCCGGAGAAACCGAAGCCACCGATCTTGCCCTCGCGCTTGAGGGCCGCCAGGGTCGGGTAGACCTCGCTGTCGTTGAGGATCGCCAGGTCGTTGCCGTCCGAGTGCACCAGTACCAGGTCGATATACTCGGTTTCCAGGCGTTTGAGACTGCGCTCCACCGAAAACCGCGTATGGGCGGCGCTGAAGTCGTGGCGCGACTGGCCATCGTTGAACTCCTCACCGACCTTGCTGACGATCACCCAGTCGTGACGCTGGCCGCGCAGTAGTGGGCCGAGGCGTTCTTCGCTGTGCCCATAAGCCGGTGCGGTGTCGATCAGGTTGATGCCCAGCTCGCGGGCCAGCTTGAGCAGCATGCGCGCTTCGCTGTCATCCGGGATGCGAAAACCGTTGGGGTACTTGACGCCCTGGTCGCGGCCAAGCTTGACCGTGCCCAGGCCCAGGGGAGAAACCAGCGGGCCGTTATGGCCCAGCGGGCGATGCAGGTCGTGCAGGGTCGGTAGGCTCATGGCAACAATTGCTCCCAGGCGGGGACGCCCATGGGCGGTTTCGGCAGGGCCGGCAGCGGGGCGGGGTGGCTGGGCTGGATGCCGTCGCGTTGCAGCGCGGTGATGACCCGGTCGGAAAAGTCCGGGGCCAGCGCCAGCTTGGTCGGCCAACCCACCAGCAGGCGTCCTTGCTCGGCGACAAAAGCATTGTCCGGACGGGTCAGGCCCGATTGCAGCGGTTCGGCGCGCGCGACCCGCAGCGTGGCCCATTGCGCCGTACTGAGGTCGACCCACGGCAACAACTGGCTGATTTCTTTCTGGGCGACGGCAATCTGCGCGGCGGGTTCGCGAGCGACGGCATCGCCCTCGGCGAGGTCGCCACCCAGGTACCAGACCCACTGGCCGTCGGCTGCCGGGTGCGTGGTTACGGTGACGCGTGGCTTCGGTCCGCCGCCCAGGCAGTGCGCATACAACGGCTTGAGGCTCGGCCCCTTGACCAGCACCATGTGCAGCGGCCGGGTCTGCATGGCCGGCTGATCCAGGCCAAGGGCGTTGAGCAAGTCGGCAGTGCCTCCGCCAGCACTGAGGACAATGCGTTGGGCGCGGATCTCGCGGTCGTCGACCTTCAGTCCGACCAGCTCGCCCTGTTCGTGCAAGGGTTCGATGCGCTGCCCGGCCAGCAGGCTGTCGCCGGCCAGGTCCGCCAGGCGGGCAATCAGGCTGGGAACGTCCACCACCAGCTCGGCGAGGCGGTAGACCTTGCCCTTGAAGCGCTTGTCCTGCAGGGCCGGCGGCAGTTGCTCGCCTTTGACCTGGTCGACGCGACCGCGCACGGCCTTGCTGGCGAAGAAACTGGTCAGGTTGCCGGCCAGGGTGCCGGGAGACCAGAGGTAATGAGCGTCGGACAACATGCGTACGCCGGACAGATCCAACTCACCGTCGCCCTTCAGGGCTTCGCGCCAGCGTCGCGGCATATCGGCGATGGCTTCCGAGGCGCCGGTCAGGGCTCCGTGCAGCGCGTATTTGGCGCCCCCATGAATGATGCCCTGGGATTTGACACTCTGCCCGCCACCGAGGCTGGCGCTTTCCACCAGCACGGTTGAAAACCCCTGGCGGCGCAAGCGCGCGTTCAGCCAGAGGCCGGCGACTCCGGCGCCGACAATCAGGATGTCGGTGGAAATAACGGATGGCATGCAGCGACCTCGGAGGAAATGAAGCGGCAAGTTTCAAGCTTCAAGCTGCAAGTTACAAGCGAGAGGGTATCGCTTCCGCTTGCAGCTTAAAGCTTGGAGCTTGCGCTGCTTTAGTGCCCCGCCGTCTTGGAAAACAACTGAATCACCACCACCCCCAGCACGATCAACGCCATCCCCAGCATCGCCGGTACGTCGAGTTTCTGGCCGTAGATGAACAGCGCCGCCACGCTGACCATGACGATGCCCATCCCGGCCCAGACCGCGTAGGCCACGCCTACCGGTACGGTGCGCACCACCAGCGTCAGCATCCAGAACGCAATGCCGTAACCGGCGACGACCAGCAGCAGGGGCAGCGGTGTGCTCAAGCCTTTGACCGCTTTCATCGAAACGGTGGCGATCACTTCGGCGCAGATGGCGATGGCCAGGTAGTAATAGGCGTTCATGGGCAGATCCTCATTGACGGTTGCGTGTTTCGATGGGGCCATTCTAGAGAACGAGCAGATGCGGTAAAGTCATTACCTATCTGTAATGGAGATAGGTTGCGCCATGAATGTTCAATGGAATCTGGAGCAGTTGCGGCTGTTTGTCGGTGTGGCCGAGAAACGCTCGTTTTCCGCCGTGGCTCGGGACCAGCGCAAGGCGCAGTCGGCCATCAGCAGCGCGATTGCCCTGCTCGAAGCCGACCTTGGCGTGAACCTTTTCGAGCGCAGCAGCGGTCGCCAACCCCGGCTCACCGATGCGGGCGAGACGCTGCTGGAAGAGGCGCGGGAAGTGTTGCGCCAATGCGAGCGGCTCAACGGTCGAGCCCTGGCCTTGATGCGCGGGCAGGAGGCTTCGCTGCGCCTGGCCCAGGATGAAGCCATGCCCTATCAACCGGTAATCGACAGCCTGGTGGCGCTGGCCGAGCAGTTTCCAACGCTCGAAGTGCAGCTTGCCAGCGCCGCCCAGGGCGACGTGGCGCGCAAACTGGTGGAACGTCGCGCCGATCTCGGCTTGCTGTTCTATCACGATCAGATCCCAGAGGCGCTGGAGCGGCGGGTGCTGGGCAGCGTCGAGATGGTCACGGTGTGTGGCCGGGGCCATCCACTGGCGCACCATGGCTATGTGTCGTGCCGGGAAATGGCCCGGCACCGGCAGTTGCTGATGGCGACCCAGACCAGCGTCTACCCCGGCAGCGAGCAGGCCAGCCCGCAGGTCTGGCGCGCCGACAGCTTCTATGTGCTCGCCGAATGGCTCAGAAGTGGCCTGGGCTGGGCCTGGCTCCCTCGCCACGTTGTGCAATACCCGGCCTATCTGGGAGAGATGGTCGAGCTGAGCAGCGAATGGACCCCGCCGGCCCTGGTGGTGGAGCTGGTCTGGCGTCGCGATGAACCGCTGGGCCCGGCCGCGCGCTGGCTGGCGGAACGTTTTGCCGTGCAGTTGCAGGCGATTGGCTGAAAAACCGATAAACTCCGCCGCCATGAACAGAACTCTCTATAGCGCATTGTTTTATCTGGGGCTGCCGCTGGTGGCGATTCGGCTGTGGTTGCGGACACGCAAGGCGCCGGCCTATGCCCGCCGCATCGGCGAGCGGTTTGCGTGGGGCTTGCCAGCACTGGTTCCGGGCGGCATCTGGGTCCATGCGGTGTCGGTGGGCGAGAGCATTGCCGCCGCGCCGATGATCCGCGCCTTGCTGCAACGTTATCCACAGCTGCTGATCACGGTGACGTGCATGACGCCCACCGGTTCGGAGCGGATCAAGGCGTTGTTCGCCGAGGAGCCGCGCGTCCAGCATTGCTATCTGCCTTATGACCTGCCTTGCGCGGCCAGGCGTTTTCTCGATCAGGTCCGGCCGAAGCTGGCGGTGATCATGGAAACCGAGCTGTGGCCCAACCACATCCATCAATGCGCCAGGCGCGGTATCCCGGTGGCGTTGGCCAATGCCCGGCTCTCGGAGCGTTCGGCGCGCGGCTATGCCCGTTTTCCCAAACTGACCCGGCCGATGCTCGGCGAGATGAGCCTGTTTGCCGTGCAGACCGAAGCCGAGGCCGAGCGGTTTCGCCAACTCGGTGCCCGAGCCGAAACCGTCGAGGTGACGGGCTCGATCAAGTTCGACCTGACCATCGACCCGCAACTGCTCGAAAGCGCCAGCGCCCTGCGCCGCCAATGGCAAGCCGTGGAGCGCCCGGTGTGGATCGCCGCCAGCACCCATGGGGGTGAGGATGAAGTGGTGCTGGCAGCCCACCAAAGGCTGCTCGCCAGTTATCCCGATGCGTTGTTGATCCTGGTGCCGCGGCATCCGGAACGCTTCGATTCGGTGGCGCAGTTGTGTGAGCGTGAAGGTTTCGCCACGGTCCGGCGTTCCAGTGCGCAACCGGTCACTGCCCAGGCATCGGTGCTGCTGGGCGACACCATGGGCGAGCTGCTGTTTCTCTACGCGCTGGCCGACAGCGCTTTTGTCGGCGGCAGCCTGGTGCCCAACGGCGGGCACAACCTGCTCGAACCGGCGGCGCTGGAAAAACCGGTCCTAAGTGGCCCACATCTGTTCAACTTCCTCGAAATCGCCGCGCAACTACGGGCGGCCGGGGCGTTGCAGGAAGTCGAAGATGCCGAAAGCCTGGCCCTGGCGGTACAGCGCCTGTTCGAACTGCCCCGCGATGCCCAGCGCATGGCCGAGGCGGGGTTGAAGGTGATGCGCAGCAACCAGGGCGCGTTGCAGCGATTGCTGGACGGGTTGGGGCGGTTGCTCGATTGAGCTTTTGTGGCGAGGGAGCTTGCTCCCGCTCGGCTGCGAAGCAGTCGTAAAATCGGCACTACCGTTCTGGCTGGCGGAACGCGGTGACTGGCCTTGGGCCTGCTTGGCAGGCCAGCGGGAGCAAGCTCCCTCGCCACAGGGGGATTGCTTGCAGGTGTGCTACTGCGCCGGCCGAGCGCGCAGTTGCTGCGCGGCGGCCTGTGCCAGGTCCGGCGGCAGGAAGTCCTTGTCCGGGTTGTAGTCGGGCTTGAGGTAGCGTGACAGGGCCTGCAGGTCTTCCGGGCTCAACGTCCCGGCGGCCTGTTTGAGGCGCAGATTGTCGAGGATGTAGTCGTACCGGGCGTTGTTGTAATCGCGCACCGAAGTGTACAGCTGGCGCTGGGCGTCGAGCACATCGACGATGTTGCGGGTGCCCACCTGATAGCCGATTTCCGTGGCGTCCACCGCGCTCTGGTTGGAAATGATCGACTGGCGCCGGGCCTGGACCTGTTCCACATCGGTGTTCACCGCGCGGTGCAGGTTGCGGGTGTTCTCCACCACCTGGCGGCGCAGGCCTTCGCGCTGCTGCTCGGTCTGGGTGAGTTGCGAGTAGGACTCGCGCACCTGAGAGCTGGTCAGCCCGCCGCTGTAGATCGGAATGCTCAATTGCAGGCCGATGGTCCGTTGCTCGGCGTCGCCACCGTAGCGCTGGCCGGTGGGGTTCGGGTTGGTAAAACCGAGGCCGTCGTTGTCACCTTTGCGGTATTGCGCGATGGCGTCGAGGGTTGGCGCGTGGCCGGCCTTGCGCTGGCGCAGGGTGTCTTCGGCGGCGGTGACGGCATAGTTGCTGGCCAGCAGATTGAGGTTTTGCCGGGCAGCGGTGTCGACCCAGGCCTTGGCGTCGTTGGGCGCCGGCGGCAGGATCGGCAGGGTGTGGACGACGCCCTGGATCGCATTGTATTGGCGGTTGGTCAGGGTGATCAGCGCTTCAAAGGCATCTTCGACCTGGCGCTGCGCGATGATCCGGTTGGCCCGCGCGGTATCGTAGCTGGCCTGGGACTGCAGCACGTCGGTCTTGTCCGAAAGACCGACGTCGAAGCGTTCGTTGGACTGGTCGAGCTGGCGCTTGAACGCGGCTTCCTCGGCCTTGGTCGAGGCCAGGTTGTCCTGGCTGCGCAGCACATTGAAATAGGCTTCGGCGCTTTGCAGGATCAGGTTCTGCTCGGTGGCCGACAACTGCAGCGACGCTTGTTCGTTGACCGATTTGGCGGCCTGCAACTGGAACCAGCGGTCGGCGCGGAAAATCGGCTGGGACAAGGTGGCCTGGTACACCGTCGAGCTGCGGGTGGCGGTCATCGCCGGCTGGTCGAGCTCGGTGCGGGTGTTGTTCAGGTCGGCTCCGGCCGAAAGATTGGGCAACAGCCCGGCGCGGGCCTGGGGCACCACTTCTTTCTGGGCGCCGTATTGGGCGCGGGCGGCGGCCAGGTCGGCGTTGTTGTCCACCGCTTCCTGGTACACGCTGACCAGGTCGGTTCTGGTGGATAACGGGGCTTCGGCGGCCCAGGCCATTCCATTGGTCGCACAAGACACGGCAAGGGCCAGTGAGAGTTTGCGCAGCATGAGGCGATCCCTACGTTCAAGATTGAATGCGCATAACAGGCGCGCGGCGTAGCGAGTGTAGTTGCGCCTACGCACGGCAACAATCCTGTATATGCGCCATTCATCACGGCTTTTGCCCTGGCGATGGCGTTCTGCGCCGGTTGTGTCTAGACTGGCCGGGTTCTTGTCGGGGTGCCTTGCTATGAGGCTGAGATCGAATAATTTCGGATCCCGTTGAACCTGATCAGGTTAGCGCCTGCGTAGGGAACAAGATTTCTCGTCACCCGGCGAGTCCTCTTGTGCTTCGTCCGGGATGTTGTTCGACAATCGACTTTCGATCTTCGAACAGGCTCGAGCAGCAAGCACAGCGTTCGCACTTTCGTGCAGGGACGCGTCCATTCGCCACAGGTTCGCTCCGACAAAAATCCACTGCCTGGATGTGTGTCTGGAGAGCCCGTGATGACGACAAAATCAAAAAACGCGACCAACCTCAGTGAATCGGCCCAGGTCGATCAGCAATCGGTCCAACCGTTTACCCGCTCGCAAAAAATCTACGTCCAGGGCAGTCGCCCGGATATCCGCGTGCCGATGCGCGAAATCAGCCTCGACGTGACCCCCACCGACTTCGGCGGCGAAATCAACGCGCCAGTGGTGGTGTATGACACCTCGGGGCCCTACACCGACCCGAACGTGACCATTGATGTGCGCAAGGGCCTGGCCGATGTGCGCTCGCCGTGGATCGAAGCTCGTGGCGACACCGAGCGTCTCGCCGGCCTGAGTTCCAATTTCGGCCAGGAACGCCTGGCCGATCCCGAGCTGACCAAGCTGCGCTTCGCCCATGTAAACAACCCGCGTCGCGCCAAGCCGGGCGCCAACGTCAGCCAGATGCACTACGCGCGCAAAGGCATCATCACCGCCGAGATGGAATACGTCGCCATCCGCGAAAACATGAAGCTGGAAGTGGCCCGCGCCGCCGGCCTGCTGGACCAGCAACACGCCGGTCACAGCTTCGGCGCCAGCGTGCCGAAAGTCATCACCCCGGAATTCGTGCGTGACGAAATCGCCCGTGGCCGCGCGATCATTCCGGCCAACATCAACCACACCGAACTGGAACCGATGATCATCGGCCGTAACTTCCTGGTGAAGATCAACGGCAACATCGGCAACAGCGCGCTGGGTTCGTCCATCGAAGAAGAAGTGGCGAAGCTGACATGGGGCATCCGCTGGGGTTCGGACACGGTCATGGACCTGTCCACCGGCAAGCACATCCACGAAACCCGCGAGTGGATCATCCGCAACTCGCCGGTGCCGATCGGCACCGTGCCGATCTACCAGGCCCTGGAAAAAGTCGGCGGCGCGGCCGAAGACCTGACTTGGGAGTTGTTTCGCGACACGCTGATCGAACAGGCCGAGCAGGGTGTCGACTACTTCACCATCCATGCCGGCGTGTTGCTGCGTTATGTGCCGATGACCGCCAAGCGCGTCACCGGTATCGTCAGCCGTGGCGGTTCGATCATGGCCAAGTGGTGCTTGGCGCACCACAAGGAAAATTTCCTCTACACCCACTTCGAAGACATCTGCGAAATCATGAAGGCCTACGACGTCAGCTTCTCGCTGGGCGACGGCCTGCGTCCGGGCTCGATTGCCGACGCCAACGACGAAGCGCAGTTCGGCGAGCTGGAAACCCTCGGCGAGCTGACCAAGATCGCCTGGAAGCACGACGTGCAGTGCATGATCGAAGGCCCCGGCCACGTGCCGATGCAGTTGATCAAGGAGAACATGGACAAGCAGCTCGAGTGCTGCGACGAGGCGCCGTTCTACACCCTCGGCCCGCTGACCACCGACATCGCGCCGGGCTACGATCACATCACTTCCGGCATCGGCGCGGCGATGATCGGCTGGTTCGGGTGCGCGATGCTCTGCTATGTCACGCCGAAGGAACACCTCGGCCTGCCGAACAAGGATGACGTCAAGACGGGAATCATCACTTACAAAATCGCCGCCCATGCGGCCGATCTGGCCAAAGGGCATCCGGGCGCGCAGATCCGTGACAACGCCTTGAGCAAGGCGCGGTTCGAGTTCCGCTGGGAAGACCAGTTCAACCTCGGCCTCGACCCGGACACCGCCCGCTCGTACCACGACGAAACCCTGCCGAAGGATTCGGCCAAGGTCGCGCATTTCTGTTCGATGTGCGGGCCGAAATTCTGCTCGATGAAAATCACCCAGGAAGTGCGCGAGTACGCGGCCAACCAGCGCATTGAAGCGGTGGATGTCGAGGTCGCCCAAGGCCTGGCGGAGCAGGCGGAGCGGTTCAAGAAAGAAGGTAGTCAGCTTTACAAGAAAGTGTGATTTGAGCGGCGCTCACCCCGTGGCGAGGGAGCTTGCTCCCGCTCGGCTGCGAAGCAGCCGCAAATCCAGTCACCACCATTCTGGCTGCCAGAACGAGTTGACTGGTTTTGGGCCTGCTACGCAGGCCAGCGGGAGCAAGCTCCCTCGCCACATCAGCGACCCAAAACAATAATCTCCCCTGAGATATCTCTGTGAACATCCAACCCAGCACCTATTCCCCAGACACCGCCGTGCCCCTGGACAAACGCGTCTTCGGCGCCCGCGATCTGTTTTCCCTGTGGTTCTCCCTGGGCATCGGCCTGATGGTCTTGCAGGTCGGCGCCTTGCTTGCGCCGGGCCTGGGCTTGAGCGGTTCGCTGCTGGCGATTTTCCTCGGCACGCTGGTGGGCGTCCTGCTATTGGCGGCGGTCGGGGTGATTGGCAGCGACACCGGCCTGTCGGCCATGGCCGCGCTCAAGCTCAGCCTCGGTGGCAAGGGCGCGAGCGTGCCGGCGCTGTTGAACCTGTTGCAGTTGATCGGCTGGGGCTCGTTCGAAATCATCGTCATGCGCGATGCCGCCAGCCTGCTCGGCGCGCGGGCCTTCAGCGAAGGCAGCCTGGGCTCGAATCCATTGCTGTGGACGCTGTTCTTCGGCGCGTTGGCGACCCTGCTCGCGGTGAGCGGGCCGCTGACCTTCGTACGCAAAATCCTGCGCAAATGGGGCATCTGGCTGCTGCTGGCGGCGTGCATCTGGTTGACCTGGAACCTGTTCGCCAAGGCCGATCTGCCGGCGCTGTGGGCCCAGGCCGGCGACGGTTCGATGTCGCTCGCGGTGGGTTTTGACATCGCCATCGCCATGCCGCTGTCCTGGTTGCCGCTGATCGCCGACTACTCGCGCTTCGGCAAACGCGCCAGAAACGTCTTCGGCGGCACGGCCGTGGGGTTCTTCATCGGTAACGTCTGGCTGATGAGCCTCGGCGTGGCCTACACCCTGGCGTTCGCGCCGAGCGGTGAAGTCAACGCGTTGCTGCTGGCCCTGGCCGGTGCCGGGTTGGGCATCCCGCTGTTGCTGATTCTTCTGGACGAGTCGGAAAACGCTTTCGCCGACATCCACTCGGCGGCGGTGTCGACGAGCATGTTGTCGGGGCTGAAGGTCGAGCACCTGGCCTTGGCGATTGGTGTCATCTGCACCGTGATCGCCTGCTTCGCGCCGCTGGCTCAGTACCAGAACTTCCTGTTGCTGATCGGCTCGGTGTTCGCGCCGCTGTTTGGCGTGGTACTGGTGGATCACTTCATTCTGCGCAAGCGCAGCAGCCAGGTGCGCTCGGTCGCGTTGCGCTGGCCGGCGTTGTTGGCCTGGCTGGGCGGGGTGAGTACCTACCACCTGCTGGCCAACTTCTATCCGGACATCGGCGCTACCCTGCCGTCGCTGATCCTGGCAGGGGTGCTGCAATTGTTGCTGGGCCGGGCTTTCAGCTACGGCCGGGAAACAGCTCGGGCTTGAGGATGCCGTTGAGGCGGGGGTAGGCGATCTTCAATTCGATGTGGCCCAGGGCGTACGGCGCGATGGTGCTCACTTCGTATTTGAGGATCACCCCGCCGTAGGTCAGCGCGATGTGCGGGGTTTTCTGGAAGGACCACTGCTTCAGGAATTCCGGTTCCTGATCCAGCTTGGTGCTGATCAGCCAGCTGTTGTGGGCCACTTGCGCGGCTTTCCAGAAGGCTTCTTCCTGGCCCGGCAGCAGCATGTCCGACAGCGTCAGCACTTTTTGCTGCTGGCGCGAATAATTGATGAAACCGCGACCAGGGGTGCCGTGAGCGCCGCCGGTGTCCAGATAGCTGGACAGCTCGATGATCACCAGGCCGTCATGTTGCTCACGTACCTTGGCCTGCAGATAGCTGCTGTTGCGCGGCGCTGCGCTGCGCAGAAACTGCTCGCGATAGGCGGCCAGGGTCGGCGCCACCGGGGCGTCCGGGGTCGTGCGGGTCATTTGCAGCAGACGTTTTTCGATGATTCCGTCCAGCGCGGGCTCGGTGGGGAAATGCAGTGTGTCAATGTTGACCAGCGGGCAGTCGGCGCTGGCGCAGCCAGGCTGCAATTGCTCCGACGCATCGCGAGTGGTCTCCAGCGGGGCGCGGTAATTGGGTTGGAACAGGCTCTGGCAAGCGCCCAGGATCAGGGCAATGGCGGCCAGCGAAGCAATCTTGAAAAGCGACATGGGCGTCCTTCGTGAAACAGGGAAAGGCAAAAAGTTACCCGCTTCGACTGTCGGCAGGGCAATCAGTTCGCCACTAAGCTCATTAGAGTTCTTTCACCTTCTGCCGTCCATCCCGATCAGTGGAAAGGGGCTGCATCAAACGGTACGGGCGCGTTAGGATGGCGCGAAGCCGAGGTTGGAACCCCGCATCGTTCCACTGCACACGAGGATTGTCATGACCGATTTCGCCAACGCCACACCGAGCAACGTGGACATCGTCAAGCGTGAAACCTGCTTCAAGGGTTTCTATAAGCTCGACCGCCTCGTCTTGCGCCACGAGCTGTTTGCCGGTGGCATGAGCCGTGAGATCAGTCGTGAACTGTTTGTACGTCATGATGCGGTGTGTGTGCTGCCCTACGATCCGCAGCGCGACGAAGTGGTATTGATAGAGCAGTTTCGCGTGGGTGCCATTGGCAAGGCCGCCAATCCCTGGTTGGTTGAACTGGTGGCTGGTCTGATCGACAAGGACGAGCAACCGGAAGAAGTTGCTCATCGCGAAGCGCAGGAGGAAGCTGGGCTGGTCTTCGCTGCGCTCTGGCCGATGACCAAGTATTTCCCGTCGCCGGGCGGCAGCAATGAGTTCGTGCATCTTTACCTGGGGCGTTGCGACAGTACGGGGGCCGGCGGCCTGCATGGCCTGCTGGAAGAGGCTGAAGATATCCGCGTAAAGACCTGGGCATTCGAAGACGCCCTGCAAGCGGTGCGCGACGGACGTATCTGCAACGCGGCCAGCATCATTGCCTTGCAATGGCTGGCCTTGAATCGAGATGAAGTGAGGGGGCTATGGTCCTGAACAAGCTGCGCGATCGTTATCGCGTCGACCTGGTGGGGTTGCAGGCCGCCTGCGAGGCCAACTATGCCCGCCTGATGCGCTTGTTGCCGGACATGCGCAACGACCCGGCACCGCGCCGCATCGCCGTGACCCACGGCGACCAGATGCTCGGCGTGCTGGCCCTGGAAGTGCTGCAGACCTGTCCATACACCACCACATTGCAGGTGCGCCAGGAGCACAGCCTGCCCTGGCTGCCGGTGCCGCAGCTGGAAGTGCAGGTCTATCACGATGCACGCATGGCCGAAGTGGTCAGCGCCGAACATGCACGACGCTTTCGCGGCATCTATCCTTACCCCAATGCGTCAATGCACCAGCCGGACGAAAAGGCCCAGTTGAACCTTTTCCTGGGCGAGTGGCTGAGTCATTGCCTGGCGCTGGGCCACGAGTTCGAAGTCGTACGGTAGTTGTGAACCGGTTCCGGTTCGCGGGTTTCCCCTTTCGATCATCCCCCAGCATAATTGCCGCTCATGCAACGGCGTGATTGCGCCTGGGAGAAAGCGATTTGCCGAGCGTATCCAGCTTGACCACTGCCGACGCGGCGCTGCTGGTCCAACTGTCTGACAGCCATTTGTTCGCCGAGGCCGATGCTTCGTTGCTGGGTATGAACACCCGTGACAGCTTGCGGGCGGTGGTTGACCTCGTACTCCGGCAGCACCCGGATATCGACCTGATGCTCGCCACGGGCGATTTGTCCCAGGACGGTACGCTGCAATCCTACGAGGCATTTCGGCACCTGACTGCGCGTATCGATGCGCCGGCGCGGTGGATTCCGGGCAATCATGATGAGCCGCAGGTGATGCTTGAGGCGGCGGTGCAGAGCATGTTGCTCGATCCGGTGGTGGACATCGGCAATTGGCGAGTCACTCTGTTGGATTCAGCCGTGCCAGGTTCGGTGCCGGGTTTTTTGGCCGAGGAGCAGTTGATTCTGTTGGCCAATGCCTTGAGCGAGGCGCCGGAGCGGCATCATCTGGTGTGTCTGCATCATCATCCGGTGTCGATTGGTTGTGCGTGGATGGAGCCGATCGGGTTGCGCAATCCAGAGGCGCTGTTTGCGGTGTTGGATCGGTTTCCGCAGGTGCGGGCGGTGTTGTGGGGGCATGTGCATCAGGAAATAGACCGGGTGCGCGAGGGGTTTCGTTTGTTGGCTTCGCCTTCGACCTGTATTCAGTTTGAGCCGGGGAGTGAGGATTTTGCGGTGGGCTCGCAGGCGCCAGGGTATCGGTGGTTGCGGTTGTTGCCGGATGGGCGGTTGGAGACGGGGGTTGAGCGGTTGGTTGGGTTTGCGTTTACGCCTGACTACGGATCCAACGGCTATTGAGTTCGATCAAGCTGGACTGACCCCAAACTGTGGGAGCGGGCTTGCTCGCGAAGGCGGCTTTACAACCGGCATATCTTTACCGGTCGTATTCCGATTCTATTGTGGGAGCGAGCTTGCTCGCGATGGCGGCCTGACAGTCGACCAGGGCTTTGTTGACCGGGTACATATCCATTGCTGCGGTAACGGCTGCTTAGGGTTCCGCCCTTACGGCGGCTCACTTTTGGAGAGCGCCAAAAGTAAGCAAAAGCGCTTTGCCCCACCACTCGGTGCCTCGCCAAGGCTCGGCATGCCCTCACTCCGGCATTGCTCCGTGGGCCCGCCGCGAAGGGCCATCCATGGCCCAGCGCGGCTAACCCGGCATCCATGCCGGGTTGTCCACTGCGCAATGCCTGCGTTCGGCCAGCGTGGTTAACGGGGCTCCCCAGATCAAGATCAAGGTCTAAAGCGAGGCGGCCTGACAGCCGGCCTTATTCTCACGGGGGTACGCCGGTTTTAATGTGGGAGCGAGCCTGCTCGCGAAGGCGGCGGCACATTCAAGGCTGATGCAGGCTGACCCACCGCTTTCGCGAGCAGGCTCGCTCCCACAGGGGGATTTTTGCTGTGCCGGAAAAATCTAATGACCACGGATTTGTGTGGGAGCGGGCTTGCTCGCGATGGCGGCGGTAGTCAGCCAGGGTTGTGGGAAGGGGCGGAAGACCTTTCTGACGCAAGCGGATTTTTCCGGCGAGTGCTCGCGGTTGCCGGGTGGGAAGGGGCGTCGCTAGTCTTTTCCCGTCGCTGCAAAATTCAGCGGCCGGGCCTGGAAACCCGATAGTAAGGATGCTTCAGCGCGCCACATGAGATACTGCAGCGCTTTTTTTGCGTGTGCAGTTCTGCGTTATGGCGGCTATGCGCGGGAGACTTTCGAGTCTGCCGGGTTTTGCTCCTTTACTCCGGTTTTCCAGCCCGCGCATAGCTGCCACCCTCTCGCCTGGAAACGGGAGATGGCGGTTCCCCTACGGAAAAAGGAACTGCACCATGTTCAAAGCCACGCCCAACCCCCCAGAAACAATCGTTGAGCCGAGACAATGAAGTTTTAACGGCTGACAAAGCCCCCCGTGGCGAGGGAGCTTGCTCCCGCTGGCCTGCGAAGCAGGCCCAAGACCAGGCACCGTGTTCTATCAGTCGGAACGGGCGTTGCTGCTCAAGGGGCTACTGCGTAGCCCAGCGGGAGCAAGCTCCTTCGCCACGAAGACGGAGGGGTATTCGAAACCGCCCAAACTTCCACAAACTCCCTGTAAACTCCGGCCTTTGCCCAGCACCCAGGGAGTTGCCCATGTCGGGTTCGATCCTTTATATCCATGGCTTCAACAGTGCCCCGGCGTCGACCAAGGCCTGTCAACTGACCGAAGTGATGACGCGCCTCGGGCTGGGGGACCAGTTGCGGGTGCCGGCCTTGCATCACCATCCGCGCGAGGCGATTGCTCAGTTGGAGCAGGCGATCACAGAACTGGGGCGGCCGCTGCTGGTCGGCAGCTCGCTCGGCGGCTACTATGCGACTCACTTGGCCGAGCGCCACGGCCTCAAGGCCCTGTTGGTCAATCCGGCGGTCAGCCCGCATCGGATGTTCGACGGTTATCTGGGCACGCAGAAGAATTTGTACACCGACGAGACCTGGGAATTGACCCACGACCACGTGACGGCCCTGGCCGAGCTGGAAGTGCCGGCGCCCCGGGATCCGCAGCGGTTTCAGGTATGGTTGCAAACCGGTGACGAAACGCTGGATTATCGCCACGCCCAGCAGTATTACCGTGCCTGCGCGTTGCGTATCCAGGCCGGCGGCGACCACAGTTTCCAAGGGTTTGCCCAGCAGTTGCCGGCGTTATTGAGTTTTGCCGGCATTGGCGCCGATTTGTACCAGGCGATCGACTTCACCTCACTGTGAACCATTGCCTCTATTTCACTGAACACTGACGACGAGACCCCATGGCCACTCCCAGCGCTAGCTCCTATAACGCAGACGCCATCGAAGTCCTCTCGGGCCTCGACCCGGTGCGCAAGCGCCCCGGCATGTACACCGACACCAGTCGGCCGAATCACCTTGCCCAGGAAGTCATTGACAACAGCGTCGACGAAGCCTTGGCCGGGCACGCAAAGTCGGTGCAGGTCATCCTGCACGCCGATCATTCATTGGAAGTCAGCGATGACGGCCGCGGCATGCCAGTGGACATTCACCCTGAAGAGGGTGTGTCGGGCGTCGAGCTGATCCTCACCAAGCTCCACGCCGGCGGCAAGTTTTCCAACAAGAACTACCAGTTCTCCGGCGGCCTGCACGGGGTGGGTATTTCCGTGGTCAACGCCTTGTCGACCCAGGTGCGGGTGCGGGTCAAGCGTGACGGCAACGAATACCAGATGACCTTTGCTGACGGCTACAAGGCCACCGAGCTGGAAGTGGTCGGCACCGTCGGCAAGCGCAACACCGGCACCAGCGTGTATTTCGCGCCGGACCCGAAGTACTTCGATTCACCGAAGTTTTCCGTCACTCGCCTCAAGCACGTCCTCAAGGCCAAGGCGGTGTTGTGCCCGGGGCTGCTGGTGAGTTTCGAGGATAAGGCCACCGGCGAGAAAGTCGAGTGGCATTACGAGGACGGCCTTCGCTCGTACCTCGTCGATGCGGTCAACGGTTTCGAACGCCTGCCCAACGAGCCGTTCTGCGGCAGCCTGGCCGGTAACAAGGAAGCCGTGGACTGGGCGCTGCTGTGGCTGCCCGAGGGCGGCGAAAGCGTCCAGGAAAGCTACGTCAACCTGATCCCCACTGCCCAGGGCGGCACCCATGTCAACGGCTTGCGCCAGGGCCTGCTCGATGCGATGCGCGAGTTCTGTGAATTCCGTAACCTGCTGCCCCGTGGCGTCAAGCTGGCGCCGGAAGACGTCTGGGAGCGCATCGCCTTCGTATTGTCGATGAAGATGCAGGAGCCGCAATTCTCCGGCCAGACCAAGGAGCGCCTGTCGTCCCGCGAGGCGGCTGCGTTTGTCTCCGGGGTGGTCAAGGATGCGTTCAGCCTGTGGCTCAATGCCAATCCGGAAACCGGCCTGGCCCTCGCCGAACTGGCGATCAACAACGCCGGCCGTCGCCTCAAGGCAAGCAAGAAGGTCGAGCGCAAGCGCATCACCCAGGGGCCGGCACTGCCGGGCAAGCTCGCCGATTGTGCGGGGCAGGACCCGATGCGCTCCGAGCTGTTCCTGGTGGAAGGTGACTCCGCCGGCGGCTCGGCCAAGCAGGCGCGGGACAAGGAGTTCCAGGCGATCCTGCCGCTGCGGGGCAAGATCCTCAACACTTGGGAAGTCGACGGCAGCGAAGTGCTGGCCAGTCAGGAAGTGCATAACATCGCGGTGGCCATCGGCGTCGATCCGGGCGCCGAGGACATGAGCCAGTTGCGTTACGGCAAGATCTGCATCCTCGCCGACGCCGACTCCGACGGCTTGCACATCGCCACCTTGCTCTGCGCCTTGTTCGTCCAGCATTTCCGCCCGCTGGTGGATGCCGGTCACGTCTACGTGGCGATGCCGCCGTTGTACCGTATCGACCTGGGCAAGGAGATCTACTACGCCCTGGATGAAGCCGAGCGCGACGGCATCCTTGATCGGCTGGTGGCCGAGAAAAAACGCGGCAAGCCGCAGGTCACCCGATTCAAAGGCCTGGGCGAGATGAACCCGCCGCAGTTGCGCGAAACCACCATGGACCCGAACACCCGTCGGCTGGTGCAGTTGACCCTGGATGATTTCGAAGCGACGTCGGAAATGATGGACATGTTGCTGGCGAAAAAACGCGCCGGCGACCGCAAGAACTGGCTTGAATCCAAGGGTGATCTGGCCGAGGTCCTGGCCTGATGCGCAACGGTTTCGCCCTGGCGTTGTTGCTGTGGGCGGGGGTGGTAGTCGCAGCGCCAGTGCCGGAACTGAAGTTGCTGTCCGAGCATGTCGTCGATGGCATGCGCGGCGGCAATCTGTCCGGGCTGGCCCTGTGTGGCAACGAGATGTGGACGGTATCCGATCGCGACGATGACCGGATTTACCGGCTTCAACCCTCCGATGCCCGGGCCTGGCAGGCCGAAGCTGTCGGTATCGAGGTGCCTGCCGTGCCGGAGAATGATTTGCCTTGGGGCCTGCAGTCGCGGACCTGGGCGGCATCGTTCGTGCGCGGTGGCGAACTGGACTACGAAGGCATCAGTTGCGACAGCGCCGGTCAGCGTTATGTGGTCAGTGAGTCCCACGCCGCCGTGCTGAGAATATCGCCGGCAGGCGAAGCAGCCTGGCTGAAAATCACCCCGACCATGCTCCGCCAGGCCCGGGGCAGCGGCATGCTGCTGCATTTTAATGCCCTGTTCGAAGGTGTGGCGGTCAACCCGGCTGGCGATCAGCTATGGCTGGCCGCCGAACGGGAGCGTCGTGGGCTGGTGTTGCTCAAGCGCCAGCAAACGGTGTGGGACTGCGACGGCAATTGCGTATTGTTGAGCGAAGCGGGGCAGGAGATGCAGCCGGCGCAGTTTCCCGAGGCCAAGGCGGTTTCCCGGGACTTCGCCGATCTGTCATTGTTCAACGGCAAGCTGTTTACCCTGGAGCGAAACGCCTATCAGATCTGCCGGCGTGACCCGCAGACCGCCAAGGTCGAGCGCTGCTGGTCGTTTGCGGGGGAGGCGTTGCAGGAAAATCGCCGTTATCCACAGCCCTTCGGCCTGGTCGAAGCGCTCATCGTCGACGCCGACGGCGCCTGGATCGGCGTGGACAACAACGACGGTGCGCGGGCTGACGGCGAGCAGCGGCCGGTTATCTGGCGCTTCGCCGCGCCCGAGGGTGGCTGGGGTGCCGCGCCATGAGCCAGCAACCACCGGGCAAGCGCGCCGGCCGGGTACTGATGATCCTGGCCTGGTGCGCGGCACTGTTTCTGGCAACGCGGTTTTTTGCCCAGTGGGAGCAGCGAGAGCTCAACCCCAATGCCGAGGTGCATTCGCAGAAGGGCGAAGGTTTTATCGAAGTAAAGCTGATCGGCAACCGGCAGGGACATTTTGTCGCCAGCGGCCAGATCAACGGCCAGCCGGTGGATTTCATGCTCGATACCGGGGCCACCGACGTGGCGATCCCGCAGGAATTGGCCGAGCGCCTCAAGCTGGAAAAAGGTCTTGGCGTGAGGTTGAGCACCGCCAATGGTTTGAGCGAAGGCTACCGCACCCGTATCGACCGGCTGCAATTGGGTGACATCGTGTTGCGTGATGTCCGTGCCCTGGTGGCGCCAGGCCTGGAAGGCACGCAAGTGCTGCTGGGCATGAGCGCCCTGAACAAACTTGAATTTACCCAGCGCGACGGCACCATGCTGCTGCGCCAGACAACGAACTGATGAGGCCCGCATGAGCGACATTCTTGCAGACAGCTTGGACGGCGTAGAACGCCGATCGCTGGCTGACTTCACCGAAAATGCCTACCTCAATTACTCCATGTACGTGATCATGGACCGCGCCTTGCCGCATATAGGCGACGGTCTGAAGCCGGTCCAACGGCGGATCATCTATGCCATGAGTGAGTTGGGGCTGGACGCCGATTCCAAGCACAAGAAGTCGGCGCGTACCGTCGGTGACGTGCTCGGCAAGTTTCACCCCCACGGCGACTCGGCCTGCTATGAAGCCATGGTGCTGATGGCCCAGCCGTTCAGCTATCGCTACACGCTGGTGGACGGGCAGGGTAACTGGGGTGCGCCGGACGATCCCAAGTCCTTCGCGGCCATGCGGTACACCGAGGCGCGCCTGTCACGCTATTCCGAAGTGCTGCTCAGCGAGCTGGGCCAAGGCACCGCGGACTGGGGGCCGAACTTTGACGGCACCCTCGATGAACCCCTGGTGTTGCCGGCACGTTTGCCGAACATCCTGCTCAATGGCACCACCGGCATTGCCGTGGGCATGGCCACCGACGTGCCGCCGCACAACCTGCGGGAAGTCGCCACAGCGTGCGTGCGCTTGTTGGACGAGCCGAAAGCCACGGTGGAACAGCTCTGCGAACATATCCAGGGCCCGGACTATCCGACCGAAGCGGAAATCATCACGCCGCGTGCCGATCTGCTGAAAATCTATGAGACCGGTCGCGGTTCGGTGCGCATGCGCGCCGTCTATCACGTTGAAGACGGTGACATTATCGTCACCGCGCTGCCGCATCAGGTTTCCGGGGCAAAAGTCCTTGAGCAGATTGCTGCGATGATGCAGGCAAAACCGTCGAAAGCGCCGCAGGTTGCTGACTTGCGCGACGAATCCGACCACGAGAATCCCTGCCGCATCGTGATCATTCCGGTGAACAGCCGGGTCGATCACGACGCGCTGATGCAGCACTTGTTCGCCAGCACCGATCTGGAATCCAGCTATCGGGTGAACATCAACATCATCGGCCTGGACGGCAAGCCGCAGCTGAAAAACCTGCGGGCATTGCTCGTGGAGTGGCTCGAATTCCGGGTCAAGACGGTGCGTCGGCGCCTGCAATTTCGCCTGGACAAGGTCGAGCGTCGCCTGCATCTGTTGGACGGCTTGCTGATTGCCTACCTCAACCTCGATGAAGTGATCCACATCATCCGCACCGAGGAGCATCCCAAGGCCAGCCTGATCGAGCGCTTCGCCCTCAGTGAAATCCAGGCCGACTACATCCTCGACACGCGCCTGCGCCAACTGGCACGCCTGGAAGAAATGAAGCTGCGTGCCGAGCAGGATGAATTGCTCAAGGAACAGGCCAAGCTGCAAGCCTTGCTGGGCAGCGAAGCCAAACTGAAGAAACTGGTACGCACCGAGTTGCTCAAGGACGCCGAAACCTACGGCGATGACCGTCGTTCGCCGATTGTCGAGCGTGCCGAGGCCAAGGCCTTGAGCGAGCACGACCTGTTGCCGAACGAGAAAGTCACCGTTGTACTGTCGGAAAAAGGCTGGGTGCGCTCCGCCAAGGGCCATGACATCGACGCTGCCGGGCTTTCCTACAAGGCCGGGGACGGCTTCAAGGCCTTGGCGCCGGGGCGCTCGAACCAGTTCGCAGTGTTCATCGACTCTACCGGGCGCAGCTATTCGGTGCCGGCCCACACCTTGCCATCGGCGCGTGGCCAGGGTGAACCGCTGACCGGACGATTAACACCTCCGCCGGGTGCAACTTTTGAATGTGTGCTGATGCCTGATGATGACGGGCTGTACGTTATCGCGTCGGACGCCGGCTACGGGTTCGTCGTCAAGGGTGAAGACCTGCAAGCCAAGAACAAGGCGGGCAAGGCGTTGTTGAGCCTGCCGAACAACGCCAAGGTCATTGCCCCGCGCCCGGTCAGCGATCGCGATAACAACTGGCTGGCTTCGGTGACGACCGAAGGTCGGTTGCTGGTCTTCAAAATCAGCGACCTGCCACAGCTTGGGAAAGGCAAAGGCAACAAGATCATCGGGATTCCTGGCGAACGGGTGGCGAGTCGCGAAGAATTTGTCACGGATATTGCAGTGCTACCTGAAGGTGCCACGCTTGTGCTGCAGGCTGGAAAGCGTACGCTTTCACTGAAAGCAGACGATCTTGAGCATTACAAAGGTGAACGCGGTCGGCGGGGCAACAAGCTTCCAAGGGGTTTTCAACGGGTGGATGCACTGCTCGTCGAAAACCTCAATTGACCGTGCTAGAGGGCTCGGTCTGCGATTAAAAGCCGCAGATCGGAACTTTGGCGCTGGAGTCGGAACGCATATTCACGGATGATAGGCCCTTTCAAGCGCCGGCGTGGCCGAGCGTTCTTCATAATGACCGAGTATTTTCACTGTGGTAAGCCTTGTGGCTGCCACCTGGACGGGACGATGACTGCTCTGCGCCTACCTATTTTGTGGCTCGCCGGCCTGCTTGGCCTGGCGGGTTGCAGCATGCACCAGCCGGTGTCGCTGTATCAGTTGGACAGCGGTACCCCGGCCCAGCCTGCGCAAAGCACAGGCATGGCGGTTTTGCTGGGCCCTGTATTGATTGCCGACTACCTGCAACGCGAAACTCTCCTGCAACGCCAACCGGACGGCAGCTTGCAAGCCGCCACGGACGGTCGTTGGGCCGGCAGCCTGTCCTCGGACATCGACCAGCTGCTGCTGCGCCAGGTCGCCGGTCACCTGGACAGTCAGCGCGTGGTGCTGGCGCCGGCTACCCAAGGCTTCACCCCGGATGTGCAGGTCCTGCTGTCGATTACCCGCCTGGACTCGGGTGAATCACAACCGGCGGTACTCGATGCCCAATGGCGGTTGATTGACCGTCGCGGCAAGGTGCGTGAGAACCGCATCGTTCATCTGCAAGAGCAACACGCCGGCACCACGGCGGCGCAGGTTCAGGCCCAGGGTGTGCTGCTGCAACGACTGGCCGAACAGTTGTCCGTCTCGCTCAAGCCGCTGGCCAACCAGCCTCCTATCGCTGAAGTTCCACGCAAGCCCGCTCCCGCCCCGGCCAAGCCGGCAGGAAAGGAAAAGGACAAGATTCCGATGGCCCTGCCGATTCGGACGGACATGGAAGTGTTCCGGTTCTGACGGTTGGTATGGATGCAAGACAAAGCCCGCGTTGATGCGGGCTTTTTCATGTCTGTCTGCTGGAATTCCGGTGCCTGGGCCGGCCTCATCGCGAGCAAGCTCGCTCCCACAGGGGAGGGCGGCAAGCCACAGATCCACTGTGGGAGCGAGCCTGCTCGCGAAGAGGCCATCGAAGCCAATAAAAAAGCCCGCAGACAATCACTCATCTGCGGGCTTCGTTTATGCCTGGCAACGGAACTCAGGCCTGGCGCTCATGCATCCGCGCCAGTTGCCGTTCCAGCATCGACGGATAAGGCTCCATCAGTCGTTCCACACAGCAGGCGCCCTCGGGGCTGGCGATCGGACGGATGCGTGCGCGTTGGCGGATCAGCGCGTCGTCATTTATCTTGCGTTCCACCAGCAGCAGGTTGCGGCTGTGTTGGGAAAGGGCCAGGGCGTCCTGGGCGGTTTCGGTCAGCAGCAGGTCGATCTGGCTCAGGCCGAACAAGCCATCGCCCAAGGTCAGGCCCAGTTGCAATTGCAGAGTGATGCCGCTGTCGGCGACTTCGATCTGCAATTGATGACCCAGCGCCCGCAGCAATTCGCCGCAGCAGATGGCGTTGGTCAGGTAGTCGTCGCCGCTGTCCTCGGTGTGGAACAGCATCAGCGTGCTGCCGTCGTTCAGGGTGTGCAGTTCGCCCTGATAAAGCGATGCGGCCTGGTCGAGGCAGTCGCGATAGCGTTCGAGCAGTTCTTTCAGGCGAGCCTGGGGCAGGCGCCGCAGTTGGTCCTGGGCGCCCAGTTGCACGGCCAGTACGGCGCTGTGCTGGGGCTGGTTCGAGGCGACAGGGCGGGCAAGCGGTTGTGGTTCGGCGCCGATCGAATCGTCGCGCAAATCGGCAAAGGCCTCGTCGTCATCGTCGTCTTCGACAGTGCGCACCACATGTCGCGGCGCGGGGCGGGCAGCGGGCAGCGGCGCGCTTTCGTCGAACCCCGGGTCGCGCAGGTTGCGCACTTCGAAGCCCGGCTCCGCATCGTCCTCGTCAACGTAGTCGATGTCTTCAGGTTCCGGCACGGGTTCCGGCTCCGGCGCGAAGCTGGCGTGCAGCTGCCGGGCCAGGTCGCCGATTTCATCCTGGCGCTGGGTGGCTGGCGTGTGTTCGTCGATGTCTCGCAGCCAGACGCGCAACTGCAACAGCGGCGTGGATATATGCCGCCCCAGGCGCAAGCTCAACGCCAGGGCCAATGCCAGCAGGATCGCGCTGAGGATGCCCATGCTTTGCAGGCTGATGGTCATGGGTTGCTGGAACTGGTCCATGTCCAGGCTGATGCGTAGTTGGCCGGCGGTCACGTCCTGGAAGGTGATCTTGCTCTGGTACATGCCGCCGGTTTCGCCGAGCAAGCCTGGCTTGGGACGCTGGCCGGCCTCGGCGAGGATGCGGTTGTCCACGCTGTAGATGGCGGCGTGGGCCACCAGCTTGTTCTTGGTCAGGTTGTTGAGCAGCACATTGAGACTGAGGATGTCGTTGGACACCAGCAGCTCGGTGGCGGACGTGGCGGTCTGGGTGGTCAGGCTTTCGCCCAGGGCATCCGCCTGCTCGTGCATGGCCTGCTTGAATTGCAGGCCCATCACGCAGGCATAGATGACCAGGGCCAAGGCGACCAGAATCACGTTATGGCTGGCAATGCGCAATGCGATCGGCACGCGGCGATGGCGCAATGCTCGGAAGATCAGCAGGAAGAAATTGTCGGTTTTGACTGGCGTGGGCCGGTTCACTGAGCTCGGCTCTTTGTCCGTGAAATTGACGCGCAGTATAGCGACAGCCCCATGACCGGCAAAGCACTGGCGGTGCCCGATGGTCACTGAATGTGGGTAGAATGCGGTTTTTTTCCACCTGCGGGGGTGCGCCTTGCGTGAAATCGTCCTGATAAACATCACTGGCAGCGACCGTCCGGGTCTGACTGCGGCCATTACCGGCGTTCTGGCCCAGGGTGGTGTGAACATTCTCGATATCGGTCAGGCGGTGATCCACGACACGCTGTCGTTTGGCATCCTGGTTGAAATCCCGGACGCCGAACACAGCAAATCGGTGCTCAAGGACATCTTGTTCACCGCATACAAGCTTGATCAGCAGGTGCGTTTCACCCCGGTTTCCGAGGAAGATTACCAACAGTGGGTGGCTGGCCAGGGCAAGAAACGCCATATCGTGACGCTGTTGACCCGCAAGGTGACCGCCGAGCAATTGCAGCGTGTCAGTTCGATCACTGCCCAATACGGCTTGAACATCGACCATATCGACCGACTGTCCGGGCGCATGCCGCTGGATACTCCGGCCGATCAAGGCAAGGGCTGCATCGAGTTTTCCGTGCGCGGCGAACCCGCCGATCCCCAGGCTTTGCGCGCCGAGTTCCTCAGCGTGGCGCAAGAGCTGAACGTTGACATCGCCTTCCAGGAGGATTCGCTGTTTCGCCGCAACCGTCGCCTGGCGGTGTTCGACATGGACTCGACGTTGATCGAAGCCGAGGTCATCGATGAGTTGGCCAAGGCTGCCGGCGTCGGCGACAAGGTGTCGGCGATTACCGAGCGGGCGATGGCCGGCGAGCTGGATTTCCGCGCCAGCTTCAAGGAGCGCCTGGCGTTGCTCAAAGGCCTGGATGTCAATGTGCTCGACTCGATCGGTGCCTCGTTGCGCCTGACCGAAGGCGCCGAAACCTTGTTCGCCGAGCTCAAGCGCCTGGGTTACAAGACCGCCATCCTGTCCGGCGGCTTCACTTATTTTGCCAAACAGTTACAGGCCAGACTCGGCATCGACTACGTGTTCGCCAACGAACTGGAAGTGGTGGATGGCAAGGTCACCGGCGTGGCTGTCGAGCCGATCGTCGATGCCCAGCGCAAGGCGGACTTGCTGCGTGAGCTGGCCGCGAAAGAAGGCCTTCGACTGGAGCAGACCATCGCGGTCGGTGACGGCGCCAACGACTTGCCGATGCTTGCGATCGCCGGGCTGGGCGTGGCGTTCCGGGCCAAACCGCTGGTCAAGCAATCAGCCAGGCAGGCCATCTCGACCCTGGGGCTGGATGGGGTGCTGTATTTGCTGGGCTTCAGGGATCGCGACGGGCAGATTTGAGCCCTGCATCAATTTTCAGGGCATACGCTCTTGTGGCGAGGGAGCTTGCTCCCGCTCGGCTGCGAAGCAGTCGTAATCCAGGCGACGCGTTATTTCAGGTACACCGTGTCGCTCGGTTTGGGGCCGCTGCGCAGCCCAGCGGGAGCAAGCTCCCTCGCCACGGGAGCGGGTCGCTTCCTAGAGTGACTTCCACAGCGAATCAAAATCGCCTTCCTTGTCACTGCCATCCCCGCCGGTGCCTGAGTCTTCGGGGTGATAAGCAAACTGATTGAAGCTGTGGGTGCTGGTCACGCGCCGATCCAGCGAGGCTCGTCTTTCCTGTCCGTTGGTATTGATCAACACTCGCTGGCCTTCCTGGAAGGGCAGGCGCGGAGCGATCATCGTGGGCGGCAGGTCGATCGCGCTGATTTCCGGCAGCAGCAACCCCCGCAAGTAGTGGCCTTGCTCGTTCTGCTCGCGCGCCAATTGCACGCCGCAAGGCTGGGCATGGGGAGCTACCAGTTCAATGCCCATTTGCATCGCACCGTTGCGCACCTGCCGGATCCAGCGGACCACGGCGATACTCCAGGCCTGGTCGCTGGTGTCACGAATCCCGACCATCTCCCCGGCCTGCAATTGCTCCGGCACTTCCTTCGGCCAGCCGAGGCAGTACCCACCCGGGCTGTGATTGATGATCGGCAGCTCAAAGGTCGGGAAATGATGCTGGTTGTCGGAACTGGCGCCGTCATCATCGGCCGGGTTGACCGGATACTCGATTTCCTCGTAGGGCAAGAGGTCGCTGTCGCCAGCTGGCGCGGCGTCAAACGCCTGGTTCCAGGTGTCGTTGGTTTTGGTCGGCGAGGCCTCGAATCGGGCCTTGCGCATGGCCGGGTTCTTCAGGATTTCGCTGAAGGAACGTTCGCCCCCAAGGTAATAGTGCAGCGCGCTCATGCCCACGCACAGGGTCAGCGTGCCGTTGCCTTCGGTGCGTTGGAAGCTGCGTTCGGCGGCTTCGCCCCAGGCCGCTTGCAGATGATGCAAGGTATCGGCACTCATGCCGGCAGGTACCGCCAGGGACGAGTCGCCAGGTTGCGCCAGGTGAGCGCTGATGGCACGCACCAGGGGCTGGGGATCGAACCCCTGCAGGCTCGGTTGCTGTTCGGCGCGAAATTTGGAGCGATAGCGCGGCCCTACATCCAGTTGCGGTGCGACCGCAAACAGGCTAGCGGCGGTGAGGGCCGGGTCGAGCTTGACGCTCTGACTCCACGGCTCCAGCACTTCGGCCAGCCGGGCGATCTGGCTCTGGCGTAACTGGTTGCTGCGCGAAGCGCCCAGCAGCAGGGCGACGACGTAGGTCTGCTCGGCATTCAATTGAGGGACCTGGCTGGCCAGCTCATCGCCAACGCTGAGGTGCTGCAATCGGTGCTGGCAGGCGATCCGGTACAGCTGGTGCAAATCGAGCCATAAACCTTCAGGCACGGGGCTGTATAGCTGGCTGGCTCGCAACAGCGTGCCGTCGAGGGCATGTATCGCCCGTTGCAGCGCTGTCGCCAGCAGGCGCGCCCGGTCCTTGGTGAATTTTGGCGAGATGCGCGCAACGATTTGTTTGTATCCCATCGCCAAATGAGTCTGCAGGGCCTGGCTCAGGTTGACGATCTTGCGCGAGCGCTCATCCAGCACGATGGCCTGTTGCAGGAAATGTCGCTCCAGGTGCTTGCAGACGTAATAAACCTCGGGCCGCAACAGTTCGAGCAGTTGCAGGCGGTTTTCACTCGGGGTGAGCAACTGGTTCAGTTCACCGAGGGCCTGGTACAGCAGGCGCGCGGTTTCACCGATGTTGGCCTTGGGCAGGTTGCCGATCCAGCGCTTGAGGTCGCGTGGCGTGGCATCGCAGAAGGACAGGCGCGACTGGGTCGGTGTCGAGACGCGCAGTAACTGGAGAGGGCTGGTCTCATTCATGCCGTGGATGGGCTCCGGCGGGAAATGAAGGGAATGTTTCCAACTCTAGCAGGTGTGGGCAAAAGATCATGCTGCGGCGACACCTGGCGCCCGCGGCGTCCACGACCGCCGCAGCGCCGGTCGGCCACGCTAGCTTTGCAGACGGCCCATTGACTGGGGATCGTAGGCTTTCATTTCGCCGACGCTGCGGGTGATATACAAGTGGTTGGCCGGGATACTTTTGTTGACGAAGGCGCCAGCGCCGACGATCACGTTGTCGCCCAGCTCCAAGTCGTCTGAAATGATGCAGGCATGGGCGTGTACCCTGACGCCGTCACCGATACGCAAGAGCGCAGCCTCGCTTTGGCCCTTGATGCCCAGCGTGCAGTTCTGCCAGATCTTGAAGTCTTTGCCGATAACGGCGTGCGAGGTGATAACGATTCCATTCGGGTGCGCGATCCAAAGCCCTTCTCCAATGGTGGCGCCGAGCATGATCTCCACATTGAACTGGCGACTGATTCGCTCGTTCAGCAGTTTGCCGCGCCGTCTCCAGAACTTGCTGTCCTGCTGATGCATGGCGTAGGCCAGGCGAAACCAGAACAGATAGCGGTACCGGTTGATGCGCTGGCACTTCTGGTAAAGCCGGCGCCATCTGAACGGTTTGTCCAGGCCACCAAGAATTTCGATATGCCAGTAGCGTTTGGCTGATCGGAAAATATCAATGAGCATCGACAGCCTCTTTGCAAGACGCAGGGCCTGGTAAAAAACGCTGGGAAAGAATGATCCCGACAGGAAGCCAGAAGACGATCCAATAGACCCCGGGCCTGTTGAATACCGTGTGGTAGTCGAACATGGCCGTCACTATTGCGAAGATAAGCAGAGGAAAACCCGCCGAGCCTATAGGGTTTATCCAGGTTTTTCTGTCAACGGCGCAGATGAAGACATGGAAAACGGCCAGCAGCAGCAGCGCCGCCCCGACGACCCCGAACTCATAAAAGAACTGCAGGAACAGGTTGTGCACCTGGTTGTAGCATTGGGTTTCCAAAACGCAGATGTCAAAATTGCTCCCCGCGCCGGCCCCGAATAGCCAGAACTCTTCGATGCGGCTCAGCCAGCCAGCCCAGATCAGGTCGCGAAGGCTGAATCCACGACTTTGCTGATCGACGATGACTGGCCATAACCATGCAACTGCCACAAGAAAAAGAGCACCTGTGAGGTACAGCCATTTTCTTGTTCGTGGTGTGTGTTGGAACACCACGCTGGTGCAGATGGCCAGGCCATACCCAAGCCAGACGGCCCTTGAAAGGGTGCAGAACAGGTACAGCGACAGACCTGCCACGCACGCCATGTAGAAGACCCTGAGCCATGGCCCGCAGGGTTTGGTCAGCAGGAGGTGGAACCCGTAGATGCCAAAAAAACCGTAGTACAGCGCAGCGATGATCGGGTTCTTGAAATTCGCGTAGTCGCCATATCCCAGGTTGAACAAGCGTCCGCCCATGAAAAAGATGTTCTGGTCTTGCTGTACGAAATGAATCAGCAGGCCTGCGATTGCAAAGAGTCCTGCCACGGCGAAGGCAAACGTGAGGCTTTTTTCAAGCAGCCCCTCTCGAGCCAGTATATGCACAGTGCCGAGATACAAGGTCACGTAGAGCACGGTTTTGAACTGCGAGAAGGCGGATGTCGATGAGCCGGGGTTCAGGAATGCGATCAGCAATGAGAAGGCCAGCATCAGCAGGACCGGCCAATAGCGTTTCTGCATCAGGCTTTGGCGCAGGCGTGCGTCGACAATGCACAAGAGCAATGCAGGCAGGAACAGGCTCAGGTTGGAAATCGTCGTGTAGCTACTGCCGTCAGTGATGAAGAGTAGCCCTGTCAGGTGTACGGTGAATCCGATCATCAGAACTAGCACGGTGTATCTGGTAAAAACCGAACGTGTCATACCTATTCCAGGGGCAGTGAATGGGAGCCAGGGCTGAGGTTTCCAAGGCGTGGGGGAAGACCGCCGGCGATGGCAGCGACTCACGTCGCTGCCTCGGTGATCAAGCCTTGGGTAATGCCAGTCCTTGACCCATCTGCACCGGCGAGCCGGCTACCAGGTCTTCGGTCCACTTCACTTGATCCGGCCCGAACAGCACGATAGCGGTCGAACCCAGTTTGAAACGGCCCAGCTCGGCACCCTTCTCCAGGTGAATCGGCGCACGGGCGGCTTCGTCATAACGGAAGGTCTTGAGTTCGCGCTTGGGCGGTGTCACCAGGCCGGCCCAGACCGTCTCGATGGACGCCACGATCATTGCACCCACCAGCACCACGGCCATCGGCCCGCGTTCGGTGTCGAAAATGCACGCTACGCGTTCGTTGCGGGCGAACAGCTCCGGAACGTTCTCGGCAGTGGTCTGGTTGACCGAGAAAATGCGCCCCGGGATGTAGACCATTTCCCGCAGCGTGCCGGCCAACGGCATGTGCACGCGGTGGTAATCCTTGGGCGACAGGTAAATCGTTGCGAAGTCGCCGCCCATGAATGGCGCCGCGTTGGCCGCATCGCCGCCGAGCAGTTCCAGCACGCTGAAGCTGTGGCCCTTGGCCTGGAACACGCGGCCATGCTCGATCGGGCCGAGCTGGCTGACGGCGCCGTCGGCGGGGCTCAGAATCGCGCCTGGGGTTTGATCCAGGGGGCGGGCACCGTCTTTCAGCGCGCGGGTGAAGAAGGCGTTGAAGTGCTCGTAGGCGCTCAGGTCTTCCACCAGGGCCTGGGACATATCCACCTGGTAGCGCTTGGCGAACCAGGCCGTAAAGGCGTTCTTGAACCAGCGCACGCGGCATTCGGCGATGCAGCCGGCGAGGCGCGACAGCAAGTGGTGCGGCAGCAGGTATTGGGAAAGGATGAACAAGCGGTTCTTCATTAAATGTCCTTAGGAATCTTCAAAGCTCGATCGGGGTGTCAGGGTGGTTGCCCCATTCGCCCCAGGAACCGGCATAGCCTTTGACTCGCGGATAACCGAGCGCCTTGGCCACCAGATAGGTGAAGCCAGAGCGGTGATGAGTCTGGCAGTGGGTAACGATTTCCTTGTCGGGTGTAATACCCAACTGTCCGAGGATTTCGGGCATGTCCTTGCGAATGCGCAGGTTGCGCGTCGGGTCCATGCCGGCGGTCCATTCGAAGTTCACCGCGCCGGGAATATGGCCGCCCCTGGCCGCGACGACTTTTTCGCCGGAGTACTCCAGCGGGCCGCGTGCATCCCAGATGGCGAGGTCGGCAGCGCCGAGACGGCCTTGCAGGTATTCGCGGGTGGCAGTGGGTTCGTCGTGCAGCACAAGGCTCACCGGGCCTGCGCCGGGCGCGGGCATTTCAGTGGACACCGGCAGGCCCTCATCCAGCCAGGACAGCAAGCCACCGTCGAGGTAGTGATAATTCGAATGACCGATCACGTCCAACAGCCAGATGAAGCGCCCGGCCCAACCACCGCCTTCATCGTCATACACCACGTAGACGGCGTTGGGGTTGTGTCCGAGTTCGCCGAACAGCGCCTCAAGGTCGGCTTTTGCCGGCAACAGGCCTGGGGCCGGAGGCTGACCCAGTTGCGTGCGCTTGGGATCGACGAAACGCGCGCCGGGGATGTGCCCGTTGCTGTAGCGGGCCGCGCTGGTGAGGTCCACCAGAATCAGCTCGGGAGCATCGAGGCGCGGCCGCAGTTCGCTCGGTTCGATTACCAGCGGCAAGCCAGAGAAGTCAGGCATGTGAGGCCTCCTGGGGCGCAAAGGGAAAGGATTGTAGCAAGTTCAGCGGCCGCGGTTGGTGAAGCTGTGCAGGGCGCGCTCGATGCACTGCACGGTTTTACCGAAAGCTTGTACCGTCACATCCGAAAACGGTCCGCCGCCCTGGTCTACCACCACCAGCATAATCACTCGACCGTTACAGGTCAGAGAGCGCAGCAGCAAGTGTTCGCCGCGAAACAGGCTGCGCAGGCCCGCTGGCAGCAATGCCGAATATTGGGCGTTGTTTTGCGGGGTCAGGCGAACCTGGGCCTGCTGGGCAAGTAATCGTTGCAGGATTTTGCTTTGGCTGATGGAGAAGCTCATGGCCGCCGCTTCCTTGGGCAAACCGGCAATCTGATGCACGCGCACGCTGGTCTGGCTGCGGTCGGCCATCAAGATCATGACCCGGCGCATGCCACATGCCGCTAGCGCATCCCGTGCCGAGGTGGTCAGGTGCATGGCGTTGCGGAACGGGCTCGGCTCCACCAGCAACGCGGCGCATTGTTTGCGCCATTGGCTCAGGTCCTGGGCGCTGGGCGGGGCGGCGGGCAGCAAACCTGGGTGGACCCGCTTGCTGCCCGGCGGCCAGATCAGCGCCACGGCGGGATGCCAGAGGTCCGGCATGGCGTGCTGACGCGCGCTGTTGGCGGCCTGTTGGTGAAGCTGTTGCTGAATGTCGTCCATCGGCATCTGCAGATACAGGCTGGTGAGGTATTGCCAGCGGGCACTGTGCGGGCTGTCCCACGCCTGCTGTGCCGAAAGTGCCAGGCCGTTGGCCAGCAGCACGGTGTTGGCTGGCTGATTGAGCCAGCGCCGCAGGGTCGGGTCGTCGTCCAGGCGATTCTGTTGGCGCAGTGGATGCTCACTGTCGCGCGCAATGCGCAGCACTTTGACCAGTTCGCGACGCTCGTTGAGCAGCAGGCGATAGCCCTGCGCTACCCAGATCGGCAGGCGCCAGGTCTCCACCAATGCCAGGCAGATTTTCAGCAGGCTGACGCCGAACAGTTCACGCTCCACTTCGCCGGCTGGCTGGCCTTTATGAACGACGCGCAGCTCCCATTCCCCGAGCAGTCGTGGATGAGTCAGGGCCAGCGGCCAGAGCGGTGACAGGAACAGCAGGCTGCCCCAATGGATGTCTTGCCACAGCCGCGCCAGGCGGCTGGCAAAAAAACCGTTGGCCTGTTGCGTGGCGTGCTGGCTGATCAATTGCAACTGGCGCAGGGCCAAGGGAATCTGCTGCCCCGGCAGTGAGGGCAGGCGAGCAAGCAGTTCTTCGGTGCGCTTGAGGCCGAGGCGGTTGATGGCCACCTCAAGGTTTTCCGCCGGTTCCGCCAGGGTACCGTGCGTGTGGTGGTTGGCTTCGCGAATGACACTCAGGGCCAGCGCGGGGCTGTCCTGCATCAATTCGGCGATGTCACGCAGCGAGCGGCGACTGTCGCCAATCGCCTTGCAGACCAGGTCGTGGCTGGCCTGTGGCACCGGCAGGTGTACGCCCTCGAGCAGCTTTACCCAGCCTTCGAGGGTGGTCGGTCTTGGAGTTGGGACGTTCGTTTCGTTAGCCATGGTTGGACGTGATCATCGCATGGGGTATCTACGCCCGGAACGGGGCAAAATTGGCTTTTCGCCGGAACTGGCTATAGTCTGGCGCAGTTTTGCCGATAAGTAGAAGAAGAGATTTTTCAGCTTCCGAATATGACCTTGAACCCGACTTAAATAAGTACTTTCTATCTATGGCTAAAATTATCGGCATCATCGTCGTGTTCGCGAGCGTGCTCGGCGGATACGTGCTCTCCCATGGCAAGATTGCCGCGCTGGTCCAGCCTTTCGAGGTGTTGATCATCGGCGGTGCAGCCCTTGGTGCATTCCTGCAGGCCAACCCTGGCTATATGACTATGCATGTGCTCAAGAAATCCTTGAGCATGTTCGGCTCGCGTTTCAGCCACACCTTCTATCTCGAGGTGCTGGGGCTGGTCTACGAGATCCTCAACAAAAGCCGCCGCGAAGGCATGATGGCGATCGAGGGTGACATCGAAGACGCCGCCGCCAGCCCGATCTTCGCCAAGTACCCCTCGGTGCTGAAAGACGAGCGCATGACGGCGTTCATCTGTGACTACCTGCGCATCATGTCGTCCGGCAACATGGCCCCCCATGAGCTTGAAGGTTTGTTCGACATGGAGCTGTACAGCCTCAAGGAAGACCTTGAGCACCCGTCTCATGCAGTCAACGGCATCGCCGACGGCATGCCCGGCTTCGGTATCGTTGCGGCGGTATTGGGCATCGTGGTGACCATGGCATCCCTGGGTGAAGGCGATCAGGCGTCGATCGGCCTGCACGTGGGCGCGGCATTGGTGGGTACTTTCTTCGGTATTCTGGCGGCGTACGGTTTCTTCGGCCCGCTGGCCCATTCCCTGGCGCATGACGCCAAGGAAGAGCTCAACGTCTATGAGGCCATCAAGGCTTCCCTGGTGGCTTCGGCCTCGGGCATGCCGCCGTCCCTGGCGGTGGAGTTCGGTCGCAAGGTCCTGTACCCGGCGCACCGTCCAAGCTTCGCCGAGCTGGAACAAGCGGTTCGCGGTCGTTAAGCCATGGAAAATAACCAGCCCATTATAGTCAAGCGCGTCAAGCGCATTGCCGGCGGGCACCACGGGGGCGCCTGGAAAATTGCCTTCGCCGACTTCGCCACGGCGATGATGGCGTTCTTCCTGGTGCTGTGGCTGCTGTCCACCGCGACCCCGGAACAGAAAATCGCCATTGCCGGTTACTTCAAGGATCCGATCGGTTTTTCCGAGAGCGGCACACCGTACATCATCGACCTGGGCGGCTCGCCGGTCCTGGCGCCGGAAAATACCCTCAACCCCGAGGTCAAATCCCAGCCTCAGCCTGACAAGGCGACGGTCGACGCCAATGAGGCCGAAGGCATGGCCGAGCAGGTCGAGCGCGAGCGCCTGGAATTGCTGCTGCAGGAATTGCAGAACAAGGTTGAAGAGAACCCGGAACTGCAGAAATTCAAGGACCAGATCCTTTTCGAGATCACACCGAACGGCCTGCGCATCCAGATCATGGACGCCGATAACCGTCCGATGTTCGACTCTGGCAGTGCGCGCCTGAAGCCGTATTTCGAAGACATCCTGCTGGCCATGGCCGATACCATCAAAGCGGTGCCGAACAAGATCAGCATCAGTGGCCACACCGATGCCAAGCCTTACGTCGGCAAAGGCGACTTCGGTAACTGGGAACTGTCGGCCAACCGGGCCAACGCGGCACGGCGTGCCCTGGTGGCGGGCAGCTATCCGGATGAGCAGGTGGCGCGGGTCGTCGGTTATGCGTCTTCGGCACTGTTCGATCGCAAGGATCCGTTCAACCCGGTCAACCGCCGCATCGACATCGTGGTGTTGACCAAGAAAGCCCAGAAAGCCATCGAAGGTTCGCAAACCGACGATCCGGCGCCAGACCCGGCCCCGGGCGAGGGCGCGCCGGGCGAAGTGCCTGCATCGCCCGCCACGCCTGGCGCGGCCGCCGATCCGAACGCGCTGCCGGCGGACCAGCAACCAGTGCCGGCCCATGAGTTGCGCGAGCGCCTGAACCTGTTCGACGACGCCGCGCCGAAACCGGCGGAGCCGCCAGCGCAGTGATCTGACTGGCGATCGCAAACCTGTGGCGAGGGGATTTATCTGTGGCGAGGGGATTTATCCCCGCTGGGCTGCGTAGCAGCCCTGTTGTTCATCTACATGGAAAGGGGGGCGCTTCGCACCCCAGCGGGGATAAATCCCCTCGCCACAATCAGTAACTGCTTTCCGGCAAGCTCGCGATGATCGAGCGGTAGCTGTTCATCCGTTGTTGATGCACGCGGCCTTCTTCCAGCGCCTTGAGCAAGGCGCAGCCGGGTTCGCGGTCGTGCTTGCAGTCGCGGAAGCGGCAGGTGCCGATCAGGTCGTTGAACTCGATGAACCCGGCTTCGACATCCGCCCGGCTGACGTGGCCCAGGCCAAACTCGCGGATGCCCGGCGAGTCGATCAGCTCACCGCCGCCGGGAAAGTGGAACAGCCGCGCGGTGGTGGTGGTGTGGGTGCCCTGGCCGGACAGCTCGGACAACGGCCCGACGCGGGTCTCGACTTCCGGCAGCAGGCTGTTGACCAATGAAGACTTGCCGACGCCGGACTGGCCGACGAACACGCTGATGCGCCCGTCGAGTTGCTGCTGCAATTGCTCCATGCCGTTGCCGTGGTGGGCCGAGACTTCCAGCACCGGGTAACCCAGATCCCGATAGACCGACAGCAGGGCGTTCAGCGCCGGGGCGTTGTGTTCGTCGATCAGGTCGAACTTGTTGAGCAACAGCAACGGGCGGATGCCGGCGTGTTCGGCCGCCACCAGGTAACGGTCGATCAGGTTGGCGTGGGGCTCAGGCAGCGGGGCGAAGACAATCACGATCATGTCGACGTTGGCCGCCACCGGCTTGAGCTGGCCCCGGCTGTCCGGGCGGCACAGCTCGGTGTGGCGCGGCAGTTGCGCGACGATCACGCCGATGCCCTGGTTGCCGGCCCGCCAGACCACCTGGTCGCCGGTCACCAGCGCCGGCAGGTTGGCCCGCAAATGGCAACGGAATACCTGGCCGGCCAACTCGCCTTCCTGGGCCTCGACCTCGACCTGGACGCCGAAATGCGCGATCACCAGTCCGGTCTGCTCAGGGCCCAGGTCTCCGCCCTCCAGGGCCTCGACGGCACTGGATTCACGTTTGGCTGCGCGGGCGGCGCGCTCGCCCTGGATCTTTTCGATGCGCCAGTTCTGACGACGATTGAGTTGGCGTTTGGCCATGGGTGTTCCGTATGAAGAAATGCAGCGAATAGGGTAAAACGGCGGCGAGTTTAGCACGCCCGACCGGTTGCCTAGGCTAAACTGCGCAGCTAAGCCGAGGAGCTCCCCCATGCAAAACCCGCAGAACCTGATCTGGATCGACCTGGAAATGACCGGTCTGAACCCTGACACCGACGTCATCATCGAAATGGCCACCATCGTCACCGACAGCGATCTCAACACCCTGGCCGAGGGTCCGGTGATTGCGATCCACCACAGTGATGAGGTGCTGGCCGGCATGGACGAGTGGAACACCCGCCAGCACGGCGGCTCGGGACTGACCCAACGGGTGCGCGAGAGCAGGATCAGCATGGCCGAGGCCGAAGCCCAGACCATCGCCTTCCTGGAACAATGGGTGCCAAGGGGCAAGTCGCCGATCTGTGGCAACAGCATCTGCCAGGACCGTCGCTTCCTTTATACCCACATGAAATCCCTGGAAAGCTATTTCCATTACCGCAACCTGGATGTCTCCACACTCAAGGAGCTGGCCGCTCGCTGGGCGCCAGAAGTGCGTGACAGTTTCCAGAAGGGCAGCACCCACCTGGCCCTGGACGACATCCGCGAATCCATCGCCGAGTTGCAGCATTATCGCAAGCACTTCATCAAGTTCTGATCGAAAGCGCTCTTGTGGCAAGGGCCCGCTCTTGTGGCGAGGGAGCTTGCTCCCGCTGGCCTGCGAAGCAGGCCCCAACCATTTTCAGGTAAACCGAGTTGTCCGGTTTGCGACTGCTGCGCAGCCGAGCGGGAGCAAGCTCCCTCGCCACAGGGGATCCTCTCAGCCAGGGTCGGCGCCGCGCCCCCTTTTGGTGCCTGCCCAAACTGGCTAGACTGCGCGCCTTCCCGCAAGGACTGCCACCATGCTGCTGATGCTGTATCTGATCGCCATTACCGCCGAAGCCATGACCGGCGCCTTGTCTGCCGGGCGGCGTGGCATGGACTGGTTCGGCGTGGTGCTGATCGCCTGTATCACGGCGCTGGGTGGCGGCTCGGTGCGCGACGTGCTGCTGGGGCATTACCCGCTGACCTGGGTCAAGCATCCGGAATACCTGGTGCTGACGACCGCGGCGGCCATGTTGACGGTATTCCTCGCGCGCTGGATGCGTCACCTGCGCTCGCTGTTCCTGGTGCTCGATGCCGTCGGGCTGGTGGCGTTTACCTTGATCGGCTGCATGACCGCGCTGGAAATGGGCCATGGCATGTTGGTGGCCTCGGTCAGTGGGGTGATTACCGGGGTTTTTGGCGGCATTCTCCGGGATATCTTCTGTAACGACATCCCGTTGATTTTCCGTCGCGAACTCTATGCCAGCGTCTCGTTCGCCGCTGCGTGGTGCTACCTGCTGTGTGTCTACCTGCAATTGCCCAGCGAGCAGGCGATTCTGATCACCCTGTTTGGTGGTTTCCTGCTGCGGCTCCTGGCGATCCGGTTTCACTGGGAAATGCCCAAGTTCGTCTATAACGACGAAGTCTGACGCTCGGCATGTTGGCGCAGCGCCCATTGCACATGTTCCTGCACCAGGGCTGACGGATAATCCTGTCGAGCCTTCAACGCCTCCAGCACGGGAATTGTCGTCGGCGCATTGCCAAGCCCCACCGCCAGGTTACGCAGCCAGCGCTCATAACCGGCGCGGCGTAATGGCGAACCTTCGGTGCTGCTGAGAAACCTGTCCTCATCCCACATGAACAGCTCGGCCAGTTCGGCATTGTCCAGGTTGTGGCGTGGCTTGAAGTCGCCTTCCGCAGAGGGCCGGGCGAAGCGATTCCACGGGCAGACGATCTGGCAGTCATCGCAACCGAACACCCGATTGCCGATCAGCGGCCGCAGCTCCTCGGGGATAGCGTTTTTCAGTTCGATCGTGAGGTAGGAGATGCAACGCCGGGCATCCAATACGTAGGGACCAACGAAGGCGTTGGTCGGACAGATGTCCAGGCAGGCGGTGCATTTTCCGCAATGCTCGGTGCCGTGGGGCGGGTCCACCGGCAGCGGCAGGTCGACGAACAGCTCGCTGAGGAAGAAATAGCTCCCGGCCTTGCGGTTCAACACCAGCGTATTTTTGCCGATCCAGCCCAGCCCTGCCTGTTCGGCTATGGCTTTTTCCAGCACCGGTGCGCTGTCGACGAACGCGCGATAGCCGAAGGGGCCGATGGCTGCCTGGATTTTTTCTGCTAATTGCTGCACGCGTTTACGGATCAATTTGTGGTAATCGCGGCCCAACGCATAACGCGAGACGTAGGCTTTTTCCGGTTCGCCAAGCAATTGCGCCATTCGGGTGTCGCCCGGCAGGTAGTCCATGCGCAGGGACACCACCCGCAATGTGCCGGGCACCAGTTCTTCCGGGTGCGAGCGTTTGCTGCCGTGGGCGCCCATGTAATCCATTTCGCCGTGGTAGCCGGCTTCGAGCCAGCGTTGCAAGTGCTGCTCATGCTCGCCAAGGTCCAGGCCGCTGATGCCGACTTGCTGGAAGCCCAGCTCGCGGCCCCAGTCCTTGATGGATTGGGCGAGGGCGGGGAGGTCTGTGGGAATGGCAGGCATGAGGCGAGAGAAACCGGAGCTGAGATGCGTATAATTCTGCCAGACATCGGAGCCCGAAGACGCATGCCGCAGACTAAAGATGAATTTCCCGACGCGCTGTACAGTGCCGCGCAAGTCCGGGCCCTCGACGCACAACTGATCGTGGCGGGCACCAGCGGCTTCGAATTGATGCAGCGCGCCGCCCGCGCCACCTGGCGAGCGATCGTTCGGCGCTGGCCTGAAGCCGGCGAGTTGACCGTATTCGCCGGCCATGGCAACAACGCCGGCGATGGCTACCTGGTGGCGACTCTGGCCCGGCGTGCCGGCTGGGCGGTCCGGGTACTGGCGGTAGGCGAGCCCCGGCGGTTGCTGGGTGATGCCGCCAATGCCCATGCCGAAGCCGTGGCGGTTGGTGTGCCGGTGGAACCTTGGGCGGATGATTGCGAATTGCGCGGTGTCCTGCTCGACGCGTTGCTCGGCACCGGGGCGAGCGGTGACGTTCGCGAACCGTATGTTCGGGCAATCGACACCATCAATGTCAGCGGGTTACCGGTCGCTGCGGTGGATATCCCTTCCGGGTTGTGTGCCGACACCGGTCGGGTGCTGGGTACCGCAGTGACGGCGGACCTGACCGTGACCTTCATTGGCCTGAAGCTCGGTCTGTTCACCGGCGATGCGGCGGATCGGGTGGGAGAGTTGGTATTCAACGACCTGCACGCGGACCCGGACTTCGTTGACGCGGCGCCGGCCAGCGCTCGATTGCTCTTGCCGCATAACCTGCCGCGTCTGCCGCCCCGTGCGCCTTCAGCCCACAAGGGCAAGTTTGGTCATGTGCTGTTGATTGGCGGCGACCGCGGTTTTGGCGGCGCCATCCAGATGAGCGCCGAAAGCGCCTTGCGCAGCGGTGCGGGGATGGTTTCGATGGCGACCCGCAGCGAGCACGTGGCCGCCGCGCTGGTGCGTTTGCCCGAGGTGATGGTGCAAGGCACCCATTCGGCTAACCAGTTGATGGGGTTGCTCAAGCAGGCCAGCGTGCTGGTGGTGGGGCCGGGCCTTGGCCAGGCCGCTTGGGGGCGCAGCCTGTTGTCGGCGGCGGCCAATGCGTCGCTGCCGCAGGTGTGGGATGCCGATGCGCTGAATTTGTTGAGCCATGGCATGGTCAGTCTGCCGGAGCAGTGCCTCATCACCCCGCATCCGGGCGAGGCCGCGCGACTGCTGGGGATTTCCACCGTGCAGGTGCAGGCCGATCGTCCAGCGGCGGCCCACGCATTGAGCAAAAAATACCGAGCCAGCGTGATTCTCAAAGGCGCCGGTAGCCTGATCGCCAGCCCGGACGGGCGCCTGGCGGTTTGCGGTCAGGGTCATCCGGCGATGGCCACCGCTGGCCTGGGGGATGTCCTCGCTGGCGTGGCCGGCGCTTTGCTGGCCCAGGGAATGGAAGGATTCGAAGCCGCGTGCCTGGCCGTCTGGCTGCATGCCAATGCCGGGGTGCAGGTCGGTCGCTCGGGCCGCGGATTGGCCGCGACCGATCTGATTCCGGCCATTCGTCAGTTGTTGGAGGAGCACTCACCGTGTCTGAAGTAACCCTGTACGTGGCGGACGAACAAGCCATGACACAATTTGGCGCCCGCATCGCGCAGACCACCGCAGGCCATGGTCTGATTTTTCTCGAAGGCGACCTTGGCGCGGGGAAAACCACCCTGTCCCGTGGCATCATTCGCGGCCTCGGGCATGTCGGCTCGGTCAAGAGCCCCACGTTCACGTTGGTCGAGCCCTACGAGATCGGTGATACCCGCGCCTTCCATTTCGACCTGTATCGACTGGTCGATCCTGAGGAGCTGGAGTTTCTCGGGATCCGTGATTATTTCGAAGATGACGCCTTGTGCCTGATCGAATGGCCTCAGAAGGGTGCAGGCTTTTTGCCAAAGCCCGACCTGACCATTACCATTGGCGCGCAGAACGGCGGGCGTTCGCTGAAACTGACGCCGCAAGGCTCGCGTGGCGAGTCGTGGTGTGCCGCTCTGGCACTGGAAAACTAATTGATGATGGGGTTTGGTATGCGCTTTCGCGCGGTGGTTGCTGTCGTAGGACTGTTGCTTACGGCACTGGCCGTCGATGCTGTGGCTGAGACAAAGGTCAACAGTGTTCGCCTCTGGCGGGCGCCGGACAACACCCGGCTGGTGTTCGACCTGACAGGCCCGGTGCAGCACAGCGTGTTCACCCTCGCGGCCCCGGATCGCCTGGTGATCGACATCAACGGTGCATCCCTGGGCGCGCCGCTGAACGTGCCCACGGCCAACACGCCGATTACCGCGATGCGTTCGGCCCAGCGCACGCCCACCGACCTGCGAGTGGTCATCGACCTGAAACAGGCCGTGACCCCGAAGAGTTTCACCCTCGCACCCAATGCCCAGTACGGTAACCGGTTGGTGGTGGATCTGTTCGATAACCCGGCCGACGCCGCGCCTGCGCCACCGCCCCCGACCAAGGTCGCGACGGTGCCTGCCGTGCCGGTCACACCCACCGAGCCTGCGCTCAAGCTGCCACCGGCGCCAGCCGGCAAACGCGACATCATCGTGGTCATCGATGCCGGCCACGGTGGCGAAGACCCGGGCGCCTCGGGCTCGCGCGGTCAGCGTGAGAAAGACGTGGTGCTGGCCATCGCCCGGGAGTTGCAGCGCCAGGTCAACGGCATGAAAGGCTTTCGCGCCGAGCTGACCCGCACCGGCGACTACTTCATTCCGTTGCGTGGCCGCACCGAGATCGCCCGCAAGAAAGGTGCGGACCTGTTCGTCTCGATCCACGCCGACGCCGCGCCTTCGAAGGCTGCGTTCGGCGCCTCGGTATTTGCCCTGTCCGATCGTGGCGCCACTTCCGAGACGGCGCGCTGGCTGGCCGACAGTGAAAACCGTTCCGACCTGATCGGCGGTGCCGGCAATGTCAGCCTCGACGACAAGGACCGGATGCTTGCCGGCGTGTTGCTGGATCTGTCGATGACCGCCTCGTTGACGTCAAGCCTCAACGTTGGGCAGAAGGTCCTGAGCAACATCGGCCGCGTTACCCCGCTGCACAAGCAACGCGTCGAACAGGCCGGATTCATGGTGCTCAAGTCGCCGGACATCCCGTCGATCCTCGTGGAAACCGGGTTTATCTCCAACGCCAACGAAGCCTCGAAACTGTCCTCCGCGAGCCACCAGCAGGCCCTGGCCCGTTCCATCAGCAGCGGTGTGCGGCAGTTCTTCCAGCAGAACCCGCCGCCGGGTACCTACATCGCCTGGCTGCGCGATTCGGGCAAGATTGCCCAGGGACCGCGGGATCATCGCGTCAGTCCTGGCGAAACCCTGGCGATGATCGCGGTGCGCTACCAGGTGTCGCCCGCTACCTTGCGCAGCGCCAATAACCTGCAAAGTGACGAGCTGAAGATCGGACAGACCCTGACCATTCCCGGCAACGAAGTGGCGGTCAAGCAATGACGGATGAAGTGATTGGCGGCAACGCTCGCATCGAACTGCTCAGCCCGCGGTTGGCGAACCAGATCGCCGCCGGTGAGGTGGTCGAGCGCCCGGCGTCGGTGATCAAGGAACTGCTGGAAAACAGCCTCGACTCCGGTGCCAAGCGCATCGACGTCGATGTCGAGCAAGGTGGCGTCAAGCTGCTGCGGGTGCGCGATGACGGTCGCGGCATTCCCGCCGACGACCTGCCGCTGGCGCTGGCTCGCCACGCCACCAGCAAGATTCGCGACCTGGTAGACCTTGAGCGGGTCATGAGCCTGGGGTTTCGTGGCGAGGCGCTGGCGTCCATCAGCTCGGTGTCGCGCCTGACGCTGACGTCCCGCACCCGCGATGCCGACCAGGCCTGGCAGGTCGAGACCGAAGGCCGCGACATGGCTTCTCGCGTCCAGCCCGCCGCCCATCCGGTGGGCACCTCGGTGGAAGTGCGCGACCTGTTCTTCAATACCCCGGCCCGGCGCAAGTTCCTCAAGGCCGAGAAAACCGAGTTCGATCATTTGCAGGAAGTCATCAAGCGCCTGGCCCTGGCGCGTTTTGACGTGGCTTTCCATTTGCGCCACAACGGCAAGACCATCCTCAGCCTGCACGAGGCCCACGATGATGCGGCCCGCGCCCGGCGCGTGGGCGCGGTGTGCGGTGCGGGTTTCCTCGAGCAGGCATTGCCCATTGAGGTGGAGCGCAATGGCCTGCACCTGTGGGGCTGGGTCGGCTTGCCGACGTTCTCTCGCAGCCAGGCGGACTTGCAGTATTTCTATGTGAATGGCCGCGCGGTGCGCGACAAGCTCGTGGCCCACGCGGTGCGCCAGGCTTATCGCGATGTGCTGTTCAACGGTCGGCATCCGACCTTCGTGCTGTTTTTCGAGGTCGACCCTTCGGTGGTGGACGTCAACGTGCACCCGACCAAGCACGAAGTGCGGTTCCGTGACGGGCGCATGGTCCATGACTTCCTTTACGGCACTTTGCATCGCGCCCTGGGCGACGTGCGTCCTGAAGATCAATTGGCGGCCCCGGCGGCGGTGGCCGGCATGGTCCGGCCAAGCGGACTGGAAGCTGGCGAATTCGGTCCCCAAGGCGAAATGCGCCTTGCGGCCAACGCGCTGCTTGAGCAGCCTCAGCCCCAGCCGGTCTATAACACGGCCGGCAACGGTGCCGGCAGCGGCTATCAATACCAATACACGCCGCGTCCTCAGTCGAATGTGCCGGCGGCGGAGGCCCAGGCTGCCTATCGCGAATTTTTCAAGCCGTTGCAGGAGGCCGGTGCGGCGGCATTGCCCGATGGCCAGGGCGATATCCCGCCGCTAGGCTATGCCCTGGCGCAGCTCAAAGGCATCTACATTCTTTCCGAAAACGCCCAGGGCCTGGTCTTGGTGGACATGCATGCCGCCCATGAGCGGATCATGTACGAGCGGCTGAAGATCGCCATGGCCAGCGAAGGCTTGAGCGGGCAACCGCTGCTGGTGCCCGAGTCCCTGGCTGTCAGTCAGCGCGAAGCCGATTGCGCCGATGAGCATGTGAGCTGGTTCCAGCGCCTGGGCTTCGAGTTGCAGCGCCTGGGCCCGGAGACCCTGGCGATCCGGCAGATCCCGGCCTTGCTGAAACAGGCCGAGGCCAATCGCCTGGTCAGCGACGTGCTGGCGGACCTGATGGAGTACGGCACCAGTGACCGGATCCAGGCGCATCTGAACGAACTGCTCGGCACCATGGCCTGCCACGGCGCAATCCGCGCCAACCGGCGCCTGGCCCTGCCGGAAATGAACGGTCTGCTGCGGGACATGGAAAACACCGAGCGCAGCGGTCAATGCAACCATGGCCGGCCGACCTGGACCCAATTGGGCCTGGACGACCTGGACAAACTGTTCCTGCGCGGTCGCTGATGAGCCAGCTCCCTCCAGCGATCTTCCTGATGGGGCCGACGGCCGCCGGCAAGACCGACCTGGCCATCGAACTGACCAAGGTGCTGCCCTGCGAGTTGATCAGCGTCGACTCGGCCCTGGTCTATCGGGGCATGGACATCGGCACCGCCAAGCCATCGAAGGAACTGCTGGCTGAATATCCGCACCGCCTGATCGATATACTCGACCCGGCCGACGCTTACTCGGCAGCCGATTTCCGGCGTGATGCGCTCCAGGCCATGGCCGAGATCACCGCGCGGGGCAAGATTCCGCTGCTGGTGGGCGGCACCATGCTCTATTACAAGGCCTTGGTCGACGGGCTGGCGGACATGCCGGCGGCCGATCCCGAGGTGCGCGCGCAGATCGAAGAAGAGGCTGCGCGCCTTGGCTGGCAAGCGCTTCACGAGCAATTGGCGCTGATCGATCCCGAGTCGGCGGCGCGTATTCACCCCAACGACCCGCAGCGGCTCAGCCGAGCGCTGGAGGTTTATCGGGTCAGCGGCCAGAGCATGACGGCCCTGCGCCAGCGACAATCTGCGCAAAGTACTGAAGCAGCCGCTTCGGGACTGCAACAATTGCCCTATACTGTCGCGAATCTGGCCATCGCTCCGGCGAACCGGCAAGTGTTGCATCAGCGTATTGAACAAAGATTCACATTGATGTTGGAACAGGGGTTCATAGACGAGGTCGTAGCCCTGCGTGAGCGAAGTGACCTGCATGCCGGGTTGCCGTCTATACGTGCGGTAGGTTATCGACAAGTCTGGGATTACCTGGACGGCAAGCTGACGTCAGCCGAGATGCGCGAGCGTGGGATTATCGCCACGCGCCAATTGGCGAAGCGCCAGTTCACCTGGTTGCGCAGCTGGACTGACTTGCATTGGCTCGACAGCCTTGATTGCGACAATCTGCCACGCGCCTTGAAATACCTTGGGACCATCTCCATATTGAGCTGAGTCCTTGCAATTGCCGTCTATCCTTGGGGGTGTGACGGCCCAAGCCATCTGATTCCGATTTTTATAATTGATCCTTAAAGGAGTGCGGCACATGTCAAAAGGGCATTCGCTACAAGACCCTTACTTGAACACTTTACGTAAAGAAAAAGTTGGGGTGTCCATCTATCTGGTCAACGGGATCAAACTGCAAGGCACGATCGAGTCTTTCGACCAGTTCGTCATCCTGCTGAAAAACACCGTCAGCCAGATGGTCTACAAACACGCTATCTCGACGGTAGTGCCGGTTCGTCCAATTCGTCTGCCTAGCGCAACCGAATCCGAAGGCGCTGACGCTGAGCCGGGTAACGCTTGATAGGAGCCTCCTTTGTTCTTTGAGCGCCACGGTGGTGGTGAACGGACTATTCTCGTTCACTTGGAAGGACAGGACCCTGAGGCGCGCGAAGATCCGCAGGAGTTTCAGGAATTGGCAATTTCGGCCGGCGCCGAGACCGTCGCGTTTGTCAACGTGCCGCGTCATCGGCCAACCGCCAAGTTCCTGATCGGCAGTGGCAAGGTCGAGGAGTTGCGCGACCTGGTCAAGGCCGAGCACATCGATCTGGTGATTTTCAATCACATCCTTACGCCCAGTCAGGAACGTAACCTCGAACGTGTCTTCGAGTGTCGCGTGATCGACCGCACCGGGCTGATTCTCGATATCTTTGCCCAACGCGCGCGTACCCATGAAGGCAAGCTCCAGGTCGAACTGGCCCAGCTTGAGCACATGAGCACACGACTGGTTCGCGGCTGGACTCACCTTGAGCGCCAGAAAGGCGGTATCGGCCTGCGTGGCCCGGGTGAAACCCAGCTGGAAACCGACCGGCGCCTGCTGCGGGTTCGCCTGCGCCAGATCAAGGGGCGGCTGGAGAAGGTCCGCAGCCAGCGCGAGCAGTCGCGACGCGGCCGCAAGCGGGCGGACATCCCGACGGTTTCACTGGTGGGGTATACCAACGCCGGCAAATCGACGCTGTTCAATCACGTTACCCAGTCCGACGTCTACGCGGCCGACCAGTTGTTCGCCACGCTCGACCCGACCCTGCGCCGGCTCGACCTGGACGACCTCGGGCCGATCGTACTGGCCGACACCGTGGGCTTCATCCGGCACCTGCCGCATAAACTGGTCGAGGCTTTCCGGGCTACGCTCGAAGAGTCGAGCAACTCCGACCTGCTGCTGCATGTGATCGATGCTGCCGAGCCGGACCGGATGCTGCAGATCGAGCAGGTCATGGTGGTGCTGGGCGAGATCGGGGCGCAGGACTTGCCGATCCTCGAGGTATACAACAAACTCGATTTGCTCGAGGGCGTGGAACCGCAGATCCAGCGCGATGCCGACGGCAAGCCGCAGCGGGTCTGGCTGTCGGCGCGTGATGGCAGCGGCCTGGACCTGCTCAAGCAGGCCGTGGCGGAGCTGCTGGGCGACGACCTGTTTGTCGGCACCCTGAAGCTGCCACAGCGTTTTGCCCGGCTGCGTGCCCAGTTTTTCGAGCTGGGGGCGGTGCAGAAAGAAGAACACGACGAAGACGGTGTCTGCCTGCTGGCCGTTCGCCTGCCTCGGTCGGAACTGAACCGGCTGGTCAGTCGTGAAGGGCTGCAACCGATGGAATTCATCGAGCAACACACTTTGCAATAAAAGCCTGAGAAAGCTGTGTCAGGCATTCTGTAGCATTGGCCGGCGCGCCGTGGGTGCGTCTTTGCTTTATCAGATGGAGAGCGCTATGGCTTGGAATGAGCCGGGTGGCAACTCGAACAACCAGGATCCCTGGGGCGGCAAGCGTCGTAACAACGGCGACCGCAAGGGACCACCGGATCTCGACGAGGCCTTCCGCAAGCTGCAGGAAAGCCTGAACGGTTTGTTCGGTGGTGGTAAGAAACGCGGTGACGATGGCGGCGGCCGTCCGGGCAGAGGCGGTGGTTTCGGCCTGCTCGGCATCGGTCTTGTCGTGCTTGCGGCTGTCTGGCTGTACAGCGCGGTGTATGTCGTGGACGAGCAGGAGCAAGCCGTGGTGCTGCGCTTCGGCAAGTACTACGAAACCGTCGGCCCGGGCCTGAACATCTATTTCCCGCCGATCGACCAGAAGTACATGGAGAACGTCACGCGTGAGCGTGCCTACACCAAGCAGGGCCAGATGCTCACCGAGGACGAGAACATCGTCGAAGTGCCGCTGACCGTGCAATACAAGATCACCAACCTGCAGGACTTCGTGCTGAACGTCGACCAGCCGGAAATCAGCCTGCAACACGCGACTGAGAGTGCCTTGCGCCATGTGGTGGGCTCCACCGCCATGGACCAGGTGCTGACCGAAGGTCGCGAGCTGATGGCCAGCGAAATCAAGGAGCGTCTGCAACGCTTCCTCGACACCTATCGCACCGGTATCACTGTCACCCAGGTCAACGTGCAGAGCGCAGCGGCACCGCGTGAAGTCCAGGAAGCCTTCGACGACGTGATCCGTGCCCGTGAAGACGAGCAGCGTTCGCGCAACCAGGCCGAAACCTACGCCAACGGCGTCGTGCCGGAAGCCCGTGGCCAGGCCCAGCGCATCATCGAGGATGCCAACGGTTATCGCGACGAAGTGGTTTCCCGCGCCAAGGGTGAGGCTGATCGCTTCACCAAGCTGGTGGCCGAGTATCGCAAGGCTCCTGAAGTGACCCGCCAGCGTCTGTACCTGGACACCATGCAGGAAGTCTTCAGTAATACCAGCAAGGTCCTCGTGACCGGCAACAAGAACGGCCAGAGCAATCTGCTGTACCTGCCGCTGGACAAGATGGTCGAGAGCGGTCGCAACACCGGCACGCCGTCAACCGGCGCGGCGGCAGCCGCCAGCAATGAAGCCAATGCCCGCGCGGCGGCGGACCTGCAGCAACAGCAAGCACGTACCAGGGAGAGTCGCTGATGAGCAATAAATCGCTGATCGCCCTTATTGTCGGTGTCGTCGTGGCGATCGCTGCCTGGAACTGCTTCTACATCGTGGCTCAGACCGAGCGTGCGGTGTTGCTGCAGTTCGGTCGCGTGGTCCAGGCTGATGTCCAGCCGGGGCTGCATGTGAAAGTGCCGTACGTCAACAAGGTGCGCAAGTTCGACGCCCGCCTGATGACGCTGGACGCGCCGACGCAGCGCTTCCTGACGCTGGAAAAGAAAGCCGTGATGGTCGATGCCTATGCCAAGTGGCGCGTGAAGGATGCCGAGCGCTTCTACACCGCGACGTCCGGCCTCAAGCAGATCGCTGACGAACGTCTGTCCCGTCGCCTGGAATCGGGTCTGCGTGACCAGTTCGGTAAGCGTACCCTGCATGAAGTGGTCTCCGGTGAGCGCGATGCGCTCATGTCCGACATCACCCGTTCGCTGAACACGATGGCGGAAAAAGAGCTGGGTATCGAAGTGGTCGATGTCCGCGTCAAGGCCATCGACCTGCCGAAGGAAGTGAACCGCAGCGTGTTCGAGCGCATGAGCACCGAGCGTGAGCGTGAAGCCCGCGAGCACCGTGCCAAGGGTAACGAGCTGGCTGAAGGCATCCGTGCCGACGCCGATCGCCAACGCCGTGTGCTGCTGGCCGAAGCCTATCGCGAGTCGGAAGAAGTCCGTGGTGATGGCGATGCCCAGGCCGCAGCGATCTACGCCAAGGCCTACGGCCAGGATCAGGAGTTCTACGCGTTCTATCGTAGCCTGCGCGCCTACCGTGAAAGCTTCGCGAACAAGTCCGACGTTCTGGTCCTGGACCCAAGCAGCGACTTTTTCCACTACCTGGAAAAGGCCAAGCCTTGATGCGACGTTGACCTGAAGCACTCCGCCCGGCGGCTAAAACGTCGGGCGGGGTGATCCTTTGGGAAAACGTGTGTATGATGCGGCAGCCGGGAAATTCCCGGCTTTTTTGCGTCTGCACGTTCGATTGTGGTGTTGGTTGCAGGCGTCGGGTGAAATGACCCGACAGGTTTTTCGAGGAAAGTGCTTGGCGAGGCCGATTCAAGGCCATTCGTCACGTCGCCCTTGCGCGTGGTTTGCGGTTTTTCGCATGGCGCGGGCATTTTCTGCTTCACTCAAGGCCAGCCCGAAAGTTGGCCGCCCGGATCATAGGGGAATGGCGTAATGGCAACGGTAGACCGCTGGCTGCTGCCAGATGGCATCGAAGAAGTACTGCCACCGGAGGCCGCGCGTATCGAAGTAGCGCGTCGGCAGGTGTTGGATCTGTTCCAGAGCTGGGGTTACGAGTTTGTCGTGACCCCGCATATCGAGTACCTGGAATCCCTGCTGACCGGCGCGGGCCAGGACCTGGATCTGCGCACCTTCAAGGTCATCGATCCGCAGTCGGGTCGGCAGATGGGTTTTCGGGCCGACATCACGCCACAAGTGGCGCGCATCGATGCTCACACCCTGCGTCGTGAAGGTCCGAGCCGCCTGTGCTACGCCGGCAGTGTCCTGCATGCCTTGCCGCGTGCCTTGTCGTCTTCGCGCAGCCCGATCCAGCTGGGCGCCGAGCTGTACGGCGACGCGAGCCCGAGCAGCGACGTGGAAGTCATCAGCCTGATGCTGGCCATGCTGCAACTGGCTGACGTGCCGGATGTCCACATGGACCTGGGCCATGTCGGCATCTACCGCGGCCTGGCGCGTGCGGCCGGCCTGTCCGGCGAAGTGGAACAGCAGTTGTTCGATGCGTTGCAGCGCAAGGCCATCGACGAAGTCATCAGCCTGACCGAAGGCCTGCCGACACAATTGTCCGGCATGCTGCGGGCATTGGTGGATCTGTGTGGCGGCCGTGAGGTGCTGGGCGCCGCTCGCGAGCGTCTGGCCGGTGCGCCGGCCCCTGTGCTGGCGGCCCTTGATGACTTGTTGGCGATTGCCGAGCGTCTGTCGGTGCGTTTCCCGGAGCTGCCGTTGTATTTCGACCTGGGTGAACTGCGCGGTTATCACTACCACACCGGCGTGGTGTTCGCGGTGTTCGTACCGGGCGTTGGCCAGTCCATCGCCCAAGGCGGTCGCTACGACGACATCGGTGCCGATTTCGGTCGTGCCCGTCCGGCGACCGGCTTCTCTACCGATTTGAAAACCCTGGTGACCCTGGGGCGTGCTGAGATCGAGTTACCGTCTGGCGGTATCTGGATGCCTGACAGTACGGATGCGGCACTCTGGCAGATGGTCTGCCAGTTGCGCGGTGAGGGTCAGCGTGTCGTCCAGGCATTGCCTGGGCAACCTTTGGCCGCCGCCCGTGAAGCGGACTGCGACCGGCAATTGATTCAGCAGAACGGGCTTTGGCAAGTATTGCCGCTGGCTTCTTGAGTTTTCCTGCCGGCCATCGCCGGCACCAAGTTTGCGCGAATGAGGACAAGTGTTATGGGTAAGAATGTCGTAGTCCTGGGCACCCAGTGGGGTGATGAGGGCAAAGGCAAGATCGTTGATCTGCTGACCGAACATGCTGCCGCCGTAGTGCGCTACCAGGGTGGCCACAACGCAGGTCACACCTTGGTGATCGACGGTGAGAAAACCGTTCTGCACCTGATTCCCTCGGGCGTGCTGCGCGAAGGTGTGCAGTGCCTGATCGGCAACGGCGTGGTGGTTGCCCCCGACGCCCTGCTGCGGGAAATCATCAAGCTGGAAGAGAAGGGTGTACCGGTGCGCGAGCGCCTGCGCATCAGCCCGTCCTGCCCGCTGATCCTGTCCTATCACGTTGCGCTGGACCAGGCCCGTGAAAAGGCCCGTGGCGAGCTGAAGATCGGCACCACCGGTCGCGGCATCGGCCCGGCCTATGAAGACAAGGTCGCCCGTCGCGGCCTGCGCATCGGCGACCTGTTCCACCGCGAACGTTTCGCCGCCAAGCTGGGCGAGTTGCTGGACTACCACAACTTTGTCCTGGTCAATTACTACAAAGAGCCGGCCATCGACTTCCAGAAGACCCTGGACGAGTGCATGGAATACGCCGAGCTGCTCAAGCCAATGATGCTCGACGTTACCGCCGAGCTGCACGAGCTGCGCCGTGCCGGCAAGGACATCATGTTCGAAGGCGCCCAGGGTTCGCTGCTGGATATCGACCACGGCACCTACCCGTACGTCACCAGCTCCAACACCACCGCTGGCGGCATCGCCACCGGTTCGGGTTTTGGCCCGATGTACCTGGACTACATCCTCGGCATCACCAAGGCCTACACCACCCGCGTCGGTTCGGGCCCGTTCCCGACCGAGCTGTTCGACGACGTCGGTGCCTTCCTGGCCAAGCGCGGCCACGAGTTCGGTGCCACCACCGGCCGTGCCCGTCGTTGCGGCTGGTTCGATGCCGTCATCCTGCGTCGCGCCATCGACGTCAACAGCATCTCGGGCCTGTGCCTGACCAAGCTGGACGTGCTGGACGGCCTGGAGACCATCAACATCTGCGTGGGCTACAAGAACCAGGACGGCGCCGTCATCGACGCACCGACCGATGCAGACAGCTACATTGGCCTGGAGCCGGTGTACGAGCAGATGCCAGGCTGGACCGAATCGACCGTGGGCGCCAAGACCCTGGAAGAGCTGCCCGTGGCGGCCCGCAACTACATCAAGCGCGTCGAAGAGCTGGTCGGTGCGCCGATCGACATTATTTCGACGGGGCCGGACCGCAACGAAACCATCGTTCTGCGTCACCCTTTTGCCTGATAAGTCGTTGATGTAACACACAAAGGACCCTCGTTTGGGTCCTTTGTCGTCTCTGTCTGTCAGACGGCACGACCTTTGCTACGCACCCTTGATAATAAGTACTTCTTGTGAAGTGCCATCAATTTACTGGCGTTAGTAGAGGGATTCCCCTGTGTCGGCCGTTCTCTCACTGTTACAAAGCCGTTTGCTGCGGCCTGTTTTCGTTACGCTCGGTATCGCCCTTTTGGTGCAGGTACTGGTCGCCGTTGCGCTGACCCGAAGCACGGTCACTGCGCTGGAGGCCGACCTGAACGCGCGCCTTGGGGCTGACAGCCAGAAACTCTCCGGTGAGCTGGAGCAGGCCGGGCGTGAAGTCACCTCCAGCCTCGATAGCCTTTCCGCCAGCACCCGCCAACGGTTGAACGCCGGTTTGTCCTCGCGGCTGAAGGAGGAACAGGCCCATCTGCGTGCGACTCTGGAAAAAGACCTGAGGGATTCCGCCAATGATATGGCGCAGCTTTTGGCCTCGGTCGCGCCTCGCGCCATGTGGGACAGCGACGTGCCGACCCTTTCCGAATTCGCCCGCCGCGCCCAGCGCAATCCCAACGTGTTGTTCGTCATCTATGACGACGCTGCCGGCGAACACCTGACTCGTTATCTGAACCGTGAAAACCCGATCAACAAGGCCCTGCTGGAAAAAGGCAAGGGCGAGCGAGCACTGGACAAGGTGCTGGACGCGGCGAAGAACGACCCGTCGGTCTATTACCTCGAAGCGTCGATCAACCCCAACGGTGTGGAAATTGGCAAAGTGCTGATGGGCGTTTCTACCGCCTCGGTGGAAACCGATCTGAAAGCTCTGGACCAGCGCTTCTCCGCATTGATCGCCAGCAGTGACCAATTGGTCGGTGACAGCCTCAAGGGCGCAGCCGCGGACAGCGCCACCGCCATGCGTGGCCGCCTGGGCTCGGCGCAGGCAACCGCCACGCAAATGCAGACCAATACCGCCGCCACCGTGCAGGAGGCTGCGGGAACGTTGCGCTGGCGCATCGGCCTGGGCCTGGCGCTGGTCGGGTTCGGCGTGCTGGCATTGCTGGCCGTGGTGCTGGGGCGGCGAGTGGTCAATCGCTTGAAGCTGTTGATTGCAGCGATGAACGACCTGGCGGCGGGCGAGGGCGATCTGACCAAGCGTGTACAGATCAGCAGCAAGGATGAAATTGGCGACATGGCTTCGGCGGTCAATCGTTTTGTCGACAAATTGCAACCTATCGTGCGTGAAGCGGGTGACGTGGCCCAGCGCACCGGCCAGGAAATCGGTGCAATGACCCTGCGCAACTCCGGCGCCGACGCGGCGGCCGGCATGCAGCGCGACGAAGTGGCCGAGAGCCTGCGGGCCCTGTCGCAGATGGCTGATGAGGCGCAGTCGGAAAGCCAGGCGATGCAGGCGGCCTTGCAGCAGGTAGTGGAGATCCGCCAGGCCACCGATGAAACGACCCGCACCGCGGCCAAGGTCGGCGGCTTGATCGAAGCGCTGGCCGGACAGGTCGACACCGGGGCGAAGGTCATCGAGCGGCTGGCGCAGCAGAGCGAGCAGATCGAAGTGGTCCTGACGGTTATCCATGGCATCGCCGAGCAAACCAACCTGCTGGCGTTGAACGCGGCCATCGAAGCGGCGCGGGCAGGCGAAACCGGGCGCGGATTTGCAGTGGTGGCGGACGAGGTGCGGGCACTGGCGAGCAAGACCCAGAGTTCGACCGGCGACATCCAGGCGCATATCGTCGCCTTGCAACAAGGTGCGCGCGAAGCGGTGGCTGCGATTGGCCAGGCTGGACGACAAGCGAACGAGGGTCTGGCGGTGCTGCGAGACAGCGCGCGGCTGCAGCAATCAGTGCAGGCTTCGGTCGAGCAGGTCCACGCGGCCATCGGCCTGGCGACCCAGGCAGCGGCGCATCAGGCCCAGGGCGCCCAAGCGGTGCGCGGACGGGTGGAAACCATCCACGCCCAGGCCGAAAAAGCCGCCCAGGCGGTGGTCGAGACCACTGCCAGCGGCAAGGTGTTGGACAGTCTGGCGGCGCAGTTGAAGGCGAGCCTGGGGCAGTTCAGGGCCTGATCAGGTGGAGGCGATGACGGACTGACAGTTTGACCGGGTACATATCCGTTGCTGTAGTAACGGCTGCTTAGGGTTCCGCCCTGACGGCGGCTCACTTTTATGAAGCGCAAAAGTAAGCAAAACGCTTTTGCCCCACCACTCGGTGCCTCGCTTGGGCTCGGCATGCCCTCACTCCGGCATTGCTCCGTGGGCCCGCCGCGAAGGGCCGTCCCTGGCCCAGCGCGGCTATCCCGGCATCCATGCCGGGATGCCCACTGCGCAATGCCTGCGTTCGGCCAGCGTGGTTAACGGGGCGCCGAGATCAACATCCACGGCGAGGCGGCCTGACAGCCGACCTGGCTCTTCGGTTGTATTCCAATCCCATTGTGGGAGCGAGCCTGCTCGCGAAGGCGGCACATTCAACGCTGATGCAAGCTGACCCACCGCTTTCGCGAGCAGGCTCGCTCTCACGCTGATCTCCAGTGTTCATTGCATCCACATGCGCAACAAGCCCCTGTAGGCGCGAGCCTGCTCGCGAAAGCGATTTCAGCGGCTCAGATACATCCGCGTCGTCAGCAAATAGACCGGTAACCCCGACACCAGGATAAGCAGCGCCGCGTAAGGCGCCGCTGCCGCAAACTCGATGTTCGAGGTATGTGCCCAGACCGCTGTCGCCAGGGTGTTGAGCCCGGTCGGGCTGAGCAGCAAAGTAGCAGTCAGTTCTTTCATCGCGTCCAGGAACACCAGCGCAAATGCCGCCCCCAGCGCCGGGAAGATAATCGGCAAGGTCACCCGGCAAAACGCACTGAAAGAAGAAGCCCCCAGCGTGCGAGCCGCCTCTTCCAGCTGCGGCGCGGCCTTGTTCAGCGCCGTGCGCACCGGGGCCTGGGCCAGCGGCAGGAACAGCAGCGCGTAGGCAATCAGCAGCAAACCCGAGGTCTGATAGAGCGCCGGCACATAGTGCAGCGCGAAATACACCAGGCTCAGGGCAATCACCAGGCCTGGCAGTGCATGCAGCAAATACGGCAGGCGTTCTGCCCATAGCGCCAGGCGCCCCTTGTGACGGACCACCAGCAGGCCGACCGGCACCGCGAGTACAAGGCAGAGCGCGGCGCCGCCCAGTGACAGCGCCAGGGATGACAGCAGGGCTTCGCCGATCTCGCCCACCGGGAAGGCGGCGGAAGTGCCCACCGCCAGCCAATACACCAGCATCCCCAGCGGAATACCGCTGCCAATGACCGTCAATGCCGCGCAATACAGCTTGCCGAGGAACGCCCAGGGGCCGAGCCGTACCTGTTCCGCGCGGCGTGCCGCGCCTTGTCCGATGCGTACGTGGCGGCCCTTGCCGCGCACGCGCAATTCCAGCCACAACAGTGCCAGGCAAAGCACCAACAACACCGCTGACAGCATGGCGGCATTGGCGTTGCTGAACTCCAGCTCGAATTGTTGATAGATCGCGGTGGTAAACGTTTGCAGTCCGATGATCGACAACGCGCCGAACTCCACCAGCATGTGCAAGGCAATCAACAGTGAGCCGGCCAGCAGCGAGGGCCAGAGCAATGGCAGGGTGACGCGAAAAAACACGCCCCAGCGATTTTGCCCCAGGGTTCGTGCGGATTCCTCAAGAGAGGGATCGAGATTGCGTAGCGTTGCCGCCACCGGCAGGAAAATCAGCGGATATTTGGACAGCGTCATGACCAGGATGGCCCCGCCCAGTCCTTCGAATTGCGCGCTGAGCGATACCCAGGTGAAGCTGCTGACAAACGCCGGCACTGCGAATGGCAGGCAGAGGATCACGCCCCAGACCCTGCGTCCCGGCAGATCGCTGCGCTCCAAAAGCCAGGCCAGCGACAGGCCGATCACGCCACAGGCCAGCGTGACACCGATCATCAGCGCCAAGGTGTTGCGCAGCAGGCCGAATACATAAGGCCGCCAGAGCAAGTGCAATGCTTCTGTCCAACCGGCCTGCCAGGCCTTCGCGATGACATACAGGAGCGGCAACGCGCTCAGCAGCACCAGCAGCAGAACCGGGAGCAGCAGACCGATCGACGGGCGCTTGCGCCGGGGAATATAGCTCCTCGCGGCAGAGGGAGCGTTCAGCGACGGTGTCATCAGTTCAGGCCGACTTCACGTTCCAGCTCCAGGGCTTCTTCAGCATTGCCGAGGTCGGCCGGAGTGACTTTTGGCGGTTCAAGTTCAGTGAACGGCTTGAGGCCACGGTCCGACACCATGCCTTTGTGGAGGGGGTACTCGGCGGACGTCTGGGTAATCACGCGCTGGCCTTCTTCACTGGCCATGTAGGCGAGCAGTTGTTGGGCTTCCTTGGGGTGCTTGCTGGATTTCAGCGCGGCGGCGCTGGACACGGTCACCAGGCCGCCGGCATCACCTCCGGTGAAATAGTGCAGCCTGGAGTCGAGCTGGCCCATCTCTCGCTGCAGCGCGAACCAGTAGTAATTGTTCACCAGGACCGTCGCCACTTCGCCGTTTTCCACGGCCTTGAGGGCAACCATATTGTTGCTGTAGACCTTGCCGAACGCGCGCAGCCCGGTGAGCCATTCCTCGGCGGCGTCCATCCCGTGCAACTTGATGATGGCGACGGCTTGCTCCTGGAACGCGCCGCTGGTTGGTACAAAGCCGACCTTGCCCTGCCATTGCGGCTGGGCGAAATCGAGGACGGTTTTCGGCAGATCTTTCTCGTCGATCAGTTTGGGGTTGTAGGCAACCACACGCACGCGGGCGGTCACGCCCATCCAGGTGCCATTGCTCGCAACATAATCCTTGGGTAGTACGTTGAGCGTGGCGTCGTCGATCTTCGCCAGCAGCCCTTGCTCGCCGAGCTTGTTCAAGGGCGGCGACTCTTCGGTGTAGATCACGTCGGCAGGGGAGCGCTCGCCTTCTTCGACAACCTGGCTGGCGAGCTGGTTGCTGCTGCCCTTGCGCACGTTGACGTGGATGCCGGTCTTGGCCTCGAAGGCCTTGGCCAGTTCATCGCCAACTTCTTTGTGCTGGCCGTTGTAGAGAGTCAGTTCCACCTTGTCGGCGGCTTGGGTGAGGGGCGTTGCGAGGGTCAGGCCGAGCAGGGTGCAGGTCAGGGCGCGGCGCAGGGTGGTTCGAAACATCATTCGCGGGGGTTCCTCACTGTCGTGTAGCAAAAACTTGTAACAATGATAAACGATATTGTTTCTCATGTGCGTTGTGGCGAGGGGATTTATCCCCGTTGGGCTGCCCAGCGGCCCCCGGCCAGACAACTCGGTGCCAGTAAGATTGAGATCGTTGCTTTTGGGGCTGCTACGCAGCCCAGCGGGGATAAATCCCCTCGCCACAGAGGGAATTTTCGGATCCCGAAAACGCAAAAACCCGCTTTCGCGGGTTTTTGTGAGGTTCAAGGTACGTAAACCTTGAAGCTTGAATTGGTGCCCAGAAGAAGACTCGAACTTCCACGACCTTGCGGTCACCAGCACCTGAAGCTGGCGTGTCTACCAATTTCACCATCTGGGCAGCATCTTCAGCGTTGCCGCTGTTGATGTCGCGCACTATACGGAGCGCGTTTTGATCTGTAAACCCCTGTTTTTGTTTTGGTAATTGCCAAAACGAAACGACGGGGGCAAAAATGCAAAAACCCGCTTTCGCGGGTTTCTGTAAAAGCTCGCAGACATTATCTGCTGCTTGAAATTGGTGCCCAGAAGAAGACTCGAACTTCCACGACCTTGCGGTCACCAGCACCTGAAGCTGGCGTGTCTACCAATTTCACCATCTGGGCAATATCGACAGCGTGTGTGCGTCGTCGATGGCGCGCACTATACGGAGCGTGTTTTTAACTGTAAACCCCTCGGTGCAAAAAAAAAGCTAAATTTCACGAGCGGTGCAATCACAGGCTTTAAAGGCGTGTCAAAAGGCTTTAGAAAAGGCATCTGACGCTTGAAATTTCCCGTTTCATTACGCCTATGCCAAACTAACCCGCATATAGACAAGGTGAAAACTCTCTAATGGCCGATTGGCAGTCCCTCGATCCCGAGGCCGCTCGTGAAGCGGAAAAATATGAAAACCCTATTCCTAGCCGCGAACTGATCCTGGCGCATCTCGCCGATCGGGGTTCGCCTGCTAGCCGTGAGCAGTTGGTCGAAGAATTCGGTCTGACCACCGAGGACCAGCTCGAGGCCCTGCGCCGCCGTCTGCGCGCCATGGAGCGCGACGCTCAACTCATCTATACCCGCCGTGGCACTTATGCGCCGGTCGACAAGCTCGATCTGATCCTGGGTCGTATTGCCGGGCACCGCGACGGCTTCGGCTTCCTGATTCCGGATGACGGCAGTGACGACCTGTTCATGAGCCCGGCGCAGATGCGCCTGGTGTTCGACGGCGACCGCGCCCTGGCCCGTGTTTCCGGCCTGGATCGCCGTGGGCGTCGTGAGGGTGTGATCGTCGAAGTGGTGTCCCGTGCCCACGAGACCATTGTCGGTCGTTATTTCGAAGAGGGCGGCATCGGTTTTGTCGTCGCCGACAACCCAAAGATCCAGCAGGAAGTGCTGGTGACGCCGGGCCGCAACGCCAACGCCCAGGTCGGTCAGTTCGTCGAGGTGAAAATCACCCACTGGCCAACCCCGCGCTTCCAGCCGCAAGGCGACGTGGTGGAAGTGGTCGGCAACTACATGGCTCCGGGCATGGAAATCGACGTTGCCCTGCGCACTTATGACATCCCCCACGTCTGGCCTGAGGCGGTGCTCAAGGAAGCTGCCAAGCTCAAGCCGGAAGTCGAAGAGAAGGACAAAGAGAAGCGCATCGATCTGCGCCATCTGCCGTTCGTCACCATTGACGGCGAAGACGCCCGTGACTTCGACGACGCGGTCTACTGCGAAGCCAAGCCAGGCAAGTTGCGCTTGTTCTCCGGCGGCTGGAAGTTGTACGTGGCGATTGCCGACGTCTCCAGCTACGTAAAGCTCGGCTCTGCATTGGATGCCGAGGCCCAGGTGCGCGGCAACTCGGTGTATTTCCCCGAGCGCGTCGTGCCGATGCTGCCCGAGCAGTTGTCCAACGGCCTGTGTTCGCTCAACCCCCAGGTCGATCGCCTGGCCATGGTTTGCGAGATGGATATCTCCAAATCCGGCGAGATGACGAACTACTGCTTCTATGAAGCGGTGATCCATTCCCATGCCCGCCTGACCTACAACAAGGTCAGTGCGATGCTGGAAACGCCGAAACTCGCCGAATCGCGCAAGCTGCGCGGCGAGTACACCGACGTGGTGCCGCACCTCAAGCAGCTCTACGCGCTGTACAAGGTATTGCTGGCGGCGCGTCACGTGCGGGGCGCGATCGATTTCGAAACCCAGGAAACCCGGATCATCTTCGGTACCGAGCGCAAGATCGCCGAGATCCGTCCGACGATTCGCAACGACGCCCACAAGCTGATCGAGGAATGCATGCTGGCGGCCAACGTGGCCACGGCCGAGTTCCTGAAGAAGCATGAAATTCCTGCGCTGTACCGCGTCCACGACGGTCCGCCGCCAGAGCGTCTGGAAAAATTGCGGGCATTCCTGGGCGAGCTTGGCCTGTCGTTGCACAAGGGCAAGGAAGGTCCGTCGCCGAAGGATTACCAGGCCTTGCTGGCAAGCATCAAGGATCGTCCGGATTTCCACCTGATCCAGACCGTGATGCTGCGTTCGCTGAGCCAGGCGGTGTACAGCGCCGACAACCAGGGCCACTTCGGCCTGAATTACGAAGCCTACACCCACTTCACTTCGCCGATCCGTCGCTACCCCGACCTGCTCACGCACCGGGCGATTCGCAGCGTGATCCACTCGAAGATGGACACCCCGCACGTCAAGCGTGCCGGCGCGATGACCATTCCCAAGGCGCGTATCTACCCGTACGACGAGGCGGCCCTGGAGCAGCTCGGCGAGCAATGCTCGATGAGCGAGCGACGTGCCGACGAAGCGACCCGCGACGTGGTGAACTGGCTCAAGTGCGAGTACATGAAGGATCGCGTGGGTGAGTCTTTCCCGGGCGTGATCACCGCCGTGACCGGTTTCGGCCTGTTCGTCGAGCTGACCGACATCTACGTCGAAGGCCTGGTGCATGTCACCGCGCTGCCTGGCGACTACTACCACTTCGATCCTGTGCATCACCGCCTGGCGGGCGAGCGCACCGGTCGCAGCTTCCGTCTTGGCGATACCGTTGAAGTGCGGGTGATGCGCGTCGATCTGGACGAGCGCAAGATCGACTTCGAGATGGCCGAAAAAACCATCAGCGCGCCGATCGGTCGCAAGAAGCGCGGCACCGAAACGGCTGCGCCAGCAACCAAGACCGCCGCCGAGCCTGCCCCGGCCAAGTCGGGGCGCCGCGGTTCGGCCAAGGAGAAGGCTGTCGAGGCCTATCGCCCGAGCGATGCGGCGGCGAAAAATGCCGAGTTGCGCAAAAGCCGTGAAATGAAACAGGCGTTGCTGGCCGAAGCCAAGAACGGTGGTAAAGCGGCGTCTGGGGGAAAGACCGGAAGGTCGACCCCGGACAAGGCGACCAGCAAGCCGAGCAAGCACCGTAAAGGTCCGCCGAAAGCGGGCTCGTCCCCAGCCAAAAGTGGCGGGGCGCGTAAACCCAAGGGCAAGTCATGAGTCAGCTGGAAAAAATCTACGGCGTGCATGCCGTGGAGGCGCTGTTGCGTCACCACCCCAAGCGGGTCAAGCAGATCTGGTTGGCGGAAGGGCGCAGCGATCCGCGTGTCCAGACGTTGATCGAGCTGGCGGGCGAAAATCGCGTGGCGGTCGGCCAGGCCGAGCGGCGTGAGATGGACGCCTGGGTTGAAGGCGTGCACCAGGGCGTCGTCGCCGAAGTCAGCCCGAGTCAGGTCTGGGGCGAGGCGATGCTCGACGAGTTGCTCGATCGCACCGAGGGCGCGCCGTTGCTGCTGGTGCTGGACGGCGTGACCGACCCGCACAACCTCGGCGCCTGCCTGCGTTCGGCGGATGCCGCCGGGGCGTTGGCGGTGATCGTGCCAAAAGACAAGTCGGCCACCCTGACCCCGGTCGTGCGTAAAGTCGCCTGCGGCGCGGCGGAAGTGATCCCGCTGGTGGCCGTGACCAATCTGGCGCGCACCCTGGAGAAACTCCAGCAGCGCGGGTTGTGGGTCGTCGGCACGGCGGGCGAGGCCGAGGTCAGCATCTATGACCAGGACCTGACCGGCCCGACCATCCTGATCATGGGCGCCGAAGGCAAGGGCATGCGCCGCCTGACCCGCGAGCATTGCGACTACCTGGTCAAGCTGCCGATGGCCGGCAGTGTCAGCAGTCTCAACGTCTCGGTTGCCACCGGCGTGTGCCTGTTCGAAGCCCAGCGCCAGCGTGGGGCCAAGACTGCTGCCAAAAAGCCCTGATCGCAGTACAACCTTGTGGGAGCGAGCCTGCTCGCGAAAGCGCACTGACATTCAATAACTATTTGAATGACGCACCGCTTTCGCGAGCAGGCTCGCTCCCACATTGGTCTGTGTGTAATTGAAAACGGTGGTTGTTCAAATAATCGCCAATTGCCTTGCGCCGCCCTCGACCCTTCTCTACAATTGCGCCCCTTGCTGTGATGGCAGGCACTTATGTGTCTAGCGTCCTCAAGTCCATAAGTGTCATTCACTCCTTGTCTGACCGTTTTTGAGCGGCAGGCTACAACCCGTAAGGAGCATTCATGCGTCATTACGAAATCATCTTTTTGGTCCACCCGGATCAAAGCGAGCAAGTCGGCGGCATGGTTGAGCGTTACACCAAGCTGATCGAAGAAGACGGCGGCAAAATCCACCGTCTGGAAGATTGGGGCCGTCGTCAACTGGCCTACGCAATCAACAATGTTCACAAGGCTCACTACGTGATGCTGAACGTTGAGTGCACCGGCAAGGCCCTGGCCGAGCTGGAAGACAACTTCCGCTACAACGATGCAGTGATCCGTAACCTGGTCATCCGTCGCGAAGAAGCCGTCACCGGCCAATCCGAGATGCTCAAGGCTGAAGAAAACCGCAGTGAGCGCCGTGAGCGTCGCGACCGTCCTGAGCACTCTGACAGCGCCGATGGCGATGACAGCGATAGCGACAGCGACAACAGCGATAACGCTGACGAGTAATCCACGGACCTTTTAAGGAGCCAATCACATGGCACGTTTCTTCCGTCGTCGTAAATTCTGCCGCTTCACCGCTGAAGACGTGAAAGAGATCGATTACAAAGATCTCAACACTCTGAAAGCCTACGTATCCGAGACCGGCAAAATCGTTCCAAGCCGTATCACCGGTACCAAAGCACGTTATCAGCGTCAGCTGGCCACCGCTATCAAGCGCGCCCGCTTCCTGGCCCTGCTGGCCTACACCGACAGCCACGGCCGCTGAGACCGGGCAGTCGATACGTAGCAAAGGATTGAATGCATGCGCGCCTTAGCTGAGTTCATCATGCGCGGTCGTATGCAGGCCACTCTCGTAGTGGCTGGATGCGCGGCATTGCCGTTGTTGTATTGGTTGGGTGCTGCCGCGGTGAGTCTCGTACTCCTGCGGCGCGGATTGAGGGACGCCCTTGGCGTTCTTGCTCTGGGACTGCTGCCGGCCTTGCTCTGGTGGTTGTATTCCGCTGACCCGCGGGCACTGATGGTGCTGCTGGGGTCTTCGGCGCTGGCGTTGGTGTTGCGCGCCAGCGAATCCTGGAACCGCGTGCTGCTGGTCAGCATAGCGATGGGAGTGGTGTTTTCAGTGGTGCTCGGGGTGGCTTTCGCACCCCAGATCGAGATGCTCTCGCAGGCTTTGATAAAAATCCTGCCCGAGGCCCTCGGTGATCTCTACCAACAGATGTCGGCAGAGGAGCAGGCGCGTTTCGCGTCCCTGATCGCACCGGTCCTGACCGGCCTGATTGCGGCCTTGTTGCAAATCGTCAGTGTGCTGAGCCTGATTATCGGGCGCTACTGGCAAGCGTTGTTGTACAACCCGGGTGGTTTTGGTCGCGAATTTCGCGCCATTCGTTTCCCGCTCGGGCTGGCGATGTTACTGCTGGCGGGCATGCTCCTGGGGCCGAATTTCGGTCCGCAGATGGCCATGCTCACGCCGTTGTGCAGTGTACCGCTGGTGTTTGCCGCCCTGGCCCTGATTCACGGGCTTGTGGCGCAAAAGCGACTGGCCAGGTTCTGGCTGGTCGGGTTGTACGTCACGTTGTTGCTGTTCATGCAGCTGATCTATCCGTTGCTGGTGGTCCTGGCCATCGTCGACAGCCTGATTGATTTTCGCGGTCGTATGGCGCCGAAAGACGCCGACAACGCGAACGGTGAAGGTTAAAAGTTAGAGGATTTTCACATGCAACTGATCCTTCTGGAAAAAATCGCCAACCTGGGCAACCTGGGCGACAAAGTAAACGTTAAGGCCGGTTACGGCCGTAACTACCTGCTGCCTTTCGGCAAAGCCACCGCTGCGACCGCTGCCAACCTGGCTGCGTTCGAAGAGCGTCGCGCTGAGCTGGAAAAAGCCGCCGCAGACCGTAAGGCATCGGCTGAAAGCCGTGCTGCCCAACTGGCCGAGCTGGAAGTGACCATCACTGCCACCGCTGGCGACGAAGGCAAGCTGTTCGGTTCGATCGGTACTCACGACATCGCTGACGCACTGACCGCCTCCGGCGTTGAAGTTGCGAAAAGCGAAGTTCGTCTGCCGAACGGCACCATCCGCAACGTAGGTGAATTCGACGTAGCCGTGCACCTGCACGCCGAAGTTGAAGCCACCGTACGCGTTGTCGTGGTAGCAGCCTAAGCAACACCTGTCGGTTGGCACCCTCGGGCGCCAACCGGTAACATCGGGCACGATCCTGTCTACAGGTCGTGCCCTTTGTCTTTCTGCAATTCCTGATTTTCATAACCTGACGTGGCCATGAACGAAATCACCGCCCCCGAGCAATACGATCTGCAAACCGCTGCCCTGAAGGTGCCTCCGCATTCCATCGAGGCCGAACAGGCCGTGCTCGGTGGTCTGATGCTGGACAACAACGCCTGGGAACGCGTGCTTGATCAAGTCTCCGACGGCGATTTTTATCGGCATGACCACCGCCTGATTTTCCGCGCGATCGCCAAGTTGGCCGATCAGAACATGCCGATCGACGTCGTGACCCTGGCCGAGCAATTGGACAAGGAAGGTCAGACATCCCAGGTCGGCGGCCTCGGTTACCTCGGCGAACTGGCGAAAAACACGCCGTCGGTCGCCAACATCAAGGCTTACGCCCAGATCGTGCGCGAGCGGGCGACCTTGCGCCAGTTGATCGGCATCAGCACTGAGATTGCCGACAGTGCGTTCAACCCGGAAGGTCGCACCGCCGCTGAGATTCTCGACGAAGCCGAGCGGCAGATCTTCCAGATCGCCGAGGCGCGGCCGAAAACCGGCGGCCCGGTGAGCGTCAACGACCTGCTGACCAAGGCCATCGACCGCATCGACACCTTGTTCAACACCGACAACGCCATTACCGGCCTGTCCACCGGCTACACCGACCTCGACGAGAAGACCAGCGGCCTGCAGCCGTCCGACTTGATCATCGTCGCCGGCCGTCCGTCCATGGGTAAGACCACCTTTGCGATGAACCTGGTGGAAAACGCCGTGCTACGCAGTGAAAAGGCTGTGTTGGTGTACTCCCTCGAGATGCCAGGCGAATCGCTGATCATGCGTATGCTGTCGTCCCTCGGGCGTATCGACCAGACCAAGGTCCGTTCCGGCCAGCTGGAAGACGACGATTGGCCGCGCCTCACCTCGGCGGTGAACCTGCTCAACGACCGCAAGCTGTTCATCGACGATACCGCAGGTATCAGCCCGTCGGAGATGCGCGCCCGAACCCGCCGCCTGGTGCGTGAGCACGGCGAGGTCGGGCTGATCATGATCGACTACCTGCAGTTGATGCAGATCCCCGGCTCTAGCGGCGACAACCGGACCAACGAGATTTCCGAGATCTCCCGTTCCCTCAAGGCCCTGGCCAAGGAATTCAACTGCCCAGTCGTTGCCCTTTCGCAGTTGAACCGTTCCCTGGAACAGCGCCCCAACAAGCGTCCGGTGAACTCGGACTTGCGGGAATCCGGAGCGATCGAGCAGGACGCCGACGTCATCATGTTCGTTTACCGTGACGAGGTGTATCACCCCGAGACGGAACACAAGGGCATTGCCGAAATCATCATCGGCAAGCAACGGAACGGCCCGATCGGCTTCATCCGCCTGGCGTTTATCGGCAAATACACGCGCTTCGAAAACCTGGCGCCGGGTAGCTACAATTTTGATGATGACGAGTAAATCTGTTCGCTTGACCCGCCTTTGTGGCGAGGGAGCTTGCTCCCGCTGGGCTGCGTAGCAGCCCCCAGTTTGCACATGTAATCCAGGTGTGCGGGGGATCCGGCTGCTGTGCAGCCGGGCGGGAGCAAGCTCCCTCGCCACAATTGGTTATTTTTTGTGCTATATTCCGCGCCCGCGATTTTTCATCTTCTATACCGGTCATCGACATGCAAGCAGCCAAGCCATTATTCGATTATCCCAAGTACTGGGCCGAATGTTTCGGACCGGCGCCGTTCCTGCCGATGAGCAGGGAGGAGATGGATCAGCTCGGCTGGGATTCGTGCGACATCATCATCGTGACCGGTGATGCCTACGTCGATCATCCGTCGTTCGGCATGGCGATCATTGGCCGTCTGCTGGAAGCCCAGGGCTTTCGCGTTGGCATCATTGCCCAGCCGAACTGGCAGTCCAAAGACGACTTCATGAAGCTCGGCGAGCCCAACCTGTTCTTCGGTGTCGCGGCCGGCAACATGGACTCGATGATCAACCGCTACACCGCCGACAAGAAAATCCGTTCCGATGACGCCTACACGCCGGGCGGTTTGGCGGGCAAGCGGCCGGACCGTGCGAGCCTGGTCTATAGCCAGCGTTGCAAGGAAGCCTACAAACACGTGCCGATCGTCCTCGGCGGTATCGAAGCGTCCCTGCGCCGCATCGCCCACTACGACTACTGGCAGGACCGGGTGCGCAACTCGATCCTGATCGACGCCTGCGCCGACATCCTGCTCTATGGCAACGCCGAGCGGGCGATTGTCGAAGTGGCCCAGCGCCTGTCCTACGGCCACAAGATCGAAGACATCACCGACGTGCGCGGCACCGCATTCATTCGCCGCGACACGCCGCAAGGCTGGTACGAAGTCGATTCCACGCGCATCGACCGTCCGGGCAAGGTCGACAAGATCATCAACCCGTACGTGAATACCCAGGACACCGCTGCCTGCGCCATCGAGCAGGAAAAGGGCCCGGTCGATGACCCGAGCGAAGCCAAGGTCGTACAGATCCTGGCGAGCCCGAGGATGACCCGCGACAAGACCGTGATTCGCCTGCCATCGGTAGAGAAGGTGCGCAACGATGCGGTGCTGTATGCCCACGCCAACCGCGTGTTGCACCTGGAAACCAACCCGGGCAACGCCCGTGCGCTGGTGCAGAAGCACGGCGAAGTCGACGTCTGGTTCAACCCGCCGCCCATTCCGATGACTACTGAGGAAATGGACTACGTGTTTGGCATGCCTTACGCGCGTGTCCCGCATCCGGCGTATGGCAAGGAAAAGATCCCCGCTTACGAGATGATCCGTTTCTCGGTGAACATCATGCGTGGCTGCTTCGGTGGCTGCACCTTCTGCTCGATCACCGAGCACGAAGGCCGGATCATCCAGAACCGCTCGGAAGAGTCGATCATTCGCGAGATCGAAGAGATCCGCGACAAGGTGCCTGGTTTCACCGGGGTCATTTCCGACCTCGGCGGCCCGACCGCGAACATGTACCGCATCGCCTGCAAGAGCCCGGAAATCGAATCCGCGTGCCGCAAGCCGTCCTGCGTGTTCCCCGGCATCTGCCCGAACCTCAATACCGACCACTCGTCGCTGATCCAGCTGTACCGCAGCGCCCGTGCGTTGCCTGGGGTGAAGAAGATCCTCATTGCCTCCGGCCTGCGTTACGACCTGGCGGTCGAGTCGCCGGAGTACGTCAAGGAGCTGGTGACCCACCACGTCGGCGGTTACCTGAAGATCGCCCCGGAGCACACCGAGGAAGGCCCGCTCAACCAGATGATGAAGCCGGGCATCGGCAGCTATGACAAATTCAAGCGGATGTTCGAGAAGTACACGAAGGAAGCCGGGAAAGAGCAGTACCTGATTCCGTACTTCATCGCGGCTCACCCGGGCACTACCGACGAAGACATGATGAACCTGGCGCTGTGGCTCAAGGGCAACGGCTTCCGGGCCGACCAGGTGCAGGCGTTCTATCCGTCGCCGATGGCTACGGCCACCGCGATGTATCACTCGGGCAAGAACCCGCTGCGCAAGGTCACCTACAAGAGCGACGCGGTGACCATCGTCAAGAGCGAAGAGCAGCGCCGCCTGCACAAGGCGTTCCTGCGTTATCACGATCCGAAAGGCTGGCCGATGCTGCGCGAAGCGCTGACCCGCATGGGCCGCGCCGACCTGATCGGGCCGGGCAAGAACCAGTTGATTCCGTTGCACCAGCCTGCCACCGACAGCTACCAGAGTGCCCGTCGCAAGAACTCGACCCCGGCTGGCAGCCATAAGGTCGGTAAGGAGACCACCAAGATCCTGACCCAGCACACCGGCCTGCCGCCGCGGGCCAGTGACGGCGGCAATGCCTGGGATAAACGCGAGCAAGCCAAGGCCGCTGCGTTCGCCCGTAATCAGCAGGCTGCCAAGGAGCGCAAGGATGCGGCCAAGGGCAAGGGACCGAAGCCTGCGCGCAAGCCGGTTGTGCCGCGCTGATCGCCCCGCCCAATCGCAAGACGCCAGCCTGAGTGCTGGCGTTTTGCTTTCTAGCGGCAGTGCTGGCCGTTTGTTATCGTGGCGCCGCGTTATGGCGCCGAGGTGAATACGAGGTCCTTGTGGCGAGGGGATTTATCCCCGTTGGGCTGCGCAGCAGTCCTAGAACCTTCCACCTCGGTGGGGCAGGTCGATTGCGTTAAGCCTTTTAGGGCTGCTCCGCAACCCAGCGGGGATAAATCCCCTCGCCACGGGGTTCCGTGTGGAAAGAAATTAAATCCATCGATTCTCAAGGACGATTCATATGAGCAGCGCTTCAACGGGCATCGGCATGGACTTGAGCTTTTCCCAGTTCATGGCCCGTCAACGCATCGAAAGCCAGATCAACCTGCCGCGCCTGTTTGCCGCGATCGACGCCGACCCCAACATCACCGGTGCGGGGGTGGTGTATGTCGATTCCGACTACAACGTGGTGACGCTGCGGGAGTTCAAGCCGATCTGCAGCATCGCGCCCAAACGCATCATTTTGCGCGAGGCGAAAAAGTACATTGCTCCGCAGCAATTCATAGAACAGGTGAAAAGCAGTCCACGCGAGTCGAAGCTCGGGATTGAGGCGACCAATGCCGGCTTGTCCTGTGTCGCCGCGGTGATTGGTTGGGTGGTGGTATTCAGTGGCAGCGTTGCCGTGCCCTTTACGGCTGGTGCCAGCGCTTTTGTGGTCGCCTTGGGCGCCGCTGCCGCTACGGCCAGTACCGCGCAGTGCGTCATTGGCGGAATGCGGGTGGCGAACGAGTTGAGCAACCCTACTGGCAACGATGAGATGAACGATGCTGACTGGTACAACATCGTGTCGCCGATTCTTGACGGTGTTTCCCTGGTGGGCGTCGGTGGCTCGGCGCTGACGACTGTTCGATTGCTCAAGGCCAACAAGGCGGCCGGCACCGGCAAGAGCTGGTACCAGTTGCTCAAGGGCCTGAATCGCCAAGAGCGCAGTAAGTTGACCAAGGAACTTCTGACGCTGAAGGACCCAAGCCTGACCGCTAAGTTGCTCAAGTTGCAGCAACGGGCAGGGGCTTTGCCCAAGCGTTACTCGTCCGCTGAGATCCGGCATGCGACCCTGACTCAGATCAAGGACTCGCTGGGCGGCGCCCTGGGCGTCATCGGCAGTTATACCGGTGGTGGCCATGTGAAAACCGTTGCCGTCGGCCTGTACGAAGAGTTCACGGAATGATCGGCGGCGGATCACTGAAGCCATTCCTGGCCCGCTATTTTCCGATTTTCATGGGCACCATCCTGCTCGGCTGTTTTTCCGGTTCCACGCTGCTCGTTCTGGCCGGAGCCACTTATTGGCGCGCCTTGGAGCCCTCGATCAGGACCGACTATGTCGGTTTCGGCACGTTGGCCCTGGTGATGGTTCTAGTCTTGGGCAACCTGCTGATTGCACGCGGGCGCGCTTGGGCAATCTGGGGTGTGGCGGGTTATTTCCTAGCCTGTCTGGCGGCGGCGGTGCCGACGTTTGCTTACGGGCCGCACCAGGGCGTGTACATCTTCGCTGTGCTGTTACCGCTACTGGGACTGCTCCTGATCAACAGCAAACGCCACCGGGAAATGCGCCGCAAGCTCGTCGAGATCCGCCACCAGCGCGAACGCATCATCCAATCCGCCAAGGCCTCGCGCCCGCGCCGTTGAGTCGATTCGCTACCGCCCGCGCCGCATTTATGTGCGGCCGTTGCAGATCAATACAGGCATCGCGCGGTTTTAGTGCTCTACTGCCCTGAGTAGACGTAGAAAGTGTCCGACCTGCCTGCATGGCATAAGTCTTGCGCCGCTTTCGATAACGCCCAGGCTCCGCAGGAGGCACGCCGTGTCGATCCATGTCGCTTTGCACCATGTCACACACTATCGCTACGAGCGCGCTGTCGAACTCGGTCCGCAGATCGTGCGCCTGCGCCCGGCCGCCCACAGCCGTACACGCATTCTTTCATATGCGCTGAAAGTCTCGCCCGATCAGCACTTCATCAACTGGCAACAAGACCCTCAGGGCAATTACCTGGCGCGGCTGGTGTTCCCGGAAAAGACCGATGAGCTGCGGGTCGAGGTCGATCTGGTCGCCGAGATGGCAGTGTTCAATCCATTCGATTTTTTCCTCGAGCCCTACGCCGAAAAAATTCCGTTTACGTATGCAGCCGACGAAAAACACGAGCTGATGCCCTATCTGGAAAAGCTGCCGCTGACGCCGAGATTCAAGGCTTATCTGGACGGCATCGACCGCACGCCGCTGCCGGCGGTGGACTTCCTGGTGGCGTTGAACCAGCGCCTGAGCGAAGACATCGGTTACCTGATCCGCATGGAGCCCGGCGTGCAGACGCCGGAGCACACCCTGGAGCATGCGTCCGGTTCCTGCCGGGATTCGGCCTGGCTGCTGGTGCAACTGTTGCGTCATCTGGGCCTGGCGGCGCGGTTTGTCTCCGGTTACCTGATCCAGTTGACCGCCGATGTGAAAAGCCTCGACGGCCCGTCCGGTACGGAAGTGGACTTCACCGACCTGCATGCCTGGTGCGAGGTGTACCTGCCCGGCGCTGGCTGGATCGGCCTGGACGCCACGTCCGGGTTGTTCGCCGGTGAAGGGCATATCCCCTTGGCATGTAGTCCCGATCCGTCCTCGGCAGCGCCGATCAGCGGCCTGGTGGAACCTTGCGAGTGCCAGTTCAGCCACAAAATGTCCGTCGAGCGAATCTGGGAGGCGCCACGGGTCACCAAGCCATACACCGAAGAGCAATGGCAGGCGATCCAGGCGTTGGGCCGGCAGATCGACAGCGACCTGCTGGAGGGCGACGTGCGCCTGACCATGGGCGGCGAGCCGACCTTCGTTTCCATCGACGATCCGGACGGCGCCGAGTGGAATACCGCAGCGCTCGGCCCGGACAAGCGTCGCCTCTCCGCCGAGTTGTTCCAGCGCATGCGCAAGCACTACGCGCCCGAGGGGCTGGTGCACTTCGGCCAGGGCAAGTGGTACCCCGGCGAGCAACTGCCGCGGTGGTCGCTCAACTGTTATTGGCGGCGTGACGGCGTGCCGATCTGGCGCGACAACGCGCTGATCGCCGATGAACAGCAGGACTACGGCGCCGATGGCGAACTGGCCGGGCGCTTCCTGGCGAGTGTCGCCGAACGCCTGAATATTCCTGCGCGGTTCGTCTTCGCTGCCTACGAAGATAATTTCCATTACCTCTGGCGCGAGGGTAATTTGCCTTCGAACGTGACAGCCGAGGACCCTAGGCTCGAGGATCCCCTGGAGCGGGCGCGGTTGCGCAAGGTGTTCAGCCAGGGCCTGGACAAAGTGGTCGGCCAGGTCCTGCCGCTGGCGCGCACCGCCAAGGGCGATCAATGGCAAAGCGGCCGCTGGTATTTGCGCGACAGCCATTGTCGGCTGGTGCCGGGCGATTCGCCGCTGGGCTATCGCTTGCCGCTGGCGTCGCAGCCATGGGTGACGGCAGCCGAGTATCCCTTCATCCACCCCACCGACCCGAACCAGGACTTGCCCGAGTTGCCTGGCACCGAGCAACTCACCCATCACGGCGAGCCGGCCCTGGAACAGGAGCGCGCGCCGAAGGTCGACGAATCGGCCGATTGGCTGACGCGCACCGCGTTCTGTGCCGAGGCCAGGGACGGGCGGCTCTATCTGTTCATGCCGCCGCTGGAACGGGTCGAGGATTACCTGGAACTGGTCAGCGCCATCGAGGCGACAGCAGAAGAACTGGGCTGCCCTGTGCTGTTGGAAGGCTACGAGCCGCCGAGCGATCCGCGCCTGAGCAATTTTCGCATCACGCCTGACCCGGGCGTCATCGAGGTCAACGTGCAACCGTCGGCGACCTGGGATGAGCTGGTCGAGCGCACCGAGTTTCTTTACGAGCAGGCGCGGCTGAACCGGCTGACCACCGAAAAATTCATGATCGACGGTCGACACACCGGCACCGGTGGCGGTAACCATTTCGTCCTGGGCGGCGCGACGCCGGCTGACTCGCCCTTCCTGCGTCGTCCCGACTTGCTGCGCAGCCTGATCAGCTACTGGCATAACCATCCGTCGTTGTCCTACCTGTTTTCCGGACTGTTCATCGGCCCGACGTCCCAGGCGCCCCGCGTGGACGAGGCGCGCAACGACGCGTTATATGAACTGGAGATCGCCTTCGCGCAAATGCCCGAGCCTGGCGAAGCGTGTCCGCCCTGGCTGGTGGACCGATTGCTGCGCAACCTGTTGATCGACGTGACCGGTAATACCCACCGCGCCGAGTTCTGCATCGACAAGCTCTATTCACCGGACGGCGCCACCGGGCGTCTCGGCTTGCTGGAGCTGCGCGCTTTCGAAATGCCGCCCCACGCCCGCATGAGCCTGGCCCAGCAGTTACTGCTGCGGGCGCTGGTGGCGCGGTTCTGGCGTGAACCCTACGCGCCGGCGAAACTGGCGCGCTGGGGCACCGAGCTGCACGATCGCTTCTTGCTGCCGCATTTCATCGAGCAGGATTTTGCCGATGTCATCGACGACCTCAATGTCGCCGGTTATCCGCTGCGGGCCGAGTGGTTCGCCGCGCACCTGGAGTTCCGCTTTCCCAAGGTCGGCGATTACGCGGTCAATGGTATCGAGCTGCAGTTGCGTCAGGCGCTGGAACCCTGGCATGTGCTGGGAGAGGAGGGCACGGCGGGGGGCACCGTACGCTACGTGGACTCGTCCCTGGAGCGCTTGCAGGTCAAGCTCAGCGGCCTGGCGCCACAACGTTATCTGCTGACTTGCAACGGCGTACCGGTACCCTTGCAACCCACCGGTCGAGTCGGTGAGTTCGTCGCCGGGGTACGTTTCCGCGCCTGGCAACCGGCCAACTGCCTGCAACCGACCATCCCGGTCCATGCGCCGCTGGTATTCGATGTGCTCGACACCTGGATGCAACGTTCGCTGGGCGGCTGTCAGTACCACGTGGCGCATCCGGGCGGGCGCAACTATGACAGCCTGCCGGTCAACGCCAACGAGGCGGAGAGCCGGCGGATGGCGCGTTTCTTTAGGATCGGACACACGCCTGGGAAACTTCCGATACCGAACCTGGCAACGGATGACGAATTTCCCTTCACTCTCGATCTGCGACGCTTCCAAGGGGCATTGAAGCGATAGATTTACCCTGTGGCGAGGGAGCTTGCTCCCGCTGGGCTGCGCAGCAGCCCCAGGATTTTACGGTCGCTGCGCAACCGAGCGGGAGCAAGCTCCCTCGCCACGATGATTGCCCCTGAAGCCTCTTGCCGGATTCAGCTCAAACATACCTATCCGGGTGTCATCTGCCTGCGCTAGTCTCACCTTTCATTGCCGTCCTGCCGAGCTTTCCATGCCTGACCTGCTTGACCGTTACCCGTTGACGACGGGCACCTATCACGAATTGCTGGATGACAGCGGTGCGGTGCGTGCGCATTGGCGGCGGCTGTTCGACCAATTGCAGCGCAGCACGCCGGCTCAGTTGATCCAGCGCCAGGCATTGCTCGCCCGGCAGATCCAGGAAAATGGCGTCACCTATAACGTCTATGCAGACCCCAAGGGAGCTGATCGGCCTTGGGAGCTGGACCTGCTGCCCCATGTCATCGACGCTCGGGAATGGACGCAACTGTCGGCCGGCATTGCCCAGCGGGCACGCTTGCTCAATGCCGTTCTGGCCGACCTGTACGGGCCGCAGCGGTTGATCAGCGAGGGGCTGTTGCCGGCAGAGCTGGTGTTCGGGCACAACAATTTCCTTTGGCCCTGCCAGGGCATCACGCCGCCAGACGGCAACTTCCTGCACTTGTATGCCGTGGATCTGGCGCGCGCGCCCGACGGCCGCTGGTGGGTGACTGCGGATCGGACCCAGGCGCCCTCGGGCGCCGGTTATGCGTTGGAAAATCGCACGATCGTGTCGCGAGCCTTTCCCGACCTTTATCGCGACCTCAAGGTGCAACACCTGTCCGGTTTCTTCCGCACGTTGCAAGAAACCCTGGCGCGACAGGCTCCCAGCAACGGCGAGCCGCCGCTGGTGGTACTGCTGACGCCCGGTCGGTTCAACGAAAGCTACTTCGAACACCTCTACCTGGCGCGGCAACTCGGCTATCCGCTGGTGGAAGGCGGCGACCTGACCGTCCGCGACGCCACGGTCTATCTGAAGACGCTTAGCGGGCTGCGTCGGGTGCACGCGATCATGCGTCGGCTCGATGATGATTTCTGCGACCCGCTGGAGTTGCGCACCGATTCGGCCCTGGGCGTGCCCGGATTGCTGGAGGCGGTGCGTCAGGGGCGGGTGCTGGTGGCCAATGCACTGGGTAGCGGAGTCCTGGAGTCTCCCGGGCTCTTGGGATTCCTGCCGAAAATAAGTCAGTTTCTTTTCGGTGAAGAGCTGATGCTGCCCTCCATCGCCACCTGGTGGTGCGGAGAGCCGCCGGTGCTGGCCCAGGCCCTGGAGAAACTGCCGCAGTTGTTGATCAAGCCGGCGTTTCCGTCCCAGAGCTTCACGCCGGTATTCGGTCGTGACCTGGACGAAGACCAGCGCGCTCGATTGGCCGCACGCATGCAGGCGCGGCCCTATGCCTATGTTGCTCAGGAACTGGCGCAACTGTCCCAGGCGCCGGTATGGCAGGCCGAAGACGGCCAGATCCAGCCTCGAGCCATTGGCATGCGGGTTTATGCGGTGTCCGGCAAAGACGATTATCGAGTGCTGCCGGGAGGCCTGACCCGCGTGGCCGCCGAGGCTGATGCCGAAGTGGTGTCGATGCAGCGCGGAGGCGCCAGCAAGGACACCTGGGTACTTGGCGAGCAGGCGCCCGGCGGTGAGCAATGGAAGGCCCAGCGAACCGTGGGCGTGCATGATCTGGTGCGCCGCGATCCCTATCTGCCGTCTCGTGTGGTGGAAAACCTGTTCTGGTTTGGCCGCTACTGCGAACGTTGCGACGACAGCGCCCGTCTGCTGCGGATCATGCTGGCGCGCTATGTCGATGGCGATGATCCGCAGGCCTTGCAATCGGCGGTCGCCCTGGGCGAGAGCCTGATGTTGTTGCCGGAGGAGGGCGAGTTGCCCGAACGCCTGCTGGCGGCCATGCTCGGGGATGACTGGTCGTTCAGCCTGCGCTCCAATCTGCAGCGCTTGCAGTGGGCGGCCTCCCAGGTCCGTGGCAAGCTGTCCCGGGAGAACTGGCAGGCACTGGTGGAACTGCAACGCGAAGCCGTGGAACTGGAAACCAGCGAGCCGGACTTCGGTGAGTTGCTGGATTTTCTCAATCGACTGGTGATGTCCCTGGCCGCGTTGTCCGGGTTCGCCCTGGACGACATGACCCGCGACGAGGGCTGGCGTTTCCTGATGATCGGCCGGCGCCTGGAGCGTCTGCAATTTCTCAGCAGCAGCCTGGCGGCATTCCTGCGCGGCGAGGCGGTTTTCGATCAGGCCGGGCTGGAATGGTTGCTGGAGTTGGGCAATAGCAGCATCACCTACCGTTCGCGATACCTGGCGGTGGCGCAGCTGATCCCGGTGCTCGATCTTCTGTTGCTGGACGAACAGAACCCTCACGCAGTGCTCTTCCAGTTGAAACTGGTGGCGCGCACCGTCAAGCGTCTGAACGACGATTTTGGCGCGCCGAGAGAAACCGCCCTGCCGGAACTGGTGTCGCGACTGTCGCGCTTTGACCTGCGCTGCCTGGAGAGTCTTTTGTTTGGCGAAGCCAGCCTGCGCGCGGCGCTCGACGGGTTGGCCGATCTGCTGCAGGAAGTCGCCGATGTCAGCGGGCACGTGTCCGATCGCCTGGCCTTGCGCCATTTCGCCCATGTTGACGACGTCAGCCAGCGCACGGTATCCGTCTGATGAATGCCCGTTACCAGATCCTTCACGACACCCACTACCATTACGACAGCCCGGTGTCCCTCGCCCAGCAACTGGCGCATCTATGGCCGCGGCCCTGTGAATGGCAGCGCTGTACCGAACGACAACTGACCATCAGCCCGGAGCCCACGACCCGTCGCGATGAAGAGGATGTGTTCGGCAATCCGCTGACCCGCCTGGCCTTCGAGCGGCCCCACGATGAGCTGCTGGTCAATGCCCGCCTGAGCGTCGAGGTGCTGGCGCGCCCGCCACTGGATTTCGGTTCATCGCCCGCCTGGGAATCCACTCGTCATGCATTGACCTACAGCGGCCGGCCGCTGACGGCGCAGTTGCTGGATGCATGCCGCTATCGTTTCGAGTCACCCTATGTGCACCTCAAGCGCAGCTTCGTCGAGTTTTCCGAAAGTTGTTTCCCGGTTGGTCGTCCGTTGATGCTCGGCGTCCAGGCGCTGATGGAAAAAATCTTCGAGGAATTCACTTTCGACGCGGAGGCCACCCAGGTCGCGACACCGCTGGTGGAAGTGCTGGAGCGACGCCGGGGCGTCTGCCAGGATTTTGCCCACCTGATGCTGGCCTGCGTACGCTCTCGCGGATTGGCGGCGCGTTACGTCAGCGGCTATCTGTTGACGCAGCCACCCCCCGGCCAGGCTCGATTGATTGGTGCCGATGCTTCTCACGCCTGGATTTCGGTGTTTTGCCCGGTGCTGGGATGGGTGGATTTCGATCCGACCAACAACGTGCAACCGTCCCTGGAGCACATCACCCTGGCCTGGGGCCGGGACTTTTCCGATGTGTCGCCTTTGCGCGGGGTGATCCTGGGGGGCGGTACCCATGACCCGGAGGTACGGGTGACGGTGATGCCGTTGGAACAGTGATCTGATGTTCCAATGAACACCTGTGGCGAGGGAGCAAGCTCCCTCGCCACAGGTGAATTGACTGACAATGAGACTTTTATATGTTCCCGGTTTCCATCAAAGGCGTACTGCAATCTCCCGACGGCCTGGTCGTGCTGATGCTCAACGAGCGTGACGAATGGGAGCTGCCCGGTGGGCGGATCGAGCTGGGCGAAACGCCGCCGCAGTGCCTGGCACGGGAAATCGCCGAGGAGTTGGCGGTCGAGGTCAGCGTGGGCGAACCACTGGATTCGTATCTGTTCGAGGTGATTCCCGGCAAACACGTGTTCATCTCCACTTACCGCTGCCAGTTGCTGGGCGGTTTCGTGCCGACGATCAGTCATGAGCACAAGGAGATCGGGCTGTTCGAGCCAAGCCAGTTGCCAGCGAACATGCCGGCTGGTTATCGCTTGTCGATTATCAACGCGCTGGGGTTGTGAGGGCCGGCAGCGAGGCTGCCGGCCCTGGACACAAAACCGTGGGGCCGGATCGGATCATCGGGCCCTGGAGGAGTCAGGCGTCGGGGGCCTGGTCTTTCGGTGCATCTGCATCATCGTCTGCCGCCACTTCACCTTCAGCATCGGGGTTCAGTGCTGCTTCATCGGCGGTGGCTTTCTTGCGCTGGAGCTTTTCCTCTTTCTTCTGCTCCTTGGCCAGGTCTCTCTGACGTTTGGCGAAGGAATAATTGGGTTTGGCCATGGGCGATCCTCTGGGGTCGAAGGTGAGGTTGAGCGGCGCGTATTCTGCCCTGTATCGGGGTCGAGCCGTTAGCTGGGTTTTTGCTCGGCCCATTTCGGCGGCACCGAGGGTTGCCATTCATCCAGCGCATCGAGCAGGTCATGGGCCGAGTCGCTCACTTGCAGCATGTCACGATGCGGCGCCCGGACGAAGCCTTCACCGACGATGTGATCGAGAAAACCGGTGAGTTTGCTGTAGAAACCGTTCACTTCCAGCAGCCCCAGCGGTTTAGCGTGGTAGCCGAGCTGGCCCCAGGTCCACACTTCGAAAAGTTCTTCCAGGGTGCCGAGGCCGCCGGGAAGGGCGATGAAGGCGTCGCTGAGTTCAGCCATGCGGGCCTTGCGCGCATGCATGCCGTCCACCACTTCCAGGCGCGTCAGGCCACTGTGGCCGATTTCCTTGTCTTTCAGGCTTTGCGGGATGATGCCAATCACTTCGCCGCCAGCCGCAAGGGCTGCATCGGCGACGATTCCCATCAGGCCGACCGCGCCGCCGCCGTAGACCAGGGTCAGTTTTCGCTCCGCCAGTGCCTGCCCCAGGGCCTGAGCCGCTTCGCGATAGGCGGGATGGTTGCCGGCGCTGGCACCGCAAAATACACAAACAGACGCTATGGACATGCTTTACTCCGTGATCGCTAACCGGTCCAGAGTAAAGCCTGCCCCTTGTCGCGCAAAGAATTAAACCTCGCGCCGGGGTTTTTCGTAGGTGCCGCTGGCGCCGCAGGCGTAGGCGGCGAGCAGGCTGCATAACAGGCTGTTGAGGTTCATGACGGTTGCTCCAGAGAGGTGATGGAGCCGATCGTAACGGGCGAGTCATACTTGTGGCTGGTTGATTCTGTCCATCAGGCTGATAGTCTTAAGTTGTATACAATCTTTGACACAGGTCATAGGAACTTGCTGGAAAATCAGGCAGTCTTCCCCTTTGACGGAATTTTGTTAACCATGCCTTGGAGATTCATGATGTTCGCCAAACTTGTAGCAGTATCCCTGTTGACGCTGGCCAGCAGCCAACTGATGGCAGCGGAATGCAAGACCACCATTGATTCCACCGATCAGATGTCCTTCGATACCAAGGCCATCGAAATCGACAAGAGCTGCAAAACCTTCACCGTTGAGCTGAAGCACTCGGGCAGCTTGCCGAAGAACGTCATGGGTCATAACTGGGTGCTGAGCAAAGAGGCTGACATGCAGCCGATCGCCACCGACGGTCTGGCCGCTGGCATTGACAAGGATTACCTGAAGGAAGGTGATGCTCGCATCATCGCCCACACCAAAATCATCGGCGCCAAGGAAACCGACTCGGTGACCTTTGATGTTTCGAAATTGAGTGCTTCCGAGAAGTACGGTTTCTTCTGCTCGTTCCCGGGCCACATCTCGATGATGAAAGGCACGGTCACTCTGAAGTAATCAAATTTCCGGCACAAAAAAAGCGCCCCCGTGCAGGGCGCTTTTTTTATACCTGGTAAATACCCGACCCCTGTGGGAGCGAGCCTGCTCGCGAAAGCGGTGTGTCAGTCAGCATTGATGTAGCTGATGCGACGCCTTCGCGAGCAGGCTCGCTCCCACAGGTGATATCAGACCACCGCGGTGATCACGGAGCGTACGGCATCACTCGCTTGTGCTCGGTCTTGCGGTAGGTTTCGCAAATGATCCTGGCCGCCTCTTCGCGAATCGGTTGGCCATGCAGGAAGGCGTCGATCTCGCCGTAGGTCACACCATGGGCGGCTTCATCCGGCTTGCCCGGCGACAGGTCTTCCAGATCAGCGGTGGGGACTTTTTCCACCAGCGACTCCGGCGCGCCGAAATCCCGGGCGATGGCCCGGACCTGGTTTTTCACCAGGCCGCTCAGCGGGGCCAGGTCACAGGCGCCGTCACCGAACTTGGTGAAGAAACCCATGACCGCTTCGGCCGCGTGATCGGTGCCGATCACCAGGCCTTGCTCCGCGCCGGCGATGGTGTATTGCGCCACCATGCGCATCCGCGCCTTGGTATTGCCCAACACGAAATCCCGCGAACCCGGCGCCTTGCCTTCGAATGCCAGGACTTCCTTCGCCAATGCCTTGACCGCCGGACCGATGTTGACGGTATGGCGCTCGTCCGGCTCGATGAAATCGACGCAGGCCTGGGCTTCGTGCTCATCGAACTGGGTTTCGTACGGCAGGCGCACGGCGATGAACCGGTACGCCGAATTGCCGGTTTTTTCCCGCAGCTCGCGCACGGCACGTTGGGCCAGCAGGCCGGCGGTCAACGAGTCGACCCCACCGCTGATTCCCAGCACCAGGCTCTTGAGACCCGAGTTGACGAGGCAGTCCTGAATGAAGCTCACCCGGCGCGCGATTTCGGCCTTGAGGGCGGCGTCATCGGCGAACGGTGGCTGGACCTTGAGCTGTTCAGCAATCTCACGCTGTACGGCTTGCATGAATTCACTCCTTGCTTGATGTGCCGGAAAGGGCGGCAGGTACTTGGAAAACATGTCGCATATAGGCGACGAAATTCGGGTCCTTGCAGTGGGTCTTGCCGGGCTCGTCGGAAATCTTGGCCACGGGTTGCCCGTCACAGCTGATCATTTTAAGCACGATGCTCATCGGCTCCACGCCTGGAATGTCGCAGGTCAGGTTGGTCCCGATACCGAAGCTCACATTAATGCGACCACGCAAGGCGCGGAAAATATCCAGGCATTTGGGCAATGTCAGGCTGTCGGAGAACACCAGGGTCTTGCTCATCGGGTCGATGCCCAGTTTGTGGTAGTGGGCAATGGCCTTTTCAGCCCAGATGACCGGATCCCCCGAATCATGGCGCAAACCGTCGAACAGCTTGGCGAAGAACAGATCGAAGTCCTTGAGGAACGCATCCATGGTGATGCAGTCGGTCAGCGCGATGCCCAGCAGGCCTCGGTATTCACGAACCCAGCAATCGAGCGCGGCGATCTGGCTGTCGATCAGTCGCGGACCCAGCTGCTGGTGGGCCATGATCCATTCGTGGGCCATGGTGCCCAAGGGCTTCATGTCCAGCTCTCGGGACAGGTGCACATTGCTGGTGCCGACGAAGCGGCCGGGGAAGTCGTGCTTGAGCACGTTCACCACTTCTTCCTGGACACGGTAGGAAAACCGGCGGCGAGTACCGAAGTCGGCCACTTGCAGTTCGGACAATTCGTCGGCACTGGCGTTGGCCGTCAGCCAGTCGAACTTGCGATAAAGCTGCTCTCGCGCCTGTTCCAGGACGACTTCACGGTAGCGATAACGGTTGCGCACCTCGCTGACGATGGCCAGCAGCGGTACTTCGAACAGGATGACGTGCAGCCAGGGCCCGCGCAGACGGATAAACAGCTCGCCGTTATCGATGCCGGTGTGCACATAGCGCAGGTTGAAGCGAAACAAGCCCAGGAAGCGCAGGAAATCCGGCTTGAGGAAGCTGATGCGCTCAAGGAAACCCAGCTGGTCGGCGCTCAGGCTCAACTCGGCGAGGCGTTCGATCTGGAAACGAATTTCCGCGAGGTAAGGGCGCAGGTCTTCGCTGTTGCGGCAACGAAACTCCCATTCCACTTCGACGTTGGGGTAGTTGTGCAGCACCGCCTGCATCATCGTCAGCTTGTAGAAGTCGGTGTCGAGCAGGTTCTGCACGATGCGATCGGCAAACACGCTCTCGCTCATAATGGGAATCTCCAGACGGGTGCTGCGGCGTGCGGCAGTCGTGTTGAAAGGTCTAGTGGCGCATAACCGTGATGATTATTGCCAGTATTTTTAGCGTCCGCAGATCTTTTTGTGGCGAGGGAGCTTGCTCCCGCTCGGCTGCGAAGCAGACGCAGAGTTTTTCATCTGACAGATTTTTAGGGCCGCTGCGCAGCCCAGCGGGAGCAAGCTCCCTCGCCACGGGGGGCAACTGTCGCTATGGCGGCGCATCAGGGCTATCGATCTGCTCCAGCATCCATTCCACGAACAACCGCACCTTGGGCACTTCCGCCGAATGTTCCGGGTACGCCAGGTAGTAGGCATTGGTACTGGGCATCGGATGTTGCCAAGGGATGACCAGCTTGCCGTCAGCCAGTTCTTCCTCCACCAGGAATCTTGGCAACAGGGCCACGCCACAGCCGACCTGGGCGGCGCGGATGCACATGTAAAACGTCTCGAAGCGTGGCCCGTGGTAGCTGTGTTCGGTGTGATAACCCTGATGGTCGAACCAGTCATGCCATGCCTGGGGCCGGGAGGCGTTCTGCAGCAGCACCAGCCCGGTCAGTTGCGTGGGGTCGGTAAAAGGCTCGTCCGGCAAGCTGCCCGGGGCGCAGACCGGCACCAGTTCTTCGCCGAACAGCTTCAGGGATTCGGTGCCCGGCCGCGATCCCTGGCCAAAATAGAACGCCAGGTCACTGCGTCCCTGCTGCAGGTCGTCGGCCTCCTGCTCGCTGCACAGGTCCAGATGAATGCTGGGATGGCGCAGGCGCCAGCCCTTGAGCCGCGGGACCAGCCAGCGGGCGCCGAAGGTCGGAGGCGTAGAGACTCGCAGGACTTCGGTGTCGCCACCGTAGGAACGCAGGTAATGGGTCGACATCTCTACCTGGGAAAGGATTTTTCGCACCTCCCCCAGATACAGATCCCCGGCGGGCGTCAGCTGCAAGCGTCGGCGAACGCGGCGAAACAGCAGGTGTTGCAGCAACTCTTCAAGCTGCGCGACCTGTTTGCTGACGGCGCTCTGGGTCAGGTTCAATTCTTCGGCGGCGCGGGTGAAGCTCAGGTGACGGGTCACCGCTTCGAAGCACTGCAGCGCGGTGATAGACGGCAAATAGCGCTTATTGAGCATGATGGAGCCTTATTTTTGTCGCTCTGCTTTTATGCTGAAGAGTCTGCTTGAGTGGCAGCATGAATAAACGGAATGATATCTCGCTTAAAGGTCGTTTGTTGGCAAGTCTCGGGCCAGCTACAACTACAGGTCTGATCAGCCGTGATTGCCCGGCTGCCACATCTTTGTCTTTCGCATGAGGAATTACCCATGGTTGCTGCATTGCTTGATCGTCTGGGCGTCAACCCGGCCCTGTACCAGAACGGCAAACAGCCCGTGCATTCGCCCATCGACGGCAGCCGCATCGGCGCGGTGAACTGGGAAGGCGCCGCCGAAGTCGAGCAACAGGTCAGCCGTGCCGAACATGCCTTCGATTTGTGGCGCAAGGTGCCGGCGCCCCGTCGCGGCGAGCTGGTGCGTCAGTTTGGCGACCTGCTGCGTGAATACAAGGCCGACCTCGGCGAACTGGTGTCGTGGGAAGCCGGCAAGATCACTCAGGAAGGCCTGGGTGAAGTGCAGGAGATGATCGACATCTGTGATTTCGCCGTCGGTCTATCCCGCCAGTTGTATGGCCTGACCATCGCCTCCGAGCGACCGGGCCATCACATGCGGGAAACCTGGCACCCGCTGGGGGTGGTCGGGGTGATCAGCGCCTTCAACTTCCCGGTGGCGGTGTGGGCCTGGAACACCACGCTGGCCCTGGTGTGCGGCAATTCGGTGATCTGGAAACCGTCGGAGAAAACCCCGCTGACCGCCCTGGCCTGCCAGGCATTGTTCGAGCGCGTACTGGAGAATTTCAGTGATGCGCCGCCGTACCTGAGCCAAGTGATCATCGGTGGTCGCGATGCCGGCGAAGCCCTGGTGGATGACCCGCGCGTGGCGTTGATCAGCGCCACCGGCAGCACCCGGATGGGGCGCGAAGTCGCACCAAAAGTCGCGGCGCGTTTTGCCCGCAGTATCCTCGAACTGGGTGGCAACAACGCCATGATCCTGGCCCCGAGCGCCGACCTGGACATGGCAGTGCGGGCGATCCTGTTCAGCGCCGTCGGCACCGCCGGCCAGCGCTGCACCACCCTGCGCCGTTTGATCGCCCATGAATCGGTGAAGGAGGAGATCGTCACCCGCCTCAAGGCCGCCTACTCGAAAGTGCGCATCGGTCATCCGCTGGAAGGCAACCTGGTAGGGCCGCTGATCGACAAGCAGAGCTTCGACAACATGCAGGATGCGCTGGAGCAGGCCCTCAGCGAAGGCGGCCGGGTGTTTGGTGGCAAGCGCCAGCTCGAAGAGCAGTTCCCGAACGCCTACTACGTTTCGCCGGCCATCGTCGAAATGCCGGAGCAAAGTGACGTGGTGCGTCACGAAACGTTCGCGCCGATCCTCTACGTGGTCGGTTACCAGGATTTTGCTGAAGCACTGGATTTGAACAATTCCGTGCCCCAAGGCCTGTCGTCGTGCATCTTCACCACTGATGTGCGTGAGGCCGAGCAGTTCATGTCGGCGGTGGGCAGCGATTGCGGCATCGCCAACGTCAACATCGGCCCGAGCGGCGCGGAGATCGGCGGTGCCTTTGGTGGCGAAAAGGAAACCGGCGGCGGTCGCGAGTCCGGCTCCGATGCATGGCGCGGCTATATGCGTCGTCAGACCAATACTGTGAATTATTCGCTGGAACTGCCTTTGGCCCAGGGGATTACTTTCGACTGAGAACCGGTCAGCGAAAGCTCTCTGTGGAAATAGTCCCCTGTGGGAGCGAGCCTGCTTGCGAAAGCGCCGGATCAGCCAATATGAAGGTTGGCAGATGAACCGCTTCGCGAGCAGGCTCGCTCCCACATTGAATTCTGTGTTTGTTAGGTTTCTGTTGGAGTCTGGCAATGCCGTTACGCGAAGAATGTCTGTGGGAAAAGCTGACGCCACAACGGCCCGAAAACACCGTGCTCACAGGCGAGGTGACGGTGGATGTCTGCGTCATCGGCGCCGGTTTCACCGGTCTGTCAGCGGCGGTGCACTTGCTCGAGCAGGGCAAACGCGTGGCAGTGCTGGAAGCCCATCGGGCCGGACATGGCGGCTCGGGGCGTAACGTCGGGCTGGTGAACGCCGGCCTGTGGATCCCGCCGGATGATATCGAGGCCGGTTTTGGCGAGGCGGTGGGCAGCCAGCTCAACCGCATGCTCGGGGCCGCGCCGGCCTTGGTGTTCAGCCTCGTCGACAAATACAACATCGATTGCCAGCTGCGCCGCGAAGGCACCCTGCATATGGCCCACAACGCCCGGGGCGAGGCGGACCTGCGCAGCCGCGAAGAACAATGGAAACGCCGTGGCGCGCCGGTGGAACTGCTGACCGGCCAAGCCTGTGCCGAGGCTACCGGCACCGACAGGATCGCCGCGGCATTGCTCGATCGCCGCGCCGGCACGCTCAACCCGATGGCCTACACCAGCGGGCTGGCCAAGGCGGCCAAGGACCTTGGCGGCCAGTTGTTCGATCATTCGCCGGTCACGCGCCTGGAACGCCAAGGCCAGCGCTGGTCAGTGCAGACTGCCCAGGGCTCGGTGCTGGCCGAGCAAGTCGTGATCGCGTCCAACGCCTATACCGAAGGCGACTGGACCGAACTGCGGCGCAATTTCTTTCCCGGATATTACTATCAGGTCGCTTCGGTCCCACTGACCGACGCGGCCGCCCACCGAATTCTGCCGGGTGGGCAAGGTTCCTGGGATACTCGCCAGGTATTGAGCAGCATCCGCCGGGACAAGGACGGTCGCTTGCTGCTCGGCAGCCTGGGCAATGGCAACCGTAAGCCAACCTGGTTTCTCAAGGCCTGGGCGGACCGCGTCCAGCAGCATTATTTCCCTTACCTCAAGCCTGTGGAGTGGGAGTGCACCTGGACCGGTTGCATTGCGTTCACGCCCGATCATCTGATGCGCCTGTTCGAGCCGGCGCCAGGCCTGGTGGCAGTCACCGGCTACAACGGTCGAGGCGTGACCACCGGCACCGTGGTCGGCAAGGCATTCGCCGACTATCTGTGCCACGGCGATGCCAAGGCATTGCCGATCCCTTTCGCGCCCATGCAACCCTTGGCCGGCGTGGGCCTGCGCAGTTGCCTGTATGAGGCGGGCTTTTCCCTGTATCACGCGGGCCAGTGCCTGCGGATCGTCATCTGATTGTTGAAAAGTGTTACGAGCAGCGGCGTTTTTCAACACAGCGGCTAGCCTGTTATGGTGCGGGCTGTAGCAGCCGCGCACTGGTAGTGTGCAGTTAGGTGACGCAGGTTGTTACACAGTGGTTGCACGCCGTTTCGTATGGCGGTTGCAATGATGGCTCATGGAGGGTTTCACCTACTTGTAAAAACGGTTGCACCTCGTCCGGTTTAGACGGTTGCACGCCCTGTGAAAAAGGGCCCGAAACAGTCGAAATAACAATAAAGCAGCGACTTTTTTAAGAATAAAAAACCGATGGCACGGCCCTTGCTCTTAGCTTTTCAGTGAAGTGAAGTCGCAGTGCCAACTAAAAAAAACCTTGGAGCACCACCTCATGTCCCAGACGTTTTACAAGAAAGGCTTTCTGGCCCTCGCAGTGGCAGCTGCGCTGGGTGTTTCTGCGTTTGCCCAGGCTGATGTGAAATTTGGTGTGGCGGGGCCGATGACCGGCGCCAACGCCGCGTTTGGCGAGCAGTACATGAAAGGTGCGCAGGCCGCGGCCGATGTCATCAACAAGGCAGGTGGCGTCAATGGCGAAAAAATCGTCCTGGTCGCCGGTGACGACGCCTGCGAACCGAAGCAGGCCGTGGCCGTGGCCAACCGACTGGTTGACCAGGACAAAGTGATCGGCGTGGTCGGGCACTTCTGCTCGTCCAACACCATCCCGGCCTCCGAGGTCTATGACGAAGCAGGCATCATTGCCATCACCCCAGGCTCGACCAACCCGGCCGTTACCGAACGTGGCCTGAGCGCGATGTTCCGCATGTGTGGTCGTGACGACCAGCAAGGCATCGTGGCTGGCGACTACATCGTCGACGTGCTCAAGGGCAAGAAAGTCGTCGTCCTGCACGACAAGGACACCTACGGCCAAGGCCTGGCGGATGCTACCAAGGCACAACTGGCCAAGCGTGGCGTGACCCCTGTGTTGTACGAAGGCCTGACCCGTGGCGAAAAAGACTTCAGCGCCGTGGTGACCAAGATCCGTTCGGCCGGTGCCGACGTGGTCTACTTCGGCGGCCTGCACCCGGAAGCCGGCCCGCTGGTTCGCCAGCTGCGTGAGCAAGGCCTCAAGGACGTCAAGTTCATGTCCGACGATGGCATCGTCACCGATGAACTGGTCACTACCGCTGGTGGCGCGCAATACGTCGATGGCGTGTACATGACCTTCGGCGCCGACCCGCGCCTGCTGCCGGACAGCAAGGCCGTGGTGGACGCTTTCCGTGCCCAGGGCGTCGAGCCTGAGGGCTACACTCTGTACGCCTATGCCTCGGTCCAGGCGCTGGCCGCCGGTTTCAATGGTGCCAAGTCCAACAAGGGCGAAGACGCCGCCAAGTGGCTGAAAGCCAACCCGGTGAAAACCGTCATGGGCGAAAAAGCCTGGGACACCAAAGGCGACCTGAAAGTCTCCGACTACGTGGTCTACCAGTGGGACAAGGATGGCAAATACCACCAGTTGGAAAAACAGAAGTAAGGGCTGAAGCGACCGTCCAGGCCCTTCTGGAAGCCGGCCAAGCTCCGGTTTCCAGAAGGTGCGTGCTGGTCGCGCCTGACATTGCTCCGACGTAAATCTGTATTTTCCTTAGAAGAACCGCACACCTTGGGTGTGCAGGTTCTCACTGCGTGAGATTGCGTTATGGATGGTATTTTCCTGCAGCAACTGATCAATGGCCTGACCCTCGGGTCGGTCTATGGTCTGATCGCCATCGGCTACACAATGGTCTATGGCATCATCGGCATGATCAACTTCGCCCACGGCGAGGTTTACATGATTTCCGCTTACCTCGCGGCAATCAGTCTGGCTCTGCTGGCTTACTTCGGTATCGAATCCTTTCCGCTGATGATCCTTGGCACTCTGGTGTTCACGATCGTGGTCACCGGGGTATACGGCTGGGTCATCGAACGCGTCGCCTACAAACCCCTGCGCAACTCCACCCGACTGGCACCGCTGATCAGCGCCATCGGCATCTCGCTGATCCTGCAGAACTACGCGCAGATCAGCCAGGGCGCCCGCCAACAGGGTGTGCCGACACTGCTCGAAGGCGCCATGCGCGTCGACATCGGGACCGGCTTCGTGCAGCTCACCTACACCAAGATATTCATCCTGATTGCCGCATTCGCCGGCATGGCGCTGCTGACCTACATCATCAAATACACCAAGCTCGGCCGCATGTGCCGTGCCACCCAGCAAGACCGCAAGATGGCCTCCATCCTTGGCATCAACACCGACCGGGTGATTTCCTATGTGTTCATCATCGGTGCGGCCATGGCGGCCCTGGCCGGTGTGCTGATTACCATGAACTACGGCACCTTCGACTTCTATGCCGGCTTCATCATCGGCATCAAGGCGTTCACCGCGGCGGTACTCGGCGGCATCGGCTCCCTGCCTGGGGCAATGCTCGGCGGGATCATCCTCGGGATCTCCGAGTCGCTGTTCGCCGGTCTGATCAACTCCGACTACAAAGACGTGTTCAGTTTCTCGCTGCTGGTGCTGATTCTGATTTTCCGTCCCCAAGGCCTGTTGGGTCGCCCACTCGTGGCGAAGGTATAAGTATGTCTGCTGCCAATAAACCGCTTGATATCAAAAAGAGCGTCATCGACGCGATCCTGGCCGGCCTGATCTCGCTGATCGTATTCGGGCCGATCGTCGGCGTAGTGCTCGACGGCTACAGCTTCAACCTGCAACCGGCCCGCGTCGGCTGGCTGGTGGCGATCGTGATGGTCGGGCGCTTTGCCCTGAGCCTGTTCCTGCAAACCCCGAAGGGGCTGAAGATCCTCCAGGGGTTCGAGAGCACTGGCTCCGGCGTGCATGTGCTGCCACCCGACTACAAATCGCGGCTGCGCTGGATCATCCCGGCCCTGATCGTGATTGCCATCGTGTTCCCGTTCTTCGCCAACAAGTACGTGCTTACCGTAGTCATCCTCGGGCTGATCTACGTGCTGCTGGGCCTGGGCCTGAATATTGTGGTCGGCCTGGCCGGGTTGCTCGATCTGGGTTACGTGGCGTTCTATGCCATCGGCGCCTACGGTCTGGCGCTGGGTTACCAGTACCTGGGGCTGGGTTTCTGGACTGTGCTGCCGCTGGCGGCCATCGCAGCGGCGATGGCCGGGTGTATTTTAGGATTCCCCGTGTTGCGAATGCACGGTGACTACCTGGCCATCGTGACCCTGGGCTTCGGCGAGATCATCCGGCTGGTGCTGAACAACTGGTTGTCGTTCACTGGCGGGCCGAATGGCATGCCGGTTCCTGCACCAACCTTCCTGGGCCTGGAGTTCGGCAGGCGAGCGAAGGACGGCGGGGTGCCGTTCCATGAGTTTTTCGGCATCGACTACAACCCCAACATCAAATTCCTGTTCATCTACATCGTGTTGTTCATCACCGTATTGCTGGTGCTCTACGTCAAGCATCGCCTGACCCGCATGCCGGTCGGCCGCGCCTGGGAGGCCCTGCGCGAGGACGAAATCGCCTGTCGCTCCATGGGCTTGAACCATGTGCTGGTCAAGCTTTCTGCGTTCACCATCGGTGCTTCCACCGCTGGCCTGGCGGGAGTGTTTTTTGCCAGTTACCAGGGTTTCGTCAATCCGTCCTCTTTCACCTTCTTCGAGTCGGCGTTGATCCTGGCGATCGTCGTGCTGGGTGGCATGGGCTCGACGGTTGGCGTGGTGATCGCGGCATTCGTGCTCACCGTGGCGCCGGAGCTGCTGCGCAGTTTCTCCGAGTACCGCGTGCTGCTGTTCGGCGTGTTGATGGTATTGATGATGATCTGGCGCCCACGCGGCCTGATCCGCATCAGCCGTACCGGTGTGACGCCGCGCAAGGGGGTAGCGCCATGAGCGAAGTCGTACTCAAAGTCGAAAACCTGATGATGCAGTTCGGTGGCATCAAGGCCCTCAGCGACGTCAGCCTGCAAGTCAAGCGCAACTCGATCTTCGCCCTGATCGGCCCCAACGGCGCGGGCAAGACCACGGTGTTCAACTGCCTGACCGGTTTCTACAAGGCTTCGGGCGGCAAGATCGAACTCAACGTGCGTGGCGAGCAGACCAACGTGATCAAGTTGTTGGGCGAAGCGTTCCGCCCGACGGACTTTGTCTCGCCAAAGTCTTTCGCCAGCCGGCTGTACTACAAGATGTTCGGCGGCACCCACCTGGTAAACCGCGCCGGCCTGGCGCGAACGTTCCAGAACATTCGCCTGTTCAAGGAAATGTCGGTGCTGGAGAACCTGCTGGTGGCCCAGCACATGTGGGTCAATCGCAGCCTGGTGGCGGGCATCCTCAACACCAAGGGTTATCGTCAGGCGGAAAGCGATGCCCTGGACCACGCCTTCTACTGGCTGGAAGTTGTGGACCTGGTGGACTGCGCCAACCGCCTGGCCGGTGAGCTTTCCTACGGCCAGCAGCGCCGCCTGGAAATCGCTCGGGCGATGTGCACGCGTCCGCAGATCATCTGTCTCGATGAACCGGCCGCCGGCCTCAACCCTCAGGAAACCGAAGCGCTGAGCGCGATGATCCGGCTGCTGCGCGACGAGCACGATCTGACCGTGGTGCTGATCGAACACGACATGGGCATGGTGATGAGTATTTCCGATCACATCGTAGTGCTGGATCACGGCAACGTGATTGCCGAGGGCGGTCCCGAGGCGATTCGCAACGATCCGAAGGTGATCGCGGCTTACCTGGGCGCCGATGAAGAGGAATTGGTATGAGTGGGCCTATCCTCGAACTCAAGGAGCTGGACGTGTTCTACGGGCCGATCCAGGCCCTGAAGAAAGTCTCGATGCACATCGGCGAAGGCGAAACCGTGAGCCTGATCGGCTCCAACGGTGCCGGCAAGTCCACGCTGCTGATGTCGATCTTCGGCCAGCCCCGCGCTGCGGGTGGGCAGATCATCTACCAGGGCGTGGACATCACCCACAAGTCGTCGCACTACATCGCCTCCAACGGCATCGCTCAATCGCCGGAAGGGCGCCGGGTGTTCCCCGACATGACCGTTGAGGAAAACCTGCTGATGGGCACCATTCCTATCGGTGACAAATACGCCAGCGAAGACATGCAGCGCATGTTCGAGCTGTTTCCGCGGCTCAAGGAGCGCCGCAACCAGCGAGCCATGACCATGTCCGGCGGCGAGCAGCAAATGCTCGCCATCGCCCGGGCCTTGATGAGCCGGCCGAAGTTGTTGCTGCTCGACGAGCCGAGCCTGGGGCTGGCGCCGATCGTGGTGAAGCAGATCTTCGCCACCCTGCGGGAACTGGCGTCCACCGGCATGACTATCTTTCTGGTGGAGCAGAACGCCAACCATGCGCTCAAGCTGTCGGACCGGGCCTATGTGATGGTCAACGGAGAAATCCGCCTGACCGGCAGCGGCAAGGAACTGCTCGCCAACGAAGAGGTGCGCAACGCGTATCTTGGCGGGCATTGAGGCGGCAGCTGCAATGAAAAAAACCGGCGAGCGATCGCCGGTTTTTTTATCTCTTCACATCGCCACCCTTATCCCTGTGGGAGCGAGCCCGCTCGCGAATGCGGCGGATCAGTTGTCGCCCACGTATTTGACACGCCGCCTTCGCGAGCAGGCTCGCTCCCACAGGGGGATATATAGAGTTTTCAGAATTGTGGACAACAATCTCGAAGCCCTGCGAAACCGCGACATAAAGTCGCCGCAAACAGTTGTTTTGTCACGGTTTTGACTTGTCCCCGTTTGCTGTGGAACTGGCTGTGGGTAACGTGGGTGTACTTGGCTGGAACCCTTTGATTGCGTGGCTTTCAGCGTGGTGAGTGTTTTTTGATCAGGCGGTTTTGGTCATTCGGATGTGGCAGTTGTCAACAGTTTTTTGAGCGTCATTGGCGTTCGGAAAACGGTGAGCAAGCCTGTGGATAAGTCTGTGACTAAACTCTGGAAAGACCGCGCGGAGCAGCGTCGTTGCTGGCTTGGCGCCATCGTCTATCTGGCCTCGGCTTATAGCAGATAACTTCTGCTGCACAACCTCACTTGGTGGGTCAAGCGAAAAAAATTTCCAAATGTCCCGCAAAGCCTTATACACAGCGGCTTCCAGTGTTTGTACTTGCCCCCGATTATTGTGGACGTGCCTGTGGATAAGATGCGCGCAACCCTCTGCAGCCCTTGTTTGGCAAGGCCTGGGTTCGATTGGTTGTTTTATGAGCAGCCGTGCAGGCAAAAACGCGTCCTCAAGCCTTGCCCGCGGCGTGTCAGGGCGGGCATGCTGTGGACCGATTTCCATTAATGGTTTGAAGCCCAAGCAAGGAGAACACGATGTCCGACACCCTGTTTATCACCGGCGCTACGTCCGGTTTTGGTGAAGCCTGTGCCCGTCGTTTTGCCGAGGCCGGTTGGAAACTGGTGCTGACCGGTCGTCGTGAAGAGCGCCTCAGCGCCCTCTGTGCCGAGTTATCGAAGCAGACCGAGGTCCATGGCCTGGTTCTGGACGTGCGTGATCGCAAGGCCATGGAAGAGGCCGTCGCCAGCCTGCCGCCTTCGTTCGCCAAATTGCGCGGGCTGATCAATAACGCCGGCCTGGCCCTGGGCGTCGACCCCGCGCCCAAGTGCGACCTCGATGACTGGGACACCATGGTCGACACCAATGTGAAGGGCCTGATCTACAGCACCCGCCTGCTGTTGCCGCGGCTGATTGCCCATGGTCGCGGCGCCGGGATCGTCAACCTGGGCTCCATCGCCGGCAACTATCCGTATCCGGGCAGCCACGTGTATGGCGCGAGCAAGGCGTTCGTCAAACAGTTCTCGCTGAACCTGCGCTGTGACCTGCAGGGCACCGGCGTGCGGGTGAGCAATATCGAGCCGGGGCTGTGCGAGAGCGAATTTTCCCTGGTGCGCTTCGGTGGTGATCAGGAGCGCTACAACGCGACTTACGCCGGCGCCGAGCCGATCCAGCCGCAGGACATCGCCGACACCATCTTCTGGGTGCTCAACACCCCGGCGCACATCAACATCAACAGCCTGGAGCTGATGCCGGTGAGCCAGACCTGGGCCGGCTTCGCCATCGAGCGCAACAAGGCCTGACGGGGTCTTCGAGATGAGCTTTTTGTGGTGTGGGAGTTGCTCCCTCACCACAAAGGTGTGTCAGGACAGATATTCGGCCAGCCCGCGATAGCAGGTCAGCAGGTGATAGGGCGTAGTGGACGGCATGTCCCGGCGGCTGACATTGCCGTTGGCATCAAGGCATTCGTTCCAGCCCAGGGGATGCAGGAAATGTTGCTGCAGCGCCTGTAGCTGGCGCAGCAACGTCCCTTCGCTGCCAGGGCGCAACGTGAGTGCCCGCAGGTATTCCGCCTGGGCCCAGATGCGTGGGGTTGCATCGCGCGGAGCCGTCTGCGGCTCAAGGGCCAGCATGGCGCAAACGCCAGCGGTATCCGGATCGACGCCTTGTTGTTCGGTATCGCCGAAGCTGCGTTCCAGGGCCAGGTGCAGTTTGCCGTCACGCAACAAGGGCGATGAGGCCAGCAGGAAATACCACTCGAACTGATGCCCCGGCTCGAACCAGTTATCCACAGCCTTGAGCGGTTTCTCCATCATGACTTGTCGTTGCGGATCAACGAAGCACTTGAACATCCCCTCGCACAGGCTCAGCAACGCTTGGCGAACAGCGGCATCGTCGCGAACCGCAAGGGCCGCGAGAAAAGCTTCTGCCAGATGCATCAGCGGGTTCTGCAGCGGGCCGGTCTCGGCTGTCGACCAGTCGCGGCCGAGGCTGGCTTCGTAGAGACCGTCGCCAGTGGCGAAGCGTCGCGCGATGATTTCCAGGGCCGCGTTGAGCACCGACTCCACCAGCGGTTCGCGAACCTTGCCCCAGTAATGGGCGCAGGCGAACAGGATGAAGGCGTGGGTGTACAGATCCTTGCCGGTATCCAGCGGTATCCCCTGCGGGTCGATGCTGTAGAACCAGCCGCCATGTTCGGCATCGTGGAAGTGCCGTTGCAGCGAGCGAAATAGCGCGGCGGCCCGTTCCTCGGCCTGCGGCACTTCGCCGATCAGGCTGGCGAACACATACAACTGCCGCGCACAGGCCATGGCGCGATAGCGCTGGGGCGGCAGCGGCTTGTGCTGGGTATCCAGGGACTCGTAGGGCAACGCCAGTTCGGCATTCCAGCCCGGACCTTGCCACATCGGCACGATTACATCGTGAAACTGCTGATGCACCGTGGCGAACAGCGTGGTCAATTCGGGTAGAAGGGCGGAGCGGGAGGCTTCAGGCATTGGCGGACGTCGTCACGGCGGGGGGCGTTTGCGCGACATGGTAGCAGAGTGACCGACTCTAGATAGATGGCGCCTGTAAGTCCGTCATCGCGAGCAAGCTCGCTCTCACAAGGGCCGGTGCACACCGATCAAACTGTGGGGGCAGGCTCCAACACAGGAGGCGGGGTACACCGATCAAACTGTGGGAGCGAGCTTGCTCGCGATGAGGCCCGTGCGGGCGACAGAGATTCAGCTAGCCAACAACCAGACCCCAGCCGCCGCCGAAGCAGCCCCGGCCAACCTGATCACCGGCGCCGCCGCGCGTGGCAACACACGAACCAGCGCAAAGCCCGCGCCGTGCAGCGCCGCCGTTGCGGCGACGAACCCCACCGCATAGGCCCACGGACTCGACATGTCCGGCAGCTCCAAGCCATGGGCGACGCCATGGAATAGCGCAAATAGCGCGGTCGCACCGACTGCCAGGCTTAGCGGCGGACGCACCGCCAGCGCCACCGCCAGGCCCAGGGCCAGCACCGAGGCGGCGATGCCGCTTTCCAGCGCAGGCAGGTCCAGGCCTTCGAAGCCCAGCAAACCACCGAGCAGCATCGTCCCAACGAAAGTGCATGGCAGTGCCCAGCGCGCGGCGCCTTGTTGTTGGGCCGCCCACAAGCCGACCGCCAACATCGCGAGCAGATGGTCGAGCCCGCCGATGGGGTGGCCCAGGCCGGCGATCAGGCCGTTATCGCCGTGACCGGGGTGGGCAAAGGCCAGAGCTGGGGTCAGCAGCAAGGCGAGGGTTCCGAGGATACGTTTGAATGTCATGGATAAGCTTCCTTGTTCGAATGGGGAAAGTCACGCCGCGCTCAGCAGGCCCTGGCGCTCGATGAAGGCGATGATGTCGTCCAGGCCCTGGCCGGTCTTCTGGTTGCTGAACACGAAGGGCTTGCCGTTGCGCATCCGCTGGGTATCGCTGTTCATCAGTTCCAGGGAGGCACCCACCAGTGGCGCCAGGTCAATCTTGTTGATCACCAGCAGGTCGGATTTGCAGATGCCCGGCCCGCCCTTGCGCGGCAGCTTGTCGCCAGCCGATACGTCGATCACGTAGATGGTCAGGTCCGACAGCTCGGGGCTGAAGGTCGCGGACAGGTTGTCGCCACCGGACTCGACCAGGATCAGGTCGAGGCCCGGGAACCGCCGGTTCAACTGGTCCACCGCTTCAAGGTTGATCGAGGCGTCTTCGCGAATCGCCGTGTGCGGGCACCCACCGGTTTCCACGCCGATGATCCGCTCCGGCGCCAGGGCTTCGTTGCGCACCAGGAAATCAGCGTCTTCACGGGTGTAGATATCGTTGGTGACCACGGCCAGGTTGTAGCGCTCGCGCAAGGCCAGGCAGAGAGCCAGGGTCAGTGCGGTCTTGCCGGAGCCTACCGGGCCGCCAATACCGACGCGCAAAGGTTGTGTATTCATGTGTCTCTCCTAGGAACGGAACAGGCGGCTGTACTGGCGCTCATGGGCCATGCACGCCAGGGACAGGCCAAACGCGGCGCTGCCGTAATGGTCGGGGTCGAGGTTCGAGGCGATCTGCTGGGCCTGTTGCAGCAATGGCAGCAGCTCGCTGGTCAACCTCTGCGCGGCTTGCTGGCCCAAGGGCAGGGTTTTCATCAGCACCGCCAGTTGGTTTTCCAGCCAGCTCCACAACCAGGCGGCGAGGGCATCCTCTGGCTTGATATCCCAGGCACGGGCCGCCAGGGCCCAGCCCAGCGCCAGGTGCGGTTCGCTACGCTGTTCAAGGAAGCTGCGGGCGGCGCTGTCGAGCTCCGGCAGGCCCGCCAGCAATTGTTGCAGCGAGTAGCCCATCTGCCGGCTCTCCTGGTACAGCTCGCGGGTTTCCCGGCTGGCACGGTGTTGTTCACAAAGCTCCAGCAGCGCGTGCCAATCGTCGGCAGCGGCCGCCCTGCAATGAGCCAGCAGCAAGGGCGCTTCGAAACGCGCCAGGTTCAGTAGCATCTGATCGCTGATCCAGCGGCGTGCGTCGTCGGGCGTTTTGACCAAGCCTTTGTCCACAGCCATTTCCAGGCCCTGGGAGTAGCTGTAGCCGCCAATCGGCAGTTGCGGACTGGCCAGGCGCAGCAGTGCCCAGGCCGGGTTCATGAACGCACGCCGAACTGGTGCAGGCGCGGTGCGTAATTGAAATCTTCGTCGCCGTGCCGGGAATGATGATGGCCGCCGCCGTAGGCGCCGTGTTCCGGCTGGAACGGCGCTTCAATGGATTCGGCGCTGGCGCCCAGTTGCTCAAGCATCGCCTTGAGCACGTAATCATCCAGCAGGCGCAACCAGCCATCGCCCACCTGCAGGGCAACGTGGCGATTGCCCAAGTGGTAGGCAGCACGGGTCAGTTCGAACGCATTGGCGCAGGTAACGTGGAGCAATTGTTCAGGGCGGGCGCAGACACGCACGATGCGCCCATCTTCGGCCTGAAGGCATTCACCGTCGTACAGCGGCGGCTGGCCTCGCTCCAAGAACAATCCCACGTCTTCACCCTCGGCACTGAAACAGCGCAGACGGCTTTTGCTGCGGGCGTCAAAGATCAGGTGTAGCTCGGCGTCCCAGCGCGGTTGAGTGTCGATTCTGCGGTGGATAACCAGCATCGGAGTGCTTCCAGCAATGAACGGTGCTGTGTTTAGAGCAAGGGCCTTGCCAATCGAAGGGGATGTAGGAAATGGCGGGGGATGGCGTTCCTGGATGGGGCGGGCTTCGTGCCGTTATGGTGCGCTTCGGGAAAGCTTGCACCACTTTGAATCGCACGCGAGACATTGTGGGAGCGAGCCTGCTCGCGAAGCGGTGCATAAGGAAAATCAATGCTGGCTGACCCGGCGCTTTCGCGAGCAGGCTCGCTCCCACATGGAGGGTTGGGGGGGCAGGCAGTTACTCGGTGCTACCCAACCCGTGCCAATGCTTGAGGCCGATGAAGATGAACCGTAGTTGCTGGGTAATCTTCGCCTGGGGGGTGAGATGTTCGGGAAGCGCTTTGGCGGGCGGGTCGATGATATCCGGCAGGGTGGCGAAGACACTCTTGACTACGAGGTCGGCCATCACGCTCAGTCCCGCAAGGTCCAGGTGTTGCAACTTGGGCATCAATGCCAGGTCGGCGGCGAGGTCCGAGCTGATGTCTTCGCGCAGCTTCGCGATAGCCTGGCGTACCGGCAGGGAGCCGCCGTACTGCTCGCGGGCCAGGAACAGAAACTGCGATCGGTTGGCATGCACCACGTCGAGAAAAATCCGCACAGACGCATCGATGATGCCGCCCATGACAAATTCATTGTGGCGCACCAGCCGGATGGTTTCGCGAAACGTCTGCCCCACTTCGCTGACGAGCGCCAGGCCAAGCTGGTCCATGTCGTCGAAATGTCGATAGAACCCGGTGGGTACGATGCCGGCTGTCTTGGCGACTTCGCGCAGGCTCAGGCTGCCGAATCCCCTGCCGCACTCCATCAAATGGCGCGCTGCATCCATCAGGGCATTTCGGGTCTGTTGTTTCTGTTCGGCGCGGGGAAGCATTGCAGGGCTGACTTCCAGGTCATGGGAGCGATGCACTCTAGCAAATCGTCTTTGGCGGCGTCGAACGGTAGGGACGGATCAGTCGGGAAAACGAGGGGCTTGAAAAGTCAAAAGCCCGATTCAGGGAATCGGGCTTTTTTACGGGCCACCATGGGCTCAGCTCACTGCACTGTTGCGTTCGATTACGCGGTCACCACCGCCTTCGGCAAGGGTCTGGCCTTGTGGAGTGCGATCGGAACCGTCAGCGGCCAGGGTTTCGCCCAGTGGGGTGCGGTCGGAACCGTCAGCCGCCAGGGTTTCGCCCAGTGGGGTGCGGTCGGAGCCGTCAGATGCCAGGGTCTGGCCTTGTGGAGTGCGGTCGGAGCCGTCAGCCGCCAGGGTCTGGCCTTGTGGAGTGCGGTCGGAGCCGTCAGCCGCCAGGGTCTGGCCTTGTGGGGTGCGGTCGGAACCGTCAGCCGCCAGGGTCTGGCCTTGTGGAGTGCGGTCGGAACCACCTTCGACCAGGCCTTTCTCTTCCAGGCGGTCACGGCCACCTTCGGCTACGGTCTGGCTATAGACAGAATGGCTGTCCTTGACTTGCGGCGTGGCCTGTTCGGAAGCTGGCAAGGCGAAAGCGGTAGAGGCCAGCAGGGAAAGGGAAAGACTCATCAGTAGTTGGCGTTTCATGATCGTTGCTCCTCGAGAGGGCTGAAAAGTGGGTACGAGGGCAATGCTACTCTCGATAAGTCGATATAAAAGTTCATAAACACAATGGTAATAATCAACGGAATTGATTGTTCTGCGGGAAGGCTCTAGAACGGGCCTTTCAGAGGGGCAGTTTTGCCCTGGAGTGGGTAGTTTGTACCCACTCGCGCCCCGCAAAAGTGCGGGCGCGGTAACAGGTAGCTGTCGAAACGGTCAGGTTCCGAGACGTTTTTTCGTGCCGGTCGTCGCGCTTGGTGGTAAACCTGTCGGCCGTTTCGGCAGTCCAATCGTTTATCGGCAGTGAGCCAGTAGCGGTTCGCCTTGCCTCAGGCGTCGCGGTCCGCACGCCAAATTTGTCAGGAGCCTTGTGCATGACGCGCACCTCAAAAATTTTCGCCTGGGGCTTTGCCTGCCTCATCGCATTGCTGGCCGCGCTTGTGCTGGTCATCGCTTTCTTCGACTGGAACCGCCTCAAGCCCACGCTCAACGCGAAGGTTTCCGAGGAGTTGCATCGTCCATTCGCAATCAATGGCAACCTGGCGGTGATCTGGCAGCGCGAACCGCAGGAAGGCGGGTGGCGCGCCTTTGTGCCGTGGCCCCATGTCGTGGCCGAAGATTTGAGCCTGGGAAACCCGGACTGGTCGAAAACCCCGCAAATGGTCACGCTAAAGCGCGTCGAGCTACGTATTTCGCCCTTGGCCCTGTTGGCCCGGCGGGTGGCGATCCCGCGCATCGACCTGACCGAACCCAACGCCAGCCTGCAGCGCCTGGCTGATGGCCGCGCCAACTGGACCTTCCAGTTCGATCCGAAGGACCCGGACGCCGAACCGTCCAGTTGGTCGGTCGATATCGGTGCCATCGGCTTTGACAAGGGGCATGTCACGCTGGATGACCAGACGCTCAAGACCAGGCTCGAAGTGTTGATCGACCCGTTGGGCAAACCCATTCCGTTCAGCGATATCGTCGGTGAAAAGACTGCGAACAAAGCCCGGGAACAAGGTGCGGCACCACAGGACTACGCCTTTGCTTTCAAGGCTGACGGGCAGTATCAAGGACAGAACCTGAGCGGTTCCGGCAAGGTCGGTGGCTTGCTGGCCTTGCAGGATGCATCGCAACCCTTTCCCCTGCAGGCCCAGGCGAAGATTGCCGACACCCGCATCGAGCTGGCCGGCACCCTTACCGACCCGAAGAACCTTGGCGCCCTGGACCTGCGTCTGAAACTGGCCGGTAAAAGCCTGGCCAATCTTTACCCGTTGACTGGCGTGACGCTGCCGGATTCGCCGCCCTATGCCACTGATGGTCGCCTGATCGCCAAGCTCCACGAACCGGAGGGGGCGCAGTTCCGCTACGAGGCGTTCAACGGCAAGATTGGCGAAAGCGATATTCACGGCGACCTGGCTTATGTTTCCAGCCAGCCGAGACCGAAACTCACTGGCGCGCTGGTATCCGATCAGCTGTTGTTCAGCGACCTGGCGCCGCTTATCGGCGCCGACTCCAACACGCAACAGAAGGCGCGCGGCGGTGCCAGCAAACAACCGTCCGACAAGGTCTTGCCGGTGGAAGAATTCCGCACTGAGCGCTGGAGCGTAATGGATGCCGACGTGGAGTTCACCGGCAAGCGCATCGTCCATAGCGAGCAATTGCCCTTCACCGACCTCTACACTCATTTGCTGCTGAACAATGGCCAGTTGAGCCTTGAGCCCTTGCGCTTTGGCGTGGCCGGTGGCCGTCTCGATGCGCAGATTCGCCTCAATGGACAGACTCGGCCCCTCGAAGGCCAGGCGAAACTGACCGCGCGAGGCTTCAAGCTCAAGCAGCTTTTCCCGGGTTTCGAACCGATGAAAACCAGTTTCGGCGAGCTCAATGGCGATGCCGATCTGTCCGGCCGAGGTAATTCGGTAGCGGCGTTGCTGGGCACCGCCAATGGCAACTTGAAGATGCTCATCAACGACGGCGCTATCAGTCGGGAGTTGATGGAGCTGGCAGGGTTGAACGTTGGCAACTATGTGGTAGGAAAAATCTTCGGCGACAAGGAAGTGAAGATCAATTGCGCGGCGGCTGATTTCGGCATCAAGACCGGCCTGGCGACCACTCGCCTGTTTGTATTCGATACCGAGAACGCGATCATCTATATCGATGGCACGGCGAATATGGCCACTGAACAACTGGACCTGACTGTTACCCCGGAGTCCAAGGGCTGGCGATTGATTTCCCTGCGTTCGCCGCTGTACGTACGAGGCACCTTCGCCAAGCCCGCCGCCGGGGTGAAGGCCGTGCCGCTGATGTTGCGTGGGGCCGGAATGGTCGCGCTGGGTGTCATCGCCGCGCCGGCGGCGGGGTTGCTCGCGTTGGTCGCTCCCAGCGGCGGCGAGCCGAACCAGTGTGCACCGTTGCTTGAACAGATGAAGGCCGGCAAGGCGCCGAAGACGGTAAAGGACTGATCGCGTTTGCGAAGTGGGCGGATGTTTGCTGGGTAGCAGAAAGTTAATGGGCTGTCTGTTCTATTAGTTTCTGAGTTGGTTAGTGTTATTGGTCGAATTGTAACGCCGTCTTGGTTTTTAACGAATCGGACAGGGTTGCATGAGGCCGCTTGGATGGTGGTAATAAGCGGTCATGGATGTATCTATGAGGTTTCGGACCTCGCGATGTATTGATGAGCTTTTTTTCAAGCAGCGTTTCACGGGCAAGCATGTAGTGGGACAGGTCAGTGTGAATGTTTCCACAAGGCAACTCAGTTCAGCCCGTTACGAAAGAAACGGTATTGAACAAAAGGTGCGGCGCGGCCTACCGGCCAACGCGGACTCATTGATTGTCGAGCTTCCTCCAGCGAGTATTCCGGAGCCTCATGTTTTGCCAGCATGATTGCTCTGGTTCTGGCTGACACGGTCCTGGAACAGTTTCATCGAGCTCGTCAGTGCATGCCCGGACTGCCGCGCTTCTTCCTCCAGCCATTTGAAGAACGCTCGTACTGGCGGATGGCGTTCCCGGCCCGGAACGCATAAGGCGCTGTAGCCCGCGCCGTTGACCTGGACGTGCGGGTGGTAAGCGACCAGTAGGCCGCTGGCGACGCTTTCGGAGGCCAGCACGTTGCTCGCCAGGACCAGGCCTTGCCCGGCAATTGCCGCTTGCAGGGCGTAATGCTCCTCGTCGTATTCGCGTATGCAGGGCTGACGGGTCAGCCAGGTTTCTCCCGCCCGCGCGCACCAGGCGTCCCAGCCATGGGCATAAAGCTTGGTGTTGTGCCACCGCACACTGATCAACGTCGTCGGTTGTCGGGTCGCCAGAGCGGCTATTTGCTCCGGTGACCCGTATACGCCGAAGTACTCATCGAACAGGCACATGCCATACAGGTTCGGGTAGTTCTCCAGGCTATAGCGCACCACCATGTCCACGCTGGCGTCCTGGTGCAGGTCGATCACTTCGCAGTGCGTGTCCAGGCGGACATTGATGGTGGGATGGCGCGCGTAGAACCGACCCAGGCGCGGCACCAGCCAAAGCGCCGCGAACGCTGCGGTGGTGGAAATCGTCAGGTGCGCGGTACTGCGTTGCGGGCGCAGGGTATCGACGCTTTGCGCCACTTCCAGCAAGGCACCGTGCAGGCTGTGGAACAAGCGTTGGCCACCTTCGGTCAGCCGCACCTGGCGAGGCAGGCGCTCAAAGAGTTGCACACCCAGCCAGGTTTCCAGTGAGCGGATCTGATGGGAAATCGCCGTGGGCGTTACCGACAGCTCAGCCGCCGCGGCCTTGAAACTGAGCAATCGTGCAGCGGATTCGAAGGCACGCAATGCATTGAGTGGCAGGGCAGCAAACATCTGGAATCTCCAATGGATGAGAACAGCTCATCCCGGTCAACTAACGCTCATTTGAGCTGATGCAGGCTTAGGTCTCAGTCTGAGAGCCATACGTGGTTCCCAGTGTAGTCACAGTCCAGGAGTTTCAGATGAGCAATATTCTTGTGGTACACGGCAGCCCTCGCGGCGAGCGTTCCCATTCCCGGCGTCTGACGGAGGCTTTCATAGCGGCTTGGCAGGCTGCCAATCCACATACCCAACCGACCCGCCGCGAGGTCGGCCGGACCGTTATTCCTCCGGTCAACGAAGCCTTCATCGCCGCGGCGTTCCACCCCGAGCCTCAGGCAAGGCCGTTGACCATGCAGGCCGACCTGGCCTTGAGCGATGCGTTGGTGGCGGAGCTGCAGGCCCATGACCGGCTGGTGATTTCCGCACCCATGCATAATTTCGGCGTGCCCAGCGGCGTGAAGGCCTGGATCGACCAGATCGTGCGCATTGGCGTGACGTTCAACCACAGCCTGGATAACGGTGTCTCGCAATATCAGCCGTTGGTGCTGGGCAAGAAGGCCCTGATCGTGACCAGCCGTGGCGATTTCGGCTTCGGCCCTGGAGGCTCGCTGGAATCCATGAACCACGCCGATACGCTGCTGCGCACGGTCCTGGGATTTATCGGCATCAGCGACGTGACGGTGGTGGCCGCTGAAGGAGAGGAGTCGGCAGAGCACAGCTTCGCGCGGTCCTATGCCGAGGCCGAGCGGCGCTTGCTGGCGCTGGCGCGAACATTCTGAACGGGGCTCGATCGGTTCAACGGGGGCTGGCGTCGGCGCCTTCGATTGACGACGCGGGCCGAAGTGGCGGGTGTGTCATAGACTGGTCATCATCGGTACCGATGCTGACCACCTCTTGATCACAAGGACGTCGCCATGTCGCAACGCTGCGCCACTCGCTACCCGCTGGTGCTGGTCCCGGGCATGCTTGGGTTCATTCGCCTGGTGTTGTATCCGTATTGGTATGGCATCGTCGAGGCGTTGCGCCGGGGTGGAGCCGTGGTGGTCGCGGTGAAGGTTTCGCCATTGCATTCGTCCGAAGTTCGCGGCGAGCAATTGCTGGCACGGATCGAGGAGATTCTCAGGGAAACCGGCGCGCAAAAGGTCAACCTGATCGGCCACAGCCAGGGCGCTCTCACTGCCCGCTACGCAGCCGCCCTGCGCCCGGATCTGGTCGCCTCGGTCACATCGGTGGCCGGCACCAACCACGGGTCCGAACTGGCCGATTACCTGCAAAGTCATTATCCGGCCGACAGCGCCAAAGGGCGGTTGCTCAGCGCTTTGCTGTGGCTGATCAACGCGTTGATGAGCCTGCTCGACACCGGCTATCACGGACCGAAATTGCCAGTGGACATCCGCGCCTCCCACGCCTCGCTGACGACTGCCGGCGTGGCGTTGTTCAACGAGCGTTATCCACAAGGCCTGCCGCAGACCTGGGGCGGGCAGGGGCCGGAAGAAGTCAATGGGGTGCGTTATTACTCGTGGTCCGGGACTCTGCAGCCGGGCAAGACCGACAGGGGCCGCAACCTGCTCGACGGCACCAATCGCAGCTGCCGGCTGTTCGCGCGCACCTTCGTGCGCGAAGCCGGGCAGTGCGACGGCATGGTCGGGCGCTACAGCTCGCACCTGGGCACGGTGATTCGTGATGATTATCCGCTGGACCATTTCGACGTGGTCAATCAGTCGCTGGGACTGGTGGGCAGGGGAGCGGAGCCGATCCGGCTGTTTGTCGAGCATGCGCAGCGGTTGAAGGATGCCGGGGTGTAGCGCATCAGTTGGACCGCGTTATGGTTCTTCGCGAGCAGGCTCGCTCCTACAGTGGCTCTGCGCCGTGCCCCTTGTGGGGGCGAGCCTGCTCGCGAAAGCGGTAGATCAAGCAATGAAGATCTGGCGATGAAGGTGTAACAGGCTTTGTCTACACTGCACTTCATCGCCGTCCTTCTCGGGCGGCAACCAGGAGAAACACCATGAAGATGCTGCGTGTCCCTTTGTTGATGATCGGCCTGCTGCTGTGTTCCCAGGGCTTCGCCGCCACCGCCCAACAGACCAAGATGACCACCTGCAACGCCGACGCCACCGCCAAGGCCCTCAAGGGTGACGAACGCAAGGCTTTCATGAGCAACTGCCTGAAGGCCACTCCGGCCGCCGCTGAACCCAGTACACCGCAGGAACGCATGAAGACCTGCAACGCCACGGCGACGACCCAGGCCTTGAAGGGCGATGCGCGCAAGGCGTTCATGAGTGATTGCCTGAAGAAAAAGTAAGCACCGGGATTTTTCTGCCCCTCCAGGGCCCCATCGCGAGCAAGAAACCAAAAAACGTCTGAACCCCGGCCAGGATCGGCCGATACAATCCCTAGTGCTGCCAGCGGAACGCTGGCAGACTGCCGATCCTTTCATGCCGTTTTTGTCCTGGGGCTGTATGCCAACGTTTTCTCAGCGTCATGTGTTGTTGGTGATCAGTTGGGTGATCATTTTTGGTGGGTTGTTGCTGGTGTTGCCGCTGCGCCTGTTGCCGAGCCTGTTGGCCGGGCTGCTGGTGTTCGAGCTGGTCAACATGCTCACCCCGCAGTTGCAACGACTGATCGAAGGCCGGCGTGCCCGCTGGCTGGCGGTAGCATTGTTGGGCACGCTGGTGGTCAGTGTGCTGAGCCTGATTTTCGCCGGGGCCTTCAGTTTCCTGCTGCACGAAGCGGAAAACCCGGGCGCATCCCTGGATAAATTCATGGGCGTGGTCGACCGCGCCCGTGGGCAATTGCCGCCGTTCATCGACGCCTACCTGCCGGCCAGCGCCGCCGAGTTCCGGGTGGCGATCGGCGACTGGGTGAGCAAGCACCTGAGCGACCTGCAGCTGGTGGGAAAGGACGCGGCGCACATGTTCGTGACGTTGCTGATCGGCATGGTGCTGGGCGCCATCATCGCCTTGCAGCGCATCCCCGACCTGACCAAGCGCAAGCCCCTGGCCGCCGCGCTGTTCGACCGCCTGAACCTGCTGGTGAAGGCGTTTCGCAACATCGTTTTTGCCCAGATCAAGATTTCCCTGCTCAACACCTTCTTCACCGGGATTTTCCTGGCGGTGGTGCTGCCGCTGTTCGGCATTCAACTGCCGTTGACCAAGACCCTGATCGTGATGACGTTCCTGCTGGGGCTGTTGCCGGTGATCGGCAACCTGATGTCGAACACCCTGATCACCATCGTCGCCCTGTCGCTGTCGATCTGGGTGGCCGTGGCGGCGCTGGGTTACCTGATCGTGATCCACAAGCTCGAATACTTCCTCAACGCCCGCATCGTCGGCGGGCAGATCAGTGCCAAGTCGTGGGAACTGCTCATGGCAATGCTGGTGTTCGAAGCCGCGTTCGGCCTGCCGGGTGTGGTGGCGGGGCCGATCTACTATGCGTATCTCAAGAGCGAGTTGAAGCAGGTGGGGATGGTTTGATCCAAAGGATGTGCTGTCTGATCTGGCGCCATCGCGAGCAAGCTCGCTCCCACAGTTAACCGGGTTTTTTCAGGAGGATGCGGTCAAGTGTGGGAGCGAGCTTGCTCGCGATTCAGGCGCCTCGGTCTCAGATCAGACCTGGCTGCCATACCGCTTCATCGCCTCGATCGCCAACCCGCTGCCGATGCTGCCGAAGATATTACCTTCTACATGGCGCGCCTGGGGCAGCATCGCCGCGACGCTGTTGCGCAGCGCCGGAATGCCGCTGGAGCCGCCGGTGAAAAACACCGTGTCGACTTGATCAACCCGCACGTTGGCATCGTTGAGCAGTTGCGTGACGCTGTTGCGCACTCGCTCCAGCAGGCCGTCGATCGCCGATTCGAACAAGGCGCGGCTCAGGTCCACGCTCAGGCCCGGCTCGATCCGGTCCAGGGCCACGTGGCGCTGGTCGGCGTGGGTCAGCTGAATCTTGGTTTCCTCCACTTCCATCGCCAGCCAATGCCCGGCACGCTGTTCGATCAGCTTGAACAGCCGGTCGATACCGCCGGTGTCTTCGATGTCGTAGCGCATGCTGCCCAGGGCCAACGTGGACTTTTGCGAATACACCGCGTTGATGGTGTGCCAGGTCGCCAGGTTCATGTGATGGCTGGTGGGCATGTAGGCGCCGCTTTTCATCCGGCTGCCGTAGCCGAACAGCGGCATCAGGCCTTGCAGGCTGAGCTGCTTGTCGAAATCGGTGCCGCCGATGTGCACGCCGCCGGTGGCGAGGATGTCGGCGTGACGGTTGTCGTGCATGCGGCGCTCGGGAGACAGGCGCACCAGGGAGAAGTCCGAAGTACCGCCGCCGATGTCGACGATCAGCACCAGCTCTTCTTTTTTGATGGTCGATTCATAATCGAATGCCGCCGCAATGGGTTCGTACTGGAAGGAGACTTCCTTGAAACCGATGGCCCGCGCCACGTCCACCAAAGTGTTCTCGGCTTCCTGGTCGGCCATTTCATCGTCATCAACGAAAAACACCGGACGCCCCAGCACCACTTCTTCGAACTCCCGCCCGGCGGTGGCTTCGGCACGCTTCTTCAACTGGCCGATGAACAACCCCAGCAGATCCTTGAACGGCATTGCCGTGCCGAGCACGCTGGTATCGTGCTTGATCAGCTTGGAACCCAGCAGGCTCTTTAGCGAGCGCATCAGCCGGCCTTCGTAGCCTTCCAGGTATTCGTGCAGTGCCAGGCGACCGTAGACCGGGCGACGTTCCTCAAGATTGAAAAAGACCACCGAGGGCAAGGTGATCTTGTCGTCCTCCAGCGCGATCAACGTTTCCATGCCGGGGCGCAGCCAGCCGACGGTGGAGTTGGACGTGCCGAAGTCGATACCGCAGGCACGCGCCGGGGATGGGTTTTTCATGTCTTTCAGTTCCGGTCGTAAAAACGGCCGCGCAGTGTATGCCAGTGCGACGCGGATTCGAAGGCCGGTTGTCCACTAATTCGCAAACCCCGGCCTTGAAAGACCGCGTCGGCCCCCCAAACTTGCTGGCATGGGTCTGGTGGCACAGGGCGGTACAAGATCCGCCGCCAGCTGCCGATAAACTTCTGATGCACCGTCCGGTCACAATCTTGAGGCCGGTCAACCCGCTGTCCGGTCATCCGGGCATGCCGTGCGTGGCGGTGCGACATCGATAACGGATGGTGATGCTTAGATGGATTTCAAAGACTATTACAAGATCCTGGGTGTGGAGCCGACGGCCGACGACGCCACGATCAAGGCCGCCTATCGCAAACTGGCGCGCAAATACCACCCGGATGTAAGCAAAGAGAAAGACGCGGAGACAAAGTTCAAGGACGTCTCAGAGGCGTATGAAGCGCTGAAGAGTGCGGACAAACGCGCCGAATACGATGACTTGCGCCGCTATGGCCAGCACGGCCAGCCGTTCCAGGGACCGCCGGGGTGGCAGAGCCGTGGTGGTTTTGGCGGGCAGGACACTGGCGATTTCTCGGATTTCTTCAGTTCGATCTTTGGCAATCGCGGGCCGGGTTTCGGTGGCGGACAATCGGGTCGCAGCGCCGGCCGTCGGGGGCAAGACGTGGAAATGGAATTACCGATCTTCCTGGAAGAGACCCTGTCGAACGAATCGAAGAAGGTCAGCTTCCAGGTGCCGCAGTACAACGCCGCGGGCCAGCATGTGAGCAATGCCAGCAGAAGCCTGAACGTGAAGATCCCGCTGGGAGTGACCGATGGCGAGCGCATCCGCCTCAAGGGCCAGGGCGCGCCCGGCATCGGTGGCGGCGCCAATGGCGACTTGTACCTGACCATTCGTTTCGCCCCGCACCCCAAGTTCGATGTCGAGGGCCAGGACCTGATCATCACTTTGCCCCTGGCGCCGTGGGAACTGGCGTTGGGCACCGAGGTGGCGGTGCCGACCCTCACCGGCAAGATCAACCTCAAAGTGCCGGCCGGCAGCCAGAACGGCCAGCGCATGCGCGCCAAGGGCCACGGCCTGCGCAACAAGGCCGGCGAGCGCGGTTACCTGTTCGTGCAGCTCAAGGCCGTGATGCCCAAGGCCAGCGACGAATCGGTCAAGGCGCTGTGGGCGGAGCTGGCGAAGAAAGCCGCATTTGATCCACGGGAGAACTTCTGAACCGAGGATCATGGCTAGACTCGACAGTTGAAGCATTGGGAGAAGCAGACCATGAACAACCCGATCATTGAACTGAACCTGATGGAATTCTGTGAGGCTGCTGCGTTGGCCGATGTCCATGTGATTGAAATCGTCGAACACGGCATTCTCGAACCTCACGGCACGGCCCCCACGGACTGGCGTTTCACTGATTACGAACTGGTCCTGGCCCGGCGTGCAGCGAAGCTGCGCCGCGAGTTGGAGCTGGAATGGGAAGGCGTCGCCCTGGCGCTGGACCTGCTGGAAGAGGTGCAGCAGCTGCGCAGCGAAAACCGCATGCTCAAGCAGCGGCTGGGGCGGTTGGTCGAATGAGGCAGGCCCGGACATAAAACCTTGTGGCGAGGGAGCTTGCTCCCGCTCGGTTGCGCAGCAACCGCCAAAAAGCGAGGGCTGCTTTGCACACCAGCGGGAGCAAGCTCCCTCGCCACGGAGTTTGCGTTCGGCCAGTTATCCGCTCAAAACAGAAAATACCGCTGCGCCATCGGCAGCACATCCGCCGGTTCACACCACAACAGCACGCCATCGGCCTTGACCTGATAGGTTTGCGGGTCGACGTCGATGCTTGGCAGGTAGTCGTTGTGGATCAGGTCGGTCTTCTGCACATCGCGACAACCTTTCACCACGGCGATCCGTTTCTTCAAGCCCAATTGCTCCGGCAGGCCCGCCTCGGCAGCGGCCTGGCTGATGAAGGTCAGGCTGGTGGCGTGTCGCGAGCCGCCGTAGCTGGCGAACATCGGCCGGTAGTGCACCGGTTGCGGTGTCGGAATCGAGGCGTTGGCATCGCCCATCAGGCTGGCGGCAATCGCCCCGCCCTTGAGAATCAAGGTCGGTTTGACGCCGAAGAACGCCGGGCGCCACAACACCAGGTCGGCCCATTTGCCGACTTCGATGGAGCCCACCTCATGGCTGATGCCATGGGTGATCGCCGGGTTGATGGTGTACTTGGCGATGTAGCGCTTGATGCGGAAATTGTCGTTACCGGCGCCATCGCCGGGCAGCGCGCCGCGCTGCTTTTTCATCTTGTCGGCGGTTTGCCAGGTGCGGGTGATAACCTCGCCGACGCGGCCCATGGCCTGGCTGTCGGAGCTGATCATCGAGAACGCGCCGAGGTCATGGAGAATGTCTTCGGCAGCGATGGTTTCACGGCGGATGCGGCTTTCGGCGAAGGCCACGTCTTCGGCTATGCTCGGGTCCAGGTGGTGGCAGACCATCAGCATGTCGAGATGCTCGTCGATGGTGTTGCGGGTGAACGGCCGGGTCGGGTTGGTGGAGCTGGGCAACACGTTAGGAAAACCGCAGGCCTTGATGATGTCCGGCGCATGACCGCCACCAGCACCTTCGGTGTGGTAGGTGTGGATGGTGCGGCCCTTGAACGCCGCCAGGGTGGTTTCGACGAAGCCGGATTCGTTGAGGGTGTCGGTGTGGATCGCCACCTGCACATCGTACTGGTCGGCCACGCTCAGGCAGTTGTCGATGGCCGCCGGGGTGGTGCCCCAGTCTTCATGCAGTTTCAGGCCGATGGCCCCGGCCTTGACCTGCTCGACCAACGGCTCCGGCAGGCTGGCGTTGCCCTTGCCGGTGAAACCGATGTTCATCGGGAACGCGTCGGCGGCCTGGAGCATGCGCGCCAGGTGCCACGGCCCGGAGGTGCAGGTGGTGGCGTTGGTCCCGGTAGCCGGGCCCGTGCCGCCGCCGATCATGGTGGTGACACCGCTCATCAGCGCTTCTTCGATCTGCTGCGGGCAGATGAAGTGGATGTGGGTGTCGATGCCGCCGGCGGTGAGGATCATGCCTTCGCCGGCGATCACTTCGGTGCTCGCGCCGATGGCGATGGTCACGTCGGGCTGGATGTCCGGGTTGCCGGCCTTGCCAATCGCCGCGATGCGCCCGTCCTTGAGGCCGACATCGGCCTTGACGATGCCCCAGTGGTCAATGATCAGTGCGTTGGTGATCAACGTGTCGACCACCTCGGCGGCCAGCAGTTGGCTCTGGCCCATGCCATCGCGAATCACCTTGCCGCCGCCGAACTTCACTTCTTCGCCGTAGGTGGTGAAGTCCTTTTCCACTTCGATCCACAACTCGGTATCGGCCAGGCGAACCTTGTCGCCGACGGTGGGGCCGAACATGTCGGCGTAGGCTTGTCTCGAAATCTTCATGTGCTCGCCTTGAGGTTCTTAAGTCGTATGCAGTCCATTGTGGCGAGGGAGCTTGCTCCCGCTGGGCTACGTAGTGGCCCTCGCTTTTTTGCGGTTGCTGCGCAACCGAGCGGGAGCAAGCTCCCTCGCCACAAAGGCGCTTCAGTCCAGATCGCCCATGACCCGCCCGGCAAACCCGAACACCCGCCGATGCCCGGCCAGGTCCACCAGTTCCACCTCGCGGCTCTGGCCCGGTTCGAAGCGCACCGCCGTGCCGGCCGGGATGTTCAGGCGCATGCCACGGCTGGCGGCGCGGTCGAAGGCCAGGGCATCGTTGGTTTCGAAAAAATGAAAGTGCGAGCCGACCTGGATCGGCCGATCGCCGCTGTTGGCGACGTTCAGCTTGAGGGTACGGCGGCCGACGTTGAGCTCGATGTCGCCGGGCTGGACCTGGTACTGGCCTGGAATCATTGCGGTTGCCCCAAAGTCTTGTAGTAAATGGCGGTCGGGCTGTAGGTCCCGTCCGGGCTCTGGCAGTAGTCGGGCAGTTCGCCGACGCGGGTGTAGCCCATGGCGCGGTAGAACGCCTCGGCTTCGGAACCGGCCTCGGTGTCGAGGTACAGCAGGCCGCGCTGGTGCTGGCGCGCACCGAGCTCCAAGGCATTCATCAACTGCTGGCCGAGGCCGCGGCGGCGGGCATCGCCGCGCACCAGCAGCTTTTGCACTTCGGCGCGGTTGAGGCCGTTGGGCTTCTGGCACAGCGCGAGCTGGACGCTGGCTTGCACCTGCTCGTCCTTGACCACCACCCACAGCAGCAGATGGCCCTGGTTGAGGCTGGCCTGGACCTCATCGAAATAGGCGCGGGCCTGGACGGCATCGAGGTCAGCCATGAACCCCACGCTGGCGCCATAGCCCACGGCGTCGAGCAGCAGATCAATCAAGCCCTGGCGGTAATGCGCGAAGCTTTCAGCGTGGACTCGGCGCAACTGGGCGGCGTTCATCGGTATCACTCCTTGTCGATGGTGGGCGGTGGCGCCCCGGGATTGAGGACCAACTGCATGAAGGTCAGGTCCAGCCAGCGACCAAACTTGGTGCCCACCTGGGGCATCTGCCCGGTGATGGCAAAACCGGCCCGCTCGTGCAGGCGAATCGACGCCGCGTTGCCGCTCTCGATGGCTGCAACCATCACGTGTTTGCCGCCAACCCTGGCGCGCTCGATCAGCGCACCCATCAGCAACGGGCCGAGCCCATTGCCACGTTGATCGCTGCGTACGTACACCGAATGCTCCACGGTGTGGCGGAAACCGTCGAACGGCCGCCAGTCGCCGAATGAAGCGTAGCCGAGCACGTCATCTTCGGCGTCGCTGATCACCAGCACCGGATAACCCTGGGTTTGCCGGGCGCTGAACCAGGCCTGGCGATTGCCCAGGTCCACAGCCTGTTCGTTCCAGATCGCCGTGGTGTTGAGGACCGCATCGTTGTAGATGTCACGGATCGCCGGCAGGTCGGCAGGGCGGGCGTCACGAATCTGATAAGTCATGCCGCGACCTCAGGCGATGGGCTGGTGGACGGTGACCAGTTTGGTGCCGTCGGGGAATGTCGCCTCGACCTGGATCTCGGGGATCATTTCCGGAATGCCTTCCATCACCTGCTCGCGGCTCAGCAGCGTTGTGCCGTAGTGCATCAGCTCGGCCACGGTCTGGCCGTCACGAGCGCCTTCCAGCAGCGCGGCGGAAATGTAGGCCATGGCTTCCGGATAGTTGAGCTTCAGGCCACGAGCCAGGCGCCGCTCGGCGACGAGGCCGGCGGTGAAGATCAGCAGCTTGTCTTTTTCGCGTGGGGTCAGGTCCATGTGCAGTCCAGTAAGGGCAGATAATTTTTTTCGCAGTAAACACCGATCCCTTGTGGGAGCGAGCTTGCTCGCGATGGCAATCGAACATTCAACATAATGGTTGGCTGATACACCGCTATCGCGAGCAAGCTCGCTCCCACAGGTAAAAGCAAATTCAGGTACTCCAGATTCTCGGTGGAATGGCCTCTCGTCCGAGCAATGCGGGCCTGAGCAAGCGCCATAATTCAATCAGCCACCCGCGCGCCAGTAATGCCTCGCTCGCCAGGCAGCGGGCGACGACCAGGCCGGGCAACTGGGTCAGGTCGCCGCGCACGGCATGGCCGAGGGATCGGCAGCGCTCCAGCAGCTCGCTGTCGATCTCGCCGGTTACCAGCAACGTCGCAAACACCGGATCACCGCCCAGCCCGATGGGGGAATCGAGCAAGCCGTCACCGCCGACAATGCGCTGGCGTTCATGCCACAACAACTGGCCGTCGCGGCGAATGTCCAGCCGCGATTGAAAGTGGCCGAGGTCGAAGCGTTCGCCGCTGGCCGGTCGGCCGAGGGCAACCATGTCCCAGTAGAACAGCCGGGCGTCGCCCTGCAGATCGATGCAGGTGCTGAGTTCGGCCTGGGCCGCGCTGAACACGATGGTTTCCTGAGGCAGCCATTCCAGGGTCGCACCGCCAGCCACGCTCAGTTTCAGTTGCTGGTACGCCGGGCCGGCCGCGCGGTACCACTTGGCCGCGCCGGGGCTGGTCAGTTGCGCCCAGGCACCGGGGCCGACGTGAGCCGAGATGTCCAGCCGATCACCGCCGGCAATCCCGCCGGGCGGGTGGACGATGATGTGCTGGCAGACTTCGGGACCTTCGGCGTACAGGTGTTTCTGCACCCGCAGCGGACCTTTGTGGCGACGCTGGACCGGACGCGTGCAGTCGCCGAATCGGGCATAGCCCAAGTCCAGCTCGGCATGCCAGCTGGGGGTGAACAGGGCGGAGGGCGATACAGGTAGATTCATGATTTTCTGATTATCGTCGGGACGCCAAGACTAGATCGTTACCAGCCCGCGCACACCCTCTGCCTCCATATTTTCGCCGCGACCCTGCTGGACAATTTCGCCCCGGGACATCACCAGGTACTGATCGGCCAGCTCGGCGGCGAAGTCGTAGAACTGCTCCACCAGCAAGATCGCCATGTCGCCCCGCGCCGCGAGTTTCTTGATGACCGCGCCAATCTCCTTGATCACCGACGGCTGGATGCCTTCGGTGGGCTCGTCGAGAATCAGCAGGCGCGGACGGCTGGCCAGGGCCCGGCCAATGGCGAGCTGCTGTTGCTGGCCACCAGACAGGTCACCGCCGCGGCGTTGTTTCATCTGTAGCAGCACCGGGAACAGTTCATAGATAAAGGCCGGCACCTCCTTGGCTTCGGAACCGGGAAAACGCGACAGGCCCATCAGCAGGTTTTCTTCCACCGTCAGCCGAGCGAAAATCTCCCGGCCCTGGGGCACGTAAGCGATGCCGGCATGCACCCGCTGGTGCGGCTTGAAGGTGGTGATGGCCTTGCCTTCCCAGTTCACCACGCCTTCCTTGGCCGGCAGCAGGCCCATCAGGCATTTGAGCAGGGTGGTCTTGCCCACACCGTTGCGGCCCAGCAGGCACGTCACCTCGCCGACCTTCACGTCGAACGACAGGCCCCGCAGGATGTGGCTACCGCCGTAGTACTGGTGCAGCTTGTCGACTTGCAGCATTGTTTGAATCCCCTTATGCCCCCTGTGGGAGCGAGCCTGCTCGCGAAAGCGATGTGTCAGTCGATATTCGTGTTGAATGTTCCGTTGCTTCGCGAGCAGGCTCGCTCCCACAGGAAAGCAACTTCTATCGCCTCATCGACCGAGATACACCTCGATCACCCGCTCATCGGCCTGCACCTGCCCCAGCGACCCTTCGGCCAGCACACTGCCCTGGTGCAGCACGGTGACGTGATCAGCGATCGCGCCGACGAAGCCCATGTCGTGTTCCACCACCATCAGCGAATGTTTGCCGGCCAGGGACTTGAACAGCTCGGCGGTGAAGTCGGTTTCGGCGTCGGTCATGCCCGCCACCGGTTCGTCGAGCAGCAGCAGTTGCGGGTCCTGGACCAGCAGCATGCCGATCTCGAGAAATTGCTTCTGCCCGTGAGACAGCAACCCGGCGGCGCGATTGACCGAGGCGGTGAGGCGGATGGTTTCGAGCACTTCGCCGATACGGTCATGTTGCTCGCCGGTCAGTTTCGCCCGCAGGCTGGCCCATACCGATTTGTCGGTCTTGAGCGCCAGCTCCAGATTTTCGAACACGCTCAGGGCTTCGAACACCGTCGGCTTCTGGAACTTGCGGCCGATACCGGCCTGGGCAATCTGCACTTCGCTCATGCTGGTCAGGTCCAGGGTTTCGCCAAACCAGGCCTTGCCGTGGCTGGGTCGGGTCTTGCCGGTAATGACGTCCATCAAGGTGGTCTTGCCGGCACCGTTGGGGCCGATGATGCAGCGCAATTCGCCGACGCCGATGTACAGGTTCAGATCGTTGAGCGCCTTGAAGCCGTCGAAGCTGACGCTGATGTCTTCCAGGGTCAGGATGGTGCCGTGGCGGGTGTCCAGGCCCACGCCAGCGGCTTGGCCGAGGCCGATCGCATCGCGGCTGCTGCCTTGGTCCCGATTGGCATCGACAGGGGGCTCGATAATCGGTTCGAGCATGAAGTCCGCCGTGGGTGTGATTCGCATCATTCGCCCCTTTTCTTCAGCAAGCCGATCACGCCCTTGGGCAGATACAGCGTCACGACAATGAACAACGCGCCGAGGAAGAACAGCCAGTACTCAGGAAACGCCACGGTGAACCAGCTCTTCATGCCATTGACCACGCCAGCGCCCAGCAGCGGTCCGATTAGCGTGCCGCGCCCGCCAAGGGCCACCCACACGGCAGCTTCGATTGAGTTGGTTGGCGACATTTCGCTGGGGTTGATAATGCCCACCTGCGGCACGTACAGCGCCCCCGCCAGGCCGCACAACACTGCGCTCAGCACCCAGACGAACAGCTTGAAACCACGGGGATCGTAGCCGCAGAACATCAGGCGGTTTTCCGCATCGCGCAGGGCCGTCAGCACCCGTCCGAACTTGCTGCGGGCCAGGCGCCAACCGATGAACAGGCTCGCCACCAGCAACAGCACCGTGGCAAAAAACAGCACCGCGCGGGTGCCCGGCTCGGTGATGCCAAAGCCCAGGATCGAACGGAAATTGGTGAAGCCGTTATTGCCGCCAAAACCCGTCTCGTTGCGGAAAAACAGCAGCATCCCGGCGAAGGTAAGGGCCTGGGTCATGATCGAGAAATACACGCCCTTGATCCGCGAGCGAAACGCGAAGAAGCCGAAAACCAGTGCCAGCAAACCCGGTGCCAGCACCACCAGGCACAGCGCCCAGAGGAAACTGTCGGTCCCGGCCCAGTACCAGGGCAGTTCGGTCCACGACAAAAACGTCATGAATGCCGGAAGGCCGTCACCGGCGGCCTGGCGCATCAGGTACATGCCCATGGCGTAGCCGCCCAGGGCGAAGAACAGGCCGTGGCCGAGGGAGAGCAGGCCGGCGTAGCCCCAGACCAGGTCCAGCGCCAGGGCGACGATGGCATAGCAGAGGATCTTGCCCACCAGGGTCAGCGTGTAGGCCGAGATGTGCAGCGGATTGTCCGCCGCCAGCAACGACAGCAACGGCAGGCTCAGCAGCACGGCGAGGATCACCGCGCCGACGGCAACGGTGAGTTTGGGACCGGCCTTTTGTGTGGCCGTGAGCATCAGGGGCTGGTTCATCAGTCGATTACCCGTCCTTTAAGCGCGAAGAGACCTTGCGGACGCTTCTGGATGAACAGAATGATCAGCGCAAGGATCAGGATCTTGCCGAGCACGGCGCCGATCTGCGGTTCGAGGATCTTGTTGGCGATGCCCAGGCCGAACGCGGCGAACACGCTGCCGGCCAGTTGGCCGACGCCGCCGAGTACAACCACCAGGAACGAGTCGATGATGTAGCTCTGGCCCAGGTCCGGGCCGACGTTGCCGATCTGGCTCAAAGCCACGCCGCCGAGCCCGGCGATGCCCGAGCCGAGGCCGAAAGCGAGCATGTCGACCCGCCCGGTGGGCACGCCGCAGCAGGCGGCCATGTTGCGGTTCTGGGTCACGGCGCGCACGTTCAGGCCCAGGCGCGTCTTGTTCAGCAACAGCCAGGTCAGGACCACCACGAACAGCGCGAAGGCGATGATCACGATGCGGTTGTACGGCAGCACCAGGTTCGGCAGCACCTGGATCCCACCCGAGAGCCAGGCCGGGTTGGCGACTTCGACGTTCTGCGCGCCGAACACCAGGCGCACCAGCTGAATCAGCATCAGGCTGATGCCCCAGGTAGCGAGCAGGGTTTCCAGCGGGCGCCCGTAGAGGTGGCGGATCACCGTGCGCTCCAGGGCCATGCCGATGGCCGCGGTGATGAAAAACGCCACCGGCAGGGCGATCAGCGGGTAGAACTCGATGGCGTTCGGGGCGAAGCGCTGGAACAGCATCTGCACCACATACGTGGAGTAGGCGCCGAGCATCAGCATCTCGCCGTGGGCCATGTTGATCACCCCGAGCAGGCCGAAGGTGATTGCCAGGCCGAGGGCGGCGAGCAGCAGGATCGAGCCCAGGGACATGCCGCTGAAGGCCTGGCCCAGCAACTCGCCGATAAGCAGTTTGCGCTTGACCTGGCCGAGGCTGGTTTCAGCGGCGGTGCGCACGGCGGCATCGGTTTCGACGCCGGGTTCGAGCAGAGTTTCCAGGCGGGTGCGGGCCAGCGGGTCGCCGGTTTCCCCCAACAGGCGGACGGCGGCCAGGCGCACGGCAGGATTGGCATCCACCAGTTGCAGGTTCGCCAGGGCCAGGCTCAGGGCGGCATGCACGTCTTCGTCCTGCTCGCCGGCCAGTTGCCGATCAAGGAACGCCAGTTGCGCGGGGCGGGCACTTTTTTGCAATTGCTGCGCGGCGGCCAGGCGCACACGGGCGTCCGCGGCGAGTAGCTGGTGGCTGGCGAGAGCGGTTTCGATCAGCCCTCGCAAGCGGTTGTTCAGGCGCAGGGTCTTTGGCTGGCCGTCGATGGTCAATTGGCCTTGCTGCAGGGCATTGATCAATTCGACGCGTGCCGGGTCGGGCTGCGCGGCCCAGGCTTCCAGGAACTTGGCCTGCTGGGTCGGGTTGGCGGCGACGAAGTCTTCGGCTTCGCCGGCGTATGAGGCCATCGGCAGTAACAGTGCGATGGCGAGGATCAAGCGGTGGAGGACGGTGGGCATATGCTAGGCCTTGCGCGAACTTCTTTCTCTGTGGGAGCGAGCCTGCTCCGGGCGGCGATCCGACGAATGCGGTGTATCAGCGACATGAGTGCTGGCTGACCCTCCGTATTCGCGAGCAGGCTCGCTCCCACAAGGGATGGGTGTTGACCCCTAGATTCAGGGCCGACACCCATGGGCTCAGTTGCTCTTCACCGCATAGTCAGGCTTCTTGTCGTTGCCGGCGATGAACGGGCTCCACGGTTGCGCGCGGATCGGCCCTTCGGTCTGCCAGACCACGTTGAACTGACCGTCGGCCTGGATCTCGCCGATCATCACCGGCTTGTGCAGGTGATGGTTGGTCTTGTCCATGGTCAGGGTGTAGCCAGACGGCGCGGCGAAGGTCTGGCCGGCCAGGGCTTCGCGGACTTTGTCGACATCGGTGGACTTGGCTTTTTCCACCGCTTGCGCCCACATGTGGATGCCGACGTAGGTGGCTTCCATCGGGTCGTTGGTTACCGCTTTGTCGGCGCCCGGCAGGTTCTTGGCCTTGGCGTAGGCTTTCCACGAATCGACGAACTTCTTGTTCGCCGGGTTATCCACGGATTCGAAGTAGTTCCACGCCGCCAGGTTACCCACCAGCGGTTTGGTGTCGATGCCGCGCAGCTCCTCTTCGCCCACCGAGAAGGCCACGACCGGTACATCGGTGGCTTTCAAGCCCTGGTTCGCCAGCTCTTTATAAAACGGTACGTTGGAATCGCCATTGACCGTGGAGATGACGGCTGTCTTGCCGCCGGCAGAGAATTTCTTGATGTTGGCGACGATGGTCTGGTAATCGCTGTGGCCGAACGGGGTGTAGACCTCTTCGATATCCTTGTCCGCCACGCCTTTGGAATGCAGGAACGAACGCAGGATCTTGTTGGTGGTGCGCGGGTAGACGTAGTCGGTGCCCAGCAGGAAGTAGCGCTTGGCGCTGCCGCCTTCTTCGCTCATCAGGTACTCCACCGCCGGAATTGCCTGCTGGTTTGGCGCTGCGCCGGTGTAGAACACGTTCGGCGACATCTCTTCGCCTTCGTACTGCACTGGGTAGAACAGCAGGCCGTTGAGTTCTTCGAACACCGGCAACACGGATTTGCGCGACACCGAGGTCCAGCAGCCGAACACCACGGCGACCTTGTCCTGGGTCAGCAACTGGCGGCCCTTTTCAGCGAACAGCGGCCAATTCGATGCCGGGTCCACGACCACCGCTTCAAGCTTCTTGCCGTTCACGCCACCCTTGGCGTTGATCTCGTCAATGGTCATCAACGCCATGTCCTTGAGGGACGTTTCGGAGATCGCCATGGTCCCGGACAACGAATGCAGGATGCCGACCTTGATGGTCTCGGCGGCCTGGACGGTCCAGGCCATGCCCATCGCGGCAATGCTTGCCGAGAGTGTAAAAGCCTTGATCAAGCTACGACGCTTCATTGTGCGATCTCCGTGGTCTTTATGTTTTTCTGGATGGCAGATGCAAACGCTTAAAGCGCTTTTGCAAGGGGTGTGCCCGGTCGGGGGAAAGCTTTGAAATGCGGGCTCGACGGCGAGAGAGGGAAGTGACGATGCACCATCAGCGACCACATCGCTGATGCTGGTGCAGGATGGCGCTCCGCATTGGGGCGCGGATGAGGTTGACCCAAGGTGAAATTATCGCCCGCCCGACTATGCTGACTCTTCTGCCATTGCGAAGTAAGGAAAGCCGTTTGAATACTGACTCTGGCGCTGCAAGTTATTTTCTTCTCGACGAGACGGCAGCATTCGCCGTGTTGCCTGAAGTCAAACCGGCCGGGCATCCGCAATGGATGCACGTGACGCATTTGCGAGAAGCGAGATATTCGCTGATTCTCACCGCCGGGGAACATCTGCGAAGTAGCCAGCTGGATGTGTTTTCCGATTCCAGACTCTACATTCGTTTTTCGGCAGCGCTGCCAGGCATCAGTGTCGACGGGCTCACGTGTTCAGTTGTTTTTGTCGATGATCCAGGTCAAACCAAATTCCCACTCGGGATCTTTCATATTTGCGGAGGATCTACGCCGTCGGAATGGCGGTCGGTCGATCTGGATCTGGCTTGGTTGGCGGGGAAACGTGGCCGTCTCTTGGTAACGTGCGGGCCAGGGGCCAAAAATGACCCTACAGCCGACTGGTTGGCGATAGCTGACTTGTGCGTTGCCAGGGAAGGAGTGATGAAGCTTCTCCTGGCGAAAACACACCATCAGATGCGCGTGAAAAACGAGATAGCACACTTCAGTAGCGTCTACCGGAACGAGTTTTACTCGAGCGTTCAGGAGCGACAGAGTGAAGCGGCCATGGGCGTAGCTCGCAACGTTCGCCGATTGAATGGACTGGCTCCAGCGCAAGGGCAGGGTGCCCAGTCCGAGATGGTGATTCTGGAACCGTTTGAAGGAGAGGTCGCCTACTCCTATGCCACTCGTATGCTGAGGGCGAACGTCCCGCAAACGCCGCCCGACTTTCAAGCAAGGCTACGTCGGAAAGTCAGGGATCACGGTGCAATAAAAGTCCTGTCGATCTGCAGTGGTGCCGCGCGGATAGAAGCAGGTCTGTCGGCCGCTGTTCCGGAAGGCGTGGAATGGTCACTGCTGGATATCAATGAAGACCTGCTTCACATCGCGGCGAAGCAGTTTTCTTCAGGGGTCGGCCTCGATCTGATCGTGGCCGATGCGAATAACCTGGTGCCTACCGGTGAGCAGTGGGACGTTATTATCTGCGTCTCGGCATTGCACCATTTGATCGAGCTGGAAAAAGTGATGCTCTTTATCTCCCATAGTTTGAAAAACGATGGCGAGTTCTGGAGTGTGGGTGAGGCCGTGGGGCGCAATGGCAATCGCTTGTGGCCTGAGGCAATAATTGCGGCTGATGCCGCGTTCTCGGCATTGCCGGCACGCTACCGGCTGAACGCCGACACCCGGGTTGTCGATGCTGTCATTCCAGACAAGGACCACTCGATCGGGTGCTTCGAGGGTATTCGAAGTGAGGAAATTACCGCGCTCCTCGAACGTTGGCTCAAGCCGGTAGATGTTTACCGTACCAACTGCTTCCTCTGGCGAATGGTCAATCTCGCCTACAGTGGAAATTTTAATCTTGCAAAGGCCGAGGACCGGGCGTTGGTCATTGATATGGTTCGAGCGGAGCTGGAGCATTTTCGAAATGGCGGCCTTGGTACCGAGCTATTCGGCGTGTACAAGAGGAAGCATCTTTTCAGCGACGGCGCATCAGACCAATAAAGAACAGCCCACCGATAGCGGCTGTAGCGACCCCGATCGGCAAATCCTCCGGCGCGATCAGCGTGCGAGCCGCCACGTCCACCCATACCAGGAACAGGCTGCCCAGCAGCACGCAGGCCGGCAGCAGCCGACGATGCTCGGCGCCCACCAGGCGTCGCGCGATGTGGGGCACCATCAGCCCGACAAAACCGATCGAGCCGCTGATGGACACCAGTACGCCGGTCATCAGCGACGCAATCAGGAAGATCCATAATCGCACCTTTGCCGCGTTCAGCCCCAGGGTCACGGCGGTCTGCTCCCCGGCCATCAGCGCGTTCAACGGCCGGGCCATGCCCAGCAGCAACACCAGCCCCAGCAATACACTGGCGGCTGGCACCGCGAGCAGTTCCCAGCGTGCCAGGCCCAGGCCGCCGAGCATCCAGAACATCACCGCCGAACTGGCGCGATGGTCACCGAGGAACAGCAGCAGGTTGGCCGCCGCCATCATCACGAACGACACCGCTACGCCGCAGAGCAGCAGGCGATCGCTCTCCAGGCGGCCCTGGCGGGCAGCGATGGCCAGCACCAGCAACATACTCGACAGCGCGCCGATGAAGGCGGCCAGCGGCAGGGTCAGCACGCCGATGATCTCGCCGACATGCAACACCACGATGACCGCCCCGAGGGTGGCGCCGGAGGTGACGCCAAGCAGGTGCGGATCGGCCAGCGGGTTGCGTGTCACCGCTTGCAGCACCGCGCCGATCAACGCCAACCCTGCGCCTACCAGCGCCCCGAGCAGCAGGCGCGGGACGCGGATCAGCCAGACGATATGCTCCTGGCCGGCTGTCCAATGCACCTCGCCGACACCGAAGGCCTTGTGCAGCAGCAGATCCCAGACCACCGCCACTGGAATCCGTGCCGGCCCGAAACCCAGCGACACCACGCACGACACCAGTAGCAGCGCGCCGAGCAGTAGCAGCAGTGCACCATAGCGACGATCGTTCATTGGCCGTGGAAACCCCGCGCCAGGGTTTGCACCGCCAGCACGTTATCGATACCCGGCGTGGCCTGCACGTAAGGGATCACGACGAAGCGCCGGTGCTTGATCGCATCGACTGATTGCAGGGCCGGGTTGTTCAACAGGAATTGCTGTTTCTGCTCGGCACTGACTTCGCCGTAATCGACGATCACGATGACCTGGGGATTGCGCTCTACCACGTTCTCCCAGTTGACGCGGGTCCAACTGGTATCCACGTCATCCAGAATGTTGCGCCCGCCGGCCGCGTCGATCAGGGCCTCGGGCATGCCCAGGCGGCCGGAGGTCATGGCCCGGTCTTCGCCGCTGTCATACAGGAATACCCGCGGTTGTCGGGTTGGCAGGTGCTTGCGCACTTCGGCCACCTGGGCCTGCATCGTGGCGATCAGCGCGTTGGCGCGATCCTGCACGTCGAAGATTTTCCCAAGGTTGCGCAGGTCGTTGTAGGTGTCCTCCAGCGAGGCCGCCGGGCGTTTCATCACGAACGCGCAGGACTCGGTCAGTTCGTAGACGTTGATGCCCAGCGGTTGCAGGGTCTGCGGAGTCAGGTCGCCGCCGACGCGCATGCCGTAGTCCCAACCGGCGAAGAAGAAATCGACGTTGGCGTCGAGCAGGGTTTCCACCGAGGGATATTTGGCGGCCAGCTCCGGCAGGCCATCGAGGATCTTGGCCATGTCCGGCGTCACCGATTTCCAGCCGCTGATGCCGCTGTAGCCAACCATGCGTGGCTTTAGCCCCAGGGCCAGCATCATCTGGGTCATGTTGATGTCATGGCTGAGGGCGTGCCGAGGGGCCTCGTTGAACACCACTTGGCGGTTGCAGCTCTGGATCGTCAGCGGGTAGCGGCTGGCCTCGGCCTGGACATGCAAACTTGCCAGCAATAACGGAAGCAACAGCAGGGGACGCAGGATCATGGTTGGGTTATCCAGGTGATTCGTGGGTAGCCGGCCAGCGGGTGTTCGTCCACCAGGGCCGCGACGCCGAACACTTCGCGCAACAGGTCGACAGTGAGGACGTCCCTGGGCGTGCCGCTGGCGACGATGCGCCCGTGTTCGATCACGTACAGGCGGTCGCAGAACGCGGCGGCAAGGTTCAGGTCATGAATGCTGGCGAGGGTGCCGATGCCCAGGCCCTTGATCAGTTGCAGCAACTGCAATTGATAGCGCGGGTCGAGGTGATTGGTCGGTTCGTCGAGGATCAGCAACTGCGGCTGCTGGGCCAGGGCGCGTGCGAGGATCACCCGTTGCTTCTCACCGCCCGAGAGCGTGGCGAATGCATGGTCGCCAAAGCCTGCAAGCCCGGCCGACTCCAATGCCTGGAGCACCAGTCGGCGATCTTCCTGATTGTCACCATCGAACAGACCCTTGTGCGGCGTGCGCCCCATCGCGACCACCTCATCCACCGTCAGGCCGAAGGCGTCGGGAAACTCTTGCAGCACCACGGCGATGCGTTGGGCGCACCAGCGCGAGGGCTGTTTCCAGACGTTGTGGTGTTCGAGTCTGACCTCACCGCTTTCTGGCCGGCTGAAGCGGTAGGCGCAGCGCAACAGGCTGGTCTTGCCGCTGCCGTTGGGCCCGATCAACCCGACAAACTCCCCGGTCGCCACCTGCAACGTGGCATCACGCAGTTGGAACTGGTGATGGCAGTGGCCATGGCCCAGCGGGGTCCAGGCGAGGTGGGAGAGGGTTAGCGAGGTCATGCATTTACTCGAATCATGGGCGGCGCGCGGGTCCCTTGTGGGAGCGAGCTTGCTCGCGATAGCGGTGGTTCAGCTTGCATCATTGTTGAAGTACTGCCGCCATCGCGAGCAAGCTCGCTCCCACAGGGATGGTGTTTAGGTTTGGAAGGCGGGCGCGATTGTAGAGCTTTCGCGCCGCTTTCCGTTAACGCGCAATTCTCAGCTTGAAGATGAAGCGGCCTCAGGCTGGCGATTGAACCGGGTAACAAGCCGGTCCAACAGCCACACCACCACCAGCGACGCCCCCACCAACGGGAACACCACCGCCAGGGCCAACATGATGAACACACCGGTCTTCCACGTCGGCAGGTCGTGGCGCAGTGGCGGCACGCCGAACTTGCCCTGGGGCCGGCGTTTCCACCAGATCACCATTCCGCTCACGGCGCTGAGCAGGATCATCAGGCAGATCAGCAGGACGATGATCTGGTTCACCGGACCGAACATCTTGCCTTCGTGCAGCATCACCCCGGTTTCAGTGGCGCGGGCAACGAGGTTGTAGTGCTCCCAGCGCACGTCGGCCAGGACTTTTCCGGTGTACTGGTCCACGTGCAAGGTCGCGTCGTTGCGCGGGTCATCGGCAAACACGGCGATGGTGAATACGCCCGAGGCGGTCGTTGGCAGGGTGATGCTGTAGCCGGGCTCGACCTTGCGCTCGGTGGCGATGTCCTGCACCGCTTGCAAACTGACGGTCGGCGCGGCGGGGCCTTCGTGCATGCCGCCGTGGGCCATGTGTTCGGCGTGGTCGCCGGACATCGGCATTGGCGTGTTCTCTACCGCCCAGGGCACGGTCTGGCGATGGGCATTGTTGAGGCTGCCGGCCTCGATGTCGGACTTCGGTACGTCGTTCCACATCGCCGCCGGAAAGCGGTTCCACAGGTCCGCGTACTGCTTGCCCCAGAAGCCGGTCCAGGTCATGCCGCTGAGCAGCATCACCAACAGGAACGCCGCGCCCCAGAAACCGACAACGATGTGCAAGTCGCGCCAGAACACCCGACCGCGAGCGCTCCAGCGCGGCCACAGCACACCGGCCGAGGATTGCCCGCGCGGCCACCACAGGTACAATCCGGAAACCACCAGCACCACGCCCCAACCGGCAGCCATTTCCACCAGCCGGTCACCGACGGTGCCGATCAGCAATTCACCGTGAATCGCCCGGGCCATGGCTTGCAGGTTGTCTTTCGCGTCCTGCTCGCCGAGCACGTCGCCGTGGTACGGGTCGATGAACACATTCAGCTCCCGACCCTTGTCGATCACCACGAATTGCGCGCTGCGCTCGGCGTTGATCGGCGGCAGGTACTGTTTGACCTGGCCTTCGGGGTAGGCCTGGCGGACCTGCTTGAGCAGGTCGTCCGCCGCCAGGGTGTGATGCCCGGCCGGTACGTTCAGCAGGTTGCCGTACATCAATGGATCGAGTTGCGGCTTGAACAGGTAGATGATCCCGGTCAGGGCCAGCATCACCATGAACGGCGCCACGAACAGCCCGGCATAAAAATGCCAGCGCCAGGCCAGGTTGTAGAAATTGGGTTTCGGTTGGCTCATTGCAAAGCGCTCCGCAGGGCAAATTCGGTTCTTCAAATATCGGCTGAGCGATGCAACCTCTGTGGGAGCGAGCCTGCTCGCGAAAGCTTTCGCGAGCAGGCTCGCTCCCACGGGTTTTATGTTTGCTTCGACCCAGATGTCAGGCACTCATCCGTGTCCAGGGCAGCGTTGGGCTGTCCTTTGCGACCGGGTGAGCAGGTGCGGGCTTACGCGTCGAGTGGCGGTGCGCGGGTGCGGGCGCCCGGAAAGAACGCCGTCCGGGCATGACCCAGGCGCGGGGAAGGGCTGGTGTAGGTGTGGCTGGGAGGGGTGTCGAAGACGGCGAATGTGTGGCCGCCGGGCAGCGCCGGGCAGTTGAACAGCAGGCTGCAATAACCGCATTTTTCCCATAACGCGTGGTGTTCGCTCTGGGGCGCGCAGTGTTCTTGCGCCGGCATGTCCATGCTCATATCCATATCCATGCTCATGGACACAGGCATGGACATGCGCTGATCCATCGGCATCAACTGGGAAACCAGTGGTCCGATAAAGATCATCAGCATGGCGAACAGGCTGATCCAACTGCCGCGTGTCAGGCTCATGGGCTGACGGCGGTGCCTGGACGGGCTGGCGCGACGAGGTTGCATGGGCGGCTACGTCTACTGGGCGTGCTGGTGTGTCTTGGTGCCGTCGGGTGCTTTTTTCTGCACCGCGACATCCACCGTCACGTCCCCGGCCTTTTCGAAATGCAGGGTCATGGGGAAACGTTTGCCGTCGCTGAGCAAGCTGCGGTCCTTCAGGTCCAGCAACATCACGTGATAGGCCATCGGCGCGAAGGTGACGGTCGCACCGGGGGCGATGGCGACGACGGGCACCGCTTGCATTTTCATCAGGTCGTTTTGCATCACATGCTCATGGAGCTCGGCCTTGCCGGCAATCGGCGAGTCGACGCCGAGCAGTTTGTCGGCGGTGGCGCCGCCGTTGTGAATCACGAAGTACGCGGCCACGGTTGGCGCGTTGGGCGGCAACTCCTGGGACCACGGGTGGGCGATCTCAAGCTCGGCGGCCTTGTACTGGTGAGCCTGGGCGAAGCCAACCGGGAGCAGCAGGGCGGCCAGCAGGATGAGTCTGTTCAACATGGCAATTCTCCGGAACGATTCAGGACGCAGTTTCATGCGGGAAGAATCAGGCCAGAGGCGAAGCACGGGGATTGAGGCTGGGCCATTGCTGGCGCGGGGTCGGGCTGTCGAGCTTTGCGTGGGCCGTACCGCGATCGGCCCGTTGTGCGTCCAGATACAACTGCGGGGCGTGCCCGGCGAGCGCCATCAGCGGTGCCGGGCCTGAGCAGCACCAGCAATGCTGCATCGTCGAGTGATTGTCTTTCTGTGGCGTGCCTTGTTCCAGCTTGCCGAGGGAAACCGCCAGCATCTTCGTGCCGCTGGATGAGCAGAAACTGCCCCACAGCATTTGTTCCGCTGGCGTACTGGCGGCTGCACCGGCGCTATTGGAAAGCGGCATGGCAAGCATGTTGAACAGCACTGCGAAGCAGGCGATCCAGGCAAATGCAAGCCGTTGTCGGGACATGGGGCAATCCGCTCGGTTGGGCGATCAGGTGGCGGTATTTAGCCTGATCGGTGTCCAGAAGTAAAAAGGCCACGTGCGGTGTAGGGTCGCAGGGCTGGTGTTAACAGTAGCAATGGATTTTCAAATGGGTGCTTTTTAGATAAGTAGTCTTGCTTCTGGTTTGGGACACACCCGATGCCTCCCGTTCGGGCAGTCTCAATGCGCCGGTACGGCATGTACCTGCATGTCGACTCCCAAAGTGGTACGGATGACCGCAAATATCGCGGCCAGGTTATCCATGCTTGGATTACCTTTGGCTGAAAGCATCCGGTGCAGGCTTTTACTGGGTCTGGACGTTTCCTTTGCCAGTTCTTCGAATCCCACGGTGGCGTTAACAAGATCGCGAAGAATCATCCTCGCCATCTCGGGTTCTCCGTTTAAAAACAAGGTTGCGGCCTCGTCCAGCAGGATCTGGGCAAACTCAGGATCTCGCTGGGCGCGTTCGGCAATTGTATGTTTGTAGCTGCGTGTGAGAGCCATTGCGTTACCTCGTGTGCCTTTCTGCTTTTTTTCGGACCTGGAATTCGGCAACAAGCGTTTTCGCCTGCTTGACGTCTTTTTTCTGACTGGACTTGTCACCCCCGCCAAACAGGATGATCAGGCGCTTTCCTTCTTGGATCAGGTAAATCCGATAACCTGGACCCCAGTTGATACGGAACTCGCCCAATCCGTCGAACCACTTGATATTTGACGTGTTGCCCAGCTCCAGGCGCATCAATGCGTTAGAGACCTTGAAGGCCGCTTGGGCGTCCAGGCTGGAAAACCAACGCTTGAAAGGGCTAGTGTCGTTGTCTTGCAAATATTCTTCGAGTTTGATCATGCGCGGCCCTGAAGGTAACAAATAGGTTACTGTTCATGCAAGGCAGCGATCTTGTCTCATCCGTTCGGAAGCGCCAACGCCTCAAGTGTTGCTTCAAGCGTCCAAAACTCCCGATCCACCCCCGCCAACACCGGCCGCTTCAACACCAGCACCGGCACCCCCCGCTCCCGGGCCACCTCCAGCTTCGGCTCGGTGGCCGTGCTGCCGCTGTTCTTGCTGACCAGCACATCGATTCGTCGCCGTTCGAACAGTTCGCGTTCACCGTCAATGTGAAACGGCCCACGGGCGCCGATGACTTCGCAGCGTCCGTTGCCGGGGTAAACGTCCAGTGCTCGCAGCGTCCAGAACTGTTCGGCGGGGATTTCATGCAGATGCTGCAGCGGCTCCCGGCCCAGCGTGAACAAGGGGCGGCGAAAAGGCTGCAAGGCCTGGATCAGTTCGGCCCAGTCGGCCACTTCGCGCCAGTCATCGCCGGCCCGTGGGCGCCAGGCCGGACGGCGCAGGGCCCAGCAGGGGATGGCGCAGGCGCGGGCGGCACGGGCGGCGTTGTAGCTGATTTGCGCGGCGTAGGGGTGGGTTGCGTCCAATAGCAGGTCGATGCCCTCGGCGCGAATGAATTGCGCCAGGCCTTCGGCGCCGCCGTAGCCGCCGACACGTACCTGGCAGGTCAGGTCGGTGGGGACGCGACCGATGCCCGCCAAGCTGTAGATGTGCTCGGGGCCGAGCGTGCGAGCGATGGCCAGGGCCTCGGTGACGCCACCGAGGAGCAGGATGCGTTTCATTTAAAGGCTCCAGCGTGGCCGACGATTGCGCCCTGACGGTCGATGGCGAAGACTTCGACCTGGACCTGGGCCGGGACCACGCTGCGAGCGAAGGCCAGGGCGTGCTCGCACACGGCATCACCGAGGGCGATGCCGACGGCGCTGGCCATCGCGAGGGCTTGCTGGCTGGTGTTGGCTTGACGAATGTCGTGCTGCAACTTCTCATCGGCACCGATTGCCGTCGCCCATTTGGCCAGTTGTGGCAGGTCGATGCTTGAGTGGCGGCTGTGCAGGTCCATATGCCCGGCGGCGAGTTTGCTGATCTTGCCGAAGCCGCCGCAAAGACTGAGCTTTTCCACCGGCACCTTGCGCACATGCTTGAGCACGGCGCCGACAAAGTCGCCCATTTCGATCAGGGCGATTTCCGGCAGGTTGTAGACCCGGCGCATGGTGTCTTCGCTGGCATTGCCGGTGCACGCGGCGATGTGCAGGTAGCCGTTGGTTTTCGCCACGTCGATGCCCTGGTGGATCGACGCTATGTAGGCTGCGCAGGAAAACGGCCGGACGATGCCGCTGGTGCCGAGGATCGACAGACCGCCGAGGATCCCCAGTCGCGGGTTCATGGTTTTCAGCGCCAGGGCTTCGCCGCCCTCGACATTGACTGTGACTTCGAACCCCCCGGCATAACCGCTTTCCTCGGCCAGGCGACCCAGGTGATCGTTGATCATTTTGCGCGGCACCGGGTTGATCGCTGGCTCACCGACAGCCAGGACCAGTCCCGGTCGCGTCACCGTGCCGACGCCACGACCGGCAACAAAACGCACGCCAGGTTCGGCAATCAGGCGCACCTGGGAAAACAACAGCGCGCCATGAGTCACGTCCGGGTCATCACCAGCGTCCTTGATCGTTCCGGCCTCGGCACCTTGTTCGGTCAGCCGGCAGAACTCCAGGCGCATCTGCACCTGCTTGCCCTTGGGCAGGACGATTTCCACGGCATCGGCCTCGGTGCCGCACAGCAGCAGTCGCGCCGCCGCCAGGCTGGTGGCCGTGGCGCAGCTGCCGGTGGTCAGGCCGCTGCGCAGGGGGGCGGGTTGCTCGGCGGTTTCGTCACGCATCGAGAGGTTTCGTCAGGTCCAGCAAGGTGATGGGCAAGGCTTGGCGCCAGGTATCGAATGCGCCCAAAGGCTGGGCCTGGGCGACATGGATGCGGGTCAGCTCACCGCCGTGGCGTTCGCGCCAGCTCATCAGTGTCATCTCGCTTTGCAGGGCCACGGCATTGGCGACGAGCCGACCGCCAGGCTTGAGCCGGGCCCAACAGGCATCAAGCACGCCTTCGCGGGTGACGCCGCCACCGATGAACACCGCGTCCGGACGCTCCAGATTCTCCAGCGCCTGCGGGGCGCTGCCGCGAATCAATTGGAGGCCGGGCACGCCAAGGGTGTCGCGGTTGCGTTCGATCAAGGCTTGGCGGCCTTCGTCGGCTTCGATGGCCAGGGCTCGACAACTGGGGTGGGCGCGCATCCATTCGATGCCGATCGAGCCGCTGCCGGCGCCGACGTCCCAGAGCAGCTCGCCGGGGGTCGGGGCGAGGCGAGCCAGCGTGACGGCACGCACGTCGCGCTTGGTCAGCTGGCCGTCATGCTCGAAAGCGCTGTCCGGCAGGCCGGCCAGGCGTGACAGGCGCTGCGTCGACGGATCGGCCCGGCATTCGATGGCGATCAGGTTCAGATCGGCGACCGCTTCATCGGACCAGTGCGCAGCGCAACCGTCGATCCGTCGTTCTGCCGCACCGCCCAAATGCTCCAGCACGGTCATGGCGCTCGAGCCGAATCCGCGCTCGCGCAGCAGCATCGCCACGGCGCTGGGGCTGTGGCGGTCGTTACTCAGCAGCAACAGCCTGACGCCACTGGACAAGTGCGCATTGAGCGCTGCCAGGGGGCGGGCCACCAGCGATAGCGTGACCGCGTCCTGCAAAGGCCAGCCCATGCGCGCCGCCGCCAGTGAGCAGGAGGACGGCGCGGGGACGACCTGCATTTCCTCGGCCGGCAGCTGTTTCGCCAGGCTGGCGCCGACGCCATAGAACATCGGATCACCACTGGCCAGCACGCACACCGGCTCGCCCCGTCGAGCCAGCAGCGGTTCCAGGGAGAACGGGCTGGGCCACAGCACCCGCTCGCCGCGGATGCACAGCGGCAGCAGTTCCAACTGACGGGCGCTGCCCAGTATCCGCGACGCCCGCAGCAATGCATGGCGAGCCGTTCGGCCCAGGCCCTTGAAGCCCTCTTCACCGATGCCCACTACGGTCAGCCAGGGGGTCATCTCTGTTCCTCGAATAAATGGGTTGATCGCCAGGCTTGTTGCCGCCGCGAACCGGGTCGCCATCATACCGTGCCTCGACAGGTCTGACGTGAACCATCCCCTGTGGGAGCGAGCCTGCTCGCGAAGACGTCGGTCCACTCAACATTTTCTGTTCAGGCAGACCGCATTCGCGAGCAGGCTCGCTCCCACCGTTTTGGATAACAGGCGTGCGGAAGTCGGGGCTCGCTGTCAGCAATCCGACCGGCAAGCTTTTCATGACCGCAGGCAAAGCAGGCATAATGGCGGCCCTCGCCGCTGCGGCGTTTTCTATTTACCGGTTCTGCCTTGAACGAACGTCCCTCTTCCAACGTCATTCGCCCCTCGGGTTGTCCGGGGTTGCTGCGTGTCGTCCAGGCACTGGACGGAGGAATCTGCCGAATCAAGCTCGATGGCGGCGTCATCCACGCGGATCAGGCCGAAACCGTCGCGTGGGTGGCCGAGCAGTTCGCCGGGGGCGTGATCGAGGCCACCAACCGCGGCAACTTGCAGATCCGCGGTATCGGCCCTGAGCCGGATGCGTTGATCGAGCCGTTGCTGGCCGCCGGGCTTGGCCCGCGCAAGGCGGCCGGCGATGACGTGCGCAACCTGATGCTCAGCCCCTCTGCGGGGCTCGACCGGCAGATGCTGTTCGACACCCGTCCGCTGGCCGCGCAGATCCTCTTCACCCTGCAAACCCATGAACGCTTCCACGAACTCTCGGCCAAGTTCGCCGTGCAGTTGGACGGTGGCGAAGCCTTGGCGATGCTCGAGCATCACCATGACCTGTGGCTATCGGCGCTTGTCCAGCACGGCGAGCCCTGGCTTGCCTTTGGCCTGGCCGGTTCGCCATTGGACACGCCGGCGGGCAAGGTGCCCCTGGCCCAAGGGCATGCCCTGGTGGTAGCGGTGCTGGAGCTGTTTCTCGAACTGGCCCGCCCGGACCAGAACCGCATGCGCCAACTGCTGGCTGAATGTGCCGTGGATGAATTCATGACCCGGTTAGCCGGCCGCGTGCCGCTGCAACCTTGCCTTGACTGGCGGCGGAGTGCGTCGCCCGGCGGCCTGCACATCGGTATTCATTCCCAGCACGACGAACGGGTCTATGTCGGCGCGGCGGCGCCCCTCGGCCGGCTTGATACGGTCATGCTGCGCGGCGCAGCGCAGTTGGCGCGGGAGAAGGGCGACGGCAATCTTCGCTTCACTCCCTGGCAAAGCCTGTTGCTGCCCAACGTGCGCCGCGAAAATGCGGATGCCGTGTTGACCCAGCTCGACGCGCTGGGCCTGTTGTGTTCGCTCGATCACTGCCTGGCGCAACTCATCGCCTGCACCGGCTCCAGTGGCTGTGGCAAAGGCCTGGCCGATACCAAGGGCGATGCCCGCCAGTTGGCGGATCTGCTGCAACGTCGGGGCCAGGCTTTGAGCATTCATCTGTCCGGCTGCCAGCGATCGTGCGCGGCGGCCCACATCGCCCCGGCGACGTTGCTGGCGGTCGCCCCCGGTCGTTATGACCTCTATTTTCGTGATGCCGCGTTGCCGGGTTTCGGCGCGCTGCAAGCACACAATCTGACAATCGAAGCGCTCGGCCACTGGCTCGACGCTCATCCCCGGAGCCCCCTTGATGCTTGATTACATCCGCGACGGTCAGGAGATCTATCGCAACTCCTTCGCGATCATCCGCGCCGAGGCCAATCTGGCGCGCATTCCTGCCGATCTGGAAAAACTAGCGGTGCGGGTGATCCACGCCTGCGGCATGGTCGAGGCGGTCGATGGCCTGCAGTTTTCCGCAGGCGCAGGCGCGGCGGGGCGCCAGGCACTGGCGGCCGGTGCGCCGATCCTGTGTGATGCGCGGATGGTGTCCGAGGGCGTGACCCGGGCGCGCCTGCCGGCCAACAATCCGGTGATCTGCACCTTGCGCGACGACAGCGTGCCAGCGTTGGCCCGCGAGCTGGGCAACACTCGCTCGGCGGCCGCGCTGGAGCTGTGGCGTCCACACCTGGAAGGTAGCGTCGTGGTCATCGGCAACGCACCGACCGCGCTGTTCTATCTGCTGGAAATGCTCGATGCCGGCGCGCCGAAACCGGCCCTGATCCTTGGCTTCCCGGTGGGTTTTGTCGGCGCCGCCGAGTCCAAGGCGGCGCTGGCGGCTGACAGCCGTGGCGTGCCGTTCGTGATCATGCAAGGCCGCCTGGGCGGCAGCGCCATGGCCGCCGCCGCCGTCAATGCCCTCGCCACGGAGGTTGAATGATGCAGCAGCCTGGACGCTTGATCGGCCTCGGCGTAGGGCCGGGTGACCCGGAACTGATCACGGTCAAGGCCCTGCGCCTGCTGCGGGAATCGCCGGTGGTGGCGTACTTCGTCGCCAAGGGCAAGAAAGGCAATGCCTTCGGCATCATCGAGGCCCATTTGCAGGACGCGCAAACCCTGCTGCCACTGGTCTACCCGGTCACTACCGAAGTGCTGCCGGCGCCGTTGTCCTATGAAGAGGTAATCGCCGACTTCTATGACACCGCCGCCGAGCAACTCGCCGTGCACCTGGATGCCGGTCGCGACGTGGCGGTGATCTGCGAGGGCGATCCGTTTTTCTACGGCTCCTATATGTACTTGCACGACCGCCTGGCCGAGCGCTACGAGGCCGAGGTCATTCCCGGCGTGTGTTCGATGCTCGGTGGTGCCTCGGTGCTGGGAGCCCCGCTGGTTTATCGCAACCAGAGCCTGTCGGTGCTCTCCGGCGTCCTGCCCCACGACGATCTCAAGCGTCGGCTGGCCGATGCCGATGCGGCGGTGATCATGAAGCTGGGGCGCAATTTTCCCAAGGTTCGGCAGGTGCTTGAGGAATTGGGCATGGACGGGCGGGCGCTGTACGTCGAGCGCGCGACCATGGCCAACCAGAAAATCGTGCCGCTGGATGAAGTCGAGCCGATGTCTTCGCCGTACTTCTCGCTGATCATCGTCCCGGGCGAGCGGTGGCAGGGATGAGGAAACCGGCGGCAATTGTCATCCTCGGCCCGGGCAGTCTCGCGACGGCCCGACGAATCCAGCAGTGCTATCCCGATGCGCTGATCCATGGCCTCGTCGGGCGGGTCGACGGCGATCGGCAATACCTTGAGTTCGGCACCACGTTGCGCGAGCTCTATCAACAGGACACGCCGATCATTGCGCTGTGCGCGGCGGGCATCGTCATTCGCACCCTCGCGCCGCTGTTGCTGGAAAAAGGCGTCGAGCCGCCGGTGCTGGCGGTGGCCGAGGATGGCAGCGCCGTGGTGCCGCTGCTGGGCGGTCTGGGCGGCGTGAATGTCATGGCCCGGGAAATCGCGACAGCGCTGCAAGTCGCCCCGGCGATCACCACCAGCGGCGAGTTGCGTTTTGGCACCTGCCTGCTCAATCCACCGAGCGGCTACAGCCTCGGCGACCTGGAACAGGGCAAGCGCTTCGTGTCCGACCTGCTCGCCGGCGAGCCGGTGCGGGTCGAAGGTGCGGCGCCGTGGCTGGACCAGGCGCAATTGCCCCAGGATGCGCAGGCACGGTTGGCGATACGCATCGACAGCGCCGCGGGTGTACCCGCGCCGGACGAATTGCGGATCTATCCGCGCAACGTGGTGGTCGCGGTGAGTGCCGGCACGCCGGACGTGTCGACTGCGGTCAGCGACGCGCTGCACCGAACCGGCCTCGCCGTGCAATCGCTGGCGTGCCTGCTGGCGGCGGACAGCGACATGGCCCGCGCCGAGTTGCACCACGCTGCGCTGGCGCTGGGTGTGCCGCTGCGCTTCGCGCGGGCCAGCGATGACATCGAGCAATGGTTGGGTGATGCGTTGGGCCTGCCGGTTTCGTTGCAACCAATGGGTGGCGTGGCCATCGCCGTGGCTGAGCGGCCCGTCGACCCGCTGCAGCTTGGCCGTGCGCGCGGACGTCTGGCGGTGATCGGCCTTGGCCCTGGAGCGGCAGAGTTGATGGTCCCGGCCGTGCGTGCCGAACTCGACCGCGCCAACGATGTGCTCGGCTATGAGACTTACGTGCGCATGGCCGGGCCTTTGCGGGCCGACCAGGTGCAGCATTGCACCGATAACCGCGAAGAAATGCAGCGTGCCCGACATGCCTTCGAACTGGCGGCTCAGGGCCGGTCGGTGGTGGTGGTGTCATCCGGTGACCCTGGCGTATTCGCCATGGCTGCCGCTGTACTGGAAGCGCTGCATGAGTCGACTGATGCCGACTGGCATAACGTCGACCTGCAAATCCTGCCAGGCGTCTCGGCCTCCCTGGCCACGGCGGCCCAGGCCGGCGCGCCGCTGGGTCATGATTTCTGCGTGATGTCCTTGTCGGATAATCTCAAGCCGTGGTCGATCATCGAGAAACGCCTGGACCTGGCGGCCGAGGCGGACCTGGCCCTGGCGTTCTACAACCCGATCTCCCGCTCCCGTCCTTGGCAACTGGGACGAGCGCTGGAAATCGTCGCACAACACCGCGCGGCTGATACTCCAGTAGTGCTGGGACGTGACATCGGCCGACCGGGCCAGACCCTGCGCGTCATCACGCTGGGGCAACTGACCCCGGACCAGGTGGACATGCGCACCATGGTGCTGGTCGGTTCCTCCACCACCTGCGTATTTCCGCGCGTCGAAGGTGGCGACTGGGTGTATACGCCGCGTTGGTACGGCGATAAGCCCGGGGCATGAAGTAGCGTCAGGGTGTCAGGTGATTTAATTGTCCATGGGGCGGTTCTGGCTGAGGTCGAATCGCTCCATGCGTTTTTTTCCCAATCGCCTGTTTATCAATACTCGCTGCCCGTCGAGTATCGTCTTGTTCAACCTCAGGTAGGCTTTTCGCTGGACTATCCTGGCTGAGCGTTTTTCCCAAGTCCAGAACAGGAAGTTGGTTCTCTTCATGTAGGCGTTCAGCTCAAGTTTGAAAACGGCGATATTGAGAAGGCCTCGCGCGTCGTAGCGGGCTGGAACTACTTGGAAACTGTCCCCTGAACCGCTTTCCCGGTCAAAGGACAACAGCGCCGGGCTGTTGGTTTTCAAGCTGTCGAGCGTGTCGATCATGGCATTGCCTTGCCGGCTATCGCTCATCCCGTTTGCGCTCTCGACCAGAAAGTCCGCCACAGAGCCTGTGAGGATATGTTGTGTTCTAGTAAATATTGCGTCCTGATAGATTGACCAGCCGAGAGCCTTCAACACACCGACATACTGTTCAAACCAACGCTCCGGATCGTAATAACGGTTGTGTTTTTCGTCAGCAATGAGGATGGCGAAGTTATTGCAATCGGCAATATCGTCATGCTCTGACAGGGAGAGTGTCTCGATGTATGAAAAAAGGCTGGGGCCCGTTATGAGGCCGGTGAGTGTTTTATTGGTCATTCCTTTTTATCCGTAAAGTTGAGTGATGTATTCATAAATACAAAAACGCGTGTGAACTTCAAGTGGTGGGGCTTGTTGTTTGGAAACCGGATGTTTTCAGGGGGGGCTGGTAGGCGCCCCGAACATGTTGTAATTGTTTGGCGTTTGTTGTTGGTTTGAAAAGTCACTAGATTCGACACTGTCCGCAGGAGCGGTCACTCAAATAACCAAGGAAGATTGTATGGAACTGTCTGAAAGTAAAATCAGCGTCGCAGAAACTATCGAGTTTATTAATGCGCGTATCGACAGGCGCAAGTCATCGGTTCCGGCCGGGCGGCGTGTACGCAGATCCGTTGTGCAGTCGCAGGTCAACCCGACCAAGGAACTCGATGCGCTGATGCTGGGCGACGCGCTGGTGGGTTATGGCAATAACATGACCCTCGAAAATATGACAATCATGGAAAACCTGATGAGCATGGCGATCCTCGAAGCAAACGCCAGCTTCCCCGATGGCAGGAATACGCGTGAGTGGTATGAGGAGTTCATACAGTGCCTGGAGTCTCTAGGGTGTTTCGTGCCCGACAGTGGCTATACCCGTTATTCCGAAAGTTCCGTGCGGGTAGACCTGGACCTGGTGATCAAGGATATCGTCAAAGGAATCATTGATGGAGTGAAGGCCGGTTTCCCGGCAGCGACGGTGCTTGGGGCCGTGGTGGATACCACGATCGATGGTTTGAAGCAGGACGACAAGACCATCAACCTCTTCCACAGCCAGGCGAAGACTTTTGATGGCGCGCGCTTGTCAGTCATCCCTTGTGAGCAGCTTTCCAACGGTCTCCTGATTGCTTCTGCCGCGTCGATAAAACACTCCGGCTCTTCGAATGAAGGCGGTGTTCTATTCGTAAACTGGCGGGCCTCGGCGCGGGAATTTTTCCGTGGTAAATCGTTCGTGACCTTCAACCCGGCCCGTTATGAAACGTTCAGGCAGGAAATCGAGAAATACCTGGGTGAGTATCGCAAAGAAGCATTGAGCAAAAGGTTCAGCCGTCGCAAGCGCGGGTAAATGGCTACGGGGCCAGATACCCTTTTACTCCAGTAAAAATGATCTGCGCCGCCAGCGCGCAGACAAACAGCCCCATCAGGCGGCTGACGATCTGCAGGCCTTGGTCGCCGAGGATCCGTTCGATGCGGCTGGACAGGTAAAGCACGACGCCAACGGTGAAGCTGGCCAGGGCGATGCTGATGATCGCCATGAGCTTGTCGTCCCAGTGCGGCTGGCTTACGCCCATCACCAGCAGGGCACCGATGGTGCCGGGGCCGACAGTCAACGGAATGGTCAGCGGGACGATAGTCACGTCCTGCTGGACATTGTCGGTCTGTACCGCCGATTTGCCCTGGGCCATGCCCAGCGCCGAAATGAACAGCACGCTGCCGGCGCCGATACGGAATGCATCCACGGTGATGCCGAACACGCTGAAGATGACCCGCCCGAACAGATAGAGCAATACGCTGGATACCAGCGTCGCGGTCGCGACCTTCCAGGCCAGCCGACGTTGCTCCTTGCGCGAATAGCCGCGGGTCAGGCTGATAAAACACGACAGCACGAAGAACGGGCTATAAAGCACCAGCATTTTCAGGTAAACGCTGAACAGCACATGGAGCATGGTAGAGGCTCAAGGCGGAGGAGGACGACGGGAGTCTATCAGGGGTTTCGGTGCCTGTCGGCTCAGGACGTCTGCGCCGTACGGTTCTGTTGGTCGCGCTGGGCTACCCAATGCTCGATCAGCTCGCGCAACTGCGACAGCTCCACCGGCTTGGCCATATGTCCGTCCATCCCGGCCTGGCGCGCGCGTTCCTTGTGTTCGGCCAGGATATGCGCCGTCAGCGCGACCACCGGGGTGCGGGTCCGTTGGTTGCCGACTTCCCAGGCGCGTAACTGCTGGGTGGCGGAGAAACCGTCGAGTATCGGCATCTCGCAATCCATCAGGACCAGGTCGTAGCGCTGCTCCTTCATGGCCTTGAGGGCTTCTTCGCCATTGCTGGCGGTATCGGGTTGCAGGTTGAGCTTGCCGAGCATGCCGCGGATGACTTTGGTGGAGATGCTGTTGTCTTCGGCTACCAGAATACGAAAGTCGCTGGGCACTTTCACCGGCAGCAGAGGGCCGGCATTCACCGGTGCAGTCGGGGCCTGGCCTTTGTTGCGCTGGTTGAGTTCGTCCGCCAGGGTGGTCTTGAGGGTATAACCGGCGACCGGTTTGGCGAGGATGCGCTTGACGCCACTGTTGCGCGCCACGATCTTGCTCGGCGCGTTGCTGATGCCGGTGAGCATGATCAACAGGATGTCGTGGTTCAGGCTCGGGTCTTCCTTGATCTTGGCCGCCAATTGCATACCGGTCATGCCGGGCATGTTCTGGTCCAGCAGTACCACGTCGAAATAATCGCGCAGGTGCGCCTTGGTGCGCAGCAGCGCCAGGGCTTCCTTGCCCGAGGGCACCGCGCTGACGTTCAGGCCCCATGCGCTGCACTGTTGCACCAGTACTTTGCGGCAGGTGTCGTTGTCGTCGACGACCAATACCCGCGCCCCTTGCAGCGGGCTGTCGAGATCGGAAGTCGGGTGTTCGAGGCGGTCAGGGTCCAGTGGCAAGGTCAGCCACAAGGTGCTGCCCTGGCTGCTTCCACTCTTGATGCCGAACTCGCCATGCATCAGCATGATCAACTGGCGGGCGATGACCAGGCCCAGGTTGCCCCCCAGCCGCGTGGCGGAGAGAAAATTCTTGCTGTGCAGCTCGGCGTGCATCAGCGTGTCGCGCTCCTCGGCGTCCATGGGCGAACCGCTGTCCTGCACCGCGATACGCAGGCGTGGCTGGTTGCTGCGTTCATCAAGGGCGACGACGATCAGCACTTCGCCCTCGTCGGTTTTCTTCAGGGCATTTTCCAGCAGGCTCAGCAGGGCCTGGCGCAGCCGCGTCGGATCACCACTGATGACGCGTGGCACCTGGGGCTGGATAAAGCTGATCAGCTCGACATTCTGCTGTTCAGCCTTGGCGCGGAAGATACTCAAGCAGTCCTCGATCAGCGCATTCAGGTCGAATTGCACATCGTCCAGCTCGATCTGGCCCGATTCGAGACGGGATATATCGAGAATTTCGTTGATCAGTGTGAGTAGTTCGTTACCGGCGCTGTGGATCGTCTGCACGTAGTCACGCTGCTTGACCGACAATGGCGTGCCCAGCAGCAACTCGGTCATGCCCAGCACGCCGTTCATGGGGGTGCGGATCTCATGACTGATCTTGGCCAGGAACTCGGCCTTGGCGTTGATTTCGGCGTTGCTTGCCGCCAGGTCGCGGCTGATGCTGAAGCGGCTCTCGTTGATCGACCGCTGGCGTTCGCCCAGCGCGACGCTCATCAACAGGCCGCTGATGCAGATGAAGACCAGCAGCGTGACGATCAGGCCTTGCGGCGCGACTTCCGTCAGCCCTTGCAAGGCCGGGAGGATGATCAGCGTGCCGAGGTTGAACACCACCATGGCGGCGACGAACAGGCGTGCCGGGCGGTAGCCTTTCTGCCAGTGCCAGGCGCTGACGAACAACATGCTCAGCCCGGCCAGCGCCACCAGTGCATAGGTGATGATGTTGAGCGGCAGCGTGTTGACGAACAACAGCAGCAGGCTGCATAGCACGATGAAGACGATTTCCCCCACCAGCAGCCGGTTCAGCGGATGCTCGCCCAGCGGCGCGAAGAAACGAAAAGCGAACATCAAGCCGCAGGGCGCCGTCAGCAACAGCGCCAGGTACGCTCCCGGCGTCTGGATCGCCGGCCAGTCAGGCAGCCAGGCCCCGGCCAGGTTCAGCAACAGGATCAGGCTGAGCATCAGCAACCCTTCACAGGCTGCCAGCCACAGGCAACTGCGCGAGCGGGTATAGGCGTAACGGGTGAGGTTGTGCAGGATCAACATGGCGATGCAGCCGAACAGCAGGCCGTAGATCAGCGTCTGGTTCTGGTTGGCCGCCGCCATGATGGCCGGTTGCAGCGTGACGTAGGGGCGCAGTTCGTACCGGGAGGCCAATCGCAGGTAGACGTCGAGGGGCTTGTCGCTGCGCGGCAGTGCCAGCATGAGATCACTGCTGGGAGCGGACTGTCCGGTATCTGGCGAGGCATTGCCACTGATCTGTTGATCAATCAGCGTATCGCCGTCCAGCACATAAAGATTCAGGCGCGACAGGTCTGGAGCAAAGATGCGCAGAATCTGTTCATGCCGGTCAGGCGCCAGCCGGAAACGCAGCCATAACGCTCCGCCGGGTTCGGCCGCCTTGAGGTGGTCCAGGTCTATCGGGCTGAATTGATTGGTGTAGCGGGCAGAGCGGATGTCGCTCAGCTTCAGGTTACCCTGTTCGTCGAGCAATATTGCCCAGCCACTGCCCGGCGCGGCCTGGGCCGGGAACATGCAGAGCAATGTCAGCAGGGTAACGGTGAAGCCTATGGCAATCCTGAGCCAGCGCACGGCGAAATCCCTTCATAGGTTGATGCCAGATTATAACTATGCGCGGCGCCCCGGCAGCCAGGCAAGGGCCATGGCCCTCTGCCTGGCTGAACGGCCGGGTTATTCCTGGTTTTCGCCACGCTCACGGGCAATGGCTCGGTAGCCAATGTCGTTGCGGTAGAAGCAACCTTCCCAATCAATCTGCGCGGCAAGCCGGTAGGCCTGCTGCTGGGCCGCATCGACACTGGCGCCCATGGCCGTGGCGCAAAGCACGCGACCACCGGCGGTGACCACCTGTCCATCCTTCAGTGCCGTGCCAGCGTGGAACACCTTGCCTTCCAATTGCGCGGCGGCGTCCAGGCCTTTGATGGCGCTGCCCTTGGCATAGTCGCCTGGATATCCACCCGCCGCCAACACCACGCCAACGCTTGGACGCGGATCCCATTGGGCTTCAACCTTGTCCAGCGCCTGGGCCAGGGCCGCTTCGACCAGCAGCACCAGGCTCGATTGCAGGCGCAGCATCACCGGCTGGGTCTCAGGATCGCCGAAACGGCAGTTGAATTCGATGACTTTCGGGTTACCTGCCTTGTCGATCATCAGGCCAGCGTAGAGGAAACCGGTGTAGACGTTGCCTTCCTCGGCCATGCCGCGCACGGTCGGCCAGATCACCTGGTCCATCACGCGCTGGTGTACCTCGGTGGTGACTACCGGAGCGGGGGAGTAGGCGCCCATGCCGCCGGTGTTCGGGCCGCTGTCGCCGTCGCCGACACGTTTGTGGTCCTGGCTGGTGGCCATCGGCAAGACATTCTTGCCGTCGACCATGACGATGAAACTGGCTTCCTCGCCATCGAGGAATTCTTCGATGACAACCCGCGATCCGGCGTCACCAAAGGCGTTGCCGGCGAGCATGTCACGCACGGCATCTTCGGCTTCGGCCAGGGTCATGGCAACGATCACGCCTTTGCCGGCGGCCAGGCCGTCGGCCTTGATCACGATCGGTGCGCCTTTTTCGCGCAGGTAAGCCAGTGCCGGTTCGATTTCGGTGAAGTTCTGGTAGTCGGCGGTCGGGATCTTGTGACGCGCCAGGAAATCCTTGGTAAACGCTTTCGAACCTTCCAGCTGCGCGGCCCCGGCGGTCGGGCCGAAGCAATCCAGGCCGCGAGAGCGGAACAGGTCGACCACGCCAGCGACCAGCGGCACTTCCGGGCCGATGATAGTCAGCGAGACGTTCTTCTCGGCGAAGTCGGCCAGTTGTTCCAGGGCCAGCACGTCGATGGCAACGTTTTCGCACTTGGCTTCGATGGCGGTGCCGGCATTGCCCGGTGCGACAAAGACCTTCTGCACGCGCGGATCCTGAGCCACTTTCCAGGCCAGGGCGTGTTCACGGCCACCGCTGCCAATGATCAAAACATTCATTTCAAAAACCTCAAATTCTGTAAGGCGCTGCTGGAGCGCTTCATGTGGGAGCGAGCCTGCTCGCGAAAGCGGTGTATCAGGCAACATCAACGTCGCTGGTAGATTGCATTCGCGAGCAGGCTCGCTCCCACATTTCGATCAGGTTGGATCAGTGACGGAAGTGGCGCATGCCCGTGAAGACCATTGCGATGCCGGCTTCATCTGCGGCGGCAATCACTTCGCTGTCACGCATTGAACCACCCGGCTGGATCACCGCCGTGATGCCGACCTTGGCCGCGTTGTCGATGCCATCGCGAAACGGGAAGAACGCATCGGAGGCCATGACGGCGCCCTGAACCTGCAAACCGGCGTGCTCAGCCTTGATCGCAGCGATGCGGGCCGAGTTGACGCGGCTCATCTGGCCGGCGCCGACACCGATGGTCTGGCGGTTCTTGGCGTAGACGATGGCGTTGGACTTGACGTACTTGGCGACTTTCCAGGCGAAGATAAGGTCGTTGATTTCCTGCTCGCTCGGCGCGCGCTGGGTCACGACCTTGAGGTCCTCGCTGCCGATCATGCCGATATCGCGGCTCTGGACCAGCAGGCCGCCATTGACGCGCTTGTAGTCCCAGGCCGGCGCGCGGTCGGCCGACCACTGACCACAGGCCAGCAGGCGAACGTTGGCCTTGGCGGCAACAATGGCGCGGGCTTCTTCGCTGACGGAAGGGGCAATGATCACTTCGACGAACTGGCGCTCGACGATGGCCTTGGCGGTCTCGGCGTCCAGCTCGCGGTTGAAGGCGATGATGCCGCCGAAGGCCGACTCGGTATCGGTGGCGTAGGCCAGTTCGTAGGCCTGGCGGATGCCGCCCTCGGCGTCCGGGCTTACCGCGACGCCGCATGGGTTGGCGTGCTTGACGATCACGCAGGCTGGCTTGACGAAGCTTTTCACGCATTCCAGCGCGGCGTCGGTGTCGGCCACGTTGTTGAACGACAGTTCCTTGCCCTGCAATTGGGTCGCGGTGGCGATGCCGACTTCGGCTGGCTTGGCTTCCACGTAGAACGCCGCGCTCTGGTGCGGGTTCTCGCCGTAGCGCATTTCCTGGGCCTTGACGAACTGGGTGTTGAAGGTGCGCGGGAATTCGCTGCGGCCTTCGGTGCTCAGGGTCTCGGCCGCCTGGTTCACGGTGCCCATGTAGTTGGCGATCATGCCATCGTAGGCGGCGGTGTGTTCGAAGGCCTTGAGCATCAGATCGAAGCGCTGGGCGTACGTCAAACCACCGGCCTTGAGGTTTTCCAGGACGCCGGCGTAGTCGCTGGCATTGACGACAATGGCCACGTCCTTATGGTTCTTGGCCGCCGAGCGGACCATGGTCGGGCCACCGATGTCGATGTTCTCGATGGCGGTCGGCAGGTCGCAGCCGGGCTTGTTGATGGTTGCTTCGAACGGGTAAAGGTTGACCGCCACCAGATCGATCGGCTTGATGCCGTGTTCGTTCATGATGGCGTCATCGATGCCGCGACGACCGAGGATCCCTCCGTGGATCTTCGGGTGCAAGGTCTTGACCCGACCGTCCATCATTTCCGCGAAGCCGGTGTAGTCCGCAACTTCCACCGCGGCGACGCCGTTGTCCTGCAGCAACTTGAAGGTCCCGCCGGTCGAGAGAATCTCGACGCCCAGCTGTTGCAGCTCGCGGGCGAATTCAAGGATCCCGGTCTTGTCGGAGACGCTGATCAAGGCGCGGCGGATCGGCAGGCGGGTGGTCTGGTCGGTCATTTCAATTTCCATCAAAAGCAAGGGAAGTCAGCAAAAAAGGCGACCGTTTTTTACGCGGGCGCCTTTCTGGTTTGATTGAATGCTTACAGCAGATCGTACTGCTTGAGTTTCTTGCGCAGGGTGCCGCGGTTCAGGCCCAGCAGCTCACTGGCCTTGGTCTGGTTGCCCTTGACGTAGTTCATCACGCTCTCGAGCAGCGGTGCCTCGACTTCGGAAAGCACCAGGTTGTACACATCCGTGACGGCAGCGCCCTCAAGGTGGGCGAAATAATTGTGCAGCGCCTTCTCGACGCTCCCGCGAAGGGTCTGGCCTTCTTCGCTGGGCGTGTTGAGGTGCTGTTTCAAATTCACGTTGTCGCTCACGGGTGTTATTCCACTCACTAAAGTCTCGGTCATCATCGTCATGCGGCCACCCCTTCGTCCCCTGTCAGGCTCTTGTAACGTTCGGCGAAAAACGCCTGAACGTCGGCGCATTGTGCTTGCGTACCATCCAAACGATTGAAACGGGCGCGAAACTCCCTGGCGCCCGGCAGGGTTGCGAGATACCAGCCCACATGCTTGCGAGCGATGCGTACGCCCATGACTTCGCCATAGAAGGCGTGCAGCGCGGCCAGATGCTCTAGCAGAATACGTTCCACCTCGGACAATTGCGGCGCAGCGAGCTTTTCGCCGGTGCGCAGGAAATGTTCGATCTCACGAAAAATCCATGGCCGCCCCTGGGCGGCCCGGCCGATCAACAGGCCGTCGGCACCGGTCGCGTCCAGCACGTACCGGGCCTTTTCGGGCGAATCGACATCGCCGTTGGCAAACACCGGAATGGACACCGCCTGCTTGATCGCGGCAATGGTGTCGTACTCGGCTTCGCCGGTGTACAGGTCGGCACGGGTGCGGCCATGCACCGCCAGCGCCGTGATACCTGCCTGTTCGGCGATCTTCGCCACCGTCAGGCCGTTCTTGTTGTCCCGGTCCCAGCCGGTGCGGATCTTCAGGGTCACCGGCACATCGACTGCGGCGACAACTGCCTGCAGGATCTCGGTGACCAGTGCTTCATCCTTCAACAGCGCCGAGCCTGCGGCCTTGTTACAGACCTTCTTCGCCGGGCAGCCCATGTTGATGTCAATGATCTGCGCCCCCAGCTCGACATTCGCCCGGGCCGCCTCCGCCAGCATCTGTGCGTCGCCACCGGCGATCTGTACCGAGCGGGGCTCGGGATCGCCTTCGTGGATCATGCGCAGACGCGATTTGCGGGTGCTCCACAGACTCATGTCGCTGGTGACCATTTCCGAGACCACGAGACCGGCGCCCAATCGTTTGCACAACTGACGAAAGGGCTGATCGGTAACGCCCGCCATCGGGGCGAGGACCAGACCGTTCTGCAATGTATATGGGCCGATGCGTACCGCCGACATAGGACTTCCCTGAAGTGGGGCCGGATCATGAGACTTCGAAAAAGGGTTGGCATGATACCCGCTCTCGATGACTGGATAAAGGTCGAATTGGATAAAATCTGAACAGCTATTCTGTTATCGCCAGCGGTTTGGTCTGGGTGGGTCGAGTCAGAAAGCTGCCGTCAATCAATCGGCCCTGGCGGCTTCATTCGGGTGAATGAAAGCTCAGGCTGTAGTTCACCGCTTTCGGCCCCGGATCGAGGATATCCAGGGCGATATGGATCGGCGTCTGCGGCGGCATTTCCCCCCGGCCTTCGAGATCGCCGCCCAGGTACTCGCCTGGCTTGAAGCGACGGCTGGCGATCAGGTGACCGTTGAGGTCGGCAAAACGCAACTCCAGCAGCGGGAACGGCTGGGAGAAGGGCGCGCGATTGTAGATGATCGCATCCACCACCAGGGCGCCGCTGAATTCCGGATGGCTGCGCACCACCAGGTTGCTGCTCTTGATCTTGGCGATGTCGACCTTGGACGGGACATCGCAGCCAATGACCGGGCAGATTTGCAGGAACCACGGACGGTACTGGTCCTGGCGGGCCAGTTCTTCGAAATGGTAGGCGATGTACTGGCCGGCCAGCGCTGCCGCGCCGAGCAATATCAACAGGCTCCAGAGCAGGCGACGGCCCCAGGGCGAGCGGCGTTTGCGCCAGTCCAGTTGCAATGGATCATCGTCCAGGTCTTGCAGGGCTTCAGCGCGTATCCCCGGCTCATGGCGCTCGCGCTTCTTGCGCGGCGTTGCCGCAGGCTCCGGCTCGTCATCCAGGTCGTCGGTGGCGGACAGGCGCTCGAGGTGTTCGTGCGGCTCGTCGTCCGGCGTGAGGCTGAGCGGGGCGACGGGTTCGTCGTCCGGCTCCAGGGGCTCAAGGGCCAGGGACAAGGAAGGTTCGGTCCGTGGCGGCCGGGCGGGCTCATGAGGCTCGAACGGCTCGACCGGAATTTGCAGGGCGCCTTCGGCGCGCTCGTCGGGGGCTTCGCTATAGAGGCTGTCGGACCAGGCTTCCTGCTCCTGCGGAAGCTGCTCGCGCTGGGCGCTCAGGTTGTCTTCGCGACGCCGGCCAAAGCTGTCCGGGGCGCGCTTTTCGAGGCGCTCCAGACGCGCCAGCTCCTTGTCCAGGTCATCGAGGTCGAGCTCGGCGGCGCTCCATTGTTTCTGGCTGATGGCGCGGGGCGGCGGTGTATCGACGGCTGGTGCGGCGAGCGGCGCGAGTGGGGGCGCAACGGTCTTGGCCGTGCGCTGTTCGAGCAATTGTCGCGCGGCGTTGAACACCTGCAGGCACGAGCCGCAGCGAACCACCCCGCGTGCCACGCTCAATTGAGCATGGCTGACACGAAAACTGGTGTGGCAATGCGGGCACTGGGTGACGAAGCTGTCGGTCATGCGGCAATCCGGTCGATACAGGCGGCCATTCTAGCGCCGACGTCCAGTGATGCGCACCCAGCCATCGCGATTGGCAATCGGGTCCAGGTCGAAATCCCCGGCGTAGGCGGCGGCGACTTCTTCGCCCTGTTCCGCCAGGATGCCCGACAGCGCCAGGCGTCCGCCCGGCTTGACCAGGCTGGACAGCTGCGGTGCCAGCGACACCAGCGGGCCGGCGAGGATGTTGGCTACCAGTACGTCGGCCTGTACTTGGGGCAGGTCTTGGGGCAGATACAGCGGGAAAAGTGCTTCGGCAATGTTGTTGCGTCCGGCGTTGTCGCGGGACGCTTCCAGGGCCTGGACATCAATATCGGTGCCGACCGCTTCCTTGGCGCCCAACAGCAGCGCGGCAATAGCCAGGATCCCCGAACCGCAGCCGAAGTCCAGTACGTGGCAGTCCTTCAGGTCCTGGCCGTCGAGCCACTCCAGGCACAGCGCGGTAGTCGGGTGGGTGCCGGTGCCGAACGCCAGGCCCGGGTCCAGCAGCAGGTTGACCGCGTCCGGCTCCGGTGCGGCATGCCAGCTCGGCACGATCCACAAGCGCTGGCCGAAGCGCATCGGCTGGAAGTTGTCCATCCAGCTGCGTTCCCAATCCTGGTCCTCGATCACTTCGCTGTGGTGCTCGGGTAGCGGGCCGCCGGTCAGCAGCTCCAGGTGAGCAAGCACGCTGGTGGCTTCGGTGCCACCCTCGAACAGGGCCAGCAGGTGGGTGTGAGACCACAGCGGGGTGGTGTTGAGTTCCGGCTCGAAGATCGGCTGGTCTTCGGCATCCATGAAGGTGACCGAAACGGCGCCAACTTCAAGAAAGGCGTCTTCATAGGTTTCGGCTTGTTCCGGGCTGATGGCCAGACGTACTTGCAGCCAAGGCATGGCGGGCACCTTTGGAAAATGATGATTGCAGCCTAGCGGCCAGCGAAGCGCGCAAGTTTACGCGAGCGCAAAGCTTTTGTGGGAGGGTTTGCGAAACCTGCAGAAACGACAAAGCCGCCCGAAGGCGGCTTTGTCTGGTGCGGGTTGAGGCTTAGTGCTTCTCGCCAGCCAGCTTGTGCTCGAGGTAGTGAATGTTCACGCCCCCTTTGCAGAAGCCTTCGTCGCGGGTGAGGTCGCGGTGCAGCGGGATGTTGGTCTTGATCCCGTCCACCACGATCTCGTCCAGCGCATTGCGCATGCGCGCCATGGCTTCGTCGCGGGTTGCCCCGTAAGTGATCAGCTTGCCGATCAACGAGTCGTAGTTCGGCGGAACGGCATAACCGCTGTACAGGTGCGAATCGACGCGAACGCCGTTGCCGCCCGGGGCATGGAAATGCTTGACCGTGCCAGGGCTTGGCATGAAGGTTTTCGGGTCTTCGGCATTGATCCGGCATTCCAGCGCGTGACCGCGGATGACCACGTCATCCTGAGTGAACGACAGCTTGTTGCCAGCGGCGATGCTGAGCATCTCCTTGACGATGTCGATGCCGGTGACCATTTCCGAAACCGGATGCTCCACCTGAACGCGGGTGTTCATTTCGATGAAGTAGAAACGACCGTTCTCATACAGGAACTCGAAAGTACCCGCGCCGCGGTAACCGATATCGATGCAGGCCTTGACGCAGCGGGCCAGGACTTCCTGGCGAGCCTGCTCGTCGATGCCTGGTGCCGGCGCTTCTTCGAGGACCTTCTGGTGACGACGCTGCAGCGAGCAATCGCGGTCGCCGAGATGAATCGCCTGGCCTTGGCCGTCGGACAGTACCTGGACCTCGACGTGACGTGGGTTGGTGAGGAATTTTTCCAGATAGACCATCGGGTTGCCGAACGCCGCGCCTGCTTCGGAGCGGGTCAGTTTTGCCGAGGAAATCAGGTCTTCTTCCTTGTGCACCACACGCATGCCGCGACCACCACCGCCGCCAGCGGCCTTGATGATCACCGGATAGCCGACTTCGCGACCGATGCGCAGAGCGGTTTCTTCGTCTTCAGGCAGCGGGCCGTCGGAGCCCGGAACGGTTGGCACGCCGGCAGCGATCATGGCGTGCTTGGCCGAGACCTTGTCGCCCATCAGGCGAATGGTTTCGGCTTTTGGGCCGATGAAGGCAAAACCGGAGTTTTCCACCTGTTCGGCGAAGTCGGCGTTTTCCGCGAGGAAACCGTAGCCAGGGTGAATGGCGGTAGCGCCGGTCACTTCGGCGGCGGCGATGATCGCTGGGATGTGCAGGTAGGAGTGCGCAGCCGACGCCGGACCGATGCAGACGGATTCATCCGCCAGGCCCAGGTGCATCAGTTCTTTGTCGGCCTTGGAGTAAACGGCGACGGTCTTGATGCCCATCTCTTTGCAGGCACGCAGAATCCGCAGGGCGATCTCACCGCGGTTAGCGATCAGAACTTTTTCCAACTTCGCAGTCATCAAAGGCTCTCCGCGGTTCAAACGATGGTGAACAGCGGTTGGTCGTACTCAACCGGCTGGCCGTCTTCGACGAGGATGGACTCGATCACACCGCTGGTTTCAGCTTCGATGTGGTTCATCATCTTCATGGCTTCGACGATGCACAGGGTGTCGCCTTTCTTCACGGTCTGGCCAACTTCAACGAAGGACGGCGAGCTCGGGGAAGACTTGCGATAGAACGTGCCCACCATCGGCGAGCGAGCAACAGTGCCGTTCAGCGTCGGCGCGGCCGGTGCGGCAGGTGCCGCGGCGGCAACTGGCGCAGCTGCTGGAGCAGGTGCAGCGGCTGGCGCTTGCATCGGTGCCGGTGCATAGAACTGCTGGGCCGGGGTCTTGCTGTGGCGGCTGATGCGTACGGACTCTTCGCCTTCCTTGATCTCGAGCTCGTCGATGCCGGACTCTTCCAGCAATTCGATCAGTTTCTTAACTTTACGGATATCCATGAATCATCAACTCCCAAGGGTCGGTCAGGGGCGTTTAACGCTTGTTGTTCAAGCTGTTGCCTGTTTTTCAAGCTGCTCTAGAGCGGCCTCCAGGGCCAGTCGGTAACCGCTGGCGCCAAGGCCGCAGATCACGCCTACTGCTACATCGGAGAAGTAGGAGTGATGGCGGAAAGGTTCGCGTTTGTGCACGTTGGACAAATGCACTTCGATGAATGGGATGCTCACTGCCAGCAGCGCGTCACGTAATGCGACGCTCGTATGTGTAAAAGCCGCGGGATTGATCAGAATGAAATCCACGCCTTCGCCGCGCGCGGCATGGATGCGGTCGATCAATTCATATTCGGCATTGCTTTGCAGGTAGAGCAAATGATGGCCGGCGCTACGGGCCCGTTGCTCCAGGTCCTGGTTGATCTGGGCCAGTGTCACGGCGCCATAGACGCCCGGTTCACGGGTGCCCAGCAGGTTCAGGTTGGGTCCGTGCAGGACCAGAAGGGTCGCCATCTGCTGTTCCTTGTTGTCTGTGAGCAGGTGTCAGAACCCGGAGACTATGCCGCAAAGTCTTTGTGACTGTCCAGTTCCCGGCAATAGCCGGCACGTTGACCGATGTTTGCGCGAAGTTTGTGACCATGTATCTGGATTCGGTCACTCACGATCGGAATACTGCGCCACACCTGTGGGAGCGAGCTGGCTCGCTCCCTTTACTCAGCTGGACCAGAATGCAAATAAATACTCACCGCCGTGTAGTCTTCGCCATCGGCGTTTCGGTAGAGGGTATTGCTGTGGTAGGCGTAGATCTCCTTGTCAACCAATACCGTAATCGTCTGTTCCTGAGTGTCTATGGTTACCGAATCATCCCGAGTGACAAGAAATGGCGTCGCGGTTTTCAGTTCCGAAAGTATGTCACCGTCCGCTGCCAGGGTCCGATAGACGTAGTAGCGGTAACTGAAAGGAACCGTCGCTCCGCCACGCTCATCCTTTACGCCGTAGATAAATGCATCCTGAGACAAAGGTTTTCGTAATACGACCTCTGTCAACTCAGGCGTATTTGGACGGAAAAAACACGTCCAACTGGTGTAAGCCAGCGCGAGGGCAAGCACTGTGCACAAGACAGCGAGAAGGGCAGGTTTTTTAGTAGTTTCTGAATTTGGCATATTTTACCCCTTCCTTGATCCATCGCTGATCTCCCGGATCGTCGCCGAAGGGGGCTTGCCCCCACCATGTCCCGAATTCCGCCGTGGTCGTTCCTGCTCGACTTTGGGCCAAGCCTGCTGCCCGTAAAAGAACGTCTTCGCTGAAGCCTGCTGCGGTTCCGGTGGCGCCGTAGTTGAAATTTCCAAAGGCTTCATATTCCGCGGATAGTTTCTTGTAGTCCCAAGGGCCACGATTTCTTACTTGGGTATAAAACCAAGAGTAGATAAAAGCCGATCCGGCTTTCAGAACATTTTTCTTATGGTGTGCCACGGCCATGTTTTCTTCGACAGAAACACCGAGTGGCGACGAAGGTACCCTCATTGCATGTTCCTTTTGCAATTTCTTGAAGGGCCGGGAGCCTAGCATGAGGGGGGCTGTTAAAAAATCCGTAACCTTTTTCATGCGACAACACCTATCAGGGCCCGCCCAAGGAGCCCTGTGACTTTCAACATGGCGCATCGAAAGAAACGCTGGCGGGTTCTACGGCAGATGCGCGACCCAGCGGGAGCAAGCTCCCTCGCCACAGGTTCAGTGGGCTTCTGAAATCACACCCGGAACGCCTGCACCGCCGTGTGCAAGCGCCCGCCCAGGAGCAGCAGGTTGTCGCCCTGTTCCCGGCCTTGGCCGATGCGCTGCAGGTTATCCCCGCCCAGTTGGTGGATCCGCTCGCTGTGATCGCGGATTTCGCTGACGGCGCCGCTTTGCTGGGCGGTGACATCGGCGATGCGCACCGCGGTATCGGCGATGGTCTGGATCGCCTCGACGATTTTATCCAGTGCACCATCGGCCGCCTGGGCCTGGCTGGCGGTGGCTTCGGCGTGTTCGACCTGGGCGCGCATGCCTTCCACGGACTGGCGTGCAGCCTGCTGCAAACGGGCAATCAGCGCCTGGATCTCGGCCGTGGCGCCTGCGGTGCGTTGAGCCAGGGAGCGGACCTCCTCGGCCACAACCGCAAAGCCGCGGCCCATTTCCCCGGCGCGGGCGGCTTCGATGGCGGCGTTGAGGGCCAACAGGTTGGTCTGGTCGGCAATCGAGCGGATGACGGTCAGCACGCCGCCGATGGTCGCCGACTCCTCAGCCAGCTGTTCGATCATTTGCGCATTGCCCTGCACTTCGCCGACGAGCGAGTGCAAGCCGGCGAGGCTCATGCCGATCACTTTCTGGCCTTGCTCCACGGCATGGCCCGCACTGCGACTGGCATCCGCGGCCTGGCTGGCATCGCCGGCCACTTGCTGGATGGTCGCTTCGAGCTCACTGAGGGAGTCGCGGATCAATGCCGTGTCACCGGCCTGGTCTTCGGCACCGCTATGCAATTCGCCACTGAGCTCGGCCAGGGTCCGGCTGCTGCCGGCCACCTGTTCGGCGTTCAGGCGGATGGTACCGACCAGATCCACCAGATAGGCGCGCAGGCGATTGAGCGAGGCTTCGATGTCCTGCAATTCACGGTTGCTGGCGCCGACACGGATATCGCCACTGAAATCGCCTTCGGCCCAAGTGGAAAGGGCCGGCGCCAGGCGGGTCAAGGTCCGGGCCAGGCGTCGCTGCAAGGTATCGATAAGAAGGGCGATCAGCAGAATCAGGCCGATCATCACCCCTTGGATGACCCGTACTTCGCCCTGGATCTGCCCATGTTGGGCACGGACCGCAGGCTCCATGGCGTCGATTGCCTGTTGCACATCGGTGGTTTTCAAGTGCGTGGCATCGGCCAGCTCGGTGCGTTTCTGGATCAGTTCGCGCGTGCGCGCCAGTTCCGCGGGATAACGCCCGAGCAGGCTGTTGAGTTCGCGCTTGAGGGCAATCCCGGCGTCTTCGGCGGCGGCCTTTTCCTCGGTTTCCAGACCCATCAGCGCGGCGAAGTCATCGCTGCCCGATTCGTTGCTGGCGGTGACGCCGAGCAGCGGCAGACTGTTCAGTTGCTGGGCCTGGGTGCGGACGTTGGCCAGTTCCCGTTCGACATCGGCGGCCAGTTCACTGCGGCCGCTGCTGACCAGTTTGTCCCGGGCGAGTGACAACCGGCCCAAATGCTGTGAGGCAGCAAACAGCGGCGGCAGATAAGCCGGCGCGCCGTTGGCGTACTGGGCAAGTTGGTCCAGGCTGGCGCTCAGCTCACGTTCAGCCTGCAACAACAGGGCCTGTGGATCAGCCGCCAGTTTGCCGGCGGCCAGCAGGTCGGTCTTGCTGAAACCGTCAAGGTTCGACAGGCTCGGGCTTAGCGTCCTGGCCAGGTCCGGCGGGAACTGGTCCAGATCTTTTTGCAGGGTTCCCAGGGCCTGGGTGGCTGCGCTGAGGCGCAAGGCGTCGCCGCTGGCCAGGTAATCTTCGATGTTGCGCGCCACTTCGCCCTGGAACTGCCGCGACAGGCCCAGGTAACGTTCCATCAGCAGATAAGGACGCTCCAAGGCAATCTGCGACCACCATAGGGTGGCGCCGAGGCCAAGGCATACGGCAACTAAAAGAACAGTGTTGAGGTTGGTCAGCAGCTTCAGGCGCATCAAGGGTCTACCGGGGGCAGAATCGTAAGTGCCTGAAGTTATTGCGTTTGCGTTACACGTTTATGACCGAATCAGTCGATTCCGATGAAAAGGTGGCACTTTGCTTTGATTGCCTGGCGCTCTGCACCCGATTGCGCCCGGCGTGCTTGGCACGGTACAGCGCCTCGTCCGCCTGGCTGGCCATCATCAGGCTGTCGGACTCTTCGCTCATCTCCACCACCCCGGCGCTGAAGGTGCACCACAAGTCCTGGGGTTGGGCCGGGTAGTGAATCTCGGCAAAGCGCTGGCGGATTTCGTCCAGCACTGTGCAGGCGGCATCAATGTCGGTGTCGGGCATGACGATAGCGAACTCTTCGCCGCCGTACCGGCCGATGAAATCGGTCTTGCGCAAGCGTTGCTTGAGAAACAGCGCCAGGCTCTTGATCACCCGGTCGCCCATAGGGTGGCCGTGGCTGTCGTTGACCCGTTTGAAATGGTCGATATCGAGCATGGCGAAGCTCAAGGGCTTGCCCTCACGGCGGGCGCGGAAGCTGCAGTCTTCGAGCAATTGCAGGATATGGGTGTGGTTGTACAGGCCGGTGAGGCTGTCGCGCACCATCCGCGCCTTGAGATTGCGGGCCCGTGCTGCACGGTTGCGCACGGTGGTGATCAGGTGCCTGGGCTTGATCGGTTTGGTCAGGAAGTCATCACCGCCCTCGCTCATGGCGTCGAGCTGTTTGTCCAGGTCGTCTTCGGCGGACAGGTAAATGATCGGCACGCTGACGTAGCGGTCGTTGTGGCGGATCACCTTGGCCAGTTCCGTACCGGTGCAGGCGGGCATGTACATGTCGAGGATGATCAGGTCGGGCTGGAAGTCCGCCAGCTCGGCCATGGCCTGGATCGGCTCGATCAGCGTGCGCGTGACAATGCCGGCGCTGTTGAGCAGGCGTTCGGTGTGCAGGGCCTGGGCGCGGGAGTCATCGATGATCAACACTTTGTAGGGTTCGTACTGGGCGACGCAGGTCAGCACTTCGATTTTTTCCAGCAGGCTCGAGGCCTCCAGCGTGCCGGTGAGAAACTCCTGCCCGCCGGCGCGCACGGCGGCCAGCCGCGTTGGTGTATCGGTTTCCAGCAAACTGAAAAACAATAGCGGCAGTGGTTGATCCAGGCCTTCCTGGGCTTGGGCAGCCAGCTTCAGGCCCACGCCCGGGCCGCTGAAATCCACGTCCATGACAATGGCCGCAGGCAGGCGCTCGACCATCGCGGCCCGGAATGCCGCGACGCTGTCCAGGGACTGGGCGCTGAGGCCGAAGAATTCCAGTTGCTTGGCCAGCCGTTCGGCACGGTCATGGTCTTGCAGCAATATGTAGATGGGCTTGCGCAGCGGTGGCAGGAAGGTCTGCTCGAGCTGGTCGCCATGGCGCAAGCCGGTGCGGGACAGGCGTTGCATCAAGCGGTTGATCTCGGTGATCAGCTGGCTGCTCAGGCGCCCGCGATTGGCATCTACCGCTTGCAACGACTGGCCGATACCTTGGGCAAGCTGGCAATGCTCAGGTTGCTCGAAACGCTCGGCAAAGCGCAGCAGGCGCAGATTGGCTTCACTGAGCTCCGACAGGTCGGTACTGGACCATTCGCTGCGTTGCAGGCGCTGCCATATCTCCAGGATCTGGCGAGCCTGATGAATTACCCGCTGGGCAAAGTGGTGCTTGAGGCGCTCGCGGCTGGGGTCTTCTGGCTCGGTCATATCCTGACTACTAGTTAGGGGGCATGCTGAGATCGACTGGTGGCTCTATGCTAGCACCTCTTTTCCCTTACATGAGTGTTCTACATCAATAATCTGCCAGGAGGCGCCATTCAGTTTCTGACCTGTCGGTCTGGAATTGCCTTTGCGGACGTGGTGACAGCCCTATAAATAAAGGTCTTCAGGGGTTTCCAATAGCCGATCCAAGCTATTTCGGTACGGCACAACGACGCGGCTTCGGGATGTTGCTTGCGCTTTTCTCCGACGTTGTTTCTTCAATTTTCCAGCGGATGAGGTTCAGGGATTCCCCTAGGCGGGTCTTTGTCTCGTGGCGGTAATTCTCCGATAAGCCCAACGACGGATGCCGGCCAAGGCACGTTGATGTAAGGTTGTGGTCGAACCGTGAACTCAAGTGATTGAAGGGACATCGCCATGCTGGACTGGAAGAACCGCGCGGGCAGCGCGCCTGAACGCGCCGCCGAACCGAAATCGGACACCCGCAGCTATCTGGGTGGGCTGTTTTTCAGTCGGGCGCTGGCCACGCTCATTGGCCTGTACCTGCTGGTGACTATTGCAGTCGGCTGGTATTGGAGCCAGGAGCCCGAGTTGTTTCCGGTACAGCAGAACGCCCAGGCAGCGGCCGAGAAGGATGGCCGGCAGATGGTGGTCGGCTACACCACCGTGGAAACCCTCAAGACCGTCGCCGGAACCTTGCTGACCAAGCAGGGCGGCTACATTTCCAACGACCGCTTCCCGCCAGGCCTGTGGATGGACAACATGCCCAGTTGGGAATACGGCGTGCTGGTGCAGGTCCGCGACCTGAGCCGTGCCCTGCGCAAGGACTTCGCCCGTTCCCAGTCGCAGTCCGCCGAAGACGCCGACCTGGCCAAGGCCGAGCCGCGCTTCAACTTCGACAACCGCAGTTGGGTGCTGCCGTCCAGCGAATCGGAATACCAGGAAGGCATCAATTCCTTGAGCCGTTATCAGGCGCGCCTGTCCGATCCAAGTCAGAAAAGCGCGTTGTTCTACGCCCGCGCCGACAACCTGAACAACTGGCTGGGGGATGTCGGTACGCGCCTGGGGTCGCTGTCCCAGCGCCTGTCTGCCAGCGTCGGCCGGGTCAAGCTCAACACCTCGCTGAAGACCGAGGTCCCGGCGCCAGGCCAGGTGCCGCAGGTTGACGAAGAGGTGGTCGAGACACCTTGGCTGCAAATCGACAACGTGTTCTACGAGGCTCGTGGTCAAGCCTGGGCGCTGTCTCACTTGTTGCGCGCCATCGAGGTGGATTTCGCAGACGTGCTGGCGAAGAAGAACGCGACGGTCAGCGTGCGGCAGATCATTCGCGAACTGGAGGCTTCACAGGAGCCGATCTGGAGCCCGATGATTCTCAACGGCAGCGGCTTCGGGGTGTTGGCGAACCACTCGCTGGTCATGGCCAACTATATTTCTCGCGCCAATGCGGCGGTGATTGACCTGCGGCAATTGCTCAACCAGGGCTGAAGGATGGACGAAAGCACCCGGGAGGACGCTCATCGAGTGGCCTCGGATGCCGAGCTGATCGCTTGGGTCGACGAAGACGACAATCTGCTCGGCAGCCTGGTGCGCTCGGATCTGCGCGAGCGAGGCCTGATCGGACGCGGCACCTACATCATGCTGTTCAATTCGGCGGGCGAGCTGTGCGTTCATCGAAGGACTTTGAGCAAGGCTATCTACCCCGGCTATTGGGATGTCGCGGCAGGGGGAATGGTTCAGGCCCACGAGACGTACGCCGAGTCGGCGGCGCGCGAGCTGGCCGAAGAATTAGGCGTGAGCGGCGTCGAATTGGTCGCCCACGATCATTTCTATTTCGAGGACGCCGGCAGTCGCCTGTGGTGCGCGGCGTTTTCCGCCGTGTGGGACGGGCCGTTGGTCCTGCAACCGGAAGAAGTCCTGGAAGCGCGCTTTCTGCCCGTCGAGCAGGTGCTCGATGAAATACGCCACAAACCGTATTGCCCGGACTCCCTGGCGGCGCTTGGGCGCTATTTGCGCGCCCGTGAGCGCGGTGTCGCAAAGAAGCTGTAAATTGGCGCTGATTGGCCCTTAGCAAGTGGGCTTTTTGTCGTTACACTGCGCGACTTTTCAAGCTTGGCCGACTTCGTTCGGTCCAGCTGCGCTGCCCCTGCCTGAGTGGGGCTTCGCGGTCGAGGCACTTTCGCCCCTCGACCAGTCTTTGTCCTCCGAAGAGGATTGCCGGTGGCCAAAAAAGCCGCATCCTTCGCCGCCCTGGGCGGCCTGGTATTTTCTACCGACGCCGGTCGTCATTGCCCTGATTGCCGCCAGCCGGTGGATGCCTGCATCTGCAAACAGACCGCCATACCCGCCGGAGACGGCATCGCTCGCGTACGCCGCGAAAGCAAAGGCCGAGGTGGCAAGACGGTGACCACGGTCACCGGCGTGCCGCTGGCCGAGGACGCGCTCAAGGAACTGGCAACGACGCTGAAAAAGCGCTGTGGTACCGGCGGCGCGTTGAAGGATGGCGTCATCGAGATCCAGGGCGATCACGTCGAGCTCTTGCTGGCGGAACTCACCCGACACGGTTTCAAGGCAAAGAAGTCCGGCGGCTAGCAGCTTCTGTGAAACCCACCCTGGCTTGATCCGGACCTCGGTTTGCGATCGCCCACATGGTTTTCACAGAGCCTGTTCTGAACGGGGTTCTAAACTCAGCGCTGCGGGCAGGGTCTACCTGCTTACAGGCAAATCGTCATTTCCATTCTCTAGACTGCGCCAGCCTCCGACCGGATGGTGCATTTTGACTTCTTTATAGGGGACTTCGATGTCCGTACGACGCACACGAAAAGACGATGGCAGCCAATGGACAGTTGCGGACAGCCGCAGCGTTTATGGGATCCGCCATTGGGGGGCCGGGTATTTCGCGATCAATGAAGCCGGTCGCGTCGAAGTCCGTCCGAACGGCCCCGACAGTTCGCCGATCGATTTGTACGAGCAAGTCGACCAGTTGCGCCAGAGTGGCCTTTCGTTGCCGTTGTTGGTGCGCTTCCCCGATATCCTGCAAGATCGGGTGCGTCAGCTCACCGGCGCGTTCGACAGCAACATTGCACGCCTGGAATACCAGAGCCAGTACACCGCGCTTTACCCGATCAAGGTAAACCAGCAGGAGGCGGTGATCGAAAACATCATCGCCACCCAGAATGTCTCCATCGGCCTGGAAGCCGGTTCCAAGCCCGAGTTGCTGGCAGTGCTGGCCCTGGCGCCAAAGGGCGGGACCATCGTCTGCAATGGCTACAAGGACCGCGAGTTCATCCGCCTGGCGCTGATGGGCCAGAAGCTGGGCCACAATGTCTTCATCGTGATCGAGAAAGAGTCCGAAGTCGGCTTGGTGATCGAAGAGGCTGCGTCGCTCAAGGTCAAGCCGCAGGTCGGTCTGCGGGTGCGCCTGTCGTCCCTGGCATCGAGCAAATGGGCCGATACCGGTGGCGAAAAATCCAAGTTCGGCTTGTCCGCCGCGCAGTTGTTGTCGGTGGTCGAGCGCTTCCGCGGCGCCGGCCTCGACCAGGGCATCCGCCTGCTGCACTTCCACATGGGCTCGCAGATCGCCAACCTGGCGGACTACCAGCATGGTTTCAAGGAAGCGATTCGTTACTACGGTGAGCTGCGCAACCTCGGCCTGCCGGTGGATCACATCGATGTCGGCGGCGGTCTGGGCGTCGACTACGACGGTACGCACTCGCGCAACGCCAGCTCGATCAACTACGACATGGACGATTACGCCGGGGTCGTGGTGGGGATGCTCAAGGAGTTCTGCGATGCGCAGAGCCTGCCGCACCCGCACATCTTTTCCGAGAGCGGCCGCTCGTTGACCGCCCACCATGCGATGCTGGTGGTCCAGGTCACCGACGTCGAGAAGCACCATGACGATGTGCCGGTGATCGAAAACAAGGAAAGCCTGCCGGAAACCGTGCAATGGCTGGTGGACCTGCTGGGCCCGACCGATATCGAGATGGTCACCGAGACCTACTGGCGTGCCACCCATTACATGAGCGACGTGGCTGCGCAGTACGCCGATGGCAAGCTGACCCTGGCGGAAAAAGCCCTGGCCGAGCAGTGCTACTTCGCCGTGTGCCGTCGTCTGCACAACTCGCTGAAGGCCCGTCAGCGCTCGCACCGTCAAGTGCTCGATGAGCTCAACGACAAGCTGGCCGACAAGTACATCTGCAACTTCTCGGTGTTCCAGAGTTTGCCGGACACCTGGGCGATCGGCCAGGTGTTGCCGATCCTGCCGTTGCATCGTCTCGATGAAGAGCCACTGCGCCGCGCCGTTCTGCAAGACCTGACCTGCGATTCCGACGGCAAGATCAAGCAATACGTCGATGAGCAGAGCATCGAGACCAGCCTGCCGGTCCATTCGCTCAATCCGGGCGAAGACTATCTGCTGGGCATTTTCCTGGTGGGTGCCTACCAGGAAATCCTCGGTGACATGCACAACCTGTTTGGTGACACCGATTCGGTGAACATCTACCAGAACGCCGACGGCAGCGTGTACCACGCCGGTATCGAAACCCACGACACCATCGAGGACATGTTGCGCTACGTGCACCTGTCGCCGGAGGAGCTGATGACTCACTACCGTGACAAGTGCGCCAGCGCCCGGATCACGGCGGCCGAACGCACCCAGTTCCTGGATGCCCTGCGTCTCGGGTTGACTCGTTCCTCCTACCTGTCTTCCTGACAGGGCAATAGCGCCAAGCGCAACGCCCTCCGGGGCTGTCAGAAAATACGTCGCATGCCGCGGGTATTTTCGGACAGTTCCGGAGGGCGTTTTGATTTGCGCTGTGGAAATTTCCTCACACGGGGGCAGCTAATCGGAAAGGTCCTTATTTCGTGTAGTCCCGTTCCTTACTTGTACTTGGCCCCTCTACTCGACCCGGGCTCTCGGCCAGAATGCCCGGTCGCCCCCTCCTGTAGAGAAACGCCGATGTCCTGTCCAGCCCGCGAGTCATCATTTCGTCTGGAGATAGCCGGTCTGCCCGAGTCCTTTGTTGTCGTGGCCTTCACCGGCAATGAAAACATCAGCGAACCTTTCCTGTTCGAGGTGGAACTGGTGACCAGTGACACGCCGCTGGACCTGGCGGGCCTGCTGTACCGCAGCGTCTGGTTGAGTTTCGGAAGCTGCGGCCGGGGCATTCACGGACAGCTCCACGAAGTTGTGCAGCACCGTCATGGAGGTAATTGCCATGTGCGCATCGAGCCGAAGCTTGCATACCTGGCGCAGCGCTTCAGCCAGCGGGTGTTCAGTGGCCGCTCGGTACCGCAGATCATTCGCCAGGTCTTGAGCGGGCACGGCATCGGCGGGCGCGGGCTGTGCCTGGACTTGAGCGGTGATTTTGCGACGCGGGATGTCTGTAGCCAGTACCGGGAGTCCGACCTGCAATTTCTGCAGAGGATATGCGCCGAGTCTGGTATCCGGTTCCATTTCGAGCATGCCCGGGATGGGCACTGCCTGGTTTTCTCCGATGCGCCGGGCAGTGTCTTTTCCGCTGGCGAGGTTATCTACGACGGTGACGGCCAGGCTGACGCCGTGCACGCCTTAAGCGTTCAGGCTGGCTCCGAGGGTATCGGCATACTGGCCGCCGAGGGCCAGAGCGATCTGATGCACTTGCACAGCGGCCAGACCCTGACCCTGACCGCTCACCCTTTCAAGGACTGGAACCGGCGCTGGTTATTGACCAGGGTCGAGCATCGTGGCCAGTCAGGTCGATATGCCAACCGGTTCCGAGCCATTCCCTTCGGGCTGTCGTTTGTGGCAGAAAAGGTGCCTGCGAAGCCGGTCATGGTGAGCCGGCAACGCGGATGGGTGGTAGACGTGGATGAGCCTGCAGACCAGGTGCCTGGGCGAGTGGCGGTGCAGTTCGACTGGGTCTATCAAGGGGAAGGGGCCAGCGCCAGCCATTGCTGGCTGCCGTTGGCGCCTGAGCTGGCGGCCTGCGCAGGCGATCGGATTCGTGAGGGCACCGAGGTCCTGGTGAGCTTTATCGAGGGTGACCCGGATCGCCCGCTTATCTGTGCCTTTCTCGGCCCACCGCCCCTCATGGGCACACAGCCAGCGCCAGCCAGTGCGAGTTTGTCAGAAACACCCGGGACGCCTGAAGTCGATGACCACCTGTTGTCTGCAGTGCGCGGTGGCGAGCCGCTGTTCCTGCTGTGCCTGCTGCCCGGCGCAGGGGCGTTCAACCCCTGCGCCCGGGCGGTGTGCATCTGCCGCCTGGTGACGCAACGTGGTACGGGCGCAGCGCCATGAACGCTGCCGCCATGCCTGGGGCCACGCCGCAATGGCTGCTGCTCGACGCGCCGAACGGCCGCGGAGCCGCGCAGCGCCTGCGGGAGCAATTTGCCGAGGCACGGCGCTTTCTTCTGTTCGAAAACACCGATCTTCACGAACTGAGGGACGATGGCCCGCTATTGGTTGATCTGCAGCGATCGCCAGCGCTGGCCAGTCTGTGCCAGCTGGATAGTCAATCCTGGCCGGGGCTACTGATAGTGAGCGCGGCGCCTGCCGAAGTATTGCTGACGCATTTGCGGCGCATGCTGACGGTCACGCTGGGCCTGCACTACAAGGCTTTGTTGAGCTATTACAACCCGCACACCGCGAGTTATTTTTTTGATGGTTGCGACCCTCGGGAACTCAGTTGCTGGCTGGGGCCGATCAGCCTTCTGCGCTGGTTCGGAGGCACCTGGGCTGATCGGACCATGGGCTCGGAGGGCTGGCAACAGCTCGCCAATCCTGGCTTGTCGGTGCCGGCTCTGGAGAACGAGCCGGGCCTCAGTGACAGGCAACAAAGCCAGTTGCAGGCGTGTGTATTGGAGCGTCATGTCTGGCGTTGGTCCTGCTCCATTGGGCATGACTACTGGTCGCTCTGGGAATATATGCAGCAAGGGTTGGCGCTGGGGTTCAGCGAACAGAGCGCCCTCGACGGCTGGTTGTGGCTACGCTTGCAATACCCTGATGCGCAGCCAGCGCCGGAGCTGGCTGGCGGCTCGCAACACGAGCGTCTGGAGCAGTTGCGGCGGCTATGGCAAGGCAACCAGGATTGAAGGACTCACCGGGCATTGCCACCGAGCCAGCTGTCGTGTCGTTGCAAGCGCCAGGCGAAGGTACCGAGCGTCAGGCTGCGCAAGGCCATGAACAGCAGGAAAGTGATCCACAGGCCGTGATTTCCCAATCCTTGCAGGACCCAGGCGAACGGCAACGTCAGTAGCAGGGTCAGGAGCATGCCGTTGCGCATTTCCCGGGCGCGGGTGGCGCCAATGAACAGGCCATCGAGCAGGTAGCTCGATACCGCAATCAACGGTAACGCCGCCAGATAAGGCAAGTAGTGGTAAGCGGTGTTCCGCACTTCGGTGATGTCGGTCTGCATGTCGATGAACAAATGCCCAGCAAGCAGGAACAGCAGGGCAAACCCGAGGCTGGCAATCAGCGACCAACCGCTGGCAACGACCAGCGCACGGCGCAGGGCCAGGCGGTCGCGAGCCCCAATAGCGTGGCCGCACAGTGCTTCCACGGCGTGGGCCAGGCCGTCCAGGGCGTGGGCCGTCAGCAGCAGGCCGTTGAGCAGCAGGGCATTGGCGGCCACGGTTGCGTCACCCAGACGCGCGCCTTGCACCGTGATCAGGAAAAACACCGATTGCAGCACCAGGCTGCGGATGAAAATGTCCCGGTTCACCGCCAGCAACGGTCGCCAGCTCTGCCACAAGCCCAGCGCGGCCCAGGCTATCTGCCCAGGCCAGTTGCGCAGGGTGTTGCGCGCCAGGGCCAGGCCTACCAGTGCGCCCGTCCATTCGGCGATGACCGACGCCCGGGCCGAACCGGTCACGCCCCAGTCCAGGCCGATCACGAACCAGAGGTTCAAGGCGATGTTCACCAGGTTGGTCACCAGCAGGATCGCCAGCGGCGAGCGGGCGTTCTGGGCGCCGAGGAACCAGCCGACCAGCGCATAGCTGGCCAGCGCCGCAGGCAAGCCGAAAAGGCGAGTGTGGAAGAAATCGCGGGTCAACTGGTTGAGTTCGGCGGACGGTTGCATGAAGTGCAGCGCCACGTCGCTCAAGGGAATGCCGACGGCACCGAGCAGCACCGCCAGCCCCATCGCCAGCAGCAGACCCTGCAACAACACCTGGCGCAACGCCGCGCCGTCGGCACGCCCGGCCGCCTGGGCGGCGAACCCGGTGGTGCCCATGCGCAGGAAACCCATGGCCCATGCCAGCACCGTATACAGACTCGCTCCGACCGCCACTGCGCCTAACTGATGGGCATGGGGCAAATGGCCGATGACGGTGCTGTCTACCAGCGCTACCAGCGGCACGGAAATGTTCGAGAGAATCATCGGCGCAGCCAGCGCCCAGACCCGGCGATGAGTAAGGCGGTCGCGCCAGTCGGTAATCAGCTTGGGCATGCGGGCTCCTTGAAGGAGCGCGATTGTAGCGGGTTATTGCAGCGTTTCATTCATCTGTGCGGCAGGCTTTTGTGGCGAGGGAGCTTGCTCCCGCTCGGCGGCGCAGCCGTCGCAAGACTGGGGGGCGCGGTGTTTCTGGAGAACCGCGTCAGCCCGGTTTGGGACTGCTGCGCAGTCCAGCGGGAGCAAGCTCCCTCGCCACAGGGTGTCCAAGTTGGGGGCTCAGTGAATAATCCAGCTCAACAGCCACAACCCCAGCACCAGCCAGATGATGCCCATGACGATCGACGCCCGCATGAAGGCGCGGATCGCCGAGTACAGCAGCATCAGCCCGAGGATCAGCGCAATGATGCTGATGATTGAAGTATCCATTCCCAGCGTCCGGGACAGGCCTTCGACAAAATTGCCGCCGGCATTGGCCAGGGTGTTGAACAGGCCACTGAGCAGATCGACGATAAAACGGATCACCGAACCGAGCGCCTGACCGAGCCATTCGAAAAAGCTTTCTACCTGCATGTGTGCGTCCTGATGAGAGGGAATCCACGTTGAGCCTTTTGCTCCTGAATGTAGGAGCGGTCTGGGCCGGGATCGTTCGATTATGGGGCAAACCGGCGCTTTGTATCGAGACTCTTGCCTTACCTCGTCATCCCCTCGAAGCTATGCGCATCCAGGAGAGCCCGATGAACCTTGTTGAACTGACCGAACGCCTGCATGCCATCCGTGATCGTAACGATTGGCGGCAATTTCACAGCCCGAAAAACCTGGCCATGGCCGCCAGCGTCGAAATGGCTGAATTGGTGGAGATTTTCCAGTGGTTGACCGAGGAGCAGTCACGCCAGTTGCCCGCGGAAAAACTTGCCCACGCCGGGCAGGAAATCGGTGACATCGTCTTGTACCTGTTGCTGTTGTGCAGCGAGCTGGGCCTGGACATGGATGCCGTGGTGCGCAGCAAGTTGGCCGACAGCGAACGGCGGTTCGGCCAATGAGTGATCGCCATTTCGATCAACTCGCCACGCGTTTTGCCGAAAAAATCTACGGAGGAGCCAAGGGGGCTATTCGGCTGGCCGTGCTTCAGGCCGATCTCCTTGAAGCGTTGCCGGATCACCCCTTGCGAGTGCTGGATATTGGCGCGGGGCTGGGCCACATGTCGCTGTGGCTGGCCGAGCGCGGGCATCAGGTCACCCTGGCCGAACCGGCCGAGCCGATGCTCGAAGGCGCTCGCCAACGCTTTGCCGAGGCGGGCCAGGCCGCAACGTTCATCCAGGCGCCGTGGCAGGATCTGCTCGGCCAGCTCACCGAACCCTACGATCTGGTGCTGTGCCACGCGGTGCTCGAATGGCTGGCCGAGCCCCATGCGATCCTGCCGGTGCTGCATCAGTTGACGGTGCCTGGCGGCTGGTTGTCCCTGGCGTTTTACAACCGCGATGCGCTGGTCTATCGCAACCTGCTCAAGGGGCACTTTCGCAAACTGCGTAAAAACGACATGGCCGGCGAGAAACAGAGCCTGACCCCTCAGCAACCGCTTGATCCACGAGAATTGGCGGCGCAACTTGAAGGCCTGTGGCAGGTCGAAACCCAGAGTGGGGTGCGGGTTTTTCACGACTATATGCCGGTGGAGTTCCAGGGCCGTGCAGAGCTTGCACAACTGCTGGAGATGGAACTGGCCCACCGTCGCCATCCGGCCTTTGCCGGCTTGGGACGTTATTTGCACTGGGTTTGCCGTCCCCTCTGATCCGCAAAGCAATCGGAGAGCGAAATGAAAGGTCGTTCAGGGTTAATGGTGTTGTGCCTGGGGCTGGCGGCCTGTCAGGGCAGCAACCCTTATGTCGCGACATCCAGGCCGCTGCCGCCAGCACCACCCGAGGCCGCCACGGTATTCGATCGCAGCGCCTATCCCGCGCCGCCCCGGGATTACGGGCGCTATCGCAGCTGGTCCTGGCTCAACGGCCGACTGCCACCGGGCACGGCCTGGGCGGACTCGGCGCAGGTGGCCGAAGCGGTGAGCAATGCCCTGGACCAGCGCGGCCTGCGCCCGCTGCATGACAATCGGCCGGCGGACCTCTTCGTCAGTGCCGACCTGCGCCTGGAGACCCGTGTACGCCAGGTTCGCGACGATTATGATTCGGGCTACTACGGCGGTTACAACCGATACGGGCCGGGTTATGGCATGTACAACAGCGTCCCCGTGGTACGCACTTACCGGGAGCAGGTCGTGGTGGTTCGGGTTGATCTGTTCGATGCCCGCAACAACCAGCCGGTGTGGAGTGCCAGCGCCGAGACCAGCCAGCGAGGCAGTCAGAGCGAACGTAGCGATGCCATTCGTGAGGCAGTGGAAAAGGCTCTTTCGGCTTATCCTCCCAGTTGATTACGCAACGGAGAAAAACCATGTTCCGCCGTATCGCCCCATTTGCCCTGGCCTTGTTGCTGGGCGCCTGTACGTCCAATCAGGTCAATCATGACTTCGACACTACTCGTGATTTCGCGGCCTACCGCAGCTGGAGTTGGAAAGAGCCCGCGTTGCAGTATCGGCCGGATGACCCGCGCATCAAGAGCGACCTGACCGAACAGCGGATCCGCCAGGCCATTGCCGATCAGCTTGATCAGCGCGGCTTGCGCCCGGCTCCGTCCGGTACCCGCAGCGATGTGCAGGTCCAGGCCTACCTGATCGTCGAGGACCGTCAGCAACAGGTGACGACAAACTACGGCGGCGGCTGGGGCGGCCCCTGGAATGGCTATTGGGGCGGGCCGATGTATAACGAAACCCGCAACGTCAGCTACAAAGTCGCCACGGTGCAGATCGACCTGCTCGACGGCAAGGACGGCAAGCTGGTGTGGCGTGGCAGCGATGAGCAACTGCTCAGCGAGTCGCCCAACCCGACGGAGCGCAGCACGAAGGTGCGCGAGACGGTGGGGCGGATCCTGTCGAATTATCCCCCACGTTGACGAATGGCCCTTGTGGGAGCGAGCCTGCTCGCGAAGATACCGTCCCATTCAGCAGCAGCGCAGGCAGGACCATCGCCTTCGCGAGCAGGCTCGCTCCCACAGGGGACGGCGTTTTTTATTCAGGCAACCGGCTGCCAACTGCCGAGCATGTGCTCCAACTCTCCAGCCCCCACCAGCCGCAGTTTTCCATTGGACCCCGCGGCGCTCGCCAGCAGCGTCACCTCGCTGGGCAGGCGCACCGGTTTCCTGAAGTTCACTTCGATCTCGATGTTGGCCTCGGGCAAATGGTCGTCCAGCGCCGCTAACGTCCGGGCCTTGTTCCACAGGCCGTGGGCGATGGCGGTGGGGAAGCCGAACAGCCGAGCGCTGGCGGCGCTCAGGTGGATCGGATTGTAGTCGCCGGACACCTTGGCGTATTGCCGGCCGATGTCGGCAGGTGCTGTCCAGTGTGCCAATTCCGTCAACTCAAGGGCGGCAATCGCCGGTTCCTCCACCAGCGCCCCATCAAGCTGGACGCCTTTGCACAGCATCTGGCTTTCGGCCTCCCACAGCGGTCCCAGCTGATCTTCAATGCGGGTCACGAGATCGAACACCGCGCCCTTGGCGTGCGGCTGGAGATTCTCGACATTGACGCTGGCGCGCACCTGGCTGACCCCGCCCATGGGCCGCAGTATGCGGATGCGGTTGCTGAGGTGGATCAACCCCAGCAGCGGGAACGGAAAATCCCGATCCGTCAGTAGCTGCATTTGCAGGGCGAACGCCAGCACATGGGGATAGGTCGGTGGCAGCAGACCGTTTTCGGTAAAACCGCAGACCTTGCGATAGGCCGCCAGGCGTTGCTGATCAACCTGGATCACTTGGCGCAGCCCAACGTCCGGCAAGGTAGTGCCGGTGATCTTGCGGCGTGTCGCGGCCTTGGCGTACAGCCCGGACATCGACGGCGCGGCGTGTATCTCATGCCATTGGATCGTCATGATCAGGCCCCCAGCAGGCTTTGCCCACACACGCGCAGCGCCTGTCCGGTCACGGCACCGGTGCCCGGTTGCGCGAGCCAGGCCACGGCTTCGGCGACATCCTGGGGCAGGCCGCCCTGGCCCAGCGAGCTCATGCGTCGCCCGGCTTCGCGCAGGGCGAAAGGAATATCTGCGGTCATGCGGGTTTCGATGAAGCCTGGCGCCACGGCGTTGATGCTGATGCCTCGGGCCTGCAGGGTTGGCGCCCAGGCTTGAGCCAGGCCGATCAGCCCGGCCTTGCTCGCGGCGTAGTTGGTCTGGCCGCGATTGCCGGCGATGCCACTGATGGATGCCAGCAGGATGACCCGGCCGTTGTCGCGCAGGGTGCCGCTGTCGAGCAGGGCCTTGGTCAGCACTTGCGGCGCATTGAGGTTGACTGCCAGCACCGCGTCCCAGAATTCCGGGGTCATGTTGGCGAGGGTCTTGTCCCGGGTGATGCCAGCGTTATGTACAACGATGTCGACGCCGTCGGGCAGGTGTTCAATCAACTGCGTGGCTGCGTCTTCTGCGCAGATGTCCAGCGTCAGGCTGCGCCCGCTCAGGCGAGCGGCCAAGGCATCGAGGTCGGCCTTGGCTGGCGGTACGTCCAGCAGGATCACATCGGCGCCATCGCGGGCCAGTGTTTCGGCAATGGCGGCGCCGATGCCACGGGCAGCGCCGGTCACCAGGGCCTTGAGCCCCGTCAACGGACGGGTCCAGTCCTGGACCTGGGTTGCACAGGCCTTGAGACGAATCACTTGCCCGGAAACGTAGGCACTCTTGGGCGACAGGAAAAACCGCAGCGCACCTTCCAGCTGGGTTTCGGCGCCTTCGCCGACGTACAGCAACTGCAGCGTCCCGCCATGGCGCAGCTCCTTGGCCAAGGACCGGCTGAAACCCTCCAAAGCCCGCTGGGCGCTGGCGGCGAACGGGTCGTCGAGGTTTTCCGGAGCGCGGCCGAGGATGACGACATGAGCGCTGTGGTCGAGATTTTTCATCAGCGGCTGGAAAAACTCGCGCAACTGCTTGAGCTGGTCGACCTGCGCCAGGTGGCTGGCGTCGTACACCACAGCCTTGATTTTCGGGCCGTGCCCGGGGATCCATTCGGTGGCGAGCGTCGGTTCGCCACCGTAGATGAAAATGGCATCGGTCAGGCGCTTGGCGAATGTGCCGACCTGTTCGGTCAGCGGCCCGCCGCCCAGCAGCAAGGCACCCTCGATTGGCCGCAGGCGCCCGGCCTGCCAACGCTCCAGGCGTACCGGCGATGGCAAGCCGAGAGCGCCAACCAGACGCAGGCCAATGGGCGAATTGGCAAAGTCTATGTAACGGTCTGACATGGAACACACTCCGGCTGATGAGGTTCCAAGTGTGGACCATGTTTGGCAATCAGTCGTTCGATCGGCGGGATAAAGCCTAAGCTGTGTTCCAGAGCACCGCCTTCACATGGGAACAAGCCTGCTCCCATGGGTGATGGGTCAACGCTGACGGCACATTTGGACATACAAAGGGGAGTTCTACATGGCACAGCTACGCCGCGTCGCGATCATCGGCGGTAACCGCATTCCTTTCGCCCGCTCCAACGGGCCCTATGCCACCGCCAGCAACCAGGCGATGCTGACCGCTGCGCTTGAAGGCTTGATCGAGCGCTACAACCTGCACGGCGTGTATATCGGGGAGATGGCCGCGGGGGCGGTGCTGAAGTTTTCCCGGGACATGAACCTGACCCGCGAGTGCGTGCTCGGCTCGCGGCTGTCGCCCAGCACACCCGCCTATGATGTGCAGCAGGCCTGCGGCACGGGGCTTGAGACGGTGCTGCTGGTGGCCAACAAAATCGCCCTCGGGCAGATCGACAGCGCCATTGCCGGCGGCGTGGACACCACCTCCGACGCACCGATCGGCGTCAATGAAGGGCTGCGCAGGATCCTGCTGCAAGCCAATCGCGCGAAAACCACCGCCGATAAAATCAAGACGTTTTTGCAATTGCGCCCCGGGCATCTGGTACCTGACCTGCCGCGCATCAACGAGCCGCGCACTGGCCTGAGTATGGGCGAGCACTGCGAGTTGATGGCGCAAACCTGGCAGATCCCCCGACAAGAGCAGGATCAGTTGGCTTTGGAGAGTCATCAAAAAATGGCCGCCGCTTACGCCGAAGGCTGGCACAACGATCTGATGACGCCGTTTCTCGGCCTGACCCGCGACAACAACCTGCGCCCGGACCTGACCCTGGAAAAACTCGCTTCCCTCAAGCCAGCCTTCGAAAAAACCGCCAAGGGTACGCTGACGGCGGGCAACTCCACCCCACTGACCGATGGCGCCTCGCTGGTGTTGTTGGCGAGCGAGGAGTGGGCCAACGCCCGTGGGCTGCCGATTCTCGCTTACCTGCGTGACGGCGAAACGGCGGCGGTGGACTTCGTCAACGGCGCCGAAGGTCTGCTGATGGCGCCGGTCTATGCCGTGCCGCGGCTGTTGGCGCGCAACGGCCTGACCTTGCAGGACTTCGATTATTACGAGATTCACGAGGCGTTCGCCGCCCAGGTGCTGTGCACGTTGAAAGCCTGGGAAGACGCGGATTACTGCAAGACCCGCCTGGTGCTCGATGCGCCGCTGGGTACTCTCGACCGCAGCCGGCTGAACGTGAAGGGCAGCTCACTGGCCGCCGGGCATCCGTTTGCCGCAACCGGCGGGCGCATTGTCGCCAATCTGGCCAAGTTGCTGGACGCGGCAGGGAAGGGCCGGGGGCTGATTTCCATCTGCGCAGCCGCCGGCCAAGGGGTAACGGCTATCATCGAGCGCTGACGATGGCCTCGCTCTTTTGCGATGCCTGCGCCCGTTGCCGGCTTGCATAGCGTTCGGCGAGGATCGAGCAGACGATCAATTGCATCGGGTGATAGATCATGATCGGCAGCAGGATCAGCCCGAGGCCGGGGTTGTTGCCGAAAATCAGCGCCGCCATCGGCACTCCGGCGGCGAGGGATTTCTTGCTCGCGCAAAATACCGCGGCGACTTCATCGGCGTTGTTGAAACGCAGGGCGCGAGCGGTGCGGGTGGTCATCCACAGGATGACAGCCAGCAACACCGCACTGCCCAGCACGGCGCTGAGCAGCACGCCATGACCTTGTTGTTGCCAGATCCCGGAAATCATCGAATTGCAGAATGCGGCGTAAACCAGCAGCAGAATGACCAGTTTGTCGATGATGCTGGTGTAGCGCTTGTAGCGCGCGAAAAAACCGGCCAGCCAGCGCCGCAAAAACTGCCCGAGCACCAGCGGCAACAGCAACATCATGCACAGGTCGAGCAGCGTCGAGCCCAGGTCGATGCCGCCGGCACCGTTGCCGACCACCAGGCTGACCAGCAGCGGCGTCAGGAGAACCCCCAGCACGCTGGACAAGCTAGCGTTGAGAATCGCCGCGGGTACGTTGCCGCCGGCGCTGCCGGTCAGGGCCACCGAGGACGAAATGGTCGAAGGCAACGCGCACAGGTAAAAGAACCCCAGCATCAACAAGGACGGCACATGGCTGCCCAGTGTCCAGTTGCCGAGTAGCCAGATCAATGGAAATACCCCAAAGGTGAAGCCTTGCACCATCAGGTGCAGCCGGATGTTTTTCAGGCCATGGCGGATCTGCTCGCCGGACAGATTGACGCCGTGGAGGAAAAACACCACGAAGATGCCAATGTTGACCACCCATTCGGCATGCATGGCGCCGCCGGTAGCGCCGAAGCGTGGGAAGAAATACGCCAGCAGCGTGGCGAGCAACATGCCGCACAGGAACCAGTCGGTCGCCATGCGCTTGAGGTGTCTGAGGATGTGCATAGGGCACCGCGGATTGTAAGAAGAGTCGTCTTAGCCTAACGTCGGTCTACCCAGTCGTCTTGCGACATAAGGCCAATCAATGCCGACTAACGGACACCAACAGCTCGAAAGACGCATTCCGGACCTGACGGAGCTGCCTCGGCCGCTTTATGCCCGGGTCGAAAGTCTGAATGCCGGTTCGTGGACCCAGGCTCATCGCCACGATTGGGTGCAATTCTCCTACGCGATCAGTGGCGTGCTCGGCGTCCATACGGCCGAAGGCAGCTTCTTCGCGCCACCGCAGTGGGGCATCTGGATCCCGGCCGACCTGGAGCACCAGGTCGTGACGTCCATGCGCGCGGAAATGCGCAGTCTTTACGTCCATCGCCAGGCGTGCCCGTGGTCCGAAGATCGTTGCCGGGTGCTGGAAGTTACACCGCTGGCGCGGGAGCTGATCAAAGTGTTCTGCCAGTTTCCCGCCACTTACCCACAGGGCGAGACCCAGGAAACACGCTTGGTCCAAGTGCTGCTGGACCAATTGGCGGCGCTGCCGGAGGTGGGCTTTTCCCTGCCATTGCCCCGTCATGCTCGTTTGTTGGAACTGTGCAACGAATTGATCGAGCAACCCGAAGGCCACGTGACCCTGCAAGCCTGGGCCGAGCGCCTGGGCACGTCGGAAAAAACCTTGATGCGCCTGTTCCAGCGTGAAACCGGCTTGAGCTTCCGTGCGTGGCGCCAGCGCATGCGCCTGTTGTCTTCCCTGGAATCGCTGGAACAGGGCGATAGCGTGACCAGCGCGGCCTTATCCTGTGGGTATGATTCGACGTCCGCTTTCATTGCGGCATTCAAGGGACTGTTCGGTTTTACGCCGGGGGAACTGTTCAAACGCTGACTCGTTTGGCTTTTGTCGCAACCGCTTGCCATTCACTGAGCAACCCCACGCCCGGTCTCGACTATGATTTGGCTCGGTTGTCCGACCCGGCACAGTGTGTGCATTCAGGGTTCATAGGTCGGACCCCCTCCCCGTGGAGGGAGGATTGCCGTATAACGACCTGTCATTCGCGTGTTTGGTAATAAAGGACCCAGAATAAAAGCTGATGAAGACTCCAAAACGCATTGAACCCCTGATCGAGGACGGTCTGGTCGACGAGGTGCTGCGCCCACTCATGAGTGGTAAAGAAGCAGCTGTTTATGTGGTGCGCTGCGGCAACGAGCTACGTTGCGCCAAAGTCTACAAGGAGGCGAACAAGCGAAGTTTTCGCCAGGCGGCCGAATACCAGGAAGGCCGCAAGGTGCGCAACAGCCGTCAGGCCCGGGCCATGGCTAAAGGCTCGAAGTTTGGCCGCAAGGAAACCGAAGACGCCTGGCAGAACGCCGAAGTGGCCGCGCTGTTCCGGCTGGCCAGCGCCGGCGTGCGGGTTCCGAAGCCGTATGACTTCCTTGAGGGCGTGCTGCTGATGGAACTGGTGGCCGACGAATACGGCGATGCGGCGCCGCGTCTCAACGACGTGGTGCTGGAGCCGGATCAGGCCCGCGAGTATCACGCTTTTCTGATTTCCCAGATCGTGTTGATGTTGTGTACCGGTCTGGTGCACGGCGACCTGTCGGAGTTCAACGTGCTGCTGACGCCGACGGGGCCGGTCATCATCGACCTGCCGCAAGCGGTGGACGCTGCCGGGAACAACCACGCCTTCAGCATGCTGGAGCGGGACGTCGGCAACATGGCGTCCTACTTCGGTCGGTTTGCCCCGGAGCTGAAACGCACCAAATACGCCAAGGAAATGTGGGCCCTGTATGAAGCAGGCACCCTGCACCCGGCGAGCGTGCTGACCGGTGAGTTCGACGAGCCGGAAGAACTGGCGGATGTCGGCGGGATCATGCGTGAGATCGAGGCCGCGCGCCTGGATGAAGAACGCCGCCAGGCCGTACGCGCCGCCGATGATGCGCCACCCGGCAAGACCGAAGAGCCGCCTCCGCCGTGGATGCAGTGATCGGTTGACCTGAAACCCGGCCATGGCCGGGTTTTTAGCGTGCTTCAGAAACGCTTTTGTGGGAGCGAGCCTGCTCGCGAAAGCGGTGGATCAGCTTGCATCAATGCATTGGCCGCCGTCTTCGCGAGCAGGCTCGCTCCCACAGGTGGTAATAGGTCTACATCACCCCGACGCCAGTTTCCTGAGGATCGGGCAATCCGGGCGATGATCGCCCTGGCAGTGCTCCACCAGATCCTGGAGCGTGTCGCGCAGTTCGGCCAGTTCGCGAATTTTCTGGTTCAGTTCGTCGATATGTTGCCGGGCCAGAGCCTTTACGTCGGCGCTGGCACGCTGACGGTCCTGCCACAAAGTCAGCAACTTGCCGACCTCTTCCAGGGAAAACCCCAGATCCCGGGAGCGCTTGATGAATGCCAACGTATGCAAGTCATCGGCGCCATAGATCCGATAGCCACTCTCCGTGCGATGGGCTGCCCTGAGCAGGCCGATGGATTCGTAGTACCTGATCATCTTTGCGCTGAGGCCGCTCTGGCGGGCTGCCTGGCCAATGTTCATCGCTTGTCCTCCAGATGCGCGGGTGTCCAGAATTTCAACAACAATGCATTGCTCACCACGCTGACGCTCGACAGCGCCATGGCTGCGCCGGCCAACACCGGGTTGAGCAAACCGAACGCCGCCAGCGGAATGCCGATCAGGTTATAGACGAACGCCCAGAACAGATTCTGACGGATTTTCGCGTAGGTCTTGCGGCTGATGTCCAGCGCCGCCGGTACCAGGCGCGGATCGCCGCGCATCAGGGTGATGCCGGCGGCCTGCATCGCCACGTCGGTGCCGCCGCCCATGGCAATGCCGATGTCCGCGGCGGCCAGGGCCGGAGCGTCGTTGATGCCATCGCCGACCATCGCCACCACCGAGTGGGTTTTCAGTTGTTGAACGATGGCGGACTTGTCGCCCGGCAACACTTCGGCGTGGACGTTGGCGATTCCCAATGCCTGGGCAACGACCCGAGCGCTGCCCCGGTTGTCGCCCGTGAGCAGGTGGCTGGCGATGTGACGTTGCTTCAAGGCCTCGACCGCCGCCAGAGCGCCGGGCTTGAGGGTATCGCCGAAGGCGAGCAGGCCCAGGACCCGAGGCGTTGCGCCTTGCTCGACGAGCCAGGACAGGGTTCGGCCTTCGGTTTCCCAGGCTTGCGCCGACTCGGCCAGCGAACCGGGGTTCAGGCCCAGCTCTTCCAGCAGACGACGATTTCCCAAGGCCAGGCGGCGCCCGTCGAGGCTACCGGCGATGCCGCGTCCGGTCAGGGACTGGCTATCGCTGGCATCCGCTACGCTCAGGCCGCGTTCGGCGCAAGCGTCGAGCACCGCTTTGGCCAGCGGGTGTTCGCTGCCGCGTTGCAAGGCGCCGGCCATGTTCAGCAGTGCGTCTTCATCACCGTCAAGCGCCACCAGATGGGCGATGCGTGGCGTGCCGGACGTCAGGGTGCCGGTCTTGTCGAACACCACCGTGCCGACTTCATGGGCACGTTCCAGCGCCTCGGCGTCCTTGATCAGAATGCCGTGGCGGGCGGCCACGCCAGTGCCGGCCATGATTGCCGTCGGCGTCGCCAGGCCCAGGGCACAGGGGCAGGCGATCACCAGCACGGCGACGGCATTGATCAGCGCCGTCTCCAGCGGCGCACCGTAGAGCCACCAGCCAAGCAACGTTGCGAGTGCCAGGATCAATACGACCGGCACGAAAACCTGGCTGACTTTGTCCACCAGCTTCTGAATCGGCGCCTTGGCGGCCTGGGCGTCTTCCACCAGGCGAATGATGCGTGCCAGCACGGTCTCGGCCCCCAGGGCCCGGGTGCGCACCAACAGGCGCCCTTCGCCATTGATCGCGCCGCCAGTGACCTGATCACCGGGCTGCTTCGGCACGGGCAGGCTTTCGCCGCTGATCAACGCCTCGTCGGCGTGACTCTGGCCCTCGAGCACTTCACCGTCCACCGGGAAGCGCTCGCCGGGCTTGACCAGCACCAGGTCATTCAAGCGCAGGGCACTGATAGCGACGTCCCGTTCCTGACCGTCAACCACTTGAATCGCCCGCTCCGGTCGCAAGGCTTCGAGGGCGCGGATGGCGCTGGCGGTCTGTCGTTTGGCGCGGCTTTCCAGGTACTTGCCCAGCAGCACCAGGGCAATCACCACGGCCGATGCCTCGAAATACAGGTGCGGCATGCTCCCCGGTCGGGCCATCGCCCACTCATAGAGGCTCAAGCCATAGCCGGCGCTGGTGCCCAGGGCAACGAGCAGGTCCATGTTTCCGGCGCCGGCGCGGACGGCTTTGAACGCCGCGACGTAAAACCGCGCACCGAAGATGAATTGCACCGGCGTCGCCAGCGCGAATTGCGCCCAGGCCGGCAGCATCCAATGCACGCCGAACGGCTGCAACAGCATCGGCAATACCAGCGGGATCGACAGCAGAATCGCCAGCACCAGGGCCACGCGCTCGCGGCTCAGCTGATCGGCTTGGGTTTTTCGAGGCTGTTCGACTTGCCAGACACTGGCGTCGTAACCGGCGCGCTTGACTGCATCGATCAGGCTTTGCGGATCAACCTGCCCGAGCAATTCGAGGTGTGCTCGCTCATTGGCGAGATTGACACTGGCCCGGTTCACCCCGGCAACTTTCCCCAACGCCCGTTCGACCCGGCCCACGCAAGAGGCGCAGGTCATGCCCTCGATACTCAACTCCAGGGTCTGGACGGGAACGCTGTAACCTGCCTGCTCGACCGCCTGCATCAATGCCGGCAGGCTTCCCTGCGGGGCCTGGATCCGCGCCTGTTCCGTTGCCAGGTTGACGCTGACGGCGCTGGCGCCGGCGACCTTGCTCAAGGCTCGCTCGACTCGCCCGGCACAGCTTGCGCAGGTCATGCCGGAAATCGGCAAATCGAAGGTGGTGGACTCGGACATCGGACAGGCTCCCTGTAGTGAGTGACTACAGGATCAACCTTGCCACGCGGGCAAGGTCAAGCACCAGTTCAAAAGCTTGCGACCCTCGTGGGAGCGAGCCTGCTCGCGAAGGCCGGTAAGGCCAATCTCTTCATCGGCTATCGCACCGCTTTCGCGAGCAGGCTCGCTCCCACAAGGACTCGCGAGGTCAGTAACCGAGATCAGCCTGCTTGAGGTACATGCCCTCATGCGTCATGGCGATGCGGTACTTCAGGATGTCGCCGGCCTTGAGCGTGATGTTCTGCGAACCGGGGGCAAGCATGCCTGGGTTGCAACCCGGCGCCTGGCCTGGCAGCAATTTCAGGCGCAAGGAGAACTGCCCCGGCGGCAAATTGAATGAAGTGCTCTGCTCCTGGAACAGCCTGGCCGCGAGCTGGTCCTGAATGTAGATGCCGATTTCGCAGTTGGTCGACACTTCCAGGCGCTCGCGGGAAATGATCAGCACACCGAAATCTTCGCCGGCGGCCGATGCCTGGGGCACCAATGCAGAAAAACCGAGCATGCAAAACAGGCTGAACGCTGACCAGCGCATGGCTGAACCTCCGGTATTAAATCCTTGATGTGTGCAGCTTGGCCGAGCGCGCAGCCGAATGCCAGCCCGGCAGTTTCCGTCAGAACTTGACCTTGCCATGATGGCAAGCTTGAAACTGCGCACAACCTCAAACCAAGGAGTCATTTTTCATGCAGATCTTCAATGTTCAAGGCATGTCCTGCGGTCATTGTGTAAAGGCAGTCACTCTGGCTCTTCAAGCCAAAGACCCGGACGCCGAGGTAAAGGTCGATCTGGGCGCCAAGACTGTTGAGGTCCAAAGCAAGTTGTCGTCCGATACCGTAATCGAGGCAATCAGGGAAGAGGGTTACGAAGCCAGTCCTGCTTGAAACTTTTCAATCGTTAGCGACCTATCGGAATGTTCAAGAGCGCCCAGCCCGGCTAGACTGTCGGGCTGCCGACTGACGCCTGAGCTGGACGCCCGATGAACCTCCGTACCATTCTGATTCTTGGCGCCTTGAGCGCTTTTGGTCCCTTGGCGATCGATTTCTATCTGCCGGCCTTCCCGGCAATGGCGATCGCCTTTGGCACCGATGAAAACCATGTCCAGCTGACCCTGGCCGCCTACTTCCTCGGGCTGTCCCTCGGGCAACTGGCCTACGGGCCGGTGGCGGATCGCTTTGGACGGCGTATCCCGTTGCTGACAGGCGTCGGCTTGTTCACCGTGGCATCGCTGGCCTGTGCCTATGCGCCCAGTCTCGAATGGCTGATTGGCGCTCGTTTCGTCCAGGCGTTGGGCGGCTGTGCCGGGATGGTGATCTCCCGGGCGGTAGTCAGCGACAAATGCGACGCGGTGGGCTCGGCCAAGGTGTTCTCGCAACTGATGCTGGTGATGGGCCTGGCGCCGATCCTGGCGCCGATGCTCGGCGGCTTGCTGGTGAACCTGTACGGTTGGCAATCAATTTTCATCGGCCTGACCTTGTTCAGCGCGCTCGCGGCGACGGCCGTCGCGTTGTGGCTCCCGGAGAGCTTGCCGGCCCACGTACCTCGGCAACCGTTATCCGGCGCGTTGCGTCAGTACGGTCGGCTTCTCACAGACTCGGTTTTCCTGGGGCACGCCCTGACGGGCGGCATCGCGATTGCCGGGATGTTTGCCTATATCGCCGGTTCGCCATTTGTCTTCATCAAGCTTTACGGCGTACCGGCCGAACACTTCGGCTGGCTGTTCGGTACCAACGCGGCGGGTTTCATCCTGGTGGCCCAGGTCAATGCCCGCTTGTTGTCCAGGCGAGGCCCGGCATTTTTGCTGGCTCGCGCCGTCTGGGTCTACTGGATAGCCGGGCTCAGTTTACTGGCTGTCAGCGCCTTGCAGCCGGAGCGTTTGTGGCCGTTACTGATCCCATTGTTCATCTGCATCGCCAGCCTTGGCTGCATCCTTCCCAATGCATCGGCCTGCGCCATGAACGGGCAGGGGGCCCGGGCCGGTAGCGCTTCGGCGATGCTGGGGTGCCTGCAGTTTTCCGTAGCCGCCGGGGCCGCCGCACTGGTGGCGGCGCTGCATGACGGCACGGCAGTGCCGATGGCGATGGTAATCAGCCTGTGCGGACTATTGGTGGTGGGTGCCGCGATGCTGACCCGTCGGCTGCAGAACGCCCGGGCGCTCGCTCAGGCGGGCCAGCAGAACTGAGTCAGCTGGCGGCACGCTGCTGATGTTCGGGAAATTGATGCGGCGCATGGATGCGCGCTTGCAAGGTCGCGGCGAAAGCCTGGGCCTCGGCTTCTGAGCGAAAGGTCACGACGTGCTGGTCAAGACGCACTTGCCATTGGGATTTTGCCACCTCTTTTATCAGGATCTTCATTGCTGGCCTCCTCACGTAAAAGATTGCGTTGCAAAGGCCTCGAGTGTAGACCCGAATGCCAGCGCAGTTGTGACGACGGTCAATTGTCGGACTAACGGTGCAGTTGCCCCCACAGGATTGTTTGCAGGGCAACTGCCCGCTGCAGTCAGAAGCCCTCTAGCACGATCTTGCCCTTGGATTTGCCGCTTTCCAGCAACGCGTGAGCCCGGCGCAGGTTCTCGGCATTGATGGTGCCAAAGTGTTCGCCCACCGTGGTCTTCAACGTGCCGGCATCGATCAGTCGGGCCACGCGGTTGAGCAGCTTGTGTTGTTCGAGCATGTCGGCGGTCTCGAACAGTGAACGGGTGTACATGAACTCCCAATGCAACGACAGGCTCTTGCGCTTGAGCTTGGTCACGTCCAGCGATTTGGGATCATCGATCAGTGCCAGTTTGCCTTGGGGCGCCAGGGCTTCGACCAGTTGGTCGAGGTGCTGATCGGTCTGCGTCAGGCTGGCAACGTGGGTCACTTGGGCCTGGCCCGCCTCCTTCAGTGCATCGCTCAGCGGTTGGCTGTGATCCACGACGAGGTGGGCGCCCAGGTCTCGCACCCATTCCTGGGTCTGCGGCCGGGAAGCGCTGCCGATGACGTTCAGTCCGGTGAGTTGGCGGGCCAATTGCGTCAGGATCGAACCCACACCCCCGGCGGCGCCGACAATCAGCAGGCTCTGGCCCAGATCGCTCTGGCCTTCCTTGATCTGCAATCGATCAAAGAGCAATTCCCAGGCGGTGATAGCGGTCAGCGGCAATGCGGCCGCTTCGGCGAAACCGAGGGTTGTCGGCATATTACCGACGATGCGCTCATCGACAACGTGCAACTCGCTGTTGCCTCCGGCCCGGGCGATCGAACCGGCGTAGAACACCTTGTCTCCGGCCTTGAACAGCGTGACTTCGCTGCCTACGGCCTTGACCATGCCGGCCACGTCCCAACCCAGCACCTTGGCCGCGCCTGCTTCGGGCTGGACGTTCTGGCGGACCTTGGTGTCGACGGGGTTGACTGAAATGGCCTTGACCTCCACCAGCAGGTCGCGGGGGCCGGCGACCGGTTCGGGCAGTTCGATGTCCTGCAGCGACTGCGGGTGGGTGATAGGTAGCGATTGGTAATACGCGATGGCTTTCATACAGCAGCTCCGTAAGGGGGGTCGATGAAGCCCATGTTTGGCTATTCAGGCGCGAGATTAAAGCAGCTGGAGCGACAGGCTCTTTCAATGATTTTTTGATAATGGCCATAGTCGCGGATAAATAGAGACTTTTCCCTCACGAACAATCGCCTCCAAAGGTTTCCGGAGGACAGGCAACCGTGATCCGCGCGCTTATACTAGCGGCCGAGTGTATCGGCATGACATCGAGCACGGCTGCAACCGGCCGGCACCTCATTACGGCTCAGTACGCCCAGCGCAGTAGACGAACGATTCAACAGGGAGTGAATACATGGAACATGCACCTTGCATCAGCCAGATCGCCACGCTGCTGGCCGACCCCAAGCGCAGCGCAATGATGTGGGCGTTGATGGACGGTACGGCCCGGCAAGCTGAAGAGTTGGCCTTGCTGGCCGGGCTTTCGCCATCCTCGGCCAATGCCCACCTGGGACGTCTGTCTGCCGGTGGCCTGGTGAAGGTCGAAATCCGTGGCCGCAAGCGGTTTTTTCGCCTGGCGGCACCCGAGATCGGCGCTGCCGTCGATGCATTGGCGAGCGCAACCCTGGCCAGCACGCCGCGACAGGTTCCGGAAGTCTTCAAGCGCAGCCTCATGCCTAACAGGACGCCGACGGCACCCGCTTCGTTGATGCGGGCCAGGCTTTGCGATGACCACCTGGGAGGCACACTGGCGGCGGACCTGTATCAGCGGCTGTTGGAAGCCGGATGGCTCGAACAGCTTGAGCATCGGGTGGTCGTCACGCATAAAGGTGCCAGCCAACTGGCTGGGCGAGGTCTGTTCATCCAGGCACTGGCTCATCGCGAGACGCGTATGGCCTGCGCCTGCCCCGACTGGAGCGAACGTCGTCCACATCTGGGAGGGGCGCTGGGGGCGGCATTGCTGCAATTGTTCATGCAGTCCGGCTGGCTCAGCCTGCCCAGCGACTCCAGGGCGTTGCAGGTAACCGCGCTCGGTCAACAGGAAATCCATCGATTCGCCAGGCAAGAGGTTCTGGAAATGGCGCTCTAGAGCGGTACACAGGTCGTTATCAGCAATAGCCGCCCGTGAGGTTCGCGCACACTCGGTCCGGGGTTCTATCGGATTGGGGGAACGCAATAGTGGACACTCACGTTTACAGTGCAGCGGAACGTCTTGAGCGGTTGCCCATGAGCGGCTATCACCGGGTCATCTTCATTATTATCGCGCTGGCTTTTTTCTTTGATTCCATGGATCTGGCCATGATGACGTTCCTGCTGGGCTCGATCAGAACCGAGTTCGGCTTGAGCGCCGCCCAGGCCGGTTTGTTGGCCAGTTCAAGCTTTTTCGGCATGGTGCTGGGCGCCTCGTTGTCGGGACTGCTTGCCGATCGCTTCGGACGCAAACCGGTGTTCCAGTGGAGCATCGTCTTGTGGGGGCTCGCCAGTTACCTGTGTTCCACCGCCCAGGACGTGGAGACGCTGACGCTGTTTCGCATCCTGTTGGGCATCGGCATGGGCATGGAGTTTCCGATTGCCCAGTCGATGCTCTCGGAGCTGATCCCGGCGAGGCAGCGCGGACGCTACATCGCCTTGATGGATGGCTTCTGGCCGCTGGGCTTCGTGGCGGCGGGGGTGCTGTCGTATTTCCTGCTGCCGCTGATCGGCTGGCGGGACATTTTCCTGGTGTTGGCGGTGCCGGCAGTGTTCGTCCTGGTGATTCGCTTCTTGATCCCCGAGTCGCCACGTTGGCTGGAGCAGGCGGGGCGGGGCGCCGAGGCGGATGCCGTACTCAAGCGGATCGAAGACAAGGTCCGGGCCTCGCTGGGTCGCCAGGACCTGCCCGAACCGATTCGCCTGCCGACACTGGCGACGGCGCCCGGCAGTTTCTTTTCGGCTCTGGCGCAGATCTGGTCACCGCTGTACCGCCAGCGCACGATGATGATCTGGAGCGTCTGGTTTTTTGCCTTGCTCGGCTTCTACGGGCTGACGTCCTGGCTCAGCGCGCTGCTGCAGCAGTCGGGGTTTGCGGTGACCCAGTCGGTTTATTACACGGTGCTGATTTCCCTCGGCGGGATTCCCGGTTTCCTGATGGCGGCCTGGCTGGTGGAGCGGTGGGGGCGTAAACCGGTGTGTGTCATCACGCTGCTGGGCGGCGGGATCATGGCATTTCTTTATGGCCAGAGCGCGGTGTTTGGCGGGAACGTCACGCTGCTGATCAGCTCCGGGCTGCTGATGCAGTTTTTCCTGTTCGGCATGTGGGCAGTGCTCTACACCTACACCCCGGAACTGTATCCCACCTCGGCGCGAGCCACGGGGTCGGGCTTTGCCTCGGCGGTCGGTCGCATCGGTTCGCTGCTTGGACCGCTGGTGACCGGCTTGGTCTTTCCGATCACCGGGCAGGGCGGAGTGTTCGCCCTTGGCGCCCTGTGTTTTGCCGTGGCGGCGGGCGTGGTCTGGTTGTTTGGAATGGAGACGCGGGGCAAGACGCTGGAGGAATTGAGTGAGGGTACGGTCGTCGATTGAACCTCATCCAAGTGGGAGCGAGCCTGCTCGCGAAGGCGGTCCGACAATCGAAAATGATGTCGACTGACTCACCGCTTTCGCGAGCAGGCTCGCTCCCACAAAGGATCATCGCCAGTCTTAAGGTTTCACCAACCGCGCATCGAGGCTGTTCTGCGCCAACCGCCTGGCCTGGTCCTGGGTCATGCCCAGATGCGTGTGCAACGCGTGGAAGTTCTCGGTGACGTAGCCGCCGAAGTACGCCGGGTCATCGGAGTTCACCGTCACCTTCACGCCGCGTTCGAGCATGTCGAGGATGTTGTGCTGCGACATATCATCGAACACGCATAGCTTGGTGTTGGACAACGGGCAAACCGTCAAGGGGATCTGTTCGTCGATGATCCGCTGCATCAACCGCTCGTCTTCGATGGCTCGCACGCCGTGGTCGATGCGCTGGATCTTGAGCAGATCCAAGGCTTCCCAGATGTACTCGGGGGGGCCTTCTTCGCCGGCGTGGGCGACGGTCAGGAAGCCTTCATTGCGCGCCCTGTCGAACACCCGCTGGAACTTGCTCGGCGGGTGGCCCATCTCCGAGCTGTCCAGGCCGACGGCCACGAACGCGTCGCGGAAGGGCAGCGCCTGGTCGAGGGTTTTTTCCGCCTGCTCTTCGCTCAGGTGACGCAGGAAGCTCAGGATCAGGCCGCTGGTGATGCCCAGTTGTTGCTCACCGTCCTTGAGGGCGGCGGCAATACCGTTGAGCACCACTTCGAATGGAATGCCCCGGTCGGTGTGGGTCTGCGGATCGAAGAACGGTTCGGTGTGGATCACGTTCTGTGCCTTGCAGCGCAGCAGGTAGGCCCAGGTCAGGTCGTAGAAATCCTGGGAAGTGCGCAGCACGTCGGCGCCCTGGTAATACAGGTCGAGAAACTCCTGCAGATTGTTGAAGGCGTAGGCCTGGCGCAGGGTGTCCACGTCGTTCCACGGCAGGGCAATCTTGTTGCGTTCGGCCAGGGCAAACAGCAGCTCGGGCTCCAGCGAGCCTTCCAGGTGCAGGTGCAGTTCAGCCTTGGGCAAGGCGTTAAGCCAGTCGTACATGGTTTTTTCTCATCAGCGAATCAATGGCGGGCATTCTACAGGGGTGGACGCCGATGTCTGGTAAAACCTGACCGGCTGATCCACTAACCGCGCAGACCTGAACGACAGCTACTGCACATGAAGGAAACGTTCCCGTCACGTCACAGTCTAGTAGCTCATGACCCGTCCATTGCGATAGGCCCACGATGCTGACGTTGATCAAGCAAGAAAAATTGCTGCTGCTGGCCCTGCTTGCCGCTTTTGTCGCCTACCCGCTGGAGCATTGGCTGCTGGGCAGCGGGCAGGTCGTGGCGTTGGTTGGCGGCCTGGTGCTGATCGGTTTCATCGTCGCGGCCTCCATGCGCGTGGCCCATCACGCCGAGTTGCTGGCGGAAAAGGTCGGCGATCCTTACGGCACGATGATCCTGACCTTGTCGGCGGTGCTGGTGGAAGTGGTGATCCTGGCGATCATGATGAGTAACGAGGCGTCGCCGACCCTGGTACGGGACACGATCTATTCGGCGGTGATGCTCGATATCAACGGCATTCTCGGACTGGCGGCGCTGATGGGTGGGCTCAAGCACGGCGAGCAGGTCTATAACGACGATTCGGCGCGTACCTACAGCGTGATGATCCTCACCGCCATGGGCGTGTCGATGGTGGTGCCGGAGTTTATTCCGCAGGAAAACTGGAAGCATTATTCGGCATTCACCATCGGCGCGATGATCGTCTTGTATACGTTGTTCTTGCGCATGCAGGTGGGGCCACACAGCTATTTCTTCAGCTACAGCTACCCGGAAAAACGCCGCAGGAAGGAACCGGTGGAAGCCGAGCCGAAACCCATCAGCCTGGCGTTTTCCATCGGCGCACTGGTGTTCGGCGTGGTGGTCATCGGTGCGCTGGCCGAAGTCATGTCCAAGGCTATCGACCTCGGGCTGGAAGGCTCCGGCGCGCCGCCGGTGGTCACGGCAATTCTGGTGGCGGTCATCTCCGCTGCGCCGGAAATTCTCACCGCCCTGCGCGCAGCCTTGGCCAATCGCATGCAGTCGGTGGTGAACATCGCCTTGGGCGCGTCGCTGTCCACCGTGATCCTGACGGTGCCGGTGATGGAAGCCATGGCCCTCTACACCGGCCAGCCTTTCCAGATGGCGATGACCCCGGTGCAAACGGTGATGATCTTCATCACCCTGATCGTCAGCGCCATCAACCTCAATGATGGCGAAACCAACGCCATCGAGGGCATGACCCACTTTGTGCTGTTTGCCACGTTTATCATGTTGTCGTTGCTCGGTCTTTGAACCTGTCACAGTCTCTGTGGGAGCGAGCTGCTCGCGATTGGGCCAGGTCAGTCAATATCAGTGCCGGATATGAAACCGCTATCGCGAGCAGGCTCGCTCCCACAGGTTTTCTGGTTGGGTCAGGTACCCGCGATCAGCTCTCGCGCCGCCTGGCTGTGGTCGGCAATCAAGCCCTTCAGGTCCAGCCCTTCGACCTGTCCATCGATCACTCTCCACTGACCCGCGACCATCACCCGGTCCGCCCGATCAGCACCGCACAGCAGCAGGGCCGAGATCGGATCGTGGCTGCCGGAAAAGCGCAACTCATCAAGCTTGAACATCGCCAGGTCGGCTTGTTTGCCCTCTGCCAGTTCGCCGATGTCGCTGCGTCCCAGCAATTGGGCCGAGCCTCGGGTCGCCCAGCCCAGCACCTTCTCCGGCGTGATCGCTTGCGCGCCATAGCGCAAGCGCTGGATGTATAGCGCCTGACGGGTTTCCAGCAGCATGTTCGACGCATCGTTGGACGCCGAGCCGTCCACCCCAAGGCCCAATGGGGCGCCGGCGGCGGTCAGTTCAAGCGTCGGACAAATGCCCGAGGCCAGGCGCATGTTCGAACTGGGGCAATGGCAGATTCCGGTTCCGGCGGCGCCGAGACGGGTTATTTCGTCAGGATTGAAATGAATGCCGTGGGCCAGCCAGGTACGTGGGCCCAGCCAGCCGACGCTGTCGAGGTAATCCACGGTGCGCAGGCCGAAGCGCTGCCGGCAGAAGTCCTCCTCGTCGAGGGTTTCGGCCAGGTGGGTATGCAAGCGTACGTCGAGCTTTTCCGCGAGCTCGGCGCTGGCGCGCATGATCTCGGGCGTGACCGAAAACGGCGAGCAGGGCGCCAGGGCAATCTGGATTTTCGCGCCGGCACCGCGCTCATGGTATCGAGCGATCAGTCGCTGGCTGTCGTCGAGAATCACCTGGCCCTGCTGCACGGTCTGCTGCGGCGGCAAGCCACCGTCGGCCTCGCCCAGGCTCATGGAACCACGGGTCAGCATTGCGCGCATGCCCAGCTCACCGACGCATTGCACCTGCACATCGATGGCGTTTTCCAGGCCTTCGGGAAAAAGGTAGTGGTGATCGGCCGCCGTGGTGCAACCCGACAACAGCAGTTCGGCCAACGCGACTTTGCTCGCCAGCGCGAGTTTTTCCGGAGTCAGCCGCGCCCACACCGGATAGAGAGTCTTCAGCCATGGGAACAACGGCTCGCTTACGACGGGTGCCCAGGCGCGGGTCAGGGTCTGGTAGAAGTGATGATGGGTGTTGATCAGCCCCGGCAGGATCACATGTTCTCGAGCATCGAACACGGTGCCACAAGGCTGTGCGGGCTGTTGCCCGGCGCTGAGCAGCTCAACGATCACACCGTCCTGCAGGACGAGACCGCCACGGGCATCGAGGCCGTTGGCCGTGAAAATGGCGAGGGGATTTTTTAACCAGGTACGGGTCGCAGGCATGGTGGCCGGCTCCTCTGAAAGTGGGTTCAGGTTAGCCAGCTCAGTGATGCCCTGTCTGCTGATCCAGGGGCGCCTTGGAGGGCGCGGTTCGGAGTGTACTCAGGTTGCCGGACACATTTCCAGTGCCCGACAAAAGTCCTGCAGGATGGATGCTCTAGGGTATCGGGGTGATTACCAGGGAATCGTCTCGCCTTTGTAATTGACGAAATGATGCCCACCCTTGCCGGCAAAGGCGTTGACCTGATCGATCAGCCCACGGGTGCTGGTCTCGACATCGATGGCCGCGCCTTCGCCGCCCATGTCGGTCTTTACCCAGCCCGGGTGCAGCGACAGCACGGTCAATGCCTGCTCGCCCAGCTGACTGACAAAACTGTTGGTCATGGAGTTGAGCGCGGCTTTGCTGGCCTTGTACAGCGCCAGTTCGGGGGCGTCGGGCATGGTCACGCTGCCCAGCACCGAACTCATGAAGGCCAGCACGCCGCTGCCGTCGCGGATCTGCCCGACGAAGCGTTGGGCGAGGTTGATCGGTGCCACGGCATTGGTGAAGAACAGCTGACCGACCTCAGCCAGCGTTGCGCCGCCCGGGCTCTGGTTGTCGGGGCCTTTGACGCCGGCATTGACGAACAACAGGTCGAAGGTCTGGTCCCTGAGCTGCTGGCTCAAGGCGATGACGGCTTGCTGGTCGTCCATGTCGAGCTTTTCGATTCGAACCGGGCCCAGCGCCTTCAAGGCCTCGGCGTTCTGTGGGTTACGTACCGTGGCGGTCACGTTCCAGCCATCACCCAGAAGCGTCTTCACCAAGCCGAGGCCCAGTCCCCGAGAGGCGCCGATGATCAATGCGGTTTTTGCCGAATTCATGAATGCTTCCTTGAAAGAAAAGTCACGGAGTTAATGGACAACATTGCCCGGGCGGTTGTTTCAGCTTGCGGCACAACGCGTCGGGAGCGGTCATGCGGTTTCGATCAGGTTCAGGTCCTTATAATGTCTGGTTAAAAAATGATCAGGCGGCTGCAAGCCATGCTGTTCTTGGGGCCGCTGGAGCCATGAACGGGTTATCCACAGGTTGCTCCACAGTTATTGTGCGCAAGCCTGAAAGTCGGGCATAAGCCCTGTGCGGCTTTCTTCTAAAGGTGATAAAGCATCGCAACCATTTGTTTTTTGACGTATTCGCCGGATCGGCGAATTTTTGTATGAAAAACGAACAATGCTCGAAAACCCGCATGACAGAAGGGTTACAGCTGGATGCGCCCAGGTTATCCACAGGCAGGTGCACAGCGCATGTGGGCAAACCTGTGCTTTTTCATGAGGCTGCCGGGTGCTCAAGTCGTATCTGTCCGCGACTCAAGTCGGCCAGTCGCGTCTGCAGGCTCTCGATGTGTTCTTCACCGACTGCCAATTGAAGTTCCACGCCGTTGGCGGTGAAATCCTCGGCGAGGACCAGACCGCCGCATTCAGCTATCCGCAGTTTCACCAGGGCCAGCTCGGCGAAACCGCACAGGCAACGCAGCGCTACGCGGCTGATCAATTCGACCTTCTCGGCGGTTTGCAGGCATTTGTTCGCACCGCCGCCATAGGCGCGGGCCAAACCGCCGGTACCCAGCTGGATTCCGCCGTACCAGCGTATGACCAGCACCACCACCTGATCGCAATCCTGGGCCTGGATGGCCGCGAGGATCGGGCGCCCGGCGGTGCCGCCCGGCTCGCCATCGTCGCTGCTGCGATATTGGTCGCCCAGTTTCCATGCCCAGCAATTATGCGTGGCGTCCAGGTCGCTGTGCCGCTCTATAAAGGCCTGGGCCTCGGCGGGGCTGGTGATGGGGGCGGCTAAGGTGATGAAACGGCTTTTGCGGATTTCTTCACGGTATTCGCAAAAGCCGGCAAGGGTATAAGGCATGGAGTCCTAGAGGTCTGGTGTCAGGCCGCAGCCTTTGAGAATGATGCGGATGAGATTGTCGCCGGCGTCGATCATGTCTTGCCTGGTCAATTTGCTACGCCCGGTCACGCGGCAGATCTGGGTGGCGAAATCGGCGTAATGCTGGGTGCTGCCCCACAGGAGAAAAATCAGGTGAACCGGATCGACCGGGTCCATTTTGCCCGCATCGATCCAGGCCTGGAACACGGCCGCGCGGCCCTTGAACCAGGCGCGATAATCCTGGTTGAAATACTCGCTCAGGCATTCGCCGCCGCTGATCACTTCCATGGCGAAAATGCGCGATGCCTGGGGCTGGCGCCGTGAGAATTCCATCTTGGCGCGGATGTAGCGGGTCAATGCCTGCGCTGGATCGTCCTCGGCGGTCAGAGAGTTGAAAGTGCTGTCCCACAATTCGATGATGTTGCTCAGCACGGCAACGTAGAGCCCGAGCTTGTTGGTGAAGTAATAATGCAGGTTCGCCTTGGGCAATCCCGCCTTCAGGGCGATGGCGTTCATGCTGGTGCCCTTGAAGCCGTGGCGGGCGAACTCATCCTCGGCGGCCCTGAGGATGGTTTCCTCGTTTTTTTGACGAATACGGCCGGTAGGCTTGCCACCATGGGCAGGAACTTCAAAGGTCATGGACGTTTCCGGGCTGGGTCTGTGGGGGCGGGCAAGTGCGTTCATAGCGCACCGGCGCGGATCCGACAAGTGCTGCTGCCATAAAAGCCGTGTACTGCAAAAATGTCAGCGGGTTGCCGCCAGGTTTTCGAGAAAACTTTCCAGCACCAGGTGCGGGCGGCGACCCTTGCGTGTGACCGACGCCAGGCTCAGATCATAAAAACGTGCCAAGGGCTTGAGGGCTCGCAAACGTCCTTGCTGAACCCATAGATTGGCGTAGTGATCTGGCAGATAACCAATGTAACGTCCGGTGAGGATCAGGAACGCCATGCCTTCGCGATCCGAGGCGCTGGCGGTGCAGTTGAGTGCCTGGTAGTGAGCCTGGATCTCGGCGGGCAGGCGAAAGGTTGGCGCGATAGCGTCCTGGCTGTTGAGCCGAGCGTCTTCGAGCTGTTGGTCGTCCACATAAAACAGCGGATGGCCTACTGCGCAATAGAGCAGCGAGCGTTCACTGTAGAGCGGTTGATATTCGAGTCCGGAAAGGGCGCTGGCTTGGGGCACTACGCCGACATGCAGGCGCCCATCGAGCACGCCTTGTTCGACTTCGTTGGGAGCGATCATGCGAATCTGGATCTGCACGTCCGGCCCGCGTTCTTTCAACTGGGCCAAGGCGTGAGTGATCCGCATGTGGGGCAGGGTGACAAGATTGTCCGTCAGGCCGATGGTCAATTCACCGCGCAAATGCTGGTGCAGGCCGTTGACCTCGGTGCGAAAGCTCTCCAGCGCGCTCAATAACTGCAATGCCGATTGATAGACTTCCCGCCCTTCCTCCGTCAGTGAAAAGCCCGCGCGTCCACGCTGGCACAGACGCAGGCCCAGACGCTGCTCCAGATCGTTCATCTGCTGGCTGATAGCCGAGCGGCCGATGCCAAGCACGGTTTCCGCCGCCGAAAATCCGCCGCATTCCACTACGCTGCGGAAAATGCGCAGTAAGCGGATATCGAAGTCGCTGACTTGGGCCAGTGGATCGGGACGACGAGCGCTCATAGTTTAGTGATCCGCTGACTGAAGGTTAGAAAAGCTGGATTTCACCGACTTTATCGTCGTGGCAACGTAGTCGCAAGAACGCCTTGGCTTCATGCCGCTCATACCCTGCGAGGTTTTGTCGATGAACATGCCCGAACACGCTGTCGGTTCCCTGGCCAGCCAGCTCAAGCTGGATGCCCACTGGATGCCCTACACGGCCAATCGTAACTTCCAACGCGATCCCCGCTTGATCGTCGCCGCCGAGGGTAGCTGGCTGACGGATGACAAGGGGCGCAAGGTCTACGATTCGTTGTCGGGCCTGTGGACCTGTGGCGCCGGGCACACCCGCAAGGAAATCCAGGAGGCGGTCGCCAGGCAATTGGGCACCCTCGATTATTCCCCGGGATTCCAGTACGGCCATCCGCTGTCGTTCCAGCTGGCGGAAAAGATCACCAGCCTGACCCCGGGCAACCTCAACCATGTGTTCTTCACCGACTCCGGTTCCGAGTGCGCCGATACCGCAGTGAAGATGGTCCGTGCCTACTGGCGCCTCAAGGGGCAGGCCACCAAGACCAAGATGATCGGCCGTGCCCGTGGTTATCACGGCGTGAACATCGCCGGCACCAGCCTGGGCGGTGTCAGTGGCAACCGTAAATTGTTCGGCCAGGCCATGATGGACGTTGATCATCTGCCCCACACCTTGCTGGCCAGCAATGCCTATTCCCGTGGCATGCCGAAGGAAGGTGGCATCGCTCTGGCCGATGAGCTGCTGAAATTGATCGAGCTGCACGACGCTTCCAACATTGCGGCCGTATTTGTCGAGCCGATGGCCGGATCCGCCGGGGTCCTGGTCCCGCCTGAGGGTTATCTCAAGCGTCTGCGGCAGATCTGCGACCAGCACAACATCCTGCTGGTGTTTGACGAAGTCATTACCGGTTTCGGTCGCACCGGTTCGATGTTCGGCGCTGATAGCTTCGGCGTGGTTCCGGACCTGATGTGCATCGCCAAGCAGGTCACCAACGGCGCCATCCCCATGGGGGCGGTGATTGCCAGTTCGGAAATCTACCAGACGTTCATGAACCAGCCGACGCCCGAATATGCGGTGGAGTTTCCCCACGGCTATACCTATTCGGCGCACCCGGTGGCCTGTGTGGCTGGCCTGGCGGCACTGGATCTGTTGCAGAAGGAAAACCTGGTGCAAAGCGTGGCCGAGGTCGCGCCGCATTTCGAGAGTGCCTTGCATGGTTTGAAAGGTTCGAAGAACGTCATCGACATTCGCAACTTCGGCCTGGCCGGGGCGATCCAGATTGCCCCGCGCGACGGCGACGCCATCGTGCGTCCGTTCGAGGCCGGGATGGCCCTGTGGAAAGCCGGGTTCTATGTGCGATTCGGCGGCGACACCCTGCAGTTCGGGCCAACGTTCAACAGCAAGCCGCAGGATCTGGATCGTCTGTTCGATGCGGTCGGTGACGTGCTGAATAAAATCGACTGATTTATTT
>NZ_CP071645.1:4145000-5297500 GCF_051131995.1 Pseudomonas sp. Z1-29 | reverse complement strand
CGGATGACCTGTGGATCGGAGTGAAAGGCTAATCAAGCTCGGAGATAGCTGGTTCTCCTCGAAAGCTATTTAGGTAGCGCCTCATGTATCACTGTAGGGGGTAGAGCACTGTTTCGGCTAGGGGGTCATCCCGACTTACCAAACCGATGCAAACTCCGAATACCTACAAGTGCCGAGCATGGGAGACACACGGCGGGTGCTAACGTCCGTCGTGAAAAGGGAAACAACCCAGACCGTCAGCTAAGGTCCCAAAGTTATGGTTAAGTGGGAAACGATGTGGGAAGGCTTAGACAGCTAGGAGGTTGGCTTAGAAGCAGCCACCCTTTAAAGAAAGCGTAATAGCTCACTAGTCGAGTCGGCCTGCGCGGAAGATGTAACGGGGCTCAAACCATACACCGAAGCTACGGGTATCACGCAAGTGATGCGGTAGAGGAGCGTTCTGTAAGCCTGTGAAGGTGAGTTGAGAAGCTTGCTGGAGGTATCAGAAGTGCGAATGCTGACATGAGTAACGACAATGGGTGTGAAAAACACCCACGCCGAAAGACCAAGGTTTCCTGCGCAACGTTAATCGACGCAGGGTTAGTCGGTCCCTAAGGCGAGGCTGAAAAGCGTAGTCGATGGAAAACAGGTTAATATTCCTGTACTTCTGGTTATTGCGATGGAGGGACGGAGAAGGCTAGGCCAGCTTGGCGTTGGTTGTCCAAGTTTAAGGTGGTAGGCTGGAATCTTAGGTAAATCCGGGATTCTAAGGCCGAGAGCTGATGACGAGTTACCCTTTGGGTGACGAAGTGGTTGATGCCATGCTTCCAAGAAAAGCTTCTAAGCTTCAGGTAACCAGGAACCGTACCCCAAACCGACACAGGTGGTTGGGTAGAGAATACCAAGGCGCTTGAGAGAACTCGGGTGAAGGAACTAGGCAAAATGGCACCGTAACTTCGGGAGAAGGTGCGCCGGTGAGGGTGAAGCACTTGCTGCGTAAGCCCACGCCGGTCGAAGATACCAGGCCGCTGCGACTGTTTATTAAAAACACAGCACTCTGCAAACACGAAAGTGGACGTATAGGGTGTGACGCCTGCCCGGTGCCGGAAGGTTAATTGATGGGGTTAGCTAACGCGAAGCTCTTGATCGAAGCCCCGGTAAACGGCGGCCGTAACTATAACGGTCCTAAGGTAGCGAAATTCCTTGTCGGGTAAGTTCCGACCTGCACGAATGGCGTAACGATGGCGGCGCTGTCTCCACCCGAGACTCAGTGAAATTGAAATCGCTGTGAAGATGCAGTGTATCCGCGGCTAGACGGAAAGACCCCGTGAACCTTTACTATAGCTTTGCACTGGACTTTGAATTTGCTTGTGTAGGATAGGTGGGAGGCTTTGAAGCGTGGACGCCAGTCTGCGTGGAGCCATCCTTGAAATACCACCCTGGCAACTTTGAGGTTCTAACTCAGGTCCGTTATCCGGATCGAGGACAGTGTATGGTGGGTAGTTTGACTGGGGCGGTCTCCTCCTAAAGAGTAACGGAGGAGTACGAAGGTGCGCTCAGACCGGTCGGAAATCGGTCGTAGAGTATAAAGGCAAAAGCGCGCTTGACTGCGAGACAGACACGTCGAGCAGGTACGAAAGTAGGTCTTAGTGATCCGGTGGTTCTGTATGGAAGGGCCATCGCTCAACGGATAAAAGGTACTCCGGGGATAACAGGCTGATACCGCCCAAGAGTTCATATCGACGGCGGTGTTTGGCACCTCGATGTCGGCTCATCACATCCTGGGGCTGAAGCCGGTCCCAAGGGTATGGCTGTTCGCCATTTAAAGTGGTACGCGAGCTGGGTTTAGAACGTCGTGAGACAGTTCGGTCCCTATCTGCCGTGGACGTTTGAGATTTGAGAGGGGCTGCTCCTAGTACGAGAGGACCGGAGTGGACGAACCTCTGGTGTTCCGGTTGTCACGCCAGTGGCATTGCCGGGTAGCTATGTTCGGAAAAGATAACCGCTGAAAGCATCTAAGCGGGAAACTTGCCTCAAGATGAGATCTCACTGGGACCTTGAGTCCCCTGAAGGGCCGTCGAAGACTACGACGTTGATAGGCAGGGTGTGTAAGCGCTGTGAGGCGTTGAGCTAACCTGTACTAATTGCCCGTGAGGCTTGACCATATAACACCCAAGCAATTTGCTGATCCTGCTCTGGAAACGGAGAAAGGCGCCAGATTGCGGTGTGTGAAGACGAAATGAACCGAAAGTTCGAATCAAAACCCACAAACTATCGCATACCCATTCGCTGGAACGTGACCGTAAGGCACGCACTGGCTACCGAATTTCTTGACGACCATAGAGCATTGGAACCACCTGATCCCATCCCGAACTCAGAAGTGAAACGATGCATCGCCGATGGTAGTGTGGGGTTTCCCCATGTGAGAGTAGGTCATCGTCAAGATTAAATTCCGAAACCCCTATCTGCTGACGCAGGTAGGGGTTTTGTTTTGCCCGCAAGAAAATTCTTACGACAAGTGCAGAAAGCTCCCGGCTGTCACGGCCCCCCGACAATGCTAAGGTTCCGCCCTGGCTTTTGCATTTTTCAAGGACGCCTTTATGCCGGACGCTAAGTCCCTCAGCCCTGCTTTCATGGTGGTCCACGGGAACCGCCTTGATGAGCTGCGCAGCCTGGTGATAAGCCTCATGCGGCGCTATCCGCTGGCCCCTCTTGAAAATGAAATCGCGCTCGTACAAAGCAACGGCATTGCCCAATGGCTGAAGCTGGCACTGGCTGAGGATCCCCTTGACGACGACATGGGCGGCTGCGGCATCGCGGCTGCGATTGATGTGCAGTTGCCCGGCAGTTTCATGTGGCAGCTCTATCGAATGGTGCTCGGGCGTGACGAGATTCCAGCCAAGTCCTTGCTGGACAAGGCCCCGCTTACATGGCGCCTGATGCGCCTCCTGCCGCAATTGATTGAACAGCCCCATTTCGAGCCCCTGCGGCGTTTTCTGACCCATGACACGGACTTGCGCAAGCGGTACCAGTTGTCCGAGCGCCTTGCAGATTTGTTCGACCAATATCAGGTGTACCGCGCCGACTGGCTCGAAGACTGGGCCCAAGGGCGCCATCAGATCCGCAACGTCCGGGGTGAAATCAAGCCGCTCGCGCCGGCGAATTGCTGGCAAGCGGAATTGTGGCGGGCGTTATTGCTGGATGTGGGAGAGCAGGGCATGGCTCAAAGTCGTGCGGGTGTTCATCAGCGCTACATCGAGCGCATCAATAGTCTGGAAGCCGCTCCAAAAGGTCTGCCTGCGCGGGTAATAGTCTTCGGTATTTCCTCACTGCCCGCCCAAGCGCTCGAAGCCCTGGCCGGGCTGTCACGGTTCAGTCAGGTTCTGCTGTGCGTCCATAACCCATGCCGTCACCATTGGGCAGATATCGTGGCCGACAAGGATCTGCTTCGCCACCAATACAAGCGGCAGGCACGCAAGAGCGGCATGCCGGACGTCCTGGACCCGCAAACCTTGCATCAGCATGCTCATCCATTGCTGGCTGCCTGGGGGAAGCAGGGGCGCGACTATATCAACTTGCTCGACAGCTATGACGAGCCAAACACCTATCGCTCGGTATTTCGCGAAGGGCGGATCGACCTGTTCAGCGAAGGCAATCCCACTACGCTCCTCAGCCAGTTGCAGGATGACATTCTTGAGCTGCGGCCACTTAGCGAAACCCGGGAAAAGTGGCCCGCGGTCGATACCTCGCGAGACGGATCGATCCGTTTTCATATCGCCCACAGCGCCCAGCGTGAAGTCGAGATTCTTCACGATCAGTTGCTTGCCCATTTCAGCAATGACCCGGCTTTACGCCCTCGGGATATCATCGTCATGGTCCCCGACATCGACAGTTATGCGCCGCATATTCGCGCGGTATTCGGTCAACTCGACCGGGTCGATCCGCGTTTCATCCCATTCACACTGACGGACCAAGGTCAGCGTGGACGCGATCCGCTGCTGATTGCCGTCGAGCATTTGCTGAAACTTCCCGATAGCCGTTTCCCCGTCAGCGAAATCCTTGATTTGCTGGACGTCCCGGCATTGCGTGAGCGATTTGGCATTGATGAGGCCGATTTACCGACACTGCACCGTTGGATCGAGGGCGCAGGCATCCGTTGGGGGATAAGCGCCGAGCACCGAGCCGGGTTGGGCTTGCCCGCGGAGTTGGAGCAGAACAGTTGGCGTTTCGGCCTGCGTCGCATGTTGTTGGGGTATGCCGTTGGTGATTCGCAAGCCTATGAAGGCATAGAACCCTATGACGAAATCGGCGGTCTGGATGCCGCATTGATCGGTCCGTTGGTTGCATTGCTCGATGCCCTGGAGGTTGCTTACCAGGCGCTCAGTCAACCCGCCTCACCTCAGGACTGGGGGACGCGCCTGCATGATCTGATGCAGTTGTTCTTTCTGGCGAGCAACGAGCATGACGATTATCTGCTGGCCCAGCTCGAGGACTTGCGTGAAAACTGGTTGGAAACCTGCGAGTCGGTCGGCCTGCACGACGAGCTGCCGTTGACGGTTGTCAGAGAGGCCTGGCTGGCGGGGCTGGATCAAGGGCGACTGTCCCAGCGGTTCCTCGCCGGTGCGGTCAATTTTTGTACCCTGATGCCGATGCGGGCGATCCCCTTCAAGCTGGTCTGCCTGTTGGGCATGAACGATGGTGATTACCCGCGGGCCCAACCGCCATTGGATTTCGATCTCATGGGCAGTGATTATCGGCCGGGAGATCGCTCTCGACGAGAGGACGATCGCTACCTGCTGTTGGAGGCGCTGCTTTCTGCGCGGGAAAAACTCTACATCAGTTGGGTCGGGCGCAGCATCCGCGACAACACCGAGCGGCCTGCCTCAGTCCTGGTCGGACAGTTGCGCGATCATCTCGCAACTGGCTGGCAGTTGGTGGACGTCCATGGCGACCTTCTTGAAAGGCTGACCCAGGAGCACCCCTTGCAACCGTTCAGCGCTCGTTATTTCTACCAGGGCGATGAGCTGTTCAGCTATGCCAGCGAATGGCGAGGACTTCATGAGATTCATGAGCACGCTGGCAAGCCTGGGGCCCTGGAGCCCTACGTTCAGGAGGAACCCCTGGGGCTTGGTCAGTTGCAGGATTTCCTGCGTAATCCTGTCCGGCACTTTTTCAGCCAGCGACTCAAGGTGTTCTTCGAGCCTCTCGAAGCCCCATTGGCGGACGACGAACCTTTCATCCTGGATGCCTTGCAGCGCTATAGCCTGAGCGACAGCCTGCTTGAGGCTGCCCTTGTTCGCCTTGACCAAGCGGACCTTGCATTGGAGGCCCATGCCAGGAGGCTTCAGAACAGCGGCCTGTTACCCATGGCTGGCTTTGGCCAATGTATGCAGCGTGAATTGATCGAGCCGCTGCCTGATCTACTGCAACGCTACCAGCAACTTCTGGCGCTATGGCCGACTCCGCTGACCAGTGCCGTGCCCGTCAGCCTGCAATTACACGGTGTGAACATTGAAGGTTGGCTCAGCGGTCTGCACCAGCGCTCCGATGGTGCGGTCCTCGCCATCACTGCCATTCCCAACAGTATCGGTTCTACCAGGACCCGGAAATGGCACCGCTTGATACGACCCTGGGTGAACCATCTCGTGGCTTGCGCCAACGGTCTGTCGATGACGACGGCATTGGTCGCCAGCGATGACAGCTTGCTGCTGAATCCTTTTGACGAGTCGGTAGCCCGCAAGCTGCTCGGCGACTTGTTGCAAGCCTGGCAGGCTGGCATGCGCCAACCGCTGCCAATCGCAGTGAAGACCGCCTTCGCCTGGCTCGGCCAGAGTGATCCGGACAAAGCCGAAGCGGCCGCTCGAAAAGCCTACGAAGGCGATGGGCTGACGTCTGAAGGCGAGCGGCGCGAAAGCCCCGCCCTGGCTCGGCAATATGCCGACTTCGATGCGCTTATCGCTGACGAAACATTCCCCGACTGGTGTGACGCGCTCTATCGACCGCTTCTGGAAGCACCGTGGCGTTCGTTGGCGGGTGAGGAAGCGCATTCATGAGTCGACAAACACCCTTGGCGCTGGCTTTCCCACTACGCGGCAGTCAATTGATCGAAGCCAGCGCAGGAACTGGCAAGACCTTTACCATCTCGGCGTTGTACTTGCGCCTGGTGCTGGGACATGGCGGCTCGACGGCCGGCTTTGGCCGTGAGCTGCTTCCACCGCAGATACTGGTGGTGACTTTCACCGACGCTGCCACCAAGGAATTGCGCGAACGCATCCGCACCCGCCTCGCGGAAGCGGCGCGTTTTTTTCGTGACGAGATTCCCGCTCCCGACGCGTTGATAAACGCACTGCGTGATGAGTTTGATAAAGGGCAATGGCCTGGCTGTGCGAATCGGCTGGATATCGCCGCGCAATGGATGGATGAAGCCGCCGTTTCGACGATCCACAGCTGGTGCCAGCGGATGCTTCGTGAGCATGCCTTTGACAGTGGCAGCCTGTTCACCCAGACCCTGGAAACCGACCACAGCGAATTGCTCGGCGAGGTGCTGCGCGATTATTGGCGATTGTTCTGCTACTCGATGGAGGGTGAGGCACTGGATTGGGTGCGAGCGCACTGGGGCGGTCCTGCTGCTTTGTTGCCACGGGTGAGGGGGTTGTTTGCCAACTCGCGGGGTGGTGACGATGGGCTTGAACCGGCGGAGCTCATCGCCGCGTCCCTGCGCGAGCGCAGCGCAGCGTTGCTCGATCTCAAGGCGCCCTGGCGGCAGTGGGCGGTGGAGTTGCTGGAGATCTGCCAGCAAGGCGTAGCCAATAAAACCGTCGACGGGCGCAAGATGCAGGCTCGTTACTTCGAGCCATGGTTTCAGAAGCTATCTGCATGGGTTGAAGACGAGAGCCTGGAGTTGCTCGACATCGGCACCGGCTTCACGCGCTTGACGCCCGAAGGCATGGCCGAGGCCTGGAAGGGCGACGTGCCCAACCACCCAGGGCTGGACGCCATGGCGGGCCTGAAGGCCGGCCTGGATGCCTTGCCCACGCCCGACGCTGCGGTGCTGCAGCATGCTGCGCAGTGGGTCGGGGCGCGCTTCGAGGCGGAGAAGCGGCGCCGGGCGGAAATGGGATTCGACGACATGCTGCTGCGCCTGGACGCAGCTCTGCAGGCTGAAGGTGGGGAGCGCCTGGCGAGCCTGATTCGCGAGCAGTTTCCGGTTGCGCTGATTGACGAGTTCCAAGACACCGACCCGGTCCAGTACCGCATCTTCGAGAGCATCTATCGCATTGGCGACAACGATCCTGAAACGGGGCTGTTCCTGATCGGGGATCCGAAACAGGCCATTTATGCGTTTCGCGGCGCCGACATCTACACCTATCTGCGCGCCCGCGAAGCCACTGCCGGCAGGTTGCATACGCTGGGGACCAATTTCCGTTCCAGCCATGCCATGGTCGGCGCTGTGAACCATATTTTTCAATACGCCGAATCGCGGCTGAATGGGCGCGGGGCTTTTCTGTTCCGCGAGCCATCGGGTGAGAATCCGGTGCCATTCCTGCCGGTCGACTCCCAGGGCCGCAAGGAATCCTTGCAGCTTGCGGGGCGGACGGTCGCGGCCTTGAATATCTGGCATCTGGCCTCGGACCAGCCGCTCTCCGGAGCGGTGTACCGACAGCAAATGGCCGTGGCCTGCGCCAGTGAAATCACGGCGCTGCTCAATGGCGGCCAGTCAGGGCACAATGGCTTCGTTGGTGATGGGGAAATGTTTCGGGGGCTTCGACCGGCGGATATCGCCATCCTGGTGCGTGATGGCAAGGAAGCGCAGGCCGTGCGAAACGAGTTGTCGGCACGGGGTGTGCGCAGCGTTTATCTATCCGATAAGGACTCGGTCTTCGCCTCGCAGGAGGCAAGGGATTTGCTGGCCTGGCTCAAGGCTTGCGCCGAGCCGGACGTCGAGCGGCCGCTGCGAGCTGCGCTGGCCAGCGTCACCCTGAATCTGCCGCTTGCAGAACTGGAGCGCCTCAACCAGGACGAGTTGGCCTGGGAACGTCGAGTCATGCAGTTCCGTAGCTATCGGGTGGTCTGGCGCACCCAGGGCGTGCTGCCCATGCTGAGGCGCCTGCTGCATGACTTCAAGCTGCCCCAGGCCTTGATGATGCGTGGCGATGGCGAGCGGGTGCTGACCAACCTGTTGCATCTATGCGAGCTGTTACAGCAGGCCGCCGTCGAGCTGGATGGCGAGCAGGCCTTGATTCGCTATCTGTCCGAACACCTTGCATTGACCGGGCAGGCGGGAGAGGAACAGATCCTGCGCCTGGAAAGCGACGAGCAACTGGTCAAGGTGGTCACGATCCATAAATCCAAGGGGCTTGAGTATCCGTTGGTTTTCCTGCCGTTCATATGCTCGACGAAACCGGTGGACGGCACCCGATTGCCGTTGCATTACCACGATGAAGCCGGTCATGCGCAGATCAGTCTTACGCCCAGCCCCGAGTTGATCGCCAAGGCCGACGACGAGCGCCTGGCCGAGGATCTTCGGCTTCTATACGTGGCGCTTACCCGTGCGCAGCATGCCTGCTGGTTAAGCGTGGCCGATCTCAAGCGAGGCAGTAACAGCCGCTCGATCCTGCATCTGTCTGCGCTGGGGTATCTGTTGGGCGGTGGTGCGCCGTTGACCGAGTCGGTGGCGTTGAGACGTTGGCTGGAAGATCTGCAGCAGGGGAGCGACGCGGTGAGCTGCCAGGATATGCCGGAGGCCAACGATCAGCACTATCGACCCCCACGTAATGATGCGGTGTTGCTTGAACCCTTGCTTCCGGTACGTAAAGCCAGCGAGAACTGGTGGATCGCTTCGTACAGCGCGCTGCGCTTTGGAGAAAGTCTCAGCGCCGGCACCGATTCCGCGCCGGAAAACCCGCAGGCGCAGAAAATGTTCGACGACGAACGGCTTGATCCTGACGCTCCCAGGGAAGTCATCGCCGTCGGCGGTGATATCCATCGTTTCCCCCGCGGTCCTAACCCCGGTACGTTTCTCCATGGTCTCTTGGAATGGGCTGCCGGAGAGGGATTTACCGCCTCGCCAATGGCCCTCGAAGATGCCATCGCGCGACGTTGCAACCGCCGCGGCTGGAAAGGCTGGATCAGCACCCTTGGAGACTGGTTGCAGCACCTGGTCACGACGCCCTTGCAGATCGGTGGCGGACAGCCTCCGGTGGTACTGGCTCGGTTGAGCCAGTTCCAGGTCGAGATGGAGTTCTGGTTCTCCAGTCACAAGGTTGATGTGCTCAAGCTTGATGAGCTGGTTTGCCAGTCAACCCACGGTGGCGTGGCTCGTGTCGCCGCAGAACCGGCACTGCTCAACGGAATGTTCAAGGGCTTCATCGACCTGACCTTCGAGCATGACGGCCGGTATTACGTGGCTGACTACAAATCCAACTGGCTGGGCGCCGATGACATGGCCTATACCGCTCAAGCCATGGAGCAATCGATTCTGGATAATCGTTATGACCTGCAATACACGCTGTACCTGTTGGCCCTGCATCGCCAGCTCAAGGCGCGCCTGCCAGACTATGACTACGACCAGCATGTCGGTGGCGCGTTGTATCTTTTCCTGCGCGGCACACGTGCAGCCAGCCAGGGCGTGTTTTTCACCAAGCCCCCTCGGGCACTGATCGAACAGCTTGACCGCCTGTTCCAGGGAGCACCCGCGCCGAAGGCCGAGCCGGCATGGGTGCAAGGAGAATTGTTATGAGTCGCTCCTTTGCCGACCTGCTGCCCCAATCGCTCGACGACGAAGGGCTGGTCGACCTGGCGCCGCTGAGTCGTGCAGAGGACCTGCTGCTGTTGCTCACGCGCTGGGTCGAACGTGGCTGGTTGCGGGCCCTGGACAAGGCATTCGTGGTGTTCCTCCATGAATTATCGCCTGGCGATGATCCGCTGGTATTGCTGGCGGCTGCGCTGACCAGCCACCAACTGGGCCATGGGCATGTTTGCCTGGACCTGTTCGAGACACTCAAGGAACCTGATTTCGCCCTGTCACTGCCCCCCGAGGGCGACCTGCAGACGGGCGTGATGCTGTTGCCTTCGCAGATCCTGAGAACGCTGGACGGTGCCCATTGGTGCAAGGTCCTGGCGTCCAGCCGCCTCGTGGCCCTGGCGGTCGATGACAGTGAAGAGGCGCAGCAGCGGCCACTGGTATTGTCCGGCAAACGGCTTTACCTGCGTCGTTACTGGGGCTATGAACGACGGATCGACGCGGCGTTGCGTCAACGCCTGGCCGAACAGGAAAGCGCCCCTGATGACCTGCGCGAGCGGCTGTACGGACTGTTCGGGCCGGCCAGCACGACCGGCCCGATCGACTGGCAGAAGCTGGCTTGCGCGCTGGCGACGCGGAGCGCTTTCAGCATCGTTACCGGCGGCCCGGGCACGGGTAAGACCACCACGGTCGTGCGCTTGCTTGCCTTGCTGCAGGCACCTGCCGTCGAGGCGGGGAAACCGCTGCGGATTCGCCTGGCCGCACCCACCGGCAAGGCCGCTGCGCGGCTGACCGAGTCGATCAGCCAGCAAGTCCGGACGCTGGATGTGATCGACGCCCTACGCGAGCGAATTCCCTGCGACGTCACCACGGTGCATCGCCTGCTCGGCAGTCGTCCCGGCACCCGACATTTCCGCCACCATCGTGGCAATCGATTGCCGTTGGATGTGCTGGTGGTCGATGAGGCGTCCATGATCGATCTGGAAATGATGGCCAATCTGCTGGACGCGCTGCCGTCCCATGCGCGGTTGATTTTGTTGGGGGACAAGGACCAGTTGGCTTCCGTGGAGGCCGGCGCGGTACTGGGGGATCTGTGCCGGGATGCCGAGGACGGCTGGTATAGCCCACAAACGCGCGCCTGGCTCGAGTCCGTCAGCGGCGAGAACCTGGCGGCGAGCGATCTGAAACAGGACCTCGACGACACTCATCCCCTCGCGCAGCAAGTGGTGATGCTCAGGCATTCCCGACGCTTTGGCGAAGGCAGCGGTATCGGCCAACTGGCCCGACGGGTCAATCGACAGCAGCCTGAAGAAGCTCGTCAGTTGCTGGAGGAGGGCCAATATGCCGACCTGTTCTCCCTGGCGCTGAAGAGCCAGCACGACGGGACGCTGGAGCGCTGGTTGCTCGATGGTCGACCCGGCGGTCCGCAGGGCTATCGGCATTATCTGAGCCTGCTGCGACAGCGACGTCCGGACATTTCTCGCCCGCTGGAGGACAATTGCTGGACTGATTGGGCGCGTGAGGTCTTGTCGGCCTTTGACGAGTTCCAATTGCTCTGTGCCGTACGCAAGGGGCCGTGGGGCGTCGAGGGCCTGAACCCGAGAATCACCGCCGCGCTGCTCAAGGCTCGCCTGATCGATAGCGATCACCAGTGGTACGAGGGGCGTCCGGTACTGATGACTCGCAACGACTACGGGCTGGGATTGATGAACGGCGATATCGGGATCGCTCTCAAGTTGCCCGAGCGTGATGGTCCTGACGCTGGCAAGCAGGTCCTGCGTGTTGCCTTTCCTCGTAACGATGGCCGGGGTGGTGTGCGTTTCGTCCTGCCCAGCCGCCTGAATGACGTGGAAACCGTTTACGCCATGACGGTGCACAAGTCCCAGGGGTCGGAATTCACCCACACGGCCCTGATTCTTCCGGATGCCTTGAACCCCGTTTTGACCAAGGAACTGGTGTATACCGCCATTACCCGAGGCAAGCAGTGGTTCAGCCTGATAGAGCCGCGCACGGGAATATTCGAAGAAGCGGTTCGGCGCAAGGTCAAGCGTTTGAGCGGGTTGATGCTCGAATTGGATGGAAACGACTGAAGCTCGGGTTTGCCTGTTCGTTCAAAGGTTGTGATTAGTCTGTTTTCTGACGGAAATTTGCGTAGGACTCTGTCTCGCTGGCTTTTTGACACTGTGCTATCGTTTCGCACTTATCCACACCAAGAGATTCTCCATGGAAGCGGCGGTTCGGGGGGCGGCGCGCGGAAACGGCCGGAGGCATTATGCGCTCGCCGGTCTGCTGTGCTTGCTGTCGCCTGCAATTGCCGCCCAGGAGCCGACCTCTACCACTCGGGCCGAACAGCGGGCCGAAGCGGTCACCCAGGTCGTGTTGGGGATCCTCAGCTACGCTCGCTGGCCTGTTGAACCGACGCAATTGCAGCTGTGCATCGTCGGTCCGACGCAATACACCGACGACCTGGTCAAAGGCACCGCCCAGGCCACCGGCAGGCCTGTGACGGTACAGCGCTTGCTGGCCGATCATCCCGGCATTGCGAACGATTGCAATGCCGTCTACATCGGCCGGCTGACCAACGACGAACGTTCCCGATTGTTTGCGTCCCTGATCGGCAAACCGGTGTTGAGCATCAGCGAAGGCGGCGACCAATGCACCGTGGGCAGCCTGTTCTGCCTGCGGGTCGGAGATGAACAGGTGTCGTTCGAGGTCAACCTCGACTCGGTGGCACGCAGCGGTGTACGCATCCATCCGAGCGTCCTCCAGCTGTCACGCCGTAGGCCCGCCGCGCCATGAATTCGTCCAGATCACGAATTCGTCCCACGTTGGGCTCGGTCATCGGTCGCGGTCACCTGATCGTTGCGCTGGTGGCGATCACCATGGCCAGCGTCTCCCTGACCTTGTTGGGCGTGCTTGCCTTACGGGTCTATGCCGATCACAACTTGCATCTGATTGCCCGTTCGATCAGCTACACCGTGGAGGCGGCCGTGGTCTTCGATGACGCTGCGGCGGCCACCGAAGCGCTGGCTCTGATTGCTTCCACTGAGGAAGTCGCCGATGCCCAGGTCTTCAATGAAAGTGGCCGCCTGTTGGCGCATTGGCGGCGACCGGAAACCGGTCTTCTGTCGGAGCTGGAATTGCACATCGCCAAGGCATTCCTGGAAAAGCCCATCAGCCTGCCAATCATCCACCAGGAACAGAACATCGGCAGGATCCTGCTGGCAGGACACGGCGGTAGCCTGTTGCGCTTTCTGCTCAGCGGCCTGGCCGGGATCATTCTGTGCACGGCGGTCAGTGCCTGGGTTGCCCTGTATCTGGCGCGCCGTCAGCTGCGGGCGATTACCGGACCTTTGCGTAGCCTGGCTGAAGTAGCCCACGCCGCCCGTTGCGAGCGCGCCCTGGATCGCAGAGTGCCACCGGCCGATATCGCTGAACTGGATAACCTGGGCAACGACTTCAACGCACTGCTTGCCGAGCTGGAATCCTGGCAGACCCATCTGCAAAGTGAAAACGAGACCCTGGCTCACCAGGCCAGCCACGATAGTCTGACCGGGCTGCCGAACCGGGCCTTTTTCGAAGGTCGGCTGATCCGTGCCTTGCGCAATGCCAACAAGCTCGACGAGCAAGTGGCCGTCCTCTACCTGGACAGCGATCGCTTCAAGGGCATCAACGACAACTTTGGTCATGCCGCCGGTGACGCGGTGTTGACCGCCGTGGCGACCCGGGTCCGGGCGCAGTTGCGTGAGGATGACTTGGTCGCGCGTCTGGGCGGTGACGAGTTTGCCGTGCTGCTGGCGCCGTTGCACAAGACCGAGGATGCCGAACGGATCGCTGAAAAAATCATCGCCAGCATGGAGATGCCGATTCAATTGCCCGGCAATGCCTCGGTCCTGACGTCCCTCAGCATCGGCATCGCCGTTTACCCCGATCATGGCGCCACGCCCGGCGCCTTGCTCAGCGCCGCTGATGCGGCGATGTACCAGGCCAAACGCCTCGCCCGAGGCGGCCAACACACGGCGGGGTCGGAGCACCCGGTCGCGGATCTTCAAACCAGGAGCTGATTTGCATGTTTTCCAATTCGCGTTTTTCTCTGCTGCGTTATGCAGCATTTTTGTTCATCGCCATTTTTGCCCTCAGCGGATGCCAGACGACGCCGCAAAAAGGCCTGAGCCCAGCGCAGATCGCTGTTCTCAAGGAGCAGGGGTTCAAACTGACAGACGACGGCTGGGCCTTCGGACTTTCGGGCAAAGTGCTGTTTGGCAGTGACGTGGAAAGCCTCAACCCGGCCAGTACCGAGATCGTCGAGCGGATCGGCAAGGCACTGCTGGGTGCGGGAATCGAGCGGGTACGTATCGACGGTCACACCGATGCATCGGGCTCCCAGGCCTATAACGAACAACTGTCGATACGTCGGGCCGAAAGCGTTGGCAAAGTCTTGAGAGGCGTGGGCATGCGCGAAGAGAACGTCCAGTTGCGCGGCCTTGGCAGCAGCCAACCCGTCGCCCCCAACGACACCGCCAGCGGGCGCACCGAAAATCGTCGCGTGGCCATCGTGGTCATCGCCGACTAATCGGCAAACACCATCTCCCGGCTGTCGCCCATGAGTAGTGGCTGGTTCTGTTCGGTGACTTCCCGGATGTAATCCCACAACAACGTGATCCGCTTGAGCTTGCGCAGATCCTCCCGGCAGTACATCCAGAATTGCCGGGTGACAGTGATCTCCTCCGGCAGCACCGGCAGCAGGCGTGGGTCTTGGGCGGCCAAAAAGCATGGCAGGATCGCCAGTGACCGGCCTTGTTGCGCCGCGACGAATTGCGCGATCACGCTGGTGCTGCGCAAATGAGCGTGGGCGCCGGGCAATACGTTGGCCAGGTAGAGCAGCTCGGAACTGAACGCCAGGTCATCCACATAGCTGATGAACGAATGCTTGTTCAGGTCTGCCGGGCGGTGGATGGGTGGGTGGTTGTCCAGGTATTGCCGGGTTGCATAAAGCTGCAATCGGTAGTCGCAGAGTTTGCAGCACACATACGGCCCATGTTCGGGGCGCTCGAGGGCGATGACGATATCGGCTTCGCGCTTGGAGAGGCTGATGAAGTGCGGCAGCGGCAGGATGTCCACCGAGATCGCCGGGTAGGCGTCGACGAAATGGCTCAACTGCGGGGTGATGAAAAAGCTGCCGAAGCCTTCCGTACAGCCCATGCGTACATGACCGGACAGCGCGACGCCTGAGCCTGAAACTTGTTCGCAAGCCATGTGCAGCGTGCTTTCGATCGACTCGGCATAGCCCAGTAAACGTTGGCCTTCAGCCGTCAGGACAAAACCGTTGGTCCGGGATTTTTCGAACAGCAGCGTACCCAAGGAAGCTTCCAGCGAGCTGATGCGTCGCGACACCGTGGTGTAGTCGACGGCCAGACGCTTGGCGGCCGTGCTGGCCTTGCGGGTGCGGGCCACTTCGAGGAAAAACTTGAGGTCGTCCCAATTCAGCGACCCTAAGGAGGTGATGTTTTTTTGCATGATGGACCGGTTTTTATGTGCGTTCTTATTAGAAGTTTGCACATCTATACTCCAAAAACCGTCGCATCACCAAGGTGACTCTTCACCTTGGTCGTTGCTGAACCAGCGCGCCCTTATAAGAACAATCCCGGAGGCCAGCATGAACGTTTCCCTTACGCCCAGCGACACAGCCCTGCAAACCGTCAGATTGCTGATCGATGGCGAGTGGGTCGAGTCCCAATCCAGCGAATGGCACGACATCGTCAACCCGGCCACCCAACAAGTGCTGGCGAAGGTACCGTTTGCCACCGCGTCGGAAGTCGATGCCGCCATCGCTGCTGCCCAGCGTGCTTTCCAGACCTGGAAGCTGACACCGATTGGTGCGCGGATGCGCATCATGCTCAAGCTCCAGGCGCTGATCCGCGAGCATTCCAAGCGCATCGCCGCGGTGCTCAGTGCCGAACAGGGCAAGACCATCGCCGACGCCGAAGGCGATATTTTCCGCGGCCTGGAAGTGGTCGAGCACGCCTGTTCCATCGGCACCCTGCAAATGGGCGAGTTTGCCGAGAATGTCGCCGGTGGGGTGGATACCTATACCTTGCGCCAGCCGATTGGTGTGTGCGCGGGTATTACCCCGTTCAATTTTCCGGCGATGATCCCGCTGTGGATGTTCCCGATGGCCATCGCCTGCGGCAATACGTTCGTCCTCAAGCCGTCGGAGCAGGATCCGCTGTCGACCATGCTGCTGGTGGAGCTGGCCATCGAGGCCGGTGTGCCGCCGGGCGTGTTGAACGTGGTGCACGGCGGCAAGGATGTGGTGGATGCGCTTTGCACTCACAAGGACATCAAGGCCGTTTCCTTCGTCGGCTCAACGGCGGTCGGCACCCATGTGTATGACCTGGCGGGTCGCCATGGCAAACGCGTGCAATCGATGATGGGCGCCAAGAACCACGCCGTGGTGCTGCCCGACGCCAATCGCGAGCAAACCCTGAACGCCCTGGTCGGTGCCGGTTTCGGCGCGGCGGGCCAGCGTTGCATGGCGACTTCGGTGGTGGTGATGGTGGGCGCGGCCAGGCAATGGTTGCCGGAGCTGAAGGCGCTGGCGCAGAAACTCAAGGTCAATGCCGGCAGCGAGCCGGGCACGGATGTCGGCCCGGTGATTTCCAAGCGAGCCAAGGCGCGCATCCTTGAACTGATCGAGAGCGGCGTGCAGCAAGGCGCAAAACTTGAACTGGATGGCCGCGACATCAGCGTGCCGGGCTTCGAGCAGGGCAACTTCGTCGGTCCGACCCTGTTTTCCGGCGTAACCACCGACATGCGCATCTACACCGAGGAAATTTTCGGCCCGGTGCTGGTGGTGCTGGAGGTCGATACCCTCGATCAAGCGATCGCCCTGGTCAACGCCAATCCGTTTGGCAACGGCACTGGCCTGTTCACCCAGAGCGGTGCGGCGGCGCGCAAATTCCAGAGCGAAATCGACGTCGGCCAGGTCGGTATCAACATCCCGATCCCGGTGCCGGTGCCGTTTTTCAGCTTCACTGGCTCCCGCGGCTCGAAACTCGGCGACCTCGGCCCTTACGGCAAACAAGTGGTGCAGTTCTACACTCAGACCAAGACCGTCACCGCGCGCTGGTTCGACGATGACAGCGTCAACGACGGTGTGAACACCACCATCAACTTGCGTTAAGGAGCCGGACATGAACATCGCATTTATCGGCCTCGGCAACATGGGCGCCCCGATGGCGCGCAATCTGCTCAAAGCCGGCCATTCGCTGAACCTGTTCGACCTGAACCAGACGGTGCTGGCCGAACTGGCGGCGCTCGGCGGCACCATCAGCGCCTCGCCTCGCGATGCGGCCCAGGGCGCGGCGCTGGTGATCACCATGCTGCCGGCCGCTGCCCATGTGCGCAGTGTCTGGCTGGGCGAAGACGGCGTGCTGGCAGGTATCGCCGCCGGCACGCCGGCGGTGGATTGCAGCACCATCGATCCACAAACCGCCCGTGACGTGGCGGCTGCCGCTGCCAGGCAGGGAGTGGCAATGGCCGATGCGCCTGTCTCGGGCGGCACCGGCGGCGCGGCGGCGGGCACCCTGACCTTCATGGTCGGCGCCACGCCTGAGCTGTTCGCCACCCTGCAACCGGTACTAGCGCAAATGGGCCGCAACATCGTGCATTGCGGCGAAGTCGGCACCGGGCAGATCGCCAAGATCTGCAACAACCTGCTCTTGGGTATTTCCATGGTCGGCGTCAGCGAGGCCATGGCTTTGGGCGATGCCCTGGGGATCGACACCCAGGTGCTGGCCGGCATCATCAACAGTTCGACCGGCCGATGCTGGAGTTCCGATACCTACAACCCATGGCCCGGCGTGATCGAAACGGCCCCGGCGGCGCGTGGATATACCGGCGGGTTTGGCGCGGACCTGATGCTCAAGGATTTGGGCCTGGCCACCGAAGCCGCGCGGCAGGCCCGCCAGCCGGTGATACTGGGGGCAGTGGCGCAGCAGTTGTACCAGGCGATGAGCCAGCGGGGCGAGGGCGGCAAGGATTTCTCGGCGATTGTGAACAGCTATCGCAAGCCGCAGTGAACCTGTGATATCGAGAGGCTTTTGTGGCGAGGGGATTTATCCCCGCTGGGTTGCGTAGCGACCCGAAAATAGTTGGTTCAATTATCTGGTGCATCGAGGCGCCAGTTTTCAGGGCCGCTTCGCGACCCAACGGGGATAAATCCCCTCGCCACAAAGGGCACCATTCAGATTTGAAAGTTGTTTGCCGAGCGACCATGTCGGGTGGTCCCTCGGCTTTTTTGTTTCAGGCAAACACGAAATATTTACGCACGGTCTCGACCACTTCCCAAGTGCCTTTCATGCCTGGTTCGACGACAAAAATATCACCGGCGCGCAGATGAATCGGTGCCATGCCGTCCGGGGTGATCACGCAGTAGCCTTCCTGGAAATGGCAGTATTCCCACTTCACGTAGTCCACCCGCCACTTGCCGGGCGTGCAGATCCAGGTCCCCATGATCTTGCTGCCGTCCTCGCTGGTATAAGCGTTGAGGTTGACGGTGTGCGGGTCGCCTTCGAGTTTTTCCCATTTGCAGGCATCGAGTACGGGCAGCGGATGGGTATCGCGCAGGACGGTGATGGGGGCGGTCATGTGAGCTCCGAAGGGGCAGAAAAGAACCTGCACCCTAGCGTGGAGAAGTACCAGGCAGATGCCTGAACTCGACACCGGGCTGCCCAGAAGCGCGCATCATTCGGCCAGATGCCGGGCCAGGGCCTTGGCGTAGGCCGGAAGCCGTTCGAAATTCCGTGCGCAAAGCAACAGGGCCCGGTGTGCCCAGGCCTCCTGCAGCGGCACGTAGTGATATGAGGATTGGGATGGACGGCGTTCGATAGCGGCTTTCGGCACGACGGCAATACCCGCGCCATGGGCCACCATGCGGATCACCCCGTCAAAGCCCTCGGCGCGAATGCGGATCTGCATGCGCATTCCGGTGTGCAGCGCCTGTTCCTCCAGGTAAATCGCCAGCGCGCTGGTGGCGTTCAGGCCGACATAGTCGTGGTTGAGGGTCTCGCTGAAACTCGGCGTGCGGCCGTCAGCCAAGGGATGTCCCGACGGTAGGACCAGGACCAGCGGATCGTCACGAAAAGGCCAGGTCTGAAGGCCAGCGGTGTCCACCGCGTCGGAAACGATACCCAGGTCTGCGGCGCCCTGGCGCAACGCATGGGTGATCCGTGAGCTGGGCAATTCCTGCTGGTCGATGTCCAGGTTGGGGTGGCTATTGAGGAAACTGGCGAGTAATTCGGGCAGGTATTCGGTCATCGCGCTGGTGTTGCACAGCAGCCGCACCTGGCCTTTGACGCCTTTGGCGTATTCGGCCAGGTCCTGTTGCAGATGTTCGGCGTGCTGCAGCAAGACCCGGGCGTGCTGGGCCAAGGCTTTGCCGGCCGGCGTCGGAGTGACGCCGCGCCGCCCGCGTTCGAGCAGGTCGATGCCCAGGGACGCCTCCATGGCACGCACCCGGGCGCTTGCCGCTGCCAGGGAAAGATGGCTGCGAGCGGCGCCGGCGGTGATGTTGCCGGTGTCGAGGATGTTCAGGTAGAGGCGCAGGTCGGTGAGATCGAAGTGCATGGGCTGCTCTCGGGGGCTGCGGTGTCTGGTTTATCGCTTTCGCGAGCAGGCTCGCTCCCACAGGGTTCTGTGTTTCGACTGTGGGAGCGAGCCTGCTCGCGAAAGCGGCGATGTAAATTTTTTTGCCTATCGCCAGACAAGAGGCACCCTCAGTATATGGCACATTTTCAAACCCGGGCGCGGACCTTACGATAACCCCATGAACACACTCCTCGCCTTCTATCAAAACCTCGGCCTGGCCCTTTCCTTGCTGGTCATCGGCACCTTTCTGCTGGCCGGTACCATAAAGGGCGTGATTGGCCTAGGCCTGCCAACCATCTCGATGGGGCTGCTCGGCCTGGCTATGGCTCCGGCACAGGCTGCGGCACTATTGCTGATTCCGGCCACGCTGACCAACGTCTGGCAACTGGCATCTGGCGGGCATCTGCAAGCATTGATCCGGCGCTTGTGGCCGCTGCTGCTGGCGATTTTCATCGGCACCGGCCTTGGCACGTTGTGGATCGGCATGGTGGGCGGCGCCTGGGCAGTACGGGCGCTCGGCGCGGCGCTGGTGTTGTATGCGCTGAGCGGGTTGCTGCTGCCGACGTTGCGAGTGAGCGCTCGGAACGAACACTGGCTTGCGCCACTCTGTGGCGTGTTGACCGGTGTGATCACCTCGGCCACAGGCGTGTTCGTCATCCCGGCGGTGCCTTATCTGCAAGCGCTGGGCTTGAGCAAGGATGAGTTGGTGCAGGCCTTGGGCCTGTCATTCACCGTCTCGACGCTGGCTTTGGCGGCTGGCCTGCTGTGGCGCGGTGCGCTGGGGGGCGGTGAACTGAGCGCTTCGCTGCTGGCGCTGGTGCCGGCGCTGCTGGGGATGTGGCTGGGGCAATGGCTGCGCCAGCGGATCAGCGCCGTGCTGTTCAAGCGGGTTTTTTTCATTGGCCTTGGCGCGCTCGGCGGCCATTTGTTGATCAACGGCTAGCCGAGGATCGACTGAGCATGTCGACGCGGCGGATCTCGAAGTCGCGTTCCAGATAGTCCATGCGCTGCTCGAAGAACTGCTTCATGTGCGGCAGGTTCGAATGCACTTCCAGGTCCGCCTGGGATGCCCAGATCTCATAGAAGATAAACAACGTCGGGTCCTGCTGGTCGCGCAGCATGTGATATTCGATGCAGCCAGGCTCGGCACGACTCGGTTCGACGTAGGCGCGAAACAGCGTTTCGAAGGCTTCGGCTTTTTCCGGGCGGGTCTTGGCGTGCAGGATGAATCCGTGCAATTCACTCATCAGGTGGGCTCCTGGTCAAAGGGTCCGGCGAATTTTACGGCAACAATCCAGTTGCGATTCGTGCGTATAGGTCAAAACAGTTTTGTCGTTTCGCTGCTTATTCCGCGCGAAGCTCATCGGTACTCTGCCGCCATCATTTTCAATCTTTCCCTTCGGCGTCCGTCCAGCGGTCTACGCCGTGGAACCAATGAGGCTCCGATGAAAAAAATCCTGTTGCTCAATGGCGGTAAACAATTCGCTCACTCCGACGGTCGCTATAACGCAACCCTGCACGACACTGCGCTCAGCGTGCTCGACCGTGGCGGCCTGGATGTAAAAACCACGTTCATCGACGGCGGCTACGACATCAAGGAAGAAGTCGCGAAATTCCTTTGGGCCGACGTGATCATTTACCAGATGCCCGGCTGGTGGATGGGTGCTCCCTGGACGGTAAAAAAATACATCGACGAGGTCTTCACCGAAGGCCACGGCAGCCTCTATGCCAGCGACGGCCGTACCCGTTCCGATGCTTCGCAGAAATATGGCAGCGGTGGCCTGGTGCAGGGCAAGCAGTACATGCTGTCGCTGACCTGGAACGCCCCGCAACAAGCCTTCGACGACCCGACTGATTTCTTCGAAGCCAAGGGCGTGGACGCGGTGTATTTCCCGTTCCACAAGGCCAACCAGTTCCTCGGCATGACCGGTCTGCCAACGTTTCTCTGCGTGGACGTGATGAAGCGTCCGAGCATCGAAGAAGATGTGGCGCGGTATGAGCGGCATTTGATTGAGGTGTTCGGTCTTTCTCGGTAATCGGGCTAGTATCCGGCTGACTTGAAGCGAAGGTGTCGTGGCGAGGGAGCTTGCTCCCGCTGAGGTGCGAAGCGCCTCCAAAAAGCGGTCGCTACGCGCCCAGCGGGAGCAAGCTCCCTCGCCACAAAGGCGATCGTTAATCGGTATATGCATTCCACGAGAGGATGTCTGTGAAAGCCAGATCCGACGAGTTGCAGATTTTTGTCTGCGTGATCGAATGCGGATCGATTTCCGCCGCCGCCGAGCAGGTCGGGCAGACGCCGTCGGCGGTCAGCCGTACGTTGTCGCGCCTGGAGGCCAAGCTCGACACCACGCTGATCAACCGCACCACGCGGCGCATGGACCTGACTGAAGAGGGCAAGTATTTCTTCGAGCAGGCCAAGGGCATTCTCGACCAGATGGACGAGCTGGAAGAGCGCTTGTCTTCCCGCCAGAAGAACCCCGCCGGGCGCTTGCGGATCAATGCCGCATCGCCGTTCATGCTGCACGCGATCGTTCCTCATATCGAAGAATTCCGCACGCTCTACCCCGACATTCAGCTCGAACTCAACAGCAACGACTTGATCATCGATCTGCTCGAGCAAAGCACAGACGTCGCCATCCGCATCGGCACCCTGACCGACTCGACGCTTCACGCACGGTCGCTGGGATGCAGTCCGTTGCACATCCTCGCCAGCCCGGCCTATCTCAAGCGGCATGGCACACCTTCCAGCGTTGCCGAGCTGGCGGAGCATTCGCTGCTGGGTTTTGCCCAGAACGACGGGCTCAACCAATGGCCGCTGCGCCACATCCACGGTGATCGCTGGCCGATCCAGCCGGCCATCAGCGCGTCCAGCGGCGAAACGGTGCGTCACCTGGCGCTGCAAGGGCAGGGCATCGCTTGCCTGTCGGATTTCATGACGCGCGACGATATCAGCGCCGGCAGCCTCAAGGTGCTGCTGGCCGATGCCAACAGCGGCTACCGCCAGCCGATCAACGCGGTGTACTACCGCAACTCTCAACTGGCGCTGAGGATCCAGTGCTTCCTGGACTTCATCCAAGGCAAGCTCGCCGGGTACGCATCGCGCGAATTCAAGGGCTGATTCGTGACTTCAAGGCAAGAGTGATTTGGGCAACGTGGACTGTTTCGGCAAGGAACGCTCCTCGATACTCGTCCCATCACTTATTTTGCCAAGGAGTTACTCCATGAAAGTATTTGTTACCGGCGCTGCCGGCTTCATCGGCGGTTCCATTGCTACCGGTCTCGTGCGGGCCGGCCATCAGGTCACTGGCCTGGTGCGCAACGCCGAACAAGCCGACGAGTTGAGCGCGCTGAGCATCACGCCGGTTATCGGCACCCTTGAAGACAGCGCGCTGCTGATCAAACAGGCACGAGCTGCTGATGCGGTGATCAACGCCGCCAGCAGCGATCATCGTGGCGCGGCCGAAGCGTTGGTCGAGGCGCTCAAGGGCTCGAACAAGGTGTTGCTGCATACCAGCGGTTCGAGCATCGTCGGCGACGCATCGGGCGGTCGTGCCAGCGATGACATCTACTACGAAGACTCCCTGCCGCAACCTACCGCCGACAAGGCGCCCCGTGTCGCGATCGACAACCTGATTCTCGGCTCGGCAAAGCATGGCGTGAACTCGGCGGTGATCTGCAACACGCTGATCTACGGTCACAGCCTGGGCGTCAAGCGTGACAGCGTGCAACTGCCGCGCCTCCTCAAGCAGGCACGCAAAAGCGGCGTGGTGCGGCATGTCGGACCGGGGCAGAACATCTGGTCCAATGTGCACATCGAGGACGTGGTCGAGTTGTACACGCTGGCCCTGACCCGCAACCAGCCTGGCACGTTCTACTTCGTCGAAAGCGGTGAAGCTTCGTTCATTGAAATGACCACCGCGATGGCTCAGGCGCTGAACCTGGGCGAACCGCAGGATTGGCCGCTGGCGGATGCCGAAGCCGAGTGGGGTTATGAAATGGCCAATTACGGCCTGGGCTCCAACAGCCGCGTGCGCGGCAAGAATGCCCGCGAGCTGTTGGGGTGGACGCCGAAGCGCACGTCGGTGGTGGCTTGGATTCTTGATGAGATGGTGTGAGTTACGCCGTTCGAGCCGTAAGAGTAAACACCCTTTTGGGAGCGAGCCTGCTCGCGAAGGCGGTCTGTCAGTCGAAGCACATGTTGCCTGGTCTTCCGCCTTCGCGAGCAGGCTCGCTCCCACAGGGTTTTGTGTTGGCATTCGTCAGTCGTGCTGCACACCCGCGCGCTTGAGCATCTGTTTGCAACGCTCGGACAGATGAAACACGCGCAGATGCTTGCCCGCCTTGCTGTAGCGCTCGCGCAGGGTCATCAACGCGGCGATGGCCGAGTAGTCGACGAAGCTCAAGTGGCGGCAGTCCAGGGTCACCAGGTCGGGGTCGTTGGCCGTGTCGAACTGGTTGAGGAACGGCGTGGTCGAGGCGAAGAACAACGTGCCGTGCAGCCGATAAAGCTTGCTGCCATCGGCTTCCAGGTGCGTGTCGGCGTACAACTCCCGCGCCTGTTGCCAGGCGAAGTTGAGCGCCGCGATGATAATCCCGCAAAGGACCGCGACGGCCAGGTCGGTAAACACGGTGATGACGGTGACCGCGATGATCACCAGTACATCATTGGTCGGCACCTTGTTGATGACCCGCAACGAGGCCCAGGCAAAGGTCTGCTGAGCGACCACGAACATCACGCCCACCAGCGCGGCCAGCGGAATGCGCTCGATCAGGGGCGAAAGGAACAGCACGAACAGCAACACCATCACCCCAGCCACCACCCCGGACAACCGGCCGCGCCCGCCAGAGCTTAGGTTGATCACCGTCTGGCCGATCATGGCGCAACCGCCCATGCCGCCTAACAGGCCGGACGCCATGTTTGCCGCGCCCAATGCCACGCACTCACGGTCCGGATAACCACGACTCTCAGTGATTTCGTCGGTGAGGTTAAGGGTCAGCAGCGTTTCCAGCAGGCCGACCATCGCCATGACCACCGCATAGGGCGCGATTATCAGCAGGGTTTCCAGGTTCCAGGGGATATCTGGCAGGGTAAGGACCGGCAAGCCACCGGCGATGTGCGCCATGTCGCCCAGCGTCCGGGTCGGCAGGCCAAGCAAATAGACCGCCAGGCCAATCCCGAGGATTGCCACCAAGGCCGGCGGTACGCTACGGGTCAGGCGCGGCAGCAGATAGACGATGGCCATGGTCAACGCCACGAGGCCGGCCATCAGGTACAGCGGGGCGCCGCTCAGCCAGGTTCCGTCGCTCTTGAAGTGCTCCAGTTGCGCCAACGCGATGACGATCGCCAGGCCGTTGACGAAACCGAGCATCACCGGGTGCGGCACCATCCGCACCAGCTTGCCCAGCCGCAGCAGCCCGAACGCCATCATGATCAATCCGCCCAGCAGCACCGTGGCCAGCAGGTACTGCACGCCGTGTTGCACCACCAGCGCGACGATCACCACCGCCATCGATCCCGCCGCCCCCGACACCATGCCCGGCCGCCCGCCGAACAGGGCTGTCAACGTGCAGATGATGAAGGCGCCATACAGACCCATCAGCGGATTCAGATGCGCAACCAGGGCGAAGGCAATGCATTCCGGGAGCAAGGCGAAAGAGGTGGTGAGGCCGGCGAGGGCGTCGGCGCGAAGACGAGCTGGTTTCATGGTTTACCTGATTGGGCGCCGGTGAAGAGTCGGCTGCCGAAGAAGTGGTGCGAAAAGCAGGAGGGGAATGGTACGGAATCGACGACCTTGGGGCCAGTGATTGGCTTTTCTGGGGGCCTGCTTTGCAGGCCAGCGGGAGCAAGCTCCCTCGCGACGAAGGGCCTGTTTGGCGATGAAAATTCGGCTGTGGATTTTCATCGGCGCCTTGTCTCGATGTCCCTGCGCGACATTTTTTGTCTGTGGGCGAAAATTACTTTCAGCGGGTTTGTGGATTTCTTCTCGAAATGATTTATGAGTTTCATAAACAACGACGTGACCCCATTCGAGGAGTAACGCATGGCCCCTGATTTCGGTTATTGGCTGTTGGTCTACGCGGCGATCGCGATCATTGCGCTGATTGTCCTGATCGCGCGCTACCGTCTCAACCCGTTCATCGTGATTACCCTGGTTTCCATCGGCCTGGCGCTGCTGGCCGGGATGCCACCCTCCAGCGTCGTCGGCGCCTACGAGGCGGGCGTGGGAAAAACCCTGGGGCACATTGCGCTGGTGGTGGCCTTGGGCACGATGCTCGGCAAGATGATGGCCGAGTCCGGTGGCGCGGAGCGGATGGCGCAGACGCTGATCGAGCGCTTCGGCGAGCGCAACGCTCACTGGGCGATGGTGTGCATTGCGTTCCTGGTGGGGTTGCCGTTGTTTTTCGAGGTCGGCTTTGTGCTGCTGGTGCCTATCGCATTCACGATTGCCCGGCGTGTCGGCGTGTCGATCCTGATGGTCGGCCTGCCAATGGTGGCCGGGCTGTCGGTGGTCCACGCCCTGGTGCCACCGCATCCGGCGGCGATGCTGGCGGTGCAGGCATTCCAGGCTTCGGTGGGGCAGACCCTGCTGTATGCCATCCTGATCGGCATTCCCACCGCAATCATCGCCGGTCCCCTGTACGCCAGATTCATCGTGCCCCGCATTCAGCTGCCGGCCGAGAACCCATTGGAGCGGCAATTTCTCGACCGCGAGCCACGTGCAAATCTGCCGGGCTTCGGTATCACCTTGGGGACGATCCTGTTGCCGGTGGTCCTGATGTTGATCGGTGGCTGGGCCAACCTGATTTCCACACCGGGAAGCGGTTTCAACCAGTTTCTGTTGTTTATCGGCAACTCGGTGATCGCCTTGCTCCTGGCGACCATTCTCAGCTTCTGGACCCTCGGCCTGGCCCAAGGCTTCAACCGCGAATCGATCCTCAAATTCACCAACGAGTGCCTGGCGCCTACGGCCAGCATTACCCTGTTGGTGGGCGCCGGCGGTGGTTTGAACCGGATTCTGGTGGACGCTGGCGTTACCCAGCAGATCGTCGGGCTGGCCCAGGAGTTCCAGTTGTCGCCGTTGGTCATGGGCTGGCTGTTCGCCGCGTTGATGCGCGTCGCCACCGGTTCGGCGACGGTGGCGATGACTACGGCCTCGGGCATTGTCGCGCCCGTGGCGATCGGCCTCGGTTATCCCCATCCTGAACTGTTGGTGCTGGCGACTGGCGCCGGGTCGGTGATCTTTTCCCACGTCAACGACGGCGGCTTCTGGTTGATCAAGGAATACTTCAATATGACTGTCACCCAAACCTTCAAGACCTGGACCGTGCTCGAAACGTTGATCTCCCTGGTCGCGTTCGGCCTGACCCTCGGGCTTGCGCGCGTGCTCTGATCGCGCTCCAACAGAGGTGCCGTCATGGACATCCTTTACCAGATCCGCTCCCGTCAGGATTTCTTCAGTGCAGGCGAAGGAAGAATCGCCCGACTGATGCTCGACGACGTAGGATTTGCCGCTTCCGCCAGCCTGGATGAACTGGCCCAACGCGCCGAAGTCAGCAGTGCCACACTGTCGCGTTTTGCCCGGACTGTCGGTTGCCGCGATTTGCGCGATCTGCGCCTGCAACTGGCCCAGGCCAGTGGCGTTGGCAGCCGTTTCCTCGACCCCACGGGCGCGCCCGAGCAGTCGGCGTTTTATGGGCAGATCGTCGGCGATATCGAGTCGACGCTGCGCCAGCACTTGTCGGCATTTGACGAGTCACGCTTCGCCGACGCGGTACGGATGATCGGCAAGGCGCGGATGATCCATGCGTTCGGGCTCGGCGGGTGGTCGGCGCTGTGCGGCGAAGAGTTGCAGGTGCGGCTGGTGCGTTTCGGCTACCCGATCGCCGCCTGCCGCGACCCGCTGATGATGCGTATCACGGCCACTTCGCTGAGCGATCAGCATCTGGTGATTGCCTGTTCGTTGACTGGTATCACCCCGGAGCTGCTCGGCGCGGTCGAACTGGCGCGCAGCTACGGTGCAGCGATCCTGGCGATTACCCGTGCCGACTCGCCGCTGGCCCACCTGGCGGATGTGGTGCTGCCCCTGCAAGGTGCCGAAACCTCGTTCATCTTCAAACCCACGGCGGCGCGCTACGGCATGCTGTTGGCGATCGATGTGCTCGCCACCGAGTTGGCGCTGGCCCATCCGCAAGACAATCAAGAGCGCCTGCGGCGGGTCAAGCTCGCCCTGGACGATTACCGAGGCGGCGAGGACGACCTGCCGCTGGGAGACTGACATGCACTACGACACGCTTATTCGCAACGCGCTGATCATCGACGGCAGCGACAAGCCCGGCTACAGCGCCGACGTGGCGATACGCGCCGGTCGTATCGAGCACATCGGCGACCTCGGCGCCGCCCGGGCGACTGAAGAAGTCGACGCCGCCGGCCGGGTGCTGGCGCCGGGATTCATCGACGTGCATACCCACGACGACACGGTAGTCATACGCCAACCGCAGATGCTGCCCAAACTCAGTCAGGGCGTCACCACGGTCATCGTCGGCAATTGCGGCATCAGCGCTGCGCCCGTCAGCCTGCGGGGCGATCCACCGGACCCGATGAACCTGCTCGGTGCTGCCCAGGCGTTCGCCTACCCACGCTTCGCTGATTATCGTGCGGCGGTGGAAGCCGCCACGCCGGCGGTCAATGTCGCGGCACTGGTCGGGCACACGGCGCTGCGCAGCAACCACCTGGACGATCTGCTGCGCACCGCCAGCGCAGGCGAAATCGCCGCCATGCGTCAGCAACTGCGCGAAAGCCTGGAGGACGGTGCGCTGGGTTTATCCACCGGCCTGGCCTACGCCAACGCGTTCTGTGCGTCGACCGATGAAGTCATGCAACTGAGCGAAGAGTTGGCAGCGTTCGGCGCGGTCTACACCACCCACTTGCGCAGCGAATTCGAACCGGTGCTGGAAGCGATGGACGAGGCCTTCCAGATCGGCCGTCATGCCCGGAGCCCGGTAATCATTTCCCACCTCAAATGTGCGGGGGCCGGTAATTGGGGGCGTAGTCCACAGGTGCTCGCGGCGTTGGAAACTGCCGCCAGAAGCCATCCCGTCGGTTGCGACTGTTATCCCTACGCGGCGAGCTCTTCGACGCTGGACCTCAAGCAAGTGACCGATGCCCATCGCATCACCATCACCTGGTCGACGCCGCACCCGCACATGAGCGGACGGGACTTGATCGACATCGCCGCCGAATGGGGCATGCCACTGCTGGAAGCCGCGCGCTGCTTGCAGCCGGCCGGCGCGGTGTACTACGGCATGGACGAAAGCGACGTAAGACGCATCCTCGCACACCCATTGTCGATGGTCGGCTCCGACGGCTTGCCCGAGGACCCTTTTCCCCATCCTCGGTTGTGGGGCGCTTTCCCACGGGTGCTGGGACATTTCAGTCGAGACATCGGGCTGTTTCCGTTACACACCGCCGTGCACAAGATGACCGGCCTTTCGGCTGCACGCTTTGGCCTGAAGGAGCGGGGTGAAATCCATGAAGGATATTGGGCCGACCTGGTGTTGTTCAATCCGCAAACCGTCCGCGACGTCGCCGATTTCAACCAGCCGCAACGGGCTGCCGAGGGCATCGATGGCGTATGGATCAACGGCGTCCTGAGTTATCGCGATGGCCAGGCAAACGGCCGCCGGGAAGGCCGATTCCTGGCGCGGGAAGGCAATCTTCGCCAGGGATTTCGGACTTTTAAAGGTGTGTAAGCGGCTGATATAACGTTAATTGACGCCACAATAATGGCACTACGATACTAAAGAAGCCGGCTTACAGGCCGAAGCATTGGGGTCAACCCATCTAAACTGGGTCATTTCAGCCAGGGAGCAACCCATGAGCTTCGGTAAGACCACCCCGATCCTGCGGATTTTCGATGAAACCAAGGCCTTGGCGTTCTATGTCGATTTCCTGGGCTTTACCGTCGACTGGCAACATCGCTTTGGTGACGACTATCCGCTGTACCTGCAAGTGTCGCGCGGTGACTGCGTGCTGCACTTGTCCGAACACCACGGCGATTGCACACCGGGTTCGGCGCTGCGGATCGAGACCGATGAGCTGGAAGCATTCCAGCAACAGTTGATGGCCAAGCAATACCGCTACGCCCACCCACAAATCCAGGCCATGCCATGGGGTAGCCAGGACATGACCATCAGTGATCCGTTCGGGAATCGGCTGGTGTTTACCAATGCGATCAGTGTGTAACAGATATCGCGAATCGCTTGATCAGTTTGCCCGCCTCTTCAAAGAAGCGGGCAAACGCGTTTCGTCAAACCCTGAAATGACTGACCATCTGCTGCAATTGACTGCCAAGCCGCGCCAGTTCAACGCTGGACGCTGCGGTTTCTTCGCTGGCGGCGGCGGTCTGTTCGGACACGTCGCGCACGTTGATGATGCTGCGGCTGATCTCTTCGGCCACGGCGCTTTGCTGCTCGGCGGCGGCGGCGATCTGCTGGTTCATCGACTGGATGTTCGACACCGTACGGGTGATGTTCTCCAGTGATACGCCGGCCTTGCGGGTGAGGGCCACGCTGCTGTCGGTGAGGTTGCGGCTGTTGTTCATCACGGCGGCCACTTGCTGGGTGCCGTTCTGCAGGCCGGCCACCAGGCCTTCGATTTCCTCGGTGGATTTCTGGGTGCGTTGGGCCAGGCCACGGACTTCGTCGGCGACGACCGCAAAGCCACGACCGGCTTCACCGGCGCGGGCGGCTTCGATGGCGGCATTGAGTGCCAGCAGGTTGGTCTGTTCGGCCACGGCCTTGATCACATCCATCACTGCGCCAATCTTGTCGCTCTCCTGTTGCAGCACGCTCATGGCGTCGGTGGAGCGCACCACTTCACTGGCCAGGCGTTCGATCTGGGCAATGGCTTCGCTGACCACCTGGTCGCCGGCACGGGCTTCGCCGTCGGCGGCGGCCGCTGCCTGGGAGGCTTCTTCGGCGTTGCGGGCAACTTCCTGCACCGTAGCGGTCATTTCGTGCATGGCGGTTGCGACCTGGTCGGTCTCGACTTTCTGGCTGTTGACCCCGGCACTGGTCTGTTCGGTGACCGCCGACAATTCTTCGGCGGCGCTGGCGATCTGAGTCACGCCATCACGGATGCCGCTGATGAGGTCGCGCAGGGTCACGCCCATGCGCGCGATGCCCTGTTGCAGTACGCCCAGCTCATCGCGACGGGTGACGATCACATCCTGCGACAGGTCGCCACTGGCGATGCGTTCGACCACGGTCAGGGTTTCGCGCAGCGGACGGGTGATCTGGCGGGTGATGATGACGGCAGCAATGATGCCGACCAACAACGCCAGCAATGTACTGACCAGTTGCAACGTACGCGCCTGGGCGCTTTCGGCGTCGCGACGGTCGAGTTGGATCTGGTACAGCTGTTCGCTCAGGGAAACGATGGTCGCGCCCTGGTCGGTCATTTCCTTGCGCGCCTGCACCACGTCGGCCGTGGCCGATTTGAAGGCCTGCACGGCGCTGCGGTATTGCACCAGGGTGGTTTCCAGCTGACGCAGTTCGTCCTGATGGACGCTGGCAAAATATTCGTTCAGCGGCTTGAGCGAAGCAATCGCCGCGTCCAGTTGGGCGAAGGCCTTGCGTTCGGTATCGGCGTTGGGGTTGGCGGTGTAGCCGCGCACTTCATAACGAGCGAGCATGAACGCCTGCTTGGCTTCAGTGATGGCCTGGAACTGGGCGAAGCGTTCATCGTTGAGGGCCATATGCTTCACGTCGGCGTCGATGGCCTCGATCAGCTTGTAGGCCGTTTCGGCGTTCGCCCCCATGACATCACGAGCGCTGTTACCGGTGCGGTAGGCGCTGCGCATTTTGTTCAGTGATACCTGATAGGCGCTGATGGTCGCGCTCTGCTCTCTGAGCAGCTTGACGTTTTCCGGGCTCTTGAAGCTGTTGAGCAGCGCGTTCTGTTGCGCGACGAAACCGTCGAGGGTGGTTTGCACATTCTGTGCAGCGGTTTCGTCACCGTTGGCCAGCATGTATTGCAGGCGAGTCACGCGCAGTTTGGTCAGGCCGGCGTTGAGCTGGGTGATGTCGCTCATCCAGTTGCTGCGGTCGATCAGGCCGCCAAGGCTGGTCCAGCTGGTCAGGGCCAGCAGGCAGGTCAGGACCAGCACCAGGCCGAAGCCCAGGCCCAATTTCATGTTGACGCTAATGTTGCCAAACCAGCTATTCATCAAATTCCTCCAGGAACGTTGTGCTGCTTATCGTCGGTTGGCTGGAAGATTGTTGTTGTTAAGAGCCAGCAAAAACGTGTAACGGAGCTTTATCGGCGGAAACGGAGGGATCTGTAAGATTTTTTTCTACATCGGGAAAGGCAGGGGGCACAGCGGGCGACTCGGCCTGAAATGCAGGCAAAAAAAAGCCCGCGGGAGAGCGGGCTAAAACCTTAGTTTCTTGAATGAGCGAGGCGATGTTAGCGAATCCCGCGAGGATGTGGGGTGAAGAAAAGTTCATGCAGGGGCTGGCCTCGTCGATTGGCTGATCGGCCGTCCGACGCGGGCCTTTCAGTTCAATAACGCATGCTCGGCACGTACCGAATTCATGAACGCCTGCATCGCCGATGACTGAATGCGATGGCGGCGGGTGATCAATCCGTACGGTGGCAACCGGGCTTCGAACTTGATCGGCAACACGGCGAGCAAGTCACGACCTGGATAATCCTCGACGACCGATATCGGGGTGACGCCGAGCATGTCGGTCTGCTGGACCAATGAGAGCAAGGTCATGATCGAGGTGGTTTCGACGATGCTGCTGGGAATATCGACCCGGGCGTTGTGAAACACCTGGTTGATGATTGCGCGCATCGGGCTTGGGTGTTGTTGCAACACCCAGGTCATGCTCTGTAGCTCGGCCCAGCCCAGTCGGCTCGCCTGCGCCAACGGATTCTGCGCGCCACAAATGACACACAGCGCCTCTTCCCCGAGGCTGTCGAAGAGCAACTCTTCGGCGCGGGCACCGGCGGGAATACGGCCGAGGACAATGTCCAGTTGATCCTGCAACAGCGCTTGTACCAGCACGTCGCTGGTGTCGACCTGGATGCTCATGGACAAGCGGGGATGGCTTTGTTTCAAGGTCGCGATGGTGCGCGTCAGCAGTCCCGAAGCCAGTGCCGGAATGGCGCCGACTGCCACCCGGCCGAGGTTGCCGGATTCGAGTGCCACCAGTTCTTCGCGCATGCCGCTGAGCTCGGCGAAGACCATACGCGCGTAGTAAATGACGGTTTCCCCGAATGGGGTGGAGCGCATGCCACGGGGCAGGCGTTCGAACAGCTCGACGCCGAGCAAGTCCTCGGCTTCGTGCAGCATTTTGGTGGCAGCCGGTTGGGTCATGCCGATGTGGTCGGCTGCGCGGCGCAGAGAACCTAATTCCTGCAATGCCAGCATCAGCCGCAGTTGGCGCAGACGCAGTCGACTATGGATGACATTGGCAACAGGAATTCGGGTCATGGGCGGTACTCGCTGGAAAGTCCGTGGCAAGCCTGACAATAAATGCCAGGCGTTACCAGCAGTGCCGAGTCACAGCAATGATTTCGCCTCGGCGACGTGGGGTTTGCGCAAGCCCACCAGCAGGCCCAGTGCCTTGGAGATCAGCGGCCAGAACAGCATCAGCAGCGCGGCGGTGGTCAGGCTGCCCACCAATGGGTTGGACCAGAAAATTCCCAGCTGTCCGTCAGAAAACAGCATCGACTGACGGAATGCGTCTTCGGCCTTGTCCCCCAGGACGGCTGCCAGCACCAGCGGCGCAATCGGATAGCCGAGTTTCTTGAACAGGTAACCCAGCGCACCGAAGCCCAGCATCAGTACCACGTCGAAGAACGAGTTGTGCACCGAGTACGCACCGATGGCGCAGACCATGATGATGATCGGCGCGATGATCGAGAACGGAATGCGCAGGATCGAAGCAAACAACGGCACGGTGGCCAACACCACGATCAGGCTGACCACGTTGCCCAGGTACATGCTGGCGATCAGGCCCCAGACAAAGTCGTGTTGCTCGACGAACAGCGTCGGCCCAGGGTGCAGGCCCCAGATCATCAAGCCACCGAGCATCACCGCTGCCGTGGCGGAACCCGGAATGCCCAGCGTCAGCATCGGCAGCAGCGCGCTGGTGCCGGCAGCGTGGTCGGCGGTTTCCGGGGCGATCACCCCTTCGATCTCGCCTTTGCCGAAGTTGTCGCGGTTTTTCGAGAAACGTCGCGCCAGGCTGTAGCTCATGAACGATGCCGCCGTCGGGCCGCCGGGGGTGATGCCCATCCAGCAACCGACCAGTGTGCTGCGCACAATCGTCCACCAATAACGCGGCAACCTGGCCCAGGTGCGCAAAATCACCATCGGTGTGATGCGCGCATGTTCGCCACGAAACACCAGGCCTTCCTCGACTGTGCAGAGAATTTCTCCGATGCCGAACAGGCCGATCACCGCCACTTCAAAACTGATCCCGGTCATCAGGATCGGCTGGTCGAACGTCAGGCGCAGGTTGCCGGAAACCGTGTCCATGCCGACTGCCGCCATGGCGAAGCCGATCATCATCGCGACCACGGTTTTTAATGGCGGGTTCTTGCTCATGCCGATGAAGGTGCAGAACGCCAACAGGTACACCGCGAAGAACTCCGGCGAGCTGAAGGACATGGCGAACGCTGCGATTTTTGTCGACAGGAACGTCAGCAACAACACCCCGCACAACGCACCGATCAGCGCCGAGCTGAACGCGGCGGTCAACGCCTCGGCAGCCCGGCCTTCGCGGGCCATCGGATAACCGTCGAAGGTGGTCGCCACCGATGAAGGCTCGCCAGGAATGTTGAACAGGATCGAGGTGATCGAGCCGCCAAACAGCGCGCCCCAGTACATGCACGACAGCAGGATGATCGCCGACACCGGCGACATGGTGAAGGTCAAGGGCAGCAACAGCGCCACGCCATTGGGCGCGCCGAGACCGGGCAGCACACCGACCAGGATGCCCAGCAGAACGCCGATCACCATCAGACCGATGTGGCCCGGGGTCAGGATCAGGTTCATGCCCTGCAACAGGGAATCGAACTCGCTCATTTGAAGGTTCTCCCGGCCAGGGCAATCCAGTCGCCTATTGGGCCGGCATCCAGCGGGACCTTGAACCACAGCGCGAAAATCAGGTAGCTGGCGAGCGCCGCACCGAGGGCAACCGCACCGATCATCCACTTGCCGTAAGGCTTGGCGCGGACCTTGTCGCGCCACATGAACCAGGCAATGAAGCAGGCCGACGCGAGGTAGATGCCGGTGAAGGGCATCGCACCGACGAACAGGGCAATGGGCAGGAAAACCGATAGCACTTGCTTGAACGCACTACGGGTGAGGAATGCAACGCTCAGGGCCTGCCAGCGCACCACCGTCAGCACGCCGTTGGCGACGCTCGCCGCACTCAGTATCAGGCCGATATAGAACGGGAAGTAACCCGGTTCAGGGCCGGCATCGCCCCAGCCGATGCCTTGTTCGACACTGCCGAACATCACCACGGCACCGAGCAGGGTAGTAAACAGCGTCAGGCCGAGCTCGACCCAACGGGTACCGACCAGCGCCGGTGAATCCGAAGAATGGGACATCAAACACCTCCAGTAGGTGACGACCGCCCTGGGGCGAGCGGCCCTGGCAACTTCAGTTTTTCAGCCAGCCGGCTTCCTTGAACACCGGGGTGACGCGGGCGACGTCCTTTTCGATGTAGGCGGTCAGGGGCTCGCCTTCAAGGAACGTCGGCACCAGCGCGTTCTGTTTGACGTAGGCCTTGAACTCATCGGTCTGCGTGACTTTGCGCATCAGCTCGACATAAAAGGCCCGTTGTTCGGCACTGACATCGCCGGGCATGAACACCGTACGCGGGAAGCGGTACTGATCGATGCCCAGGCCCTGTTCGTGGCAGGTTGGAACATCGGCCCAGGCTTTGTTTCCGGCGACTTTCTCGGTGTAGCTCATGCGCTCCTTGCTGAATACGCAGAGCGGTTCGACTTGATCACCGCGCCATTGGCTGATGCTTTCACTGGGGTTGTTGACGTTGGCCGCGATGTGTTTGCCGGCCAGTTGGGTCGCGGCTTCACTGCCGCTCTTGAACGGGATGTACACCAGTTTGCTGTTGTTGGTCTGGTTGAGCAGCAGGGTGAGGGTCTGGTCGACGTCCTTGGACTGGCTGCCCCCCATGCGCAGCTTCGCCGGGTCGGTCTTGGCCGCTTCGTAGAAACCTTTCGCGTCTTTCCACGGCGCGCCCTTGTAGCTCCAGAGGATAAAGTCATCTTCGGCCACGGCGGCAATCGGGGTCAGTTCCTGCCATTGGTAGCCGAGCTTGGAAACCAGCGGCAACAGGTAAACGTTATTGGTGGCAATCACCAGTTTCTCTGCATCGCCCTTGTTCATCTTCATGTCGAGGAAGGCCTCGGCACCGTTGCCGCCACCCTTGTTGAGGACAATGGTGTTGACGTCGAGCAGCTTATGGGTGGTGATGATCGACTGGATCAGGCGACCGAGCTGGTCGGTTCCGCCACCCGGGCCGCCGGCGACGACGATTTCGACATTCTTGTCCGGTTGCCAGGCGGCGTGGGCAAGGGCGGGAAGGACGCCGACGGCAATCAGGGCGCCGCCTAGAAGAAGACGCGATGTGCGACGGACGAATGCATTTCGCATGATGGGCCTCGTTTTTGTCGTTGTTATGAGTGACTTGTCTGCGCGATGAAGCCGCAAGCCTGGCCTGAGTGTGGAAAGGTGCCGGCGCCGCGTCTAGTCAAAACAATACATACACCGATAGCCTGAGGTTATAGCTCGCAAAAAGGAGCGGGTGGACATCGTCCAGATGTCGAGGGCTGGGGCTTTTTTGAAACAAGCCGAAATAGAACCCGAAGGCTGAAAGCGCGCTATGCCATAACCCGAAGCTATCACCTGATTTCAAGTTTTGATTAGACGGTTATCGCCGGGCCTCCGATAGTGCTCGGCAACGTCTTCAGGCCGACGGCATTTCACAACAATAACAAACGGGGTACGTGTCATGGCTCAGGACGAGAGCTTTGCGTCATGACCGGGCGTGGCATGGGACCCTTGAGGAGTGAAGCATGAAAAAAACCACTATCGCCATGGTCCTGGGTGACCCGGCTGGCATTGGCCCGGAATTGATTGCACGCTTGCTCGCCGAGCCCGAGATACGCAGCAAGGCCAACATCATTCTGATTGCCGACGAAGCGGAAATGCGTCGCGGCATGCGCATCGCCGGCAGCGAGTTTCCTTATCGCCGGGTGGAGACACTGGACGTGTTGGAGTTCGTCGATGACACGCCGCTGTTCCATGACTTTCGCGGCGACACGGTCGGCGAGTTCCCCCGTAGCGAGGCCAGCGTGATTGGCGGTCGCTACAGCCTCGACACCCTGGAAAAGGCCCTGCGCCTGACCGAAGCCGGGACCACCGACGCGGTCCTGTTCGGGCCGCTGAACAAGACCTCGCTGCACATGGCGGGCATGGCCCACAGCGATGAATTGCACTGGTTTGCCGAGCTGCTGGATTTCCACGGACCGTTCTGCGAATTCAACGTGCTCGACAACCTTTGGACTTCACGCGTGACCTCCCATGTGGCCCTGTCCGCAGTGCCGGGCCTGCTCAGTGAGCAGCGGGTGGTGGAAGCGATTCAACTGATCGACACCGCCCTCAAGCGCAATGGCCTGGAGCAACCGCGAATCGGTGTTTGCGGCTTGAACCCGCACAACGGCGACAACGGTTCGTTCGGTCGCGAGGAGCTGGACATCATCGGTCCGGCCGTACGCTCGGCGCAGGCGCTGGGCATCGCGGCACAAGGGCCGTATCCGGCAGACACGATCTTTCTCAAGGTCCAGGGCGATGCCAATGCCTTCGATGCTGTCGTGACCATGTATCACGACCAAGGCCAGATCGCGATCAAGTTGATGGGTTTCTCCCGTGGCGTGACGGTGCAGGGCGGCTTGCCGATTCCGATCACCACCCCGGCCCACGGCACCGCTTTTGATATCGCGGGGCAGGGCAAGGCCAACGTCGGTGCTACGCGCCAGGCCTTCGAAATCGCATGCCGGATGGGACGCAACCGGCACTGATCCTGAAATCAATGCGGTCCGTTGTGGGAGCGAGCCTGCTCGCGATCACGGTAGTACAGCCACATTTCCAGTGGCTGATACACCGTTTTCGCGAGCAGGCTCGCTCCCACATTTGTTTGTGTATGGCTGATAACCCGATCTGCTCTCTTACTCGGATTTGCTATCACCTCAGGCTATCGCCGGATACGCATAAGTGATTATCCGCAGTCCTCGGACGCTGGCTAAAGTCGGCCCATCGGATGCCGGAGCCCCTTCCTGAAAAGGCTCTGCGCACACGACCGACAATGACAAGAAGCCGCAGCCCAAGGAACTGTATTTCATGAAAATCAAAGCGATCCGTACCCGCGTTTTCGAGTGGAAGGGCAAAGTCGTCCCGCCCCAGGCGCACTTCTGCACCAACGCCAGCGACATCCTGTTCGAGCGCGGCGACGCGATGGGCTCCTTCCGTTTCCACGGCTGGCTGGTGGTGGAAGTCGAGACCGACAACGGCCTCGTCGGTATCGGTAACTGCGCCCTGGCACCGCGTGTGGCCAAGGAAATCATCGACACCTACCTGGCACCGATCGCCATTGGCGAAGACCCTTTCGACAACGAATACATCTGGCAGAAAATGTACCGTCAGAGTCACGCCTGGGGCCGAAAAGGCATCGGCATGGCGGCGATCTCGGCGATCGACATCGCGATCTGGGACATCATGGGCAAGGCCGTCAACAAGCCGGTGTTCAAGTTGCTCGGCGGTCGCACCAAGGAAAAGATCTGGACCTACGCTTCCAAGCTCTACGCCAACGACAACCTCGATCTGTTTCTCGAAGAGGCCCAGGGCTATCTCAACCAGGGTTTCACCGCGCTGAAGATGCGCTTTGGCTACGGTCCGAAAGACGGTCCGGCGGGGATGCGCCGCAACATCGAACAAGTGCGCGCCCTGCGGGAGCTGGCCGGCCCTGACGTCGATATCATGCTCGAATGCTATATGGGCTGGACCCTGGAATACGCGAGGCGCATGTTGCCGAAACTGGCCGAGTTCGAACCGCGCTGGCTGGAAGAGCCGGTGATCGCCGACGACATCGAAGGCTACATCGAACTGAAGAAGATGGGCATCATGCCGATCTCCGGCGGCGAGCACGAGTTCACCTCCTACGGCTTCAAAGACCTGTTGGAACGCCGCGCCGTCGACGTCATCCAGTACGACACCAACCGCGTCGGCGGCATCACTGCCGCGCGCAAGATCAACGCCATGGCCGAAGCCTGGTCGGTGCCGGTCATTCCCCACGCCGGGCAGATGCACAACTACCACTTGACGATGTCCACCACCGCCTCGCCGATGGCCGAGTTTTTCCCGGTGTTCGACGTCGAGGTTGGCAACGAACTCTTCTACTACGTGTTCAAGGGCGAGCCGCAACCGGTCAACGGGTACATCCAGCTCGACGACAACACGCCGGGCCTGGGCCTGGAAATCTCCGATGAATACCTGAGCGACTTCAACATCATCGAGTGACCTGGACGCGCCGCAAACGAGCGGCGCCTACCCTGATTTCTGGAGGCCGCCATGCGCCTGATTCAATTTGAAAACTCCGCCGGAGAGCGCCAGGTCGGCGTCGTCGATGGGGCACTTGTTCAAGTGCTCAAAGGAACCCGCAATACCCGGGAACTGGCGCTTGCAGCGATCCGTGGCAATCGCAGCCTGCATGAAGAAGTCGCTTCGCGCGGCACCGAGCCGGGCCCGGATTACGCAGCGCTGTTGCACCAAGGCAAAGTCCTGCCGCCGCTGGATCACGAAGATCCGGCCCACTGCCTGATCAGCGGCACCGGCCTGACACATCTGGGCAGCGCCTCGGCGCGGGACAAGATGCACCAGCATGACGGTGAGGTCGAGGCCGGCATGACCGACACCATGCGCATTTTCAAATGGGGGATCGAGGGCGGAAAGCCGGCGCCGGGGCAGGTCGGTGCGCAACCGGAATGGTTCTACAAGGGTGACGGCAGCATCGTCGTGCACCCCGGCGCGGACTTCCCGGTGCCTCCGTTTGCCGAAGATGCCGGTGAAGAGCCGGAGCTGACCGGTCTCTATGTGATTGGCGACGATGGCCTGCCGTATCGCATCGGTTATGCCTTGGGCAATGAGTTCTCCGACCACGTCATGGAGCGGCGCAATTACCTGTACCTCGCCCACTCGAAACTGCGCAGTTGCTCCTACGGCCCGGAGCTGCGCGTCGGTGAGTTGCCCAGGCATCTGGTCGGCACCAGTCGCATCGAGCGCAATGGCGAAACCCTCTGGGAGAAGGCTTTTCTCAGCGGCGAGGACAACATGTGCCACAGCCTGGCCAACCTGGAATTTCACCACTTCAAGTACGCGCAGTTCTTGCGACCGGGTGATGTCCATGTGCATTACTTCGGCACCGCTACCCTGTCGTTCGCCGACGGTGTGAAGACACAGCCGGGGGATCGCTTTCGGATCAGCCTCGATGAGTTCGGTGCGCCGCTGGTGAACGGTATCGGCGAGAGTGCCCAGCCGCTGCCCATCGGCCAGGTGCGTGCGCTCTAAGCCTTCAACAGGAAAATGCCCTCATGACATTGCCACAGGGATACAACTACATCGGCGGCCGTCGCAGCGCCAACGGCACCCTGCAACTGCAAAGCTTCGATGCGAGCACCGGCGAGCCCTTGCCCGGCACCTTCTTCCAGGCATCCGAAGCCGAAGTGGATGCCGCCGCCAAGGCCGCTGCTGCGGTTTACCCGGTTTACCGCAACCTGAGCGCGGAAAAACGCGCTTCGTTTCTCGATGCAATCGCCGAGGAAATCGACGCGCTGGGCGATGACTTCATCGCTACCGTGTGCCGCGAAACCGCATTGCCTGCCGGGCGCATTCAAGGGGAGCGCGGTCGCACCAGCAGCCAGTTGCGTCTGTTTGCAAGCGTGCTGCGTCGTGGCGACTTCTACGGTGCGCGGATTGACCGCGCATTGCCCGATCGCCAGCCACTGCCACGTCCGGATCTGCGTCAATACCGCATCGCCCTGGGGCCGGTGGCGGTGTTTGGCGCCAGCAACTTTCCGCTGGCCTTTTCCACGGCCGGCGGTGACACCGCTTCGGCGCTGGCAGCGGGGTGCCCGGTGGTGTTCAAGGCCCACAGTGGCCACATGGCGACTGCCGAGTGGGTGGCGGACGCGGTCATCCGTGCCGCTGAACGGACTGAAATGCCGGCCGGCGTGTTCAACATGATTTATGGCGGGGGTGTCGGTGAATGGCTGGTCAAGCATCCGGCCATTCAGGCGGTGGGCTTCACCGGTTCGCTTAAGGGTGGCAACGCCTTGAGCCACATGGCCGCCACCCGGCCACAGCCGATTCCGGTGTTCGCCGAAATGTCGAGCATCAATCCGGTGTTCCTGCTGCCCGAAGCGTTGGCGGTACGCGGCGAGCAGATCGCGGCGCAGTTGGCCGGTTCGGTGACGTTGGGGTGCGGTCAGTTCTGTACGAATCCGGGTTTGGTCATTGGCCTGCGCTCGCCGCAGTTCAGCCTGTTCCTGGAAAGCTTCTGCGCGAGCATGAACCAGCAACCGCCACAAACCATGCTCAACCCGGGCACCTTGGCCAGTTACAGCCGCAGCCTCGGTGAGCTGTACGAGCATCCGGGCCTGACGCACCTGGCGGGCAAAACGCAACAGGGCAACCAGGCGCAGCCGCAGGTGTTCAAGGCCGATGTCAGCCTGTTGCTCAAGGGCGATGCGTTGCTTCAGGAAGAAGTGTTCGGGCCGACCACCATCGTCATCGAAGTGGAGAATCGGACACAGTTGGCGGCGGCGCTGCACGGCCTGCGCGGACAGTTGACGGCGACGTTGATCGGTGAGGCTGATGAATTACTGGAGTACCGTTGGCTGACAGAAGTACTGCAGGAAAAAGTCGGGCGGATCCTGCTCAACGGTTATCCGACCGGGGTGGAGGTGTGCGAGGCGATGGTGCACGGCGGACCGTATCCGGCAACATCCGATTCACGGGGAACGTCGGTGGGCACGTTGGCCATCGATCGTTTCCTGCGGCCGGTGTGTTTCCAGAATTACCCGGATGCGTTGTTGCCCCAGGCATTGCAGAACGGCAATCCGCTAGGGATTCGGCGGCTGGTGGATGGGGAGGTAACTGATCGAGCGCTGTGAGCGGCGCGATCGTTGAATCCGAAGTTTTTTTTCACATCGCTTTCACTGCCTGCCTACGTCGGCCTCTCTACTGTCGCGCCATCGAATCACTGGGTGGATGCCGTCGGGGCGGCTTGATGTGGAACTGAGACTGAGTCTTTTCGGCCTGACGCGCTCGATCGATAGGCGCCGTTTTGCCCGTTACCAAAACACCGTGGTCGTGCTCGCCTCGGCGCTGCTGGCTGTCCCGTTGGTCCTGTGGCTACTCGGCCCGGCAGCGGTGCCGGACCTGGCCCATGGCAACGTCGCCGGCGCCCGGGCCCTGGCCGATGGCTGGGCCAAGGGCGAAATGATCGTGCTGGTGCGCCATGTCGAGCGCTGCGACCACTCCAAGGCTGCTTGCCTGGGTGACCGCGAAGGCATCACCGACCGCGCCCGTGCCGTTGCGGTGGGGCTCGGGGCTCGGTTCGAACAACTGGGCCTGGACCACGTCGACCTTTACAACAGCCCACGGGTGCGCACCGCGCAGACGGCGGGCTACATGTTCAACAAGGTGAGCGCCGGTGACGATTGGCTGTTCGACTGCCGACATGACCTGCTGCGCAATGCCCTGGCCCACAAAGTGGCCGGTCGCAACCTGATCCTAATCACCCACAGCGAATGCATGCAGGCGATGGAAACCGCGCTTCTGCGCCCGACTTCCTCGTTCGGCTATGGGGCTTCGTTGTTCGTTTCCAGCGCTCAGCCACAAGCGCCACGAGTGCTCGGTTTTATCGAAGCCCCTGACTGGCGCTCGGTGACATTCCAGTAATTCTTCCCACGACCAGGACCGCTCATGCTGACGTCTGCCCGCGCCCGTTTCTACGGGCTCAACCTCGGAATTCCCTTGGCCGTTGCCGCCATGGTGTTCCTGCTTTTCGATCTGACCCGTATCGACATCGCCATCAGCAATCTTTTCTATGACCCGTTGCACCAGGTCTTTCCGTTGGGGCATGTGCGGCTGTTCGAGCAAATCACGCACAAATGGGCCAGGGCCATTCCGAACTGGACGGGGGAGGCGGCCATAATCGGCGCCGTGCTGTCGTTTTTCTGGCCGCTGTTGAAACCGGAAAAGCGCCCTGGGCTACTTCGCGTACTGGACAGAACCCGGCTGGCGAAACCGCTACGTTTTGCCTACAAACACCGGCGCGATTTCCTCTACGTTGTCTTCGCCTTTTCGCTCAGTACCGGGGTTATCCATTACCTCAAGGGCCATACCAGCGTGTACTGCCCGGTGGAAACCAGCCAATACGCCGGCAAGATCGAGCACAAGGAATGGTTCCGGAATTTCGACCTGCTGAAAGTGGCCGGTGAGGGGCGCTGCTGGCCGGGTGGCCATGCGTCCGGCGGCTTCACCCTGCTGGCGCTGTACTTCGTCGCCCGTCGTTATCGCTGGCGTCATTCCAAAGCGGTGATGTATGGGGCGTTGGCCTTGGGGTTCGTCTATGGCACGACGCGGGTCCTGCAGGGTTGGCACTACATGTCCCATACCTTCTGGGCGGGAATCTTTGTCTGGTTGAGCTGCTGGTTGATGGCGCTGGTGTTTTATGGGCGAGGCGCCTTGGAGCAGCCGCTGTCGAATCGACAGCGCACGGTGCCGCCCGTCGTGCAGGCGTTGGGCAACGCGCCTTCCTCCGTCTGAACGGCAGGCCTGGAAATTGCGGATAGCGCGAATCAACCAAGCCATTCGGACGCGTCCTGTGAGATGCGTCTCTTTTTTACGCAGAAAGTTTTCCCTCTCCTGAACTGACGTGGTGCCGCTGGCGGTAAACCACAGGTGCAGACTGTTCCGAATCTTACTGAGCGTGGCACACTTACTAACGTTTTTCCGTCTGATCCAGCTATCGCACAGCGACCAATAAGAACTCTGGTTCAGGACGAGTCAGGGCGGTATTGGCTCCAAGGGCAAGCAGGCGGCAGAATTACTCCCTCAGGCTCATATGATTTTGTTACGTTGCCGGATGGGACTATTAAAGTTAGTAGGCCGAATATCAACGAAGGGTTTTCAACCCATCTTGGGCTTAGTGGTGGTAAAGACGTTAAATACGCGGGCTCTATTCGCTTCGGGAACAACCAAGGACCAGAGCGAGGCACTATAACGAAGTGGGATAACAGCTCAGGGCATTACAAGCCGCCTGCTTCGTTGAAAGATAACTCTGGTCTGCCCCAAAATTTCTTTAACCCTAAATAGGTTTGGTATGGACGCACGACAGGCGGAACTGTGTAAACAGCTTTCAAGAATGAGCTCCGATCAAGCTGCCGACTGGTTGATTGATACATATCCAATAGACTCTGATGAATGGGGGGAGGCCATTTTGCTTCTACCCCATCGATCATGGAAAAAATCTGAACAGCAGCGTTTGGCGAATCATTTCTTTAAAAAGCTGCCTTTTTCAGGTTATCGAGGATACGAGGCGTTCGCATCTATCATGTCTGTAGCTTCTATGGTCGGCTGTGTTAAGAAAGCTTTACCGGAAGATGCTGCTAGGCGCGAATTGTTACTCTATTATCTAGTCCCCGTGTTACGTCGTTCTGCAAAAAATGACTCAGATAGGCGAATTATTGAAGACTTTGTTGGAGACATAGAGAAGGAGGTGGGGTAGCGTAAACGGCACTTAGAGGATAGTTTAGGTATACCCCGGAGGCTCGGATCCGTGCTTTCAACATATCCGCCAAAGAAAGGATAGCGTTGAAATGTTGCCGGGCGGTTTTTTCTAGTTTCACGTTGGATGAACTCAAGCACGTTAAGGTCTAGTCGACTGGCGCGCAGATAACTAAGCGTCGAAACATCTTGAATAGGCTTGAGTGAGAGGCAGACCACGCTCCTGCCCAATTTCTGCGATAAAAAACGTGGTCTGCCGCTTTTTCAGGCCTTGGTCGACTGAGTGAAAGCCCAAGCAAACACGATAACGGCAATGACGGGTCTGATCAGATCCGTCGCTGGCGCCTGACCGGTAAACACCCCAAGGCCGAAAAATATGAATGCCGCCAGGGCAGCGAGAACACCCAATGCTGAAATCCAGCGGAAATATCGTGGAAACATCACATTTATCCTTTACAAAAAGTTAGTACAGACCAGGTTTTATGAGTAAGAGGCAACGGCTTCTTCGATAAGACAGGATGTGTCTTCGTTATCCTATGTATCTTTTTTTTCGGGTCAGATTTCAATTCGTACCCACAGGCACGCTGACCTCTCTGCGCTCACCCGTCGCGGAAATTTCATACACCTTCATGATGTAGTAATCCGCGATCACCGTTTCAATGAGATAGTTCTTTTGCGGTCGTGGTGTGAATACCAGCGGAGCAGGCTGTGGTGTTATGCCGTAGCCGAACAACGTATGCATGGGTATGCCATTGAGGGTAGCGATCTGCCTTTTCACCGACGCACTCACTTTCAGGGGCTTTTCGGCCTCTACCAGCGTATCGATGCTGTCCGTGCCACCTGCCATTTTCTTCAGGTAACCCGGTATGCGCTTGAAGTAGCCTGCATCGTAGACGGGCTCGCCAGCGGAAGACATGGCGTACTCGACCGCGTTGGCAGGACCCAGCGAATAGCTGACGGGGTGATCACCCGCGCCGCCGAGGGTGCGGAAGGTAAGGCTTGCATGATGCTCATCCGCCGCCAGTGGAACTACTGGCATGGAAGAGGGTTGAACGCTCGCTTGGCGGCTGCCACAACCGGTCATTGCAAAAGCGAGAGTCACTGCTAATGGAACAGCAAGATATGTTTTCATTCGATCCATGAACTGAATGGGAGATTTCAGGGCTTGTGAAGCGGGCCCAGTATACCCGCGGAAGCCTCGGCTGAGGCATGTGAGTCTAGGGTAGGGCGCTGGCGGCGATGCCTCTGACGCGCTGATAGGAATAGGCAATGCCCCAAGGCAAACCGGCATAGGAGGGGCATTTTTCGCTCGCTACCATGGCTACCTGTTCATCCATTGGAGTTCACCATGCCCAGTCGCAAAACCCTATTCATCACCGGCGTGAGCAGCGGCTTGGGTAGCGCACTCGCGCAAGAGGCAATTGCAGCAGGCCACCGTGTCATCGGCACGGTGCGCAATGAGGCGGCGTTGCAGGCCTTCGAGTCGCTGTCCACGGAGCGTGCCCATGGCGTCATCTTGGACGTCACCGAGTTCGATCGAATCGACGCCGATGTGGCGGCGACGGAGGCCGCCCACGGCCCGGTCGATGTGCTGGTCAATAATGCCGGCTATAGCCACGAAGGCATCTTCGAAGAGTCGCCACTGGAGGAAATGCGTCGTCAATTCGACGTCAACGTGTTTGGCGCGGTGGCGGTGACCAAGGCCTTCGTGCCGTATTTTCGCCAGCGCCGTGCCGGTCATATCCTCAATATCACTTCCATGGGCGGCACGATTACCATGCCGGGCATCTCTTATTACTGCGCGAGTAAGTTTGCCCTCGAAGGCCTCTCCGATACGCTGAGCAAGGAACTGCTACCGTTCAACATCTTCGTGACGGCCGTCGCGCCCGGCTCGTTTCGCACCGACTGGGCCGGCCGTTCGATGCAGCGCACGGCGCGGAGCATTGCCGACTACGACGCCAGTTTCGATCCGATACGTAAAGCGCGCGTGGAGAAAAGCGGCAAACAACTGGGCGATCCGCGGAAAGCGGCGCAGGCCATGCTGCAGATCATCGCCAGCCCGACACCTCCCGCGCATTTGCTGTTGGGCAGTGATGCGTTGAAGCTGGTGCGGGAAAAGCTGAGTCGTGCCGCCAGTGAGATTGATCAATGGGAAGCGCTGACCCGTTCGACCGACAGTTGAACGGCCAGCAAAAAGGGGACTTCGATGACTCAGGCCGCTGCGCGCATGGTGCAGCTGATGGAACAGCTCGCACCGGTGGAAGGCTACAACCTCAGCGCGCTGGACGACGTCCGCTTCCTGCGTTCGAACCGCCCCCTGACGCGTACGCCGGTGCTGTATGAACCCGGCATCGTGATCCTCTGCCAGGGGCGCAAGCGCGGTTATCTGGGCGATGACGTCTATGTCTATGACGCCCAGCATTACCTGGTGGTGTCTGTCCCCGTTCCATTCACCATGGAGACCGACGCCAGCGCCGCGGAGCCCATGTTGGCGGTCTATATGCGCCTCGACTTGCAACTGGCCAGCGAACTCATGTTGCAAGTGGACGAAACCCACGGCCCCAGCGACGCCCAGCCCAAAGGCATGTACGCCTCGCCCATGGATGAGCCGCTGCGCGCCTCGACGCTGCGCTTCCTGGAGGCCATGAGCCGTCCGGGCGAGGCGCAAATACTGGGCCCTTCTCTAATGAGGGAAATCTACTATCGAATCCTGACCGGCGAACAGGGCGGCTCGATGCGCGCCGCCCTCAGTCGCCGGGGACATTTCGGCAAGATCACCCGGGCGATACGCAAGATCCACAGTTGCTATCACGAGCATCTGGACGTCGAAACCCTGGCGCAGGAAGCCGGCATGAGCGTCCCCAACTTTCACCTGCACTTTCGCAACGTGACGGGCGCATCACCCATGCAGTACCTGAAATCGACCCGCCTGCACCAGGCGCGATTATTGATGCTGCGCAACACCATGAACGCCTCGACGGCGGCGTTCAGCGTCGGCTATGAAAGCGCCTCGCAGTTCAGCCGCGAGTTCAAGCGGATGTTTGGTCGGACGCCGCAGGCCGAGGTGGAATGGATGAGGGCGACTTATGCGTTGCCGGAGGGGGCGGCGGCGTCGGGGTATGTTTCTTCGCATTAGGGGTGGGGTGGTTGTTGTGGCCGCTCCATGGTGGCTGATCCCGCGAAAGTTGCCGAGCTAACCAGCCCCTGTGCCCTGTTCCAGGGCCTTGGCAAATTTACGCATCAGACGCACCAGGTCGGTGATGTCCTCGGCAGCCCAGTCCTGAAAGATTCCTCGTGCCAGGCGCTCGCGCGCTTGGTCTATCTGGTCGGTGATCGCCTTGCCCTTCGCGGACACCACCGCCTCGCGCATCCGTCGATCTTCCGAGTTCTCATGCCGGATCACTAACTCCATGTGTTCAAGCTTGGAGACCTGACGGCTGATGGTCGTATAGTCCCTGCCTAGGCGACCTGCCAGATCCACGACACCAATCGGCCCCACCCGCTCGATTACCACCAGCAGGCGAAAGAGCGCCTGGTCCAGGTGTACACCAGCTTCCGCGATGAGTCGCTCGTCGTTCCTAGGCCGGTTCATCACGCTCACGATCGAGATCAAGGACCGATGCAGATCCTTCATCTGCGCCGATATATGTGTATCTTGCACTTTATTTTCGACGGTCATAAGCTGCTCTCCTGATATGTGCATCTTACACATTCTTGGGAGAGGTGATATGCGTAAGCCCGTTGACGTCCTGATTTGTGGTGCCGGTGCCGCGGGCCTTACCTTAGCGATTGACCTGGCGCGGCGAGGGGTGCGCTTTGCCCTCATCGAAAAGCTTTCCTCGCCCTTCTTGGGCTCGCGCGGCAAAGGCATTCAGCCCCGCACCCAGGAGGTCTTCGAAGATCTCGGGATCCTGGACCGGATCATGGCCGCAGGCGGTATCTACCCGACTATTCGCAAATACGCGCCCGATGGCAGTCACGTGGACCAAGACGTGACGAACGTTGCCGAGCCCAGACCTGCCGAGCCCTATTGCCTGCCTTTGATGATTCCTCAATTCAAGACCGAAGCAGTCTTGCGCGAGCGCTTGATCGAACTGGGGCATGCGCCAGAGTTTGGTGTCGAGCTAACCGGGACGCTGGTCAGCGCCGACGGAGTCAAAGCCGTACTCGCAACCCCGGATGGAGAACAGACCCTCCATACCCGATACCTGGTGGGTGCCGATGGCGGGCGCAGCTTCGTGCGCAACACCTTGGGGATTGGCTTTCCGGGCAAGACCCTGGGCGTACGGGCGATCGTGGCCGATGTCATATTGGATGGACTGCCGCGCGACGTGTGGCACCAGTTTGATGGTGGGGGCTCAGGCCCATTGGCTATCTGCCCGTTGGCGGGCACAGACCTGTTCCAGATCCAGGCCCCTGTTCCCTTGGAGGGCGATATAGATCTCTGCGCGGCTGCGCTGACCGAACGCGTTGCCCAGCACACGGGGCGCACGGACATCATGGTCCATTCGGTCGCCTGGTCATCCATCTACAGCATGAATGCCAGGCTTGCCGACCGTTACCGGGATGGCCCGGTGTTCCTGGTCGGCGATGCGGCGCATGTCCATCCGCCTACCGGTGGACAAGGCCTCAACACCAGCGTCCAGGACGCTTACAACCTGGGCTGGAAGCTGGCGGCCGTATTGGCCGGCGCACCAGAGGCTCTACTGGATACCTACGAAGCTGAGCGCCGCCCGGTGGCCGCAGACGTGCTCGGGCTGTCCACGCGCCTGCTTGCAAGCTTCAAGACCGGGGACAACAGGCGGACCCGTGAGGTCCAGCAGTTGGATATCGGCTATCCCCACTCGCCGCTATCGCTCCCGTCGCAGGCCACCGACAGCGGGCTCGCGCCAGGCGATCGCGCACCTGATGCTGTCGTTCGAGGCGCAGGCGGCAGCCCAACGCGCTTGTTCAACCTGTTCAAGGGCACACATTGGACCCTGTTAGCCAATGGTCCCTCGAACTTCGCGCCAAGCGCGGGCTTGCATATCCACGGCATCGGGCCCGGCTGGGAAATCGAAGATTACCTGGGTCAATTCGCCCAGTTCTACGGCCTCGCTGAAGGCTCCGCCGTGTTGGTCAGGCCGGATGGCTATCTGGCAGGGGTCTTCACGAAAGATCAGATGGTTGCATTGGACAGCTATCTGGCTCGCTACAACTAAGAGAACTTCAGCGTTTCCTGGTCATGGTCTGATTTCGGATGGAAATGGATGATTGCTGGGCCGTTGCTGCGTACGCGGAGCTGCAAACCGTCGTCATCTGTGAGGACGTAATCCTTGGACTCCGGTTTGGCTCCCTTCAGTTGTCGGTCGGATCGTCGCAGGGCTGGAGCAGGGATGAGATCTACCTCAGGCGCTGTTTGGTATTCCAGAGATAAGTCCCGGCGGGCTTGGAATACCTGAACAGTCAGAACTCGGCGGATGCCAAAACACCTCGGAATCGCTGAGACTCTTGATTTCGCTGGGTTTCAGGCACAAAAAAGACGTCCCTAGACGTCTTTTTTCGTTGAGTTGGTGGGCCGGGGTAATCTGAATTAGGTCAGTAACATGTTGATTAATTGGGTGAGTTCCGGTTTGTATTTTAAGCTGGAATACCGATTGGAATACTGCGAAAAGTGTTCCTGGACTGCTGATGACCAAGGGTCGCCCGCTGTAGGGCGACCCTTGGTCCAAGCGCGGTCACTGAGCTAACGACTACGGGATAACACGCATCACCCCACAATGTGTCCGGGTTATCCAGCATCAGTAGAATGATGACCGGAACTAGGTTGCCGAGCAGGTTGGCGCAGTCACGCAGTTGATCTCGGTTGACGCTGCTAAGATCCAAGCGTCAGTATTTCATCAACCACGGCTGCAGTTCCTGGAGGTTGCTCACCACCAGTTGCTGGGCCTCGGGAAGTATCGCCATGTTGCGGTGGTCAATCTGGTACCGCTGCAACACATACTTCACCAATGCCCTGCGGCTTGGCACCACCAATTGCCCCTGCGTCATGCCGTAGTCGGTTTCAATGATTGCCTTCTGCGCCTCGTTCAACCGCCCATCAGGCGCGAAGATGACCGGCACCTCGACATTCCAGTCTTCATCCTGCTCGCGCGTGTTCGGTGAAACGTCGAGCAAGTCTGGCTGCCCACGCAGGCGGCTAAGGACGAAGTCGCGGTATTGGCCGTTCTTTTCGCAATAGGCCCGCACGTGCCAGCGCATGCCGGTGTAGACCAGCGTGTGGGGGGCGATCAGGCGCACCTCGACGTTGGGGGTGTTGAAGGACACGTATTCGGTTTCCAGGCGCAGGCCTTCACGGCAGGCCTTGAGCAAAGGGCGCAGTACCTCTGGCCGAATGGGGCGGTCAGGCACTTCCAGAACCCGGGTGTGCGCATACGCCAGAGCCAGCCCGTCGATGTGCGGGGCGCGCTCATTGTTCTGGTAGAGCAGGTGCAGGTAGGCGCTGGCGCTGTTGTCGATGAACAGCGGCTTGAAATGCTTGCTCGGCACATAGCCCTTGAGCTGCTTGTCATATGTCAAGTTTTTGGGCGCATGTTCGGTGATGTACGTATTGATGTCCTTAGACGCCTGCTGGCGGCTGATGCCAAAGCTCTGCATCAGGTGGCCCGTGGTCAGCCGGCCTTCCCACCAGGCAACGGTCTCGATCAAGCGATAGCGAAGTGCCAGGTCCCAGCGTACCCGCTCGATGGATTGCTTGCGTTTCATACCCTCTCCATGTGCGCGATTACTTTACCTGTATAAGTCTACATTCTAGACGTGTAATTTCACATTACATATCTTTCGCTTGTCTTTTGAATACTTCGCAGGCAGCAAAGGATATGAGTATGGCTATGCCGGAAGTGGTTGCGACGGGTGCATTGGTGGCGATGGGGATCATCCTGCTGGTGCTGATTCAGCAGGGTTTAAAGCTCGGCGAGCTTGGGAAGACGGTGGAGCACTGCCAGAGGGATCTGCGCTGGTTGCAGATTTGGGAGATGGAGAATAGTGAGCTGCGGTCAGCGTTGCGGGCGGAGCGAGAGCATGTGGTGCAGTTGCGGCGCAAGTGTGAGTTGCTGGAGGCGTTGGTGCCGGTTGCGGAGTGATCAGCGGCAATGGATTGAGTAGCGTGCCGTTCAGGGCGTTTGCATAGCGGGCTGTCGCCATGTCTGGGGTGGCGTGATCAGGGTTATGCCGCTCTTTGTTTGCCCACTGGCAATCGTGATTTGAGTTCACAGTAGGTTGCTGTCATTTTGATATTATCGGCGTGACGAAGATAGGCCGCTTGTCTGCGGTAGGCGTTTTACGGATGACTAGAGGCCAATGATGCCTCGCGCAAGGAGTTTTTGATGCAGGAACAATCGATAGATCTGCTACGTGATGAAGCTCGTAGGCTTCTAAGCTTGGAGCTAGGCTTGCTGCATCACGTGCAGGAAGGCGAAGGTGTGCTGTCTGATGATCAGGGTGATGAGCATCAGACCTTCAGCAAAGCGAATGTCATCCAAGAGATTGGTTACCTCGAAGGCGAGCTGGTCAAAGTCGGCGAATTGAAGATGGTACTGGCCGTGGTCGGCACCATGAAGGCCGGTAAATCAACCACAATCAATGCCATCGTTGGACATGAAGTGCTGCCTAACCGCAACCGGCCAATGACTGCGTTGCCGACTTTGATCGAGCACACCCCTGGCCAAGTCGAGCCAGTGTTGGAGCTGAAAAACTGCAAGCCGATCAACGACCTCATTGTGCAGCTTGGCAAAGTAATCTCATCTGACCGAGGTGACGCGGCGCTGCAGAATCTGGAGCGTACCGATGACATGCTTGACCTGCTGCAGCTGATTGATCAGCGGGGAAGTTTCAAAGCGCTATATGAGGGGTCGGAAAATATCTTCTGGTTCCTCAAAAGCCTGAACGATTTGGTACGGCTTGCGGCGTTTCTGGGGGTGGACTTCCCCTTTGGCAGCTACTCCAGTATCGACGATTACCCTGTCATCCGCATCGAATTTTCTCATCTCGGCCAGGCGGCGGGTCAGGGTAAATTGGCATTGCTCGATACACCCGGCCCCAATGAGGCGGGCCAGCAGCATCTTCGCAAAATGCTCAAGGAACAGTTGAAGAAGGCTTCGGCTGTGTTGGCTGTCATGGACTTCACACAGCTCAAGTCTGACGCCGATGAGCAGGTGCGAAAGGAGCTGGATGAGATTGCCGATATTGCCGAAGGGCGACTGTTTGCATTGGTGAACAAGTTCGACCAAAGGGACCGCAACGGCGACAGTGCTGACCAAACACGTACCTTCGTGGCCGAGTCGTTGATGAATCGCAGGCTCGATGCAGCAGATGTCTATCCAGTCTCTTCGCGCTGGGGATATTTGGCCAGCCGTGCCCAACAGGAAATTGCCAACCACGGCAAGCTTCCTGAGGCCAAGAGAGGCCAAAATGCCTGGGTCGAAGACTTCGGCCAGTTGGTGCTGGGCATGGAATGGGAAGACGCCTTGCAAGACACCGAACTTGTCCAGCGCGGTGCCAGTCACCTTTGGAAAAAATCAAATTTCGCCGAGCCGCTGGAGAAAGTGATCTTCAAGGCCCACCGGCAGGCAGCCGTCATGGCGTTGTCCTCTGCTGCGTCGAAACTGGTTGACACGGCGACCCGCCTTGCACGCTTCCTGGAAGTGCGTGATACCGCGCTGGCCAAGAGCGCCGAAGAACTTCAGGAGCAGATTGGGTCGCTGCGCCATGACATTGCAATGATTGATCGCCTGGAACAGGACAGCGAGGAGTCTTCGCAGAACGCGCTGGCGGAAATCAAGTGCGAGATGAGCATGACCTTCACCGAATTGGCGGAGGCTATCAAGCATGAGGTCGGCGAAGGATTCAAAGCGGGAAAGCGGCAAGAGCAGCAACAAGCCGTCGCCAGAATGCAAGAGCAGCTCGCACCGACCATGGCAGGGCTCCTTAAGGGAGCCTTTAGCACTTGGTTGGGTGGCGAACAGGCTCGTCGCGCGCGCAACGGTTTCGATTTTGAATTCGACGAAGAAAGCCCAGTAATCAATTTCGATAAGCAGTCTGAGGCCGAAGCGCTGCTGAAAAAAATCGAAGATGGGGTGCACAGCATCATTAGCGATGGTGAAGTCGAACTGGTAAGGCGTATGGGTGAAATCCTCAAGGATTTCCGCATCACTTTCGCAGTTGATATCGAAGCCGAAGCCAACAAACTTATCGCAGGCCTGAATGAGCGGCTCAATCGCAGCGGTTTTGCCATCGATGTGAAAATCCCGGACACGACCCCGCTGACTCTCAAGTACACCGCTGGCGAGATTCTGCGTGATTCGGTGGATAACAAGCACCGTAACGTCACGCGCTCTCGCCGCAGCAAAGGTGCATGGGGCACCATTTGTAGCTGGTTCGGTACCTCTGACTGGGGCTGGGAAGAGTACACGGTCAAGCAGGGCTATTACGCAGTCGATATCAACAAGGTCCGCAAAGCCATCGACGCATCGATCGAACAGCTGTTCAAAGACCTGGAAGCCTCCGCTGCGGACACCATCGCTCAGCCGCTCAATGAAGGGCTTCACACCTTCTTCGAGCAACTAAAAGGCAGCATCGAAAGCATTCGAAGCGATTTGCAACAGAGTATTCGCGATCAGGAACGCAGCCAGGACGAGCAAATTGCATTGGCTGGTTTGCTTTCTAGTTACAAACGCGAGGTCATGCCCATCAAGCGCGACAGCGAGGAGCTGCTGCGAGATGTGAGCCCGGCTGGGGTGCCAGCATGAGCGAAGCGCAAAACGATGAGTTGATTGGCGAAATGAGCCGTCTGTTTACCTGCCTGCCGGAAAAATTCGTGGTGGACTTCGCCAACGGTATCGATGTGGTGCGCGAGCGCCAGAGGCATATGTCGACTCGGACCGGGATGTTCGACCGCCTTTACGATGGGTTTACTGGCAAAACAGCCCAGAACCAGACGGAAATCAATGCAAGCCTCACCGATGGCGTCGAAGGGGCACTGGAGTGGCTGGTCGACTTGACTCAATCGTTGGCCAAGAGTAACCGCGCGATCTATCAAGTGCAGATGCGGGTGAGTGGAATGAAGCAGGATTTAGCTACGGTCGCTAACTATTCAGCCGATACCCGCTATGCGTTGGAGCGACTTTCGCAGCACCTTGGCGATCGATGCAGTGCTTTAGAGCTAAATGTTGCGAGAATCGATTGTACGCAACGTGCCCAGTTACACCTCGAGAGTGTTATGGGCAAGTGGGGCGCGGGTCGGTTCGCTGGTCTTAGTCTTACTGGCCGCTGTTATGCGGTGCTGGAAGAGTTGCGCTGGGGGGCATTCGGCGATCATTGCCTAACCATTTCTGGTACTGAGCGTCAGCAACTGTTGGAGGACCTAGCCAACCGGGCGATCATACAGCTGAGTCGAGACGCTCAGGTGGGGCAAGGGGAGCGCATCGCTACCCGAAATCGCTGGCTGGCGAGGCCTTCGCCTGGCGTACCGTGGAATGTAAGCGAAGAGACGCTTGCTTATCTGGGTGATTGGTCGTGTCCTGATCGTTCGCCAATGTCCTATGCAATTTCGCAGGTGCCTGACGAGTTACCACTCCAAGTGCCTCTGCTGGGTTCTGCCCGGCGTATGACTGAAGGGTTGGTCAATGAATTGTTCTTGGAGACTTCAGCATGAGTGCATCCTTGAAAGTGGGCTTGGTGCTGTCGGGTGGAGGAGCGAAAGGTGCATACCAAGTTGGTGTGCTGAAAGCGTTGCGCGAGCTGGGTACTCGCATTGATGCTGTTTCAGGTGCAAGTATCGGAGCACTCAATGGGGGCATTCTCGCGTCAGCGCCTTCGCTGGATGTTGCCATTGAGCGTCTAGAAGAATTGTGGGGGCGTTTGAGTAAAAGCTCCCCTTTGAGTTTGAAAATGCCAGGCTATGTGTCATTGCTGGTAGCTGCAGGATTACGCATGAACGGCGCGCCTGCCATTCTTGCTGCAGCTCATGGCGCCAAGAGGCTAGCCCAGCGCTTTGATGTCGAGTTCCCCGAGTGGCTGAATGGCTGGGAAGACGGTTTTCTAGACGACAAGCCGTTGCAGCAACTAATGGATGAGTTCTTGGTCAGCAAAGATCTGCAGCGCGGCCTGCCATTGTACGTTTCTCTGTACGAGAGCTTGGGAGGGCTCGAGGATATAGCGCGTGCTCTCTGTGCTGAACTTGGCTTTGGTGACACGCCACATTCAAAGTTTTTCCATGTCCAGTCGATTGCAGATGAGGAGGAACAGAAACGCATCTTGCTGGCCTCGGCGGCGCTTCCGTTGCTTTTCAAATCACGTCGCCATGATGGGCGAAGCTGGTCAGACGGAGGGCAGGGTGGTTGGCAAACCATGCAAGGCAATACGCCGATTACTCCCTTGTTGGAGGCGGGTTGCAACCTGGTCATCGTCACGCATCTGAGTGATGGATCAGTCTGGAGCAGGCAGCAATTCCCTGATGCCACCATTTTGGAGATTCGCCCGAGCAAGAGTTTGGCACGTGCGAATGGGCCTTTGGCGGGGGCTCGCGACTTGTTAGGTTTTGATGGCGAGAAAATTCCATCGTGGATCGAGCAGGGCTATCAGGACACGCTACAGTGTGTTGGTCGCGTGCTGAATGCACAGAGGGCGCGTAATGAGTTACGAGCTTCGGAAGCGGCGCTGGTTAACATTGAGCGTGAGTCCTATAGCGCTGATCAAGTGCTTGCAGACGCTATGGCGCGATTGAGGTGAGCGGCGCGGGGAAAGTGGTGATTTGTCGAGTCTCTCGCTAATCAAGGCTATGCGCCTATCGACTCTTCTTCCCGACCATTCCGCCGAAAGGAATGGTGTTCACTTAATTTAATTGGACACCATTTTAACCACCTAGTGAATGTTCGTTGCGGACTCCGTACCGTACCTACGGCAGCCTCGGGGTAGCTAAATCAAGCCAGTAACATATCGATTGAATCACTGAAAATCGGATTGTATTCGAAGATTTAATGCCAATTGAAATACTGTTAAGGGTATTTCTGGTCTGTGGTCAAGCAGTTGTGTTGCCTGTAAGCCGACCTTTGCTTCAATCGCAGTCATCTAGTTGAACAACACCCGGATAACGCTCCCCACAAGTTTTCTGGGTGTTTCAGGATGAGCAGAATAATTAACGGTACCAGCTTTCCTAGCAGGTTGGCGCAGTTACGCAGTTGATCCCGGTTGACGCTGCTGTTCTAGGTGGTGACCCCAAGCCTGAAGCCAGGTTCGACGGAGGCTTGTAGAGTCTTATCATGTAATAGTGGCATTATGCTTTCTCAACCATGCGGCTTCCGCGCGGGATGGCTATCGCAGCTGTGTGCGCTCATCCCAACGTTTGCAATCATGGCAAATTAGGTCGTGAAGCCCACCCAAGGTCCCGCTCAAGGAATGAAGGCAATGATCAAGAAATCGGTGACGGAGCTCGCGTTCGTCAACAGTAAATCGCCGCTACCCACCGTCGAGGTCGATTCGCAGTCCATCGAGGACGCAGGTTTCAGCATCTACCGCACGGTGATGCAGGTACTCACCCAATTAGCCGAGCAGGACGCATCATTCCGGGCGACTCTCTATATGTACGGTACTGTCAGCGTCAATTTCCGCGAGCCGTGCTGGTCTGAGTTTTTGCTGGTTGCAGGTCCAGAAAAAGTGCTGCGTGCCTTGGGGGCCGGCTTTGAACGGTTGCCAGCCGTGAAGTCGTGTTTCAGCGATTACGTTCCGTCTTCCGCTGCCTTGCGCACTTTCCATGTTCAGGATGGCCTGGTGTGGGAACAAGAGGATGCCAGCACTTGGTACTCCCACGCCCAGACACTGGCTGACCTGACCGCTGAAGCTGACGAGGCTGAAGAGGTCGACGACGATGCCGAGCCTATCGAGGAGGATGAAACGGAAGAGGCCTGGGATGCTGAGGACCTGCAGGCTTCGGATGACCAGGAAGAAGACTCGACGGTCGTTATCGGCAACCGGAAGGCGGCTCGCTATCGGGCCGCGCGCTCGGATGCAAAAGTGAGCACCATCCGGGCAAGGATCGAAGAAGTCTTTGGGTTGCCGGAAGGTTCTGTCGCGCTCTGTGGGCCAGACGGTCGCGCGTTGCGGGGGAACGCACTGATCAGGACGCTGCGTAGACGTTGGGACGAAAATTGAGCTGGGAATTCCTGACCGCCAAGCCGAATTCGCTTGTGCGGGTCAGTACTCTGCCTTTCGCCGAATTGCTCAATGCAAGCGATTGGCCATTGGCATTGGACAGCTATCAGCGTGGTTTCGTCTGGGGGCCAGATAAGCTGACGCAATTGGTCAGTGACCTAGCAGCATATGCAGAACAGGCGGATACCAGCTTGCCTTACTACATGGGCGGGGTACTACTGCATCGCGACGCAAACCAGTCGAAGCGGTTCATCATCGATGGTCAGCAGCGCATCACCGCGCTATCGCTGTTGTACCACCGCTCTACCGGCAAGTTGCCAGTGGGGCAGGCACTCAGCTATTCGGGCCAATCCGCGCGACATATTGCTGAAGGGTTGCAGGCATTGAAGCAAATGGAGGCGATTACGCCGCAGATCATCGAAAGGCTACGGCTGACAGTGATCGAAGTGGACAGCACTGACCTCGCTTTCACCTTCTTCGACACCCAGAACAACCGCGGGGTGCGCTTGGAGGCCACTGACCTGCTCAAGGCCTACCACCTGCGTGCGATCGACTATGCGCAAGGGAAGACCGAACTCAAGGCAGCACTGCAGCGGCACTGTGCGGAGCGTTGGGAGAGTCTACAACGCCACCCGGCGGTACTAAGCCCTGGTCAGGACTTTGCCCCTAACTTATTCAATCGTTTTCTCTGGCGTGCGCGGCGTTGGCGCGGATCGCACACGCCTGCGGGGAGGCACGAACCGCTCCTGGCAGAATTCCAGCGCGACACTTGGCCCCACGTCGCCGACAGCCGTAGCCGCATTGACAGCGTGCCGCTCTATGCGACTCGGCACAATCGGCTAGCGTCCTGCATGACTCTGGCGGGAGATGGCGATTACGTGCTGCAGGGCAGCCAGCTGCGAGTCGGTCAAAATCCTGCAAGCCTGCCCATGGCGTTGCGTCAGCCCATCCATGAAGGTGTTGGGTTCTTTCTTTACGCAGACAAGTACGCAGCGTTGCTGCAACGGCTGATGAATGATCCAGCGCCATGCCTGCAGGTGAGCACGTTCCGCACGATCTACAAACAGCTGCTGCGCAATAACCAAGAGTACCTGCGCGAGATCTTCATGCTGTGCAGCCTGATGTATGTCGATCAGTTCGAAGTTGAACAACTGACCGCCTTTGCCCTGCGCTTGGAGTTTTTGCTGGGTGCGATTCGCTTGGAGAAAAAACAGGTCAAGCAGGAAACCGCGGCCAATTTCTTCAGGCTGGCCGAGCTGAACCTGTTGGATGTGATTGCCCAGAGTTACCATCCGAAGCAGGTGCTGGACTTTCTTCAGCACCGACAACAAGCGGTGGCGTCTTCGTATGCCCACGAAACGGTAGCAACAGGGCAGGGTGTGCAGGGACGATACAAGAGGGCAGTCCTCGAGTTCTATCAAGGGCAGTTGGATTCCGAATGCTTGAGCCTTGCGGGTAAATCGCAATGGCTCGAAACGTACTTGAAGGCTTGCCAGGAAGATCGCCATGCGTATTGATTCCCGTCTCTTCACCTTGGAACAGCTGGTTAATCAAGACGACGCGGCCTGGTGCTTCAACGTGCCCATCTATCAGCGCTTGTACGTTTGGGGTGACGATCAGATAAAGACGTTACTGACCGATATGGCCAATGCCTTCGATCGGCGCGATGAGCAGTTCTTTCTGGGTGGTGCCCTGCTGGTCGAAAAAACCTCTGAGCAAGACCGCCTTAAGGGCTTGCGCCGCTTCGACCTGATCGACGGGCAGCAGCGCTTTACTACGCTGTGGATGCTCAGCACGATCGTCATATGGAACCAGGTGATGGGGGATTTCAGCAGGGTGGTGCTGAAAGACGGTGTGATTCCGCGTTTGCACTTCTCGATTCGCGAGCAAGTGAACGCCTTCCTTGCCAGCATGATGCCGGGCAAGGGGGGAGCGAGCCCGGAGATCCTCGATACCCAAAGCATGAGAGAAGCTCAGCAATTGATGGTTTCCTTCAAACAGACCTATAAGCGTGCGGATGGCGGACCTGTGGATGATGAATATCTCAAGGCGCTGGCTGGCTTCGTTTATCGCAACGTCTCGCTCGTGCTCACACAGGTGCCTGAGGGGATGGACTTGAACAAGTTGTTCGAAGTCATCAACAACCGCGGCATCCAGCTCCAACATCACGAAATTCTCAAGGCCAGGCTATTGCGCGACATCCCTGCAGAAAGCCGTTCCCGTTACGCGGCTTTGTGGAATGCCTGTGCCGACATGAGTGGTTTTGTCGAACGTAACCTTTGCCAGGAAACTCAGCTGGAGGCTCACCGTCTGGGTGATCTCTATAGCAAGGGGCAGTTGCTGCACGCGGCAGCTGTGCACGGGCTGCTGTCGCGAAGAGCCGAGGCTGCACAAGCGGAATCCGCTGAACGACTGACTTTGGAGAAAATCGTCAACGGCGCAGTTACCAGGTTTGACAATGGTTCAGCGGCCATCGCGGTGGATGAAGGCGAAGCGCCATGGGCGCGTAGTATTATTGGCTTCCCACTGTTCCTTCTGCATGTGCTGCGTATCTGGTTGAAAGAGCAAGGGCAGCCGGATGTGCCCCGCGTGCTGGATCGGAACCTACTTACCTTGTTCGAGGCCCACTTACTGCTGTCGGCGGAGCCAGCGCAGCGTACCGCAAGGGCGCAAGGGTTCATTGACCTGCTCTGGCGTATGCGGGTGCTTTGGGATGAATACGTCATCAAATGGGTCGACCAGGGCGATGACGAAATTCATCAAATTTGCCACACCTCGATCTCTGCCAATGATGATAAACGTTACATCAGTCGCAGCCGTGACAACGATCTGAAACAAGGCATGTCGTTACTGCAGAGCATGCTCTACCACTCCCAGGAGATCACCACCCATTATTGGGTGACACCTTTCCTCTATTTCATCCACAAGCACGCGCAAACGTTACGTGGCGGCGTGGGAGAGGTTGAGCGCTACTACGACTTCCTGTGCCATTTGGATAACCAACTCCTCGGGGAGGTGACGAGCGATCCTTTGGTAGTGCGCACGCGGGGATTCATGGACGAGCCCTGGCGTACCGCTACCGAGCTTCAATTCGAGGCAGTGCTGCCCGGCGACGACGGCGTGGAATTTTCCCATTACTGGTTCTACAAACTGGACTTCGTGCTCTGGCATGAGAAGCATTGTGATCATGATGCATGGGGCAACTTCCGCTTCACAGCCAAAAACTCGGTGGAGCATATTTCGCCGCAGAATCCACAGGCGACCGATACCAATAAGGTCACCAACACCTGGCTGAACCGCTTTGGCAATCTGGCGCTGGTCTCGCGTAGCATTAACTCCGAGTACAGCAATCTGCCATACAACGAAAAGCGCCAGCGATTCCTCAATAAGCGAGCCCTTGAGAAGCGGCCAGACTCTTTGAAAATGGACTTGATCTACTCGAACGACGAATGGGGAGATACATGGGCGGCTGAACATCAGGCGTCGATGCTGGCGGCAATGCAGCGCCATTACCAAAGGCGTTTTGCCGTTGAGTAGCGTGGAGTAAATGGCAGCGCTCACCAGTGCGCATCACTACAGTCGGAACTGGTGAGCGGTGGTTGGCCGCCCATTGCCGCATGATTTTCATCCGGTCAGCTAAATATCCAGTTAAGGCTTCACCTCACTGGTGGATATGTCGCATCATCCGGCCATTATCGTTGTCGTCACATGACACTGGATGTCGGGGTCGTGTCTGTTACAGGAATTTTCAATGCAAAGTCTTTATGCTCCAGGCGCTCGCGTCGTTATCCGTGACTGCGAATGGGTAGTGCGCCGAGCTGATCCCTGCGATGACGGTGGTTACATCCTCACCGTCGATGGGTTATCCGAGCTGGTCAATGGCAAGAGTGCGCAGTTTCTCTCTCGGCTAGAGGAGCAGGCTGACGTGATCCGTATTCTGGATCCGGTAGATACCCGCTTCGAGCAGGACACCACTCCAGGCTTCGAGAAGAGCCGTCTGTTCATCGAAACCCAGCTGCGGCAGATCACTCCAGCAGATGGCATGATTCATCTGGGCCATCGCGCAGCGATGGATACGGTGCCTTACCAGCTCGACCCAGCGCTGCAGGCGCTTAAGCAGAATCGCCAGAGGATCCTTATTGCCGACTCGGTGGGCCTGGGGAAAACCCTGGAAGCCGGCATCCTGATGACGGAGCTGATCCGCCGGGGCCGCGGCAAGCGCATTCTGGTGCTGACGCTGAAAAGCATGATGACCCAGTTCCAGAAGGAGATGTGGAACCGATTCACTATCCCGCTGACTCGGCTGGACTCCGCCGGCCTGCAGCGTGTGCGCAATCACATACCGGGTAATCACAACCCTTTCTACTACTACGATAAGTCGATCATCTCTATCGACACGCTGAAGCAGGACAACGAGTATCGCCGCCATCTGGAAGAGGCCTACTGGGACATTATTGTCATCGACGAGGCACATAACGTCGCCGAGCGCAGCAGTGGCTCGCAGCGTGCCAAGCTCGCGCAACTGCTGGCTGGCCGCTCCGATACGCTGATCATGCTCTCGGCCACGCCGCATGACGGCAAGGCGCGCAGCTTCGCCAGCCTGATGAACATGCTTGACCCGACTGCCATTTCCGATCCGGACGACTACGCCAAGGAGGACTTCCGCGATAAGGGGCTGGTCATCCGTCGCTTCAAGAAGGACATCCGCGACCAAGTAAAGCAGGAGTTCAAGGAGCGAGTAGTCAAGGACATCTACCTGTACGCCTCGCTGGAGGAGGAGGGTGCTTACCAGGCCCTGCTTGATGTGCCCTTCACATACCGTGGCGAGCATAGTGCGACCAGCAACGGCCAGTTAGTGCGTATCGGCCTGCAGAAAGCCATGTTTAGCTCGCCGGCTGCCGCCGAGATATCGGTCAAGCAGCGCATTGCCAAGTTGCAGGGTAAGGGTGCCAGCACCGACGAGCAGGCTGAAATTGAAGCGCTTCACAACCTTCAGCACGCCTTGCGCAACATCACCCCGACCAGCTTCAGCAAATATCGGGAATTTCTCGGCCTGCTGAACAGCAAGGACTTTGGCTGGAAGAAGAGCGACACCGACGACCGCCTGGTGATCTTCAGTGAGCGTATCGAAACGCTCAACTGGCTGCAGGCCCAATTGCAGCAGGATCTCAAGCTTAAGGACGATGCCATCCAGATACTGCATGGCGGCATGAGCGACATAGAACAGCAATCCATCGTCGAAGCCTTCGGCAAGCCGGAAAGCAAGCTGCGTGTATTGCTGTGTTCGGACGTGGCTAGTGAGGGTATCAACCTGCACTACCTGTCTCATCGTCTGGTGCATTTTGATCTGCCCTGGTCGCTGATGGTGTTCCAGCAGCGCAACGGTCGGGTTGACCGCTACGGCCAAGAGCAGACGCCGATCATCACCTACCTGATTGCCCAGAGTAGCAATCCGACGGTCAAGGGCGACCAGCGCATACTGGAAATCCTCAAGGAGAAGGACGATCAGGCCTACCGTAACATCGGTGATCCAGCCACTTTCATGAAGGTCCACGATGCGGACGCTGAAGAAGCGTTGACCATGCAGGCCATGGCCACCGGCACCGACGCACAATCGTTTGATCAGCAATACCAAGCCAATGACAGTAATGAAGGTGACGATCTGCTTGCGCTGTTTCTCAACCCCGAGGCCGTGCAGCCAAAAACTCCTGAGCAGGTAGAGCAGTTCACCGTCGACGGCTTCAGCTTGTTCCCCAGTGACTATGAGTTCGCTCGTCAGGCGCTGGAAGCCATCAACCGTGAGCGCCGCCAGGTCAACTTCACGGCCAACAATGAGCGTCAAACCATCACCCTGACGCCTCCGGACGACCTGGACTACCGTTTCCGCTTCCTACCCCCGGAGATCCGCCCGGAAGATGGCAGCCTGGTACTTACCGCTGACAAGCAGCGTTTTGCCGAAGAAATTCGCCGTAGTCGTCAGGACGAGAACGCCTGGCCCAAGCTGCACTACCTCTGGCCCCAACATCCGGCGATCCAATGGCTGCAAGACAAGCTGCTGGCCCAAGTGGCTCGGCACAGTGCGCCGGTACTAGCGCTGCCGGATATCGACCGGGTCACCCAGCTAATGCAACCCGACGAGAGTGTGTTCCTGGTCAGTGGCCTGATTCCCAACCGCAAGGCACACCCAGTGATCTGGAAGTGGTTCGCCATCAGGATCCGTAACGACGCGGTCACGGGCATTGAACCTGCCGAAGCGTGGTTGCAGCGCCTGCAGCTGGACAACCGCTTGCCTAACCGCGCTCAGCCGCTGGCTATCGTTCAGCTAGAACGTCTGCGGCCGGCAGTGATTACCGCTGCGCGCAAGCAGATGCAGCAACTGCAACAGGATTACATCGCCGCACACCGACCGCAGCTGGAGCGTCAGCTGGCCGAGCTCAAGGCGCTTAAGGGGCGTCAGGTCCTGCAGCTCGATCTGCAACTGGAAGGTTCGAGTCAGGCGGAGCATTTCAAGGCCGCTCGCAAAGAAGAGCGTCTGAACCGGATTGAAAAGGTGTTTGCCGACTACCAGACCTGGGTGCAGGACACTCACACCATAGAACCTGTGCCATTTATTCAAATTCTTGCCGTATTTACCCGGGCCACAGACTGAGCAGTCGGGCTCAGGCAAAGGAGTAAAAGTTAGATGTCGTTACAGGACAGCGTGGCCACCTTTATCGGGTTGAGCAACGATAACGAGTTTTTTAGCGCCCATTACCTTGCAGAGGTATTCCAGGGCGACCTGGCTGACACCATCAAAGAGTGGGAAATCCGGGAAGAGCAGTGCGAAGGTTTCGTCACCCCGCAGCGCGCTCTGCGCAACCTGAATCAGGGCTATTTTGCGCTGCGCCACAAGCTCAAGACTGAACGCAGCGCCAGTGAGCGAATCCGTCTGCAACGCGAGTTCTACCGCGACCTGCTTGTTGCGCTGGGTATTCCCTACCAGCCCGGCAACCGTGAGGTTGCCGCCAATATGGAGCTGCCAGTGCTCAGTGTGCTGGGTGACCAACTATGGGTGTTGGGTGCACTGGATGCTAATAGCGAGGGCGAAGATCCGCTGTCGCTGCAACTGCACCGTGACCAGTTCTTCGGCTCTGGTCCGCACCACGACAAATTGAGCAATACCGACTGGTACCGCATCCTCAATGAAGTGGTGTTTCGCCAATCCAGCCCGTTTAACGAGCAGCCGCCGCGTTGGGTACTGCTGCTCAGCGACCGCCAGGGCATTCTGATTGACCGCTACAAGTGGTCGCAGAATCGCATGCTGCGTTTTGACTGGGAAGAGATTCTCGGACGTCGAGACGACCGCACCCTCAAGGCCACCGCGGTACTGCTGCACCGAGAAAGCCTGGTGCCGGATGATGGCCAGAGTCGACTCGACAGCCTGGATGAAAACAGTCACAAACACGCCTTTGCCGTCTCCGATGATCTGAAATATGCCCTGCGCCACGCTATTGAGTTGCTCGGTAACGAAGCGGCCGCGCAACTGGTCGAGCAGGCCCGAGACCGCAAAGAGGGCATCTACAGTGGCAGCAATGCGCTGGACCCCGACCAGTTGTCCAGCGAATGCCTGCGCACCATGTACCGCATCCTTTTCCTGTTTTATATCGAAGCTCGGCCAGAGCTCGGCTACCTGCCGCACCAGCACGATGCCTGGCGGCAAGGTTACAGTCTGGAGAGCCTGCGCGATCTGGAAAGTGTTCGCTTGACCACCGAAGAAAGCCGTCGCGGTCACTATTTTCACCACAGCCTGCAGCGCATGTTCGGCTTGATCTACAAAGGCCACCAGCTCAACCGCCAACTCGACCAGTTGCACGAAAGCACCGCCAACGGCTTCACCCTGCAGGGCCTGGACAGCCACTTGTTTGACCCGGCTAATACTCCGTTGCTCAACCGAGTCACCTTCAGCAACGAAACTCTGCAACAGGTGATCCAGAGCATGTCATTGACCCGGCCCCAGAAAGGCCGCAAGCGCCGTGGTCGTGTCAGCTACACCCAGCTCGGTATCAACCAACTCGGTGCCGTGTATGAAGCGCTGCTCAGTTACCGTGGTTTCTTCGCCTCCGAAGACCTCTACGAAGTCGCCGGCAAAGGCCAAAATATCAAACCTGACGAGCTGGAAACCGGCTTCTTCGTTACACAAAGCCAACTGAGCGAATTCGACGAAGATAGTGAATGGGTTTACGATATCGAGGACAAGAAGAAAAAGCTGCGCGTCCACCCCAAAGGCAAATTCATATACCGTATGGCGGGGCGCGATCGGGAAAAATCCGCTAGCTACTACACCCCGGAAGTTCTCACCAAAAGCTTGGTGAAGTACACCCTCAAGGAGCGCCTGACAGACGAGGTCACCGCCGACGATATCCTCAATCTGACGGTGTGCGAACCCGCCATGGGCAGCGCCGCCTTCTTGAACGAAGCCGTCAACCAGCTCGCAGAGGCCTACCTAACGCGTAAACAGCAGGAGCTAGGCTTACGGATTCCTCACGAGAACTATCAACGCGAACTGCAGCGGGTAAAAATGCACATCGCCGACCACAACGTGTTCGGTGTTGACCTCAATCCCATCGCTGTTGAACTAGCGGAAGTCTCACTCTGGCTTAACGCCCTAAGCGGTGGCCACAGCGTACCCTGGTTCGGCTACCAGCTGTTCACCGGAAACAGCTTGATTGGTGCCCGCCGTGAGGTCTTTTCGGCCAGCGCTCTCAAGAAACAAGCCAAGGAGAGCCTGTGGTACAACCATGCCCCGCGTCGGCTCGCCCCCTTTAGCCTGCTGGAACAGGGAGGCGAGGGTGGCCGAAAAGAAGGGGAGATTTACCACTTCCTGCTGCCCGACCCCGGCATGGTCGGCTACAACGACAGCGTTGCCAAACAGCTGCGTCCTGATGCCTTCAGGGCTATCAAAGAATGGAAAAAAGCTTTCTGTGCTCCGCTCGAAGCGCAGGAAGTTCGTACCCTGCAGGCGCTCAGTGATGCAGTCGATCGCCTGTGGCGCGAACATGCCCAGATGCTGGAACAGCACCGTCGGCGCACCGAAGACAGCTATCCCTTGTGGGGGCAGCAGGGCATGGTCGAACACCACACTAGCACCAAAGAAAAAGACCAGCTGCGCACCATCGGCATATTCAACACTAACGCCCGTATTGCTTCTCCCTACCGCCGCTTGAAACTGGCTATGGACTACTGGTGCGCCCTGTGGTTCTGGCCTCTGGACAAGGCGGAGCAACTGCCTGACCGACAAAAATGGTTGTTCGATCTCAACACCATCCTCAACAGCGCCGGAACCTTCGAATTCACCCCTATGCAAGAGGGTTTGTTCAGTGCTGAACCGGCGGAAGGAGAAGATCTCTTCGCGAAACCCATCGAGGACCTTTTCGCCGCCGACGAGCCCCAACAAACCCTACGCGCCGAAACCCAGGCTGTCCGCGACGTCAGCACCCAGCAGGGTGAGCTCAACCTGGAGAAACTGTTTAAGAACCCGTTTTTCAACACCCTTGCCATAGCCAACGAGCTGGGCGAACAATTTCGCTTCTTCCACTGGGAACTGACTTTTTCGGATATCTACGCCAAGCGCGGTGGTTTCGACATCACCCTGGGCAACCCACCTTGGCGCAAGGTGGAGTGGCAGGAAGGCGGTATACTCGGTGATCACAACCCGGCCTTTGTATTGCATAAACTCAATGCCAAGCAGCTCACCGACCGACGCGAAGCCGCTTTCCAGCGCAGCCCGCAACTTCAACAGGCCTGGTTTGCCGAGCTGGCGGAAGCGGAAGGCTCGCAAGCGTTCCTCAATGCTACCCAGAACTATCCACAGCTCGCTGGGCAAAAAGCCAATCTTTACAAATGCTTTCTTCCCCGTGCTTGGGTCAATGCTAATAAGCAAGGTGTGAGCGGCTTCTTGCACCCGGAGGGAGTTTATGATGATTCCAATGGTGGTGTTTTAAGGCGTGAGATATATCAGCGTTTGCGTTCGCACTTTCAGTTTAAAAATGATATTAAATTGTTTTCTGAGGTGGATAATAGTCGCAGATATAGTATTAATATATATGGTTGTCGTTTGGATGTTGTCAAATTTAAAAATTTGGCTAATTTGTTCCATCCGATGACAATAGATGCATGCTTCCAGCATAACGGGATAGGAGGGGTGCCGGGAATAAAGGAGGAATTGGAGCTGCCTGATGGTCGAGTGAAGGTAAAGTGGAACTTCGACGGCCACCGAGATCGTATTATTAATGTTGGTCAGCACGAGCTTGCCCTGTTTGCCCAGCTCTATGACGAAGTCGGCACTGATGCCCTGGAAGCTCGCCTTCCATCTTTGCATGCCCGGCAGTTGATGGCAGTGCTGGATAAATTTGCCGCGCAGCCCCAGCGGTTGGAGGGACTGAAAGGAATGTACTATTCGACTCAACATTGGAATGAGGTCCACGCTCAGCAAGACGGAACTATGAAGAGGATTACCCAATTCCCGAAGAGCCCAGAACAATGGATTCTCTCCGGCCCGCATTTTTTTGTTGGTAATCCGTTTTTCAAAAGCCCGCGTCCCGGATGCAAAAGTAACAAAGACTACGATAATATCGACCTGCAATCTTTGCCGGACAACTATTTACCGCGCGCTAACTACATCCCTGTCTGCGAAATCAATACCTACCTTGAGCGTACCCCTCGAGTGTCTTGGGTGGAAGATGGCGAGCATCGAGAGCGGTTGGTCACTGACCACTTCCGACACATTAATCGCCGTGCGATCGGTTCTGCGTCGGAGCGGACAGCTATTGGGGCAATCATCCCGCCTGGTGTTGCCCATATAGATGGTGGTTTCTCGATTGTGTTTAGAGATGTCAAAATCTTAACTACTTTTAATACCAGTTTTATATCGCTGCCATTCGATTTTTTTGTTAAGACAACAGGGAAAGCTGACTGTCGAGGTGACTTGGTTGGGATGATGCCACTACTGGTAAATCTGTCCACAGGTGCGAAAATTCGCGGGTTGGCTTTGAACTGTTTGACCACACAATATGCCAATCTCTGGCAGCTCAACTGGCAAGACAGCTTCCGTAAACAACGCTGGGCCATTGATAAGCCCAATCCTGCGCTGCCGCAGGACTTCTTCACCAATCTCACTCCCCAGTGGCAACGCAACAACGCTCTGCGGAGCGACTACATTCGGCGTCAGGCACTGATTGAGATTGACGTATTGGTAGCTCAGGCGCTCGGTCTGACTCTGGAGGAGCTGCTTACTATCTACCGAGTTCAGTTTCCAGTCATGCGCCAATACGAAGCCGATACCTGGTACGACCAGAGCGGCCGTATCATCTTCACACCCAGCAAAGGCCAGGTCGGCGTTGGCCTGCCCAGAAAAGCCCGCAATAGTGATTTGGCCGAGGGCACCCACTACTCGGTCGAGTCCTCGGACTCCAACGCTCATGACATCGCCCTCGGTTGGGAAGATATCCAGCAATTAACCCAAGGCGTTGTGCGCAGAACCTATCAGGACGACACCCTGCCTGGCGGTCCCTGGGAAACCACCATCACTTACCACGCCCCCTTCTTTAAACCTGATCGGGAAGAGGACTACCGGGTGGCTTGGGCCATTTTTGAGGAAAGCGCTGGATACGCGTAATCACGCGTCGAGCGGTGCAGGCACATGAGCGGAGATGTATTGGGTTGCCTAATGTAGGATTTTTATATTAGGGGTCTGGCTGCGCGGCTCAGCGCACTGCAAGGTACCTTCAGCAGAGCATTTGCTCTGTCTCAGATGATAAGGACGTTTCATGATTCCCGGCTTGTTGGCCAGCGAAGTATCCGCTGCACTACGCGAATTTATCATTACTGGTTTCGAGACTGAAACCGCGCCATTCCGGGGGGAGTTCCGCCGTCTGGTTGAGGAGCAGCAGGACGGCGAGGCTTTCATCAAAGGGCCTTACGTTACCGTTGGTTTGCCATTTCTGAGTGGTCAGTCAGGCTGCGATTTCTTTTCTGGATTTAAGACTGAATTCCCTCCTCATGCTCACCAGGAGCAGGCTTGGCGGCGCCTTGCGGCGAATGGTAAAGCAGCCAATACACTGGTGGCGACGGGTACTGGCTCGGGTAAGACAGAGTGCTTTATGTACCCGGTGCTGGATTTCTGCCAGAAGGCTGGCAAGCCCGGTATTAAGGCCATTGTCATTTACCCGATGAACGCTTTGGCGACGGATCAGGCCAAGCGTTTTGCCAAAGAAGTTTATAATCAACCGTCACTGAAGGGACTGCGTGTTGGGTTGTTTGTCGGCGGTGATGGCCACGGCGTCAAGGCCATGGGACCGGACCAGGTAATCACGGATAAGGAAACCCTGCGCCAGAATCCGCCCGACGTGCTGCTTACCAACTACAAGATGCTCGACTACCTATTGATGCGCCCGCAGGACCAGAAACTGTGGGTGAACAATGAGCCCGACACCCTCCGTTACTTGGTAGTGGATGAGCTGCATACCTTTGATGGCGCCCAAGGTACGGATCTGTCCCTCCTGATCCGCCGCTTACGTGCCCGCTTTGATCTGGCGCCGGAGCGCCTGATCTGCGTGGGTACCTCGGCGACATTGGGAGGTGAAGACAGTGTGGCGGGGCTGCTTCAGTATGCCAGCGATATATTTTCCGCTCCCTTCCCACGGGAGGCGGTGATCACTGAGCAGCGTCAGTCGCCGGATGAATTCATCGACACGCTGTCGTTCCTCAACCTGAACCCGGACATTGGTCCAGAGACCCTGCAGATCGCGCTGCGCCAGGGCTTGAACGAGTATTTGCTGGTCGCTTACGAGTTGTACTTCAGCAAACAGCCGGAGATGGATCTTCAGGAAATGCCAGGGCGTATAGCGCTTGGTAAGGAGTTGAAGCAGCACGGGCAACTGGCCAATCTATTGCGACATCTGCGGCAGGATTACAAGACTCCAACCTTCAGAGAGTTAGCGAATCGTCTGGCCGCTCAGATTCCAAAGCGTTTTCAACGTCAGCCGGAACAGGCACTGATTGCTCTTTTGTCATTGGCAGCTCATGCACGGGCGGAAACCAAGCTGCCCCTGATGCAGCTGCGTCTGCAGCTGTGGGCACGAGAGCTGCGACGTATTGTCGGTACCTTGCGCGAGCCTGTCCCCGCAGATGATCTTGAGTTCGAGGAGACCGGCAGTATCAAGCGCTTGCCGCCCTTGCTGGCGTTTGGTGATGACCCGCCGGCCAGGGACAAGCAGCAGATTCGGTTGCCACTCGTGCAGTGTCGTGAGTGCCACGGTACAGCATGGTTGACGCGGATGGAGGTGGCGCAGCCGGTCAATCAGCAGATCGAATTGGATCTGGCCAATATTTACTCGGCGTTCTTCAGCAATCACCAGGAAACCGGGTTGTTGATGCCTTGGCAGCCTAATGGTGATAAGCCGATGAGCGGCCCAAGGTTGACCCATTTTCGGGTTTGCCGTGAGTGCGGCTTTACCGCAGGGCTGGAACATAGCGGTGGGTGCAAGGCCTGTCAGGCTGGGAATGAAGCGCTGGTGCGAGTCAGTCGTCCAGATTTGCTCAAAGAGGAGCGCGTCGGTCAGGTAAACCGGGTTGTACATCAGCACAACTGCCCGTACTGCTCCGCAAAAGCATCCCTGGTGGTGTTCGGTGCGCGAGCCGCGAGTCTGAGTGCGGTGGCTATTCATCAGCTATTCAGCAGTCGCGATAACGATGACCGAAAACTGCTGACCTTTAGTGATTCGGTGCAGGATGCAGCACATCGCGCCGGTTTCTTTGCCGCCCGTACCTGGCAGAACAACGTTCGAATGGCCTTGACTCAGCTGCTGGAAAATCAGACCGGTCCGGTGCGGCTCTTGCAGATACCGGAGTTGTTTGAGCGTTATTGGCTAGAGCATGAAGGTCACCATGGGCATTTGGCGCTGCCGTATTACCTGCGTGAGTTCATGCCGCCGGATAAGCGTTTTGATGGGGACTTTGAATTTTTTGAGCAGTCTGGTGAGGTGCGAAATCCGGCCCGACATTTGAAGATCATCCGCAATCGCATGCTCTGGCAGGTGCTGGAGGATCTAGGTTGGCGTGCGCAGGTTGGTCGCTCGCTAAATCGCTTAGGCATTGCAGCGCTAGAGTGGCCGTTGGATAAGGTGCAGCAGGCTGCAGAACGTTGGGCGACGGAGGTAAATAATACGCTCGGCTACCGGATTGATGCTGAGGCAGCCCGGCAGTATATGCAGGGACTGATGCTGCATTTGGTGTATCTGGGTGCATTCGCCTTAGAGGACCTTGCGAGCTACCGCTGGAATTCTGGGAAGTCTTATCTGCTGAACCTCCTTGATTACGCGCCGGCCAGCGGTCCGTCTGCCGCTCGACCACGTTATCCGGCAGCGAGTAATGGTGATGGTTTTGAAGTGCTTTCTGGAAGCCAGGGCGCTACCTGGTACCAGCGTTGGCTGGCTTGTCTGAATCCGGGAGAGTTGGTCGATCGAAAACAGTTGGAGTCGGTGTTGGGGGCGTCGTTCAAGGCTCTTTGTTCGACTGGGCTGCTTAAAGAGGAGCTGAGTGAGCGTGGTGTTCAGTTGTGGGCGGTGGTGCCTGAAGTGCTGCAAGTCACCTCGGAAGTGCATAACGTAGAGTGCCCGGGCCATCGTTCTCTGCTGTTGCCGGCAAGCCATGCCAAGGCTTGGCTCGGCATGCCGCTGTTGAACGCGGCACACCCGGATCTGCATTACTTGCAAGTTGTACCCACACGGGACTCGCTGTATCGCAACCTGTTCCGCCATGGCGTCATTCACCGGGTGATAGCTCATGAGCATACCGGGCTGCTATCCACGCCGGAGCGGATCCGCGTCGAGAACAGTTTTATGCGTGAGGGTGGCAAACCGTGGGAATACAACCTGCTGTCTGCTACGCCGACCCTAGAAATGGGTATCGACATTGGCAACCTGTCCAGCGTGCTGCTTTGCTCCGTACCGCCGGCACAGGCGAACTACCTGCAGCGCGTTGGGCGAGGTGGGCGGCGTGATGGCAACTCCTTCGTCCTGACCGTGGCCAACGGTCGGCCCCATGACCTGGTGTTCTACGCCGACCCGAGCCGCATGCTGGATACCCCGGTGGAGCCCCCAGCGGTTTTTCTCAAAGCGCGGTATGTGTTGCGTAGGCAATTGCTGGCATATGCCATGGACTGCTGGACCAGGGAATCCAGGGGCGACAACCTAGTGCCTTCGAATATGCAGCCGGTGCTGGATGCGGTGGAAAAGGTCCAAGAAGACCGTTTCCCCTATACCCTGCTGAATTTCCTTAAACACAATATGCAGGAAATTTGGGATGGCTTCAGTGCTTATGTAGCCAGAGAGCTCAGTGGTGATGATCTTGAGTTGCTGCGCCAGTTCTTGTTTGGCGGGCCGCAGCATCTGGATGACCATTTGCAGTTGTATGTGCTTGGGCGGCTCAAGGTGGTTGCTGATGAGCGGGCAAATATGGCTGCGCGCAGTGCGGATCTGAAAAAGCAGATCGATAAGCTAGCCAAGGCACCACAGGACGAGCATACCCGTGACGAACTCGCTGAGCTTGAGCGAGAGCGTGAGGGTTTCAATCGTTTGCGCTATGTGATGAACCGGCGCGAAACGCTCAATTTCCTGACAGATGAAGGCTTACTCCCCAACTACGCCTTCCCAGAGGAAGGAGCAACCTTGCATTCGGTTATCTTCCGATCAGAAAAAGCAACTTCTGGTAATGGGGCTGAGCGCGAGTTGATCAAGCGCGAGTACGAATACCAGCGACCGGCACAGGCAGCGCTGACGGAATTGGCGCCTGAGTCGGTGTTCTATGCCGGTAACCGCAAGGTGAAGATATCCCGAGTGGAAACCGCCAAAGGGCGCAATATTCAGGACTGGAGATTCTGCCCGCGATGCCATTACTCCGCGGCTGCGGACAACCCCACTGCAGGCTTCAGCGAAAAGCTCTGTCCGCGTTGCCATACCAGTCAGTGGGGGGATTCAAGCGCTCGTACCAAGATGCTGAAGATGACTCAGGTGTATGCGTTTACTAACGCACGCGATGCGCTGTTGAATGACCACTCGGATGATCGGGAGCCGGTATTTTTCAGTAAGCAGATGCTGATCGATTTTAAGCCTGCAGATATCCATATCACTTGGGTTTTGGATGATAAGGATCGTCCATTTGGTTTCGAGTTTATCCGCTCGGCGACTTTCCTTGAGGTGAACTTCGGTCGCCGTGACGGCGACGAGATAATGTTCCATGTGGCTGGCGAGCAGTTGCAGCGATCCGGTTTTGCCGTTTGTCGCGAGTGTGGCTCGGTGCAGAGCCGTAAGGTGATGGCAGGCAAGGGCGAGCCGGTTCATCTGAAGAGCTGTAGCTATGCCAAGGGCGTGAAAAAGCTTGTCAATGGCGGTGACGACTTTGGATTGGACAACTGCCTGTATCTGTACCGCCAATTTACTTCGGAAGCCCTACGTATTCTTTTGCCAAGACTGGCAACGGGGGGGACTGAAGAGCAGATTAACTCCTTTGTTGCAGCCCTGCAGTTGGGACTCAAACGACGGTTTGGCGGCAAAGTTGACCATCTGCGAGTAGCCCACCAGAGCGAGCCGATAGGGGAAACAGACGAACGTCGACATTTTATTGTGTTGTACGACTCTGTGCCTGGCGGGACTGGGTATCTGCATGAGCTACTGAGCCGGGCTGAGAACATGCAGGCTGTGTTCCGCATGGCTTACGATGTCATGGTGACGTGTGATTGCTACGAGCACACGATGGATGGTTGTTATCGCTGCCTACTGGAGTACCGCAATGCCTATGGCATGGAGAGCACCAGTAAGGCGATAGCCTTGGAAATGCTCAAGGACATTGTCGAAGGTGAGCATGAGTGGGTGCAGAACAGTGAGTCCCTAAGTTCCCTCTCCGGTAATCCATGGGTGGAGAGTGAGCTGGAAGCACGTTTCCCCGAGGCGCTTGCGCGATTCAGTGGTATGGATTGCGTCAGCGGTCAGAAGGTCAGGGTATCGGCTGACATCATTCACGGTAAGACCGGTTACCGGCTAACGATCGGCGAGCAGGCCTATGAAATGGAGCCCCAGGTTGATCTGGGCAAGGCTGAGGGTGTCCAGTTTGCCAGTCGGCCGGATTTCGTGCTTTGGCCTGCATCGGCTGATTTCAAGCCAATTGCGATCTTCCTTGATGGCTACCAATTTCACGGACAGAAAAGTAGCGAAGACTTGATCAAGCGACAAAGCTTGATGCATGCCGGTTTCGTGGTATGGACGTTGAACTGGTATGACGTCAACAAGGTGATCGGTGATAAAGCCTTGGATGTGCCTTTACTAACCGGTATGACTTCACCAACACAGCATCACCAGGCGATCGCGGGGCTGGCAAAATTGGCAGGGACAGCCAATACGGCTCAACACCTGAGCATGCCCACCTTCGACTTACTCACGCACTTTCTTGCCAATCAGAATCCGCAAGCGTTGTCGGAGCAAGCGCTATTTTTCACTCTGCAATGCTTGCCGGCTGCTTCGTTGGCCGACGCCGAAGTTCGGGCGAAGCTTTTGCAAAGCCTCCATGGCCTGCCGGTAAGCTTTACCGATCAGCAACCAGAACCGATAGCTCTCGCGGGGGCGGTGGAAGTCAAGGATGCGCAAGGGGCTGCGCTGATCAGCTTGGGCTTGATTGCCGGTGCGGATTTGGTCAGACAGTTTGATCTGAACCAAGCCTTGGTGTCATTTTGCTATGACTTGAAGCAAGGCAGTGAAGAGGCTGCTCGCTATCAATGGCAGAGATTCTGGGCTGCGGTGAATTTTCTGCAGTTCCTGCCGCTGTTTTATGCCTGGACACCCCAGTCAAAGCACGATGGGACAGCTGCAGGCTTGCTCTGGCCGTTGGTTGGTGCGGTGGCCGAAGAGTCGGTGGAAGCACGCCAGTTGCCCAACTGGTTCCAGCTGCTGGATGAGAACGTAGCCACCGCCTTGAGTGAGCATCAGATTGCTTGGTCTATGTCTGCTGTTGTCGGCGATGCGGTTATGGATGAGCAGGGTGAAGTGGTCGGTGAAGCAGAGCTGCTGTTGCCCGAGCAGAAAATTGCTCTGCTGCTTGAGCATTTGGAAGACCAGCAGGCGGCGATGGCGTATTTGCAGAAAGCAGGTTGGATCATCGTTTCCAGCGCCGAGGATCTGGTTAAGGCCATCACCCAATTGAATTCAGGAGCCTAAGATGGTTAGTGTTGCGTTTTCGGACAAATATTTTGACAGCCTGTTGAAGCTCACGCCGAACGAGCAAGCTCAGGCTAACAAGGCGGTCATGCTGTTCCAGCAAGATCCGCAGCATGGCGGTCTGCACTACGAAAAGCTGACAGCTTTCAGGGATGACAAACTGCGTTCGATCCGGGTGAACCAAGATGTTCGAATCATCCTGGCGACAGTGGAGAAACAGAACTTATATTTGATGCTCTACATAGACCACCACGAGCAGGCTTACTTTTGGGCGGCGCGTCGTAAGGTCGAGATCAACCCCAACACAGGCAGTCTGCAAGTATTTACTGTCCAGGAGCAAGAGTTGGTGGCGCCCGAACAGCCTGCCATGTTTGCACAGCCTGGGCTGTTTGATTCCATCCGCGATCGTCAGCTGACTCAGTTGGGAGTTCCGGAGGAGGCCTTGCCACTAGTGCGTAGTATGAAGATCGAGGCTGATCTGGAAACGGCGCGCCTAAATGAGCAGATCCCGGCAGATGTACATGATGGATTATTCATGTTGATGGCTGGCGCCAGCTTCGAAGAGGCTTTCAACGAGGTTGTTCCGGTAGTTACACAGCAGGTGGATACCGACGACTTCACTACGGCATTGGCGCGCCCCGAATCTCGCGCGTGCTTTGTTGTGGCAGAAAATGAAGAGGCACTGCAGGAGGTGCTCAATCAGTCGCTGGAGAAATGGCGGGTTTTTCTGCACCCGGCGCAGCGGCGCTTGGTGGAAGGCAAGAAGAATGGTCCGGTGCGAGTGCTGGGCGGTGCCGGTACTGGCAAGACCGTAGTGGCCATGCATCGTGCTAAATGGCTGGCCGAGCATGTGGCCAGTCCAGGTAATAAGGTGTTGTTCACCACCTTTACTCGCAACCTGGCGACGGATATCCAGCAAAATCTGAACAAGATTTGCGGTCCGGCACAACGCGAGCGTATTGAGGTAATCAACCTGGATGCATGGGTGATCAGCTTCCTGAAGAGGCAGGGTTATGACTATGGGCTGTTGATGAATGGCCAGCAGGAAAGGCAACTCTGGGAGCAGGCTTACTCCGACAAGCCGGCTGGCTCTGAGCTGAGTCTGGCGTTCTTCCAGGAAGAATGGGCGAGGGTGGTTCAGCCCCTATCGATCATGACTGCCGATGAGTTCAAGACCGCTTCACGTATCGGTCGCGGCACGCCACTGAATAGGCAGCAGCGTATCGATATCTGGCCTGTCTTTGAACGCTACCGACATCTGCTGTCGAGCAATTACCTCAAAGAACCGGATGACGCTTATCGCGATGCGCGCCGGCTGCTAGAAGGCCGCGCTGAGCTCCGACCGGAGCTGTGCGCGGTTATCGTGGATGAGGCGCAGGATATGGGCACCCAGGCATTCATGCTGATTCGTGCTCTGGTACCTCCGAGTTCTAACGATTTGTTCATTGTCGGGGATGGGCACCAGCGCATTTATGGCAAGAACAAGGTGATATTGGGCCAATGCGGTATCGATATTCGAGGTCGCAGTTCCCGCCTCAAAGTGAACTACCGTACTACGGATGAAACCCGAAAGGTCGCGGTTAGTGTGCTTGAGGGTGTGTCCGTGGACGATCTTGATGGCGGCGAGGATACCAACGCTTATTACCATTCGCTGATGCACGGACCTAGTCCGGTCATCAGGAGTTTTGCCGGTATGGCTGAGCAGGTACGACAGGTCATAGGGGACCTTCAGGCCAATGATTTGGCCTCTGACAATTGCTGCGTGATCGCTCGTACCCGCAAGGAATTACTAGAAATTCAAGCTACATTCGAGAGCTGTGGCCTGCGCTGTCATATGCTGGATCGTGACAGTGCCTCCACCCCTGATGGTGCCATCAACCTGGCGACCATGCACCGGGTGAAGGGGCTTGAATTTGATGCGGTATTCATCCTCTCTGTGAATAAGGGCTTGGTCCCCCTGGACTTCGTGGTTAGCCAGGCAGCTGATCTGGTGACCAGACGTCAGAAGGAAAACGAGGAGCGTGCGCTCATTTACGTCAGTCTGACCAGGGCCCGAAAGCTGGCGTTTGTCTATGGGTACGGACAGATGAGTGAGTGGTTTTGAAATAGAAGGCCACGGTTGGGTCGTGAGGCCCAACTCTTTAGCCTCTCAATGCGCGCTGGAGGTGATGTCTTGCCTTCGGTCGCAGCGGAGGTCCAGTTTCCGCTCAAAGGTCGAAAACCCATGGCATTTCTAGGCGCCGAGTGATCAACCGAACAGTGAGCAGATAGTAATATCGGGTCTCCTTACTGCGCTGTTTCAGTCGATGTTTGAGAAACCAAGCCAGATGTTTCCGTTTCCAACCCCAAGGCGTCTTCCGCTGCCATCGCTCTGCGATTGCAGCGTGGATAATCTTCGCTTGCCGCAAATGTCGCTGACGCGTCGCATGCGAGCCGGTCAGCACGCCCCCCAAGAACACCTCCATATCAAACGCCTTGGTCATACGCGCCCCCGATGTACGCAGCAACTACTTCGATGCGGCCATGCCCCAGTTCAAAGCTGATTTGCCTCCGGGCCTCACGATCAAGAATCATATCTACCCGGCAACAGTGGCCGCCGTTGATAGGCGCGCGGTGTTGGGTGATCTGCTCATAGCGCTCACATGCGTAAGCCGCCCGTAGCTCATGAAAACCTTTGAGGTTGTGCCCATGTAGGATGTCCCGCGCAGGGCGGACGACTTTCTGCAAAACGCTCAGGTAGCTTTCGATTGACGCTATCAGGTTGCGGCTTCCCGCAGGCGACGCCTGCTGCGCAAATCCAAGCGCCGCACGAATATGCTCATCCACCGCAATCCAACGTGGCGCCGAGGCACCGGCGCGGCCGCCTTTGGTGCCATCCTGAATGTTAATCCTGCCTAGGTCGTTAGCCTCACGGCTTAGCCGTGGCAGATCAGCCAAGATGGCCTCACGCAAGCGCATGCCGGTGGCTCGCGCCAACAGAACGATCGCGGCGGCTCGTAACTGATCACGACTACAAAGTGCGTCAACAATCTGCTTAATCTGTTCGCGGTCTTGGCCCTGTGGAACCAACTGACGAACCCCGGTGCGCTGCATACCCAACGTCTTACTCGGACTTGGCAACTTCACGTACTGATCACCGCGAAGCGCCGCCATGATCCTGTTAACGCTGGATAGCCGATTCTGTGCGGTGCTGACGGCGAGGTCACCGCGTCCAACCAAATCGCGCAGATGCACCGCATAGTCGGCCAACACCTTCCCATCAATCCGCCGCGCATCATTGATCCCAGGCCCCTGTTCGGAGCAGCACCACTTCACAAATGCTTGCCACCGATGACAGTGCGCCTTGACCGTGCCGTAATGGCCACCGCCGAACATGTCTTGCAGTGCCTGCGGCCCTGCATAGCTCAATTGCCTGCCGTAGCCAAAATTGCGGCCGTCGCGCCTACCCACCAGTGCCATGTCTGTCACCTCATCGTTCGCTTTCCGATCCTCGCCCCACGTCATCCCGCCAAGAATGCTGAGTGTTATCAGGGATCAAGGCCCCTGCGACCTGTGGGGAATGTCCACTACGCGGGACTGGCGGCTCCTTACGTCCGGGAGCAAGGGCATCTCATGATCTGGCCTCCTGAACACCGTTACCGGTGGGCGGGTGGAGGCAGTACTGGCTGACGAAACCAGCGCCTGGAGATCCTGAGTCGGGTGAACGCAGCAATGCGATGACCGGGGCATGCCTGACTGTCAGTCGGTGCAGTCCATTCCCTGGTCTGCGGCACCATCATCTACAGCGCTGTTGCTGGTGACATCGGCATTTGTCACGCCGATTGTCACGAGGGGGATTGCCGCAAAGCCATGTGCGATCAGGGCTGCAGCAGTGTTAGAAGCGCCCGTCTCTTTCCAGGAGAAAGAGACGGGCGCAGGTTGGCGCAAGATTCGGCCAAGCGGATAGGTTGCTGCAGGGCAGCGGAGTAGGAAGTGTCGTCTGGCGCACGTGGGCCATGATCTGAAGTAGGCATCCATCACCGGGGAGGTGACCGGGCGAGCTGCCGGACGCTAATCGCCATTTGGGGGGAGAACCACCGCGGGAGCGGCGTGACCTTCAAGGTTCGGGCCACCTGGGTTGCTGTCATCGACAGCACTTGCACGGCCAGTTCTACGCTTGTGGATAAACCCGGTCAAGGTTCGAAATTCAGCGCCACTTTGGACTTGAAGAACGGATATCCACCGGTGGAATTCCGTGGTAAATCCTGGACATCGTTTTGGCTTTTAGCTTTTCAAAGTGAGGTCCTTCCAAACAGGGCGGCTTTGCAGCCCTATTTGGAAGGACCCGTGCTTAAAAGCGGATAAGCGACGCTGCTTGCCCCGAATCTTGAGCGCTCAGTTGTCGCTGCTGCTGTTCTTGCGCCGTACAGAGCTAGCGGATCGGCACCACGTTCTTGTCTCTGACTTGGCCGTATGCGGAGGCGAGCAGGCTACCGGTGGCGGCCTTCTGGATGTACTCACTCCACCAAGCCATCATCGGACGCCGGCGCTCGATGTAGTCGGCCCGGTTGTAAGCGCTGCGCACCTCATCCTTGTCGACATGCGCCAGTGCGACCTCAATGAGTTCCGGGTCCCACCCATGCTCATTCAAGATGGTGCTGGCCATCGAGCGCATGCCGTGGCTGACCAGTCGATCTTGGAAGCCCATACGTTTCAACGCCATGTTGGCGGTCTGGCTATTGGCGTGTGTGCGCGGATTTCTGTCTGCCGGAAAGACGTATTCGCGATGTCCGCTGTGAGTCTTCAGTGACTCCAACAACGCGACAGCGTGATCACTCAAAGGAATGCTGTGTGGGCGGCGCTTCTTCATCCGCTCCGCAGGGATAGTCCAAACGCGCCTTTCAAATTCGATGTCTGCCCAGCGAGTAGTCGCTGCCTCGGCGGGGCGAGTCATCGTGTGCAACTGCCATTCGATCAGGCAGCGGGTGGTGCGTTTGATGCTGGCGTTCGCGATCTCCAGCATGAGCTCGGGGAGCTCTTCGGGCGGAAGCGCAGCCATGTTTTCTTTCTTGGGCTTCTTGAAGACTGCCCTGATACCGTTGAGCGGGTTGGCGAATATCAGCCCGGAGTTTACGCCGTAGGTCATGATCTCGTTTAGCCGCTGGCTTAGACGCTTGACCGTCTCCAGGCTGCCTTTCGCTTCGATTGGACGAAGCAATCCGATCACCATCGGCGCGGTGATTTTCGTCAGTGGTGTCGTCCTCAAATCGGGGAGCACGTGCAACGTGAGCGACCGCCAGATGTCCTCGGCGTAGGCCGGGGTGACCGAGTCTTTCTTGAGCTCGAACCAGGCGGTGGCCACGTTCTCAAAGGTGTGTTCCGTTTCTGCGCGCTTGGCTTCATTCAACGTATTTCGTTGCACCTTCGGATCGATGCCCTGTGCGAGCAACTCGCGTGCATCGACTGCCATCTTTCGTGCGTTGGCCAGTGACAGTTCGGGGTAGGTCCCAAAGCCAATGTTGATGCGCTTCTTGGTCACCGGTTCGCGGTAGTTGAAATTCCACAGCAACGAGCCGTTGCTGCGTACCCGGAGCTGCAAACCGTCACCATCCGTGAGGACGTAATCCTTGGACGCGGGTTTGACTCCCTTGAGCTGTCGATCGGAGAGGCGGAGGTTTTGGGCAGGCATGAGATTGTCCTCAGGCACTGATTCGGTATTCCAAAGATTAGCACCGGATGGGCTGGAATACTGTTTGGAATACCCGAATGTCTGGAACTCAAAAACTCTCAAAAGACCGCAAAAGCGCTGGAGTCCGCGTATTTACTGGATTTCAGGCACAAAAAAAGACGTCCATGGACGTCTTTAGATGATGAAGTGGTGGAGCCGGGGGGATTTGAACCCGCATCCAGCCCTTGTATTTCGCGGCTTTCAGCCCTCAAGCTGCCATATTGCTGTCATTCTGCTGCGCGAGCGTCCCTGAATATGTCCTGCGCTTTCCCCGTCGCTACATAGTCGGCAAGTCCTTGCAGGCGCCTGAAGTAAGCGAGCACGATTTTTACCGCTGAAAGTGGGTCGCCGCTGGCAAGGGCTAGGATATGCGCACTATGCTCCTCCAAGCCAAACGCTTTGCAGCTAGAGTTGAGTAGCTCAGTAAGCTCAGTGAGGTCGGACTTCGACAAGTCAATGTCCATATCGGACTTGCTGAGCCAGTTCCTATTTTGAAGGAACGCTCTGGCAGACTTGTAACTTTCCTGAGCCGGACTTTCATCATCATTGATGTCTAGAACCAACTCTCTGATGGAGTCGGCTACGTCACCGTTCATGTAAAACTTAATTTCTCCAGGAGATGCGTAATTGATCTCCCTGATTCCTGCTCGATCTTCTTGGGGAATGTTCTTGTAAAGTTCTTTGAAAAAATTTACTGAGCTGAAGCCTCCTCTCCACGGGTGCTTATGGAAGAGTGAATCAATTTTCGCCTTTGCAGCGTTCCCGGTAGCTCCTAACAAAGCAAATCCAAACGAATAGCAGTCTTGGACTAGATCGGAAAATTTTCGTAGGTCGCTGATTTCCCATCTTCCATCTATCTCTACTACCTTGTAATCACTGTTTAGACTTTCTTGAGCGTGGCCCGGTATAAACATCCCCGGCTCTGGAAGGATATCGGGGGCTATTTCAGCAGCACGTTTGGTCTTGAACTCTTCACCAGCTTTCCCCCATAGCTCGCCGAGTTCATATTTTCCTTTATGAAGCTTGGTTACCACGTAATGAACGTCTATTTTTTCGGCATATAGAAGTTTCAAGTGTTCGGTTTTTATGCGGGAGAAATAAAACTTGTGCCCTACTTCCGTGTCATCATAGTTCAATCCAAGAAATCTATCGCCGGTGCCCGACTTTGCGAGAACTACCAAAGGTATCTCATAACTAAGCAAAACTTTTTCTATCGTCAGCTTAGCCATTTAGCGCCTCCACTTCCCCAATCAGACTGACTGGGTCGATAGTCACATATGGCCACCAATTAACATGCGTTTCGCTATCCTTGTGCCAGATTCCATATGACGGATCACAAGTGATCGGAACGGCGTGGCTGAATTTCATTCTTGGACTCTTAACTACAGCTCGGCAAACCGCGAGAGAAGTCACAAGCGAAACCGACCTAGCGAGGCACTCGTCATCATAATGACGGGTTGGTAATCGTTCTCGCTGAGAGTGAAAGTCTTCCGCCGAGGGCGACCCGGATTTAATCAGCCGCCACAAAACTGGCTCGTTTGGAGCGTTCACCGACGTAGGTGGACAGCTTTCCGGCAGCGGTTCGAGAAATTCAAGTCCGTTTGTTTGAGGCATGGAACTATTCCGAATGTGGAAGGCAAGTGCTTAATCGCCGCATTCTGAGTCAGCGTTCACACACAGTCAAAATCTAAATTTAGGTTAAATCCTATCCCTTTGAATGTGCAGGCAATTGTTTATTGCCTGTTTCACAGAAAGCCAACTCGGCCTTTTTTCCCGCCTCAGTGTCTGCATGGGGCATCCATCTTCCGTAGACTCTTGCGATCATGGTCCAATCGGTATGTCCCATTTGTTTGGCCACCCACATTGGATGCTCGCCTGCAGACAACATCATTGATGCATAGGTATGGCGAGTCTGGTACGGACGCCGGTACCGGACGCCGGCCTTTTTCATCGCTGGTACCCACATCGTTTTCCGGATCGGACCATCGCCTGCCCACCGATTGAGCGTGCGCGGGTTTTGGAAGACTTCGGCGTCCGCCAGGAACGTATGAGCTTTCTGAGCTTTCAACGCTTCCATAGCAGGCTTGAGAAGCTTCACGCTACGACGTCCGGCTGCAGTCTTCGTGGTTTCAGCCGTACCTTTGCTGGCCTGGGTCATTGCTCGACTGACCATTACCTCTTCGCGTAGCCAGTCGATATCGCCCCAGTCCAGCGCGACCAGTTCACTGGTACGCAGTCCAGTCCACAAGGCGAACTGCATCATGTTGCGAGCCTGGCCGGAGAGGGCTTCCAACACCGCCTGTTGCTCTTCCGGACTGAAGGGGTCTACATCATCCTCTTTCGGCGGCGCGGACTTGCGGGCATAGGTCCAGCCGGCGAGGGGGTTCAGCTCGATCAACTCTTCCTCCGCCGCATCATTGAGTGCGGAGCGCAGACAGCTCTGGATATTGCTGAGCGTCTTGTTGCCTACCTCCAGAGTGTCCAGCCAGTCACGCACCGCCTTGCGCTTGAGGTCGACCAGCAAGGTATCGCCAAAGGCGGGGATCAGGCGCAGGGTGACCAGCTTGCGGTAGCCGTCGAAGGTGCTGCTGGCCACGTGTCTCTTCTTTGCTTCAAGCCATCTGGTCAAGAACCCATTCATGGTTTCTCGTGACGTTTCGGGGGCGAACTTCGCGGCCCGGCCGGATCCTGGGAACGTCACCGAGTAGTCGAAGGTGCCGATCGATATCGCGTGCTCAATCGCCGCCTTGTGCTGCTCGGCCTTCTTCAGGTTAGTGGCGGTGGGCTTGAGTGTGATGCGCTCGCGGCACCTGACGCCCCGATACATGAACGTGATTTCGATACTCGAATCGGAGACTGCCCGAACTCCCCGCCCGCCTCTACCCATGACTCATATCCTTCTATGTCGAGAAGCGTCCGGCCATCCGGCGCTTTGATCCATATCTCACCGAGCCGCCAGATCCCGTCACGGATCTTTGAGCGGATCGCGTCTTCTGTGTAGCCAGACTCGCTGGCAAATTTTCTGACGGTCACATAGCGCATAGCTTCACCGCTCGGCGTTGTCGCTGGACTCACCAACAACCCGCAGTTTCAGGTTAATGCCGCAGGCCTGGGCCAGGCGCATCAGTTCGCTGACGGTGGTGCTGGGCTCTTGCATGGCCTGACCGAAGCGGACCAGGCGGAAGCCGAGCTGGCTAAACTCGTCTTGAAGAGCAATCCGGCTGCCAATTGGCGATGTGGCTGTCATGGCTGCGCCTCCGTCCCTTCTGGTTCCTTGATCGCCGCCCTGTAGCCAGCCAGGAAAATCAGGTAGTCCGCATGAGTGCATTCGTCGACGAATCCGCTAGGACCCTTTGTTAGTTCATTGTTGGTGGCGCCGATAGGGTTTGTCGCGATGAACAGATCGCGAGGGTCAGCCATGAGCTTCACGCGATCATCAATGTGCATTGGGTCGCCATGTGCCGGAATGTTTGCAGCACTGGCCAGCGCGTCCAGCAGGAGCTCCTGGCGCCGCTGGACATCGAGATACTGGCGGACCGCTTGAACAAACACGCTGTTCATGCTGCGGTCGCTGACGTTTGCCGCCGCTTCGATGTCTGCCCGCAGGCCGTCTGGCAGGCGCGCAACAAATTTGTCAGCGGTGCGTGAATCATATTGATTTGTGCTCATTGGCTTTCTCCAGGCCAAGTGAATCCCGGCCGCGTTGTTGGCTTTCGCAAAAAATCAGGTTGGGTTAAGCGGTGAGGGCAACCTCGATGCGGCGGACCGCCACGCGGGTTTCAATCTTGCGTTCGCCAGGTCGACGTACACGGCTCATCGGGTTATCGCTGGTAGCGGACTGACCAACGAGAATGGCGCAGAGAGCAATGACCAAGGGGCTGATGATCTGACGTTTGAATGCCTCCAGCACGAGGCCGCGCATCGTCTTGACACCAAGCTTGAAGCGGGCGTTTTCAAGTCGCTTTTCTGCGGTGGCTGGACTGATACTCATTGCACGACCAATTTGCTTCACCGTCAGATCGGCGGCAGCCCACAGGGTGGCTTCAAGCTCGCGAGGAGCCAGACCCATCTTGAGGTTGCCCTGCCAGTTGCCGGCGGTAAGAGTGCTGTTGGTCATTTGGTGAAGCTCCATGCAGAGTGCGATGGCGCAAAAAGTACCAAAGGTAATTATCTAAGTAAATACCTTTGGCAATATTAATTTTCACGCGCCAAAAAAAACCGCTCAAAGCGGCGGCTTTTTCGGCTAAGGTCTGGATACCCTCACACTGCCCCCGCGCCATACCACTCTTCCAATCAATGGGAGCTCGACGGCTGCTGAACTTGGGATCAGCTCGTCGGGGAAGAGCTGCTTGTCTTGATTGTCACACCTTAGCATCCAGTTTCCCGAAATTTGCTGCGCTACCCGCCTGACGCTGGTCCTGCCATCAGGCATACGGACGAGATATACCTCACCGTCCTTCAAGGTCGGCTTGTACGTATCAATCATGACCACGTCGCCGGACAAAATATGTGGCGCCATACTATCGTCGCCGGCATAAACGATGTTGAGACTGCTAAACGAGACTCCCATCTCTTGAAGCCATCCGCGCCTGAACACCATACCTTCGGTCAGCCCGCGATGCTCGTCGTTCACGTTGGGCACGAAAGAATTATCGTCCAAATACTGCGGAATCAGGACGTATTGCTCGCGTGGCGGGGCATCAATAATGCGAGCAGCTTTAGCCCAGGTTGTCCGAAATGAGTCAGCGGTGACGCGCGACGACGCCACCATCTCAATGATCCCCGCCAGGCGCGGACTAAAGTCAGAAACTGGCACGTCCAAGATTTTGGCGAATGCAGCCGCTATCTCTGTGTTCAGCGGGTTCACACCGTTCAGATAGTGTGAGACAGAGCTCTGGTTAATCCCGAGTTGCTCAGCCAGCTTTTCCTGAGTCAGCTTCAGCTGCTTCTTTTTGGCTGTGAAAATTGCCTTCAAGCGCAGGCATTCTTCTTTACGGTCAGCAGGTAATGGTTTTTTCATCAGTCGATAATATTCCCATCGGTAATAGTTTAACAAATGCCAAAGGTATTGCTTTGTGAAAATGCCATAGGTACTATTTTCCCAAAGTTCTATTTGGAGAATTGGCCGTGAAGCGGATCAATCTGAAAGATTTTGCAAAGGATCGCGGTCAGCCACAGGCAGCCTTGCTTCTAGGTATGACTCAAGGTGCGCTGAGCAAGGCCATTCGTACCGGTCGAGATGTTCTCGTCATTGAACAGCTCGACGGGACGTTCACCGCTATAGAAATTAGAAGCTTTCCCTCGTGTGCCGCGAGGAGCTCAAGGCTTGGAAATGGCCCGATGCTGAGTAAAACGATACGCCTATCACTGATCTCTGAAGAGTCGGGCAATCCATCTGTTCATTCATCCAGTACCTCGCAGGCCACCCAATGACTCACGTATCGAGCGGCATTCCACTCGAAGATTTTATTGAGCGCAAAGGCCGGAAGCAGGCGGCGATAGATCTGGATTGCACTGGTCCAGCTTTGTCGAAAGCAATCGCAGCAGGCAGGACCATTTTTGTGGACCTGGCGGCCGATGGCACTGCATCGGCGAAAGAAATTAGCAAATTCCCAGGACGCTAACGAGTTGTGTTCCTCGGATGCGCAGGTCTGGTTGTGGCTTGTCTGGATACCTAAAGTATCCTATGTGAACTGGATAAAACCCCAGTAGAAGGACATCAAGAATGAAACACGCAGGCGCACCAATTCTACAAACCACAGGACCGCCCTGACCGCGCGCCTGCTTCAAATTCTGACTTTCTGAATCCCAGAAAGCAGAAAACCCGCCTGCAAGCGGGTTCTCAATCGGCACTTGTGACAGCAAGCGCTTAGGTACTTCTTCGTTCTTTGGAGGACGAATTCATGCACCCAAAAAATAGCACCACACCACCTGCAGCGCAAGCGTTGCTAACTGTCCATGTCGGATTTTGCGAAACGCCAATCGACAATCGAGGCATCCAAATGCTCGCCATTGCGGCCGGCACGAACGTCGAAGACGCACTCCAAACGGCCAAGGTTCTCTCGTCAGGCCTGGGCCAGATCTGCCGGCATCTTCACGACAGCCTGAACATGGGCGAGCTGGCTTATTGCGACGGTGTCGCAGCGTTGGGCTTCCTGGCCGAGACTGTGAGCGCGCTGGTTTGGGCGGCTGAAAAAGGCATCGAGGCATACGCCGCAGAGGGGAGTGCGCAATGAAAAGCCAAATTCTCACCCTTGAGCATGAGCACTGCGTAACCGGAAACCACGCTGTCCTAGCGGCAGTCGGGGGCGTGCCCGTAGTCGACTCCTTAGATGCCGCATCCAGCTATCTGGAGTCAGTAGTCGCCGGTCTGCGCGGTCTGATGAACGTCACCGAATGCACCCATGAGGCGACCCTTGTGTATCTAGCTGCTGACGCAGCGCTGGCCCTTGTTTACGCCTCTCACGCTGGTATCGAGGCCGCGATGGCCAAGGATGGTGCCGCATGAACGAGCAGCAACGCATCGCCCAGGACGCAACGTTTCAGATTACTTGCGCAATGGAGCACATCAACTGGCTGCGGGGCGTTCTTCACGTCCTTGAGGATCGGCTCATCCAGGGCCATGACGAGCACTACGCAACCGTGGCGAACCTGGCCATTTTCAACGCTGACGACTGGCACAACCAGCTCGACGCCGAGCGCGAAACCCTTGAGACGCGCACCGCGGCCGCATTCGAAAAGGCCGGTGTCGCGACACAAAACGCTGGCAAGAAGAATGTGTCGCGCAAAGGTGGAGGTGACCAATGACCATCGCCAAATTCCAAGGCGGTGATGCCGTCACCATGTCCTCTCGCGAGATCGCTGACCTGGTCGGCTCTCGGCATGACAAGGTCAAGCAATCGATCGATCGCCTGGCCGAGCGCGGCGTTATCGTCCAACCCCCAGTGGGGGACGAACAATCCAGCGACAGTCTGGGCCGCCCACGCACGGAGGCGGTCTACCACGTTTGCAAGCGCGACAGCTTCGTGGTTGTGGCGCAGCTCTGCCCGGAATTCACCGCTGTGTTGGTAGATCGCTGGCAGGCCCTGGAAGAGCAGGCGGCCCGCCCCATGACCCAGGCCGAAATCACCGCCGCCAACGCTAACCATCTGGTTGCCGTCGAGCGCCAGCAACGGGAGCAGCAGGTCGCGCTGGAGCGGATCGAAACCCGGGTGGCCAATGTTGAACAGGTGCGTTACCTGGACTCCAGGCCAGCAGGCTTCGAGTCAATGACCTCAATTCGTGAGCGCGTCAACCTGCGTTTGGGGCTTCCCCAATGGGTCATCAACGCTGTCATGCGCGATATCCCGGGAGCGCCCTTGCCGTTCGCCATGGTGCGCAGCAAGCACGCCGATGACGGTGCCCAGCCATACGCGATCTGGCCCAAGGCCGACATCACCCGCCGCTTTGATCGGTTCGCCGCCGAGTGCACCTTCGTCACGCCCGAGCGCGCCACCCATCCCGATATTCAGCAGGGCCGCTTCAAGCTGTGCCTGAGGACTACCGCATGAAAAACGTACTGAATTTCCCCCCGCCGGCGCAGCTCGTGGAACGTATTGATGAGGCGCACTTCGAGAAGTATCCAGACGCAGCCCTGCTGCTGAAGTGCTTCGAGGTCGTCAAGGATGCCCTGGAGGTGATCGACGAGCCTGAATATTCCATCGAGAAGGAGGATGACACGCACATCGACCTGTATCGCGCCTACTACGCGCTCAAAGTGCTGTTCAGGCGCAGGACCGGTCACGATGCAAGGCAGGTTGCCCAGGATCACTTCGAGGCAATGACCCGCCACTTGCTGGCGGGTGAGCCGCGCCCTGAAAACAAAATCCCAGTCGTCGTGTACCCGGTCGCGTGTCTGCCTGATGAAGCGTTCGAAGGCCTGACCGATCAACAGCTGGCTTGCGCGGCGTTCAACTACAGCGACCGCGTTCGACTCCTGATCATGGAACACACGCCGCAGGCTTTGGCGTTGGACGAGGCTCGCACGTTCTCCATTGACTCCACTACAGCGCTCCGGTTGCTGGTCCTGCGCCTGTCTGGCGGCTCGGTGGAGGCCATGGGCGCCGGGCTGTGCCGCAAGCCAGGGGAGACTCTGCAATGACCACCACCACCAAAACAACTACCCGGGATTTGGGCAGTTTGCCCGCCACTGCCGAAGTGGTCGCCGGCCCTTGGCCGAACTATTCGAACTGCCGTCACCTTTCTGAACGCGATCGCTGGGAGGTTTACGGCATGGCCAAGGCCGCCCGGGGAGCCTTGGAGGATCGCGGCGTCGTCATGACTGAGAGCTACGACGAATTCATCCGTCGCGTCTGCGCCGAGCTGGAGATCTGACCATGAGCATGGATCTAATGGTCAAGGCCATGAAAACGAAGGTTGGGAACCCGCTGCGCAAGCTGGTGCTGGTCAAGCTGGCGGATAACGCCAGCGATCAGGGCGAGTGCTGGCCGTCTTACCAGCACATCGCTGACCAGTGCGAGATCGGCCGCTCGACGGTGAAGTTGCATATTCGCGAATTGGAAAAGGCTGGCTTTCTTCGCCGTGAGTACCGCCGAAAAGGCGAACTGAATCAGTCGAACGTTTTCCATTTGTCGCTTGATGGTGGGGCAGTTCCTGACCTAGGGGGTGGGGCAGGAGATAACCCACCTGGGGCAGGAGATAACCCAGGGGGTGGGGCAGGAGCTGCCCCCAGAACCAGTCACTCTTATGAACCAGTCAAGGAACCTAAACCTACGGTCATTTCAGATACGGCAGAGGGCTTCGATCAGTTCTGGAAACTGTACCCGAAGAAGAAGTCCCGCAAGGACGCCGCAAAAGCCTGGGCGAAGCTTGCACCGAACGACGAGCTACGCCAGACCTTGATCACCGCCCTGGGCAGCCACTGCGTTTCCGAGGACTGGACCAAAGACGGTGGGCGCTACATCCCGAACGCCTCGACCTGGCTGAACGGCGAGCGCTGGACAGACGAGCTGAAGCCGGCCGGCGGCAAGCAGTCCCGCCATACCAACCTGGACCAGATCAACCACGAAGACGGCCTTGAGCAACAGGCCGACGGCACCTACCGAATTGCGAGCGTGACCCTATGACCACTAAACCCAAGTACACCCTGGAAACCCGGGCGGGCGATTGCCGTGAGCATGGACGCTTTCCTGATCACCTCGTGCAACAGTTCGGAACCGATCCGGTTTGGTTCGGCTGCCCTCGCTGTCATTTCGATGCACGCCATTCGCAAGATCTGGATCAGCGCTTTCAGGCCGTGAATATCCAGCGCGGCAGGCTGCTGAACGAGCGGCTGTTGGACACGGATATCCCTGACCGATTCATGGGCTGCACGCTGGCCAACTGGAACGCAGCCACGCCAGCACAGGGCCAAGCGCTCGCAGCGTGTGGCGGATTCGTCGAGGCATTCGATGAGAACTTCCTGGTCGGCCGCTCCGCGATGCTGCTGGGCACGGTGGGCACAGGCAAAACCCACCTGGGCACGGCGATGCTGCAAGCGGTGATTCGCGAGTATGCCCTCGAGGGCCTACGAGGTCTTTACGCCACCGCCGGTTCGATCATTCGTGACGTGAAGGCGACGTTTGGCAACCGCGGCCGCACCGAGGCGGATGTCTACGAGGACTTGATCCGGCCCGACCTCCTGGTGATTGATGAGGTTGGCGTCCAGCACGGGACCGACTTCGAGCGCCAAGTCCTGTTCGAGGTGATCAATGGCCGATACGAGCGGGTGAAGCCGACAATCGTAGTGAGCAACCTGGGTGTCACTGAGCTCCGTCAGTGCCTCGGCGACCGGGCGGTGGATCGCCTGCGGGACAAGAGCGGCATCGTGGTGGTGTTTCGCTGGGCTTCGGCACGGGGTGACGTATGAGCCGTGGACTGTTCAGCAATGAGGCCGAGTTCGGCATCCTCGGGGCAATACTGCGCAAACCCGACCTTTTCGATGAGATATCCAGCAAGGTGGCTGTGGCTGACTTCCACGACTTGGAGAACGCAGCGCTCTATCAAGTCATGATTGATTGTAACGCTGCTGGGGTTCCAATTGATGTCGTCACACTTAGTGATCGTCGTCAGAACCTTCCCAGTGGCCAGCCGACGATCGCTCTCGCCAGCGAGTTAGCCATGAACGTGCCGAGCGCCGCCAACTGGAAGGCATACGCGCGCATTGTCCGGGAGCGGGCAGTCCTTCGGCAGATCGTTGATGCGGCCTGTGTGATCAACGACACCGCGAATGAGGAGCGTCCGCTATCTGAAGTGATTGCCATGGCGCAGCAGGCTACTGCGGATCTGCGCGACCTTGATGACGACGGCCAGCAGGATTACTACAAGGCAAGCGACATCTTGCCAGCGGTGATCGACACCATTGACGCCAAGTACAAGAAGACAATGCCCACGGGCCTTTCCACCGGCCTGGAAAAGCTGGACGAGCTGGTGCGCGGCCTGCGCCCGGGCAACATGGTTGTAATTGGTGGCCTGACGGGTTCTGGCAAAACTATCCTTGGCCTTCAGATAGCCCAGCACGTCACCTGCAAGCTCGGCGGTTCCGGTTTGGCATTCTCCATGGAAATGACCAAGGAGGAACTGATTACCCGCGGCTTGGCTTCCATTGGCGGGATCAACCTGAGCGCGCTCGACAGCGGTGAGCTTGAGGACGATGACTGGCCGAGGCTTACCAGTGCCGCTGGCGAGTTAATGAATGCCCAGCTGTTCGTAAACGACCAGGCCGGCATGACGGTGGCGCGTATCCGTTCGATTGCCCGTCAGTGCCAGCGACGGGAAGGGCTCAGCATCTTGCTGATCGACTATATCCAGCTGATCAGCGCGGAGAGCAGTTCGAACCGATCTTTGGAGGTGGGGAAAATATCCACAGCTCTGAAGAACTTGGCCAAGGAACTCAAGATTCCAGTAATCGTGCTGGCGCAACTCAACCGCGGATCGACAAATCGCCCCGACAAGCGTCCACGCCCAAGCGATATCCGCGACTCCGGCCAGATCGAGCAGGACGCCGACGTCGTGATCCTGGTGCACAAGGACATGGAAAGCGAGGAAGGGCAGAACGGGATCACCGAACTGATCGTGGGCAAGGTTCGCCACGCTCGTGTTGGTTCTTGCTTGGTCCAGCAGCAGGGCAAGTTCGTACGGTTCGTCGACTTCGAAGGCCAGCCTCCCAGCAATGAGGAGGTCGAAATAGGCCGATCGAGCTACGCGAGCAAGTACGGCAAGGGGAGGAAAGACTATGAGTAACGTCAAAGCGGTACTGCCGCGCAAAGCCATGAGCGATATCGAGTGCCAGTTCTTGAAAATCGCCGGCGAGGAGTTGGCGAAGGTCAAAATGGGAGGGCCTGCCGCGCTGGCGGCTCTGTTGGACATGGTCGCCAGTTGGCACTCGAGCCGGTTGCAGATCGGTTTTCATGATTATGGCCAGCGCTGGCTTCTGGAAGGCAATGCGAAGAAGACCGCGGCTGACCGCTTGCTTCGAGATCTGTTCGGCCTGAGTGATCCTGACCCGAGGAAAGCAGCATGATGATTCGAAAGCCGTTGCAGCGCCCCTTGGGCGATACCGAGTACATGCTGGAGCAATGGGGCTGGTGGCGCATGGATGGGATGGGGATTCCCAGCTACGCCTCGCCGATGATGGCCATCATGCGGGAAGTGATGCCATCCACCTCCAAGTCCTATGTCATCACGGACGAACTGGCGGGAGTGGTCGATGGTGCGGTGGCCAGGCTCTGCAAGCGAGACCAGCAGATGGGCGACATGATCTGGCTTTACTACGGCGCGAAATGGGCCGCGGTGCGAGTCGGACGCCACTACGGCATGAGCGAAGGCAAGGCTCGAGAGCTGATTAAAGCCGGTGTTGCATGGGTGGATTGCGTATTGGAGCGGGTGAGGGACGCAGCATGAAAAAAAGAGTTGTCCATATGGAATAGCTCTGTTTTCATAGCACCGTGTTCAGCTTTTCAAGCGCGACACCAAAGAGAAAACCCGGCCAAGTGTCGGGTTTTTTATTGCTTTGCGCTACTGTAGTGTTCTGCTCTCGAAGAGGGCACCGGCATGCGCACATTTTTTCACGCGGACAGGAATTCAACTCTCAAAACTGGCGAGGAATTACTGGTTGACGAGAGAGGGTTATCAGTTTTCGGCTCGGTTTACTGGTCGCGGATTCAATCTCAGCCCGATATTGGAGCGGAGGATGCGGTGGTTCGTGAGTTCTGTGCTGAAAATGCTTTGAATATCGTTGATTTTCCATGGTCGAGAAATTGCTCGATTTTCGCCGCTGAAACTGTTGAGCAAGCTATTGAGTTTGCGCGTGCGATAAAGCCAACTCCCATTCGCCCCGTTCCTATCTACGAGATTTTTGCCGCCCGATGGTCTAGGCATGACATGAATTGGCTCGACTATGAAGTCGGGTTGGCTCATCGTATTGAATACGCATGCTCCTATTGGAATGGGCTGGAGTCTAATCATCAGCCTGCAGTGGGCCCGCGCCAGCCGCCGCGGTGGGAAATCCTAATCCCTCTACCGGCAATGGTTGGCAAGCAAGTGGCAACAGCCGTGTTCTAGAACAATCGACGCTTCTCAAGGCCTCGGCATTCGCTGGGGCTTTTTCGGTTTTATGTGGGCGTGAAACCATAGCCAGGATGGACCTGCGGGCGGGGCCTGGACGCGGTATCGCCGGTTTGTCACGCGCTACAGCAGAACACCTGCAGTCTACGTACATAGTCCTCGATTATGCTTGCGGGGTGGCGTTGGCGGGCATCGTGGGAAGAGACGCACGTTATGCGGATGAATGCGCAGGCTGATGCGCAGAGAGCGGGATCGGATTCGATGGTGGATCGACAAACCAACGCGTAGACGAATCAAGCCGGAGACCAGCATCGGCCATCTGCACCTATTTTGAACCCGGCCACCGCGTCGGGTTTTTCATTGGTGATTCCTATACGATTGCATTTGGCGCACCACGCGCCAAAAAACCAATCGCAAGGAGTCGCTATGTTGGAATTTTTTGATGAGCAGGGTGAGCCGGCTGCAACTGTTTCGTTTGCAGATATCAAGGCCCTGGCTCCGCTGACCGAAAATCCAGATCAAACTCTGGAGAAGCTCGGAATAAACGATGAGAGGCTGAAGCAGGTCCTCATCAAGCTCAGCAAGATCGCAAGCTCTCACTGAGCGAGACGTAACTGAAAGCCCGGCCGTGTGCCGGGTTTTTATTGGCCGAGATTCACCTGTAGCCAGGACAGCCCTCGTGACGACCTGGACGCCGATTAGCCGGACAGTACGGCGTACGGAAATAACACCGGCAGCCCGCGCACCTTGACCTAACATGCTTTCCGGGTGGCGCGAGACTTGAACAGCGAGATCGATGCAATAGGGCGTCGACGGTGTGATTGCCTACGGCAGACAGCGGGAAAGACTGCGCACCTATTTTAGGGCCTCAGAAGTCCTTCTTCTTGAAGTTTTGATCGCCCGACTGATCGTTCATTATCGTCAAGATCCCCTTCGAAACTGAATATGTCGTGGAGGCATCGCCTTCTGAATACCTGTTTCGCCAGCGGCCCCATTCCTGGGTGTCGTCCATGAACGCCGACCAGATCACCCGATCACCGCTCACTTGGCAGCGATATTTGAAGGAGTCCCCATCCGGGCGTCTGTAGTGGATTTCTGGATACGGGTCGACGGTGCTGGTTTTCATTGTCTTCGTGGGGCGCCCCATCTCTACGGAGATTGCCGCCTTGCAGATTTCTGCGTTTGTGAAGTCGCCTGCATGTGCTGCGGTCGCGAAGCTAAGCGATGAGATAAGTATCAGCGGGAGTTTTGTTTTCATGCCCTTGTCCTTGGGATTTTTGACAAAGGGATTCTACATGGCCTATGGCCTATTGCTCACGCCCATGGAGTCGAGCGCATGGATTTACTACAGCGCCTGTTCGAGAAGCTCGACTGGGCATTTGCTGGGCTGCTTGGCGCTATAGCCGCAAGCTTCTGGCACCGCGATGATCTGGTAGACCGAAAGGCCTGGGCCATCTTTATTTTCTCGGGTGCCGTCTGCGCCCATTACCTGACGGGTCTGATCAGTGCCTATTTCGGAGTGGTCGAGCCGCGCAGTGTTGCCGGTGTCGGCTTCCTCTTGGGAACCTTCGGCGGATCGCTTATCGCCGCGATCACTCGGGCCATCAAAGCCGCTGACCTCTGGGCGTTCATCCGCCAGCGGTTCGGGGGAGGCAATCCACCATGAATCTTGAACTGATCAATTCCATTGCCTGCGGCATGATTGCCCTGTGGGCATTCTGGTGCGTGGTGAGCGGGAAGGTGAGGGACGGCATCCTTGGGAAACTGATCTACTCGACGATCGCCATCAGCGCATACGTGGTCACCACCCGGCACGACAGCTTCCTGTTCGGCCCGACCACTGCCGGCCTGACCCTGCATATAGCCCTGGCCCTGGCCGGCATTCGACACCTGTTCATGGTCACGTACTGGCAGCGGGTCAAAGCCTGGCTATGTCGGCACCTGAACTGCGAGCACTGCATGGGCTGCGAGAAGAAGCGATAACGCGCGACACGTTTCGCGAATCAGCAAATTGTGTCGCGACGTGTGGCAAGGCTAGCGCCGGGCGGCGAAGCAACTCTGCAACGACTGCTGGTGCTGCGTTATCAACTTATTGATTTCTGAACGCCTCACTTCGGACATATGGCTGTTGTCAGCCCAGGTGAGGCTGCTTTCCAAGCCTTCTATCTCACTCCGTATAGCTTCGCACTGGTCATTTTGCATGGCAGCCAGCTTTGCCTGGGTCGAGGATAGAAGCGAGTCTCGTTGTGCCACTGCTTCCCTCCATTTTTCAAGCAAGTCGCCAAGCTCATTGTTCTGCTTTTGTAATTCCTGATTTCGAACCGTCTGGTTTTCTAAGGCGTTCTTCTGCTGTCCGAAATTCATGCCGCCCACCACCAGGGTGGTGCCGACACCTACCATAAACGTTCCAAATGCTATCGCGGTTGTTAGCCAGGGGGTGCTTGAGCTAACTGGTGTTGGTGCTGCTGGATTTGCGGTGTTGGTCAAACTAATCATCCTTAACTGAGTAGGTTTTGCTATCGAGAACCTGCGGTGCTTGTTCTGCATCGAACGGGCGTGCCGCAGGGTGAGTGCGGCACGGGTGATCACTTCACTCTCAGGGCTTCCTGGATTTGGTCGGCGTATGTAGAGAGGCGTGTCATTTCGACGCTGAGGTTGGTGGAGTCTGCGCCGGAAGCTTTGTAGGCGATCACGGTCAGTGCGGCGGACACAGCTGCGGTTCTGCGCACTTCATTTGAGTAGTCGACATCTCCAGCAACTTTGATGCTTTCGCGAAGATTTTCCATGGTTGTCACCTTCATTGGATTGGATCCACATCAATACCGGCAACAAGCCACTATTTCAAGTCCTGGCCAAGCGAGGCATCAAAATTCAATGAGCATAGTCAGCGGCGAGTACTACCAAATCAAAGGTATGGTGAGTGCTCATGCCTGCCGATGAGCAGGCAGAAGTCCCCCTTGTTGAAGCTCTAGTGTTTGAGCTGGCCAAGTCCTAACAGTTGGCTGCGCTTGGTGTGATACTCGCCTCGATCAAGCTTTCCTTGGAGCCCTGACCATGGGCCTCGGTTACAGCAACCCAGTCTGCAAAGGTGATTGGCGTCTCGGCACTGCCTGCGGCAATTGCGCTCGCTGCGTTATCACCAAGCCCGCACCGCCAGCACCACCGCCCATGCGCACCCCGCTGCCTGCACCGGTCATCCTAAGCATTGGTTCGATGCTGGTGGTGCTGGTCTTCATCATTGGGGTAGCGGTGGGCGCCAAGATGGCAGGAGCGTGGTAACGGCCTGCGGTGGATTCTATGACCAACCTAAAATAGGAAATGCTCGATGCCCCCAAGGCCGCAAAAACCGTGCGCGGCGTTAGGGTGTCGTGCGCTCACACGCAACCCCAGGTATTGCGATGAGCACGTCGGCTTAGGCACGGCGCAGGCAGAGCGCCAGGCTGCCAGGAAGCGTGAGAGCAGCACCCAGCGCCTCTACACATACAAGTGGCAGAAGGCGAGCAAGGGCTTCCTCACTCGCTACCCACTGTGTGCCGAGCATGAGCGCCAAGGCGAGGTTGTCGCTGCCACTGAGGTTGACCACATTGTGCCCCACAAGGGTGACGCGACGATCTTCTGGAACCGGAACAACTGGCAGTCGCTGTGCCATAGCTGCCACAGCCGCAAGACGGCCCGTGAAGACGGCGGATGGGGCAACCCGAGGCGCTGACCGTGGGGAATGCCCGAAAAAGGGCTCAAATGAGACGGATTCCCATCCATGGGGAGGGGGAGGGGCAAAAGTCGAGGGCTTTCGCCTTCTAGACCGTCCGCCCAGCCTTTCTTTCACGACCGCGAAATTAAAAAATCAGGAGTTGCGCGATGGGGGGCACCGCCACGGTCGCCGGCCGTGGTCGCAAACCCAAGCCAACGGCCAAAAAAGCACTCGCCGGAAATCCTGGCAAGCGTGCGCTGAACACGGATGAGCCGCAGTTTTCCACAGTCACGAACATCGACCCGCCGGACTGGCTGAGTGATCGGGCGGCCACGATGTGGCGGATGCTGATACCTGAATTGCTCCGTGAACACGTCGTCGCGCTCACCGATTTGCATAACGTCGAAGCGTTCTGTACTGCGTACGACAAGTGGCGAATGGCTGAAGAGGCTGTCCAGCAGTTTGGGATTGTTGTCGAGTCATCCCAGGGCAGCCCCATGAAAAATCCGGCGCTCACTGCGGCGAACGAATCGATGCGCCAGCTTGTGACGTTTGGGTCGTTACTTGGCCTCGACCCCTCCAGCCGCACCCGAATAATCGGTGGGAACAAGCAACGATCCACCAATGAGTTCGCCAAACTATTGAGTAGCTGATGGCCAAAACTGCCCACCCCAACGTCGACAAGGCGATGGCTTGGGCAAGAACCGTTTTGAAAGGCAAGTTTCCGGCCTGCCGGTACATCCACCAATCGATTCAGAGGCACTTCGACGACGTTGCCGCGAGCCGGCTCAAGTCGTTTCCGTACAAGTTCGACCCCAAGAAAGCCGAGAAAAAGCTAAAGCTGATGCAGCTTTTGCCGCACACCAAAGGCGAATGGGCGTTTAAAAGGCAGCTCATCACCCTTGAACCGTGGCAGTTGTTCGGCCTGGCGTGCACGTTCGGGTGGGTAAAGAAGAAGGGTGGCTATCGCCGGTTCCGGGAAAGTTATTGGGAAGTCCCTAGGAAGAACGGAAAGAGTGTCATCGCCGCCGGCGTGGGCATCGGCATGTTCGTGGCCGACAACGAGTTCGGCGCCGAAGTCTATTCCGGTGCGACCACCGAGAAACAAGCCTGGGAGGTTTTCCGCCCAGCGCGCTTGATGGTCATGCGCTCGCCGATGTTGATCGAGGCGGCCGGTATCGAGGTGAACGCCTCGAACATGAACATACCTTCGGATTGCAGTCGCTTCGAGCCGTTGATTGGCAACCCGGGCGACGGTGCGTCGCCATCCTGCGCGATCATCGACGAGTTTCACGAACACGACAGCGCCGCCCAATACGACACGATGCTGACCGGCATGGGGTCCCGTCGGCAGCCGCTGATGTTCATCATCACCACCGCCGGCGCGAACATCGAAGGCCCATGCTACGACAAGCGCCGCCAAGTCCTGGAAATGCTCAACGGCACGGTGCCGGACCCTGAGTTGTTTGGCTACATCTGGACCCTGGATGAAGACGACGATTGGACCGACCCGAAGAACCTTGCCAAGGCCAACCCATGCATGGGCGTCTCGGTGTTCCAGGAGTACTTGGAAAGCCAGCTCGCCCGCGCAATCCGCTCGGCCAGATTCACTAACACGTTCAAGACCAAACACCTCAACCTGTGGGTGAGTGCAAAAGCGGGATTCTTCAACGTCGAAACCTGGCGGTCCTGCGAAGACAAGACGCTGACTCTGGAGATGTTCGAAGGGCAGGAATGCATCCTGGGTTTCGACCTGGCGCGCAAGCTTGATATGAACTCAATGGCTCGCCTGTTCTGGCGCGTCATCGACGGCAAGACGCATTACTACTCGATCGCCCCGAAGTTCTGGGTCCCCGAGGATACAGCCAACGACACCGACAATAGGCGTATGGCTGAGCGGTTCCAAGCCTGGATCAATACTGGGCACCTGCTCACAACCGACGGCGCCGAGGTGGACTACCGCGAAATTCTTGCCGAGGCCAAAGAGGCGAATCATCTGGCGCCTGTCCGGGAATGCCCAATCGACCCCCACGGGGCAACCGGGCTTTCGCATGACCTTGATGACGAAGGGCTCAACCCCGTCACCATCACCCAGAACTACACCAACATGAGCGACCCGATGAAGGAGCTGGAAGCGGCGATTACCGCCGGCCGGTTCCACCACGACGGGAATCCGATCATGACCTGGTGTATCGCCAACGTGATCGGCAAGTTCCTGCCGGGCAACGACGACGTGGTCAGGCCGATAAAACAGGGCGATGACAACAAAATTGACGGTGCCGTGGCGTTGATCATGGCGATCGGCAGGGTGCTCATTTTGTCCGGTAACAACGAAGGCAACATCAGCGACTTTTTCTCAAGCCCAATTATCGTTGGATAACAGGAATCACCATGAATACAGGCCTCCTCATATTTCTGCTGGCGGCCGTGGCCGGGTTCTGCTTGATGGTTGGCGGAGTCTTCGTTCTGGCCGGTCTGGGGTGGTCCCTGATTGCCGGCGGCGTGGCATTACTGCTCGCCGCCGGCTTTATTCGAAAGGGGCTGACCAGTGAATAAACCCCTGAAGTCCGTGCTTCGACAGGCGCTGTTTAAATCGGCAGAGCCTGGAATCGTGAAGTCATCGCTTGCAGGCTGGGTGGGGCGGCGAATCGGCCTGGGCGACGCTGCTTTCTGGAACGGTTTCTACGGGACGGACTCCGCATCTGGCAAAACGGTCAGCCAGCAAACCGCGTTGCAGCTGTCCACGGTGTGGGCCTGTGTTCGGCTCATTGCTGAAACCTTAGCGACGCTGCCGATTGCGCTCTATGAAGATAAGAACGGTGTGCCAACCGTAGCCTCATCGCACCCAGTTCATCGTGTAATCAGTATCCAGCCGAACGCTGACCAAACGCCGGTGGAGTTCTGGGAATGCGTTGTGGCCAGCCTATTGTTGAGCGGCAACAGCTTCAATGAACCCCACCTGGTGGGGCGTGAACTTTCTTCGTTGGAGTTCTTGCTGCCGCAATCGGTGTCGCCGCCGAGGCGTACCAGTAGCGGGGCGATTGAATACCGCTTTACGGACAGCGAAGGCAAGCCGCACACGCTGCTGGACGAACAGATGATGCACACCCGCGGTTTCGGCACCGATCCACTTTGCGGCCTGAGCCCTCTAGCCATGGGGCGCAATGTGTTCGGCGCAGCGATGGCGGCTGATGAATCGGCGAGCAAGATGTTCGCCAATGGCATGAAACTCGGCGGTGTGCTTTCCACGGATCAGATCCTGAACAAGGCCCAGCGAGAAGACATTCGCGAAGACATGGCCGCCAAATTCGCTGGCGCCGTCAACACCGGCAAAACCATGGTGTTGGAAGCGGGCATGAAGTACCAGCAGGTGTCGATGACACCTGAAGACGCCCAGATGCTTCAGACACGGGCCTTCAACGTTGAGGAGATCTGCCGCTGGTTCCGCGTTCCACCCTGGATGGTTGGCCACACTCAGAACAGCACCAGCTGGGGAACCGGCATGGAGCAGCAGATGATCGGCTTCCTGAGCTTCACCCTGTTGCCATGGATGAAGCGCATCGAGCAGAGCATCAACCGGCGCCTGCTTCGTCCGGATGAACGCCGCCGCTTCTACGCCAAGTTCAACCCTGAAGGCTTGTTACGGGCCGACAGTGCAGCTCGGGCTGCCTTCTATAGCTCCATGACGCAAAACGGCATCTACACCCGCGACGAATGCAGGATCAAGGAGAACCTAGCGCCAAAGGGTGGCAACGCCGACCAGCTAACAGTGCAATCCAATATGTTGCCAATCGACAAGCTTGGCGAAGGCTCGGGCGATGCGCAGCAAGCGCGCTCGGCGCTCTTGGACTGGCTCAACGACAAACCCAAGGGGAACCAGGAATGAGACATAAGGACCAGTCCCTGGCGGTTAAGTACCGCTCATTTGACTACGACGTAAAGGCTGTCAGCGATGACGGCCTTTTTTCTGGCTATGGATCCGTGTTCGGTGTGGTCGACAGCTACAACGAGGTGGTGGCGCCAGGGGCTTTCCTCGAGTCCATCGCTGACGCCAAGGTCAAAAGCCGGACGTTCCCGGTGTTGTGGCAGCACCGCACTGGCGAGCCGATCGGCAGTTGGGATATCGAAAGCCTGAAAGAGGATGAACGCGGCCTGTTCGGTTCCGGCGATCTATGGCTGGCGGACGCACCCTATGCCCGCATCGCTTTTCGTGGGATGCAGTCGCGTTCTATCACTGGCTTGTCGATCGGGTACTACGTGCGCGATTCCAAGTTCGACGAGAAGACGCGGGTTCGCACGTTGACCAAGCTCGACTTGGTGGAAATTTCGATTGTGACCGTGCCGGCGAACGACGAGGCACGCACTGACACTATCAAATCGAAGCTGGCCCACGGCGGCCTCCCTTCGATGCCCGAATTTGAGCTGCTCCTGCGCGAGGCAGGCTTCTCGAAAACTCAGTCTGCGGTGATTGCCAATCGCGGACTGCAGCACCTGCTCCGGAGCGAGTCCGAGGGCGACCTGGCAGCCATCGAAATCGTCGAGGCGCTTAAATCGCGCCCGGCGCTGGTTCTCCCTTCTTTTTGAGGATTCACCATGCATAACGTCATGAGCAACGACGCTCGCGCCGAGCATCGTCAAATGCAGCGTAAGGAACACGCTGGCGATCAGATTCAGCTGAAAGCAGTCAATGATCTGCTCGATCAGCGGGACAAGGAAATCAAGGCCTTCGCCGAAAAGGCAAGTCAAGAAATCAAAGAACACGGCACCATTCTCGCTGACACCAAAACTGTCCTGGATGGTTTGGTGAAGGATGGCCTGGGCCTGCAAGATCGTTTGAGCGAGATCGAGCAGAAGATGGCGCGCCGCTTCTCCGCGAATGATCCGAGCGATCAGAAGTCTTTCGGTGAGCAGCTCGCCGAGTCCGACAGCTTCCAGAACCTGGTCAAAGAAGATCACGGCCGGGCCCGTCTGCGTCTGAAAGCGGTCACCAACATCACCAGCAGCACCTCGGGTACCGGCGGTGTAGGCGTGGGCATTCAGCCGACCCGGGTGCCGGGGATCATTACCGACCCGGAACGTCAGTTCACTATCCGTGACCTGATCATGCCTGGTCGCACCTCCTCGAACGCCATCGAGTTCGTGCAGGAAACCGGCTTCCAGAACATGGCTGCTCCCCAGGCGGGCGAGGGTGCTCTCAAGGCTCAATCCGACCTGTCGTTCGGTCTGGTGACCACCACCGTTAAAACCATCGCTCACTGGTTCCGGGCTTCGAAGCAGGTGCTGTCGGACATCCCGCTTCTGCAAAGCTACATCAACGGCCGCGCGATCTACGGCCTGAAGTACAAGGAAGAGGAACAGATCCTCGCGGGCGACGGCACCGGCCAAAACTTGCTGGGCCTGATCCCGCAAGCCACAGCATTCAACGAAGCCTTGCGCAAAGCTGGCGACACCAAGATCGACACCCTGCGCCGAGCCATCCTGCAGGTGCGCGTCGCCGAATACCGCGCCTCGGCAATCGCCTTGAACCCGGTGGACTGGGCCGATATCGAGCTGACCAAGGACAGCACCGGCTCCTACATCTGGGTCAATGTTCAAGAAGGCGGCGTTCAGCGGCTGTGGAAGCTGCCGGTGGTGGACAGCAACGCCGTCCCTGAAGGCGAGTTCCTGGTAGGCGCGATGAACATCGCGGCCCAGGTGTTCGACCGTGAAGATGCCGCTGTTGAGGTCTCGACCGAAGATGGCGACAACTTCCGCACCAACATGGTCACCATCCGTGCCGAGGAACGTCTGGCGCTGGCGGTTTACCGTCCTGAGTCCTTCGTACACGGCGAGTTCGAAGATCCGACGCCGTAATCGCGACTGTTTTCCTCTCACTGATCAGGAGCGCGCCCGGGCGACTGGGCGCGATTTGCCATGCCAGAGATTCAACTGACAACCAAAAAGGGCTTCCTCAATGGCCATGTATATGCCAAGCGAGGATCTGAAATCACTGCTGATGAGTTTCGGGCGGCTGAGTTGCACCGTCTCGGCCTCGTCGAGGATTACGACGTGAAACAGGCCGAAGAGGTTGAAAACAAAAAATCGCCGGACCCTGATAACAAATCGGCGCCCAAACCAGGCACCAAGAAGAAGGCCGAGTAATCATGAGCGTGATCAGCATCGATCTAGCAATGAAGCACCTTCGGGCGGAATCCGAGGATGTCGAAGACGTTCAGTCGAAGCTTGATAGTGCTGAAAGCGCCGCCCAGAAGTTCTTGCAGCGCCGGTTCTATGCAGACGCTGCTGCATTGTCCGAGGCCATCGCCGAAGTTCCGGCCGCGCGTCTCGCTGCTCGCACGGCATACGACTTGGCTGTCACGGCAGCGGAAACGGTAGAAAACTGGGATGACCGCTGCGCAGCTCTTACTGATGCACAGTTCGTGTTTTCCGAGGCATTGCGAGATTGCACCGCTGTGGCCCGCGGGATGGTCATAAACAAATCCATCGTCGCGGCCTGCCTGCTCACCCTCGGCCACCTCTGGGCGAACCGGGAGGACGCTGTGACAGGAATCAATACCTCTTCTGTCACGGAGCTTCCCCATGGCTCGCGCTCATTATTGCAGCCCGATAGAGTTTCGATGGGGGTTTGAATGGCTTACCGAGAGCCCGGAGCTGGCGAGCTCAACAAGCACGTAACGCTTCGCCGTCGCGCCGATGTGCCAGCACCTGACATGGGTCTGGATTCTCTGTTTTCAGAGCTAAACCCACGCTGGGCGAAGATTGAACCGGTTGGATCTGCTGTCTATACCGACAGCGCGCAAACCGAAAACAAAATTACGCACCGTGTGTTTCTGCGCTATCGAACTGGTATCACGACCGCCTATGAGGTGGTGCATCAAGGGACACTGTACCGAGTGAAACGTGGCTTCGATATGAACGGGCGAGGCAGATTTGTTGTGCTTGAAGTCGAAGAGCTCGGTCTGCTTAAGCCTGGAGGGGGCATCTATGTCTAACTCCGCCTCAATCGACGGTTACCTCCACGTCGAGGGCTTCGACAACTTCGAGCGCGACGCCTTCGATAAGCGAAAGATCCGGGCGGGCATGCGCAAGGTCGGCCTCCTGATCACCCAGCGCGCCCAGATGAACCTGGTGCTGGGCAAAGGCCAGGACGGCTACCCGGTCAACCGGACCGGTGCGACGGTCGAATCGGTTTCCTTCAAGGTTTCCCGCTCCGGCTTCCTGGTGCGGATCTCCCCGACGAAAACGTCGGCCATGGAAGAGTTCTACCCGGCATATCTGCACTACGGCGTGAAGAAAGGCCGAAAGCTCGGGAAGCTTGCGCCTGGCCAAGGTAAAGGCAAATCGAATCGCCGAGCCAAGGGAGCCCGGGCCGCGGCGCTTGCCGAACGAGCATCAGGCGAATGGCGCATCAAACCCCGCGACAACTACATGGCCGACGCCCTGCAGGACTCTGCCTCGCAAGTTCAATCGATTCTCTCGGCAGCTTTCGCCGCCGCCCTGGGCTGATAACTGCCCCAACGGACCCAAGCATGAAACTGAACCCCATCGTTGCCCATATCCGGGAGACGTGCCCGACCTTTGCCGAACGTGTCGCAGGCGGCATCGACTGGGATGCCGTCGTGGATAGCGCGCAGCTTGCTTTGCCGGCTGCCTACGTAATCGCCACAGCGGATGCGGCGAAGCCAAGCAAGGCGCAGAACATGGTCATCCAGGACATAACCGACCAGTTCAACGTGGTGATAGTCCTCGCTACATCCGACGAGCGAGGGCAGGAAGATAACGACCAACTGCACGACATTCGCGCCGAGCTCTGGCGGTCGCTGGTTGGCTGGGAGCCTGGGCCGGACTACACCCGCATCGAATACGGCAAGGGCGCATTGCTGCACATCAGCCGCGCCCGGGTCGTTTATCAGTTCACCTTCTTCTCGGAATTCCAGCTCGGCCGAAACCGCCCGAGCGACCCAGCCGAGACCTGGCAGGAATATCAGCTCGACGGCCTGCCAGGCTTCACCGGCGCAAACATCAATATGGACTGCATCGACCCCGCAGACCCGAACCTGAAACGACCCGGCCCGGACGGGCGCATCGAAGCGCAATTCACTGGAGACGTAACACCATGACCAATCGCATCACTGTGGTGCCGGCCTCTGGCCGTTCTGTGCCCGACCCGGAGGCCGGCGACCTCTTGCCGAAGGAAGGTCGCGAGGTTCCCGATAACGCGTGGTGGCGCCGCCGTCAGGCCGATGGCGACGTGACGCTCAAAGCCGAAAAGGCCCCATCCACAAAAGCCGGCACGCTGGCGAAATCTGAGGAAGCGCAATAATGGCTATCGGATTCAGCAACATCCCTGCCGACATCCGTGTGCCGCTGTTCTACGCGGAGATGGATAACTCGGCGGCCAACAGCGCGTCGTCGGCCATGCGCCGGTTGATCGTCGCCCAGGTCAACGACAACGCGACCAGCGAAAGCATCGGCCAACTGGTTCTGGTATCGAGCGTGGCACTGGCAAAGGAAATCGGCGGCCAGGGCTCGATGCTCGCCGCGATGTATGAGACCTGGCGCAAGGCTGATCCCATCGGGGAAATCTGGTGCCTGCCATTGCAGAACGAAACCGGCGCCCTGGCGACGGCTACCGTCACCATCACGGGCGCCGCGACCGAGGCCGGCCTGCTGAACCTGTATGTCGGCGGTACCCGCGTTCAGTCCGTCGTGCCCTCGGCGGCTACTCCGACCGTGGCGGCTGCGGCCCTGGCGGTGAAGATCAATGCCACACCGGACTTGCCGGTGACCGCGGCTGCGGTAGCTGGCGTGGTGACCCTGACCAGCAAGTGGACCGGGGAAAGCGGCAACGACATTTCCGTGGCCATGAACCGCCTGGGCAAGTCCAACGGCGAGACGACCCCGGCGGGCCTGACTGTGGTAACCACGGCCATGGCTGGCGGCGTCGGTGTGCCAGACCAAGTGGACGCTGCGGCGGCGCTGGGTGATGAGCCGTTCGAATTTATCTGCATGCCGTGGTCGGACACGACCAGCTTGAACGTCTGGAAGGACACGATGGACGACAACACTGGCCGTTGGTCCTGGGCCAAGCAGTTGTTCGGCCATGTCTACAGCGCCAAGCGCGGCACCATCGGCACGCTGGTGGCGGCCGGCCAGGCGCGCAACGATCAGCACGTCACCCTCCAGGCCGTCGAGCCTGGCGTGCCGCAACCGGTTTGGGTGCAGGCGGCGGCCCTGGCGGCGCGCACAGCGGTGTTTATCTCGGCGGATGCCAGTCGGCCCACTCAAAGCGGCAGCCTGCCGGGCCTGGACCCGGCGCCGGCGAGCGAGCGCTTCACGCTGACCGAGCGTCAGTCCCTGCTGACCTACGGCATCGCGACGGCATACTACGAGGGCGGGTACGTGCGCATTCAGCGCTCGATCACCACCTACCAGAAGAACCCCTACGGCCAGGCGGACAACTCCTACCTGGACAGCGAGACCATGCACCAGTCGGCGTTCATCATCCGGCGGATGCGCAGCGTGATCACCAGCAAGTACGGCCGCCACAAGCTGGCGAGCGACGGTACCGCGTTCGGCGCCGGCCAGCCGATTGTCACACCGGCGGTGATCCGTGGCGAGCTGATCGCGCAGTACGCCAAGCTCGAGCTGGAAGGGCATGTGGAAAATGCCGAGTTGTTCGCGCAACACCTGGTAGTGGAGCGCGACACCCAGGACCCGAGCCGGATCAACGTGCTGTTCCCGCCCGACTACATCAACGGCCTGCGCGTCTTCGCGCTGCTCAACCAGTTCCGCCTGCAATACGACGAAGCGGCGTAACCCCGACCCACGACACCCAGCCCGCCCAGCGCGGGCTTTTTCATTCTGGAGACACAGACCATGGGTCAAAAAGTAGCGGGCACCGTTTACGTAAAGGTGGACGGCGAACAGCTGACTATCACCGGTGGCGCGGAAGCGCCGCTGATGGATAAGAAGCGCGAAACAATCTACCCAGGCTTTTTCAAGGAGGAAGAGCTGGCGGCGTACCTGAAGATGACGGCGATCCACACGCCGAACTTTCCGATCAAGGCCCTCACAACCGGTCGCGACATGACCATCACCTGCGAGTTCAGCAACGGCACGGTCTACGTCTTGGCCGGCGCCTATCTCGTGGACGAGCCCACCTCGAAAGGGGACGACGGCACCATTGAACTGCAATTCGACGGCATCAAAGGGAGCTGGCAATGAGTCAAGTTCAAAAACTCCAGGTCGCGATCGATGCTCACGGCGAGCCGCTGAGCGAGCTCACTCTGCGCCGGCCCACTGTGCAGGAAGTGCGGGCAATCAAGGCGCTGCCGTACAAGATCGACAAGAACGAGGAAGTCAGCCTGGACATGGACATCGCCGCGAAATACATCGCGGTCTGCGCCGGCATCCCACCGTCCTCCGTGAACCAGCTGGACCTGGTCGACTTGAACGCCTTGAGCTGGATGGTCGCCAGTTTTTTCATGAGTGCGGCGTCGCAGCCATCGGCGACCTGATTGCAGCCGCCTATGACCTGGCCTGGTTCTGGAAGGTTGACCCCGAACAGATGATGGCCAGGCCACTGGATGTGCTCCGCGAATCCCTGGAGCACGCCCAACGAATTAACGCAGCCCAGCAGGTGCAGTGATGGCGGACAAGTTCCAGCTCAAGGCGTTGATCACCGGCGTCGACAAGCTGTCGCCGACGCTGGCGGGCATTCGCAAAAACGTTGCGGGTTTCCGCAAACAGATGAATAGCTCGGGCCTGGGTAATATCGGGTTCAAGGATCTTGTCCAGGGCGGGGCGTTTGCCGCTCCGTTCATCGCCGGCGCGAGAGCCGCGATGGAATTCGAAACGGCCATGGCCGATGTTCGAAAAGTCGTCACCTTCGAAACGCCCAAGCAGTTCGAACAGATGGGCCAGGATGTCCTGGACATGTCTGAGCGGCTGCCGATGGCGGCGACCGGGATTGCGGCTATCGTCGCCGCCGGGGGGCAGGCCGGCTTCGCCGCGGGGGAGCTGAAGCAATTCGCCGAAGACGCCGTGAAGATGGGTATCGCTTTCGACCAGACCGCTGAACAGTCCGGCGACATGATGGCGAAGTGGCGGACGTCCTTCAAACTGACGCAGCCAGAAGTGGTAAAGCTGGCTGACCAGATCAACTACTTGAGCAACGTGGGGCCATCGTCGGCCGCGCAGATCTCCGACATCGTGACCCGCATTGGGCCGCTCGGTGCTATTGCGGGCCTGGCCTCCGGCCAGATCGCAGCGATGGGCGCAACCCTGGCGGGCGTGGGCGTGCCCAGCGAAGTCGCGGCTACCGGCATGAAGAACTTTATGCTGGCGCTGACGAAGGGTGGGGCGGCCACGAAACAACAGGCCCAGGCCTTCAAGTCGCTGCGCCTGGATGTGAAGAAAGTCGCCCAGAGCATGCAGAAGGATGCGCAAGGCACGATTGAGAATGTGCTTGAGCGCATCGCCAAGGTGGACCCCGCCAAGCAGGCAGGCCTGTTGACTGAGTTGTTCGGCACTGAGTCGGTGTCTGCTATCGCTCCGTTGCTGACCAACTTGGATCTGCTGAAGAAAAGCTTCGCCGCGGTCGGCGCCGGTGGAAAGTTCGCCGGATCCATGGAGGCGGAATTCGCCGCACGGTCCAAGACCACTGCCAACGCCATGCAACTTCTGACTAACAAGGTCAATCGGCTTGGTGTAGAGGTGGGCAGCGCTTTGCTGCCGCCGTTCAACGATTTCATGACACTGGTGGGGCCGCTGGTTTCCAGTCTCGCCTCACTGGCTTCACAGCACCCTGGCTTGATCAAGGGGGTGCTTGGCGCGGCGGTGGCCTATGGCGTGTTGCGCGTTGCGGTTACGGCGGCAATCTTTGCTATGAAGCTGCTGGACGGGACTATGAAAAGGTCCGTCGTGGGCCTCGCCGTCATGGGCATCGCGCTAGCAGCCGGGGTTCTCATTGCCAACTGGTCCATCGTGGCGCCGTACTTCGAGCGTGTATGGCAGCTGATTCAGGGCCCAGTACTTGCCGTTTGGGATTTCTTCAAGGCCTTCGCCAATTGGGGACCCATTGCCCTGATCAGGAAAAACTGGGAACCGCTAACCGAGCTTTTCGCAGCCACCTGGAATCTAGTGATGGCGCTTTCGACCCCGGTGATGGAGCACCTCAAGACCATGTTCGACTGGTCGCCACTGGGGATGATCATCAATAACTGGGGGCCGATCACGGCCTGGTTCCAGCAGTTGTGGGAAAAGCTGCGGCCCATCATCGAACCGATCATGAAGTGGTTCGGTGGCGGGGATGGCGGCGAAGGGATCATCCAGAACGCCACCGACAAAGTGAACGCGTTCACCGAAGCCCAGCAGAAACGCAACGCGGGTGCCGGTGGCGGTACGGGGGAGCTGTTGCTGGCAGATGCTACGCAGTCCGCTGCAGCACGCCAGGCGATGAACAACCAGGCGTTTGGCATCAGCAACAACCAGCTTTTACAGCAGACCGCTGCCACCAACGGCCAAAAGCTCAACGGCGAACTCAACATCAACCTGAACGGCGCACCGCCGGGCACAACGATCGAGCAGCCGAAAACCAACCAGCCAGGGCTGAACATCAAGCCCAACGTCGGTACCCGTACCGTTGGCGTCATGAAGGGGTAGAGCATGGCAAGTGATTGGCGCAAGCAACTGTTGCCAGCGTCGTTCCGCGGGATCAGTTTCTTGATCCCACAGGCGTCGGTCCCGGTCGGCCAGAAGGGACAGCTTCACGAATACCCACAGCGGGACGAGCCATTCTTCGAACAGCTCGGCAAGCAGGCCCAGGTCCACACCATGACGGCGTGGGTGATTGGTGATGATTGTTTCGAGCGGCGCGACAAGTTGCTGGAGGCTTTGCAAACGCCAGGCCCGGGCGAACTGGTTCATCCCTGGCTGGGCCGCATGCAGGTGAAGGTCGGCGATTGCAACCTGTCTCACCAGCTGACCGCCGGCGGTATGGTCAGCTTTGATCTGACTTTCTACCCAGATAAGCCGCTGACTTTTCCTACTGCCAAGGTCAACAGTCAGCAGCAGGTGGTTAAAGCCTCTGACAGCCTTTTGGATTCATCCCTGGCTCGCTACAAGGCAGCCATGTCAAAAGTCGACCAGGCGCGCCTTGGCTTCATCAGGTTGCGCAACAGCCTGTCGAACGTCTACACGATCATTCAGCAGCAGTTCGCCCCATTCGTTGGGGTGTTTACCAATCTGTCGGGGTTCGTGCAGTCGTTGATGAACGCGCCGGACTCGCTGTCGTCGCTGTTCTCCAGCTACTTCAAAGACTTTTCGATCCAGGACAGTGCCTTCTCAGACACCAGTTCGAGCTATCGCGCCGCGGTGGCCACCACCACCCAACAGGCCGAGGCGGTGGCCAGCATCAATACCGTGAGCCAAGTTGGCGGCGTGGACGCGGTGGCTGCGTCCCAGGCCACTGCCAACCTGGTGCAGGACGCGCTGCTGGTTCAGATCGCGCTCATCGTGAGCGAGATGCCGATCGCATCGCAGCCGGTGGCAACCGTCTCGACGCCTTCGGTCGAACAGCAAGCGGTTCTCCCGCTGGTTCGCCCCGAAGTGCCAGTGGCTGATGATGTGATCGAGTTGCGCGATGGGCTCAACGAGGCGATTTACGAAGCTTCGCTCAAGGCCGACTCGGCGCATTACGTGGTGTTGAACACGTTGCGCCAGGCCCTGGTCAAGCACCTGACCGCCGTCGCTGAATCCGGCGTTCGCCTGGTGGATATAACTCCGCCTGAAACCGCCTCCGCTCTGGTGCTCGCGTACCGCCGTTTCGGCGATGCGACCCGGGCCAGTGAGGTAGTGCAGCGCAACCGAATCCGGCACCCGGGTTTCATTCCGGCGGCGCCGATCAAACTCGCCCAGAGGTAACCCATGGCCGAAGATCAAAACACTGTCAGCCTTACGGTTGACGGTCTGGATTATTCCGGCTGGAAATCGGTGGAGATCACCGCCGGCCTGGAAGACCAGGCCCGGTCTTTCTCCCTGAGCATCACCTGGAAGTGGCCTGGGCAGGATGTCGCGGTGCCGATCCGGCAGGGCGCGAAATGCCAGGTGCGTATCGGCGATGACCTGGTGTTGACCGGCTGGGTGTTTTCCACACCGATTGACTACGACCATCAGAAGATCACGACCACGATCAGCGGCCGCTCGCTGACGGCGGATCTGGTTGACTGCGCCGCGGTGAACAAGCCAGGGCAGTGGACCAACCAAAGTGTGCTGACCATCGTCAAGGCGCTCGCGGCGCCTTATGGCATATCCGTGCGCAGCGAGATCCCCGAGGGGGCGAAGCTTTCCGACCACACCATCGAGCCGGGCGAGACCGCCTTCGAATCCATTGACCGCTTGCTGACGCTGTTCCGGGTGTTCTCCACCGATGACGCGCGGGGGGTGGCGGTGCTGGCCAGGCCTGGCAGCGAGGGGCGGGCCTTCGATCATCTGGAGGTCGGCAAGAACATTCTCACCGGCGGCGCGCCGCTGGACTTCTCCGGTGTGTTTTCCGAATACCAGGTGCTCGGCCAGCGCTCAGGTACAGACGATGAATTTGGCGAGGCGGCTGCCGAAGTGTCGGCGGTCCTGACGGATGACCGGACCACCCGCAAGCGCGTGCTGATCATCCAGGAGTCGGGCCAGATGACCAACGAGCTTGCCCAGGCACGGGCTAACTGGGAGCGCGGCACGCGCATGGGCAAGGCGCTGGCCACCACCTACACCGTACAAGGCTGGCGGCAAACCAACGGGGCGCTCTGGAAGCACAACACGCTGGTTCGCGTGATCGATCCCATCATCGGCTTTGACCGGTGGATGCTGATCGCCCGGGTGACCTACACGCTCACCGAGGCCGGCATGATCACGAAGATGGAGGTCGGTCCGCCGGACAGCTTCGAGCCGGAACCGCATGACCCGCACAAGAACCGCAAATTGAAGAAGGGCGGCAAGGCCGACAACTTCGAATACCTGATCCCCGCGGACTACGAGCCAAAACAATGACCGTGAAAAACATGCTGGCCCGCGGCACCGTGGTGCTCGTCGACGCCCTGAAGAAAATGCAATCCCTTCAACTGCGGCTCACCGCTGGCGAACTCAAGGACAACGTCGAGCACTTCGAACCCTATGGCTTCACCAGCAATCCGCTGGCTGGCGCTGAAGTACTCACGGCGTTCATCGCTGGTGATCGCTCCCACGCGGTCGTGCTTGTTGCTGCCGATCGCCGGTACCGCATCCAGGAACTGGAGTCCGGCGAAGTGGCGATTTACACCGACGAGGGCGACAAGATCCACCTCAAGCGTGGCCGGATCATCGATATCGAAACTGAAACGCTGAACATCAAGGCCAGCGGTTCGGTGAACTTCGACACCCCGACCATCACCCAGACGGGCCAGATCGTGTCGCAGGGCGACCAGGTGGCCGGTGGGGTCAGCCAAATCGGCCACGTCCACACCAGCACCCAGCCGGGTAGCGGGCAGAGCGGTGCACCCGCGCCGGGGGCATGATGATTATTCCGAGCACTGTCGAAGCCGCGCTGATTCGTGCGGTGGTGATCAGCCTGTACACCTGGCGCCGGGCTGAAGTTGATGACCCGGTAGACGATGACGAACTGTACGGCTGGTGGGGGGACAGTTACCCCGTGTTTGCTGATGACCGTATCGGTTCGAGGCTGTGGTTGCTGCGCCGAGTGAAACTCACGGACGCCACCCAGCGAGACGCTGAGTACTACGCCGCAGAGGCTTTGCGCTGGCTGATCGATGACGGCCAGGTCTTGGACGTCGCGATTAGCAGCGCCCGGGCCGGCATCGATCGGTTAAACCTTGGCGTGGTGCTCACGCTGACCACCGGCGCCAAGCTTGAAATCCAACCCACCCCTTCCTGGCAGGTGATCTATGCCGTTTGAAACGCCATCGTTGCCGGTGTTGGTGGATCGCACCCAAAGCGATCTGACCAGTGACGCCCTGCGCCGATCCGACGCGCAGGTGTTGGCCCGTACCTTAGCGGGCACTGCCTACGGCCTGTACGGCTATCTTGACTGGATTGTCGAACAGATCCTGCCCGACCGTGCCGATGAAGACACGTTGGAGCGCATCGCACAGCTTCGTTTGGGACAGCCCCGCAAACCCGCCCAGCCCGCCGAAGGGGCGGTCAGTTTCCAGGCGGCGGCTGGCGCCGTGCTCGACGCTGACGTAGTGCTCCAGGCCGGTGATGGCCGGAGTTACCGCGTGGCTGCCAGCGTGACCACCGTAGCCGGACTAAACACCGCCCCCGTCGAAGCGGTGGACGCTGGCACGCTGGGCAACGCCGACGCTGGGTTGTCGCTGACCCTGGTGCAGCCTGTGTCAGGGGTTACCAACGCCTTCACCGTGCTGTCGCCAGGCCTGCTTGGCGGCATCGCCGAGGAAAGCGTCGAGGCGCTACGCGCGCGGGTGGTCAGGTCCTACCGCATCATTCCGCATGGCGGCTCGGCGGACGACTATGAGACCTGGGCGCTTGAGGTGCCAGGGGTGACCCGGGCCTGGTGCCGGGGCAATTATCTGGGCCCCGGCACCGTTGGCCTGTTCATCATGCGTGACGAAGACCTTGACCCGGTGCCCACCCCAGCGCAATTGGCCGAAGTGAAGGCCTACATCGAGCCTCTGCGGCCGGTGACAGCGGAGCTATACGTGTTGGCGCCGGTACGGGTGCCGGTCGCCTACAGCATCCACCCGGTACCGGACACCACAGCAGTGCGTGCCGCGATCACCGCTAACCTGATCGACCTGCATGACCGCGAGGCTGGCTTGGGAAGCACTCTGTTAATCAGCCACATCCGCGAAGCGATCAGCGGCGCGGCAGGGGAAACGGATCAAACCCTGACGGTGCCGGCGGCCAATGTCCCCGCCGCGGCCAATCAGTTATTGACCTTTGGGGGCATCACATGGCTGTAGCGCGAACCGCAGAGCAGTACCGCCGCCAGCTGCGCGGCCTACTGCCTTCTGGCCCTGCCTGGGATCCCGAGCTGGTGCCGGAAATCGACCTGGTGTTGACGGGGGTATCCGTCGAGTTCTCGCGCCTCGATGCCCGGGCTGTTGACCTTCTCAACGAGATTGACCCGGCGGGCGTCAGCGAACTGGTTCCGGACTGGGAGGCAATCATGGGGCTGCCTGACCCGTGCTTGGGTCCCAATCCCGCTTTTGAAGATCGTCGGCTCGCGGTACGTCGTCGGTTGGTCGAGGTGGGCGGGCAGAGCCGGGCGTATTTCATCGAGATCGCCGTAAGCCAGGGCTACCCGAACGCCACGATTACCGAGCATCGAGCGCCGCGCTTCGGTCGTGCGCGCTTTGGCTCGGCGCACTTTGGCACGTGGAACGCCCAGTTCATGTGGACGCTCAATACGGGCGGCCGGCAGCGCCAGGGTCGGCGCTTTGGCGTTAGCTACTGGGGGGAGCGCTTCGGTGCGAACCCGGGCAACCCGCTCGAATGCACCATCCGGCGCCCGGCTCCGGCACACACCGTTGTGCACATCAATTATGACTGAGAGGTAGGAACGTGGATTATCCGATTAGCGTACCCAGTGTTGGACTGGTGGGCGGAAAGTTTGTCGATGAGAACCCAGGCACGGGAACCCCTGGATCGTTGATCCCCTCGCAATGGGGGAATGCAGTTACAGAGGAAATATTGAACGTGTTGGCCGCTGCGGCAGTGACACCAGACGAGTTCGACAACGGGCAGCTTTTACTCGCCATTGGCAGGCTCGCCCGACATAGTCAGGCCCAATATGCGGTCGCAGCAGGAACAGCGAATGCGATCTCAGCAACTTTCGCACCTGCTGTATCGTCCCTCTCTGATGGCATGGTTCTGAAATGCAAAGCGATCGGCAACAACACCGGTCCGGCGACCTTCAATCCGAATGGCTTAGGTGCGAAAGCTATCGTCGGTGGGGCGCACATCGCGTTGCAGGGCGGTGAGATTGTAGCTGGCGGCGACGTGTGGCTGCAGTACAACGTTTCTATCGGTTCTGGTTCATGGGTTTTAATCGCCAGCACCGGTGGCGCGACTCAGATACCGAAAGGCCTCAAAACCAACCAGGCCGTAAATCTTTCCCAGCTTGGTAGCTTCAGCAATTTGTTGGGAACCAGCACAAGCACCGTCCTTGGCCTCAACAACTTCGGTCAGATCATCGTTGTTACCGCCGCTGGAACGGTCCAAACATTGCCGCCAGTGGCAGGCATGCCGCCAGGAACAGCGATTGCTTTCGCTGCATGGGCAACCTGCACTATCAAAGGCAGTGGATCAGAGCAGATCGCCGACGCCTTCGGTGATTCGAGCAATACCCTGCAGTTGGCTCAAGGCGAGCAAGTTACGGTCGCCAGTAATGGAATCGGCTGGTATGTGGCCTCTTCTACTAAGCCGGCAGGTCGTCTTTTAAACGTAAGGACATTCACTTCGAGCTCCACCTATATCCCTACTCCTGGAACCGCTTCGATAGTTGTGGAGGTGGTTGGTGGTGGCGGTGGTAGCGGCGGATGCGCAGCGACATCAGCGTCACAATATGCAGCGAGCGCGGGAGCGGCGTCGGGAAGCTTTGCGAAGGGCCGAATCACTAGCGGTTTCTCCGGTGTCGCGGTTTCGGTCGGAAGCGCTGGCACGGTGGGTGCAGCCGGTGGCCCTGGCGGATCAGGAGGCACAAGCAGCTTTGGCGCATTGGTTAGTGCTCCAGGTGGACCGGGGTCTGCTACAGGTGCGGCTATTTCGGCGCAGTTCTTTTTGGTGGCCGGGACCCCTTCAGGACCGCAAGCTGGCGGTGGGTCAATCTTTAATTCATCAGGCGAACCGGGGAGCGTGGGCTTTACCGCAAACGTGGGCGGTAACGGTGGATCGACCCCATACGGTAGCGGCGGTCTCGGTTCCGGTATCACTGGGCTCTCAGGATCGGACGCCACTGGATACGGTTCCGGGGCGGGAGGGATCTGTCGAAACGCGAGCCAAGCTGCCATTGCAGGATTCCCGGGTCGCCCGGGGGTCGTAATTATTACGGAGTATTCATCATGAAAACCTATGCCTATATCAATAACGGCACGATTTTCGAGGTCACCGAGACGGATGGGGATATAAAGGAAATGTTTCATCCGTCAATGTTATGGGTGGATATATCCGACGTCACACCTCGGCCATACCCCGGCTGGGAAGCGACCGATACATCGGGTACTTGGACTTTTGCCGAGCCGTCCGTAAGCGTCTCAAAGGAAGAGCAAGCCGCTGCAGTTAGGGCAGAAGCGGTTGCCCGAATTGCAGAAGCGGACGAACAGACGCTTGGCATGGCAGATGCCTACATAGCGGACTTGCTCAGTGCAGAGGATAGGGAACGGTTTATAGCTTTCGCTGCTTACAAAATGGAATTGGGAAAGGTCTCGGCTCAGTCAGGCTTTCCAAAAACTATAACTTGGCCGGAACTCCCTAAGTAAATTAACGGTGCGCTCCATGACGAATAATGTTTTGCTTAATGGCAATTTCGATTTGTGGCAGCGAGGGACTGAATTTAATGATCCTCCGCATTTTACTCCAACGGCTGATCGCTTCGTATTTGGGCAGAGTTCGGGAGCAGCAAAATTTAAGATTTCCCGCTCTGCCGATGTCCCTAACCTGCAAAGCCAAAGTTCAATTGAGTTTTCAGTTATAGCGTCACACTCACCTTTGCCTGGTGATGAAGCTCACATAAGATATTCAATCGAGGGAAGAGAGGCAGTGTTGGCGGTGGCTGGCAAGGTGGTGACATTTAGTTTTTGGGCTAAAAGCAACCTCCCCGGTATATACAGCATAACACTGGTGCACCCGTCGGCCTCCCGCACCGTCGAACAGACGCTTGCTTTGGATTACACAATTCTTCAGAGCGGGGCCTGGGAGAAAAAAACTATCACCGTGGATTTGTCCACGGTGGTTGGCGGCTGGAGCTACGTAACCGGTACGTACGGCCTAAAAATCAGATTTGCATTTTACGCTGGCGCTAATTATAAAGTTTCGCCAGGGAGCTGGGTTGTAGGGAATTATGTAGCCAGCAACAATAACGTGAATCTCGCTAGTGCTGTCGGCAACTATTTAAGAATCAGTCAGCTTAAGCTTGAGGTTGGCTCCGATGCTACGCCCTTCATGCCTGTCGATATCACGACGGAGCTACGACGCTGCCAGCGCTACTGCTTTATCCTAGGGCATCCGATCAGTATCGATTCCCTAGGGGTGACAGGATACGCAGGAGCGGCTGGTGAGACCGCTTACTCTACTATCCCTTACCCGGTCAGTATGGCTAGGCTTCCCACCATCTCAATGGCTGGGGCTTTTGCAACAGTAAATGTCGTGGGTACCCCAACCTGGACGCCGGGGTATTCCTCGGCATTGCTGAAGATCGCGGCCGCCGGGGCCGGCAGAATGGCTGCACGATCCGACAAATCCGTTGTGATATTCGACGCTGAACTCTGAAAAACTTCTTGGATCTCTTCTGCGCAAGTGCTTCAATGTTTTCACGAAATGTGAGGGCATCATGAACGATAGTATTCGTTACGCTGGCGCAGATGGGATCAGAGGGTTTGCTTGTATTATCGTGCTGTGTGTTCATGCGGCTGCGATGTTTTTCAGCTCAACTTATATGCCGCTAGCTGGAACTGGGAAAATCGGCGTTTGGCTATTCTTCGTGCTAAGTGCTTTTTTGTTGACAAGCAAATTTGAGAGGACTGGTTTCTCGTTTTATGCGATTTTGGTATACGGGTTGGGTAGGGTTTTGAGGATCATGCCGCTGTTTGCAATAGTGGTGTGTCTGTATTACTTTCTCGGCACCGCAAATATAGTCACTGGAACGGATGCAAAGAATGCGATCCTATTAACGCAAGGATTTGCGCATTTGTGGACTATTCCTGTTGAGTTTAAGTTCTATGTGGTTCTGCCTGTCGTTGCATTTGGTCTGGTAAGGGCTAAGGCGTTTGGCGGTCATGCGGCAACTCTTTCCTTGGCGGTGATTTTGATTGCTTTGCAGCAGGGATTTTGGCCCTACTGGGCGACTACTGAAAATAGCATTTCCACTAGATGGTATCTATCGAGCTTCACCCTGGGCTGTTATTTCGCTGTGTCTTTTGAGTACTATCGAGAATCAGTGAAGCCAGCATTGGCGGATTTTGTAGGTGTCGCTGTTATCTGCCTGATGGTATTGTCAAGTCCGTTCATGCGGAATGTTCTTTTCGATATGCCCATGGATAAATGGCTTCAAAACAAGTTCGTATATTTGAGCCTGTTTTGGGGGTTGTTCATCGTTGCCCTTGCTGACGGCAAAGGGGTGATTGGCGCGATACTCCAGTCCGCGATTATGAATAAGCTCGGGGCGTGGAGCTTCTCCATTTACTTGGTCCACTGGTATTTCTATGTGACGCTCAGCTCTGCGCATCCCGATAGTTTTGGATGGATGCTTGTAGGTGTCGGGTTGGCAGTCGTATTTGGAGCTCTGCTGCATTACGTAGTAGAGGCGCCCATCGAAAGAATGCGTCATTCAATTCAAGAAAGAATTAAGCCCAAGGTAGCCGCGGCTGCTTAGGCGTCAACAGTCACATAACCCGCTACGGCGGGTTTTTTTATGCTCGGAGAAAGCCATGCCTGTTACCGCGCAGCAGCTGCTGCAAGTCCTTCCGAACGCCGGCACCAAAGCCGGCGTTTTTGCGCCGGCCCTCAACACAGCCATGGGGCGATACCAGATTGTTGGCGTGCAACGCGTTGCTGCATTTATTGCCCAGATCGGCCACGAGTCCGGCCATCTGCGTTACGTGCGTGAGCTGTGGGGGCCAACACCAGCGCAGGTCCGCTATGAGGGCAGGGAAGATCTTGGCAACACGGAGAAGGGGGACGGCTTTAAGTTCCGGGGGCGTGGACTGATCCAGATCACAGGCCGAGCCAACTACGCCGAGTGCGGCGAGTCCCTGGGCCTGGACCTGATAAACCAGCCAGAGCTTCTGGAACTGCCGGAGTGGGCCAGCAAGTCGGCGGCATGGTTCTGGTCTACGCGTGGGCTGAATGGTCTTGCGGATGCTGGCGCCTTCGACAAGATCACTCGCAGGATCAATGGCGGCCAGAACGGCGCGGAAGAACGTCGCTCTCTGTATGAGCGGGCGCTGGAGGTTTTGACATGAGCCCCGCCAGCCTGAAGCTTTTGATCGCCGGCGTGGCCGTGGCGCTGATCCTGGCGATCGGCGCGACATGGACGGTGCAGGACTGGCGGTATAGCGGGCAGCTTGCAAAGCAGGCCGGCCTGCATAAGGACGACCTGGCAAAGATCAGTAGCGCTGCCGCGGACCAGGTCCAGGCAGAGCAGGGCAAGCGCCTGGCTCTGGAAAAGCAACTATCCGTCAGCGAGCAAACACACTATCAGGAACTGACCAATGCCCAACGTGATCAAGATCGCCTTCGCGATCGCCTCGCTACTGCTGATGTACGGCTGTCAGTCCTCCTCGACCAGGATCCAGCCAGTTGCAGCGCAGTGCCTGCCACCGCCGGCGCCGGCGGCATGGGTCATGGAAGAACAAGAGCCCAACTTGACCCAGCGCATGCTCAAAGAATTATCGCCATCACCGACGCCGGCGACCGGGGGTTGATCGCGCTGCAGGCGTGCCAGGCGTATGTCAAGGCGCTGGGTCAGTGATAGGACCGGGGAGCCGGCCTATCATCGGCCACCGGTCATGTATCCAGGCGAACTCTGTGGGAGGGGAGGTGGTGACCACATACACGCGCCGGTTTTCCTTCTCGCCCAGCACCAGGCACTCCAGGGCATAGCCTTCGTTCATATCGAACCAGTGGGATACACGCTCGCCGTCCTTCTCCATGTATCGTTGCACCAGGCCCAGGGCCCGCTGTGGCTGATACTTCTCCCATCCGCCACGTTCCACCGTCTCCAGCTTCGCCCATCCCCCTGATGGGCCTGTGCCTTTCTCCTCACGGCGCCGGCCCCACCGCACCCATCCAAGGTCCGTCCCGTCCTCAAGCACCACGGGAAACGCTGCCTTGGGATTCGGGAAATACACCTTGACCCGCTCATACGCCCGATTCTTGTCCGCTGCTTCAACTCCGCCGCACATGTTCTTCACCTGGTTCGCTGGCCGTGCTCGGTTGACCTTGGCATTGCACTGGAAGTTTTCCCAGATGGACGGGTTTCTCGATGAAGCCTAAGCCGCTGCAAGTCTCGCAGTCCTCCCGCCGGCCGAACCGGTCGTTACATGACAGGCATGCGGCAAACCTTGCCAGCTCGAAGAAGGGCCGTATTTTCTGCATGATATCGAGCTGCTTGTTCTCCTTGGCCACCTGCAGGACGTCCAGCATCCAGCGGTACACGTCCGGATCTTCTATGGGCTGATATACCACTCCCGAAACCATTCTCTGAGTTTCGATCAGGTCAAATTGCCGGCCGTCATCCAGCGTCAGGGTCAGCCCTTCGATGCGGCCCGTGGTGCTGGCGTAGCTGTATCGCAACGCAAGCCCTTCCTCGTCCCGATACACTTGACCGTCGTATGGGCGCCGCGGGTCGTCTCGGCTGGCATCGAGCGTCAATATCGAATGAAAGATTGTCCCAAGCCGCGGTGCGCCGCCCTTCGGGACCACGTCATATCCATATGAAGGCCTGAATATAACGGGCTGTGCGTGCAGATCCTCGACAGCGAGCCAGTACGCAGCGTTCGCCATTTCATCCATCTCGAACTGTTCCATTCGATCAATCAGCCGTTCCTCGGCTAACCGTGCACTTGTTTCAAGCAGGCAGGACCGGTGCGCCTCTGGGTTGCGCATTCTGAAGTCGTGATCATCAAGGGTGTCGCGCCATCGCTGGATCCTCAGCGCCTTGGCCTGCTCAACGTTCATGATTGGGGTTCGCTTGCTTAATACTGTTTGGATATACAGTAATCGAGGCGGTAGGCGCAGGCGAGGTTGAGCCGACGAGCAGCGCTATTTCACTCTGGCGCCATCAGCACAGCGAGCGTCAGCTTGATGAACTCCTCGTTCTGGTCAATGGTGTCTAGGGCGCCGCGCACGTTGTCGGCGACTTCGGGCGAGCCATGCTGCTCGACCCAGTTGGACAGTTCCAAGATGGCCGCTTCGAGCGCCAGCTGGTTTTCGTTGATTTTGTAAAGCAGGGAAGGGAGCAGGTCTGAATTCGGCACGTGACGATTCCTTTGGCAATGGAATCAGCGTAGCAGTCTGAGGCGGGGCCGATAGGTCGGCAAAACGCCGGGGGCGCGAGGTTTTAATACCATCCTTAGCAGTGTTGCAGCTGAACTCTTCGGAATCCTCACTCTCCTTTCTGGCTCGTGATTCGTCTGGGGTTGATCAAAGGTTCGGATTCTTCGGTCTGGCCTGGAGCAGCTCGTCGAGTTCTTGGGTGAGTTGGGCTGGAGACTTTGATCCTCTTGCTCCTGCTTGATTTGCAATGCTGGGGGCAGCGTTGCAATTTGAGCGTCGGGCGGAAGTCACGCTTGCTTCAGCTTCCGCATCAACCAAAGCTTGTAGTCTTTCTGCGTGAACCCTTAATGGCCCAAAGCTTCGTACGCAGGGGATGCGGCCTTCCTTAGCAAGACGATAGGCAGTGGTGCGACCGATGCCCAATAGAGCCGCGGCTTCCGTGATTGATATCAGCGTCAAGATAGTGCGCTCCTTTTAGCTAGCAGGCTGCAGTCATCACCGGGCATGATCTTCATTCGGCGTGAGCGAATCCATCCATTCAGCGATCTCTGACTGACGCCACGCAACCGAATTGGGGCCTATCCTAAGCTGTTTTGGGAAGGTGCCTTCCCTGATGCGGCGATAAACCGTGTTGCGGCCGAGGCCGGTAACGTGAAGTACCTCGTCAAGGCGCATGAAGCGATCGATGCTGTCTGTTCCGGCTCTGGTTGGCATGGGCTGCTCTCTCTTCAGCGAAGAGTTACGAGCGTCGGCGGCGGCCGGCGCTTCCTGCCCACTTCCGGCGTCTTGTTCTCGCCATCCCGGCAGGCGCGCAGGAACTCCCGCACGTCATCCTTGAGCCAGCAATGCCTGGCGCCCATCTTGAATCCCTTCGGCAACCAATCCACGCCGCGGCGGATACCCTCCCGCACAGAAGCCTCGGTTCGCCCGAGCATTTTCCCTAGGCCTGCTACGTATACGACTTCACACTCATCATCCATCGGCAACCCCCATGGCCACGCATGCTTCTAACCTTGATTAGAGCTTCCGTTTTCGTTTGCCCAAGATCATCTCTATCACTCTTTCAAATTCTTCCTTGGTTGTGTGAGTGGGTGCCGTTTTCCAATGGGCCGCTCCGGGCTGCGCTCGCGAGATTGGTTGCGCAACGGTGCCCGGCAGTTGCGTTGTCGTGTAGGTCGGTGGATGTTTTTCGATAGCGTTGGCGGCAATGTACGCATCGGCCCAGGCATCAAGCTCCACACGATCAAAGCCGACGCCCCGTTTGCCGATCGGGAATTCCCGAACGTTTGGCCGCACTGTCTTATTGAACTCAGCCCGGCACATACCCAGATAAGGAGGCGCTTGAGAGGACCTAAGGATTCGGGGTTGAACGAGTAATTTTGTCATTGGCGCACGCTTTCACGCTTTACGGGAAGGTACGGCCCACTCTTGCTGCGCAGCGAGCGTCGGTTCGATTGGATGAACTGGGGCCGTACCTGCATTGGAGCGTAGCAGTCATTCAATGGTCCGCCAGTTACGCTGGGCGAGGCCCGGACTGCTCGCGACCGTCACTGTCGGGCTGTCATAAAGCTGGCATAACCGAGCCAAAACCACCCATTCAGACACAAAAAAGGCACTTGCGTTAGACGCTAAGTGCCTGATTTATATAACTTATTTGGTGGAGCCGGGGGGATTTGAACCCCCGTCCGCCAGTACTCCGCTGTCGGTACTACATGCGTAGCCGTGTCTATTGAGTTAACCCTCAGCGACCCGACGGGCAGGGTGCTTTGGGCGAGTTGTGTAAGTTTTAGCCGCTTCGTCCACAACGTACTGCACGGCGATTCCGTTCTATATGACAATCACTTTGGGTTTACGGACATCCCCTGGTGATTGCTGGACCCGAAGGTACCAGAAGGGAAGGGCTAAGGCTGCTTACGCAGCGAGAGCGTATTCCCCGTAGGTTTCGTCATTGGCAACTATAGGAAGTTGCAACAGTGGATTTACGAGTTCTGTTACCAACTCGGCATGCACCTAAAGTTTCGCAACCGGCGTCGAATCCTAAACGGCCCCGAACCTGGCGCTCTGTGAATCTGTAGAGCGACAGGCCTGCGTAGTGTACGCCAAAACGCATCAGGGGCCAACCCGAAGGTTGGCCCACTGCATTCAGGAGTTTTTACCGTCTTTGTTGGTCTTCTGCATCTCTTGGATGGTCTGGGTGGTTTCAGAGATGCATTTCTCGGTGCCTTCCTTGGTTTTCAAGGCTTGATGGGCCTTCGCTTGCTGAAGGCTCGCCTCGATCTGGCTTTGCGAATCCGAGCCTTGGTACTGGGTCTTGGCATTCTCAATGGTTTTGATGTTGGTGGCGCAGAGACTGTCCGAATCGCCGGCAGCAAACGAGGGTGATGCCAGCATCGAAGCAGTGACAAACAGACCTAACAGCACAGAGCGTTTCATATGTCTCTCCTTGACCCAAGGGCAGCATTTGCTGGCCATCAGGGCGGCTACCTGTTGAGGAAGTCCCGCGTTTGCGGGACCTGATCAATGGACTGCCGTTGTTCGTCAGGGTTCTATTTTTTTCACATCGCCCTGGCCCGTGTCACTCGGTCGACCAGATAAACCAGCCCGTGGTAATCAATCGCACCGTGTTGCGTAAGACCGATCTCACAGGTCCGGCTGGTGGAGATCCCTTCGCTGCAATGCTCTACCGCGCCTTTGAGCGTGCGCAACGAGTGGGCGTTCAGTTCCGGCGTGGTGAAGCCTTTGTCCCCGGCAAATCCGCAGCAATGGATGCCTTCCGGAATGACCACGTTTTTGCTGCACCTGCGCGCCAGATCGATCAACGCCTGGCTCTCGCCAAGGTGCTGCGTGCTGCAGGTGACGTGCACCGCAATGGGCGCCTCCTGGGGAATGAAGTCGAGGCGATCCATCAGGTGCGTGCGAATGAAACGCACCGGGTCGTACAGGTCCAGGCGTACGTCACCCAAGTCTTGAACCAGGCGCAGGGTACATGGGCTGGTATCGCAATAGATCGGGTCGAGCCCGCCGCGGCTGGCGTGCAGCAGCGCGCCGATCAGTTCCTGGCGCTTGTGCTCGGCCTGTTCGGCGTAGCCTTTGGATGCAAAGGGTTGGCCGCAGCAGAGGCTGTCTACGTTGTCCGGGAAAACGACTTGGTAACCGGCTTTTTCCAGCAGCCCGCGGGTCTTGTCGTGCAACGACATCTGTTCTTTGTCCCCCGCCGCCGGGCCCATGACCCGCGACACGCAGGCCGCCAGATAAACCACCCTCGGTCGTTCGTCCGACACGCTGGGGCTGAACCGAATCGCCCTTTCCGGCTGCGGCATGGCGTTGGTCCATTGCGGGACCTGTCCTTTGGACAGCCGCGTCAGCCCGGCGGAAAAGCGTGCCAGGCGCGGCGCTCCCAACATCATTCGCGCACCGTTGGCGACGTGCAGGGTAAAGCGCGCCCCTTGCAGCGCAGTGGCGAAATTGCCCGCAAGCCAATCTGCGGTTTTCGTACGCGTCGCAGTGCGGCTGCGGAGTTTTTTCACCAGTTCGCCGGTGTTGATGCCTACAGGACAGCGTTGGGCGCAAAGGCCCGTGGCGGCACAGGTATCGATGCCCTGGTATTGATAGGCCGTTTCCAGCTCGGAGGTATCGATACCGGCGCGCTTTTTCGCTTGAATGTCGCGCCAGATCACGATGCGCTGGCGCGGGCTCAAGGTCAGGTCCTTGGAGGGACACACCGGCTCGCAGAAGCCGCACTCGATGCACTTGTCGACAATCTCATCAGCTGCCGGCAATGGCTTGAGGTGCTTGAGGTGGATCTGCGGGTCCTCGCTGAGCACGACGTCCGGGTTGAGGATGCCGTTGGGGTCGAGCAAGCGCTTGAGCTGCCACATCAATTGATAGGCATCAGTGCCCCATTCCAACTCAACGAACGGTGCCATGTTGCGGCCGGTGCCGTGTTCGGCTTTCAGCGAGCCGCCGAATTCCACCGCCACCAGTTGCGCTACGTCATCCATGAACGCCTGGTAGCGTGCGACTTCTTCAGTGCTGTTGAAGCCTTGGGTGAAGACAAAGTGCAGATTGCCTTCCAGTGCGTGTCCGAAAAGGATCGCTTCGTCGTAGTGATGTTTGTCGAACAGGGCGATCAGGCGATTCACGCCAGCGGCCAGTTGCTCGACCGGGAAGGTCACGTCTTCGATGATGACCGTGGTTCCGGTCTTGCGCACCGCGCCTACGGCGGGGAAGGTGTCTTTGCGGATGGCCCACAGGCGGGCGTTTTCTCGCGGGTCCTCGGTGAAGTCGACTTGCCTTTCCACCGGGAAAGCCGCCAGAGAAGCCATGATCCGGGTCAGTTGTTCCTGTAGTAACGATGACGAAGCGGCGCGGGATTCGATCAGCAGCGCGCAGGCATTGTTCGACAGGTGCTGTACGAAATCCGGCATGCCCGGCTTGTCCTGCACTGAGCGCAGGCTGCGGCGGTCCAGCAGCTCAACGGCGGAGACCGGCTGGCTTTTCAGTACGGTCACGGCGTTGCAGCAGGTCTCCACATCCGGAAACACGATCAGTGCCGAGGCTTTGTTCGGGTGGTCGATAACGGTGTTGTAGGTCACCGCGCTGATGAATCCCAAGGTGCCTTCAGAGCCCACCAGCAGATGGCTGAGGATATCCACCGGCTCGTCGAAATCCACCAGGGCATTGAGCGACAGGCCGGTGGTATTTTTCAGACGGTATTTGTGGCGAATTCGGGCGGCGAGCTCCGTGTTGGCGCGGGTCTCGTGGCCAAGGGTTGCCAGCTGCTCCAGCAGTTCGCCGTGGCTCGCCCTGAATGCCGCCACGCTGGCGGCGTCTTCGGTGTCCAGGCGCGTGCCATCGGCGAGTACCAGGCGAATGCCGGCCAGGGTGTGATAGGTGTTCTGCGCCGTGCCGCAGCACATGCCGCTGGCGTTGTTGGCGACGATGCCGCCAATCTTGCAGGCGTTGATCGACGCCGGATCCGGGCCGATCTTGCGCCCGAACGGGGCCAGCCAGGCGTTGGCCTGGGCGCCGATCACGCCGGGTTGCAAACGGATCTGTGTGCCTTGCTCGCGAATTTCCCGGCCGTTCCAGTTGTCCCCGAGCACAATCAGCACTGAGTCGCTGATGGCTTGGCCGGACAGGCTGGTGCCGGCCGCACGGAAGGTCACCGGAACCCGGTCGCGCTGGGCCAGCTGCAGCAGGGCGATGACTTCGTCTTCGCTTTCGACGCGTACCACCAGTTTCGGAATCAGCCGATAAAAGCTCGCATCGGTGCCGAAGGCCAGGGTCGACAACGGGTCGTCGAAGCGTCGTTTCTCCGGGATCAGTTGGTATACGTCGCGCAGGAAAGGGGCCGGAAGCGTCATTGGTCCTCCAGAATCAGCACCACCAGATCCTTTGGTCCATGGGCGCCGTAGGCCAGGACCTGCTCGATGTCGGCGGTCTTTGACGGGCCCGACACCAACAGGGCGTTGGTCGGCATGCCTTGGGCCCATTCGAATTCCTGCTGCACTTCATAAAAGTTGTCACGGATTTCGCTGGCCTTGAGCAAGGCGAAGTGCACCGGCGGGACGAGGCTCATCAGGCGCGGTTCCTCCCGCGTAGGCCAGAGAATCAGGCTACCGGTTGCGGCGATGGCTCCGAGGGTGCCGGTCAGGCTGGCAGGCGTATCGTTGAACAGCTCGGCTTTCCATTCCTCCACCGGCCGATCGTAGGCCTTGAGCGCAGGAAGGCCAGGATTGTTCGCCCAGAACCGTACGATTTTTTGCCCGTGGGGCGTTGTCGGTGCGATCAGCAGGCTCGGCAGTTGCCGGTCGCGCAGCAGTTGCGCCAGCAGCGTCGGCCAGGCTTCGCCGGACGTCAGGTGAATTTCGGTGTGCACCGCTTCCATCAGCTTGCGCAATTGTGGAATGCGTTCCTCGGGCGCGTAGCGGTAGGTCTGTGTCACCAGTTCGACGTCGTAGTTGTCGGCAACGGGCGTGGTGCCGGTCAGGCTTTTACGCAGCTTGGCGAGGATATTTCCCTTGGCGCTCATCGGCGGTCTCCCTGCGGGGTCAGGTGGTCGCGGGCCAGGTCATGCAACGAGCGGGCGGCGGGTTTCGGGGCGCTGTGGTTCTGGGTCCAGGGGCCGACGTTCTGCGGTGTCAGGCCGCGCAGGCGCGTGGCGAGGAAAGCGAACAGCCGGTACAGCCGTGGCGAGCTGTTGAGCCGGGCCCAGGCATTCCAGATGAAGCGCTCCTTGGCCGAATACTTGCTGCCCTGGCCGCGCATGACCGGGTTGGGGCTGTCCGGCGCCTTGACGTTTTCTTCTCGCAGCCGTCGTAGCAGGGCCGGGATCGGAATCTTCACCGGGCACACTTCGCCGCAGGCACCGCACAGCGAAGACGCGCTCGGGTGATCCGGCACTTTGGCCAGGCCGACCATGTGCGGCGTGATGATTTTTCCGATAGGTCCCGGGTAAACCTCGCCGTAGGCATGGCCACCGATTCGGGTGTAGACCGGGCAATGGTTCATACAGGCGCCGCAGCGAATGCAGTTCAGGGTCTGGCGCAGCTCACTGTCGGCAAACGCCTGGCTGCGACCGTTGTCGAGCAGGACCAGGTGAACTTCCTGCGGCCCGTCCAGTTCGTTTGCCTTGCGCGGGCCGGAGATCATGTTGACGTAGGTGGTGATCGGCTGACCAAGGGCAGAGCGGGTCAGCAGCGAGAGCAGCGGCACGACGTCCCGCAGGTTCTCCACGACTTTTTCAATGCCGGTCACGGCAATGTGCACCGGCGGCACCGTGGTCGACATCCGCCCGTTGCCTTCGTTTTCCACCAGCAGCAGCGTGCCGGTTTCGGCGACGGCGAAGTTGACACCGGAAACGCCGACGTCGGCTTCGAAGAATTTCTGCCGCAAGACCTTGCGACCGATCTGAATGAGTTGGTCGACGTCCTTGGTGTACTCCACGCCAAGTTTGTCATGGAACAAGGACGCGACCTGACCGGCATTCTTGTGGATTGCCGGCATGATTATGTGTGAAGGCTTCTCGTGGTCGAGCTGGACGATGTATTCCCCCATATCGGATTCGAGACATTCAATGTCCCGAGCCTCGAGGAAATGGTTCATCTCCATCTCTTCGCTGACCATCGATTTGCCCTTGATCACTTGCCGCGCCTCGTGAGCGCGGATGATCGAGAGGACGATGCCATTGGCCTCGTCCACCGTTTCCGCCCAGTGCACGTTCACACCGTTGCGGGTCAGGTTGGCTTCAAGTTGCTCGAGCAGGTCGGGCAGCTTGGATAACGCGCGGGCGCGGACAGCATTGCCCAGCACCCGCAGGTGTTCTCTTTCGTGGGCATCGCTGAAGGACGTTGCCCGTTTTGTCATCAGTGAATCCATCGCGCTGCGAAAGTTGTTTCGCAGTTGCGTGTCGTCCAACGCCTTGTGGGCTCGGGCGCGAAAATCTTCCTGCACTGCAACGGTCGGAATCAGCGTCGGCGTACTCATGCGACACCTCCGGTACGCTGCCAGAGGAAGCTCGCCAGATGCTGGCCGCGTAGCGCTTCGCGCTGTTTTTCCAGCGCGCCGTTGATGTTCATCAGGCAACCGCAGTCGGCACTGACCACCTGATGCGCGCCGGATTCCTTCAGCGCGCGGGTCTTGTCGGCCACCATCGCGCCGGAAATATCCGGCATGCGAACGCTGAACGTCCCACCAAAACCGCAGCATTCACTTTCGTGACTGTGGTCAACCCGTTCCACGTTGCGCAGCTGTGCCAACAACGCACGACCATGCAGGTGCGTATTCATTTCCCGTCGTGCCGAGCAGGACGTATGCAGCGCGACCTTCACCGGCGCGCCACTGTCATTCAACCGCACCTTGCACACGAACAGCAGGAACTCGGCCAGCTCATAGGTCCTGGCGGCCAGGGCCTGGACCTGTTTGAGCATTTGCGGCTCGTCCTTGAACAGGTCGGCGTAATGTTCACGCAGCATGCCGGCACACGAGCCCGATGGCACGACCACCGGATAATCCCCGGCAAACAGGGCCAGTTGCGCCCGCGCCACCGTCCGCGCCTGCTCGGTATACCCCGAGGTGTAGGCCGGTTGCCCGCAGCACGTCTGGCCTTGCGGGTAGTCGACCTGGATGCCTTCGCGCTCAAGCAGATGAATCGCGTCCATCCCGGCTTCGGGGTAGAACAGATCCACCACGCAGGTTCCGAACAGATAGACCCGTCGGGGTTTCTCGCTGGGATACTGGCGCGGCTCAGGCAATGGCGGGGCGACTCGGGTCGCGTTCGGCACGGCGTTGTAAAAAAGCTCGCTCATCAGGCGTGTCTCCGGGTGGTCCCGGTTATCCGTCTGCTGAGGCTGCTGAATATAGAGAGGAAATCTTTCAGCAGCCTTGCAGACCCGGTGGTGAATAGCGGACGCCGAATCACGTTTCAGCGTCGGGTTTTTTAATGTTTCGTGTAGTACTCAGTGAACCAGCATGCCGGTGAACCAGTAGGCCTGGGCCAACGTGATCAAGCCGACGATCGTTGCAAAGAATAGGCTGTGTTTCAGGGTGAAACGGAACAGATCCGATTCCTTGCCCACCAGGCCGGTTGCCGCGCAGGCTACGGCGATCGATTGCGGCGAAATCATTTTGCCGGTGACGCCGCCACTGGTATTGGCTGCCACGAGCAATGTGTCGTTGACACCGATCTGGTGCGCGGTTGTCGCTTGCAGCGAGCCGAACAGGGCGTTGGACGAGGTATCGGAGCCGGTCAGGAACACGCCCAGCCAACCGAGGAATGGCGAGAAGAACGGGAACGCTGCGCCAGTTCCGGCCAATACCAGGGCCATGGTTGATGACATGCCCGAGAAGTTGGTGACGAAGGCGAACGCCAGCACCATGCCGATGGACAGAATAGGCCAGCGCAGTTCGTAGAAGGTCTCCTTCAAAGTGGTAAGACCAGTTCTGAAGTTGATCTTCAAGACGATCATCGAAATGAGTGCCGAGAAGAAAATCGCCGTGCCGGTGGCCGAAATCGGATCGAGCTTGAACACCGCCGGAATCGCCGTGGGGTTGATCACGATAGGGGCGACCTTGATGACCAGTTGATCCAGGTGCGGGATCGCGAAGTTGAACACCCAGCCATACATCGAGCCACCGGCGGCGAACATCGCCTTGAAGGGCTTCAGGGTCCAGATGGTCACCAGCACGGTCAGGATCAGGAACGGTGACCAGGCCTTGATGATTTCCCCCAGGCTGTAGGGCGAAGCCACGGTGCTGCGCGGCTGGCCGAAACCGCCGACGCTGGCGGAGATCGCTGCGCTGGAGGTTGCACCGGCAATCTGGGCGCCGGCGGTACGCTTGGGCTGCCAGATTTTCAGGAACAGCGTCAGGGATACCAGGCTGGCCAGGGCCGACGTGATGTCCGGCAGTTCCGGGCCGATGAAGTTCGAAGTGAAGTACTGGGTGATGGCGAAACTCAAGCCCGCTACCAGGGCGGCCGGCCAGGTTTCCCGCACACCGCGCAGCCCATCCATCATGAACACCAGCCAGAACGGCACGAACAGCGACAGCAACGGCAGCTGGCGACCGGTCATGGCGCCGATCTTGAAAGCGTCGATCCCGGTGACCTGGCCCGCAACGATAATCGGAATACCCAGTGCGCCGAAGGCTACCGGAGCGGTGTTGGCGATCAGGCACAGGCCGGCGGCGTAGAGCGGGTTGAAACCCAGGCCGACCAGCAGCGCGGCGGTAATCGCGACGGGAGCGCCGAAACCGGCGGCACCTTCCAGGAATGCGCCGAAGCAGAAGCCGATCAGCAACACTTGCAGGCGTTGGTCATCGGTAATCGACAGCACCGAGCTGCGGATGATTTCGAACTGGCCGCTCTTGACGGTCAGTTTGTAGAGAAACACGGCGGCGACGATGATCCAGGCAATCGGCCAAAGACCATAGGCAAAGCCATAGCCGGCGGCGGCAAACGCCATGTCGGCCGGCATCTGGAAAGCGAAGATCGCGACGGCAATCGCCAAGGCCAGGGTGATGCTGCCCGCCACGTGCCCCTTGAGGCGAAACACCGCCAGGGCGAGGAAGAAAAACACGATGGGAATGACGGCCGCGAGTGCGGACAAGCCTAGGCTGCCGAGCGGGCTGTAAAGCTGTTGCCAGGTTTGCATATTGGGTGAGCCCCTAATTGTTGTTGGTCAGGCACTGGTCAGCGGTTTTGGGTAATTGGTAATACCAATTTACAAGCGCTGTCGGCTAGGGTAAAAGCCTTGGTCGTCGTGTGTCAATTTGCCGCTTTGAAACTTTCGTCGAATAAGCGGTGCAGATGACATCTGATCTGCTGGCATTAATATTTTTTGTTGGGTGTGGACCAGGCCCGGATGGGCCAGAATAGAGAGCCCGGCGAGCCGTCGGGACCGTGGAGAATCGAGTTATGGGGTTTGATCAGATTCGTCAGCGCCGTTTGTCTGACGATATTGTCGAGCGGCTTGAAGGCATGATCCTCGAGGGCACGTTGAAGTCCGGCGAGCGATTGCCGGCCGAACGGACCCTGGCCGAGCAGTTCGGTGTGTCACGCCCTTCGTTGCGTGAGGCGATCCAGAAGCTGACGGCCAAGGGTTTGCTGATCAGTCGTCAGGGCGGCGGCAACTATGTGGTGGAGTCGTTGGGCTCGACGTTCAGTGATCCGCTGCTTCAGCTCCTGGAAAGCAATCCCGAAGCACAGCGTGATCTATTGGAGTTCCGGCATACCTTGGAGGCGTCCTGCGCTTATTACGCAGCATTGCGGGCTACCGAGGTCGATCGCGAGCGGCTGACAGCGGCGTTCGATGAGTTGCAGGATTGTTACTCGCGTCACGAACAGGTGAGTCGGGCGGAGGAGGGCGCGGCGGATGCGCGCTTTCACCTGGCGATCGCCGAGGCCAGTCATAACGCGGTTTTGCTGCACACCATTCGCGGCTTGTTCGACCTGCTCAAGCGCAACGTGGTGACCAATATCGGCGGCATGTACAAACAGCGCAGCGAGACCCGCGACATGCTGATCAGTCAGCATCGGGAGTTGTATCAAGCCATCATGGATGGTCACGCCGAGTTGGCGCGGGAGGTTTCCAGCCGACATATCCTGTATGTGCAGGAGGTGCTGGAAGAGGTGCGTCAGGAAGTGCAGCGGGTTGCCCGGGCGGAGCGGCGCAAGGGGATGTAGCCCTGTTGCGGATCGTGTGGGAGCGAGCTTGCTCGCGATGGCGGTCTGTCTGACACATCAATGCAAGATATGCCGATGCCATCGCGAGCAAGCTCGCTCCCACAGTGGCTCGCGGTCGGGCTAGTCTTCCTTGCCCTTGTTACGCACCGCGCGCTGCAACTCGCGCCCGGCATCGCGTTCGCGCTCGGTGTCGCGCTTGTCGTATTCCTTCTTGCCCTTGCCCAGTGCAATTTCGCACTTGATCAAATGCTTGCTCCAGTACAGCGAGGTACAGACGCAGGCATAACCCTTCTGCTGCACGGAGGCGAAGAGCTTCTCCAGCTCCCGCTTGTTGAGCAGCAGTTTGCGCGAGCGCACAGGATCGGCAATGACGTGGGTGCTGGCGGTGGTCAGCGGCGTGATGTGGCTGCCCAGCAGCCAGGCTTCGCCGTCCTTGAGCAGGACGTAACTGTCGACCAGTTGCGCCTTGCCGGCACGCAAGCTTTTTACTTCCCAGCCGGCCAGGACCATGCCAGCCTCGAAACGCTGTTCGATGAAGTAATCGTGTCGCGCCTTTTTGTTTTGCGCGATGGTCCCTGTGGGGTGTTTCTTCTGTTTAGCCATAGGGGCGGCATTATAGGCAGTTGCGTGCGTGTCGGCTACGGTGAAGCAGCATGCTTGAGCAGGTTGAATGAATCCCGGACAATGCGGCCTCTTTTTTGAACGCTTGGGCGTGATCACGATGTCGACAGACAAGGTTTCTGTCCACGGCAGTTGGGCTAGCCGCTGGGTCTTCATATTCGCTGCGACCGGTTCGGCCGTGGGGCTGGGTAGTATCTGGAAGTTTCCGTACATGGTCGGCGTCTACGGCGGCGGTGCCTTCGTATTGATGTTCCTGGCATGCATCGCCCTGATCGGTGCGCCGGTCATGTTGGCCGAAACACTGATCGGTCGTCGCGCCCGGCAAAGCCCGGCCAATGCCTTGAAGGTGCTGGCGACGGAGGCGGGCCATTCGGCCAGGTGGTCGTGGGGAGCGTTCGCCGGAATGGTCACGGCACTGTTGATTCTTTCTTTCTACAGTGTGGTTGGCGGCTGGTCCCTGGATTACATCATCGATATGGGCCGGGGAGATTTCCAGGGGGCGACGCCCGATCAGGTCGGCGCCTACTTCGGCAACGTGATCGCCGACCCTTGGAGGCTGACACTGTGGCACACGCTGTTCATGGTGCTCTCGGCCGTAGTGATCGCCCGAGGCGTGGTCGCCGGGCTTGAGCGCAGCCTGCGGATCATGATGCCGCTGCTGTTCGTGATGATCCTGGTGCTGCTGGGCTACAGCATGACCACCGGACATTTCATGGAGGGCGTGCATTTCATGTTCGACTTCCAGCCGGAGAAAGTCATGGACGGGCTGCTGCCGGCCATGGGGCATGCGTTTTTCTCCCTGAGCGTTGGCGTCGGCTCGATCATGATCTATGGCGCCTACATGCCCAAGAACGCCTCGCTGACCAGGACTGTCTTCGGCGTTGCGTTGCTGGATACCTTTGTATCGCTGCTCGCAGGGGTGGCGTTGTTCCCGATTGTCTTCGCCGCAGGCCTGAACCCCAGTGAAGGGCCGGGGCTGATGTTCGTCAGCCTGCCTTTCGCCTTCGGTAGCATGCCGTTCGGCCAGGTCATGGGCGTGGTGTTTTTTGTCCTGGTGGCAGTCGCTGCCTGGAGTTCGGCCATTTCCTTGCTCGAACCGATGGTCGCTTATCTGGTTGAACGTACCCGCCTGAGCCGCGCCTGGGTCACTTTCTGGCTGGCCTTCACCTGCTGGTTCGTGGGATTGGGTACGGTGTTTTCCTTCAATATATGGAAGCAGGCAAAGTTTTTCGTGAACGAAGGCGGTCTGTTCCACCTCTATCAGTGGGGAGCGACCGGAGGGCTGGATTTCTTCGGAGTGATTGATTTCTTCACGTCGCGGATCATGCTGCCTTTGGGTGGATTGTGTTTCGTGGTGTTTGCAGGGTGGATCATGGGGCGTGACGCGGTGCGTGATGAGCTGTCGCTGCGCAGCCCGGTGGTGTTCGCCTTGAGTCTGTTCTTGATGCGCTATGTGGCGCCCATCGGCATCCTGGTAGTGTTTGCCGCCCAGCTGTGGAAGTGACGCTTACATGACGACACATATTCAACGCTCGGCCTTGCTGCCCTACCCGGCGCAGGCGCTGTACGACCTGGTCAACGATGTGGCGAGTTATCCGGAGTTCCTGCCTTGGTGCTCGTCCGCCGAGGTACTTGAAAGCTCCGAAACCCACATGCGCGCCAGTCTCAATGTGGCCAAGGGCGGATTGAGCCAGCACTTCGTCACGCGTAACACCTTGGTGCCGGGGCAGTCGATCGAAATGAACCTCGAAGAGGGGCCGTTCAATCAGCTCCATGGTGTCTGGGTGTTCAAGCCGCTCGGGGAAAAGGCCTGCAAGATCAGCCTGGATCTGTCGTTCGACTACGCGGGGCCAATCGTGCGGGCGACCTTGGGGCCGCTGTTCAACCAGGCGGCCAATACGCTGGTCGATGCGTTCTGCCAACGCGCCAAACAGAACGCCGAGCTCAAGCGTTGATCGAAATTGAAGTGGTGCATGCCAGCGTCGACCGCCAGGTCTTGCGCACATGTTCAGTGCCCGAAGGTACCAGCGTTCGCGCTGCGCTGTTGGCGTCGGGTATTGCCGAGGATTTTCCGGAGCTGGACTTGAGCGCGTGTCCGATCGGTATTTTTGGCAAGGTGGTCGCCGATCCGGATCAGCAAGCGGTGCAAGCTTGTGATCGGCTCGAAATTTATCGACCGTTGCTGGCTGATCCGAAAGAAATTCGTCGTCTGCGAGCGGCCAAGGCTGCTCAGGCGCGTCAGGCGGATCAGTAAGCAGCGCCTAATTGCAGGCAATAAAAAACCCGGCATGCCGGGTTTTTTGTTGTCGCAATTTATTGCGGCGAGGTGTCCAGAGGCTCGGGCGTCGGGACAGGTACGGTCTCGACGTTGTCCACATCCTTCTGGATCTGATCCAGCAACGAACCTGGCTTGGCCGGTTTTTCCGGTTTCGGCTGTTCGGCATTCTGGGTCGGGTCGGTGACGGTCGTACCGCTGTCCTTGCCCATGATGGCCTCATCGCGGCTCACACCAGGCATGAAATCACCCGACAGGCTGACAAGTTGGTCATTGGCATTGAAGATAACGCTGATGCGTTCCTGTTGCCGTTCACCACCGCCTGGCTGCAGGCTGTACAGGTAATCCCAGCGATCGGCATGGAACGTGTCGGTCAGCAGGGGGTTGCCCATGATAAACCGTACTTGCCGACGGGTCATTCCCGGGCGTAACTGGTCTATCATGTCCTGCGTGACGACATTGCCCTGCTGGATGTCGATTTTGTAAACCCCGGGGAATGAACAACCGGCGAGTGCGAGCAGTCCCACGAAGGTGAAACTGGTTAGCAAGAGCTTGGTGTTTTGCATCGGTGGGCGACTTCCACTATCTTGGCTGGGACAACGTAAACGCCGATCATACCCGCATTAAGAGAAGCTGCGAAGCAGCATCGCGAGAAAGCTGACCATGGTTGAAAATAGCGAACTACGCAAAGCCGGCCTCAAAGTGACCCTGCCAAGGGTCAAGATTCTGCAAATGCTCGATTCCGCCGAGCAACGCCACATGAGTGCCGAAGACGTCTACAAGGCGCTCATGGAAGCTGGCGAGGACGTCGGTCTGGCCACGGTTTACCGTGTATTGACCCAATTCGAGGCGGCGGGACTGGTGGCTCGTCATAATTTTGATGGCGGTCATGCTGTCTTCGAATTGGCGGACGGGGAGCACCATGACCACATGGTGGATGTAGAGACTCGCGAGGTAATCGAGTTCGTCAGTCCTGAAATCGAAAAGCTGCAAAAGGCGATTGCTGACGAGTATGGCTTCGATTTGATCGATCACCATCTCGTCTTGCATGTCCGCAAGCGCAAGTAAGTTCGTCACGTAGGCGAAAGCCCGCAAAACGAAAGAAGGCGACCCTCGGGTCGCCTTCTTGCTTTACAGCGCTTTCAGCTTTTTGCCGCAACCACCATTTTTTTGGCATGAGCCAGGGATTCCTTGGTCAGGTCGATGCCTCCCAGCATCCGTGCCACTTCTTCCACGCGCTCGTTCTTGTCGAGCTTGGAGACGGCGGTGCGAGTCGCGTCTTCGCCACGCACCTTGTGCACGAACAAATGCTGATGGCCTTGGGCTGCGACCTGAGGCAGGTGAGTCACCGTCAATACCTGCCCGCGCTCACCCAGCCTGCGCAGCAATTGACCGACGATCTCCGCTGTCGGGCCGCCAATGCCCACGTCGACTTCGTCGAAGACCAATGTCGGTACACGGGATGTCTGCGCCGTGATGACCTGGATGGCCAGGCTGATGCGCGACAACTCACCGCCGGACGCCACTTTTGCCAGGGCCTTGAGCGGTTGCCCGGGGTTGGCACTGACCAGTAGCTCCACTTGTTCCAAGCCATTGGGCTGAAGCTCGTCGCCGGCGTTGGGGCGCAGTTCGATGGTAAATCGGCCGCCTGGCATGCCAAGGCGCTGGATTTCCTGCTCCACGGCACCGGCCAGGCCGGTGGCGGCCTTGCGGCGCAGCTCGCTGAGTTCCCTGGCCTTTTCCTGGTAATGCCGCGCGTAGGAAGCCAGCTCATCTGCGAGTCGCTCGATGGATTCGTCGTTGGCGTTCAGGGTTTCCAGTTCTTCCAGCAGGCGTTGCTGCAGTTCGACGACTTCGGTTGGCTGGACGCGGTGCTTGCGTGCAAGCGTATAGATAGTGTCCAGGCGTTCTTCCAGGTATTGCAGGCGCGCGGGGTCGGCATCGAAATGATCCAGGAACCGGTTCAGTTCCCCGACGGCTTCCTCGACCTGGATCTGTGCGCTGGTCAGCAGGTTGCTGGCCTCGCTCAGGGCGCCTACCGAATTGCTGACGCTGGAGAGCCGGTTCAGGCTCGCCGTCAATGCGCTGAGCACATTGCCCGAGTCGCTTTCGCTGCATTGTTCGACTACCTGGCGGCAGACGCCCAGCAGTGCTTCGGCGTTGGTCAGGTTCTTGTGTTCCTGTTCCAGCTCCTCCAGTTCGTTTTCACCCAGGGCCAGGTTCTCCAGCTCTTCGAGCTGGTAGCTCAAGAGTTGGTGGCGGGCGCGTTGCTCGTCGCCGGAATTGGCGAGTCGGTCCAGCTCCTGCCGGGTCTGGCGCCAGCGTTGGGCTGCCAGGTGAACCTGGCGGGCCAGGTCGGTGGCTCCGGCGTATTCGTCGAGCAGACGGCGATGGGTATCGGTCTTGAGCAGGGACTGGTGTTCGTGCTGGCTGTGAATATCGATCAGCAGCTCACCGAGTGCCTTCAGGTCACCCAGCGGGCACGGGGTGCCATTGATATAGCCTCGGGAGCGGCCTTCGGCGGTGATGACCCGGCGCAGGATGCACAGGCTGTCGGTGTCCAGGTCCCGTTCGGCCAGCCATGCGCTGGCTTCGGGAATATCGACCAGGTCGAACGTCGCCAGGATGTCGGCCTTGTCCGCCCCGGGGCGCACCACGCCGCTGTCGGCACGATCGCCAAGGGTCAGCCCGAGGGCATCGAGCATGATCGATTTGCCAGCGCCGGTTTCACCGGTAATCACGCTCATGCCCCGGTCGAGTTCGAGGTCGAGATGTTCGACGATGGCGTAGTTGTGTACGGACAGGTGCACCAGCATAAGGCCGCTCCCAGGCATTAGGTCTGGTTATTTATACAGTGTTTTGTCGCGAGCTGACAATGCCCGGGCTTAGCTCGATTTGCTTGGATTGCGTGATTTTTTAGCGCTGCCGGGAATGATATGCAGCTGTTTTTTGTAAGGTTAATTCGTCGCGCGGCCCTTGAAGCTGAAAAACGTGGCCCCATATACCGGGGCAGAAGCGCGAGTCGAGCTCGCGGACGAAGTTGAAAGGAGAAATCTATGGCTGACGAACAGACGCAGGATACGCAAAATCTAGACGCCAATCAGGCTCCCCAGGATTCGGGCGAAGACCTGTCGGCTCGTGTACAAGTGCTCGAAGAGCAACTGGCCGGTGCTCAGGATCAGGCGTTGCGCGTAGCAGCCGACCTGCAGAATGTCCGCCGCCGCGCCGAGCAAGACGTGGAAAAGGCCCACAAATTCGCCCTGGAGCGTTTCGCCGGCGACCTGCTGCCGATCATCGACAGCCTGGAGCGCGGCCTGGAGCTGTCCAACCCGGACGACGAGAACATCCGTCCGATGCGTGAAGGCATCGAGCTGACGCTGAAAATGTTCCAGGACACCCTCAAGCGTTATCAGCTTGAAGCGATCGATCCCCACGGTGAACCCTTCAACGCCGAGCACCACCAGGCCATGGCGATGCAGGAAAGTGCCGACGTCGAGCCGAACAGCGTGCTGAAAGTATTCCAGAAGGGCTACCTGCTCAACGGCCGCTTGCTGCGCCCGGCCATGGTTGTGGTCAGCAAGGCGCCAGCGCCGGTTTCGCCTTCTATCGATGAGCAGGCTTGAAATCGGGCGCAACGGCCCCATTAAGAAGTCAAGCGTTTAAGTACTACCGCAGTTAGCCACCACTGCTGCGGCAAAAAAATTCAAGTTCCGGGAGAGTTAACATGGGCAAGATTATCGGTATCGACCTGGGGACCACCAACTCGTGCGTCTCCGTGCTGGAAAACGGCAAGGCCAAAGTCATCGAGAATGCTGAAGGCGCGCGTACCACGCCGTCGATCATCGCTTACGCCAACGATGGCGAGATCCTGGTGGGCCAGTCCGCCAAGCGTCAGGCTGTGACCAATCCGCATAACACCCTGTACGCGGTGAAGCGTCTGATCGGCCGCAAGTTCGACGAAGAAGTCGTGCAGAAAGACATCAAGATGGTGCCTTACAAAATCGCCAAGGCTGACAACGGCGACGCATGGGTTGAAGTGAACGGCCAGAAAATGGCGCCGCCACAGATCTCGGCTGAAATCCTGAAAAAAATGAAGAAAACCGCCGAAGACTACCTCGGCGAGCCAGTGACTGAAGCGGTCATCACCGTTCCTGCCTACTTCAACGACAGCCAGCGCCAGGCGACCAAAGATGCCGGCCGCATCGCTGGCCTGGACGTGAAACGTATCATCAACGAACCAACCGCGGCCGCTCTGGCCTACGGTATGGACAAGGCCAAGGGCGATCACACCGTGATCGTTTATGACCTGGGTGGCGGTACTTTCGACGTTTCCGTGATCGAAATCGCCGAAGTCGATGGCGAGCACCAGTTCGAAGTATTGGCAACCAACGGCGACACGTTCCTCGGTGGTGAAGACTTCGACATCCGCCTGATCGACTACCTCGTCGACGAGTTCAAGAAAGAAAGCGGCATGAACCTCAAGGGTGACCCGCTGGCCATGCAGCGTCTGAAAGAGGCTGCTGAAAAAGCCAAGATCGAGCTGTCTTCGAGCCAGTCGACCGACGTGAACCTGCCTTACATCACCGCAGACGCCACCGGTCCGAAGCACCTGAACGTGAAAATTTCCCGCGCCAAGCTCGAAGCGCTGGTGGAAGACCTGGTTCAGCGCACCATCGAACCTTGCCGCATTGCGATGAAGGACGCCGGTATCGACGTCGGCTCGATCAACGACGTGATCCTGGTCGGCGGCCAGACCCGTATGCCGCTGGTCCAGAAGCTGGTTACCGATTTCTTCGGTAAAGAAGCACGTAAGGACGTGAACCCGGACGAAGCCGTTGCCATGGGTGCTGCCATCCAGGGCGCCGTTCTGGCCGGTGATGTGAAGGACGTTCTGCTGCTCGACGTCAGCCCGCTGACCCTGGGTATCGAAACCATGGGCGGCGTGATGACCGCGCTGATCGAGAAAAACACCACGATTCCTACCAAGAAATCCCAGGTGTTCTCGACGGCCGACGACAACCAGAGCGCCGTGACCATCCACGTGCTGCAGGGTGAGCGCAAGCAAGCGGCCCAGAACAAGTCCTTGGGCAAGTTCGACCTGGCTGAGATTCCACCGGCTCCACGCGGTGTGCCACAAATCGAAGTGACTTTCGACATCGACGCCAACGGCATCCTGCACGTCGGCGCGAAAGACAAGGCCACCGGCAAGACCCAGTCGATCGTGATCAAGGCCAACTCCGGTCTGTCCGAGGAAGAAATTCAGCAGATGGTTCGCGACGCTGAAGTCAACGCCGAGGAAGACCGCAAGTTCGAAGAGCTGGCCAGTGCTCGTAACCAGGGCGACGCCCTGGTTCACTCGACTCGCAAGATGGTTGCCGATGCCGGCGACAAAGTGACTGCTGAAGAGAAGACCGCGATCGAAGCTGCCGTGGTTGCCCTTGAAGCTGCCGTCAAAGGCGACGACAAGGCTGCCATCGAAGCGAAGATCGAAGAGCTGTCGAAAGTCTCCGCGCCAGTGGCCCAGAAGATGTATGCCGAGCAGGCCCAGCCAGCTGAAGGTGCTGCGCAGCAAGGCGAATCGGCCGAGAAAGCCGATGACGTGGTCGACGCTGAGTTCGAAGAAGTGAAAGACAACAAGTAATCGCTTGTTGGTCGGCCGGTTGACTGCGTTTGTGCGGTGGCTGGTAGGATGTCGCCGCGCGGGAGCTTGCTCCCGCGTTGGCGTGTCTGGAGTCAGTGAATTTTTACAGCATGCGACAGCGTTCGGGTGCTGGCGGTGTGTTCGGGAATGCTCCTGCTTTCCGGGCGATATGCGCCGAGACCAGGATCGTTGAATCGACGTGAGTTGGGTCCGGGCCTGTATTGGGGCTCAACGAGTTTGGCAAGGTTCAGGAGAGGTTTGCCGGACGTCCTATAAGAGTGCAAAGACTAATGGCGAAGCGTGATTTTTACGAAGTATTGGGTGTCGAGCGGGGAGCCAGCGAGGCAGAGCTGAAAAAGGCTTACCGTCGCCTGGCGATGAAGCACCACCCAGACCGTAATCCCGGCGATAAAGCGTCGGAAGAGATGTTCAAGGAAGCCAACGAGGCTTACGAAGTTCTGTCCGATTCCAGCAAGCGCGCGGCCTACGACCAATACGGGCATGCCGGTGTCGACCCGAGCATGGGTGGCGGCGGTGCCGGTTTCGGCGGCCAGAACTTCTCCGATATCTTCGGCGATGTGTTCAGTGATTTTTTTGGCGGCGGCCGCGGCGGCGCCCGTGGTGGTGCCCAGCGTGGCAGCGATTTGCGCTACACGCTGGAGCTGAACCTGGAAGAAGCGGTGCGCGGTACTACCGTGAATATCCGGGTGCCGACGCTGGTCAATTGCAAGCCGTGCGACGGTTCGGGCGCCAAGAAGGGCTCCTCGCCGGTCACCTGCCCGACTTGCGGCGGCATCGGCCAGGTTCGCATGCAGCAGGGCTTCTTCTCGGTCCAGCAGACCTGCCCGCGTTGCCATGGCCAGGGCAAGATCATTTCCGATCCGTGCGACTCCTGCCACGGCGAAGGGCGTGTCGAAGAGTACAAGACGCTGTCGGTCAAAGTGCCGGCCGGTGTCGATACCGGCGACCGCATTCGTCTGTCCGGCGAAGGCGAGGCGGGTGCCCAGGGCGGCCCGACCGGCGATCTGTATGTAGTAATCAACGTGCGCGAGCACGCGATCTTCCAGCGTGATGGCAAGCATCTGTTCTGCGAAGTTCCGATCAGTTTTGTTGATGCGGCCTTGGGCGGTGAGCTTGAAATCCCGACCCTTGATGGTCGCGTCAAGCTGAAGATTCCCGAGGGAACTCAAACCGGCAAGCAGTTCCGCATTCGCGGCAAGGGCGTGGCTCCAGTGCGTGGCGGCGGTGCGGGCGACCTGATGTGCCGCGTCGCGGTAGAGACACCGGTCAACCTGAGCCGGCGCCAGCGGGAGCTGTTGGAAGAGTTCCGCAGTTCCCTGGCGGATGACAACAGCCACTCGCCGAAAACCACCGGTTGGTTCGAAGGTGTGAAGCGCTTCTTCGGCGATCTGTAAGGAGTGGGCATGCGACGTATAGCTGTGATGGGCGCCGCGGGGCGTATGGGCAAGGCGCTGGTCGAGGCGGTGCAGCAGCGCTCGCCGCTCTCTGGCCTGACGGCTGCCATCGTCCGGCCCGACAGTACGCTGGTGGGCGCCGATGCTGGCGAGCTGGCCTCGATCGGACGTATCGGCGTGCCAATGTCCGGTGGGCTGGAAAAGGTACTCGATGAATTTGACGTCCTGATCGACTTCACCCTGCCGGAAGTCATGCTGAAAAACCTCGCCACCTGCCGCAAGGCCGGCAAGGCCATGGTCATCGGCACGACCGGCCTGGACGCCGCGCAGAAGCAATTGTTGGCCGATGCCGGCAAGGACATTCCGATCGTGTTCGCGGCGAACTTCAGCGTGGGCGTGAATCTCTCGCTCAAGCTGCTGGACCTGACGGCGCGGGTGTTGGGTGATGATGCGGATATCGAAATCATCGAGGCGCATCACCGTCACAAGATCGATGCGCCTTCGGGAACAGCCTTGCGCATGGGGGAAGTGATTGCCGATGCGCTGGGTCGTGACCTGCAGGAAGTGGCCGTGTATGGGCGCCAGGGGCACACCGGTGCGCGTGAGCGAGACACCATCGGTTTCGCCACCGTACGTGGTGGCGACGTGGTAGGTGATCACACCGTGCTGTTCGCCACCGAGGGTGAGCGCCTGGAGATTACGCACAAGGCGTCGAGTCGGATGACTTTCGCCAAGGGCGCCGTGCGTGCCGCGCTGTGGCTGGATGGTCGCGAGCCCGGCTTGTACGACATGCAGGACGTTCTCGACCTGCGTTGATGCCTTCAAGGCGGGGTTCAGGTTACACTGAGCCCCGTTTTACACCGCTTCGCGACGGCCTGTCGCATTCCCCTGCCTTTAAGGCTCATTAGCGGTGGACCAAAAAAGCCTTTTTCTGTAAGCTACAGCTTTAGTGTGTCCACTAAAAGCGCGCAGAATAATTCAGTGAACAAGCGGGGTGACGTGTCCATACGTCACTCCGCTTTTTTACAACCTGCGATCGCCCTTTCAGGCTTTATTTACGGGAGGTCTTCTTGACTAAGCCAGCCATACTCGCCCTTGCTGATGGCAGCATTTTTCGCGGCGAAGCCATTGGAGCCGACGGTCAGACCGTTGGTGAGGTGGTGTTTAACACCGCAATGACCGGCTATCAGGAAATTCTTACCGATCCTTCCTACGCCCAGCAAATCGTTACCCTGACTTACCCGCACATTGGCAATACCGGCACCACGCCGGAAGATGCCGAGTCCGATCGTGTCTGGTCCGCTGGCCTGGTCATCCGCGACCTGCCGCTGGTAGCGAGCAACTGGCGTAACAAGATGTCCCTGTCCGACTACCTGAAAGCCAACAACGTCGTGGCGATCGCCGGTATCGACACCCGCCGCCTGACCCGCATCCTGCGGGAAAAAGGCGCGCAGAACGGCTGCATCATGGCCGGTGACAATATTTCCGACGAGGCCGCCATTGCCGCTGCCCAGGGTTTCCCAGGCCTCAAGGGCATGGACCTGGCGAAAGTCGTCAGCACCAAGAAACAGTACGAGTGGCGCTCCTCGGTCTGGGACTTGAAAACCGATAGCCACGCGACGATCGAGGCTTCCGAACTGCCGTATCACGTAGTCGCCTACGATTACGGCGTCAAGCTGAACATCCTGCGCATGCTGGTCGCGCGCGGTTGCCGCGTTACCGTAGTGCCGGCCCAGACCCCCGCGGCTGACGTCCTGGCCCTCAAGCCCGACGGCGTGTTCCTGTCCAACGGTCCGGGTGACCCGGAGCCATGCGACTACGCGATCCAGGCGATCAAGGACGTGCTGGAAACCGAGATCCCGGTATTCGGTATCTGCCTGGGGCACCAGTTGCTGGCCCTGGCTTCGGGCGCCAAGACCCTGAAAATGGGCCACGGCCACCACGGTGCCAACCACCCGGTCCAGGACCTGGATACCGGTGTCGTCATGATCACCAGCCAGAACCACGGTTTTGCGGTTGACGAGGCGACCCTGCCGGCCAACGTACGGGCCATCCACAAGTCGCTGTTCGACGGCACGCTGCAAGGCATCGAGCGTACCGACAAGAGCGCGTTCAGCTTCCAGGGCCACCCTGAGGCGAGCCCGGGCCCGAACGATGTGGCGCCGCTGTTCGATCGCTTCATCAATGAGATGGCCAAGCGACGCTGACCGCGTGAAACCCGAGGGCGGCCCCGAAAACGGCGGCCCCTTCGGGCGCTTCAAAGATTGTTCGACGGCCTAGCCGACTGACCTGCGGATTTGAGTGACAAACCCATGCCAAAACGTACAGACATAAAAAGCATCCTGATTCTCGGCGCTGGCCCGATCGTGATCGGCCAGGCCTGCGAATTCGACTACTCCGGCGCCCAGGCTTGCAAGGCCCTGCGCGAGGAGGGTTATCGCGTCATCCTGGTGAACTCCAACCCGGCCACCATCATGACCGACCCGTCGATGGCCGACGCCACCTACATCGAACCGATCAAATGGCAGACCGTTGCCAAGATCATCGAGAAGGAGCGCCCGGACGCATTGCTGCCGACCATGGGTGGCCAGACCGCACTGAACTGCGCTCTGGACCTGGAGCGCGAAGGCGTCCTGGAGAAGTTCGGTGTGGAAATGATCGGCGCCAATGCCGACACCATCGACAAGGCCGAAGATCGTTCGCGCTTCGACAAGGCGATGAAATCCATCGGCCTGGACTGCCCACGCTCGGGCATCGCCCACAGCATGGAAGAAGCCAACGCCGTGCTGGAACGCCTCGGCTTCCCTTGCATCATCCGTCCGTCCTTCACCATGGGCGGCACGGGTGGTGGCATCGCCTACAACCGTGAAGAATTCGAAGAAATCTGCGCCCGAGGCCTGGACCTGTCGCCAACCAAGGAACTGCTGATCGACGAGTCCCTGATCGGTTGGAAAGAATACGAAATGGAAGTTGTCCGGGACAAAAAGGACAACTGCATCATCGTTTGCTCCATCGAAAACTTCGACCCGATGGGCGTGCACACCGGCGACTCGATCACCGTTGCGCCGGCCCAGACCCTGACCGACAAGGAATATCAGATCCTGCGTAACGCCTCCCTGGCGGTACTGCGCGAGATCGGCGTGGAAACCGGTGGCTCCAACGTCCAGTTCGGCATCTGCCCGAACACTGGCCGCATGGTGGTCATCGAGATGAACCCGCGCGTATCCCGTTCGTCGGCCCTGGCCTCGAAGGCCACCGGCTTCCCGATCGCCAAGGTCGCCGCCAAGCTGGCCGTCGGCTACACCCTGGACGAACTGTCGAACGACATCACCGGCGGCAAGACTCCGGCGTCCTTCGAGCCGTCCATCGACTACGTGGTGACCAAGCTGCCGCGTTTCGCCTTCGAAAAATTCGCCAAGGCTGACGCGCGCCTGACCACCCAGATGAAATCGGTGGGTGAAGTCATGGCCATCGGCCGGACTTTCCAGGAATCCCTGCAAAAAGCCCTTCGTGGCTTGGAAGTGGGTGTCTGCGGCCTCGATCCGAAGCTGGACCTGAGCAAGCCGGAAAGCATGAGCGAGCTCAAGCGCGAGCTGACCGTGCCGGGCGCCGAGCGTATCTGGTACGTGGCGGATGCCTTCCGCGCCGGCATGACTGTCGAGCAGATTTTCGACATGAACATGATCGACCCTTGGTTCCTGGTGCAGATCGAAGATCTGATCAAGGAAGAAGAGAAGGTCAAGACCATGGGCATGTCCAGCATCGATCGCAACACGATGCTGGGTCTCAAGCGCAAGGGCTTCTCCGACATGCGCCTGGCCAAGCTGCTGGGTGTCACCGAAAAGAGCCTGCGCACTCACCGCCACAAGCTGGAAGTCTTCCCGGTCTACAAGCGCGTCGACACCTGCGCGGCCGAGTTCGCCACCGACACTGCCTACCTGTACTCCACGTACGAAGAAGAGTGCGAAGCCGCGCCTTCGACCCGGGACAAGATCATGATCCTGGGCGGCGGTCCGAACCGGATCGGCCAGGGCATCGAGTTCGACTACTGCTGCGTCCACGCGGCACTGGCGCTGCGCGACGATGGTTACGAAACCATCATGGTCAACTGCAACCCGGAGACCGTTTCCACCGACTACGACACCTCTGATCGCCTGTACTTCGAGCCAGTGACCCTGGAGGACGTGCTGGAAATCGTCCGTGTCGAGAAGCCAAAAGGCGTGATCGTCCAGTACGGCGGGCAGACCCCTCTGAAACTGGCCCGCGCCCTCGAAGCCGCCGGCGTGCCGATCATCGGCACCAGCCCGGATGCCATCGACCGCGCCGAAGACCGCGAGCGCTTCCAGCAGATGGTCGAGCGCCTTAACCTGCGCCAGCCACCAAACGCCACCGTGCGCAGCGAAGACGAAGCGATTCGTGCAGCGGCGAAGATCGGTTATCCGCTGGTGGTGCGCCCGTCCTACGTACTGGGCGGCCGTGCGATGGAAATCGTTTACCAGGAAGACGAACTCAAGCGCTACCTGCGCGAAGCGGTCCAGGTGTCCAATGACAGCCCGGTTCTGCTCGACCACTTCCTCAACTGCGCCATCGAAATGGACGTGGACGCGGTCTGCGACGGCAAGGATGTCGTGATCGGCGCAATCATGCAGCACATCGAGCAGGCAGGCGTTCACTCCGGTGACTCCGCCTGTTCGCTGCCGCCGTATTCGTTGCCGGCTCACATCCAGGACGAGATGCGTGAACAGGTCAAGAAAATGGCCCTGGAGCTCGGGGTTGTCGGCCTGATGAACGTGCAGCTGGCGCTTCAGGGCGAAGACATCTATGTCATCGAAGTCAACCCGCGCGCCTCCCGGACCGTACCGTTCGTGTCCAAGTGCATCGGTGTTTCCCTTGCGATGATCGCTGCTCGCGTGATGGCCGGTAAAACCTTGGCAGAGCTGAACTTTACCAAGGAAATCATCCCGAACTTCTACAGTGTGAAAGAGGCGGTGTTCCCATTCGCCAAATTCCCTGGCGTTGACCCGATCCTCGGCCCGGAAATGAAATCCACCGGTGAAGTGATGGGTGTTGGCGACACCTTCGGCGAGGCCTTTGCCAAGGCCCAGATGGGCGCCAGCGAAGTCCTGCCAACGGGCGGCACGGCGTTCATCAGCGTGCGTGATGACGACAAGCCACTGGTTGCGGGCGTGGCCCGTGATCTGATCAACTTGGGTTTCGAAGTGGTCGCCACTGCCGGTACCGCCAAGCTGATCGAGGCGGCGGGCCTGAAAGTGCGCCGCGTGAACAAGGTGACCGAGGGTCGTCCGCACGTGGTCGACATGATCAAGAATGACGAAGTCACGCTGATCATCAACACCACCGAAGGCCGTCAATCGATCGCCGATTCCTATTCCATTCGTCGCAATGCGCTGCAGCATAAGATCTACTGCACCACGACTATTGCTGCCGGCGAAGCGATCTGCGAAGCGCTCAAGTTCGGACCCGAGAAGACCGTACGTCGCTTGCAGGATCTACATGCAGGATTGAAGGCATGAGCATAACCAAGTACCCGATGACTGTTCAGGGCGCGAAGGCCCTGGAGGAAGAGCACGCTTTCCTGACCAAGGTCGAGCGCCCGCGCTTGAGCCAGGCGATCGGTGAAGCCCGTGAACTGGGCGACCTGAAGGAAAACGCCGAATACCACGCTGCCCGAGAGGAGCAGGGCATGGTCGAGGCGCGTGTCCGTGACATCGAAGGCCGCATGCAGAATGCGGTGATCATCGACGTCACGACGATTCCGCACACTGGCAAAGTGATTTTCGGCACTACCGTGGAAATCGCCAACGTCGAGACTGATGAAAGCGTCACTTACCAGATCGTTGGCGAGGACGAGGCGGACATCAAGCTCGGCAAGATTTCAGTCGGCTCGCCTATCGCCCGCGCCTTGATTGCCAAGGAAGAGGGTGATGTGGTTGCCGTGAAGACACCTGGCGGTGTCATTGAGTACGAGATTGTCGAAGTCCGTCATATCTGAACGAAGGCACCCGCTGCGTGCGGGTGCCATGATCTGGCAGCTCACCCAGATGTTATGGGTGGGCGGCGTCTGGTTGTTGCATATCGGTCTGCTGCCGGTGCTGGGTCGGATTGGCCTGGCACCGCTGCTCATCAATGAAATCGCGGGTATGCTGACGGCGCTGCTGGTGGGCTTTTCAGCAGTGTGCGTGATATTCCAGGCTTTGGTGCTGGTTCAGGCCGAGGGTCTTGGCAGTCTATGGCGCGACATTCGTGGGCAATTGCTGCTCATGGCCTTGTACGCTTGCGGGATGTTCCTGGCGGTGCGTCTCGGCTGGCCGGACGCGAGCCAATGGCAGGTATTCAGCTATCTGGTGCTGGGTTTTTCCGGCCTGGTGCTGGTGTTGCAGCCGGTTCCCGGATGGAGCGGCAGGGTGCGCGAAGCACACCCTTGACCGTTTGCATCATTTGAAGCGGTGAACGTTCGACAGTTGCTTGTTGACGCTGAAATTCTTGCGATAAATCAGCGCCATCTTGCCGATGACCTGGACCAGGTCAGCCTTGCCGACCTTGCACAGCTCGGCAACGGCAGCCAGGCGGGCTTCGCGGTCGAGGATGTTGAGCTTGATCTTGATCAGCTCGTGATCGCCGAGGGCGCGTTCCAGTTCAGCGAGGACACCTTCAGTCAAACCGTTGTCAGCCACAGTCAAAACCGGTTTCAGATGGTGGCCGATGGATTTGTATTGTTTCTTCTGCTCTTGAGTGAGCGGCATAATCTGACCCCTGCGTCTGATCTTGTAAAAAGCGGCGGCCAGTTTACCCGAGCGAGTCCGGGACCGCCCACTTAATCACGACCCGATTTATTTTTCAGAGGTGGCCCGTGGCCCGTTCCAAGACTAGCCAGAACTGGCTCAGAGAGCATTTCAACGATCCGTACGTCAAAATGGCGCAAAAAGACGGTTATCGCTCGCGCGCCAGCTATAAATTACTGGAGATCCAGGAGAAGGATCGCCTGATTCGTCCTGGCATGACCGTGATCGACCTCGGTGCGGCGCCGGGTGGCTGGTCGCAGGTGACCAGTCGTCTGATTGGTGGCCAGGGGCGATTGATCGCTTCAGACATCCTGGAAATGGACAGCATCCCTGACGTGACCTTTATTCAGGGTGATTTCACCGAGGACGCCGTATTGGCGCAAATCCTCGAGGCCGTCGGAAATACGCAAGTCGACCTTGTGATTTCCGATATGGCCCCCAATATGAGTGGATTGGCGGCTGTCGACATGCCTCGTGCAATGTTCCTCAGCGAGCTGGCCCTTGATCTGGCGGGGCGGGTTCTGCGTCCGGGTGGTGATTTCCTGATCAAGGTCTTCCAGGGTGAAGGCTTCGATGAATACCACAAGGGCATGCGCAAATTGTTCGACAAGGTGCAGATGCGCAAGCCTTTGTCGTCCCGCGACCGCTCTCGCGAGCAGTATCTGCTGGCGCGAGGGTTTCGCGGAATCGAAGGCGCTTCCAGTGATGAGCGGCTTTGAAACAGGCCGATAGTTTTTTTTGTATCGCATTGCGGGCGTCGCGTAACGAAAATTGCGCGAGTCAAAGTTTCACAAAGGGTTACAGACGGCGCCTGCCAGAGTCGCAGGTAATGTAGTAAGTTAGGCCGGTGAATATCATGCGAAGCGCGCGCCAGTAGCGGAGCTTGCTTCAGAGGGTAGTTAATTGAACGATATGGCAAAGAATCTGATCCTGTGGTTGATCATCGCCGCTGTCCTTGTGACCGTGATGAACAACTTCTCCAGCCCTAACGAGCCGCAGACCCTCAACTATTCCGATTTCCTCCAGCAGGTCAAGGAAGGCAAGGTCGAGCGCGTAGCCGTTGATGGTTATGTGATTACCGGCAAGCGCAGCGATGGCGACAGCTTCAAGACCATTCGTCCGGCGATCCAGGACAATGGTCTGATCGGCGACCTGGTGGACAATCACGTCGTGATCGAAGGCAAGCAGCCTGAGCAGCAAAGTATCTGGACCCAGCTCCTGGTCGCGAGCTTCCCGATCCTGGTGATCATCGCGGTGTTCATGTTCTTCATGCGCCAGATGCAGGGCGGGGCTGGAGGGAAGGGCGGGCCGATGAGTTTCGGCAAGAGCAAGGCCCGACTATTGTCCGAAGATCAGGTCAAGACCACCCTGGCTGACGTCGCCGGTTGCGATGAAGCCAAGGAAGAGGTCGGCGAGCTGGTTGAATTCCTGCGTGATCCGGGCAAGTTCCAGCGCCTGGGCGGACGCATTCCCCGCGGCGTACTGATGGTGGGGCCACCTGGTACCGGTAAAACCTTGCTCGCCAAGGCAATCGCCGGCGAAGCCAAGGTTCCGTTCTTCACCATTTCCGGTTCCGACTTCGTCGAGATGTTTGTCGGCGTCGGTGCCAGCCGTGTTCGCGACATGTTCGAACAGGCGAAAAAGCACGCGCCATGCATCATCTTCATCGACGAGATCGACGCCGTTGGTCGCCACCGTGGTGCCGGCATGGGCGGCGGTCACGATGAGCGCGAGCAGACCCTCAACCAGTTGCTGGTCGAGATGGACGGTTTCGAGATGAATGACGGCATCATCGTGATCGCCGCCACCAACCGTCCTGACGTGCTCGACCCTGCGCTGCTGCGTCCAGGTCGTTTTGACCGTCAGGTCGTGGTGGGGCTGCCGGACATTCGTGGTCGCGAGCAGATCCTGAAGGTTCACATGCGCAAGGTGCCAATGGGGGATGACGTTGCTCCGGCCGTCATCGCTCGCGGCACACCGGGTTTCTCCGGTGCTGACCTGGCGAACCTGGTAAACGAAGCGTCGCTGTTTGCTGCTCGTTCCGGCAAGCGTGTCGTGGAAATGAAGGAGTTCGAACTCGCCAAGGACAAGATCATGATGGGCGCCGAGCGCAAATCCATGGTCATGTCGGAAAAGGAAAAGCAGAACACCGCTTACCACGAGGCAGGACATGCCATCGTCGGTCGTGTCGTGCCTGAGCATGATCCGGTGTACAAGGTTTCGATCATTCCGCGCGGTCGTGCGCTGGGTGTGACGATGTTCCTGCCGGAAGAGGACCGTTACAGCCTGTCCAAGCGCGCGCTGATCAGCCAGATCTGTTCGCTGTACGGTGGCCGTATCGCCGAGGAAATGACGTTGGGCTTTGACGGCGTGACGACAGGTGCCTCCAACGACATCATGCGCGCAAGCCAGATTGCCCGGAACATGGTTACCAAGTGGGGCTTGTCCGAAAAGCTTGGTCCGTTGATGTATGCCGAGGAAGAGGGCGAAGTGTTCCTGGGTCGCGGCGGCGGTGGCCAGCATGCAAGCTTCTCTGGTGAGACGGCCAAGCTGATCGACTCGGAAGTTCGCAGCATCATTGACCAGTGCTACGGCACGGCCAAGCAGATCCTTACGGACAACCGCGACAAACTGGACGCGATGGCTGACGCACTGATGAAATATGAAACCATCGATGCCGAGCAGATCGACGACATCATGGCCGGCCGCACACCTCGTGAGCCTCGTGACTGGTCCGGTGGTGGCACGGGTACCTCCGGTACGCCGCCAGCGGTACAGGGTGAGCGTCCCGAGACGCCCATCGGTGGTCCGGCCGCCGACGTCTAAGGCTTGAAATGACTTCTGTTCAGTCCTCTAACCGGTTGCCTTGCGGCAACCGGTTTCTTGATTTGGCCCGTGCGCACGTCATGGGCATTCTTAATGTCACTCCCGATTCCTTTTCCGATGGTGGAAGATTCTGCCAGCTCGACGCTGCATTGCGGCATGCCGAGGCCATGGTGGCAGCGGGCGCAACGCTGATCGATGTCGGCGGTGAATCGACCCGTCCCGGTGCGCGGGCAGTATCACCTACCGAGGAGCTGGAGCGAGTGGCGCCGATTGTCGAGCGTATACACCGCGAGCTTGATGTCATCATTTCGGTTGATACCTCTACGCCAGCGGTCATGCGCGAGGCAGCGCGGCTGGGGGCGGGACTGATCAATGATGTCCGGTCCTTGCGGCGCGACGGCGCGCTGGACGCCGCGGCGGCAACCGGCTTGCCGGTGTGTCTGATGCATATGCTCGGCGAGCCGGGGACCATGCAGGACGATCCGCACTATGATGATGTGACCAGGGAAGTGGCGGGGTTCCTCGCGGAGCGCCTGGACCAGTGTGCTGGCGTGGGCATTCCTGCCGAGCGGGTCATCCTTGATCCCGGGTTCGGCTTTGCCAAGACCCTGGCTCACAACCTGAGCCTGTTCAAGCATATGGAAGCCTTGCATGCGCTGGGGCGGCCCCTGTTGGTTGGCGTCTCGCGAAAGAGCATGATAGGCAATGCCTTGGGCCGGCCGGTGGGTGAGCGCTTGTATGGCGGTCTCGCCCTGGCTGCCTTGGCCCTTACCAAAGGTGCGCGCATTTTGCGCGTGCATGATGTAGCCGAAACGATGGATGTCGTGCGGATGATCGACGCAGTGGATTCAGCCGAATAAGAATGACGGAGCACTTATGAGCAAGAAATATTTTGGCACCGACGGTATTCGTGGTCGGGTCGGCGAATACCCTATTACCCCTGATTTCATGCTCAAGCTCGGCTGGGCCGCCGGCATGGCGTTCCGCAAGATGGGCGCATGCAAGGTGCTGGTCGGCAAGGACACGCGGATTTCCGGCTACATGTTCGAATCGGCTCTCGAGGCCGGCCTTACGTCGGCGGGTGCCGATGTGATGTTGCTGGGCCCGATGCCGACGCCGGCCATTGCCTACCTGACCCGTACATTCCAGGCCCAGGCGGGTATTGTGATCAGTGCTTCGCACAATCCTCATGACGACAACGGCATCAAGTTTTTCTCTGGCAAGGGCACCAAGCTGCCGGATGAAATCGAGCTGATGATCGAAGAGCTGCTGGATGCGCCGATGACGGTGGTCGAGTCGAGCAAGATCGGCAAGGTGTCGCGGATCAACGATGCATCGGGTCGTTATATCGAGTTCTGCAAAGGCAGTGTTCCAACCGGTACGAGCTTTTCCGGTCTGAAAATCGTTGTCGATTGCGCGCATGGCGCAACCTATAAGGTCGCGCCCAGCGTTTTTCGCGAATTGGGCGCCGAGGTGGTGGTGCTCTCTGCCCAGCCCAACGGGCTGAACATCAACCACAATTGCGGCTCGACCCATACCGAGGCATTGCAGGCTGCGGTCCTGGCCGAACATGCCGATCTCGGGATCGCTTTCGACGGTGACGGTGACCGGGTGTTGATGGTCGACCATACCGGTACGGTCGTTGATGGTGATGAGTTGCTGTTCATCATCGCGCGCGATCTGCATGGTCGCGGCAAGCTGCAGGGCGGCGTGGTTGGTACGTTGATGAGCAACCTCGGGCTTGAATTGGCCTTGGCGGATCTGGATATCCCATTCGTCCGGGCTAATGTCGGCGACCGCTACGTGATCTCGGAATTGCTGGAGCGCAACTGGGTGATCGGAGGCGAGAATTCCGGCCACATCGTCTGCTTCGACCATACCACCACCGGTGATGCGATCATCGCTGCGCTGCAAGTGCTGATGGCGCTCAAGGCCCGTAACGAAGGGCTGGCGCAGTCGCGCCAGGCGCTGCGCAAATGTCCGCAAGTATTGATCAATGTGCGTTTTGGTGGAGGTGTCAGTCCTCTTGAACATGCGACGGTCAAGCAGGCCAGCGAGCGCATAACACAGGCAATGGCCGGGCGTGGACGGGTGTTGTTGCGCAAGTCTGGCACGGAGCCTTTGGTGCGCGTCATGGTCGAAGGCGAGGATGAAGTACAGGTCCGCGGTTATGCCGAAGAGCTGGCGAAGCTGGTTACTGAAGTTTCTGCCTGAATTCGGCTTGCCAGTCATGAATCCGTTGGGTAACATCTGCGCCCACTTTGACCGACGAGGTACAGCATGCGTCGCCCTATGGTAGCTGGTAACTGGAAGATGCACGGTACCCGCGCCAGCGTCGCTGAGCTGATCAAGGGCCTTCGTAACCTGGCCTTGCCAAGCGGTGTTGATGTGGCGGTGTTCCCGCCTTGCCTGTATATCAACCAAGTGGTTGATGGCTTGAAAGGCAAGTCGATTTCGGTCGGTGCACAAAACTCTGCAGTGGAATCCATGCAGGGTGCGTTGACCGGTGAAATCGCGCCGAGTCAGCTGGTGGACGCAGGGTGTTCACTGGTCCTGGTCGGTCATTCCGAGCGTCGCCTGATCATGGGCGAGCAGGACAAGACCCTGATTCGCAAATTTGCCGCGGCACAGGCTTGTGGTCTGATTCCGGTGTTGTGCGTAGGGGAGACCCTCGAACAGCGTGAGGCAGGCAAGACTCTCGAAGTTGTCGCTCGCCAGTTGGGCAGCATCATCGAGGACCTGGGTGTCGGTGCTTTTGCAAAGGCAGTCATCGCTTACGAGCCGGTCTGGGCCATTGGCACCGGGCTGACTGCTTCGCCTCAACAAGCGCAGGATGTGCACGCCGCCATCCGCGCGCAGTTGGCGCAAGAAAATTCTGAAGTGGCACGAGGTGTGCGGCTTCTATACGGCGGCAGCGTGAAGGCGGCCAATGCGGTCGAACTGTTCGGCATGCCGGATATCGATGGGGGGCTCATTGGTGGAGCGTCCCTGAATGCAGATGAGTTCGGTGCGATCTGTCGCGCCGCGGGAAACTGAAAAAATGCTGGAAACAGTCGTAGTCGTTTTTCATCTGCTGGGCGCACTGGGTGTAGTTGCTCTCGTATTGCTGCAGCAGGGTAAAGGTGCGGATGCTGGTGCGTCTTTCGGTGCAGGTGCTTCAAATACTGTATTCGGAAGCCAAGGTTCCTCTACCTTTCTTAGTAAGTTTACTGCTATACTCGCCGCCGGTTTCTTCATAACCAGCTTGGGGTTAGGTTACTTTGCTAAAGAGAAGGCTCATGAGCTGACTCAGGTAGGTTTGCCAAACCCAGCGGTGTTGGAAGCGCCAAAGCAACAACCGGCTTCTGATGATGTCCCGGTGCTTCAAGAGCAAAAGTCGGCCAATCCGGCGACTGACGTACCTCCAGCTCAAGAGCAGAAGTAAGAAGGTTTCAAACGCTGTATTGCCGAGGTGGTGGAATTGGTAGACACGCAACCTTGAGGTGGTTGTGCCCATAGGGTGTAGGGGTTCGAGTCCCCTTCTCGGTACCAATTATCAGGAGAGCCCGCAATTGCGGGCTTTCTTGTAGGTGGAAGCGTTACATTGACCCTGTAAAGGATCGGTCGTATACTTCCGCCCCAGCTTTGTCGCGGGATGGAGCAGCCTGGTAGCTCGTCGGGCTCATAACCCGAAGGTCGTCGGTTCAAATCCGGCTCCCGCAACCAGTTTCAGGGCCCCTTCCAAGGGGCTTTTTGTTAGCTGGACATTTACAACGCCGCTGTTCGACGGCGTTTCAGGGATGGGCGATTCGCCCATTTTTTTTTATTTGCATGGCATGCACATACATGCACGAGGGGGTTCAGGTGTCGAGCAAGCTAGAACAGTTGCAGGCCTTGTTGGCCCCGGTGGTCGTGGCCCTTGGCTATGAATGCTGGGGTATTGAGTTTTCGGCTCAAGGTCGCCACTCACTGTTGCGCGTTTATATCGATAAGGAAGGCGGCGTGTTGGTGGATGATTGCGCCATCGTCAGCCGTCAGATCAGTGGTGTGCTGGATGTTGAAGATCCCATCACCTCCGAATACACCCTTGAAGTTTCCTCGCCTGGCATGGAACGCCCTCTGTTCACTCTTGAACAGTTCGCTTTGTTTGCCGGTGAACAAGTGAAGATCAAGCTGCGCTCGCCCTTTGAAGGCCGACGCAACTTCCAAGGCCTTCTGCGCGGTGTGGAAGAACAGGATGTCGTGGTGCAGGTAGATGACCATGAGTTCCTGTTGCCGATCGATATGATCGACAAGGCCAACATTATTCCCAGTTTTGACTGATACGTGCCAGATACTGCGGATCCCGCGGATCCAATGGCTTGCGAAAGGCGAGGCGTACGATGAGCAAAGAAGTACTGCTGGTTGTTGAGTCGGTATCCAATGAAAAGGGCGTACCGGCTAACGTTATTTTTGAAGCACTGGAGCTGGCCCTGGCCACTGCTACCAAGAAGCGCTTCGAAGACGAAGTTGATTTGCGTGTGGAGATCAATCGCCACACAGGTGCCTACGAGACTTTCCGTCGCTGGACGGTAGTCGAGGAGGCCGACCTGGATGATCCGGCTATCGAAACCTGGCCGAGCAAGGTTGCAGAAACGCATCCTGGCGCCAAGGTGGGTGATGTCGTCGAAGAAAAAATCGAGTCCATCGAGTTTGGCCGCATTGCTGCACAGACTGCCAAGCAGGTCATTGTGCAGAAAGTTCGCGAAGCCGAGCGCGCGCAAGTCGTCGATGCCTATCGCGAGCGCCTGGGAGAGATCATCTCCGGCACCGTTAAAAAAGTCACCCGCGACAACGTGATCGTTGATCTGGGCAACAATGCCGAAGCATTGCTGGCCCGTGAAGACATCATTTCTCGCGAAACTTTCCGTGTTGGCGTGCGGTTGCGTGCGCTGCTCAAGGAAATCCGCACCGAGAACCGCGGCCCGCAGCTGATCCTGTCGCGTACCGCGCCGGAAATGCTGATCGAGTTGTTCCGCATCGAAGTGCCGGAAATTGCTGAAGGCCTGATCGAAGTAATGGCCGCCTCCCGTGATCCGGGTTCGCGGGCCAAGATCGCGGTCCGCTCCAAGGACAAGCGCATTGACCCGCAAGGTGCCTGCATCGGCATGCGTGGTTCGCGCGTCCAGGCCGTATCCGGCGAGTTGGGCGGCGAGCGTGTGGATATCGTCCTGTGGGACGATAACCCGGCTCAGTTCGTGATCAATGCCATGTCGCCCGCTGAAGTGGCGGCAATTATCGTCGACGAGGATGCCCATGCCATGGACATCGCCGTTGGCGCAGACAATCTCGCTCAGGCCATCGGTCGCGGTGGTCAGAACGTGCGTCTGGCTAGCCAATTGACTGGCTGGACCCTGAACGTGATGACCGAATCGGACATCCAGGCCAAGCAGCAAGCTGAAACCGGCGACATCCTGCGCAACTTCATCGAAGAGCTTGAAGTCGATGAAGAGCTGGCGCAGGTGCTGGTGGATGAAGGCTTTACCAGCCTGGAAGAGATTGCCTACGTACCGGTGGAGGAAATGCTCAACATCGACGGCTTTGACGAGGACATCGTCAACGAGCTTCGCGCTCGTGCCAAGGATCGCTTGTTGACCAAAGCCATCGCTACTGAGGAAAAGCTGGCAGACGCCCATCCGGCCGAAGACCTGCTCTCGCTTGAGGGCATGGACAAGGATTTGGCGATGGAACTGGCGGTGCGCGGCGTAATTACCCGCGAAGACCTGGCCGAGCAGTCTATTGACGATCTGCTCGACATCGACGGCATTGACGATGATCGTGCCGGCAAGTTGATCATGGCCGCCCGAGCCCACTGGTTCGAGTAATTAGGCGCGGCCTGAGGAGAGAAGTGCATGACGCAAGTCACGGTGAAACAACTGGCCGATGAGGTCAAAACACCGGTAGAGCGCCTGTTGCAGCAGATGCGTGAGGCAGGTCTGCCGCACACCGCCGCCGAGGAACATGTGACCGACAGTGAGAAGCAGTCCCTGCTCACTCACTTGAAGAGCAGTCACAAGGCGAAAGTGGAAGAACCGCGCAAGATCACTCTGCAGCGTAAAACCACCAGCACCCTGCGTGTTGCCGGTAGCAAAAGCATCAGCGTTGAAGTACGCAAGAAGAAAGTCTTCGTACAGCGCAGCCCGGAAGAAATCGAAGCCGAGCGCAAACGCGAACTGGAAGAACGTCGCGCGGCAGAAAATGCTGCACGTCAGAAGGCTGAAGAAGAAGCCAAGCGTCGCGCCGAAGAAGAAGCGCGTCGCCAGCCTGCTGCTGCGCAATCTGCTCCAGCCGAAGTGGTCGAGACACCTGCGGCGGCAGCTGAGCCAGTGCGTGAAAGCGCTCCTGTCCTGGCAGCTGCTCCGGCGCCGGCGGACACCCGCAAGCGCGACGAACAGCGTCGTCCGGACAAACCACGTGCCGACGATAACCGTCGTGGCAGTGGCGATGGCGAGCGCAAAAACGCTCCTCATCGTGCTTCGGTCAAGGAGAAGGCGCCTGCGCCGCGTGTTGCGCCACGTACCACCGACGAAGAAAGCGATGGCTTCCGTCGCGGCGGTCGCGGCAAGGCCAAGCTGAAGAAACGCAACGCCCACGGTTTCCAGAGCCCTACCGGCCCTGTCGTGCGTGAAGTGAAGATCGGCGAGACCATCACTGTGGGCGATCTGGCCCAGCAGATGTCGGTCAAGGCTGCTGAAATCATCAAGTTCATGTTCAAGCTGGGCACGCCAGCCACCATCAACCAGGTACTGGACCAGGAAACTGCCCAACTGGTCGCCGAAGAGCTGGGCCACAAAGTGACCCTGGTCAGCGACACCGCCCTGGAAGATTCCCTGGCCGAGTCCCTGAAGTTTGAAGGTGAAGCTGTTTCCCGTGCGCCGGTCGTGACCGTCATGGGTCACGTTGACCACGGTAAAACCTCGCTGCTCGACTACATCCGTCGTGCCAAGGTAGCCGCTGGCGAAGCCGGTGGTATCACCCAGCACATCGGCGCGTACCACGTTGAAACCGACCGCGGCATGGTGACGTTCCTCGATACCCCGGGCCACGCCGCGTTTACCGCGATGCGTGCCCGTGGTGCCAAGGCAACCGACATCGTGATCCTGGTGGTTGCAGCGGACGACGGCGTGATGCCGCAAACCATCGAAGCCGTTCAGCATGCCAAGGCTGCTGGCGTGCCGCTGGTGGTTGCGGTGAACAAGATCGACAAGCCGGGCGCCGATCTCGATCGCATCCGCAGCGAACTGTCGGTCCACGGCGTGACCTCCGAAGAGTGGGGTGGCGACACTCCTTTCGTTCCGGTCTCGGCGAAGATGGGTACCGGCGTTGACGAACTGCTCGAAGCCGTTCTGTTACAAGCCGAAGTTCTGGAGTTGACCGCTACACCTTCGGCTCCTGGCCGTGGCGTGGTCGTTGAATCGCGTCTCGACAAGGGCCGTGGTCCGGTCGCGACCGTCCTGGTTCAGGACGGTACCCTGCGTCAGGGCGACATGGTGCTGGTCGGTTCGAACTATGGCCGCGTGCGCGCCATGCTCGACGAGAACGGCAAGCCAATCAAGGAAGCCGGTCCGGCTATCCCGGTCGAGATCCTCGGTCTGGACGGTACCCCGGATGCTGGCGACGAGATGAGCGTTGTGGCTGACGAGAAGAAGGCCCGTGAAGTGGCTCTGTTCCGTCAAGGCAAGTTCCGCGAAGTCAAACTGGCTCGCGCTCACGCCGGCAAGCTGGAAAACATCTTCGAGAACATGGGCCAGGAAGAGAAGAAGACGCTCAACATCGTCCTCAAATCCGACGTCCGTGGTTCGCTCGAAGCGTTGAACGGCGCCTTGAATGGCCTGGGTAACGACGAAGTGCAAGTGCGCGTTGTCGGTGGCGGTGTCGGTGGTATCACCGAATCCGACGCCAACCTGGCACTCGCTTCCAACGCTGTACTGTTCGGCTTCAACGTGCGTGCCGATGCCGGCGCGCGCAAGATCGTCGAGCAGGAAGGCCTGGATATGCGTTACTACAACGTGATCTACGACATCATCGAAGACGTCAAGAAAGCCTTGACCGGTATGCTCGGCAGCGACGTTCGCGAGAACATCCTGGGCGTGGCCGAAGTGCGCGATGTGTTCCGTTCGCCGAAGTTCGGCGCGATCGCCGGTTGCATGGTGATCGAAGGTGTCGTTCACCGTAACCGTCCGATCCGCGTATTGCGTGAAGACATCGTGATCTTCGAAGGCGAGCTGGAATCCCTGCGCCGCTTCAAGGATGACGCTTCCGAAGTACGTGCCGGCATGGAATGCGGTATCGGCGTCAAGAGCTACAACGACGTCAAGGTCGGCGACAAGATCGAAGTCTTCGAGAAGGTCCAGGTTGCTCGCAGCCTCTGACTCGCGTACTTCAAGAGCCGTACCGGGCAGTCGCATGAATATGCGCTGCCTGGCTGGCGGACTCTAAACGCAACGCCCGGTCTGGCTTTTGCCAGGCCGGGCGTTTGCCGCTTTCAGACCTCACGGGTTTGACCGTGGGGCAGTAACAGGTAACAAGACATGGCAAAAGAATATAGCCGTACCCAACGAATCGGCGATCAGATGCAGCGCGAGCTGGCCCAACTGATCCGTCGCGAAGTCAAAGACCCGCGCGTCGGCCTGGTGACCATCACCGCTGTTGAAGTCAGCCGTGACGTCGGTCACGCCAAGATCTTCATCACGGTGATGGGTCAGGACAGCGCCGAAGAAATTGCCCAGAGCATCAAGGTGCTCAACTCGGCAGCCGGTTTCCTGCGCATGCAACTGGCGCGGGAAATGAAGCTGCGCAGCGTTCCACAGCTGCACTTCCACTACGACGAAAGCGTCGTGCGGGGCGCGCATCTGTCGGCGCTGATCGAGCGTGCCGTGGCTGAAGACAGTCAGCATCCGGCTGCCGCTGAACCCGAAGACACCAAGGAGTAATCGGTGGCTCAGGTCAAACGTATCCGTCGTAACGTCAGCGGCATCATCCTGCTCGACAAGCCGTTGGGATTTACCTCCAACGCGGCGTTGCAGAAGGTTCGCTGGCTGCTCAATGCTGAAAAGGCCGGGCACACCGGCAGCCTCGATCCACTGGCTACCGGCGTGCTGCCGCTGTGCTTCGGCGAGGCGACCAAGTTTTCCCAATACCTGCTCGATTCCGACAAGGGTTATGAAACCCTGGCGCAACTGGGCAAGACCACCACCACGGCGGATGCCGAAGGTGAGGTTTTGCTGGAGCGTCCGGTGACCGTTGGTCAGGCGGATATCGAGGCGGTGTTGCCGAAATTTCGTGGGCAAATCAGTCAGATACCGCCGATGTACTCCGCGCTCAAGCGTGATGGGCAGCCGTTGTACAAACTGGCCCGTGCAGGCGAAGTAGTGGAGCGCGAACCGCGTTCTGTTACTATTGCGCGCTTGGAATTGCTGGCCTTTGGCGGTAATACTGCACGGCTCGCCGTGGATTGCAGCAAAGGCACCTATATCCGTACCCTGGTGGAGGATATCGGCGAGCAGCTCGGCTGTGGCGCGTACGTGGCGGAATTGCGACGGACCCAGGCCGGGCCTTTCACCCTGGCCCAGACGGTCACGCTGGAAGAGCTCGAAGCGGTACACGCCGAAGGCGGCAACGAAGCGGTCGACCGTTTCCTCATGCCTTCGGACAGCGGTTTGCTCGATTGGCCGCTGCTGCAGTTCTCCGAACACAGTGCGTTCTACTGGCTCAACGGCCAGCCGGTGCGCGCTCCGGATGCGCCGAAGTTCGGCATGGTCCGGGTGCAGGATCACAATGGTCGCTTCATCGGTATCGGTGAAGTGAGCGAAGACGGGCGTATCGCGCCGCGTCGATTGATTCGGTCGGAATGACCGGAACCAGCCTGTGTAACAACAGGCTGGCGAGTGTGGCTGTTAACAGGCACGGTCACTACTCATTTATAGATACAGGGATTTGTCCCTGGCCTGTTGAAGCTGTTTCTTTGAAACAGTTTCCTGACTAAAAGGATTGCCTCATGGCTCTCGACGTTCAAGAAAAAGCTCAAATCGTAGCTGACTACCAGCAAGCTGTTGGTGACACTGGTTCGCCAGAAGTGCAAGTTGCACTGCTGACCGCCAACATCAACAAACTGCAAGGTCACTTCAAGGCCAACGGTAAAGATCACCACTCCCGTCGTGGTCTGATCCGCATGGTAAACCAGCGTCGCAAGCTGCTGGACTACCTGAAAGGCAAGGACGTGAGCCGTTACAGCGCTCTGATCGCTCGCCTGGGTCTGCGTCGCTAATCAGCGATTGCGCTAGAGGTTGGTGGTCTGTCGTACGTCAGTGGGTTTCCCGCTGGCACATGGCAGGCTCCCAGCCTCAAGTTTTATCTGGATACACGTTTTACCCTGGACAGGCGTCGGGCCGATTCCCGTCATTGCCCAAGAATTTCGCAAGAAGACAAGTTCCCCAAGAGCCACAAAGAAGGTAGGACACCGTGAACCCGGTAATCAAAAAATTCCAGTTCGGTCAGTCGACCGTTACCCTCGAGACTGGCCGTATCGCCCGTCAGGCCTCCGGCGCAGTGCTGGTCACCGTTGACGACGACGTCAGCGTATTGGTGACCGTCGTCGGTGCCAAGCAGGCCGATCCAGGCAAGGGTTTCTTCCCTCTGTCTGTGCACTACCAGGAAAAGACCTACGCCGCGGGCAAGATCCCTGGCGGTTTCTTCAAGCGTGAAGGCCGTCCTTCCGAGAAAGAAACCCTGACTTCCCGACTGATCGACCGTCCGATCCGTCCGCTTTTCCCTGAAGGTTTCATGAACGAAGTGCAGGTTGTCTGCACCGTCGTTTCCACCAGCAAGAAGACCGATCCGGACATCGCTGCGATGATCGGTACCTCGGCTGCGCTGGCGATCTCCGGCATTCCTTTCGATGGCCCGATCGGCGCTGCCCGCGTTGCGTTCCACGAAAGCACCGGCTACCTGCTGAACCCGACCTACGAACAACAGAAGGCATCGAGCCTGGACATGGTCGTGGCCGGTACTTCCGAAGCCGTGCTGATGGTTGAATCCGAAGCCAAGGAACTGACCGAAGACCAGATGCTGGGCGCCGTGCTGTTCGCCCACGACGAGTTCCAGGTGGTCATCAACGCCGTCAAGGAACTGGCCGCCGAAGCCGCCAAGCCAACCTGGACCTGGGCTCCTCAGCCAGAAGCCACCGAGCTGCTGGGCGCGATCCGTGCCGAGTTCGGCGAAGCGATCTCTCAGGCCTACACCATCACCATCAAGGCCGACCGCTATGCGCGTCTGGGCGAGCTGCGTGACCAGGTCGTTGCCAAGTTCTCCGGCGAAGAAGGCCAGCCATCGGCCAGCGACGTCAAGGCGGCTTTCGGTGAAATCGAATACCGCACCGTTCGCGAAAACATCGTCAACGGCAAGCCGCGTATCGACGGTCGCGACACTCGCACCGTGCGTCCGCTGAACATCGAAGTCGGCGTTCTGCCAAAGACCCACGGTTCGGCGCTGTTCACCCGTGGTGAAACCCAGGCGCTGGTCGTTGCGACACTGGGCACCGCCCGTGACGCGCAACTGCTCGACACCCTGGAAGGCGAAAAGAAAGACCCGTTCATGCTGCACTACAACTTCCCTCCGTTCTCGGTGGGCGAGTGTGGTCGCATGGGTGGCGCCGGTCGTCGCGAAATCGGTCACGGCCGTCTGGCCCGTCGTTCGGTCCAGGCCATGCTGCCGGCCGCTGACGTGTTCCCGTACACCATTCGCGTGGTATCGGAAATCACCGAGTCCAACGGTTCGAGCTCGATGGCTTCGGTCTGCGGCGCTTCCCTGGCCCTGATGGACGCTGGTGTGCCGATGAAGGCGCCGGTGGCCGGTATCGCCATGGGGCTGGTCAAAGAAGGCGAGAAATTCGCCGTCCTGACCGACATCCTGGGTGACGAAGACCACCTGGGCGACATGGACTTCAAAGTGGCCGGTACCGCCAAGGGCGTCACCGCACTGCAGATGGACATCAAGATCAAGGGCATCACCGAAGAGATCATGGAAATCGCCCTGGGCCAAGCCCTGGAAGCGCGCCTGAACATCCTCGGTCAGATGAACCAGATCATCGGTCAGTCCCGTACCGAACTGTCGGAAAATGCTCCGACCATGATCGCGATGAAAATCGACACCGACAAAATCCGTGATGTCATCGGTAAAGGCGGCGCGACTATCCGTGCGATCTGTGAAGAAACCAAGGCTTCGATCGACATCGAAGACGACGGTTCGATCAAGATCTTCGGCGAAACCAAGGAAGCGGCAGAAGCAGCACGCCAGCGCGTCCTGGGCATCACCGCAGAGGCCGAGATCGGCAAGATCTACGTCGGCAAGGTTGAACGCATCGTCGACTTCGGTGCGTTCGTCAACATCCTGCCTGGCAAGGACGGTCTGGTTCACATCTCCATGCTGAGCGATGCTCGCGTCGAGAAAGTGACCGACATCCTGAAAGAAGGCCAGGAAGTGGAAGTGCTGGTACTGGACGTGGACAACCGCGGCCGTATCAAGCTGTCCATCAAGGACGTTGCAGCAGCCAAGGCGTCGGGCGTTTAATCACTCCCTCGCTTGACCGCTGAACAAGCAAACGCCCCGACTGGTTCGGGGCGTTTTGCTGTGTGCTGAAAATCCCTTCAGGGCAGGTTGCCTGTCCCCCGGGGACGATGCTAGGTTTAGCCACCGCCCGTGTAGCTCAGTCGGTAGAGCAGCGCACTCGTAACGCGAAGGTCGCAGGTTCGATTCCTGTCTCGGGCACCAATCCCCCCTGGTTATTTCACCTTCCTGCTCAGTTCCTCGACCGTGCGTTTGAGCTGTGTCAGCTCGTTGTCCTGATCGCTGAGCTGCCGTTTCAGGGACGAAATTTCGCTGCTGCTCGAACTTGAGCTGGAACCGCTGTTGCGCTTGAGTTCTTCCACTTGCTTGCCAAGGTCGTTCAGATCGCGTTCCTGTTCCTTGATGATGCGCTTGAGATCGTCTATCTCCTTGCTGCTGGAGGTGGAGCTGGAGCCACTGTTGCGTTTGAGTTCTTCGATTTGTCGGGCCTGCTCGCCAAGGGTGCGCTTCTGACTGTCCAGCTCGGCGGTGTTGTCCTTGACTGCTTCTGGTAATTTTTCCAGGTCACCCACGTTGATATTGGTCTTGATCAGAACATCCTTGTCGAATGAGTTGCGAAGCAGCGGGATCGTGTCAGACGGCAGAGGGGGGCCGGAGGAAACTTCGACAGCCGCTTGAACGGCACCGATCAAGCTCAGGCTGCCGAGCAGGAGGGACGTGGTAGCAAACCGGGTCGACGAGCGTTTCGCAAGACTGCGCATCATTGGGTTCCTGAAGAAGTGCCGATATGGCACATCGCTACGACTGGTTGCCATGACAAATGTTCCTGGGCACCTTGCCGTCAGGCATGAAATTTTTTCTGCGGTGGATGTAAAGAGCCGTGTAAATCGTTGCCAAAACATCCTATATTCGTCACCTGCATGAGCATCGCCCAGCAGTTTTCAGATGATCCACGAATGGTTCTGAAGGCCAGGAAAACCGAGCTTCCAACGGCTTCCTGCGTCAGAGAGATCCTTGATGATCCAGATCCATCTTCCATTCCCAGATCAGCGAGAACGCCATGACCGCTAAAGAATTGTCCCAAGAAGCCAGGCACGAAGAAGCCCTGGAAAAGTACCTCGAAGAAACGCCGCAGTTGCGCGATGAGATCAAGGACTTGTCCGCCGATGACCAGAAAGACCAGGTCCAGTGGGCGTTCGAGGATGAGGCCGAAGCCCAGGGCCTGCAGCCTTGGGAGCTGACGCTCAAGTACACCAGTACGCCGGAAGAGTTCGAGGCGCAGCGCCTTGTCTTGCACAAGGAGGCGGCCGAGGTGTTGGGTGTGGATTGGGATGAGTACTGCGAGATGAATAATCTGGTGGTCTGAAAAAAACGCCAGCCTCTTAAAGGCTGGCGTTTTTTTTTGTCAGAGGCTCAAGCGCATCGACAGGTCCACGGCTTTGACGTCCTTGGTCATCGCACCGATGGAGATATAGTCCACGCCGGTCTCGGCAATCGGGCGCAACGTGCTTTCGTTGATGCCGCCGCTGGCTTCCAGTTTCGCCTTGCCGCCGTTCAGGCGCACGGCTTCGCGCATGTCGTCCAGGCTCAGCTCGTCGAGCATGATGATGTCGGCATCGGCCGCCAGCGCTTCTTTCAATTCCGCCAGGCTTTCCACTTCGATCTCCACCAGCTTGCCCGGTGCGATCTTGTGGGCGGCGCTGATGGCCTGGGCAATGCCACCGCAGGCGGCGATATGGTTTTCCTTGATCAGAAAGGCATCGTAAAGGCCGATGCGATGGTTATGGCAGCCGCCGCAGGTGACCGCGTACTTCTGGGCCAGGCGCAGCCCGGGCAGGGTCTTGCGGGTATCCAGCAGCTTGACCTGGGTGTCGGCAACGAAATCCGCCAGGTAGCGGGCCCGGGTGGCAACGCCCGAGAGCATCTGCAGGAAGTTCAGCGCGCTGCGTTCGCCCGTCAGCAGTGAGCGGGCCGGGCCTTCGAGGTGGAACAGGGCCTGGTCGGGGCTTGCCCGGTCGCCGTCGCGCACTTGCCAATGCACCGCGACGCGGGGATCCAGTTGTCTGAACACCGCATCGACCCAGGCCGTGCCGCTGATGGTCGCGGCTTCCCGGGTGATGATGGTGGCCTTGGCCAGGCGTTCGGCGGGGATCAGTTGTGCGGTGATGTCGCCGCTGCCGATGTCTTCGAGCAACGCACGGCGCACGTTGGCTTCGATTTCGGCGGTCAGATCGGCGAGGCGTAGATTCGGCATGACGGGCTCCACAAACAAAGTGGCCGGATTATAGGGCCAGGCCGCAGGCGAACCCAAGGCGCCACTTGCGCGCTGCCGGATGAAACCTGCATTTGGTCGCATGCCCGCAACATTTTCCCGATTGTCCTGTCAGTTGTTCCGAGTATTTCGAGCTGGTTCACAAGTGTCCACTGGTGCGACAGGGTTCTTTTACCCGATAATCCGCCTTTCGATTGACGCCATGACTTTGACGTCGCGAACCGAAGAATGCCCTTTCAGGAGGCCAGGATGCACAACGACGGGAATGTAGTGCCTTTGCACAAGGCGTCTACCGATCAGGCGAGTCGCTCGCCGCTCGCCCGCCTGCCTGTGATTCTGCTTCAGGTTCGCGACAAGGCTGCGCAGCAGTTGCGCCTTGGCTTGCAGGAATTGTTCGATAATGCTGACGATACCTTGTTCGAAATGGCCGATCGGGCGCGGAACGATGTGGAGCAGAACCTCTACTTCGAAGCCATGCGAGACCTGCGGCTGAAACGCAAGAGCATCGAACGTGAATTCCTCGAGCAGTTTTTCGAGGCGTTCGTCAATCTTGCCCAGTACGATCTGACCCAGGCCACCCTTGCGCCCGTATTGGGCGCCATACCGGCCCATCCCAACCATGATGACCTCGAACGCCGGCTGGCGGTGGAAACCATGGTCACCCGGGTGCTCAGTCGCGATGGCCTGTCTCTCGATCAACTCACGGCGCGCCTCGGCGCGTTACTGTCGCGGCCCCTGGCGAACCAGCACAACCCCTTGAGCCCGGCCCTGCTGTGTGAGAATTTTCTCCAGGCCGGGCGTAACCTGGGCGTAGGCATCAAGGTCAAACTGATCCTGCTCAAGCTCTTCGAGCGGTATGTGCTCAGCGAATGCGACAACCTTTATTCCGAGGCCAATCAGCTATTGGCGGCAACCGGGATCTTGCCGGATCTGAAGGTTTCTCCGTCGCGGCGGGCCTCGGACCGTGTCGAAGAGCCTGTTCGGCCCAGCACTGCCGGGCCTGCCAGGCCAAGGGTCGACGATGTCGATGACAGCGTGCACGAAGTCTTCGCCGCTTTGCAGAAGTTGTTGGTCCAGGTGCGCGGCAGTGTCGCGCCTACCCTTGAGCCCAGTGCACCGGCCCAGCCAATCACGACCCGTGACCTTTTGCGCTTGTTGTCTCATTTGCAGCAATACGTGCCGGCCCCCTCGGTTCAGGATGACTTCGACCTGCGCAGCCAGCTTGAACAGCTGTTGACCCGGGTCAGCGTCAAGAGCGGCAAATCCCGCGTGGTCGAAGGCGCCGACGAAGATGTGATCAACCTGATCGCGATGATGTTCGAATTCATCCTTGATGACCGTAACCTGCCGGACTCCCTCAAGGCCTTGATCGGCCGGCTGCAGATCCCGATGCTCAAGGTCGCGGTGCAGGACAAGAGTTTTTTCAGTCGCAATAATCATCCGGCGCGCCGGTTGCTCAATGAAATCGCAGCGGCGGCGATGGGTTGGGGTGATTGCGATGATCATCAGCGCGACAGCCTCTACCTGCGCATCGAGCAGGTGGTGCAGCGTCTGTTGAACGACTTCGTCGACGATCCGGCGATATTTTCCGAAGTGCTGGCCGATTTCCTGGCGTTCACCAGCGACGAGCGCCGCCGCTGTGAATTGCTTGAGCAGCGCATCCGTGACGCCGAAGAGGGAAGGGCAAAGGCCGACCTGGCTCGACAGCGGGTCGAAGGGGCACTGAACCAGGTCATGCTGGGCAAAGTCCTGCCCCAGGCCGTAGTAGATTTTGTACAGCAGGCCTGGAGCCAGGTGCTGCTGCTGACCGGCTTCAAGCATGGCGAGCATTCAGCCGAATGGCGGGCCGACGTGCTGACACTGGAACAATTGGTCTGGAGTGTCCAGCATCACGAAGAGTCCGATGCGGGCCTGCGTTTGCTGGCGATGGTGCCGGAGCTGCTCAAGGCCCTGCGCGAGGGGCTGAGTCGCTCGGCGTTCGATCCGTTCGCCACCAGCGAATTTTTCAGCGAGCTGGAACTGCTTCATGTCCAGGCCCTGCAGCGGCTGGGCCAGGCAACGGAGGCTGGCGAGCCGGCGGATCTGCCGGTCATGGTCGAAGTGGCGGAACCCATCGTCCTTCGCACTGCGCCACAGACGCCCGCGCAAGAGCCGACCGTGCGCTTGCCGGCTGATGATGCAGGCCTGCTTCAGGTCGATCAATTGCGCCTGGGATGCTGGGTAGAGTTCCAGGAAGACGAAGACAACAGCCTGCGTTGCAAGCTGGCGGCAATCATCCAGGCCACCGGCAAGTTCGTTTTCGTCAACCGCACCGGCCTCAAGGTCCTGGAGCACAGCCGCACCAGCCTCGCCCTGGAGTTCCGCCGGGGAGCGGCACGTCTGCTGGACGACACCCTGCTGTTCGACCGGGCATTGGAGTCTGTTCTCGGCAACCTGCGCCAGCTCAATCGCGGCAAGTGATCGCGCAGCCGACGTAGATCGCGGCATACTGGCGGCACTCACCGTCGTCATCGAAGGAACCCGTATGCAGCTGGACCCCGTGAGCGGTTGGTGCGATGGCGTGCGTCATTGCCCTTCGCCCAATTTTAATGCGCGCCCCGAAGGCGAGATCTCCCTGCTGGTGATCCACAACATCAGCCTGCCGCCGGCACAGTTCGCGACTGGCAAGGTGCAGGAATTTTTCCAGAATCGTCTGGATGTCACGGAACATCCCTACTTTGCCGGTATTGCCGACCTGCGTGTCTCTGCGCATTTTCTGATCGAACGTGACGGCGCCGTGACGCAGTTTGTCTCTTGTCTGGAGCGTGCGTGGCATGCGGGGGTTTCGTGCTTCGAAGGGCGGGAGACGTGTAACGATTTTTCCATAGGCATCGAGCTTGAAGGCACCGATGATCTGCCGTTCACCGACGCGCAATATGTCGCGTTGGTGGACCTGACCCGGCAGCTTCGCGCGGCGTTTACGGCGATCACGGTGCAGCGCATCTGTGGGCACAGCGACATTGCTCCGGGGCGCAAGACCGATCCGGGACCGGCATTCGACTGGGCGCGCTATCGCGCGGCCCTGACAGAAGGGGAAGGACAATGAGTTTTCTGGTGTTGCTGCTGGCAGTCTGGATCGAGAAATTCTCGGCCCTGCGCCAGCGGGTCCAGCGTGACGGCGGTTGGCTGGGCGAGCTGAACAAGCTCGAAGCGAGCCCACGCTGGGTCAATCGGCCCTGGCTGGTGCTGATGGTGATGGTGCTGTTGCCGGTGGCGCTGTTGGCATTGCTGTTATGGGTGCTGGAGCCGGTGGCCTATGGTCTGCTGGCACTGCCGGTGCACCTGTTGGTGGTGATCTACAGCCTGGGGCGCGGCGATCTGTTGGCTGAACTCGGGCCGTTTCGCGACGCTTGGCGCCGTGAAGATCTGCAGGCAGCGAATCATGTGGCCAAGCGCGACCTGAACATCGATGCCGATGGCGGCGAGCAGTTGCTGGAGCGGGTCCAGGGGCACTTGCTGTGGCAGGCGTACCAGAGTTTTTTTGCGGTCATCTTCTGGTATTTCCTGCTGGGCCCGGTGGCTGCCCTGAGCTATCGATTGCTCGCCCTTGCCGCCGAACACAGCCACAACCCCGGCGTGGCCGAGCGTGCGGCGCAGCTGCGCCACGCGTTCGATTGGGTCCCGGTGCGGTTGCTGGCGGCGAGCTTCGCCCTGGTGGGCAACTTCGTGGCGGTCAGCCGGGTGATGCTGCACGAACTGCTGAACTGGAACATCAGCGCGGCCGAGCTGATCAACAAGGTCGGCCTGGTGGCCGGCGAGATCCCGAGCCCCGTCGCCGGGCCGGACGGCATCAACAGCCTGGATCGGCTGTGGGAACTGCTGTTGCGCGCGGCGGTACTCTGGTATGCCGGGTTTGCGTTGTGGACGGTGTTGGCCTAGGCAAGCGAGTCGGTTGTGGCGAGGGGATTTATCCCCGCTGGGGCGCGAAGCGGCCCCCTCGCTTTTGGAAGCCAGATACCAGGGGCTGCTTCGCAGCCCAACGGGGATAAATCCCCTCGCCACGACTGAGCCGGGTCATTCCTCTCGTTAACCTTAAGTTACAAATCTCCTCGCCGATTTAGGCTATACAGAAGCAGCGTCCGCATAGTGGCCTTCTGCTGCCTGCCCGCGCGCCTATAAAAATAAAAAATATCGGGAGACTTCCTTGTGAAGAGTTTGCTCTGGCCCGCCGTCGCCCTGATGAACCGCCTGAGCTTCGGCATGAAGTTCAGCCTGATCAGCGTGTTGTTCCTGCTGCCGATGCTGGTGACCAACTTCTTTCTGGTACGTGACTCCTACCGGGAGTTTCAGGGCACCCAAGTCGAGTTGCAAAGCCTCGACTTGCTGGGCAGCAGCCTGACTCTGCGCCGCGACCTGGAGACCTTGAACAACCTGGTGCAGATCAATGCCAGCCTGGGCCAGTCCGGCAAGGCGGGCGACGTGGAAAGCCGGATCAGCACCCTGGAGCAACAGATTCTCGCGCGCCTGCAGGGCATGCAGGCGATGGCCGCAGAGCCCGAGCACGTCAGCGCCTTCGATGCCAAGCGCGACGAAATGATTGTCGCCTTCAAGGCCCAGCAGGCCGAAAGCTCACTGCAAAGCAAAAGCGCGTTGATCGGCAGGTTGCTCAACAATGCACAAATATTTGGCCAGGTCATTGCCAGCCAGGCGGGCCTGAGCCGCGACAACCAGGGCGACATCCGCCAACTCAGCGACCTGATGGTCGGCGTGACCCCCAAGGTTACCCAGATCCTGGGTGAAGGGCGTGCGCTGGGGGCTTCGTCGTTGGGCTTGGGGTTCCTCAATTCTGCTTCGAGCACCCGGTTTGACGAGTTGCTGGTACAGGTCGAAAAACTCCAGGGCGAATATGATCTTAAATTGCAGGACGCCCTTGGCTCCAGCAAGGCGGCCGGGCAGGCGCTTGCCGAGCAGGCTGGCGCCAGCAAGAATTCTCTCAAGCAGGCCGCCGAACTGATCGAGGAACAGGTGGTGATGGCTGATACGCTCGACGCCCCCTGGTCGGCGTTTTACCAGCAGGTCAGCGGCCTGATGGAACAGACCTATCGGCTGAACGAAGTGACACTGGGTTTTCTCGGTGTCCAGTTGCAGCACCGCCTGGAGCAGAACCGCAGACACATGGTGCTGCAAGCGGTGGCATTGGCGGTGGTGTTCCTGTTGATTTTTTACCTGTACGCCGGTTTCTACGCCTCGACTCGCACCACGCTCAAGCATTTGGGCGCAATGATGGACAAGGTCGCGGCCGGCGACATGACGGTCAATTTCGTGGCTCGCAGCAAGGATGAGCTGGGCGAGCTGGGTGAAGTGTTCAACGGCACCGTGGCGAAAATCCATGACCTGATCGAGCAGGTCGGTCGCACGGTTGCCGAGGTCGAGCGCCAGGCCGGTCAGGTGCAAGCCGTGTCTGCCCAGAGCAACCAGGCCGTGGCCGGGCAGCGCAGCCAGATCGAGCTGGTCGCCACGGCGATGAACCAGATGTCGGCCACCGCCCAGGAAGTCGCCAGCAGTGCCGCCGCGGCGGTCAGCAGCGCCCATAGCGTGAACGATGAAACCCTCAGCGGGCGCGGCCTGGTTGAGTCACAGCAAAGCAGCATCGCCCGGCTGGCCAGTGAAATCGATCAGTCGGTGCAAGTGATCAATCAACTGGCCACCGACAGCCAGGCCATCAGCCGTGTACTGGACGTGATCAAGAGCATCGCCGAGCAGACCAACCTGCTGGCGCTCAATGCCGCGATCGAAGCGGCCCGGGCCGGCGAGCAGGGGCGTGGGTTCGCGGTGGTGGCCGATGAGGTCCGTACCCTGGCCAAGCGAACCCAGCAATCGACCGAGGAAATCGAGGCGATGATCAGCCGGCTGCACAGCGGCGTGGGCGCCGCCGTCAAGGCCATGGGCAGCAGTCATGAGATGGCCAGCGGCACCGTCGGCCAATCGGAAAGGGTTCAGCAGGCCCTGGAAAATATCCTCGGCGCCGTTGGCATGATCGTCGACCAGAACCAGCAGATCGCCGCTGCCGCAGAGCAACAGACGGCGGTAGCCCATGACATCGACCAGAACATCGTCGAGATCAACCGCGCCGGCGAGCGCACCGCCGAGGGCGCGCACCAGACCGAAGACGCCAGCCGCGAGCTGTCCGCGCAGGTGGTGCAGCTCAAGCAATTAATCAATGCGTTTCGGGTTTGATTCCTGTGTCCACACAGTTCCAATGTGGGAGCGAGCCTGCTCGCGAAAGCGGCATATCACTCGCAGACAGGGTGTCTGGTACACCGCATTCGCGAGCAGGCTCGCTCCCACAGGTTGTCACCAATCGAACAGTTGGCGGGCGTTGGCCGTGCTGGCCTCGGCCAATCGCTCCGGGCTGATCCCGATGATCTGCGCTAACGCCGCGCAAATCGTCGGCAAATGCGCCGGGCTGTTGCGCTGGCCGGGGAACATCGCCGGGGCCATGTCCGGTGAATCGGTCTCCAGCACCACCGCGTCCAGCGGCAGTTTTGGCAGCACCCGGTGCATGCGCAAAGCCTGCGGCCATGTCGCAGCGCCGCCGAGGCCGAGCTTGTAACCGAGCCTGATGTATTCGCGGGCCTCTTCGAAGCTGCCGGCGAAGGCGTGGATGATGCCGGTGCGGGTGGGGCGGATACGCTTCAGGGTCGCGATCACCGCGGCGTGGCTGCGGCGCACATGGATCAGTGCCGGCAGTTCGAACTCCACGGCCAGGCCCAGTTGTGCCTCGAACAATGCCTGCTGGCGATCACGGTCCAGGGTCTCGATGTAATAGTCCAGGCCGATTTCCCCCACCGCACACAACTGCCGATGCCCGGCCAGGCGGGCCAGCCAGTCACGTAAATGCTCAAGATCTTCGCCACGATGCTGATCGAGGTACACCGGGTGCAGGCCCAGCGCGGCATGCAGGTCGGGGTCGCTTTGCACGAGGTCCCAGACCCGTTGCCAGTTGTCCCGAGATACCCCCAGCAAGACCATTTGCCGAACGCCCAGGGCGCGGCTTTCGGCAAGCAGCGCCGAGCGATCCGCGTCGAAATCCGGGAAGTCCAGGTGGGTGTGGGTGTCGATCAGCTCCATGGTTCGATCCGGGAAAATCCTCAGCCTTGGTGGATACGCTGTTTGAACGTGCGGGCAATCGCCTGGACACCAGGCTGGTAGTCATCGTTCTCGATGGCTGCCAGCGCCAGTTCCAGCGCCTTGGCGGCGATCAGTTGATGCTGTTGGGACATGGCATTGACCGGCAGCGGCAGGAAATCCAGCAGTTGCGTGTCACCAAACGTGCCCAGGCGCAGCGGCCGCGACTTGAGCGGAAAATCATGCAGGGCGTCGAACACACCTTGCAGCAGTACATAGGACGTGGTGATCAGCGCATCGGGCAAATGCCCCAGGCGCGCGAGCATCTCGTCCATCAGTTGGCGACCGCATTCACGGCTGAACGACTCGCCGTGTTCGATCAACACCTGGCCGTCGAACCCGGCCAGCGCCTCGCGAAACCCCGCCGCCCGCTCCTGGCTGATGCTCAGTTCGGGACGGGCACTGATCAGCGCGATCTGCCGCGGGTGGGTGCCCAGCAGGCTACGGGTCAGTTGCAGGCTGGCCTGGCGGTCATCGCTGATCACCGAGCAGAAGTGCGCCGGTTCCATCACCCGGTCGATGGCGATGATCGGAATACCCTTGGCCTGGAGCTGACGGTAACTGTCATCCTCGGCCGGCAGGCAACTGGCGACGATCAGCGCATCGCAGCGCCGGGCGCGGAACAGTTGCAGCAATTGCCGCTCGCTGTCAGGCGCGTCGTCGGAACTGGCTATCAACAGTTGATAGCCCCGGGCGCGGGCGCCTTGTTCCAGGAGTTTGGCAATACGGGCATAGCTGGGGTTTTCCAGGTCCGGCAGGATGAAACCCAACGTCCGCGTGTGCCGGCTGCGCAGCCCGGCGGCCTGGGGGTTAGGCGTGAAGCCATGTTCTTCGACCACCGCCCGCACCCGTTCGACGGTCGCGTTGCTGATGCGTTGCTGTTCGGCCTTGCCGTTGATGACGTAGCTGGCGGTGGTGACGGACACACCGGCAAGCTGGGCGATATCACTGAGTTTCAACCCGGTTTTCCTTGTTTTTCGAGTGTGCCGCGACATTGAAGGCCCATCCTACCCGATTCGGCACGATGGTCACCCCCGAGGCGCTTTCGACAAGTTGCACTTCAAGGATGAGAGATTATCGAGTAACGTGCCAATCTTTCTAGATTAAACGTTTCAGCAAGCGTATTTTCAGGCTCTCGGGATTTTCTGGCCGCACTGCCGCGATACCGCCGGAAGCTGTCCCACACGCTAAGCTGATTCATTCAAAACAATACCTGGCGCCCACCGGACGCCAAAAAGGAGAAAGCATGCTCGAGCTCACTCTAGAGCAGATATCCATGGCCCAGGTGGCTGTGGATAAAGACGCCGCGCTGCAATTGCTCGCCGACAAACTGGTGGCCGATGGCCTGGTCGCCGAAGGTTACCTCGCCGGTTTACAGGCCCGCGAGGCCCAGGGCTCGACATTTCTTGGCCAAGGTATTGCCATTCCCCACGGTACCCCGCAGACCCGCGACCTGGTGTATGCCACCGGCGTGCGCCTGCTGCAATTCCCGGACGGCGTGGATTGGGGCGATGGCCAGATCGTCTACCTGGCGATTGGCATCGCGGCCAAATCCGACGAGCACCTGCGCCTGTTGCAACTGCTGACCCGCGCCCTCGGCGAGACGGACCTGGGTCAGGCCCTGCGCCGCGCCGGGTCTGCCGAGGCGCTGTTGAAACTGCTGCAAGGCGCGCCGCAGGAACTGGCGCTGGATGCGCAGATGATCGGCCTCGGCGTGTCGGCCGACGATTTCGAAGAACTGGTGTGGCGCGGCGCTCGTCTGTTGCGCCAGGCCGACTGCGTGAGCAACGGCTTCGCCGGTGTGTTGCAGCAGGTCGAGGCGCTGCCGTTGGGCGACGGCCTGTGGTGGCTGCACAGTGAACAGACTGTCAAGCGCCCTGGCCTGGCTTTCGTCACGCCGGACAAGCCCATCCGTTACCTCGGCCAGCCCCTGAGCGGACTGTTCTGCCTGGCCAGCCTCGGCGAGGCCCATCAGGCCTTGCTGGAAAGACTCTGCGCGCTGCTGATCGAAGGTCGCGGCCACGAACTGGGCCGCGCCACCAGCAGTCGCAAGGTCCTCGAAGTGCTGGGCGGCGAGCTGCCCGCCGACTGGCCCAGCGCCCGTATCGGCCTGGCCAATGCCCACGGCCTGCATGCACGTCCGGCGAAAATCCTCGCGCAATTGGCGAAAAACTTCGAAGGCGAGATCCGCGTGCGCATCGTCGACGGCCAGGACAGCGCCGTGTCGGCCAAGAGCCTGAGCAAACTGTTGAGCCTGGGCGCCCGTCGCGGCCAGGTCCTGGAGTTCATCGCCGAGCCGAGCATTGCCGCCGATGCGCTGCCGGCCTTGCTGGCCGCCGTCGAAGAGGGGCTCGGCGAAGAGGTCGAACCGCTGCCGCCACCGAGCGCGCCACGGGAAACCACCATCGCCGAAGTCGCCAGCGTGATGCTGGCGCCCGAATCCGGCAGCCTGCTCCAGGCGGTCGCCGCCGCACCGGGCATCGCCATCGGCCCGGCGCATATTCAAGTGCTGCAAGACATCGACTATCCGTTGCGCGGCGAGTCACCGGCCATCGAGCGCGAGCGCCTGCAAAAAGCCCTGAGCCAGGTGCGCCGCGACATCGAAGGCTTGATCGAGCGCGCGAAGGCCAAGGCCATCCGCGAGATTTTCATCACTCACCAGGAAATGCTCGACGATCCGGAGCTGACCGACGAGGTCGACACCCGCTTGAAGCTGGGCGAGAGCGCGCAAGCGGCGTGGATGGGCGTGATCGAAGCCGCCGCGAAAGAACAGGAAGCCCTGCAGGATGCCTTGCTTGCCGAACGTGCCGCCGACTTGCGGGACGTCGGCCGGCGGGTGCTGGCGCAGCTGTGTGGCGTGGAAACGCCGGCAGAGCCGGATCAACCGTACATTCTGGTGATGGACGAAGTCGGCCCCTCCGACGTCGCCCGCCTGGATCCGGCTCGGGTGGCGGGGATCCTGACCGCCCGGGGCGGCGCCACCGCCCACAGCGCGATTGTTGCCCGTGCCCTGGGCATTCCCGCCCTGGTCGGTGCGGGGGCAGCGGTATTGCTGCTGGCGCCGGGCACCTCCTTGCTGCTGGACGGCCAGCGCGGTCGGCTGCATGTCGACCCGGACGCCGCCACGCTGCAACGCGCCGCCGAAGAACGCGACACCCGCGAGCAGCGCCTCAAGGCCGCCGCCGAGCAGCGTCACCAACCGGCGCAGACCCGCGACGGTCACGCCGTGGAAGTGTTCGCCAACATCGGCGAAAGCGCCGGCGTCACCAGCGCGGTGGAGCAGGGCGCGGAAGGCATCGGCCTGCTGCGCACCGAATTGATTTTCATGGCTCACAACGAGGCCCCGGACGAAGCGACCCAGGAAGCCGAATACCGCAAGGTGCTCGATGGCCTGGCCGGTCGGCCGCTGGTGGTGCGCACCCTTGATGTGGGCGGCGACAAACCGCTGCCGTACTGGCCGATCGCGAAGGAAGAAAACCCCTTCCTCGGGGTGCGCGGCATCCGCCTGACCTTGCAGCGTCCGCAGGTGATGGAAGCGCAGTTGCGCGCCTTGTTGCGCTCGGCGGACAACCGTCCGCTGCGGATCATGTTCCCCATGGTTGGCAGCGTCGACGAGTGGCGCCAGGCCCGCGACATGACCGAGCGCCTGCGCCGGGAAATCCCGGTGGCGGACCTGCAACTGGGGATCATGATCGAAGTGCCGTCCGCCGCGTTGCTGGCGCCGGTGCTCGCCAAGGAGGTCGACTTCTTCAGCGTCGGCACCAATGACCTGACCCAATACACCCTGGCGATCGACCGGGGTCACCCGACCCTGTCGGCCCAGGCCGATGGCTTGCATCCAGCGGTATTGCAGCTGATCGACATCACCGTGCGCGCGGCCCATGCCCATGGCAAATGGGTCGGCGTGTGCGGCGAGCTGGCGGCTGATCCGCTGGCGGTGCCGGTGCTGGTGGGCCTGGGTGTCGACGAATTGAGCGTTTCGGCCCGCAGCATTGCCGAGGTCAAGGCGCGGGTTCGCGAATTGAGCCTGGCGCAAGTACAAACCCTGGCCCAAGAGGCCTTGGCCGTGGGCAGCGCCGACGACGTGCGCGCATTAGTGGAGGCGCTGTAATGGCGAAGATTCTTACCCTGACCCTCAACCCGGCGCTCGACCTCACGGTGGAGTTGGCGCGCCTGGAACCGGGCCAGGTCAACCGCAGCGATGCCATGCACGCCCACGCCGCCGGTAAAGGCGTGAACGTCGCCCAGGTGTTGGCCGATCTCGGCCATACGCTGACGGTCAGTGGATTTCTCGGCGAGGACAACGCCCAGGTGTTCGAGACGTTGTTCGCCCAGCGTGGCTTCGTCGACGCATTCATCCGCGTTCCGGGCGAAACCCGCAGCAACATCAAGCTGGCCGAGCAGGACGGCCGCATCACCGATCTCAACGGCCCGGGCCCAATGGTCGACGAAGCCGCTCAGCAGGCGTTGCTGGCGCGCCTTGAGCAAATCGCCCCAGGCCATGATGTGGTGGTCGTGGCCGGCAGCTTGCCCCGTGGCGTCAGTGCGCAATGGCTGCGGGCGCTGATCACGCGCCTGAAACAACTTGGCTTGAACGTGGCCCTCGACACCAGCGGCGAAGCCTTGCGCGTCGCCCTGGCGGCGGGGCCGTGGCTGATCAAGCCGAACACCGAAGAGCTGGCCGATGCGCTGGGCTGCGCCGTGGTCAGCGAATTGGCCCAGGCGCAAGCGGCGCAGCGCCTGCATGCCGAGGGTATCGAGCACGTGGTGATTTCCCATGGCGCCGACGGCGTGAACTGGTTCAGCGTCGGTTCGGCGCTGCATGCTTCGCCGCCCAAGGTGACGGTTGCGAGTACCGTGGGTGCCGGTGATTCGCTGTTGGCCGGCATGCTGCACGGCTTGCTCGGTGGGCACACGCCGGAGCAGACCCTGCGCAGCGCCACGGCCATCGCCGCCATGGCGGTCACGCAGATCGGTTTTGGCATCCACGACACCGCGTTGCTGGCGTCGCTTGAACAGGGCGTGCGCGTGCGCCCCCTGACAGAACAATAAGAGGGTTCGCAAGATGAAATTAGCCATTGTGACGGCCTGCCCGAACGGCATGGTCACCAGTGTGTTGTGCGCCCGTCTGCTGGACGCGGCGGCCCAGCGCCAGGGCTGGAGCACCAGCGTCGAAGTGCATGACCCGGCGCACCCCGAGCGCCAGTTGTCGGCCGCCACGCTTGAGGCGGCCGAGTGGGTGCTACTGGTTGCCAGCGGCCCGGTGGACCTGTCGCGATTTGTCGGCAAGCGGGTATTTCGCAGCACCCCGGCCCAGGCCCTGCAAGACGTTGATACGGTGCTGCGGCGTGGCGCCGAAGAAGCCGAGGTAATGGCCGAGGCCGACGTGCTCGCCGAAGCACCACAGGCCTCCACCGAGCGCGCCCCGCGCCTGGTGGCCATCACCGCGTGCCCGACCGGCGTTGCCCACACCTTCATGGCCGCCGAAGCCTTGCAGCAGGCAGCGGCGCGCTTGGGCTACGACTTGCAGATCGAAACCCAGGGCTCGGTGGGCGCGCGTAATCCGCTGAGTCCCGAAGCGATTGCCGAGGCCGACGTGGTGCTGCTGGCGACGGACATTGAAGTCGCCACCGAGCGTTTCGCCGGCAAGAAAATCTACCGCTGCGGCACCGGCATCGCGTTGAAGCAGGCCGAAGCCACGCTGAACAAGGCTTTGGCCGAAGGTCGGCAGGAAAGCGCTGCCAGCGACACTTCCGGCGGTCCGGCGAAAGCGGAAAAAAGCGGCGTCTACAAACACTTGCTGACCGGTGTTTCGTTCATGCTGCCGATGGTGGTGGCGGGTGGCTTGATGATTGCCTTGTCGTTCGTGTTCGGCATCGAGGCCTTCAAGGAGCCTGGCACCCTGGCGGCGGCACTGATGCAGATCGGCGGCGATACCGCATTCAAATTGATGGTGCCGCTGCTGGCGGGCTACATCGCCTATTCCATCGCCGACCGGCCGGGCCTGGCGCCAGGCATGATCGGCGGGATGCTGGCGAGCACCTTGGGCGCCGGGTTCATCGGCGGGATCATTGCCGGCTTCCTGGCCGGCTATGCCGCCAAGGCGATCAACCGCTACGCGCGGCTGCCCCAGAGCCTGGAAGCGCTCAAGCCGATCCTGATCATTCCGCTGTTGGCGAGCCTGTTCACCGGCCTGGTGATGATCTACATCGTCGGCAAACCAGTGGCGGGCATGCTCGAAGGCCTGACGCATTTCCTCGACAGCATGGGCACCACCAATGCGCTGCTGCTGGGCGTGCTGCTGGGGGCGATGATGTGCGTCGACCTCGGTGGGCCGATCAACAAGGCCGCCTATGCGTTTTCGGTGGGGCTGCTGGCTTCGCAGAGTTATGCACCCATGGCCGCGACCATGGCCGCCGGCATGGTCCCGCCGATTGGCCTGGGCATCGCTACGTTCATCGCCCGGCGCAAATTCGCCAAGACCGAGCGCGAGGCCGGTAAAGCGGCATTGGTGCTGGGGCTGTGCTTCATTTCCGAAGGCGCGATTCCGTTCGCGGCCAAGGATCCGCTGCGGGTGATCCCGTCAAGTGTTGCCGGTGGTGCGCTGACCGGTGCGCTGTCGATGTATTTCGGCTGCAAACTCATGGCGCCTCACGGCGGCCTGTTCGTGATGCTGATCCCCAACGCCATCAATCATGCGTTGCTGTACCTGCTGGCAATCGTCGCGGGCAGCCTGCTGACGGCGGTGACCTATGCGCTGCTCAAGCGGCCGGAGGCGGTAGAGATGGCGCTGGAGCCGGCTAAGGCCTGACCCAACCCTGTTGTTTCCTGTGGGAGCGAGCTTGCTCGCGATAGCGGTGTATCAGTCGACATTTTAGTTGCCTGACACCCTGCCATCGCGAGCAAGCTCGCTCCCACAGTTGATCTTGGGGCGTCCTGAGTCTCTGTCACACCCACTTCACACAGCCATGCTTAAGTTTCCCCATTTCAAGGGAGAACACCATGAGCGAATTCGACCTGGGCCGTCGCCGTGTAATGCAAGCCGTTGGTGCCGGTTTGTTGCTGCCGGGGCTGGCGCCGGCGGTGATTGCTTCGGTCAAGGATCGGCCGGTGCTGACCGAAGGCGTGCAATCGGGCGACTTGCAGGGCGACCGGGCGATGATCTGGAGTCGCAGCGACCGCCCGGCGCGAATGGTGGTGGAGTGGGACACCCGCAGTCAGTTCTCCAACCCTCGGCGCTTTGTCTCGGCGCTGGCCGACAGCCGCAGCGATTTCACCGCCCGGGTCGAACTCACCGGCCTGCCGCCCGACCAGGCGATTTTCTACCGCGTGCATTTCGAAGACGCCCGCAGCGGTGTCGCCAGCGAGCCCTGGCTCGGCCATTTGCGCAGCGTGCCGCAGTTCAAGCGCAACATCCGGTTTGTCTGGAGCGGCGACACCGTAGGCCAGGGCTTCGGCATCAACCCGGACATTGGTGGCATGCGCATCTACGAAGCCATGCGCCTGCGCCTGCCGGACTTTTTTATCCACAGCGGCGACACCATCTACGCCGACGGCCCGGTGCCGGCGCAGGTCACCACCGAGGGCGGCCGCATCTGGCGCAACCTGACCACCGAAGCCAAGAGCAAGGTTGCCGAGACCCTGGACGAATATCGCGGCAACTACCGCTACAACCTGATGGATGAAAATGTCCGTCGTTTCAACGCCGAGGTGCCGCAGATCTGGCAATGGGACGACCACGAGGTGGTCAACAACTGGTCGCCGGGCAAGCAACTGGACGAGCGCTACCAGACCAAGGATATCCACAGCCTGGTAGGCCGTGCGCGACAGGCCTGGCTGGAATATGCGCCGATGCGCCTGCAGAAGGCCGACCATGGTGGACGGATCTATCGCAAGCTCGGCTACGGGCCGATGCTCGATGTGTTCGTGCTGGACATGCGCAGCTACCGCGAAGCCAATGACGCCAACCTCGGCGCGGCGAAACCGTTCCTGGGGCGTGAGCAACTGAACTGGCTCAAGCGCGAGCTGAAGCAATCCCGGGCGCAGTGGAAAGTCATTGCCGCCGACATGCCCATTGGCCTCGGCGTACCCGACGGCGAAGTCAGTCCCGGTGTGCCGCGCTGGGAAGCGGTCGCCAACGGTGACCCGGGCGAGGCTCAGGGGCGTGAAGTGGAAATTGCCGAACTGCTCGGTTATCTGCGCAAGCATCAGGTGCGCAACTACGTCTGGCTGACTGCCGATGTGCACTATTGCGCCGCCCACCATTACCATCCTGAACAGGCCGCGTTCCAGGACTTCGAACCGTTCTGGGAGTTTGTCGCCGGGCCGCTGAACGCCGGCAGCTTCGGGCCCAATGCCCTGGACAAGACCTTCGGTCCGGAAGTGGTATTCCAGAAAGCGCCCCCCGTGCAGAACACTTCGCCGTTTGCCGGGTATCAATTCTTTGGCGAGGTGAACATCGACGGACAGAGCGGCGAGATGAGCGTGGTGTTGCGCGATCTTGAAGGGGTGGCGGTGTTCGAGAAGAAGTTGCAGCCGGTTTGAATCCAAAGCTCACCACAAAACCAATGTGGGAGCGAGCTTGCTCGCGATGGCGGTATGTCTGTCAATAAAATGCTGACTGACAATCCGCTATCGCGAGCAAGCTCGCTCCCACAGGGTTTTAGGGTGGATTCAAAATAAGCGTTCGTCAGTAAACATCCCGCCGATACCGGCCCTGCTCGATCAGCTTTTCCACTTCCTCGCGGCCCAGCACCAGATTGAGCACGTGGTCCACGCCTGACGCCATCCCCTGCAAGCTGCCGCAGACATAGATCACCGCGCCGTCGGCCAGCCATTGCTTGAGCAACGCGGCCGATTCCAGCAGGCGGTCCTGGACGTAGATTTTCTTTTCCTGATCCCGGGAGAACGCCAGGTCCAGGCGTTCCAGGTCGCCGGAGGTCACCCATTCCTGCAGTTCGTCGCGGCAATGGAAATCATGCTCGCGGTTGCGCTCGCCGAACAGCAGCCAGTTGCGCTGCATGCCCTGGGCAACACGGGCCTTGAGCAAACTGCGCAAGCCGGCCAGGCCGGTGCCGTTGCCCAGCAGAATCATCGGCACGCCCTGGGGCGGCAGATGGAAACTGCTGTTGCGACGGACGCGCAGGCTGATGGGGCTGCCCAGCGGCGCATGCTCGGTCAGCCAGCCGGAACCGATGCCCAGGCTGCCATCGGCGTGACGTTCCTGGCGTACGATCAGTTCCAGTACACCGTCGGCGGGGATCGAGGCGATGGAATATTCACGCATTCCCAGCGGTGCCAACGCCTCCACCAGCGCCTGGGCGTGCAGACCCACTAGGTGTGCGCGGTTTTCCGGCAGTTGACGCGTGGCGAGGGCTTGTTCGAGCGTCTGCTGCAAGCCATCGACCTGCACCCGAGCGATACCGGCGATACCCAGGCCATCGAGGAAGTGTTCGATAGCCCACGGGTCATTGCGCGGCAGGATTTCCACCAGGTCACCGGCCAGCCAGCTGCTCGGGCCGGGGGCGCCGAGGCCGAGCAGGTACACGCCCGAACCGCTGCTGTCGGGGTTGAGCAGGGTGCGTTGGCTCAAGGTCCAGTGTTCAAAACTCGGCGCTTGCCACGCATCCGCCGGAGGCTGGCCGGTCAGCTCGGCCAATTGCTGTTGCCAGTGCCGCAAGGCGTACGGGTCGCCGCTGTCCACTTCCACCGGTGCGAACAGCGTCTTGCCGCCGTGCTCCGCGAGCCAGGCGTGCAGACGGCGGGCGAAACCGCAGAAATTGTCATATTGCCGGTCACCGAGGCCGAGGACCGAGTATTGCAGGCTTTCCAGGCTCATCGCCCGGCCGAGCACCTTGCGCTCGAAACCGCGAGCGCTGTCCGGTCCTTCACCGTCGCCAAAGGTGCTGACGACAAACAAGGCGCGGGTGGCGCTGTTCAAATCCTTGTCGCTGACGCCGGCCAACGGCTGGACCTTCACCGGTAGCCCGGCGGCCTGGAGCTGGCCGGCGGTCTGCCAGGCCAGTTGCTCGGCAAAACCGCTCTGGCTGGCAAAGCCGATCAGCCACGCCGGGGCATCGCCAGGGTTGCCGGCAAGCGCCTGGCGAGCCTGGCGGACCTGACGTTTTTTGCGCCGGCGGTCCAGGTAGAGCAGCCAGCCGGTGATGAAAAACAGCGGCATCGCCAATGCGGCGGCGGTCACCAGGATCCGCCCGACCAGGCCGAAGTAACTGCCGACATGCAGGGCATAGATGCTGGTGAGCAATTGCGCCTTGAGGCTCTTGTCGGTGTAGCGGCTGTGACGGCTGATGACGCCGGTGCTCGGGTCGAGCATGAGTTGGTTCAGGGCGCGGTCATGAGGGGCGTCCTTGAGCAGGTAGAACACCGTCGCCGGTTGCCCGGCCACCGGTGGCATGCGCACGTTGTAGGCGGACAGGCCGGGGCCGGCGGCGCTGTAGATGCTGCTCCACATGGCCCGGTAATCGGCGATCGGCGCCGGGCCGCTCGGTGCCGGGCCACGGGTGCGCACGCGCTCATCCTTGGGCGAATCGGAAAGCAGGCGGGTCAGGCCTTTGTTGTACCACTCATAGGACCAGGTCAACCCGGTCAGGGCGGCCAACAGATAGAACAGCAGGCACCAGGTGCCCGCAACGGAGTGCAGGTCCCAATTGAAGCTGCGGCCCTTTTTCGCCCAGTCGAGGGTCAGCCAGGCGCGCCAGTTTTTCCACTGGCGTGGCCAGCGCAGGTAGAGGCCGGACAAGCAGAAGAACACCAGGATCAGCGTGCAGGCGCCGGTAATCTGCCGGCCCACGTCGTCCAGGGTCAGGACGCGGTGCAGCCTGAGCATCAGGCCGAAGAAATCCTGGCCCACCACATCGCCGAGAAACTGCGCGTTGTAAGGATTGAAGTAACGCATCGGCCCGCGTTTCTCTCCCGGCGGGGCGGTGAAGATCGCCCGCGCGGCGTTGCCACTGTCGGTTTCGACCCAGAGCATGGCGACGGTCTTGCCTGAGGCGGCTTCGATCTGTTCCACCAGTTCGGCGGGAGGCAGGACGCCGGCCGGTTGTTTTTCAACCGTCAGCACCTCGGGGTTCAATGCCCGCAGGATCTCGTCCTGGAAAGACACCACCGCACCGGTAACGCCCATCAATGCCAGGACCAGCCCGGCACTGATGCCGAAAAACCAGTGCAACTGGAACAGGGTTTTCTTCAACACGTCGCCCGCCTTGTTCATTCAATACTGTTTGTCACGGCGTGCATTATGCCGTGTGTTATCGAGAAGCATTCATAAACACACATAAAAGCCCCATTCATTTGCATGAACGGGGCTTTGCCCGGTGCCGGTCAGTAATGGGTGGTGGCCAGATCCTGTGGGAGCGAGCCTGCTCGCGAAGACGTCGTGTCAGTCACGCATTCATCAACTGACACTCCGCTTTCGCGAGCAGGCTCGCTCCCACAGGTTCATTGCCTGGCCATCGGCGTCGGGTTCTTTCAACCGGTCAGAAGTGGAAATTGGTACTCAACAACGCCGTGCGCCCGGCCGCCTGGTTGGCGAAGTGGGTCGAGAATGCCTTGTCGTAGTAAGTCTCGTCGGTCAGGTTCTGCACGTTGAGTTGCAGGTCCAGGTGCTTGCTGACCTTGTAGCTGGCCATGGCGTCATAACGCACATAAGAGTCGACCATGGTGGTGTTCGCCACGCTGCCGAACACATCATCCACATAGAAGGCCCCGCCACCGATGGTCAGCTTTGGCGTGAGCGCGTAGGTGGTCCAGACGCTGGCGCTGTTTTTCGGCGTGTTCGGCAATTCGTTGCCATCGCTGGTGCTCATTGGCCCGCCATCGACCTGCTCACTGTCCAGGTAGCTGTAGCCGGCGAACACCTGCCATTTCTCGGTGAGCTTGCCGCTGGCCGACAGCTCCAGGCCGTCGACGCGAGTCTTGCCGGCGTTTTCATAGGTCGTGGTGTCGACCTGCACCCGGGCGTTTTCCTTCTCGGTGCGGAAAATCGCCGCGGTCAGCGAAAGCCGGCTGTCGAGCAAGTCCCACTTGGTTCCGATCTCGTAGTTCTTGGTGGTTTCCGGCTCCATGTCACTGGCGAGCAGGTTGCCACTGCGGTCTGGCGTCCCACCGAGCGGATTGCCCTCGATGCCTTCGCCAACCATGCTGCCGGGCGGCGTGGCCGAGGTCGCGTAGGACGCATAGATGCTGCCGTTGTCGGCTGGTTTCCAGACCAGGCCGAACTGGCCGGTGACGAACTCGCTGGTGTCGTCACCCTTGGACGTGGTGGTACCGGCGGCGTCGTAAGTCTTGTATTTCGTGTCGAAGTGGTCGTAGCGCAAGCCCATGTTCACCAGCCACTGCGGTGACAGTTCCAGCGTGTCGAACACGTAGAGCGCGCGGGTGACGCTGGTGGTGTCGGTGCCGGCATAATTGCGCGAAATCGCGCCGTTCCAGGGATCGTTCGGGTTCGGGTTGGACAGCGACGTGCAGTTGTAGCCGCTCGGCGCGCCGACCAGGGCCGGCGTGCAGTTGGTGTTCGCGGCGGTGGTGCCCGGTACGGTGTCGGTGTTGACGTTGTACGAAGTCTTCTCGCCGGTCTCGCGGCTCAGCTCGATGCCGGTGGAGAAACTGTTCTTGAAGCCGGCCACATAAAAATCACCGAACAGATCAGTCTGGTTGGTGGTGGTGTCGACGTTGCTGACGCGGCTGTTGACGCGCCGCCAGACCGTACCGTTGTTGACGTTGCCCTTGCTGTCGTCGGGTTGGGTGAGAATGTAGTCCTGCATGCTGGAGCCGTGGCGCAGGGTGTTCTTGACGGTCAGTGCATCGCTCAGGTCATGCTCGATGGCGATGGTCGCGGTGTCGACGCGGGTCTTGCGGAAGTCGCGGTCGGTGAGGCCATAGAAGTTGCTGCTGTCGCCGCCGGCATCGGGCTTGTCCGGGTTGGCTTTGGTGCGATCGGCGGTGCGGCCCGAGGCGGGAACGCTGTAGGGAATGCCCGAATCCGGCAGATCGTTGCTTTCCAGGTGGTAGTAGTCGAGGTTGATCCGGGTGTCGGTGCCCAGGCCGAACGCCAGCGACGGCGCGACGCCCCAGCGATCGTAGTTGACCTGGTCACGACCGGCGACGTTGCTTTCGTGGCTCATCAGGTTGAGCCGGCCGGCGGCGCTGTCGCTGAACTGGTAATTGCCGTCGAGGGTGTAGCGCTGGGTCTGGTCCGAACCCCAGGTGAAGCCGCCGTCGAACGAGTCGCCCAAGTGGGCTTTCTTGCTCACCAGGTTGATGGTGCCGCCGGCGGCGCCGCGGCCGCCGATGGCCGAGTTCGGGCCCTTGCTGACCTCGACGGACTCCACCGCAAAGATCTCCCGGCTTTGCGAACCGGTATCACGCACGTTATCCAGGTAGGTGTCGCCCTGGGCATCGAAGCCACGGATGAATGGACGGTCGCCCTGGGGGTTGCCGCCTTCGCCGGCGCCAAAAGTGATGCCCGGCACGGTACGCAGGGCATCCTGCATGTTGAGGGCGCCGGTGTCCTTGAGCACCTGCTGGGGAATGACCGTCACCGAGCGCGGCGTGTCGACCAGCGGCGCGGTGTATTTCGAGGACGAGGCTTTTTCGACCTGGTAGGACGTCGTGTCCTGGGCCTCGCCCGTAATGCTGGTAGCGTCCAGGGAGATGGCGTTGCGCGGGGCTTTTTCATCGATCTTTTCCGCCGCTTGGGCCATCTGTGCGATTGACGTCGCACCGAGGGCGACGCCGATGGCGGAGGCCAGCAGACGAGGTGAATTAACCGGTAATTGTGATTGTTGACGCGACATGAACAGTGCCTTCCCCAAGGTTGAGGCGGCGGAATATAGGGTAAACACTTTTATGTATCAATTGCGAAACATTGCTATTTGGGAGGAATTTACATTCTTTACATTTTGCCTTTACGGTTTCTGCCCAATGGCGCGTTGGCGGGGGTTGTACACAGTCAATAAGAATCACTACCATTGGCGCCCCGCGTTATCCACAGGTCTTGAATGCCATGTTGCTGCACGTTCCCGGTGTGTTTTCTCCTGAAGAAGTGCAGCGTATCCGCGAGGCGCTGGAGCAGGCCGAATGGGCAGATGGCAAGGTCACGGCCGGTTATCAATCGGCCAAGGCCAAGCACAACCTGCAACTGCCCGAGGGGCATCCCCTGGCCAAGGAAATCGGCGCGGCCATGCTGGATCGGTTGTGGAAAAACCCCTTGTTCATGTCGGCGGCGCTTCCACACAAAGTCTTCCCGCCGCTGGTGAACTGCTACACCGCCGGCGGCAGTTTCGATTTCCATATCGACAATGCCGTGCGCCAGCCCAAGGGCAGTGCCGAGCGGGTGCGCACCGACCTGTCGGCCACGCTGTTCTTCAGCGACCCGGAGGACTATGACGGCGGCGAGCTGGAAATCCAGGACACCTACGGCACCCAGCGGGTCAAGTTGCCGGCCGGGGACATGGTGTTGTATCCGGGCACCAGCCTGCACAAGGTCAACGCGGTTACCCGTGGCGCACGCTATGCCTCGTTCTTCTGGACCCAGAGCCTGGTGCGCGAAGACAGCCAGCGCGCGCTGCTGTTCGAGATGGACGGTGCGATCCGGGAACTGACCCGGGACGTGCCCGAGCATCCGTCGTTGATTCGCCTGACCGGCACCTACCACAACCTGTTGCGTCGCTGGGTCGAGGTGTAGGTGGCGGATTTTCGTCTGCGCCGCGAGGAAGTGCTCGACGGCGAGGCCCTCAAGGCCATGCTCGAGGACAGCCCGGCGCGGGCGGCCCAGGCGATTCTGATCGCAGCGGGCGAAGGGCTGCTGGAGGCCCAGGCGCTGCTCGGGCAGATCCTGCTCGACGGGCGCGGTATCGAACAGGACAAAACCCTGGCCCGGCGCTGGTTCGAGATCGCCGCCCAACGTGGGCACCTGATGGCGCGCAACATGTTGGGGCGTTGCCATGAGCATGGCTGGGGCTGTGTCGCCGATCCTTCGGTCGCGGCCGGACATTATCGTCAGGCAGCCGAGGCAGGACTGGATTGGGCGATGTACAACCTGGCCAACCTGCTGGCGACTGGGCGCGGCGTTGCTGAGAATCAGCCGCAGGCATTGGTCCTTTATTGGCGCGCGGCCGAGCTGGGGCACGCCAAATCAATGAATCTGTTGGGGCGTTATCTGGAAGAGGGGCGTTTCTGCCCGGCGGACCCGGTGGCGGCGGCCCGGTGGTATCGACGTTCGGCCGAAGGCGGGGATTTTCGGGGGCAGTTCAGCCATGGCTGCGTATTGATTGCCGATGCCCGTATCGAAGAGGGCTTGGTGTGGTTGCGCCGGGCGTTGGCCGGAGGGAATCTGAATTTTCTTCGTGTCGCCGTGCAAACCTTGCAGACGGCGCGGCTGACTGCGTTGTCTCCACTGATCGAGGCCTATCAGGCGCGAATCCAGCAGATGCAAAAAAGCCCGTGAGCGAGTCACGGGCTTTTGGGTCAGGCAAGCGCGTTTTTACACGTAGAACGACTTCAGCGGCGGAAAGCCATTGAACTCCACAGCGCTGTAGCTGGTGGTGTAGGCACCCGTCGACAGCCAGTACAAACGATCGCCAATCGCCAGGTTCAGCGGCAAACCGTATTTGTAGTTCTCGTACATGATGTCAGCGCTGTCGCAGGTCGGGCCGGCGATGACCACTTCTTCCATCTCGCCTTTCTTCTCGGTCCAGATCGGGAACTTGATGGCTTCGTCCATGGTTTCGATCAGGCCGGAGAATTTGCCCACGTCGGTGTACACCCAACGCTCGACGGCGGTACGCGACTTGCGCGCCACCAGTACCACTTCGCTGACCAGGATGCCGGCGTTTGCGATCAACGAACGGCCCGGCTCCAGGATGATTTCCGGCAGTTCGTCGCCGAAGTCTTCCTTGAGGAAGCGGATGATTTCCTCGGCGTAGGTTTCCAGGCTGTTGGTGCGGGTGATGTAGTTGGCCGGGAAGCCACCGCCCATGTTGATCAGCTTCAAGACGATGCCGTCTTCTTCTTTCAGACGCTCGAAAATCACCTTGACCTTGGCGATGGCCGCGTCCCAGACGCTGATGTCGCGCTGTTGCGAGCCGACGTGGAACGAGATGCCGTACGGCACCAGGCCCAGGTCGCGGGCGAGGATCAGCAGGTCCATGGCCATGTCGGTCTGGCAGCCGAACTTGCGCGACAGGGGCCAGTCAGCCGTGGTCGAACCTTCGGTGAGGATGCGCACATAGACTTTCGAACCCGGCGCGGCCTTGGCGATGTTGCGCAGGTCGGCTTCGGAGTCAGTGGCGTAGAGGCGCACGCCCTTCTCGTAGAAGTAGCGGATGTCCTTGGATTTCTTGATGGTGTTGCCGTAGCTGATCTGGTCCGGGCCGACGCCGCGGCTCATCACCTTGTCCAGTTCATAGATCGAGGCGATGTCGAAGTTCGAGCCTTTATCCTTGAGCAGGTCGATGATTTCCACCGCCGGGTTGGCCTTGACGGCGTAGTAGACCTTGGCGAATTCGAAACCGGCGCGCAGGTCGTCATAGGCCTTGGCGATCATCGCGGTGTCGATCACCACGAACGGGGTTTCCTGCTTGTCGGCGAACGCCTTCATTTTCTGAAAGGTTTCGCGCGCGAAATAATCTTCGACCTGGATCGACATACTTGGGACTCCTACTGGCAAACATCAGGATCAATGGGTTTGAGGGCAGCAACCCTCGCGAACGTCCTCCGTATCCCCACTTTGGTTCGCCTACTTCCCAAGGCATGTCGCCGAAAGCAAAAAGGCCATGGGACGCTTGAGTCCCTTGGCCTTGCTGTCTCGTCGTCAGTACTTGAGCCGGATGGATCGTTTCCAGCATGGACGTTCGGCGCGAACTTTAGGGCGTGAGGGGCCTGAGATCAACTAAAAATGTCGCGTTTTTGCACGTCTCCGTCGTGCAGTGCGCGACAGTTCATGATGTAACCGACCGGTGTGACAGGTTGATGTTCCCTCGGATCGGTTTTCAACCTTGCGCAATGTGCCTTTTGATTTTGTGGCGAGGGGATTTATCCCCGCTGGGCTGCGCAGCAGCCCCATCCGGTTGATTTGCCCTATCTGAATAAGCGTGGTGCCAGAGTATGGGTCTGCTTCGCAGCCCAACGGGGATAAATCCCCTCGCCACAAATTGCCCCCTCACTACAAAGGAATTGTGCTTCACCGATGGTCAGGTAGACGCGGTCTCGGCCGGCGAGACGATACTGGTCTTGCCGCCACGGGACTTGCCGGAGCTCAGGTATTCGGCAATCGATTCCTGGGTCACTTCCCCAAGAAAGACCCGCTCGGCATCCATCACCGGCAGCCACGAACGATTGAACTCATACATGCGCGACAACAGGATCCGCAGATGTTCGTCGTAGGCCGCGGTGGCGTTGAATTCCCGCAGGAACTGCCCGCAGGTGCCGGTCTGGCGGTACAGGTCGCGCCGGCGCACATACCCCAGCGCCTTGTTCTCGGCGCAGGTGACCACCACGTAGCGACGGTCGTGTTCGTCCATCAACTCCAGCGCCTCGGCCACCGGCGTCTCGGGGCTGACCGACGGGGCGTTGTCGGCGGCGTCTTCGGCCTTGACCAGCAACAGGCGCTTGAGCGTGCTGTCCTGGCCGACGAAATTGCTGACGAATTCATCGGCCGGGTGGGCGAGGAGCGTGTCCGGGTGATCGCACTGGACCAGCTTGCCGGCGCGGAAGATCGCGATCTTGTCGCCCAGCTTGATGGCTTCGTCGATGTCGTGGCTGACCATGATCACGGTTTTGTTCAGCGCCCGTTGCATCTCGAAGAACTCGTTCTGGATCATCTCGCGGTTGATCGGATCGACCGCGCCGAAAGGTTCGTCCATCAGCAGCAACGGCGCATCGGCGGCCAGGGCGCGGATCACGCCGATCCGCTGCTGCTGGCCGCCCGACAGTTCACGGGGGTAGCGATGCAGGTACTGCTTGGGTTCGAGCTTGATCATGCTCATCAACTCGCGGGCGCGGTCGTGGCATTTCTGCTTGTCCCAGCCGAGCAGGCGCGGCACCACGGTGATGTTCTCCTCGATGGTCATGTTCGGGAACAGGCCGATCTGCTGGATCACGTAGCCGATGTTGCGGCGCAGGGTCACCTCGTCGAGGCCGGTGGTGTCTTCGCCGTTGATCAAGACCTTGCCCGAGGTCGGCGGGATCAAGCGGTTGATCATCTTCAGCGTGGTGCTTTTGCCACAGCCCGACGGCCCGAGGAACACGCAGATCTCGCCTTCGTTGACGGTCAGGTTCACCGAGTCCACGGCTTTTACATCCTTGCCGTTGCTCTTGAAGGTTTTGCTGAGGTTTTGAAGTTCGATCATTTTAATAGTCCTTTCGGGGTCAGCGAGCGTTGCAGCCATTGCAGAAGCAGGTCGGCGAAGATGGCCAGGAGGCTGACCAGCACGGCGCCGACGATCAGCATCGACATGTCGCTGCGGCTGATGGAAGCGAGGATGAGCACGCCCAGGCCACCGGCGCCGATGGTGGCGGCGATGGTCATGACGCCGATGTTCATGACCACGGCGGTGCGTACGCCGGCGAGGATCACCGGCACGGCAATCGGCAGTTCGACCATGCGCAGGCGCTGGCCGAAGGTCATGCCGATGCCGCGGGCGGCTTCACGAATGCCCGGTTCGACGCCGGTCAAGGCCAGGTACGTGTTGCGCATGATCGGCAGCAGCGAATAAAGGAACACCGCGGTGATCGCTGGCATCGGACCGAGGCCCTGGCCGAACTTGGAATAGAACGGCAGCAGCAGGCCGAACAGGGCAATCGACGGAATGGTCAACAGTACCGTGGCGCTGGCTTGCAACGGGCCAGCGAGCGCCGGGAAGCGGGTCATGAAAATGCCCAGCGGCACGCCGACGATTATCGCCAGGGTCACGGCGATGCCCACCAGGGTGATGTGCTGCCAGGTCAGGTGCAGCACCAGCGGCCAGTCCAGATGGGAAAAGGCGTCAAGAAAATCCATGGCTTTTCCTCCAGGTCATTGGGTTGAGAGCAGGGAATGCTGGCGCAGGAAATCGGCGGCAACGGCGGAAGGGCTTTCATGATCGACATCCACACGGGCGTTGAGCTGGCGCATGGTTTCGTCGTCGAACAGTTCGGCCAGTGGCTTGAGCTGCGCGGCCAGTTGCGGATGGGCGTCGAGGAAGGCCTGGCGCACCACTGGCGCGGCGGTGTAGTCGGGAAAATAGTGCTTGTCGTCTTCCAGCAGCTTCAGCTTGAACGCGTTCAGTCGGCCGTCGGTGGTGTACACCAGTCCGGCGAACACCTGGCTGTTGCGCAGGGCGGTGTAGACCAGGCCGGCGTCCATCTGCCGGATATTCTTGCGGGTCAGGTTCATGCCGTAGCGCTCGACCATGCCGGCCAGGCCGTCGGAACGGTTGGCGAACTCGGTGTCCAGCGCGACCAGGTGATTTTCCTCGGCCTCGGTCTGCAGCACCTTATTCAATTGGCTGATGGAATTGATCTGCGGGTACTTCTTCGCGACTTTCTCCGGCAGGGCCAAGGCGTAGGTGTTGCTGAATTTCGACGGCGCGAGCCAGACCAGGCCTTTTTTCGCGTCGAGTTCTTTCACCCGGGCGTAGGACTGGGCGCTGTCGAGTTTTTCCGTGACATGGTTGTAGGAAACCAGCGACACGCCGGTGTATTCCCAGAGTAAATCCAACTGCCCGGTTTCATGGGCGCTGCGGGCCAGGTTGCTGCCCAGTCCGCCAGTGACCTGAGCGTCGTAGCCCTTGTCGCGCAGGTATTGCGCGGTGATCTCGGCCAGCAGGGTCTGCTCAGTGAACACCCGGGCACCGAGGCGGATCAGCGGTTTTTCAGCGGCTTGGGCGAATCCCGCGAACAGCAGCAGGCAGCCCAGGATCAAGCTCAACTTCTTCATAACGATTCCTTTATCCAGCCAGGCTCAGGACGGTCGCAGACCGCGTTCCAGCCAGAGGCGGCTGGCCAGGGTTACCAGGCCGTCGAGCAGCAGCGCCAGCAAGGCGGTGCAGGCCGCGCCGAGCAGCAATTGCGGCTGATTGTTCAAGGCGATGCCGGGGAAAATCAGGCTGCCAAGGCTGTTGGCGCCGATCAGGAACGCCAGCGGTGCGGTGCCGACGTTGATCGCCAGGGCTACGCGCACGCCACCGACGATGATCGGCACGGCGTTGGGCAGTTCGACTTTCCACAACACCTGGCGCGGGGTCATGCCGATGCCGACGGCAGCTTCCTTGAGCGAGCCCTGGACATTTTTCAAGCCTTCATAGGTGTTGCGCACGATGGGCAACAGCGAGGCGAGGAACAGGGCGAAGATCGCCGGCCCGCTGCCGATGCCCAGGATACCCAGGGCAATGGCCAGCACGGCCAGGGACGGCACGGTATTGCCGATGTTGAACACTTGCATGAAGCGTTCGGCGCGCCCGACCATGCCGGGGCGGCTGAGGGCGATGCCGGCGGGAATGCCGACGATCAGGGCCGCCAACATGGAAGCCAGTACAAGCATCAGGTGCGCTTGCAGGTAGAACAGCAGGTCGTCGCGGTAACGGTGGATCGTATCGATGCCGATCCAGTGGACCAACAGGGCCAGGAGGGCGACGACGACCGCCCCCCCGATAAGCCCTTTGCCATAGCGGATAGCCACAGGCGGACTCCTTTGTCTTTTTTTGTCGGCGCACGCTTTCCCGGGCGGCGGACCTTCATTGGTTGCCGGGAAAACGTTCGCGAGAAGCAGCTCTTTTCGATGCCGTCAAAACGGCTGTCGAAGCGAGCCATGAGCGCAGCCTCGTCAGGCTAACTTGCTGATTTTTCAGCCCCTGACGGTTGCTCGTATCAGGGTGGTGGACGCCTCCACGTGGCAAAAGGTTCCCATGTGCGGCAGCATCTGGCCACCCTTGATGTGCTCAACGGTTCGGTTCCTGGCACAAGTTGAGCTATAATCGCCGCCCTTTTTTGAATCACCTGCCAGGCGATTTCCCATGACCAAACAGGCCGCCGAAGTCGCGAAACGCCGCACTTTCGCCATTATTTCCCACCCCGATGCCGGTAAGACCACCATCACCGAAAAGCTCTTGCTGATGGGCAAGGCGATTGCGGTGGCCGGCACGGTGAAATCCCGCAAATCCGACCGCCATGCCACCTCCGACTGGATGGAGATGGAAAAGCAGCGGGGTATTTCCATTACCACGTCGGTCATGCAGTTCCCGTATCGCGAGCACATGATCAACCTGCTCGACACCCCGGGCCACGAAGACTTCTCCGAAGACACCTACCGCACGCTGACCGCGGTGGACTCGGCCTTGATGGTCCTCGACGGCGGTAAGGGCGTCGAGCCACGGACCATCGCGCTGATGGACGTCTGCCGTCTGCGGGACACGCCGATCGTCAGCTTTATCAACAAGCTCGACCGCGACATTCGCGACCCGATCGAGCTGCTCGACGAAATCGAAGCGGTCCTGAAGATCAAGGCCGCGCCGATCACCTGGCCGATCGGTTGCTACCGCGACTTCAAGGGCGTTTACCACCTGGCCGACGACTACATCATCGTCTACACCGCCGGCCACGGTCATGAACGCACCGAAACCAAGATCATCGAGAAGCTCGACTCCGACGAGGCCCGCGCGCACCTGGGCGACGAATACGAGCGTTTCGTCGAGCAACTGGAGCTGGTTCAGGGCGCCTGCCATGAATTCAACCAGCAGGAGTTTCTCGATGGCCAGCTGACCCCGGTGTTCTTCGGTACCGCCCTGGGCAACTTCGGCGTCGACCATGTGCTCGACGCCGTCGTCGATTGGGCTCCGCGCCCGCTGCCACGCGTTGCCAACGAGCGCACCGTGGAGCCGGTGGAAGAGAAATTCGCAGGCTTCGTGTTCAAGATCCAGGCGAACATGGACCCCAAGCACCGCGACCGTATCGCCTTCATGCGCATTTGCTCCGGCAAGTACGAGAAGGGCATGAAGATGCGCCACGTGCGCACCGGCAAGGACGTGCGCATCGGCGACGCCTTGACCTTCTTCTCCTCGGAACGCGAGCAACTGGAAGAGGCCTTCGCCGGTGACATCATCGGGTTGCACAACCACGGCACCATCCAGATCGGCGACACTTTCACCGAAGGCGAAGCCCTGGGTTTTACCGGCATTCCGCACTTTGCCCCGGAACTGTTCCGCCGGGTACGCCTGAAGGATCCGCTCAAGTCCAAGCAACTGCGCCAGGGCCTCCAGCAGTTGGCCGAAGAGGGCGCCACCCAGGTGTTCTTCCCGGAGCGCAGCAACGACATCATCCTCGGCGCCGTCGGTGTGCTGCAGTTCGACGTCGTCGCCAGTCGCCTGAAAGAGGAATACAAGGTCGAGTGCTCCTACGAGCCGATCACCGTATATTCCGCCCGCTGGATTGAATGCGACGACAAGAAAAAACTCGAGGAATTTTCCAACAAGGCCGTGGAAAACCTCGCGCTGGACGGCGGCGGCCACCTGACCTACCTGGCGCCAACACGGGTCAACCTCGCGCTGATGGAAGAGCGCTGGCCAGATGTGAAATTCCGCGCGACGCGCGAGCATCACTAAGCCCCGAGCGTCGAAACCGAAAACCTGTGGGAGCGAGCCTGCTCGCGAAAGCGGAGTGTCAGCCATATCCATTTTGGATGTGCCGCCGTCATCGCGAGCAAGCTCGCTCCCACATTGGTCCTATGCAGGTCGCCAATCTCCCAGTCATCCACAACCCCTGTGGGAGCGAGCTTGCTCGCGAAAGCGGTGGGTCAGCTTGCCTGGATGCCGGATGTGCGGGCCTCTTCGCGAGCAGGCTCGCTCCCACGTTGGATTTTTTGGTGTTAGTGGGTTTGGGAATAAACCTTATTCGAAACCAATCTTTATGGCAGCGGCATTTCTGGCTATTCCATGGCGTCCTATCTGATGAACCGGTCTGTTCGGAACAATATTTCCTGAGCACCGTCGGCCCCGGCTTTATCCGGTAAAGAAGGAATTGGCTATGAATAAGCTGCTGCGCATGATGTTTTTTATAAAGGTGTTGGTGATGCTGTCCCTCGGTTCCACCGCTGCATGGGCCGAATGCGATGAGCACGAGAAGCACGCGTCGAGTGGCTCGGTGGTTCAAGGCGAGTTGATGCTTGCCGCGACCGATGCGGACGCAGGCGATCCGGACGATGGCGAGGATGATGATGGTTCGCCAATCGACACGCCGGATGGCGATGAGGATGAAGAGGGCGATAGCCCGACGTAGATGCCCTGCATAAAAAACCCTCCAGCCCGAGTCGGTCTGGAGGTTTTTTTATTTCCTGTGGCGAGGGAGCTTGCTCCCGCTGGGCCGCAAAGCGGACCCTCTTTTTGGGCCTGCTACGCAGTCCAGCGGGAGCAAGCTCCCTCGCCACAAAAGCTTTTTGCCTTAAGTGCTTTGTTGCCTTTTAGCCTTACGCCGCGCCGTCGAGGAACCGCTCGGCGTAGTGACACGCCACCAACCGGTTATCGAGTGGGCGAAGCGCCGGTTCTTCGGTCTTGCAACGCTCAGTCGCATACGGGCAACGCTTGTGAAACGCGCAGCCGGACGGTGGGTTGAGCGGGTTGGGCAGTTCGCCGACGATTTTGATCTTCGGCTTGTTCGGGTCCGGATGGATGGTCGGGGTGGCCGACAGCAGCGCCTGGGTGTAGGGGTGCAGCGGGCGGCTGTAGATGGACTCGTTGGGGCCCATTTCCACCGGGCGGCCGAGGTACATCACCATCACGTCGTCCGCGACATGCTGCACCACCGCCAGGTTGTGGGAGATGAACACGTAGGCGGTGTTGAACTCCTGTTGCAGGTCCATGAACAGGTTCAGCACCTGGGCCTGGATCGACACGTCCAGCGCCGAGGTCGGTTCGTCCGCCACCAGCACCTTGGGTTGTAGCATCATGGCGCGGGCCAGGGCGATGCGCTGGCGCTGGCCGCCAGAGAACATATGCGGATAGCGCTGGTAATGCTCGGGGCGCAGGCCCACCTGCTTCATCATCGCCTGGACTTTCTCGCGCCGTTCGGTGGCCGACAGGTTGGTGTTGATGAGCAACGGCTCGGCCAGTTGATCGCCGATTTTCTGCCGCGGGTTGAGGGACGCATAAGGACTCTGGAAAACCATCTGCACATCTTTGCGCAGTTGCTTGCGCTCGGCCTTGTTGGCGCCGGCCACTTCCTGGCCGGCGATTTTCAAGGAGCCGGCGGACGGCTCTTCGATCAGCGTCAGGGCCCGGGCGAGGGTGGATTTGCCGCAACCGGATTCGCCCACCACGGCCAGGGTCTTGCCGGCCTCCAGTTCGAACGACACACCGTTGAGGGCGCGTACGGTCGCATGGCCCTTGAACATGCCACGGGACACTTCGTAATGACGGGTCAGGTCACGGGCGGTAAGTACGACGGCCATCACGCCACCTCCTGGTTCAACGGGTAGAAGCAGCGGGCGAGGCTGTTGGATTTCGGATCGAGCGCAGGGCGCTCCTGGCGGCAGTTGTCACGCACGTACGGGCAGCGCGGCGACAGCAGGCAGCCTTGCGGGCGGTCGTAGCGACCGGGCACGATGCCCGGCAACGTCGCCAGGCGCTCGGCGCCCATGCTGTGCTCCGGAATCGCCGCCAGCAGTGCTTCGCTATACGGGTGGGCCGGGATGTCGAACAGCTGCGGCACCTTGCCCACTTCCACGGCCTGGCCGGCGTACATCACGCACACGCGCTGCGCGGTTTCAGCCACGACGGCGAGGTCATGGGTGATCAGCACCAGGCCCATGTCCTGCTCTTTCTGCAGGGCCAGCAGCAGGTCCATGATCTGCGCCTGGATGGTCACGTCCAGAGCGGTGGTCGGTTCGTCGGCGATCAGCAGTTTCGGCTCGCCGGCAATCGCCATGGCAATCGCCACACGCTGGCTCATGCCGCCGGACAGTTGATGCGGGTAGGCATCCATGCGACTGGCGGCGCCCGGGATCTCGACTTTTTCCAGCAGTTCGATGGCGCGCTTGCGGGCGGCCTTGCCGGACAGCTTCAGATGCAGGCGCAGTACTTCTTCGATCTGGAAACCCACGGTGTAGCTGGGGTTGAGCGCGGTCATCGGGTCCTGGAAAACCATCGCCAGGTCCTTGCCGACGATCTGCCGGCGCTGGCGGTTGCTCAGCTTGAGCATGTTCTTGCCGTCGAAGTTCAGCGCATCGGCGGTGACGATGCCGGGGTGCTCGATCAGGCCCATCAGCGCCATCATGGTCACGGATTTACCCGAGCCCGATTCGCCGACGATCGCCAGCACCTCGCCTTTATCCACGCTCAGGTCCAGGCCGTCGACCACCGGCACGGCGGTGGCGTCGCCGAAGCGGACGTTGAGATTCTTGATTTCTAGCAGTGACATGGGAATCTCCTCAGGCGGCATTCTTGAGTTTCGGGTCCAGCGCATCGCGCAGACCGTCGCCCATCAGGTTGATTGCCAGCACGCTGAGCAAAATGGTCAGGCCAGGCAGGCTCACGACCCACCAGGCGCGTTCGATGTAGTCGCGGGCCGAGGCCAGCATGGTGCCCCACTCAGGGGTCGGCGGTTGCACGCCGAGGCCGAGGAAGCCCAGGGCGGCGGCGTCGAGGATCGCCGAGGAGAAGCTCAGGGTCGCCTGGACGATCAGCGGTGCCATGCAGTTGGGCAGCACGGTGATGAACATCAGGCGCGGCAGGCCGGCACCGGCCAGGCGGGCGGCGGTCACGTAGTCGCGGTTCAGCTCGCCCATCACGGCGGCGCGGGTCAGGCGCACGTAGGACGGCAGCGAGACGATGGCGATGGCGATCACAGTGTTGATCAGGCCTGGGCCGAGGATGGCGACGATCGCCACGGCCAGCAGCAGCGAGGGCAGGGCGAGCATGATGTCCATCAGGCGCATGATGGTCGGGCCGAGGATGCGCGGGAAGAACCCGGCGAACAGCCCCAGCAGGATGCCCGGGATCAGCGACATCACCACCGACGACAAGCCGATCAGCAGCGACAGCCGCGAACCCTGGATCAGGCGCGAGAGCAAATCACGGCCCAGTTCGTCGGTGCCCAGCAGGAACTGCATCTGCCCACCTTCGAGCCACGCCGGCGGCGTCAGCAGGAAGTCGCGGTATTGCTCGCTCGGGTCGTGCGGCGCGACCCACGGGGCGAAGAGTGCGCAGAACACGATCAGGATCATGAACAGCAGCCCGGCGACGGCGCCCTTGTTGCGGGAAAACGCTTGCCAGAATTCTTTGTACGGGGACGGGTACAGCAGGCTTTGATCGACTGCTACCGCGGTAGTTGGAGTACTCATGGTCTTGATCTCAGCGCTGGTGACGGATACGTGGGTTGGCAAAGCCGTAGAGAATGTCCACGACGAAGTTGACCAGAATCACCAGGCAGGCGATTAACAGGATGCCGTTCTGCACCACGGGATAGTCCCGGGCGCCGATGGCTTCGATCAGCCACTTGCCGATGCCCGGCCAGGAGAAGATCGTTTCGGTCAGGACCGCGCCGGCCAGCAGCGTGCCGACTTGCAGGCCGACCACGGTCAACACCGGGATCAGCGCGTTGCGCAGGCCGTGCACGAACACCACGCGCGACGGCGACAGGCCCTTGGCCTTGGCGGTGCGGATGTAGTCCTCGCGCAGCACTTCGAGCATCGAGGAGCGGGTCATGCGGGCGATCACCGCCAGCGGAATGGTGCCCAGCACGATAGCCGGCAGGATCAGGTGATGCAGTGCGTCGAGGAACGCGCCCGGCTCATCGGCCAGCAGCGTATCGATCAGCATGAAGCCGGTTTTCGGCTCGATGTCGTAGAGCAGGTCGATCCGTCCCGACACCGGTGTCCAGCCCAGGGACACCGAGAAGAACATGATCAGGATCAGGCCCCACCAGAAGATCGGCATCGAATATCCCGCCAGGGAGATGCCCATCACCCCATGGTCGAACAGGGATCCTCGCTTGAGCGCCGCGATCACCCCGGCCAGCAGGCCGAGGATACCGGCGAACAGCAGCGCGGCCAGGGACAGTTCCAGGGTCGCGGGAAACAGCGAGCTGAACTCGCTCCATACGCTTTCACGGGTGCGCAGCGATTCGCCAAGATCGCCCTGGGCCAGTTTGCCGATGTAGTCCAGGTACTGGGCATACAGCGGTTTGTTCAGGCCAAGGCGTTCCATTGCCTGAGCATGCATTTCGGGATCGACCCGACGTTCGCCCATCATCACTTCCACGGGGTCGCCGGGAATCATGCGAATCAACGCGAAGGTCAGCAAGGTGATGCCGAAGAACGTGGGAATCAGTAATCCCAGTCGGCGGGCAATAAAACTAAACATCTTCAGGTGTACCTCATCAGCCGGTTAGGCGTGCCCGGCAATCCTTTGGTGAAGGTTGCCGGGCGTTTTCTTATCTACTTCACCTGGGTGGTGGCGAAGTTGTTGGTGGTGAGCGGGCTAATCACATAGCCCTCTACGTTCTTGCGCATTGCCGTGAACATGCGGGTGTGGGCCATGCTGATCCATGGCTGGTCCTGGTTGAAAATCACCTGGGCCTGCTCATAGAGCCTCGCGCGCTCCTCGGGGTTCACTGTGGCGCGTGCCTGGTCGAGCAGCGCCTGGAATTTCTCGTTGCACCAGCGCGCGTAGTTTTCGCCGTTCTTGGCGGCTTCGCAACTGAGCATAGGCGTCAGGAAATTATCCGGGTCGCCGTTATCGCCCGCCCATCCGGCGGAAACCATATCGTGCTCGCCGTTTTTCGCGCGTTTGAGCATTTCGCCCCATTCCATCACGCGGATATCGACCTTGATCCCGACTTTCGCCAGGTCGGCCTGCATCATTTGCGCGCCGAGCATCGGGTTGGGGTTGGTCGGACCGCCGCCGTTGCGGGTGAACAGGGTAAACACGGTGCCTTCCGGCACGCCGGCTTCCTTGAGCAACTGGCGCGCCTTGTCGAGGTCGCGGGTCGGGTTCTTCAGGTCGTGGTTGTAACCCAGCAGCGTCGGCGGGTAAGGGTTGACCGCGGCGGTGGCGTTGCCCTTGCCGAACAGCGCGTTGACGTAGGCTTCCTTGTCGAAGGCCAGGTCGATGGCTTTGCGCACCCGCACGTCGCTCATGTATTTGTGGCTGGTGTTCAGGGCGGTGTAGGAAACGGTCATCGCATCCAGCTCGGTGACCTTCAGGTTCGGGTCTTTCTTGATGCTGGGGATATCGTCCGGTTTCGGGTACAGCGCAATCTGGCACTCATTGGTCTTGAGTTTCTGCATGCGCACATTGTTATCGGTGGCGATCGCCAGTACCAGCGCATCGGCCGGCGGCTTGCCCCGGAAGTAGTCCGGGTTGGCCTTGAAGCGAACCTGGGCGTCTTTGTTGTAGCGCTGGAAGATGAACGGCCCGGTGCCGATCGGCTTGTTGTTCAGCTCGGCGGCCTTGCCTGCCTTGAGCAACTGGTCGGCGTATTCGGCCGGGTAGATCGAGGAGAACGCCATGGCGATGTCGGCCAGGAACGGTGCTTCGCGGCGGGTCAGGGTGAACTTGACCGTGTGCTCGTCGACTTTTTCGACGTTCTTGAGCAGTTCCTTGAAGCCCATGCTTTCAAAGTACGGGAAACCCACGCTCGACAGTTTGTGCCACGGATGATTCGGGTCCAGCTGGCGCTGGAAGCTCCAGACCACGTCGTCGGCGTTCATGTCGCGGGTCGGCTTGAAGTAATCGGTGGTGTGGAACTTGACGCCTTTGCGCAGGTGGAAGGTATACGTCAAGCCGTCGTCGCTGATGTCCCAGGACTCGGCCAGGGCAGGAATCACTTCGGTGGTGCCGGGCTTGAAGTCGGCCAGGCGGTTGAAGATCGTTTCGGCCACGGCGTCGGCGGTGACTGCAGTCGTGTACTGGACCATGTCGAAGCCTTCCGGGCTGGCTTCTGTGCAAACCACCAGGGGTTTGGCCGTGGCGCCAACGGCAACACTCAGCAGTGCGGCGGCAATGGCGGCGCGTAGGGGGTTCATGTTCATCGTCAATCCTCTGCAATCGGTTGAACGGCAAAAAACCGAACGGTCAACCTTGTGGGTCGACCGTCGGTGGAAAGGTTAGAGAATGTTGAACGGGATGGTGGTAACCAGGCGGAATTCGTTGAGACTGCCGTCGGCCTGGTTTTCGCTGGCTCGGTGTGCGGTGTAGGTCGCACGGACCGCGGTGGCTTTCAGCGGGCCGCTCTGGACGGCATAGGAGGCACCGATACCGTATTCGTAGTGATGCTCGCCGTCCATCGCGGCGACGTCATAACCGGTGCTGTTGTAATGCGTACCGTCGATGCCCCAGCCGCGAGCCTGATAAATGTTGAATTTTAGGCCCGGAACGCCGTATTCGGCCATGTTCAGGCCATAGGCGACCTGGAAGGATTTCTCGTTCGGGCCGTTGAAGTCCGACAACAGGGAGTTGGCCAGGTAGATGCCGTTGGTTTCGTGCAGGTAGTCGAAGTATTCGTTGCCGTTCACTTGCTGGTAAGAGAACGTCAGGCTGTGGGCCTGGTGCGTCAAGCCGAACGACAGGGAATAGGTGTCGTTGTCGATTTCGCCCAGCTTGCTTTTACCCGAGTCCACGGTCTTGTAGTAGTTCAGGCCGGTAGTCAGGCTCAGCACCGAGCTGTCGCCCAGTTCATGGGTGGCACCGAAATAGTACTGGTTCCACATGTCCTCGGCCTCGGTCGCCCAGAGGCTGGTCTTCAGGCTGGCCAGTGGCTGGTAACTGATACCGGCGGTGTTGACGTGATCGGTCTCGACGCTGCTGTCGCCATACTCGGAGCGAAACTTGCGCTGGCTTTGTTCCATGCGAGGAGAGTTACGGTCGAAGGTGGCTATATCGAACGCCAGGTTTTCGAATTCTTCACTGTGCAGGCTCACACCCTGGAAGCTGGAAGGCAGCGCACGGTTGCCGATGACATCGACCATCGGGCTGCTGAAGTTCTGGCGGCCGGCGGTCAGAGTGGTGTTGGAAACACGGGCCTTGAGGTTGGCCAGACCCAGTTTGCTCCACTGGCCCACGGCGTCGCCGCCTTCGCGCGTCAGGGTACGGTTGTTGCCGGCGCCCGGACGGGTGGTCGGCGCTCCGCCATTGTTGGACGCCAGATCCTTGCGATCCTGGTCAAGGGCGATAGCGTTATAGGCGGCCAGTTCGGTGCTGAAACCCACGGTGCCTTCGGTGAACCCCGAGTTGTATTTGACGATGGTGCCCTGAACCCAGTTGATACGGCGGTCGGTCTCGCGCGCTTCGCCGTTCTTGCGATAGGTGAGCTTTGTGCCCCGCTTGAATTGCTCGTTGGCGTACCAGTTGCGCGTGGTGCCACTGATGGACTGGCCTTCGATGAAACCCTTGGCTTCGCTTTGCTCGCTGGTGGTCTTGAGAGCCACGGGCGTGACCGCCTGACTTTGAGACTCGGCATAGGCCGTCGCGGTGATGCTGCTGATGGCCAGGGCCAGTATCGCGGTGCTGCTCAGTTTCATGGGTAACGCTCCTTTTTCTTTCTTTTTTATGCCGTTCTTTTTGGCTGATACGGCTATTGGTTTACAACGCATTTGCAGCTTGCAAACGTTTGCCAGCTGCCTGATCGGCGAATTAAGGCAAAACGCTGGCGGAGGGCTTCCAAAGGAAGCCCTCGCTGCATGGCTAAACGGTTATGGGTTCAGGCTGACGCCCGAGAAGACGTTGCGACCGAAGGGGCTGACCTTGAACCCTTCGACTTTGGCACTCAGCGGCTGGTTGACCGTCGAGTGGGCGATAGGCGTGATTGGCACTTGCTGCTTGAGCAACTGCTGGGCCTGTTTATAGAGCACGGTGCGCTGCTCGCGGTCGGTGACGATCTTGGCCTGCTTGATCAGCTTGTCGTAATCCTGGTCACACCATTGGGAGTAGTTGTTGCCGCCAATGGCGTCGCAGCTGTACAGCGTGCCCATCCAATTGTCCGGGTCCCCGTTGTCGCCGGTCCAGCCGATCAGGTTGATGTCGTGCTCGCCGTTCTTGGTGCGCTTGATGTATTCGCCCCATTCGTAGGTGACGATCTTCACCTTCAAGCCGATTTTCGCCCAGTCGGACTGGAGCATTTCGGCCATCAGCTTGGCGTTGGGGTTGTACGGGCGTTGCACGGGCATGGCCCAGAGGGTGATTTCGGTGCCTTCCTTGACCCCGGCGGCCTTGAGCAGCTCCTTGGCTTTTTCCGGGTCGTAGGGAGCGTCCTTGATCGTGTCGTCGTAGGACCATTGGGTTGGCGGCATGGAGTTTTGCGCCAACTGCCCCGCGCCCTGGTAAACGGCGTTGAGAATGCCCTGCTTGTTCACCGCCATGTCCAGCGCCCGGCGCACTTCGACCTGGTCGAAGGGTTTGTGGCGGGTGTTATAGGCGATGTAGCCGAGGTTGAAGCCGGGTTTCTCGATCAGTTGCAGCTTGGGATCGTTCTTCAGCGCCGGGACATCGGCCGGGCGTGGGTGCAGGGTGATCTGGCATTCGTTGGCCTTGAGCTTCTGCACCCGCACCGACGCATCGGTGTTGATCGAGAAGATCAGGTTGTCCAGCTTGACCCGCTCAGGCGCCCAGTACTGCTTGTTGGCGACGTAGCGGATGTTGGAGTCTTTCTGGTAGCTCTTGAACTCGAAAGCCCCGGTGCCGATCGGCTTCTGGTTGATGTCGCTCGGCTTGCCGCTAGTGAGCAGCTTGTCAGCGTACTCGGCCGAAAGGATCGAGGCGAAGCTCATGGCGATGTTCTGGATAAACGCGGCGTCCACGCTGTTGAGCGTCATGACCACCGTCAACGGTCCTGTCGCTTCGACCTTGGCGATGTTCTTGTTCAGGCTCATGCCGTTGAAGTACGGGAACTCGGTGGGGTAGGCCTTGCGAAACGGATGCTGCGGATCGAGCATGCGGTTGAAGGTGAACAGCACGTCGTCGGCGTTGAAATCCCGGGTCGGCGTGAAGTAGTCGGTGGTGTGGAACTTCACCCCTTCGCGCAGGTGGAACGTGTATTTCAGGCCGTCTTCGGAAATGTCCCAGCTCGTCGCCAGGCCCGGCACGACATTGGTCGCGCCTTTTTCAAATTCGGCCAGGCGGTTGTACAGCGGTTCGGCAGCATCGTTGTCGGTCGCGGTGGTGTATTGCGCGGTGTCGAAACCGGCGGGGCTGCCTTCGGAACAGAACACCAGGCTGCCGCCGGCGGCCTGGGCCGCGGATGTAGCGGCCAGCAGGCCGGTGCCCAGCAATGCGGATAAAACCAAGGTATGGCGCATGACGCTCCCTCTCTCGTTCGGGGTGTTTGACAGTGAACCGGTGTCCTTCCAGGGACGGGGCCGGGGCACTGGGCTCATTCCAATGCGTGAACAGCGCTGCCGCAGGATTGGCAAAACCTCCAGCCCCGACGGTATGAGTCGTGTGCCAGGCGGTATATGCGCAATGCCTGAAAGACTTGTGGGAAAAGGCGACACGTCCTAAACCAACTGCTGTGGTACGCAGTGCTTTTGGATGTAGGCAATTTCCAAGTCTTTGTCTCGGCAGATAAAGCAACGGCGACGTTGGAAACGCCGCCGTTGATTACCTTTATTTGCTGACGCTGACGCCGTAGAAGGAGTTCAAGCCAAAGGGGCTGATCTTGAAGTCCTGCACGTTGGCGCGCATGGGTTGATACACCGTCGAGTGAGCGATAGGTGTCATCGGCACGGCGTCCTTGAGGACGTGTTGCGCCTGTTTGTAGAGGTCGGTGCGCTTGGCCTGGTCGGTGGTGCGCTTGGCTTCCTTGACGAGGCCGTCGAACTTCTTGTCACACCATTTGGAGAAGTTGTTGCCTTGCAGCGAGTCGCAGCCAAACAACACGTTGAGCCAGTTGTCCGGGTCACCGTTATCACCGCTCCAGCCGATGATCATGGCCTGGTTCTCGCCGCCCTTGGAGCGCTTGATGTACTCGCCCCACTCATAGCTGGTGATCTTGACCTTCAGGCCGATCTTGGACCAGTCATTCTGCAGCATTTCCGCCATCAGTTTGGCGTTCGGGTTGTACGGACGCTGAACCGGCATGGCCCACAGAACGATCTCCGTGCCTTCCTTGACGCCGGCTTCCTTGAGCAGAGCCTTGGCTTTTTCAGGGTCGTATTTGGCATCTTTGATGGTGGTGTCGTAGGACCATTGGGTCGGAGGCATGGCGTTGACCGCCAGTTGTCCCGCACCTTGGTACACCGAGTCGATGATCTGTTGCTTGTTTACAGCCATGTCCAGGGCTTGACGAACGCGCAGGTCAGCCAACGGGTTGGGCTTGTCGTCGCCTTTGACTTTTTCCATCACGTTGTAAGCTACATAGCCCAGGTTGAAACCCGCCTGGTCAGGCATCTTCAGCGCTTTGTCGTCCTTGAGGGCCTTGAGGTCGGCCGGGCGTGGGAAGAGGGTGATCTGGCACTCGTTCTTCTTCAGCTTCTGGATACGCACCGACGGGTCGGTGGTGATGGCGAAGATCAGGTTGTCGATCTTCACGTCTTCAGGCTTCCAGTAGTCCTTGTTGCCGGTGTAACGGATGTTGGAGTCTTTCTGGTAGCTCTTGAACACGAACGGGCCGGTGCCGATCGGCTTCTGGTTGATGTCGGCAGGCTTGCCGTCCTTGAGCAGCTGGGCGGCGTACTCGGCGGACTGGATCGAGGCGAAGCTCATGGCCAGGTTCTGGATGAACGCGGCGTCGACATCCTTGAGAGTGAACTTGACGGTGTGGTCGTCGACTTTATCGACCTTGGTGATGTTGGTGTCCATCCCCATGTCGGTGAAGTACGGGAATTCGGTTGGGTACGCCTTACGGAAGGGATCGTCCTTGTTGATCATGCGGTTGAACGTGAAGAGCACGTCATCGGCATTAAATTCACGGGTCGGCTTGAAATACGGGGTGGTGTGGAACTTGACGCCTTCACGCAGATGGAACGTGTAGGTCAGGCCGTCTTCGGAAATGTCCCACTTGGTGGCCAGGCCAGGAATCACGGCGGTACCGCCGCGCTCAAACTGGGTCAGGCGGTTGAACATGGTTTCTGCAGAGGCATCGAAGTCGGTTCCGGTGGTGTACTGACCAGGGTCAAAACCGGCCGGGCTGCCTTCGGAGCAGAACACCAGGTTAGTCGCGGCGGAAGCGAAAGGAGCGCTGGCTAACAAGCCTGCGCCGACTAAAAACGGAATGACCGCGTGTTTAAGCATGTTGGCCTCATGATTTGTTGTCATTTTTGGATTTGAGGGCGACCTCGTGAGTCGTCCTGCGGATACTTATGCAGGCCCCATACCCAATGCAAGATCCAGAGCGGTTTCAAGTCTGAAACAGTGGCACGTACGTACCTTAATGTCGCATCTTTATAACTTTTGACGCATTTGAACGTTTGCGCCGGTTTTTTTGGGGCGAGGGGCGCTCCGTGCCGGTGCGTTGTGAGGCTGCAATGCACCGGCCTGGGGCGGGTTTTACTTGTTCAAACCCACGCCGTAGAAGGGTGTAAGCCCGAACGGGCTGAGCTTGAAATCGACCACTTCCTTGCGTATCGGCTGGAACACCGTCGAGTTGGCGATGGGCGTGATGGGCACCTGCTGCTTGAGGATTTTCTGCGCCTGGCGGTACAGGTCGATGCGTTGCTGGCGGTCGGTCGAGACCTTGGCCTGCTGGACCAGCCGGTCGTAGGCTGGGTCGCACCACTTGGCGTAGTTGCTGCCCTTGACCGCCGCGCAGCTGTACAGCACGCCGAGCCAGTTGTCTGGATCGCCGTTGTCGCCGGTCCAGCCGTAGATCATCGCGTCGTGGTCGCCATTCTTGGCGCGCTTGATGTACTCCCCCCATTCGTAGCTGACGATGTTGGCCTTGATGCCAACTTTGGCCCAGTCCTGCTGGATCATTTGCGCAGACATTCGCGCATTGGGGTTGGAGGCGCGCTGCACCGTCATTGCCCATAAATCAATGGTTGTACCGGGCGCAACCCCGGCTTCCTTGAGGAGCGCCTTGGCCTTGGTCACGTCATGGGGCGCGTCCTGGATCGCCGGGTCGAACGACCATTGAGCCGGGGGCAAGGCGTTCTGCGCCAACTGCCCGGCGCCCTGATACACGGCCTTGATGATCGCCGGCTTGTCGATGGCCATGTCCAGCGCCTGACGGACCTTGAGCTGGTCCAGCGGCGGATGCGTCACGTTATAGGCGAGGAAACCCAGGTTGAAACCGGGCTGCCTGAGCACGCGCAGGTTCGGGTCCTGCTCCATCACTTCGATGTCGGCCGGACGCGGATAACCGCTGACCTGGCATTCGCCGCGCTTGAGCTTTTGCAGGCGCACGGCAGCGTCCGGGGTAATGGAAAAAATCAGGTTGTCGAGCTTCACGTCCTCGGGTTTCCAGTACGCCGTGTTGGCGGCGTAGCGGATCTGCGAATCCTTCTGATAGCGCTTGAACACAAACGGCCCGGTGCCGATGGGCTTCTGGTTGAGGTCGCCGGCCTTGCCTTCCTTCAATAGCTGCGCTGCGTACTCGGCGGACTGCACCGAGGCAAAACTCATCGCCAGGTTCTGCACGAATGCGGCGTCGACGTTGTTCAGGCTGAAGCGCACGGTGTGCTCGTCGATTTTTTCGACGCTTTTGATCGTGGTGTTCAGGCCCATGTCGGTGAAGTACGGCGACTCGGTGGGGTAGGCCTGACGGAACGGATGTTGCGGATCGAGCAGGCGCTGGAACGTGAACAGCACGTCGTCGGCGTTGAAGTCGCGGCTCGGGGTGAAATAGTCGGTGGTATGAAACTTCACACCCTCGCGCAGGTGGAAGGTGTAGGCCAGGCCATCGGCGGATACGTCCCAGCTTGACGCCAACCCGGGCTCGACTTCGGTGCCGCCGCGCTTGAACTGGGTGAGGCGGTTGAAGACGGTTTCGGCCGAGGCATCGAAGTCGGTGCCGCTGGTGTATTGGCTGGGATCGAAGCCGGCGGGGCTGGCTTCGGAGCAATAGACCAGGGTGGTCGCGGCCTGGGCCAGTGGGGCGCCGCTCAGCAGGGCAAGCGTAAGCAAGAGGGGTTTGAAGGTGGTTCTGTCCATGAAATCCCTTAGATCTTGATGACGGTTTTTCTGAAGGGTAGCGGGTGGGGCGGGCGCGTAGGAAATATCTAAAAGTGAGGGTGACCGTTGGGTTTGGGTATAGCGCTTGGAAGAGCCGGCTCGACATCCCACCTGTTTCTGCGCTGGTATTCCAACCCCATTGCGGGAGCGAGCCTGCTCGCGAAGGCGTTCTAAAGGCCGCCATGAATCGCTGGCCAACCACTTCCCCCGTGGCGAGGGAGCTTGCTCCCGCTGGGCCGCGAAGCGGCCCAATAACAGCGACTCTGTACATCTGACACAACGAGGTGTCCGGTTTTGGGACTGCTGCGCAGTCCAGCGGGAGCAAGCTCCCTCGCCACGGGGGACGCGGTGGTCGGTCGGTGGATACTGACTGGCCACCGCCAATCATTACTGCATCAACACCTCAACCACCCCATCCGCGGTCATGGTCACTTTGCTGGTGCCGGCTTCAACCTCAGGCGTGACCGACTCAGCGTCCATGGATGCCGCTTTCATCATCATTTGCGGGCGCATGTACGGTTGTGGGTAACCGTTGGTGTTGAAGTTCAGGTTGACGATCTTGTAGCCCTTGCCGCCCAAGGCTTCGGTGGCGAGTTGGGCGCGGGCCTTGAAGGCGTTGACGGCGTCCTTGAGCAGGGCGTCTTCGCTGGTCTGGCGGGTGGCGGTGGCGATGGCGAAATCCATGCCGGCCATTTTCATGTCGCCCAGCAGTTCGCCGGTGAGTTTGGACAGGGCGGCGAAGTCGGCGCTTTCCAGGCGCAGCTCGGCGCGTTCGCGCCAGCCGGTGATTTTCCCGCCTTTGTTGTCATAGACCGGGTAGCTGTTGCGGCTGCCCTGGCGCAGGTTGATGTCCTTGACTTGCTTGGCCTGGCCGATGGCTTTGTTCAGCGTGGTGCTGACGGCGGCGGCGAGTTTGGCCGGGTCGGTGTTCTGTTCCTCGGTGTAGAGGGTGACGATCATCAGGTCGCGGGCCACTTCCTGGCTGGCTTCGGCGTGCAGGGAAATCTGGTTGTAGTGCAGCTCATCGGCGGCCAGGGCCGGCAGGCTGGCGACGGCGCCGAGGCTGAGGGCGAGCAGGGCGGCGGGGCGACTGAACGTGTGCATGAAAGCTCCTTGGGATGATGCGCAGGGGTAGGTTCCGAGCCTGCGTGAACGATAAGACTCTAGCTTTTATGGGCGGGTTCGCACAGTTACAACTTCTATACAGATGATGCCCGGCGAAGGGCTTTCTGTGGTGAGGGGATTTATCCCCGTCTGGGCGCGAAGCGCCCCCAAAAGATCAGCCATCACACTGAATCAGGTCATGACACTATCGGGACTGCTGCGCAGTCCAGCGGGGATAAATCCCCTCGCCACAGGAGGCTGCGGCAAGGCTGGAAGCTGTGGCGCTTTGCCGCATCTTCGCCTATGCCCGCCGCGCCTTGGTTATACTCCGTGCGATCCGCCTGGAGCGCTCATCAGGAGAGCTCATGCTCGCCCCTTTGCAAATGACTTCCGCTTCGCGCCAGAACCTCTGGCGTCTGACGTTCATCCGCATTCTGGTCCTCGCGGCCCAGGCTGGCTCCGTGGGGCTTGCCTATTGGTTCGACCTGCTGCCGCTGCCCTGGCTGCAACTGGCGATTACCCTGGTGTGCTCCAGCGTACTCTGCGCATTGACGGCGATTCGCCTGCGCACTTCCTGGCCGGTGACCGAGCTTGAATATGCCGTGCAACTGGCCTGCGACCTGTTTATCCACAGTGCGCTGCTGTATTTCTCCGGCGGGTCGACCAACCCCTTCGTGTCGTATTACCTGGTGCCGCTGACGATTGCTGCGGTTACGCTGCCGTGGCGTTTTTCGCTGATCCTGTCCGGCATCGCCCTGGCGCTGTACACCTTGTTGCTGGCGCGGTTCTATCCGCTGGAAACCTTCCCCATCGCCCGGGAAAACCTGCAGATCTACGGCATGTGGCTGAGTTTTGCCCTGGCCGCCGCGGTCATCACGTTTTTTGCCGCGCGCATGGCCGAAGAGCTGCGTCGCCAGGAAGAGCTGCGGGCGATTCGCCGCGAAGAGGGCCTGCGCGACGAGCAATTGCTGGCCGTGGCGACCCAGGCCGCCGGCGCCGCCCATGAATTGGGCACGCCGCTGGCGACCATGAGCGTGCTGCTCAAGGAAATGCGCCAGGATCATCACGACCCGGCGTTGCAGGAAGACCTCAGCGTGCTGCAGGACCAGGTCCAGCTGTGCAAGGAAACCCTGCAATACCTGGTGCGTGCCGCCGAGGCGAACCGCCGGCTGGCCATCGAAATGCAGGACGTCACCGACTGGCTCGACGAGGCCCTGAATCGCTGGCACCTGATGCGCCCCGAAGCCAGTTATCGCTTCCAGTGCCTGGGCCAGGGCACGGTGCCGCGCATGGCGCCGCCGCCGGACCTGACCCAGGCCTTGCTGAACCTGCTGAACAATGCCGCCGATGCCTGTCCCGAAGGCCTGGAAGTGGTGCTGGACTGGAACGCCCATGAACTGACGATCTGCATTCGCGACCACGGCGCCGGTGTGCCGCTGGCGATTGCCGAGCAGATCGGCAAACCGTTTTACACCACCAAGGGCAAGGGTTTCGGCCTCGGCCTGTTTTTGAGCAAGGCCAGCGTGACACGCGCCGGCGGCTCGGTGAAACTCTACCCCCATGAGGAGGGCGGCACGCTCACCGAGCTGCGCCTGCCCCATGCCGACCGAGGAGACGAATATGAGTGACGAGATCCAAGTCGACGGCGAAGAACTGCCGCACCTTTTGCTGGTGGACGACGATGCCACCTTCACCCGCGTCATGGCCCGGGCCATGTCCCGACGCGGTTTTCGCGTCAGCACCGCCGGCTCCGCCGAAGAGGGCCTGACCATCGCCCAGGCCGACCTGCCGGACTACGCCGCCCTCGACCTGAAGATGGATGGCGACTCAGGGCTGGTGCTGCTGCCCAAGCTGCTGGAACTCGACCCGGAAATGCGCGTGGTGATCCTCACCGGTTATTCAAGCATCGCCACGGCGGTCGAGGCGATCAAGCGCGGCGCCTGCAACTACCTGTGCAAACCGGCCGACGCCGACGACGTGCTGGCGGCGCTGTTGTCCGAGCACGCCGACCTGGACACCCTGGTGCCGGAAAACCCGATGTCGGTGGACCGCCTGCAGTGGGAACACATCCAGCGGGTGCTGACCGAGCACGAAGGCAACATCTCCGCCACCGCCCGCGCCCTGGGCATGCACCGGCGGACCTTGCAGCGCAAATTGCAGAAGCGTCCGGTACGTCGCTGAACCTGCGCTGAACGAATGCTGTCCACCCTCGCGACACATCGGGCCGTTGCTTTATGATCGGCCCGAGTTTTCCCCTTATCGAGCCTTAACCATGAATCAGAACGCTGAATATTCCGCGGTCAATGACGCGGTGCGCGGCCAGTTTTTCCGCCGTGTCTGGCAAATGACCACGCCATACTGGCGCAGTGAGGAGAAGGGCAAGGCCTGGACGCTGTTGATCGCCGTGATTGCGCTGTCGCTGTTCAGCGTGGCGATTTCGGTGTGGCTGAACAATTGGTACAAGGATTTTTATAACGCCCTGCAGGAAAAGAACAGCGAGGCGTTCTGGAAGTTGATCCTGTATTTCGGCGGCATCGCCACGGTGGCGATCCTCGGCGCCGTGTATCGTCTGTACCTCACCCAGATGCTCACGATTCGCTGGCGGGCCTGGCTCACCGAGCAGCATTTTGCCCGTTGGCTGAACGACAAGAATTATTACCGGCTGGAGCAGGGCGGCTACACCGACAACCCTGACCAGCGGATTTCCGAAGACCTCAACAGCTTCACTTCCACGACGTTGAGCCTGGGCTTGGGGCTGCTGCGTACCGTGGTCAGCCTGGTGTCGTTCTCGATCATTCTGTGGGGCGTGTCGGGCAGCATCGAAGTGTTCGGCTACACGATCCCTGGCTATATGTTCTGGTGTGCGCTGCTGTATGCGGCGGTGGGCAGCTGGCTGACGCATTTGATCGGGCGACGCCTGATCGGCCTCAACAACAACCAGCAGCGCTTCGAAGCCGACCTGCGTTTTTCCATGGTGCGGGTGCGGGAAAATGCTGAGAGCATTGCGCTGTACAACGGCGAACCCAACGAGAACCGCCGCCTGAGCGAGCGTTTCGGCCTGGTGTGGCACAACTTCTGGGACATCATGCGCGTGTCCAAGCGCCTGACGTTCTTTACCTCTGGGTATGGGCAGATCGCGATCATCTTCCCGTTTATCGTCGCTGCGCCGCGTTATTTTTCCGGGAAGATCCAGCTGGGCGAGCTCATGCAGATCAACTCGGCGTTCGGCAATGTGCAGGAGAATTTCAGCTGGTTCATTGATGCTTACGCCTCGCTCGCCGCCTGGCGCGCCACTTGTGACCGTCTGCTGAGTTTCCGCCAGGCCATGAGCGACAACGAAGACCGGGTACCGGCCATCGATGTGCAGAACCAGGGCAACGAACTGAAAGTCCGCAACCTCGGGCTGGACCTGAGCGACGGTCGTCATTTGCTGACCCGCGCTGAACTGAGTGTCGAACCGGGTGAGCGGGTGATGCTCAGCGGGCGTTCCGGCAGCGGCAAGTCCACCTTGCTGCGGGCGATGGGGCATTTGTGGCCCGCCGGGCACGGCAGCATCCTGTTGCCTTCGGCGCGTTATCTGTTCCTGCCGCAAAAGCCTTACCTGCCGATTGGCAGCCTGCGCGAGGTGTTGAGTTATCCACAAGCGGGCGATATCTACCCCAACGAACGTTATGCACAGGTGCTGGAAACCTGTCGCCTGCCGCACCTGATTTCACGGCTGGACGAAAGCAACCATTGGCAACGCATGCTCTCTCCGGGCGAACAGCAGCGCCTGGCCTTCGCCCGTGCGTTGCTGTATGCGCCGCTATGGCTGTATATGGATGAAGCAACGTCGGCGATGGATGAAGAAGACGAGGCAACGCTGTACCAGGCGTTGCTCGACCAGCTGCCAGGCCTGAGCATCATCAGCGTCGGCCATCGAAGCAGTTTGAAACGTTTCCATGGGCGACATGTGCGCATCGAGAATGGCCAACTGGTGGAGCAGGCCGTAACCGCCTGAAACCCCCAAACCTGATGTGGGAGCGAGCCTGCTCGCGAAGGCGGTGTGTCAGTTGCGGTTGAAGTGTCTGACCCACCGTCTTCGCGAGCAGGCTCGCTCCCACAAGGGGTGCTGGCGAATCGCAGGTTTATGTCTACAGCCGGTCCCCGTGGAAGCCTGCTCGCAATGAAAGCGACTCGGTTTCTGCACCAACGGTGATCGTACAACCACGTTGCGCTATGATGCGTATTCAGCCGCTTGTCAAAATAGAGATACACCATGGAAAACCCGCTCAACGTCCCACGTCTTCCCCGCAAGCGCCGCAGCCTGGCGCAGGAGCTGGTGACGGTGCTGTCCGAGCAGATTCGCGACGGTCTGCTCAAGCGTGGCGATAAATTGCCCACCGAGTCGGCGATCATGGAGGCCCATGGCGTCAGCCGTACCGTGGTGCGCGAGGCGATTTCCCGTTTGCAGGCGGCAGGGCAAGTGGAAACCCGCCACGGCATCGGTACATTCGTGCTCGACACGCCGAGCCCGAGCGGCTTTCGCATCGACCCGGCGACGGTGGTCACCTTGCGTGACGTGCTGGCGATCCTGGAATTGCGCATCAGCCTGGAGGTGGAATCGGCCGGGCTGGCGGCGCAGCGGCGTAGCGACGAACAATTGGCAGCGATGCGCGCGGCGCTCGACGCCCTGAATGAAAGCGCGGCCCACGCCAGCGACGCGGTGGCCTCGGACTTCGCTTTCCATCTGGAAATCGCCTTGTCCACCGGCAACCGCTATTTCACCGACATCATGACCCACCTGGGCACCAGCATCATCCCGCGCACCCGGCTGAACTCGGCGCGCCTGGCCCATGATGACCAGCAGCACTACATGGATCGCCTGAGCCGCGAGCACGAAGAAATCTACGAAGCCATCGCCCGCAGGGACTCCGATGCGGCCCGCGCGGCCATGCGCCTGCACCTGACCAACAGCCGCGAGCGGCTGCGCCAGGCCCATGAAGAGGCGCAAGCACAAGGCTGACCTTCGCTGCTTTTCGTGGCGAGGGAGCTTGCTCCCGCTGGGCTGCGCAGCAGCCCCTCTCTATATGAGTGCTTCGCACTCAAGCGGGAGCAAGCTCCCTCGCCACGGAGGTCCCTGTGTTGGCTTCTGATTCAGCAGATAACCCACCTTACGGGGAGGACGGTTACTTCTCGATCTTCAACTTCACCGGGGCTGAATGGATGTCCTGGCTGGACTCGTTGGAAAACCGGTACTGCAATTCAACTTCCTTTCCGATATACCTTCTCAGCTCTTTCTCGGGCACGATCACCCGTAATCCCGTCAATTTAATCGGCCCTTGGTCGGGGTCGTCCCATCGGCCCGCGGGCACTTGTTCTCCTTCCCAATCGGGAATGTTATCGGCGCGAAGCGTCGGAAAAACCCACCAGTCGGCGGAAATCCCGTCGGCATCAGGGATCAAGACATTCAGGGTATTTCCCAAAGCCGACAAACTGATCGACAGGATGGGTGGGTCGAACATAGCCATGATCTAACTCCATGTAGTCTTGGCCGCGGCTGTTTTGCGGGCGGCTCATGTCAAAGATTGTTTGGGTTCGCAGTAATACCCTCTCAGCACTGCCGAGAAGGCACAACTGTCAGATCTGCTAGTGGTAATGAGCGCTCGGGTATGCCGCGCGCTGCCCTGGCCTCCCCGGCGGAAGAGGTCGCGCTCGGCCACAACACCTACCCACCGACGAAATTCAGTTGACGTTCAGATTTTAAGTTGTACGATGACCTACAACTTCTCACGAAGCTGAACCGCTTTCCTACAACACAACATTTGCGTCCAGGGTGTTCGAATAATGAATCCACAAGAACTGAAGTCCATCCTCTCGTCTGGCCTGCTGTCGTTCCCGGTCACCGATTTCACTGCCAATGGCGATTTCAATCGCGACAGCTACATCAAGCGCCTCGAGTGGCTGGCCCCGTATGGCGCCTCTGCGTTGTTCGCAGCGGGCGGCACCGGTGAATTCTTCTCCCTGGCCGCCAGTGAGTATTCGCAAGTCATCAAGACTGCCGTCGATACCTGCGCCACCAGCGTGCCAATCCTCGCCGGTGTTGGCGGTGCGACCCGCCAGGCCATCGAATACGCTCAGGAAGCCGAGCGTCTGGGTGCCAAGGGCTTGCTGCTGCTGCCACACTACCTGACTGAAGCCAGCCAGGACGGCGTTGCCGCCCACGTTGAAGCCGTGTGCAAATCGGTGAAGATCGGCGTGGTGGTCTACAACCGTAACGTCTGCCGCCTGAACGCCACCCAGCTGGAGCAGTTGGCTGAGCGTTGCCCGAACCTGATCGGCTACAAGGACGGGCTGGGCGATATCGAATTGATGGTGTCGATCCGTCGTCGCCTCGGCGATCGTTTCAGCTACCTGGGCGGCCTGCCGACCGCCGAAGTCTACGCCGCTGCCTACAAGGCGCTGGGCGTACCGGTCTACTCCTCGGCGGTGTTCAACTTCATCCCGAAAACCGCGATGGACTTCTACCACGCCATTGCCCGCGAAGATCACGAAACCGTTGGCAAGATCATCGACGATTTCTTCCTGCCGTACCTGGACATCCGCAACCGCAAGGCCGGTTACGCGGTGAGCATCGTCAAGGCCGGTGCGAAAATCGTCGGCTACGACGCGGGCCCTGTGCGCACGCCGCTGACCGACCTGCTGCCAGAAGAATACGAAGCCCTGGCCGCGCTGATCGACAAGCAAGGCAAGCAGTAACAGACCCGACAAAGCCGCTGAGCAATCAGCGGCTTTTTGCGTACAGGGACGCCCAGCGTTCCTAGACAGGTTTTGTAATAGGAGAAGCTCCGTGGCAGATTCAAAGCGTTTCGATAACTACATCAACGGTCAGTGGGTAGCCGGTGCCGACTATTGCACCAACATCAACCCGTCTGACTTGTCCGATGTCATCGGTGAATACGCCAAGGCTGACGCCGCTCAAGTCAATGCCGCCATCGACGCTGCTCGTGCTGCGTTCCCGGCCTGGTCGACCTCGGGTATCCAGGCCCGCCACGACGCGTTGGATAAAGTTGGCAGCGAAATTCTCGCCCGCCGCGAAGAACTCGGCCAGTTGCTGGCCCGGGAAGAGGGCAAGACCCTGCCCGAAGCCATCGGCGAAGTGACTCGCGCCGGCAATATTTTCAAATTCTTCGCCGGCGAGTGCCTGCGCCTGTCGGGCGATTACGTGCCGTCGGTGCGTCCGGGCGTCAACGTTGAAGTCACTCGTGAAGCCCTTGGTGTGGTTGGCCTGATCACCCCGTGGAACTTCCCGATCGCTATTCCCGCATGGAAAATCGCCCCGGCCCTGGCCTACGGCAACTGCGTGGTGATCAAGCCCGCCGAGCTGGTGCCGGGCTGTGCCTGGGCCTTGGCCGAAATCATTTCCCGCGCCGGTTTCCCGGCCGGTGCGTTCAACCTGGTCATGGGCAGCGGCCGCGTGGTCGGTGAAGTCCTGGTCAACAGCCCCAAAGTCGACGGCATCAGCTTCACAGGTTCCGTGGGCGTGGGCCGGCAGATCGCGGTCAACTGCGTGTCGCGCCAGGCCAAGGTGCAGTTGGAAATGGGCGGCAAGAACCCGCAAATCATCCTCGACGACGCCGATCTCAAGCAGGCCGTCGAGCTGGCGGTGCAGAGCGCGTTCTACTCCACCGGCCAGCGTTGCACCGCGTCGAGCCGCCTGATCGTCACCGCCGGTATCCACGACCAGTTCGTCGCGGCGATGGCCGAGCGCATGAAGTCGATCAAGGTCGGTCATGCATTGAAGGCCGGCACCGATATCGGCCCGGTGGTCTCCGAGGCCCAGCTCAGCCAGGACTTGAAGTACATCGACATCGGCCAGAGCGAAGGTGCGCGGCTGGTCAGCGGTGGTGGTGTGGTGACCTGCGACACCGAAGGTTATTTCCTGGCGCCGACGCTGTTCGCCGACAGTGAAGCCTCGATGCGCATCAGCCGTGAAGAAATCTTCGGCCCGGTCGCCAACGTCGTGCGCGTGGCTGACTACGAGGCGGCGCTGGCGATGGCCAACGACACCGAGTTCGGCCTGTCGGCCGGTATCGCTACCACCTCGTTGAAGTACGCCAACCACTTCAAGCGCCATTCCCAGGCGGGCATGGTGATGGTCAACCTGCCAACCGCCGGCGTGGATTATCACGTGCCGTTCGGCGGGCGCAAAGGTTCGTCCTATGGTTCGCGCGAGCAAGGCCGCTACGCACAAGAATTCTACACCGTGGTGAAGACCTCCTACATCGGCTCGTAATACGCAACACCGGACGGCGCCGGGCTCCGGCGCCGACCGTACAATTTGATTTCCCGCATAAAAATAAATAGTGGAAGTAGATTACATGCAAGAGACCAAGCCGACGCACGTCCGCTATTTGATCCTGCTCATGCTGTTTTTGGTGACGACGATCAACTATGCCGACCGTGCCACCATCGCCATCGCTGGTTCCAGCCTGCAAAAAGACCTCGGCATCGATGCCGTCACCCTCGGTTATATCTTCTCCGCCTTCGGCTGGGCCTACGTGGCCGGGCAGATTCCTGGCGGCTGGCTGCTCGACCGTTTCGGTTCGAAAAAAATCTATGCCCTGAGCATTTTCACCTGGTCGTTGTTCACCGTGCTGCAAGGCTATGTCGGTGAATTCGGCATGTCCACGGCGGTGGTGGCGCTGTTCATGCTGCGCTTCCTGGTCGGGCTGGCCGAAGCGCCTTCCTTCCCGGGTAACGCCCGTATCGTCGCGGCCTGGTTCCCCACCGCGGAACGCGGCACCGCCTCGGCGATCTTCAACTCGGCGCAGTATTTCGCCACCGTACTGTTCGCACCGCTGATGGGCTGGATCGTCTACCGCTTCGGCTGGCAGCACGTGTTCATCGTGATGGGCGTGATCGGTATCGTGTTCTCGCTGGTCTGGCTGAAAGTGATCTACAGCCCGCGCCAGCACCCGATGATCAACGAGGCCGAGTTCAATCACATCGCGTCCAACGGCGCGATGGTCGACATGGACCAAGACAAGGGCAAGGAAAAGAAAGCCGATGGTCCGAAGTGGGATTACATCCGCCAGTTGCTGACCAACCGCATGATGCTCGGCGTGTACCTGGGCCAATACTGCATCAACGGCATCACCTACTTCTTCCTCACCTGGTTCCCGGTGTACCTGGTGCAGGAACGCGGCATGACCATCCTCAAGGCCGGTTTCATCGCGTCCTTGCCAGCCATCTGCGGCTTTATCGGCGGCGTGCTTGGCGGGGTGATTTCCGACTACCTGCTGCGCAAGGGCCACTCGCTGACCTTCGCCCGCAAGGCGCCGATCATTGCCGGCCTGCTGGTGTCCAGCAGCATCGTGGCGTGCAACTACGTGGACATCGAATGGATGGTGGTGGGCTTCATGGCCCTGGCCTTCTTCGGTAAAGGCGTCGGTGCATTGGGCTGGGCCGTGGTCTCCGACACTTCGCCAAAACAGATCGCCGGCTTGAGCGGTGGCCTGTTCAACACCTTCGGCAACCTGGCGTCGATTACCACGCCAATCGTCATCGGCTACATCATCAGCTCCACCGGTTCGTTCAAGTGGGCGCTGGTGTTTGTCGGTTGCAACGCGCTGATGGCGGTGTTCAGCTACCTGGTTATCGTGGGCCCGATCAAGCGTGTCGTGCTCAAGGAACCAACGGCCAGGGATGCCGACATTTCCAGCCTGTCTGAAGCCAAATCCTGAGGAGCGGCGTCGATGAATCTGATTGAACATGCCGATTCGCCCCGTTACATCCGCCTGCATGAGCGGGACAACGTAGTGATCGTCGTCAACGACCAAGGCGTACCGGCCGGGACTGAATTCCCGGACGGCCTGGTTACCGTCGACTTCGTGCCGCAAAGCCACAAAGTCACCCTGGAGGATATTCCCGAGGGCGGCGAGGTGATTCGCTACGGCCAGGTCATTGGCTACGCGCTGCAGCCGATCCCGCGTGGCAGCTGGGTCAAGGAAGACCAGTTGCGCATGCCTACCGCGCCACCGCTGGACAGCCTGCCGCTGTCCACCGATGTGCCGGCCGCCGATGCGCCGCTTGAGGGCTACACCTTCGAAGGTTATCGCAATGCCGACGGTACCGTCGGCACGCGCAACATCCTAGGTATCACCACCACGGTGCAGTGTGTGACCGGCGTGCTGGACCATGCGGTCAAGCGCATCAAGGATGAGCTGCTGCCCAAGTACCCGAACGTCGATGACGTGGTGGCGCTGACCCACAGCTACGGCTGTGGCGTGGCGATCACCGCCACCGATGCCTATATCCCGATTCGCACCGTGCGCAACCTGGCGCGCAACCCGAACCTGGGCGGCGAGGCGCTGGTGATCAGCCTGGGCTGCGAGAAATTGCAGGCCGGGCAGGTCATGCACGAGGGCGACAGTTCGGTGGATCTCAGCGAGCCATGGTTGTATCGCTTGCAGGACTCCAGCCACGGTTTCACCGAAATGATCGAGCAGATCATGGAACTGGCCGAGACCCGTCTGAAGAAACTCGACCAGCGCCGTCGCGAAACCGTGCCGGCCTCGGAGCTGATCCTGGGCATGCAATGCGGCGGCAGCGATGCGTTTTCCGGCATCACCGCGAACCCGGCCCTGGGCTACGCCTCGGATTTGCTGCTGCGGGCCGGTGCGACGGTGATGTTCTCCGAAGTCACCGAAGTGCGCGATGCGATCTACCTGCTGACGTCCCGGGCGCAAACCCGTGAAGTCGCCGAGGAGCTGGTGCGCGAGATGGACTGGTACGACCGCTATCTGGCCAAGGGCGAAGCCGATCGCAGCGCCAACACCACGCCGGGCAACAAGAAGGGCGGGCTGTCGAACATCGTCGAGAAATCCCTGGGCTCGATCGTCAAGTCCGGCAGCAGCGCGATCAACGGCGTGCTCGGCCCGGGCGAGCGCTTCAAGCAGAAGGGCTTGATCTTCTGCGCCACGCCGGCCAGCGATTTTGTCTGCGGTACGCTGCAACTGGCAGCGGGGATGAACCTGCATGTGTTCACCACCGGACGCGGTACGCCGTACGGTTTAGCGATGGCGCCGGTGGTGAAGGTCTCGACCCGCACCGAACTGGCCCAACGCTGGCCGGACCTGATCGACATCGACGCCGGCCGGATCGCCACCGGGCGTGCAAGCATCGAAGAGCTGGGCTGGGAGCTGTTCCACTACTACCTGGATGTGGCCAGCGGCAAGAAACAGACCTGGGCCGAGCGGCACAAGCTGTACAACGACATCACGCTGTTCAACCCCGCGCCGATTACCTGATGATTTCGTGACCGGTTGGGATCCAGTGTGGGAGCGAGCCTGCTCGCGAAGGCGGTGGGTCAGCTTGCATTGATGCTGGATGTGCCGGCCTCTTCGCGAGCAAGCTCGCTCCCACAGTGGGATGTGGTGCATCTGGATTCTGTGTTTATCGCAGAGCAAATGTGGGAACGGGCTTGCCCGCGAAGGCGGTGGGTCAGCTTGCATTGATGCTGGGTGTGCCGGCCTCTTCGCGAGCAGGCTCGCTCCCACAGTGGGATGTGGTGCATCTGGATTCTGTGTTTATCGCAGAGCAAATGTGGGAACGGGCTTGCCCGCGAAGGCGGTGGGTCAGCTTGCATTGATGCTGGATGTGCCGGCCTCTTCGCGAGCAAGCTCGCTCCCACAGGGGTAGGTGGTGCATTTGGATTTTGTGTTCATCGCGGAATAAAGGTGGGAGCGAGCCTGCTCGCGAAGAGGCTTCACCAGACGCCAACGCCGTGAGTGGCTATCATTAGCCACCTAACGACACTCCTTCTCAAGGTCCCCCGGCATGCTGGCAATTTTCCTCGAAACCCTGAACATCACCGCGCCGGTGTTTGCCATGCTGTTTCTGGGGACGCTGCTCAAGCGTATCAATTGGATCAACGACAACTTCATCTACATCGCCTCGTCGCTGGTGTTCAACGTCACCATGCCGGCGCTGTTGTTCCTCGGCATTCTGCATGCCGATCTGCATGCGGCGTTGCAGCCGGACCTGCTGATCTATTTCTCGATCGCCACCCTGGCGAGTTTTGCCATGGCCTGGGGCTGGGCGATCTGGCGTTGCCCGCGTGAAGATCGCGGTATCTACACTCAGGGCGCGTTTCGTGGCAACAACGGGGTAATCGGCCTGGCGCTGGCGGCAAGCATGTACGGTGACTACGGGATTTCCCTGGGCGCGATTCTCGCGGCGCTGGTGATCCTGTTCTACAACACCTTGTCGACCATCGTGTTGGCGGTCTACAGCCCGGTGATCAAGTCCGACCCATGGAGCATCTGCAAAAGCGTGATCAGCAACCCGCTGATCATCAGCGTGCTCGCCGCCGCGCCGTTCGCCTATTGGCAAATCGGCCTGCCGAACTGGTTCGAGACCTCGGCCAGGTACTTGTCGCAAATGACCTTGCCCCTGGCGTTGATCTGCATCGGCGGCACGCTGTCGCTGGCGGCCTTGCGCAAGAGCGGCAAGATGGCCCTGAGTTCGAGCCTGGTGAAAATGGTCGGCCTGCCCCTGGTGACTACGTTGGGCGCCTGGCTGTGGGGCTTTCGCGGCGCCGAGTTGGGGATCCTGTTCCTGTACTTCGGCAGCCCCACCGCCGCCGCCAGCTTCGTCATGGCCCGCGCCGCGAATGGCAACCATGAGTTGGCGGCGGCAATCATCGTCATCACTACGCTGATGGCGGCGATTACCACCAACGTGGGGATTTTTGTGCTGCAGTGGGGTGGGTGGATCTAGCCTCGGATTTGCAGCGCTCTTTCGATCCATTCGCGAGCAGGCTCGCTCCCACAGGTGACTGCGATACCTCTGGTCCTTGTGGGAGCGAGCCCGCTCGCGAAGGCAATCCCACAGTCACTCAGGCTTCTGATAACTATCGATGACTTCCTGCGCCGCCCGAAACGCATCGATCGCCGCCGGCACGCCCGCGTACACCGCGCAATGCAGGAGTGCCTCACGAATCTCCTCTACCGTGCAGCCGTTGTTCAAGGCGCCGCGCACGTGGCCTTTGAGTTCCTGCGGGCATTTGAGGGCGGTGAGGGCGGCGAGGGTGATCAGGCTGCGGGTTTTCAGCGGCAGGCCTTCGCGGCTCCAGACGCTGCCCCAGGCGTGCTCGTTGACGAAATCCTGCAGTGGCTGGGTAAATTCGGTGGCGTTGCCCAGGGCGCGATCGACGAAGGCGTCGCCCATCACCTGGCGACGCATGTCGAGGCCGGTCTTCGGGGTGTTGGTCATGGCAAATCCCTCTTGTGGTGTTGGCGGCGCCAGGCGCGCACGGAAGTGAACAGCAAGAACGCCAGCAGCGCCGGCAGCACGTAGAACAGCATCAGCCGTTCCAGTTGGCCGGCCAGGGGCATGCCGGTGGTGAACGACACCACGTGCAGCCCGTAGGCCAGGTACAAGCCCAGCAACAGCAGCCCTTCGGCGCGGGTGACGCGGTAGCCGGAATAGAATACCGGCAGGCACAGCACCGCCACGCCGAGCATTACCGGCAGGTCGAAGTCCAGGGCATTGGGCGAGACCGAGAGCGGCGAAGGGGCGGCGAGGGCGGTCACGCCGAGTACGCCCAGCAGGTTGAACAGGTTGCTGCCGATCACGTTGCCTACCGCAATGTCCCGCTGGCCGCGCAGTGCGGCGATCAGTGAGGTGGCGAGTTCCGGCAGCGAGGTGCTGACGGCGACGATGGTCAGGCCGATGATGCGCTCCGACAGTCCCAGGTCCGTCGCCACTTCCACTGCGGCGCCCAGTAACAGGTGCCCGGCGAAAACCAGCATGGCCAGGCCCGACGCGATCATCACCAGGCTTTTGGGCCAGGCCATGTCGACCACTTCGCCCAGCGGATGCGGTCGTCCCGAATGCCGGGACTGGCGCAGCAGCAGCGCCAGGTACACCGCCAGGGCTATCAGCAGCAGCGCTCCGTCCAGTCGGCTCAGCTCTTCGTTCCAGGCCAGTACGAAAACCAGCAGGCACGCGCCGATCATCAGCGGGATGTCCAGGCGCACCAGTTGTCGCGAGACGCGCAACGGAATGATCAGCGCCGACAGGCCCAGAGTCACGAGGAGGTTGAAAATCGTGCTGCCGATGACGCTGCCCACGGCGATGTCGGCGTTTTGCGCCAGGGTCGCCTGCAGGCTGACGGCCATCTGTGGCGCGCTGCTGCCGAAGGCGACGACGGTCAGGCCGATGATCAGCGGACGCACCTGCAAGCGCGCCGCCAGGCCGACAGCGGCACGCACCAGCAGCTCGGCGCCGGCGATCAGCAACAGCAAGGCGCCGAGCAATTCGATCAGGCTGAGCAGGGATAAAGCGTTGATCAGGGAAATGGCCGGACTCCGTCTGTCAGTCGTCGAGGGCTTGTACGCGCACCCGCGCGGTACCGCTACGCAGCATGCCCAACTGTTCGGCAGCGGCGCGCGATACATCGATCAGTCGGCCGCGTGAATACGGACCACGGTCGTTGATGCGGACCACGACGCTGTCGTTGTTTTTCAGGTTGGTGATTTTCACCCGGGTGCCGAACGGCAACTGGCGATGAGCGGCGGTCAGGCCGTGCTGGTCAAAACGTTCGCCGCTGGCGGTGCGTTTGCCGTGGTGCCGGGAACCGTAATAGGAGGCGACGCCGGTCTGGTCGTAGCCGTTTGGATCGACCGTCCCGCTCTGGCTGGCACAGCCGGCCAGCAGGGACAGCAGCGCGCAGGCGCCGAGGAGACGCTTCATGTAGGGGGGTTCCACATCAGTGTGGTTGTGAAAGTTGTTGTGGCGAGGGAGCTTGCTCCCGCTGGGCTGCGCAGCAGCCCCCTGAATCTGGCAGCAGATTGTTGGGGGCCGCTTCGCGACCCAGCGGGAGCAAGCTCCCTCGCCACAGGGGGGTGAGCCAGATTGGAAGACTGGCTCCATGGCCATCAGCCCTCGAGCTTGCTTTTTAGCAGTTCGTTGACCTGTTGCGGGTTGGCCTTGCCCTTGGAGGCTTTCATGGCCTGGCCGACGAAGAAGCCGAACATCTTGCCGCGCTTGGCTTCGTCCGCCGCGCGGTACTGTTCGACCTGCTCGGCATTGGCCGCGAGCATTTCATCAAGCACGGCGCTGATCGCACCGGTGTCGGTGACCTGTTTCAAGCCGCGCTTCTCGATGATCTCGTCGGCGCTGCCTTCGCCATTGGCCATGGCTTCGAAGACCATCTTGGCGATCTTGCCGGAAATGGTGTTGTCCTTGATCCGCAACAGCATGCTGCCCAGTTGCTCGGCCGAGACCGGCGACTCGTCGATTTCCAGGCCCTGCTTGTTCAACAGGCTGCCCAGTTCGACCATCACCCAGTTGGCCGCCAGCTTGGCGTCGCCGCCGATGCTCACGACTTTCTCGAAGTAATCGGCCTGTTCGCGGCTGGTGGCCAGGACGTTCGCGTCATAGCTCGACAGCCCGAACTGCGCCTGGAAGCGCTCGCGCTTTTGCGGCGGCAGTTCCGGCAGGGTGGCGCGCACTTCGTCGAGGAAGGAGTTCTCGATGACCACCGGCAGCAGGTCCGGATCGGGGAAGTAACGGTAGTCGTTGGCTTCCTCCTTGCTGCGCATCGGACGGGTCTCGTCCTTGTTCGGATCGTACAGGCGCGTCTGCTGGATGACCTTGCCGCCGTCCTCGATCAGTTCGATCTGGCGCTGGATCTCGCTGTTGATCGCCTTCTCGATGAAGCGGAACGAGTTGACGTTCTTGATCTCGCAGCGGGTGCCGAACTCGGTCTGGCCCTTGGGCCGGATCGACACGTTGCAGTCGCAGCGCAGCGAGCCTTCGGCCATGTTGCCGTCGCAGATGCCCAGGTAGCGCACCAATGCGTGGATCGCCTTGACGTAGGCCACGGCTTCCTTGGCGCTGCGCATGTCCGGCTCGGAGACGATTTCCAGCAGCGGCGTGCCGGCACGGTTCAGGTCGATGCCGGTGGCGCCGTTGAATTCTTCGTGCAGGCTCTTGCCGGCGTCTTCTTCCAGGTGCGCACGGGTGATGCCGACGCGCTTGACCGTGCCGTCTTCCAGGGCGATGTCCAGGTGGCCCTTGCCGACGATCGGCAGTTCCATCTGGCTGATCTGGTAGCCCTTGGGCAGGTCCGGGTAGAAGTAGTTCTTGCGGGCGAACACGTTGTGCTGGCCGATCTCGGCGTCGATCGCCAGGCCGAACATCACCGCCATGCGCACCGCTTCGGCGTTGAGCACCGGCAATACGCCGGGCATGCCCAGGTCTACCAGGCTGGCCTGGGTGTTGGGCTCGGAACCGAACGTGGTCGAGCTACCGGAAAAGATTTTCGATCGGGTGGTGAGCTGGGTATGAATCTCCAGCCCGATCACGACTTCCCATTGCATGTGTTTCTCCTCAGAAGCCGGTTGGGGTGCGGGTGTGCCAGTCGCTGTTCAACTGATACTGGTGCGCCACGTTGAGCAGGCGGCCTTCCTGGAAATACGGCGCGAGCAGCTGCACGCCCACCGGCAGGCCATCGACGAAGCCGGCCGGCATGGACAGGCCCGGCAAGCCGGCGAGGTTGGCGGTGATGGTGTAGACGTCTTCCAGGTACTCGGCGACCGGGTCGCTGTTCTTGGCGCCGAGCTTCCAGGCCGGGTTCGGCGTGGTCGGGCCGAGGATGATGTCGACCTCGTTGAAGGCGGCCATGAAGTCGTTTTTCACCAGGCGGCGGATTTTCTGCGCCTTGAGGTAGTAGGCGTCGTAGTAGCCGGCGGACAACGCGTAGGCGCCGACCATGATCCGGCGCTGCACTTCGGCGCCGAAGCCTTCGCCACGGGAACGCTTGTACAGGTCGACCAGGTTCTGCGGGTTTTCGCAGCGATAGCCGAAGCGCACGCCGTCGAAGCGCGACAGGTTCGAGGAGGCTTCCGCCGGGGCGATCACGTAATACGCCGGAATCGCGTGCTGCATGTTCGGCAGGCTGATTTCCTTGATCACCGCGCCGAGCTTTTCCAGCGCCTTGACGCTGTTGTGAACCAGTTCGGCGATGCGCGGATCGAGGCCGGCACCGAAGTATTCCTTCGGCACGCCGATCCGCAGGCCTTGCAGCGAGCCGTTGAGGCTGGCGCTGTAGTCCGGCACCGGTTCATCGATGCTGGTGGAATCGTTCGGGTCGAACCCGGCCATGCCTTGCAGCAGGATTGCGCAGTCTTCGGCGGTGCGTGCCAGCGGGCCACCCTGGTCGAGGCTGGAGGCGTAGGCGATCATGCCCCAGCGCGAGACGCGGCCGTAGGTCGGCTTGAGGCCGGTGAGGTTGGTGAACGCCGCCGGCTGGCGAATCGAGCCGCCGGTGTCGGTGGCGGTGGCCGCCGGCAACAGGCGCGCAGCCACGGCGGCAGCGGAACCACCGGACGAACCGCCCGGTACGTGTTCCAGGTTCCAGGGGTTTTTCACCGCGCCGTAGTAGCTGGATTCGTTGGCCGAACCCATGGCGAATTCGTCCATGTTGGTCTTGCCCAGCGTCACGGCGCCAGCGGCGGCCAGCTTGGCGACCACGGTGGCGTCGTACGGGGCCTTGAAGTTGTCGAGCATCTTCGAGCCGCAACTGGTGCGGATGCCCTGGGTGCAGAACAGGTCCTTGTGGGCGATCGGCGCGCCGAGCAGGGCGCCGCTCTCACCGTTGGCGCGACGGGCGTCGGCGGCCTTGGCCTGGCTCAGGGCCAGTTCTTCGGTGAGGCTGATGAAGCTGTTGAGCTGCGGGTCGAGCTGGGCAATGCGCGCCAGCAGGGCCTTGGTCAGCTCTTCGGAGGAAAATTTCTTGTCGGCGAGTCCGCGGGCGATCTCGGCCAGGGTCATGTGATGCATGAGAGGCTCTTTCCCTTTAGTCGATGACTTTCGGAACCAGGTACAGGCCGTTTTCGACCGCCGGTGCGATGGCCTGGTAGGCCTCGCGGTTATCGGACTCGGTGACGACGTCGGCGCGCAGGCGCTGGCTGGCTTCCAGTGGGTGGGCCAGCGGCTCGATACCGTCGGTGTCGACCGCCTGCATCTCGTCGACCAGCCCTAGAATGCTGTTCAGGGCAGAAGTAATGTGTGGAAGATCGGCTTCATTGAGGCCCAGACAGGCCAGATGAGCGATTTTTTCCACGTCGGAGCGTTCAAGCGCCATGGGATTCTCCAGTGGAAAACAAAACGGACGCAGTCTGTCCGTGTGTTAGATTGTCGGAACACTACCGCATTTCTACGGCCCTACGGCCGCGATCTCGGGGTTTGGTGCACAGAAAAGCGGCCAATTTAACATATTGGCGCCTTGCCCAAAATCCCTGTCGTTGTTAGAGTTTGCCGCACTTTTTTACCCACGCGTTGCCTAGGGTCCCTTTCCCATGTTCAAGAAACTGCGTGGCATGTTTTCCAGCGATCTTTCCATCGACCTGGGCACTGCCAACACCCTTATTTACGTGCGCGAGCGCGGTATCGTCCTGAATGAACCCTCGGTCGTGGCCATCCGCACCCACGGTAACCAGAAAAGTGTCGTGGCTGTCGGTACTGAAGCCAAGCGCATGCTGGGCCGCACACCGGGCAACATTGCAGCCATTCGCCCGATGAAGGATGGCGTGATCGCCGACTTCAGCGTCTGCGAAAAGATGCTGCAGTATTTCATCAACAAGGTTCACGAAAACAGTTTCCTGCAGCCCAGCCCTCGCGTGCTGATCTGCGTGCCCTGCAAATCCACCCAGGTGGAGCGTCGCGCCATCCGCGAATCGGCCCTCGGTGCCGGTGCCCGTGAAGTATTCCTGATCGAAGAGCCGATGGCCGCTGCCATCGGTGCCGGCCTGCCGGTGGAAGAAGCCCGCGGTTCGATGGTCGTCGATATCGGTGGCGGTACCACTGAAATCGCCTTGATCTCCCTGAATGGCGTGGTCTATGCCGAGTCCGTGCGTGTCGGCGGCGACCGTTTCGACGAAGCGATCATCACCTACGTGCGCCGCAACTACGGCAGCCTGATCGGCGAATCCACCGCCGAGCGCATCAAGCAGGAAATCGGCACCGCCTACCCGGGCGGCGAAGTGCGTGAAGTCGACGTGCGCGGCCGTAACCTGGCCGAAGGCGTTCCTCGCGCCTTCACCCTCAACTCCAACGAAGTGCTCGAGGCGCTGCAAGAGTCGCTGGCGACTATCGTGCAGGCGGTCAAGAGCGCCCTGGAGCAGTCGCCGCCGGAGCTGGCGTCGGACATCGCCGAGCGCGGCCTGGTGCTGACCGGTGGTGGTGCGCTGCTGCGTGACCTCGACAAGCTGCTGGCCCAGGAAACCGGCCTGCCGGTGATCGTCGCCGAAGACCCGCTGACGTGCGTTGCCCGCGGCGGTGGCCGTGCGCTGGAAATGATGGACAAGCACACCATGGACCTGCTTTCCAGCGAATAAGCTGGCGGGATCGTCTATGTTGTTCGCTTCCGGGCAGCACTTTGCAGTGCTGCCCGTTGGCGTTTATCTTCTGTCATTCGTATCCAGGCCGGTTGATGCCGTATGAATAAAGACAACATTTGCCTGGGAGGAGCGGCCTATTAAACCGCTTTTTGCCAAAGGCCCCTCATTGGGCGTACGCCTGCTGGTGTTGGCCGTGCTATCGGTCGCGCTGATGGTGGTCGATGCCCGCTTCACGCTGCTCAAGCCGGTGCGCAGCCAGATGTCGCTGGTGTTGATGGAGTCCTACTGGATCACCGACCTGCCGCAGCGGCTGTGGCAGGGTGTGGCCAGCCAGTTCGGCAGCCGCACCGAACTGGTCGCCGAAAACGAAAAACTCAAGACCGAAAACCTGCTGTTGCAGGGGCGCATGCAGAAGCTCGCGGCCCTCACCGAGCAGAACGTGCGGCTGCGCGAGTTGCTCAACTCCTCGGCGCTGGTCAATGAGAAGGTCGAGGTCGCCGAGTTGATCGGCATGGACCCCAATCCCTTCACGCACCGGATCATCATCAACAAGGGTGAGCGCGACGGCGTGGTCCTCGGCCAGCCGGTGCTCGATGCCCGTGGCCTGATGGGGCAGGTGGTCGAGCTGATGCCCTATACCTCCCGCGTGCTGCTGTTGACCGATACCACCCACAGCATTCCGGTGCAGGTCAATCGCAACGGCTTGCGGGCGATTGCCAGCGGCACCGGTAATCCTGAGCGCCTGGAGCTGCGGCATGTGGCCGACACCGCCGACATCAAGGAAGGCGACCTGCTGGTCAGCTCGGGTCTTGGCCAGCGATTCCCGGCGGGGTATCCGGTGGCGACGGTCAAGGAAGTCATCCACGATTCCGGTCAGCCATTCGCCATTGTCCGGGCGGTGCCCACGGCCGCGCTGAACCGTAGCCGTTACCTGCTGCTGGTGTTCAGCGACAACCGCACGCCTGAAGAGCGCGCCAATGACGCCGCCGTGGCCCAGGAAGTCCAGGATCGGCAGGGTGGCGAGTCGACGGCGCCTGCTGCGCCTGCGCCCGCACCTGCACCCGCGTCGGTCCCGGCCACGGTGCCAAAACCCCAAGTGGCGGCGCCCGTCACGGCAACCACCCCGCCGGCCGCACCCGCTGCGACGCCCGCCCGGCCGGCCGCCCATGCGACGACATCCCAACCTGCACGGCCCGCGGCCAAGCCACCGGCCTCGACACCCGCCGCTACACCGGCGACCAGGGGAGCACGAGAAGAATGAGCAGTACTCGATCCGGTAACGGCTGGATGGTCTGGCTGACCTTCGCCATCGGCCTGTTGCTCAGTGTGTCGCCGCTGCCGCAGTTCATGGAGATCCTGCGTCCGTTGTGGCTGGCCTTGCTGCTGGCCTTCTGGGCGCTGGCCTTGCCGCACAAGGTCGGCATGGTCACCGCCTGGTGCCTGGGCCTGACCGAAGATGTGCTTTATGGCACGTTGCTGGGGCAGAACGCGCTTATCCTGACCTTGATCACTTTCCTGGTGCTCTCGCTGCAACAGCGCCTGCGGATGTTTCCCATGTGGCAGCAGAGCCTGGTGATCCTAGTGATCTTTGGCCTGGCGCAACTGGTGCAATTGTGGCTCAGCGCACTGACCGGCAATCGTCAGCCGACGCTGGCGCTGGTGTTGCCGGCCCTGGTCAGTGCGTTGCTCTGGCCTTGGGTCAGCTTCGGTTTGCGTGGCTTGCGCCTGCGTTTCAAGATCAACTGATGCGGTCGGGATCTCTAGACTTTTTTGAATACCTACATCCCAGTGGCGAGGGAGCTTGCTCCCGCTGGGCTGCGTAGCGGCCCCATTTTTACGGTTGCTGCACAACCGAGCGGGAGCAAGCTACCTCGCCACAAAAGCCGGCGCGTACAAGGGAGATGTCTTGATGAAACCGCTTTACCTTGCCTCGGGCTCGCCGCGTCGGCGTGAATTGCTCACGCAGATCGGCGTTCCCTTTACCGCGATCGGCGCGGACATCGACGAAACTCCCCTCGACCACGAAACCCCATCGGCCTATGTCGAGCGCCTGGCGCGGGGCAAGGCCGAGGCCGGGCTGCACTCGTTGCAGAACGGCACCGATTGCTGTGTGCTGGGTGCCGATACCGCGGTGGTACTGGATGGCCGGATTCTCGGCAAGCCTCAGGACGAGGCCGATGCCAAGTCGATGCTGCTGAGCCTGTCCGGTCGCGACCATGAGGTATTGACCGCGATTGCCGTGCTCGATGGCCAGCGTTGCGAATCCCGGGTGGTTCGCAGTCGGGTGCGCTTTCGCCCGGTCACGGAGCAGGAAGCGATTGCCTATTGGGCCAGCGGCGAACCCCGGGACAAGGCGGGCGGCTATGGTATCCAAGGGCTGGGCGCGGTGTTCATCGCCGACCTCGAAGGCAGTTATTCGGCCGTGGTCGGCCTGCCACTATGCGAAACCGCAGAACTGCTCGGCCATTTCGGCATACCCTGTTGGCAAACCTTGAGCGCGCGCTGAGCGCCGTCTGACCAGATGCGGCCATAAATCGTGAATATGCCTGAACGAGACCCTGCCATGAGTGAAGAGATCCTGATCAACATCACGCCGATGGAATCGCGCGTGGCGGTGGTTGAAAACGGCGTCCTGCAAGAGGTCCATGTCGAGCGTACGCAAAAACGCGGCATCGTCGGCAATATCTACAAGGGCAAGGTGGTACGGGTGCTGCCGGGCATGCAGGCGGCCTTCGTCGATATCGGCCTGGACCGCGCGGCGTTCATCCACGCCTCGGAAATTTCGATGCGCGAAGGGCCGGCGGTAGAGAGCATCAGCGCCTTGGTCCATGAAGGCCAGAGCCTGGTGGTGCAGGTCACCAAGGACCCCATCGGTTCGAAGGGCGCGCGCCTGACCACCCAGTTGTCGATTCCGTCGCGCTATCTTGTGTACATGCCGCGCACCGCCCACGTTGGCATCTCCCTGAAGATCGAGGACGAAGCCGAACGCGAGCGTCTGAAGAAGGTTGTCAGCGACTGCATTGAGAAAGAAGGCATCAAGGAGGCCGGCGGTTTCATCCTGCGCACGGCCGCCGAGGGCGCCGGGGCCGATGAAATCCTCATGGATATCCGCTACCTGCGCAGGCTCTGGGACCAGATCGCCGAGCAGATCAAGACCATCGCCACGCCGAGTGTGATCTACGAGGACCTGGGCCTGGCCCTGCGGACCCTGCGGGACCTGGTCAGCCCGAAGATCGAAAAAATCCGTATCGACTCCCGGGAAACCTTCCAGAAAACCACGCAATTCGTCGCCGAGCTGATGCCGGAAATCGCCGACCGCCTGGAGCACTACCCTGGCGAGCGGCCGATTTTCGATCTGTACGGCGTCGAAGATGAAATCCAGCGAGCCCTTGAACGCAAGGTGCCGCTCAAATCCGGCGGTTACCTGGTGGTCGATCCGGCCGAGGCGATGAGCACCATCGACGTCAATACCGGTGCATTCGTCGGCCATCGCAACCTTGAGGAAACCATCTTCAAGACCAATCTTGAAGCGGCCACGGCCATCGCCCGGCAACTGCGCCTGCGTAACCTGGGCGGGATCATCATCATCGACTTCATCGACATGGAAGACGAAGAGCACCAGCGCCAGGTGCTGCGGACCCTGGAAAAACAGCTCGAACGCGATCACGCCAAGACCAACATCATCGGCATTACCGAACTGGGCCTGGTGCAGATGACCCGCAAGCGCACCCGCGAGAGCCTTGAGCAGGTGCTGTGCGAGCCGTGCAGCAGTTGCCAGGGCCGGGGCAAGTTGAAGACTCCGGAAACCGTGTGTTACGAAATCTTCCGGGAAATCCTCCGGGAGGCGCGCGCCTACCAAGCCACCGGCTATAGAGTGTTGGCGAACCAGAAGGTGGTGGATCGCCTGCTGGATGAGGAGTCCGGCAACGTCGCGGAACTGGAGGCCTTTATCGGGCGCACGATTCGCTTCCAGGTGGAAACCATGTATTCCCAGGAACAGTACGACGTGGTGTTGCTCTGAAGCGGCGCGCGCAGCGCCAGGGCCGCGAATATGAATGCCTTTGCCAGGGGAGCCCGCTGACATGGAGCGTCTGACACGCCTTATGGGGACGCTGACTCGCTGGGGGCTGGGCCTGTGTGCGCTGCTGCTGATACTGCTGGCCCTGTATGTCAGCCTCGGCCGGGAGTTGATCCCGCTGGTGGCCGAGTATCGCGGTGAAGCCGAGAGCCGGGCCGGCGAAGCGTTGGGCATTCCCGTGCACGTTGGTAGCCTCGAAGGCAGTTGGAGCGCCCTGGCGCCCGTCCTGGCGGCGCGCGACGTGGTAGTCGGCGAGGGGCCCAACGCCTTGCACCTGGATCAGGTACGTGCCGTGCCTGCGGTGTGGGACAGCCTGCTGGCTCGCCAGGTGCGCATCGCTCATCTGGAAGTCAGCGGCCTGAAGGTCAGCCTGAAAGAGGGCGCTGACGGCAAATGGTCCCTTGAAGGCCTGCCGGTGAAGGACGATCAGCCGCTCGATCCGCAGCAATTGCTTGAACGCATGCAGATGATTTCAAAACTGTCGGTGCTCGACAGTCAGGTCACCTTGCAACCGCTGGACCATCCGCCGCTGAGCCTGACCTATGTTGGTCTGAGCTTGCGCACCGGTCCGGCTCGCCAGCGCCTGGACGCACGTATTACCCTGCCTGACGGCCAGCCCGTGGCGCTCAACCTGCGCACCCGTATCCGCGCCAGCGATTGGCGAAATGGCGAGGCCGACGCCTACCTGAGCCTGCCGCAAAGCGACTGGTCGAAATGGCTGCCGAAACGCCTGACCCGGCAGTGGAATTTTGCCGAGATCAAGGCCGGTGGGGAATTCTGGCTCAGTTGGGGAGAGGGCACGGTGCAAAGTGCCGCCGTGCGGTTGAACGCGCCACAGATCCAGGGCGCCTATGCCGATCGCAGGCCCGTGCAAATCCACAACCTGGCCCTCAACGGATATTTCCAGCGCAGCAGCCAGGGGTTCACCGCGACCTTCGACTCGCTGGCGATGAACCTGGGTGAGACGCGCTGGGAAACACGCCTGCAGTTGCAACAGAACAGCGCCACCGAGAAGGTCGAGGAGCGTTGGCACGTGCAGGCCGATCGCCTTGACCTGACGCCGCTCACGCCGTTGCTCAATGCCCTGGCGCCATTGCCCGAAGGTGTCGCCACGGCGATCGACCGGCTCAAGGTGACCGGTGGCCTGCGCAACGTGTTGCTGGATTACCGGCCACAGAACACCGGTGATCAGAAAATCAGCTTCGCCACCAATCTGGACACGGTCGGGTTTGACGCCTATCGCGGCGCCCCGGCGGCGCGCAACGTCTCAGGCAGCCTCAGCGGTGACCTCGGCGGCGGTGAGCTGCGCATGGACAGCAAGGATTTTTCCCTGCACCTGGACCCGATTTTCGCCAAGCCCTGGCAATACTTGCAGGCCAATGCCCGGCTGACTTGGAAGCTCGACAAGCAGGGGTTCACCCTGATCGCACCGTACTTGAAGGTGCTGGGAGAGGAAGGGCGGATTGCCGGCGACTTCCTGATCCGCCTGCATTTCGACCACAGCCAGGAAGACTACATGGACCTGCGGGTCGGCCTGGTGGACGGTGACGGGCGCTACACCGCCAAGTACCTGCCGGCCGTCCTCAGTCCGGCGCTGGATGAATGGTTGCGCACCGCCATCGTCAAGGGCGCGGTGGACGAGGGTTTTTTCCAGTACCAGGGCTCGCTGAACAAAGGTGCCGAGGACGCGTCTCGCAGCATCAGCCTGTTTTTCAAGGTGCATGACGCCGAGCTGGCGTTCCAGCCGGGCTGGCCTTCGGTCAGCAAGGTCAGCGGCGACGTCTTTGTCGAGGACAGCGGCGTACGTATCTATGCCAGCCAGGGGCAACTGCTGGACACCCAGGTCAAGGATGTTGCGGTAACCATTCCCCATGCGCCGTCCGGGCAGAATGTCCATCTGCTGTTGGACGGCGGCTTTGCCGGGGTATTGGGCGACGGGCTGAAAATCCTCCAGACCGCACCCATCGGCACGGCCGAGACCTTCGCCGGTTGGGAAGGCGAGGGCGACCTGCAAGGTAAGGTGAACCTGGATATCCCGCTGGCCAAAGGTGAACAGCCGAAGATCCTGGTGGATTTCAGTACCGACAAGGCCCGGCTCAAGCTAAGTGAGCCGGCGCTGGAGCTGACCCAGCTCAAGGGCGACTTCCGTTTCGACAGCAACAAGGGGCTCAGTGGCAAGAACATCGCGGCCCGGGCATTCGACCGGCCGGTAAGCGCGCAGATTTTTGCCGAGGGCCGTGCCGGTGCGCTCGACACACGGGTGGTGGCGTCCGGGCGGGTCGAGGTCAAGAAGCTTACGGACTGGTTGAGCGTGACCCAGCCGTTGCCCATCTCCGGCGTGGTTCCCTATCAGTTGCAAGTGACGCTCAACGGTGCCGACAGCCAATTATCGGTCAGCTCCGATCTCAAGGGCGTGGCGGTGGATCTGCCGGCGCCCTTCGGCATGGCTGCGGATGTCGGGCGCGACACGGTGTTCCGTATGACGTTGCAAGGGGCGGAGCGGCGCTACTGGGTCGACTATGGCGACGTGGCCAGTTTCACTTACGCCGCGCCGAGCGGAAAAATCGCTGACGGGCGTGGCGAATTGCTGCTGGGCGCCGGCGAGGCGGTTCTGCCTGGCGCCAAGGGGCTGCGGCTGCGCGGCACATTGTCGGAGCTGGACGTGAGCCCCTGGCAGGATCTGTTGGGCAAATATGCCGGCAAGGACCCGGGCGGCAGTGCCCGGCAGGTGCTCAGCAGTGCCGATCTCAAGGTTGGCAAGCTCACCGCGATGGGCACGACGCTTGACCAGGCCTCGGTACAGTTGGACCGCAAGGCTGATGCCTGGGCCCTGCGGCTCGATAGCCAGCAGGCCAAGGGCAGCGTCAACCTGCCGGATGCGAAGGCCGCGCCAATCGGGATCCGCCTCGACTATGTGCGCCTGCCGGCCGCGGACCCGACGGTCCAGGCCGACGAAAACGCCCCGGACCCGCTGGCCTCGGTCGACCCGAGCAAAATCCCGGCGATGGATATCGCCATCGACCAGTTGTTCCAGGGGCCTGATCTCATTGGTGCCTGGTCGCTGAAAGTCCGGCCGACGGGCAAGGGCATCGCGCTGAATGATCTGGACATGGGGCTCAAGGGCATGGTCCTGCATGGCAATGGCGCCTGGGAGGGCCTGCCCGGTTCCACCAGCAGTTGGTACAAAGGCCGGATCAAGGGCAAGAACCTCGCCGATGTGCTCAAGGGCTGGGGGTTTGCGCCTAGCGTGACAAGCCAGGAATTCCATCTGGACGTCGACGGACGCTGGCCCGGTTCGCCTGCATGGGTCGCCACCAAGCGTTTCTCCGGCAGCCTCGATGCGTCACTCAACAAGGGTCAGTTCGTCGAAGTCGAAGGCAGCGCGCAGGCCTTGCGGGTTTTCGGCCTGTTGAACTTCAACTCCATCGGCCGGCGCTTGCGCCTGGATTTCTCCGATCTGTTCGGCAAGGGGCTGAGCTACGATCGGGTCAAGGGCCTGCTGGTGGCGAGCAGTGGTGTATACGTGACTCGTGAGCCGATTACCCTGACCGGACCTTCGAGCAACCTGGAACTCAACGGAACGCTGGACATGGTGGCTGACCGGGTCGATGCCAAGCTGCTGGTAACCCTGCCCGTCACCAATAACCTGCCGATCGCCGCGTTGATCGTCGGCGCACCGGCGGTGGGTGGGGCGCTGTTTCTGATCGACAAGCTGATCGGCGACCGCGTCGCGCGTTTTGCCAGCGTAAGATACGACGTCAAGGGGCCGTGGAAAGAGCCGAAGATCACTTTCGACAAGCCGTTTTGACAGAAAATGCGAAGCCCCCTTGTGGGAGCGAGCTTGCTCGCGATAGCGCCGGGTCAGCAAAGGAAGAGGTGACTGATGCACCGCTATCGCGAGCAAGCTCGCTCTCACAGGGGCAATGAGGCATAAGAAAAATAAGGAGGCACCATGCCAGTCGCCGTGATTCAAATGGTCAGCCAGAGCGATGTGCTTGCCAACCTGGCCCGTGCCCGGGTGTTGCTGGAGCAGGCCGCGGCGGGTGGCGCACGGCTCGCGGTGCTGCCGGAAAACTTCGCGGCCATGGGCCGGCGGGACGTTGCCGATATCGCGCGGGCCGAAGCCTTTGGTCAGGGTCCGATCCTGCCGTGGTTGAAACAGGTCGCGCGCGACCTCAGGTTATGGATTGTGGCCGGCACGTTGCCGTTGCCCCCGGTGGGCCAGCCCGAGGCCAAGGCCCATGCATGTTCGTTGCTGGTGGACGACCAGGGCGAGATCGTCGCGCGTTATGACAAGCTGCACCTGTTCGACGTGGACGTGGCCGACAATCGCGGTCGTTACCGCGAATCCGATGACTATGCTTATGGCGGCAACGTGGTGGTTGCCGACACACCGGTGGGCCGGGTTGGCCTGACGGTCTGCTACGACTTGCGCTTCCCCGAGCTCTACAGCGAGTTGCGGGCGGCCGGGGCCGAGCTGATTACCGCGCCTTCGGCGTTTACCGCGGTGACCGGCGCTGCGCATTGGGACGTACTGATTCGCGCCCGGGCCATCGAAACCCAGTGCTACGTGCTGGCGGCCGCCCAGGGTGGGTTGCATCCGGGGCCCCGGGAAACCTTTGGCCATGCCGCGATAGTCGACCCGTGGGGGCGTGTGCTGGCGCAACAGGATCAAGGCGAGGCCGTGCTGCTGGCCGAGCGCGACGACAGTGAACAGGCGTCCATCCGGGCGCGCATGCCGGTGGCGAGCCACCGGCGCTTTTTCTCGCAGGGCGCTCGACAGCGACCTGTCCAAGACGACGAATTCAAGGCGTAAAACATATGAGCGGGTTGTTGTCCTCAGTCAGTGAACACCTTTTAGCCCCCGGCGGCGTGACCCTCGAAAGCCTGCAAGGCGTGCTGGGCGACCTGGCCGGTCCGGGCATCGATGCGGCCGACCTGTATTTCCAGGGACAGATTTCCGAGTCCTGGTCGCTGGAAGACGGCATCGTCAAGGAAGGCAGTTTCAACCTCGACCAGGGTGTGGGCGTGCGTGCCCAATCCGGCGAAAAGACCGGGTTTGCCTACAGCAACGCCATCACCCTTGAGGCCCTCGGCGCCGCGGCTCGTGCGGCTCGCTCGATTTCCCGGGCCGGGCAGAATGGCACGGTCCAGGCGTTCAGCAGCCAGGACGTGGCCCAGCTGTATGCGCCGGACAACCCACTGGAAGTCATGAGTCGCGCCGAAAAGGTCGAGCTGCTCAAGCGCATTGACGTCGCCACGCGTGCCCTCGACCCGCGTATCCAGCAGGTATCGGTGAGCATGGCCGGGGTCTGGGAGCGGATTCTGGTGGCCTCCACCGACGGTGGCCTGGCGGCGGATGTGCGGCCGCTGGTGCGTTTCAACGTCAGCGTGATCGTCGAGCAGAACGGTCGCCGTGAGCGCGGTGGCCACGGTGGTGGTGGTCGTACCGACTATCGTTATTTCCTCAGCGAAGACCGCGCCATGGGTTACGCCCGCGAAGCGCTGCGCCAGGCGCTGGTGAACCTGGAGGCCGTCCCGGCCCCGGCCGGCACGTTGCCAGTGGTGCTCGGCTCCGGCTGGTCCGGCGTGCTGCTGCACGAAGCCGTGGGTCACGGCCTGGAAGGTGACTTCAACCGCAAGGGCAGTTCGGCCTACAGCGGGCGCATGGGCGAGATGGTCGCCTCGAAACTCTGCACCATCGTCGACGACGGCACGCTCGCCGGGCGTCGTGGTTCGCTGAGCGTCGACGATGAAGGCACCCCGACCGAATGCACCACGCTGATCGAGAACGGCGTGCTCAAGGGTTACATGCAGGACAAGCTCAATGCCCGCCTCATGGGCGTGGCCCGCACCGGCAACGGTCGCCGCGAGTCTTACGCGCACCTGCCCATGCCGCGCATGACCAACACCTACATGCTCGGCGGCCAGAGTGATCCGGCGGAAATCATCGCGTCGGTGAAGAAGGGCATCTACTGCGCCAATCTCGGCGGCGGCCAGGTGGACATCACCAGCGGCAAGTTCGTGTTTTCCACCAGCGAGGCCTACCTGATCGAAGACGGCAAGATCACCGCACCGGTCAAGGGCGCGACGTTGATCGGCAACGGGCCGGAGGCGATGAGCAAGGTGTCGATGGTCGGTAACGACCTGGCGCTGGACAGCGGCGTGGGCACGTGTGGCAAGGACGGTCAGTCGGTGCCGGTAGGCGTCGGTCAGCCGACACTGAAGATCGATGCGATTACCGTGGGTGGCACGGGCGCATAAAAATATTCAAGGATGTGCGCACGTCATCGTGGCGAGGGAGCTTGCTCCCGCCGGGCTACGCAGTAGCCCCAATGCGGTTGCTACGCAACCGAGCGGGAGCAAGCTCCCTCGCCACGGTAACTGCCGCCTCTTGCAGAGGAGTCAAGCTGTTACGATCAGCGCAGGCCGCGTTGAGTCTCGTCCAGCTCACGGATGTACTTGAAGATTTTACGGCTCGACGCCGGCGGCTTGTTCTGCGCCAGTTCGTGCTGGGCCTGACGGATCAGCGAGCGCAGTTGCTGGCGATCGGCCTCCGGGTAGTCGATGACGAATTTTTCCAAAGTGCCGTCATCGCCTGCGATCAGGCGATCACGCCAGCGTTCCAGGTTGTGGAAACGCTCGTTGTACTGCCGGGTGGAGGCATCGAGCTGGTCGAGCAGAACCAGGATGGCGTCAGTGTCCTGGTCGCGCATCAGCTTGCCGATGAATTGCAGGTGCCGTTTACGCGCGATATTCGCGGTGTGCTTGGGCGCATCGGCCAGGGCCCGGCGCAAGGCGTCGGTCAAGGGCAGTTTGGCCAGCAAGTCAGGCTTGAGTGTTGTAAGGCGCTCGCCGAGGTCAACCAGAGCATGCAGCTCGCGTTTGACCTGGGATTTGCTTTTTTCACCCTCGTAGAGGGAGTCGTCGTAAGAATCAACCATGGTGGCAGTCCGCAAAGAAACGCCGCCATGATAACCAGTCGGGGGCCGCTTGTCCGGCCCGGTCGCTCGATGGCCATTACCGAAAGCAGAATTTGAGTGGAGAACACCATGAGTGCAGTTCAAAGCGTCGGCCCGCAAGCATTGCCGGCACTGCAGGAACAGGTCGAGCAGATCCTCGCCGAAGCCAGGCGACAGGGCGCCAGTGCGTGCGAAGTGGCGGTGTCGCTGGAGCAGGGGCTGTCGACGTCGGTGCGCCAACGCGAAGTGGAGACCGTCGAATTCAATCGCGACCAGGGCTTTGGCATTACCCTCTACGTGGGTCAGCGCAAGGGCTCGGCCAGCACCTCGGCCAGCGGCCCTGACGCCATTCGCGAAACAGTCGCCGCTGCATTGGCGATTGCCCAGCATACGTCCGAAGACGAAGCCTCCGGTCTGGCCGATGCCGCGCTGATGTGCAAGGAGCTCAAGGACTTCGATCTGTTCCACGCCTGGGACATCACGCCCGAGCAGGCCATCGAGCAGGCACTGCGCTGCGAAGCGGCGGCATTCGACGCCGACAGCCGGATCAAGAATGCCGACGGCACTACGCTCAACACCCACCAGGGTTGCCGCGTCTATGGCAACAGTCATGGGTTCATCGGCGGTTACGCATCGACCCGCCACAGCCTCAGCTGCGTGATGATCGCCGAGGCTGACGGGCAGATGCAGCGCGACTACTGGTACGACGTGAGTCGCCAGGGCACATTGCTGGCGGACCCGGTGAGCATCGGTCAGAAGGCTGCGCAACGGGCCGCCAGTCGCCTGGGCGCGCGGCCTGTGCCGACCTGTGAGGTGCCGGTGCTGTTCTCCGCCGAGTTGGCCGGTGGCTTGTTCGGCAGCTTCCTGTCGGCGGTGTCCGGCGGCAACCTGTACCGCAAATCCTCGTTCCTCGAAGGCGCGCTGGGCCAGAAACTGTTTCCGGAATGGATGACCATCGACGAGCGTCCGCACCTGATGCAGGCCATGGGCAGTTCGGCTTTCGACGGGGATGGCCTGGCCACCTATGCCAAGCCGTTCGTGGAAAACGGCGAGCTGGTTTCGTACATCCTCGGCACCTATTCGGGTCGCAAATTGGGCATGCCGAGCACCGCTAACGCCGGTGGCGTGCACAACCTGTTCGTCACTCATGGCGAGGAAGACCAGGCAGCGCTGCTGCGGCGCATGGGGCGTGGGTTGTTGGTCACCGAGCTGATGGGGCATGGCTTGAACATGGTGACCGGCGATTATTCCCGTGGCGCGGCGGGGTTCTGGGTCGAAAATGGCGAGATCCAGTTCCCGGTCCAGGAAGTCACCATTGCTGGCAACATGCGCGATATGTTCAAGCAGATCGTGGCGGTGGGCAGCGACTTGGAGCTGCGCAGCAACATCCGCACCGGCTCGGTGCTGATCGAGCGAATGATGGTGGCGGGTAGCTGAAACTCATCGCATCAAAAAAGGCGCGTCATCCGTTGGGATGACGCGCCTTTTTTGTACCCACAGAAAACCGCGGCAAGAGAGCTTTTGTGGCGAGGGAGCTTGCTCCCGCTCGGTTGCGCAGCGACCGCAAAATCCTGGGGCCGCTGCGCGACCCAGCGGGAGCAAGCTCCCTCGCCACGACGGTGAGTGCTATCTTGCTGTTGTGTTGGTTCTTATTATCATCTAATAATGAATCTCATTCGCCGATTGAGCCCCGGTCATGAGTCTTGCCCTGCACGAACAACCCTACCTTGAAAACTGGCGCTGGATGAGCCGCCAGATCCGCTGCGCGATGAGCCCGGACGAGCCGCGGCTGATCGAACACTACCTGGCCGAGGGGCGCTACCTGGCCTGCTGCACCGCCACGTCGCCGTGGATGATTGGCGAAACTGCCTTCCGGCTGTTGCTCGACACCGCTTCGGATGTCGCGCTGCCCTGGCACTGGCGCAACCTCTGCCTGGATCAAGCCTGGCGCCCGTTGCGTGAACTTGAGCGGCAGGCGCTTTGCCGCTGCCGCCTCAAGCGTTGGCAAAGCCATGCCTGGGCGCTGGCTACCTGCGCGCTGGAGCCGTCGATTTCTCTTATTGAACTGGAGCAAGGATTTCCCGATGAGTAATACCCGTATCGAACGCGACAGCATGGGTGAACTTCAGGTCCCCGTGGACGCACTCTATGGCGCGCAGACCCAGCGCGCGGTGGATAATTTTCCGGTCAGCGGCCAGCGCATGCCGGCGCAGTTCATTCGTGCCCTGATCCTGGCCAAGGCCGCCGCCGCACGAGCCAATGTCGAGTTGGAGCAAATCAGCGTCGCCCAGGGCAAAGCCATCGTCGATGCGGCCCAGGGCCTGCTCGAAGGCGACTTCATGGCGCATTTCCCGGTGGATATCTTCCAGACCGGCTCCGGCACCAGTTCCAACATGAACGCCAACGAAGTGATTGCCACGCTTGCCAGCCGCTTGCTGGGAGAGGTGGTCAACCCGAATGACCACGTCAATTGTGGCCAGAGCAGCAACGACATCATCCCCACCAGTATTCATGTCAGCGCCGCGCTGGCCCTGCACGAGCAATTGCTGCCGGCGCTGTTGCACCTGGTCCAGGTGATCGAACGCAAGGCCGAAGAAGTCCACCCCTTCATAAAGACTGGCCGCACCCACCTGATGGATGCCATGCCGGTGCGCTTGAGCCAGGTGCTCGACGGTTGGGCGCAACAGCTCAAGGCCAACATCGGCCACTTGCAGGATCTGTTGCCGAGCCTGCAGTCCCTGGCCCAGGGCGGTACGGCGGTTGGCACCGGCGTTAATGCCCATCCACGCTTCGCCGAATTGTTCAGCCAGCAGCTGACGCAACTGACCCAGTTGCAATTCACCCCGGGCAAGAACCTGTTCGCGCTGATCGGCTCCCAGGACACTGCCGTGGCGGTTTCCGGGCAGCTCAAGACTACTGCCGTGTCGCTGATGAAAATCGCCAACGACCTGCGCTGGATGAACTCAGGGCCGCTGGCCGGCCTGGGCGAGATCGAGCTCGAAGGCCTGCAGCCGGGCTCCTCGATCATGCCCGGCAAGGTCAATCCGGTCATTCCCGAAGCCACCGCCATGGTCGCGGCCCAGGTCATCGGCAACGACACGGTGATTACCATCGCCGGCCAGTCGGGCAATTTCGAACTCAACGTGATGCTGCCGATCATCGCCCAGAACCTGCTGAGCAGCATCGCCCTGATGTCCACCGCCAGCCGATTGCTGGCGGACAAGGCCATCGCCACGTTCAAGGTCAACGAAGCCAGGCTCAAGGAAGCGCTGTCGCGCAATCCTATCCTGGTCACGGCACTGAATCCGATCATTGGTTACCAGAAGGCCGCTGAAATAGCCAAGAAGGCTTATCAGCAAGGTCGCCCGGTGATCGATGTCGCCTTGGAACACACCGACCTGTCGCGCGCCGAACTGGAGATCCTGCTGGACCCGGAAAAGCTCACCGCCGGTGGTGTGTAACCCCGACACTTGTGTGGAGGACTCATCATGGAGCATTGGAAACGTACGATCGAACGGGCCAATCACCATTTCCTGCAGGGCGAGTGGGTGGATGCCCGCGAAGCCTACCTGCAGGCCCTGGCCCTGGCGCAGGTGTTGTTCGAGCGTTGGGCGGATGCCGACGAAGCCGTGGCCGCCTGTGTCGTGTCGCATCACAACCTGGCGGATCTGCACTTGCGCCTGAACCAGCCGGAGGAGAGCGCCGAGTACCTCTGCGCGATTCACCAACGGTTATTGCAGACCATGCAGGACGAACGCCTGGCGCCGGCCCTGCGTGCCGCCGCGATGCGCCAGAGCCACAGGACCTACGTCGAACTGCTGAATTTCATCAGCGAGCATGGCGAGTACCCACGCACTCAGCGCCTGCTGCACAACGCTGCCGTTTCGTCCCGGCACAGCCACGTCCCTCATCATTACGGAGTCCACTGAGATGGCTTTCACCTTGCCTGCATTGCCTTACGCCTACGACGCCTTGGAACCGCACATCGATGCGCAGACCATGGAGATCCACTACACCAAGCATCACCAGACTTACATCAACAACCTCAACGCGGCGGTGGATGGCACTGAATATGCCGATTGGCCCATCGAAAAACTGGTGGCCAGCGTGGAGCAATTACCGCAGGCGCTACGAGCCGCGGTGATCAACCAGGGCGGTGGTCATGCGAACCACTCGCTGTTCTGGGAAGTGATGACGCCCCACGGTGGCGGCCAGCCGGACGGTGCGCTGGCAGCGGCGATAGACGCGCAGTTGGGCGGTCTCGATCAGTTCAAGGAAGCCTTCACGAAAGCGGCACTGACCCGCTTCGGCAGCGGCTGGGCCTGGTTGAGTGTGACCCCGCAAAAGACTCTGGTGGTGGAAAGCAGCGGCAACCAGGACAGCCCGCTGATGGGCGGCAACACGCCGATCCTGGGCCTGGACGTCTGGGAGCATGCCTATTACCTGCTGTATCAAAACCGCCGTCCGGAATACATCAACGCGTTCTACAACGTGATCAATTGGCCAGAAGTCGCCCGGCGCTACCAGGCTGCGCTTGCTTGAGTTCTTATAAACAACCCAAGGCTGACTATGGACACTGAAACTCTGGCGATAGGCGGCGGGCGAATGTTCCGCTATGCCTTGGGCTCGCTGTTGCTGTTGGCCGGCATGACATTGTTGGTGGCCCAAGGGCTGGCGTGGCTGGAGCTTGAGCCAAAAATGTTGCGTGCGCTCCAGGGCGGTGGGCTTTGCGCCTTGGGTACGGCGTTGGGCGCGGTGCCGGTGCTGGTGATACGGCGCATGCCTCAGGCCATGAGCGACTCGCTGCTGGGCTTCGGGGCCGGGGTGATGCTCGCCGCCACCGCGTTTTCGCTCATCGTGCCGGGCATTGCCGCAGCCGAGCAGTTGGGCTTCACGCCTTGGGCGGCCAGCGGGCTCATCTGTTTCGGCATCCTGTCGGGGGCGTTCGGACTGTACCTGGTGGACCGCAAGGTCTCTGCCAGCCCTGAACGACTGGTTGCGACCCCAGGACGACCGGTTATTGCGCCGCGGATCTGGTTGTTCGTGTTCGCCATCATCGCCCACAACATCCCGGAAGGCATGGCGGTGGGCGTTTCGGCGGGCGGCGGCATGGCGGATGCCGATAGCCTGGCGATGGGCATCGCTTTGCAGGATGTGCCGGAAGGGCTGGTGATTGCGCTGGTGCTGGCCGCGGCGGGGATGTCGCGGGTCAAGGCGTTCCTGATTGGCGCAGCGTCAGGGCTGGTCGAGCCGGTGTTCGCATTGCTCTGTGCCTGGCTGGTGACGTTGGCCGAGGTGCTGTTGCCGTTGGGGCTGGCGCTGGCCGCTGGAGCGATGCTGTTGGTGGTGACCCATGAGGTCATCCCCGAGTCGCGTCGCAATGGGCATGAAAAACTGGCGAGCCTGGGGCTCTTGCTTGGGTTCTGCTTGATGATGGTGATGGATACGGCGTTGGGGTGATGCAAATCTGCAAGTGGATGAGCTTTTGTGGTGAGGGAGCTTGCTCCCTCACCACCGGCAAGTCAGCAGTGCCTGATTACTCGCCTTCGTCGAAATAGTTGTTGATCAGTGCCACCAGCGCATCCATGGCTTCCTGCGCCTGTTCACCTTCGGTACTCAGGTGGATCTTGGTGCCTTTACCCGCAGCCAGCATCATCATCGCCATGATGCTCTTACCGTCGACTGTTGCCTCCGGCGTGCGCCCGACCCTGATCGTGGTTTCTGGAAACTTGCCGGCGACACCTACGAATTTCGCCGATGCACGGGCATGCAAACCCAGCTTGTTGATGATTTCAATTTCCCGAGCAGGCATCGCGATGTGAATCCTTTAGCTGAGGTCGCGGTGGCGAACCTGGACATTCTTCAGGGATTTTTGCAGGAGCTGACCCAGGCGTTCGGTCAGGTACACGGAGCGGTGATGACCGCCGGTGCAGCCGATGGCAATCGTGACATAGGCACGATTGCTGGCGGCAAAACGCGGTAGCCACTTGAGCAGGTAGCTGGAGATATCCTGGTACATTTCCTCGACATCCGGCTGGGCAGCCAGGTAGTCGATCACCGACTGGTCAAGCCCGGACTGCTCGCGCAGTTCGGGTTTCCAGTAAGGGTTGGGCAGGCAGCGGACATCAAACACCAGGTCGGCATCCACCGGCATGCCACGCTTGAAGCCGAACGACTCCACCAGGAACGCCGTACCCGGTTCCGGCTGGTTCAGCAGGCGCAACTTGATGGTGTCGCGCAACTGGTACAGGTTCAGGTTGGTGGTGTTGACCTTCAGGTCCGCCAGGTCGGCAATCGGCCCCAGCAGTTGGCTCTCGTCATGGATCGCTTCAGCCAGGGAGCGGCTGGCGTTGCTCAACGGGTGGCGTCGACGGGTTTCCGAGAAGCGCTTGAGCAGGGTTTCTTCGTCAGCGTCGAGGTACAACACGTCGCATTGGATGTGCCGGCTGCGCACTTCTTCAAGCAATGCCGGAAACCGCGACAAATGGCTCGGCAGGTTACGCGCGTCGATCGAGACGGCGACCAGCGGTTGCGCCAGCTCGGTGTGGATCAAGGCGCGCTCGGCCAGTTGTGGGAGCAGGCCGGCCGGCAAATTGTCGATGCAATAGTAGCCACTGTCCTCAAGAACGTTGAGGGCCGTGCTTTTGCCGGAGCCGGAGCGGCCACTGACGATGATCATACGCATGTTTAATGACCGTTCTGCTCGTCCAGGACTACCTGATACAAGGCTTCGTTGCTCGGGGCGCTGCGCAGTTTTTCGCGTACTTCCTTGCGGTCGAGCATGCTGGCGATCTGGCGCAGCAGCTCGAGGTGCGCATCGGTCGCCGCTTCCGGGACCAGCAATACGAACAGCAGGTCGACCGGGGCGCCGTCGATGGCGTCGAAATCGATGGGGGCTTCAAGGTGTAGCAGCGCACTGATCGGCGCGGAACAACCCTTGAGGCGGCAATGGGGAATGGCGATGCCGTTGCCAAAACCGGTGGAGCCGAGTTTCTCACGGGCAACCAGCGCCTCGAAAACGTCCTGCATTTCCAGATCCGGTACTTCGCGGTGGATCAGGTTGGCGATTTGTTCGAGGGCTTTCTTTTTACTGCCGCCCGGCGCGTTCACCTGTGAACGGCCGGGGGTCAGGATGGATTCTAGTCGGATCATGGATTGGGGGGGTTAACGACCGGTTGCGCCCTGGAGGAGGCTCTGGGTCTTTTCCTTATGCTTTTTGAGTTGGCGATCCAGCTTGTCGGTCAGCAGGTCAATCGCGGCATACATGTCTGAATGCTCTGCGTTGGCAACCACTTCTCCGCCGGGGATATGCAGCGTGGCTTCGATTTTCTGCAGCAGCTTCTCGACGTTCATCGTGACTTGCACGTTGGTGATCTTGTCGAAATGCCTTTCCAATCGGTCGAGCTTTTCGCCGATGTAGGTGCGCAGGGGTTCGGTCACTTCCAGTTGGTGTCCACTGATGTTGACTTGCATACAGCTTCTCCTTCGTTGCCAGTGCATAAAGCGGCAGGTAGAAATACCTGCCACTGGAACGCTGTGGCGTGGCCTGTTACATCAACCGCTTGCGTTCGCTCGAAGGCGCGATTCCCAGGGATTCGCGGTATTTGGCGACGGTACGGCGGGCCACCTGAATGCCTTGTGCCTCCAGTAAACCAGCGATCTTGCTGTCACTCAACGGCTTTTTCTGATTTTCCGCAGCGACCAGTTTTTTAATGATCGCGCGGATGGCCGTGGACGAGCATTCACCGCCTTCGGAGGTACTGACGTGGCTGGAGAAAAAGTATTTCAATTCATAGATGCCCCTTGGGGTATGCATGAATTTCTGGGTTGTCACCCTCGAAATCGTCGACTCGTGCATGCCTACCGCCTCGGCGATGTCATGCAAGACCAACGGTTTCATCGCTTCGTCACCGTACTCCAGGAAGCCGCGCTGATGCTCGACGATCTGGGTGGCGACTTTCATCAGGGTTTCGTTGCGGCTTTGCAGGCTCTTGATGAACCAGCGCGCCTCCTGCAACTGATTGCGCATGAAGGTATTGTCGGCGCTGGTGTCGGCGCGCTTCACGAAACCGGCGTATTGGGCATTGACCCGCAGCTTGGGTACCGATTCCTGGTTCAGCTCCACCAGCCAGCGATCGTTGTGTTTGCGCACGATCACATCGGGGACGACATACTCGGGCTCGGTGGATTCGATTTGCGAGCCGGGGCGCGGATTCAGGCTTTGCACCAGTTCGATGACCTGGCGCAACTCATCTTCCTTGAGCTTCATCCGGCGCATCAACTGGCTGTAGTCGCGGCCGCCCAACAGGTCGATGTAATCGGTTACCAGGCGCTTGGCTTCGCCCAGCCATGGCGTCTTGGCGGGCAGCTGGCGCAATTGCAGCAGTAGGCATTCGCCTAGGTTGCGAGCGCCAATGCCGGCGGGTTCGAATTGCTGGATGCGATGCAGGACGGCTTCGATCTCGTCCAGCTCGATATCGAGCTCAGGGTCAAAGGCTTCGAGGATTTCTTCGAGGGTCTCGTCCAGGTAGCCCTGGTTGTTGATGCAATCGATCAACGTCACCGCGATCAGGCGATCGGTGTCCGACATCGGCGCCAGGTTCAGTTGCCACAGCAGATGGCTTTGCAGGCTTTCGCCAGCAGAGGTGCGAGTGGTGAAGTCCCACTCGTCGTCGTCACCGCCTGGCAGGCTGCTGGCGCTGGTCTGGTAGACGTCTTCCCACGCCGTGTCCACGGGCAGGTCATTGGGAATGCGTTCGCTCCATTCGCCATCGTCGAGGTTATCCACCGTCGGGGCGGCTTCCTGATAGGACGGTTCCGGGACCTCCGGGGTGGTTTTCTGCTCGACGTTGTCGGCCAGTGGGTCGGTATTGTCGAAGTCGTCGCCTTCTTCCTGGCGTTCGAGCATCGGATTGGACTCCAGCGCCTCCTGGATTTCCTGTTGCAGGTCCAGGGTCGACAATTGGAGTAGGCGGATAGCCTGTTGCAGCTGCGGTGTCATCGTCAGCTGCTGGCCCATTCTCAAGACTAGCGATGGTTTCATGGCTGGGGCTTAACACCTTATTCGCCGGCGCACATGCGCCATCCACTACAGGGCGCCGAAGCGCCAAACTTAAGCAAATTATATGCCTGAAACTGAAGTGTTTGCCTAGGGGGCTATCTCAATTAATTGAGGGCGCCCGGGCATCCGCCAGGCCACCTTTGGCTTAAAGGCGGAACTCATGGCCCAGGTATACTTCCTTGACCAGTTCGTTGGCCAGGATGGTGGCGGAGTCGCCCTCGGCGATCAGCTGGCCATCGTTGACGATGTAGGCGGTTTCACAGATATCCAGCGTCTCGCGTACGTTGTGGTCGGTGATCAGCACGCCGATTCCCTTGGCCTTGAGGTGATGGATGATCTGCTTGATGTCGCCCACCGAAATCGGGTCCACGCCGGCAAACGGCTCATCCAGCAGAATGAATTTCGGCGCGGTGGCCAGGGCACGGGCGATCTCCACGCGGCGACGTTCGCCACCGGAAAGGCTCATGCCCAGATTGTCGCGAATGTGGCTGATATGGAACTCCTGCAGCAGGCTTTCCAGCTCCTGGCGACGGCCGGCCTTGTCGAGCTCCTGGCGGGTTTCCAGGATCGCCATGATGTTGTCGGCTACCGACAACTTGCGAAAGATCGACGCCTCTTGTGGCAGGTAGCCAATGCCAGCCTTTGCCCGGCCATGCATCGGCCGGTGGCTGACGTCCAGGTCATCGATCAGTACGCGACCCTGGTCGGCCTGCACCAGGCCGACAATCATGTAGAAACAGGTGGTCTTGCCCGCGCCATTGGGGCCGAGCAAGCCTACGATCTGGCCGCTTTCGATGGACAGGCTGACATCACGCACGACTTGGCGGTTCTTGTAGCTCTTGGCCAGATGCTGAGCTTTCAGAGTTGCCATTACTGGGCCTTCTGCTCGTCGGTTTTCTTTTTCGGCTGGATCACCATGTCGATGCGTGGGCGCGATTCGGTGACCTTGCTGCCAGTGGCGCGACCGGCGCTGGCCAGTTTCTTGTTGGTGTCATAGACGATTTTCTCGCCCTGGGTCACGTTATTGTCCTTGTCGACAACCTTGGCGCGGTCGATCAGCACGACGCGGTCCTGGGACGCGTGATACTGGATGGTGACGCCATAGCCCTGGACCGGCTTGGTATCGCCCGCGGTCTGCATCTGCTCGAAGTAGGCCAGGTTGCCCACCGAGGTCACCACGTCGATGTCGCCGGACTGGGTGCGGGTGATGGTCACGGTATTGCCGGTGACCTTCATCGAACCCTGAGTGATGATCACGTCACCCTTATAAGTGGCGACGCCGTTCTTGTCGTCCAGTTGCGCGTCGTCGGCCTGGATGCGGATAGGCTGGTCGCGGTCGGTGGGGAGGGCCCAGGCGCTCGCGCTTCCCAGTGCTGCGCCCAGACTGAGCAAAATAGGGAGGGTTTTAGCGAGCTTCATACTGTCCTCTTACGTTCGATAGCAGGTGTATCCTGCTTTCCTTCAAATAGGCCTTCATTCCCGTGCCGGTCGACACGCCGCCGGCGCCGTCGATTCTAACGGGTTGCTCGGTCTGCGCATATTGGCGCTGCGGGAAGACTGTCATACGGGTACTGGTAATGATGGTCGTACGGTTCTTCTCATCGGTCCGGGCCACGCGTACCGAGTCGATCAGTTCCACTTCGGTGCCGCCGGGGTTGACCTCGGCGCGCTCGCTTTGTACGTGCCACGGGAACTCCGTGCCGCGGAACATGTTCAGGTCCGGCTTGGTGACCAGCGTCATGTCGCTGGCCTTCACGTGATCGACCTTGTCCGACGTCATCTCATACTGCAGCTTGCCGTCAGGCAGGTACTGCAAGGTGTGCGTGTTGGTCGCGTACCAGTCGATATCGTTTTCCGGCGCCTGGACCGCAGGCTGGTCGAGGAAGCGTTCCGGGCTGATGTTCCAGTAGCCCACCGCCGCGAAGATCGCGGCGATACAGCCGAACACCAGGATGGTGCGAATTTTCTTGCTTAGCATAGGTGGCTCACAGGTACGCGGCGTTGGCCGCTTCGAGGTGGCCCTGGGCACGCAGGATCAGTTCACAGAATTCGCGGGCCGCGCCTTCGCCGCCCCTCGCCGTGGTGACGCCATGGGCGTGCTCGCGTACGAAGGCAGCCGCGTTGGCCACTGCCATGCCCAGGCCGACACGGCGGATCACCGGAAGGTCTGGCAGATCGTCACCGAGGTAGGCGACCTGCTCATAGCTTAGATTGAGTTGGCCGAGGAGTTCGTCCAGCACCACCAATTTGTCTTCGCGGCCCTGATAAAGGTGCGGGATGCCGAGGTTCTTCGCGCGCCGTTCGACCACTGGGGTCTTGCGGCCACTGATGATGGCGGTCTGCACGCCGGTGGCCATCAGCATCTTGATGCCCTGGCCATCAAGGGTGTTGAACGTCTTGAATTCGCTGCCGTCTTCGAGGAAGTACAGGCGGCCATCGGTCAGCACACCATCCACGTCGAACACTGCCAGTTTGATTGCTTTGCCGCGTTGCAACAGGTCTGTGCTCATTTACATGACTCCCGCACGCAGCAAGTCGTGCATATTCAGGGCGCCCACCGGGCGGTCTTCGTCGTCGACCACCACCAGGGCGCTGATCTTGTGGTCTTCCATGATCTTCAAGGCTTCGGCGGCAAGCATTTCGGCCCGGGCTGTCTTGCCGTGGGGGGTCATGACCTCATCGATGGTCGTGCTGTGGATATCGATGGTGCGATCCAGGGTACGACGCAGGTCGCCGTCGGTGAAGATCCCGGCGAGCTTGCCGTCCGTTTCTAGAATAACGGTCATGCCCAGGCCCTTGCGGGTCATCTCCATGAGGGCGTCCTTGAGCAGCGTGCCACGCTGTATCTGCGGCAATGCGTCTCCCGCGTGCATCACGTTTTCGACCTTGAGCAGCAGCCGGCGGCCCAGGGCGCCACCGGGGTGGGAGAAAGCGAAATCTTCGGCGGTGAAGCCCCTGGCTTCCAGCAAGGCCACGGCCAGGGCGTCGCCCATGACCAGCGCCGCCGTGGTGGAAGAGGTGGGTGCCAGATTCAGCGGGCAGGCTTCGTGTTCGACATGCACGTTGAGGTTCACCTCGGCGGCCTTGGCCAGCGGCGAGTCAGGATTGCCGGTGAGGCTGATCAACTGGATGCCCAGGCGCTTGATCAGCGGCAGCAGGGTGACGATTTCATTGGTGGAGCCGGAGTTCGACAGCGCCAGGATGATGTCATCCCGAGTGATCATGCCCATGTCGCCATGGCTGGCTTCGGCGGGGTGGACAAAAAACGCCGGGGTGCCGGTGCTGGCCAGGGTCGCGGCAATCTTGTTGCCGATGTGCCCGGATTTGCCCATGCCCACCACGACCACGCGGCCCTTGCTGGACAGAATCATCTCGCACGCGCGTACGAAATCAGCATCGATATGGGCCAGCAAACCTTGCACGGCTTCGAGTTCGAGGCGGAGGGTACGTTGTGCCGATTGAATCAGTTCGCTGGATTGGCTCATGTCAGAAATCGTATAGCCCGATGAAAAGGCGGCGATTATACCGGCAATGAACGATTCCCTCACGTTAGTTCGTCATGCTTTGTTCAGGCAGCCCCAACGCTTGACATGAAATGTGACGTTTTACCTCGAGCAAGGCTCAACGGGCGGGCGTCGGCCTTGGGCGCTTGGTCGTTGCAGTGATATAGTTCGCCGCCGGTTCGTGTGCCCGGCGTTACCGGCGTTTGTCGGCTGGCCGGGACATCCGAATATGAGGCTGCATCGCAAGGAGTTTAGATGAGTGCCGACAACGCCTACGCGGTCGAGCTGAAGGGGCTGTCCTTCAAGCGAGGGACGCGCAGCATTTTTAATGACATCGATATTCGTATCCCGCGCGGCAAGGTGACCGGCATCATGGGGCCTTCCGGCTGCGGCAAGACCACGCTGCTGCGCCTGATGGGGGCACAATTGCGTCCCAGTGCCGGCGAAGTCTGGGTCAATGGCCAGAATCTTCCAGAACTGTCGCGCAGCGATCTGTTCGATGCGCGCAAGCACATGGGCGTGCTGTTCCAGAGCGGTGCGCTGTTTACCGATCTCGACGTATTCGAAAACGTGGCGTTTCCCCTGCGGGTCCATACGGAGCTGCCGGAAGAGATGATCCGCGATATTGTCCTGCTCAAATTGCAGGCCGTCGGGCTGCGCGGCGCCCTGGAGCTGATGCCGGACGAACTGTCCGGTGGCATGAAGCGTCGCGTCGCGTTGGCTCGGGCGATTGCCCTCGATCCGCAGATCCTCATGTACGACGAGCCCTTCGTCGGACAGGACCCTATCGCCATGGGCGTGCTGGTGCGTCTGATCCGCTTGCTCAACGATGCGTTGGGCATCACCAGTATCGTGGTGTCCCACGACCTGGCCGAAACCGCGAGCATTGCCGACTACATCTATGTGGTCGGCGATGGCCAGGTGTTGGGGCAGGGCACGCCCCAGGAGCTGAAGGATTCGGACAACCCGCGTATTCGCCAATTCATGAAAGGTGATCCGGACGGCCCGGTGGCGTTCCATTTTCCGGCCACGGATTACCGTACCGATCTGCTGGGGAAGCGCTGATGCGCAAGAAGTCATTAATAGAAAGAGTCCGCCTGTTCGGTCGCTCGGGCATCGACGTGGTGGCGGTACTGGGGCGTTCGTCGCTGTTCCTGATGCACGCCTTGCTCGGTCGCAGTTCGACCGGCGGCGGTTTTGGCCTGCTGGTCAAGCAACTGCATTCGGTGGGGGTGATGTCCCTGGTGATCATCGTCGTCTCGGGGATTTTCATCGGCATGGTCCTGGCGCTCCAGGGCTTCAGCATATTGTCCAGCTACGGTTCCGAGCAGGCGGTCGGGCAGATGGTTGCGCTGACCTTGCTGCGTGAGCTCGGTCCCGTGGTCACGGCGCTGCTGTTTGCCGGGCGCGCCGGTTCAGCGTTGACGGCCGAGATCGGTAACATGAAGTCCACCGAACAGCTGTCCAGCCTGGAAATGATCGGGGTCGACCCGCTCAAGTACATCATTGCCCCGCGCTTGTGGGCCGGCTTCATTTCCCTGCCGGTGCTGGCAATGATCTTCAGCGTCGTGGGGATCTGGGGCGGCTCATGGGTTGCCGTCGATTGGCTGGGGGTCTATGAAGGCTCCTACTGGGCCAATATGCAGAACAGCGTCGATTTTCTCGACGATGTGCTCAACGGTGTGATCAAGAGTGCCGTATTCGCTTTCGTAGTGACCTGGATCGCCGTGTTTCAAGGTTATGACTGTGAGCCCACGTCAGAGGGGATCAGCCGTGCCACAACCAAGACCGTGGTATACGCCTCGTTGGCCGTCCTGGGCCTTGACTTTATTCTGACCGCCTTGATGTTTGGAGATTTCTGATGCAAAACCGCACCCTGGAAATCGGTGTCGGCCTTTTCCTGCTGGCTGGCATCCTGGCTTTGCTGTTGCTGGCCCTGCGGGTCAGTGGACTGGCGCCGACCGCAAGCACCGATACTTATAAACTTTATGCTTATTTTGACAATATCGCCGGTTTGACTGTCAGAGCCAAGGTGACCATGGCCGGTGTGACCATCGGCAAGGTCACGGCAATCGATCTGGATCGCGACAGTTTCACCGGTCGGGTGACGCTGCAGCTGGAAAAGCGCGTGGACAACCTGCCGACTGACTCCACTGCATCTATCCTCACGGCTGGGCTGTTGGGTGAGAAATACATCGGTATCAGCGTGGGCGGGGAAGACTCCCTGCTCAAGGATGGCGGGACCATTCACGACACGCAGTCGTCGCTGGTGCTTGAGGACCTGATCGGTAAATTCCTGCTCAATACCGTTAGCAAAGACGCCAAATGAGGAGCTTTTGAATGATCTCTATCCTGCGACGCAGCCTGCTGGTCCTGCTGGCGGCGCTGCCGCTGATGGGCAACGCCGTGGCGGCGCCTTCGGCGCACGACATCATCAAGACGACCACCGACCAACTGTTGGCCGATCTGTCGGCGAACAAGGAAAAGTACAAGCAGGACCCGGGCGCATTCTACGAGTCCTTGAATCGTATCGTCGGGCCGGTGGTGGATGCCGACGGTATTTCCAAGAGCATCATGACCGTCAAGTATTCGCGCAAGGCTACGCCCGCGCAGATGACCCGCTTCCAGGAAAACTTCAAGCGCAGCCTGTTCCAGTTCTATGGCAACGCCTTGCTCGAGTACAACAACCAGGGGATCACGGTCGACCCGGCCAAGGATGAGTCAGGCGAGCGCACCAGCGTCGGCATGACGGTCAAGGGCAACAATGGCGCCGTGTACCCGGTGTCCTACACACTCGAGAAAATCAACGGCGAGTGGAAAGTCCGCAACGTGATCATCAACGGCATCAACATCGGCAAGTTGTTCCGTGATCAGTTCGCCGATGCGATGCAGCGCAATGGCAATGACCTGGACAAGACCATCAACGGTTGGGCCGGTGAAGTCGCCAAGGCCAAGGAAGTTGCCGAAGACGCCCAAGAGAAGCAGCAACAATGAATGAGCCGGTGAGTGAATCGGCCGTTCGCCTGGGCGAGGCCGGCGAGCTGCTGCTCAGCGGCGTGCTGGATTACCGTACCGGCCCTGGATTGCGCAAGCAGGGCCAGGCGCTGATCGAGTCCGCGAAGGCTGCGGAGCTGGTTATCGACTGTTCGGGCGTGCAGAAGTCCAGCAGCGTCGGCCTGTCGCTGCTGCTGTGCTTCATGCGCGACGCCAGGGCCGCCGGCAAGACGTGGAGCATCCGCGGGATGCCCGAAGACATGCGCGAAATAGCCCAGGTCAGCGAATTGACCGAGCTGTTGGCGCATCCCTGACCCACATCGCTGGAAGCGCCCCCTGTCAGAGTCCTGCTTCGCGGGGTTCGCAGGCGCGGGGCTTTTTTGTATGATGTGCGACCCGTGCGCACAGGGCGCCGATTGAGGTTGAGCATGCAGGCTGTAGAAGTGAAGAGCTTCCTTGAAGGAAAGCTGCCTGGTACGCAGGTGGAAGTTGAAGGCGAAGGCTGCAACTTCCAGTTGAACGTGATCAGCGATGAACTGGCGGCGTTGAGCCCAGTGAAGCGTCAGCAGAGCATCTATGCCCATTTGAACCCATGGATCGCCGATGGCAGCATCCACGCGGTCACGATGAAATTTTTCAGCAGCGCGGCCTGGGCCGAGCGCACCTGAGCCCAAGGGCCTCGAGATTCTTATGGATAAACTGATTATTACCGGCGGCGTTCGTCTTGATGGCGAAATCCGTATTTCCGGGGCAAAGAACTCCGCCCTGCCGATCCTGGCCGCGACGCTGCTGTGCGATGGCCCGGTGACCGTGGCCAACCTGCCGCACCTGCACGACATCACCACGATGATCGAGCTGTTCGGTCGCATGGGCATCGAGCCTGTGATCGACGAGAAGCTCAGCGTCGAAATCGACCCGCGCACCATCAAGACCCTGATCGCGCCGTACGAACTGGTGAAGACCATGCGTGCGTCGATCCTGGTACTCGGCCCGATGGTCGCTCGTTTCGGTGAAGCCGAAGTCGCCTTGCCTGGCGGTTGCGCCATCGGTTCGCGTCCGGTGGACCTGCACATCCGTGGCCTCGAAGCCATGGGCGCGGTGATCGACGTCGAAGGCGGCTACATCAAGGCCAAGGCGCCTGAAGGCGGCCTGCGTGGCGCGCATTTCTTCTTCGACACCGTCAGCGTGACCGGTACCGAAAACATCATGATGGCCGCCGCCCTTGCCAAGGGCCGCAGCGTGCTGCAAAACGCTGCCCGCGAGCCTGAAGTCGTCGACCTGGCGAACTTCCTGATCGCCATGGGCGCCAAGATCAGCGGCGCCGGCACCGACACCATCACCATCGATGGCGTCGAGCGCCTGCACTCGGCCACCTATAAAGTGATGCCGGACCGTATCGAAACCGGCACCTACCTGGTAGCCGCCGCCGTCACCGGTGGTCGCGTCAAGGTCAAGGACACCGATCCGACCATCCTCGAAGCCGTCCTGGAGAAACTCAAGGAAGCCGGTGCCGAAGTCACCTGCGGTGCAGACTGGATCGAAGTGAACATGCACGGCAAGCGGCCGAAAGCCGTCAACGTGCGGACCGCTCCATACCCGGCGTTCCCGACTGACATGCAGGCGCAGTTCATCTCCCTCAACGCCATTGCCGAAGGCACGGGCGCGGTGATCGAGACGATCTTCGAAAACCGTTTCATGCACGTCTACGAGCTGCACCGCATGGGCGCCAGGATCCAGGTCGAAGGCAACACGGCCATCGTCACCGGGACCGAAAAACTGAAAGGCGCGCCTGTCATGGCGACCGACCTGAGGGCTTCGGCCAGCCTGGTCATCTCTGCACTGGTTGCCGAAGGCGACACGCTGATCGACCGCATCTACCACATCGACCGTGGCTACGAGTGCATCGAAGAGAAGCTGCAGATGCTCGGCGCCAAGATCCGTCGCGTACCGGGCTAGTAGCGGCTGAACGGGCACACGGAAGTGCCCTCTGATTTCGTTTCACATCGAGGGTGGTTGCACCCTCGATGTCTGTCTGGCGCCGCTTGCGACCAGGCATGAGTACCTTGATAAGGACTGACGCTTCCCATGTTGACCATCGCACTGTCCAAGGGCCGCATCCTTGACGACACCCTGCCGCTTCTGGCCGAAGCGGGCATCGTGCCGACCGAGAATCCGGACAAGAGCCGCAAGCTGATCATTCCTACGACCCAGGCCGACGTGCGCTTGTTGATCGTACGCGCCACCGATGTGCCGACCTATGTGGAACATGGCGCCGCCGATCTGGGCGTAGCCGGCAAGGACGTGCTGATGGAGTATGGCGGCCAGGGCCTTTACGAGCCGCTGGACCTGCGGATCGCCCGCTGCAAGCTGATGACCGCCGGCAAGGTCGGCGCCCCCGAGCCCAAGGGCCGCCTGCGGGTGGCGACCAAGTTCGTCAACATTGCCAAGCGTTACTACGCCGAACAAGGCCGTCAGGTCGACATCATCAAGCTCTACGGCTCGATGGAGCTGGCGCCGCTGATCGGCCTGGCGGACAAGATCATCGACGTCGTCGACACCGGCAATACGTTGCGGGCCAATGGTCTTGAGCCGCAGGATTTCATCGCCGACGTCACCTCCCGGCTGGTCGTCAACAAGGCTTCGATGAAAATGCAGCACGCCCGCATCCAGGCTTTGATCGACACCCTGCGCAAGGCAGTGGAATCGCGACACCGCGGCTGATTCACCTGCGCGACTTCTGCGTCGCGCCCGTCTATCCGCGTCATAGCCAATTTTCTCAGGTGCCCACGCGAATGGACTGGTAGCTTAGGGCGCCTGAGCATTTGCCATTAATGAGGCCCTCGCCATGACCGCTCCCACCTCGATTCGCCGACTCAACGCTGCCGACCCGGATTTCGCACATCATCTGGATCATCTGCTGAGCTGGGAGAGTGTGTCCGACGACTCGGTCAATCAGCGTGTGCTCGACATTATCAAAGCCGTGCGCGAGCGTGGTGATGCCGCACTGGTGGAGTTCACCCAGAAGTTCGACGGCCTCCAAGTCGCCTCGATGGCCGACCTGATCCTGCCGCGCGAGCGCCTGGAGCTGGCCCTGACCCGAATCACCGTGCCCCAGCGCGAAGCCTTGGAAAAAGCTGCGTCCCGCGTGCGCAGCTATCACGAAAGACAGAAGCAGGATTCCTGGAGCTACACCGAAGCCGATGGCACGGTGCTTGGCCAGAAGGTCACGCCGCTGGACCGCGCCGGCCTGTATGTGCCGGGTGGCAAGGCCTCCTATCCGTCTTCGGTGTTGATGAATGCGATTCCGGCCAAGGTGGCTGGCGTGACCGAAGTGGTCATGGTCGTCCCGACTCCGCGCGGGGACATCAACGAACTGGTGTTGGCGGCCGCCTGCATCGCCGGCGTCGACCGAGTGTTCACCATCGGCGGTGCGCAGGCCGTGGCTGCGTTGGCCTATGGCACCGAAAGCGTGCCGCGGGTCGACAAGGTGGTCGGGCCGGGCAATATCTATGTTGCCACCGCCAAGCGCCACGTATTTGGCCAGGTCGGCATCGACATGATCGCCGGCCCTTCGGAGATCCTCGTGGTCTGCGACGGCCAGACCGACCCGGACTGGATCGCCATGGACCTGTTTTCCCAGGCCGAGCACGACGAAGATGCCCAGGCCATCCTGGTCAGTCCGGATGCCGGGTTCCTCGACAAGGTCGCTGCCAGTATCGCCAAGCTGCTGCCGACCATGGACCGCGCCGAGATCATCAACACCTCGATCAATGGCCGTGGAGCGCTGATCAAGGTCGAAGACATGGAGCAGGCCATCGAGGTCGCCAACCGCATCGCACCGGAACACCTGGAGTTGTCGGTGGCCGACCCGCAAGCCTGGCTGCCGAAGATTCGCCATGCCGGTGCGATCTTCATGGGCCGTCACACGTCCGAGGCATTGGGTGATTATTGCGCGGGCCCCAACCACGTGCTGCCGACTTCCGGCACCGCGCGTTTCTCGTCGCCGCTGGGCGTTTACGATTTCCAGAAACGTTCGTCGATCATTTTCTGCTCCGAGCAGGGCGCGTCCGAACTGGGCAAGACCGCTTCGGTGCTGGCCCGCGGCGAATCGCTGAGCGCCCACGCCCGTAGCGCCGAGTACCGCATTCTTGACGAGCCATCCATTGAAGGGCAGGGGAACTGAAATGAGTAAATTCTGGAGCCCGTTCGTCAAGAACCTGGTGCCCTACGTGCCGGGCGAACAGCCGAAGCTGACCCGGCTGGTCAAGCTCAACACCAACGAAAATCCCTACGGCCCATCGCCCAAGGCCCTGGCCGCGATGCAGACCGAGCTGAACGACAATCTGCGCCTGTATCCGGACCCCAACAGTGATTTGCTGAAAAGCGCCGTGGCCCGGTATTACGCAGTGCAGACCAACCAGGTGTTCCTGGGCAACGGTTCGGATGAAGTGCTGGCGCACATTTTCCACGGCTTGTTGCAGCACGATCAGCCGTTGTTGTTTCCGGACATCAGCTACAGCTTCTATCCGGTTTATTGCGGGCTGTACGGTATCCAGTTCGATGCGGTGCCGCTGGATGAACAATTCCGGATCGACCCGGCAGACTACGCCAAGCCCAATGGCGGGATCATTTTCCCCAACCCGAATGCGCCGACCGGTTGCCTGCTGGCGCTGGACGCGGTGGAACAGATCCTCAGGGCCAGCCCGGATTCAGTGGTAGTGGTCGATGAGGCCTATATCGATTTCGGCGGCGAAACGGCCATCAGCCTGGTGGATCGTTATCCGAACCTGCTGGTGACACAAACCCTGTCCAAGTCACGCTCGCTGGCGGGGCTGCGCGTGGGCCTGGCGGTGGGCCATCCGGACTTGATCGAAGCGTTGGAGCGGATCAAGAACAGCTTCAACTCCTACCCGCTGGATCGCCTGGCGAATGTCGGCGGCGCGGCAGCGTTCGATGATCGCGAGTATTTTGACCAGACCTGCCGGTCGGTCATCGAGCACCGCGAATGGGTAGTTGGGCAGCTTGAAGCCAAGGGTTTTGAAGTACTGCCGTCGGCGGCCAACTTCATCTTCGCCCGTCACCCCCGACATGACGCGGCGGGGCTGGCGGCGAAACTGCGCGAGCAGGGCGTGATCGTGCGGCACTTCAAGCAGGCGCGCATCGCCCAGTTCCTGAGGATCAGCATCGGCACGCCGGAGCAGAACCAGGCACTGATCGAGGCTATGGGCGAGCTCTAACCTTCAGCACGGCCCTGTGGGAGCGAGCTTGCTCGCGATGGCTGAGTGTTTGTCACCTCAAGGGTGGCTGAACCGACGCTTTCGCGAGCAGGCTCGCTCCCACATGCGTTTCAGGGTGTCCAAAAGGTCGGCAAACTTGTAAATCCCCTGTGGGAGCGAGCCTGCTCGCGAAGGCGTCGGCTCAGCTCCCGCAGTTTTCGACTTCACTCGTGATGCGGCTCACCGAGGAATGTCAGCGAAGTAAACACCCCGCGCGTCGCCACGTCCTTGTTGTCCTTGAGCGGGATTTCCATGCTTGCGGCGATCACGTTCAAACCTTCATTGCGCACCAGCACCTTGGCCCGGCCTTCGGCGTCGGTTTCAGTGCTCACGGTGTTCGGTGCGCTGCGGTAGTCGCCCACCAGCTTCACACCGGCGGCCGGTTTGCCATCGAGCAGCACCCGCACCGGCAGCGATTGGCCGGGGCCGACGGTCAGCGGGTCGACTTCCGGCAGGATCACGAACTTGATCGGTTCGAGCTTCGGCAGCTTGGCGCCCGGCTCGTAGATCGCCAGGCTGTACTTGAAGGTCTGGGTTGATTCAATCGCCCCAGGCACTTTGCTGCGGCCTTCGTTGATCCATTTCTTGTCGGCGGTCTGCGACCACATGCCGTTGTCCAGGGCGACCGCCAGCACGGCCGGCGGCTTGAGCGGCTGCAGGCGCGCGTGGTCCGACAAACGCTCCACCGTGACCGGGATCATCTTGTCGCCGAGGTCGTAGGCCCAGGCGCCACTGATTTTCTGCGCCTTGAAGGCGTTGTCTTCGGCGCCGTGGCCGTAGATCACCTCGATATTGCCGCGGCGTTGTTCGGTCCACAGGCCATGGGCCGAGGCGTCGATAGCCAGGAGCATGCCGAGCAGGGCAAAGGTCTTGGGGTATTTCATGCTGATTTTCCTTTTTATAGATCGAGGGTGAGGCTGACAGTGAAGTTGCGCGGATCGCCGGGGGTGACCCAGTAATTGCTGTAGGAGCGTTCGTAGTATTTTTCGTCGAGGACGTTGTTCAGGTTCAGGCCGACGGTGACGTTGTCACTGGCCTTGTAATGGGCCAGCAGATCCACGGTGTGGTAGGCCGGCAGTTCGAAGTCCTTGCCGGCCTCGCCCGAGCGATCGCCGACATAAGTGAATGCCGCGCCAACGTCCGAGCCGCGCAGGTGGCCGTCCTGGAATTCGTAGACCCCAAGCAGGCTGCCGCTGCGCTTGGCAACGCCGAGGATCCGGCTGCCGTCGGGAATCTGCTCGTCGCCCTTGGTCACTTCGGCATCGATGTAGGCGAAGGCGCCAATTACCCGCACGGCGTCGGTCACCTGGCCGGTGACCTGGAGGTCGATGCCCTGGCTGCGGGCCTTGCCCACGGCGCGGCTGAAGTCGGTTCCGGCGACTTGGGTCAGGACGTTTTCCTTCTCTATATGAAAAGCCGCCAGGGTGGTGCTCAGGCGATCGTCGAACAGCTCGCTCTTGATTCCGAGTTCATAACCGACACCTTCCTCCGGGTCGAAGGTCTTGCCGCCGGCATCCAGGCCGTTATTGGGCTTGAACGAAGTGGAGGCGTTGGCGAACAGCCCGACTTCAGGCGTCAGTTGATACAGCAGCCCCGCGCGTTGCGTCAGGGCGTCATGGCGCTGACGGCTGGTGACGTCGTTGACATGATTGTCGATGCTTTGCTCGAAGTGCTCATAGCGCACGCCAAGCAGGCCGCGTAGTTTGTCGGTGAAGACGATCTGGTCCTGCAGGTTCAGGGCCCTGCTTTCGACATGCTCGAAGAAGTCCGTGCCGGAGCGCGTACCGTTGGGTTTCGGCTGGCCGTAGATCGGGTTGTAAATGTCGATGGGATAAGCGCTGCCGGCGATGGTCGTCACGCGTTCGTTCTTGCGATAGTCCTCGTATTCCGTGCCGATCAGCAGTTCATGCCGCCAGGGGCCGAGGTCGAACTGGCCGCGCAGTTCCAACTGGGTGATGCTGTCGTGCCAATCATTGTCGCGCTCGCGGTAGCGGCGGTTCACGGTGTGGCCGTCGGCGTTCAGGGCGCGCGCCTCTGAGGCGAAGCCCCAGAGTTCACCCTGCTTGTAATGGCTGGCCAGACGCAGTTGCCAGGTATCGTTGAGCTGATGCTCAAGGGCGGCCTGGAGCATATTGTTGTGATTGTCGATGTCGCCGTCGTTGGGTTCGCCGAGGAAAGTCGAGCGGGAGACGCCACCCCAGCGATTATTCGGAGCGACGATGCCGCGATCGAACGTCGAGCTGTGGCGCACGATTTCGCTTTCCACCAGCAGTCGAGTGTCCGGGCTCAGTTGCCAACTGATGGACGGGGCCACGAAGACGCGCTTGCTGTCGACGTGATCACGGAAACTGTGGTTGTCCTCCACCGCCAGGTTTACTCGCGACAGCAGGTTGCCTTCGGCGTCCAGTGGCGTATTGACGTCCAGCGCTGTGCGATATCGGTCCCAACTGCCGGCGCTGGTCTGCAGTGTGGTGAAGGCTTCGGGTTGGGGTTTCTTGGTGACAATGTTCACCGTCCCGCCAGGGTCTCCCCGACCATAAAGGCTGGCCGCCGGGCCCTTCAAAACTTCGATGCGTTCGATATTGGCGGCGTCCGGGGTGCTTGGGTAACCGCGGTTGGCGCTGAAGCCGTCCTTGTAGAACTCCGACGTGGTAAAGCCGCGCACGCTGTATTCATAAAGCGTCAGGCCGCCGAAATTGTTCTGCTTCGATACGCCACCGGCATATTCCAGCGCCCGTTCGACGCTGGTACTGCCCAGGTCCTTGAGCACGCTGGCGGTAATCACGCTGATGGATTGCGGGACGTCGCGCAGGGCGGTGTCGGTTTTGGTCGCGCTGGCGGAGCGGGTGGCGCGATAACCTGAAACGGGGCCGGTGGGGGATTCGTACTCGGACGTGACGTTGATGGCGTCCAGTTCCAGGGGCTGGATTTCTTCGGCGAAGGCGGGATCACCGAGCAGGCCCAGGGCGAGACTGGCAGCGGAAATCCGTTTGAAGGATGACATGTTATGTTGTTCCAATTTTAGTATTGAAACAATATAACACTACTAATGAGAATTTATGCTATCTGTAATTTCAGGTGCAGCTATGGTCGCCGCAGAACGAGGAGTACATGTGGCGAGGGGATTTATCCCCGCTGGGCTGCGCAGCAGTCCTTACTTGGCTGCCGCGGTGTGTCAGTCTGGTCGAGTCGCTTGCTCTTGGGGCTGCTTCGCAGCCCAGCGGGGATAAATCCCCTCGCCACAAGTGTTCTGATCAAGGCGCCGCGGTTACTCTTCTTCCTTGAGCACCACCGGTGCCGGCGGTGGACGCAGGCCGATCTCGGCGGTGAGCTTGAGCTCCTTGCCGTTGCGCATCACCTGGATGGTGACCTTGTCGGTGGGCTTGATCCGCGCCACCTGGTTCATCGAGCGGCGGCCGTCGCCGGCCGGTTCGCCGTCGATGCTGAGGATCACGTCACCCAATTGCAGGCCGGCTTTCTGGGCCGGACCGTCGCGGAAAATCCCCGCCACGACGATGCCGGGGCGCCCGGACAAGCCAAAGGATTCCGCCAGCTCCTGGGTCAGCGGCTGGACTTCAATGCCCAGCCAGCCGCGAATCACCTGGCCGTGCTCGATGATCGACTTCATCACCTCCATGGCCAGCTTCACCGGAATGGCGAAGCCAATGCCCTGGCTGCCGCCGGACTTGGAGAAGATCGCCGTATTGATCCCGGTGAGATTGCCATTGGCATCCACCAGCGCACCGCCGGAGTTGCCGGGGTTGATCGCGGCGTCGGTCTGGATGAAATCCTCGTAGTTGTTCAGGCCCAACTGGTTGCGACCGGTGGCGCTGATGATGCCCATGGTCACGGTCTGGCCGACGCCGAACGGGTTGCCGATCGCCAGGGCCACGTCGCCGATACGGATGCTGTCGGAGCGGCCGATGGTGATCGCCGGCAGGTTCTTCAAATCGATCTTCAGCACGGCCAGATCGGTTTCCGGGTCGCTGCCGATCACCCGCGCCAGGGTTTCACGACCGTCCTTGAGTGCCACCACGATCTGGTCGGCACCACTGGTGACGTGGTTGTTGGTCAGGATGTAGCCTTCCGGGCTCATGATGACGCCCGAGCCCAGGCTTGATTCCATGCGCTTCTGCTTGGGGGAATTGTCACCAAAGAAGCGTCGGAATTGCGGGTCCTCGAACAGTGGGTGACCGGACTTGTTGACGACCTTGGTGGTGTACAGGTTGACCACCGCCGGCGCGGCGAGGGTCACCGCATCCGCATAGGACACGGGGCCCTGCTGCGGAGCCTTGGCCTGCGGTGCCTGTTGCAGGTTGACGTCGAGGCTTGGCAAGCCGACCCATTCCGGGTAGCGCTGGATAATCAGTAGTGCGACAAGTACGCCGGCCAACAGCGGCCAGCCGGAAAAACGCAGCGCCTTGAGCATTAAGCACGTCCTACAGAGGTTGCAGGCGGAATGGGACCGCCCATAATGTCGCGCATTATACGAGGCCGCGCACGCCTCTGAACGGGATATTTAGGAGTCTTTTTATGGCCGTAGCCCTGAGCACCCTGGTTGAAGAAGCGGACCGATACCTGGCAAGCAGCCGGGTCGCCGATTACTGCCCCAATGGCTTGCAGGTCGAGGGCGCGCCGCAGGTGATGCGCATCGTCAGCGGCGTGACCGCCAGCCAGGCGCTGCTCGACGCCGCCGTGGAGGCCAGCGCCGACCTGGTGCTGGTGCATCATGGTTATTTCTGGAAGGGTGAGAACCCGTGCATCACCGGCATGAAGCAGCGGCGCCTGAAAACGCTGCTCAAGCACGACATCAGTCTCTTGGCTTACCACTTGCCGCTGGATCTGCACCCCGAGGTGGGCAATAACGTGCAACTCGCCCGGCAGTTGGACATCACCGTGGAGGGGCCGCTGGACCCGGACAATCCGAAAATCGTCGGCCTGGTCGGCTCCTTGTCCGAGCCGATGACGCCCCGGGATTTCGCTCGCAAGGTCCAGGAAGTGATGGGGCGCGAGCCGTTGTTGATCGAAGGCGAGCAGATGATCCGCCGGGTGGGCTGGTGCACCGGCGGTGGCCAGGGCTACATCGATCAGGCGGTACTCGCCGGGGTTGACCTGTATCTCAGCGGCGAAGCGTCGGAGCAGACCTTCCACAGCGCCCGGGAGAACGGCATCAGCTTCATTGCTGCCGGGCATCATGCGACCGAGCGCTACGGCGTCCAGGCGCTGGGTGACTATCTGGCGCGACGCTTCGCGCTGGAGCATATCTTCATCGATTGCCCGAATCCTATCTGACTGCTGGTCACCCCTGTGGGAGCGAGCCTGCTCGCGAAAGCGTTATAACAGACACATGGGTATTGACTGACGCACCGCTTTCGCGAGCAGGCTCGCTCCCACATTGATACCTGAACGCGCCCGAACCCACAGGCATATCCATATGCTGTTTCGATCTAGTTGGCGCCCTGATTAGAAGAGGTCGCTGTGCTAGGATTCCCCGCTCGAACACGGCCCGCTGGCCGTTCATAAGAAAGCTTTCGTGAGTAGCCATGGTCGACAAACTGACGCATCTGAAACAGCTGGAGGCGGAAAGCATCCACATCATCCGCGAGGTGGCCGCCGAGTTCGATAACCCGGTGATGCTGTACTCCATCGGTAAAGACTCCGCCGTGATGCTGCACCTGGCACGCAAGGCGTTTTTCCCCGGCAAGCTGCCGTTTCCGGTGATGCACGTCGACACCCGCTGGAAATTCCAGGAGATGTACAAGTTCCGCGACAAGATGGTCGAAGAACTGGGCCTGGACCTGATCACCCACATCAACCCGGACGGCGTCGCGCAGAACATCAACCCGTTCACCCACGGTAGCGCCAAGCACACCGACATCATGAAGACCGAGGGCCTGAAGCAGGCGCTCGACAAGCATGGTTTCGACGCTGCATTCGGCGGCGCCCGTCGCGATGAAGAGAAGTCCCGCGCCAAGGAGCGCGTCTACTCGTTCCGCGACAGCAAGCACCGCTGGGACCCGAAGAACCAGCGCCCCGAACTGTGGAACGTCTATAACGGCAAGGTCAACAAGGGCGAGTCGATCCGCGTCTTCCCGCTGTCGAACTGGACCGAGCTGGACATCTGGCAGTACATCTACCTCGAAGGCATCCCGATCGTGCCGTTGTACTTCGCCGCCGAGCGTGAAGTGATCGAGAAGAACGGCACGCTGATCATGATCGACGACGAGCGCATCCTCGAGCACCTGTCCGACGAAGACAAGGCGCGCATCGTCAAGAAGAAAGTGCGTTTCCGTACCCTTGGCTGCTACCCGTTGACGGGCGCGGTGGAGTCCGAGGCGGAAAGCCTGACGGACATCATTCAGGAAATGCTCCTGACGCGAACTTCCGAGCGCCAGGGCCGGGTCATCGACCACGATGGCGCAGGCTCGATGGAAGACAAGAAACGTCAGGGTTATTTCTAAGGGGTTGTCATGTCGCACGTATCTGATTTGATCAGCGAGGACATCCTCGCCTACCTGGGCCAGCACGAACGTAAAGAGCTGCTGCGCTTTTTGACCTGCGGTAACGTCGACGACGGCAAGAGCACCCTGATCGGGCGCCTGCTGCACGACTCGAAGATGATCTACGAAGATCATCTGGAAGCGATCACTCGCGATTCGAAGAAAGTCGGCACCACCGGTGACGACATCGACCTGGCGCTGCTGGTCGACGGCCTGCAGGCCGAGCGCGAGCAAGGCATCACCATCGATGTCGCCTACCGCTATTTCTCCACCGCCAAGCGTAAATTCATCATCGCCGACACGCCCGGCCATGAGCAGTACACCCGGAACATGGCCACCGGTGCCTCCACCTGTGACCTGGCGATCATCCTCGTGGACGCCCGCTACGGCGTGCAGACCCAGACCCGCCGCCACAGCTTCATCGCCTCGTTGCTGGGCATCAAGCACATCGTCGTGGCCATCAACAAGATGGACCTCAAGGACTTCGACCAGGGCGTATTCGAGTCGATCAAGGCCGACTACCTGAAGTTCGCCGAAGGCTTGAAGATGAAGCCCACCAGCATGCACTTCGTGCCGATGTCGGCGCTCAAGGGCGACAACGTGGTGAACAGGTCCGAGCGTTCGCCGTGGTACACCGGCCAGTCGCTGATGGAAATTCTCGAGACCGTGGAAGTGGCGGGCGACCGCAACTTCTCCGACCTGCGTTTCCCGGTGCAGTACGTCAACCGTCCGAACCTGAACTTTCGCGGTTTCGCCGGCACCCTTGCCAGCGGCATCGTGCACAAGGGCGACGAAGTCGTGGTGCTGCCGTCGGGCAAGAGCAGCCGCGTGAAATCCATCGTCACCTTCGAGGGCGAGCTGGAACACGCCGGCCCAGGCCAGGCTGTGACGTTGACCATGGAAGACGAGATCGATATCTCCCGTGGCGACCTGCTGGTACACGCCGACAACGTTCCGCCGGTGACCGACAGCTTCGAAGCGATGCTGGTGTGGATGGCCGAAGAGCCGATGCTGCCGGGCAAGAAGTACGACATCAAGCGCGCCACCAGTTACGTGCCCGGCTCGATTGCCAGCATCGTCAACAAGGTCGATGTGAACACCCTTGAGGAAGGCCCGGCCAGCGCGTTACAGCTCAACGAAATCGGCAAGGTGAAGATTGCTCTGGACGCGCCGATCGCCCTGGACGGCTACGAGAGCAACCGCACCACCGGCGCCTTCATTATCATCGACCGCCTGACCAACGGCACCGTCGGTGCCGGCATGATCGTCGCCCAGCCGCTGGCCCACGGCAGCAGCACGCACCACGGCAAACTGGCCCACGTGTCGGTGGAAGAACGCACCCAGCGTTTCGGCCAGCAGCCGGCCACCGTGCTGTTCAGCGGCCTGTCGGGCGCGGGCAAGAGCACGCTGGCCTATGCTGTAGAGCGCAAGCTGTTCGACATGGGCCGCGCGGTGTTCGTGCTCGATGGTCAAAACCTGCGCCACGACTTGAACAAAGGCTTGCCGCAGGACCGTGCCGGACGCACCGAGAACTGGCGTCGTGCGGCTCACGTCGCCCGTCAGTTCAACGAAGCGGGCCTGTTGACCCTGGCCGCCTTCGTTGCACCGAGTGCCGAAGGGCGTGAGCAGGCCAAGGACCTGATCGGCCGCGAGCGCCTGCTGACGGTCTATGTCCAGGCCTCGCCAACGGTGTGCGCCCAGCGTGATCCGCAAGGGCTGTATGCCGCCGCCGGCGACAACATCCCGGGCGAGTCCTTCCCGTACGACGTGCCGCTGGATGCCGACCTGGTGATCGACACCCAGTCGCTGACCCTGGAAGAGAGCGTCAAGCAGGTGCTGGATCTGCTGCGCAAGCGTGGGGCGATCTAAGGGAAGCAGCTACAAGCTTCTAGCTTCAAGCGGCAAGTAAAAGCCCGCCGATGAATGATCATCGGCGGGCTTTTTTGTTGTCTGGAGGGACGCCATCGCGAGCAAGCTCGCTCCCACAGGTATTTGTCTCAGCGCTGACCATTGTGGGAGCCAGCTTTCTCGCGATGAGGCCTGTACAGTCACCTCAAGACTTGGCGGGATACTCGCGATGCATCTGCTCAAGCAGCGCATCCTTGTCTTGCCACAACTGATTGATCCAACCCTGGAATTCCAGGCGATACTCCCCATCCTGGTCGTAGCTTTTGCCGATGAACTGCGGCGGGATCTTCAACTCCTGGAAATGCACCACCACCTCGCCAACGTTGCCGCAGAGCAAATCCCAATAGCCCGGACGGCCGCCCGGATAATGGATCGTCACGTTGATGATCGACTCCAGTTGCTCGCCCATCGCATCAAGCACAAACGCGATGCCGCCGGCCTTGGGCTTGAGCAGGTAGCGAAACGGTGATTGTTGCTGGGCATGCTTACCCTCGGTGAAGCGCGTGCCTTCGACGAAATTGAAGATGCCCACGGGGTTGTTGCGAAACTTCGCGCAGGTCTTGCGGGTGGTTTCCAGGTCCTTGCCTTTCTTCTCCGGATGCTTTTCCAGGTACGTCTTGGAGTAACGCTTCATGAACGGAAACCCCAGCGCCCACCAGGCCAGGCCGATCACCGGCACCCAGATCAGCTCCTGCTTGAGAAAGAACTTCAATGGACGGATGCGTCGGTTCAGCACGTATTGCAGCACCATGATGTCGACCCAGCTCTGGTGGTTGCTGGTGATCAGGTACGAGTGCTGGTAGTCCAGGCCTTCCAGGCCGCTGAGGCGCCAGCGGGTAGGGCGCACCAGGTTCATCCAGGCCTTGTTGTTACTGATCCAGGCTTCATGGATGTGGCTCATCAGCCAGTCGGTGAAACGCTGGGCGGCGGGGAAGGGCAGCAACAGCTTGAAGATCGCCACGACGAACAGCGGCGTACAGCAGGCGATGGTGTTCAGCGCCAACAGCAGCGAGGCAATGACGCCGCGCACGGGGGCAGGCAGGAAATCCAGCATTTAAATGTCCAGAGGTCGGTTGGCGGCTTGGATCGCTGTCAGGGCGATGGTGTACACGATGTCATCGACCTGGGCGCCGCGCGGCAGATCGTTCACCGGTTTGCGCAGGCCTTGCAGCATCGGCCCGAGGCTGACGCAGTCGGCGCTGCGCTGCACGGCCTTGTGGGTGGTGTTGCCGGTGTTCAGGTCCGGGAAAATGAACACCGTGGCGCGGCCGGCTACCTGGCTGTTGGGCGCCAATTGCCGGGCCACGGCCTCGTTGGCGGCGGCGTCGTATTGCAACGGCCCGTCGATCAGCAAGCCATGTTGTGCCTCGTGGGCCAGCAGGGTGGCTTCGCGGACCTTCTCCACTTCTTCACCGCTGGCCGATTCGCCGCTGGAATAGCTGAGCATCGCCACCCGTGGCGTGATGCCGAACGCTGCGGCTGAATCGGCGCTTTGCAGGGCGATTTCGGCCAGCTCCGCTGCACTGGGGTGCGGGTTCATCACGCAGTCGCCGTAGACCAGCACTTCCTCGGGAAACAGCATGAAAAATACCGAGGACACCAGCGAACAGCCGGGTGCGGTCTTGATCAGTTGCAACGCCGGGCGAATGGTATTGGCGGTGGAGTGGATGACCCCGGAGACAAGCCCGTCGACTTCGTCCAGCGCCAGCATCATGGTGCCGATCACCACGGTGTCTTCCAGTTGCTGCTCGGCCATCGGTGCGTTCAGGCTCTTGCTTTTGCGCAGCCGCACCATGGGTTCCACGTAGCGCTCGCGGATCGTATCCGGGTCGAGTATCTCCAACCCTGGCGGCAATTCGATGCCTTGGGCGCGGGCCACCGCTTCAACGTCGGCCGGCTTGGCCAGCAGCACGCAACGGGCGATGCCCCGAGCCTGGCAAATCGCCGCCGCCTGCACGGTCAGCGGTTCGCTGCCTTCGGGCAAGACGATACGCTTGTTGGCGGCCTGGGCACGCTGGATCAGTTGGTAGCGGAACACCGCCGGCGACAGGCGCATTTCCCGTGGCGTGCCGCAGCGTTGGTGCAGCCAGTTGGCGTCGAGGTGACTGGCAACAAAATCGGTGATGATCTCCGCGCGTTCGCGATCATCGATGGGGATTTCCTTGTTCAGGCTGTTGAGCAGGTTGGCGGTGTCGTAGGAGCCAGTGCTCACCGACAGCACCGGCAGTCCCGCCTGCAAGGCGCCTCGGCACAAGTCCATGATGCGCGGGTCGGGCAGGGTGTCGCTGGTCAGCAGCAGGCCGGCCAGCGGCACGCCGTTGATCGCCGCCAGGCTCACGGCCAGGATGATGTCATCGCGATCGCCCGGGGTGACCACCAGTACGCCGGGCTTGAGCAGCTCCACCGTGTTGCGCATGGTGCGGGCGCAGATGATGATGTTGCTCATGCGCCGGGTTTCGTAGTCGCCGGCGTTGAGCACCTGCGCGCCCATCAGGTCGGCCACGTCGCGGGTGCGCGGGGCGTTGAGTTCGGGGCGAAAAGGGATGCAGCCGAGCAGGCGGAAGTCGCCGCTGCGCAGCAGGGGCGAGTGCTCCTTGAGCCGTGCTGAAAACGCTTCCATGCTTTCGTCGGTGCGCACCTTGTTGAGGATCACGCCGAGGACCTTCGGATCTTTCGGCCCGCCGAACAGTTGCGCCTGCAACTCGACACGACCGGACAGTTCGGTCAGCACTTCGTTTTCCGGCGCCGACACCAGGATCACCTCGGCGTCCAGGCTCTTGGCCAGGTGCAGGTTGACCCGGGCGGCGTAGCTGGCGCTGCGGGTCGGGACCATGCCCTCGACGACCAGCACGTCCTTGCCGATCGCGGCCTGTTGATAGAGGGTGATGATTTCTTCCAGCAATTCATCGAGCTGGCCATCGCCGAGCATGCGCTCCACATGGGCCAGGCCCAGTGGTTGCGGTGGCTTGAGGCCGTGGGTACGGGCCACCAGTTCGGTGGAGCGTTCCGGGCCGGTATCGCCGGGGTGGGGCTGGGCGATGGGTTTGAAAAAGCCGACTTTCAGCCCGGCCCGTTCGAGGGTACGCACCAGCCCGAGGCTGATGGAGGTCAGACCCACACCAAAGTCGGTGGGCGCGATAAAAAAAGTCTGCATGCGGATTCTCTAGAGGGGCATGGCAAGGCTGCAGCCTATGACTGGCTGTCTACCGTCAATTCAGTCGCCAAGGTTAGCGCTAACCGGGCCTTGAGCGCACCAGCCGCAATCAAAGGGCTGGCCTATTTTTTCATTACGTTGCGCCGGGTCCAGCACCCAGGCCCGGGATTGCCACGGTGGCTGGTGGCGCAGGTGCTGGGTGTGGCCGCAGGACAGCTCGGCCACCCAGTGCCCGTCCTCATCCTGATGGAAACCGGTGACCGTTGGTCTGTTCGAGCTAGCCCGTTTGTCCGGGTTCCGTTCGCTTTCGGGCAAATCCTTGTTTAGACTTGTCCGTTCTTCATTCTTATGCAAAAGGTCTCGCCCCATGCTGATCGCCGCCAATAAGGCTGTCTCCATCGACTATACCCTGACCAACGACGCTGGTGAGGTCATCGACAGCTCCGCCGGCGGCGCTCCGCTGGTCTACCTGCATGGCGCAGGCAACATCATCCCGGGCCTGGAAAAAGCCCTGGAAGGCAAAACCACCGGTGATGAGCTGAAAGTGGCCGTTGAGCCGGAAGACGCTTATGGCGAATATTCCGCCGAGCTGGTCAGCACCCTGAGCCGCAGCATGTTCGAAGGCGTGGATGAGCTGGAAGTGGGCATGCAGTTCCACGCTTCGGCGCCTGATGGCCAGATGCAGATCGTCACTATCCGTGACCTCGACGGCGACGACGTGACTGTCGACGGCAACCACCCGTTGGCCGGTCAGCGCTTGAACTTCCAGGTCAAGATCGTCGACATCCGTGATGCCAGCCAGGAAGAAATCGCCCATGGCCACGTCCATGGTGAAGGCGGCCATCAGCACTGATTTCTGCGCTACGCTCAAGTTGACTGGAGAGGCGCCCTATGGCGCCTTTTTAGTCGCTTGCTGTTAGCATCGCCCATGGCTGTTTCGAAAAGATCCGCAAACCCTGGAGTTCGTCATGAGTGCTTTCCACGACCTTAAACTGCAAGCCCTGGATGGTCAGGAGCTTCCCCTCGCGCCATTCAAGGGCCAAGTCGTGCTGGTGGTCAACGTCGCCTCCAAATGTGGCCTGACGCCTCAGTACGCGGCGCTGGAAAATCTTTATCAGCAATACAAGGACCAGGGGTTCAGCGTGCTGGGCCTGCCCTGTAATCAGTTCGCCGGCCAGGAGCCGGGAACCGAGCAGGAGATCCAGGAATTCTGCAGCCTCAATTACGGCGTGACGTTTCCGCTGTCGAGCAAGCTGGAAGTGAACGGCCACGACCGTCACCAGCTGTACCGTCTGTTGGCGGGTGAAGGTGCCGAGTTTCCCGGGGACATCACCTGGAACTTCGAAAAATTCCTGCTCGGCAAGGACGGCCGGGTGCTGGCGCGTTTCTCGCCGCGCACGTCGCCGGATGATCCTTCGGTCATCCAGGCGATTGAAAAAGCGCTGAGCTAAACCATCCGCTGAACTTTTGTGGTGAGGGGATTTATCCCCGTTGGGCTGCGGAGCAGCCCTAAAATCTGATGCCTCGGTGTGTCGGCCTTATCAAGTCGCTTGCTCTTGGGGCTGCTGCGCAGCCCAGCGGGGATAAATCCCCTCGCCACAGGTTATGCGCTCGGCTTGCATCAGGTTGAGCCTCTCCAATGTCGATCTTCGCGGCCTTCTGATCCTTAATCACTCCAATCAATAGTGCTACCCAGCGCTGTGCATGCCCCATATTATCGTCGTCATATCCGATGCGACCTCGTTTTCATGGAGTGCCCCATGCCTGTAAGAGCCCTGTTCAAACCCTTTCATCTCGGCGCGCTGGAACTGCCGACCCGGGTCGTGATGGCGCCGATGACGCGCTCCTTTTCGCCTGGCGGCGTGCCGAACTCCAAGGTGATCGAGTATTACCGTCGTCGCGCGGCGGCCGGGGTCGGCCTGATCATCACCGAGGGCACCACGGTCGGCCATCAGGCGTCCAATGGCTATCCGAACGTACCGCACTTCTACGGCGACGCCGCGCTGGCCGGCTGGAAAAAAGTGGTCGATGCCGTGCACACCGAAGGCGGCAAGATTGTTCCGCAACTGTGGCACGTGGGCAACGTGCGGCGCCTCGGCACCGAGCCGGATGGCGCCGTGCCGGGCTACGGCCCGACTGAAAAACTCAAGGACGGCCAGGTCGTGGTCCATGGCATGACCCAGATGGACATCGACGAGGTCATTGCGGCATTCGCCCAAGCGGCAAAAGACGCCCAGAGCATTGGCATGGACGGGGTGGAAATCCACGGTGCCCACGGCTACCTGGTGGACCAGTTCTTCTGGGAAGGCAGTAATCAGCGCACCGATGGTTATGGTGGCAGCCTGGCCAACCGTTCGCGCTTCGCGATCGAGCTGATTCGCTCGGTGCGGGCTGCGGTAGGTGAGGGCTTCCCGATCATTTTCCGTTTCTCCCAATGGAAACAGCAGGACTACACCGCGCGCCTGGTGCAGACGCCCGAAGCGCTGGGAGAATTTCTCAAGCCCCTGGCGGATGCCGGCGTGGATATCTTCCACTGTTCTACGCGTCGCTTCTGGGAGCCGGAATTCGAAGGCTCGGACCTGAACCTGGCCGGCTGGACCCGCAAGCTCACGGGCAAGCCCACCATTACCGTCGGCAGCGTCGGCCTTGATGGTGAGTTCCTGCAATTTATGGTGAACACCGACAAGGTTGCGCAACCGGCCAGCCTGGAGAATCTGCTCGAGCGCCTGAACAAGGAGGAATTCGATCTGGTGGCGGTGGGGCGCGCGCTGCTGGTGGATCCGGACTGGGCGCAGAAAGTGCGGGAAGGGCGCGAACAGGAGATCCTGCCGTTCAGCCGCGAGGCGTTGATGACCTTGGTTTAAGCATCGTCTGAGCTGACGCTATCGCGAGCAAGCTCGCTCCCACAGGGGATTTCGGTAGAACAGCAGATATATATTCCGCCGAAGATTCAATGTGGGAGCGAGCTTGCTCGCGATGGCGCCCTCAGCATCAGCGACAATCAACGCACCGTCGGCGCCGCAGGCAGCACCTGCTCACCCACACAAACCCCGCGTAACTGCGCCTCGAACTGCTCGATCACCGATGCCCAGCCCTGGCGACTGGCATGCTGGCGCGCATTGAGCCGCACACAACGCAAGGCCTCGCGCTCTTCCAGCAGCCAGCGGGCCGCGTCGCAAAAAGCCTCTTCATCCCCTGGCATCGCCAGCACGCCGTTATAGCCGTGACGGATGTGCTGCGCCGCCGCAGCCTGATCGTAGGCCACCACGCCCAGCCCCGAGGCAAGTGCTTCGAGCACGACGTTGCCAAAGGTTTCGGTCAGGCTCGGAAAGACAAACACGTCCCCGGACGCATAATGCGCAGCCAGCGCTTCGCCACGCTGTGCGCCGCAAAAGATCGCCTCGGGCAATTGCTGTTCGAGGGCGGGCCGCTGCGGGCCGTCACCGACTATCACCAGTCTGATTCGCCGTGCCGGGAAGGCGCTGCTCAGCGTGTCGAAACTGCGCTTGAGCAGCCCGAGGTTTTTCTCCGGCGCCAGGCGTCCGACATGGATGACGGCAATGTCGTCCTCGCCCAGGCCCCACGTTTCACGAAGGTCTGTGGAGCGTTTGGCTGGATGGAACAGTTGGCTGTCCACGCCGCGGGACAGCAACGCCACGCGTTCGAAATGCCGGCGTTCCAGTTCCAGACGCTGGCTGAGGCTGGGCACCAGTGTCAGGCTGGAGCGGTTGTGGAACCAGCGCAGGTAATGGGTCAGCCCGCGACTTAGCAAGCCGAGGCCATATTGCTGGGTGTATTGCTGGAAATTGGTATGGAAGCCGCTGACCACCGAAATCCCCAGGCGCCGCGCTGCTCGTAGCGCGGACAAGCCCAGCGGGCCTTCCGTGGCGATATACAGCACGTCCGGGCGATGACGTTTCCAGCGCCTGAGCAACTTGTGCATCGACGCCTGCCCCCATTGCAGCCCCGGATACCCGGGCAAAGGCCAGCCCCGGCATAGCAGCAACTGCTCGTCACTGGCCAGGCCGTGGTCCCCGGCCTGGCGTGGGCGGATCAGTTCCACCCGGTGCCCGCGGGCACGCAAGCCGTCGTAGAGACGACCCAGGGTGTTGGCTACGCCATTGATTTCCGGCGCAAAGGTTTCGGTGACGAGGGTAACGTGCAGGAGTGTGGTCATGACCCCAGTGTCGACCGGGGCCATTTCGTCATTGTGACGCCAGGATGATGGATTTGTGACGGCTCAGCCCTGACGGGCCAAAGCGGTCTCGGCACCTTGTTCGCGCACCCAGAACAGCGTCGCCCCGGCCACCGCCGCCGGCATCATCAAAATGTTCACGAAGGGGATCAGCAACACCAGGTAAACGCTGCCGCCGAAGCCCAGGCTCTGCCAGCGTTTTTCCCGCAGCCAGGCGAGCATCTCGTTCCAGCCCAGCTTGTGGTTGTCCGCCGGGTAGTCGATGTACTGGATCGCCATCATCCAGATGCCGAACAGCAGCCACAGTGGTGCGGCGACGATATTGATCACCGGGATGAATGACAGCACGAACAGCCCCAGGGCCCGGGGCAGAAAATAGCCGAGCTTGCGCGCCTCCCGGGCCAAGGTACGCGGGATCATCGCAACCAGCTCGCCCCAACTGAACGCGGGGAAATCATCGGTGCCGCGAACCACTACCTCGACTTTCTCGGCGAGAAAGCCATTGAAGGGCGCCGCAATGATATTGGCGAGCATGGTGAAGCTGAAAAACACCATCAGTACGACAAGGACGACGAACAATGGCCAGAGCACGTAACTGAGAAAGCTCAGCCAATCCGGCAACGACGGCATCAGCGTGTCGACCCACAGGCTGAACTGGTGACCGGCGAGGTAGATCAGCCCGACGAACAACACCAGATTGATCGCCAGCGGCAACAAGACAAACAGGCGCAGGCTTGGGCTCAGGACCAGTTTGAGTCCTTCTCGCAAATATTGCGGGCCGGACAGGACAGGGGCGGCGGGCATAGGTGGCTCCGAGGGTAGGTGGACGCGCCGACCTTACCGGCTTTGCTCGGTGCGCGAAAGCCACGACACTGTGTGTAACAAAGGTTTAGCGCAGGATCGCAGCTATCGGGAGCGCTGCCGCGGATAGAGCTCACCTATGAGCTGGATTGTTAAACCGTATTTCCTTAATCTTCGCTCCCTCGATACGCTGCACCCAATCTTTTTCAGGACTGTCGAACCAAGCCTTCCCCAAGTGCATCCACAGTCCTTTTTTATTCCCGCCGCATAGCCGGCGTTCCGGGCCGCAGGGTCCGGTCAACAGGAGCAGGTCATGTCTGAAGTCCGTCATTCGCGAGTGATTATCCTCGGTTCCGGCCCTGCCGGTTACAGCGCCGCGGTCTATGCGGCACGTGCCAACCTCAAGCCGTTGCTGATCACCGGCATGCAGGCCGGCGGTCAGTTGACCACCACCACTGAAGTCGACAACTGGCCGGGTGATGTCCATGGCCTGACCGGTCCGGCCTTGATGGAACGCATGAAGGAACACGCCGAGCGCTTCGAGACCGAGATCGTTTTCGACCACATCAACGCCGTGGATTTCGCCGCCAAGCCCTACACCCTGACCGGCGACAGCGCGACCTACACCTGTGATGCCCTGATCATCGCCACCGGCGCCAGCGCCCGCTACCTGGGCCTGCCATCGGAGGAAGCTTTCATGGGCAAAGGCGTGTCCGCCTGCGCCACCTGCGATGGTTTCTTCTACCGCAACAAGCCGGTCGCCGTGGTCGGTGGCGGCAACACCGCAGTCGAGGAAGCGCTGTACCTGGCCAACATCGCCAGCACGGTCACGCTGATCCACCGTCGCGAAACCTTCCGCGCCGAGAAAATCCTGATCGACAAGCTCAACGCCCGCGTCGCCGAAGGCAAGATCATCCTCAAGCTCAACGCGACCCTGGACGAAGTGCTGGGCGACAACATGGGCGTGACCGGTGCCCGCCTGAAGAACAACGACGGCAGCTTTGACGAGATCAAGGTCGACGGCGTCTTCATCGCCATCGGCCACACGCCGAACACCTCGTTGTTCGAAGGCCAGCTGGAGCTCAAGGACGGTTACCTGGTGGTCAAGGGCGGTCGCGACGGCAACGCCACGGCCACCAGCGTCGAAGGTATCTTCGCGGCCGGCGACGTGGCCGACCACGTCTACCGCCAGGCGATCACCTCGGCCGGCGCCGGTTGCATGGCGGCCCTGGACACCGAGCGTTACCTGGATGGCTTGCAGAACGTTTCGTTCTGATCCATCGGGCAATAAAAAAACCGGCTTCGGCCGGTTTTTTTATGCCTGTCACATGACCAACAGGTGGATGCCGAGCCCTTGTGGGAGCGAGCTTGCTCGCGATGACGGTGTGTCAGTCAACATAGATGTTGGCTGACCTGACGCTATCGCGAGCAAGCTCGCTCCCACAAGGGCTGTGTGGACAAGGGGACCGTATTCAGGCCAGTTCCGCCAGGCACGCTTCCAGGATGTCCAATCCCTCTTCCAGCACCGCCGGCTCGGTCGTCAACGGCGCCAGCAGCCGAATGATGTGCCGGGATTTGCCGCTGGGCATCAGCAGCAAGCCCGAATCCCGTGCCGCCGCCAACAATTGCGTCAATTGAGCCGACGCCGGGGTGCCATCGGCGTGGGCCAGTTCGATGCCGCGCATGGCGCCGACTCCGGTTAACCGCCCCAGATAGGGGGACAACCCGCGACGGCGCCAGGATTCGTAGCGGCTTACTATGGCCTCCTCCTGGCGCGCCCCCCAGGCCCGCAGGTTCGTGTCGGTCATCTCGTCCAGGGTCGCCAGCGCGGCGGCGCAGGCGATAGGGTTGCCCGAGTAGGTGCCGCCGAGGCCGCCCTTGGGCAGGTTGTCCATCAGGGCTTTGCGTCCCATCACCGCCCCCAGCGGGACACCGCCGGCGATGCTCTTGCCCAGCAGGATCAGGTCCGGTTCGATGCCCAGCCGCGAAAACGCAAAACGTTGGCCGGTACGGCCGAAACCGGACTGGATCTCATCAATGACCAACACGATGCCCTTGTCGTCACAGAACTGGCGCAGCGCCTGGGCGAAGGTCACGTCCATCGCCAGGAAACCGGCTTCGCCCTGCACCGGCTCGACGATGAAACAGGCTACGTCGTTTACATCGATCTCGACGCTGAACAGCCGGTCCATGGCTTTCAAGGCTTCGGCACAGGTCACGCCGTTGTCCTGGCTGGGATAGGGCAGGTGATAGACCGGTCCGGGCAGGACACCGACTTTCTGTTTGTAGGGCGCAACCTTGCCGTTGAGGTTGAGGGTGGCCAGGGTCCGGCCGTGGAAGCCGCCATCAAACGCGATCACGGCGGTGCGCCCCGTGGCGCCGCGGACGATTTTCAAGGCGTTCTCCGCTGCCTCGGCGCCGCTGTTGGTAAGCATGCCGCTAACCGGATAGTCCACCGGGATGAATCTTGCCAGGCGCTCCATCAATTCGAGATAAGGCCGGTGCGGCGCGGCATTGAACGCATAGTGGGTCAACCGGGTGGCTTGCTCGCGAATCGCCTCGACGACACGCGGATGACAGTGGCCGAGATTCAGCACGCCGATGCCGCCGACAAAATCAATGTAGCGCTTGCCATCCGTGTCCCAGACTTCGGCGTTTTTTCCATGGTCGAGGCTGACGGGGTGAACGAAGGAAATCGATTGGCTGATGCTTTCGCGGCTCATGGATGACGGCTCGGAGGAAGAAATATTGCCTTTATCTAAGCCGCGGGGAGAGGCGCCAGGCAAACGAAATAAAGTTGCCGGGTCAATCATAAAAGTCGGGATGTGGATAACTGTGAATCTTGCGCAAGCGGCTCTTGTGGCGAGGGGGCAAGCTCCCTCGCCACAAGAGCGGGACGGTCAGCGCCGTTGCAGCGGCTGCGCCTCGAACTTCACGCCGGCGAGACCATGGACCATCAACGCGCGGATATTGCCGTGATCGCTGCCCTCGGGCGTGGCCAGCACCGAACGGTAATGCTCGCCAAACGCCAGGAGTGCTTCTTCATCGCTCAAGCCTTCAAGCAACGCCAGGCCCAGGGTCTTGCACGAACCTTCGTTCTGCCCGGCGGCGTTCTCGACGCCACCGTTGTTGAAAGCCTGGGGCTGGTAATCGTAGCCATCGGCGACAAAGGCCAGGGTATCGGCGAAAACATGTTCGCCACTCTTGAGGCTGGCGCGGAAGGTGTTCAGGTCAGGCATCGGGAGTTCCTTTGGCGAACGCCGCTTGCTGTTCGGCGCTGGCTTCTTTCTGGTATTGAGCTTTCCAATCGGCATAGGGCATGCCGTAGACGACTTCGCGGGCATCGTCGAGGCTGACCTCGACCTGACGCTCGTCGGCGGCAGCCTTGTACCACTTCGACAGGCAGTTGCGGCAGAAACCGGCGAGGTTCATCAGGTCGATGTTCTGCACATCCTTGCGGCTGTCCAGATGGGCAACCAGCCGGCGGAAGGCGGCGGCTTCGAGTTCGAGGCGTTGTTGATCGTTCATGGGAGTCTCTGCGAGACAGCTTCAAGCGGCGAGCTTCAAGCTGCAAGTGGGTTTGCGGTGTTCAGGCTTGAAGCTTACAGCTTGAAACTTTTGGCTGCTACGAAGCAGCACGGCTTGCCGCGAGGGTAATCGACACTGACTCGGCGAAGCGCAAGGCGTGCGGCTTGTCGACTTCGACCTCGGCGTACAGCACCGACTCGTTGGCCATGACCAGGTCCAGCAACTCCTGGGTCAGGCGTTCGAGCAAGGCGAATCGGTTGCCCTCCACATGGGCGATGATTGCCTTGGTGATGGTGCGGTAGTTCAGGGCGTGGTCGATGTCGTTATCGCGCACTGCCTCTTGGGCCGCGTAGAGGATGGTCAGGTTGATCAACACATCCTGCTTGTTGAGGATCTCGTCCTCGTTGATGCCAATGAACGTACGCAGGCGCAGGTCCTTGATCTTGATGCGCGCCATGGCGGGCTGAAGTTGTGGCATTTATTGGCTCCGTCGAATCAATTGCAGGAACTCCTGGCGCGTGGTGCTGGACTCGCGAAAGGCGCCAAGCATCACCGAGGTGTTCATCGTCGAGTTCTGTTTTTCGACACCGCGCATCATCATGCACATGTGCTGGGCTTCTATCACCACCGCAACGCCGGCGGCCTGGGTGACCTGCTGCACCGCGTCAGCGATTTGCCGGGTGAGGTTTTCCTGGATCTGCAGGCGGCGGGCGAACATATCCACCAGCCGGGCGATCTTCGACAGCCCCAGGACCTTGCCCGTAGGAATATAAGCCACATGGGCCTTGCCGATGAAGGGCAGCAGGTGATGTTCGCACAATGAATAGAGTTCGATGTCGGCAACGATCACCATTTCATCGCTGTCGGAGGCGAACAGGGCGCCGTTGACGATCTGTTCGATGCTCTGTTCATAGCCATGGCAAAGGTACTGCATGGCCTTCGCGGCCCGCACCGGTGTATCAAGCAGGCCTTCGCGTTCCGGGTCTTCGCCCAGGCCGATCAGGATCTCGCGGTAATGCTCGGGCGACAGGGCCATTGCGCTTCCTCGGAACAGGATTATTTGATGTGCCGCCCACCGTTGACGGTCAGGGTCGTGCCGGTGACGTAGGGGTTGTCCAGCAGATAACGCAGGCTCTGGTAGATCACTTCACTGCCCGGCTCGAAACCCAGCGCGGATTTGGCCAGGGCCTTGGCCCGATAGGCTGAATTGTCGTCGGGATTGAACAGTAGCAGGGCCGGGGCGATACCGTTGACCTTGATGGCGGGTGCGTACTTTGCCGCAAACGACAAGGTCAGGCTCTCGAGCCCGGCCTTGGTGGCGCAATAGGCGATGTGCCGGCTGCTGCCCTTGCGGGTCACGTCATCGCTGATGTGCACGATATCGGCCGGCACCGAGCGTTGCAGCAGCTCGGCGCACTGCAGGTTGATCAGGTAAGGTGCGAGCATGTGCACGCCAAACATCGCGCCGAAGGCGGCCGCCTCATCGCCTGGGGTTTCGGCCAGCCAGGCCGAGGCGTTATGCACAATGGCGCGTAGCTGGTCGGTGTGCTGCTTGAGTTGTTCGATGAAGGCGAGGATTCCCGCTTCACTGGAAAAGTCGGCAAACAGCATCGTGGCCCCTGAGTCCCGTAGCGTCTGCACGCCCGGGCGTTCGGTGCGATAGGTGGCGATGACCGGTTGCCCGTCTTCCAGCAACCGACGGGCGCAGTGCAGGCCGACACGCTGGGCTGCGCCGGTGATGAGGATCGGAGCGGTAGGCATGGGGCGGCTCGGTTTGCGGCGGAAGCAAAACTATAACAGCGCCGGATACCGTGTACCTATTGGCGACCGATCCAGTGAATGCATTGCCAATTTCACTGTGGGAGAGCCTGCTCGCGAAGGCGTTGGTCCAGCTGGATTCAATCTGGCTGGCAGGCCGCTTTCGCGAGCAGGCTCGCTCCCACACGAAGTCCTGCTGCATTAATGGTTCTGCGTCGCCGGCACTGGTCGTTGCGGTGCGCCGGCGAGCCAGTTCGCCAGCAAGTGGGTCGATAACGGGATAAACAGATAAACCATCAGCGGCGTCAGGATGAGCGTGCTGATCAGCACCCGGCTCAACATGCCCAGTTCAACCAGTAATGGCCCCAGCAGAAAATTGAACAACAACGAAACCGGAAAAAAACGCCAGCCAGATAGCCACCGCCTGTTTCCAGCGCGGTGGGCGTTGGTTGACGGCGCCGAACCAGCCGTCGATGCCGCGCACACGGTGTTCGGAGGGATGGGCAAACAGCTCGCTGCCGCGTCCCAGCCAAGCCGTACGCGAGGCCGAATGTTCCCATGCATGCAGGGTCTGCTCATCGGCGAAACGGAAGATGATCTGGAATTCGTCGTCTTCGGGCGGCGGCGCAAGTACGCCTGAGCCCAGGTAGCCGGGGAAGTCGGTCGCCAGTTGCTCGCCTTCGCGCAACCAGGCGATCAGGTCCTGATAGCGGCCATTGGCGACGCGGCGGGCAACCATCAACGTGACGGGTGAGGCAGACATTTTGTATCTCCATGTTACGGTTGCGGCACTCCGGGTAGGAGATTCGCTTGAAGAACGGCCCGAGGGTAAGGGGGCGGCGTTCGATGCCTGAAGGCAAGCAAGGATTATTCCTTGTAGGATAAAAAACTACAAATTCGAATATGGTTCGCCATCTCCCTTGTAAAGACATCCCCGGTGAGGAGTAAACTGGGATCCAATTCGAGCCGGGTAAGCCTTCGGAATGAGCGTGATCATCGAAGAGAACCTTGCGTTTCAGGCCTCCGTGGCTTTGAAAAGCGAGGACTTGTTTCCCATCCGCGAAGTGGCGCGGGTGACTGGCGTGAATCCGGTGACCTTGCGCGCGTGGGAGCGGCGCTACGGCCTCATCCAGCCCACACGCACCGAAAGCGGGCACCGCCTGTATTCATTGGGCGATATCGAAAAGGTTCGCAGCATTCTCGCCTGGATCGAACGCGGGGTAGCGGTGAGCAAGGTGGGGAAAATTCTCGCCAGGACCGAGTCGATCCAGCCAGCCTCCAGGTTCATTTCGCCCGATCTGGTGCGCGCTGATTACGCCCAGTGGCAACAGCTCGTGGCTGAAGCAGTCGGCAACTTTGACGATGTGGAGCTGGATCGGGTCTATGGACAGATTTTTTCCAGCTATACGGCACCGGTCGTCTTCCAGGACATCCTGATGCCGCTCTGGCGAGCATTGCTCCAACGCCAGCATGAGTTCGGGCAGACCAGTGAGTGGCTGTTTTTCGACGGTTTCTTGCGCTCGCGTGTCATGCAACGACTCTTGCTGAAGCGCGAAACTTCGTCGCGCCGGGTCCTGGTCAGCGCCATAGCTGGCCAATGCCGGGAATTGGAGTTGCTGGTCACGACGCTATTCATCTCCAGGGCGGAGGTGGATGTCAGGGTCATGGCTGTCGGCCAACCCTTTGACGAATTGACCCTGATTTGCCAGAAGATCAAGCCATTGGCGCTCGTGCTGGTTTCCAATCATGCGCCGGCCGCGGAGCTGCCCAAGCGGCTGAACAGGCTGGCGATGAGCCTCGATTGCCCGGTCATGCTCGCCGGCGATGCGTCAGACCTGGCGCAGGAAAGCCTGGCGGGCTCTTCCATCGCTTGCCTGGGAAATGAAGGCATGCTGATGCGCCAACGCTTGCGTCAATTTCTGGCGGGTAACCTGGACACTTGAATGGCTTGCTAGGATTTGTACGAAAAGTCGCCGATCGTCGCGCAGGCACTTTTCGTACAAAGCCTAGAGGTGCATCGCCGGATGGGTCAGACGATGTTGCTGGAGGATGTACTGACGCAGGCGCTCGGTTTCGTCCTGGTCATGCTGATTCAGATGGTAGGCGTACAGGCCCTGATCGGTTTCCCGTTCGAACGTACCGCGAAGCGAAATTCTCTCGTAGCCTGAAGGGCTGAACCACAACGCGAACTGTTTTGGCGGTTTGGTGCGGTTGCGAATTTCCAGCAGAACGCCCTTGCAAGATACCTCGTGCACCCATAAAGGACCTGGCTGACCCTTGGCATTTTCCAGCGCAACCGGTGCCTCGAGCGTCAGGCGCCATGGGCGCACCTTTGGTCCATCCTCATAGATGCTCGGCACACCCAGGCGCAGGTGCATGGCATGGAATTCGTCTTCCACCAGATGCAACGGAAAGGTCATCTGTTGGTTTTCGAAATTGGCTTGTAACGTGACCTGCTCGTTTGCTGCCAGGCGCGTCAAAAGGTCACGGATCTGCGACCCACCGTTTACCAGCAAGCTCGACGTGACATCCCGCTCGTTCAACTGCGGGCTGTGCTGCATGGTCCGGATGAAATCCAGCTCATCCTGGGTAAGAAGGGCGTCGCGCTGCATACAGTGCTCGAAAAATATGTGCGAGTTCACGGGTGATTGTAGTGACTGACCATTAATTCGCCGTTTTGTTTGCGCCGTTCGTCGCATCCAGGCGCGCAATGGTCTCCCGTGCTTCAGCCAACTCCTTTTCAAGCTGGGCGATTCGCTGTTGAGCTTTCACCTGGATTGTCACGTCCTTCTGCACACCGACGAAATAAGTGTGCCCGTCAGCCTGGTTTTTCACGGTCGACAACGACAGCTCATTCCAGAACGGCGTGCCGTCCTTGCGATAGTTGCGAAGGACCTGTCGGCATGATCCGCCTTGCTTCAAGGCCATGCGGATGTGCTCCAGGGCCGGTTGATCGCGATCGCCGGACTGCAGGAAACGGCAGTCCTGGTAGAGGATCTCGTCGCGGCTGTAGCCGGTCAGCCGTTCAAACGCCGGGTTTACATAAATCAGGATATTGTCTTCGTCGCCTTCCTTTTCGGCGATGACGATCCCGTCGTTCGAAGCGCTGATCACCAACTGCATCAAGTGAGCATTAATCATGAGGCCTCCAGCCATCGTCATCCCTGCGTGCGCTGCATTCTAGAAGAACTCTGGGCGATGTCTACTTGCCATTATTGGTTGTTGAGAATCAATCCCGGCATCACTGTTCAGCCTGCTACCATTGCGGCTCTTTATTCCGCTTCAGGATCAGATTGATGAAAGTCGCCATCCTTTCCGGCTCCGTATACGGCACCGCCGAAGAAGTCGCCCGGCATGCCGCCAAATTGCTTGATGACGCCGGTTTCCAGACATTCCACAATCCGCGGGCAACCCTGGCGGATATCCAGGCGTTTGGCCCGCAGGCGTTGTTGGCCATAACGTCCACTACCGGCATGGGCGAGCTGCCGGACAACCTGATGCCATTGTATTCGACGATTCGCGACCAATTGCCCGCGTCGTTTCGCGGCCTGCCCGGTGCGGTGATCGGCCTCGGCGATGCCAGCTATGGCGATACGTTCTGCGGTGGTGGCGAGCAGATGCGCGAATTGTTCGCCGAGCTGGGCGTGCATGAGGTGCTGGCCATGTTACGCCTGGATGCCAGTGAGAGTGTGACGCCGGAAAGCGATGCCGAGCCCTGGCTGGGCGAATTGATCGCTGCATTGCGCCATTGATGGAGGAGCGGCCGGCACTGATCGCGGATGTTCGCCTGATGACCCGCTCGGTCAGTAAGCTGGCTGCCAATGCAACTACCGGCCCTGGCGGAGCTGACTAGACTGGTTTTCTGTTCATGGAGGTTGGATACGCCTCCACCATAACAAGAAGCCAGAGGTCATAACCGTGAGCGTGACGCCCATTCAATCGACACCCGGCATCAAGGACCAGGTCAGCGCCGCGGAATGGCAAACCCGCGTCGATCTTGCCGCCTGTTACAGGCTGGTCGCGCTGCACGGCTGGGACGATCTGATCTTTACCCATATCTCCGCCAAGGTCCCCGGCACCGAAGATTTCCTGATCAACCCGTTCGGGTTGATGTTCCATGAAATCACCGCGTCGAGCCTGGTCAAGGTCGACCAGGCCGGCAACAAGTTGATGCCCAGCCCCTATGAGATAAACCCGGCGGGTTACACCATTCACAGTGCGGTGCACGAGGTGCGGCACGATGTGATGTGTGTGTTGCACACCCACACGGCCGCCGGTGTCGCGGTATCGGCGCAAAAACAGGGCGTCTTGCCGATCAGCCAGCAATCGCTGTTCGTGCTGTCGAGCCTGGCGTATCACCCTTACGAAGGGGTCGCCCTCAATCCTGAAGAGAAGGCCCGCCTGCAAGCGGACCTGGGCGACAGTAATTTCCTGATGCTTCACAACCACGGTCTGCTGACTTGTGGCGGCACCATCGCCGATACCTTCCTGATGATGTTCATTTTCCAGCGAGCCTGTGACATCCAGGTTCTGGCGCAGACCGGCGGCGCCGAGTTGATCGCCATCGAGCCCCAGGTGCTGGCCGGTGCCCGGGCGATGGTTGCCGGGGTGACCCGAAGCGCCCAAGGCATGGGGGGCGCGCTGGCCTGGCCGGCCTTGCTGCGCAAACTCGACCAGCAAGATCCGGGTTATAAAAGCTGATGCCCATGGTCCAGATTCCGCTGCGTATCTGGCGCCAGCGCGGACAGACCTTCATGTTTCGAGGTCACGCTATCCGCTATTGGGTGGCGGGCCACGGCGAGCCTCTGCTGTTTATCCACGGGTTCCCTACCGCCAGTTGGGACTGGCATTACCTGTGGCAGCCGCTGGCACAGCGTTACCGGGTGATCGCCTGCGACATGCTCGGTTTCGGTGACTCCGATAAACCTGTGGATCACACCTATAGCCTGTTGGAGCAGGCCGATCTGCAGCAAGCGTTGCTGACGCATTTGAATGTGACACAGGGAGTTCATGTGCTGGCCCACGATTATGGCGACAGCGTGGCCCAGGAGTTGATTGCCCGGCACAGCGAGGCGCGCGCCGACGTCGCCAGTTGTGTCTTTCTCAATGGTGGACTGTTCCCCGAGACCCATCGTCCGGTGCTGATGCAGAAGTTACTGCTCAGCCCCTTGGGGTGGCTGATAGGCCGGGCCTTCTCCAGGGACGGGCTGGTGAAGAGTTTCCAACGGATTTTCGGCCCCAGGACCTGCCCGACCGAAAGCGAGATGGATGATTACTGGAGCCTCGTCGAAACCCATCACGGGCCGCGGATCATGCACAAACTCATCGCCTATATTCCCGAACGACGGGTGCAACGCGACCGTTGGGTGCAGGCGATGCAGCGCGGCGAAGTGCCGTTGCGGGTCATCGACGGGGCAATCGATCCGATTTCCGGTGCGCATATGGTGGCGCGTTACCGAGCCTTGATTCCGAACGCCGACACGGTGCTGTTGCCTGACATTGGTCACTATCCACACACCGAGGCACCTGTTCAGGTACTCAAGCATTACCTGGCATTTCGCGAAATCATCGCGGCGCCGATCAGGCAAATGGCCTGTTCATGACCGATTGCCTGGCATCATCCCCTCACCTTATCGCCCACCATTCACTCTGAGCCCAGTTGATTGTGGCCTGCCGACTTGTGCCGGACACTCGTGGCAATGTCCTATCGGCCTGCTGGAGTTCTGCCCATGAGTGAGTCTGTGCGCTTCGAAGATAAAGTCGTGATCGTCACGGGAGCCGGCGGCGGCCTTGGCCGCGCTCATGCGCTGCTGTTTGCCCGGCAGGGCGCACGCGTGCTGGTGAACGATCTCGGCGGCTCAGCGCAGGGGGAGGGCGCCAACGCCTCGGCAGCGGATCGGGTGGTGGCTGAAATCCGTGCCGCCGGTGGTATTGCCGAAGCCAATCATGACTCGGTCACTGACGGCGACAAGCTTGTGCAAAACGCCCTCGACGCCTTCGGCAGGGTGGACGTGGTCGTCAATAACGCCGGTATCCTGCGCGACAAGACCTTCCATAAGATGGACGATGCCGACTGGGACCTGGTTTACCGTGTCCATGTCGAAGGTGCCTATAAAGTCACCCGCGCCGCCTGGCCGCACCTGCGCGAGCAGAACTACGGACGAGTGATCTTCACCGCCTCCACGTCCGGCATCTATGGCAACTTCGGCCAGTCCAACTACGGCATGGCCAAGCTTGGCCTGTACGGCCTCACTCGCACCCTGGCTATCGAAGGTCGCAAGAACAACATTCTCGTCAACGCCATCGCCCCCACCGGCGGCACCCGTATGACTGAAGGCCTGATCCCGCCGCAGGTATTCGAGCAGCTCAAGCCCGAGCTGGTCAGCCCGCTGGTCGTGTACTTGGCCAGCGAAGCCTGTCAGGAAACTTCCGGATTGTTCGAAGTAGGCGGCGGCTGGATGGGCAAGGTGCGCTGGGAGCGCAGCCTCGGTGCCGGCTTCGATCCGCGCGAGGGGTTCTCACCCGAGGACGTCGCCGCTCACTGGCAGCAGATTTGCGACTTTGAGAACGCAGTCCACCCGAACGACAACCTGGAAGCTTTGAAAGAGATGATGGCGAACCTGCAGCGCCACGCCATTTGAATCGCGTCCCTGGGCACGTTGTCGCCAGGCGCGGCACCGCGCTCAGGGGAAGTACTTCTGCACCAGGGCCGCGAGATTCGCAGCGGTCTCCCTGTCTATCACACCGTCATGTTTCGCCGGGCGAAAATGCAGCTGGAAGGCTCGAACCAGGCGCCGATACCCTTGAGATACAACGCATGCCTCGCAAACATCGGGCCTGGATAACCTCTTGCGCCCGCGGCGATGTCCGAATGCCCGAGCACGTTTACCGGACCGATTTCCGGGTAGCGTTTGAGAATATTCTGAATAGTGCTCGAGTTATCCAGGAAACAAGAAGTTCCCTCGCGGAAATAACCCGGAAATAAAAAAGGCCGCTGCAAAACGCAGCGGCCTAAACGTGACGTTGTAAAGGAGCTACAAATCAACGTCAGTGGACACGGGGACGATGGATTGATGCGCAATCCATCCGAATGACGGTGCGCCAGGCGCGAGGGACGCCTGGCGGCTTGCGCTTGCAGGCCCGTTGTCCCGCAAGCCCGGCCAGCATAGGGATGGGACGTTTTCGGAAACAGCCCGGATCCGGACATGCACTGTTGCAGTGCATGTAACAGTGCAGGCGCAGCGATGAAAATGCACGCCGTTGATAACCTCTCATCCAGTCCGTTCATGCACCACGCAAAGGCCCGGCCCGCATGGGCTGTCATCCTTTGGAGGTACATCGCGAATACCCCCTTGGTGCGCTTATCGCCCATGACGTGGGGCAGTAGGGTGGAGGCTCTGTCACTCACCGGGGAAGACGCATGACAACAATAACAATGCGCGCCATCTTCAAGCCGCAGGCGCTGGCCGTCGCGGTGGCCTTGGGTTGCTGTGCCCAGGCGCAGGCCGTTTCATTCAACATTGGCGAAATCGAGGGGCAGTTCGACTCCTCGCTGTCGGTTGGCGCGAGCTGGGGCATGCGCGATGCCGACAGGGATCTGGTCGGCACCGTCAATGGCGGTACGGGCCAGTCTTCCACCGGTGACGACGGCCGATTGAATTTCAGGAAAGGCGAGACGTTCTCGAAAATCTTCAAGGGCCTCCACGACCTCGAACTCAAGTACGGCGACACCGGCGTGTTTGTCCGTGGCAAGTATTGGTACGACTTCGAGCTCAAGGACGAAAACCGCGAGTTCAAGGACATCAGCGACAGTAACCGCAAGGAGGGCGCCAAGTCGTCGGGGGCGCAGATCCTCGATGCCTTCGTCTATCACAATTATTCCATCGCCGATCTGCCGGGCACGGTGCGCGCCGGCAAGCAGGTGGTCAGTTGGGGCGAAAGTACCTTCATCGGCAACTCCATCAACAGCATCAACCCGGTGGATGTGTCCGCGTTCCGTCGCCCGGGTGCGGAGATCAAGGAAGGCCTGATCCCGGTCAACATGCTGTTCGCCTCCCAGGGCTTGACCGACAAGCTTACCGTCGAAGGTTTCTACCAACTGGAGTGGGACCAGACGGTTGTGGACAACTGCGGCACCTTCTTCGGTAACGATGTGGTCGCCGATGGTTGCACCGATGGCTATACCGTAGGCAGCCCGGCGATTGCGCCGTTCGTGCCGTTGACCACCGCGTTCGGCCAGGGCATCCAGGTGACCAGCGAAGGCGTGGTCATTCCCCGTGGCGGTGACCGCGATGCGCGGGACTCCGGCCAGTGGGGCACGGCGTTGCGCTGGCTCGGCGATGACACCGAGTACGGCCTGTACTTCATGAATTACCACAGCCGCACGCCGACTGTGGGCACCACTACGGCGGGGCTCTCTACGCTGGCTGCGCTGCCGGGGATGGTCGCGACTGCAAACGCCATCGCCCCTGGCAGCGGCGCGGGCCTGGCGCAAAGCGTGATGTTGGGGCGCGGTGGGTATTACCTCGAATACCCTGAAGACATCCGCCTGTACGGCGCCAGTTTCTCCACCACGTTGCCGACTGGCACGGCGTGGACCGGCGAAATCAGTTACCGCCCCAATGCACCGGTACAGGTCAATACCAACGACCTGACCCTGGCCTTGGTGAACCCGATCGCCGGAGGCGCCGCGTCACCGATCGCCACTTCGCCGGGCGCGGACAACACCGGTTACCGCCGCAAGGAAGTGACCCAGGTGCAGAGCACCCTGACGCACTTCTTCGACCAGGTGCTGGGCGCCGATCGCCTGACCGTGGTCGGTGAGGCCGCGGTCGTGCATGTCGGCGGTCTCGAATCGAAGGACGAGCTGCGTTATGGACGCGATTCGGTCTACGGCCAGTACGGCTTCAACGGCGACACCGACGGTTTTGTCACCTCGACCTCCTGGGGTTATCGCGCCCGGGCGATTCTTGACTATTCCAACGTTATCGGCGGGGTGAACTTCAAGCCCAACCTGTCCTGGTCCCATGACGTGGCCGGCTATGGGCCCAACGGTTTGTTCAACGAAGGCGCCAAGGCGGTCAGCGTGGGTGTCGATGCCGATTACCGCAACACTTACACCGCCAGCCTGAGCTACACCGATTTCTTCGGCGGCGATTACAACGTTCTCGAAGACCGCGACTTCCTCGCGCTGAGCTTCGGCGTGAACTTCTGATCTGGCTGACAAGGAAAACCCAATGCGCAAGATGATCCTGCAATGCGGTGCCCTGGCCCTGAGCCTGCTGGCCGCGAACGTAATGGCGGCGGTCTCGCCGGAGGAAGCGAACAAACTGGGCACCAGCCTCACCCCGCTGGGCGCGGAAAAGGCCGGCAACGCCGATGGTTCGATCCCGGCCTGGACCGGCGGTATTCCGAAGAATGCCGGTGCCGTGGACAGCAAAGGCTTCCTCGCCGACCCGTTCGCCAGTGAAAAACCGCTGTTCACCATCACCGCCGCGACCGTGGACAAGTACAAGGACAAACTCTCCGAAGGCCAGGTCGCGATGTTCAAGCGCTACCCGGAAACCTACCGGATTCCGGTCTACCCGACCCACCGCAGCGTTGGCCTGCCGCCGGAGATCTATGAGGCGGCCAAACGTAGCGCACTGAACGTGAACGCCATCAACGACGGTAACGGCCTGGCCAACTTCACTGGCAACCGCTACTACGCGTTCCCGATTCCCAAGACCGGCGTGGAGGTGCTGTGGAACCACGTCACCCGCTACCACGGCGGCAACCTGCGGCGCGTCATCATCCAGGCCACACCGCAGACCAACGGCAGCTTCACGCCGATCCGCTTCGAAGAAGAGATCGCCGTGCCGTTTCTGATCAAGGACGCCGACCCGGAAAAAGCCAGCAACGTACTCACTTATTTCAAGCAAGAGGTGACGGCCCCGGCGCGCCTGGCCGGTAACGTGTTGCTGGTGCATGAAACGCTCGACCAGGTGACGGAGCCGCGTCTGGCATGGATCTACAACGCCGGCCAGCGTCGCGTGCGTCGTGCCCCACAAGTTGCCTATGACGGCCCGGGCACCGCTGCCGACGGCTTGCGTACTTCCGACAACTTCGACCTGTTTTCCGGCGCCCCGGATCGCTACGACTGGAAGCTGGTGGGCAAGAAGGAAATGTACATCCCGTACAACAGCTACAAACTCGATTCACCGAGTCTCAAATACGATGACGTGATCAAGGCCGGGCACATCAACCAGGACCTGACGCGCTACGAGCTGCACCGGGTCTGGGAAGTAGTGGGTACGGTCAAGCCCAGCGAGCGGCACATCTACGCCAAGCGCCACATGTACATCGATGAGGACAGCTGGCAAGCGGCACTGGTGGACCACTATGACGGGCGCGGCCAGTTGTGGCGCGTGGCCGAAGGGCATGCCCAGTTCTATTACGACCATCAGAACCCGGGCTACACACTCGAAGCGCTCTACGACATCATCGCTGGCCGCTACATTGCCCTGGGGATGAAAAACGAAGAGAAGCACGCCTACGTCTATGGGTTCGAGGCTCGGGCAGCCGACTACACGCCGGCAGCGTTGCGGTCGAGCGGGGTTCGCTAGATCGTCTTGGCAAAATACCCGTGGCGAGGGAGCTTGCTCCCGCTGGGCCGCGAAGCGGCCCCAAAACCCTCCAGACCCTGAGCAAAACCAATGACCGACAGCTGAGCTGCCGGTCATTTTTTTATGAGCCGCAATCAGCGCGCTGAATATTTCTCCTAAGGTGCTCGACACAGGTCTAGGGTGATGGAACAACAATAAAAGGGACCTTGCACAATGACCGCCATGACCCCGTGTCCGGACCGTCCCGGGCTGCTGCCGCGCCTGTCTTCGACGCATGTGCCACGCCGGTCCTTGAGCGAGTCGTTGCTGGCTTCCGAGGCGCGGGTAAAGCTGCTCTACGCACCGGCGGGCAGCGGCAAGAGCGCTTTGTTCGCTGAATGTTTCCTGCAAGCGCCCCCGGGCTGCCGGCTGCATTGGCTGCCGCTGGGGGGCGCGGCGATGGATGTCGCGCAATTCTGTGAGTGCCTGGCCCAGGCCCTCGGATTGCCGGTGGTCGATGAGGCGAGCCTGCTGGCTCACCTGGCACGGTTGCAAACCCCGACATGGTTGTTCCTGGATGATTATTGCCGGGTGCCCAATCCGGCACTCGACCAATTGCTCGATCGCTTGCTGAACACCAGCAGTCCGGCGCTGCATCTGTGGCTCAATGGCCGTCGCCGCCCGCACTGCAATTGGCCACGCTTGTTGCTGGACGACGAGCTGCACGAGTTCGACGCGCAAGCCCTGGTTTTTACCGCCGAGGACGTTCAGCAATTGCTCGGGCATTTGCCCGGCCCACTGGCAGCACGCACCGCCCGCGAGGTGGTTCAGCGCAGTGGTGGCTGGTGTGCCGGGGTGCGCTTTGCCTTGCTCGAACGTTGCGAGTGGGCGCGGAGCAACGCTTCGTCGGGGCGTGCCGGGACTTTGCCCGACTACCTCGAATATGAATTGTTTGGCGCCCTGTCCCCGGAGCTGGCGCAGGCCTGGCGCGTGCTGGCGCATTTGCCGCGCTTCAATGCCCGGCTTTGCGAGCATCTGTTCGGCGATACGGTGGGGGCCGAATGCCTTCCCTTGCTGCTGGACCTGGGATGCTTCATCGAACCGTGGGCGCAGTCTTCGGAATGGATGCAGATTTTCCCTCCGCTGGCCCGCCTGGTGCGTGACGAGCCCTGGCCCCAGGCGCGCTCCTGGCACCGGCGGGCCTGCCAATGGTTCGCCGCCGAGCAGGATTGGCCGATGGCATTCGAACAGGCCATGCAAGCGGGGGAGTTCGAGACCGCCGTGAGTGTCCTCCAGCATCTGAATTTCGAGCATGTCTTGCAGGGCAACAACGTCCAGCTGTTATTGAGCCTGCATGACCAGCAGGACGAGGCGTTGTCCCTCGGTACGCCGCAATCGGTGGGGCTGGTTACCGCAGCCTTGCTGTGCGCCGGACGTTTCGCCGAGGCCGAGCGGTGCATCGAGCAATTGGGCCGGTTCGCGCCACAACCGCTGGCCTGCCGGCAGCGAGAACTGATTGCCCGCTGGCAGGTCTTGCGTGGTTGGCTGCTGCATCTGGACGGTGAGGGCGAACCGGCGCTTGAGCATTTCCTCCAGGCCGAAGCCGGCCTCGAACCGCACGCCTGGGCTCTCAAGGTGCTGTGCCTGATCGGCCAGACGCAGCGGGCACTGCTCAAAGGTGAGCTGGCGTCCGCGCAATGGATCAACCGTCAGGCGCTGTGCCTGGCCCGGGCTCATGGCTCGCTGGTGTTCGAAGGATTGCTGGAACTGGATCACGCCCAGGTACTTGAGCAACGCGGCGCGCCCCATCGGGCGGATCATTTGTTGAGCGCCGTCCAGGTGCTGCTCGACAAGCCCGGCCAGGATTTTTCCGCGCTGCTGGGACGTATCGCCCTGCGACGTGGGCGCCTGGCGTTACGCATGGGATCTGACGAGCAGGCCGCCGAACACTTTCAAGCCGGCCTGGAGGCGGGCCTGCGCAGCCAGGACAAACAAGTGCTCTACGGCTTTCTCGGCAAGGCTTGCCTGGCGGCCAACCGGGGTGACTATGGCGAAGCCTTCATGCAACTGCGCGACGCCGAGCGGATCATGCAGCAGCGACACATCCCCGACACGGTCTATCGCGGCGTGCTGCTGCAAACCAGCTGTCAATTCTGGTTGCAGCAGGGGCGCCCGGAGCTTGCTCATGAAGTCTTGACCCGGGTCTTGCGGCATTTCCACGGGCCGCAGGCCAAGCAGGCGCCGCCAGCGACCCTGGAGCTGATTCCACGCCTCGAGTATCTGCTGGTGCTGGCCGAGGTCTACCTGCATCGGGCGTATGAGCCGCAGGCTCGCCTGCAGGCGATGATCGCCCAGGCACGGCAGCGCGAAATGCACGCATTGGAAACGGAGTTGCAGTTGGCGCTGGCCGAGGTCGTCTGGTTGTCCGTCGATCGCACTTCTCTTGGATTGATCGCGCCGGAGGCGCTCAAGCAAGTGGCCTGTTGGCGGGCGCAGCAAGCCTTGGGTGAGCTGCGTATGCGCCAGCCTGAACTGGTGCACTGGATGCAATCTCAGGAGCGGATCGAGCTGCCGGGACGCGCGGCGGAAGAAACGCTGCTCAGCCAGCGCGAACTGGAAGTACTGGAACTCATTGCCCAGGGTCATTCAAACCAGCAGATCGCCGAGCGCCTATTCATCTCGCTGCATACGGTGAAAACCCATGCGCGGCGGATCCATAGCAAGCTGGGCGTACAGCGGCGGACACAAGCGGTCGCAAAAGCGAAAAACATGGGCGTGATGAGTTAGCCAATATCTTGCTGGGCTCATGACTCTGAGTCATACCCCATTCGCCGGCTCACGGCCCGGGTCGCGGTCAACAGGCGCTGCGCCGCCGGGCCGTTTTCGTCGGCGTGGAACAGCGATGTCGGACCCACAATGGTCATGACTGCCGCCACCTGGCCCATGGCGTTGAAAACCGGCGCGGACAAGGCATCAATGCCGGGCATCAACAAGCCATGCACATGGTGCAGGCCGCGACTGCGGATCTGCCCCTGCAAGGCGGCATAGACATTGTCATCGGCCAAGGCGTGGTCGGTGGCGTCGCGCACCTCCTGTTCGCGCAGCTCGATGGTCTCGCGCTCCGGCAGGTAGGCACTGAAAACCAATCCCGTGGATGAGCTGAGCAACGGCAGGACCGAGCCCAGTTGCGTCACCACGGTCACGGCCCGCACGGCGGGTTCGATCCGCACCACGGTCGCGCCGTGATTGCCCCACACCGCGAGAAAACAGGTTTCGTTCAAGTCGTCGCGCAGTTCGGCCAAGGGCAGGGCGGCCACTTGCAGCACATCCATGCCGTTGAGCGCCGCCAGCCCTACGCGTAAGGCTTCGCGGCCCAAACCGTAGTGGTTGGTTGCGCTGTTCTGTTCGGCGAAGCCACTCGCGATCAGCGCTTGCAGGTAACGATGAACCTTGCTGGCCGGCATCTGCACATGTTCGGCCAGGCGTGACAGCGAGGTGGAAGGGGACAACTCGGCCAAGGCCTTGAGGATGTCGGTGCCGACCTCAGCGGAGCGGACTTTCTGTTTACCGTTGCTGGGCGGGTTTTCCATGGAGGTTCTGGTCCGGAAGCGAATGGGCGTCTTTATAGCTTGACGGTGGTCGTCGAGCAAATTACGTTATGCGTAATCGAATTACGATAAAAATAACCCGGTGCGCCCAGGCTGCTCCACAGAGCGACGGGACGCATCCAGTCCTGTATTCAGGAGGCTCCATGAACCTCGATTCCACGGCGTCGGACCTGGCTTACCAGTCTGGCTTCGGTAACGAATTCGCCAGCGAGGCGCTGCCCGGCGCACTGCCCGTTGGCCAGAACTCTCCGCAGAAAGCCCCGTACGGCCTGTACGCCGAACTGTTTTCCGGCACCGCCTTCACCATGGCCCGCAGCGAAGCGCGGCGAACCTGGATGTACCGCATCCGTCCTTCGGCCAACCATCCGGCCTTCGCCAGGTTGGAACGGCAATTGGCCGCAGGCCCGCTGGGCGAGGTGACACCCAATCGCCTGCGCTGGAGCCCGTTGCAGCTCCCCACCGAGCCCACCGATCTGATCGACGGCCTGGTCCAGATGGCGGCCAATGCCGGTGCGGACAAACCCGCCGGTATCAGCATCTATCACTACTGCGCCACCCGCTCCATGGAGCGGGTGTTCTTCAACGCCGATGGTGAGTGGCTGATCGTGCCGCAACTGGGGCGGCTGCGCATCGCCACCGAGCTGGGTGTGCTGGAAGTGGCTCCGCTGGAAATCGCCGTGCTGCCTCGAGGGCTGAAATTTCGCGTCGAACTGCTCGACGCGCAAGCTCGCGGCTACATCGCCGAGAACCACGGGGCGCCGTTGCGCCTGCCAGACCTCGGGCCGATCGGCAGCAATGGCCTGGCCAATCCAAGGGATTTCCTGGCCCCCGTCGCCCATTACGAAAACCTCGTGCAACCGACCACGCTGGTACAGAAGTTCCTCGGTGAACTGTGGGCCTGCGAGCTGGACCATTCGCCGTTCGACGTGGTGGCCTGGCACGGCAACAACGTGCCGTACAAATACGATCTGCGACGATTCAACACGATCGGCACGGTCAGCTTCGACCACCCCGATCCGTCGATTTTCACCGTGTTGACGTCGCCGACCAGTGTCCATGGCCTGGCGAATCTCGATTTCGTAATTTTCCCGCCGCGCTGGATGGTGGCGGAAAACACCTTCCGTCCGCCGTGGTTCCATCGCAACCTGATGAATGAATTCATGGGCCTGATCCAGGGCGCCTACGATGCCAAGGCCGAGGGCTTCCTGCCGGGCGGCGCGTCGCTGCACAGCTGCATGAGCGCCCACGGCCCGGATGGCGAGACCTGCACCAAGGCGATCAATGCCGAGCTCAAGCCAACAAAAATCGACAACACCATGGCCTTCATGTTCGAGACCAGCCAAGTGCTGCGTCCCAGCCGTTTCGCCCTGGACTGCGCACAATTGCAAACTGACTACGACGCCTGCTGGGCCTCGCTGCCGGTCACTTTCGACCCGACCCGGAGATAACCCATGACCCAAGTTTCCCCTACCCTCAGCTGGGTTGTTTGCGCTAATGGTCATCCCGACTTCCCGCTGCAGAACCTGCCGCTGGGCATCTTCAGTGTCGCTGGCGAAGCTCCCCGTAGCGGCGTGGCGATTGGTGAGCGGATCTTCGATCTGCAGGCCGCGTTGCAGGCGGGCCTGTTTGACGGCAAGGCGGCTGAAGCCGTCGAGGCCATGCAGGGCGGCCAGTTGAACGCCTTCTTCGACCTGGGGCGCGAGGCCCGGGTTGCCCTGCGCGAAAGATTGCTCGAACTGTTGCGCGAGGACAGCCCCCAGCGGGACGCGATCCAGGCCCAGGGCGCGCGGTTGCTGCCACTGGCGGCGGACTGCCAGATGCACTTGCCAGCGAAAATCAATGACTACACCGATTTCTACGTAGGCATCGAGCACGCGCAGAATGTCGGCAAGCTGTTTCGGCCGGACAATCCGCTGCTCCCCAACTACAAGTACGTTCCCATCGGTTATCACGGTCGCGCTTCGACGGTTCGCCCCTCCGGTACCGATGTGCGCCGTCCGCAAGGCCAGACGCTGCCGCCCGGCCAGGCCGAGCCGATCTTCGGCCCGTGCGCGCGGCTGGATTATGAACTGGAGCTGGGTATCTGGATCGGCAAGGGCAACGCCCTGGGCGAGCCCATTGCCATCGGCGATGCGGCCGAGCACATCGGCGGTTTCTGCTTGCTCAACGATTGGTCGGCCCGGGATATCCAGGCTTGGGAGTACCAGCCGCTGGGGCCTTTCCTGTCGAAAAGTTTCCTCACCAGCGTATCGCCGTGGGTGGTGACGGCCGAGGCTCTTGAGCCGTTCCGTCGCCCGCAGCCGGCGCGCCCGGAAGGCGACCCCCAGCCACTGCCGTATCTGCTGGACAAGCGTGACCAGGCTGGCGGAGCCTTTGATATCGAACTGGAAGTCCTGCTGCTGACCGAATCCATGCGCGAGCAGGGCCTGGCGCCTCATCGCCTGACCTTGAGCAACACCCGGTACATGTATTGGACCGTGGCGCAGATGGTCGCGCACCACAGCGTCAACGGTTGCCAATTACAGGCCGGCGATCTGTTTGGCTCGGGCACATTGTCAGGGCCTGAAAATGGTCAGTTCGGCAGCCTGCTGGAAATCACCGAGGGCGGTAAAAAGCCGATCGAACTGGCGTCCGGCGAAATCCGCAAATTTCTCGAAGACGGTGACGAAATCATCCTGCGCGCCCGTTGCGGCCGCGAAGGTGCCGCCTCCATCGGTTTCGGCGAATGCCGCGGCAAAGTCTTGCCGGCGCATTGAGGGGGCGGCATGGAGCTTTACACCTACTACCGTTCCACGTCGTCTTACCGGGTGCGCATCGCGCTGGCGCTCAAGGGCCTGGATTACCGGGCCCTGCCGGTCAGCCTGATCGCGCCGCCCGGGGGCGAACATCGCCAGCCGGCCTACCTGGGGATCAATCCCCAGGGGCGGGTACCCGCGCTGCGTACCGATGAGGGCGCTTTGCTGGTCCAGTCTCCGGCGATCATCGAGTACCTGGAGGAACGTTATCCACAGGTGCCGTTGCTCAGCCGTGACCCCGTGCTTCGCGCACATGAGCGTGGCGTGGCCGCACTGATCGGCTGCGACATCCATCCACTGCACAATGTCAGCGTGCTCAACAAGCTCAGGCAGTGGGGCCACGACGAAGCACAGGTGACGGAGTGGATCGGGCACTGGATCAGCCAGGGGCTGGTCGCAGTGGAGCAGTTGATTGGCGAAGACGGCTATTGTTTCGGCGCGGCGCCAGGCCTGGCGGACGTTTACCTGATCCCGCAGCTGTATGCGGCCGAGCGCTTCAATGTGTCGTTGCAGGGGTATCCACGAATCCGCCGGGTGGCGGCGTTGGCGGCAGCCCATGCGGCGTTCCAGCAAGCGCATCCGGCGAGTCAGCCTGATACTCCCTGAGTCGCTCCCACAGGGTGTGTAATGGGCCGCCGGGGCTCAATGCACAATCGTATTTGGCGGAAGATGCCCCAATCGCTCGGTCAGCCGGATCCGCTGGATCGGGTCATCACTGAGCATCAATGCATGTTCGAGATCGAAACGTTCGGCGTTGGGGCAATCGAGTCGCTGGTAGAGGCTGGCGCGGGCCAGGTAGTCGGCGGCGCTGGCGTTACCCAACTCCAGCACCCGTTCGGCATCGACCAGCGCGGCGATGTAGTCGTCGTTGGCCAGATGCAGTTGCCTGAGATTGCGCGACAGCCGCTGGAGCATCTGCATCGGCTCGGCGCAGACCATGTGCTCGGCCTTGAGCGGCAGGTTGGCGCCGTATTGGCGATGCAGCAAGTCCCGGCAGTCATTGGGGTACAAGCGGCGACCGCCGCAGGGGTCGAGCAGGTGGTCCGCGCCAGGTACGCGCAGCAGGAAATGGCCGGGGAAATTGACGCCGGTCATCGGGATTTCCAGGCCCTTGGCCAGTTCCAGGGCTATCAGGCCCAAGGCCAGCGGTTGCCCTCGCTTGCGGACCAGGACCTTGTCCAGCAGCGCCGCGCCAGGCCGTAGCGGCGTAGCGTCGTCCTGGGCGAAACCCAGATCATTCAGGCGCCGAAGCAGGGGCTGGCCCAATTCGCTGACAGGCAGCATCGGCAGGCCGTGGCTGACTTTCTGCTGCAGCTCCCTGAAATCCTTCAATAACGCTGGCACGTCCACTTCACGATCATGCTCGGCTGCGATCCACAGGGCTGCTTCGAGCAGTGCGGGTGGCGAGCGGTGCAGACAGTCAAAAAAGGCTTGGCGCGGTTTCATCACAGTCTCCGGACTATGCCTCGTTTTAGCTCTGCCGCGAGGTTTCGTCCAGTCTCGCAAAGAGGGGGTAGCCGGTTATGCCGAAAAGACTGACGATCATGCGGCGTTATTCCGGCGTGCTCCTGCAAATTTCGATTGCGCGCCTATACTGGCGAGACAGACAAAAAAGTGATTCGGGAGCCTGTCGATGTTTGCTCTCATGCAAAGCTCCCGCCTTGAATCGCTGCACTTGAGCGTAGACCCGGCAACCGGGTTGAAGGCGGTGATTGCCATTCATTGCAGCCGTCCTGGGCCTGCACTGGGTGGCTGTCGTTATCTTTCCTACCCCGACGACGAAAGTGCCGTGGCCGACGCCGTGCGCCTGGCCCAGGGCATGAGCTACAAGGCTGCGCTGGCCGGCCTGCCCGTGGGCGGGGGCGTGGCGGTCATCATGCGTCCGGCACACGTCGAGAGCCGTGCGGCATTGTTCGAAGCCTTCGGCCGCTGCATCGAGCAGCTGGACGGTCGCTACATTACCGCCATCGACAGCGGCACATCGGTGGCGGACATGGACTGTATCGCCCAGCAGACTCGTCATGTCACCAGCACCACTGCCGCGGGAGACCCGGCGCCCCATGCGGCAATGGGGGTGTTCGCCGGGATCCGCGCCACGGCCATGGCTCGCCTGGGTAGCGACAACCTGGAAAGCCTGCGGGTGGCCATCCAAGGCTTGGGCAATGTCGGTTATGCGCTGGCCGAGCAACTGCATGCGGCGGGCGCCGAACTGCTGGTCAGCGATATCGACCCCGGTAAAGTGCAGCTGGCGATGGAGCAACTGGGCGCCCATCCCATCGCCAACGACGCACTGCTCAGTACCCCCTGCGACATCCTGGCTCCCTGCGGCCTCGGCGGGGTACTCAACAGCCAGAGCGTGGCGCAACTGCGCTGCTCGGCCGTTGCCGGCTCGGCGCATAATCAGTTGAGCAACCTGCAAGTCGCCGACCAGTTGGAAAGACGTGGGATCCTCTATGCACCGGACTACGTGATCAATTCCGGCGGCCTGATCTATGTTGCCTTGAAACACCGCGGCGAAGAGCTGCCGACCATCACGGCGCATCTCGCCAAGATCGGTGCCCGGCTCACGGAAGTCTTCGCCCACGCCCAGGCCGAAAAACGCTCACCGGCCAGGGTGGCTGACGAGCTCGCGGAGCGTTTGTTGTACCGATAAAAAAAGATCGCAGCCTTCGGCAGCACCTACACCGTGTAGGAGCTGCCGAAGGCTGCGATCTTTTTGATCATTCGTCTGACGGATTGAGCAGTTCGGACAACGCGTCTGGCTGGCTCTTGAATGCCTTGGCGAACACATCGCGATTCTTCGCCATGTAGATGCCGGCTTCCTCCACCTGTTGTTCGCTCAGCGATGGAACGGCTTTTTGCAACACTTCGGCGAGCAATTCAGCGAGTTCCAGCATTTTGTCATGACGGTCAGCTTCGGCTTTATCCATGAACAATCGCTCCAGATCTCGGCTGCTGCGGTATACCACTTCGACGGCCATTCACCACCTCACATGCCTTCACATTGGTTTTGTCTGTGACTACTGTATTTATATACAGGCCAAAGGATAAGCGAATCCTGACGCTTTGAATAGTGGCTTTTTAATGTAGACCGGTTTCGAGGTTTGTCGCCCAAGACAAACGTGCCCGCGACGGGACCGCTGATGTCGCCAACGTGTCGAATGCCAGCCCGGTGCCATCTCATTGCGGTCGCTGGCCTTTTTTCTGCATGCAGAACAACCGTCACGTCCAACCCGCATCATCCGGTCGAGTCGACCTAAGGAAACTACATCGTGAAAATCAACTGGGCCGAGAACCTGCGCCAGAATGTCCACCAGCTGGCCGAATCCCTGGGCAACCTGTTCGTCGAGACCTTCCACTACCTGGCGCTGTTCGCCATCGGGGCGGTGACGGCATGGGCTGCCGTGATGGAGTTCCTGCAGATGATCGAGGAGGGTCATATCAAGATCGACGACATCCTCCTGCTGTTCATCTACCTGGAGTTGGGGGCGATGGTCGGGATTTACTTCAAGACCAATCACATGCCGGTGCGATTTCTCATCTACGTGGCGATCACCGCGTTGACGCGCCTGCTGATTTCCAACGTCTCGCATCACAGCCCGCCGGACCTGGGCATCATCTACTTGTGCGGCGGCATCCTGCTGCTGGCGTTCGCGATCCTGGTGGTGCGCTACGCCTCGTCGCAGTTTCCCTCGGTGAAGATCGAACACCCGCACCGTAAGGTCGGCGCGGGTTCGAGCGAGCATGCCGAAGTGGAGAAGGGCGAAATCTAGAGACCGGCGGCGCTGGACGCCTGGCCCTGTACCTGCGGTGGCGGCACCTTGATGTTGTCGCCGCCGGTCATGGCTTCGAGGATGGCCACGGCGCTGTGGCCCTGCTCGATGGCAATGCCGAATTGAATACTCTGCACCAGGCGCTTGAGCCGTTCCGGGTCGTTGCGTTGCTGCGCGCTGATCATGCGCTTGGCAACGACGCGCCCGGCCTTGGACAGGGTCAGCATGATGCTGCCGTCCAGGCCTTGGATGCTCAGGTTGATCTGGTATTGCGGCGCGAAGGCGTCCGTAATGATCTGAAAAGGGTTGTCCATGATGCGTCACCGCCTGATTGAACGTGCAGTTGTTGACCGGCCATGATCGGGATTAGTTCGCAACACCGGACCACCGGCCATTCCATGATCGTATCCATCGCCAGATTCCCGGGGCGGGCAGGCGGCTGACCCATTGATCGCAGCCCGCGGCGCCTCCTGTAAGGGAGTTAGCAAGGGGCATGCCGGAAAAACTGTCGGACAATGATCACGGCGCCTGGACGCGCAATGCTCTGGAATGCGGTTATGGCGGCAGCCCGTTTCGGGGCACTGGCGGGCCGATGTTCGCTGACGGTGCAGGGCACGCAGGCGGATTGGAATGAACAAGCGGGGCGAGACAACTCCTGACATTAACAGCGCTGTTGCTCGTTGTCCGGCTTTATTTACAAATGAATATTTATCTTTTTTCGGGGGTTGAATTGTTCTCCCGCCAGCCCGACTCTGTACTCAAGGGGCCGTTGCGCTAACGTCGATTGGCCCCTGGCGAGCTAGCCGAAATAAGGGATGAACTATGCAAATCCAAGTCAACAGCGATAACCATATTCAAAGCAGCATCCGACTGGAGGAGTGGGTACGTACTACCATTGAAAGCACGCTCGAACGTTACGAAGAAGACCTGACACGGATCGAGGTTCATTTGGGGGATGAGAACGGCGACAAGCCCGGTCCCCACGATTTGCGTTGCCAACTTGAGGCTCGGCCAAAAGGCCACCAGCCAATTTCCGTAACGCACAAGGCCGAGTCGCTGGAACTTGCGATCGAAGGCGCAGCCACCAAGCTGGAACATAAACTGGAGCATCTGTTCGGCAAACTGCGCGGCAAGCGCGCCGCCACCAACGGCCAGACCGAGTCGATTGCACTGGCTGATGCCATGCTGGAAGAAGAATTCCTCGAGAACGAACGGGCTGCGCTTAACGGCTGAACCCGGTCACTGAAATTACCCACCAAACAGACGGGCCTGCAATTGCAGGCCCGTCTTGTTTCAGCTATTCACCGTGGCCCCGAATCAGAACGCCACGGACGTCTGCACATACAACGTGCGCGGTTCCCCTACGTATTTGCCCCGATTGTTGTCATCAAACGAGCGGGTGAAGTATTGGGTATTGAAGATGTTCTTCACGCCCACCGCGACGTTCAGGTCCGACAGTTGCGGGCCGAAATCATAAGCGGCGCGGCTGCTGAACAGCATGTAGCCAGGGATATTGCCGGTGCTGCCATCGGCGCTTTCCGCGCGGGTATTGGCGTTGTCGGCAAACTGCGCGCTCTGGTAGGTGCTGTCCAGGTTCAGCTTCCACGGCCCATCCGTGTAACCTACGCCCAGCGTACCTTTGTGCCTGGAGGAGAAGGGCACGCGGTTGCCCTTGTTCGGCCCGTCTTCGCGGATGGTGGCGTCGACGTAGGCGTAAGTGGCGTACACGTCAAAACCGGCCAGCGCCGGGCTCAGGCCTTCGAGGGCATAGTTGACGCTGGTTTCGATGCCCTGGTGGCGGGTCTCGCCCCGGGCGATCACCGAATCGTTGGTCTGGTTGCTTTCGTACTGGTTGTCGAAGTTGATCAGGAAGGCGCCGATCTCTGCCCGCAGGTTGCCATTGTCATAGCGGGTGCCAAGCTCCCAGGTGCGAGCCTTCTCCGGTTTCACTTCACCGCTGCTGACGCGGTTGGGCATCTGGCTGTACTGCACGCTGCCGAACGAGCCTTCGGTGTTGGCATACAGATTCCATTCGTCGGTCAGGTGGTACAGCACATTCAGCGCTGGCAGGGCGGTGTTGTAGTCGCCCTTGTACTTCACGTTGGTCAGGTTGTTGGTTTGCTGCGACTCGATCATTTCGTAGCGAATGCCGGGCGTGATCGTCCATTTGCCGATATCGATCCGGTCATCGATGAAAAATGCATTGGCTTCGGTTCCGCCGCGGGTATCGCGGTCGTTGCGGCTGGAGGTGGTCGGCAGCTCGTTGCTGGCGATCGGTGTGCGATAACGCAGTTCATGACCGGCTTCGTTGATATAGCGATAGCCGACGCCGACCTCGTGGCTGGTCGGGCCGAGATCGAAGCCTTGGGCGAAACGGGTTTCCAGGCCGCGTACCCAATATTCACGAGGCGACAGGGACAGGAAGGAGCCTTGGTCCAGATAGCCGCTGCGCAAGGTCTTGGTGAAAAACGTGTTGGCGGTGAATTCTCGCCGGTCCTGCTGGTAGCGGTAGCCGAAATTGACCAGGGTACGACGACCCCAGAACCGGTCTTTCTGGCGGGTGGACTGATACGGGTCGGCGTTGTAGTCGGCCACGTTCAGGCCGCCGGGCATATCGGCCTCGCCTTCGTAATACTGGGCCATGGCGTTGAAGCTGTTGGCCTCGTCCAGTTGATAGTTGCCCTTGAGGATCAGGTCGTCGATCTGCGTGTCGCTGTGCTCGCGCCAGTCGCCGCCGCGGGTGCCGGAATACAACAGGGCGCCGCCCAGGCCGTTATCGGCGGTGCCGCCGGCCAGCAGATTGGCGGACGTCTTGAAGCCATCGTGGCTGGAGGACGGGCTCGCCTCGGTCTGGAAACCGCCTTTGACGGTCGGTGCATCGGGTATTGCCCGGGTCACGAAGTTGACCACGCCGCCGACGTTTTGCGGGCCGTAGCGCACCGCGCCGCCCCCGCGCACGACATCCACCGCGTCCATGTTGCCCATGCTCACGGGAGCAAAGGACAGCTGCGGTTGGCCATACGGCGCGAAAGGCACTGGAATGCCATCCATCAGTACCGTCGAGCGGGAAGCCAGGCGCGGATTGAGGCCACGGATACCGAAATTCAGCGCCATGTCATGACTGCCGGTGCCGTTGTTTTCCGGTGCGTTGACGCCGGGAATGCGATTGAGCACGTCCCGGGCCTGGGTCGCGCCCTGGCGTTCGAATTCTTCGCGGCGGATAACGTCCCGAGCGCCCGGGTGTTCGAAGACGTTGGTCGGCGCTGCGTCGCCGAGCCAGTCACCGACCACGGTCGTGGTGCCGATGTCCAGTGCAGTGCTGCTGACCGGTTGCAGGCTGAAAGCATTGTCCCCCTCGTGCCGGGCTTGCAGGCCTGTGCCTTCAAGCAGCGCGTTCAAGCCTTGCTCGGGGCTGTAGCTGCCTTCCAGGCCGCGACTCTGCAGGCCGCCGGTCAGTTGCGAGCCGAAGGAAATCAACACGCCGGCTTCGCGGCCGAATTGATTAAGGGCGTTTTCCAGCGATGACGGCGCAATGTGATAGGCCTTGGCCTCTGCAGCCAGCACGGCGGGCAGTGCAACGAAACTCAAGCTGGCCCCCAGGAACAGTTGACGCGCGGCGCGAGCGAGCGGGGTGAGACGGGTGGGTTGCTGCGGCATGGATGGGAATCCCGAGAAGGTTATATCGAAGTGGCTTTCCTTCTCTGTCACCCGAGGTGTGGAAAACGGCTCACTGGCAAATCATTTTTTTTGGGTGGGCCGCCATGGGCTCAAGCGCGAGCTTCGACCGTGACCCAATAGCGGGTGAAACGCCGCACTTTTACCGGCAGGCTGATTTCCAGCAGATCAAGGATTCGCTCGCCGTTGTCCAGCGGATAAGTTCCGGAGACCAGAAGGTTGGCGACCGCCTCGTCGCAGTGCAGCTGGCCGCGTCGGTAGCGGCCCAGTTCCTCAAGGAAATCCGCCAGGCGCATGTGCGCGGCGACCAGCATGCCCTCCGTCCAGGCACCGCTGTTGGCGTCAAGCGCCGTGGCGGGACCGGTGCCGTTGATGCCAAGGGACGCTTGTCGGGAAGCCCCCAGCAGAAAAGCCGTGCCGTGCCTGCCGCGAATGTCCACCTGGCCGGCAAACACTGCGACTTGGGTGTGGTCTGCATACTCACGCACGTTGAAACGGGCGTCGTGGCTTTCCAGCAGGCCATGGGCGGTCAGCACCTGCAGGGGGCGTGGGTCCTGGGCTGCGGTCAATAGCAGTTCCCCTTCCAGCAGGCGGATCAGGCGGCGCTGAGCGTCGAAGCGAATATCGACCGCGCTGCCGCTGTTGAGCTGCAGCTGGCTGCCGTCATCCAGCGCCAGGCGACGCCGCTCGCCCACCGGGCTGCGGTAATCGGCGAGCAATGGCGGCAACAACTGGCGTTCACGCAGGCCCCAGGTCGCGGCCGAGCCGGCACCCAGCAGCAGCAACATCTTGAGGGTCCGGCGCCGCGTTGCCGACTTCGGTGTGTTGAGCGTCGCATGGGCCAACGGAGAAGACACATTGCGCAGCCGCTGGTTGACCCGCTGGATATGCTCCCAGGCGCGGCGATGTTCGCTGTGTGCATTGAGCCACTGTTCCCAGGCTTGCTGCTGGCGCGCATCGAGTGGCCCTTGCTGCATTTCCAGCAGCCAATGCACCGCCTGCTCGGCGACTTGCGCGCTGACGTTCGGCGCGCTGGGCATCGGCGGGTTCACAGGGCGAAGTAGCAGCGCATCGCTGCCTTGTTCAGGTGGCGCTTGACCGTCGGCAGGGAAATACCCAGTTCATGGGCGATTTCGTTGTAGGTCAGGCCATCGATCTGCGCCAGCAGGAACGCCTTTTTGACCGCACGTGGCAGTCCATCGAGCAGTTGGTCCAGTTCCAGCAGGGTCTGCAGGATGATCGCTCGCTCCTCTTCCGACGGCGCCACTTGCTCCGGCATCTGGGCGAGGGTGTCGAGGTAGGCGCGTTCGAGATCCTGGCGTCGGTAATGGTTGAACAATACGCGCTTGGCGATGGTGGTGAGAAATGCACGGGGCTCCAGGACCGGCTGCGGATCGCGCGCGGTCAGCACGCGCATGAACGTGTCCTGGGCCAGATCGGCGGCACTGTCGGGACACCCGAGTTTTCTTCGCAACCAGCCGTTGAGCCAACTGTGGTGGGCGTTGTAGAGCACTTCGACGGTGTGTGCAGGCGGCAACGAGGAACATCCCGACAGCGGTAAGCTGTGCTAGAGAACAAGAATTGTTCGCATTGTAGAGGCGCGCAGAGGGAAACGGCAATCGGGATGAGTGTTTCGTTTCGGTTATGGACCGGATCGGGCTTTCGCGAGCAGGCTCGCTCGCACATGGACGCGCTAGCGCAAAAATGCCTGCCGATACTCCCCGGGAGCTGCCCCCAGGGCCTGGCGAAAACGGTTGGTGAAATGGCTGGCGCTGGCAAATCCGCAGGCCAGAGCTACCTCGCCCAACGGTTGTAGGGTATGGCGCAGTAAGTGCCGCGCCCGGGTGAGACGCCGCGCCAGGACGTACTGGTGCGGTGGCAGGCCGAAGGTTTCGCGGAACATCCGGGCGAAATGGTATTCGGACAGGGCACACAGCGCAGCGAGTTGACCAAGGCTGATGGCTTCGGCCAATTGAGCGTCGATGTAATCCACCAGCAAGCGTCGCTGGTGCGCGGCCAGCCCACCCTTCAGGCGCAGGCCCTGGCGTTGGCCAACCTGGTTGAGCAGAAGGTGGCTGAGCAGTTCATGGGCGAGGCTGGTGCCGAGCAGGCGTTCAGCCGGCTCGGCCCAGTCCAGCTCGATCAACTGTCGAAAGCGCTGTGCCTGCCGCGGGTCATCGAGAAAGGTTGCCTCGTGCAATTGCACTTGCCGCGGTTCGCGATCCAGCAGCGTGACGCAACCCAGGGCGAATTGCTCGGGGCTGAAATACAGGTGGGCGAGGCGAATGTCGCCGTTGATGACCCAGGCCGATTCATGTCCGGCCGGCAACACGCAGAGTTTGCCGGGCGCCCCCGTGGTGTCGGGACGCTCGCGGCGAAAAGTGCCGGTGCCGCCGGCGATGTAGCACGACAGCGTATGGTGGGTTGGCGCCTCGTAGTCACGGGCGTCGTGATGGTTGCTCCACAAAGCCGCCGCCATGCCGTCACCGAGCTCGGCGCTGTGCTCCAGGCGAGCATTGGGCGAGCTGTTGAGGGCTTGGAAGACTTGCAGGGTTTGCAGACTGGTCATGATCGGTTTCTCCAGCATGAATCCTACTCCCTCGAGGCGCCCATGCCAGCCTGTCCCTGATAAAAACCGCAAGTTTACGCAAGCGTCGGGCACGTATCGGCGTGAGACTGGCCGTCATTGCCAGGAGTCGTCGCCATGAACCTTTCGTTGTACCTGCTCACCGTGCTCATCTGGGGGACCACCTGGATCGCCCTGAAACTGCAGTTGGGCGTCGTCGCCATTCCGGTGTCGATTGTCTATCGCTTCGGCCTCGCCGCGCTGATCCTGTTCGTGATGCTCCTGCTCAGCCGCCGCCTTCAGGTCATGAACCGGCGCGGTCATTTGATCTGCGTCGCCCAGGGCCTGTGCCTGTTCTGCATCAACTTCATGTGTTTCCTGACCGCCAGCCAATGGATTCCCAGCGGCCTGATCGCCGTGGTGTTTTCCACCGCTACGCTCTGGAACGCCTTGAATGCGCGGGTGTTCTTCGGTCAGCGGATCGCCCGAAACGTCTTGCTCGGCGGTGCCCTTGGGCTGCTCGGGCTGGCGTTGTTGTTCTGGCCGGAGCTGGCCGGGCACCGCGCAAGTCCGCAAACGCTGCTCGGGTTGGCGCTGGCGCTGTTGGGCACCTTGTGTTTCTCGGCGGGCAACATGCTGTCGAGCCTGCAACAGAAGGCCGGCCTCAAGCCGTTGACCACCAACGCCTGGGGCATGGCCTACGGGGCCGCGATGCTGTCGGTGTGGTGCTTGTTCCAGGGCATTCCGTTCGAGATGGAATGGAATACGCGCTACGTCGGCTCGCTGTTGTACCTGGTGGTCCCGGGTTCGGTCATCGGCTTTACCGCGTACCTGACGCTGGTAGGACGCATGGGGCCGGAGCGGGCGGCGTATTGCACCGTGCTGTTCCCGGTAGTGGCCTTGAATGTCTCGGCTGTTGTCGAGGGTTATCAGTGGACGGCACCGGCGCTGGTCGGACTGGTGCTGGTGATGCTGGGCAACGTGTTGGTGTTTCGCAAGCCGCGACCCGTGACCGCGAAAGTCGTGCTGGCTCGTTAAGCCACAACGTCCGGTATGAATCCCGTGGCGAGGGAGCAAGCTCCCTCGCCACGGTGAGTACTCGGCCCGCTTATTTCCAGACTTGCGGGTTGACCAGGTTCTTCGGTCGTTCGCCCAGCAAGGCGCTGCGCAGGTTTTCCACGGCCAGATTGGCCATGGCCTCACGGGTTTCATGGGTAGCCGAACCGATATGCGGCAAGGTGACGGCGTTTTTCAACTGGAACAGCGGCGACTCGGCCAGCGGTTCCTTTTCGTAGACATCCAGCCCGGCGCCGCGGATGCGGTTGTTCTGCAAGGCTTCGATCAACGCCGGCTCATCCACCACCGGACCGCGGGAAATGTTCACCAGGATGGCGCTCGGTTTCATCAGGGACAGCTCGCGCTGGCCGATCAGGTGGCGGGTTTTCTCGCTCAACGGCACCACCAGGCAGACGAAGTCCGCTTCGGCCAGCAACTGGTCCAGTTCGCGGAACTGTGCGCCCAACTGGTTCTCCAGTTCGGGCTTGCGACTGTTGCCGCTGTAGAGGATCGGCATGTTGAACCCCAGCCGACCACGTCGGGCAACAGCCGCGCCGATATTGCCCATGCCGACGATGCCCAGGGTCTTGCCATGTACATCGCTGCCGAACAGCTGTGGCCCGACAGATGCCTGCCACTGTCCGGCCTTGGTCCACGCGTCCAGTTCGGCGACGCGCCGGGCACTGCTCATCACCAGGGCGAACGCCAGGTCGGCGGTGCTTTCGGTGAGCACGTCGGGAGTGTTGGTGAGCATGATCCCGCGTTCATTGAAGTACGCCAGGTCGTAATTGTCATAGCCCACCGACACGCTGGAGACTACTTGCAGCTTCGTGGCGTGCTGCAGTTGCTCGCGGCCGAGCTTGCGGCCAACGCCAATCAGCCCATGGACATGGGGCAAGGCTTCGTTGAACTGCGCATTGATGTCGCCGTTCGACGGGTTGGGCACGATCACGTCGAAGTCCTGGCGCAGGCGCTCGATCATGAGGGGCGTGATACGGCTGAAGGCGAGTACGGTTTTTTTCATCGTGCAAGGCTCATCTGCGGAGAATACCAAGCACGCTAACATTCCTGGCGCGGGTTAGGCGAGAGGGACGGTGCATCCCAGCGCCACACTTTTCCTTTTGGGAGTGAGCTTATGTGGGAGCGAGCCTGCTCGCGATCGCGGTGTGTCAGTCACCGGATAGGCCGGCAGATAAATCGCCATCGCGAGCAGGCTCGCTCCCACAGGGACCTTTCTTCCACAGGGGCCTTTCTACACAGTCAGGCGGCCCGCAGCGAAATAAACGCGTAGTTGACCGGCTCCTCGGTGACAACACTTGCGCCGCTGTCGGTGACCTGCCGAGCAATGTCATCACCGGACAAGTGGAACTGCCATTCACCTGCCTCTTGGCCCATCGGCTGCGCGCGAGCCTGATCGATGGCGGCGGCAAACGCCGCCATGTTCGGCAGGTACGCGGTAAATCCGTCGCCCTTCAGTGCGGTGGTGTGGATGCCCAGGGACACGCAGATGCGTTCCTTGATGGCGATCTCTTCACGGTCGGCCTGGCGGGAGCGCTCGATCAACCGGGCCAGTTCCTGATCTACCAACTGACCGCCGACGATCAACTGCGGCCCCGTTTCCCACGACTCCGGCGGGCAATCCTTGGCGGCGGTATCGAGAGGAATATGCGGGTTGATTTCCATGGGATAGATGCGGCACACCAGGGGGCGACGCTCATAGATGCGGCACAGGTTGTCGGCGTCCAGATTATGGCAAGGACCGGGATTATAGGCGGCGAAGGTGATCGCCACGCGGGCCTCGCTGGCGCCGCTGCGCACTACTGCCGAGCGCCGTTCGGCGTGCTCGCGTTGCGCCACCGGCAGGCCGAGGCCATTGGGCAGGAAGGCCTCGACCAGGACAATCACCTGGCCGCCATCATTCGCCCACATCCTGGCTTCATCGAGCGTCAGGGGAACGTGATGGCCCGTGCAGCATTTACCGCACCCTACGCAGGAAAACGTTGTGTTCATTGATTGACCGAAGGCAATTGGCTAAAGCGGCGACAGAAAAACGCCGTGATAAGCCATGCGAAGCAATTTATGCGCCATTCATCCGGAGGTTTCGGTCGGGCGGATCGAGTCCCATTCGGTCACGAACGCGCTCTTGGTTTTCTTGCGGTAGAGGCACAGCTCGGTGCCGGTCGCGCCGTTCATGTGCTTTTGCGGGTATTGGCCTTGCAGCAACAGCGCGGTGTAGCCCACCCGGTCGTCGAATTGCGCGGGGCTACCGACCGGTTCGGCATTTTTCAAACCGCTGGCCTTGATGCAACTGGCGAGGACCTTCTTGTCATAGGCAGTCCAGGCATCGGAGCTGGAGGCATGGGCCTGTGCAGCCAGGGCGCTGAGGGCGAAGAAAATCAGGCAGGGTACTTTCATCGGCAAGATCCTTGTTCTGGGAGGCCAGCGCAAGAGTATGCCTGAGGTTGGGACGCTATCGAGGCCGCGAACTCGCAGCCTCGTGCACTCGGCGCACCATCGGAATGCGGGCGGGTTCAGCGACCTTGTTCGGCGACGGCCTTGGCCGCCGTGATCAGGCATTTGGTCAGTTCCGGCGAGGAGAACTTGGTCAGGACCCCGTTGGCGCCCGCCAGCCGCGCTTTCTCACTGTTCATCGCGCTGTCGAGCGAGGTGTGCAACAACACGTAGAGGTGAGCGAAGTCGGGTGTTTCGCGCAGGGTCCGGGTGAGGGCATAACCGTCCATTTCGGACATTTCGATGTCGGAAACGATCAGGTTGATCTCCTGCGCCGTGCCTTGCAGCTCAAGCAGGCAGTCGATGGCTTCCTTGGCGCTGCGGGCGGTGTGGCATTGCAGGCCCAGGTTGCGCAGGGTATGCACCGATTGCTGGAGCGCCACCTGGCTGTCATCGACCACCAGGATTCGGGCGTTGCCGAGGACTTCGGCGTCTTCCATGCTCAGTTCGGTGGGCGCCGTCTCGATCTGCGCCGGGGCGATGCCGTGGATGACTTTTTCGATGTCCAGCACTTGCACCAGCGTGCCGTCCACCGAGGTCACGCCAGTGATGAACGCACGCACGCCGCCGGAGCCGTAGGGCGGCGGCTTGATGTCGGTAGTCAGGCAATGCACGATCTTGCTCACCGCCTGCACGTGCAGGCCCTGCTTGGAGCGACTGACGTCGGTGACGATCAGGCACCCGCCGTCCGGGTCTTCCAGCGGCCGCTCGCCAATGGCGCGGCTGAGGTCGATCACCGACAGCGACGTTCCGCGCAACGTGGCGATGCCTTTTACGTGTGGGTGCGACTCCGGCAGTTTGGTCAGCGGCGGGCAGGGAATGATTTCGCTGACCTTGAGCAGGTTGATTGCCATCAGCTTGCCGCTGCGCAAGGTAAACAGCAGAAGCGAAAGGGAATCTGCGCGGGCTTTGTTGGAAGACATAAAAACCTTCTGTGGAAAAAGGTGGGGCGAGCATGAAGATCGCCAAGACAGCTTTTGATAACGGGTTATCGACTTGTCGGGGGCAGGCTTTAGGGCGAAAAACTGTCAATGGCGAGGATCGCTGCAGCACTGTCCACATAACGCTGCTTTTGTGGCGAGGGAGCTTGCTCCCGCTCGGGGACTGTCAGAAATTTTGTGTTCGGGCATAACATGCTGAAGAGGTGCATGTATGCCAACCAAAAAGAAGACGGCCTTGGAGGCCAAAGCCGAGCTCCCTTCGATCCCGAAGGAGCTGATTGATCAGTTCGTCAAAGGCCCAATGACTGCCGAGGCGATTCAGGATGCGTCGATGGCCTTCAAGAAGGCGCTTATCGAGCGAGCCCTGGGCGCAGAGCTGGGCCACCATCTTGGCTATCCTCAGGGCGCGGAGCGTCCCGAGGAGTCGAGTAACCAGCGCAACGGTAAAAGCGGCAAGACCGTTCTGACAGACGACGGTCCGCTTCGTCTGGAGATTCCCCGTGATCGCGATGGCAGCTTTGCGCCGATCCTGATTCCCAAGCATGAGCGGCGCTTTACCGGGTTCGATGACAAGATCATCGCCATGTACGCTCGGGGCATGACGGTTCGCGAGATTCGCGCGTTTCTCTTGGAACAGTACGGGACAGATGTCTCGCACGACTTCATCAGTTCGGTCACCGACGCGGTGATGGAGGAGATCGGCGCTTGGCAGCAACGACCGCTTGAGCAGATGTATCCGGTCATCTTCTTCGACGCGTTGCGGGTCAAAATCAGGGAAGAAGGACTGGTCCGCAATAAGGCCATCTACTTGGCCTTGGGCGTATTACCGGACGGAACCCGCGATATCTTGGGCATCTGGATCGAGACAACGGAAGGCGCCAAGTTCTGGATGAAGGTCTTCAATGACCTCAAGACACGCGGAGTCGAAGATGTGCTGATTGCCGTGACCGATGGTCTCAAAGGCATGCCAGAAGCCCTGAGCGCGGTGTTTCCTGAGACGACTTTGCAAACCTGCATCGTACATCTGATCCGCAACAGCCTCGACTATGCAGCCTGGGACAAACGTCGGGAACTGGCCAAAGCGCTTAAGCCGATCTATCAAGCGATCAACGCCGAGGCCGCCGAAGCGGCTTTGGACTCGTTCGAAAATGGCCCCTGGGGCAAACAGTACCCAACCATCGTAGCTGCCTGGCGACGCGCCTGGGATCGAGTCATCCCGTTTTTTGTCTTTCCGCCCGCCATCCGGAAAGTGATTTACACGACCAATGCAATCGAGAGCATCAACGCTCAACTGCGCAAGATCATTAAAACGAGGGGGCACTTCCCAACCGATGAAGCTGCCACCAAGTTAATCTGGCTGGGCTTGCGCAATATAACCGCAAACTGGGGCAGTGCAGCCCATGACTGGAAAAGCGCCATGAATCAGTTCGCGATCCTGTACGGGGATCGGTTCATCAGGCCGACGTGGTAAATGAAGGTCTGCCTAACGGCAGGCCGTTACCGGCCCGCACACAAAAAATCTGACACTCCCCCCGCTCGGCCGCGCAGCGGTCGCAAAATTCGAAACCGCGCTGCAGGTGAGGGCTGCTTCGCAACCCAGCGGGAGCAAGCTCCCTCGCCACAGAATCTCCTCGGCAAACTATTTGAGGCCCAGCCGCCTGGCCATCCGCCCCAGGTTGGCCCGATCCAGGCCCAGTTCCCGGGCAGCGCTGGCCCAGTTGTGTTGATGGCGTTCCAGGCAGGCGCTGATCATTTGCCGTTGATAATTTTCCGTGGCCTGGCGCAAGTCACCGGAAACCCTCACTGCGGAGGCTGGCACGAGGCTGTTGTTCGGAGCATTTTCCGGGAGTACGTGAGGCAGATCCAGATCATCGGCGCTCAAGCTGAGAATCTTCGGCCGAACCGGATGCTTGCCCAATGCCTTCAACGCGCTGCGACCGATCAGGTGTTCCAGTTCGCGCACGTTGCCCGGCCAATCGTAGGCCAGCAACGCAGCCTGGGCGTCGCTGGTCAGGCGCAGGCTGCCAAGGCCCATGCGCGAGCGGTTCTGTTCCAGGAAGAAGCCGGCGAGCAGCAGCACATCGCGCCCGCGATCACGCAGCGCGGGCACTTGCAGCGGGTAGACACTCAACCGGTGGTAGAAGTCGGCCCGATAACGGCCATTGCGCACTTCCTCGGCGAGGTCGCGGTTGGTCGCCGCAATCAGGCGCACATCGACGCGGTGCTCCTTGTCCGAGCCCAGGCGTTGCAGCTGGCCGCTTTGCAATACGCGAAGCAATTTGGCCTGGACGGTCAGGGACAGTTCGCCCACCTCGTCGAGGAACAGCGTGCCGCCATCCGCCAGCTCGAATTTGCCGCGCCGGTCCTGGGTGGCACCGGTGAACGCGCCTCGAACATGGCCGAAGAGTTCACTTTCCACCAGCGTGTCAGGCAGCGCCGCGCAATTGAGGCTGATCAGCGGCTGGTCGGCACGGTGGGAGGCGGCGTGAATGGCCTGGGCGACCAATTCCTTGCCGACGCCGGTTTCGCCAGTGATCAGTACCGTCAGGTCACTGCCCCCGACCAGCTTGATCTCTTCCACCAGGCGTTTATGGGGCTTGCTCTGGCCGACCATGTCGCGCTGCTGCTGGCCGCTGGCCTGACGGTAGACCTCGGCGCGGCGATGCTCGTCCTCGGCCCTCAACGCCAGGCGCTTGATGCGTTCGGCGGCGCTGACGGTGGCGGCGGCGAGGCTGGCGAAGGCTTGCAGGGCGCTCAGGTCAATAGGTTCGAAGCGTTCCGGGTCCAGCGAGTCCAGGGTCAGCAAGCCCCAGGGCTGCTCATCGACAAACAGCGGGCAACCCATGCAATCGTGAACCTCCAGATGTTCATCCAGCCCTTCCACCAATCCATCGTACGGATCGGGCAGGTCACTGTCGGTGGCGAAGCGAGTGGGCTGCGGATTGGCCAGCAAAGCTTCGAAACGCGGATGCTCACGGACCCGGAATCGCCGGCCCAGGGTGTCGGTGCTCAAGCCATCCACGGCCAGCGGGACGAGGCAGTCGCCGTCCAGGCGCAACAGTGCAGCGGCGTCGCAAGGCAACAGGCTGCGCAGGGCTCCGAGCAGGCGCCGATAGCGCTCGCCTTCAGGCAGTTCGCGGGACAGGTCGGCCACCAGCGGCAATAGCGAGGTCAGCAAGGAAGTTGCGGTCATAATGACTCCATCTAGTCATATGGACTATAAACGCTGCCTTGTCGATATGACTACATCGTCTTCAACTGACTGAAATACAAGGCCAAAATTTGTGGCATGAAAACTGATAGGCATAGGTAACTGTTAGTTGTACCACGCGAGGAGTCACCCATGCTGAGTCGAGAACAACGCGCCATCATCCGTTCCACTGTCCCCTTGCTTGAAAGCGGTGGGGAAGCGCTGATCACTCACTTCTACCGCATGATGCTGTCGGAATACCCGCAAGTGCGCCCGCTGTTCAACCAGGCTCACCAGGCCAGCGGCGATCAGCCGCGTGCGCTGGCCAACGGTGTGCTGATGTATGCGCGGCACATCGATCAGCTCGACCAGTTGGGCGACCTGGTGGCGAAGATCGTCAACAAGCACGTGGCCTTGCAGATCCAGCCACAGCATTACCCGATCGTCGGCTCCTGCTTGCTGCGGGCAATCGCCGAGGTACTGGGCGAAGAGATCGCTACACCTGAAGTGATTTCGGCGTGGGGCGCTGCCTATAACCAGTTGGCCGATATCCTGATCGGCGCCGAAACCAGCTTGTATGACCGCAAAGCCGCGGCACCCGGCGGCTGGCGCGGTGAACGTGAGTTCATCCTGACGGCCAAAGTGCAGGAAAGCGCGGAAATCACTTCGTTCTACTTCGAACCGGCGGACAAGGGGCCGATCCTGCAGGCCGAGCCCGGCCAGTACATCGGTATGAAGCTGGTGCTGGACGGTGAAGAAGTGCGCCGCAACTATTCGTTGTCGGCCTTGGCGAACAATGGCCAGTACCGCATCAGCGTCAAGCGCGAGGCGGGCGGACGGGTGTCCAATTACCTGCACGACCATTTCCAGGTCGGCAATAGCATCCAGCTGTTTCCGCCGTCGGGAGATTTTTACCTCACCGCCAGCGACAAGCCGCTGGTGCTGATCAGTGGCGGCGTCGGCATCACTCCGACCCTGGCGATGTTGCAAGCGGCGCTGCAAACCGAGCGCCCGGTGCATTTCATTCACTGCGCACGCAATGGCCAGGTCCATGCCTTTCGCGAGTGGATCGACGACCTGGCCAAGCGGCACCCGCAACTCAAGCGTTTCTACTGTTATGACGAGCACGACGGCGCTGGGCCGGCGGCTGACAAGGTAGGGCTGTTGAGTGAGGAGCAACTGGCGCAGTGGTTGCCCGAGCAGCGAGACCTGGACGCGTACTTCCTTGGGCCGAAGGGCTTCATGGCGGCCATCAAGCGTCATCTCAAGGCCTTGGGCGTACCGCCGGGACAAAGCCGCTATGAATTCTTCGGGCCGGCGGCTGCTTTGGAATAAATGCCAGGGGCATCCGGGTGACCGGGTTGCCTTCTTCGCGAGCAGGCTCGCTCCCACAGAGGATCTGCATTATCCGGAACACGCATGCACGACGCGTGACCTGTGGGAGCGAGCCTGCTCGCGAAAGCGGCGGCATGACCGGCGCTGTCCTGAAATTAATCCCCGCTTAACCTCTTTGCTGTCTATTCCCTCCACATTGCCGACTGCGCTCGTTCACGATCTGCGTGTAGACTTCGGCCATCCGAAAGCGCGCCGGTCGCCGCAAGGCCGCGCGTCGATCCATGCCTATCAAAGGGAAAAGCAATGAGTGAGGAAATGCTGCGGCTGGGCCGTGAGCGGCGCTATCTGGTGCTGCTGGGGTTGATCTGCCTGGGACTGATCGGCGGTGCTTTATATATGCAGGTAGTGCTTGGTGAAGCGCCATGCCCGCTGTGCATCCTGCAGCGCTATGCGTTGTTGCTGATCGCCATCTTCGCCTTCATCGGCGCGGCCATGCGCACGCGCCGCAGCCTGACGGTCTTCGAAGGCCTTGTCGTGCTTTGCGCGCTGGCGGGGGCGGGGGTGGCCGGGCACCATGTGTACACCCAGTTTTTCCCCGCGGTCAGTTGCGGTGTGGATGTGTTGCAGCCGATTGTCGATAGCCTGCCGCTGGCGAAGATCTTCCCGCTGGGCTTCCAGGTCGATGGTTTCTGTTCCACCCCGTACCCGCCGATCCTCGGCCTGTCGCTGGCGCAATGGGCACTGGTGGCGTTCGTCCTCACCGTCGTGCTGGTGCCATTGCTGGTGTCGCGCAATCGCAAGACGCTGCGCTGAAGTATCGTGGAAAAACGCCCCGGCTCTTCTTCGGAACCGGGGCGTTTTACGTTTCAGGGTCGATGAGGCACCGTCTTGATCAGAGGCAGGAACACCCTGCGACAGTGTGCGACATGTTGTCACATATCTGCTGTCTCGCAGCCGTCCCGGGGCCGAATTGCCGCCTCATTCTGCAACAAAAAAACCGCCTGACCACCCTTCGTTTTCAATTGGGAGTCGCTCTGGAGCAGGCATTTTTAACAGCGCAGCGGGTTGCCTTCAAGGCCCCGTAAAATGGGCGCCTAAAGCGGATAAAAGCTCGCCTTAAATTGCTGGAGCTGTCTAAATCGGGCGTAGTAGCCTTACGTTTTTTGGGGTTCTTGTTGAGAATTAATTTCGATAACATGCTGGCCCGTTGCAATATCGGCGGCAGATTATTGCCGGATCGGAGAAAAATTATTTCGGGTTAAGACATGGTCTCGAACGCCGCAGCTCACTACAATCGCCCGCACCGATTTTCCGACCCGGCTCAGGCTTGAGCACGAGAGTGGTCGAAGGGCGCCAGCGCCCCATGCGACCCCAGGTGTCGGTGCCTCCAACTACCCGCACCAAACGGAATTGGGCTTGAACAGGCCTTTGACCAACGAATAAGAACTCACTGCTGGCCCAGGATGTGTCGAACAGCGTCTGACGTTCGACGGGCAGCCCTTATTCAATCCAAGAAAATGCCAACCCTTGGCAGGGTGAAGTGTTGGCGATCAAAACCCAACTGCATTGCGCAAGCTGCTTTAGAGGTCGTGAGATGAGTAAAAACAGGTACCCCCGATTACTAGGCTTGTTGCCGCTGCTCGGCACGTTGCTGCTGGGAGGCTGCAACATGACCCTGCTCGATCCCAAGGGCCAGGTCGGCCTGGATGAGCGAAACCTGATCATCACCGCCACGCTGCTGATGTTGCTGGTCGTCGTGCCGGTTATCGTCATGACGTTCCTGTTCGCCTGGAAATATCGCGCGTCCAACACCAGTGCCACCTACACGCCGAAATGGTCCCACTCGACCAAGATCGAAATCGCGGTGTGGACCATTCCGGTACTGATCATCATTGCCCTGGGTTACATCACCTACAAGTCGACCCACGCCCTGGACCCGTACCGTCCGCTGGATTCCGACGTCAAGCCGATCACCATCGAAGTGGTCTCGATGGACTGGAAGTGGCTGTTCATCTATCCGGAACAAGGCATTGCCACGGTCAACAAGATCGTGTTCCCGGCCCACACGCCGATCAACTTCAAGGTCACCTCCGACACCGTGATGAACTCGTTCTTCATCCCGGGCCTGGGCGGCCAGATCTACGCGATGGCCGGCATGCAGACCAAGCTGCACCTGATCGCCAACCAGAACACCGAACTTGAAGGTATCTCCGCCAACTACAGCGGCGCGGGTTTCACCGGCATGAAGTTCAAAGCGACCGCCACCACCCAGGAAGAGTTCGACGCCTGGGTAAACGAAGTGAAGAAGGCACCTAAACAGCTTGAAAAAGCTGAATACGAAGCCCTTTCCAAGCCGAGCCAGAACAACCCTGTCGAACTCTACTCGTCGGTCACGCCGAACCTGTTCCAGACCATCATCGATAAGTATGAAGGGATGAATCCGGGCAAGCCGATGCATCACGAGAAGAAAGACAAGGAAGTGGCCCACAACATGGAAGGGATGGACATGAGCTCGCATTCAGCTGCCGGGGCAGAGGAGTAAACGATGTTTGGTAAATTAAGTTGGGAAGCGATCCCGTTCCACGAGCCGATTGTCATGGTGACCCTCGCCATCATCGCGCTCGGTGGTCTGGCGTTGTTCGCGGGTATCACTTATTTCAAGAAGTGGACTTATCTGTGGACTGAATGGTTGACCTCGGTCGACCACAAGAAGATCGGCGTGATGTACATCATCGTCGCCATGGTCATGCTGCTGCGCGGTTTTGCCGACGCGATCATGATGCGTACCCAGTTGGCCATGGCCACCGAGGGCTCGCCCGGCTACCTGCCGCCTGAACACTATGACCAGATCTTCACCGCCCACGGTGTGATCATGATCATCTTCATGGCGATGCCATTCTTCACCGGCCTGATGAACCTTGCAGTGCCGCTGCAGATCGGCGCGCGTGACGTTGCCTATCCATTCCTGAACTCCCTGAGCTTCTGGCTGCTGGTGTCCGGCGTGGTGCTGATCAACCTTTCCCTGGGTGTCGGCGAATTCGCCAAGACCGGTTGGGTTGCCTATCCGCCGCTGTCGGGGCTGCAATACAGTCCGGGCGTCGGGGTGGATTACTACATCTGGGCGCTACAGCTATCCGGGCTCGGGACAACGCTGACGGGGGTCAACTTCCTGGCCACCGTGCTGAAAATGCGTACCCCTGGCATGAAGCTGATGGACATGCCGATCTTCACCTGGACCTGCACCTGGGCCAACGTGCTGATCGTCGCTTCGTTCCCGATCCTGACCGCTACACTCGCTCTGCTGACGCTTGACCGCTACATGGATTTCCACATTTTCACCAATGAACTGGGTGGAAATCCGATGATGTACGTCAACCTGTTCTGGGCCTGGGGTCACCCTGAGGTGTACATCCTTATCCTGCCGGCGTTCGGTATTTTCTCCGAAGTCATCTCGACCTTCTCCGGCAAGAAACTGTTTGGCCACCACTCGATGATCTACGCTTCCGGCGCGATCTCGGTACTGGGCTTCATGGTCTGGCTGCACCACTTCTTCACCATGGGTTCGGGTGCCAGCGTCAACGCCTTCTTCGGCCTGGCGACGATGCTGATCTCGATTCCGACGGGTGTGAAGCTGTTCAACTGGCTGTTCACCATCTACCAGGGCCGCCTGCGTTTCACCAGCCATGTGCTGTGGACCCTGGGCTTCATGGTGACCTTCGCCATCGGCGGCATGACCGGCGTACTGCTGGCCATCCCGGGTGCGGACTTCGTGCTGCACAACAGCCTGTTCGTGATCGCGCACTTCCATAACGTGATCATCGGCGGCGCCGTGTTCGGCTACATCGCGGGCTTTGCGTTCTACTTCCCGAAAGCGTTCGGCTTCAAGCTGCACGAAGGTTGGGGCAAGGCAGCGTTCTGGTTCTGGATCTCGGGCTTCTTCGTCGCGTTCATGCCGCTCTATGCACTGGGCTTCATGGGCATGACCCGTCGCCTGAACGCCACCACCAACCCTGAGTGGGTGCCGTACCTGTACGTCGCCATGTTCGGTGCGGTGATGATCGCTGTCGGTATCGCCTGCCAGCTGATCCAGCTGTACGTCAGTGTGCGTGACCGCAAGAAGCCGGAAAACATGTGCGAACACGGTGACCCGTGGAATGCCCATACCCTGGAATGGTCGACTTCTTCGCCACCACCGTTCTACAACTTTGCCGTGCTGCCGAAAGCGGAAACCATCGACCCGTTCACCGAAGCCAAGGAAAACGGTACCGCGTACCAGACTCCGGCCAGGTACGCGCCGATCCACATGCCCAACAACACCGCTACCGGTGTGGTCATGGGGGCTCTGTTGACCGTGTTCGGTTTCGCGATGATCTGGCACATCTGGTGGCTGGCCATCGCCAGCCTGGTCGGCACCGTGGTGTATTTCGCCATCCATGCCGCCCGTGATGATCAGGGCTACATGGTGCCGGTGGATGTCATCGAGCGCATCGAAGCCGAGCAGCACAAGCGTCTGGTCGCGGCCGGGAAAGTCCCAGCCTCCGCCACCCGTGTTGAAACCTCGTTGGAACAGGCTTAAACCATGTCGAACTTAGTGACCAATGTTGGACACGCCCATGGTCATGACCATGGGCACGATGACCATCACCACGACTCGGGCGAGATGACCGTATTCGGTTTCTGGCTCTACCTGATGACCGACTGCATTCTGTTTGCGTCGATCTTCGCGGTATATGCGGTGCTGGTTAACAACGTCGCCGGTGGCCCGTCGGGCCACGACATCTTCGAACTGCCTTATGTACTGGGCGAAACCGCGCTGCTGCTGTTCAGTTCGATCACCTACGGCTTCGCCATGCTGGCGTTGTTCAAGGGCAAGAAAACCCAGGTACTGGGCTGGTTGGCAATGACCTTCCTGCTGGGCGCCGGCTTTATCGCCATGGAGATCAACGAGTTCCACATCCTGATCGCCGAAGGCTACGGCCCTAGCCGCAGCGGCTTCCTGTCCGGGTTCTTCACCCTGGTCGGCACCCACGGTCTGCACGTGACCAGCGGTCTGATCTGGATGGCGATCATGATGTACCAGGTCCAGAAAAACGGCCTGACCGCCACCAACAAGACGCGCCTGAGCTGCCTGAGCCTGTTCTGGCACTTCCTGGACGTGGTGTGGATCTGCGTATTCACCGTTGTTTATCTGATGGGGACCCTGTAAATGGCTAACGCTCATTCCCATGATGGCCACGACGCCGGCCACGGCAGCGTCAAGTCCTACGCGATCGGTTTCATCCTGTCGGTGATCCTGACCGTCATTCCGTTCGGCCTGGTGATGTATCCAACGCTGCCGAAGAGCCTGACGCTCTGGATCATTCTGATCTTCGCCGTGGTCCAAGTATTGGTCCACCTGGTGTACTTCCTGCACCTGGACCGCTCGGCCGCCCAGCGTAACAACGTCATTGCGTTTGTCTTCGCTGCGCTGGTGATCGTACTGCTGGTCGGCTTGTCGTTGTGGATCATGTTCAGCATCCACTCCAACATGATGGCGCACTGAGGAAAGTCCGGATGTCACTGAAGCACTTTATCCAAATCACCAAGCCGGGGATCATTTTCGGTAACGTGCTTTCTGTGGCGGGCGGGTTTTTCCTGGCCTCGAAAGGGCATGTCGATCTGGCCATCTTCCTGGCGGCGATGATCGGCACTTCCCTGGTGGTGGCGTCCGGTTGCGTGTTCAACAACTGCATCGACCGCGACATCGACATCAAGATGGAACGCACCAAGAACCGGGCGCTGGTCCAAGGCCTGATTCCAGTGCAACTGGCCCTGGCATTCGCCACGGTGCTGGGCGTGGCCGGCGTGGCGCTGCTGTATTGGGTGGCCAATCCGTTGGCGGCGTTGTTCGCGGTGATCGGTTTTGTCATCTACGTCGGTCTCTACAGCCTGTACCTCAAGCGCAAGTCGGTCCACGGCACGCTGGTGGGCAGCCTGTCGGGGGCCATGCCGCCGGTGATCGGTTATGTCGCGGTCAGCAACAGCTTCGACATGGCTGCGCTGACGCTGCTGGTGATGTTCAGCCTGTGGCAGATGCCGCATTCCTATGCCATCGCGATCTTCCGCTTCAACGACTACCTGGCGGCTTCGATTCCGGTGCTGCCGGTCAAGCGGGGCATCCAGGTGGCCAAGAAGCACATCCTGCTCTACATCCTGGCCTTCATCGTGGCGACCTTGATGTTGACGTTCAGCGGTTACGCCGGCATGAGCTACCTCGCCGTCGCCGCCGCCATGGGCATGTACTGGCTGTACATGGCCTGGACCGGTTACAAGGCAGTGGATGACACGGTCTGGGCACGCAAGCTGTTCGTGTTCTCGATCTTCACCATCACCGCCCTGAGCGTCATGATGTCCCTGGACTTCAAAGTGCCGAGTGAGCTGCTGCTGACGTACGCACCTTAAGCTTCAGACGCTGCACAAAAAGCCCCGCCTTCGAGAGAAATGCGGGGCTTTTTCATAGGTAATATTCAGGGCGTTGTTGACCTTCCTGTGGGAGCGAGCCTGCTCGCGAAGCGGTGGGTCAGGTGAGCTGGGGCTGACTGACACGGCGCATTCGCGAGCAGGCTCGCTCCCGCAAGGGCCCGGATTCGGGTTTTATTGCTGGGCGATGCTGTAGCCGTCGAAGGCTTTTTGCTGCTGCAAGGCGGTGACGATGCTTTTGCGGGTGACCGGCTGTTCGGTGCCGTCGTTGTCCAGGAAGGTTTCGCTTTCCAGCTCGGCTTCGTCGCCTTCGCCGATGAAGTTGAAGCCGAGGAATTCGAAGGCCTCGCGGTCGACGTTCGGCTTGGAGCGTGGTGTGCGCAAGGGCAGGGTGACGCTGATGCCGTCCTTGCTGATGACAAACACCTCGGCTTCCTTCTTGGCGCGCGCGGCCTTGCCCTTGCCGCCGCTCGGGTTGCTGATGGCCTGATGGGTCTGGTTCAGCACCTTCAGGGCCAGGCCGTAGACCAGTTCCTGGAAGGCCGGGTCATCCTTGTAGCTGGAAAGGATACGGCTGATCGGGAAGCGGCTGCTGAGGTCTTCCAGCGCGGCGAAATCGGCGGCTTCGGCGTCCTTGAGTTGCTTGAGCTGGCCCATCAGTGCGTAGGCCTTGTCATCGTCGAACGCATCGTGAGCCTGGCGAATGGCGGTACGCAGTTCGCGGATCTGGTCGCTTTCGCGGTTCGACTGGAAGGCATCGAGGACCATTTCGCTGATGCTTTTGGCCTGGGGCAGATGCTGTGAAAGATTGATGGAGTTTTCGTATTCCGCTTTGGACGACAGGGAGACTACAGATTCAGCGGTATTGGAATCGGACATTGAAATTTCACTACTTCTGTTAGCGGGATATGGCGAGAAAACGCACGGGGCTTTTTTCGGTCGCCTAATCTATTGGACCCGAGCGGTGTTGTCACGGTCGGACCGGCCACCGGTGACTATTTCAATCGCCCAGCAGCTGCAGCAATCGCAACGCATCGGGCGTCGCGGCGCCGCTGGCGGTGTTGTCGAAGATGCACCAGGTCGGCGTGTCCGGGGCAGCCTTCAGTAGGTCTGCCAGTCGCTGCAGCCAGGCGTCTTCGTAGGCGGAGTAATAAATGCGCGGCGAGCCATGCAGCCGGTAATAACGCACGCCCGCCCAGCCCGCCGGTTGATCGCCGCCCGGCACAGGCGACGGGTCGGCGGCGACGCGGGCGATGCGCTCTTTCTCAAGCAATGCCATGGCCTGTGGCGCGAGCCAGCTCGGGTGCCGGGGTTCGAGTACCGCGTGGCGCTGGTAACGGTCACGCAAGGCTTTGAAAAAGTCCTCGGCCTGGGTGTTATCGAAGGCCAGCGACGGCGGCAACTGGATCAACAGGCAACCAAGTTTCTCCCTCAGTTGCGAGCATTGCCCGAGGAACTCATCCACCAGCCCCTCGCAATCATGCAAGCGCCGCTCATGGGTGATCTGCTTGGGCATCTTGACTGAGAAGCGAAAACCCGCCGGCACACTGTCGGCCCATTTTGCATAGGTGGCGGGACGGTGCGGGCGGTAGAACGAACTGTTGATTTCCACCGCCGGGAAGCGGGCACTGTAGCGCTGCAAATGGGTGCCCTCAAAGGGAAAAGCGGGCCATTGCTCCTTTGGCAATGACCAGCCCGCGCAGCCCACCAACACGGGCGAAGAGGAGAGGGGTCGAGTCGGCAATGGCGAGGACCTGATTGCAAGAGTTACAGCCTATGACCACCGTAGCGGCCTGAGGATCCAGTCGGACATTGCCCGTTCAATCACAAATCACATTCTTGCCGGCCATCTTGGAGCGATACAGTGCCTGGTCAGCCCGATCCAGTAGCGCTGCTTGCGGTTCGTCTTCGTGGCGTTGCACCACGCCAAAACTCATGGTGATCTGGAAACCGCCCACCGGCAGCAGGTCGGACAAGCCTCGGCGAATGGTTTCGGCCAACAGGACTGCATCGGCCTTGGACGTGTTGGGCAAGATCATGATGAATTCATCGCCGCCCCAGCGTACCAGCAGGTCGCCGTCGCGCTCGCAGCGCTTGACCGCCTGTACCACTTGCACCAGCGCCGCGTCGCCGAAAGCATGGCCGTAGCGATCGTTGATGTCCTTGAAATCGTCGACATCCATGGCAATCAGCGACAACTGCTCGCGAAAGCGCTGCGCGCGTTCACAGGCCAATGGTAGCGCCTGTTCCAGGCGATAGCGGTTGGCGACCAGCGTGAGGGCGTCGGTTTCGGCGAGCCTGCGGTTTTCCTCGAGCTGGATTTGCAACTGCTCGTTGACCCGGGACAGTTCGCGGGTGCGTTCTTCGATGATGGCTTCGAGGGACTTGTTACGCCGTTCAAGTTGTTCGAACAGACGCTTCTTGTCATCGATGCTGCGATGGGCACCGATCATGCGGGCGACGCTGCCATCGGGGTTGCGGGCGATCACGTAGCCGCGGTCTTCGATCCAGATATAGGAGCCGTCATAGGCGCGGCAGCGGTATTCGGCCTGGTACTTAGGGGCGCGTTGTTCGAGGTAATCGTCGAATAACGCCATTACATAGGGATAATCTTCCGGGTGGATCACACTCTCCCAGGTCAGCACGGTATTGCTCAGGGAGTGAGGCGTGTAGCCGAGCATCGTGTACCAGCCGGGATTTCGATAGACGAAGCCGGTGTTGGCGTTCCAGTCCCAGATGCCATCGCTGACCAGTTCCATGATGGTGTGCAGCACGTTTTCGTCCAGATCGGACAAATCGAACCGCAGCAAATCGATCTTCGAGGCGTCGTCCATATCGTTCCCTCAATCAGCCCTGATATCAAAATGCTTTCCAGGGGTTAAGAGTAGCCGATGGGGCGGGGCGCCACTAGCGGGAGCAAGCTCCTCGCCACGAGAGGATTATTACTTCAGGGTTTGCTCCACTTTTGCAGCGCAAACTCGACGAAACTGCGCAGCTTCGGCAAACGATAGCGATCCTGGGCGTACATCAGGCTCATTGGCCGGTGGGGCAGTTGATAGTCCTGCAACAGTGCCACCAAGTGTCCATCCTCCAGATCCTGCGCCACCAGCGCGTCCGGCAGCATCACCACGCCCATGCCGGCCAGGGCGGCGCGGTGCAGACCCGACGAGCTGTTGATCAGCATCGGCCCGCGCACCGGCACTTTGATCTCCCCGTCCGGCCCGTTGATGGGCCAGTGCTCCTGGGCGAAACGCCATTCGTCTCCGGCGGAATAGGCAAACGACAGGCAGTCATGCTGTTGCAGGTCTTCGGGTTTTTGCGGCGTGCCGCGCCGTGCCAGGTAGGCCTTGGAGGCGCAGACGGTCAGGGTGTAGTCCATCAGGGGACGAACGATCAGCTTCGGGTCGGGACTGCCCAGGCGAATGGCGACGTCGAAGCCGTGGTCGAGCAGGTCCAGACGCTGGTTGGTCAAGACAACGTCGAGCTTGACCTGGGGATAACGCTGACTGTATTCGGCCAGCGCCGGGGCGAGGCGCTCCGTGCCGAAGGTCAGCGGCGCGGTGATGCGCAAGGTGCCGCTGGGGTCGCCTTGGGTCTGCTCGGCCAGGCGTTCGGAATCGGCAACCAGCCCGATCACTTCCAGGCAGCGCTGATAGTAGGCCGAGCCGAATTCGGTCAAGCGCTGACGACGCGTCGTACGGTTGATCAGGCGCACACCCAGGCGTTGCTCCAGCGCCCGAAGGTGATTGCCGACCATGGTCGTGGACATTTCGCACGCCTGGGCCGCTGCGGTCAGGCTGCCGGTTTCCACCACTTTCACGTAAACGGTCATTGCCTGGAACAGGTCCATTATCAAGCTCTGCTTTTAAATGAATGAAGTAAAGCGAGGTTTATCCATCGAGAGTGGCTAACCATACTGGAAAAAACCACCCGATGGAGCTAGATGTCATGACTGCCGCCTGCCTGATGAGCACTTACCAACCCTTGGCGCTGAACTTCACCCATGGCTTGGGTACGCGCCTGTGGGATCAGGATGGTCGCGAATACCTTGATGCGGTGGCGGGCGTGGCAGTGACCAACGTGGGCCATTCCCATCCGCGGTTGGTGGCAGCCATCAGTGAACAGGCCGGCCTGCTGCTGCACACGTCCAACCTGTACAGCATCGACTGGCAGCAGCGGTTGGCCCACAGACTCACCCAGCTCTCGGGGATGGAACGGGCGTTTTTCAACAACTCCGGCGCCGAGGCGAATGAAACCGCATTGAAGCTGGCCCGCCTGTATGGCTGGCACAAAGGCGTCGAACAGCCGTTGGTCGTGGTGATGGACAATGCTTTCCACGGGCGCACCCTGGGCACGCTGTCCGCCAGCGACGGGCCCTCGGTGCGGCTGGGTTTCAATCGGTTGCCGGGGGACTTCATCAAGGTGCCGTTCGGCGATCTCGGCGCATTGGAAAAAGTCCAGCAAGCCCACGGCGAGCGCATCGTTGCGATCCTGGTAGAGCCGATCCAGGGCGAAAGTGGCGTACAACTCGCGCCACCGGGTTACCTGAACGCTCTGCGGGATTTGTGCAGCCGGCGCGCCTGGTTGTTGATGCTCGACGAGATCCAGACCGGCATCGGCCGCACCGGGCAGTGGTTCGCGTTCCAGCACGAGGGCATCGTCCCGGACGTGATGACCCTCGCCAAAGGCCTCGGCAACGGCGTGCCCATCGGTGCCTGCCTGGCGCGCGGCAAGGCCGCCGGACTGTTCACCCCCGGCAGCCACGGCAGCACGTTCGGCGGAAATCCTCTGGCTTGTCGGGTCGGCTGCACCGTGCTGGACATCATCGAGGAGCAAGGCCTGCTGGAGAACGCCAGACGTCAGGGCGAGCAATTGCTAAGCCGGTTGCGGGCTGAGTTGGCGGACAAGCCGAATGTCCTGGAGATTCGGGGCCAAGGCTTGATGATCGGCATCGAGCTCAAGCAACCGGTGCGCGACCTGACCCTCTGTGCCGCCCGGGATCATGGTTTGCTGATCAACGTCACCCGGGGCAAGACCATTCGCCTGTTGCCGCCGTTGACGATCGACGGGCGGGAAGTCGAGATGATCGTCAGAGGGGTGAGCCGCTGCCTGGCGCAGGCGTGAGGCTACCTCGTCCGGGCCGATGACTCATGGTGATCGGTCCGGGCGAAGCGCAGCGCGACGGGACGGGACGGAATTTTTGACGATTGTCGCGTTCCAACGCCAGCCAGAGTCGATTGCCTACACTTTGGCACTCAGACTGAAAACCCAGGAGCATCTTCATGTTCACCTCGCGTCGCTTGATCGTTGTCGCTACTGCCGTGGCCCTGTTGTCCGGCTGTGCGTCGCCCAACCCCTATGACAACCAGGGCCAGGCCTCTACCGAATCTTCGGGCATGAGCAAAACCGCCAAGTATGGCGGCCTCGGCGCCCTGGCCGGGGCATTGGCCGGTGCGGCCATCGGACACGACAACCGGGGCAAGGGTGCGTTGATCGGCGCGGCGGTGGTGGGGGCCTCCGCGGCCGGCTACGGTTACTACGCGGACCAGCAGGAAAAGAAATTGCGCGCCAGCATGGCCAATACCGGCGTTGAGGTGCAGCGCCAGGGCGACCAGATCAAGCTGATCATGCCGGGCAACATCACCTTCGCCACCGACTCGGCGAACATCGCATCGAGCTTCTACCAGCCGCTGAACAACCTGGCCAACTCCCTCAAGGAGTTCAACCAGAACCAGATCGAGATTGTCGGCTACACCGACAGCACCGGCAGCCGCCAGCACAACATGGACCTGTCCCAGCGTCGCGCGCAGAGCGTGGCGACCTACCTGACGTCCCAAGGTGTCAGCGGCGCCAACCTCTCGGCCCGTGGCGCCGGCCCGGACAACCCGGTGGCAAGCAACGCCGACGTCAACGGCCGTGCGCAAAACCGTCGCGTCGAGGTCAACCTCAAGGCCATTCCTGGCCAGCAGTACCAGGCGCCGCAGCAGCAGGGGCAGACTTACCAGCAATATCCATAACCGCTGGACGGTGATGAAAAAGGGGGCCACGGAAACATGGCCCTTTTTTTGTGACCGGCGCCTGGGCCTTCGTGGCGAGGGAGCTTGCTCCCGCTGGGCTGCACAGCAGCCCCCAGACCATTCACCTCAACCTTCCTGGCACACCGTGGTGGCTGATTTGGGCCTGCTGCGCATGCCAGCGGGAGCAAGCTCCCTCGCCACAAAGTGCTCCCTTAATTCGCTTCTTTCACCGCACTCAAGAATGCGCACGTCCGCTCCTGCTGCGGGTGCTCGAAAATCTGCGCCGGGGTGCCTTGTTCGTGAATCTGCCCCTTGTAGAAAAAGCACACCCGGTCGGCGAATTCCCGGGCAAAGCCCATCTGGTGAGTCACCATCAACATCGTCAGGTTGTGCTCGGCGCCCAGCTTGCGGATCACGCTCAGCACCTCGCCGCACAATTCCGGATCAAGCGCCGAGGTCACTTCATCGAACAGCATCACCTTGGGGCGCATCGCCAGCGCCCGGGCAATCGCCACCCGCTGCTGCTGGCCGCCGGACAACTGCGACGGGTAATGGTCGAGCTTGTTGCCCAGGCCCACCAGCTCCAGCAGGTCGGCGGCGCGCTCGCGGGCTTCCTTGGGGTTCATGCCCAGCACCTGCACTGGCGCTTCGATCACATTTTGCAGCGCGGTCATGTGGGGAAACAGGTTGAAGCTCTGGAACACCATGCCGATCTTGCCACGCACCCGGCGGATGTGCCGGTCATTGGCCGGAACCAGCACGCCGTTGCGGTTGGGCATGTGGGTCAGGGAATCGTCCTCGATGCGGATCTGGCCCTGATCGATGCCTTCGAGCGTCATCAGCACCCGCAGCAGCGTCGACTTGCCCGAGCCGCTGGGGCCGATGATCGCGACCTTTTCACCGGGCGCGACATCCAGGTTCAAATGATCGAGCACGGTGAAACTGCCATAGCTTTTGGTCACGTCCTGGAAACTCACAATCGGCCGGGACGGTGTCGGAATCTGCATGGCCGGGGCCTCCTGCTGCGATGCCAGCGTGCTGCGCCGGGACAAATCGGTGGACGTGGACAGGGGTAAAGTCATTAGCGTAGCTCCATGCGCGTTTCAAGGCGCCGTACCAGCCAAGCCAGGACAAGGCTCAGGGCAAGGAAGAACAGGCCGACCAGGGTGATCGGTTCCAGGTAGCGGAAATGCTCGGAGCCGATGTTCTTGGCCTGTTGCATGATTTCCACCACGGTGATCGCCGACAGCACTGGCGTGTCCTTGAGCATCGCCACCAGGTAGTTGCCCAGCGGCGGCACGATCGGCCGCAGCGCCTGGGGCAGGATGATGTTGCGGTAGGCGTCGTACGGCGCGATGTTCAGCGCGGTCACCGCCTCCCACTGCGCCCGTGGCACGGCGTCGAGGCCACTGCGGTAGACCTCGGCGATGTAGCAGGCGTAATGCAGGCCGATGCCGAGGACGCCGACTTGCATGGCCGTCAGGCTCAGGCCGTAGTTGGGCAGCACGTAGTAAAGGAAGTACACCTGGATCAGCAACGGTGTGCTGCGGATGAACTCGATCACCGCCGTGGCCGGCCACGACAGCCAGAACTTGCGGCTGCGCCGGCCAATCGCCAGGAACAGCCCCAGCACGATCGCGATCAGGAAACCGATCAGGGTAATGCCCACGGTGTTGAGCGACGCGCGCAGCAGGTCCGGGAGGATTTGTGCGGCGTAGGACCAATCGAACAGCGTCATGACAGACCTCCGCGCATCCGGCCCCGGCTCAGCCGCCGCTCGACGTGGCGCATGCCCAGGTTGATGGCCTGGGCGAGGATGAAATACATCACCAGCGCCAGGCTGAAGATTTCCAGGGTCTGGAACGTCGCCTGGTCCAGTTGGCGTGCCCGGAAACTCAGGTCGGACAAAGTGATCAACGACACCAGCGAGGTATTCTTCAACAACTCGATCAGCAGGTTTGTGCCCGGTGGAATGGCCGCCAGCAAGGCCTGGGGCAGGATGATTCGCTTGAAGCGCGTATAGCTGCTGAAGTTCAGCGCCGTGCAGGCTTCGTATTGCCCCTTGGCGACCGAGCTGATCGCGCCACGCATCACCTCGGCCCCGTAGGCGCCGATGTGCAGCCCCAGGCCGACAATCGCCACGGCGTAGGGACTCAGCTCGATGTTGAACGGAGGAAGTGGCAGCACGAAGAATAGCCAGAACAGCTGCACCAGCAGCGAGGTGCCGCGAAACACCTCGATGTAGGTGATGGAAAACCAGCGCAACGCGCGCCACGGCGAGAGCCGTCCGAGTGCCGCCAGCACCGCGGCGACAATCGCCAGCAACGAGCCAAAGAATGTCACCTGGAGCGTGACCCAGGCCCCTTGAATCAATAACGGAAGTAATTCGCCCATGGTTCAACCCGTATCCGATGAAGCTGGGAACAGGCATCACGCGTACGCGTCATGCCCGTTCGGCACGCCAGTGTCGATTACGGCTGAGCGCAGAGCTCGGCCGCGGTCTTGCTGGTGACGTTGGACTTGTCGAAACCGAATGGCGCGACGGCCTTGAGATGTTCCTCCGAGCCCAGCCACTTTTTCAACTCGGCGTTGACCGCGTCGCGCAGGTCCTTGTCCTCGGGCCGGAAGGCCAGGGCGCCGTAGCCAATGTGGGACGGGTCGTCCTTGAACTCGGTCATCGCCTCGACTTTGTCGCCGCCCTTGCTGGCCAGGCCTTTCATGGTCAGTTGTGTGCCGACGGCGGCATCGGCGCGACCGGCGCGCACCGCTTGCAGTTGCGCCGTGGTGTCGGGAACCTGGAGGATCTGTTCGTCCTTGACCCCCGAGTCGCGGGCGTAAGCGAGGTTGACCGTACCGGCCATGATCGCCAGCTTCACGTCCGGTTGCTTGGCGATGTCTTCGTAGCTGTGGAGCTTTTTCGGGTTGCCCTTGGCCACGAGCAGGGCGTCGGGCAACTGGTACTGTGGGTCGGTGAACAACACTTGCTTGCACCGCGCCGGGGTGATGTACATGCCGGCGGCAATCACGTCGAAACGCCCGGCGCGCAGGCCCGGAATCAGCGAGCCCCATTCGGTGAGCACCCCATTGACCTGCTTGATGCCCATCCTGGCGAAGGTGATCTTGGCGATCTCCGGCGATTCGCCGGTCACGCTGCCGTCGGTTTCGGTGAACGCAAACGGCGTTTCGTTGGCGTAGCCGATGCGGATGCTGCTGTTGCTTTTGACGGTATCCAGGGTGGCCGCTTGAACGCTGCCGGCCAGGCCGAGCGCGGCACACGTCAACAAGAGGCGGCGCAGGGGCGTGCAGCTGCTGGTTGGAAAATTGCTCATCGATAAAATCTCCTGTTTCTTGTGGATCCGTCGCTGGACGGTTCTGTGTTAGGAGGCAGTGTGGCAAGAGCAAAGCGTACAGCGGCGGATCCGGGCGGGGCCTGAGTCGGTAACAGCGCCGGTACAGGTCGATCCGGCTTTTTGTCGGGGGCAGTGTGCCCGCCTGGATGACGACCTTGGACCGAGCATACAAAAGCCCCGGCGCCGATTGTATTGCACTAGGACAATTGCTTTGCCGCGAAGCCCGAGCAATGCTGGGCGCACCAGTACACAGGCGGGTCGCAGCGTTATGGATAAGTGGAAATCAGCCTTGGACGTCGCCCGCAGCGGTGAATCCAAATACAAGATTCTGGTCCAGGCGATCGCCGACGACATCGAACAGGGCATCCTCGCCAACGACCAGCGCCTGCCGCCGCAACGACAAGTGGCCGACGCCATGGGCATCAGCGTGCAGACCGTCACCAACGCCTACAAGGAACTGGAGCGCCAGGGGCTGGTGCGTTGCGAAGTAGGGCGCGGCAGTTTCGTTTCGCGGCGCATGAGCGACCGGGTCGCCACTTACATACTCGACAGCCCCGAGCGGGCGCTGGTGGATTTTTCCATCACGCGGATCCTGCACACTCGCGAGCATGATCAGTTCTGGCGCGACACCTGCGCCGAGCTGAGCACCGAAGAAGACCAGCCATGGATTCATGCGTTTCGTCCGATTGCGGGGTTTGAATCCCATCGCGAAGCGGCGGCGCAATGGATCGGCCGGCAGGGGCTGAAGGTCGATCGCAACGACGTCTTGATCACCAACGGCGCGGCCCATGGCATCTTCCTCGCCCTGGCTTCCCTGGCCGGTCCCGACGATGTAGTGCTCTGCGAAGGGCTGACCGACCACGGTGTGATCGGCAATTCCCAGGTGCTGGGTTTCACCCTCAAGGGCCTGGACACCGACCGCCACGGCATTGATCCCGAGCATTTCGAGGACATGTGCAGCAACGAGCGCATCACCGCGCTGGTGTGTACACCCAACCTCAATAACCCCACCACCAGCCTGATGCCCGACACCCGCCGCCGGGAAATCGCCGAGATTGCCCGGCGCTTCGGCGTGCACATCATCGAAGACGATGTCTACGGTCCGTTGCTGGACGAGCGCCGGGCGCCGCCCATCAGCCATTACCTGCCGGAGCTGTCGTTCTACTGCACGAGCATGACCAAGTCAGTGCTCACGGGCTTGCGCATCGGTTATCTGGTGGTGCCCAAGCGCCTGGCGCTGCGCACCGAGAGCATCCTGCGGGTGAACAGTTGGATGGCCACCCCGATGGTCTCGGAGATCGCCGCTCGCTGGATCCGCGACGGGCGCGCCGACTCGTTGTTGCATTTACAACGGCGCCTGTTGGCCGGGCGCCAGGCGATGGTCACCGAGTACATGGGCGAGCACGTCTTGGCCCAGCATCCCCACGCCTTGAATGCCTGGATCGGCATCCCGCCCCACTGGGAAGTCGACAGCCTGGTGCGGGCGCTGCGCCACAAGCACATCGCCGTCACGTCCCCCGACCCGTTCACCGTGCGCGGCACACCGCGGCCACGGGCGGTGCGGGTCTGCGTTGGCGCCGAATGCAGCGATGAAGAAATGCGCCATGCATTGATCGGCATGCGGCAGATCTTCAACCAGTATCCGCAGATTCATGATTTTTGATAACGCGAACAAAAATCCTGTGGGAGCGAGCCTGCTCGCGAAGGCGGCAGCACATCCAGCATTGATGTGACGGGTAGACCGCTTTCGCGAGCAGGCTCGCTCCCACAGGGATTTGTAGTGACTTTGGAACTTCATCACTAAATTGCCCTAGTACATTCATCAGCACAATCCGGCCCTCTTAGACTGCGCCCAACACATCGGCTCGGGACGCGGTCATGACAGGGTTGCAGCTTCAGGACATCTACCTCGCTCGCCAGCGCATCGAGTCGCTGGTGCGGCGCACGCCCATGGAGTACTCCGCCAGCCTGTCGCGATTGATCGGCGTGCCCGTATACCTCAAGTTGGAATCCCTGCAAATCACCGGCAGCTTCAAGCTGCGTGGCGCCAGCAATGCCGTGGCGCAACTCAGCCCGGAGCAGAAGGCGTCAGGCGTGGTGACGGCCTCGACCGGTAACCATGGTCGGGCACTGGCCCATGCCGCATCGCAACAAGGGGTCAAGGCGATTGTCTGCCTGTCGAACCTCGTGCCGGCCAACAAAGTGCAGGCGATCCGCGATCTGGGCGCCGAGGTGTGCATTGTCGGCCAGTCCCAGGACGACGCCCAGCGCGAGGCCGAGCGCATCGCCCGCGAGCAGGGCGCGACCTTCCTGCCGCCGTTCGATCATCCCGCAATCATCGCCGGCCAGGGCACCCTTGGCCTGGAGATCCTCGAACAGCAAGCGGATGTGGCCCAGGTGCTGGTGCCATTGTCCGGCGGCGGCCTGTTTGCCGGTGTGGGCCTGGCCCTGAAAAGCGCCAATCCAGCCATTCAAGTCCACGGCATCAGCATGGCGCGAGGCGCCGCGATGCATGCCAGCCTCGCCGCCGGCCGGCCGCTGGAAGTCGAAGAGCTGCCGACCCTGGCGGACTCTCTTGGCGGCGGCATCGGCCTGGACAACCGCTACACCTTCGCCATGACCCGGCAGTTGGCCGATGACGTGCACCTGCTCTCGGAAGCTTCGATCGCCAATGCCCTGCGCCACGCCTATCACCACGAACGCCTGGTGCTCGAAGGTGCCGCCGTGGTGGGCATCGCGGCGTTGCTCGACGGCCTGGTCGAACCGCGCGGACCGATCGTGGTGGTGGTCAGCGGGCGCAACGTCGACACCGAACAACATGCCCGCGTGATCGCCGGCGCCAACGCCTGATAACCCGTTAACGGAGCCTGTCATGAGTGAAGTCACCCTATTGAGCGAGGCCGACCTGCGCAGTTGCGTGGCCCTCGACCTGGCCAGCATCGACGCCATCGAGCAGGCCTTCGTGCTGCTGGCCACCGCGGCCGTGGCGATGCCGCCGATCCTGCGGCTGGACATTCCCGAGCACAACGGCGAAGTGGATGTGAAGACCGCTTACCTGCCGGGCCTGGAGCGCTTCGCCATCAAGGTCAGTCCGGGTTTCTTCGACAACCCCAAGCTCGGCCTGCCCAGCCTCAACGGCATGATGATGCTGCTCTCGGCGCGTACCGGTCTACTGGAGGCGCTGCTGCTCGACAATGGCTACCTCACCGCCGTGCGCACCGCCGCGGCCGGGGCGGTGGCGGCGCGTTGCCTGTCTCGCGAGCAAAGCCGCAGCGTGGCGTTGATCGGGGCCGGCGAGCAGGCGGCGTTGCAGCTTCAGGCGCTGCGCCTGGTGCGGCCGATCGACGAGGTGCGGGTCTGGGCGCGGGATGCGCAAAAGGCCAAGGCGTTCAGTGATGGACTGGCCCGTGACAGCGGACTTGCCGTCACGCCCTGCAGCTCCATTGACGCTGCCCTGGAGGGCGTGGATATCGCGATCACCTGCACGCCCAGCCGCGAGCCGCTGATCGAGCCCCGCCACTTGCACCCTGGCCTGCACATCACCGCGATGGGCTCGGACGCGGAGCACAAGAACGAAATTTCCCCACAGGCCCTGGCAGCCGTCGACTGCTATGTCGCCGATCGCCTCAGCCAGACCCGCGTGCTCGGCGAACTGCACCATGCCTTGGCGGCCGGCTTTGTCCGTGACGATTTGATGGAACTCGGGCAAGTGCTGGCGGGCCAGCAGCCCGGGCGCTCCGATGCAACGCAGGTAACGCTTTGCGACCTGACCGGCACCGGCGCCCAGGACACCGCCATCGCCAATCTGGCGTTCGAGCGGGCGAGGGCGGCAGGCAAGGGTTTCGCGTTCGGTCGTTGAATCGATTTGTTTATTCGTGTCATTGAACAGAGGGCAGGTGGATGTCAGAGATAGTCGTCAATCTTCCGTTCCAGCGGGAGGAATACGCCCAGCGCCTGGCAAAGGTTCGCGCGGCGATGCAGGTCCAGGGCCTGGAGCTGTTGCTGGTCACCGATCCGTCGAACATGGCCTGGCTCACCGGCTATGACGGTTGGTCGTTCTATGTGCACCAGTGCGTGCTGCTGGCGCTGGACGGCGAGCCGGTGTGGTTCGGGCGTGGCCAGGATGCCAACGGGGCGAAGCGCACGGTGTTCATGCAGGCCGATAACATCGTCGGCTACCCGGACATTTACGTGCAGTCTCGCGAGCGTCATCCCATGGACTACCTGTCCCGCGAGGTGATCATTGCCCGTGGTTGGGGCGCGCTGAGCATCGGCGTGGAAATGGACAACTACTACTTCAGCGCCGCCGCGTACCTGTCGCTGCAAAAGCACCTGCCCGAGGCGAAGCTGGTGGACGCGGTGGGCCTGGTGAACTGGCAGCGTGCGGTCAAGTCGCCGCAGGAAATCGCCTACATGCGCATCGCCGCACGCATCGTCGAGAACATGCACAGCCGGATCCTCGAACGCATCGAGCCGGGCATGCGCAAGAACGAACTGGTGGCTGAGATCTACAGCAGCGGCATCCTCGGTGCCGACGGCCATGGCGGCGATTACCCGGCCATCGTGCCGCTGCTGCCCACCGGTGCCGACGCCAGCGCACCGCACCTGACCTGGGATGATTCGCCGTTCGAAAAAGGCGCTGGCACCTTCTTTGAAATCGCCGGCTGCTACAAGCGTTACCACTGCCCGCTGTCGCGCACCATTTACCTGGGCAAGCCGCCGCAGCATTTCCTCGACGGCGAAAAAGCCGTGGTCGAGGGCATCGCCGCTGGCCTGGACGCGGCCAAGCCGGGCAACACCACCGGCGACATTGCCGTGGCGTTTTTCAAGGTGCTGGAAAAGTTCGGCATCCACAAGGACAGCCGTTGCGGCTACCCCATCGGCATCAGTTATCCGCCGGATTGGGGCGAGCGCACCATGAGCCTGCGCCCCGGCGACAACAGCGTGTTGCAGCCGGGCATGACCTTCCACTTCATGCCGGGGCTGTGGATGGACGATTGGGGCCTGGAAATCACCGAGAGCATCCTGATCACCGAGACCGGCGTCGAGACGCTGTGCAACGTGCCCCGTCAACTGTTCGTGAAGGATTGAGCCATGCGCGAATTGCCCAGCAATCCCATCAGCGCCACGGTCGACTTCAGCCGCGAGGGTGTGCAGCACGGTTTTCTCAAGTTGCCGTATTCGCGGGACGATTCGGCATGGGGCGCGGTAATGATCCCCATCACCGTGATCCAGCGCGGCAGCGGCCCGACCGCGCTGCTCAGCGGTGGCAACCACGGCGACGAATACGAAGGCCCGGTGGCCCTGAGCAAACTGGCCCAGCAGTTGAGCGCCGAAGACGTCAGCGGGCGGATCATCATCGTGCCGTTCATGAACACCCCGGCGTTCCGTGCCGGACGCCGGACTTCGCCCATCGACAAAGGCAACCTGAACCGCAGTTTTCCCGGCAAGCCGGACGGCACCGTCACCGAGAAAATCGCCGACTATTTTAACCGCACCCTGCTGCCGTTGGCTGACATTGTGCTGGACATTCATTCCGGGGGGCGAACCCTGGATTTCCTGCCATTCGCCGCCTGCCACGTATTGCCGGACAAACAGCAACAGGCGCGTTGCGAGGCCGCGATGCTGGCGTTCAACGCGCCGTATTGCATGCGCATGCTGGAGCTGGATGCCGGGTCGATGTACGACACGGCGGCCGAGTCCCAGGGCAAGGTGTTTGTTACTACCGAGCTGGGCGGCGGCGGTTCGTCCACCGCCCGCAGCGTGGCGATTGCCGAGCGCGGGGTGCGCAACCTGTTGATCCACGCCGGCATCCTGCGGGGTTCGATCGAGTTGCAGCCGTCGGTGATGCTCGACATGCCGGACGCCAGTTGCTTCGTCGCCAGCGAGCATGACGGCTTGCTGGAAATGTGTCGCGACCTCGGCGAAAGCGTGAACCAGGGAGAAGTGGTGGCGCGCATCCACGACGCCACCCGCAGCGGCGTCGCCCCGGTTGAATACCGCGTCGCCCGCAGCGGCCTGCTGGCGGCGCGGCACTTTCCCGGGCTGGTGCAGTGTGGCGATACGCTGGTGGTGATTGCGGATGTGTTGGCTTGATACCCCTCAACTGACACATACACACCCTGTGGCGAGGGAGCTTGCTCCCGCTGGGGCGCGCAGCGGCCCTGATCTTCAGGCCAAAAGCGACGACTGCTTCGCAGCCGAGCGGGAGCAAGCTCCCTCGCCACAGGGGACGGTATGATTTTCTGATTTGCCTGGAGAGCCCGGCCCATGCACAAGCTCGATCGCTATGACCTGAAAATCCTGCAGATCCTCGCCGAGGACGGGCGGATCACCAAGTCGAGCCTCGCCGAGGCGATCAATCTTTCAGTGACGCCGGCCTGGGAGCGGGTGCGCAAACTCGAGGCGGCGGGGCTGATCATCGGCTACCGGGCGCAGATCGACTGGGGCGCGGTGTTCAAGCGCCAGCAGGTACTGGTGGAAATCACCCTGGCCCGGCACACCGCCCAGGACATGCGCCGTTTCGAGCAACGCCTGCTCGCCGCGCCCGAAGTGGTGTTCTGCTACGCCACCGGCGGCGGTGTGGATTACCTGGCGATGATCCAGGCGCCGGACGTCGATTCGTATCAGCGTTTCGTCGATCAACTGTTGCTTGAAGACCTCGGCATCGAACGCTACTTCACCTACATCGTCACCAAGACCATCAAGACCGTCGGCGCCTTGCCGGCGGAGCTCACACCGTCATCCTGAACACCGCAGAAAACATTTTCCGGCAGGGTATTTCCAGAAAAAAATCAAGGTCTGGGCCCGTGCAAACAGCCGATAACAAAAGCGCAGCAGCCCTAGCATGGATTCACGCAAACGGTCTGGAGTGAACGTCATGCCTTATCAACACCCGCTGCTGTTCAAAGCGCTTTGCTATATCGATGGCCATTGGGTCCACAGCGACAGCGGCCAGAGCATCGCGGTGCAGAATCCAGCAACCCGCACGGTTATCGGCCATGTGCCGATGCTCGATCAACCTCAGATCGTCGCGGCGGTGGACGCGGCGCATCGCGCGTTCCCCGCATGGCGCGAGCAGAGCCTGGAGATTCGCGGCGCGATGCTGCGGCGCTGGGCGGCGTTGATCAGCGAGCACAGCGAGGACCTCGCGCGAATTCTCAGCCTGGAGCAGGGCAAGCCGCTGGCCGAGTCCCGTGGCGAAATCGCCTATGCCGCAAGTTTCATCCCGTGGTTCGCCGAGGAGGCCCGGCGCCTCTACGGCCAGAACATTCCCAGTCATATCCCGAACGCTCATTTGGGCACGGTCAAGGAACCAGTGGGCGTCTGCGCGCTGCTCACACCCTGGAACTTCCCCTCGGCGATGATCACCCGCAAGGCCGCTGCCGCGCTGGCAGCCGGATGCACCGTGGTGGTCAAGCCGGCCCATGAAACGCCTTACTCAGCGTTGGCCCTGGCGCAACTGGCCGAGGAAGCGGGCTTTCCTGCCGGTGTCTTCAACGTGGTATTGGGCGAGCCGCAAATGACCATGGAGACCCTGGTCAAGGACCGCCGCGTGCGTTCGGTGAGTTTCACCGGCTCGACCCGGGTCGGCAAACTGGTGCTGCAAGCAGCGGCCCATGACGTGAAAAAGGTCGCGCTGGAGCTGGGCGGCAATGCGCCTTTCATTGTCTGCGCCGATGCCGACCTGGCCTTGGCAGTCAAAGTCGCTGTCGAGGCGAAATTCCAGACCTCGGGTCAGGATTGCTGCGCGGCCAACCGGATCCTGGTGCAGCGCCCGGTGTATCAGGCGTTTCTCAGTCGTTTCGCCACCGCGGTGCGTGCCTTGCGGGTCGGGCCGGCGCTGGTTGATCAACAGGAGCAGGCGGTGGATGTCGGGCCGTTGATGCATCAGGCGGCGCTCGATGCGACCGCCGACCGCGTCGCCGATGCGCTGGCCCTTGGCGCCCAACGCCTGGCCGGTGGCGAGGCCCATGCTCTGGGCGGGTTGTTCTATCAACCGACCGTGCTGGCCGACGTCACGCCAAAAATGCGCATCTACCGTGAAGAGAACTTCGCGCCCATCGCCGGGGTGATGCCGTTCGACACCCTGGACGAAGCCATCGAACTGGCCAACGACACCGAATACGGACTGGCCGCCTATATTTGCTCCAATCGCCTGGATGTCATTTACCCACTGATCCGTCGTCTCGACCACGCCATGGTCGCCGTCAACGGCGTCAAGTTCACCGGTCATCCGATTCCCTTCGGCGGCATGAAAGCCTCGGGCCTCGGCCGCGAGGGCGGCACCGAGGGCTTCGAGCCCTTCGTCGAAACCAAATACTTTTGCCTGCACCATCAAGGCCAATTCCCAGGAGAGCCCGCATGAGCCAAGAACTCAACACGCTGTTCGAACAAGACCGTGCGCATTTCATGCACCCCTCGACCCACGCCCACGACCACGCCAGCGGGGCGCTCAAGGGGCGCATCATCAAGAGCGCGTCGGGCATTCGCATACGCGATCACGAGGGGCGTGATTTCATCGACGCTTTCGCCGGGCTCTATTGCGTGAACATTGGTTATGGCCGTACCGAAGTGGCCGATGCCATCTACAAACAGGCCAAGGAACTGGCCTACTACCACACCTATGTCGGTCATTCGAGCGAGGCGATCATCGAACTGTCCAGCCGCATCATGGACTGGGCGCCGACGGGGATGAAGAAGGTCTATTACGGGCTGTCCGGCTCCGATGCCAACGAAACCCAGATCAAACTGGTGCGTTATTACAACAACGTACTGGGCCGGCCGCAGAAGAAAAAAATCATCTCCCGTGATCGTGGCTACCATGGCTCGGGCATCATGACCGGCAGCCTGACCGGGCTGCCGGCGTTCCACCAGCATTTCGACCTGCCGGCCGAAGGGGTCAAGCACACCGTGTGTCCGCACTGGTATCGCAAGGCCCCGGCGGGCATGGACGAAGCAACGTTCGTGCGTTATTGCGCCGATGAACTGGAAAAAATGATCCTCGCCGAGGGCCCGGACACGGTGGCGGCGTTCATCGGCGAACCGGTGATGGGCACCGGTGGCATCATCGTTCCGCCCGCCGGTTATTGGGCTGCGATCCAGGCCGTGCTGAACAGATACGACGTGCTGTTGATCGCCGATGAGGTGGTCTGCGCGTTTGGTCGCCTGGGTTCGAAGATGGGCAGCCAGCGCTATGGCATGCAGCCGGACCTGATCACCACGGCCAAGGGACTGACCAGCGCCTACGCGCCGTTGTCGGCGGTGATCATCGGTGAAAAGGTCTGGAGCGTGATCGAAAAAGCCTCCCAGGCCGAAGGTGCGATGGGCCATGGCTGGACTTACTCCGGACACCCGATCTGCGCGGCGGCGGCCCTGGCCAACCTGGATATCCTCGAAAGGGAAAACCTCATGGCCAACGCCGAAGACGTCGGTGGTTACCTCAACCGGCGTTTGCGCGAAACCCTCGAAGGCCATCCGCTGGTGGGCGAAGTGCGCGGTGACGGCATGCTGGCGGCGGTGGAGTTCATGGCCGATCGTGAACAGCGTACGGCGTTCGACCCGGCACTCAAGGTCGGCCCCAAGGTCTCGGCCGCCTGCCTGGAACGCGGAATGATCGCCCGCGCCATGCCCCACGGCGACATCCTGGGCTTCGCTCCGCCGCTGATCCTGACCCGCGAAGATGCCGACCTGATCGTCGACATCACCAAAGGGGCCATCGACCAGGTGGCGGAGGAAGTGTTGGCTTGAGCTGAGTACATAATACTTCAGGACCCTGTAGCCCGTGGCGAGGGAGCTTGCTCCCGCTGGGCTGCGAAGCGGCCCCAAAACCAGGCAACTCGGTGTGCCAGGAAAATCGAGTTCGCTGCTATAAGGGCCGCTTCGCGACCCAGCGGGAGCAAGCTCCCTCGCCACAGGTGGTCAAAATTGAATAGGGGGAATTGGAAGCAATAAAAAGCCCGCCCGATCATGCGATCGGGCGGGCTTTTTGGTGTTGCTGGAAATTACTTCTTCAAACCGTAATGCTCATCCAGCATCCCCGGGGAGTTCGGGGCCTTGGGGGCGTAGTCCCGTGGCGGTTCCTGGATCCCTTTGGGCGGGGTCAGGCGCTCCCGTGGCGTCTGCGCCGTGTCGGCTTGCAGGGCGGCCAGCAGGCGCTGGCGCGTCTGCTCGTCCAGGGCCAGGCGGTTGGCGCCCTCGGACAGATGATCCTGGACTTCCTGGTAGCTCTGGGTGAGCTTTTTCACCAGGGAAGCGGTGCTGTTGAAGTGGGTGACCACTTCATTCTGGTAACTGTCGAAACGTTCCTGGATGTCGTCGAGCTGACGTTGGGTGCTGTTGGGCACCGCGTTAGGCAGCAGTCGGGCAATCAGGAAACCAATGGCGACACCGGCAACCAGGGCAAGAGTCGGCAACAGCCAAACTAAGAGCGAGTGTTCCACGAGTCCTTCCTCTATAAACGGCTTTGCTTTACGTTAACGGCTCGGACCTGCGCTGTATACCGCGAAGAACATCGCAATCATGCCAGGCACAGACTTTTAGCTAGACGAGTCGACCCTATTCGGGGTCACGGAGTTCTTTCCCTTGCTTATGCGCGAAACCCCTGTAGTCATCGATGGCCCGGTCGGTCAACTGGAAGCCTTGTACCTGGACAGCGAAGCGCCCCGTGGCCTGGCGCTGATCTGCCACCCCAACCCGGTACAGGGCGGGACCATGCTCAACAAAGTGGTCTCGACCCTGCAGCGCACCGCCCGCGACGCTGGCCTGGTTACGTTGCGTTTCAATTATCGCGGCGTCGGCGCCAGTGCCGGCAGCCATGACATGGGCACCGGCGAAGTGGACGATGCCCAGGCCGCGGCCGCCTGGTTGCTGGAAAAATACCCGCAGTTGCCCCTGACCCTGTTCGGTTTTTCCTTCGGCGGCTTCGTCGCCGCCACCCTTGGCGGACGCCTGGAAGCCCAAGGCCAGGCGCTCAAGCACCTGTTCATGGTTGCTCCGGCGGTAATGCGCCTGGATGCACAAGCGCCCCTGCCGACCGGCGGCGAATTGACCGTGATCCAGCCGGAAACCGACGAAGTGGTCGATCCCCAACTTGTCTACACATGGTCCGACGCGCTCCAGCGCCCCCATGAGCTGCTGAAAGTGGCAGAATGCGGACACTTTTTTCATGGCAAGCTGACTGATCTCAAGGATCTGCTCCTGCCGCGCCTCTCGAATTGATAGCAGTCTGACAAGCGATAACCCATGACGACTCGTACCCGTATCCTGACCGGCATCACCACCACCGGCACCCCGCACCTGGGCAACTACGCCGGCGCCATCCGTCCGGCGATCCTCGCCAGCCGCGAAAGCAATGCCGATTCGTTCTATTTCCTGGCCGATTACCACGCCCTGATCAAATGTGATGACCCGCTGCGCATCCAGCGCTCGCGCCTGGAAATCGCCGCGACCTGGCTGGCCGGTGGCCTGGATGTGGACCGCGTGACGTTCTATCGCCAGTCCGATATCCCCGAAATCCCGGAACTGACCTGGCTGCTGACCTGCGTCGCCGCCAAGGGCCTGCTCAACCGTGCCCACGCCTATAAGGCGTCGGTGGACAAGAACGTCGAGACCGGCGAAGACCCGGACGCCGGCGTCACCATGGGCCTCTACAGTTACCCGATCCTCATGGCGGCCGACATCCTGATGTTCAACGCCCACAAGGTGCCGGTCGGTCGCGACCAGATCCAGCACGTGGAAATGGCGCGGGACATCGGTCAGCGCTTCAACCACCTGTTCGGCAAGGGCAAGGAGTTCTTCACCATGCCTGAGGCGCTGATCGAGGAAAGCGTCGCCACGCTGCCGGGCCTCGATGGCCGCAAGATGTCCAAGAGCTACGACAACACCATTCCGTTGTTCAGCAGCGCCAAGGACATGAAGGACGCGATCTCGCGGATCGTCACCGACTCGCGCGCGCCGGGCGAAGCCAAGGACCCGGACAACTCGCACCTGTTCACGCTGTTCCAGGCCTTCGCCACTGCCGAGCAGTCCGCCGCGTTCCGTAGCGAACTGCTGCAAGGCCTGGGTTGGGGCGAGGCGAAGAGTCGTCTGTTCCAACTGCTCGACGACCAGTTGGGTGAAGCGCGCGAGCGGTACCACCAGTTGATCGAACGCCCGGCGGACCTTGAAGACATCCTGCAACTGGGCGCGAAAAAAGCCCGGGCCGTAGCAACGCCGTTTCTCAATGAACTGCGCGAGGCAGTTGGCCTGCGGTCCTTCGTCAGCCAGGTGCAAGTGGCAACGCAGACCAAAAAGAAAGCGGCCAAGGCTGCGCGCTTCGTCAGCTTCCGCGACGATGACGGCAGTTTCCGCTTCCGCCTGCTTTCTGCCGATGGCGAGCAGTTGTTGCTTTCGAACAACTTCGCCGACGGCAAGACCGCTGGCCAGGTGACCAAGCAGTTGCAATCCGGCCAGCCCTTGGACGTGCGCAGCGATGAACTGAGTTTCAGCGTCTGGCTCGACGGCGAATGCGTGGCCCACAGCCCGGCCTTTGCCGACAGTAGCGCCCGAGACGCGGCCATCGATGCGTTGCGCGTGGCACTGACGCCTGCCCAGGATTGATTGAAGGCGTTCCCGACCATCGGCCCGAATAAGGGCCGATTGCCATTCCTCTGGGCCATCGCTACAGTGACGGCCCGTTTTTGTTGCCTTGCTAACGAATATGACGCCCCTAGAACGATATCAAGCTGATCTGAAACGCCCGGAATTCTTCCACGACGCAGCCCAGGAAACGGCCGTGCGGCATTTGCAGCGCCTGTACGACGACCTGGTTGCCGCGTCGAACAACAAGCCGGGCTTGTTGGGCAAACTGTTCGGCAAAAAGGACCAGACACCGGTCAAGGGCCTGTACTTCTGGGGTGGCGTCGGCCGTGGCAAGACTTACCTGGTGGACACCTTCTTCGAAGCGTTGCCCTTCAAGGAAAAGACCCGGACGCACTTTCACCGCTTCATGAAGCGCGTGCACGAGGAAATGAAGACCCTGGGTGGCGAAAAGAACCCGCTGACCCTCATCGCCAAGCGCTTCGCCGCCGAGACGCGGGTGATCTGCTTCGATGAGTTTTTCGTTTCCGACATCACCGACGCCATGATCCTTGGCACGCTGATGGAAGAACTGTTCAAGAACGGCGTGACCCTGGTCGCCACCTCGAACATCGTCCCCGACGGCCTTTACAAGGACGGTCTGCAACGGGCGCGCTTCCTGCCGGCGATCAAGCTGATCAAGGAGCACACCGAAATCGTCAATGTCGACAGCGGCGTGGACTATCGCCTGCGTCACCTCGAACAAGCGGAGTTGTTCCATTTCCCGCTGGATGCCGCCGCTGAAGAAAGCCTGCGCAAGAGCTTCCGCGCCCTGACGCCGGAATGCACCCAGGCGGTTGAAAACGATGTATTGATCATCGAGAACCGCGAAATCCGTGCGATCCGCACCTGCGACGACGTGGCCTGGTTCGACTTCCGTGAACTGTGCGACGGCCCCCGCAGCCAGAACGACTACATCGAGCTGGGCAAGATCTTCCATGCCGTGCTGCTCAGCGGCGTCGAGCAGATGAGCGTCACCACCGATGACATCGCCCGCCGTTTCATCAACATGGTCGACGAATTCTACGACCGCAACGTGAAGCTGATCATCTCGGCTGAAGTCGAGCTCAAGGACCTCTATACCGGCGGTCGCCTGAACTTCGAATTCCAGCGGACCCTCAGTCGCCTGCTGGAGATGCAATCCCACGAATTCCTGTCGCGGGCGCATAAACCGTAATACAACTGCAGCACAAACCCGTGGCGAGGGAGCTTGCTCCCGCTGGGCTGCGCAGCAGCCCCCGCCGATCCGTCTAGGCAACCTCAATACTGCAAAAGCCTCAGATAGCGAGCCAGGTCATCTTGTCGCTGGCAACCGAGCAGCAGCCATAAGAGAATCCTCGATTTTCGTGGGCAGACAAAACCGGCCATCGAAGCACCCCTTTTAGCCAGATCCATCTCGCCGCCCTTGAAGCCGTAAGTCGAGCGAGCCGTTGGGCCGCAATCGCAGCGAGTCGCAACAATGACCGGGATTTTTCTGGCAATGGCGTCAATTTTTCCAGCCCAGGTTTCAGAAACGTGCCCTGCGCCGAAACCGGCGATCATCAGCCCGTCGTAACCCAGCGCGAGAACGTTCTCCAGCAACAGGCTGTCGGCAGACAGCGACGCTTGTAATAGCGCAACCTTGTGCGTCGAGCGCTGTGGCAACGGCAAGACGTGGCGCTGGCGTGGAGGGTGGAAATAGTGAACGTCACCTTCCAGTAACAGGCCTGCCGGGCCTACGACGGGCGAAGAAAAAGCCTGCAGTGCCATCGAATCGGTTTTGCGAACTGCCTGCGCCGAATGAATCTGTCCGTTCATGACCACCTGAACACCACGTCGCCAACTGCTCTCGGCCAAGCCGACCTGGCAGGCATCCAGCAGATTGCCCGGTCCGTCGGCGCCTGTCTGGGCTGCGGAACGCATCGCTCCAGTAAGCACCAGAGGTTCGTCGTGGTCCCACAAGAGATCGAAAAATGCGGCGGATTCCTCCAGCGTGTCGGTGCCCTGAGTGAGGACAACCGCCACCGCACCTAGCTCGATCTGAGTGTTCGCCCAGCGCAGGACACTCAATAAATGCTCGAAACTCAATGAGGCGCTGGGCAACAGTTGGAGCGTTTCGACAGTGACGCGGGCCAGGGTTCTCAATTCGGGTACCGAAGCCAGCAGGGTTGCGCCGCTGACGGTCGGGACCACTCCTTCTCCGAAGACCCGGGCCTGCATGCTCACGGTGCCGCCGAGTGAAGCGATGCTCAGGTTGGGCAAGTCCATGTGATACCTCGCGTGCTTGCAAAAAATGGCTGCAACCGCCTACCGGTCGAGATGCAGCCGTGGAAGGGGGCGGCTCAGTTGGTTATCAGGCGTCCGATAAGCGGAATGATGAGCAAGGTACTGATGGCCATGGACAGGACATTCGCAATAAATCCGTGCATGTCGGTGGGTAGCCTTTTGGCAATCGCACACGCCAGTGGCGGCGCCACAAATGCACCTAGCAAGGCGCTGGAGACAATCACCGGCCAACTGCCGCCGTAGGTCAGAACCGCGGCAGGCACGACCGATACCAGCGGGATATAAGTGGGATACCAGCCTCGCAACCTCCACTGTCGACGCCAGATCATCACGCCCAAGGCCGAGGTCAGCGCTTGCGCACCGATCAGTTGCGGCAGCAAGCCCGAGCCGTAGACCGGGCTCATCGGGTTCAAGGCATAGGCCAGCAAGGCGCCCGATATGAGCCCAAGGCTGGCCCACTCATTGCCGAAGAACGGCGCTTCGGAGAAATCCGCCAAGACTCGGCGCAGGCTCCAGACGACACCGTAGTCGGGTGCACGGCTGGGCGTGGGCCTTGATGGCGTTTCGGATGGTTTCATTGAGACCTGCGAGCTCACCAGGCTTGGCACATAACGACAGAGCAGGAATGCCATGACGCTGGCGACAGCCATCCCCGAGACGTTGCCGATCACTGCCGGCAAACCCAGTGGATTGCAGACGTAATTGACCAGCAACAAGCACGCCGGGGTGACCAGCAATGCACCCATGACTGCGCCATTGATCGCCACTTTCCAGCCACCGCCAAACATCAGCACCATCGCCGCCGGCAATGAAACGAATGCGGCAAAGGTCGGTTGCCAGGCGGTGGCCGTAACGGTCCAGCCCCATAACAGGTTGCTGAGCAGGAGCCCAAGCAGTGAGCTGGCGACGACCCACGGCCACAGGCCGCTGCCGTAGCAGATGGAAAAACCTTGCCAGGCCTTTCCCGTTTCATTGGCCCGGTATGCCAGGTATGCACCCGCCAGCAGTCCGATGGATGCAAATTCATGCTTATAAAAGGCGACCTCGCTGATGTCTCCCACCACCCAGCGTAGCCATGAGGTTGGCTGTGGCAAATTCGACACCATGTGGCCGTAGTCGGGCCAGGAGGCGAGGCTCATGAAAGAAAGCCAGAAGACCAGCGACAGCGCGCCGAGCATCAACAGGATCACTGCAAGATCCAGCGGTGAACGAGCGGTATGCCGGCGTTGACGTTTTTCGTTTGTGGATTCCATTGGATAAACCCCCTCAGCGCGGCAGGAGAGGGTGCTGGGTATAACCAAGCATCGGATCGTAGAGATCCGAACGCCGATCACGGTGCAGGTCGTTCAGGTTGTTCCAGATGGCGGCGCTACGGGAACTGGTCAGGTCGATGTCGGCGAACAGCACTTCCTGCTGGTCGGCGGAGGCCACCGCGCCAATCGGCCAACCGTTAGTACCCGCGATCAGCGAGCAGCCCAGATAGCGGGCACCGCGTTCTTCGCCGATGCGGCTTGCCGCCGCAATGAACACGTTATTGACGTGTGCCGCCGTCATGGTCAGATATGACGCCATGCACTTGCCTGCGTCATCAAACAGCGGTGGGGGCGTCCAGACCCAGTTATTCAGGCTGCAGATGATGTCCGCGCCTTGCTGGGTCAGGATTCGCGGCACTTCCGGAAACCAGATGTCCCAGCAGATCAGCATTCCGATGCGGCCTATCGGGGTTTCGAACACTGGAAAACCCAGGTCCCCTGGTGTGAACCAGAGTTTCTCCAGGTTCCACAAATGGGCCTTTCGGTACTTGCCAATAAAACCGTCTGGCCCCAACAGAACACCGGTGTTGAAAAGCCGCATGCCCTCGCGCTCTGTCAAGCCGGCCACCAGGTAAATCTTGTGCTGGCGGGCGAAGTCCTTCCAGGCCTGCACGCTCGGCCCGTTAGGGACCAATTCGGAGTGTTCGAACGCATCCTGTCGGTTGCTGAAAAAATAACCGGTATTTGACAGCTCGGGCAGAACGATGAGATTCGCTCCGCCGTTTACCGCCTCCAACGCCAGCGCAAGGCTGTGATGCAGGTTCTGCTCATGATTCCTTACGCCGACCTGAGGGTCGAATTGCACAACCGCTACGCGGACAGGACTGGTTGGCTCGCTCATTCAAGAAACCTCTTTTTATTTTTATTCACGCTGTTTAATGGCGTGTTTATAAGAGGCGAAACGGGCGTGGAGCGTAAGTCAGCCGTTTCCGTGTGGTTTGTAGGGCATCTCCCAAGATGAATGAGCGGAAATCAAAAGTAGGAGCGAGCCTGCTCGCGAAGAGGCGAGCCTGTTCAGCAACCCTGCAAGCTGACACACCGCCTTCGCGAGCAGGCTCGCTCCCACAATGGAATTTGCGTTCAGCGACGTGCTCACGCCGCCTGCTGGAATTGCTGCCGGTACTGGTTCGGTGACAGGTCGGTGTGCTGCCGGAACAGTCGTGCGAAAAAGCTCGCGTCGTCGTAGCCGACTTCATAGCTGATCGTCTTGATGCTCTTGCGGCTCCCGGACAGCAGGCCCTTGGCGGTTTCTATCCGCAGGCGTTGCAGGTAGTGCAAGGGCTTGTCGCCGGTGGCGGTCTGGAAGCGGCGCATGAAATTGCGGATGCTCATGCCGTGCTCCCGGGCGACGTCCTCGAAGCGGAACTTGTCGGCGAAATGCTCCTCCAGCCATTGCTGGATCTGCAGGATGATCACGTCCTGATGCAGTTTCTGCCCGCCAAAGCCGATGCGTCCCGGCGAATAGTTGCGTTGCACTTCATACAGGATGTCCCGCGCCACGGCCTGGGCGACGTTGGCGCCGCAGAAGCGTTCGATCAAGTAGATGTAAAGGTCGCAGGCCGACGTGGTGCCGCCGGCGCAGAACAGATTGTCGGCGTCGGTCAGGTGCTTGTCCTGGTTCAGGTGCACCTGAGGGAAACGCTCCTTGAAGGCATTGAAGAAGCGCCAGTAGGTGGTGGCTTCCTTGCCGTCGAGCAGCCCGGCCTCGGCCAGCCAGAATACTCCGGTGGCTTCGCCGCAGAGCACCGCACCGCGAGCGTGTTGTTCGCGCAGCCAGGGCAGGACCTGGGGATAATGTTGGCAGAGCGTGGCAAAGTCATCCCAGAACGCCGGCAGGATGATCACATCGGTATTTTCGAGGCCACCGTCCACCGGCATGAGCACATCGCTGAAGCTGTTGACTGGCTTGCCGTCAGGGCTGACCAGCCGGGTTTCGAACGCTGGGGTCAGGCCGTGGCCAAGCTGTTTGCCGTAGCGCAGGCTGGCCAGGTGGAAAAAATCCTTGGCCTGCATGAGGGTGGAAGCGAAAACCCGGTCGACTGCCAGGATGCTGACGCGCCGCAAGGGCGTGGAGGCGTGCATGGACATAACTCATCTTTATTTTTATAGGGGAAAGTGGTCACCAGACGGCTGGATCGTCTTATTTTTTGTCGGATGTGTCCAGTGTCCTCTCATACGCCGCAGGCTTAGGCTCTGTCGGATAACCACACCCAACAATAACCAAAGGTGCGCCATGATCCCCAGAACCCTGTTCAGTCCCGAGCACGAGTTGTTTCGCGACACCGTACGAACCTTCCTTGAAAAAGAAGCCGTGCCGTACCACAGCCAGTGGGAAAAACAGGGGCACATCGATCGCCAACTCTGGAACAAGGCTGGGGAGGCGGGGATGTTGTGCTCGCATCTGCCGGAGGCCTACGGCGGGCTGGAAGCGGATTTTCTCTACAGCACGGTGGTGATCGAGGAAATCGGCCGCCTGGGGCTGACCGGGATCGGCTTCTCGTTGCATTCCGATATCGTCGCGCCTTACATCCTGCATTACGGCAGCGAAGCGTTGAAGCATAAATACCTGCCGAAACTGGTGTCCGGCGAAATGGTCACGGCCATCGCCATGACCGAGCCGGGCGCCGGTTCCGACCTGCAAGGCGTGAAGACCACGGCAGTGCTCGACGGCGATGAATACGTGATCAACGGCTCCAAGACGTTCATTACCAATGGCTTCCTGGCCGACCTGGTTATTGTCGTCGCCAAGACCGACCCGAAGGCGGGGGCCAAAGGCACTAGCCTGTTCCTGGTGGAGGCGGGTACGCCGGGCTTTGAAAAAGGCAAGCGCCTGGAGAAAGTCGGAATGAAGGCCCAGGACACGTCGGAGCTGTTCTTCCAGGATGTCCGCGTGCCGAAGGAAAATCTGCTGGGCCAGGCCGGAATGGGCTTCGCCTACCTGATGCAGGAACTGCCTCAGGAGCGCCTGACCGTCGCCATCGGTGGCCTGGCCTCGGCCGAAGCGGCGCTGCAATGGACGCTGGATTACACCCGTGACCGCAAGGCGTTCGGCAAATCCATCGCGGATTTCCAGAACACCCGCTTCAAACTGGCGGAAATGGCCACCGAGATCCAGATCGGCCGGGTCTTTGTCGACCGCTGCCTGGAGCTTCATCTGCAGGGCAAGCTCGATGTACCGACGGCGGCGATGGCCAAGTACTGGGGCACCGACCTGCAATGCAAGGTGCTCGACGAATGCGTGCAGTTGCATGGCGGCTACGGTTTCATGTGGGAATATCCGGTCGCCCGGGCGTGGGCTGATGCGCGGGTGCAGCGGATCTATGCGGGGACCAACGAAATCATGAAGGAGATTATTGCGCGGTCGCTTTGATGCATTAGGACAGTTAGACCGCTATCGCGAGCAAGCTCGCTCCCACAGGGTTTGTGTCTGATCATTATTTTGTGATCGACAAAGAACCCTTGTGGGAGCGAGCTTGCTCGCGATGGGGCCTATGGATCAAGGCGCCGGATTCGGCTGGTCCTTGTGAATCGCCTCGATTCCCGCCAGCACTTCATCCGACAGCTTGAGGTCGAAGCTGGCGATGTTGCTGTCCAGTTGCTCCAGCGTGGTGGCGCCGATGATGTTGCTGGTCACGAACGGCTGCTGGGTAACAAATGCCAGGGCCATCTGCGCCGGGTCCAGGCCGTGTTCGCGGGCCAGTGCCACATAGCGGCTGCAGGCGGCTTCCGATTGCGGGTTGAAGTAACGCATGAAGCGGCTGTACAGCGTCAGGCGGCCCTTGGCGGGCCGTGCGCCGTTTTCGTATTTGCCCGACAGGAAACCGAACGCCAGGGGCGAATAGGCCAGCAGGCCGCATTGCTCGCGAATGGCGATTTCCGCCAAGCCGATTTCGAAGCTGCGATTGAGCAGGTTGTACGGGTTCTGGATCGACACCGCGCGAGGCCAACCGCGGGCTTCGGCCAGGGCGAGGAATTTCATGGTGCCCCACGGCGTCTCGTTGGACAGGCCTATATGGCGGATCTTGCCGGCGCGGACCTGTTCGTCCAGGGCTTCGAGGGTTTCCTCCAGAGGGGTGAAATCCTCGTCGGCCTTGTGCGTGTAGCCCAATTGGCCAAAGAAATTGGTGCTGCGCTCCGGCCAGTGCAGTTGGTACAGGTCGATCCAGTCGGTCTGCAGGCGCTTGAGGCTGGCGTCCAGCGCCTCGACGATGTGGCGGCGGTTGTGCTTGAGATTCTTGTCGCGGATATAGTCGATGGTATTGCCCGGGCCGGCGATCTTGCTGGCCAGGATCCAGTCGGCGCGGTCGCCACGGCTCTTGAAATAATTGCCGATATAACGCTCGGTGGTGGCGTAGGTCTCGGCCTTCGGCGGCACGGGGTACATCTCGGCGGTGTCGAGGAAATTGATCCCGGCACCCTTGGCGCGTTCAATCTGGGCGAACGCCTCTGCCTCGCTGTTCTGCTCGCCCCAGGTCATGGTTCCGAGACACAAGGCGCTGACATTCAGATCGGTACGGCCTAGCTTGCGATAGTCCATCAGGGACTCCTTGGGCAAAACAATCATAAAAGCAGGTTGAAATATTTTTCGCAATCTGCATAATTGCGCACCTCTTTCTGCAGTGGAAGTGATGCGCCGCCGCCGAAGAATCTTGCCGTTGAACGGACGCGCCGACCCGAGCCCCCGAAAGCGTCTGTATCCGGCTGCCTTTGACTTGTCAAAGTACGCACTATTCAGTAAGATCCGCCGTCTAATTTACAGGGCGGCCCCTGAGGCTATAAAGAATGAAAACTTTTACTGCTAAACCGGAAACAGTAAAGCGCGACTGGTTTGTCGTCGACGCTGCTGGTCAGACCCTGGGTCGTCTGGCCACCGAAATCGCGAGCCGTCTGCGTGGCAAGCACAAGCCTGAGTACACCCCTCACGTTGACACCGGTGACTACATCGTCGTGATCAATGCCGAGCAAGTACGTGTTACTGGCGCTAAAACCACTGACAAAATGTACTACTCCCACTCCGGTTTTCCTGGCGGCATCAAGTCGATCAACTTCGAAAAGCTGATCGCCAAAGCCCCTGAGCGCGTGATCGAGACCGCGGTTAAAGGCATGCTGCCTAAAAACCCACTGGGTCGCGACATGTATCGTAAGCTGAAGGTTTATGCGGGCGCTGCTCACCCTCATACTGCTCAGCAGCCCCAAGAACTGAAGTTTTAACGGAATAGTTCATTATGTCGGCGACTCAAAATTACGGCACTGGCCGTCGCAAGACTGCAACCGCACGCGTTTTCCTGCGTCCGGGTACTGGCAACATCTCCATCAACAACCGCTCCCTGGATAACTTCTTCGGCCGCGAAACTGCCCGCATGGTAGTTCGTCAGCCGCTGGAACTGACCGAGACCGTCGAGAAGTTCGACATCTACGTCACCGTTATCGGTGGTGGTGTAAGTGGCCAGGCTGGCGCAATCCGCCACGGCATCACTCGCGCCCTGATGGATTACGACGAAACTCTGCGCAGCGCCCTGCGTAAAGCTGGCTTCGTAACTCGCGATGCTCGCGAAGTAGAACGTAAGAAAGTCGGTCTGCGTAAAGCGCGTAAGCGTCCGCAGTACTCGAAGCGTTAATTTCGCTTCCGCGTTCAAAAGGCGCCCAGTTCCTCACGGAGCTGGGCGTTTTTTTTATGCGCGAAATAATTGCTCTGTGACAACTTGCCACATTCGTAGAGCCCCTATACTACAAGGCCTGGCGGTTTGGCCGCTGGGTAATTACCTTGTCAGAATTGGGGGTTTTCATTACCATTCGGCAAAATTTTTATAAGTTCAGATTTTTACTTAGTAGACGCCTGATTTAACAGGCCACAAAGCTGATGGGAGAGGACTGAATGAGCAATGACGGCGTGAATGCAGGCCGGCGTCGCTTCCTGGTAGCAGCCACATCCGTGGTGGGTGCTGCAGGAGCGGTGGGGGCTGCGGTCCCGTTCGTGGGGTCATGGTTTCCCAGTGCCAAGGCGAAAGCCGCAGGCGCACCGGTGAAAGTGAATGTCAGCAAGATCGAGCCAGGCCAGCAGATGATTGCTGAGTGGCGCGGCCAGCCGGTATTCATCGTCCGCCGTACAGAGGAGATCCTGGGGAATCTGAAAAAGATCGAGGGCCAGCTGTCCGATCCCTCTTCCAAGAACTCGGTCCAACCGGAGTACGTCAACCCTGAAACCCGTTCGATCAAGCCGGAAGTGCTGCTGCTGATCGGGATCTGCACTCACCTGGGTTGCTCGCCAACGTTCCGTCCCGAAGTGGCGCCTGCCGACCTGGGCAAAGACTGGGTCGGTGGTTATTTCTGCCCATGCCACGGCTCCCACTATGACCTGGCCGGTCGCGTCTACAAATCGCAGCCTGCACCTCTGAACCTGCCAGTTCCCCCGCATTCCTATGAGTCGGACGACATCATTGTCGTTGGCGTCGATACGGAGAAAGCGTGATGAGCAAATTAATGGACTGGTTTGATGCGCGCTTTCCCGCGACCAAGATGTGGGAAGACCATCTCAGCAAGTATTACGCGCCGAAGAATTTCAACTTCTTCTACTTTTTTGGCTCCCTGGCCTTGCTCGTCCTGGTCAACCAGATCGTTACCGGTGTCTGGCTGACCATGAGCTACACCCCGTCGGCGGAGGAAGCGTTTGCCTCCGTCGAGTACATCATGCGTGATGTCGAGTACGGCTCGATTCTGCGTCTGCTGCACTCCACCGGCGCCTCGGCGTTTTTCATCGTGGTCTATCTGCACATGTTCCGTGGCCTGCTCTACGGTTCGTACCAGAAGCCGCGTGAGCTGGTGTGGGTGTTCGGCATGCTGATCTACCTGGCGCTGATGGCCGAAGCCTTCATGGGTTACCTGCTGCCGTGGGGCCAGATGTCCTACTGGGGCGCCCAGGTGATCATCTCGCTGTTCGGTGCGATCCCGGTCATCGGCGATGACCTGACCCAGTGGATCCGCGGTGACTACCTGATCTCGGGCATTACCCTGAACCGCTTCTTTGCCTTGCACGTCGTGGCCTTGCCGATCGTGATCCTCGGCCTGGTGGTGCTGCACATCCTGGCGTTGCATGAAGTCGGCTCGAACAACCCCGATGGCGTGGACATCAAGAAACACAAGGACGAGAACGGCGTACCGCTGGATGGCATCGCCTTCCACCCGTACTACACCGTGAAAGACATCGTCGGCGTGGTGGTCTTCCTGTTCATCTTCTGTTCGATCGTGTTCTTCTTCCCGGAAATGGGCGGCTACTTCCTCGAGAAGCCGAACTTCGAACAGGCCAACGCCTTCAAGACCCCTGAGCACATTGCCCCTGTCTGGTACTTCACCCCGTTCTACGCGATCCTGCGAGCGGTTCCCGACAAGCTGCTGGGCGTAATTGCCATGGGCGCCGCGATTGCCGTGCTGTTCGTCCTGCCCTGGCTGGACCGCAGCCCCGTCAAGTCGATGCGCTACAAGGGCTGGCTGAGCAAGATCTGGCTCTGGGTGTTCTGCATCTCGTTCGTGATCCTCGGCGTGCTGGGTGTGCTGGCACCGACACCGGGCCGGACGCTGCTGTCGCAGGTCTGCACCTTCCTGTACTTCGCCTACTTCATTCTGATGCCGTTCTACACCAGGCTCGAGAAGACCAAACCGGTTCCGGAAAGGGTGGCTGGCTGATGAAAAAGCTATTTTCTGTACTGATTCTTGCTGCTTTGCCTGTTCTGTCCTTTGCGTCCACATCGAGTGGTCCGGAGCTGGAAAAAGTCGACATCGACGTTTCCGACAAAGCGGCCATGCAGGACGGCGCCCGTACTTTCGCCAACTATTGCATGGGCTGCCACAGCGCCAAGTTCCAGCGCTACGAGCGCGTGGCCGATGACCTGGGTATTCCCCATGAGTTGATGCTTGAAAAGCTGGTGTTCACCGGCGCCAAGCTGGGCGACCACATGAACATCGGCATGCAGCCGGCGGATGCCAAGACCTGGTTCGGCGCGGCGCCGCCCGACCTGACCCTGGTGGCGCGCGTGCGTGGTACCGACTGGCTCTATGGCTATCTGCGTTCGTTCTATGAAGACCCGGCGCGCCCTTGGGGCGTGAACAACAAGGTCTTCCCGAACGTCGGCATGCCGAACGTTCTGGTCGGCCTGCAGGGTCGTCAGGTGATAGGCTGCAAGCAGGTTCAGATCGTCGAGGACGGCAAGAAGCAATATGATCCGCTGACCGGCACCGCTTTGACCCATGAAGCCTGCGACCAGCTGACCATCGTGCCGAACTCCGGCAGCCTGACCCCGGAGCAGTTCGACGAGAAGGTCAAGAACCTGGTGACCTTCCTGGCCTACTCGGCCAACCCGGTGAAGCTGGAACATCAGCGCATCGGTACGTATGTATTGCTGTACCTGGCGTTCTTCTTCGTATTCGCTTATCTGCTCAAGCGTGAATACTGGAAAGACGTGCATTGATAAAGCTGTAAGCCGTTGCTGTTAATCGTGCGCGCCCAAGGGCGTCTCTGAAGGTGTAACGAGCCTGGTCGGCCAGGTGGTTACGGGAGACGCCCTCTGGGCGCGCTCGTTTTTCCGTTTTTCGATAATTTCAACAAGCGAGGAGGATCGCCATGGGCGTGACCAATCGGTTGGCCTGTTACTCCGACCCCGCCGACCACTATTCCCACCGGGTACGTATCGTACTGGCCGAGAAGGGTGTCAGCGCCGAGATCATTTACGTCGAAGCGGGCCGTCAGCCGCCGAAGCTGATCGAGGTGAACCCTTACGGCAGCCTGCCCACGCTGGTCGATCGTGACCTGGCACTGTGGGAGTCGACCGTGGTGATGGAGTACCTGGATGAGCGTTATCCGCATCCGCCTTTGCTGCCGGTGTACCCGGTCGCGCGTGCCAACAGTCGTTTGCTGATCCATCGCATCCAGCGTGACTGGTGCGGGTTGGTGGACCTGATCCTGGATTCCAGGACCAAGGAGCCGGCGCGTGTCGTGGCGCGCAAGGAATTGCGCGAAAGCCTGACAGGCGTGTCGCCGCTGTTTGTCGACAAGCCGTTTTTCCTCAGTGAGGAACAAAGTCTGGTGGATTGCTGCCTATTGCCCATACTCTGGCGTTTGCCGATCCTGGGTATCGAACTGCCACGGCCCGCCAAGCCGTTGCTTGATTATATGGAGCGCCAATTTGCGCGTGAGGCTTTCCAGGCGAGTCTGTCTGGTGTCGAACGTGACATGCGCTAAGGCTTAGGGAGCCGCTATGAACTCCAGTCGACCTTATCTGGTCCGCGCGCTCTACGAGTGGATTGTGGACAACGATTGCACCCCGCACATGCTGGTCAATGCCGAGTATCCGTCGGTACAGGTGCCGCAGGGTTTTGCCAATGACGGGCAAATTGTCTTGAACGTATCGCCGGCCGCTGTGCGTCATTTGCACATGGACAACGATGCGGTCAGTTTCGAGGGGCGCTTCGGTGGGGTGCCGCATACGCTGTACGTGCCGATTGCCTCCATCCTGGGAATCTATGCCCGGGAGAATGGCCAGGGAATGGTATTCGAGCTGGAAGTGCCGTTGGACGGTGAGGAAGAGTTCGAGGCGGATGAGGATCTGCCGCCCGACGATGAGCCGCCGCGTCCTAGCGGGCGGCCTAGTTTGAAAGTGGTGAAGTGATCGGGTCTGTGTGAAAGGCCGGTAACCTGGTTGAGAAAATGCCCGTGTCGTGAGATGCGGGCATTTTTTTGTGGGGTTGGGTGGTGTGTATATCCGTTGTTGCGGTTATGGCTGCTTATGGTTTCGCTTTTACAGCGACTCACTTTTATGAAGCGCAAAAGTAAGCAAAACGCTTTTGCCCCACCACTTGGCACCTCGCTTAGGCTCGGTGTGCCCTCACTCCGGCATTGCTCCGTGGGCCCGCCGCGAAGGGCCGTCCCTGGCCCAGCGCGGCTATCCCGGCATCCATGCCGGGATGCCCACTGCGCAATGCCTGCGTTCGGCCAGCGTGGTTAATGGGGCGCCGAAATCAACGTCCGCCACGAGGCGGCCTTCGAGCCGACCTGGTTTCGTGGGTTTTGCATTTCCTCTGTGGGAGCGAGCCTGCTCGCGAAGGCGGAATGTCAGTCAATTAGGATGTTAGATGTGGATGGCCTCTTCGCGAGCAGGCTCGCTCCCACAAGAGATCTATGGTGCACATGAGTTTTATGTTCCCTGAAGATCCACTGTGGGAGCGAGCCTGCTCGCGAAGGCGGAGTGCCAGTCGATGAAGATTCTGGAGTGTGGTGGCCTCTTCGCGAGCAAGCTCGCTCCCGCAGGAGATCTGTGGTGCACATGAGTTTTATGTTCCCTGCAGATCCAATGTGGGAGCGAGCTTGCTCGCGAAGGCGGAGTGTCAGCAGAAGACGATGTTGGATGTACCGTCTTCTTCGCGAGCAGGCTCGCTCCCACAGGAAGTAACGCGGTCCCACCGAAACCAGGTCGGCTTTAAGGCCGCCTCGTGGCGGACGTTGATTTCGGCGCCCCGTTAACCACGCTGGCCGAACGCAGGCATTGTGGAGTGGGCATCCCGGCATGGATGCCGGGATAGCCGCGTTGGGCCAGGGACGGCCCTTCGCGGCGTGCTCACGGAGCAATGCCGGAGTGCGGGCACACCGAGCCCAGGCGAGGTGCCGAGTGGTGGGGCAGAAGCGCTTTGGTTACTTTCACGCTTTTTGAAAGTGACTCGCCGTAAGGGCGAAACCATTAGCAGCCATAACCGCAGCAACGGATATACACACCAACCGACATCCCAAAAAAACGGCGCCTCTCCATCGCGGAGCAAGCGCCATTTTCTTGAGCGAGTCAGAGCTTGATATCAGTCAATGTACTCAAACAACTTGACGATCTTCTGCACCCCAGACACACCCTGAACAAGATTGGTCGCCTGCGCGGCCTCCTGCTTGGTCAGCAACCCCAGCAGATAGACAATCCCGTTCTCTGTCACAACCTTGATGCGCGAACCAGGAATGCTGGCGTCGGTGAGCATCTGCGTCTTGATCTTGGTGGTCAGCCAGGCGTCGTTCTGGCGGGCCAGCAGCGAGGAGGGCTGGAGGACCTGCAGTTCGTTGTGCACGGTCTTGACCCTCTGCACGGCGCTGGCTTCCTGTTCGGCCTTGGCCTTGAGGTCGGCGCGGGGCGTCTGGCCGGCCAGCAGCACAACGCCGTTGAAGCTGGTGACGACGATGTGCGAATTGTTGTCCAGGTCCGGGTCGGCCTTGGCAATGTTCACGCCCACTTTGGTTTCGATCAACGAGTCGTCGATCTTGCTGCCGAAGGTGCGGGTGCCGCGGTCGTCTTCAATCGGCTTTTCCCGGCTGGCGTTAACCACCGATGTGCAGCCGCTGATGCCGAGGCACAGGGTCAGGGCCAAAAGGCCTAGGCGATTAGGGGTCATTCTTCACTCCCGAACAGTTGGCTGTCGATCAAGTCGCAAAGGCAGTGGATCGCCAGCAGGTGGACTTCCTGAATACGTGCGGTGACATTGGCCGGTACGCGGATCTCTACGTCTTCAGGCAACAGCAGTGAAGCCATGCCGCCGCCGTCGCGACCGGTCAATGCTACGACAATCATTTCGCGATCATGTGCGGCCTGGATCGCTTGAATAATATTCGCCGAATTGCCACTGGTGGAGATCGCCAGGAGCACATCGCCAGGCTGGCCGAGGGCGCGGATCTGTTTGGAGAACACTTCGTTGTAGCTGTAGTCGTTGGCGATCGAGGTAATCGTCGAGCTATCGGTCGTCAGTGCGATGGCCGGCAGGCTCGGACGTTCGCGCTCGAAGCGGTTGAGCAGTTCCGAAGAGAAGTGCTGGGCGTCGCCGGCCGAACCGCCATTGCCGCACGAAAGCATCTTGCCCTCGTTGAGCAAGGCATTGACCATCACTTGGCTGGCTTGCTCGATGTGCGGTGCAAGTACGTCCATCGCCTGTTGCTTGGTGTCGATACTGGCCTGAAAAAGCTGGCGGATTCGCGATTGCATGTCCATCTGTGTGACCTTAAGTAGCGCGACTTATCGGCACAAATGTGCGGCGCGCAAAGCAAAGAGCAAAAAGTTGAGTGAAGGTGTCCGGCTCGGCTGCGCTCAACTGTCGAAGGCGTTTTGCAGCCAATTCAGTTGGTCGACGTTGCTATCGATGGCAACCACGTCGAAGCGACAAGGATGATCGGCCCAGCGAGACTCGCGTTGCAGGAAATACTGCGCGGCGAAAACCAGCTTCTGGCGCTTGCGCTGGTCAATGCTGTCGAGCGCGCCACCCCATTGGGTATTTTTTCTGTAGCGGACTTCGACGAATACTACTGTATCGCCGTCAAGCATGACCAGATCCAGCTCGCCGCGTTTGCACAGCCAGTTTTGCGCCAGCAGTCGCAGGCCGTGTTGCTCAAGATGCGCGAGGGCGAGGCCCTCGGCATCCCTGCCGCTTTGCTGGCGCGATCGGTCGGGCATCAGCGCGGAGTGTCCGGCAGGCGCTGGACCTGGCCGTTGACGAACTGCGCCCAAGGGAGTTGACGTTGCACGCGCTGGGTCGGGGAGACAGCCAGGCTACCCGACAGGCCTTCGATGCGGCTGTCCGGCAGGGCCTTGAGCTGGCCGAGGCGTGGAGCCAGGCGATAGGCGTCAGCGCCCATCGCGTACAGCCGGCCCAGGCTGCCGGCCGCCTGGGGCCACTGCGCGGTGACCTGCTGGCGCAGCGGATCGTTCGCGTCGAGCAGCCATGGGGTTTCGCAGAAGCGAACGCCGTTCATGTCGTTGTACTGGTTCTGGTCGCCGCTGACGCTGAACACCGAGGAGGTCGCGTAGACCGGCACGTCGCCGGCGTACTGGAAGTTCAGGGTCGGCTTGATCTGCTGGGCCTGCTGCGGGGTCGACGCGAGGAAAATGAACTCGATGTCCTGGCGACGCGATGGCTGCGCCGCGACCGCGGTGCCTACCGTACTTTGCAGGCTCTTGGCGCGACCTTCGCTCTGGCGCAGCTGGAACATGTCGGCGATCTGCTGGGCCAGTTGCACCGGCTGGTCGACACGCTCGATTGCCATGATGGTCCCGCCATTGGCCTGCCAATCCTGGCTGAAGGCTTTCAAGACGCGATCGCCCCATTCGCCTTTCGGCACCATCACGGCTGCACGATGCAGGCCGTCGGCGCGGGCGCGCCGGGAGACTTCGCGGGCTTCGTCTTCAGGCGCCAGGCCGAACTGGAACAGTTGCGGCGGGCCTTGTTCGCCTTCGCTGTAGTTCAGCGCCAGGGTGGTGATCGGCAATTGCGGGCGGGTGCTGATCTGCTTGACCAATGGTTTTTCCAACGGGCCGACCACCAGCTGTACGCCGTCGGCCTGGGCCTTGCGATAGAACTCGTCCATCGAGGTCAGGCTGGCGCTGTCATAGAACTGGATGCTCGGCGGCTTCTGCCCGGCCTGTTGGGCCTGGTAATGCGCGGCCATGAAGCCCTCGCGCAGTGCTTTTGCGACCGCGGCCAGCGGGCCATTCTGCGGTAGCAACACGGCGATCTTGCCCAGTGGCTGGCTTGCCAGCTCCTTGAGCTTGACCAGCGGCGTCGGCAACTGGAGTGCGGCAGGGTGTTTCGGGTTCTGTTCGCGCCAGCTGTCGATGGCGGCTTGCTGCTGCTCCAGGGTGCCGGCGGTTTTCACGGCTTTGGCCAGGCTCAGCCAGCCACCGAGATCGTCGGTAGTGGTCGGTTGCAGTTGATCGGTGGGCAGCGAGGCGATCAGTGTCCAGATGGCTTCGTGATTTTTTGCCTGCGCTTCGTTTTCCAACAGCGGAGCAATGAAGATCCGCTCGCGGGCGGCGGCCAGGGTCTGGCCATCGGCCTCCAGGGCGCGAGCGCGGACGGTACCGGTGCGGACTTGCTGCTCCACGGGCATTTCGCTCAGGTGCTGCAGGCTCGGATGGCTCAGCGAAGTCAGCGCGGCCTTGGGCTGGTTGCGCGTCATCGCCAGTTCGGCTGACAACGCGTTGGCGAAAATCTGCTGGCCGGGCTTGAGCTGCTCCATCGGCACTTGTTGCAGGATCTGTGCGGACTGGCCGGCATTGCCCTGGCGGTAGGCCAGGTCGGCGGCGCTCAAGCGCAGCAGGGCGGCTTGTTCCGGGTTTTTACTCTGGGCGGCCTGTTCGAGCAATTGCTCGATACTGGCGTCCGGGGTCCGTGGAAGTTCGCCAAGGCTGGACGAGGGCGAGCTGACGCAAGCCGCCAGGAGGGCAGCGAGGCAGAGGGCGGAGAGCAGCCGCAGGCAAGCGATCATGTAAGTGTTCCTGATACGAGATCAAATTAGCGTCGAATTGTACCCAAGCACTGGCCGGGGCGCGATGTTAGTGGTGTGAATCGATCAATTTAGGTATTTCAAAGCGTGCATTGCAGCACAAAGATGCTGCTCACTCGAATGTCTGACCCCGTGGGAGGGAGCAAGCTCCCTCGCCACAAGGGTTAATGTGAGCGGCTGAGAATGGCGGCACACGCTACAATGCCCACTTTCATGATCATGAGGTGTGCGCTTTGACTGCTCCAGGTGCTTTGAATTCCGCTGCCGGCTCGCTTTACGTGGTGGCGACGCCCATCGGCAACCTGGACGATATCAGCGCCCGCGCGCTGAAGATCCTTGGCGAGGTCGCCCTTATCGCCGCCGAAGACACGCGTCACTCCCAGCGTCTGCTGCAGCACTTCGGTATTTCCACGCCATTGGCAGCTTGCCATGAACATAACGAACGGGACGAAGGCAGTCGTTTCATTACCCGTCTACTGGCCGGCGACAATGTGGCGCTGATTTCCGATGCCGGCACGCCGCTGATTTCCGATCCGGGTTACCACCTGGTGCGCCAGGCCCGCGCTGCCGGTATCAATGTAGTGCCGGTGCCAGGTGCCTGCGCATTGATCGCGGCGTTGTCGGCGGCCGGCTTGCCATCGGACCGGTTTATCTTCGAAGGTTTCCTGCCGGCCAAGGCGGTGGGGCGGCGAGGGCGCCTGGAAGCTATAAAGGAGGAACCTCGAACGCTGATCTTTTATGAGGCGCCGCACCGTATCCTCGAATGTCTCCAGGACATGGAGCTGGTGTTCGGTCCCGAGCGCCAGGCATTGCTGGCTCGGGAACTGACGAAAACCTTCGAGACCTTGAAGGGGCTGCCTCTGGCGCAGTTGCGTGCGTTTGTTGAAAGCGACAGCAATCAGCAGCGTGGCGAGTGTGTGGTGCTGGTCGCGGGCTGGACACCGCCCCAGGACGAAGACGCCGTCAGTAGCGAAGCGATGCGCATCCTTGATCTGTTGCTGGAGGAAATGCCCCTCAAGCGAGCGGCGGCCCTCGCCGCGCAGATCACCGGCGAGCGCAAGAATGTGCTGTATCAGGCTGCGCTGGATAAACAGAAGGCCCAATGAAACCGGCGCGCCAAGCTGGCCAAGGGCTTTTAGCGCTTGTTCTTCGGGCGCGCTACCGTTAACCTTCGCGGCGGAGAGTCGATCGGACAGTCGCTGCCCTCTATGAAAATTAGGGGGGGGAGGAAAGTCCGGGCTCCATAGGGCGAAGTGCCAGGTAATGCCTGGGAGGCGCGAGCCTACGGAAAGTGCCACAGAAAATAACCGCCTAAGCGCTTCGGCGCCGGTAAGGGTGAAAAGGTGCGGTAAGAGCGCACCGCACGACTGGCAACAGTTCGTGGCTAGGTAAACCCCACTTGGAGCAAGACCAAATAGGGTCCCAAGGCGTGGCCCGCGCTGGGACCGGGTAGGTTGCTAAAGATGTCCAGTGATGGCCATCGTAGACGAATGACTGTTCAAGACAGAACCCGGCTTACAGATCGACTCTCCACCTTTTCCCTCCCTGCCGGAATCAATGGCAGAAGCAGTTCCTAAGATCAAAAAAATCTTACTCTTAATAAATCACTTTAACTTCTGCGTGCAGTCCCCTGTGTGCCTTCGAGTTAAAGCGAATTTTCCTACGTCAGTTTCTTGTTGCCCCTCCTGAAACGCTCCTAAATCTCCGATCTATAAGGCTTTTCCTTCATTCCGCGCCTTGACGGTGCGGTGGGCGCATTCCTATAGTGTGCGCAAGTGGCGGAAAGTGGCATGAAGTGGGTTTTTTTGAAGGTAAAACGCCAAAAAGTGGAGAAACGCTGACGTGTTTCGCGGAGCTAACGCTATCAGTCTCGATGCAAAAGGCCGTCTCGCCATGCCGAGCCGGTATCGTGACGAGCTCGTTTCGCGAAGTTCAGGACAGTTAATCGTCACGATCGACGCCGTTGATCCATGTTTATGCGTTTACCCTCTCGATGAGTGGGAAATCATCGAAACCAAACTGCGCGCACTGCCTTCGCTGCGGGAAGAGAACCGTCGCCTGCAACGCCTGCTGATCGGTAATGCCGTCGACCTCGAACTCGACGGCAGCGGTCGTTTCCTGGTGCCACCGCGTCTGCGCGAGTACGCCAAGCTGGACAAGCGCGCGATGCTGGTGGGCCAACTGAACAAGTTCCAGCTGTGGGACGAAGATGCCTGGAATGCGGTTTCTGCCGCCGACCTTGCTGCTATTCAACAACCGGGCGCCATGCCTGATGAACTGCGTGATTTGATCCTGTGACTACTGATAGCGGCTTTAACCACATCACCGTACTGCTTGACGAAGCCGTCGAGGCTCTCGCCGTACGTCCTGATGGCTGCTATCTGGACGGCACGTTCGGGCGTGGCGGGCACAGCCGGCTGATTCTCAGCCAGCTCGGTCCGGACGGTCGGCTGCTGGGGTTCGACAAGGATCCTCAAGCGATTGCCACCGGGCAAGCGCTAGCGGCCGAAGACGGCCGCTTTGTCGTTGTGCAGCGCAGCTTTGCGGAGCTCGGTTCGGAAGTCGCCCAACGCGGCCTGGCAGGCAAGGTCAGCGGCGTGTTGCTTGACCTGGGCGTGTCTTCGCCGCAGCTGGACGACCCGGAACGCGGCTTCAGTTTTCTCAACGACGGTCCGCTGGACATGCGCATGGATCCGTCCCGTGGCATCAGCGCGGCTGAATTCGTCAATACCGCGTCCGTAGAAGAAATCGCCCGCGTGTTCAAGGAATACGGCGAGGAACGTTTTTCCGGGCGCATGGCGCGCGCGGTGGTCGAGCGTCGCGACATCAAGCCGTTCGAGCGTACCGGTGATCTGGCCGAAGTGCTGAAGGTTGCCAACCCTGCCTGGGAAAAAGGCAAGAACCCGGCGACCCGGGCTTTCCAAGGGCTGCGTATCCACGTCAACAACGAATTGGGCGATCTTGAGGCCGGTCTCGAAGCCGCTCTCGAGGCACTGGAAATCGGTGGGCGCCTGGTGGTGATCAGCTTCCATTCCCTGGAAGACCGTATCGTCAAGTTGTTCATGCGCAAGCTCACCAAAGGCGAAGCCGATAACCTGCCGCGCAATCTGCCGGTGCGTTTCGAGGCGTTCGTACCGAAAATCAAGATTCATGGCAAAGCGCAGTTCGCCTCCGAGGCCGAGCTCAAGGCCAACCCTCGCGCCCGTAGCGCCGTCATGCGTGTCGCGGAGAAGTTGCGGTGAGCAAGCTCTTCGCCAAGCCCCTGCCAGGCGGCAGCTTTTTCATGCTGCTGCTGTTTATTGGCGTGCTCGTTTCGGCCATTGCCGTGTCTTACAGCGCGCATTGGAACCGGCAGTTGCTCAACACCCTTTACAACGAGCTCAGCGTGCGCGACAAGGCGCAGGCCGAGTGGGGTCGGTTGATCCTGGAGCAAAGTACCTGGACCGCCCACAGCCGTATCGAAGTCCTGGCGACCGAACAACTGAAGATGCGCATCCCCGGTGCGGCTGAAGTGCAGATGGTGGCGCCATGATGAAGCTCGAAGGGGCGCTGTTCCCGTGGCGGTTCCGCCTGGTCCTGGGTTTGCTCGGGATCATGGTCGCGGCCATCTCGTGGCGCATCATCGACTTGCAGGTGGTCGACCGTGACTTCCTCAAGGAGCAGGGCGACGCCCGTAGCGTGCGTCATATCCCGATCCCGGCTCACCGTGGCCTGATCACCGACCGCAATGGCGAGCCGCTGGCTGTCAGCACACCAGTGACCACCTTGTGGGCGAACGCCAAGGAAATGCAGCAGGCCAAGGAGAAGTGGCCGGCGCTGGCTGCCGCCCTCGGCCAGGACCCCAAGGCTCTGACCGAACGCCTCGAAGCCCAGGCCAACAAGGAATTCATCTATCTGGTGCGCGGGCTGACGCCCGAGCAAGGCCAGAGCGTGCTCGACCTGAAAGTGCCGGGCGTCTACGGCATCGAAGAGTTTCGGCGTTTTTATCCGGCCGGTGAGGTCACCGCCCATATGGTCGGGTTTACCGACATCGATGACCGGGGACGGGAAGGGGTCGAGCTGGCCTACGACGAATGGCTCGCCGGTGTCGCCGGCAAGCGCCAGGTCATCAAGGATCGGCGCGGCAGGCTGATCAAGGATGTCCAGGTCACCAAAAACGCCAAGGCCGGCAAGCCCTTGGCGTTGTCCATTGACCTGCGCCTGCAATATCTGGCCAACCGCGAGCTGCGCAACGCCATCGTCGAGAACGGTGCCAAGGCCGGCAGCCTGGTGATCATGGACGTGAAGACCGGCGAGATCCTCGCCATGGTCAACCAGCCGACCTACAACCCGAACAACCGTCGCAACCTGCAGCCGGCGATGATGCGCAACCGCGCGATGATCGACGTGTTCGAACCCGGTTCGACGATGAAGGCCGTGTCCATGGCCGCCGCCCTGGAAACCGGGCGCTGGAAGCCGAGCGACACCGTCGAGGTCTATCCGGGAACGTTGCAGATCGGCAAGTACACCATTCGTGACGTATCCAAGACCGAAGGACCGGTGCTCGACCTGACCGGCATCCTGATCAATTCCAGTAACGTCGGCATGAGCAAGATCGCCTTCGATATCGGTGGCGAGGCGATTTATCGCCTGGCCCAGAAGATCGGCCTCGGCCAGGACACGGGCCTGGGCTTCCCAGGCGAGCGCGTCGGCAACCTGCCCAACTATCGTGAATGGCGCAAGGCGGAAACAGCCACTTTGTCCTACGGCTACGGTGTTTCCGTGACGGCGATCCAGCTCGTCCACGCGTTTTCCGCGCTGGCTAACAATGGCCGTATTGCCCCGCTGACGCTGATCAAGACCGACAAGGCGCCGCAAACCACCCAGGTAATCCCTGAGGACGTCGCCAAGACCATGCAGGGCATGCTGCAACAGGTGATCGAGGCGCCGCGCGGTGTCTATCGCGCTCAGGTTCCGGCCTATCACGTTGCCGGCAAGTCCGGTACGGCGCGCAAGACTTCCGTGGGCACCAAGGGTTATGCCGAGAATTCCTATCGTTCGCTGTTCGCCGGCTTCGGGCCGATGAGCGATCCGCGCTATGCCATCGTGGTGGTCATCGACGAACCGAGCAAGGCCGGTTATTTCGGCGGCCTGGTATCGGCGCCGGTGTTCAGCAAAGTGATGTCCGGCACCCTGCGCCTGATGAACATCACCCCGGATAACCTGCCGCCGACCCAGCAGGCGAGTACCGCCCCGGTCGTCCCCCTGAAAGCCGACGGAGGGCGTGGCTGATGTCCCTGAGCCTGAACAAGATTTTTGCCCACGCCGGGCATGACCTGCTGATTCGCGAGCTGGCCCTCGACAGCCGCGACGTGCGCGCCGGAGACCTGTTCCTGGCGGTGCCGGGTGCCCGTTTCGATGGTCGGGACCACATTGCCGACGCCTTGAAGCGCGGCGCGGCGGCGGTGGCTTATGAAGTGAACGGCGCAACCGTGCTGCCGATCACTGATGTTCCGCTGATCCCGGTCAAGGGACTGGCGGCGCAGTTGTCGGACATCGCCGGGCGTTTTTATGGCGAACCGAGCCGTCACCTGAACCTGATCGGCGTGACCGGCACGAACGGCAAGACCAGCGTTACCCAGTTGGTGGCGCAGGCGCTGGATCTGCTCGGCCAGCATTGCGGCATCGTCGGAACGCTGGGCAACGGTTTCCATGGCGCGCTGCAAAGCGGCCTGCACACCACGCCGAACCCGATTGCCGTGCAGGCGACCCTGGCCGACCTGAAGAAGGCCGGCGCCAAGGCCGTGGCGATGGAAGTCTCTTCCCATGGCCTCGATCAGGGTCGCGTCACTGCACTGGCGTTCGACGTCGCGGTGCTGACCAACCTGTCCCGGGATCACCTGGACTACCACGGCTCCATGCAAGCCTACGGCGAAGCCAAGGCCAGGCTGTTCGCCTGGAACGATCTGAAGTGCCGGGTCATCAACATTGATGACGAGTTCGGCCGCCAACTGGCCGCCGAGCAGCGCGAGTCCCGGTTGATCACCTACAGCCAGGAAGACCCCAGCGCCTACCTTTATATCCGTCAGGCGCAGTTCGATGACGAAGGCGTGCGCGCCACGCTGGTCACACCCCAGGGCGAGCACCACTTGCGCAGCACCTTGCTGGGGCGTTTCAACCTGAGCAACGTGTTGGCCGCCATTGGCGCCTTGCTCGGGCTGGACTATGCCCTGGACGAAATTCTCAAGGTGCTGCCGAAACTCGAAGGTCCGGCCGGTCGCATGCAGCGCCTGGGCGGCGGAACCCAGCCGCTGGTGGTGGTCGACTATGCCCACACCCCCGATGCACTGGAAAAAGTCCTCACGGCCCTGCGCCCGCACGCGAAGGGCAAGTTGCTTTGTCTGTTCGGCTGCGGCGGCGATCGTGATCGCGGCAAGCGCCCATTGATGGCCGAGGTCGTGGAACGACTGGCCGATGGCGTGCTGGTCACCGATGACAATCCGCGCAGTGAAGATCCAGCGCGCATTTTCGACGACATCCGCGCCGGTTTCTCGGAGGTCGATAACGTCACCTTCGTGGCCGGGCGTGGCCAGGCCATTGCCCAATTGATCGCCAGCGCTTCGGCGGACGACGTCATCGTCCTGGCCGGCAAGGGGCACGAGGACTACCAGGAAATAAACGGCGTGCGCCAGGCCTTTTCCGATCTGGTGGAAGCCGATCACGCCCTGACCGCGTGGGAGGTGGCCCATGCTTAAGGCCTTGAAGCTCAGCGAGCTGAGCAACGCTTTGAATGCGCGCCTGATCGCCGCGGACGCCTCGTTCGACGGCGTCAGCATCGACAGCCGTGCGATCGCGCCGGGGCAGTTGTTCGTCGCTCTGGCCGGACCACGTTTCGACGGTCACGATTACCTCAACGAGGTGGCAGCCAAAGGCGCGGTCGCGGCACTGGTCGAGCGGGAAGTAAGCAACAGCACGCTGCCGCAGTTGCTGGTCAGCGACACTCGCCAGGCCCTGGGCCAGCTCGGTGCGCTGAATCGCGCGGCGTTTGCCAATCCGGTCGCGGCCATCACCGGTTCCAGCGGCAAGACCACGGTCAAGGAAATGCTCGCGAGCATCCTGCGCACACGCGGTCCGGTCCTGGCGACCCGTGGCAACCTGAACAATGACCTCGGCGTGCCTTTGACCCTGCTCGAACTGGCGCCGGAGCACAGCGCCGCGGTCATCGAACTCGGCGCTTCACGGCTCGGCGAGATTGCCTACACGGTCGGCATGACCAAGCCTCACGTGGCGGTGCTCAACAACGCCGGGACCGCCCATGTCGGCGAGTTCGGCGGCCCCGAGAAAATTGTCGAGGCCAAGGGCGAGATCATCGAAGGGCTGGCTAACGATGGCATCGCCGTGCTCAATCTCGACGATAAAGCCTTCGAAATCTGGAAGACCCGGGCCGGGGAGCGCAAGGTGCTGAGCTTCGCCCTGAGCAACCTGGCGGCGAATTTCTACGCCAGCGACCTGGATCGCGACGCCCGTGGTTGCCCGGCTTTCAACCTGCACAGCCCTGATGGCGCGGAGCGCGTGCAGTTGAACCTGCTTGGCACGCATAACGTTGCCAATGCCCTGGCCGCCGCGGCCGCCGCCCATGCGCTGGGTGTGTCGTTGCCGGGCATTGTCGCCGGGTTGAACGCCGTACAACCGGTCAAGGGACGCAGCGTCGCGCAGTTGGCAAGCAACGGCATGCGCGTCATCGACGACACCTACAACGCCAACCCGACGTCCATGTGCGCCGCTGTGGATATCCTTGCCGGTTTCTCCGGTCGCACCGTGCTGGTGCTCGGGGATATCGGTGAACTGGGCGAGTGGGCGCAGCAAGGCCATCACGATGTCGGTGCCTACGCGCGCGGCAAGGTCGATGCGCTGTACGCCGTCGGCCCGATGATGGCCCACGCCGTGGCGGCGTTTGGCGAGCACGCACAGCATTTCACCACGCAGGCCGAGCTGATCCAGGCCCTGGGCGCCGAGCAAGACCCGAACACCACCCTATTGATCAAGGGCTCACGCAGTGCGGCGATGGAAAACATCGTTGCGGCTTTGTGCGGCACCCGTATGGAGAAACATTAATGCTGCTGCTGCTAGCGGAGTACCTGCAACAGTTCCACAAAGGCTTCGCGGTCTTCCAGTACCTGACCCTGCGCGGGATCCTGGGTGTGCTGACCGCGTTGTCGTTGTCGCTGTTCCTGGGCCCGTGGATGATCCGCACCCTGCAGAGCCTGCAGATCGGCCAGTCGGTTCGTAACGACGGCCCGCAGTCGCATCTGTCCAAATCCGGCACCCCGACCATGGGCGGCGCGCTGATCCTGTCGTCCATCGGTATCAGCACCTTGCTCTGGGCCGACCTGGCGAACCGTTACGTCTGGGTCGTGCTGCTGGTGACGCTGTTTTTCGGCGCCATTGGCTGGGTCGACGACTACCGCAAGGTCATCGAGAAGAACTCCCGTGGGCTGCCAAGCCGCTGGAAATATTTCTGGCAGTCGGTGTTCGGCCTCGGCGCGGCGATCTTCCTTTATATGACCGCCGCCTCGCCGGTGGAAACCACCCTGATCCTGCCGATGCTCAAGGACTACAGCATCCCGCTGGGCGCAGGTTTCATCGTACTGACTTACCTTGTGATTGTCGGTTCGAGCAACGCGGTCAACCTCACCGACGGCCTCGACGGCCTGGCGATCATGCCGACGGTGATGGTCGGTGGTGCGCTGGGGATCTTCTGCTACCTGTCGGGTAACGTGAAATTCGCTGAATACCTGCTGATTCCTTATGTACCGGGGGCGGGCGAGCTGATCGTATTCTGCGGCGCGCTGATCGGTGCCGGCCTGGGCTTTCTTTGGTTCAACACCTACCCGGCGCAAGTCTTCATGGGCGACGTCGGTGCGCTGGCGCTGGGCGCGGCCCTGGGCACCATCGCCGTCATCGTTCGCCAGGAAATCGTCCTGTTCATCATGGGCGGCGTGTTCGTGATGGAGACCCTGTCAGTCGTCATTCAGGTTGCTTCCTTTAAATTGACCGGCCGCCGGGTATTTCGCATGGCGCCGATCCACCACCACTTTGAACTCAAGGGCTGGCCCGAGCCGCGCGTGATCGTCCGTTTCTGGATCATCACCGTGATTCTCGTGCTGATCGGCCTTGCCACCCTGAAGCTGAGGTAGAACGAGTGTCCCTGATCGCTTCTGACCACTTCCGCATCGTTGTCGGCCTCGGCAAGAGCGGCATGTCCCTGGTTCGCTTCCTGGCGAACCGGGGTGTGTCGTTTGCCGTCGCCGATACGCGGGAAAATCCACCTGAGCTGGCCACGCTGCGTCGTGACTATCCCCAGGTGGATGTGCGTTGTGGCGAGCTGGACGTCGAGTTCCTGTGCCGCGCCGACGAGCTTTACGTGAGCCCCGGCCTGGCCCTGGCGACCCCGGCCCTGCAGGCTGCCGCCGCCCGGGGCGTGAAATTGTCCGGCGACATCGAGCTGTTCGCGCGCAACGCCAAGGCGCCGATTATCGCCATCAGCGGTTCCAATGCGAAAAGCACCGTCACCACGCTGGTCGGTGAAATGGCCGCGGCCGCCGGCAAGCGTGTCGCCGTGGGCGGCAACCTCGGCACCCCGGCGCTGGATCTGCTCAGCGACGAGGTCGAGCTGTACGTCATGGAGCTGTCGAGCTTCCAGCTCGAGACCACCGATCACCTTGGCGCTGAAGTGGCCACTGTGCTGAACATCAGCGAAGACCACATGGACCGCTACAGCGGCCTGCCGGCCTATCACCTGGCCAAGCACCGGATTTTCCGTGGTGCCCGGCAAGTGGTGTTCAACCGCCAGGACGCCTTGACCCGTCCGCTGATGAGCGAAGGGCTGCCATGCTGGACTTTCGGCCTCGGCGCGCCAGATTTCAAAGGCTTCGGTTTGCGCGAAGAGAACGGCGAGAAATATCTGGCCTTCGAATTCCAGAACCTGATGCCGGTGCGCGAACTGAAGATTCGCGGCGCCCATAACCAGGCCAATGCCTTGGCCGCGCTCGCCCTCGGGCATGCCGTCGGGCTGCCGTTCGACGCCATGCTTTCGGCGCTGCGCAGCTTTGCCGGGCTCGAGCACCGCTGCCAGTGGGTGCGCGACCTGGATGGCGTGGCCTGGTACAACGATTCCAAGGCCACCAATGTTGGCGCCGCCCTGGCTGCCATCGAAGGCCTCGGCGCGGACATCCAGGGCAAGCTCGTGCTGATTGCCGGTGGCGACGGCAAGGGCGCCGATTTTAAAGACCTGCGCGATCCGGTGGCGGCCAACTGTCGTGCCGTGGTGCTGATGGGCCGCGATCGCGAACTGATCGCCCAAGCCCTCGGCGATGCCGTGCCGCAGGTTCGCGTCGCTTCGCTGGACGAAGCCGTGCAGCAATGCCGTGCCCTCGCGCAACCGGGCGATGCCGTGCTGTTGTCGCCGGCCTGCGCCAGTTTCGACATGTTCAAGAATTACGAAGAGCGCGGGCAACTGTTCGCCCAGGCTGCGGAGGACTTGGCATGAGCCTGATGAACATCATCAAGCCGTACCCGTCGCCGCTGATTACCGGTCGCGGTATCGACCTGGATTTCCCGATGCTCGCCGGCTGCCTGGCGCTGCTCGGCCTGGGCCTGGTGATGATCACCTCCGCCTCGTCGGAAGTGGCCGCCGTGCAATCGGGCAACACCCTCTACCACATGATCCGCCACCTGATTTACCTGGTGATCGGCCTGGGCGCGTGCATTGTCACCATGATGGTGCCGATCGCCACCTGGCAACGCCTGGGCTGGCTGATGTTGCTGGGTGCCTTCGGCCTGCTGGTGATGGTGCTGGTGCCGGGTATCGGCCGCGAGGTCAACGGCTCCATGCGCTGGATCGGCTTCAGCTTCTTCAACGTGCAGCCCTCGGAAATCGCCAAGGTCTTTGTGGTGATCTACCTCGCCGGGTACCTGGTGCGTCGTCAGAAAGAAGTGCGCGAGAGCTGGATGGGCTTCTTCAAGCCGTTCATCGTGCTGCTGCCGATGGCCGGCCTGCTGCTGATGGAGCCGGACTTCGGCGCGACGGTGGTGATGATGGGCGCGGCGGCGGCAATGCTGTTCCTCGGCGGTGTCGGGCTGTTCCGCTTCACCCTGATGGTAGCGCTGGCGTTCGCGGCAGTGACCGTCCTGGTGCAGGCCCAGCCGTACCGGATGGCGCGCCTGATCACCTTTACCGATCCGTGGGCCGACCAGTTCGGTTCCGGCTACCAGTTGACCCAGGCGTTGATCGCCTTCGGTCGCGGCGAGTGGCTGGGCGTGGGCCTGGGCAACAGTGTGCAAAAGCAGTTCTACCTGCCGGAAGCTCACACCGACTTCGTGTTCTCGGTTCTCGCCGAGGAGCTGGGGGTAGTGGGCTCCCTGTGCACCGTCGCGCTGTTCGTCTTCGTTTGTGTGCGCGGCATGTACATCGGCTTGTGGGCCGAGAAGGCCAAGCAGTTCTTTGCCGCGTACGTGGCGTACGGCCTGTCGTTCCTGTGGATCGGCCAGTTTCTGATCAACATCGGGGTGAACGTCGGCCTGCTGCCGACCAAGGGCCTGACGCTGCCGTTCCTCAGTTATGGCGGCAGCTCCCTGGTGATCTGCTGTGCCTGCCTCGGCTTGTTGCTGCGCATCGAGTGGGAAAGTCGAACCCACCTGGGCAGCGAAGAAATGGAATTCCATGAAAGCGACTTCGCCGAGGAGCCGACTCATGGGCGCTAACGTGCTGATCATGGCGGGCGGAACCGGCGGGCATGTATTTCCGGCGCTGGCCTGCGCCCGGGAGTTCCAGGCGCGCGGCTACACCGTGCACTGGCTCGGCACGCCGCGTGGCATCGAGAATGAACTGGTACCCGCCGCCGGCCTCGAGCTGCATCGGATCAACGCCAGTGGCCTGCGGGGCAAAGGCAAGCTGTCGCTGCTCAAGGCACCGCTGATGCTGCTCAAGTCGATCTGGCAGGCGCGGGCGGTCATCCGTCGGCTGCGGCCGGTGTGTGTCGTCGGCTTCGGCGGTTATGTGACCGGTCCTGGCGGCGTCGCGGCAAAACTGGCCGGTGTGCCGGTGATCGTTCATGAGCAGAACGCGGTCGCTGGTACCGCCAATCGGTTACTGGTGCCGTTGGCCGCTCGAGTGTGTGAAGCCTTCCCCGACACCTTTACCCTGTCGGGCAGCCGTCGCACCACCGGTAACCCGGTGCGCACGGAGCTGTTCCTCGATACACCGCGCCCGGCCCTGGCCGGACGCAAGGCGCGTTTGCTGATCCTGGGCGGAAGCCTGGGAGCGGAACCGTTGAACAAACTGCTGCCCGAAGCCTTGTCCCAGGTCGCCCCCGAACTGCGCCCTGAAGTGTTTCACCAGGCTGGCAAAAACCACGATGAAGTGACCGCCGAGCGCTATCGCGCCGTTGGCGTCGAGGCGCAAGTGCAGCCTTTCATCAAAGACATGGCCCAAGCCTATGGCTGGGCCGACCTGGTGGTCTGCCGCGCAGGCGCGCTGACCGTCAGTGAACTGGCTGCCGCCGGTCTGCCCTCGATGCTGGTGCCTTTGCCCCACGCCATCGACGATCACCAGACCCGCAACGCCGATTATTTGGCCCGCGAAGGCGCTGCCTTCCTGATGCCACAAAGAACGACTGGCGCCGCGGATCTCGCTGCGCGCCTGACAGAGGTCTTGATGCAGCCGCAAACACTCGAAGACATGGCCCGCGCCGCGCGCCGCCTGGCCAAACCCGATGCAACGGCCCAAGTGGTCGATACCTGCCTGGAGGTGGCCCATGGTTGAGAATCGCAAAGCCATGCCGCAGCCGGAAATGCGCCGCATCCGCCGCATCCACTTCGTCGGGATCGGCGGCGTGGGCATGTGCGGAATCGCCGAGGTGTTGCTGAACCTGGGTTACCAGGTCTCGGGTTCCGACCTGAAGGCTTCGCCGGTCACTGAGCGCCTGGAATCCTTCGGTGCACAGATTTTCATCGGCCATCGTGCCGAGAACGCCGCCAACGCCGATGTGCTGGTGGTCTCCAGCGCCGTGAACACTTCCAACCCGGAAGTCGCCACCGCCCTGGAACGTCGCATTCCCGTGGTGCCGCGCGCCGAGATGCTCGCCGAGCTGATGCGCTATCGCCACGGCATCGCCGTCGCCGGTACTCACGGCAAGACCACCACCACCAGCCTGATCGCCTCGGTGTTCGCTGCCGGTGGCCTGGACCCGACGTTCGTGATCGGTGGGCGCCTGAACGCCGCGGGCACCAATGCCCAACTGGGCACCAGCCGCTACCTGATCGCCGAAGCCGACGAGAGCGATGCAAGTTTCCTGCACCTGCAACCGCTGGTGGCCGTGGTGACCAACATCGACGCCGACCACATGGCGACCTACGACGGTGACTTCAACAAACTGAAGAAAACCTTCGTCGAGTTCCTCCACAACCTGCCGTTCTACGGTCTGGCGGTGGTGTGCCTGGACGATCCGGTGGTGCGCGAAATCCTGCCGCTGATCAAGCGTCCGACCGTGACCTACGGCTTTGGCGAAGACGCCGACGTGCGCGCGATCAACGTGCGCCAGCAGGGCATGCAGACGTTCTTCACCGTGCTGCGTCCTGATCGCGAGCCGTTGGACGTGTCGGTGAACATGCCCGGCAACCACAACGTGCTCAACTCGCTGGCGACCATCTGCATCGCCACCGACGAAGGCGTCAGCGATGAAGCCATCGTCCAGGGCCTGTCCGGGTTCCAGGGCGTGGGTCGACGCTTCCAGGTCTACGGCGAGCTGCCGGTGGACGGCGGCAACGTGATGCTGGTGGATGACTACGGCCATCACCCGACCGAAGTCGCGGCGGTGATCAAGGCCGTGCGCGGTGGCTGGCCGGAGCGCCGGCTGGTGATGGTCTACCAGCCGCACCGCTATAGCCGCACCCGCGACCTGTACGACGATTTCGTCCAGGTGCTGGCCGACGCCAACGTGCTGCTGTTGATGGAAGTCTACCCGGCCGGCGAAGAGCCGATCCCGGGCGCCGACAGCCGCCAGCTGTGCCACAGCATCCGCCAGCGCGGCCAGTTGGACCCGATCTACATCGACCGCGGCGTGGACCTCGCGCCGCTGGTCAAGCCGCTGCTGCGCGCCGGCGACATCCTGCTCTGCCAGGGCGCCGGTGATATCGGTGGCCTGGCCCCGAAACTGTTGAAAAGTCCGTTATTCGCCGGAGCCACCGTGGCCTCCAGCGAGGGGAAACTGAAATGACTGCTGCCTACGCCAACCTGGTCTCGACCCTTGATCCGAAAGCCTTCGGCCGCGTGGCCGTGCTGTTCGGTGGCAAGAGCGCCGAGCGCGAGGTCTCTCTCAAGTCCGGCAACGCCGTGCTGCAAGCCCTGCAAAGCGCCGGCGTCGACGCATTCGGCATCGACGTGGGCGACGACTTCCTGCAGCGCCTGCTGAGCGAAAAGATCGATCGCGCCTTCATCATTCTTCATGGCCGTGGCGGCGAAGACGGCAGCATGCAGGGCTTGCTCGAATGCCTGGGCATTCCCTACACCGGCAGTGGCATCCTGGCTTCCGCCCTGGCGATGGACAAGTTGCGCACCAAACAGGTCTGGCACAGCCTCGGCATCCCGACGCCGCGTCACGCCGTGCTGGCGTCCGAGGCCGATTGTATTTCGGCGGCGACGGAACTGGGCTTCCCTTTGATCGTCAAACCGGCCCATGAAGGTTCAAGTATCGGCATGGCGAAAGTGAATTCGCTGCCTGAGTTGACCGCAGCCTGGAAGGACGCCAGTTCCTACGATTCGCAAGTGTTGGTCGAGCAATGGATCACCGGTCCCGAGTTCACCATCGCCACCCTGCGTGACCAGGTGTTGCCCCCGATTGCGCTGGGCACGCCCCACACGTTCTACGACTACGACGCCAAGTACATCGCTAATGACACCCAGTACCGCATTCCCTGCGGGCTGGACGCTGCCAAGGAAAAACAATTGATGGACCTCACGGCCAAGGCCTGTGAGGCGCTGGGTATCGCCGGTTGGGCGCGGGCGGACGTGATGCAGGACGCCGATGGGCAGTTCTGGTTCCTGGAAGTCAACACCGCGCCCGGCATGACCGACCACAGCCTGGTTCCGATGGCGGCTCGTGCTGCCGGCCTGGATTTCCAGCAACTGGTGCTGTCGATCCTGGCCGCCAGTGTCGGCAACCAAGAGTCCAGGGGTTAAGCCATGCAAGGCGCATCGCTTCGTCATCAGCCATCCGCACCCGGTCGCAAGCCGGTGCCGCGGGGTGCCAGCCGAATGGTGGCCAAAGAGCCGATGTCGGCGCGCTTGCCGAAAGCCAATTTCGGCTTTCTCAAGAGCCTGTTCTGGCCGGTGATGCTGGTGGTATTGGGGTTCGGCACGTATGAAGGCGCGCAGCGGCTGCTGCCTTATGCCGATCGTCCGATCGCCCGGATCAACGTCCAGGGTGACCTGAGCTACATCAGCCAGCAGGCGGTGCAGCAGCGGATCGCTCCGTTCGTCGCGTCGAGCTTCTTCACCATCGACCTGGCGGGCATGCGCACCGAGCTGGAGCAGATGCCCTGGATCGCCCACGCCGAAGTGCGGCGGGTATGGCCGGACCAGGTGTCGATTCGTCTGGAAGAGCAGTTGCCGGTGGCCCGTTGGGGCGACGAGTCGCTGTTGAACAACCAGGGCCAGGCGTTTACGCCACGGGAACTGGCCAATTATGAACATTTGCCACAACTGTTCGGTCCACAGCGGGCCCAGCAGCAAGTGATGCAGCAATACCAGGTGTTGAGTCAGATGTTGCGGCCACTGGGCTTCTCCATCGCGCGCCTGGAATTGCGTGAGCGCGGCAGCTGGTTCCTGACCACTGGCGCGGGCAGCTCGGGGCCGGGCATCGAGCTGTTGCTCGGGCGCGGCAACCTGGTGGAAAAGATGCGCCGCTTCATTGCCATCTATGACAAGACGCTCAAAGAACAGATTACGAACATTGCGCGCATCGATCTGCGCTACGCCAACGGCCTCGCTGTTGGCTGGCGGGAACCTGTAGCGCCGACGACGGCCGAACCCGCCGTCGCGAAGAATTAAGAAGAGGCAGGACCCATGGCAAACGTGCAAAGCGGAAAAATGATCGTCGGTCTGGATATCGGCACTTCCAAGGTGGTAGCGCTGGTAGGCGAGGTCGCGGACGACGGCACGCTGGTCATCGTCGGGATCGGTACACACCCGTCCCGTGGCTTGAAGAAAGGCGTGGTGGTGAACATCGAGTCCACCGTCCAATCGATCCAGCGCGCCATCGAAGAAGCGCAGCTGATGGCCGGTTGCCGGATCCACTCGGCGTTCGTCGGTGTCGCGGGCAATCACATCCGCAGCCTGAACTCCCACGGCATCGTGGCGATTCGGGACCGTGAAGTCAGCTCCGCCGACCTTGAGCGCGTACTTGACGCGGCCCAGGCCGTGGCGATTCCGGCCGACCAGCGGGTGCTGCACACCCTGCCGCAGGATTACGTGATCGATAACCAGGAAGGCGTACGCGAGCCCCTGGGTATGTCCGGCGTACGCCTGGAAGCCAAGGTCCACGTGGTCACCTGCGCCGTGAACGCCGCGCAGAACATCGAGAAGTGCGTGCGTCGCTGCGGCCTGGAAATCGACGACATCATCCTCGAGCAACTGGCTTCGGCCTACTCGGTGCTGACCGACGACGAGAAAGAACTCGGCGTGTGCCTGGTCGACATCGGCGGCGGCACCACCGACATCGCGATCTTCACCGAAGGCGCCATCCGTCACACGGCAGTGATTCCGATTGCCGGCGACCAGGTGACCAACGACATCGCCATGGCGCTGCGCACCCCAACCCAGTACGCCGAGGAAATCAAGATTCGTTACGCCTGCGCCCTGGCCAAGCTGGCCGGTGCCGGTGAAACCATCAAGGTGCCGAGCGTCGGCGACCGTCCGCCGCGCGAATTGTCGCGCCAGGCCCTGGCCGAAGTGGTCGAGCCGCGCTACGACGAACTGTTCACGCTGATCCAGGCCGAACTGCGCCGCAGCGGCTACGAAGACCTGATCCCGGCCGGCATCGTGCTGACCGGCGGTACGTCGAAGATGGAAGGCGCGGTCGAGCTGGCCGAAGAGATTTTCCACATGCCGGTGCGCCTGGGCGTGCCCCATGGCGTCAAGGGCCTGGATGACGTGGTGCGCAACCCGATCTATTCGACTGGCGTGGGCCTGTTGATGTACGGCCTGCAAAAGCAATCCGACGGGATCTCGTTCTCGGGCATCGGCAGCCGTGACAGCTACAGCAGCGAAGAGCCCAAGGCACCGCTGTTCGAGCGGCTCCAGGCTTGGGTGAAGGGCAATTTCTAAACGATTTCAGATTCAGGCGTCGGGTTTCAGGCCCGGCGTTGCAAGACGGCAACAAACGCAGTAGGCGAAAAAACTAGAGAATGAAAGGAGAGGGAAAATGTTCGAACTCGTAGACAACATCCCCGCCAGCCCGGTTATCAAGGTAATCGGTGTCGGCGGTGGCGGCGGCAACGCTGTCAACCACATGGTCAAGAGCAACATCGAAGGCGTTGAGTTCATCTGCGCCAACACCGATGCTCAGGCGCTGAAAAACATCGGCGCGCGGACCATCCTCCAACTCGGTACCGGCGTGACCAAGGGCCTGGGTGCCGGCGCGAATCCCGAGGTTGGCCGTCAGGCTGCCCTGGAAGATCGCGAGCGCATCGCTGAAGTCCTGGCTGGCACCAACATGGTGTTCATCACCACTGGCATGGGCGGCGGTACCGGTACCGGTGCAGCGCCGATCATTGCCGAAGTGGCCAAGGAAATGGGCATCCTCACCGTTGCGGTGGTGACCCGTCCGTTCCCGTTCGAAGGCCGCAAGCGCATGCAGATCGCCGATGAAGGCATCCGCGCGCTGAGCGAAAGCGTCGACTCGTTGATCACCATCCCCAACGAGAAGCTGCTGACCATCCTCGGTAAGGACGCCAGCCTGCTGTCGGCTTTCGCCAAGGCCGATGACGTACTGGCCGGTGCCGTTCGCGGTATCTCCGACATCATCAAGCGTCCGGGCATGATCAACGTCGACTTTGCCGACGTACGCACCGTGATGTCCGAAATGGGCATGGCGATGATGGGCACCGGCTGCGCCAGCGGTCCGAACCGTGCACGCGAAGCCACCGAAGCGGCCATCCGCAACCCGCTGCTCGAAGACGTGAACCTGCAGGGCGCCCGCGGCATCCTGGTGAACATCACCGCCGGTCCGGACTTGTCCCTGGGCGAGTACTCCGACGTGGGTAGCATCATCGAGGCGTTCGCTTCCGACCACGCAATGGTCAAGGTCGGCACCGTTATCGATCCGGACATGCGTGACGAACTGCACGTGACCGTGGTTGCCACTGGCCTGGGCGCGAAAATCGAGAAACCGATGAAGGTGATCGACAACACCGTGCAGACCGCCATGGCTTCGCAGCCCCAGCAGCAAGCTGCCGCTCGTCAGGAAGCTCCCGCGGTGAACTACCGTGACCTGGACCGTCCGACCGTCATGCGCAACCAGGCCCAGGCCGGTGCTGCGACTGCCGCGAAGATGAATCCGCAAGACGATCTGGATTACCTGGACATCCCGGCATTCCTGCGTCGTCAGGCCGATTGATGGAATGTATCAGGGGTATACGGGTGATTGGTGTTCAGCAAAGGTCTGGTCTGCTATCATCGCCAGCCTTTGTTGATACCAGTTCGCAATTTGCGCTGAAGCGGCCCATGCCATGATTAAACAACGCACCCTGAAGAATATTATCCGTGCCACAGGTGTCGGCCTGCACTCCGGCGAGAAGGTCTATCTGACCCTCAAGCCCGCGCCTGTCGACACCGGCATTGTGTTTTGTCGTGCCGACCTCGACCCTGTGGTGCAGATTCCTGCTCGCGCGGAAAACGTTGGTGAAACCACTATGTCGACCACGCTGGTCAACGGTGACACCAAAGTGGACACGGTGGAGCATTTGCTCTCGGCCATGGCTGGCCTGGGCATCGATAACGCCTACGTCGAGCTCTCCGCGTCCGAAGTCCCGATCATGGATGGCAGCGCCGGACCTTTCGTATTCCTGATTCAATCGGCTGGCCTGGAAGAGCAGGACGCGGCCAAGAAGTTCATCCGCATCCTGCGGGAAGTGACAGTGGAAGACGGCGACAAGCGCGCCACTTTCGTCCCTTTCGAAGGTTTCAAGGTGAGCTTCGAGATCGATTTCGATCACCCGGTTTTCCGTGACCGCACCCAGAGTGCAAGCGTGGATTTTTCCAGCACTTCGTTCGTCAAAGAAGTCAGCCGCGCGCGTACCTTTGGTTTCATGAGTGATATCGAGTACCTGCGCAAGCACAACCTCGCACTCGGTGGCAGTGTGGAAAACGCGATCGTGGTCGATTCCGATGGCGTGTTGAACGAAGACGGCCTTCGTTATGAAGACGAATTCGTCAAACACAAGATCCTCGATGCAATCGGCGACCTCTACCTGCTGGGCAACAGCCTGATTGGTGAGTTCAAGGGCTTCAAGTCCGGCCACGCACTGAACAACCAGCTGCTGCGCAAGTTGATTGAGCAGAAAGACGCTTGGGAAGTCGTGACGTTCGAAGACGCCAGCACCGCACCAATCTCTTACATGCGCCCTGTAGCGGCCGTGTAAGCAAAAAACCTCTCTAGTTTTTTAAGGGCTGCCTTCGGGTGGCCTTTTTTTATGGCTGGGTTTTATGTCGGCTGCGAAAGGCTTTTGTGGCGAGGGAGCTTGCTCCCGCTGGACTGCGAAGCAGTCCTCAACCTGGTCTGCGGTGGATCAGGCGAGCGAGTCGCTATCTCTGGGCCGCTTCGCGGCCCAGCGGGAGCAAGCTCCCTCGCCACAAAAGCAGGAGCAAGGCTTACATCGCACAAACAACTCGATTACGCCCGCTGGCCTTGGCCTGGTAGAGCGCCTTGTCGGCGGCGAGCAGCAACGCCTCAAGTTCGTTGTAAGGCCCGTTCGCCCACGTAGCGATGCCGATACTGACGGTCATGGTCAATTCACCGGGCAGTTGCTCAACGGCTTCGCGAATGTTTTGCGCCATGGTGAACGCTCCTGCGGTCGTCGTCTCCGGCAGCACCACCGAGAACTCTTCACCGCCATAACGCGCCGCCAGGTCGGCCGGTCGGCGCACGTACCCGCCGATCAGTTGCGCCAGGGTTCGTAACGCCTCGTCACCGCGTTGGTGGCCCAGGCGATCATTGAGCGCCTTGAAGTGGTCGGCATCGATCATCAGGATCGACAACGGTTGACCGGAGCGCTGGGCGCGCAGCCACTCCAGTTGCAGCGTCTGGTCCAGCGTCCGGCGGTTGGCCAGGCCTGTCAGCGGGTCGACGGATGCCAGCAGGGCCAGTTCCCGTTCAGCGGTGTGCCGGCGTCTTAATTCCCGACGCAGCAGCCAGGTGAGCCAGAGCAAGCTGAAGCACAGCGCGCCCGTGGCGCCACTGACCAGCAGCGCCGTGCGTTGCCATGACGCGAAAACCTCTTGGGAAGAGAGCGCGACCACGACGATCAGCGGCAGATTACCTACCTGGGAAAAGGTGTACAGCCGCTGCTTCTGATCCACGCTGGACACGCTGGTAAAACTGCCATCGCCTTCGCGCAGGATCCGCACGAAGTTCGGTCGACTGCTGAAATCCTTGCCGATCATGTCTTCGGCCAGAGGCGGCTCCTGAGCCAACAGGATCCCGTCGCGGCTGACCAGGTTGACCGTGCCGCCATGGCCGATGTTCAAGCTCTTGAAGAGCTGGCTGAAGTAGCCCAGGCGCATTGCAGCCTCGGCCACACCCATGAACTCTCCTCGGTCGTCGTTCAAGCGGTAGCTGAAGCTGATGCGCCAATCATGCGGACTGCTCCGGGCCCGGAACGGACGGCTGATCTTCATGCCCGGGCCCGGATCCTGCAGATGGGACTGGAAATATTCCCGATCGGCGTAATTGCCCTTGCGCGGTTCGACCGAAGCGGAATCGGCGACCACGTCGCCGCGCTTGTCGAGCAGCAATATGTCGCCTTTGTAAGGGGCTGCGGTGGCGCGGTCGAACAGGGCGAGGTGGCGGATCGTTGGCGAAACGTCCTGGAGATCCTGGCGTTTCGCTGCGGCAATCAGGCCTTGCAGCGAAAGATCGTAGAGTTCGACATTGCGCAGTACGTCGGCGTCGATCAACTGCACAATGTTGCTCGCCGCGCGCGTCGCTGCCTGCTGCGCGCTGGCGTGTTCACGGATCAGCAGGAACGTCACGATAGCTACGATAGCGATGACAACCAGCGAGCTGGCCAAAACGAGTACCCGCTCCGAACGTATCGAAAGCGGAATGTTGCCGGGTGTTGCACTGCTCGCGCTCATGATTCCGATCTGCATTGTCATGTGGCTGGGATCCTTCCCATAGGCTGCTCATCTTTAACAGCGGATGACTGGCATCAGACAATGCTGGCCTTTTGCAAGATTGTGCTTGTGACACTGGAATTGAGCAATCCACATCGTGGCTTATTGCATGGAAATCGAGGTTGGATGGACTGCCGCCTTCGCGAGCAGGCTCGCTCCCACAGTGTTGTCCTTGGGTGGGCGTATGCCACAGGAGTTTCGTGGGGGCGGGCTTGCTCCTCAGGCCGGCAAGCGGATCCCGAAGGTGTTGGCACCACGGTCGCTGCGCACGAATACATCGCCGCCGTGCATGAGCGCAATCGCCTTGACGATGGCCAGGCCCAAGCCGTGGTTGGCGCCGCTGTTGCTGCGGGAGACGTCGACCCGGTAGAAGCGCTCGAACAGGCGCGGCAGGTGTTCGCCGGCGATAGGCTCGCCGGGATTGGTGACGCCCAGGATGACCTGGTCGCCGGTGGCTTCGATGTCCACGTCGATCACCTGGCCGGGCGCGGTGTGCTGGACGGCGTTGCTCAGCAGATTGATCAAGGCCCGGCGCAGGTGGGCGATTTCGATACTGGCCTGGGCATCGCCGCTGACGCGAACCCGGACCTGGGCGTCTTCGAGGATGAAGTCCAGATAATCGAGGGTGGTTGCCACCTCATCGGCCAGGGACGTCGTGGTCAGCTTGGTGGCCTTGCTACCCTGGTCGGCGCTGGCCAGGAACAACATGTCGTTGATGATCGAGCGCAGTCGCTCCAGCTCTTCGAGGTTCGATTGCAGCACTTCGAAGTAATGCTCTGCCGAGCGCCCGCGAGTCAACGCCACCTGCGTCTGGCCGATCAGGTTGGTCAGCGGCGAGCGCAGTTCATGGGCAACGTCGGCATTGAATGACTCCAGCCTTGAATACGCCTGCTCGACGCGGTCCAGGGTTGCGTTGAAGGAACTGACGAACTGGTTGAGTTCCGGTGGCAGCGGTGACAATTGCAAGCGCCCGGTGAGCCGGGGCGGGGCCAGGCGCCGGGCTTCGTCCGACAACCTGATGAGTGGCTTGAGACCGATGCGCGCCACCCAGTAGCCCAGCAACGAGGCCAGCAGCACGCCGACGATCGCCAGGCTCACCAGCGCGACCAGCAAACGATGCTGGGTCTGGTAGAAGGTCTCGGTGTCGATACCGATCATGAACCGTAGCGGCGGCCGCTGGTCCTTGGCCGGGAACTGGCTCACCAGCACTTTCATCGGGTAATGCTGCGTCGCCAGCTTCAGGTCACGTTTGCCCAATGGACCTGCGGCGAAGGCACGGATCTGTGCATCGGGGTTACCGTATTCGAAGCGCGGGTCATCGCTGACGATCCAGAAGTGGATGCGTTTATCCTCCTCGCCGAGCAAGCGCAATTTGTTGTTGATCTTGACCCAGTGCTCCGGCGTGCCATAGCGGCCGACGGTGGACTCCAGCACGCTGTAGCGGGCATCGAGCTCCGCCTCTGGCAACAGGCCGAGACCTTTTTCGACCTGCTGGTACAAGCCGCCGCCAATCAGCAGGAACACCAGCGCCGCCACCAGCGTGAACATGCCGCTCAGGCGCAGGGCGATGCTGTTACTCACCGCGATTCTCCAACACATAACCCATCCCTCGGATGGTATGCAGAAGTTTGTGCTCGAAAGGCCCGTCGAGCTTGGCCCGCAGGCGTTTGATCGCCACTTCGACGACGTTGGCGTCGCTGTCGAAATTGATGTCCCAGACCATTTCGGCAATCGCGGTTTTCGAAAGGATCTCGCCTTGGCGGCGAGCCAGCACGCTGAGCAGCGAAAACTCCTTGGCGGTCAGGTCCAGGCGCTGCCCGGCGCGGCTGGCCTTGCGGCTGATCAGGTCGATCCACAGGTCGGCGATGCTCACCTGCACCGGTTCATGGCCGCTGCTGCGGCGGGTCAGGGCTTGCAGGCGGGCCACCAGCTCCAGGAACGAAAACGGCTTGCCCAGATAATCATCGGCGCCATCGCGCAGGCCCTTGATGCGATCTTCGACCCGTTCGCGGGCGGTGAGCATGATGACCGGCGTCTGCTTGCGGGCGCGCAGGGCCCGCAGCACGCCAAAGCCGTCGAGGCCCGGCAGCATGACGTCGAGCACGATCACCGCATAGTCACTTTCCAGGGCCAGGTGCAGCCCTTCGACGCCGTCCCGCGCCACATCCACGATGTAACCTTGTTCGGTCAGGCCGCGGTGCAGGTAGTCGGCGGTTTTTTCTTCGTCTTCGATGATCAGAACGCGCATGGCCCGGCCTCAGTCTGCATTTGCCAGCGCCGCCGTCGGCGCAGAACCGGGTCGAGGCGCGGGCCGATGGAACAATCGCTCCAACCACAAGTATATGACCGGCGTGGTGAACAGCGTCAGTGCCTGGCTCACCAGCAGGCCACCGACCACCGCGATGCCCAAGGGTTGGCGCAACTCCGCGCCGGGGCCGTAGCCGAGCATCAATGGCAGGGCGCCGAGCAGGGCGGCCAGGGTCGTCATCATGATCGGACGGAACCTCGTCAGGCAGGCCTGGAAAATCGCTTCCTGCGGCGCCATCCCGCCGTTGCGCTGGGCATCGAGGGCGAAGTCGATCATCAGGATGCCGTTCTTCTTGACGATACCGATCAGCAGCACCAGGCCGATCAGCGCCATGATCGAGAAATCCTGGCCCAACAGCCAGAGCATGATCAACGCGCCGAGGCCGGCCGAGGGCAACGTGGAAATAATCGTCAACGGATGGACGAAACTCTCGTAGAGCACGCCGAGGATGATGTACACCGCCACCAACGCAGCGAGGATCAGCCACGGCTGGCTTTTCAGCGAACTCTGGAACGCCTGGGCCGCGCCCTGGAAGCTGCCGGTGATGGCCGCGGGCATGCCGATCTCGTTCTTGGCCTGGTCGAGCAGGCGCACGGCATCCCCCAGCGCCACCCCCGGCGCGAGGTTGAACGACAGGTTGGCGGCCGGGAACATGCCGTCGTGGGCAATCGACAGCGGGCCGTTGGTCGGTGCGTCGAAGCGGGCGAGGGCCGAGAGCGGGACCATTTCCCCGCTCAGCGGCGAGCGCAGATAGAAATACGCCAGGCTTTCGGCCTTGCCGCGTTGCTGGGTGTCGAGTTCCAGGATGACGTTGTACTGGTTGGTCTCGGTCTGGAATTCATTGATCTGCCGCTGGCCGAAAGCGTCGTAGAGCGCCTGGTCGACATCGCTGGCGGTGAGGCCGAAACGTGCCGCCGCGCTGCGGTCGATGTTGATGTGGGTGATGCTGCCGCCCAGTTGCAAGTCGTTGGAAATGTCGCGGAATGCCGGAATGCTGCGCAGCTTGTCGGTGAGTTTCTGCGTCCAGGCGTTGAGGGTCGGCCCGTCGTTGCTCTTGAGCACGTATTGATACTGGGCGCGGCTCGGGCCGGAGCTGAGGTTGATGTCCTGCCCGGCCCGCAGGTACAGCACAACGCCGGGAATCTTCAGCAACTTGGGGCGGATCCGGTCGATGAAGCCACTGGCCGATACATCGCGCTCGCCCCGAGGCTTGAGGGCGATCCAGAAGCGGCCGTTGGCGATGGTCTGGTTGTTGCCCGAGACGCCGACGGAGTGCGAGAAAGTCTGCACTGCCGGGTCGGCGGCGACGATCTCGGCCAGGGCCTTGTGCTTGGCCACCATGTCCGGGAACGAGATATCGGCCGCCGCTTCGCTGGTGCCCAGCACCAGGCCGGTGTCCTGGACCGGGAAGAAGCCCTTGGGGATGAACAGGTAGCCCACGACCGCGAGGGCGAGGGTCAGGCCGAACACGCCGATCATCAGTTTCTGGTGGGCCAGGGCCCGGCGCAGGCCGCGTTCGTACCAGCCGAGCAGGCGCTCGCCGAAACCCGGCCTGGCATGGGCGTGATGTTTCGGGGCGCGCATGAACAAGGCAGCCAGGGTCGGCGCCAGGGTCAGGGACACCACGACGGAAATCAGGATGGTCGAAGTGGCGGTCAGGGCAAACTCCTTGAACAGCCGCCCGACCACGCCGCCCATGAACAGCAGCGGAATGAACGCCGCCACCAGCGAGAAGCTGATGGACACCACCGTGAAGCCGATTTCCCCGGCGCCCTTGATCGCCGCCTCGCGCATGCCATCGCCGGCTTCCAGGTGCCGGTGGATGTTCTCCACCACCACGATGGCGTCGTCCACCACGAACCCCACCGAGATGACGATCGCCACCAGGGTCAGATTGTTGAGGCTGAAACCCATCACATACATCAGCGCGAAACTGGCGGTCAGCGACACCCCGAGCACGGCCGAGACAATCAGCGTCGCCGAGAGCTGGCGCAGGAACAGCGCCATCACCGCCACCACCAGCAGCACCGCGATCAGCAGGGTGATTTCCACTTCATGCAGCGAAGCGCGAATGGTCTGGGTGCGATCGATCATCACCTTGACCTGTATGGCGGCCGGCAGCATGGCTTCCAGGGTCGGCAGCGCCGCCTGGATGCGGTCGACCGTCTCGACGATGTTCGCCCCCGGCTGGCGGAAGATCACCAGGTTGACGCCGGGCTGATCGTCGGACCAGGCCTGCACGTAGGCGTTTTCCGAACCGTTGACGACTTTGGCGATGTCCTTGAGATGGACCGGTGCGCCGTCCCGGTAGGAAACGATCAGCTCGCCGTATTCCTCCGGCTTGAACAGCTGGTCGTTGGTGGACAAGGTGGAAATACTCGACTCGCCATACAGCGCGCCCTTGGCCAGGTTGAGGCTGGCCTGCTGCAAGGACTGGCGAATATCGGCGAGGGTCAGGCCGATGGCGGCAAGCCGGTCGGCCGAGGCCTGGACCCGGATCGCCGGCCGCTGCTGGCCGGTGATATAGATCTGTCCAACACCGTCGATCTGGCTGATCTGCCGGGCGAGCAGCGTCTCGACGTAATCACTCAGTTCGGTGCCTGGCATCAGGTCGGAGCTGATGCTGAGAATCAGCACCGGGCTGTCGGCCGGGTTGACCTTGCGCCAGGTCGGCAGGTTCGGCATGTCATTGGGCAGCTTGCCGGCGGCGGTGTTGATCGCCGCCTGCACTTCCTGGGCGGCGGTGTCGATGCTCTTGTCGAGACTGAATTGCAGGGTCAGGTTGGTCGAGCCCAACGCACTGCTTGAGGTCATCTGGGTAATGCCGGGAATGGCGCTGAATTGCACCTCCAGTGGGGTCGCCACGGACGATGCCATGGTTTCGGGACTGGCGCCGGGAAGTTGGGCGTTGACCTGGATGGTCGGGAATTCCGCCTCGGGCAAAGGCGCGACGGGCAGGCGGGGAAAGGCGATCAACCCTAGCAACACCAGGGCGAACGTCAGCAGCACCGTGGCGATGGGGTGGTCGATGCACCACGCCGATATCGAGCCGCGGCCCTTCATGGCTGCGCCTGCCCGGTCTTGGCGAGGGCAGGCGGATCGCTGAGCACCTGGACGCTGGCGCCGGGCTTGAGGCGTGACTGGCCGTCACTCACCAGCTGATCGCCGGCGTTCACGCCTTTGATGATGTGCCTGTCGCTGTCCTGATAAACCATTTGCACCGGCACGCTTTCGACCTTGTCACCTTTGACCCGATAGACGAAGTGTTGCTCCAGCCCGCGTTGGACCACGGTGGGCGGCACTACCAGGGCACCCTTGTCGATAGCGGTCTGGATTTTCAGCGTCACCAGTTGCCCCGGCCACAGCCGTTGCGCGGCGTTATTAAATTCGGCCTTGGCCCGCAGGGTTCCGGTATTGGTGTTGATCTGGTTGTCGATGAGGCTGAGCCGCCCCTCGCCGAGCAATTCCCCGGTCACGCCGTCGGCCCCGACGTAGGCCTTGACCAAGGCCTGGTCCGGGGCGGCGATCAATCGCTGCAAGGTCGGCAGCATTTGCTGGGGCAAGGAGAACTCCACGGCGATCGGGTCGATCTGGGTCACCGAGAACAGGCCTTCGGTGTCGCTGGTGCGCAGGAAGTTGCCTTCATCCACATTGCGAATGCCGACGCGACCGCTCACCGGCGAGCGGATCTGCGTGTAGGACAGCTGCACCTGCGCCGAATCGATGGCCGCCTGGTTGCCCTGGGCAGTGGCCTTGAGCTGGTTGACCAGCGCCTGTTGCTGGTCGTAGGTCTGCTTCGATACGCCGTCATCGACGCTCAGCAGCTTGTAGCGCTTGAGGTTGACCTGGGCCACGGCCAGTTGCGCCTGGCTCTCGCTGAGCTGGGCGCGGGCCTGGTCGAGGCTGGCGCGGATCGAACGATCATCGATGGTCGCCAGCAGGTCCCCCTTCTTGACCAGTTGCCCTTCCTTGACCAGCAGCCTGGTGAGGATGCCGTCGATCTGCGGACGGATCACCACGCTGTGCAGCGACAGTACCGTGCCGATGCCACTGGCAAAGCGCGGCACATCCTGCTCGACAACGCTTATCACCTTCACTGGCACGGCGGTGGAAGCACTGGGTTTGCTGGCGACGGGCTTCATGATGAACCAGAGGGCGAGGGCGGCCAGGGCGATCAGTAACGCGACGAGCAGGACGGTTTTTTTCTGGATAGGCATGAACGTGAAACGCCGGTTCGGGACGGAGGAATTCCTGGCTTTCTTATATAGCGTTGTGAGCCCGTCAGGAAGGTGACGGCTAGCTGTCAGGGCTGTCAGTTTTATCTTGGTTTCCCGTCAGACGGAACTTAGCCATTGAATCTACCCCGTGCACCGCGATTTTGCGCAGGTATACTGCTGCGTTTCGCGGCTCACTTACCGAGCCCGGCATACCCGCCCGGAGCCTTACATGACTTCCCCAACACCATCGCCTGTGGACGAGCACCCGAACGGTGAACCGTCCGGCCAGACCGACAGCGATGTTTCCAGCGCCGCCGACGACAAGGCGCCGATCCCGGCCTTCAAGTTTCCATTCAAACCAGGCGACCTGGCAGCGGCCAAAGGTGCCGGCCAACAACCGTGGTACAAGAACGGCGCGAAGAATGGCCATACCAAGACCCCCGGCGCCGCGCCTCCCGGCACGCGCCGTTCGATGGGCAAACGCTGATCTTTCCCCTCGGCGCGCGGTCGCGGATTCAGTTCGCGACCCGTGCTCCCGTCAGGCTTCCACTCAATTCATAGGCCGTCAGTTCGGCCTGGTGCGCCGCAAGGATTTCCGGCAACGAGCCTCGCAGGTATTCGACCCACGTCTTGATCTTCGCATCCAGGTACTGGCGCGAAGGGTAGATGGCGTAAAGGTTCAGTTCCTGCGAGCGGTAGTTGGGCATGACCCGCACCAGCGTGCCGTTGCGCAAGCCTTCGATGGCGGCGTACACCGGCAGCACGCCCACGCCCATGCCGCTGGTGATCGCGGTCTTCATCGCATCGGCGGAATTCACCAGGAACGGTGAGCTGTTGATGGTGACCATCTCCTGGCCTTCCGGGCCGTCGAACACCCATTTCTCCAGCGGAATGACCGGGCTGACCAGGCGCAGGCAGGCGTGGTTCAGCAGGTCGCTGGGTTTCTGCGGGCAGCCGCTGGCCTTCACGTAGGCGGGCGACGCGCAGACGATGCTGTAAGTGATTCCCAGGCGCTGGGACACGAAGCCGGAGTCCGGCAACTCGCTGGCGAGTACGATCGAGACGTCGTAGCCCTCGTCGAGGATGTCCGGCACCCGGTTGGCCAGGGTCAGGTCGAAGGTCACGTCCGGGTGCGTCTTGCGATAACGGGCGATGGCATCGATGACGAAATGCTGGCCGATGCCGGTCATGGTGTGGACTTTCAATTGTCCGGCCGGGCGCGCATGGGCATCGCTGGCCTCGGCTTCCGCCTCTTCGACATACGCCAGGATCTGCTCGCACCGCAGCAGGTAGCGTTTGCCGGCTTCGGTCAGGGCGATGCGGCGAGTGGTGCGGTTGAGCAGACGGGTTTGCAGATGCGCTTCCAGGTTGGAAACCGCACGCGAGACGTTGGCCGTGGTGGTGTCGAGTTGCGCGGCGGCGGCGGTGAAGCTGCCGGCTTCGGCAACACAGCTGAACGCACGCATGTTTTGCAAAGTGTCCATGGAGGGCTCTCTTGGGAGGTGCCAAATTGTGACATGAAGTTACAGAGATGCGGGACCCCGACTAATGGATTATCACGATAACGGTAACAAAGATTCGCAGAAAGGTCGGCTTATCGCCGTTGGGGGTGATGCCTAGAATTGCCGCCAGTCCTGGATCCTGTGGGAGCGAGCCCGCTCGCGAAACAGGCACTCCAATTGTCCTCGGTGTGTCTGCCCGGCCGCTTTCGCGAGCAGGCTCGCTCCCACAGGTGTGTCAGGGCGAAATTCTCATCATCTCTTCTTGCCTCTCCACCTCAGGAATATTGCGCCCGTGCCGCGTTGCATCAGCAGAGAGCTGAAGACTCTCAGTGTTTGGGTTTTGACGCTGACCCTCAGCGGTTGTATCGGGACGGGAGGGATCGCGCCGCAAGGCGAGCTCTTGTTGGCCAACCAGTTGGCGACCGATGCGGCGATACGCGAGGCCGCCCGCGATGCTCACTGGCCGACCCGCCAGTGGTGGAAAGCCTATGGTGACCCGCAACTGGACGGCTGGATTGACCTGGCCGTGCGAGACAGCCCGAGCCTGGCCATGGCCGTCGCCCGGGTGCGCCAGGCCAAGGCCATGGCGGGTGTCGCCGAGGCCGCCGAGTCGCTGCAGATCAATGGCGAGTCGGCCCTCAAGCGCCACAACTGGCCCACCGATCAGTTTTATGGCCCCGGCGAACTGGCCAACACCACCACTTGGGACAACAACGCCGCCCTGGGCCTGAGCTATGCGTTGGACCTGTGGGGCCGCGAGCGCAGCGCCAGCGAGCGGGCCGTCGACCTGGCCCATGTCAGCGTCGCCGAGGCGCGGCAGGCGCAGCTGGAATTGCAGGACAATATCGTGCGCGCCTACATCCAGTTTTCGCTGCATTACGCCCAGCACGACATCATCGCCGCGACCCTCCATCAGCAAGAGCAGATCCTCGAACTGGCGCAAAAGCGTCTGGACGGTGGCATCGGCACCCATTTCGAAGTCAGCCAGGCCCAGGCGCCATTGCCGGAAACCCATCGTCAGCTCGATGCCCTCGACGAAGCCATTGCCCTGAGCCGCAATCAATTGGCGGCGCTGGCCGGCAAGGGCCCGGGCGACGGCGCGCGCCTGCAACGGCCGAGCCTGGCGCTGGGGGCTCCGTTGAAACTGCCATCGGCGTTGCCCGCCGAACTGCTCGGCCAGCGCCCGGATGTGGTTGCCGCGCGCTGGCAGGTGGCGGCCCAGGCCCGTGGAGTCGAGGTGGCGCGCGCGGGTTTTTACCCCAACGTCGACTTGGTCGGTAGCCTGGGTTACATGGCTACTGGCGGTGGGGCGCTGGAGTTCCTGACAGGCAAGAAGCTCACCTACAACGTCGGCCCGGCGATTTCGCTGCCGATTTTCGATGGCGGACGCCTGCGTGGCGAGTTGGGCGAGGCTGCGGCGGGTTATGACATCGCCGTGGCGCGCTACAACCAGACGCTGGTGAATGCCCTCAAGAGCATTTCCGACCGGTTGATTCGCCGTGAGTCGATGGACAAGCAACAGGTTTTCGCCGCCGAATCGGTGGCCGCCGCCCAGCGCACTTACGACATCGCGCTGGTGGCGTTCCAGCGTGGGCTCACCGACTACCTCAACGTGCTCAACGCCCAGAGCCTGCTGTTCAAGCAACAACAGGTGCAACAGCAGGTAGAGGCAGCGCGGCTGAGCGCCCATGCCGACTTGGTCACCGCATTGGGCGGCGGGCTGGAGGCCGGCAGCGACATGCCTGTGGCAAGCGCTCCCCTGTGGCGAGGGAGCTTGCTCCCGCTGGGCTGCGAAGCAGCCCCAGGTTCTTCAGATGGGTGCTGCGCACCCGAGCGGGAGCAAGCTCCCTCGCCACGATGCTAAGCAGGCCTTCCGTGACGTATTTACTTCGGCTTCATCGCCTCGAATGGCGCCGTGGCTTTTTCGACTGGGCCCGCAGCGATGGGGTGACCTGGGTCTACATCTTCAAGGTATTGCTCGCCGCGTTCCTGACCCTGTGGCTGGCGATGCGCCTGGAGTTGCCGCAACCGCGTACGGCGATGATCACCGTGTTCATCGTCATGCAGCCGCAGAGTGGCCAGGTCTTCGCCAAGAGTTTTTATCGCCTGCTCGGTACCTTGGCCGGCTCGACGGTGATGGTGGCGCTGATCGCCCTGTTCGCCCAGAACACCGAGTTGTTTCTCGGCTGCCTGGCGATCTGGGTCGGCATCTGTTCGGCCGGAGCAGCGCGTTATCGCAACTTTCGCGCCTACGGTTTTGTGTTGGCCGGGTACACCGCGGCGATGATCGGCCTGCCGGCCCTGGCCCATCCGGAAGGGGCTTTCATGGCGGCGGTGTGGCGGGTGCTGGAGATTGCCCTGGGGATTCTCTGCGCCACCGCGATCAGCGCTGCAATCCTGCCGCAAACCGCGAGCGCGGCCATGCGCAACGCGCTCTACCAGCGCTTCGGCGTGTTCGCCCTGTTCGTCACCGATGGCTTGCGCGGACGCAGCCAGCCCGAGGCATTCGAGGCACGCAACGTCGCTTTCATCGCCGAGGCGGTGGGCCTGGAAAGCCTGCGCAGCGTGACCGTGTTCGAAGACCCGCACATGCGCCGGCGCAACGGCCGACTGAGTCGCCTGAACAGCGAATTCATGGGCGTTACCACGCGCTTCAACGCCTTGCATCAGTTGCTTGAACGCTTGCGCAATGGCGCGGCCGATGCGGTGGTGGACGCGATCAAACCCGGCTTGCAAACCCTCGCCGAATTGCTCGACGGCTTCAGCGCGCGGGCCTTGACCGACGCCGATGCGACGCGTCTGGCGGCGGCGCTGGCGGCCTACAAGGCCGACTTGCCAGCCCGGGTGCGCCAACTGCGGGGACAATTTCAAGAGACGGATCCCAGTGAGGCGCAGCAGCTGGATTTCCATACTGCATACGAATTGCTGTATCGCTTCGTCGAAGACCTGCATGGCTACGCCCAGACCCACGCGTCGCTGGCCGATCACCGCCACGAACGTGAGCGCTGGGACGAACCCTTCGTGTCGCAGACCAATGGCCTGGCCGCCGCGGCTGCCGGTTTTCGTGCCGCCTTCATCCTGGTGGTGCTGGGCAGCTATTGGGTCGCCACGGCCTGGCCGAGCGGTGCGACCATGACGATGATCGCCGCCGCCACCGTGGGCTTGTCGGCCGCCACGCCGAACCCCAAGCGCATGGCGTTCCAGATGGCCTGCGGCACGTTGTTCGGGGCGTTGATCGGGTTTGTCGAGATGTTCTTCATCTTCCCGTTGATCGACGGCTTCCCCTTGCTCTGCGTGATGTTGGCGCCCGTGATCATGCTGGGCGCGTTTCTCAGCTCACGTGCGCAATACGCCGGGGTCGGGCTGGGCCTGCTGATTTTTTTCAGCACCGGCTCGGTGCCGGACAACCTGACGGTCTACAACCCCTACGCCTTCATCAACGACTACCTCGCGATGATCCTCGGCATGCTGGTGTGTGCGGCTGCCGGGGCGATCATCCTGCCGCCCAACAGCCGCTGGATGTGGCGCCGGCTGGAACAGGACTTGCGCGAACAAGTGGTGTTCGCCATCAGTGGCAAGCTCAAGGGCCTCGCGTCGGGATTCGAGAGCCGTACCCGCGATCTGCTGCACCAGGCCTACGGGCTGGCGGCGGGACAGCCCCGGGTGCAACGGGACTTGCTGCGCTGGATGTTCGTGGTGCTGGAAGTCGGCCACGCGATCATCCAGTTGCGCAAGGAACAGGCGACGCTGCCGGTGCATCCGGCCTATGCCGAAAGCCAGCCATGGCGCCAGGCGATCCGGGTGATGGGGCGGGCGCTGGTGCGGCTGTTCCGCCAGCCTGGCCAGAAAAATCTGGAGCGCGCCCTGGTCGCGGTGGACCAGGCCATCAGCCGGGTCCAGTCCACCGACGAACCTTTCGCCCCGCATTTCGACACCTCCGCCCTGCGCCGGGTAAAGAGCTACCTGCACTTCATCCGCACCTCTCTGCTGGACCCGCAATCACCCTTGGCGGCTTATGCCGCGTCGCTGCCCCAGGAACCTGAACATGCTCCGTGAGATCGCCTTCCACGGCGTATACATGCCGACCATGACCCTGATGTTTTTCATCGCCGCCGGCCTCGCCTGGGCGTTGGATCGTTTCCTCTCGGGGCTGGATCTGTACCGTTTTTTCTGGCATCCGGCGCTGCTGCGCCTGAGCCTGTTCACTTGCCTGTTCGGCGCGCTGGCGCTGACGGTCTACCGTTGAGATCGATGCGATGAAGAAATTTTTCAGCCTGCTGGCGACGCTGTTGGTGCTGGCGCTTGCGCTGTGGATCGGCCGGACGTTGTGGGTGCATTACATGAACACCCCATGGACCCGCGATGGCCGGGTCCGGGCCGACATCATCAACGTCGCCGCCGACGTCAGCGGCGAAGTGATCGAGGTGCCGGTGCGTGATAACCAGTTGGTCAAGAAGGGCGACTTGCTGATGCGCATCGACCCCGAGCATTACCGCATTGCGCTCAAGCAGGCGCGTTCCCTGGTGGCGTCCCGCAAGGCCACTTGGGAGATGCGCAAGGTCAACGCTCATCGGCGCGCCGACCTGGACAGCCTGGTGATTTCCCGGGAAAACCGTGACGACGCCAGCAATATCGCCGACTCGGCCCTGGCTGATTACCAGCACGCCCAGGCGCAGCTGGAGGCGGCCGAGCTGAACCTGGCTCGCACCGAGGTCCGTGCGGCGGTGGACGGCTACGTCACCAACCTCAATGTGCACCGTGGTGACTATGCACGCATCGGCGAGGCGAAGATGGCCGTGGTGGACATGAATTCGTTCTGGGTCTATGGCTTCTTCGAGGAAACCAAGTTGCCCAAGGTGCGGGTCGGCGATGCCGCGCAGTTGCAGTTGATGAGTGGCGAACTGCTCAAGGGGCACGTGGAAAGTATCTCCCGGGGCATCTACGACCGCGACAACCCCGAGAGCCGGGAACTGATTGCCGACGTGAACCCGACCTTCAACTGGGTGCGCCTGGCCCAGCGGGTGCCGGTGCGTATACATCTGGATGAAGTACCGGATGGCGTGCTGCTGGCGGCGGGGATGACGTGCACGGTGGTGGTAGAACCCCACGACAAGCGCTGAGCCCCTGTGGGAGCGAGCCTGCTCGCGATAGCGGTGTTTCAGCCAACATCAATGTTGAATGTGAGACCGTATTCGCGAGCAGGCTCGCTCCCACTTTTTTACCATTTGCTCTTGGATTTTCGTTCACCCGTGGCGAGGGAGCTTGCTCCCGCTGGGCGGCGAAGCCGCCCCAAACCAGCCACTGCGGTGCGTCAGGTAAACCGCATCAGCCGGATTGCGACTGCTGCGCAGCCGAGCGGGAGCAAGCTCCCTCGCCACAACAGCAAAGCTTGCAAGCCTTGATAGTTACAATGACCGACCCAACCCGAACCGCTTCATCAAGCCTTTCTCCAGCAACCCCTTGGGCAACAGACCGGCCATCAACGGCAACGCCCGGCTGCCATTGCCCAGACGCAACAAGCGCGGTGGTTTGGGTTGTTGCACGGCTTTGAGCAGCGCGGCGGCGAATTCGCTGGTGGGGGTGGGGTTGTCCTGGGAGGCCTTGGCGCGGGCGCGGATACCGTCACGCAGGGGCCACCAGGGCGATTGTTCGCTGATCAACTGCTCGGCTTCATGGCCGGCATTTTTCGCGAAGCTGGAGGCAATGGCACCGGGCTGGACCTCCATCACGCGGATCCCGAATGGCGCCAGTTCCATGCGCAGCGCATCACTCAAGGCATGCACGGCAGCCTTGGAGGCGCAGTACGCCCCGGCAAATGGCGTGACCAGCACACCGGAAACACTGCCGATATTCACCACCATCCCCTTCGCCCGGCGCAGCACGGGAAAGAGCGCGCGGGTCACGCCGACGATGGCGAACACGTTGGTTTCGAACTGACGCTGCATGGCCGGCACGCCGCCATCCAGCAACGGACCCATGGCGCCATAACCGGCGTTGTTGACCAGCACATCGAGGCCGCCATGTTCCTGGTTGATCCGCTCGCCCAACTGTTCAAGTGCCTGAGCGTCGTTGACATCCAGCTGCACGGCGGTGAACCCGGCGGCGCGCAACTGCGCCACGTCGTCATCCTTGCGCGCGCTTGCCCAGACCTGGTAACCGGCGGTCTTGAAGGCGTCGGCGAGGGCGCGGCCGATGCCGCTGGAACAACCGGTGATCAACGCAACGGGCATGGCGCTTTCCTTGTGTAACGGCGGATTTGAAATCAATTAGAGAAACTTCCCTGCAACCGCTCGGCGCGAAACTCCAGGGTTTGCGGGCGATAGCCGGGACGCAACGGCGGCAACGGCAGACAGTCCTGCCAATCGGCGCCGGGTTGCAATTCGCCGGGGCCGCGGTAGCGCGGTGAACTGTAGATGTTTTCGGCCAGGTTAATGGTGTCGCCAGGCGCGTAGGCCGCTATTCGCCACTGCAGCTCGGTCAACGGCACGTCATTGCCATTTGTCAGGCCCAACGACAGCGGACGGTCAGCGGGACAGCGTTCAGGTGCATAGGCAATGCGCACATCCAGGCGCGCCAGTTGCCGGGTTTCGCGGTTTTCCTGCCAGAGCACCCACGCCGCCACCAGTCCCAGCCCGACGAACGCCGCCAGGGACACCGGCAAGGCCTTGGCCGGGTAGCGCAACAGCAGGATGAGCCAGGTGATGACCAGCAAAACGCCGATGAGCATGGTTGAAGCCTCCGTGACCTTGGCGACATCCTACCGAAGGGGGCGGGAAATGGGTATTCACCTGCCTTTTGGCCGCCGGTCGTCACCGTCACATCTGACAGTAGGCAACGTTGTGGAGTCGAGGTTTGATGGTCAGCGACCACCCTGGCGCTACGACGGGACACTGGATGATGGGTGTGGATTATCGAACACCAACGCTGACTGCTTCCGATCCGCGTGGCCTGGCGGTTCGCTCGGTCGGCTATTGCCGCAGCCTTGAGGGCAGCCTTGCGCAGCGGCGTATCAAGCGCAGTCTCTTTGACGTGGCCGGGCGCGCGATTAAACAGTGGGATCCGCGCTTGTGGGCCCTGTTTGAATCCGGCGAACCGGCACCGGCCAATCTCTCTGCGATCTATTCGCTGTCCGGCGCCACGCTGCATACGGACGGCGTCGACGCGGGCATACAGACCGGTCTGCCGGGCCTCGCTGGCGAAGGTTTGCTCGGTTGGGATGGCCGAGGGACGCAGCAGGAAACCCTCTACGATGACTCCCTGCGTCCCGTGGCCGTGTTCGAGCAAGGCACCAGCCAGCCGCGTCGCTGCACCGAGCGCATGACCTACGGATACCCCGGCCAGCGCGATCAAGACCACAACCAGCATGGGCAATTGATCCGTCACGACGACCCGGCGGGGACGCTGGTGCTGGCGTCGTTTGCCTTGGCGGGGCAGAACCTTGTCCAGGATCGCCGTTTCATTCTCGATGCCGCGCCAGCTGACTGGCCGGAGTCGGAAGGGGATCGCGAGCACTTGCTTGAACCTGGCGACGGCGCCGTTTCGACGTGGCGCGTTGGCCCGCTGGGTGACGTGCTGGAGCAGGTCGATGCCAGGGAAAACCGACATTGCCAAAGCCTGACGCCCGATGGCCGGATGTCTGGCAGCCAATTGCAGTTGGCGGGGCAGGGCGAGTGGCAGTCGCTGGTGAGCGACATTCGCTACGACGCCCAAGGGCAGATCGAACAGGAAACGGCCGGCAACGGCGTTCAGACCACGCTCACCTACAGCCCCGAAGACGGGCGACTGATCGAGCGCCAAGCCGTGCGCGCGGGCGATGTTCTGCAACATTTGCTTTATGCCTACGACCCCATGGGCAACGTATTGAGCATCGAAGACAAAAAACAGCCGATCCGCTACTTCGCCAACCAGCGCATCGAGCCGGTCAGCCGCTTTGCCTACGACAGTCTCTACCAACTGATCGAAGCCACGGGGTGGGAGGCGGGCGGCGCCAACCAGGGGCCCGACTCTGTGGGGCGCAACGACCCAGCGGCGGTGAGCAATTACCGGCAGACCTACCGCTACGACGAGGCCGGTAATTTATTGGAACTGACCCACGTCGGTGCCCAAAGCCATGGTCGGGAAATCAAAGCGGCTCGCTACAGCAATCGCTGCCTGCCTTACCGCAACGGCGAGGCACCCACGGAAGAGGAAATCGCCGCCGCGTTCGATGCGCGGGGTAATTGCCTGGAATTGGACGCGGGACGGTTCCTGGCGTGGGACTTGCGCAACCAATTGAGTTCGGTGACGCCCATCGAACGTGCCTCGGGGCTCAACGATAGCGAGGCCTATATCTATGACGGCGGCGGGCAACGGGTGCGCAAGCTGCGCACCTTGCAAACCGGCGCCCGCACAGTGGCCGCCGAGGTGCGTTATTTGCCGGGGTTGGAATTGCGTGCCGACAGCGGCACGGGCGAGGCGCTACAGGTGATCATCGTCCAGGGTGGGCTCGGTGATGTTCGGGTGCTGCATTGGGAAAGCGCACCGCCGACCGGCGAGAATGACTGCTTTCGATACAGTATTGCGGATCACTTGGGCTCGGTCGGCCTGGAACTGGCCCAGGACGGGCGGACGATCAGCCGGGAGCATTTCTATCCCTTTGGTGAGACGGCCTATCTGGCTGGGGATGATGTCATCGAGGTGGACTACAAGACGGTCCGCTATTCGGGCAAGGAACGGGATGCGACGGGGCTTTATTACTATGGCTTTCGTTATTACGTCCCGTGGTTGCAGCGTTGGGTGAATCCGGATCCGGCGGGGGCGGTGGACGGTTTGAATGTGTATCGGATGGTCAAGAACAATCCGATGACTTGGATTGATAATGCTGGACTTATGCTTGGAAGGAAGGGTGTGGGTGCGGTTAGTAGAATGAAGAATCTTTTTGAGCCTGGCGGGAGCGCACCCGACATTCAAGTGACTCCTCAAACCGTAGGCGGTAAGGACAAAGCATTCTCGATAATCTCAACCGCCCAAGCCTTTCGACGGCTGGAGCTAATCGCTGATACGCCGACAACTGACGATGTAAGTTCTGCAACGACATCTGGAGTCGATAGCGCGCGGAGTGAATTACCCCCAACCCAAGGCGAACAGACGACGATGTTGGTTGGCTCGCACGTATTAACCGTTACCCAATCTGGCGGAATATTGGCCATGAGGGGCGACGATCGTTCTCCCGAGCAGATTCACAAAGCCGGTGGCTTTTATCCTAGGGATAACAGAGGTCCGGAAATTAAGAGGGAGTTTCGGAGCGCATTGGTCAATAAAGGCTTTAACACCATTGCCAATGAACATGTAAGAAGTCCCGTCCCTGGTTTTCTATCCACGGGGATGGACGAGGATTCGGGGGGGTACGGTGACACCAGAAATTATTTGTACCGCATGGAGATCCCTGGACTGAAAGAGCGAAATGTCAATGAAAAAACATTGGGGCTCGAGCAGCCGTTCGAATTCAAACCGAAAGGAAAATTGAGCGCTCGTCTTTTAATGAGTGGTGACTCGCTTGATCAGGCTGACTTTGTTGCGATGATACCGCCCATGACGGTAGAGCTCACATTCATCACGCCAATTCCGGCGGCGCATATAGTGGCCTATAGGAAAAAAGGGACTAACGAATGGATCCCGTTTCACACATGACGCTCCGATTAGCTGGAGCGAGCTCCATCCCATAAAAACGAAGTTCGTCGCGGGCTTCGGATAAACAAAAAAAGCCCCCGCCCAACCCGCTGCGGATAGGGGACGCAGTGGGCTGGATGGGGGCTTCTTGTACGGCTGATTGTTACTGCGCGATGGTCTTCACCGACACGCCGCGTTCGATCGGGGTGGAGCGACCGTAGATGTCTTCGAAGCGCTCGATGTCGTCTTCGCCCAGGTAGCTACCGGACTGCACTTCGATGATTTCCAGCGGGATCTTGCCCGGGTTGCGCAGGCGGTGGACCGACGCGATCGGGATGTAGGTCGACTGGTTTTCGCAGAGCAGGAACACATTCTCGTCGCAGGTCACTTCGGCGGTGCCGCTGACCACGATCCAGTGTTCGGCGCGGTGGTGGTGCATCTGCAGCGACAGGCACGCGCCCGGCTTGACCGAGATGTGCTTGACCTGGAAACGACCGCCCATGTCCACCGAGTCGTAGGAACCCCATGGACGATAGACTTCGCAGTGGTTCTGGGTTTCGGTGCGGCCCTGGGCATTGAGGGTGTTGACCATCTGCTTCACGCCTTGGACCTTGTCCTTGTGGGCGATCATCATGGCGTCCTTGGTTTCGACCACGACGATGTTGTCCAGGCCGATCACCGACACCAGCTTGCCGTTGCCGTGGATCATGCAGTTGCGGCTGTCCTGCACCACGACGTCGCCCTTGGTGACGTTGCCGTTGGCGTCCTTCGGATTGACTTCCCACAGCGACGACCAGCAGCCGACATCGCTCCAGCCGGCCGACAGCGGCACTACGCAGGCGCGTTGGGTTTTTTCCATCACGGCGTAGTCGATGGAGTTGTCCGGGCAGCAGGCGAAAGTGGCTTCGTCAAAAGTGATGGTGTCGGCGGTCTGCTCGCTGCGCTCCAGAGTCAGCAGGCAGGTGTCGTAGATGTCCGGATCGTGCTTTTTCAGCTCTTCGAGGAAGCGGCTGGCGCGGAAGAGGAACATGCCGCTGTTCCAGAAGTAACCGCCGGCATCGACGAACTCAGTGGCGCGCTTGACGTCGGGTTTTTCGACGAAGTGCGAAACGCGGCTGACGCCTTCAGGCAGCAGGGCATCGTTGGTCGACTTGATGTAGCCATAACCGGTTTCCGGCTTGGTCGCCGGTACGCCGAACAGCACCATTTCGCCACGCTCGGCGGCCACGGTGGCCAGCGCCAGGGCGCGTTGCAGGGCCTTCTGGTCCTCGACGACGTGGTCGGCCGGCAGCACCAGCATCAGTTCGTCGCGGCCTTCATTGACCAGCATCATCGCAGTCAGGGCCACGGCAGGTGCCGTGTTGCGACCGAACGGTTCCATCAGGATGCGCTGGGCTTCCAGGTTGCGGGCCGACAGCTGCTCGTTGACGATGAAGCGGTGGTCCTTGTTGCAGACCACGATCGGCGTGTCCATGCCTTCGAACACCAGGCGCTCGAGGGTCTGCTGGAACAGGGTATGTTCGCCGGTCAAGGCCAGGAACTGTTTAGGGAATTGCTTGCGCGAAAGCGGCCAAAGACGTGAGCCGCTACCACCTGACAAGATCACCGGAATCATGTGTGTTACTCCTACAAAATCGAAATGGTTTCAGAGCTACTGCGTTCTGTCGTTTCACTCTCTTGTTGTTGTTCCGTGCCTGAATGACGCCTCGGTTCAAAGTGGGAGCAGGTTGGCCCCCACAGGCAGGGCGTCAGTCAGGAAAACTCATCAGCGGGTCGACACCGGGCGTTTCACCCAGACTGGCGACAGGCTGCTGCCGGAGCCGGTTACGTACAGCACGGCCGCTTCGCCACGCTCCAGGGCAACAGGCTTGACGTCGCCGACTTTCTTGTCGCCTTCGTACAGTGCCAGGCTCACTTTCACCGGGTTGATTTCACGTTCGCCACGGCCCTTGGCCGCTACGTTCGGAACCACTTCGGTCTTGCCATCAGCGGTCTTGAGGGTCAGCGGCTTGTCGCTGAGGTTCTGCATGCGGACCAGGGATTTCTGCTTGTTCTTGAACGGTGGCTCTTCGATCAGTTGTGGCTGGCCGCTGGCGTTGTTGACCAGGGTGTAATAGTGATCGGAGGCCAGTTTAACCGGTACGGTCTGGCTGCCCACCTTGGCGCTGTAGTCGCCGCCAGGCATGAAGCTGAAGTCGCTGCTGGCCAGTGGGGCCACGTCGCTGATATTGGTGCTGCCGACGGTGGCGCTGACTTCGGCGTTGCTGGCGTTGTAGATCCGCACGAAGCTCGAACCTTTTGGCGCGACCGGGCCGTACAGGGCCGAGTCACCGGCAAAGGCTGAGAAGGACAGGGCACTCATGCTGGCGACCAGGGCAACGGCCTTGAAGGAGCGAGCAGCGAGACGGCGAGGAGTAGTGTTGAAAGTCATGGTGGACCTCTCTTTCAGTTTTGCGCCCGGTCGGGCGTCTCGGATTGTGTGTTTGCAGCTACGTTCTGTTGGCGGGCGCCGGCTTGTTTGAGCTCGGCGACCCATTGCGGATCGGCGTCGCCGATCTCGTTGTTCACGGGCAGATAACGTTCAGGAAACTCCCAGATCAGCACTTGTGGCGGGCTGTTCTTGAAGGCGTCGCTCTTGAGGTAGCTGAGCATCGGCAGAATCGGGCCATGGCCGTCTTCGGCGTAGTTGACGACGTCGCTGTGCAGGGCTTGCTTGAGTGCACCGACGAAGTTCCAGTTCGGGTTGGCGCTGTAGCTGGTACCGATCAGAGCCACGGGCACCTGGGCATCGGCGAACAGTGCGTCTTCGCTGGCCGGCTGGTCGTCGGCTTCGCGGGTGTTGCGCTTGACCAGCGGTTCCTGGGCTGGCATCAGGTTTTCGAACAGCGGGTCCAGCGGCAGGAACTGACGCAGGTCGCCCTTGTGGATGATTTTTTCCGCAGGCTCTGTGACGAAACGCTGTGGCTCACCATTCAGTGGTGTGCGTTCGGCAATCGCTTTGGCCAGATGTTCCGCAGCGATTTGCGCGCCTTCCGGAGTCCAGTGGGTGTCGGTGCGCAGGAACACTTGCTGACCGCTTTGCTTGGCCTGTTGCAGCGGGGCGAGCAAGTCAGGGGCAAGGATCTTGTCCGCCGCGACACGGGCGTGGAAATCCTGGTACAGGTTGGCGTGAATGCTCGAAGGCTTCACTTCACCCAGGTGCTCCGGATACAGCCGCGCCTTGGCCGGCACGATGGCCATGACCAGGGTAATGCCTTGCTCCTTGAGCTTCTGGCGCACGCCTTCGATCAGCGCGTAGTTGCCTTGCAGGTTCTGGTCTTCGTTGACGATCGGGTTGAATTCCTCGTCGCTGAACAGCCACTGATCGCGGCCCAGGACCACGCCTTTGCGGCCCTCGTTGAACAGCTTGTAGTCCAGCGCCGCCCAGATGTTGGTGCCCAGGCGTTTGATCGGGAATTCTTCGTCGTAATGCGTTTCCACAGCCTTGGCCCAGCGACCGTTGAGCACGGTCGCATCGGGGTTGGTGCTGAAGCCGAGGAAGCTGCGCATCGACCAGATACCCAGCGCTGTCAGTATCAGCATGAACAGTGCGACGTAGAAGATGCGTAATGAGCGGGTCATGTCCGGATCCCTCAGAACTGGAAGTAAAGGAACGGCGAGAAGCTTTGCGCCGACAGTTTGAGAATCGAGGCGATGAACAACACCAATACCAGGGTGCGCATCACGTAGCGCGACCAGTCCACGGTCCAGTAGGCCGGTTGCACCTGGGCTTCGACGCCGACGGTGTAGCCTGGTTCATGGATGGTCGACGGGTTGTCACCCGGTACGGCTTTGATCAGTCCCGGTTGCGCAGTGGCAGGCCCATTGGCTTCGGTGCTCTCTTCAGGCTTGGCCTTGACCGGCGGACGATTGGTGTAGAAGTCGCGCAGGCCGAAGAAGGCGAGGGTGATGTAGGCCACCGCCAACGTAGCGATCTGCAGGCCGGTGAGGTTGGCGCGGGTCAGTTCCGACAGCGACCAGTCACCAAAGCTGAACATCGCGCTGTACATGCGACCGGCGACGTGCAGGTTTTCGGCACGGAAGATCACCCAGCCCATCACCACCAGCAGGAAGGTCAATGCCCAGCGGATCGGGTTGATGCTGCGTGGGTTGGTGTCGATGCCCACCGCTTTTTCGATGGCCAGCCACATGCCGTGCCAGGCACCCCAGATCACGTAGGTGATGTTCGCACCGTGCCACAGACCACCGAGCAGCATGGTCAGGAACAGGTTGCGATAGGTCATCAGCGTGCCTTTGCGGTTACCGCCCAGGGTGATGTAGAGGTAGTCGCGCAGCCAGGTCGACAGGCTGATGTGCCAGCGCCGCCAGAACTCGGTGATCGACTGGCTGATGTAGGGCTGCTTGAAGTTTTCCATGAAACGGAAACCCATCATCAGGCCCAGGCCGATGGCCATGTCGCTGTAGCCGGAGAAGTCGAAGTACAGCTGCGCGGTGTACGCCAGGGCGCCGAGCCAGGCATCGCCCGTGGTCGGGTTCTCCAAGGCGAAGCAATGGTCGGCCACCACCGCCAGGGTATCGGCGATGAACACTTTCTTGATGAAGCCCTGCATGAAGCGCGTGCAGCCTTCGGAGAACTTGTCCAGCGTGTGGGTGCGGTTGTTGAACTGGTCGGCCAGGTCACGGAAACGCAGCACGGGGCCGGCGATCAGGTGCGGGAAGATCGCCACGAATGCCGCGAAGTCGATCAGGTTGCGAGTGGCCGGTGTGTCACCGCGATACACGTCGATGATGTAGCTGATGGACTCGAAGATGTAGAACGAGATACCGATCGGCAACAGTACGTGGGTCAGGATGAACGGGTTCAGCCCGAAGCCGGTGATGATCGCGTTGAGGCTGTCGACACCGAAATTGGCGTACTTGAAATAGCCCAGGATGGCCAGGTCCACGCCCACGCCGAGCAGCAGCCAACGCTGGGCCGGCTTGGTGCGCACGCCGGCGGCACCGACTTTCAGGCCGATCCAGTAGTTCCACAGGGTGACGCCGGCGAACAGGGCGAGGAAGTCCACCCGCCACCAGGCATAGAACACGTAGCTGGCGATCAGCAGCAGCAGGTTGCGATAGCGTTGCCCGCTCAGGTAGTACAAGCCGAGAAAGATCGGCAGGAACAGGAACAGGAACACATTGGATGAAAATACCATCCCGATCTCTCCATGTTGAATCAACAGTCAAGGGCCAGAGCCCCCCCAAACCCCCCCATGAAAACCGGGGGGCTATTACATTTCGAACACTTGCTTACCTGTGGCGAGGGAGCTTGCTCCCGCTCGGCTGCGAAGCAGTCGCATCGTCAGGCTTGGGGGCGCTACGCACCCCAGCGGGAGCAAGCTCCCTCGCCACAGGAAATGTGTTGTCTTAACTACCTTTCTCGCCTTTCTCCCGCGAAGGGTCATACACGCGGGTCAGGTCGCCGCCGAGGCGGAAGGTCTTGAACGGTTGCATTTCATGCTTGCGTTCCAGCACGTCCTCGGAGCAGGTGTAGAGGCTGCAGAACGGTTCGAGCCAGGCGAATTTCGAATCGATCTTCAGATCCTTCATGTCCTGCTCGTCGCCGTTCTTCTCTTCGAAGATGTCCGGGTCTTCCACCCCGGCCAGGACCCGGTCGCCCAGTCGCTTGAGGGCGCCATTGTTTTCCTGGCGCAGGTCCACGCCGTTGACCTGGGCAAAACTGGCGATCATCGCCAGCGGCGGCAGGGCATAGTTGTGATAGGACAGGGCGCGTTGCTTGCGCTTGAGCTCGTTGGGCAAGAAGCCTTCGGCGTCTACCTGGTTGACGCCGACCTTGTATTCCTTGACGGCCCAGTCGAACAGGTCACGACGGTTGGTCGCCACGGCGGTCGCCATCACTGACCAGGCGGCCCAGTACGAGTGGTTGTTGGTCTTGTCCAGCGGCAGGTTGTCCCAGTCGCTGACGACCTGGTCGGCCATCTTGCTGAACCAGCTCTCGATCAGTTGCGCCTGTTCCTGGTGGTTCGCCAGCGGGCGCGACTCGGAGAACTTCAGGCGCACATAGGCCGAAGCCATGCTGCCCAGCGCCCATTTGCGCATGGACTTGCCGGTGTGGTTGAAATCCTTGGACATCAACGCATCGGCCTTGGCCCAGGCGGTCAGCCAGTTCAGGGTGCATTCCAGTTGCTCGGGGCGACCGTCGCGCATGAACTGCATGACCTGCTTGCTGATGCCGCGCTCGATCTTGGTGATGTCGGCAGTGCTGTCGCGGAAGGCTTTTTCCGACTGCACGTTCAGCGTTGCGCGAGCCTTGTCGGAGCCCTCGTACTTGCTGCGAAACTGCAGCGAGCCGGTGTAAGGCGTCGGCACGGCTTCGCAGCCCTGGCCGCCGGAGCCTTCCTTGACCTTTTCAATCGGTGCGAAGTAGCCCTGCGGCGGGCGCAGTGGAGCCGCGGCCTGCGTGGCCCCGGCGAATATCGCCAGGGTCAGCAGCGATGGCGCCAACAGCGTTTTCAACGTTCGGGTGCGCATGGTTCTGGTCATGAGACGAGACCTCATTGTCCGATTTGAGCCGTTTGTTGCTCGGCTTGCGGAGATGCATTGCGTTTGCAGACTTTCGCTTCCACTTGCAGTGGCTCTTTACCGGCTTCAGGACCCTGGACCTCTAGAGCCAGGAGGTTCTGCGAGGCCCAGTCTTCGTCGGTGCGCAGTTGGAAGGCGAAACGTCCGTCGGTTTCGGAGGTGTTCGGTTTTTCGATCTTGATGTCCTCGTGGCGCCCATTCATGTACCAGAGGGTGGCTTGCAAGGTTTTCACCGAGGTGTCGGTGAAGCGGATGTCGATCTGGTGACTGCCGTTACGCAGGTCCATATTCTTGCTGTTGACCATCAATTCGTTCTTGCCCGGCTTGAGCTTGGCCTTGCTGCTCATCAGCGCCGGCTTGCCTTCGCAACCGTTGTTGTCGAGCAGCGCCATCATCTGGCGATAGATGGTTTCCTGGTCCAGGCGATACAGCGGCGAGAATTCCCAGATGAGAATCTTCGGCGGATTCTTCTGGAACTCTTCGCTGCCCAGGTACTGGATCATCGCGCCCTCGAAACCGCCGCCCGGGAAGGCCACGTTGAGGATGTCGGCGCCGATGGCTTCTTGCAGGAAACCGGCGAAGTTGTAGTTCTTGCCGCTGTGGCTGGTGCCCACGAGGGTGATCTGCGGATTGCCGGAATCACCGAACAGGTCGCCGTCGCCAGCCTCGCCCTTGGGCTCGGTGGTGAACTGGTCCATGTACTGAATCGCGTAGCTGGTGCCGCAGAGTTGCCCGGCCATGTTGTGCAGGGTGCCGGTCTTGCCCATGCGGCCAGACTTCTTGGTCTCGAATTCCTGCTTGGGAATGTCAGCGAAGGCCGGGATCTGCTTGACCTTCTCGGCCACGATCTTCGCCGTGCGCTGGGCGCCGTACGGGGTCCAGTGCTGGTCGCCACGGAAGTAGAAGTCGTGGGCCGGCAGGGTTTCGGGCAGGTTTTCGTTGGTCAGTGGCGACAGGTCCGGCACCACGTAACCCATCTGCGCGAAACGGCCGAGCATGGTTTTGTAATTGGCCAGGGCCTTTTCGTAGTCGAAGGAAGCCTTCTCCTGCGGGTTGAGCTTGTTGCGGTTCACCAAGCCACGGGTCGGCTGGTAGACGATTACCAGCTCGACGCCTTTTTTCTTGAAGGCGTCGTGCAGTTGTTGCATGCGCTTGTAACCGGCCGGCGTGGTATTGAACTCGGTACGCAGGTCTTCCTGAGTACGGAACAGCCAGTCGCCCTGGGCCTGCACCAGCGTGGTGAAGTTCTGCTGGTAGCGCGTGGTGTAGTTCTTCGCGTCATGGGCAGCCGGGCACAGGTTGCAGCAGGGTTCGGCGGTAAAGGTCGGTGCTTTGACTTCATCGGCACGCGCGCCGCTTGCGGCGGCGAGAATGCCGGCAGTCAGGGCGGACAGGCCCAGAAGTTTGATCATCTGTGGGTTCATAAAGGTCATTCCTCAGTCCCGCATTTCGGTCTGGCGTTCGACAGGGTCGATCAGCACGGCTTTTTGCTGGCGCACCAGCAGGTCGAGGATTTCGTCCTGGCGTTCGCCAAGAATCCCCGTGAAGCTGATGCCGCTGGATTTGGTCGGCGCGAGCATGGACACGCGGTACAGCTCGACACTCAATGGCGAGTCGATGGACAACGGGCCGCTGCCATTGCCGGCCAGTTCGCCGCCGACCACGATCAAGGAGACCTGGGCGTCGAACGGGTCGAGCTTGATGTCCCGGTCAGTGTCGGAGAGGTCCTTGATGTGGCCGTAGAGCCCGGTCAGGCCGTTGGCCATGGACAGGTTTTCGTACAAGCGGATGTTCACGCTGTTACGAATCCGAATGCCGTGGCGCTGGTTGCTGATCACCTTGTTGCCCCACAACAGGTTGTCACCACTCTCATAAAGCGTGATGCCGTCGGTGTGGTTCTTGTAGATCTCGTTGTAGGCGATCACGTTGTTCACGCTGTTACGGTCGATCACCAGGCCCGAGAGTTTGTTGTCGTAGCTGCGGTTGTTGAAAATGAAGCTGTCGTTGACCTCACGGGAAATAATGATCCCGTGCTTTTTCTTGGTCCCGTAGACGGTGTTGTCGGCAATGATCAGCCGATGGGAACGGTCGTGGGGGTCGATGCCGTAGACGATGTTGTCTTTGTAGGTGTTGCTCTTGACCACGAAGTCGTTGGTTTCGTAGCAGTAGAAGCCGTACCACATGTCCGAGAACTCGGAACCGATGATCCAGCCGGTCGGTTCCTTGCGCTTGAGGACCTTGGCCATGTTCGGCGTGTACTGGGAAATACTGACGCCGTACGACTTACTGTTGGCGTAGCCGAAGCTGGCCATCTTGGTGTTGACGATGTAGGTCTCGGTGCCGCCCCAGGACAGCAGGAACGGCCGGAACTCGTTGGCCGAACGGAACGTCGCGGGGCCGTTGTCCTTTTCACGCCAGCCGGTGACCTTGGTGTCGCGGATGAACATCCGGCCATCGTTGACCAGGAACGAGCCTCCCTCTTGGGACAGGCGCAGTTCCTGGGTCTGCTTGTCGATCTCCAGGATGCCTTTTTCGCCCACGACAATCGGAATCCGCGCCAGGAAGACGCCTGGCGAAGTTTCCTTGAGGTACTGCTTGGGCACCTTCTTGACCAGATCCTTGAGGTTCATGTAGCCGTCGTCGATGAAGATGGCCTGCGGGATGCCGTGCTGGCGCACCACCCACTCGGCCATCTTGTTGTCGCCGCCGATGAAGTCCTTCAAGGCGTTTTCCTGCATCATCCGCCGCACGCTGACCTTGCCGGGCTTGCTGCGCACGATCTTCGCCGCGACCGCTTCGGCGGTGTAGCCGGAGAGGTCGGGCAGGGTCGGTGCGGCCAGTTCCAGCGGTGCGGTTGGCGCGCTGCTGACGGTGTAGGTCTTGGCTTGCTGCAGTTCCTTGACCACGTTGCCCGGCTTGACCACCGGTTCAACGTTGGCGAACGCCGACGAGCCGGCCAGCAGCATGGCTGCGGCCAACAGGCTGATCGAACCTTTCATCGCCTGGCTGTTCCTGAGGTAGTGGTTCATATCGGGCACTCCCATGGCCGTTCGCATCAGAAGCGCCAGATCACGTCGACAAAGGCGCGATGCATGTACGAATCGACCTCTTTGCCGTAGGCGTCGCCTGGCTTGAACACGCCGCCACGAAAGCGCACCAGCGCCGACGGCTCATCAATCGATTGACTCAGCGCAGCCGGCAGCAGGCCTTGCTTGAAGTACTTGGTGACGACCAGGTCGACTTCCTGGCCCAGGTCCTTGTCGCCGTCGCGCAGCGGCAGGGACGAGGTGGACAGGATCGCGCCGGTCACGTCATCGGTGTTGTTTTCCACGGCGTTGATGCCGTTGCTGCCCACTGCCTTGTTGCCGTCCACGCGCCAGAACTTGTGGTACACCAGGCTGGCGTCGTATTCGTCACGCAACTGCCAGGAACCGAACAGGCTGGCGCTCTGGGTGTTGGCCATCTCGCCACGGAACGCTTCGCCGAAACGATGCACGCGCGAGCGGGTGCCGGTGAAGTTCGAGCGGTTGCTTTGCAGGCCGTTCTGTTCGTAGTCCTCGCTGGCGCGGGCATAGGCCGCACCGACTTGCCATTGCGGGTCGAGGCGCAGGCGGATACCCAGGTCGGTGGCCCAGCCGTCGACGTCGTCGCTGCGCTTGAGCTGCGCGGGGCGGGTGCCGTCGGCGTTCAGCGGGTTGACGGTGTCGCGGTCGCCGGTCATGCCGGTGACGCTTGCCCAATAGTTGACGGTATTGGTGTTGCGCCAGTTGTAGGCGTCGCTGTTGGCTTCCAGGCCGAGCCAGGTCAGATCACCGTTCTGGGTCTTGTCCAGGGTGTCGGTGGCCTGGCCCGGGACCGGATAGTCGAGGCTGCCGCTGTCATGGCTGTGGTGGGCACGGATCCCGGCCCATTGGCCTGGCATCCACTGATAGCCGACATCACCGTAGACATGCATACGGTCCTTGTCCTGGGGCGACAGCTCCTTGAGGTCGGTGCGGTATTCGCTGAACCGCTCGGCGACGCCCAGGTTGGCGCGCAGCAGCGTGGTGTCGAAGGTCCAGTTCAGGGCTTCGATGTTGGTGTCGCGCCATTGCCCGTCGTCATTGCGCAGGCGTTGGCGGCCGAACTTCAACTGCTCGCCCGGATAAGGGGTCAGGCCCCGGTAGCCAATCCAGAATTCGCGCATGGCCAGGTAGCTTTTCTTGGCCTCGCGGTCGCCGCTGTCGGTTTGCTGGGTCGCGTCGTCCGACTGTTGCAGGGTGTCGGTCTCGATGATGTCGGTGGACGTCACGGCCTGGGCCATGGCATAGGCACTCCACGCACCGCTTTCGCCGTAGACCCAAGGGCGCAGGTCGAGGCCGATGCCGTTGACGTCGCCACCACGCTGGGTGCCGAGGTCGCGGTCATCTTCGGACTGGCCGGTGATCTTCACTTCCAGGCCGAAATTCTTGCTATCGGTCAGGGCCGCCAGGGTCGGGCAGGACCACAGCAGGGCAAACGACAGGCCAATACCAGCCTGTACAAAAGGATTGAGCTTCAAAAGCTTCATAGAGGTTCCTCGCCGTCATCTTCTTTTAGGGCTTGCAGTTCCAGCGTATCGGGGCTCATGGCGCCGCGAATGGCCTGCTCTTGTTGTAGCAGGCGTTGCGCTTGTGCAAGTTGTTCCGGCGGTAATTGTTCTTCGAGGGTCTGGGCAAGCTCGATGGCTTGCGGGGTGTTTTGCGCCTTGGCCAACTGGCTGAACACATAAGCGTTGACCGGGTTGGGCTTGGTGCCCTTGCCTTGGGAAAACAGCTGGGCAATGGCGTAGTCGGCGCTGTTCTGGCCGTTGCGGGCGGCCTTGAGCAGGTGATCCAGGGCCTTTTGCGAGTACACCTGGCCCAGGTAGCCGCGACGATAGATCTGGCCGAGGTAGTAATCGGCGGCCACTTCACGGCCCACGGCTTTCTGGAAATGCGCCTCGGCGACCTTGGCGTCGGCGGGTACCCACTTGCCTTCGTAGTACAGCTTGCCCAGCAACAGCTCGGCGCGCGGCTGGTCGGCGGCGCGGCCGTTTTCCAGGTACTGCATCATCTTGTCGACGTCGCCCAACTCAGGGAAATCGTAGAGCAGCTGCGCCAGGCTGACCCAGGAAGCAGGGTTGCCGGGCGCGATGCCTTCGAGCAGCGACTGAGCGGTTTTCTCGTCGGTCTTGCCCAGGCTGGAATCGGCCAGGACACGCGCGACACTGTCCACGCGCTGGGCCGAGACCACACCACGAGCGTGACCGGCCTGCATCTGCTTGATCAGCTCGGCCTGCTGTTCCGGCTGGCCGCGTTTCTGATAGACCGTGGCCAGTTCGACGTAGCAGATGTCGGTGGTCGCCAAGGCGGCCTTGCAGACTCTTTCCACTTCGTCCAGATGCTGGTCGTACGTACCCTGGGTGCGATAGAGCAGGATCTGCGCCAGGCCCGCTTCCGGATAACCGGCGCTGCGCCATTGGCTGATCTGTTGCTGCGCGTTGACGTTCGGGAAGCTGTGGGGATATTGCAGGTACAGCATCGCCAGCGGGATCAGCGTGTTGCCCTCACCGTTGGCAAAGGCTTTTTTCAACAGGCCTTCGGCTTCGTGCTTTTCAGCTTCGGTGGAGCCGGGCTTGGCCACCAGCAGGCGACCCAGGCGAGCCTGGGCGCGCGGCGAGATGTCGGCGGCGGCGCGGTAGGTCGCCTCGGCCTTTCTCATCTGCTCGGGGTCGCGGCTGTCTACCTGGATATCGGCCAGGCCCACCTGGGCCTCGCTGTAGCCCAGGTCTGCCAGTTGCTGATAGTTCTGCTGCGCCAACGCCGTGTCGCCGCGCTTGAGGGCTTCGTTGGCCAGGCGCTGGTCGGGCAGGCCGGCGCAACCGCTAAGACTGACTGCCAGCGCCAGAGCACACAACGCATATCCTGTGTGGGAGCGAGCTTGCTCGCGATGCAGGCCGCTCGGTGTACCAGACAGACCGCGTCGATCCCATCGCGAGCAAGCTCGCTCCCACAGGGAATGCGGTGCATTGTTGTTTTGTGGAGTGATCACGGGCATTTCCTCGACTTAAAGACCGACGGCCATGGCTTTGTCGATCAGCCAGTTCAAGTTCGGGCCACGGTCGCTGACGACTTCCACCGGACGGCCGGCCAGCGCGCTGTCCAGGGCTTCGTCAGGCTGGATCAGCACACGGATATCGGAAGACAGGTCGGCGCTTTTCAGGCTGGTGCTGCTGACGATCTTGCCGGTGCGGGTGGCGTCTTCGCCGGCTACCTGGAAGCTGACCGGGGTGCCTGGACGCACGTCGCCGAACTGGCGATAGGAGAAACGTGCCTCGACGTTGGCTTCGGCGCCGCGAGGAACCAGTTGGAAGATCACGTCACCCTTGCTGGCGTACTGGCCGTTGGAAACCAGTTGCTGGGCCACGATGCAATCGCATGGCGAGGTCAGGGTGCCGGTCATTTGCTTGCCGAACAGTTCCTCGACCTTGGCTGGCTGCAGCTGGTTGTCGTCCAGGTGACCCTTGAGCACGTCGAGCATGCTGGTGCTGAAGGTCGCCAGCGGAGCGCCTTTGGCGGCCAGGCCGTCGGCCTTGACCAGGCTTTGCACGGTGCCGTCGCGCGGCATGGTGATGGCCATGCCCGGTACGTTGACGATGCCGGCCTGGGCGTGGCTGACGAAGTACATGCCGTACACCGACTTGAAGATGAAGCCGAATGCCGCCAGGCCGACAATGAAGATGCCCAGGCTGAAGGTCACGGCGCGCAGGCGACCGAAGGCGCTCATGCCACCGTTTTCATCTTTCTGCTTGCGAGCCTTGGTGAAGTTGTCGCGTTGCAGGGTCGCCAGCACATCACCGACGCCGACGATGTCGCCGGCCAGGTGCGAGGTGATGATGTGGCGCAGTGTCGAGATGTCCCGCGGCTCCAGGTTCTGGAACTGGCAACCGGCGCGGCCGGTCTGGCGGTCGTAGGAACGGATCTGCAATTCGACGTCCATGGCCAGGCCGAGGTTGTCGATCACGAACTGCAGGCGCGCCTTGTAGGTCTCGCCAACCTTGAGCGGCAGTTGGCCGGCGTTGAAGCACAACCCACCGGCGGACAGGTCGAGGACCTTGACTTCCATCGGCGTACGGTCGGGGCCGAAGAAGCGCAACTTGGCCGGGATTTTGACCCGGGCGTGTTGGCGTTGGGCTTCGGATTCATGCACTACGTTGACATTCACGGCGGTGTTCATAGGGGCGATTTCCTAGTTAATTCATTCAAGTCCGGTCAGACCATCGTCAGCAGCACGGCGACAAAGATGCTGCCGGCGGAGAAGGTCATGGTCCGAGACGACCAAGTGTTGAACCAACGTTGAAAGCTGGCGAGATCACGGGTCAGGTGGGTGGGCTGGCGAGTCCAGGATTGTTGATCGAGGCGGAAGAACACGTAGATCTTCACCAGCGCGCCGACGATCTGGTTGTAATAGAGAATCGCCGGGTAGGCCGGACCGATCCGGTGTCCGGAGCACGACAGCAGCAGCGTCAGGAGCAACCGCGTGATACCGATCCACAGCAGGTACACCAGGATGAACGCGGTGCCGTACTTGACACTGGCGATGATCGCTACGGTCAGGCCCAGCAGCGAGGTCCACATCGACACGCGCTGATCGAACAGCACGACCGAGGTGAACAGGCCCAGACGTTTCATGCCCAGGCCCAATGCCCGGGAGTTCTGCCGCAGGTTGTTCCCGTACCAGCGGAACATCAGTTTGCGGCTCGCCTTGATGAAGCTTTTTTCCGGCGGGTGCTCAACCGTGTTGATGGCGGCGTCCGGCACGTAGAACGTGTCGTAGCCCAGGCGCATCAGGCTGAACCAGCTCGACTTGTCATCGCCGGTGAGGAACTTGAAGCGGCCCAGGCGCCAGTGTTGCAGCGAGTCGCTTTCGACGTCGGCGATGAAGTCCGGGTTGGTCACGACGGTGGCGCGGAACACCGACATGCGCCCGGTCATGGTCAATACGCGCTTGGACAGGGCCATGGAGCACATGTTGATGTGACGCTGGGCGAAACGCAGCTTGTGCCACTCGCTCATGATGTAGCCGCCGCGCACTTCGCAGAACTCGTTGGTGGTCAGGCCGCCGACGTTGCCGAACAGCTGGAACCACGGCACGGTCTTGCGCACGACGCCTTCGGCCAGGACGGTATCGCCGTCGATCACGGCCACGACGGCGCGGTCGTCCGGCAGGTGACGGGAGATGGCACGGAAACCGAAGGCCAGGCCGTCACGCTTGCCGGTACCGGGAATGCGCACGAAGTCCAGCTTGACGTGCTCTGGCGGGTTCATGCGGGCCCAGAGGCTCTTGACCAGTAGTTCGTCGGACATTTCCACGATGGAGCAGACCACGGTGGTCGGCAGCCCGCAGTCGATGGCTTCGCGGATGACCGAGCTGTAGACCTGGGCGGTGGTCAGCGCATCGATGCGGAAGCTGGTGACCATCAGGTAAACGTGGGACGGATCCGCCGCCTTGCCCAGCTTGCGCACTTTGCGGCGCAGGTGTGGGTAGACGATGTACAGGAAAATCATGCCGCGCACGAAATGCGTCGCGCCCATGGAATAACGCCAGATGCCCACGGCGCCGATCAGAAAGATGAAATCCTTCGATTCGGAGTCGAACGTGGACGTGGGCAGCGCCGTGGCGATGCCCATCAATAAACTCAAGTAAAACAGCCAACCGGCGGCCTGAAGCAGGCCGTGCTTTAGCCTGTGCATAATCTGCATCCGTCTCTATCTCGGGCGGGCCTTGTGGGCGGCCCGATGGGTTAAGGCAGGCGAAAGGCCGGCCGGGGCACGCCCCGGCCGGCTAACAGACTTACCAGCAGATGCCTTCGGTCCGGCCACTCGGGGAGGTGGCCTTGGACATGAAGCCAACCAGGTCGATGACCTGCTTGCCTTCCGGTACGTTCTCGGTCAGCGCGCGGAACTTCTCGTCGCGGTTACCAAGGATGATGATGTCGGAGTTGTCGATCACCGCGTCGAAGTCGGAATTGAGCAAGGACGAGACGTGAGGAATCTTCGACTCGATGTAATCCTTGTTCGCACCGTGGACGCGTGCGTATTCGACGTTGCTGTCGTAGATCTTCAGGTCGAAACCCTTGCCGATCAGCATTTCCGCCAGTTCCACCAGTGGGCTTTCACGCAGGTCGTCGGTGCCGGCCTTGAAGCTCAGGCCCAGCAGGGCGACTTTGCGCTTGTCGTGGCTGGAGACGATGTCGAAGGCGTTCTGCACCTGGGATTCGTTGCTGCGCATCAGCGAGTTGAGCAGCGGCGCTTCCACGTCCAGCGAGCCTGCACGGTAGGTCAGGGCACGCACGTCTTTTGGCAGGCACGAGCCGCCGAAAGCGAAGCCTGGACGCATGTAGTACTGGGACAGGTTCAGGACCTTGTCCTGGCAGACTACGTCCATCACTTCACGACCATCGACGCCGACAGCCTTGGCGATGTTGCCGATCTCGTTGGCGAAGGTCACCTTGGTGGCGTGCCAGACGTTGCAGGTGTACTTGATCATCTCGGCGACAGCGATGTCCTTGCGGATGACCGGTGCGTCGAGTTCTTCGTACAGCGATTGCAGGACGTCGCCCGACGCTTTGTCGAACTCGCCGATGACGGTCATTGGCGGCTGGTCGTAGTCCTTGATCGCGGTGCTTTCACGCAGGAACTCAGGGTTGACCGCGACGCCGAAATCGACGCCGGCTTTCTTGCCGGAGCAGTCTTCGAGGATCGGGATGACCACATTGGCCACGGTGCCCGGCAGTACGGTACTGCGAACCACGATGGTGTGACGGGTGGTCTTGTCACGCAGGACAAAACCGATCTCGCGGCACACGGCTTCGATGTAGTTCAGTTCCAGGTCGCCGTTCTTTTTGCTCGGTGTACCGACGCAAATCATCGACAGGTCAGTATCACGAATAGCTTCGGCGAAGTTGGTAGTACCGCGCAGGCGACCTGTTTGAATGCCTTGCGCCAATAGCTCGCCCAGGCCCGGTTCAACGATCGGTGATTTACCGGCGTTGATCATGTCGATCTTGTCTTTGGCGACATCTACGCCAACTACATCATGGCCCCGTGCAGACAGGCAACCGGCACATACTGCACCGACGTAACCCAAACCAAATATGCTAATGCGCATCGCATTTACCTCTGTTTTCACGCCATCAAATGGCCGGAGTTAATAAGTGTTCAGCGGTCATCGCGCACTCGGAAGTGTGGAATGCAGGCGCCACAGTGCCGTGTGCAGGCATACTAAGTTCCGAGTGTCTAAATAAATGCACTCAAGTTGTGCGCAAAGCGGCCTAGTTGTTATGACCTGCCCTGTTATGCAGCCAGTCCTCGTTGGCGGGACGTTCGTGCAACGGTCGTTCACTTTCCGATTTCTGGCAAAAAGCCCACAAAATCAGAAGCTTGTGTGCTCGGGTGAGCACGTTATAGGGGCGCAGCCTTGGCCTTGTAGGGGATACAAATGGTGCTTTATCTCCCGTCCTTTTAAGGGTGGATCCAATTAGACGACCGTTTCGCTAAATTGTCGTGACAACTCGGTTACTTCGGACGACGTGCCACGTAAGTTATCTCGTACACACTCGGCGAGAATCGTTACGGGTGGTATGAGCCGTGCAATTTCACATAGTTCCGATCCGCTCATCGCCATTTTCGAAATTTTTCGAAATATTTGCCTAGATGGCACTGCTCTCAAATTGATAGCACGCGCGCTTTTGCCCTTTAGTTTCGGGGAGTTGGCGGGGGTAGATAGTTTTGTGCCACTACTGATGAAAAATTTCCGTGCCACTACGGAAAAATCTGACATTTGTCGAGTGAAAGAAAAGTTAGAGCAGGGGGTGTTTGTTTTGTTGACGCCAAGAAAGTGTCAAGTGCGGTGGGGAAGTGAGATGACATATAGCGGGATGATCGAGGCCCCTTATCGGGGCCTGAAACCGGTGTTGCGTTATTGCGGGGCGTGATCGCGCAAAAAGACCAACTTGTTCGGGGAGGATTGTTCGACGTTGTAACGATAGCCCTGTACATCGAAGTGTTTGAGTTGCACGGGATCGTTGATGCGCTGCTCGATGACAAACCGGCTCATCAAGCCCCGGGCTTTCTTGGCGTAGAAACTGATGATCTTGTAGTGGCCGTTCTTGAGATCCCTGAACTCGGCATCGATGACGCGGGCTTTCAGTGCACTGCGCTTGACCGCCGAGAAATATTCATTGGAAGCCAGGTTCAACAGTACGTCGTCGCCCTGATCGGCCAAGGCTTCGTTCAGCCATTCGCTGATGCGGGTGCCCCAGAATGCATAAAGGTCCTTGCCCCGGGCATTGGCCAGCTTCGTGCCCATCTCCAGGCGATAAGGCTGCATCAAGTCCAGCGGACGCAGCAGACCGTAGAGGCCGGAGAGCATGCGCAGGTGCTGTTGGGCGTAGTCGAAATCAGCTTCACCGAGGCTTTGCGCGTCGAGGCCGGTGTACACATCGCCCTTGAACGCCAGCAACGCCTGTTTGGCATTGGCCGGGGTAAACGCCGGGTTCCAGCTGCCGAATCGCGCGGCATTGAGGCCGCCGATCTTGTCGGAGACGTGCATCAGCTCGCTGATCTGCGCCGGCGAGAATTCGCGCAATTGTTCAATCAGCTCTTGGGAGTGATCCAGGTACTGCGGCTGGGTAAAACGCTCGGTGGCCGGCGGTGTTTCGTAATCGAGGGTCTTGGCGGGGGAAATCACCATCAGCATGCAAACGTCTCCTTTAAGGGTGCGGCGATTCTAGGGGGTTGTCCGGGTGGACTCCAGCTATTGAGGTGATAGGGGATGGGTGGTGGGCGGATTGATTGCAGAGAGGCCCTTGTGGCGAGGGAGCTTGCTCCCGCTCGGTTGCGCAGCGACCGTAAGATCCTGGGGCCGCTGCGCCCGAAGCGTCGGACCGACCCAGCGGGAGCAAGCTCCCTCGCCACACAAGCAGGTTCGCCAAGAAGGATGCGGTCACAGGCCAGTGCCGCACCAGATCAGCTATCATCCCGCGCGGGTTTCGTTATGGAGCATCCCTTTTGCGTATCGTCCTTTTACTGTCGGCCTGGTTGTTGAGCCTCGGCGCTTTCGCTGCGCCCAACGACGTCGCTACCCTGGACCGCAGCACCTGGCCTGAACAGCTCACCAGCCCGACGCTGTTCGATGTGGCTTCGCGGGCCGAGGTCCTGATGTTCGCCCGGGTATTGCTGGATGCCGATGCCATGGACGAAATAGCCCTCAAGCAATACCTGGGGCTGCGCTCGGTCAATATGGTCGCGGTGAACGCCTTGCGCGCGCGGCTGTGGCAGCGCCTGCTTTCGAGCTACAACTTCGCCCAGCGCAGTTGCACGCTGGATGCCTCCTTCTGCTACCTGGTCGAGGACATGGCGACCCTGCGCGAAGAAGCGGCCCGGTTCCGGCTCGACGACAATTCCTATTACATCAAGTGGGCCGAGCCGAGCCGGATCTTTCATACGCAGTACCGCGACGAGCTGCTGCGCAAGGCTGCTCTGTTTCCCCAGGTCAGCAGCGAAGTCGAGCGTTTCGGCGATTACGAGCGCAACGGTGAGCAGATGAATGACCGACTGTTCTTGCTGACCTTCGACAGCGCTGCCAACGTCGCGCCGGACCACACGCCATGGCTGACCGAGTACCTGCGCAAGTCGAACATGAACGGCACTTTTTTTGTGCTGGGCAAGGACATCCAGGCGCGCCTGACAGACGGCTCGGCAAATGATCTCCAGACTCTGTTTGCTGGGCAATGCGTCGGGGTGCAGGGATGGGAGTTCCGCTCCCACAGCCATTGGCAGGACTGGCAGGACTCGGTACGGCGCAGCGTTGACCTGGTCAAGGGCCGGCTGCCGGAGAATTACGTGCCCTTGTTCCGTCCGCCACAGGGCCAGCGTCGAGGCGATGCCCAGGCATTCTTCAGGAACCAGGGACTGCAAGTGGCGCTATGGGATATCGATCCCCAGGACAGCACCAACCGCCTCAAGCCCGAGCAGAGTGCCCAGCGCGCGCTGACGCTGATGCTGTTGTGGCGCCACGGGGTCATCAACTTCAACGCCAAGCAGGACGCGGTGAAAACGGCGCTGCCCTGGCTCGTTACGCAAACGGCGCAAAGCGGGATCGGCTGGGAAGAGTGTCAGGACGCGTTTCGCTGAAAAAAGGCAAAAGTCCCGTAAACATTGGGCGGGGCGGGAATCGGGGCGCGCATTCAGGGCGACCGGACTTCCGACTTTAACGGCGCCGGGGCACTACGCCAAGGGTTATTCGTCACTCTGAAAAATAAACTTCAAAAAAGCGTCAAAGTGCTTTTTCCTGTCATCGTTTTTGGAGTATCAAGAAGTCAGACCGCCGAAACCTGCAACACAGGTGGCGTCTTCCAAGACCCAGATTGTGTGCAGTTCACCCGAAATCCTCGCGGGTGAATTCGGTGGCTACCTCGAGGCGCAGCACTGTCACGGTATTGCGTCGAATGGCCCCCACAAAGGTGACCGAGTATGGATGACCACGGACGTAGCCCTTCCTCCAACCAGCCAATCCTGTATGTACTCGATACCAACGTATTGATCCACGATCCAAACGCGCTGCTGAATTTCGAAGAACACCATGTTGCCCTGCCGATGACCGTCCTTGAAGAGCTGGACAAGCTCAAGAGTGGCCATCATAGCGTGGCGGCTGAATGCCGGCAGGCGATCCGCCTGATCGACAAGACCCTGGGCGATGCCTCTCCAGAAGACGTTGAACTGGGGGTGCCGATCCAGCGCGGCAAGAGCGGCCCCAAGGGCCTGCTCTCGATCCTGATGAGCAAGCGCACCGAGCCCAACCTGGTGCTGCCTGAACACCTGAACGACAACATCATCATCAACCAGCTGATCGACCTGCACGCGCGCAACAAGGATCAAGCCGTGGTGCTGGTGACCAAAGACATCAACATGCGCCTCAAGGCCCGCGCCTGTGGGATCGCGGCGGAAGACTACAGCACTGACCAACTGGTCGACGACGTATCGCTGTTGCCTAACGGCTACCACACCATGACCGGCTCCTTCTGGGACCGCGTGAGCAAGGTCGAGACCCGCCAGGACCATGGGCGCACCTGGCACCAGGTGCAACTGATCGACAACCTGCCGGCGGTGCACATCAACGAATTCATTATCGATGAACAAGGATTCGTCGGCTGGATCAAGGAAATCCAGGTCGACAAGCTGCTGATCCTCGACCTGCACCAGGAACCCCTGCTGCATCAGGAGGCGTGGGGCCTCAAGCCTCGCGACATCTACCAGAGCCTGGCGCTGTTCGCCTTGCTCGACCCGGACATCCACCTGGTCAACCTGTCCGGCGCCGCTGGTTCCGGCAAGACCATCCTGGCCCTCGCCGCCGCCATCGAACAGACCATGGTCAGCAAGCGCTACCGGCGCATCATCGCCACTCGCAGCGTGCAGGGCCTGGACCAGGAAATCGGCTTCCTGCCCGGTACCGAAGCGGAAAAAATGGAGCCGTGGCTGGGTGCAATTACCGACAACCTCGAAGCCTTGCACATGGATGACGAGAGCACCCATGGCAGCGTCGACTACATCCTCAGCAAAGTGCCGTTGCAGTTCAAATCCCTCAACTACATCCGAGGCCGCAGCTTCCAGCAGAGCCTGATCCTGATCGACGAATGCCAGAACCTGACCCCGCACCAGATGAAAACCATCATTACCCGTGCCGGCGCCGGTTCCAAAGTGGTGTGCCTGGGTAACCTGGCGCAGATCGACACCCCTTACCTGTCCGCGACCAGCTCCGGGCTGACCTACCTGACCGAACGCTTCAAGGACTTCCCCAACGGCGTCCACATCACCCTGCAGGGCGTACCGCGCTCGATCCTGGCCGAATACGCCGAATCTCATCTGTAACCCCAGCCGAACCGGGCGGCCATCAAGGTCGCCCGGTTCTTCCATGCACCACATAACCCTGTGGGAGCGAGCCTGCTCGCGAATGCAGTATGTCAGCCAAATATTCTTATCTGATACACCGCCTTCGCGAGCAGGCTCGCTCCCACAAGGGATCTGCTGGGTTTGTCCAATTTTGGGTACGACAATCAACCCTGCCGGAATTTGACTCACAGGTTTACAATCGACGCTCCTGATCAGGAGTTACCCTGTGCTGACCCATCTCGATTCCCAAGGTCGCGCCAACATGGTCGACGTGACCGACAAGGCCGTGACGTTCCGCGAAGCCACCGCCGAAGCCTTTGTGCGCATGCTGCCCGATACTCTGCAAATGATCGTCAGCGGCGGCCATCCCAAGGGGGATGTGTTCGCCGTCGCGCGCATTGCCGGTATCCAGGCGGCAAAAAAAACCAGCGACCTGATCCCGCTCTGCCATCCGCTCATGCTCACCAGCGTCAAGGTCGAACTGACCGCCGAAGGCGAGGATCGCGTGCGCATCGTGGCCCGCTGCAAGCTGTCGGGACAGACCGGTGTCGAGATGGAGGCGCTCACCGCCGCCAGCGTCGCCGCGCTCACCCTCTACGACATGTGCAAGGCCGTAGACCGGGGCATGACCATCGAGGGCGTGCGTGTGCTGGAAAAACTCGGCGGCAAGAGCGGCCACTTCCAGGCGGATGCGCCATGAACATCACCGTGAAGTTCTTTGCCCGTTATCGCGAAGCGCTCGGCGTGGATTCGCTGAAAGTGGAGGGCGTTTTCGCCACGGTTGACGATGTGCGCGCATTGCTCGCTCAGCGTGACGGAGCCGAAGTGCTGCGAGAGCAGAACCTGATGTGCGCCCGCAACGAAGACCTGTGCCAGCTCGATGAACCGCTGGCGGACGGCGACGAAGTGGCCTTCTTCCCCACCGTGACCGGAGGCTGAGCCATGGCGATTCGGGTGCAGGCCGAGCCGTTCGACCCGGGGGCCGAGGTCAATGCGATGCAGGCAGCAAATGTCGGCGTCGGCGCCGTGGTGAGTTTTGTCGGCTACGTGCGCGACTTCAACGACGGCCTCGATGTGTCCGGGATGTTCCTCGAGCATTATCCGGGCATGACCGAAAAAGCCCTGGGCAAGATCGTCACCGAAGCCGAGCAGCGCTGGCCGCTGCTCAAGCTTGAGGTATTGCACCGCATCGGCGCCCTGGAACCGGGTGAGCCGATCGTTTTTGTCGGCGCCGCCAGCGCCCATCGCCAGGCGGCATTTGACGCCTGCGCCTTTGTCATGGACTACCTGAAGACCCGCGCACCGTTCTGGAAAAAGGAAAATACCGCCGACGGCCCGCGTTGGGTCGAGGGGCGGGACAGTGATCATGCGGCGGCGGATCGCTGGAAGCGGTAGGCAACCTGTAGAAACTGCCAGGTATCCAATACAAAAAAAAGCGCAGCCTGGTTGGGCTGCGCTTTCGGTACTGTGAAGACGGTTAAGGTCGCTTGCGCTCGACCGGCCGCAACAGATGAGTCGGCGGCATCTCGCAACTGATCTTGCGGCCCAGCAGTGCCTCGATCGAGGGTAACTGGTAGGAATCATCCTCGCCGGCGAAGCTGATCGAAACCCCGGCGGCCCCGGCACGACCGGTGCGGCCAATACGGTGCACGTAGTCGTCCGGCACTTCCGGCAGGGTGAAGTTGATCACGTGGCTGATGCCGTCGATGTGAATGCCGCGACCGGCCACGTCGGTGGCGACCAGCACGCGGATCTTGCCTTCGCGGAAACCTTCGAGTGTCTTGATGCGCTTGTGCTGCGGCACGTCGCCCGACAGTTGCGCGGCGTTGACGCCATCGCGCACCAGGCGTTCTTCGATGCGGCGCACTTCGTCCTTGCGGTTGGCGAAGACCATCACCCGCTCCCAACCGTTGTCGTTGACCAGGTTGTAGAGCAGTTTGTACTTGTCGGCACCGGCGACAGCATAGATGTGCTGTTCGACATTTTCGCTGGCGACGTTTTCGGCTTCGATCTCGACGATTGCAGGATCGGTGGTCCATTGCTTGGCCAGGTTCATCACGTCTTCGGTGAACGTGGCGGAAAACAGCAATGTCTGGCGTTCGTTTTTCGGCGGGGTCTGGCGAATGATCTGGCGTACCTGGGGGATGAAGCCCATGTCGAGCATTCGGTCGGCCTCGTCGAGCACCATCACTTCGACCATGTCCAGGTGCACGTCGCCGCGCTGGTTGAAGTCCAGCAGGCGGCCCGGCGTCGCCACGAGGATGTCGCAGTGGCGGGCCTCGAGGTGCTTGAGCTGCTTGTCGAAATCCATGCCGCCGACGAACGTCATCACGTTCAGGCCGGTGTACTTGGTCAGGTCGGCGGCATCCTTGGCGATCTGCACCACCAGCTCACGGGTTGGCGCGATGATCAGCGCCCGCGGCTCGCCCATGTAGCGTTCCTTGGGGGGCGGGGTCTGGAGCAACTGGGTGATGATCGAAATCAGGAACGCGGCGGTCTTGCCGGTGCCGGTCTGGGCACGACCGATAGCGTCCTTGCCGGCGAGGGTATAGCCCAGCACTTGCGCCTGGATCGGCGTGCAGTACGGGAAGCCCAGGTCCTGGATGGCATGCATCAGCTCGGGGGCGAGCTTGAAATCGTGGAAGCGGGTCTTGCCTTCCTGAGGTTCTACGACGAAGTCTTCGAGCTTCCAGGCAACGACCGGCGGTTTGGGTGCGCGCTCGCGACGTGGCTTGGGGGCTTCGCTGCGTGGTTTTTCCGGCTCGGATGCCGCCACAGGTTGCGCAACGGATGCGGTCGACGGCGATAGTTTTGCGTCCGCAACGGGGGCGGTCCGACGTGGTTGGTGCGCATCGGTGCGGCTCGCGCCGTGGACGGGGGCGCTGGCTTCAGGCGCGAGTTGCTCGGCCTCGCTTTTACCGAACATCTTCTTGAGTGCTTTGAGCACGGTCATCTCATCGGTTGGTTAAGGAATGTACGCCGGCCAGTGTAATGCAAGAAACGGGCGCGGCGTAGTGTGATCATCAAAGCGCTGGCGTGGCTATCTGCCTCTTAGCGCAAGCGTTCCGCCAGCCAGGTACCGATGTCGCGAATCTCCTCGGGTAACACTTCGTGGCCCATTGGGTATTCTTGCCATGTCACGGTGACACCATGCTGCTTCAGATACTCTTTGGCGGTCCGGCCCATCGGGTTGAGTACCACTTCGTCGTACTGTCCGTGCAGCGCCAGTACCGGAACGCGTTGCTGGCTGGCTGACAACTGCAGTTCTTCGCCGAAAGTTGGCGCATAAGTGGACAGCGCAATCACGCCACCCAGCGGCCCCTGCCACTTGACGAATGCCGTGTGATAAACCACTGCTCCGCCTTGGGAAAAACCTGCCAGGAAAATCCGCGAGGCGTCTATTCCGCTGGCTCGCTGGGTTTCCATCAGGTCGATGACCCGTTGCGCCGAGGCGTCCAGTTGTTGCTCGTCGATCGCCCGCGCCGGGCTCAAGGCCCGAATGTCATACCAGCTGGGCATGGCGTAGCCACCATTGATGGTCACCGGTTGCGTCGGCGCCTGGGGCAATACGAAGCGCGTAGTCAGCAGGCTTTGCTGCAGCATTTCGGCGACCGGCATGAAGTCGTAGCGATCGGCGCCCAGGCCGTGGAGCCAGATAACGCACGCATCGGCGGTGCTGGAGGGCTCGAGAATCAAGGGGTCGGTCATGGTGTGCTCCAAAAATGTGCGGGTGCGCTCAATCAGTGCCTGATTGCGGTGCGCGCCTGGTGCCTCAGTTAATTAGATGTCGCAATGCTACAAGTTTTTGTCTTGACGTCGCCAGTAACGGACAAGCGCAGCGGTGTGGTACGGGCTTTGCTATTGGTTTAGCCGAATGATGATTCTTACGCAGCGCGGTAACACTATCAGCTCGACGCGACGCATGGGATATCAGAAATCCGGTGATGGATGTTCGCCAATAGCCGCTACGGGCTTCGCGAACGTGAAGGGCTACAGCCCGTTCGGCCGATTGGTGAGAAGTGAGTAAGGCGCCGTTTATAGCCGCTCTCATTATTAGACTCATAGCGAAGGCCCAGACGTCGGTTGACCCTAAAAAAAGCCAACAAGGGTCGGCAATGCCTCAAAAGGGTGCGACAGGGTCCCAGCTCCGACACAACAAGAGCAAAACTGGAGGTTTGAATGAAGTTACTGAAATCCACCCTGGCAGTCGTGACTGCAGCAGCAGTCCTCGGTGTCAGCGGGTTCGCTCAGGCGGGTGCAACCCTGGATGCCGTGCAGAAGAAAGGTTTTGTGCAATGTGGTGTAAGTGATGGCCTGCCGGGTTTCTCGGTGCCTGATTCCACCGGCAAGATCGTGGGTATCGACGCTGACTTCTGCCGTGCCGTGGCCGCTGCGGTGTTTGGCGATGCGACCAAGGTCAAGTTCAGCCAGTTGAACGCCAAGGAGCGCTTCACCGCGCTGCAATCCGGCGAAATCGACGTGCTGTCGCGCAACTCCACCATGACCAGCTCCCGTGATGCGGGCATGGGCTTGAAATTCCCGGGCTTCATTACCTACTACGACGGCATCGGCTTCCTGGCCAACAGCAAATTGGGCGTCAAGAGCGCCAAGGAACTGGACGGTGCAACCATCTGCATCCAGGCCGGTACCACCACCGAGCTGAACGTGTCCGACTACTTCCGCGCCAACGGCCTGAAGTACACCCCGATCACTTTCGACACCTCCGATGAAAGCGCCAAGTCGCTGGAATCCGGTCGTTGCGACGTGCTGACCTCCGACAAGTCCCAACTGTTCGCCCAGCGCAGCAAGCTGGCTTCGCCGAAGGACTACGTGGTCCTGCCGGAAACCATCTCCAAGGAGCCACTGGGCCCGGTCGTGCGTAACGGCGACGACGAGTGGCTGGCCATCGTGCGTTGGACTGGCTTCGCCATGCTCAATGCCGAAGAAGCAGGCGTGACCTCGAAGAACGTCGAAGCTGAAGCCAAGTCCACCAAGAACCCGGACGTCGCTCGTATGCTGGGCGCTGACGGTGAATACGGTAAAGACCTGAAGCTGCCGAAAGACTGGGTTGTGCAGATCGTCAAGCAAGTCGGCAACTACGGTGAAATGTTCGAGCGCAACCTCGGCAAGGACACCCCGCTGCAGATCGATCGCGGTCTGAACGCTCTGTGGAACGCAGGCGGCATCCAATACGCACCACCAGTGCGCTGATGGTTCTATCACCCGGTGGGCCAACCACCGGGTGATGTTCTGTTCCATTCTTTGCGGGGCACTTCATGCAAAATTCAATCGGCGCACCTAAGCAGAGGCTCAGCCTCAGCGATCCACGAGTGCGTGCGTGGGTATTTCAGATCGTCACCATCGTGGCGGTTATTTCGCTGGGCTGGTTTCTGTTCGATAACACACAGACCAACCTGGAACACCGGGGCATCACGTCCGGTTTCGGCTTTCTGGAGCGCAGTGCCGGTTTCGGCATCGCCCAACACCTGATCGACTACACCGAAGCGGACAGTTATGCCCGCGTCTTTGTCATCGGTTTGCTCAACACCCTCCTGGTGACCTTCATTGGCGTGATTCTGGCGACCATCCTGGGGTTCATCATCGGCGTCGCACGCTTGTCGAAGAACTGGATAATCTCCAAGCTGGCGACCGTCTACGTGGAGGTCTTTCGTAACATCCCACCGCTGTTGCAGATCCTGTTCTGGTACTTCGCGGTATTCCTGACGATGCCGGGACCACGGGCTGCCCACAACTTCGGCGACACCTTCTTCGTCAGCAGCCGTGGCCTGAACATGCCGGCGGCGCTGGTGGCGGAAGGGTTCTGGCCGTTCGTGGCCAGTGTCGTGCTGGCGATCGTCGCCATCGTGCTGATGACCCGCTGGGCCAACAAGCGTTTCGAAGCAACGGGCGAGCCGTTCCATAAATTCTGGGTCGGCCTGGCGCTGTTCCTGGTGATCCCGGCGTTGTGCGCACTGATCTTCGGCGCGCCCGTGCATTGGGAAATGCCGCAGCTCAAGGGTTTCAACTTCGTTGGTGGCTGGGTTCTCATCCCGGAACTGCTGGCCTTGACCCTGGCGCTGACGGTGTACACCGCGGCGTTCATCGCCGAGATCGTGCGTTCTGGCATCAAGTCGGTCAGCCATGGCCAGACCGAGGCGGCTCACTCGCTGGGCCTGCGCAACGGTCCGACCCTGCGCAAGGTGATCATCCCGCAAGCCCTGCGCGTGATCATCCCGCCGCTGACCAGCCAATACTTGAACCTGGCGAAGAACTCTTCGCTGGCGGCCGGTATCGGTTATCCGGAAATGGTTTCGCTGTTTGCCGGCACGGTGTTGAACCAGACCGGTCAGGCCATCGAGGTGATCGCGATCACCATGAGCGTGTACCTGGCGATCAGTATCAGCATTTCCTTGCTGATGAACTGGTACAACAAGCGCATTGCGCTGATCGAGCGGTGAGGAAAAGCGCATGACATCCCATACTTTCAAACCTGATATGCCGCCACCGAGCAAAGTGTTCGGGCCGGTGGCATGGATGCGCGCGAACATGTTCTCCAGCTGGCTCAACACGCTGCTGACGTTGTTCGCGTTCTACCTGATCTACCTGATAGTTCCACCGATCCTCGGTTGGGCTATCCTCGATGCCAACTGGGTCGGCACCACCCAGGCCGACTGCACCAAGGAAGGCGCCTGCTGGGTGTTCATCCAACAGCGTTTCGGCCAGTTCATGTACGGCTATTACCCGACAGGCCTGCGCTGGCGCGTAGACCTGACGGTGTGGGCGGCAGTGCTTGGCGTGGCGCCGCTGTTCATCTCGCGCTTCCCGCGCAAGGCGATCTACGGCCTCAGCTTCCTGGTGCTGTACCCGATCATTGCCTGGTGCCTGCTGCACGGTGGCGTTTTCGGTCTGGATACCGTGGCGACCAGCCAGTGGGGCGGCCTGATGCTGACGTTGGTGATCGCCACCGTCGGTATCGTCGGTGCTCTGCCGCTGGGCATCGTCCTGGCCCTGGGCCGGCGCTCGAACATGCCGGCGATTCGCGTGGTCTGCGTGACCTTCATCGAGTTCTGGCGCGGCGTGCCGTTGATCACGGTGCTGTTCATGTCCTCGGTGATGCTGCCGTTGTTTCTGCCTGAGGGCATGAACTTCGACAAGCTGCTGCGGGCATTGATCGGCGTGATCCTGTTCCAGTCGGCCTACGTGGCCGAAGTGGTGCGTGGCGGTCTGCAAGCGATTCCCAAGGGGCAATACGAAGCGGCCGCGGCGATGGGCCTGGGCTACTGGCGCAGCATGGGCCTGGTTATCCTTCCGCAGGCGCTGAAGATGGTGATCCCGGGGATCGTCAACACCTTCATTGCGCTGTTCAAGGACACCAGCCTGGTGATCATCATCGGTCTGTTCGACCTGCTCAACAGCGTGAAACAAGCTGCCGCCGACCCGAAATGGCTGGGCATGGCCACTGAAGGCTATGTGTTTGCCGCCCTGGTGTTCTGGATTTTCTGTTTTGGTATGTCCCGCTATTCCATGCATTTGGAACGCAAGCTGGACACTGGCCACAAGCGTTAGGAGTTGACTCATGAGTGAAGCGATCAAACAGCCTGTGAGCCCTGAAGGCATTATTCAGATGCAGGGCGTGAACAAGTGGTACGGCCAGTTCCACGTGTTGAAAGACATCAACCTGAACGTCAAGCAGGGCGAGCGTATCGTGCTGTGCGGCCCGTCGGGTTCCGGCAAATCCACCACCATCCGCTGCCTCAATCGCCTGGAAGAGCACCAGCAGGGTCGCATCGTGGTCGATGGCGTGGAACTGACCAACGACCTCAAGCAGATCGAAGCGATCCGTCGCGAAGTCGGCATGGTGTTCCAGCACTTCAACCTGTTCCCGCACCTGACCATCCTGCAGAACTGCACCCTGGCGCCGATGTGGGTGCGCAAGATGCCCAAGCGCAAGGCCGAGGAAATCGCCATGCATTACCTGGAACGCGTACGCATTCCAGAGCAGGCGCACAAGTACCCGGGCCAGCTCTCCGGCGGTCAGCAACAGCGCGTGGCGATCGCCCGTGCCCTGTGCATGAAACCGAAAATCATGCTCTTCGACGAACCGACCTCGGCCCTCGACCCGGAAATGGTGAAAGAGGTTCTGGACACCATGATCGGCCTGGCCGAAGACGGCATGACCATGCTGTGCGTGACCCACGAGATGGGCTTCGCCCGCACCGTGGCCAACCGCGTGATCTTCATGGACAAAGGCGAAATCGTTGAGCAGGCTGCGCCGAATGACTTCTTCGACAACCCGCAGAATGACCGTACGAAGTTGTTCCTGAGCCAGATCCTGCACTGATCCGATCTCAGGCAGTGAAAATAGACCCGGACTTGTCCGGGTTTGTTTTTTTTTCGGGTCAGAGATCCGCCGTGTCATGTTCCGGATGGCGACCCGACAACAGTTGCTGCAAATGGGCTTCGTCGTTCAGCGAGTGGACTTCAGCCATCAGGTGCGGATGCCGATCAAGCAGGCGCATCAGCACGAATAACGACTGAGCCGGGGTAACTTCGCCGCGTTCATAACGGGAAAACGCGTTATGCCCGCCTCCGGATAGCAGCTTCACCGCGTCTTTTTGCGTGAGATGCAGTTTGCGGCGGATGCGTTTGATTTCCGCACCTGTCGCCAGCGCGTAATCTTCCAGCAATTGGTCGCTGGCCCTGGAGTAATGTTCGGCGCTGTCAGTGTCGTGATCGAATTCGATTTCACCGCAGATCCGGCATTCCCATCCGGCAATATCGTGTACTTGCCGAGTCACCTGCCTGTAGTCGACCGTAAAGCTACGGCCTTTGAAATGATGCATCGCGTCGATGCTGCCGCAGCTGACACATTGCTGGGGTTTCATTGGTTTTTCTCCTTGAAGGAGACCACCGGATGCCCACCGCCGGGGCGGTAAGTCACCTTGATGTAAATCTCCCGATCCTGAAATGTTGTGTGATAGACGTCTTGCCAGATTCGGTGATCGGCATACGTGGTCATCGATTTATGCAGCATCCTGTATTCCAACAGGTGAACGATCCGCAGCATCCGGGCGAGACTCAACATCATCCTTCGTCCGCCTTCGCGGGCGTTCAATGTGAACGCCTTGCTTCCCAACCTGTGAACCTCGGCCTTGACCACTGTCAGGTCGTAATGGGGTGTGCTCTTTTCCATAAGAAGCCGTTTGCCTTGTCTCAATGATTACCCATAAAGGGTAAATCTGACTAATCGAAAATTCGGATTCTTTGCCTCCAATAAAACGTAGGCGGTTGCCGTCCTACGTGAAGCTGACTAACATGTCAGAAAATTCATCCCATGATTGGATGAAAAGGCGAGCCCCATGTCAGAAATGTCCCCGCTAATAAAGCGCTCCCTGGTCGATCAAGCCTTGGAGCAACTGCGCCAACGCATCAGCGACGGCGTGTGGGCTGTCGGCCAGCGCCTGCCTACCGAGCCGGAATTGGTCGCCGAGCTAGGCATCAGCCGCAACACGGTGCGCGAAGCCATGCGCGTACTGGCGTTTTCCGGATTGATCGAGATTCGTCAGGGCGACGGCAGTTACGTGCGTGCGGTCGTCGACCCGCTGGACACGCTCAAGGCGCTCTCCCGTTGCTCGTTGGAGCAGGCCCGGGAAACCCGGCACATCCTTGAAGTCGAGGCCATCGGCTTGGCGGCGCTACGGCGCACCGAGGACGATCTGCTTGCCTTGCGCCAAGCGCTGAAAACCAGCGGCGAGCATTATCACGGCGACCTGGAGCACTACATCGCCTGCGACCTGGTGTTCCATCGCCTGCTCGTGGACGCCGCGCACAACCCGGCCCTGAGCGAGCTGTATCGCTATTTCTCCAGCGTGATCGGCGCTCAGTTGCGTCAGAGCCTCAATATCATTCCGCGCCATCAACACGTGTTCGACCTGCACATCGAAATCCTCGAAGCCGTTGAACGCCAGGATCCGGAGCGGGCCAAGGCCCTCTGCCGGCAGTTGATCAATGAACCCTGAACCCGAGCTTTCCATGTCCCGCGATCCGCTTGACCGCACTACCGCAACGCCGAACAAACGCGGCGCCGAACTCGAAGAATTGCTGATCGACGCCGAGGCGGACGACGAGCAGGCCCAGCAGAGCCACCCGCTGGTGCGCCGGCCCTGGTTGCTGCTGCTGGGCCTGATCCTGGTCGCGTTGAACCTGCGCCCGGCCTTGTCGAGCATGGCGCCGCTGCTCAGCGAAGTGTCGAAGAGCCTCGGCCTGTCGGCCGCCCAGGCCGGTCTGCTGACAACCCTGCCAGTGCTCTGCCTGGGCCTGTTCGCGCCATTGGCGCCAGTGCTGGCGCGGCGCTTCGGCGCTGAGCGAGTGGTGCTCGGCATCCTGCTGACGCTGGCCGGCGGAATCATCCTGCGCAGCTCGTTCGGTCAGTTCGGCCTGTTCGCGGGCAGCATCCTCGCTGGCGCCAGCATCGGTGTGATCGGCGTGTTGCTGCCGGGCATCGTCAAGCGCGACTTCGCCAAGCAGGCCGGCACCATGACCGGTGTCTACACCATGGCGCTGTGCCTGGGTGCGGCGATGGCGGCCGGCGCGACGGTGCCATTGAGCGAACATCTGGGCCATGACTGGGCCCTCGGCCTGGGCTTCTGGATGCTGCCGGCCCTGCTGGCCGCCGTGTTCTGGCTGCCGCAAGTGGGCCAGAAACACGGGGCGCATCAAGCGGCGTATCGTGTCCACGGGTTGCTGCGTGATCCCCTGGCCTGGCAGGTGACCTTGTACATGGGGCTGCAATCGTCCCTGGCCTACATCGTGTTCGGCTGGCTGCCGTCGATCCTCATCGGTCGCGGGCTGACCCCGACCCAGGCGGGGCTGGTGCTGTCCGGCTCGGTAATCGTGCAACTGGTCAGCTCCCTCGCGGCGCCCTGGCTGGCAACGCGCGGCAAAGACCAGCGCCTGGCCATCGTGATCGTCATGCTGATGGTGCTCGGCGGGTTGTTCGGCTGCCTCTACGCGCCCATCGAAGGGCTGTGGGGCTGGGCGGTCCTGTTGGGCCTGGGGCAGGGCGCGACGTTCGCCCTGGCTCTGACGCTGATCGTGCTGCGCTCGCGCGACGCCCATGTGGCCGCCAACCTCTCCGGCATGGCCCAGGGTTTTGGTTATACGCTGGCGTCACTGGGGCCGTTCGCGGTCGGCGTGGTACATGACTTGACCGGCGGCTGGAATGCCCTGGGCTGGATCTTTGGCCTGGTTGGCCTGGGCGCGATCATCGCCGGCCTCGGCGCCGGCCGGGCGTTGTATGTCGGTGTCGTCAGCGAAAGAGTCGGCGAGCTTCGCTAATGTCATTTTCATAGCGAATGACGATAGTGTTCCACGCGGTGGCAGATTATCGTGCAGGCCTACTGAAACGATCTCCGGAGTCCGTCCATGAGCGATGCCCACACAGCCCTGATCACCCGGTTTTACCAGGCATTCCAGCGCCTCGATGCCGAGGCCATGAGTGCCTGCTACACCGATGACGTGGTGTTCAGTGATCCGGCCTTCGGCGAACTGCGTGGGCGCGATGCCGGCGACATGTGGCGCATGCTCACCACGCGGGCCAAGGATTTTTCCCTGACGTTCGATAACGTGCGCAGCGACGAACGTTCCGGCGGCGCCCATTGGGTGGCGACTTATCTGTTCAGCCAGACCGGCAATACAGTGGTAAACGACATCCAGGCGCGCTTCGTTTTTCGTGACGGCAAGATCTGCGAGCACCACGATCATTTCGACCTGTGGCGCTGGTCGCGCCAGGCCTTGGGCACCAAAGGCCTGCTGTTGGGCTGGACACCGCTGGTGCGCAACGCCGTCCGCGCCCAGGCGCTCAAGGGGCTGCGGGCGTTCCAGGCCAGTCGCTGATAAGATCGCGGCTTGTTTCCATCGCGGCTGTTGAATATTTCCGTGACCACCGTTGAATCACCCCCCGACCTCGCTGCCCCCGCCACACCCGAACCGGCCAAGCCCTGGTTCGTCTACCTGGTGCGCGCCGCCAACGGCTCGCTGTACTGCGGCATCAGCGATGACCCGGTGCGGCGTTTCGCCAAGCATCAGAGCGGCAAGGGCGCGCGTTTCTTTCTCTCCAGCCCGGCGGTCGCGCTGGTCTATACCGAGGCCTGCCGTGACAAGGGCGAGGCGTTGCGGCAGGAGCGGTTGATCAAGAAGCTCAAGAAAAGCGCCAAGGAATGCTTGGTGGCCAGTGCGCTGTCGCTTCATCAGCCAGGCTGATAGGCCTTCATCAGGCCGGTAGGCTGGTCCGGTCAGGCGCGCTAAGCTGCAAGACTTCATCCCAGCAGTGGCGATTCTCATGTCTGAACTGATCCTCCATCATTACCCAACCTCCCCATTCGCAGAGAAAGCCCGCCTGCTGCTGGGTTTCAAGGGCTTGTCCTGGCGTTCGGTAGGTATACCGCCGATGATGCCCAAGCCGGACCTGACGGCCTTGACCGGTGGTTACCGCAAGACGCCGGTGTTGCAGATCGGCGCTGACATCTACTGCGACACGGCGTTGATAGCCCGGCGACTGGAGCAACAGAAAGCCTCCCCGGCGCTGTTTCCCGAGGGCCGGGAAATGATCGCTGCGTCCTTTGCGGCATGGGCGGATTCGGTGGTGTTTCAGCATGCGGTAAGCCTGGTGTTCCAGCCGGAATCGGTGGCGGTGCGTTTTGCCAAGTTGCCGCCCGAGGCGATCAAGGCGTTCATCAGCGACCGTGCCGGGCTGTTCAGTGGCGGCACGGCCACGCGTCTGTCCGCCGAGCAGGCCAAGCATCAATGGCCTGTGATCATGGCGCGCCTGGAGCAGCAGTTGCAGCGTGAAGACGGCGACTTCCTGCTAGGTGATCCGTCGATTGCCGACTTTGCCATGGCGCATCCGCTGTGGTTCCTCAAGGGCACGCCTGTCACTTCACCTTTGGTGGATGCTCACCCTGCGGTATCGGCGTGGCTGGCGCGGGTGTTGGGTTTCGGCCACGGTGCGTCGAGCCAGATGAGTTCCGAAGAGGCCCTGGAGGTGTCTCGCGATGCGACGCCGGCAGCGCTGCCGGATGAGTCATTCAAGGAGCCGAACGGATTTGTGGCGGGGCAGCGGGTGAGCATCGCGGCGACTGATTACGGTGTCGATCCGGTGGTTGGGGAGTTGTTGTTTGCCGGTAGCGAAGAATTGATTCTGCGTCGTCAGGACGAGCGTGGCGGGGTGGTGCATGTGCACTTTCCGCGGTTCGGGTTTCGCCTCGAGGCGGTCTGATTTTTGCTGAGGTGGTGACTGGGCTTCCGCTTTCGCGAGCAGGCTCGCTCCCACATTTGGCCGGGGGTGGGCCCAGGATTTGTGTTTGCCGCAATCACTGTGGGAGCGAGCCTGCTCGCGAAAGGGGGGCGGGGCCGACATCACTGCTGGCCCGGTGGATTTATATCGCGGCTAATGCCTTGAGAATATTCTCCGGCTCATACCCACGAATCAACGTGCCATTCACATCCAGGATCGGAATCCCCCGGCCGCCCAGCGCCTCATAGGTCTTGCGCGCTTCGGCGTCCTTTTCAATATCGAACTCGCGAAACGGCACGCCTTTCTCGTCCAGGAATCGTCGGGTTGCCTTGCAGTATCCGCACCAGTCGGTGGCGTACAGCACGACGCGGGCGTTGCTGCGAACCTGTTTCGAAACCATTTGCGACGGATTGAGCACCCGCTCGATCTTGCCCCAGTTCTGGTACGCGACCACCACCAGCAGAACCAGCAGGCACTTCTTCAGTACCCCGGTGAGCATCAGTTACGCCGCTTGAGCTGATCGGTCAGCGAGGTCGGTAAACCCTTGATGATCAGCGTGCCGGCCTCTTCGTCGTATTCGATCTTCGAGCCCAGCAGATGCGCTTCGAAGCTGATGGACAAGCCTTCGGCGCGGCCGGTGAAGCGGCGGAACTGATTGAGGGTGCGTTTATCCGCCGGAATTTCCGGCGACAGGCCGTAGTCCTTGTTGCGGATGTGGTCGTAGAACGCTTTCGGGCGCTCTTCGTCGATCAGCTCCGAGAGCTCTTCCAGGCCCATCGGCTCGCCGAGCTTGGCCTGGCTGCTGGCGTAGTCCACCAGGGTCTTGGTTTTCTCCCGGGCGTCGTCTTCGGGCAGGTCTTCGCTTTCGACGAAGTCGCTGAAAGCCTTGAGCAGGGTGCGGGTTTCGCCGGGGCCGTCGACGCCTTCCTGGCAACCGATGAAGTCGCGAAAGTACTCCGAAACCTTCTTGCCGTTCTTGCCCTTGATGAACGAGATGTACTGTCTGGACTGTTTGTTGTTCTGCCATTCCGACACGTTGATCCGCGCCGCCAGGTGCAACTGGCCCAGGTCCAGGTGGCGCGACGGGGTCACGTCCAGCTCGTCAGTCACGGCCACGCCTTCGCTGTGGTGCAGCAGGGCGATCGCCAGGTAGTCGGTCATGCCTTGCTGGTAATGAGCGAACAGCACGTGGCCGCCCACCGACAGGTTGGATTCTTCCATCAGCTTTTGCAGGTGTTCCACCGCCACGCGACTGAACGCAGTGAAGTCCTTGCCGCCGTCGAGGTATTCCTTCAGCCAGCCGCTGAACGGATGCGCCCCTGATTCGGCATGGAAGAAGCCCCAGGCCTTGCCTTGCTTGGCGTTATAGCTCTCGTTGAGGTCGGCGAGCATGTTCTCGATGGCCGTGGACTCCGCCAGTTCGGAGTCGCGGGCATGGAGCGCAGCGGGCGTGCCGTCGGGTTTTTTGTCGATCAGGTGGACGATGCAATGACGGATCGGCATGGATTTCTCGGCTGATGAAAGAGGGGAGGGCGCGCTCCCCGAAAAAGGGCCCAGTGTACCGCAATCACTGGTTTTGGATCGTGGTGAAGGCCCTTTCAGACCGGTCTGACACCCGGCGAGCATTTTTTTACCGATTTAGCGCAATAAAGCTGACCAAATGGGTAGGTAGAGGCGGATATTTCACAGGCGTTGTGCTAGTTTTGCCCGGTCTTACGCGAAGTCACTGCGTTAAGCGTGCATTCAGCATTTGTCAGGTCGAACCAAACCCGGATTTCGGCATCTATTACCCCGATCCGTCGTGGTGATGACCGAGGGCGGCTGATCAGATAGATCGGCTCGATGGCTGACACTGCACTCTGCAATCCATATGAATTTGATAGGGAAGGAACACTACATGGCTCTTACTAAAGACCAACTGATCGCTGATTTGGCTGAATCTGTAGACGCACCAAAAGCTACCGTGCGTGCGCTGCTGGACCAACTGGGCCAAGTGGTTGCCGATCAGCTGGAAAACGGCGGCGAACTGACCTTGCCAGGTGTTGGCAAGCTGAAAGTCACCGAGCGTCCTGCCCGTACCGGTCGCAACCCTTCGACTGGCGCAGCCATCGAAATCCCGGCCAAGAAAGTGATCAAGCTGGTTGTGGCCAAAGGCCTGACCGACGCGGTCAACAAGTAAGATCGTTTTATGAAAAACCGTGCCGCGGAGCGATCCGGGCACGGTTTTTTGTTGCCTTGAAAAAGTGGCCAGTGGTGAGTAATGCTGATCACTCAAGAAAAACGACGTACCTGTGGCGAGGGAGCTTGCTCCCGCTCGGCTGCGAAGCAGTCGTATTCCGGCGGGTACGGTGTGTTTGATGCTGCGTATTCGGCAGGTTTTGGGGCCGCTACGCAGCCCAGCGGGAGCAAGCTCCCTCGCCACGGGAATGCCGATACCTTAAGTGAACCGCATCAGGCTGTGTTGAGGGAGGTTCAGTCCTTGCGAGCCCAGCGCGCCTGGCGCCAGGCTTGTTGCTGCGCCTGGTCCTGGAAGGTCCAAGCCACGAACCGACTCTGCTTCTGCCCCTGGGACATTTCCACCACCTGGCTGTGCAGCGTTCCGGCCTTTTTCAGCGCGGCTTGAATCGCCGGCAGGTTCGAGGCCTTCGATACCAGCGTGCTGAACCACAGCACTTGCCCGGCGATCTGGGCGCTCTCACTGATCAACTGCGTGACGAAGCGCGCCTCGCCACCCTCGCACCACAGCTCCGCCGCCTGGCCGCCGAAATTCAAGACCGGCAACTTGCGCTTCGGATCCGCCTTGCCCAGTGCCCGCCATTTTCGCTGGCTGCCCTTGGTGGCTTCCTCCAGGGAGGCGTGGAACGGCGGGTTGCACATCGTCAGGTCGAACCGTTCGGTACTTTCCAGAAGCCCTGACAGGATGTGCTTGCGGTTGGGTTGCTGGCGCAGCTGGATGGCTTTGTTCAGGCCGTTGGACTGGACGATGGCCTTGGCCGACGCGATTGCCGTCGGGTCGATTTCCGAGCCCAGGAAGTGCCAGCGGTAATCGCTGTAGCCGATCAGCGGATAAACGCAGTTGGCGCCGGTGCCAACGTCCAGCACCTTGACCGCCGCGCCGCGAGGAATTTCGCCTTCATTGTGGCTGGCGAGCAGGTCGGCGAGAAAATGCACGTAGTCGGCGCGCCCCGGCACGGGAGGGCACAGGTAGTCAGCCGGAATGTCCCAATAGGCGATGCCATAGAAGGACTTGAGCAGCGCCCGGTTGAACACTCGCACCGCCTCGGGGCTGGCGAAGTCGATGCTTTCCTTGCCGTAGGGATTGATGATCACGAACTTCGCCAGTTCCGGTGTGCTCTTGATCAGCGCCGGGAAGTCATAGTGGCCCTGATGGCGATTGCGCGGATGCAGGCTGGCCTTCTCCCGCGGCGCTTTGGCCTCGGCGACGGGCTTGGGCTTCTGGCGGGGAGGGCGGGGAGGGCGAGGGGCGGTCATGGCGGGTCGATTCAGGGCTGGCTCAAAAAGTGGCGGGCATTGTCCCACATTCGGCGCGGTCTTGATGACTGCGCTATTCAAATGAGCGGGGGGAACCTGTGTGGGAGCGAGCCTGCTCGCGAAAGCGGTGGATCAGCTTGCATGGATGTTGAATTTTGCCACCGTCATCGCGAGCAGGCTCGCTCCCACAGGGGGAGGCGCTTGCTTTGGGAAAGGACAGGCAGAAAAAAAGGAGGCCACCTGGGCCTCCCTTTTCAATCACGAACCACCGTTACAGGCTGGCAATCCGCGCGTGCTGCTCGGCCAGCTTGCCCAGGGCCTGTTCGGCCTCGGCCAGTTTGGCCCGCTCCTTCTCGATGACTTCGGCCGGTGCCTTGTCGACGAAGCCGGCGTTCGACAGCTTGCCGCCGACGCGCTGGACTTCGCCCTTCAGACGCAGGATTTCCTTGTCCAGGCGCGCCAGTTCGGCGGCCTTGTCGATCAGGCCGGCCATTGGCACCAGCACTTCCATCTCGCCAACCAGGGCGGTGGCCGACAACGGTGCTTCTTCGCCCGTAGCCAGTACCGTCACCGATTCCAGTTTCGCCAGCTTCTTGAGCAGCGCTTCGTTCTCGTTGAGACGGCGCAGGTCTTCGGCGTTGGCGTTTTTCAGGAACAGGGTCAGCGGTTTGCCTGGGCCGATGTTCATTTCGGCGCGGATGTTGCGCAGGCCGAGCATGAAGGTCTTCAGCCACTCGATGTCGTCTTCGGCTGCCGGATCGATGCGGCTTTCGTTGGCCACCGGCCACGGTTGCAGCATGATCGTCTTGCCCTGGGCACCGGCCAGCGGTGCGACGCGCTGCCAGATTTCCTCGGTGATGAACGGCATGAACGGATGCGCCAGGCGCAGGGCCACTTCCAATACGCGAACCAGGGTGCGACGGGTGCCGCGCTGGCGCTCGACCGGTGCGTTTTCGTCCCACAGTACCGGCTTGGACAGTTCCAGGTACCAGTCGCAATACTGGTTCCAGATGAACTCGTACAGCGCTTGTGCGGCCAGGTCGAAACGAAACTGGTCGAGCTGGCGGGTCACTTCGGCTTCGGTGCGTTGCAGTTGCGAAATGATCCAGCGGTCAGCCAGGCTCAGCTCGTAGGTTTCGCCGTTCTGGCCGCAGTCTTCGCCCTTGTCCAGCACGTAGCGCGCGGCGTTCCAGATCTTGTTGCAAAAGTTGCGATAGCCTTCGACGCGGCCCATGTCGAACTTGATGTCGCGACCGGTGGATGCCAGCGAGCAGAAGGTAAACCGCAGAGCGTCGGTGCCGTAGCTGGCGATGCCCTCGGCAAATTCTTCGCGGGTGGCCTTCTCGATCTTCTTCGCCAGTTTCGGCTGCATCAGGCCCGAGGTGCGTTTCTGCACCAGGGTTTCCAGGTCAATGCCGTCGATGATGTCCAGCGGGTCGAGGACGTTGCCCTTGGACTTGGACATCTTCTGGCCCTGGCCGTCGCGCACCAGGCCATGGACGTAGACAGTCTTGAACGGCACTTGCGGCGTGCCGTCCTCGTTCTTCACCAAGTGCATGGTCAGCATGATCATCCGGGCGACCCAGAAGAAAATGATGTCGAAGCCGGTGACGAGCACGTCGGTGGAGTGGAATTTCTTCAGGAACTCGGTCTGTTGCGGCCAGCCCAGGGTCGAGAACGTCCACAGGCCCGAACTGAACCAGGTGTCGAGAACGTCGTTGTCCTGCGCCAGCGCTACGTCCGGGCCAAGGTTGTGCTTGGCGCGGACTTCGGCTTCATCGCGACCGACGTAGACCTTGCCCGACTCGTCGTACCAGGCCGGGATGCGGTGGCCCCACCACAGCTGGCGGCTGATGCACCAATCCTGGATGTCGCGCATCCACGAGAAGTACATGTTTTCGTATTGCTTGGGCACGAACTGGATGCGGCCGTCTTCCACGGCGGCAATCGCCGGCTCGGCCAGCGGCTTGGTCGACACGTACCACTGGTCGGTCAGCCACGGCTCGATGATGGTGCCAGAGCGATCGCCTTTCGGGACTTTCAGGGCATGGTCGTCGACGCTGACCAGCAGGCCGGCGGCCTCGAACGCAGCAACGATCTGCTTGCGCGCTTCGAAGCGATCCAGGCCGGCGTATTCGGCCGGGATCTGGCCGTCGACGCTTTCGTTCAGGGTACCGTCGAGGTTGAATGCCTGGGCGGCCGGCAAGACATTGGCGTTCTTGTCGAAGATGTTCAGCAGCGGCAGGTTGTGGCGCTTGCCGACTTCGTAGTCGTTGAAGTCGTGGGCCGGGGTGATTTTCACGCAACCGGTGCCGAATTCAGGATCGCAATAGTCGTCGCCAATGATCGGGATGCGACGGCCAACCAGCGGCAGCTCGACGAACTGGCCGATCAGCGCCTGGTAGCGCTCGTCGTTCGGGTTCACCGCTACGGCGGAGTCGCCCAGCATGGTTTCCGGACGCGTGGTGGCGACGATCAGGTAATCCTTGCCTTCGGCGGTCTTGGCGCCGTCGGCCAGCGGGTACTTCAGGTTCCACAGGAAACCTTTCTCGTCGTGGTTCTCCACTTCGAGGTCGGAAATCGCCGTGTGCAACTTGGTGTCCCAGTTGACCAGGCGCTTGCCGCGATAGATCAGCCCGTCTTCATGCAGGCGCACGAAGGCTTCCTTGACCGCTTCGGACAGGCCGTCGTCCATGGTGAAGCGCTCGCGGCTCCAGTCCACGGACGAGCCGAGGCGACGGATCTGCCGGCTGATGTTGCCGCCGGATTCGTCTTTCCATTCCCAGACTTTCTCGAGGAATTTCTCGCGACCCAGGTCATGGCGATTCTGGCCCTGGGCTTCAAGGCGACGTTCCACCAGCATTTGCGTGGCGATACCGGCGTGGTCGGTGCCCGGCTGCCACAAGGTGTTGCGGCCTTGCATGCGACGGAAACGGATCAGGGCGTCCATGATCGCGTTGTTGAAACCGTGGCCCATGTGCAGGCTGCCGGTGACGTTCGGCGGCGGGATCATGATGGTGTAGGAATCGCCCGCGCCTTGCGGAGCGAAATAGTTCTCGGACTCCCAGGTGTTGTACCAGGAAGTTTCAATGGCGTGCGGCTGGTAGGTCTTATCCATGCGCGGCGGGACCCTATTGGCATTTATTCAGGAAAAGCCGGGAAGTATAGCGGGCGGGGCGAGTGCAAGCCACAGGCTGGGAGCGGCACGTCGGGTATATATAGGGGCAGTGAACCCTGTGGGAGCGAGCTTGCTCGCGATGGCGGTGGTTCAGCCTGCACTTATATTGGATGTGCCGGCCCCATCGCGAGCAAGCTCGCTCCCACAGAGGAAGATCAGTAGGTCTGTTATCTATTCGTACTGGCTCAACAACCGCTCCATACGCGCATCCAACCGGCGCTTGATCTCGGTTTCGATGTGCGGGGCGAAATCGTCGATCACGTCTTGCAGGATCAGTTGGGCGGCGGCGCGCAATTCCTGGTCCAGATGCAACAGGGCGTCGGGGCCTTTTGGTTCAGCATTGGGGGCTGGCTTGGGTTCGGGCTGGCCGTTGATCGGTTCGAACAGCAGCGGAATCTGCTCGTCATGCACGGCTTCGTGTTCCACCGTGTCGGTCAACAGCGGTGGCTGCAGGGTGTCGTCACCGAGCAGTTGGCGGATCGACTCGAGGTCATCCAGCAGGTGAGCAGGTTTTTGCGGCGGTTTTGGAGTGTCCATCGTAGGCTCAGAGTCGCTGTAAACGGTGGTCTTGCAGAGCATAGCCCTGTTCGCGGTAGAAACGGAAACTCTCCCGCGCGGCTTGGCGGATGGCCGGGTCTTCGACCACGACTTCCGCCACGCGGGCGAAACGCTGGGCAAACGCCGGCACTTTCAGGTCGAGATTGACCAGCAGGTCCTGATGCTGACCGCAGTCTTCCCCCAGTCCCAGCACGATCAGCCCTTCGGGTTCGCTTTCGGCCGGACCGTGGGGCACGAAACTCTCGCCCTTGAACGCCCACAGGCGCGCGTCCAGGTCTTCGCGCTGAGCGGCATCGCTGCAATGCAGATAGATGCGATGGCCCATGCGCCAGGCTTTCTCGGTGAGCTTGCAGGCGAAATCCAGTCGCGCCGAGGGATCGGCGCTGGGCAGGATGTAGAAGTCGACTTTGGTCATTGCGTTCCTTGAATCGCCGAGGCGTCACCCGAGGGCGACGCACCGGCGATCATCGGTGTCAGGCCTTGGCGCGGTCCAGCAGGTACTGGGTCAGCAGGGGTACCGGACGGCCGGTGGCGCCCTTGTCCTTGCCGCCGCTGGTCCAGGCCGTGCCGGCGATGTCCAGGTGGGCCCAGTTCAGGTTCTTGGTGAAGCGCGACAGGAAGCACGCTGCGGTGATGGTCCCGGCTTTCGGGCCACCGATGTTGGCGATGTCGGCGAACGGGCTGTCCAGCTGTTCCTGGTACTCATCGAACAGCGGCAATTGCCAGGCGCGATCGTCGGCCTGCTGGCCGGCGCTGAGCAGTTGGCCGATCAGCTCGTCATTGTTGCCCAGCAGGCCCGAGGTATGGGCGCCCAGGGCGACGACGCAGGCGCCAGTCAGCGTGGCGATGTCGATCACCGCTTGCGGCTTGAAGCGTTCGGAATAGGTGAGGGCGTCGCACAGCACCAGACGGCCTTCGGCATCGGTGTTGAGGATTTCCACGGTCTGGCCGCTCATGGTGGTGACGATGTCGCCCGGGCGCGAAGCCGTGCCGCTGGGCATGTTCTCGGCGCAGGCGAGGATGCAGACCAGGTTGATCGGCAATTGCAGCTCGAGCACGGCGCGCAGGGTGCCGAACACGCTGGCGGCGCCGCCCATGTCGTATTTCATTTCATCCATGCCGGCGCCGGGCTTGAGGCTGATGCCGCCGGTGTCGAAAGTGATGCCCTTGCCCACCAGGGCGTACGGCTTCTCGGATTTCTTGCCGCCGTTGTATTGCATCACGATCAGGCGTGGCGGCTGGGCGCTGCCTTGGCCGACGGCATAGAACGAACCCATGCCCAGGTCCTTGATTTTCTTCTCGTCGAAGACCTCGACCTTCAGACCCTTGAATTCCTTGCCCAGTGCCTTGGCCTGTTCACCCATGAAGGTCGGGTGGCAGATGTTCGGCGGCAGGTTGCCCAGGTCGCGGGTGAAGGCCATGCCGTTGGCGATCGCGGTGGCGTGGGTCACGGCGCGCTGGACTTCGGCCTGGGCGGCCTTGATGGTCAGCAGGGTGATTTTTTTCAGCGCACGGGGTTCGGCTTTCTGGCTCTTGAACTGGTCGAACTGGTATTCGCCATCCACCAGGGTCTCGGCCAGCAGGCGATTCTTGCCGTAGCTGTCGCGGCCTTTTACAACCAGTTCGTCCAAGGCCAGCACGGCGTCGCCACCGCCCAGGTTTTTCAGGGTGCCCAAGACGCCGGCAATGATCTTGCGGAACGGACGGTCGCCCAGTTCAGCGTCCTTGCCAACGCCCACCAGCAACACGCGCTCGGCCTTGAGGTTGGGGAGGCTGTGCAGCAGCAGGCTCTGGCCGACCTTGCCGGCCAGGTCGCCGCGCTTGAGTACGGCGCTGATGGCGCCGCCGCTCAAGGCGTCGAGCTGGGTGGCGACGACGCCGAGCTGGCGGTTCTCACCAACGGCAACCACCAGCGTGGCGGTCTTCAACGTTTCTGGGCTGACGCTTTTTACAACCAGTTCCATGTCCGGATCCTTGAGTCAATGGTCAAGAGGCCAGGCGCCGCGACGACAGTGGCGCGCTGAACAGCTGTCTTCTATATAAAAGAAGCGCCGGAGCTTGCCGGCGACAAAGGCCGCAGTTTGAACCCCGGCGCCCGAAGCTGACAACCCTCGCAGCGGTTAACTTTTTTGGCTGGGGAGCGTCTGCTTAAAGCATGCGCAGTGACAGGCGCCTCCAATCACAGGATAATGCGGCTCTTTTTTCGGCTGCTCGCAGTATGCGTCGGCTCGATACGTTTCTTGTTTGGCCGCCTAGCCTGACAATCGTGGAGTGTCTGGTTTGATCGTCTTCCGTTATCTATCCCGCGAAGTCCTGCTGACCCTGAGCGCGGTCAGTGCCGTGCTGCTGGTCATCATCATGAGCGGGCGCTTCATCAAGTACCTTGCCCAGGCGGCTTCGGGCGCCCTCGATCCGGGCTCGCTGTTCCTGATCATGGGGTTCCGCCTGCCGGGCTTCCTGCAACTGATCCTGCCGCTGGGATTGTTCCTCGGGATCCTGCTGGCCTACGGTCGCCTCTACCTGGACAGTGAAATGACCGTGCTGTCGGCCACCGGCATGAGTCAGCAGCGTCTGTTTCGCATCACTCTGTTCCCGGCCACATTGGTGGCGCTGGTGGTGGCCTGGCTGAGCCTGAGCCTGTCGCCCCAGGGCGCCAACCAGTTCCAGCTGCTGATCAACCAGCAGGACGCCATGACCGAATTCGACACCCTGGTACCGGGGCGCTTCCAGGCCCTGCGCGACGGGACGCGTGTCACCTACACCGAACAACTGTCGGACGACCGGGTCAACCTCGGCGGCGTCTTCATCACCCAGAAAAACGTCTCTTCGGACACCAAGAAGGACCGCGGCATTTCCGTGCTGGTGGCTGAGAAAGGCCGCCAGGAAATCAACCCCGACGGCAACCGCTACCTGATCCTGGAGAACGGCTATCGCTACGATGGCACCCCGGGACAGGCCGATTACCGGGCGATCAAGTACGACACCTACGGTGTGCTGCTGCCCAAGCCCGATGTCAGCGATGAAGTCACCGACCGCGATGCGATGCCTACCGCCAGCCTGCTGGGCAGTGATGACATCCGCGCCCGCACCGAACTGCAATGGCGCCTGTCGCTGCCGTTGCTGGTGTTCATTGTGACCCTCATGGCGGTCCCGCTGTCGCGGGTCAATCCGCGCCAGGGTCGTTTCCTCAAGCTGCTGCCGGCGATTCTTTTGTATATGGCCTACCTGACCATCCTGATTTCCGCCCGCAGTGCCCTGGAGAAAGGCAAGATCCCGCCGGCCCTGGGCCTGTGGTGGGTGCATTCGATCTTCCTGGTCATTGGCCTGGGCTTGCTCTATTGGGAGCCGTTGCGCTTGAAGCTGGCCAGTCGTCGCAGCGCGCTGGAGGTGGCCCGTGGTTAAACTCGACCGCTATATCGGCAGCAGCGTGTTCATGGCGATCCTCGCGGTGCTGGGGATCATTCTTGGCCTGGCGACCCTGTTCGCGTTCATCGACGAGATGGGCGATGTCAGCGATACCTATACATTGCTGGACGTGGCGAGCTACGTGTTGCTGACGGCACCAAGGCGCCTGTACGACATGTTGCCGATGGCTGCGCTGATCGGTTGCCTGATCGGCCTGGGGAGCCTGGCGAGCAACAGCGAACTGACCATCATGCGCGCCGCCGGCGTGTCCATCGGCCGCATCGTGTGGGCGGTGATGAAACCGATGCTGGTGCTGATGCTGGTCGGGCTGCTGGTTGGCGAGTACGTCGCGCCGGCCACCGAGAACACCGCCCAGGCCAATCGCTCCCTGGCCCAGGGCGGCGGCGATGCCCAAAGCGCCAAGCATGGCTTGTGGCACCGCCAGGGTGACGAGTTCATCCACATCAACTCGGTCCAGCCTAACGGCACGCTGTACGGCGTGACCCGGTATCGCTTCGACGAAGAGCGGCACCTGTTGTCGTCGAGCTTCGCCAAACGCGCCAATTTCGCCGAGGATCACTGGCAACTGACCGACGTCACCACCACCTTGTTCCATGACAAGCGCACCGAGGTGGTCGCCGCTCCGCAGGAACGTTGGGACGTGCAGATCAGCCCACAGTTGCTCAGCACCGTCGTGATGGCGCCGGAGTCGCTTTCGATCACCGGTTTGTGGGGTTACATCCACTATCTGGCGGACCAGGGCCTGAACAATGGCCGCTACTGGCTGGCATTTTGGGTCAAGGTATTGCAGCCGCTGGTTACTGCCGCCCTGGTGTTGATGGCGATTTCCTTCATCTTTGGTCCGCTGCGCTCGGTGACCCTCGGCCAGCGCGTCTTCACCGGCGTGCTGGTGGGCTTCACCTTCCGTATCGCCCAGGACCTGCTGGGGCCATCGAGCCTGGTGTTCGGTTTTTCGCCGCTGCTCGCGGTGCTGGTGCCGGCCACGGTCTGCGCGCTGGCCGGGCTCTGGCTGCTGCGCCGGGCGGGTTGATCCATTTTATTGTGGCAGGGGAGCTTCTGTGGCGAGGGAGCTTGCTCCCGCTGGACTGCGCAGCAGTCCCCTGCAGCCTGCCTGACACATCGCCGTGGCGCATAATCGAGGGGCCGCTTCGCAGCCCAGCGGGAGCAAGCTCCCTCGCCACACGTGACGCTTGCACGATGGATCAGGTACAATTCCCGGCTATTTTTCGGCGGGCCTTGCCTGCAGCCTTTTTGAGTGTTGATCCGTGAGTGATTTGAGTCATATCCGCAATTTCTCCATCATCGCCCACATTGACCATGGCAAGTCGACGCTGGCTGATCGCTTCATCCAGATGTGCGGCGGTCTGGCCGAGCGTGAAATGGAAGCCCAGGTCCTGGACTCCATGGACCTCGAGCGTGAGCGCGGGATCACCATCAAGGCCCACAGCGTTACCCTCTATTACAAGGCTCGCGACGGCGTCACCTACCAGCTCAACTTCATCGACACCCCCGGCCACGTCGACTTCACCTATGAAGTCAGCCGGTCGCTGGCGGCCTGCGAAGGCGCGCTGCTGGTTGTCGATGCCGGCCAGGGCGTCGAGGCCCAGTCGGTCGCCAACTGCTACACGGCCATCGAGCAAGGCCTGGAAGTCATGCCGGTATTGAACAAGATCGACCTGCCCCAGGCCGATCCGGACCGCGTGAAAGAAGAAATCGAGAAAATCATCGGCATCGACGCCACCGACGCGGTCACTTGCAGCGCCAAGACCGGCCTGGGCGTGGATGAAGTGCTCGAGCGCCTGGTCACTACCATTCCGGCGCCGACCGGCAATATCGAAGATCCGCTGCAAGCGTTGATCATCGACTCGTGGTTCGACAACTACTTGGGCGTGGTCTCCCTGGTTCGCGTGCGCCATGGCCGCGTGAAGAAGGGCGACAAGATCCTGGTCAAGTCCACCGGCAAGATCCACCTGGTGGACAGCGTCGGTGTGTTCAATCCGAAACACTCCGCCACCGTCGACCTGAAGGCCGGCGAAGTCGGCTTCATCATCGCCGGCATCAAGGACATCCACGGTGCGCCGGTTGGCGACACCCTGACCTTGAGTTCGACCCCCGATGTCGACGTGCTGCCGGGTTTCAAGCGCATCCAGCCGCAGGTCTATGCCGGCCTGTTCCCGGTCAGCTCCGACGACTTCGAGGATTTCCGCGAAGCCCTGCAGAAGCTGACCCTGAACGACTCGTCCCTGCAGTACACCCCGGAAAGCTCCGACGCCCTGGGCTTCGGTTTCCGCTGCGGGTTCCTCGGCATGCTGCACATGGAAATCATCCAGGAGCGCCTGGAGCGCGAATACGACCTGGACCTGATCACCACGGCGCCGACGGTAATCTTCGAGCTGCTGCTCAAGAGTGGCGAGACCATCTACGTCGACAACCCGTCCAAGCTGCCGGACCTGTCGGCCATCGAGGACATGCGCGAGCCAATCGTGCGGGCGAATATCCTTGTGCCTCAGGAACACCTGGGCAACGTCATTACCCTGTGCATCGAGAAGCGCGGCGTGCAACACGACATGCTGTTCCTCGGCACGCAGGTCCAGGTGACCTACGACTTGCCGATGAACGAAGTGGTGCTGGACTTCTTCGACCGCCTGAAATCCACCAGCCGCGGCTATGCTTCGCTGGACTATCATTTCGATCGTTACCAATCGGCTAATCTGGTGAAGCTGGATGTGTTGATCAACGGCGAAAAAGTCGATGCCCTGGCATTGATCGTGCACCGTGACAACGCGCACTACAAAGGTCGCGCGTTGACCGAGAAGATGAAGGAGCTGATTCCGCGGCAGATGTTCGACGTGGCAATCCAGGCCGCCATTGGCGGGCAGATTGTGGCGCGCACAACCGTCAAGGCACTCAGAAAGAACGTATTGGCCAAATGCTACGGCGGCGACGTCAGCCGTAAGCGCAAGCTGTTGGAAAAGCAGAAGGCCGGTAAAAAACGCATGAAGCAGGTCGGTAACGTGGAAATTCCACAGGAAGCCTTCCTTGCGGTGCTCAGGTTGGATAGTTAGGTCCTATGTCGCTAAATTTCCCGCTGTTGCTGGTGATCGCCGTGTTCGTCTGCGGCCTGTTGGCGTTGCTTGATCTGTTGTTCCTGGCGCCTCGGCGTCGGGCCGCCATTGCCTCATATCAGGGCAGCGTCAGCCAGCCTGATGGCGTGGTCATCGAAAAGCTCAACAAGGAACCGCTGCTGGTCGAATACGGCAAGTCGTTCTTCCCGGTGCTGTTCATCGTCCTGGTGCTGCGCTCGTTCCTGGTGGAGCCGTTCCAGATCCCGTCCGGCTCGATGAAGCCGACCCTGGACGTGGGCGACTTCATCCTGGTGAACAAGTTTTCCTACGGGATCCGGCTGCCGGTGATCGACAGGAAAGTCATCGAGATCGGCGACCCGCAACGGGGTGATGTGATGGTGTTCCGCTTCCCGAGCGACCCGAACGTCAACTACATCAAGCGTGTGGTCGGCCTGCCGGGCGACAGGATTCGCTACACCGCCGACAAGCGTCTGTTCGTCAACGGCGAACTGGTGGCCGAGCAGTTGATCGGCTCCGAGCCGGGCACGCTGGGCAGTGCCGAGCTCTACAAGGAAAAACTCGGCGAGGCGGAACACCTGATCCGCAAGGAAATGAGCCGCTACCGCGCCACGCCGGACCATTCGTGGACCGTGCCGGCCGGGCACTATTTCATGATGGGCGACAACCGCGACAACTCCAACGACAGCCGCTACTGGGATGATCCGAACATTCCCAGGGACATGCTGGGCATGGTCCCCGACCGCAACATCGTCGGCAAGGCCTTTGCGGTCTGGATGAGCTGGCCGGAACCCAAACTCAGTCACCTGCCGAATTTCTCGCGGGTTGGCCTGATCAAGTAATCACACACGGCGCTGTTGAACACAGCGCCGAATGCATTTCTGGAGCCTGCACAAGGCTGCCCGAAGGCATGAAGCCAACGATAGTCAGGACGTCATTTTTGAACACAGCGTTAATTGTCCCAAGCCAACGGCGCTCAGTCGCCGTGGCGGTGGAATCCAGCCACGAACTCAGCGTGGGTAAACCGTGAGCGTTTCTCTAAGCCGTCTCGAGCGTCAGCTCGGCTACACTTTCAAGGATCAGGAGCTGATGCTCCTGGCCCTGACTCACCGCAGTTTTGCCGGGCGCAACAACGAACGCCTGGAATTCCTCGGCGATGCCATCCTCAACTTCGTGGCCGGCGAGGCGTTGTTCGAACGCTTCCCCCTGGCGCGGGAAGGCCAGTTGTCGCGTTTGCGTGCACGGTTGGTAAAAGGTGAGACCCTGGCGGTACTGGCCCGTGGTTTCGACCTGGGCGATTACCTGCGCCTGGGCTCCGGCGAGTTGAAAAGTGGCGGTTTTCGTCGCGAATCGATCCTGGCCGATGCCCTGGAAGCGCTGATTGGCGCGATCTATCTGGATTCCGGCATGGAAATGGCCCGCGAGCGTGTGCTGGCCTGGCTGACTTCCGAGATCGACAGCCTGACGCTGGTGGACACCAACAAGGATCCCAAGACGCGCTTGCAGGAATTCCTGCAGTCGCGCAGCTGCGAACTGCCGCGCTACGAAGTGGTGGATATCCAGGGTGAGCCGCATTGCCGAACCTTCTTCGTCGAATGCGAAGTGGTCCTATTGAATGAAAAAAGCCGAGGCCAGGGCGTCAGCCGTCGTATTGCCGAACAGGTAGCGGCCGCTGCAGCACTGATCGCCCTGGGCGTGGAGAATGGCAATGACTGATACAACCGTCACCCGCTGCGGCTATGTCGCCATCGTTGGCCGGCCGAACGTGGGCAAGTCGACATTGCTCAACCACATTCTCGGCCAGAAGCTGGCGATCACGTCGCGCAAGCCGCAGACCACTCGCCATAACATGCTCGGCATCAAGACCGAAGGCGCCGTCCAGGCGATCTACGTCGACACGCCCGGCATGCACAAGGGCGGCGAGAAGGCCCTGAACCGCTACATGAACAAGACGGCCTCGGCGGCGTTGAAGGACGTTGACGTGGTCATCTTCGTGGTCGACCGCACCAAGTGGACCGAAGAAGACCAGATGGTCCTCGAGCGTGTCCAGTACGTGACCGGTCCCTTGATCGTTGCGCTGAACAAGACCGACCGCATCGAAGACAAGGCCGAGCTGATGCCGCACCTGAGCTGGTTGCAAGAGCAGTTGCCGAATGCCCAGATCATCCCGATCTCTGCCCAGCACGGTCACAACCTCGACGCGCTGGAGCGGGTAATCGCCGAGCACCTGCCGGAAAACGATCACTTCTTCCCCGAAGACCAGATCACCGACCGCAGCAGCCGTTTTCTCGCCGCCGAACTGGTCCGCGAGAAAATCATGCGCCAGATGGGTGCCGAGCTGCCGTACCAGATCACGGTGGAAATCGAAGAGTTCAAGCAGCAGGGCAAGACCCTGCACATCCATGCCTTGATCCTCGTCGAGCGTGACGGCCAGAAAAAAATCATCATTGGCGACAAGGGCGAGCGCATCAAGCGCATCGGCACCGAGGCGCGCAAGGACATGGAGCTGCTGTTCGACTCCAAGATCATGCTCAACCTGTGGGTCAAGGTGAAGGGCGGCTGGTCCGATGACGAGCGGGCGCTGCGCTCGCTGGGTTACGGCGACCTCTGATTATCTGACTGGATATACCGAGAACCATTGTGGGAGCGAGCTTGCTCGCGATGAGGGGCTGATATTCAACATCTGTGTTGACTGACAGACCGCTATCGCGAGCAAGCTCGCTCCCACATTGGTTTCGGGGTGTTTATAAAATTGTGCTCGCTCATCGAGAACTGTGACTTCGATGTCTCAACCCACCGCTCAATCCGCCTACGTCCTCCACAGCCGCGCCTACCGCGAAAGCAGCGCCCTGGTGGACTTCCTCACGCCTCAAGGGCGGCTGCGGGCGGTGTTGCGGGGGGCTCGGGGCAAGGCCGGGACCCTGGCGCGGCCGTTCGTGCCGCTGGAAGTCGAGTTTCGCGGCCGGGGTGAGTTGAAGAATGTCGGGCGCATGGAAAGCAATGGCGTCGCCTCCTGGCTCAATGGCGAAGCGCTGTTCAGTGGCCTGTACCTCAACGAATTGCTGATCCGCCTGCTGCCCGCCGAAGATCCCCATCCCGCCGTGTTCGACCATTACACCGCCACGTTGCTGGCCCTGGCCGAGGGTCGACCCTTGGAGCCATTGCTGCGCTCTTTCGAATGGCGCCTGCTGGATGACCTGGGCTACGGTTTTGCCCTGGACGCCGACCTGCACGGCGATCCTATTGCGGCCGACGGTCTGTATCGCCTGCAAGTGGATGCAGGCCTGGAGCGGGTCTACCTGCTGCAACCGGGACTGTTCAACGGCGTCGAGTTGCTGGCCATGGCGCAAGCCGACTGGACAGCGCCTGGCGCGCTGGCGGCGGCCAAGCGGCTGATGCGCCAGGCCCTGGCGGTTCATCTGGGCGGCCGGCCGCTGGTCAGTCGCGAGTTGTTTCGCAAGCCCTGATCTCCCCGTATGCTGTGGGCCGAATCTCTGTCCATTCAGGAGCGCTTTTCGTGAGCACCAGCAATCGCATTCTTCTCGGCGTGAACATCGACCATGTCGCCACTCTGCGCCAGGCCCGTGGTACGCGTTACCCGGACCCGGTCAAGGCCGCGCTGGACGCCGAGGAGGCGGGCGCCGACGGCATCACCGTGCACTTGCGCGAAGACCGTCGACATATCCAGGAACGCGACGTTCTGCTGCTCAAGGATGTGCTGCAGACTCGCATGAATTTTGAAATGGGCGTGACCGAGGAAATGATGGCGTTCGCCGAACGCATCCGTCCGGCGCACATCTGCCTGGTTCCGGAGACGCGCCAGGAACTGACCACCGAAGGCGGCCTGGATGTAGCGGGGCAGGAGTCGCGGATCAGCCTGGCGGTGGAGCGCCTGTCGAAGATCGGCGCCGAGGTCTCGCTGTTCATCGATGCCGATGAACGGCAGATCGAAGCCTCCAAGCGTGTCGGTGCGCCGGCCATCGAGCTGCACACCGGCCGTTACGCCGACGCCGAGACACCTACGGACGTGGCCGATGAGCTGCAGCGGGTCGCCGACGGCGTCAGCTTCGGCCTGGCCCAGGGGCTGATCGTCAATGCCGGCCATGGTCTGCATTACCACAACGTTGAAGCCGTCGCGGCCATCAAGGGCATCAACGAGCTGAACATCGGCCACGCGCTGGTGGCCCATGCGTTGTTTGTCGGGTTCAAGTCGGCTGTGGCGGAGATGAAAGCGTTGATCCTGGCGGCTGCCAAATCCTGAGCCCATTCCATAAAGCTTACTTAAGGCGTGCCTGATCCGTTGTGGCGAGGGAGCTTGCTCCCGCTCGGTTGCGTAGCAACCGCAAAATCTCGGGGCCGCTTCGCAGCCCAGCGGGAGCAAGCTCCCTCGCCACGGGGGCACCGCAGCCTCAGGAATTGTGTTCAGCTTTTTAGAGCTGTGGAGATTCCTGGTTAGGCTTGCTCTTGTCCACGCCCGGTACATGCAGGTTGCCCTCGGCTACCTGGTCACCTTCGAGCTGTGGCTGCGTCACCCAGGTGAGGATGTCGTAGTAGCGACGGATGTTCGCCACGAAATGCACCGGTTCGCCACCGCGGGCGTAGCCGTAGCGGGTCTTGCTGTACCACTGTTTCTGGGACAGGCGCGGCAGGATCTTCTTCACGTCGAGCCACTTGTTCGGGTTCAGTCCTTCCTTGGCGGCGAGCTTGCGCGCGTCGTCCAGGTGACCACTGCCCACGTTGTAGGCGGCGAGGGCGAACCAGGTGCGGTCCGGCTCCTCGATGCTCTCGTCCAGTTGCTCCTTCATATAGGCCAGGTACTTGGCGCCGCCCATGATGCTCTGCTTCGGATCGAGGCGGTTGGACACACCCATGGCCTGGGCGGTGTTCTGGGTCAGCATCATCAGGCCGCGCACGCCGGTCTTGGAGGTGACCGTCGGTTGCCACAGCGATTCCTGGTAGCCGATGGCAGCCAGCAGGCGCCAGTCGACCTTTTCCTTCTTGGCGTAGGTCTTGAAGTGTTGCTCGTATTTGGGCAGGCGTTGCTGCAGATGCTGGGCGAAGGTGGTCGCGCCCATGTAGCCGAGGACGTCGACGTGCCCGTAATAGCGGTCCTTGAGGCGTTGCAGCGTGCCGTTCTTCTGCACCTTGTCGAGGTAGGCGTTGATTTCGTTGAGCAGGCTGTTGTCTTCGCCGGGGCCCACCGCCCAGCTCTGGCTGCGGGCATCGCCGAGGTCGAACGCCACGCGCACGTTAGGGAAGTACACCTGGTTCATCGCCACTTCGTTGGAATCCACCAGCGTCAGGTCGATCTGGCCTTCATCGACCATGCGCAGCAGGTCGACGACTTCAACCGCGTCGGATTCCTCGTATTCGATTCCCGGATACTGCTGTTTCAACTGCGCGAGCTGCTCCGCGTGGGAGCTGCCCTTGAGCACCATGATCTTCTTGCCCGCCAGGGCGGCCGCATCGGTGGGGCGGGACTGGCCGTTGCGGTAGATGACCTGCGGGGTAACCTCCAGGTAGGCGTGGGAGAACCGTACCTGTTTCTTGCGCTGTTCGCTGCTGACCAGGCCCGCCGCGGCCAGCACCGGGCCATTGGGCTTGCCGACCTGGCTGAACAGGTCGTCAAGGTTGTCAGCGGTCTCGATCTTCAGCTCGACCCCCAAATCCTCGGCGAAGCGCTTCACCAGCTCGTATTCGAAGCCGGTCTCACCATTGCGATCCTGGAAGTAGGTGGCGGGGCTGTTCCGGGTAACCACCCGCAGCACGCCATCCTCCTTTACGCGCTCCAGTGTGTTGGGTTTCTCAACACAACCACTGAGCACCAGGAAGAGTCCGGTTGCGATCAGCCATCTGGCGTACCGCGGACGCAAAGCCGTTGGGGAAAACATCTGCGCAGTATACGCAAACGGCCTCGACCGCCATATATCGACAGCAAAAGGCCAGTCTGCTAGAGGTTGCAAAACGTGTCCGCAACACAGGCGGGCCGGCGTGCGGCGGCGGTTGCGCCGGAAAAAAATAACTCCGCTGAATTATCCCAATGACGCCTGGCTGCAGCCGTCCAAGGGATGACCGACGTCCGGCTGGCATCGCACGTAGCGTTTCGGGTGCCGTTGCCAGCGGTTTAGGCTAGAATGCACGGCCTCAAAGCACACCCCCTTCCCGAGGCTGTCCCGAAGATGTTGATCCTGCGCGGCGCTCCTGCCCTTTCTGCCTTTCGCCACAGCAAACTCCTTGAGCAACTGAGCCGATGCGTTCCGGCTGTCAGTGGCTTGTATGCTGAATTCGCTCACTTCGCCGAAGTCACCGGCGGTTTGACCGGCGACGAACAGCAGGTGCTCGCGCGCCTTCTGAAGTACGGTCCCAGCGTTCCCGTCCAGGAGCCGACCGGTCGTCTGTTCCTGGTATTGCCGCGTTTCGGCACCATTTCGCCGTGGTCGAGCAAGGCCAGCGATATTGCGCGCAATTGCGGCCTGGCGAAAATCCAGCGTCTGGAGCGCGGCATTGCCTTTTATGTCGCCGGTGAGTTCAGCGAGGCCGAGGCCCAACTGATTGCCGATGGCCTGCATGACCGCATGACCCAGGTCGTTCTGGGCAACCTGGAGCAGGCCGCCGGCCTGTTCAGCCACGCCGAACCCAAGCCGCTGACCGCTATCGACGTGCTGGGCGGTGGCCGCGCCGCGCTGGAAAAAGCCAACGCCGAGCTGGGCCTGGCCCTGGCCGAAGACGAGATCGATTACCTGGTCGACGCCTTCCAGGGCTTGCAGCGCAACCCGCACGACATCGAACTGATGATGTTCGCCCAGGCCAACTCCGAGCACTGCCGCCACAAGATCTTCAACGCCAGTTGGGACATTGACGGCCAGAGCCAGGAAAAAAGCCTGTTCGGCATGATCAAGAACACCTACCAGATGCACAACGAAGGTGTGCTGTCGGCCTACAAGGACAACGCGGCGGTGATCGTCGGCAACGTTGCCGGTCGCTTCTACCCGAACCCTGAGACCCGCCAGTACGGTGCGGTCCAGGAGCCGGTGCACATCCTGATGAAGGTCGAAACCCACAACCACCCGACCGCCATCGCCCCGTTCCCGGGCGCGTCCACCGGTTCCGGTGGCGAGATCCGCGACGAAGGCGCTACCGGCCGTGGCGCCAAGCCCAAGGCCGGCCTGACCGGCTTCACCGTGTCGAACCTGCAGATCCCGGGCTTTGAACAGCCGTGGGAAAAGCCTTACGGCAAGCCTGAGCGCATCGTCAACGCCCTCGACATCATGATCGAAGGCCCGCTCGGCGGCGCGGCATTCAACAACGAATTCGGCCGTCCGGCCCTGACCGGTTACTTCCGTACTTTCGAGCAGTCCATCAACACCCCGCGCGGTGAAGAGGTTCGTGGCTATCACAAGCCGATCATGCTCGCCGGCGGCATGGGCAACATCCGCGCCGAACACGTACAGAAGGGCGAGATCCTGGTCGGCTCCAAGCTGATCGTCCTCGGCGGCCCGGCCATGCTGATCGGCCTGGGTGGCGGCGCCGCTTCCTCCATGGCCACCGGCACCAGCTCGGCGGACCTGGACTTCGCCTCGGTCCAGCGCGAAAACCCGGAAATGGAACGCCGCTGCCAGGAAGTCATCGACCGTTGCTGGCAGCTGGGCGAGCAGAACCCCATCAGCTTCATCCATGACGTCGGCGCGGGCGGCCTGTCCAATGCCTTCCCGGAGCTGGTCAACGACGGCGGTCGTGGTGGTCGCTTCGAATTGCGCAACATTCCGAACGACGAGCCGGGCATGGCCCCGCACGAAATCTGGAGCAACGAATCCCAGGAACGTTACGTCCTGGCGGTCGGCCCGGCCGACTTCGAGCGCTTCAAGGCGATCTGCGAGCGTGAGCGCTGCCCGTTCGCGGTCGTCGGCGAAGCCACCGCCGAGCCGCAACTGACCGTCACCGACAGTCATTTCGGCAACAGCCCGGTGGACATGCCGCTGGAAGTGCTGCTGGGCAAAGCCCCGCGCATGCACCGTTCGGCCGTCCGCGAAGCCGAGCTGGGGGATGATTTCGATCCGTCCACCCTCGACATCGCCGACTCCATCGAGCGCGTCCTGCATCACCCGGCCGTGGCGAGCAAGAGCTTCCTGATCACCATTGGCGACCGCAGCATCACCGGCCTCGTGGCGCGCGACCAGATGGTCGGCCCATGGCAGGTGCCGGTGGCCGACGTGGCCGTGACCGCCACCAGCTTCGACGTTTACACTGGCGAAGCCATGGCCATGGGCGAACGTACCCCGCTGGCGCTGCTGGACGCCCCGGCGTCGGGCCGCATGGCGATCGGCGAGACCCTGACCAACATCGCGGCCTCGCGCATCGGCAGGATCTCCGACATCAAGCTGTCGGCCAACTGGATGTCCGCCGCCGGCCATCCTGGTGAAGACGCCCGCCTGTACGACACCGTCAAGGCTGTCGGCATGGAGCTGTGCCCTGAGTTGGGCATCACCATTCCGGTGGGCAAGGACTCCATGTCCATGGCCACCCGTTGGAACGATGAAGGCGTGGACAAGAGCGTGACCTCGCCGCTGTCGCTGATCGTGACCGGTTTTGCCCCGGTCACCGACATCCGCCAGACCCTGACCCCGCAACTGCGCATGGACAAGGGCACCACCGATCTGATCCTGATCGACCTGGGCCGTGGCCAGAACCGCATGGGCGCCTCGATCCTGGCCCAGGTGCATGGCAAGCTCGGCTCGCAAGCGCCGGACGTCGACGATGCCGAAGACCTGAAGGCGTTCTTCGCCGTGATCCAGGGCCTCAACGCCGACGGTCATCTGCTGGCTTACCATGACCGTTCCGATGGCGGCTTGCTGACCACCGTGATGGAAATGGCCTTCGCCGGCCACTGCGGCCTGAACCTGACCCTGGACAGCGTGGCCGAATCGGCCAGCGAAATCCCGGCCATCCTGTTCAACGAAGAGCTCGGTGCGGTGATCCAGGTTCGTCAGGACGCCACCCCGGATATCCTCGCCCAGTTCAGCGCCGCCGGCCTGGCCGAGTGCGTCTCGGTGATCGGCCAGCCGATCAACAATGCCCACATCAACATCACCTTCAATGGCGACACCGTCTTTGAAGGCCAGCGCCGCCTGTTGCAGCGCCAGTGGGCCGAGACCAGCTACCAGATCCAGCGCCTGCGCGACAACGCCGACTGCGCCGAGCAGGAATTCGACGCAATCCTGGAAGAAGACAACCCGGGCCTGAGCGCCAAGCTCAGCTACGACGTCAACGACAACGTGGCCGCGCCTTACATCAAGAAAGGCATTCGCCCGCAAGTGGCGGTCCTGCGCGAGCAGGGCGTCAACGGCCAGGTGGAAATGGCCGCGGCGTTCGACCGCGCCGGCTTCAACGCGATCGACGTGCACATGAGCGATATCCTCGCCGGCCGTGTCGACCTGAACGACTTCAAGGGCATGGTCGCTTGCGGCGGCTTCTCCTACGGCGACGTGCTGGGTGCCGGTGAAGGCTGGGCCAAGTCGGCGCTGTTCAACAGCCGCGCCCGCGACGCGTTCCAGGGCTTCTTCGAACGCACCGACAGCTTCACCCTCGGCGTGTGCAACGGTTGCCAGATGATGTCCAACCTGCACGAGCTGATCCCAGGCAGCGAGTTCTGGCCGCATTTCGTGCGCAACCGCTCCGAGCAGTTCGAAGCGCGCGTGGCGATGGTCCAGGTGCAGGAGTCGAACTCGATCTTCCTGCAGGGCATGGCCGGTTCGCGCATGCCGATCGCCATTGCCCACGGCGAAGGCCATGCGGAATTCGAAAGCGAAGAAGCATTGCTTGAAGCCGATCTGTCCGGTTGTGTGTCGCTGCGTTTTGTCGACAACCATGGCAAGGTCACCGAAACCTACCCGGCCAACCCGAACGGCTCGCCACGCGGGATCACCGGCCTGACCAGCCGCGACGGCCGCGTCACGATCATGATGCCGCACCCGGAGCGGGTATTCCGCGCGGTGCAGAACTCGTGGCGTTCGGACGACTGGAACGAAGACGCGCCATGGATGCGCATGTTCCGCAACGCGCGCGTCTGGGTGAACTGAGGCGGTGTACAAACTCTGCTTCTTCGTCCCGGCCAGCCATGTGGACGTGGTCAAAAACGCTGTATTCGCCGCCGGTGGCGGACGGATCGGCGCGTATGACCACTGCGCCTGGCAAGTGCTGGGCCTGGGCCAGTTTCGCCCCTTGGACGGCAGCCAGCCGTTCATTGGCGAGGCGGGGCAGGTCGAGCAGGTCGAGGAATGGAAGGTTGAGCTGGTAGTGGCCGACGGGTTGATCCGGTCCGTGGTGGAGGCCCTGAAACAGAGCCACCCCTACGAGACACCGGCGTATGAAGTGTGGCGCTTGGAGGATTTCTGATCCTCCTCAGGCCGAAATGAAAAACCCGCTGATTGATTCAGCGGGTTTTTTATTGGCTGCGATTCGGTGTACGCAAATCCCGTGGCGAGGGAGCTTGCTCCCGCTCGGCTGCGTAGCAGTCGCAAAAAACCGGGGCCGCTGCGCGACCCAGCGGGAGCAAGCTCCCTCGCCACGGGGATTGTGTGTATCGGATATTTGATGTTGCTTGTGCCGGCCCCATCGCGAGCAAGCTCGCTCCCACAGGGTAGGGTGTGAATCACAAATATCTGCACATCAAAAAAATCCATTGTGGGAGCGAGCTTGCTCGCGATGGCGTACTTCCAGGCAATGAAAGATCAGGCTTTGACATCCGCCTTACGACTCACCACCACCGCCTCCAACGCCCGCCACACCCCGGGCGCTTTTTCCCCCAGCAACAAATGCCACACGCCATCCTCCAGCGCGCTGACCCCCTGGCAGCCAAACGCCTTTAGCTGGCTTTCCGACAATCCCTTACCATCGGCCAATTGCACCCGCAACCGGCTCATCGCCACGCAATCCAGTTGCACCACGTTGTGATTGCCGCCCAAGGCATCCAGCCATTTCTGTGCTTCGACAGCGCCGACCTGTGGTGACGGTTCAACGCTATCCAGTACAGCGACAGGGGCCTTCTGTTCGGAGGAGGGCAATGCCAGGCGGATTTCATCGGCGATGCTGTCAGCCATCGGCCCGACCACCACCTGCAAGCTACCGCCATAGCCCGGGCGAACCACGGCCATGGCGCCGAGGGCCTTGAGCTGGGCGTCGGACGCCTTGTTGCGGTCCACCATGTCCAGGCGCAGGCGAGTGGTGCAGGCGCCGACGGTGATCAGGTTGTCGGCACCGCCCAGCGCCTGGATGTAGGCTGCGGCTCGCTGGTTTTCGGTGATGACCGGTTTGTCGCCCGCCGGCACCTCTTCACGCCCCGGGGTCTTGAGATCGAAGCGGCGGATGCAGAAGTCGAACACCAGGTAATAGATCAGCGCATACGCCAGGCCCACCGGGACGACCAGCCAGCCGTTGGTGGATTTGCCCCAGCCCAGCACCATGTCGATGAAACCACCCGAAAAGGTGAAGCCCAGGTGAATGTCCAACAGGTTGGTCACCGCCATCGACAGACCGGTGAGCAACGCGTGGACCAGGTACAACAGTGGCGCAAGGAACATGAAGGCGAATTCGATCGGCTCGGTGACGCCGGTCAGGAACGAGGTCAGCGCCATCGACAGCAGGATCCCGCCCATCACCTTGCGCCGCTGGGGCAGGGCGTTGCGGTACATGGCCAGGCACGCGGCGGGCAGACCGAAGAGCATCACCGGGAACATGCCGGTCATGAACTGGCCGCCTTTGGGGTCGCCGGCGAAATAGCGGGTCAGGTCACCGGTGACCACCGCGCCGGTCGCCGGGTCGGTGAAGCTGCCGAAGATGAACCAGGCCATGTTGTTGAGGATGTGGTGCAGGCCGGTGACGATCAGCAGCCGATTGAAGACGCCGAACACGAACGCGCCGAAGCTGCCGCTGGCCATCAGCAGTTCGCCGAAGCCGTTGATGCCATGCTGGATCGGCGGCCAGATCAGGCCGAACACGACGCCCAGGCCCACGGCACTGAAACCGGTGACAATCGGCACGAAACGCCGGCCGCCAAAAAACGCCAGGTACTCCGGCAACCGGATGTCCTTGAAACGGTTGTACAGCGCGCCGGCCAGCAGGCCACTGATGATCCCGGCGAGCATGCCCATGTTGATGGTCGCGTCGAGTACCTTCAGCGTCGCGATCATGACCAGGTAGCCGATCGCCCCGGCCAGCCCGGCGGTGCCGTTGTTGTCCCGGGCGAAGCCCACGGCAATGCCGATGGCGAAAATCAGTGCCAGGTTGGCGAAGATCGCCTGGCCGGCGTCGTGAATGATGGCGATATTCAACAGGTCCGTGTCACCCAGGCGCAACAGCAGGCCGGCAATCGGCAGGATCGCGATGGGCAGCATCAGCGCCCGGCCGAGGCGTTGCAGCCCTTCGATGAAATGCTGGTACATGGCGTCTCTCCTTTTTGTTGTTGTTCGACGTGGCTCAGCCCAGAGGCCAGTGTTGGTGACAGGCCTGGCGCACAGCGGCGGCGCTCGGCAGATTCAGCAAATCGGTACTGATGCGGCGGCATTGGGCAGCGTCGAGGTGGCGCACGCGGTCCTTGATTTCACCAATCTGTGGCGGGCTGACCGATAGCTCCCGTACACCCAGCCCGATCAACACCGGTGTCGCCAGGGGATCGGAAGCCAGGGCGCCACACACGCCGACCCAGCGTCCATGCCTGGCCGCGCCGGCGCAGGTCTGGGCGATCAGCCGCAACAGCGACGGGTGCAGGGCATCGACCCGGGCGGCGAGGCCGGCGTGGTCGCGATCCATGGCGAGGGTGTACTGGGACAGGTCGTTTGTGCCGATGGACAGGAAGTCCGCGTGCTCGGCCAGTTGCTCGGCGAGCAGGGCGGCGGCCGGCACTTCGATCATCACCCCCAGATGCGGACGCTCGCCCAGGCCCAGCTCGGTGCCCAAGGCATCAAGGCGCTGGCGGATGTGCAGCAGTTCGTCGACTTCGGTGACCATTGGCAACAGGATTCGGCAGCGATTCAACGGACGGGTCTGCAGCAGGGCGCGCAACTGTTGATCGAGCAATTCCGGGCGTACCTGGGCCAGGCGTATGCCGCGCAGGCCGAGCACCGGGTTGGCTTCGGCCGGCAGCGGCAGGTAATCCAGCTGCTTGTCGCCGCCGACATCAATGGTGCGGATGATCACCGGCCTGTCGCCCATGGCATCGAGCACGGCTTGATAGGCCTGGCGTTGCTCGCTTTCGTCGGGGGCCGTGTGACGGTCGACAAAAAGAAATTCGGTGCGCAACAAACCGACGCCATCGGCACCGTTGGCGAAGGCCTCGCCCGCTTCGGCGCTGGAAGCGACGTTGGCGGCGATTTCGACATCGACCCCATCAACGGTTCGCGCCGGCGTGTGGGCCAGGGACTGATGCCAGGTGCGCAGGGCGGCGCGTTGGGCTTGGGCTTGGCGGACCTGCGTCAGGCGCTCGGCGCTGGGCGTGAGTTCGAGGCGGTCATTGTCAGCGTCCAGCACCACCGTTCGCCCCGGCGCCTGTTCGAGCAGCGCCTCGCCCAACGCCACCAGGCAGGGCAGGCCTTTGCCCCGGGCCAGGATCGCTACGTGGGACGTCGCGCCGCCTTCGGCCATGCATACGCCGGCCACGCCCTGGGCGCCGAGTTGCAGCAGGTCCGAGGGGGTCAGCTCCTGCGCGGCGACAATCGCGCCCACCGGCACGTCGAATTGCCACGCTTCACCAAGCAACACCCGCAAGACCCGCTGACGCAAGTCGCGCAGATCATTGGCGCGCTCGGCCAACAACGTGCTGCCCAATTGCCGCAGCACCTGGCACTGCACGTCGATGGAGCGGCTCCAGGCGTGGGCCGCCGCGCAACCCTGATCAATGGAAAGGTAAGCGGCGTCCAGCAGGACCGGGTCTTCCAGCAGCGCCAGATGAGCGCTGAAAATCGCCTGCTCATCCGCGTGGTGCCGGGCCTTGGCGTTTTCCAACGTAACACCGATGTCGCGGCTGACCTGCTCCAGGGCTTGGCGCAGCCGTTGTCGTTGTTCTTCAACGTCGTGACCACCGGGGTCCTCGGGCAATTGAATGCCCTCCAATCGAACCAGCGGGCCGGTGACCAGGCCGGGTGCGGCGCAGACACCCTGCAGCACGCCATCCTCGGCGGCATGGTTCGGCGCCTGGACCCGTGGCGTGTCGGCGTGAACCTCTTCGGCCAAGGCTGTGGATAATGTCTTCAACAACGCTTGCAACGCCGCTTCGGCATCGCTGCCGCGGCAACTGACATGGACTTCGGCCTGCTCGGTGATTGCCAGGCCCATCATGCCCATCACGCTGTCACACGGCGCCGAGCGGTCGCCGAAATGCAGGTGCGAGCGGCTCTTGAAGCGTTGCGCGGTCTGACGAACCAGGGCGGCGGGGCGGGCGTGCAGGCCACCTCGATGGACGATGCGGATCTGGCCGGACACTTCGATGCCGACCTGCGGTTCATCGCTGCGGGTTTCGCCCGCCGCCCGGGCGACGATATGCAGCAACGGCTCGCCGACCTTGACCGCTTTGAGGGTGATGGGCCGTGCCTGGAAGCGCTCGCCATTGGTGATGACCAGCAGGCTCACCAGGCTTTTGCAGCGCAGTGCCACGCGGTCCAGGTCATAGCGCAGCAACGCCTGCCCGTTGCTGACCCGGGCGCCTTGCTTGACCAGCATCGAGAACCCGTCGCCCTGCAAATCGACGGTATCCAGCCCCAGGTGCAGCAGCAGTTCGGCGCCGTTGTCGGCGCGCAGGGTCACGGCGTGGCCGGTCCGAGCGACATGGATTACCTCGCCGTCACAGGGCGCGTAGAGCGTGTCGTTCAGTGGATCGATGGCAATCCCGTCGCCCATCGCGCCGCTGGCGAACACCGCGTCCGGGACGTTAGCGAGGGTGAGCAGCGGACCGCTGAGCGGGGCGCTGAGGGTCAGCTCTTTATTGTTATTGGGCATGGGCTCGCTCTCTTTGAAATCGGGTTGGCCTTGCGTTAAAAGACGCCGTCGGCTCAGTGGGTTCGGGTGACCTTGCTCAAGTGCCGTGGCTGGTCCGGATCCAGGCCTCGGGCCACGGCCAGCCGGGCGGCCATGCCATAAAAGCTCTGGATCGCCAGGATCGGATCCAGGGCCGGGTGTCCGGCGCGGGACAGGGTCAGGTCGCGTTCGGCAATGTCATCGGGGGCGGCCAGCAGCACCCGCGCGCCGCGTTGGCGCATGTCGGCGGCCAGGCTCAACACGCCGGCCTGCTCGGCTCCCCGCGGAGCGAAGACCAGCAGCGGGTAGTGTTCGTCGATCAGCGCCATCGGCCCGTGACGGACTTCGGCGCTGCTGAAGGCCTCGGCTTGAATCGCCGAGGTTTCCTTGAATTTGAGCGCCGCTTCCTGGGCGATGGCGAACCCGGCGCCACGGCCGATCACCATCAACCGGGTACAGTCGCGCAGGGCCTCGACGGCCGGGCTCCAATCCTGGCGCGCGGCGTCGCGCAAGCCTTCGGGCAACGCGCGGCCAGCCTCCAGTAACTCGGAATCGTCCTTCCAGTGCGCCACCAGCCGCGTGCTGGCGCTGAGGGTGGCGATGAAACTCTTGGTCGCGGCGACGCTGTTTTCGACGCCGGCGCACAGCGGCACGCTGAATTCACAGGCAGCCTCCAGCGGCGAATCCTCGGCGTTGACCATCGCCACGCTCAGCGCGCCACGCTTGCGCAACAGACGCAGGCTGTTCACCAGGTCGGGGCTCTGCCCGGACTGGGAAAAGGCAAAGGCCACCTGGCCGCTGACCTTGAGCGGCGCCTGTTGCAGGGTTACCACCGACATGGGCAACGACGCCACCGGCAAGCCCAGGTGCTGCATGGTCAGGTAGGCGAAGTAACTGGCGGCATGATCGGAACTGCCCCGGGCGACAGTCATCGCCACTTGCGGCGGCTGGCGGCTCAGGCGTCCGGCGATTTCCTGCAGGGCCGGATCCAGCCGCTGCAACTGGCGCTCGACGGCATCGGACGAGGCGAGGGCCTCTTCAAGCATTCTGGAAGACAATGGCTTCTCCTTCGACCATCACGTCGGTCAGGTTCAGGGAACGGTCAAGGCGCACACAGTCGGCCCAGGCGCCGGGGCGCAGGCGTCCGCGTTCGGGCAGGCCGAGGTAATCGGCGGGAAATTGCGACAGGCGTTGCGAGGCTTCGGCGATGGGCAGGCCGATCTTCACCAGGTTGCGCAGGGCCTGGTCCATGGTCAGGGTACTGCCGGCCAGCGTGCCGTCGGCCAGCCGCCCGCCGCCCAGGCATTTGGTCACGGTGTGGCTGCCCAGCTTGTATTCGCCGTCGGGCATCCCGGCGGCGGCCGTCGAGTCGGTGACGCAATACAGGCACGGGATCGAACGCAAGGCCACGCGCATGGCCCCGGGGTGAACGTGCAGCAGATCCGGGATCAATTCGGCATATTGCGCATGGGCCAGCGCCGCGCCGACGATGCCCGGTTCGCGGTGATGCAGCGGGCTCATGGCGTTATACAAATGGGTAAAACTGCTGGCCCCGGCGGCCAGCGCCGCGACGCCTTCTTCGTAGCTGCCGAGGGTATGGCCGATCTGCATGCGCACGCCGCGGGCGCTGAGCGCGCGGATCAAGGCATCGTGCCCGGCGATTTCCGGCGCAATGGTGATCACCCGGATCGGCGCCAGGGCGAGATAAGCCTCCACTTCCGCCGTCAACGCGGTGTGGGCGAAATTCGGTTGGGCGCCGAGTTTTCCGGGGTTGATATAAGGCCCTTCCAGATGCACGCCGAGCACCCGCGCGCTGCCGCCGGGCCGCTGTTCGCAGTATTCGCCGAGGGCCTTTAGCACCCCGGCGATTTCTTCGCTCGGTGCCGTCATGGTGGTGGCGAGCAGCGACGTGGTGCCGAAGCGCACGTGGGTTCGGGCGATCGTCTCGAACGCCGTCGCGCCCTCCATGATGTCCTTGCCGCCACCGCCGTGCACATGCAGGTCGATGAAGCCGGGCAGCAGATAGGGCAGGTCGTTGCTCGCCGGGTCGCAGGGCTGGCCTTCGATGGCCGCGACCTTGCCGTGTTCGTGGACCAGGCGGCCGCGTATCCAGCCGTTGGCGGTGAGGATGTTGTCTTCGGACATGGGAATTCTCTGGTCTCTAGCGCCGCAGCTCGGCAACAAAGTCGTAGTAGTCGTTACGGCAATAGGTGTCGGTGACTTCGATGGGCGTGTTGTCTTCCAGGTAGCCGACCCGCGTCATCAGCAACATCGCGGTGCCGGGGGCGATGCCCACCAGGGCGGCGAATTCATCCGAAGCGTTGATCGCCTGGATGTGCTGCAGCGCGCGAACGACCGGTTTGCCAATGCCATCGAGGAACTCGTACAGCGAATCGCCCACTGCCTGTGGCTTGGGAATGATCGATGCGGGCAGGGTGCTCATTTCAATCGCCATGACCGTGTCATCGGCCTTGCGCAAGCGCTTGAGCCGCGCGACTTTGTCGGTGGGCGACAGGCCCAGGCGGATCAGTTCTTCGTGGGTCGGCGGGGTGATCTCGCGCTCCAGCCATTGCGAACCGGGCACAAAGCCCTTGAGTCGGAGCATCTCGCTGAAGCCGCTGAGGCGTGACAGCGGTTGTTCCAGGCGCGGGGTGATGAACGTGCCCGAACCCTGGTTACGGCGGATCAGGCCTTGTTCGAACAGCACTTCCAATGCTTTGCGGGCGGTGACCCGGGAGATGCCCAGTTGTTCGCTGAGGCTGCGCTCGGACGGCATTGCCTGCTCGGCTTTCCATTGGCCGGCGTGGATGGCGGCTTCCAGGTTGCGGGCCAGTTGCAGGTAGAGCGGGGTGGGTTGGGTATCGTCAGGGCGCAGGGTCTGGATGTCGTTCATGGGGATGTCCGATGCGGTTTTTTTGGGCGTTGTCGCTCGGTAAGTGGGGTGGAAGCTAATACCACTTGAATACCATGTCAACGTGGGATCTGGTTGGTTTTTGGGCGTTTATGGGGTGTTTCGAGGGGGTTGGCTTTAAGTGGTATTACCGGGCGGAGGAGGGTTCGTGAGCGTACGGCGTTGGGTGGTGGTTTCAGGAGGGCAGTGGTATGCATGGGTTGTAAATTAGGGGATTTGATATTTATTTTTTTGCGACCGGAGGGGGCGGCGTGTATATCCGTTGCTGCGGTGATGGCTACTTATGGTTCCGCTTTTACAGCGGGTCACTTTTGGAAGAGCGCCAAAAGTAACCAAAAGCGCTTTGCCCCACCACTCGGCACCTCGCCTGGGCTCGGTGTGCCCTCACTCCGGCATTGCTCCGTGGGCCCGCCGCGAAGGGCCGTCCCTGGCCCAGCGCGGCTATCCCGGCATCCATGCCGGGATGCCCACTCCACAATACCTGCGTTCGGCCATCGTGGTTAACGGGGCGCTGAGATCAAAGTCAAAAGCACGGCAAGAGCAAGAGCAAGAGCCGGCCTGTCTTTGGCGGTGGTACTTCGATCCATCTGTGGGAGCGAGCCTGCTCGCGAAGGCGGAATGTCAGTCGATGAAGAGGCTGGATGTGCCGGCCTCATCGCGAGCAAGCTCGCTCCCACAGGGGCTGTGGCGTACGCAAATTTTGTAGCTGCTGAAGATCCAATGTGGGAGCGAGCCTGCTCGCGAAAGCGGACTTTCAGTTAATGAAGATGTTGGCTGTACCAGCCTCTTCGCGAGCAGGCTCGCTCCCACAGGGGTTGTGGCGTACGCAAATTTTGTAGCTGCTGAAGATCCAATGTGGGAGCGAGCTTGCTCGCGAAGGCGGAATGTCAGTCGATGAAGAGGCTGGATGTGCCGGCCTCTTCGCGAGCAGGCTCGCTCCACAGGGGCTGTGGCCTACGCAAATTTTGTAGTTGCTGAAGACCCAATGTGGGAGCGAGCCTGCTCGCGAAGGCGATGTCACAGCCGATGAAGATGTTGGCGGTACCGGCCTCTTCGCGAGCAGGCTCGCTCCCACAGGAGGAGTGCGGTCCCACCAAAACCAGGTCGGCTTCAGGCCGCCTCGTGGCGGACGTTGATTTCGGCGCCCCGTTAACCACGCTGGCCGAACGCAGGCATTGTGGAGTGGGCATCCCGGCATGGATGCCGGGATAGCCGCGCTGGGCCAGGGACGGCCCTTCGCGGCGGGCCCACGGAGCAATGCCGGAGTGAGGGGACACCGAGCCTTGGCGAGGTGCCGAGTGGTGGGGCAGAGCGTTTTTGGTTACTTTTGGCGCTCTTTCCAAAAGTGACCCGCTGTAAAAGCGGAACCATTACCGGCCGTGACCGCAGCAAAGGATATGTACCCCCATTCAACTCCAAAAAAGCTACCCGAACTCTGTGGGAAACATCCCGGATCAGATGGTTGGTCTGTCAGACGCCCCGAAATTTCCGACATGTTTTTAAGGTTGTCCCTCGGAAGTCAGGGTTCTAGTCTTTGGGCGTCGCTGCCAATTCAGCGACCGGACGTGAGAATCCGAGCATCTCTAGGCGCACAGGCGCCCACCATATAAAGTGCAGGCGCATTTCGCCTATGCATCATGTTATGGCGGCTGTGCGCGGGCACGCTTCTGCGTGGCCGGGTTCCTAGAGTCCGGATTCTCACCCCGCGTACGGCTGCCACCCTCCAGTCCGTGAGAAGACTCGGTGGTAGCTCCATCTCTAGGAGCAAGACCATGATCAAAGAAACCCCAAACCCGCCAAACCCCGCCGACCGCGCTATGGACCAGAATCCCAAGCCGGACGACAGCGACTCAGAACCCCAACCCTCGACCCAACTGTTCAACGTGACGGACTGCATCGACACCGAAACCCTGCTAGCCAACCTCAGCGAAACCCTGGCCTCGGCCAATGCAATGCTCAGCGACCTGGCATTCAGTCTCGAAGGCTCACGACGGCACGTAGCATTGGGAGTGGTGCAGATGATTGAGCTCGGGGAATTGCTGACAAACAAGGCCTTGGATCGGGTCGAGCTTCGGATTTGATGCCATAAGTAATGGCCTCATCCCTAGCACGATGCGGGAACGCCAGGCCCCCTGTGGCGAGGGAGCTTGCTCCCGCTGGGTTGCGCAGCGACCCCAAGGCCAGCAACTCAATCTGCCTGATACACCGCGCTGTCGGGTCTTGGGGCTGCTGCGCAGCCCAGCGGGAGCAAGCTCCCTCGCCACAAAGGCTCCTTGCGCAGTTACGGGCGAATCTCGATCATCGTCCCATCCGGCACCAGGTTCCACACCTCACGCATATCTACATTGCGCATGGCGATGCAGCCATCGGTCCAGTCCAGCGTATGGAACAACTGCTCAGGGTTCTCCTCCGAATCCGGCGTGCCGTGGATCATGATCATTCCCCCCGGCTCCACGCCTTCGCGGCGGGCGCGGGCGGCGTCGCTGATGTTGGGGTAGGAAATGTGCATCGACAGATAGAAGCGCTCACTGGTCTTGCGCCAGTCCAGCCAGTAGAAACCTTCGGGGGTGCGCTTGTCGCCTTCGATCAGCTTGGGGCCTTTCTTGGCGCCCTTGCCCAGGGAGATGCGATAGGTCTTCAGCGGCTTGCCGTCGTTGATCAATTGCAATTGATGGGCGGACTTCAGCACCAGGACTTTTTCAATGACCTTGCCGTTAAAGGTTCCCACGGCGGCGGCTTGGGACACAGCGGTAAACGACAGGCAGAACAGGACAAGCAACCAGCGCATTAAAACGATATCCCTAGAGGTGTCGCGACTATATTGATGTTCAGGTATTGGCAGGCTGGGCCAGCGGCGGTATCGACTCGGATCGCACCGGGAAATCCTCGGCCCGTCGGTCCGCGTAAAAGTATTCCAGGGTACGGCCCACCGTGCGGAAAGCCAGCTCGTCCCACGGAATCTCGGTTTCTTCGAACAGCTGCACTTCCAGGCTCTCGGGCCCGGCGGCAAAATCCATGTCGACCAGCTCTGCGCGGAAGAATACATGCACCTGGCTGATGTGCGGTACGTCGATCAGCGTATAGATGCTCAGGTTTCGCACCCGGGCGCAGGCTTCCTCGGCGGTTTCACGGACGGCGGCCTGCTCGACGGTCTCGCCGTTTTCCATGAAGCCCGCCGGCAACGTCCAATAACCGCGGCGCGGTTCGATGGCACGGCGGCATAAAAGGACTTTGCTACCCCAGGTCGGTACACATCCGGCAACGATATTGGGGTTCTGGTAATGGATGGTGTGGCAGGTGTCGCAGACGAAGCGCAGGCGCGAGTCGCCCTCGGGTATGCGCTGGGTCACCGGGTTACCGCACTGGCTGCAGAATTTCATGCTTGGATTCCTGGAGGCTGCGCCTATCTTGGCGTGTGCGGGCGGGTATCGGCAAGTTGTCGTTTCGCGACATGACGTGGTCCCGGGGCTTGGGCCGCTTGGCTGATTGGTGCATGATGCTAGGCAGCGAATAAATCGAGAAGTCTCATGCTGGACGAGCTACTGCATCGAGTAAGCAACCATACGCCGCGTGATCTGGAGACCGATCGGCGTTTCCCTGAAGCGGCGGTGCTGGTGCCGATCACCCGCAGCGACGAGCCGGAACTGGTCCTGACTTTGCGCGCCAGTGGGCTCTCGACCCACGGCGGCGAAGTGGCTTTCCCCGGCGGGCGCCGCGACCCGGAAGACCCGGACCTGATCTTCACTGCCCTGCGCGAAGCCGAAGAGGAAATCGGCCTGCCGCCTGGCCTGGTGGAAGTGATCGGCCCTCTCAGCCCGCTGATTTCCCTACACGGCATCAAGGTCACCCCCTATGTCGGGGTGATTCCCGATTACGTCGAGTACCAGGCCAACGATGCCGAGATCGCCGCGGTCTTCAGCGTGCCGCTGGAGTTTTTCCGCAAGGACCCGCGCGAACACACCCACCGCATCGATTACCAGGGGCGCAGCTGGTACGTGCCCAGTTATCGCTTCGGCGAATACAAGATCTGGGGCCTGACGGCGATCATGATCGTCGAGCTGGTCAACCTGCTGTACGACGCGGGTATCGACCTGCACACACCGCCCAACAGTTTCATCAATACCTGACGCCCCGAGGACTTCCATGAAATACCGCCTGGGCGATGCCCGTGTCGAAACCCACCCACAGAGCTGGGTTGCGCCCAACGCCACGCTGGTGGGCAAGGTCCGCCTCGAAGAAGGCGCCAACGTCTGGTTCAACGCCGTGCTGCGCGGCGACAACGAACTGATCCTGATCGGCAGGAACAGCAACGTGCAGGACGGCACGGTGATGCACACCGACATGGGCTTTCCGCTGACCATCGGCACCGGCGTGACCATCGGCCACAACGCGATGCTCCACGGCTGCACGGTGGGGGACTACAGCCTGATCGGCATCAACGCGGTGATCCTCAACGGCGCGAAGATCGGCAGGAATTGCATCATCGGCGCCAACTCGCTGATCGGCGAAGGCAAGGAGATTCCCGATGGTTCGCTGGTGATGGGCTCGCCGGGCAAGGTCGTGCGCGAGCTGACCGAGGCCCAGAAGAAGATGCTCGAAGCCAGCGCGGCGCACTATGTGCACAACTCGCAGCGTTATGCCCGCGACTTGGTCGAGCAAGAACAATGAACCCGGCTGAACGTCCGGTTCCCTCGCCCTGCGTGAACATCTGCGCGCTGGATGATGACGACATCTGCACCGGCTGCCAGCGCACGGTGGCGGAAATCACCCGCTGGAGCCGGATGGACAATGAAGAGCGGCGCGGCGTCCTGGCGTTGTGTCACGAACGGGCCAAGGCCAGTGGGTTGGTGTGGATGTTGCCGGCAAAACCTTGATGTATTCACTGTGGCGAGGGGATTTATCCCCGCTGGGCTGCGCAGCAGCCCCAGATCAAGCTCCAGGTGGTGTCAGGAAAAACGCATAGCCTTTTAAAGGGGCCGCTACGCAGCCCCGCGGGGATAAATCCCCTCGCCACAGATAATCACGGTGATTCTTAGTGGGGCCGCCGCCCCAGCCACCAATCCAATCCCACCACCCCCAGCGCGATCCCGACAAACCCCGCCAATATCCCCCCGGCGTTGATCAGTACCTGTGGATAACCCAGAGTCGCAACATCGATGAAAGGGTAGGGGTAAGCCGCCAGCAGATTGCCACGCAGCAGGATATAACCGAAGTACACCAAGGGATAAAGCATCCACAGCCCGATGTGGCGCAGGCGCAAGCTGCCCTTGGGCACGCAGAACCACCAGTAGCCGATGAACAGCACGGGCATCACGTCATGCAAAAGTTCGTCGGCAATGAACTGCCAGCCTTCGGGTTGCCAGAGATGGCGCAGCAGCAGGCTGTAGGCCAGGCCGACCAGGGCAATGCTCACGGCGATGCCGCTGCATACCGCTGGCCCGAGGAACCAGCGCCGCGCCGCTGAATCGCGGTGGGTCAGTTCGAAGCTCAGCACCACGGCCACCAGCGTGTTGGTCAGCACCGTGAAAAAACTGAAGCAATTCACCAGCCCGCCCAGCAGGCTCGCGCCCAATTCCCAACGCCCGAGCAAGATCAGATACAACTGGATGCTCAGTCCCGCCCAGCCAAGCAGTGCCGCCATCGACACGAAACCGCGCCGCAGGGGAATTCCAACGCCCACGACTCAGACCGGCCGTTTCGTGCGCATCAGCTTGATGTACAGGCGCTCGACTTTTTCCCGCGCCCACGGCGTCTTGCGCAGGAAGGTCAGGCTCGACTTGATGCTGGGGTCGCTCTTGAAACAGCGGATATCGATGCGTTCGGCCAGGCCCGACCACTCGTAGTGCTGCACCAGGGCATTGAGGATCTGCTCCAGCGTCACGCCGTGCAGTGGGTTGTCGTTGTGTTCGGTCATGAAGCCTGTACGCCAGGTAAGTGATATGCCGCGCACCTTAGCCGAGGTGCCGTTCGGGTGGAAGCGCCGCGCTTTGAAAGCAGTGGCCGCGTCGTTGAAGCCCGTTTGACTGTTACCGAATCCGAAAGGATCCATGTTGGTAAAAGCGCTTTCTCTATTTGTAACAGAACATTATCCTTGCGCAGCCAGCTGAAACGCTTCTCCTGCCGCGCCAGAGCCTTTGCGTTTGTTCAATCCTTAAAAAAGATCAAGAAATCCCTCTTTATGTTTGATGTTCAGACTCTGCCAGACAGCGCTGTCCGGCTTCGCTGACAGGCGGACGACACGCCGATTGGCGGGATCCAGTCGTCGTTCTGATGGCCAACGCAAGCCCAGCGGCAGCGCGTCGACCGATCACTTTTTTACTGAACCATGCCTGCGCGAGATCGTCATCTAAAGTGACTGCTTGCGCGGGACTCTTTAAAACGTCACGGAGATACACACTATGAGCACTGAGGGTGCTTTGAGTCGAAGCCGTCTGCTACCGAGCCTGCTCGGCATTCTGCTTCTGTTGATGGGCCTGGCCCTGTTGGCCGGGGGAATCAAGCTGAGCACGCTCGGCGGCTCGCTGTATTACCTGCTTGCCGGTATCGGCCTGGCGCTCACCGGCGTCCTGCTGATCCTGGCCCGCCGTGCGGCGTTGGGGCTGTACGCGCTGGTGCTGTTCGCCAGTACCGTTTGGGCCCTGTGGGAAGTGGGCCTGGACTGGTGGCAACTGGTGCCGCGCCTGGCGATGCTGTTTGCCCTGGGCATCGTCTTGCTGCTGCCATGGTTCCGCCGCCCGTTGCTGACTGCCGATGCGTCGCCGATGGGCACCCGCGCATTGGGCGCTGCGGTGATCATCGCGGGTATCGCCGCGCTCGCCAGCCAGTTCACCAACCCGGGTGAAATCAAGGGCCAACTGGACCGCGACAGCGTGCCCGGCATGGCCAACACCGCACCGGCGATGCCGGACGGGGACTGGAACTCCTACGGCCGCAGCGCCCACGGCGACCGTTATTCGCCGCTGGCGCAGATCACCCCGCAGAACGTCGGCCAGTTGAAGGAAGCCTGGACGTTCCGCACCGGTGACCTGCCAGGGCCGAACGACCCGGGCGAGACTACCGCTGAAAACACCCCGCTCAAGGCCAACGGCATGCTCTACGTGTGCACGCCGCACAGCCAGGTGATTGCGCTGGAGCCTGAAACCGGCAAGGAAATCTGGCGTTTCGATCCGAAGCTTTCCACGCAGAATGCGGAAAACTTCAAGGGTTGGGCCCACATGACCTGCCGCGGTGTGAGCTATCACGATGACGCCGTGTACGCCTCGGCCGAGCAGAGCCCGACCGGCGCCGCCAGCACCACGCCCGCCAGCACCGTGTGCCCACGACGGATCTTCCTGCCAACCGCCGACACCCGCCTGATCGCCCTCAACGCCGACACCGGCAAGATGTGCGAAGACTTCGGCGACAAGGGCCAGGTCGACCTGACCGCCAACATCGGTGGTTTCACCGCCGGCGGTTACTACTCCACCTCGCCGCCGGCGGTCACCCAGAACCTGGTCGTGATCGGCGGCCACGTCACCGATAACGTTTCCACTGACGAGCCAAGCGGTGTAATCCGTGCCTACGACGTGCACACCGGCAAACTGGTGTGGAACTGGGACAGCGGCAACCCGGACGACACCACGCCGATTGCCGAAGGCCAGACTTACACCCGCAACTCGCCAAACATGTGGTCGATGTTCAGCGTCGACGAAAAACTCGGCATGCTCTACCTGCCGATGGGCAACCAGACGCCCGACCAGTTCGGTGGTTTCCGCACGCCCGAGTCGGAAAAATACGCTGCCGGCCTGACCGCGCTGGACATCGCCACCGGCAAGGTGCGCTGGTACTTCCAGTTCACCCACCACGACCTGTGGGACATGGACGTCGGCGGCCAGCCGACCCTGATGGACCTCAAGACTGCTGATGGCGTGAAACCGGCCGTGCTGGCTTCGACCAAGCAGGGCAGCATCTATGTGCTGGACCGCAGCAACGGCCAGCCGATCGTGCCGATCAAGGAGATCCCGGTGCCGCAAGGCGCGGTGGAAGGCGACTTCACTTCACCGACCCAACCGATGTCCGACCTGAACTTCGTGCCGCCGGTCCTTAAGGAACGCGACATGTGGGGCGTGACCCCGTTCGACCAGATGCTGTGCCGGATCGACTTCAAGTCGCTGCGCTATGAGGGCATGTTCACACCGCCGTCGTTGCAGGGCTCGATCGTCTATCCAGGCAACTTCGGTGTGTTCGACTGGGGCGGTATCTCGGTGGATCCGGTGCGCCAGATCGCTTTCGTCAACCCGAGCTACATGGCGTTCAAGTCGAAACTGGTGCCGGCGGCTGAGGTTGCTGGCGGCCCGGGTCGCAAGAGCGAAACCGAAGGCGTGCAGCCGAACAAGGGCGCGCCGTACGGCGTAATCCTCGAGGCGCTGCTTTCGCCAATGGGCCTGCCTTGCCAGGCGCCGGCCTGGGGTTATGTGGCGGCCGTTGACCTGACCAACAACAAAACCCTGTGGAAGCATAAGAACGGCACCGTGCGCGACAGCTCGCCGGTTCCGATCCCGCTGAGCATGGGCGTTCCGAGCCTGGGCGGCACGTTCACCACCGCCAGTGGCCTGGCGTTCCTGAGCGGCACGCTTGACCAGTACCTGCGCGCCTATGACGTGAAGAACGGCAAACAGCTGTGGGAAGGCCGCCTGCCCGCCGGCGCCCAGACCACGCCGATGACCTATACCGGCAAGGACGGCAAGCAATACGTGCTGGTCGTAGCCGGCGGCCATGGCTCGCTGGGGACCAAGCAGGGTGATTATGTGATCGCCTACAAGCTGCCGGATTAAGCAGAACCGCGCCCAAGAAAAAGGCGACACCCTTGCGGGTGTCGCCTTTTTTAATACTTCGATCTCACACACGCTTTTGTGGCGAGGGGATTTATCCCCGCTGGGCTGCGAAGCAGCCCCTCAGAACAGTCACCCCAATCTGTCTGATCCAACGAGTTGTCTGGTTTTAGGGCTGCTGCGCAGCCCAGCGGGGATAAATCCCCTCGCCACAGATGAGTCTTCTAGCCACAAGGATTGTGCTTAGCCTTGGGCTTTTAGAGTTCGATCTTGACCGCCTGCGAAGCCCGGGTTGCCTTGGCGCGGGCGGCTTCGATGGATTCGTCGCGGGCCAGGGCCACGCCCAGGCGGCGTTGGCCGTTGACTTCCGGCTTGCCGAACAGGCGCAGGGCGGTGTCCGGTTCGCTCAGGGCGGCGCCGAGGTTGGCGAAGGCGGTCTGCGTCGACTGGCCTTCCACCAGAATCACCGCCGAAGCCGATGGGCCGAACTGGCGGATCAGCGGAATTGGCAGACCCAGAATGGCGCGGGCGTGCAGGGCGAATTGCGACAGGTCCTGGGAGATCAGCGTCACCAGGCCGGTGTCGTGCGGGCGCGGCGAGACTTCGCTGAACCACACCTGGTCACCCTTGATGAACAGTTCGACGCCAAACAGTCCACGACCACCCAAGGCCTCGGTCACTGCCTTGGCGACGCGCTCGGATTCGGCCAGGGCCACCGGGCTCATGGCCTGTGGCTGCCAGGATTCCTGATAGTCGCCCTTTTCCTGACGGTGACCGACCGGTGCGCAGAACGTGGTGCCGCCGACGTGGCGCACGGTAAGCAGGGTGATTTCGTAGTCGAAGTCGATGAAGCCTTCGATGATCACCCGGCCCTTGCCGGCGCGGCCGCCTTCCTGTGCGTAGTCCCAGGCTTTCTGCACGTCATCGGCACTGCGCAGCAGGCTCTGGCCCTTGCCCGAGGAACTCATCACCGGCTTGACCACGCATGGGAAACCCAGGGTCTCGACGGCCTTGCGGTAGTCTTCCACGGTGTCGGCGAAGAAGTACGGCGAGGTCGGCAGGCCGAGTTCTTCGGCGGCCAGGCGGCGGATGCCTTCGCGGTTCATGGTCAGTTGCGCGGCGCGGGCGGTAGGGATCACGGTGAAGCCTTCGGCTTCCAGTTCCACCAGGGTCGCGGTGGCGATGGCTTCGATTTCCGGCACGATGTAGTGCGGCTTCTCGGCCTCGATCACTGCGCGCAGGGCCGCGCCGTCGAGCATGTTGATCACGTGGCTGCGGTGGGCCACTTGCATGGCCGGCGCGTTGGCGTAGCGATCCACGGCAATCACTTCAACGCCCAGGCGCTGCAGTTCGATTACCACTTCCTTGCCCAGCTCACCGCTGCCACACAACAAAACGCGGGTCGCGGTGGGCGACAATGGGGTTCCGATACGGGTCATCTGAAGGTCCTCAAACAGGAGCGGATCATCGGGGCGCGCGCCGGGCGAGCTTCCCATGGGGAGAAAGCGCGGCATTTTACATGACCGCGTCAGCCGGCGACGGCCTGTTTGCGCAGACGCCAGGCCATGATCAGCCAGACGGCCGTGACCCCGGCGAATTTCGACAGCAGGGCGGTGACGACCACGCCTGGCGTGAGGGCGTCGATCAGGCCGAAAAAGATGAAGGTATCCAGCGGAATACTCAGGGCCGAGCTGATCCACAATCGGTCGTGCAATGGGCGCCGGGTGATGGTGAACACCAGCCAGTCGATGCATTCGGACACTGCGAATGCCGTGGCGCTGGCCAGGGCAATGGTCGGATCGGAGGTGACGTAGGACAGCACCAGCGCCACCAGCATCGCCGCAATGGCACCATGGCCGAAGCGGGTCTGCACCATGTCGCGCAGGACGAACACCAGGCCACCCCAGGCCGACCAGATGATGTCCAGGTGCGGCGCGGCGGAGAACGCGAAGTTGATCAGCACGACGCTGCCGATGTAGGCGATCAGGAAAAGCATGGGGCGGGATACCTGGTGGGTTGGATGTCGGGGTAACGACTCCGTGGCGAGGGAGCTTGCTCCCGCTGGGCTGCGAAGCAGCCCCCAAAGCAGTCACCTCGATTTATCTGATCCACCGAGTTGTCAGGTTTTGGGTCTGCTGCGCAGCCCAGCGGGAGCAAGCTCCCTCGCCACGGAGGTTGTGTTCAGTCAGTGGGTAAAGGTTACTTCAGCACCGCCAGACCCTCAATCGTCCTCATTGTCATCAAGCTTCCAATACCCCACCGCCTTGATGAAATCCTGGTCCAGCCCTTTCTCCTCCAGCAACACTTTGCGAATCTGCCGCGACACTTTGCTCTCGGTCGCGACCCAGGCGTACAGCTTGCCACCGGGCATTTCCAACTGCTGGACGGTGCGAAGCAGGCTGTCGCGGTGGCCTTCGCGCAGTACCCAGATCACTTGCACCTGGGCCGGGCTGTGAAGGATCTGCTGTTCGGCGCCGTTTTCCACTTCCACCACCACCAGTGCCCGCCGGTTGGGGGCCAGGCCTTCGAGACGTCGGGCGATGGCGGGCAGGGCGGTTTCGTCGCCGATCAGCAAGTAGCTGTCGAAAATATCCGGCACGATCATCGAGCCCCGTGGCCCGGCGATGTTCAGGTACTGCCCGGGCGCCGCCTGGGCCGCCCAGGTTGAAGCAGGGCCGTCGCCGTGGAGGACGAAATCGATCTCCAGCTCCAGGGCGTCCAGGTCGTAGCGGCGCGGGGTGTAGTCGCGCATCTCGGGCATCGGGCCCTGGGCCTTGCCGGCGCCGGGGTTGAAGTTTTCCAGGGCGGCGTGTTCCTCGGCGTTCTGCGGGAACAGCAACTTCACGTGATCGTCCGTGCCGAGGCTGACGAACCCCGCCAGTTCCGGTCCGCCGACGGTGATGCGGCGCATGCGTGGTGTCAGGTCTTGCACCCGCAGCACTTGCAGGCGGCGGCGTTTGATTTCGTGGCTGACGCGGTGGATGGTGTCTGGATCGACTTCAGTCATGCTTTTACTCCGAAACGGTTGGACGGCGAGGGCCGTCGACAATGGCTTTGGCGGTGTCGTTGAGCAGGTCGCGTACCCGCAGGATCTCTTCCGGGCTCCAGCGACCATGGTGCATCTGCAAGGCATGGCGCAGGTTGTGGACCGCCTCGTGGATTTCCGGCGGCCGATCCTGGCCGCGCAGCGAACGCTTGCTGACTTCGATGCGCATCCGTACGCCATCCAGCGCCACGGCCTGATCTTCAAGGGATAGACGTCCGGCATCGGTCACGCTGTAGCGTTTTTTTCCGCCATCGGCATCGCCGCTGATCATTTCGCTTTCTTCGAGGAAGGTCAGGGTCGGATAGATCACGCCGGGACTGGGGCTGTAGGCGCCGTCGAACATGCTTTCGATCCGGCGGATCAGGTCATAGCCGTGGCAGGGTTGTTCTGCAATCAGTGCCAACAACAGCAGTTTCAGGTCGCCCGCGGCGAAAACACGCGGCCCGCGACCGCCGCGCTCACGGCTTGCCGCACGTTTGTCGAAGCCGTCGTGAGCGACATGTTCGCGGTGAGGGTGGGAATGCGGGTCTCTCATCGGTCTGTCCTCAGAAATTCTTAAGATAGAACTTAAGATATATCTTTAGGCGATGCACGCATGTTTTTTATAAATCCGACGAGCAGCCGGATTCGCCCGACGGCGCAGCGTTGAGCGCGATGGGTTATCAGAAGCTGAAATGGCGGTTGCTCAGCGGCTCGTCACCAATGGCTGACATTGGGTGTGGCTGCCCGGTTGCAAATAGGCCGAGAGAAACGGCGCCATGCCCTTGAGCACCTGTACCGGCAAGGCCGAGGTGAACTTGAAGTTCTGTGCCGAGGCGCCCGGGACGAAGGCGGTCAGGGTGCCGAAATGGCTGTCGCCGATGTAGAACACGAACGTGGCGGTGCGGTTTATCGATTTGGAACTGATCACCCGTCCGCCTGAGCCGACGGCTTCGATGCGGTTGTCGCCAGTGCCGGTCTTGCCGCCCATGGCCAGCGGCGTGCCGTCGGCCAGTTTGAAACTGCCCGCGACACGTTTCGCGGTGCCGGCGTCCACCACTTGCGACAGGGCGCCGCGCAAGGCCCGGGCCACTTCCACCGGCATCACCCGCTTGCCGTTGTCCGGATCGCTGACCAGCCGCGTTTCGTAGGGCGTGTCGACGGCAAACTGCAGGCTGTCGACACGCAGCGCCGGTTGGCGGATGCCGTCGTTGAGAATGGTCCCTACCAGTTCCGCGAGGGCGGCGGGGCGGTCGCCGGAGCTGCCGATCGCAGTGGCTAGCGACGGCACCAGGTGGTCGAACGGATAGCCGACTTGCTGCCAGCGCTGATGGATATCCAGGAAGGCTTCGACCTCCAGCATGGTGCGGATGCGGCTGTCGCGGGCGCTCTTGTGCCGGCTCTTGAACAGCCAGCTGTAGACCTCCTGGCGCTCGAACTGGCTGGCCTTGACGATCTGGCTGAACTTGGCGTCGGGGTTGTTGAGCAGGTAGCCCACCAACCACAGGTCCAGTGGATGGACCTTGGCGATGAAGCCTTGGTCCGGCAGGTCATAGGCGCCGGGGCCGTAGCTCTGGTAGAGCCGCTGCAGACGCTCGTCGGTGAGCTTTTCGGCGCTCTTGGCGTTTTTCAGATGGGCGCGTACGAAGCGGTTGAAACTCTCCTGGCTGTCGTTGGGAAAGAAATAGCGGTGCACGGCGGCGAGGCGGATCGCGGTGGGACGCATGCCGTCGAGGAAGGTTTCGAGGCGCTGGGCGGTGTCCTTTTTCTGGTATTTCTTCCAGAACCTGAGCAGGAACGAGGTGCCTTCGCGATCGGCGAACTGGGCCAGGTATTCCTGGCGGCGCGGGTCCTTGTCATCCTTGAGCAGTTCGGAGCTGTTGTTGGGACCGGCATAGGTGGCGTAGCGCACCAGGTCGCGCATCAGGCGAATGAACGGCAGGTTGATCGATTCGCGCAGGGCGTCGCGCAGGGTCGGCAGGCGACCGTCGTCTTCCCTGCGAAAGTTATGAAAGGTGTGCAGCCCGCCGCCGGTGAAAAATGCCTCGCCGGGGCTGGCAGAGTAGGTGCGGTCGAGTGCCGCTTCGAGCATTTTCGGCAGGCTGCGGTCGGTGTTTTCAATCAGGTAGTCCACCGCCCAGCGCGAGAGGCGGTCCTGGTCGGCGATCTCGGTTTTCTTCAGTTGCGCCGGGGTCTGCTGGGCGTAGCGCTCGTGCAATTCGGCGATGATCTGCAGGTAGGTGGTCAGCACCCGCAATTTGGCGGTGGAGCCCAGTTCCAGCTTGCTGCCCTCGTTGATGTCGAAGGGCTGGTCGGTGCTGTCGGTCTGTACCCGCACACGCGAACCGTCCGGCGTCAGTTCCAGCAGGGTAAAGCTGTAGCGCACCTGCGTGGTGCTGGTGGGGGTCAGCAGGCGCTCGCCCATCAGGCCGATCTCGGCGGCGAACGCCGGGTCGGCCAATCGCTTGAGGTACTCGGTGGCCTGGGCCTGCAATTCGCTTTGCAAGGTGCTGGTGGCCGACAGGTCGAGGCGATCAAGGTCGTACAGCGGACGATTGAGCAGCGTGGCGAGACGACTGCGTGCGGCGCTGATGCCCTTGTTGGTTTCATTGGGCTGGATCGTCGGCTGCTGCACCCAGTCGCGATAACTGACTTTGCTCGCCAGGGCGGCCTCGGCCAGGGCCGCATCGATCACGCCATTCTGCGCCAGCAGCCGGATGTGGCTGTCAGTCAGGCGAGCGAGTTCATCGTGGCCCTTCGATAGGTAATGGGAAGGCCGTCGCTGGGCGATCATCAACGAGAGCATTTCCCGCAGGGCCAGGCCTTTTTGCGCCAGGCTCTCGGGGTCGGTGGCGGTGCTGAACAGGCGCTCGTTGGCCTTGTTGAAATCGGCGCCGTACCAGACCCTCAGTCCTTCCGCCATGCCATGGACTTCGCCATGACCCGGAACCGCGGAAAGCGGCACGCTGTTGAGATAATCGCGGATGACCCGCTGGCGGGCCTCGAGGGTTTGCGGGCCGGCCTGGTAGGCGCGCACGCTGGCGGAAATCATCTGGCGGATCTTCTCCGCCCCCGACACGGTCAGGCCCTCGGGGGAGTGCCGGTACTTCTCCAACTGCGTCGCCAATGTGCTGCCGCCCGCCGACTGGCCGGGCAAGCTCAGCAACTTGGCCACTTGCGACCAGACCGCCATGCCGAAACGCGGCCAGTCCACCGCCGGGTTAGCCAGCGGCTGCTTGGGATCGAGCAGGAAGCGGTTCTCGATGAACAGCAGGCTCTGCACCACGAGCGGTGGGATGGCGTCGAAACTGGCGTACAGCTGTTGCGGGTATTTGAACTGATACACCGGCGCGGCGCGGCAATCGGTGATGGTCAGTCCCGCCTGGATCTTTTCCGCGTAGGGCACGAACAGGCCTTTATCGACATAGTCCATCAGCTCTGGCGAGAAACGGGCCTGGGCCTGGATCACATAGTCGCGCTTGATCAGTCGTGGCAGGAACTCCCCCAGCGAGCTGTAGCCCAATCGCCGGTCGAACGGACCCGCGCCAGGGTAGACGATGGCGTCGCTGGGCCCCGGTTGCACCGAATAGGTCAAGGACGCGGCGTACTGGCTGATCTCCCGGGCCTGGAACCGGGACGTGCGCATCTCCTTGGCCACGGCAAAGCCGACCACCACGACGATAATCAGCAACAACAACCAGAACGCCCGCCAGCCATGCCGTGCGCGGCGTTTTTTCGGGGGTAAAGGCGCTTCTTCCATACGTTCAGTCGGGACCACAGGTTTATTCGAATCGGTTTGCCACAAAGCGCCCATAGTCGACTGATCCATTCACGCAGATTGATCGGACTTGCTTGAAGCTTAGACGGTGGTTGGCGTGGGGGGAGGGAAATTGTGGCGGTCAGCTCAAGGCAACTGAGTGGCGAGGCTTGTGTGGCGAGGGAGCTTGCTCCCGCTGGGTGGCGCAGCCGCCCCCTTTTTTTTGGTGGTCAAAAAATGGGCGGCTGCTGCGCAGCCGAGCGGGAGCAAGCTCCCTCGCCACAATGGCGCTTAGAGTCATATCGCATCCCAGAGCGAGTAGTCACCAATGCGCGCTACCAAGCCGGCGCGAAGGGGATTGGCGATAATGTAGCGGGCGCAGGGCCGCAAATCCTGATTGTCCCGGATTGCCTTGTCGTGAAACCCGTTTTGCCAGAAGGCGCCCTTCCGGCCCGTGGCTCGATTGATCGCAAGGGTGCTGCGAGACTTGACCCCTTGCATCACTTCAGACAGCCGGGCTTGCTCCAGCTGTACCAACCAATGCAGATGATCCGGCATCACGACCCAGGCGAGAGAATTGACCTGACATTGCTCATGCGCCAAACGCATTTCCGCAACCAGCAACCGGCCTAACTGCAAGTCGTTGAAGAGAGGTGCGCGTCGGTGGACTACCGTAGTGACGAGGTAACCTCGCCCCGGATCCGAAGAGCGTCCGTGGCGAAGACGATGAGAGTTTGGACGTTGAGGATGCATTCCGTGCTTCCTTTGACTGGAGTAACTATTACGGTAGCTTCGCTCGTTCCGACCCGACGCGTTGATGACTGAGCGACTTTTCCGAAAACAACGTAGTCCCGTGGCGAGGGAGCTTGCTGCCGCTCGGTTGCGCAGCAGCCGCAAGCTTTCAAAAGCTGAGAAGCGAGGGCGGCTTCGCCACCCAGCGGGAGCAAGCTCCCTCGCCACGAGGCGTAGGCTGAAAGTATTGTGCTAGAGCCATCGCCTGCGCCAGCGCATGACCCTGCACCATCACTGTGCAATACTTGCGGCGTTCCTTGAACCGCTGTAACTGCAGATAATGCCTCTCCTTAAAGACGGTTTTTACTGCGGCATATCCCTGAATTTTCCAGGTTTTACAGTGAAACTCTCTGTTCTCTGCTTTTTATACTGCACGACCCGCTGATCTTGAGGCCTTGTCCTACAGGACGGTCTGCCCACGAGGCAGGCCCGGTTTCGGCAAGGTTGCAGGCTTATCCGCCTGTGGCCTTGGAGACTCGGTGGTTAATCCAATAACAAGACGAGGTTGTATCCCTATGCCAGTCGGCAATCCTCTGCCCCATGGCGAGACCGCTCAGGGTGGTCCGCTCAAACGTGAGCTCGGCGAGCGGCATATCCGCTTGATGGCGCTCGGCGCCTGCATCGGTGTCGGGCTGTTCCTCGGTTCGGCCAAGGCCATCGAAATGGCCGGCCCGGCGATCATGCTGTCCTACATCATTGGTGGCCTGGCGATCCTGGTGATCATGCGCGCCCTCGGCGAGATGGCCGTGCATAACCCGGTGGCCGGTTCGTTCAGCCGTTATGCCCAGGATTACCTCGGCCCGCTGGCAGGCTTCCTGACCGGTTGGAACTACTGGTTCCTCTGGCTGGTGACCTGTGTGGCGGAGATCACCGCGGTGGCGGTGTACATGGGCATCTGGTTCCCCGATGTGCCCCGCTGGATCTGGGCGTTGGCCGCACTGGTCAGCATGGGCTCGATCAACCTGATCGCGGTCAAGGCCTTCGGTGAGTTCGAGTTCTGGTTCGCCCTGATCAAGATCGTGACGATCATCGCCATGGTCATCGGCGGCGTCGGCATCATCGCCTTCGGGTTCGGCAACGATGGCGTGGCCCTGGGCATTTCCAACCTGTGGACCCACGGCGGCTTCATGCCCAACGGCGTGTCCGGCGTGCTGATGTCTCTGCAAATGGTGATGTTCGCCTACCTGGGCGTCGAGATGATCGGCCTGACCGCCGGTGAAGCGCGCAACCCGCAGAAAACCATCCCCAACGCCATCGGTTCGGTGTTCTGGCGGATCCTGCTGTTCTACGTTGGTGCGTTGTTCGTGATCCTGTCGATCTACCCGTGGAACGAAATCGGCACCCAGGGCAGCCCGTTCGTGATGACCTTCGAGCGCCTGGGCATCAAGACCGCCGCTGGCATCATCAACTTCGTGGTCATCACCGCCGCCTTGTCGTCCTGCAACGGCGGGATCTTCAGCACCGGTCGCATGCTCTACAGCCTGGCGCAGAACGGCCAGGCCCCGGCCGGTTTCGCCAAGACCTCGAGCGACGGCGTGCCGCGCCGTGCGTTGCTGTTATCGATCGCCGCGCTGCTGCTGGGCGTGCTGCTCAATTACCTGGTACCGGAGAAAGTCTTCGTCTGGGTCACTTCCATCGCCACCTTCGGCGCGATCTGGACCTGGGTGATGATCCTGCTGGCCCAGCTGAAATTCCGCAGAGGCCTGAGCGCGTCCGAGCGTGCGGCGTTGAAGTACCGCATGTGGTTGTACCCGGTCAGCTCGTACCTGGCGCTGGCATTCCTGGTGCTGGTGGTGGGCCTGATGGCGTACTTCCCCGACACGCGTGTGGCGCTGTATATCGGCCCGGCGTTCCTGGTGCTGCTGACAGTGTTGTTCTACACGTTCAAGTTGCAGCCGAAGGAACAGGTGCAGGGTTCGATGCGTTCCGCATCGTAAGCCCGGCACTGTCGAAGAAAGCCCCGGCCGAATGACCGGGGCTTTTTCATGGGCTCGAAGAAACCTGACCCCCGCCTCGCGGCAACTGCCGAAGCGTTTTCCTGAACTGTCTCGCTCCTGTTATTTCTAACGCAAGACCGCGTGTTTAAGGCGCTGGGCGTCATGTCCGGCGGCACTGACCGTTGGAGGGAGCATGAAAGCGATATGGAATGGTTTTTTCAGCTATTCGCTCGTCGGATTGGCCAACACGCTGATCCACTGGCAGGTGTTCTTTGTGCTGCGCGTGGCGTTCGACTTCGATCAGTCGACGAGTAACTTCATCGCTTTTTGCCTCGCCGCGACATTTTCCTTTTATGCCAATGCGCTTTATACCTTCGAGGCCAAGCTCTCGGTGCCGGGTTATATGTTGTTCCTGTGTGTCATGGGCGCCCTTAGTTTCATCGTCGGGCATCTTGGGGATCGCTGGCAGTTGCATGGCCTGCTGACCGTCGCGGCGTTCTCGCTGTTAAGTCTGGTGCTCGGTTTTCTGTTTTCCCGGTTTGTCGTGTTTCGCGGACCTTGTCCATGAGAATTTCGCTGATCGTTCCGGTGTACAACGAAGAGCAGGCCATCGGCCTGTTCTACCAAAGTGTCCGCGAGCATCCGCAGCTCCAGGACCATAGCGTCGAGATTGTTTTCATCAACGATGGCAGCAGCGACCAGACTGCCGCACTGGCGCGTGAGATAGCGTTGGCGGACAGCCAGGTTGTGTTGATCGACTTCTCGCGTAATTTTGGCAAGGAGCCGGCCTTGTTTGCCGGGATCGAACATGCCAGCGGTGATGTGGTGATCCCGATGGACGTGGACCTGCAAGATCCCATCGACGTCATCCCCCGGATGATCGAGCAATGGCACAAAGGCGCCGAAGTGGTGCTGGCCAAGCGTCGCAATCGTTCATCCGACAGTTACCTGAAGCGGCGCGGGGCGGTGTTGTTCTACCGCCTGCTCAATCGGATTGCCTACCCGCACATTGAACAGAACGTGGGCGACTTTCGCCTGATGGACCGCAAGGTCGTGGAGGTCATCAAGACCCTTCCCGAATATCAGTTGTTCATGAAAGGCGTTCTGTCGTGGGCCGGTTTCAACACCGTCATCATCGAATACGACCGCGCCGGCCGCGCCGCTGGCAACAGCAAGTTCAACGGCTGGAAGTTGTGGAACCTGGCACTCGAAGGCATCACTTCGTTCAGCACCGTGCCTTTACGGTTGTGGACTTACGTCGGCAGTTGCATTTCGCTGGTTTCGTTGCTGTATGCCGCTTACCTGATTGTGGACAAGTGGATCTTCGGAAACGATCTGCCCGGGTATCCATCGCTGATGACCGCGATCCTGTTCCTGGGCGGCGTGCAACTGATCGGGATTGGCGTGTTGGGTGAATACATCGGGCGCATTTACCTGGAGACGAAACATCGGCCTCGGTATGTCATCAAGGAAATGATCCAGGGCGGACGACCCAAGATGCGAGATGAACCGTGAGCCAGTCCCTGTGGGCCAGGGTAATGACGCCACGGGAAGTGCTGCTGTTTTTCCTGGCGGCCAGTTTTCTTCATATCTTTCCCCTGCTTCAGGCTGATTATTTCTATAACGACGATAACTGGCGGGCGCTGGTGGCGGGCGAGGGCTGGCGCGAGGAAGGGCGGGTTGCCATCGAGCTGTTCTACAACGCCCTTTCGTTTGGTTCGAAAGCGCCAGATCTGTTTCCTTTGCCATTGTTCATCGCCACCGCGGGCATCTCGTTTGCGCTGAGGTCGCTGACGTTTTTTTATTTCAAACGGCCGACGTTTGTTCATTGCCTGGTCGTCCTGCCGATCTGGTACAACCCGTTCTTCTTGCAGAACCTGTCCTACCACTACGACGGGCCGGCGATGGCATTGGGACTGGTGGCGCTTGTTTACGCCGCAATCTGGTCCAACGGCAGGGCCTGGCGAGACGTATGGATACCGGCATTGTTACTGGCCGTGGCCCTCGCGATCTATCAAGTGCTCATCGGTTTTTTTATCGCCATGTGTTGTGTCGATGTGATCAGACGGGTGTGGGAGGGCGAGCCGTCGGAGCAACTACTGCGGTTCATTACGCGCAAGCTTCTGGTCATTGTCGGCGGCGTATTGGTCTATTACGTCACGGCTTATCAACTGATGACCGGAGCGCGTCAGGCGTTGTTGCCGCTGCAAGCCAGCAGTCTGATGGAAATGGGCAACCGGCTTTTTTTTCTTGCGCATCTGCTGGTTGAAGGGGCCCGACCTTGGGTCTGGAGCGGTGCGTTGCTCATGCTGGTCGGGTTCGCATGGGCAGGCATCGGGTTGTTCCGGCGCCCAGACCTGCTTTGGCGAAAAGCACTGCTGTTGCTCGTTTATCTTTTGACCCTTCCACTGCTCCTGTTCTGCATCCCTGGCATCACGCTGTTATTTGCCGAGTTCAACTACGGTGCCAGGACGCTGGTGGCTTTTTCGGCGTTGTTATTGCTGACGTTCTTTCTGAGCCTGCAAATACTCACCCGTGTCCATGCAGGACTGGGACTTGTCTTGTTGATTCCGTTGTTGGCGATGTTGTCATTCTCCTTCGGACACGGCCGTGCCCTGTCGCTGCAAAAGGAACAGGAAGCCGTGGTGCTGGCTTCGCTGGCTTATGACATCAACCATTCGCCGCTGCGCGATAAAAGCCGTCTCTACATGGTCCCCGAACTGAAAGCCAACTGGCTCCCGGCGGCCAGCGGATTGTTCGCGGCGATGCCGGCTCAACGGTATGTGCTGGGCGTGGGTTACGTATTACTGCCGGAAAGCTTGCCGCGAGCGGGCATCACCAACGTGTATCTCGCCAAGGATGCAGAAGTGGTTGCATCGATCCGGCGCGGGGATTTCCTGCCGGTGGTGTCTACTGGGTTTTATGACCTGTTTGTCATCAATGACAGCGGCTATATCTTCATGAAAAAACCGCAGGGTGATCCTGATATGGCGCCCAAGTTGTGTTTGATGGTTGATATCGAGCGGTGTCGCTGAACGTCCGCGGCGGCTGCCTTGGGGCTGCTGCGCAGCCCAGCGGGGATGAATCCCCTCGCCACAGGTGTTTGTGCGCATCTGCAATTCCGCTTCTAAGCAGCCGCTATTTCCTGAGGCTCAAAACTGTCCGCCCGTGCCAACTGCCACATCCGCGAATAGAACTCGCCATTGACCTCACCAGTCAGCAGCTCCCCTGGTTTGAGGAAAACATGCAGTTGGGAGAACAGCTTGATCTCCGTAGCCGACATGCGCCGCACCAGATGCTTGGGTTGCAGTTGCGAAGGATGGTCGAGGCCGGCGGCGGCGAGCATTTCGGCCAGGGCCTTGAGGGTGTTGCGGTGGAAGTTGTAGACCCGCTGGGCTTTGTCCGGGACGACCAGGGCGCGCTGGCGCAGGGTGTCCTGGGTGGCGACGCCGGTGGGGCACTTGTTGGTGTGGCAGCTTTGTGACTGGATGCAGCCGATGGCGAACATGAAGCCGCGTGCGGCGTTGGCCCAGTCGGCGCCGATGGCCAGGACACTGGCGATGTCGAAGGCGCTGACAATCTTGCCGCTGGCGCCGAGCTTGATCTTGTCCCGCAGGTTCAGGCCCACCAAGGTGTTGTGCACAAACAGCAGGCCTTCGCGAAGCGGCACGCCGATGTGGTCGGTGAACTCCACCGGCGCGGCGCCGGTGCCGCCTTCCTTGCCGTCGACCACGATGAAGTCGGGCAGGATTCCGGTTTCCAGCATGGCCTTGGCGATGCCCATGAATTCCCACGGATGCCCCAGGCAGAACTTGAAGCCCACCGGTTTGCCGCCGGACAGTTCGCGCAAATGCTGGACGAACTGCATCAGTTCGATAGGCGTGGAAAACGCGCTGTGGCAAGACGGCGAAATACAATCCTCGCCCATGAGTATGCCCCGGGTCTCGGCAATTTCCCGAGTGACCTTGTGCTTGGGCAGGATCCCGCCGTGACCCGGCTTGGCGCCTTGACTCATCTTGATTTCGATCATCCGCACCTGCGGGTTCTGCGCCTGGATTGCGAAGCGCTCCGGGTCGAAGCGCCCGTCGGAGGTGCGGCAACCGAAGTAACCGCTGCCCAATTCCCAGGTCAGGTCGCCGCCGTGTTCGCGGTGGTAAGGGCTGATGCTGCCTTCGCCGGTGTCATGGGCGAAATTGCCGAGCTTCGCGCCCTGGTTCAACGCCCGGATGGCGTTGGCACTCAGGGAGCCGAAGCTCATCGCCGAGATGTTGAACACCGACGCCGAGTACGGCTGGGTGCATTGCGGGCCGCCGACCGTGACGCGAAAGCCGCTGGGGTCGCTCAACGGGGCCGGGCGCATGGAGTGGCCGATGAATTCGAAGCCGGTCTGGTAGACGTCGATCAAGGTGCCGAACGGTTTGTCGGCGCTTTCGTTCTTGGCCCGCGAGTACACCAGCGAGCGCTGGGCGCGGGAAAAGGGCAGGGCATCGCTGTCGGATTCGAGCAGGTACTGGCGGATCTCCGGGCGGATGCCTTCGACCAGGTAGCGGATGTTGCCCAGGATCGGATAGTTGCGCCGTACCGCGTGACGGCTTTGCAGCAGGTCGAACACCCCCAGCAGGCTCAGCAGCCCCGTCAACAGCACGATCGGCCAGAGCCAGTCGTGTCGCAGGAACGGCAGGCTGGCGAGGGTGAAGATCACACAGCCGGCGAAGAAGGCGTAGCGGCTCAGCAGCGATAGGCTCATGCGGGTTCCTTGGGGGAGAGCGATTGGCGAGACATTAGCGTGGAATGCAACCCCGTGGCGAGGGAGCTTGCTCCCGCTCGGCTGCGCAGCAGTCGTAAAACCGGATCCTACGCAACGACTGGATTACTGCGACGGGCCATTTGGGGCTGCTGCGCAGCCCAGCGGGAGCAAGCTCCCTCGCCACAAAAGCCCTCTCGCTGAAACTAGAACTGCGGTCGCTCACCCCGCGAGCTTCATCTGCCTTACCGGCAGCTCCACGCGAAAGGTGGTCCCGACGCCGACTTCGCTGCGCACGGTAATCTCGCCGTGGTGTTTCTTCACGATGCCGTAGGACAGCGACAGCCCGAGCCCCGTGCCCTGGCCGATGGGTTTGGTGGTGAAGAACGGGTCGAAGATTTTCTGCAGGGTTTCCGGTGGGATGCCCGAGCCGTTGTCGGCGACTTCGATCCAGACGTTGTCACCCTCGACCCCGTTGCGCAGGGTGATGGTGCCGCGCTCGGGGCCGATGGCCTGGGCGGCGTTGACGATCAGGTTCATGATCACCTGGTTGATCTGCGACGGCAGGCATTCGACTTCCGGAAGGGAGCTGTATTGCTTGACCACGTCGGCCTTGTATTTGATTTCGTTGGCGACGATGTTCAACGTCGAATCCATGCCCTGCTGCAGATTTGCCATCTGCCATTCCTGGCTGGAGTCGACGCGGGAGAAGTCCTTGAGGTCCTTGACGATCTGCCCGACGCGAGCGATGCCGTCCTTGGATTCCTTGATCAGTATTGGAATGTCCTCCACCAGGAAATCCAGCTCCACCTGTTCGCGCAGGCTCTTCAAATTCATCGCCAGCTCCGGCGAGGCGATGGCCTGTTCGGCGCTGCCGTAGGCCTGGAGCATTTCCTCGAGTTTGCTGAAATAGCCACCCAAAGCGCCGAGATTGGAAGAAATGAAGCCGATCGGGTTGTTGATTTCGTGGGCCACACCAGCCGCCAGCTGACCGAGCGAAGCGAGCTTTTCCGACTGCACGAGCTGGCTTTCAAGCATCTTGCGTTCGTCGATTTCCATCTGCAGCAATTCGCTGGCCTGCTTGAACGCCAGGGTGCGTTGCTCCACCAGGTCTTCGAGCTTGTTCATTTTCAAACGGGCACGGGAAGTCATTTCCCATTTGGTGGTCAGGGTATTGGCCATCTGCTGGACTTCGATGTTGTCGAAGGGCTTTTTCAATATGAGCAGGCGGTCGTGGCCGTTCAGGCGATCGAGCAATTCGTCCCAGGAATAATCCGAATACGCGGTGCAGACCACCACCTGCAATTGCGGGTCGACTTTCCACAGCTCTTCGATAGTCTTGGCGCCGTCCCAGCCTTCGGGCATGCGCATGTCGACGAAGGCCAGGGCATAGGGAAGCTCCTTGGCCAACGCCCCTTGCAATTTGGCCAGGCCTTCCTGGCCACCGTAGGCCGAGTCGAGTTCGAACACGGTGGCGGCGGGTTTCGGGGCCTCGCCGAACAGCGCGCTTTCCATGTCCTGCAAGTCGCTGCCGCTTTCGTCCTCCGGGGTCAGGATCTTGCGGAAATCTTCGTGGATGGCGGGCGTGTCATCAATCAAGAGGATGCGCCGGTTGCTCAGGCTGTTCATGGCTCACCTTCTGCGAGTTTCAGGGGCAGCTGCAATACAAACGTCGCCCCGGTACCAGGCCCCTCGCTGTGTGCGGTGAGGTGGCCGTTCATTTCAATCGCCGCCAGTGCGCAACTGTGCAGGCCGAACCCGTGGCCGTCCTTACGGGTAGTAAAACCGTGGGCGAAGATACGTGTCATGTTCTCTTCCGGGATGCCTTCGCCTTCGTCCTTCACGCTGATCTGCAGGGTCTCATCATCTACGACGGTGGCCTTGAGCGTCATGTTTCGCGCATGGTTGGAAACCCCGGCCATGGCGTATTTGGCATTGCTGATCAGGTTGATCAGGATCAGCAACAAGCGGTGTTTGTCGCCCATGATCCGCGGCACTTCGCCGTAGTCCTTGATGACCGTTACATGGTGGCGGGTCAGGGCTCCGGAGTTCATGCGCAGGGCGTCTTCGAGCAGTTCGCTGACCACCAGGGGTTCCATCAGGCTGTTGGCGCCGGCGTAGGACTGCTGCGTGGAAACGATGTCCTTGATGTGGTCCACGCTCTTGCTCAGTTGCGCCAGTTCATCGGTCAGGCCTTGTTGTTCCACCGCGATGGCTTCCACCAACTGGTTGAGGTAGCCGGGCAGCAGCTTGCCTTTTTCGTCCTCGGTGAGGAAATGCCCCAGGTCGTGGTTGTGTTCGTTGATCAGGTTCATCGCCTTGCCCAGCCCCAGGGCCTTGCTGCTGCGCAGCTTGCGGCTGACCAGGTCGGCGGAGATGTTCACGCTGTTGAGCACGTTGCCGACGTTGTGCAATACGTTGGTGGCGATCTCCGCCATGCCGGCCTGGCGGGCGGTGTCCATCAGTTCGCTCTGGGTGTCCTTGAGCTGGCGGGTGCGCTCTTCGACCCGTTGTTCGAGTTCGTCGTTGGCGGTTTGCAGCGCACTGTTGACCCGCTTGATCTCGCCGAAACTGCGTACCAGCCGAACCGCCAGCCAGATCAGGATCAGCACCAGGAAGGTTGCGAATACCAGCAACAGGATGTGGTTGCGCTGATGTTTGGTGGCGGCTTTTTCCTGATCCTTTTCCAGCAGACTGGTGATGGTGTCCAGGCGGGCGGCCAGGGGGACGGCCTCGAAATCGCGCAGTAGCTGGTTGACCAAGGGTTGCTCACGCAGGATCAGCGCAATGTGCCTGCGCAGGATTTCCACGGAGCTGACGAGCCCGTCCGGCAAGCGCTCCTTGTTGATATCCAGCTGGTTGAGGCCCATCAGGATTTCGGCAGCCTGGTCCTGGGTGGTGATCTGCGCGAACTCCAGCGTGGCGAGCAGCAGGTCGTAGGTGTCGATGGTGGCGCTCTGCAGCCGAAGCTTGTCGTTATCGGACAGCAGGGAGAACTGGCGCTGGATATCGTCTTCGGCGGTGGGCAGGAAAGCCAGGGAGTTGCGCAGCACCGCGTTATGGGACTTGAACTGTTCCACCAGGCGGGTTTTTTCCTTGAGTGCCTTGAGGTACTCGTCGCGCTGGGTCGACCAGAGCTCGGGCGCATGGCGGCCCGGCTCCGCCTCGATGGCATCGAGGCGCTGCCACAGGCGCGTCATTTCATTGAGCGGCGATACCAGCGGGTCGTAGTTGTGGCTCAGGGCGATTCGCGACTTGAGCACTTCGTTGTCCCAGATCCCGTCCTGCTGCTTGAGCAGGCGGATCAAGTCGCGCGATTCGATGTGCGAGGCGGCTTGCTGGGCGCCTGATTCGATATACATGAACAACAGGACTGAGGCCAGCAAGACGCCGATGAAAGCCAGGCCGAGGCGGCGGGAGAGACTGTTCATAGCGGCTTGCCCTCCCATTCGCCAGTGAGGGTCTTGAGGAACTCGACGATCAGTTCGGTATCGTTTTTCAGCGGCTCACGGCCCAGCTGGTACTTGAACATGACTTCCACCGCGCGCTCCAGGGTCGGCGCGGAGCCGCCATGGAAATACGGCGCGGTGACGGCCACGTTGCGCAGGCTCGGCACCTTGAACACCTGGCGGTCGGCTTCGTCGCCGGTGATGTTGAAGCGGCCGTTGTCGGCCCGGGTGGGGTTGCCCCGGTCCTGGATGTAGTCGCCCATCACGCCGAACTTCTGAAACATGTTGCCGCCGATGTTCACGCCCTGATGGCAGGCGATGCACCCGTATTCCTTAAAGCGCTGGTAACCGAATTTTTCCCGGGGGGTGAGAATGTCGGTGTTGCCCAGCAGGTATTGGTCAAAGCGCGAATTCGGCGTCAGCAGGGTGCGCTCGTAATCGGCGAGGGCGCCCTGGATGTTGGGCTGGGTCACGCCGCCGGGGTAGGCGTCGGCAAAATCCCTGGCGTAGCCCGGATCGTCGGCGATGCGCTTGACCACCGTCTTCCAGTCGCTGCCCATTTCCCCGGGGCTGGTCACGACGATGTGCACCTGTTCTTCCAGGGTATCGACGCGACCGTCCCAGAACTGATGGAAGTTCAGGCTGGCGTTGAACACGGTAGGGGTATTGACCTCCACCGGCTTGCCGTCGAAGCCCAGGGAAAATTGCTTGTCATCGGCGCCGCCCTTGTCCAGGCGATGGCAGCTGGCGCAGGACAGCGTGTTGTTGACCGACAGCCGTGGGTCGTTGAACAGCCGCTGGCCCAACTGGACCCGCTTGGGGTCCAGGGCCGGCGCGGCGGGCAGGGGTTTGAGCGGTTCGTCCAATGGTTCTGCGTGAGTGGTCACGCTGTATCCCAGAAGCAGGCAGAGAGCCAGAATCAGTCCGTGTGACGCCATGGGATGCTTTCCTTGAAACTTCGGTTTATGGACTCAATTGCTCATGAAAACGGATTCGGTTTTTTTTCCCATGCCGCCATCCACTGGGCAAAGGCCTGCGGCTCCACGGCCTTGCTGAAGTAATAGCCCTGGGCTTCCTCGCACTGGTGCGCCTTGAGGAACGCCAGTTGCTCGCGGGTTTCCACACCCTCGGCAATGATGTGCAGGTTCAAGCTCTTGCCCAGGCTGATGATGGTGCTCACCAGTTTCGCGTCGTTGCTGTCGATGCTCAGGTCACCGACGAACGACTGGTCGATCTTCAACACGTCCACCGGAAATTTCTGCAGGTAACTCAGGCTCGAATAGCCGGTGCCGAAGTCATCGATGGCCAGTCGTACCCCCAGCTGCTTGATGGCCTTGAGGGTGGCGACGGTGGTATCGATGTTCTGCATGAGCACGCTTTCGGTAATCTCCAGTTCCAACTGTGTCGGGTCCAGGCCGGTTTCCTTGAGGGTGCGCGCAATGCCTTCGACGAAACCGCGCTGGCGAAAATCGATCGCCGAGACATTCACCGACAGGTACAGCGGCCGCATGCCCTCGGCTTGCCAGCGACAGGCCTGTTGGCAGGCTTCCTGGAGCACCCACTGGCTCAGCGGTACGATCAGCCCGCTGTCTTCGGCCACCGGAATGAAATCCGACGGATAGACGAGCCCCTGGTCGGGCCGGTTCCAGCGCACCAGTGCCTCGACACCGACCACCGCGCCGTTCGTCAGATCGAGCTTGGGTTGGTAATGCAGCACGAATTCCTTGCGTTGCAGCGCCAGGCGCAAACCTGATTCGATAGTCTGCTGCTGTCGTGCCCGGCGGTTCATGTCCTCGGTGAAAAAACGGTAGTCGTTGGGGCCGGTTTCCTTGACGTTGCGCATTGCCGTCTCGGCTTTCTTGATCAGCGCCACGGCGTCGAAACCGTCAGTCGGGTACACGCTGATGCCCAGGCTTGCCGTCACCGTCAGGTCATGGCCGTCGATGGGGTGTGGAGAGTTGATCGCCGCGAGCAGTTTTTCCGCCACGCCCTTGATCAATTGCGGATCGGCGACGTCGCCGAGGATCACCACGAACTCATCGGAGCCGTAGCGAAACACCGAGTCGGATTCACGCACCACGGTGGCCAGGGTGCGTGCCACCCGCTTGAGCATCTCATCGCCCACCGGATGGCCCAGCGCATTGTTGATGCGCTTGAAACGGTCCAGGCCGATGAACATCACCGCCAGCTGCCGGTCATGCCGACGGCACTGGGCCAGGGCCTGGGTCAGGCGGTCGCCTAGCAGCATGCTGTTGGGCAGTTCGGTGAGGACGTCGTATTGCAGCAGGTGAGAGACCTTGAGCAGTTCCTGGACCCGCTCTTCGATCGTGCGCTCCAGGCTGCGCATCTTCCGCGCTGCGTCTTGCGCCAGTTGCCATTTCCAGGTCATGGCGCTGGCCATCTGGCGGATTTCCAAGGTGTCGAACGGTTTCTTGAGAATCAACAACTGGTCGTCGAATTCGATGCGTTCGGACATGGTTTCCCAGGAATAGTCCGAATACGCGGTGCACAGGGCAATTTGCAGCCGCGGGTCGGCTTTCCACAGCTGTTCGATGGTTTGCAGGCCGTCCCAGCCCGGCGGCATGCGCATGTCGGCGAATACCAGCGCATACGGCTGGCCCTCGGCCTGGGCGCGCTTGACCAGCTCCAGCGCTTCCTCGCCCTGATAGGCCGAGTCGATCTGGAATTGCAATCGATTGACCTGCGGTGTGCCGAACAGCAGGCTCTCGGTGTCGTCCAGCGAATCGTCATTGCCGGCGCTGGGGCTGAGGATCTTGCGAAAATCCTGGTGGATGGCGGGCGTGTCGTCCACCACCAGGATTCGCCGGTTGGCAGGTACCGACATGGGGTTCATGGGTTGCTCTCCGATAGCTGGCTGGCCGGCCGGGTCCAGTGGTCCGCCACCGGCACGATGGTGCCGGCCTTGAGCAGTGCGGCCGCCTGGTCGCTGTCGACCACGGTACTGAAGTAATGCCCCTGGGCCTGCATCGAGCCGCCGCTGGACATCAGCGTGGTGCGTTGTTCCTGGGTCTCGACGCCTTCGGCAATGATGCCGATGCCGACGTCCCGGGCAAAGTTGATGATCGCCCGCAGGGTCGTGGCGTTCTCCGGATCGGCGTTGGCGCTGTCGAGGAATCGCTGGGCGAGCTTGAGATGGTTGACCCGGTAGGTCTTCAGATAATCGAACGAGGAATACTCGGTGCCGAAATCATCGATGGCCACCTGCACGCCGAGTTCGCACAGGCGGGGCAGCACGTCGTTGTGGGTCCATTTGGTCTGGGCCAGGGTCGCTTCGGTGACATCGAAGCGCAGGTCCCAGGGCGCCAGTTCCCAGCGCGCGGTGGTGCGCAGCACGTCGTAGATCAATTCCGGGCCGGTCTTGAGCTGGGTCAGGGACAGGTCGATGGCGATCACCGGCGGCGCCATGCCCTGGTCGCGCCATTGGCGCATCTGCTGGCAGGCCTGGTCCAGGACCCAGTGACCGAGGCCGATGATGATCCCGGTTTTCTCGGCGGCAGGCATGAACGCCGCCGGCTCCAGCCAGCCGCGTTCGGGGTGGTTCCAGCGCACCTGCACGCCCATGCCGAGGATCTTGCCGGTGCCGAGGTCGACTTCCGGCAGGTAATGCAAATGCAGTTCGTTGTTCTCGATGGCCTGGCGCAGGTCATTGGCCAGGGCGACCCGGTCGGTGACTTCCTGATTGATCTCTTCGTTGTGGAAGTGATACTGGTTGCGGCCCTTCTCTTTCGAGCGGTACAGCGCCATGTCGGACTGCGCCATCAGGCTGTCGGCACTCAGGCTTTGTGGCGTGTACAGGCTGATGCCGATGCTCACCGAGATGCGCACATCGTTGCCGTCCAGGGAATAGGGCGCCACCAGCGCGTCACGGATTTTTCCGGCCAGCGCCGCGCAGTGCGTCGCTTCATGGACATCCAATTGCAGAATGGCGAACTCATCGCCGCCCAGCCGTGCCACCACGTCGTTTTCCCGGGTACAGCCCTTGAGGCGCGCCGCGACTTCCTGCAACAGCAGGTCGCCGATGGGGTGACCGAGCGTGTCGTTGATGCGCTTGAAGTGGTCCAGGTCCAGATAGAACATCGCAAACGGCGCCGCCCCCCGGCGCGCGGCGGCGAACGCCTGGTGCAGGCGCTCGATCATGGTGGCGCGGTTGGCGAGCGCGGTCAGGCCGTCGGTGCGGGCGAGCAGGGCGATCTTTTCCTCGGCCACTTTGCGCTCGGTGATGTCGAGGATGATGCCCTCGACTTCCAGCAACAGGCCTTGCTCGTTGCGCACAGGAATGTAGCGGTTCTCCACCCAGCGAAAGGTGTCGTCTCCGGTGCGCATGCGAAACTCGATGGACGCCCCGACCGTGTCGCGGTCCAGGACGCGGACCATGGCCTCCTGGACCTTGCCCTGATCATCGGGGTGGATAAGGGTTTGCGCCCAGTCCGGCGAACTGATCAGTTGCGCCGCGACATGGCCGAACTTGGTGATGTTGTGCGAGATGTACATCAACGGGAACGGCGGCTCGCCACGCAGGCGGTAAAGGATGGTCGGGCTGTTCTGCACGATGATGTTGGCGTCGGCCAGTTCCCGGGTGCGTTCCTCCACCGCCCGTTCGAGCATGTCCATTTTCAGCGCCGCGTCTTCGGTCATCTGCCATTTGACGGTGAGGGTGCTTGCCATCTGGCGGATCTCGATGGCGTCGAAGGGTTTCTTCAGGATCAGCAGGCGATCACCCAATTCCAGGCGATCGGCGATGTCCTCCCAGGAGTAATCCGAATAAGCGGTGCACAGCGCCACTTGCAGCTTGGGATCGACGCGCCACAGCCGCTCGATGGTTTCAAGACCGTCCCAGCCTGGCGGCATGCGCATGTCGATAAACGCCATGGCGAAGGGTTTACCCCGGGCCAGGGCCGTTTCTACCTTGCTCAAGGCCTCCATGCCCTGGAATGCCGACTCCAGCTCGAAACTCTGGGCGGCGATCACCACCGGTGCGCCGAACAAGGCTTCTTCGGCGCTGCTCAGGCTGTCTTCGGGGATCACGTGGGGGGCGAGGATCTTTCGAAAATCCTCATGAATCGTTGGCGTGTCGTCGACGATCAGGATCCGCCGGTTGGATCTATCCATCGGCAGGCTCATGGCCGTGCACCGTCGAGATGCTGACTATGGAACCGTGGGAACATCTGATATCCCTTTCGCTGGCATGAGTATTCGGCCTGTACTTGGCCCTTCATGAGGTACAGCATAGTCGGCTCAAGGAAACCGCGCGGTGCATGGTGGCGAATTGTGTCTAAATGTCCGCTATCTACTAGCCTGTCTGTCAGGGGTAAGGTAGAACGGTGATCGTCAATAGGAGGGGGTGCCAATGGAAGATCAGTCGTCGAACGTTCCTGCTGCGAAGCCGACGGTGTTGCTGGTGGATGACGAAGAGTCGATTCTCAACAGCCTGCGTCGGCTGTTGCGCAGCCAGCCGTATGAAATCCTGCTGGCCGACAGCGGTGCGAAGGCCTTGGAAATCCTCAAGGAGCGGCCGGTCGACCTGGTGATGACCGACGCCCGGATGCCGAACATGGACGGCGCCACGCTGCTGGCGGAAATCCGCAAGCTGTATCCATCGACCTTGCGCATCCTGCTCACCGGCTACGCCGACGTGGACATGATGACCAAGGCCATCAACGAGGGTCAGCTCTATCGCTACCTCAGCAAACCCTGGAATGACGAGGAACTGGTGCAGGCCCTGCGCCAGGCCTTGGCCCACCAGCATTCGGAAAGCGAGCGTCAGCGCCTCGAAGCGTTGAACCGCGAGCAGAACCAGCAACTCAAGACCCTCAACGCCACGCTGGAAAAACGCGTGGCGTCGCGCACCGCCGAGCTGCAGCAGACCGCCGATATGCTCGACCTGGCCTACGAAGAGCTCAAGCGCAGCTACGTGACTGGCACCGAAGTGTTCTCGCTGATCGCCAACCTGCGCCTGCCCAAGGCCAAGCAGACCAACCGGCAGATCATCGAGTTGATCCGGGTCTACAGCCGGCTCAATTTTCTCGACGAGTCCACCGACCGCGACCTGACCATGGCCGCCGCGCTCTACAACATCGGCAAGCTGAGCTGGACCGATAACATGATGGTCACGCCCGCCGACATGCTGCACCACAGCGAACTGGAACTGTACCGGGCCTATCCGAAGCAGAGTGAATCGCTGCTGATGACCCTCGACCCGATGAAGGACGCGGCGCGCATCATCCTCCATCACCAGGAGCGCTGGGACGGCAGCGGTTTCCCCGATCACCTCAAGGGCGAGGCGATTCCGTTCGGTTCGCGGCTGTTGAAACTGGCGGTGGATTTCATCGAATTGCAGCGTGGGTTGATCCTGGAGCGGCAGATGAACAGCGATGAAGCGCTGGTCTACATCCGCAAATACGCCGGCAAGCTGTACGACCCGAACATGGTCGAGGACTTCATCAAGGCCTGCGGCGAATACCTGGAAGACGTGACCCTGTCCGACCCGACGGTGAAGGTCGTGACTACCCGCGAGCTGGCAGCCGGCATGGTCCTGGCGCGCAACCTCAATGCCGACAACGGCATGCTGTTGCTCAATGCCGGCAAGGTCATGAGTGCTCCGCTGATCGAAAAACTCATCGCCTTCGAGGCGATGGAAGGGGCGCGGTACAGCGTGTTCGTCAAGATCCCCGAGGAGGAAGCGGATCCTTCGGTGCCGAAGCCGATTTTGGGGTGATGAAAATCTGCCGGACGATGGGTTCCCTGTGGGAGCGAGCTTGCTCGCGATAGCGGAGTGTCAGTCAAATATTTTCAACTGATCCACCGCCATCGCGAGCAAGCTCGCTCCCACAATGGGGCTGTGTCGGGTTTGGGGATCTGGGCCAGGCTTTGCTCCCACCGCCGGCCCCTGTAATCTGCCCCGGCATTTTCTGCCCGAGGCCTTTTGATCATGACCATTGCTCTCATCCGTATCGCCGCCGCCCTGCTCATCGGCCCTGACGGCCGGACCCTGCTGGTACGCAAGCGCGGCACCCAGGCCTTCATGCAACCGGGTGGCAAGATCGAAGCCCATGAGCAACCGGTCCAGGCCCTGGCTCGGGAGCTGGAGGAGGAACTCGGGCTGAGGATCGATCCGGCGCATGCTCGTCACCTTGGACAGTTCAGCGCGCCGGCCGCCAACGAGCCGGGTTTTACCGTGCAGGCCGAAGTGTTTTTGCTGGACATCGATGCTCGGGTTTCTCCCGCCGCCGAGATCGAGGAAGTGTGTTGGATCGATCCGGCCGGTACCGGCGATTTGTTGCTGGCGCCGTTGACAGGCGAGGTGATCCTGCCGTTTTATCGAGCCACTTGTCTCGCGACTTGCTGATTCAATACTCAAGGACTGACGCCATGATTCCATTGCCGGACCTGCTGATTTTCGCCGCCGCCGCGTTGTTGATGGTGCTCACGCCCGGCCCGAACATGATTTACCTGATTTCCCGTTCGATCTGCCAGGGCCGCAAGGCCGGCGTCACCTCCTTGCTTGGCGTGGTGGCGGGCTTCTTCGTGCACATGTTCGCCGCGGCGGCGGGGCTGACGGCGGTGTTCCTGGCAGTGCCGATGGCTTATGAAATCCTCAAGTGGGCCGGTGCGCTTTATCTGCTCTGGCTGGCCTGGCAAGCGGTGAAGCCGGGGGCTCGCTCGCCTTTTCAGGCCCAGCAGTTGCCGGCGGACTCGACCCGCAAGCTGATCACCATGGGGTTTCTCACCAGCGCCCTGAACCCGAAGATCGCGGTGTTCTACCTCTCGGTGTTTCCGCAGTTCATCAGCCCGGAGCACGGCTCGCTGTTCACCCAGAGCATCATCCTCGGGCTGACTCAGATCAGCGTGAGCTTCAGCGTCAACCTGCTGATCGCGCTGTTCGCCGCCGGCATCGCCTCGTGGTTTGTCCACAACCCGACCTGGCTGGCGGCGCAGCGCTATTTCATGGGGTTTGTACTCGGCGCACTGGCGCTGCGACTGATGCTTGAGCAACGGCGTTCGGCGTGAACATCCGACGGCTGAAGGTGGCTGATGTCCAGGGCTATCGGGAGTTGATGCTCCAGGCCTATGAGTTGCATCCAGAGGCTTTCACCTCCAGTGCCAGTGAACGGGCGACGCTGCCCATCAACTGGTGGGAGTCACGCCTGACCAGCCGGCTCGATGTGATCCTCGGGGCGTTCGTGGTGGACGAACCGGTTGGTATCGTCGGCCTGTCCCTGGAGCATCGGTTGAAGGCCAGGCACAAGGCGACCCTGTTCGGCATGTACGTCGCCGCCGCCCATCGCCAAGGGGGGCTTGGCCAGCAACTGGTCCAGGCGGCCCTCGACGAAGCCCGTCGTCACGCCTTTCTGCGGCTGGTGCAACTGACCGTCACCGCCGGCAACGACCCGGCCGTCAAACTCTACCAGCGCAGCGGCTTCGTTTTGTACGGGCTCGAACCGATGGCGATTCGCGTGGGCGATGAGTATTTCGACAAGATCCACATGTGGCTTGAACTCTGAACCGAGCGACCATGACCGTTGCGCTTTGTGGCGAGGGGATAAATCCCCTCGCCACAAAGGCCCTTGTCAGCGCACGGCACTGACGCCGTCGAGTGTCGAGAATGATGTGTCCTTGGCCGTCAGCAAAAAATCGCGCATGTACGGCGCGTCGAGCATGTCGGTGCGCACCGCCGCGTAGAGCGTGGCGAACAGACCCTTCTCCCCCAGCCGCTTGGCCTTCACGTAGCCCCGTGAGCTGTATTCATGCAGTGCCCAGTGAGGCATGCCGCAGACGCCCCGGCCGCTGGCAACCAGTTGCATCATCATTACCGTCAGCTCGGAGGTGCGAACCTGGGCCGGTTCGATGTCGGCCGGCTCCAGGAAACGGGTGAAGATGTCCAGCCGATCACGCTCCACCGGGTAGGTGATCAGGGTTTCGCTGACCAGGTCTTCGGGCACGATGTACGGTTTGCCCGCCAGTCGATGCTGGTTCGCCACCGCGAGCATCGCCTCGTAGGTGAACAGCGGCACATAGGTGATGCCCGCCAGCTCCAGCGGATCGGAAGTGACCACCAGGTCGAGGTCGCCCCGGGCCAGGGCCGGCAGCGGGGCGAAGGCGAAGCCCGAGGCCAGGTCCAGCTCGACTTCCGGCCAGGCATCGCGGAACTGGTCGATGGTCGGCATCAGCCATTGGAAGCAGCTGTGGCACTCGATGGCCATGTGCAGACGCCCGGCGGTGCCGCCGGCCAGCCGCGCGATGTCCCGCTCGGCGCTGCGCAGCAATGGCAGGGCGGCATCCGCCAGTTGCAACAGGCGTAAGCCGGCGCTGGTGAACCGGACCGGTTTGGTCTTGCGCACGAACAGCTGCATGCCCAGGCGCTCCTCCAGTTCCTTGAACTGGTGGGACAGCGCGGACTGGGTCAGATGCAGGCGTTCGGCGGCCTCCACCAGGCTGTCGGCTTCGCGCAGGGCGTGCAGGGTCTTCAGGTGACGGAGTTCAAGCACCGGTGTGGCTCCATGAGTAAAACTTGTGATCAACACGAAAAGATTGAGTTTGTCTCATGTGGGTCCGGCTGTCGACAATGACGCCATCTTTTACAGAAGGACATTCACCATGGCCCTGGCCCATACCCTCGGTTTTCTTCGCATCGGCGCCGATCGCCGCCCCGTGCGGCAAGCCCACAACCGGGTTTCGGAGTTTACCGCCGGGCAGACCTTCGCGCTGAGCTGGGAGCACCTGTTCGACGAGGTCGACGAAGCCCATGCGCTGGGGCATCGAGTCAAGCCGGCGATCATCGGCCCGCTGACGTACCTGTGGCTGGGCAAGGCCAAGGGCGGTGACTTCGACAAACTCGACCTGCTGGAAAGCCTGTTGCCGGTTTACGGCGAAATCTTCAATCGCCTCAAGGCCCAGGGCGTGGAGTGGGTGCAGATCGATGAACCGATCCTCACCCTCGACCTGCCGCTGGCCTGGCGAAGCGCCTTCGAGCGGGCCTACCACATCCTCCAGTATTCACCGCTGAAAAAATTGCTGGCGACCTGTTTCAGTGGCCTGCAAGACAACCTCGGCCTGGCGGCGGGCCTGCCGGTGGATGGGCTGCACGTCGACGCCGTGCGTGCGCCGGAACAACTCGGCCAGGTGCTCGATCGCCTGCCGACCTACAAGATCCTGTCGGTGGGCCTGGTCAATGGCCGCAACGCCTGGCGCTGTGAACTGGAACAGGCGCTGGCACAATTGCGACCGGCCCGGGAACGCTTCGGCGAGAACCTTTGGGTCAGTACCCTCGCCACGTGTGCTCAGGGCTTCAGATAACCACTCGGCAATCTTCATCAAACTGTCACGCAACTGTGGCAGCGCGCTTGAACAAACTTCATCAGACTTGCGCTCTATTGGGGTTCTGCGTTCTGGTGTTTGTTCATGCGTGTATTCATTTTTCTGGCCGCATTGTTGTGCGGCCTGCCGTCGTTGGCGGCTTCTCGTTGTGATGTCAATGTCGCGACCCAACGGGTCGACCTGGACCAGGTAAGCCTGGCGTACCAGAGCATCGGCCGTGCTTCGGATCCCGCGCTGCTGCTGGTGATGGGGCTGGGCGGTCAGTTGATCCATTGGCCGGACGAAGTGGTGGTGGCGCTGTGCGAACAGGGTTTCCGGGTGATTCGCTACGACAACCGGGATGTGGGCCTGTCCGCCTGGCGCCAGGCCCCAGGCACTGCCAACCTGACCTTCGAAGCCTTGCGCTACAAGCTTGGCTTGCCGGTGGCCGCGCCTTATACCTTGACCGACATGGCCGCCGATGGCCTGGGCTTGATGGATGCCTTGCAGGTGCAAAGCTTCCATGTACTGGGCGTAAGCATGGGCGGGATGATCGCCCAGCACATGGCGGCGATGGCGCCGCAACGGGTCGAGAGCCTGACCCTGATCATGACCAGTTCCGGCGCCGCAGGCTTGCCGGCGCCCAGTGAAACGCTGGTGCAGTTGCTGTCACGACGCAGCGCGCCGAATCGTGAAGTGGCGCTTGAGCAACAGGCCGACCTGCTCGCCGCGCTGGGCAGCCCGATGGTGGTCGATGACCGGCAGGCCTTGCTGCATCAAGCCGCCGTGGCTTACGACCGGGCCTTCAACCCCGAAGGTGTGAAGCGTCAGATCATGGCAATCCTGGCCGAGCCGAGTCGGGTGGCGCTGCTCAATCAATTGCAGGTGCCGACCCTGGTGGTCCATGGCACCGCCGATCCGTTGCTGCCGGTGATGCATGGTGTGCATCTGGCGGCGCATATTCGCGGCAGCCAGTTGAAACTGATCCCAGGCCTGGCCCATCGCTTTCAAGAGGCCTTCAAGGAACCCTTGCTGGGCGCGGTGTTGCCCTACTTGCAGCAGCACCGCGAAGACACCTCGCACTGGGCGCAGGTCGAGCCGGCGCAGGCACCTAATCTGCTTTAACTCATGCCGAGGCGCTTTTGTGGCGAGGGGATTTATCCCCGCTGGGTTGCGCAGCGACCCTAAAGCTTGGCGCCCAGGTGTGTCAGGCAGACCCCATCGCAATGCTAGGGCCTGCTGCGCAGTCCAGCGGGGATGAATCCCCTCGCCACAAGGGCGGTGCTTCAGGGCGGCTAGCGTCGGTGAGCTTCCCCCACCAGCCATTCCATCAACTCCTGCAACCGCGCCGACACCTGGACCTTGCGCGGATGCACCAGGTGATAACCCAGCCCGGTCCTGACCTTCAATTCGAACGGCGCCACCAGCCTGCCGGCGCTGAGGTCGTCGCCGATCAGCGACCAGTCGCCAATTGCCACGCCTGTGCCTTGAGACGCCATGGACATCGCCAGGTCCAGGGTTTCGAAATGCTGGCCCTTGCTGACGTTGTTCAGGTGGACGCCGGCCTCGGCGAGCCAGGCGTTCCAGTCGCGCTCGTCGGTGGTGGGGTGCAGCAGCAAGTGCTGTTGCAGGTCGGCGGGCGAGCGCAACGGTGCGGGGCCTTCCACCAGCGGCGGGGAGCAGACCGGCGTCAGTTGTTCATCGAACAGGTGCAGGCGGGCCAACGAGGCATCGGGCGGCGGGCCGTAGACGACCGCCGCGTCGAAGGTTTCCTGTTGGAAATTCACGCCGTGCCGGACCGTGGTGGTCAGCTCCACCGGCACGTCTGGCCGCTCCTTTTGCCATTGCAACAGGCGCGGCAGCAACCAGCGCATCACGCAGGTCGGCGCCTTGAGTTGCAGGGCCTGGCGTTTCTCGCCGATCTGCTCCAGCGCCTCGCCGATCAGGCCGAACACCTGCTGCACCCGCGGCAGCCACGCCTGGCCTTCGGCGGTCAGGCTCAGGCCACGCGCCTGGCGGTGAAACAGCGCGTAACCCAGGTGCGCTTCCAGTCCGGCAATTTGTCGGCTCACCGCACCTTGAGTGATATGCAGCAGTTCCGCCGCGCGGGTGAAATTGCAACATTGGGCGGTGATCAGGAAGGTGTGCAGCGCCGGCAGCGGAGGAAGTCGTTTCATTGAGGCCAAGCCATGACTTGAAGACATGGCTAGTATGACTTTTTATCGATTGTTGTCGCTATGGCCCGACCGTTCCAATAACGCCATTCCCGAAGAAAAAGGCGATGGCAATGGCGACGTGCGGCGAAGTATTGGTCAAGTTACTCGAAGCTTATGGTGTGGAGCAGGTGTTTGGCATTCCTGGCGTGCACACCGTCGAGTTGTATCGCGGGCTGGCCAGTTCGAGCATCCGTCATGTGACGCCGCGTCACGAGCAAGGCGCCGGGTTCATGGCCGACGGTTATGCGCGGGTCAGCGGTAAGCCGGGGGTGTGTTTCATCATCACCGGGCCGGGCATGACCAACATCGCCACCGCCATGGGCCAGGCTTATGCCGACTCGATCCCGATGCTGGTGATCTCCAGCGTGCAGTCGCGCAGCCAGTTGGGCGGCGGGCGCGGCAAGCTGCATGAGCTGCCGAACCAGAGTGCGCTGGTGGGCGGCGTGGCGGCGTTTTCCCATACGTTGATGTCGGCTGCCGAGTTGCCCGGCGTGTTGGCCCGCGCCTTTGCCGTGTTCCAGGCCGGGCGCCCACGGCCGGTGCACATCGAAATCCCGCTGGACGTGCTGGTCGAGGACGCCGATGCGCTGTTGTGCAGCGCACCGGTGCACGTCAGCCGCGCCGGGGCTGCGCCAGACGCCGTGGAGCAGATGGCGGCATTGCTGGCGACGGCCAGACGGCCACTGATTCTTGCCGGCGGGGGCGCCATCGATGCAGCAGCCGAATTGACCGAACTGGCCGAACGCCTCGGTGCACCGGTGGCGTTGACCATCAATGCCAAGGGCTTGCTGGCGTCCTGGCACCCGTTGCTGATCGGCTCTACCCAGAGCCTGGTCGCGACCCGTGCGTTGGTGGCCGAGGCCGATGTGGTGCTGGCCATCGGCACCGAACTGGCCGAGACCGACTATGACGTGACCTTCGCCGGCGGCTTCGAGATTCCCGGTGCGCTGCTGCGCGTCGACATCGACCCCGACCAGACCGTGCGCAATTACCCACCGAAACTGGCGCTGGTGGCCGATTCGCGAAGTGCTGCTCGCGGCTTGCTCGACGCGCCGAGCCTGCAAGCGCCCGATGCACGCCAGGACGATTGGGGAGCCGCTCGTGTTGCACGATTGCGGGCCGAACTCGACCGGCAATGGGACGCACCGACTCGCGCCCAGACCGTGTTCCTCGACAGTGTTTTGCAGACGCTGCCCGAGGCGGTCTTTGTCGGCGACTCCACCCAGCCGGTGTACATCGGCAACCTCACTTTCAATCTCGAACAGCCGCGCCGCTGGTTCAACTCCTCGACCGGCTACGGCACCCTCGGCTACGCATTGCCGGCGGCGATCGGCGCCTGGCTTGGCGGTGTCGATAACGGCCATGGCCGTCCGCCGGTGGTGTGCCTGATCGGCGACGGCGGCCTGCAATTCAGCCTGCCGGAACTGGCCAGCGCCGTGGAAGCGCGGGTACCGGTGATCGTATTGCTGTGGAATAACCAAGGCTACGAAGAGATCAGGAAGTACATGGTCAACCGTGCCATCGAACCGGTGGGCGTGGACATCTACACGCCGGATTTCATCGGCGTCGCCAAGGCGTTGGGCTGTGATGCCGAGGCGGTTGAGGATGTGCCGTCATTGGGGGTGGCGTTGCTTGCTGCACGTGAGCGGCGGGGGCCGACGTTGATCGAGATTGATCAGGACCTTTGGGCGGCGAAGTATTGAGGTGCCTTTACTGGCCCCATCGCGAGCAAGCTCGCTCCCACATGGGAATCTCTGTTGGCTATAAATGTTGCGTTCACCGCCGATCCCTGTGGGAGCGAGCTTGCTCGCGATGAGGCCGGCCCAGTCAGCACAAAGTACAGGTCATACGGTCATCCGCAACCGCGCCAGATCCCTCAGCGGCGGCGCGCCGAACAGCCGGCTGTATTCGCGGCTGAACTGCGACGGGCTTTCATAACCCACGCGATACCCTGCCGCCGAGGCTTCCAGCCCTTCGGCCAGCATCAGGCGACGGGCTTCCTGCAGGCGCAATTGCTTCTGGTACTGCAACGGGCTCATGGCGGTCATTGCCTTGAAACGATGATGCAGGGTCGAGACGCTGAGGTTGACTTCCCGGGCCAGGTCGTCGATGCGCAGCGGCTGTTCGAAATGGCCGTTGAGCCATTTGATCGCCTGGCTGATGCGATGGCTCTGGCTGTTGGCAATGGCAATTTCATACAGCCGGTAGCCTTGCGGGCTGCGCAGCAGGCGATAGAGGATTTCCCGGCGCACCAGTGGCGCGAGCATGGCGATGTCTTTCGGGCTGTCCAGCAACCGTGCCAGGCGCAGCACGGCATCGAGCATCGGCGTGTCCAGGCGTTCGACATACAGGCCGCGGCCAGCGGGGCGGGTCGGTACGCCCAAGGGACCGGCGTCGGCGATCAGCGCGGTGATTTCCGCCGGGTCGATGTCCAGGCGCAGCGCCAGGATCGGCTGTTCGGGCGACACGTCGGCGATGCACCCGCTCAATGGCATCGAGACCGAGACCACCAGGTAGTGCAACGGATCGTAGTTGAACAGTTCGTCTGCCAGGCGCACCTGCTTGCTGCCCTGGGCCATGATGCACAATGCCGGTTGGGCCAGCACCGGGGCAAATTTATGCGGCTGGCTGTGGCGCGACAGGTGCAGCGAGCCGATGGCGGTGGCGTAGCTGCCGTCCTCGCTGGTATTGCGTTCGATGATCGATGCCAGCTCGGCGCGCTGTTGTTCCAGGTAAGTGTCCAGCGGGACGTGGGCGTGATCGAGTGGCGACATGCCGAAATCCTCGGATGATAGGGATGCGATGGACGCAGCTTAAATTTGTGCAAGGCGCAGCGGTAGCAACATCCTGTTGAAAGCTTGCCTGATCCTGCACGGCCTGTCGGATCGGGACGGTGCAACCTGCTCGAAACTTGCTTGAAACCTTTTGTTTCAAGTTGCGCTGTTTGTGTCGGTTCCAAGCCAGGTCGGCGGCATCTGCGGGCAGGATCGTGCAATGTGTCGGCAGGAATCGACTAACGAAGCTGGTGTCGGGGCGCTTAACCTTTGATCCTGTCGCAGCCCGTCCCCGGCTGCACAACGGATCACCTGGGAGGGTTGAACATGACTACACAGATCCCCGTCAGTCACATGGCTTTCGTGCGGGCACGAGCCGGCCGCAGCCAGCAATTGGGTGCGCGCCTGAGTACCTTGATCACCCCGTCGCGGCAAGCTCCCGGTTGCCTGCACTTCGCCTTGCAGCAATCGCAATGCGACGCCGACTTGTGGCTGGTGTCCGGGCTGTGGACCCACCAGCAGGCGATGGAGGCCTACTTCAATTCCCCGGCGATGGCGATCTTCGCCGAGCTGGTGCAGGACCTGGTGGTGAGCAGCCTGGATTTCCATACCTTTCGCGAAGTGTCTGCCGCCAAGGCGACCGAAGGGTGCATGGCGAAGGTACACAAACTGGCCGGTTGAAGGTTTAATGACGGTCATTCCAACCGCCAGGATGCGCATTATGGCACGCAAAGCCTTTGAAACTTTTGAAGCTGTTTCCGCTGTTGTTCCCAAGGAGGGTGGCGGCTATTACGCAGCCATCGCCACCAAGGCCATCGGCAGTCCCGACAAGCCTCGCTTCAACAAAGTGCTCGAAGAGCAGACGTTCGAGACTGCTTTCAAAGCCGATGAAGCGGCTGCCCAGCAGTTGACTCACCTGCAGGGTGTCGATGGCGAAGGCGGCCTGATCTGGTAATCGCATTTCTAGGTTGTTTTCGTGGCGAGGGGATTTGTCCCCGCTGGGGCGCGTAGCGGCCCTGAGACCAGCCGCCTTGGCGTATCAGATGTTCCGCTTTGGGGGCTGCTACGCAGCCCAGCGGGGATAAATTCCCTCGCCACATTTACTTCGGGCGATGCATCCTGAACAACGCCTCCGGCCCCAGCTGGAAATAATCCGCCGGCCCGCCACCACGCAAAATCGGCTCGGCGGCGGCGGTGTCGTATACCCCATCCTTCAACAGCCACTTGGCGATGTGCACGGCGACGACTTCGCCGAGGATCAGCCAGCTCGGTACAAGTGCCTTGTCGGCACGTTGCAGTTGGATGATCTGCGTGACTTTGCATTCGAAGGATACCGGGCTCTCTGCCACGCGCGGCACCTGGATCACCCGCGACGGGGCGGTTGTCAAACCTGCCAGTTCGAACTCATCGACCTCTGGCGCGACCATTGCGCAGCTCTGGTTCATCTGCTCGGCCAGCGGGCGGGTGGCGAGGTTCCAGGCGAACTCCCCGGTCTGCTCGATATTGTTCAGGCTGTCTTTGCGCCCGACACTTGAGAAACCGATGATCGGCGGAACGTAGTTAAAGGCGTTGAAGAAACTGTAAGGCGCCAGGTTCAGGCGTCCTTCGCCGTCCTGGGAAGAAATCCAGCCAATGGGCCGTGGACCGATGATCGCGTTGAACGGATCGTGTGGCAGGCCGTGACCGTTGGCGGGTTCGTAGTAATGGATGTCATCGGGCATGAAGGCGTAGGTCCTGGGATCGGTTTGAACGGTATCCGAGGATAGTGCAGGCGCCGACCGGTTTTGTCAGCAACCCAGAACCCGTGTGGGAGCTAGCCTGCTCGCGAAAGCGCTGGATCAGTTGGCTGGGATGCCGACTGTGCCATTGTCTTCGCGAGCAGGCTCGCTCCCACAGTGTCGGGTGATGGCTGGAATCAGTTGGTGGACGCCGCATCGGCGCGGTCGGCGCCCTGTGTTGCGACGGTCGGCTCGGTGGCGTGATTTTCATCTTGTCTGGCAACAGAGGCCGAGCCGCTGCGGTCATGGGTGTCGGCGATAAAAGCGGCGGTGCCGGTGCGGTCGAAGCCGTCGTCGGCAAAGGCGCTGGTGGCCAATACGGAGAGGGTCAGGGCGAAAATCAGTCGGGTCTTCATGGTCATGCTCCAGTTAATGTTTCGATGGAGATGAGGATGAAGTGCGGTCATTAACTGAGAATTAATCTCGAAAACCTGGAACGAAAAAGGGGCCAACCCGGCGAGGTCAGCCCCTTCTGTTGCTACGCCTTGACTATCAGTCCGTCACGATCCGCGAGTGCTTGCGGGTGTCTTTCATGGTGATGTAGACCAGCAGCGATACCGCGATGCAGCCTGTCACGTACCAGTAGTAGCCAGTTTCCATGCCGATGCTCTTGAACCACAGCGCGATGTATTCGGCGGTGCCACCGAAGATCGATACGGTCAGGGCGTACGGCAGGCCGACGCCGAGGGCGCGGATCTCGGTAGGGAACAGCTCGGCTTTCACCACCGCGTTGATCGAGGTGTAGCCGCTGACGATGATCAGCGCGGCCATGATCAGGAAGAACGCGCCCCACCAGGTCTGGATGGTGTGCAGGGTGGTGAGGATCGGCACCGTGAACAACGTCCCCAGGATGCCGAAGGCAATCAGGATCGGCCGGCGACCGATCTTGTCCGACAGCCCACCGATGATCGGTTGCAGGCACATGAACAGGAACAGCGTGGCGGCGGAAATGGTGGTGGAGTCGGAGATGCTCATGCCGACGGTATTAACCAGGTACTTCTGCATGTAGGTGGTGTAGGTGTAGAACGCCAGCGTACCGCCCATGGTCAGGCCGACCACGGTCAGCAGTTCCTTGGGATGACGCATCAAGGTGCGCATCGCGCTTTCCTTGGCTTTTTCCTTCTTGGTGAACGACTCGGTTTCTTCCATGCCGCGACGCAGGTACAGCGCCACGACTGCGCACAGCGCGCCGATGGCGAACGGGATGCGCCAGCCCCAGGCGTAGAGTTGCTCGGTGGTGAGGACCTGCTGCAGCACGATCAGCACGCCGAGGGCGATGAGCTGGCCGGAGATCAGGGTCACGTACTGGAAGCTGGAGAAGAAACCACGTCGTTCCTTGGTCGCCATCTCGCTCAGGTAGGTGGCCGACGTGCCGTATTCGCCACCCACCGACAAGCCTTGGAGCAAGCGGGCGAAGACCAGCAGGATCGGCGCGCCGACGCCGATGGTTTCGTAGCTCGGGCTCAGGGCGATGATCAGCGAGCCGAAGCACATCAGGTACACCGAGGCCATCAACGCGCGTTTACGGCCGGCGCGGTCGGCGTACAGGCCCATCAGCCAGCCGCCGATCGGGCGCATCAGGAAGCCGACGGCGAAGATCGCGGCGGTGTTGAGCAGTTGGGCGGTGGTGTCACCCTTGGGGAAGAAGGCTTTGGCGAAGTACAACGAGAAAGCAGCGTAGACGTACCAGTCGTACCACTCGACCATGTTGCCGACCGAGCCGCTGAAGATCGATTTGATCCGGCTGGCGGTGGTTCTTTCACGGGCGGGCACGGCAGCCGACCCAATGGGCAGGGCGTTGGAGTTATCCATTGAAGGATCCTTCGTTTAATTGTTTTTGTGGAGCGCGTGTGAACGCAGCCTGCCAGGGCTATAGCAGGAGCTGTGCCAGGTGGCGGAGGGCCGGTTTAGAGGGGTTGATGGCGGCGTCTAAGCGGAAATCCGCTTATTGTGGCTAAGGGGTTGGGCGGAAATCCGCTTATCAAGTGATGTGTCGGGCGGCCTCTTCGCGAGCAGGCTCGCTCCCACATGGGTTCAGTATTCGCAGGTCCCTGTGGGAGCGAGCCTGCTCGCGAAGAGGGCAGAGCAGGCAGCGCAAAAATCAGCGCTCCTGCAAAAACATCTCCCGATTCAACCCATGCCGCTGCATCTTTTCATTGAAGGTACGGCGCGGCAGTTGCAGTTCTTCGAGCACGGCTTTCACGTCGCCCTTGTGCCGCGTGAGGGCGGCGCGCAGGCATTGCGCTTCGAAGGCTTCCTGCCGGGCCGCCAGGGATTGGCCGGGCGCCGCGTCCTCGACGGGCAGTTGATCCAGGCCCAGCACCTGGCGTTCGGCGACGTTGGCCAGTTCGCGGACATTGCCTGGCCAGTCATGGCTGAGCAAATGGCTCAGTTGCGGGCCGCTCAGCGGCGTTGCCGGGCGGCCCAGGCGTTCGGCGGCGCTGTGGGCGAAATGTTCGAACAGCAGCGGAATGTCCTCGCGCCGTTCACGCAGCGGCGGCAGGCGCAGTTCGGCAATGTTCAAGCGATAGGCCAGGTCTTCGCGAAAGCGCCCGGCACGGGCTTCGTCCAACAGGTCCGGTTTGGTCGCGGCAATGATGCGCAGGTCCACCGGGATGCTCTGGTTGGAGCCCAGGCGCTCGAGTTTCTTTTCCTGCAGAACCCGCAGCAACTTGGCCTGTTGCGCCAGGGGCATGCTTTCGATTTCATCAAGAAACAGTGTGCCGCCATCGGCATATTCGAGCTTGCCGATGCGCTTGCCCTGGGCGCCGGTGAACGCGCCGCTTTCATGGCCGAACAGTTCGGCCTCGAACAGCGGCTCGGGAATGGCCGCGCAGTTCAGCGCCACGAAAGGCTTGCTCGCCCTTGGGCCGAAATCATGCAGGCAGCGGGCGACCAGTTCCTTGCCACTGCCGGTTTCGCCGCGAATCAACACGTTGACCGGCAGGGTCGCCAGGTCCAGCACCTGGCGGCGCAGGTTCTGCAAAGGCCGGGAGACGCCCAGCAGCGTGGTGTCCAGCCGGGCCCTGGCGTCGGCCTGCTCGTGCAGCCGGCGGTTCTCCAGCACCAGGAAACGTTTATCGAGGGCGCGACGCAGGCTGCCCAGCAGGGCTTCAGGGCTGAAGGGTTTTTCCAGGAAGTCGTAGGCCCCGTCGCGCATGGCTTCCACCGCCATCGGTACATCGCCGTGACCGGTCAACAGGATCACCGGCAGGTCGGGGTCGCGCTTGCGTACTTCGGCCAACAGTTCCAGGCCGCTGAGCCCAGGCATGCGCACGTCACTCAGGATCACCCCGGCAAAATTCTCCGGCAATTGCCCCAGGCAGTCTTCGGCGCGGCTGAACAACTGCACGCGAAATCCGGACAGGCTCAGCCACTGCTCCACGGCACTGCGGATACTGCTCTCGTCATCGACGACTATGACCGAATCAAGCATGCAACGGCGCCTCGGGATCGATGGGCAAGGTGACGCAGAATACCGCGCCGTTTTCGTGATTGCCCGCTGTCAGCCGCCCGCCGGATTCATGAATGATCGCAAACGACACCGCCAGGCCCAGGCCCAGGCCATCGCCGACGGCCTTGGTGGTGAAAAAGGGGTCGAACACCTGGGCCAGGTGCTCTTCGGCAATTCCGCCGCCGCTGTCTTTCACCGTCAGGCACCACAACTGCTCATCGGCCTGCAGGCGCACTTCCAGGCGCTTGATCGGTTGGTCGACCATCGCGTCGAGAGCGTTGCGCAGCAGGTTGATCAGCACCTGTTCGAGGCGGATCGCGTCGCCGCGAACCCAGGCCGGGCGGGCCAGGTGCAACACTGTGCTGACGTGTTCATCGCGCAGGCGTGTCTCCAGCAATTGCAGGGCCTGGTCGACCACCGCTGCCAGGTCCAGGCGCTCTCGCAGGCCGCTCGGGCTTTTGCGGGCAAAGGTTTTGAGGTGGCCGGTGAGGGCGGCCATGCGTGTGAGCATGTCATCCACTGGTTTGAGCGCCTTGTAGGCGTCATCGATCCGGCCATGGTCAAGCAACAGGCGCAGGGTCGCCAGCTGCATGCGCTGGGCGGTCAGCGGCTGGTTGATCTCGTGGGCCAGTGCCGCCGACATCTGCCCCAGGGCCGCGAGCTTGGCCGATTGCACCAGGCCGTCCTGGGCAGTGCGCAGTTCACGCGTGCGTTCCTCCACCAGCCGTTCGAGTTCCTCGCGGCTGCGTTGACGCAGTCTTGCCAGGCGCCAGCGCTGGTTGAGAAACAGCAACAGGAACACCAGCGCCAGCCACAACCCGGCGGCGGCGAGCCCGGCGTTGCGCAGGTCTTCAAAGGCGATCTGCGGCCTGCGCAACAAATGCAAGGTCCAGCCTTCGCCGGTCAACGGCAGGGATTCCCAGAGATAGTCCGCCGTGCCATCGGGCGCTTCGACCCGGGCCAGATGGCTGTTGTCGTCGAAGCGTCGCAGCGGATCGAAGGCCAAGGGCTGCAACGGTTGCTTGTCGTATTGACGGGTAGCCTTGAGTTCGGCGCGGTCGCTGTCGGTCAAGGGGTGCAGATGGCGATAGCGCCACCCAGGGCGATTGGCGATGAAGATAATTCCCCGCGCGTCGCTGACCAACAGCGTGTCGCTGCCCTGGCGCCACTCGCGTTCGAGCTCCGGAAACTCCAGCTTCACCACCATGGCGCCGAGGAACTCGCCGTTGTCGCCGGTCACCGCGCTGGACAGGAAATAGCCAGGGATACCACTGGTCACGCCCACGGCATAAAACCGCCCGGTGCCTTGGGTGCGGGTCTGGAGGAAGTAGGGACGAAAACCATAGTTGTGGCCGACATAGCTGCTCGGCAGCCGCCAGTTGCTGGCCGCTACGGCCAGGCCGGTATGGTCCAGCAATTCCAGGGTGGAGGACTGCGCGGCGCCGTTGATCTTTTCCAGCTTGCGATTCAGTTCATCCTGTTGCGCCGCACTGACCGGGCCCTTCAGGGCATCGCGCAGTTGTGGGTCCAGCGCCAGCACGGAGGGCAGGGCGCGGTAGCGTTCGATCAGGGTATGAAGGGAGTTGGCGTACAGCGCCAGTTGCTGGCTGGCACGGCTGGCGTCCTCTTCCAGGGCCGCGCGTTCGGCGTGACGCACGGCGAGGGTGGCGGCGATGGCAGCGCCAGTGAGAATCAGCAGGGTGTACAGCGACAGGCGCAGGGTACGGGTATTCGGCATGCTGGCGTAAACCAGTGGAAAGTCGGGCGGGCAAGATAGCATGCTGGAACGATTTGGAGCCTGATCGACCGCCATCGCGAGCAGGCTCGCTCCCACAGGTTTTGATTGTGGTATTTACAAAAAAGGCCGGTGGGCTTGTCGCTCACCGGCCTTCCTCACAGCGGCTGGAACGCTTGTTACTGCACCTCTACCGCCAGGCTTTCGCTGATCTTCTGTTGCCAGATCGCCGGACCGGTGATGTGCACCGACTCGCCTTTGCTGTCGACCGCAACGGTCACCGGCATGTCCTTGACCTCGAACTCGTAGATCGCTTCCATCCCCAGTTCGGCGAACGCCAGGACCTTGGATTTCTTGATCGCCTGGGCTACCAGGTAAGCGGCACCGCCGACGGCCATCAGGTAGACCGCCTTGTTGTCCTTGATCGCTTCGATGGCGGTCGGGCCGCGCTCGGATTTGCCGATCATGCCCAACAGGCCGGTCTGCTCGAGGATCTGGCGGGTGAACTTGTCCATCCGCGTGGCGGTGGTCGGGCCGGCCGGGCCAACCACTTCGTCGCCGACCGGGTCGACCGGGCCAACGTAGTAGATGAAGCGGCCCTTGAGGTCCACCGGCAGGGTTTCACCTTTGTTCAGCATCTCGACCATGCGCTTGTGCGCCGCGTCGCGACCGGTGAGCATCTTGCCGTTGAGCAATACCGTTTCGCCCGGCTTCCAGCTCTGCACTTCTTCCGGGGTCAGGGTGTCGAGGTTCACGCGACGCGCCGACGGACCGGCTTCCCAGACGATTTCCGGGTAGGCGTCCAGCGGTGGCGCTTCCAGCGAGGCCGGGCCGCTGCCGTCGAGCACGAAGTGGGCATGACGGGTGGCGGCACAGTTGGGGATCATGCACACCGGCAGGGAGGCGGCGTGGGTCGGGTAGTCCATGATCTTCACGTCGAGCACGGTGGTCAGGCCGCCCAGGCCCTGGGCGCCGATGCCCAGTTGGTTGACCTTCTCGAACAGCTCCAGGCGCATCTCTTCGATACGGTTCTGCGGGCCGCGGGCCTTGAGCTCGTGGATGTCGATGGATTCCATCAACACTTCCTTGGCCATCACCGCGGCTTTCTCGGCGGTGCCGCCGATGCCGATACCGAGCATGCCCGGTGGGCACCAGCCGGCGCCCATGGTCGGAACGGTCTTGAGTACCCAGTCGACGATGGAGTCGGACGGGTTGAGCATGGCCATCTTCGACTTGTTCTCGGAGCCGCCGCCTTTGGCCGCCACGTCCACTTCCACGGTGTTGCCCGGGACGATGGAGTAGTGGATGACCGCCGGCGTGTTGTCCTTGGTGTTCTTGCGCGCGCCTGCCGGGTCGGCGAGGATCGATGCGCGCAGGACGTTTTCCGGCAGGTTGTAGGCGCGACGCACGCCCTCGTTGATCATGTCGTCCAGGCCCATGGTCGCGCCATCCCAACGCACGTCCATGCCCACGCGCACGAACACGGTCACGATACCGGTGTCCTGGCAGATCGGCCGATGGCCGGTGGCGCACATGCGCGAGTTGATCAGGATCTGCGCCATGGAATCACGGGCCGCCGGCGATTCTTCGCGCAGGTAGGCCTCGTGCATCGCCTGGATGAAATCCACGGGGTGGTAATAGGAAATGAACTGCAAGGCGTCGGCGACGCTCTGTATCAGGTCATCTTGCTTGATCACGGTCATGAGTCGCGCTCCTCTCTAAAGACGGGAACATTCTATAAGGCAGCTTCGAGCTGCAAGCTTCAAGCGGCAAGCTGAAGCAGTATGCGTACTGCTCTGAACTTGCCGCTTGGAGCTAGCCGCTTGCAGCTGACCTCAGGTCAAGGCACGCCGGGCATGCTGGCGCGACGCTAAAAAGGCGCGGCAGTATATCGCAGGCACGCAGCCTGTGGGAGCGAGCTTGCTCGCGATGGCGACCTGCGGCCTGAAGGCAGCGTCACCAAACCCTTGGCGAGGGAGCTTGCTCCCGCTGGGCTGCGCAGCGGCCCCAGGATTTTGCGGTCGCTGCGCACTGGAGCACCAGCCCGGCCGAGCGGGAGCAAGCTCCCTCGCCACGGGGACCGCGTCGGAGCCAGCAGATGCGTCAATCTGGGCCATTGCTTTGACGCCATTTTTCTGCGCCAGAATTGAATGGTCATTTGCCGAACACGCCACTAAAGTGGCGTCTGGCCTGTAGCGTAGGACGCCTCTGTCAGTCTCCTTTCCCATGGTGAGTCACCGATTGACCCATAACGCCATCCAACGTCTTTTGCTTAAACGCTTTGCCCTCGCAGCCACGACTTATGCGCTGGCACTGGTATTGTTGTGGCTGGCGTTTTTCAGTGGTCATTACCTCGACACATTGCGTGGCGTCATTGTTGGCAGCCTGTTGGTCGTGCTGTGCCAGGCCGGTCTGTTCACGCTGTTCATCACCGACCGCAACCTGCGATTCGCCGACCCCAGCCTCACGGAAATACAGGTCTGGATCGGCCTGGGCTGGCAGACCTGGATGATGGCGCACCTGGACCAGGCCCGGGGCGTGTTCCTGGTGTTCTATGTGCTGATCCTGCTGTTCGGGCTGTTTCACCTTTCCCGCCGGGCCTTCGTGCGTTGCGCGACGCTTGTGTTCATCAGCTTCACCGGGATCACGCTCTGGGACGGTTATTTCTTTCGCCTGCCCGATCCGACGCTGGCCGGTCTGCAGGTCTGCGTACTGTTCATCGTGTTGGTGTGGCTGGTGTTGTACGCCCGCTACGTCCAGACCTCGCGTCAACGCATGCGCCAGCGTCGATTTGCCTTGCAGGCGCACCAGGACACATTGCGCGGCATGATGCGCCAGCTCGAAGACCTGGTGGCCACCGATGAACTGACCGGCCTGTTCAACCGCCGGCACTTCCTGCGCCTGGCCGGCCGCGAGCTCAATACCCTCAGGCCCGGCGTCGCCCATGGCCTGGCCTTGATCGACCTCGACCATTTCAAACGCATCAACGACCTGCATGGCCATGCCGCGGGCGACCAGGTATTGCAGGCATTCGCCGCTGTCGCCACGGCGTGCCTGCGCGAGGGCGATGTGCTGGCCCGTTACGGTGGCGAGGAGTTTGTCATGCTGCTCCCCGCTTGCGATCCCGCGCGCCTGACGGCCTGTTGCGAGCGATTGCGGCTGGCGTTCACCGAGGTTCGATTGGTCGATCTGCCGGTGGGCAACCTCAGTTTGTCGGTGGGGATGACGATGCTGGAAATCGGCGATGACCTGGACAGCGCCTTGCAGCGCGCCGACCAGGCCTTGTACCGTGCCAAGCGGGACGGTCGCAACCGTTGCGCCGCCGCCTGGGAGAACGTCGATGCCTGAACTGAAAGTCGCCGACCGGCAATGGACGGTGGCGGCTGGCGGCAATCTGCTGGACGCGCTTAACCACGGCGGCGTGCCGGTGCCCTATAGCTGCCGTGCCGGCAGTTGCCATGCCTGCCTGGTGCAATGTGTGAAGGGGGATGTGCGTGACAGCCGTCCCGACGCCCTGAGCCCGGCGCAGCGAGATAACGGTTGGCGCCTGGCATGCCAGTGCCAGGTGGTCGAAGACGTGCAGATCCACACCTTTGATCCGCAGCGCGACGGCCAGGCCGCCGCTGTGGACGCGGTGGATTGGCTGGGGGCTGACGTGCTACGCCTGCGCATCAGCCCGCAGCGACCACTGCGTTATCGAGCCGGGCAACATCTGGTGTTATGGGCCGGTGACGTGGCCCGGCCGTACTCCCTGGCGAGCCTGCCCGAAGAAGACCGATTCCTGGAGTTTCACCTCGATTGTCGCGAGCCCGGTCAATTCGTCGATGCGGCGCGACAACTGAGCACCGGAGACCCGATCCGCCTCGGCGAACTGCGCGGCGGCGCGCTGCATTACGACGCCGACTGGCACGATCGGCCGCTCTGGCTGCTGGCCGCTGGCACCGGCCTGGCACCGCTGTTCGGCATCCTCCGTGAAGCGCTGCGCCAGCAGCACCAAGGCACGATTCGGCTGATTCACCTGGCCCATGATGAGGCCGGGCATTACCTGGATAAACCTCTGAAGGCACTGGCGGCCAAACACCCCAACCTGAACGTCGAGCTACTGACCGCAGCCGAGGCGCCAGCGGCGCTCGCGCAACTGCGCCTGGCTTCGCGCCAGACCCAGGCCCTGGTGTGCGGTCATCCGGACCGGGTCGAGGCGTTTGCCAAGCGTTTGTACCTGGCGGGGCTGCCGCGTAATCAGTTGCTGGCGGATGTGTTTCTGACCCGCGAGGACAGTGACGGCTGACAGACCGCCTTCGCGAGCAGGCTCGCTCCCACAGAGGGCGGCGCAAATCCAGTGTGGGAGCGAGCCTGCTCGCGAAGGCCTCAGCCCAGGCATCACATCCCCAAAGCCATAAACCAAAAAGCCCCGCCATTCACATGGCGGGGCTTTTGTTTTCAGCAACCGGTCATCAAACCATCGGGTCGCCGACGTGCAGGATCTTCATCCCGTTGGTGCCGCCGATGGTGTGGTAGCTGTCGCCCTTGGTCAGGATGACCCAGTCGCCGGTCTGCACCACGCCACGCTTGACCAGTTCATCCACCGCCGCCTGGCTGACTTCGCCCGGTTGCAGGGCGGCCGGGTCGAACGGCACGGTGTAGACGCCACGGAACATGGCGGCACGGGCCTGGGTTTCGCGGTGCGGGGAGAACGCATAGATCGGCACGGAGGAGCGGATGCGCGACATGATCAACGGCGTGTAGCCACTTTCGGTCAGGGCGATGATCGCCTTTACGCCCGGGAAGTGGTTAGCGGTATACATGCTCGCCAAGGCAATGCTCTCGTCGCAGCGCTCGAAGGTCTTGCCGATGCGGTGGCTGGACGTCTTGCCGGTCGGGTGCTTTTCAGCGCCGATGCAGATACGTGCCATGGCCTGCACCGCTTCGAGCGGGTAGAGGCCGGCGGCGCTTTCGGCCGAGAGCATCACGGCGTCGGTGTAGTCGAGCACGGCGTTGGCTACGTCGGACACTTCGGCGCGGGTCGGCATCGGGTTCTGGATCATCGACTCCATCATCTGGGTCGCAACGATCACCGCTTTGTTGTGGCGGCGTGCGTGCAGGATGATCTTCTTCTGGATGCCCACCAGTTCGGCATCGCCGATTTCCACGCCGAGGTCGCCACGAGCCACCATCACTGCGTCGGACGCCTTGATCAGGCCATCGAGGGTTTCATCGTCGGCCACGGCTTCGGCGCGTTCGATCTTGGCCACCAGCCAGGCGGTACCGCCGGCCTCGTCGCGCAATTGACGGGCATATTCCATGTCCGCCGCGTCGCGCGGGAAGGACACCGCCAGGTAGTCGACTTCCATTTCCGCGGCCAGCTTGATATCGGCCTTGTCTTTGTCGGTCAGGGCCGGAGCAGTCAGGCCGCCGCCGCGACGGTTGATACCTTTGTGGTCCGACAGCGGGCCGCCAATGGTCACGACGCAGTTCAGTTCGGTGGCGGTGGCGGTCTCGACGCGCATCACCACGCGGCCGTCGTCGAGCAGCAGCTCGTCGCCCACGCCGCAATCCTTGACCAGGTCCGGGTAGTCGATACCGACGACTTGCTGGTTACCCTCGGTCAATGGATGGCTGGTGGAAAAGGTGAACTTGTCACCGATCTTCAGCTCGATGCGCTTGTTGGCGAATTTGGCAATGCGGATCTTCGGGCCTTGCAGGTCACCCAGCAGGGCGACGAAGCGGCCATGCTTGGCGGCCAGGTCGCGCACCAGCTTGGCACGAGCCTTGTGCTCGTCGGGGGTGCCGTGGGAGAAGTTCAGGCGGGCAACGTCCAGGCCAGCCAGAATCAGCTGTTCGAGAACTTCCGGCGAGTTACTGGCCGGGCCAAGGGTAGCGACGATTTTGGTGCGACGGACGGACATGCAGGACTCCTCAAGTTCAAGCGCCAGCGAAGGCTACTATGGTCTTTGGGTGTAGTCATTGTTCATGTGCACTACTTATTCGTTTCTTTTTCGAAATGAACATTCCTGAAAATTTCTGCGCCTGTGACGAAGGTGATAGCGCTTTTAACAGTGATGACATGTCGTGTGGACCCTTTTTCAGGTTGAAGATTTTCCCATCCAGGTCGATAAAGAGCTCAAGACAGGAGATCCTCCCCATGCGATTCGTGCTTTTTATTGCCTTGGCCTTGAGCATCACGGGCTGCACCCGTTGGTCGATGAACCACCACATGAACCTGGCCTACAAGGCCTACGAGCGCGGCAATTGCGAGCAAGTGATGCTTGAACTGTCCAAGGTCGACCGCGCCAGCCGTGCCCGTCGTTATATGCAGCCGGAAGTCTCGATGATGCGTGGTCAATGCCTGGAGCGGCAAAAGCTGTTCGTCGATGCGGCGCAGACGTACCAGTTCATTCTTACGCAATACCCCAACAGCGAGTACGCCTATCGTGCCCGCGCCCGGCTCGAAACCTTGCAGAGCCTTGGGCATTACCCTACCCGTAGCACCTCGGCCATCCGCCCGACGGCGTTCTGAACGACGCCGGATCCAGGCCCTCGGCCAGGCGCCGGCGCGGCATTATGATGGGGATCGCATCCGGACTGGCCGTCGTCAGAACCTGCGCTATAGTTGTACATCTGGCTATTAGAGCTTGGACTCTAATAGCCAGGTGGCGCCTGTAACCGATGAGAGACGCCATGACGTTTGCTGGCGTCTGGCAAGGGGATCAGGGAGAGCGGGCTCGCTTGGGTTCGTTCCGAAGTGTTCGGTTGGCCGGTGAGCGGCCATTAAAAAAGCGATACAGGACATGTACAAAGAGCGCCGCATTGAACGACATCAGTTGGCTTGTTTTCTTGAGGTGTTCAACGGCCTCAACGAGAAACCGATCGGTTTTCTGGGCAACGTTTCTGAAAGTGGCCTGATGTTGATCAGTCAATTGCCGTTGATGATTGGCGCAAGCTTTGATCTGTACCTGAAAATCCCCACCGACGACGGATCACAGCAAGAGATCCGGTTGAAGGCCAAGTGCCTGTGGTGTCATGAAGACGTGACGCCGCAGCATTTCGATGCCGGTTTCAGCCTGCAATGGGCGCCGCCGGAGTACGGGGCGCTGGTCAGCGCGTTGCAGCAGTATTTCTGTTTTTATCCGTTGCCCGCCTCGGCTTGAGTAACCGACTCCTGCGCAGGGCCTAAGCGGTTCCGGCCTTTTTCCATGCCAGGTATTGGCTCACCAGATCCGCCCCTAGCTCGCCGGGGCGCGAATCCAGGGTCGGGATGCCATGGGCCGCCAATTGCAGATGGAGTCCGGCGCGGGTGTTCATGTAGTCCACCGTCCCGCAATAGGCCAAGGCTTCGGGCTGGGTTTGTACCGGCGCCTGGCGCAACCGGTCGAGTGCCTCTTCGCGCAGGCTGGCCACCAGCACCCGATGCTGCTGGCCCAGGCGCTTGACGGCAGCCAGCAGTTCCTCGTCGTCCTCATCCCGCAGGTTGGTCACCAACACCACCAGGGCCCGGCGTTTTTGCCGGGCCAGCAGTTGATTGACCGCGACCTGGTAATCGGCGGGATGCTGGCTGCTGTCCAGGTCATAGACCGCGTTGAGCAAGACGTTGAGCTGGCCGCTGCCTTTGACCGGCGCGAGGTAGCGCGGTCGCTCACTGGCGAAGGTGTACAGGCCGACGGCGTCGCCCTGGCGCAACGCGGTATAGCTGAGCAAGAGGCAGGCATTGAGAGCGTGATCGAAGTGCGCCAGCTCGTCGTCCTGGCTGCGCATGCGCCGGCCGCAGTCGAGCATGAAGATAATCTGTTGGTCGCGTTCGTCTTCGTACTCACGGGCGATCGGCGTACGGTGGCGGGCGGTGGCCTTCCAGTCGATCTGGCGCAGGCTGTCGCCCTCGCGAAACTCGCGCAACTGATGGAATTCCTGGCCCTGGCCACGGCGCTGCCGCTGGCGTATGCCGAGCTGGCTCAGCCAGTTGTCGACGGCCAATAGCTGGCCATCATAAAGCCTGGCGAAATCCGGGTAGACGCGAGTGTTGTCGAGCGCCTCCAGCAGGCGTTTGCCGGACCACAATCCCAGCGGGCTGGGCAGGCTGATCTCGCAGTAGCTGAAAATGAAATGACCGCGCTTGAGCGGGCGCAAGCGGTAGCCGAGCTGGCTGCGTTGGCCGGGTTGAAGTTCGACCGACAAGGGCAGGTCGTCGAAGTCGAGGCCATCGGGTACGTGATCGAACACCTGGATCGGCATTGGCTGGGCAAAATCATGGCTGATCTGCAGGCGCACTTCGCCCCATCGGCCCAGTGCCAGGCTGCCCGGCATGTGTCGTTGTACGCGGGGCGAGGGCAGGCGCCGCAGCCGCACGGCATCGAGCAGCGCCAAGGCCAGCAAGGCCAGCAGCATCCCCCAGTTGATCGACAGGAGTGTCGACGGCACCGCGATGCCCAGCGCTCGCAACGTGCCCAGCACGATGCCGACGGCCAGCAGGATCGCGAGCCAGATGAGCAACAGACGCGAGGGTTTCATGGGCGCATCCTTGCCGCGCGATTTTTCACAGCCGCGGCGCCGAGACTTGATCGAGCAACTGCCCCAGCACCTGATCCACCGAGAGCCCCTCGATGTCCAGCTCCGGCGCCAGCCTTACGCGATGGCGCAGCACGGCCAGGGCGCAGCCCTTGATGTCGTCCGGGACCACGAATTCGCCACCGCGCAGCAGCGCCCGGGCCCTTGCGCAGCGTACCAACGCGATCGAGGCGCGCGGCCCGGCGCCCAGCGTCAGCCCCGGCCAGCTGCGAGTGGCGCGGGCCAGGCGGACGGCGTAGTCGAGGACCTGATCGTCCATCGGCAGGTCACTGGCGATGCGCTGCAAGGCCTGCACATCCTTGGCTTGCAGCACCGTGCGCAACGGTTGCACGTCAAGCATGTCGGCCCGGGTCGAGCGGCTGACCTGGCGGACCATGTCCAGTTCCTGGTCGGCATCGGGATAGTCCATGCGGACCTTGAGCATGAAGCGGTCGAGCTCGGCTTCCGGCAGCGGGTAAGTGCCTTCCTGTTCGATGGGGTTCTGGGTCGCCAGCACCATGAATGGTTGGGCGATCGGCAGGGCGCGGCCTTCCAGGGTGACCTGGCGTTCCTGCATGGCCTCGAGCAGCGCCGCCTGGGTTTTTGCCGGCGCGCGGTTGATCTCGTCGGCCAGCAGAAGGTTGGTGAAAACCGGACCCTTGCGCAACTTGAACTGCTCGGTCTGCAAATCGTACACCGCATGGCCGGTGACGTCACTGGGCATCAGGTCGGGCGTGAACTGGATGCGCGCGAACTCGCCACTGAAACAGCGCGCGAGCGCGCGCACCAGCAGCGTCTTGCCCAACCCTGGAACGCCTTCGAGCAGCACATGCCCGCCAGCGATCAACGCCGTGAGCACATCGTCGACCACCGCAGCCTGGCCGACCACCGCCTTGTGCAGTTCGGTACGGATCGCCTGGGCCAACTGGCTGGCGCGCTGGCGCTGTTGGGCGGCATGGGCCTGGCCGTCGACAGGTTCGTTCTGTTCAGTCGTCAATTCTGGCGTTCTCTTAACTGTTGAGTTTATTAGCGCTGGATAACTTGCGCAGGTGAAAACAGTCACGCTTGCATACCACGGCAACCCCCCTCCCACCTGACAGCCGAGTCGTCGGCATGACTCAGCCCATCTGGATATGCAGGTTCGGAAAGATCAGTCCGGCGAAGCGTGCGGGCAAGCCCGCTGCCACCGTTCGAGACCTGGGCGTACTACTGACCACTATTCCCGCTTCGATCAAGTGGCTCAGTTCTTCCGTTGCGAGTCGATCCTTCAATCCTGTAAATACCTTGAATTCCGCACGCGGCATCGCGCCTTGGGTGAGAAGCGCCAACACAGCACCGGCACTGGCGGGTCTGATCCCCGCACGGCGAAGGCCAGCATCCGTCGAAAACACATGAAAGATCTGCTCGCGTAGCCTGGCTGGGTTGAGTGAGGTTGTCATGTATTCAATCTGGTCGCGACAGACATCGAGCATGAACTCGATGAAGTTGAAGTAATGGCGCTGTGAGAGTTGACCTCGTCCGTCACAGTCGCCTTCTCGAGTTCGATCAGCCAAAGCCAGGAAACGATAGTATTCATCCTGCCTTCGGGCCAAGCCACGCGACAGTGACCAGAGAAACGGTTTTAGCCCGAGGTGGACAAGCTGCAGGTGGGTGAGCATCCGGATCACTCGACCGTTGCCATCAAGGAAGGGGTGGACAAGCGCCACACGGTGATGACTCGCCAGGGCGGCGATCAATTGGCGTCGGGGGTCGTTTATACGTCCGTAGTGCAGTTGCAGATGCTCAAGCATGGGCAATACCGCAGTAGCAGCTGGGGCGACATGTGCGCCGACCTGGACCTGTTCATTCGCTTCGGCCCGCAGCTTTCCTGGTTCCATCATCCGACCGTCGCTCAGGATCAGCTCCTGCGTTGAAGCGTCTTTGAACAGTCGACGGTGAATGGTCGCGATCAACTGGGGGTCGAACAAGGCAGAGAAACTGTCCGTCGAGCGCATGCGAAGCAGTCGCTCCATCACCTCCTGCTGTGTCATGTGTTGCACGGCAAGCTCTTTGAGCTCCTTTCGCTGGCGTTTCGGCGTGGTGCGAGCGACCTGGAGATCAGCGATCTCGGTTCGATGCCCCTCGATCAGATTCGAATAGTAGGTATTGGTGATGCGCAACAGGCTCGCCAGTTGCTTCGATGTCTCATCGGCGAGCCGCCCGGCAAGAAACTCTGCTTTGCGCGGCAACTGATCCGCGGCCTGAATGATCGAGGCGGGAAGATTTTCCGGCAGTACTGGATCCAGGTACGTTTTCGAGGTAATCATCGTTTTGCTTCCAGCGAACGGAAACGGCTGTTTGTTATGGCAACTTTGCGGAAATTCCTGCGGAAAGTAAAATGGCGATAATGCCCGCAGTTGCTATGGTTAGTGACAGGGTACGATAGGTTATATAGAGTTTTTTTGCGGATTTTTTTCGGAATCTATAAGGCATTCCTGAGAGTTTGCAAAAGGGCAACCTGGCGGCAGAACTCAGTGCTGGACATGCGCTGCGCCGGCCGGGGGCTGAGGGCCTGGCTGATGGTTCGCGTGGGTTGGCGGGTCAGGCGTGCAAGCACTTGCCATTGTTCGGCGACGACCAGCCGTTCGTAACCTGGATGAAGCTGGCGCGCCCGGCGCAACACGTCATGCTGCAAACCTTGCAACAGGTGTTGCCGGCCGTGGTGGCGCAGCTGGAACGCGGCGCTGGCCTGCAGGTGTTCCAGTAACTGCCGTCGCGCCTTGGGGGCGGGTTGTTGCAACGGGCCATGCCGCACCGCCGAGCGCCAGAACCACAGCCCGATCAGGACCAGCAGCGCCACCAGGGCCTGGGGGAAATAGCGCAGTAGCAGGGTCAGCAGGTTGTCGTGCTCGATGTCGAACAGCAGCGTCACATTCGTGTCGGCACTCAGGTACCAGAGCAGCCAGGCGTTGTCGTATTGGTCGATCTGGTCGTTCTTCCAAAGCTCGGCGTCAGTGAGCACAGTGATGGTGCCCAGGCCGTGGTTCAGTTGCATCATGTGAGTTGCCTGTGCGCTGTTGGCCCAGGCCTGGGCGAGGTTCTGCGGGTCTTCGAGATGGAAGTCGGTGTCGAAGCCGACATAGGCCGGCGCTTCTTCATCTTCCAGATAAAGCTTGGTCAGTTCCGGGTAGCGATCCTTGATGAGTTCGGCGTCGGATTCCTCGAGGTCCTTGCTGAGGAGTTGGCGCAGACCCACGCGGTCCAGCAACAAGTCGCCGCTGCTGCTGGTGCTGTCATCCCACAAGGCCTCGGCGACGAACAGCAGCCGTCCGCCGGCCCGGGTCCAGTTCATCAACTGGTCGGCCTCTCGTGGCGTCATGTCGCTCCGCTCGCCCAGCAACAGCAGGCTACGCTGGTGGGGTTCGAGGCCGGGCAGGACGTCCAGGCTGTTGGCGTGATCGACTTCTACCCCATGCCGACGCAGGAAATGTTCCGCCGCCAGGTAGGGATTGGCCTGGGCTTCGGGGGATGGGCCGTGATCAATGGTTTCCTGGTAGGGCACGGCTTTCGTGGACAAGTAGACGCCTACTGCACAGACCAACGCCGCAACCAGCGCCGCGACCAGCCATCCGGCGCGGCGGCTCATCGGGAAACTCCCGGACCGAACAGGCCGCGCCAGCCATCGCACAGCTCTCGTTGCAGATGCGGCGCTGGTGGACGGTGCCCGTAGGCGATGTTTTGCCAGTGCTGGGTCAGGTTTTTGCTGAAGACCAGCAGGTCCGGCTGCTGGAGTCGTTCGACGCGCTGCAACACCTGGCCTTCCGTGTCCGCGGGTTTCAGGGGGATGGCGAATTCATGGTGCAATCGGCTGAGCAAGGCTCGATAGAGCAAACCCAACGCCTCGCGAGGCGCGGTGGACCATAACTGCTCGGCGCGGCTCGCCACATCTTCCGGCAGGCTCTCTTCGCGAATATCCAGGCCGAACATCTGCACCGGCGCAGCGGGTTTCGAATGCATGCGCTGTGCTGGCCTACGGTTCGCCAGGGTCTTGAGACTATGGCGGTAATGCCAGGCCAGCCAGGCGATGGCCGTCAACAGAGCCGCCCAGAGCAGCACCTGGATCAGCGCGGCAATACCCTCGAAGCGTTTTTTCGACAGCCATTCGAACAGCGATTTGAGCCAGCCCGGCGCTCCATCGGTTTCAGCTGGTTCGGCTGATTCGGCTGGTTTTTCGGCTTCTTCGCCGAAACGATAGCGGGTGATCGTTTCCGGATTCTTGAATGGCGGCGCTTCGAGAATCGCTTCAATGCTTTCCCGAGAGGCCTCGCTGGTCAGCGGCTGGTGGAGCAAGCGCGGGCTGTCGGGACCGTTGTCGTCCTGCGCGGCCCAGGCAGGTGGCGCCAACGGCAGCAGCGTCATTGCCAGCAGCAACAGCGCCGGGGCCGTGCCGGCCAGGCGCTGGCGCAGGCGCCGGAATACCAGTTCGATGTCCCAGGCCTCGAGAATCGTGCGGCGGTTCAGGTAGAGGCTGAAGCCACAGGCGACGTAAACCGGTTCCCAGAAGATCAGCAACAGTGGATACAGGAAGTTGACCAGGTGTTCGAGCCACAGCCAGTCGTGCTCAGCCACGGCGATCAGGGTCTGCCAGTCCCATTCCAGCTCGACCTGTTGCGGTATGAACAGATAGAACAGCGCCATCAGGCCGAACCACAGCGCGGTTTCCAGGTGCACGCCGATGATGGTCAGCCACTGCGCCGCGCCGCCGTTGCGCTGCAGCAGGACGCGCAAACGTTGCTCGCGCGCCTCGCCGGTCAGGCCTTCGAGTTGCACCACCGGCATCAGGAAGCTGCGGTTCAGGCTCAGCCGTCGCCAGGTCAGGCTGGCCAGCAATTGCGGCTTGAGCAGCGCGAGCCATTGGCGCAACGCCTGCTTCAGCGTAGGCGGCTCGCCAAACAGGGCCTTGGACAAAATGAACAGGGGCAGGCGGTCGAAGGCCGGTTTCAGCCACCAGAACACAATGACTACCAGCGACGGCGAGTCCCACAGCAACAGGGTCAGCAGCGCATACACCGGTAGCGTGACGATGGCCCAACTGGTCATCAGCAGCCGTCGGTGCTGCTGGCTCATCAGCACGCCGAGGTCCATGGCTTCCCAGGTGGTGCGGGGGCGGATGACAACGCTGGCGTCACTCAGGCGCATGGTGGCCTCGTCCGGCAAACAGCAGATACCCGAGCACCAGCAGCCACAACAAGGCGCCGACGATGTATTTGGTGGTGGGTGTCACCGCGCTGGAGGACCAGTAGGCCTCGACGAACGCGGCGATGAGCAGCAACAGCACCACGCCGCCGATGATCAGCACGCTTTTGCCGGCGGCGAGCCGTAACGCTTCGCCTCGGGTGAGACGCCCCGGCGCGATCAGTGCCCAACCGAGCAACAGGCCCGCCGCGCCGGCCAGGACGATGGCAGTGAGTTCGAAGGCGCCGTGACCGATCACGAATGACCAGAACGTCGATCCCGAACCGATCTGGGTCAGGTGCCCGGCCACCGCGCCAATGGTCAGGCCGTTGAAGAACAGGAAGAATGCGCTGCCCAGGCCAAACAGCAAGCCGCTGGCGAACGTCTGAAAGGCAATACCGATGTTGTGCATGATGTAATAGCCGAACATGACCCAGTCTTCGCTGGCGGCCCGCTCGATCGAGCGCCCCAGGTGGCCGGCGGCAGGGTCGTACATGCCGCGTATCTGGCTGGCTTCTTCGACGCTCAACACGCTGTAGACCAGTTCGGGGAACAGGTAGACCAGCAGCCCGATGCCGACCAGGCTACCAAGGAACATCAAGGCCGCCGCCAGCACGAAACGCCATTGCTCACGAACCAGTCGGGGGAAACCGGCCAGAATGAAGGTTGACAGGCTGGCCGAGAACCGGCCGCGGTCCCGGTAGAGTTGCTGGTGACCACGCAGGGCCAATTGCTGCAACGCGTCTATTAAGAGGCTGCTGTAGCCCCTGGCCTGGGCCAGCGTCAGGTGGTGGCAGAGGCGTCGATAGGCATTGGGGAAATCGCTGCTCTGCGCGACGTTGCGGCTGCGCTCCAATTGGTCGAGCTGTTGGGACAGACGGTCCCATTCCTCTTGATGACGTTTTTCGAAAAGGCTTTGTTTCATGTCGGCCCCAGCAGGCCGCGGGCGATGCCATTGAGTTCGGCCACGGCGCCGGAAGGGTGAACCTTCAGCGGCGCGGCGAGGATCGTCGCCAGTTCGGTGACCCTGGCACCGGACAGTTCTGCCTGGCGCTCGGCGAAGCCCAGCACGGCACGCTGCTCGTTGAGGTCGAGGACAAAAGGTGGCCGTATCGGTCGGGCCGATGGCAGGATGGGGCGTTTGATCGCTTGTTCGCGATAAACCACCAGGGTCCCGGCCGCCAGGTCGCCCAGGCGCTTGAACGCTGGATGCTGCAGGCAGGTAATCGCCCCGAACGCATAGCCGAAGGGCAGCATGTCGACGAAGCGCAGCAGGTTGCGGATCAGCGAGGCCGACCAGTCGACAGGCCGGCCGTCATCCTGCACGACGCGTAAACCCATGATCTGCTTGCCGGGGGAACGCCCTTGGTTCAGCACCTCGAACAGCACCATGTACCACCAGCTGATGACAAACAGCAGGATCGAGCCCAGGCCGACGCCCAGTTCGCCAAAAAACGCCAGGATCAGGAACAGCAGGCCCAAGGCCAGCCCCCGTATGCCGAGGTCGATGGCAAAGGCCAGGGCGCGAGGCATCAACCCCGCCGGGCGCAGCGGCAGGTCGATGCCCTCGGGCGTCTCGACCTGGTAACGCGTGTCCAGTGGCGCGGGCAGCGGCGCGTTCCTTTGCAATGCTGGTGTCTCGAGCATGGGCAACCTGTGAGGGGGCGGTTCGAACGTTCGATCTCGGCCCAGATGCTAGCAGTCTTCGTGCAGGCGCACGATACAACTCTGTGGGTCATTTCACGCTTCATGTAAACAACAGGGATCTTGCGGGAGGGCGCAGGCTTGCGCCTCCCAGGTATTCAAAAGTTACAGCAGCGCTGGCCGCCGGCCGGTTGCAGCGCCTAGACTTCGCCAGTCCTCAGCACAGGAACCACCCGTGACCTCCATTTTCTGGTACGACTACGAAACCACCGGCATCAATCCGCGTTGCGACCGCCCCTTGCAGGTGGCCGGGATACGTACCGATTTCGAACTCAATGAAATCGATGAACCGGTGAACCTGTACTGCCGGCCCAGCGATGACATCCTGCCCCATCCGGCCGCATGCGCGATCACCGGGATCACACCGGCATGCCTGGCGGAAAAAGGCTTGAGCGAGGCCGATTTCATGACCCGCGTCCATGCGCAACTGGCCGCGCCCGGGACCTGTGGCGCCGGCTACAACACGCTGCGCTTCGATGACGAGATGACCCGCTACAGCCTTTATCGGAATTTCTTCGACCCGTACGCACGGGAATGGCAGGGGGGCAACAGTCGCTGGGACCTGATTGACCTGGTGCGGGCCGCCTATGCGTTGCGCCCCGATGGGATTGTCTGGCCGCAGGAGGAGGGGCGCGTCACCCTCAAGCTCGAACGCCTGACCGCCGCCAACGGCATCGACCATGGCCAGGCCCATGATGCGCTGTCGGATGTACGTGCAACGATTGCCCTGGCCCGGTTGATCCGTCAGAAACAACCCCGGCTTTACGACTGGCTGTTCCAGTTGCGCACTAAACAGAAAGTGATGGACCAGGTCCGCCTGCTACAGCCCATGGTGCACATCTCCGGGCGCTTCTCGGCGGCGCGAAACTACATCGGCGTGGTCCTGCCGCTGGCCTGGCATCCGAAGAACCGCAACGCCCTGATCGTCTGCGATCTGCATCTGGATCCTCAAGGGCTGCTGGACCATGACGCCGAAATCCTGCGCCAACGCTTGTATACCCGCCGTGAAGAGTTGTTGGAAGGAGAATTGCCCGTACCCCTCAAGCTTATTCATATCAACAAGTGCCCGGTGGTCGCGCCGCTGTCAGTCCTGCGCGACGAGGACCAGCAACGCCTGCAACTGGACATGGAGGGTTATCGCCAGCGGGCGCTGCGGCTAAGTGACGCACAGCAAGTCTGGCACGATAAACTCCAGGCGATTTATGGTCGCGAGGATTTCACTGCGAGCGAGGACCCCGAACAACAGTTGTACGCTGGATTCATGGGTGATCGTGATCGGCGTTTGTGCGAACAAGTGCGCCAGGCAGATCCCGACCAGTTGGCGGGGGAACGTTGGCATTTCGATGATGAGCGCCTGCCGGAATTATTATTCCGATACCGGGCCCGTAACTTCCCCGACACCTTGAGCACCGAAGAGCAGGCACGCTGGAAACTATTTTGCCAGCAGCGACTGAAATCACCGGAGTGGGGGGCGCCTAATACCCTGGAAAGTTTTGATGAGGCGATGACGCAGTGGCTGGCGCTTTCCAGCCCAATGCAGCAAGAGGTGCTGACTCAATGGCAGGGCTATAGCCAGCAATTGCGCAAACGTTTAAGCCTTTGAGTCGCCGCGCTGCCATGTAAGGAAATAAATCGGAAGTGGACAGGCAACAAAAAACGCCAGCAATCGCTGGCGTTTTTTTCTGCGTCGAGAACGCTTCGAACCGCCGGAGCTTAGCCCAGCAGGGTCGCCCAGCCTTCAACCACGTCGCCGCCCCACTTGGCTTTCCACTCTTTCAGAGTCTTGTGGTTGCCACCTTTGGTTTCGATGACTTCACCGTTGTGCGGGTTCTTGTATTGCTTAACTTTGCGAGCGCGCTTGGTGCCGGTAGTTTTCACAGCGCCACGCGGGGCTTTGCTCGACTTGGACTCTGGATCCAACAGGGCAATGATATCGCGCAGGGACTTGGAGTATTCACCCATCAGCGTGCGCAGTTTGCCTTCGAATTCCAGTTCTTTTTGCAGTTTGTCGTCTTTGGACAGGTCGGCCAGACGTTGTTGCAGTTCTTCAATGGCTTGTTTTGTAGCGTTGTATTCGGTGATCAGGGACATGGGGACTACCTTATGTAGGACGCTGGTGACAAGGAGACAGTGGGGTAATAGTAATCAGACAGTTTCATCAAGTAAACATTTAAGCAGTGTTTATTTAATTAATAGTGCGCTAGCACAGAGTGAGCGCCGTGAAATAAATAATGTGATGCAGTCTTCACATCTGTTCACGATAAAGCTTGCCACGTGGGCATTGGCAGTCCCGGTCAGCCACTGCTGGGCGCGATGTGTGATCGATACTGCAGTTTTGCCGCGCAATGGCTAGAATGGCCGCCTTTGCGAAGTTCTGGAGTTCCCCTAATGCGCACTTTTCGGCTGGTGATCGCTTGCCCGGACCGCGTCGGTATCGTTGCTAAAGTCAGTAACTTTCTGGCGTCCCATAACGGCTGGATCACTGAAGCAAGCCACCATTCGGACAATCAGAGTGGTTGGTTTTTCATGCGTCACGAGATACGCGCCGACTCGCTGCCCTTCGGCATCGAAGCCTTCCGCGCGGCATTCGCCCCGATTGCCGAAGAGTTTTCGATGGACTGGCGTATCACCGATACCGCGCAGAAAAAGCGCGTAGTGCTGATGGCCAGTCGTGAGTCCCACTGCCTGGCTGATCTGTTGCACCGCTGGCACAGCGATGAGCTCGATTGCGACATCGCCTGTGTCATTTCCAACCATGACGACTTACGCAGCATGGTGGAATGGCACGGCATCCCGTACTACCACGTACCGGTCAACCCGCAGGACAAGCACCCGGCGTTCGCCGAGGTCTCGCGGCTGGTCAAGCAGCACGACGCCGAGGTGGTGGTACTGGCCCGCTACATGCAGATCCTGCCGCCGTCGCTGTGCAGCGAATACGCGCACAAAGTCATCAACATCCATCACAGTTTCCTGCCGTCGTTCGTCGGTGCCAAGCCTTACCACCAGGCCTCGATGCGCGGTGTGAAGCTGATCGGCGCCACGTGCCACTACGTGACCGAAGAGCTGGACGCCGGCCCGATCATCGAGCAGGACGTGGTCCGTGTCAGCCACAGCGACAGCATTGAAGACATGGTGCGCTTCGGCCGCGACGTGGAAAAAATGGTCCTGGCGCGCGGCTTGCGCTATCACTTGGAAGACCGCGTACTGGTGCACGGGAACAAGACCGTGGTCTTCTGATCTGTAGTCTTCTGACTCTATGTGGCAAGGGAGCTCTCTCCCTTGCCACGAACCTCGAGGCGTGAATCCTATGACCGATCCCTTGGACAAAGCCACCGCCAGAGCGCCGGCAACCGTGGGCGAGGGTTGCCTGAGTCGCTACGATCCCGAAGCGCTGGGCCCGGAAGACGGCACCGAATTTCCCGACGCCGCCCAGCTGTGGGAAGAGCTGCACGAGCAGCCCCAGGACGATCCCGAGTCCAAGGACTGACCTCTCAGGCTTGCCGCAGCTTCATCAGCTTCTTGATCAAAGGTCGCCCGACCATCATGAAGAACACCGGTCCTCCTGCCAGCAGATAGAAGTAATACGTCACCGCCCGCCAGATCAGGATCGCTGCCGCCGCGGTGGATTTGCCCACCATCGGTGCCAGCAACGCCGCCGAGGTCAACTCCGCCGCTCCGGCGCCGCCCGGCAACAGGCTGAACTGCCCAGCGCTGAGGGATAGCATCTGGATCAGGAAACTCCAGGCCCATTGCAGATCCGCCCCGAGTCCTTTTAATGCCAGGTACAGCACGCTGTAGCGCAGGACCCAGTGCAGGCAGGTCAAGACGAACACCTGGAACAGCGTCTGGCGTGGCAATTTCAGAGTGTCGGTAAATGCCGCGAGGAAATTCAGGATCTTGCGTCCCCAGCGTCGACGGGTCACCGGCTTCACTCGCAAATGCCGCAACAGCCGTGCACCCAGGAGAATCAGCCTGCGATGGTAGCGGGCCACCAGCGCGCAGCAAAAGAGCCCGCCGAACAATGAAACCGCGCTCAGCCCCAGCATCCATTCCATGCGCTGGCTGAGATTCTGGAAAAGTGCATAAAACAGGATGCCCAACAAGGCGCAGAGAAAAAACAGCAGGTCGCTCAACTGATCCATGGCGAACACCGCGCTGCCATGGGCGGGGCGCACGCCGTTGCGCGCGAGCAGCGCCATCAGCGTCAGCGGCCCGCCACTGCCGCCGGGTGTCGCGCACATCGCGAACTCGGTGGACATCACCACGCCAATGCTTTTCAACCCGCCTATGCGCCCACGGTGTTCACCCAGCAGCAAGCGCAGGCGCACCGAGTTGAGGCCCCAGCAGAGTACGATCATGCCAAGCATGACCAGCAGCAAGGACAGCGGAAAGCGCTGCAGCCGCGACCACATTTCCCCGCCGCCCACGAGCATCGGGACCAATACCGCAATCAACAGGGCGGCGCCTAACCAGACCAGCCGTTTCATGCGGCACTGCTGACTGGCTGGCGCAGTGACGCCAGCCAGTCGATCTTGGTCATCGGCACGCGCCCGTCCTCAAGCAGGCGCTCCAGGGTTCGCAGCCAGTAGTTGCGGGAAAATCCGTGGCGCATGTCTACCGGGTGCAGGCCCAGGCGAATGACCGGTGCCTGGCGCCAGCGCTGTTCACGCCGGTCGCTGATGACTTTTGACAGGCCTCGACGCCAGGCGCTGCGGGCGCTCCAAACCAGCCCCGGGGCATCGATCGGGGTGAACTCCGGCAAGCGGTAGAGGTGCTGGGTGTCGCTGGTATAACTCAACGGCAACTGGCGCAAGGCCTGGCGCGTGCCCTCGCTCATCAGCCAGGCCGGCGCGACGAAGCCTTCCAGCGGCCACTGGTAGCGCTGAAAGATTTCGATGCCGGCGCGAAGGCGGGCGAGGGCCGCTTCCTCGGACAGACCGTAGAACTCCCCTTCATGGGTATAAACCCGGCGCATGAACCAGTCCTTGGGATGGAGCGCCGGCGGACCGTCATCACAGTGGTAATAACCATGCAGCACCAGTTCATCGCCGCGTTCGACCCGGCTGTCGAGCATGCGCCGGAAGCCGGGATGTCCGTCGAGCGCGTTGGCGTGGTGGAAGTCCGGCACCACCAGCCAGGTCATCGGCACCTGGCCGAGGGCGTCGACGGCTTCGACGAAGGGCTGGTAGTCGGGCCAGGTTTGCGGTGCGACATCGTGCAGCACCAGCAGCAGGCTGGATTGAGCGGTCATCGACATGGGCCTCGGCTCAACCATTGGCCAGCAGGGGCATTTCTGCGCCGAGCACGCTGTAATAGTGGCCCAACAGACTGTTGACCACCGAATCCCAGGCGTAATGACGTTCTACATGCCGGCGAGCTTTTACGCCGCGCTGCTGGCAGCCTTCGGCGAACAGTTGCCGAACGGCATTGGCCATCGCCTGTGGATTGTCGGGCGCGCACAGCAGGCCACAGTCCTCGTGGACGATTTCATTGAAGGCGCCTGCCGCGACCGCTACCACCGGGATGCCGCTGGCCATCGCTTCGAGGATTACCAGGCCGAAGGTTTCCTGGTCGCCTGCGTGCAGCAGGGCGTCGGCGCTGGCCATCAGCCGGGCGACTTGCGCAGCCGGGCAGAATTCGTCGATCACCGTGACGTTGTCCGGCACCACGGCTGGCATCGAAGAGCCCACCAGCAGCAGGTGATAGCGTTCGCCCAGGCGTTGCATGCATTTGAGCAGCACCGGCAGGTTTTTTTCCTTGGAGCCGCGACCGGCGAAAATCAGCAGGCGCGCGTCTTCGGCGATGCCGAGTTCGGCCCGCAGTTCCGGGTCGCGAGCGGCGGGATTGAAGGTCTGCAGGTCTACCCCCAACGGCTGCACGTAGACATTTTTGACCCCAAGCCCGGTGAGTTTGTCGGCCATGACCTGGCTCGGCGCGAGCACCCGGTCGAAGTTGCCGTACAGTTTGCTGACATAGGCTTCGATATTGGGCGTGAACCAGTTGCCCATGCGGTTGCTTACCAACAACGGCAGGTCGGAGTGATAAAAGCCGATCACGGGCACGTCCAGCTGTCGCCGGGCATCCAGTGCCGCCCAGGCGGTCAGGTAAGGGTCGCCGACCTCGATCAGGTCGGGCTGCAAGTCGCGCAGGACGTTACGCCAAGGGGCCAGGCGCAGCGGGAAGCGGTAGCCCTTGCCAAAGGGCAGCGGAGGGGCCGGGACCTTGTAGATCCCATCCTGCTCGCTCAAATGCGCGCCGGGGATCAGAAGGCTGTGGCGAATACCCGGCCGATTGCCCAGGCGCCGGTGCTTGGCATCCAGATAAGTGCGTACACCTCCGCTGGCGGGGGCGTAGAACATGGTTATGTCCGCTATATGCACGATGAACATCCCTCCGGTCTGTGTTCTCCCCTTGTTGACCTTGGGTAAGAATAGATGTTCGGTTGGGGTTGGGTGCAGTAAAGGAATGCGTTGTCGGGGACTCTTCGCGAGCAGGCTCGCTCCCACAGGGTTCTGTGTTCAACATAGGCCCAAATTGTGGGAGCGAGCCTGCTCGCGAAGGGGCCAGTGCTGGTTGCAGGCTATTATTCTGCCGCTCGGGCCTTATTGCACTGGGCATGCTTTTATATAAGCGCGCAAAATGGCGTCATACCGCAAACCCACAGGTGACCAAATGCCTGATTCATCGCAACTCGTTATCGGGGCCGACCTGGCCGGCCAACCTGTCGCCCAGGCCATGCGCCTGGCCAATCGTCATGGGCTGGTGGCGGGCGCCACCGGCACCGGCAAGACCGTCACCTTGCAGCGCCTGGCCGAGATGTTCAGCGATGCCGGCGTGGCGGTGTTCGCGGCGGACATCAAGGGTGACCTGTGCGGCCTCGGCGCCGCCGGCAATCCCCAAGGCAAGATCGCCGAGCGCATCGCCGGCATGCCCTGGCTCGGCCATGAGCCCCAGGCCTATCCGGTGACCTTGTGGGATATCCACGGCCAGTCCGGTCATCCGCTGCGCACGACGTTGAGTGAAATGGGCCCGTTGTTGCTCGGCAGCCTGCTGGAACTGACGGACAGCCAGCAAGCGGCGTTGTATGCGGCGTTCAAGGTCGCCGACCGCGAGGGCCTGTTGCTGCTCGACCTCAAGGACCTGAAGGCGCTGCTCAATCACCTCAAGGACAACCCTGAATTGCTCGGGGACGACGCGGCCCTGATGACCACCGGTTCCAGCCAGGCCTTGATGCGCCGACTGTCCACCCTGGAACAGCAGGGCGCGGACGCCTTGTTCGGCGAACCGGCGTTGCAGCTTGAAGACATCCTGCAACCGGCCAGTGACGGCCGTGGGCGCATTCATCTGCTGGACGCCAGTCGCCTGGTCCATGAAGCGCCGAAAGTCTACGCGACATTCCTGCTGTGGCTGCTGGCCGAGCTGTTCGAGCAACTGCCCGAGCGCGGCGATGCGGACAAACCCTTGCTGGCGTTGTTTTTCGATGAGGCACATTTGTTGTTCGCCGGCACGCCCAAGGCATTGCAAGAGCGCCTGGAACAAGTGGTGCGGCTGATCCGCTCCAAGGGCGTCGGGGTGTATTTTGTCACCCAGTCGCCGGGCGATCTGCCGGACGACGTGCTCGCGCAGCTGGGGTTGCGCATCCAGCATGGTCTGCGGGCGTTCACCGCCAAGGAACAGAAATCCCTGCGGGCGGTGGCTGACGGTTTTCGACCAAATCCGCAATTCGATGCCCTGGCGGTGCTGACCGAGCTGGGCATCGGTGAAGCGTTGGTCGGCACCTTGCAGGAAAAAGGCACGCCGGAAATGGTCCAGCGTGTGCTGGTGGCGCCGCCGCAGTCGCGCATCGGGCCGTTGACCGCGGCCGAGCGTGCCGGGCTGATCGCCAGCTCACCGTTGCAGGGCCGTTATGACAAACCCATCGACCGCGAGTCGGCCTATGAAGTGCTGATGGGGCGCAAGGGGCTGGAGCCGCAGGCCGAAGCCGCGCCAGGCAAACCGGCGACCGAGGAACCGAGCTTCACCGAAAAGGCCGGGGAATTCCTCGGCACCGCGGCCGGCCAGGCGCTGAAATCGGCGATGCGCCAGGCGGCCAATCAGTTGGGCCGGCAGTTGGTGCGTGGGTTGATGGGGTCGTTGCTGGGGGGCAGCAAGCGGCGGTAGGCAGAAACCGAATCGCTCCCTTCGCGAGCAGGCTCGCTCCCACAGGAGATCTCCTGCGCGCGCAAATCTTGTGCCTCATGCAGATCCATTGTGGGAGCGGGCTTGCCCGCGAAGGCTATTCAACAGCCGAAAAAAATCTCAATCCTTGGGCCGCGCATGGGCCGCCAATCGCTCCAGGGCTGCCCGCAGGTTGGGGTCGCTGATGCCATCGGCCGTGGCCTGGATGGTGGCAGCAGCGTCGGTGGACAGATCCAGCGTATGACCCTTGGCGCCGACTTGCACCGTGGGCGGCTGGACCTTGAACAGGATTCGCGTCAGGTTGGCGAACTCCTCGAATGCCTGCAATTGGCGCAGCAGGCGCTTTTGCTGGTAGCGCAGGCGCGTGGCCCAGTGACCGTCGGTGACGATCAGCAACAAACTGCCTTCCCGCCAGGACGCTACGTGACAATGCTCGCGCGCAGCGGGCTGTAGCTGGCTGTCGAGCAGGCGCTGCAGGTGCCCCAGGCGTCTGGCGTGGCCGAAGATGGCTTTCAGCGGCTTGGCTTCGCGCAGCAGAACGGCGGGCGCCTTGGCTGGAAGAGGGCGAAAGGCCATGGTTGATTACCGCAAGTGACAAAGGCGCCATGGTAGCAGAAAGCGCCAGATACGCCCGAGCCCTGCCGCCCGGTGGCTTTTACTCGCATAATCAATGAGTAACTTCTGCGTTTTGTGGGTTGAAGTTCGCGCAAAAGCCCTTATTTTAGGGAGGCCCCGTCACAGCGCTGTGCCAGCATCGTGGAATAACGCCACTTTCCTCTCCATCGTTTCCGGGTAGAATGCTCGTTCGCATGCGGCCATGAGGGCTGCACGGGCGACTCATGGGGCCGCCCTCCATCCCTTTAGTGTGGAAGATCCTGCCGATATGTTTGCGCCTTTGTTAAAGAAACTTTTTGGAAGCAAGAACGAGCGTGAAGTCAAACGCATGCTCAAGACGGTACAGATCGTCAATGCCTTCGAAGAGCAAATGGTGGCCCTTTCGGACGATCAGTTACGCGCCAAGACCGCCGAATTCAAGGACCGCATCGCCAAGGGCGAGACCCTTGACCAGATCCTGCCCGAAGCTTTCGCGGTCTGCCGTGAAGCCGGCAAGCGGGTCATGGGCATGCGCCACTTCGACGTCCAGTTGATCGGCGGCATGACCTTGCACGAAGGCAAGATCGCCGAAATGCGCACCGGTGAGGGCAAGACCCTGGTGGCGACCCTGGCGGTATATCTCAACGCACTGTCTGGCAACGGCGTGCACGTGGTGACGGTCAACGACTACCTGGCCCGCCGCGACGCCAACTGGATGCGCCCGCTCTATGAATTCCTCGGCCTGACGGTCGGCGTGGTCACGCCGTTCCAGCCGCCGGAAGAGAAGCGCGCGGCCTACGCCTCGGACATCACCTACGGCACCAACAACGAATTCGGTTTCGACTACCTGCGCGACAACATGGCGTTCAGCATGGAAGAAAAATTCCAGCGCGAACTCAACTTTGCCGTGATCGACGAAGTCGACTCCATCCTCATCGACGAAGCCCGTACGCCGCTGATCATTTCCGGCCAGGCCGAAGACAGCTCCAAGCTGTACATCGAGATCAACAAGCTGATCCCGCAGCTCCAGCTGCACGTCGAAGAAGTCGAAGGCGAAGTGACCCAGCCCGGCCACTACACCGTCGACGAGAAGACCCGCCAGGTCGAGCTCAACGAATCCGGCCACCAGTTCATCGAAGAGATGCTGACCCGCGTCGGCCTGCTGGCTGAAGGCGAAAGCCTCTACTCGGCCCATAACCTGGGCCTGCTGACCCACGTCTACGCCGGCCTGCGTGCCCACAAGCTGTTCCATCGCAACGTCGAATACATCGTCCAGGACGGCCAGGTCGTACTGGTTGACGAACACACCGGCCGCACCATGCCGGGCCGTCGCCTGTCCGAAGGCCTGCACCAGGCCATCGAAGCGAAGGAAGGCCTGAACATCCAGGCCGAGAGCCAGACCCTGGCCTCGACCACGTTCCAGAACTACTTCCGCCTGTACAACAAACTGTCCGGCATGACCGGTACCGCCGACACCGAAGCGTTCGAATTCCACCAGATCTACGGCCTGCAAGTGGTGGTGATTCCGCCGAACAAGCCGCTGGCGCGCAAGGACTACAACGATCTGGTGTTCCTGACCGCCGAAGAGAAATACGCGGCGATCATCAACGACATCAAGGAAGGCATGGCCCAGGGCCGTCCGATCCTGGTGGGTACCGCGACCATCGAGACCTCCGAGCACATGTCCGCCTTGCTCGCCAAGGAAGGTATCGAGCACAAGGTCCTCAATGCCAAGTTCCACGAGAAGGAAGCCGAGATTATCGCCCAGGCCGGTCGCCCGGGTGCGTTGACCATCGCCACCAACATGGCCGGCCGTGGTACCGACATCCTGCTGGGCGGCAACTGGGAAGTCGAAGTGGCTTCGCTGGAAAACCCGACCCCCGAGCAGATCGCGCAGATCAAGGCCGACTGGCAGAAGCGTCACCAGCAGGTGCTCGAATCCGGTGGCTTGCAGGTGATCGCGTCCGAGCGTCACGAATCGCGCCGTATCGACAACCAGCTGCGTGGCCGTGCCGGTCGCCAGGGCGACGCCGGCTCCAGCCGCTTCTACCTGTCCCTGGAAGACAGCCTGATGCGCATCTTCGCCTCTGATCGGGTGAAGAATTTCATGAAGGCCCTGGGCATGCAGCCGGGCGAGGCGATCGAGCACCGCATGGTGACCAACGCCATCGAGAAGGCGCAGCGCAAGGTCGAGGGCCGCAACTTCGACATCCGCAAGCAGTTGCTTGAATTCGACGACGTCAACAACGAGCAGCGCAAAGTGATCTATCACATGCGCAACAGCCTGTTGGCCGCAGACGACATTGGCGAAACCATCGCCGATTTCCGCCGCGAAGTGCTCGACGCCACTGTCAGCGCACACATTCCGCCGCAGTCGCTTCCGGAGCAGTGGGACGTTGCTGGTCTGGAAGCCTCCCTGCGCAGTGATTTCGGCGTGTCGTTGCCGATCCAGCAGTGGCTCGACGAGGACGATCACCTCTACGAAGAAACGCTGCGCGAGAAACTTCTGACCGAACTGATCGCCGCGTACAACGAGAAAGAAGACCAGGCCGGCGCCGAAGCGCTGCGCTCGTTCGAGAAGCAAATCGTGCTGCGGGTGCTGGACGACCTGTGGAAAGACCATCTGTCGACCATGGATCACCTGCGCCACGGTATCCACTTGCGTGGCTACGCGCAGAAGAATCCGAAGCAGGAATACAAGCGCGAGTCCTACACGCTGTTCTCCGAGCTGCTGGATTCGATCAAGCGCGACTCGATCCGGGTCCTGTCCCACGTTCAGGTTCGCCGCGAAGATCCGGTCGAAGAAGAAGCCCGCCTGCGCCAGGAGGCCGAAGCCCTGGCCGCGCGCATGCAGTTCGAGCACGCCGAAGCTCCGGGCCTGGAAGTGGTCCAGGCGATGGAAGAGGGCGTCGATGTGGACGTGGCACTGGCCACCGCACCGGTACGCAACGAGCAGAAACTGGGCCGAAACGAGCTGTGCTATTGCGGCTCGGGCAAGAAATACAAGCATTGCCACGGGCAGATCCAATAAACCCGTTTCAACGCTGAGCGACCCGCGCCGCGACAAGAGTCTCTTGTCGCGGCGTTTTGCCATTTGATTCGCCGTCTTGATGAAGGCGGTGCTGAAATAATTTTATAAGGAGCGCATTCATGGCTGTTGGTCTTGGTCCGTTGCCAACGTTGCACCCGGTTGCCGGTTTTGAACTTGGTATCGCCTCGGCGGGCATCAAGCGTCCCGGGCGCAAGGATGTGGTGGTCATGCGTTGCGCCGAGGGCTCGACGGTAGCCGGCGTGTTCACGCTCAATGCGTTTTGTGCCGCGCCGGTGATCCTGGCCAAGCAACGCGTGCAAGGGCCGGTGCGTTACCTGCTGACCAACACCGGTAACGCCAACGCCGGCACCGGCGCGCCAGGCCTGGCCGCCGCCGAGCGCACCTGCGCCAGGCTGGCTGAACTGACCGGTGTCGACGCCAGCCAGGTGCTGCCGTACTCCACGGGTGTGATCGGCGAACCGCTGCCGGTCGAAAAAATCGAAGGCGCGCTGCAAGCCGCCCTTGATGACCTCTCGGAAAACAACTGGGCCGCGGCCGCCACCGGCATCATGACCACCGACACCCTGCCCAAGGGCGCGAGCCGCCAGTTCCAGCACGACGGTGTAACCGTGACCGTGACCGGCATCAGCAAAGGCGCCGGCATGATCCGCCCGAACATGGCGACCATGCTCGGTTACATCGCCACCGACGCCAAGGTCTCCCGCCAGGTGTTGCAGGACCTGATGCTCGACGGCGCCAACAAGTCCTTCAACCGCATCACCATCGACGGCGACACTTCGACCAACGACTGCTGCATGCTGATCGCCACCGGCAAGGCCAACCTGCCGGAGATCACCGAAGCCAGCGGTCCGCTGTTCGCGGCGCTGAAACAGGCGGTGTTCGAGGTGTGCATGGAAGTGGCCCAGGCCATCGTCCGTGACGGCGAAGGCGCGACCAAGTTCGTCACCGTACAGGTCAACGGTGGTGGTAATCACCAGGAATGCCTGGACGTCGGTTATACCGTGGCGCATTCGCCGCTGATCAAGACCGCACTGTTTGCTTCCGACCCGAATTGGGGTCGTATTCTCGCCGCTGTCGGCCGCGCCGGGGTGCCTGAGCTGGACGTGAGCAAGATCGACGTCTTCCTCGGTGATGTCTGCATCGCCAGCCAGGGCGCCCGGGCGACGACCTACACCGAGGCGCAGGGCGCGGCGGTGATGCAGCAGGAGGAAATCACCATCCGCATCGAGCTGGGGCGTGGCGATTGCAGCGAAACGATCTGGACCACCGATCTGTCCCACGAGTACGTCAAGATCAACGCTGAGTATCGGACTTAAAACCGAGTCGTTCCATTCGCGAGCAGGCTCGCTCCCACAGGGATTCTGTGACGCCGCAGATTCAGTGTGGGAGCGAGCCTGCTCGCGAAGGCGGCAGTACAAACACCCCCAGAACCACAAGAAAGGAATCCAAATGAGCCTGCACCTGATCATCGGCGATAAACGAGCTTCATCCTGGTCCCTGCGGGGCGCGCTGGCCCTGTCGTTGACCGGCGCGAAGTACACCGAAGAACTGGTCAGGCTCGGCCAGCCCGACACCCGCGAAAAACTGCTGAAGTATTCGGCCACGGCCAAGGTCCCGCTGCTCAAGACCGAGTTCGGCGTGATCGCCGACTCCCTGGCCATTGCCGAGTACTTGGCCGAGCAGTTTCCCGAGGCCGGTCTCTGGCCCAAGGATGTAGCGGCACGGGCCCAGGCTCGTTCGGCCTGTGCACAGATGCACAGTGGTTTTTTTGCCATCCGCACCCACATGCCGTTCGACCTGGGCCGCGATGCGCCGTTGTCACCGATTCCGGCGGATGTGCAGGCGGAAATCCAGCGGATGCTGGCGTTGTGGGCAGAGTGCCGCGCGGCGGCTACCGAAGCCGGTCCCTACCTGTTTGGTACCCTGAGCCTGGCTGACGTATTTTTTGCGCCGATTGCCGTGCGCTTGCGCACCTACCAGGTGAAACTGCCGGAAGTCGACGCGGCCTACGTTGAAACCCTTTATCAATGGCCGGCCTTCAAAGCATGGCAGCAAGCTGGCCTGGAGGAAATCGCCCGGTGAAACGCGTACATGTAGCGGCGGCAGTCATTCGCGACGCCGCCGGCAGAATCCTGATTGCCCGCCGGGCCGATTCCCAGCACCAGGGCGGCCTGTGGGAGTTTCCGGGGGGCAAGGTCGAGGCTGATGAGTCGGTCGAAACGGCCCTGGCCCGGGAGCTTCTCGAAGAGTTGGGCATTGTCGTCAGCGCTGCCCGGCCACTGATCAAGGTGCGCCACGATTATCCGGACAAGCAGGTGTTGCTGGATGTCTGGGAAGTCTCGGCGTTCAGCGGCGAGCCCCATGGCGCCGAAGGCCAGCCGCTTGCCTGGGTGACGGCCCGTGAATTGACCAACTACGAGTTTCCAGCGGCCAATCAGCCGATCGTCGCGGCGGCCCGTTTGCCGGGCGAGTACCTGATCACCCCTGAAGGCCTTGAAACGCCCGCCTTGCTGCGTGGCATTCAAAAGGCTGTTGCTGGCGGGATCAAGCTGCTGCAACTGCGCGCGCCCAACGGTTACGACCCGCAATACCGTGACCTGGCGGTGGACGCGGTGGGGCTGTGTGCCGGCAAGGCGCAATTGATGCTCAAGGGCCCGTTCGAATGGCTGGGTGACTTTCCGTCTGCCGGCTGGCATATCACCGCCGCGCAACTGCGCAAGCATGCGGCGGCGGGGCGACCGTTCGGCACCGACCGCTGGCTGGCGGCCTCGTGCCACAACGCCGAGGAACTCTCCCTGGCTCAGCAGATGGGCGTGGATTTCGTGACGTTGTCCCCCGTGCAACCGACCCAGACCCATCCCGATGCGCAGCCATTGGGGTGGGAAGAGGCTGCGCGACTGATCGAGGGGTTCGACAGGCCGGTGTATCTGTTGGGCGGGGTAGGCCCCGATCAGCGGCAGAAAGCCTGGGAAGCCGGGGCGCAAGGGGTGGCAGGGATTCGGGCGTTCTGGCCTGACGCTTGATTCTGTGGGTGTGTCTGGTGGCCGCTTCGCGAGCAGGCTCGCTCCCACACTGGATTTCGGCGTTCACAAAACCTCTGTGGGAGCGAGCCTGCTCGCGAAGAGGCCCTGACAGGCGCCTATGCTTCAACTCCCAGGCTTTGCCGCCGCCTCCCAAAGCACTTCCGCCACACCCTGGCGCCGGGCGATGACCCGCGCCGCCACGAACAGCAGGTCCGACAACCGATTGATATACGCCAGCCCCGGCCCGGCCAGTGGTTCCACTGCGTTCAACTGTTGGCAACGGCGCTCGGCGCTACGGGCCAGACTGCGGCACACATGGGCCTGGGCGATCAGGGTCGAGCCGCCGGGCAGGATGAAATTCTCCAGCGGCCCCAACTCTTCATTCCATACATCGATGGCCGCTTCCAGGCGCGCCACTTCTGCATCGTTCAGGGCCTGATAGGCCGGCATCGCCAGCTCGCCGCCCAGGTCGAACAGCCGATGCTGACAAGGCGTCAGTATCTCGGTTACTTCCTTTAACGCCGGGCACCGTTCCGTTTCGGCGGCAAGCCCGGCCAGCAACAAGCCCAGTTGGCTGTTCAGCGTATCCACTTCGCCGATGGCCTCGATCCGCGGATGATCCTTCGCCACCCGGCGACCATCCCCCAGTCCGGTTTCACCTTTGTCCCCGGTACGGGTGTAAATCTTCGACAGACGAAAACCCATGTTCAGCGCTCCACTTGCTTGTGTTCTTGCGCCACCATCGAAGTGCCCGCCAGTGGCAGGCGCAGGGTGAAGCAAGTGCCTTGGCCCGGCGCTGATTGCACTTCCATCTGGCCCTTGTGGTTGTTGGTGATGATGAAATACGACACCGACAATCCGAGCCCGGTGCCCTGGCCGATCTCCTTGGTGGTGAAGAACGGCTCGAAGGTACGCTTGCGCACGTTCTCGCTCATGCCGATGCCGTTGTCCTCGACCTGGATTTCCGCCCACGGCGGATTCAGCCGTGTACGCAGGATGATACGGCCGGGCTCGCTGTCGTCCTGGCGTTGATGGATGGCCTGGGCGGCGTTTTTCAGCAGGTTGAGCAATACCTGCTCCAGTTCGTTGGCGGTGCCGGGCACCGGGCCGAGGTTCGGGTCAAACTGGCGGATGATCGCCTGGCCCTTGAAGTCGAAACCGATCGCCAGGTCGAAGTCGTTACCGGCAATTTCCACGGCCTGGTCGATGAGTGCCGGCAGGTCGCAAGGCGCCATCTGCCTTGTGCTGCGGCGGCTGAAGCTGAGCATGTGGGTGACGATTTTCGCTGCCCGGGCGCCGGCCTGCTGGATGCCATCGAGCAATTGCGGGATCTCCCGGCTTTCCAGGTAGCGGTTGACCACCGGTAAATCGATCCCCAACTGCTCGGCCTGCTCAAGGTTCTTCGGCAATTCCGCAGACAGGCGTCGGCGAATATTCTGCACGTTGTGCAGGATCGCCCCCAGCGGATTATTGATCTCATGGGCCATGCCCGCCGCGAGGCCGCCTACCGAGAGCATTTTTTCCGATTGCACCATCATTTCCTCCAGCGACAGGCGCTGGGTGATGTCATCGATGCGGATCACCACGCCGCGCCCGGCACCGCCCATCAAAGGATAGAAAGTCAGGGCGTAATGCCGGGCTTCATCGTCCTTGGTCCAGGTGACGCGCTCGATCTTGGCCACTGTGTGCTGTTCCACCGTCTGCTTGAGCTGCGGCAGGTACGGCTTGAGCGGCTCGAAGGCGAGGAAAATCGGCTGGTTCAGCGCCTCATCCAGCCGGGTGCCGGAAAGGGCGCTGGCCTCCTGGTTCCATTGCGTGACATAGAGCTGTTCGTCGAGGGCAATCAGCGCCGACGGCATGGAGTCGATGATGCTGTTGAGGTAGTTCTGGAAGCCGGTGAGTTTTTTCTCGATCTTGCTGCGGACCTGGACTTCCAGCTCCAGCTTGCGGTTGGTGTGACGGGTTTCTTCCGCCAGGCCCTGGGCCTGGTCGTAGGCGGCCTGGGAATCGTCCCGCGCGCGCTTGAGCTGCTGTTCCCGGGCTTCGATCCGCGAGAGCATGGTGTTGAACGCCTCGGCCAGGCTGCCGATTTCGTCGTGGTTGCCCCGGGCGGCGCGCAGGGAATAGTTTTCTTCGCGGGTGACCTGGCGCGACAACTCTTCGAGCTGATGGATCGGCTGGGTGATCAGCCGCTTGATCTGCTGGGCAATGACCAGCCACAACAGCACGCTGAAAATCAGGATGCCCAGGCTGGCCGTCAGGGTGCCGGTGTAGAACGCGGTGGGCAGTTCGCTGCTAGCCACCAGCAGGAGATGGCCGGGCGCCGTGCCGGGGCGGGGCAGGGTAATGACCTGGTTGCTGCGAAACTCCCCGGCCTGCCACGCCTGCACATGACGGAAATGGTCCGGCAACTTGAGTTTCTCGCCCTGTTGCAACTGGGCCAGGCGTACGCCGTCACCGTCATACAGTGCCGCTGCCCGCAGCGGCGCATAGCTGTTGAGTTCATCGAGCAGACGCTTGGCGCTTTGCGGCGATTGCAACGCGTCGGAGATCAGGCTCGGGTTGGCTACCAGTCGGCCGATGGTCTGCAAGGCCTGAGGCGCCATGCTTTCCTGGGAAATGTAATAGGCCGCGCTGATGAAGGTCAGGTTGGCCACCAGCAGAACCGTGGTCAACAATACCAACAGGGCCGCCAGCAGTTTCTGGCCGACCGGGAGATTTTCAAGGCGCTGGCGCAATGGCATCTGACTCGTCGCTGAAAGGGAACACGAGGGCCAGCGTAGCCGCTGCTCAGTCGCTGGGCAATCCGAGGTTGTCCAAGTGGGCAATCAGGCGCTGGCGCATCTGTTCAAGATGCGGCACCGCCACGTCATGGCGCCGCGCGACGGCGCAGGCATGGCCGAGCAGATAGCCGATTTCGGTACGTCGCCGGTTGGCAACGTCCTGGTACATGGAGGAATAGTTGGCGGCTGTGGCCTGGATCACCCGTTCCACCTCCGACTGTAAATCCTCGGCCGCCGCCGGCTGGCCGCAGCGTTCGAGCAGATCGGCGAGCTCCGCACAAAGGGTTGCCACTTCGCAGCGGTGTTCCTGCAAGCCACCGTTCTTGCATTGATGCAGTACCGTCAGTGGGTTGATTGCGCAGTTGAGCGCCAGTTTGCGCCACAGGCGGGTGAGGATGTCGGCGCTCCACTGGTGGGGAATGCCGGCCATGCCCAGGTCATCCAGCCAGACCGGCGCCACCGGCTGGGCGGGGTCGCCCAGCCAGGTGTAGCCGTGGCCGGCGAACACCACGCGCCAGTCACCGTCGCGAAACGCGCCTTCGGTGCTGGAGGCGCTGATACAGCGGGCCTGGGGGACGCGGTTCGCCACGGCGTCCTGGCTGCCGAGGCCGTTCTGCAGCAGGATCAGTTCGCTCTCGCCATCCAGGCGATGGGCGACCGAAGCCACAGCCGCCTCCGCGTCATAAGCCTTGCAGGCCAGCAGCAAGCGTTTTATCGGTTCGAGGCCCTGCGCGGTTTCGCCTGGCACCGGGTAACACTGCGCCTGGCCTTGTTCCACCAGCGTCAGCCCTCCGGCCTCCCGGTAAGCCTGCAGCCGCTGTTCATTGCGCAACACCAGCCGCACCGGCAGGCCGGCCCGGGCCAGGCGCGTCGCCCACAAGGTGCCGAGGCTGCCGGCGCCCAGGACGTGCCAGGTGGTGGACATCAGTTTTTTACTCGGTTTGGCGCAGGCATCTGAGGCGCTCGCGGTAACGACGGGAAAAGACCCGTTATAATGAGCCCGATTTCAACCACAAGCCAAGTGCGCGCCTTTGTCATGAGCGCGCCTTTTTATTTGGAGAACACTACATGCCGTCATTCGACGTGGTATCCGAACTGGACAAGCACGAAGTCACCAACGCCGTTGAAAACGCCGTCAAGGAACTCGACCGTCGGTATGACCTCAAGGGCAAGGGCAGTTTCGAGTTCAAGGAAAAGGACCTGACCGTCAACCTGACCGCCGAGGCCGATTTCCAGCTCGAGGCGATGATCGAGATCCTCAAGCTGGCGCTGGTCAAGCGCAAGATCGACGTGCAATGCCTTGAGGTCAAGGATGCCTACGCCTCCGGCAAGCTGATGAAGCAGGAAGCCGTGCTCAAGGAAGGCATCGACAAGGAACTGGCCAAGAAAATCGTCGCTCATATCAAGGACGCCAAGCTCAAGGTCCAGGCCGCCATCCAGGGCGAGCAGGTGCGTGTCACTGGCAAGAAACGTGACGACCTGCAAGAAGCCATCGCCGCGCTGCGGGGCAAGGAATTCGGCATGCCGCTGCAGTTCAACAACTTCCGCGATTGACCCCTCGGTTATAGGGAACCACTGTGGCGAGGGAGCTTGCTCCCGCTGGGCTGCGTAGCGGCCCCTTTGGTGGGTGCTGCGCCCCCAAGCGGGAGCAAGCCCCCTAGCCACAACCGCGTGCAACAGGAACAAAGGAGAATTAGATGGACTTGAACGCTGAAGTAGATCACCTGGTCAAGGCCTCCCAGGCCTGGATACCGATGATCATGGAGTACGGCAGCCGCGTGTTGCTGGCAATTGTCACCCTGGCCATCGGCTGGTGGCTGATCAACAAGGTCACCCAGAAGCTCGGGGCGCTGCTGGCCCTGCGTAACGCCGACCTCGCGCTGCAAGGCTTTATCAGTACCCTGGCAAACATCATTCTGAAGATCCTGCTGATCGTCAGCGTCGCCTCGATGATTGGTGTGGAAACCACGTCCTTCGTCGCGGCCATCGGTGCGGCAGGCCTGGCGATTGGCCTGGCCTTGCAAGGCAGCCTGGCGAACTTCGCCGGCGGCGTGCTGATCCTGCTCTTTCGTCCGTTTCGCATCGGTGACTGGATCGAGGCCCAAGGCGTAGCCGGAACGGTCGACAGCATCCAGATCTTCCACACGGTCCTGCGTACCGGTGACAACAAGACGGTCATCGTGCCCAACGGCAATCTGTCGAACGGCATCATTACCAACACCAATCGCCAGCCGACCCGCAAAGTGGTGTTCGACGTGGGCGTGGATTACCAGGCTGACCTGCAAAAGGCCCGGGAAGTGTTACTGGAGTTGGCCAAGGATGAACGGGTGTTGACCGATCCTGCACCTGAGGCGGTGATCTCCACCTTGGGCGACAGCTCGATCACTGTTTCGCTGCGCATCTGGGTGAAGACGGCGGACTACTGGAACGTGATGTTCATGCTCAATGAACAGGCGCGTGACCGCTTGAAAGATGCCGGTATCGATATTCCGTTTCCACAGCGTGTGATCCGAGTGGTTCAGGAATCTGCATCGGTCTGACCGATTTGATTTCCGGTCAAGCTTCAGCGCAATAAAAAAGGCCCATCCGAAGATGGGCCTTTTTTTGATTACCGCAAACTGACTTTCGGCAATTACAGAACCGAAATCGGGTAGTCGACGATCAGGCGGAACTCTTTGATGTCGCCTTCACCTTCGTCAGCGTTAGCGTAGTGCCAGGCTTGACGAACACGGAAGGAAAGATCTTTTGCCGGGCCAGACTGAACAACGTACTTGGCTTCGAAGTTGGTTTCGTTGTGCTTGCCGTCTTCACCGTACAGACCAGCGTAAGGGCTGCCTGCAGGAGTGTTGGTACCGTCGATGTCCCAACCTTTGACGTAACGGGTCATGAAGCTCAGACCAGGAACACCGTACTCAGCCATCTTGATGTCGTAACGGATCTGGGCAGATTTCTCGTTAGGCGCGTTGAAGTCGGAGTATTGGATGGAGTTGGCGAGGAAGATCGAGTCGCCGCCACGGTTGTTGGTACCTACACCGATGTAGTCGAACGGGGTGTCGCCGTTGACCTTCTGGAAGGCAACAGTAACGGTGTGCGCTTTCAGGAACGAGAACGCCGCAGCCAGGGAGAAGGTGGTGTTGCTGATGTCACCGGCCTTGGCGCTGCCAGTGTCGGAGGTACGGTAGATGTTACCGTCCAGGTTCAGCGACTGATCGCCACCCATTGGGATGGTGTAGTTCAGGTTGCCGTAGTACTGGTTCCAGATATCTTCCAGCTGGGCGCCGTAGACCGATGCGCTCAGGTTTTCGCTGATGGCATATTTGCCGCCTGCGTAGTCGATCGAGCTGGCTTCCACGCCAGCGTAGGTAGCCCACAGGCCGCCATCACGTGCGTTACGGTCCTGGCTGGTACCCGAGTAGAAGTGACCGGCTTCGAGGTCAAGGTCTTTGACTTCGCTGCTCTGCAGTTGGAAACCGCTGGCAGTCTGAGGCAGGACACGGGAGCCGCCAACCGCAAACACTGGAGCGGTGCTTGGCTGCATGTCGCCGATTTTCAGCTCGGTCTTGGAGACGCGGAACTTGATGGCTGCGCCGGCTTTGCCCTGGCTGTCGTTGACTTCGCCATCGGCGTCGCGGCTCATGTTGCCGGTGCCGCCAGTGCCGTCACCGCCGTCCAGTTTCAAAGCCAGGTAGCCGAATGCATCTACGCCGACGCCTACTGTGCCTTGGGTGTAGCCGGAGCTGAGGTTGCCCCAGATGCCTTGGGTCCAGTCTTTCTGATCGGTAGCGCCATCTTTCCTATCACGGTTGAAGTAATAGTTGCGCAGCAGCAAATCGAACTTGGCGTCTTCAACAAAGCCTTTGGCTTCAGACTGGTCACTTACGAAAGGTGCGGCCGTAGCCATTTGAGTACTGGCTGCTGCAGCAACGGCCAGTGCGATCATGCTCCACTTCATCACGCGCATCGTGATTTGCTCCTTTGGTTTTAAGAGTACTGCCGTCCCACCTGTTTTTTTATCTGGGCGGCTCTTTCTTTTTGTGTCGGCGCAAACTTATATCACGCCGACATTCTTTGGCGACACTTGCCCATTCAACCTTTCAGCTTCTTTACGACCATGTCGCCAATGGCTCGATCCATGTCGCATTTCAGCTGAACCGAGGCGTCCGAACTGACAACTTCAGAGTTGTTCTATTGGGTTCGCCATCGGTGTAAAGAGTCCCTGGTTGCTACGCTTGATGCTCCTGAGGGCAGCCTTGCCACTTTAATTTTCGAGCCTGCAGGTTTCGCTTCCGGCGATACCCTGTAGACGATGTTGGGATGAATGCAACAAGCATGCACAAATCCGGTTTTCTTTTACATTTTTTTCACATTTTAGCTGCGGTTGCGGTGAAACCTCATGAAACCGGGCTCCAAAGGCCTTGTTTTAAATGGGGTTGACTGCTGGGCAGCTGCCATGTTTGAAGCGGGTAAACCGCGCCGGACAACCAAAAACGTTACCGGTTCACCCCTTCGGTGGGTAAAACGCGGATGCTTCGTGCACAGAGCGTAGACGCATTGTGCTGTTTTGGTGCAAAAAATCTTCCAGCTGTACGAAAACCGCACAGGGCTTGTGTCTGCTCAGCTTAAGGTGCGCCGTTAAAGTACCGGTGCGCGGTATTGGTGCGCAAAGACGGTGCGCAGTGAACGTTCCGGCATTCACAGGTATGCTGGCCTCCTGTGCTCGGGCGGGCCTGCGGGCTGCCAGCTCGATCGCAATCGATCAATGAGCGAGGAGTACGCGCGGTGTTTGCCCTAGATCCACGACTGCAACAAGACACATTGCCTATCGGCGATTTCCCGCTGTGCCGTTTGCTGTTGTCCAATGATTCCAATTACCCGTGGTTCATTCTCGTGCCGCGCCGGGAAAATATCAGTGAATTGTTTCAATTGGATGACGCCGATCAACAACAGTTGTGGAAAGAAACCACGGCACTGGCTGAAACCCTCAAGGACTCGTTCGATGCCGACAAATTGAATGTTGCAACCTTGGGTAACGTTGTCAGTCAATTGCACATGCATGTGATCGTGCGCAAGCGAGAGGATGCCGCATGGCCTGCGCCGGTGTGGGGCAAGCATCCGGCACAGCCTTATGATGCCGGGCAGGTAAGCGTCATTCGTGAACGCTTGCGAGCGGTCCTGACCGATGATTTCAAGTTCCTGGAGGGCTGAACCATGAACCTTGAAGAGCGTGTAACCGACCTTGAAAGCCGCCTGGCGTTTCAGGACGACACCATCCAGGCATTAAACGACGTGCTGGTGGAGCAGCAGCGAGTTGTCGAACGTCTGCAGCTGCAGATGGCGGCGTTGCTCAAGCGTCAGGAGGAAATGGCCGGCCAGTTCGAATCTTTTGAAGAAGATGCGCCGCCACCGCATTACTGACCGGGGCCGAACGGCAGGCGATAAAAAACCGCGAGCAGCCTGGCTGCATCGCGGTTTTTTTACGCCTGGATCAGCGGCGCGGCAGCGCGGCGATCACATCTTCGGCCTGCAAGCCTTTGTCACGGTGCATGACGGAAAACTCCACGCGCTGGCCTTCGACCAGGACGCGATGGCCTTCGCCACGAATGGCCCGGAAATGCACAAAAATGTCATCGCCGGAGTCGCGGGAGATGAAGCCGAACCCCTTGGAGGTGTTGAACCACTTCACGGTACCGGTATCACGGTTGGACATGTCGTAGTTCTGCGGCGCGGCGGCCGGCGACGACTTCTTGTAGAAGCTGATGGCCAGGTGCAGCAGCACAGCGAGCAACGCGGCGGCCAGGCTGGAAAGAATGGCGGGTTGGCCGCCGATTTCCGGCATGGGCGCCAGCAGGGTCAGTGTTTGCAGGGCGACGGCCAGCACCAGCAGGGCGCTGACAAGGTTTTGCAGTTGATGACGTGGACCTTTGTTCCAGTAAGGGATGACGGGTGCCAGGGTCAGGTTGAGCAGGCCGAAAAAGGCCAGGTACAGCGCGTCGGGATGTTGCAGGTAAGGTGTGGCTTCGGAACCCAGGCTAGGGATGAAGGACAGCAGCAGGGCAGCTGCGCCCATTAGCAAGTGGACGATTTTCAACATTTTGATTGGCTCACGGTTAAGACAGATCACAAGGAAGAGCTGGTCGGGGGCGGTTCGCTTCAGAACAATGAGAGGCGTAGGAACACGTACCCGAATCAGCCTATGCGCGACGCCCGGAAAAATAGGCGTAGCGACACACTGCCTATTTAACAGCAAAGCCCCGGCCTTCTCAAACTCGTTACGGGCCCGTGACACGCTGTTCGTCGGCCGAAAAGCGCCGGCGGGGCGCTTGAAGATGGTCGGCAAAGGAGCTTGAATTTTCCGCTGCGCCGGAACCCTCCGCCATCCCGGCTTGTCGGTTCAGGAGGGCTGGCGATTAGTCGCAGGCTACAGATGGCGACACCCGCTAGAGTGCAATGGCCGCTGTCGAATTCATCACCGTCAGGAGATCAAACACATGGCAATTGATATCGGTATCAGCGAAGAAGATCGCAAGTCCATCGTCGACGGGCTTTCGCGCCTGTTGTCGGACACCTACGTGCTTTACCTCAAGACCCATAATTTCCATTGGAACGTCACCGGGCCGATGTTCCGTACCCTGCACTTGATGTTCGAGGAGCAGTACAACGAGCTGGCGCTGGCGGTGGACCTGATCGCCGAGCGGATCCGTGCCCTGGGCTTTCCGGCGCCGGGTGCCTACTCGGTGTATGCGCGCCTGTCTTCCATCAAGGAGGAGGAAGGCGTGCCTGGCGCCGAGGACATGATCCGGCAACTGGTCGAAGGCCAGGAGGCGGTGACACGTACGGCCCGAGGCATCTTTCCTTTATTGGACAAGGTCAGCGACGAGCCGACCGCCGACCTGCTGACCCAGCGCATGCAGGTTCATGAAAAAACCGCCTGGATGCTGCGTTCGCTGCTGGACGAGCGGTAATCCGCAATTGGGTGATGGTGCCGCCATTGGCATCATCGCCTGCGGTCCGGGGTAGGACGGAGTCATTCGTCCTCGGGCTACTGTTGTCATCTCCTACGCTGATGGGCAAAAAGTCATCTGGAGCTTGCGCTCGAGTTGAGCTTCCATAGAGCCACAGGCCGCTTGGCCTGACTGAGGCTCGTATGGCAAAGGAGTGTCAACGGTATGATTCAAGGAAAAGCACCCAGGGGCGGTGCAGGCGGGCGCCTCAAGTCCGTCAGCATCGACCCGTTCGTCAGTGGGTTCGATATGCAACTGGCCCGGCCCCTGGCCCGCTCCATCCGGCTTAACGGGTTCGCCACCTGTTTACGCCTTGAGCAAGTCTATTGGGATATTCTCGGCGATATGGCCCAGCTCAACAGTTGCTCCGTCAGTACCTTGCTCTCCCATGTGGATCGGGAGGTGCAGTTGCGTCACGGCGGCGTGCGCAATTTCAGCGGGCTGGTGCGTGTTGTCTGCGTGGTGCACAGCCTGAAGGATATGGGCACCGATCATCGCGAGGCCTAGCCCTCTCACCGCCTGTGCGGTCTTACGGCTGCACAGGCCGCATTTAATGGATATAATCCCGCTCTTTGCCGCAAAGCCCGGGTTTTGCGTGAATAACCTGATTGCCGAGACAACCCCCATGCCGATGTACGACTATCAATGTGCTTCCTGTGGTCATCAGATGGAAGCCATTCAAAAAATCAGCGCGGCACCGCTGGTCGATTGCCCTGCCTGCCAGGCGCCGGAGCTGAAAAAGATGCTGTCCATGCCAGGTTTCCGCCTCGGCGGCACCGGCTGGTATGAAACCGACTTCAAGACCGGTGCCAAGAAGAACCTGGCCGGTGGCGACAAGGCTGACTGAGTTGAACACGCGCGGGTTCTTGCACGGCAGGGCCTCCAACCGAATTTCGAATTACGAGAAGTGAAACCACTACCATGATGCGCAGCCATTATTGCGGCCAACTGAACGAAAGCCTGGAAGGTCAGGAAGTTACTCTTTGCGGATGGGTTCATCGTCGCCGTGACCATGGCGGGGTGATTTTCCTCGATATCCGTGATCGTGAAGGCCTGGCCCAGGTAGTGTTCGACCCCGACCGCGCGGAAACCTTCGCCACCGCCGACCGCGTACGCAGCGAATACGTGGTCAAGATCACCGGCAAGGTGCGCCTGCGTCCGGCCGGCGCCGGCAACGCCAACATGGCGTCCGGCATGATCGAAGTGCTGGGCTACGAGCTGGAAGTGCTGAACGAAGCGGAAACCCCGCCGTTCCCACTCAACGAATATTCCGACGTAGGCGAGGAAACCCGCCTGCGCTATCGTTTCATCGACCTGCGTCGCCCGGAAATGGCCGAGAAGCTGCGCCTGCGTTCGCGCATGACCACCAGCATCCGTCACTACCTGGACGAGAACGGCTTCCTCGACGTCGAGACGCCGATCCTGACCCGTGCCACGCCGGAAGGCGCCCGCGACTACCTGGTGCCGAGCCGTACCCACCCCGGCAGTTTCTTCGCCTTGCCGCAATCGCCACAATTGTTCAAGCAGTTGCTGATGGTGGCCGGGTTCGACCGCTACTACCAGATTGCCAAGTGCTTCCGCGATGAAGACCTGCGTGCCGACCGGCAGCCTGAATTCACCCAGATCGACATCGAGACCAGCTTCCTCGACGAAAAAGACATCATGGGCCTGACCGAGGGCATGATCCGCAACCTGTTCCGGGAAGTGCTGGGTCTTGAGTTCGGCGAATTCCCGCACATGACCTTCGAAGAGGCCATGCGTCGCTACGGTTCCGACAAGCCTGACCTGCGCAACCCGCTGGAATTGGTGGACGTCGCGGACCAGCTCAAGGAAGTCGAATTCAAGGTCTTCAGTGGTCCGGCCAACGATCCGAAATGCCGTATCGCCGCCCTGCGTGTTCCAGGCGGCGCCAGCATGCCGCGCAAGCAGATCGACGATTACACCAAGTTCGTCGGCATCTACGGTGCCAAGGGCCTGGCGTACATCAAGGTCAACGAGCGCGCCGCCGGTATCGACGGCCTGCAGTCGCCGATCGTCAAGAACATCCCGGAAGCCAACCTCAACGTGATCCTCGATCGCGTGGGCGCGGTCGATGGCGACATCGTGTTCTTTGGCGCCGACAAAGCCAAGATCGTCAGCGAAGCCCTGGGCGCGCTGCGCATCAAGCTGGGTCACGACCTGAAACTGCTGACTTGCGAGTGGGCGCCGATGTGGGTCGTCGACTTCCCGATGTTCGAGGAAAACGACGACGGCAGCTTCTCTGCCTTGCACCACCCGTTCACCGCGCCGAAGTGCTCGCCTGAAGAGTTGGAGGCCAACCCGGCCGGCGCATTGTCCCGTGCCTACGACATGGTCCTCAACGGCACCGAGCTGGGCGGCGGTTCGATCCGTATCCATCGCAAGGAAATGCAACAGGCAGTGTTCCGTCTGCTGGGTATCAGCGAAGCCGAGCAGGAAGAGAAGTTCGGCTTCCTGCTGGACGCTTTGAAGTACGGTGCGCCGCCCCACGGTGGCCTGGCCTTCGGCCTGGATCGCCTGGTGATGCTGATGACCGGCGCCCAGTCGATCCGCGAAGTGATCGCATTCCCGAAAACCCAGAGCGCGGCCGATGTCATGACCCAGGCTCCGGGCGTGGTGGATGCCAAGGCGCTGCGCGAGTTGCATATCCGTTTGCGTGAACAGCCAAAGGCTGAGTAAGGCCGGCACCTGAGGGCGCATCTTCGGATGCGCCTTTTCATTGGGGTCGATATTTCCGATTGCTGGCTGCCGCGCAAGCGGGGCGGGCAATGTTTCAAAGAAAAACCGGAGCGAGTTATGGCAGGTCATTCCAAGTGGGCGAACATCAAGCACCGCAAAGAACGTCAGGATGCCAAGAGGGGCAAGATCTTTACCAAGTGGATCCGTGAGCTGACGGTCGCGGCCCGCCAGGGTGGCGGCGATCCGGGTTCCAATCCGCGCTTGCGCCTCGCGCTGGACAAGGCGCTGGGCGCAAACATGAGCCGCGACATCATCGACCGGGCCATTGCCCGTGGCGCGGGCGCCACCGAGGCCGACAACGTCGAGGAGCTGACCTATGAAGGCTACGGCCCGGGCGGCGTGGCGGTCATGGTCGAGTGCATGACCGACAACCGCAACCGCACCGCTGCGGCCGTGCGCCATGCTTTCAGCAAATGCGGTGGCAACCTGGGGACCGACGGTTCGGTGGCTTATCTGTTCGAGCGCAAGGGGCAGATCAGCTTCGCGCCAGGCATCGATGAAGATGCGCTGACCGAAGCGGCGCTGGAAGCCGATGCCGATGACGTGGTCAGCCACGAAGACGGTTCGTTCGACGTGTTCACCTCGTTCGCCAGCTTCTATGCCGTGCGTAATGCCCTTGAAGCTGCCGGTTTCAAACCGGTCGACGCGGAAATCGTCATGCAGCCGACCACCAGTGCCGAACTCGACCTGGAAGGCGCCGAGAAGGTGCTCAAGCTGATCGACATGCTTGAAGACCTGGACGATGTGCAGAACGTTTATTCCAACGCCGATATTCCGGAGTCGGTGGCTGAGCAACTGGGCTGATGGTTTTTATCCAATAGCATGAGTGCCAGGGTGGGAGCGAGCCTGCTCGCGAATGCGGTGTGTCGGCCGACCTTGATGTCGGATATGACGGCCTCTTCGCGAGCAGGCTCGCTCCCACCGTTCCAGGTAACCTCCTTCAAGCCGCAGGCGTTATGACTTTAATCCTTGGTATCGACCCCGGTTCGCGCATCACCGGCTACGGCGTGGTTCGCGATACCGGGCGTGGCTGCGTGTACGTTGCTTCCGGCTGTATCCGCACCGGTGCGGGCGAGTTGCACGAGCGCTTGCAGATCGTTTATCGCGGCGTGCGCGAAGTCATCCAGACCTACGGCCCGGTGACCATGGGCATCGAAAAGGTCTTCATGGCCCGCAACGCCGATTCCGCCCTGAAGCTGGGGCAGGCCCGCGGCGCGGCCATTGTGGCCGGCGCCGAGGAAAACCTGGAGATCGCCGAATACACCGCGACCCAGGTCAAGCAGGCCGTGGTAGGCACCGGCGCGGCAAACAAGGAACAGGTGCAGATGATGGTGATGCACCTGTTGAAACTGGTCAGCAAGCCGCAGATCGACGCCTCCGACGCCCTGGCCATCGCCATTTGCCATGCGCATACCCGTTCCAGCCTGCTGCCTCATGGTCTGGGAAGCGCACGCAGTCGTGGCGGGCGCCTGCGTCTCTGATAGCATCAGCGCATTCATTCATCAGCCCATGCAAGTTGCGCCTGTGTCGTCGGCCTTCCTGCCTGGGCTGTTATTCGCCAGCCAGCGGGCTGGCCAACGCCCAAGGATCTGAAACGTGATTGGACGCTTGCGCGGCACCCTGGCTGAAAAACAGCCGCCGCACCTGATTCTGGATGTAAACGGCCTCGGTTATGAGCTGGAAGTGCCCATGACCACCCTGTATCGCTTGCCGTCGGTCGGTGAGCCGCTGACGCTGCACACTCATCTGGTCGTGCGTGAAGATGCCCAGTTACTCTATGGTTTCTTCGCCAAGCGCGAGCGGGATTTCTTTCGCGAGCTGATCCGGCTCAATGGCGTCGGCCCGAAGCTGGCGCTGGCCTTGATGTCCAGCCTGGAAGTCGATGAACTGATTCGTTGCGTGCAGTCCCAGGACACCTCGGCGCTGACCAAGGTGCCGGGAGTCGGCAAGAAAACCGCCGAGCGCCTGTTGGTCGAGCTCAAGGATCGCTTCAAGGCCTGGGAAACGGTGCCGGCAATGTTCGCCCTGGTGCCGAACCAGCCGGATGCGCCGATGCCGGCGGTCAGCGCTGAAAACGATGCGGTCACCGCGCTGATTTCCCTGGGCTACAAGCCGCAGGAAGCCAGCAAGGCGATCTCCGCGATCAAGGAAAAAGGCTTGAGTACCGAAGACATGATTCGCCGCGCCCTGAAGGGAATGATTTAAGTGATTGAAGCCGATCGTCTGATCGCCGCCACGGGCGCGCCCCGTGACCGCGAGGAAATCCAGGACCGTGCGATTCGTCCCGTCAGCCTCGCCGATTACATTGGCCAGCCGACCGTGCGCGAGCAGATGGAGCTGTTCATCCAGGCGGCCCGCGGGCGCAGCGAGTCGCTGGACCACACACTTATTTTCGGCCCGCCGGGCCTGGGCAAGACCACCCTGGCCAACATCATTGCCCAGGAAATGGGCGTGTCGATCAAGAGCACGTCCGGCCCGGTTCTCGAACGGCCGGGTGACCTGGCGGCGCTGCTGACCAATCTTGAGCCTCATGATGTGCTGTTCATCGACGAAATCCACCGGCTGTCGCCGATCGTCGAGGAAGTGTTGTACCCGGCCATGGAGGATTTCCAACTCGACATCATGATCGGCGAAGGGCCGGCGGCGCGCTCCATCAAGCTGGACCTGCCACCCTTTACCCTGGTGGGCGCCACCACCCGCGCCGGGATGTTGACCAACCCGCTGCGCGACCGGTTCGGTATCGTCCAGCGCCTGGAGTTCTACAACAACGCCGACCTGGCGACGATTGTCAGCCGCTCGGCGGGCATCCTCGGGCTGCCCCTGGACCCTGACGGCGCCTATGAGATCGCTCGTCGGGCGCGGGGGACGCCGCGGATCGCCAACCGCCTCCTGCGTCGGGTCCGCGACTTTGCCGAAGTGCGGGCCAAGGGGCACATTACCAAGCCGATCGCCGACCTGGCCTTGAACCTGCTGGACATCGACGAGCGCGGCTTCGACCACCAGGACCGGCGCCTGCTGCTGACCATGATCGAGAAATTCGACGGTGGCCCGGTGGGCGTGGACAGCCTGGCGGCCGCCATCAGCGAAGAGCGCCACACCATCGAGGACGTGCTGGAACCGTACCTGATCCAGCAGGGCTATATCATGCGCACGCCCCGCGGACGCGTGGTGACCCGTCATGCTTATCTGCACTTCGGCTTAAACATCCCGACACGAATGGGTGAGATGCCGGTGGTAGACGAATTTCTCGATGCGGTGGACGATTGAGCCCGCTCTGTATCCCGACTTTTTTCCGCTTCGTGCTGTCCCAGACCACGCCTGGAGCGTCAATGCGTTCAAGAATGAAAAAACAGTTGCCTGGCCGGATTGGCAACCCGAGGAGTAAGCACTAGAGTATGCGCGCGCAAAACGGGCTTGAGTCGTTCGCACATCGCTGTCGCGTTTATTACGAGGACACCGATGCCGGCGGCATCGTTTACTACGTCAATTACCTCAAGTTTATGGAACGGGCTCGAACCGAACGGCTGCGGGAACTGGGTTTTGCCCAATCCGCGCTGGCAGGGGAGGACCTGTTATTCGTCGTGCATTCCAGCGAAGCGCGCTACCACGCGCCGGCGCGACTGGACGACGAGCTGGTGGTGACTGCCGATGTCATCGAATTGAACCGCGTCAGCCTGCGCTTCAAACAGCAGGTCAGGCGGGCTGCGGATAATGTGCTGCTCTGCGAAGGGCAGTTTTTGGTGGCCTGTGTGCGCACCCATAGTTTGAAACCCCGGGCCATTCCCGAAGCTTTACGCGCGGCCTTTGCCGGCGTGAGCGGCGCGGGTACACACTCAGAGCAGGAGATAAAGCGTGGAAGCTAACGTCGTCGACCATTCCTCCATGTGGAGCCTGGTCAGCAATGCCAGCGTCGTGGTGCAACTGGTAATGCTGATCCTGGTAGCCGCATCGGTGACCTCATGGATCATGATTTTTCAGCGCAGCAACATGCTGCGTGCCGGTCGCCGTGCCCTGGAGAGCTTCGAAGAGCGCTTCTGGTCCGGCATCGACCTGTCCAAACTCTATCGCCAGGCCGGCAGCAATCCGGACCCGGATTCCGGCGTCGAGCAGATCTTCCGTGCCGGCTTCAAGGAATTCTCCCGTCTGCGCCAGCAGCCGGGCGTAGACCCTGAAGCGGTTATGGAAGGTGTGGCCCGCGCCATGCGCGTCGCCATATCCCGCGAGGAAGAAAAACTCGAACAGGGCCTGCCGTACCTGGCTACCGTCGGTTCGGTCAGCCCGTACATCGGCCTGTTCGGTACCGTGTGGGGGATCATGAACTCGTTCCGTGGGCTGGCTTCCGCCCAGCAGGCGACGCTGGCCACCGTTGCCCCGGGTATCGCCGAGGCGCTGATCGCCACGGCCATCGGCCTGTTCGCGGCGATTCCGGCCGTGATCGCCTACAACCGCTTCGCGGCTCGCAGCGAAACGCTGACCAGCCGTTACTACACCTTCGCCGATGAATTCCAGGCGATCCTGCACCGCAAAGTGCACACCAGCGAAGAATAAGCAGGTATTTCCCGATGGCTTTAATCGCTCGAGCCCGAAACAAGCGCAAGCCGGTTGCCGAGATGAACGTGGTGCCCTACATCGACGTGATGTTGGTGCTGCTGGTCATCTTCATGGTGACCGCGCCGATGCTCAATCAGGGCGTGAAGGTCGATCTGCCCAAGGTTTCCAGCGAAGCCTTGCCGCAGGACAACAACACCCAGGTCCTGACCATTTCGATCAAGGCCGACAAGACCTATTACTGGAACCTTGGCAGCGAAGTCGACACCGAGAAGCAGCAGGACCGGGCCATGACCCTGCCGCAGATGACCGACGCGGTGACCAAGATCATCAATGCCGGCAACAGCAACGGCAAGCGCACCCAGGTCTTCATTCGCGGCGACAAGACCGTCGACTACGGTGCCGTGATGGGCGCCATGGGCGGCCTGCAGAAAGCCGGGGTCGGTAATGTTGGCTTGATCACCGAGGCGCCCTGATGCAGCAACAGCGAGAGCCGTCCGCCTCGGAAAGCTACTTCTGGCCTAGTGTCCTGGCAATCGGCCTGCATGTGCTGGTATTCGGCATGCTGTTCGTCAGTTTTGCCATGACACCGGAGCTGCCGCCGGCCAAGCCGATCGTGCAGGCGACCCTGTACCAGCTCAAATCGAAAAGCCAGGCCACCACGCAGACCAACCAGAAGCTTGCCGGCGAGGCGAAGAAATCCGCCGCGCGCCAGACCGAAGTCGAGCAGATGGAGCAGAAGAAGGTCGAGCAGGAAGCGGTGAGAGCAGCGGAACAAAAGAAAGAGGAAGCTGCTCAAAAGGCCGAAGAAGCCAAGAAGGCCGATGAGGCGAAAAAAGCGGACGAGGCCAAAAAGGCCGACGAAGCCAAGAAAGCCGACGAGGCGAAGAAAACCGCCGAAGCGAAAAAGGCAGAAGAGAAACAATTGGCTGATATAGCCAAGAAGAAAGCCGAAGAAGAAGCCAAGAAAGCCGCTGAAGAAGAGGCCAAGAAAGCGGCCGCTGAAGAAGCGAAGAAAAAGATTGTCGAGGACGCGAAGAAAAAAGCGGCCGAAGACGCCAAGAAGAAAGCTGAAGCTGAAGAGGCGAAAAAGAAAGTCGCCGAAGACGCGAAGAAGAAAGCCGCCGCCGACGCCGCCAAGAAGAAGGCCCAGGACGCAGCGCGTAAATCCGCCGAAGAGAAAAAGGCCCAGGCCCTGGCAGATTTGCTTTCCGACACGCCGGAGCGTCAGCAGGCCTTGGCCGACGAGCAGGGCGATGAAGTCGCCGGCAGCTTCGACGATCTGATTCGCGCCCGAGCGGCGGAAGGCTGGGCTCGTCCTCCTTCGGCGCGCAAAGGCATGACGGTAGTATTACAAATCGGCATGTTGCCCGACGGTACGGTTACCTCGGTCAGCGTGGCCAAGTCCAGTGGCGATGGTCCGTTCGACGCTTCGGCGGTCGCGGCGGTCAAGAACATTGGGCGATTGACGGAAATGCAAGGAATGAAGCCGAGCGATTTTGCTCCCTATCGTTCGTTCAAGATGACATTCACACCTGAGGATCTAGCCTTGTGAGAAACCTTCTTCGATCAATGCTTGTCGTTATCTGCTGCCTGGCAGGGATAGCGGTAGCAGAGGAAAAGAACATCCTGGTCACCAGCGGCAGCGACCGTGCGACCCCGATCGCCGTCGTTCCGTTCGGTTGGCAGGGCGGCAGCGTCCTGCCGGACGACATGGCGGAAATCATCGGCAACGACCTGCGCAACTCGGGCTACTACGCGCCGATTCCCAAGCAGAACATGATCAGCCTGCCGACCCAGGCCAGCGAAGTCATCTACCGCGACTGGAAGGCTCTTGGCGCCCAGTACATCATGGTCGGCAGCATCGTTCCGGCCGGTGGCCGCCTGCAGGTGCAGTACGCCCTGTTCAACGTCGCCACCGAGCAGCAAGTGCTGACCGGCAGCGTGTCGGGCAGCGTTGACCAGTTGCGTGACATGTCCCACTACATCGCCGACCAGTCGTTCGAGAAACTTACCGGCATCAAGGGCGCGTTCTCGACCCGCATGCTCTACGTGACCGCCGAACGCTTCTCCGAGAAAAATACCCGCTACACCCTGCAGCGCTCCGACTATGACGGCGCCCGCGCGGTGACCCTGCTGCAATCGCGCGAGCCGATCCTGTCGCCGCGTTTCGCCCCAGATGGCAAGCGCATCGCCTATGTGTCGTTCGAACAGAAGCGCCCGCGCATCTTCGTCCAACACATCGACACCGGTCGCCGCGAGCAGATCACCAACTTCGAAGGCCTGAACGGCGCGCCTGCCTGGTCGCCCGACGGTACGCGGCTGGCGTTCGTGCTGTCCAAGGATGGCAATCCGGACATCTACGTGATGAACCTGGCTTCACGCTCGATCTCCCGCGTGACCAACGGCCCGGGCATCAACACCGAACCGTTCTGGGGCAAGGATGGCTCGACTATCTACTTCACCTCGGACCGTGGCGGCAAGCCGCAGATCTACAAGACCAGCGCCGGTGGCGGTGGTGCCGAGCGCGTGACGTTCGTCGGTAACTACAACGCCAACCCTAAACTTTCGGCGGACGAAAAGACTCTGGTGATGATCCATCGCCAGGACGGTTTCACCAATTTCAAGGTGGCGGCCCAGGATTTGCAGCGCGGTAGCGTAAAAATCCTCACTGATAGCACTCTGGACGAGTCACCTACTGTTGCGCCCAACGGCACCATGGTAATCTACGCCACCCGCCAGCAGGGCCGGGGAGTCTTGATGCTCGTGTCCATTAATGGACGCGTGAGGCTCCCGCTTCCTACCGCTCAAGGCGAAGTCAGAGAACCGTCCTGGTCCCCTTACCTGAACTGACGCGGCGCAATACGTTTTACTTAACACACTGGGGTTCATTAGGAGTTTCACGATGGAAATGCTGAAGTTTGGTAAATTTGCTGCGCTGGCTCTGGCCATGGCTGTAGCTGTAGGTTGCTCGTCCAAAGGCGGCGACAACGCCGGTGAAGGCGCTGTTGATCCAAACGCTGGTTACGGCGCTAACACTGGTGCAGTTGATGGCTCCCTGAGCGAAGAAGCTGCTCTGCGCGCAATCACCACCTTCTACTTCGAATACGACAGCTCGGACCTGAAGCCAGAAGCCATGCGCGCTCTGGACGTTCACGCCAAAGACCTGAAAGCAAACGGCGCTCGCGTTGTTCTGGAAGGCAACACCGACGAACGTGGTACTCGTGAGTACAACATGGCACTGGGCGAGCGTCGTGCGAAAGCCGTTCAGCGCTACCTGGTACTGCAAGGTGTTTCCCCAGCTCAGCTGGAACTGGTTTCCTACGGCGAAGAGCGTCCAGTTGCTACCGGCAACGACGAGCAGTCCTGGGCTCAAAACCGTCGCGTCGAACTGCGTAAGTAATTCGTCATGCGAACGTGCCGTCGTGCTGTAACTGTTCTGGCTCTCAGCCTCGCGCCGCTTGCGGCGTGGGCTGCGGTTCCTGTGGTCGATAACGATGCCGGCTATAACAATAGCGGGAGCAGTTATCCGCCTGCAGGTTACGGTACGAACGGCGCCTATGCCGGGGGAGGGGTTTCGGCCCCTGTCTCGGCACAGGGCGAGCTGTTCAACCAACTGCAGCAAATGCAGGATCAACTTTCACGCCAGCAAGGCGCGATTGAAGTTCTGCAAAACGAAGTATCGCGCATGAAGCAGGAAAACCTGGAGCGATACCAGGATCTTGATCGGCGCATAGGAACCGGCGTTGCACCTGCCGCGACTCCTGAGAATTCTCCAGCCGGTGGCGACTTGAACGCCCCCGGTGCAGCCGCAGGCGCCGGGGCGAGTGCCCCGGCAGCACCTGCCGCCGGTGGCGAGCCGGCTGACCCGGCGAAGGAAAAGCTCTATTACGATGCTGCCTTCGACCTGATCAAAGCCAAGGATTTCGACAAGGCCAGCCAGGCCTTCGGCGCTTTCCTGCGTAAATACCCCAACAGCCAGTATTCGGGTAATGCCCAATACTGGCTGGGCGAAGTGAACCTGGCCAAGGGCGACCTGCAAGGCGCCGGCCAGGCGTTCGCCAAGGTCTCGCAGCTGTATCCCAAGCATGCCAAGGTGCCGGATTCGCTGTACAAGCTCGCCGATGTCGAGCGCCGCCTCGGTCATACCGACAAGGTAAAAGGCATTCTGCAGCAGGTGGTGGCCCAATATCCGGGTACCTCCGCCGCTCAGTTGGCCCAGCGCGATCTGCAACGCATGTAAGGCCGTTTGACCCGTTTTGAAGAAACCCGCGCCTGTCGCGGGTTTTTTCGTTAGAATTCACGCCCTTTTTCTGAAACACGCTTCCTGGGATCTACGCGTTGGCGGGGTTGCTTGAAGTGCCTGACGGAGGCGGACAGCCTGTTTAGCTGTTACGCCCGTGGCGACTATGCAAGACACATTGAGAATTACCGAAGTTTTTTACTCGTTGCAGGGTGAAACGCGGACGGCCGGGTTGCCCACTGTTTTTGTGCGCCTCACCGGTTGCCCGCTGCGTTGCCAATACTGCGACAGCGCCTACGCCTTCAGCGGCGGTACCTTGCGCACCCTCGATGACCTCGTTGAACAAGTCGCAGGTTTTCGTCCGCGCTATGTTTGCGTCACTGGCGGTGAGCCATTGGCACAACCCAATGCCATTCCTTTACTCAAGCGACTGTGCGATGCCGGCTATGAGGTCTCGCTGGAGACCAGCGGCGCCTTGGATATCTCGGCTGTCGATCCGCGAGTCAGTCGTGTCGTGGACCTGAAGACCCCTGGTTCGAAGGAGGCGCATCGTAACCGCTACGAGAACATGGAGCTGTTGACGTCCAACGACCAGGTCAAATTTGTTATCTGTTCGCGGGAAGATTACGACTGGGCGGTGTCCAAGCTGATCCAGTACGGACTCGATCAGCGCGCCGGCGAGGTATTGTTCTCGCCGAGTCACCACGACCTGAACGCCCGGGATCTGGCCGACTGGGTGGTAGCGGACAACTTGCCGGTGCGCCTGCAATTGCAGCTGCATAAATATCTTTGGAACGACGAGCCGGGGCGCTGACATGACTGAACAATCAACCACTTCTGAAAAACGTGCCGTCATCCTGCTGTCCGGTGGCCTGGACTCGGCGACCGTCGTGGCGATGGCCCGTGCCGAAGGTTATCGCTGCTACACCATGAGCTTCGATTATGGCCAGCGCCACCGTGCCGAACTGCATGCTGCCGAGCGAGTGGCACGAGACCTGGGTGTGATCGAACACAAGGTGATCGGCCTGAACCTCAACGGCATCGGCGGTTCGGCGTTGACCGACAGTTCCATCGACGTACCCGAAGCACCGAGCGAGGGGATTCCGGTGACCTACGTGCCGGCGCGCAATACCGTGTTCCTGTCCCTGGCGTTGGGCTGGGCCGAGGTACTGGGGGCGCGTGACATCTTCATTGGTGTCAATGCGGTGGATTATTCCGGTTATCCGGATTGCCGCCCGGAGTTCGTCGAAGCCTTCGAGCGTATGGCCAACCTGGCGACCAAGGCCGGTGTAGAAGGGCAAGGCTTTCGTATCCAGGCGCCGCTGCAAAACCTCAGCAAGGCTGACATCGTCAAGGCGGGGGTGAAGCTGGGCGTGGACTACGGCCTTACCGTCTCGTGCTATCAGGCCGATGATCAAGGGCGTGCTTGTGGCAAGTGCGACAGCTGCCGTCTGCGTGCTGAAGGCTTCGCGGCAGCCGGCGTGAGCGATCCAACCCCTTATTTTTGATTTATTTCAAATTAAGTGTTGAATAGTCCTTAGAAATCAGTATTATACGCGCCACCACACAGAGGGTCGTTAGCTCAGTTGGTAGAGCAGTTGGCTTTTAACCAATTGGTCGTAGGTTCGAATCCCACACGACCCACCATTTTCTGTAGTTTTAAAAGTCTGGAAGGCCCACGTAAGTGAGGATTTCCGGATTTTTTTTTGCCTGGAATAAAGTATCTCCCCGCGCAGAAGCGAGGAGTCAGGTGCTGCGGCTGGACGGTCGCAGAGCGGACGCATGCCAGCTCTGCGACGAGTAGTGCGAGCGATACGCTATGACCTGACCTGGTCTGGCGCTTTCTTCTCGCCCCAAGCGGAGCGATGGATACCTGGAACCAGCACTTCCCAACCTAGCCAACGTCCTGCGTGGATTTGCCATGATGGTACCCGGCAGGACCATTCATTTGGCGCCTTCCTGGCGAATGCCGGCAACAGAGGTTTTCGTACGACTTTGCTGTTGAGCGTGCTGACACAGAACTTCGAGTAGTTTTTCAGCTCCTTGAGTTCAAGCGACAGCATGTCTTTTGGGCACAGCAGCAGTACGTCCCCAAAGGAATACAACTGGAACGCCTCGACTTCTATTTTTTTCGCGGCCACCTGACGTGTTTTCCACAGGGTGGCGCTCAGGTCCTGCAGCTCCATGTCTTCTGGCAACGCATATCGTTCTGCCGTTTTTTGCCGAACTGACAAGCCTTCGGCCGCGATATAGGTAATGTGGCTCAAACTGCCTGGTGAAAGCATTGTGAAGGCGCAGAATGCGAGGATCATTGCCATCAGGCCATTGAAGGTACGCCTGTAGATGTCCCCCTTGAAACAATAAAAGATGATGACTGGCAGCAGGGTGAAGATGAGTGTCAACCAAGACAGACCCGCCACGTAGGGGACGGTGTCCGGCGTTTCCCTCTCCATATACGAACGTATCGTCAACAGGATTGGAAAAGCGGCGAAGATCACAGTGACAAATATGGAGAGCGAGAGCAGGGAGACGAGCCAGAATCCTTTGCGAGCCCATACCCATGACCATAGCCGCTGGCATTCTCTTGTCATCCGTAGCCACGTTGGCGTCGTCCTGTTTTTGAGTGCCTGCCACGAATCAGTAAGCCGTTTTGGCAGCCGGACCTTCGGGGCGCGGGCTGCCTTCTGCGGCTTTTGTTTTTTTTGCTTTATCTGCTGATGGTGCGCCAGGCGTTTCAGGCGGGCTCGATCCAGCCTGGCTTGGACAAGGATGCTTTTCCTGATGATTTTTTTGAACGGCGTGAAGGCGTACATGAGAAAGCACGCAACGAAGACGACCACCAGTAACGCCGCGAATGTCGCCCATGCGTTTAATGCGGGCAGGAAGAAAGTGGTCAGGATGAATGCGCTAAATCCAACGACAGTGGGGAACGCCAGATAAAAAACGATCTTCGGCTGGTTATCCTTCAGGTTTGAAAACAGCGAAACCGAGCAGCCGAACATCCAGGTTGTTGCTCCGAGGATGAACAGGTACGAAAGCATCAGCAGTAAAACCAGTACGACCCAGACCAACAGTGCGGACTTCACATCGATGGACGGCATGAACAGATCGATTCGTCCAATCGTGCGGGTATAGAGATACAGTGTGATGAACCCTAGTCCTGTTGCTAGCAGGCCCAAGGTGACTGTGATCTGGGTCCAATAGGAAAGAATGCGTCTGACGGTGTGCTTGAGTACTTCAGCGAAGGTTCTGTCAGGTCTGACGGACAAGGCGTAGCTCCCTTACAAGGTAAAATTCCTAGCAGGTATAGTAGCGCCAGGAAGCGAGAGCTAAAGCTTCAACCTGTAAATCTCCTACCTGAAATCGTTAGCGGATGTGCTTTGCGTAATGTTTCGGGTCCAGGCGCGATACCATAACCATCATCAGCGCGATGACCGCCACGAGCGACCACCAAGCCCATTCGAAACTCCCCAGCCGGTCGCGGATCATCCCGGCAATCAGCGGCGACAGCCCGGCGATGAGGTAGCCGATGCCCTGCACGAATGCAGTGAGCCCCCCGGCGCGGCGTGGGTTGTCCAGGTGATCGAGGGAGACGATCAGGCTCATGGGGAACAGCCCGCCGATACCCAGCCCCAACAGGCTCGGCCATAACAGGCTGAGGCGCTCCGGATTGAGAATCAGGCCGCAGAAGCCGACCATGATCATGACCAGTAGAACGACCAGGATTTTACGTTTGTCCTGCCTGCGGTTGGCGATCGCCGGAGTGATGAGGCCGGACAACACCTCCATCGTCGTGAGAAATCCCAGCAGCAGGCCGGCGTGCTGTTCGCTCCAGCCTTTTTCCACGTAATACGGTGCCAGCCAGGCCAGTACGCAGGTATAGGAGGCGGTGCCCAAGCCAAAAAAAATCGCCAGCAGCTAGGCCCGGGCGTTGCCGAAAAACGCTTGGTGGCGCTGGGATGCGGCTTGGGGCAGGGGCGTGACGCTCCAGCGTTGGACCCACCAGCAGCCCAAGGCGACCAGCGCCAGCAAGGCCCAGATCGCCAGGCCGATGCGCCAACTGCCGGTCTGCGCCAGGACAAAGGGTGAAAACGAGGCGGCAAGCGCCGCGCCGCCCATGATTGAGGTGACATACAAGCCCATCAGCAGCGAGACGCTGTCGGCGAAGCGCGCCTTGATCAGTGCTGGCATCACGGCCTGGATCAAGGCGATTCCGAGCCCGGCCACCACCGCGCTGGTGACCACCCCGGCGGCGCTGTCCAGATACAAGCGCGATGCCGTGGCGATACCAATGATCAGCAGCGACAGGACGACGGTACGGTGTTCACCGATGCGCAGGGCGATGCGCATGCCCAGGAACATGGCCACGCCCATCGCCATGACGGGCAGCATGGTCAGCAGTGAAGCGCTGCTGAAACTCAGGGGCACCTCGCCGCGAATGGCTGACAGCAGCGGCCCGACCGCGGCCATCGAGGGCCGCAGGTTCAGCGCTACCAGCACGATACTGACCATCAGCCAGACGGCGCGGGTGCTGGTGGTTTGGACGTTTTCCATGATGGGGCCTTGCTAAGACAAAGCACATTTAGGCTACGGCGGCCTGCATTGGGCAAACTGAAAAACGGCGGGACTTATCGAATAATCAAATGCCGCACCCAGTCGCCCTTCGTGGCGAGGGAGCTTGCTCCCGCTGGGCTGCGAAGCAGACCTGAAAAAGAATGGGCGCGATGCATCTGGGGGGACCGAGTGCGGCGGTTTTGGGGCGGCTTCGCCCCCCAGCGGGAGCGAGCTCCCTCGCCACGGGTTCGGTGAGTGCCGTGAGAGGGGCTTTATTCCATCCCCGGGCTTAACGTCCCCAACCAGGCCACCAGTCCCAGGATGATCACCGCCACACCAAGCTCCAGCAGCATGCTGCGTCGCAACGCTTCCACCGCGACGTCGTGCTCGCCAGTCTGTCGGGTCTGTTCCAGCAGCGGGCCCAGGTGAAAACGGTTCAGCGCGGCGAACCCCAGCATGGCCAGGAACAGGCCGAGTTTCAGCATCAGCAGCTGACCATAGGTGCTGTCGAGTAACCCCGCGAAGTTCGTGCCGACGATGAACAGATAATTGGCGACTCCTGTCACAGCGATGACTGCCACAATTACCGCACCGGCCGTGGCAAATCCGCTCAAGGTCCGGGCCAGTACCGCCAGCTGAGGTTCGGCCTGCCGAAGCAGCAGGGCAAACGCGGCCAAGGCTCCGACCCAGCCACCCGCTGCCCACAGGTGCAGGAAGTCGCTGGTGAAATGCCAACTCCGGCGTGCGCCTTCGTCCATGGCGCCGTGCCCTGCCCAGGCCAGCGTCGCCAGAGCCACGGCTCCGCCCAGCATGGCCAGGACCAGGCTGAAGGTTGGCGAGCGGCTATCAAGCGTCACGGCGAAACCGGCCAGCAACAACGCCGCCATGCGCAGCGTCCAGCTCAAACCGACATCGGTTTCCAGCACCATCATTTCGAAGTGTGGCCACAGCTCGGCCCACTCCGAAGCTCCGCTCATGGCCCAGGTCATGCACGCCATGGCGCCCAGGGAGAGCAACATTCCAAGCACGGCCGTGGTCGCCAGCAACGACGCGAAAGGCAACACCGCGCCTGACGCCCGCTCCCGACCTCGCAAGCTGTAAAGGCCAAACGCAGCCAGGCCGAACAGCAACATCAGATCCAGGTAGAGGGCAAAGCGCAGCGCGATGTTGATCGAGTCGCTCGTCAACTCACTTCACCTTGAACGTAATGTTGCCGGTGATCGGGTGCGTGTCTGACGATACCGCGCGCCACTGCACCTGGTAGGTGCCGGCGGTGAGAGGCGCATGGGGAGTAATGACCATGGTTTTCGGATCATCGCTGCCGGAAACCTTGGCTGGCACGGGCATTGGTGCGTGCGCCGACATGCCGGGCATCCCGGTCATAATCAGCTTGGCGCCGGAAAATTGGGTCACGAGATTTTCGGAAAAGTGCAGCTCGATCTTCGCTGGCGATGCCCCCTCAGCGCCTTCGGCGGGGCTGGAGGACAGCAGTTTCGGATGGGCCTGGGCCAGGCCATTGGCCAACAGGCCGGTGGACAGCGCGGCGGCCATGACAGCGGTTTTGATGAATGACATGCAGGACTCCTACAGCTTGTTTTTCAGTGATTGATGGAGCAGGGCCAATGCCTCAGAACCACAGGCGCACACCCACTACCAGGCGTGCCTCGCTGCGGTCTTCGCCTTCGTCCCGGGCGTAGTCGGCGGTGTTGCCGTAGACGCGGTTCCAGGTCACGCCAACGTACGGGGCGAACTCACGGCAGATTTCGTAGCGCAGCCGCAGCCCCACTTCGGTGTCGGACAACCCCGAGCCGACGCCCCGATCAGGGTCATTCTTGCCGTAGAAGTTGGCTTCGGCGGTGGGCTGCAGAATCAGCCGATTGGTCAGCAGAATGTCGTAGTCGCCCTCCAGGCGCGCCGCGCTCTGGCCATCTTCACCGATGAAGGCGGTGGCCTCGGCTTCGAAGTTGTACAGCGCCATGCCTTGTACGCCGAATGCTGCCCAGGTCTGTGAGTCGCCTGGTTTGAAGTCCTGGCGCACGCCGGCCACCACATCCCACCAAGGGCTGATGGCATGACCCCAGAGGGCCTGGAGTTCGGCTTCTTCGGTCTTGCCATGGGTGCGTTCGCCTTCGGAGCGCAGCCACAAGCGGTCGATGTCGCCGCCGATCCAGCCGGAGGCATCCCAGCTAAGGGCGCTGCCGTCATCGGCGTTTTGCCACTCCAACTGGTCGATCAGGAAGAATGAGTTGATGGCGCTGTCGTGCACCGCATGGCCACCATGGTCTTCATAGACGGCGGCGCGGTCAGCTGCGGTCAGTTCAGGGATCGGTGTGCGATTGCTGGTGGGCGCGGCTTGCATGGAATCCATGCCCTGCATCGAGTCCATGCCTTGCATCTGGCTGTGGTCCATACCCGGCATCTGGCTGTGATCCATGCCGTGCATCGTGTCGCTTGCTGCCCAGGCTGACAGGCTGGTGCCGAGGGCAAGCACAGCCACGGGCAGGGTGGGGGATTTAAACAGGCTGATCATGGTCGGCTCCTCATTCCTGCACCCGGACTTCGCGGAACATGCCCATTTCCATATGAAACAGCAGGTGGCAGTGATAGGCCCAGCGGCCAAGCGCGTCGGCGGTCACTCGATAGCTGCGCCTGGAACCGGGCGGTACGTCGATGGTGTGCTTGCGCACCATGAACTGGCCGTTTTCGTCTTCCAGGTCGCTCCACATGCCGTGCAGGTGGATGGGGTGGGTCATCATGGTGTCGTTGATCAACACGATGCGCAGGCGCTCGCCGTACTTGAGCAGCAGCGGCGCGGCGTCGCTGAACTTCACGCCGTTGAACGACCAGACGAATTTTTCCATGTGCCCGGTCAGGTGCAGCTCGATCGTGCGGCCCGGCTCGCGGCCGTCGGGGTCGCCAAAGGTGCTGCGCAGGTCCGCGTAGGTCAGCACTTTGCGGCCATTGTTGCGCAGGCCCATGCCTGGGTCGTCGAGCTTGGGTTTGACGCTCATGGCCTGCATGTCCACCAACGGATTGTTGTTCTCCGTTTCGGGATGGGTTTGCATCCCGCCCATACCTGGCAGGGTGCCGTGGTCCATGCCGGTCATGTCATCCATGCCCTGCATCTGGCTATGGTCCATGCCCTGCATCGATCCGTGGTCCATGTCGGCCATGCCCATGTCGTCCATGGTCACCAGTGGCCGAGGGTCCAAGGGCGGTACCGGCGCCGCCAATCCGGCCCGGGTCGCGAGGGTGCCGCGGGCGTAGCCGGTGCGGTCCATGGCCTGGGCGAACAGGGTGTAGGCTTGCTGCGTCGGCTCGATGATGACGTCGTAGGTTTCCGCCACGGCGATTCGGAACTCATCGACACTCACCGGTTTGACGTACTGGCCATCAGAGGCCACGACCGTCATTTTCAGGCCGGGTATGCGCACATCGAAATAGGTCATCGACGAGCCATTGATGAAACGCAAGCGGATGCGTTCACCCGGCTTGAACAGGCCGGTCCAGTTCGTGTCCGGTGCCTGGCCGTTCATGAGATAGGTATAGGTGGCGCCACTGACGTCGGCAAGGTCGGTGGGATTCATCTTCATCTCGGCCCACATCTTGCGATCGGCCACGGTGGCGGCCCAGCCGTTCTTGCCGACATCGTCGATGAAGTCGCCGACCGTGCGTTTGTTGTAGTTGTAGTAGTCCGATTGTTTCTTCAGCTTGCGGATGATTTGGGTGGGGTCCTCATCGCTCCAGTCGGTGAGCATGACCACGTAGTCCCGCTCATACTGGAAAGGCTCGGGTTCCCTGGCGTCTATGACCAGCGAGCCATAGACCCCGGATTGCTCCTGGAAGCCGGAATGGCTGTGGTACCAGTAGGTGCCGTTCTGCCGGACCTTGAACTGGTAGACATACAGACCGCCGGGCTCGATGCCTTTGAAGCTCAGCCCGGGGACGCCGTCCATGTTGGCCGGCAGGAGGATGCCGTGCCAATGGATCGAAGTGCTGTCTTGCAGGCGATTGCGTACACGCAAGGTCACGGTGTCTCCCTCACGCCAGCGCAGCAACGGGCCGGGGATACCGCCGTTGATGGTCTGGGCGGTGCGCGGGTTGCCGGTGAAATTGACCGGGCTTTCGCCGATGAACAGGTCGAACTCGGTGCCGCTCAGTACGTTGGGCTGGCCCGGGCTGGCAATCGCCCAGACGGGCGAGCGCCACAAGCCCAGGCCACCAAGGATGCCGCCGGCAGTCAGGCCCTTGACGAAGGTTCGCCGGGAAGTTTTCGATTGCATGACGTTTGAAAATCCATCGCTCGATTCAAAGCAGGCACAGGAACTGGCCCCTGTGCGGGTTGAAAAGAAGATGACACAGCCGGACGCGGCGGGTGATTACATTTCAGTCAGCTTGGCACCACGAGGGAACGGGTGCGTTGCAGTGGCCGGGCACAGGTCAGAATGATCTTTTGCAACGGCGGGATATTCTGTAGCCTTGCCGGCTTCATGCTGTCCCGTGCCTGATTGATACCCACTTTCCCGGCGGTACCCGAGTGGTCCGGAGCCGGGTGTATACTCGACTTTCGCGCAAAACGCGCCCATAGGTCTTGCGAATATGACGCAGATTTCCGAACGCCTTCTGGTCCAGGCCCACCTCGATGCCAAGCAGCCCAAGCCGCTGACGGCCGAGCAAGAAGCCTGGTACCGCGCCGCCATCGCCGCCGAGCTCAAGGCTCAGGACGCGGTGCTGGTTGCGCATTTCTACTGTGATCCGATCATCCAGGCCCTGGCCGAGGAGACCGGGGGCTGTGTTTCCGACTCCCTGGAAATGGCCCGCTTCGGCAACGCCCATCCGGCCAAGACCGTGGTGGTGGCCGGGGTCAAGTTCATGGGCGAGACCGCGAAGATCCTCAACCCTGAAAAACGCGTGCTGATGCCGACCCTGGAAGCCACCTGCTCCCTGGACCTGGGCTGCCCGGTGGATGAGTTCTCGGCGTTCTGCGACCAGCATCCGGAGCGCACCGTGGTGGTCTACGCCAACACTTCGGCGGCGGTAAAGGCCCGGGCCGACTGGGTCGTGACGTCCAGCTGCGCACTGGAGATCGTCGAGAGCCTGATGGACAACGGCGAGACGATCATCTGGGGCCCGGACAAGCACCTGGGGACCTACATCCAGCGCAAGACCGGCGCCGACATGCTGCTCTGGGACGGTGCCTGCATCGTCCACGAGGAGTTCAAGTCCAAGCAATTGGAAGACATGAAGGCGCTGTACCCGGACGCCGCGATCCTGGTGCACCCGGAGTCGCCGACCTCGGTGATCGAGCTGGCGGATGCCGTGGGCTCCACCAGTCAGTTGATCGCTGCGGCGCAAAGCTTGCCGAACAAGACGCTGATCGTCGCCACCGACCGCGGCATCTTCTACAAGATGCAGCAGCTGTGCCCCGACAAAGTCTTCATCGAAGCCCCTACGGCTGGCAACGGCGCGGCGTGCCGCAGTTGCGCGCATTGCCCGTGGATGGCGATGAACACCCTGGAGCGCACGCTCCAGGCGCTGAAGGACGGCAGCAACGAGATCTTCGTCGACCCGGCCTTGATCCCCCAGGCGATCCGCCCGCTCAAGCGCATGCTGGACTTCACCCAGGCAGCGCGGATGAAATTGGCGGGGAATGCCTGATTCCGGGAGTCTTGAGATCTCTGAAGGGCTTGAAGCTTTGAGAGGTATTGAGACCTGAGAAACCTTCGTGGCGAGGGAGCTTGCTCCCGCTGGGCTGCGAAGCAGCCCCCTCCTGCCAGCACCGCATATCTTCAGGTAAACCAAACAGGCCTTTTACGACTGCTGCGCAGCCGAGCGGGAGCAAGCTCCCTCGCCACGAGACCAGTGGTTGTTCCTTTACTTGGTCTTCTTGGGAATCCGCACCAGCTGCGTATCCGAGTAGATGTCATGCCAGCCGCGCTTGCGCTTGTCGAACAGCGCCCAGATGAAACCCAGCCCCAGCAGCAGCAACGACGCAATCGACACCACGAACCGCAACAGCGCCTGCCACAGGCTGATGGCCGTGCCATCGGCGTTCTGCACGCGAATACACCAGACTTGCATGCCCAGGGTCTGGCCGTTGTGGGTCCAGAACTTGGCGAAGAAACCGAACAGCACGAAGAGCAATACGGTGGACAGCAGCGGGTCACCGTCCAGTGCTCCGGCGTCGGTGAGGGCGCGCATCTTTTCTTCGCCGATGATCGCCATCTGGATCATCTTGTAGACGCCACCGGTCACGATCAGCAGTGCCGTGCACAGCAGGAAGTCATAAAACATCGCTGCCAGGCGACGGCCCAGGCCGACGGGGGGGAAATCGCCCTGGGGAGTGAGCAGGTGTTTCGGCATGACGGCCTCGGCTGAAAAAAGAAGCCATTTTACGGATTTGCGCCCATAAAAAAGCCCCTGATATCAATCAGGGGCTTTTTAGTTTGCGAAAGCCTCAGGCCTCGGCTTGAACCTCGTCAGCCTGCATGCCTTTCTGGCCCTGCACAGCGACGAAAGTGACTTTCTGGCCTTCTTTCAGGCTCTTGAAGCCGTTGCCCTGGATGGCGCGGAAGTGCACGAACAGGTCCGGACCGCTTTCAGGGGTGATGAAACCAAAACCTTTTTCGTCGTTGAACCACTTGACGGTACCGCTCTGACGAGTAGACATTTTCTTAATTTCCTTGACGCTAAATTAATGACAGCCTCTTTCAACGCGAAAGAGTACTGGGGCTGGGTTGCAGGAAAGTAAGATGACGTCGAACGGGATGTAGCTAACTTCGTAGGCTACTGCCCAGGTCACGATCCAAGCGACCCATGCAAACACAGTGACGAAACTCTACGCCAACTTCCAATGAAAAAACAACCCCCCTCAAGGGCCCGGATTTGCTCAGCTTGCTGGCGATTTAGATGTTTCGCTGGGGAAGGCTTATTCGAAAGGCTAGTTCAATAGTTCCGCGACGTTATAAGCCCGGTTGAATATCAAACATGCACCTTTTTATGGCGGTTGCGTTACACATTAGTGCACGTTTAACGCAACCGCGTTACTTATAGAAACAGCCAATCAACCACGGTAGTAGCGCTGTGCAACAAATGGCATTTTGCTTACAAGCATGGGCACCTTTTTCCCACGCACAATGGCCCAGACCGGTGTATCCATTGCCACGTAGGCACTGTCCAGATAGCCCATGGCCAACGGACCGCCCAGCGTCGGGCCGAAACCGCCGCTGCATACGGTGCCGATGGTCTCGCCAGCTTCGTTGACGATCTCCGCGCCTTCGCGCACCGGTGTGCGTTCCTGGGGCAGGAGGCCGACGCGTTTGCGGCTGACGCCGCTCTGTTGTTGGGCGAAGATGGTCTCAGCCCCGGGGAACCCACCGGCGCGGGCACCGTCGGCACGGCGTACTTTGGAAATGGCCCAGAGCAGGCTGGCTTCGATCGGCGTGGTTTCGGTGTTCATGTCGTGGCCATAAAGGCACAGGCCGGCTTCCAGGCGCAGGGAGTCGCGGGCACCGAGGCCAATGGCCGCGACTTCCGGTTCGGCCAGCAGGGCGCGGGCGAGTTTCTCTGCGTCGGCGGCCGGCACGGAAATTTCGAAACCGTCTTCGCCGGTGTAGCCCGAACGGCTGACAAAACAATCCACGCCCAGCAGCGTCACGCGCTGGAACTGCATGAAGGTCATTTTCGCCACGTCCGGCGCCCGGCGCGCGAGTACGCTGACGGCGGCCGGGCCTTGCAGGGCGAGCAGGGCGCGGGCTTCGAACAGCGGTTCGATGCTGCACCGGTCGCCGATTTTCGCTTGCAGGTGGGCCAGGTCCTGATGCTTGCAGGCGGCGTTGACCACCAGGATCAGTTCGTCATTGTCCAGGTTGGCGACCATCAGGTCGTCAAGGATGCCGCCGTTATCGTTGGTGAACATGGCGTAGCGCTGCATGCCCACCGGCAGGTCGACGATGTCCACCGGCACCAGTGTCTCCAGGGCTTTGGCGGCATCGGCGCCGGTCAGGCGGATCTGGCCCATGTGGGACACATCGAACAGCCCGGCCTGATCACGGGTGTGCTGGTGTTCTTTCATGACGCCCAGCGGGTATTGCACGGGCATGTCGTAGCCGGCAAATGGCACCATGCGCGCGCCCAGCTCAAGGTGCAGCGCGTGCAGCGGGGTTTTCAACAATTGTTCGGTGGACATATCAGCTCCTGGAAAATGAAAGTGGCGCGTATCAGCATTCGATGATGTTGACCGCCAGACCGCCGCGGGCGGTCTCCTTGTATTTGCTTTTCATGTCGGCGCCGGTCTGGCGCATGGTGCGGATGACTTTGTCGAGGGAGACGAAGTGATGCCCGTCGCCGCGCATGGCCATGCGCACCGCGTTGATGGCTTTCACCGAGCCCATGGCGTTGCGTTCGATGCAAGGCACCTGGACGAGGCCACCGATGGGGTCGCAGGTCAGGCCGAGGTTGTGTTCCATGCCGATTTCGGCGGCGTTTTCCACTTGTTGCACGGTGCCGCCCAAGACTTCGCACAGTGCGCCGGCCGCCATGGAACAGGCCACGCCGACTTCGCCCTGGCAGCCGACTTCGGCGCCGGAGATGGAAGCGTTTTCCTTGTAGAGGATGCCGATGGCGGCGGCGGTCAGCAGGAACCGCACCACGCCATCTTCGTTGGCCCCGGGAATGAAGCGCATGTAGTAATGCAGCACGGCTGGAATGATGCCTGCCGCGCCATTGGTCGGCGCGGTGACAACGCGTCCGCCGTAGGCGTTTTCTTCGTTGACGGCCAAGGCATACAGGTTGACCCAGTCGAGCACGGACAACGGATCACGCAATGCCGCTTCGGGGTTCTTGCACAGCTGGCGATGCAGCGCGGCGGCCCGTCGCTTGACCTTCAGCCCGCCCGGCAGGATCCCTTCATTGCGACAGCCGGCCGCCACGCAATCCTGCATGACCTGCCAGATCTTCAGCAGGCCGGCGCGGGTTTCGGCTTCGGGGCGCCAGGCACTTTCGTTGGTCAGCATCACCTGGCTGATGGACAGGCCGTAAGTGGTGCAATGGGCGAGCAGGTCCTTGGCGCTCTTGAACGGGAAGGTCAGGGGCGTTGCATCCTCGACGATACGGTCGGCACCGGCGGCGCCTTCGTCCACCACAAAACCGCCGCCTACCGAGTAGTACTCGCGGCTGCGCACCTGCAGCCCGGCGGCATCGAAGGCGCGGAAGATCATGCCGTTGGGGTGGAAGGCCAACGGTTTGCGAATCATCGCCAGGTGCAGCTTTTCGTTGAATTCAATGAGGTGTTCGCCGAGCAGGTTCAGGCGACCGCTGCTGCGAATCTCCTGGAGCCGGGCGGTGACTGTTTCGGTGTCCACGGTATCCGGGTGCTCGCCTTCCAGGCCCAGCAGCACGGCCTTGTCACTGCCATGGCCCTTGCCGGTAGCACCGAGGGAGCCATACAGCTCGACTTTGACGCTGGCAGTGGTCTTGAGCAGGTCATCACGGCGCAGCCCTTCGACGAACCGGGCCGCGGCACGCATCGGGCCAACCGTGTGGGAGCTGGAAGGGCCGATGCCGATCTTGAACAGGTCGAACACGCTTAACGACATGGTGTTTCTCCGGTTTCTTTTTATGGGATCGACGGTTACAAGGTTTGAAAACTGATTCCCTGTGGGAGCGAGCCTGCTCGCGAAGGCGGCTTGTCAGTCGACATCCATTTGGCTGACATATCGCCTTCGCGAGCAGGCTCGCTCCCACAAGGGAAGTTCGGAGGACGGATGGACCGTCCCCCTTCACAGATCAAGCGTAGCTTTCGATCGACGGGCAGGCGCAGACCAGGTTGCGGTCGCCGAACACGTTGTCGACCCGGCCCACCGGCGGCCAGTATTTGCCTTCGATCAACGACGCCACCGGGTAAACGGCCTGTTCGCGGCTGTAGGGGTGAGTCCACTCGCCGACGAGTTCCGCCGCGGTGTGCGGGGCGTTTTTCAGTGGGTTGTCGTCTTTGTCGAGGCTGCCGTTTTCCACCGCGCGGATTTCTTCGCGGATGCAGATCATGGCGTCGCAGAAGCGGTCCAGTTCTTCCTTGGATTCGCTTTCGGTCGGCTCGATCATCAATGTGCCGGCCACCGGGAACGACATGGTCGGGGCGTGGAAGCCGAAGTCGATCAGGCGCTTGGCGACGTCATCGACGCTGATGCCGCTGCTGTCCTTGAGCGGACGCAAATCGAGGATGCATTCGTGGGCCACCAGGCCGTTGCTGCCGGAGTAGAGCACCGGGTAGTGCTCTTCCAGGCGACGGGCGATGTAGTTGGCGTTGAGGATCGCCAGTTGCGAGGCGCGCTTGAGGCCGGCGCCGCCCATCATGCGGATGTACATCCAGGTGATCGGCAAAATGCTCGCACTGCCGAACGGCGCCGCGCACACCGCGCCTTCCTTGCGCTCCATGTTCGCATGGCCCGGCAGGAACGGTGCCAGGTGCGACTTGACGCCGATCGGGCCGACGCCCGGGCCGCCACCGCCGTGAGGGATGCAGAAGGTCTTGTGCAGGTTCAGGTGCGACACGTCGCCGCCGAACTTGCCTGGAGCGCAGAGGCCGACCATGGCGTTCATGTTGGCGCCGTCGATGTACACCTGGCCGCCGTTGTCATGAATGATGCCGCAGATTTCGCGGATGCCTTCCTCGAACACGCCGTGGGTGGACGGGTAGGTAATCATCAGCGCGGCGAGGTGTTCGCGGTGTTCGATGGCCTTGGCGCGCAGGTCTTCGATGTCGACGTTGCCACGGGCATCGCACGCGGTCACGACCACCCGCATGCCGGCCATGTTGGCGGTGGCCGGGTTGGTGCCGTGGGCGGAGGACGGGATCAGGCAGATGTCGCGACGGTCTTCGCCACGGCTCTGGTGGTAGGCGCGGATTGCCAGCAGGCCAGCGTATTCACCTTGGGAACCGGCGTTGGGTTGCAGCGACACCGCGTCATAGCCGGTGGCGGCGCAGAGCATCGCTTCCAGCTCGTCGGTCAATTGCTGGTAGCCGGCGCTCTGCTCGGCCGGGGCGAACGGGTGCAGGGCGCCGAATTCGGCCCAGGTCACCGGGATCATTTCGCTGGCGGCGTTGAGTTTCATCGTGCAGGAACCCAGCGGGATCATGGTGCGATCCAGGGCCAGGTCCTTGTCGGCGAGCTTGCGCAGGTAGCGCATCAGCTCGGTTTCGGAATGGTAGCGGTTGAACACCGGGTGGCTGAGGATCGCCGATTGGCGCACCAGTTCGGCCGGGATGCGGCTTTGCACGCTGGCGGCGAGGGAGGCGAAGTCCGGCAGGGCCTTGCCGTCGGCCAACAGGCTCCACAATGCCTCGATATCAGCCTGGCTGGTGGTCTCGTCCAGGGACAGGCCCAAGCGTTCTGCATCCACCACGCGCAGGTTGATGCGTTGAGCGTGGGCCTTGTCGTGCAGGGCAGCAGTCTGTGCGCCGGTGTGCAGGGTCAGGGTGTCGAAGAAGCTCTCTTGCTCGACGCTCAGGCCCAGCGCGCCCAGGCCCTTGGCGAGGATCGCGGTCAGGTGGTGGATGCGGTTGGCAATCTGCACCAGGCCTTTGGGGCCGTGATACACAGCGTACATGCTGGCGATGTTGGCAAGCAGTACCTGGGCGGTGCAGATGTTGCTGGTGGCTTTCTCGCGGCGGATGTGTTGCTCGCGGGTCTGCATCGCCAGGCGCAGGGCCGGCTTGCCGAAACGGTCTACGGACACGCCGACCAGACGGCCCGGCATGTCGCGCTTGAACGCATCCTTGGTGGAAAAATACGCCGCGTGCGGGCCGCCGAAACCCAGTGGCACGCCGAAGCGCTGGGCGCTGCCGATAGCCACGTCTGCACCGAATTCGCCGGGGGCGGTCAGCAGCGTCAGGGCCAGTAGGTCAGCCGCGACGGCCACCAGGGCATTGGCGGCGTGGAAGCGTTCGGTCAGCTCGCTATAGTCGAACAGGTCACCGTTGCTGGCCGGGTATTGCAACAGTGCGCCAAAAAAGCCGCTGACGTCGCTCAGTTCGCGTTCATCACCGACCACCACGTCGATACCCAGGGGTTCGGCACGGGTGCGCAGCACGTCGAGGGTCTGCGGGTGGCAATGGCGAGAGGCGAAGAAGGCATTGCTGCCCTTGTTCTTGCTCAGGCGTTTGCAGAAGGTCATGGCTTCGGCAGCGGCGGTGGCTTCGTCGAGCAGCGAGGCGTTGGCGATCGGCAGGCCGGTGAGGTCGCTGATCAAGGTCTGGAAATTCAGCAGCGCTTCGAGACGGCCCTGGGAAATTTCCGGCTGGTACGGCGTGTAAGCGGTGTACCAGGCCGGGTTTTCCAGCAGGTTGCGCAAGATCGGCGCTGGGGTGTGGCAGTTGTAGTAACCCTGGCCGATGTAGGTCTTGAACAGCTGGTTCTTGCCGGCGATGGCCTTGATCGAGGCCAATGCATCGGCTTCGCTCTGGCCGTCGCCCATGTCCAGCACACTGGTGCCCTTGATGCTTTCCGGGATGACGCTGGCGCTCAGGGCTTCCAGGGAGTCGAAACCCAGGCGCTCGAGCATGGCTTGCTCGTCGCTGGCCCGAGGGCCGATATGGCGGGCGATGAATTCGTTGGCGGTGCCGAGATTTACGGTCATGTCGTGGCTCCTCAGGCTTCGGCGTTGGCTTTGATCAGGCGATCGTAGGCGTCTTGATCCAACAGCTTAGCCACTGCGTCGGCGTCGGTCGGTTTAAAGCGGAAGAACCAGCCGTCGCCCAGCGGATCTTCGTTGACCAGTTCCGGGCTGTCGCCGAGCTTGTCGTTCACTTCAAGTACTTCACCATCGAGGGGCATGTACACACCGCTGGCGGCTTTCACCGATTCAACCGTGGAGGCTTCGTCGCCCTTGGCGTAGGACTGCAATTCAGGCAGTTGCACAAAAACCACGTCGCCCAATGCGTTCTGCGCGAAGGCGGTAATGCCTACGGTGACGCTGCCGTCTGCTTCGGTGCGCAGCCATTCGTGATCTTCAGTAAAACGCAACTCGCTCATGGAAACTCCTGGGGCCAGATTTCGTCTGGTGGACGCGAAGAAAGGCGCGGGGCTTGGCCCGGCCGAATGGTTATACCCATAGCAAGAATGCGGCCAATGTTTAAAAGTCTTTGTTTATCAATGGACTGGCGGGTTTTACAACATGCTCGGCAGGTTGTGCTGTAGCGAAATCGCTACAGCGTGGCGCCTGGAAAAAATTGTTGTGGGATCAAAGCGTTGCACAGTGCAGGTTAGCGCGAGGTGTATCGATATCGTTCCGCTGTAGCGCTTTCAGTACAGGTAGAGGTCGTTTTTGATGCGATTCTCGACCACAGAACCTCTGTGGGAGCGAGCCTGCTCGCGAAAACGGTGTGTCAGTCAACATCAATGCCGGTTGATGCACCGTATTCGCGAGCAGGCTCGCTCCCACAAGGGGATGTGGTGCGCTGGGCTTATGGTTTGTTGGAAATACCGTACTTGCGCAACCGATGGGCAATCGCGGTATGGGAGGTCTGCAGGCGGCTGGCCAACTGGCGAGTAGAGGGGTAGTTGGCATACAGCGATTCGAGCAATTGCTTCTCGAACGCTTCGACGGCTTGCTCCAGGCTTTCGACTTCCACATCGCCCTGGCGCGCCACGGAGGTGCCGGCGATGTCCAGGTCGCCGATGTCCACCAGGCTGCTCTCGCAGATGGCGGCGGCGCGGAAGATCACGTTCTGCAGCTGCCGCACGTTGCCCGGCCAACGGTTGCCCAGCAATGCCGGATAGGTGCCGGGGGCCAACCGGCAGACCGGGCGCTGGATCTGCGCGCAGGCCTGCTGCATGAAATAACGCGCCAGCAGCAGGATGTCCTGGCCGCGCTCACGCAGCGGCGGGACTTCGACGTTGAGCACGTTCAGGCGGTAGAACAAGTCTTCGCGGAACGAGCCTTCGCTGACCATTTTCTCCAGGTTGCGGTGGGTGGCGCTGAGGATTCGCACATTGACCTTGATCTCCCGATCGCCACCCACCCGGCGAAAGCTGCCGTCATTGAGGAAACGCAGCAGCTTGGCTTGCAGGTACGGCGACATCTCGCCGATTTCATCGAGAAACACCGTGCCCTGGTTCGCCAGTTCCATCAGCCCCGGCTTGCCGCCGCGCTGGGCGCCGGTGAAGGCGCCGGGGGCATAGCCGAACAGTTCGCTTTCGGCGAGGTTCTCCGGCAAAGCGGCGCAGTTCAGGGCCAGGAATGGCGCACCGTGGCGGGCGCTGATGGCGTGGCAGGCGCGGGCCACCAGTTCCTTGCCGGTACCGGTCTCCCCCTGGATCAGCAGCGGCGCATCCAGGGCCGCGACGCGCTGGGCCCGGGCCTTGAGCGTGCGGATCGCCGGGGATTCGCCCAGCAGCGCATCGAAACCCTCGGCGTGGTCGTGATGCAGGGCCGACAGGCGTTCGCCGATACGGTTTGGCTGATAAAGCGTCAGCAGCGCCCCGGCATCGGTGATGGGCGTGGCGTCCAGCAACAAGGTCTGGCCGTTGAGGGTGATTTCCCGCAGCGGCAGGCGAAAGCCGTTTTCCAGCAGCGCGTCCAGCAGCGCCGTGTCGCCGAACAGCTCGGCCACGCTTTCCCCGGCCGGTTCCCGACCGTACAAGGCGATCAGCGCGGGGTTGGCGAGCAGCACCTTGCCGGCGCTGTCGAGGGCCAGCACCGGGTCGGTCATGGCGGCGAGCAAGGCATCGAGCTGCAAGTGTCGGCGTTGCCCCGGCAGAATGTCCACCACGGTGACCGCCTGCACGCCGCGCACGCTGAACAGTGCCTCGCGCAGTTCGTCGAGCACCTGCGGGCTGAGGGTCGGGGCATCGATGTAGACGTTGGGCGGCACCATCTCCACCGCATCCAGGTTCAAATTGCGCCCACCGAGCAAAGCCAGGACTTCCTGGGTGATGCCGACGCGGTCGATGAAACTGACGTGGATGCGCATGGGGCGGTTTCGGGTTCTGGATTACGAAGGGTGGCAAGTATGCCTTGGGCCGGGGTTTTGGTGAAATCCCGGTCATGCGTCGATTTCCATTGTGGGAGCGAGCCCGCTCGCGAAAGCAGTATGTCAGCCAGCATTGATGTTGGCTGAGACACCGCTTTCGCGAGCAGGCTCGCTCCCACAGGCTCCCCACAGGGCTTATAGCCCGTCATCCCACTCAGGCGTCTCGGGAAACTTCAGCACCAGAAAATCCACCAGGCAACGCAGCGCCGAGGGCATGTGCTTGCGCGATGCATACACCGCATACATGTTCATCAGCCGCGGTTCGGCGTGGGCCAGCAGGCGCACCAGTTCACCACTGCGCAGATAAGGGCCGGCCTGGTAGCTGGGCAGCATCGCCACGCCAGCCCCGGCGATCGTTGCCTGGAGCAGCGTGCTGGCTTCGTTGGCGCTGATGTTGCCCTGCACCGGCACCGCGATCTGTTCGCCGTCCTGCTCGAAATGCCACAAGCTCTTGCCGACGTAGGAATGGGTCAGGCAGTTGTGCCGGCTCAAATCCTCCACCCGTTGCGGTGTCGGCTGCTCGCGCAGGTAACGGGGCGAGGCGCAGATCACCGAGCGGCACACCGTGAGGCGCCGGGCGATCAGGTTGGGATCGAGATCGTTGCTCATGCGGATCGCCAGGTCGATGCGCTCATCCACCAGGTTCACCGTGCGATCGAGCATCTGCAGGTCGACGCTTACCCCCGGGTAGCGCTTGACGAACTCGGCCATGGCCGACGCCAGTTGGGACTGGCCGAACGACGGGCTGGCGGTGATGCGCAGCATGCCCCGGGGCGCGTCTTCCGGCGTGCTCACGGCGGCTTGAATGTCGCCGGACAGCTCGAGCATCTGTCGGCAGCGCGGCAGGATCTCCGAGCCGGCGGCCGTCAGGCTCAGTTTGCGCGTGGTGCGGTGCATGAGCCGAGCACCGACCCATTCTTCCAGCTCCGCCAGGTACCGCGACACCACCGGTCGCGACAGGTCCAGATGTTCGGCCGCCGCCGATTGGCTGCCCAGGTCCACCACGGTTACGAACACCCGCATTGCTTGTAGACGATCCATGATCTGCCCGCTTTTAGAAACAAACTATGTTCCAGCATCGCATTTTTTGTATCGAGTCAGGCAACTAAGCTCTCTCCATTCCCTTGCGGACCCTTGGACGACGGAGCACAACATGACCGGATTCACCCCAATCAAACGCCTGCTGCTGGCGACCGCCGCCTTGGCCTTCACCGCCCAGGCCTGGGCGGCCGACTTGACGCTCGATGTCTATAACCCCGGCGCCGCGGCGATTTTTCCGGTGACTTCGGTTCTGGTCAGCGGCGACAAGGAGGCAATCCTGGTGGACGCCCAGTTCGGCAAGGCCCAGGCCGAGCAGGTCGTGGAGAAAATCCGCGCCAGCGGCAAACGGCTGACCACGATTTACATCAGCCACGGCGATCCGGACTACTATTTCGGCCTTGAAACCCTGACCTCAGCGTTCCCTGAAGCCAAGGTGCTCGCGTCGGCAGCGACCGTCGAGCACATCCAGCACACCGCCGACGGCAAGTTGAAATACTGGGGGCCGATCCTGAAGGCCGATGCACCGGCCAAGACGCTCGTGCCCCAGGTACTCAAGGGCGACAGCCTGACGCTGGAGGGCAAGCGCTTGCAGATCATCGGCCTCGACGGCCCGCAACCGGACCGCAGCTTTGTCTGGATTCCATCGATCAAGGCAGTGGTTGGCGGCGTGGTGGTGGCGGAAAATATTCACGTCTGGATGGCCGATACCCAGACGGCGCAATCCCACAAGGACTGGCTGGCGACGCTGGCGGGCATTGAAAAACTGCAACCGGCCACGGTGATCCCCGGCCATTACCTGGGTGAAAGTGCCCGCTCCCTGAAGCCGGTGCGCTTCACCGCCGACTACATCAAGGCCTTCGACGAGGAGACCGCCAAGGCCAAGGATTCCGCTGCGCTGATCGCCGCGATGAAACAACGCTATCCCAACCTGGGGGAGGACAGTTCGCTGGAACTCAGCGCCAAGGTGGCGAAGGGCGAGATGAAGTGGTGACCCTCAACCTTTGACCGGGGCTTTTGTGGCGAGGGAGCTTGCTCCCGCTGGGCTGCGCAGCAGCCCCCATACCAGCAAATGAGTTGTACCTGGCACACCGCATGAACCTTTTTGCGACTGCTTCGCAGCCGAGCGGGAGCAAGCTCCCTCGCCACGAATGTGTTCATGGCTCCAAGACGCGTTGAAGTAATCCCTACGAATAACCATAGGAGAATCTCATGAGCAAAATCGCAATCATCGGCGCCACCGGCCGGGCCGGCAGCCAGCTGTTGGAAGAGGCCCTGCGACGCGGCCACAGCGTGACGGCCATTGCCCGCAATACAACCAAGATCGGCGAGCGGGCCGGCGTGGTCAGCAAGCAACTGGACGTACTGGACAGCGAGGTGTTGGCCGCAGCAGTCGCCGGCCATGACGTGGTAATCAGCGCCGCGCACTTTGCCACCGTGCCGGCCGATAAGGTCATCGCACCGGTGAAAGCCGCCGGGGTCAAGCGTCTGCTGGTAGTGGGCGGTGCCGGTTCGTTGTTGCTGCCAGATGACAGCCGTGTGATCGACAGCGAAGGCTTCCCGGAGGAATACCTGGCCGAAGCCAGCGCCGGTGCATTGTTCCTCGACGTGTTGCGCAAGGAACAGGACCTGGATTGGACCTTCCTCTCGCCCTCGGCGGAGTTTGTCGAAACCGAGCGCACCGGGCAGTTCCGTGTCGGCAAGGATCACCTGCTGTTCGACCAGGCCGGACGCAGTTGGATCAGCTTTGCCGACTACGCCATTGCGATGATCGATGAAATCGAAACGCCGCAGTTTTCACGGACGCGGTTTACCGTCGGCTATTGATCGCGGGGATCAGCCGTGAAGCCGCACCCAGACGCTGACCAGCACCGTCGCCGCCATCAGCCAGGCGACGGCTGCTACGGCCAATGAAGCTTCGAGGCGCATGCGGTCGACCATCACGTACAGCGTCGCAAGATAGACGAAGTACGGAATGATCGACCACATGCCGAACACGATGGTGGTCTTCAGGTCGTCCACCGAGCGGCCCTTGCCGACAATGTAGTGGGCGATCAGGGCGAACGTCGGAAACAGCGGCACCAGCCCGGCAATGTAATAATTCCTGGTCTTGGCGAGCATCGCCAGGATGACCACTACGGCTGCGCCAAGCGCCGCCTTGAAAATCAGATCCACAGGTTCGCGTCCCCGGTCAGTGGCTCAAGCCATATTTTTTGACTTTGTCGAACAGCGTGGTCTTGGCCATGCCCAGTTCCTGGCTGGCCTGGGTCAGGTTGCCGCCGCTGCGTTGCAATGCGTCCACCAACAGGTTGCGCTCGAAGGCTTCCACCGCTTCGGCGAAAGCCAGGCCCTGGCTGCCCGCGCTGGCGCCGGACTTCTTGAAAGCGGGCAGGCCGAGGGCATAACGCTCGGCGACGTTGCGCAGTTCACGTACGTTGCCCGGCCAGTCATGGCTCATCAGGTTCGACAGGGTCTGGTTGTCCAGCTCCGGCACCGTGCGGTCGAAGCGCAGGGACGATTGCTGGAGGAAATGCTCGAACAGTTGCAGGATGTCCTCGCGCCGTTCGCGCAGGGGCGGCAGTTCCAGGGTGACCACGTTGAGGCGGTAATACAGGTCGCTGCGGAACTGCCCGGCCCGGCCCATTTCGTCGAGGTCGGACTTGGTGGCGGCGATCACGCGACAATCCACGGCCACGCTCTGGTTCGAACCCAGGCGCTCCAGGGTGCGTTCCTGCAACACCCGCAGCAGCTTGATCTGCAAGGGCAGGGGCATGCTTTCCACTTCATCGAGAAACAGCGTGCCGCCATCGGCGTGCTCGATCTTGCCGATCCGACGTTTGCCCGCACCGGTGAAAGCGTTGGCCTCGTGACCGAAAATCTCGCTTTCGAACAGGTTTTCCGGCAGCCCCCCGCAGTTCAGCGCGACGAACTGTTTGTCGTGGCGTCGGCTGAAATCATGCAGGCAGCGGGCGACCAGCTCCTTGCCGGTGCCGGTTTCGCCCTCGATCAGTACGTTGGCCGAGGTGTCGGCGACGTTGGCGATCAACGCTCGCAAATGCTGCATGGCCGGCGAGCGGCCAATGATCCGGCCTTCCAGCGAATCGCGTTCGGCCAGTTTCCTGCGCAGCGTTGAAACTTCCCGGGCCAGGCTGCGTTGCTCCAGGGCGCGGCGGGCAACGTCCACCAGGCGTTCGGGAGAGAAAGGTTTTTCCATGAAGTCGTAGGCGCCTTTCTGCATGGCGCCGACGGCCATGGAGATGTCGCCGTGGCCGGTGATCAATACCACTGGCAGGCTGCGGTCGCGGGCCTTGAGCCGGGTCAGCAGTTCCAGCCCATCGATGCCCGGCAGCCGGATGTCACTGATGACGATGCCGGCAAAATCATCGCCAACCCGTTCCAGGGCCTCTTCGGCGCTGCCTACGCCCACGCAGGGAATGTCTTCCAGGGTCAGGGCCTGTTGGCAGCCCAACAGGACATGGGGGTCGTCTTCGACGATCAGAACGCTCAGGTCGTTGTTCATAGCGGCTCGGCAGGTGGAAGGCTTACCAACGGTAAACTGAGGACAAACGTGGTGCCACCATCGTCCGGGTGCTCGACGCCCAGGTGCCCGCCCGCGGCGGCGCACAGGCTCGCCGAAAGCGTCAGGCCGAGGCCCAGGCCTTGTTCGCCGGGCTTGGTGGTGAAGAAAGGTTCGAACAGATGCTTGCGTGCCTGCGGATCGATGCCGTGGCCGTTATCGCGCACCCGCAGGCGGTATTTGCCATCGCTCATCTCACCGGCGAGCCACAGTTTTGGCTCGGGTTGGACTTGCATCGCGTCCAGGGCGTTGCCAATCAGGTTCACCAGAATCTGCTCCAAGCGTGTCTGGTCGATTTGCAGCTGGACGTCTTCGAAAGCTGTCTGTGTCTGGACGCCAAGTTTTTCCAGACGCGCCCCGAGCAATTGCAGCGCGGCCTCGACGGCCTTGCCCAGGCTGGCCCGGCCTTTGTCGTCACCGCGCCGGGCAAAGGCACGCAGGCTGGCGGTGATCCGGCCCATGCGATCGATCAGGTCGTTGATGGTCCTGAGGTTGGCGCTGGCAATGTCCAGTTGGCCGCGCTCCAGGAAGCGCACCGTGTTGCCGGACAACGTACGCAACGCAGCCAGCGGCTGGTTGAGTTCATGGGCGATGCTGGTGGACATCTGGCCGATGGCCGCCAGCTTGCCGGCCTGTACCAGTTCGTCCTGGGCGCGGCGCAGGGTCTCTTCCGCTTGCCGGCGTTCGCGGATCTGGCCTTTGAGCCGCTCGTTGCTGGCCCGCAGGTCGGTGGTGCGTTCGGTAATCCGACGTTCGAGCTGGTTGTTGGCTTCCTGCAACGCTTCTCGGGCGGCGAGGCGGGTGGCAATCACCTTGCGCCGCTCGTTCCAGGCGATCAGCAGGAAGGCCACCAGGGCAAACGCCACGGCCACCAGGATGCCCTGGTTGATCGCTTGGCGGCGCAGGTCTTCAAGCGGGGTGAGCAAGGTGAAATTCCACGGCGTGTCGCTCAACGGCCGGGTTTGCGAGAGGTAGCTGGTGGCCTGCTGGTCGGCGGCGATTTCGGTATTGGCGGGGAAGGTCAGCTTCTCCATGCCTTCGGCCAGTTGCTCGCGGGCCAAGGGGATCAGTTCGTTCAGCGGGAACCAGTAATATTGCAGGCTGCGGGCCAGGCGTTCCTTGGTTTCGTCGCTCAGCGGCCGTACGGACTTGAGCCGTCGCGCCGGATCGCTGGAGAGGATGATGATGCCGTTCTCGTCGCTGACGAAGGCTTCCAGGCGTGCTCGCTGCCAGCGTTCCTCCATGGCTTCGAGACGCACCTTGACCACGGCCACGCCGATGATCTTGCCCCTTTCTTCCAGCCCATGGGCCAGGTAGTAGCCCGGCTCGCCGTTGGTGCTGCCGATGCCGTAGAAGCGTCCCGGCTGGCCGCGAACGGCGTTCTGGAAGTAGGCGCGGAATGACAGGTCTTCGCCCAGGTAACTGTCGACGTCGCGCCAGTTGCTGGTGGCCATCACCCGGCCGGTGGTGTCCATGACATAGATGGCCCGGCTACGGCTGCGCCGATTCAGGCCTTCGAGGTATTCGTTGACGGTCTTGCGGTGCTCGGGTGTCGGGTCGTCGAGCAGTTTCGAGACGCTGGATTCAAGCTCCAGCAGGCTGGGCAGATAGGTGTATTTGCTGATCTCGCTTTCCACCGCCCGGGCATGCAGTTCCAGCTGGCGCTCGCCATTCTCGGCCAGGCCGCGAATGCCGTAGTGCTCGCTGATCCAGAAGCCGAGGTAACCCAGGCCGATCATCAGCGCAATGACCAGCGGCGGCAGGAACAGGTGGCGGATCAGGCGGGGTTTCACGGCGAGTGATGGCGGCGCGGCGCGATAGAGGGTGGGGTCGCATTTCATCACAGAAGCCTTGGGTCAACCACATCACTTACTCAAGAATCACCGCAGTCCCTTGTGGGAGCGAGCCTGCTCGCGAATGCGGATTGACATTCAGCATGAGGTTGACTGTCATGGCCTCATTCGCGAGCAGGCTCGCTCCCACAGGGGATAGTGGGAGCTTCAGCAAATGTTCTTTTAGTGCTGCAGGATTTTCTCAAGGAAATGCTGCGCGCGTTCGGAGCGGGCGCTGATGTCGCCGAAGAACTCTTCCTTCTCGCAATCCTCGATGATCTGGCCCTGGTCCATGAAGATCACCCGGTTCGCCACTTTGCGGGCGAAGCCCATTTCGTGGGTCACGCACATCATGGTCATGCCTTCGTGGGCCAGTTGCACCATCACGTCCAGCACTTCGTTGACCATTTCCGGGTCGAGGGCCGAGGTCGGTTCGTCGAACAGCATCACCACCGGGTCCATCGCCAGCGCACGGGCAATCGCCACGCGCTGTTGCTGGCCGCCGGAAAGCTGGCCCGGGTGCTTGTGGGCGTGGGCGGACAGGCCGACGCGCTCAAGCAGTTGCAGGCCTTTTTTGGTGGCTTCTTCCTTGCTGCGGCCCAGCACCTTGATCTGCGCGATGGTCAGGTTTTCGGTGATGGTCAGGTGCGGGAACAATTCGAAGTGCTGGAACACCATGCCCACCCGCGAACGCAGTTTCGGCAGGTTGGTCTTCGGGTCGGCGATGGAGGTGCCATCGACCACGATGTCGCCTTTCTGGAACGGCTCCAGCGCGTTGACGCACTTGATCAGCGTGGACTTGCCCGAACCCGACGGCCCGCACACCACCACAACCTCACCCTTGCTGACCTCGGTGCTGCAATTGGTCAGTACCTGGAAGTCCCCATACCACTTGTTGATGTTCTTGATAGAGATCATACGGCGAACCTTTTTTGCAGACGCTTGACCAGCAGCGAGGCGGCAAAGCTGATTGTGAAGTACACGAGACCTGCGATGATCAGGAACTCATTGGAGCGGCCGATGATGTCGCCATTGGCCCGCGAAGCATTGAGGAAGTCCACCAGGCCGACGGTGTAGACCAGCGAGGTGTCCTGAAACAGGATGATGCTCTGTTGCAGCAACAGCGGGGTCATCTTGCGAAACGCCTGGGGCAGGATGATCAGGCGCATGACCTGGCCATAGTTCATGCCCAGTGCCTGTGCCGCGCCCATCTGGCCCTTGGGGATCGACTGCACGCCGGCCCGGACGATTTCGCAGAAGTAAGCCGCCTCGAACATCATGAACGCCACGACGCAAGAGCCGAACGCGCCGATCGGCGTGTCTTCACCGGTGATCCAGCGCAGCACGAACGGCACCGCCAGGTAGAACCAGGTGATGACCAGCAGCAACGGGATCGAGCGGAAATAGTTGACGTAGGCGCCAGCGATGTTGGAGACCAGCTTGTTGTGGGACAGGCGCATCAGCGCCAGGATCGTCCCCAGGATGATCCCGCCAACGACACCCAGGGCCATCAGCTTGAGGGTCATCACCATGCCGTTCCACAAACCGGGAATGGCCGGGATGATGCCTGTGAAGTCGAATTCCATTATTTACCCCCCACGGAGATCAGGCCGGGCACCGCGACTTTCTTCTCGACCATGCGCATGAGCAGCATCAGGCTCATGTTCAGGGTGAAGTAGATCAGCGTCGCCAGGGTAAAGGCTTCGAACAGGTTGGCCGAGAATTCGGCGGTCTGCTTGGTCTGCGCGAGCAGCTCCATCAGGCCGATCAGCGAGGCCACGGAGGAGTTCTTGAAGACGTTGAGAAATTCCGAGGTAAGCGGCGGAATGATGATCCGGTAGGCCTGGGGCAACAGCACGTTCCAGTAGATCTGCGGCAGCTTGAAGCCCATGGCGCGGGCGGCGGCTTCCTGGCCGCGTGGCAGCGCCTGGATGCCGGTGCGCACCTGCTCGCAAACCCGTGCGGCAGTGAACAGGCCCAGGCAGACGACGACGCTCAGGTAGGCCGAGGTGGTCGGGTTGAGGTCCTGCTTGTACCATTCCTGCATGTCGGCGGGCAGCAGGTCCGGCACCAGGAAGTACCAGATGAACAGCTGCACCAGCAGCGGCACATTACGAAAGAGTTCCACGTAGCAAGTCGCGATGCCCGACACCAGCCGGTTCGGCACGGTGCGCATCACACCCAGGATCGAGCCCAGCAGCAGGGCGATGATCCAGGCGACGACGGCGATGGCTATGGTCCAGCCCAGGCCGGCCACGTACCAGTCGAGATAGATCTCGCTGCCCACGCCGGTGGACTTGAAGAACACGCCCCAGTCCCAGTTGTAATTCATCAGGGTCTCCCCTCAGATCGATCGATGTACAAATATCTGCAGGGGGAAGTCCTTTCCCGCCCAATCTTGAGAATCGGGCACACACCGACGGCTCGACCGCACCGTTCGAGTGGTTCCTTGGATGCCAGCAGGGAATGACACACTCCTGGAAGGGCAGGCCCTTCCAGGAGGTAAGGTTAGTCAGAAATCAGGATTTCTTGTCGTCAGCCGCTTTATCGGTCGGCGTGGCGATCAGTGCCTTGAGTTCGTCGCTCATCGGGAAATTGAGGTTCAGGCCTTTTGGCGGGATCGGTTGCATGAACCATTTTTCGTAGATCTTGTTGATCTCGCCCGACGCGTAGGTGGCCTTGATGGCGTCATCGACAACCTTTTTGAACGGCTCGTCGCCCTTGCGCACCATGCAGCCGTAGATTTCGTAGGATTGCGGAGTACCGGTGACGGCCCAGTCATCGGCCTTCTTGGCCTTGGCGGCTTCACCGGCCAGCAGCGCGTCGTCCATCATGAACGCGACGGCACGACCCGATTCCAGCATCTGGAAGGATTCGCCGTGGTCCTTGGCGGAGATGACGTTCATGCCCATCTGCTTGTCGGCGTTCATGGCCTTGAGCAGGCGCTCGGACGTGGTGCCGGCGGTGGTCACGACGTTCTTGCCCTTGAGGTCGTCGAAATCCTTGTACTTGGAGTCTTTCTTGGACAGCAGCTTGGTGCCGATCTCGAAGATGCCAACGGAGAAGGCGACTTGTTGCTGGCGCTCGACGTTGTTGGTGGTGGAGCCGCACTCCAGGTCCACAGTGCCGTTCTGTACCAGCGGGATACGGGTTTGCGAGGTGACCAGGTTGTACTTGACCTGCAGGTTCGGCACATCCAGCTCTTTTTTCAGAGCTTCGACGACTTTCAGCTGGATGTCGTGGGAGTAGCCGACCGGTTTGCCGGAAGCGTCCGCGATGTAGGAAAACGGAATGGAGGCGTCGCGGTGGCCGAGCGTAACGACGCCGGACTCTTTGATCTTTTTCAGTGTGCCGGTCAGTTCGGCGGCGAAGACCGGAGTGCTGATCAGAGCGGCAGCAACGGCTGCGCCCAGGAGATGGGGAACGATGCGCATCGATGTTTCCTCGACATTGTTTTTTTTGTATTCGGCCGGTTCACCGGCCCTGAGTGCTTCGAATGCCTGGCAGCTCCTGTTGTGTTGGCGTACAGGCGTTCGTCTCCACGAGTGTAGAGCATGACTCGTGCCAGGCCAGTGGCGATTGGTTAACACTATGTTTTTAAAAGAAATTAATGTTTTGTTTCAGGTTTTTGGCCGGTTGTTTATCCGGTTTGCCGAACTGACTGTCAGGTCGTGTTCGGAAAACCGAATGACTTGGGACCTCATCAACTCCCCTGTGGGAGCGAGCCTGCTCGCGAAGGCGGCCTCTCAGTTCCATCAGTTGGGAAGTGGATGGCCTCTTCGCGAGCAGGCTCGCTACCACAGGGATCCGTGGCGGATCCGGATAACAAAAAGCCCCTGAACTCAGGGGCTTTTCGTTTAGCTAGCGTGTTACCGCTCAGGCCGCTTCGATCTTGCGCCGGTTGTGCTCGACCTTGTCCAGGTACGTGCGAAGCTTCTCCTGTTCAGCGGCGCTCGTGAACAAGCCCAGCTTGCTGCGACGCCAGAGAATATCCTCGGCGTCGATGGCCCACTCGTCGCTGCACAGATAGTCGACCTCCCGGGTATAAAGGCCTGCGCCGATGTGGTCGCCCAGGTCGGCAAGGCTGTGCACGCCTTCGAGCATGCGCCAGGTGCGGCTGCCATAGGTAGTGGCCCAGCGGCGGGCGATATCGGTGGGCAGCCAGTCGAACTTGTCGCGGATTGCCGAGCACAAAGCCTGTGGCGTGGTCATGTTCTCGCCGCCGGGCAAGGTCTCCAGGGCCGTCCAACTCGGGCGCATCTGGGTGAAGTACGGAGCCAGCTGGGCCATCGCCGACTCGGCAAGCTTGCGGTACGTGGTCAGTTTGCCGCCGAACACCGATAACAACGGAGCTTCCTGGCCACCGCCCGACAGCGCCAGGGTGTAGTCCCGGGTCACGGCGGAAGGGTTGTCGGATTCGTCGTTGCACAAAGGCCGAACCCCGGAATAGCTGTGCAGAATGTCGTCGCGGCTGATCTGCTTCTTGAAGTGCGCATTGACGACTTTCAGCAGGTAGTCGGTTTCACCCTCGGTAATTGCCACCTTGGCCGGATCGCCGGTGTATTCGCGGTCGGTCGTGCCTATCAGAGTGAATTGATTCAGATACGGGATGGTGAAGACGATGCGCTGGTCTTCGTTTTGAAGAATGTGCGCATGCTCGCCTTCGTAGAGTTTTGGCACGATCAGATGGCTGCCCTGGATCAGACGGATGCCGTAGGGCGATTCCATTTTCAGGTCATCACGAATGAACTTGGCGACCCATGGGCCGGCGGCGTTCACCAGCGATTTGGCCAGGATTGAAAACAGGCTGCCGTCGGCACGTTCCAGGTTCAATTGCCACAGGCCTTTGCTGCGCCGAGCGCTGACGCAACGGGTGCGGGTGTGGATATGCGCGCCTTTTTCTCGCGCCGCCATGGCATTGAGCACCACCAGCCGGGCGTCATCGACCCAGCAATCCGAGTATTCGAAGCCTTTGGTGATCTCGCTTTTTAATGCGCTGTCGGCGCCGAATTTCAGGCTCCGGGAGCCGGCGAGTTGCTCGCGCTTGCCCAGGTGGTCGTAAAGGAACAGGCCGGCACGAATCATCCAGGCCGGACGCAGGTGCGGGCGGTGTGGCAACACGAAGCGCATCTGCTTGACGATATGCGGAGCCTTGGTCAGCAGCACTTCGCGTTCGGCGAGTGCTTCACGCACCAGGCGAAATTCGTAATGTTCGAGATAACGCAGGCCGCCATGGATCAGCTTGCTGCTGGCCGAAGAGGTGTGGCTGGCCAAATCGTCCTTTTCGCAAAGGAACACCGAAAGACCGCGACCCGCAGCATCCGCGGCGATCCCTACACCATTGATACCGCCACCGATGACGGCGACGTCATAGATTTCAGCGAGAGGGGGCATAGGCAAGGTGGAATTGGGCATCGGCTGGCCTCGGGTTCTTTTTTCGAAATATTTGAATTCGAACATAAATGTTCATTTGCGAAAATACTAGCCCATAAGCACAGCAACAGCCAGTCGAATCCGATTGAAAATACTGATCGAAGTACGCTGAAAGGAAAATTTTCGAACAAAAAGGAGTTGAGGAGGGTTTTTGTGGCGAGGGAGCTTGCTCCCCCCGCTGGATGGCGAAGCCGTCCCAAGCAGGCCGGCGTTTTTCTTCAGGCTAGCCCCATCAGGCCGATTTACGACGGCTACGCCGCCGAGCGGGAGCAAGCTCCCTCGCCACAGGGGATCGGGGGTGAAGTCAGACCACTTCCAGGCGAATCTTGTGCTGGCTCAACAACTGCGCCAGGGCCGGCACCGGCTGCTGGTCGGTCACCAGGCAATCGATCAGGCTGATCGGGCCCAGGCGGACCATGGCGTTACGCCCGAACTTGCTGGAATCCGCCGCCAGCAATACCTGCCGGGCGTTGGCGATGATGGCTTGGGAGACCCGGACTTCCTGGTAGTCAAAGTCCAGCAGGCTGCCGTCCTCGTCGATCCCGCTGATGCCCACCAGGGCGAAGTCGACTTTGAACTGACTGATGAAATCGACGCTGGCCTGACCGACCACGCCGCCGTCACGGCGCACGTTGCCGCCGGCGATCAGGACTTCGAAATCATCCTTGGCACTGAGGATCGATGCCACGTGCAGGTTGTTGGTGATGACTTTCAAATGGTTGTGATTGAGTAGCGCCCGGGCGATGGATTCGGTGGTGGTACCGATATTGATGAACAGCGAGGCGTGGTCGGGAATCTGCGCAGCGATCGCTTCGGCGATGCGTTGCTTCTCATCGCGCATCTGATCGGCGCGCATGGCGTAGGCGGTGTTTTCCACGCTGGAATCGTAAGCGGCGCCGCCATGGTAGCGGCGCAGCAGGTTCACTTCCGCCAGTTGATTGATGTCGCGGCGGATGGTCTGCGGGGTGACGACAAATAGCTGCGCCATTTCCTCGATGCTGACATAGCCGCGTTCGCGGACCAGTTCAAGGATTTGCTGCTGGCGGGGAGGCAGATTCATGGGGCTTCCTTTGGGCTGCCGTACAAAATTTGCCCATGATGCCGCAGGAATCCTTTCCCGACCAGTTTCAGATCCTCATCATCCTCGGCTCAGCTGTCATTCAGCGTCTTCGTGGGGCTCCCAATCGCGCGTGCGGCTGACGGCTTTTTTCCATCCTGCGTAGAGTTTTTCCTTGGCTTGCTCATCCAGCTGCGGTTCGAACTCGCGTTCGATGACCGCTTTGCCACGCAACTCTTCCAGGCTGCCCCAGAAACCGCATGCCAGGCCAGCCAGGTATGCCGCGCCGAGGGCGGTGGTTTCGCGCATTTTCGGGCGTTCGACCTGCGTGCCAAGAATGTCGGCCTGAAATTGCATGAGGAAATTGTTGGCCACGGCGCCACCGTCCACGCGCAAGGACTTGAGGCGTTCGCCGGCATCCTGTTGCATGGCGTCGAGTACGTCGCGGGTCTGGTAGGCGATGGATTCCAGCGCGGCCCGGATGATGTGATCGACACGCACGCCACGGGTCAGGCCGAACAGCGCGCCACGGGCGTAGGGGTCCCAGTACGGTGCGCCGAGGCCGGTGAAGGCTGGCACCAGGTAAACGCCGTTGCTGTCCTTGACCTTGTTGGCGAAGTATTCGGTGTCGAGGGCGTCGTTGATGATTTTCAGTTCATCGCGCAGCCACTGGACGGTAGAGCCACCGTTGAACACGGCGCCTTCCAGGGCGTAGGCCACTTCGCCGCGAGGACCGCAGGCGATGGTGGTCAGCATGCCGTGGTTGGATTTGACGGCTTTGTTACCGGTGTTCATCAGCAGGAAGCAGCCGGTGCCATAGGTATTTTTCGCCTGGCCCGGTTCCACGCACATCTGGCCGAAGAGGGCGGCCTGCTGGTCGCCGGCGATGCCGCCAATAGCGATGCCGCTTTTGGTCCGGCCGTAGATTTCCGAGGATGATTTGACTTCCGGCAGCATCTCGCGAGGGATGTTGAGGATGTCGAGCATCTTCGCGTCCCACTCCAGCGTGTGGATGTTGAAGAGCATGGTGCGAGAGGCGTTGGTGTAGTCGGTGACGTGGACCTTGCCGCCGGTAAATTTCCAGATCAACCAGCTGTCCACGGTGCCGAACAGCAATTCACCGTTGCGCGCGCGCTCGCGGCTGCCTTCGACGTTGTCGAGGATCCACTTGAGCTTGGTGCCGGAAAAGTAGGGGTCGGTCACCAGGCCAGTGGCTTCACTGATGTACTGCTCGTGGCCATCGCGCTTGAGTTGCTGGCAGATTTCGGTGCTGCGTCGACATTGCCAGACTACCGCGTTGTAAATGGGGCGGCCGGTGGACTTGTCCCAGACCACGGTGGTTTCGCGCTGGTTGGTGATGCCGATTGCGGCGACCTGGTCGTGATGCAAACCCGCTTGAGCCAAGGCTTCCACCATCACCGCGCTTTGCGTGGCAAAGATTTCCATGGGGTCATGCTCGACCCAGCCCGGTTGCGGATAGTGCTGGACGAATTCCCGTTGGGCGGTGCAGACCACGTTGGCGTCACGGTCGAAAATAATGGCGCGTGAGCTGGTCGTACCCTGGTCGAGGGCAATGATGTAGTTTTTGTTCTCTGAGTCAGTCATGTCGATTGCCTTGGGACGTGTGTTTGGGATGAAGCCATGGCGCATGCTTGAAGGGCAGTGGCATGCGCCCATTGTTTCAGGAAGTTCTTGGCTTGCCGTCAATGGCCGGTTCTGCATCCTTTGTAGCAACCTTGGCACCCGGCAGGTGTCGGGCAATCAATCCGCGATACGCGGCAGCGCCCAGGCACGCACCCACTATCGGCGCGAAAATCGGAACCAGGAAGTAAGGGATGTCACGCCCGCCCGTGAGGGAAATTTCACCCCAGCCAGCGAAGAAAGTCATCAATTTTGGACCGAAGTCCCGCGCCGGGTTCATCGCGAAGCCTGTCAGCGGTCCCATCGAGCTGCCGATCACGGCGATTAGAAGACCGATCAGCAGCGGCGCGAGCGCACCACGAGGCAGGCCATTGTTGTCGTCGGTCAGGGACATGATCACGCCCATCAGGATTGCAGTGATGATCACCTCCACCAGAAAGGCTTGGCCGGTGGAGAGCGCCGGGTGCGGGTAGGTGGAGAATACCGAAGCCAGTTCGAGGCTGGCTTGGGTGCCACGAATCATCTGTCGGGACTGTTCGAAATCGAAGAAAAGATTGCTGTACAGCGTGTAGACCAAGAGCGCGCCACAGAATGCCCCCGCCACCTGGCAGACAATATAGAACGGCAGTTTGCGTTTTTCGAAATCGGTAAAAATACACAGGGCGATGCTGACGGCGGGGTTGAGGTGGGCGCCGGAAATACCCGCGCTGAGGTAGATGGCCATGCTGACGCCGACACCCCAGATGATGCTGATTTCCCACAACCCGAAACTCGCGCCCGCGACCTTGAGCGCCGCGACGCAACCGGTACCGAAAAAAATCAGCAGGGCGGTGCCGAGGAATTCGGCCAGGCATTGGCTGGAAAGGGTGGGCTGTTGTAAAGCGGTAGTCATGCAAACCTCGGTGTTTTTGTTCTTGTCTGGTGCCTTCGATAAACCTTGAAGACACGTTCTTCGCCGAGACCAGGATCCCCATCCAGGTCTCGGGTGCTGCTTGAGACAGGTAAATCTACTTTCAGTTTCGAAAAAATATAGACAAGAAACGCTGGTGTCAAAGGTCGAAAGTGAACCATCGGTCACATTTGGATTATTCGTCACGTGAATGTCTCGCTGTGCACCCTTCAGGGAGATCATCCCAGTAGGCTCACGACGCCTTTTCATTGCCGATGGCTTAGAATCCGCGCCACTCTTTTGCTTTTTCCTGGTCAGGAGCCGTCATGACCCCCGCATTGGACCTGCTTAAAAAAGTGCGCGCCGAACATCGCATCCACAGTTACGAACATGACCCGAAGGCTGCCTCCTATGGGCTGGAGGCGGCTGAAAAACTCGGTCTGGATCCGGCGCAGGTGTTCAAGACCCTGTTGGCGGCCAGCGAAAAAGGCGAATTGCTGGTGGCCGTGGTGCCGGTGGCCGGGAGCCTGGATCTGAAAGGCCTGGCTCATGCGGCTGGGGTGAAAAAAGTCGAGATGGCCGATCCGGCCGCGGCGCAGCGTTCGACCGGCTATTTGCTCGGCGGGATCAGCCCGCTGGGTCAGAAAAAGCGTCTTCGCACGTTTATCGACAATTCTGCGCAGCCGCTGGCCAGCATGTTCGTCAGCGCGGGGAGGCGCGGGCTGGAAGTGGAACTGGCGCCTGCGGTACTGGCGGAGCATACCGGAGCGATCTTTGCTGATATCGGGCGTGCCTGAGTCTGTTGGTGGCCGCTGCGCGCCCAAGCGGGAGCAAGCTCCCTCGCCACAATGATTTGAATCTTCAAGATCGATCGGGCGTCAGATTTCATGTGCGCTGTAGGGTGAAAATTCTGCTGATCTGTCACTGGCTAAACGATGTCCGGGCAGCTCATGCTCGCGCATCAATAAAAAAGGAGAAGTGCCATGCAGCTCGCGTTTCATCAAGTCGATGCGTTCAGTGACCGGCCGTTTGGCGGTAACCCGGCGATGGTCTATCGGCTCGATGCCTGGCTTGCCGATGAACTGATGCAGAAAATTGCCGCCGAACACAACCTGGCCGAGACCGCTTTTCTGGTACGTGAGAACCAGCGTTGGCACATTCGCTGGTTCACGCCCACCACCGAAGTGCCGCTGTGTGGGCACGCGACGTTAGCCAGCGCTCATGTGCTGTTCGAGGTTTACCGCGAACCGGCCGAGCGACTCGACTTCATCTGCAGGTCCGGAGCGTTGAGTGTCTCTCGTGAAGGCGATCGGTTGTGGTTGGATTTCCCGGCCATCGTGCCGACTGAGTTGGGCGCCTCCCTGGCGGTCCAGAGCGCCTTGGGTGTCGAGGCGGTGGATGTGCTCAGTTGCAACGAATTGTTCGTGGTGCTGGAGTCGGAGCAGGCAGTGCTCGATTGCAAGCCGGACATGGCGGCCCTGGCGAAGCTGCCGTGGCCGGGCGCGATCGTTACCGCACCGGGAAGCAAGCACGATTTTGTCTCGCGCTATTTTGCCCCGGCGATCGGCATCAACGAGGATCCGGTAACCGGATCGACTCATTGCAGCTTGATTCCATACTGGTCCAAACGCCTGAACAAACATGGCCTGACGGCCTATCAATGCTCGGCGAGGGGCGGGGCATTGTTTTGCCGATTGGAAGGTGAGCGGGTGAAGATTGGCGGGGATGCGACGTTGGTGGCTAGCGGTACGCTGACGCTGGGGTGAATCTGCACTCAAGCCAATGGATCAAATGTGGGAGCGAGCCTGCTCGCGATAGCGGTAGCTCAGCTTGCGCCGTCGCTGGATGTGCCTACGCCATCGCGAGCAGGCTCGCTCCCACAGAGGTTTGCATTCCTTCAGCTATTAGCTGGCGGTGCCATACCGCCGCACACCACTTTCCCCGATCGGCAGATGCGCCGCCGTGCTGCCCGACGCCTGGAACAGCACCAGGTGCTCAGCCGCCACGCGTATACCGACCGTAGCCCCGACCTGATGGTCGGCATGGCTTGGAAAAATCGACTCCAGTTGTGCGCCGGTCGGCAGTTGCAGGCGATACAAGGTTGAAGCACCGAGGAACGTCTTGCCAACGATAGTCGCCGTGAGCGGACTGTCCGGCGCGTGGACGATGTCGTCCGGGCGCAGCAGGACGTCTACGGCACTGCCGATGGGCCAGGTGTACGCCCGGTTGCCGCGTAGCATGCCCAGTTCGGTCTGCACCGATTCCGGGCTGTCGAGCTGACCGCGGATGAAGTAACCCTGGCCGATGAAACTGGCGACATAGGGCGTCAGAGGTTCGTGATACAGGTTGTAGGGCGTATCCCACTGTTCCAGGCGACCCTCTCTGAACACGCCAACATGGTCACTCACCGCAAAGGCTTCTTCCTGGTCATGGGTGACCAGGATTGCGCTGGTGCCGCGGGCCTTGAGAATGTCCCGCACCTCATGGCTGAGCTTGCGTCGCAGCTCGCCGTCGAGGTTGGAGAACGGCTCGTCGAGTAACAGCAGTTGGGGTTCCGGTGCCAGTGCGCGGGCCAGCGCCACGCGCTGTTGCTGGCCTCCCGACAGCTCGTGGGGAAAACGCTTGCCCAGGCTTTTCAGGTTGACCAGCTCCAACAGTTCTTCGACCACGCGATCCTTGTCCGGATGTTTGCGGATGCCGAACGCGATATTTTCGGCGACGCTCAAATGCGGGAACAGCGCGTAGTCCTGGAACACCATGCCGATGCGGCGTTTTTCCGGGGCGAGGGTAAACCCCGCGCGGGAAATGGTTTCCCCAGCCAACTGGATCTCGCCTTCATGCACCGGTTCGAAACCGGCGATGGCCCGCAGGGTGGTGGTCTTGCCACACCCGGACGAGCCGAGCAGGCAACCGATGTCACCAGCATTGAGGTGCAGGTTGAGGTTCTGGACGACCCGCTGGTCCTGATAACCGCAGGCCAGATTGTGCAGATTCAATAACAATGGAGCACTCATGCGTGGTGGTACGCCGGCTCGACGAGGAATTCAAGCAGGGCCTTCTGTGCATGGAGACGGTTTTCTGCCTGGTCCCACGCCACCGAGCGGGGATCGTCGAGCAGGTCGAGGCTGATTTCTTCGCCACGGTGGGCTGGCAGGCAATGCATGAACAGCACCTCGGCATCCGCCAGGTCGAGCAGTGCCCGATTGACCTGGAAGGGCGCAAACAACTCCAGGCGCTTGGCGGTTTCTTCTTCCTGGCCCATGGACGTCCAGACGTCGGTGCTCACCAGGTGCGCGCCGGCGACGGCCTGTTTCGGATCGCGCAGGATTGTCACCCGGTCGCCGGCCCTGGCGACGAATTGCGGGTTGGGTTCGTAGCCTTCAGGGCAGGCGATGCGCAACTGGAAGTCGAACTGGATCGCCGCTTCTATATAGCTGTTGCACATGTTGTTGCCATCGCCGATCCAGGCCACGGTCTTGCCCTGGATCGGGCCGCGATGTTCGAGGAAGGTCTGCATGTCGGCGAGCAACTGGCACGGGTGCAGATCGTCGGACAGGCCATTGATCACCGGCACGCGCGAATGCGCCGCGAACTGGGTCAGCGTGCTATGGGCAAAGGTCCGGATCATCACCGCATCGAGCATGCTCGACATGACGATGGCGCAATCGCCAATGGGTTCGCCACGGCCCAGCTGGGTGTCACGGGGCGACAGGAAAATCGCCTGGCCGCCGAGCTGGATCATGCCGGCTTCGAAAGAAATGCGCGTGCGCGTGGAAGATTTCTCGAAGATCATCCCCAGCACACGGTTTTTCAAGGGCTCGAACAGTACGCCGCGCTTACGCAGGTCCTTGAGCTCCACGCCTCGACGGATCACGCCGAGCAACTCTTCGGGCGTGAAATCCATCAGGGAGAGAAAGTGCCTTGCGCTCATGATTGACTACCTTTTTGTAACTGACCGCAGATGCTCAAAGCCTTGTTTAATGGAAAAACGGGCGAGACCTGCGGCAAAAGCCGCACGGGGCGACGAAATTAGGGGAAGGCGCGATATTGACATTAAATGTCGCGTCTTACCAATAGGGCTACGGTTTTAGGGGATTTCAACGAGGTCATGGCAGGACTGCGATGACATGTTTGAAGCCGGTTTCCTGACAGCAGCGACCCCATTTGTACACTGGCGCTGCGGCGCTTGGCAAACAAGCCGGACGGGCGCCGGAGGACAAACGACGTTTTATTGGCCAGCGTGCAATTGATTTCGTGTGTCTGTCATCGGATGTGAGATTTCTTAATGCAAGGGCCTGGGTTATAAATGAACCCTTAGACGCAGGAGCCCCGAAATGGATTCGAAAGAGCAACAACTGATGGAACTGCTGGGGCTGACGGCACGCTCCCTGACGCACCTGACCGCTTCGGTGACCTCCATGTCATTCGAATTGTTGCGCAGCGAAGACGAAGTGACCAAGGCTGCCGGCCGCCGCATGATCGACCGCATGGCTACCATCAGCAGCGGCCTCGACGAACATTGGCGATTGATCGGCGAGTTGACCGGAGTGCCCATCGCTCAGGAAGAAGTGGAAACCGTCGAGGAAATCCAGCTGCTGGCGCCGCCTCCCGAGCACCCCTGAAATCGGTTGGCCTGATGCCCGGCGATTCACAGGACGAACGTCGCTGGCGCGGTGGAGGATCCCGCGCCATAGTTTTGTTCCCGCGGCCGAAAGTGCCCGCTACGAATAAAACAGAGACTGGCCATGACCAAGACTCTTCATCACCGTGCGTGCCATCTATGTGAGGCCATCTGTGGCCTGACGCTCGAAACCACCGAAACTGAAGGCCAAGGCCTGGCGATCACCTCGATCAAGGGCGATCCGCTGGACAGTTTCAGCCGTGGGCACATCTGTCCCAAGGCCGTCGCCCTGCAAGATATCCAGAATGACCCGGACCGGCTGCGCCAACCCATGCAGCGAGTCGGCGGCGAGTGGCAGCCGATTGCCTGGGATGACGCTTTCGCCCTGGTCGCCGAACGCCTGGCGGCAATCCAGGAGCGCCACGGCCAGAACGCGGTGGGCGTCTACCAGGGCAACCCCAGCGTGCATAACTATGGGTTGATGACCCACAGCAACTATTTCCTCGGCCTGCTGAAGACACGCAGTCGCTTCTCGGCGACGTCGGTGGACCAACTGCCCCATCACCTGACCAGTCACCTGATGTACGGTCACGGCCTGCTGCTGCCGATACCGGACATCGACCATACCGATTTCATGCTGATCCTGGGCGGTAATCCCCTGGCTTCCAACGGCAGCATCATGACCGTGCCGGACGTCGAGAAGCGCCTCAAGGCGATCCAGGCCCGTGGCGGCAAAGTCGTGGTCGTCGATCCACGGCGCAGCGAAACGGCGGCGATTGCCGACCAGCATGTTTTCGTGCGTCCCGGTGGCGATGCCGCGCTGCTGTTTGGCCTGCTCAATACGCTGTTCAGCGAAGGCCTGAGCCGCGACAGCCATTTGCCCGTGGACGGCCTCGAAGAGGTGCGCCAGGCCGTGGCAGGATTTACCGCCGAGGTGATGAGCCCCCTCTGTGCGGTGCCGGCGCCGCAGATCCGGCAGTTGGCCCGCGACTTTGCCGCTGCGCCCTCAGCGGTCTGCTACGGCAGAATGGGCGTGTCCACCCAGGCGTTCGGCACGTTATGCCACTGGCTGATCCAAGTGATCAATCTGGTCACCGGCAACCTCGATCGGGTGGGCGGTGCATTGTGCACCGAGCCGGCGGTGGACCTGGTGGCGACCACTTCGGGTGGTCATTTCAACCGTTGGCAGAGCCGGGTGTCCGGACGTCCCGAATACGCCGGCGAGCTGCCCGTGTCGACCTTGGCCGAAGAAATGCTGACCGAGGGCGACGGGCAGATTCGTGCGCTGGTCACTGTGGCCGGCAACCCGGTGCTATCCACGCCCAATGGGCGGCAGCTCGAACAGGCGCTGGATGGGCTGGAGTTCATGGTCAGCATCGATTTGTACATCAACGAGACCACGCGTTATGCCGATCTGATCCTGCCATCGACCTCGGCTTTGGAAAACGATCACTACGACACTACGTTCAACCTGTTCGCGGTGCGTAACGTCAGCCGTTTCAATCGGGCGATCCTGCCCAAGCCCGAAGGGGCGCTGCACGATTGGGAGATTTTTGTCGGCCTGGCCAAGGCCTTCGCCGCGCGGACTGGCAAGGAGCTCAAGGCGACCATGCCGCCCGCGCAAATGATTGATTTTGGCCTGCGCGCGGGAAGGTATGGGGATGCCTCGCCACACAAATTGTCGCTGGCGACGCTGTTCGATCATCCCCACGGCATCGACCTCGGTGCGCTCAAGCCCAATCTGACGACGCGCTTGAAAACTGAAAATGGCCGCGTGCAGGCCGCGCCGGCGGTGATCCTCGCGGATCTGGCGCGCTTTGCCGCGCTGCGAGCGCCGGCATCGGACGAGCTGCTGATGATTGGCCGTCGGCATGTGCGCAGCAACAATTCCTGGATGCATAACTTTCATCGGCTGGTGAAGGGCAAGCCGCGCCACCAGTTGCTGATGCATCCTGAAGACCTCGCCAGTCGCGGTTTAGTCGATGGCCAGCGCGTGCAGGTCAGTTCACGGGTAGGCGTGATCGAAGTGGAGGTGCAAGGCAGCCTGGACATGATGAAAGGCGTGGTCAGCCTTCCCCATGGCTGGGGCCACGCCCGACCAGGCGTGCAGATGACCATCGCCAGCAGCCAGCCTGGTTCCAGCGCCAACGACCTGACCGATGAATGTCAGCTCGATGAGTTGTCCGGCAATGCGGCGCTTAATGGGGTTCCGGTGAAAGTGGCGGCTGCGTAGAATTGTCCTTGGGCCGGACCGAGCAGGGTGCTCGGCTTTCCGTTACAATGCGCCACCGTGTCGACATCTGTAGTCGCAAAGTTCAAGCCGAGGTGCTCCGTGGATATCATCGAAACGATCAAAGACCAGATTGCCAACAACACTATCCTGCTTTACATGAAAGGCTCGCCGAATGCCCCTCAGTGCGGCTTCTCGGCCAAGGCTGCTCAGGCGGTGATGGCGTGTGGCGAGAAGTTCGCTTACGTGGACATCCTGCAGAACCCGGAAATCCGCGCCAATCTTCCCAAGTACGCCAACTGGCCAACCTTTCCACAGTTGTGGGTTGGCGGTGAACTGATCGGCGGCAGCGACATCATGACCGAGATGGCCGCTGATGGCTCTCTGCAGGCCACCATCAAGGCAGCTGTGGAAGCAGCGGCGGCGAACAAGACCGAAGCCTGATTCACCCCAAACCAATGTGGGAGCGAGCCTGCTCGCGATGAGGGCGTGTCAGTCAATTTGATGGTGACTGACACACCGCTATCGCGAGCAGGCTCGCTCCCACAAGGAATCTAGGTGAGCCTGGAATCCAGGCAATAAAAAGCCCCGCCTCTCGAAAGAGGGCGGGGCTTTTTTGTGGCTCGCTGTCGGGGAAGCTTATTCTTCGCCCATCTGCGACTGCAGGTAGTTCTCCAGACCGATCTTGTCGATCAGGCCCAACTGGGTTTCCAGCCAGTCGATGTGCTCTTCTTCGGACTCGAGGATATCCTCGAGCAACTCGCGACTGCCGAAGTCACCGACGGTTTCGCAATGGGCGATGGCTGCTTTCAGGTCGGCGTGGCCGGTGCGTTCGATGCGCAGGTCGCATTCGAGCATTTCCCTGGTGTGTTCGCCGATGTGCAGCTTGCCAAGGTCCTGGACGTTCGGCAGGCCTTCGAGGAACAGGATGCGCTTGATCAGCTTGTCCGCGTGTTTCATCTCGTCGATGGATTCGTGGTACTCGTGCTTGCCCAGCTTGTTCAGGCCCCAATCCTCATACATGCGCGCATGCAGGAAGTATTGATTGATCGCGACCAGCTCATTGGCGAGGATCTTGTTGAGATGCTGGATGACTGTAATGTCGCCTTTCATGGTGAGGGCCTGCCCTGTAATAGCTGTGTATACGGCAGAGTTTGAGCCGCGCAATTACCAGTGTCAAACCTAAGTTATTGAATAATAAATGAAAATTAATCGGAATAAGAATGTTTGTGTTCCGCGTCTGGAGGCTAAGCACTTGATTTACCGGCATAAAAAAACCGGACATTGAGTCCGGTTCTTCAAAAAGCTGGATTTATGCGGCAGTAAATTCTACCGGATAAGGGATCGAGGCCTGGGCAGTCTGCACTTTGGCGAGGGTTTCACGCACCACTTCCTTGGCAAGGCAGGCACATTTACCGCATTGGCTGGCTACGCCGGTGGCCTGGCGGACTTCCCGATAACTGCAGCAACCTTCATAGATCGCTTCGCGGATCTGTCCGTCGGTGACGCCAGTGCAGAGGCATACATACATAAGTGAGAACCGTCGCTGGTTGTGACTCAATTGAGACGGATCTTAATGTTAACGAGAATGATTGTCAAAGTGGTTTCTGATAGTCCCTGGCTTGAGATGCCTCGGTCTGACGAACGGTTTTTTCCCGGTGGGCCATGCGACGTCGCGGATTTCCGAGATCCCCGAAAAACCGTTGAGGACAGTCCAAACGCGCGGTGTATGATGGTCGGTCCTTGCAAAGCGGGTTCGTGTCACAGGGCTGTCGCCTGAGGGTGGCAGGCTGGCGCGGACCCGGTTTTCACGTTACTACACCAGGAGATATCCAATGAGCGTACTCGTAGGCAAACAAGCCCCTGACTTCACCGTTCCAGCCGTCCTCGGCAACGGCGAAATCGTCGACAGCTTCACCCTGTCCTCGGCCATCAAAGGCAAATACGGCCTGGTGTTCTTCTACCCGCTGGACTTCACTTTCGTCTGCCCGTCCGAGCTGATCGCACTGGATCACCGCATGGACGACTTCAAGGCGCGCAACGTTGAAGTGGTCGCGGTTTCGATCGACTCGCACTTCACCCACAACGCCTGGCGCAACACCCCGATCAACAACGGCGGGATCGGCCCGGTGAAGTACACCATGGCCGCTGACATGAAGCACGAAATCGCCAAGGCCTACGACGTTGAGTCCGAAGGCGGCGTGGCCTTCCGTGGCGCGTTCCTGATCGACGACAAAGGCGTGGTCCGTTCGCAGATCATCAACGACCTGCCGCTGGGCCGTAACATGGAAGAGCTGATCCGTCTGGTCGACGCTCTGCAATTCCACGAAGAGCACGGCGAAGTCTGCCCGGCCAACTGGAAAAAAGGCGACAAGGGCATGACCGCATCGCCTGAAGGCGTAGCGGCTTACCTGGGCGAACACAGCGACAAGCTGTAAGCGCACTCAGGCATAAAAAAACCGGCCCTTGATGGGCCGGTTTTTTTATGGGCGGGTTATAAGCTGCAACGCAGGACTTTTTGCACTGAACACCGTGGCGAGGGAGCTTGCTCCCGCTCGACTGCGCAGCGGTCGCAGGCTTTGGGGCCGCTACGCAGCCCAGCGGGAGCAAGCTCCCTCGCCACTAGAGCACTGGAGTCAGCGCCGATATCAGTCGTCGAAATCCTGCCAGCCGCCCATTTCCTTCCAGCGATTGACGATGCCGCAGAACAGCTCGGCAGTCTTCTCGGTGTCATAGCGGGCCGAGTGGGCTTCGCGGCCGTCGAAATCGATGTCGGCGGCCTGGCAGGCCTTGGCCAATACGGTCTGGCCGTACGCCAGGCCGGCCAGGGTCGCCGTATCGAAGCTGGAAAACGGGTGGAATGGGTTGCGCTTCATGTCCAGTCGCGCAACGGCGGCGTTAAGGAAGCCCAGGTCGAAGCTGCTGTTGTGACCGACCAGGATCGCGCGCTTGCAACCGTTGGCCTTCAGGGCCTTGCGCACGCCACGGAAGATGTCGGTCAGTGCCGTTTCCTCGCTGACCGCCATGCGCAGCGGGTGGTCGAGCTTGATCCCGGTGAATTCCAGCGCGGCTGCTTCGATGTTGGCGCCTTCGAACGGTTCAACGCGGAAGAAATAAGTGTGGTCCGGGAACACAAAGCCTTTTTCGTCCATGCCGATGGTCGTCGCGGCGATTTCCAGCAACGCATCGGTGGCCGAGTTGAAACCGCCGGTTTCTACGTCGACCACGACCGGCAGGTAACCCCGGAAACGGGCTGCCATGGGGTGGCGAGCGCCGCCGGAACCACCGTTGCCGTCCAGTTCGTCGTCGAAATGATCTTCACTCACGCGTTTTCCTCCAGCAGGCGCCAGCGCAGTTTTTCACCGGCGCGCAGCGGGATGACAGTCTGTTCGCCAAACGGCAGGCTGGCGGGGGCAGTCCACTCGTCGCGGACCAGGGTAATGCTATCGGTGTTCACCGGCAGGCCATAGAAACGCGGGCCGTGCAGGCTGGCAAAACCTTCGAGCTTGTCCAGCGCGTTGCGCTGCTCGAACGCTTCGGCGTACATCTCGATGGCGGCATAGGCGGTGTAGCAACCGGCGCAACCGCAGGCGGCTTCCTTGGCATGGCGGGCATGGGGCGCCGAGTCCGTGCCGAGGAAAAACTTCGCGCTGCCGCTGGTGGCGGCGTCGAGCAAGGCTTCCTGGTGGGTGTTGCGCTTGAGGATCGGCAAGCAATAGAAGTGCGGCCGGATCCCGCCCACCAGCATGTGGTTGCGGTTGTAAAGCAGGTGATGCGCGGTAATGGTCGCGCCGACGTTGGCCGGGGCCTCGTTGACGAACTGCACGGCATCGCCGGTGGTGATGTGTTCGAACACCACCTTGAGCGTCGGGAAACGCTCCACGACGCGGCGCATGTGCTCGTCGATGAAAATTTTCTCGCGGTCGAACACGTCGACATCGCCCCGGGTGACTTCGCCATGGATCAGCAACGGCATCCCGACTTCGGCCATCGCTTCAAGCGCCGGGAAGATCTTGTCGATGCTGGTGACGCCGGAGTCCGAATTGGTGGTGGCGCCGGCCGGGTACAACTTGGCCGCGTGGACGAAGCCACTGGCCTTGGCCTCGCGAATTTCCTCGGGCTGGGTGCGGTCGGTGAGGTAAAGCACCATCAGCGGTTCGAAGCGGCTGCCGGCCGGGCGTGCGGCCAGGATGCGCTGGCGATAGCCATCGGCCTCGACGGCGTTGCGGACAGGCGGAACCAGGTTAGGCATGATGATTGCGCGCGCGAAGGTGCGCGCGACATCGGCGACGGTATGGGTCAACACAGCACCATCGCGAAGATGAATATGCCAGTCGTCGGGACGCAGCAGGGTCAGGCGGTCGGACATTGAGGGGCTTCCAGGCGGGTCAAACTCTGGGGGAATGCTACCGGAAAAGACCGATGCGGGCACCCGCTATCAAGTTTTGCCACAAGTTACCGATAGCCCCTTCAGGTGTGCCACGAATCCGTGCGGTGTCTCGTACAGGCGTCATGCCCGATGTTTTTCGATTTCCGTAAGTAAAAAGCCAGTGGAGCCTCCCGTGCGCCAGCGTTATCTAGCCTTGCTCAGTGTGTTTGCCAGCCTTCCTGCGATGGCGCTCACTTTCCAGACTCGTCTGGAGAGCATCGAGTGGACGGTCGAAGGCGACAAGTTCGAGTGCCGGCTGAGCCAGCCGATCGCCGATTTTGGTAGCGGCGAGTTCGTCCGCCGGGCGGGCGAGCAGGCCACGTTCCGACTCAAGGCCTACAACCCGGTGCTGGGTGGCGGTTCCGCGACGCTGCTGGCGGCCGCTGCGCCGTGGCAACCGGGGCGGGGCGACATCAACCTGGGGTCGGTCAGGATCGGCAGCGGCGACGTGTTGTTCAACAGCTCCCAAGTCCAGGCGGGACGCCTGATCAGTGGGTTGATGGAAGGGCGCAGCCCCGTGGTCCGGCGTAATACCGAGGATGGCCGGGTGTCGGAAGTTCGCCTGTTGCCTGTGCGCTTCAACAAGGCCTTCAGCGACTACCAGGGCTGTGTGGCGAAACTGTTGCCGAAGAATTTCGAGCAGATCAAGCAGACCCAGATCGGCTTTCCCGGCGAGGGGGTTGAGCTCGACGCCCAGGCCAAGGCTCAATTGCAGGTCATGCTCGACTTCATCAAGGCTGACCCGAGCGTCAACCATGTCGAACTCGATGGGCATTCCGACAACAGCGGCAACCGCTTGACCAATCGTGAGCTGTCGCGCCGCCGTGCGCTGGCGGTCATGGATTTCTTCAAGGCCAATGGCTTCCAGGAATCGCAGTTCACTGTGCGTTTCCACGGTGAGCGTTATCCGCTCGTGCCTAATAACAACGCCGCCCATCGCGCCAAGAACCGGCGTGTGGTGGTGCAACTGGATCGAGTGGCGGCCACTCAGGCGCCAGCGGCCCAGCCCACCACGCCAACCCCGCCATCAACGCCAGCTGTACCTGCGGCGACGCCCGCTGCGGCACCCGGCAAGGCTCCGGCGCCGGTCGCCCCCACCAAGGTCGTGGCCCCCGCAGCGGCAACTGCTCGAACTTCCTGAAGCCATTCTGATCGTCGCGCCATCGACATAATCTGTCGCTTCGTCGTCATAAGCTGTCGCGCCTCTGTAAATTATCCGCGCTGGACGTTAGACTTCCCGGCTTTCCGTACAACCCGTGGAGTGATGGCATGGCGGACGTAAACAAGGTCGTTCTGGCGTATTCCGGCGGCCTGGACACTTCGGTGATCCTCAAGTGGCTGCAGGACACTTATAACTGTGAAGTGGTGACGTTCACCGCTGACCTGGGGCAGGGCGAAGAAGTTGAGCCTGCCCGCGCCAAGGCTCAGGCCATGGGCGTCAAGGAGATCTACATCGATGACCTGCGCGAAGAATTCGTCCGCGACTTCGTGTTTCCGATGTTCCGCGCCAACACTGTTTACGAAGGCGAATACCTGCTGGGTACCTCAATCGCCCGTCCGCTGATCGCCAAGCGCCTGATCGAAATCGCCAACGAAACCGGCGCCGACGCCATTTCCCACGGTGCTACCGGCAAGGGCAACGACCAGGTACGTTTCGAGCTGGGCGCCTATGCCCTCAAGCCGGGCGTCAAAGTCATCGCCCCGTGGCGCGAGTGGGACCTGCTGTCCCGTGAAAAACTGATGGACTACGCCGAGAAGCATGCGATCCCGATCGAGCGTCACGGCAAGAAAAAATCCCCGTATTCGATGGATGCCAACCTGCTGCACATCTCCTACGAAGGCGGCGTGCTGGAAGACACCTGGACCGAGCACGAAGAAGACATGTGGCGTTGGACCGTCTCCCCGGAGAAGGCTCCCGATACCCCGCAATACCTTGAGCTGACCTATCGCAACGGCGATATCGTTGCCCTCGACGGCGTTGAAATGAGCCCGGCCACCGTCCTCGCGACGCTGAACCGTATCGGCGGCGAACACGGCATCGGTCGCCTGGACATCGTTGAAAACCGCTATGTCGGCATGAAATCCCGTGGCTGCTACGAAACCCCCGGCGGCACCATCATGCTGCGTGCTCACCGGGCGATCGAGTCGATCACCCTGGACCGCGAAGTGGCTCACCTGAAAGACGAGTTGATGCCCAAGTACGCCAGCCTGATCTACACCGGCTACTGGTGGAGCCCGGAGCGTCTGATGCTGCAACAGATGATCGATGCTTCCCAGGCCCACGTGAACGGCGTCGTGCGCCTGAAGCTGTACAAGGGCAACGTGATCGTGACCGGGCGCAAGTCCGACGAGTCGCTATTCGATGCAAACATCGCGACCTTCGAAGAAGACGGTGGCGCCTACAACCAGGCCGACGCGGCCGGCTTCATCAAGCTCAACGCCCTGCGCATGCGCATCGCGGCGAACAAGGGTCGCAAGCTGTTCTGACCCGGCTGCTCAAAAAAAGGCCTGCCCTGCGCAGGCCTTTTTTTTGCGCATTGTCTCGTCCTGAATAATGTATTGCCGGGGAATATCATTGATCGCTTTTGCTGGTTTATAACAAAAGTTGAATTGAGTAAGCCCAAATAGAATTCGGAAATAACGTTATTGAACTGCGTTCTCTTCGATGGAAGTTTTTTCTGGAGGAGGCAAGCGTTTGTGCATGAATAAATCAATTACTTTGTGTGAGAAAAGTCCCACGTCTAATAACCGGTCAGGTGTGTTTTTTGCCGAAACCGAGCTGTTCTCGGGGAGCTGTGGCGCGTCAGAATCACTCCATCGCTGCGACGGAAAAAATCATGGCGCGTTATTTCACGGATTATTTGTAGGATTTTTCTGCATTGCTTGTAAGTTATGTCTTTCGGTGCGAACGGCTTGCTACAGCGGCATCCCACGGGTGAAATGACTACGCTATTGTGCGTGCTCTAAAAATTCGAACAGCTAAGTTGGATTTGCCCATGAATAAAGTGCTGATCGTGGATGATCACCCCGTCATTCGTCTTGCTGTACGTTTGTTAATGGAGCGCCATGGATATGAAGTCATCGCGGAAACAGACAATGGCGTCGATGCGTTACAGCTGGCGCGCGATAAAATGCCCGACATCGTTGTTCTCGATATCGGGATCCCGAAGTTGGACGGACTGGAGGTTATCGCGCGCCTGACCACCAATCCTTCGCCGCTCAAAGTGCTGGTGCTCACCTCTCAGTCGCCAGGGCATTTCTCGATGCGATGCATGCAGATGGGAGCGGCCGGTTATGTGTGCAAGCAACAGGACCTGACCGAGTTGTTGAGTGCAATAAAAGCGGTGCTCTCGGGCTACAGTTATTTTCCCAACCAGGCGTTGCATACCGTGCGTTCGAGCCTGGGCAACGCCAGCGAGTCGGATATGGTCGATCGTTTGTCCGGACGAGAGATGATGGTCCTGCAGCAGCTGGCCCGTGGGAGGACCAACAAGGAGATTGCCGACGGGATGTTCCTGAGCAACAAGACAGTGAGTACCTACAAGACCCGACTGTTGTTGAAGCTCAATGCCCGCTCACTGGTCGACCTGATCGAGCTGGCACAGCGTAACGGATTGGTGTGAGTCCACAGCCCCAGGTGCTCGGTAAAAGGCCTCCGACAGGGAGGCTTTTACGAGTCAGAGGTCAAAATCATAGTCGGCCAATTGTTTCTGCAAGCGACGCTCTTCCAGCAGGTTATCGATGGTGCGACGTTTGCTCAGGTTGGTTTTCGCCACTTCCACGACCACAGGTTCCGCATCGTCAGCCTCGACGGCGATGAAATCGTCTTCTACATCCAGTTGTTCTTTGCCAGCGCTCATGGGTTCGACTCCAGGCTAAGACTGCCATTGGCGCTCCTTATAGCGATAAACCTGCGGCGGGTAAAAAAGATTTTTTCAATCGCTCGATCAACGAAAGCAATAGCGCGTCAATCGTCAGATGTCTTGTGCTTGTATTCGCACAGGTCTTCGATTCGGCAGCTGCCGCAACGGGGCTTTCTCGCCAGGCAGACGTAACGCCCATGGAGGATGAGCCAGTGGTGGGAATCCAGGAGATATTCCTTGGGGACAAATTTCATCAGTTTCTTTTCCACTTCCACGACATTTTTGCCCGGAGCAATGCCGGTACGGTTGCTGACGCGGAAAATGTGCGTGTCGACTGCCATCGTCAGCTGACGAAACGCGGTGTTGAGCACCACGTTGGCGGTCTTGCGGCCGACGCCTGGAAGGGCTTCCAGCTCTTCGCGGGTCTGCGGGATCTCGCCGCCATGACGCTCCATCAGCAGGCGGCAGGTCTCGATGACGTTCTTGGCCTTGCTGTTGAACAGCCCGATGGTCTTGATGTATTCCGACAGCCCTTCGACCCCCAAGGCGTGGATCGCTTGCGGCGTATTGGCCACGGGAAACAGCTTGGCGGTGGCCTTGTTGACGCCGACGTCGGTGGATTGGGCCGACAGAATTACCGCGATCAGCAGCTCGAAGGGTGAGGAATAGGCCAGTTCGGTTTTTGGCTCCGGGTTGTCTTCATGAAAGCGACGGAATATTTCCAGGCGTTTTGCGGCGTTCATGGGCGCGGCGTTTCCTCTAGGGGTGGATGGGGTTTGCTGGCCGTCCAGGCCTGGTGGGCCGCCAGCAGCAGGCCGAGCAGGATGAACCCGCCGGGAGCGAGCAGGGCCAGTGGGACGCCATTGCCGACCAATTCGCGCAGGGCGCTCAGAATGGCCATCAGGAGGCCAGACTGGCCCGCCAGCCTGAGGCGGTCAGCTACCCGGGATTCGTCCACTGGCGCTTGATCCAGCGCTACGCAGCTCAAGGCGATCCAGCCGAGGTAAAGGCCTGACGATACATACCACTCCGGCAGCCAGGCCTGCGCGACCAGGCTTGCGCAAGCACTCAAGGCTGCGGCCAGCAGGATACCTGCAACCAGCCGCTGATAAGTCGTGCAGCGTGGCCCGGCCAGCGTCATGGCCCAGCCATGGCCGAAGCTGATCAAAACCCAGGCCAGCCACACCCCCAGTGCATTCGTCAGCGAGCTGCTTGCACCCACCAAGGGCACGAGCAGCAGGCCACGGCTCAATACCGGCTTATTCATTGACACTCGCTCCGGTCAGGTGGGCCTGGTGCTCATCGAAATAACGCAGCGCATCGTGGATCGCCTGGAGCACCGCGCGCGAGGTCACCGTCGCGCCGGCCAATTGATCGAACTGGCCCTGGTCCTTTTTCAAGGCCCAGCCGTCATCGGTCGGCGCCTGGCGCGACTTTCCGGTGAATGTCTGCAGCCAGGTATTCGGCCAGTCGGCGATTACCGCGCCCAGGCCGGGTGTTTCCGACTGGCGCAGGGTTTTAACGCCAAGCAGGCGGCCGCTGGGATCAATGGCGATCATCAATTCGATGCTGCCCTCATAGCCCAACGCCTGGCTGCGCAACAGCACCGCGCTGGGCTGGCCGTTGCGGGTCGCCAGGTAACCGCCCAGCAACCGGCTGTGGCTCAACTCAACCGGGTTCGTCATGACCGGTTGCGCCAACGGCTGGTTGTCATAACGCTCGGAGGGCAATACCTCGAGCAAGGTCCTGCCGGCCAAGGCTTGCCGTTGGGCTTCGATGCGTCCGGCCAGATTGACCTGCATGAGGTACGTGGCGCCGATGCCGAGGCCGGCCAGGACGATCAGGATCAGCACGCCGCCGGGTCTTTTCATGTCAGCGCTCGCCTTTGTCGTGCCTCGGCGAGACGATCCAGCGCAGGCACACCGAGGTTCATCAGCAGCACGGCAAACGCGATGCCGTCCGGGTAGCCGCCCCAGGTACGAATCAGGTAGACCAGCGCGCCCACGCCGGTCCCGAACAACAGTCGGGCGAGCGGGGCCTTGGCGCCTGACACCGGTTCGGTGACGATGAAAAATGCGCCCAGCATGGTTGCCCCGGTCAACAGATGAAACAGCGGCGAGCCATGGGAGTCCGAGCCCGAGCCGTTCCAGCACAGCAGGCTCAAGGTGAACAGGCTGGCAAGCATGCTCACCGGCGCGTGCCAACTGAACACGCGCTGTTGCAGCAGGAACAGGCCACCGGCGAGGAAGGCCAGGTTGACCCACTCGACACCGCGCCCACCCCAACGACCGAACGCAGGATTGCTGGCGAACAGTTCGTCGACGGTCAGGCTTGTATTGATTCGCAGACTGTCCAGGGCCGTGGCGCCGGCCCAGCCGTCGGGCGCCTGGGCAATGCCGGCGACTTGTCGCAGACCTTCGAGAAAGTCCATGTCATGGGGCACGGGCCATTGGCTCAGGTGCTGGGGAAACGCCACCAGCACCAGGGCATACCCGAGCATCGCCGGATTGAAGGGATTGCTGCCGAGCCCGCCCCATAAGTGCTTGCCGAACAGCAAGGCGCAGGCAGCGGCCGTGACGGTCAGCCACCATGGGCAATACGCCGGCAAGGCCATGGCCAGCAGCGCGGCGCTGACCAGTGCGCTGCCGTCGCTCAGGCCGGGCTTGAGAGGGCGTCGTCGCAGACGCAACGCCAGCGCCTCGACAGCCAGCGCGGCGAGGGCCGACAACAGCAGGTTCAGCGCCACGCCCCAGCCATAAAACCAGACCATCGCCAGCACGCCGGGCAGCATCGCCAGCAGCACCCGTCGCATCGCTTGCCGCAGCCGCTCGTCCACCGGATCAGGGCGTAGCATGGGCGTCCACCTGCCGTTGGGCGTCTTCCACCGCTTGTTCCAGTGCTTGTAGCTGTTCTGCGGAAGCCGCGGCAGCGCGGGCCTTGCCGAGTTCGGCGCGACGCATCGCCAGCTGGATCTTGGCCAGCTTCAATTCAGCACTCTGCGACGGTGCCGGGGCGGCGGGCGCCGCGCTGCCTTCCAGTCTGGCCAGGGCCTGCTCTGCCGCTTCGAATTGGCGTTGCAGCACGATCAATTGTGATTGTTGTTCGAAGGTCGGTGGATGGCCAAACGCTTTCAAGGATTTATTCAGCTGTGCCCGGCTCATGGCCAGGTCGACCTTGGCTTTTTTCAGGGCGGCGTCGGCGCTGGCGGCTTTTTGCGCGCGCACTCGTTCCAGCGCAGCCTGCACCGGATCAAGTGGCTGGGCCTGGGCTGGTTGAGCGTTGCGCTGGGTTCGGGCCAGGCGCTCGGCCTGGCGCTGCTCTTCTTCGCGGCGCAGGCGCGCATTGCGCAGCTCGAAGCGGCGGCGGGCGTGATTGCGCTTGGCGGTCCGCGCCTGCTGTTCTTCGATGCTGGAGGCCAGGCCACCGACAACCGGCGTTACGGTTGCCATCGGCAGTGGGCGCATCTCGATGCAATCCACCGGACAAGGCGCCACGCAGAGGTCGCAGCCGGTGCACTCATCGATGATGACGGTGTGCATCAGCTTGGCCGCGCCAACAATCGCGTCCACCGGGCACGCCTGGATGCACTTGGTGCAACCGATGCATTCGGCTTCGCGAATGTATGCGATCTGCGCCGGGGCCGAGCCACGGCTGGCGTCCAGTTCGAGTACCGGCACGGTCATCAGCTCGGCCAGGGCCGCGATGGTTTCGCGTCCGCCGGGGGGGCATTTGTTGATCGGTTCACCCTGGGCGATGCCTTCGGCGTAAGGCTTGCAGCCGGGATGGCCGCACTTGCCGCATTGGGTTTGCGGCAGCAGGGCGTCGATACGTTGAATCAGGTTCATGTCTTGACCAACCCGCGCAATCCGAGAAATGCCACCGCCATCAATCCGACGCTGATCAACTGGATTGGCAGGCCCCGAAAAGGCAAGGGGATATCGTTATTCTGGACTCGCTGGCGCAAGTCGTCGAACAGGCTTAAGACCAGCCAGAAACCCAGCCCGGCGCCCAGGCTGAAGGCCATGGCCTGGCCCAGGCCCTGGTCGTTCCGGCTGTTGAGCAGCGTGACGCCCAGTACGCCGGCATTGCCGAGCAGCAGCGGCCACAAGCCATCGAACGGCTGCGACGGCAGCCAATGCGTCAGCAGGCGCAGCAACGGGCTGATCAGCAGCACGCTCAGGGGCAGCCATACGAACAACCGTAGCGATGTCAGCTGCGCCGGAACCAGGAGCCAGCGGTCGAGCAGATAACCGAGGGTCCCGACAACCAGCATCAGGCAGGCTGTCGCCAGGCCCAGTGCATGTACCCGGCTCCGCTCCCTGACTGCCAGCAGCGGATCGACGCCCAGCGGCCAATGCAACACGAGGTTGTTGATCAGGGCAGCGCTGAACAGCGAGAGAAGAATGTCAGTCATGGGCATGGGGCAACAGGGAGCCGGTTGAAAGATCAGGCATTATCCGGCACGCCGCGAGGGCGGGCCAGATATGAAAATCCCACAGCCGCTCGACAGCGACTGTGGGATCGGTGCAGCACGCAGTTGCGTTATTTGATCCGCTGACCCGGCTTGGCGCCGCTGTCGGGGCTCAGCAGGTAGATTTCTTCGCCGCCAGGACCGGCCGCCATGACCATGCCTTCGGATATGCCGAAGCGCATTTTGCGTGGCTTGAGGTTGGCGATCATCATCGTCAGCCGGCCCTCGAGCTTGGCCGGATCCGGGTAGGCGCTCTTGATCCCGGAGAACACGTTGCGCTGTTCATCGCCGATGTCCAGGGTCAGGCGCAACAGTTTGTCGGCGCCTTCCACGGCTTCAGCCTTGACGATCAGCGCCACGCGCAGGTCGATGGCGGCGAAGGCATCGAAATCGATTTCCGGCGACAGCGGGTCCTTGGTCAGCTCGCCGTTGCCAGCAGGGGCACCGGTGTCGGTCTGGCTGGCGGCGAGGTCTTCCTTGGACGCGTCGATCATGGCCTGGACCTTGGCCGGGTCGATGCGGGTCATCAACGGTTTGAACGCGTTCAGTTGATGGTTGCTCAGCAGCGTCTGGTGATCGTTCCAGGTCAGCGGCGCAACGTTCAGGAACGCTTCGGCATCGGCGGCCAGCAATGGCAGCACCGGCTTGAGGAAGATCACCAGTTGGCGGAACAGGTTGATGCCCAAGGCGCAGATCGCCTGGACTTCTTCCTGCTTGCCTTCCTGCTTGGCCAGCGACCATGGGGCCTTGTCGGCGATCCAGGCGTTGGCGCGGTCGGCCAGGGCCATGATTTCACGCATGGCGCGGGCAAAGTCGCGGCTCTCGTAGGCCTCGGCGATGCTTGGCGCGGCAGCCAGGAACGCGTCGGTGAGTTCCGGCGCGGCGTTACCCGCCACCAGCACGCCGGCGTTGCCCTTGTGGATGAACCCGGCGCAACGGCTGGCGATGTTGACGACCTTGCCCACCAGGTCGGAGTTGACCTTCTGCACGAAGTCCTCGAGGTTCAGGTCGAGGTCGTCGACGCCACGGCCGAGCTTGGCCGCGTAGTAGTAGCGCAAGTATTCAGGCGACAGGTGATCCAGGTACGTCCGCGCCTTGATGAAGGTGCCGCGGGACTTGGACATCTTCTGGCCGTTGACGGTCAGGTAGCCGTGGACGTTGATGCCGGTCGGCTTGCGGAAACCGGCGCCTTCGAGCATGGCGGGCCAGAACAGCGCGTGGAAGTTGACGATGTCCTTGCCGATGAAGTGATACACCTCGGCCGTGGAGTCCTTGGCCCAGAACGCGTCGAAGTCCAGCTCCGGGGTACGATCGCAAAGGTTCTTGAAGCTCGCCATATAGCCGATGGGCGCGTCCAGCCATACATAGAAGTATTTGCCGGGCTCGCCAGGAATTTCGAAGCCGAAATACGGCGCATCGCGGGAGATGTCCCATTCCTGCAAACCGGAGTCGAGCCATTCGGCGAGCTTGTTGGCCACCGCGTCGTGCAGCGTGCCGCTGCGGGTCCAGGTCTGCAGCATTTCCTGGAAGTCCGGCAGCTTGAAGAAGAAGTGCTGGGAATCCCTGAGTACCGGCGTCGCGCCGGAAATCGCCGATTTCGGGTCTTTCAGGTCGGTCGGTGCGTAGGTGGCGCCGCATTTTTCGCAGTTGTCGCCGTACTGGTCTTCGGTGCCGCATTTCGGGCAGGTGCCCTTGATGAAGCGGTCGGCCAGGAACATTTTCTTTTCCGGGTCGAAATATTGGGTGACCAAACGGGTGGCGATATGCCCGGCGTCACGCAGCTTCAGGTAGATCTGGCTCGACAGCTCACGGTTTTCTTCGGCGTGAGTGGAGTGGAAGTTGTCGAAGTCCACCAGGAACTCGGCAAAGTCGGCGCTGTGTTCAGCCTGGACATTGGCGATCAGTTGTTCCGGGGTGATGCCTTCCTTTTCCGCGCGCAACATGATGGCCGAACCGTGGGCGTCGTCGGCGCAGACGTAGATGCACTGGTTGCCGCGATGTTTCTGAAAGCGCGTCCACATATCGGTCTGGATGTATTCCAGCATATGGCCAAGGTGAATCGAACCATTGGCATAGGGCAGGGCGCTGGTGACGAGAATCTTGCGTGGCTCGGACATGGGGCTCGGCTACTTGATGAAACGGAGGTCGGCCACTATAAAGCGCCGGGAAATATATTTCACCCCGCGGGCCTGTTTCCCGCCGAATCCGTGGCGAGGGAGCTTGCTCCCGCTGGGGGGCGAAGCCGCCCCAAAAATGGTTCTACGCCCTGGCTGGTCGACAGCGTCGGCTTCATTGCGACTGCTGCGCAGCCGAGCGGGAGCAAGCTCCCTCGCCACAAGAGCGTTCGTCACCCTTAATCGGGTCGCCACGCGAGAGCGTGCGGCGTAGGATAGCGGCCTGTTTTCAAGTCTTGTTATCGGAGTTGCCCATGAGCGCCGTCAATCGCGCAGCGGTGGAAGCCGTCCTTCGCCAGTACACCGACCCCTACCTGAGCCAGGACCCGGTCAGCGCCGGATGCGTGCGAGCCATCGATATCCAGGGCGATCGCGTCAGCGTCGAACTGGAGATCGGTTATGCCGCCGATCTGTTCAAGAACGGTTGGGCGCAGATGCTGCAGATGGCGATCGAAGGCCTGGACGGCGTGGCGAGCGCCAAAGTCCAGGTTACCAGTGTGATTTCCGCCCACAAGGCCCAAGCCCAGGTGCCGGGGTTGGCGAACGTCAAGAACGTCATCGCCGTGGCCTCGGGCAAGGGCGGCGTAGGCAAGTCCACCACCGCCGCCAACCTGGCGCTGGCCCTGGCTCGCGAAGGGGCGAAGGTCGGCATCCTCGACGCGGATATCTACGGTCCGAGCCAAGGCATCATGTTCGGCATCGCCGAAGGCACCCGGCCGCAGGTCAAGGACCAGAAGTGGTTCGTACCGCTGCAATCCCATGGCGTGGAGGTCATGTCCATGGCCTTCCTCACCGATGACAACACACCGATGGTCTGGCGCGGGCCGATGGTCTCCGGCGCCTTGCTGCAACTGGTCACGCAAACCGCGTGGGGCGACCTGGATTATCTGGTGATCGACATGCCGCCGGGAACTGGCGACATCCAGCTGACCCTCGCGCAGAAAGTCCCGGTGGCCGGCGCGGTGATCGTTACCACGCCCCAGGACCTGGCCCTGCTGGATGCGCGCAAGGGTGTGGAGATGTTCCGCAAGGTGAACATCCCGGTACTGGGCGTGGTGGAAAACATGGCCGTGCACATCTGCTCGAACTGTGGGCATGCCGAGCATCTGTTCGGTGAAGGCGGCGGTGAAAAACTGGCGACCCAGTACGGTGTCGAGCTGCTGGCTTCGTTGCCGCTGTCGATGGTGATCCGCGAGCAGGCCGACGGCGGCAAGCCGACCGTTATCGCCGAGCCGGACAGCCAGATCGCCATGGTCTACCAGGAGCTGGCCCGCCACGTGGGCGCGCGGATCGTGTTGCAGGAGGCTGCGTCGCCGGCGATGCCGAACATTACTATCAGCGATGATTGAATAAGCGGTAACACATCCCATTGTGGGAGCGAGCTTGCTCCGGGCGGCGATCCGACGATAGCGGTCTTACATTCAACATTGATGCAAACTGACCCGACGCCATCGCGAGCAAGCTCGCTCCCACATTTTTGGGTCAGTCCATTTTGTTATGGGATGGGGTTCAGATCCGCAGCCCGCCATCCATTTCCAGGATCCGCCCGGTGTAGTAGTCGTTCTCGAAGATATACGCCGCCGAGTGCGCAATCTCCTCGGGCTTGCCCATGCGCTTGAGCGGAATCCCGGAGGTCATTTTCTCAAGGGCTTCGGGTTTCATGCCGAGGGTCATTTCGGTTTCGATGAAACCCGGAGCAATCCCCGCCACGCGGATGCCGTAGCGCGCCAGTTCCTTGGCCCAGGTCACGGTAGCGGCCGCGACGCCGGCCTTGGCCGCCGAATAGTTGGTCTGGCCGACGTTGCCGGCCCGGGAGATCGAGGAAATATTGATGATCGCGCCGTTGTTCTTCAGCTCGACCATTTTCGCCGCCACTTCGCGGGTGCAGAGGAATACGCCGGTGAGGTTGACGTCGATCACCGCCTGCCACTGGGCCAGGCTCATCCTGGTCATTTCACCGTCCTTGACCTTGAGCAGCAGGCCGTCGCGCAGGATACCGGCATTGTTGATCAGCCCGTGGATCGCGCCGAAGTCCTCGGCCACCCGGGCAACCATGTCGATCACCTGATCTTCGTTGGCCACGTTGCACAGGTACGCACGTGCCTCGACGCCCTTGGCGGCGCAGGCGGCGACCGCCTGGTCGAGTTTTTCCTGATTGAGGTCCACCAGCGCGAGCTTTGCACCCTTGCCGGCGAAATACTCGGCCATGGAGCGACCCAGGCCCTGGCAACCGCCGGTGATAATGATTACTTTGTCAGTGAGTTGCATTCTCATGTCCAGGTGGCGCAGCGGTGGAGGTGTTGGGGCGCGTCTCGATTTGCAGCGGCGTAGCGCGGCTGCGCAAGAAAACCGTCCCTAAGGTGCGTCAGAACATTACTCCAGTCAGTCGACCGTTTTCTAGACGAATTTTATTAAAGGAGTCATAAATTGAGCGTTGAAGCTGCCAAGCATGCCCGTGAATTGCTGCTCAAGGAATATCGGGGCATGCTCTCCACCCATTCCAAATCGATGCCCGGCTTTCCGTTCGGCTCCGTTGTGCCGTATTGCCTGGACGCGCAAGGCCTGCCTCTGATACTCATCAGCCGCATCGCCCAGCACACCCACAATCTGCAAAAAGACCCTAAATGCTCAATGCTGGTGGGAGAGCGGGGCGCCGAGGATGTTCAGGCCGTCGGGCGCCTGACCTATCTGGCCGAGGCGCAGAAGCTGGAGGACAGCGCCGCCATCGAGGCCGCCGCCGAGCGTTACTACCGCTATTTCCCCGAGTCGCAGAACTACCATAAGGCCCACGATTTCGATTTCTGGGTTCTCCACCCGGTGCGCCATCGTTACATCGGCGGCTTCGGCGCGATTCACTGGATCGACCAGGTCACCCTGGCCAATCCCTTCGCCGGCAAAGCCGAGGCGGGCATGATCGAACACATGAATGCCGATCATGCCAAAGCCATCGCCCACTACGTCGAATTGAGTGGCCTGCCAAAAAACCAACCCGCGCAATTGGTCAGTATCGACAGCGAAGGCATGCACTTGCGCATTGGGCAAGGCCTGCACTGGTTGCCGTTTGCGGCGCTTTGCAACACGCCGACACAAGTGCGCGAAGCCTTGGTTTACCTGGCTCACGCCGAGCAATGGCCAAAAAATGCCGAGGTTGATGCTTGAATTCACGAAAGGGCGACGTCATTTAGGTTTTCATAGCAAGGCATTCTTGCGTTGAGGAACCATTTGATGCGCCCTTTTTTATTGCTCTTTCTGCTGTTCCCGGTGTTGGAGCTGTTCGTATTCGTCAAGATCAGCGGTGCGATCGGGTTCTTCCCGGCGTTGCTGCTGGTCATTCTTGGCTCGATGCTCGGCGTGTTCGTGCTGCGCATCGCCGGCCTGGCCACGGCACTGCGTGCCCGTGAAAGCCTGACCCGTGGCGAACTGCCCGCCCAGACCATGCTCGAAGGCCTGATGCTCGCGCTGGGTGGTGGTCTGTTGATCCTGCCTGGCTTCATCAGCGACGTGCTGGGCCTGGTCTTGCTGCTGCCCTTCACGCGCCGGTTGCTGGCCAACAAGATGCGCCAGCGCGCCGAAGAACAGGCGATGCGCCAGCGGGCTTTCGCCGATGACCTCCAGCCCCGTGGCGGTCCGACCCCGCGCGAACCGGTGGGCCGTGAGCCCAACGTGATCGAAGGCGAATTCGAACACCGTGACCCCAAGTAGCTTTCAGTGACACGGCAGCCAGCGACACGGCACCTTCGGGTGCCGTGTTCGTTTTAGCGCTCGCTCAGTAAAAAATTTCACCCCCGACCCTTGTAATCGACTTGCACGCCCTTATGTATGGGTCACCGCAAGGTTTCCGGTGGCGACACCGGACAGACTTCCGCGGTTCGCTTGACGAACCGCACCCCGGCTCCGCCGGCTTTTGTTAAACCCGCCGGGACTACACCGGCCGATGAAAACCAAAATTAGGAGAGATCGACAATGAAGCTTCGTCCTCTGCATGACCGCGTCGTCATCCGTCGCAGCGAAGAAGAGAAGAAAACCGCTGGCGGTATCGTCCTGCCAGGTTCGGCTGCTGAAAAAGCCAACCACGGTGAAGTTCTCGCTGTAGGTCCGGGCAAGGCTCTGGAAAACGGTGAAGTACGTGCGCTGGCCGTGAAAGTGGGTGACAAGGTTGTGTTCGGCCCTTACTCCGGCAGCAACACTGTGAAAGTCGACGGCGAAGACCTGTTGGTGATGAGCGAGAACGAAATCCTCGCCGTTCTCGAAGGCTGATTTCCCCGCTCATTTTCCCGCTACTACTACAAAGTATTTAAGGAATATCGATCATGGCTGCTAAAGAAGTTAAATTCGGCGATTCCGCCCGCAAGAAAATGCTCGCCGGTGTCAACGTCCTGGCTGACGCAGTAAAAGCGACCCTCGGCCCGAAAGGCCGTAACGTGATCATCGAGAAGAGCTTCGGCGCTCCGACCATCACCAAGGACGGCGTTTCCGTAGCCAAGGAAATCGAGCTGAAAGATCGCTTCGAAAACATGGGTGCGCAGCTGGTCAAGGACGTTGCGTCCCGTGCCAACGATGACGCCGGCGACGGTACCACCACCGCGACCGTACTGGCTCAATCGATCGTCAACGAAGGCCTGAAAGCCGTCGCTGCCGGCATGAACCCGATGGACCTCAAGCGCGGCATCGACAAGGCGACCATCGCCATCGTCAAGGAACTGAAGGGGCTGGCCAAGCCTTGCGCTGACTCCAAGGCAATCGCCCAGGTAGGTACCATCTCCGCCAACTCCGACAACTCCATCGGCGACATCATTGCCGAAGCCATGGAAAAAGTCGGCAAGGAAGGCGTGATCACCGTTGAAGAAGGCTCGGGCCTGGAAAACGAACTGTCGGTTGTAGAAGGCATGCAGTTCGACCGTGGCTACCTGTCGCCATACTTCGTCAACAAGCCGGACACCATGGTTGCCGAGCTGGACAGCCCGCTGATCCTGCTGGTCGACAAGAAGATCTCCAACATCCGCGAAATGCTGCCAGTGCTGGAAGCCGTTGCCAAAGCCGGCCGCCCTCTGCTGATCGTGGCTGAAGACGTCGAAGGCGAAGCCCTGGCGACCCTGGTCGTGAACAACATGCGTGGCATCGTCAAGGTTGCAGCCGTCAAGGCTCCAGGCTTCGGCGACCGTCGCAAGGCCATGCTGCAGGACATCGCCGTACTGACCGGCGGTACCGTTATCTCCGAAGAGATCGGCCTGAGCCTGGAAAGCACCACCCTGGAGCACCTGGGTAACGCCAAGCGCGTGATCCTGTCCAAGGAAAACACCACCGTGATCGACGGTGCTGGCAACGATGCCGATATCCAGGCTCGTGTCACCCAGATCCGCGCACAAGTGGCCGAGACTTCGTCCGACTACGACCGCGAAAAACTGCAAGAGCGCCTGGCCAAGCTGTCCGGCGGTGTTGCGGTGATCAAGGTTGGCGCCGGTTCCGAAGTTGAAATGAAAGAGAAGAAAGCCCGCGTTGAAGACGCCCTGCACGCAACCCGCGCAGCCGTCGAAGAAGGCGTGGTACCTGGCGGCGGCGTGGCACTGGTTCGTGCCCTGCAAGCCATCAGCGAGCTGAAAGGCGACAACGATGACCAGAACGTTGGCATCCAGTTGCTGCGTCGCGCTGTTGAAGCACCTCTGCGCCAGATCGTTGCCAACTCCGGCGACGAGCCAAGCGTAGTGGTCGACAAGGTCAAGCAGGGTTCGGGTAACTACGGTTACAACGCTGCCACCGGCGAATACGGCGACATGATCGAAATGGGTATCCTGGACCCGGCCAAAGTGACTCGTTCGGCTCTGCAAGCGGCTTCGTCGATTGCCAGCCTGATGATCACCACCGAGGCGATGATCGCTGAAATCAAGGACGACGCTCCAGCTGGCGGCGGCATGCCAGACATGGGCGGCATGGGTGGCATGGGCGGCATGATGTAAGCCAGCCTTACCCCTGTAGCGAAAAACCCCGTCTGTGAAAGCAGGCGGGGTTTTTTATTGCCCTGAATAACGGCACCAAACTCTGTGGGAGCGAGCCTGCTCGCGAAAGCGGTATAACAATCAACATTGATGTTGCTGATCCGACGCTATCGCGAGCAGGCTCGCTCCCACATTGAAATTTATGTTCAGGCATTGACGGAGCGGGTGACGATCATACGTTCAGGTGTGGAAACTGGTCGGTACAGAACGCAGTAATAACACCCGAGGCAAATCAGCCAGCAGAACACCGCTGTCCAGACGTTGTGGGAGAAAAAGTGCGCCCCTTGCATCATGCGTCCCACGGAAAACACCGTGCCCAGGGCAAAGGCGAACACCAGCGCCTGGCGTGCGAGGCGTGGGCGACGGTCACGCAGTACGAAAAACAACGCGAACAGCGTGAAGCCGGTGGCGGCATGCCCGCCGGGCCAGCATCGGCCGGGCTTGTCGGTAGCCGGGCGTGGGCTCAGTAGCTCACTGTAGGTTTCCTTGCCACCGAACTCCTTGAGACTCCATGGGCATTGCACTGCCGTCACTGCCTTCAAAGGCGTGACAAACGCAGTCGCCAATGCCAGCGACAGGACCAGGCAACCCAGCTCACGTTTGTACGGCTTGAGCCGAGCGATAAAAAACGAGGCGACAAACCCCACGACCGCCAGCACGGAAAACCCGATGACCAGCTGTTTGGCCCGGTCATGCAGGATGTCTTCCAGGAAAAAACTGTGTCGACCGATAAACCCACCCGCCGTCGGATCGTAAAACAGCTTGGCCACGTTCATGTCCAGGCTGGTCAGTTCCAGCAACACCAGAATGGCTGCGACCACGGCGGGCAGGCCCAGGGCGACCCATAGATTCAGGGGCCTGGAAGCGGGGCGGATGGCAGTGGAAACCATGGCAGTACCTTTGATGGGAGTTTTCGTGATCAGCGCGTTGCACAGTCTGGTCTGCGTTGCGTTCGGGTGGTGTGAAGGTTGGGTGAAAAACTCGTCAACACCCGCGCAGCCCCGCTGCTGAGGGCTCTTGACCTTTGTGGAGCGAGCCTGCTCGCGAAGGGGCGGCACATTCAACCTGGGTGGCGGCTGTTCCACCGCCTTCGCGAGCAGGCTCGCTCCCACAGTGGCTCGCACTGCGTATACAACCCTAGCCGTAAGCCACGCTTGGCCTTAAGCTGCGCGGGCCACGACGATTGCCCCGTGCGCAGAGGAGATGCCCATGCGAATTCTGTTGGTTGAAGACAACCGTGACATCCTGGCCAACCTGGCCGACTACCTGGGCCTCAAGGGCTACACGGTCGATTGCGCACAGGACGGTTTGTCAGGGCTGCACCTGGCCGCGACCGAACACTACGACTTGATTGTGCTGGATATCATGCTGCCGGGCATCGACGGCTATACGCTGTGCAAGCGCCTGCGCGAAGACGCCCGGCGCGATACGCCGGTGATCATGCTCACCGCGCGGGACCAGTTGGATGATCGTTTGCAGGGTTTCAAATCCGGGGCGGATGATTACCTGGTCAAGCCTTTTGCCTTGTCGGAGCTGGCGGCGCGGATCGAAGCGGTCATGCGGCGTGCCCAGGGCGGTGGCCGACGCGCGTTGCAAGTCGGCGACCTGAGCTACGACCTCGATACGTTGGAAGTGACCCGGGAAGGCAAACTGCTCAAGCTCAACCCCGTGGGCCTCAAGTTGCTGGCGGTACTGATGCAGAAAAGCCCCCACGTGCTGCGGCGCGAGATCCTCGAGGAAGCCCTGTGGGGCGATGATTGCCCGGATAGCGACAGCCTGCGCAGCCATGTCCACCAATTGCGCCAGGTGATCGACAAACCGTTTGAAAAACCGTTGCTGCACACTGTGCACGGCGTCGGCTATCGGTTGGCCGAGGGCCGAGATGGAGTTTAAGCAAAGCCTTGCGCAACGGATCATCATCGCTTTTGCGCTGATGAGCGCATTGGTGGCGGGAGCGTTTGCACTGGGCATCGTGGCAACGGTCCATCTGGTGGAGGAAAAGCTGATTTCCGCCGGGCTCGGAGGCGACCTGCAACGCCTGCTGTTGATGGACAGCGTTTCCGACTGGAGTCATCGCCCGGAACCCGACCAGCTGTTCTATTTCAGCGGCGGCCCGGGAGACTTCGAGTTGCCCAGGGACCTGCGTCACCTGCAACGTGGCTTTCACGAAGTCTTTCGCGAACAGCTGTCCTATCACGCGATGGTAGAGATCGTTGACGGTCGGCATTACGTGCTGTTGCAGGACCAGAGCGATTTCGAGGAGCGCGAGCGGGTGCTGTTTGCCGTGGTGCTGGTGGGCTTCGTGCTCAGTCTGGCGCTCGCGGTGTTCCTGGGCTGGGTCCTGGCACGCCGGGTGATGGCGCCGGTGGTACGTCTGGCCCGGCAGGTACGGCATCGCGACCAGTTGCTCGGGCTTGCCCCGCCATTGGCGCCGGATTATGCCGCTGATGAGGTGGGCGAGCTGGCCGTGGCGTTCGATGCCACGCTGGGCCGGTTGCGCCAGGCCCTGACCCGGGAACGGTTGTTCACCAGCGACGTGAGTCACGAACTGCGCACGCCGTTGATGATCCTCGCCACCTCCTGCGAATTGCTGCTGGAGAATCCGGCGCTGGACCAGCGTGGTCGCACCCAGGTCGAGCGCATCAACCGCGCCAGCGAAGAAATGCGCGAACTGGTGCAGACCTTCCTGATGCTTGCCCGGGCCCAACGCGAGGATAACGGCATGTCGCCTCGCTCGACGCTGGGGCAGGTCGCGGAAAACCTCCTTGGGGTCTGGCGTGCGCCGATCGAATCCAAGGGCCTGACCTTGATCTTCGAACCAGGGCAAACCACCGATACGCAGTACAACGCCACGTTCCTGACTGCCGTCATGGGAAATCTGCTGCGTAACGCCTTGCATTACACCGACCAGGGTTTTATCCGCGTCTCGCTGACCGCCACGGGATTTGTCGTCGAGGACAGCGGCGTAGGCATTCCCGAGGAGAAGCGCGAGGCGATGTTCGAGCCCTTCGTGCGCGGTAACGAAAAGCGTGGCGAGGGACTGGGGCTGGGGCTGTCACTGGTGCAGCGGATCTGCGAGGACCAGGGCTGGACCGTGAGCCTCAGCACGATGGAACCCAACGGATGCCGTTTCGAGGTGGAGTTGAACCCGAAGTCCTGAGATCGGCGGCGAAAAATCTTGAAAACATTCAGCCGTTTACATGACGAAGTTTTCACAAAGGGATGACCTGTCCGCTACAAGCCGATCCCTAAGGTGGCGCCATCAACTCTAGAGGCGCCATCGATGTCCAATCCCATCAAGCTAGCTTTTTCCGCCAAGTACGACGAGCGACATGCCCAGCAGTACCTGCGCAAACACAAGACGGGGCTGAGCCGCCGTCTTTCCCACCGTCGGGACGAACAACTGGCCCGGCGCGCCTTGATGCTCGCGGGCGACCCGGGCCTGGTCCTGGACCTGCCGTGCGGAGCCGGGCGTTTCTGGCCGCTGCTGGCGGAGAAACCCGGCCGGGTGATCATCGGCGCGGACAATTCCACCGCCATGCTCCAGACGGCATTGAAGGCACAACCGGCCGATGTCGTAAAACGGGTACAACCTTTGCACACATCTGCGTTCGACATCGCCTTGCCTGATAACGCCGTCGACAGCATTTTTTGCATGCGCCTCTTGCACCACATCGGCGAACCCGCGCACCGACTGGCGATATTGCGGGAATTCGAGCGTGTCACCCGTGACAGCGTGATCGTTTCATTGTGGGTCGACGGCAATTTCAAGGCCTGGAAACGCAAGCGCCTGGAGCGCACCCGTGGGCAGAAAGACTACCAGAACCGATTTGTGTTACCGGTCGCTACAGTTGAAGAAGAGTTTCGGCAGGCCGGGTTTCGCATTGAGGAACAGTTGGATTTCCTGCCGCTCTATGCCATGTGGCGAGTTTATGTATTACGCAAGGGGTAGCAGGCATGGTTGTACAGGTAGCAGGAGCCCAGGCGGCTTCTCGTAGTTGCTTTGACCAGATCTGGAATCAGCGTGGCGAGTGGGTGGAAGCCCCCAATACCCGGCGTGGCGGCGAAAGCGGTGTGCAGCGGATCAGCCATGATGGCGAGCTGTTTTATTCCAAGCGCCAGACCGGACACATTTACCGTAGCCTACTGCACCCGTTCGGCCGTCCGACCGTGTTGCGTGAAGAGCGAGCGCTGCTGGCCCTGGCGGAACTCGGCGTCACGGTACCCCAAGTGGTCTTTTGCGGCGCGCAGAGAGACCCGGTGCACAAGTGGCGGGCGCTGCTGGTCACCCGCGCTCTGGACGGCTTCGAGGAAATCGGGCGTTGGTATGCCGCAGGCGGCCGCGAGCGTCATGGCGAGGCGGTCCATGATCGTCTCCTTCAGGCCCTGGCCGAGAATCTCGCCCGCATGCACAAGGGGCGCTGGCAGCACAGTTGCCTCTACATCAAGCATGTATTCGTGCGAGTAACCGGAGAGGGCGAGTCGACCAAGGCCGAAGTGGCGTTGCTCGATCTTGAGAAATGTCGCCAACGGCTGACCGCACGCGGCGCGGCGTTCCATGACATGAGCCAGCTGCGGCGCCACTCGTCGTTCCAGGATTGCGACTGGGGAAAACTCGTCTATTTTTACGAGGCGGCGTTTGGCAGCGCTATCAAAGGTTTATCCCGATGAAACTAGAAATTGCTAGAGGTTTGTTTTTAGTCGGAGCCCTGGCAGTTGCATCCCTGGCGCTGGTGGTGTGGGAGCAGCCGCGCTCGCAGATCCTCAGTGCCTCCACTGTCGGCGCACATTGCCCGGTGCCTCGGGTGGCCAAGGCCAGCGAGGCGATCCAGCCGGACGACGACCTGTTGCTGTTCATGTTCAGTCTGTCCCAGGGCATGCGACCGCAGAGTTGAGCGTCAGGAAGCCCAAACACGGCCCCGATATCTGCATGCCTCAGGCTTTGTCCGGCTTGGCCAGCAAGGTGTAGACACACGGCAGCACGAACAACGTGAACAAGGTGCCGATCGACATGCCCGTGGCGATGACCGTGCCGATGTCGAAGCGGCTCACTGCGCCGGCACCGGTGGCCAGGATCAACGGCACCATGCCAAACACCATGGCGGCAGTGGTCATCAGCACCGGACGCAGGCGAATCGATGCGGCCTGTTCCACTGCGTCACGCGGACTCAAGCCTTGCTCCTTGCGCAGCTGGTTGGCGAATTCGACGATCAGGATGCCGTGCTTGCTGATCAGGCCGATCAGGGTCACCAGCCCCACCTGGGTATAGATGTTCATGCTCGACCAGCCGAGGAACAGCGGAATCAGTGCGCCGCAAATGGACAACGGCACCGTCACCAGGATCACCAGCGGGTCGCGGAAGCTCTCGAACTGCGCCGCCAGCACCAGGAAAATGATTGCCAGGGCCAGGCCAAAGGTGACCCATAACGCGCTGCCTTCCTGGACGAACTGACGCGAAGCACCGGCGTAATCGAAGGCGAACCCTGTCGGCGCTTCCTCAAGGGCTATCTGGCGAACGGTCTCGATGGCCTCGCCCATGCTTACCGTGGGAAAGCCCGAGATCGTGACGGCATTGAGCTGCTGGAACTGGTTCAGTTGCCGCGGTCGTGCCTGGTCGCTGACCTTGATCAGCGTCGACAACGGAAGCGACTCGCCCTGGGCGTTCTTTACGTAATAATTGTTCAGCCAGTGCGGATTGTCCCGGAATGGCCGCTCGACCTGGGCGATGACCTTGTAGCTACGCCCCTCCAGCGTGAAGCGGTTGATCTCCGCCTCGCCCAGCAGGGTCGCCAGCGTGCCGCCGAGGTCTTGCATCGAGACGCCCATCTGGGCGGCTTTGGCGCGATCGATGTCCACCACGACTTCAGGCTTGTCGAACGCAAGGTCGATGTCCATGAAGGCGAACTTGCCGGACTCCAGCGCACGCTTCTTGACCCGTTCGGCAATCTGCAGGAGCGTCGTGTAGTCCTTCGGCGAGTTGATGACGAATTCGAAGGGCAAGCCTTCGCCCGTGCCGGGCAGCGAGGGCAGGTTGAAGCCGAAGATCTGCAGGCCGGGCACGCTTTCGAGCCTGGCCTGGACTTCCGGGAGGATTTCCATCTGGGTGCGGCTGCGTTCGTTCCAGGGCTTGAGCAGGAAGCCGCCGATGCCCGACTGTACGCCGTTGTAGCCGTTGATCTGGAACGAAGAATAGTACTCGGGGAATTCCTTGAAGATCGTGATGAAGTGATCGGTATAGGCGTTCAGGTAGTCCAGGTTGGTGGTCTTCGGGGCGTTGGCCATCATGAAGATGATGCCCTGGTCCTCGTCAGGCGCCAGTTCGGACTTGGTGAACATGATCAGCACCGGGATCAGCAACAGCACGAGCAGGGCAAACACCAGCACCACCGGCCGGGTATTGAGCGTGCCGTGAAGCATGCGCTGGTAACGGGCCTTCAGGCGCTCGAAGATCACGTCCAGCCGATGGGCCAGCCCCGAGGGGTTCTGGTCATGACGCAGCAGCATCGCGCACATCATTGGCGAGAGGGTCAGGGCGACGACTCCAGAGATCACCACCGCGCCGGCGAGGGTCAGGGCGAACTCCTTGAACAGCGCCCCCGTCAGGCCTTCGAGCAGGCCGATCGGTGCATACACCGCCGCCAGCGTGATGGTCATCGAGACCACCGGCATGGCGATTTCCCGCGCGCCTTCAATCGCGGCGTCGAACGGTGTCTTGCCCTCCTCGATGTGCCGGTGGATGTTTTCCACCACCACGATGGCGTCGTCCACCACCAGGCCGATGGCTAACACCATGGCCAGCAGTGTCAGCAGGTTCATGGAGTAGCCCATCAACTGCATGAAGAACATCACGCCGATCATCGACAGCGGAATGGTCACTACCGGAATGAGCACCGAGCGCAGGGCGCCGAGGAACAGGAACACCACGACGATGACGATCAGCACCGCCTCGAACAGGGTCTTCACCACTTCGTCGATGGAGGCCTGGATGAACAGCGTGGCATCGTAGGCGATCTCGGCCTTGAGGTTGGACGGCAGCTGGGCCTCCATTTCCGGCATGATCTTGCGCACTTCCTTGATGACATCGAGGGGGTTGGCCCCAGGGGTTGCCTTGATCCCGATGTACACCGAAGGGGTACCACCGAAAGAGCTGATGGTGTCGTAGTTTTCGGCGCCCATCTCCACCCGCGCCACGTCCCGCAGCAACACGCGGCTGTCACCGTCAGTCTTGAGCGGGATGCCGGCGAATGCCTCGGCGGATTTGAGTTCGGTGTTGGCGTTGATGCTGGTGACCACGTACTCGCCTTTCACTTCACCAGCAGCGGAGAGAAAGTTGTGCTGGCGCACGGCGTTGGTCACGTCGGCGGCGGTCAGGCCGAAGCCTGCGAGCTTGACCGGGTCCAGCCACAGGCGCATGGCAAACACCTGGTTGCCGAGGATCTCGGCCTCGGCCATGCCCGGCAGCGTTGCCAGTTTGGGCTGGATGACGCGCGACAGATAATCGGTGATCTGTGGGTTGTTCAGCTCCTTGCTGAAGAAACTGATGTACATCAGCGCCGAGGCATCGGCTGCTTCGCGGCTCAGAACCGGGTCCTCGGCGTCCTGGGGCAGTTGGTTCTTCACCTCGTTGGCCTTGGCCAGCAGTTCGGTAAAGAGCCGGTCGCTGTTGGAACCGATGCGCGCGTATACCGATATGACCGAGAAATTCTGGCGGCTGACCGAAGTCATGTAGTCGATGCCCTCGGCACTGGCCAGGCTTTGCTGCATAGGTTGGGTGATGTAACCCTGGATGGTCTCGGCGTTGGCCCCGGGGTAGGCGGTGGTCACCGTGATCAGGGCATTTTCCATCTGTGGATACTGGCGCAGGGGCAGCTTGCTCCAGGCCTGGAAGCCCAGCAGCACGATCAACAGGCTGACCACGGTGGCGAGCACCGGGCGGCGGATGAACGGATCGGTAAAGGCCATGGGGGTTCCTTGATCAGTCCGCGCGCGGTGGGCTGTTCTGTTCGGTCAGGGTCTTGTCGTCGCTGATGGCGATGGGCGTACCGTTGTCGAGCTTGATCTGGCCGGCAATCACTACTTCTTCGCCGCGCTGCACGCCCTTGGTCACCAGGACCTGCCCGTCACGGCGCTCACCGGTTTCGACAAAGCGCCGTTCGGCAATCAGGATCGGCTGGCCCTTGTCATCCTTCTCGACACTGCCATCGGCGGTTTTCTTCGGAGTGACCACGTACATGGAGTTGCCATAGAGGGTGTAGGTCACGGCGCTCTCCGGCACGACGATCCCGACGGCGAGGTCCGGCAGGATGACGTTCAGGTTGGCGAACATGCCGGGCAACAGCTTGCCGTCGGGGTTGGCGAGCGTGGCGCGCACGAGCACGTTACGGGTGCTGTCCTCGACCTTGGGGTTGATTGCGCTGATGGTGCCAACGAAGGTCTGGCCGGGATAGGCCGAGACGCTGACGTTGACTGGCTGGGCAACCGCCAGCCGAGGCACCGTCTGTTCAGGAACGTAGAAGTCGACGTACAGGCTGCTGAGGTCCTGCAGTGTCGCGATCACCGTGCCGCTGGCAAGGTAGTCGCCGACATCCACCTGGCGGATGCCGATGGTGCCGCTGAACGGCGCGACGATGTGTTTTTTCGCCAGCGAAGCCTTGAGCTGGTTGACCGTGGCCTGGTTCTTCTTCAACTGGGCCGAAAGCCGGTCGAACTCGCCCTTGGAAATCGCCTGGCTGCCCACCAGTTGTCGGCCACGGCCGAAATCCAGTTGCGACAGGCCAAGGTCGGCCTGCGCAGTTTCCAGCAGGGCGCTTTCGACTTCGCTGTCCAGTTGCAGGATCGGTTGCCCGGCCTTGACCTTCTGGCCGGATTCGAACTGGACCTTTTGCACGGTGCCGGCGATTTCCAGGCTCAGGTCGACGCCTTGCAACGCCTTGAGGCTGCCGACAGTGGGCAGACGGGCTTGCCAGGGCTGTTCGACGGCCTTGGCCACGGCGACGCTGACCGCAGGTTTGGGCGCAGAGAACATCTGGATCTGCTGATAGATGGAATAGGCCTTGTAGCCCGCCAGCGCCAGTACCACCAGCAGGACAACACCCAACATGATCAGCATGCGGCGTCGCAGCATGTTCCACTTCCTTGGAAAATAGCCGAGAGAAATACAGACAGGCGGGCACATTACCTTGAGTGCCCGGAGGATTCCAATCGGTGTTTGTCGGCAATGTGTAAGGTTTTCCCTGCGCCCTCCGCGCTTGCAGCTCAGACCAGATGCAGATGGTTGTCCCAGAGCCCCGCCGGCAGATCCAGCGGCTTTGCAACCAATTGTGGCTGCCGACAATCGTAGTAGCGGCATCGTCCCTGGCCCGACGTCACGACAAACCCGTCGGCTACCGCGCCGACCCCGGCGCAGTCCGGCAGGGGCGCGTCGAGGCGAACCTCGCCGCTGTCCAGGTCCCAGATGAAAAAACGGTTGCCCCGTGGCGCCGTCAGGGCTACCAGGCGCAGGTCGCTGTGCACGGCGACGCTGGCGGTGTAATGCCCCATGGCTTGCAGCTGGTATTCAGGTACCGGGAACGCCTTGAACGGTTGGCCCGGACGCTTGATCGCGAGCAATTCGGACGATTCGTGGGCCGCTCCCATGAACTGCTGGCCGGTGACGATGGTGCCATCGCTGGCGATGCCCATATGGCGCACGCTGTTCATCTGCTGGGCGAGGGTTTCCTTGCTCAACAGCGTGCCATCGCGGTGCATCAGCACCAGGCTCGGCTCCATGGCGTCGAGGTTCATTTCGACCCGGCTCTCGGCCTCGGTGCGGATGCCGCCGTTGGCCACCACCAGCGTCTCACCGTCGGGCAGCCACGACACCTGGTGAGGGCCGATGCCGTGGGTGGACAGTTCGCCACTGTGCACCAGCCGTTCGCCTTCGAAACGGTATACGCCGAGCAGGCCGCGCCCCGGATCGCTGGTATCGTTTTCTGTGGCGTACAGCCATTCGCCGCTCTTGTGGATCACCGCATGACCGTAGAAATGCCGGTTCGGCAGCGAGGTGATGGTTTGCAGCAGCGTGCCGTCGCGCAGGTCGACCAGATAGCTTTCGGTGCCCGGGCGGCGGGCGACGAACAGGGCGATCGGCAGCGCCGGGTGATTGATGATGTCATGGCAGCGCTGGCCAACCTGGGTGGCGAACACCCGTGTGCCGTCCAGTCGATAGCCGACCGCGTAGTGCTTGCCGTCGGCATCGTCCCGTGCCGACAGCAGTAATGGACTCTTGTCCTTTTGCTTGAACAGCGTCCAGCCGCCCAGGGTGATGGCACCGAGCAGCAAGCTGCCCAGCGTCAGAGCCTGACGTCGAAACATGATCAGTCACCGTCGTTGGCGTTGAAGCCCAGTTGAATGCCCAGCGCCTTGGCCAGTTCGCCTTCATGCAGGCGATGGACGACGTTGAGGCTGTCGTACAAATCGTTGAGTTGCTGGCGCCCGGCGTCGTCACCGAGCATTTCGGTCAGTGAGCGCTGGCTGCTGGCGAACAGTTTCAACGAGGCGTCGTAGGCGGCGTCGATCTTGTCGGCCAGCGGCTTCTGCTCGCTTGGCAACAAACCTCGCAAGCCTTTGTTGTCGACGCCAACCCACACGGTGCGGGCGGCGCTCAGGCTGGCCTCAAGCCCTTGCAGAGACGACTGACTGCGCCACGCATCGGCCTGGAACGGTTGCGGCACGCCCTTGCTCTGGCGGCCCATCGGCGTGCCGAGTTTTTTCTTCAAGGTGTCCAGGGCGGTCACCTGGACCCGCAGCAGGTCGGCGATCGCTTCATGGGAATCGGCATAGCGCTGGTTCGGGAACTTGCTCATCTGGGCGAGCATGCCGTCGTTGGTGTTCCACCGCGACAGGATCTCTTCGGCCAGTTGCTTCTGGCGTTCGCCGATGGCGATCAGCAGCGGGCAGTACTTGGCTTTCTGGGCGCTGTCGGCCATGTCGATCTTTGCGTCGAACAGCAGGTATTCGTAGGCCGAGAGCCCCTGCACGACGACGCTGGACTTGGCCAGGCCGGCGGCGTCGATCTGCGGCTGGCTGTTGACCAGTTGCTCGACCTGGCGGCCCACAAGGTTTTTCTTGTCCGGCCAGAACTGTACCTGCCAGGCGCGGTTGCCCTCCGCCAGCGGCCCGATCAGCAGCGGCTGGAGTTCAGCCCAGGCTTTTTGTGCCTTGAGGAAATCGGCGCGGGCGGTTTCCAGGTTTTCCTTGCCCTGGCAGAACGCCAGGGCGCTGGTCGCCAGTTGGCGGTCGGCCTCGACCCAGCGACTGTAGGTCGGCAGGATCACCTGCTTGGCGATGGCGGCCGAGGTGACCGCTTGCGGGTCCTGGGGCGAGCAGGCACCCAGGGCGATGGCGGCGAGGCTGGTGAACAACAGCTTGGGACGGAACATGTCGGGCTCCCGTTTTCGGAAAGTGCGTTTAAAGAGAGTTCAGGAAAGCCAACAGCGCAGCGCGCTGCTCGGCGTTGAATGCTAGAACCTGTCGCTGCGCCGCCTGGGCTTCGCCGCCATGCCAGAGCACGGCTTCGAGCAGGTTGCGGGCGCGACCGTCGTGGAGAAACTGGGTGTGGCCGTTGACGGTTTCGGTCAGGCCGATGCCCCACAGCGGCGGGGTCCGCCAGTCGCGGCCGCTGGCCTTGAATTCGCTGCGGTTGTCCGCCAGGCCTTCGCCCATGTCGTGCAACAGCAGGTCGGTATAGGGACGGATGACCTGGTTCGCCAGCTCGGGTTCGGCGGCGTTGGCAGACGTCGTGTACTTGGGAGTGTGGCAGGACTGGCAACCGGCCTGGAAAAACAGGTTCTTGCCCGCCAGTACCTGGGGCGAATCCACGTCGCGGCGGGCCGGCACGGCAAGGTTGCGGCTGTAGAACAGCACCAGCCGCAGAATATTGTCGCTGACTTCCGGTTCGCCCTCAGGGCCGTTGCCGTTGGGCGCGCGCTGGCAATCGAGCTGAGCCTGGGTGCAGTCGTCGAAGGGCCGCAGGCTGGTCGTCAGGCCCATGTCGCCGGAGAACGCATGGACGTTCTGTTGATTGAGGTTCGGTTGTCCGGCCTTCCAGCCGAAGCGCCCCGGCACGGTTTTTTGCTGGACGTCGTCCCAGACCATGTTCGGGCGACCGGCGATGCCGTTGTTTTCCCGCGCCTGTGACTCGGCATTGGCCAGGATGGCTGCATCGGGGATGGCCTCGAGCAGACCCAGGCCGATCATCGGCGGTGCGACACGGGCCGAAAATCGTGTGTCGGGGTGCATCGGGCCATAGCCCAGCTGGGTGATCTGCAGGCTCGGCTTGCGCAGTTCGACGACGGTGCCGTCCTTGAAGCGCACCGGGACGGGAGAGTAATCGACCCTGACCTTGCCTTCCGGCGCGATGCCCGGCACGGCCATGTCCTGCAATTGTCCGCCGTAGACCGGCTCCGGTACGACGCCGAGTTGTTCGATGAGCTTGGCGTAGGGCGGCGCATCGGGGATCGACAGGCGTACCAGCATCGACACCGCGCTGCTGGCATCCGGCGCCGGCGGATGGCCGCGACCGTCCTTGATGTGGCAGTTCTGGCAGGCGTTGGTGTTGAACAGGGGGCCAAGGCCGTCCCGGGCGGTAGTGGTCGATGGCGCGATTACCCAGGGACTGCGGAAAAAACTGTTGCCGACGCTGAAGTCCACGCGCCGCGACGGCGGCAGATTGGCCGAGGGCAGCGAGAAGGCGTTCTGGTCGGCCTTGCGTACTGTCGCGCTGCCGCCGGATCTGGCTTCGCCGGGCTCGGCCTGGGTAAAACGCGGGGCGTCATCGCAGGCCGTCAGGCCCAGGGCCATGAACAGAGCGCACAAGCGAAGAGGCAACGACAGCATTGGAAATCCTGCGGGACGAGTGAAACGCGGGCGCAAAGTCTAACAGGGTGGGGGAGTTTGAATAAGAGGAATTATCGTTTGGTTCGAGGCAGATGCTTCAACCGCGTGGCGGTGGACGGCCTTTTTCGACTATCGCCCCCAAGGGAGCAATAGTCGAGGCACACGCAGCTATCGGGGATTATTCGGCGTTGCACAGCGCCAGGCAGTTATCCAGCATGCGGTTGGAGAAACCCCATTCGTTGTCATACCAGGCCAGTACCTTGAGCAGCTTGCCGCTGGCCTTGGTGTGGTTGGCATCGAAGATCGACGACAGCGGGTTGTGGTTGAAGTCGCTGGAGACCAGCGGCAGGGTGTTGTAGCCAAGAATCTTCGAATGCTGGCTGGCCTGCTTGAGCAGCGCGTTGACCTCATCGGCCGAAGCTTCGCGCTTGAGCTGCACGGTCAGGTCCACCAGCGACACGTTGATCACCGGCACGCGCACGGCCATGCCGGTCAGCTTGCCCGCCAGCTCCGGCAGCACCAGGCCTACCGCTTCGGCGGCGCCGGTCTTGCTCGGGATCATGTTCTGCGTGGCCGAACGGGCGCGGTACGGGTCGCTGTGATAGACGTCGGTCAGGTTCTGGTCGTTGGTGTAGGCATGGATGGTGGTCATCAGGCCGCTTTCGATACCCAGCTCGCGGTGCAGCACCTGGGCCACCGGGGCCAGACAGTTGGTGGTGCACGAAGCGTTGGAAATGATCTGGTGGGACTGGCGCAGGATGTCATGGTTCACGCCATACACCACGGTCGCGTCGGCGCCCTTGGCCGGGGCCGAGATGATCACCTTGCGGGCGCCGGCGCTGATGTGCGCGGCGGCCTTGGCACGGTCGGTGAACAGGCCGGTGCATTCGAACACGACGTCGATCTTTTCGGCGGCCCAGGGCAGTTCGGCCGGGTTGCGGATGGCACTGACCGCGATGCGGTCGCCATTGACCGTCAGGCTCTCGTGATCGTGCTGCACGTCGGCATCAAAGGTGCCGTGGACGGTGTCGAACTTGAGCAGGTGAGCATTGATCGCGCTGTCACCCAGGTCGTTGATGGCGACGATCTGCAAGTCGCGACGATAGCCTTGGGTATACAGTGCACGGAGGACGTTGCGGCCGATGCGGCCAAAACCATTGATTGCGATTCGAAGAGTCATTAACTGCGCCGCCGTCGATTTGTTGTTGGAATTACAAGATTATTCGCATAAAAATAGAAAACAAGCCTTTTTAGTGGCAATATTTTGTTTTATCTACAACGAGTGACCTGAATCAACTGGTCCGATTGGTCAGAAACCGTCTGTCGCCCTGTCTTTGCCGCGGTGTGCAACGGGCTTCTGACCAGCATAGACAATCAGGTCGCCACATCCGTTAGCCTGGAGTTCTACACATGCATCCCCGCGTACTTGAGGTCACCGAACGGCTTATCGCCCGCAGTCGCGCTACGCGCGAGGCTTACCTTGCATTGATCCGCGGTGCAGCCAGCGACGGTCCGATGCGCGGCAAGCTGCAATGCGCCAACTTCGCCCATGGCGTCGCCGGTTGCGGCACTGAAGACAAGCATCACCTGCGGATGATGAACGCCGCCAACATCGCCATCGTGTCGTCCTATAACGACATGCTCTCGGCCCACCAGCCGTACGAAACCTTCCCGGAACAAATCAAGAAAGCCCTGCGCGAGATCGGCTCGGTCGGCCAGTTTGCCGGCGGTACGCCAGCCATGTGCGATGGTGTGACTCAGGGCGAGGCGGGGATGGAGCTAAGCCTGCCGAGCCGCGAAGTGATTGCGTTGTCCACGGCGGTGGCGTTGTCCCACAACATGTTCGACGGTGCCTTGATGCTGGGCATCTGCGACAAGATCGTCCCGGGCCTGATGATGGGCGCGCTGCGCTTCGGTCATCTGCCGACGATCTTCGTGCCTGGCGGGCCGATGGTCTCGGGCATTTCCAACAAGGAAAAGGCCGATGTGCGCCAGCGCTACGCCGAAGGCAAGGCGACCCGCGAAGAGCTGCTGGAATCGGAGATGAAGTCCTACCACAGCCCAGGTACCTGCACGTTCTACGGCACCGCCAACACCAACCAGTTGCTGATGGAAGTGATGGGCCTGCACTTGCCGGGCGCCTCGTTCGTCAACCCGAACACGCCGCTGCGCGATGCCCTGACCCGCGAAGCGGCGTTCCAGGTGACGCGCCTGACCATGCAGAGCGGCAACTTCATGCCCATCGGCGAAATCGTCGATGAGCGTTCGCTGGTCAACTCCATCGTTGCGCTGCACGCCACCGGTGGCTCTACCAACCACACCCTGCACATGCCGGCCATCGCCATGGCGGCGGGCATCCAGCTGACCTGGCAGGACATGGCCGACCTCTCCGAAGTGGTGCCGACCCTGAGCCACGTCTACCCGAACGGCAAGGCCGATATCAACCACTTCCAGGCGGCGGGCGGCATGTCGTTCCTGATTCGCGAACTGCTGGAAGCCGGCCTGCTCCACGAAAACGTCAACACCGTGATGGGCCACGGCCTGAGCCGTTACACCCAGGAACCGTTCCTGGAGGACGGCGAACTGGTCTGGCGCGATGGCCCGACCGAAAGTCTCGACGAAAGCATCCTGCGTCCGGTAGCCCGGGCTTTCTCGCCGGAAGGCGGGTTGCGGGTGATGGAAGGCAACCTGGGCCGGGGCGTGATGAAGGTCTCGGCCGTGGCCCTGGAAAACCAGGTCGTCGAAGCCCCGGCCATGGTGTTCCAGGACCAGCAGGACCTGGCCGATGCGTTCAAGGCTGGTCTGCTGGAGAAGGATTTTGTCGCGGTGATGCGCTTCCAGGGCCCGCGCTCCAACGGCATGCCGGAGCTGCACAAGATGACGCCCTTTCTCGGCGTGCTGCAGGATCGCGGGTTCAAGGTAGCGCTGGTCACCGACGGGCGCATGTCCGGCGCATCGGGGAAAATCCCGGCGGCCATCCATGTCAGTCCCGAAGCCTATGTCGGCGGCGCGTTGGCTCGGGTGCGCGAGGGCGATATCATCCGTGTCGATGGCGTCAAAGGCACCTTGGAATTGAAGGTGGACGCCGAGGAATTCGCCGCGCGCGAACCGGCCAAGGGCCTGTTGGGCAACAACATTGGCACCGGTCGCGAGCTGTTCGGTTTCATGCGCATGGCCTTCAGCTCGGCAGAGCAGGGCGCCAGCGCCTTCACTTCTGCCCTGGAGACGCTTAATTGAAACTGGCTTTGGTCGGTGATATCGGTGGGACCAACGCACGTTTCGCGTTGTGGAAGAACCACAACCTGGAAAACATCCAGGTGCTGGCGACGGCGGATTACGCCTGCCCGGAAGATGCCATCAAGGTTTACCTGAGCGGCATGGGCATGACGCCGGGTTCCATCGGCTCGGTGTGCCTGTCGGTGGCCGGTCCGGTGAGTGGCGATGAGTTTCGCTTCACCAACAATCACTGGCGCTTGAGCAACCTGGCGTTCTGCAAGACTTTGCAGGTGGAGAAGCTGCTGCTGGTCAACGATTTCTCCGCCATGGCGCTGGGCATGACCTGCTTGCGTCCCGATGAATACCGGGTCGTCTGCGCGGGCACGCCGGAGCCGATGCGCCCGGCGGTGGTGATCGGCCCGGGCACGGGGCTGGGCGTCGGTACGCTGCTGGACCTGGGCGAGGGCCGTTTCGCGGCGTTGCCGGGGGAGGGCGGGCATGTCGACCTGCCGATGAGCAGTCCGCGCGAGACCCAGCTCTGGCAGCACATCTACAACGAGATCGGCCACGTCAGCGCCGAAACGGCGCTGAGCGGCAGCGGTCTGCCTCGTGTGTACCGGGCGATCTGCGCGGTGGACGGCCATGAGCCGGTGCTTGATACCCCCGAGTCGATCACCGCCGCCGGCCTGGCCGGCGACCCGGTCGCCCTGGAGGTACTCGAACAATTCTGCCGTTGGCTGGGGCGCGTGGCGGGCAACAATGTGCTCACCGTGGGCGGGCGTGGCGGCGTGTACATCGTCGGTGGCGTGGTCCCGCGCTTTGCCGATTTTTTTGTCGAGAGCGGCTTCGCCCGATGCTTCGCCGACAAGGGCTGCATGAGCGATTATTTCAAAGGCATTCCGGTCTGGCTGGTGACGGCGCCGTATTCCGGCCTGATGGGTGCGGGCGTGGCGTTGGAGCAGTCCTCCGCAATTTGAGATGTGCCCTTGTGGGAGCGAGCCTGCTCGCTCCCACAAGGGGCCATGGTGTTTGCAGATCCCGTCCATCAGGCATAATCGCCCCCAATTCAAACAACAAGGACGAGGCCCCGTGAGTTCAGTGAACAAATCGATTTTGCTGGTCGACGACGACCAGGAGATTCGCGAACTGCTGGACACTTACCTCAGTCGCGCGGGTTTCCAGGTGCGTACCACCCCCGATGGCGCCGGGTTTCGCCAGGCCCTGAACGAGGCGCCGAGCGACCTGGTGATCCTCGACGTGATGTTGCCCGACGAGGACGGCTTCAGCCTTTGCCGCTGGGTTCGCCAGCATCCGCGCCAGGCCCATGTGCCGATCATCATGCTCACCGCCAGTTCAGACGAGGCCGATCGGGTCATCGGCCTGGAGCTGGGGGCGGATGATTACCTGGGCAAGCCGTTCAGTCCTCGCGAATTGCAGGCGCGCATCAAGGCCTTGCTGCGACGGGCGCAGTTCGGCCAGGAGCGATCCGGCGGCGAAGTGCTGGCCTTCGATGAGTGGCGGCTGGACATGGTCAGCCACCGCCTGTTCCATGCCGATGGCGAAGAGGTGATCCTGTCGGGTGCCGATTTTGCCTTGCTCAAGCTGTTCCTCGATCATCCACAGGAAATCCTCGACCGCGACACCATCGGCAACGCCACCCGGGGGCGTGAGTTGATGCCGCTGGACCGGATTGTCGACATGGCGGTGAGTCGCTTGCGCCAGCGCCTGCGCGATACAGACAAGCCGCCGCGATTGATCCGCACGGTGCGCGGCAGCGGTTATCAACTGGCGGCCAGTGTGGTTGCCAGCAATGGTCATTGAGGGAATCCGCAAGATTGCCCGACGGGTGCCCGTGCCGCGCTCGTTGCTCGGACGGATGCTGCTGCTGACGCTGCTGGTGGTGCTGTTCGCCCAGACGCTGTCCAGCCTGATCTGGGTTTCGCAACTGCGCGCCACGCAGCTCGAAGGCCTGGTCACCAGCGCCCGCAGTTTGGCTCACTCGATGACCGCCACCGTGACCTACCTGCGTTCGCTGCCGGTGGCCTACCGGCCGTTGGTGCTGGACCAGTTGCGCAGCATGGGCGGCACGCGGTTTGTCGTTACGCTCAATGACAAGCCGCTGGGCATGGATGTGCTGCCGGTCACGCCGCGCAAACTGGCGGTGCTCAAGGCCGTGGACGATGTGCTGCGCCGCTCCCTGGGCAATAACGCCGATATCTCCGTCAAGTTTGTCAGCCCGGAGGACCTGCGGATCTTCAACGGCGGGCTCAAGCTTGATGAGCTGCCCCGTTCGTGGGCCCACTACGCCCTGACGCTCGAGCCAGTGAACCCGCCGGTACTGGTCACGCAGATCCAGATGGCGCCGGGCGAATGGCTGTACATCGCCTCGCTGCTGCCCGAACCCTATACCAGTCTTGAAGAGCAGGACCTGCCCAAGCAGCAGGTGGGCTTCATCGTGCTCACCAGTAGCCTGTTGCTGTTGTTCATCGGCTTGCTGGTGCATTGGCAGAGTCGTCCGCTCAAGCGTTTGGCCCGCGCGGCGCGGGACATGTCCCTGGGCGCAGAAGTGCAGCCCGTGGCCGAGGGCGGCGGCAGCGAAGTGGTGGAGGTGGGGCGTGCGTTCAATGCCATGCGTGAGCGTATCAGCCGCTACCTGACCGAGCGCAGCCAGTTGTTCAGCGCGATTTCCCACGACCTGCGCACGCCGATCACCCGCCTGCGGCTGCGGGTCGAGTTGCTGGAGGATGAAAATCTGCAGGCCAAGTTCGGCCGCGACCTCGACGAGCTGGAGCTGCTGGTCAAAGGCGCGCTGCAATGCGTCAAGGACACCGATATCCACGAGAACATCGAGCCGGTGGACCTCAATCATGTGCTCGATTGCCTGGTGGAGCCTTACCTGGCGCCCCACGGCAACGGCCGGGTGACCCAGGATGGCCGGGCGTTGGCACCGTACCCGGGCAAACCGCTGGCCCTCAAGCGCTGCATCGGCAACCTGATCGACAACGCCTTGAAATACGGGCAGAGGGCCCACTTGCACATCGACGATGATGAAAACGCTTTCATCCTGCACGTTGACGATGAAGGCCCGGGCGTACCGGAACAACGCCTCGAACAGGTCTTCGAACCGCACTTTCGCCTGGCCGGGCAGCAGCAGGGATATGGCCTGGGGCTGGGCATCGCGCGCAACATTGCCCACAGCCATGGCGGCGAGGTGAGCCTGCAGAACCTGCGCGAGGGCGGGTTGCGGGTGACGCTGCAGTTGCCTCGCAGTGTGGATTGATTAGACCGCGTTATCGTTCATCGCGAGCAAGCTCGCTCCCACAGGGGATTTATGAACGCCGAAGATCCAATGTGGGAGCGAGCTTGCTCGCGATGGCGTCAGTCGTCTCGATACTTCTCTCAGCTGAATGTCACAAGCCGGTGACATAACTCGCCCCTTTCGTTACCTGCCACCCATCCCGCCTTGTTTAGACTCCCTGCGTCAAAACAACAAAAAAGGTACCTCGATGGACACCTTCCAACCGGCGTTCAGCAGTTGGCTGAATGCGCCTGCCCATCGGCAATGGCTCGCTGCCGAAGGTTTGCGGCTGCTGGCGTTCGCCAAGGCTTCGAAGCTGCCGGACGGTTTCGGCAACCTGGACGAGCTGGGTCGCCTGCCGGCCGGTGCGCGGGCCGAGACCATGAACACCGCACGCATGACCCACAGCTTCGCCATGGCCCACATCCAGGGCCTGCCGGGGTTCGCCGAGCTGGTGGATCATGGCGTCCAGGCCCTCGGCGGCCCGCTGCGCGATGCCGAACATGGCGGCTGGTTCGCCATGGCCGATCCCGATGCCAGCGACACCGGCAAGGCCGCTTACCTGCATGCTTTCGTGGCCTTGGCCGCCAGCTCCGCGGTAGTTGCCCAACGCCCCGGCGCCGAGGCATTGCTCAAGGAAGCGGTGCGGGTTATCGACGAGCATTTCTGGTGTGAAGAAGAGGGCGCCCTGCGCGAGTCCTTCAACCGCGACTGGAGCGAGGAGGAAGCCTATCGCGGCGCCAACAGCAACATGCACGCCACCGAAGCCTTCCTGGCCCTGGCCGACGCCACGGACGACCCGCGCTGGTTGGCCCGCGCGCTGCGTATCGTCGAGCGGGTCATCCATGGTCATGCGGCCGCCAACGACTACATGGTGGTGGAGCATTTCGACCGCGACTGGCAACCGCTGCGCGAGTACAACCAGGACAATCCCGCCGATGGCTTCCGTCCCTACGGCACCACGCCCGGTCATGGTTTCGAATGGGCGCGGCTGCTGCTGCATCTGGAAGCCGCGCGCGTGCAGATCGGCATGCTGACACCGGGCTGGCTGGCCCAGGATGCGCAGAAACTTTTCGATCAGAATTGCCGCCATGGCTGGGACATCGATGGCGCGCCGGGAATCGTCTACACGCTGGACTGGGGTAATCGCGCCGTGGTTCGCCATCGCCTGCACTGGGTGCACGCCGAAGCGGCAGCGGCGGCCAGTGCCTTGCTCAAACGTACCGACGAGGCCCAATACGAAGTCTGGTACCGGCGTTTCTGGGAATTTTGTGACAAACATTTCATCGACCGCTGCAACGGCAGCTGGCATCACGAGCTGGATCCGCAGAACCGCCCCAGCGCCGACATCTGGCCGGGCAAACCGGATCTTTATCACGCCTGGCAAGCGGTGCTGATACCACGCTTGCCATTGGCGCCGAGCATGGCGTCGGCCTTGGCGCGATTATCCGATCCTGCACCTGTGTAACCATGTCGTGACATACACGCGTCCCTTCGTTACCTGCGAAGGGATTGCCCCTGATTAGAATCCATGCAGCGCAAGCACCAGACTTGCATGCATAACAACAAGAAAGGTACTTCTAGATGAATGCGATTTCTCGCCTCGCTACTGTCATTTCTCTTGCTTCCTTGCTTCCCGTCGCAGCATTCCCCGTCAGCGCCCTGGCCGCCGAATCGAAAGGTTCCGTGGAAGTCGTCCACTGGTGGACGTCGGGTGGTGAAAAAGCCGCGGTCGATGTGCTCAAGGCCCAGGTAGAAAAAGACGGCTTTACCTGGAAGGACGGCGCTGTCGCCGGCGGCGGCGGTTCCACCGCCATGACCGTGCTCAAGAGCCGCGCCGTGGCCGGTAACCCACCGGGCGTAGCCCAGATCAAAGGTCCGGACATCCAGGAATGGGCGTCCACCGGCCTGCTCGATACCGACATCCTGGAAGACGTTGCCAAAGCGGAGAAATGGGACAGCCTGCTCGACAAGAAAGTCTCCGACACCGTGAAGTACGAAGGTGACTACGTCGCCGTGCCGGTGAACATTCACCGCGTCAACTGGCTGTGGATCAACCCGGAAGTCTTCAAGAAAGCCGGCATCACCAAGAACCCGACCACCCTCGAAGAATTCTACGCCGCCGGTGACAAGCTCAAGGCCGCGGGCTTCATTCCCCTGGCCCACGGCGGCCAGCCATGGCAGGACAGCACCGTGTTCGAAGCGGTGGTGCTCTCGGTCATGGGCGCTGATGGCTACAAGAAAGCCCTGGTCGACCTGGATAACAAGGCGCTAACCGGTCCGGAAATGGTCAAGGCATTGACCGAGCTGAAGAAAGTCGCGACCTACATGGACGCCGACGGCAAGGGCCAGGACTGGAACCTGGAAGCGGCCAAGGTCATCAACGGCAAGGCCGGCATGCAGATCATGGGTGACTGGGCCAAGAGCGAGTGGACCGCGGCCAAGAAGGTCGCCGGCAAGGACTACGAGTGCGTAGCCTTCCCAGGCACCGACAAGGCCTTCACCTACAACATCGATTCTTTGGCGGTGTTCAAGCAGAAAGACAAGGGCACGGCGGCGGGTCAGCAGGATATCGCCAAGGTCGTGCTGGGCGAGAACTTCCAGAAAGTCTTCAGCATCAACAAAGGCTCGATCCCGGTGCGTAACGACATGCTGGGCGACATGGCCAAGTACGGTTTCGACTCGTGCGCCCAGACCGCCGCCAAGGACTTCCTGGCAGACGCCAAGAGCGGCGGCCTGCAACCAAGCATGGCGCACAACATGGCGACCACGCTGGCGGTACAGGGCGCGTTCTTCGATGTCGTGACCAACTACATCAACGACCCGAAAGCCGACCCGGCCGATGCTGCCAAGAAGCTTGGCGCAGCGGTTCAGTCTGCGAAGTAATTAGCGCCGCGGTCCCTTGTGGGAGCGAGCTTGCTCGCGATAGCGGAGTGTCAGGCAGCAAATAAGTGAACTGACACACTGCCATCGCGAGCAAGCTCGCTCCCACAAAGGGAGGCCCTTGTAACCTAGTTTTTGGATTTCCCCATGAGTTCTGTTGCTGTGTTCAGCAAGGCCTCGCCGTTCGATGCATTGCAGCGCTGGCTACCAAAACTGGTGCTGGCGCCGAGCATGTTCATTGTCCTGGTGGGCTTCTATGGCTACATCTTGTGGACGTTCGTCCTGTCGTTCACCACATCGACCTTCCTGCCTACCTATAAATGGGCCGGCCTGGCGCAATACGCACGGCTTTGGGACAACGACCGCTGGTGGGTGGCGAGCAAGAACCTGGCAGTCTTTGGTGGCATGTTCATTGGTATCACCCTGGTGATCGGCGTGCTGCTGGCGGTGTTCCTTGACCAGCGTATTCGCCGCGAAGGTTTCATCCGCACCATTTACCTGTACCCGATGGCGCTCTCGATGATCGTCACCGGTACCGCCTGGAAATGGCTGCTCAACCCGGGCATGGGCCTGGATAAATTGTTGCGTGACTGGGGCTGGGAAGGCTTCCGCCTGGACTGGCTGATCGACCCCGATCGCGTAGTGTACTGCCTGGTGATCGCTGCGGTCTGGCAGGCCTCGGGTTTCATCATGGCGATGTTCCTGGCCGGCCTGCGGGGCGTTGATCAATCGATCATCCGTGCCGCGCAGATCGATGGCGCGAGCATGCCGCGCATCTACTGGAAAGTGGTGCTGCCAAGCCTGCGTCCAGTGTTCTTCAGTGCCGTGATGATCCTGGCGCATATCGCGATCAAGAGTTTCGACCTGGTGGCGGCGATGACAGCTGGCGGTCCGGGGTATTCCTCCGACCTGCCTGCCATGTTCATGTACTCCTTTACGTTCAGTCGCGGCCAGATGGGCATGGGCTCGGCCAGTGCAATCCTGATGCTCGGTGCGATCCTCGCGATCATCGTGCCTTACCTGTATTCCGAGCTGAGGGCCAAGCGTCATGACTAGTCTCGCTGCGAAACCTGCCATCAGCCTGAGCCGTATCGCGATCTATGCGGTGCTGATCCTTGCCGTGTTGCTTTACCTGGTGCCGTTGGTGGTCATGCTGTTGACCAGCTTCAAGACGCCGGAAGACATCAGTACCGGTAACCTGTTGAGCTGGCCGACCGTGGTCAGCGGCATCGGCTGGGTCAAGGCCTGGGCCACGGTCAACGGGTACTTCTGGAACTCGATCAAGATCACCGTGCCGGCCGTGCTGATCTCCACCGCCATCGGCGCGTTGAACGGCTATGTGCTGTCGATGTGGCGCTTCCGTGGCTCGCAGTTGTTCTTCGGCCTGTTGCTGTTCGGCTGCTTCCTGCCGTTCCAGACCGTGCTGCTGCCGGCCTCGTTCACCCTCGGCAAGATGGGCCTGGCCAGCACCACCACCGGCCTGGTGTTTGTCCATGTCGTCTACGGCCTGGCGTTCACCACGCTGTTCTTCCGCAATTACTACGTGAGCATCCCCGACGCGCTGGTGAAGGCCGCGCGCCTCGACGGTGCCGGGTTCTTCACGATCTTCCGGCGGATCATCCTGCCGATGTCGACGCCGATCATCATGGTCTGCCTGATCTGGCAGTTCACCCAGATCTGGAACGACTTCCTCTTTGGCGTGGTGTTCTCCAGCGGCGACTCCCAGCCCATCACGGTGGCGCTGAACAACCTGGTCAACACCAGCACCGGGGCCAAGGAATATAACGTGGACATGGCGGCGGCGATGATCGCCGGGCTGCCGACCCTGCTGGTCTATGTGATCGCAGGCAAGTATTTCGTGCGCGGCCTCACGGCTGGCGCGGTCAAGGGGTAATCATGGCTACGCTTGAACTTCGCAATGTAAACAAGACCTACGGCGCGGGCCTGCCCGACACCTTGAAAGACATCCAGTTGTCGATCAAGGAAGGCGAATTCCTGATCCTGGTCGGCCCTTCGGGTTGCGGCAAATCGACCCTGATGAACTGCATCGCCGGCCTCGAGACCATCACCGGTGGCGCGATCATGATCGGCGACCAGGACGTCAGCGGCATGAGCCCCAAGGATCGCGACATCGCCATGGTGTTCCAGTCCTATGCGCTGTACCCGACCATGAGCGTGCGCGAGAACATCGAGTTCGGCCTGAAGATCCGCAAAATGAAACAGGCGGACATCAACGAAGAAGTGGCGCGGGTGGCCAAGCTGTTGCAGATCGAGCACTTGCTCAACCGCAAGCCCGGCCAGCTCTCCGGCGGGCAGCAACAGCGCGTCGCGATGGGCCGGGCCCTGGCGCGGCGGCCGAAGATCTACCTGTTCGACGAGCCGCTGTCCAACCTCGACGCCAAGCTGCGCGTCGAGATGCGCACCGAAATGAAACTGATGCACCAGCGCCTGAAGACCACCACGGTCTACGTGACCCACGACCAGATCGAGGCCATGACCCTGGGCGATAAAGTCGCGGTGATGAAGGACGGGATCATCCAGCAGTTCGGCACGCCGAAGGACATCTACAACAACCCGGCCAACCTGTTCGTGGCGAGCTTCATCGGTTCGCCGCCGATGAACTTCATCCCGCTGCGCCTGCAACGCAAGGACGGTCGCCTGTTGGCCCTGCTCGACAGCGGCCAGGCCCGTTGCGAGCTGCCGCTGGGCATGCAGGACGCCGGCCTGGAGGATCGCGAAGTGATCCTTGGTCTGCGTCCGGAACAGATCGTGCTGGCGGGCAACGAGCCGAACGGCCTGCCGACCATCCGCGCCGAAGTCCAGGTCACCGAGCCCACCGGTCCGGACACCCTGGTGTTCGTCAATCTCAACGACACCAAGGTCTGCTGCCGACTGGCACCGGACGTGGCGCCGTCGCCGGGAGAGACCCTGACGCTGCAATTCGATCCATCGAAAGTGCTGCTGTTCGATGCCAAGTCCGGCGAGCGCCTGGGCGTGGCCGCGCAACCGTCGATGGAGGCCCGAGCCGACAACGTGGCGCAGTTCAAAGGCCGCTGATGAACAAATGCGGGGGCAGCAAGCCTGCTTCCACACAAAAGGAGTATGCGATGAGTGGGGACATTCATCGCAATCGTTGTAAACCGCGTTAGATAAAAACAGTTAATAACAATAAAGACGAGGATGTAGGGATGAAGAAGAAGAACAATGCCCAGCTTATCTGCCAGTTGTCAGCCGTTGCGGCGATGATGCTGGCCGGTAGCGCACACGCAGCCGACGCGTTCAGCGCCGACTCGAAGTGGATGACGGGCGACTGGGGCGGTGAACGGACCAAGCTGATTGAGCAAGGTATCGATATCAAGGCGGATTTCGTCGGTGAGATGGGTGCCAACCTCGACGGCGGCTACAACGATGACAAGACCGCGCGCTGGTCCCAGCAGTTTGGCCTTGGCGTAGCTCTTGACCTGGAGAAACTGGCAGGCTGGAACGATACCGAAGCCAAGATTCAATTCACTCGCCGGGACGGTCGCAACATCTCCAACGACCGTATCGGTGATCCACGTGCCGGCACCCTCAGTTCCTCCCAGGAAGTCTGGGGCCGTGGCCAGACTACCCGTCTGACCCAGTTGTGGATCAAGCAGAAGTACTTCGACAGCAAGCTGGATGTCAAAGCCGGTTACTTCGGTGAAGGCGAAGACTTCAACACCTTCCCGTGCGAGTTCCAGAACCTGGCGTTCTGCGGTTCGCAAGCGGGTAACTGGGCGACCGGCATCTGGTACAACTGGCCGATCATGCAGGCGGCGATCCGGGTTAAATACAACCTCACGCCTGAGCTCTATGCGCAAATCGGTGCCTACAACCAGAACCCTTCGCAACTGGAAAACAACAACCGCTACAAGCTCAGCGGCAGTGGCACCAAGGGCACTCTGATTCCGATCGAGTTGGTCTGGTCGCCGAAGCTCAACAACCTGCCGGGCGAATACCGCGTCGGTTACTACAAGAGCACGGCCAAGGCTGACGATGTTCGTGAAGACATCAACGGCGATGACGCCGCGACTACTGGCAACGCCTATCGTAGCCACAGCAGCAAACATGGCTACTGGCTCGTCGTGCAGCAGCAGCTCACCACTCACAATGGCGATGCTACCCGCGGCCTGAACATCGCGGCCAACGCTACCGTCCACGACAAGGACACCAACGTCGTCGACAACTACCAGTCGCTGATGTTCGTGTACAAGGGGCCGTTCGATGCGCGTCCGAAGGACGACGTTGGTATCGGTTTCGCCCGTATCCATGTCAACGAGGACGTCAAGAAAAACGCCGAGTTGACCAACGCCGCCAATGGCGTCAGCGACTACGACGATCCACTGTTCGCGCCTTTGCGTAGCACCGAGTACAACTACGAAATCAACTACGGCTTCCATGTCACCAACTGGCTGACCGTGCGTCCAAACCTGCAATACGTCACTCACCCGGGTGGTGTCGATGAAGTCGACAACGCGCTGGTGGCCGGCCTGAAAATTCAGTCGGTGTTCTAACGCTGTTGCGATAAGCTCCTCTCTATGTGCGCATATTTGCGGACGGCCAAGGCTGTCCGCTTTTTTTTGCGAGGTGGCTGGCATTGAACTTGTGGCGAGGGGATTTAGCGAAACGTCACACCGCCCCGCTGGGCCGCGCAGCGGCCCTAAAACAGGCGCCTCAGTGTTTCAATCATTGATTTGGGACTGCTTCGCAGTCCAGCGGGGATAAATCCCCTCGCCACAATCAGTGTCGCAGACAGATCGGTAACTCAATGATTTCCAGGACCGCGACCCATCATGCATGAGCATCCACTACAACGCTTTTTCAGATCCTTGCGCGAGCGTCCGGTGTTTGCGTGGGAGCGCTATCAGCAGCGCGATGTGTTGGTGATCGACCACCCGTTGTGCCAGGCGGTGTTCAGTCGCCAGGGCGCGCAGTTGCTGCACTTCCAGCCGCGCGGGCAGAAGCCGTGGTTGTGGTGCGCAGCCAGGTGGCCGCAAGTCGGGGCGATTCGCGGCGGGGTGCCGGTGTGTTGGCCATGGTATGGCCGTCATCCAAGTGAAAACGCCTGGCCCTCCCATGGTTGGGCGCGATTGATCGACTGGAAATTGCTCGACAGCAGCAGCGACGAAGAGGGCGTCCACCTGCATTGGCAACTGCAATTGTGTGACTGGCAGGTGGACCTGCATGCCGACCTGGGTGAGCGCATGGAACTGCGCTTGAGCACCGAACATCAGGACAGCCTGCCCTGCCAGTTGAGCCAGGCCTTGCACGCCTATTGGCGCATTGGTGACGTTGGCGAGGTAGCGCTGTCTGGCCTCGACGGCGCCCAGGGTTACGACCAGTTGAACCGGGCGGTTTGCCAGCAGGAGGGCGAGTTACGGGTGGAGGGTGGCTGCCAGCGAGTGTTCCAGCATGAGGGCGAATTGCAGCTCAAGGATCACGCCTGGCAACGCGAGCTGCGCATCGACACCGGCGACAGCGCCGATACGGTGGTGTGGCATCCCGGCGCACGGCCACTGTTGGGTGTGAGCTGGGATGAAGTGAATGAATTCGTCTGCGTCGAAGCGGCCAGCGGCGGTACCGGGAGCCTGTGCCTGGCACCGGGTGAGCGGGCGCATTTGAGTTTGCAGGCGCGGGTGGGGGTTTAGCGGTGGATCTCGGGTGTGGTGGCTGGCCCCATCGCGAGCAAGCTCGCTCCCACACTAGACCTTTGGTGTTCACAAAAAACCTGTGGGAGCGAGCTTGCTCGCGATGGCTGACTATCAGACACCGAAGGCTCTGGACCGAATCAGTTGAACTCATCCCCAACCGGATACCGGCTGGCATTCAGGCTTTCCTTGATCTTGCGCAAATGCGGTTGGAAATCCACGCCGCGGCGCAGGGTCATGCCGGTGGCGAGCACATCGAGCACGGTGAGCTGGATAATCCGCGACGTCATCGGCATGTAGATGTCGGTGTCTTCCGGCAAAGGGATGTTCAGGCTCAAGGTGCTCGCCTTGGCCAGCGGCGAGCCTTCGGCGGTCAGGCCGAGCACCGATGCGCCGTTTTCCCGGGCGATGCGCGCCACTTCCACCAGTTCGCGGGTACGCCCGGTGTAGGAGATGATCACGAACAGCTCGCCGGTATGGGCCACCGAGGCGATCATGCGCTGCATCAGCACATCGGCATGGGCGGTCACCGCCAGGTTGAAGCGGAAAAACTTGTGCTGGGCATCCAGCGCTACCGGGGCCGAGGCGCCGAGGCCGAAGAAGTGGATCTGGCGGGCCTGGATCAGCAGATCCACGGCGCGACTGATCAAATTTGGATCAAGGGCCTGGCAGGCGCTGTCCAATGAAGCGATGGCACTGCCAAAGATTTTGCGGGTATAGGCTTCCGGATTGTCATCGGCCTCGACCGCACGGCTGACATAGGCCGCGCCGCTGGCCAGGCTTTGGGCCAGTTGCAGCTTGAGTTCCGGATAGCCGCTGACGCCGAACGAGCGGCAGAAGCGGTTGACGGTCGGTTCGCTGACCGAAGCGGCCTGGGCGAGGGCGGCGATGCTGAAGCGGGTCGCCTGCTGCGGATTGAGCAGGATCACCTCGGCCACCTTGCGCTCGGCCTTGTTCAGGTCTTCCAGGCGACTCTGGATCTGCTCCAGTAGATTTCGCACGCGGTCCATACAAGATTCCTAGAGAAACGGGTCTTTGATACGACCCTTGGCGGTGGCCTATCCTACTGATGGCTCCGACGGACCACCACTCGGAATCGGCATTTTCGAAAAATGTTGTAGTTATTACTACATTTTTCCTTGAGTGATACCTTGAAAAAAGGTATTTGTAGTTTAACTTGATAAAAGAACAAACATCATGCATTCGATTACGGTTGAACCGTGCACCTTTGCCTTGTTCGGCGCGTTGGGCGACCTGGCGTTGCGCAAGCTGTTTCCTGCCCTTTATCAGCTCGACGGTGCCGGCCTGTTGCATGAGGACACGCGAATCTTCGCGCTGGCCCGCGAACCTGGCAGCGAACAGCAACACCTGACGTTCATCGCGACCGAGCTGCGTCGCTATGTGGGCGAAAAAGACCTCGACGAAACCGTGATCGAGCGCTTCCTGGCGCGGCTGACGTATCTGCATGTGGATTTTCTCAAGGCTGACGATTACGTCGCGCTTGCCGAGCAGGTCGGCCAGGCCCAGCAGCAAGTCATCGCCTATTTCGCCACGCCGGCGGCGGTCTACGGCGCGATCTGCGAGAACCTGGCGAAAGTCGGCTTGAGCGAGAACACCCGCGTCGTATTGGAAAAACCCATCGGCTCGGACCTGGAATCGTCGCGCAAGGTCAATGACGCCGTGGCGCAGTTCTTCCCGGAGAACCGCACCTACCGCATCGACCATTACCTGGGCAAGGAAACGGTCCAGAACCTGATCGCGTTGCGTTTCGCCAACAGCCTGTTCGAAACCCAGTGGAACCAGAATTACATCTCCCACGTGGAAATCACCGTGGCCGAGAAGGTCGGCATCGAAGGCCGCTGGGGCTATTTCGACAAGGCCGGCCAACTGCGTGACATGATCCAGAACCACTTGCTCCAGTTGCTGTGCCTGATCGCCATGGACCCGCCGGCCGACCTGTCGGCCGACAGCATCCGTGACGAGAAGGTCAAGGTGCTCAAGGCCCTCGCACCGATCAGCCCGGAAGGCTTGACCACACAAGTGGTGCGCGGCCAGTACATCGCCGGCCACAGTGAAGGCAAGGCCGTTCCCGGCTACCTGGAAGAACCCAATTCCAATACCCAGAGCGACACCGAGACGTTCGTCGCCCTGCGTGCCGACATTCGCAACTGGCGCTGGGCCGGTGTTCCGTTCTACCTGCGTACCGGCAAGCGCATGCCGCAGAAGCTGTCGCAGATCGTGATTCACTTCAAGGAACCGTCCCATTACATCTTCGCCCCCGAGCAGCGTCTGCAGATCAGCAACAAACTGATCATCCGCCTGCAACCGGACGAAGGCATTTCCTTGCGGGTGATGACCAAGGAGCAAGGCTTGGACAAGGGCATGCAATTGCGCAGCGGTCCGCTGCAACTGAACTTCTCCGACACCTATCGCAGCGCGCGGATTCCCGATGCCTACGAGCGGTTGTTGCTGGAGGTCATGAATGGCAATCAGAACCTGTTTGTCCGTAAAGATGAAATCGAAGCCGCGTGGACGTGGTGCGACCAGCTGATTGCCGGCTGGAAGAAGTCCGGTGATGCGCCCAAGCCGTATGCCGCCGGGTCATGGGGGCCGATGAGCTCCATCGCACTGATCACGCGGGACGGGAGGTCATGGTATGGCGATATCTGAATTGAAACTGCCCGAGGGCGTCACGGCCCTTGAGTTCAAGAGCCCGGTGCTGCTGGCGGAAAACCTCGCGCTGAACGTGGCGCAGCAGTTGCGCGCGGCGATCGATGCTCGCGGTGCGGCGACTTTGGTGGTGTCTGGCGGTCGCAGCCCGGTGGCATTTTTCCAGAACCTGTCCAAGCAGACGCTGGACTGGTCGAAGGTGGTGGTGAGTCTGGCCGATGAGCGCTGGGTGCCGGTTGAACATGCCGACAGCAATGCCGGTCTGCTCAAGCGTTACCTGCTTCAGGGCGCGGCGGCCAAGGCGCAGTTCCTGAGCCTGTACAGCGCCAGCGCCAACCTGGAGGCCGCGGCTGAACAGGCGGATCGTCTGTTGGCCGAGCTGCCGCCGATTGATGTGCTGGTACTGGGCATGGGGGACGATGGGCATACCGCCTCGCTGTTTCCCGACAGCCCGAACCTGGCCGAGGCCCTGGATGAAAAGGGCGCTCGCCGTTGCTGGCCGATGCTCGCGCCAACCGTCCCGCACCAGCGCCTGACCATGAGCCGCGCATTGCTGGCCTCGGCCAGGCACAAGGTGCTGTCGATTTCCGGTCAATCGAAGTTGACCACCCTGAACGCCGCGGCGGCCGGTGACAACGTCGCCGAAATGCCGATCCGCGCGTTTTTGCAACCTACGTTAGAGATTTACTGGTGCCCATGAACCAAGGATCAGCCGCTATGACAAACCCATCCCCGACCGTTTCCATGGCGGACAAAGTAACGCTGATCGACAGCCTCTGCGCCAAGGCGCGGATCTTGCCGGTGATCACTATTGCCCGTGAGCAGGACATCCTGCCGCTGGCCGATGCCCTGGCCGCCGGTGGCCTGACGGCGCTGGAAGTGACCTTGCGCTCGCAGTACGGCCTCAAGGCCATCCAGGTGCTGCGCGAGCAGCGTCCGGAACTGGTGACCGGCGCCGGCACGGTGCTCGATCGCCATATGCTGGCCGCCGCCGAGGCCGCCGGTTCGCAATTCATCGTGACCCCGGGTATTACCCGCGACTTGCTGGAGGCTAGCGTCCAGAGCCCGATTCCGTTGTTGCCGGGGATCAGCAATGCCTCGGGCATCATGGAAGGCTACGGGCTGGGTTATCGCCGCTTCAAGTTGTTCCCGGCGGAAGTCAGCGGTGGCGTGGCTGCCATCAAGGCCCTGGGCGGCCCCTTCGGCGAAGTGAAATTCTGCCCGACTGGCGGCGTCAGTCCGGCCAATATCAAGAGCTATATGGCGTTGAAAAACGTGATGTGCGTGGGCGGCAGCTGGATGCTGGATCCGGAGTGGATCAAGAACGGCGACTGGGCCCGCATCCAGGAATGCACCGCCGAGGCCCTGGCGCTGCTGGACTGATTGTCTTACCGAACTTCGTTGAGTGTTCTACGGCTTTACGGTGCGCTTGGTCGGCGCACCGTTTTTTTTTGCCTGTTGTTATGTGTTGCTCAGGTGGATAAGCGCCTCGGTCAACCGCTCGATATCCCGCGCCAAGGTAATCAACCCAGGCGTGATGCGGATGCACGGGCCGACGCTGGTCTTGCGCACCACGGTAAAGATTTCATATTCCTTGAGCAGCCGATCGGCCATGACTTGCTGATCGGGCTGGGCGGTGAAGCGCATCGAGGTGATGCCGCAATAGAGCCGCCGATCGTCCGGAGTCATGACTTCAATGCCGGGCACATCACGTACCGCGTTCACCCAAAGGTCCCGCAAGTAGCAGAGTCGGGCACCTTTGGCCGACGCGCCGCCCAGGGTGCGGTGTTCTTCAAAGACCAATGGCAGCGTCAGCAGGGCAGGGATGTTGGGCGTGCTGTGGGGTGTGCGTGAGCGCACATCGGTGGCGGGGTAATTGGCTTCGTCCATGTCCGGATCGATGTCGACCAGCCGCTCTGGAGCGATATAGAGAAAGCCCAGGGCCAGCGGGCCGCCAATCCACTTCTGCAAGTTGAAACCGGCGAACTGGATACCCAGCTTCTTCAGGTTGAACTCGATCTGACCCAGGGCGTGCGCGCCGTCGAGAATGATGTCGACATCGAACTCCCGCGCCGCCTCGGCAATCGCCTTCACCGGCATGACGAGGCCGGTCAGGTGGTTGACGTAAGTCAGCGCCATCAGCTTCAGGCGCGGGTAACGAATGAAGGTTTCCCGATAGGTGCCCACCAGGCTTTCGAAACTGGCGGGATGCGGGTGGACCAGTTCGATGATCTGCGCCCCTCGCTGGCGAGCCAGCCAGCGCATCGCGCTTTTGACTGACTCGTACTCGACGTCGCTTATCAGCACCTGATCGCCAGGCTTGAGGCCGTTGTAATTGCGAATCAGCGTCTGCAGGGCGTCCACCGCGCTGGTGGCCAGCGCCACGGTAGAGGAGGGGACGTGAATCAGTTGCGCCACTTGGCGGCGAATCGCTTCGCCATGTTCCCGGTCGAAATGCTGACGTACGTACACCGAGTTGCCGCGATTGACGAATTCGATGTTGCGCTGGTACTCCTCGACCACGGTACGCGACATCCGCCCGAAGTAGCCGTTTTCCAGGTTGAGCGGGCCCTCGGGCTCGACGTCGTAGCGGTCGCCGAAGGTCTGCCAGAAAGCTTCATCATGGGCGCGCAGGGTGTTTTCGGGCATGGGCGGATTCAGTCGGTCAATGGCGTGGTTTGGGCAGGCCGTGTTTGGCACGCAGCGGATCCAGCAGGTCCGACAGACCGTTGTGGTCGATCTCCTGCATCAGCGCCAGCAAAGCGCCCAGTTCTCCGTGGGGAAAACCCTCCCGGGCAAACCAGTTCAGGTACTGGCCCGGCAGGTCGGCGAGGATTCGGCCCTTGTATTTGCCGAAGGGCATCTGGCGCGTCACCAGCAGTTCAAGCTTTTGCGGATTCATGGCGATTTGTCTTGATAGGAACCATCGGCAAAATACAGGCATTCTGCATGCAGGCCAAATGACAGATCATGCAAATAACGCGGATACAGATTTTTGTGTATTTTTTAACTTGTTGAATTTAAAGTATTTTTATTGTTTTTTTTGGCTGGCACGGCCAATGCAATATTCCTTGCAGGTTTTTATTCACCAAGCAAAGGAACTGAAAAATGACTGACATCAATAAAGAATCCATCTCTGTCTTGAACGACCTGATCGAGACCAGCAAGGATGGCCAGGAAGGATTCAAGACCTGCGCTGAAGACATCAAGCATCCAGAACTCAAGGCCCTGTTCGTTAAACGCGCGGCCGATTGCGCAACTGCCGCGGCCGAGCTGCAAGCCGCTGTGCGTTCGTTGGGCGGCGATCCGGAAACCTCCACCAGCGTCGCTGGCGACCTGCACCGTCGTTGGGTAGACGTAAAATCGATGTTTACCGGCAAGGATGAAGAAGCGGTCCTCAACGAAGCCGAACGCGGCGAAGACCATGCACTCAAGGCGTACAAGGAAGCCATCGAGAAGATCAACAAGCACAACCTGGTAGGTATTCGTGACCTGGTTGAGCGTCAGTACCACGGCGTGCAACGCAACCACGACCAGGTCAAGGCGCTGCGTAACCAGGCGCGTGCCAGCTGACACATGCCTGTGACGCAAAAAAACGCCAGCCTGCTGGCGTTTTTTTATGGGCTCGAAACCGCAAGAGTGTTTGTCAGATCCGTCAATAATCTGCTCTGGACTCGAATAGGTAGCTAGCTAATAATTGCGCTGCCTATTGCGCGATCTATCGTTACTACGTTCGTTACTTCGGTCCCAGAAGAGTTTTCCGCGTGCCCATTACCTTCCAGGCCTTGTTCGCCCCTGACCGCCTCGCCGTGCAGTTCGCCATCAAAACCGTGCTCGGCGGCGGCCTGGCGTTGTGGCTGGCGTTGCGCTGGGGCCTGGAGCAGCCGTCGTGGGCATTGATGACGGCGTTCATCGTCGCCCAGCCGCTGTCCGGCATGGTGGTACAGAAGGGCCTGGCGCGTTTGGTCGGTACCTTGGTGGGGACGATCATGTCGGTGGTGTTCATGGGATTGTTCGCCCAGGCACCGTGGTTGTTCTTGCTGGCGCTGGCGCTGTGGCTGGGTGTGTGCACGGGCTGTTCGACGCTGTTGCGCAGCGCCTGGTCGTATTCTTTCGTGCTGGCTGGCTACACGGTGGCGATCATTGCCTTGCCGGCCCTTTCCCATCCACTTGGGGTCTTCGATCAGGCCGTGGCGCGGTGCACCGAGATCAGCCTGGGCATTACCTGCGCCACGGCGGCCAGTGCCTTGCTCTGGCCGTTGCGGGTCGAACGACAACTGGCGGATCAGGCCCGTGCCGCCTGGCAGAGCGGCATGCAGGCGGCGCGTGCAACGTTGGCCGGCGATGCCCAGGCGCGCAAAGGCTTGCTCGAAATCCTCGGCAAGATCGTTGCGGTGGATGCCCAGCGCGAACACGCCTGGTTCGAAGGCAGCCTGGGCCGCCAGCGCGCCCGGGCCATCAGCGGCTTGAGCCAGAAACTGCTGATGTTGTTGCGTATTTCCCGTTCGGTGCGTCGGCAGTGGAAACAACTCGAACCTCAGGAAGCCGAAGCGCTCCAGCCGTGGATGGACGAGGTGCAGCAGGCGCTCGCTGCAGACAGCGCGACGCTGCAGGCCCTGCGGCCTCGGGTTCTGGATGCTTCTCATGACCTGCGGATCAGCTCGGCGCAAAGTTACTGCCTGGCTCGTTTCGCCTTGTTGCTCGATACCGCCCTGGCTGCCTGTGCCGCGCTCGCGGCCGTGCAGGAGGGCAGGGCCGCCGCCGATCCGCCGCGCACGCTGGCGCCGCATCGTGATCTGTCCCTGGCCATGGTATTCGGCGCCCGCAGCGCCCTGGCATTCCTGGCGGTAGCCTGTTTCTGGCTGGCGACCGCCTGGCCCGCCGCATCCGGTGCGCTGTTGCTCACCTGCGTGGTGTGCAGCCTGTTTGCCAGCCGCGAAAACGGTGCGCAGATCGGCATGAGTTTCCTGCGGGGTATTTTCCTCGCAGTGCCGACGGCGTTTGTCATTGGCGAGATTTTCCTGCCGCAATGGAGCAGTTTCGCCATGCTGTGCATGGCCATGGGCGTGCCGTTGTTCCTGGGGGCGCTGTGCATGGCCAAGCCGCCGCTCTACGCCACGGCCACCTCGTTCTGCCTGCACTTTGTGGTGCTGGTCTCGCCGCTCAATGCGATGAAGTACGACGTTTCGGCATTCTTCAACAACGCCCAGGCAATGATGATCGGCGTCGGCGCGGCGGTGCTGGCGTTCAAGCTGCTGATCCTGCGCAACCCGGCCTGGCATAGCCGTCGGCTGCTGGCCGCGACGCTGGACGATCTGGTCAGGCTGACCCATCGCAATCTGCGTGGTGCTGAAAGCTGGTTCGGTGGCCGCATGGCTGACCGGCTGCTGCAACTGGCGCGGCATTATCCCGAGCTGCCGGTGCCGGCGCGCAGCCGTTGGGACGACGGCTTGCTGGGCCTGGACGTCGGTGACGAGTTGCTGCATCTGCGCCTGAGTCTGGCCGTTGCCCAGATACCCGACAGCCCGGCCCAGCGCGAATATTTCGAAACCCTGGAGCAGGCGCTGGAACACGGCCCCGGCGGCGATCAGGCCGAGGCTTTGGCCCAGGCAAGCGACGAATATCTGCGGGTGCTGTCGCAGCAACCGTCCAGCGATGCGCTGAAGCTCGCCCAAGGCGCGGTGGTGCAATTGCAGAACAGCTGGCGCGCCTGGTGCCGCCAGCACGAATCCGAAGAAGGGAAACATAGCCATGGGCTTGCGTGAATGGTCGATTGGCGGGGTGCTGCTCAGCCCGTTCCTGATTTATGTGGTCCTGGCCTTGCTGGCAACCGGTGCGCTGCGCCTGTTGCTCGGCCTGTTGCCGGTCGGGCGCTGGATCTGGCATGAAGCCTTGTTCGACTGCGCCCTGTACGTCTGTGTCCTGACTGTCATTACCCTGGTCCTCGGACCGTTATAAGGAGCTGAACATGCGTACACCCGTACGTGTCGCCGTCACGCTGGGCGTGGTGGCCGTGGCGATCTTCGCCGGGTTTCATCTGTGGCAGTACTACATGCTCACGCCCTGGACCCGGGATGCGCGAATCCGTGCCGACGTGGTGGTGGTCGCCCCTGACGTATCCGGTTGGGTGCGCGAACTCAAGGCCGTGGACAACCAGCAGGTCAAGGCTGGCGACCTGTTGTTGAGCATCGACCGCGAACGCTTCGAGGCCGCGCTGGAGAAGGCTCGCGCGGTGGTCCAGACCCGCCAGCAGCAGCTGAGCCTGCGTGAACACGAAGCCAGCCGCCGCGCCGCCCTGGGGCCTCAGGCGATCAGCGCCGAGCTGCGGGAAAATGCCCAGATCAACGCCGGCATTGCCCGTGGCGAACTGCGCGAGGCCCAGGCCCAGGCCAAGGTCGCCGAGCTGAACCTGGCCCGCAGCCAGGTCCTGGCCCCACGCAGTGGTCATATCACCAATCTGCGCCTGGCCGAAGGCAACTACGTCAACGCCGGGCAACCGGTGATGGCGCTAATCGATGATTCGACTTTCTACGTGCAGGCCTATTTCGAGGAAACCAAACTGCCGAGGATCCGCGTGGGCGATCCGGTCAAGGTCTGGTTGATGAGCGCCGACCATGCGCTGGACGGCCATGTGGAAAGCATCAGCCGCGGTATCACCGACCGCAACACCAACCCCGATGCGCAATTGCTGGCAGAGGTCGAACCGACCTTCAACTGGGTGCGCCTGGCCCAGCGGATCCCGGTGCGGATCAAGCTCGACAAGGTGCCGGAAGGGGTGAGCCTGAGCGCGGGGATGACGGCGAGTGTGCAGGTGCAAGAGCGGCTGCAATAACCGCAACACTGCAGTGATTTGTGGCGAGGGGATTTATCCCCGCTGGGCTGCGCAGCAGCCCCCTGTGCCCAGGCTGACACACCACAGTGGTCTTGAGGTATCGGGGGCGCTTCGCGCCCCAGCGGGGATAAATCCCCTCGCCACATTTCACTCCCATAGATCGCGGTAGTCAGCCGATGCTGATCGCCGGCAACGTCGGCAACGTAACAGTCTGCTGCTTGCGCGGAGCCAGGATCTCGGCCTCGCCGTCCACCACCAGTTCATCGCGCTGATTGAACACGCGCGTGGCGATGCGCACGCGGAACTTCGGCAGTTTCTCGAGGATTTCCAGGCGCACGGTCAGGGTGTCGCCAATCTTCACCGGTTTCTGAAAGCTCATCTGCTGGCCGATATAGATGGTGCCCGGCCCAGGCAGCTCGCACGCCACCGCCGCGCTGATCAGCGCACCGCTGAACATGCCATGGGCGATGCGTTCCTTGAACATGCTGGCGGCGGCGAATTCGGCGTCCAGGTGCACCGGGTTGTGGTCGCCGGACATGGCGGCGAACAGCTGGATATCGCGCTCTTCGACGGTCTTGCTGTAGCTGGCGGTCTGGCCGACTTCGAGGGCTTCGTAAGGGATGTTGGTAACCTGGGTCATGTCTGGATCCTGTAACAGGTAAAGGAAAAACGCTGCGAACCTACTCGCTGCGTGGCGGCCGCTGGTGGCTCAGCGCCTGGGCAATCCAGGCCAGCACGTCGGCCGTCACTTCATCGCGGTTGGTTTCATTGAACAGTTCGTGCCGGGCCTGCGGGTAGATCGTCAATTGCAGATGTTGATTGCCGGCGTCGCGCAGGGCATCGGCCAGATCTTTCAGACGCTTGCCTTCACTCACCGGATCACATTCGCCGCCAATCACCAGCAACGGCAGGCCCGGATCGATCTGCGCGAGATTGGACGCTTTGCTGATCTGCTGCAAGCCGCCGAGGAGGTCGATCCACAGCTGATTGGTACAACGAAAGCCGCACAGCGGGTCCTGGACGTATTTGTCCACTTCGGTCGGGTCGCGACTGAGCCAGTCGAAGGGCGTGCGCACCGGTTTGAATTTTTTGTTGAAACTGCCGAATGACAGCCACTCGATGAGCGCGCTACGCCCCGTGGCTCCCTGGCGTCGACGTTCGAGGCGGGCGATCAGGCGTGCCGCGCGGTACAGCGCCACGGGCTGGAAATTCGAGCCGCTGAGAATCGCCCCGTGCAGGCTGGCGCTGTGGTGCAGCAGGTAACCCTGGGCGATATAGCTGCCCATGCTATGGCCCAGCAGGAGAATTGGTGTTTCTGGATGTTGCTGGCCGATGTGCTGATTGAGGCTCGCGAGATCGCCGACCACCTTGGCCCAGCCGTCCTCGTCGGCAAAATGCCCCAGGACTGTTTCCTCGCCGGTCTGGCCATGGCCGCGCAGGTCCGGTGCGTAGACGCCATAACCTTCATCGCACAAGGCCTGGGCCAGGCGCCCATAACGAGCGCTGTGTTCGGCCATGCCGTGGGCCAGCATGAGCACGGCCTGCGGGGCGGTTTCGGGCAACCATTGGTTGACGAGGATGCGCCTGTGATCGGTCGCGGTCAGCCAGAACGTTTGGTGGATCATGGCGGTTCCTTTGCACAAAGTCAGACGCAGCGTCGCTGCATTGTATAGCGCATCCGTCGCGTCTCGCCTGATCAGGTCACGGCAAGGGAGGAAGATTCACACGATCTATGACGCAAGTTGCCATATTTGCCTGATTGGCCATAGCTGCTAGTGTCCGAGGAGCTCCGCCTGTGCAAGCGACACGCAAGCGGTCCCGGATACGTTCAGGTAAAGAGGACAAAAACAATGCAGCCTGATTTCTGGAATGACAAACGCCCGACCGGCGTGCCCTCGGACATCGACCTGGGTGCCTACAAGTCGGTTGTCGAGGTGTTCGAGCGTTCCTGCAAGAAATTTGCCGACCGTCCGGCCTACAGCAACATGGGGGTGACCCTCACCTACGCCGAGCTGGAGCGCTACAGCGCGGCCTTTGCCGGTTATCTGCAAGCCAATACCGACCTGGCGCCGGGCGATCGCATCGCCGTGCAGATGCCCAACGTCCTGCAATACCCGATCGCCGTCTTCGGTGCCCTGCGCGCCGGCCTGGTCGTGGTCAATACCAACCCGCTGTACACCCCGCGGGAAATGCGTCATCAGTTCAAGGACTCCGGTGCCCGGGCGCTGGTGTACATGAACCTGTTCGGGCAGAAGGTCCAGGAAGTGCTGCCCGACACCGACCTGCAATTTCTGATCGAAGCGAAGATGGGCGACCTGATGCCTACCGCCAAAGGCTGGCTGGTGAATACGCTGGTCAGCAAGGTCAAGAAAATGGTGCCGGCCTATTCGCTGCCCCAGGCCATTTCCTTCAAGAGCGCCTTGCGCCTCGGGCGAGGCCAGGGCATCAAGCCCCTCAACGTCAGCCTCGATGACATCGCCGTGCTGCAATACACCGGCGGCACCACGGGGCTGGCAAAAGGCGCGATGCTGACCCACGGCAACCTGGTCGCCAACATGCAGCAGGCCCGGGCGTGCCTGGGGCAGATCGGCGATGACGGCCAGCCGCTGTTGCGCGAGGGCCAGGAAGTCATGATCGCGCCGTTGCCGCTGTACCATATCTATGCGTTCACGGCGAACTGCATGTGCATGATGGTCACGGGCAACCACAACGTGTTGATCACCAATCCCCGGGACATCGGTGGCTTCATCAAGGAACTGAAGAACTGGCGGTTCTCGCTGTTGCTGGGGCTCAACACGCTGTTCGTGGCGCTGATGGACCATCCTGATTTCAAGACGCTGGATTTTTCCAACCTCAAGGTCACCAACTCAGGCGGCACCGCGCTGGTCAAGGCCACGGCCGAACGCTGGAAGCAGCTCACCGGCTGTGGCATCACCGAGGGCTACGGCCTGACGGAAACCTCGCCGGTGGCCAGTGCCAACCCTTACGGCGGCAAGTCGCGCCTGGGTACGGTGGGGCTGCCAGTGCCGGGTACGCTGATGAAGGTCATCAACGACGACGGCGTCGAGCTGCCCCTGGGCGAGCGCGGCGAGCTGTGCATCAAGGGCCCGCAGATCATGAAGGGCTACTGGAACAAGCCCGAGGCGACCGCCGAAGTGCTGGACAGCGAAGGCTGGTTCAAGTCCGGCGATATCGCGGTGATCGATCCCGACGGGTTTGTGCGCATCGTCGACCGCAAGAAAGACATGATCATCGTCTCGGGTTTCAACGTGTATCCCAACGAGATCGAGGACGTGGTCATGGCTCACCCGAAAGTCGCCAGTTGCGCGGTCATCGGCGTGCCGGACGAGCGTTCGGGGGAGGCGGTGAAACTGTTCGTGGTGGCCCGTGAGGCGGGCGTCAGCCTCGAAGAACTCAAGGCCTACTGCAAGGAGAACTTCACCGGCTACAAGATCCCCAAGCACATCGTATTGCGTGACTCGCTGCCGATGACGCCGGTGGGCAAGATCCTGCGGCGGGAACTGCGCGATATCGCCTGAGGCGCTTGCCTCAATGGAAAACCTGTGGGAGCGAGCCTGCTCGCGATAGCAGTCGATCAGTGACAGAGATGTCGGCTGATACGCCGCTATCGCGAGCAGGCTCGCTCCCACAGTTTTTTATGCATGGGGTGAAATTACGCGGCCTTAGAATCTTTACTCTAAAAGTGACCATTGGATTTTCTTGAGTAAAATTTGTGACTGCAGAGCCCATTTTTGGCTCTAGTCGACCCTCGGCAAAGCTGCTACTCTCGGCGCGCTTTTGTGACTTCTCGGCCTTGATTCAAGCCAGATTCACCAACAAAACACACACCAATAATAATCGCATCAAATGCGGTGAAGAATTCGCGTTGCTGAGGAGTGGGCTTCCATGATTGAAGACTTTTGGAAGGATAAGTACCCAGCTGGGATTGCTGCCGACATCAATCCAGACGAGTATCCGAATATTCAGGCGGTGTTGAAGCAGTCCTGCCAACGCTTCGCCGACAAGCCGGCATTCAGCAACCTCGGCAAGACGATCACCTACGGTGAACTCTACGAATTGTCCGGTGCCTTTGCCGCGTACCTGCAACAGCATACCGATTTGCAGCCGGGCGATCGAATCGCCGTGCAGCTGCCCAACGTTCTCCAGTATCCGGTGGCCGTTTTCGGCGCGATCCGCGCCGGGCTCATCGTGGTCAACACCAACCCGCTGTACACCGCGCGGGAGATGGAACACCAGTTCAACGACTCCGGCGCCAAGGCGCTGGTGTGCCTGGCCAACATGGCGCACCTGGCCGAGAACGTGGTGCCCAGGACCAGCGTCAAGCACGTCATTGTCACCGAAGTCGCCGACCTGCTGCCGCCGCTCAAGCGCCTGCTGATCAACAGCGTGATCAAGTACGTCAAGAAGATGGTCCCGGCTTACCATTTGCCCAAGGCCATCAAGTTCAACGACGTGTTGAGCAAGGGCCACGGCCAGCCGGTGAACGAAGCCAACCCCACCAGCGATGATGTGGCCGTTCTGCAATACACCGGTGGCACCACCGGCGTGGCCAAGGGCGCGATGCTGACCCACCGCAACCTGGTGGCGAACATGTTGCAGTGCAAGGCATTGATGGGCTCCAACCTCAATGAAGGCTGCGAAGTGTTGATCACGCCGCTGCCGCTGTACCACATCTATGCGTTCACCTTTCATTGCATGGCGATGATGCTGATCGGCAACCACAACATTCTGATCAGCAACCCGCGCGACTTGTCGGCGATGGTCAAGGAACTGTCGAAGTGGAAGTTCAGCGGTTTTGTCGGCCTCAACACGTTATTCGTGGCCCTGTGCAATAACGAAGCCTTCCGCAAGCTGGACTTCTCCGCACTGAAGGTGACCTTGTCCGGTGGCATGGCCCTGCAACTGGCAGCGGCCGAGCGCTGGAAGGCGGTCACCGGCTGCCCGATCTGCGAAGGCTACGGCATGACCGAGACCAGCCCGGTGGCTACCGTCAACCCGATCCAGCACATCCAGGTCGGCACCATCGGCATTCCGGTGCCATCAACGCTGTGCAAGGTCATCAATGACGCGGGCGTCGAATTGCCACTCGGTGAGATCGGCGAATTGTGTGTGAAAGGTCCGCAAGTGATGAAGGGCTACTGGCAGCGCCAGGAGGCCACCGACGAGATTCTCGACGGTGAAGGCTGGCTCAAGACCGGTGATATTGCGCTGATCCAGCCGGACGGCTACATGCGCATCGTCGATCGCAAGAAGGACATGATCCTGATCTCCGGCTTCAACGTTTACCCCAACGAACTGGAAGACGTACTGGCCACCCTGCCGGGTGTGCTGCAGTGCGCGGCGATCGGTGTACCGGATGAAAAGTCCGGCGAGGCGATCAAGATTTTCATCGTCGTGCGTCCAGGGGCCACGCTCACCAAGGAACAGGTGATGGAGCACATGCGCGCCAACGTCACCGGCTATAAAGTGCCGAAGGCCGTGGAGTTCCGCGATGCATTGCCGACCACCAACGTGGGCAAGATCCTGCGGCGCGAGTTGCGCGATGAAGAACTGAAGAAGCTGGGGCTGAAGAAGTAAACCCGCCGCCAATGAAAAGCCCCGCTGATGCGGGGCTTTTTGTTACAAGGCTATGGCCTCGCGCGGGGCGGCCGTTGTGGCGAGGGAGCTTGCTCCCGCTGGGCTGCGCAGCAGCCCCATCCGGTCCGACTGATACACCGCAGGGGCCGCTTCGCGTCCAGCGGGAGCAAGCTCCCTCGCCACAGGGGAACCGGTGATCCTGGCGATCGGGCTACAACCGAAACTGCGCGAAATCCAGGTTGGTGCCACCCGGCCGCATGTCTTGCAGGTACGAATCCTTGTCGGCACTCAGTTCCAGGCTCAGGGCCGCCTTGCGTTTGCCCTGGTTGCGTACTTCCAGGCCTTCCAGTTTTTCCCGCAGGAACACCGTCGGCACTTTCAGGTGCAGCAGTTCATCGGTGGCGGGGGTGTGCAGCAGCAGGTGAATCCATTCGTATTGACCAATGGCCAGCCGGGCCACCGGAATGTCGAACCAGAAGATGTTGCGATTGCGGTTCAGTTCGCTGAAATGGCAATTGTTGACGCCCAGGACGGCGCCGCCCAGTTGCTGGTTCCTGCGGGCGATGGCCTGCTTTTTATCGAGTTTCATAACGTTCCTACGGGATTGGAGCTTCAGGTCGCAGCCTGAATACGTGGGGCATTCTCGGGGGTTGATCAGCAAACATAAAGCGCAACCTGCAGTCGCCGACGAAATCAGCCGCAGAAAAAATGAAACTCCCCGCAAACGGCCCCAGTCAACCCTTGTGTAATGACTTTTCTTACGGTTATTCACAGGAGAGATACCATGGGTAGCACGAGCGATAAAGTGAAGGGCGTTGCCAACGAAGCCGTCGGCAACATCAAGCAAGGCGTCGGCAAGGCCACCGATAATGACCGCATGCGCGCCGAGGGCGTGGTCCAGGAGAAAAAGGGTGAAGCCCAGCAAAACGTGGGCAAGGCCAAGGATGCCGTCAAGAAAGGCGTCGACGAGGCGTAACCGATCAGTTGAAACGTGATCGGAACGGTCATCTGCGGGTGGCCGTTTTCATGTCGACTCGAACTTGCACCGGGGGAAATTGTTCCAAAGTCGCCAACAGGTTACTTTGTCTTGGCATAACCCGATGAGTCGCCAGGCGACCTTCCTTTTTTGCGGCGAAAGGAGACGCACATGATGTTCCCGGCCTTGAAAGGCTTGCCCCTGCACCGCGTGATGATGCGCACGGTGACCGAATTTCTCGACGACGAGATGTCGACGTACGCCTCCGCACTGGCTTACCAGATGTTGTTTTCGCTGTTCCCCTTCATTCTTTTCCTGATAGCCCTGATCGGTTTTCTGCACCTGCCGGATTTTTTCTCCTGGCTGCGCCTGCAATCGGAACTGGTACTGCCGCCACAGGCGCTGGAGCAGGTCAACCCGGTGATCGACCAGCTCCAGCAGTCCAAGGGGGGCCTGCTGTCGGTCGGTATCGTGATTGCGTTGTGGACCGCGTCGGCCGGCGTGCGGCTGATGATGAGCGCCATGAATGCCGCTTATGACGTGGTCGAAGGGCGTCCGGCCTGGAAGCGTTTTCCGCTGTCGATCCTGTACACCGTCGGCATTGCCGGCATGCTCCTGGCCGCCGCGGCGCTGATGGTGCTGGGACCGCAGGTGATGGGCTGGATTGCCGCCCAGATCGGGCTGGAGGAATTCATTGTCACCGTCTGGACGCTCGCGCGCTGGCCGGTCATCGTGTTTTTGCTGATGGTCGCGGTGGCGCTGATCTATTACGTGATGCCCGACGTCAAACAGGAGTTTCGCTTCATCACGCCGGGCTCGGTATTGGCGGTGGTGGTCTGGATCATCGCGTCCCTGGGCTTCGCGTTCTACGTCAAGACCTTCGCCGACTACAACGCCATGTATGGCAGTATCGGCGCGATCATCGTGCTGTTGCTGTACTTCTATATCTCGGCGGCGGTACTGTTGCTCGGCGCTGAGATGAACGCGGTGATCGAGCACATGTCCGCCGAAGGCAAGGACCATGGCGAAAAGAGCCCCGGCGAGCATGAAAAACAGCATGTATCGGGCCTTGGGCGCGATCATTCCATTCCTCACAATCACACTGACGAAGCCCGACCATGATCCGCGAAATCCTGAAGATGGGCGACGAACGCCTGCTGCGCATCGCACCGCCGGTGCCGCCAGAAATGTTCGACAGTCCCGAGTTGTGGCAATTGATCGATGACATGTTCCAGACCATGGAAAGTGTCGGCGGTGTCGGCCTGGCGGCGCCGCAGATCGGCGTCGACCTGCAACTGGTGATCTTCGGATTCGAGCACAGCGAGCGTTACCCCGATGCCGAGGCGGTGCCGCAGACCATCCTGATCAACCCGCTGATCACGCCGCTGAGCCCGCTGATGGAAGAGGGCTTCGAGGGCTGCCTGTCAGTGCCCGGGCTGCGCGGTGCGGTGGATCGCTACCAGCACATCCGCTATGAAGGTTTCGACCCGAAGGGCGAGCCGATCGTGCGCACCGCCTCAGGCTTCCACGCGCGGGTAGTCCAGCATGAATGTGATCACCTGATCGGCCGCTTGTACCCATCGCGCATCACCGACTTCAGCAAGTTCGGGTTCACCGAGGTGATGTTTCCGGAGCTGGATCCCACCGCCGACGATTAGCTGAGTCCTACCCAAAATCCTGTGGGAGCGAGCTTGCTCGCGATTGCGGTGTGTCATCCAAATTGATGCAGCTGACCTGACGCCATCGCGAGCAAGCTCGCACACACTGGACTGATGGGTCTTCAGGGTCTTGCAGGCACCAACCCCATCGCAATCATCGGCTTGCTCCGTGCGTACCGGCTCAGCCGTTCAGCCATTGCATAAGGCAGTTCCGGATCGAAGGCGAACCCGCGTCGCTCATAGAAGCTGCGCAGGTCAGGGTGGCAGAACAGCCACACCGGCGCCTCCACGCCTTTCACTGCCTCTTCTATCAACCGCGCCGCGATGCCTTGCGCGCGGAACGCCGGGTCGACGAACAACCCCGTCAACCAATGCCCACCGGACACCGGTCGCAGGCACAGGGCCGCGACGATTCCATCGCGCCGCGCCACCCAGAGTTGCGCGTCGCGCACGGCTTTCATCGAGGATTGGTGGGCACGATAAAATTTGTTCATCAACGGCCAGAACGATTCTTCGAGCGCTGCATAACGGATTTCGGACATGGCTGGGTCATGGCGAAGAGGGGGAGGCGATTATAAAAGAACGCGGCTGCAGGGATAGGTGTATACCTGAGGTACATCCCGTATGAGTGGAGTGCGTATCATGGCCAAAGGCATGGATTCAAAAAAAGCGGCAAAGAAAAAACCAGCGAAGAGCGCCGATGAAAAACGCGCTGACAAAAAAGCCAAGAAGGTCAATCTGTTCGGTCATTGAAGCGCTGTCGGCCCGGCTGGTCGCAGGTTTGAGGCGGAGGTTGCAACGCTCCGCCCAAACCCGCTGAGGTGATACCGAGGCGCTGCCAGACTCAGAGGGTGGCGATGACAGTGCTCTTGGCAGGGTTTTTCTCGCTCTGCTGATCTTTTTCCATTTGCGCCATGGCCGACTTGTCCTGCATGCGCTGGGCAATTTCCTCGCCGACCGCCAATTGTTTCTCCGGCGGCATTGCGGCGTACTCTTCTTCGGTGATGCCCATTTCCTTGAGGATGCTGTCCCGCAAGCGTTGTTCAGGCGTCTTGCTCATGTAGTCCTTGAACTGCGCCATGGCAGAGCTGGTCTCTGCGAAGGCTGGCGAGCCAACCGTCTGCAATTGCACACGGGTCTTGGCGAAGGCTTCGTCGACCTTGTCGCTGATGGCGGTGGCGGCGCTCACCTGTTGCGTGGCGTGTCGAGTGGCGGAGTCCTGGACTTGGGCGCTGGCCTGGCCGGCCTGGGTCTGGACGTTATCTCGCAACGCCTGCAGCGCGGCGCTTTGCAGGCCGCTGGCGGCTTCGGCTGTCGGGTCTTCGCCGGGGCGCTTGAGCGGCAGGATCATTGCTTGCTGTTTTGCACTGACCAACATGATACGTACCTGTAGAAAGTGGCTGAGCGAGGGAGGGAGCAATTCCCATGCCGTCGTGCCAGATCCCTGGAATCAAGAGGCTGCAGGCGAGAGATATGGGGTAGTGCGGCCAATCCTTGCCGTTCGTCGGCATGGTTCGTCGGCATGGCTCGGCCGCATCCTGCCGGGCCGCTCAGGTGCTTTCGCGGACCTTGAGTTCGAACCCCAGGTCCACCGCCGGCTGGGCGATGCGGTTGCCAGCCATCAAGGTGAGCATCTGTTCAGCGGCACGGCGGCCGATGGCTTCCCGTGGGGTGCTGATGCTGCTCAAGCGCGGCACCATGTGGGCCGAGGCGGGCAGGTCGTTGAAACCGAGGATCGAAACCTGCTCGGGGATCCTGATGCCGCTGCGCAACGCTTCGAGCAGCGCGCCGTGGGCCAGGTCGTCGTTGCCGAAGAAGATCGCATCGACGTCCGGATGGCTGGCGAGCAACTGCAGGAACAACTCGCCGCCCAGGCCCACCGATGACGGACGCGGCGTGAGTATTTCCAGGTCCGGGTCGTAGAGCCCGGCCTCCTGCAATGCGCGCCGGAAACCTTCGCCGCGCAACAGCGTGCGCTGGTCCAGTTGCGCGCCGATGTAGGCCAGGCGCTTGCGGCCTCGGGAAACCAGGTGTTCGGCAGCGGTTTCGCCGGCCTTGAGCTGGGAGAAGCCCACACAATTGAGGCCGGCGCCCGGGTCCAGTTCCATCATGTACACGCAGGGAATGTTGCTGGCCTCGATCATCCGTCGAGCGCTTTCGGTGCGGTCGAACCCGGTGAGCAACAATCCTCGCGGCTGATAGGCCATGTAGTTGCGCAGCAGGTCCTCTTCTTCATCCCGGGAATAATGATAATTGCCGATCACCACTTCGAAGCCCTTGGGCCGCAGCACGCGATGAATGGCTTCGAGAGTGTCGATGAACAACAGGTTCGACAACGATGGCACCAGCACCACCACCGAATGGCTCTGGGCCGAAGCCAGGGCGCGGGCGGCGGGGTTGACGACGTAGTTGAGTTCCAGGGCGGCCTGGCGGACCTTGTCCACCAGTTCGACGGCCACGGTGCTGACGCCGCGTAGCGCACGGGAGGCGGTGATCGGGCTGACCCCGGCCAGGCGTGCGACTTCGTTGAGCGTGGGGCGACCGGTGGTGCGAGTATTTTTATCGTTTTTAGGGGCGGTCATCAGGGCGGCTTGCCAAACAAAAATCAAGGCACTAAGGTAGCGCTGTCTCGGCGCGGCTGCAAATGCGTGAGCAGGGTTTGCCTGATCCCCTGTCCGCTGGCGTCGTGGACGTACATGCTGCAACCACAAAAATGACAAGAAGGCGTCGGCAACTTCTGCTTTTGCTGCGGTGTCATAACTGGCAAAGGTAGCGCTGTCTGCGCGCTGAGGTGTTACATGAATAATCCAATCACCGCCCTGGTCATCATGGGCGTTGCCGGTTGCGGCAAAACCTGCGTCAGCCAGGCCCTGTGCCAACTGAGCGGCGCCACCGCCATCGAAGGCGACACTTTCCACCCTGCGGCCAACATCCAGAAGATGAGCGCCGGTATCCCCCTGAACGACGACGACCGTGCCGGCTGGCTCGACAGCCTGTGCGACGAGTTGCGCCGTGTCGACGCCGTGGGCGCGCGCCCGGTGCTGACCTGCTCGGCCCTCAAGCACAGTTATCGCGAGCGCCTGCGCAGCGCCTTGCCGGGCCTGGGCTTCGTATTTCTTGAACTGACCCCGGAAGTGGCCGCTGATCGCGTGTCCCATCGCCCGGGCCATTTCATGCCGTCGACCCTGATCGACAGCCAGTTTGCCACCCTTGAATCTCCTGTCGGCGAGCCCCTGACCCTGGCTCTGGATGCGTCCAGCCACAGCGTTGATGAACTGGCCCGCCAGGCTTACGTCTGGTGGCTGGCCCACGGCCTGAAGCTCGCGAGCTGAAGCGTGGACAATTTGCGTCAGAAAGATAGCGCTGTCCCGACGGCTTGAAAATAACTGCTTCAATAACAACAACAAATCAGGAGACACCTCCCATGTTCGGCATGTCCCACGAGACGTTCCTGCTGCTAGATGCAGTGGTTACGGTGATCGGACTCATCGTCCTCATCACCAAGTTCAAATTCCACCCGTTCATTGCACTGACCATCGCCGCCGCGTTTCTCGGCCTGACGTCGGGCATGCCGACCGGCACCATCATCAAGGCGTTCCAGGACGGCTTTGGTGGCGTGCTCGGTTTTGTCGGCATCATCCTGGCGCTGGGCACGATGCTCGGCAAAATGATGGCCGAGTCGGGCGGTGCCGATCAGATCGCCCAGACCCTGATCCGTGCCTTCGGCAAGGAGAAGGTGCAGTGGGCCATGATGTTCGCCGCGTTCCTGGTGGGCATCCCGCTGTTCTTCGAAATCGGCTTCGTGCTGCTGATCCCGCTGGTGTTCATCGTCGCGCGCCGCACCGGCGTGTCGATCATCAAGATCGGTATCCCGCTGCTCGCCGGTCTTTCCGCCGTCCACGGCCTGGTGCCACCGCACCCGGGTCCGCTGCTGGCGATCGGCATCTTTGGCGCTGACATCGGCAAGACCATTCTCTACGGCCTGATCGTAGCGCTGCCGACCGCCATCATTGCCGGACCGATCTTCGGTACGTTCATCGCCAAGCACATTCCCGGTCATCCGAATCAGGAGCTGGTGGACCAACTGGCCCGCGAGACGAACGCCGCCGAACTGCCAAGCTTCAGCATCACCCTGATCACCGTGCTGTCGCCGGTATTCCTGATGCTGCTCAAGACCTTCGCGGATGTGGCGCTGCCGGACGGCAACCTGTTCCGTGTCTGGATGGACATGATCGGCCACCCGATCTCGGCCTTGCTGCTGGCGTTGCTGCTCTCGCTGTACACCTTCGGCTACAAGCAGGGCATCGGTTCCAGCCAGATGCTGAAGTGGCTGGACGCGAGCCTGGCGCCGACGGCGGCGATCATCCTGATCATCGGTGCCGGCGGTGGCTTCAAGCAGATGCTGGTGACCAGCGGCGTGGGTGACGTGATTGGCCACATGGCCGTGAGCGCACAGATTTCGCCGATCCTGCTGGCCTGGCTGGTGGCGGCGGTGATCCGGATTGCGACCGGTTCGGCGACCGTGGCGACCATTACCGGTGCCGGGATCGTGGTGCCGGTGGTGGGGATGATGCCAGGGGTGAACCGTGAGCTGCTGGTACTGGCGACTGGCGCCGGTTCGCTGATCCTGTCTCACGTCAACGATGCGGGCTTCTGGCTGGTCAAGCAGTACTTCAACATGACCGTGGCCGAAACCTTCAAGACCTGGACCGCGATGGAAACCATCCTGTCCGTGGTTGGGCTGATCTTTATCCTGCTGTTGTCGCTGGTGATCTGAATCTGAGGCAATACCTACTGTGGGAGCGAGCCTGCTCGCGAAGCGATATGACATTCAACATCTGTGTTGACTGTTACATCGTCTTCGCGAGCAGGCTCGCTCCCACATTGGTTTTGGGTCAGGCCTCAGGTTTTTTGATCAACCCATCCGCCCGGAACATCCCGCGGATCCCGCGTACCGCCTGGCGAATCCGGTCCTGGTTCTCGATCAGCGCAAAGCGCACATGATCGTCCCCATATTCCCCGAACCCCACCCCCGGCGAGACGCAGACCTTGGCTTCGGCCAGGAGCTTCTTGGCAAACTCCAGTGAGCCCAGGTGCGCATAGGCCTCGGGAATCTTCGCCCAGACATACATCGATGCCTTGGGATTCTCCACCATCCAGCCCAGTTCATGCAGGCCCTTGACCAGTACGTTGCGGCGCTGGCGGTACTGCTCGGCGATGTCGCGCACGCATTGCTGATCGCCTTCGAGGGCGGCGATGGCGGCCACTTGCAGCGGGGTGAAGGTGCCGTAGTCGTGGTAACTCTTGATCCGCGCCAGGGCGCTGACCAGTTCCGGGTTACCCACCATGAAACCGATGCGCCAGCCGGCCATGTTGTAGCTCTTGGACAGGGTGAAGAACTCCACCGCGATGTCTTTCGCGCCTGGCACCTGCATGATCGACGGGGCTTTCCAGCCGTCATAGACGATGTCGGCGTAGGCCAGGTCGTGGATGACCAGTACGTCGTATTGCTTGGCGAGGGCGATGACCCGCTCGAAGAAGTCGAGCTCCACGCATTGCGCGGTCGGGTTGGACGGGAAACCGAGGATCATCATCTTCGGCTTGGGAATCGAACCGCGAATGGCCCGCTCCAGTTCATCGAAGAAATCCACGCCGGGCACCAGCGGCACCGAACGCACCTGGGCGCCGGCGATCACCGCGCCGTAGATGTGGATCGGATAGCTGGGGTTGGGCACCAGTACCGTGTCGCCCTGGTCAAGGGTGGCCAGCATCAGGTGTGCCAGGCCTTCCTTGGAGCCGATGGTGACGATGGCTTCGCTTTCCGGGTCGATGTCCACTTCGTAGCGGTCCTTGTACCAGCGCGAAATGGCTCGGCGCAGGCGTGGGATGCCTTTGGAAGTGGAGTAGCCGTGGGTATCTTCGCGCTGGGCGACGGTGACCAGCTTCTCGACAATATGCGGGGGCGTGGCGCCGTCGGGGTTACCCATGCTCAAGTCGATGATGTCTTCGCCGCGCCGACGCGCAGCCATCTTCAGCTCGGCAGTGATATTGAATACGTACGGGGGGAGTCGATCGATGCGCGCAAAGCGGCGCGGCGAACCTTGTTCGGCCATTGTTGCCTCGAGATACGTGAGCGCCCGGAACCGTCCGAGCGACGTCGGCCAATGCGTTGGCCTGCGGCGCAAGATAATCGGGCCAATGGCGGATTGTCCAGTAGCCGCGCCGAACTATTTTCGACGACACTGTCGCCCTGGCTGCGCCACCAGCGGTGGCCGTAGCGGCTTGTCGAACCTGTCTTACCCAATTGTAATGGAATGAATAATGGAATTTTCCAGCGGCTTCCTGCTGAGCCTTTCCTTGTGCCTGGACATCGGCGTGGCCAATATCGCGATGATCACCCTGGCGATGCAGCGCGGCTATTTCCAGGGCTTTGCCCTGGGCCTGGGCACCTGCGTAGGCGACCTGGTCTATGCGGTCCTGGCGCTGGCCGGAATGACTGTCCTGCTGCAATACGAAACGGTGCGGTGGGTGCTGTGGATCGGCGGTTCGGTGCTGTTGCTGTATTTCGCCGCGAAGATGGTTCATTCGGCGATCTTTCACAGTGCGGTGCTGGCCGAGGCCGGCGAGGTCCGGGGCAACTCGTCTCGGCAGGAGTTTTTTCGCGGGATTTTCCTGGCGATGTCATCCCCCAGCGCCATCCTCTGGTTTGCGGCGGTGGGGGGTACGCTCATTGCCCGCTCAGGGGGTGGCACGGTAGTCAGTTCGGCGCTGTTTCTGAGCGGATTCCTCTGCGCCGGGCTGCTCTGGAGCGCCGGCCTGTGCCTGGCGGCAACCCAGGGCGGAAAATTGTTGGGGGATAAGTTGCTGCGTTATTCCTATTGGGCATCGGCGGCGATTTTCTGCTATTTCGCCGTCTACGTGATCGTTTCTGGCTACAACGAGTTTGTCGGAACAACCGCCTCGGCTGTCCCGCCTGGACTCTGACAAGCGAAACGGCCCGGCAATCACCGTTTGGGTTCTATACTGCCAAACCCGACTTCAAGTTTTCCGGAGTGTCGAAGCAATGGAATCGCAAAAACGCGTTAATGCATCCGAGCCGCGCTTCGAGCAAGGACGCTTTCAGCTCATCGCCGGTTTCGGCGCGCGTTTTACCCAGGATACCGCCCAAGACATCCCGCTGCTCTGGGAAAAATTCTTGCCCTGGCTTGGCAAAGTGCCGGGGCAGAAAGACGAAGTGACCTACGGCGTGTGTTGCAACCCGGACGGTACAGGCGGCTTTGAATACATTGCCGGCGTGGAGATCAGCCGGCTTGACGACCTTCCGGAACAATACCGCTGGATCGAAATCCAGCCCGGGCCCTACGCCGTGTTCGAGCACAAAGGGCCATTGAAGAACCTGCCGGACACCTTCCACTACATCTGGAAGGAATGGTTGCCGCAGTCCGGCCACCAGGCAGCGGATGAGCCTGAGTTCGAGCGCTACAGCGAAGACTTCAACCCGCGGACGGGGGAAGGCAGCCTGGAGATCTGGATACCCCTCAAGCCGAGTTGATCGTCGCGAGCCTGTTATTCAAAGACCAACCCCATCCGCCGTTCATAACCGATTCGGCCCTTGTAGGCCTCGCCGCTGTCGACCCAGCCCAGGCGGGTGTACAGGCTGATGGCCGCGTCGTTGTCTGCATCCACCGAAAGCTCAAGCCCCTTTATTTCCGGCCATGCCGCTCGGGCGACGGTGGGTAGCGCTTGCAGGCAGGCCTTGCCGTAGCCTTTGCCTTGAGCCCGGCGGTCTACCTGCAAGGCGTGCAGGGTGGCGCTGTGTTCGTTGGCCCAGGCGGGCAGTACGGGTGGCCGCTTGAGCAGCAGGAACGCGACGGGCACTTCGTCGGCCAGCAGCGCAAAACCCTTTACCCCAGGGGCGGGCCTGGACAGCAGCGTATGCAGCGCACCATGGATATCGCCGGAAAACCTGATCTGTTCGGGGTGGATTTCGATGGCTTCGACCTGTTGCCGTTGCAGCGCGGTAAGGTCTTCATAGGGTACGAGCTGAGCAGTCACGAAAACGTCCATTGTTGCCGGCAGAATGAGGCCTGGATTCTAGCGAAATTTTTTCTTTGGATTATTTTTGTTTGGCTGTCGATTCACTGTTTCTCCAGACGACTAAGGCTGTCTCTAATAAAAAACTGCGGAGAACCACCATGAATACCGAAACCGAAATCCAAGCGTTGATCGACACCTATCGCCAGGCCGTCATGGCCAAGGATGTGGAAAAAGTCATGGCGCTCTATGACGACGATATCGTCTCGTTCGATGCCATCCAGGCCCTGCAATTCAAGGGCAAGACCGCCTACCGCGCGCACTGGGAAGCCTGCATGGAAATGTGCCCTGGCCCGCACAAGTTCGATTTCCATCAGGTCCAGATCACGCCGGCCGAGAACATCGCCTTCGCCCATTGGCTGGCCTATTGCGGCGGCACCAACGACAAAGGCGAAGAGCAGGCATGCTGGATGCGTGTGACAGCTTGCTACAAGCGTACGGCCGGCGCGTGGAAGATCGTCCATGAACATTGGTCGGCGCCATTCGACCCGATGGCGGGTACGGCGATATTCGACTTGCAGCCCTGATCGGCTACGGTTTCCTCCTGCCACCTTTGTCGATCGGTTCGATCACGGAGCTTTCCATGAAGTATTTATGCCTGGTGTACAGCAATGAACAGGTCCTGCACAACTCTCCCGACAGCCCTGAGGACGCAGAGTGCATGGCTTATGCCGAGTCGATCCAGGGCAGCGGTCGCATGCTCGCCGCCGAAGCCCTGGAGTCGGTGCAGACCGCCACCACGGTGCGTATGCGCGGCGGCAAACTGTCGATTACCGACGGCCCGTTCGCCGAAACCAAGGAGCAACTGGCGGGCTTCTACCTGATCGACGCCAAGGACTTGAACGAAGCCATCCAGGTCGCCGGGCACATCCCGGCGGCCCGGGTCGGCTGCGTCGAAGTCCGGCCGGTACGCCAGCTGAATCCCTGAACGACAATCACAACGGGATGATTTTCATGAGCCGTGAACCTGCTTTGTTGTCCATCAGTCCGATCACCCAAGGCCTTCCCGGCTGATGTCGGCTGAAGCGGTCAAGGCGCGGGTCGAGCAGGTTTATCGCCAGGATTCGCGGCGAATCCTGGCGACGCTGATTCGCCTGCTGGGAGATTTCGATCTCGCCGAGGAAGCCTTGCACGAGGCGTTCTTCGTCGCGGTCGAGCGCTGGCAGCGCGACGGCGTGCCGGACAATCCCCGGGCCTGGCTGGTGTCGGCCGGGCGTTTCAAGGCGATTGACAGCCTGCGTCGGCGGGCGCGCTTCGCGGCGTCCCAGCCGATGCTGATCGCGCAACTCGAAGAGCTTGAACAGGCCGAGTGGAGTGATGAGGACGTGGAAGATGACCGCCTGCGGCTGATTTTCACCTGTTGCCACCCGGCTCTGGCCGCTGATGCCCAGGTACCGTTGACGCTGCGGGAAGTCTGCGACCTGACCACCGAGGAAATTGCTCGTGCGTTTCTTGCCGCGCCGGCAGCCATCGCCCAGCGCATCGTGCGGGCCAAGGCGAAGATTCGTGATGCGAAGATTCCCTATCAGGTGCCGTCCCGCACGGAGCTGCCTGAACGACTCGACAGTGTGCTGCGGGTGATCTACCTGGTGTTCAACGAGGGCTATTCAGCCTCGATGGGGGCCGAGTTGACCCGCGATGACCTGACCCGCGAAGCCATACGCCTCGCACGCCTGCTGTTGGAGTTGCTGCCCGAAGCTGAAGTGATGGGCTTGCTGGCGCTGATGCTGCTGCACGAGTCGCGGCGGCCTGCGCGAATGTCGATGGCCGGCGATCTGGTCTTGCTCGATGAGCAGGACCGGTCGCTATGGGACCCGGCAATGATTGCCGAAGGTTGCGCGATGGTCGAGGCCGCGCTCAACACCCGGCGGTTCGGACCGTATTGCCTGCAAGCCGCGATTGCTGCGGTGCACGCCGAAGCGCCGAGCGCCCGGGAGACCGATTGGCCGCAGATCGTCGGCCTCTACGATGTGCTGTTGCGGGCCGTGCCGTCGCCAGTGATCGAACTCAACCGCGCGGCCGCCCTGGCCAAGCGCGATGGGCCGCAGGAGGGGCTACGCCTGGTTGACGGGATACTCGGCAGGGGCGAGCTGCTTGACTATCACCTGGCCCATTCGGCGCGGGCTGAGTTCTGCCGGCAGTTGGGGCGAGTGGAGGAGGCGAGGGCCGCCTATCGACGGGCGCTTGAATTGACGCAGCAACTGCCGGAGCGGCGGTTCATTGAAGCCAGGCTTGCGGGATTGGACTGATAATCAACCAGACGACGGCCCCTGTGGGAGCGAGCCTGCTCGCGAAAGCGTCAGCATAATCGACATCCGTTGTTGCTTTATCCACCGTCTTCGCGAGCAGGCTCGCTCCCACAGGAATGACCTCACATTATCGAAACACCACAAACCAATGTGGGAGCGAGCTTGCTCGCGATAGCGGTGTATCAGCCACTATTGCTGTCGGCTGGTAGACCCTATCGCGAGCAAGCTCGCTCCCACAGGTGCATCGATGGCTAGTCTGGCGTTGATCAGAACTCGTGATCAGCGTTGTCCGGGTTCAGGTCGCTGATACCCAGCTTGCCCGCAGCCTGTTCGATCGAGCCGGTCTGCTTGACCAGGGCGGCGATGGCGTCACGCACGATCTGGTTGCCCGCGGTGTTACCGGCGGCGATCAGCTGGTCATAGTGCTCACCCTTGTTGGCGTGATCGACCATGACCTGGATCTTGGCTTCGGTCTCGGCCAGCTCGGCCTTGAGCGTGGTGTCGGCGGCCGGGTCGGCCTTGGCCACCAGGGAGGACAGGCTCGCGCCGGTCATCTTGGTGCCGTCGACGCGGGTGTATTCGCCCAGGTAGACGTTACGCACACCCTTGGCATCGTAGAAATGCGAGTAGTGGGTGTTGTCGCTGAAGCAATCCTGTTCGTCTTCTGGCGAGTTGGCTTCCAGGGAGACCTTCATGCGCTCGCCCGCCAGTTCACCCAGGGACAGGCTGCCCATGCCGAACAGCATCTTGCGCAGACCGGTTTCAGCCGGTTCGGCTTCCAGCGTGGCGCGGTAGTTGTCGGCGACGTTCGGTTTCCAGTTGCCGACCATTTCCTGCAAGTCGTTCACCAGCAGCTGGGTCACGGACTTGAGGTAGGCACGCCGACGGTCGTTGTGGCCGCCAGTGGCGCCGGCGCCTTCCAGGTAGTCCGAAGCCGGACGATTGCCGGCACCCGGGCCGGTGCCGTTGAGGTCCTGGCCCCACAGCAGGAATTCGATGGCGTGGTAGCCGGTGGCAACGTTGGCCTCGGAACCACCCAGCTCGTTCAGGCTGGCGAGTTTTTCCGGGGTGATGTCTTTGACGTCGACCTTGTCTTCGCCGACCTGCACTTCGGTGTTGGCGATGATGTTGGCGGTAGCGCCCGGGTTACCCAGGGCGTGCTCGTAGGATTTGTCGACGTAGTCGATCAGGCCTTCGTCCAGGGGCCATGCGTTCACCTGGCCTTCCCAGTCGTCGATGATGGTGTTGCCGAAGCGGAACACTTCGCTCTGCAGGTAAGGCACGCGCGCGGCAACCCAGGCAGCCTTGGCGGCTTTCAGGGTATCTGCGTTCGGCTTGGCGAGGAAGGCGTCGACGGCGGTCTGCAGGGTTTTCGCGGTGGATTCGGCATCGCTGTAGACGGCGTAGACGATGTCGGCGTAGTGCGCGACAACGGCCTTGCCAGCGGCTTCGTCGATCTTGCCAGCGGCAGCGGGGGCAGCCGGAGCCGCAGTGCTGGCGGCCGGCGTTGGCGCTTGCGGCGCGGCCGCCTTGTCTTTGCCTTCGCCGCAACCGGCGAGGGAAATAGCGATGGCCAACAGACTGGCGGTAGCCAGAGGCATACGAATCATGGCGAACATCCTGCTTCGGTGATGAATGGGACAGGCGCGAGGGCGCGCAAAACTGCGACATAATGCGAAAGATTTGCATTATATGTAAAGAGCTGCGGCGGTAATATTTCTAGCGCAGGCAGCCCGCGGAGAAGGGGGGAAACAGTCAGATGATCGAGGCGTTGATGCGCTCGGCTTGCTTCAGATAGTTACCCAGCTCCCGTGCCGGCAACGGTTTGCTGTAGTAGTAGCCCTGACCTTCATGGCAGCCCTCGGCAATGATGTAGGCTTCCTGCTCGATCGTTTCGACGCCTTCGGCGATCACCTGCATGCCCAGGCTCTTGCCGAGCTGGATGATGGCGCGAACGATGGTCGCATCGTCTTCGTCATCGAGCAGGTCCTGGACGAAACTCTTGTCGATCTTGATCTTGTCCAGCGGCAGGCTCTTGAGATAACTCAAGGACGAATAGCCGGTGCCGAAGTCGTCGATGGCAATCAGCGCGCCGGAACGGCGCAGGCTCAACAGATGCTGGGCGGCCGTGGTGATGTCTTCCATCAGGCCGGTTTCAGTGACCTCCAGCTCCAGGCTGCGCGGGGGCAAGCGGTACATCTGCAGGAAATTGCTCACCACCCGGGGCAGTTCGGCGTGGTGCAGTTGCACCGTCGACAGGTTGACGGCCATGCGCAGGTCGACAAAACCCTGGTCGTGCCATTCGCGCAACTGTTTGCAGGCCTGGTCCAGCACCCATTCGCCAATGGCGATGATGGTGCCGTTCTGTTCCGCCAAGGGAATGAACAGGTCGGGCGGTACGAGGCCGTGCTCGGGGTGATGCCAGCGGATCAGCGCTTCGGTGCCGACCACCCGCAGGTCGCGGTAGCTGACCTGCGGCTGGTAGACCAGGGTGAACTGGTCGCGAGCCAACGCCTCGCGCAGGTCTTTTTCCAGTTCACGCCGACGGCGCATTTCACTGTCGACGCTGGCGATATAGAACTGGTAGCGATTGCGCGAGCGCGTCTTGGCCAGGGTCATGGTCTGCTCGGCTTTTTGCAGGAGCTTCTCGGTGCTGTCGCCGTCTTCGGGGAACAGCGTGATACCGATGGTGGCCCGCAGGCGGATCCCCTGGTCGTCGAGGATGAATGGCGCTTCCAGATCGTCGAGGATGCTCTGGGCCAGTTCGGCGGCCTCGTAAGGCTGCTCGATATCGGCTTGCACCAGGGCGAACTGGTCGCCGCCCAGCCGCGCCAGGGCGCCGAGGCGCCCACTGTGGGCGCGCAGCCGATCGGCCAAGGCCAGCAGCAACTGGTCGCCGGTCTGATAGCTGAACTGCTCGTTGATGCCCTTGAAGTCGTCCAGTCCCACACACAACACGGCCACGCGACGTTGCAGGCGCCCGGCGTCCACCAGGATCTTGTCCAGTTGTTGTTGCAGTTGCTGGCGATTGGGCAGGCCGGTGAGGAAGTCGTACTGGGCCATGCGCAGCAGGCTGTTTTCCGCTTCGTGGCGCAAGTGCGTGTTGCGCTCGATGGATTCGAGCAACTGGTTCGCGGTGTTGATCCACAGGCCGAGTTCGTTTTGCTCGTGGCCCCGTAGCTGCGGAATCTTGTGCGCGCTGGGGCGATCGGGGTTGATTTCGGTCAGGTGCTGGATGATCCGCGACAACGGTTTGGTCAGCAGCCAGTGATAGACCAGGTACAGCACCAGGCCCATGGCCAGGGCCCGGAGCATTCCGGAAATGAAAATGATCACCGAGCTGACAATGAAGCCCTGGCCATAGGTGGCGGTGTCGAGGGTGATGCTCAGGTCGCCGTAGTATTCACTGTAGGGCCCGCGTCCCACCAGTTGCGTGGTGAAGGTGCGCTCCTGGCCCAGGATCAGGTCGGTCAGCCAGCGGCTTTCGGAATGCTGGAGGGGCCGGGTCTTCTCGGCGAGCATCGTTTCGTGGGGGTGGCCGATGGAGGCCATGCGCACGGCCTCATCCTGGAACAGGCCTTCGATGACCTGCATGCCCATTTCCCGGTCGAGGCTGTAGACCGCCTGGGTGGAAGGGTCGCGGAACATATCGAGGATGCGCTGGGCGTCGTCGGCGACGGCCCGATTGGTTTTGTAGGCATCGAAAACGATCTGGGCGCAGCTCAAGACCACGCCAACGATCAATGCCGAAAGGAGCACGACCCGGAGCAACTTCACAGACAAGCTGTTCTTGAGTTCCAGCTTCAAAGAGGGATTCCTTGTTCCGTGCGGGTAGCGTCAAGTTGCCATGAGTATTGGCAATCCTGTGATGTCAGTCAAAGGGACAATCCAACACAAGGCTTTTCGCCTGAAACCTGGCCGTTATACGGTGTTTGCAGAGTCTTTGCTCTACGACCATTGTTTCGGTTGAGGAGGGCCGCAACTTGAGGCCTGGCGGGATTATTTATCGGATTTCAGACGCGAGGTCATTTGCACCCCGCAAAGCTAGGGGGAGCGAGCTTATGTGGGAGCGGGCTTGCTCGCGAAAGCGGTTTATCAGTCCACTAATGCTTGTCTGTCAGACCGCTTTCGCGAGCAAGCCCGCTCCCACAGTCCAGACCATAAAAAAAGGCGCCTTCCCTCGCGGAAAAAGCGCCGTTTTTCATGGCATCACAACTTACGCAGTAAAGGTCTTGCCTTCGAACTGCTCAGCCACGAACTTCCAGTTGACCAGGTTCCAGAACGCTTCGACGTACTTCGGACGAACGTTGCGGTAGTCGATGTAGTAGGCGTGTTCCCAAACGTCGCAGGTCAACAGCGGAGTGTCGCCGCTGGTCAGCGGGTTGCCGGCGCCGATGGTGCTGGCCAGGGCCAGGGAGCCGTCGGCCTTTTTCACCAGCCAGCCCCAGCCGGAACCGAAGGTGCCGATGGAAGTCTTGCTGAATTCTTCCTTGAACTTGTCGAACGAACCGAAGGCTGCGTTGATGGCTTCAGCCAGGGCGCCGGTTGGTTGACCGCCGGCATTTGGCGCCAGGCAGTTCCAGTAGAAAGTGTGGTTCCAGACCTGAGCGGCGTTGTTGAAGATACCGCCCGAGGAAGTCTTGACGATTTCTTCCAGGGTCTTGCCTTCGAACTCGGTGCCAGGCACCAGGTTGTTCAGGTTCACGACATAGGTGTTGGTGCTTGTCGTGGTGGTACTCCAGAGTTTCTTTGGAGATGTGCGGCTGCAGTGCATCGTGAGGATAGGGCAGCGGCGGCAATTCGAAAGCCATGGTGATTCTCCTAATCAGGTCAGTTGCGGTGAGCGCAAGGCCGATCACGGGCGGCCAGACTAGCGCCGGGGAGTTTGTACTCTTTGCGGCGCAGGAGTCGGATCATAGCACCGGGGGTGCGGCATAACCACGCAACAACTGTGTGGAATAGAGGTTCCAGAGCGGTTTGGAATATCAGCCCGAGACGATCAGTTGCAGCGCCACGGTGAACATCATCAGCGCCACCAGCAGGTCCAGTATCCGCCAGGTACTGGGTCGGGCCAGCCAGGGAGCCAGCCATGCCGCACCAATGGCCAGGGTCGAAAACCACAGCAGCGAGGCACTGGCCGCCCCCATGACGTAGGCGCCGGGCATGCTCTGCTGGGCGCCGAGGGAGCCGATCAGCAACACGGTGTCGAGATAGACGTGGGGGTTGAGCAGCGTGACCGCGAGTGCGCTCAGCAGGACTGTTCCCAGTGAGCGCGCGGCCTGTTTTTCATCGCGTTGCAGGCTCTGTTTCGAACAGGCGCGGCGCAGTGCCTGGGTACCGTACCAGAGCAGAAACGCGGCGCCGCCCCAGCGTGCGATCGAAAGCAGCAACGGGCTTTGCGCCAATAGCGTCGCCAGGCCGAACACTCCGGCGGCGACCAGCAACGCATCGCAGATGATGCACAAGGCAGCCACCGGCAAATGGTGCTCGCGGCGCAAGCTCTGGGCGAGCACGAATGCGTTCTGCGTGCCAATGGCCATGATCAATCCGAGGGCGACCAGCAGCCCGTTCACATAACTTTGCCACATGACATCAATTCTCCAGCTGGATTTGCAATGCTGGCCATTCTCCGGTCCGGCGCGGTATAAGAAAAACCAATATTGCTGATTGCCTATTAGGAATACTGATGTTCGATTACAAACTGCTGTCTGCCCTGGCGGCCATTGTCGAGCAGGCCGGATTCGAGCGTGCCGCCCAGGTGTTGGGACTGTCGCAGTCGGCCATCTCCCAGCGGATCAAGCTTCTGGAAGCGCGTGTCGGCCAGCCCGTGCTGGTGCGTGTCACACCGCCGGTACCCACTGAAATCGGCCGACGCCTGCTCAACCATGTGCAACAGGTTCGTTTGCTTGAACGCGACCTGCAAAGCCTGGTGCCGGCGCTGGATGAGGCCGGGTTGCCGGAGCGCCTGCGAATTGCCCTGAACGCCGACAGCCTGGCTACCTGGTGGGCCGGTGCGGTGGGGGCGTTCTGTGCCGAGCGGCAGCTCTTGTTGGACCTGGTGGTGGAAGACCAGAACGTCGGCCTCAAGCGCATGCGCGCCGGGGAAGTGGCGGCCTGCGTCTGCGCCAGCGAACGGCCGGTGGCCGGCGCCCGCAGCGTATTGCTGGGGGCGATGCGCTACCGGGCGCTTGCCAGCCCTGCGTTCATCGCCCGGCACTTCCCCGGCGGGGTGCGCGCCGATCAGTTGGCCCGGACGCCGGCCCTGGTATTCGGCCCGGATGATTTCCTGCAACACCGTTACCTGGCTTCCCTCGGTATCGAGGGCGGTTTCGAGCACCATCTGTGCCCGTCGTCCGAAGGTTTCATCCGTCTCGCTGAAGCGGGGCTTGGCTGGGGACTGGTGCCGGAACTGCAAGTGCGCGAGCAACTGGCGCGGGGCGTGCTGGTGGAGTTGTTGCCTGACAAGCCGATTGATGTGCCGCTGTACTGGCATCATTGGCGCAATGGCGGACACTTGCTCGGTCTGTTGACCGAGCAAATGATTCAGGCGTCCCGGCAGTGGCTGGTGCCGTTGGCCTGACTGACAGCGTCAGGATTAGACGAAGTATGCAAAACCCTAGCAATCGGAGCACTACATGAAGATTCTGGTCACCGGCGCAAGCGGCTTCATCGGCGGACGCTTCGCGCGTTTCGCCCTTGAGCAGGGCCTGGATGTACGGGTCAATGGCCGCCGGGCCGAAAGCGTCGAGCATCTGGTGCGGCGTGGCGCCGAGTTCATCCAGGGCGACCTCAGCGAGCCGATGCTGGCCCTCGACCTGTGTCGCGATATCGATGCCGTGGTGCATTGTGCCGGCTCGGTGGGGCTGTGGGGGCGCTATCAGGACTTTCACCAGGGCAACGTCCAGCTCACCGAAAACATCGTCGAGGCGTGCCTCAAGCAAAAGGTCCGGCGATTGGTGCACCTCTCCTCACCGTCGATCTATTTTGATGGCCGTGACCACTTGGGACTGACCGAAGAGCAGGTGCCCAAACGTTTCAAGCATCCCTACGCCGCCACCAAGTACCTGGCCGAACAGAAGGTCTTCGGCGCCCAGGAGTTCGGCCTGGAGGTGTTGGCGCTGCGGCCGCGCTTCGTCACTGGTGCCGGTGACATGAGCATTTTTCCGCGCTTGCTCAAGATGCAGCGCAAGGGACGACTGGCGATTATCGGCAACGGCTTGAACAAGGTCGATTTCACCAGCATGCAGAACCTCAACGAAGCACTGCTCAGCAGCCTGCTGGCCACCGGTTCGGCCCTGGGCAAGGCTTACAACATCAGTAACGGGGCGCCCGTTCCGTTGTGGGACGTAGTCAATTATGTGATGCGGCAGATGGAAGTCCCACAAGTCAGGCGTTACCGCTCCTACGGGCTGGCCTACAGCGTTGCGGCCATGAACGAAGGGTTCTGCGCATTATGGCCGGGGCGCCCGGAGCCGACGTTGTCGCGCCTTGGCATGCAGGTGATGAACAGGAATTTCACCCTGGACATCGGTCGGGCCCGGCATTATCTCGATTACGATCCGCAAGTCAGCCTGTGGGCTGCGCTCGATGAATTTTGCGCCTGGTGGCGCGTCCAATATGCCCGCTGATCGCCCCGTCATGAACCGAGTGCCCGGTTCGGGGTCAATGGCTGCGGTGGGCGAGGGGGTTATACTCGCCGCATCGAGTCACTACCGATTTCCCAAAGGTTGAACCCATGCCCACGCGTAACGATGCCAACGACGACTTCGACGATGTACCGAGCCTGCGGATGCGGGCGGACATTCCCGATGACGATGACTTCCTGACCAACCGCCAGCCCCACGTGCAAGCGCGTCCGGCGCCTGTTGCGGCGGCCAGGGTCAAGGCACCAAGCACCGGGCCGTTGTGGGCATTGGTCGGTGCCTTGCTGTGCGCCTTGGCGTTTCTCGCGTGGTGGAGTTTCCAGCAGATTTCCCTGATGGAGCAGCAACTGGTGGCCACCCAGGAGAGCTTCGCCCGGATCAGTGAGGATGCGGCGGGCCGCCTGCAGGACATCTCCGGCAAAGTGGTTGCCGGGCAGTCCAACGTGATGAGCGACAGTGAAGCCTTGAAATTGCAGATCAAGCAGTTGGACAGCAAGCTGCAGGAGCAGGGCCGGCAATTCGACGGCAAGTTGATGGAGCAGTACAAGCAGCTGCAAGGCGCGTTCGGACCGTCCGCCGACCTGGACAAGCAATTGGCCCAGATGATCGCCCAGGATTCCGAACAGCAGAACGCCTACACCCAGTTGCAAGCGGCCAATACCCAGCTCCAGGCCCAGGTCAAGGCGTTGGCGGCCGAGGTTGCAACCTTGAAGAACCAAGGCGAGGGCGGCGCGCTGGATGCCCAGCTCAAGAGCATCGGTGCCGACATCACGGCCTTGAAAAGAGCCAACTCGAACTCGGCCATCGAGCGCCTGGAGCAGGACATGATCGTGCTCAAGAGTCAGCAGGAGAACCGCTCGGGGGGCAATAACGCCGAGTTCGATGCCTTCCGCGGCCAGGTCACGCGCAACATCAATACCCTGCAATCGCAGATCCAGTACCTGCAACAGCAACTGAGCAATCGGGCCCAGTAACGGGCCCCGTGGGAGCGAGTCTGCTCGCTCCCACAGGTATTGCAGTTCGCCTGCAACCATCTCCTGAATACTCCAACATCACCCCACCCCGTCTACGCTCTTGGAACACCAACAAGAACGAGGGGCGTGCCCATGGGGTTTATTCGAAGGCTGGCCTGGCTGGCCGCAATGCTGGCGCTGGGGCTGAACCACGCACAGGCCGCTACGCCGGATGACGGCCAGGCGGCTCGGGCGCTGTTGGAAAGGGCGTTGGCCTACTATCACGATTACGGCGACTATGCGTTCGCCGCCTTCAGCCGCCAAGGCGAATTCGTCGACAAGGACCGCTACGTGTTCGTGGTCGACACCCAGGGAGTAATGCTTGCCAGCGGCGGCCCATCGTCAGCGCTGATCGGGCGAGACGTGTCCGAGGTATTGGGGCCGGATCTGCGCAAGGCGTTCAAGGATGCGTTGAAGACCCCGGAAGCCAGCGGCATCCAGCAGGCCGAGTATCGCTGGCAGAACTGGGCGGACGGCAAGGTCGAGCGCAAGCGTGTGTATTTCCAGCGGGTCGGCGAGCATATCCTCGCGGTTGGCTATTACTTGCCAAGGGCTTCTGCCGAACAGGCCAGGGCGCTACTGGACAAGGCTTCGGCGGACCTGCTGAAGAGTGAGAAAGCCACGCTGACGGCGATCAATTCCCTCAAGGGCGGTTACCTTCAGGATGACCTGTACGTCTTTGTCGTTGATCTCGATACCCGCCGTTATGTCGGTCATGGCACCAATCTGCGTTTGATCAATACCGATTTTGCGAAGGTCAAGGATCCGGCCGGCAAACCGGTGGGTGAGCCGATCCTGGCAATGATGGGCAAGCAGGATGCGGGGGAATATGAGTATCGCTGGAAGAATCCGGTCACGGGGAAGGTCGAGAACAAGCATGCCTATTTGAAAAAGGCTGGGCATTTGTTGGTGGCTGTGGGGTATTACAGTCCTTGATTTATGGGTTTCTGGATTTTGGATGTATATCCGTTACCGCAGCAACGGATATACACACGATCAAAGCGGTAGGAATCACCCCGCCACCAACACCCGAATCGCCTCCAGCCGCAACGCAGCCTTCTCCAGCATCGCCAACCCTTGCTCACGCTGCTGGCGCAGAGCCTCCAGTTCGCTGTCGCGCACGGTAGGGTTCACCGCTTGCAAAGCGGTCAAACGGGCCAGTTCCTCTTCGGTGTCGGCCGCCAAACGGCGTTGCGCCTCGGCCACGCGTTCGGCGTGACGCGGGGCGATCTTCTCTTCGCCGGCGTTGATCCGTGGCGAGAGCTGGTCGCGCTGGGCCTGGATGAACTTGTTGGCGCTGGCGCGGGGCACGCTTTCGAGCTGGTCGTTAAGGGTTTCGAACGACACCCGGCCCGCCAGGTCGTTGCCGTTGGCATCCAGCAGGCAGCGCAGGGCGGCCGGTGGCAGGTAGCGGCCCAATTGGAGCGAGCGCGGGGCGACCACTTCGCTGACATAGAGCAGTTCCAGCAACACGGTGCCAGGCTTGAGCGCCTTGTTCTTGATCAGCGCCACGGCGGTGTTGCCCATGGAGCCGGACAGCACCAGGTCCATGCCGCCTTGCACCATCGGGTGCTCCCAGGTGATGAATTGCATGTCTTCACGAGACAGCGCCTGGTTGCGGTCATAGGTGATGGTCACGCCTTCGTCGTCGCCCAGGGGGAAACTGGCGTCGAGCATTTTTTCGCTCGGCTTGAGGATCAGTGCGTTATCGGAATGGTCCTCGCTGTCGATACCGAAGGCGTCGAACAGGGTTTCCATGTAGATCGGCAGGGCGAACTGGTCATCCTGTTCAAGGATGGCCTCCACCAAAGCGTCGCCTTCGCCCGCACCGCCGGAATTGAGCTCCAGCAGACGGTCGCGACCGGTGTGCAGCTCGGCCTCCAGGCGTTCGCGTTCGGCGCGCGCCTCGTCGATCAATGCCTGCCACTCGCCGTCGTCGGCTTCTTCCAGCAACGGCAGCAGGCGCGGGCCGAACTGATGTTGCAAGGCGTTGCCGGTCGGGCAGGTGTTGAGGAAAGCATTCAGCGCCTCGTGATACCACTGGAACAGCCGCGCCTGCGGGCTGGTTTCCAGGTACGGCACATGCAGCTCGATAGTGTGTTTCTGGCCGATCCGGTCCAGACGACCGATCCGCTGTTCCAAAAGGTCCGGGTGCGCCGGCAGGTCGAACAGCACCAGGTGATGGGCGAATTGGAAGTTGCGACCCTCACTGCCGATTTCCGAGCAGATCAGCACCTGGGCACCGAACTCTTCGTCGGCAAAGTAGGCCGCCGCGCGGTCGCGCTCAAGGATGTTCATGCCTTCATGGAACACCGTGGCCGGAATGCCGGAGCGCACGCGCAGGGCGTCTTCCAGGTCCATCGCGGTTTCGGCGTGGGCGCAGATCACCAGGACCTTGGTGCGCTTGAGCATCTTCAACTGATCGATCAGCCATTCGACGCGCGGGTCGAATTTCCACCAGCGTTCTTCTTCGCCGGCTTCAGGCTGAGCCTGGAAGCTGACTTCCGGATACAGCTCGGCGTGTTCGCCCAGCGGCAGTTCCAGGTATTCGTCAGGGCACGGCAGCGGATAGGCGTGCAGCTTGCGCTCGGGGAAACCCTGGACGGCAGCGCGGGTGTTACGGAACAGCACGCGGCCGGTGCCGTGGCGGTCCAGCAGTTCGCGAACCAGGCGGGCGCTGGCTTCGATATCGCCATCGTTGACGGCGGTCAGCAGCGCTTCGCCTTCATTGCCCAGGAAACCATGGATGGTCTGGTGGGCCTCGGGCGACAAGCGTCCCTTGTCCAGCAGCTCCTGGACGGCTTCGGCCACCGGGCGATAGTTCTCGCTTTCGGCACGGAAGGCCTGCAGATCGTGGAAGCGGTTCGGGTCCAGCAGGCGCAGGCGAGCGAAGTGGCTGTCCTGGCCCAGTTGTTCCGGGGTGGCGGTCAGCAGCAGCACGCCAGGGATGGTCTCGGCCAACTGTTCGACGAGCGCGTATTGCGGGCTGACCTGGTCTTCGTGCCACACCAGGTGGTGCGCTTCGTCGACCACCATCAGGTCCCAGCCGGCGGCGAACAGCGCGTCCTGGGCCTTTTCGTCCTCTACCAGCCATTCCAGCGCGACCAGCGCCAGTTGGGTGTCCTCGAACGGGTTGCTGGCATCACTTTCGATAAAGCGTTCTTCGTCGAACAGCGCGACCTGCAGGTTGAAGCGCCGGCGCATCTCCACCAGCCACTGGTGCTGCAGGTTTTCCGGGACCAGGATCAGGATGCGACTGGCGCGGCCGGAAAGCAGTTGCCGATGGATGATCAAGCCGGCTTCGATGGTCTTGCCCAGGCCCACTTCGTCCGCCAGCAATACCCGTGGCGCAATGCGGTCGGCGACTTCACGGGCAATATGCAACTGATGAGCGATCGGTTGGGCACGCACGCCACCCAGGCCCCAGAGCGGCGACTGCAGTTGGCGGCTGGTGTGTTCCAGCGTGTGGTAGCGCAGGGAGAACCAGGCCAGCGGATCGATCTGCCCGGCGAACAGGCGATCGCTGGCCAGGCGGAACTGGATGAAGTTCGACAGTTGGGTTTCCGGCAGCGTGACGACTTCGTTCTGCCCGTTGAGGCCGTGGTAGACCAGCAGCCCGTCGACGTCATCGACTTCGCGCACGGTCATTTTCCACCCTTCGAAGTGAGTGATCACGTCGCCCGGCGAAAACCGCACGCGGGTGAGGGGCGCATTCCGTAGCGCGTACTGGCGAGTGTCGCCAGTGGCCGGGTAGAGCACGGTCAACAAGCGGCCGTCCTGTGCCAGAACGGTGCCCAAACCCAGCTCGGCTTCGCTGTCACTGATCCAGCGTTGCCCCGGTTGATACTGCTGCGCCATGCTGCCTGACTCCCGCCGTGAAAAAGCCGGCTATCTTAACGGAATGACGCGTCAGACCAAAGGATTTACGCACGTAACCAGCGCTCGTGACGGCTTGCCCATCAACCGGCCCAACGGAACTTAAGCGTGTTCTGCGATCAAACAAGCTTGTGTCCTCGCCCCGCGTAATGCCAACCAGCTCACAAGTTTCAGACCAGCGGTTCAAGCTGTCCTCGCCGCCGCCGACAACCTGAAGACAGGAGACCTTTATGTTGCCACCCATGCTCCCCTTGAGCGCCGTACCCATCACCGCTCAGCAGGATCCGATCCGCCCGCGACCGGATATTCCTCCCGTGGTCCCGGTACAACAAAGCTCCAACGAAAGCACCATCGACCTGCAAAAGGGTGACCCGGAGGAGGCCGCTCTGTTGCTGCGCGAAGAGCAGCGTCGCCAGCAGGAGCGCAACCGGCGCCGCCGCGAAGCCGACGAGGATCCCGAAGAACATCTGGCTGTTCCGGGCACGGAACTGAACGCCGACAACACCGTGCCGGTCGTTCCGCTCGTCGAGGGCGAAGAGCGCCAGGGCCTATGGGTGGACATCCAGATCTGAGGTCTCGTCGACGTCGCTGGCTGGTCAACGCAACCGGTAACCCGCATCATGGACGCATCCGCCACTCACCGTACGATGTCGACACAGCATGAGCCAAGAAGACAAACTGATTGATCTCGGTGCAGAGCGCGCAAAGCGCGTTCACGACCTCAACGAAAAACGTCTCAATGAAGTCCGCCAGGCCTTCGAGCAGGCCATGCCCTTGGGCAAGCCGAAGAAAAAATCGAAAAACAAACCGAAAAAGCGCTGAACCCCCTCGATCCATTGATATGGATCAGTTATCACCCTTCCTTTGCGCTCCGTCGCGAGCGTTATTGACCCCGGTCAATTTTCCTCCAGGCCTGATCGGTTAACTTGATCCCATCGCAACAGGGGCAAGACCAGGAGGCCAGTCATGTTTATCGATAATGTGGTGTTTGCCGGTGTGTTGACGGTCGGCCTCATGTTCGTGTTTTTCGCAGGGTTTGGATTATTCATCTGGAAAGACGCACACAAGCGCAAAAAGCCGTAGGTCTTTCCGGCTACAACGAGCACGCAAGGCATTTGGGCGACTTCGGTCGCCCTTTTTTTTGGGGCGAATTTCCAGACCAACACAAAACCACTGTGGGAGCGAGCCTGCTCGCGAAGGCGGAGTATCAGTCATCCACCCAGTGGCTGATACTCCGCTTTCGCGAGCAGGCTCGCTCCCACAAGTTGTTCAATGTCAGGGCATAAAAAAGGTGCGAACCGCAAGGAACGCACCTTTTTCACGAGCCGCTGAAACTCAGCTGCCGATGGCCTTCGACGCCAGCCAGAACAGTGCCGCCGACAGGCCCACCGTCGCTGGCAGGGTCAGCACCCAGGCCAGCAGGATGGTCTGGACCGTGCCGCCCTGCAGGCCGCTCTTGTTGGCCACCATCGTGCCCGCCACGCCGGAAGACAGCACGTGGGTGGTGGAAACCGGCAGGCTGAAGATATTCGCTGCACCGATCATGCAGGCCGTGGTGATCTGCGCCGACATGCCTTGGGCGTAGGTCATGCCTTGCTTGCCGATCTTCTCGCCGATGGTCAGTACCACGCGCTTCCAGCCGACCATGGTGCCCAGGCCGAGGGCCAGGGCAACCGCCAGGATTACCCAGAACGGGGCGTATTCGGTGGTCGCGGTCAGGTCCTTGCGCAGCTTGTTCAGGTCGTCTTTTTCACGGGCTGCCAGGCCAGGCAACTTGCCGACCTTTTTCGCCGTGTCGTCCAGGCAAAGCAGGTAGCGGCGCACTTCGATGCGGCTTTCCGACGGCAGCGAGTGGTAATCCGCCACGCCTTTGAGGGTGTCGAGCAGCGCATTGATGGTCGGTTCGGTCTGCTGCGGGTTGCAGCGGAATTTCTCCGGCAGGTCGCCTTCGACGCTCTTGCCCAAGGCCAGGAATTCACCCAGCGACTCGTTGTTGCGCTTGTAGAACTGGCTAAGGTGCAACGTCGCGTCGCGGGTGCGCTCGATCTGGTAGGTAGTGCTGTTCAGGTCGAGTACGAACTGTGCGGGTACGATACCGATCAACACCAGCATGATCAGGCCGATGCCTTTCTGGCCATCGTTTGAGCCGTGGACGAAGCTGACGGCCATGGCGGAAATCACCAGTACCAGGCGATTCCAGAACGGCGGATGTTTCTTGTCGTCGATCTTGCGGCGCTGTTCCGGCGTCTTGTGCATCTTCGACAGCGGGCGCCACCATTTCAGGCTGAGCAACACCAGGGCCGCGATCAGGAAGCCGGCCATCGGCGAGAACACCAGGGAGGCGCCGATATCGATCGCTTTCTGCCAGTTCACCCCGTCGGCCAACGGGATATCGTTGATCAGCGCATTGGCCAGGCCCACGCCGAGGATCGAGCCGATCAGCGTATGGGAGCTGGACGCCGGGATACCGAAGTACCACGTGCCGAGGTTCCAGGTGATGGCCGCCGCGAGCAGCGAGAACACCATGGCCAAGCCGTGTCCGGTGTTCACATTGATCAGCAGCTCCACGGGCAACAGGTGAACGATGGCGTACGCCACCCCCACGCCACCCAGCAGTACGCCGAGGAAATTGAACACACCGGAAAAGAACACCGCCAGGTGAGGCGGCATGGCTTTGGTGTAGATAACAGTGGCAACCGCGTTAGCGGTGTCATGAAAGCCGTTGATGAACTCGAAGGCGAGGACAAAAGCCAGGGCGAGCAAGAGGCTCACGAGCACCCAAGCATCCAGTCCGCTGAATAAATCGATCATGAAGGTTTTCTGACCCGGTCATAAGGGGGCGCGATTATGCCAGAAAACCTCGCTAATCGATGCATCGACTGCTCATCGGTAACATTCTTCAACGAAATAACCGGCAGGAAGCCGTGCAGGCCGGGGTTTTGAATAGGCTGGGCAACCCTTTGATTTCGGGATGAAAATGCCGGCTGGCAAGGTTCTGCGCAGGGCGCGAAGGGGCTGGGGCGGGCGCCTGAAAATCTGAAAAAGAAAATCAGCGGTGAATGCCCGCCGACCGATGGTGCAGAGAATGACGGCCCGCTTTTGGCGGGCCCTCGCTATCGGCGTCCGACCAGGGTGTGGCCGGACACGCTACGGAACTCAAGCCCGGAGAATCATTCTTCCTCGGCCTTGAGTTCTTTTTCCATCTTTTGCAGTTCCTGGCTGAACGCCTGGTCCTGAACAGTGGCGCGTTTGCGCCAGGGTTTGCGTTCCGGTTCAGGTTGCGCGGCGTAGGTGGTGATTTCTCCGCCGTAAACTTCCTTGTAACGTTGTTCCTGGCGCTCAAGTTCCGCGCGCAGTTCGTCTTTCGTCACATGATTACCTAATGAATTGAAATTGATCTGGTGATACGCACTGCATGTACGCGATGCAGACGGCCACGGCACCAGAGCTGATAGCTGACGTAGCATCAGGGTTTCGCATATTGCCGATACGGGAGACGCGGCCAGGGTACTGACACAACAAAACCATTGTGCCCGCGGAAGCCATTGGCCGATCCGCCACTGACGCGCATTATAGCGGTCCGCCGCAATAACACTAGCAAAGTTAAAGTACCGGGTTACCGGTGTGAATCAATATCGCATAAGTGTTGCTAGTTGTGCGGCACGTATCACAAGTGTCGATATCCTGACGTCATTTTCATATGACAAGTTCATTATTCTTTGTCGCTGTTCAAGTTCGTCGTCCAAGGTGCTTGCTGGAAAAACGCAAAAAACGGCAAGACTGGCAGGTGCGTGCTGATTGCGATTATCGACCGCCGGTTCGATAATCGCACGGTGTTGATGGGTCGACACTTGTCTGTCCGACGGGCAGCCGCTTGTAATAGCCGTCATTCCGGGAGAACCAGAGATGAACGACCAATTGCGCAACGCCTTCACTTCAGTAGCGCCGCCGATCGTCGCTTCGCCGGCCAAGCGGATCCAGGCCCTGACCGGTGACCCGGACTTCATGACCTCGCTGGCCCGTGGACTGGCCGTGGTCCAGGCATTCCAGGAGCGCAAGCGTCACCTGACCATCGCCCAGATCAGCCACCGCACCGAAATTCCCCGCGCGGCGGTGAGGCGCTGCCTGCACACGTTGATCAAGCTCGGCTACGCCACCACCGACGGACGGACTTATTCGCTGTTGCCCAAAGTGCTGACCCTGGGCCATGCCTATCTGTCGTCGACACCGCTGGCGGTTTCTGCCCAACCGTACCTGGACCGCATGAGCGAACAGCTGCACGAGGCCTGCAACATGGCGACGCTGGAAGGCGATGACATCCTTTACATTGCCCGGTCGGCCACGACTCAAAGGCTGATTTCGGTGGACCTGTCCGTCGGTGGCCGCCTGCCAGCCTATTGCACGTCGATGGGCCGGATCCTGCTGGCGGCACTGGATGACGCGTCGCTGCGCGATTATCTCGAGCATGCCGACCTGCAGGCCAAGACCAGCCGCACCCTGCACACGCCCGAGGCGCTGCTCGAATGCCTGCAACAGGTCCGGCAGCAGGGTTGGTGCATTGTCGATCAGGAACTGGAACAGGGCCTGCGCTCGATTGCCGTGCCGGTATACGATGCTTCGGGCCAGGTGGTGGCGGCCCTGAACGTCAGCACCCATGCCGGACGGGTCAGCCGCAACGAGCTGGAGCAGCGCTTTTTGCCTGGCCTGCTCGGGGCCAGCCGGGACCTGAGCGCGCAACTGTTCACTTAAGCTGTTCGATAAACGCACACACTCCGCTTCGGTGAATTGACGGTATTTGCCCGGGCTCATTAATGTCGCGCAGCGTCATCTGGCGTTTCTTGCGTGGAATAAAAATAAAATGAACCAGCCCCAGACCTCCGTAGGCACCTGCCTCGATGTGCAGTCCTTCATCAATGCCCAGCCCATTTCTCGTTACCAATGGCGAGTGGTCATTCTCTGTTTCCTGATCGTTTTCCTCGATGGCCTCGACACCGCGGCCATGGGATTCATCGCCCCGGCGCTTTCCCAGGATTGGGGCATCAATCGGGCCAGTCTTGGCCCGGTGATGAGCGCAGCGCTGATCGGCATGGTATTCGGCGCACTGGGTTCCGGCCCATTGGCTGACCGTTTCGGACGAAAAATCGTATTGGTGGGGGCGGTCGTGTTGTTCGGCGCTTTCAGCCTGGCCTCGGCCTTCTGTACCAACGTCGACCAACTGCTGGTGCTGCGTTTTCTGACCGGCCTGGGATTGGGGGCCGGGATGCCGAATGCCACGACCTTGCTCTCGGAATACACCCCGGAACGCAAGAAGTCCCTGCTGGTCACCAGCATGTTCTGCGGCTTCAACCTGGGTATGGCCGGCGGCGGTTTCATCTCCGCCAAGCTGATACCGGCGTTCGGCTGGCACAGCTTGCTGCTGATCGGCGGCGTGCTGCCGTTGATCCTGGCGGTGGTGCTGGTGTTCTGGCTGCCGGAGTCGGCGCGTTACCTGGTGGTGCGTAACCGTGGTACCGACAAGGTGCGCAAGACCCTGGCGCCGATCGACCCGCCGACCATCGCCCAGGCGGCCAGCTTCAGCGTGCCCGAACAAAAGACCGTAAAAGCGCGCAACGTGCTGGCGGTAATCTTCTCCGGTACCTACAGCGCCGGCACGTTGTTGTTGTGGCTGACGTATTTCATGGGGCTGGTGATTGTCTATCTGCTGACCAGTTGGCTGCCGACGCTGATGCGCGACAGCGGCGCGAGCATGGAGCAGGCGGCGTTCATCGGCGCGCTGTTTCAGTTTGGCGGCGTATTGAGTGCCGTCGGGGTGGGTTGGGCGATGGACCGCTTCAATCCGCACAAGGTCATCGGCATTTTCTACCTGATGGCCGGGATATTTGCCTACGCAGTGGGGCAGAGTCTGGGCAACATTACCTTGCTCGCCACCCTGGTGCTGGTGGCCGGCATGTGCGTCAACGGCGCGCAATCGGCGATGCCGTCCCTGGCGGCGCGCTTCTACCCAACCCAGGGCCGGGCCACCGGGGTGTCGTGGATGCTGGGCATCGGCCGGTTCGGCGCAATTCTTGGCGCGTGGATGGGCGCGACGTTGTTGGGGTTGGGCTGGAACTTCGAACAGGTCCTGACCGCGCTGGTGATTCCAGCGGCATTGGCGACCGCGGCGGTCGTTATCAAAGGCATGGTCAGCCATGCGGATGCGACCTGACTTTTTCTCTGAAGCTGAATCTGCACCTGTGGCGAGGGAGCTTGCTCCCGCCGGGGCGCGAAGCGGCCCTGTTTTTTGGGGGCTGCTTTGCAGCCCAGCGGGAGCAAGCTCCCTCGCCACAGGCCCTGCGTTGTTTCAGGACAGAGTAAATCGATAGCTACGCAACAATCTGTTCGATAAACGAACACTCTGTCGATTATCGGATTGTTTGGCGTTTTTCCCCGGCTTAATCTTCATTCACCCAGGCGCTGGTCCTCGCGCCTCTTTCTTCATGTCGGTCTACTGGATAACGGGAGCCTGCCCCATGGCTGAAATCCTTTCGCTGCACGACGCGGTGAAGCAGTTCGTCAACGACGGCGATACCGTCGCGCTCGAAGGCTTCACGCACCTGATCCCGACGGCGGCGGGTCATGAAATCATTCGTCAGGGCAAGAAGAACCTGACCCTGGTGCGCATGACGCCTGACCTGATCTACGACCAGTTGATCGGCGCCGGTTGTGCTCGCAAACTGATTTTTTCCTGGGGCGGCAATCCTGGCGTGGGTTCCTTGCACCGGCTGCGCGATGCGGTCGAAAAGCAATGGCCGCATCCGCTGGAAATCGAGGAGCACAGCCACGCCGACCTGGCCAATGCCTACGTTGCCGGCGCCTCCGGCCTGCCGTTCGCAGTACTTCGGGCCTACGCCGGCTCCGACCTGCCGAAGGTCAATCCGCTGATCAAGAGCGTCACCTGTCCCTTCACCGGGGAAGTGCTTGCCGCCGTGCCGTCGGTGCGACCGGACATTACCGTGATCCACGCACAGAAGGCCGACCGCAAGGGCAACGTGTTGCTGTGGGGCATCCTCGGTGTGCAGAAAGAAGCGGCCCTGGCGGCCAAGCGTTGCATCGTCACCGTGGAAGAAATCGTCGACGACCTGAACGCGCCGATGAACGCCTGCGTGCTGCCTACCTGGGCCTTGAGCGCGGTATGTCATGTACCGGGTGGCGCGCATCCGTCCTACGCTCACGGCTACACCGAGCGTGACAATCGTTTCTACCAGGCGTGGGATCCTATCGCCCGGGACCGTGAGACATTTACCGCATGGATTGACGAGTACATCCATGGCACCAGGGACTTCAGTGAATTCCAGGCCCGGCTGGCGGCCGCTTCGCAGGTGAAACCATGACTTATTCCACCAATGAGATGATGACCGTCGCCGCGGCCCGTCGGCTGAAGAACAACGCCGTGTGTTTCGTTGGCATCGGCCTGCCGTCGAAAGCGGCCAACCTGGCGCGGCTGACTTCGTCGCCTGATGTCGTCCTGATCTACGAATCCGGTCCGATCGGCGCCAAGCCCAGCGTATTGCCGCTGTCCATCGGCGACGGTGAACTGGCGGAAACCGCGGACACCGTCGTACCCACCGGTGAGATTTTTCGCTACTGGCTGCAGGGCGGGCGCATCGACGTCGGCTTTCTCGGCGCGGCCCAGGTGGACCGTTTCGGCAACATCAACACCACGGTGGTCGGCGATTATCATCAGCCGAAAGTCCGCTTGCCGGGTGCCGGTGGCGCGCCGGAAATTGCCGGCTCGGCGAAAAGTGTGCTGATCATCCTCAAGCAATCGGCGCGTTCGTTTGTCGACAAGCTGGACTTCATCACCTCGGTCGGTCACGGCGAAGGCGGTGATTCGCGCAAGCGCCTCGGCCTGCCGGGCGCTGGCCCCGTAGGGATCATCACTGACCTGTGCATCATGGAACCGGAAGCCGGCAGCCATGAGTTCGTGGTCACTTCGCTGCACCCCGGGGTGACCCGTGAGCAAGTCATTGCCGCCACCGGCTGGGCGATCCGTTTCGCCGACCAGGTGCAGACCACCGCCGAACCGACCGAGGTCGAGTTGCGCGCATTGCGCGACCTTGAGGCCCGTACCGCTGCGGCCCACGGCCAGACTCCAGGAGAAGCCTGAATGCGCGACGTTTTTATCTGTGATGCGATTCGAACCCCCATCGGCCGGTTCGGCGGCAGCCTGTCCGCGGTGCGTGCCGATGACCTGGCGGCCGTGCCGATCAAGGCGCTGATGGAACGCAACCCATCGGTGGATTGGCGCGCGGTGGACGAAGTGTTCCTCGGCTGCGCCAACCAGGCCGGTGAAGACAACCGCAACGTCGCGCGCATGGCCTTGTTGCTGGCCGGGCTGCCGGAGAGCATCCCCGGCGTGACGGTCAACCGCCTCTGCGCCTCGGGCATGGACGCTATCGGCACGGCGTTTCGTGCCATTGCCAGCGGCGAAATGGAGCTGGCCATCGCCGGCGGCGTCGAATCGATGTCCCGCGCGCCGTTCGTGATGGGCAAGGCCGATGCGGCGTTCTCACGCAACATGAAGCTGGAGGACACGACCATTGGTTGGCGCTTCATCAACCCGCTGATGAAAGCCCAGTACGGCGTTGATGCAATGCCGCAGACCGCTGATAACGTGGCGGATGACTACGCGGTGTCCCGCGCAGATCAAGACGCCTTTGCCGTGCGCAGCCAGCAGCGTGCGGCGGCGGCCCAGGCGGCGGGATTTTTTGCCGAGGAAATCGTGCCGGTTCGCATCGCCCACAAAAAGGGCGAAACGGTGGTCGAGCAGGACGAGCATCCACGCGCCGACACCACGTTGGAAACCTTGGGCCGACTCAAACCGGTCAACGGCCCGGACAAGACCGTGACCGCCGGCAACGCCTCGGGCGTGAATGACGGGGCGGCGGCGCTGATCCTCGCGTCCGCCGAAGCGGTGAAGAAACACGGCCTGACCCCCAGAGCCAGAGTGCTGGGCATGGCCAGCGCCGGCGTCGCGCCACGGGTGATGGGCATCGGCCCGGTGCCGGCGGTGCGCAAACTGACTGAGCGCCTGGGCCTGGCGGTCGCCGATTTTGACGTGATCGAGCTTAACGAAGCCTTTGCCAGCCAGGGCCTGGCGGTGTTGCGCGATCTTGGGCTGGCGGACGATGCTCCGCACGTCAATCCGAACGGTGGAGCCATTGCCTTGGGCCATCCACTGGGCATGAGCGGGGCGCGGCTGGTAATGACAGCGCTGCATCATCTGGAAAAGACCGGCGGCAAGAAAGGCCTGGCGACCATGTGCGTTGGCGTCGGCCAAGGTCTGGCGCTGGCTATCGAACGCGTCTGACGGGTCGTCCTACCAATAAGAAACCGAGGAATGCTGCATGACTGACAAGCCTGGTTACCGTCGCCCTCAAGTGGGCACTCAGCCGGAGTATCTGCACCCGCCGTACCAGTCCACCAACCTGCGCTCGCCGTCCAAGCCGTTGGTGTACCTGCCCCATTCATTGTCGGAAATCACCGGGCCGACCGTAGGTGCCGATCGTCTTCAGGAGAAGGACCATGACCTGACCGCCCAGCATGCCGGTGAGCCGCTCGGTGAACGGATCATCATTCACGGGCGCGTGCTCGATGAGCACGGCGAGCCGGTACCGGGCATCCTGATCGAGATCTGGCAGGCCAACGCCGCCGGTCGCTACAACCACGACCGTGACAACCACGATGCGCCGCTGGACCCGAACTTCACCGGCACCGGTCGCACCGTGACCGATGCCGATGGCGGCTATCAGTTCCAGACCATCAAGCCCGGCGCCTATCCGTGGGGCAACCACCACAACGCCTGGCGCCCGGCGCATATCCATTTTTCATTGTTCGGGCCGAGCATCCTGACACGCCTGGTCACACAGATGTATTTCCCCGGTGATCCGTTGCTGGGATACGACCCGATCTACAACTGCGTGCCGGACAGCCGTGCCAAGGAACGCTTGATCGCCAGTTTCGACCTGGAAAAAACCATTCCTCACTACGCCCTCGGTTATCGCTGGGACATCGTCTTGCGCGGCCGCGAAGCCACGCCGATGGAGAAATAAGATGACGCTCAACGCCACTACGTCCCACACCGTCGGCCCTTACTACCACATCGGCCTGACGTGGCTGAACCGCGAAGACCTGACCGACGCCCAGACGCTCGGCCAGCGCGTGGCGATCACCGGGCAAGTGATCGACGGCAACGGCCAGTTCGTCAACGACGCCATGCTGGAAGTCTGGCAGGCCAACGCCGCCGGTAAATACGCTCACCCGGAAGACGATCAGGACAAACCGCTGGACCCGCATTTCGACGGTTTCGGCCGGGTGCCGGTGGATGCCGAAGGGCGGTTCCGCTTCACCACCATCAAGCCGGGCACCGTGCCGGGGTTGGGCGGTACGACCCAGGCGCCGCATCTTGTCGTGCTGGTATTTGCTCGCGGGTTGGTCAAGCATCTGTTGACGCGCATCTATTTCGCCGACGAACCCGCCAACGAAGCTGACCCGTTGCTGGCCTGCGTACCCGAGGGGCGTCGCGACACCATCGTGGCCAGGCCCGATGCGTCGGGTGTTTACCAGTGGAACGTGATTCTCCAGGGCACGGATGCCGAGACAGTGTTCTTCGATTACTGAGTGAAAACCCCCGTGGCGAGGGAGCTTGCTCCCGCTGGCTTGCGCAGCAAGCCCATGGCAGGCGACGCGGTGCATCCAAAACAGCGCCGGGCCTGGTTTTGCGACTGCTGCGCAGCCGAGCGGGAGCAAGCTCCCTCGCCATAGGTGGCAAGACTGTGGAACGGGAGTGTTACGAAGTATGTCTAGACTTCGTCAGTCCCCAACGAGTGATTAACCCATGACCACCCCAATCAGCCATTACACCGGCGAAGAACGCAGCAAGCGCATCTTCGCCATCGTCGGTGCCTCATCCGGCAACCTGGTCGAATGGTTCGACTTCTACGTCTATGCGTTCTGCGCGATTTATTTCGCCCCGGCGTTTTTCCCATCGGACAATCCGACCGTGCAACTGGTCAACACGGCGGGGGTATTCGCCGCCGGGTTCCTGATGCGGCCCATTGGCGGCTGGATTTTCGGCCGGGTAGCGGACCGTCACGGGCGCAAGAATTCAATGATGATCTCGGTGATGATGATGTGCTTCGGCTCGTTGCTCATCGCCTGCCTGCCCACCTACAAGGACATCGGCGTCTGGGCGCCGGTGCTGCTGTTGTTCGCTCGCCTGCTGCAAGGCCTGTCGGTGGGCGGCGAGTACGGCACGACTGCGACCTACATGAGCGAAGTCGCCCTCAAGGGGCAACGCGGCTTTTTTGCCTCGTTCCAGTACGTGACGCTGATCGGCGGACAACTTTTGGCGGTGTCGCTGGTGGTGATCCTGCAGCAGTTTCTCAGCGAAGACGAACTGCGCGCTTACGGTTGGCGAATCCCGTTCGTGGTGGGCGCCGCCGCGGCGTTGATTTCCCTGTTCCTGCGCCGGTCCCTGAAGGAAACCACCAGCAAGGAAATGCGCGAAAACAAAGACGCTGGCAGCATCGCCGCGTTGTTTCGCGACCACAAGGCTGCGTTCATCACCGTGCTGGGCTACACCGCCGGCGGTTCGCTGATTTTCTACACCTTCACCACTTACATGCAGAAGTACCTGGTGAACACCGCCGGCCTGCATGCCAAGACCGCCAGTTACATCATGACCGGCGCGCTGTTTCTCTACATGTGCATGCAACCGCTGTTCGGCATGCTCGCAGACAAGATCGGCCGGCGTAACTCCATGCTCTGGTTCGGCGGCCTGGGGGCGTTGTGCACCGTGCCGATCCTGCTGACGCTCAAGGGCACCAGCAACCCGTTCCTGGCGTTTGTCCTGATCACTTTTGCCTTGGCGATCGTCAGCTTCTACACCTCCATCAGCGGTCTGGTGAAAGCCGAAATGTTTCCACCAGAAGTGCGGGCGCTGGGAGTAGGGTTGGCCTATGCGGTGGCAAACGCGATTTTTGGCGGTTCGGCCGAGTACGTTGCCTTGAGCCTGAAAGCCCAGGGCATGGAAAACGCTTTTTATTGGTATGTCACGGTGATGATGGTCGTTGCGTTCCTGTTCAGCTTGCGCCTGCCAAAACAGCCAGCGTATTTGCACCACGATCTTTAAAGGCTTGGTTGATTCATTGTGGCGAGGGGATTTATCCCCGTTGGGGTGCGAAGCGCCCCTGATCCGCAACTCGGTGTGTCAGGCAGATCGAGTCGGCTGTTTGGGGCTGCTGTGCAGCCCAGCGGGGATAAATCCCCTCGCCACAGGAATATCCGGCCATAAAGGCATCCATTTTTCGAAGGACTGTTTATGAGCGAACGACCGGGCAATCAGCTGTTCGATGCCTACTTCACCGCCCGCGACATGCGCGAAGTGTTTTGCGATGCGGGGCGTGTGCAGGCGATGCTCGACTTTGAGGCGGCGCTGGCCCGGGCCGAGGCGCAGGTTGGGCTGATCCCCCAGGAGGCGGTGGCGCCGATCGGGAATGCCTGTCGCGCCCAGCTGTACGACTTTTCAGCGTTGAGCGAAGCGATTGCCAGTGCCGGCAATTCTGCGATCCCGCTGGTCAAGGCGTTGGGCAAGCGCATCGCTGCCGAGAGCGCCGAGGCCGAACGCTACGTGCACTTGGGCGCAACCAGCCAGGACGTGATGGACAGTGGCTTGGTGCTGCAACTGCGCCAGGCGCTCGGACTGATCGAAGGTGAGCTGGCGCAACTGGCTGTCACCCTGGCTCGACAAGCCGAACGTTACGCCGCCGCGCCGCTGGCCGGGCGTACCTGGCTGCAACACGCCACGCCGGTCACCCTGGGGATGAAAATCGCCGGCTGGCTGGGGGCCGTCACGCGCAGTCGCCAGCGCTTGCGGGAACTCAAGCCACGCCTGTTGGTACTGCAATTTGGCGGCGCCTCCGGGACCCTTGCCGCCCTGGGGAAGCAGGCGCTGCCGGTGGCCGAAGCCTTGGCCGCCGAGCTGCAACTGAACCTGCCGGAGCAGCCTTGGCACACCCAGCGCGATCGCTTGGTGGAGTTCGGCGCGGTGCTGGGCTTGATCGCCGGCAGCCTGGGCAAACTGGGGCGCGACGTCAGCCTGTTGATGCAGACCGAGGCAGGCGAGGCGTTCGAACCTTCGGCGCCGGGCAAGGGCGGTTCGTCGACCATGCCCCACAAGCGCAACCCGGTGGGCGCGGCGGTGTTGATCGGCGCTGCGACGCGGGTGCCCGGTTTGTTGTCGACGCTGTTCAGCGCCATGCCCCAGGAACATGAGCGCAGCCTCGGCCTGTGGCACGCCGAATGGGAAACCCTGCCGGACATCTGCTGCCTGGTGTCCGGCGCGCTGCAACAGGCGCGACTGCTGGCCGAAGGGTTGGAAGTGGATACGGCGCGCATGGCCCGTAACCTGGAACTGACCCAAGGGTTGGTGCTGGCCGAAGCCGTCAGCATCGTCCTGGCCCAGCGGGTTGGTCGCGACACCGCGCATCATCTGCTGGAGCAATGCTGCAAGCGCGCGGTGGCCGAACAACGGCATTTGCGCGAGGTGCTGGGGGAAGAACCCCAGGTCACCGCGCAGTTATCCGCGACCGAGCTTGATCATCTGCTCGACCCGGCCCACTACCTCGGACAAGCCCAGGCCTGGGTTGCCCGAGCGGTGGCCGAACACCTTGCCTTGAATGCCTGAAAGGAGATTGTTGTGGGATTGGTCAAACTCGCCGAGGGCGATCTGAGCTATTGTTTTGATGAGCGGCGATTGGACGGGCCGCAGGCCGCCCCGGTGCTGGTGCTCTCCAACTCTTTGGGTACCGATTTGCATATGTGGGACGAGCAGGTCGCGGCGTTCAGTGAACACTTTCGGGTCTTGCGTTTCGACACCCGTGGTCACGGCCGGTCGCTGGTCACCGAGGGCCCCTACAGCATCGAACAGCTGGGCCGCGACGTGCTGGCGATGCTTGATGCGCTGGATATCGACAAGGTGCATTTCTGCGGCCTTTCAATGGGTGGCCTGATCGGCCAATGGCTGGGAATCAACGCCGGCGAGCGCCTGCACAAACTGGTGGTATGCAACACCGCCGCGAAGATCGGCGACCCTTCGATGTGGAACCCGCGCATCGAAACCGTGCTGCGTGATGGCAAGGCGGCGATGGTGGCGTTGCGTGATGCGTCGATTGCCCGCTGGTTCACGCCGGATTTCGCCAAGGCCCATCCGGCGACGGCGGAAAAAATTACCGACATGCTGGCGGCGACCTCGCCCCAAGGCTATGCGGCCAACTGCGCCGCAGTACGCGACGCCGATTTTCGTGAGCAGCTATCGCTGATCCGTGTGCCACTGCTGGTGATCGCTGGCACCGAAGATGCCGTGACGCCGCCAGCGGGCGGACGTTTCATCCAAGAGCGGGTCGAGGGTGCCGAATACGCCGAGTTTCATGCCGCGCACTTGTCCAACGTCCAGGCCGGCGCCGCGTTCAGCGCGCGGGTACTGGATTTCCTGCTTGATACTGGCCGCGCCTGAGGAGTTTTTTGTGGACGAGAAACAACGTTACGACGAAGGCATGCAAGTACGCCGCGCAGTGCTGGGCGATGCCCACGTCGACCGCAGCCTCAATGCACTGACCGAATTCAACAGCGAATTCCAGGAGATGATCACCCGCCACGCCTGGGGCGACATCTGGACCCGCCCGGGCCTGCCGCGCCATACCCGCAGCCTGATCACCATCGCCATGCTGATCGGCATGAACCGCAACGAAGAACTCAAGCTGCACCTGCGCGCCGCCGCCAACAACGGCGTGAGCCGCAGCGAGATCAAGGAAGTGATCATGCAGAGCGCCATCTACTGCGGCATCCCGGCGGCCAACGCCACCTTCCACCTGGCCGAATCCGTCTGGGATGAACTGGGCACCGAATCACGAACCTGAGACCACCCCCAATCCCCTGTGGGAGCGAGCCTGCTCGCGAAGGCGTAGGTCAGCTCGCATCGATGTTGGATGAGATGATGCCTTCGCGAGCAGGCTCGCTCCCACAATGAATTTATGTCGTATGAAGATTCGATGACCACCGAAGATCCGGTGTGGGAGCGAGCCTGCTCGCGAAAGCGGTGGATCAGCCGACATCCATCCCAACTGACCCTCCGCTTCGGCTTCACAACAAGCTGATCGGATAGCTGACAATCAACCGGTTCTCATCGAACTCATTGGTATTGAAGTCCCGGCGCATCGTCGAGTTGCGCCACTTCACGTTGAGACTCTTCAGCGCACCGCTCTGCACGGTATAAGCCAGCTCAGTCTCGCGGCCCCATTCCTTGCCGTCATCGACGGTGGCGGTGTGCACGTTGTCGCCGCTGATGTAGCGGTTCATCAGGGTCAGGCCCGGCACGCCGACGGCGGCGAAGTTGAAGTCATGGCGCAGTTGCCAGGATTTTTCCTTGGCGTTGTCGTAGCTGGAGTTGTAGCTGTCGTTCGCCAGGGTCCCGCCGCTGGTGCCGTTGACGCGCATCCAGGCGTCATCGCCGCCGACTTTCTGCAGGCCGACATAGAAGGTGTTGCCGCCGTACTTGGCGGAGAGCATGGCGAACGCGGTCTTGTTGTCGAGATCGCCGGCCAGGGCGCTGCCGTCTTCCTTGCCGGTGAAGTAGCCCAGGTTGGCGCCCAGGGTCCAGTCGCCCATGGGTTGGCTGTGGGTCAGGTTGAAATATTGCTGCTGGTAGATGTCGGACAGTTCCGCGTACCAGACGCCGACCTGGGTGCGTTTTTCGTTGAAGGCGTATTCGCCGCCGCCGAAGTTGAAACGGTCCGAAGTGAAGGCACCGCGGCCGTTCATCGACATGTCTTCCATGCTCGCGTCGTTGCGCGGGCTGTTGCCACGGAACTGACCGCCATAGAGGCTCAGGCCGTTGATCTCGGTGGAAGTGACCTGGCCGCCCTGGAAGGTTTGCGGCAGGGAGCGGCCGTCGTCGGAACGCAGGATCGGCAGCACCGGCATCCACTCGCCGACTTTCAATTCAGTCTTCGAGACCTTGGCCTTGAGGGCCACGCCCAAACGACCAAAGTCATCGGCCGGACGACCGTCGTCGTGCACCGGCAGCAACTGGGTACCGGCGGTGCCGCGACCGCCGTCGAGCTTGACCGAGTACAGGCCGAGCACGTCCACGCCGAAACCGACCGTGCCCTGGGTGAAACCGGACTTGGCGTCGAGGATGAAGCTTTGAGTCCATTCCTCGGCCTTGCCTTGGGCGGCGGCGTCGTTGACGAAGTTGCGGTTGAAATAGAAGTTACGCAGGTTCAGCGTGGCCTTGGCGTCCTCGACGAACCCCGATTCCGCTGACAACACTGGCAATGCTACGCCGGACAGCGCGACGGCAATGAGGCTGGGGAAAACTTGCTGTGTGGGTTTCATGGGCGTGTCTCTTGTTTTTCTGTGGACGAAGCGAGTCGTTGCCGCAACCCTTGGGTTGCAGGCGGTACGGTGGGGCTGGACGGTTAAAGTGGCTGAGGATCAGCCGGACGGTGCAGGGCGTAGGAGCATGGCGTCGAACCTGTTGTTATTGGTTTTGTGCGAGCGATGGTGAAGGGCCGCCCGGGATCGGTTCAATTGCGATTTGCGGGTTTCGGGCGATTATCGAACGGCAAAACAACGAACGAGCGTACGCGATTCCTGTGGGAGCGAGCCTGCTCGCGATGGCGGAGTTTCAGTGACGGAGATGCTGGATGTAATAACCGCTTCGCGAGCAGGCTCGCTCCCACAGGAGGAAACGCGGTTTCACCAAGAACCAGGTCGGCTATCAGGCCGCCTCGCCTCGCGGTGGACGTTGATCCCGGCGCCCCGTTAACCACGCTGGCCGAACGCAGGCATTGTGGAGTGGGCATCCCGGCATGGATGCCGGGATAGCCGCCCTGGGCCAAGGATGGCCCTTCGCGGCGGGCCCACGGAGCAATGCCGGAGTGAGGGCATGCCGAGCCTTAGCGAGGCACCGAGTGGTGGGGCAAAAGCGTTTTGCTTACTTTTACGCTTCATAAAAGTGAGTCGCTGTAAAAGCGAAACCGCCAGTAGCCCTTACCGCAGCAACGGATATGTACTCGATCAACAAAACACTCGTCGGCGACAGGACCGCTATCGCGAGCAGGCTCGCCCCCCACATTTGATTTGTGTTGGGGCTGGGAATCAGGCGCAAACAAAAAGCCCACCTTTCGGTGGGCTTCGTGTTCAACGTTCAAGCATCCATCAAAACAACTTCGTCTCCGGCGCTTTCTCCGCGATCGGTTCGCGCTTGCCCGTCTCGGCATTCCAGCCGCCGCCCAGGGCCTTGTACAAATTGACCTCGCTGGTCAGTTGCGCAAGGCGATCGGTGATCAGCGATTGCTGCGCGCTGAACAACTGGCGCTGGGCGTCGAGGAAAGTCAGGTTGCTGTCGACGCCGATACGGTAGCGACGCTCGGCCAGGCGGTAGTAGTCCTGGTTGGCGGCGACGAAGTCGGTCTGTGCCTGCAACTGTTCGTTGTAGGTCTGACGCGCGGCCAGGCCGTCGGAGACTTCCTGGAACGCGGTCTGGATCGACTGCTCATACTGCGCGACGTTGATGTCTTTCTGGATCTTCGCGTAATCCAGGCTTGCCCGCAGGCTGCCGGCGTTGAAGATCGGCAGGTTGATCTGCGGAGCGAAGGTCCAGGTGCCCGAGCCGCCCTTGAACAGGCCGGACAGGTCCGGGCTGAGGGTGCCGGCATTGGCCGTCAGGCTGATGCTTGGGAAGAACGCGGCCCGCGCGGCGCCGATATTGGCGTTGGCGGCGAGCAGGTTGCGTTCGGCCTGGAGGATGTCCGGGCGCCGTTGCAGCAGGTCCGAGGGCAAGCCGGGTGGCACTTCGCTGAGCAGGTCGGCGCTCAGCGGTTGTGTCTGCAGGTTGGCCGGCAGGCCGGTGCCCAGCAGCAGGGTCAGGCTGTTTTCGTCCTGGGCCACCTGGCGGGTGTAGCGGGCCAGTTGCACGCGGGCGTTTTCCACCGCCGTACGGGCTTGGCTCAAGTCCAGGGCCGAGGCCACGCCGACTTCGGCGCTGCGCGAGGTCAGCTTCAGGCTTTGCTCATAGGTGCCGAGGGTATCCTGGGTCAATTTGAGCAGTTCCTTGTCGGCCTGCCAGGTCAGGTAAGCGTTGGCGACGTTGGCCACCAGGCTGATCTGGGTGCTGCGGCGGGCTTCTTCGGTGGCGAAGTAGCTTTGCAACGCTTGCTCGCTCAGGCTGCGGACACGACCGAACAGGTCCAGTTCGTAGGCGCTGATCCCCAGTGTCGCCGAGTAGGAGCTGCTGATTGCCGCTTCACCGGTTTGCGAGGCGCGTGCCGGCACCCGCTGACGGTTGCCGGAGCCGGTGGCCGAGACTGCCGGGAACAGGTCGGCGCGCTGGATGCGGTACTGCGCGGCGTAGGCGTCGATGTTCAGCGCCGCGACGCGCAGGTCGCGGTTGTTTTCCAGGGCGACCTGGATCAGCTGTTGCAGTGCCGGGTCGTGGAAGAACTGTTTCCAGCCCTGCTCGGCGGCGGCCTGGCCGGGTGCTTTGGCCGGCTCATAGGCCGGCCCTTGCGGGTACTGCGCCGCGACCGGTGCTTCGGGCCGCTGATAGTCGGGAATCAGCGAGCATCCGCTGAGCACGACGGCGGCGATGGTCAGGGAAAGTAGCGACTTGCTCATTGGCCAGCCTCTTTAGAAGTTTCAGGAGTGTGGTCCTGGTCGATATTTTTACGTCGACCGATTGACGACACCGTCACGAAGAACAATGGCACCCAGAAGATTGCCAGGATGGTCGCGGTGAGCATACCGCCAATCACGCCGGTACCGATGGCGTGCTGGCTGCCCGAGCCGGCGCCGGTGGAAATGGCCAGCGGGACGACGCCGAGGACGAACGCCAGGGACGTCATGATGATCGGCCGCAGACGCATCCTGCAGGCTTCGATCGCGGCCTCCACCAGCGTCCGGCCCTGTTCATGGAGCTCCTTGGCGAACTCGACGATCAGGATGGCGTTTTTCGCCGCCAGGCCGATGGTCGTCAACAGACCCACCTGGAAGTACACGTCGTTGGACAGGCCGCGCAGGCTGGTGGCCAGCAGGGCACCGATGATCCCCAGCGGCACCACGAGCATGACCGCGATCGGAATCGACCAGCTTTCATACAGCGCCGCCAGGCAGAGGAATACCATCAGCAGCGAGAGCGCGTACAGAGCCGGCGCCTGAGAACCCGACAGGCGTTCCTCGTACGACAGGCCGGTCCAGGAGATGCCGACACCCGCCGGCAGCTTCTGCGCAATGGCCTCGACTTCGGCCATCGCTTCACCCGTGGAGTAACCTGGCGCCGGAGCACCGAGGACTTCCATCGCTTCCACGCCGTTGTAACGGGCCAGTTTCGGCGAACCGTAGGTCCACTCGCCCTTGGCGAAGGCGCTGAACGGCACCATGGTCCCGGCGCTGTTGCGCACGTACCATTTGTTCAGGTCCTCCGGGCTCATGCGCGCGTCCGGTCGGCCTTGAACGTAGACGCGTTTCACCCGACCACGGTCGATGAAGTCATTGACATAGTTACTGCCGAGGGCAATCGACAGCGTATTGTTAATGTCCGAAAGGGTGATGCCCAGGGCACTGGCCTTCTCGTCATCGATGTCCAACTGGTACTGGGGCTCGTCGTTGAGACCGTTCGGACGCACCTGGGTCAGGACCTTGCTCTGCGAAGCCATGCCCAGGAACTGGTTGCGAGCCTCCATCAGCTTTTCGTGACCGATGCCGGCGCGGTCCTGCAGGAACACGTCGAAACCGGTGGCGTTACCCAATTCCATCACCGCTGGCGGAGCGAAGGCAAACACCATCGCGTCGCGGAACGTGAAGAAGTGCTGCTGGGCGCGGCCGGCGATCTTGAATACGGTGTTGTCGGCGTTTCGCTCTTCCCACGGCTTGAGCATGATGAACGCCATGCCGGAGCTCTGGCCACGACCGGCGAAGTTGAAGCCGGTTACGGTAAACACCGAGGCCACGCCATCCCCTTCACCGCCGTCCTTGCTCGGACGCAGCAGGAACTCACGCATCTTGTCCACCACCACCTGGGTGCGCTCGGCACTGGAGCCGGCCGGTGTCTGCACCTGGGCGAACAACACGCCCTGGTCTTCTTCCGGCAGGAACGCGGTGGGGATGCGGGTGAACAGCCAGACCATGCCGACCAGAATGATCACGTAGGCCAGCAGGTACGGGGCCTTGTGCTTGAGCATGTTGCCCACGCCACGCTCGTAGCTGCGGACGCCACGGTCGAAGTTGCGGTTGAACCAGCCGAAGAAACCGCGTTTCGGCGTGCCGTGCTCGCCCTTGGGGATTGGCTTGAGCATGGTGGCGCACAGGGCCGGGGTGAAGATCAGGGCCACCAGCACCGACAGGGCCATGGCCGAGACGATGGTGATGGAGAACTGCTTGTAGATCACGCCGGTGGAGCCGCCGAAGAACGCCATCGGCAGGAGTACCGCCGACAGCACCAGGGCGATGCCCACCAGGGCGCCCTGGATCTGGCCCATGGATTTCTTGGTCGCTTCCTTGGGCGACAGGCCTTCTTCGCTCATCACCCGTTCGACGTTTTCCACCACCACGATGGCATCGTCCACCAGCAAGCCGATGGCCAACACCATGCCGAACATGGTCAGGGTGTTGATGCTGAAACCGAACGCGGCGAGGATCCCGAAAGTACCCAGCAGTACCACCGGCACCGTCATCGTGGTGATGATGGTGGCGCGGAAGTTCTGCAGGAACAGGAACATTACCAGGAACACCAGCGCGACCGCTTCGATCAGGGTTTCAATCACGCCCTTGATCGATTCGCTCACCACTGGCGTGGTGTCGTACGGGAATACCACTTCCAGGCCTTGCGGGAAGAATGGCTTGAGATCATCGACGGTCTGGCGCAGGGCCTTGGCCGTGTCGAGGGCGTTGGCACCGGTCGCCAGTCGCACCGCCAGGCCGGAGGCCGGCAAGCCGTTGAACTGAGCGTTGATACTGTAGTTTTCGCCGCCCAGGGCCACATCGGCGACATCGCCGACGCGCACTTGCGAGCCGTCCGGGTTGACCTTGAGCAGGATCGCCTTGAACTGCTCGGCGGTCTGCAGGCGGGTCTTGCCGATGATGGTGGCGTTCAACTGCTGGCCGGGCAGGGCAGGCAGGCCGCCGAGCTGGCCGGACGCGACCTGGACGTTCTGCGCGGAAACCGCGTTGCTCACATCCACCGGGTTCAGGTTGAATTTGTTCAACTTGGCCGGGTCGAGCCAGATCCGCATGGCGTACTGGGCACCGAAGACCTGGAAGTCGCCGACGCCCTTGGTGCGCGAGATCGGGTCCTGCATGTTCGACACGATGTAGTTGGACAGGTCCTCACGAGTCATGCTGCCATCGCGCGAGACCACGCCGATCACCATCAGGAAGTTTCTCACCGACTTGGTCACGCGGATGCCTTGTTGCTGCACTTCCTGCGGCAACAGCGGAGTGGCCAGGTTCAGCTTGTTCTGCACCTGGACCTGCGCGGTATCGGAGTTGGTGCCTTGCTCGAAGGTTGCGGTGATGGTCATGCTGCCGTCGGAGTTACTTTCCGACGACACATAACGCAGGTTGTCGATGCCGTTGAGCTGTTGCTCGATGACCTGCACCACGGTGTCCTGCACGGTTTGTGCGGATGCACCCGGGTAGGTCACCTGGATCGCAATGGCCGGCGGCGCGATGCTCGGGTACTGGTTGATCGGCAACTTGAGGATCGATAGGGCTCCAACCAGCATGATCACCAGGGCAATCACCCAGGCGAAGATCGGACGGTCGATAAAGAATTTCGACATGGTTTACTCCCCTTTGCCGCCGGCGGCTTTGTCAGCTGCCTGAGCGGGGGCCGGGTTCTTTGCGTCGACGTTGGTGGCTTCGGTGGCTTTGACTTCCACCCCTGGCCGTACGTACTGCAACCCTTCGGTGATCAGGCGATCACCGGCCTTGAGGCCGTCTTCGATCAGCCACTGGCTGCCGACGGTACGGCTGGCCTTGAGCTGACGCAGTTCGACCTTGTTGTCCGCGCCCACGACCATCGCAGTCGGCGTGCCCTTGAGGTCGCGGGTCACGCCTTGCTGCGGCGCCAGGATTGCGGCGCTGTTCACGCCGGCCTGCAGCTGCGCGTGGACAAACATGCCCGGCAGCAACGTGTGCTCAGGGTTGGGGAACACGGCGCGCAAGGTCACGGAACCGGTGGTCGGGTCGACCGAGACTTCAGAGAACTCCAGCTTGCCTTCATGGGGATACTGGCTGCCGTCTTCCAGCGTCAGCTTGACCATGGCGGCATTATCGCCAGCCTTCTGCAAGCGACCGCTTTCCAGCTCACGGCGCAGGTTCAGCAGCTCGACGGAACTCTGCGTCACGTCGACGTAGATCGGATCGAGTTGCTGGATGGTCGCCAGAGCGTCGGTCTGGCCATTGCTCACCAGCGCACCCTCGGTGACCGAGGAGCGCCCGATGCGACCGGAAATCGGCGCGTAGACCTTGGTGTAGCGCACGTTGATCTGGGCCGTCTGCAGGTTCGCTTCCGACTCCAGGCGGTTGGCCACGGCGGTGTCGTACTCCTGGCGGCTGACGGCCTGCTCGTCGACCAATTGCTTGTAGCGATCGGCGATCGACTTGGTGGATCGCAGGTTGGCCTCGGCGCTCTTGAGGTTCGCTTCATAGACGGCCGGGTCGATCTGGTACAGCTGCTGGCCGGCCTTGACGTCGGCGCCTTCCTTGAACAGGCGCTTGAGGATGATGCCGTTGACCTGCGGACGCACTTCGGCGACGCGGAACGCACTGGTGCGGCCCGGCAATTCGGAGGTCAGGGTAAAAGGCTGAGTCTTGAGGGTTACGACGCCGACCTGAGGAGGGGGAGGGGCAGGGGCAGCCTCTTCCTTGTTGCATCCGCTGAGCAGCGATGCCAGGGCGATGGCAGTGACCAGAGCGGTAACAGCTGGCTTGAATTGCATGGAAATCCTCGGGTCCAGGCGCGCAACAGGCGCACTCGAAAAGTGGAAGGTTAAAAAATGAGCATTATTCAATTAATAGGTTGCTAAGAAATATACTTACGTACATGGTTGTTTGTAAACAGCCAAATTGCGTACCATCCGTATTTACAAAAGCCTGACAAAGGCCGATGCAGTCCGGGGACGCGTTCCGACAGGCGCTGCCTCATAGGTTATCCAACCGATCCTTACGCATTGCTTACGCATCCTGATTGAGGTGTTTACTGCCATGGTACGTCGTACCAAAGAAGAAGCCCTGGAGACTCGCAGCCAGATCCTTGAAGCGGCCGAAAAGGCCTTCTTCGAGCGCGGCGTGGCGCGAACGACGCTGGCCGACATCGCGACGCTGGCCGGTGTGACGCGTGGTGCGATCTACTGGCATTTCAGCAACAAGGCGGATTTGCTCCAGGCCATGCTCGATACCTTGCATGAGCCGCTCGATGAGTTGGCCCGCGCCAGCGAAAGCGAGGAGGAACTCGACCCGCTGGGGTGCGTGCGCAAGCTGCTGGTGAGGTTGTTCCAGCAGGTGGCCCTGGACCCGAAAACCCGCCGCATTAATGAGATTCTGTTCCATAAGTGCGAATTCACCGATGAAATGTGCGACTTGCGCCAGCAGCGGCGCGAGGTCAGCCTCGACTGTAACGTGCGAATCGCGCTGTCCCTGCGCAATGCAATGAAACGCGGTCAAATGCCGGATGACCTGGATCCCGAGAGAGCTGCGGTGGCTATCCATGCCTATATCGACGGGATCCTGTATCAGTGGCTGCTGGCGCCGGACAGCTTCGCCCTGGCCGGTGAGGCCGAGCGCTGGGTGGATATCGGGTTGGACATGCTGCGCCTGAGCCCTAACCTGCGCAAATGAAACAAAATGCGTAATTGAGTCGGTTTATGTCAATAGCTCATTCGGACGACCCTGACGGAATGGTCCTGGGTTCGGGGCACTTTATATACGTAGTGCTGATTCGTTGACAGTCAGCACACGCGTTACTTTGTAGGAAAATTGTGTTTGGTCCGGCAAGCGAGCCCCGTCAGGGCGTAATGCCGGCGCAACAGGCAGATTTCCAGGCGCTCGGGTAACAAGTGTTCAGCCCAGCGTCACCTCCATGGTAAAGCTATAAGGGTCTGTGCTTAATGCACGAGTAATATGGGCAGTGCAGTTGATTGGGGTGGTGCCGATAGACATAATTTTACATATCCGCACTGGCGTCACGGTCGGCGCGAAAAGCCCGAACGAAGTGTCAACGCGCAAACCAAACTCAACGAAAGCTCCCACCGTCATTCCGCCGAATTGAATACAGTGGTGGTATATGTCCTTGCTGCGAGAGCCTGGGTTTCGAACGTAGCGGAAGTCTTGACCATAGACGCTGATACCTCCCGAGGGAAGTTGCAAGGTGGCGAGGTTGTCGGCGCTCAGGCCAAGCGTGTTTTTATTGGCATCAAGGTCGTGCTCGGTATTGTTGACGACTTTCATGATGAATCGTGTTGAGTGAGCGGGCGCCTTGGCAGATTCCAACGCCTGGATCTGCCTGTCGTAGTGTTCGTGGTACGCTTTTTCTTCAGCGGAATCGTTTGGTTTTGTATCTGCTGGGTTTTCTGGAAAGTTATTCATATTGCTCTCTTTGCTTGAGATAGTTGATGTTTGATCGTCGCTAATTTACTCGTGACGACCAGAGGCAATATGAATGATTGAAGTTTTATTTAGAACTTTTAGATGTCGACGAAATGTTTAAACAAAAAGCCCCGCTGTGCAAAGGCGGGGCTTTTTGTTTGCGGCGGGTTAATTACATGACTGGATAGTCGATATACCCCACCGGTCCTTTGCCATAGAAGGTTTCCGGGTGAGGTTCGTTCAGCGGTGCATCGGCTTTCAAGCGTGCCGGCAGGTCCGGGTTGGCAATGAACGGCACGCCGAACGCCACGGCGTCAGCCTTGCCTTCCGCCAGCCAGGCATTGGCACTCTCTTTGGTGAAGCGCTCATTGGCAATGTACGGGCCGCCGAACGCTTGCTTCAGTTGTGGGCCGATGCTGTCCGCGCCTTCTTTCTCGCGCGAGCAGATGAAGGCGATGCCACGCTTGCCCAGTTCGCGGGCCACATAGCTGAAGGTTTCCAGGCGGTTTTCGTCGCCCATGTCATGGGAATCGGCGCGCGGCGCCAGGTGCATGCCCACTCGGCCGGGGCCCCAGACTTCGATTGCCGCGTCAGTCACTTCCAGCAGCAGGCGAGCACGGTTTTCCAGGGAGCCGCCGTAGTTGTCGGTGCGCTGGTTGGTGCTGCTTTGCAGGAATTGGTCGAGCAGGTAGCCGTTGGCGCCATGAATTTCCACGCCATCAAACCCGGCGGCCTTGGCGTTTTCGGCACCCACGCGGTAGGCATCGACGATGTCGGCGATTTCCGCGGTTTCCAATGCGCGCGGCGTCGGGTAGTCGGCCAGCGGACGTACCAGGCTCACATGCCCCTTGGGCTGGATGGCGCTCGGAGCCACCGGAAGCTCGCCGTCCAGGTAGGACGGGTGGGAAATCCGGCCGACGTGCCAGAGCTGCAGGAAAATCTTGCCGCCGGCGCCGTGGATGGCTTTGGTCACGTTGGCCCAGCCGCGTACCTGGTCGTTGGACCAGATGCCTGGGGTATCGGGGTAGCCCACGCCCATCGGCGTCACCGAAGTGGCTTCGCTGAGGATCAGCCCGGCGGAGGCGCGTTGCACGTAATACTCGGCCATCAGCGCGTTGGGGACTCGGCCTGCGTCAGCGCGGCAGCGGGTGAGCGGGGCCATGATGATGCGGTTTTTCAGCTCGATGTCACCGAGTTTGATGGGGTCGAAAATTGTCGCCATGAAATGCAACCTCGCAAGTGAAGGGTTAAAAGTCAGTGAGTGGCAGGGGCCAGGTCGGCATTGCCGCCCTGGCGAAAAGTGATCAGGGTTACCAGCAGCGCCAGCACGGCCAGCGCGCCGGCGGCCAGGGGCACGGCTGTCAGGCCCAGGCCATGGTCGATGACACTGCCGCCGACCCAGGCACCCAAGGCATTGCCAATGTTGAAGGCACCGATGTTCAGGGTGGACACCAGGTTTGGCGCGGCTTTGCCGAAGGTCACCACGTTGACTTGCAAGGCCGGCACGGCGGCGAAGCAGGCGGTGGCCCAGAGGAACAGGGTGATTTCAGTCGGGATCAGCGCCACGCTGGTCCAGCTCAATACCGTGGACACCAGCGCCATGGTCAAAAAGACGCCCATCAGCGTGTTCGCCAGGCTCTTGTCCGCCAGCTTGCCGCCGATGATGTTGCCAAGCGTCAGGCCGAGGCCGATCAGGACCAGGGTCCAGGTCACGCCACGGGGCGAAACGCCGGTGACTTCGCCGAGCAGGGGGGCGACGTAGGTAAACAGCGTGAACACCGAGGCGGAGAACAACGCGGTCATGCTCAGCGACAGCCACAGGCCTGCGCCCTTGAGCGCCACCAGCTCGGCACGCATGTCGAGTTTTTCCTCGTCGCGCTTGGCCGGCAGGAAACGGATCAGACCGATCAGGGCGATCACACCGATGACCGTCACGGCCCAAAAGGTCGAGCGCCAGCCGGCCTGTTGGCCCAGTGCGGTGCCCAGCGGTACGCCGAGCACGTTGGCCAGGGTCAGGCCTGTGAACATCAGGGCCACGGCCGAAGCGCGCTTGTTCGGCGCCACCAGGCCGGCCGCCACCACCGAGCCGATGCCGAAGAACGCACCGTGACACAGGGCAGTAACGACCCGGGCGAACATCAGTACGTTGTAGTCGCTGGCGACGGCGCAGAGCAGGTTGCCGACTATGAAAATCCCCATCAGCGCCACCAGCGCAGCCTTGCGCGGCAGCCGCGCGGTGGCCATTGCCATGAACGGCGCACCGATGGCCACGCCCAGCGCATAGCCGGTCACCAGCCAGCCGGCGCCGGGAATCGATACGCCGAGGTCCGCCGCCACATCGGGCAACAGGCCCATGATGACGAATTCCGTCGTGCCGATGGCGAAGGCGCTGAGCGCCAGAATCAAGAGTGAAAGGGGCATTTCGAATCCTTGTCAGGTCAGAGCTCTTGGCTCATTTGCTTGAGGAATTGCTGGATCACGTCCTCGTTGCGTTTGAAGAAGTGCCATTGACCGACCTTCTGGCTGGTGATCAACCCCGCCCGCTGCAACACCGCCAGATGCGCCGAAACCGTGGACTGCGAAAGGCCGCAGCGCTGATCGATCTGGCCGGCGCAAATACCGAATTCATGGTTGTGCAACTGTTCGGGGAACTGGACCTTGGGGTCCTTGAGCCAGTTGAGGATGTCTCGCCGTACTGGGTGCGCCAGGGCTTTTATTATTTCGTCGAGGTCGAGGGTCATTGGGGCAGCTCTTATGTATAACGCTATATCGCGATGAGGCGAACCTTAAATCGTTGCTTCGCGATATACCAATATGTATTTGATCTGAGGGACGAACAAATCGCTATATCGGGTTATAACGATATAGGCGTGGCGATGGTAAGCTGCCCGCCATGAACTATCTCGCACACCTGCACCTCGGCGGCCCTGGCCGGGAACAACTGCTCGGCAGCCTCTACGGCGATTTCGTCAAAGGGCCGCTGCAGGGGCAGTTCACTCCGCAGATCGAAGCGGCGATCGCCCTGCATCGACGCATCGACATGTACACCGATCGCCATCCGTTGGTGGATATCGCCTTGTCGCGCTTCTCCACGGTCCGCCGGCGTTATGCCGGGATCGTGCTGGATGTGTTTTTCGACCATTGCCTGGCCCGCGACTGGGCGCAGTACGGCGAAGGGCCGCTGCTGGATTTCACTTCCCGGGTCTACCAGGTGCTCGCCGCCGAAGCGCAACTGCCCGGGCGCCTGGCGCAGATCGCGCCGTTCATGGCAGCGGATGACTGGTTGGGTTCCTATAGGGAATTCGACGTGCTCGGGCAGGTGCTGCGCGGTATTTCCCGGCGCCTGTCGCGGCCCGAGGAACTGGCCGGGGCGATGGAGGAGTTGGTCAGGCTGTATGAGCCGTTGAGCGAGGATTTTCGGTTGTTCTATCCACAGTTGCAGGATTTTGCGCAGAACCAGATCACACCGCAAAATTGATATTTTGGCGGGAGTTCAGAGGATTCGGATCAAGCCGCAATCGCCGCAGGCCGTACCGGCGCTTGCTGTTTCTCTGGAATCGTTCCGAACAGCGCCTTGTGCACCGCCTGTTGCGCCTGGAACGCCAGGGCCGCACGTTCCTGGCCGTGGCAGGCGATGGGCTTCAGCAAGTGGATTTCCACGTCGCCCAGGTCATTGGCAAACAGGCGCATCAGGTGCGACAGCAGGTCATCATCGCCAATGAAGGGAGCCAGCAAGTCGGGTTTGCCGTTACGCAGGTAACGGATCGCCACCGGTTGCAAGGCCACGTCGGCATCGATGGCCGCCGACAGCAGGCGACCATGGAACGTGCGCAGCGAACGTCCGTCGGTGGTCGTGCCCTCAGGGAACATGAGCAGCGGATGCGCTTGCTCCAGATGGCGGCTCATCTGTTTACGAATCAATTGGCTGTCGCCCGAGCCGCGCCGGATGAACAGGCTGCCGGCCTTGGCCGCCAGCCATCCAGCCACCGGCCAGGTGCGCACTTCGGCCTTGGACAGGAATGACAGCGGCGTGAGCATGCCCAGCAGCGGAATGTCAGTCCAGGACACATGGTTGCTGACCCACAGCATCGGCTGTTTTGGCAGGTGTCCATGAACGGTGACGCGAAAGGGCAGGGCATTGCTCAGTCGCGCCATGAAAAACCTCGACCAGCGCTGGCGGCGCACCATCGAATGGGCCAGCCCCAGGCGTTCCAGCAGCCCGAACACACTGGCCATGGCCAGGCCCAGCGCGACGACCAGCAACACGCGCGCGATTCGCGCGTACACCCGCAGCCGGCTCATCACACCGCCGCCTTGAAGTGACGGGCATAACGCGGGCAGAGTTCGTCGCGCTTGAGCAGGATGAACACGTCGGCGACCTGGAAATCCTCGTCCCAGCACGGCTCGCCGCAAATCTTCGCGCCCAGGCGCATATACGCCTTGAGCAGCGGTGGCATCTCGGCGATGACGTTGGACGGAACGTCCAGTGCCGGCAAGGGTTTTTTCGGCACGGCTTGCAGGTGTTCGGTGCACAGGTAGCGTTCGCGCAGGCGTTGCATGATTGCCTGGGCCTGGATGCCGCCGTCTTGCATCGGAATGCTCGCGCAACCCATCAGGTAGCTGTAGCCGCCTTCATTGAGGACTTCGGCCAGTTCGCCCCAGAGCACCGCGATGGTGCCGCCGTTGCGGTAGGCCGGGTCGACGCAGGTGCGGCCGATTTCGAGGATCGGGCCCTGGAGATGGACCAGCCCGTGCAGGCTGAATTCTTCTTCGCTGTAGAACCGGCCCAGGCTGCTGGCGGCCTGGTGGTCGAGCAGGCGGGTGGTGGCCACGAGGCGGCCGGTGTTCAGGTCGCGTACGCCGATGTGGGCGCAGTGAACATCATAGTCATCCATGTCCAGACCCAGTTCCGCGCCCTTGAGCTTGGCGTTGAATTCGCCGCTGAAGACGTTGAAGCGCAGGGCCTGTGCTTCTTGCAAGGCCTTGGCGCCAATCAGGCGTTCGGCTTGCAGGCGGCGTTCATTGCCGGTGTCGCTGATGCGGGCGATCTGAGTCATAGCGAATCTCCGTGCGGGCTTTACACCCGTCTTGGGGTGAGCCAATCGACTTTCTTTATGCAGCCATGTTGTGCAAAGTCAGGCTATGTAGCCCCGGTGTCATCGCCATGAAGCTTTGGTGATGCTTATATGACAGCCCACGAGGAACCCCCATGCCTTGGCAAACCCTGATCGAACGCGGCGAGCGGTTGCCTGCCTTTGTGGATCTGGCGGAAGGTTACGCGGGCTTGTTGCAACGGCTGGGGCCGGTCACGCCATTCGAGCTGGCCGTGGCCGGCGCAAGGTTGATGGCCACGCCGGGGCTCGCGTTCCTGGTGGGCTACCAGGCGGCCCTGCGGGCGCTCTGGCCAAGCGCGCCGCAGAGCCTCGGCGCCTTGTGCGCCACCGAGCAGCGCAGCCTGCGCCCGGCGGATATGCAGACCCGTCTCAGCGACTTGCGGGTGAATGGACGCAAGGATTTCGTCACCGCGGGCGATGCCGCCGAATGGCTGCTGATCGCGGCCCGAAGCGAAGCTGCCGGCGAAGCACCGCGGCTGAAGCTGGCGGTGGTCTATGGCGGAGAACCTGGTGTGAACCTGGAAAAACTCCCCGCCATCCCCTTGATGCCGGACATCGGCCATGCTCGGGTATTGCTCGATGGCGCGTTGTGCGAAGTGCTGCCAGGTGACGGCTGGGATGCGTACGTCAAACCGTTCCGTACCCTGGAAGACCTTTATGTGCTCAGTGCAATGGCTGCCTGGCTCTATGGTGTGGGCCAGGAGTGCGATTGGCCGCAGGCCTTGCAACTGCGTCTGTTGGCGTTGCTGGCGGGGTGCGCGGAGGTGAGTCGGCAAAATCCGTCCAGTGCGGCCGGGCATGTGCTGCTGGGTGGGCTGTTCGCGCAGTTCAAGGGGCTTGATGCCGAATTGAATGAGGCACTGGCTGCTGGGCCGGCGTCGTGGCGAGAAATGTGGGGGCGCGACAAAGGGGTCATGGATATCGCGGCGGGCGCGCGGGCCAAGCGGTTGGCCAAGGCGTTGGGCTAGCCTTTGGAGCGACGGGATCTATGTGGGAGCGAGCCTGCTCGCGAATAGCGGAGTGTCAGCCTGCATCCATGCCACAGATCCGGCGCTTTCGCGAGCAGGCTCGCTCCCACCGGGCGCCCCACACACTCAAACTGTCATCAAGCCCGGCTAGGCTCTGCAGGTTAAACCCTGCGAGCCCCACGCATGCCCAGACGCTGGCTGTTGCTTCCGCTGTTGCTGTTGACCCTCACAGCCAGCGCTGAAGACTGGCCCTCAGAACAATGGCCAACCGGCCCGACGCCCACCGGGCCGGCCCTCGAAGCGCTGGAGCAATACGCCTTTACCCAAAGGGATGACAGCACCCGCGAGGGCATCCGCACCGACGCGCTCCTGATCATCCAGGACGGCCGACTGGTCTATGAACGCTACGCCGGACCCACGACCGCCCAGACTCCGCACCTGACCTGGTCCATCAGTAAAAGCCTGCTGGCGACAATCTTCGGCGTGGCCTACGGCGAAAGGCTGTTCGCCCTGGATGATCCCGCTGCCAAGTACTACCCGCCGCTGCAGCGACACCCGGACATGACCCTGGCCGATCTGTTTCATTGGACTTCCGGCCTGGACTGGCAGGAAGACTACGAATACGCGCCACTCAATTCCTCGGTGGTGGCGATGCTCTACACGCGGGGGCGCCACGACATGGCGGCGTTCACTGCCGCGCACGCAAGCTTCGGCCCGCCCGGGCAAGTGTTCCGTTACTCCAGTGGCGACAGCAACCTGCTGGCGGCGGCGCTGAAAACCATCGTCGGCCCGGCGCGCTATGCCGATTACCCCTGGACGGCCCTGTTCGAACCGCTGGGCATCCGCCACGCGACCTGGGAAACCGACGCCAGCGGCACGTTTGTCGGGTCGTCCTATGCCTACCTGACGGCGCAGGACCTGGCGCGTGTCGGCTTGTTGATGCAGCGCGATGGCCGCTGGGGCGACCGACAATTGGTGCCCAAAGACTGGATAGCATTCAATCGCGAGCCTTTCGCCGGGTTCCAGGCGGGCCAGGACGAAGCCGTGCCTGGCGGGCATTGGTGGCTCAATCGCGGTGCCGACTCCACCCTCCGCCCATGGCCTGACGCACCGCCGGATACGTTCGCCGCGCTCGGCCACTGGGGCCAGGCGCTGTATATCATTCCCAGCGCCAGGCTGGTGATTGTGCGCTACGGCGATGACCGCGACGGCAGCTACCGCCACAACGAATTGCTCAAGCGCGCCATGGCGGCCTTCGCCGGGGCGGTGCGACCATGAGACGCAACGTGTTGCTCAGCCTGGCGTCGGTGCTGCTCATTGCCCTGTTCGGTTGGGTCTGGTTGGAGCGGGTAGCCCTGCAGGCCTTCCCCGACATCATCAGCGCGTACACCGCCAAGGAGTATTGCTCGTGCCGCTATGTGATGCGGCAGCCAGCCGAGTATTGCCGCGGGTATGTGAAGCAGTCGGTTCCCGTCAGTGATTTTTTCGAGAGTGTTGAAGCCAGGCGCGTCACCGTCAGCGGATTGGGGCGCAGCCACAGTGCGCGCTGGATCGGCGAGCGGCAGGGGTGTCGGTTGGAACCCTGAATGCTGATTCAAGGATTGCCTTTGTGGCGAGCCAAGGCAGTTGTCGAAACCGACAGTTTGCAATCGCCCCCGTCCCGGTTAAGGTTCGCCACAGGTTTCTCTGCCCTCCGAGTCTGTATGTTCAAGCGGTTTCTCCCCCACGCTGTCATCACGTTGCTGCTGGCCTGCGCCGCGTTGCCGGCCCAGGCCGACTGGTACCTGGACGGCGAATCGTCGCGGCTTTCGTTTATCAGCAGCAAAAACGGCAATGTGTCCGAGGTCCAGCGCTTTCTCGTGCTTCATGGCCAGGTCCAGCCCAAGGGCCTGGCGCGGCTGGAGGTCGAGCTGGAGTCCATCAACAGCGGCGTCCCCCTGCGGGACGAACGCATGCGCGCCGAGCTGTTCGAGATCAAGCAGTTTGCCGAAGCCACCATCACCGCGCAGCTTGACCTGATGCCGATCCAGGACCTGGCCAACGGCGCACAGTTGGAGCTGCGCCTGCCGGTAACGGTGGACCTGCATGGCAAGCAGCACGAATACAACGCCCAACTGCTGGCGACGCGCCTGGATGAGCGACGTTTCCAGGTCGTGACCCTGGAGCCGGTGGTGCTCAACGCGGCGGATTTCGGCCTGGCGCCGGGCCTGGAAAAGCTGCGCGCACTGGCCGGATTGTCGACCATCAGCCTGTCGGTGCCGGTGAATGCGGTGCTGATCTTCACGGCGCGCTGACATGAGCGGTCCGGTATTTCCCTGGCGCGAAGGCAATCGCTTCGAGTTGTTGATCGACGGTCCGCAGTTCTTTCCGCGCATGCTGGTGGAAATCGCCCGCGCCCAGGAGCAGGTGGAACTGGAGCTGTATCTGGTGGAGGCGGGCGCTTGCGCCGAGGCGATGGTCCAGGCGCTCGTCCAGGCCGCCGAGCGGGGTGTTCGCGTGCGCTGCCTGTTCGACGACTACGGCAGCCTGGCGTTTACCCTGGGCCTGCGCAATCGCCTGGTCGAGGCAGGTGTGGAGCTGCGGTTCTACAATCGCCTGAGCTGGCGTCGCTGGGTGCGCAATCTTTACCGCGACCATCGCAAGCTACTGCTGGTCGATCAGCGCCTGGCGGTGGTCGGCGGCACCGGGGTCACCGACGAATTCTGGAACCCTTTGGAAGACCAAAGCGACTGGCACGAGGTGATGGTGGAAATTGTCGGCCCGCTGGTGCTCGACTGGCAGCTTCTGTTCGACCGCCAGTGGCTCGCCAACCGCCATCGTCGGGCCTGGAAACCGGCTTCCAATTTCGGCTTGCCGCGCTTGCCCCGTGTTCCGCCGGTGGGCGAGGGTATGGGCCGGGTGGCCTATGCCGACGCCCGCCAGCACCGCGACATCCTGCAATCACTGTCCCGGGCGTTAAACAGCGGTCAGAAACGTATCTGGATGGCCACGCCGTATTTCCTGCCGACCTGGAACGTGCGCCGCTCCTTGCGCAAGGCCGCCGCCCGGGGCGTCGATGTGCGCCTGCTGCTGACCGGCCCGCGCACCGATCACCCCTCCGTGCGCTACGCCGGCCATCGTTATTACCCGCGCCTGCTCAAGGCCGGTGTGAAGATCTATGAATACCAGCCATGTTTCCTGCATTTGAAAATGGTGCTCGTGGACGATTGGGTCAGCATCGGCTCGTGCAATTTCGATCACTGGAACCTGCGCTTCAACCTGGAGGCCAATCTTGAAGCATTGGACTCAGGACTGAGCAAGGCCGTGGCGGCCAGTTTTGAGCGCGATTTCGACCAAAGCCTGCAAGTGAGCCTCGACGCCTGGCAGCGCCGGCCGCTGTGGAAGCGCGTCAAGCAACGGTTGTGGGGATGGGTGGACCGGCTGGTGGTGAATCTGCTGGATCGACGGGGTTAGTCCAGACACCACAGATACAATTGTGGGAGCGAGCCTGCTCGCGAAAGCGGTCCGACAGCCAATGATGCAGTGACTGAAAGATCGCCTTCGCGAGCAGGCTCGCTCCCACAGTAGAGTTTGAGTGGTCACAAAAATTGCGTTTGCCACGGACCCCTTGTGGGAGCGAGCCTGCTCGCGAAAGCGGTCCGACAGTCAATGATGCAGTGACTGAAAGATCGCCCTCGCGAGCAGGCTCGCTCCCACAGGGGGATTGCGGTGCGGCTGGCTCAGAGCAACTCGAAACTCTGCTGCTTCACGTCCTGGGAATCCAGGCCGATCTGCACGTTGAACTTGCCCGGTTCAGCGGCGTACTTGAGCTGGGCGTTGAAGAACTTCAGGTCGTCTTCGGTGATGGTGAAGTGGATGACTTTCTTCTCGCCGGCCTTGAGCATCACCTTGCGGAAGTTCTTCAGCTCTTTCACCGGACGGATGATCGACCCGGTCACATCCTGGATGTACAGCTGCACCACGGTTTCACCGTCACGCTCGCCGGTGTTTTCCAGGGTGATGCTGGCGTCGAGCTTGCCGGTCTTGTTCAGCGTGGTGGACGACAAGGCCATGTCCGACAGGTTGAACGTCGTGTAGCTCAAGCCATAGCCGAACGGGTAGAGCGGGCCGGTGGTGTCGTCGAAATATTGCGAGGTGTAGTTGCCCGGCTTGCCCGGCGTGAACGGCCGGCCGATGCTCAGGTGATTGTAGTAGGTAGGAATCTGCCCGACCGAGCGTGGGAAGGTGATCGGCAGCTTGCCCGACGGGTTGTAGTCGCCGAACAGCACGTCAGCAATGGCGTTGCCGCCTTCGGTGCCGCTGAACCAGGTTTCCAGGATCGCATCGGCTTGCTGTTGTTCTTCCAGCAGCGACAGCGGACGGCCGTTCATCAGCAACAGCACCAAGGGTTTGCCGGTGGCTTTCAGGGCTTTGATCAGCTCGCGCTGGCTGGCCGGGATGTTCAACTCGGTGCGGCTCGAGGACTCGTGGGACATGCCACGGGACTCGCCCACGGCGGCCACGACCACGTCGGCTTCCTTGGCGGCTTTCACCGCTTCATCGATCAGCACCTGGGCCGGGCGCGGGTCATCCACCACTTCCGGTGCGTCGAAATTGAGGAAGTTGAGGTAGTCGAGCACCTTCTTGTCGCCGGTGATATTGGCGCCACGGGCGTAGATCAGCTTCGACTCGCCGCCCAGCGCACGGGCCATGCCGTCGTACACGGTGACCGACATCGCCGGGCGACCGGCGGCGGCCCAGCTGCCCATCATGTCGATCGGCGCCTTGGCCAGCGGACCGACCAGGGCGACCTTCGCGGTCTTCTCCAGAGGCAGGGTCTGGTTGCGGTTTTCCAGCAGTACCAGGCTGCGGCGCGCCACGTCACGGGCATCGGCGCGATGCATGCGACTGTCGGCATAGACGTCGGCCGGGTCATCCTCGGCCTTGCCGATGCGCAGGTACGGGTCCTTGAACAGGCCCATGTCGTACTTGGCGGCCAGCACTTCACGCACCGCGTTATCAAGGTCGCTCTGCTCGATTTCGCCAGCCTTGAGCAGTCCTGGCAGCTCTTTGCCGTAGAGCGAGTCGTTCATGCTCATGTCGATGCCGGCCTTGATCGCCAGTTTTGCCGCTTCGCGACCGTCCCGGGCGACGCCATGCTTGATCAACTCGAAAATCGCCCCGTGGTCGCTGACGGCCAGGCCCTTGAAGCCCCATTCCTTGCGCAACAGGTCGTGCATCAGCCAGGTGTTGGCGGTGGCCGGCACGCCGTTGATGGAGTTCAGCGCGACCATCACCCCGCCTGCACCGGCGTCGATGGCAGCGCGGTAGGGGGGCAGGTAGTCCTGGTACATTTTCACCGGGCTCATGTCCACGGTGTTGTAGTCCCGGCCGCCTTCCACCGCGCCATACAGGGCGAAGTGCTTGACGCTGGCCATGATGCTGTCGGCGGCGTTGGCGCCGCTGCCCTGGAATGCCTTGACCATCACCCCGGCGATGCGCGACACCAGGTAAGTGTCCTCGCCGAAACCTTCGGAGGTCCGGCCCCAGCGCGGGTCGCGGGAGATATCGACCATCGGCGCAAAGGTGATGTCCAGGCTGTCGGCCGCCGCTTCCTTGGCCGCGATACGACCGGAGCGGTAGATGGCGTCCATGTCCCAGCTCGAAGCCAGGGCCAGGGGAATCGGGAAAATGGTCCGGTGGCCATGGATCACGTCATAGGCGAAGAACATCGGGATCTTCAACCGGCTGCGCATGGCCGCGTCCTGCATCGGACGGTTTTCGTCGCGGGTGATGGAGTTGAACGTACCACCGATGTTGCCCGCGGCAATTTCCTTGCGGATCATCTCCCGGGGCATTTCCGGGCCGATGCTGATCAGGCGCAGTTGGCCGATCTTTTCCTCGAGGGTCATCTGCTTCATCAGATTGCTGATGAAAGCGTCCTTGTTCTCCATGGGGGCTGGCAGGTTGTCGGCTAATACGGATTGACTGGCCAGGGTGACAAACAGGCCCAGCAAACACAGCTTCTTCATGAATTGTTTTCTCGCAAGCCTAAAGGGCGGTGATCAGGACACGCCGGTCAGCCTAAATGTGAGGAGCGGCTATTGTTGTTCGGGTGTTTCCAGTTAAATGCAGCACACTTTCGAGCTTGTGCCGATGAACTTAGTTTCGCACCGGGCATCTTTTAGCCCATCAACCCGATTCGATCCAGTGCGGCGGCGATTATGCCCCAGACGCCGGTAAGATAGGTGGCGGTGTTTTTTTAATGCAATGCAAGGGAGCGCTTGACCTGATGAATCCACGACTGAACCACCTTCGCGGCCTGCAAATGCTGGCCCTGATGCTCTTCACAACATTGCTGGCCGGTTGTGGCATCAACAACATCCCGACGCTGGACGAGCAGGCCAAGGCGGCCTGGGGCCAGGTGCAGAACCAATACCAACGCCGCGCCGACCTCATTCCCAACCTGGTGGAAACCGTCAAGGGTTATGCCCGGCACGAGCAGGAAACCCTGACCGCAGTAATCGAAGCGCGGGCCAAGGCCACCTCGATCCAGGTCGATGCCAATACCTTGGACAATCCGGAAAAACTCAAGCAGTTCCAACAAGCCCAGGACCAGTTGAGCGGGGCGTTGAGCCGCTTGATGGTGGTGTCCGAGCGCTACCCGGACCTGAAGGCCAACCAGAACTTCCTGGCGTTGCAATCGCAACTCGAAGGCACCGAGAACCGCATTGCCGTGGCGCGTCGCGACTTCATCCTGGCGGTGCAGAAGTACAACACCGAAATCCGTACGTTCCCCGGCCGACTGTGGCACAGCGTGATGTACAGCGACTTGCCGATCCGCGAAACCTTCGAGGCGACCAGCCCGAATGCCGAAAAAGCGCCTGAAGTGAAGTTCTGAAAAAACTGTGGGAGCGAGCTTGCTCGCGATGGCGGCCAAACATCCAGCATTGATGCAAACTGATCCACCGCTATCGCGAGCAAGCTCGCTCCCACACAGGAGTTCTGATGCGAGTGTTGAAATTTGGCCTGGTGCTGTTGCTCTGGGTCTTTGCCATCACGGCCCAGGCCGAGTTGAAATTTCCGGCATTGACGGGGCGGGTGGTGGACTCTGCCCAACTACTCGACCCGTCGGTGCGCACGCAACTCGATGCGCAACTCAAGGCCCATGAGCAGGCGACCAGTGAGCAGGTGGTTGTCGTCACCCTGCCGGACCTGCAGGGCACCAGCATCGAAGACTTCGGTTACCAATTAGGCCGCCACTGGGGCATCGGGCAGAAGGATAAAAACAACGGCGCGCTGCTGATCGTCGCCCGCGATGACCGTAAACTGCGGATCGAAGTGGGGTATGGCCTGGAAGATCGGCTGACCGATGCCCAGAGCTCCGTCATCATCAATCAGGTCATCACTCCGGCATTCAAGACGGGAAATTTCAACAAGGGCATCAGCGACGGCGTCGCGGCGATGCTCGTGGTGTTGGGCGGCAGTCCGCTGGATGAGCCAGCCCCTGCGTATGACGCGGGAGCGCAGGGTGAGGGCGATTTCATCGACCGGCATGCGGGGCTGGTAATCTTCCTGGCGATGCTATTCATCCTGACGATAGGCGTTTGCCAGGTGCTTGGTATCCTGCCGAGCAGTGGCGGTTCCGGCGGTGGCGGCTCCAGAAGCGGCGGTGGTGGTTTCGGCGGCGGCGGTGGCGGAGGCTTCAGCGGTGGCGGAGGCAGTTTTGGTGGCGGCGGTTCGTCGGGCGGCTGGTGAGCATAATAATGAGCAGGCATTTTTGACATGGCATTACTGACTGAACACGAACAACGCAAGGTGGCCGAGGCCATTGCCCGGGTCGAGCGCGACACCGATGCCGAACTGGTAACGGTGCTTGCTGCTCGCGCCGACGACTACGCCTACATCCCGCTGCTCTGGGCCAGCTTGCTGGCCCTGGTGGCCCCCGGCGTGGTGCATTACCTGACGGGCTGGCTGACCACGCACAGCTTGCTGTTGGTGCAGTGGGGCAGTTTCATCGGGTTGTGCCTGCTGTTTCGCCTGCCTGCTATCACCACGTACCTGATCCCTCGCTCAGTACGTCACTGGCGAGCGTCGAACCTGGCGCGCCGGCAATTTCTCGAGCAGAACCTGCACCATACGGTGGACGGCACAGGCATGCTGATTTTCGTTTGCGAGGCCGAGCGGTATGTGGAAATCCTGGTGGACGAGGGCATTTCCAAGCGACTCGACAATAAGCATTGGGAGGCGATTGTCGCGGCATTTACCCAGCAGGTTCGCCAGGGCCAGACGTTGCAAGGCTTTGTGACGTGCATTGAAGCCTGCGGCGAACTGCTCAAGGCGCATGTGCCGGTGACCCATGCGCGCAATGAGTTGCCGAATCGGTTGGTGGTGCTCGGCTGACACTATTTTCTGTCGGACACCGTTGTGGCGAGGGAGCTTGCTCCCGCTGGAGTGCGAAGCGCTCCCCATCGGTCTGAAGGGTTGAGTCAGGCCTCAAGTCGGGCGACTGCTTCGCAGCCGAGCGGGAGCAAGCTCCCTCGCCACAGAAGCCTGTTGACCTATGAAGATGGACTATCACTTTTGCACCGTTGGGGAAATTCCCCGTGCCCTGGCTTCCCATCCCCCCTAAAATACCCGCCATTCCCGATCCGCCCGCCCCGAGGCCGCTTTTCCATGTCCGTCACTGCAACTTCCGCCCGTCCCGCGCCGGATCACCACGCCCAGTTCATCGAGCTGTTGCAGGCCAGCCTTGGGCAGAACGCCTTCATCAAGCTCGTGCTGGCCAAATACGTCGGTGACGAAGCCGATCTGCAGCGGCTGATCATCAAGCAACTGACGGTCAAGGATCAGCCCTGCCTGTCCTTCGTCTACCGCTACAAGACGCGCGACATCACCAAGAACTTCCCGCTGGCCGAAGGCGTTGAGACGGTCGCCGCGCTGTTGCCGACCTCGTTCAAGAACGCACATCTGCTGGCAATCACTGACGAGGCGCAGCTGGAATACAGCAAGAAGGGCAAGAGCTCGTTGTTCAAGAGCAAGCCCCAGCAACTGCGGGAAGTGCCGTCCGCGGGGCACAACCGTGAAAAAAAACCGCTTCCTCGATCTGAGCCGGCCGTTCCTCGCCGACCTGGGCGTGACCAACCACAAGCACGACCTGATTCCGGCGATGTCGCGCAAGTGGAAGCAGATCAACAAGTTCATCGAAGTCTTCAGCCACGCGTTGACGTCTTCGCCGCTGGCGCTGGACAAACCGGTGCGGGTCGCGGATTTCGGCTCGGGCAAGGGCTACCTGACGTTTGCCATCCATGATTACTTGCGCAACACCTTGCAGGCCGAGGGGCTGGTGACAGGCGTCGAATTGCGCGAGGACATGGTCAAGCTGTGCAACGAAGCCGCCGCGCGGCTTGAGCATCCGGGCCTGGAGTTCCAGCACGGGGACGTGCGCAGCGTCGCGCCGCGTGAAGTGGACGTGATGATCGCCCTGCATGCCTGCGACATTGCCACCGACTACGCGATCCACATGGGCATCCGCTCGGGGGCCTCGATCATCATGTGTTCACCGTGCTGTCACAAGCAGATCCGCCTGCAGATCCAGAGCCCGGCGCTGCTCAAGCCGATGCTCCAATATGGCCTGCACCTGGGCCAACAGGCGGAAATGGTCACCGACAGTCTGCGGGCGCTGTACCTCGAAGCCTGTGGCTACGAGACCAAGGTATTCGAGTTCATCTCCCTGGACCACACCAACAAGAACAAGATGATCCTGGCGGTCAAGCGCCCGGAACCGGTGGATGCCATCGAACTCCTCGCCAGGATCGAAGAGCTGAAGGCGTTTTACCGCATCACCGAACATTGCCTGGAAACGCTGCTGCGGGCTGACGGCTACCTCGCCTGACAGTTCGCCTGCCCCGAACCCGTGGGAGCGAGCCTGCTCGCGAAAGCATTATTTCAGCCGGTAGTTACTGAGCTGACACACCGCCTTCGCGAGCAGGCTCGCTCCCACAGGTTCATTCGCCATTCCTGAAGGTGCAATCCGTCAGTTAATCTCGGGAGATCGCTACTGCGGACTACCTTTAATGCGTTCCCCCACGCATCCCAAAGGAGCCCATGCCATGGCCGCGAAGAAAATCCTCATGCTGGTCGGCGATTACGTCGAAGATTATGAAGTGATGGTGCCTTTTCAGGCCCTGCAGATGATCGGCCACACAGTGCATGCGGTGTGCCCGGACAAAACCACCGGACAGACGGTGCGCACCGCGATCCATGATTTCGAAGGCGACCAGACCTACAGCGAGAAGCCTGGTCATCTGTTTGCCCTCAACCATGATTTCGCCAGCGTCCAGGCCAGCGACTATGACGCGCTGCTGGTGCCGGGCGGTCGTGCGCCGGAATACCTGCGCCTGAATGAAAGCGTCCTGCAACTGGTGCGCGATTTCGATTTGGCGGGCAAGCCGATCGCCGCGGTGTGCCACGGTGCGCAATTGCTGGCGGCGGCAGGCATCCTGGAAGGGCGCGAATGCAGTGCCTATCCGGCATGTGCTCCGGAGGTGCGCCTGGCCGGCGGGACGTTCATCGATATTCCAGTGACCGAAGCCCATGTCCAAGGCAACCTGGCCACGGCACCGGCGTGGCCCGCCCATCCGAACTGGCTGGCGGGGTTCCTGACGCTGCTGGGCACGGCCATTATCTTGTAGAAGCCAGGGGCTACGCGCCGCACTCGTCCGATAGAGTGAGCTCTTGTGGCGAGGGAGCTTGCTCCCGCTGGAGCGCGAAGCGGTCCCATCGCGTAAATGGCGACCGCTTCGCAGTCGAGCGGGAGCAAGCTCCCTCGCCACGGTTCTGCGCTGCCCGTCTGATCTAAACCTCCACCGGCACCGCCAGCTTCGGATCGCCCAGTGGGTGGGTCTTGGCATCGAAGAAGCGCAATTGCGTGTCCAGGCCCTCGAACAATTTGGCGTAATGCCGCTTCTGATGCTGGATGAACGCCTGGCTGCGCGGGTAAATCGAGATGGCCACGGTCCTCGGCGCCGCTTGGCGCAGGGCAAGGACGATATGGCTGTCCTGCTCGCCCAAGGCGTGGCCGAACAGACACAGATTGTCGTCGTGGTGCAGTAACTGGTCGTAGCAGAACGACAGGTAATCGCTGCTGCGGATGGTCTTGAGTTTGTCCTGGCTCGGCCCTTCGCTGACAAAAAGCGGCACGTCGTCGAGGGTCTTGAGGGTGTTGTTGATGGCAAAACTGCCCAACAGCGTGCCTTCGGTGGAAGCGAGCTTGCGTGCCGTGCCGTCCTGGTTGCGCACCAAATGCAGGCCGCCGTGCAGATACAACAGGCGCGGCTTGTCTGTACTGGTCCGACTCGGATCGAAGCTGTGATCGGCGCCCAGGAACAGATCGGTCAGGGTCTCGGGCGTATGCTGGATCGCCCAATAGCTGAGCAGATCGTAGTTGGTGGTGAACACTGTGCGGTAGCGGCCCAGCTCCTGATTGAGACTTCCCAGGGTCGAGGGTTGCACCAGTCGCCAGGGGATATGCACCGCGTGCACGGTGTTGATCAAGGCTTCCTTGATCGCGTAATAGCGATTGCGCGGGGCGGCGGAGCTGACGGCCAGGGCCTTGTTGACCCGGCTGGTGGTTTTCAACGCGCCCAGTACCTGCTCGAAACTGCGGGTCTGCAGGGCGTCGAAGACGCTCAGTTCCGAAGGGCTCAGTGGTTTTTCCTCGACGGTGCGGGCGTTCTCGAACAACGAGTCATAGCCGAAATCGTCCCACACGGCGCGGCTCGCGCCATTGCCCACCAGCAGGCCGCTGAAAGCGGTGTCGGTGCGCAACGTCTCCCAATTTTCGAGCCGGGCGTCGTATTCCTGGAAATCGGTCATTGCGAAAGTCATCTCAAAACGTGGCAAAGGCAGGACGCGACTTTATCACGACCCAGTCCTGAGCCAGATCAAGATACGTCGTGACCGGCCGATAACCTTTCAGGTGTTCTGATCGAGCGGTTTACTGCGGCGGATCGGGCGCCTGGGCTATCCTCACCGGTATTCAGGGCGCGCGCTGGCCTGGCGATTTCCCGGTTCGTTCATTGCTGCATTCCCGGATGGCTTCTGTGCCATGGATATTCGAAACTCCACGCCGCTGGCCGGTTACCTTGATCTGCTGATGGATGCCGTGTGCGCCGTCGACGCCCTGGGGCGTTTCGTGTTTGTCAGTGCCGCCAGCGAGCGGATCTTCGGCTACACGCCGAAGGAGCTGATCGGCCGTTCGATGATCGATATGGTCCACCCTGCCGACCGCCAGCGGACCCTTGATGCGGCGCGCGAAGTCATGCGCGGAGAACCCAAGCTCAATTTCGAGAACCGCTACCTGCGCAAGGACGGTGGGGTCGTCCATATCCTCTGGTCGGCGCGCTGGTCCGAGCCTGACCAATTGCGGATCGCCGTGGCGCGGGACATCACCGAGCGCAAGCAGGCGGAGTCCCGGCAGGCCGCGTTGTACGCGATTTCCGAGGCCGCCCATGCTGCCGCCGACCTGCTGGCGTTGTTCAAACGTATCCATTTGATAATCGGCGAGTGGCTGCCGGCACTGAATTTTTCGGTGGCGTTGTATGACGAGCAATGTGCCCAGCTCAACTTTCCCTATCACGTCGACGACCGGGAGCGACAGCCGGAACTGCCGGGTACGACCATTGGGCGTTTGTGTGCCGAAGTCATACGCAGCGGTCAGCCGATCCTGCTGACGCCCGGCTCCAGCTCGTTGCCCGTGGAGCTGCACGACCTCGTGGCGAAACCGGACGCGCCGTGCTGGCTGGGTGTGCCACTGAATTCGCAGAGCGGCACGATTGGCGCGTTGATCGTCAAGAGCGCGGCGGATAACGAGCGCTACACCGAGCAGGACAAGGAATTGCTGCAGTATGTTTGCGCGCAGATTGCGATTGCCATCGAGCGCCAGCAACTGCATACCCGGTTGCAGCACATGGCCCAGTATGATCAGCTCACTCAGGTACCCAATCGTGAGTTGCTGCGTGACCGCTTCAAGGCCGCATTGACCACGGCCCGTGTTGCATCGGGGCGGATGGCATTGCTCTACATCGATCTGGATCGCTTCAAGCAGATCAACGACACCTACGGTCATGCCGTTGGCGACATGCTGCTGCAAGCGGTGGCCAGCCGACTCAAGGGTTGCATACGTGACACCGACACTGTCGCCCGCATCGGGGGCGATGAATTTGTGGTGCTGCTCCATAGCATCCAGAGCGTGGCAGACGCCGACCGGGTGCAGGAGCAGATTCGTCACGCGCTGGCCCAGCCGCTGCGGCTGGACGGTCATTGCCTGAGCATCGAACCGAGCATTGGCGTGGCGTGTTTCCCCGAACACGGCACGGAAGACATCACCTTGTTCCGCCACGCCGACGAGGCGATGTACGCAGCCAAACGCCACAATCACCGGGCCTTCGGCATCTGACCACCTCACCGTTCGTCGTCGCGCCAGCGCTTTTTCCAAACCTTGAATGCCGACTCATTTCAAATGAAATACTGGGCAGGCATGCCCATCATTCATGCAATACGGAGGGCTCGAGCATGCGCGGGTCAAGCAACATTTATCCGGGAAACACTGCTCATGATCGAACGAAGGTGTCTGAAGCGGGTCGCAAAAGTGGGAGAACCACCACCGCGAGTGTCGATAAAAGTCCGCTGAAGGCTGAGATCGGCCGCAAGCCGGATCGCACGACTCGCTGAATATTCAACGGTGGTTCTGATTCAGCGGCGGGGGAAACCCTGTCGCAATTTTCTATCAGAGGAGGGCGTGACCATGAGCCGGATGGCCACCTTTTTACGCACCACCAGTGTTGTCGTGCTGATGGGCCTGGGTGCCAGCAGTGCCTGGGCCCAGTCACCCGCCGAATTCATCAACGATGCATCCGCCAAAGGCATGGCTGATATCGAAGCCAGCCGTGCCGCACACTCGAAGGCGGAATCAAGGGAGGTCAAGGACTACACCATCATGGTGATCAACGACCGCACCACCGCCAACCAACACCTGGCGAAAATCGCCAAGAAGCTCGACTTGCCCGTCGCGCCCCGGGAAGAAGTCGCGAACAAGGCCAAGACCTTGATGCCGCAAGTGGCCGAGGGCGAGTCGTTCGAGGCGGCATATGCCGCCAGCCAGGTCAAGGCCACTGAGGAAGCCATCGAGCAGATCCAGCAACAGGCCCAGACCACCAACGTGCCGGAGATCAAGGCGTTCGCCGACGAAACCCTGCCCAAATTGCAGACGCATCTTGAGATGGCCAGGGCGCTGCAGGCCAGTCGCTGATTTGCCGCACCTGTTTTTACCTCAGGACCGGGACGCCAGCGTCCCGGCTTGTTTTGCCCGCCGAAAAGGAGAACCTCGATGTCCACACGCCGAGAACCCAACCAATACGCGATGCAGAATCCACTGACCCAATACCCTCGTCCGGAATTCCCCGACCAGCCGCAATCACCCCCTGGCATTGACCAGGACATGGAACCACAGCCCGATCACGGCGAAAAAACCTATCAAGGCTTCGGTCGCCTGGAGGGGCGCAAGGCGCTGATCACGGGCGGCGATTCGGGGATCGGTCGCGCGGCGGCCATTGCCTATGCCCGCGAAGGCGCCGATGTAGCTATCAACTATCTGCCCAGCGAAGAACGCGACGCGCAGCAAGTCATCGAGCTGATCAAGGCCGAAGGCCGCAAGGCCATTGCGATTCCGGGAGATCTCAAGGACGAAGCGTTCTGCGTCCAGATGGTGAAGATGGCGCAGCAGGAGCTCGATGGCCTGGATATCCTGGTCAACGTCGCTGGTAAGCAGGAAGCGCAAAAGGACATTGCCGACATCACCACCGCGCAATTCGATGACACCATGAAAACCAACATCTACGCGATGTTCTGGATCTGCAAGGCCGCGGTACCGCTGATGCCGGCCGGGGCGACGATCATCAATACCGCGTCGATCCAATCCTACGATCCGTCCGCGACGCTGCTCGATTACGCCACCACCAAAGCGGCGATCGTGGCGTTTACCAAGGCGTTGGCGGGACAGGTCATCAGCAAGGGAATCCGGGTCAATGCCGTGGCCCCGGGGCCGATCTGGACGGTGCTGCAACCCAGCGGCGGACAGCCTAGGGAGAAGATCCCTACATTCGGCTCCCAGGTTCCGATGAAGCGTCCGGGGCAGCCAGCGGAATGTGCGCCGCTGTACGTGCTGCTGGCCTCGCAGGAGTCGAGTTATATCACCGGGGAAGTATTCGGCGTGACGGGAGGGAATCCGTTGCCCTGATGCGCGGCATTCGGATGCGCGAGCGTTGCAACAACGCTCGCGCATCTGCTTTCAGCACTGGTTCAAGTCGACTTTCTTCTCTTCTTCTACACCATCAAGGCTCTTGGCCTCGTCTTTGCCCATGTCCTGGTAGCGCTTGCGCAACGCTTCCAGCTGCTTGAGGTCCAGCGACTCGAGACCGAGCATTGCGTTCTGCGCGTCCTTGGTCGCGCGCAACAATTCATCGACTTTCAAGTGCAGGATATCGGTATCGCGGTTTTGCGTGTTCTGGATCAGGAAAACCATGAGGAAGGTGATGATCGTGGTCGAGGTATTGATGATCAGTTGCCAGGTGTCGTTGAAACCGAAGAACGGTCCGCTGGCGGCCCAGAGCGCCAACAACACAATAGCTCCGAGAAAGGTCTTGGGACTTCCTGCCCACAGGGCCAGTTTTTGAGCAATCTTTGCGAACGTCATTGCCGTGTTTCCTCAGTGGATGCACCTGTCTGGTGTGACACCAACGAAGCGGCGAAAATTCTACTTACATTTCAATCCGAACCTCCGTCGACGTTCATCGTCCGGGACGAAGACTGGCGCAACCATTTGCTCTGCCTGATGGTCACTCCTTAAAGCCTTCATCGACGGAGTACACCATGAACCTCACCCGCACCTTTTGCCTCGCCTGCTGCCTGTTCGCACTACAGGGCTGCTTTGACAATTCGGATAACGAGACCAAGGACAACACCGACGGCACCAAGTCTTCGGTGCAGATGCAGGAGTCCAAGTCGGAGAGCAAATAAATCACATAGCCCAGGCCGGGCTATGTACAAAACTGTGGGAGCGAGCCTGCTCGCGAAGGCGTCAGGTCAGCAACTTGGAAATTGACTGTTCCACCGCCTTCGCGAGCAGGCTCGCTCCCACAGGTTCTTGTGTTTCGGCAGGTATTGCTCAACGTCCTTGTTGCAAAACCTTGAGTGCCGCCGATGCCAGGAAGCCTGACCGGCTTTTTTCCTCCGGATGATGCAGCACATATTCATCGATACGGTTGAGCAGATAGCCGGGCAGGGTGATGTTGAGTTTCTGCGCCTTGCCCAGATATCTGGTCACATCAATGTCCACCAATGCCCACGCGCACCCGGCATATTTCGGATTGGCCGCGTGCAGCGTCACGGTGTTGGCCGGCGGAATGGGCGACCCATCTTCGGCAAGAATTTCAAAGTGCCCTTCGATGGCCTCGCGCGCCATGGCCATCGCATCGTCCAGATCATCGCCTGCGGAAAAACAACCAGGGATATCCGGCACTTCAACGCCCCAGGCGTGGTGCTCATCGCCCATGGAAATCGCAATCGGGTAAAGCATTCAATCGTCCTCCGGGGAAGCTGGGCAACTGGCCGTCTGGAGCAGGGCCTGTTGCAAAATACTGATGGCCGTTTTCTTGAGCAGATCCTTCTTGGGATGAGGAACCGTAACCAGTCCCGGTTTGGTCGGGTGCTTGAAATGGTGGTGACTGCCTCGGATCCGTACCAGGTACCAACCATCCGCAACAATCTGGCTTATCAGGAATCGGCTGTTCACAACACCTCCGTGTGGTGTGTGTGGTAGGTACTATACCTACCGAAAAGGAATGATCAACACTATAACCACCACAAGCGACGAACGGGATCGAGTGGGATCTACGTCTGAAGTCTAGAAGCGGCGCAGGACAAGGCGACGGAGAGTCGAATTGGGTCTATTTCCAGATGTGAGACGCAAGGAACATTTGGAGGATCGCAACCCGTGGCGAGGGAGCTTGCTCCCGCTGGGCTGCGAAGCAGCCCCGGTTTCAGCGATTCGCAGACATATCCACAGGACCTACGACTGCTGCACAAACGTCAGCCGTACCGCAAACCCAATCAGCACGCTGCCAAACACCCACTGCTGCACACGTTGGGCCGAGGGCGATCGCTGAAGCCAGCGTCCGAGCGCTACGCCCACCAGTGCGTAGGCGCTGTCAAACAGCAGGCCGACGCCGACCAGCACCAAACCGAGCATCGCGAATTGCCCCAGCACCGGCCCGCCCTGTGGGTCGATGAACTGCGGCAGCAACACTGAGCAAAACAGCAGCGCCTTGGGGTTGAGCAGGTTGGTCAGCAGACCGCGTTGTATCGCTTGGTACCACTGTCGCTTTCCGACCTCGGCGTCAGCTCCTCCAAAGCTTGGCAACAACGTGGTCCGCAAACACTGAAACCCGATCCACGCCAGATACGCAGCCCCGGCCAGGCGCACCACATCAAAGGTCCAGGGCGCTGCCTTGAACAATACCGATAGCCCCATTGCCGCCAGCGCGACATGACATGCCCGGGCAATCCCCAAGCCTACCGCCGTTGCCAGCGCCGCAGCCTTGCCCTGACGGGCACCGGTTTGCAGCACCAGGATCATGTCCGGCCCGGGCAACAGATACGCCACCGTCAACGCCATGAAAAACAACCAGAGCTCTGTCATTGCATGCCCTCCGCAATCAGTGGATTGGAGATGCCAGTCTATGGCCGAAGGGTAGGGCAGGTGCTTGCGTAATCAGCTTCTAAAGCTCTAAGAATTGGCATAACCTGCCAAGTGATCGATCCATTCAATCGAAAAGTGCCAAATCATGAAACTTGATGCCTTCGACCGCAAAATTCTCGCTGCACTGCAGCGGGACGGCCGGCTGAGCAACGTACAACTGGCCGAAGAAATCGGCCTGTCCCCCTCGCCATGCCTGCGCCGCGTGCGGATGCTCGAGGAAGCGGGAGTGATCCGCGGCTATCAAGCCATCCTGGATCGCGATGAAGTGGGCCTCGGTATGACGATCTTTGTCGGCATCAAGGTCGAACGGCACACCGATGAACGAGCCGAGGCATTTCGCCTGGCGGTGACCGCGCTACCCGAAGTGATCTCGGCATTCCTGGTGTCAGGCGAGTCGGATTTCCTGCTACAAGTGGTGGTGCCGGACTTGCGGGCCTATGACCGATTTGTCACGGGCAAGCTGTTGAAGCTGCCGGGGGTGAGTGACATTCGCAGTAATTTTGCGATCAACACGGTGAAGGCTCCGGGTGCGCTGCCGTTGGGGCATTTGCCAGATGCTTGAGTAGATACTGATTATCGTGCTATCACGCAAGGAAACTTGGTGCCAATCAACTTCCCAATAGGGGGAAGGGCCCTGGATGGAACTCAGCATGGATCGGCTGCGCAATGGACCGTAAAAAATCGAACATATCCCGTTGTTTCAGATCGGGCGGTTTTGTCGTGCCTGAAATTTAATAGATGAAACTTTAATTGCTCATTCTCCAGACGAATCTCCGCTCAAGCTTCACTGGCCGCAGCCGAAAAACACCGCCGGGATTCATGCTTCAGTTTTGTGAACACACACTGATTTACGAAAACCTCCTCTACCATCCTTAAAGCAAGGAAGAAAAATGGCAGTCATTAATGGAACAGCTGGCGCAGATGCACTGATTGGCACCGCAGGGGACGATGAGATCAACGCTCTGGGTGGCAACGATGTCATCAAGGGGACTGCTGGCGCAGACAAAATCGATGGCGGTGCGGGTTTAGATACTGTCGACTATTCGGCATCTACTGAAGGTATCAGTATAGATTTGCGTCAGGGCACTGGACTTGTTGGACGAGGTGGCGATGCAGAGGGAGATACGCTCATTGGTATCGAAACTGTCATAGGCTCTGCCTTCAATGACGTGCTTTCCTCTGGTCCGTACACCGTAATCCCAACGGTACAGCTGGAAGGGGGAGCTGGCGACGATATCTACAACATCAATCTGGGGCTGACCCCCTACATCATCGAACAGGCCGGTGGCGGCAACGATGAAGTCCGCGTGTCGGTGATCAATGCCAACGGCACGGTCCTGGCGGCGAACGTCGAGCGCCTGACCTACGTCGGCACCGGCGCATTCACCGGTTACGGCAACGACAGCGACAACGTCATTACCGGCGGTTCGGGTAACGACACCTTGTTCGGTGGCGCGGGAGCGGACCAGTTCATCGGCGGTGCCGGCTATGACATAGCGGGTTATACCGACAGCAAGCAAGCTGTGAACATCAATCTCAAGACGGGCGTGCATTCCGGGATCGCGGCAGGTGATACCTACACCGGTATCGAGGTGATCAGAGGATCGAATTTCAACGACACGTTCGTTGGCGATGGCAGCGGTATACGACTCGACGGCGGCGCCGGGATCGACGTGATCGATTACTCGGGCTCGACTGCCGGGGTAAACGTCGATATCCGTAATGGGTGGGGAACCGCAGGCACGGGCGGAGATGCCGAAGGCATCATTTTGGCGAATATCGAAACCGTCATAGGCTCTGCCTTCAACGACGTGCTCTCCGCTGGCCCGTACACCGTAATCCCCACGGTACGGCTGGAAGGGGGGGCTGGCGACGACATCTACAACATCAATCTGGGGCTGACCCCCTACATCATCGAACAGGCCGGTGGCGGCAACGATGAAGTCCGCGTGTCGGTGATCAATGCCAACGGCACGGTCCTGGCGGCGAACGTCGAGCGCTTGACCTACGTCGGCACCGGTGCATTCACCGGTTACGGCAACGACAGCGACAACGTCATTACCGGCGGTTCGGGTAACGACACCTTGTTCGGTGGTGCGGGAGCGGACCAGTTCATCGGTGGTGCCGGCTATGACATAGCGGGATATACCGACAGCAAGCAAGCCGTGACCATCAATCTCAAGACGGGTGTGCATTCAGCGATCGCGGCAGGCGATACGTACACCGGTATCGAGGTGATCAGGGGATCGAATTTCAACGACACGTTCGTTGGCGATGGCAGCGGTATGCAACTCGACGGCGGTGCCGGGATCGATACGGTCGACTACTCGGGCTCGACTGCCGGGGTAAACGTCGATATCCGTAATGGGTGGGGAACCGCAGGCACGGGCGGAGATGCCGAAGGCATCATTTTAGGGAATATCGAAACCGTCATAGGCTCTGCCTTCAACGACGTGCTCTCCGCTGGCCCGTACACCGTAATCCCAACGGTACAGCTAAAAGGGGGGGCTGGCGACGATATCTACAACATCAATCTGGGGCTGACCCCCTACATCATCGAACAGGCCGGTGGTGGCAACGATGAAGTCCGCGTGTCGGTAATCAATGCCAACGGCACGGTCCTGGCGGCGAACGTCGAACGCCTGACCTACGTCGGCACTGGTGCATTTACCGGTTACGGCAACGACAGCGACAACGTCATTACCGGTGGTTCGGGTAACGACACACTTTACGGTGGTGGGGGAGTAGATCAGTTAATCGGCGGTTCGGGTAACGACACATTATACGGAGGCGCGGGCGCGGATCAGTTCATCGGTGGTGCTGGCACTGACGTAGCGGGTTATACCGACAGCAATGAAGCTGTGACCATCAATCTCAAGACGGATGTGCATTCCGCGATCGCGGCAGGCGATACCTACACCGGTATCGAGGTGATCAGGGGATCGAATTTCAACGACACGTTCGTTGGCGATGGCAGCGGTATGCAACTCGACGGCGGTGCCGGGATCGATACGGTCGACTACTCGGGCTCTACTGCCGGGGTAAGCGTCGATATCCGTAATGGGTGGGGAACCGCAGGCACGGGCGGAGATGCCGAAGGCATCATTTTAGGGAATATCGAAACCGTCATAGGCTCTGCCTTCAACGACGTGCTCTCCGCTGGCCCATACACCGTAATCCCAACGGTACAGCTGGAAGGGGGAGCTGGCGACGATATATACAACATCAATCTGGGGCTGACCCCCTACATCATCGAACAGGCCGGTGGCGGCAACGATGAAGTCCGCGTGTCGGTGATCAATGCCAACGGCACGGTCCTGGCGGCCAACGTCGAGCGCCTGACCTACGTCGGCACTGGTGCATTTACCGGTTATGGCAACGACAGCGACAACATCATTACCGGCGGTTCGGGTAACGACACACTGTACGGTGGCGCGGGAGCGGATCAGCTCATAGGCGGTGCTGGCTATGACATAGCGAGCTATCTCGACAGCAAAGCAGCCATGGCCATCAACCTCAAGACGGGCGTGCATTCCGGGATCGCGGCGGGTGATACCTACACCGGTATCGAGGCGATCAGAGGATCGAATTTCAACGACATTTTCTACGGTGGTAGTTCGCCCGTGGCGCACGATGGCGCGGCTGGCATCGATCTGGTCACTTATGAACAGTCTGACAGCGCGGTGACGATCGACCTGACGAACGGCACGAACATAGGGGCGGCTGCTGGTCAGACCTACGCCAACATTGAAATGTTTCAAGGCAGCAATTTTGACGACACGCTATCGGGCTCGGGTCTGAAGGATATCTTCATTGGTGGAGCCGGGGCAGATGTAATCGATGGCCGGGTAGGTCTGGACAGTGCTTTTTACATTACAAGTACAACAGGCATCTCGATCAACTTGCAGACGCAAATCAATCAAGGTGGCGATGCCGAAGGTGATGTATTGCTTAACATCGAACATGTGTTGGGCAGTCATTTCAACGATGTCCTGGTTGGAGACACGGGTGTTAATTATCTGGAGGGTGGATTGGGCAACGACGTCATCGACGGCGGTGACGGCAATGATTTCCTCTATGGTGGGCTGACTTCTTGGATAGGACCTTTCAGCGTCGATAGCTCGGCGAACGGGCCGCAGGCAGACATCCTGTACGGTGGCGGCGGTAACGACACCATCGTCACGACTGCGAGCGACGAGGGGACTCAAGCCTACGGTGAGGCCGGAAATGACACTATCACTGTGATACATGGCATGGCTGACGGTGGGGAAGGCAACGACCTGCTGACCGGTAGAGGCGTGGGCTTTTCACTGTCAGGAGGTCAGGGGGATGACAGGCTGATATTGCAGACCGGCGGTTTTGCTAACGGCGGTGAGGGTGAGGATATCTACACCATCGATACTCCAAAGTTAGTGACGATTCAGGACGACGGTATCAGCAGCGGTGACAAATTGGTTTTGTCCTACATCGATAGCTCTGAACTGTTGGCTGATCGCATCGGTGATGACCTCTATCTGCACCGATCAAGTTTCACTCCGGGACAGGCACCGCAAGAAGGTGTGCGCCTGAAGGATTGGTATGCAGGTTACGACACCATCGAACAGATCCAGACAGCTGATATGCAGCTCATCAGTCTGGTGGGCATCAACACATTTGCCAATGATATGTTTTCCTGACAGCCAAGGCAGCGTTCCTGCCGCTACATATTGGTGACGGCAGGAAAATGCATATGCTTTCGTAATAGTCTTTAGTGTGTCGCCCTTTGCCCGGTACTGCTTGAACCGGGCAAAGATTTTCACCTGGCTCCTTAGAGAAAAAGACAATCGCGGAGCGAGTGCCCCGTCACAAACCCCAGACCAAAAAAAACCGGCCACCAGGAGCCGGTTTTTTTGTCCCCCGTCAAAACCATCACGACGCGGGACCAGAATTCGATTGGAGCGGGTGAAGGGAATCGAACCCTTAATGGACAACGAAGTGTAAATGTTGTGTAGGTGTGTAGGTGCGCGAGCGGCTCACCCACCTGGAGTCGTTGGCTGTAGGGTTGTGATTCCTTAAATCCGTCTTGACTCACATTGTGACTTTTGAAACGGAGACCTTCCGTCGCCCCCTCATGATCCTCCAAGCCTCATACAGGAGCTTTCGGCTTGGCAGACTCCTCGCATATCCCAAGGCATATCAACTAACCGCACGTGGCCCGAACCACTTGCAGAAACCTTCTTCATCCGCCTCATTCATCCGCTCTAGGATCAGTAGCATTGATCCTCTTCCAATATCGATGGACAGTCGATAGAGCTAAGCCGGTCTCGCGTGCAATCTGCGATTGATTCATCCCTGCCGCCTTTAGCTCGCGAACGACGTTTTCGCTTCCCTTATTCTGGGGCTTGCCAGGCTTACGATGGGCGACTTCTCCATCAGAAAGCTGTTCAGCAAGAATCCCCAGACCTCCTTCTTTTTCAAAGGCTCGAAGCTGCTTTAGAGCAGTCTCCATGAGAACGGGATAGGGAGTGTTTAGCCGTTTGGACATGCATAGAGCCAGGAGGGCTAGAGGGTCTATTCGAAGGCCCTCAGCAAGGCTCTCGAACTTCTCAAGGGTGATACTTGTATCGCCTCGTTCGAGGGCGCTGAGTTTGGATTTCGCGGAGGCGTCAGAAAGATCTTCGTGTCGAAGCTGACGCTGCAGGCGCAGGGCTCGGATTGCGCCTGCGAGTGCGATTCTAAGCTGCATGGCTCACTCAAAAGTCAGGATATAGCCACACAGGAGGGTTTCCGTTAAATACCATAATGAGGTAGTATTGCGCATAAAGCTGACGGGGACGGCCCATAGCGAAGCTTCCGTAAGCTCGTTTTGGCAATTTATGGGAATTAGATGAGAGCGTTTCGCTGGGCATGAAGACCAGCACGCTGACTTTTCAGCAAGCCTCTGGTGAGCAAGCGTACTACTCGTAGATGATTTCGGAGGTAGCACTTGGTTGGAGTGATGGATGTGGGGCTTTTGGGAGATCCTGGAATCTCTATAGTTGGCTCAGAATATAGCCTCGAAGACGCGATGGCCGCTGCCAGAAAGCGCTACAAATGGATGCCTCTCTGCGCCGTAGAGGAATGGACAATCCTAGACGCCATAGTCACTGACGCGGAGCGAGCCAAAGTAATCGCTGCCGGTTGCCAGCCAATGTTTATGTTTGCCCACAAAGTGGTGGATGACGAGCAGAGGCGTTTCGAACCAGGTCATTGGGTGCGCTCAAGCATGGGCACCGCTTTCAAAGAAGGCTACCTATTCGAAACACGCAACTCCGTATACGTCTTGCTCGGCCCAGGCCATCGTAAGTCTGCTTCTATCGAAGCGATATTTTCCCTTTTCTGATTACCAACCGGTTCTGCTGGGCAACTGACGTGCTCCAGCAGCTTGAGGCGACACATGTTCAGAACCTTAGACAACGACCTGATAGGCATCCCAGGAATGTTTGGCGAGGGTGTATCCAACTGGCGTGGAGTGGCAAGGCTGCTCCGAACTCCTTGGTACCACTTGACCCTCAGCGTCGAAAACGAAGGTCGGCTCAGCGAGTGTGCTGTGATGATTGACGACACGCGTCAGCTTCAAGAAATTCTGGTGAGCCAAGGCCCCGACTTAAGTATCACCGAAGTCATGGCTGTGACGCCGTCCTGGATGAATAAGACCACTGGCTGGCAAATGGGGCGATTGACCAGGTTGAGCGTAGGCGAGGACAGAATTGGCGCTGAGGTTTGCGTCCTAGAGATGGGTGAGGGCGAGGTTTATCACACCTCGCACCAACCAGATTTCCAGATCGAAGCGCTGGCGAACGTAAGGCCTGTCTTTCTCTCAAGCATGATTCGATCAGCCTGAAATTTACCAGTAATCCTCCACGATACCAACGCGCCTGGTTGCGTGTGCAATTCCTGATATCTCCATACAGAACGCAGCCGGAGGGCAGTGATGCTCGACACGATAGATGTAAATTTCCACGGAAAGCGCCATACAGATTTCGACCTCTTGCGAATCATAAAAGCGCAAGAGCAGGGCTTCGACTTACCGGTTACCGCGTACCTATGTGGTGTATCCATAAGGGCGCGCGCAGGCATCGGTGTGGTGTTTGGCCACAAGCGGAAAGACCAGTATGGGCGGTTTGGCGATGGCCACCTGATCCGTACTTCAGATGTGCTGAAAGTCGAGCGCGAGGGTCGGTTCTGGGTAATGACGACCGAGAATAGCCGTTATGTCTTAGCGACTTTTCAGCGCCAAAATGGCCGCGCCAGCTTGCGTGATTTTTTGCGTACTACTAAGGGGCAGTACCATCCGACCCCTCGGATCTTGCAGTGATATTTCAACGGGAGCGAGGGGATCTCTCGGCCTACTGTTGTGAGTTTGAGATCAAGGTGGCTTCATGCTCCTGAAGAAAGGCGAGGTCGTCACAGTGGCGTCCGGTATCTTTGAGTCTTACAGCCGGGAAGGGCCGTTTGTAGCGACTCAAGATTTCGACCTTGGTGCATGCGTTGCCAAGGCCGTATCTGCTGCTGCAGAAACTTGGGAAGTAACCGGAGTGCTTTGGGAGGTTCCTCGGATGCTTGTTGAGCAAGGTTTCCTTGTAGAGCTACCTTGTCGACGAATTCACTTGGGGTCATTAGGTGGAGTCGAACTGACGGAAGAGTAGAAGGACTTTTGATTGGGCGTTTTTGATAAGCCTCGATCGCTACAAATGGGCGTTGAGTCGCTTGCCGAGGGTTCCTTGCGTGCCCCTTCGGGGGCGGCTGTCGTATACCAAGCCTCTGCGTGGCTTGGCCCTAGCGGGCTTCCATCTTCACGTCTTCGGCTGAAGGGCTGCGCGCTCCGCTTGCCTATACTACCGAGTATTGCAGGTTCGTAATGTTCAGTTCTTTTTCTGGATCTCAGTCATCCGCAAATGCCTCAAGCGCGGCAAGCAGCCTAGCTAGCTCAGTAAGGGTGGCAGAGACGATGTCATATTCTCCTCGACTACTCAGCCGATATACCTCTCGAGCCTTTTTGACCCGTTCCAGTAGAGAAACAACAATGCCTGACGCTCTCTCAAGAAATTCGTTAATGTCTGCCCGTGTTTGAGGAATCTTGTAGCCTTTGGCTGCGCTTGTGATGATGACGTCCGCATCCCGCAGCATGGCAATGCCACTGGATCGGATTCTCTGGCCGTTGACCTCTCCCAATCCGCTGTCTTTTAGATGGGCCATGATCTCCGTAGTCAGCACGTAATCCTTGGTGACGAATTCGCTTTGAAATCTTAAGAATCGCAGGATACTCAATTGCAGACGCTCATCCTCATCAGGGTGTTCACCAGCCCGCTCGCTAACGATCAGCCTGGCGGAGAGCTTCTCGGTGTACCTGGTAGTCTGCATAACCAGATTCATCCGCCGGCGGTGGCAGAAGAGACTGGTACTTGGATGGCCACTCAAGCATTCCAATAGTCAGGTTGCGTAGGATCTTTTTGTAGGCAAGAACTGCTTCTTCCGAAGCTTTCTCCTCGTAGATCTGAGCGACTGATCCAGCAAACAAATCTGCAACCTGAACCAAAACGTTGTCCTTACTGGCCATCGTCTGGAAGGCATCCTTATCGCCAAATAGGTCGTCCACGAATCGTTCTGCAACGTAGCTTTTGAGGCTCTCCTGAAATTCCTGGCCACCATGCTCGTCTACGATCATCTGGAGGTCAGGGTATGCGCGAAACAAACGTTCATAGAGCAACCCGTTCACGTATTTTATGAACGAGGTCTTGATACGGAGGCCGCCGTCTTTGTGAATTCGGGACTTATCAACGACGGTGAAATAGAGCTTGAATGGCAGCTCAGCTAGCTCGTTGAGGATTCGGGCACGGCGATCTGAATCTTTGGGCTTCAGATTGCTAGATTTGATCTCGCCTGTTTGAAAATGACGCGTGCGGAGTGCTTCAGCTTGAGCATAAGCAGCTTCCAGATCTTTCTCTGCCACCAGAATGGAGCACACGATGAAGAAGCCCGAGCTTCCTCCCTTTGACGTATCAAGGTCGGGATTCCCGGACTCATCCGAAAGCATATGTTCTGTCCATGAGCTTGCTCCATCAACAACGTACTGAGCGCGGTGGGTCGCCCAATGGCAAGGTGGCGAACTTAGTTCGTCGCAGTGGTGCTGCCTGGAGCGGGGCCTTCGCTGAACGTGTAGTTGATGACCACGTCATTTCGGATCAAGACGTCGAGTGTTTTCTGAGTGCCCGTAGTCGTCACCTTCATGGTGACCACGTAGCTTTGGGCATGGGCTGAGCCATTGGTGTAGGTATAGATCCACTTCTCGTCAGTCTCGCTGACTGCGCTCTTGGCGTAGGGCTCACCAAACAGCGACTTCAGCTCAGAGGTGGTGGTTTTGCCTTTGGTGATGCTCGCGACACTGGCCGAAGGGAAGTCTCGGCCTGCGGTGTAGTGAGACGTAGCGCAACCGCCCAGTGCGACGCACATCCCGATAACTGCGATGAGCTTTTTCATATCCTTCCTTGATTCTAGAAAGCTCCAAATCTAGCTGGCAGCCAGGCTAAAAGCCATCGTCATCTCGATCTTCCGCGCTCCTACTCGCCCGACAGGGCACTACGCATCGATATAATGCTCGTGTCCCAGATGACCGGAGAAAAAGCTCCGATCATTGAGATCTAATGCGATCAAGCAAACGTACTACCTACGCGCAGGTGCTTTGCAGGTGCGTATTATCTGATTTATCGCTACCTTCCTTGGAACCACTCGATAGGGATTACGCACATGGATGTTGGAATGGCCCACGCAATCGAGGCTGCAGAAGCCGAGTATTTGTGCTCCCGCGTTGAGGGCTTGTCGCGGGTGAGTGGAAACCCTTTCGGTGCTCGCGTGTTTTTCAACGAAGCTTTTCCATGCTTTCAAGTGAATGCGTCGCCTAGCCCGATGTTCAATCGCATCTACGGCGACATCACCAGTAGCCCCCAGCCACTTTTGAGCTTGCTCAAGAACTCAGCAGAATATTCAACCGTGACGCCTCTCATTGGAAAGCCTTCGTCCTTGGAGCAGTTCGCTTCTGTGGACGGGAGGCGACTAGAACGCTTGAGAGGTTGGACGCACCTGCAGCTCGCGTGCGCCATCAAGGACGTAGTCTTGAGCCACCACTCGTTTGAGATCGAAGAAGCCACCTCACACACTCTTCCTGCGTTCGCAGCTGTTCATGCGGGTGGATTTCATACCAAGCCAGAGCATCGTCAGTTGAGCCAGGCCTGTTTTGCAGGGCTACTGTCTAATGATCGTCTGAAAATTTACGTCCTTAAAGCTGATGGACATGTAGTTGCAGGAGCGTTGATGTACCTCGCCTGTAATGGAGTTGCATACCTCGGGACGGCTGCCACCCGAAAAGATGCACGAGGCTTAGGCTATCATGGAGCCCTGATATCTCATCGCATAGAGCAAGCAAAGAATTACGGCAGTTTGGTGATCGCCGCAACTGCGCTTCCCAGTTCGCAAAGTCGCCGTAACTTGCAGCGCACGGGGCTTGCGACATCTCACTTTCAAGCGCTATATCGCTTAGCAGATAGTTGATGTATGCCGATGAAGGAGCATCTGCTATTGGCCGACCTCTGCCGTCACGATGGGCGGGAGTCGGCCAGAAACTGTCAGTCGACTGGTTAGAGTGGGACGGTTACGCTGACGTTTTTCGCATGACTGGAAAAGCGTATGACAGAGGTGTACCAAGGACGCTGCTTATGCGCAGCCGTCAGCTACGAGCTATCCGCCACACCGAAAGCAGTGAGCCATTGTCATTGTCGCCAATGCCGCAAAGGTCACGGGGCAGCATTCGCTTCGTACGGCAGCGTTCCCCGTAACGCACTACGGATACTTTTCGGCGCCACCAGCATCAAAATCTATACATCCTCAGAGACAGTGTTGCGCGAATTCTGCACGCATTGTGGCTCGACATTGTTCTGGTCACGATCTCAAGGCGAGTTTGCCGACTGGATTTCGATAGCACTGGGCACGCTCGACACGCCCTTCATGCCTGAAAAGCAAAAACACGTTCATGTCGACTCCGCAGTCCACTGGTACACGCCATCCCAATTATGCTTCCAGGTCGGCTGACTGCTTTGAGTCAATCTCAGCTGGTCACGATAGGCAGAAAACGGCCAAAAGCGGCCCTTCAATCTCGCTATTCATCTATCTCCCGAGCGTGCGAAATTACTAGCCATCCAATTTCTCTCAAAGGCAGGCTCATGACCTCCACCCTGGCAGACTTCTCATTGCTCTGCGAACTGGTGCCTGAGCCGGGTGGCCCAGATATCTTTGACTCGGAGCGGGGTTATCATTGGATTATGGTTTTTCAAATTGAGCTTTGGGGTAAGGAGCAACAACACATGAAGCAAAACCTTATTTTGGTCATTGCGATGGCGCTGGGAACCACCTCCACGGCCTACGCCAACTCACGGATAGCAAACATAGATTCCTTGGAAAGTAGCTATGTAAAATGCATAGAGACACGTTTTGAGAACAACTGCTGGGACAAGGCGTTTATCGGTCACTTCGACAAGTGGCAAAAAAACGAAACCACAATAATAACCAAAAGCCAAGAGGCCTACCTGGCTTGGCTGGATGGGCACTCCGTGTACAAAGTTCACATCATCCCAAGTGTTAAACGAGCCGGAGTATTCGAGAATAGAAACTATCTAGTTGAACGAGATGATGGCGAAGTCATAGGCCTGCATGTTGGCTATAGAAAAGTTTTAGGCAGTTGGTACATATATGCCCTTCAAGGCGGGTCTGATGACACATTTATTCGATCAATACTCGACATGCCCGCTCCAGAAACACCCCCCACTAAATGATAGAAATCATCTCGTCCAATCCAGTCGCCTTCAGAGTTCACTGGTATAAGCCATCAGCTCATCGCCTCAGATCGAGTGACCGCAATGGGTCGAAAACTGCCCTTGAGAAAAGGCAGCTTTTGGCCAGAAGTAGCCCATCGCGATCAGAAACGTTTGACGACAACGCGTCGCTCTCGCACTCTGTTTTGCCCCCTATTCTTCACTAGACTTCCCTATGTCATTCGCAACCGTAGTGCTGCTTGACTCCTGGCCACAGCCAAGTACGTCGCCCGAACCCATCGTGTTTGCCACGGACATGCAGCTATGTTTACGGTATTGCACCGCTGGGGAAGAAATAGCTGTAATCCATTTTCCCCTAGTTAAAAAAATTCAGTTCGGCTCACCAAACGACGAAGCTTTGGGCGGTCATCCGCTTATTGGACTTGGCCTCAAGCATTACCAAATTCATCGAATAGATAATTCGCCTTGGCTAGCAGAGCTTGAGCAGAGAAACGCCATTCATCCGCTACACGATAGACAGCGGTTTCTAAAAGATGCCATCCATTATGTCTTCACGTTTCAGGACTCTACCCTAGAATGCATCATAATTGAGGGGCAGTTCTGGCATCCAAAAGTACAAGTCTTTACCTCGGAGCAGAAGGCAAGCGATGCCTGGCGAAAACTGATAAATGACGTGGGCGCATGATCCCAATAGTCACGAGTGGATGCCCGCCTTGGGTCTGCATCTGCCACTCGCATCGCTCACAGTACGCGCCCAACGCGCCCTCGATCAGCCAAAAAGGATTCACACCTAATCAGGGACGATGAATGAAACCAATAGAAATTCAACACATCACTCACCTGCCGGCGGAAGTTCTTACTTTGGAGAAAGAGGCAATTGCAGAAGGGTTCAGATTTCTGACGCGCCTGATTTCGGAATGGCATTCAGGAAAGAATCGCTTCAACGCGCCCGGTGAATGTCTCATGGCAGCGTATTCGAACCAGCAATTGATAGGAATCGGAGGGCTATCAGTTGATCCCTTTAATCAGACCAATACCGCAAGGCTACGGCGAGTGTACGTGGCGCCTGCGGCAAGAAATCAACATGTCGGTCACGCGCTGGTAAAGGCGTTGGTTGCACACGCCGCTCTTCACTTTCAGAAGGTGCGTCTTTCTATCGATACTTCTGCAGGCGATGCGTTTTACCTGCGCTGCGGCTTCATGCGAACAGAAGACGCCCATGCCACCCACATCATGGAGCTGGTCAACCCCTGACCCGGGAGCTTTCGGCCAATAGCGGGCGTTCCCAAGCGACAGCTAACGGCCAAAAAGCAAACAGTAGACCTGCTGCTCATGTCTTCGTAAAGTGCTCACCATCCAAGCTGAATTGTCTACTATCTACACGTGAAAGTAATCGATTAGTAAACAGATTGTTCTGACTGCGGGGATTCGGTCGGCCGGAAGGAGAGAATGATGCGTGTGATAATTAAGGAGAACTGTATTGAAGGACAAACTGGTCGTGCTTGCGATGAAAATAAAGCTGACGCGCTGGATTTTGATATTTTCTTTGAGGTTCCCGTGGCTCGCGCCTAGCCTTTTGCGGTTTATTGGAAAGGATTATGGCGAGCAGGACAGCGAGGTAATGCGAGAGATTCATAGCAAAGAAAATCGCATTCTAACTGCCAGTATGTTTGAAGGTGAAGTTTCTTGGAAAGGTATAAGCTTTGTTGCAGAAATTGGGCGTGAGGATTTAGATAAAGTTCACAGGTGGATGAGTGGACAGCCGCGCGCAGGAGGAAATTACAGTTCAATGCACGAAAAGGTGATAAAAAGTAAAGATTTAATTGGTGCCAGTTACATTAATCTAGGTTTAGTGTCTTTTGATCGCGCAACAATGTTTTCGGTTGGATGCGTAAGTATCGCGGCTCAACTACCTAAAAGCTGTTATATAACTCTTCTGAGGTTAAGAAATGGGGCTTGCTATATTTCTCTTTACGTGAGCTTCGATGAGTCTGTTAACTCGCTAGTTTCTGATGTTGACGTTCGCCATGTTAAGCGATATGAAGTATTTCAATCTTTCAACCCGTTCTCCCCAAAATTTGCAATAACTGAGCATCACGACAGACGATCTGTAATTGAAGATTTTTTGTATAGCAAGGCAAATGAAGTAGTAGTTGAGGCTAAGCAAGCGATTCAAGCGCTGCTGGAAGTTTGGGGCATAAAAAGAAAGGCTGATGAGTTTTCGAAGGTTGCCGATTTTTTCAGAGAGGATGTAGGTTCTTATTTTGAGGATTCTCCATCATTGGAAAACGAGAAGGCCAGCACCTCTATTGTAGTAATTGAACGCGATAGAGGCCTGTTTCTGACAAGTCCGCTGAGTGAAGAATCATCAGAAGAGTACATAGAAAACTACGTCCCGAGTCAATTTGGACTAGATGCAATTTTTTTGAAGAGCCAAGTAACCTTGGAAACTGAAAGCTTCCATCGTTATAATTTTAAGCTCATTGGAGTGAGTGACAATTATAGCTATATAGCAATCCTGACAGAAATATATTCACGATTCAAAAAGTGCACAAGCAAGGTAAGTCCTGTTTTCCTAGGTGGCAATAGAAAAGAAGAGCGCGATCTAAAAAAATTACTGGACGCAGGACTAGAGCTGAACGTAATTGAGGAAAGATTGACTGCTGTTGAAGAGGGGTTACATTGGTGTGAAGAAAAATATCGAAAATTTACGCGCAATCGAATAGCTGGTATTCGCTCCCATGTCTCTTCATTTCGAAAGGACGTAGAAAGGCGTAGGGACTTGAATAATGGAAAACTGCAAGTAAAAAGTTTAATTTGGATGCGGCGCTACTCGATAATGGTATTTGTCTTCGTGCTGGTGCAAATTGCTTTATCACTGCTCAATGTTGATTGGACAGATTCCGGTAGAAGTAAAAATCCAATTTATATTAATCTTTTCCATAATGCAAAGTAAGTTTAATTCATAATGTCGATCAAGCAGTAAACCTCCGAACTTACATTTAAGTGCTGGGGGGCAGTGGCTGCAGCACCATCGATTTTAGGTGCTGGGGAGCGACAGCTTTTGGCCGATGGCTGCCACTCGCGCCAACAATTAAATACCACTCGCGATGATGCCGACTCGGAGGCAGTGCTCGCTTTTAACCCGGCTGGACAGCTGTCCATCCCTTACCCTTACTCGACGATGCTTTATCACCCGCCATGCACACGCTTACCTGAAGGCGTTTCATTTTTGCAAATACTTGAGGACTCAGCGCTTGGCCGTACAGTTGCGACAGTTGGGCACTGCGAGCGATGGACTCCTGATAGTTTCGGCTGGCATCGGCTTCGCAGCTATCGATGTCGGCTTTAAAGGTGGCTTGCTGGGAGGAGACATCCACTCCCGGTTTCTCGAATCTTGTACCATCGTAGCTTTGGCGGTTGTAGTCGATCTTGGCCGTTGACGTAGAGGGTGCTGAGGCACATCCGGCAAGGATTACGGAAATGAGAGCGGCAATGAGGTGGGTTTTGCGCATGGAGCTTCCTTGGGCTTACGGCTTGGGCCATCGAGCGTTATTAATATGAGGATGGTATCGGCGCCGAGTGTCAGTCCCTTGAGGATTTTTCTGTATATTCCCCTTCCGAGGCGATCCGATATTTACTTTGGGAACTACACCATCCGAGCTGTTGCCACCGGTAATCGGCAGCTTTCGGCCAAAAGCGGCGTTCGATCACTACCCTCCAGCCGAAGAGCGAAAACCTCTCGATCAGTGAAAGCTAGTCTCTAAGGGTACGCATTATTTCCTCTACCACCGGCTTCGTGTATTTCTCACTGGGGTCAGTTTCCGGTGGGTCGTTACTGCGGAACCATTCACCTTGATCGAATGCTTGGTAAAGCGAGAAAGCGGGCTGAGGCATGTCGTTAGTCATGCCTACTTCAACCACAGCAGTTATGATGCCGTTCATAACGCCGTTGCAAAAATCATAGAGCAGAGATCCTTGTAGATAGCCTTCCGCAACCGCGACGGACAGCTCGTTCAGCACATCATGCGGTGCAACGGCGAACCATTTCGCAAATGGGGACAAGATCACTCAGCGTTAAACCGTCTGCTTCCGCTTTCACCGACAGTTCCTTGAGTTCGTTCTTCGGTAACACCATGATCATGAGCTTCTTCCGGTTAGGTGCGAAGATAGCGCTTACAGAGTGGCCGCACAGCGCTGCCACACGTCAGTTCCATGCTGCAATACGGATTCATGGTCGGTCAACTTCAGCTACAGGCAATGTCCGCTTTGGGTCGATTGTATCCTTTCGTACAGCCAGCATTTAGAGGGCTGCTCATCGGCTTGGTCGCCTACACCCTTGCACCCATTCGAGCGACACACCATCCTAGCGCCGTTGCTTGAGACACGATATCGCGCCCTGATCTGACACCATTATCTCTATAACTTGGATCGAACAAGTGACTTGCTGGATGCTTACATCTCACTGACTATCTGGGTAAGGCGATTGCGTATGTTAACTCAGTAATCGAATGAGATCGGGCAGTTACTACTGCCCGATACGTGCAGGACATGTTGCCGCACGCCTACAGGTTTGAGGCGCCAGCCGTTTGCGGTTCACCGCCAAGCATTCGGTTAAGATCCATTAGCCAGGTAAACGTCTGCAAGACTCAATTCTACCGACACATTGCGCCCTCGCAACGCAGGGAATTAAAATCATAAACTGCGGAATGTCCCGGTTGGCCGCTCGGTAGGGGGACGCCCTTGGGTACGTAAAACGTGACCGCGTTGCCGCCGTACAATCCGGCCGGGAAGGTGAAGGCTTTCAATATCACGTAGGCCTTGTAAACGCTCGGCGACGGGCGCGTTGCAACTGCTCCGGCTACGGGAGGAACATCGCGCCTGGGGCTACTCGCTACCTTGGCATCAATCCAAGCCTGAGCATCAGCACTTGTGGCAGCCCGTAGCGAGCCGTTTTTCACTGCTACGTCGATGCCCGCCTGGCCGGCCAGCGGCGCCTGTTTATCGCGCAGGGACTCGGGGCTCACCGTTGAAGACGTGACGAGCCTCGCGTCCGCGCCGAAGGGCAAACCAACCGAAATTTTGCCAGATTGGTCGCCGGGATAAACCATCGTCACGGGCTGACCGAACAATTTTCGGGATAAGGGATTCAGGTATTCGTTAGCTTCTGCGGTCACGTAGGAAGAACCGCATGCTCCTTTGTTGTGGTAGCTGCTGTTGAGAATGGGTATCTTGGAATCGAGTCCGGCCACTGCTTGGCGGTGATAGCCAGACACGTAGACAGCGACGATGTTAGTGCCCTGAGTCCAGCCGATATTCCACACCGTCGGCTCATAGGCGCCGAGTATTAACGCCACAGGTTTGTCAGGGCTGTTGACAGCAATGTCGAATTGGGTGGCCTGATGGCCGCTCTGGTCAATCTGAAAGGGCACCTCACGCCCGGAATAGGCGCCCGCCGCATAGACTGTTAGCCCTGCTGGGGCCTTGAAGCTTTCAAAGCCGCAGCTCGGCGGAGCACCTGCCTGAACAGCCGTTGGTGCGGAGTCGAACTTGAACGACTCCAAATCGTCTGCGTAGACAGCGATCGTGGCACTCATCAATGCCGCAGCAATCCCTACTTTCATATCCCTTCCTTCAGCGAGTGAAAATCCCGCTCACAGTACCCTTGCGAAGACGTTAAAACACCATCTGGTCAGCGGAATCGGAGAGTTTTTTGAGTCACGCGCGAAAGCAGGCCTACCTGTTAATTTGGGCCTGGCCGTTCTGGGTGAATCTGTAATGCAGCCCTCACGGCAGTCAGAAAAACGAATGTCCGCTCCTGGCCGTAAGCAGCGGTTCAAGCGCCTCGTTTTTAGGGCGGAAGATGTCCATCGCGTCGTTGCTACTTGGCTCTCACCGTCCACAACTGATCTAGTTTCGTCGTGTAGCTCTGACTCATCAGCTCCCGACGCATTGCCCAACCAGGTGTCGCCGGCACGCTGGCTAATCGAAGCACTCCCTTTCCCCACCGGCTGTTGATCTCATCCAGCACCCCCATCACTTTGTCCGCGATCACAGGCTGCGAATGCGCAAAGAGATCATCAGTAAATTCGCCTGGCTGTCGCAAATCCATCAGGAGAATCTCCGCCTTGCTGTACTTGTAGCCCGGACGGAAGAGGCGATTGACCGCTTCCGTAGCAGCTTTGGTCATCAGCCGCACGTCGTTGGTGGGATACGGCAATTCCACCAAGGCGCCGTTCGCATACTTCGCTTCCTCGGGATTAAACATTCCTGTCCTAATGCTCACGCGGATCTTCTTGCATAGCGAGTTTTGTGCTCGAAGCTTTTCCGCCGCGCGTTGCGTGTAGGTAGCGACAGCTTCCTTGATGGACTCAATCTCGGTGAGCCGCGTGCCGAACATCCTGCTACAGCAAATCTCCTGCTTCGGCGGGTCAGCTTCGCCCAGTTCGAGACATGAAGTGCCGGCGAGTTCGCGAGCCGTCTTCTCGATCACCACGCTGAATTTCTGGCGAAGCACCCAGGGGTCGGCTTTTGCCAAGTCCATTGCGGTCTTGATGCCCATCGTTTCCAGGTGAGCCTTCATGCGCCTCCCGATACCCCAGACCTCGCCGACATCGGTGTTGCGCAACGTCCAGTCCCGTTTGAACGGATCGCACAGATCCACCACACCACCGGTAATATCCAGTAGCCGCTTGGCTGTATGGTTCGCCAGCTTGGCCAAGGTCTTGGTGTGAGCGATCCCCACCCCGACTGGAATGCCCGTTCGCTTAAAAAGCGCGGATCGCATTTTTCGGCCAAAAGCAGATAAGTCACCCGGCACGCCAGTCAGATCGGCAAACGCTTCGTCAATGCTGTAGACCTCAAGCGCTGGCACCATCGATTCGATGATAGTCATGACGCGCTCGCTCATGTCGCCGTATAGCGCGTAGTTACTGCTGAACGCTACAACACCATGCCGGCGGAGATGGTCTTTGATCTGGAAGTACGGCTGACCCATTTTCACGAAAGGCTTTGCATCGTAGCTACGCGCAATCACACAGCCGTCGTTGTTGGACAGCACCACGATAGGTGTCTTAGCGAGGTCGGGTCTAAAGACTCGCTCGCAGCTTGCGTAAAACGAGTTGCAGTCAATCAGGGCGAAGACAGGTTCAGGTGTTGTCATGATCGCGGACGCTGTATTTCACTACACCCCAAATCATGAGTTCGTCGCCTTCCATCACGTGCCTTGCCGGATACTTGGGATTTTCCGACAGAAGTATTACTGCGTTGTCGCGCAAATGCAGACGCTTGAGCAATGGCTCAGAGTTAAGGGCAGCTATGACGATGTCCCCACTGATCGGATCTATGCTTCGATCAACCACCACCATATCCCCCGAATAGATCCCCGCGCCCTGCATGCTGTCGCCATCAATCCTCACGAGGTAGACGTGGGGAGCTCGTATATCGAAGAGCTCATCTAGAGAAATGTGCTTTTCGATGTGATCAGCAGCGGGCGAAGGGAAGCCTGCAGGCACCTTGAATGAGTACAGAGGCAGCTTCTCGCCGCCGGTAGCCAGCGGGCCCAGAATGGTGATGCTCATGATGCAAACCTTAGAGTGGAAACTGTATATGTATACAGTTAACGATTTGGTTCGCTTGCGGTCAATCTCATAAGCACGACAATTCGACGGGTGACAGCATGTGCGGACGCTACTCGATCTACGAATCGATGGATCACTACCTCAAGGAGCTTGCGCCAAAGCAGCTAGTGATCAATGGCTATGACCTTTGGCCCATTGAGCGATACAACGTCGCGCCGGCGACGCGGGTAGAGATCATTCGGCCAGGGGGAGAGGGGTTGAGTGTCGACAAGGTCAAATGGGGATGGTCGCCCTTCTGGGCGAAGGGTAAGCGTCCCGACCCGATAAACGCCAGAGTCGAGACCGTCATCACCGGTAAGTTTTTCAATCAGCTCTGGCCAAACGGACGCGTGCTTGCTCCGGCGAATGGCTGGTTCGAATGGGTAAAGGACGAAGAAGATCCGAAGAAAAAGCAGCCGTATTTCATTACTCTGAAAGAGCAAATTCCGATGTTCTTCGCAGGGCTGGCCGAGGTGCGCGAAGGTATGGAGCCGGATGATCGCGACGGCTTTGTCATCATTACCGCCGCGAGTGATGAAGGCATGGTCGATATCCACGACCGCAAGCCCTTAGTCTTATCGCCGGAGCATGCGCGTGAATGGATCGACCCGGATACCTCACCTGAGCGAGCTCGTGAACTAGCGATGGAGCAATGCAGGCCCGCTACAGATTTTCATTGGTACAAGGTTGGTAAGGATGTCGGAAATGTTCGGAATCAGGGCTCGCATCTGATTCAGCCGCTTTCCTTGGCCTCTGATGTCGATGATTGAGCAGACGCGACACCGTAGCCCTGCAGAGGCCTCACGTTCTGTATAGGCACATCGACAGCTACCTCATTAGCCCAGCCGCGTTTGTTACATCGATTTAACCGATACCACTTCCACGTACCTGTACTTCTGCCTGGCAGCCCTCACAGCATCTTGCTCAGCAAGCAACGAACTCAGCGTGTCGGCCTCATGGATCAGCTCGTGCATCGTCCCCTCGAATTCGTTTCCAACCCGAAGCGTGACCCTGAGCCTAGGCGTGAACGGTTTCGCCGGCTTCTTCTTGGCTGCAGATACAGCTATCGGCTTGGTGATGACGACTTCTGCCACAGGTTCCGGTGCTGGAGGTGCAAGAACCTCTTCGGGCTTAGCCGTACCGAACAAAGCTCGGCGCATTTCTTCTTCAGTGAAATCAGCTTTCATAAAACGTCTCGATGGAGCAGCAATTAGCTCAAGTTTAGGAAGGCTTACATCAGGATGGGCTATGGAGCGGAAGGAGATTTCGCTTGCCCAGGTCAATTTCAAGACAAGACCCCCTCCAGGCTCGCGAAAGTTGCCCCTTAGACAGTAATGTAATGAGCCCGTCCGCTGGGTCACTGGCGTACCGGGCGTACAGCATCACTGTGCCCGGTAGCCCAACCGAGGGCGTCGTCACCGACAGCGCGGTGTTGTGAGCGCAATTGACCAGATGTCATGACTACACCGAGAACAATCAGCCCGCTGGGCCTCCGCAATTTGCTGAGAGAAACCGCAATTTACGCAGCAATACAGAGCCGACGCAGGCGCAGTTTCAAACTCGGCACGATGCTCTAATGGTAGGACGGACAGCCCAGGGCGCAAATCTTTTTGTTCGAAAAAATAAAGGCTGATGTCGCCGTCGGTCTCAACGAGACCGAGCCTTACTTGTCCGAGATGTTCCACCCCTTGCTGTCGTAACTCCATCAACAATTCGTTGGATGAGATGTTCAGCGTTTCTAAAGACTTGAGCTCATAGAGACCGTCACGGATGACGGTTACCGGAAGCCCATCCATCCAGGCTTCGAATCTTTTGCTCTTGGTCATCACTAAGACAGTAAGCCGGTAGAGAAGCAGGAGCGTGAGAAATACTACGGCGACCGGCAGCAGCGGAACGTCATGGTAGAAGGACACATCTCCTGCGGCGGAGCCCAATGTCAAAATCACGACCAGCTCAAAAAGTGAAAGCTGTCTGATCCCTCGTCGACCGCTGGATTTCAAAAAAAGAAACACTGCGAGAAAAGCGAAGGTGGCCCGGAAACCCACCTCCAGCAAAAACGTTAAGGGAAATTCGTCTATGAGCATCCGCTGGATATCAAAAGGCGACATCGTGACCTCGATTTTATTGTGAGAATAGTCGACGGATCGATTCAACATTTGATTCCAAAAGCTGGTACCAGAGTATTCAGCGGGGAATCGAACTTTGCGGTGGGGCTGCGACGCGTAGCGGCTTTATCAAAGGCTGGCGCCATATCACGCACTGCTACGTTGAGCTGGCTCGCCAGGTGAAATCGGTAATGCCGTATTTTTCGGCTTGAGGTTTGGACACCATCTTCAGTGGCGGGCGTCCAGGCCTGGGAATGGGGGCTGCGCCCGCATCGCAACTAGCCCAGTGCCAGGCATCAGCGTTTTGCATCGCTTTGCTACGGATGATGAAGGACTTCGGCACACCATGAAGCTTGTAGTTGATGACGAATAGATTGTTTTCCATGACTTACTCCGTCTGCGCATTGTTAACGGAGTCATCGGGCGCGGAAAAATTCAAAAAATTCAGGGACTTCAGCTCCGAATTGGCTTCATGAGCAGTAGTGTTGCAGACCTAGCGGGCTGAGCACCAACCATGTCCTGCCTAGCCTTACGATTTCGAGCCTGGTTCAGCGTTTGCTAATCGGTTTATCGGGCTGCAAAAGCTCCGCCACTGCCGTCACCAATTCATCAAGTGACCAAGGTTTGTGCAGGTAAATAGTTTGAGCTGGCACTTCGGTGCTCTCGATCAGATAACCCGAGGTAAGTATCGCAGCGATGTGAGGCCACCTGCCTTTGACCATCTCTATGAACTCGATGCCTTGGACTTGTCCGGGGACGCCATAATCGGCAATCACTATGGCGCATTGACCATGTGCTCCGAGCAGGTAGGTCAAGGCATCATCCGCCGTAGCGAACGAGACAGTCCTAGCGCCAATCTCATCCATGATATCGGTCATGAGCGACTGCAGAGTTGGGTCGTCCTCAATCACGATGACCTCGCCGCGAATCGGCAGCAATCCTTCCCAATTTACGTTCAAACAATCCTCCTCTCAAAGCCGACCAAACAAACGGAACGGTTGCATGAGTGTAAGCATAAATAGCGGGTGTGCGGTGGAAGCGCTTGGAGCACACGGGACACTCGACTCAGGTCGTGCCCCTACAGACGTCCTCGCAGCGTATTGAACGAGAGCTTGGCGCCTCGATTTTCTAGTCGCCTGAGTGGGCACCGAATTCAGATCCAATTGTGCGCCTAGGGCTAAGGATGCTGCTCAGCAATCCCATGATCTAGATCAAGCAGTGCGCATTTTTTCGAACCTTCCCCCCGAGGTATCTATCGAAACTATGAAGCCGGTCAACGCATCATCGAGACACAGACAAGCACTCCTTCGCAAAGTAGCTGGGGCAGTTGAGTCAAATTGGAGCATGCAACAGCTAGCAACCTAGGATTGATTCATGCAGCAAGAAAGCCACAACCACCAAGTCATCGTCATCGGTACTTCCAGCGGCGGTCTCGCTGCATTGCGTGAGTTTTTTGCCGAGCTTCCGTCTGATTTAAATGCGGCTGTCTTTGTCACGATGCACATCGGAGACCAACCTAGTGCTCTCCCTAACCTTCTTGCCCAAACGAGCCCATTGCCCGTCGCCTTCGCTGTGAATGAAGAACAGGTACAGACGGGTCGTGTATACATAGCGCCTCCGGACAAACATCTGCTTGTCAAAAAAGGAGCTATTCAGGTCGTTCGGAGCGCCAAGGAAAACCACTCGCGACCTGCAATTGATCCGATGTTTAGATCGGCTGCCATCAGCTACGGAAGTAGTGCCATAGGGGTGTTGATGACCGGCGAGCTTGATGACGGTGTAGTTGGGCTTCAGGCGATAAAGGCCTATGGCGGACTGGCTTTCGTACAAGATCCTAAGACTGCCGAAGCGCCCTCAATGCCGACGAACGCTCTGCGTCATGTGGTTGTGGACGGATGCCTGCCGGTCGCTGAGTTGAGTGAGAGGCTCGTACAGGTCATCAATCAACGCACAGCGGAGGCCACGGCGCCTTCTGAGTCAAAACGTATCGAGCCATTCGCTACGGAAAATGACCTGACTGAGAATTCCAGCAAGGGTGGCCTTTATGCGCTGAATGAGATCGGCCAAGTCGCAGGCCTGTCTTGTCCTGAATGCGGAGGCGCTCTGTGGGAGGTGAACGCTTCCTCTCTACGGTTTCGCTGCCATACAGGCCATGCCTATACCGCCGCCGCATTATTTCATGGGCAGGATGAAACGATTGAGGAAGCACTCTGGGTGGCCATTAGAGCCTTGCATGAAAAACAATTGCTCCTTGGTCGCCTCATGCAGAGCAGCAAAGATGGCGGGCGCATCGGTGCGTTACCAGAATATGAGCTTGCAAGTGAGGGACTCGAAAGCCACAAGGCGACTCTCCAAGCATTGGTTTCATCGTTACGTGCCGGTTGAACACGCGCCGAATCGGGTTGCGCCGTCCAGTAACGCGTGCGGCTCCGGTAAGGATGTCCACAAGATAATTTGAGGCTCTATCAGGCTGTCTATGGCCGGAAAAAACCGAGTTGTTATGAGGACTGCCTGTGCTAGAGCGCCTATAACAGCTCATCTACACGGCTTCACGAGTGAGGGAGGTAGCCCATGCCTAGCCGAATGATGACCGTTAAAGACTTGCAGGTGAATGTTTCAATCGCCGGGCAAGGCCCTCCGTTAATTCTACTCAATGGTCTGGGAGGTTTGATCAAAACCTTCGATGCTTTGCGCAACGAACTAGGCGACTACACAACGATCACGTTGGACGTGCCTGGTGTCGGCAAATCGCAGATGCCCCGCTGGCCGATGCGTTTGCCAAGTCATGCCGATCTGATCGCCGAAATGCTCAAGCAACTGAGCATCGACCATGTTGACGTATTCGGCGTGAGCTGGGGCGGGGCATTGGCGCAAGAGTTGGCTCTTCGTCATCCCACCATGGTACGAAGGCTGATCCTAGCGGCGACCTCTGCGGGCCCGGTGCTACTGGTAAAGCCCGCCGACATCCTGGAATTTTTTAGAGGGAACGCAGGCGACAAACAGCCCGCACGAGATGGTTCAGCCAATTCGACACAGGCCCTGCTGCGTTTCGGTGTTGTAAAGCGAATGCTCACCGTACGCCCGCGAACCTATCATCACCAGCTAGCCGCTTTGGTAGGCTGGACAAGTCTGCTGCGGTTATTCCGCCTGCGCTCGCGCACGCTTATTCTGATCGGCGACCGTGACACCCTGGTACAGCCTTATAACGCGCATATCCTGCGACGCTCAATTCCACAAGCCGAACTGCGCGTGCTCAAGGGCGAGGGGCATTTTTTCGTAGTGACCAGTGCCAGGCGAACTGCTGTTTTGATACGCGACTTTCTTTACCGGGAACAGAACGGTGAAGGCTCAGCGCCGGAGATTGCTAACCGCGCCGGTAAGCAACGCTTGCAGCGAGCCAAGACTGTTTAACCCTTGCCATGCTAAAGCTCTTCCTGCTGTGTAGCGGCTACAGCTCCTGCTTCGGGCATTTCCCCCACGTCCCTAGAAAACTCAAGGGGGTCTCCGTAAGCATCCAGAATGCCGCCAATCCGTTCAAACTCTTCGGTTCTCCTATGGTCAACCTGACAGGTATTGATCTCCACGTCAGAGGTGAGCCAATGGATAACTATCACATCAAAAAAACGGAAAAACTTTGGGAGCTCGTCAAAGAGGGCGCGCAACGCGCCTCCAAGACCGCATCTACCAAAGCAGAAATTACCGAGATAGCGAGCGAGTTTCTCCAAGGAAAAACAGCCTCTCTCAAAATTCACAAAGAGGACGGCACGATCCAAGAGGAACGTACATTTCCTCGATCAGCGGATCCAAGGAAAACAAAAGGCTGAACCAATTCTCTGCCCTGGAGGCGGTGCGCATTGCACCGGACTGCTGTGCAAGCAGCCAACCTAGATGTATCCGGTCATTTCAAGTGAGCTCGTTTTAAACACAGGTGCTGATCATGGTAATTGCATGCCTAGGATGGGGATCGTTGATTTGGAAACCGGACACCCTACCGCTTGCGAGCGAATGGTTTATGGACGGCCCGGTGTTGCCCATCGAGTTCGCCCGAGTCAGTGATAACGGAGACCTTACGACAGCCATATGTGCGAACGCCCCAGGGTGCAAAGTGCTTTGGGCGGTACTAGATCTGGACAACCTTGATGACGCGCGCGAGGCCCTAAGAATTCGAGAGGGGGTTCCTCAAGATCGGGAGGATGGCATCGGCAGTTTCGTGGTCGGTGCGACGGCAGAGGGAGTCATTGCTGAATGGGCAATCCACCGCCAATTGGACGCGGTAATTTGGACTGGACTGCCACCAAGGCTTAGAGGCATTGAAGGGCTAGTTCCCGCAGCCGAAGACGCTATTGCCTATCTTGCCGGCTTAAGCGGAGAAACACGTGAGCATGCGCGCGACTACATCGGAAAAGTGCCTTCCCAGATCGATACACCTTACCGGCGCGAGATCCTGGCAAGGCTTGGGTGGCAGTGATTGATATACCCCCACACGAACGTCGCTGCCACAATTGAGCATCGGTAGCGCTGCGCAACTGGCTGCAAATATCTTTAGCAGCCAATGGGGGTGAGTTTTCGCACCATCAGTCGAAGGGGTGTTTAAGGCGTTTTACAAGGTGGCGCAGGTATTGGATTTTGGGCGCTCTGTCAATGTTCGACGCGTTCCGGGGGCGCTCAGAAGCTGCGGGCGAATGCTTTGATCTTTCTTTAGATCTACGGTATGAAGATTGCTCTGTTAAGCCCACCGCAAATTTTGACGACGAAAAAATGACGCTCTTCTTACCGATATCAGCAAGGCTGACACCTAAAGCATTGTCTCTTTCGCTGATAGGTTTCATTCTTCTAGTTTGTTTTTCGTTGACCCTCGCAACCGCTTGGCAGATGGTGAAGTCGTCCGGCGAGCGAGTAGACGCGGCCAAAATAACTGTTTCGAACATTGTCCTTGCCGCAGAACAGCAGGCACGTGACACGATGCTGCAAGCCGACAATACCTTGCGAGATCTCGCTGAGCGTGTAGCGCACGATGGGATTGGCCCCGATCAACAAGAGCGCTTAGCGAAGCTGATGGCCCGACAGGTGAGCGATATTGAAGGCATTCAGGGGCTTTTCATCTTCGATGCACAAGGCAATTGGATGGCCAATTCATTCTCTGAAGGTTTGCAAACTAAAAACAACAGCGACAGAGCGTACTTCATTTATCATCGTGAGCATGATGACCAGTCCATCCACGTAGGCTCCATAGTTGAAAGTCGTACGACTGGCGACATGGTGATTCCAATCAGCCGGCGTATTGAAACAGCTAATGGAGCCTTCGCGGGGGTTGCTTTAGCCACTGTTCCGGTTTCTTATTTTCAAAGCTTTTTCAAGCGTGTGGACGTTGACGACGAAGGAGTAATTTTCCTAGCACTCGATAACGGCGAGCTACTCGCCCGACGCCCGACAGTCGCAGCTTTGATGACGACCAATCTTTCCAAAGGTGAGATCTTTAGCCGGTATCTACCCCAGAGCGATAGCGGTACTGCAATTCTCAAATCCGTTGTCGATGGTGTTGAGCGGATCTATGCCTATCGTCGCTTGGCTGGGCTGCCTATCGTCGCAGCAGCCGGAGTGTCGTACGAGCATGTATTTGCTCCTTGGTGGTCATATGTTTACCAATCGACTGCACTGGTAGGTTCCATCATATTGGCATTGGCATTTCTAGGCAGCTTGCTATATCGGCAGATCCAACAACTGCTTGTTGCAGAGCGCGAGCTCAAAGTAATCCGCAGAGAGCTAGAGGTGATTGCCCATACAGATGGTCTCACTTCTCTTGCCAATAGGAGAAGTTTTGACTTGGCTATGGACAAAGAATGGAAGCGTGCCACGAGAAATCAGACAAGCTTAGCCTTAATTCTTTTGGATATAGATTTATTCAAACAATATAATGACCATTACGGTCATTTGAGCGGCGATGATTGCCTTGTGCACGTAGCGAACCTTATTGCAGCCAACGTCAACAGGCCAGGTGATATCGCTGCTCGCTACGGTGGGGAAGAATTTGTAGTTCTGCTTCCGGACACCGAACTCGCAGGTGCGGTTATGGTTGCAGAAAACATAAGACTTTCCTTGTTGAGCGCAAAAATTCAACATTCAGCGAGCCCATTTGGCATAGTCACAATAAGCTCAGGTGTAATCTCTACTTGCAAAGCAGGGGATGAGAATTACAAGAATTTCCTCCTCAAAGCTGACCGTTTACTTTACGCCGCGAAGTCAAAGGGAAGGAATCGGATAGAAAGCTAGATCGTTTTCATATCCATCAAACCCCATAGCGCTTGTTTCCACCTGAGGTAATGCAGTACCGACCGCCTCTTGGCCCGATACAAACGTTTCCGGAAGAACAAGGACAGGAAGATCCATAACTCGGCGTTTGTCGAGGAGTAGGCTGAGGAGCAGGTCTCGCCTGACGGACTGGTTGCGGCTTGGAGACTGCGTAGCAATTCGCGCCGTCACACAGGCTTTTAGATGATAGCCATTTAGCTGGCTGACTATCCACGCTGATGCGAACCCAACCATTTTTCTTTTCGAAAACTTGAACCCTGTCGCCACGTTTCAACGTCGAGATGACCTTTCCTCCTGGCTGGCTCCGCAGGTTCAATCTATCTGCATTCACGAACTGATCAACTGGTACGCTCTGTACTGGCTGGGTCGTTGGTAACGAAGCAGAAACTAAGGTATTCGGCGTGGCCTGTTGGCTGAGCGGAACGTGAGCGGGATGGTTGTCTTTCTTGGTTATGGCCTAAAAGACTGCGAAGACAATTAGAAGCGGGACAAACCACGACTGAGATTTTTTACGCATATCCATTGCCCTCGTCCAGTTTGCACCAAGTTGCTGGTTGCGTGCCGGTATCTACGTTAATGCAAGCTTAGCCAAGCCTCCACTTTTTGCAGCCTGCCAACCTTGAAGAGCTCCGGCTTTGCTACGTCGAGTAACTCAAGTAGGCGTTGTTTGTCTGATGGGAATGGAACCCACTCATCAATCACGACATTGCAGCGCTCGGAGTCGCTAAGGGCCCATCTGATAATCATGTCAGCTGCGGCTCTGTAATGATCCGCTATGAACAGCCTTTTGCCGTCTTCTGACCAGCCTCGCATCGCAAGCTCGTCGGTTACGTCGATGACTCCAGCGTCTCCAAAGAAATCGGTCGTATCTGGATAATGAATACCTGCCAAGACATTTTCGCTGCGCCCGAATCCCGGTCGAAGTAGGACAGGAAATGCCACCCACCTGTGGTGCTTTCAGCGTGCGGAAAGTTGATCGCAGCCTTGCCAGTGATGTAGTGGGTGTAGGAAACGCGTTTGAGATCAAGGTCAAAAAGCGGCTGGGTCATGTGAGCTTTTTGAGCCGGGCCAGCCCCTGTTTGATATGACCAGCGTTCTCACCAATTGTGTAGAGCGCGCCACGAACATTGTCGCCGAGTTCGGCCTGTCCCTGGGCTTCTACGTGGAGGGTCAATTCCATCAGGGCTGCTTCGAGGGCGAGCTGATTTTGGTACATTCTCTCCAAAATATCGGGTAGTGAATATTCAGTCACGATGCACGTTTCCCTCAGGCTAAAAGAACAGCATAGCAACCGGATAGCTTAAAGAATTGCGTTACCCCTCAAACCACGGCAGGCCGCTGATACGGTTCAGGTAAGTCAAACTCGACGGAAAAGCGGCTGCCCAGGCCGCAGCAACTGGGCCGACAACCAACTCAAAGGTTTCGCCATAGGGCCGCTACGGCAATGCCCGCAGCAATCGCTGGCAAAGGTTTTTTCGAAACCAGCGTTATGATGCCCGTCATCAACAAGGCGAGACGGGCGCCATTGCCACCTGTAACCGCTAAGGGTGTGAGGACAGCTATCAGGATTGAGCCAGACATCGCACTGATGAATTGTTGCACACGGTAGCTTATGGGCACGAAGGACATGACGAAAACGCCTTCCCTGCGTGCTATTAGATTAAACATAGGAAAATAATCGTGAATGGTAAATTGGATGCTAGTGCACGAAACGTTGTGGTTATAGGTACTTCTGCGGGTGGTGTTCAAGCCCTTATGTCGTTCTTTGAACATCTCCCTTCAGATTTGCCAGCTGCATTTCTCGTGGTGCTGCATATTCCCGCTCACGAGCCAAGCGTGCTTCACAGCATCCTCTCAAGGGTGACTAGGATGCGAGTCAAGGCGGCTCAAGACGGTGAGCGTCTGGAGCCGGGCACCGTTTATGTGGCCGTCGCGGATCGTCATCTGGTGGTGACGGTGGAAGGTATACGCTTGACGCGCGGGCCAAAGGAATGCCGAGCTCGGCCTGCTGTGGACGTGTTATTTCGTTCAGCGGCGGTGAGCTATGGCGCCAGAGTAATAGGCATAGTCTTGTCAGGCGCACTTGATGATGGCACCGCTGGGCTTTGGGCGGTGAAAGATCGAGGTGGCTTGAGCTACGTTCAGAGTCCCTCAGAAGCGATGCTCAGCTCTATGCCTGAAAGTGCCATACAACACGTTGAGATCGATTTAGTTGGCTCGGTTGAATCCATCGCACGTGAGTTAGCCAAAGTGGTCGGCACCCTGGCTGGTCAACGCTCTCAGAGCGAAGTAACAACAAGCCATCTAGTCGAAAATACCATTGCCATAAACGGCAACGGTTTAGAAGCCGGCGTCATGGATCTCGGTAAAATTTCTAAGTTCACCTGCCCGGATTGTCACGGAGTCTTGGTACAGATTCATGAAGGATCAATCGTGAGGTTTCGCTGCCACACCGGTCACGCGTTTTCCATCAAGTCGCTGATTTGTGAGGTCAACGCCGCTATCGATACCGGACTTTGGGACACTTTGCGAGCAGTGGAGGAGCGGATTATGTTATTACGCCAGATGGCCGAGCTGGCGAAAGCAGCAGGTACGCCCAATGAGGCTTCTGAGCTCTACAAGCAAGCTGATGCTGCAGAACGGCGCCTTGAGTCATTGCGTAGTCTAGTGCTTGATCCGACTTTATTCGGGCATGATGACGCTAACGGCAGCTAACCGAACCAAGACCCTCAGCGTATCTCGCCGAGTTTGCCGCGATAGCTAGCTGATCACCACAAACTCGGCGGTAATCATGCAAGCGCAGCGCGCAGGCGTGAGGATGGAAGCCCGGAGGCCGAGACGCTTGCGTTACGCCAAGGCTTGGTTCAAGACAGCCGTTCCCTAGTAGGGGCACGCAACGATACGTTAAATCAGACTCACAACTCCTTCAGCATCCGCTCTAGTGTCTGATGCTCCCATGTGCTGAGCAGTGCTATGGGATCTGTGCCAAAGCGGTCTCCAGAGTCAAACGACCACCGCCGCCCATCTGGACTTACGCATTCTTCGCAGTAGTCAAGCTCATCGCAATCGTTGTAAATCGATACATCCCAACCGTCTACATTGATCAGGAAGTGGCCGGCGTAAATCTCGTCCCACGATTCATGACCAACCTTACTCATGACGCTACGACCGAAAATCGCCTCCCTCAGTACCTGGGACACCTCTCTTGCGGAGAGCTCAGCCGCAGTGTTTTCGCTAACGCTACCTACCTGGGATGAACCCGCTGCCGCTCTGGCCTCTTTCAGCCTTCGCTCAGCGTACATAGCCGGATCATCACCTGGCAGCGGATAGCCTGCGGCTGAGAGAGCTTCGGCGCGCTCTTCAATAAGCAGGCGCTCAGGATCACGGGCGACTTGATAGGCTCTGCCCGGCACGCGCCAGGTGGCATCCATTCGTGACTCCTCGGCGGCTGACCGGCTTACTCTCCACCCGGCTTGGTCGGGATCTTTCGAAAGCAGGCACCCACCACAATTGGGCACTTGGTTCGCGATCTCATACTCACGCCAGTCCACCATAGCTTCGCCATCAATGCCCAGAGGTTTGCGCTCAATCAGCCAAGCTACAGCGTTGATAACCTGACCATGAGTAAACGCTACGATGTCTTGGGCGGGATGTTCAGCAAGACGCTTCAGGAAAGACTGAGCTCTAGCTATGAAATCTAGAAATGACTCAGCGCCGTCACCATCCGTGAAACCAGGATCTGCTTTGGCCCAATATGCGTCCACCCAACCTCGTCTCTGGGCAACGGTCGTATCGATACACCGTGCGGGCTCAAGATAGGTAAATTCGTGGATGGGCCAAGTTTCAAATGGGATATGCGGGAAAGCCGCTGCGGTCGCCATAGCGGTCGAATGGGCTCGAGTAAAAGGCGAGGCAACGATAAGAGCCGGTGCATGGTTAAACGACAGTGCCACCAAGTGCGCTTGCTCAACTCCTTTCGGAGTGAGAGGAATGGTCGCGTGATCTAAAGTGGCTTGGCCTGCGTTCGCAGCGCTCTCTCCGTGGCGGATTAGCCTGACATGCTTCATTAACCATCTACTCGCACAGGTTAGGCCGTCATTTCTCTGAGATCCCCAAGATTACTGGTACTCAACCTTCAATCAAGAAGTCTCGATAGCAACCCCTCTATCTGGGTGCCTGCATGCTTGAATTTCAGCTCTTCGAGCTTAGCTGCCCTTCGTTCCCCGGTGAGCAGGCTGAGTCCGTGAAGCGCGTTAAGTAACTTCTGAGACTCATTAATTTCCGAACCCAAGGTCAGCCAGATAGTGCTCACTCGACGAGCCAACTCGTCGGCCTCATGGCTCAAGCTTTGCGCCTCAATAAGCCTATTAGCATGGATGGTTGCTTTCAGATTACCTGCCGTATGCTCAAGCTCTTCCAGTAACTCGGTAACGACGTCCGCTTGGTCAAGTGACACTGCACGCCCTTCGACGTAAATTGTGTCGTCCTGAACGCAATAGATAGCGAGTGGCCCTTCCCCCCCTCCCGTGCAATCGAGTGCCAGAACGTTTCCTAATCGAACCGGCTCTGGAATCCAGGTGTGCCCTGTGCATACACGCCATGCCCCTTTTACACCTTCTCGATGGTGCTTTTTGATCCGCTCGCGCCCCCATAGCGCAATCTCTTCGACAGCAGGGATCGAGATGTCTCGAGCGAACTCGATCCATGACATCCCGGCAGGGACATCAGCGTGAGCAACGCCAACCAAACCGCGAGGGGACTCAATTTCTATGACTGTGGGAAGGCTCTCAAGCTTTCCAATTATCATCTCTTTCGATTCGTCGGCTATGGTCGACCACCAGCCTGCACCATGAGCTACGTAACGAGCGCTAGGGTTTTCCCTGTAAGCATTGATAAGCATCTGCTCATGGTTACCTTGAACAGTGAAGAACCACGGCTCACCAAGAAGCTTCAGACCGTCGAGGACTCCAGGCCCGCGATCTATGAGGTCACCCACCCCGATGACTCGGTCGGTAGCTTTGTCGAAACCTAGCTTCAACAATCCTTTATGAAGATCAATCGTCTTGAAGTGGATGTCACCGACGACGAAGTCGCGACCGACCTCGTTCCGGGGAAGCCTCTGGACTTTCTGACTCATGCGCGGGGTTCCTTCCTCAGTGGCCAGCTACCAGGTGAGCAAAACCGTATTGTCCACCCAGCAACCCCACCTTCCAACAGAAATATGACCAAGCAGGATGACTAAGCTCCATTGCTTTGGGGCAAGCGGAGCGCGCAGGCCAGTAGGCCGGAGGCGCGAGGATGGAAGCCCAAAGGGCCATGACTTGGCGTCAGCCATGGCATGGTTTACGACAGCCGACCCGATAGGGCGCGCCATAAACCGCGATTTGCTCAGATTGTCTTCAGCAGTCGTTCGAGCGTCTGGGCTTTACGTAAACGGACGGAACCGGCTGATAGCTGCCTGGCGCTAGACTGCTATCGGCCACCTGAATCGCATAGGAATGCGCCCTGCAGATCCAAAAGCAGCTACGTCGGATTGCACTTTTCTCCGGCCTTATTTGCCTTGGAAGCGGCTTTCACTGCCTCGCTAACCAGCTTTCCATTTTGAGGGTTCATTGACTTATCCGGGCCATGCAACTCGTAATAGCCAGCAGGGCCATCCGGCATCAATTCTCTGCTGTAGCTCTTGAACACATTACAGGAAGTGGTTGCGCCGCAGCTCTGAGTAGAAAGTGAAGCGATACAGCTTTCGGCAAGCTGCTTCAGCTTTGTCATCTCCGCTTCCACAGTCTGTGCCTGCGCATCTGCCACAATTAGCAGCAAAGCTACGCCTAAGACTTTTTTCATCAAAACACCTGCTCTCTTCTTTAGTTGAGGGCAGACCTTACCTCTGCGAAATTAGAGCAACCACTCAAAACCGAGTCAGAAACTGCATGAGCGAATGCAGGAGAAACGGTTGGTCGAGTGGGATGGCGGCGCAACCACACAAGCAGTCGGTGTAGCCGCTGAAAATCCATCCTAAAACAGGAGCAGCATGGTGGAACGGCCTTCTTTTTTTATTGATTTTGAAGCCTCTGGAATAGCTCCTGACAGTTACCCTCTCGAGGTAGCCGTCGTGTCGGCTGAGACCTCCTTCAACTCGCTGATCAAGCCGGCCCGTTACTGGACGCACTGGTCGTTCGATGCGCAAGACATGCATTGTCTCACTCAGGATCATTTGTTTAAGGAAGGTGATACCCCTGAAGCTGTAGCGAGAAATATGAATCAGCTGTTTTCAGGGCAGGTGCTTTGCAGCGATTCACCGCAAGACGGGTATTGGCTCGATGTGCTTTTCGAGGCAGCAGATCTGATACCCACCTTCGAGCTGAAGCCACTGGAGGTGTTAGTGGGCCGGGAGGCGGCTAGTGACATTTATCGCCTACTGCCAACAACCAGGCACCATCGAGCTCTGCATGACGCTACTGCTTTGATGGAGGCCTGCCGTGCTTATTTTAAAGCTTGAATTTTCGAAGGGGTGTAGCACCCCAGCCATACGAATGCATCGAACCCATTGAGCTTTTGGATCTAGCTCAGCCTGAGTGTTCAAATGCCGCCTCGTCTGTGTGCGATTAAGCTCTCCACGGCCTTGCTGGCTGATAAACCTTCGTGCTTACGTGCGAGTAAAAAATTCTGGTCAAACACTGCCTGGTTGTTAGATATCAAGTCGTGGCATGTGGCAAAAAAATCTGGAGGCAAGCGCCCATCAACGGCGCGCGAACTTGAAGGCTCAATGACAGACATATCTCCATTGGCCCGTTCTAGAAGAGCTAACCAAAGCCCATGGGGGACAGTCGTTCGATTCTCATGTCGATTACGGTATGACAGTATCCGCAGCAGTTCAGGAACTCGGTTGATAACGACTTCGCAAACGATGCGCAGCGCCTCAAACGGAGCGTCACTCATGCCTATGATAGAGCTGTGATGCAGTTTGGATATAGATTGGTAGGGCTCTTCGATTTTGACCGGATAGTCGTAAGCTAACTGCAGAGCCAGAGCACCGAATCGGTCGGCACCTCGAAATGAGGCGAGGCGTTCGATAGCTTCGAGCTCATGTAGGTTTTTTCGTGTCAAAGCTATTAAGTTGCCCACGATTTCTCCGGTAGTTCGATAGCACTGTCCACTGAGTCGGTCTCTTGCTATCGACCATGCGATCTGAGACTAATCTTGCCGACAATAATCGATTCTATCCACATCCACCCAACGCAGCTAATGCATTTGAATTCTAAGGCAAGCGGAGCGCGCAGGCGTGCAGGATGAGCGCCCAACAGGCTGAGACGCGGCGCAGCCGTGGCTCAGTTCTCGCCAGCCTTCCGCCGCAGGCGGCACGCCATAGCTACTGCCCGATATCAAATCAACAAGGATGCGCTGAAATGAACCCCGATGAACTCCGTCAGCTTGAGGGCGCTAGGCGAAGGACTCTGTGGGCACTTGCCTGCCTCCGTCCTGGTGATCCCAACGCCTGCGAACTCCTTGCCATCCTTGATTGCCTCAGCGAAAGCGCGGTGATGATTGACGACACCCACCAGCTTCAAAAAATGTTGGTAACGACGCGTGCACGGGCGGTCTCTCCTCGATCTACAAGCTGCTTGATGCGTGCATCGCTGCGTAAATGGCCAGCGCTGTTGAAGTTCTGGACTTGGTAAATGCACAAAACGGAAAAATGTGTCTGGTTCCAGATCGCAGTAGGCGTCTATAATCGAAATCCTATAAATGGCGATAAAGTTTTTCGGCGAATATGATAGGAGTAGCATGGATACCTTAAGGAAATACGCTCCGGGAACTGTTGTTTTAGTGTTGGTTGTAGTATTGGTATATTTTGTATATAAAGTGCTGTCTCTGTATTTTGAAAATTTTCAAGGCGGATTTAGCACTCTTAATGCGGATTGGGGTACGTTTGGCGATTATGTAGGCGGGGTGCTGAATCCGGTATTTGGGCTGCTTAGTTTTAGTGGCTTACTTCTTACTATATATCTTCAGGGGAAGGAGCTAAAAGAAGCGAGAACGCAATTTTCTCGCTCGGCGGATGCGCAGGAGAAGTCAGAAAAAGTTTTGCAGCAACAGGCAAATACGTTGATTAGGCAGCAGTTTGAGTCAACTTTCTTTTCGCTGTTGGCGCAGCACAACAAAGCTTTAGAGTCAATATCAACTAAAATTTCGGAAGTTTCCGCGTCGCCAGTTGATCTTGCATATGATCACGTATTTGACTGGGATAAAGAAAGCCTGGCTGAAGCAAAAATCGCGATGGATACGCATAACGAAGATTGCGGGCATTATTTTCGAGCCCTATATCAGTTGCTCAAGTTTCTTTGCGTTTGTATTCCAAACTCTGCCCTAGTGTCAAAATTTGATGTGGTGACACTCGGATCTGCACCGTTGCAAGATAGTGAGAAAATGTATTCTAACATAATTCGATCCTTCTTAAGGTCTGATGTTGTTCAGTTGCTGGCAGTTAACTGTTTTTGTGAGATTGAGACTGATCAGTATTTTAAGTATAAGCTACTCGTTGAGCGTTATTCTTTGTTGGAGCACATGCCGTTCGATGTTCAAGGCAATAAAGATCCTGCATTAATTCAAACAATAGGGTTTTATAGTCGCTCAGCTTTCGGTTCTAGCGACTATCTAAAAAAAGTATTGGCGGAAGGGGTTAAGTGATGAGTGTCGGCGGATCGCTAGATATTTGGAAGTCTTTAGGGTTAACTGATAGTCCATATAATTCACTGCCCATAACCTCTGATGAGTTAGGGGATAAGTTACTTGTTGGGCGAGAGGCCGAGTTAAGGTCGCTATCAATATCGCTATTAAATTTGCATACGCACCCCACACTTGAAGGTGGGAATGGCGTCGGCAAAACCAGCTTGGTATCAGTCGCCGGCTACAGGCTTTTCCAATCGTATTTAGCGGGAGAAAGCAAGTTTGTGCTTCCTCTGCAAAAAAACTTTCAACTGTCCGCACGAGAAAATGTTTCTGCGTTCAGAGTCAAAGTTTTTCTTCAAGTTGTTCAGGCGTTAATAGCTAATAGAGATACTTTACCTGTACAAAAACTTTCCATACCAACAATTCCAGTTTTAGAAGGATGGCGTCGAGCTCTCAGGGCAATCAGCGTATCATCTGAAAATGGTGGTGTGAGTGAGTCGAGCGTAGGTACGGACAGCTCTGAACTGGCTGAGGCAATTGATGAAGTTAAAACGTGGTTAGAAACGCAGTTTAAAGACCCACAGTCTGGTTTTTTTCTATGTGTTATAGATAATCTCGAACTGCTGGAGACGTCCAGTGAAGCAAAAGCGTTATTGGAAGAGATGAGAGATGAAGTATTAAATATTCCTGGCTTGCGATGGGTGCTTTGTGGGGCAAGAGGCATCGTCAGGAGTGTTGCAAGTACGGGGAGGCTTGTAGGCTTCCTTGGCGATCCGGTAGATATATTACCCGTTCGGGATGAGCACATAGGTGCACTAATTGAAGCACGGTTGAATGCTTTTAAAATTGAAGATGTAGTTTCAGCCCCGGTCGAGATTGATGGCTTTTTGATGCTGTATCATATAGGCCATAAAAATTTGCGAATAGCCATGAAATACTGCCAAGATTTCACCTTGTGGGCACTTATGAGGGGAGTCGATTTTTCTAAAACGGAAGAGAAAGTCGCTTTGCTGGAGGAGTGGCTGACTAGCATGGCTAGTAAAATCCTGCAAAATTCTGTTGTAGGAAAACGAGCGTGGGCAGTCTTTGATGCACTTACTAGGAAAGGCGGTTCTTTGAAGCCTAGTGATTTTCCTGAGTTTGGATTTAAGAGCTATCAAGCCATGGTGCCGCACTTGCAGAGCCTCTCCAGTGCAAACTTGATAGAGTCAGTTGTAGATAACGTGGATGCGCGGAAAAAAACAATATCTGTGTTGCCACTTGGCTGGGTGGTTAATTATGAGAGGTTAAAAAATCACGCGGGTGCTCAATGATGATTTTTGTCATCGAGGCCTAACTAAGATTCTATATTCAAAACAATAAATGTTACGCTTTATGGAATACCGCAGACTTGAGAGACAACTACAACATGTGTTGAGGTAGGTGGCCGCTAGGAGCAGGGCATTTGTAGGCACTTCCTAAGACCTAATTTTCATGGAGGAGCTCGTTCGGGGGGGAGGGGTGGCATTAGGCCACTTCGACTTGTAAGCTTGCCACCCCAAAATTTGGAAACGGAATCCACAATGAAACTCAATGCTGCCCTCCTGCTGTTGGCAATCACTGCTCTTTCTGGTTGCGTGCAAACTGCCTATAGCAAAAGCATCTCAGTTACCAAGGATGCGGAAGGTCGAACCGTTCAGACGGTCGAGACTGAAACGATTACACAGCCAGGCCAGGGATACCAAATGAAGCTGGAAAAAATCAAAGGCATTCAGCCATAAACGTCCTCTTCAACAGAACGGAATCTCAAGGTGTTTCTAACCCTTCTGCAACACTACATGCGCGACCTCGATCTCAGGAAAGCAAAGATCCATTTGGCTGGTTTCAACCAAGTGGAGGAGCCAATCGACGAATTCATCGCGGGCACTTTTGATGAATGGCAGTCCTACCAAAACGCCAAAAACTTCAGTCGTGAGTATCTGATTAGCCTGATCCAGATGCCAGGCACAAAGCGTTGGCTTTTCGCCGGTGTGTATGACCAGTTGGCGCCTACGAAGAGGCCCGCAGACACAAAAACCAAGTGGAAATATACCTATCGCCACCTCGCTGGGTTTGAGGAACTCGAGGGGCGGCTAATCCTTGAGTACGCTCGTTCAGGACGTCAGGCTTACGTTTATGCCGACAAGGTTGTGCATGACATGCGGGTGCATTCTCTTCGAGCCAAGCGAATGACCGTGGGCGACTTCCCTGGCTTCAAGGCCGTAGATATCAGTCACAGAACACTCAAGGTCATTGTAAAAGAACAGATCGATTCTTGGCGGTCTGCTTTGAGCAGTGTGGCCGGCGTCTACCTCATCTCAGATCGTGAGCACCACATGCTCTACGTGGGTAGCGCAACGGGAGAGGGAGGCATTTGGGCACGGTGGGAAACCTATGCTCACGGTGGGCATGGGGGGAATGTGCGGCTCAAGGCACTGGAAGCTGAAAAGGGCAGTGTTTTTACCAACGGCTTTTATTTCTCGATCTTGGAGATCGCGGATAAGAACACTGGCGAGAAGCAGATGATGCAGCTCGAGAGCGAATGGAAGAGGCGCCTGCTTACTAGAGATGCTGGGCTGAATGGGAACTAGCTAAACCCGGTGTTTACGCTCCAAGCTCTTGAAGTTGGCGCAGGGCCGTAGGTTAGCAGCGCAACCGGATCTGTTCCGAATCGGTTTTCCAAGATCAAATCGTAAGTGCCTGCCGTCCGGACTGTTGCATTTTTCGCGGTAATTGAGCTCAACACAATCGTTGTAGAGATTGATAGGTATGGCAAGCGGAGCGCGCGACGTTTTGGATGTAATCCTGGAGGGACAAGACGCCGGGTTGCCAAGGCTCGGTTCACGACAGCCATTCCCCGCAGGGGCACGCACAAAAAACGCGCTAGTCGGACGCGGCGGAAAACGACCAGGTTGAGTGGAGAAATCCGATGGGTATGACGGACGATGACGACACAGTGTACTGCGACATTCACATGCCCCTAGGGCGGGGCCGTCAGCTGCCGTAGATGTTGAGCATACTCACGAAGTCAAATGCCCATCCGACTCTGGACATGATCCGGAGCGAAGGCCGGATTGCTCAGAAAAATGTCGTGAAAATTACCATGAGGGGCTTTTTTCAAACATGCTCACTCACGCGAGCAGGGCACGTGAAGTGGTATGTATGACAAGACTTGGCCTCAAGATTGCGGTAGATCGGCCGAAAGCATGCTAAGAAATGCTTTTGGATCCCATTTTAAACCTGCTTGCTCGGAGCTGGCGGCCGAATTGAAGGTGCGCATATGTTGTTACTGGAGTTTCTTGCAGCCAAACGTTATTCGGGCGCCGACCGTATTTACGTCGCCCCGCACATCCCACTCAAGCTGCTGAATAATGCACTGGATTCGTATGGCCTAAATGAAGACCCAGCTAGCATTAAGGTTCTGATAGACGACACGGTGTTTGGTAGCGGAAAAGAAGGCGCGTTGATCGCAGAGGATTTCTTTGGCTTCAAAGAAGTATTTGCCGACATGGAGCCTTTCGAGTTCAAGGATGTGGAAAAGCTGGAAGCAAAAGGCGCCAAAATCCACCTTAACGGCGAAGCCGTCACGAGCATGTCCGTGGTGGACAAAAAAAACCTCCAGCACTTTTTTTCTTTGTTGAGTGAATGGCGGGAAGTGGTTCGTGCTGGCGGGGCGGGCGCCCAAGTGGTGGTCGGCGGCCCAGCCGAGCTTTCCGATGTGCAGGTGCAGCAAGTGATACAGCGCATGGTCGCTGCAGCGCAGCGCTTAGCGCCCGAGCGGGTGTTCGTGACACCCAACATCCCGCCGAAAAAACTTCAAGGTGCGCTCGAGTCCTATGGCGGATCTCTGGTCGCCGATGATGTGCTGATATTGATCGATGACACGCTGTTCGGCGGCGCAAAGGAAGGGCTGCTGTTTGGTCGCGAAACCTTCGCCCTGAAGGTACTGATGGATTCGCCCCGGCTGTTCTTCTGGCGCCACGCTGAAACTATTAATTTGATCAAGCGCGACCTGTATATCAATGGCCGCAAGATCGGCACGCTAACTCAGGCTGGCGAAAAGGAACTCGGGCCATTCCTTTCCGCGATTAATGCGGAATTGAAAGCTGCGCGCGCTGGCGAAGTGATCGGTTCCCCCGCCGCAATACCAGCGCCGGTGGAGCCCGCCCACACCGCCAACGATGAAGTGGAATCGCTTACATTCATTGAACCTGAGGTTTTTCTGCAGCAGGCACCCGTGCGCACGGTGACTGCGCAGACGGAAAAAATCACGCCGGAAAAAGCAGCTGCGCCTGCCAAAAATGGCACCAAGGACAAACTCCTTGGCTATGTCGGCGGAGCCATTGAGCAAAACAAATCGAGAATTATTCCTTTTTTGAAGGAGAAGACCGGCGAAGCGTCGATGGCGGCTTTGCGAAACGATGAAAACATCGAAAAGCTAGCTAGCATCCTTTACGCCTTCTTGCCCGGTTTTGTGCGACTGGCGCTTAAGGAGCATGTGTTCGTCAAATTCGTGCTGGAAAATCGCGACAAGATCCTCGACAAGTTGCTGCAAGAAGAACTCCTGCCCCAGCCAAATTTGGCAGCGCCAGTATCGGTGGCCATGCTTGGTTTCGACAAACAGCTTGATAATTTGCTGGGCGATGACCAATTATCATTAGTGGCCGATGGCGCCACCGCCATCGCCAAAATGCGCGGCATCTCGCAGGCCCTGCAAGCTGAACTCACCGATGCCGACGACGTATTGTTGTTCAGTCTGCCGATTCAATGCCTCAATGCTGTACTGACCAAGGCGCATAAATTATCGGGCGAGCCCCAAGCCGATGTGGAGTCGCACATCTTTTTTGCGCTTTCGTTCATGTACGGTTTCTCGTACCACAAAATTCCGGAGCAATTACGCCACGACAATGTGTTTGAAGCTTTCTTCACGGGTTTTTTGATGATTTGCGAAAAGTATCTGGAGCTGCCAGGTGCAGTGGTAGACGTCGAAGGCGAATCGGTTCCCATGGCCTACGGCTTGGCCAAAGTCGTTTCCAAACAAGACCTGAACATGATGGTGCGGAAAATGCTTACCGAAGCAGAGGCGGTACAACAACCAGGTGAGTTTCAGGTCGACGATATTATGTCGCTGCTGCGGGAGGCGAACACCTTTGCAACCGAATGGATCACCGCGCTTACCCAGCAGATAGTGGCAGACGAGCAAGCGTTGCAGCGTAAATGGGGAGATCTGTTGACCTGACCTGCAGCCAAAGACCGTGGGGTGTCGAGCTTGCTAGCAGTGAGGTCAGCAGATTTAGCATGGCAACAGAGGTTTGGCACTGCGCCGCCACAGGCCTGTTCTCATCGCTATAGTTCCAATTATTCAACTGCTAGTCCATAAGCTCTCGCTACGCATACAACCTATTGCGCTCATCCGCGTGCACACAGACGGCTCATTGGCTTCCTTCAGTCATTCCAGGATTTGGGCGATTCCCCAAGATTTTGGTTCGTCCGCATTTTGTATGCGATGAAGGCCGTCACTCCGTAAATAAACCAGTAAACGGGCGCTGCCGCCAAGCTGGATAGGAACAATAAAGCAGTGCAGACGATGAGCATGACGATGTAGAGGTTCAACAGCGGACGATCATCTCTTTTTCGGATGTGATTGAGACCAATGCAGATGCCTATCATGTAGAACGAAGTCACGAGACTCCAAATCCTGAAGGTGACCGAAATTGCCCTATCACCTCTGCCGTGATCCTGTTGAAAGAAAATCGGGCCAAGCAGCCAGAAGATGCCGAGCGACAGTGCAACTGTCCCCAGAAGCCCCCATCCGAAATAGGTTTTCGCGAAACTGTAATGTCCCTTGCAAAGGCGGCTTTGCAGAAAAGGAAAGGTCAGGACGGCGAGCAAGATTGGCACGAGAAAGGACATCGAAACGTTCCGTCGTTGTATAGAGTGATGTTTTTGAATGTTTGAAGCTTGTACTAGCTTTACTACCTACGACAACTGATGATCAGAGGAAATCTATCAATTTCAATAGTAGCACATGGCCGCCAATTCTTGCCGCCGACAGCTCGAAAAGTAGTGGAAGGGTAGGTTGGCGGCGCTCATTCTGCTGACAAGGGGGTACAATGAAGCTACTCAATCAACCCATCGGCAAACGCTCCGGAGTACCGATCCAAAATGAAGCAGGCGCTTTTACGCCTCCCCAAAAACGACCTTGGTCGTGACTTTGTAGTCGGTGATATCCACTTCAAAACCATGGAGCTGCACAAGGGGCTTCGTGCGCTCGGCTTTGACAATGCGGTTGATCGGGTCATTGCTGTAGGGATCTGATCGACCGTGGGCCTGGGATGCTAGATGGCCTAAATCTGCTCGGCGAACCTTGGTTCTTTTGTGTCCAGGGCAATCACGAACAAATGTTGATCAACGCTTACCGTGAGAATCCACAAGCGCGCTACAGCTCCCACGGTGCGGGTTGGTGGGCAACCATCGCCGATGAGTCGAAAGGAATGGTGATCGAAAGGCTGGAACGTCTTCCGACCGCCATAGAAATTCAGTCCGCACGTGGCCTGGTCGGTGTCGTTCATGCCGATGTGCCGGCAGGGATTTCTTGGCAGGAGTTTGTTGGCAGCCTAGACAATGCTCAGATCGAAGAGATCGCTCTGTGGGGCAGGGAACGGATCATCAAGCATTATCGTGATGGTGTTACCGGCATCTGGAGAGTGTGCTCGGGACATACGTGGATACCGAAACCGCTGAGATTGGGGAATTTTCTTGCGCTTGATTGCACGGGAGGAGGGGATGGCCCATTAGCAATCTACTGCATCCAGGAGGATGTGATCTATGTAGAGGGGCGCCCTGTGTCACTTGATGGTGCAGAGATCATCACAGGGCAGTTGCAGGAGCTAGAGCAAGTCCTCAGTCAGCTTAAGACCGAGGTAAGCGGTAACAGGTTGATTGAATCGCAGAGGCTCAGCGGCAAGGCTGAAGCGTTGGCCAAGCAGGCGAACTCGTCGTGGATCAGCATGAGAGATGATGACGCCGAATCTCAGAAGCTTATTAACGCGTTACACGGCCTAAGCTTACTCACCGGCGAGCGCAGAGGTGCCAAGCTTGATGAGCTGAAGGCAAGGTACAGTGGAACGCAGACGGAGCAGCTGCTTCAGAGGCTTTTCGGCGCCTGATTTGCTGTTCTGGGCTTCACAATATGGATCTCAGGACGCTTTCGCCACTAAACCAGCAGCATTTCACAGGCGTGCTGAAGGTGGAATAACACGGTAGTGATACGGCCATCGTCGTCAAAGCTATTGAAGGGACTGCATCCCGATACGAAGGGAGCTGACAGCTTTGATCTTAAGGGTTCGTGCGTCCCGTAAAAACTTCATCATTCATTCCTTCGACAAGGTCAAACCCCGGGACTGATCGGGTTTCGCACTACGGGGTGAGAGCTGAATTCTTCATCAATTCTCTGCAACCAGTCGGGGTTTTCGGATTTTCGGCCTGAGCCCACGACTATCTTCAGCGCGCACTCTCGACATTGGTCGAGCAGTGAATAAGGGATTTGCTCTAGCAGTCCTTTGTACTCATCAACGTCACCATCGCGGTATCGATAAAGGTCTGCGCACCAGAGGTTGTTGACCCACTCGCTGATATCTTCTTCGGAGTGCTGTGACGTATGCACTAGGTTTTTGACGAAATCGACGATCCGAGGGCGCTCGCGCTTACCGAATCCTCGAGTGGTGAGACAGAAAAATTTCACCGATTTGATAGCCTGTCGGTACTTCCAGGTCAGCGAGTCGAGAGACTGCTCGTCACGCATCTCCGGCACAAGCCTATAAGGGTTGATCAACTCTCCCGTGTCTTTAGCTACCGCATGAATTATTCGATTTATATTGAATGATCGCCATTCATCACGGGCGTGGCAAAACGCGCCAATGAGAATTTCGGTTTCCTTTTGCAAATCCGAGATTTCCCGTTCGGTAATGCAGCCTTCACCATCTTGATATTTAATGAGTATGCGCATGTGATCTCCTGAAATTGCCCCTTCCATAGGACGCTGGATAGAGTCTAGGTGCTAATCCCTTGAGGCACAGCTTCCCTAAGGAATTGCTCCGATACCGCTATCTTTTCACCAGCCCTTTGTACCGTTCTGGTGACGCAAGGATCTGGTCTCTGAGTTCTTCAGGGTCGATTCTCATGCCGACCCGCGTAGTTATCTGTAGCGTTCTCAAACTGTTCACAGCCTTTATGAACGCTCGTTCCTCTGCCTGCACCCATTCAGGACGTTTATCTTTCCAAAGTGACCATGACATCGAGCTAACTCCACCACTGACTGGATGGAAGCAGTATGTAGGAGCTACGAGTAATGTCTAAGCCGAGAGGTGACTTAAGTCATTATGCAAGCGGAGCGCGCAGACCAGGACGTTCGAAGGCATGAGGACGGAAGCCCGGAGGGCCGAACCCTGTCGATAGACAGGATTCGGTTCACGACAGCCATCCCCGCAGGGGCACGCACAAAACCAAGCTGGTAACCGTGCAATACCGCTATCTCCGCAGCAACCCTTTACGGTTTCAGGTCAATCCAGATAGCCTCCTTGTCCGCACGGTACTCTTACCGCACATGGCTTATGGAAGCTCTAGAGTGGCGGTCAAGAGGCACGATCAGCTGCCTCACTGGCTAATTGCTGCTTGGGATGAGTATGCTGATCTAATGACCGAAGCTGAGATCGAAAACCCCGAGACGGCATGAGTTCACGGCGGAAGAAATGGATGGTCTTTCTAACGCCGTCCATTGAATTCATCCATTTGAACATCCCGGTTTCAAGCCGCAATGCCGACATCCAATTCTTGGAATAGAGACTTCGTGGCAGCATTCGAAAAGTTCAGGAGAGGGTACACAATGCAGGAAGCCGCGCTACAAGGTTATCTTCGCGAAAAGCTAGAGGAACCAAAAGTTTACCAACCACATGACGTCACTGTATTCGTGCCTGTCGGGCGCTACGCATCGTCTCCAGGCTGGTGTTTTCTGCCTTGGAAAGGCCTTGATGGAGCGTACAAATGGGGCTTCAAAGCTCGGCCTGAAATCAGTGATTACTTCTCCGCACTTATCGGGTTGCAGAAGGCTTTTCTAACTGATGAGGTGGCGCAGTTTAAGGTCATCAAGAAGGGCCTGCGAGTGGTAGAAACTCAAAGGCGGGCTCGTTGGCGGGATGGAGCAGCTCGTCCAAACCTGTTATACCCCCGGCAGGGGTGGATTGAAGTGCCTGTTTCGGAACTTGAATCTCTTGGCCTCAGCCAACGTCAAAAAATGATTCTGGAGCCGCATGTACTAAATCCACGCCTTGGTGGACTTGAGAGTTTCACAGAGCGCGCGACTCGTGTTCGAAATTTCCAAGGCAATTTCAGCTTGGGCACCTCAGCATTATGGGCTGGGCGCTGCGCTATCACAGGTTCCTCATTAGCACTAGAGGCTGCACATCTCAAACCGGTGGGGGTATGTGAAGAGGATGATCCAGCCTTGACTGATCCCTACAATGGCATCCTCCTGACTGCGTCCCTTCACAGACTGATGGATGCCGGGGTCATTGGCTTTGACTCGGATCGCATGTTGGTGGTCGATCCAGAGTTAAGCTTCGAGGAGCGAACGATCCATCAGCTGGTAGGGGCGCACAAGATTGATTTTCGTCCTGAAGCGATGAAATACCTTCAGCATCGCATCAAGCGCACATAGGATTACTCTGGAGGTTGAGCTTTAATTAATAGCGGCCAAGTTTGGTGCGGTAGCTTGTCAGCAAACTAGCGGGTGAGGATGGAAGCCCGCATGACCAAGACGTCCGCTTTTGGCGGTTTGGTTCACGACAGCCGACCCCCATTGGGGTCACGCCCCGAAACAGCTGAAGCGCCTTGAGCATTAACTCATGCGTCTGATCCTGCCGTGTGATCAGCAGCGCCACCGGATCAGCACCCAACCGATCAGCCAAGCTGCCCATCCGGACTTAGAGCATGTTGGCGGTAGCTGAGCGCGTCGCAGTCGTTATAAAACGTGATGTGCCAGCGATCTACATTTGCCACGATGTGATTCGCGTCGGCCTCATCCCAGACCTGAACATCTACAGTCACCATCACACCTTGTCGCTTGCGTACATTTCCAAAGCCCGGCGCAATGAATTTTTGATGTGGTCGCGAAGGTAAGGCGGTTCTAGGACTTCGATCTCGTCTGCATTGCTAAGCAAAAACAGTCTCAGCCCTTGGGTATCTTGAATTGAGCATTTCAAGATGGTACCGATAGAGGTGTGTTCGATTTTTTGAGTTTCATTTAGCTGGTTTTCAGTGAGGCGGTTAAGGAGATTCGCTTCAAGACGCAGCCTCAGCTCTACAGGAGCCTCCTCATGAATGGTATTTAGATCTCTCTGCACTACGAATGCGCCGACGCTGTATCCCTCTGGCTCAGGGGTATCTTGCCAATAGGTCTTGATGTTAACCATCCTATGAAGCATGAGCACGCACTGCTTGCCGGGCCCATTGCTGCTGTACTTCCCGCGCAGGGCATCCCGCTTCGGCATCTTACCGTCAGGCCACTGCTCAGATTCGACGTAGGCCGACAGATAGACATTGGAGTCTTGGAAGGAGAGCGCTAGAGGCCTCAAAATATATGTGCATTCGAGATCACCAACATCGCGTGGCTTATAGACGACCTCTAACGTTTGACCGTCGAGCATGGCCGCTTGGATGAGCTCAAGGTGCGCCGGATCGTAAGCGCCAGGCAGTAGGGTGATGAAGCGAGTGCCCGTAGTGATTCTGCCCTGGCCGATCAGGTCGTGTTTTGAGTTTCGGCTTATTACCCCTAGCGCGTAATCTCGAAGCTCCACGAGCTGGTCGGTTACCACTTTGAACCCGAAGCGCTCGGCATGCTGCAGTATGGCCACCAGCGTCATCGATTCAGCGGGTGTCAGCACGAGATCTAAGCGAGCTTTTCGCAGTTTCCACCGGTAGGATTTTTGACCTACTGGTTTTTCACAGGTGATCAGTCCCTCCGAAGCAAGGATCTGCAGGTCGCGCAATGTGGTTTTAAGGTGGGGAACCTGTTCAATCCAATGTGTCAGCTGAGCGTGAAGCTCCTCAGTAAGCAGGAAGCGACGCTCCCGCAGCAGCATACCTAAGAGTGCCTTGCGTCTATCTTCCTTGGAAATTTTCTTAACCATAGCGAACTCACAGACAAAATCTGTCCTTATTGTGAGTCAGTATCACTTTGCCAGCAAGAAAACCCATCGAACTTAATGGAGCATTGCATGAAGATTAAGGTCTCGCACCGGAAGTACCCCGCTTACAAAGACCGCGCTGAGGTCAATGCTTTCATTGAATGGCTTGCTGATCAGTTGGGGTCTAACAAGCCTTTAGAGCATCATTACACCAACCGCCAGACCAGCAAGATCTGGCAGTTCTCCAGTCTTCATGACGCTTTTGAGCAGTACGAATGGAATCACCTAGGGGTGGCCCATCTCAATGTCAGTGCGGGCAGTTGTGGTAATAGCAACGCTAAAGCCCTTGAGGCTCTAGCCGCTGACCTCAGCGCGGCTGCATGCGACGACTCAATGCTGCGGGGAACCCAGGCCACCATGTCTTGGGGTGGTGTTTCTGCTAAGAACAACCGCTGGCTTGGAGAGAATCGAGTGGGTTTGGCAGCGATGATTGAGCAGGTTGCGGAGGTTCTGCGACATGGAGATCTGGATAGCCCTAAATTCTTCAGCGATCTGCGCTTCAATGCAGGCATGACTAAGGTCTATTCGCTGATCTGCGAGAATTTCATCATCTACGACAGCCGAGTCGCTGCTGCTATGGGCTGGCTCGTCATGAAATACTGCTGTGACAGAAAACTGACCTCTCTCCCTGACGGGCTTCGTTTCCCTTGGGCGCCGGCAAAGGAGGCTCAGAACACTGTTGCGCCTAAGAACCGTGATCCGAGTTTGGAATGTGACTTTAAATTTCCCCGGCTGCGACGAGGTCATCACCACGCACTCTGGAACATGCGGGCGAGTTGGGTACTCAGCGAAGCCTTGGCTCATCCATCGGCGCGCGTGAGCCGCTTCCATGAGGGGTTCGGGAATCCTCTTCGTAAACTTGAAATGGGCCTTTTCATGATCGGGTACGACCTTGGCCACCGAGTCGGGTGAGCGAGGGGATGGGGGCATGAACGACCAACTTAATCTGGAGGCGCTGATCCTGGCATCGGTTGGATCGGGGATTTCCAACTCCTTGTTGAGGAGCCGAATAGCCGAGCAGGTACCACACGTATCTTGTCGAGAGCTTGATGCTGCGCTGGTGGAGCTCCAATTATCCGGCGCACTGCATCAGTTTTACACTAAGGCGGAGCGTGTTTGGGTTGTTGGCCCATGCGAGGAGGAGGTTTTCGAAGACTTCAGTCCCGATGTGATTGAGCAGATCCTCAACCCAGGAGAGTTTGTTGAAATAGATGTCGATCAGCTACTCGCTGAGCTGGATGCCATGATCGCTCGGGCCCGGACGAAATAGTGTCAGGGCTAGGCAGGGGATGGGTATGGAACGTCCGGTCGAACTGGTTCCAGTCCATGCTCAGCAGCCGTTGGACTGCCGGGATAAACGCTCAGAGAATAACCGCTTAGGGCGGTTCAATAAGTCTGGCGAAGGTTGTCCGGCTCCTCCCTCCGGTTTATGCGCACCGTGCTGTCAGTGGTAAAGGCTCGATTGTTCCAGTTACTGCGAACCGCATCCCGGCGATCTCGAGTTTTTCGGCGATGGCCGTCTTGTCAAAGTCCATGTATTTAAGCTCTCGAACGACATCCGCATTTCGAGGTCGCGTGGGCGGTCGCGGTAGGGAGATTCACCTTCGCGGCTGTGAGGTACGATGGCTTCCTATGCGAACGAGGGGGCTAGACGCTCGCATCATTGCGGCCCTTTATCGTCGACTGACTGCCGGTCGGAATCGAGGCACTGAAAATGGATGATGATCTCCTCACGCAAGGGTAGCCGCCAAGGGCGGCTCGCCCGACGAAATTCAACATTAATCACGAGCCTGCTATAGGGCCTGCACCACGTCACTGAGCGTATTTGGTTTGGAGTGCTGTTAGCCTAGTTGCATCACGCTCGGTGAATGAGCCTGCATCGAATAGAGGCTTATCATCAGCACCATCAAGCCGTTCGACGGTTACGGTAAAGATGGCATCCTTTGGTAGGTCGACCTTGCCCCAGTCCGAAAACTGATTAGGTGCGAGACTCCAGGATTGAGATTCGCCTGGTTCCAAACCACCACTGATTGAGTAATTGAACGTTTCGACAAGCCAAGGCACTGAGCGTCCAGGAGAGGCGATGGTGCCTTTGAAATACGCCCGTGACACGGCGCTGGCAGTCCCGTTATTCACCGTTATTTCGATGATAGGTTGGTTACCAAGGCCATACTCTTTGGCCCTTTGATAAAAGCGAGACTTTGAAACCTGAAAGCGGGCTAGTTCTGTTTTTGCAGCTTCGGATTTTTTTTGCTTTTCGACCAGCTCCTGAATTTCCGTCAAGGCCTGTTGCCGTTCTCGCTCCGCACGTTCTGTTCGTACTCGGTTTGCTTCATCGGCAACCTGCTGAGCAGTCTTTCCGTTGAGGGCAGCAAGCATGTCTGCTGACGCACCTTCGGCATTTTTCTTACCCTGTAAGACCTGAGAAATATCGAGTTCCTGAAATGCAAGCACCATCACATCAGATGCGAACTGCTTGCGCTTGTCCTCAGGCAAACTCGCAGCAACCTTCGCCGCAGAGTCTTTGAAGGCCTGTTGTGAGCTACCGTCCAGCTTCGGCTCGCCACAGCCAGCTAGCATCCCTGCCATAAGCGCTATGCATATAAATCGACGCATCTGCATTCCCTCTCAGAAAATTCAGGGCAGCATATCAAAATGATGTCGGAATGCGATCAGTGCAGTTTTTGGTTTCCGTAACCAAAAGAACAATTCAGCATTGTGCTATTAGCCATGAGCATGCTGTGTAGGGGCGTCAATAGGCGATTATCTGAGGCGGTGCTCTGCTGCTGATAGCCTGTAGCTCAAATGCACTGCTGTAGTCCGATTATCCATAGGTAGGCCGAATTGAAAGCGAAATCTAAAAAGACAGAATGGATGCTACCGATGGACTTTCCGGTCGATGATCTTTTTGAGGTGAGTGAGGTGCTAAAAACAGCAAGCTTGCTCACACCTTCATACCTCCCACCCGACGCAGGTATATATGAGCCTGCCGTGTACTTTTACGCGCGAGACCAGGGCGTCCAGACGGTCATCCTGCCGGATCGGAACGTAGCCTCGCGTATCGCGCAATTAGCTAAAGGCAAAGAAACGACCAACGACAAGCAACTCAAGCTATCAGCCGCACTGGTAGGATTTGCTCAGCTTCTGAATATCGATTTTGAGCCAAGTGTTTCCTTCCATGAGCTTGCTCACCGATGTGGTAACACTAGCGCAGCGGATGAGCTTGGCTGGTTCAGGGCGGCTGACAACGCCCCTCCCCAGGATATGCTTAACGTAGCACTCGGCAGGACAAATCGTGTTTCCCGCACGTATACCCCGGTCGAGGCTCCGCACCTCAATCTAGAACTGCCATTGAAACGCTGGAATCGAAATTACATCACTGCGCTCAAAATTCTGGAGTTAGACCTTGCCCCGGGTAGGCAAATCGACAAGATGCTTCGTCTTTTAGATTGGATGAGTACGAGTCTTGTATTCGCCGGGCCGGCTCTGATGCTCGCATGTGTGTACCTCGGTACTCATTCGCCGGCCCGCAAGAATGTGTTCAAAAACAGTAGGTCTGCTCATCGGATGGCGGCGATCGCTGGGGTGAGAAACGCTGCATGGGATATCACTCATCTGAGCGATTTTATTTTTCGCTCAAACGAGAGCGCCGATCTCGGGAACGTCCAATATTTGCTTGCCAGCTTCGATGCACATTTGAAGCTAACGACGAACCTCCTGATGACAGTAGGCCGCGAAGGGAGTGATGCCTCGCTTATTGCAGCTGGGCTTGCCCAGTGGTGGGGGACAAAGGACGCTCAGCGCATTGCTCATGAAGTAGTGATTCAGCTCCGACGAATCCATAGCGACTCGCACGTTCCAAAGACATCTGGCGACCCAGAGTACATTCCGAAGCTGATATTGCTTGGTGAACGTCTCGTGATGGGCGCTATTTAGCATCCTCACCATTGTCTGTACTCGCACAGCCTGACGATGCAACCAGAGCGCGCAGGTCGGTAAGGCCGAAAGGTGTGATTATGGACGTGTGTAGTGCTACTTTTTAACCAAATTTTTGTATAACTCTCGAGCCTCAATGATCTGATCCCTGAGCTCCTCGGGGTCAATGCGCATGCCACCGCGAGGCGTTACCTGAAGCGTCTTTAGGCGGTTCGCAGCCTTAATGAATTCCCGTTCTTCCGCCTGAATCCATTCAGGGCGCTTGTCCTTCGAAAAAAGCCAACCCATTTGCCCGGCCTCATCTTTGATCGGATGCTCAGCAGTATGTGGGAGCGGTAGCCAATGTCCAACCAAGAAGGTGAGTCGGATCGCTCTGCAAGCGGAGCGCGCAGACCATGATGGTCGGAGAGCGGAAGGATGGTAGCCCGCAGGGCCGAGACCCGTCGTAGCGGGGCTCGGTTCACGACAGCCGGCCCCAAAGGGGGCCGCCCGACTACTGGCAAAGCAAATGTTACCGAACAGCTCGTTGATCGAATGACCGAGGCACTACGCCCAGCGCGCAAAGATCGTATGTCCTGCGCAATGCCACCTCGTCACCAGAAGACACCCTCACGTGTGTGAAGATCGTCGACAGAAAGCGCTTCCTTTCGCCGTTGCCGAGCTCAGACCAAATCCTTGGCTGTCCTTGCGCGTCTGGGACTGCAAGGCGGTCGAGGAAATACTCTTCCAGGCTGTGCAGACGTTGTTGGCCATCAATCAAAATTTCACTGTTTTCGGCCAATGCCCTGCCACCGCTCTCTGATTCGTACCAGTCATTCGTGAGGTAGCTCCCCAGATCCGCGCCTGACCATACTGCTGAGATGAAGCGAGATTTCTGACCGAGGTTCCACTCCAGCCCGCGCGCCCACGATGGAACGGGCATGCCCATAACAAATCGCGCCGCCCACGGAAACTGCTCACGAACGGAGGAGGGGTCTACCAGATACTTTTCCCAATGGCTCACTAAGACCTCGAGGGGACAATGACTGACGGTCGTGGGCAGAAGACGCTGCGGCATATGGATGTGCAGGTCTGATGTTCCGCCGTCGGCGTAGCGTTTAAAAATGGAAGTCATGGTTTTCCTGGCTAACTCAGGTTGGTCGAAATATTCGGGTAAGTACGGGCGCATCGCCATGCATCCACCGTTGCAATGATCAAAAGATCTCGTTCGATGGATATGCCGATCTGGTCACTATCGACCAACGCTTGTGCATAGCCCTCAGCGTAGGCTGCGGCCTTGTCGAATGCGGATGTACAGGCAGAGGATTCGATGTAGGTAATCAGCCGCCTCCATGTGAGCCGTTGGCGATTGCCTGGGAGAGTTTTGGGAAACGAGATGGAGTCTTTCAAACTCTGTGCGTATGCATCTTTAGACTGGTTCAAGGCCTATCACTTCATGGTCTACATGCATATGACAAACGGTTGGATTCTGAAAACCTTGAGCTTGAAATGATAATTTTTTGTGAATAGGTAAGGTGGGCTGCATTCCTACTCAACAGTTGGCGTGATTCGTTGCATCGAGATGCATACTACTGACGAGCCTGCTTCTGATAAGTCATGAGCGAAGGCTCCCACCAAATCTACACCGTACTCTTCGACAGCCTGAGCAAACCCCGACACTCTAGCCTCGCCGGCGATCACCATCGCGCGCCTTACCCCGGCGTGCAGCGCATCATCGATGGTCATGGCGGCTCCAAGGGTGCATACAGACTCCCTCACCGTTTCCGTGTCGATACGCCAGTGTCTCCCCTGAGTCTCGACACGCAAGCCACGGTCATCAGTCGAGACCAACCTGGCATAGCTAACGCTTTTGGGAAGCGTCTGTTTGAGGAGCAGTCGATCTCCCTTTGAGTAGGTGTCCCACTGCGTTTCCAAGGCCACTGGCTTACCGCGTTCGCGCACTAACTCGTTGATCACCTCGCAGAGTTGGTAGCTGTCGCATATGGCGACAAGGTTGGGATCAGCCTGCAGTCCCGCGACAGCCTGATCCAGAGACGAATGACCTGACGGTAGGTTCGAGATAGCGCCAAGAGGCGGGTCAATGTGGTGACTGGGGAAGTAGCCTTGGAGCTGATTGACAATGCGGCTATTCAAGCTGCCGTCGACTGCAGTTTTTTGGTTGCAAAGAAAGACGACCCGGTCACGGGGGGTGAATTGGCCTAGAAGCAGGGATACTTCAACCGCGCTGTACCATTGAAAGTCCCAGACAATAAAGGTTCGGTACTCGCCTCGTCCCGCAGGTATAGATTCCCAATGTAGCAGATGGGCTTCGGAGCCATACCGCCCAGCTAGACCCTGATGAACAATACCTGGTTCAGAGCCTCCTAGGATCTGCAGAATGGAAGAAAACTCGTCACAGAACGACGCAGCCGATTCGTTACCTGAGTAAGTGAATATGGAAAACCGCGAATTAATCGCGTCACCAACAAGCTGGCCGTGGTCAGAGTCATTGAGGGCTCCGTATAAGCTGGAATACCGGACGTAGGCATACTCGATCTCGCGGTCGGAGTACGTAGGAAAAAAGGCATGAGTTAGCGTCTGGAGTTGCGAGCGTATTGAGCTCTGAATCAGGTGATGGCCCATGAGTTGAAAATTATCATGGTGTCCAACAACCAGATGCTTGTCCAGGCAATCAGGTAGCGCCGACCTGAGAGACGCTGGGAGATCTAATGCGCTTAGAACCGTTGCCCCACGCTTGGCCTCGGTGAGCATCCTTGCGATTAGTTGATAACTAGGACTGCTAGCGAGCTGGCCGGCAGTTGAGGAATCGCCTTGCGAATGTCTAACGCCAAGGAACGGATAGACCTTAGCGGGCGTCTCAAACAACGCCCGAGCGTCTTCGGGCCCATGGAGGTGGCATATACTGAGCGCCAGATAGTGGCAAAAGCCGGAGTCAAGCATGAAGGCGGCTGCATCGACGAGGCAAGATTGACGATGAAAATGATAGGCCAGCTGACTTGCATACGGCTCAGAGATGTACATGCACAGAGCTCTGTGATCCTGCTGTTCCAACGCTAATAGTGCGGCTGAGATACCTTGGGTACTCAAAGCCAGGAGCCTAACTTGCTCTCGCCTTGGTAAGTACAGTTCTGGCAAGTAGAAGTGGTGCTTGACCAGCAGGTGCCAATGAGCAGCAGAGGTCGACGTAAGCGTAAAAACTATCCTGTCTTGAGAACGTCGCACGCCGTATGTTTTGCCTGGCAGGATTGCCGTCGTTGGTGCGCGTTCAAGCCTGAAGACCACGCGCCGTTGATTCCAAGGTAATACACCTTTGACGACTACAGTACCGTCAAGGCGATGTATCACTTTAACGATCAAATACGTCGCCATTAGTTAGTCTACTATCAAACGTTGGTTGTAAAGATCCTTCCAGCGCGCCTGGCTTTTTAGTAGTTCCCTCTTGAGTATTTCATTGTCTGATAAAACCTTGTGAAGCGAAACGTTGAGTTTTCCAAGTTTTGGCGGTGTGGAGGATGACACACAGTTTGCCAACACCGAAGCATGGGTGTTTAGAAGACTAACAAACGCTCGCATATCATCATGTCCTCGACCTGGATAAAAACATTGGCGCGTACAACCCACCAGCGCGGCGAGGGACGAAAGATTGACTTCGCCATGATGCAGCGTCAGGCTTTGGCCGCTGCGTAAAATCTCAACTACGACCTTCTGGAGCTTTATAGCCTTTGTGTTCCCGACTGGTATTTTTAATAAGGTTTCGATGAGGGTATTAACGTCCATTTTTCCACTCCAGATAGACTTTGCAATTATTATTGGCTGATACCAGCTCATCTTCCTCCGAAAATGTCTCCAGGTTATATAGACCACCATCCTTGAATTGTAGGTTTCTCTGGCATTTCAAAATGTCATCAATAAGCATGCAAAGGCTATCTAGGTCGAATTGCCTTGGATCGGACTTTGCGATTTTGGGCGCCACCAATGCCAGTTTGTTGTGCGGGTTTTTCAGCTCTTTTTCAAGGATGGAGACTTTTCGGGTGAGCTCAATATTCCGAATCTTAAGCGCATCGACTGAAGGTTCGTCGGTTTCCTTTGTGCCTCTTGAAACTAAATCCTTAATGTATTTATTTAGTAGCTTTCGATGTTCGCTTGTAGGCTTGCGGAAGATAGAAGGATCAATGTCCAACTGCTTGCCGACCTCTAGCGTGAGCTGGTTAATCGAGGGGAACGGCTTCCCCTTTTTAAGAAGTATTAAACAGCTCTCGATGCTTCGGAGAGTATTGGCAAGCTGGTTTGCCTGGTAGGCAGCGCAGTTCGGTTTTCGCTTCATTAAATGTGATTGCCGATTGGGAGTGAATTGGAGACGATGCGGTCGGCAATGTCCGCAACGGACAGGTTCATAGTCTTCATGATTGAAAGGACTTGCCCAGCATATTTGTCCCGGTCAGAATCCTGTGCAATGGCCATCTTAAGTAAGTCAGGGTTCTTGGCGATTTTTTCAATCATGTAGGGATAGTTGTGCGATGTGAATTGAGGGTAATCCTGACTGTCTAGCAATTGAGCTATCACGCGTTGTGCAGGATTGTTCATGTCAATCTCATGAGATTGGAAGTCTTTCAGATCCCGCATTCTGGTGATGAGTCGTGGCCCAATAGCGTCCTTCTCGAGACGATCTTTTAAAGCCTGCCTAACAAGGTGGTAGCTAGCTAATTCGAGCTTCGCCACGGTCACCTCGTGATGGACTGCTTCGATTTCGTGTCTGTTTGCTTTGCTTGCCTTGAGGCTCTTAATTTTGCCCACCAGGCTTTCCGACTCGCCAGTCAGTTTTCTGATCAAGCAGTTTATCGCTGGCAAATGATCGATGCCGAAAACTGCAATTGGACAAAGTCCACATACTCTTGATTTGCCCGTGAACGCAATCAGGTTTTTAGGGCAGTGCCCGTTTTTAAGGCAAATGCAGTTTGAGTAAAAGCCCACGTCTGGATCTTTGTCTGTGGCGATAATTTGCATGCCAGTCTTTTCGTGCTCAATAACTGCTGAACTTACGCTGATAAAATTCTGATCTTGGGCCAGTTTGTTTCGGTCTAAGCGCCAGCCGGAGCTAATCGCATTGGGCGTCATATATGTGCTGCTTGCAGCAGGCATCATCTGCGTCCAAGCGCTACGCATTATAAGTTTGTTGGATTCCGAAATCGCCTTAATCGACTCAGAGATGTCCGGGATGGTGTAGTAATCCGTGGTGTAAGCGTTTTTATGAGCGACTTGCTGCTGAGCAACTCGAATGTCAAGGTGGCCATAGATCCGAGCGTGGGTGAGCCAGGTAGCCCTCAGCGAGTGTGGTGTATGGACAGACTTCATTTGTCCGTGTTTGTTATAAGTAACGAATTGATGATGGCGTTCTGTAGGAACTAGGCTGTTGTAAATATCCTGTACGCCATATAGTAATTGTGTCCACCTTTCGGAGTAGTTCGAGTCAGAAAAGGGCAGTGCATGGCGATTCCAAGGACTGCGGAATAGGGAGTAGATTTCTCCATACTCTTTAGGATCTGTAGGGTCATTTTCATAGTACGTCGGAAGCAACGGGCTTTGGAAAACCTTGCGCTGAAAATGCCGCTCGGCGATCAAGGAATCCATGACGTCATCAGGAATCACAACTGGACGATCTTGCCCGTCTTTATCTGTATTAACATAAAGAATGCAGGAGTTAAGTATTCGATGCTCAGGCTTGCTAAGTAGTCTGTCGAATGTATTGATATCGAGCCATTGGCAGTTTTGAAGGCGCAAGCCACCATGCAGGGCGATGGATAGCATCCTCACGACGCTTATCCAAGGCATGTAAACTTCGGTACTTGCAGCTCCATACAGGCCGGAATACCATGAGTAAACGTTGATGATGCGCGTAACTGGAATAACCAGCGCGTCATCTTCGTCGTCAGGATTACTGATCTGGATTTCGTGACTTAAACCTAGTTCAGATAGGTTGATCCACTCTGCTCGTCGAACTTCATCCAGTTGATCCCCTTTAAGTTCGCCCTTGAGAATCTGCTGCTGGAGGGATAGGCCGACATGTTCAACCGCTTGGAGGTACGCTTTAGCGATTACGGTTGAGTCGAGGGGCAGGGGCACCTTGTCGGTGCTCCCCCGTGCGCCGCTTCCTGAGCGATCAAACAGGAGGCTGACTGGATTCTCGAAACCTTTCTCGACCACCCATTCACCGTCGGCTTTAACGAAAGCGTTGTTCTTTATTATAAGTTCAAAGAACTCATTAATTGTCGCCACGAAAGCTGACTTGGTCTTGGGAGAGAAAGTCATATCGTATATCTGGGTAAGCGTGCATGGAAGAGTAATTCCGCTGATTGGGTGGCCAAAATCAAATAAGCTGCTGTTTAGTTCATCTTGAGAGATGGTGTTATTCCAAAAAAGAACTCGTTCGAATTCGGATGGGCGCAGAGGGAAGCACACCAGTGTGTCAGGGTTCTCTTCTAGCCACATCGGTAAGTAGCAAAGCAGGTAGTCCAAGAGTAAGAAGATGGCCCTGATTTTACCTTTTCGCGTTTTGGTCGCGTGATTATGCTTGTCCAGATGAACAAGATAATAATTTGCGGCAGCTAGCCAAAATTTGGACAGGTTGCAAATGTTGACGTGTTCACGGCCTGGATAATACGTGTTCTTGAGCCAGCTAAAATTTTTTGTGGTGCGCTCTGGTTTAGGCGTTAGCATGTAGCGCTGTTCGACCGTCAAATCTTGTTGTGTCGAGATTTGTTTGGCAATCGTTGCATCCTTTACGCGCCTTGTAATTGCCGTTGTTTTTTTTGCCCAGTCAGATTTGTAATTTCGTCTGGCACGCTCACGCTGTTTTGGCGTCATCTCCACGGCGTCCTCGAACGGGACTGCGAAATAGTCCTTAAACTCCTCAATGCTCATTTTGAAGTCGTGGGCGGAGATAGATGCAGTGGATTTTGCCTGTAGATATTGGTGGTATTTTTCTAGATTATAGGCATCTGCAGGCGATATGATCGTCGGGTGTCTGGCTGCAAAGGTTTTGATCCAGGGGAGGTAGCGGAAAACTTTCGGGTCGGGCACACGGTTGTCGCAAACACTGGGTGCAGCCTCCCATAGTTCTTCAAGGCTTACATCCTCAGCTTTAAGCCAGTTAGTTCTGTATTGAAAGACCCTTGAAGCTCTGATGGTCTCTGGGAAACCCTGTGAGTGCTCGTAGATAAAGCTTTTACTTAGCGGTTCGAGGAGAGGGAATTTTGACCAAATACCTTGGAGTTCAAATGTATGAGGTAAGGTCGCTAGGCCTTTCGACCACAAGATCGCAAACATTGCCCGAAAAGATACCCGTAACCCTATAGCGTCTTCAATGATGACAGGTAGGCGCCCGGTAAGCTTTTCATAAAGCGAGCTTGCGCCGGAAATGTCTTCTGTTTTAATTAGTGATAGGTCATACATCAAGTCGAGCTGGGTTTGGTTGATTTTTTTGAAGCCTGTTAAGCTTTTAAGAATGAAAAGCGAAAACCTGCTTCGATCTTGTCGGCTGGAGCTATCCAAGGCTTGATCAATTTTATTTCCATACTCCTGGCGCATTTGTTCGCAAAGTGTATCAAAGGCCTCGCGCACCTCTTCCTGGATGTTCACGTTTGGAGCTAGGATGACTTTTTCGGAGGTGTTAATCATGCGGCAATTCGCTGCGAAAGATCATAGGCAAGCTCGGCGTATATAGCGGATCTGATCTGATCAATGTGAGGGTTTCTTCCCCATAAAGCTTTCATACGTTCTGCCGCCTCGATTTCAGCGATTACGGTTTCTTCGCTGAGTCGTGCGTACTTTTCCGTAGATCTTATGTCCTTGTGGCCCATCAAAAGCTTTATCTCGGACAAGGTAAGCCCCATCTGATTACGACCGGGGATGTAAACAAAGTTTCTTGCCCATACCCCGTAAAAATGCCTCAGGCTGTGAGAGGTATAAGGCGCCCCGGTAGCAGGTGAGATAGTGCCAAGATCCACCTGTGCCTTCCTCAAGGCCCTATTCAGATTCCTGTTGAGCGAATTCATATTCCTCAAGAGAAGTAGGGGCTCACCGTATGTCTGTCTTTCGTTCGAAACGAATAGATAGTCACTGTCGGTCGTTGGCCGTACATCCAGATAGTCAGCTAAAGACTCAAAAAACAGGCTCTTGAAGGGCTCGAACATTACAATGGTCGCAAGTGTTCTGCCTTTGAATGGCAGCTTTCTCGCTGCTTTCTCCGCCGCAGGGTTGCGGTGGAAGTTGGGATCTTCAATCCGGATGGTACGAGAATCAATATCGATGTCCGACCGTCTAATCCCCCAAACTTCTGAATGGCGTAAGCCGCCTGCGGCAATCATTGCGGCAGCGCACCTGCATAGAGGGTCTTCAACGCCATTGAGTAGCGTCAGAACATGTTCGGTGGGGAAATTCCGACTAACGTGAGAGCTTTTGACCTTACCGCCGGGAATGCCGCCAGGGGCGTAAGCATGGGCATCCTTAGGTGTATTGCCGAATGTCAACGTGTTGTTATGAATGTTGTCCACTTCGGCTTTGGTGCGCCGTCTGTCCTGCGTTTGGGGTAGAGACATGACATTGGCGAATGCGTCGCTCTTGGTGAGGATCCGAATGAGGGATGCCAAGTCATTGAGCTTCATTTGGCTGGTGCGAAGGAAGTCATTAACCCCGGCCAAATACTTTTGAGCACTAACAGTTTTGACTGGAGTCTTTCCCAGGGCTTTAGCAGCTCGGCGCACGATGAAGTCAGTGCTGTTAACCCCTTTGGTCAAAAACTCCCAGTACAGGTTAATGGTCTTTTGAGCGACTTCGGGTGGCATGGGCTGGCCTCCCATCACACCTGTTTCGTAGCAGTAGTCGAAGAAATGAGCTACCGAGCTGCAATATTGGTAGGGCACAGATTCACCAAACGCATGACCCACTTCCTTCGTCTTGTATCCCGCATACCTGTTGAAGGCGTCAATCGGGCGTTCGGTGGCAACCTCGAATAGGCGGGGTGTGTCCATCTGAACGAGATAGACATGCTTCACAGGGCTCTCCTTCCGACCTGGAGGGCCCCAGCTAACAGCCGAGTATCTGCGCTCGGGAATGGAGAAGACTGACAATTCTGTGTAAAAACATTAAGCATATATTGACACGCCAGACGTGGTGATGTATAAGATCGTGCCGGATTTTACACGTCGTTATTTTCTATTGTGTAATTCCTTTTTGGAATTAAAAGTTTTCTTTTAGCTGTTTTCTGGAATAACGGTGTTTCGAGCGTTCCATCATCCGTAGGATTCATGGGAAGTCGCTTATTCCCTCCACAGTTTCTTTGGCAATAAGTCCCACATCCTTCGCGTCTCTTATCCGATTTTCCTGTGCTCGAAAAGCCAGGCATCCGTCGGGCACGCTGCTGTGCGAATGCTGTATGGGGTGAGAACTCTCAGTGCAGTTTTGTAGGCTGTCTTGGTCTGATGCGCGGCGGAGGTTATCTGCCTCATGCAGGTCTCACTGCCTAGCGCATATTCATTGCGTCCGATAGTTACCGTTTGGCGTGCATTTACAGGATTTCTTTATTCACAACCTAATGTGATCGCGGATGGTTGGTTATTGGCGCGGAGGGGAGGGGCTGTGAGATTGGAAAGTAGGCTGGGATGGAGGGAATGCTGATCAGGGATGAGGGGAGGGGAAGTCCATATTTGCTGGGGCGTGGTGCTGTGTTGTGGAGCGGGTAGAGGGAATCGAACCCTCAACTAAAGCTTGGGAAGCTTTCGTTTTGCCACTAAACTATACCCGCATTACACATATTTCTTTGCTCACAAAACGGGGTGTCCTATAAGAACCCTCGTTATCAGCTTGGGAAGCTGGAGTAATGCCATTATACGACACCCGCTCAGAGCGGCTGACTTTGTACCAGATGTGGCCTGGGATTTGAAGTTTTTCTTTCCGGACGGCGAGGTCATCCGTCTACGCAAGACTCAAACCAGAGCGGTCATTCGCGAGCAAGCGCCATTGCTGGAGGCTTGCCCGCGATGACTTTTTTCAGATGGCCACTGCATGGTAGTCCTGTACATAGCTGTAGCGCGGTCGGCTGGCGTGGTGGGTTGGCTTGAGGAAACCCAGCAACGCCTCGCGGCTGTCGCGGCAGGCGGCCTTGTGTTCCATGTCGAGGAAGTGCCCGGTGGCTTGCAGCGTGGTGAAGCTGCTGTGCTGGACATGGTTGGCGAAGAGCCTGGCGTCGGTGGCCGCGGTGTATTCGTCCCATTCGCCATTCAGGAACAGCACCGGCACGTTGATCTTTTTCGCCGCGTTGACATAGCACTGCTGGTCGCTGTGGAGCACATCGTTGATGTGAAAGTGCATCTGTCCGTATTCATGCTCGGCCAGGTTGCTGACGTGGCGATAGTTGAAGCGCTTGAACAGCGGTGGCAGGTGCTTGCCAATCGTGCTGTTGACCAGGTGTCCGACACGATCGCCGTCCAGGCTGCTCAAATAGTCCACGCCACGTTCCAGGTAGTCGCGCATCGGTGCGTTGAGCACCGGTGAGAAAGAACTGATCACGGCTTTTTCGATGCGCCGCGGGCGCTGGGCCAAGGCGGTCAGGGTGGCGGCTCCGCCCCAGGAAAACGACAATACGTGATCGGCGGCGAAGTGGTCGATCAGCTCCAGCAGGATCTGGCCTTCGATTTCCTTCGTCAGCATTTTCTCGTGGCGGTTGTGAGCCTTGGACTTGCCCGCGTAGGGCTGGTCGTACAGCACGACATTGAATTGCGGGTAGAGGTTTTTGGTGGTCTGTGCAAACGACGCGGTGGTGGCCATCGAGCCGTTGACCAGGATGATGGTCTTTTGCGCGGCGTCTGCGCGATAGAACTCCGTGTAAACCCGATACTGACCCTGTATATCCAGCACAGCGATTTCTGGCCTCATGTCATAAGACTCCTGGCAAGCGGGTATGCGCGCAATGAGATTGCACGGGCAATGTGACAGGTAGGCATACGCCTGGAAGATAAGGCCCATGTCGATCCACGCAAGCCGGTCGACGGGTGTTGTTATGGCGGGCAATTTGCCGGCGAACGAGGCGGAACCTGAGGGTTCCAGCCGGCAAAAAGTTTCTTAGAGGTATGGGGTGACTCGTCGGTCACATTTCGGCCGACGGTTTGATTCAAGCAGGGGGGAGGCCGTTGCGCAAGTGCTCTTTGAAAATTGTCCGACACTTCTGCCCAGCGGTCGTCTGGCTCAGATCAGGCCAACTTCTTCTGGGCTCAAGGCGCGGTATTGGCCCGGTGCGAGATCAGCGTCCAGCAGCAGCGGGCCCATGCTTTCACGGTGCAGGCGCAGCACCTTGTTGTTGAAGTGACCAAACATGCGCTTGACCTGATGATAACGGCCTTCAACGATGCTCAAGCGCGCGGATGTCGGCCCCAGTTGGGTCAATTGCGCCGGTTGGGTGGTGAGGTCTTCGAACGCAAAGTACAGGCCTTGGGCAAACGTGAAGGCGTACTCGGCGGTAATGGTTTGCTCGGTCTCGACGTAGTAGACCTTCGGCAGTTTGGTCTGCGGCTGGGTCAGGCGCCGCGACCAGCTGCCGTCGTTGGTGATCAGCATCAGCCCGGTGGTGTTGAAGTCCAGGCGACCGGCGATGTGCAAGTCGTCCTTGTCCGGTTCGTCCAGCAGATCGAGGACGGTGCGGTGCTGCGGATCGCGGGTGGCACTCACGCAGCCGGGCGGCTTGTGCAGCATGAAATAGCGCGCCGGTCGGCCTGCTTGCAGCACTTCGTCATCCACCTCGACGCGGCTGAATTCACGCACCTGTGCCTGTGGATCGATGACGGTCTGGTCGTCGATCCGTACGCGCCGTTCCACCAGCAGCAGGCGGACCTGTTGGCGGTTGAAACGCGGCAGGTTACTGAGGAAACGGTCAACGCGCATGAGCAGTTCGGGCAGAGGAGCTGGGGGCGGGCATCTTACGCGATCGGTTGGTGCTTGGCGCGCAACTGGTCATCGACCCGGGCGCATCGCGGGCACAGGCAGGATTGGTTGCGCAGCTCGGCCGGCAAATTTTCCAGCACCGCCGGGTCGATGCTCACGCCATAGCACCAGCAGGCACGATCAACGGTTTTCGGATTGGCCAGGGTGCAGTCGTTGGTGGCGCCGCACGCCGGGCAGAGATCGGGTTTATTCATAACTGGAATGAGGCATTTCCACGCAGGTTCGGTTGCTTCCGGTCTGTCGGGCGCGTTGCAGCGCATGATCGGCCCGGGACAGCAGGCTGTGCAAGGTGTCTTTGTCCTGCAAGGTGGTCAGGCCGATGCTGATGGTGATCCGCAATTGCTTGCCGCTGCAAAAGTAGCGCTGTTGCTCGATGCGCTGGCGAATTTTCTCGGCGATTTTCAGAGCGTTCTGTCCATCGGTGTCCTTGAGCAGCAGGACGAAGGCATCGGCGCTCCAGCGGCAGACAATGTCTGAATGGCGCAGTGTATCGGTCAGGTCGCGAGCGAAACCAGTGAGCAACTGATCACTGGCGATGTGGCCATGGTTGGCGTCCAGTCGCTTGAAGTCATCCACCTCCAGCAACAGCGCCCCCAATGGCCTGGGCTCGCGTTGGGCTTCGTGCAGGGCCTGCACCGCCAGGAGGTCGAAGCCCCGCCGATTGGGCAGCTCGGTCAGGCCGTCAAGAATCGCTTGGGCGTCGATCCGCCGCTGATAGCTGACCATCAGCCGATGCAGCACCACGAGCGCGGCCACTGTCACCAGCAGGCCGATCAGCAGATTGAAATACAGCGTCTTGAGCACGTTGTCCCGCAGCGATGTGTTGGCGGCGTAGTACCCCAGCAGCGACGTCACCAGGAAGCCGGCGCCGAGCAAAATGGCCAGGATGAGCACCGGCGAGCGCTGGGAATACAACGGCGAACGAAGCGACATGGCGATTCCCTTGGAGTGACCCGATGGAATCAGTTTAGTGGCCCTGTAAGAAAAGACATTCGGATTTAGCTTTGCAATATCGTGGCGAGGGGATTTAGCGAAACGTCGCGCCGCCCAGCGGGGATAAATCCCCTCGCCACAGGGTGCTGTTTACTGACGGGTACTCAGATAAGCCCGCCATCCGCCCAGATGACTGATGTCCTGCGCGCCGTCCAGACCATACGGCTCGCAAATGAAGCCGCTTTCCCAGCGTCCGTCGGCCAGTTGCACCTTACCCAGCCCCAGCGGTGCCGGGATACCGGTGAGGAACGAACCCAACTCGCTGCTTGGCAATTCCCAGACTTCCACTTCGATCGCCACGCCTCCCTCGCCGACCCGAAGCATGCCAGGGCGCAGTGGCGGGCCGCCGGCCAAGGCGTAGAGGCGATAATCCGCTGAGCTTCGGGTGGCGTCGATCAGGCGGGCGCCACGTAGCTTGAGCTGCCAGTTCAAAGCCAGCCCATCCAGGTGCGCGCCGCACACGACCAACCGTGCCCGATCATGGCGCGCCGGGTTGGCAGGCACTGGCAGATCAGGCGCTTGCTGACGCTGCAAGGCGTCGGCCACGCTCAGCAGGTACTGATCGGTGAAGGCGCGGCCGAACAGCGTCACGCCCCAAGGCAAGCCGTTGGCCATGAATGCGCTGGGAACGGCCACGGCGGCGTAGTCCAGCAGGTTCATGAAGTTGGTGTAGTAACCCAGTTGCGAATTGCGCAGGAGCGGTTCGGCGGCGAGTTCGGCGAGCGTCACCGGGCGCCCGATGGTCGGGGTGAGGACGCAATCGAGCGCTTCCATCGCGCGGTCGCATTGGGCCTTGAGCGCCTGCAAACGGTACTGGGCACGGAAGGTTTCCACACCGGTCACCGTCGGCGCTTGCGCCAGCACGGCGCGGATCACCGGCAGTACCGCGTCGGGTTCGCGTTCCATCAGTTCCCCGGCCACGCTGTAGCGCTCGGCAACCCACGGCCCCTCATAGAGCAGGCGTGCCGCTTCGAGGAAGGGTGACAAGTCCAACTCGACAGCTTCGCCGCCCAGGTGTTCGAGGCGCTCGATGGCATCGGCGAACAGCCGTGGGCCTTCGTCGCAGTCGAAAAACTCCAGGTCTTGCCGGCGGGGCACGCCGAAGCGAAAGCGTCGTGGTGCGCCGAACGCCGCGCCGTCGTTCCATTGCGGGTTGGGGCGGCTGTATTCGTCGCGCGGGTCGAGACGCGCAGTCAATGCCAACAGCTGGCTGGCTTCGCGCGCCGTCGCGGTGAATGTGGTCACGCAGTCCAGCGTACGGCAGGCCGGCACCACGCCAGCGGTGGAGATAAGGCCCTTGGTGGCTTTCAACCCCACCAGGTTGTTCAGCGCCGCAGGCACGCGACCGGAGCCGGCGGTGTCGGTGCCCAGGGCAAAGCTGGCCACGCCCAGGGCCACCGCCAGCGGCGAGCCCGCGCTGGAGCCGCCCGCCGGGTAGTCGGCCAGCACGCTGTTGCGGCAAGCCCCGTAGGGCGTGCGGGTACCGTTGAGGCCAGTGGCGAACTGGTCGAGGTTGGTCTTGCCAACAGGAATCGCACCCAGCGCCAGCAATTGCTCGACGATACTCGCCGAACGTTGCGGCACGTAGGCAAACGCCGGGCAGGCGGCGGTGGTGGGAATGCCAGCCAGGTCGATGTTGTCCTTGATCGCGAATGGCACGCCATACAACGGCAGGCTTTCCAGGTCGCGGTTTTCCAGTGCCGAAAGGTAAGGTTCGAGTTCTTCGGGCGACAGTAGGTGGATGAACAGGTGATAGTCCGGGTTGAGCGCAGCGGCTTTTTCCCGCAGGGCCAACAGCAGCTGGCGCGGTGTCGTTTCACCCTTGCGGTAGGCGTCGCGCAGGTTGTCCAGGCGCAGAGAGAAGGTCATGGCGTTAATCCTTTGATTGAGTTCAGTCACGTTCCAGCACCACCACGCGTTGCCCGGCGCGCACCGCTGAACCGGGCTGGACGCGCACTTCTCGGACCACGCCGGCGATGGGCGCAAGCACCGGGATTTCCATTTTCATGGACTCCAGAATCACCAGCACGTCACCCGCGATGACCCGCGCGCCCACCTCCACCTGGACCTGCCAGAGGTTGCCGGCGATGTGGCTGTCGACGCTCAGTTGGCCCTCGTCCAGCACTGAATCTTCGCTCGGCGCGGTTGCTGGTTCCTCGCTGTCGAAATGCGCCTGGCCACTGGCGATCCAGCGCTCGCGCTCGGCACGGAAGGCGCCTTGTTGCTGCTCGCGGAACGCGTCGATGCTGTCCGCTTCCCGGGCCAGGAAGCGCTGGTAATCAGCGAGGTTGAGTTGGCTGTGTTCGATCGCCAGTTCGAAGCGGCCCAATGGGAAATCCCGACGGATGCGCAGCAGTTCATCGGCGCTGACCGGGTAGAAGCGGATCTGGTCGAAGAAGCGCAGCAGCCAGGGCTTGCCGTCAAATGCGGCGACGTCCCGATAACGATTCCACATCTGCAACGTGCGGCCGACGAACTGATAGCCGCCGGGGCCTTCCATGCCGTACACGCACAGATAGGCGCCGCCGATGCCCACCGAATTTTCCGCGGTCCAGGTGCGGGCCGGGTTGTATTTGGTGGTCACCAGCCGGTGCCGCGGGTCCAGCGGCGTGGCGACCGGCGCGCCGAGGTAGACATCGCCGAGGCCCATCACCAGATAGCTGGCATCGAACACCGTGCGTTGTACTTCGTCGAGGTTGGGCAGGTCGTTGATGCGCCGGATGAACTCCAGGTTGCTCGGGCACCAGGGCGCGTCCTTGCGCACGGTGGTCATGTACTTTTCGATCGCCAGCTGGCAGGCCGGATCGTCCCAGGACAGCGGCAGATGGACGATGCGCGACGGCACCTGCAAGTCTTGCGCGGCGCACACGGCGTCCCACTCGCCGGCGACGATGGCCAGCAGATCGGCCAGGGGTAATTGTTCGGGCTGGTAATGCACTTGCAGCGAGCGAATACCTGGCGTCAGGTCGATCACCCCTTGCAGGTGTTTTTGCTCCAGGGCCTGCATCAAGGCGTGAGCGCGAAAACGCAGCACCAGGTCCAGTTCGGGAGCGCCGATTTCAAGCAGCAGATGGGTGTCGCCGGATAATCTGGCCACCAGACGCGTATCGTCCTGGCCGATGTCCAAAACCACGGGCGACTCAACCCCCTGTGGGAGCGAGCCTGCTCGCGAAGCAGTCAATGCGGTGTCTGATCTGGCCCCTTCGCGAGCAGGCTCGCTCCCACATTGATCCCATTTCAAGGCCAGTGAGCGGGCAGTCTTCAGGTCCACTGGCACAAACCGCACCTTGTCCCCCGCCTTGAGCTGTCCCAGTTGCCACAGGTCCGCCTCGATCACCGTCACGGGGCAGACGAAGCCCCCCAGGCTCGGGCCGTCGGGGCCGAGGATGACCGGCATGTCACCGGTGAAGTCCACCGCGCCGATGGCGTACGGGTTGTCATGGATATTGGACGGATGCAGGCCCGCTTCGCCGCCGTCGGCACGTACCCATTCCGGCTTCGGCCCGATCAGCCGCACGCCGGTTCGGCTGGAGTTGAAATGCACTTCCCAGGCGGTGTCGAAGAACGTCTGGATGTAGCGCTCGGTGAAATATTCCGGCGCGCCGTGGGGACCGTAGATCACACGGATCTGCCGCACGGCTTGCAACACCAGGGGCGGCTCTTCGATCGACGGCATCACGACGTGCTCATCCAACGCAGCCAGGTGCAGCACGTCGCCGGTGCACAATGCTCGCCCGCCGTGGCCGCCGAACTGGCCGAGGGTGAAGGTGCTTTTGCTGCCCAGGTAATCCGGTACCTGCAAGCCGCCATGTACACACAGATAACTCCGCGCCCCGGCGCCAGTAATCGTGCCGATGGCGAGGGTGGACCCTGCACCGATCGACAGCGGGGTGTCCATCGGCACCGTTTCGCCGTCCAGCGTCAGGGCGATTTCTGCGCCGGTCACCGCCACTCGCGCAGCGCAGTTGAAGCGCAGCAGCGGCCCGCTCATGGTGATTTCCAAGGCCGCCACACCTTCCTCGTTGCCCAGCAGGCGATTGCCCAGGCGCAACGAACGGCTGTCCATCGGTCCCGACGGCGGCACGCCCACCGCCCAATAACCGAGGCGACCGGGGTAATCCTGAACGCTGGTCTGAGTGCCGGGGCTGAGCACTTCGACGGTGTTGGCGCGGTAGGCCAGGGTCTCCAGGCAGCGGGTCCAGGGCTGGCCATCGGCGAAGGGCGCGTCGAGCAGGATCTGTTGCAGGTAGACACGGTTGGTTTCCACGCCATAGAGCAGGCTTTCGTCCAGCGCTTGATGCAGGCCCAGGCGTGCCTGCTCGCGGGTCGGCGCCCAGCGAATGACTTTGGCGATCATCGGATCGAAGTACGGCGGGATCTGGCAACCGGCCTCGACCCAGGTGTCGATGCGCAGTTCCTTGCCGTTGGCCTGCGCAAATTCCACCGCAGTCAGCAGCCCTGGGCTCGGCTGGAAATCCCGGCCTGGGTCCTCGGCATACAGGCGCGCCTGGATCGAGTGGCCCTCGGCTTTCAGCCCTTGGCTCAGTTCGCTCAGTGGCGGCAGTTCTCCGGCGGCCAATTGCACCATCCAGCGCACCAGGTCCACGCCCCACACCTGCTCGGTGACGCCATGCTCCACTTGCAGGCGTGTGTTCACTTCCAGGAAATAGAAGCGTCCTGCCTCGCTGTCATAGACAAACTCCACGGTGCCGACGCTGCGGTAGTCGACCGCCCGGGCCAGCTTGATCGCGGCAGCGCAAAGCGCGTCGGCCATGCCCTCGGGCAGGTTGGGCGCCGGGGTTTCTTCGATGACTTTCTGGTTGCGCCGCTGCACCGAGCAGTCGCGCACGCCCAGAGCGATCACCTGGCCCTGGCCGTCGCCGAACACTTGAACCTCAAGGTGCCGCGCCCGTTCGATGTACTTCTCGATGAACACGCCGGCGTCGCTGAAATTGTTCTGCCCGAGGCGCTTGACCGCTTCGAAGGACTCGCTCAATTCAGCGGCGCTGCGGCATACGCGCATGCCGATTCCGCCGCCGCCCGCCGTGCTTTTCAGCATGACCGGGTAGCCGACCTGCGCGCCGGCCAGTAGCGCGGCATCCAGGCTGTCGAGCAGCTCCGTGCCTTCGAGCAGGGGCACGCCGTGCTGGCGAGCCAGGGCGCGTGCGGTGTGCTTGAGGCCGAACACTCGCAACTGCTCCGGTGTCGGGCCGATGAAGGCAATGTTGGCGGCCTCGCAAGCTTGTGCGAAAGCGGCGTTTTCCGAGAGAAAACCGTAGCCGGGATGGATCGCGGTCGCGCCGCTGTCCCGGGCGATCGCCAGGAGCTTGTCCACCGCCAGGTAGGTGCCCGCCGCCGCGCCTTCGCCCAGGCAGTGGGCTTCGTCGGCCTGAAGGATGTGCAGGCTGGCTTCGTCGGCCTGGGAGTAAACGGCGACGGCTTTGACGTCCAGCTCGCGCAGGGTCCGCAGGATGCGGCAGGCAATGGCGCCACGGTTGGCAATCAGGATTTTTTCGAACATGGCATTTACCCCTCAGGCCGCAATGCCAGCCTGAATCGGGATGCGGGCCGTCCCGCAGTTTTCGATGGCCGACGGGGTCGTCCCCGTGGGCGGATACCTTCGAACACCACACAACCTCTGTGTGGGAGCGAGCCTGCTCGCGAAAACGGTACATCAACCGCATGAAGGCTGACTGATCCGACGCCTTCGCGAGCAGGCTCGCTCCCACAGGAGACCAAGGCGTTATTTGATGCACTGCCCCGACCGGCTCTGGCACAGCGCGAATAGCCAGTGGCGCAGGCGCATGAGTTTCAGTTCCATATCAGCAGCTCCGCAGGGGTAGGGTTGTAGGCGTTGCACGGGTTGTTCAGTTGCGGGCAGTTGGAGATCAACACGATCACATCGATCTCGGCCCGCAGGTCGACGTATTTGCCCGGCGCCGAGATCCCGTCTTCGAAAGTCAGGCCGCCGTCGGCGGTCACCGGCACGTTCATGAAAAAATTGATGTTCGGTCCGATGTCACCCTTGCCCAGTCGACCGTCGTGGGCGCAGGCCCGCAGGTAATTGTCGCGGCAGCTGTGCATGTAGCGTTTTTCCAGGGCGTAGCGCACGGTGTTGCTTTCCTGCGCGCAGGCGCCGCCGAGGGTGTCGTGGCGCCCGCAGGTGTCCTCGACGATGGTCAGCATCGGGCGGCCAAGGTTGGAATACAGCACGCTGCCGGTGCTCAGGTAGACGCTGTTCTGCCGGCGCAGTGTGCGTTGCACGTCGTAGCGTTCCTTGGGGTTGGCCAGGCTGTAGAACAACGTATCGACCGCCTGGTTGCCTTCCAGGTCGAGGATGCGCAGGGTCTGGCCGGCCTTGACCTCGGTCAGCCAGGGTTCGCCGGCGGGAATCGTGGAACGGTATACGGCGGTCTCGGGTTGCTTGTGTGCAGTGGCGATGGCGAGTGACATGGCGACGATCCTCAGGCGAACAGGCGGTCGGTGTTGATGAAGCCGCGCTGGTTTTCCGGGCGCGATTGGCGGCAGTGTTCGGCGACGCTGGGGTTGGCGTTCATCCAGCTGAGTTTGAGCGGCTGCGGCGCGTATAGCGGGTTCGGGTCCATCGGATGTTGCAGCGCGGTCAGCACCACCAGGGTGTCCATCGGTGCGTACAGCTCGATGTAGTCACCGGCCTTGGAGTTGCCCTCCACGAAATGGAAGTGGCCGGCCTCGTCGACATCGACCCGGCTGAACAGGTTGAGGGTCATCAGCAGGTCGGACAGACCCAACCCCCATTTGCCCAGTTCTACCAACAGGTTGTCGGTGCCGTTGCGGAAGAAGCCGTTGCGCAGTTCCTGGTAACGGCCCTGACCATACTTTTCAGCGACTTCCTCGGCGCAGAGCACGCCGCCAAAACTATCGCTCCAGCCACAGGTATCCGCAGTGATTGCCGCCAATACCCGGCCCATGTCCGAATACAGGCAATGACCGGCGGTGAGCTTGGCGGTGTGTTGGCATTTCAGACTGTCCGGCAGGTTCAGGCGCTCGGTTTTTTCGTTGGCATTGAGCAAGGTAAGGCTCACGTTGGCACCGCCACGCACATCGGTCAGGCGCAGCAACTGGCCTCGCTTGAGGACGAACGAGCGATGGCCGCCACCGGGCAGCAATTCTTCGGCGAAGGGGGGAAACAGCTGGATCGAATCGGTCATCGAATTTCTCCTTTCAAGCGATACGCAACGTGCCGGCCAGTTCGGCAGGCAGGGCGTCGACGGCGGCACGGGCGGTGCGGCGGTCGCTGTTCAGTGGGATGTCGTAGGTGATGCGTGCGCCATAGGCGCCGGGGGCATGGGGATCGACACGAACCTTGTCGAACACCAGCAGGCGGGTGCCAAGGCTGAAACCTTCGGACAGGTCATGGGTCACCATGAACACGGTCAGCCGGGTTTCCCGCCAGAGTTCCAGCAGCAGGGCATGCATGTCTTTGCGAATGCCGGGGTCGAGGGCGCCGAAGGGTTCGTCGAGCAACAACACCCGCGGCTTCATGATCAGCGCCTGGGCGATGGCCAGCCGTTGCTGCATGCCGCCGGAGAGCTGCGCAGGGTATTTGTCCAGCGCGTGGCCGAGGCCGACTTTGTCCAGCAGTTGTGCGGCGTCTTCGCGGGCCTGGCGTTTGGCGCCGCCGAACAGACGCCCCAGCAACGGCGAGCGCGGCAATTCCAGGCCGAGGGCGACGTTGTCCAGTACCGTCAGGTGCGGGAATACCGAGTAACGCTGGAACACTACTCCACGGCTGGCATCCGGCTCGCCCGCCAACGGCTCGCCGTCCAGCAGGATCTGTCCGCGACTGGCGCGTTCCTGGCCCAGCAGCAGCCGCAGGAAAGTCGACTTGCCGCAACCCGAGGCACCCACCAGGGTGCAGAACTCACCCTCGGCAACGCTCAGGTTCAAGCGCTCGAGCACCACTTGATCGGCATACTGCTGCCAGACGTTGTTCACGGTAATGAAGCTCATGCCTTCGCCCCCTCGTACCAGGGAAATGCTCGGCGGGTCAGGCGCTTGAGGCCCCAGTCCATCAGCCAGGCGAGCAGGGTGATCCACACCACGTAGGGCAGGATCACATCCATCGCCAGGTAACGACGCACGAGGAAAATCCGATAGCCCAGGCCATCGGTGGAAGCGATGGCTTCGGCAGCGATCAGGAACAGCCAGGCCGAACCCAGCATCAGCCGCAGGGAAATCAACAGGCGCGGCAGCAATTGCGGCAGGACCACCCGCAACATCAGGGTCCAGGTCGAGGCACCCAGCGTCTGGGCCTTGATCAATAGCTCAGGCGGAATTTCCCGGGCACGCTGCTCCAGGTCGCGGGCCAGGCACGGGGTGATGCCGATGACGATCAGCATCACCTTGGACAACTCCCCCAGGCCGAAGACGATGAACAGGATCGGCAGGATCGCCAATGGCGGCACCATCGACACCACGGTGAGTAGCGGCGACAACGGCGCGCCGAACAGCGGCAGCGTGCCGGCGGCGATGCCCAGGCACAGCCCGGCCAGGGCGCTGATGCCCAGGCCGATCGCCAACCGGCGCAGACTCGAAGCGGTGTCCTGCCAGAGCAGGTAATCGCCGCTGCGAGCGTCGGCGGTGAACGCCAGGCGTTTGACTGCATCGGCCATCTGCACAGCGCTGGGCAGCAGCTTGTCGTTGGGGTTGTCCGTCAGCCGTTCCGCCGAGCCCATGAAGTAGGCAAACAGCACCAGCGCAAATGGCAGGATCACCAGCAACAAGCGGCTGGGGCGATCGGGGTAGCGGTTGATCAGGCGCATGCCAGTCCTCCGGTCCTACAACTTGGCGTCGGCGGCCAGTTGCACGTAGGTGGGATCGAAGCGCAGCTTGAGGTTGGTTTTGTCGCCCAGGGTCACGCCATTGGCGAACGCCATGCCCACTGCGTCGGCATCCTTGGCGCCTTCACCCAGCAGACCGTGGCGGAACGAGAACTCGGCGACCTTGCGCAGGGTGGCGGGCAGTTGTTCGCTGGTGGCGAAGGCGAGGGCTTCCTTGGGGGTGGCGAACAGCTTGGTAGTGTCCAGTTGCGCCTGGAAACCTTTGAGATCAGTACCCGACGCCTTGGCCATGTGTTCCAGCGCGGCATTGGCGGCTGCGTTCCTGGCGTTCATCAGCGCCACCACTTCGAACCAGGCGCCGGTCAGTGCCTTGCCCAGGGCCGGGTTGTCTTTGAGGGTCTGAGTGTTGACCACCATCATGTCCATGATTTCGCCTGGGATCTGGCTGGAGTTGAATACTTCGCTGACACCCGGCTGGGCCTTGATGTCCGAGAGCATCGGGTTCCATGTCGTGACGGCCTTGACCTGGTCGGTGTTGAAGGCGGCAGAAATATCGGCGTCGGAGGTGTTGACGACTTTCAGGTCTTTCTCGGCGAGGCCGACCGAATCCAGGGCCCGAGCCAAGAGGTAGTGGGACACCGACAGTTCCACCAGATTGACGTCCATGCCCTTGAGGTCGGCGACTTTCTTGCCCTCGCCCTTGAGGACGATGCCGTCGTTGCCGTTGGAGAAGTCACTGACGATCAGTGCGGTGCTGTCCACGCCGCCGGCGGCGGGAATGGTCAGGGCATCCATGTTGGTCATGGTGCAGCCATCGAACTGACCGGCGGTGTACTGGTTGATGGACTCGACGTAATCGTTGAGCTGCACGACATCGATGGTGATGCCGTATTTCTTCGCCCATTTGTCAACGATGCCCTGGCTGCCGGCGTATTCCCAGGGCATCCAGCCGGCATAGATGGTCCAGCAGACGTTGAAATGGTCCTTGGGCGCGGCGTGGGATGGGATGCTCGCGAAGGCCGCAAGCGCGGCGAGGAGCAGTGAGGACAGACGAAGCTTGAGCATGGTGGTTCTCCAGTTGATCAAGGGCGGACAGGAGCAACGCGGCACCGCGAACGGTGGCTTGTCTCCCGGGCTTTTGTCCCGCCGTGTAACCTCAACTGGAGGTCGCCAACTCTCGGACCAGCCACTCGCCAGAGGCGAGCCGGAACCCTAGTCAGCCATTGCAAATTGTGGTGCCGCGAACCTGTGATGACTCCTGCACAAGTTCGTTAAAGCGAGAGCCGTGCCAAGTACGCGCAAGCCCCGGCCCAGAGCGACCGCATGCCAGGAAGGCGCGTACCTCAAACGGATTCATGCGTTGTTGTGGTGCCGTGGCGCACCGCAATGAAGCAAAAGGCTACATGTTTCGAGTTATTGCAACGTCGCACCAGATTCCGATTTCGCTGTCAGATTAATCGTCAGTCACCCCAATAGATGACTGCCGCCCGTCAGCGTCGCTGATGTGGCCCATCCGCGGTCCAGGAGGCCGCCATGTATCGACGACTGCTGCTCATTGCGTTTCTCGGTTTGACTCTTTCGGCCTGCGTGCCTTACTCCGACGGAGGCTCCAGCTACTACCGTTCCGAGGTCTACACCTCACCGGCGCCGGTCTATTACAGCGGCGGTGGAAGTTACTACTCGGCACCGCGTGGCTATTACGCACCACCACGGTACTACCAGCCGGCGCCGCGTTATTACTCGGCTCCACGCTACTACCAGCATGGCCCACGCTATTACTCGCCACCGCGAGCGGCGTATCGCCCCTATCCGCATCGGGGCGGTTGGGACGGCCGGGACCGGGGCGGCTGGAATGACGACCGTCGCGGCCGGGGCGGACGTGACCGTGGGCATGATCATCGGGGACGTGGCCATGATGGACGTGGTCATGACGGACGGGGCGGTCATCGCTGACGGATCGGCAGCAAAAAGCGGCGCATTGAGCGCCGCTTTTTTTGTGCCTGCGTAAAGCTAACCCTCTAAACCCTGTGGGAGCGAGCCTGCTCGCGAAGGCGGTATCCCCGACACAGCATTACTGTCAGGGCCGACGCCATCGCGAGCAGGCTCGCTCTCACAAGGGGGCGGGTTCCACCAAAGGTATGCCCACCAAAAGCAGGTCCGTTACTCATTGGACAAATCCGCCAACGGATGCCGCCCCTCCCATACCTTATGGAAATGCGCCTCGACCGCCGCTTGCGGCACATGATTGATATCCGGCCAATGCCAGCGCGGCTTGTGGTCCTTGTCGATCAACCGCGCCCGCACGCCTTCGCTGAATTCCGGATGGCGGCAGCAGTTGAGGCTCAAGGTGTATTCCATGCGGAACACACCGGCCAATGACAAAGGGCGGGCGCGGCTGATCTGCTCCCAGACCAGGTGCGCCGTCAGCGGCGAGCCTTCGGTCATGGTCCTGGCTGCCCGGGCGATCAATGGGTCCGGATGATCCACCAGCAGGCTGAGGGCTTTCCAGGCGCAGCGCACGTCGCTGACATCCAGCCACTCATCGATTTGCTGCCGACGCGGCAACCATTGGGCTTCGGGTTGTTGCGGCAGTGCTTCTTGCTGTAGAGCCTTGAGCAGGCTGTTGAGCTGCATCTCGGTCTGTTCTTGCCAGTTAAGCTGCAACAAGCCTTCGATCAGGTCATCCTGCTGCTCATCGAGCAGAAAGCGATCGGCCAGGCCCAGATCGATGGCATCCCTGGCGTTCATGTGGGCGCCGGTAAGGCCGAGGAACAGGCCAAGCTTGCCCGGCAGGCGCGACAGGAACCAACTGGCGCCGACGTCCGGATACAAGCCGATGCTGATTTCCGGCATCGCCAGTCGACTACTCGGCGTGACGATTCGCGTGCTGGCGCCTTGCAGCAGGCCCATGCCGCCGCCGAGTACATAGCCATGCCCCCAGCAGATCAACGGTTTCGGATACGTGTGCAGATTGAAGTCCAACCGGTATTCGGCAGCGAAAAACTGCGCCGCCAGCGGCGGCACTTCGCCAGGGTGGGCGCGACACGCTTCGACCAGGCTGCGCACCTCGCCACCGGCGCAGAAGGCCTTGGCACCATTGCCGCGCAACAGCACACAGACAATCTGCGATTCCCGGGCCCAGGCGTCGAGGCGATCGCGCAGGGCGTTGATCATCGGCAGGGAAAGGGCGTTCAAGGATTTTTCGGCATCCAGCGTGGCGACGCCCAGGCGCGCCCCGTTGATGCCGGTCAGTTCTTCGAAGTGCAGATTCATCGTGACCTCGATTGGAAAATTGAATGATCAGTATGACTGCTGTGGGGGAAAGTGCCGGATTGACGTCAGATCAATTGACAAGCCCTGTAGGCTTTCCTAGGGTGCGCCCATTGTTTCTACCGGGTGCACCCATGACCGCTGACGACCGTATCAAACTCGAACCCAGCTGGAAGCAGGCACTGCGTGCCGAGTTCGACCAGCCGTACATGGCGGAGTTGCGCGAGTTCCTGCGCAGTGAATACGCCGCCGGCAAGGAAATCTATCCGCCGGCCCCGCTGATTTTTAATGCGCTCAATTCCACGCCGCTGGACAAGGTCAAGGTGGTGATCCTCGGCCAGGACCCGTACCACGGCCCGGGCCAGGCCCATGGCTTGTGCTTTTCGGTGCAGCCGGGCGTGCCGACGCCGCCATCGCTGGTGAACATCTACAAGGAATTGAAGCGCGACCTGAACATCGATATCCCCAACCATGGCTATCTGCAGAGCTGGGCCGACCAGGGTGTGTTGTTGCTCAACACGACCTTGACCGTGGAGCGCGCCAATGCCAATGCCCACGCTAAAAAAGGCTGGCAGCACTTTACCGACAAGGTTATCGAAGTGGTCAGCGAACACCAGCCGCACCTGGTATTCCTGCTGTGGGGCGCTCATGCCCAGAGCAAGCAGAAGCTGATCGATGCGACCAAGCATCTGGTGTTGACCTCGGTCCACCCGTCACCGCTGTCAGCCCATCGGGGCTTTATCGGCTGCGGGCATTTCAGCCGGACCAACAAGTTTCTCCAGCAGCATGGCGAGCAGCCGATCGATTGGCGGTTGCCGCCGGTTTAGTGGTCAGCAATAAGGGCCCCTTCGCGAGCAGGCTCGCTCCCACAGGGGTTTGAGGACAAACACAAATCCCATGTGGGAGCGAGCCTGCTCGCGAAGAGGGCAACCCCGGTCTACAAGTCCGGATCCGTTCTGCGAACCCAATACCTGAACAACGGCTCCGCCAGAAACAGCACGAACAGCAGCCGCATCACCTGCAGCGCCGTCACCAACGGCACCGACAATTGCAGCGTCTCCGCCGTCAGGCTCATTTCGGCGATGCCGCCGGGCATCATGCCCAGGGTCAGCGAGCGCAAGTCCAGGTGGGTCCAGGTGCTCAGGCCCAGGGCCGCAAGCGTGGCGATCAGCATGGTCAGCACCGTGCCAATCAAGGTACGACCCATGAACGACGGTGCGCGGCGGAAGAACTGCCGGTTGAAATGACAGCCCAGGCCGCTGCCGATCAGCCATTGGCCGATCTGGCTGCCGCCGTCGGGCAGGCCGATGTGCAGGTCCCAGCCGATGCTCACCGCCGCGCTGACCAACAAGGGCCCGAACAGCCATGGATTGGGTTGGCGCAAGCGCTCCCAGATCCAGGCGAGCAGGGCACCCGCCGGAAACAGAACCGCCAGCCACAACCAATCCACCGCCGTGGCGTGTTGCACCGGCGTGCCGTCACCGAGCAGATACTTGAAGGCAGCCGGCACGCACAACACTACCACCAGTACGCGCAGGCTCTGGCCCGCGGCAACATGGCTGAGCATCGCGCCATTGCGGGCGCCGAGGTTGACCATCTCGCCGGAACCGCCCGGCATGCTGGAGAAAAAGGCCGTGGCGCGGTCTTCGCCGGTGCGGCGCATCAGCCAGACACTCACGATGCTGGACACGCTGGTGATCAGCGCGCCGAAGAAGATCAGGCCGAAGTGGCTGAGGACCTGTTCCATCACCAACGGCGTGAAGTGCAGGCCGATACCGATGCCCACCACCCATTGGCCGCATTTGCGGCCGCCGGGGATTTCCATCAGTTGCCAGGGAGTGAGACAGCGCACCAGGATGATCGCCAACAGCGAGCCGACCATCCAGGGCAAGGGCCAGCCGATCAGGCTGGCCAGATAACCGCCGGCCAGACCGACCAGCGGTGTTCCCCACCATTGTCTGAAAGTTGTCGCCTCAGACATTGGCCAGGGCACGACGCTGGGCACTGCGACGACGCCAGATGCGCAGCAGCGGCAGGAACAACATGATTGCCGTCAGGACCCAGCAGCCGAAGGTGATCGGGCTGGACCACAGGATTTCCAACGCGCCATTGGAGATCGACAATGCACGACGCAGGTTCTGCTCCATCAGACCGCCAAGGATGAAGCCCAGCAGCACGGGCGACAGCGGGAAATCCAGCTTGCGCAGGATGTAGCCGAAGATGCCGATGCCGATCATCAGGAACAAGTCGAATGTGGTCGCGTGCACGGCGTAAACGCCGATCCCGGTGATGATCGCAATGACCGGTACCAGCGCCCAGTTCGGCACGGCCAGGATGCGGGTGAAGATACGAATCATCGGGATGTTGAGGATCACCAGCATGACGTTGGCGACGAACAACGAAGCGATCAGGCCCCAGACGATGTCCGGCTGTTGCTGGAACAGCAGCGGGCCGGGCGTGATGTTATAGAGGGACAGCGCGCCGATCATCACCGCCGTGGTGCCGGAACCTGGGACGCCGAGGGTCAGCATCGGCACCAGCGCGCCGCAGGCCGCGCCGCCGATGGCGGTTTCCGGCGCCGCGAGGCCACGCTTGTCGCCCTGGCCGAACGTCCCACTGGCTCCAGCCATGCGTTTTTCGGTCATGTAGGCCACGGCACTGGCCAGGGTTGCGCCCGCGCCAGGCAATACGCCCATGATGAAACCGAGCACGCCGCAGCGGATGTTCACCCAGAACACCGAGGCCGCTTCCTTGAAGTTGAACATCATCCGCCCGGTGGCTTTCACCGCTTCCTGGCCGCGATGGGTTTTTTCCAGCAGCAACAGAATCTCGCTGATGGAGAACAGGCCCAGCACCAGCACGACGAACTGGATGCCATCGGTCAAATGGATGTTGTCACCCGTAAAACGGTACACGCCGCTGTTCGCATCGATGCCGACGCAAGACAGGAACAGCCCGATCAGCGCAGCGATGAAGGTCTTGAGCGGCCGGTCACCGGCCATGCCGCCGAGGCAGACAATGGCAAACACCATCAGGACGAAATATTCCGCCGGTCCGAAGGCGATCGCCCATTTGGCCAGCAGTGGCGCAAACAACACCATGCCGCATGTGGCGATGAACGCGCCGATGAACGAACTCCACGCCGACAGCGACAACGCCACCCCGGCCAGGCCTTGGCGGGCCATCGGGTAGCCGTCCAGGGTGGTCATCACGGTGGAGGCTTCACCGGGGATGTTCAGCAGGATCGAGCTGATACGTCCGCCGTATTCGCAACCCAGGTACACCGCCGCCAGCAGGATCAGCGCCGACTCCGGCGGCAGTCCCAGGGCGAAGGCAATCGGGATCAGCAGCGCCACGCCGTTGATCGGCCCCAGGCCCGGCAGCAGGCCGACCACGGTACCGATCAGCGTGCCGCTCAACGCGGTGACGAGGTTGTAGGGCGTCAGCGCAACGCCAAAACCCTGGCCGAGATAATTCAGGGTATCCATATCAATTCTCCAGGACGCCGAGCAGGCCCAGGGGCAGCGGCACGTCCATCAGCTTGTCGAACAACAGATAAAGACCAATGGCCATGAGGCTGATGATCACCACGCTCGGCACCCAGCGGCCGCCGTACAGACGTGCCATCGGCACGCCGATCAGAATGCTGGCGAGGATGAATCCCAAGGGCTCGAAGGTCCCGGCGAATACCAGCAGCAGCGCCACGCAGATACCGATCTTCTGCAGGGTTTCACGGTCCAGGTGCGGATCGTCTTCGCTGTGCACGACGGGCGTGGGACGAAACAGCATGTACAGCAGCGCCAGCCCCATCAGCCCGAGTATCAGCAGGGGAAAGGCACGCGGGCCAACCGGTTCATAGGAAAAGGCTGCCTGATAGGGCCAGGCCATCAGTGCCAGGCCGATGCAGGCCAGCAGCAGCACCGCGGCAATAATACGTTGGATGACGAGCATGACTAACTCCTGGGCGGCGCCGACTGTGCCGGTGCCGCCGCGAGAACAGAGGCGATTACTGGATCAGGCCGAATTCTTTGGCCAGCATCTTGTAGTCGGCCACTTGCTTCTTCACGTAGGCGTCCAGCTCCGGACCGGTCATGGCGAACGGGAACAGTTCCCGTTGGTCGCGCAGCTTGGCGAACTCTTCGGAGGCCAGCAGCTTGTCAAAGGCGTTTTTCCACCATTCGTATTCTGCATCGGTGACCTTCGGGCCCAGGTAGAAGCCACGGACTACCGGCCAACGGATGTCGTAGCCTTGTTCCACGGCGGTCGGGATGTCTTTCATCTCCGGCTCGTCCAGGCGTTTATCAGAGAACACCGCCAGCAAACGCATGTCGCCGCTCTGGATGTGTGGCATGGAGTCGGAGATGTCGGTACTGCCCACCTGGATATGGCCACCCAGCAGCGCGGTCGCGATTTCACCGCCGCCTTCAAGGGCCACGTAGCGCAGTTTGCGCGGGTCGATACCGGCGGCCTTGGCAATCAAAGCGGTCTGCATCCAGTCCTGGCTGCCGACTGTGCCGCCGGAACCGATCACCACCGAGCCCGGATCTTTCTTCAGGGCCTGTACCAGATCGTCGAGGTTTTTGTAGGGCGAATCGCTTTTTACGGCGATGGCGCCATAGCTGGTGCCGACGGCAGCGAGCCAGCGCACATTGGTTTCGTCAAAACGGCCAAACTTGCCTTGCGCCAGGTTCAGCAAAGAGCCACTGGACCAGGCCACCAGCGTGCCGGCGTCTGCCGGGCGTTGTGCGACCACCGCGTTGTAGGCCACCGCGCCGACACCGCCGGGCATGTAAGTGACGCGCATCGGCTTGGTCAGCAGTTTTTCGTTGACCAGCGCGCTTTGCGCCAGTTTGCAGGTCAGGTCGAAACCGCCGCCAGGGGCAGCGGGTGCGATGCATTCCGGGCGCTTCGGCTCTTTGGATGGGTCCGCGGCGAGCAATTGCCCGGCGAACATCAGGCATCCGGCGGCCAAGGCTACTTTGCGCAGTGATAGGTTCATTTTTGTCTCCACAGGAGTTGTTGTTGTGTGTTTCAAGTCAGGCTTCGCAGAACATGTACGGTGCAGATCCGCAAACGCGTTTCAAAGACGCGGCAGTTCGGTCTGCGCAGCGGCACAGGCAAGGGTAGTCTGGTTGGGGCAGGAATGGCGGGTGGGCGTTGAAGCCAGAAGCTGTACGGACAGCATGATGAATACTCCGCTTATTGTTTTTATTCGGCGAAAACGCTTCGAGGCGTTTTTCGTTTCGCAAGGTGTTTCGCGACCGGCAGTCGAAACTGTCCGTGGAGCGACTCTAGCGGCCCAACCTTTCGCTAACCTTTCAAAAGCTGCCAGGATGATTTTGAGCTTCACAGTGGCGGATGCGGCTGTAAACTCCGCGCCAAAGAATGGCCGCGACCATCCCTGAATCGAGGAAAATCCCATGCGTGTCCTGCTCGTCGAAGACCATCTGCAGCTCGCCGAAAGTGTCGCCCAGGCCCTCAAGAGCACAGGGTTGACGGTGGATGTGCTGCACGACGGGGTGGCCGCCGATCTGGCCTTGAGCAGCGAGGAATACGCGGTGGCGGTCCTTGATGTCGGGCTGCCGCGCATGGACGGCTTCGAGGTGCTGGCGCGCTTGCGGGCGCGGGGCAAGACGCTGCCGGTGCTGATGCTGACCGCTCGCAGCGACGTCAAGGATCGGGTCCATGGCCTGAACCTCGGCGCCGACGATTACCTGGCCAAACCTTTCGAACTCACCGAGCTTGAGGCGCGGGTAAAGGCACTGCTGCGCCGTAGCGTACTGGGTGGCGAGCGGCAGCAGCGCTGTGGTGGACTGGTCTACGACCTGGACACTCGGCGCTTTACCCTCGACGAGGAACTGATGACCCTGACCTCTCGCGAGCAGGCTGTCCTGGAAGCGTTGATCGCCCGGCCCGGGCGGGTGATGAGCAAAGAACAACTGGCAGCCCAGGTGTTCGGCCTGGACGAAGAGGCCAGCCCCGACGCCATCGAAATCTATGTCCATCGCCTGCGCAAGAAGCTCGACGGCCATGCGGTGGCAATCGTGACATTCCGCGGGCTGGGCTATCTGTTGGAAAACCGCGATGCATAAGCCCGACAGCCTGCGCTGGCGGCTACTTCGCAACCTTGCTTCGTTGCTCGTGGTACTGATGCTCGCCAGTGGCCTGAGCGCCTACTGGAATGGTCGTGAAGCCGCCGATACGGCCTACGACCGGACGCTGCTGGCGTCGGCCCGAACCATCGCCGCCGGTCTTTCGCAGCGCGACGGTACCCTCAGCGCGGACGTACCTTATGTCGCTCTGGACACCTTCGCCTATGACAGTGCCGGACGTATCTATTATCAAGTCAACGACATCCACCAGAAGCTGATCTCCGGCTACGAGAATCTTCCCGGGCCGCCGCCCGGTACGCCGCGCACCGACGATTACCCGGCGCTGGCACGTTTCTACAACGCCAGTTACCAAGGGCAGAATGTGCGCGTGGTAAGCCTGCTCAAGGCCGTGAGCGAACCCGAAATGAACGGCATGGCGGAAATCCGCGTGGCGGAAACCGAAGAAGCTCGGGTCAGCATGGCCCGCGGCTTGATGGCCGATACCTTGTTGCGGCTGGGCATGCTGGCGGTGGGCGCGCTGTTGCTGGTGTGGTTCGCGGTCAGCGCGGCGTTGCGCCCGCTGGAACGCTTGCGCACGGCGGTGGAGGAACGCCAGCCGGACGATCTGCGGCCGTTGCCGCTGGTGGAAGTCCAGCACGAATTGTGGCCGTTGGTACGTGCCCTCAATCATTTCACCGAACGGCTGCGCGGCCAGTTCGAACGCCAGGCGCAATTCATTGCCGATGCCGCCCATGAGCTGCGCACGCCACTCGCGGCGCTCAAGGCTCGCCTGGAGCTGGGCTTGCGCGCCAGCGAACCGTCGACCTGGCGCGAAACCCTGGAAACCGCCGCCCAGGGCACTGATCGCTTGACCCATCTGGCGAATCAACTGCTGTCGCTGGCGCGGGTGGAGAACGGCGCGCGGGCAATTGCCGAAGGCGGTGCACAGTTGCTCGACCTGAGCCAGCTCGCCCGAGAACTGGGCATGGCCATGGCGCCACTGGCCCATGCCCGTGGGGTTGCGTTGGCCCTGGAAGCCGATGAACCCGTCTGGTTACGGGGCGAGCCGACTTTGCTCAACGAGCTGTTGAGCAACCTGGTGGACAATGCCCTGGCCCATACTCCTTCGGGCGGTAACGTGATCCTGCGGGTCACCGCGCCGGCGGTACTGGAAGTCGAGGATGACGGCCCGGGCATTCCCGAGACTGAGCGGGAACGGGTATTCGAGCGCTTCTATCGGCGCAACCAGCAAGTGGCCGGCTCGGGATTGGGGTTGGCAATTGTCGGAGAAATCTGCCGTGCGCATCTGGCGCAGATCACCCTGCATGATGGGCAGGAGGGCGGGTTGAAGGTGCGAGTGAGTTTTGCTCCTGGCTCAGAATGAGCCCGAGCCGAATGCCACAGATTGTGACCAACACACATTCATTGCCCGGCCTGCTTAATAAAACATCGACCGAGCTTCTTCGATATCCGCGCAGCGGTCCTTGTTGTCCAGGTCGATGCCCAGCTTCCTGATCGCCGGAACCCCGAACGCGTCAATCCTGCTCAGCGGGTGGTCGGCATCCTTGTAGCAGTACAGCGCGGCAACCTGCACCAGGTCGACATAATCGAGTTGCTTCGAGTCTCGGGTGAAATCCAGGTACAGCCCCGGCAACTTCACCAACCGCTCCGGAAACTCCCAGACGCTGAGCAGCTTGTCCCCCAGCACGGGATGGATCGTCTCGATGACGTGATTGAGGCTGACCGGGTCCGACAGCAGTTCATTGTTGTCCTCGGCGTACGTCAGGATCGGCAGCACGCCGATCTGATGGACCAGTCCACCCAGCGCCGCCTGATCGGGCTTGAGATGCGTGTAGCTGCGACATAACGCATAGCTGACGCCGGCGATCTCCAGGCTCTTGCGCCAGACTTCCCGCATCTTTTGCTCAACCACTTCGGAGCGAGCATGGAATATCTGCTCCATGACCAGCCCGATCGCCAGGTTGCTGCTGTAGTTGACCCCCAACCGCGTGATGGCCGTGTGCAGGTCCGTTACTTCCTGGGTGGCACGCAGCAGGGGGCTGTTGACTACTTTTATCAGGCGCGCCGAGAGGGCGGTGTCACGACCAATCACTTTACTCAGGTTGCTGACGCTGATTTCCGGGTCTTCGGCGGCCCGGCGAATCTGCATGGCCACTTCCGGTAATGTTGGCAGGACCAGGTCATCATTATCGATGGCCGCCACCAAATCCCGCTGGACCTTATCCGCCAAATCGCTCATTTCGGTTCTCTAGGGTGTTGCGACAAAATGTTGCGATCAACGCTGGATTTCGCGGTCGCGGTCCAGTTCGTAAGGCAAGTCCAGCAATTGTAGCGCGGGTCCTTCCAAAGCTCCGAGGTGCAAATTGCCATCTTCCGCTGCTTCGGCCTGCAACACCGCCAGCAGTTCAATGTTTTGTTCGGCGCGGGCAGCAATGACCACTTCGCCGATGGAACTGCCGTGAGTGGGGGAGAATAGTGGAGTGCCCGGCTCTGGCAGCTCGCCTGCCTCCAGCTGCAGGCGATACAGCCGGCGCTTGAGCTTGCCGAGGTACTGCATGCGCGCGACGATTTCCTGGCCGGTGTAGCAGCCTTTCTTGAAACTCACGCCGCCTACGGCCTGCAGGTTGAGCATCTGCGGAATGAACAGCTCGCGAGTAGCCGGCATGACCTGGCCAATGCCCGCGCGAACCTGGCCCAGCAGCCAGCGGTTGAGATCGCCTTCGGCCAGTTTCGCGCTCAGGCGAGTGCGCAGCGTATCGGCCTGTTCAGCGCGAGCCCAGAGTTCGGCGCGGCCTGGAGAGACGCGGATGGCGATCAAGGATTCATGGCGAACCAGGCTGTCAGTATCGACCGGCAGTTCCAGGCCCAGGTCGGTGAGCGTGGCATCGGCGCCTTCCAGTCCGAAACGAACCCATGCGGCGCTCTCGTCGGTGAGCTTGGATTTGGAGAACACTGCGTATTTTTTCAGGTCCGCCAGTTGCGGTTCGAGCAATTCGCTGGCCATTGCCAGGAGCACGCCGTCGCCTTCAAGCAGGATCCTGAAGCTCGATTGCATCCGGCCCTTCTGGGTGCAACGGGCGCCGAGGCTGGCCCGGCTGTCGCTCAGGTAGTTGAGGTTGCAGGTCAATTGGCCTTGCAGGAATTTGCTTGCGTCCACGCCGCGGACCGCGAGAACGCCTTCGTGGGACAGGGTGCAGAAAAAAGCGGAATCAGCCATGGGTCATCGCAGGGTAAAAAGTCTGGCAGACATCATAAGGGGACGCCCTTGAAATGGGTAGTTCACAAAGGATCGGAGGCGCCCGACCAAAGCCGTCTGTTCCGCTACGGCCGGGCCTGTATACTTGCGCTCTATTTGAGGAGTGCTCCATGGTCGAAGATGTTGAACTGAATCGCCTCTACTGGCACAGCCGCCGCGGCATGCTTGAGCTTGACGTGCTGCTGGTGCCGTTCGTGAAGGAGGTCTACCCACACCTTGATGAAGTCGACCGTGCGTGTTACGTCCGTTTGCTCGAATGCGAGGATCAGGACATGTTCGGCTGGTTCATGGAACGCAGTGAATCCGAGGATCCGGAACTGCAGCGCATGGTCCGGATGATCCTGGACCGTGTCCAGCCCAAGTAGCCGCTTCGAGTGCCGCTGGCGCGCCTCCCGGCAGCTGCTGGCGGCCTATCTCCTGGCCCAGGTGTTTGCCTTGGGCTCGTTGTTTCTGTGCTCGATTCCTCCCTGGCTCGCAGTCGTTGCTTCGATGTTGTGCCTGGGCCACGGCGCCTGGGTGCTACCGCGATATCTGTTGCTGAGCCATCGCCAGGCTTTTCGTGGTTTGCGTCGCGATGCCGACGGCTGGCAGCTCTGGAGCGAGGGCGGCGGCTGGCAGGCGGTGCAGTTGCGGCCGGACAGCCTAGCGTTGCCGATGATCGTGGTGCTGCGCTTTCGCTTGCGGGGCGAGTGGTGGGTCCGCTCATTATGCGTGCCCCGCGACGCGCTGGCGCCGGATGTCCATCGGCGCCTGCGGGTCCGGCTCAGGTTCAGCCGGCGTAGGTGGGCGGCACCAGGATAGTGTCCAATGCCTCGGGCAGCAGGTCCGGGTAGTCGAGAGTGTAGTGCAGTCCTCGGCTTTCCTTGCGCTCCATGGCTGAGCGAATCATCAGTTCCGCCACCTGCGCCAGGTTGCGCAACTCGATCAGGTCGCGGCTGACTTTATAGTTGCTGTAGAACTCATCGATCTCATCGAGCAGCAAACGCACCCGATGCTGGGCCCGTTGCAGGCGCTTGTTGGTGCGTACGATGCCGACGTAGTCCCACATGAAGCGCCGCAGTTCGTCCCAGTTGTGGGCGATGATCACGTCTTCGTCCGAGTCGGTCACCTGGCTGGCATCCCAGGTAGGCAGGGTGGTCGGGATGGCAACCTGCGGCAACTGATCGAGGATGTCCGCCGCCGCCGAGCGGGCATAGACGAAACATTCCAGCAGCGAATTGCTGGCCATGCGATTGGCTCCGTGCAATCCGGTGAAGCTGGTTTCGCCAATCGCATACAGGCCGGGTACATCGGTGCGGCCGTGCTGGTCGACCATCACCCCGCCGCAGGTGTAATGCGCCGCTGGCACCACCGGGATCGGCTGCTTGGTGATGTCGATGGAAAATTCCAGGCAGCGCTCATACACCGTGGGGAAATGACTTTTGATGAAGGCTTCGGGTTTGTGGCTGATGTCCAGGTACACGCAGTCGATGCCCAGGCGCTTCATTTCATGGTCGATGGCCCGCGCAACGATGTCCCGTGGGGCCAGTTCGGCGCGAGGATCGAAGCGCTGCATGAAGCGTTCGCCGTTGGGGAGCTTCAGATGAGCGCCTTCGCCGCGCAGTGCCTCGGTCACCAGGAAGCTCTTGGCCAAGGGGTGATACAGGCAAGTGGGGTGGAACTGGTTGAATTCCAGGTTCGCCACTCGGCAGCCTGAACGCCAGGCCATGGCAATGCCGTCACCGCAGGCACCGTCGGGGTTGCTGGTATAGAGATAGACCTTGGCCGCGCCGCCGGAGGCGAGGATCACGAAGCGCGCCCCGTAGGTGTCGACTTCGCCGGTGCCACGATTGAGCACATAGGCCCCCAGGCAGCGGTCACCTTCCAGGCCGAGGCGTTTCTCGGTGATCAGGTCGATCGCGACTCGCTGTTCCAGTAATTCGATGTTCGGCCGTTGCCGGGCCTGGGCCAGCAGGGTCTTGAAAATTGCCGCGCCGGTCGCATCGGCTGCATGGATGATCCGCCGGTGGCTGTGGCCGCCTTCGCGTGTCAGATGGAATTCAAAGCCGCCATCTTCGGTGCCCGATTGCTCGTCACGGGTGAAAGGCACGCCCTGGTCGATCAGCCATTGGATGGCTTCCCTGCTGTGCTCGACGGTAAAACGCACGGCTTCGCGATTGCACAACCCGCCGCCGGCGTTAAGCGTGTCGTCGACATGGGATTGGATAGTGTCCGTGTCATCCAGCACGGCGGCGACGCCGCCTTGGGCCCAGAACGTCGAGCCGTTGGCCAGGTCGCCTTTGCTCAGCACTGCTATGCGCAGGTTCGCGGGCAATGTCAGCGCAAGGCTCAATCCGGCGGCGCCGCTGCCGATTACCAGAACATCATGTTGAAACTGTTGGCTCATTCGAATGGTTTCCGCTCAAAGCGACCCGGGTCGGGGTGGGTGCCAGGCATCCGGTTCAATGGGGGCAGGCGACCGTGCAGCCCACTAGTATATAGAGGGGGGGATCGGCACAATAGCCGGGCGTTCATGGCAATATGGAACCAGTGCGACAGGGAAGCGACGCGCTTCGTCGGATCAAGGTTTTGCTGAAACGGCGACAACGCAGCCTTTTCGAGGACAGAACGCTGTTTATCTCGTCACGGTTGCTAAATTTTCGTTTCGAAGAGCTACAAATGGTGGGAACTTTTGCCAAGCGCCTAGGTTCAATAGACGGTTGTCTGCAAAAGGGAACAGCGTCGGGTTGGTGCAGGACTTCGATTCGAGTCCCATCCGACAGGCCCGACGACAGATTATTCGCGCGGCCGGGCAATCCCGTGCTGCGTTTTTCGTGCGTGCCGGATCAGAGCACGCCGGAAACTTGCTTGGAAGGGGGAGAACTTTTGCGAAAAGCCCGAGTCTATGGTTGCAAGCTTGGACGATTAGTAATGCAAGCCTCCTTCGAGCTTATCGAGGAGTGTTCATGCTAACCCAGGAAGAGGATCAGCAGCTGGTCGAGCGCGTTCAACGCGGCGACAAGCGAGCTTTCGATCTGCTAGTGCTGAAATACCAGCACAAAATTCTCGGGTTGATCGTGCGTTTTGTGCACGACACCCATGAAGCCCAGGATGTTGCCCAGGAAGCTTTCATCAAGGCGTACAGGGCACTTGGTAATTTTCGCGGGGATAGCGCGTTTTATACGTGGCTTTACCGCATCGCCATCAACACGGCGAAAAACTATCTGGTTTCACGCGGCCGCCGGCCGCCGGATAGCGATGTTAGCTCCGAGGATGCAGAGTTCTATGACGGCGATCACGGCCTCAAGGATCTCGAATCACCGGAACGTGCATTGCTGCGGGATGAGATCGAAGGCACTGTCCATCGAACCATTCAGCAACTGCCTGAAGATTTGCGTACGGCGTTAACTTTACGTGAATTCGACGGTCTGAGTTACGAGGACATTGCCAGCGTCATGCAATGTCCGGTGGGTACCGTGCGCTCCCGGATCTTCCGCGCTCGGGAGGCCATCGATAAAGCCCTGCAACCATTGTTGCAGGAAAACTGAGACAGCGGCGACAGCCAAGAGAGGAACGCCATGAGTCGTGAAGCCCTGCAGGAATCGCTGTCCGCAGTGATGGATAACGAAGCGGACGAATTGGAATTGCGTCGGGTATTAAATGCCTTTGACGATGTTGAAACCCGTGAGACCTGGGCTCGCTACCAGATTGCCCGGGCGGTGATGCACAAGGACTTGTTGCTTCCACGCCTGGATATCGCTGCGGCCGTTTCTGCTGCGCTGGCTGACGAAGCCGTGCCGGCAAAAGCCTCTCGCGGACCATGGCGCAGCCTGGGTCGCCTGGCAGTTGCTGCCTCGGTTACCGTAGCTGTATTGGCAGGTGTGCGTCTGTACAACCAGGATGAGATTGCCGGCGTGCAAATGGCGCAGCAGTCCAATCAGCCTGGCCTGGCAGCACCACAGGTCAAGGGTCCGGCGGTACTGGCCGGCTACAGCGAAGGTTCGGAAGCTGCCGGTCCGATGGCCAACGGTGTCCTGCAAGGCCAGCCAGGCTGGCATGATCAGCGTTTGCCTAATTACCTGCGTCAGCATGCCCAGCAGGCTGCGCTGAAAGGTACTGAAAGCGCGCTGCCATACGCTCGTGCGGCCAGTCTGGAAAACCGTTAAGGAGGACCATGCGCGCCATACCTCTTTTCTCGCTTCTGGTAGGTGGCTGGTGCGTTGTTCCAGCCTATGCCGGTGAAGCTCAGGACTGGCTCAATCGTCTGAGTCAAGCCGAGCAGCAGCAAAGCTTCCAAGGCACTTTCGTTTACGAGCGTAACGGTAGTTTTTCTACCCATAACATCTGGCATCGCGTCCAGGATGGCAAAGTCCGCGAGCGGCTGCTCCAGCTCGATGGTTCGGCACAGGAGGTCATGCGCATTGACGGAAAGACTCAATGCGTCAGCGGCACCTTGATCGCCGGGCTGGGCAATACGCCAGATGGCACCGCACGTGCGCTCGATCCGCAGAAACTCAAGAATTGGTATGACCTTGCCGTTATTGGCAAGTCGCGCGTGGCTGGGCGTCAGGCTGTCATTGTCGCCCTGACCCCCAAGGATCAGCATCGCTATGGCTTTGAGCTGCATCTCGACAGAGAGACCGGCTTGCCGCTCAAGTCCCTGTTGCTCAGTGACAAAGGCCAGTTGCTCGAACGTTTCCAATTCACTCGCTTGAACATCGGTGAGCCTTCAGACGCTGATCTGCAGGCCAGTGCCGAATGCAAGGCTGTTGCGCAGGGGCCCGGTAAGGCCGCCATGGTGAAAACCGCCTGGCATTCCGACTGGCTTCCGCCCGGCTTTGAATTGACCAGTAGCGCTGCGCACAAGGACCCGGACACCAAGATCCAGGTCAGTAGCTTGATGTATGACGATGGCCTGGCCCGTTTCTCGGTGTTCCTGGAGCCGCTGAACGGTGCAACTGCCACCGACACCCGCACGCAGCTTGGCCCGACCGCAGCGGTATCGCGTCGGCTGACTACACCCCAAGGCGAGATGATGGTGACGGTAGTTGGCGAAATACCTATCGGTACGGCGGAACGGATCGCATTGTCCATGCGTTCCGACGTCGCGGCAGCCCAATAACACGCTGCCCGGGTGGCTCGATTGCGCAAGAGGCCGGCAAGCGTGCTTGAGCAAAATGCTGAAACTTCCTGTCAGCATTTTCATTTGCAAAATAACCAGTTTTTTTCTATTAGGTCAGAGCCGCTCGGCTCTGGCCTTGTCTGTTTGCGGAACAAAAATACTGGCGTATCGTTCCCAGGTATTTCTGCTCCATATCGCTTAACCATGCTCGTCGTAACGGGAGCCGTATGTCGATACCACGCTTGAAAACCTATCTCTCCATTTTTGCCACCGTGCTGGTGCTCGGTCAGGCCGTTCCCGCTGTGGCGGTCGAGTTGCCGGACTTCACTCAACTGGTCGAACAGGCTTCGCCTGCCGTGGTGAACATCAGTACCACGCAGAAGCTGCCGGAGCGTCGGGTGATGGACCCGCAGATGCCGGACCTGGAAGGCCTGCCGCCCATGCTGCGCGAGTTCTTCGAGCGAGGGATGCCACAGCCGCGTTCGCCTGGCGGTGGTCGTCAGCGTGAAGCGCAGTCCCTGGGCTCGGGCTTCATCATCTCGCCAGACGGCTACATCCTGACCAACAACCATGTGATTGCCGACGCCGATGAGATCCTCGTGCGCCTGGCAGATCGCAGTGAACTGAAGGCCAAGCTGATCGGCACCGACCCGCGTTCGGACGTGGCCTTGCTGAAAATCGAAGGCAAGGACCTGCCGGTGCTCAAGCTCGGCAAATCGCAGAACCTGAAAGCCGGCCAGTGGGTGGTGGCAATCGGTTCGCCGTTCGGCTTCGACCATACCGTGACCCAGGGCATCGTCAGCGCCATTGGGCGTAGCCTGCCAAACGAAAACTACGTGCCATTCATCCAGACCGACGTGCCGATCAACCCGGGCAACTCCGGTGGGCCGCTGTTCAACCTCGACGGCGAAGTGGTGGGTATCAACTCTCAGATCTACACCCGTTCGGGCGGTTTCATGGGGGTGTCCTTCGCTATTCCGATCGACGTGGCCCTGGATGTATCCAACCAGCTTAAAAGCGAGGGCAAGGTCAGCCGTGGCTGGCTGGGCGTGGTCATCCAGGAAGTGAACAAGGACCTGGCCGAGTCGTTTGGCCTGGAAAAACCTGCCGGCGCGCTGGTGGCGCAGATCCAGGAAGGTGGTCCGGCCGCCAAGGGCGGCTTGCAAGTGGGCGATGTGATTCTCAGCCTCAATGGGCAGCCGATCGTCATGTCCGCCGACTTGCCGCATCTGGTGGGCGCCCTCAAGGCCGGGGCCAAGGCCAACCTGGAAGTGATTCGCGAAGGCAAGCGCAAGAATGTCGAGTTGACTGTCGGCGCGATCCCGGAAGAAGGCAAGGAACTGGATTCGCTGCCCAAGTCCGGCGTCGAGCGCAGCAGCAATCGCCTGGGTGTCGCGGTGGTCGAGCTGACCGATGAGCAGAAGCGAACCCTGGAATTGCAGGGAGGTGTGGTGATCAAGGAAGTACAGGACGGTCCCGCTGCGTTGATCGGCCTGCAACCTGGCGACATCATTACCCACCTGAACAACCAGGCCATCGGCTCGGCCAAGGAGTTCACCGACATCGCCAAGGCGTTGCCGAAGAATCGTTCGGTGTCGATGCGCGTCCTGCGCCAGGGGCGTGCAAGCTTCATTACCTTCAAGCTGGCTGAATAAGCCGGTATTCAGCTGAAAAAAAAACCGCCTCGATATCGAGGCGGTTTTTTTATGCCTGGTCAATGCTCAGCCCATCATGTCCTTGACCATGCGCTCCTGTTCCATGAGTTCGCGCTGGCGGGCGTCGATGCGCGATGACAAAGGAAAATTGCTCCCGGCACGTCGCTTGGCAAAGTCCAGTTGCTGGATCGCCTGGCGATAGTCGCCAACCAGCGCGAAATATTCGGCGCGCGCCTGGTGCAAGCCGATGATGTTGCCCGACAGGCCACGTGTCTCGGCCACCATGTACCAGATGTCCGGGTCGTCCGGGCGGCTCTTGAGCAGGGTTTCCAGGGCCTTTTCCGCATCGGCGGGGCGATTCTGCTTGAGCAACAGATCGACGCGCACCTGGTTGAGTGGGTAGTTGCCCGGATATTGGCTCAGCAGTCGATCCACGCGAGATTGAGCGTCCGCCAGCTTGTTGCTGGTGATGTCCAGGTCTACCTGGGCGAGGTTGTAGATGATCTCGTTGGGCGCTTTGGCCAGCAATGGCTTGAGGTTCTCCCGGGCTTCATTCAGTTGGCCACCCTTGATCTGGGCGATCGCCAGTCCGTAGCGGGCCACGTCACTCTTCGGGTTCTCGTCCAGCTGTGCGCGGAAGCGCTTGGCCCCCAGGCCGGGGGTTTCTTCATAGGTCAACTGGACCCGCGCGCGGATCAGTTGGTAACGCATGCTGTCCTCGATTCCGCCCGGCTTGGCCTGTTCGGCGCGGTTGCGGGTGTCGGCGATGCGCGATTCGGTGACCGGGTGAGTCAGCAGGAATTCCGGGGGCTTGGCGTCAAACCGGTACTGGCGCATCAGACGCTCGAACATCGTCGGCATCGACCGCGGATCGTAACCGGCCTTCTCCAGATTCTGGATGCCGATGCGGTCGGCTTCCTGTTCGTTTTGCCGCGAGAAACGCCGTTGCTCCTGGATGGCGGCGGCCTGGGTCCCGGCAATGGCGGCGATCCCGGCGTCACCGCCACCGGCGGCGGCAATCACGATGCCGGCCAGCAGCGCCGCCATCATCGGCACCTGCATGCGCTGTTGGGCTTCGACGCCGCGGGCAAAATGGCGTTGCGACAAGTGCGCCAGCTCGTGGGCCATGACCGAAGCATATTCGCCTTCGGTCTGGGCGTTGAGGAACAGGCCGCCGTTGACCCCGACGATCCCGCCGGGCGCGGCGAAAGCGTTGAGCTGGGGGCTGTTGATCAGGATGAATTCCAGGCGTCGGTCGTTGACCTGGCTGGTCTCCACCAGCTTGTACACGCTGGTTTCGACATAGTCCTTGAGCTGCGGATCGTTGAGTTGCGAGACTTGGCTGCGCAACAAGGCCAGCCAGGCGCGGCCCAGCTGATGCTCCTGTTCCGGCGAGACGATGGCAGAACTGGCATCGCCAAGTGACGGCAGGTCGTCGGCGAAGCCCGGTGAGGCGAGCAGGCAAGCGAGCGTCAGCAGGGTGGGGCGCAGAAATGTCATGCACGAAGCCTTAGTCGACAAAGACCTTACTGTAGCCGGACAGCGGGTCCGGGACCAGATATTCTAGGCCGCTCGACGACCTGTTGCGGAGTGAAACAATGACCGATGCTGTAGCCCACGATGCCGAGCTGGACGCCAGTGGATTGAACTGTCCGCTGCCGTTGCTCAAGGCCAAGCTGGAACTCAATCGCCTGGCCAGTGGCGCCGTGCTCAAAGTGACGGCCACGGATGCGGGCTCCCAGCGCGACTTTCGCACCTTTGCCCGCTTGGCCGGTCATACGCTGCTGCGCGAAGAAGACGATAACGGCGTCTACCGTTACTGGCTGAAAAAAGCCTGAAAACCGACAGCGTCTCCTAAGGATTTTTAATGTTCAAAGTGTTACGCGACTGGATTCAGCGCTACTTCTCCGATGAGGAAGCGGTGGTCCTGGCAGTGCTGCTGTTCCTGGCGTTTACGGCGGTCCTGACGCTGGGCGGGATGCTCGCGCCGGTGCTGGCGGGAATGGTGCTGGCGTACCTGATGCAGGGGCTGGTCACAGCCTTGGAACGCCTGCGTTTGCCTGGCTCCGTGGCGGTAGGGCTGGTGTTCGCGCTGTTCATGGGGCTGCTTGTGGTGTTCCTCGTGGTCATCGTGCCATTGCTCTGGCACCAGTTGGTGACCCTGTTCAATGAACTGCCGGGAATGCTCGCCAAATGGCAATCGCTGTTGTTGCTGCTGCCGGAACGCTACCCGCACCTGGTCTCGGACGAGCAAGTGCTGCAGACCATCGAAGTGGTGCGTGGCGAGATCGGCAAGTTCGGCCAGTGGGCGTTGACGTTTTCGCTGTCCAGCCTGCCGTTGCTGGTGAACATCATGATCTATCTGGTGCTGGTGCCGATCCTGGTGTTTTTCTTTCTCAAGGATCGGGAAATGATCGGACGCTGGGTCCGAGGCTACCTGCCGCGCGAGCGGGCATTGATCACCCGCGTGGCCCAGGAGATGAACCGGCAGATCGCCAACTACATCCGTGGGAAAGTCATCGAGATTTTCATCTGCGGCGGCGTCACGTACATCGGTTTTGTGGCGCTGGGGCTCAACTATGCCGCGTTGCTCGCGTTGCTGGTGGGCATTTCGGTGGTGGTGCCTTACGTCGGCACTGTGGTCGTGACCGTGCCGGTGGCGCTGATCGCGCTGTTCCAGTGGGGTTGGAGCGACCAGTTCATCTATCTGATGGCGGTGTACGGGATCATCCAGACGCTGGACGGCAATGTGCTGGTGCCGCTGCTGTTCTCCGAGGCGGTGAACCTGCATCCGGTGGCGATTATCTGCGCGGTGTTGTTGTTTGGCGGGCTGTGGGGCTTCTGGGGGGTGTTCTTTGCGATTCCCCTGGCGACGTTGTTCAAGGCAGTGCTGGATGCGTGGCCGAGCAAGGAGCCGGTGGTGGCGCCGTTGTTGTAGCTGAATAATCGGGTGAGGCTTAAGGCCCCTTCGCGAGCAGGCTCGCTTCCACACTGGATTTTTGACGTTAATCAATCCCCTGTGGGAGCGAGCCTGCTCGCGAAGGGGCCAGGGCAGGCAACGAGATTTCAGCCCTTGTTCAAGGCCTGAGCCCCCGCCAGCACCGCCTCCACATGCCCCGGCACTTTCACACCACGCCACTCCTGGCGCAGCACGCCATCCTTGTCGATCAAAAAGGTGCTGCGATCAACGCCCAGGTATTCCTTGCCGTACAGCTTCTTCAGCTTGATCACGTCGAACAGTTGGCAGACCGTTTCGTCCTTGTCGCTGATCAGCTCGAAGGGGAACTCCTGCTTGCACTTGAAGTTCTCGTGGGACTTGAGGCTGTCCCGCGACACACCGAATATTTCGGTGTTGGCGGCCTGGAATTGCGCGTATTGGTCGCGAAAACCCTGGCCTTCAGTGGTGCAACCGGGGGTGCTGTCTTTCGGATAGAAATAAATGACCACCTGTTTGCCTTTCAGGGCGGCGAGGCTGATGGTCTGCCCGCTGGTGGCGGGCGCCTGGAAATCGGTAACCGGCTGGTCGATGGCAACGGCCATGAACGCTTCCTTACATTGGGTTTTGTGGGCGCCACGGTTCGATCAGTGCGTCCAGGTTCATCGCGTCGGCGAAATCCAGGAACTGATCGCGCAGCCAGCTGATCTGGGTGCCGGCCGGCAATGTCACGGTGAACGTGGCGTTGAGCATGGTGCCGCCAGTCTGCGGGGCCTGATAGGTATCGCAGGTCAGGTTTTCCAACTCGACGTGATGGTCCATGAAGAACTGGCACAGTTCGTTGATGATGTCCGGGCGGTAGGCCGAACTCACATAAGCTACATACGGCAAGGCCTGGGGACGATTTTCCAGCGCGGCGCTGCGCACCACGTTGACGGTGAAGGCGTGCTTCTTGGCCAGCACCGGCAGGCTGCCCTCCAGGCGCGCCAGGGCGTCCCAGCTGCCGGAAATCTCCAGCACGAGGGCGCTGCATTCGCCATGACGGGTCAGGCGTGAGGTCACGACGGCGCAGCGATTTTCATGGCTGGCGCGGCACAGGACGTTAGTCAGCTCCATGGGGTTTGCGCCAAGGGCACTGATAACAAGGAATTGTTCGCGGACTGTGGGGGTGGACATGCAGCATTCCTAAAGCGATGAGCGGTCGGTACCTTTGTGCCGCGCGGCACGGTAGCAGCCCTGCGAAAGCGAACGGTTCAAGCCCTCTGCCCGGGTTTCTGCTGCATTGCGGGATTAGCCAATGCTTCAGGACAAACGCAGGATCGGGGCTTGTAGCGACGAAAACGGAGGCTGGGAACCGGCGTGTGAGCTTATCGGTACCGATCAAAGCCTGAAGGGTAGCGAAAACCATCGCCAAGGGGAATGGGAGTTCGCTTGTACAAGCATCTTGGCGCCAGTACCATTACCGCTCTCTTTTTCCGGCAGGAGCGGTTTCATGATTGCGGGCAGTATGGTGGCACTGGTCACACCCATGGATGCACAAGGGCGTCTTGACTGGGCCAGCCTCAGCAAACTCGTGGACTTCCACCTTGAAAACGGCACCCACGCCATCGTCGCCGTCGGTACCACCGGCGAGTCGGCCACCCTTGACGTCAATGAGCACATCGAAGTCATCCGCGCCGTGGTCAAGCAGGTCAATGGCCGCATTCCGGTAATCGCCGGTACCGGCGCCAATTCGACCCGCGAAGCCGTCGAGCTGACCCGTAACGCCAAGGAAGCCGGGGCCGATGCCTGCCTGCTGGTCGTTCCGTACTACAACAGGCCGACCCAGGAAGGCCTGTACCAGCACTTCAAGCACATTGCCGAAGCCGTCGACATCCCGCAGATCCTCTATAACGTTCCCGGCCGCACCTCCTGCGACATGCAGGCCGAGACCGTGATCCGCCTGTCCACCGTGCCGAACATCATCGGCATCAAGGAAGCCACGGGCGACCTGACGCGTGCCAAGGCCATCCTCGATGGCGTGAGCGAGGACTTCATCGTCATGTCCGGCGATGATCCGACCGCTGTCGAGCTGATCCTGATGGGCGGCAAGGGCAATATTTCCGTCACCGCCAACGTCGCGCCACGCGCCATGGCCGACCTGTGCGAGGCCGCGCTCAAGGGCGACGCCGAGACCGCACGGGCAATCAACGAAAAACTGATGCCGCTGCACAAGGACCTGTTCATCGAAGCCAACCCGATCCCGGTGAAATTCGCCCTGGTCGAAATGGGCCTGATGCACGAAGGCATCCGCCTGCCGCTCACCTGGTTGAGCACTACCTGTCACGAACAGCTGCGGCAGGCCATGCGCCAGTCCGGCGTCCTGGTTTAATTGAGGAACTACACCGCATGAAGCGAATGGCCGGCCTTTCCGCACTTGCCTTGATTATCTCCAGCACCAGTGGCTGTGGATGGATCTGGGGCCCGGATGGTTATTTCCGCGACCGTGGTAGCGATTACCTCGAAGCGCAACAGACTGCACCGATGCAACTGCCACCTGATGTCAGCGTTGCCAAGCGCCTGGATCCGCTGCTGCCGATCCCGCGCAACGTCGCCGACGACAGCGTCAAGGGCGAGTACGTTGTACCGCGGCCACAGCCGCTGTCGGCCGTGGCCGATGCCAGCGACTACACGCTGCAGAAGAGCGGTGATTCGAGCTGGGTCATGGGCCAGCATCCACCGGCCGAAGTCTGGCCCGTGGCTATCCAGTTCTTCCAGGACAACGGTTTCCGCCTGGACGAACAGCGCCCGCAGACCGGCGAATTCACCACCACCTGGCAGCGCTCCGATGAACTGTCCGCGGCCATGGCCAAGCGCCTGAGCGCCGCCGGTGTCGCAGCCGACAGCGAAACCCGCGTGCGCGTGCGCATCGAGCCGGGCGTGCAGCGCAACACCAGTGAGATCTACGTGGTCAGCGCCGAGCGTCCCGCCGGCAGCACTGCCGACGTGGCTTTCACCAATCGTTCGGTCAATGGCAGTCTCGACGCCGCGCTGGTCGACGACATGCTCGCCAGCATGAGCCGTAACGCCGAGCAGGGCGGTTCGGTCTCGATGCTCGCGACCCGTGACTACGACACGCCGAGCCGGGTCAGCCTGAGCGAAGACGGCAGCGGCAACCCGGTGCTCAACGTCGGCTCCGACCTTGACCGCGCCTGGTCGAGCGTTGGCCGCGCGCTGGAGCAGGGCGAATGGCGGGTTGAAGACATCAACCGCAGCCTGGGCCTCTACTACATCAACCTCGCTGAAAAAGCCGAGAAGAAAGACGAGAAGCCTGGCTTCTTCAGGAGCTTGTTCGGCAGTGCGCCGGACAAGGAAGAAGTCGAAGCCCGCGCCGAGCGTTATCAGGTTCGCCTGAGCAAGGTCGGCGACAACGTCCAGGTCACCGTCGAGAAAAACATCAATACCGTGGCGCCAGCCGATGTGGCTCGCAAGGTATTGGGTGTGATTCAGGACAACCTGGGCTGATCCGATGCGTTTTGCCGTTCTCGGCAGCGGTAGCCAGGGGAACGGCACGCTGATAGCCAGTGCTGGCACCTACGTGCTGGTCGATTGCGGTTTCTCCCTGCGGGAAACCGAGAAGCGCCTGTTGCGCCTGGGTGTGCACCCGGCGCAACTGAGCGCGATACTCGTGACCCACGAACATGCCGACCACGTGCATGGCGTGGGTTTGCTGTCTCGGCGCTACAATCTGCCGGTCTACCTCAGTCGCGGGACGTTCGGTGGCCTGCGCAAGCCCTTCGAGCCGGCTGGCTTCGTGGCCGGTGGCGAGCAGTTGCGTATCGGTGCCCTGGACATCAGCGTGGTCAGCGTGGCGCACGACGCCCGCGAGCCGACGCAGTATGTGTTCAGTGATGGCGAGCGGCGCTTCGGATTGCTCACTGACCTGGGCTCGTACTGCGACAGGGTGATGGACAGTTATCGGGACCTCGACGCACTGATGATCGAATCCAACCACTGCCGCGACATGTTGGCGCGAGGGTACTATCCCTACTTCCTGAAGCAACGGGTAGGCGGGGAACACGGACATCTGAACAACCACCAGGCGGCATTCCTGGTGGCCGAGTTGGGCTGGCAAGGCCTGCAACACCTGGTCCTGGCCCATCTGAGCAGCAAGAACAACCTGCCGCAGCTGGCCCGGCAATGTTTCGTCGACACCCTCGGGTGCGACCCGGACTGGCTGCAACTGGCCGATCAAGATTCAGGGCTCGACTGGCGACATATCGCCTAGCCCATCTACTTAGCAAGCGGAGCCCATCATGGAAAAACGTGAAGAACTCTACCGCGGCAAAGCCAAGTCGGTTTACAAGACCGATGACGCTGACCGCTTGATCCTGCTGTTTCGCAACGACACCTCGGCGTTCGACGGCAAGCGCATCGAACAGCTGGACCGCAAGGGCATGGTGAACAACAAGTTCAACGCCTTCATCATGCAAAAGCTCGAAGCCGCCGGCGTGCCGACGCAGTTCGACAAGCTGCTGGGCGACAACGAATGCCTGGTCAAGAAGCTGGACATGATCCCGGTCGAATGCGTCGTGCGTAACTACGCCGCCGGCAGCCTGGTCAAGCGCCTGGGCGTGGAAGAGGGCATGAAGCTCAACCCTTACACGTTCGAGCTGTTCCTGAAGGACGACGCCAAGGGCGACCCGTTCATCAACGAATCCCACGTCGTGGCATTCGGTTGGGGCACCGCCGAGCAACTGGCGCGCATGAAGGAACTGTCGCTCAAGGTCAACGAAGTGCTGACCAAACTGTTCGACGACGCCGGTCTGCTGCTGGTCGACTTCAAACTCGAATTCGGCGTGTTCAGCGACGGCTCCATCGTCCTGGGTGACGAGTTCAGCCCTGACGGCTGCCGCCTCTGGGACAAGGACACCAAGAAGAAGATGGACAAGGACCGCTTCCGCCAAGGCCTCGGTGACGTGATCGAAGCCTACGAAGAAGTCGCCCAACGCCTGGGTGTCCCGCTGTAATCGACGCAAGCGTCTGATAGCACGGAAAAAATTTCGCTCGGGGGTTCGCTTCCGGCAAATGTGCTGGTATGATGCGCGCCACTGGAGAGATGCCGGAGTGGCCGAACGGGACGGATTCGAAATCCGTTGTACTGGCGACAGTACCTAGGGTTCAAATCCCTATCTCTCCGCCATTATTGAATACGACTGAGCCCCTGAAATGGTTGAACATTTCAGGGGCTTAGTCGTTTCTGGCGTTTGGTTTTGAGGCGTTTTCAGGACGGAGAGCCTTGCTTCATTACCGCTCAGTGCAGTGACGTTGCGTCGTGGCCAGTTGGGCGGGCCTTGGCAGAGCCAAGCAAGAGAGCATAATTCGGCGGAGCAATGGAAATTCCTCAACTGATCAATAGCGAAAGGGCAAGTGCACAAGGCACTGGATCGGCAGCCGGACGCCTGATAGTGCTAAAAGAGTTATAAAACTAAATCCTGATTCAAAAAATGATTGAAAAACTGTCATTTATAACAGTGTTCCTGGCAATGATAATACCTACTATGAAGTTGCCACTTCATGTTATGAGGATTTATTGGATGAATAACTTAAATAAAGTAATTGCCCTGTCCCTGTCAGTGATGTTCTTGGGGATTCATCAAATTGTGCTCGCGGACCAGTGCGAGGATGCTTGGCGTAAAAGCTCAGCTTCTAGAAGTTGCGGGTCGGGGTCGTCGCCTGAGGCAAGGGCGGAATATATTGATAAGGGAGATGGGCAGTGCCGAGTTCGCACTTACTGCGGGACAAATATAAGTACGAACTCATATCCTAACAGCGGTACATATAGCTTGGAGGATATTTCTAAACTGGAAAACATAAATGGAAAATTAAGGTTAGGTGGTCGCTAAATTAGTCGAGCGCTACGCAAGCGCGGCTACAGGTAATGCCGCGCTTGTACCCCGTGCTTTTGTATGAATGGAACGGATCGAACGCTAAAATCATTGGGTGTAGACCGCCAATAGGTCCTTCAGCTCATTACGTATTTCATTCTCCAAGTCCTAAAAATTGGCGCTTTATCGCTATAGGTTTTATAGGCGGCAATCCATCACCTGCGATGAAACATTGGTTGGCGCGCACCCGTTCAGCACTTGGTCCTGCTGCTTTCCGAAATGGATCATGCTCGGGACGGTTTTCATGCGGCTATCCAGCTCAATGGCAGCTCGCGAATTGTCCAGTTCGATGAAACACGGCTGAGTAGGGTGCGCATTTCGAGACCGCCAATCTTTGTAACAATTAGACTAATGGTCTATAGCTCAAGGCATGGCTGCCGATAGGCAGGTAATCCCCCATGTAAGGAGTGACACCATGCTGCGGTATTTCGCCGACCTTGGCTTTCGTTGGAAAATCACTCTGCCGATTGCGTTCCTGGCGGTGCTGCTGGTGCTGATGGGGTGGACGGGCATGCGCGGCATCGGTCAGGTGACCGAGTCCAGTACGCAGTTGACCAAGCGCTATCTGCCGGCCATCAGCCTGTTGCTCAATGCCGACCGCGATCTTTATCAGGCCTTTGTGGCCGAGCGCAGTCTGCTGGATGGTCATGCGGATGAGCATATCCAAGCGCTGAGTGCCAGTCATGGCGAGAATGCCAAGCAGGCCTATGACCGTGTGCAGAAATATGCCGCGATGCAGCCCGGTGCAGAGACGCAGGCACTGGTCAGCCAGTTCAATGACAGTTTCGGGAAATGGATGCAGGTTTCGCGGCGGGTCGTCGAGCAGTCGGTAGGCGATCCTCAGGGCGCCAGCGCGCTGAGCTTTGGTGACAGCGAGCGCCTGTTCGAAACCATGCGTGATTCAATCGACAAGCTGGGTGATCTGGAAGATGCGGCGTCCCATCGCGAGGGCGATGCGGCCATCGCCAATGGCGAGGCGGTCGGCGTGCAGCAGGGCGTTATTCTGCTGGTTGGCCTGCTCGGTTGCATCCTGGTTCTGGTTGCCTTGCCGCTCGTGGTGCTGAGCCCGATGCGCCGTTTGTTGCACCGCGTCGAGCAGATTGCAGAGGGCGGCGGCGATCTCAAGGGGCGCCTTGAAGTGCGTTCGGCTGATGAGCTCGGGCAGCTTGGCAGCGCGTTCAACCGGTTCCTGGACAAGTTGCAGCCGCTGATTGCCGAGGTCGGTCGGGTGACCGGGGAAGTGGACTCGGCAGCCCGGGCCATGGCTGCTATGGCTGCGACGAATGACCGGCTGATCAGCAGCGAGCACGCGGCGCTCGACCAAGTCAGCACCGCCGCGACGCAGATGAGCGCCGCTGTGCATGAGGTTGCTCATAACGCCGTGAGCGCCTCGGACGCCGCGCAACAGGCCACCAGCCAATCCCGCGACGGCGCCGAGGTGGTCAGCAGCACGATCGAGTCGATCCGCCAACTGGCCCACGAAGTGGAAAGTGCCTCGGGCACGATCGAGGCATTGGCCCAGGAAACGTCCAGTATCGGTGCGGTGCTGGAGGTGATCCGTGGCATCGCCGAGCAGACCAACCTGCTGGCGCTGAACGCCGCCATCGAGGCAGCGCGAGCTGGCGAACAGGGTCGTGGTTTTGCGGTGGTGGCCGATGAGGTCAGGGCGCTAGCGGCGCGTACCCAGGATTCGACCAAGGATATCCAGGTCCGCATCGAGCGCTTGCAGAGCGGTGTCGCCAAGGCCGTGCAGGCCATGCAGGTCGGCAGCAGCAAGGCGCGGGACAGCGTCGAGCGCGCCGCCGGTGTCGACCAGGTGCTCAGTGGTACTGGCGGGTCGATCCAGCGGATCAATGACATGGCCGCGCAGATCGCCAATGCCTGTGAAGAGCAGAGCAGCGTGACCGAGGAGATTGCCCGCAACATTTCCGATATTCGTGACCTGTCCAACGAAGCGGCAGCGAACTCCGCCCAAAGCATGCACGCCAGCCAGCAGCTGTCGAACCTGTCCAGGAACCTGGCGGAGCTGACCGGCCGTTTCCGCACCTGAGCAGGTTGCGACCGTGTCCACCGCTGATCTTTTGCACGCATTGCATCAGGACGGTTTTGTCCTGATGCCCGGTGTGTTGACCGCCACGCAAATCACCGAAATGCGCCAGGCCATCGACCAACTGAAACCCCACCACTGGGACTACAGCGGCGTCATCGATCATTACAAATGCGTCTTCAATCGAGACCCGTTCTGGCTGCCGTATCTGGAGGCGAGCGGGGTGATCGAGCTGGCCGAGGCGGCGTTGGGCGAGGATTGCCACATCATCGGGCAGACCGCCTGGCGCTGCCATCCCGGTTTTGTCGGCGCTGCGCTGCACCTGGATTACCTGCCGATGCAGCTGCCCCCCAGCCTGTTGGCCGAGCCTTCTTTTGAACTGCCGATGCAGGTTTTCACCGCACAGTTCTACCTTGATGACATCGACGCCGACTTGAGCCCGACGCGGGTCATTACCGGCAGCCACAAGGCGGGGCGGGCGCCCATGGCCGGCGAAACCCAGTGGCAGGGCCGTGCGGCTAAACCGGTGCTGTGCCAGGCGGGTGATGTGCTGATATTGCGCAGCGAGTTGTGGCACGCCGGCAGTGACAACCGGACCGCCGACCGCACCCGCTACATGCTCCAGGTGCACTATGGCCGGCGGATGGTCGCGCAGAAGTTTTCACCTTACCTGCACTGGCAGTTCAATCCTGCGGTGCTGGCCGCCGCGACACCTCGCCAACGGCGGCTGTTGGGTGACCATCAGGAGGCGGAATACGATTGAGCCTGGCTCGGTCAGATCCAGACGTCATTGATCGCGGTTCGCGCATTCACTTGTTCGCCGGTGTTGATGACTCCCCGCGGTTCGATCAGCAACAGTTTCACTTCCTGCGCGGCACTGGGCTTGTGCTCGACGCCTTGCTTGACGACATACATCTCGCCCGGACCGATCAGCACCGCGCCATCGCGAAAGTCGATACGAAGTTCGCCGTCCAGCACGATGAAGGTTTCATCCGTGTCGGCGTGGGTGTGCCAGATGAAATCGCCTTCCAGGCGGACGATCTTGAACTGGTAGTCATTCATTTCAGCCACGACTTTCGGTGCCCACTGATCATGGAACAGCGTGTACTTCTGCGCGAAGTTGATGGGCGAATATCGAGTCATCCTGGCGTGCTCCTCTGTGGTTGATGAGCATCACCTTAGCGCTGGAAACTGCGTGGGTATTGGAGGATCGTGCAGCTTTTCGCGTTATGCCGTGCGTGCCGCTAGCGCAGCATTTTCAGCCAGCGTGCCGGTGAAATGCCAAAGGCCTGGGTGTGCAGCCGGGTCATGTGGCTCTGGTCGAAAAAGCCGCAGGCCAGTGCGGCTTCGCTCAGCGGCATGCCATGCAGCACGAGGCGACGGGCTTCATTCAATCGACGCTGGGTGATGTAGCGATAGGGGCTGGTGCCGTACAGGGCGCGAAAGTCCCGGGACAGGCTCCATCGGTCCCGGCCACTGGCCTGCACGAGGTCATCCAGGGTAATGGCCTGGTCAAGGGCATCATGAATGAACAGGCGCGCGCGCTCCGCTGCGGGGTAGTCAAGCAGTCGGCGTCCGCGCTGGTTACCTGCCGCGTCAGCCAGTGCCTGGGCCACGTCGTAGAGGGCGTCGTCTTCCTCCAGCGGGTCGAGGTGATGCCCGAGACTGCCCAAGAGCCTGCGAGTCGCAACGTTGAGCCGGGGATCGTTCGACAACCCGCCTTCGATGAAAGGCAATGGCCGGCCCCCCAATACCTGCTGGATCAATGACGGTTCGATGTAGGACATTCGATAATGAAAACCATCGCTTGTCCCCGCCTCGCCGTCATGGACTTCGTCCGGGTGCAGGACGATGGTTCCGCCGGGCTGGCTATGACGTTTGCTCTGCCGGTAGTTGAAGCTCTGGACCCCGGCGAGCGTGAACCCTATGGCATAGGTGTCATGCCGGTGGGCGCTATAGCCATGCCCACTGAAGTAGGCTTCGATGCGCTCCAGCTTCTTCGATTCAGGCGCGCGCAGCAGCCAGTCGCGACGGTTACCGGGTTGAGTCATGGGAGGTCGGCTCTCGCTTTTGTCTGCACACGATACCTGTCCGGTGCGACCGATCCCAGCGGCGGCTTGTAGTTAAGGGAAAGCTGCTCATCGAGCAGCTTCGAGTGATACGAATGGACGGCTTCAGATTTCCTTTACAGGCGTCTCGCATTGGGCGGTTTTGATCAATCCGATGACGTGAAGGCAGTCTGCCTTGTTCACGTAGGATTCACCGCTGGCGATGGTTTCGTGATTGCCGGCTCGCAGGCGCCAGCGCCATTGGCCTTGTCCTGTGTTCGGGGTCCCTCGGGTTTGTCGGTAGATTTCAAAGTACATCGGTTCGCTCCATGCGATTAACGGATTCAGGACATGCTGAACATGTCCTGGCAAGCCTAGCCAAGCTGGAATTTTTCGCTAATGGGAATACGTTTCCAATGATTGTGAGATATTTCCGCACATTGCAGCGCTTGCTTTATCCGACCGGAACCAGGAGCAATGGATGAACCGCAACGAATTGCGCAAGGCCGATATCAACCTGATGGTGGTTTTCGAAACGCTGATGCTTGAGCGTAACGTGACACGGGCGGCGGAAAAGCTGTTCCTCGGCCAGCCAACCATCAGCTCGGCCCTGAATCGCTTGCGCACGCTGTTCAATGATCCGTTGTTCATTCGGGTCGGGCATCGCATGGAGCCCACCGCGCGGGCCGAGGAAATCATCCAGCACCTGTCGCCGGCACTGGATTCGCTGTCGGTTGCCTTGAGCCTGACCCATGATTTCGACCCCTCCAGCAGTGCCATGACGTTTCGCATCGGGCTGTCCGACGATGTCGAGTTCGGCCTCTTGCCGCCGCTGTTGCGCAGCTTGCGGCAAGAGGCGCCGCAGATCGTGTTCGTAGTCCAGCATGTCGATTACTGGCGTATCCCCGATTTGCTGGCCTCGGGCGATATCACTGTCGGCATCAGCCAGACCCGTGGGCTGCCGGCCAATGCCAAGCGCAAGCTGTTGCGACATATCCAGCCCTGCGTGTTGCGCGCCGATGCCTCGGATACCCCGCTGACCCTGGATGAATACTGTTCGCGGCCCCACGTGCTGGTTTCCCATACCGCCAACATCGCCGGGTTTGCTGACGAATGGCTGGCCGAGATCGGTCGCAAGCGCCAGGTTGTGCTGTCGGTGCCGCAGTACAGCGCGCTGCCGGCGTTGCTGGCTGGCACTGACCTGATCGCCAGCCTGCCGGACTACACCGCCACCGCCATGGCCGCTTCCGGCCAGGTGTTCTGCGAACCCTTTCCCTTCCAGACACCGACCCTGGACCTCTCCATGGTCTGGCTGAGCCATGTCGACAATGACCCGGCCGAACGCTGGTTGCGGTCCCGCCTGGAGGCTTTCATGAGCGAGCGCGCCGGCTTGCTGGACGAAACAAAACCTGCCTGAAACTGCAAAGTCGAGGTATGGTTGCGCCGACTGTCATCCCAACATCATCTTTTCGAAACGGAGTCGAACACATGCCTCACTTGCACATGGAGTACACCGCCAACCTGACCGAGCTGAACGCCGACGTCGCGCTGTTGCGCATGAACAACGCACTGGTGGCATCCGGTCAGTTCGCCGCCGAGTTCGACATCAAGAGCCGGGCCGTGAAAATCGATACGTTTCGCGTCGGCACCGGCATGGGGGAGCGTGGGTTCGTGCATGTGAAGCTGGCTTTGCTGAGCGGCCGTTCGCCGGAAATCAAGAAGCAGCTGGCCGATAGCCTGCTGGCGGTGATCCAGGATCTTGGCCCATGGCCCGCCGGTGTGAGCGTGCAACTGTGCGTGGAAGTCCTCGATATCGACCGCGGCCCCTACGCCAAGGCCGCCATCGGTCTTTGAGGTTCAAGCGAGGTCTTGCCCGGGACAGGCCTTGACGATCTGTTCACGCAGCCAGGCGTTGGCGCTGTCCTGATCGGCCGCAAGGCTCCATTGCATGTCCAGGGTAAATCCCGGCAAGCCCGCCGGCGCCCGGCAGTGCTGGAATGTCGCTGCGCTGGCCAGCAATTGCTGGATGCGACGGGGCAGGGTCAGGAGGAAATCGGTACCGGTGATCATCTTCAACGCCGCGCCGTAACTGTTGGCACGTGCGGCGATCTGCCGTTGCCGAGCCTGCCGCGTCAGCCAGCCGTCGACCATGTTGGTGGGCGACGCCCAAGGCGTGGGGAAAACGTGTCGACGCTGTACGAACGCTTCGATGCTCAACGGCGATTCCAGCGGAGCCGACCGTTTGTCTGTCACGCAGACCAGTTCTTCTTCCAGCAGGCGTTGGGTCTTGAGATCGGCATGGCTGCTGTGGAAATGGGGGCCGAAACAGATCACCAGGTCCAGGCTGCCGTCACGCAAGTCATCAACGGGAATATCGGCTCCGAGCTTGTGCACGTTCACCACGACGGGCAGGTCTGCATGATCGAAGCCTTGCAGCAGTTGTGGCAGGAGCAGCTGTTCAAAGTATTCCGGTGCGCAAATCTCGAAGGTCACGGCCTGCCGGGTCGGATCGAAGGCCGGCGTGCCGGCATGGCAGAGGTTGATGCTTTGCAAGATGCTGCGCACATGCTCGTGCATGCCTTCGGCCTTGAAGGTGGGGCGCATGCCGGTCCGGGTGTTGATGAACAGTTCGTCGTCAAAGCAGGCCCGCAACTTTTTCAGGCTGTAGCTGACCGTTGACTGGCTGACGCAGAGGATTTCCGCCACACCGGTGACGCTGCCTTGCTCGAATACGGCGCTGAACACCATGAGGTCCTGCATGTCGAGCTTTCTGAGGGTGTTGCTGTTCAGCATCCGTTCTGTCTCTCGCTGTGCTCCTTGCGCGGGGCGTGCGCAAACAGGTTTTGATCCTAACGGAACGAGCGTGTGCAGAGAATGCCGACCGCTGCTTTTCCCGCTGGCAAGACGGTGTTCAGCCGGCATGGCGAAGACGATTGTTTAGCCGACGCCAACGCAGACTCCATCAAATCCTGGTTTAACGGCTCCTGGCGTCATGGGAGGCTCTTGTCGAATGTTTTTCCGTGATGCTCCTATGGATGGTTGGCCTGTCGCATTTCAATACCCGCCGTGCGCCGCCATCGTCCTGGTCGGCGCCCAACCGCCTGCCGTGCCTCCAGCATCCTTTGCGCTGCCCTGCGAACTGGCGTTCTGGGCCCTCTGGCATTGTCGCCACGCACGTCCTCCGGATGGCCGTATTTCCTGTTGATTCCTTGAACCGTGCTCGTTGATAGCGAGCACAGGATGACGGTGCCTGATCGCCCGTCCGACACGAAAATACGAGCGTTCCCATGAGTCTTGTCGAATCTTCTTTTGCCTCCGTGCAGCAAGCCCAGGCGTTCCTGGCACAGAATCCGGATATCGAGCTGTTCGAATTGTTTATCGTGGATAACAACGGTGTGCCTCGGGGCAAGTGGCTGCATCGGGACGAGCTGCTCGCGGTCTACCAGAGTGGCCGGCCACTGCCGAGCACGATCCTCGGACTGACGCTCAATGGCGACGATGTTGAGAACTCTGGCCTGGTCTGGGACGTCGGTGATATCGATTGTCGTGCCTACCCCATCAGCGGCAGCTTGCAGCGCATGCCGTGGCGGCGGATTCCTACCGCCGCCGTGCAAGTCGGCATGCATCCCCGGGAGGGCATGCCGGCGGCCATCGCCGATCCGCGCTATCTGCTCAGTCGGGTGATCGAAGCCTTGCAGGCGCAGGGTTATTACCCGGTGATGGCGGCGGAGCTGGAGTTCTACCTGCTGGATGCGCAACGGGACAGCGAGGGGCGGCCGCAACCGGCGCGGGACGCAGATGGGAGCAGGCCGCGTTCCACCCAGGTCTATGGTTTGCGTGAGCTGGAGCAGATCGAGCCCTTCCTCGCCGATCTTTATGCGGCCTGCAAGCTGCAGGGTATCCCGGCCCGTACGGCCATTTCCGAATACGCGCCGGGGCAGGTCGAGATCACGCTTGAACACCGCACCGATGCCCTGCAAGCCATGGATGACGCAGTGCGCTACAAACGGCTGGTCAAGGGCGTGGCGCACCAGCACGGCATGGCTGCCTGTTTTATGGCCAAACCGTTCGATCATCTGGCGGGTTCCGGCATGCACATGCATGTGAGTCTCGCCGACCGGGAGGGCAATAACCTGTTTGCCAGCGAAGCCGCCGACGGCACGCCGTTGCTGCGTCATGCGGTGGGCGGGATGCTCGCGACTTTGCTCGATTCGCTGCTGTTGTTTTGCCCTAATGCCAATTCCTACCGCCGTTTCCAAAGCCACAGCTACGCGCCGCTGGCTGCGACCTGGGGCGTGGACAACCGCACCGTCAGCCTGAGAGTCCCGGGTGGCCCGGCCTTTTCTCGGCACATCGAACACCGTATCTGTGGTGCCGATGCCAATCCGTACCTGGCCGCAGCGGCGATCCTGGCCGGTATCCATCTTGGCATATGCGAACAGCGCGATCCCGGAGCGCCTGTCGAGGGCAACGGATACGCCCAGGCGAGCCAATTGTTGCCCACCGACTGGCTGACCACCTTACGTGCCCTTGAATCTTCGACATGGGCGCGGGACGCGTTGGGGGATGAATTCCTTGGCGTCTACCTGGCGGTCAAGCGCGCCGAATATCGCCAGTTCATGGGCGAGGTCGGCGAGCAGGATTGGCGTTGGTACCTGAACCAGGCCTGAAGTGTTTTGAAGTGGCTGTTGAAAAATTATTTAACAGCAACTTTTTCACGAAAAATTGATGGTGGATTGCCTAAAGTTTGTGTTGCCGTAGCAAATGAATTTTTCACATTTGCCTACGGCAGGTCTTTTTAAAGAGCAACTTTCAGGAAGTCTCCAACCCTCATGCTGACTATTAAAGCCGTGCGCCCCGAGTGGGTGACGCTGGTCGCCAGTGCCTTTTTGTTAGTGGGCTTCAACGCCATTCTCTGGGAGCACCTGCTCGCCATCACGGCGGCGGACGGACACGGTGTGTTGCTGTGCATGGCGTTTGCCGTGATGGTGTTCTGCGCGTTCAACCTGGTGCTGACACTGGTGGCGTTCCGTCCGCTGCTCAAGCCGTTGTTGATGCTGTTGTTCATGATCAGCGCCGGGGTCGCTTATTTCATGGCCCAATACGGTGTTTTGATTGATGCCGGCATGTTGCGTAACTTTGCCGAAACCAATGCCACGGAAGTGCGTGACCTGTTGTCGTTAAAGTTGTTTGGCTACCTTTTACTGTTAGGTGTACTGCCTGCATGGTTACTGTTCAAGACCCCGATAAGTTATCGTCGCTGGCCCAGGGAGTTGTTAAGCAAGTTGCTCGTCGGCGTCGTCTCGGCTGCGCTGTTGGGCGGGGTTGCCTTGATCAATTACCAAGGGTTGTCTTCGCTGTTTCGCAATCATCACGAGTTGCATCTGATGGTGGTGCCGAGCAACTACATCGGCGCCTCGATCGGCTACTTGCGCGAGCAGGTCGCCTCGGCCAAGCAGCCGTTCATTACATTGGGCGAGGATGCGCAGCGCAACCCGGCCTGGCAAACCCATGGGCGCAAATCCCTGACGGTGCTGGTGGTGGGCGAGAGCGCGCGTGCAGAGAACTTTGGCATTCTCGGCTATCACCGCGATACCACGCCGCAGTTGGATAAAGAGGCCGGCCTGATTGCCTTTACCGACGTGCATTCCTGCGGCACCGAGACCGCCGTGTCGGTGCCGTGCATGTTTTCCAACATGGGCCGCAAGAACTACGACGCGAGCAAGGCCAAGAACGAAGAGGGCCTGCTGGATGTGCTCAAGCGCGCCGGACTGGAAGTGATCTGGCGCGACAACCAGTCCGGCTGCAAAGGCACCTGTGATCGGGTTGCGGTGCAGGACGTGAGTAATCTCAAGGACCCGGCCCTGTGTGCCAACAGTGAATGCCGCGATGAAATCCTGCTCCAGGGCCTGCAGCAGTTCATCGATACCCTCGACAAGGACACGGTGCTGGTGTTGCACCAGATGGGCAGCCACGGACCGGAATACTTCAAGCGTTATCCCAAGGAGTACGAGCATTTCACCCCGGTGTGTGAAAGCAACGCGTTGAATAATTGCAGCCGCGAAAGCATCGTCAACGGCTACGACAATACGCTGGTATACACCGACCACGTGCTGTCGACCCTGATTGACCTGCTGCGGATAAATCAGGACAAGGTCGACACGGCCATGCTGTACCTGTCGGACCATGGCGAGTCGCTTGGCGAATACAACCTGTTCCTCCATGGCACGCCTTATATGCTCGCTCCGGAGCAACAGAAACATGTGGCGATGCTGGCCTGGTTCTCCGACGGTTATCAGAAAGCCTTCTCGGTCGACACGCATTGCCTGCAACTGAGTCGGGACAAACCCCTCAGTCAGGACAACCTGTTTCATTCGATGCTCGGGCTGCTGGAGGTCAACAGCAAGGTCTACAACCAGGAGCTGGACATGTTTGCCGGTTGTCGCGGCGCAGTCATCGACGGCGTGCTGGCCCGTGAGTAGAAGTTTCCTACACCTTTTTTTCACGCGGCACTGTTTAAGCTGTTGCTCACTTATTTTTACTGAGCTGTGAGTATGCCCGGGCAATCCCCATCCACCGTCGAGCTTGAATTCACCCGACAGCACGAGCAGGAGCATGCGCAAACCTGCCATCAACCGGCGCCTCGGCGGTTGCGCCTGGTGTTCTGGCGTGACGAGCAGTTGGTGCGCAACGCTCTGAAGGCCGCCGGCGAGCCCGGCCTGGTGCTGGATGTGGCGTGCGGGGCGGGGCGCTTCTGGCCGGTGCTGGCCGAACATGCCAACCGGGTGATCCTCGCGGCGGACCCGTCGCCGCAAATGCTTGATCACGCGCTCGCCCACCACGACGAAGCGTTACTTGAGCGGGTCAGGACCTTCCCGAGTTCCGCGTTCACCCTCGGGCTATCCGCGAACGCGGTGGACTGTATTTTTTGTCTGCAACTGTTTCTGCATATCCAGGCCAGCGAGCATCGCCTGGCGTTGCTGCGCGAATTCCATCGGGTCAGCCGCGACACAGTGATCGTGTCGGTCCAGATCGAGGGCCGGCTGAGAACCGGCCAGCCGCCACCCAGGCGCCTGGTCGACCGGGCCCGGGTCGAAGCCGAGTTTATCGAGGCCGGTTTCAGCGTGCAGTGGTATCAGGATTTCCTGCCCGGTTTCGCCTTGAAGCGAGTTTATGTATTACGTAAGACCAGTTAACCGCTGATGTAGGACTATTCTTGCGTTTGCGCAGGCGATTTCTCTAAAGCTCTTGCTCCGTAGATGCTCGCAATCGCCGACGGCGATATATACTGCGCGCCATTCTTCAAGGGAGAGCCGTGTGGCCATCGATATTCACTGGATTCGCGACAACGATAGCCTCGGGCGGTTTTGCGCCGAATGGCAACAGTTGCCATTCGTCGCCCTCGACACCGAATTCATGCGGGTCGACACCTTTTATCCCATTGCCGGCTTGCTGCAGATCGGTGACGGTAAAAGCGCCTACCTGATCGACCCATTGACCATTGATGACTGGCAACCCTTGGCTGCGCTGCTGGAGAACCCGGCTGTGCTCAAGGTGTTGCATGCCTGCAGCGAGGATCTGGAAGTCTTGCTGCGCCTGACGGGCAGCCTGCCCGCGCCGCTGTTCGACACCCAGCTGGCCGCCGCTTACCTGAACCTGGGCTTTTCGATGGGTTACTCGCGGCTGGTGCAGGAAGTGCTGGGTATCGAGTTGCCCAAGGGCGAGACCCGTTCCGACTGGTTGCAGCGGCCCCTCTCCGAGACGCAGATCAGCTACGCCGCCGAGGATGCCGTGCACCTGGCGGAAGTTTTCGTCGAGTTGCGCCCGAAACTTTCCGGCGAAAAATACGCCTGGGTGCTGGAGGATGGCGCCGAACTGGTGGCCAACCTGCGGCGTGAAATCGACCCGTATGAGGTCTACCGCGACGCCAAGCTGGCCTGGAAGCTCTCCCGTGCGCAACTGGCCGTGCTGCGCGAGTTGTACGCCTGGCGCGAACGCGAGGCGCGAGCCCGTGACCTGCCACGTAACCGCATCCTCCGCGAGCATTCGCTGTGGCCCCTGGCCCGCACGCAACCGGATAACCTCGGCGCGCTGGCAAAAATAGAAGACATGCACCCGCGCACGGTGCGTCAGGACGGCGAATTCCTGCTGGACCTGATCAAGCGTGCCGGCAGCGTGCCGCCCGAACAATGGCCGCCCGCCGTGGCCGAGCCGCTGCCCATCGAGGCCGCGGCGCTGCTCAAGCGCCTCAAGGCGCTGGGCCAGGCTGAAGCCGAGCGCCTGGGCATTGCGCCTGAATTGATGTTACGCAAGAAAACCCTTGAAGCCCTGATCAAGAGCGGCTATCCCGAGGGACCTTACCAACTGCCCGATTCGCTGCGTGGCTGGCGCCGCGAGTTGATGGGCCAGGCGCTGCTCGACAGCCTGGCCACCGCCGGAGAACAGCCTTGAAACGTATCTGCTCCATCTACCGAAGCTCGAAAAAAAACGAGATGTACCTGTATGTGCTCAAGAGCGACGCCTTGAAGCGTGTGCCTGAGCCATTGATGGCGGCCTTCGGCAAGGCGATCCATGCCTTCGACCTGGTTCTGAGCCCGGAGCGGCAATTGTCCCGCGAAGACATCAACAAGGTGCTTGAGAACCTCGATACCCAGGGTTATCACCTGCAGATGCCACCGGCGGAAGACGAGTACATCGAGCATCTGCCCGAAGAGTTGTTGCGCCGCAACGACCCGGTCTGATTGCCTTGGGCGTCCGTCCTGGGGGCTCTCGAAACACTGGAATGATTATCGGGATGGCCGCGAAGATGGAGCAACACTCTGTCGGCGGTCGTTTGCACTGTTTTTGAAAGGTTTGATTCATGCGCGTTCTGATTGCCGAACACGACCACGCGATGTATGCCCAGCTCCTGCGCCAGGCTGCAGCCGATATCGAAATCCTGACCAGCGGCGACTCCGCTGAACTGTCACGCCTGGCCGCCGATTGCCCGGTCTGGCTCGGCCAGCCGGACTTGCTGGCGACCTTGTTGCGTCAGGGCCACAAGCCCCGTTGGTTGCAATCGACCTGGGCGGGGATCACGCCGCTGCTGGCCGAGGGCCTGACCCGTGACTACCGTCTGACCCGCGCGGTGGGCATTTTTGGCCAGGTCATGGCCGAATATGTGCTCACCTACATGCTCGGGCATGAGCGCGAAGTCCTGGCGCGCCTGGTCAGCCAGGTGGAGCGCAAATGGGATAATCGCCAGAGCCAGAGCCTGGCGGGCCGCAAGGTATTGATCGTCGGGACCGGCGATATCGGTCGCCGCGTGGCTGAGTTCCTGGTGCCATTTGGCGTGCAGTTGTACGGCATCGCCAGTGAAGCTCGGGAGTTGGCGCCGTTTATTGAAGTTGGCGCGTTGCAGGACTTGCCCCGTCTGGTGGGCGAGGTGGACTACGTGATCAACCTGTTGCCGAATACACCGGACACTCACGATATCTACGACGCGGCGTTGTTCAAGCAATTCAAACCCACCGGGCTGTTCATCAATGTCGGCCGTGGCGTGGCCGTGGTCGATGCGGACCTGGTGCAAGCGTTGCAGGACGGGCACCTGGCCGGTGCGGTAATCGACGTGTGCCGCCAGGAGCCGTTGCCACAGCGCCATCCGTTCTGGACCGCCTGGGGATTGTTGCTGACCGGCCACAGCTCCGCACCGACGTCGCCGCCGATGATGGTGCAGTTGTTCCTGGAGAACCTGCGCGCCTATGAGGCCGGCGAAGCGTTGCGCGGGGAAGTGGATTTCAGTCGGGGCTACTGATCCGGCATTCAATGCGGTCCATTGTGGGAGCGAGCCTGCTCGCGAAAGCGGTGTGTCAGTCGACATCCCTATGTCTGACTGGGCGCTTTCGCGAGCAGGCTCGCTCCCACAGGGATTGTGTCGAGATCAGAGGGTGAAATCACCCTCGGCCACCAGCTCGCTCAACGGCCGGCGCGGGCTCGGCACTTCGCGGGCCTGGAGGTAGTCGGCCAGCGTCGATTTGTCTCCCAGCTTGCCAATCGCCACGGCCGCGTGCAGAGCGTAGCCGTCGGGTATCTTCAGTTCCTTGCGGGTCAGGTCCTGGTCGAAGCCGGCCATGCCGTGGGTGTGCCAGCCGCTGAGGCTCGCTTGCAACGCCAGGTGGCCCCAGGCCGCGCCCGTGTCGAAGGTGTGGCACTGGGCCGGGGTTTCCTCGGTGGCGCCGGGCACCGCGAAGGTGGTTTTCGAGGCGATGATCACCAGCGCCGAGGCGTGTTGGGCCCAGCCACGGTTGAATTCGTTGAGCAGGCCCAGGTAACGCTCCCAGTTCGGCGTGTCGCGACGGGCATACAGGAAACGCCACGGCTGCGAGTTATAGGCCGAAGGCGCCCAGCGCGCGGCTTCGAAGAAGCTCAGCAGGGTTTCTTGGGAAATGCTTTCAGCGGTGAAAGCGCGGGGCGACCAGCGTTCGATGAATTGGGGGTGGATGGCGTATTCGGCGATGCGGGGATTGGCACTCATGGGCTTACCTTGGCTGGGATCGGGAACGTGATGAAGCAACCTACGTCCAGACATCCGGGCTGACAAGCCCCCTTGTACCGACAGTCGCCAATGCTTGGCCTCAAGAGGCCCCGGCACTAGACTGTCGGCCTTTTCACCACGTGATGTTGATGCTTGAGCCATGGCCGCCAAAGTCGAACCGTTCTGGATACGCAAAACCCTCGATCAGCTTGATTCACAGGAGTGGGAATCGCTGTGTGACGGCTGTGGCCTGTGCTGCCTGCAAAAGCTCGAAGACGAAGACGACAACAGCGTCTACTACACGCGCATCGCCTGCAAGTTGCTCGACCTGAAGACGTGTCAGTGCACCGATTACCCCAATCGTCGCGACTTTGTTCCTGATTGCATCCAGCTCACGCCGGGCAAGGCCGATGAGTTCAAATGGTTGCCGCCAACCTGCGGCTATCGCCTGGTCAGCGAGGGCAAGGACCTGCCGCTTTGGCACCATCTGGTCTGCGGCGACCGCGACGCGGTGCATCACGAACGCATTTCCCAATCCGGGCGCATGCTCGCCGAAGGCAGCGTGGCTGAAGAGGATTGGGAAGATCACCTGATTTTCCGCGCCGGCTGAAACATCCGCCATCGCACCCCGGGAGAACCCATGGCTGCAGGATTGAAACGGATGCTGGCGGCCGGGCTGCTGGCGGTGAGCGGACCGCTGTGGGCCGCGCAGAAAGTCGATCTGGATTATCACGTCCACCTGTTGCCGCAGAGCGACCAGGCCGAAGTGCGCCTGACGCTGGCGCGGGGCTCGGCGGTGCGCAGCCTGGATTTCGACCTTGGGGGCGATGGTCGCTACAGTGATTTCAAAGCCGATGGCCAGTGGCAACTGACTCCCGGTCACGAAGCTCGGGGCGTCTGGCGCCCAGCCGCCGACAAGGCGAGCCTGACTTATCGCGTCCGCCTCAGCGAGTCGCGCAAAAACGGCTCCTTTGAGACCCGCATGACCCCCGGATGGGCGCTCCTGCGCGGTGATGATCTGGTACCGCCAGCCAGGCTGGATCAGCAGGACGGCACCGAGCTGGTGTCACGCCTGGAATTCGAATTGCCGGGTGGCTGGCAAAGCATCGAGACGCCCTGGCCGCGTATCGGCAAGCAGCGTTTTCGCATCGACAACCCTTCGCGCCTGTTCGACCGGCCGACGGGCTGGATGCTGGCCGGCAAGCTCGGCAGCCGCCGCACGCGCCTGGGCGAGACCGAAGTGACCGTGGCTTCGCCGCGAGGCCAGGGCATGCGGCGGATGGACGTGCTGACACTGCTGACCTTCGTCTGGCCGCAGGTGCAGGCAATCGTGCCGCGCCATCCGGCCAAGCTGTTGATCGTTGGCGCGGGCGATCCGATGTGGCGTGGCGCCCAGGGCGGCCATGAATCGATTTACCTGCACAGCCGTCCGGCGCTGGTCAGCGAACGTGGCAGCAGCCCGTTATTGCGGGAGTTGATCCAGGTGCTGGCGCGCATCAACGATCATGATCGCAGCGACTGGATCAGCGAAGGGCTCAACGAGTATTACGCCATCGAATTGCTGCGCCGTGCCGGCGGCATGAGCGACGAGCGTTACCAGGCATTGAATGATCGACTCGCCCGGGACAGCAAGGGCGTCACGATGTTGCGTGGTGAACAGGTGAGCCCGGCGATGGTGTCCAAGGCGGTGTTGCTGTTGCAGGAGCTGGATCGGGAAATTCGCCTGAAAACCCGCAACAAGCGTTCGCTGGATGATGTGCTGCAAGGGGCGATGCGCTTGGAAACCGTCGACACCGAGGAGTTTGTGCAGCTCAGTGAGAGCATCCTGGGCGGGGGCTCCAGCGTTCTGGATACGCGGTTACTTCAGTAACACCGCTTTCGCGAGCAGGCTCGCTCCCACACTGGATCTTCGGTTGACTTACCCTTTGTAATCAACCAACTCCCTGTGGGAGCGAGCCTGCTCCGGGCGGCGTTCCGACGAAGGGGCCATCAGCCTCTACGCATCTGTCCGCTCAGAGCCCAGCCTTCGGCGAAACCAACGAATCATTCCCCGTCACCGTAGCGGTACCGGTAGCCGCCTCGGCATTGGTTTTCATGCGGCTCAGTTCATCGCCGGCCTGCTCGATCCGGGCGCGGGCGTCGTGCAGGTGCTGACGATTTTTTTCCAGCAGGGTCTTGGCCGAACAATGCCCGGTGATGCCGCGGGCCAGGGCCATGCCGCCGATTGCCAGTTGGGCCAGGCCGATCACACCGCCGCGGCGCAAGCCCTTGCCCATCATCAGCACCCCACCGGCCAGTGACCCAATGCGCTCCCAGCCGTGCACGTTCTGCTGGCTGCGGGTTTGGAAAGGGGTGGTCTCAACCGGCCCGAACGGATTGTTGTCGCTCATGATCTGTCTCCAGTGTGGGGATGTGTATAAAGCTGACTGCCAGAGCGAATCCGTCGTTCCATGGAATTTCCCGCCGGTCAGCGAAATTGCGGCCCCGAGCGGGTGTTGTTGCCTTTGGCCATGCGGTCGTAGAGCACGACGTTGACTGTAGCGGCCAGGTTCATGCAGCCGTTGGTGGGGATATAGATCACATCTTCGCACCAGTCGCGGATGTCCTTGTCCAGGGAACCGTCTTCCGGGCCGAAGATGTACAGGGCCCGGTCCGGATGGGTGTATTCGGGCAAGGGGCGGGCGCCGTCCACCAGTTCGACGGCCACCGGCACGCAGCCCAGGGGCAGGATTTTTTTCAGGTCGTCGATGCCGATCAGCGGGATGTCGTAGTGGACTTTCTTGGTATCGGTAACGAAGTCGGCAGCGCGTTCGTAGCGCTTGCCGGTGTAGAACACCGACGCGACGCCGTAACAGCCGGCGGCACGCATGACCGAACCGACGTTTTCCGGCGACTTGGGGTTGAACAGACCGATGCAGCTGTAGCGTTTGTTGGCCACGGACGGGGTGCCTTTGGGAAAAGGCGCGATTATACGGGGAATGGGGGAGGGTGGTCAGGTTCGAGATCAGTGGTGGCTGGTTGACCGCTTTCGCGAGCAGGCTCGCTCCCACAGCATTTTGTGAACAGCAAAAATCCAATGTGGGAGCGAGCCTGCTCGCGAAGGCGGCCTTGCGGGCTCACTCGTCTTTTTTCATCAACCCGGCCAGCGCGGCGAAGGGGTTATGCGTCGCCTTGGCGATCTTCGGCGTGCTCAGGGAGCCGTCGCCGAAGTATTGCTGGTCGGTGTAGCGCGAGTGCTCGTTGTCGTGGCAGTACAGGCACAGCAGTTCCCAGTTGGAACCGTCCTGCGGGTTGTTGTCGTGGTTGTGGTCACGGTGATGGACGGTCAGTTCGCTCAGGCGCTTGCCGGAAAACTCACGGGCGCAGCGACCGCAGACGTGGGGGTACATTTTCAGGGCTTTGTCGCGGTAGCCCATTTCCCGGTCGCGCTGGGCGTCGGCGAGGATGCGGTCGAGCTTGGCGGTGTTGGACGGTGGGGTGGACGAACTCATGGGTTCACCTTTGTAAAAAGACTGATGACGGTTGGACAGAGTTTAGCTCAGCCCTTGAGCTTCTCGGCAATCCAGATGGTGTGGCGGGTGCCTTTGTTGCCATGGGCGAACACTTGCACCTCTTCGGCCTTGAAGCCGGCCTTTTTCAGCTTGTCGGAAAACTGCCGGTCAGCGCTGGCCGACCATACCGCCAGCACGCCCTTGGGGCGCAGCGCCTTGGCGCACGCGGCGAGGCCACCGGCCGAATACAGCCAACTGTTGGCTTTCTGGGTAAGGCCTTCCGGGCCGTTGTCGACATCCAGCATGATCGCGTCGAACCCCTGCGGCTCGGCTTGCAGGACCTTGGCGACGTCTTCCATGCGGATCACGGTGCGCGGGTCCGACAGCGGTCGCCCGGCCTTTTCGCCGAGGGGGCCGCGGTTCCACTCGACCACCCCCGGGACCAGTTCAGCCACTACCACTTCGGCGCTCTTGCCCAGTTGTTTGAGGGCGGAGGCGAGGGTGAAGCCCATGCCGAGACCACCGATCAGCACCCGCGAGCCGGGACGGCCGGCGACCTTGCGACAGGGAATCTCGGCCAGGGCATCTTCGGAACCGTGCATGCGGGTATTCATCAACTGTCCGCCGTCACCGCCCTGGATCTTGATGACGAAGTCTTCGCCATACTCGAAAAGGCACAAGGCACCGCCGTTGTCGGGAATGGGCGTGGTGTCGAGCAGAACGAAACGTTTCATGGAAATCTCATGGGAATGGGGCAGACCGGCCCGGTTGGGACTAGCCTGAAAGCAGACAATAGCCACGGAGCCATTGATGAAGTGCACCATTCTAACGGCCATTGCCGTGGCGGCGCTCTCGATAAGTTGCGCCCAGGCGCAGCAGCCGACGATTCCCGTGAACCCGCCGAGCATTCCCGGGGCGCCGGGCACCGCCACGCCCATGCCATATCCGCCGGTCACGCCCAACGGCGTGCCCAAGGCTGCCCCACCGGGTGGCGGCCCGCCGCTGTTGCCGCCGATCGAAATGCCCAGGCCGCCGAAGGACCAGCCGATCCCGGGCATGGAGCCGAAGCCGCCGAAGGCCAAGTCGCCGGGGGGTTAGATCGCCAACACCACACAATACCCACAGGTTCTGTATTTAGAGATAGAAAGCGCTACACCTGCTGCGACAGCAACTGCCCGTCGGCCATGCGCAGGCGCTTGGACAGGGAGACGGCAAGGGCGCGGATGATCTTGGCGGCGATCTTCGGTGCGTCGTTGAGCATTTTTTCCAGGGAGTCCTTGCCCAGGTTCAACAACTGGCAATCGGTGGCCGCGATGCAACTGGCCGAGCGTCGTTCGCCGTCGAGCACGGCCATTTCGCCGAAGGCGCGGCCGCTGCGCAGCGTGGCGATGGTCACGGGCTGGCCGTCGGGGCCGGTTTTCTGCACGGCCACCTGGCCGGTGTGAAGGATGCACATGAAACTGCCGGCATCGCCCTCGCGAAAAATCGCTTCGCCCTGGGCGACGGTACTGATGCTGAAATAGCCCGATGCCGCGGCGAAGTCGACGGGCAGCAGTTGGTCGAAGAGACCACAGTCCATCAGCCAGTCGCGAATTTGGTTGTTCAGTAAGGTCGGTTCTGACATGTCGTCACGGTCTTTTCTTATCGTGTTCTGCGGTTTTGGATTGTCTTGAATGTAAGGCGATTCCCTGTGGGAGCGAGCCTGCTCGCGAATTCGGTCTGTCAGCCAACGTTGGGGCAGGCCGGTCCACCGTCATCGCGAGCAGGCTCGCTCCCACATTTGATCCAGTCGAGCCAGGTATGGAGCTAAGACCCAGCCATCCCGCAGAGTTCCTCAAGCCACGCGCAAAACCTTCAAGACAAATGCATATTCGAGCGCTACGTCACGCAATCCCTGGTAGCGGCCGCTCATGCCGCCATGGCCAGCGCCCAGTTCGGTCTTGAGCAGCAGCGGGTTTTCGTCGGTCTTGGTCGCGCGCAGTTTCGCCACCCACTTGGCCGCTTCCCAGTACTGCACGCGGCTGTCGTTGTAGCCGGCGATCACCAGCATTGCCGGATACGCCTGGGCGCGGACGTTTTCGTACGGCGCGTAGGCCCGGATCCGATCATAGACGTCCGGCTCCTCGGGGTTGCCCCATTCGTCGTATTCGGTCACGGTCAGTGGCAGTTCGGGGTCGAGCATGGTGTTGAGCACGTCGACGAACGGCACTTCGGCGATCGCCACCTTGAACAGCTCCGGGCGTTGGTTGAGGACTGCGCCGATCAGCAGGCCACCGGCGCTGCCGCCGCTGATCGCCAACTGATCGGCCGAGGTGAAGCCCTGGGCGATCAGGTGCTCGGCGCAAGCGATGAAATCACTGAAAGTGTTGTGCTTGTGCTCCTGCTTGCCGGCGCGATACCAGGCCTCGCCCAGTTCGCCGCCGCCACGCACATGGGCGATGGCAAACGCTACACCACGATCCAGCAGGCTCAAGCGCGAATGGGAGAACCACGGGTCGAGGCTTTCGCCATAGGCGCCGTAGCCGTACAAGTACAGCGGCACGGGCTTGCCCAAGGCCTCACGCTTGACCACCACGCTGATGGGCACTTGCGTACCGTCCGGTGCCGTCGCCCAAAGCCGTTGGCTGACATACGCATCGGCATCAAACGGACCCAGTACCGGGGTTTGCTTGAGTACGACTTGAACACCGCTGGCCAGGTCCAGCTGGCGGATCTGCGCCGGACGATTCAGCGCTTCGTAGCGCAGGCGAATGCGCTCGCTGACAAACTCCAGGCTGTTCTGCACGTGCAGGCTGTAGGCCGCGTCCGGCAATTGCACCCGATAGGCCGGTAAACCTTGTGGGTGGACTTCGATGATCGGCAGGCCGCCCTCGCGCAGGCTCAATGTCATGGCGCTGCCGTTCAGGCTCAGGCCGTCGATCATCACCGTGTCACTGTGGGGGATCAGGTTCTGCCAGTCGGCTTCGGCCGGCGCTTCGCCCATATCGGGCGCCTGGTACAGGGCGAAATTGATGCCGTCGCGGTTGCTGCGGATGAACCAGGTCCATTGTCCTTCGAGCAGGCCATGGTCGACATCGTATTCGTGGTTCTCTACCCGTGGCGCGACGCAGGTAAACGGTTGTTGTGGTTGCGCCGCGTCCAGCACCCAGACTTCGCTGGTGGTCTTGCTGCCCAGGGACAGGATCAACTGCCGCTCGGAGCTTGAACGGTAGCAATGCAGGAAAAAGCGCCCGTCCGGCTCATGGAACACTTCTTCGGCGGCGGTGCCGTCCAGGCGATAGCGCAGCAGCTTGTGCGGGCGATGGGTATCGTCAAGTTCGCCGAAGAACAGCGTCAGGCTGTCGTTGGCCCAGGTCATGCTGCCGTCGCAGTTTTCGAAGGACAGCTCGCTGACCTTGTCGTTGGATAGCTCCTTGACGAACAGCGTGTAGATCTCATCGCCGCTGGTGTCCAGGCTGTAGGCCAGACGCTGATGGTCGGGGCTGATGCTGAACGCGCCGAGGGAGAAGAAACCGCCGTCGGCCAGCGCGTTCGGGTCCAGCAACAGCTGCTCACGACTTTCATCGACCGTCAGGCTGTCATCGGCCGGACGCGGGCAACGGTAATGGCGAGCGTATTCATCGCCCGCCGTGGTGCGGGTGTAATACAGGTAAGGGCCCCAGGGCGAAGGCAGGGAGAGGTCGGTTTCGAGGATTCGTCCCTTGATTTCCTGGAACAGCGTTTCGCGCAGTTCGGCCTGATCGGCGAGCCGGGCTTGCTGGTAGCTGTTTTCAGCCTTCAGGTATTCGAGCACGGCGTCGGTGTCGCGCTCCTGCAGCCAGGCGTAGGGGTCAACACCGGGGGCCTTGCGGGCAATCGGGGCGTCGGGAACGTGGGCGGATAGGGGCATGGAAAAACTCTCAAGCATGGTACGAACAGGGACAAGTGGCCGACGGGGTCAGTTCGGTAGCCGGACCGAAAAACTCACCCCGCCGGGCATCCGGCAGATGCCGGGGCAGCCTGACGAGCGAAAAGCCGTTACTATAAGCGCCTCTTTGCCTGCCTTGCCATGGACACCATGACCGAGAACGATTATCTGATTGCCTGGGGTCTCTACGCCTTCGCCGCCCTCGGCTGCCTCCTGGTGTGGATGCGCATGACCCGCTTCATGTGGCGCTGGTTGCGCGAGCCGCTGCGGCTGCTGATGGCGGTGTTGCTGTTCAGCCCGACCATCGTCGACCCGGTGAAGGAAAAGGTCGCCCCGGCGCTGGCCATTGCCGCCCTGGACTTGCTCTTCAAGGTTGGCAACAACGTCTGGCGCGCAGCGTCCGACCTGCTCATGTACGCCATGATCGCCTTCGGCCTCTATCTGGTCCTGGTGCTGATCCGTATTCCTGTCGAACGCGCGGCCAAGGCTCGCCAGGAGCGGGCCGCCGCAGCCAAAGCGGCCGCCGCTGCCGAGCCTGACGACGAGCCTGCGTTCGGCGTGGCCGGTGATGACCGTTATGGTCGCCCACCCGTGCCGAGCAATCCCCAGCGTTCGCGTATCGAACCGCGCCTGTAACCGGGCTGCCCAATCAAACGAGGGTTCGAGCATGTGTGAGTTATTGGGCATGAGCGCCAATGTGCCGACCGATATCGTCTTCAGCTTCACCGGGCTGATGCAGCGCGGCGGCAGGACCGGGCCGCACCGCGACGGCTGGGGCATCGCTTTTTATGAAGGCCGTGGCCTGCGCCTGTTCCAGGACCCGGCCGCCAGCAGCGAGTCGGAAGTGGCGAACCTGGTGCAACGCTATCCGATCAAGAGCGAAGTGGTCATCGGTCACATCCGCCAGGCCAACGTCGGCAAGGTCTGCCTGTCTAACACCCACCCGTTCGTGCGGGAGTTGTGGGGGCGCAACTGGTGTTTCGCCCACAACGGCCAGCTCGCCGATTTCCAGCCGGGCGTGAGTTTCTACCGCCCGGTGGGCGATACCGACAGCGAGGCGGCATTCTGCGACCTGCTCAACCGCGTGCGCCAGGCTTATCCTGAGCCGGTGGAGGTCGAGCAGTTGCTGCCGGCCTTGATCGAGGCGTGCAGCGAATACCGCAGCAAGGGCGTATTCAATTGCCTGCTCAGCGACGGCGACTGGCTGTTCTGCTATTGCTCGACCAAACTGGCGCAGATCACCCGGCGCGCACCGTTCGGCCCGGCGCGGCTGAAGGATGTGGACGTGATTGTCGATTTCCAGGCCGAAACCACGCCCAACGACGTGGTCACGGTGATTGCCACCGAACCCTTGACCGAAAACGAAACCTGGACCCGCTACGAACCGGGCCAATGGAGCCTGTGGCGACGCGGCGAATGCGTCAGCCACGGCCGGACCGAATAAGGACGTCACGTTATGTTGCTCAGTTATCTACGGTTGGTGTTGTTCGCGGTGGGCCTGCTGGTTGGGGTCCAGGTGCCGGGCTTCGTCAATGATTACGCCAAGCGGGTCGAGGCCCACCTGATCGAGGCGCAGACTGGCCTGCAGGGGTTCCAGGGCACCGCCAACCAGTTCTTCAAGGGTGACATGCAGGCCCTGGTGGCGCATTACCGCGCCAGCGAAGACCCGATCTTTCGCAGCGATGCCGACAGCCTGAACACCTTGCTCGTGCGCCAGCAGGCTTTGGACAAGCAGTTCCAGGCAATGCAGGGCCCGTGGTACATCCGCCTGCTGCAGGTGGCCCTGGCCGCCGATCCGGACATCCGCAAGGAAACCTGGAACGGCTACAGCTACCAGATCCTGCTGACCCCCGAGGCGATGATCTGGGGCATCAGCGGCGCGATGTTGCTGTCGTTCGGCCTGGAATGCCTGTTCCGCCTGATCGACTGGGTGGTGCTGGGTGGCAAGCGCCTGCGCCAGAGCCGGCCGATCGAAGAGCGTGACCTGCGCGGACTGTAGCGCCGCGCTGGGCTCCTGTGGCGAGGGGATTTATCCCCGCTGGGTCGCGAAGCGGCCCCAACAAGGCCGCATGCAGTATCAGACAGGGTTACTGATGGGGCTGCTTTGCAGCCCAGCGGGGATAAATCCCCTCGCCACAACGGCGCGTGCCCAACCTACCCAATCAACTTTTTCTTATGACCCGGCCAAGGTTTTATTCGTTGGACGCGATCGACCGTGGGCTCAAGAATCGGGGCAACGGTCTCCACGTCAGCGTCGTCGAGACTCACAACAATAAAACCCGTGGAGAACCACCATGAGTGCACCCGACACGCTCGGCGTCCCCCAACCCCAGGCCCGCTCCGGACCGTTCGATTGGTATCGCAACATCAACCAGCAGGAACGGCGCACCTTCTGGAGCTGCAAGATCGGTTACGCCCTGGACGGCATGGACACCCAGATGCTCAGCTTCGTGGTGCCGACGCTCATCGCGATGTGGGGCATCAGCACGGGTGAAGCGGGGCTGATTCACACCAGCACCTTGATCGCTTCGGCCATCGGCGGCTGGGTGGCGGGCATTCTCTCGGACCGCATCGGTCGGGTGCGCACGTTGCAATTGACGGTATTGTGGTTCGCCTTCTTCACCTTCCTCTGCGGTTTCGCCCAGAACTACGAACAACTGTTGATCGCCCGCACGCTGATGGGCTTCGGCTTCGGCGGCGAGTGGACCGCCGGCGCCGTGTTGATGGGCGAAGTGATTCGCGCCAAGGACCGTGGCAAGGCGGTCGGCATGGTGCAATCGGGCTGGGCCCTGGGCTGGGGCATGACGGCGATTCTGTATGCGCTGCTGTTCTCGGTGCTGCCGCCGGAAGACGCCTGGCGCGCATTGTTCATCCTCGGCATCGTGCCGGCGGTGTTCGTGATCTTCGTTCGCCGGCTGGTCAAGGATCCGGAAGTCTATAACCAGGCCAAGGCCCGGCTGACGCCCGAGAACCCGGCGAAGTTCTACGAGATTTTTGCCCCTGGCATTCTGTTCACGACGATTCGAGCCTCGCTGCTGACCACTGGCGCGCTGGGTGGCTACTACGCCATCACCTCCTGGCTGCCGACCTTCCTGAAAAACGAGCGCGGCTTGAGCGTCCTGAGTACCGGCGGCTACCTGGCGATGGTGATCGTCGGCTCGTATGTGGGTTACGTCATCAGCGCCTATCTATCCGACATCCTCGGGCGCAAGAAGAATTTCGTCCTGTTTGCCGTCGGTTCCTTCACTATCGTGCTGCTGTATACCCAGGTGCCGGTGAGCAACAACGTGATGCTGTGGCTGGGCTTCCCCTTGGGCTTCTTCGCTTCGGGCATGTTCAGCGGCATGGGGTCGTTCCTCACCGAACTGTTCCCCACGCGCATCCGCGGATCGGGGCAGGGCTTCTGCTACAACATTGGCCGCGCGGTGGCGGCGCTGTTTCCGCTGTTGATCGGTATCCTGAGCCAGAAGGTGCCGCTGAGCGTCGGCATCGGAGCCTTCGCGGCGGTGTCCTATGGCGTGGTGATCCTGGCGGCCCTGAGCCTGCCGGAGACTCAGGGCAAGCAGTTGGAAGCCGACTGATTGATAACCTGTGGGGGCGCGATCCCCATGGTCCATAACAAAGAATCCACAGGAGCGTTCACCGTGAACCGCCTGCTACTGAACTGCGACATTGGCGAAAGCTTCGGCAACTGGACCATGGGTCTGGACGCCGAGGTGATGCCCTTTATCGATTGCGCCAACATCGCCTGCGGCTTTCATGCCGGCGACCCGAGCATCATGCGCAAGACCGTCAGCCTCGCCCTGAGCCACGGCGTACGGATCGGCGCGCACCCGGCCTATCAGGACCTGGCGGGCTTCGGCCGCCGCTCCATGGCCTATGGCGCCCAGGAGCTGCAAGACCTGCTGCACTACCAGATCGGCGCCCTGGACGGTATCTGCCGGGCCCAGGGTGGACAGGTCAGCTACGTCAAACCTCACGGTGCGATGTACAACGACATGATGGCCAACCCGGCGCAACTGCGTGCTGTTATCGAGGCCATCGCCGCGTATGACCGGCAGTTGCCGCTGATGCTGCTGGCGACCCGGGACAACAGCGCCGCCCAGGCCCTGGGCGACGAATACGGTGTGACCCTGTGGTTCGAAGCCTTCGCCGACCGGGCCTATGACAGCGCCGGTCGCCTGGTCTCGCGGCAGTTGCCGGGGGCGGTGCATCACGATTCCGAGGTGATCATCGGGCAGGCGCTGACCATTGCCCGCAGCGACGCGCTGACGGCCAGCGACGGCAGCGCCTTGAATCTGCACGCCGATACGTTGTGCGTGCACGGCGACAACGCCAGCTCCGTGGCGGCCGTGCAGCGTATCCGCGAGGCCCTCGACCGGCAGAGCGCGCCATGAAACCACGCGTGGAAGTGGTGGCGGTGGACTGCCTGATGGTGCGCCTGTTCGACGAAATCGCCGAGGCCAACATGCCGTGGATGCTCGCTGCCAGCGCGCGCCTGCGCGCGGTTTTCGCCGATGATCTGATTGATCTGGTGCCGTCCTACACCACCCTGATGGTGCATTACGATTTGCTCGCCCTGACTCCGAACCAGGCCCGCGAGTTGATCGGCGAAGCGCTGAACAACCTCTCGCCGGATGCCCGGTCCGCCGGGCAATGCCATGTGCTGCCGGTGTGGTACGACCCAAGTGTCGGGCCGGAGCTGGACCTGCTGGCGAGCCGCAGCGGGTTGACGGTGACGCAAGTCATCCAGCGTCACAGTGAGCGGGAATATCAGGTGTTCGCCCTGGGCTTCGCGCCGGGATTCGCTTTCATGGGGCTGGTGGACGAGGAACTGGCCGCACCGCGACTCGACACCCCACGCAAACGGGTCGCGGCGGGCAGCGTCGGAATCGCCGAGCGCCAGACCGCCGCGTATCCGGTGGTATCGCCTGGCGGCTGGAACCTGATCGGCCGCACCTCGACCAAATTGTTCGACCGCGAGCGCGACGGCTACAGCCTGATGCAACCCGGCGACACGGTGCGTTTTACCGCTGTCGATCACGCTGAGTTCATAGGCCTGGGCGGCGACGACACACCGTTGGAGGCACAGGCATGAGCCGTTTGTTGATCGAGGCCAGCACAGCGCTGTGCCTGTTGCAGGATACTGGCCGCTTTGGCGTCAGGCACCTGGGCGTGACCCAGGGCGGCGCGGCGGACTGGCTGTCGATGAGCTGGGCCAACTGGATGCTGGGCAACGCCCCGGATGCCGCAGTGGTGGAAATCACCCTCGGCGGTTTTACCGTGGTGGCCGAGGAGGATTGCGTGCTGGCGCTGGCCGGTGCGGACCTGGGCGCGCGGATAGACGGCCAGGGCGTGGCGTCGTGGCGCTTCTTCAGCCTGCGCCAAGGCCAGACGTTGGCGCTCACTCAGCCGGTGCTCGGTGCCCGCGCCTACCTGGCGGCTCCCGGCGGCTTTAATGCGCCCGCGGTGCTGGGCAGCCGGGCGACGGTGGTACGCGAGGAACTCGGTGGCCTGGATGGGCGGGGGCGGGCGCTGAGTCGCGGTGAGCAGCTGAGTTATTCAGGCTCGGCAACGCCTCGGCCGATGCCCCACAGGCGGATTCCGGATTTTCAGCAGCTGCAGCCGCTGGACCTGATTCTCGGTGCGCAAAATGGCGCGTTCAGCGGACGCAGCCTGTTCGACGCCTTCAATACACCATGGACGCTGGACAGTCGCGCCGATCGCATGGGCATGCGCTTGCTCGGTCCGGCGCTGGAATACCAGGGCCCGGCGATGATTTCCGAAGGCATTCCGCTCGGCGCCGTGCAGGTGCCGCCGGACGGCCAACCGATCGTGCTGCTCAATGATCGGCAGACCATCGGCGGTTATCCGCGCCTGGGCGCCTTGACGCCGCTGTCCCTGGCCCGGCTGGCGCAATGCCTGCCAGGGACGCAGCTGCGGTTGCGGCCGGTGGTGCAGGCCGTTGCGCATCGGCAGCAGGTTGAGTGTATGCGGGGGTTGTTAACCGCTAAAAGCTTCGTCGGATCGCCGCCCGGAGCAGGCTCGCTCCCACAGGGTGGACCCCATATGTGACGAAGATTCAGTGTGGGAGCGAGCCTGCTCGCGAAGAGGCCCTGAAAGGCACCAAAAATCTTATTTGGAAAGAAACCGCATCCCTTCCTCCAACCCTCGCAACGTCAGCGGATACATCCGGTCCTCCACCAACTCACGGACGATATTGGTCGAGGCGGTGTAACCCCAGGTGTCTTTCGGGTACGGATTGATCCAGATGAGCTTCTTGTACTTCTCCATGAAGCGTTGCATCCACACATAACCGGCTTCTTCGTTCCAGTGCTCGACGCTGCCGCCGGCCTGGGTGATCTCGTAAGGGGCCATGGCCGCGTCGCCGATAAAGATCACTTTGTAGTCGGCGCCGTATTTGTGCAGCAGGTCCTGGGTCGACGTGCGCTCCGAGGTGCGACGCAGGTTGTTCTTCCACACCGATTCGTAGACGAAGTTGTGGAAGTAGAAATACTCCAGATGCTTGAACTCGGTCTTGCAGGCCGAGAACAGCTCCTCGCAGATCTTCACATGGGCGTCCATCGAGCCGCCGATGTCGAACAGCAGCAGGAGCTTGACGGTGTTGCGTCGCTCCGGGCGCATCTGGATGTTCAAGAGGCCAGCGTCCCGGGCGGTGTGATCGATGGTGCCGTCGATGTCCAGCTCTTCGGCCGCGCCCTGGCGGGCAAACTTGCGCAGGCGGCGCAGGGCGATCTTGATGTTGCGGGTGCCCAGTTCCACCTGGTCGTCGAGGTTCTTGTACTCGCGCTGGTCCCAGACTTTCACGGCCTTGCCCTGGCGCTTGCCAGCGTCGCCGACCCGGATACCTTCGGGGTTGAAGCCGCCGGAACCGAACGGGCTGGTGCCGCCGGTGCCGATCCACTTGTTGCCGCCGGCGTGGCGTTCCTTCTGTTCTTCCAGACGCTTCTTGAACTCTTCGATCAGCTTGTCCAGACCGCCCAGGGACTGGATCTGCGCCCGTTCCTCATCGGTCAGGGAGCGCTCGAACTCCTTGCGCAACCAGTCCTCGGGAATCAACGCCTGCAGATGATCATCAAGTTTTTCCAGGCCATTGAAGTAAGCGCCGAACGCTCGGTCGAACTTGTCGAAGTGCCGTTCGTCCTTCACCAGGATGGCCCGGGACAGGTAATAGAACTCGTCCATGTCGGCGAAGATCACCCGCTGTTTCAGCGCGTTGATCAGGTCCAGCAGTTCGCGCACCGACACCGGCACCTTGGCGGCGCGCATCTCATTGAACAGGTTAAGCAGCATGGCAATCGCCCTCGCTCTTGTTGGACGAAGAGGATCAGCGAGTGCCGCGACGGCTCATGAACGCCAGGCGCTCGAGCAATTGCACGTCCTGTTCGTTCTTGACCAGGGCGCCGGCCAGCGGCGGGATAGCCTTGGTCGGATCACGCTCGCGCAGCACCGCTTCGCCGATGTTGTCGGCCATCAGCAGCTTGAGCCAGTCCACCAGCTCGGAGGTGGAAGGTTTTTTCTTCAGGCCCGGTACCTTGCGCACGTCGAAGAACACGTCCAGCGCTTCGCTGACCAGGTCTTTCTTGATGTCCGGGTAGTGCACGTCGACGATTTTCTGCAGGGTGGCGCGGTCGGGGAAGGCGATGTAATGGAAGAAGCAGCGGCGCAGGAAGGCGTCCGGCAGTTCCTTTTCGTTGTTGGAGGTAATGATGATGATCGGGCGCTGCTTGGCCTTGATGGTTTCGTCCGTCTCGTAGACGTAGAACTCCATCTTGTCGAGTTCCTGCAGCAAGTCGTTGGGGAACTCGATGTCGGCCTTGTCGATTTCGTCGATCAGCAGGATGACCCGCTCTTCGGACTCGAACGCTTCCCAGAGCTTGCCCTTCTTCAAGTAGTTGCGCACGTCGTGGACCTTGTCCACGCCCAGCTGTGAATCCCGCAGGCGGCTGACCGCATCGTATTCGTACAGGCCCTGGTGGGCCTTGGTCGTGGACTTGATGTGCCATGTGATCAGGCGCGCGCCGAAGGACTCCGCCAGTTGTTCGGCCAGCATGGTCTTGCCGGTGCCCGGTTCGCCCTTGACCAGCAACGGCCGTTCCAGGGTGATGGCGGCGTTCACCGCCAGTTTCAGGTCATCGGTGGCCACGTAGGCGCGGGTGCCTTCGAACTTCATCTGCAAATCCTCGAACGGTGTCGCCGGCCCGGCGAGGCGGGGCGCGCGAAATAAATGTCGTGCCCGACTATAACGCGCGGCCCCGCCGACTGTGAACGCAGACGCTGTATTCAGTCTCTGAATGGGGCGTCACATGTTGACTCAGTCTCGGCGTCTTGCCAGTATTGCCTATCGCCAAATCGGCGATACATTCGATGGCATGTCCACTAAATATCGATTCAGAGATACCTATCGCATCCAATTGCGGGAAAGGGATCATCCACCTCCCCATGTCCACCTCACCGGTGGCGGAGTGGATGTCGTCCTGAGCCTGGAAACCGTTGAAGTCATGATGGGCCGCGCTCCGCCATTGATTATCAAGGAAGCGCTGGACTGGGTCCGGGCCCATCAGGCGCAACTGCTGGAGGATTGGCAACGATGCTACCCATGAAACGGCCGCGGCTAATGGCCGTGCAGCCTTTATTGCCGTTCAGTCTCGAACTGACATTCATCGACGGTCAGCAACTGAGGCTGGACTTGAGCGCCGATGTGCAAAGTTATCCGGGCTTGCAGCCATTGCTTGAAGACGGTGCGTTTGGTGGCGCAGCCCTGGGCGACGACGGCTGGAGTGTGGAGTGGCCGGACCTGGATATCCAGATCGGCGCCGACACCTTGTATTTCAACGCATTGGCCCAGAACGCCGCGGATGAAAACACCCGTATTTTCATCGATTGGCGCGCCCGAACCGGGTTGTCGTTGAACAAGGCGGCCGAAGCGCTGGGGGTCAGTCCTCGCAGTATCACTCGCTACAGCAGCGGCCGTGAGGCGGTACCGCGATCGCTGGCTCTTGCATGCCTGGGCTGGGACTCTCTGCAGCGCGGTACGGGCCGGGCGGTGGCGGAGCGAAAAGGTCGCTACGTTGTCACTCCCAAGACCTAGTCTTTGGAGGGCGGCGGCTGTTCATAACGCGCATTGAAGGCCTGGACGAAACCGTTGCGCAGAATCTGCAGGAAGGCTTCGAAGGCGCTGATGTTCTGCTGGTGCACGTTGCCGCTGAGCTCCACGCGAGTGGCGAACTGGTTCTTGCTCTGGTTTTTCAGGGCGGTTTCGCCCGTGCCGACCAAGGCTTCCCAGACCGAACGGAAGATGTTCTTGTTCTTGTTTTCGACGTCCTGTTGCCAGTCGAACACGTCCACATCGCGAAGCAGTGGCTTGATGTAACCGCTGAGCCGGGCGTTGTCGGCTTCGGCCTCGACTACAAGGTCGCCGTGGCCGGCGTTGAAGTCGAACTTGCCATAGGCCGCGGCAAAGTCGTTCAGGCGCTTGAGCTCGATGTTGGTGGCGCGCAGGCGGAAATCGAAATCCTCGAAGTCGCTCAATGGATCGAAGGTTGCCTGGACTTCCAGTGGCGCATGCTCGGCCACCAGGGCCTTGCCTTCGAAACGGGCGTCGCGCTTGCCTTCGGTGTCGACCACATTGGTCAGGTTATAAAAGCTGGCGTTGACGTTGGTAGCTCGCAGATTGACCGGTGGTTTGGAGTTGAAGTTGCGAAACGTGGCCTTGCCGTCGCTGATCCGCACCTCGTTCAGGGTGATGGGCATCAGTTTGCTCAATTGTTCACGCCAATTGGTACCCCGGCCGGTCTGGGAATTCTGCCGGTTGGGCCCGCCGTCAACGAAGTTGACCTCGGGATGGGTGAACTCCACGGCGGCGACCACCGCATGGTCATACCAGAGCGAGTGCCAGCTCACGGACAGGTCGACCAGCGGCGCGTCGACGAATGGCACCGGGATCTTGCCATCGACCTTGACGATTTTTAGGCCATTGATCCGGTAGGCGCCGCGCCAGAGCGCGAGGTCGACATCGCTGACCTGGCCGCGGTAGTCGCCCATGTCCGCCAATTTATCGTTCAGGTAGTCGCGCACCAGATAAGGCAGCGCGAAATGCACGGCCACCAGCAGTGCAACGATGGCGACGAAGGCCCACAGTGGCCAACTGTATCGACGCTTCATGTCAGTAGTCTCCGTTGTTAAAGCCATTGACTCTCGTAACAACTGGAACGTTCGCTGCAACTGGACGCCCTTTGGCAACAGGCTTACCTTTAAGCGCTAAATTCCCTCTGCATTAAGGACCCGGTCATGAGTCGTATATACGCTGACAACGCCCATTCCATCGGCAATACGCCACTGGTGCAGATCAACCGCATCGCCCCGCGCGGCGTGACCATCCTGGCGAAGATCGAAGGGCGCAACCCGGGTTATTCGGTCAAGTGCCGGATCGGTGCAAACATGATCTGGGACGCTGAAAGCTCAGGTCGTCTCAAGCCCGGCATGACCATCGTCGAGCCAACCTCGGGCAATACCGGCATTGGCCTGGCGTTCGTCGCCGCCGCCCGTGGCTACAAGCTGATGCTGACCATGCCGGCGTCCATGAGCATCGAGCGGCGCAAGGTGCTCAAGGCGCTGGGCGCGGAGCTGGTGCTCACCGAGCCGGCCAAGGGTATGAAGGGCGCCATCGAGAAGGCCGCCGAGATCCTCGCCAGCGACCCGTCGAAATATTTCATGCCGCAGCAGTTCGATAATCCGGCGAACCCGGCGATCCACGAAAAAACCACCGGTCCGGAGATCTGGAACGATACCGATGGCGCGGTGGACGTGCTGGTCGCGGGCGTGGGCACGGGTGGAACCATCACCGGGGTTTCGCGGTATATCAAGAACACCTGCGGCAAACCGATCCTGTCGGTGGCGGTGGAGCCCGAGGCGTCGCCGGTGATTACCCAGGCGATGGCGGGGCAGGAGATCAAGCCGAGCCCGCACAAGATCCAGGGGATCGGTGCGGGTTTTGTACCGAAGAACCTCGATCTGTCGATTGTCGATCAGGTCGAGCGCGTCACCGATGAGGAGTCCAAGGCCATGGCCCTGCGCCTGATGCAGGAAGAGGGCATCCTTTGCGGCATTTCCTGCGGCGCGGCCATGGCCGTGGCGGTGCGCCTGGCGGAGAAGCCGGAAATGCTGGGCAAGACGATCGTGGTGATCCTGCCTGATTCGGGCGAACGGTACCTGTCGAGCATGTTGTTCAGTGACCTGTTTACCGAGCAGGAGACTCAGCAGTAACTGAACGCTGGATTTAGCGGGGGAAGGCTCTTGTGGCGAGGGAGCTTGCTCCCGCTCGACTGCGAAGCAGGCGCCCGGGATTGAGGCGTGCCGCCGATTGCAGGGCGCGCTTCGCACGCCAGCGGGGGAAGGCTCCCTCGCCACAAAAAGATCTCGCCCTCTGGAGGGCAGGTGGAAGATCGTTCGATGCGTCAGCCAAGGTTCAGCTGACGCGTGTTAACAAGGGCTTTGTTGCGTAATCCTCAACAGTCACGTCTGACAATGTTTCATCTGCACGAGGATATCTAACATGGCCAGCCGCCGCGTCGGGCTGATGGCGCTGCGCAATTCAAACAAGGAGTTGAAAGAAATGAGCGTTTCGTTTGTCGCCAAGGCCTCGGTGTTGCTGCTGTTTGTGGGCAGTACGCTTTTTGTGCATTTGCGTGGCAAGGCGCGTCTGCCGGTGTTGCGCCAGTTCGTCAACCACTCGGCGTTGTTTGCCCCTTACAACGCCTTGATGTACTTGTTTTCCAAGGTGCCCTCCAAACCCTATCTGGATCGCCGCGAGTTTCCTGAGCTGGACGTCCTCAAGGAAAACTGGCAAGTGATCCGCGACGAAGCCATGCATCTTTTCGACGACGGTTATATCCGCGCCGCCGAGAAAAACAACGACGCCGGTTTCGGTTCGTTCTTCAAGAAAGGCTGGAAGCGCTTCTACCTCAAGTGGTACGACAAGCCGCTGCCATCGGCGGAGTTGTTGTGCCCCCGGACCGTCGAGCTGGTCAACCGGATTCCCAACGTGCGGGGCGCGATGTTTGCCCTGTTGCCGGGGGGCAGCCATCTCAATCCCCATCGTGACCCATTCGCCGGTTCGCTGCGTTATCACCTGGGGCTGTCCACTCCCAACTCCGATGATTGCCGGATCTTCGTCGACGGGCAGGTCTACGCCTGGCGTGACGGTGAAGACGTGATGTTCGATGAAACGTATGTGCACTGGGTCCGCAATGAAACAGACCAGACGCGCGTGATCCTGTTCTGCGATATCGAGCGTCCCCTCAAAAACCCATTGATGACTCGTTTCAATCGCGCCATCAGTGCCTTCCTCGGCCGAGCCACCGCGCCGCAGAACCTGGACGACGAGCACGTCGGCGGCATCAACCGCGCCTATGCCTGGAGCAAGACGTTCAGCGACGGTATCAGCTGCCGAGTCAAGCAATTCAAGCGCCGGCATCCCAAGGCCTATCGGGTGATGCGACCGGTGTTGGCGGTGGCTGTGTTGACGGCGCTGGGCTACTGGTTGTTCGTTTAAACATTGCGTTACACATCGGCCGCTGGTTATAGTCGGCGCTCGGTCTTCGGACCCATCCCTCAAGAGATCGGCTCATGCCTGCATTCCCATTCACCGCGGTTGTGGTTCCAGCGTTCAACGCTGGCGTCGTGCCGTGCGGGAATCCGCAGCCTGAGCAGATCGGTCAATACCCTCCACCTGTCAGTCGCTCACCGGTATACGCCTGCGTATCACCGCCGGGTGTTGGCGTTCGGGGCTGATCGGCAACGGTTGCCGTCCCCTGTGCCTGCCTGAAAAAAACGACTGGATTTCAGCTTCGGCTGAGTTGGCTTTTTGCCTGACTACAGGTGGTTTTCATGTTTTCCTTTTCCAAGAACGCCTTATTGGCGACGGCTTCCACGAGCCTGTTCGTTTTGTTGTGGAGCAGCGGAGCGATCTTTTCCAAACTGGGCCTGGCCCACGCGTCACCCTTCGCTTTCCTGCTGATCCGTTTTGCGCTTGCGCTGTGCGCGCTGGTGCTGTTGATCCCGCTGTTGAAGTTCAAGCTGCCGAAGGCTGGCAAGCCGATGCTGTACGCGGCGGCGACCGGCCTGGTGTTGTTGGGTGCCTATCAGATTTTCTATCTGCTGGCGCTGCAATTGAACGTTACGCCCGGTGTGATGGCCACGTTGATGGGCGTACAACCGATCCTCACCGTGGTGCTCATGGAGCGCGAGCGTTCCTGGCAACGGATGTTCGGCCTGGCGCTGGGCCTGGTGGGCTTGATCATGGTGGTGTACCAAGGCATTGGCCTGGCCGGCATGTCGTTGACGGGCATGCTGTGCGGGTTGCTGGCGCTGGTGAGCATGACGGCAGGTTCGATCATGCAGAAGCGCATCACCGACAATCCCCTTGGTACATTGCCGGTGCAGTACCTGGCCGGGCTCGTACTGTGCATGGTGTTCGTGCCGTTTCAACCGTTTCACTTCGAGCACAATGCGGGGTTCATCGTGCCGGTGTTGTGGATGGGGCTGGTGGTGTCGGTGTTGGCGACCTTGTTGCTTTACCGCTTGATCGCCCGGGGCAACCTCGTCAACGTCACCAGCCTGTTCTACCTGGTGCCGGCAGTGACGGCGATCATGGACTACCTGGTGTTCGGCAACCGGCTGGCGTTATTGAGCCTGCTGGGCATGGTGCTGATCATCGTCGGGTTGGTGTTTGTGTTCCGTAAAGTCCGCTAGAGCTTCGGTAACTGTCATACCGCTATCGCGAGCAAGCTCGCTCCCACAGGGTTATGCGCAGCCCGTTGTGGGAGCGAGCTTGCTCGCGATGGCGGAGTCAATCACACCGATGTGCTACCGGCCAGACACCTCAGCCGGTTTCGCCCCGCCAGGCTTCAACACCAGCCACAACGCCGCCGCAATCAACACCCCGCCATACAAATGCGCCATCCCCAACGGCTCATCCAGCAACAACGCGCCCCACAGCACGCCGAACGGCGGGATCAAAAAGGTCGTTGTCATGGATTTGACCGGACCGATAGAGCTGAGCAAGCGGAAATACAGAATGTATGCCAGCGCGGTGCACACCAGGCCCAGCCCCAGCAACGATAGCCAGACGCTCCAGCCGCCCCAACTGGCCGGCGGTTGGCTGATGACGCTGTAACCGAACAACGGCAACAGGAAAACCGTGGCGCCGAACATGCTGCCCAGGGCGGATAGGCGGCTGTCCAGCCCACCTTGATGGTCGAGCCAACGACGGGTGAGGAAACCGGCAAAACCATAGCAAGTGGTGGCGAGCAGACAGGCGAGGGCACCCATCAGTAACTGGTGGTCGAATGCCACCGGGCCGGCACCGGTCAGGATGCCAACGCCGAACAGGCCGAGGAACACCCCGCTGACCTTGGCCACGGTGAGTTGCTCGCTGAAAAACAACCCGCCAATCAGCACGCCCATCAACGGTGTGGTGGCGTTGAAGATTGCTGAATAACCGGCCGGCAACACCTGGGCGGCAAGGGAATAGAACGTTGCCGGAATGCCCGAGTTGATCAGGCCCAGCACCATCACCGCTTTCAGCTTGCCGCGAAAATTCCAGTCGATACGCATCAGCGCAAGAATGACCAGCAGGCCGACGAAGGCAATGGAAACGCGGAAAAAAGCCGTAGGAATCGTGCCAATCACCGGGGCGATGATGCGCATGAACAGGAAGCTGGCCCCCCAGATGGCGGCCAGCGACAGCAAGCGCAGGGTGTCGACGAGATTCACGAGATGCGTCCTTCCTTGATCGGGCCGCAAGTGTCGCCCCGCCAAACACCGATGGCAATGGTTGCGTTGCCGCTCGGTTGGCCTCTAAGCTCAGTCGCCAATAACAAGCATGACCCGCCGAGGTTTTCCCTATGTCGCAGCCATGGCCCGCCACCGATATCGCCCGTTCGATTCTCGACGGCTTCGATGATTACCGTGAGCAATTCCGGCACATCACCGATGGCGCCCGTGCCCGGTTCGAGCAGGCGCAGTGGCAGGAGGCGCAAGCGGCGTCGGCGGCGCGCATCAACTTGTATGAAGAAAAAGTCTTCGAAACCGTGGCCAGGCTGCGCAACACCTTCGATGCCGAGGCCTTGATGGATGTCGGTTGCTGGCCGCTGGTGAAAAGCGCCTATATCAGCCTGATCGACCTGCGTTTTGACGATGAGCTGTCGGAGACCTGGTACAACTCGATCTTCTGCGGCCTGTTCAGCCATGACCTGATCAGCGACGGCACCATGTTCATCCACACCACCCGGCCGAGCCTGCGCCGTGCCCGTGCGGCCCAGACCCGGACCTACAAACCCCAGGGGCAACTGGACAGGATGCTGGCGGCGATTTTCGCCGACTATCGCTTCAGCGAGGACTACGCCGACCTGCCCGGCGACCTGCAGCGCCTCGAAAGCCAACTGCGGGAGAACCTGCCGGATTGGGTCTGCAAGGATCCGGAACTGACGGTGGAGTTGTTCTCCTCGGTGCTCTACCGCAACAAGGGCGCCTACCTGGTGGGGCGCATCTACACCCGTGACGACCAATGGCCGCTGGTGATCCCGCTGCTGCATCGTGAAGGGCGTGGCATCCAGATCGACGCGCTGATTACCGACGAGGCGCAGGTGTCGATCATCTTCTCGTTTACCCGCTCGTATTTCATGGTGGATGTGCCGGTGCCCGCGGAATTCATCGGCTTTCTCAAGCGCATCCTGCCGGGCAAGCACATCGCCGAGTTGTACACGTCCATCGGTTTCTACAAGCACGGCAAATCGGAGTTCTACCGGGCGCTGATCAACCACCTGGCGAATACCGACGACCAGTTCATCATGGCCCCGGGCGTGCGCGGCATGGTCATGAGCGTGTTTACCCTGCCGGGCTTCAACACGGTCTTCAAAATCATCAAGGACCGCTTCTCGCCGTCGAAAAACGTCGACCGGGCCACAGTGATCGAGAAGTATCGACTGGTGAAAAGCGTCGACCGGGTCGGGCGCATGGCCGACACCCAGGAGTTCGCCGACTTCCGTTTTCCCTTGAGTAAATTCGAACCGGCCTGCCTGGAAGAATTGCTGGAAGTGGCGCCGTCCACGGTGTCGGTGGAAGGCGACACGGTGCTGATTCGCCACTGCTGGACCGAACGCCGGATGACGCCGCTGAACCTCTATCTGGAAAACGCCAACGAGGCCCAGGTACGCGAGGCGCTGGAGGATTATGGCCTGGCGATCAAGCAGCTGGCGGCGGCCAATATCTTCCCCGGCGACATGCTGCTGAAGAACTTCGGCGTGACCCGCCATGGTCGCGTGGTGTTCTACGACTACGATGAAATCTGCTTCCTGACCGAAGCCAATTTTCGCCACATCCCGCAGCCGCGTACACCGGAAGACGAGATGGCCTCCGAGCCCTGGTATTCCATCGGGCCGCTAGACGTCTTCCCCGAAGAGTTTCCGCCGTTCCTGTTCGCCGACGCCGGGCAGCGCAAGCTCTTCGACCAGTTGCATGGCGAGCTGTACAACGCCGATTACTGGAAGGGCCTGCAAGAGGCGATTCGGGCGGGGAAGGTGATCGATGTGTTTCCGTATCGGCGCAAGGACCTGGACAGCGAATAATCGCCCGGCAAACAAAGCCCCTGTGGCCTGCGGCTTATAGTCTGTGGTGTGGTCTCTGGCTTTTGTGGCGAGGGAGCTTGCTCCCGCTGGACTGCGCAGCAGGCCCCTGCGTTCTGTCCGTCACATCGCGGTGGCGAATACAGCTGGGGGCTGCTTCGCACCCCAGCGGGAGCAAGCTCCCTCGCCACAAAAGCGCTAGCGCTCGGCGTCCGGTGCGCAAATCTGCGACAATCGCCCCCTTGCTCACACCGACGACCCCTGCGTACCTGATGACTGACCAAGCCCCCGCTATCGACAAACTGCTGAAGAACCTCGATCACGCCATGCTCGCCGACCGTCACCGGTTGCGGCGGCAGTTGCTCGAGCTGCGCAAGAAACCCGACGAGGCCAAGCTGGCCCAGTGGGTGACGCGCATGCAGGCATCGTGCGACCAGGTGCTGGCGCGCAAGGCGAGCGTGCCGTCGATTCGCTACGATGACAACTTGCCGATCGCGGCCAAGCGCGACGAGATCAAAGAGGCGCTGCTCAAGCATCAGGTGTTGATCATCGCCGGCGAAACCGGCTCGGGTAAAACCACCCAGTTACCGAAAATCTGCCTGGAAATCGGTCGCGGCCAGCATGGCTTGATCGGCCACACCCAACCACGCCGGATCGCCGCCCGCAGCGTGGCGAGCCGGGTCGCCGAAGAGCTTGGCACGCCGTTGGGGGCATTGGTGGGTTACCAGGTGCGCTTCGAGGACCAGAGCGATGCCAACACGCTGATCAAACTGATGACCGACGGTATCCTGCTGGCCGAGACCCAGAACGATCGCTACCTCGAACGCTACGACACGATCATCGTCGACGAGGCCCACGAACGCAGCCTCAACATCGATTTCCTGCTCGGCTACCTCAAGACCCTGTTGCCGCGCCGTCCGGACCTGAAGGTGATCATCACCTCGGCGACCATCGACCTGGAACGCTTCTCCAAGCACTTCGATGACGCGCCGATCGTCGAAGTCTCGGGCCGTACCTTTCCAGTGGAGACCTGGTATCGCCCGTTGACGCTGGAGCAGGACGAGGAGGGCAATCGGGTCGAGGACGACTTGACCGTCGACCAGGCGATCCTCGCCACCCTCGATGAAATTGCCGCCCATGAGCGCAGCGAGCGGCGCAGCCCCGGCGATGTGCTGGTGTTCCTGCCGGGCGAGCGGGAGATTCGCGACGCGGCGGAAATGCTGCGCAAGGCCCAGCTCAAACACACTGAAATCCTGCCGTTGTACGCGCGGCTGTCGCCGGCCGAACAACAGCGTATCTTCCAGTCCCACCCGGGCCGGCGCGTGGTGCTGGCGACCAACGTCGCCGAAACGTCGCTGACCGTGCCGGGCATCCGCTACGTGATCGACAGCGGCACCGCGCGCATCAGCCGCTACAGCTACCGCGCCAAGGTCCAGCGCCTGCCCATCGAAGCCATTTCCCAGGCCAGCGCCAACCAGCGCAAGGGCCGCTGCGGACGAGTCGAGCCGGGGATTTGCGTGCGCTTGTACAGCGAAGAGGATTTCCTTGGCCGGCCCGAGTTTACCGATCCGGAGATCCTGCGCACCAACCTGGCGGCGGTGATCCTGCAGATGCTGCATCTGCGTCTCGGCGAGATCACTGACTTTCCATTTATCGAGCCGCCGGATGGCAAGGCCATCAGCGACGGTTTCAACCTCCTGCAAGAACTCTCGGCGGTGGACCGCAACAGCCAGCTGACGCCGTTGGGGCGCCAGTTGGCGCGCTTGCCGGTGGACCCGCGCATGGGCCGCATGTTGCTGGAAGCGGCGAAACTGGGCAGCCTCCAGGAAGTCCTGATCGTTGCCAGTGCCATGTCGATCCAGGATCCGCGCGAACGCCCGCCCGAGCGCCAGCAGGCCGCCGACCAGGCCCACGCGCAATGGAAGGACGCGGACTCGGACTTCGCCGGGCTGGTCAATCTGTGGCGCGGCTTTGAAGAGCAGCGCCAGGCCCTGACCGCCAGCCCCCTGCGTAACTGGTGCCGCAAGAACTTCCTGAATTACTTGCGCCTACGCGAATGGCGCGATTCCCATCGCCAGTTGAGCCTGATCTGCCGCGACATGCAGTTGAGCCTCAATAAGGAACCGGCCGATTATCCGAAACTGCACAAGGCGGTGCTCTCGGGCCTGTTGAGCCAGATCGGCCAGAAAACCGAGGACGGCGATTACCTCGGTGCGCGGCAGCGACGCTTTTGGGTCCATCCCTCGTCCGGGCTGGGCAAGAAGCGCCCGCAGTGGCTGATGACCGCCGAGCTGGTGGAAACCACCAAGTTGTATGCGCGCATGGTGGCGAAGATCGAACCGGACTGGATCGAACCGCTGGCCGGGCACCTGATCAAGAAAAACCACTTCGAACCCCATTGGGAGAAGAAGCGCGGGCAGGTGGTGGCTTACGAGCAGATCACCTTGTTCGGGCTGATCGTGGTCGGTCGCCGGCCGGTGCACTACGGGCCGGTGGACCCGGTGGTGTCCCGCGAACTGTTCATCCGCGAGGCGCTGGTGCGTGGCGAAATCCAGTCCCGGGCCAAGTGCCTGAGCGCCAACACCCGATTGCTGGAGCAGCTTGACGAGCTCGAGGCCAAGGCTCGTCGCCGCGACATCCTGGCAGACGAGGAAACCCTCTTCGCCTTCTACGATGCACGCCTGCCCGCCGAGATCCACCAGACCGCGACGTTCGATAGCTGGTACCGGATCAACAGCCAGAAAGACCCGCAGCTGCTGATCATGCGCGAAGAAGACGTGCTCGCTCGCGAGGCCAGCGAGGTGACGGCCAATCTGTATCCCGACACCTTGCGCGTCGGCGACCTGACCTTGCCGTTGAGCTATCACTTCGAGCCCAACCACCCGCGCGATGGCGTGACGCTGCGGGTACCGGCGCCGCTGTTGCCTATGTTGCCGCCGGAGCGCCTGGAATGGCTGGTGCCGGGGATGATCGAGGCCAAGTGCATCGCCCTGGTGCGCAACCTGCCCAAGGCTCTGCGCAAGAACTTCGTGCCGGTGCCGGACTTCGTCAAGGCGGCGCTGCAGCGCATCACTTTCGCCGACGGCTCGCTGCCGCAATCCCTGGGGCGGGAGCTGCTGCGCATGACCGGCGCGCGGGTCAGCGACGAAGCCTGGGCGGAGGCGGCGCAGCAGGTGGAAAGCCATTTGCGCATGAATCTGGAGATCGTCGACGGCCAAGGCAAGTTCCTTGGCGAAGGCCGCGATGTTGCTGAGCTGACCGCGCGTTTTGCCGAAGCCAGCCAGGCGGCCCTGGCCGTGCCACAAACGGCGAAGAGCCAGGAACCGGTGGAGGCGAAAGTCTTCGCGCCGGTGGCGGAAAAAACCCAACAGAAGATCGCCGGGCTGTCGATGACGGTGTACCCGGCGCTGGTGGAAGAGGGCGGCGTCGTCAAGGAAGGGCGTTTCCCGACCCCGGCCGAAGCCGAGTTCCAGCATCGCCGCGCCTTGCAACGCTTGCTCATGCAGCAACTGGCCGAAACGGCGAAATTCCTTCGCGGCAAGCTGCCGGGCCTGACCGAACTGGGCCTGCTGTATCGCGAACTTGGGCGCATCGACGGTCTGGTGGAAGACATCCTGCTGGCAAGCCTCGACAGTTGCGTCCTCGAAGGCGAGCCGAGCCTGCCACGCGACGGCGCCGCGCTGGCGGCCCTGGCCGAACGCAAGCGTGGCGGCTGGACCGAGCATGCCGAACGCCTGGCCAGGCTGACCCTGGATATCCTGAAACTCTGGCACGGCCTGCAAAAACGCTTCAAGGGCAAGATCGACCTGGCCCAGGCCGTGGCGCTGAACGACATCAAGCAGCAGCTCAGCCACCTGGTGTACCCGGGCTTTGTGCGTGAAACCCCGCATCAATGGCTCAAGGAACTGCCGCGCTACCTCAAGGCTATCGAGCAACGCTTCGAGAAGCTCGGCAGCCAGGTACAGAAGGACCGGGTCTGGAGCGGCGAGCTGTCCAACCTCTGGGCGCAATACCAGGCCCGCGCCAGCAAGCATGCCCAGGAAGGCAAGCGCGATCCGCAGCTGGAACTGTACCGCTGGTGGCTGGAGGAATACCGCGTATCGCTGTTCGCCCAGCAACTGGGCACCAAGGTGCCGATTTCCGACAAACGCCTGAGCAAGCAGTGGGGGTTGGTGGAGGGCTGATGGAGTAACGCCGCATAACCCTGTGGGAGCGAGCTTGCTCGCGATGGCGGCGTATCAGTCAACATACATGCAAGCTGAACCACCGCTATCGCGAGCAAGCTCGCTCCCACAGGTTTCATGCCTGGTGAAAGGGAGAATGGGCCAAACGCCAGCGTTTATGGCAAACTTCGCGCCTATAAATGCCGGTCCCGTGGTTTTGGCTTCAATGCCACGGGCGGATCGGAATAAAGCGATGCCAGGTCTGCTCCCACGGGATGGGAAAGACCCTTTGCGTGTTGGTACGTCGGTGCCAATACTTTCTGCCTGAACAGATCAGAGACACGACCATGCATAACGTCGTCATCAGCGGCACCGGCCTGTACACCCCGGCCAACAGCATCTCCAATGAAGAGCTGGTGCAGTCTTTCAATACCTATGTCGCGCAGTTCAACGCCGACAACGCCGACGCCATCGAGCGCGGCGAAGTCGAGGCATTGACCGAGTCCAATGCGGCCTTCATCGAAAAGGCTTCAGGCATCAAGAGTCGTTTCGTGATGGACAAGGACGGTATTCTCGATCCCAAGCGCATGACGCCGCGCCTGCCGGAGCGCTCCAACGAAGAATGGTCGGTGCTTTGCGAAATGGCCGTCGGCGCCGCGAAACAGGCGCTTGAGCGCGCCGGTCGCAGCGCCGCTGACATCGACGGCGTGATCGTTGCCTGTTCCAACCTGCAGCGTCCCTATCCGGCCATTGCCATCGAAGTCCAGGAAGCTTTGGGTATCGAAGGGTTCGGTTTCGACATGAACGTGGCCTGTTCTTCGGCGACCTTCGGCATCCAGGCCGCCGCCAACAGCGTACAGCTGGGCCAGGCCCGGGCGATCCTGATGGTCAACCCGGAAGTGTGCACCGGCCACTTGAATTTCCGTGACCGCGACAGCCATTTCATCTTCGGCGACGCAGCCACGGCGGTGATCATCGAGCGGGCGGACCAGGCGACATCGCCGTACCAGTTCGACGTGGTCAGCACCAAGCTGCTCACCAAGTTCTCCAACAACATCCGCAACAACTTCGGCTTCCTCAACCGCGCGGCGGAAGAGGGCATCGGCACGCGGGACAAACTGTTCGTCCAGGAAGGCCGCAAGGTGTTCCGCGACGTCTGCCCGATGGTCGCCGAATTGATTGGCGCTCACTTGCAGGAAAACCAGCTGAACGTCGGCGAAGTGAAGCGTTTCTGGCTGCATCAGGCCAACCTGAGCATGAACCAGCTGATCGTGCGCAAGCTGCTGGGGCGCGAAGCCAGCGAGGAAGAAGCTCCGGTGATTCTCGACCGCTACGCCAACACCAGCTCGGCGGGTTCGGTGATTTCCTTTCACCTGTACCAGGACGACCTGCCCAGCGGCTCGGTCGCGGTGCTCAGCTCGTTTGGCGCTGGCTACTCGATCGGCAGCGTGATCCTGCGCAAGCGCTGATCCCTCGTTCAGAGCACTAGCGCTGTTCCTGTGGGAGCGAGCCTGCTCGCGAAGGCGGCGGACCAGTCAATGCAACGTTGACTGACTTACCGCTTTCGCGAGCAGGCTCGCTCCCACAGGTTTTGCAGAAAATCTGTTATTCCCTTTCGAAGTAAAAAGTTCCGCTGTCATAAAATCTTTATGTGATAGCAACTCGCCTGACACAACCCATCGCCAAGATCCCCTCCCAACACCAGCGGGCCCAGTTCCGCGTGTTTTCTAACGCATAGACTACCAACTAGGGGAATTCTTCGATGATCCGTAAGCACTTCGCAGGTTTTGCCGCCAGCGCTCTGGCAATGGCAGTAACCGCCCAGGCTTTCGCCGGCACCGTAACCACCGACGGCGCCGATATCGTGGTCAAGACCAAGGGCGGCCTGGAGGTCGCTACCACTGACAAAGAGTTCAGCTTCAAGCTCGGCGGTCGTTTGCAGGCTGACTACAGCCAGTTCGACGGGATCTACACCGACAACGGCGACAAGGCTGATGCCGCTTACATCCGCCGCGGCTTCCTGGAGCTGTCCGGTGTGCTGTACACGGACTGGGCCTACACCATCAACTACGATTTCTCCCACAACAGCGGCGATTCCGACAACGGCTACTTCGACGAAGCCTCCCTGGCCTACAACGGCTTCAAGCCGGTGTCGATCAAGGTTGGTCGTTTCGACCCGGACTTCGGCCTGGAAAAAGCCACCAGCTCCAAGTGGGTCACCGCGCCTGAGCGTAACGCCGCCTACGACCTGATCGACTGGGCCAACGGCCACCAGAACGGCCTGGGCCTGCAAGCCTCCGGCGTCTTCGCCGACTCGTTCTATGCCTCGGCTGGCGTGTTCAGCAAAGATACCGACGACACCGACGGCAACAGCATCAAGCAAGCCAACGGTCGTTTCGTATTCGCTCCGATGCACGACGCCGGCAACGTGCTGCACTTCGGTGTGAACGTGGCCTCGCGTGACGTTTCGGACACCGCGTTCGACGCGCGTTATCGCTCCCGTCTGGGCATGCGTGGTGTCGAGACCCTGGGCGGCAACGATGCCGGTCCTAACGGCAACCGTCCGGTACTGGGTGGCGCGAACAACTCGCCGGCCGGCTCCTACGACACCGACACCGCTTTCGGCCTGGAAGCCGCGTTCGCCATGGGGCCTGCGTCGATCCAGGGTGAATACATCACCCGCAAGACCAAGGCTGACGACAGCGCCTTCGAAGACCTCAAGGGCCATGGTTTCTACGTGCAGGGCGCCTACACCCTCACTGGCGAGGCGCGCGGTTACAAAATCGGCAAATTCGATTCGATCAAGCCTGCCAACAAATCCATCGGCGCCTGGGAACTGTTCTATCGCTACGACAGCATGACCGTCGAAGACGACAACATCACCACCGCCACCGCGACCCGTGATGTGGGCGACGCCGAAGCCAAGGTGCACAACCTGGGCGTCAACTGGTACGCCAACGAAGCGGTGAAGATCTCTGCCGCTTACGTCAAGGCCAAGACCGACAACGTGACCAACGTCAACGGCGACGACGACGGCAAAGGTGTGGTCGTGCGTGCCCAGTACGTGTTCTAAATCGCTTTGACCTGATACACCGCTCCACTTTCATCCGTTACGCTCCTTTGAACCCCGCCTCTGGCGGGGTTTTTTTATGCCCGACAGGCCTGGATCGGCGATACTCGGGTAATCCGCCGCCTGGATATCGAGGAACCGCATGCCGCTTCACGTCCTGGACAACCTGTCCGCCATCGCGTCACCCGAGTGGGACGCGTTGGTGCCCGCCAATCAACCGTTCCTGCGCCACGCTTTTTTAAGCACACTTGAAGACAGTGCCAGCCTGGGTGCGCATTCCGGTTGGCAGCCCGAGCACCTGTTGCACATGGAAGACGGACGGCTGCTGGCGGCCCTGCCCAGTTACCGCAAGTGGCATTCCTACGGCGAGTACGTGTTCGATCATGGTTGGGCCGACGCCTGTGCCCGGGCGGGCATCGACTATTACCCCAAGCTGTTGACAGCGGTGCCGTTCAGTCCGGTCAGCGGGCCGCGGCTGCTGGCGGCGTCATTGGAGGACGGTCTGGAATTGCTCGGCAGCCTGCCGGGTTATCTGGAAATCGAAGGGCTTTCCAGCGCTCACATCAACTTCACCGATGCCTTTACCGATGCGGCGCTGGCCGGTCAGGACGGTTGGCTGCAGCGGATCGGTTGCCAGTATCACTGGCAGAATCGCGGCTATCGGGATTTCCAGGATTTCCTTGATGCGCTCAGTTCCCGCAAGCGCAAGCAGATGCGCAAGGAGCGCGAGCAAGTGGCAGGGCAGGGCATCGAGTTCGAGTGGCTCGAAGGCCATCAACTGGACGAGGCGCAATGGGATTTTGTCTACGCCTGTTACGCCAATACCTATGCGGTGCGTCGGCAAGCACCTTATCTGACCCGGACATTCTTCAGCCTGCTGGCCGAGCGCATGCCCGAAGCCATTCGCGTGGTCCTGGCCAAGCAAGGTTCGCGGCCGGTGGCGATGGCATTCAGCCTGGTCGGTGGCGACAGTTTTTACGGCCGTTACTGGGGCTGTCTCGCGGAGTTCGATCGCCTGCACTTCGAGACGTGTTTCTACCAGGGCATGGACTATGCGATCGCCAACGGCCTGCAGCGCTTTGACGCCGGAGCCCAGGGCGAGCATAAATTGATTCGTGGGTTCGAGCCGGTGATTACCCGCTCGTGGCATTACTTGCGCCATCCGGGCCTGAAGGCGGCGGTGGCGGATTTCCTCGTGCGTGAGCATGAGGGCGTGCTGGCGTATGCCGAAGAGGCCAGGACAGCATTGCCGTATCGGCAGTGCTGAGAATGTTATGAAACCCCGTGGCGAGGGAGCTTGCTCCCGCTGGGCTGCGCAGCAGCCCCAAAAAATCTGAATCCAACCATGAAGCTGGACCGGGCCCCAAGGGGGGCGCTGCGCACCCCAGCGGGAGCAAGCTCCCTCGCCACGGGTTTTGTGCGGACTCCGGGTTTAATCAATCCCGACAAATCCACCCGTCTGATGCTGCCAGAGCCGCGCATACAGCCCGCCATGGGCCAACAGCTCGGCATGACTGCCGGTCTCGGCGATGTGGCCGTTTTCCAGCACCACCAGCCGGTCCATCCGGGCGATCGTCGAGAGGCGGTGGGCGATGGCGATCACGGTCTTGCCTTGCATCAGCGTCTCGAGACTTTCCTGGATCGCCGCTTCGACTTCCGAATCCAGCGCGGAGGTCGCTTCGTCCATGATCAGGATCGGCGCATCCTTGAGCAATACCCGGGCGATGGCGATGCGTTGGCGCTGGCCACCGGAGAGCTTCACGCCGCGCTCACCGACATGCGCATCGAAACCGCTGCGGCCTTCGGCGTCCGACAGCAACGGGATGAACTGATCGGCACGGGCCTTGTGCACCGCTTCCCAGAGTTGCGCGTCGGTGGCGTCGGGCTTGCCGTAAAGCAGGTTGTCGCGGATCGAGCGGTGCAGCAGCGAGGTGTCCTGGGTGATCATGCCGATGCGTTCGCGCAGGCTTTCCTGCCCGACATGGGCAATGTCCTGGCCGTCGATGAGGATGCGTCCGCCCTGCACGTCATAGAGGCGTAGCAGCAGGTTCACCAGCGTGGATTTACCCGCGCCGGACGGCCCGATCAAGCCGATTTTTTCGCCGGGCCTGATGGTCAGGTTCAGGTCGCTGATGACGCCGCTTTTCTTGCCGTAGTGGAAATCCACATGCTCGAAACGCACCTCGCCACGGGCTACCGCGAGCGGCTTGGCCTGCTCGCGGTCGGTGACGCTGACCGGCTGGGAGATAGACTGCAAGCCGTCCTGGACCATGCCGATGTTTTCGAAAATGCCGGTGACCACCCACATGATCCAGCCGGACATGTTGACGATGCGGATCACCAGGCCGGTGGCCAGGGCAATGGCGCCGACGCTGATGAGCGACTGGGTCCACAACCACAGCGCCAGGGCCGTGGTGCCGACGATCAGCAGCCCGTTCATGCTGGTGATGACCACGTCCATGCTCGTCACCACGCGGCCGGCCAACTGGGCTTTCTCGGTCTGTTCCTCGATGGCTTCGCGAGCGTATTGCTGTTCGAAGTTGGTGTGGGCGAACAGCTTCAGGGTGGTGATGTTGGTGTAGCCGTCGACGATCCGGCCCATGAGCTTGGAGCGCGCATCGGAGGACACCACGGAGCGTTCCTTGACCCGTGGCACGAAGTAGCAGAGCGCGCCGATGTAGGCAGCGATCCAGGCCAGCAGCGGGATCATCAGGCGCCAGTCGGCTTCGGCGAACAGCACCAGTGAGCTGATGGCGTAGATCAGCACGTGCCACAACGCATCCACGGCCTGTACCGCCGAGTCGCGCAGGGAGTTGCCGGTCTGCATGATGCGCTGGGCAATGCGCCCGGCGAAGTCGTTCTGGAAGAAATTCAGGCTCTGCTTGAGCACGTAGCTGTGGTTTTGCCAGCGGATCAGGCTGGTCATGCTCGGGCTCAGGGTCTGGTGCACCAGCAGGTCATGCAGGGCCACGAAGATCGGCCGGAACACCAGTGCGACCACCGCCATCCAGGCCAGCTCGAGGCCGTGCAGCTTGAAGAAGTCGGTGTTGGGCGTGGCCTGGGTCAGGTCGATGATGCGGCTCAGGTAGCTGAACAGCGCCACTTCGATCAGCGCGCCGATCAGGCCGACCACCAGCAGTGCGGCGAAGCTGGGCCAGACCTGTTTCAGGTAATACGTGTAGAAGGGCAGGACGCGGTTCGGCGGGGCCGAGGTCGGGGCGTCGCGGAAGATGTCGATCAGTTTTTCAAAACGGCGGTAAACCATGGGGTACATAGCCCGGGCGGGGGCTCTCCTTTTTTGCGGTGGGCGGCGCGGGGTAGCCGGCGCCGCTCAGGCTTGCCCTGTGGGTTCAGTCGATGCGCTTGGCCGACTTGATGATCACAGGATCGACCGGCACGTTTTGCATGCCTGATTTGGTGGTGGTCTGGGAGTTGACGATGATGTCCACCACGTCCATGCCCTTGACCACCTTGGCGAATACCGCGTAGCCGGCGTCGCGGCCCGGGTCGAGGAAGGCGTTGTCGGCCACGTTGATGAAGAACTGGCTGGTGGCCGAATCCGGGTTGGATGTACGGGCCATCGACAAGGTGCCGCGAACGTTATGCAGGCCATTGCTGGCTTCGTTCTTGATCGGTGGCTTGGTGTCTTTCTGCTGCATCTGCTGGGTGAAACCGCCGCCCTGAGCCATGAAGCCCGGAATGACGCGATGGAAAATCGTGTTGTTGTAGAAGCCGCTGTCGACGTACTCAAGGAAATTCTTGGTACTGATGGGCGCCTTGACCGGGTCCAGTTCGATTTCGATCTGGCCGTTGGTGGTGTCCAGCAGGACGTGTGGTGCCTTGGCCGGCGTGGCGGCCATCAGGTTGGCAGCAAACAGTACGGTGCCGGCGGCGAGGGCGATTTTTTTCAGCATGGGTTCAGTGATCCTGGGTAGTGAAGTCGGTTGCGGTCAAGAATTCGAGCAGGGTCTGGTTGAAGCGTTCGGGTTGATCCAGGGGCGTAGCGTGCCGTGAATCGGCGATGACTGCCAGTCGTGCGTCAGGCAGCAGTTTTACATAGGCCTCTTTCAGCGCCACCGGGGTGTAGTCGTGGTCGGCGCAGATAATGAGGGTTGGACAGGCAATTTGCGCCAGGCGTTCCTGCACGCCCCAGCCGACAATGGCGTCGAAACTGGCGAGATAGGCACGTTTGTCGTTCTCTGCCCAACGCCGGGCCATCTCCAGGCGCAGTTCGGTTTGTTCGGGCTTGGGGAACAACTTCTCGCCGAGGGCCTTGCCGATGGTTTCCAGGCTCAGCAGGCGCATCAGGCTCCAGCGCTTGAACCATTGCCAGCAATCGTCGGGCGTACGGACTTTGACTTCAGGGGCACTGTTGACGATGCACAGGCTCCTGACCCGTGCGGGTTCGTCCACGGCCAGCTGGAAACAGATCATGCCGCCCATGGACCAGCCCACCAGGTGCACCGGGCCGAGATCGAGGTGCTCGATCAGGGCGCCCAGGTCGGCGCTGAAGCCCGCGATGCTGTAGTGCTCGCGCGGCTTGTCGGAGCGGCCGTGGCCGCGCACATCCATCACGATCAGGCGGTAGTGGCGCGACAACACGGGAATCTGCTTTTCCCAGTCGCGCGTGCTGGAGCCCAACCCGTGGACCAGCACCAGCGGTGTGCCGTGGCCATATTCCTCATAGTGCAGGCTGCAACCTTCATGTTCGAAAAAGGCCATCGGCGAGATCCTTGTCAGGCTTGTTCAGGGGCAGCGAACGGCGCATCCAGCGGCGCGGTATCGAAGGTGCGCAGCAGCTCGATGAGAATCTGCGTGGCCGGTCCCAGGGGCTTTTCCTTGTTCGAATACAGGTAGAAGCTCGGGTTGCGGCTGGCGCCCTGATCCAAGGGTAGACGTTTGAGCGTGCCCTCCCTGAGTTCTCGCTCGATCATGTGCCGGGGCAGCCAGGCAAAGCCCAGGCCGCTGCCGACGAATGTCGCGGCGGTGGCCAGGCTCCCCACGGTCCAGCGCTGTTCGGCGCCGAGCCAGCCGACATCGCGCGGCTGCTGGCGACCGGAGTCGCGGATCACCACTTGCAGCTGGCTCTCCAGGTCCTGGAACGTCAGCTCGCGGTTGAGTCGGTGCAGGGCGTGCTCGGGATGGGCCACCGCGACGAATTCGACATCGCTCAGTTCCGCGCCCAGGTAACCGGGAATGCTGAAGCCGCTGATGGCCAGGTCGGCGACGCCTTCGAGCAGTACCTCTTCGACACCGGACAAGACTTCTTCGCGCAGCCTTACCCGGCAGCCCCGGCTCTGCGGCATGAATGCGGTCAGGGCGCGGACGAGGCGGGCAGTGGGGTAGGCCGCGTCGACCACCAGGCGCACTTCAGCTTCCCAACCCTGCTCCATGTGGTGGGCCAGGTCTTCCAGCTGGCTGGCCTGTTTCACCAGTTGCCGGGAGCGGCGCAGCAGCACGCCGCCGGCTTCGGTCAGCACGGCCTTGCGTCCGTCGATACGCAGCAACGGCACGCCGAGCTGATCCTGCATGCGGGCCACGGTGTAGCTCACCGATGACTGAGAGCGGTGCAGTACTTCGGCGGCCTGGGCGAAACCACCATGGTCCACCACCGCCTGCAACGTTCGCCATTGATCAAGGGTCACGCGGGGCGCTTTCATATTGAGCTCCTCTTGTCCTAAGCTGGCGGTCCCCTCGTGGAGACTGCCGAATGAAAAAAATCTGTTGTGCGCTGCTGGCCCTGCTGCCGCTGAGTGCCTTTGCCTACCCGATCGACGTGGAAAAACACCTCAACGGCTTGAGCATCGACTACACCGCCTACGACACCGATGCCGACATCGGCTCGATCCAGGTCAACAACTACGGCAGCACCGACGCGGCGTGCAGCGTGGTGTTTCGCAACGGCCCCGAAGCGCCGCGAACCCGCAAGATCGAAGTCGCCGCCGGCAAGTTCAAGAACGCCACCGCCAAGTTCAACCGCAACATCATCAAGCTGCGCATCGAGCTGACCTGCAAGCCGAAATAACCAGCGGCGGGGCAGCGTCACAAGGCGTGCTCCGCTTATAAACGAAATAATCGATGTTTTGCAGCAATTATTTGCGCTTTTTCATCGATATGATCGCGCTTAACCTTCACTCCATCGACTTACAACATTCTCAGATGGAGCCTACAAGCCATGTCCCGCGTTCTGATCATCGAAAGCAGTGCCCGCCAGCAAGACTCGGTTTCCCGTCAACTGACCCAGACCTTCATCAGCCAGTGGAAAGCCGCGCATCCGGCCGATGAGATCAGCGTTCGCGACCTGGCAGTCAACCCTGTTCCGCACCTGGACGCCCATCTGCTGGGGGGCTGGATGAAACCGACCGAGCAGCGCAACGACCTCGAGAACGCCTCCCTGGAGCGCTCCAACCAGCTGACCGATGAGCTGCTCGCCGCCGATGTTCTGGTGATGGCCGCGCCGATGTACAACTTCGCCATCCCGAGCACCTTGAAAGCCTGGCTCGACCACGTGCTGCGCGCCGGCGTGACCTTCAAGTACACCCCCACCGGTCCCCAGGGGCTATTGACCGGCAAGCGCGCTTTCGTGCTCACCGCCCGCGGCGGCATTCACGCCGGTGGCAGCACCGATCACCAGGAACCGTACCTGCGCCAAGTCATGGGCTTCATCGGTATCCACGACGTGACCTTCATCCATGCCGAAGGCATGAACCTGGGCGGCGACTTCCAGGAGAAGGGCCTGAACCAGGCCAACGCCAAGCTATCCCAAGTGGCCTGAGCGTTAATCCTCGGGTAATCGCCAGGTGTTCTAGTGACTTGGCGCTTCCCTTCAAACCGTTTTGCGCATCGAACCTCCCTTGGCACTTATTGCTCCTGAGTGCAGCCGCCCGATTGAACGCTGAAGCGAGATCGGGCTTTTTTTTGCCTGCGATCTGGTGACCGCTACACATCCCCTGAGGGAGCGAGCCTGCTCGCGAAGGCATCCTGTCAGTCAATACATCTGTTGCCTGATACTCCGCTTTCGCGAGCAGGCTCGCTCCCACAAGGTTCCCGGTGTTGGGGTAACTCGCGACAAACCCCAAAAACCGCTATCTTCGCCGCCATTCGAAACGAGGGGCGGTATGGGCTATCTACTTTTTGTGACCTTGATCCAGGCGTTTTCCTTCAGCCTGATCGGCGAATACCTGGCCGGGCATGTCGACAGTTATTTCGCGGTGCTGGTGCGCGTAGTGTTGGCGGGGCTGGTGTTCATTCCACTGACCCGCTGGCGCCAGGTTGAGCCGTCGTTCATGCGCGGCATGCTGTTGATCGGCGCCCTGCAGTTCGGCGTGACCTACGTCTGCCTCTACCTGAGTTTCCGCGTACTGACGGTGCCGGAAGTGCTGTTGTTCACCATCCTCACCCCGCTGCACGTGACTTTGATCGAAGATGCACTCAATCGACGTTTCAACCCCTGGGCCTTGATTGCGGCGCTGGTGGCGGTGGCCGGCGCGGCGGTGATTCGTTATGACCGGATCAACCCGGATTTCTTCATGGGCTTTTTGCTGCTGCAACTGGCGAACTTCACCTACGCGGCCGGGCAAGTGTTGTACAAGCACCTGGTGGCACGGCACCCGAGCGACCTGCCGCACTATCGGCGTTTCGGCTATTTCTACCTAGGCGCGCTGATGGTCGCGCTGCCGGCCTTCCTGCTGTTCGGCAAGGCCGATTTCTGGCCTGAAGCGCCGTTGCAATGGGGCGTGCTGGTATTCCTCGGCCTGGTCTCCACCGCGCTGGGGCTGTATTGGTGGAACAAGGGCGCGTGCCTGGTGAACGGCGGGACATTGGCGGTAATGAACAACCTGCACGTGCCGGTGGGGTTGCTGGTGAACCTGCTGATCTGGAACCAGCATGAGGCGTTGGGGCGGTTGCTGCTGGGTGGGTCGGTGATACTCGCGGCGGTGTGGATCAGTCGGTTGGGGATACGCCAGACTCAGCCTTCACATTGACCCTTCACCCTGAACCCTGTGGGAGCGAGCTTGCTCGCGATGGCGCACTATCAGTCAACATCTATGTTTCTGATGCACCGCTATCGCGAGCAAGCTCGCTCCCACAGGGGAATCGGGTTGGCTTCAGACCACCTGCTTTTCCGGCTCCGGAATATGGCTTGCCCCCAACACCGCCGGCAGCAACCCCGCCCGCAGGTCCGTACCGCTCGGCTGTTGGTACAAGCCCAGCCCGAACTCTGGCATCACCGCCAGCAGGTAATCGAAGATATCCCCCTGGATGCGCTCGTAGTCGGCCCACACGGTGGTGCCGGTGAAGCAGTAGATTTCCAGCGGGATACCCTGGGCAGTGGTCTGCAGCTGGCGGACCATGCAGGTCATGTTCGGTTGGATCTCCGGGTGGCTTTTCAGATAGGCCAGGGCATAGGCGCGGAAAGTGCCCAGGTTGGTCATCCGCCGGCGGTTGGCCGACATCGCCGCGACGTTGCCCTGGGCTTCGTTCCAGGCCTTGAGCTCGGCCTGCTTGCGGCCGATGTAATCGGTCAGCAGGCGCACCTGCGTCAAGCGCTGTTCTTCCTCGTCGTGCAGGAAGCGCACGCCGCTGGCATCGATGAACAGGCTGCGCTTGATCCGCCGTCCGCCGGATTGCTGCATGCCGCGCCAGTTCTTGAACGATTCGGACATCAGGCGCCAGGTGGGGATCGAGACGATGGTCTTGTCGAAGTTCTGCACTTTCACCGTGTGCAGGGTGATGTCCACCACGTCACCGTCGGCGCCCACCTGGGGCATCTCGATCCAGTCGCCGACCCGCAGCATGTCGTTGCTGGTCAACTGCACGCTGGCGACGAACGACAGCAGCGTGTCCTTGTAGACCAGGAGGATCACCGCCGACATCGCACCCAGGCCTGACAGCAGCAACAGCGGCGAACGGTCGATCAGCGTGGCGACGATGATGATCGCGCCGAACACGTAGAGGACCATTTTGGTCAGTTGCACGTAGCCCTTGATCGAGCGGGTGCGGGCATGTTCGGTGCGGGCATAGACGTCCAGCAGCGCACTGAGCAGGGCACTGACGGCGAGCAGCATGAACAGGATGGTGAAGGCCAGCGCGACGTTGCCGAGGAAAACCATGCTGGTCTTGCTCAGCCCGGGCACCAGGTGCAGGCCGAACTGGATGATGAGCGACGGCGTCGTCTGCGCCAGGCGATGAAAGACTTTGTTCTGGCGCAGGTCGTTGACCCAGTGCAGGGCCGGCTGGCGGCCGATCAGCTTGGCGCCGTGCAGGATCAGGTAACGCGCCACGCGTCCGAGCACCAGCGCGATCGCCAGCAGCAGGGCCAGGGCCAGGCTGGAATGCAGGAGCGGGTGCTGATCCAGGGCACCCCAGAAATCCTGAAGGTTGAGCCAGAATTGTTTGATATCCATGGACGAGACGGTCTTCTATGAACGCGATGGGCGAATTAGAGCATTTAAGCGTAACGAAGTGACCGTTGATGACAAATCCGTTCCTGAAAACACACTGATTTACAGCCGTTTGTATAAAGAAACTCGGCCTGCGCGCTCGAAACCGGTAACCTATGCAGCTGTTTTTTTGCATTTCTTCGAGGTAGCACCCGTGTTTTCCCAATTCGCCCTGCACGAACGCCTGCTCAAAGCCGTGGCCGAGCTTAAATTTGTCGAGCCAACGCCGGTGCAGGCAGCGGCTATTCCGCTCGCGCTCCAAGGGCGTGACCTGCGGGTGACGGCGCAGACCGGCAGCGGCAAGACCGCTGCGTTCGTGCTGCCGATCCTCAATCGCCTGATCGGCCCGGCCAAGGTCCGCGTCAGCATCAAGACCCTGATCCTGCTGCCGACCCGCGAGCTGGCCCAGCAGACCTTGAAGGAAGTGGAACGCTTCGCGCAGTTCACCTTCATCAAGTCCGGCCTGATCACCGGCGGGGAAGATTTCAAGGTCCAGGCCGCCATGCTGCGCAAGGTGCCGGATATCCTGATCGGCACGCCGGGGCGGATGATCGAGCAACTGAACGCCGGCAACCTCGACCTCAAGGAAGTCGAAGTGCTGGTGCTGGACGAAGCCGACCGCATGCTGGACATGGGTTTTGCCGAAGACGTGCAGCGCCTGGTGGATGAATGTGTCAATCGCCAGCAGACCATGCTGTTCTCCGCCACCACTGGCGGTTCGGGCCTGCGCGAGATGATCGCCAAGGTCCTGAACAACCCTGAGCACTTGCAGCTCAACGCGGTCAGCCAGCTGAACTCCACGACTCGCCAGCAGATCATCACCGCTGACCACAACCAGCACAAAGAGCAGATTGTGAATTGGTTGCTGGCCAACGAGACCTACGAAAAAGCCATCGTGTTCACCAACACCCGGGCCATGGCCGACCGCATCTACGGTCGTCTCGTCGCCCAGGAATACAAGGCGTTCGTGCTGCACGGCGAGAAAGACCAGAAGGACCGCAAGCTGGCCATCGACCGCCTCAAGCAGGGCGGTGTGAAAATCCTGGTTGCCACCGACGTCGCGGCCCGTGGCCTGGACGTCGAAGGCCTGGACATGGTCATCAACTTCGACATGCCCCGCAGCGGCGACGAGTACGTGCACCGCATCGGCCGCACCGGTCGCGCCGGCAACGATGGCCTGGCGATCTCGCTGATCTGCCACGGCGACTGGAACCTGATGTCGAGCGTCGAGCGCTACCTCAAGCAGAGCTTCGAGCGCCGCACCATCAAGGAAGTCAAAGGCACCTACGGCGGACCGAAAAAGGTCAAGGCGTCGGGCAAGGCCGTTGGCGTGAAGAAGAAAAAGGTCGACGCCAAGGGCGACAAGAAGAAAACCGGCGCCAAGGCTCCGACCAAGCGCAAGACCGCCAACCGCCCGAAGAGCGACGCGCCATCGCTGGTCAGCAAGGACGGCATGGCCCCGCTCAAACGCCGCAAGCCCGAGGCGCCAGCGGCTGAATAAGCCCGCAAATGAAAAGCCGGACCTTGTGTCCGGCTTTTTCATTTCATGCCGCCGGGTCAGAAATGATATTTGACCAGCAGGCTGGTATTGCTCTGGTTGGTCTTGAAGCTTTCGCTGTCCTCGATGGCGTACTTGTTCTTCCAGTAGTCGTATTCCACGCCCACGTACAGCTGCTTGGCGCCGAGCTTCAACGCCTTGCCCAGGTCATATTTGATCTGCGGGACGATATGCAGGTTGGCGTGGTACGTGCCCTTGGCGTTGCTGTCGTTGTCGACGACCCAGTCGATGAACCCATCGAACAGAATGTCGGATGAACCCACCGGGACGGTGACGGCCCAGACCGGGGTGATCTGCCAGACGTTGTCGCCCGCCCGCGAGCCTTCGGTCTGGCGGTTGTAGAAGTTCAGCTGGAAGTAATCGAAGCCGGGAATCGCCAGGTCGAAACCCGGGCCGATCAGGTAGGACTCGTTGTCACCTTCGCCAAACTCATAGGTCATCGCCAGCAGCACGTCCTTGACCGGGCCCAGTTCGAGCTTTTGATCAAAGATCTTGCCGAACGACAGGCGCGGACTGAACTCGCCGTAGTAGGTGTTCGGGCCGGAATTGCTGTCGTCCTCGCCGTTGTAGAAGATCCGGTCGAGGAAGAAGAAGTTGTCGCCGTAGGCCCAGGCATCGGCGTGTTCGAACGTCACGGTCTGCTGGATACGCGGATTGATCTGGAAATCCTTGCCGTAGAGGTAACTCAGGCTGTTGTTCTGCCACTGCAACAGATCGCCGGCCATGGCTTGGCTGCCGGCGAGCAACGTTCCTGCGAGTATCAGGCTGGTGCACGTACGTTTCATTCGGTTTGCTCCCAAAGGTAAGTGGTACCGCGTTGTTGTCGTCAGCGCTCTGGTGTGGCGCCTTTCTCCACGGACAAAACATCCGTTCGGTCAGCTTTTTGTTTGTGGCAGTGGCTGAAAGTCGGTGGGTCGCTCAGGACCTGATGATTATTTTGAGGTGTCCGGGTTTGAACGGCCGCGCAGGATACGGACTTGCCTGGAGCGACTCAAGTGCGCTGCGACGGCGCATCTGGAGGCGTGACGATGGAGCGCATGCATAAAGCTTTCCTCTTGTTCTTATTGTTGAGGCGCAGGCGGCCGCTGACGGGCGACCGGTCGTGTGCCGGCCTGCCTGTCTGCGGTATTGCGGGTGGAGCGGGGTGTGTCTGGCCGGACTAGTTGGTGCGTGCGCCCTGGGTGATCCAGGCGCCGATCAGGTCACGTTCCTGCTGGGTCATCTGGGTGATGTTGCCCAAGGGCATGATCTGGGTGGTCACGGCCTGGGCCTGGATGCGTGCGGCCTGTTGCTGGATCTGCTGCGGCGTATCGAAGATCACCCCGCCCGGCGCTGCGCTGAACAGCGGACTGGTGGGCTTGGCCGAATGACAGACCGAGCAGCGCTCCTGGATCACGCTGTGGACCTTTTCAAATGACGGGCTCTGCGCACTGGACGCCTGGGCGGGCGCCGTTGCCGGAGCGGCTGGCGCCGTGGCCGGTTTGGCCCCGCCGCCCACCGCGGTTTCCGGCAACGGTTGATACTCGATCACGCCAGGAGTCTTGGCGACTTCCGGTGCCGTTGGCATTGGCTTGGGCCCGGTGACGTAAGCCAGGCAGATCATCGCCAGGGCGCCGACCGGCAGCGTCCAGGCGAACCGGTTGCTGTCATGGCGAGTGTTGAAGTAATGACGCACCAACACGGCCGCCACGGCGATCCCGGCCAGGATCAGCCAGTTGTATTGGCTGCCGTAGGTGCTCGGGAAGTGGTTGCTGATCATGATGAACAGCACCGGCAGGGTGAAGTAGTTGTTGTGGCGCGAACGCAGCAGGCCCTTGGCCGGCAACGCCGGGTCAGGCGTGCGGTTCTCGGCGATGGCCGCCACCAAGGCGCGCTGTGCCGGCATGATGATGCGGAACACGTTGCCGACCATGATCGTACCGATGACGGCGCCGACATGCAGGTAGGCGCCGCGACCGCTGAACACCTTGCTGAAGCCGTAGGCCGCGGCGATCAACAGCACGAACAGAATCAGGCCGAGCAGGGCGGGGCGCTTGCCGAGTGCCGAGTCGCAGAGTGCCGAATAGACGAACCAGCCAACGAACAGTGAACCGATGCCCAGGGCAACACCCTCGGCGCCGCTCAGGCTGCTGCCGGGAGCCAGCAGGTAGACGGTCGGGTTCCAATAGAACACCAGGCACAGCAGGGCGATGCCCGACATCCAGGTGAAATAGGCTTCCCATTTGAACCAGTGCAGGTTGTCCGGCATGGACGGCGGCGCGAGTTTGTATTTTTCCAGGTGGTAGATGCCGCCACCGTGGATGGCCCATAAATCACCGGCCAGGCCGCTCCGGGGATTGACGCGATTGAGGTTGTTTTCCAGCCAGACGAAGTAGAACGACGCGCCGATCCAGGCCACGCCAGTGATCATGTGAACCCAGCGCACGCTCAGGTTCAGCCATTCCAGCATATGTGCTTCCACAGTCTTTACCTCTCGCCCGTCACCCTTGTCTTCGGGTGATCGGACCTTCTCTTGGGGACGGTGTGAAAACGTAGCGAGCGAAGGCAAGACAAGGCGAAAACTGGCGAGAAAGCGGAGTTGACTTTAGTCAATGAGCATTTCGAGTCTGTTTTCAACGCAGTATTGCCGAGCGCAGCAGTTTTCACTCCGTCCGCTGGTGGGGGGCGAGGATCAAATACTCATCCTCTTGGAAAAAATGTTCATCGCAGTTGTTGCCTGTGCCACTGCGATCAACCACCAGGAAGTCATCCCGCTTTTCGATCGTCAGCACCGGGTGGTGCCAGACGCCGCGATGGTAATTGATGCCCTGCCTGCCGTTGGTGACGAAGGCGCGGACCAAGCCTGATACAGGTGCATCGCCAAGTGGCGCGACCACGATCAGAAAGGGGTTGCCGAGCAGCGGAATGAAGGCCTGGCTGCCCAGCGGATGGCGCTCCAGCATGCGCACGGTCAACGGCATCTGCAGCGCGTCGGCGCGGAAGATGCTGATGATCGCGTGGTCGTCCGGCGTGGCGGTCTCGACCGTCGCCAGGCGGTGGAAGCGCATGGTCGAACCGTTGTTGATCATGAAGTGATCGCTGCCGTCGGTTTCGATCACGTCACCGAACGGGGCGAAGGCTTCTTTGGTCAATGGCTCGATCTTGAGTGTGCGCATGCTGGTCTTCTTAACCTTGAATTCGTTGTTGTCTGTTCTATTGCTATCGCGAGCAGGCTCGCTCCCACATTTGACCGCATACCCCTGTGGGAGCGAGCCTGCTCGCGATTGGCTTCACTGCTATTTAGCGACCTTGCCCAATACCCGCAGGCGGCTCACGCCACCGTCCGGGAACACGTTCAGGCGGATGTGCGTGATCGGCCCCAGCGCCTTGATCTGCTCGGCGAAGGTGTGTTCGGCGTGCATTTCCAGCTTCTGGCTCGGCAGCAGTTCGCGCCAGAACAGCGACTGGGTTTCGATCTGGCTGTCGGTGCCGCCTTTGACGAACGCGCCCTGGATCGAGCAGCTGTCCGGGTAGTTGCCCTTGAAGTGCAGGGTATCGACGACGACTTTCTCAACAATGCCGGCATGGCCCAGGGCGACGATCACCCAGTCATTGCCGGGGGTGCGCCGACGGGCGGTTTCCCAGCCGTCGCCCATGTTCACGCCACGGCCCGGGTTGAGGATGTTGCTCATGCGGCCGAAGTGTTCATCGGAGCAGGCCAGGGCACGGCCACCGTTGAGGGCGGCGGCCAGGTCGATCTGTTCGTTGTCGCCGACCGCGGACCAGTCGCGGTATGGAACCCCGTAGATCCGCAGGCGGGCCACGCCACCGTCCGGATAGATATTGAAGCGCAGATGGCTGAACGCCTGGTCATTGCTGATTTCGTGGTAGTGGTGGCTGTCGCCCTTCAGCTCGACGGCCGACAGCACTTCGGTCCACTGGGTGTTTTCATCCGGCTCGCCTTCAGCCAGGAAACAGGCTTCCAGGGAGGCCGACGGTGGGTAATTACCGGTGAAGAACGAGGTGTCGATATCCACGCCCTTGATCGAGCCCGGCACGCCCAGGCGGATCACCGCGCTGTCGTAGCCTTCGAAACGCTTGCGGCGCGACTCCCAGCCGTCCATCCATTTGCCGTTATCGTCGAACACACCCTCCTTCCACACGGCCGGGGTCGGCTGGAACAGGCGGTTGGCATCGGCGAACCAGTCATCGGTCACCGAAATGATCCTGGTGCCCAGGCGGGCGTCGGCCAGGTTGACGAATTTCTCGAACGGTACGGCGTAAGCTTTCATTCTTCTTGTCTGCCTTTGATAAGTTGGCTGGGGATGCTTGCAGGACCTGGTCTTGAGGTGCTGCTCGCTAAAGGGTCAGTAATCGGAACAACGCGATCTTGTTGATCTCTGCCAATGCGCATTTGAATTCGGCATCCGCCGAGTGGTGAATGCGCGTTTCGAACGCGGCAAGGATCTGGTGCCGGTTGCTGCCTTTTACCGCCATGATGAAGGGAAACTTGAACTTGGCCTTGTAGGCCTCGTTCAGCTCGGTGAAGCGCTGGAACTCTTCGGCCGTGCATTGGTGAATACCGGCGCCAGCCTGTTCGTTGGTGCTGGCTTCGGTCAGTTGGCCCTGGACGGCGGCTTTGCCGGCCAGGTCCGGGTGAGCGTTGATCAGCGCCAGCTGGCTGGCGTGGTCGGCACTCAACAGGATGTCGCTCATGCGCTGGTGCAGGGTTTCGATCTGGTCGATCGAGGGATCCTGGCCCAGGTCGAAGGCCTTTTCGGCCACCCATGGCGAATGTTCGTAGATGTCGGCGAAGGCTTTGACGAACGCTTCGCGGCTCAGGCTGGAAGGCTTGAGGGTCTGGAAGGCAGTCATTTCGAAACTCCCGGATACGGGTGGGTCTGCTGCCAGTGGCGTGCAATGTCGACCCGGCGGCTGAACCACACCTGTTCGTGGCCCTTGACGTATTCCAGGAAACGCTTGAGGGAGGCGAGGCGGGCAGGGCGGCCGATCAGGCGGCAATGCAGGCCGATGGACAACATCTTCGGTGCTTCGGCGCCTTCGGCATACAGTACGTCGAAGGCATCCTTGAGGTACTGGAAGAAGTCGTCACCCTTGTTGAAACCCTGCACCTGGGTGAAGCGCATGTCATTGGTGTCGAGTGTGTAAGGGATTACCAGGTGCGGCTTGCCGGTGGGGTTGTTCGGCTCCCAGTACGGCAGGTCGTCGTCGTAGGTGTCGCTGTCATAGAGAAAGCCGCCTTCTTCCATGACCAATCGCCGGGTATTGGGGCCGGTGCGGCCGGTGTACCAGCCTAACGGCCGCTCGCCGGTAAGTTCGGTGAGGATGCGGATCGCTTCGAGCATGTGTTCGCGCTCCTGCGCTTCATCCATGTACTGGTAGTCGATCCAGCGATAGCCGTGGCTGCATATTTCATGGCCGGCGGCGACCATGGCGCGGATTACGTCCGGATGGCGCTGGGCGGCCATGGCCACGGCGAAGATAGTCAGCGGGATATCGAATTGCTTGAACAGCTTGAGGATCCGCCAGACGCCGGCACGGCTGCCATACTCGTACAGCGACTCCATGCTCATGTTGCGCTCGCCCAGCAACGGTTGCGCCGAAACCATTTCCGAGAGGAACGCTTCGGACTCACGATCGCCATGCAGGATGTTGCGCTCGCCGCCTTCCTCATAGTTGAGTACGAAAGACAGGGCGATTCGGGCATTGCCCGGCCATTGCGGGTGGGGAGGGTTACTGCCGTAACCGATCAGGTCGCGTGGGTAGTCAGCGCTCACTGCAGTCTTCCTTCTTCTTCGAACCATGTAGGTGGCGCCATGGGGGTGGATCACAGGCTGGCGTCACGACGATGGACTGATTGTATACAACTTTATATTCGACTTGTAAGCCTGTTTTTTGCATTTTTCACCGCGACCGTCGGTTTGTCTACACTGCAAGAAATCTGCCCACTTGGTCAATTTACCCTTCACAAGCCTTTGTCGAAGCAGGGGCGGACCGGGAGTCGGGCGGAACCATCGTCAGGCGCCGTGCAAGAGAAAAATTCATTTTTTATTGTGTACAATTTATGTTTAAAGTGTCTTAATTCGAAAATTGCCGCAGCGTTAATGCTTCACAATGGTGCGGCCTGTCTTTCAACTGACTCAGGAGGCGCCGTGCCTGGTCGCCTTGCGGCAAGGCACGCACAATCAATGGGACGTCTGACTACACACGTTTTGGATGCTGCACACGGTTGTCCGGGCAGCTCGATCAGGATCGAGCTGTACCGCGTCGAAGGTTCGCAAATGCAGCTGGTCGCCAGCGCATTGACCAACAGCGATGGCCGTTGCGACGCACCGCTTCTGCAAGGGGATGACTACCGCAGCGGGGTCTATCAGATTCAATTCCACGCCGGCGACTACTACCGCGCCCGTGGCGTGCAATTGGCCGAGCCGGCGTTCCTTGATGTGGTGGTGCTGCGCTTCGGTATTTCGCAGGAGCAGGAGCATTACCATGTGCCCCTGCTGATTTCGCCTTACGCCTATTCAACCTATCGAGGCAGCTGAGCCCCCAAGCAGCTGCCTTGCCCTGGAAGCGACTGCGCATAGAGCTTCTTTGGTTTTTAGCCCGCTCACACTGCGGGCTTTTTTTGGCCTTGAAAAAGAGCTTGTCTTCGAGGCCGCCTTCGCTCGCTCCCACAAGGTTTCGTGAACACCAGTAATCCAGTGTGGGAGCGAGCCTGCTCGCGAAGCTTTTGCTTTTCAGCGGCTCAACAAAGAAGCCGCCCCCGCCCCACTGAACAACCCCGCACTGACCCGGTTGAACCAGCTCTGACCCTTGCCGGTACGCAGATACCGGGCGGCGCCGTGGGCACCCAGGCCATAGGCCAGCTTGCACAGCAGGTCGAGCACGGTCCAGGTGGCGATCATGATCAGCAGTTGCGGCAGGAATGGCTGCTCGGCGCTCAGGAATTGCGGCAGGAACGCCGCGAAGAAGAGGATGTCTTTCGGGTTGCTCGCGCCCAGCACGAATGCCCGGCCGAACAGCGCGCGAAACCTTGGAGTGGCGGTAGCCTGGGGCACTTCGGCGCCCTGGGATGGCTGGTGCGATTGCTGCCAGCTCTGCCAGGCGAGGTAGAACAGATACAGCGCGCCGACAATTTTCAGGGCGCTGAACAATTGTTCCGAAGCCAGCAACAGCGCCCCGAGCCCCAGCGCTGAGGCGCTCAACAGGCAGATCGAGGCGACCACCCCACCGAGGAACGCCGGATAAGAACGGCGCAGACCGTAGTTGAGGCTGTTGCTGATCATCAGCAGCGACAGCGGGCCGGGGATGAGGATCACCACCAAGGCGGCGCCACTGAACAACAACCAGGTTTCCAGATTCATTGCTTTGCTCCTGATGCACAAAAGCCTCACCCGACGGGGTGAGGCGGATACAGACGGGGCCCGCTTACAAGAAGATGAACTTGGCGATAAAGATCGCGCAGAGCACCCACAGGCTGACGGATATTTCCTTGTGTTTACCGGTGCCGGCCTTGAGTACCACGTAGGTGATGAAACCCAGCGCGATGCCATCGGCGACCGAGAAGGTCAGCGGCATCATGATGGCGGTGACGATGGCTGGAATACTGTCGGTCGCTTCGTCCCACTCGATGTGGGCCATGCCGCCCATCATCAGCATGGCCACATAAATCAAGGCGCCGGCCGTTGCATAGGCAGGAATCATCCCGGCCAGCGGGGCAAAGAACATGGCGGCAATAAATAGCACACCGACCGTCACCGCCGTAAGTCCCGTGCGGCCGCCGGCTGCGACGCCGGCCGCGCTTTCCACGTAGCTGGTCACCGGCGGAACACCGACCATCGCGCCGAATACGCTGGAGGCGCTGTCGGCCTTGAGGGCCTTGGACAGGTTTTCGATCTTGCCGTCGGGCTTTACCAGGCCAGCGCGTTGGGCGACGCCCATCAAGGTGCCGGCGGTGTCGAACATATGCACGAACAGGAAGGCCAGTACCACACTGATCATGCTGACGTTGAACACGCCAGCGACGTCCATCGCCATCCAGGTCGGAGCCAGGCTCGGCGGCGTCGACATCACGCCGTTGTATTGCACCAGTCCCAGGCCCCAACCGGCCAGGGTCACGGCAATGATGCTGATCAGGATCGCGCCGAACACACGGTGGTAGCTCAGCACGGCGATCATCAGGAAACACACGGCGGCCAGCAGCGGTCCTGGCTCATGCAAGGAACCCAGCTTGATCAGTGTCGCCGGGCTGTCGACGATGATACCGGCGGTCTTCAGGCCGATCAGCCCGAGGAAAAGTCCGACCCCCGCGCCCATGGCGTAGCGCAGGCTCACCGGAATGCTGTTGAGCAACCACTCACGCACCCGCGACAGGGTCAGGAACATGAACAACACCCCGGAAACGAACACCGCGCCCAGCGCGGTTTCCCAGTTGTAGCCCATGGTCCCGACGACCGTGTAGGTAAAAAAAGCGTTCAGGCCCATGCCCGGCGCCAGGCCTACCGGCCAATTGGCATACAGGCCCATCAACAGGCAACCCAGGGCGGCGGCAATGCACGTAGCGACGAACGCAGCGCCGTGATCAATGCCCGCGTCGGCCATGATGTTGGGGTTGACGAAGATGATGTAGGCCATGGTGATGAAGGTCGTCAGGCCGGCGATCAGCTCGGTCTTCACCGTGGTGCCATGCAAGCTGAGTTTGAAGATTCGCTCCAGCCAGCCACTGCGTAGTGGCGGCGAAAGGTCCAGGGTCTGGGCTTCGGGTTTGCGGCTTTCCACAGCGAGTACTCCTCAAGAGTCTTATTGTTATTTCAGCACCGCGTGCTCCCTGAGGAGGGCTGCGAGGCATTGAGGCGGTAAGGCTGGCGAAGTAGTTGACCTTTTGGTCAGGAACTCGCACGAAGCGAATTATGCTTTTGTATACAAATAAAGCAAATAATGTTTTCTGTTTTGTTGACGAAAAATCTGTGCATAGGGATATATCGTTCTTGAAGACGCCTTCGCGAGCAGGCTCGCTCCCACATGAGGAGCCTTGTCGAACACAAATGCCATGTTCAACGAGATCACTGTAGGAACGAGCCTGCTCGCGAAGGGGCCGCATGGCTAAACGAGTTCGCTAGTCGCTGGATTTCCCCAACCCCAGATTCACCGCCAGCCACCCATCCACCGCCGCTTCCCCCGCCTCGGCAAACACCCGTTCAAGCAATTTCACCTGCTCGCGCCGTAACGCCTGTTCAAAGCGCGCGCCCTCGGCGGTCAGTTCCAGCAGCCGCTTGCGCTTGTCGGCCTCGGAGGCAACGCTGTTCACCAAATGCATTTCCATCAATTGCCGCAGCGGCATGTTCAATGCCTGTTTGCTCACGCCAAGCAGCGCCAGCAGCTCCTTCACACTCAATGATGGATAACGGGCAATGAAAAAAACGATGCGCTGATGCACGCGGCTCAAGCCCCGGCGCTCAAGCATTTCATCGGCTTTGGCGGTGAACGCCTGATAACCGAAGAAGAACGCTTCCATGGCCATTTGTTGGGAGGTCGGATTTTTAAGGTCAAGCATATTGACGTTTCCAGAGGCGGCGCGGTAATTTCGGTCAAACAGTTTGACTCATTTTTCCGACGCCTTGCTACAGGTGACCCCATGGCTTTTTCCGAACGTGTCTCGCGCCTCAAAAGTTCTTTGATCCGGGAAATTCTCGCCGCGGCGCAGCGCCCGGAAGTGATGTCGTTTGCCGGCGGCCTGCCGGCCGAAGCCATGCTGCCGAAGGTGCAGTGGGAGGACATGCCGCTGTCCATGGGCCAATACGGCATGAGCGAAGGTGAGCCGGCCTTGCGTGAAGCGCTGGCAGCGCAGGCGCGATCGTTGGGCCTGGCTTGTGAGGCCGGTCAGGTATTGGTCGTGAGCGGTTCCCAGCAAACCCTCGATCTGGCGGCAAAGCTGCACATTGACGTCGGCACCGAGATCCTGCTCGAAGCGCCGACCTACCTTGCGGCTCTACAGATTTTCCAGTTGTTCGGCGCCAATTGCATCACCGTGCCCCTTGAAGCGGATGGCCCGGACCTTGAGCAATTGCGGGCCCGGCTGCAGCAGCATCGACCGGCGTTCATCTACCTGATCCCAACGTTCCAGAACCCTTCGGCGGTACGCTACAGCGAGGCCAAGCGCGATGCAGTCGCGGCACTGCTGGACGAGTTCGGCGTGACGCTGGTGGAGGACGAGCCCTATCGCGAACTGACCTTCGATGGCGGCAGCGCCACGCCAATTGCCAGCCGTTTGAAAAAGGCCAGCTGGATCTACACCGGCACGGTGTCGAAGACGCTGCTGCCTGGGTTGCGTGTGGGTTACCTGATTGCCAGCCCGGACCTGTTCCCGCATTTGCTACGGCTCAAGCAGTCAGCGGACCTGCACACCAATCGCATCGGCCAGTGGCAGGCGTTGCAATGGATCGGCACCGAGCAGTACCGCAGCCATTTGAGTGAATTGAGGGATTTCTACCGGGATCGCCGCGACAGGTTCCAGGCCGCGCTGCAAAAGCATTTCGCCGACATCGCCGACTGGAACGTGCCCCAGGGCGGGCTGTTTTTCTGGCTGACCCTCAAGCAACCGCTGGATACCCGGACCTTGCTTGCCGCAGCCCTGGAGGAGGACGTGGCGTTCATGCCAGGAGAACCGTTTTTTCCCGAGCCGGACAAGCATCCCGGGCACTTGCGGTTGAATTTCAGCCATATCGATCCGGCGCGGCTGGATGAAGGGCTCAGGCGACTGGCGGGGGTGGTGCGGGGGGCTTTGGCTGCCGAGGCGGCTTGAGGCTTGGGTTGGATCGACCGGCCTCTTCGCGAGCAGGCTCGCTCCCACACGGATCTCTGGGTGATTGCAAACTTGTAATCAACACCGGCCTCCTGTGGGAGCGAGCCTGCTCGCGAAAGGGCCATCAATCCCAGCACAAACCCTCAGACCGCCGAAAACCGCTTATCCAGATAATCAATGATCACATTGGATTCATACATCCAGGTGGTCTCGCCATTCTCTTCAATGCGCAGGCAAGGCACCTTGATCCGGCCACCCTGTTCCAGCAGAGTCTGGCGATCCTGCTCGTTGTTTTTCGCATCGCGCAGCGCCACGGGCACGTTGAGGCGGTGCAGGGCGCGGCGGGTCTTCACGCAGAACGGGCAGGCATGGAACTGATAAAGCGTCAGGCTGCGGGCCGCCTGGTCGACTTGCGCCTGGGCTTCGGCCGAGCGCTTTTTCTTGCCGGGGCGAGTGATGAAATCGATGAAGATGATGAGCTGGCCCAGACCAACTCGAAGCGCTTTGACGATCACGGTGCAAGCCTCGAAGCAGGGAAGAAGAGGGCGCGCAGCTTACCTGATTTTTGCCAGGCGAAAAAAAAACCGGCGATCAATGCCGGTTTTCTTGATGCATCGCGTTACTTGATCAGGCTGAGGAATTCCATGCGAGTCGCCGCGTTTTCACGGAATTCACCGAGCATCACCGACGTGATCATCGAAGAATTCTGTTTTTCCACACCGCGCATCATCATGCACATGTGCTTGGCCTCGATCACCACCGCCACGCCCATGGCCCCCGTCACCTGCTGGACCGCATCGGCGATCTGGCGGCTGAGGTTTTCCTGGATCTGCAGGCGACGCGCATACATATCGACGATACGCGCGACTTTCGACAGGCCCAGCACCTTGCCACTCGGGATGTAGGCCACATGGGCCTTGCCGATGAAAGGCAACAGGTGGTGCTCGCACAGCGAGTACAACTCGATGTCCTTGACCAGCACCATTTCGCTGTTGTCGGAGCTGAACAAGGCACCGTTGGTGACTTCTTCCAGGGTCTGTTCATAACCGCGGCAAAGGTACTGCATGGCCTTGGCAGCGCGCTTGGGCGTGTCGAGCAGGCCCTCGCGGGAAACGTCCTCGCCGAGTTGCCCGAGGATCGCGGTGTAATTCTGTTCCAGTGTCACAGAGGCTGATTCCATAAGGGTTTCAGAAGGGTACTTGTTCTGTCTGTACCAATTTTGTACCAATCAAGCTGTTTTCGAATTTCCCGAGTTCGCCCCAGTCGGTGCTGGAGTTGATCCATCGGGCATAGGTCGAGAGCAGTATCTGAACGCTGAGACCCAGCTGAGTGGCAATAAACGCAGGGTTCATACCCGCCATGAGGCACATGGTAGCGTATGTGTGCCTGTAGTTGTATTGCCGACCGGAGCTATTCATCCAATCTCATCGGGTGAAGAGGCTTCTCTGTCTGCGCGATCATCCGGTCTGTTCGTATCGATAGAGACAGAGAGGGGGGAGGCTGATAGCCTATAGCCATCCATGCCAATCCCTTTAGGAACGGAATCCATGTTGAAGAAAATTGCTGCGCTTACGTTGTGTACTGTTGTTTGCTTGGGTGGTTGTGCTGTTAATGTTAAAACAGAAAAAAAACCTCAAGATAGTATTACCTTAGACATAATAAATCGCTCCTCTCAGGATAAGCTTACAGCTGTCTATTTTGAAGAAAGTTATGATTGCTTTGGCATTAAATCTATTGTGGTTAATTCTTCCCAAAGAAATATTACGGTGTCATTGGAAAAAAAGCCGTATCAGACTATTTATATTAAATACGTCGGTAGCACCTTTGATGGAGCGAATTTTCGTCCCCGAAGCTGTAGCACGTCGTATACGTTTAGAGCAGATGAGTCGGATGCCTACACTGTTATATTAGAAAATGTTTATAATAATTGTGATGTTGAGGTGCGAAGGGATGTTTTAACCGCCTCGGCCTTCTTGATCCAGAAGGTAAAACTAAACTCAAGGCAGCCAGCGGCTACTGTCCCAGCGGTTTCAAGCGGACCTTGGTGTGAAGCGGTTGAGGCGTTTAAGGGTTGAATTAGGTAATTCTATTGCTTAGCATTAAAGCTATTAATATTGTTTTCTAATTTACTAAGCTCATTCCAGTCGGTATTGGAGTTTATCCATCGGGCATAAGTTGTAAGTAACATCTGAACGCTGTGACCCAACTGAGTGGCAATAAATGCGGGATTCATCCCCGCCATGAGGCACATGGTAGCGTATGTGTGTCGGCAGTTGTATTGCCGACGGGCGCGAATCTCTAATTCGGTCAGTGCGGCCTGGAAGTGCTTGTCGGTGACGCTGGACTGCTGGATGAACTCAAAATTTTTCGTTGGCGGGAACACATAGGGTGATTTGGCGTGCTTCCTACGGCTCTGTTTCGCACGTTGCTCGGCGATTTGCCCGGCTACCTCAATGGCGTGCAGGGCACGGCTGTTGAGCATGACTTGCCGTTCATTGCGGGTTTTGGTGCGCTCCTCGATCTTATAGTCCGCGACGATCCGACACACATTGGCTAGGCGCTTGTCCTTGTCTACCTCGCCCCAGCGAAGGGCTGCTATCTCGCTAGGGCGCATACCGGTATAGAAGGCGAACTCGAAGTAAGCCGCGTAGATCCGCATCGAATGGGTCAGCGTCTTATAGAGGTGTTCGATGATGGCGTTGGCTTCCGCCACCGTGAAGGGGTCGATGGGCTTTTTCGTTTTCACGGGAAGCTCGATGGACTCGACCGGGTTGCGATTGATCAGCCCATCTTTGACGGCGGTACTGAACACTGTAGTGAGTCGCTGGATTGCCGAGCGCTTAACGCCCGGCGATTTCCATTCAGTGCTGGCTACGATTTTGCGCAGCAGCACCGAGGTGATGCTATCGACGGGTAGCAGGGCAAGGTGATCCGCGTCAGCATCCGCACCGGCATGTTCAACCCGGAGGAGGCGAAGTACGCCAACGGCGTGCTGATCGACATGCCTTACCCCACTGATGATGTGCGGCTGCTGACCAAGGCTGCGGTGGACGCTCTCGACCGAGTGTTTCGGCCTGGCTTCAAGTACAGCAAGGCTGAGGTGCTGTTGATGAATCTTTGTCAGCAAGGGGAGTACACCGACGACCTATTTGCCACCTCCCAACCAGCCGACGCCACGAAACTAATGTCAGTGTTGGACCAGATCAATGGGCGATGGGGGAGGGGGACACTTCGATCAGCCAGCGTGCCCGTCAACCCTGATTGGGGCATGCGTAGAGAGATGATGAGTCAAAGCTTCACTACGCGATTGGATCAGCTATGGACTGTCAATTGATGCGTCTCTACGCGAGCTGAAAACTGAAAATGTTGCTAGTATCAGAATGGTGGCACGTAGCCGGGCTATCGCTCTTGCGCCAATTACTGAAAAGGAAACTCACATGGCGATAAATGTTTTCTGGGATAACTCAAACATCTGGTTGGTCGGTCGTCGCGTCTGTGCGGAGCGAGAACCGGGGAATGAAAGTGCATTTCGCATCCACTTTGCAAATCTTTTCTCCCACGTTGTAGGAGGACGAGATGTTGAGTACGCGTTCGTGGGCGGTTCTCTTCCTCCAAATAATGACGAACTATGGGGCAAATTTGAGAAGTTGGGCGCGAAGGTTGAAACACAGCAGCGAGGGGCTCTGACTGGTTCAGAGATAGCGGTAGATCAATCTATACACCTAGCGATGCTTGAGAGGATTACAGACGCAGATGAGCCGGGAACGATAGTTTTACTAACTGGCGATGGGAACGGGTTCATGGATGGAAAGGGTTTTATAAAGCAGTTAGAGCGCGCCGTTAAGAAGAAGTGGAAAATAGAGGTTGTGAGCTGGGATATCGGATGTAATCGTCATCTGAGAGAGTTTGCGCAAAATAACGGGACTTACGTTTCGCTTGAGCCGGCATATCTCAATGTTACGTTCATAAATAATGTGCGGTACGCAGCTAAATTATAATTTTGTATTCGGAGGTGTGAAGATGTGGTCGGCTCTATTAAGGAGGGCCGGTTCTTTTTGTGAGGAGTAGAAGTCATGCTTTATAAGTATCTCCCGCCTGAGCGAGTAGATGTTGTTCGAAATATGGCGATGAGGTTAACCCAGTTGCTGTCGTTAAATGATCCATTTGAACATAGCTTTATGATAGGAGAGCATGAGTATGCCTTGGACGAAGATGCGAGTACTGACGAAATTAAATTTGTATCTCTTTCAAGGAATCACACCAACCTGTTGATGTGGTCCCATTATGCCGCATCGCATAAGGGATTTTGTATCGGTTTTAAAAGGAGAGACCCTTATTTTGCTCCTGCATTAAGCGTTCGTTATCGCCGCCTTCGGAGTAGCTTTAACGGAGCTGTTATTAACGGGGAAACTTCGAATGAGATTACAAAGCGCATAGCCTTAGAGAAAGCAATAGATTGGGCCTATGAGGAGGAGGAAAGACTTTTTCTAGACGATGTCGTGGTTAGGTCTTTCGAGGTTGGAAATGATCCATGGGGGCGCCGCATAGTTTTAAATCCATATCCAGCCCGAAGTATTGCGGCAATATACGTAGGTTTGAGGGGAGGTACAGAACTGGTGGGGGAACTTGTAAGTGCCCTCCGTTTTCATGGGTTGGATGTAGACGTTTTCAAGGCAAGGCGAAGTCGTAACGAGTTTGGTTTGAATTTTAATCGCATAGATCAAAGTGACTATTTGTAGCATAGGGAATCGCTATTAACTAAGTAGCGGTGAGCTGTGCGGTGCGACGGCAAAAAATCTCTCAGATGTAGAAGCGTAGCCCTTCAAATGGGGTAGCTCACAATCGACTGGCTACCATCTAATAGGATCATCTGATCTCCCTTCAGCCCAGCATTGGGAAACGCAGCGTAAGGCAGGTGGCCTGAGTCTAGTTTCACGTGAAGTGTTTTATCAGTGGATTTCACTAGGGTTGCACCAGAGGGATAAATTCCCTGTCCTTTTTCGGTGATCAAAAACGCCAGCGGAAAAAATGACAAGAGACTTAAAGTGGCAACGTGTCCGTGGTTTCTGCAAGCAAACATTTTTATGCTCATGTGCCTGCGGTGTGGATAGAACCAGGTATAGAAATCATGGGTGTCATCAGTGGCGGTATCGTCTCCCATGACAAATTTTTGTAACGGAGCATAGTAAGGAACAGGCACAGGCTCTCGCAGACATTCCTTTACGGTGGTTGCTGATAGTACGTGTCCAACCATTGCTCGGCAAAATCTCATCCCGTCATACGGGATATGCACGTGATTCACGGGACTGTCTAGGCTCAAAAAATAATGTTTGATCTTCTCTGATAAGCCTTTGTAGACCCTCGCCACCTCTTGGTCGTTAGTACCTAGATGTGAGCTGTTGCAATGCTTGCAGATAGTTCTGAACTTACTTCCGTTAGAAGACTTCACACCGATGACAGGGTCGGGGTTGATTCCCATAACCTCAGTCAGATGAGCCTGCTCAACTTTGGAGAGCGTAATGCTACCTTGGGGCGGAACGTGATCCCAACTGAGAGGGCCGAAGGTTCCGCAGATTAGGCAGAACCCCTCCCTGAGCTGCGTGTGATGACGGCGCTCTGTGAGCCCCTTCGTGTAGTTTCCCATTACTGCATCCTTTGCATGAGGCAGACGCCTCGATCTTAGCAGACTGCTGAATCACCATTGGGTAGCAGACGCATTGAACGCGTTCTCTTGCCGGTTATAGCCGGTGGCTGGCCAGTCCATCCCCTCAGGGACGGATCACTCTAGTGGCGACGAATGCATTAAAATGCCGATACATCTGCCTCGATGGTCGGGGCGCCGAGTGTGAGGGTTAGCAATGTCGGAGTTGTGGGAGCCGATTCACGGCGTTTATACGGCGACGGCATCGCTGTTTCCTTGGGTTGCCAGCCTCCCGAGCATTGACGCTGGCGAATGGGGTAGCGCTCTGATCAGCGCGGGGGTCGGTGCCGGCGTTGGTGCATGGATGGCCGGACGCATCGCCAGGAACTCAAAGCTGAGGGACGAGCTATTGGCAGAGCTTCGCAGTATCGATGTCTCAATAACGCTGTGTATATCGATAATAGATGTGGCCGGGGCTCTCAAAAAGCAGCACGTAACGGGACTTCTAAAAAAGTATGAATCGGATTTGGAAAGATTCGATCAGTACAAGGCAGCTGAAAGGCGAGCGGGGCCGTTCACGTTGAGTATCAATAACTTGAGTTTCAAGCCATAGCGCCGCCGATTGTGGAGCTACAGGGCCTCGTTCTTAAGAGCATGAGCATTTCGCCCAATGGGGTGAAATCATTGATTGCCCTGGCGGACGCCGTCGGGAATCTTAACGGCATGATTGACGCGTATAACCGGCTCCTTGAGATGTTTAGAGACGGTGGCTTGCCGGCAGGCTTCACGTCCGAGCACTATCATCTTGCGCTGCCCGTCGGAGGGGTTGTAAACAATGAGTACGGCTCGGCTGTACGGGGGATGGCGAACTACGTCGACGATATTATTTTCTTCGCGTGGAAACTCTCCCATTGCCTCACATCACAAGGGATTATAGTTCGTGACCGATATGAGGAGTTGTCTGGAGAAAAGCGTCTAATTCGGCGGGTGAGCTCAATTGGAAAGAATGCGGATTTGATCCCTCCGGATAGCGCCTATGAAGAATGGATGAATGGGTGGGAAAAGGATTTTAGTGGAGTAACAAAGAAGCGCAGGTGGTGGCATGGCAAGCAGAAGTGACAGATCATTTATGGCCATTCGCTATCAAGAGCGGACACTGATCATTCGCCCAGACGGGCGACTCCTCAATTGCTGCGTTACGGTAACTGACGTGGGGCTCTGGGATCAATTTCCGTATCAGTCGTTGCGTTTCGGCGAGAAAAATCAGGTAGCCCTGAGCACAAAACCCCCAATTTCATTACCGCTAACGACCAAGCAGAACCTACCCCCCATGCCGGTGTAATTCTCATCCCACGCAATGCGGCTGAAAGACACCAAGCTACAGTTTGCTCAATATTTGCTACATGAAGGGCGTGCAAAGCGCAGCGAAGCAAGCGGGGCGGGAGCCACGGCGATTAAGCCGTCCAATCCATCATTGGGGGCAGCATGTTCACTTTCGACTCATTGCAGACATGCGCAACGCAGAAGCTAAGCGCTACGGCGAAGCGGCTCCGACCTGAATGAATTGCCTGGCAGCACCCAGTCCCCCTAACCTGGAAGAGGGCAACTCAACTCTACCCATTGGTGGAGCGTAGGGGCGAGAGGGACGAGTTCCTCTTCAGCCAAGACGCCAAGGTCACATATATAGACCGGGTACGCTGGTAATACATAATGGACAAATACTCCACGGCCGCCGCTATCGTCTCCAATCAGCAAGTATCCGGGTAAGTACTGTGCGACCTCAAACGTGTCGTTTCTTTCGGTTAGATCGTCTTGACCGTACAGCAAAAGGCCGTCTGGACGCGGGATGCCTGTCTGTCGCTCGACGAAAGCAAGAACGAACGATGGGGTCATAAGGAATAGCTCCTTGCGGAAAAGTGCGGAAAAGGAACAGTTATTTTAGTCCCCTAAAAATCCACCCCTGGCCGACCTTTTGAACATAAGCGCCGTTACTCGTAGCGCGGCGTCACGCTTAGACCGGCTGGCCGTACAGCCCGGTACCGGTCTTTTCCTTCGGCTTACCCAGCACGTACGCCACATGCGGCTTGCCTTCGGCGTTGGCTCCGGGTACCACGGCCAACAGCGTCCAACCCTCAGCCAACTTCTGGTTGGCATTAGTCGGCCCGGCAACTTGCACCACTTCTACCGCGTCACTAATCTGCATAGATACCGATCCTTATGATGATGGCAGAGTGTAGTACGTCCCGGAGTTGCTAGTAGTCGGAATGCGGGGAATTAAGGACAGCCAGAAACCGCCATACCGGGTATCTGGCCAGCAAAATTCGTGATCGCCCAACTCACAATTGCGAATGCAGCAATGCCCGCGACCCAACCTATCACCGTCAACCTAGACAGTTTTCCGGCGCACACGCCTACCCAGATAGAAAGCCCTAAGCAAGCAAATATAACGGGTAGGTAGAGAGCATGTGTAAGAGTCCAGAGCGCAAAGGACGAAACAAAGTGGCGACTCCCCCACGCAGAAACCACTCCTGATAGCAGACACAAAATGGCATAGCCGATCAGTATCTCTTTCCACATTCCATGGCGGTGCTTATCGATGAAGCGCCTTATGTAATCCACTGCCCTATCTCCATGACTCCAGCGGATAACCGTCCCTTGCAATCCTTTCTGAGACCGCCCGCTTTTCGCGCCTGGCCTAAAGCCAACACTGAGCGAGCGAAAAGCACGTCTACTGGAAAGAATAGCCCCACGTCACCGCAGCTGAAGACAGAATTGTTGTACCAATTTCCATACCAATCGTTGCGTTTTGGCGAGAAAAATCAGGTTGGCCTAAGTACGAGCGCCCCGATTTCATTACCTCTGACCACCAAGCAGAACCCACCCTACATAGCGGTGTAATTCTGTTCCAGAGACATGAAACTACCTGTGGGATTTTACGCAAAGGGCAAGGGTACGGTGGCGGACACGGCGCTGCAAGCTCGGCAATCGAGGGTTACTCGTCGCGACCTTCCATCATGGTGCGCTTGAGCATCACGTAGACCGCCCCGGCGCCGCCGTGCCTGGCCTGGCAGGAGGTGAAGCCGAGCACTTGCGGGTGCTGGCGCAGCCAGGTGTTGACGTGGCTCTTGATCATCGGTCGCTTGCCGTCCAGCCGCACCGCCTTGCCGTGGGTGACGCGCACGCAGCGGATTTCGAATCGGGTGGCTTCGGCGAGGAAGGCCCAGAGGGTTTCCCGGGCCTTTTCGACAGTCATGCCGTGCAGGTCGAGGCTGCCTTCGAAGGGGATCTGACCGACCTTCAGCTTGCGCATCTGGCTTTCCTGGACCCCGTCGCGCGCCCACATCAATTCGTCTTCAGGGCCGACGTCGATGACGAACTGATCGGACAGGCCATCCACGGTTGTTGCATCGGTGCGCACGGTGGCGGCCTGGCGCAACTTGGCGATCTGCGCGCGATCGGCCTTTGGCTTGCCGGTTTCGGCGCGATCGTGTTTGATCGGTTTTACGCCCTGGATCGCACTTTTGAACAGGGAAAAGTCGTCGTCTTGCATGTCAGCCTCCGCGAAGGCCGGCCAGTTTACCCAACTCCGCTGGGATAGGGCGCGACAAAACGTCGGATGGCGGATCAGTCGTGTTTTTTCATCAGATGGGGAGCCATGGCCAGCTCCAGGGATTGGCGGGCGCGACGGCGGCAACGGCGCCAGAGCCAGATGCCCAATAGCAGAACCAACAGACCGATTGCCAGGATGATCGCCGAGCCGAGCGGGGTGGCGTTCAACTCGCCCAGCGCGGGCGGACGGCCGAGCAGGCTGGCGGCGCCGGCCATCGCCAGCAGCACACCGAGCGTTGCCAGCAGCGCCGCGATCCCCGCGCCGATACGAAATCGCCAGTTGCTCGGGCCCTTGGGCCGCAAGCGACGTGCGTCAAAACCATCGGATAACTTCATTCCGACCTTCCTCAATGGGTATCGGCCCTTCGACCGGAAGATGTTCGGGTTGTTCCTGAAGCCGGGACAATTGCAGCAAATGAGACGTTTTTGCGGATGAGCGGCGCAACCAGCCGCTCATCAGCGCTGTCAGATGAAGTCGCGGGTCATGGCCAGGGTGGCGAAGTTGTCCGCCATGATCGCCATTTCAGTCTGGTGGACGTGTTCGGCGCTCAGCACGCCGCCCTTGTGCGGCAGATCACGAGTGGCGCAGGCGTCTTCGACCAGGGTGCAGCGAAAGCCCAGGTTCTTGGCGGCGCGCACGGTGGTGCTGACGCTGGAATGGCTCATGAAACCGCAGACGATCAGATCCAGTGGGCCGAAATCTTCCAGGCGCTTCTTCAGTTCGGTGCCGTGGAAAGCACTCGGCAAGAGCTTTTCGATAATGGTTTCGTCGTCCCGCGGCTCAAGGCCTGGAATGAATTCCCCCCGTTCGCCCTGTGGATCGAACAGCCCGCCGTGGGTACCGAGGTGGCGTACATGCACGATCGGCCGGCCGGCGGTGCGGGCTGCGCCGAGCAGTTGCTTGATGTTCGCGACCGCCGCATCCATGCCGCTGAGGGCCAGGGGGCCGGCGAGATACTCTTTCTGGGCATCGATGATGATCAGCGTCGCTTGACTCAGGTTGGCCGCTGCATAACCGCGGCCGCTGAGTTGAAACATCGTTTTTGGAACGGACATTCTGGGGCTCCTTCGAGTGGGGCTTTTGCGACATTCTCCTCCGGCTGAGCGGTTCTGTGAATCGCTTCCATCGCAAGGGCCGTCGTTGCTGGCCTACAGCCTTATCAAGATCGCCATCTTATTCAACGGGCGGTGCAAAAAATGGAAAGATCCTACGGCTGGATCGGAGTTTTTCGTTTCTCGCGGGGGTGTTTGGGAGAGTGCGGGTTTGGCTGGTAGACTCGCCCGTCGATTTCTCTGGAGTTTGCCGCTGTGATCACTTCCCGCCTTCGTACCCTGCGCGACCATATTCGTTGGGCCGTCAGCCGTTTCCATGGCGAGGATCTGTTCTTTGGCCATGGCACCGACAATGCCTGGGATGAGGCTCGCCAACTGGTGTTGGGCGCGCTGCATTTGCCTTGGGAAATTGCCGACAGCTATCTGGATTGCCGTCTCGAAGACGAAGAGCTGGTGCATGTGCAGCGCCTGCTGCGCCGTCGTATTGCCGAGCGCATTCCGACTGCCTACCTGCTCGGTGAAGCGTGGTTCTGCGGAATGTCTTTCATCGTCGACGAACGCGTGCTCATCCCGCGTTCGCCCATCGGCGAGCTGATTGAAAAACGCTTCGAGCCCTGGCTGGGCCAGGAGCCTGCGCGGATCCTCGACCTGTGCACCGGTTCCGGCTGCATCGGGATCGCCTGTGCCTATGAATTCCCGGAAGCCGAAGTGGTGCTGGCCGACCTGTCGTTCGAAGCGCTGGAGGTGGCCAATCAGAATATCGAGCGCCATGGCGTCGATGAGCGGGTGTTCACAGTCCAGGGCGATGGTTTCGATGGCTTGCCGGGGCAACGTTTCGATCTGATCGTGTCGAACCCGCCTTACGTCGACGCGGAGGATTTCGCCGACATGCCCCAGGAATACCAGCACGAACCTGAGTTGGGCCTGGCCTGTGGCGATGACGGCTTGAACCTGGTTCGCCGGATGCTGGCCGAGGCGGCCGACCATCTGACCGAGAAGGGCCTGTTGATTGTCGAGGTGGGCAACAGCCAGGTACATGTCGAGGCGCTTTACCCGGAGGTCGACTTCGCCTGGCTGGACTTCGAACGCGGCGGGCATGGCGTGTTCATGCTCAGCGCCGAACAGTGCCGTGAGCACCAGGCGTTGTTTGCTTCAAGGATTTGACGCTGTGCTGCTTTTGTGGCGAGGGAGCTTGCTCCCGCTGGGCTGCGAAGCAGCCCCCGCTTCAAAGGTTTGAGATAGGAGTCGCCAGGTTTACGACTGCTGCGCAGCCGAGCGGGAGCAAGCTCCCTCGCCACGGTTTCTGCGTTCCGCCGCGATCCCTGTGGGAGCGAGCTTGCTCGCGATGACGGCCTGTCATTCAACAGATGTGTTACCTGTTCAATCGCTATCGCGAGCAAGCTCGCTCCCACAGGGTTATTCACGCGCTTGGATCAATGCCGCGTCGCAATCCAGATCAGCAATCCCGCCTGGAACATCGCAAACGCCACCAGGCAAGTGATGGTAAAGCGCAAGCCGGTGTCTTCGCGCTTGAACTTGTTGACCTTCTCTTCCTGCTTCTTGAGTTTGACTTCCTGCTCCGCCAGGTTCTGCTCGGCTTGTTGCAGCATCTGCGCGGCTTCGAGAATCTCGACGAACTGCAGCTTCTCGGTGTTCCAGTCGCCCACCAGGTCGCCAACCTGGGCGGCCTTGACGCTGCCCTTGAGATGCTGGGCGTCGGCGTAGACCACCTCGAAGCCGTGGGCCTTGAGGAAGTGATCGCGGCGCAGGCGCGTGTCTTCGTTCAGCGCGTCCTTGTTGTTCAGGTCGCTGCCGTCCACCCGATAGCTCGACCAGCGCTTCTTCGCCCAGGTGATGCCCTGAGCGGCGAGAAAGCGTCCGAGCCCACGATTCAAAGGCTCGACTTGCAAGTTGTCAGGGGAGAAAGACAGACGTTTCTCGACGTGGTCGGCCCAGACGTCCAGATGGTTCTGTTCCTTGCGCACCCGTTGGCCCGGCAACTTGATGCTCATGCGCAGCAAACTGCGCTCCTTGCTGTGACGCTCGGCGTAGCTGAACTCGACAAAGCGCAAGGGCCTCACACCGGTGGCGCGATCGGTCTTGAGCGGGGCCAGCCGGAGCATTTTATGCTGCTCGGCCTGCACATCCGCCCAAGGCTGCTCCACCGCAGGCGCGGCGGCCGGTTCGGCGACGGTGTCGGGAGAAGTTTGAGTCTCAGTCATAACGGCAAAATCCTGTCCAGGCCGGCTTGTCGACAGCCATTGCGCTGCCCGACGTCGGTTTATCGGCCGTTTTCGCCAGGACTGGAGGGCAATTGGCCGGTATGGCGATCAAGTCCGCTCAACGGGAACCGATCGAGCCGATAAAGCGCAGGATCTGCACACCCAGTTCAGCCGCCAGGGGCAGATTGGGGTCTTTATAGGACGCCAGTTGCCGCTTCACGTCGTTGGGCACAATGCGCATCACATGGTTCATGCCCTCGATCAGGGCCAATTGTGCGTCAGGCTTGGCGGCTTTCAGCTGCCTGGCATCCTCGACGCTGACCTGGATGTCATGGCTGCCCTGGATGATCAGCGCCGGCATCTTCAATGCCGCGAAGGCTTGGGCCGGGTCCTGGCGGAACAACGAGATCAGGTAAGGCTGCACACTGGGACGGAAAATCACCTGCAGCTGCGCAGGAACGTCCGCGTCGGGGCGCCCGGCCTTGAGGCTGTCGAGTAACTCGTTGCTGCGCAACATCAGCGCCGGTGGCAAGCGGCTGCTCAGTTGTTGCCGTAGCACCTGGTCGATCGGCCGTGCACTGCCGGACACCGAAATCACTGCCGCAGCGTTGGCCTGGGGCGCGGCGAGGCTGGCGATCAGCGCACCTTCGCTGTGGCCCAGCAGGATCAACGGGCCCAGTCGCGGATCGGCGGCGAGCTTGTGGCTCCAGGCCACGGCATCGGCGACGTAGGCCTCGACGCTGAGGTTGCGCTCGTCCGGCGTGGCGGCGAGGCTGGCGGCCACGCCGCGCTTGTCGTAGCGCACGCTGGCGATGTTGTGCCTGGCGAGTACCCAGGCCAGGCGCTTGAGGCTGTCGTTGCGCCCGCCCTCGGGGTTGTTTCCGTCACGATCCGTAGGACCTGAGCCGGAAATGATCAGGACAACGGGCACCGGTGTGTCGGACTTGGGCAACAGCAGCGAGCCGAAAAGTTCACCGTTGCCGGTGTCGAGGCTGATGGGGCGTTGCAGGACGGTGGCCTGGGCCAGGCCGCTAACCAGGCCTGTCAAGAGGGCAAGACTCAAGGCAAACAGTTTTAACATCATGAAGCCATTAGCTGCGAAGGTGCCGGTTGGACTGGCGCGCACCGATAAGGTTCGAGGATGAACTACTCGGGGAGCCTGCGTATACTGGCGCCCATCTCGATTTTTCAGCGATTCCACGGAGCACCCTGCATGTCCGGCAATACCTACGGCAAGCTGTTCACCGTCACCACCGCGGGCGAAAGCCATGGCCCGGCGTTGGTCGCCATTGTCGACGGCTGCCCGCCGGGCCTGGAGATTTCCCTGGAGGACCTGCAGCGTGACCTTGATCGCCGCAAGCCCGGCACCAGCCGCCACACCACCCAGCGCCAGGAAGCCGATGAAGTCGAAATCCTCTCCGGTGTGTTCGAAGGTCGCACCACCGGTTGCGCCATCGGCCTGCTGATTCGCAACACCGACCAGAAGTCCAAGGACTACTCGGCCATCAAGGACCTGTTCCGCCCGGCCCACGCCGACTACACCTACCATCACAAATACGGCGAGCGCGACTACCGTGGCGGCGGTCGCAGTTCGGCCCGGGAAACCGCCATGCGCGTAGCGGCCGGGGCAATTGCCAAGAAGTACCTGGCCAGCCAGGGCATCGTCATTCGTGGCTACATGAGCCAGCTGGGCCCGATCGAAATCCCGTTCAAGACCTGGGATTCGGTGGAGCAGAACGCCTTTTTCAGCCCCGACCCGGACAAAGTCCCCGAGCTTGAAGCCTACATGGACCAGTTGCGTCGGGACCAGGATTCGGTCGGCGCGAAAATCACCGTGGTCGCCGAAGGCGTGATGCCTGGCCTGGGCGAGCCGATCTTCGACCGTCTCGACGCCGAACTGGCCCATGCGTTGATGAGCATCAACGCAGTCAAGGGCGTGGAGATCGGCGCCGGTTTCGCCTGTGTCGCCCAGCGTGGCACCGAACACCGCGACGAGTTGACTCCCGAGGGATTTCTGAGCAACAACGCCGGCGGCATCCTTGGCGGCATCTCTTCGGGCCAGCCGATTGTTGCCCACCTGGCGTTGAAGCCGACGTCCAGCATCACCACGCCGGGACGCTCGATCGACATCCACGGCAACCCGGTGGATGTCATCACCAAGGGCCGCCACGACCCTTGCGTGGGCATTCGCGCAACGCCGATTGCCGAGGCGATGATGGCGATCGTGCTGATGGACCACCTGTTGCGTCATCGCGGACAGAACGCCGACGTTCGGGTCGGCACGCCGGTGTTGGGTCAGCTTTGATGGCTGGCCTGCCGACCGCCGTGGCCTGACGACCATGGCGGCAGTGCCGTACTGGCGGCTTTCCAGCTTCTATCTGTTTTACTTTGCGTTGCTCGGTTCGACCGCACCGTTCCTGGCGCTGTATTTCGATCACCTCGGGTTCAACGCCGCGCGCATCGGCGAGCTGGTGGCGATTCCCATGCTGATGCGTTGCGTCGCGCCGAACCTCTGGGGCTGGCTGGGTGACTACACCGGCCGGCGCCTGGCAATCGTGCGGTTTGGCGCGATCTGTACGCTGCTCAGTTTCTCGCTGATCTTCATCGACAAAAGCTACGCCTGGCTGGCGATGGTCATGGCGCTGCATGCGTTCTTCTGGCACGCGGTGCTGCCGCAATTCGAAGTCATCACCCTGGCCCACTTGAGCGGGCAGGCGGCGCGCTACAGCCAGATCCGACTGTGGGGCTCCATCGGCTTCATCATCACCGTGGTCGCGCTCGGTCGGTTGTTCGAATGGTTGAGCCTGGACATCTATCCCGTGGCGCTGGCGTTGATCATGGGTGGCATCGTGCTCAGCAGTTTCTGGGTGCCCAACGCCCAGCCCGTTCAGGGGCCGCGGGTGGCCGGGGACGGTTTCCTGCGGCAGTTGCGCAATCCGGGCGTGCTGGCGTTTTATGCCTGCGTCGGCCTGATGCAACTGAGCCATGGGCCGTATTACACCTTCCTGACGTTGCACCTGGAGCGCCTGGGCTACAGCCGCGGATTGATCGGCATGCTCTGGGCCGTCGGCGTGGTCGCGGAAGTGCTGGTTTTCCTGCTGATGAGCCGGATCCTGGCGCGGTTTTCCGTGCGCCGGGTGTTGATGGCCAGCTTCCTGCTGGCGGCGCTGCGCTGGTTGCTACTGGGGTCGTTGGCGGAGTTTCTCTGGGTGCTGTTGCTTGCCCAGGTCCTGCACGCAGCGACCTTTGGCAGCTTTCACGCCGCTGCCATCCATTTCGTGCAACGTAGCTTCGGTTCACGCCAGCAAGGTCAGGGGCAGGCGCTGTACGCCGCGCTGGCCGGAACCGGCGGGGCGTTGGGCGCGTTGTATTCCGGCTACAGCTGGAATGCCCTGGGCGCCGGTTGGACTTTCAACATCGCCAGTCTCGCAGCCTTCGCCGCAGCCGTTATCATTGCCACACGCATGCAAGAGGACAGGCCATGAGCCTTACCCGTGAACAACTCACCCGGGAAATCATCGACGCCGGGCGTTTTCTGTATGGTCGCGGCTGGTCCCCGGCCACCAGCAGCAATTATTCGACCCGGTTGTCTTCCGACCAGGCCCTGCTCACCGTTTCCGGCAAACACAAGGGGCAACTGGGCGTCGACGATGTGCTCGCCACCGACCTGGATGGCAACAGCCTGGAGCCGGGCAAGAAACCGTCTGCCGAAACCCTGTTGCACACGCAGCTGTATCGCTGGCGGCCGCAGATCGGCGCGGTGCTGCACACCCATTCGGTGAATGCCACGGTGCTCTCGCGCTTGACCGGCGCAGACTTCATCGACTTCGAGGACTACGAGCTGCAAAAGGCCTTCAGCGGAGTCACGACCCATGAGTCCCAGGTTCGCGTGCCGATTTTCGACAACGACCAGGACATCGCGCGTCTCGCCGCCAAGGTTCAGCCCTGGCTCGACGCGCACCCCGATTGCGTCGGTTATCTGATCCGTGGGCACGGCCTGTACACCTGGGGGCCGGGCATGAACGATGCGCTGCGGCAAATCGAGGCGTTCGAGTTCCTGTTCGAATGCGAGCTCAAGACTCGCACACTCCTGAACCGTTAAATTGCTGGAGCCATGACCATGAGCAGCCTGTCCGTCTATCACGTTTCAAGTCCCGAGATTCCGAACAAGGTCCTGACCCATTTCGAAGACATCGCCGCGACCCTCGCCGAAAAAGGCGTGCGCTTCGATCGTTGGGAAGCTGCGACGAAGATCCAGCCCGGCGCCAGCCAGGAGGAGGTGATTGGCGCCTACCGGACCCAGATCGACAAACTCATGACCGAGCGCGGCTATGTCACGGTGGATGTCATCAGCCTCAACAGCGACCACCCGCAAAAAGCCGAACTGCGCGCCAAGTTTCTGGATGAACACCGTCACGGCGAGGACGAAGTGCGCTTTTTTGTCGCCGGTCGTGGCCTGTTCACCTTGCACATCGACGACTACGTCTATGCGGTACTGTGCGAAAAGAACGATCTGATCTCGGTGCCCGCCGGTACGCCGCATTGGTTCGACATGGGCGAACACCCACATTTCGTCGCCATTCGGCTGTTCAATAACCCGGAAGGCTGGGTCGCCAAGTTCACCGGTGATGAAATCGCCAGCCGTTTCCCGCGCCTGGAGGACTGAGCCCGTGACGATCAAGGCCATCCTCACCGACATTGAAGGCACCACCAGCGCCGTCAGTTTTGTATTCGACGTGCTGTTTCCCTATGCCGCCCGACACCTGCCGGATTTTGTCCGGCACAACGCCGGGCGTGCCGACGTCGCGGAGCAACTGGACGCCGTGCGCCGCGACAGTGCCGAGCCGGACGCAGACGTCGAACGGGTCATCGCGATCCTGCTGGGCTGGATTGCCGAAGACCGCAAGGCCACGCCGCTCAAGGCCTTGCAGGGTATGGTCTGGGAGCAGGGATACACGGCCGGCCAGTTGAAAGGGCACGTTTATCCTGACGCGGCGCAGGCGCTCGAGGCCTGGCATCAGCAAGGTTACCGGTTGTTTGTCTATTCCTCGGGGTCGATCCAGGCACAGAAGCTGATTTTTGGCTGTTCCGAGGCTGGCGACCTGTCGCCGTTGTTCAGCGGTTATTTCGACACCACGTCGGGAGCCAAGCGGGACGCGCAGTCGTATCGGCGAATCAGCGAGGCGATGGGGATCGCGCCGCAGGAAATCCTGTTTCTGTCGGATATCGTCGAGGAACTGGACGCGGCCAGGAATGCCGGAATGGCGACCTGTGGATTGGCCCGCGAGGGCGGTGATCTGGCCGGCCACACGACGGTTGAAAGCTTCGCGCAGATCGAACCTTCGCGCTTCTGAACGCCTTCTGACGGCTAAAAAAAATCAGGCCATGGAACCGCTGGGTTCCATGGCCTGTCTTTGTTCAGAGCTTGAAGCTGGTTGCTGTCAGGCGCTGTGATAGGTCGGCAGCGCGAAACGGTGCTGGCTCTGCAGCATCGCGACCGGTGGCAGTTCGCTGGCCTGTTCAGCCAGATCACGGCGAATGGCACTGATCGCCCAGGAGAGTTGATCCCCGGCATGCAACTGAGCGTAGGAAATCGTACGCTTGAACAGTTTGCCATCGCTGTTGCGCAAGGTCAGCAGAATGCCGCCGTCCGGGCGAGGCTGCGTGGTGACTTCGTAGTTGGAAAACAGCGATGCAAACTTCTCTTGAATCATGTTCATAGTTGACTGCTCCATGGTATGGCAAACCGTGGAGGGGTAGTTGCAGTGTCTATGCCAGCATTGTAATTATAAAAAATGCCTTTAAAAACAATAAGTTAATATTTTCAGGGTTTTTTGTATTCGTGCATCTTGCATGAACGGCCATCGTGCATCCTGCATTTTGCGGGGATGCCCGATTATTTTTGGAACCAAACCGCATCCTGGCGCTCCCGCTTCGCCTGTTCCCCGCAGCGGATACAAAACATTGCAAAAACCGCATGTACAGCACCGGAATCGCTGGCGTAATTTCCCTCCAGATTCGCCCAACCCATAACAAGAACCGCGGCCCACAAGGTCGAACGGGGAAGGATCGTCCATGAGTCGTACACCCAGCGACGCTATTACCTGGGGGATGATGCTGCGCAAACTGCCCGTCATCGCCAGAGTTGTTCCGCGAATCATCAAAGGCCTGAAACTCGCCAACGTCCAGGACCCCACCCAGCCTTGCGGCCTTGGCTGGTGTTTCGAACAGGCCACGCAACGCAATCCCCACGGCCCGGCGCTGCTCTGCGGCGACACGGTGCTGTCTTACGCACAGGTCAACGAACAGGCCAATCGCATTGCCCATTACTTGCTGGCGCAAGGTCTTGGCAAGGGCGACTGCGTGGCGATTGTTCTGGAAAACCGCCCGCAGCTGCTGATTACGGTGTTGGCGGTGGCGAAGGTCGGGGCGGTGAGCGCGATGATCAACACATCGCAAACCGGAGATGCCCTGGTGCACAGCCTGGCGCTGGTCGCGCCGGTGGCGGTGGTGGTCGGGGATGAACGGGTCGCTGTCTTCAACGACGTGCGCGGCCGAACGGCGCTGGCGGATGCGCGGACCTGGTGGGTTGCCGACCAGGACAGTGGCGCGGTTCCGTACGGATTCGTCGACCTGATGGTCGGCAGCGAGGATTACCCAGGCGATAATCCGCTTGGCAGGCAGGTGTTTTACAACGACCCCTGTTTTTATCTCTACACCTCGGGCACCACCGGGTTACCCAAGGCCGGCGTATTCCGCCATGGACGCTGGATGCGCACCTCCACCAGTTTTGGCCTGATCGCCCTGGACATGCAGCCCGATGACGTCGTTTATTGCACGCTGCCGCTGTATCACGCCACCGGCCTGTGTGTGTGCTGGGGCGCGGCAGTTTGCGGTGCCTCGGGGTTCGCCATCCGCCGCAAGTTCAGCGCCAGCCAATTCTGGAGCGACGTGCGTCGCTACCGAGCGACCACGTTGGGTTATGTCGGCGAACTGTGTCGCTACCTGATCGAGCAGCCCGCCAGCGCCGACGACCGGCGGCATGAGGTCCGGAAGATGATCGGCAACGGCTTGCGCCCGGGCGCCTGGCTGGCCTTCAAGACCCGCTTCGGGATTGGCCATATCTGTGAACTGTATGCGGCCAGCGACGGCAATATCGGCTTCACCAACATCCTGAACTTCGATAACACGGTCGGGTTTTCCCTGATGGGTTGGGAACTGGTGCAGTACGACCATGACAGCGGTGCGCCCTTGCGCAACCTGCAAGGGCGCATGCAGAAAGTCCCCAAGGGCGAGCCGGGCCTGCTGCTGGCGCGCATCGACGACAAGGCGCCGCTGGATGGCTACACCGATCCGGCCAAGACCGAAAAAACCGTCTGCCGAGACGTCTTCGTCCCAGGCGATCGTTATTTCAACACCGGCGACCTGCTGCGCAATATCGGCTTCGGCCACGGGCAGTTCGTTGATCGCCTCGGCGACACCTATCGCTGGAAAGGCGAAAACGTCTCCACCACCGAAGTCGAAAACGTGCTCCTGCAACATCCACAGATCGCCGAGGCGGTGGCCTACGGCGTGGAGATCACCGGAACCAACGGCCGCGCCGGGATGGCCGCGATCACCCCGGCCGAGTCCCTGGCGACCCTGGATTTCAGCGAGCTGCTGCAATTTCTGCAAGGCAAGCTGCCGGCCTACGCGGTGCCGCTGTTCCTGCGGATCAAGGTGAAGATGGAAACGACCGGCACGTTCAAGTATCAGAAAACCCGCCTCAAGGCCGAAGCCTTTGACCCCTGCCTCACGGGCGAGGAACCGATCTACGCCTGGCTCCCCGACACTTCGACCTACGTGCGGGTGGACCAGCAACTGGCGACGCTGATCCAGGGTGGGCAGTACCGCTATTGATTGTGGCTATGGCTCTTGCAGAGAAAAAAGGGATGACAGGCTTTGAGTCCCTCGGGAAACTAGCGGCTTTGCAAAAGCCAGAGGAAGTTGTCCATGTCCGATACAAGCCGCCAGATGACCCCGGAAGAAGCTGCGGAGTTTGCCGAGCAGGTATTCAACGTCGCTCGTCAGGGCGATGCCGCGATGATGGCCGCGCTGTTGAGCAAGGGCCTGCCGCCGAACCTGCGCAATCACAAGGGCGACACCTTGCTGATGCTGGCCGCGTACCACGGGCACGTGGAGACGGTAAAAGTGCTGCTGGAGAATAAGGCCGATCCGGAAATCCGCAACGACAACGGCCAGAGCCCGATTGCCGGTGCGGCGTTCAAGGGCGATCTGGCGGTGGTTTCGGCCCTCGTCGATGGCGGCGCGCAAGTCGAAGGCTCCTCGTTCGATGGCCGCACGGCGCTGATGATGGCGGCGATGTTCAACCGAGTGGAAATAGTCGATTACCTGATCAGCAAAGGCGCCGACCCGAAGGCCAAGGATGCCAACGGCGTCTCGGCGCTGGACGCGGCCAGGACCATGGGCGCGGTGGACACCACGGCGCAGTTGGAAAAGTTGTTGGGCTGAAGCCTGGCTCCCTGGCCACAGGGTTCCTGACTTGACCTGGGGTGATGCGCTATCCTGCGCGCCAGAAAATTCAGCCACAGGATCCGCCCCATGAAAGCCGCACTCGTCGAACTCATCAGCAAAATCAGCTCCGGCTGCCTGGGCGAGGCGGACATCGAGAAAATCGCCGACGAAGCGGCCCAGGCCTACGCCGACCCGGTGACGTTCCTGGCGGCGAACCCGGACATCAACTATGACGACAGCTTCCCGATCCCGCTGGGGGAGTGGGTGGTGGTAGGCAGTCTGCCGGACACCGTGCTGTTCCAGGCCGACTCCTACGTCGACCTGTTCGAGCAGATCGTCGCCTCGTTCGGCCCTGGCGTCGCGTTCAACCTCAAGCCCAAGCAACTGGCGAAGACCGAGGCGCTGACCGCGCTCAATCGTATCCAGATTCAGATGAGCAGCCTGAACAAGGAGAGCGGCGGCTACGTGCTGATGAACTTCAGCCAGTTGCTCGACGATGAATTGCAGATGGTGCTGGTGTACGGCAACGACGTGCCGCGTGTGCTGGAGCTGTGTGGCGAAGTCGGCATCGCCGCGGCCCCCGCCCTGGAAGCGCTCAAGATCGCGGTTCACGTCTGAAACAATAAACGGAACCCTTGCCCGGACCCCGCTATCCTAAGTGTGCATACCACCATTCGGGAGCGACACCATGGGTTCCACTTTCAACGGCCTGATTGGCCTGATCATCCTGGCGCTCGATATCTGGGCGATCATCAATGTGCTCAAGAGTGGCGCGGGCACCGGGGCGAAAGTCCTGTGGGTGCTGCTGATTCTCCTGCTGCCGGTGTTGGGCCTGATCATCTGGGCGATTGCCGGGCCGCGGGGCAACGTGCGGGTCTGACCGCTCCATGAAAAAAGCCCGACAGGTCCTGGCCTGTCGGGTTTTTTTTGCTCGACGGTATCAGGCCGTCGCCAGCGAAGCCTTCTGCGAAGCACTCAGGAAACGCAACAGGGCCAGCAACGGGAAGGCGCTACCGATGATCACCACCCACAGCCAGCCGCCATGTTCGTAGACGGCACTGGCGATGGACGAACCGAAAGCGCCGCCAACAAAGATGCTGGTCATGTACAGCGCGTTCAGGCGGCTGCGGCTTTTTGCGTCAAGGGCGTAGATGGTGCGCTGGCCCAGGACCATGTTCATCTGCACGCAGAAATCCAGGACCACGCCGGTCACCGCAAGGCCGATCACGCTATAAGCGGGATGGATGAACGCCGGCAGGAAACTCAGGCTGGCGAACAGCATGGCCAGCAGCGAAGCAATTCGGGTGTGGCCGGCGTCCGCCAGGCGGCCGGCAATCGGCGCGGCGACGGCACCGATGGCGCCGACCAGCGCAAACAGCGCAATTTCAGTCTGGGACAAACCATGGTTGCGCGACAGCTCCAGGGGGACGGCGGTCCAGAACAGGCTGAACGTGGCAAACATGCACGCCTGGTACAAAGCCCGCTGGCGCAACTGCGGTTGCTGGCGTAACAGGGTGCCGAGCGAGCCCAGCAGTTGCGCGTAGGAGGCGCGGTGCTCGGGCTGGCGCTTGGGCACGGTGAATGCCAGGACGATGCTGATTGCCGCCATCAACGCGGCGGCGATCATGAACATCGCCCGCCAGCCAAGGTGATCGGCGACAAGGCTGGACACCGGCCGCGCCAGCAGGATCCCCAACAGCAGCCCGCCCATGATCCCGCCCACGACCCGCCCCCGGGATTCTTCCGGCGCCAGGTGCGCCGCCAGCGGAATCAGCACTTGTACCGAGACGGAACTGAACCCCACCAGCAATGACACCAGCAGGAACACGTTCGGCTGCTCGGTAAACGCCGCGCCCAGCAGGCTGGCGATTGCCACCACGGTGGTGAGAATCATCAAGCGCCGGTTTTCCAGCAAATCCCCCAGCGGCACCAGGAAAAACAGGCCCAGGGCGTAGCCGATCTGGGTCAGCGAGACGATCAGGCTGGCCATGGTGCTGGACAGGCCAACGTCGGGCGCGATCAGTTCGATGATGGGTTGGGCGTAGTAGATATTGGCAACGATGGCGCCGCAGCAGAAGGCAAACAGCAGGACCATGCCCCGGGTCAGGGCAGCGGGCGAGGCGGGTGAATGAGCACTCATGGCAATCTCATCGATCGATTGAAAGGGATGGCGAGAGGCTAAAGACTTGCAGGGCACTGGAACAGGGCTTGGGGTTGATAGCAGTCATGCCTGCGGTTGATGGTAGAACGCGCCAGAGGGAATGTGAAAGTGCTCTGGTGGAGAGGGAGCTTGCTCCCGCTCGGTTGCTCGGCAACCGCCTGAATGGGGCTGCTACGCAGCCCAGCGGGAGCAAGCTCCCTCGCCACAGGACCGCGTTCAGCTCACTATTGCGTCACTGCCCGCTATAGATCTGGTCAAAAATCCCACCATCGTTGAAATGGGTCTTCTGCACGGTGCGCCAGTCGCCGAAGGTTTTTTCCACCGAGAGGAAATCCACTTTCGGGAAACGGTCGGTGTATTTGGCCAGCACCGCCGGGTCGCGAGGGCGCAGGTAGTTGGCGGCGGCAATTTCCTGGCCTTCGGGCGACCACAGGTATTTGAGGTACTCCTCGGCGGCGGCGCGGGAACCTTTCTTCTCGACGACTTTATCCACAACGCTCACCGGTGGCTCGGCTTCGGCGGAGACGCTTGGGTAGACCACTTCGAACTGGTCGCGACCGAATTCACGGGCGATCATTTCCGCTTCGTTCTCAAAGGTCACCAGCACATCGCCGATCTGGTTGGTCATGAACGTAGTCGTCGCGGCACGACCGCCGGTGTCCAGCACGGGGGCCTGCTTGAACAGCTTGCCGACGAAATCCTTGGCCTTGTTCTCATCGCCGCCATTCTTCAGCACATAGCCCCAGGCCGAAAGGTAGGTATAGCGGCCGTTGCCCGAGGTTTTCGGGTTGGGCACGATCACTTGCACGCCGTCCTTGAGCAGGTCCGGCCAGTCCTTCAGCGCTTTCGGATTGCCCTTGCGCACGATAAACACGGTGGCCGAGGTGAACGGCGCGCTGTTGTTCGGCAGGCGGGTGACCCAGTTCTCTGGAACCAGCTTGCCGTTGTCGGCCAAGGCATTGATGTCAGTCGCCATGTTCATGGTGATGACATCCGCTGGCAGCCCATCGATTACCGAGCGCGCCTGCTTGCTCGAACCGCCAAAGGACATCTGCACGGTGATGCTTTCGTTGTGCTCGGCCTGCCAGTGTTTCTGGAACGCGGCGTTGTAGTCCTTATAGAAATCCCGCATCACGTCGTAGGAAACGTTGAGTAGAGTCGGGGCGGCGTGGGCCAGGCTGCCGAACGCCAGGCCGGCGGCGAGGAGGGAGGCGCCAAAGAAATTCTTCACTGCGAGGTCCTTTTTATTGGCAAGGGATGCGGGCGATAAGCCAGCACCCTAGCGATTAGCTTATAGGTCATCAAGAATTAAAAAGTGCTTTGCTTATTCCAACTTCTTAAAAAGTGCGTTACCGCAACGAGAACAGAAAGCAGCGCCATGGTCGTGGTTGTTTTTGCTGCACACCGGGCAATTGTGCTTGAGCTGGTCACCGCGCATGGCGGTGGCCAGTTCCGCAGTGAAGATACCCGTCGGTACGGCGATGATCGAGTAGCCGGTAATCATCACCAGGGACGAAACCACTTGGCCCAGCGGCGTCTTCGGCACGATGTCGCCGAAGCCTACGGTAGTCAATGTCACGATAGCCCAATAGATGCCCTTGGGAATGCTGGTGAAACCATGCTCGGGGCCTTCGATGACATACATCAGGGTGCCAAACACCGTCACCAGTGTCGACACGCTGACCAGGAACACGATGATTTTCTGCTTGCTGCCGCGCAGTGCGGCCAATAGATAGTTGGCCTGCTTGAGGTAGGGGCTGAGCTTGAGAACGCGGAAAATCCGCAGCATGCGGATGATCCGTACGATCAGCAGGTACTGGGCATCGCTGTAGTACAACGCGAGGATGCCCGGCACGATCGCCAGCAGGTCCACCAGGCCATAAAAGCTGAACGCATAGCGCAGCGGCTTGGGCGAGCAGTACAGGCGCAGGCCGTATTCAACGATGAAAATCAACGTGAAACCCCACTCGATGTAGGCCAGCAGGGCCGCGTAGTTCTTGTGCACGCTGTCGATGCTGTCGAGCATCACGATCACCAGGCTCGCGAGGATGATCAACAGCAGCGTGCTGTCGAAGCGCCGGCCGGCCACCGTGTCGGTCTGGAAAATGATCACGTAGAGGCGTTCACGCCAGTTGTTGTTGCTGTCCATAACCTTCGCCTGAACCAATGATCAGCGCAGCCTAGGGTGATTGCCCCGCAGAGCGCAAGGCGCGATGTCGCGACAGGCTGGGTGCCAAAGCCGCGCGGTGGCATGCACCAGCCAGCACGCGAGAATGAAAGGCGCCGTCAATGGCGCCACGCCCAGCGCCGCGAAACCCGGTGCGAGAAGGACCGCCAGCAGCACGCCCGCCAGCGGCTGCCATGGCCCGCGTGCGTATTGGCCGAGAGCCAGGGCCGCTAACGCCGGGTTGTAGCCGCCCAGGCCGGACAAGGTGTGCGGGCTGTCGTGCAGCCAGGCAAAGGCAAAGCCTGCGACGGAACCGAACAGCGCCCAGCCTGCGGCGCGACGGTTGGCGATCAGCAGGCCGATGGTGATCAGCACACCAGCCAGAGGCTGGTCGAGAAACATGACCTGGCCCAGGCCGTTCAGCGGGGCAAGCAACAGGTTGGGGAGTGTCTGCTCTAGTGCTGCGGGCGAGGGCGCAGGCGGGGCGAGACCCAGCAGCAACCAGCCGAGCCCGACGAAAGGCACGGTGTAGGCGGGCAGGCAGCGTGGGCCTCGGGTGCGCTTGAGCCACTGTTGGGTGAGCATTGCGCTGAGGCCGCCAGCGGCGATGATCAATGGCGGCAACAGGGCTGACCAAGGCAATGCCAGGCTCAGCAGCAAACCCAGCAGGATGCCGTTATAGCTGAACAGCCCGGCCTGCCGATCCTCCTTGGCATAACCACGTCGTTGGGCCGTCAGCAATCCGGCCACGCCGCCCAGTAGCGCGCCGCCGAACAACGCTGGCGCGGTGAGCAGAATCGCCAAGAGGCAGAACAGGCCGCACAGGGGATGGCGCTGGAGGAAAATCTGGCTGAAGCCGTTGAGCAGGGCGGTGGCCCAGTCTGGGCAGTGGGAGGATGAAGAATGGTTGGGCATATGGGTCAGGGATAAGGGAGCACTGTGGCGAGGGAGCTTGCTCCCGCTCGGTTGCGTAGCGACCGCAAAAAAAGGGGCCGCTACGCGACCCAGCGGGAGCAAGCTCCCTCGCCACGGAAAATCAGATGAGGGTCTCGATACGCAGCGAGTTGGTCGACCCCGGCTGCCCGAACGGCACGCCGGCGGTAATCAGCAGGGTGTCGCCACGCTGGGCCATGCCCTGGGCCTGGGCGATTTCCAGCGCGGTGGAACACACTTCGTCCACCTGCCGCAGCCGATCGTTGACCACCGAATGCACGCCCCACGCGACGGTCAGGCGACGGGCCGCCTGCAGGTTGGGCGTCAGGTTGAGGATCGGCACCGTCGGCCGTTCCCGCGCCGCGCGCAGGCTGGAGCTGCCCGACTCGCTGTAGTTGACCAGCACCGCCACGGGCAGCACGTTGCTGATCCGGCGGATCGCGCAACTGATGGCGTCCGACACCGTGGCCTCGGCTTTCGGTCGGCTGACGTCGAGTTGTGCCTGGTAGTCCGGGCCGTTTTCCACCTGGCGGATGATCTTGCTCATCATCTGCACAGCTTCGAGGGGATAGTCGCCCGAGGCGGTTTCCGCCGACAGCATCACCGCGTCGGCACCTTCGGCCACGGCGTTGGCGACATCGGTGACTTCGGCGCGGGTCGGCGCCGGGGAGAAGCGCATCGACTCAAGCATCTGTGTCGCCACCACCACCGGTTTGCCGAGGGCGCGGCAGGTGCCGATGATGTTTTTCTGAATCTGCGGCACGCTCTCGGCCGGCACCTCGACGCCCAGGTCACCTCGGGCAACCATGATCGCGTCGCTCAGTTCGGCGATTTCCCGCAGTTGCGCGACGGCCGAGGGCTTCTCGATCTTGGCCATCAGGAACGCCTTGTCGCCGATCAGCGCGCGGGCTTCGCGAATGTCCTCGGGACGCTGCACGAATGACAGCGCCACCCAGTCCACGCCCAGCTCCAGGCCGAAGCTCAGGTCGCGGCGGTCCTTGGCGGTCAGTGGGCTCAGGTCAAGCACGGCCTGGGGCACGTTCACGCCCTTGCGGTCCGACAGTTCGCCACCGTTGAGCACCTCGGTATCGATGGCGTCGGTGTGTCTGGCGGTTACCCGCAGGCGCAGCTTGCCGTCATCGAGCAGCAAGTCCATGCCCGGCTCCAGCGCGGCGATGATTTCCGGGTGGGGCAGGTTGACCCGACGCTGATCGCCCGGCGTCGGGTCCAGGTCCAGGCGCAAGGCTTGACCGCGCTGCAACAGCACCTTGCCATCGGCGAACTTGCCGACCCGCAGTTTTGGTCCTTGCAGGTCCATCAGGATGCCCAGCGGGTAATTGAGCTGCTGCTCGACTTCACGGATCCACTGGTAGCGCTGGGCGTGGTCGGCGTGGTCGCCGTGGCTGAAGTTCAGGCGAAAGATGTTCACTCCGGCCTGCACCAGTTCGCGGATGTCATCGATCCCACGGGTGGCGGGGCCGAGTGTCGCGAGGATCTTGACCTTCTTGTCAGGCGTCATTTTTCGGGTTCTCGAGGATCAGGATGGCGCGAAAATCGTTGACGTTGGTGCGGGTCGGCTCGGTGATGATCAACCCGTCCAGCGCGGCGAAGTAGCCGTAGCCGTTGTTGTTATCCAGTTCATCGCTTGCGTTAAGGCCCAGCTCGGTGGCGCGGCGATAGCTGTCCGGGGTCATGATGGCGCCGGCGTTGTCTTCGGAGCCGTCGATGCCGTCGGTGTCGCCCGCCAGTGCATAGATGCCGGGGTGGCCCTTGAGGCTGTCGGTCAGGCTCAGCAGGAACTCGGCGTTGCGCCCGCCACGGCCATTGCCGCGCACGGTGACCGTGGTTTCGCCGCCGGAGAGGATCACGCACGGCGCAGCCAAGGGCTGGCCGTGGAGGGCGATTTGCCGGGCGATGCCGGCGTGGACCTTCGCCACGTCCCGGGATTCGCCTTCCAGGTCACCGAGGATCAATAGGCTGAAACCGGCCTGGCGAGCTTTCACCGCCGCGGCTTCGAGGGATTGCTGAGGGCGGGCGATGAGCTGGAAATGACTGCGCGCCAGGCTCGGGTCGCCGGGCTTGACGGTCTCCGATTCCGGACTTTGCAGCCAGGTGCGCACCGAGGCCGGGATCTCGATGCCGTAGCGCTTGAGAATCGCCAGCGCGTCGGCCGAAGTGCTGGGGTCGGCCACGGTGGGGCCGGAGGCGATAACCGTGGCGAGATCGCCGGGCACATCGGAAATCGCGTAGGTGTAGACGGTCGCCGGCCAGCAGGCCTTGCCCAGTCGGCCACCCTTGATCGCCGAAAGGTGCTTGCGCACGCAATTCATCTCGCCAATGGTGGCGCCGGACTTGAGCAGGGCCTTGTTAATCGATTGCTTGTCGGCCAGGGTGATGCCGGCCGCCGGCAAGGCCAGCAACGCCGAGCCCCCGCCGGACAGCAGGAAGATTACCCGGTCGTCTTCGTTGAGGTTGCTGACGAGTTCGAGCACCCGTCCGGCCACTTCCAGGCCAGCGGCGTCCGGTACTGGATGAGCGGCCTCGACCACTTCGATTTTCTCGCAGGGCGCGCCATGGCCGTAGCGGGTCACCACCACGCCGCTGACTTCGCCGTGCCAGCAGCGCTCGACCACTTGCGCCATGGCCGCGGCGGCCTTGCCGGCACCGATGACGATCACCCGACCGCTGCGGTCTGCGGGCAGGTACTGTTCGAGGACGTGCTGCGGATGGGCCGCGTCGATGGCCGTGGCAAACAGCTCGCGCAGCAATTGTTGCGGATCGACCGACATGGCGGGCTCCCGATTTTTATTATTGGCTGAGGCGACTCGGTTACCTGTGGGAGCGAGCCTGCTCGCGAAGGCGGTCAACCTGCCAATCAAGCGTTGACTGACACACCGCTTCGCGAGCAGGCTCGCTCCCACAGGGGCAGGGCCTATTTGTCGCGAATCGAGAAATTGGCCATATTCTCCAGCCCCTTGATCAGCGCCGAGTGGTCCCAATTGCTGCCACCCATGGCCGCGCAGGTGCTGAACACTTGCTGGGCGTTGGCGGTGTTGGGCAGGTTGATGTTCAGCTCCCTGGCGCCTTGCAGGGCCAGGTTCAGGTCCTTCTGGTGCAGGCTGATGCGGAAGCCCGGGTCGAAGGTGCCCTTGATCATGCGCTCACCGTGCACTTCGAGGATCTTCGACGAGGCGAAACCGCCCATCAACGCTTCACGGACCTTGGCCGGGTCGGCGCCGTTCTTCGAGGCGAACAGCAGGGCCTCGGCCACGGCCTGGATGTTCAGCGCGACGATGATCTGGTTCGCCACCTTGGCGGTCTGGCCATCGCCGTTGCCGCCCACCAGGGTGATGTTCTTGCCCATCGCCTGGAACAATGGCAGCGCGCGCTCGAACGCGGCGCTGTCGCCACCGACCATGATGCTCAGGGTCGCGGCCTTGGCGCCGACTTCACCGCCCGATACAGGGGCGTCGAGGTACTGCGCGCCTCTTTCGTTGATCTTCGCCGCGAACGCCTTGGTGGCGGTGGGGGAGATCGAACTCATGTCGATCACCACCTTGCCCGCGCCCACGCCGGCCGCTACGCCGTCGGCGCGGAACAGCACGTCCTCGACCTGGGGGGTATCCGGGACCATGACGATGATGAACTCGGCCTCCTGGGCGACTTCCTTCGGGTTGGCCAGCGCCACCGCGCCGCCTGCCACGAGGTCGGCCGGGGCAGCGTCGTGATGCTGGGTCAGGAACAGGCTGTGCCCGGCCTTTTGCAGGTTCAGTGCCATGGGGTGGCCCATGATGCCGGTGCCGATGAATCCGATTTTAGCCATGTGGAAAATCCTCTCTTGTTTAAGGTGCCCCGCGGATTCTGTGGCGAGGGAGCTTGCTCCCGCTGGGCCGCGAAGCGGCCCCAGAAATCCATCGGTAAAAAAACATGCGTCTGCTTCGCAGCCGAGCGGGAGCAAGCTCCCTCGCCACAAAAGCTCGTGTCAGGTCAGATCGCGTTATGGGTCTTCAGCCAGCCCAAGCCTGCTTCGGTCGTGGTGAGCGGCTTGTATTCGCAGCCGACCCAACCTTGATAACCAATGCGATCCAGGTGTTCGAACAGGAACCGATAATTGATCTCGCCGGTGCCGGGCTCGTTGCGGCCCGGGTTGTCCGCCAGTTGCACATGGTTGATCTCGCCCAGGTGCGCCGACAGCGTCCGGGCCAGGTCGCCTTCCATGATTTGCATGTGATAGATGTCGTATTGCAGGAACAGGTTGGCGCTGCCCACCTGTTCGCGGATCGACAGGGCCTGGGCGGTGTTGTTCAGGAAAAAACCCGGGATGTCGCGGGTGTTGATGGCTTCCATCACCAGCTTGATGCCGGCGCCCTGGAGCTTCTCGGCGGCGTACTTCAGGTTGGCGACGAAGGTTTTTTCCGCCAGCGCTTCGTCGCACTTCTGCGAACGGATCCCGGCCAGGCAATTGACCTGGGTGTTGCCCAACACCTTGGCATAGGCAATCGCCAGGTCGACCCCGGCGCGGAACTCCTCGACCCGATCCGGCAGGCAGGCGATACCGCGCTCACCCTTGGCCCAGTCGCCGGCCGGCAGGTTGAACAGCACTTGGGTCAGGCCATGGGCATCGAGCAGGGTCTTGAGTTCAGCGGAGCTGTAGTCGTAGGGAAACAGGTATTCGACACCACTGAAACCGGCCTTGGCGGCCGCTTCGAAACGGGCGAGGAAATCCTGCTCGGTAAACAGCATGGACAGGTTGGCGGCGAAACGCGGCATGGTGGTCTCCTGTAAATAGTTGGCAGGTCCCTGTGGGAGCGAGCCTGCTCGCGAAAGCGGTATGTCATTCAACATTCAATAAAGGGTAGATCGCCTTCGCGAGCAGGCTCGCTCCCACAAGAGAAGGTCAGTCGAGCAATGAAATCGCGGTGGGTGCATCGTTGCCCACCAGCGCCAGGTCTTCAAATTCATTGACGGCGTTGATCTCGGTGCCCATGGAAATGTTGGTCACCCGCTCAAGGATGATCTCGACGATCACTGGCACCCTGAACTCTTCGATCATCTCCTGGGCCTTGCGCAGCGCTGGCTGGATACCTGACGGTTCGAACACCCGCAATGCCTTGCAACCCAGGCCCTCGGCCACGGCGACGTGGTCCACGCCATAACCGTTGAGCTCCGGGGCGTTGAGGTTGTCGAACGACAGCTGCACGCAGTAGTCCATGTCGAAGCCGCGCTGAGCCTGGCGGATCAAGCCCAGGTAGGAGTTGTTCACCACGACGTGGATGTAGGGCAGCTTGAATTGTGCGCCCACCGCCAGTTCTTCGATCATGAACTGGAAATCATAGTCGCCCGACAGCGCCACGACCTTGCGATCCGGATCGGCCTTGACCACTCCCAGCGCGGCCGGAATGGTCCAGCCCAGGGGACCGGCCTGGCCGCAGTTGATCCAGTGGCGTGGTTTGTAGACGTGGAGGAACTGCGCCCCGGCGATCTGCGACAGACCGATGGTGCTGACATAGCAGGTGTCCTTGCCGAACACCTGGTTCATTTCCTCGTAGACGCGCTGCGGCTTCACCGGCACGTTGTCGAAATGGGTCTTGCGTTGCAGGCTGGCCTTGCGCTGTTGGCAATCCTGAAGCCAGGCGCTGCGGTTCTTCAGCTTGCCGGCGGCTTGCCATTCGCGGGCCACTTCGATGAACACGGTCAGGGCCGAGGCTGCGTCGGAAACGATGCCCAGGTCGGGGGTGAATACCCGGCCGATCTGGGTCGGTTCGATGTCGACGTGAATGAACGTGCGGCCTTCGGTGTAGACGTCCACCGAACCGGTGTGGCGGTTGGCCCAACGGTTGCCGACGCCCAGCACGACGTCCGACTTGAGCAAGGTGGCGTTGCCGTAGCGGTGCGAGGTTTGCAGGCCGACCATGCCGACCATCAACGGATGATCGTCCGGGATCGTGCCCCAGCCCATCAAGGTCGGGATCACCGGGATGCCGGTGAGCTCGGCAAACTCCACCAGCAAATCGCTGGCATCGGCATTGATGATGCCTCCACCCGCCACCAGCAATGGGCGCTCGGCCTGGTTCAGCATCGCCAAGGCCTTCTCGATCTGCACCCGGTTGGCGGCCGGCTTGGCCAGGGGCAGCGGCTGATAGGCGTCGATGTCGAATTCGATCTCGGCCATCTGCACGTCAAACGGCAAGTCGATCAGCACCGGGCCCGGACGGCCGGAGCGCATCTCGAAGAAAGCCTTCTGAAAGGCGTAGGGCACCTGTCCCGGCTCCAGCACGGTAGTCGCCCATTTGGTCACGGGCTTGACGATGCTGGTGATATCCACCGCCTGGAAATCTTCCTTGTGCATGCGGGCGCGGGGCGCTTGCCCGGTGATGCACAGGATCGGAATCGAGTCGGCCGAAGCGCTGTAGAGGCCAGTGACCATGTCAGTGCCCGCCGGCCCCGAGGTACCGATGCACACACCGATGTTGCCGGCCTTGGTCCGGGTGTAGCCCTCGGCCATGTGCGAGGCGCCTTCAACGTGGCGAGCGAGGACATGATCGATGCCGCCAACCTTTTGCAGGGCAGAGTACAGCGGGTTGATCGCGGCGCCCGGGATGCCGAAGGCGGTGTCCACGCCTTCACGGCGCATCACCAGGACGGCGGCTTCGATTGCTCTCATTTTGCTCATTGTTTTGTGCCTCTTACGTTTTGTAATTGTATACAAGTGGCTGTTGTTCGGAGTTTATTCACGGCAGACGGCTAAGGTCAATTGATTTTCTCAAGCAGCTGTTTGGTTCGTCAGATGCCAGATTTTGCTGATGCCTTTTGTAGTTTAAGACGGATAGTGAAAATTATTGTATACAAAAATTATGTTTGTTGTGTTCTATTTGCTGAATTCGGTTTTGCTGAAAGTAAAGCCTCGAGGCTCTCCCATGACTAAAGAAGGACAGCACCCATGAGCGATCTCACCTTGAAAATCGCCGTCAGCCTGGCGGGGCAAGCCCTTGCCGCAGGCCGCGAGATCAGCGCAGCCCCCTTGACCGTCGCGGTCCTGGACAGCGGCGGACACCTCGTAGCCTTGCAGCGCGAGGACGGCGCCAGCCTGTTACGCCCGCAAATTGCTATCGGCAAGGCCTGGGGCGCGATCGCCCTGGGCAAGGGCTCACGCCTGCTGGCCCAGGACGCCCAGCAGCGCCCGGCGTTCTTTGCCGCTTTGAACGGCATGGGCCAAAGCAACATCGTGCCGGCACCGGGCGGAGTGTTGATCAGGGATCAGGACGGGAAGGTGCTGGGGGCGATTGGTGTCAGCGGGGATGTTTCGGATGTGGATGAGCAGGTGGCGGTCAGGGCGGTGGAGGTGTCGGGGTTGAGGGCGGATGTGGGGGTTGCTGTTTGATTATGTAGTGACTGGACTGGCGCCATCGCGAGCAAGCTCGCTCCCACAGGGTTGGGTGTTGGACACATAATTTAAGAAATGCGCAAATCCAATGTGGGAGCGAGCTTGCTCGCGATGACGATCTACCCGACACATCCTGCGAAGAGTCTGTCCGGCGTTCAAAATCCACTGGCCTAGCCTTTGATGACCTGATCATTGGAGGCGCAGGAATGTCTGACCTACCCGCTTCACACCGCTTGCGAACCGGCCGCTACGGTGAGTTGAGTCGAATCTATTTATTGACCACTAACACGGCTGATCGAAAGCCCGTCTTCCATGATTTCGCTTTAGGCAGATTGGTCGTTGAACAATTTCGATGTGCTGAGGATAAACGATGGGCAAAGTCATTAGCCTGGGTGGTCATGCCGGACCATTTTCATTGGCTGGTTGAGTTGCAACAAAGCTCACTGAACGAGCTGATGCAAAAGACCAAGTCCTTGAGCGCTCGGGCAGTAAACATATCCACCGGCTATAGAGGCAGCCTTTGGCAGCCGGGATACCATGAACGAGCATTGAGGCAGGAGGATGGATTGATAGTTATGGCGCGCTATGTCGTCGCCAACCCACTGCGGGCAGGCCTGGTGAAGCGGCTTGGCGACTATCCGCTGTGGGATGCCATCTGGCTTTGACTTGAAACCGAGGCGTTGCCTTCGCGAGCAGGCTCGCTCCCACAAGGGATTCAGGTTGCTCGCAGATTCTGAATTCACAGCAAAACCCTGTGGGAGCGAGCCTGCTCGCGAAAGCGGCGACTCGCTCCAGAGCCTAGCGATCCACCTCACACCCCTTCAAAACCAACCGGATAATCGTCTGCGCCGCCGCTTCGTAATCCGCTTCGTCGAGCTTGGCCTTGCCGGTCACGGCGCTGATCTGCCAGTCGAAATCGGCGTAGGTCTGGGTGGCGGCCCAGATGCTGAACATCAGGTGGTTGGGGTCGATGGGGGCGATTTGGCCGCGGTCGATCCAGGTCTGAATGCAGTCGATGTTGTGCCGGGCCTGGGCGTTGAGTTGTTCGACCAGGTCGGCGCTGAGGTGCGGGGCGCCGTGCATGATTTCACTGGCGAAGACTTTCGAGGCGAAGGGCAGGTCGCGGGAGATGCGGATCTTGGAGCGGATGTAGTGGCTCAATACTTCGCCCGGCTCGCCGTCGGCGTTGAAGGGCGTGGAGGCCTGGAGGATCGGCTCGATGATGCTTTCCAGGACCTCGCGGTAGAGGTTCTCCTTGGATTTGAAGTAATAGTAGACGTTGGGTTTGGGCAGGCCCGCCTTGGCCGCGATGTCGCTGGTTTTGGTCGCGGCGAAGCCCTTGTCGGCAAACTCTTCGCTGGCGGCACGCAGGATCAGTTCTTTGTTGCGCTCGCGGATAGTGCTCATAAACCCTGGGGTTCCTTGCCGGTTCTGGCGGTGGCGCATGGTAGCACCGGCCTCGCGGGCCGCTCAAGAATGCCCCAAGTCGGCGCCGCTCGCGGTATGCTGCGCAGCATTATTGTTCAAGGAGCCCCTCCATGGCTGGAAGCAGTTTGCTGGTTTTGATCGACGACATCGCCACCGTGCTCGACGATGTGGCGCTGATGACCAAGATGGCCGCCAAGAAAACTGCCGGCGTGCTCGGCGACGACCTGGCGCTCAATGCCCAGCAAGTCGCTGGTGTGCGGGCCGAGCGGGAGCTGCCGGTGGTCTGGGCGGTGGCCAAGGGTTCCTTCATCAACAAGCTGATCCTGGTGCCGTCGGCGCTGGCAATCAGTGCCTTCGTGCCTTGGCTGGTGACACCCCTGTTGATGGTGGGCGGTGCCTACCTGTGTTTCGAAGGGTTCGAAAAACTCGCCCACAAGTTCCTTCACAGCAAGGCTGAAGACCAGGCCGGGCATGCGCAACTGGTGGAGGCGGTGGCCGACCCAGCGGTGGACCTGGTGGCCTTCGAAAAGGACAAGATCAAGGGCGCGGTGCGCACCGACTTCATTCTCTCGGCGGAAATCATTGCCATCACCCTCGCCACTGTCGCCGATGCGCCGCTGACCCAGCAGGTTATCGTGCTGTCGGGCATTGCGATTGTCATGACTGTCGGCGTGTACGGCCTGGTGGCGGGGATCGTCAAGCTCGATGATCTGGGCTTGTGGCTGACCCAAAAGCCTGGCCAGGCCGCCAAAAGCATCGGCGGCGCCATCCTGCGCGCCGCGCCCTACATGATGAAAAGCCTGTCGGTGATCGGTACGGCGGCGATGTTCCTAGTGGGCGGCGGCATCCTGACCCATGGCGTACCGGCGGTGCATCACTGGATCGAAGGCGTGGCGGCTGGTGCCGGCGGCGCCGGGTTCATCGTGCCGATGCTGCTCAATGCGGTGGCGGGGATTGTCGCGGGTGCGGCCGTGTTGGCGGGTGTGCTCGTAGTGGGCAAAATCTGGAAAGCGCTGAAAGGCTGAGTCCGGCAACACAAAACAACTGTGGGAGCGAGCTTGCTCGCGATAGCGGTGTATCAGCCAATGCAAATGTAGCTGAACCGACGCCATCGCGAGCAAGCTCGCTCCCACAATGGGTTCTATGGTGTTCGCAAGTTACTCGGCGATCTGCAACTTGCGCGACTCGGTGTACACGTACCGCACCTTCTCATACTCGAACGGCGAGTTCAGCTGCCCGTAGCGAAAGCTGGTCTGGTAGCGCCTGTCCACGCCGCGCAACAGCAGCAGTTCCGGGTGGTTGGAGCTGACCTCCGAGACGTTCAGGAAGTTGATCGCGGATTCCGCGGTGTAATCCACCAGCAGGCCCGAAGTGTCGCGCAGGTTCGAAGGACCGAAGATCGGCAGCACGAAATACGCGCCGCCGGGCACACCATAGAAACCCAGGGTCTGGCCGAAGTCCTCGCTCTGACGCGGCAGGCCCATGGCCGTGGCCGGGTCCCAGAGGCCGGCGATGCCTACGGTGGTATTGAGGAGCAGGCGCGCCGTGGTTTCCATCGAACGCTTGCCCTTCAATTGCAGCAGGCTGTTCATCAGGTTCGGGACGTCCCCCAGGTTGTTGAAGAAATTGCTGACGCCGGTGCGCACGAAGCTCGGGGTGACGTAGCGGTAGCCGTCGACAACAGGGAGGAAGACCCATTCGTCAAAGCGGTAGTTGAAGTGGTAGACGCGGCGGTTCCACGATTCCAGCGGGTCGTAGACGTTCAGGGCGTTGAGCGTCGAGCGTTCGAATTCGCGCTGATCCAGGCCGGGGTTGAACTTGAGTTTGGTCAGCGGCTCCTTGAAGCCGTCCGAATCCACCACCACGGGGGCATTGGCCTTGCTGTCATCGGCGTGGGCCATGCCCGCGCTCATTAACGCGGCGATAAGCAGGAGGTATTTAGCCACGGAAGAACTCCAGCATGGCGTCGCTGTTGACGCGGTAGTTAAGGTTGCCGCAATGGCCGCCCAGTGGATAAACGGTCAGGCGGTCGCCAAAAGTCTTGCGCAGAAAGCCGAGGTCGCCCGGGCCGAGAATCACATCGTCGGCGTTGTGCATCACCGCGATTTTCGTGCTGGCCTGCAGATAATCCTTCAACGCGTACAGACTCACCTGGTCAACCAGTTGCAGCAGGCTGCCGCCGTCGGTGCGCGCGCGCCACATCGGGATCACCTGCTCGGTGAGGTAGCAGTCGAAATCGCATTGCAGCGCGCGCTTGAGGAACGGCGTCAGGCTGGTGCTTTCAGTGATCGGGAACTTCGGCGGGATGATCAGGCCGCGACGGTTGATCAGGTCTGAGGTAAAGGCGATGTCGGCCGCCGAGAAACGGAACGAGGTGCCGATCAGCATCGCCATTTGCTCGTTGCTCAAGTGTTGCTTGGACTGCTGGAAGTCATAGAGCAGGGCATCGTTGAGGTCGATGTAGCCTTTCTGCTGGAAGTAGCGGGTCAGTTTGTTCAGTACCAGTTCATAGAATGTCGTGGTGCTGTTGATGCCCTTGACCTCGGTCTGGACCAGCTTGTCCAGGTTGGTGATCGAGGTGTAGAGGTTCACTGGCGGGTTCAGCAACAAGACTTTCTTGAAGTTGAAACTGCGCCGGGTCTCGTCCAGGTGCGCAACGAAGGCCGCGTCCAGGGCGCCGAGGCTGTAGCCGGTCAGGTAGTACTCGGTGACGGGCACTTTCGGATTTTGCGCGCGCACGGCCTGCATCACGCGATACATGTCTTCGGCGTCTTCCTTGGTGATGCCCGGTGTGGCGAAGCGCGAAGCGGCACTCATGAAGTCGAAACTGGTGGGCGATGATAGCTGCACCACGTGGTAGCCGGCCTTGTAGTAGAGGCGCTTCAAATACTCGTTGAGTGTGCTGTCATACCGCGCGCCGGTGCCGGCGATCAGGAAGATCAGCGGCGCGGGTTTGTCTTGGGTGGCCATGCGGTAGGTGAGGCTTTTCACCGGCCAGAAATTGTCCGGCAGGATGAATTCGCGCTCCGGACGCAGGGTCAGGCTCTGGTCTGACTGGTTGATGTCCTCATTCAGCGGCAGCTCCGGGCGCAGGTCCGGCGGCGTGGTGGCGATGGTCGCCTCGAACGGGTTGGTCAAGGGGTAGCCATAGCTGGCGGCGTCGACATCCACCGCCAGCGCGGACGCACTCAGGATAAGGCCGCCGGCGAGGGCAGCGAAGCGCAAGGAACGGAGCATGTCTGGATCCCTTAGAGGAAGGTGCCGAATGAAGTTCGCAGCCTATGACCACCGAAGTGAAGCCAAGTGCCATGACGGCTGCAAAACAAGCGCGGACGGGTCGCGATAGTAGCGGGACGATACACGTTGAGGCGTGGTGACCGCTAGTGACCTGGCGGCTCGCCTGGTTCAGGCATGCAAGATTTGATCGAAATCCGCGGTCTGAAACGCCCGGAATGGCTTGCTGGCTTTCTGATGTCGTTTCTCGCTGCCTCAGGGTCGCAGACAGAGCAGGTTCCAGATCGGCGCAGGTTGATGATCAGCCTGTCAGTACTCCACTGGCCTTCGAACCGGTTTGCAGGTGAGCGTGATGGGGGCGCTGTGCACCATAACAATACGTTGACGCTGCTCGGCATCCGTCGGGCGCAGCACTTTCGGGGAAGTAACGATGAAGATGCGACGACTCTTGGGCGCAGGTGCCGCACTGGTACTGGCGATCAGCTCCACCCTGGCCAGCGCCGAAACCAAAACCCTGAGCATTGGTTATGTCGACGGCTGGTCCGACAGCGTCGCGACCACCCATGTGGCGGCCGAAGTGATCAAGCAGAAACTCGGTTATGACGTGAAGCTGCAAGCGGTGGCGACCGGGATCATGTGGCAGGGCGTGGCCACCGGCAAGCTCGATGCAATGCTTTCGGCCTGGCTGCCGGTGACTCACGGTGACTACTGGACGAAAAACAAGGACAACGTGGTCGACTACGGCGCGAACTTCAAGGACGCCAAGATCGGCCTGATCGTGCCGGAGTACGTCAAGGCCAAGTCGCTGGAAGACCTCAAGACCGACGATTCCTTCAAGAAACGCATCGTCGGCATCGACGCCGGTTCAGGCGTGATGCTCAAGACCGAACAGGCGATCAAGGACTACGACCTGACCGGTTATCAACTCAAGGCCAGTTCCGGCGCCGGCATGATCGCCGAGCTGACCCGTGCCGAGAAGAAACAAGAGTCCATCGCCGTCACCGGTTGGGTGCCGCACTGGATGTTCGCCAAGTGGAAACTGCGCTTCCTGGAAGATCCGAAGGGTGTCTACGGCGCGGCTGAAACCGTAAACAGCATCGGCAGCAAAGGCCTGGAAGCCAAGGCGCCGGAAGTGGTCGCGTTCCTGAAGAAGTTCCAGTGGGCCTCGAAAGACGAAATCGGTGAAGTCATGCTGGCGATCCAAGAAGGCGCCAAGCCGGACGCCGCCGCCAAGGATTGGGTTGCCAAGCACCCGGACCGCGTGAAGGAGTGGACCGGCAAGTAATCGGCCTGGTCTGACTGTTCCGAAAAACCGCATGAGTTGTTCATGCGGTTTTTTTGTGCCCGTGATTCCTCAATTCGACGCACCCCTGTGGGAGCGAGCCTGCTCGCGAAGCGATCTGCCAGCTGACCCTGCATTTGACCCGCAAGCAGCTTTCGCGAGCAGGCTCGCTCCCACAGGAGGGCAGGGGCACTTGCGAAAATATCCGGGAAACTGGCAAAACCGTCATGTCGTTCTAATACTAAGGTCGTCTGGAACCTGGCCTTGAGCCGCATAGAGTAGGCTCGTTCCAACTTAAATCTGTGCTGCGAGGATAAAAACAATGAACGACAGCATTTACCTCTCGATACAAAACAGCCCGCGCTTCAAGGAGCTGGTGAGTAAAAGGGAAAAGTTCGCCTGGATTCTCTCGGCGATCATGCTAGGGCTTTACTCGGGATTCATCCTTCTGATTGCCTACGGGCCGCATATTCTCGGCGCCAAGATCACGCCTGAGGGAACGATCACCTGGGGCATTCCCATCGGGATCGGCCTGATTCTCTCGGCTTTTGTCCTGACCGGCATTTACGTACGACGCGCCAATGGCGAGTTCGACGACCTGAACAATGCGATTCTCAAGGAGGCTCAGCAATGATCCGGCGTCTACTGGCTCTTTTGAGCATCGCTGCGTTCGCACCGAGCGTCTGGGCGGCTGATGCCGTGGCGGGGGCTGTGCAGAAACAGCCCCTCAACGTCGCGGCTATCCTGATGTTCGTGGCCTTCGTCGGCGCGACTCTGTACATCACCTACTGGGCGTCCAAGAAAAACAACTCGGCGGCCGACTACTATGCGGCTGGCGGCAAGATCACCGGCTTCCAGAACGGCCTGGCGATTGCCGGCGACTACATGTCGGCGGCTTCCTTCCTGGGTATTTCCGCGCTGGTGTTCACGTCCGGTTATGACGGCCTGATCTACTCCATCGGCTTCCTGGTGGGCTGGCCGATCATTCTGTTCCTGATCGCCGAGCGTCTGCGCAACCTAGGTAAATACACCTTTGCCGACGTGGCGTCCTATCGCCTCGGGCAAACCCAGATCCGCAGTCTGTCCGCCTGCGGCTCGCTGGTGGTGGTGGCGTTCTACCTGATCGCGCAAATGGTCGGTGCCGGCAAGCTGATCCAGCTGCTGTTCGGCCTGGACTACCACGTTGCGGTGATCCTGGTCGGTATCCTGATGTGCCTCTACGTGCTGTTCGGCGGTATGCTGGCCACCACCTGGGTACAAATCATCAAGGCCGTGCTGTTGCTGTCGGGTGCTTCGTTCATGGCGCTGATGGTGATGAAGCACGTCAACTTCGACTTCAACATGCTGTTTGCCGAAGCGGTCAAGGTTCACCCTAAAGGTGAAGCGATCATGAGTCCTGGCGGCCTGGTGAAGGATCCGATCTCGGCCTTCTCCCTCGGCCTGGCGCTGATGTTCGGTACCGCTGGCCTGCCACATATCCTGATGCGCTTCTTCACCGTGAGCGACGCCAAGGAAGCTCGCAAGAGCGTGCTGTATGCCACCGGCTTCATCGGCTACTTCTACATCCTGACCTTCATCATCGGCTTCGGCGCGATCCTGCTGGTCAGCACCAACCCGGCCTTCAAGGACGCGGCAGGTGCCTTGCTGGGCGGCAACAACATGGCGGCGGTGCATCTGTCCAACGCGGTTGGCGGCAGCATCTTCCTGGGCTTCATCTCGGCGGTGGCGTTCGCGACCATCCTGGCGGTGGTAGCGGGGCTGACCCTGGCCGGTGCCTCGGCGGTGTCCCATGACCTGTACGCCAGCGTGATCAAGAAAGGCAAGGCCAACGAGAAGGATGAGATTCGGGTTTCGAAAATCACCACTATCTGTCTGGCGGTGCTGGCGATCGGCCTGGGTATCCTGTTTGAGAAGCAGAACATCGCGTTCATGGTGGGCCTGGCGTTCTCCATCGCGGCGAGCTGCAACTTCCCGGTACTGCTGCTTTCGATGTACTGGAAGAAACTGACCACCCGTGGCGCCATGATCGGCGGCTGGCTGGGCCTGGTCAGTGCCGTGGGCCTGATGGTGCTCGGTCCGACCATCTGGGTGCAGATCATGGGTCACGAGAAGGCGATCTTCCCGTACGAATACCCAGCGCTGTTCTCGATGGCCATTGCGTTCATCGGCATCTGGTTCTTCTCCATCACCGACAAGTCGGCTGAAGGTGCAAACGAGCGGGCGCTGTTCTTCCCGCAATTCGTGCGTTCGCAGACTGGCCTGGGGGCGAGTGGGGCGGTTAATCACTGAGGCAGCGGCAAGCTGAAGGCATCAAGTTAAAGCGTTGTGTTTAAAGAAATACCCCGGTCGAGAGGCCGGGGTATTTTTTTGTCCGCACGGATGGGCTTATGGAATCATCATCGGAGGCGCTCGATGGCGCGATACAGGGACGTCATTTTGCGCTTTACGAGACCTGGTCGCTTTACTTGACTCCAACCACGTATCGAGATTCTGAACGTACTGGTTGTCAAGGATCTGTACGGTCAGAACATAAAGCAGGATGTTGTTGAGCCTCTCTCGAAGGTGTCGTGGCACCACGCGCGTTTTCACCAGCTTGAGCATCAGTCGAATGGAAAATGCTGAAAATATCCCGCTGGTCTTGATCGCTTGAGGCGTTAGATAGGTGTCGACCAGCTTGGCCATTTTTTCTGACCTTCCGGCGTCGACCCAAATGGGAGGCGTGATGTAGGGCCACTTCTTGCGAGCATAGACTTCATCCGTAATGTCATTTTTGACCAGCTCACGAAGAATGTATTTTTCTACACCGTCTTTGATCTTCAGCGTGTTCGGCAGCTTGCACGCCCAGTCGAACAAATGATGATCCAAAAAAGGAGTTCGACCTTCAAGGGAGTGAGCCATTTCCTGGCGATCCCCAAGATTGGACAGAATGAAGGGGGACAGCAAACCCTTGATGCTGAACATCTGCATCTTATTGACCGGTTCAAGCGGGTCGGTCTGCGCTTTGTCGATACGTTGTGTTAAACGGCTTATCGGCGATGTAGTGCGCAATATCGGCCGCTTGCACTTGGCGAAGAGATTGTGCAGAAACGCCTGAGTACTGGTAGAAAAAAGATCAATCATCTCGACCTGAGGAACGAACCCGAAGGTTCGATTGATCCGTTGTTCCGAGCGGTTTTGCGCTCTTGTGGGCTTCTTCGGCGCGCGCCGATAGGCGTGACTCGATAACCCCTCGTTGCGGTCCTTGAAGTAGGCATAGCCTAGAAACAGTTCGTCTGAGCCCTCCCCCGTCAGGACGCAGGTGACATGCTGGGCTGCTAGTTTGGATAACAGGTATTTGCCGACGCCGTTGTAATTGACTGCCGGGGTTTCACTGAACCAGAGGCAATCCTCAAGGTTACCCAGCAGGTCGTCTTCGCTGCATTGAATTTTATGGAAGTTGGCGCCAATTTTCGCGGCCATGCGCATTGCAATGGCTGCTTCGTCATAGTCCTCATCTTCATTGAAGGAAATGGAAAAAACTTCGGGTGGCGACGGCAGGATTTTCGCGGCGATCGCAGCGACCGCCGCCGAATCCAGGCCACCGCTGAGATAAATGCCCACGGGCACGTCCGCTCGAAGCCTTAGTGAGATGGATTCCTCAAGTCTTTGCTTCAGTTCTGCCAATACCTGAGCTTCATCGTGCCGTTTGGCATCAAAGGCATCAGGTAGCAGGTCTGGTTCCCAGTACACATGGCTTTCGAGACTTGAGCGCTCAAGGTCGATGGTGATCAACGTAGCAGGCTTCACCACATTGATATTTTCAAAAATACTGTCCATTGGCACAAAGCTGAGCATGTCGCGAATAGCAACGACATCTAGCTTTGGAGCAAGAATGCCAGCCGCGAAAAGGGCCTTGGCTTCCGAGGCGAAGGCTATCTTCAGGCCACAGGTTTGATCCAGATGATAGTACAACGGCTTAATACCAAAACGGTCTCGGCAGATATGCAGTTTTCGTTGAGTTCGGTCAAATAGTATGAACGCAAATTCGCCCCGCAGGGAGCTGGTAAAATCGATCCCATCACGTTCATAAAGATGAAGAATGACTTCAGAATCCGAACATGAGGAAAATGAATAACCCTCTTCGATCAACTCGGCTCTTAACCGGTCGTGATCATAGATCTCGCCATTACAAACAAGGACCTTGTTGCCGTCTTTGCTGAACAGTGGCTGACCACCATTATCAAGATCGATAATGGACAGTCGGGTATGACCCAGAACGAGTTTTTCCTCATGATCAAAGTAGGAGCTACGTCCATCAGGACCCCTGTGGTGCAAAGCGTCTAGCGCACGCTCCACATAATGAGTATCGATGTCAAAACCAAGGGATGAGAAAATACCGCACATAACGTTCGCGCCAATTTTTAATGAGGAAGGGCAGTCTCGATGAGCCCGGGTTACTAGCGATCGCCTAAATAAATACGTTCAAGCATTTTTCTGTGCACAACCAGAGGCTTGTCATATTTTCCTAGCCTGGTGCCGTTCAGTGCATAGGGAAGATGAGCAAGACGCTCGGAGAATTTACCGTCTGCTTCAAATTCTTTTTTTATGAATTTCAAGACAAAGCGTTTAAGGTTCTTTTGAAGGAAAGCAGATTTCTTATCCTCCGCTTTTCCAAAGACGAAGCTGTAGAGGGTAGTGCGCTGCGCACTGTTTGGAACAAAGAATATGGTGGTTTTGATCCGCCCGCCAATAGATGCGGCGGTTTCCCGACGCGTGACCCAGGACTCGTAGGTACTGCGAACTGGATTAAAAAACGTAATAAACCGGTTGTGGGAGATATCCCCTGGCTGAACACCGGTAAGGAACATTAGCGGAAATTTTCGAATGGGACCTCGGTAATAGTTATTGGTGCTGTCATCGAACTGTTCAAATTCGTATTCGACGTGCTTTGCGCCTTCCCGGTCCCAACCGAACGTTTGATGTACATACGGAAAATGCTCATCTTCAGAGAAATTATCCAGGGCAACGTGTAAGGGACACTTGAAGACAACGGGGAACTGTCCCAAAAATACGTAATCAGGATCTTCAAACTCAGGAGGAGGAGAGGCTTCCTGTCCTCCTACCCAAATGACGCCATGGCGTTGCACCGTCTTTAATACAGGAATCGTGCATGTTTTTACTTTTGGAGAGGAAGGAATGGCGCCTTTGCCGTCTTTATCGAAGGTCCAGCCGTGGTAAGGACATTCTATCGAACCGTTGGGTAAAACAGTTCCCATTGACAGGGGAGTAAATCGATGAGGGCACCGATCAGGCATGGCTACGATTTCGTTTTCCGCCCCCCTGAAAAGCACAATCTTGAAATCACCAATTTCGACCTGAACGGGTGAATTACGCAATTTCTTTTCATCAAGAACAGGATGGAAATACTGGGAAATTTTACTCCAGGAAAAATCAACAGCCATCTCAATTCTCCATAATTGATGCTCTGCTTACAGCCGGATTTAGATGCAAAAGAAGCCTGAAAAATGGCCGTGATCCATATCGGCCGCGGCAGAGAGTAGACGTAAATTGACATTTGACGCAACACTCTAGCTGGAAAAAATTCACCCCTTCCTAAAACAAACCAAGAAAAACAGTGAGTTCCCAGGATCGGAAATTTCAGCGGTCGTGGCTCTTGTGAAAAACACATAACCTGCTGATTTTAAACGGCTATTTCCTGGTTATGTATGATTCAAGCACGATCGTACAAAAAACGAAGGAGCGTTAGGATAAATTCGCTCTTTCGCCCCCGCGCTGTAGGGAACAGGGACATTAGGAGAATACGAAACCATAAATTTTTGTTGCAAAGTCGATCTCTGGATGATTAGGCTAGATAGCAACTCAAGCCTTTGCTGCTCGATGGCACGTTGCAGCAATGGACACTGTCAAGGTCAGGCTTTTGGTTTGATTGATGCTGATGATTCAGGCAGTAAGCTCTATCAAGGAATGATAAGGACATGCTTCGATGAATGGATGCAAAATTCGCAATAATCCTCTACCTAACTACTCGCTCGGAAATGGCGGGTGTGCGGTATCGTTTAAAAAATTTTCATCCTATCGCCGCCAGGCACAACGAACCGTTGCCTCTCCGAGTGGTCGATTCAATTGCAAAACTGATCGTGCCTTAATAATCCAAGCGCGGGCGAGTGCCACCTGTTCGAAAGACTGTGAGTCGTAAACTCTACTTAGCCAAGCAAATCTAAATGAACTCATAAATACCAACCCCAGGCTGGCGGAACAGCATGATGAAGGTTTTGGTATCGGCTGAGTATCCCGGGGCACGGAGTATTCTCGCTGGCTCTTATTAAACCAGCGGCTAAGATATGTGGAAAATCTATTCGCTTGATTGCCGGCCGTCGTGTTAGACGAGTTTTGCTTTGGACTAATTACCATGAGAATTACAGATATGAACACGGCTCAAGTCAAAGAGGAGTTACATCACCTATGGAGAGAGTTGCTCCCCTCGCAGAGCTTCGATGAAGACTCAGATTTTCTAAGTGTCGGTGGCAGTTCATTAAAGGTCATGAGTCTTTTCGTAAAGTGTATGAAGAAATTTGGTGTGAAGATGGAAGTCAAAAATTTTTACGCATTGAATACTATCAATAGGCAAAGCGCTTTCATTACAAGCGAGTTGCAGCTTGAAGCACAGCTTGAGTAGGAAAGTATGCACAGTCCGATTGCGGTCGTCACCGCTCCAAAAATCCCCAAGGCATATAAATCTCTATTTGAAAAAGCCGAGCAGGACCGGCTTTTAGTGGGGGACCTCGAAGTGAGGCTGTATCGCTGGCCCGGCGAACGTACTGTGTTATGCCTCCACGGTTCCAATGGCAATTCGGCTCAGTTTGGAAAGCTGATTTCCAAGTTGACTGAAGTGGGTCATGGCGTTATTGCGGTAGATATACCATCCCACGATGCGCAGGGTCGTTTTATCCCGTCCAACAATATCGGGTTCAGCCTCCTCGCCCTGCAAAAAAAATACGGCGAAATCTATGCGGTTGTCGCGCATTCCATGGCGTGCAGCTGGGCACTGTGGGCGATGAGGAACGGATTACACGTCCAACGTGTGGTCTGCTTGTCCCCCGCTGCGACTCAGGAATATGTCTTCAAGCGGTTCCTCGCGCTTCAGGCTGACCGGGGTGTTTGCATGGATGACCTGGAGCAAGAAATATCATCGTCATTCGGCAGTTCATGGAGGGAGGAGTATTCGACGATCAACCTATGCCAATTCCTGACGCTAGATGCGCTGATCTATCACGATCGCGATGATCCGGTAATTGAATTCGAACAAGGTGGCGAGCAACTTGCGGAACGTTGGGGCGGCGCCTTGTTTCGAGCGACGAATGGGCAAGGACACTCTGGGTTTTTTAGGAGTGAAACGATAATGGAAGAAGTTAAGAGTTTTATTGTTTCGTAAATAAACATTAATAAATAATGGAGATGGCAAAATGGAAGCTGATGTGACCAAAGAGGCGCTGTACAGCAATATTGAACGAATCATTTTGCAGTACTGCGATGCGGCGGATCTGGGTATTACCGGTATCGATCCCGACGTCAGTCTGACCCAAGAGCTAGGCGTTGACAGTGTTGACTTCCTCGATATCGTTTTTGAGATCGAAGATACCTATAAAATTCAGTTTCCACTTGAGCAATGGTCGGCGGATGTGCCTGACGGTAAAAAAAATGAATCCAAGATGTGCGATTTCGTGGATGCAGTTTACGCACTAATAGTGCCGAAATTGGTTGAGGCATGAATTTCGAAGTTAACGCGTTGGTCGATAAGGTTGTGGACGTTTCTGAATGGGAACGTATTACCTGTCGCAGCACGGTGCCAACACAGGCCCCTCTCTTTGAGGGGCATTTTCCAGGTAACCCAATCGTTCCAGGCGTGTTGCTGGTGGAGATGATGGCTCAAGCGAGTGGTTATCTTTATATGTTGTCATCGGGTTTTGAGCGGATGCCTTACCTGGTAAATATCAAAAGCGCGAAGTTTAAGCGGTTTGTCTCGCCAGGTGAGGTGCTTGACGTGAAGTCGCAGTTAACTCATCAAGGAGACGGTTATTTGGTTTTCAAAGCCAGTATTAGCGCGCCGTTGATGGTGGCCAACGCCGAGCTCATGTTGAAACTAATGGATTTTCCTAATGACGTTCTCAAGGAAAGTGTTGTCAGTTCGGTAAAGTCGGCGAGGGGTGAGTGATGAATAACAGCGCCTTTATTCTGGGTGTCGGCGGAGTCTCCAACTTGGGATGTTTACAGGCCCGCGATCCATGGATGGCTTTTTCGCCGCTCCTTATCGGCACGAGCAAAGTCAGCGCGTCTGAATTCCCGGTGAGTAGATATATTACTAAACAGCGTGATATCAACTCTATGGGTTTGGGACAAAAAATGTTGGTCTGTGCCGCAGGCTTGGCATTGGAGGACGCACGCTTGCTGGGCAGCGATCTTACAAGCTATGACATTTTTATGGCTTCGAAAATCGGTGAACGAAATAAGGATGTCGATGCCGCTATTATACAAGCGGCTAAAATCGGTACGCTCGACATCAACGCCGAGTTGAGCCGTTTACGGCCTACCCATTTCCTTGCTGAACTACCGAATTTGTATTCAGCTAACATTTCGATAGTGTTTGGTGCTAAAGGCGAGAGCGTAACGTTCGTCGGAGAAGCGTCTGCTTCGGTACAAGCGGTGACGCATGCTATCGAGAAACTCTCGAGTGGGCAGGCGCACCATTCTATCGTAGGGGGCGTGTTCAACGGTGATCAGGAAATTCACGATGAGTACGTTGCCTCAATAAACCATTGTGGATCAACGCCCATCGTATTCGGCAGCGCAGCGACTTGTATGGTACTCGGATCGGTACCGACCGACGCGATAGCCGGTATTTCACGACTTGAGCGCTTTGATCTGAAGAACTTAGCCGAGATTATTATCGAGAATGAAGTGTCGGCCGTTTCGGCAAGTTTTCATCCCGGCATCAGTCCTCCTGCATATTGGTTCCCTGAAGGCGTTGGGATTGTAGGCGTCAATATCGCCGATTATTTCGGCAGTCTATTTGAATCGACATTGCCCACTCAAGTCCTGTTTTCATTGTTGCATTTTAAGCCAATGCTGCAGTTGCAACGCCGCAAGCGAATACTACTGATAACCCAGGTAGGAAGAGCACATTTCGAAGCATTTCTCGTGGATGTTTTATAGTCGGACAGCATTCGGAATGCATTAACGGGGTTTTTCATGGACTCGCAAAATCAAATTCACCCGGTGACTAATCGGTTTCCATTTGGCTCGTATCCCTGCGGCTGGTATGCCGTAGCATGGGCTGACGATATTGATAATGAAACTATCCGAAGTGTGCGGCTCTGCGGCAAAGACATTGTTGTCGTTAGGACTGCTTCAGGGGAAGTTGCGGTATATGATGCCCATTGCCCTCATCTAGGCGCACACTTGGGGTTTGGTGGGGTGGTCATCGGTGAAAATATCCGGTGCCCGTTTCATGGCTGGGAGTTTGGTAGCGGTGGGCAGTGTAGCCGTATTCCATTCTATGACGGTACCATGAAAGTTGGCTTGAAACGGTGGCACTCGATTATTCACGCAGGCATGCTCCAAGTCTGGTACGGCGGCACGCAAAGTGAGCCTGGTTGGAATGTGGACCCAGTGGATTCCTTTGGATGGACCTCGCCGCGACTGGATAAGGGAAGTGTCTGGTCATTGAAGACGCACGTCCAAGAGGTGGCGGAAAATGGAGTGGATGTTGCTCACTTTACAACGGTACATAATGCGGAATCCATTGGCGAGTTAAGAGAGCTCTCATTCACTTGGCCACGTGCTAGTTGGACATCAATTAGCTCCAGTGATATCGGTGGGAAGTCTTCGGTGGCGCACGCCAACGTCGTATTGGATGGGTTGGGGTTGCATAAAGTTGAAGTCAATGTGGATGGTGGGAAGATAAGGTTTAGGAGTTTTCTCTACGTTTCCCCGATAGACAATGAGAACGTTGTAATCCGCATGAGCGTTTCCGTTAAACACACGGGCGACCCTCGTAAAGATGCGATGCTGATTAAATACCTTATCCCTCGATTAGCTGGTGAGTTGGCCAAGGATTTCGATATTTGGGAGAACAAAAAGTATATAGAACGCCCTCCATTAAGTCGCGTTGATGGTCCGATTGCCAAGTTTCGCCAATGGTGCCAGGGGTTTTACGACGGAAGTGCGGCATTTCAAGGTCGGTAGTGTCTGAGTACTATGGCATTTATGCTAAATCCTATCTGTTTTGTGTATTTCTTCCTGCTTTGTAGTAATGCGATGAGGCGCTCATGATGATGACGGTCGATAAAATATTTAGAGAACTTACCGCCAAACAACCGGATGAGTGTGAAAATCTCGCAGATATCCGTAGGGCGATTGACGGCTTAGATGAACACATTATCCGTGCGATGGGACAACGTATGTTATATGTCCGGTCCGCGTCTCGTTTCAAACCCTCTGAATCTAGTATCCCAGCGCCTGCGCGTGTGGCAGAAATGCTTCCTCAGCGTCGGAACTGGGCAGAAGAGGCGGGGTTGGATGGTGATTTTGTACAAGGTCTGTTTAGCCAGATTATCAATTGGTATATCGCTGAGCAGGTTGGTTATTGGCGACAACAACGAGGCCTCGCATAATGAGTATTCTCGATGTGGATTACACAGGGCTTTATCTATGTATTGAAGAGGCTCATAAAAAAGCGCTTGAAACGGCAAGCCCTGTGCTCGCGGCTTTTTCTTGTGTTGTCGCAACGGTGGATCCGCTGTCGCTGTTGGAAAGAGCTCAGGGCTACCACGATTCCTACGCGTTTTGGAAGGCTAGAGACCCGGCGGTCTGCATGTTTGGCTGGGGTACGGAGGTTGAAATCAACGTCCAAGGCGAAACACGTTTTTCCGAGGTGCAGGCACTCTGGCGTTCGCTTCTTGAGCACTCGGTATGCCGTGGACCTTTAGGGCCTAGGTTGGTTGGCGGATTTCGATTTGATGTGGATGGTGACAAGGATCCGTGTTGGAGGGACTTCCCCGACGCCTGCATGAGTTTGTACAAAACGCTGGTTGTCCATGCGCCAGATCGGGATTGGCTGCTTTGCCACTGCTATGTCGATCCAGGTGCGGATGTGGCTTTGTTGGTGGCTAGCTACAAAAAACACATCGAACTTTTATGCGGGCGCGAAAAGAAACTGGCGCACGGATCGTCCAACTTTGCGTTGTACGAACCGGCGAACGCTGGTCAATGGAAGTCAAAAGCCAGGCTGGCTGTCGAGAAAATACAGTGCCAGGCATTTACCAAAGTCGTGCTGGCCCGGTCCGTCCAGCAGGTACATGACGAGCCCATCAATCCCGGCGCTTTGGTGAGAGCTTTAAGCAGCAATAGCCAAGCGCATCTGTTCGCTTTTAGCCGGGGTGATAGTTGCTTTGTTGGAGCAACGCCTGAGCGTCTGGCTTGTGTCCTCGACGGAAATCTTCACACCCATGCATTGGCGGGAACCACTCGCCGGGATGAGGACGCTGCAATAGACCGGCGCTTAGGGGAGATGCTTTTTGAGTCGAGCAAGGAGCGGCACGAGCATGCCCTTGTCGTCGAGGCGATTCGTGAGGCGCTGACGCCGTTGGTATCCGAGCTGGAAATCTCCCAAGAGCCGACTTTGCACTGCCTTCCCAAAGTCCAGCATCTCAATACCGCCATTCGTGCTCAAGTCAAAGGGGAGGTTAGCTTACTCAATATAGTCGCGGCTATGCATCCAACGCCTGCGGTTGCCGGCCATTCACGCCAGGCGGCGCTTGATTATATTCGCAAGCACGAAGAACTGGATCGAGGTTGGTACGCTGCTCCTCTTGGTTGGCTTGATGCCGACGGGAATGGAGATTTTATTGTAGGGCTCAGATCCGCACTAGTATCAGGCGTTAATTGTAGGCTCTTTGCGGGATGCGGCATTGTCAGCGACTCGGACCCAGAACAAGAATATCAAGAAACATGTCTGAAATTATCCGGTCTGCAACAGGCGCTAATTGATAGCGCTCGACCTATTGCAAGTCTGATGCTGGCTTGACTAGGAATTACTCTGGCCGTCTCAGCTGCTCCAAATATCGATTGCGGCTATGCGAGGGATAAATGGATAGAAATAAAAGTTCTCGTGATGTTGATCTGGATATGGTATCCCGGCGGTACGAGTTCTGTTTGGAAAGGGACCTGAGTGCGAACTGGAATCAGGATGACCAATTTAAAACAATTTTGGCCAACGCGCTTTCCATTCCATTGCCCAGTGGTGAAAAGCTATTCATAAAATCAGTCAGGTATTTTCTTGAACAATTAAGTGATCCGCAGTTGAAGAGGGTGGTCGGTGTTTTTTTTAAACAAGAGTCGGCTCACACCAAAGAGCATATTGCCTATAATCGTTTGATTGCAGAACATCGAGGCTACGATCTGGAGCGGTTAGAAGCTCCCTATAAAAAACACAATGAATATATTTCGGAGCACGCTTCGCCAGTTTCGTTGTTAGCCACTACAGTGTGCATGGAACACCTGACGGCCGTTACATCGCACTTGGTAATTACTGATGAGCGTTGCCTCGGCCGTGCGAAAGGAGCAGTGAAAGACTTTTGGTTATGGCATTCGTTGGAGGAGATTGAACATAAAGCAGTTGCCTTTGATGTTTATATGAACGTATGTGGCGATAAAGCCCTGCTTAATCAGACGATGGATTTTACCGTCGGCCAGCTGTGCAAAAACCTAACGTACACAATTTGCCAGATGTACATGATGGAAGGTGGGAAACCTCGAGTCATCAAGGAATGGTTGGAGAAAACGGAGTTTTTGAATGCTGGCGACGGGTTGTTGAAAGGTATGATGAAATACATAGAAGATTTTTATCGTGACGATTTTCACCCGTGGGATCACGATAATAGTCATCTGATTGCCTCGGTCGTCAATCATCTTGACAATGCGCTAGCGTGATTTTTTGCAACAGGCACGAGTGGCTTTTAGAATCGATAAAGGTGAGCGCTGATTTATAGTTAACGTCGGTGAGTTCGTTAACTTAATCCGGCTGCAGAGGAGCGTGGTTATTATGGATAAATGTTTAAGTTTTTATTTAAGCGCTCAGGCTGAGCGGACTCCGTATGCCCCGGCACTGACCGGCGATAAAGGTTCGTACGATTATTTTACACTAGAACAAGATGTCCGCGCACTTGCGGAAATCTTGACAGAAATGACGCCGGAGAAACAGAGAAGAATAGGTGTGTATCTGGGTGATAAGTTTGATGTCTTCATCGCGATGCTGGCCATATTTAGAGCGGACTTGGTATATGTTCCTATTGATGTGACGCTTCCTTTTGAACGTTGTCGATATATGATCAACGACAGTGATCTGGCTTTTGTGATCACCGATCCTGTTCACGCTTCTGCGTTGATGCAAGAGGGCGTACGCACACTGTTCATGAATATACCAAGGCAGGGGGGAAGTGATTCTACACTGCAACGGCAGAAGCGACCACGAGGCATAGAGAGTGCCGACCCCGATAGAATTGCCTATGTTTTGTACACGTCTGGGTCAACGGGGATGCCCAAGGGTGTGGAAATGCCGCACAAGTCGATAGCCAATCTGATTGACGACCAGTTGGAAAATGATGCTTTGTTTAGACGGCCCCTGCGTACGCTGCAATTTGCATCACCTGGATTTGATGTCTCTTGCCAAGAGGTACTTTCATGTCTCGCGGTCGGTGGTGAGTTGGTCATTGCTCCTGACGATATTAGAGCCGATACATCGAAGCTGTTCGAGTTCATTCGTGTCCACGAACTGGAAAGAGCATTTCTCCCTTACTCTGTATTGCAGACCTTAGCGATAGAGTATGAACGTCAGGAGGCGAAAGGTCCTGGCGCCTTTATACACATGATCACCGCTGGCGAACAGTTGCTAATGACCAAAGAAATCATCAAATGGTTAAGTCGATTGGACTGCCGCTTGATCAATCATTATGGTCCGACAGAAACGCATGTGGTTACCACGTATAGTAATAATGCCCCATTTGATCGCTGGCCTTATCACGTTCCCATTGGCAAAGCGATTGGCAATGTGCAGACGTACATTCTAAATGAGTTACTTCAGCCATGCGCGATGGGGGAGGACGGTGAGCTATGTGTGGGCGGAGCATGCCTGTCAAAGGGGTATATTAATTCGGCTGCCGGTAGCCATGATAAATATATTGAAATATTAACCCCCTCCGGGAAGGCGCAACGTGTTTATAGAACCGGGGATATTGCTCAAGTCAATGAGGCCGGTGAGATTATTTACAAAGGGCGTCGAGACACACAGATAAAGTTGAACGGATATCGTGTCGAGTTGGGTGAGGTCGAGGCTGGCTTAAAGAGCATTCCGGAGGTCAAAGAGGCCGTTGCTGTCGTCAGGCAGCTGGGCGAGAGCTCCGTTGAGAAAGTTTTAATCGGGCTCGTCGTGTTAACGGGTAGGGCGTGGGAGGGGCCGCTCGAAATCGATGAAGTGGACGCGACCTACTTTTCCGGTTTTATCGGAAAACTGCCTGCTTTTATGCAGCCCAAACAGATGTATGCAATCAACAAAATTCCTGTGACGAGCAACGGTAAGCTGGATCGAAGGGCAATTGAGGCGCTGCTTGATGCTCGGATCAACTCGACGTCGCTTGGATTCAACGAAAACGAGGCTGTCGTTGCGAAGTTGTTTTCAAAGCTCTTAGGTATTCCTGTAACCAGCCTTGAAACAGATTTTTTTGAAAAAGGTGGCAACTCACTGTTGGCCGTTCGATTTGTCAAGGCGTTAGAGGACCAGTGTGGCGTTAGGATTAATTTAAGTAGTTTTTTGTTGAGGCCTAACGTTAAAAATACAGCCTCTTTAATTAAGGTCGGATGAGATCATGAAAAGCAAAGTTGTGGTGGTGGGGCTGGGTGTGAGTACGTCTGTTGGTCAGGGGGTTAATGAAAATTGGCAGGCGATGGTGAGCGGTGGGTCAAATTTTAAACATTCAAAGCGGCTATGCGGGAAAAGTATACGAACTTCTTTCGCGGCAGTCGATGATCGCTTCGAAGAAGAATTAAATCCTCGGGTAGTTATAGAAACGTATATTAAGGAGGTTGTTGCGGAAGCCTGCATTGATGCCGGCGGTGGTACGTTTGATCGCATGTATTATTCGCTTCCTAATGGCATGTATTATTGGCATGAGCGTCTCGCGGATCGAACGGCAAGCCCCCAATCGGTACGCAATGCTTTTGAGACGTTTTCTTCTGAGGAGGAATTGTCTGCGTTTTTTTTTGAAACGTATGGCCTTGCTCAGTATCCGGCAATCATCGCAACCGCATGCGCATCCTCTGCAAGCGCAATTCAGTTGGGTTACGAAGCAATTGTCCGCGGGAATGCCAAAAGGGTCTTAGTTGCAGCCGCGGACAGCTCGATTTATGACGAAACCGTTACTAAGTTTAATAACCTGTCGGCGTTGTCAACACGTAATGATTCGCCGAGTACGGCATGTCGCCCTTTTAGTCAAAGTCGTGACGGGTTTGTAATTGGTGAAGGGGGTGGGTGTATCGTGCTTGAAAGGGAAGATATAGCCAAGAAACGAAACGCGAGAATCTACGCTTATCTCAGCGGCTGCGGAAATACCACGGATAACGTTCATCGGACCAAAGGTGATCCGCAAGGGGCCGGTATCAAGAACTGCATGCTCAAAGCGATTGAAGATGCCGGACTGACTCCCTCGGCGATCAGTTGCGTGAATGCGCACGGTACGAGTACACCCGAGAATGATCGGATGGAAACCAAGATTATTGGGGAGTTGTTGGGAAAAGAAACATTAGTGACGTCAGTTAAGTCGTTGATCGGTCATACCATTCATGCCGCCGGCGTGATTGAGGCGGTGGTGTCGGTTTTAAGTTTGAAGCATCAGGTCGTAACACCAACGCTAAACTATGATGGTGGCATGGCGGATCACGGTGTCACGATTGTTGATGCCAATCACCACCATGCTCATATTGAAAGTGTCATTTCTAACTCATTCGGCTTTGGTGGGCAGAATGTATCGGTCGTCTTTACGCGAGCCTGAAGCATCAGGCGGGTAGATATTTTTGATGCAAGGGAGGCGAGATGATTGTTGCAGGGAAAAATGAGGTGCCAGCGCTATTATTGAATGGTGTTGATGTAATGCTTGAATCTTGGGCGGATTATATAATTGTGTATCCGCACACCTTGGATAAGGAGCGCTTCGTTACGAGTCTTCAGGCTGCGCTTGATATTAATCCCTATTTTTCCGGAAGGAAATATTCCAAGGATGGTGTTCAAACGTTTGTCACTGGTGGAAATGAAGGTGTGTTGCTGGAGACCCAACAGTTCAACGTTGAGTTACCATCGCGCTTCTACGAGAACGACTACCACGGGTATGACCTGCTCTGTGGGAAGGACTTCAGGGCAGGGCATAGGCTTTCACGCTCAAGCTTCAAGCACCCCCTGTTCCAGATAAAACTATCTGAATTTGAGGGGGCGAGCGTTTTGGGTTTGAGTGTCTGGCACTCGTTGTCGGATGGCTCCACCTTCTTTAATTTCATCCGGCTCCTGTCACGTTTGTACATGGGGCTCGAGACCGAAAGCCATACACCGGATTTTGCTCGTATCGGCAAGGGAAGGGGGGCAGATGTCACTTCGTTGCTTGTTGATGTATGGGATACACCTACCGGCCCGGAAAAATCTCCCCTCTTTTCGGAGGCCACTTTCGTTTTGAATGAAGCGTCAGTGGCTCGAATCGTAGGCGGCTTCGACTGCGTTGGTTTTATGCGTTACGACTACATCATAGCGGACGCATGGAAGTACATCAGTGCAGGTTTGGCTTTGGACGTTGATGATACTGTGTCACTCTATCCAGTGTATGACGCAAGGCAACTTACCACGGTGGGACCAAACTATGTTGGGAATTTATTATGTTACCCTTCTATCCACCTGTCGACGTCAGACATTGCCACTATTAAGTTGGATATGCTGTCCTCGTTGATACGCGAAGGGGCTTTTGATCTCGTCGTTAAGGGTGACGAATTGCTTGAAGAGATTCAGGAGATTGCGTGTTTTTCTCAGCGGAGCGCTAAAGGCCGTTATTTGCTTAAGCCGCTTTATGACAGTATGTACGGCTCGGGGCTGTTATTTAATAACCTGATGGCCATGCCTTATAAGGAATTTGATTTTGGTGGTGGCCCGTCTCACATTGACTTGCCTCTTTCGGACCCTATTCGATTTGTTCAAATATATCCGTCGGTCGCTAATCCGGGGTGTTTGGTTGTTAAGGTAAATTTGCCAGAGGCCGAGTTGATTTTATTCAGTGAGGCATACACGAAAGGACTACAAGAATGAAGTCGAGCACGCCTGAAATCATATTCGATGATTATTTCAAGAAGGGGGTGCTACCTAAGGCCGATCTATTTTCATCGCTCGTTGATTGGGCTGATGAGTTTGGCGAACGTGTTGCGTTGAAGGATGAGTTTCGGCAACTGTCTTATCGGCAGTTGCTTGAGGAAGCATCAGGATTTGCCCGCTTACTCTCATCTCGTGGTTTGCAGCGTGACGATCGGGTGCTTGTTCAGTTACCTAACTGTGTCAATTTTTTTATCGTACTGTTCGCTGTTATTCGTGTGGGGGCCTTGCCGGTTCTGGTACTGCCGGGGCATCGGTCGCATGAGATCAGGGGCGTGCATAAGGTCGCTGACGCTCGTTTCTATATAGCGCAACGCGAGCATGATCACTTCAGCTATGAAAGCATTGCGACGATGCTGATCGGTGAGGGGCTGGATAAAAATAGTGTTGTCTTTTTCGATGATCTCGGCTTTTCAAGGGCGATCGATGAGCACGAAGAAGATGCCTTTGTTCCTCCTGCACCTGATGATATTGCCTTGTTGTTGTTGTCGGGAGGCACTACGAATACACCAAAGCTGATTCCTAGGACTCATGCCGATTATGTGTTCAATTTCACCCACATGGCCACCGAGTGCCTGCTTGACACTTCTTCTCGTTATTTGTGTGCAGTGCCGGTGGCTCATAACTTCGCGCTTGGCTGCCCGGGCGTTCTGGGCATCATGGCCATGGGCGGATTTGCTTACCTCTTGGCGCGCCCCGATATCCTGGTTTTTTCTGAAATAGTCTCTCAGGAGCGGATCACCGTTACGGCGCTGGTGCCTGCTTTGGCTGAGCTGCTTGTTGAGTATATGGAGTTGGGCGTCGAGGCGTTCTCCAGCCTCACACTGATCCAGGTCGGTGCGGCGAAGTTTTCCGAAGCGTCAGCCCAGAAGATACGGTCTTTTTTGAATTGTGAGCTCCAGCATATTTATGGGATGGCGGAAGGGCTGCTCTGTTTCAACCGTCGTTTTGATCCGGTGTCACTCAAGATCAGCACCCAGGGACGGCCGTTGAGCGCCGTCGATCTTCTGCGCGTTGTTGATGAACACGGTCAGGATTTGCCACAAGGTGGGGTGGGAGAGCTGTATGTCAGAGGCCCCTACACGATTCGGGGATATTTCAATAATGCAGAAGCCAACCGTGAGGGGTTCGACTCGGAAGGTTTTTATAAGACTGGAGACTTGGTTCGGCTTGATGAGGGTGGCAATGTGATAGTGCTGGGCAGAGTCAAAGAGCAGATCAATCGAGCGGGAGAAAAGTACTCGCCCGCAGATACCGAAGGAGTATTGCTCGCGTGGGACAGAATCGATGCTTGTTCCGTAGTTGGGGTGGAGCGCATAGCGGAGGGTGACCGGGTTATATTTTTTATCCAGCCTCGTGGGCAGACCCTCAGTAGGGAAGAGGTTTGTCGCTACCTTGAGGTCCAGGGCGTCGCAGGCTACAAATATCCCGATGAGGTCATCATGGTCAGTGCCCTACCGCTTACGGCTGTTGGCAAAATTGATAAGAAGAAGCTGGCCGCGCAGTACGCGTCGATGGCGTGAGCTCGTCGTGTTTATCGTAGCGGTAGCGATTGCTGGACTGAAACGAACTAATATCGTGACCGCATAAAAAACCTGCCACAAAGGGCAGGTTTTTTTGTAGCTATCGGCGCTTCGATTGTGTGCGGTTACTTGCGGTCTTCCAACCGGGTAATGTCACGCGACTCGTAGCCGGTGTACAACTGGCGTGGGCGGCCGATCTTGTACGGGCTGGAGAGCATTTCCTTCCAGTGGGAGATCCAGCCCACGGTCCGCGCCAGGGCGAAGATCACGGTGAACATGCTGGTTGGAATGCCGATCGCCTTGAGGATGATCCCCGAGTAGAAGTCGACGTTCGGGTAGAGCGAGCGCTCGATGAAGTACGGGTCGGTCAGGGCGATCTCCTCCAGGCGCATGGCCAGTTCGAGTTGCGGATCGTTCTTGATTCCCAGTTCCTTGAGCACTTCGTCGCAGGTCTGCTTCATCACGGTGGCGCGTGGGTCGCGGTTCTTGTAGACCCGATGACCGAAGCCCATCAGCTTGAATGGATCGTTCTTGTCCTTGGCCTTGGCGATGAACTTGTCGATGTTCGAGACATCGCCGATTTCATCGAGCATGGTCAGTACCGCTTCGTTGGCACCGCCGTGGGCCGGGCCCCAGAGTGCAGCGATACCGGCGGCGATACAGGCGAACGGGTTGGCACCCGACGAACCGGCCAGGCGCACGGTGGACGTGGAGGCGTTCTGCTCGTGGTCGGCATGGAGGATGAAGATCCGGTCCATGGCCTTGGCGAGCACCGGGCTGATCGGTTTGATCTCGCACGGGGTGTTGAACATCATATGCAGGAAGTTCTCTGCATAGGTCAGGTCGTTGCGCGGATACATCATGGGCTGGCCCATGGAGTACTTGTAGACCATGGCTGCCAGGGTCGGCATCTTCGCCACCAGGCGGATCGCGGAGATTTCGCGATGCTGGGGGTTATTGATGTCCAGGGAGTCGTGGTAGAAGGCCGAAAGGGCGCCGACAACGCCGCACATGACGGCCATCGGGTGGGCATCGCGACGGAAACCGTTGAAGAAGGTCTTCAACTGTTCATGAACCATGGTGTGGTTCTTCACGGTACTGACGAACTGGGCCTTTTGCTCTGCGGTTGGCAGCTCGCCGTTGAGCAGCAGGTAGCAGGTTTCCAAGTAGTCCGATTTTTCAGCCAGTTGCTCGATCGGGTAGCCGCGGTGCAGCAGGATGCCGTTGTCGCCGTCGATATAGGTGATTTTCGACTCGCACGAGGCGGTCGACATGAAACCTGGGTCAAAGGTGAAACGGCCCGTGGCCGTCAGGCCCCGTACGTCGATTACATCGGGACCAACGGTGCCGGTTAAAATGGGCAGCTCGACGGGGGCTGCGCCCTCGATGATCAACTGCGCTTTTTTGTCAGCCATGTGGCCTCCTATTAATGCTTGGAATCATCAGACAGACCCCCCACGCAGGGCCCGCACCACTATAGTGAGATAAATCCGAATGTCAATTTGCCTAAAGTCTTGCTCCAGAAGGCTTTAAGCGGACTTTTTCCGCGAAATTACCTGCCGTTTACGCCTTTTGCCGCGCTTGTGCAATGCGCTATTAGGGGAAGGTGAACGCGTTGTCATTAGTAGCCTAACTGTCTATACTCGGCCACCGACCGCCAGGGGCTTTTGGGCCTGCTTTCTTGGGGGTCGTCACTCCCTGGGTGGTGAGTACCTGACCAGTGCGCGCCCCAACAACTTTGCCCTGATTGTTAGGGGCTCTTCAGTGTGAAAAAAAGCCGTGAAAAGCCAACGACCTGTAAACCTAGACCTTAGAACCATCAAAATCCCCATTACAGCCGTCACGTCGTTCACTCATCGTGTATCCGGCATCATTCTGTTTCTTGGCCTTGTGATCATGCTTTATGCATTGAGCAAGTCGCTGGAGTCCGCCGAAGGGTTTGCCGAGGTGAAGGCGTACATGACCAGCCCCTTGGCCAAGTTCATAGCTTGGGCCCTGCTTTCGGCGTTGCTCTATCACATGGTGGCCGGCGTGCGCCATCTGATGATGGACATGGGCATCGGCGAGACGCTAGAGGGTGGCAAGCTGGGCTCGAAGATAATTATTGCCGTATCCGCGGTACTGATCGTTTTGGCAGGAGTATGGATATGGTAACTAATGTCACGAACCTCTCGCGTTCGGGTCTGTACGACTGGATGGCTCAGCGGGTGTCTGCGGTCGTTCTCGCGGCTTATTTCATCTTCCTGATTGGATATCTCATTGCAAATCCTGGCATTGGCTACGACCAGTGGCACGCGCTGTTTGCAAATAACTGGATGCGTATTTTCAGCCTCCTGACTCTTGTTGCGCTAGGGGCTCACGCCTGGGTTGGGATGTGGACCGTCGCGACCGACTATCTAACGCCTATGGCGCTTGGCAAGTCTGCGACTGTAGTGCGTTTCCTCTTCCAGGCGGTATGCGGCGTTGCGATGTTCGCTTACTTCGTCTGGGGTGTGCAGATTCTCTGGGGTATCTGATTCATGGCTAACATTCCAACGATTTCTTTCGACGCCATCATCATTGGTGGTGGCGGTGCCGGCATGCGCGCAGCGCTGCAACTGGCACAGGGCGGTCACAAGACTGCCGTGATCACCAAGGTTTTCCCGACCCGTTCGCACACTGTTTCCGCCCAGGGTGGCATCACTTGCGCCATCGCTTCGGCCGACCCGAACGATGACTGGCGCTGGCACATGTACGATACCGTCAAGGGTTCCGACTACATCGGTGACCAGGACGCTATCGAATACATGTGTCAGGAAGGCCCGGCTGCTGTTTACGAGCTGGACCACATGGGCATGCCGTTCTCGCGTACCGAACAGGGCCGTATCTACCAGCGTCCGTTCGGCGGCCAGTCCAAGGACTACGGCAAGGGCGGCCAGGCTGCACGCACTTGCGCTGCGTCCGACCGTACCGGTCACGCACTGCTGCACACCCTTTATCAGGGCAACCTGAAAGCCGGTACCGTGTTTCTGAACGAGTACTACGCTGTCGACCTGGTGAAGAACCAGGACGGCGCCTTCGTCGGCGTGATCGCGATCTGCATCGAAACTGGCGAAACCACCTACATCCGCGCCAAGGCCACCGTGCTGGCGACCGGCGGTGCGGGCCGTATCTACGCGTCCACCACCAACGCCCTGATCAACACCGGTGACGGCGTCGGCATGGCCCTGCGTGCCGGCGTGCCGGTGCAGGACATCGAGATGTGGCAGTTCCACCCGACCGGCATCGCCGGCGCTGGTGTACTGGTCACCGAAGGCTGCCGTGGTGAAGGTGGTTACCTGATCAACAAGCACGGCGAGCGTTTCATGGAGCGTTATGCTCCGAACGCCAAGGACCTTGCCGGTCGTGACGTCGTGGCTCGTTCGATGGTTAAAGAGATCATTGCCGGTAACGGCTGTGGCCCGAACGGCGACCACGTGATGCTCAAGCTCGACCACCTCGGCGAAGAAGTGCTGCACAGCCGCTTGCCAGGTATCTGCGAACTGTCCAAGACCTTCGCTCACGTCGATCCAGTCGTTGCGCCGGTTCCAGTGGTTCCAACCTGCCACTATATGATGGGCGGCGTTGCCACCAACATTCATGGCCAGGCAATCACCCAAAGCGCCGAAGGCGTGGACGAAATCATCCCTGGCCTGTTCGCAGTGGGTGAAGTGGCGTGCGTATCGGTGCACGGTGCCAACCGCCTGGGTGGCAACTCGCTGCTCGACCTGGTGGTATTCGGCCGCGCTGCCGGTCTGCACCTGGAAAAAGCGCTGACCGACGGTATCGAATACCGCGACGCCAGCGACACCGACATCGACGTGGCCCTCAAGCGTCTGGCCGGTCTCAACGAGCGTACCGAAGGCGAAGACGTCGCCACCCTGCGTCGCGAGCTGCAAAGCTGCATGCAGAACTACTTCGGTGTGTTCCGTACCGGCGAATACATGCAGAAGGGTATTGCCCAGCTGGCGCAATTGCGTGAACGAATCGCCAACGTGAAGATCAACGATAAGTCGCAGGCGTTCAACACTGCCCGTATCGAAGCGCTGGAACTGCAGAACCTGCTGGAAGTGGCCGAAGCCACCGCCATCGCGGCTGAAGTGCGTAAAGAGTCCCGTGGTGCCCATGCCCGCGAAGACTTCGAAGACCGTGACGACGAAAACTGGCTGTGCCACACCTTGTACTTCCCGGGTGAAAAACGCGTCGCCAAGCGTGCCGTGAACTTCTCGCCGAAGACTGTTCCGACTTTCGAACCTAAAGTCCGGACTTATTAAGGGTGACCGCTATGTTGCAAGTCAGTGTGTATCGCTACAACCCTGATCAGGACGCCGCGCCGTTCATGCAGGACTTCCAGGTCGATACCGGTGGTAAAGACCTGATGGTGCTGGACGTGCTGGCCTTGATCAAAGAGCAGGACGAAGGTTTTTCCTATCGTCGCTCGTGCCGCGAGGGCGTTTGCGGCTCCGACGGCATGAACATCAACGGCAAGAACGGCCTGGCCTGCATCACGCCGCTGTCGGCGGTGGTCAAGGGCAACAAGCTGATCGTTCGGCCGCTGCCAGGTCTGCCGGTCATCCGTGACCTGGTCGTCGATATGAGCATCTTCTACAAGCAATACGAGAAGGTGAAGCCATTCCTGCAGAACGACACGCCGGCTCCGGCCATCGAGCGTCTGCAGTCTCCTGAAGAGCGTGAAAAGCTCGACGGTCTGTACGAGTGCATCCTGTGCGCCTGCTGCTCGACCTCGTGCCCATCGTTCTGGTGGAACCCGGACAAATTCCTGGGCCCGGCCGCCCTGCTGCAAGCGTATCGCTTCCTGGCAGACAGCCGTGACACCAAGACGTCCGAGCGTCTGGCCGCACTGGATGACCCGTTCAGCGTATTCCGCTGCCGCGGGATCATGAACTGCGTCAACGTCTGCCCGAAAGGCCTGAACCCGACTAAGGCTATCGGTCACGTACGTAACATGCTGCTGCAAAACGGCGTGTGATTCAGCTGCTGTACCCGTAGAACCGCTGTACCCGTAAAGGCGAGGGCGTGGGCTTCAACCCACGTCCTGGCTATAACCAGAGCAGCCACTCACAAAGCGGCCGTTCTTATTTTGAAGAAATGAGACAAGCAGGGGCATCCGGGCTGGTACCCGGACTATCAGCGTGATCCTAAGTGGCTTGTTTTAGTCGCTGCACTCGGACTTCTGCAAGTTTGCTCGGTGTTTTCGCCGGTGGTGTTCCCCTAATCGAGGGTGACCAAGCATGCAAGAAAGCGTGATGCAGCGCATGTGGAACAGTGCCCACCTCTCCGGTGGTAACGCTGCCTATGTGGAAGAGCTCTACGAGCTCTACCTGCACGACCCTAACGCTGTGCCAGAAGAATGGCGCACCTACTTTCAGAAGTTGCCGGCTGACGGTAACTCTGCCACCGATGTTTCGCACTCGACGATTCGCGATCATTTCGTGCTGCTGGCAAAGAACCAGCGCCGCGCCCAACCGGTGTCTGCCGGCAGCGTGAGCTCCGAGCATGAGAAGAAGCAAGTTGAAGTACTGCGACTGATCCAGGCCTACCGGATGCGCGGCCACCAGGCAGCCCAGCTGGACCCGCTGGGGCTGTGGCAGCGTCCTGCACCTGCAGACCTGTCGATCACTCATTACGGCTTGACCAATGCCGATCTTGATACGACCTTCCGTGCCGGCGACCTGTTCATCGGCAAAGAGGAAGCGAGCCTACGCGAAATTCACGAAGCGTTGCAGCAGACATATTGCCGCACCATCGGCGCTGAATTCACGCACATCACCGATTCCGAGCAGCGCCAGTGGTTCCAGCAGCGTCTGGAAAGCGTTCGTGGCCGTCCGACGTACTCCGCCGACATCAAGAGCCACTTGCTCGAGCGCGTCACCGCCGGTGAAGGTCTGGAGAAATACCTGGGTACCAAATACCCGGGCACCAAGCGTTTCGGCCTGGAAGGCGGCGAAAGCCTGATTCCGATGCTCGACGAGCTGATCCAGCGTTCCGGCTCCTACGGTACCAAGGAAGTCGTCATCGGCATGGCCCACCGTGGTCGCCTGAACGTACTGGTCAACACCTTCGGCAAGAACCCGCGCGAGCTGTTCGACGAGTTCGAAGGCAAGAAGAAGGTCGAGCTGGGTTCCGGTGACGTGAAATACCACCAGGGCTTCTCGTCCAACGTGATGACCACCGGTGGCGAAGTCCACCTGGCCATGGCCTTCAACCCGTCCCACCTGGAAATCGTTTCCCCGGTGGTCGAGGGTTCGGTCCGTGCCCGCCAGGATCGTCGCAACGACCCGACCGGTGAAAAGGTCCTGCCGATTTCCATCCACGGTGACGCGGCATTCGCCGGTCAGGGCGTGGTCATGGAAACCTTCCAGATGTCGCAGACCCGCGGCTTCAAGACTGGCGGTACGGTTCACATCGTCATCAACAACCAGGTCGGTTTCACCATCAGCAACCCGCTGGACTCGCGTTCCACCGAGTACGCTACCGACGTCGCGAAAATGATCCAGGCGCCGATTCTCCATGTGAATGGTGATGACCCGGAAGCCGTGCTGTTCGTGACCCAGCTGGCCATCGACTACCGCATGCAGTACAAGCGCGACGTGGTGATCGACCTGGTCTGCTACCGTCGTCGCGGCCACAACGAGGCCGACGAGCCAAGCGGTACCCAGCCACTGATGTACCAGCAGATCGCCAAGCAGCGCACCACCCGCGAGCTGTACGCCGATCGCCTGACCCAGAGCGGTGTTCTGGATGCCGCACGTATCCAGGAAAAAGTCGATGAATATCGCAACGCCCTGGATAACGGCCTGCACGTTGTAAAAAGCCTGGTCAAGGAACCGAACAAGGAACTGTTCGTGGACTGGCGTCCTTACCTGGGTCACGCCTGGACCGCGCGTCACGACACGCGCTTCGACCTCAAGACCTTGCAGGAACTGTCGGCCAAGCTGCTGGAAATCCCGGAAGGCTTCGTGGTCCAGCGCCAGGTTGCGAAGATCTACGAAGACCGCCAGAAGATGCAAGCCGGCGGCCTGCCGATCAACTGGGGTTACGCCGAAACCATGGCGTACGCGACCCTGGCGTTCGAAGGTCACCCGATTCGCATCACCGGCCAGGACGTAGGCCGCGGTACTTTCTCGCACCGCCACGCGGCGCTGCACAACCAGAAAGACGCCAGCACCTACATCCCGCTGCAACACCTGTACAAAGGCCAGCCACGTTTCGACCTGTACGATTCGCTGCTGTCCGAGGAAGCCGTCCTGGCGTTCGAATATGGCTACTCCACCACCGAGCCTAACGCGCTGGTGATCTGGGAAGCCCAGTTCGGCGACTTCGCCAACGGTGCCCAGGTGGTTGTCGACCAGTTCATCACCAGCGGCGAGCACAAGTGGGGTCGTCTCTGCGGCCTGACCATGCTGCTGCCACACGGTTATGAAGGGCAGGGGCCGGAGCACTCTTCGGCACGTCTGGAGCGTTACCTGCAATTGTGCGCCGAGCACAACGTCCAGGTTTGCGTACCGACGACCCCGGCGCAGATCTACCACCTGCTGCGTCGTCAAGTCATCCGTCCGCTGCGCAAGCCGCTGATCGTGCTGACGCCCAAGTCGCTGTTACGGCACAAGCTGGCGATTTCCACGCTCGAAGACCTGGCCGAAGGCTCCTTCCAGACCGTTATCTCGGAAATCGATACCCTGGACGCGGCAAAGGTGACTCGCCTGATCCTGTGCAGCGGCAAGGTCTACTACGATCTGCTGGAAAAACGTCGTGCCGAAGGCCGCGAAGACATCGCCATCGTGCGTATCGAGCAGCTCTACCCGTTCCCGGAAGACGACCTGATGGAGGCCATCGCGCCTTACACCAACCTCACCCACGTGGTGTGGTGTCAGGAAGAACCGATGAACCAGGGCGCGTGGTACAGCAGCCAGCATCACCTGCGTCGCAGCATCGGCAACCATAACAAGGCCCTGGGCCTGGAGTACGCCGGTCGTGACGCTTCTGCCGCCCCTGCGTGTGGTTATGCGTCGATGCACGCCGAGCAGCAGGAAAAACTGCTGCAAGATGCCTTCACTGTTTAACGCCTTCGTGCTGACTGAAACCGAATTTTAAGGACCCACAGATAATGGCTATCGAAATCAAAGCCCCGTCATTCCCGGAATCGGTTGCCGATGGCACCGTTGCCACCTGGCACAAGAAACCAGGCGAGGCCGTCAAGCGTGACGACCTGATCGTCGACATCGAGACCGACAAGGTCGTGCTGGAAGTATTGGCCGAAGCCGACGGCGTGCTGGGCGCAATCATTGCCGAAGAGGGCGCTACCGTTCTGTCGAACCAGGTCCTGGGCTCGATCGAAGAGGGCGGCGCTGCCGCCGCCGCTCCAGCCGCTGCTGCTGCACCGGCTGCCGCTCAGGCCGCTGCTCCTGCTGCATCGGGCGAAGACGATCCAGTCGCTGCCCCTGCTGCTCGCAAGCTGGCTGAAGAGAACGGTATCAACATCGCTTCCGTTGCCGGCACCGGCAAGGGTGGTCGCGTGACCAAGGAAGACGTGGTTGCAGCTGTTGCCGCCAAGAAAGCCGCACCGGCCGCAGCACCAGCCAAGCCTGCCGCGCCTGCCGCTTCCGCACCAGTGTTCACTGCCGGCGACCGCGTGGAAAAACGCGTTCCGATGACCCGCCTGCGTGCCAAGGTTGCCGAGCGTCTGGTCGAAGCCCAGTCGAACATGGCGATGCTGACCACTTTCAACGAAGTCGACATGACCGAAGTCATGGCCCTGCGTTCGAAGTACAAGGATCTGTTCGAGAAGTCCCACAATGGCGTACGCCTGGGCTTCATGTCGTTCTTCGTCAAGGCTGCCACCGAAGCGCTGAAACGCTTCCCGGCCGTCAACGCGTCGATCGACGGTTCCGACATCGTCTACCACGGCTACGCCGACATCGGTGTCGCGGTCTCCAGCGACCGTGGCCTGGTGGTTCCGGTACTGCGCAACGCCGAGCTGATGAGCCTGGCCGAAATCGAAGGCGGCATCGCCACCTTCGGCAAGAAGGCCCGTGACGGCAAGCTGTCCATCGAAGAGATGACCGGCGGTACGTTCACCATCACCAACGGTGGTACATTCGGTTCGATGATGTCGACCCCGATCGTCAACCCGCCACAAGCGGCTATCCTCGGCATGCACAACATTCTGCAGCGTCCGATGGCGATCAATGGTCAAGTCGTGATTCGTCCGATGATGTACCTGGCACTGTCCTACGATCACCGCCTGATCGACGGCAAAGAAGCCGTGACGTTCCTGGTCACCATCAAGAACCTGCTTGAAGATCCGGCTCGTCTGCTGCTGGATATCTGATTTTCGCCGCGAGGGCCGGTCTGTTGACCGGCCTCTTGCTGAAACAACCGGTTTCGTCCCTCGACGGTCACCACAAGTGACCGTCCGGTTTGATTCGAAAAGGAATGACTCATGACTCAGAAATTCGACGTGGTAGTGATTGGTGCGGGCCCTGGCGGCTACGTAGCGGCCATCAAGGCTGCGCAACTGGGCCTTACCACTGCCTGCATCGAGAAATACACCGACAAGGAAGGCAAGCAAGCCTTGGGCGGTACTTGCCTGAACGTCGGTTGCATTCCTTCCAAGGCGCTGCTGGACAGCTCCTGGAAATACAAGGAAGCGAAAGAAAGCTTCAACGTTCACGGTATCTCTACCGGTGAAGTGAAAATGGACGTCGCCGCGATGGTTGGCCGCAAGGCCGGCATCGTCAAGAACCTGACCAGCGGTGTTGCCACCCTGTTCAAGGCCAACGGCGTGACTTCCATCGAAGGCCACGGCAAGCTGCTGCTGGGCAAGAAAGTCGAAGTAACCAAGCCAGACGGCTCGGTTGAAGTGATCGAAGCCGAAAACGTCATCCTGGCGCCAGGCTCGCGTCCGATCGACATCCCGCCGGCTCCGGTCGACCAGAACGTCATCGTCGACTCCACCGGTGCCCTGGAATTCCAGACCGTGCCAAAACGCCTGGGCGTGATCGGCGCTGGCGTGATCGGCCTGGAGCTGGGTTCGGTATGGTCGCGCCTGGGCGCTGAAGTGACCGTGCTCGAAGCCCTCGACACCTTCCTGATGGCCGCCGACACCGCGGTTTCCAAGGAAGCGCTGAAAACCCTGACCAAGCAAGGCCTGGACATCAAGCTGGGCGCTCGCGTGACCGGCTCCAAGGTCAACGGCGAAGAAGTCGTGGTCAACTACACCGACGCCAACGGCGAACAGACCATCACGTTCGACAAGCTGATCGTAGCGGTCGGCCGTCGTCCGGTGACCACTGACCTGCTGGCCGCCGACTGCGGCGTGGAAATCGACGAGCGCGGCTTCATCGCGGTCGATGACCATTGCGCAACCGCCGTACCGGGCGTCTTCGCCATCGGTGACGTGGTTCGCGGCATGATGCTGGCGCACAAGGCGTCCGAAGAAGGGATCATGGTTGTCGAGCGCATCAAGGGCCACAAGGCCCAGATGAACTACGACCTGATCCCATCGGTTATCTACACCCACCCGGAAATCGCATGGGTCGGTAAAACCGAGCAGGCCTTGAAAGCCGAAGGCGTTGAAGTTAACGTCGGCACCTTCCCGTTCGCCGCCAGCGGCCGCGCCATGGCAGCCAACGACACCGGCGGTTTCGTGAAAGTCATCGCCGACGCCAAGACCGACCGCGTATTGGGCGTTCACGTCATTGGCCCAAGCGCTGCCGAGCTGGTACAGCAAGGCGCGATCGGTATGGAATTCGGCACCAGCGCTGAAGACCTGGGCATGATGGTCTTCTCCCATCCGACCCTGTCCGAAGCCTTGCACGAAGCGGCCCTGGCCGTGAATGGCGGCGCCATCCACGTGGCCAACCGCAAGAAGCGTTAACGGATAATAAGAAACCACGGCGGTGCGGCCCGTCGCGAGCCTTGCGTGCAAGACTCACCGCGGAATGTCCGCTGGACGCAGTCTTGCGTAGCGGCACCGGTTAACCGGAACGCTACGCAAGCAGCAGTCACAGGTGGTGCGGCACCACAACGGTGCAGCACCGAATGCGCAGTACCTAACGAAGACGGTAATAAGCATGAATCTTCACGAGTATCAGGGTAAGCAGCTGTTCGCTGAGTACGGCCTGCCAGTATCCACCGGTTACGCGGTAGACACCCCGGAAGCGGCAGCAGAAGCTTGCGACAAGATCGGCGGCAGCGAATGGGTCGTCAAAGCCCAGGTTCACGCCGGTGGTCGCGGTAAAGCGGGCGGCGTCAAGCTGGTTCGCAGCAAAGAAGACGCCAAAGCCTTCGCGCAGCAGTGGCTGGGCAAGCGTCTGGTGACTTACCAGACTGACGCCAACGGTCAGCCAGTCACCAAGATCCTGGTTGAATCGTGCACTGATATCGCTAAAGAGCTGTACCTGGGCGCTGTCGTTGACCGTTCGAGCCGTCGTATCGTGTTCATGGCTTCCACCGAAGGTGGCGTGGACATCGAGAAAATCGCTCACGACACCCCTGAAAAAATCCTCAAGGCCACCATCGATCCACTGGTTGGCGCACAGCCATTCCAGGGTCGCGAGCTGGCTTTCCAGCTGGGCCTGGAAGGCAAGCAGGTTGCCCAGTTCGCCAAGATCTTCGTGGGTCTGGCCAAACTGTTCCAGGATCACGATCTGGCCCTGCTGGAAGTGAACCCGCTGGTGATCAAGGCCGACGGCGATCTGCACTGCCTCGATGCCAAGATCAACATCGACGCCAACGCCATGTACCGTCAGCCTAAGCTGAAGACTTTCCACGATCCGTCGCAGGACGATCCGCGCGAAGCGCACGCTGCCAAGTTCGAACTGAACTACGTAGCGCTGGAAGGCAACATCGGCTGCATGGTCAACGGTGCCGGCCTGGCCATGGGTACCATGGACATCGTCAACCTGCATGGCGGCAAGCCAGCCAACTTCCTCGACGTGGGCGGCGGTGCTACCAAGGAACGCGTTACCGAAGCGTTCAAGATCATCCTGTCCGACTCCAACGTCGCTGCAGTACTGGTCAACATCTTCGGCGGCATCGTTCGCTGCGACATGATTGCCGAAGGCATCATTGGCGCCGTGAAAGAAGTCGGCGTGAAAATCCCGGTTGTTGTGCGCCTTGAAGGCAACAACGCTGAACTGGGCGCTAAAGTACTGGCAGAAAGCGGTTTGAACATCATCGCTGCTACCAGCCTGACCGACGCTGCTCAACAAGTCGTCAAAGCTGCGGAGGGCAAATAATGAGCGTCCTGATCAACAAAGACACCAAGGTTATCTGCCAGGGCATTACCGGTTCGCAAGGTAGCTTCCACACCCAGCAAGCCATCGAATACGGCACCCAGATGGTCGGCGGTGTAACGCCGGGCAAAGGCGGCACCGAGCACCTGGGCCTGCCAGTGTTCAACACCGTGAAAGACGCTGTAGCTGCCACTGGCGCCACCGCCAGCGTGATCTACGTTCCAGCTCCTTTCTGCAAGGACTCCATCCTGGAAGCAGCATTCGGCGGCATCAAGCTGATCGTTTGCATCACCGAAGGCATTCCTACCCTGGACATGCTGGATGCCAAGGTCAAGTGCGACGAACTGGGTGTTACCCTGATCGGCCCTAACTGCCCAGGCGTGATCACTCCAGGCGAATGCAAGATCGGCATCATGCCAGGTCACATTCACTTGCCAGGCAAGGTCGGTATCGTTTCCCGTTCCGGCACCCTGACCTACGAAGCCGTGAAGCAGACCACTGACGCCGGTTTCGGTCAGTCCACTTGCGTCGGCATCGGCGGTGACCCGATCCCAGGCTCCAACTTCATCGACATCCTGAAGCTGTTCCAGGAAGACCCGAAGACCGAAGCGATCGTCATGATCGGTGAGATCGGCGGTTCCGCTGAAGAAGAAGCCGCTGCCTACATCAAGGCAAACGTGACCAAGCCGGTCGTTTCCTACATCGCTGGTGTGACTGCCCCTGCGGGCAAGCGCATGGGCCATGCGGGTGCAATCATCTCCGGCGGCAAAGGCACTGCGGACGAGAAGTTCGCTGCGCTGCAAGACGCAGGCGTGAAAACCGTGCGTTCGCTGGCAGACATCGGCAAGGCCCTGGCCGAGCTGACTGGCTGGGAAATGAAGAAGTAAGCTTCGGCTGACCCTTCGTTCCAGCAACAAAGGCCACCTTCGGGTGGCCTTTGTCGTTTCTGGTTCGCTCTTGTGGCGAGGGAGCTTGCTCCCGCTCGGCTGCGTAGCAGTCGTAAACTGGACAGCGCATTTTTGTCTGCATAAATACAGGCGCCTGAATGAGGGCTGCTGCGCAGCCCAGCGGGAGCAAGCTCCCTCGCCACGGGGGGCATTGCTGCGGCCTGGTGGAAAAATAGATACGTAAATGCGACACAGCAATGTCGTGTATCGGATAGTTCGCCCTGTAACAGTGCGTTTTTCACTTGAATTCGTTAGGCTAGCAGCCATTTTTGCGACCGCTGCCCACAAGGAAGCGACGCGCTAAACGGGTCGGTCTCATACGGATCGGCAGCATTTCCCTCACCCATAAGGGAAATCCCTCTCTAAATTCCGATTCAGTAGTGTGGTTTCCTTAATGAAAGTGTTGAAAGGCCAGGACATCCTGGCGCTTGGTTTCATGACATTTGCCCTGTTCGTCGGGGCCGGCAACATCATCTTTCCGCCTATCGTCGGTTTGCAGTCCGGGCCTCATGTCTGGATGGCGGCGCTGGGCTTTCTCATCACGGCGGTCGGGCTGCCGGTGATCACGGTCGTTGCGCTGGCCAAGGTCGGTGGCGCGATGGACGCCTTGAGCAGCCCCATCGGCAAGATCGCCGGTGGTTTGCTGGCAGCGGTGTGCTACCTGGCGGTCGGCCCGCTATTCGCCACCCCGCGAACCGCCACCGTATCGTTCGAAGTCGGCCTGGCACCGCTGACCGGCGAGAGCCCGTTGGCGTTGTTCCTGTACAGCGCGGTGTACTTTCTGGTGGTGTTCTTCATCTCGCTTTATCCGGGCCGCTTGCTGGACACCGTCGGGCGCTTTCTCGCGCCGCTGAAAATCATCGCCCTGGCGGTGCTGGGCATCGCCGCGTTTGCCTTGCCGGCGGGCGACATCGGCGTGGCGACTCCCGAATACGTGGCGGCGCCGTTTTCCCAAGGCTTCATCAATGGCTACCTGACCATGGATACCCTCGGTGCCTTGGTGTTCGGCATCGTCATCGTCAACGCCATCCGTTCCCGAGGGGTCGAGTCTCCGGCCTTGATCACCCGCTACGCCATCATCGCCGGGCTTATCGCCGGGGTGGGGTTGGCGCTGGTCTATGTCAGCCTGTTCCGCCTGGGTTCGGGCAGCCATGAAGTCGCCGCGGGCGCGACCAACGGCGCGGCCGTCCTGCATGCCTACGTGCAACATACCTTCGGCAGCCTGGGCAGCGGCTTCCTTGCGGTACTGATCTCCCTGGCGTGCCTGGTGACGGCGGTTGGCCTGACCTGCGCCTGCGCCGAGTACTTCAGCCGCGTCCTGCCGCTGTCCTACAAGACGCTGGTGATCATCCTGGCGGCGTTTTCGCTGCTGGTGTCCAACCTCGGGCTGACCAAGCTGATCGCTTTCTCGATTCCGGTCCTCACCGCGATCTATCCACCTTGCATCGCATTGGTCGCCCTGAGCTTCTGCAAAGACTTCTGGCATGAGCAGGGGCGGATCGTCGGCCCGGTCATGCTGGTGTCGTTCCTGTTCGGCTTGATCGACGCCCTCAAGGGCGCCGGGCTGGCGGATTGGCTGCCGACGCAGTTGGCCCACCTGCCGTTGAGCGACCAGGGCCTGGCCTGGCTGGTCCCTTCGGTCATGACCCTGGTGGTCGCGGTGGTCTGCGATCGACTGCTGGGCAAGCGCAGCGAAGCGTTGGCGTAAGCGGCTTCCAGCAGGCCCATCGGTAAAACGAAATGCCCCGTATCAATCGATGCGGGGCATTTTTTATTGGGACAGTGTCTTTTTCCGTGGACCTGTGGGAGCGAGCCTGCTCGCGAAAGCGCCCGAACTGCTGACATAGAAGCGAAAGTTATATCGTTATCGCGAGCAGGCTCGCTCCCACAGGGTTCGCTGATATTATTGCCGCAGGTTTTGTTTCATCACAGGGAACTGCATGTCATTCATCCAAGCCAACCTGATCCATCTGCTCGCCGCCGTCTGGTTCATCATCTGCTGGGCCGGCTATACCCGTTACGCCTCCTGGAAGGCCCGCGACACGGCGTGCCTGGCCAGCGTGATGCACCTGTACCGCGAAGACTGGATGCGTCGCATGCTGCTGCGCGACAACCGCATTGCCGATGCCAGCGTGATCGGCAACCTGGAGCGCAACGCGTCCTTCTTCGCCTCCAGCACGCTGATCATCCTGGCCGGTATCCTGACCGTGCTCGGGGCGTCTGACCGCGCGGTATCGCTGCTTGCGGACCTGCCGCTGGTACAACAGGCCTCCCAGGGCATGGCGGAAGTGAAGCTGCTGTGTCTTGCGCTGGTGTTCGTCTACGCGTTCTTCACGTTCAGCTGGTGCATGCGCCAATACAACTTCGCCGCGGTCCTGGTAGGTTCTGCGCCGATGATCGGCGAGCGGCATGTGTCCGAGCTGGAGCGCAAGGCCTTTGCTTCGAGGGCGGCGCGGGTCATTTCGATGGCGGCCAACCAGTTCAACTTCGGCTTGCGTGCCTATTATTTCGGCATGACCATGCTGGCATGGTTCGTCAGCCCCTGGCTGTTCATGCTGATGAGCGCCGGCGTGGTGTTTGTGTTGTATCAACGCGAGTTTCATTCGGATGTGCTGGACGTGATGGTCTACACGCCTACCGAAGCGCCGGTGCCCGAAACCGGCAAGGAAGCGGCTTGATCGCAGCTTTCTCAAATCGCAGGCAAAAGAAAACCCGCACCAGGCGGGTTTTCTTTTACCACTGAAACCGTATCAGTTGGTTTTAGGCGCGGTAGCAGGGGCTTGTTCCTGCTGGGCGGCACTGTTCGATTCAGACTGAGCTTTGGCAGCTTCGGCGTTTTCTTTCGCCGCGTCGTTCACTTTATCCTGTGCTTTGTTCATGTCTTGCTGAGCTTGTTCAGCGTGTTGGTTGGCATCTTGAGCCTTGTCCTCGGATTTTTTATCGCAGGCAGCGAGACCGAGGGAGGCGGCCAACATCAAGGCAATAGCAAAAGTCTTACGCATGGGGTGTTTCTCCTTATGGATATAACTACTGGCCTTTTGAGCGCGCCCCCTCGGGTTAAGTTCCTCTTTTGCTCTAGATATATAACTTTGCAGCGCAGCGGAACTTTATGGCCCACGGTGGTTGTTGGGCTTCTTCATACATAAGGGCATTAACACAAATGGCTGAGGATTCCGTTTTTGAGCGTGCGACACGCTTTTTATCCGCGCTGAGGCATTGCCAGGTGCTGGGTCTGACGCTGCACAGCGCCAGTTCCGAAGGGTTGACGGTAATGTTGCCCTACAGCCCCTCCATTGTCGGTAATCCGCTGACAGGCATCGTCCATGGCGGAGCGCTGACCACGCTGATGGATACCGCTTGCGGCATGTCGACCTTGTGCGTGCTGCCGCAATTCGAGGTCTGCCCGACCCTGGATCTGCGCATCGATTACATGCACGCGGCCATGCCTGATAAAGCCATCTATGGTTTCGCACAGTGCTATAGGGTCACGCCGGACGTGATTTTCAGCCGGGGTTTTGCCTACCAGGATGATCCCGGGCAACCCATCGCCCATGTGGTGGGCACTTTCATGCGCCTGGGCGATAGCGCTCGGGGAATGGGAAAGGGTGGCCTGACGGCTGCGGCGCAAAAGCCATGAGCGATATCACCGAGGAACAACTGCGCCAGGCCTGCGAGCATGGCGACTACGCGCTGCTGCTGGCCTCGATCCCCTATGCGCGCCTCATCGGCGTCGAATGTTCTCGTCAGGGCGACGAGTTGCTGTTTTGCCTGCCGGCCAACAAGGACAACATTGGTAACCCTTTACTGCCCGCGATCCATGGCGGGGTGATTGCCGGTTTCATGGAGCTGTCGGCCGCCGTTCATCTGCTGATTGCGACCCGTGCGACCGGGGTGCCGAAGATCATCGATTTTTCCCTGGATTACCTGCGCGCCGGGCAGTTTCGTGACACCTATGCCCGGTGTCAGGTCTGGCGCCAGGGCCGGCGCGTGGCCAATGTGGCGATCACCGCCTGGCAGGAATCCGAAGCCGAACCGATTGCCACGGCTAGGGCCCATTTCAAGATCCCTGCACCCTCCAGGCCGACCGCCCCTTGAAATCATCACCGGTGCCCCCACCTTGTGGACATCCCGCCGCCAATCTCAGCGAGGCGGACACCACCATCCACTTGGAGTTTGATGACCATGAGCGTGGAAACTCAAAAGGAAACCCTGGGCTTCCAGACCGAGGTGAAGCAGCTGCTGCACCTGATGATTCACTCGCTGTATTCGAATAAGGAAATTTTTCTTCGCGAGCTGATCTCGAACGCCTCTGACGCAGTCGACAAATTACGTTTCGAAGCGCTGTCCAAGCCAGAACTGCTGGAAGGCGGCGCGGAGCTGAAAATCCGTGTGAGCTTTGACAAGGACGCGAAAACCGTCACGCTCGAAGACAACGGCATCGGCATGAGCCGCGACGAGGTGATCACGCACCTGGGCACCATCGCCAAGTCAGGCACCGCCGATTTCATGAAAAACCTGTCGGGCGACCAGAAGAAGGATTCCCATCTGATCGGTCAGTTCGGCGTCGGTTTTTATTCCGCGTTCATCGTTGCCGATCAGGTCGAAGTGTTCAGCCGCCGTGCCGGCCTCGCAGCGAGCGAAGGCGTGCACTGGTCCTCCAAGGGCGAAGGCGAATTTGAAGTCGCGACCATCGACAAGGCTGAGCGCGGTACCCGCATCGTCTTGCACCTGAAGTCCGGTGAAGAAGAGTTCGCCGATGGCTGGCGCCTGCGCAACATCATCAAGAAATATTCTGACCATATCGCGCTGCCGATCGAGTTGCCGAAGGAAGTCACCGCTGCCGAAGGCGAAGAAAAACCTGAAGTGGAATGGGAAACCGTCAACCGCGCCAGTGCCCTGTGGACCCGTCCTCGTACCGAGATCAAGGACGAGGAATACCAGGAGTTCTACAAGCACATCGCCCACGACTACGAGAACCCGCTGAGCTGGAGCCATAACAAGGTCGAAGGCAAGCTGGAATACAGCTCGCTGCTGTACGTGCCGACCCGTGCGCCATTCGACCTGTACCAGCGCGAAGCACCACGCGGGCTGAAGTTGTACGTGCAGCGCGTGTTCGTGATGGACCAGGCCGAATCGTTCCTGCCGCTGTACCTGCGCTTCATCAAGGGTGTGGTGGACTCCAATGACCTGTCGCTGAACGTTTCGCGGGAAATCCTGCAGAAAGATCCGATCATCGACTCCATGAAGTCGGCGCTGACCAAGCGCGTCCTCGACATGCTGGAAAAGCTGGCGAAGAGCGAGCCTGAGCAATACAAGAGCTTCTGGAAGAACTTCGGCCAGGTGATGAAAGAAGGCCCGGCCGAAGATTTCGCTAACAAAGAGAAGATCGCCGGCCTGCTGCGTTTTGCCTCGACCCAGAGTGACGACGGCGAGCAGAGCGTCAGCCTGGCCGATTACCTGGCCCGCGCCAAGGAAGGCCAGGACAAGATCTACTACCTGACCGGCGAAACCTATGCGCAGGTCAAGAACAGCCCGCACCTGGAAGTCTTCCGCAAGAAAGGCATCGAAGTGCTGCTGCTGACCGACCGCATCGACGAGTGGCTGATGAGCTACCTCAACGAGTTCGACGGCAAAAGCTTCGTCGATGTGGCCCGTGGCGACCTCGACCTTGGCAACCTGGATTCGGAAGAAGACAAGAAAGCCGCCGAAGAAGTCGCCAAGAGCAAGGAAGGCCTGGTCGAGCGGATCAAGACTGCGTTGGGCGATGCCGTCAGCGAAGTGCGTGTCTCGCACCGCCTGACCGACTCCCCGGCCATCCTGGCCATCGGCGAGCAGGACCTCGGCCTGCAGATGCGCCAGATCCTTGAGGCCAGCGGCCAGAAGGTTCCGGATTCCAAGCCGATCTTCGAATTCAACCCGGCTCACCCGCTGGTGGAAAAACTCGACAACGAGCAGAGCGAAGAGCGTTTTGGCGACCTCTCGCACATCCTGTTCGACCAGGCGGCCCTGGCGGCCGGCGACAGCCTGAAGGACCCGGCGGCCTATGTCCGGCGTTTGAACAAGCTGCTGGTTGAGCTGTCAGCTTGATCAAGTGAATACAAAACCCGCTCAGGCGGGTTTTGTCATTTCTGGTGTTAAGTCAATAAAGGAGTCCGTCATGAGTCAGGTTACGGTTCGTTCACTGGTGTATCAGATCGATGGGCAAAGCTATGAAGGTCGCCTGGCCTTCGACGTCAACCAGCAGGGCCCGCGTCCGGGGTTGCTGATGGCGCCGAACTGGATGGGCGTGGGGGCGGGGGCCGAAGACATTGCCAGGTTGGTGGCCGCCAACGGCTACGTGGTGCTGATCGCCGACCTGTACGGGCAGACGCTGCGCCCGAGCAACGCCGACGAGGCGGGAGCGGCAATGATGCCGCTCAAGAACGACCGGGCCTTGTTGCGCAAGCGCATGCAGGTAGCGCTGGAGCAATTGCAGAACCAGGGCGAAGCGCAGGTCGACACGGCGAAACTGGCCACGTTCGGCTTCTGCTTCGGTGGTTGCTGTTCACTGGAGCTGGCTCGCAGCGGCGCACCGCTCAAGGCTGCGATCTCGTTCCACGGGACCCTGGATACGCCGAACCCGGCCGATGCGCAGAATATCCAGGGCGCCGTCCTGGTGATGCATGGCGCCTCCGATCCGCTGGTGCCGAAAGAACAGTTGCCGGCCTTCGAGGAGGAGATGAACGCCGCTGGGGTGGACTGGCAATTGCTGAGTTATGGCGGCGCGGTGCATTCCTTCACCGATCCACAGGCCAATGTGCCGGGCAAGATGATGTACAACGCCAAGGTCGCCGGGCGGGCGTTCCGGTCGATGCATAATTTGCTGGATGAGGTGTTCAAGGGCTGATTGCCCTGGCTTCTGTCATATTGCTTTCGCGAGCAGGCTCGCTCCCACATTGAATCGAGTTGTACGCGAGACCTGCGAACCGCGCCGATCCAGTGTGGGAGCGAGCCTGCTCGCGATGGCTGCATATGAGACACCCCTGAAATCAGGGCAATTCGATCCGCTCGCTTTCACCCGGCACAGTCGGCCAGTCCCCGGCCGCCCAGCGCCGGCGGGCTTCATCGATACGGGCCGGGTCGCTGGCGACGAAATTCCAGTTCATCCGCCGTGGCCCGTCCAGCGGTGCCCCGCCGAACAGCACGGCATGGCAGTCGCTGCTGGCGAACAGGGCCATCTCTTCTCCGGCCGGCAGGATGACCAGCGAATGAGGCTCCAGCGGCTCACCGTCCAGCTGTGCCTCGCCGCTCAATACATACAGTGCGCGCTCTTCATGCTCGGTGGGGATCAACAATGTCGTCGCGGTTTGCAGGTTCAGTTCGGCATACAACGTAGGCGAGAGCACCGGTACTGGCGACTCCAGGCAAAAGCCTGACCCGGCAATCATGCGGATGCTGACGCCCAGGTTCTCGGTGACCGGCAGGGTCGGTGCCGGATGATGGCTGTAGTGCCCGGGTCCCTGCTCATGAGACTGGGGCGAGGCCAGCCAGACTTGCAGGCCATGCATGACAAAAGCGCTGCCCAGCAACGATTGCGGAGTGCGCTCGACATGGGCGATCGCGCTGCCCGCCGTCATCCAGCTGACATCCCCGGCATCCACTACCTGGTCGGAACCCAGGCTGTCCTTGTGCTGGAGTTTCCCTTCGAACAGGTAGGTGAGGGTGGATAACCCGATGTGCGGGTGCTGGCGGATGTTCATGCCTTTGCCTGCCGGGTAGGTGGTTTGCAACATATGGTCGAAAAACACGAAAGGCCCGACGCTGCGGCATTTGGCGGACGGCAGCGGGCGAAGAATCGGCTGGCCCTCCACGTCTTCTGCGCGGGGACGAACGATCAGGGGAGCGGTCATGGTGTCTTCCAGGTTGAACGACGAATGCGCAAAGCATAACCCGAGGCTACAGCGGACGGCAGCGCTGGCTGAACCCAGGCGGGACGGATGGGTCTATGCTGCTTATGGCTTTTCGGAGACTGCCTGTGCCTTTGACCCGTTTGATCTTCATTTGGCTGCTGGCTGTTTCGAGCACCGGCGCTGTGGCTCGCGAATACACCTACAGCGATGCGCACCTGCACTACGTCGATTTCTTCCAGGAAACGGCCGGCATGCCCAAGTTGCTCAAGGCCATGGCGGACAATCGCATCGAGCATGTGATGATCTCCGGCGTGCCGGTGGCCAAGAAATGGCATGAAGACGAACCCAAGCGCCCGCGCTATTACGCCGGTGACGATGCCGACGCCTATTGGTACAGCGCCACCGATGTGATTGTGGCCGCCGCGGTAAACAAACTGCCCGCCGAACAGCGGCAGTACTTCCATCCGTTCCTGTCCGGCTTCAATCCCAATGACAAGAACTCCGACGCTCATATCCAGCGCATGCTCGACCTGTATCCGGGGCTGTGGCAAGGCATCGGCGAAGTCTTCACCCGCCATGATGACCTGACGGCGCTGACCTCCGGCGACACACCGCGCGCCAACAACGAAGCGATGACGCGGATCTATCACCTCGCGGCGGAAAATGACCTGCCGGTGATGCTGCATTCCAACATCACCTCCAAGCGTGAGAAAAATGCGCTGTACCTGGCGGAGGTCGAAGAGCCGTTGCGCAATCATCCCCATACGCGATTCATCTGGGCTCATGCCGGCACCAGCATGGAAATCCATCGGCACCAGACTCGGCTGGATTTCCTGTTGCCCACCCTGACGCGGATGCTTGAGTCTTATCCCAATCTGTTCATCGACCTGTCCTGGAGCATGCTCACGCCGTATTTGCTCGACGAGGCGGGTAAGCCCCGCGAGGAATGGGTAAAACTGGTGGAGCGCTTCCCGGAGCGCTTCATGCTCGGGTCTGATGTGGTCGGACGCTTCAACAAGCTGGGCAAGGAGCTGCACAGCTTCGACCCGTTCCTTGATGCCTTGCCGGAAGATGTCGCGAGGAAAGTGGCGCGGGATAACTTCCTTTCGGTATTGCCGCGCTCAGTGACCCGCTAAGTCCGTTTTTGTGGCGAGGGAGCTTGCTCCCGCTGGGCTACGCAGTAGCCCCAAAATCTGGCGACTGCTGCGCAGCCGAGCGGGAGCAAGCTCCCTCGCCACAGGTCTGCCAGTCCCTGGGCTATCGGTGGCATGGCGAACATCGCTTTGTCATCAGGCTGTCACTCCCGCGTCATACCCTCGCGCTCATCTCAATCAAGGAGCGCACTATGCATCTCACCCGTTCAAGCGCACTGGTCGCGCTGTTGTTGACCTGCGGCCTGGCACAGGCCGAAGTCCGTGTCGAAGGTCCGGTGGAATACGGTGTCTTCGAAGGGCCGCAAGCCGAGTTGCAATCGGGCGAGCGGGTCCTGCGGCGCAGCAATGAGCAGATCCGCCAGACCGAGAGCGTACCGGCAAAGCTGGGTACCAAATTTGGCATGCGCTACCAGCTGGCCGGCAAGGTCGCCGATGAGCAGCCGTTGACCTTGTTGTATTTCACCCCGGGCATCCGTACCCCCGATGGCGTGCGCCATGACAAATTCGAAGTCATCCAGAAGCTGGTGCCTGGCGCGCCGCAGGATGTGATGGCCTACGAATTCACCGAAAGCCACGAAGTGGTGCCGGGGGAGTGGCGATTCATGGTGTTCCAGGGTGATCGGTTGCTGACGCAGCAGCGGTTTGTCGTGCGCTGAACCTTCATTTGCGCAGATCAAAAATGTGGGAGCGAGCCTGCTCGCGAAGGCAGGGCGACAGTCAGGGAATCGTTGCCTGACACTCCGCTTTCGCGAGCAGGCTCGCTCCCACAAATGAACCCAGGCACATTTGCCGGACAAAAAAACGCCCCGAACCAGTCGGGGCGTTTTTGTATGCGGCGTAGCAGCGGGGCTTACTGGCCCTGCCAGCGCTTCATCACCAGGGTGGCGTTGGTGCCACCGAAGCCGAAGCTGTTGCTCATCACGGTGTTGATGGTGGCATTTTCGCGAGTCTTGGCCAGGATTGGCAGGTCGGCCACTTCCGGGTCCAGCTCGTCGATGTTGGCCGAACCGGCTATGAAGTTGCCTTCCATCATCAGCATGCAGTAGATCGCTTCATGAACGCCGGCGGCGCCCAGGGAGTGACCCGACAGGCTCTTGGTGGAACTGATGGCCGGGGCCTTGTCGCCGAACACTTCACGTACGCCTTTCATCTCCGCGACGTCGCCGACCGGAGTCGAGGTGCCGTGGGTGTTCAGGTAGTCGATTGGCGTATCGACGGTGGACATGGCCATCTGCATGCAGCGCACGGCACCTTCGCCGCTTGGCGCGACCATGTCGTAGCCGTCGGAAGTGGCGCCGTAGCCGACGATTTCCGCATAGATTTTCGCGCCACGGGCGAGGGCGTGTTCCAGCTCCTCGACCACGACCATGCCGCCACCGCCGGCGATGACAAAACCGTCACGGTCGGCATCGTAGGCACGGGAAGCTGTCTGCGGAGAGTCGTTACGCTTGCTGGACAAGGCGCCCATCGCGTCGAACAGGAACGACTGGCTCCAATGTTCTTCTTCGCCGCCACCGGCGAAGACGATGTCCTGCTTGCCCATCTGGATCTGCTCGACCGCGGTGCCAATGCAGTGGGCACTGGTGGCGCAGGCGGAGGAGATCGAGTAGTTCAGGCCCTTGATCTTGAATGGCGTGGCCAGGCAGGCCGACACAGTGCTGCCCATGGTCCGCGTGACGCGGTACGGGCCGACGCGCTTGACGCCTTTCTCGCGCAGGATGTCCAGCGCTTCCATCTGGTTCAGGGTCGACGCGCCACCGGAACCGGCGATCAGGCCGGTGCGCACGTTGGAAACCTGCTCGTCGGTCAGGCCGGAGTCAGCGATTGCGTCCTTCATGGCCAGGTAGGCATAAGCTGCCGCGTGGCCGACGAAACGGTAGATCTTGCGATCGATCAGCTCTTCGAGATTGAGGTCAATGGAGCCGGAAACCTGGCTACGCAGACCCATTTCGGCGTATTCCGGGTTGTACCGGATGCCAGGGCGACTTGCACGCAGGTTAGCGGAGACGGTCTCTTTGTCATTGCCCAGGCACGAAACGATGCCCAGACCAGTGATAACGACGCGGCGCATGCGGATAACCCTTAGAAGTTGTCAGTGGAGGTGAAAACGCCGACCCGAAGGCCTTCGGCGGTGTAGATCTCGCGACCGTCGACAGCCACCGAACCATCGGCAATGGCCATGTTCAGCTTGCCCTTGAGGACGCGTTTGATATGGATGTTATAGGTAATCTTCTTCGCGGTCGGGAGCACCTGACCGAAGAACTTCACCTCGCCCGAACCCAGGGCGCGACCGCGACCCGGCAGGCCCTGCCAGCCAAGGAAGAAGCCGACCAGTTGCCACATGGCATCCAGGCCCAGGCAGCCCGGCATCACCGGGTCACCTTCGAAATGGCAGGCGAAGAACCACAGGTCCGGAGTGATATCCAGCTCGGCGACCAATTCACCTTTGCCGTACTTGCCACCCTCGTCGCTGATATGGGTGATGCGATCCACCATCAGCATGTTCGGGGCGGGCAGTTGCGCGTTACCTGGGCCGAACAGCTCACCGCGACTGCAGCGCAGCAGATCTTCCCGGGTAAAGGCGTTTTGTTTGGTCATGCGAGCTCCTCAATAGTCCCATGCGGCAGGGTGGGGCAAATCTTCCCGGCCGATCGAAGCGTTCATGCCTCGAGTCGGCAGCCTACTCATAGACTATTGCGTTGTAGTGAAAGTCACAGCACACGGGAAAATGAATGTACACCTGTGCACTGAAATTGTTATTCGTTTCCCGATCGAGTCTTGTCCGGGTGCTTAAGACTGCCGCACTTTCGCCTTTCACGCCAGTCACAGATGGTCCGGGGCCCCGGATCAACGTACCCAGCGCTGCAAAATCTGCTGCAGGTCAATTCTTTTGAATGGCTTGGCCAGGTAATCGTTCATGCCTGCGGCCAGGCAGGCTTCACGGTCGCCCTGCAACGCGTTGGCCGTCAGGGCGATGATGGGCACCTCGGCACAGCCCGGCAACTGACGGATCTGTCGCGTGGCTTCGTAGCCGTCGATCACCGGGAGCCGGCAGTCCATCAGGATCACTTCGAAAATCAGGCTTTCGGCGCTGCGCACGGCCTGGGCGCCATCGGTGGCGACGCTGACCGTGAAGCCCAGGCTGCGCAGCATGGCTTCGATCACGGTCTGGTTGACCGGATTGTCTTCCACCAGCAAGACGTTGCGGCCCTCGCCATCATTGCCGCCACCGGGCGCGCGCGGGGCCAGGGTCGGTGGGGACTGCCGGGACAGCGCGAGCGGGATTTCCAGGGTGAACACCGAACCTTGGCCTTCCACGCTCTGGGCCCGCAGTGTGCCGCCCATGCGTTCGGCCAGGGTGCGCGCGATCGGCAGGCCCAGGCCCGTGCCGCCATAGCGCCGGGAAATCGAACTGTCGGCCTGCTGGAACGCATCGAACATGCGCTCCAGGCTGTCGGCCGGGATGCCGATCCCACTGTCGCGTACCGTGCAGGTGAACCACAGCAGTTCGTGATCCAGCGCCTGCCACTGGCATTGCACGATGACGCGCCCCTGGTCGGTGAACTTCAGTGCGTTGCCGATCAGGTTGACCAGGATCTGGCGGATCCGCGTCGGGTCGCCTTGCACTTGCAGGGCCCGCATGTCGTCGGGGATCAGCAGGTCCAGGCCCAGCTTGCGTTGCGCGGCGCTGTGCTGGAACGACTGGGCGCAGCTGCCGACCAGTTCCGCCAGGTTGAAAGCGATATGTTCAAGTTCCAGGGCCGAACGTTCGATGCGCGAGAAGTCGAGAATGTCGTTGATCACCTTCAGCAGGTGCTCGGTGGATTCCGAAGCCAGCGCGGTGTACTCGTGCTGCTCGTCGGTCATCTGGGTGGTTTCCAGCAACTGCAACATGCCCAGGACGCCATTCATGGGCGTGCGCAGTTCATGGCTCATCATGGCCAGGAATTCCGATTTGGCGCTGTTGGCCTTTTCCGCTTCCTCGCGGGTCTGGATCAGCTGCGCCATGGCTTGCTGCTGTTCGCGGCTGGCCTGTTCGAGGCCGTCGGCCAGATTGTTGATGTGCCGCGACAGAGCGCCCAGTTCGCCGTCGTCGACGATTGGCAACGGGGTGCTGTAGTCGCCTTGCTGGATCGCCTTGACCGCATTGCCGATGTCGCGGATCGGCTGTGACAGGCTGGCGGCCAGTCGGCGCGCCACCAGGAAGGTAAAGAGCAGGGCGAACAACGCCAGGATCGCGGCCTTGAGCAGGATCTCCTGCTGGCGCTCGCTGAAGGCATCGCTGGACATGCCGACGATCACGCGGCCCAGGTAGTCTTCGCCGGGCGCCTCGGTGGACGGGCTGGTGCCTTGCAGGAAGTCATTGTTCAGCGCAATGCGTTGCAGGCGAACCGGAGCCTGGAACACTTCTACCTGCCGCGAGTGGTTGCGCGTCTGCGCCGGTTGCTCGACGTACACGAGGATCCGCTCCGTGCGGTCCTGGACTTCCAGGAAGCGTACATGAGGGGTGGCCAGGGTGGCGGTGAGCAAACTTTCCAGCACCTCGTTGTTGCCGGAAATCACCCCGTATTCCGCAGCCGGAGCCAGCTGGTTGGCGATCAGTTGCCCGGTGTGGTTGAGCTCCTGGCGCAAGTCCTGGATTCGCACGAAGGTAAAGAAGCTGATCAACAGCACGGTCAGCAACAATGCCGGGCCGAGCGCAATGAGCTGGGTGCGGGTATTGATATCCCAACGTCGACGCAAGGTCATGGGCGGTGTTCTCCTTCTGCCAACTGCGCAGCGACGGCTTCGGCATCAATCGGTTCAATGCCCAGCGAGCGGGCGACCTGCTGGTTACTCATGACTTTGAAACGGACCGGATACAGCGTGCGCGGCCAGCTGGCGGTGGGACGGTCGAGCAATTCGTCGAGGATCGCCAGCCAGTCGTCCTGGTCGCTGTAGGTGCTGGCCAGGCTGCCGGCCCTGACAAACGCGGCGCTTGGCCCGATCAGCGCGCGTTGCCGGGCGTAGCTACTGAGCAGCAGGTTTTTCACGGTCTTGGGGTTGTAGAGGTCGGGGTCATCGAGGCCCAGCAGTACGTCGCTGCGGCCCAGCAGGTTCTGCAAGGGACGGTTGTCACTGCTGTCGTCCCAGCGTTCGCTGACGATTTCCAGGCCCAGCGGCCTGGCTGCCTGCTGGATGTCCTTGAGCAGGAATTCGCTGTGCCGGTCGAACAGCACGCCGACCCGCCGCACTTGCGGCAGCACCCTGCGGATCAGTTGCAGTTGCCGCGCCATGGGCGGATCGCTCCACAGCAGGCTCAGACGCTCAGGCGTTGCCTCGCCCAGGCGTTCGTATGCCTGCAAGCGACTGATGCGCAGGACCAGCGTGGCCGGGCCGTGGTTTTTTTGCAGGCGCCAGTCGAGGCTTGGCGGATCAAGCAGGACCAGGCGCACATCGCCGGGCAGACGGTCCGGCGACGGCAGGCTGGCCAATGGCGCGAACCGCACGTTGTCTTGCGGGCGTCGGGCTTGCAGGGCCTGGGTGAACGATTGCACGCCGGGGCTATCCTGGGCGCCGGTCAAGAGAATCTCGGCGGCCCGGGCATCGAGGGTCGTCAGCAGACTGACAAACGCCAGGCACAGGAGTAGCGGCAGGCGGCCGCGGAGGGGCGTCTTGCGCGGTTGGTCCGCAGACATCTAGAACGACAGCTCCGCGCTGAAATACAGGACGTGACGGGCGTCGTAGCGATTGTCGGCGAACGTGGTCGGCTGGTGATCGAGGCGCTGCTGCACGATACCCGCCAGCTCCAGGCTGGCCTTGCCCAGGGGGATCCGCTTGGCGACGCGGGTATCGACCCGCTCGTAGCGGTAGCCATTGAGATCGTCGGCCCCGTAATAGAAAACCGCGCTGTTCCAGCCCTGGCCCCAGTCGTGCAGCCATCCGGCCGAGCCGCTGTTGCGGGCGGTCAGTTGTTCGTCGAGAGGATTGCTGGCCTGGGCATCGACGTAGGCATAGGTCAGGCGCAGGCGATCGGCGCTGGTCAGGCGCCAGTCGAGCTGGGTCTCGGCACCGTCGAACTGCGAGTCGTTGGCATTGCTGGCGATGTACTGGTTGTTGCGCAGCGGTTCGCTGATCATGCCGGTGATTTCGTCATGGAACAGCTTCACATCCACCGTCAGGCCCAGGTCCATGAAATAACCGTTGTAGCCCAGCTCTCGCGAGCGCATGTGCTCCTGCTCGAGGTTCCCCGGGCCGCGCGTGCGGACGAAATAGCGCGCGCTGTCCTGGCCGAACGCGGCGGGCCGCAGGTTGGTGACCTGGTAGCTCCAGTTGACGTTGTTCTCGAACATGTCTGGCGAGCGCACCGCTTCGGAGTACACCGCCCGAAGCCCGTGTCGCGGGTTGATCAGGTAATTGACCGCGACTCGCGGGGTCAGTGAGCTGCCGGTCAGGCGGGTGTCTTCGAACATCGCCCCACCCTGCAGCAGCCAATGCTCGCTGGCGCGCCATTCGAGTTGGCCGAACAGACGCCAGGTGGTGTCGTCCAGCGTGCCGTTGAAGTACGTCTCGGAGTCGGCCCGGTCGTAGCGATAATTCGCCCCGGTGACCAGGCGCAGGCTATCGGACAGGCTCAGGGTGTCCTGGATTTCCAGGTCGTAACGTGACTCCCGGGCGCTCTGGTCGATGTCGCCGCACAGGGTTCGCGAGGCACCGTTGCGCCATTGATCGATCACCTGGTTGGCCAGCGCCTGCTCCTGGGCCGTGCCGGCAGGTGCCCCTGTGCCAAGGAAGCTTGGAATATTGCGCGCCAGCTTCTCGGCGTAATTCGGGTTGAGCTGCCAGAGGTCGGTCAATTGCGGGCTGAAGGACACCTCGGCATCGCAGGCGCGCCAGGTCTGCTGGCGATCCCAATGCTGGATCGAGCCCTGTACGTAGAGACTGTGGTTGGGGTCCAGGTCGAGGTTCCAGCGCAACGAACCGGCGTAGTCCTTGGCGATGACATCGGAGTTGTCCCCGGCCGCGGTTATCCCGGCGAAAACCGGGCGATAGGTATAGGGCCGCTGGTTGCTGCCCTCCTTGGCGCTCAGTTGCCAATCGATGCTCTGCCATTCGTCCAGGGCCTGGCTGACGGAAAGGTTGATGCGATTCAGGCGCCGACTGTCGCGGTAGTCCGCGCCGTTGCGGTCACTGTCGAAACCGTCGTCTTCCTGGCCGGACAAGGACAGGCGCATATCGCCATTTTCCCAACCGCTGCCCTGGCTGGCGTACCAGTCGCTGATGCCACGCTGGCCCCGGGTCATTTTCAACCGGGTGCCGTGGCTACCTGCCGGGGCGCGGGTGATGATATTGACGACTGCCATCAGCGCATTGGCGCCGTAGCTGACGGTGTTGGGGCCGCGGAAGACTTCGATCCGGTCGATGTCTTCCATGGCGACCGGAATGTCACTCCAGTCCACCGTGGCGAGGCCGGCGCGGTACACCGAGCGGCCGTCGATCAGCACTTGCATGCGTCGCGCTTCGCTGGCGTTGGTGCCGTGGTAGTTCACCGTGGCCTGGTTGCCGCTGAGGTTGCCGACCATCATGCCCGGCACCAGGCGCAACAGTTCGCTGATGTCCCGGGCACCGCTGGCCTTGATCAACTCGCTGTCAAGCACGGTCATGCTGCCCGGCACCGCCGCCGGCGACTGTTTCAGGCGCGTGGCGGTAAGTACCTGGGGCAGGGGCTGGTTGTCCACGAACAGATCATCGGCCACCACGGAGGGGCTGATGACCAGCGCCAACAGCAGTGATGAACCTGGACGGGAAGGGCCAACGAACACGGCACAGCCTTTGATTGAAGGAGGGATGGCGGGCATGTTAACCGAGCCGTGCGAGTTTTCCATTCACGTTGGCAGCATTTTCCTCGCAGTTGATTGTCAGCTTGCTACTGCCATCGGTAATTGCTGACGGGGCTGGTCGCGGTTCGGCTGCTCCGTATAATGCCGGGCATTGCCACTTGGTATGGAAGAGCGGATTGCATATGACTGAACAGCGCCCGATCGCGGTCCTGGGAGGCGGGAGTTTCGGCACCGCCGTGGCTAACCTGCTGGCGGAGAACGGCCACGCGGTGCGCCAGTGGATGCGTGACCCGGAGCAGGCCGAGGCCATCCGGCTCAACCGGGAGAATCCGCGTTACCTCAAAGGCATCAAGGTTCGCCCTGAAGTGGAGCCGGTCACCGATTTGCAGGCCACGCTCGAGGGCAGCGATCTGTTCTTCGTTGCCTTGCCTTCCAGCGCCCTGCGCTCGGTGCTGGCGTCCCACGCCGAACGCCTGAGCGGCAAGTTGCTGGTGAGCCTGACCAAAGGCATCGAGGCGCAGACCTTCAAGCTGATGAGCGAGATTCTTGAGGAAATCGCCCCCAAGGCGCGCATCGGCGTGATTTCCGGGCCGAACCTGGCGCGGGAAATCGCCGAGCATGCGCTGACCGCCACCGTGGTCGCCAGTGAAGACGAGGAGCTTTGCCAGCGGGTCCAGGCCGCCCTTCATGGCCGAACCTTCCGGGTCTATGCCAGCGCCGATCGTTTCGGCGTGGAGCTGGGCGGGGCGCTGAAGAACGTCTACGCGATCATCGCCGGCATGGCGGTCGCGCTGGGCATGGGCGAAAACACCAAGAGCATGCTCATCACCCGGGCGCTGGCGGAGATGACCCGTTTTGCCGTCAGCCAGGGAGCCAACCCGATGACATTCCTCGGGCTGGCTGGGGTGGGCGACCTGATTGTCACCTGCTCTTCGCCCAAGAGTCGCAACTACCAGGTCGGCTTCGCCCTCGGCCAGGGCCTGAGCCTGGACGAGGCCGTGTCGCGCCTGGGTGAAGTGGCGGAAGGGGTCAATACCCTCAAGGTCCTCAAGGCCAAGTCCCAGGAGACCGGGGTGTATATGCCGCTGGTCGCGGGACTGCACGCCATTCTGTTTGAAGGGCGCACGCTGGAGCAGGTCATCGAACTGTTGATGCGTGGCGAACCGAAGACCGATGTCGATTTCATTTCCACCAGCGGTTTCAACTGATTCCGTATCGACCGCAAGCAGGAGCGAACCATGAACGATCCGAAAGGGCAGCCACAATACGAATCCATCCTGCTGCGTGTGCTGTGGATGGTGATCTACCTGCTGGTCTGGCAGGTGGCGCAATTCATCCTCGGCGCCGTGGTGCTGGTGCAATTGGTTTATCGACTGATCTACGGCGCACCCAGCGCCAGCCTGATGAATTTTGGCGACAGCCTGAGCCAGTTCCTCGCGCAGATCGGCCGCTTCGGCACTTTCCACAGCGACCAGAAACCCTGGCCCTTCGCTGACTGGCCGACCCCGCGGACACCGGAAGGCGAAGCGCCTCACACCGTGGCGCCGGCGCCGCACCCGGTCCGTGACGAGGAGCCGAAACTATGAAACTGTGGGTATTGCGTCACGGTGAAGCAGAGCCGCACGGGGCTCGTCCGGACCCTGAGCGGGTATTGACGGTCCATGGCCGCGAAGAGGTGCTGCGCAGCGCCGGGCAGTTGATGGCTGAGCCGTTGCGGGCCATTTATGCCAGTCCCTACGTGCGTGCCCAGCAAACCGCGCAACTGTTGCGTGAAGCCCTGGGGTTCGAGCCAGAGTTGATCACGGTCGACTGGCTCACCCCGGAGACCCGGCCGGCCGATGTGTTGAAACATCTGGAGGACCAGGACGACGTGCTGCTGGTCAGCCACAACCCGCTGGTGGGCAGCCTGTTGGGCTTGTTGCAGCACGGCCACTTGCAGCAACCTGAACAGGTGCAAACGGCCGGTCTGGCCGAGCTGGAAGGCGACCTGCCGTTGGCCGGCTCGATGAAACTCAAGAGCCTCAGGCATCCCTGAGAAACCGCTTCCGGGCGGGCAAAACAAAAAATCACGAAGGAAGGGCACGATGAGTCTTTGGCGCACCACCCCCAACATCGAACAACTGAACGCCGCCGGTAAAAATACCATCAGCGAAGTGCTGGACATCCGTTTCGAATCCTTCGATGACGAATCCCTGACGGCGAGCATGGTGGTGGATCACCGTACCCACCAACCGTTCGGGTTGCTGCACGGCGGCGCGTCGGTGGTGCTGGCCGAAACGGTCGGGTCCATGGCCGCCTACCTGTGCGTGGACACCAGCAAGTTCTATTGCGTCGGCCTGGAAATCAACGCCAACCACCTGCGCGGCGTGCGCAGCGGGCGGGTCACCGCGACGGCTCGCGTGGTTCACCTGGGCCGCACCACGCAGGTCTGGGACATTCGCCTGGTCAATGATGATGGCAAGGTCAACTGTGTATCGCGCCTGACCATGGCGGTGGTGCCGCTGGGCGAGCAGCCGCCGGCGCGTTGATTGCCCGCGACGCTGGAGCAGGCTTTTGTGGTGAGGGGATTTATCCCCGCTGGGATGCGAAGCAGCCCCAAAATCAGGCAACTCGGTGTACCAGGCTAATCGAGTCGGCAAACCTGGGGGCGCTTCGCACCCCGGCGGGGATAAATCCCCTCGCCACAGGTTTCGCTGCTCACTCGGCTTGCAGTGCCATATCCCAACCCCGACTGTCATCATTCCTGTCAGTTACGGTCATTGCCGGGCTATCGGGTTCTGCGGACAATCGGTGGCAGTTCTCGCAACGGATCGGCCAACATGTCACAACAGGTGTTTTTCGCCCACGCCAATGGTTTCCCCTCGGCTACCTACGGCAAGCTGTTCGCCGCGCTGGCGCCGCAATATGAGGTCGCGCACCTCGAACTGCACGGTCACGACCCACGGTTTCCGGTGGACGACAACTGGAACAACCTGGTGGACGAGCTGATTCATCACCTGGAGCAGCAACCGGAACCGGTGTGGGGCGTCGGGCATTCCCTGGGCGGTGTGTTGCACTTGCACGCGGCGTTGCGTTGCCCTCGGTTGTATCGCGGCGTGGTCATGCTCGATTCCCCGGTGCTGACCCGCGCCGACCGATGGCTGATCCTGGCCGCCAAGCGCATGGGGTTCATTGATCGCCTGACCCCGGCCGGGCGGACCCTGGGACGGCGCGAGGAATTCAGCGACCTGGCGTCGGCGCGGGCCTATTTTGCCGGCAAAACGCTGTTTCGCGGTTTCGACCCGGAATGCTTTGAAGCTTATCTGCAACATGGCTTGCAACCTGTCGGTGACCGGCTGCGGCTACGCTTCGACCCGGCCACGGAGATCAGCATCTACCGTGGCGTGCCCCATACCCGCCCCGCGAGGGCTGGAACACTCCAGGTTCCGCTGGCGGTAGTACGGGGCCGGCAGAGTCGCGTGGTGATGCGTCATCACACGCGTGTGGTGGGGCGCATGCCGCAGGGTGAATCCCTGACCATGCCCGGTGGCCACATGTTTCCCCTCGAATATCCCCAGGACACGGCCAACCTGCTCAAGGACCTGCTTCAGCGCTGGCAAGGGCCTGACGCATGAACGCCGTCGAAGAGGTTCGCCTGAGCTTGCCCCATATCGAACTCGCCGCCCACCTGTTCGGACCGGAGGATGGCCGGCCGGTGATCGCGCTGCATGGCTGGCTGGACAACGCCAACAGCTTCGCCCGGCTCGCCCCACGGCTGGAGGGTGTGCGGGTGATTGCCCTGGACATGGCCGGCCACGGTCATTCCGGACACCGCCCGCCCGGGGCCGGTTACGCCCTGTGGGACTACGCCCATGATGTGCTGCAAGTGGCCGAGCAATTGGGCTTGAAACGTTTCGCGCTGTTGGGGCACTCGATGGGCGCCATCGTTTCGCTGGTGCTGGCCGGCTCCCTGCCGGAGCGGATCACGCACCTGGGCCTGATCGACGGGGTGATTCCGCCTACAGCCAAGGGCGACAATGCGGCGGAGCGGATGGGCATGGCCCTGCAGGCGCAGCTGGATTTGCAGGAAAAGCGCAAACCGGTCTACACAACCCTCGACCGAGCCATCGAAGCGCGCATGAAAGGGCTGGTGGCGGTCAGTCGCGAGGCCGCCGAGTTGCTCGCCCAGCGCGGCCTGATGCCAGTGTCGGGCGGCTATACCTGGCGCACCGACAACCGCCTGACTTTGCCATCGCCACTGCGCCTGACCGATGAACAGGCCATGGCGTTCTTGGCCCGAGTCGCCTGTCCAGCGCACCTGGTGGTGGCAGCTGACGGCATGCTGGCCCAGCATCCGGAGTTGCTGGAACGGCTACCCTTCAGTCATGAGCGGTTGCCTGGCGGTCATCATTTGCACCTGAACGATGAGGTCGGTGCGGCTCTTGTAGCAGACTGTTTCAATCGGTTCTTCAGCGTTTCTTGACTTGCGCCGGGCAACTGTCGAGGCTTGGCGGGTGGAAAGGGAGCCAACCATGACAGAAAACCGTACATTCGCCTTGCTGCGCATCAGCATTAAAAGACGCCTTCGCGTCGCGCGGGTCCAGGCACAGTCGATCCGATGAAACTATCCATGTATTCATTCGCCCTGCTGGCGCTGGCCGCTTTCGGTCCGGCCGCCCTGGCCGCCGATGTGCCCGGCAGCCGGGACCTGGCGCGCGTGCCGCGGATGCCCGACGCGCAAATCGTCGATTACAAGCAAACCAGCGACCTTGAGCGTATCTACCCGATGGGCTCGATCCGCAGGATCAGCGGCCAGCTGCGCTTCGATGGGCAGGTCGACGCCCGTGGCAACGTCACGTCAGTCACCTATGAATTACCGCCGGAGCACACCGCCACCCAGGCTTTTACTGCTGCTCGCGAAGCACTGCAGAAGCAGGACGCCGAGCTGCTTTTCTGGTGCCAGGCGCGTGATTGCGGTGAGAGCAGCCTGTGGGCCAACCAGGTGTTTGGCAATGCCAAGCTCTATGGTGCCGACAGCGGCCAGGCCTATCTGCTGTTGCGCCTGGCGCCGCCGGCGGACAACACGCTGATCGCGCTGTATGCCATCACCCGCGGCAACCGCAAGGCCTACCTGCACGTCGAACAGTTCGAAGCGAACGCTCCCCTGGGGGATCTGCTGCCGACGTCTGCGACGTTGCTGCGCCAGCTCAAGGACACCGGCGTGCTGGATCTGCCGCGTCTTGCCGGCGAGCCGGACGACGCCTGGCTGCGTTTGCTCTCCCGGGCGCTGAACCTGGACACCGGCCTTCGGGTCAGCATCGCCGGCCCGCAGGCCGAGGTGTGGCGCCAGGCCCTCATTGGCCAGGGTGTGCGGGCCGCGCGCATGGAGACGGCCAGCGATGACGCGAAGGGTCTGCACCTTGAACTGTTGCGATAAGCTGTTTCAGGGATGCACCCCACGCCGTTGACCGGCCCCGTTAATTTTTCGAGACCTTTCATGCTCAATAACGATCGGCTATTGGTGCAGATCCTGCTGTTGGTGTTGTTCGGCGCAAGCCTCTGGGTGATGGCGCCATTTTGGTCGGCGCTATTCTGGGGCGCCGTGCTGGCTTTCGCCAGCTGGCCGCTGATGCGCTTGCTGACCCGCTGGGTCAACGGGCGTGAATCCCTCGCCGCGGCGTTGCTGACGGTCGGCTGGATGTTACTGGTGGCGGTGCCGCTGGTGTGGCTGGGATTCAACCTGGCCGATCATGTGCGCGATGCCACGGCGTTCATCAGGGATGTCCAGGTCGACGGCCTGCCCGCAGCGCCGGAATGGCTGGCTGGTGTGCCGCTGGTAGGTGGGCGGCTGGTGACGCTCTGGGACAGCATCGACCAACAGGGCGCGGCGATGATGGTGTCCATCAAGCCATACCTCGGAAGGGTCGGCAATTGGTTGCTGGCCCGTAGCGCGCAAGTAGGCGGCGGTATTCTCGAACTGACGTTGAGCATCGTGTTCGTGTTCTTTTTCTACCGTGACGGCCCGCGCCTGGCGGCCTTTGTCCAAGGCTTGCTGGAGCGGTTGATTGGTGACCGTGCCGGGTACTACGTCGACCTGGTGGCCGGTACGGTGCAGCGGGTGGTCAACGGCGTGATCGGTACCGCGGCGGCCCAGGCCGTGCTCGCGCTGATCGGTTTCCTGATCGCGGGCGTGCCGGGAGCACTGGTGCTTGGTATTGTCACTTTCCTGCTCAGCCTGATTCCCATGGGCCCGCCGCTGGTCTGGATCCCCGCCACGGCCTGGCTGGCGTGGAAGGGCGAATACGGGATGGCGGTATTCCTCGGTATCTGGGGCACCTTCATCATCAGCGGCGTGGATAACGTGCTCAAGCCTTACCTGATCAGCCGCGGCGGAAACCTGCCGCTGGTCATCGTGCTGCTGGGGGTTTTCGGCGGGTTGATCGCCTTTGGTTTCATCGGCCTGTTCATCGGTCCGACGCTGTTGGCGGTGGCGTACAGCTTGCTGACGGATTGGAGCAAGAGCCACGCGCGGTAACGCTACCGCCACGGATTTTCGATTGCCTCACATCAACGACGGGGCAGGCCGATCACCGCCGTCAATCCGCCCCCGGGAGTTTCCTCCAGGCTCAGTTGCCCACCCAGACGTTCGGCGGCTTCCCGGGCGATGGTCATGCCCAGGCCTACGCCGCCGGAGTTGCGGTTGCGCGAGCCTTCCAGGCGAAAGAACGGCTCGAACACAGCTTCGCGTTTGTCTGCGGCGATGCCGGGGCCGTGATCGATCACTCGGATCAGCAATTGGTGGCGCTGGTCTTCCAGGACGATCGAGGCATGACCGGCGTAGCGCAAGGCATTGTCGATGAGGTTGTTGATGCACGAGCGCAGCGCCATGGGCTGCACCAGCAGCGGGGCGCAGGCACCACTGACCTGGACATCGGCACCCTGATCCTGGGCATTCTCGCTCAGTGATTCCGCCAAGGCTTGCACATCCATCCATTGCAACGCTTCGCTGGTGCGTTGTTCATGCAAGTAGGAAAGCGTGGCGTCGAGCATGCCGATCATGTCGTCCAGGTCCTGGCGCATCTGGTTTTGCAGCTTGGGGTCGTCAATCTGTTCCAGGCGCAACTTTAGCCGTGACAGCGGCGTTCGCAAATCGTGGGAGACCGCGCCGAGCATCCGCGAGCGCTGTTGTACCTGCTCACGGATCCGCTGCTGCATCAAGTTGAACGTATGGGCCGCCTGGCGTGCCTCCCTGGGGCCGCTTGCATCCAATGGCTGGCTGTCGAGGTTCTCGCTTAATCGTTCGGCGGCCTCGCTCAGGCGCTGGATCGGCCGGGTCAACAGCTTGGCGCCGTACCAGGCGGCTACGATCAGGAACACAAACTGAAATGTCAGCGGCACCACGGGACCGCCGAACCGCGGGCGCAAAGGACGATCGGTTGGTGGCGCCGAGCCTTGGCCGCCTTCGATTGGCCGGGAAGACTCGGGTGGTGGTCCCGGAGGCGGTGGCGGGCCGTAGTAGAAAAACCAGGCAAAAGCCAGCAGGTGCGCCAGGACGATCGCCAGCAAAAGCACGCCGAACAGCCGGCCGAACAGGGTGTCCAGGCGCATGCGCATCAACTGATGGCTCGCGCGTCGAACAGGTAGCCTTCACCGCGTACGGTCTTGATCAACTGCGGGGCCTTCGGGTCGTCACCCAGCTTTTGACGCAAGCGCGAGACCAGCAGGTCGATACTGCGATCAAAGGCTTCGATCGAACGACCGCGGGCCGCGTCCAGCAGTTGTTCACGGCTGAGCACTCGGTGCGGACGCTCGATGAACACCCATAGCAGCCGGAACTCGGCGTTGGATAGCGGCACCACCAGCCCGTCGGCGGAAATCAGTTGGCGCAGTACGCTGTTGAGCCGCCAGTTGTCGAAGCGGATATTGGCGCGCTGCTCGGTGCGATCATCACGCACGCGGCGCAGGATGGTCTGGATTCGCGCCACCAACTCCCTGGGTTCGAAGGGCTTGGCCATGTAGTCGTCGGCACCCAGTTCCAGGCCGATGATGCGATCGGTGGGTTCGCAGCGGGCAGTCAGCATCAGGATCGGAATGTCCGATTCGGCCCGCAGCCAGCGGCACAGCTGCAAGCCGTCCTCGCCCGGCAACATCAGGTCCAGGACGACCACATCGAAATGCCCGGCCTGCAGCGCCTGGCGCATGGCCGCGCCATCGGTCACGCCGATGGCGCGAATGCTGAAGCGGGCCAGGTAGTCGATCAGCAGTTCTCGGATCGGTACGTCGTCATCGACGATCAGTGCGTGGGTGCTCCAACGCTTATCGTCGTCGAGTACTTGTGGGTCGCCAGAATTTGCAACAGGGGTGTTCTGCATGGGTGCATCATCTGCCAGGTTGACTGCCAACCGCAGAGAGGCGGCGAGGCGTGGTTAGAGCATAAGCTTCGGCCGGTGGGCCGTGAAGCGCCGGAATAACCGGGTGCGGCGGCGCAGATTAACGTGCCGGCGTGTTGCATGCGTGTCATGAATGTATCGGCGCGGACACAAAGGGCGCCAGGGCTGACGACGATTTACCGATCATCGGGTCCCGCACAGGCGCTGGTTCCGCTACAATGCGCGCCGATTTCGACTTGCCTGAGAGCCCGCTCATGTCCGCCTGCCAGACGCCTATCATCGTCGCCCTGGATTTCCCTACCCGTGACGCCGCCCTGAAGCTGGCCGACCAGTTGGACCCCAAGCTCTGCCGGGTCAAAGTCGGCAAGGAACTGTTCACCAGTTGTGCTGCGGAAATCGTCGGTACCCTGCGCGACAAGGGCTTCGAGGTCTTCCTCGACCTGAAATTCCACGACATCCCCAACACCACCGCCATGGCCGTCAAGGCCGCTGCGGAGATGGGCGTGTGGATGGTCAACGTGCACTGCTCCGGTGGCCTGCGCATGATGGCGGCGTGCCGGGAAGTGCTGGACCAGCGCAGCGGTCCGAAACCGCTGCTGATCGGCGTGACCGTGCTGACCAGCATGGAGCGTGAGGACCTGGCGGGAATCGGCCTGGACATCGAGCCCCAGGAGCAGGTGTTGCGTCTGGCGGCGCTGGCGCAGAAGGCCGGCATGGACGGTCTGGTCTGTTCGGCCCTGGAAGCCGGCGCCCTGAAGACGGCCCACCCGTCGCTGCAACTGGTGACCCCGGGGATTCGTCCAGCGGGCAGCGCCCAGGACGACCAGCGTCGTATCCTGACGCCGCGCCAGGCACTGGATGCCGGTTCTGACTATCTGGTGATCGGCCGTCCGATCAGCCAGGCCGCCGATCCGGCCAAGGCGCTGGCGGCGGTGGTGGCCGAGCTGGCCTGACGCCCACCTGCGGTTCAAATCTGCTCACCCCATCTGTGGGAGCGAGCCTGCTCGCGAAAGCGGTATGTCAGTCAATTAGATATTGTCTGACACGGCCCCTTCGCGAGCAGGCTCGCTCCCACAGTTGCTTCCTGTCAGACCTTCAACACCAACTTCCCGAAGTTCTCCCCGCTGAACAGCTTGGTCAGCGTCTCGGGGAAGGTCTCCAGCCCTTCGACGATGTCTTCCTTGCTCTTGAGCTGCCCCTTGGCCATCCAGCCGGCCATTTCCTGCCCGGCGGCGGCGAATTGCGCGGCGTAGTCCATGACCACGAAGCCTTCCATGCGTGCGCGATTGACCAGTAGCGACAGGTAGTTGGCCGGTCCTTTCACCGCTTCCTTGTTGTTGTATTGGCTGATCGCACCGCAAATCACCACGCGGGCCTTCATGTTCAGGCGGCTGAGCACCGCATCGAGGATGTCGCCGCCGACGTTGTCGAAGTACACATCCACGCCTTTCGGGCATTCGCGCTTGAGGCCGGCGTGGACGTCTTCGCTCTTGTAGTCGATGGCGCCGTCAAAGCCCAGCTCATCAATGAGAAACCGGCATTTATCGGCACCGCCGGCAATGCCGACCACGCGGCAGCCTTTGATTTTGGCGATCTGCCCGGCGATGCTGCCCACCGCCCCGGCGGCTCCCGAGAGCACTACGGTTTCGCCGGCCTTGGGGGCGCCGACATCCAGCAGGGCGAAATAGGCGGTCATGCCGGTCATGCCCAGCGCGGACAAATAACGCGGCAGCGGCGCCAGTTTCGGATCTACCTTGTAGAAACCTCGTGGCTCGCCGAGAAAATAATCCTGCACGCCCAATGCACCGTTGACGTAGTCCCCGACCCCAAAGCCCGGATTATTCGACGCGACCACCTGGCCTACGCCCAAGGCTCGCATGACTTCACCGATGCCGACCGGCGGGATATAGGACTTACCCTCGTTCATCCAGCCACGCATGGCCGGGTCCAGAGACAGGTATTCGTTCTTCACCAGGATCTGACCGGCTGCCGGTTCGCCGGCCGGCACTTGTTGATAAGTGAATGTCTCGCGGGTCGCGGCGCCTACCGGGCGTTTGGCGAGCAGGAACTGGCGATTGATCTGGGCAGTCATGGCTGGGACTCAAGATGAATGAAGCCTTGTTGATAGACCCTCGGCGGGTTGACCGCAAGGTTTGCCGACACAGCGAATGCACGTCGATCCAACGCGGTGATGATGCGGGCGGGGCTGTTATCACTGGCATCCATGAATATCCAACCGGCATTTGCATAGTGCTGCCGCAGTAGCGCGGACGATGACTATATTCAGTGACTCCCGTAATTCTTCGAGGCATTGACGATGAGCATGACGTTTTCCGGACAGGTTGCCGTGGTCACGGGCGCGGCGGCAGGCATTGGCCGCGCCACCGCCCAGGCGTTCGCGGCGCAAGGCCTGAAAGTGGTCGCGGCGGACCTGGACATGGCGGGCGGCGAGGGTACGGTGCAGTTGATTCGCGATGCCGGTGGCGAGGCGGTGTTCGTGCGCTGTGACGTGACCGTGGAAAGCGATGTGCAACGTCTGATGGACGAGGTGATCAGTGCCTACGGTCGCCTGGATTACGCATTCAACAACGCCGGCATCGAGATCGAGAAGGGCAAGCTGGCCGATGGCACGCTTGACGAGTTCGACGCGATCATGGGGGTCAACGTCAAAGGCGTCTGGCTGTGCATGAAGTATCAATTGCCGTTGCTGCTGGCCCAAGGGGGCGGCGCTATCGTCAATACGGCCTCGGTGGCCGGGCTAGGGGCCGCGCCGAAAATGAGCATCTATGCAGCATCCAAGCACGCGGTGATCGGGCTGACCAAGTCGGCTGCCATCGAATACGCCAAGAAGAAAATCCGTGTGAACGCGGTCTGCCCGGCGGTCATCGACACCGATATGTTCCGGCGCGCCTACGAGGCGGACCCGAAGAAAGGCGAATTCGCCAATGCGATGCATCCCGTGGGGCGTATTGGCAAGGTCGAGGAGATCGCCAGCGCGGTGCTGTACCTGTGCAGCGACGGGGCGGCATTCACTACGGGGCATTCGCTGGCCGTGGACGGCGGGGTCACGGCGTTCTGATCGTCATGGTTGCAACCCTGCATGCAGGACGAAGCCCGCACTGGATGCGGGCTTCGTTTTTGGAGGCAGGTGCGCTCGATTGACCGGCCAATGTATTTCAAAGGATGAGAAGCAGGCGTTTTCACGTCTTTGGCTTACATCGTCCGACTCGGCCCTGTGCTTAACTCTTTCGAACGTAAAACATTCGCTTAGGAGCTTGGTTTACTCATGGAGTTGAGAATCGACCGGCAGGCCCTGGTGCCTGTCGTGCAGCAAATTGTCGACGCGCTGGCCAGCCGGATCCGCCAGGGTGTGGTGCCGCCAGGGGCGCGCCTGCCATCGATCCGGCGGCTCGCGCGGGAAAACCTGCTAAGCCAGGCGAGTGTCCACGAAGCCTGCCAGCGGCTGGTGGCCCAGGGGCTGCTGGCCTCTCGTCATGGCTCAGGTTTTCTGGTCGCCTCAGGCCCTTTGGCATGGCATGAGCCGGTCGATCAGTTTTGGCCGCCGGGCATTTCTTGCCAGCAGGCGGGGTTGGGGGACGGTTCGCCAGGGGCTCTGGAACTGGGGGGCGGCGGGTTGCCCGAGAGCTGGCGTGAAAGCGACGACCTTGGTTATGCGATCCGCCAGGTTACCCGCACCGATATGGCGGGGTTGTTCAACTACAGCACGCCGATGGGGCTGCCGGCCTTGCGCGAGCAATTGTCCAGGCGCCTGAAACAGTTCGATATCGATGCCGATGAAAACCTGATCCTGACCACGACGGGGGTAAGCCACGGGCTGGACCTGATCGTGCGCACTCTTCTGCTGCCAGGAAGCTGCGTCGTGGTGGAAAGCCCGGGTTATTCGAAACTGTTCGACCTGCTCAGGCTGCACAGGATCGACATGATCGAACTGCCGAGAACACCGCACGGCCCGGACATCGCTGCGCTCGAATGTCTGTTGGCGATGCATCGCCCCAACGCCCTGTTCATCAACAGTGCCTGCCACAACCCAACCGGCAGCAATCTTTCCCCGGCTGTAGCCCAGCGATTGCTTGAGTTGGCGAAAGAGCACGCCATGCTGGTTATCGAGGACGATGTCTATGCCGATTTCCAGGGTTCGACGCGAGTCCGCCTGGCCGCTCTGGATGCCGATGTGATCTACCTCGGCAGTTTCTCGAAAACCCTCAGCAGTTCGTTACGAGTCGGCTTCGTGGTGGCCGGGCCCTGCGTTATCGCGCGATTGAGCGAGGTCAAGGGGATAACCAGCATGGGCGGGTCGCGATTCTCTGAAGCGGTACTGACCAATCTGTTGGCCAACGGTGCCTACCGAAAACTGGTCCAGCGCCAGCGGCAGCGGCTGAATGCCGATATGGCCATGACGTTGCAGTTGCTCGACGAGGCCGACTGGGAAGTTTTTGGCAAACCGGCAGGGGGGCTGTTCATTTGGGCGCGCCCGCCCATTTGCGACTACGGCAGGTTGCAGCGTCTGGCCAGGTACTCCGGCATCCAGCTGTCCTCGCGTACGGCGTTCAGTCCTTCAGGCACCGACACTGACTGGTTGCGGATCAACGTGGCCCATGCCCGAGACCCCAAGGCGTTGGCGTTTTTCCATGCCACGGCTCTGGATCGACCTCAAGTGTCCTGAAAACGACGCGGATGTAGCTTTTTGCCATTATTCCGACGCAGGCATCTTGTGTTGCGAGGTGTCTCGTTGCGAATCTGCAAGCAACACACACTGGCAGAGGACTGGGCGCAATGATTACGGCCGTGCAAGGACGTTTCGCCAACCTCGGTATGGCGAAAAAACTGGGCATCGGGTTTTTCCTGGTGTTGCTGCTCACTGCGTTGGTGGCGGCCATCGGTGTCTGGTCCCTGCAAACCATCAGTCAGCGTTTCGATGGTTTGAAACAGATGTCGTCCCTCAACAGCGGGTTGCTCAAGGTCCGGTTACTTGAGCAGGAATACGCCTCGCGCTCCGACCCCAAGACGGCCGATGCCTTGCGCCAGGGTGTCGATGCATTGGTTGCCCTGGCGAATGAGCTCAAGGCGCAATCGGCTGCCAATGTACCGGTGATGAATGAAGTGGAGCAGGCTCTGGCGGCGTATCGCAAGGCATTCGATGAGTTTGTGGATCTGAGCCAGAGCAAGGACCTGGCCCTGGAAATGGCCAGTTGGTCTGTTTCCAGTGTCGCCAACAACCTGGAGGTGTTGCAGGCGGGTCTGGCCGATGACGGCGCCTATACCTTGAAAGAGTCCGAAGGCAAGGACGGTGCGGAATTCATCGAGCAGGCCAACCAGGTCAGCGAGGTCTCGCGGCTGATGCTGCAGGCCATGAACGAAGCGCGGGTTCGCCTGGACCAGAGCCGTAAAGGCAGCGAGGAGAACGCCGGGCAAGGCAACATCGAACAGGCCGAGCAGGCCATGAAACTGGCCGAAGTACTCAAGGGCGCGGTCAAGGATCCGGGTTACCAGACCGTACTCAACGAAGTGGCCGGGCACATCGGCGGATTCAATCAGCAGTTGGCCGAATACACCGGTTTGCTGGCCAAGGAGAAAACCGTCTACCAGCAATTGCATGAGCGTGCCGACCAGGTTGTGGCGCGGGTCGACCAAGCCTACAACGCTGAAGACAGTGCAATGCAGGCGGAGCTGAAGAAAAATTCGCTGATGATCGTCGGTTCGTCGGCCCTGGCCCTGCTGGTGGGATTGATCGCTGCCTGGCTCATCACCCGGCTGATCGTTACGCCGCTGCGCAGTGTCATTCGCGTCGCCCAACAGATTGCTTCAGGTGACTTGAGTGCCAAGGTCGATGTGACACGTCGGGATGAGATCGGCCAGTTGATGCTGGCCATGCAGCAGATGGCGGCCGGCTTGAGCAGCATCGTCAGCGGTTTGCAGGCCGGCATCGAGCAATTGGCCAGCTCGGCACAGTCGCTGTCGTCCGTGACCGAGCAGACCAACCTTGAAGTCAGCAGCCAGAAGGAGGAAACCGAGCAGGTGGCCACGGCCATGAACCAGATGACCGCCACCGTGCATGACGTGGCGCGCAACGCCGAAGAGGCCGCGCGAGCAGCCCAGACCGCCGACGACAAGGTTGAAAGCGGCCAGCGGGTGGTGCGCCAGAGCATGGTGCGTATCGGACAACTGGCTGATTCGGCGACGTCGGCCAGCACCAGCATCGAAAGCCTCAGCGCCGAGATACAGAACATCGGCACGGTGCTGAGCGTGATCAAGAGCGTCGCCGAACAAACCAACCTGCTGGCGCTCAACGCCGCTATCGAGGCGGCCAGGGCGGGCGAGCAGGGCAGGGGTTTTGCCGTGGTGGCCGATGAGGTGCGAGCCCTGGCCAAGCGTACGCAACAGTCCACTGAGGAAATCGAGCGATTGGTCAGCGCCCTGCGCTCGGCCGCCCAGACCTCCGTACAACAGATCCAGAGCAGCGGCGAATTGGTGAAAATGGCCGTCAGCGATGCGCTGCAGACCGAAAGCGCATTGGGCAGCATTGCGGCGGCGGTGTCGTTGATCCAGCAGATGAACCAACAGATCGCGGCGGCAGCCGAGCAACAGAGTTCGGTGGCTGAAGAGATCAACCGCAGTGTTACCAGTATCCGTGCCAGCGCCGATCAATCGTCCATGGCCATGCAGGGCAATGCCGCTTCAAGCATTGAGCTGGCACAGCTGGGGAGCGAGTTGAAGGGGATGGTGGGGCATTTCAGGTTGTGAGTGTGGGGCTGCACTGAGCGCCTTCGCGAGCAGGCTCGCTACCACCTTGGATCTTCATCAGTCACAGAGTTAATGCACGCCGCGAAACCGTGTGGGAGCGAGCCTGCTCGCGAAAGCGGTGTGTCAGCCACTATTCATGCTGGCTGAACCACCGTCTTCGCGAGCAGGCTCGCTCCCACAGAGAAATGTGTTTGCACAAGAAACGGGCGGGCTATCAGTCCGAACTCAATCGTAGACTTTCTTTTTCTTCCACTCGTCGTTCGCTTCGTCTTCCTTCAACCCTTCAGTCAACTGGTTAACCTCGCCCTCGACCGGCTGGGTGCTGGCCAGGACCTGGGCATTGGCGCGGGCCAGAAGCTTCTCCAGATAGGCCAACTGTTCGGCATAGACCTGCGGCTCCTGCTGTTTGCGCAGGTATTGCACGCCTCGCTCGAATGCCAGGCGGGCCTGCCCCGGCTGCTCCTGTTGCAAGGCTTGCTGACCGAGATTGTTGAAGAACTCGATGTGCAGCAGCACCAGCAGGTGCCGCACTTCACGGATCCAGCGCTTGGCCTCGTTGGGCGGCAGGAAGCCATCCTGCGCGGCGCGGGTGATCTGGCCGTGCAACGCTTCGAGCAGAAACCGCACATCCTTGGCCTTGGCCTCGGTTTGTATCGGTGCCGGCGGGTTGCCTACCGGGATCGACTCACCCTGAGCAGCCAATGCGGACAGTTCATCCAGGCGAGCCTTGACCGCAGCGTTGGACTTTTCAAGATTGAGCAAGCGCTGGCAGACATTCATCTCCAGGCGTGTCATCAGCAACTTCAGGGCCGGGGTCATCAACTGGCCGGGGAAGGTTTCCGTGAGCTCGCCGCAACGCCGCAAGCGGTCGTTGAGTTCGACTTTGGTGCGGGCCTTTTCCAGCTTGTTGTTTTCCACCACATGGTTCATGTAGCCAATGGCGATCAACAGTGCGATCCCGGCTACGACGAGCAGGGTGATCATGAGTGGTGTCACCGGTAAGACCTCTTTATTAGCGTTCGCATGTCATGAGTGTAGTGGCTTGGCTTTTAAGCGCATAGGCCCGAGCGACGCGATTAGACGGGCGACGTACTGTTCACGCGGCGCGTAGCGGAGTAGATGCACATTGCCACTATTTGTCGGGCGCGACTATAACCCCTTGGCGGGCGACAGAATATAGGCGCCAGAGAGCGGACGGGGAAAATCCGCGAATCCTCCTCAAACCGGGCGAAGTCATTGATTTAAATAAATTTATATTCGGGGGTTGACGACCCTCCAATCCATCCATAGAATGCGCGCCACTTACAGCGTAAAGCACTCAGCCAAACGCGATAAGCAGTGAATGTTGTACGTGTGTCCCCTTCGTCTAGTGGCCTAGGACACCGCCCTTTCACGGCGGTAACAGGGGTTCGAGTCCCCTAGGGGACGCCAATGCGGGAATAGCTCAGTTGGTAGAGCACGACCTTGCCAAGGTCGGGGTCGCGAGTTCGAGTCTCGTTTCCCGCTCCAATTTAAACAGCGTTGCTTTCGGGCAGGGCTGAGTGAAACCAGAGCCGACATCTTCGGATGCGGATTTGGGCACTGGGATACACACCATGTGTTCCAGTTAGCGTGTCCCCTTCGTCTAGTGGCCTAGGACACCGCCCTTTCACGGCGGTAACAGGGGTTCGAGTCCCCTAGGGGACGCCATTTGCGGGAATAGCTCAGTTGGTAGAGCACGACCTTGCCAAGGTCGGGGTCGCGAGTTCGAGTCTCGTTTCCCGCTCCAAATTCAAAAAAACGCCGCTCATTGAGCGGCGTTTTTTTATGCGCGTGAAAAAAGTCTATTCAGCCCTCAAGGCTGTGTACCACGCGCGCACTGCCAAACCTGGCTCGATAAAAGATCAAAAAAAGACCCGCAGAGTTTTTAAGCCATGCGGGTCTTTGTCGTGCTGTTTGCAATCAGTGCTTGCTGTCCTGATCAGACATGGCCAGCAATTGTTTTTCCTGGTTCCAGTCGAACGGCTCGTCGTTTTGCTCGGCTTCGAAACGACGTTCCTCGAGGGCCTGGTACAGGGCGATCTCTTCGTCGGGCATGTAGTGCAGGCAATCGCCGCCGAAATACCACAGCAGGTCTCGGGGCACCAGGTGGGCGATCTGTGGATAACGCACGATCACCTGGCACAGCAGGTCCTGGCCCAGGTACTGGCTTTCGATCGGGTCGACTGGCAGTTGCGCGCGCAATTCGTCAAAGCGCTCCAGGAACAGCGCATGGCTTTCTTCGGGAACCTGTTCGGCCTCACCCACGGCGACCAGGATGCTGCGCAAGTGGTCAAGCAAGACGAGGTGATCGGCAACGACGTTGGACACGAGATAAGTCCTCAAGAGCAAAACGGGCGCAGGAGTATAAAGCTCCTGCGCCCGCTTTTACATGCTATCGATCAGATCGCTGCCAGCATCACCGCACCTTGGCCTCGGCGAGCGTCAGTTCCTCCTTGTCGAAATCATCCACATCGATGACCTTGCGGCGTGCCGCTTCGGCTGCGCGCAGGGTCTGCGCCTCACCGGCTTGCAGGACACCCGCCTCCAGGGCCGCATCGATGATAGGTTCGCCGGGCGCCGGGTTGAGTTGACCCTGCTTGAACGCTCCATGGAGCTTTTTGTGAAGGGGCTGGGCGGCGGCCAGCAGGTCGGCGGCATGTTGCAGCGCACCCACCGGGTCCTCTTCCGACTGCGGGCGATAACAGCCTTGGAGCAGCTCTTCCAGAGTCGGATCGCCCTTGGCGCGACCGATAACGGCAGCCACCTCGGCGTCCAGCCTGTCGCTCGGTCCCTTGTGACGGCGGCCGAAAGGAAACACCACCACTCGCAAGAGGCCGCCCAGCAGCCGGTTCGGGAAGTTGACCAGCAGTTCGTCCAGTGCCCGCTCCGATTGTCCCAGGCTTTCCTCCATGGCCCAGCGAAACAGCGGCGCCATATGGTCTGGCGAGTCAAGGTCGTGATAGCGCTTGAGCGCCGCCGAGGCCAGGTAAAGGTTGCTCAATACATCCCCCAGGCGGGCCGACAGGCGTTCGCGACGTTTGAGTTCGCCACCCAGCAGCATCATGCTCAGGTCCGCCAGCAAGGCGAATGCCGCCGCCTGCCGGTTGAGGGCACGGAAATACCCTTGGCTCAGGGCATTGCCCGGCACGTTGTCGAAGTGCCCCAGGCCGAGGTTCAGGACCAGGGTGCTGGCGGCGTTGCCGATGGCAAAACCGATGTGCTTGAGCAGCAACCCGTCGAATTCGACCAATGCCTGGTCTTTGTCTTCTCGAGTTGCCAGGGCCATTTCCTTCAATACGAACGGATGGCAGCGAATCGCCCCCTGGCCGAAGATCATCAGGTTGCGCGAGAGGATATTCGCGCCTTCGACCGTGATGAAAATCGGCGCACCTTGCCAGCTGCGGCCCAGGTAATTGTTCGGCCCCATGATGATGCCCTTGCCGCCGTGCACGTCCATGGCGTGGCTGATGCACTCGCGGCCGCGCTCGGTCAGGTGGTACTTGAGGATGGCCGAGAGTACCGAGGGTTTTTCGCCGAGGTCCACCGCGTTGGCGGTCAGCATGCGTGCGGCGTCCATCAGCCAGGCATTGCCGCCGATACGTGCCATGGCTTCCTGGATGCCCTCGAAGGCGGACAACGGCACGTTGAATTGTTCCCTTACCTGGGCGTACTGGCCGGTGACCAGGCTGGTGAACTTCGCCGCGCCGGTCCCTACCGCTGGCAGGGAAATCGAGCGCCCGACCGACAGGCAATTCATCAGCATCATCCAGCCCTTGCCGAGCATGGCCTGGCCGCCGATGAGGAAGTCCAGCGGGATGAACACGTCCTTGCCCCAGTTCGGTCCGTTCATGAAGGCGGCGCCAAGAGGCAGGTGACGGCGACCGATATTGACACCGGGCGTATCCGTGGGGATCAGCGCCAGGCTGATCCCCAGGTCTTCTTCGTCACCTAGCAGATGGTCGGGATCATAGGCTTTGAAGGCCAGGCCGAGGAGGGTGGCGACGGGGCCGAGGGTGATGTAGCGTTTTTCCCAGTTCAAGCGCAGGCCGATGGTTTCCTGGCCTTGCCATTCGCCCTTGCAAATAATCCCGGTGTCGGGCATCGCCCCCGCATCGGAGCCAGCCAGCGGCCCGGTCAGGGCGAAGCAGGGAATATCGTCACCCCGGGCCAGTCGCGGCAGATAATGGTTGCGTTGTTCATCGGTGCCGTAGTGCAGCAGCAGTTCCGCCGGGCCGAGGGAGTTGGGGACCATCACGGTGGACGCCAGGTCGCCACTGCGGGTCGCCAGTTTCATCGCTACCTGGGAATGGGCGTAGGCGGAAAACCCCTTGCCACCGTATTCCTTCGGAATGATCAGGGCGAAGAAACCATGTTCCTTGATATGGGCCCAGGCTTCGGGCGGCAGGTCCATGGCCTGGCCGATCTGCCAGTCGCTGACCATCGCGCAGAGTTCTTCGGTTGGACCGTCGAGAAACGCCTGCTCTTCGTCAGTCAGTTTTACTTTTGGGTAGGCCAGCAGCATGTCCCAGTCCGGCCGGCCGCTGAATAATTCCCCGTCCCACCACACCGTGCCGGCATCAATGGCATCGCGCTCGGTCTCGGACATCGGTGGCAAGGTTTTCTGGAACCAGTCGAACATCGGCGCGCTGAAATATCTACGGCGCAGGTCAGGTAGCAACAGCGGGGCTGCAACGGCGGCAAGTACCAACCATAGGACAAGCAGCAGCCACCCGGGCGCATGGCTGAAGATGCCCATCGCCAACAGGTAGACCGCAACGATGCCCAGCGCTGGCAGCGGGGCGGTGCGGCGGTGTGCCAGCCAGGCTATCCCGACGACCAGAACCAGTATCCACAACAACAGCATAAATAATCCTCCGTGAACCAGGGCAAGACCGACCCTCAGAGCTTAGACGTCCTCTGTAAAACCGGCGGTCGGCGCGATGTGATTGATTTCGTGGGAAACCTTGGATGCATTGCGCCAGTCTGGTTGGCAACACCGGTAGGAAATCGTTCGTTGGTCAGGTGAGAAAACGCCATTGTTTGGCTGAAACGCCGTTATTGCTCGGCGACGTGCAGGGGTGATTTGAGTCGCGGTTGATCCGGCGTATGCTGCTGCGGCATTTATCCATTGAGGAAGCCGTGATGCTGAAGATCTGGGGTCGGAAGAATTCGTCGAACGTACGCAAGGCGCTGTGGTGTGCCGAAGAGCTGGGGCTGGCCTACGAGGCCATCGACGCGGGCGGCGCGTTTGGCGTGGTGGATACGCCCGAGTACCGCGCGAAAAATCCCAACGGCCGGGTTCCGATGATAGAAGACGACGGCTTCGTGCTCTGGGAATCCAATACCATCGTGCGTTACCTGGTGGCTCGCCATGCCTCAGGCTCGGCCTGGTATCCCGATGACATACAGGCCCGCGCCAGCGCTGAAAAATGGATGGACTGGACCACGTCCAGCTTTGCCGCTCCGTTTCGCACGGTGTTCTGGGGCGTGCTGCGCACCCCGGCCGAGCAGCAGGACTGGCCGGCCATCAATGCGGCAATCAAGGAGTGCGACCAGTTGCTGGCAATGGTGGAGCAAGCCCTCGGCGAACAGCCTTACCTCTGCGGTGAGGAAATCGGAATGGGCGACATTCCCTTGGGCAGTTTCATTTATGCCTGGTTCGAGATGCCCATCGAGCGCGCCGCATTGCCTCGGCTGGAGGCCTGGTATGCGCGGCTCCAGCAGCGTCCGGCTTATCGCAAGGCCGTCATGACCGCGTTGACTTAATACTTACTATCGACACACTTCACTGTACTTGTGCGGCGACGCCACGCACCATTGCCTTCATGCGCCGTGGTTGTATTGCTCGCCGCCGGCCCTTATCTATTCTTCTTCCTCCCCTTCTTGGTGCGTAATCCGATATGAGTTCCGCTCTGTCCATACGGCAGCTAACCAAAACCTACGGCAACGGTTTCCAGGCCCTGAGTGGTATCGATCTGGATGTCGCCGAAGGTGATTTTTTTGCCTTGCTGGGCCCCAACGGTGCCGGCAAATCCACCACCATCGGCATTCTTTCCACGCTGGTGAACAAATCCGGCGGGACGGTGAACGTCTTCGGCCATGACCTGGACCGCGAGCCCGCCGCGCTCAAGCGCTGCATCGGCGTGGTGCCCCAGGAATTCAACTTCAACCAGTTCGAAAAGACCTTCGACATCGTCGTGACCCAGGCCGGCTACTACGGCATCCCGCCGAAGATCGCCAACGAGCGCGCCGAGCAGTATCTGACCCAGCTTGGCTTGTGGGACAAGCGCGATGTGCCGTCCCGTTCGTTGTCCGGCGGCATGAAGCGACGCCTGATGATTGCCCGCGCGCTGGTGCATGAACCGCGCCTGCTGATCCTCGACGAACCCACCGCCGGCGTGGACATCGAGCTGCGTCGTTCGATGTGGACCTTCCTCACCGAGCTGAACCAGAAAGGCATCACCATCATCCTCACCACGCACTATCTGGAAGAGGCCGAGCAGCTGTGCCGCAACATCGGCATCATCGACCACGGCACCATCGTCGAGAACACCAGCATGCGGCAGTTGCTGAGTCAGCTGCATGTGGAAACCTTCCTGCTGGATCTCAAGCATGACCTGAGCGCCGCGCCGCAGTTGGTGGGTTATCCGGCTCGCCTGCTTGACGGCCATACCCTGGAGGTCCAGGTTGACAAGTCCGCCGGTATCACCGGGCTGTTCACCCAGCTGGCCGTGCAAAACATCGAAGTGCTGAGCCTGCGCAACAAGACCAATCGCCTTGAGGAGTTGTTCGTGTCCCTGGTGGAAAAAAACCTGGCGAAGGTGGCGGTATGAGTATGAGTTCGGAACTGCGCCCCAACCTCATCGCCCTCAATACCATTGTCTATCGTGAAGTCCGGCGCTTCATGCGGATCTGGCCGCAGACCCTGCTGCCCCCGGCGATCACCATGGTCCTGTACTTCGTGATTTTCGGTAACCTGATCGGCCGGCAGATCGGCGACATGGGCGGTTTCACGTACATGGACTACATTGTGCCGGGGCTGATCATGATGTCGGTGATCACCAACTCCTACGGCAACGTGGTATCGAGTTTCTTCGGCAGCAAGTTCCAGCGCTCCATCGAAGAGCTGATGGTTTCACCGGTTTCACCCCATACGATCCTGATCGGCTTCACCCTGGGTGGCGTGCTGCGCGGGCTGGCGGTCGGCCTGATCGTGACGCTGCTGTCGCTGTTCTTCACTAATCTGCAGGTGCATCACCTGGGGGTGACGATCCTGGTGGTGGTCCTGACGGCGACGATCTTTTCGCTGCTGGGCTTCATCAACGCGGTGTTCGCGCGAAACTTCGATGACATCTCCATCATCCCGACGTTCGTGCTCACGCCGCTGACGTATCTGGGCGGGGTGTTCTACTCGATTTCCCTGCTGCCACCGTTCTGGCAGACCGTATCGCTGGCCAACCCGGTGCTGCATATGGTCAATGCTTTCCGCTACGGGATCCTTGGCGTTTCGGACATTCGCATCAGTATTGCAATTACCTTCATGCTAGTGGCGACCGTGGTGCTTTATGTGAGCTGTGCGCGGTTGCTGGTGAGTGGGCGAGGGATGCGTACCTGACCCGGTCTGTGTCTGAAGTGTCGTACCTGTGGGAGCGAGCCTGCTCGCGAAGGCTGAGCATCATCCGATGCAGATGTTGGCTGTGATGGCCTCTTCGCGAGCAGGCTCGCTCCCACAAGGAGTTCGGATTACCCTCTAATTTCGTGTCTGGAGGGGAAACGCGGTCAGTCCAGCTTTTCTCTCATCCGACTGCGCTTGCGCCGCCGCCACTGCCTGGCAACCCACCATCGCCAATACGCCATGGTGACGAAATAAGCCAAGACTCCAAGCACCAACCCAGTGACCACCGACCCCAGCAAAAACGGCTGCCACAACGTTGACAGCTGGTTGGTGATCCACTCCCAGGTCAATTCGTCCGGCAGCGTCCGGGCTGGAACGTCCATCAGCCAGGCGCCGGTCTGATAGGTGCAGAAGAATACCGCGGGCATGGTGATGGGGTTGGTCAGCCAGACCAGGCTTACCGCGATCGGGATGTTGCCGCGAACCGTGACGGCCAGCGCGGCGGCCAGGAGCATTTGCAGCGGTATCGGCAGAAAAGCGGCGAACAGGCCAACGGCCATCGCCCGCGCCACCGAATGACGATTGAGGTGCCAGAGGTTGGGATCGTGCAGCAGGGTGCCGAGAAAGCGTAAGGATTTATGTTCCCGAATGCTCGCGGGGTCAGGCATGTAACGTTTGAATAATCGCCGGGGCATAAGGCTTCTCGGTCGGGTCAGAGCAGTAAGGCCGCAAGTATGTCCGGATTCTACAACCGGGAGATTCAGACTTTGTGACAATTGTTAACGCCCACGGTGCCCCGCACCGGCTAAGCCTGGAGAGGGACTCTCAAGGATGGGCTTATGCGCACGGCAATGGTCGCGCTTGCACTGGGGCTGCTGGCCCCGGTTTTTCTACCGGTACTGCCGTCGCCATGGCTGATCGCAGCCATGGCGACGCTGGCGTTGATGGTACTGCCGTTTCGCCTGTACCCGGCGGGTTGCTTCCTCTTCGGGCTGGTCTGGGCGAGCCTCGCCGCACACCATGCACTGGACGGACGGTTGCCCTTCGCACTGGACGGCGAGACGCGCTGGGTCGAAGGGCGGGTCGTCGGTTTGCCGCAACACGGCGATGGAACGGTGCGTTTCGAATTGGCCGATATCCAGTCAAGGCGCACGCGCTTGCCAACCTCGATGCGCCTGGCCTGGTATGGCGGGCCGCCGGTCAGCAGCGGTGAGAAATGGCGCCTGGCGGTAAAGCTCAAGCGACCCGCGGGGCTGCTCAATCCCCATGGCTTCGACTATGAGGCGTGGCTGTTGAGCCGCGGCATTGGCGCGACCGGCAGCGTCAAGCAAGGGCGACGCCTGCAACCGGCCCAGGGCGCCTGGCGCGACGGGGTGCGCCAGGCATTGGCGAAAGTCGATGCCCAAGGGCGTTCCGGGGCGCTGATGGCATTGGTCCTTGGCGATGGCTCCGGGTTGAGTCGCGAAGATTGGCAGGTGCTGCAAGACACCGGCACGATCCATCTGCTGGTCATTTCCGGGCAGCACATCGGCCTGTTCGCCGGCCTCGTATACCTGCTGGTCGCCGGCGCGGCGCGTCATGGTGTCTGGCCGGCGTGGTTGCCATGGCTGCCTTGGGCGTGCGTGCTGGCGTTCACCGCGGCGCTGGGTTACGGCCTGCTCGCCGGTTTCGAAGTGCCGGTGCGGCGGGCCTGTGTGATGATCGGACTGGTGCTGCTGTGGCGCTTGCGCTTTCGCCAGGCCGATCCTTGGAAAGCCTGGCTGTTGGCGCTCCTGGCAGTGCTGCTGCTCAATCCGCTGGCGAGCCTGCGGCCGGGGTTCTGGTTGTCGTTCGCCGCGGTGGCCGTTCTGATGTTTACCTTCGGCGGTCGCCTGGGCCCCTGGCGTTGGTGGCAGACCTGGACCCGCGCCCAGTGGCTGATTGCTCTCGGGCTGTGCCCGCTACTCTTGATCCTCGGGCTGCCGGTCAGCCTCAGCGGTCCGTTGGCCAATCTGCTGGCGGTGCCCTGGGTCAGTCTGCTGGTGTTGCCTTCGGCCTTGCTTGGCACCGCGTTGCTACCGATACCTTACATAGGCGAGAGCCTTCTCTGGATTGCCGGCGGCTTGCTCGATCTGCTGTTCAAGGCGCTCGCGCTGGCAGCCGGGCAGATGCCAGCCTGGGTGCCTCCCGCGGTGCCGCTGTGGGCCTGGTGCGTGGCGGCGCTCGGCACTGCGCTGCTGTTGCTGCCCAAGGGCGTACCGCTGCGGATCCTGGGTTGGCCGATGCTGATGCTGATGGTTTTTCCCCCACGGGAAGAAGTACCCCACGGGCAAGCCGAAATCTGGCAACTGGACGTCGGCCAGGGGCTGGCGATCCTCGTGCGCACCCAGCGGCACGTCTTGCTTTATGACGCGGGGCCGCGTTTTGGCGACGCCGATGCGGGCGAGCGCGTGGTGGTGCCGACCTTGCACAGGCTCGGTGTGCGTACCTTGGACATGCTGCTGCTCAGTCACGCCGACGCCGATCACGCCGGCGGTGCACAAGCCGTACGCAACGGATTGCCGACCCGTCGGGTGGTCAGCGGCGATCCCGAGGCGCTGCCCGTCGATCTGCAGGCAGGGGCGTGCGATAGCGGCGAACGCTGGGAATGGGACGGGGTGAGGTTCGAACTGTGGCGCTGGGCATCGGCTGTCGAGAGCAACCAGAAATCCTGTGTCTTGCTGGTCGAGGCCGGTGGCGAGCGGTTGCTGCTGACCGGAGATATCGATACCCATGCCGAACGGGCCTTGCTTGACAGTCCCTTGGCGATGCCGACCCAGTGGCTGGCAGCGCCGCACCATGGCAGCCGCAGCTCATCGTCGATGGCGCTGCTGGCGCGCCTCGAGCCCCATTCGGTATTGATTTCCCGGGGGCGCAACAATGCGTTCGGCCATCCCCATCCGTGGGTGATGGAGCGTTATCGACGCTTGGGCATGGTGATCTACGACAGTGCTGAACAAGGTGCCATTCGTCTGCAACTCGGCGCCTTTACACCTGCGCTTGGGCAGGCGGGCATTCGCCGTTACTGGCGCGATCCGCCGCCCGCCGGGCCAGCGTCGGAGCATTGATCTGGCGCAGCGTTCTTGCCGTGTTGTCGGCAGGGCGGGCCTGCACAGCGAGTCTGTATGATAAAGTGGCGCACTTTTTCGAGGGGGCTGTCACTGTGTGGGAATTGGTCAAATCCGGCGGCTGGATGATGTTGCCGATCATTCTGAGTTCCATCGCGGCACTGGGTATCGTTGCCGAACGCCTGTGGACCCTGCGGGCCAGCCGCGTGACCCCGGAGCATCTGCTCGGGCAGGTCTGGGTCTGGATCAAGGACAAGCAGCTGAACAAGGACAAGCTCAAGGAACTGCGAGCCAGCTCGCCGCTGGGGGAGATCCTCGCGGCAGGCCTGGCGAATTCCAAGCATGGTCGCGAGATCATGAAGGAGTGCATCGAGGAGGCCGCCGCGCGCGTCATCCATGACCTGGAACGCTACATCAATGCCCTTGGGACCATCGCGGCCATGTCGCCATTGCTGGGCCTGTTGGGCACGGTCCTGGGCATGATCGACATTTTCAGCGCGTTCACCGGTTCCGGCATGACGACCAATGCCGCCGTGCTGGCGGGCGGTATTTCCAAGGCACTGATCACCACCGCCGCGGGCCTGATGGTGGGTATTCCGGCGGTGTTCTTCCATCGCTTCCTGCAACGCCGCGTCGACGAGCTGGTGGTGGGCATGGAGCAGGAAGCCATCAAGCTGGTCGAGGTGGTGCAGGGCGACCGTGACGTGGACCTGGCCGGGGGCAAGAAGTGAAATTCCGCCGCAAACCACGGGAAAATATCGAGATCAACCTGGCGTCGCTGATCGACGTGGTGTTCATCCTGCTGCTTTTTTTCGTCGTGACCACCACCTTCACCCGGGAAACCCAGTTGAAGGTTGAGCTGCCGCAAGCGGTGAGTGGCTCGCCGGCCGAGGACCAGCAGTTGAAAAACCTGGAAGTCACCATCAGCGCCGAGGGCGCGTTCTCGGTGAACAACCAGTTGCTGCCCAAGAGCGACCTGGCGAGCCTGATCGAGGCGCTGCAGAGGGAGTCCGGCGGTGATACCAACCTGCCGCTGGCCATCAGCGCCGACGGCAAGACGCCTCACCAATCGGTCATCACCGCCATGGACGCGGCTGGCAAGCTCGGCTTCAGCCACCTGCGCATGACCACGATCGAGGCGGCGCCGGCACCTTGATGGCCATGTCCGATCGATTGCTTGCCGCGTGGTACAAGGGGCATCCCGCCCTGGTGCTGCTGCGCCCGCTTGAATGGCTGTACCGACGCGTAGTGACCGGCAAGCGCGAGCGCTTCCTGGCGGGCGAGGGCGAGATCTACCAGCCGCCGGTGCCGCTGATTGTGGTGGGTAACATTACCGTCGGCGGCACCGGCAAGACGCCGTTGATCCTCTGGATGATCGAGCATTGCCAGCGCAGTGGCCTGCGGGTCGGCGTGGTCAGCCGGGGTTACGGCGCCAGGCCGCCGCAATTGCCATGGCGAGTCGAGGCCGAGCAGGGCGCCGACGTCGCGGGCGACGAACCGCTGCTCATCGTCCAGCGCAGCGGCGTGCCGTTGATGATCGATCCTGATCGCAGCCGCGCTGTCCGGGCGCTGCTGGACGCCGAGCCGCTGGACCTGATCCTGTCCGACGACGGTATGCAGCATTACCGCCTGGCCCGCGACCTCGAACTGGTATTGATCGACAGCGCCCGTGGCCTGGGCAACCGCCGTTGCCTGCCGGCCGGCCCGTTGCGCGAGCCGGTGGAGCGCCTGCGCTCGGTCGACGCCGTGCTGTTCAACGGCGCCAGCGCTGATCGCGAGGACGGCTTCGCGTTCGAGTTGCGGCCCACCGCGCTGATCAACCTGGCCAGCGGCGAGCGGCGCCCCCTCGACCATTTTCCTCCCGGCCAGACCCTGCATGCCGTGGCCGGCATCGGCAATCCCCAGCGTTTCTTCAAGACCCTCGAAACGCTACACTGGCGGCCTGTACCGCACGGGTTTGCCGATCATGCCGAATACAGTGCCCAGGCCTTCGATTTCGAACCGTCATTGCCAGTGGTCATGACGGAAAAGGACGCGGTCAAATGCCGTGCCTTCGCCGCGCCCGACTGGTGGTACCTGGCGGTTGACGCAGCGCCTTCGCCAGCCTTCGCGGCCTGGTTCGATACGCAGCTGATGCGCCTGTTGCCGGATCGGCTCTTGCCTTAAAACGTTATACCCAGGGGAATTTCATGGACACCAAACTGCTCGATATCCTGGCTTGCCCGGTCTGCAAAGGCCCGCTCAAGCTCAGTGCCGACAAGACCGAGCTGATCAGCAAGGGCGCCGGCCTGGCCTATCCGATTCGCGACGGCATCCCGGTGATGCTCGAAAGCGAAGCCCGTACCCTGACCACCGACGAGCGCCTGGATAAATGAATACAGCGTTTACTGTTGTCATTCCGTCGCGCTTTGCCTCCACGCGCTTGCCCGGTAAACCGCTGCTGCTGATCGCCGGCAAGCCGATGATCCAGCATGTCTGGGAGCAGGCTTGCAAGAGCAGCGCCCAGCGTGTGGTGGTGGCAACGGACGACGCGCGCATCGTGGAGGCCTGCCAGGGCTTTGGCGCCGAAGTGGTGATGACTCGCGAGGATCACAACTCCGGTACTGACCGCCTGGCGGAAGTGGCTGGGAAACTCGGTCTGGCGCCCGACGCCATCGTCGTCAACGTGCAGGGTGACGAGCCGCTGATTCCGCCGAGCGTAATTGATCAGGTCGCCGCGAACCTGGCGGCGCACCCAGAGGCGCGCATGGCCACCCTGGCCGAGCCGATCGAGGACGTGCAGACGCTGTTCAATCCCAACGTGGTCAAGGTGGTCAGCGACCTCGACGGCCTGGCACTGACGTTCAGTCGTGCCAGCTTGCCTTGGGCCCGAGAGGCATTCGCTCAGGACCGCGAAGTGCTGCCCGAAGGCGTGCCGTACCGTCGCCATATCGGCATCTATGCCTACCGCGCCGGTTTCCTTCAGGACTTCGTCGCTTGGGGCCCCTGCTGGCTGGAAAACACCGAAGCCCTCGAGCAACTTCGAGCGTTGTGGCATGGCGTGCGGATCCATGTCGCCGATGCGCTGATCGCGCCGCCGACCGGTGTAGACACTGCCGAAGACCTCGAGCGCGTTCGTCGCCTGCTGGAGGCTTGATGCGGGTTCTGTTCGTCTGCCTTGGCAACATTTGCCGGTCGCCCACCGCCGAAGGCATCTTGCGCCATAAGCTGCGCGAAGCCGGGCTGGAGGGGCAAGTGGAAGTCGCCTCTGCCGGTACCGGTGATTGGCACGTCGGCAAGGCCCCGGATAAACGCAGCATGGCCGCGGCCCTGCGACGTGGCTACGATCTGTCGGCCCAGCGGGCCCGGCAAGTCACCCGCGCCGATTTCGCCGCCTATGATCTGATCCTGGCGATGGACAGCAATAACCTGCGCAACCTCAAGGCACTGCAACCGGCCAGTGGCAAGGCCGAGCTCGATCTGTTTCTGCGTCGCTACGAGGCTGAGCTCGATGATGTCCCAGATCCGTACTACGACGGCGAACAGGGTTTCGAGCAGGTGCTCGACCTGATCGAACAGGCCACGGATCGTCTGGTCATCGAAGTGAAGGGGCGGTTATGACCTTGCATGTCCAGGCCGGTGTCAGCCTCAAGCCGTTCAACAGCTTTGGCGTGGACGTCGCCGCACGGTTGTTCGCCGAGGCCCACAGCGATGCCGATGTCCGCGAGGCGCTGGTCTATGCCGCCGGGCATGATCTGCCGTTGCTGGTGATCGGCGGCGGCAGCAACCTGCTATTGACCGACGACATCGACGCGCTGGTGTTGCGCATGGCCAGTCGGGGGATCCGCCTGCTCAGCGACGACGGCGAACGCGTGGTGATCGAGGCCGAGGCCGGGGAGCCCTGGCATCCTTTTGTCCAGCACACGCTGGCGCAAGGTTGGTCGGGGCTGGAGAACCTCAGCCTGATTCCCGGTACGGTAGGGGCGGCACCGATGCAGAATATCGGTGCCTACGGCGTCGAGATAAAGGATGTCTTCGCCGGCCTTACCGCGCTGGATCGCCATAACGGCGAGTTGCGCGACTTCACTCTTGAAGAATGCGCCTTCGCCTACCGCGACAGCCTGTTCAAGCAGCAGGCGGGACGCTGGCTGATCCTGCGGGTACGTTTTGCCCTCAGTCGTGTCGCGCATCTGCACCTGGAATACGGCCCGGTCCGCCAGCGCCTGAGCGAGCAAGGCATCGATCAGGCAACGCCTTCGGACGTCAGCCGGGCGATTTGCAGCATTCGCAGCGAAAAGCTTCCGGACCCCGCCGTACTCGGCAACGCCGGCAGCTTCTTCAAGAACCCCTTGGTGCCGGTCAGTCATGTGGCGCATCTCAAGCTGCAATACCCTGACCTGGTGGCTTATCCACAGCCTGGAGGGCAGATGAAAATCGCGGCCGGCTGGCTGATCGAACGGGCCGGCTGGAAGGGCTTTCGCGAGGGCGACGCTGGCGTGCACAAGTTGCAGGCACTGGTGCTGGTCAATTATGGCAACGCCACGGGCCTGCAATTGCTGGACCTGGCTCAACGGATCCAGAAGGACATTGCCGAACGTTTCCAGGTCGATCTGGAGATGGAGCCGAATCGGTATTGACAGGCGCTTGGCCCTGCGCGAACAAAAAAACGCCCTGCATGACCTGCACACGCTCATTCGTGCAGGATTGTGCAGGGCGTTTTGCTTGTTCCTGGGTTAATTTAATTGGCTGACGATGCGAGCATACGCATCCCCAAGGCCCGGTGCAGACGCTGTTGACGTGTGCACAAGAGAGCCGGATCAGCCTGAGCCAGTCTGCGACACCGAACCGATCACCAAACGGCAGATTGCTCGACCCCCATAACTCGAAACGAATGCGGGCGTGCCCATGATTACCCTGAAACTCAATGGAACAGATCATCAACTGGATGTCACCGAGGACATGCCGCTGCTGTGGTCAATCCGCGATGTGGCCGGTTACAACGGCACCAAGTTCGGCTGCGGCATGGGCCTGTGCGGCGCGTGCACGATCCACATCGATGGCGCCCCGGCGCGCAGTTGCATCACGCCGATCGGCTCGGTGAAAGGCCAGAACGTCAGCACGATTGATGCGCTGCACGTCGACCCGGTCGGCCAGGTTGTACAGAAGGCCTGGCTGGACACCGCCGTGGCCCAGTGTGGTTTTTGCCAGGGCGGGCAGATCATGTCCGCCACGGCATTGCTCAAGACCAATCCCAACCCGACGGATGAACAGATCGAGGAGGCCATGGTCGGCAACCTCTGCCGTTGCGGCACCTACAACCGGATCAAGACCGCGATCCGCCAGGCCTCCACTCACCTGAAGGAGGCCAAGGCATGAGCCGCTTGCCGAATGATTTTGTGCTGAGCAACCTCAGTCGTCGGGGTTTCCTCAAGGGCGCCAGCGCCACGGGCGTGCTGGTGCTGGCCGCCAGTTGGGGGCTGCCGGAGGCCTTTGCCGAAGAGAAGAAGTTCGGCGCCGAGGGCATGCCCCATGGTGCGGTCGACGATCCCAAGGTCTACGTGAGCATTGCCGCTGACGGCAGCGTCACGGTGATCTGCAACCGTTCGGAAATGGGTCAGGGCGTGCGCACCAGCCTGAGCATGGTGGTGGCCGACGAACTCGACGCCGACTGGGCGCTCGTCAAGGTCAGGCAGGCGCCGGCTGATGAGGCGCGCTTCGGCAACCAGGACACCGACGGCTCGCGCAGCATGCGTCACTGGTACGAGCCGATGCGCCGCTGCGGTGCCGCCGCCCGGACCATGCTTGAATTGGCCGCCGCCGCCCAGTGGAAAGTGCCGGTGGGCGAATGCCGTGCGCAACTGCATAAAGTGGTGCATCAACCTTCGGGGCGCGAACTGGGTTATGGCGAGTTGGCCGCCGCCGCGGCGGCCTTGCCGGTTCCGGCCCGCGACAGCCTGCGCCTCAAGCAGCCGTCGGAGTTTCGTTACATCGGCAAGGAAGCGAGCCGTGCCATCGACGGCGCGGACATTGTCAACGGCCGAGCGGTATTCGGTGCCGATGTGCATTTCGACGGCATGCTTTACGCCGTCATGGCCCGCCCACGGGTCTACGGTGGCAAGGTCAAGAGCGTGGACAGCAGCGCGGCGTTGAAGGTGCCGGGCGTGATCAAGGTGGTGCAGATCGAAGGACGCCCTTTGCCCTCCGAATTCCAGCCGCTGGGCGGCGTGGCGGTGGTAGCGAAAAACACCTGGGCGGCGATCAAGGGCCGCGAAGCGTTGAAAATCGAATGGGACGATGGCCCGAACGCCGGCTATGACTCCATCGCCTACCGCAAGGAACTGCAAGCGGCTGCTCTGAAACCGGGCAAAGTCCTGCATAGCACTGGCGATCTTGACGACGCACTGGCCAAAGCCGATTCGACGTTGGAGGCTGCCTACTACCTGCCGCACCTGTCCCAGTCACCGATGGAGCCGATGGTCGCGGTCGCCCGCTTCAAGGACGGTCAATGCGAAGCCTGGGCACCGAGCCAGGCACCCCAGGTCACCCGCGAACGCGTCGCCGAACGCCTGGGCATTGCTTTCGAGAAGGTCACGATAAACATCACATTGCTGGGCGGCGGTTTCGGACGCAAGTCCAAACCCGATTTCGTCGTCGAGGCGGCGGTGCTCGCCAAGGAATTCCCCGGCCAGGCGGTTCGGGTGCAATGGACCCGCGAGGACGATATTCATCACTCGTATTTCCATACCGTATCGGCCGAATACCTGAAGGCCGGCCTGAACAAGGACGGGCTGCCCTCCGGTTGGCTGCATCGCACCGTGGCCCCGACCATCACCGCGCTGTTCGCGCCGGGCATGACCCACGAAGCGCCGTTCGAAGTGGGCATGGGCGTGACCAACATGGCCTATGCCATTCCCAACCTGCGCCTGGAGAACCCCGAGGCGGTGGCCCATACCCGGGTTGGCTGGTACCGCTCGGTGTCGAACATTCCCCATGGTTTTGCGATCCAGAGCTTCATCGACGAACTGGCCCACAAGGCCGGCCAGGACCCGCTCAAGTACCATCTGAAGTTGCTGGGGCCGGACCGCAAGATCAACCCCAACAGTCAGAACGACAGCTGGAACTACGGCGAATCGCCCGAGCGTTATCCCATCGATACGGCGCGGATCCGCACCGTGCTGGAGACTGCCGCGAAGGCCGCTGGCTGGGGCCGTGAATTGCCCAAGGGCCGAGGATTGGGGCTGGCGGTGCACTACAGCTTCGTCACCTACGTGGCCGCGGCAATTGAGGTCGAGGTCAAGGATGACGGCACGGTGATCGTGCACAAGGCGGACATTGCCGTGGACTGTGGGCCGCAGATCAATCCCGAGCGTATCCGCTCGCAGTTCGAAGGCGCCTGCGTGATGGGCCTGGGCAACGCGATGGTCGGGGAGATCAGCTTCAAGGACGGCAAGGTCCAGCAGGACAATTTCCACATGTACGAAGTGGCGCGCATGTCCCTGGCACCCAAGGAAGTAGCCGTGCACCTGGTCACCCCGCCGGGCGAAGTGCCGCTGGGAGGCGTTGGTGAACCGGGCGTGCCGCCGATCGCGCCGGCATTGTGCAACGCAATCTTCGCCGCCACCGGCAAGCGCATCCGTGATCTGCCTGTGCGTTACCAGTTGCAAGGCTGGCAGCAGGCCAAAGCCTGATGGACAGCGTTGATCTGAACGTGCTGCGCAGCGTGCTGGAATGGCGTCGCGCCGGGCAGCGGGTGGTGCTGTTCACCGTGGTCCAGACCTGGGGCACCGCGCCGAGACCTCCGGGGGCTATGCTGGCCCTGCGCGAAGACGGCGTGGTGATCGGTTCGGTATCGGGCGGTTGTGTCGAGGATGACCTGATCGCCCGGCTGCACGACGGCCGGATTCCGGCGGATGGCCCGCCCGTGCAGCTCATCACCTACGGTGTCACCCGTGAGGAAGCGGCGCGTTTCGGCTTGCCGTGCGGCGGCACCTTGCGCCTGACGGAGGAGCGAGTCGGCGATCCAGGCTGGGTCGCCGAGTTGCTGGCGCGGTGCGAGGCCCACGAAATAGTCGCCCGGGAATTGACCATCGCGACCGGCGCTGTGGTGCTGACACCAGCGAGCAAAAGCGATGCCTTGGTGTTCGATGGCGAAACGCTGCGGGCGATTTATGGCCCGCGCTGGCGGCTGTTGCTGATCGGCGCCGGACAGCTGTCGCGTTACGTGGCGGAAATGGCCCGGTTGCTGGATTTCGAGGTGTTGATCTGCGACCCGCGCAAGGAATTCGTCTACGGTTGGGAAGAGCAGCATGGCCGCTTTGTTCCGGGCATGCCCGACGAGGCGGTGCTGAGCATCGAGACCGATGAGCGCACCGCGATCGTTGCCCTGACCCATGACCCGCGCCTGGACGACATGGCCTTGCTCACCGCCCTGGATTCCAGGGCTTTTTATGTGGGCGCCCTCGGCTCACGGGTCAACAGCCAGAAGCGCCGGGACAACCTCGCTCAGCTAGGCTTGTCAGCACAAGCCATCGAGCGGCTGCACGGGCCCATCGGCTTGCACATCGGCAGCCACACCCCGGCGGAAATCGCCTTGTCGCTGCTGGCGGAAATCGTCGCGATCAAAAATGGCGTCGAATTGCGCCAAAAGAAACCGCTGTAGTCCAGGAGGGAAGGGTATGTCTGAGTCCATTGGCGTGATCATCCTCGCGGCTGGCTCGGGCCGCCGTTTCCGCCAGGTCGCCGGGCCTGACAAGGACAAGCTGCTGACTGATTGCATAGGACGTGACGGCGCGGTGCGCTCGGTAATCGAACACGTGCTGGTCAATCTGCCGGCCTCGCTGGACAAGCGCGTGCTGGTCACCCGCAATGACCGTCCGCAGGCCATTCGCATGGCCCAGGCCTACGGATGCGATTTTATCGAGCTGGATTCGCCTGGCCTGGGCGACAGCATTGCCGCCGGCGTCCGGGCCTGTCCGGAGGTGGCTGGCTGGCTGATCGTGCTGGGCGACATGCCGTTTATCCTGCCGTCGAGCATTGAAAAGGTGGCGGCAGGGATTCGCGAGGATGGCATCAGCGTGCCGGTTCTTGCCGGGGAGTATGGGCATCCGGTGGGATTTGGTCGTGGGTTTGGCTCGCAGTTGATGGCGTTGTCCGGTGACCGTGGTGCGAAGGTGTTATTCGCCGGGGCGCAAGCCGTCGAGGTGTCGGTGGACGATCCTGGTGTGACCTGGGACATTGACGTGCCGGAGGCATTGATCTTCGGATAGATTTCTTGATGGATTGTAAATTTACGGTGGTTGCAATTCCCCTGTGGGAGCGAGCTTGCTCGCGAAAGCGGTCTGATATTCAACAGTGATGCAAGCTGATCCACCGCTTTCGCGAGCAGGCTCGCTCCCACACGGAATAGCATAATTTCCGAACAATAAAAAAGCCCCGCCTGGCATCACCAGGCGGGGCTTTTTACTGGGCGGTGGAATCAGGCGTGAGGTTTAGGCTCGTGCTCTTTTTCCAGGGCTTCAGTGTGACGCGGAGCGACTTCTTCTTCAGCGGCGTGCTGAGGTTCGTCGATCACCGGGGCCGATTCAGTCGGGGCTTCAGCTACCGGGGCAAGGGCTGCCTCGGCGACTTCTTCCACGACCGGAGCCGGTTCGGCGGCAGGCGCTTGAGTGGCAGCTGCGGCGGCCAGTTCAGCTTCTTTCTGCAGACGCTCGGCTTCACGCTTGCGACGACGTACTTCGCGTGGATCGTTCGGGGCGCGGCCGTTAGGGGTCAGGGCACTGACCGGTGCAGGCGCTTCAACCGGGGCTGGGGCTTCGGCAACCACTGCTTCGGCAACCACAGGCGCTTCGACCATTGGCGCAGGCTCGACCACTTGCGGTTCGACGGTTACTACCGGCTCAGGTTCAGCAACCGGCGCTGGTGCGGCTGGCTCTGCGTTCCAGTTGAAAGCGGTCTGCTCTTCGCGTACTGGCTCTGGTGCGGTTTCCTCGGCAGGCATTTCAGCGGCTACCACCGGCTGCTCGACGACCGGGGCAGGCTCGGCGGCGGCTTCGGCTTGCGGCTCGGCTTCACGAACCGGTGCGAGTTCCACTTCTGGCGAAGCAGTGATTTCTACCGGAGTGGTCGCTTCGACAACTGGCGCTTCGACCGCTGCCTCTTCCACCGCAGCGGTGGCCCGTTCGGCCTGCTCGTGTGCCTGGGCCTCGGCTGGGGCGCTGATCGCGCTGCTGGCAACTGCCGCGGTGACGGCCAGGCCGGCGGCCAGGTCGGCAGCGCTAGGCGCTTCGGCGTTCTCGCCGGCTTCGGACTCTTCCGAGCCTTCGATCACGTTGCCGTTGGCATCGCGTTGACGCTCGCGACGGTTGCTGCGACGACGCTGGCCGCGGGAACGACGACGTGGACGATCGCCCTCGGCGCTGTCCTGACCGTCTTCCTGCAACTGCTCCTCGGTGTTCAGTACTTCCTCTTCGCTGGCTTCGGCGGCTGCCTGCTCGGCGCGCGGCTGGCGCTCTTCACGCGGCGGACGCGGTGCACGCTCTTCGCGAGGCTGGCGAGCCGGGCGTTCTGCTGCAAGAGTCGCAGGCGTCGCAGCAACAGCCGGTGCGGCGTCCAGAGGCTCGCGCAGTTCGCGAACACGTTCTTCACGCTCGCCACGCGGCTTGCGATCTTCACGTGGTGCGCGTGGCTGGCGCTCTTCGCGAGGCGGACGCGGTGCGCGTTCTTCGCGGGCTACCGCTGGAACTTCCTCACGGGCTTCGCGTGGTTGACGCTCTTCACGCGGCTCACGGGGGGCGCGCTCTTCACGCGGGGCACGCTCTTCGCGCGGCTTGCGTTCTTCGTCGCGACGACCGTTGCGGTTGCGGGTCTGCTGGCGACCGTTGCGGCGTTCTTCGTTGCGGGCCGGACGCTCGGTAGCGGCAGGCTTGGCGACAACGGCCGGGGCGGCAGGCTCTTCCTTGGTGGCGAACAGGCTGACCAGGGACTTCACCAGGCCTTTGAACAGGCTAGGTTCCGGGGCTGCGGCTGGGGCGGCAACCGGCGCGGCGGCTTCGGTCGGGACCGGAGCGTTGGCACGGGCCGGCGCGGTCTTGACCGCTGCCTCCTGGCGAACCAGGGTGCGGGTGGCGGCAGCTGGCTGGACGTCTTCGACTTCGGCGGCGGCCGCGGCGATTTCGTAGCTGGACTGGTTGGTGTGGGCCTCGGGACTGTCATCACGCAGGCGCTGCACTTCGAAGTGCGGCGTCTCGAGGTGGTCGTTCGGCAGGATCACGATGCGGGCGCGGGTGCGCAGTTCGATCTTGGTGATCGAGTTGCGTTTTTCGTTGAGCAGGAACGCGGCCACCGGGATCGGCACCTGGGCACGAACTTCAGCGGTGCGGTCCTTCAGGGCTTCTTCTTCGATCAGGCGCAGGATCGCCAGGGACAACGACTCGACGTCACGGATGATGCCGGTGCCGTTGCAGCGCGGGCAAACGATGCCGCTGCTTTCGCCCAGGGATGGACGCAGGCGCTGACGGGACATTTCCAGCAGGCCGAAGCGCGAGATACGACCGACCTGTACGCGGGCACGGTCGGCTTCCAGGCACTCACGGACCTTTTCTTCCACGGCGCGCTGGTTCTTGGCCGGGGTCATGTCGATGAAGTCGATGACGATCAGGCCGCCGATGTCGCGCAGGCGCAACTGGCGGGCGATCTCTTCGGCGGCTTCAAGGTTGGTCTGCAGGGCGGTTTCTTCGATGTCGCTGCCTTTGGTGGCGCGCGCCGAGTTGATGTCGATGGACACCAGGGCTTCGGTCGGATCGATGACGATGGAGCCGCCCGACGGCAGTTCGACGACGCGCTGGAAGGCGGTCTCGATCTGGCTTTCGATCTGGAAACGATTGAACAGCGGAACGCTGTCTTCGTAGAGCTTGATCTTGCTGGCGTACTGCGGCATCACCTGGCGAATGAAGGTCAGGGCTTCGTCCTGGGCTTCGACACTGTCGATCAGCACTTCGCCGATGTCCTGGCGCAGGTAGTCGCGGATGGCGCGGATGATCACGTTGCTTTCCTGGTAGATCAGGAAAGGTGCGGAACGATCCAGCGAGGCTTCCTTGATCGCGGTCCAGAGCTGCAGCAGGTAGTCGAGGTCCCACTGCATTTCTTCGCTGCTGCGGCCCAGGCCGGCAGTGCGCACGATCAGGCCCATGTCGGCGGGTGCGACCAGGCCGTTCAGGGCTTCGCGCAGTTCGTTGCGCTCTTCGCCTTCGATACGGCGGGAGATACCGCCGGCACGTGGGTTGTTCGGCATCAGGACCAGGTAGCGGCCGGCGAGGCTGATGAAGGTGGTCAGGGCGGCGCCCTTGTTGCCACGTTCTTCTTTTTCGACCTGGACGATGACTTCCTGGCCTTCGCTCAGGACGTCCTTGATGTTGACGCGGCCTTCGGGGGCCTTCTTGAAGTATTCGCGGGAGATTTCTTTGAGGGGCAGGAAGCCGTGGCGCTCGGAGCCGAAATCGACAAAGGCAGCCTCAAGGCTTGGTTCGATGCGAGTAATCCGGCCTTTATAAATGTTGGCCTTCTTCTGCTCGCGTGCACCGGATTCGATATCCAAGTCGTAGAGGCGCTGGCCGTCTACCAGTGCAACACGCAACTCTTCGGGTTGAGTTGCGTTAATCAGCATTCTTTTCATGTAGTACCGTCGGTTTCCGGGCTGCCGGAAACGGCGTTCGGCACACACGACTTCTCACGGTCGGTGTCAGGTGCGTCCTGGCGATGGCGGGGCCATTCCAGTGTCCAGCGAGTTCGACCCAATGATGGCGAAGTCGCGACGGACGCGTCCTGCTTGCTGGTACTCAAGCACTCAGTCAGGAGGAGGAATCAACCGGCGCCTGTGGACGAGATGAAGCGTCTAAATATAAGCCTAGTGCTACACAGTCCGACGGTTGTACATCTCCACCCTACACGTATCCCTGATAATTCGGGTGCTGCCGCGCGCAGAATCCGCAGCGGGTTGGCATTTACCGTGAGCTCCGGAAGGGGAGGTCACGCATCATGGCTCATTTAGGCGTTGTTTCCGAAGCTCTCGCTCGGGGTCGTCTGCGGGCGACTGCACTTTGTGAACTGGCCGTGAATGTGGCGCGCAAGGCGAGTCAAGACTCTGCTTTGCGGCGTATTTCAGGCCTCATGTCACCTGCGCTCGTTACACCTGCGAACTCTACCGTTACGTAGCAAAAGCCCCGTAGGACGGCCTCTCGTCCTCGTGAATTGCGTTGGTCAGGGCCGGTTTTTGACCGCTGGTCCGCTGTCCAGCCACTTTTGGCGGCGTTCGCGACTATAGCAGCAATGATTAAGTGCTTCAATTCCATAAAAAATTGTTATCATCGCCGCCATGACAACTACTGCCCCTTCGACCCCAGGCGTTCAACTGCTTGAGGTCTCGCCGGAATATGCCGGCCAACGAATTGATAACTTCCTGCTTGCCCGGCTCAAAGGCGTGCCCAAGACCTTGATCTATCGCATTTTGCGCAAAGGCGAAGTGCGGGTGAACAAAGGTCGGATCAAGCCCGAATACAAGCTCCAGGCGGGCGACGTCGTGCGCGTGCCGCCGGTTCGCGTGCCCGAGCGCGATGAGCCGGTGCCACTGGCACAAGGCTTGTTGCAACGCCTGGAAGCCGCCATCGTCTTCGAAGACAAGGCGCTGATCGTGGTCAACAAGCCCGCGGGCATCGCGGTCCACGGCGGCAGCGGCCTGAATTTCGGCGTGATCGAAGCCTTCCGTCAGCTGCGTCCCGATGCCAAGGAGCTGGAGCTGGTCCATCGTCTGGATCGGGACACCTCCGGGCTGTTGATGATTGCCAAGAAACGCAGCATGTTGCGCCATCTGCACGAACAGTTGCGCGGCGATGGCGTCGACAAGCGCTACATGGCGCTTGTGCGCGGTCGTTGGGATACATCCGTCAAGCAGGTCCGCGCGCCGCTGCTCAAGAGCAACCTGCGCTCCGGCGAGCGCATGGTAGAAGTCAACGAAGAAGGCAAGGAAGCGCTGACCGTGTTCAAGGTGCTGCGCCGTTTCGGCGACTTCGCCACCATGGTCGAGGCCAAGCCGGTCACCGGGCGGACCCACCAGATCCGCGTCCACACCCTGCATGCCGGGCATTGCATTGCCGGTGACAGCAAGTACGGGGACGATGACTTCAGCAAGGAAATCCGTGACCTGGGCGGCAAGCGCCTGTTCCTCCATGCCTACATGCTGACCGTGCCGTTGCCGGACGGCGGCGAGCTGAAATTGCAGGCCCCCGTGGATGACATGTGGGCCAAGACCGTGGAGCGGTTGAGTGCATCCTGACTACAAGCTGCTGATATTCGATTGGGACGGCACTCTGGCGAACTCCATCGGTCGGATTGTCGAGTCGATGCACGTCGCGTCGGACCGTACGGGTTTTGCTCGGCGGGATGATTTTGCGGTGAAGGGCATTATCGGTCTTGGGCTGCCGGAAGCGATTCGCAGCCTGTACCCGGAAATCGCTGATGATGAGTTGAGCGTTTTTCGCCAGCATTATGCCGACCACTACATCGCGCTGGAGGCCGAGCCTTCGCCGCTGTTCGACGGCGTGGCGGACACGCTCCAGACCCTGCGGGACGAGGGCTATCACCTGGCTGTCGCGACCGGCAAGGCTCGACGCGGGCTGGATCGGGTGCTGAAGTCCCATGGCTGGGACGATTATTTCGACATCACCCGCGCCGCCGACGAAACCGCCAGCAAGCCGCATCCGCTGATGCTTGAGCAGATCCTGGCCCACTGTAATGTGCGGCCCGAGCAGGCGCTGATGGTCGGGGATTCGTCTTTCGACCTGCAGATGGCGCGTAATGCCGGCATGGGCTCTGTCGCTGTCAGTTATGGCGCGCAGACGATCGAGGCACTCCGGGCGTTTGAACCGTGCCTGGCGATTGACCATTTTCCCGAATTGCACGCGTGGCTGAGCCAGCGTGCCGGTTGACGTTTTGATGGGGATGCATGCATGACCGATGAATGGAAAGCACCGGCCAAGGCAGATGCCGAGAGCGGTGATGGAAAAAGCTGGAAGCTGTTGGAAAAGACTCTGTTGGCCGGTGTGCAAGAGCAGCGTCGGTCGCGTCGCTGGGGGATCTTCTTCAAGTTGTTGACCTTCGTTTATCTTTTTGCTGCGCTGTTGCTGTTCACGCCGTTGATGAGCATCGAAAAAGGTGCGGTCAGTGGTTCGGCGTATACCGCGTTGATCGACATTGAAGGTGTGATCGCCGACAAGGAGCCAGCCAGTGCGGATAACATCGTCGGCAGTCTGCGGGCTGCCTTCGAAGATCCGAAGGTCAAGGGCGTGGTGCTGCGCATCAACAGCCCGGGCGGCAGTCCGGTGCAGTCGGGTTACGTCTACGACGAGATCGTCCGGTTGCGCGCGCTTCACCCGAACACCAAGGTCTATGCAGTCATCGCCGATCTCGGCGCGTCGGGTGCCTATTACATTGCCAGCGCTGCGGACCAGATCTATGCCGACAAGGCCAGCCTGGTCGGCTCCATTGGCGTGACGGCGGCCGGTTATGGTTTTGTCGGGACCATGGAGAAGCTCGGTGTGGAGCGGCGGGTCTATACCTCCGGCGAGCATAAGTCGTTCCTTGATCCGTTCCAGCCACAAAAGCCTGAAGAAACCGCGTTCTGGCAGGGCGTACTCGACACGACTCACAAGCAATTCATTGCCAGCGTCAAGAAAGGCCGTGGCGAGCGCTTGAAGGACAAGGAGCATCCGGAATTGTTTTCCGGGTTGGTCTGGTCCGGGGAGCAGGCTTTGCCGCTGGGCCTGATCGATGGCCTGGGCAGCGCCAGTTCGGTGGCTCGGGATGTGATCGGTCAGAAGGACCTGGTGGACTTCACCATCGAAGAATCGCCGTTTGACCGCTTCTCGAAGAAGCTAGGCGCAAGCATCGCCGAGCATCTGGCGATGTGGATGGGCTTCCAGGGCCCGGCGTTGCGCTAGGCTTCTTGCGCTCTGGTTGGCGGGGCCCCTGTGGCGAGGGGATTTATCCCCGTTGGGGCGCGGAGCGACCCTGAAGGTTGACGCCTCGGTGCATCAGATCGATTGAGGGGGCTGCTCCGCAGCCCAGCGGGGATAAACCCCTCGCCACAAATGGGTTGTCTGGGGTTTCAGGGAACCTCCACACCCTCAACTAGCAACATATCCACAAGACGAATCAGCGGCAGGCCGACCAGGCTGGTGGCGTCCGGCCCTTCGGTGCGCTGGAACAGGCTCACGCCCAGGCCTTCGGCCTTGAAGCTGCCGGCGCAGTCGTACGGTTGCTCGGTGCGCAGATAGCGCTCCACGCGAGCCTGATCCAATGTCCGCATGGTTACGGTAAACGGAACGCAATCGACCTGGCAGGCGCCGGTCTGGCTGTTGAGTAGTGCCAGGCCGGTCAGGAAGGTTACCTTGGTCCCGCTGGCGGCCAGCAGTTGCTCGCGGGCGTTCTCGAAGGTGTGGGGCTTGCCCAGGATGCGCTCGCCGAGCACGGCGACCTGGTCCGAGCCAATGATCAGGTGTGCCGGGTAACGGTCCGCCAGGGCGAAGGCTTTTTCCCGGGCCAGGCGTTTCACCAGTTCGAGCGCGGCCTCGCCGGCGCGATGGCTTTCGTCGATGTCCGGTGAGTCGCAGACGAACGGCAGCCCCAGGCGGGCAAGCAGTTCCCGACGGTAGACCGAGCTTGAGGCAAGTAATAAAGGCAGCATTGGCGTCTCCAGGAGGCAGGAGAGGATTCTAGCGAGGCGTGCAAGTGACGGACAGGGCTGAATTTCCTTTGACATGGCCCGGTGCATCCCTATAATGCTGCGCCTATGTTGAATGACCCGATTCCACCTCACGTTGACCCGCGCAAATTGGCTGACCGTGGCACCACCCTTCAAGGTGAATTGCTGCTGGCCGATTTGAAGAGACTCTGCGACCCGCTTTCCGACGATGTCGGTACGGTCCAGGCCAAATTCGTTTTTGAACGAGATGAACGTAAATCTGTGGTGATCCACAGCTTTATCGACACTGAAGTCAAAATGGTTTGCCAGCGTTGTCTTGAGCTGGTCACCCTGCCGATCCACAGCGAATGCAGTTACGCCGTGGTGAAGGAGGGTGCGAATACCCAGTCGTTGCCGAAAGGTTATGACGTGCTGGAACTGGGCGAAGATCCATTGGATCTGCAGTCACTGATCGAGGAGGAGCTTCTGCTCGCCTTGCCCATTGTGCCTGCTCATCATCCGGAAGAATGCCAGCAGCCGGCGGGAGCAGATGAGCCCGAACCGAGCGAGGACGAGGTAACGCGGTCCAACCCGTTCAGTGTATTGGCGCAGTTAAAGCGTGACCCAAACGTTTAGGAGTTAATCAATTATGGCTGTTCAGCAGAACAAAAAATCCCGCTCTGCCCGTGACATGCGCCGTTCGCACGACGCTCTCGAGGCTAGCACCCTGTCTGTAGAAAAAACCACCGGTGAAGTTCACCTGCGTCACCACGTATCGCCAGAAGGCGTATACCGTGGCCGTAAAGTGATCGACAAGGGCGCCGACGAGTAATCACTTGTCCGCTCAAGTCATCGCAATTGACGCAATGGGCGGGGACTTCGGTCCCCGCAGCATTGTCCAGGCCAGCCTCGCTTGCCTGAATGCTACGCCCTCGCTGCACCTGACCCTCGTCGGTCAACCCTCCCTCCTGGAAGAATTGCTCAGTGGCTATCCCGCTGCGGATCGCGCGCGCCTGACGATTACCCCGGCGTCCGAAGTCATCGCCATGGACGAGAAGCCTGCCCAGGCTCTGCGCGGCAAGCCCGACGCCTCGATGCGCGTGGCGTTGGAGCTGTTGCGCGACGACAAGGTCCAGGCGTGTGTCAGTGCGGGTAATACCGGGGCGTTGATGGCGCTGTCCCGCTACGTGCTGAAAACCCTGCCGGGGATCGATCGGCCCGCCATGGTCGCGGCGATCCCGACCCAGCGCGGTTTCTGCCAGCTATTGGACCTGGGCGCCAATGTCGACTGCAGCGCCGAGCATTTGCTGCAGTTCGCGGTGATGGGCTCGGTCGCGGCTGAAACCCTCGGCATCGCTCGCCCTCGCGTGGCACTGCTGAATATCGGCACCGAAGACATCAAGGGTAATCAGCAGGTCAAGCTCGCGGCCACATTGTTGCAAAGCGCCCGGGGCATCAATTACATCGGTTTTGTCGAGGGTGACGGGCTATATCGCGGCGAGGCTGACGTGGTGGTATGCGACGGTTTTGTCGGCAATATCCTGCTCAAGTCCAGCGAAGGCCTGGCGACCATGATTGGCGGCCGCATCGAGGCCCTGTTCAAGCAGAACCTGGCTTCCAGGGCGGTGGGTGCGCTGGCATTGCCGCTGATGCGTCGTCTGCAGGCGGATCTGGCCCCGGCGCGGCACAATGGTGCGAGTTTTCTCGGGCTGCAGGGCATCGTGATCAAGAGTCATGGTTCGGCTGGGGTGCAGGGCTTTCAGAGTGCAATCAACCGGGCGGTGATTGAAATCGAGGAAAACCTGCCTGAGCGCCTGCATGGCCGTCTTGAAGATTTGTTAACTTAGGCGTTTTCGTCCGACAATGCTTAAATGTGACCGGTCGGTTCAACCCGCCATCCAACTGTCAGTTTCCTAGCGCCCCCAGGGGCGTCAATTTTTGACGACAAGATCATTAGGGGCTTTGTTTTCATGTCTGCTTCCCTCGCATTCGTCTTTCCAGGACAGGGCTCGCAGTCCCTCGGCATGCTGGCCGAGCTGGGCGCGCAATACCCGTTGATCCTGGAAACATTCAAAGAAGCATCCGATGCACTCGGCTACGACTTGTGGGCACTGACCCAGCAAGGGCCGGAAGAGCAACTTAACCAGACCGACAAGACCCAACCCGCGATCCTGACCGCCTCCATTGCGCTGTGGCGCTTGTGGCTGGCTGAAGGCGGCGCGCGTCCGGCGTTTGTCGCCGGTCACAGCCTGGGTGAGTACAGCGCCCTGGTGGCGGCTGGCAGCCTGAGCCTTGGCGACGCGGTCAAGCTGGTGGAACGGCGTGGCCAGTTGATGCAGGAAGCGGTTCCGGCCGGGCAGGGTGGCATGGCCGCTATCCTCGGTCTGGAAGACGCCGATGTGTTGGCAGCCTGTGCCGAAGCGGCGCAAGGCGATGTGGTCAGCGCGGTGAATTTCAACTCGCCGGGCCAAGTGGTCATTGCCGGCGCCAAGGCGGCTGTCGAGCGCGCGATCGAAGGTTGCAAGGCCCGTGGCGCCAAGCGCGCGATGCCCTTGCCGGTCAGCGTTCCGTCGCACTGCGAGCTGATGCGCCCGGCCGCCGAGCGGTTTGCCGAATCCATCGCCGCCATCGACTGGCAGGCGCCGCAGATTCCCGTGGTTCAGAATGTCAGCGCCAACGTGGCGCCGGATCTCGAGACCCTCAAGCGCGATCTGCTGGAACAACTCTACAAGCCGGTTCGCTGGGTCGAATCGGTACAGACCCTGGCAGCCAAGGGCGCGACCGAACTGGTCGAGTGCGGCCCTGGCAAGGTGCTGGCAGGGCTGAACAAACGCTGCGCCGAAGGCGTGTCGACTTCCAATCTCAACACCCCAGACGCTTTCGCTGCCGCTCGTGCAGCGCAAGCCTGAACAGGAGAAGCTTGCATGAGTCTGCAAGGTAAAGTTGCACTGGTGACCGGTGCAAGCCGCGGCATCGGCCAGGCTATCGCACTGGAATTGGGTCGCCAAGGCGCCATTGTCATTGGCACCGCGACTTCCGCTTCAGGCGCCGAGCGTATCGCCGCGACCTTGAAGGAAAACGGCATCCAAGGCACCGGCCTTGAGCTGAATGTCACCAGCGACGAATCTGTTGCGGCGGTTCTGGCAAGCATCCAGGAGCAGTTCGGCGCTCCGGCGATCCTGGTCAATAATGCCGGCATCACTCGCGATAACCTGATGATGCGCATGAAAGATGACGAATGGTTCGATGTGGTCGATACCAACTTGAACAGCCTGTATCGGCTGTCCAAGGGCGTTCTGCGTGGCATGACCAAGGCCCGTTGGGGCCGAATTATCAGTATCGGCTCGGTTGTGGGTGCCATGGGCAACGCTGGCCAAGTAAACTATGCTGCGGCTAAAGCCGGCCTGGAAGGTTTCAGCCGTGCGCTGGCACGGGAAGTCGGTTCGCGCTCGATTACGGTAAACTCGGTTGCACCGGGTTTCATCGACACCGACATGACCCGCGAACTGCCGGAAGCACAGCGTGAAGCTTTGTTGACACAGATTCCGCTGGGCCGTCTGGGGCAAGCTCAAGAAATCGCGTCCGTGGTCGCTTTTCTTGCTTCGGACGGTGCGGCATACGTGACTGGGGCTACAATCCCGGTAAACGGCGGGATGTACATGAGTTAAATGTGACGGATTGCTTCAAAAAAATGTCATACGAGCTGTCTAAAATCCGTTATAAAGCTGCAATCTATTTATAGGCGGCGGGCCCCAGGGTTCGAGGAGTGAAGCTTTCGGTTGAAAAACCGAAAAGTCTTTCTATACACTTACCCACCGGCCAGCTGCCTGAATTTGTCCATTAGGAGTGAAAACAAGGTATGAGCACCATCGAAGAGCGCGTCAAGAAAATCGTTGCCGAGCAACTGGGCGTTAAAGAAGAAGAAGTTGTGAACACCGCTTCCTTCGTCGAAGACCTGGGTGCCGACTCCCTTGACACCGTTGAGCTGGTGATGGCTCTGGAAGAGGAATTCGAGACCGAGATTCCTGACGAAGAAGCTGAAAAGATCACTACTGTACAAGCTGCTATCGACTACGTTACCAGCCACCAGGCGTAATCGTATTCAGTCGTCGCTAGCTGTCATGGAAAAACCGCACTGCCATTTCGGCGTGCGGTTTTTTCTTTAGGCCTGATGCAAAGTCGTCATTTGAAAAAGGAGAGTGCTGTGTCGCGTAGACGCGTCGTAGTCACCGGTATGGGTATGTTGTCGCCACTGGGCACGGATGTGCCGAGCAGCTGGCAGGGCATTCTGGCTGGCCGTAGTGGCATTGGTCTGATCGAACACACCGACCTTTCTGCCTATTCCACCCGTTTTGGCGGCTCGGTAAAGGGTTTCAATGTCGAGGAATACCTGTCGGTCAAGGAAGCCCGCAAGCTTGACCTGTTCATTCAATACGGCCTGGCAGCCGGTTTCCAGGCGGTGCGCAATGCCGGGCTGGAAGTCACCGACGCCAACCGTGAGCGCATCGGCGTGGCCATGGGTTCGGGTATTGGCGGCTTGACCAATATCGAAGAAACCAGCCGTACGCTGCATGATTCCGGGCCGCGGCGTATTTCGCCGTTTTTCGTGCCGGGCTCGATCATCAATATGATTTCCGGTTTCCTGTCCATCCACCTTGGTGCACAGGGACCCAACTACGCCATCGCTACTGCCTGCACCACGGGCACGCACTGCATCGGCATGGCCGCGCGCAACATCATGTACGACGAAGCTGACGTGATGATTGCCGGTGGCGCCGAAATGGCCGCCTGCGGCCTCGGCATGGGCGGTTTCGGCGCGTCCCGTGCGCTGTCGACCCGCAACGATGAGCCGGACCGGGCTAGCCGCCCGTGGGACAAGGGCCGCGATGGTTTCGTACTGTCGGACGGTGCCGGTGCGCTGGTGCTCGAAGAACTTGAGCACGCCAAGGCTCGTGGCGCGACCATCTATGCCGAACTGATCGGCTTCGGTACCAGCGGCGATGCGTTCCACATGACGTCGCCACCGGCCGATGGCGCCGGTGCGGCCCGTTGCATCACCAATGCCTTGCGCGACGCCAAGCTCAATCCAGGGCAGGTGCAGTACATCAACGCCCATGGTACGTCGACCCCGGCCGGCGATCTGGCCGAAGCCCAGGCCATCAAGACGGTGTTTGGCGACCACGCCTACAAACTGGCTGTCAGCTCGACCAAATCGATGACCGGCCACCTGTTGGGCGCGGCAGGTGCGGTGGAAGCGATCTTCAGCGTACTGGCGATCAACAGCCAGGTGGCGCCGCCGACCATCAACCTTGATGAGCCGGACGAGGGCTGCGACCTCGACTTCGTGCCACATACCGCCCGCAGCATGGACATCGACGTCGTGTTGTCCAATTCCTTCGGCTTCGGCGGGACCAACGGCTCGCTGGTGTTTCGCCGGTTCGCCGGTTGATGGAAAGCTGGGTCGACGGTCAGCCGGCTGACGCTCTGTCGCTGAAAGATCGCGGCCTGGCCTACGGTGATGGGTTGTTCGAAACCATCGCCGTGCGGGACGGTAAGCTCGTTCTGCTTGAGGGGCATCTGCAACGCCTCGCGTTGGGATGCCGACGGTTGGCAATCAGTGTCGATGGGGCGGTATTGAACGCTGAACTGCGAGCCTATGCGCAGCAGCTTGGCGATGGCGTTCTGAAACTGATCGTGACCCGTGGCGACAGTCTGCGGGGCTATGCCGCCAATCCTTCAGCCCAGGCCTGCCGCATCTTGCAGGGCAGCCCGCCGGCGGCCTATCCGCTGGCCCATGCCGAGCAAGGCGTCCAGCTGTTTCCTTGCACTACACGCCTGTCCGAGCAACCGTTGCTCGCCAGCCTCAAACACCTCAATCGCCTTGAACAAGTGCTGGCCCGCGCCGAGTGGAGCGACACCGAGCATGCCGAAGGCTTGATGCTGGATATGTCCGGGCGGGTGATCGAAGGCGTGTTCAGCAATCTGTTCATGGTGCGCGACGGAGCGCTGATCACGGCGGATCTGAGCCGTTGTGGTGTCGCCGGGGTGATGCGCGGGCAATTATTGTTTCAAGCCGAGTCTGATGGCATCGCTACTCAGGTCACCGATATCCGCCTCGAACAGCTGCACCAGGCCGACGAGGTCTTTGTCTGCAACAGCGTTTATGGCGTGTGGCCGGTACGCGGATGCGGTTCGGCATGCTGGTCGGTTGGCCCGCTCACCCGTAAACTGCAGACCCTTGCCCGTGCGCTATTGGATGCTTGATTCGTGAGACGTAAATTCTTGCTGCTGCTGGAAGTCGGACTGGTTCTGGCAGGGCTGTTGCTGGGCGCTTCGGCGTGGAAAATTCACTCGGCGCTGCAGCAGCCGTTGAACATCACCCAGGAAGAACTGCTTGACGTACCCAGCGGCACCACGCCGACCGGGACGCTCAATCGCCTGGAAGCCGATGGCCTGATCAAGGATGCATTCTGGCTGCGGGTGTACTGGCGCTTCAACCTCGCCGGCCAACCCCTGCACTCCGGCGAATACCGGATGGTCCCGGGGATGACGATGGACGGCCTGATCGGTGTCTGGAAGCGTGGTGACGTGGTGCAATACAGCGTCACGCTGGTGGAGGGCTGGAATTTCCGTCAGGTTCGCGCAGCGCTGACCAAGGATGAGAAGCTCCAGCAGACCCTCGCCGGCCTGAGCGACAGTCAGGTGATGGACCGTCTTGGTCATTCCGGGATATTTCCCGAAGGCCGGTTCTTCCCGGATACCTATCGGTTCGTGCGCGGTACGTCGGATGCCGATCTGCTGAAGAAGGCCTACGAGCGGCTGGAAGAGGTGCTCGCCAAGGAGTGGGCGCAACGAGCCGCCGACGTGCCTTACACCCAGCCCTACCAGGCATTGATCATGGCTTCCCTGATCGAGAAGGAGACCGGCGTGCCCCAGGAGCGTGGCCAGATCGCCGGGGTGTTCGTGCGCCGCTTGCGCCTGGGCATGTTGTTGCAGACCGATCCCACCGTAATCTATGGCCTGGGGGAGCGCTACACCGGCAAGCTCACCCGTGCCCATCTGAAAGAACCGAATCCCTACAACACCTATCTGGTTCCAGGGCTGCCGCCGACGCCGATCGCGATGGTCGGGCGCGAGGCGATTCATGCGGCGTTGAACCCGGCGGACGGCAACAGCCTTTATTTCGTGGCCCGGGGCGACGGCAGCCATGTGTTTTCCGATGACCTGGAAACGCACAACAACGCGGTGCGCGAATACCAGCTCAAGCGCCGCGCCGATTATCGTTCGAGCCCGGCCCCGGTTGCGCCGGACGATGTGGCGCCGATTCCCGCCGCTTCACCTGATACGGCGCCTGAAGCCGTGCCCCAGGTGCCGCCCCAGGAGCCCGCGCCGCAACCCGCCCCCGAAGCGAATGCCAGCGAGCCGCCGAACCCGCAATGACTCTGATTAAGGATCGCCCGTGACTGGCTTGTTTATAACCCTGGAAGGCCCCGAAGGCGCCGGCAAGAGTACCAACCGCGAATACCTCGCCGAACGTTTGCGGGCTGAAGGCATCGAGGTGGTGCTGACCCGTGAGCCGGGCGGCACGCCGCTGGCCGAGCGGATTCGCGAGGTGCTGCTGGCACCCCTTGATGAGGTCATGAACCCCGACACCGAGCTGTTGCTGGTTTTCGCCGCCCGGGCGCAACATCTGGCCGAGGTGATCCGCCCGGCGCTGGCCCGTGGTGCGGTGGTGCTGTGTGATCGCTTCACCGATTCGACCTATGCCTACCAGGGGGGCGGCCGAGGCTTGTCCCTCGAGCGTATCGCCGCATTGGAAACCTTTGTCCAGGCGGACCTGCGGCCGGACCTGACCCTGGTGTTCGACTTGCCGGTGGATATCGGTCTGGCCCGCGCCAGCGCCCGGGGTCGGCTCGATCGCTTCGAGCTGGAAGGGCAGGCTTTCTTCAACGCCGTGCGCAACGCCTTCCTGGAGCGTGCCCAGGCTGATCCGGCGCGTTACCTGCTGATCGACGCCGCCCAGCCGCTGGCACAGGTCCAGCAATCGCTGGATGGTCTGCTGCCGCGTCTACTGGAGCGTGCCCGTGGCTGAAGCCTATCCGTGGCAGGACAGCCTCTGGCAGCAATTGGCCGGGCGTGCCCAGCATGCCCATGCCTACCTGCTGCACGGTCCGGCCGGGATCGGCAAGCGGGCCCTGGCCGAACGCCTGATGGCGAGCCTGTTGTGCCAGGCCCCGGTGGCCACGGGCGCCTGCGGCGAATGCAAGTCCTGCCTGCTGCTCAAGGCCGGTAGCCATCCAGACAACTACGTGCTGGAGCCTGAAGAGGCGGACAAGGCGATCAAGGTCGACCAGGTCCGGGACCTGGTGAGTTTCGTTGTCCAGACCGCGCAGATGGGCGGGCGCAAGGTCGTGTTGATCGAACCGGTGGAGTCGATGAACATCAACGCTGCCAATGCCTTGCTCAAGAGTCTCGAAGAGCCTTCCGGGAATACCGTCCTGCTGTTGGTCAGCCACCAGCCGAGTCGGTTGTTGCCGACCATCAAGAGCCGTTGCGTGCAGCAGGCTTGTCCGCTGCCCAGCGAGGCCATGAGCCTGCAGTGGCTGGGCCAGGCCTTGCCTGACAGCAGCGATGAGGAGCGTGTCGAGCTGCTGACCCTGGCCGCCGGTTCGCCACTGGCGGCCGTCAGCCTCCAGGCCCAGGGCGTGCGTGAGCAGCGGGCACTGGTCGTGGACGGCGTCAAGAAGCTGCTCAAGCAACAGCAGTCGCCGACGCAACTGGCCGAGGGCTGGAACGCCATTCCGTTGCTGCTGCTGTTTGACTGGTTCTGCGACTGGTCGAGCCTGATCCTGCGTTATCAGCTCACCGAGGACGAGGCAGGGCTGGGACTGGCGGACATGCGCAAGGTGATCCAGTACCTGGCGCAAAAAAGCAGCCAGGACAAAATCCTGAACATTCAGGACTGGATCCTTGCCCAACGCCAGAAGGTGCTGAGCAAGGCCAACCTCAATCGCGTCCTGTTGCTGGAGGCGCTGTTGGTGCAATGGGCAAGTTTGCCTGGTCGTAACTGACAGGCACACTAAACTCAGCTCAATTGCAGCGGAGATCAGCATGAACGAACCTGTCAGCCCCGGGCCACGCAATGGCATCCTGTCCCTGACCATCAAGGACAAGTCGGTGCTCTACGCCGCCTACATGCCCTTCATCAGGAATGGCGGCCTGTTTATCCCGACCAACAAGAATTATCGCCTGGGCGACGAGGTGTTCATGCTGTTGAGCCTGATGGACGAACCGGAGAAAATCCCGGTCGCCGGCAAGGTGATCTGGCTCACCCCCAAAGGCGCCCAGGGCAACCGGGCGGCCGGGGTTGGTGTGCAGTTCAACGAAGGCGATAACTCGGCCCGCAATCAGATCGAAACCCACCTGGCCGGAACCCTCAAGTCCGACCGTCCTACCCATACGATGTAGCTGGCCCCATATGCTTGTAGATTCCCATTGTCACCTTGATCGCCTCGACCTTACCGCCCATGGTGGTTCGCTGGACGCCGCGCTGGATGCCGCGCGCCAACGGGGCGTCGGGCATTTCCTGTGCATCGGCGTCAGCGCCGACAACGCCGCCGACGTCAAGGTCCTGGCCGACCGTTATGCGGATGTCGATTGTTCGGTGGGTATCCACCCGCTGGACGTGCAGCCCGATGCCGCGCCGGCCCTGGACTGGCTGCTGCAAGAGCTCGACCATCCTCGGGTGGTGGCCATTGGCGAGACTGGCCTCGACTATCACTACGAGCCGGAGGCCGCCGAGGTGCAGCAGGCTTCGTTCCGCTTGCACCTGGAAGCGGCTCGTCAGACTGGCAAGCCGGTGATCATCCACACCCGCGGTGCCCGCGCCGATACCCTGGATCTGCTGCGCGACGCGGCGTTGCCCCAGGCAGGCGTGCTGCATTGCTTCACCGAGGACTGGGACATGGCCAAGGCTGCGCTGGACATGGGTTACTACATCTCCCTGTCCGGAATTGTCACGTTTCGCAATGCCGATGCCCTGCGCGACGTCGCCAGCAAAGTGCCGGCCGATCGATTGCTGGTGGAGACCGATTCGCCCTACCTGGCGCCGATACCCTATCGCGGCAAGCCGAACCTTCCTCAGTATGTACGCGAGGTCGCCGAGTTCCTGGCCATGTTGCGCGGTGAATCCTATGAGCGGTTCGCGCAGCAGACCACGGAAAACTTCAAACGCCTGTTCCCCCTGGCGCATGTCGGTTCGCCGAGGTTCTGAATCGCGGACAAAAAAAACCCGGGTTCTGGGGGGTGAATCCGGGTTAAGACCATTAGGAGTAAACAAAGGCACTCGGTCCGTTGGTACCTTTATCGGCGCGTCACTTGGGGGAGATGTCACGCCGACAGTTCAAGTATTGATCACTGTGGCGATGCGTCCAGTGTGGTTGCGGCGGTTTTTAAACAAATTTGGAATACGCTCGCTTCGGATAGGTTCTCACTGTCCTGTTAACTTGCCAGTACGGTAGGGTGCCAGGTAAACGGAGGAGTCGGGACTGCACGGTTTTCCGCAGAACACTGATCGAAAATGGATGATCCGTGCATTTTTGCGTAATTTAGGCATAATACCCGGCTTCGAATTTTGACCCTTCAGACCTTTTTCTTATGCACAAAGAACCCCGTAAGGTCCGTGAGTTTCGTCGCCGCGAGCAGGAAATTCTCGACACCGCGCTCAAGTTGTTCCTCGACCAGGGTGAAGACAGTGTCACCGTCGAGATGATTGCGGATGCCGTGGGTATCGGCAAAGGCACGATTTATAAACATTTCAAATCCAAGGCCGAGATCTACCTGCGGCTGATGCTCGATTACGAGCGCGATTTGAACGAGTTGTTGCATTCGGCCGATGTGGACAAGGACAAGGAAGCGCTTTCCCGGGCCTATTTCGAGTTCCGCATGCGCGACCCGCAGCGTTACCGCTTGTTCGACCGTCTGGAAGAGAAGGTGGTCAAGGGCAACCAGGTGCCGGAAATGGTCGAGGAGCTGCACAAGATCCGCGCTTCCAACTTCGAACGCCTGACCCAGCTGATCAAGGGCCGGATCAGCGAAGGCAAGCTCGAAGATGTGCCGCCGTATTTCCATTACTGCGCAGCCTGGGCGCTGGTGCATGGCGCCGTGGCGCTGTATCACTCGCCGTTCTGGAGCAATGTGCTTGAAGATCAGGAAGGCTTCTTCCAGTTCCTGATGGACATTGGCGTGCGCATGGGCAACAAGCGCAAGCGCGACACCGACGTCCCGAGCAGTTGAGGCATTCAGCTGTCTGATTGCGCCATGTCTGCTTACATGGCGCATTGCCCGAGGAATATACTCAGGCTTGGGCCTTGCAGAAATCTGATTTTTAGGTCAGGTTTTGCGGGCCCGATTCTTCTTTCGCCGGAGTCATCATGATCGTTGACCGTCAAGGCAGGCGTTTTCGCAATTTGCGGATCAGCCTGACTTCAGCCTGCAACTATGCCTGTACCTACTGCGTGCCAGACGGCAAGCGGCTGGTGGCTGCGCAGGATGAACTGTCGGCCGAGGCCATGGCGCGGGGCGTGGCCTATCTGATCGAAGCCGCCGGCATCGAGCGGTTGCGCATCACCGGTGGAGAGCCACTGGTCAGCCCCAAGCTGGAAAGCTTCATGACGGCGGTGGGGCAGATGGGGCTGCAGGACATCAGTCTGACCACCAATGGTCAACTGCTGGCAAAGAAGCTGCCGCTGCTGGTCAACGCCGGTATCCGCCGTATCAACGTCTCCCTCGACACCCTGGACCCCGTGGCGTTTCGCAGCATTGCCCGTGGTGGTGACCTGGCGACTGTGCTGGACGGCATGGAGCAGGCCCGGGCGGCGGGAATGAAGATCAAGGTCAACATGGTGCCGTTGCGCGGGCAGAACCTGGACCAGGTGATGCCATTGCTCCAGTACTGCCTGGAGCGTGGTTATGAGTTGCGTTTCATCGAGTTGATGCGCATGGGCCACCTGGCCAAGGACTCCAATGCGTTCCTTCAACAGTTCGTCAGCCTCCAGCAGTTGCTGGGCCTGATTGGCGACCAGTACGAATATCTGCAGGCCGATGCGCCGATCGATGCCACGGCCGTGCGTTACGAGATTCCGGGGTTGGGGCATTTCGGTGTGATTGCCAACGAAAGCGTGCCGTTCTGCCGCACCTGTTCGCGGCTGCGGCTGTCTTCCACGGGCTGGTTGCATGGCTGCCTGTCGTCGAGTAACCGTCACTACGTTGGCGATCTGTTGGACAAACCGCGTCACCAGGCATTGCCGGCGCTCCAGCGGCTGTTGGTCAAGGCCTTGGGGGACAAGCAGGAAGTGGCGTTCTCCGGTGGTGCGACGATCATGAAAATCATCGGCGGCTGAACAGCGGCTTTTTTGTGGTGACGGAGCAAGCTCCCCCTACCACAGACATTCCAAACCGGATATTTGTCGAGCTGGCGCAAAAGCTGCATCCCATGGCCATTCGCCGGTTTTCCGTCACCGGTTTTTGGAGGATAGGATGCGTAGCCTGTTTTTGCTGCTGGCCGTTTTGACGCTGGGTGGCTGCATGAATGTCAGCGACATGGGGGAGGGCGTTCGTTATCACATGAGCGACGCCGGCCTGCTGGACCATAGCGACAGCCGTCGGGTGAACAACCTGCGCATTCAGCCGGATTCCTTCATCTACATTGCCCAGGGTGCTTTTGCTCCGCCAGGCAGCGCTTATCCGCGGCCCAATGTCGTGGCTGAAGAAGCGTTCAACGGTTTCATCGAGTATTTCCCCATGGTTCGTCGCGCCCGGGTCCCGGAAGGCCTCGACCAGGCGATGGGCGAAGCGCGGGCCGCCGGTGCTCATTACTTGCTGTATACCCGGTTCGCCAAGGCGGACAACCGCATCGGCAACACCGACGAATGGCTGGACGAAGAAGCCGTGGATCGACTGGGTGTCGATACCGGTGTCATTCAGATCATGTTGATCGAGACCAGCACCCAGTATTTGATTGATACTGCGCGTATCAAAAGTCGTGGCGGTTTACTGACGTTGCACGACAAACAGCCAGAAGACTTGATCGCCGCCCCACTGCGTGAATATGCCCGCACCTTGCTGGGGATAAGCGACCAGTAAAATTCAAGGAGTCACCATGAGCGGACCGCAAAAAGCCAATGACCTGCTGGGACAGATCCCGAAGACCAAAGGCCTGCCGCCGGTCCACTTGTGGAACCCCGACTTCTGCGGCGACATCGACATGCGCATCGCCCGTGATGGCACCTGGTATTACCTGGGCACGCCGATCGGGCGCAAGCCGATGGTCAAGCTGTTCTCCACCATCATTCGCCGCGACGGCGATGATTATTTCCTGATCACCCCTGTGGAAAAAGTCGGCATCAAAGTCGACGACGCCCCGTTCGTGGCCGTGACCCTTGAGGTCGAGGGGGAGGGGGAGGGGCAGTTGTTGCGCTTTACTACCAATGTCGAGGAAACCACCGAAGCCGGCCCCGATCATCCGATGCGGGTGGTCATCGACCCCCGGACCCAGGAGCCTGCGCCGTACGTGCATGTGCGCAGCAATCTCGAAGCGCTGATTCATCGCAACGTGTTCTATCAACTGGTGGAGCTGGCGGTGAGTCGCGAGATCGATGGTCAGCGCTGGCTGGGCGTGTGGAGCGGCGGCGTGTTTTTCCCCATCGGCCTTGAGCCCTGAATCCTGCGTGGGAGCGAGCCTGCTCGCGAAAGCGGCAGCATAGTCGACACCTTTTTATGCAGACCCACCGCTTTCGCGAGCAAGCCCGCTCCCACAGTGATTATGCAAAATTCAAATTGACACCCAATCATATGATGATTAGCGTGGGCGCCTGATAAGAAAAGCCCACGGGGTAGTCATGTCCAGCAGTTTTCACGCGTCGACCGTCGATTGGCTGGGTGGCTGGATTGCCGCCGGCCAGGTCAAGCCTGGGCAAACCATCAAGGTCGAGGCAGATCTGGGCGAGCAACTGGGCGTCAGCCGCACGGTGATCCGTGAGGCAATCAAGACGCTGGTGGCCAAAGGCATGTTGGAAGTCGGCCCGAAAGTCGGCACGCGGGTACTGCCGGTGCGCCGCTGGAACCTGTTCGACCCGCAGGTGGTTGGCTGGCTGTCACGCAGCGGCCTGCCGGAAAACTTCGTCGACGACCTGCTGGACCTGCGGCGCACCATCGAACCGATGGCGGTGCGCTGGGCCTGCGAACGGGCGACGGCTGATCAGGTGCAGGCGATCCGCCTGGCTTATCATGCGCTGGAGCGGGCGGTGGACAGCGGCGCCGATTACAACCTTGCCGACCAGTTTTTCCACGAATGCATTCTCGCCGCCAGCCACAATCAATTCATCGAGCAGATGGTCCCGGCCCTGGGCGCGTTGCTGGCGGTCTCGTTCGAGGTGTCGGCGGCCGATCCGGACGAATTGCGGCGCACCTTGCCGATCCACAAGGATATCGCCGAAGCCATCGCCGAGCGCGACGCGGCGCGCGGCGTCTGGGCCTGCATGACCCTGATCGACAACGCTGACCTGGCCATCAAGCGCTTTTACCCCGACGTCATGGCCGGTCGAACAGACAATACCGGGCGAGCCGGGAACGGGAGGTTGCAATGAACTGGACGGCTGTGACGGAACATCGGGCGAAACTGGGCGAGGGACCGTTCTGGGACGAGCCGACCCAGGCGCTGTATTGGGTAGATATCGCCGGCAAGCAGGCGCTGCGGCTGATCGGCGCCAATGTACAGATCTGGCAGATGCCCGAACACGTTTCCGCCTTCATCCCGACCCAGAGCGGCGATGCGTTGGTGACATTGAGCAGTGGCGTCTATCGACTGGACCTGGATTCGCCTGGGCTGGAGCCGCGCCTGAAGTTGCTGTGCATGGCCGATCCCCAGCCCGGCAATCGTGCCAACGAAGCGCGCTGTGATGCGCTGGGCCAGCTTTGGCTGGGCACCATGCAAAACAATATCGGAGAAGAGGGCGAGGACCTGCCCATCGAGCGACGTTCCGGCGGCCTGTTCCGTGTCGGCGGCGATGGCCGGGTGATGCCCCTGCTGCGCGGGCTGGGCATTCCAAACACGCTGCTATGGAGCCCCGATGGCACGACGGTGTATTTCGGTGAGAGCCTCGATGGCACGCTCTATCGGCACTTCATCTACCCCGACGGCAAACTCGCGCCCGCGGAGGTCTGGTTCGGCCCCCATTCCCGTGGCGGGCCGGACGGTTCGGCGATGGATGCGCAAGGTTACATCTGGAATGCTCGCTGGGATGGCAGTTGCCTGCTGCGGCTGCATCCGGACGGCCACGTCGATCGGGTGATCGAGTTACCGGTCAGCCGTCCCACCAGTTGTGTATTCGGTGGAGACGACCTGCGGACGCTGTACATCACCAGTGCGCAAAGTCCGCTTGGGCATCCGCTGGACGGTGCGGTGCTGTCGATGCGAGTGGACGTTCCGGGTGTGGCTTGTACGAGGTTTGCTGGCTAGATCCCAAAATATGGGATGTAAATATATATATTGAGATTATTTGGCGGTCGGGTTTATAGTCGGCTGCATCAGCAATACGCACTCACACTTAAAAAAACAAAACAGGTGAAGCGATGCATCGAATTTCCCCCGAACGCCCCAGCGGCGTTCGCCAGCTACTGTCGGTTATGCAGTCTCTAGACCGGTCCCCCGTGGGTGTCCGGTTTTTCTCGTGTCTTGCCGCGGGAGCCCAGGTTCATGGCTGAAGCGCTTTGCTTGCCACCGGTGCCGGAGCCGCCGCAGGGCGAACGGTTGAAAGGCAAGGTCGTGCTGCTGACGGGTGCTGCCCAGGGCATTGGCGAGGCAATCGTTGCTGCGTTTGCTTCCCAACAGGCGCGGCTGGTCATCAGCGACATCCAGGCTGAAAAAGTCGAGGCCGTCGCCGCCCATTGGCGTGGGCGCGGTGGGGATGTACAAGCACTCAAGGTCGATGTTTCAAGCCAGCAGGACCTGCACGCCATGGCCCGGCGAGCGGTTGAACTGCATGGTCGCATCGACGTATTGGTGAACTGCGCTGGCGTCAATGTGTTCCGCGATCCGCTGGAAATGACCGAGGAAGACTGGCGCCGTTGCTTCGCCATCGACCTGGACGGTGCCTGGTATGGCTGCAAGGCCGTATTGCCACAGATGATCGAGCAGGGCGTGGGCAGCATCATCAATATCGCGTCGACCCATTCGTCCCACATCATTCCCGGCTGTTTCCCTTACCCGGTGGCCAAGCATGGCCTGCTCGGGCTGACCCGTGCCCTGGGCATCGAATACGCCCCCCAAGGCGTGCGGGTGAATGCCATTGCGCCGGGCTACATCGAGACCCAGCTGAATATCGATTACTGGAATGGCTTCACCGATCCACGGGCCGAACGCCAGCGTGCGCTGGATCTGCACCCGCCACGGCGTATCGGCCAGCCGATCGAAGTGGCAATGACGGCGGTGTTTCTGGCCAGTGACGAAGCACCTTTCATCAACGCTTCATGCATCACCATTGATGGTGGACGTTCGGTCATGTACCACGACTGAATATTTCTGGATTGCAGTGGGAAACTTCGCCTGTAATCCAATCATCATACGATATGACTATTTAGACCTTTGCTGTGCAGTAACACGATTTGACCGGCCAGCCTGCGCATTTCCACCAACGTGGAGCAGATCCCTGGACGTTTGGCTTTCAATAAAAAAAACAAGGAGTCAGCTATGAAACATCGTCGTGGGATCCGTTCCCTGTGTCGCGCCGCCCTGGCGGTTACCGCGTTCAGTCTCAGCAGCCACCTGCTGGCGGCCGATGCGGTGAAAATCGGTTTCCTGGTCAAGCAGGCCGAGGAGCCCTGGTTCCAGACCGAATGGGCATTCGCCGAGAAGGCGGCCAAGGACAAAGGCTTCCAGTTGATCAAGATCGCCGTGCCTGACGGCGAGAAAACCCTCTCCGCTATCGACAGCCTGGCCGCCAACGGTGCCAAGGGCTTTGTGATCTGCCCGCCGGACGTGTCCCTGGGCCCGGCCATCATGGCCAAGGCCAAGCTCAACGACCTCAAGGTGATCGCCGTGGACGACCGTTTCGTCGACGCCAGCGGAAAATTCATGGAAGACGTGCCGTACCTGGGCATGGCCGCGTTCGAGGTTGGCCAGAAACAAGGCGCCGCGATGGCTGCCGAAGCGAAAAAACGCGACTGGGACTGGAAAGACACCTACGCGGTGATCAACACCTTCAACGAGCTGGACACCGGTAAGAAACGCACCGACGGTTCGGTCGATGCCCTGAAGAAGGCCGGGATGCCGGAAGACCATATCCTGTTCACAGCGCTGAAGACCCTCGACGTGCCGGGCAGCATGGACTCCACCAACTCGGCGTTGGTCAAGCTGCCTAGCGCCGCGAAAAACCTGATCATCGGCGGCATGAATGACAACACCGTGCTGGGTGGCGTGCGCGCTACCGAAGCAGCCGGCTTCAAGGCGGCCAACGTGATCGGTATCGGCATCAACGGCACCGACGCCATCGGCGAGCTGAAGAAACCAAATAGTGGCTTCTTCGGTTCGATGCTGCCAAGCCCGCACATCGAAGGCTACAAGACCGCCGAAATGATGTACGAGTGGATCACCACCGGCAAGGAGCCGCCGAAGTACACCGCCATGGACGAGGTGACGCTGATCACCCGGGAGAACTTCAAGCAGGAACTGGAAAAGATCGGCCTGTGGAATTGACGGCTGGTTGATTCAAAAGCGGCCTTGGTCACAGGCGTGACCGGGCCGCTTGATCTCTGTGAGTTCGAGGTGGTTATGCAAGCGCAAACAGCGACACGGCAACACAACACTGGCGGCATCTTGCGATTCAACGGGATCGGCAAGACCTTTCCCGGCGTGCAGGCCCTGGCCAATATCAGTTTCGTCGCCCATCCAGGACAGGTTCATGCCTTGATGGGTGAAAACGGCGCGGGCAAGTCCACGTTGCTCAAGATCCTTGGCGGCGCCTATATCCCGAGCAGCGGCGACTTGCAGATCGGTGAGCAGACGATGGCGTTCAAAGGCACCGCCGACAGTATCGCCAGCGGTGTGGCGGTGATTCACCAGGAGCTGCACCTGGTGCCGGAAATGACCGTCGCCGAAAACCTGTTCCTTGGCCATTTGCCGGCGCGTTTCGGCCTGGTCAATCGCGGTGTGCTGCGCCAGCAGGCGTTGGCGCTGCTCAAAGGCCTGGCGGACGAAATCGACCCGCAGGAAAAAGTCGGTCGCCTGTCCCTCGGCCAGCGCCAGTTGGTGGAAATCGCCAAGGCCTTGTCCCGTGGCGCCCACGTCATTGCTTTCGACGAACCGACCAGCAGCCTCTCGGCGCGGGAAATCGACCGTTTGATGGCGATCATCGCCCGCCTGCGGGACGAGGGCAAAGTGGTGTTGTACGTCAGCCACCGCATGGAAGAAGTCTTTCGAATCTGTAATGCGGTGACGGTGTTCAAGGACGGTCGTTATGTCCGGACCTTCGAAAACATGAGCGAGCTGACCCATGATCAACTCGTCACCTGCATGGTCGGTCGTGATATCCAGGACATCTATGACTACCGTCCGCGTGAGCGTGGCGATGTGGCGCTGCAGGTGAAGGGGCTGCTGGGGCCGGGCCTGCGCGAGCCGGTGAGTTTCGAGGTGCACAAGGGTGAAATCCTTGGCCTCTTCGGGCTGGTCGGCGCCGGTCGTACCGAGCTGTTTCGCTTGCTCAGTGGCCTGGAGCGCCAGAGCGAGGGCAGTCTTGTCCTGCACGGCAAGGAACTGAAACTGCGTTCGCCACGGGACGCCATCGCCGCTGGCGTGCTGCTCTGCCCGGAGGACCGCAAGAAGGAAGGCATCATTCCGTTGGGCAGTGTCGGCGAGAACATCAACATCAGCGCGCGTCCGTCCCATTCGACCCTCGGCTGCCTGCTGCGCGGCGAATGGGAGCGGGGCAATGCCGACAAGCAGATCAAGTCGCTGAAAGTGAAGACCCCGGCGGCCAGCCAGAAAATCATGTACCTGTCCGGTGGCAACCAGCAGAAGGCGATCCTCGGGCGTTGGCTGTCGATGCCGATGAAGGTCCTGCTGCTGGACGAGCCGACACGGGGCATCGACATCGGTGCCAAGGCCGAGATCTACCAGATCATCCACAACCTGGCGGCCGATGGCATCGCCGTGATCGTGGTGTCCAGCGACCTGATGGAAGTGATGGGCATTTCCGACCGGATCCTGGTGCTGTGCGAAGGGGCCATGCGCGGCGAGCTGCCGCGTGACCAGGCCAACGAATCCAACCTGCTGCAACTGGCGCTGCCGCGCCAACGCGTTGCCGACGCGGCGAACTGAGAGGTAATCATGACCATTCAAAACAATGCACTGCCAACGGCACGCAAGCCCCTCGACCTGCGCCGCTTCCTCGACGACTGGGTCATGCTGCTGGCGGCCATCGGCATCTTTGTGCTCTGCACCTTGATGATCGACAACTTCCTGTCGCCGCTGAACATGCGGGGCCTGGGCCTGGCGATTTCCACCACCGGCATTGCCGCCTGCACCATGCTTTATTGCCTGGCTTCCGGGCACTTCGACCTGTCGGTGGGCTCGGTGATTGCCTGTGCCGGCGTGGTCGCTGCCGTGGTAATGCGCGACACCAACAGCGTGTTCCTCGGTGTCAGCGCGGCGCTGGTGATGGGCCTGATCGTCGGTCTGATCAACGGCATCGTCATTGCAAAACTACGGGTCAACGCGTTAATCACCACGCTGGCGACGATGCAGATCGTTCGCGGCCTGGCGTATATCTTCGCCAACGGTAAAGCGGTCGGCGTGTCCCAGGAATCGTTCTTCGTGTTCGGCAACGGCCAGCTGTTTGGCGTGCCGGTGCCGATCCTGATCACCATCGTCTGCTTCCTGTTCTTCGGCTGGTTGTTGAACTACACCACCTACGGGCGCAACACCATGGCCATCGGCGGCAACCAGGAAGCGGCGTTGCTGGCGGGGGTGAACGTTGATCGCACCAAGATCATCATCTTTGCCGTGCATGGCGTGATTGGCGCGCTGGCGGGTGTGATCCTGGCGTCGCGCATGACCTCGGGCCAGCCGATGATCGGCCAGGGCTTCGAGCTGACGGTGATCTCGGCCTGTGTATTGGGTGGGGTTTCGCTGAGTGGCGGGATCGGCATGATTCGCCATGTCATTGCCGGTGTACTGATCCTCGCGATCATCGAGAACGCGATGAACCTGAAGAATATCGACACCTTCTACCAGTACGTCATCCGTGGTTCGATCCTGTTGCTGGCGGTGGTGATTGACCGGTTGAAGCAACGCTGAAGATCAGTGGCGACTGATCTACCGCTATCGCGAGCAAGCTCGCTCCCACAGGTTGCGTGCCAGGCCTCATTACCGTGGCACAGCACAGAACCAGTGTGGGAGCGAGCCTGCTCGCGAAGGCATCAGCACATCCAACACTTCCTTAGCTGACCCACCGCTTTCGCGAGCAGGCTCGCTCCCACAGGTTTTTGTGCCCGGCATATAAACAACGGCACGCCGCAGATCCCTGTGGGAGCGAGCCTGCTCGCGAAGGCGTTCTTGCTGACGCCAACAATTACCCGGCCTTGCGCAACGCCTCGACCAACTCCTGCTTGCGCATCTTCGAGCGTCCGGGAATGTTTTTCGCCCGGGCTTCCTTCATCAGGCTGTCCACCGTCTGAGCCTCATGGGAGGCGTTGCTGGTGCGCGGATGGCCTTCACGCGACTTGACGGCGCGCCGGGCCGATTCCTTGCGGTCCGATTGCTTGGCCTCGGCGGGTTTTTTCTTGCCGGACCCACCGGAGCGTTCGCCACCCCCGGACTGCTTGTTGACCGTCGCCCAGGCCCGAGCTTCGGCCTTGCCCTCCGGCACGCCTTTTTGCTCATAACTCTCTTCGATGTGCTCGGCCTTGCGCTTTTGCTTGTCGGTGTATTTGTCTTTGCTTCCACGAGGCATGGACTGTTCCTCCTCTGGTGTGTGAGCAGAGCCACCTGCGAGCCAGGCTATTGGTTGGCACCACCTTCCGAACCGGAACCGCCGGTGGTGGTTTTCGAACCCACGCCGGTGTCGGCGTTATCCGGAGCGGTGGAGTCCGGGGTGTTCATGCCGCCCTGGCGACCGGTGTCATTACCCTGGACCCGTGGATCGGTGCCCGTGGCGGGCGGCTGGCCATTGTTCAAGGTGCCGCCGGTGCCGTCGGTATTCAGCTTGGGCAAGCCTTGGGTGGCGGGCGAATTCGGTGCCTGTACCGGATCGGTCGGGCCGGTCCCTGAAGTCGTGGCTGCGAAAGCCGCCGAGGACAACAAAGCGGCAAATGTGAACGCAGTCAGCCTGGATCTGATCATGGTGTAGCCTCCATTTTAGGAATGCTTGCCTGATTTTTGGCCGCGCTGGAGCGGGGATGGTGCCTTGAGGGCGACGGACGGTACTGTGAAAGTTGTCTTCAGAAGATGTGACGAGCGCCGCGCAGCGGCTTAGTATGGTGCTTTCATTTGGCTACAAGGCCCGTTCATGTCGATCGAGATCCGTCCTGCGCAACCCAGCGATGCGCCGCAAATCCTTGCCTTCATCACTGAGCTTGCCGATTACGAAAAAGCCCGCCACGAAGTCATCGCCAGCGTTGCCGATATCGAGCGCAGCCTGTTCAGCGAAGGCGCAACCGCCCATGGGTTGATGTGCCTGCGCGATGGCGTGCCGATCGGTTTCGCAGTGTTTTTCTTCAGTTACTCCACTTGGCTGGGCAGCAATTGCCTGTACCTCGAAGACCTCTATATCACTCCCGAACAACGCGGCGGCGGGGCGGGCAAGACGTTGTTGCGGCATCTGGCGAAGATCGCCTGCGACAACGACTGCGGTCGCTTCGAGTGGAGCGTCCTGGATTGGAACACCCCGGCCATCGAGTTCTACAAATCCCTTGGCGCGCAGCCCCAGGAAGAATGGGTGCGCTACCGCATGGATGGCAAGGTACTGCGGGATTTCGCCAACGGCAATTGAGGCTTACGAGTAGGCGCTGGACGCGTACTCGGCAAATCCGGGACGCTGTTCGAGCCGCTTGCAATAAGCGGCCACGGCTGGATAGTCCGGACGCTCCATGGGCGTCTGGCGCCAGCGGTGCGCGGACAGGCCGATAAGCACGTCCGCCAGGGAAAATTTCGCACCGGCCACGTAGGCGCCGGTGTGATTCAACTGATGCTCGAGCAACCCCATTTTCTCGTTCCAGCCTTTAACCCCGGCAGCGATGAGCTGCGGGTCCTGGAAATCCGGATGTTTGCGCACCAACCCATAAAATGCATCCCCCCACGACGGATTGAGCTCCGTGGCTTGCCAGTCCATCCACTGCTCGACGCGCGCGCGGGCGGCAGGTTCTATGGGTAACAGGTCGTCGCGCCCATGCTTGCCCACCAGGTAGCGGCAGATAGTGTTCGACTCCCAGAGCACGCCGTTCTCATCAATGATCACCGGCACTTGGGCGTTGGGGTTGAGGGCCAGGAATGCCGGGTCATGGGTCGACGCAAAGCCGATACCCCAATCTTCGCGTTCGTAAGGGATGTCCAGTTCCTGACAGGTCCAGAGTACTTTTCTGACGTTGATCGAAGAGGTGCGGCCGAGGATCTTCAGTGAGTGTTCCATTTTTTGTCCCTGATGTTTGGCGTCCGGTCAAAAAACGTAGCAGGGTCTCATGCAGATAGCGATGGTTTTGCGGGACGCTTTTATATCCCAATATATGGGAGTGATATTTATATATTGAGATTTTCCAGCGCCCGGGTTTATAGTCCGCTTCACTCACTGCCAATAAACAAAACAGGTGAAGCGGATGCAGGCGCAATTGATAGCGCTCGATTGGGGTACCACCTCATTACGAGCTTACAAACTTGCCGCTGGAGGCGAGGTGCTCGAACAGCGTTCGCTGTCGTCGGGGATCATGCAGTTGCCGTCCGGGCCGCGCACGGTCGCCGGCCAGGCGTGCAACAACGGTTTCGAACTGGCCTTCGATGAAGCCTGCGGCGACTGGCTCGATGCGCAGCCAGGTTTGCCCGTCATCGCTTGTGGCATGGTCGGCAGCGCCCAGGGCTGGCGTGAAGCGCCTTACTGCGACACGCCGGCAAACGTCGCCAACCTCGGACATTCCCTACAGGTCATCCGCAGTCTTCGCGGAGTCAATGTGCACATTGTGCCGGGAGTGATCCAACGTTCCCGGCTGCCCAATGTCATGCGCGGCGAAGAAACCCAGGTGCTCGGTGCGTTGGCCAGCCTGCCGAACGAAGCGGTGCTGATCGGCCTGCCGGGCAGCCATTCGAAATGGGTGGAAGTGGCCGATGGCTGCATCGTGCATTTCGACACCTTCATGACTGGCGAGATCTTCGCCGTGCTCAGTGACCACAGCATTCTCGGCCGCACCCAGCAACGCGGTGTGGCGTTCGACGGCGCGGCGTTTGATCGTGGCGTGCAGGTAGCGCTGTCGGTAGACGGCCAGATCGGCCCGCTGTCCACGGTATTCAGCGCCCGCAGCCTGGGCTTGACCGGCGAACTCGGTGCCAGCGCCCAGGCCGACTATCTTTCCGGCCTGCTCATCGGCCATGAACTGACCGCCCTGGCCGCCGTGCAGCGGCAGCGACGCAACAGCGTGCATCTGCCAACGGTGGTGCTGATCGGCAACTCTCAACTATGTGCCCGCTATCAACGGGCTCTCGACGCCTGCGGGTTCGCCCGCGTGACCTTGGCCGAACAGGCCACCGAACGCGGGCTGTGGCAACTGGCCGTGGCGGCCGGGCTGCTCGATTCCACCGCATCGCGCTAAACCTCACTGGAGACCTGAAATGCTCACCCAAGCACTGGCGCAAAACGGGCTGATCGCGATCTTGCGCGGCCTACGTCCCGAAGAGGCGGCCGCTATCGGCGAAGTCCTTTATGACGCCGGATTTCGCGTCATCGAAGTACCGCTCAATTCTCCTGAGCCGTACGAAAGTATCCGCATCCTGCGCAGCACGTTGCCCGCCGATTGCCTGATCGGTGCCGGCACCGTGCTCACACCGGAGCAGGTCGAGCAGGTGAAAGCGGCTGGCGGCCAGGTGATCGTCATGCCCCACAGCGATCCAAAGGTGCTGCGCGCGGCGAAAGCGGCGGGCCTGTACCTGTCGCCCGGCGTCGCCACGCCCACCGAAGCCTTCGCCGCGCTGGCCGAGGGTGCTCATGTGTTGAAGATGTTTCCCGCCGAGCAGATGGGCCCGGCAGTGGTGAAGGCCTGGCTTGCGGTGTTGCCGTCCGGGACCGTGCTGGTGCCGGTGGGCGGGATCACGCCGGACAACATGGCGGTGTTCATCGAGGCTGGCGTCAAGGGTTTCGGCCTCGGTTCCGGGCTGTTCAAGCCGGGCCTGACAGTGGACGAAGTGGCGGTGCGCGCCAAGGCCTACGTGGCCGCATGGAACGCTTTGAGCTGAAGACTTTCCCAGCGCCCCGCGCGCTGCATCCGACAAGAGAGACAAGAAGATGAAAATCACCAAGTTGACCACCTTTATCGTTCCGCCGCGCTGGTGCTTCCTCAAGGTCGAGACCGACGAGGGCGTGACGGGTTGGGGCGAGCCGGTGGTCGAAGGCCGTGCCCACACAGTGGCGGCCGCCGTCGAGGAATTGTCCGACTACCTGATCGGCAAAGACCCACGCAACATCGAGGACATCTGGACCGTGCTCTATCGCGGCGGTTTCTACCGCGGTGGTGCCATTCACATGAGCGCGCTGGCCGGTATCGATCAGGCGTTGTGGGACATCAAGGGCAAGGCCTTGGGCGTGTCGGTCAGCGATCTGCTGGGTGGCCAGGTGCGCGACAAGATCCGTGTGTATTCGTGGATCGGCGGCGACCGCCCGGCGGACACCGCCCGAGCGGCGAAGGAAGCCGTTGCACGGGGCTTCACTGCGGTGAAGATGAACGGCACCGAGGAGCTGCAATTTCTCGACACGTTTGAAAAAGTCGACCTGGCCCTGGCCAACGTGGCGGCGGTGCGCGATGCGGTCGGGCCGAACGTCGGCATCGGCGTGGACTTCCATGGCCGCGTGCACAAGCCGATGGCCAAGGTGCTGATGAAGGAGCTCGACCCTTACAAGTTGATGTTCATCGAGGAGCCGGTGCTCAGCGAAAACTACGAAGCGCTCAAGGAACTGGCACCCCTGACCAGCACGCCGATCGCCTTGGGCGAACGGTTGTTCTCGCGCTGGGACTTCAAGCGGGTGCTCAGCGAAGGCTACGTGGACATCATCCAGCCGGATGCCTCCCACGCCGGCGGCATCACCGAAACCCGCAAGATCGCCAACATGGCCGAGGCCTATGACGTGGCGCTGGCGTTGCACTGCCCGCTGGGCCCGATCGCGCTGGCGGCGTGCCTGCAGTTGGACGCGGTTTGCTACAACGCGTTCATCCAGGAGCAGAGCCTGGGTATCCATTACAACGAGAGCAACGACTTGCTGGATTACATCAAGGATCCGCAGGTGTTCGACTATGACAAAGGCTTCGTGAAGATCCCCAACGGCCCGGGCCTGGGCATCGAGATCAACGAGGAATACGTCATCGAGCGCGCGGCCATCGGCCACCGCTGGCGCAACCCGATCTGGCGCCATGCCGATGGCAGTTTTGCCGAGTGGTGAATGCCTGGCCGCCCACTTTCCCCCGTGGCGAGGGAGCTTGCTCCCGCTCGGCTGCGCAGCAGTCGCACAAGCATCAACTCATAAACCCAGGGGCTGCTACGCAGCCCAGCGGGAGCAAGCTCCCTCGCCACGGTAGTGACGTGACCGCTCAAGAGTTTCACCCTCAATAAACATAAAAAGAGGCACCTCACATGCAAGCGCACACCCTGAGCGCGCAGGCGTCGTTGGTGACGCCCAGCCGCAAGCGTTTTTTCATCATGGTCCTGCTGTTCATCACCGTGGTGATCAATTACCTGGACCGCAGCAACCTCTCGATTGCCGCCCCCGCACTGACCAGCGAACTGGGGATCGATCCGATCCATGTCGGGCTGATTTTCTCGGCGTTCGGCTGGACCTACGCCGCCATGCAAATTCCCGGTGGCTGGCTGGTGGACCGCGTGCCGCCACGCATTCTCTACAGCGTGGCGTTGCTGCTGTGGTCGGTGGCCACGGTGATGCTCGGTTTCGCTGCCAGCTTCATCGCGCTGTTTGTCCTGCGCATGGCCGTCGGCGCCCTGGAGGCGCCGGCTTATCCAATCAACAGCCGCGTGGTTACCACTTGGTTTCCCGAGCGTGAACGGGCCACGGCAATCGGTTTTTATACGTCCGGGCAATTTGTCGGCCTGGCATTCCTGACGCCGGTCCTGGCCTGGCTGCAGCATGCCTTCGGCTGGCACATGGTGTTCGTGGTGACCGGTGCCGTCGGCATTCTCTGGGCGGTGATCTGGTACGCGGTGTATCGCGAGCCGCGGGATTTCAAAGGCGCCAACGCCGCTGAAATCGAACTGATCCGCGAAGGGGGCGGGCTGGTGGATATCCAGGCCGAGACGGCCAAGGCCAAGGCGAAATTCAGCTGGACCGACCTTGGGATAGTCCTGACCCAGCGCAAGCTCTGGGGGATTTACCTGGGCCAGTTCTGCCTCAACTCCACGCTGTGGTTCTTCCTGACGTGGTTTCCGACCTACCTGGTGAAATATCGCGGCATGGATTTCATCAAATCCGGCTTGCTGGCGTCGCTGCCGTTCCTCGCGGCGTTTGTCGGCGTGTTGTGTTCCGGGTTCTTTTCCGACTGGCTGATCCGTCGCGGCGCCACGGTGGGGTTCGCGCGCAAGCTGCCGATTATTGGTGGTCTGTTGATTTCCACGGCAATCATCGGCGCCAATTTCGTCGAGTCGACGCCGCTGGTGATTGCATTCCTGGCCCTGGCCTTTTTCGGCAACGGCCTGGCGTCGATCACCTGGTCGCTGGTATCGACTTTGGCGCCGGCACGGCTGTTGGGATTGACCGGTGGGGTGTTCAATTTCATCGGCAACCTGGCGGCCATCGCCACGCCGATCGTCATTGGTTTTCTCGCCAGCGGCGATTCGTTTGCCCCGGCCATCACCTACATCGCCGTTCTGGCGTTGATTGGCGCGCTGTCCTACATCCTGCTGGTCGGGAAAGTCGAGCGCATCGAGTTGTAGTCCCGAGGGGCGGGCGACCATAATGCCGCCCGTTCCCCTGCTCACTGTGAAAGGCCGGATATGCAGCAAGACGATCCAAAAATCACCAAGGACGCCGCGCCTACAGGCACCCAGACATTGCTGCGTGGCCTGGGCGTCGTCCAGGCGGTCGCCAGCGGCGCCCGTGACTTGAAGGAAATCGCCCGGCTGATCGGCACCACTCGCAGCACCACCCATCGCCTCGCCAGTTGCCTGGTGGACGAGCGTTATCTGCGCGTGGTGCCGCAAGTGGGCTATCTGCTGGGGCCGAAGCTGATCGAGCTGGGTTTCCAGGCGCGGGAAGAACTGCCGTTGGTGAGCCTGGCGGGGCCATACCTGGACGAGCTGTCGGCGCTCACCGGAGACACCGTCCACCTGGCGATTCGCGAGGGCGACGAGGTCCTGTACCTGTTGAAAAATCCGGGCCGCAACGGACCGGAAATGCGCTCACGGGTGGGCCACCGCATGCCGCTCGCGCGCACCGGGATCGGCAAGGCACTGATGCTCGATGACTCCCAGGAGCAATGGAAAAGGCTGTACGAGATCAGCCTTCCGGCGGGTGGGAAGAATCAGTTCTGGCCCCAGCATCAGGAGCAATCCTGGGAGCAGTTCCAGCAACGAATGGTGGAATACGTAGCAGGCGGCTATGCCTTCGACCTCGAAGACAACGAACCGTCGATTCGTTGCGTGGCGGCACCGATCCGCGACGCCGGCAAGCGTATCGTCGCCGGTATCAGCATCGCCAGCACCGTGCCATACATGCCGCTGGAAAAGATGGCCGAGCTGATTCCCCTGGTCAAAGGCGTCACCGCGCGGCTGTCGGCGGAGCTGGGCGCCAAGGTCTGACGGCCGTCACGCATGGTGCTGGGGTGTTTTTTGATGGCGGGCAACAAAAAGGCCCCCATTCGGGAGCCTTGATGTTCAGCGGATCGGCTTACATGTTCGGGTAGGTCGGTCCGCCGGCGCCTTCCGGCGTGACCCAGGTGATGTTCTGTGCAGGGTCCTTGATGTCGCAGGTCTTGCAGTGAACGCAGTTCTGGGCGTTGATCTGGAAGCGCTTCTCACCGTCTTCCTTGGTGATCACTTCATACACGCCGGCCGGGCAGTAGCGCTGGGCCGGTTCGTCGTACAGTGGCAGGTTCTTGCCGATCGGGATGCTCGGGTCGGTCAGCTTCAGGTGGCAAGGCTGTTCTTCTTCATGGTTGGTACCGGAGATGAACACCGAACTGAGCTTGTCGAAGCTGATCTTGCCGTCCGGTTTCGGGTAGTCGATCTTCTTGCAATCGGCCGCCAGTTTCAGGCACGCATAGTCCGGCTTGGTATCGCGCAGGGTGAACGGAATCTTGCCGCCGAAGATGTTCTGGTCGAGCCAGTTGAAGCCGCCGCCGACGATCGCGCCGTATTTGTGGATCGCTGCGCCGAAGTTGCGACTGGCGAAAAGTTCTTCGTACAGCCAGCTGCTCTTGAAGCCATCGACATAGGCGGTCAGTTCGTCACCGCCTTCGGACTCGGCGAACAGGCGATCAGCCACTGCTTCGGCGGCGAGCATGCCGGACTTCATTGCGGTGTGGCTGCCCTTGATCTTGGCGAAGTTCAACGTACCGAGGTCGCAACCGATCAGCGCGCCGCCCTTGAAGACCATTTTCGGCAACGAATTCAGGCCGCCCTTGGCGATGGCGCGAGCACCGTAACTGACGCGCTTGCCACCTTCCAGGTACTGCTTGAGCACCGGGTGATGCTTGAGGCGCTGGAACTCGTCGAACGGCGACAGAAAGGTGTTGCTGTAGGAAAGATCGACGATCAGACCGACCACCACCTGATTGTTTTCCAGGTGATAAAGGAACGAGCCGCCGGTGTTTTCGGTGCCCATGATGTCCAGCGGCCAACCGGCGGTGTGCACCACCAGGCCAGGCTGATGCTTGGCCGGGTCGATTTCCCAGATCTCTTTCAGACCGATGCCGTAGTGCTGGGTGTCGGCCTCGCTGTCCAGGTTGAAGCGCTTGATCAGTTGCTTGCCGATGTGACCACGGCAGCCTTCGGCGAACAGCGTGTACTTGCCACGCAGTTCCATGCCAGGGGTGTAAAGGCCTTCCTTCGGGTTGCCTTCACGGTCGACACCCAGGTCGCCGGTGATGATGCCGCGAACCACGCCGTTTTCATCGAACAGCGCTTCCTGGGCGGCGAAGCCAGGGTAGATTTCCACGCCCAGGTTCTCGGCCTGCTGGGCCAGCCAGCGGCACAGGTTGCCCAGGGAAATAATATAGTTGCCTTCGTTGTGCATGGTCTTGGGCACAAAGAAGTCGGGGATTTTGCTCGCCGCCTCGGCGTTTCGCAGGACATAAATGTCATCGCGCACGACCGGCGTGTTCAATGGCGCGCCGAGTTCTTTCCAGTCCGGGAACAGTTCGTTCAGGGCACGCGGTTCGAACACCGCGCCGGAGAGAATGTGCGCACCGACTTCGGAGCCTTTTTCGACCACGCAGACGCTGATTTCCTTACCGGCTTCGGCGGCCTTCTGTTTCAGTCGGCAAGCGGCAGACAGGCCAGCGGGGCCGGCACCGACGATGACCACGTCGAATTCCATGTATTCGCGTTCCACAGGCTATCTCCTACTCAAGGCTCTACAGTTTTTTTCTAATTGGAGGTTTGGCGTTGCATCCGTTATTTCCTTCGCCGAGCGACGAAAGCGACAATGGATGACCCGCGCTTCTCTCTCTGAGCGGCGCATTATATCTACACCACTCTTGGGGTCCAATACAAACGTTCGTTTGAAATTGCCGCAGCCCAGATAAATCACTGACGTACGGCTTATGAACGACCATTTTGCCGTATTGACCGGAATAGGCGTTCCGGTCAAGATACGGGCGGTTTTGCGCTCGCCGTAGGCTGACTGTTGGTTTCAAGAGCACCTCTAAAGACAGGGCGAAGGCAGCACAAAGTGACGAGGTGCGCGGTTCGGACGCGCAGTTTACACGCCGCGATAATGAATGACTCATCGGTCATCACTGACGAATGGTCTTCACTCCCGTGAGCAAGGTCATGTGTGGTTCATGCCGGCGTTTTTAGAGGTGCCCTTGCGCCCATGATCATCAACCGCCAGGTTCGCCCAGGCGACTTTCTTTTCACCGGAGAGTAACGAGGAATCCATGAAGGTTCTTGTAGCTGTCAAACGAGTGGTCGACTATAACGTCAAGGTTCGCGTCAAGGCGGACAACTCCGGCGTCGACCTCGCCAACGTCAAGATGTCGATGAACCCCTTCTGCGAAATCGCCGTGGAAGAAGCCGTACGCCTGAAAGAGAAAGGCGTGGCAACCGAGATCGTTGTCGTCTCCATCGGCCCGACCACCGCCCAGGAGCAACTGCGTACTGCGCTGGCGCTGGGTGCCGATCGCGCCATCCTCGTCGAATCCGCCGAAGAGCTGACTTCCCTGGCCGTTGCCAAACTGTTGAAAGCCGTTGTCGACAAGGAACAGCCACAGCTGGTGATCCTCGGCAAACAGGCCATCGACAGCGACAACAACCAGACTGGCCAGATGCTTGCTGCGTTGAGCGGCTACGGCCAGGGCACCTTCGCTTCGAAAGTCGAAGTGTCCGGCGACAGCGTTGCCGTGACCCGCGAGATCGACGGCGGCGCGCAGACGGTTTCCCTGAAACTGCCGGCCATTGTCACCACCGACCTGCGTTTGAACGAGCCGCGTTATGCGTCCCTGCCAAACATCATGAAAGCCAAGAAGAAGCCGCTTGAAGTGCTGACTCCGGATGCTTTGGGCGTTTCCACCGCCTCCACCAACAAGACCCTGAAGGTCGAAGCGCCGGCTGCACGCAGCGCGGGCATCAAGGTCAAGTCGGTGGCTGAACTGGTCGAGAAACTGAAAAACGAAGCGAAGGTAATCTGACTATGACTATCTTGGTAATCGCCGAACACGATAACAAGGCGCTGGCTCCGGCCACGCTGAACACCGTTGCTGCCGCGGCCAAAATCGGTGGCGATGTGCACGTGCTGGTGGCCGGGCAGGGCGCAAGTGCCGTTGCCGAAGCTGCTGCAAAAATTGCCGGCGTGGCAAAAGTACTGTCGGCCGACAACGCCGCCTACGCACATCAGCTGCCGGAAAACGTTGCTCCGCTGGTGGCCGAGCTGGGCAAGGGCTACAGCCACATCCTGGCTGCCGCTACCTCCAACGGCAAGAACATCCTGCCGCGCGTGGCTGCCGCACTGGACGTCGACCAGATCTCCGAAATCATCTCGGTGGAAAGCGCCGATACTTTCAAGCGCCCGATCTACGCTGGCAACGCCATCGCCACCGTACAATCGACCGCTGCGATCAAGGTCATCACCGTGCGCGCCACCGGTTTCGACCCGGTTGCCGCCGAAGGTGGCTCGGCTGCCGTTGAAGCGGTAGGCGCTGCTCACGACGCAGGCATCTCCAGCTTCGTCAACGAAGAACTGGCCAAGTCCGACCGTCCTGAACTGACCGCTGCCAAGATCGTCGTTTCCGGCGGTCGCGGCATGCAGAACGGTGACAACTTCAAGCACCTGTACGCCCTGGCCGACAAGCTGGGCGCTGCCGTCGGCGCTTCCCGCGCCGCGGTCGACGCAGGGTTTGTGCCCAACGACATGCAGGTCGGCCAGACCGGCAAGATCGTTGCGCCACAGCTGTACATCGCCGTCGGTATCTCCGGCGCGATCCAGCACCTGGCCGGCATGAAAGACTCCAAGGTGATCGTTGCGATCAACAAGGACGAAGAAGCGCCGATCTTCCAGGTGGCCGATTATGGTCTGGTGGCTGATCTGTTCGAAGCCATCCCCGAGCTGGAGAAGCTGGTCTAATCCGGCGTCTTCACTTATAAAGAGCCCGGCCTTTGGCCGGGTTTTTTATTTCTGCTTCCGGGGAGCGTAGCGCCATGGATCTTCGCCATTTGGCCGGTTGGTCGTTGTTGTGGGCATTGGCTTGCATGCCGGGCCTGTCTGTCGCCGCTGGCAAATGTGAGCGTCTGGTCGCCACTGGCAGCCCCGATGCGCCGCCTTATCTTTGGCAAGACCCCCAGGACCCCAAGCACCTGATCGGCGCTGGCGCCGACCTGCTGGAGGAGGTGGCTAAGGCGCTGGGCATCAAGATCGAGCTGCTCTACGCCGGCAAGCGTGCCCAGGCATTGGACGAGGTGCGCAGCGGGCGCATGGACCTGCTCACCGATGCTCCGCTGACCACGAACGGGCTGGACAGCCTCGATTACGTGCATCCGGCCTTGCTGGAAAATGATTACCTGGTCTGGACCCGCAAGGACTCGACGTTGCTCATCACCCGGCCCGAGGATCTTCACGGACATCCCTGTGCCTTGTCGGAGAAGGCCCGAATGACCCAGGGATTCAGCGTCTTTGCCGAGCGGAATCTAACCCTGATCCGGACACCCAACCTGACCCAGGCCTTTCAGAAATTGCTGCTGGGTGAAGTGGAATATGTCTTGGCAGGACGCTACTCGGGCATGGCAATGGCGCAGACATTGGGGATGGCCAATGATCTGCAGGCGGCACCGCAACCGGTGGATAAACCGGGATTGTTCCTCGCGGTTTCCCATAACTCCGCCTGCAACGACCCATGGTTGCGCGGACAGCTGGCGCAAAAGATGACAGAATTGGCCGCGTCCGGCCTGACGGAGGCTGTGTTGCAGCGCAATCTGGAGCGTTGGAGAACACAGTTGCAGCCACCTGTCAGTGCCCCAAAACAGTAGGGAACATTAGTGACTATTCGACCTCTTTTCGCTGCCCTGGCCGTTCTGGCTCTGGCGGGTTGTGCAGCCGATCCGGCGCCGAATGAACAGCTGCGCCTGACTGAACAGGCCATCGAGCAGGCCCATGCGGTGGGCGCCACCACCGATGACGTGCCTGAACTCAAACTCGCCGAAGAAAAATTCGCCCGCGCCAAGAGCAACATGGCCGACGAATCCTACAAGAAGGCACGCATGCGCGCCGAGCAGGCCGAGCTGGACGCGCGCCTGGCCGAAGCGAAGGTGCTCAGTCTCAAGCGCCAGGAGCAGTTGAACGTGCTCGATACTCGAATCAAGCGCTTGCGCAAACAGTTGAGGGATGATGCCCAATGAAGCCGTCCCATGTATGTGGCAGCCTGGTCCTCGCGGGCCTCGCCAGTTTGTATGGCTGCGCCGGGCAGCGTAGCGAAGCGGCGCTGGAACAGGCCAGTGCCAGCTTCCAGAAGGTCAAGGAAGACGCCAATGTCCTGCGCGCCGCGCCCAAGGATGTCATCCGCGCCGGCGAATCCCTGGCCCGGGCCGATCGCCTGTCCAGCTATTGGGGCAGCGGCGAGGATGTCCAGCATTACGCTTACCTGAGCCAGCGCTACAGCGAGATCGCGCGGGAACACAGCAACCAGTTGCTCAACGAAGAGCGCGCGGCGAAGCTTGAGCTGGAACGCCAGCGCCTGCAATTGGCCTTGCGCGAATCCAAGTTGCTGAGCGTCCAGCAGCAAGGCAAGTGGCTGGAAGAACAGATCATGGCGATGGCCACCACCCAGACTGATCGCGGCTTGGTGATGACCCTGGGTGACGTGCTGTTCGACACCGGCGAAGCGGAACTGAAGAACTCGGCCAACCGCGTGGTGCTCAAGATCGTGCAGTTCCTGCAGCTCAATCCCAAGCGCGTGGTGCGTATCGAGGGCTATACCGACAGCACCGGCGGCAAGCAGGAAAACCTCAAGTTGTCCCGTGATCGCGCGCAGGCGGTGGCGGACGTGCTGGTGGACCTGGGGATCGATGAAAAACGCATCCAGGTCGAAGGCTACGGCGATCAATACCCGGTGGACGTCAACGCTTCCGAGCGTGGCCGGGCCCAGAACCGTCGTGTGGAAATCGTCTTTTCCGACGAGAAAGGCCAGCTCGGCGCCGCCCGCTAAGGGTTGCGTCACTGGAAAACCCGGCCCCTGCCAAGGCGCCGGGTTTTTTTGCGCCTGGAGATCGTAGAGAAAAGGGTACAGTTTGGGGGTGTCACTGCACTGTGCTGTCAAGTAATCTGGCAACTGTCCCAGTACACTTCTAAACTGTTCCGGTAATATTTCCCACAAGAATAAAATGCCCGTGAAATCGAGTGCTGCGTCATGACCAACCTCCTGCTCTACCAACGTATTGCTCAACAACTGGCTGAAGATATCCGGCGCGGTGTATATCAGCCCGGCGAACGCGTGCCGTCGGTGCGCAAGATGAGTTCGCAGCTCAACGTCAGCCATGCCACTGTGTTGCAGGCCTATGCCAACCTGGAAGACCAGGGGTTGATCCGGGCGCGGCCGCAGTCGGGTTACTACGTGCACCAGACGCCGGCCTTGACCGCGCCGACGCCGGACATCGCCCGGGTCGAGCGCCCCGGCCTGGTGACGCGCAGCAGCATCATCCAGCAGGTGTTGGTCGAGTCGCGTCGTGAGGGGGTCTTCCCGCTGGGCGCGGCCGTGCCGAGCGTCGATTATCTGCCAGTGCGGGCGTTGCACCAGCAGTTGGCCAAGGTCACACGGTTTCACAGCCCGCGGGCCTTCAGCTATATGTTCAGCCCCGGCTTCGAGCCGTTACGGCGCCAGGTGGCGATTCGCATGCGTGATGCCGGAGTCGTGGTCGACCCCTCCGAAGTGGTGATTACCCATGGCTGCGTCGATGCGTTGCAAATGTCGCTGCGCGTGCTGACCCGGCCGGGGGACCTGATCGCCGCCGAGTCGCCGACCTATTACGGTTTGCTGCAGTTGGCGGATCTGTTGGGACTCAAGGTGATCGAGATCCCCAGCGATCCGGTCACCGGTATGAGCCTTGAAGCCTTGCAGCTGGCGGCCAACCAATGGTCGATCAAGGCGTTGGTCCTGACCACGCGCCTGAGCAATCCCCTCGGCGGCACGATGCCTGAGGAGCGGCAAAAGCAGCTGCTGCGCCTGGCGTCGGATTTCGACATTCAGATTGTCGAGGACGACATTTACGGCGAACTGATGTTCGAGCAGGGGCGTACCAAGGCACTCAAGGCGTACGACCGCCTGGATCGGGTGATCTACTGCTCGAGTTTTTCCAAGACCTTGTCGCCGGGTGTGCGCATCGGCTGGATGATCGCCGGCAAGTTCCAGCAAGAGATCCAGCGCCTGCAAACGTTCAGTACTCATTCGGCGTGCAGCGTCACGCAGATGGGCATCGCGGCGTACCTGGAAAACGGCGGCTACGACCGGCACCTGCGCTACATTCGCCAGGAGTACCGCAAGAACCTCAGCGCCTTTCAACTGGCTGTGCAGCAATATTTTCCCGAAGGCACGCAAATGAGCCGTCCTACCGGAGGCTTCATCCTGTGGGTCAGCCTGCCGGGACGGGTCAATACCCAGGAGTTGCACGTGCGGGCGCTGCAGCAGGGCATCAGCATCGCCCCGGGGCTGATCTTCAGTAACACCGAGCAGTTCAACCACTGCATTCGCCTGAACTGCGGAACACCCTGGAACCGCGAGGCAGAGCGGGCCCTGATGACGCTGGGGCTGTTGGCCACCCAGCTGTGCCAGGAGACCGCGAGCGGGCTCCTTTAAATTCAAGCGCTTGGATGGACATGCTTGTCAGCGCTCGATTAACAGGCGAGCATGGGGCTTGTGTCGTAACTGCCATCGAGTCCAATGAAAGCCATTGTCCCTGCCGTCTGGGTTTTGCTTGGCCTGTTGACTGCCTTCCATTCAGGAGGCGTCGTGGCGGCTGCGGCACAGGAAAAACCCGCGGCCAGCGCTACGAAGAATCCTGGCAAGGCACCCGCAGCGGTGAAAAAAGCCCCCGCGAAGAAAGCCGCGAATACTAGAAAAAAACGTGCGCCTGTCGCCTCCAAAAGCAAATCCGCCCGCGAAATTGCCAAGACCCGATTGCCACCGGCGAAGCTCGACTTGAGCTTGCCCAATGAAATGGTCGAGGAGCTGAAGCCCCCGGGAACTGTGCCGCTGCCCAAGCGTGAGCCGTTATTGCCGCCCATGTTCGGTAATAAGCCTGGGCCGTTCCAACTCAACGGACGTTTGCTGAGCAACGAAATGCAGCTGCCGTTGCGCAACCAGGAGCGCAACGAAGTGGAAGGCGCAGCGCTGGAGTTCGAATTCAAGCAGTAGGCATTCATTGCGCCTGCAACTCGTCACTGACTGCTCGGTCATCGCGTCATGAACGAAAAAACTCCCATCCAGTAATTTGAAACGTTCGTTTTAGCCGTTACTCTCTGTCCTGTTATCAACCATTACCTGCCGCGAGGACGTTTTCGTCATGAAATGCCGCGAGGGCTGTGGCGCCTGCTGCATCGCCCCCTCCATCAGCTCACCCATCCCGGGGATGCCTCAAGGCAAGCCGGCGGGCGAGCGTTGCGTGCAGTTGTCGGTCGACAATCTGTGCCAGATATTCGGTCGGGCCGATCGCCCCGCGGTGTGCTCGGCGTTTGAGGCTGACATCGAGGTCTGTGGCGACAGCAGCGAAGAAGCCATTCGCTTGATCGGTTGGTGGGAGCAAGTCACGGCAGCGTAATGCGTCAAGATCGGAACTTCGAAAACAAGGAAAACAATTATGGGTTCGCTGCATCGTATGGCTGTGTTGTGTGGTTTGACCGTGTTGCTGGCGACGGCTACCGCCCAGGCTGAGGATTGGCAGGTTGCCAAGGAAAAGGAAGGCATCAAGGTTTCACTCAGTGAAGTCAGCGGTTCCAAGTACAAGGCCTACCAAGGCGTGACCGTGATGAAGACCACCATGGCGAAGTTGCGCGCCTTGCAGGAGGACGTATCGGGTGCCTGTGCCTGGATTCATGAATGCAAGAGCCAGAAGCTGCTCAAGCACGAGGGCGACAAGAGCTGGACCTACACTCGATTCAACACGCCGTGGCCGGTTACGCCGCGTGACTCCGTGCTGGAAGTTACCACCGTCGAAGGCGCGGATGGCAGCCTGACCCGCAACCTCAAGGGCGTGCCTACTTACGCTCCTGAAGAAAAAGGTTTCGTGCGAGTGGCACAAGTCGACGGTTTCTGGAAATTCACTCCCAAGGGCGCGGATCAGGTCGAGGTGATTTACCAGGTCCATACCGAGCCGGGGGGCGACGTTCCGTCCTGGCTGGCTAACAAGTTCGTGGTGGATGCGCCGTTCAATACCCTGAAAGCGTTGAAAGAACGCGCCGAAAAATAGCCCTGGTCACTCCGAGAAAAACCGCCCTTGAGGCGGTTTTTTCTTATGTGCCGTCAACGAACTCAGCGGAACGATTGTTTCGCCGCCAATGTCGAGATAGAGGTAAGTCGGGCCATTCCATCGATCAAGGAGACATTGATGCAAAAGTGGGAAATCACCTTCGTTGACGATCACGGCGAAACGATCGCCGAGCAGTTTGATTACGCCCAGGAGCCCACGATGGAACAAGCGGCACAACTGATTCAGGAAAAGCTGGTACCTCTCTCGAAAGAGCTGGACCTCAACGACCTGGAGGGCCGCACCGACGACCCCACGGTCAAGAGCCTGAAAACCCAGAACAGCATTGAGATCATCAGCATTAAACCGATTTCATGAAATTCATTGTCTGGTCCCGCTTGGCAGTCGCACTGACTTGACGCTACTCTGCAATCGAGATCAGCGAAAGGATCGCCAAGGTCCGGTCTTGTCAGCTACATGCTTGTGTCCCGACGGTCATTTGATGCCGTATCGCTTGTAACCGCTGGTTGCATGCACGGGAAGACGGAAAGTCTATCCATCGGTTCTGAGGAGGACGTTTCATGAGCACAGCCTATCAAGAAGATGTCAGCACCAGCGTGTTGCGCCGCATGAAAGAAGGCGGTTTCGATTTCTCCCAATTCCATCCCATCGAGTTCTACGCCATTTTTCCCGACGAGGAACGGGCGCGCAGGGCGGCAGGTCATTTTCGGGGAGAATCGTTGAATGCGCAGATCAGCGCTCGGGAAGATGGAGCCTGGTCACTGGAACTGAGCCGGGTGATGTACGCCACTTATGACGATATCGGCGACTTCGAACTGAATTTCGAGGCGGTGGTTGAGCCACTGGGTGGCATCATTGAAGGGTGGGGCGTCAAGCAGGAGATCCGTCGCCTGCAGGCCTGATACTTACTCTTTGCAGCACAGCAACGGCTGACCCTTTGTGTCGGCCGTTTTCATGTAGCGCTCTTGTGGCAATTCAGCATCTACGGCTGCTTGCGTCCCGCCATATGCTTCAAATATCCCACCAGCAAATCAAGCTCCGCATCCGGCAGCACCGCCGCCGAGAACCCCGGCATCTTCCCTTGAGGCCAGCGCCGCAGGCTCTGCGGATCCCGTATGTAACGCTTGAGAAAATCCCCCGAGAAGTACTCGGTTGGATTGAAGGGAATGTTCAGGTCCGGGCCGAACTGGGCATCGCCTGCACCGTTGAGGCGGTGGCAGGCCAGGCAGTTTTTCTGGAACAGCGCAAAACCCTGATTGATCGGGTCGTCCTTGGCCAGGCCCGGGGCGGGCAGCAGGGCAGGGAAGCGCTCGGCCACCGCGGACAGGCGCTTGATGCTCGCCAGCGCGTAGGGCCACTGTTCGGGGCTGATATGGCCCGCCTGGGGATCGGTCCAGACCAAGTAAAAGGGCCCCGCACTGCGCTTGCCCTCGCCCAGCGACGGCCAGGGGGCTGCTGGGTCTTCGATCGCCAGCCACGCACGGGCGCCACTCTGGTTGAGCAACGGTGCAGCGGGCATTTCGGCGGCAAAGCCATCCAGCGCCACGGCCTGCAAATGCTCATCCGGCTGGATGCCAGTCAACAACGCCGTGAGGGGTACGGCGCGATAGCTCATGGGTTTCTTGTAGGAAACATCTTCATTGATCCGGACCGTCCGAGCTTCAGGATGCTTGAGCAGTTCCTCGGTTTGCCAGGTGCGTGCCTGCGTGCCCAGTTCAAGTACGAGTTGCGCGGCAAATAGAGGCGTGCTGAGCAGCAGCGCCCCGATCGCAATGAGAGCTTTCAATGAATCGCCTTCCATGTCGAGAGGGAAGCGCAAAGGGTGGCACAGCCACCGTCGCTTGAACAACGACCCTCGTGCATTTGCTGGCGATGGCACCACGCGCCGGATTCAGCCGATGACCTTGGTAATGTTCGGCAAAATCAACAGCAGCGTAGTGGCAAAGAGGATGAGTCCGGCTTGACGAACTTTCGAGTGTTTGAACATGGCTGACCCGCCTTTTTTGTTATTTCCTGAGGCCAGCCTGCGTAGCTCCGTGGCGGCTGGCGTTGCACTTCCTGTTTGAAACTGGCTGACAAGCGCCTCGGCAAAACCCGACGACTCTCTTGTACAGGGTTTACATTAGGGGCCGCAGCCGCGTTGGCTTAGATCCAATTCGTATGAGTTTTAAGCTAATAGCTATTAAACAGGCATGAGGCCTATTGCCAGCTACTTGCCGGCCCTCTTGCTAGACAGCTTGCTCACCTGAAACGGTTAACCCGATAGCACGCTACCGTTCGTCTGAGCGTGGCTGTCAATGCCGTTGAGCGCTGGGGTCATTGAATCCGGCGCCGCTGGGCTTAAGGTTGGAGGTGTTCGCATTTCGTCGATGATGGTTCGAGGATGTCATGACCCAAGCTTTGATTTTCGATGCATTACGCACGCCCCGCGGCAAGGGCAAGGCCGATGGCGCCCTGTACACCGTCAAGCCGGTGAACCTGGTCGCCGGCCTGCTCGACGCGTTGCGTCAGCGCATGGACCTGGACACCCGTCACGTCGATGACATCGTGCTCGGCTGCGTGACTCCGGTAGGCGACCAAGGCGCCGACATTGCCAAGACGGCGGCCCTGGTGGCAGGCTGGGACGTCAGCGTGGCTGGCGTGCAACTCAACCGTTTCTGCGCCTCGGGCCTTGAGGCGGTGAACCTGGCGGCGATGAAAGTGCGCTCCGGCTTCGAGGACCTGGTGGTGGCCGGCGGCGTGGAGTCGATGTCGCGGGTACCGATGGGCAGCGATGGAGGCGCGTGGGCGCTGGACCCACAATCGAACCTGCAGGGGCATTTTGTCCCCCAGGGCATTGGCGCGGACCTGATCGCTACCCTGGAAGGCTTCAATCGCGAAGAGGTCGATACCTTCGCGCTGCAATCCCAGCGCAAGGCCGCTCGGGCTCGGGACGACGGATCGTTTGCTAAATCCCTGGTGGCGGTGCGGGACCAGAATGGCATCGTGCTGCTGGAACACGACGAATTCATCCGTGGCGACTCGACCCTTGAAGGGCTGGGCAAGCTTCGGCCGAGTTTCGAGGCGATGGGCCAGATGGGTTTCGACGCGACGGCGTTGCGTGTCTATAGCCATGTCGAACGAATCAATCATGTGCACACCCCGGGCAACAGCTCGGGCATCGTCGACGGCGCGGCGCTGATGCTGATCGGCACCGAGGCAAAGGGCCGCGAGCTGGGCCTGGAGCCCCGGGCGCGAATCGTCGCCACTGCGGTCACCAGCACCGAGCCGACCATCATGCTCACTGGCCCGGCCCCGGCCACCCGCAAGGCCTTGGCGAAAGCCGGGTTGCGGGTGGAAGACATCGATCTGTTCGAGGTCAACGAAGCCTTCGCCTCGGTGGTGCTCAAATTCATCAAGGACATGGCCATCGATCCCGCAAAGGTGAATGTCAACGGCGGTTCTATCGCCATGGGGCACCCACTGGGTGCCACCGGGTGCGCAATTCTTGGCACTTTGCTCGATGAGCTGGAGGCGCGTCGCCTGCGTTACGGCCTGGCGACGCTGTGTGTCGGCGGCGGAATGGGCATCGCCACCATCATCGAACGCCTCTGAGCCCTCGACACCAAGGAACACTTTTCATGACCGAAGCCATTCGTTACGAAACCGGCCAGGACCGGATCGTTCTCCTGACCCTGGACATGCCGGGCCAGAGCAGCAATACCATGAACGCGACCTATCGCGAGGCGATGGCCGCCTGCGTGGCGCGTCTGTTGGCCGAAAAAGATTCGATCGCCGGGGTGATCATCACCTCGGCCAAGAAAACCTTTTTTGCCGGTGGCGACTTGAACGAGCTGGTCAGGATCGACCCATCCGAGGCCCAGGCGTTCTATCAGATGGTCCTGGGGCTGAAAGCGCAACTGCGCGCCCTCGAAACCCTCGGTGTACCCGTCGTCGCGGCGATCAATGGTGCGGCCTTGGGCGGCGGCTGGGAAATCTGCCTGGCGTGTCATCATCGCGTAGCGCTGGACCATCCATCGGTGCAGATCGGCTTGCCGGAGGTCACCCTTGGCTTGCTGCCGGGCGGTGGCGGTGTGGTGCGGATGGTGCGGGTGCTGGGTTTGGAAAAGGCTTTGCCGTATCTGCTTGAGGGCAAGCGACTTGGCCCGCAGCAGGCGTTGCAGGCCGGCTTGATCGACGAGCTGGCGGCGGATCGCAACGAGCTGCTGGCCAAATCCCGAGCCTGGATTCTCGCCCATCCGGATGCGATCCAACCTTGGGATGTGAAGGGGTATCGGCTTCCAGGCGGGACCCCGTCCGACCCGAAGGTCGCCCAGATGCTGGCGATCGCGCCTTCGATCCTGCGCAACAAGACCCAGGGCTGCCTGCCGGCCCCGGAAAAGATTCTCTGCGCTGCAGTAGAGGGCGCGCAGGTGGGGTTTGACGCGGCGCATCTGATCGAGACGCGCTATTTCACCGAACTCGCCACGGGACAAGTGGCGAAGAACCTGATCGGCACCTTCTGGTTTCAACTCAACGAAATCAAGGCCGGCAGATCCCGCCCACAGGGTGTTGCGCCTTATCTGACAAAAAAAGTCGGCGTGCTCGGTGCGGGCATGATGGGCGCCGGTATCGCCTGCGTCAGCGCGGTGGCCGGCATAGACGTGGTCCTCAAGGACATCGACCTGGCCGCCGCACAGAGGGGCAAGGCACGCTCGGCGGCGTTGCTGGACAAAAAAGTCGCGCGCGGCCAACTCACCGAGAAACAACGCGACGCCACGCTGGCGCGGATTCACCCTACCGACAACGATGCCGAGCTGGCCGGTTGCGACCTGATCATCGAGGCCGTCTTCGAAGACCGTTCCCTGAAAGCCCAAGTGTCGTCAGCAGCCCAGGCGGCAGCGGGGCCAGAGGCGGTGATCGCTTCCAACACCTCGACCCTGCCCATCACCGGCCTGGCCGAGGCGGTGCCGGACGCGAGCAGATTCATCGGGCTGCACTTCTTCAGTCCGGTGGAAAAAATGCCGCTGGTGGAAATCATCAAGGGGGCCGGGACCAGTGATGAAACCCTGGCCCGGGCTTTCGATTTTGCCCGGCAGATCGACAAGACGCCCATCGTGGTCAAAGACAGCCGCGGTTTTTTCACTTCGCGGGTGTTTGGCACCTTCATCAACGAAGGCATTGCGATGCTCGGCGAGGGCGTGAGTGCGCCGATGATCGAAACCGAAGCGCGCAAAGCCGGAATGCCGGTCGGGCCCCTGGCTGTTTCGGACGAAGTTTCCCTCGGTTTGATGAGCCATATCCGCGCTCAAAGCGCCAAAGACCTGCACGCAGAAGGGAAAGCGCCGACAGAGCATCCTGCATTCGCCGTGATCGACCTGCTGCTTGATGAGTACAAACGACCAGGCAAGGCGGCCGGAGCCGGTTTTTATGACTATCCAGCCCAAGGGCAGAAGCATCTCTGGCCGGAGCTCAAGAGCCGTTTCGAGAAAGCCGATGGGCAAATCCCCGCGCAGGATATCCGCGATCGCCTGCTGTTCATCCAGGCCTTGGAAACTGTTCGCTGCGTAGAAGAAGGCGTCGTCACTTCGACGCCGGATGCCAATGTCGGCTCGGTATTCGGCATCGGTTTCGCGGCCTGGACAGGTGGGACGTTGCAGTTCATCAACCAGTACGGTTTGCCGGCATTTATCGCTCGTGCCCAGTACCTGGCCGAGCAATATGGCGAACGTTTCTCACCGCCGGCCCTGTTGCTGGAAAAAGCCGCCAGCCGGGCGACGTTCTGACGGGGAGGGGGCTTGCCTTGGAGCGGTGTTTCAAGGCAGGCTCTGGGGTGTGCAATATTCCCATCATCGTGTCAGGTATTTTTTATGTCGTTACGCATCTGCATTCTGGAAACCGATATCCTGCGTCCGGAACTGGTCGAGCAATATCAGGGTTACGGGCAGATGTTCCAGCGCCTGTTTTCGCAACAGCCCATTGCGGCCGAGTTTGTCGTATACAACGTGGTGGAAGGGCAATACCCCAGCGATGACGAGCAATTCGACGCCTACCTGGTGACCGGCAGCAAGGCCGACTCCTTTGGCAGCGACCCCTGGATCCAGACTCTCAAGACCTATCTGATGGACCGCTACCAGCGTGGCGACAAGCTGCTGGGCGTCTGCTTTGGTCATCAGTTGCTGGCCTTGTTGCTGGGCGGCAAGACCGAGCGCGCCAGCCAGGGATGGGGGGTTGGCACCCATCGTTACAAACTCGCGGCAAAGGCGCCCTGGATGAGCCCGGTGATGGAGGAACTGACTTTGTTGATCAGTCATCAGGACCAGGTCACCGAGCTGCCGGAAAATGCCACGGTCATCGCCTCAAGCGATTTCTGCCCATTCGCGGCCTATCACATCAATGATCAGGTCCTGTGTTTCCAGGGCCACCCGGAATTCATCCATGATTATTCCCGGGCCCTGCTGGAAATTCGCCAGCAACACCTCGGCGAGCAGATCTACAGCCAGGGCGTGGCGAGCCTTGAACAGGAACATCACGGCACGACGGTAGCGGAGTGGATGATGCGTTTCGTCGCCCACAAACCCCAAGCTGAAGCCGCCCAAGGCTGATTATCCGGGCATCCCACACTTGATCAACAGATCAAATGTGGGAGCGAGCCTGCTCGCGAAGTCGGCCACGCAAATCCCACCGGCAAATCCTACAACCATCCCGATCGCTTGAAACTGGCCCACAACGACGTACATCCCACCCCGATAAACCCGAGCACCAGGAAATACCCGTAGTGCCAGGTCAACTCCGGCATGTTTTCGAAGTTCATCCCATAGATGCCGGCTACCGCGGTCGGAAACGCCAGGATCGCCGCCCACGCTGCGAACTTGCGTTGTACCACGCTCTGGCGCGAGGCCTCCAGCAATACGCCGATTTCGATGGTCTGGCTGGCAATGTCCGCCAGTGTCGCCAGGTCTTCCATCTGCCGGGCCACATGAATCTGCACATCGCGGAAATACGGAGTCATGTTCTTGTCGATGAACGGAAAGTCCAGGCGCTGCAGCTCCTCGCTGATTTCCACCATAGGTGCCGCATAACGACGCAGGCGTAGCACGTCGCGGCGCAGACTGTGCAGGTTCTGGATATCGCGCTCGTTCAAGGCGCTGCACAGTACGTTGCGCTCCAGTTCATCGATCTCGGTGTGGATGGCTTCGCCGACGGGCTGGTAGTTCTCGATGACGAAATCGAGGATGGCGTAGAGGACAAAATCCTCCCCATGCTCCAGCAAGATGGGACGCGCCTCACAGCGCTGCCGGACATGTGCGTAGGACGCCGAGTGGCCGTTGCGAGCGGTGATGATATAGCCCTTGCCGGCGAAGATATGGGTCTCGATGAATTGCAGCTTGCCGTTCTCGCGTACCGGTGAATAAGTGACGATGAACAGCGCATCGCCAAACGTCTCCAGCTTGGGACGGCTATGTTTCTCCATGGCGTCTTCAATTGCCAGTTCATGCAGGTTGAACTGGCGTTGCAGGTTGGTCAGTTCCAGCGCGCTGGGCTCTTCGAGGCCGATCCAGACAAAATGTCCTGGTTTTGCAGCCCAGGCGCTGCCTTCGTCGAGGGTGATATTGGTGACTTTTTTACCGGCGCTGTAAACCGCAGCAGCAACGACTCTACCCATGATGATGGTTCGCTTCTTCTTGGAAATTGGCAGTGGCAGGCAACGTGCAGCTTAGCGCGCCATGGTCTTTGAGAGTCAGCAAAATGCGCCGAGTTCGGTGCAAAAGAAAACCCGCCATGAAGGCGGGTTTTTGGTTTACGCGACGCGCAGTTGCCGGTCCATCGTCTCGATGCATTCACGCATCTGTTCGCGGCATTGGGCGATGAGGCGGGGCATGTCATCCATGCTCAGGCCAGCGGTAGGAATGGCTGGCAGCGAACGAATGAGAATGTCACCGGCGTGCCAGCGATCTAGGCGCATATGCTTGATATAAGTGCTGACGCACACCGGGATAATCGGCACCCCGGCGGCAATCGCCATCTGGAACGCGCCTTTCTTGAAGGGCAACAGGTCCTCCCCCAAGTTGCGCGTCCCTTCCGGGAACACCCAGATGGACGTGTTTTCATGCTGCAACGTATGGGTGGTGGTCAGCATCGATTTGCGCGCCTTGATCGCATTGCCGCGATCAATCAACACGTTGCCCGCCAGCCAGAAGAGTTGGCCGAACAACGGCACCCACTTCAGGCTCTTCTTGCCAATGCACACGGTACGACGCGGCACCACGTTGCCGAACACGAAAAGATCGTAGTTGGACTGATGATTGGCGATGATCACGCAGCCGTGAGTCTTGTTGACCAGCGTGTCGACCTCTGCCTTGACCCGCAGGCGTAGAAACCACATCGCAGGCAGCGCGTATAACCTGGCGCATATACGACTGTTGTCAGGATTGAATGGCCGGCACACACCCAGAACCACGCCCAGCACACCTGCCAGAACAAAATGCAGGCCCATCAAACACATACGCAGTGCAAACAACATCAACAGGCCCCATCGGGACAAAAGGTGGCGCAGTGTACGGATGTGCACTGTTTTCGGCAATTGCGCCTGTAGAGGGAGGAGATAGACGATGTTTAAGCGTATGTTTCTAAACGGCACGTAAGAAGCGGGATAGAGCGGTTACCGATTCCTCAGTAACTTGCATGGGAAACGCACCGGTCCCGTGGCGAGGGAGCTTGCTCCCGCTTGAGTGCGAAGCGCTCATGAAAATGGGCCTGCTACGCAGTCCAGCGGGAGCAAGCTCCCGCCGCGGGTATGTTGTTTTTCCAGGTGAGCGATATCGTCTTTAGCCAACGTTCAGCCCGTGTATTCCTGATCCAGCAGAATCGCGCTGTCCAATGCATCCAGCAACGCCTTGCGAACCTTGAGCTTGGTGTTCTTGTGGGCGGTCATGTTGATCTTCTTCAACTGACGCGCTGCCTCCAGTGCTGCAGCTTGCAACTCGTCAGCCGCGACCACCTTGTCGAGGAAACCGGCATCCACGGCGCTCTGCGGATTGAACATCTCGCCATTGATCACCGAGCGGTGGAACGCAGACTTGCGCAAGCGATCACGGGCCAGCTCGATACCGGCGTGGTGCATGGTCATGCCGATCTGCACCTCGTTCAGCCCGATGGTAAACGGCCCCTCCACACCAATGCGGTAGTCCGCCGACAGCAGCAGGAACGCACCCTTGGCCACCGCATGCCCAGGGCAGGCGACAACGACGGGGAAGGGGTGCGACAACAAACGACGGGCTAGGGTCGAGCCAGACGCGACCAGACTGACTGCCTCCTTGGGGCCGGCGGTCATCACCTTCAAATCGTAACCGCCCGACAGAATCCCCGGTTGCCCGGTAATGATCACCACCGCGCGATCAGACACTGCCTGGTCCAGCGCAGCGTTGAATGCGACGATCACATCAGGCGAAATGGCATTGACCTTGCCATTGTTCAAGGTCAGGGTCGCGATACCGTCTTCGAGATGGTAGGCAATCAGGTCGCTCATGACGCTATTCCTTGTAAGAGAAGTGAAGCAGACGTTACCCACCGCCGCAGGCCAGGTAAAGCGCCGTGACTGACTCACCGGTCAGCGCCGCCCCGCCCAAATCTCGCGAGGCGCCCAACAGCCAGCGCTTGCACTCGTGAAGCCGCCCATAGTCGAAGCTGGAGTTTGGCCGGTTTGCCCTGCCTCGCCGCGTCCGAAATACCCGACCGGCCTTAACCGCATGAAAATTCTGAAAAAAACCTTTGCCATCGGAAAGGCTTTCGACTACATTAGCGCGCCTCGACAGACTGAACAGTTTGCCGAGACACGGTGAAGTGTCCGAGTGGCTTAAGGAGCACGCCTGGAAAGTGTGTATACAGGAAACTGTATCGAGAGTTCGAATCTCTCCTTCACCGCCATATTCTGTAAACACAAACCCCTGATTTTCCTAGAGAAAGTCGGGGGTTTGTGGTTTTTGGTCCTTAAAAAAGGGCGACATGGGAACATCTTGGGAACATTGGCTTTTCCTGCCGCATTTGCCCTTCAGCTCGCGCCACCCGTGTACTTGCCCCATTGTCCACCCTGAGCCAGCCCTACCAGTTCGGCCATTTGCTGGCTGGTATAGCCGAGGTTGATTTTCAGGCGCGCCAATGCGTCCGCGGAGGGCGCACTGTACTTCTCTATGGTTTTCATGTGGCTCAAGGTAAGAAGGCCCCGCGTTTGCAGGGCCTGTCAGGTTAGACGAATTTGATTAGCAGCGTGGTGACGGTGGCCACCGTACCGATCAGGCCGGTGGCAACCGCGACTGGATACCAGAACGTTTCGCGGGTCATCTTGCCCGCTTCGGCGTTGAGCTTTTTGGTCTCAGCCATCAATTTGGCAATTTCGACATGGACCTTTTCCAATTCTGCGCCGCTCATACTGAATTCCTGCATGGTGTTCGTCCTTTCGGGGTCACCACGGGTCGCGCTCTGTGCGCTGCCCTGAGATCCATATTGTCCTTTAAGGTACGGCTGCGAGTTTTTTCCTGCCCCGAGTATAGCCATTTGAATTCATCGCGGCTCGCCGATCAGCGTGTACTTGGGTTTCAAGGTATGCCGAGCGCATCGCAATCGGTTTTTCTTGGCGGCGCCAAGCGTGGTCAACAGGTCGCCGAAAGCAGTTTTTATCGAGCCAATCAAAAAGGACAACTCAGCCTCCAGAGTGTCTACCGCCAACACGGATGACGGCCAGGACCTCCCATGACTCACCCCCGAATCGGCTTCGCCTGCCAATACCGGCACCCTGATCGCGGCCTTGCTGCGAGTGCGTTAAAGACCATCGAAGCGCCATACAACCCCCGCACCACGACGTTACGCTGGATGGATGGCGTCCCTCTCCAGGTCGCCCGCGACAAGCTGCTTGAAGTCGTAACGCACAATCTCGACGCACAACTGCGCCTCATCGCCTACGTTGCCGAGCTTGCGCCGACCCTGCGCATGCTCCGACTGAGCAGTGATCTGTTGCCGTTCTACAGTCATCCGAAGGTGAGTGCTTTCTATCAGGACCCGGTCATTCAAAGCCAGCTGGAAGAACGCTTCGCTGTGATTGGCAACCTCGCGCGTTCGGCGGATATCCGGCTGTCCTTCCACCCTGGCCAGTATTGTGTGTTGGGCTCGGATAAACCGGGTGTGGTGGAGAACAGCATCGCCGAGTTCGAGTACCACGCCGACATGATCCGGATGATGGGCTACGGTCGGCGCTTCCAGGACTTCAAATGCAACGTGCACATCGCCGGGCGCCTCGGGGGCGAGGGGATCCGTTCGATCTGGCCGCGATTGTCGGAGGTGGCGCGCAATTGCATCACCTTCGAAAACGAGGAGAAGACCTACGGCGTCGATGATTGTCTGCAACTGGCTGACCTTGCCCCCGTCGTGCTGGATATCCACCACTGTTGGATCAACGAGAACGATTACATCGCACCGGACTCCCCGCGAGTCGATCGCATCATCGAAAGTTGGCGTGGAGTTCGGCCAACCATGCATTATTCACAGCCGCCGGAGCGATTGCAGGAATTGGGTTTCGATGCAGGCAAAAAGCTTGAGATGGATGCGTTATTGAAGGTGGTGTCCAAACGTGACTTGTACGGTCACAGTGACCAGATGTGGAATCGCTGGACCAACTCATACGCGCTCAAGTTTCTGGACCGTTTCGACATCATGTTGGAGGCGAAAGACAAGAATCTGGCTGCGCAGGCATTTTATGAAGATGTCGCTCGGCCTTATCTTCATCCCTGCGTATAGATCAAACGACCTGCGAACAGCATCAGGCAACCCCACAGCAGTATCGAGCAAAAGCTTCAAGGCGCATGCCGTTAAGGTTCTCAGAACGAACTTTTATCAACTGCATTGCCGTGAGGTAAACATCATGACTACATGGAAAAGTTTGGCCTGGCGTGCCCAGGTTGTTGTCTTGGCGTTAATGCTTTCCACGAACACCTCCTGGGCTTCGGGAAACACTCAAGAGGCCAATACGAATCTGGTCCGCCAGGCATTCGCGAACTGGCAGCAGGGCAAAGGCACGGTCTTCGACCTGCTGGCGCCCGATGCGGTCTGGACAGTCGCGGGATCGAGCCCGGTTTCCGGCGTGTATTACGGCAAGACCGAGCTGATCGAACAGGCCGTGCGGCCGATCAGCGCCCGACTGGCGACGCCAATTTCCCCCATGTTACAGAGCATCGTCGCCCAGGACGACATTGTCGTTGTCCTGTGGAACGGCACTGCGACAGCCCTCGATCAAAAACCCTACAACAATACCTACCTGTGGCAACTGACCTTCAAGGATGGCCGGATCACTCAGGCAATGGCCTTCCTCGACACCTACGCGTTGAATGAGCTCATGCGCCGGGTAACGCCTGCGCAGTAGAGGGCAGCTGACATAACAACGGCGCAAGTTGACCTATGTGTGCACCACTCCTGGCACATCCATATTGATCTTGCGCCATGCCGCCTCGGAAAAGCTGTAGACCGAAAAGGCAATCAGCCCCAGGGCCATCACCATCAACACCAAGCCTCCGGCCGGCAGATTCTGCAACGCATCGAGGGCATCTTTCATTCCGGGCGGGTCCACGGCTTTATAGGTCGAGCCGCTGATGATCAGCAGCACGGCGATCTCGATAAACACCACCCCGCGGGCGATCAGGCCGAAGCGCGATACCGGCCGCACATAACGCATCACTTCTTCGTCAGCCTCGAAATATTTTTCGAACGAGGCCTTCCAGCCTTTGATGATGTGGGCAATGCCGACGCCCAGTGGCACCAGCGCGACGAGGTAAACCAACAGGTTCGAATGGTCCCAGGACAGGACGCGCGCCAGCAGGTCCTGGGTTTGCCCACCGCCGGAATTCCCGGAGCTTTTCAAGCCGCTGATCAGCAGGCCCAAGGCAAAGAATGCCAGCGCGCCATTGACCAGGCCGCTCGCCAGCAACCCGGCGCGAATCACCAGGCCCTTGAACTGCGTACCGTGATGATCAACGTCGCGCGTGGCTTGCAAGATGCGCCAGCCGGCGAAGGCAAGCAGGCCCGCTACTACCAGGCCGACCAAGGCATGGCCGAAGGGCTGGCTCAGCAGCATTTCAAGGCTTTTGTGACTGTCCTTCGGTTTGGTGGAGTCCTGGGCCGCGAGCAAGGCAAGAATGCCGACGATGAGATAAATAACGCCACGAGCGGCATAACCGCCTCGGGCAAGTAGCACCAGGCTCTGGTGTGGGGACATGGGATCGATTCCGCGACAGTGATACAAAAACAGACCCATGGCGTCGGAAGGGGTTCGATTGAAGATGGGGCGCTGACCCATTGGCCCGATTCAAGGCCAACTGACCCACCGCATTCCGTGTCGGTCTCGCGGATCAGTTGGGCTCCGGTCTTCAGGGTTTTTTAGCAATCACCCTTCAATACGTAATTTAAGCTTGCTTCTGTTTGTTGTGTATATCGACCAGCTTCGATAAGAAATCAAGAGAAGCGTCGGTGGCTCCCCTAAGTCCAAGCCTTGGGTTCAGCAGGTAGTCAATGAAATCACTGCCCAGACCCAGGTCACCTTGGATTTTGTTTCTTATCTCGTCGGCCTTGCTGGTGATTGAGTCCGGTAGCCGAATGATGGCGGCAGCGATTTTATCAGGGTCTGTTTCGGTAAAATCCCAGTCGCCAGGATAGAGATTACTTTCTTGTACGGTGTCTCCGTAGCGGTTTTGAACCCCTTTACGTAGTGCAAGTGCTCCCGCTTCTTCAAGGTTCAGGCCGTTTTCCTTAGCCATGATGTAGACATCCGTCATGTTGTCCAAGTCGGAAAGCGTCAAGTCGGTAAAAACACTGCTTTGCCCCAGCTTGGCTTTCCGATCCCGATCATCCAGTTTTATAGCGGTTATATCAGAATTATCATTTTTCAACTGAGCCAGGACTTCTTCTTTGTCCAGAGTGATGCCGTTGTCTTTGGCCGCTGCCACCATGGTGGTTGCGGCTTTGTCGAATAGATAGGCATTGTATTTTTCAACGTTTATATAGCCGGAAGGAGCGATGTAGCCTTTCACCATTCCGGGGAAAGGCTCCATGTGTTCGGTCTTCAAATAATCGCTTGCAGAGGTGTATAAGGACGAGAGTATTTTTGCCTGGTCTGAAAGGAAGGGTTTGCTCCCGATCGCCGGTAACGGCGCCGCGGAGCTGGCCGTGTCCGCGTCACTTTTGATGGAGTTGGGTTTGAGGGTGACGGTTGTTACCTGAGTAGCATTTGACGTATTTATAGTCGTCATGGTTCTCTCCTTGAGAAGGATATCCCTTATCGTGGGCTTCGATAGTGTGCGGTGATTGAGTTGCTATGGGACGGATAAGCAGGGTAGGTCCCGCCAAACAGAATTCCTGTTATCTTGAATTTTCCCTTGGCATCCAGTCCATAAAAAAATTCGGTTGCGTTGGCAAGAATCGGTACGGAGTCCGTGCACTTGTCGTAGACAGTAGAGTAGCGGGCCGCATAGCAGACCTTATATAGCTGAGTCGTGGCTCCGTTTTTGTAGAGCCCGATATTCCAGGATACGGATGTTATCGTAGCTCCCAAGGGGATATCGAGCGGAGTCGAGAAAAAGTTAGAATTCTCGGAGCTCGGGCCGTACACGCTAGGCGCCAAGCGGGTTTGTGTCCAGTTGGATGTTGCACCAAAAGACGTTTGGCTCAGGGCCACTGCGATGATACCGGCAGACACTTGGATCAATTTTTTCACGTGCTTGGATTCCTTTTGCTAGAACCTATCCTTGTTGTGTTTTCCTATCTCTGTGTACATGTAGGAGTTGTACTACAGATATCCATCCGCGGTATAAGCCTCGGACTTGAAAAGTTGTCGGCGGCCCGGCGTTTAACTTTATCGATATTTATTTCTGATAAATTGATTGCCCACTTTTCGCCGCGCCGTTAAACAGCGCTTGCGTCTGGGGCACCTATCCCGCTCTTTGATTTCTCAGGTATTCAGCGGTGATTGCGGGGTGTCCGGGTTGAGTTGCTGCCGCCGGAACTGACCCGGTGGCTGTCCATGAATCTGGCGAAAGCGCCTGGAAAAATAAGCCTCATCGGCAAAGCCGCACAACCTCGCCACTTCACCCACCGGACGGGTGCCGTTGAGCAAATAATCGCGTGCGGCATGCATTCTGCGTTCGCCGCCGCCGACAAAGGTGAAGCGATCATTAATGCCGAGGTACTACGTGCCTTGGGCAAGGGCGGTTACCTAATCAACGTGGCCCGAGGCAAACTGGTCAACGAGCCGGACCTGGTAGCCGCCCTTGCCACCGGTGACATTGCCGGTGCCGCGCTGGATGTGTTTATCGATGAGCCGAACGTGCCTGAAGCGTTGTTTGGTAATGAGCAAGTGGTGCTGCAACCGCACAGGGCGAGCGCGACGCTGCAGACCCGCACGCGAATGGGCGAAATGGTGGTGGCGAGCCTGGTGGACAGTTTTGCTGGAAAAGTCCCTCAGGGGTGCGTGACGGGTTGACGAGCGGGGCGCATCAGAAAGGCATTAGTGGAAGATGCGCTTGCGTCAGGCGTATCCAGGTGGGAACGCTTGGCGAATGGAATCGCGGGGTTCCCACAATGGAGCTTACATTTGCCAACAAACAAAAGTTGTTAAAAAACATCTGCTGATCAAGGGACACGGGCCATTGTCGATCCACGCGAAGCCAGGATGATACGCACCGCCATGATCACCCCGACAAGCACGGCAGCAAGCCCCGACATCTCCAGGAGCGTCGGCAGCCGGCCATGAAACCACAAGCCAAGCAGTGTCGCGAACAGCGACTCCAGGGCGATCATTTGCCCGGAAAGCACCATGGGCAGGCGCCGGGACGCGGCGTTCCAGGCCCAGGCACCGACGAAGGATGACATCAACGCAATAACGAAACTCCAGAGATACAAGTGCCCTGCAACGGAAAAACTGAAACCCACGCGCGGCAGTTCGAGCAGGTCGAACGCTTGTATCGTCGGTAATAGGCACACGGTGCCGATTCCCGCACCCGCCATCATGAGGCCTGTCCATACGCCCGAGGCGTTGGGCGATAGCTTCAGCAAGGCGCGTTGGTTCAACCAACTGAACGCGAGCCACAAGATCACGGCACCGATCGAAAACAGCAAACCCATCAGCCAGGAACCCTGGCCTGCAACGGGTTGATGGACAGCGCCGAGATTGGACAGCAGCAGGCCCACGGTCAGGAAAACCAGTGGGATCGCCAGTTTGCTCCACTGGAGAGTTTTGGTCGTGGCGTTGCCCAGCAGTGCCAGCAAGACCGGCACCATGCCAATAAAGGCCGGGGTCAGCACCGGCCCACCAAAAATGATACCGGCGGCGATGCATGCGCTATAGCCGAGATAGCCGATCACACCCAGGCCAGCGGCCAGGAGCACCTGATCGAGGCGCAGGAGCCGAAGTCGGGCCCGGTAGAGCAGCACGACACCCAGGCCCAGCGCTCCGGCGATCAGGAATCGTACGATCATCAAATCATAGATTGTGTAGGCCCCGGTGACGTAGGGCGCAATGAAGTTCAGCGCCCAGCTCAGCGTCGCGACTACCGCGAGGGCCAATCCGACGATGAGGTTCGAGCGGACCCGCATCATCAGTCGTGCCCTCCGACATACTGCCCATTGACCAACAACTGCCTTGGTTCAGTACAACCATTGCAACGAATCCGCGTACCTTCGATAAAATCCTGCGTAGACATCGCGTTCTTCTCGACCGTCGTTGGGCCCTGGATGTTTGACAGCAGCGGGGTTCTGGAGGAAATACCCAAGGAAGTTTGGGTAATAATGCCTGAAGCGTGGTTCAAGACGGCGGATGAGCAGGTGCAACCGTCACCGGCGATTGACGTCCAAATCCGTTAACAACGATGTACAGCAACGGACCGATTGATACGAAGATGGCCGTGATCAGGATGTAAGGTAGCAACGATACGAGCGATTTGCCTCTTGCGCGTATGTCCCGGTACATCCAGATGCACGCCATGCAGGCGAGCAGATAAAGGTCGATGACTACTTGCGCGGTGTCTGCGCTGGACATAAGTCTGACGCCGAACGCCAAGAGCGATTGCTCGGCGAGCAACAACGTACACGCCGTGTAAACGGTAAAAAACAGCAGCGTAACAAGTGCGATATAAGGCTTCTTCACTTTGCCTCCCGGGACAGGTTCGTTGATCAGGGAGGTAGGCTAGTGATTTGACCATCATGGTTTCAATGACCTCCGAGGTCATCGACGCCGCCCACCTGCAATGCCAGAGTCAATGGATGACCAATCGACCCATGTCCCGAGCAACGCCGCCAACTTCAGCCGGTGCGCAACTGCGTCACTTGCGCCAACAGGCCAGACTGAGTCAGTTGGATTGCGCACTGATAACAGGGATATCTCAGCGTCACCTAAGCTGCATCGAGACGGGGCGCGCCACGCCAAGCCCTGGCACTCTGCATAACTTACTGACTGCCTTGGATGTACCTTTGGAGCAATGCAACGGCATCTTTCTCGCCAGCGGCTACGCCCCTCGCTACGAAACGACACCGCTCACGTCGTCGTCAATGGAAGTGGTACGTGATGCCATTGATCATATCCTTAATGCCAATATCCCGCGCCGGCGATTGTTCTGGGCGCTCAATGGGACATCCTTGCAGCCAACGCCAGCGCGGGTGTCCTGTTCGATCTGGTGGGTCTTGCCAGGGATGCCGCGGATGGACTCAATCTCTTGGTGACACTGCTGCAACCCGGCGGCTTGGGCGACCATCTGAGCAACGCCGAGGAAATAAGATTAGTGGCCTGGCAACGGGCATCTCGGGAAGCCTTGAACAATCCCGCATTGGCTGGGATTCTGAAGAGTCTGCCGACTCCACACAGCGCTTCGGCGCTGGCTGACGATCTGCCTCCGTTGTTATTGACGCAGGTCGAGTCGCCCCATGGCGAGCTGACGTTCATGTCAACATTCACCACTTTTGGCATGCCGCTCGACATCACGATGAGCTCGTTGCGTATCGAGCATCTCATTCCTGCCGACGCCAAGACCTGGAAGGTCATGACCAAGGCGTACGAGCAGACGCAACGCTAACGATTTCAGGGAAGAAAACATGCAACCGACACTCAATCTCAACTTCCAAAAAATGCACGCCAATGGCGACGATTTTGTCATCGTCGATTCGCGAAACTCGCCCAGTCCGATGACCAGTGCGATAGCCCGGCGGATGGGGGATCGGAACCGCGGCGTGGGCTTCAATCAACTCGCGGTGCTGCTCGATTGTGAAGATGCCGATGCGCGGGTGGTGTTCTGGAACGCAGATGGCTCCGCGCTGGATGTGTGTGGCAGCGCGACGCGTGGGGCGGCGGACCTGCTCATGCGCGAAGCCAATGTTGCTTCGGTAGCGCTACGCACCAACCGCGGTCTGTTGATCTGCGAGCGTACGCCAAACGGCGACATTTGCGTCGACATGGGCTTGCCACTTTGCGGCTGGTCGGACATTCCCCTGTCGCAGGACCTCGACTCCACCGTTTTGCCCCTTGCCGGTAGTCCAGCCGCGTGCAGCATGGGCAATCCGCATTGCACATATTTTGTCGACGATCTGGCTGACGTTGATATCGCCACGATCGGACCAGCCATCGAAACCCACCCGCTATTTCCACTCAAGACCAATGTTCATTTCGTCCAGATAGTTGATCGCACGCATATCCGATTGCGCATCTGGGAGCGCGGGGCGGGCATTGCGCTGGGTTCAGGTTCTTGCTCGTGCGGCGCGGTTGTCAACGGAATCCGTCGTGGACTGCTGGACAGTACCGTCGAAGTTGAATGTGATGGCGGAAACGTGACGGTGCAATGGGACGGCATGGGTTCGGTCTTTCTGATCGGCCCGGTGGAGGCAAGTTTCTCAGGGACAATGAGTCAAGCTTGAATGGGCAGGTGCTTGAACCCTGAGCCGATTTCTGTGGCAGCGAGCCTGCTCGCTAAGGCGGCAGCAACTTCCATACATAATCTTACAGGTACACGCTTCGTGGCGAGGGAGCTTGCTCCCGCTCGGCGGCGTAGCCGTCGTAGACCGGTGGATGCAGTTCGTCTGGAGGAACGTTTGGGGCGGCTTTGCCCCCCAGCCGGAGCAAGCGCCCTCGCCACCAGGACCATGGAGATTTGCATCATGTCTCCATGATCCTGAGCCACGGCCAGCGGGCCTGATAACTTCTCGGTTTCTCGACGAACAAATCCGGCTGGGGGCGCTTGCTGCGTTTGATGATTCCAGACGGCCTGGAACAGGCAGCCAGCGGTAAGCACGCATTGATCCAGGCCGAGCGAAGGCAGGCGCGCGGTGATTCGCGCGTTGATGGGGGTGGTCATTGCTATCCTGACCAGGCTTTGGACCGTCAGCGTCATAGGTATCCCTTTGGAAAATCGATCCAGGCTGGCGCTTGACCTTACCGCAACTGCAAATTTCAAACAGGAACACCCATGAATTTCTTCAAGAAGCTCTTCGGTTCATCAAAAGCCCCTGAAACCCAGGACGCGCAGCCAACGCCGCAGGTCCACGAGCTCGGCGACCTGACCGAGGCTGAAGCAGCCAATCTGGCCATCCGGGAAGCCGGTGAAGCGTGCCTGGATCGTCATTGGCGCGCTGTCGGCACCGTCGAGCGGGATGTCCTTGCCTATATGATCAGTCCAACCTTTTCCGGTGGCCCTTACTGGCCCTCCACCCGCCAGGCCTACCGCGTGGTTCGCCGTGGCGACACGATCATTCTCGCCACGGAAGGCCTGTCGGATCCGTTCGATGATACGGAAGGAATGGGCAACGGTTTCGAAATGGAGCTGTTCGTCGAAACTGCGGATATACCCGAGCACGCCTATGGCCCCGTGGGTGAGGTCGATCCTTTCAAGCGCAGTTGGGCATTCGAGCTCGTGGAGCATGTTGCCAGGACGGTCGCCGACGCTGGCGGCATCACGCACCAGCTTGATCAGTACGGGGCGCTGTCCCTGGAGATTCCCGGGTTCAGTCAATCGCACCCTATGAGTGAGCAACTGCCCAAGCTCTTCGTAACGGATGATGATTGCACTGGGGTCCTGCTGGGAGCCCCCGAGCCGGACTTCTCTACCCGAGTGGAGGACATGCCCTTGTCACCGGTCAGATTGGTGCCGGTGGTGTTGATCACCGCGGCGGAGTTGGAGTACGTGCGTTCCGGTGGGCGAGCGGCGCGGGAGGATCTGGTGGGCCGTTTGCAGGAGGCGGGCGTCGGACATATGAGCAGCCTGCATCGAGCGAGTGTGGTGTGAGTCGGATGGGCTCGGACGAAAAGCTTGAAGTTGCGTATTGATATATCTAAAAATCTCGATATCCTCGGCGTCATGGAATTGATCGAAATATTCAAAGCGCTCTCGAACCCTACACGCCTTCAGATCCTGAAGGGTCTGAAGGACCCCGCAAAGAACTTCCCTCCGCAGGATGAAGGTGACGTTCATACGGTGGGAGTCTGCGTCAGCAGTATTCAAGAAGGTATCGGACTGTCGCAGTCGACGGTGTCCGGTTATCTTGCGACGTTGCAACGAGTGGGGTTGGTCGAAGTCAGGCGCATCGGTCAGTGGACTTACTACAAGCGCAATGAAGCAGCCATCAGCGCGCTTGCGGAGATCATAGGGACAGAACTGTAATTTTTTTGCCGCAACATATCGAGATATCTCGATATCCCTTTTTATCGATACGAGGATTTTGCAATGAAAGCGATGGTACTCAAGTCATTTGGCGGGTCGGGTTCGTTCGAGCTTCGCGATGTGCCCAAGCCTGTGCCGCAGACAGGACAAGTCCTGGTCCGGGTACATGCAACCTCCATCAATCCGTTGGATTATCAGGTTCGACGCGGCGACTATCCCGACCTGGTGCAACTGCCGGCCATTACCGGCCACGATGTATCGGGCGTTGTCGAAGAAGTTGGGCCGGGAGTGACCAACTTCGCTCCGGGCGATGAAGTCTGGTACACCCCGCAAATATTCGACGGGCCAGGAAGTTATGCCGAGTACCACGTCGCTGCCGAGAGCATCGTCGGGAAGAAGCCAGCCTCGCTGAGCCATCTTGAGGCGGCGAGCCTGACCCTGGTTGGCGGGACGGTATGGGAAGCATTGATCGTGCGTGCGGCGCTCAGAGTGGGAGAAAGCATTCTGATACACGGCGGCGCGGGAGGCGTCGGCCATGTGGCGATCCAGTTGGCAAAAGCCATGGGAGCACAGGTATTCACCACCGTGCGCGAGGCAAACGCCGAGTTCGCACGCAGCATGGGCGCCGATGTGATCATCGACTACGAAAAACAGGATTATGTTGAAGCCGTCATGCGAGAAACGGGTGGCCGCGGTGTGGATGTCGTGTTCGACACCATCGGCGGCAACACATTGTCACGCAGCCCTGACGTGCTCGCACAACTTGGCCGCGTCGTCACGATCGTCGACATTTCACAGCCACAGAACGTCGTTCAGGCCTGGGGCAAGAACGCGAGTTATCACTTCGTTTTCACCAGACAGAACCGCGGCAAACTCGATGAGTTGAGCGCATTGGTAGCGCGAGGTCTGCTGCGGCCACATGTCGGCGCCGTCTATTCGCTGGCCGACATCGGGCTCGCCCATGCCCGGCTGGAAAGTCCAAACAATGGCATTCGAGGAAAAATCGCGATCGCAGTCGAGCCGTCGCTCATCGCGTAATGCGCTTTTTCAACCGCTTGAATCATTTCGAGGTACGCCATGATTTACGAGATCGCTCTGCTCCCGGTTCACAAAGAACGCATTGAAATGTTCAGACGAGCATTTGCCGAGGTCGCCCCTTTGCTCACCCGAGCAAAGGGCTACGGCGGCCATTTGCTGGCGCAAGGGATTGAAACCCCCGAGCAATTCAACCTGATCGTGCGATGGCAATCGCTTGAGCATCACACACCGGGTTTCGAAGAGAGTGAAGACCACCGGCTGTTCATGCTGGGCTTGGAGGAATACTTTTCGCAAGAGCCGAGGGTCTACCACATTGAGGGGGCGGCTTTTTTTATCGGTGAAGGTGCTGATCCAGGCGGCGCCGTCAGCCGGGGAATCTAAGCCGATCCCCATTCTCCGAGTGTCCGGTCCTTCAGCCCGGCCCATCCGACAATCCAATCGCGCATTCTCACGTGACGCGGGATAATACGGCTCAGCTTGGGGTCACAAGCGTTTCCCCCCTCGTTGGGATTGGCGGTTGAGCAAGGATCGAAGGCAATGACAGATTGGCTCCAGAGCTACGGAGAAATGGCTGAACGGGTCCGCCGCCATGACTGGGACAGCACGCCACTCGGGCCGCCCGCGCAATGGCCCGATGTGCTGAAGACGACCGTGGCGCTGAGCCTGGCTTCGCATTTCCCTCAGGCCATCGTCTGGGGACCGGACTTGATCACGTTATACAACGATGCGTTCATGCCCATTCTCGGCAGCAAACCCGAGGCGCTGGGGCGGCCGTTCAATGAGGTCTGGCGGGAGGCCTGGAGCGAGATCGGCCCTATCGTGGGGGCGGCTTTTGATGGGCAGGCGACGTTTATCGAGAACTTTCCCCTGGTGATCGAGCGCGGTGGTGGTCCTGAACAGGCCTATTTCACCTTCTGCTACAGCCCTATCCGCGACCAGTTCGGCAAAGTGGTGGGCATGCTCGACACGGTCACCGAGACCACTGCGACCGTATTCATGACCCAGCGCCTGGCGGTGCTCGATGCAATCGGCAGCGCCGTGGCGAATGCCACCGATCCACAGGCGATCATGGCGGCCACCGCCCGGATCCTGGCGGCGCACCTCAACCTGTCCAACTGCGCATACGCAGACATGGACGAAGACGAGGACGGCTTTACGATTCGCGGCGATTGGGCCCGGGCCGGGTCGCCGAGTATCGTCGGGCACTACCGACTGGCGGATTTCGGTCGGCTGGCGGTCACCAACCTGGGGGCCGGCAAGCCGCTGGTGATCAACGACAACCTGGCGGAGCTGGCACCGGAGGAGGCGGCAGCGTTCCAGTCGATCGGTATTGCGGCGACTATTTGTGTTCCGTTGATCAAGAATGGACGCTTGACCGCCCTGATGGCCATCCACGATAAAACGCCCCGGATCTGGTCGTCCAACGATCTGGCGCTGCTGCTGGAAGTCACCGAGCGATCCTGGGCGCACATCGAACGTGCTCGGGCGGACGCGGCCGTGCGCGAAGGCCTCGCCGCCCTGGCCGAACTGAACGCAACGCTGGAGCAACGGGTCGAGGAGCGCACTACACGATTGAGGCAGACCGAAGCGGCGCTGCACCAGTCGCAGAAACTCGAAGCCATCGGCCAGCTCACCGGCGGCGTGGCCCACGATTTCAACAACCTGCTGACGATCATCCGCTCCTCTGTCGATTTCCTGCGCATGCCTAACCTGTCCGACGAGCGCCGGCAACGCTACATGACCGCCGTTTCCGAGACGGTGGAACGTGCTTCGAAGCTGACCAGCCAACTGCTGGCGTTTGCCCGGCGCCAGCCGTTGACGCCGGAAATCATCGACGTGCGCAAGCAGGTACAGAGCCTCGGCGACATGCTGGAGACCGTGACCGGGGCGCGTATTCACGTCAAGGTCGAATTGTGCGAGCAGCCCTGTTACATCCGCGCCGACCTGAGCCAGTTCGAAACGGCGTTGATCAACATGGCCCTGAACGCCCGGGACGCAATGAACGGCCAAGGAACGCTGTGGCTACGGCTCAATTGCGGTGCAGGCATGCCGCCGATCCGCGGCCATTCCGGGGCAGGGCAGGCATTTGCCGCGATTGCCCTGGAAGACACCGGCACGGGTATTGCCCCGGAGGCACTGGAACACATCTTCGAACCGTTCTTCACCACCAAGGAGGTGGGCAAGGGAACGGGGTTGGGATTGTCCCAGGTGTTCGGTTTTGCCAAGCAGTCTGGCGGCAATGTCGATGTCTCTACCGTGGTCGGAAAGGGCAGCGTGTTTACTTTGTATCTCCCGGAAGTGGAGCCCGAGGAGCAGCATGAACCCGAGGGAGAGGAAAACTCTCTGCTGGTGCTGGAAAAAGGCCGGCACCGGGTATTGGTAGTGGAAGACAACCTGGAAGTAGGGCGCTTTGCCAACCAGATCCTGCAAGACCTCGGATACGAAACGGCCTGGGCGACCAATGCCGAACAGGCGCTGGAAATGGTCGGCCCGGATGCGATGGCGTTCGACGCGATATTTTCCGACGTGGTCATGCCAGGCATCAGTGGCATTGCCCTGGCCAGGCAACTGCGCCAACGCCGCAAGGATCTGCCGGTGGTGCTGACCTCCGGCTACAGCGAGGAGCTGGCCCACAGCGGGCATGAAGGTTTCGCGTTTTTGTCCAAGCCTTACTCGGCCGATCAGGTTTCCCGGGTTTTAAACCAGACGCTGTTGGGCTCGGACTGAGTTGTTTCGGTTTTGAAACAACGCTTACCCGTTCGTCGGCGAGGCGGTCTCTTGAATCGTTGGTCTGTTGATGACCGGCTAGTCTCAATTCGAAGGTCGGTATTTCCAGGCAATTAGTTGTTGCCGGTATTGGCCTAGATGAGAGGGGAAAAATGCGATGGGAGCACCGTACAGCGAGGAGAACGGAGCCGCGTATCCGATCAATGAAGGGTTGCAGTGTGGGCAATCGGCCTATCGGTCGGATTTTGGTGACGAGCCAATCAAGTCAATCCGGACCAGGGTGGCCAAGGTGCCGCGGGGTGAGAAGGCCAAATTCTTGCCCAGGGTCCCGCTCAGCAAATAACCGCAGTGGCGAGGGAGCGAGCCCCCTCGCCACGGGGAATTCCAGCGTTTGTATAAATATTTTTTTATCTTTTTTCGACTGACGTTTTCTTTCACGTTTCTTTCACAAGCAGGCGCGTAGTCTGAGCTCATCCGTTAGAAAGCAGTACCTGCCCGTTTCCCCAGCGGGCTTTTTTTTGCCTGTCATAAAACTACCCCTGCGTTTGTTGTCGAACCGTCATGGCTGACACGGTTTGGCGTACACTCGCGCCAGCGCGCACCGGCCATCTCTCCCCGATGCGGCATTCTTGAGGTTTTTATCATGCGTTTGACTTTGTCCACCTTGGTGCTTGGGCTTGTGTTCGCTCAGGGCGCGATGGCCGCTGGCGACGGTACCGCTGCGGTTGGCGGTGGCTTGGGCGGTGTTCTGGGGAACGTGGTCGGCCAGCAGATGGGCGGCAGCACAGGCGCGGCGATTGGCGCCGGTGTCGGCGGTGCAGCCGGCAGTGCGGTCGGGGCTCGCAAGGGCAGCCGTACGGAAGCGGCCATCGGTGGTGGTCTGGGATCGGCCGGTGGTTCGATTGTTGGCAATCGCCTGGGCGGGTCCACGGGCTCGACCATCGGCGCGGGCGTCGGTGGGGCGGCAGGCGGCGCATTGGGCAGCAACCTGTCCAACGATAACGACGGACATTCCAAAAGCAAGAAGCACAAGCACAAGAGAAAGCATCGCTGAGCGAATGCATGAATAAAAAAACCCGGCCCCGTGCCGGGTTTTTTCATATTGCTATTTCCCGGAACGTTTACCTCGCTATCGCCTCGAATTGATACACCCACTTGCATTGTGAGGTATGCCATGACCCCGGAAACCGAAGGCAAGGAAGAAAAAGGCCCCTCGGGCGTCCCGTTCATCAATGATCCAGGCGTCAACGACCCGGGAAACGAAGATCCCGGTTCCCTGATGGATGACGCCCAGGTGCCCTTGATCGAGGATGAAGAGACCGAAGTTGAGGATGAATCCTACGATTGAGCCTTCCAGCCCAAACTGCACGACCAGGAGATTGTTATGACTGCCGACTCGCCTGTTCCCGACGACGATGAAACCCCGGAATATCCGTTGCCTTCGCCCACCGACTCATTGAGCCGCGATCAGCGTCCACCTGATGACGATTCTGGAGTTGAGCAGGTGCCAAGCGAAGATGAAGACGTCGAGGCGGCGCCGGACGATCCCGATATTGCCGGTGATGATGCTTCCGGCAAGCCAAGCTGAAGAGCAGTTCCGTCCGTCCGGTTGTCGGCACCATCAGTCAATGATGGTTGCCACACATCAGGTAGCTATCTGAAAAGGAGACTTATCATGATGAAGCCAAACATGACCGCGCTGGCGTTGGCCGGGATTCTGTCGGCCAGCTCGTTGGCGGCTTTCGCCCAATCCGACAGCGCGCCCGTGGACAAGGGAGGCATGCCGCCCTCTACTCAGATGGACGCCGGCTCCACCACCGAGAAAGCCGGTAACGCTCTGCCACCCGGTTCCGTGGGAGGAGGCAATGGCGGCGATGCCAGCGGCAGCAGCACCAGCCCGGGAACCGGGAGCGGCTCCACCAGCGGTGGCAGTACGATGGGCGGCGGTTCTTCCGGCTCAAGTAGTGGAACCGGTAGCAGCAGTAGTAGCGGTGGCAGCTCCAGCGGCGGCGGATCGGGCTCCGGTTCCGGCGGCTCCGGCGGCTAATGCATGACCCTCTGCTGAATCATCCAATCTGTTCGTGGCGAGGGAGCTTGCTCCCGCTGGGCGCCAGGCGCCCCTGAAACGTAGTCAACTGCCGCCCGGCCAAGGCGCGGCCGATCCCTCGCCACCCCTTGAAAATTTCCCATTGCCTGCGCCAAGCACGGCTCGTTATTCTGCTGAATCCTTTAAGGCGAACACGCTGCGCTGGCCGCACCTGAGCCATCCCTGGAATGTTGTGTTGATAACGGATCAGATGCGATGAATGCACCGCTGAAAAAGTTTGGACCGATCAAGGCTGTGATTTTCGATATGGATGGCCTGCTGCTGGATACCGAAGGTATCTACACCGAGGTCACCTCCATCATCGCCGAGCGCTACGGGCGCACGTTCGACTGGAGCGTCAAGCAGAACATCATCGGGCGCGGCGCCGGGGACCTGGCGCGCTACGTGGTGCAGGCGCTGGAGCTGCCGATCACCCCGGAGGAATTTCTGGTGATTCGTGAACCGCTCATGCGTGAACGTTTCCCCCACGCCCTGGCGATGCCCGGCGCGGAGGAATTGGTGCGGCATCTCAAAGCCCACGACGTGCCGATAGCGGTGGGAACCAGTTCGTCGCGTCAGTCGTTCGAGCTGAAAACCACTTTGCACCGGGATTGGTTCGCGCTGTTCGACTTCATCGTCACCGCCGATGACCCGGAAGTGGGCGCGGCGAAACCGGCCCCGGATATCTTCCTCACCGCCGCCCGGCGCCTGGGTGTCGCGCCGGCGGATTGCCTGGTCTTCGAGGATTCCCCGTTTGGTGTGACGGCGGCGAAGGCGGCAGGCATGACGGCTATTGCGATTCCCGACTCGGCCATGGCCGACGAAAAGTACAGCCATGCCGACGCCATTATCCGTTCGCTCAAGCTGTTCCAGCCAGGCCTGTGCGGTTTGCCGGAACTGGAATGGGCCTGAAAAAGGGCTGCTGCGCCCGAAAGCGTCGAAGCAGCCCAGCGGGAGCAGGCTCCCGCGCGACGTGGGTCAGGCGCCGAAACCACCGTCGATTGTCAGGCTGGCCCCGGTGATATAGGCCGCTTCCGGACCCGCGAGGTAGGCGACGAAGCTGGCGATTTCTTCCACCGTGCCATAACGGCCTACCGCCATGAGCTCCATCAGGCTGGAGGCGAAATCGCTATCCGCCGGGTTCATGTCAGTGTCCACCGGGCCGGGCTGAACATTGTTGACGGTGATGCCGCGTGGGCCCAGGTCGCGAGCCAGGCCTTTGGTCAGGCCCACCAGCGCGGATTTGCTCATGGCGTAGGTGGCGCCGCCAGCGAAGGGCATGCGGTCGGCATTGGTGCTGCCGATATTGATGACTCGGCCCCCTTCGCTCATATGCCGTGCGGCTGCCTGAGTGGCGACAAATACGCTGCGCACGTTGATGGCGAGGGTCTGGTCAAAATCTTCCAGCTTGAATTCATCCAGCGGCGCCAACGCCAGGATGCCCGCGTTGTTGACCAGGATGTCCAATCGGCCAAAGGCGTCGACGGTGGCAGCGACGGCATTGCGGATGGCGTCAGCATCGGCGCTGTCGGCCTTGATTGCCAGGGCCTTGCCGCCGGCGGCGGTGATGCTGTTCTGCAGTTCTTCAGACTTGGCGCCAGAGCTGACGTAGGTGAAGGCCACGGCCGCGCCTTCTGCGGCAAGGCGTTTGACAATGGCGGCGCCGATGCCGCGGGAACCGCCTTGGACCAAGGCGACTTTGCCACTCAGTGTTTGCGTGCTCATGCGGGTGTTCTCCAAAGTTGCCGGGGCGAGATGCCGCGGTTGATGGGGTGAGTATCAAGACTAGGCCATCGGCTGTGTAGACCTTCATTGATATAGTCTGTGTAAACCAAAAGTTTAGAGTGGGCGTCATGGAGAGTTTCAGCAGTATCGAATGTTTTGTCCGCAGCGCCGAGGTCGGCAGCTTCGCCGAGGCCGCACGCCGCTTGAGCCTGACCCCGGCGGCGGTAGGCAAAAGCGTCGCCAAGCTTGAAGCGCGCCTGGGCGTTCGGCTTTTCCAGCGCAGCACTCGACGCCTGGCCTTGACCGAGGCCGGCCAACTGTTCCTGCGGGAAGTGGGCAGCAGTTTTAATACCATCCAGAACGCCGTAGCCAACTTGGCCAGCGCCGGCGGGCAGCCAGCCGGCACGCTGAAGGTGAGCATGGGCACGGCGTTCGGCCGGTTGTATATCGTGCCGTTGCTGGGGGAGTTTTTGCGCCGATACCCGGCAATCAACCCGGACTGGCATTTCGATAACCGTCAGGTGGACCTGATCGGCCAGGGTTTCGATGCCGCCATCGGCGGCGGCTTCGAGCTGCCCCAGGGCGTCGTGGCGCGCAAATTGACGGTGGCCCATCGGGTGCTGGTTGCGTCCGGACAGTATGTGCAGAACCACGCTGCCGTCGTTGAGCCGCAGGATCTGGGGCAACATCAGGGAATCCTGATCCGCTCACCGCAGACAGGGCGTATCCGTTCCTGGCAACTGACCAGCCGCAACCGCGAACACAGCCCGCTGACACTCAAGGCGCAAATGACCATGAGTGACTCGGAAGCCGCCTGCATCACCGCATCCCAAGGGCTGGGCATTGCCCTGGTGAGCATGCCGTTTGCCGTGCCGTTCCTGGACAGCGGCGCACTGCAACGGGTGCTGCCGGACTGGTACGTCGACGATGGCAACATCTCGATCTACTACGCCGAGCACAAACTGCTGCCGGGCAAGACCCGGGCGTTCGTGGATTTCATCATCGAGCAGTTTGCCGAGCAGGGGCTGGCGCAGCGGTTCAGTGCTGTTTGAGCCTGGCTGGGAGTCGAGTCGCCCTCATTCGCGAGCAGGCTCGCTCCCACATTGGTTTGGCGGTGACCGCACCTTTTGTGGCCCGCAAAAATCCACTGTGGGAGATTCTATGGTGCAGGGCTAGCCCCTAAATGCCTTTTGGTAAGTATTCGCTCTGGTTCTTCAACAGAGCGAATACCACTCGGGCAAGCTTGCGGGCCAGCGCTACCAATGCCTCGGTTGTGCTGAGCCCTCGGGACCTCAAACCCTCGTAAAATCCCTTCCACGCCGCTGTGCGACTCGCCGACATCGCGGCGTTGTGCATCAATCGGCGTGCCTCCGGATCACCTCGCTTAGACAGGCAGCGGCGTCCCTTCTTTTTTCCCGAGTCCGATATGCGCAGGTCCAGACCCAGAAAAGCGATGAAGGCATCGGCATTTCTGAAATCTCCACGCTGAAACGACGTAAGTAAACGGGCACCGCTTAACAGACCGATGCCTTCGACTTTCATGCAGCGCTTGAGCTGACTGCCCAAACCGGCTGCATCCAACTGCGTCTGGATTGTTTTCTCAAGCAAAATTTCGAGTCTTTGCATGGCCTTTATCTGGTTCTCGAAGGCCGTTTTGAGCAACGGTTCGTTCGACCAGCTTTGCTTGAGGCTGACACGCGCCTGAACCAAGGCTGCCCGTCGCCGGAAAAGGCTTATAAGCCTGCAATACAGGGGCGATGGCGGGGACCAAGGGTGCAACTGGTGGCCTTCGTTGTTCAAGTAGCGAGCCAACAACCGAGCATCCAGCGCATCGGTTTTAGCGCGCACTTTCACACCTTTGCGGTAATGACTGAGTTCGTAACCGCCGATCATATAAATCACACAGCCATGCGCATAAGCCAGATCGGCGAAGTCCTGGTGATAGATATTGGTGGCTTCGATGGCGACATCCACTGGCGCAGGTAATGCCTTGAGCCACTTCTTAATATCAGCTTTGGTGTTGGGGATCGTTTCGAGTCGATCGGATTGGGCGTGATAAATCACCAACTCATCTTTGGCGACATCCACACCTACGATCGGCTGGGCGGTGGCGACGGGCATTGCCATTGAAAATCCTCCGGGCTAAGGTTTGAACACTTGAAGGGTTCACCCAGAGGCGCAGGCTTGTTCCTATCGTCGGTCTAGGCCAGATGCATTCTTTATCGGCGCTTGGGTGAAAGGAGGAGGGGTGAAATCTCCCACGGTCTGTACTGCGGCTAACAGTCAGAATCGAGCCTAGTCCCTCCTCCTCCCTTCAAGTCCTACCATACAAGCGAGCCTGCTCGCGAAAGGGGCAACGCAGTCTAAAGCCGCAAACTCACCGCTCAAACCGCCCCGGCCAGCCAATGATGGTCTTCGGTCGCGGCGTCGCATAAGTGCGCACTTTCGACGTGGACAACCCCAGCCGCACCAGCGACTCGGCAATCGTCACCGCCGCCGTCACGCCATCGACCACAGGCACTCCGGTGCGTTGACGAATCTGCTCATCCAGCCCGGCCATGCCGCCGCAACCCAGGCAGATCACTTCGGCCTTGTCCTGGCTGACGGCGAGTTCCGCCTGATGGACGATGGCTTCAACCGCCCGCTGCGGGTCTTGCTCAAGTTCCAGCACCGCCAGGCCACTGGCCCGGACTGAGGCGCAGCGGTCGAACAGGCCGGAAAGCTTGAGCCGGTCCTCGATCAGCGGCACCGTGCGGTCCAGGGTGGTGACGACCGAGTAGGCATGACCAAGAAACATGGCCGTGCTGGCGCCGGCGTCGGTGATGTCCACCACTGGCACGTTGAGCAGTTCCTGCAGTCCTTCCCGACCGTGTTCGCCGTAGCCCGCCTGGATCACCGCGTCGAACGGCTGGTCGTAGGACATCACCCGGTCCATTACGGCGATGGCGGCCAGGTAGCTTTCAAAATTGCCTTCGATCGAGTCTGCCCCGAAATGCGGCGTCAGCCCGACGATCTCGGTTCCCGGCGCGGCAACGGCCTGGGCCTGGCGCGCGATGGACTGAGTGATGGACTCGGTGGTGTTGACGTTGACGATGAGAATTCGCATGAGTAGTCCTTTTTGCAGCGTAACGGTAGATGGCCCGAATCCCCGGGCCTTTCGAACAATCAATGGCTGACGTTATCCACGGCAATGGACTCACCGCTGACGTCCTCGTAATGCACCTCGCGCTTGGCAACGATCAGGTACAGCAACCCTGCAATCGAAGCGCCAATCAGCCAGGAAAACGGAGAAATACTGTCGAAACCGGGCACCAGCGCCAGGACAATCGCGATCAGCGCCGCTGGAATGAACGCCGCTACCGCCCGCAGGTTGACCCCGTTGCTGTAGAAATACGCACCATTTGGGTCCTCGCTGTAGAGTTGCGGCACGTTGATGCGGCCTTTTCGCAGCAACCAGTAGTCGACCATGATCACGCCGTACAGCGGCCCGAGCAGGGCGCCGAGACCGGAGAGGAAATACACGATCACCAGCGGGCTGTTGTAGAGGTTCCACGGCAGGATCAGCACGGCAATGGCGGCGCTGATCAGTCCGGCACGACGGAAGTTCAGGTACCTGGGCGCCAGGTTGCTGAGGACGAAGGCCGGGGCGACAAAGTTGGCCATGATATTCACCGCCACGGTGACGATCAGGAACGCCAGGCAACCAAGCACCAGGAAAAACGTGTTGGGAATCGAGGCGATGACCTGGGTCGGGCTCTCGATGACCTGGCCATTGATCTGGAACTGCGCACCGCACAACAGGATGGTGATGGCGGCAAATACCAGAATATTCACCGGCAGGCCCCAGAAATTTCCGACGACGATTGTCCGCCGGCACGGCGAAGAGCGAGCGAAATCGCAGAAGTTGAGGATCAACGTGCCATAGATCGCCAGCCACAGCGCACCACCGGCGAATATGTTGCGCCACATCTCACCGCCGGCCAGCGGCTCGCGGATCGACCAGGCAATCGTCGCACCGGCCTGAAAGTACATCCAACCGGCCAACGCCGCGACGGTCACCAGGATGACCGGGCCGGCGAAGCCTTCATAGCGCCGCACGGTTTCCATGCCATAGGCCAGGATCATCAGTTGCACGAACCAGATGGCGACGAAGCATACCCAGCCCAGGCTCGACAGCCCGAGGATCGAGTTCTGATCATAATCGGCAAAGCCCGGATGAATCGCCACCAGCAGGACCCGAAACACCACGGACGCCAGGTAAGTCTGGATACCAAACCAGGCAATTGCGATGACGGCCCTGATCAGTGCGGGAATCTGCGCACCGTGTATGCCAAAACTGATCCGGCTGATGACCGGAAACGGCACGCCGGTCTTCTGCCCCATATAGCCGGACAGATTCATGAAGCCGTACACCAGCGCCGCGCCGATCCCCAGCGACAGTAGAATCTGCCAACCGCCCAGTCCCAAGGCATACAGGCCGATGGCGAATGAATAATTGGCAATGTTATGCACGTCGTTGGTCCACAGGGCGAAGATGCTGTAGCGGCCCCAGCGTCGCCCTTCGGCTTTGGTGGGCGCGAGGTCCTTGTTATGCAGCCTTGGACTCAAGGTGAGAGGGGCTGCGGGTTGTTCATCCAGGGCAGCGGTTGGGGAGGGCAGATCCAGCGCGATGTTATTGGAAAGACTTGTACGCATTCCGGCAGGCTCCTGACTCTCAGGCCACGATGACTGTGCTTGAGCGCGAGGCTCGGCAGATCTTCGTCGCGGCGGTGAGCATCATTGGTTACGGGGCATCTGCAGCCTGTACGGGATAGGGCGCTTCAGGCTTGCGGATCGAAAAGTGTGTGTATGTTTTTGTATTGTTGTATACAAAACACTTGTCGAGTTAAGCCAGATGTATGCCACTTACGAGTCTAGCTTTGGCGTCGTTAATTTCGTTTTGTTATGTTTGACGGATAAATCACTGAAATGCTGGAAGTTAAAACTGACCGTTCGAACAGGTATTTATTTTAGAGGTCGAGCGCCAACGGGAAGGAAAGCAGGCAGCGCGCAAGGGTGCCTGTAACTTTTAGGGGCATTAAAACCAGAGGTGCACACAAAAATGCCACCTGAGGTGACATTTTTGTGTACATGGCTGCGGCGGGATCAGACGGTCTTGGATTTGGCGATGATATTGCCAGCGTGCAGCCCGCATTCTTTTTGCGTGGCTTCTTCCCACCACCAGCGGCCTTCGCGCTCGTGCTGGTTCGGCAGGACAGGGCGGGTGCAGGGCTCACAGCCGATGCTGATGAAACCGCGCTCATGCAGGCTGTTATAAGGCAACTCCAGCATGCGGATATAACCCCAGACTTCCTCGCTGGTCATCTGCGACAACGGGTTGAATTTGTACAGCGTGCGCTCCGGCGTGGAGAACGCCGTGTCGATTTCCAGCACGGCCACCTGGCTGCGGGTGCCCGGGCTCTGGTCGCGGCGCTGACCGGTAGCCCAAGCGCGGACATCGGTCAGTTTGCGGCGCAGCGGCTCGATCTTGCGGATGCCACAGCATTCACCGTGACCGTCCTTGTAGAAGCTGAACAGGCCTTTTTCCTTCACGAAAGGGTCCAGTTTCGTATGGTCGGGCGAGATCAGTTCGATATCGATCTTGTAATGCTCGCGCACTTGTTCAATGAAACGATAGGTTTCCGGGTGCAGGCGACCGGTGTCGAGGCTGAACACCTTGACGTTCTTGTTCAGCTTCCAGGCCATGTCCACCAGCACGACGTCTTCAGCGCCACTGAAGGATATCCACAGGTCGTCGCCGAATTCGGCGAAGGCCAGCTTGAGGATGTCCTGCGGGGACTTGTTGGCATAGGTCGTGGCGAGTTCCACGACATCAAACGATGGGCTCATCAGGGCGGTTTCCTACAGGTCGGTGGCGCTGGGCGCTCTATATGGGGCTGATGGTAACAAAAGCTGCCGGGGCTGGCGCGCTCCTGTGCGTTGCGCGGGCTTCGGCGAATGGCTAGAGTCGGCAGTCCTTTTGTTCGCTCAACCGATAAACATCAAAAAATGGGAGTGTCTTGTGGAAATTGCCTGTCTCGACCTGGAAGGTGTGCTGGTCCCGGAGATCTGGATCGCCTTCGCTGAAAAAACCGGGATTGACTCCCTCAGGGCAACCACTCGGGACATTCCCGACTACGACGTGCTGATGAAGCAACGGTTGCGCATCCTGGATGAGCATGGCCTGAAGCTCTCCGACATCCAGGAAGTCATCGCTACGCTCAAGCCGCTGGACGGCGCCATCGAGTTCGTCGACTGGCTGCGCGAGCGCTTCCAGGTGGTGATTCTTTCCGACACGTTCTACGAATTTTCCCAGCCGCTGATGCGTCAGCTGGGCTTCCCGACGCTGCTCTGCCATCGTCTGGTTACCGACGACAGCGGACGGGTGACCGGCTATCAATTGCGTCAGAAAGATCCGAAGCGCCAGTCGGTCCTGGCCTTCAAGAGTTTGTACTACCGAGTAATTGCCGCCGGGGATTCTTACAACGACACGACGATGCTGGGCGAAGCCGATGCCGGGATTCTGTTCCACGCGCCGGAAAACGTGATCCGTGAGTTCCCGCAGTTTCCGGCGGTGCATACGTTTACCGAGTTGAAGCAGGAGTTCATCAAGGCCTCGAACCGCCCCCTGAGCCTGTAAACCCAATCCTAAATGTGGAAGCGAGCCTGCTCGGGAAAGCGGTATCTCAGTCGCCATCAATGTTGGCTGAACCAGCGCTTTCGCGAGCCGGCTCGCTCCCACAGGGTTATGCGTCAGGTCCGGGGGATTGTTCAGAGGTTCTGCAAGGTTTCCAGCAAGACCCTCACCTTGGTCATCGACTCCTGATACTCCGCCTGCCAATCCGAATCCGCGACGATCCCGCCGCCACCCCAGCAACATACCTGCCCGTCCTTGACCAGCAAGCTGCGGATGGCGATGGAGCTGTCCATCTCCCCGCGCACATCGAGGTACAACAACGAGCCGCAATACAGACCGCGTCGGGTCGGTTCGAGCTCGTCGATGATCTGCATGGCACGGATCTTCGGCGCGCCGGTGATCGAGCCGCCGGGAAAGCTGTCGGCGATCAGGTCCAGGGCGTCCTTGTCGTCCGCCAGTTCGCCAGTCACGCTGCTGACCAGATGATGGACGTTCGGGTAGCTTTCCAGGCTGAACAATTCCGGCACCCGCACCGAGCCGATGCGGCAGGTGCGGCCCAGGTCGTTGCGCAGCAAGTCGACGATCATCAGGTTCTCGGCACGGTCCTTGGGGCTGGCCAGCAGCTCGGCGGCGTGAGCCGCGTCGTCTTCGGGCGTCGTGCCGCGAGGGCGGGTGCCCTTGATCGGACGGGTTTCGACGTGACCTTCACTGACCTGGACGAAGCGTTCGGGCGACAGGCTCAGCACCGCACCGCCCTCCGGCAGGCTCTGGAAACCGGAAAACGGCGTCGGGCAAGCCGCCCGCAGCGCCTGGTAAGCGGCCCACGCATCGCCCTGGCACGGCGCGCGAAAGCGTTGGGCAAAGTTGACCTGATAACAGTCGCCGGCCTGGATATACGCCTGGATACGCTCGAATGCCTGTCGATAGGCTTCAGCGTCGAGATCGGGCGCCATCGGGCCGTCCAGACTGAACGAGGAGAGAGGCGCCGCGGTTGGCTGACTGAACAGCTCGATCAAGCGTTGGCGTTGGTTTTCGCCGCAATGGGGATGGAAGACCAATTGGCTTGTGCGAGTCTGGTGATCGGTGACCAGTGCCCAGTCGTACACGCCAAAACGCGCGTCCGGCAGTTGCAGATCGTCCTTGGCGCAGGACGGCAGGGCTTCGAGGCGTCGGCCGAAGTCGTAACTCAAATAACCGATCAGGCCACCGGCGAAGGGCAATTGCACGGCGGCTGGTAATTCGGCGTGGCCCAGTTGCGTCAGCTGTATCCGAAGACGTTGCAGGAAATCGCTGCCACTCTCTTCCGGCAATACCGCCAGTTGCTTCAGCGGCCAGGCGCTGAGCAAGTCATAACGCCCGCGCTCGGCGCTCGGCCGGCCACTGTCGAGCAGCACGCTGCCTGGGGCATGACGGATCGCCGCGAAATACTCGGCGGGGTTGGCGCGGTAGGGCAGAGGATGTACGAAGCAGGTTGGCATGGGCGGGGCGGGTCGGCCGTTCAGGCGGGGTGGCGATTGTAATCCCCTGTAGGATTTGCTCCTAGGGGGATGTCGGTATTGAACATCTGAAGGCGCATGGAACCCGTGGCGAGGGAGCTTGCTCCCGCTGGGTTGCGCAGCAGCCCCTTGTTCAGATGAACGCGATCAACCTGATGCACCGAGGTGCCGGGCTTTGGGGCTGCTTCGCAACCCAGCGGGAGCAAGCTCCCTCGCCACAGGGTTCAACTTTTGACCCTCGACTTTCTTCCCCCTTCAAACCTCTGCCTCACCCCTCAACCGGCGGAATATGCCCGAACAATTCCTGGGCAAACGCCACGCGCTCTTCCACGGTTTCGGTGACGCCCCTGGCCTTGAGTTCTTCCAGGCGTGCCTCCACGGCGTGGGTGCGCAGGGTCAGGCCGCAGTCGTTGGCGATCTGGATGTTCAGCCCTGGGCGGGCGTTCAGTTCCAGGATCAACGGGCCTTTTTCCTGGTCCAGCACCATGTCGACGCCGATGTAGCCCAGCCCGCACAGTTCATAGCAACCGGCGGCCAGTTTCATGAAGCCGTCCCAATAGGGCAGTTGCACGCCATCCACCGCGTTGGTGGTGTCGGGGTGCTTGGTGATGATGTTGTTCAGCCAGGTACCGCGCAAGGTCAGGCCGGTGGCGAGGTCGACGCCGACGCCGATGGCGCCCTGGTGCAGGTTGGCCTTGCCGCCGGACTGGCGGGTCGGCAAGCGCAGCATGGCCATCACCGGATAGCCCATCAGCACGATGATGCGGATATCCGGTACGCCTTCGTAGCTGATGCTCTTGAAGATCTGGTCCGGCGTCACGCGGTACTCGATCAGCGCCCGGTCACGGTGCCCGCCGAGGGAGTACAGGCCGGTGAGGATGCTGGAGATGTGGTGCTCGATTTCCTCGTGGCTGATGATCTTCCCGGACACGGTTCGATAGCGGCCCTCGAAGCGGTCGGCAATAACGATGATGCCGTCACCGCCGGCGCCCTGGGCCGGCTTGATGACGAAGTCGGTGCGTCCGCCGATGATCCCGTCGAGCTTGTCGATTTCCTTCTCGGTGGAGATCACCCCGTACAGCTCCGGCACGTGAATGCCAGCGGCGATGGCCCGTTCCTTGGTGATGATCTTGTCATCGACGATCGGGTAAAGGCTGCGCTTGTTGTACTTGAGCACGTAGTCGGCATTACGCCGGTTGATGCCCATGATGCCTCGGGCTTCCAGGGCCTTCCAGGTCTTCCAGAGGCCGAACATCAGGAATCAGCCTTGACGAAAGCCTTGAACCGCACCAGCTCGGTCAGGCGGTAGCCGCGATAACGACCCATGGCCAGCATGAAACCTACCAGGATCAGCAGGATGGCCGGGAACGTGAACACGAAGTACACCAGCTCCGGGACGCTCATGATCAGGTGCGCCAGGGACGCGGCGAACAGGGTGCCGATCGCGACTTTCATCGCATGGCCGGCGCCGCGCTCTTCCCAGGTGATGGACAGGCGTTCGATGGTCATGGTCAGGATCACCATTGGGAACAATGCCACCGACAGGCCACGCTCCAGGCCCAGCTTATGGCTGAACAGGCTGATGGCGGCGATCAGCACCACCACGAACGTCAGCACCACCGAAAGCCTCGGCAGCATTTGCAGCTTGAGATGCTCCAGGTAGGAACGCAGCGACAGGCCCAGGGTAGTGATCACCGTGAACAGGATGATGCCGAAGCCCAGTTGGGTTTCGCGGAAGGCCAGGGCGATCAGCACCGGGGTGAACGTCCCGAGGGTCTGCAGGCCGATCAGGTTGCGCAACACCAGGATCACCAGCACGCCGATCGGGATCATCACCATGATCATGAAGGTCTGCTGGGTTTGCAGCGGCAGGCCGTAGAGCGAGTATTCGAGGAAGTTGGCGTCGGTGTTCTCGTCCGTCAGCTTGGCCAGGCGAATGGCGTTCATTTCGCTGTTGTTCATGCTGAACGTGACGGTGGCTTTCTTGCCGCCATCGACGGTGATCAGGTTTTCATCGCCGGTCCACCACAGCAGGCGATCGGTGGGCAGGCCTTGCTCGCCGGTGTCGGGGTTGAAGTACAGCCAGTCGGTGCCGTTGAAGCTGCGCAGCCACAGCTCGGGCGTCTGCGGCTGGTCGGCCACCAGGCGGATGGTGTGGACCTTCTCGACCGGCACGTGGGCAATGGACAGTACCAGTTCGACGATTCTGGCCTTGTTGCTCGAAGACGGGTCGCCGGCCAGCAACAGCTTGACGTTGTCGTCGTTGAGGTTGTTGACCCGCTTGATGGCTTCGCTGATGAACGTTTCGACGTCGGCCGAATGCTGGCGAATCGGTGCCAGCAGCGCTTCGGCGGCGAGTTTTTCCGGCCCTTCGACGGCGATGCTGTCGCGGAAGGTCGGGCCCTTGACCTTGGTTTTCTCGGCGCTGTAGCGCTTGGTCAGCACCAGGCGGTAATAAAGGGTCTGGTTGCCCTTGGCGCGCCGGGCCGACCACGTCACCTTGCGGTTGCCGTCGACGCGGTTCACCGCTACGCCGTAGTTGTTGGAGATGAAGCTCTCGTTGAGGCTGACGTAATCGCGGCTCAGGGGCGGCACGAACATCTGGATCTTCACCGGATCCTTGGCGTTGGGCACGAACTCGACCTTGGCATCGATATTCCACAGGTCATCGGTGGCGTCTTCGGTCACCGGGATGCCGAGCACGAAAATCTGATAGGCCGTCACTGACAGGCCCAGCACCACCAGGATGGCGATCAGCATTTTCAGATGGAGGGTAAGGGAGCGCATTGGAATTACTCTGCGGTATGAGCGGCATTGGCGCAGGCGGGTTTGCCGGCAGCGTATTTGAGACTGGGATCGACCAGCGCGTCGAAACGCTTGAGCGCTTCGGAGCCGATCAGCAACGGGTATTGGAAGGCGCTACGGTCGGTCAGGTTCACTTCGATGCTGCGCAGGGCCGAGCCCATGCAGATATCCAGTTCGATGACCGGCCGGGCCGTGTATTTCTTGCCTTCTTCCGGGTCGTAGTCACCGGCGCGGCGCTTGATCTTGCTGACCCGGGCCAGCGGGCGTTCGATGGGGTGCGAATGGGCCGCGTCGATGGCCAGGTAGAAACGCACCCAGGATTCGCCGTTGCGCTTGAAGCGCTTGATGTCACGGGCGCTGAGGGAGGCGGTCTTGGCACCGGTGTCGAGCTTGGCCGCGACCTCCAGGTCAATGCCCTGCAGGGCTGCATATTCGTTGAGGCCGTACACGGTTTTTTCACCCGCCGCGGCAATCCCTGGCAGGCAGATAAAGCATAGGGCGGCAGATAAGGGCTTGAGTGTCATAGATCCTGGTGCGCAGCGTTCCGTTTTTCGGTTCAGGCCCTGGCATTACTGCACAAGCTCCCTAGGTTGCCTTCTCTATATAGGGAGAGCGGCAATTGCGGCGGCATTCTAGCACGGTGGTTTTCTGACGCCACCGCTGGCCGGAGGCTACGACACTTCGAAACGAGGGGCTCTGTCTGGGACCGTTATTAGACGATTGTCGACAATCCATATTTTTGTTTTGACGTTAAGGGTGTCAGAGGGTAGTTTTTGCCGTATTGATTTTAAAGGTGTCGACAATATGCTCGATCAGCTCGAAACGCCGGTCCTCGTCCAGGAAGATGCCGAGACGCTGTCCGAGAACGTCTTCCGGCGTATCCAGGCCGCCATCGTCAAGGGTGAAATTGCCCCCGGCAGCAAGATCTCCGAGCCCGAGCTGGCCCGTACCTACGGCATCAGTCGCGGGCCGCTGCGCGAGGCGATCCATCGCCTGGAAGGCCAGCGGCTGCTGGTGCGCATTCCCCATGTTGGCGCGCGGGTGGTCTCGCTGAGCCATGCCGAGCTGCTGGAACTCTACGAAATTCGCGAATCCCTGGAGGGCATGGCCTGTCGCCTTGCGGCGGAGCGTATGACCCAGGAAGAAATCGACGAACTGCGTCGAGTGCTGGAAACCCACGAGCGCGATGCGGCGTTCCAGGCCGGCGTCGGTTATTACCAGCAGGAAGGCGATTTCGACTTCCACTACCGGATCATCCAGGGCAGCGGCAATCGCACCCTCACCCAAATGCTCTGCGGCGAGCTGTATCAACTGGTGCGCATGTACCGCATCCAGTTTTCCACCACGCCGAACCGTCCGCGCCAGGCTTTTGCCGAGCACCACCGGATTCTCGATGCCATCGCCGACCGTGACGGCGAACTGGCCGAATTATTGATGCGTCGGCATATCGGCGCCTCCAAACGCAACATTGCGCGTCATTTTCAGGACAGCGCCGCCACTCAACGAGGTGAGTCATGAGTTCCAGCAAGAGCACGCCAGGCCAGCGTTTTCGCGATGCGGTCGCCGCCGAGCATCCATTGCAAGTGGTCGGCACCATCAACGCCAACCATGCGCTGCTGGCCAAGCGCGCCGGCTTCAAGGCGATCTACCTGTCGGGTGGCGGCGTGGCGGCCGGTTCCCTCGGCGTGCCGGACCTGGGCATTACCGGCCTGGATGACGTGCTCACCGATGTGCGCCGCATCACCGACGTGTGCGACCTGCCGTTGTTGGTGGACGTGGACACCGGCTTCGGCTCCTCGGCGTTCAACGTGGCGCGCACGGTCAAGTCGATGAGCAAGTTCGGCGCGGCGGCGATTCACATCGAGGACCAGGTCGGCGCCAAGCGTTGCGGCCATCGGCCGAACAAGGAAATCGTTTCGCAGCAGGAAATGGTCGACCGCATCAAGGCTGCCGTCGATGCCCGCACCGACGACAGTTTTGTGATCATGGCGCGTACCGATGCGTTGGCAGTGGAAGGCCTGGAGTCGGCCCTGGACCGCGCCGCCGCGTGCATCGAGGCCGGTGCCGACATGATTTTCCCGGAAGCGATCACTGAACTCGAAATGTACAAGCTGTTCGCCAGCCGCGTTAAAGCGCCGATCCTGGCCAACATCACCGAATTCGGCGCGACCCCGCTCTACACCACCGAACAACTCGCCGGGGCCGACGTGTCCCTGGTGCTGTACCCGCTGTCGGCGTTCCGTGCGATGAACAAGGCCGCCGAAAATGTCTACACCGCCATCCGTCGCGATGGCACCCAGCAGAACGTCATCGACACCATGCAGACCCGCATGGAGCTTTACGATCGCATCGACTACCACACCTTCGAGCAGAAGCTCGACGCGTTGTTCGCCGCGAAAAAGTAAGGCGCGACTCCCTACAAATTCAAGAAAATGGAGACAGCAACATGGCCGAAGCAAAAGTACTCAGTGGCGCCGGGCTCCGTGGCCAGGTGGCCGGACAAACCGCCTTGTCCACCGTGGGCCAGTCAGGCGCCGGGCTGACCTATCGCGGCTACGACGTTCGCGACTTGGCGGCTGACGCGCAATTCGAAGAGGTGGCCTACCTGCTGCTGTACGGCGAGCTGCCGACCCAGGCACAGCTGGACGCCTACACGGGCAAACTGCGCCAGTTGCGCGACCTGCCCCAAGCCTTGAAAGAAGTGCTGGAACGCATTCCCGCCGACGCCCATCCGATGGATGTGATGCGCACGGGCTGCTCGTTCCTCGGCAACCTGGAGCCCGAGCAGGATTTCTCCCAGCAGCACGACAAGACCGATCGTCTGCTGGCCGCGTTCCCGGCGATCATGTGCTACTGGTATCGCTTCAGCCACGAAGGCCAGCGCATCGAATGCGTAACCGATGAAGTCTCCATTGGCGGCCACTTCCTGCATCTGCTGCACGGCAAAAAGCCGAGCGAGTTGCACGTCAAGGTGATGAACGTGTCGCTGATCCTTTACGCCGAGCACGAATTCAACGCCTCGACCTTTACCGCGCGGGTTTGTGCTTCGACATTGTCCGACCTGTTCTCCTGCATCACCGCTGCCATCGGCTCGCTGCGCGGCCCGTTGCACGGTGGCGCCAACGAGGCGGCGATGGAAATGATCGAGCGTTTCAGCTCGCCGCAAGAAGCCATCGAGGGCACCCTCGGCATGCTCGCGCGCAAGGACAAGATCATGGGCTTCGGCCATGCCATCTACAAGGACAACGACCCGCGCAACGAGGTGATCAAGGGCTGGTCGAAAAAGCTCGCCGATGAAGTCGGCGACACGGTGCTGTTCCCGGTTTCCGAAGCTATCGACAAGACCATGTGGGAGCAGAAGAAACTGTTCCCCAACGCCGATTTCTACCATGCCTCGGCGTACCACTTCATGAGCATCCCGACCAAGCTGTTCACGCCGATCTTCGTCTGCTCGCGCCTGACCGGCTGGGCCGCCCATGTGTTCGAACAACGTGCCAACAACCGCATCATCCGACCGAGCGCCGAATACACCGGCGTCGAACAGCGCAAGTTCGTGCCAATCGAACAACGCTGAGCTGGAGGGTTAGCCGCAGGCACTGGATCACCCCGAAACCCTGTGGGAGCGAGCTTGCTCGCGATTGCGCACTGACATTCAACATTGATGTCGACGGATACACCGCTATCGCGAGCAAGCTCGCTCCCACAGGGGTCGGGGGTGTTTCAAGGCCGGCCCTCTCCTGAAACCACCGTGACCCGAGTCCTGACGATGAACACAGAATTTCGCAAACCGCTGCCCGGCACTTCGCTGGATTATTTCGACGTTCGCGCGGCCGTGGATGGCATTCGGCCTGGCGCCTACGATGGCCTGCCGTACACCTCCCGCGTGCTGGCGGAAAACCTCGTGCGCCGCTGCGATCCGGCGACGCTGCGCGAATCGCTGCTGCAACTGATCGAGCGCAAGCGCGACCTGGATTTCCCCTGGTTCCCGGCACGCGTGGTCTGCCATGACATCCTCGGCCAGACCGCATTGGTCGACCTGGCCGGTCTGCGCGACGCCATCGCTCTGCAAGGCGGCGACCCGGCGCAGGTCAATCCGGTGGTGCCGACCCAACTGATCGTCGACCACTCGCTGGCGGTAGAGAGCGCCGGTTTTGATCCGCAGGCGTTCGCCAAGAACCGCGCCATCGAAGACCGCCGCAACGAAGACCGCTTCCACTTCATCAACTGGACCAAGAAGGCCTTCAAGAACGTCGACGTGATCCCGCCGGGCAATGGGATCATGCACCAGATCAACCTGGAGAAAATGTCTCCCGTCATCCAGCAGCGTGACGGCGTGGCGTTCCCCGACACTTGCGTAGGCACCGACAGCCACACGCCTCACGTCGATGCCCTGGGTGTGATCGCGATCGGTGTCGGTGGCCTGGAAGCCGAAAGCGTCATGCTCGGTCGCGCCTCGTGGATGCGCCTGCCGGAAATCATCGGCGTCGAGCTGACCGGCAAGTTGCAACCGGGCATCACTGCCACCGACATGGTGCTGGCGCTGACCGAATTCCTGCGCAAGCAGAAAGTCGTCGGGGCCTGGCTGGAGTTCTTCGGCGAAGGCGCCCGCGCCCTGACCCTGGGGGATCGCGCGACGATCTCCAACATGGCCCCGGAATACGGCGCCACGGCAGCGATGTTCCATATCGATCAGCAAACGATCGATTACCTGAAGCTCACCGGCCGCGAAGACCAGCAAGTGCAGTTGGTCGAACATTACGCCAAGACCACCGGCCTCTGGGCTGACAGCCTGGAAGGCGCGTTATATGAGCGCGGTCTGACCTTCGACCTGTCCTCGGTGGTGCGTAACATGGCCGGTCCGAGCAACCCGCACGCCCGTGTCGCGGTGTCCGATCTGGCTGCCAAAGGCATTTCTGGCCAGTGGGACGATGTGCCCGGGCAAATGCCCGACGGCGCGGTGATCATCGCGGCGATCACCAGTTGCACCAACACCAGCAACCCGCGCAACGTGATCGCCGCCGGTTTGCTGGCGCGCAACGCCAATCGCCTGGGCCTGGCGCGCAAGCCGTGGGTCAAGTCATCCCTCGCACCGGGCTCGAAAACCGTCGCGTTGTACCTGGATGAAGCGGGCCTGACGTCTGAACTTGAGCAACTGGGTTTTGGCGTGGTCGCGTTCGCCTGTACTACCTGCAACGGCATGTCCGGCGCGCTGGACCCGGTGATCCAGCAGGAAATCATCGACCGTGACCTGTACGCCACCGCCGTCTTGTCGGGTAACCGCAACTTCGACGGGCGGATTCACCCGTACGCCAAGCAGGCGTTCCTGGCGTCGCCGCCATTGGTGGTGGCTTATGCCATCGCCGGGACCATCCGTTTCGACATCGAGAAGGATGTGCTGGGTGTGGTGGACGGCCGGGAAATCCGCCTCAAGGACATCTGGCCGAGCGACGAGGAAATCGACGCGGTGGTCAAGGCTTCGGTGAAGCCCGAGCAGTTCCGCCAGGTGTACATCCCGATGTTCGCCATCCAGGAAGACACCGGGCCGAAAGTGACCCCGCTGTACGACTGGCGCCCGCAAAGCACCTATATCCGTCGTCCGCCGTATTGGGAAGGCGCGTTGGCCGGTGCGCGGCCGCTCAAGGGCATGCGTCCGCTGGCGGTGCTGCCGGACAACATCACCACCGATCACCTGTCGCCGTCCAACGCCATCATGCTCGACAGTGCCGCGGGTGAATACCTGGCGAAAATGGGCCTGCCGGAAGAAGACTTCAACTCCTACGCGACCCACCGCGGCGATCACCTGACCGCGCAACGGGCCACCTTTGCCAACCCGAAATTGTTCAACGAAATGGTCGTTGAGGACGGCAAGGTCAAGCAGGGCTCCCTGGCTCGGGTCGAACCGGAAGGCAAGGTCATGCGCATGTGGGAAGCCATCGAAACCTACATGGAACGCAAGCAGCCGTTGATCATCATCGCCGGCGCCGACTACGGCCAGGGTTCGTCCCGGGACTGGGCGGCCAAGGGCGTGCGCCTGGCCGGTGTCGAGGCGATCGTTGCCGAAGGTTTCGAGCGCATCCACCGCACCAACCTGGTGGGTATGGGCGTGTTGCCGCTGGAGTTCAAACCCGGCACGGATCGCAAGACGCTTGGCATCGACGGCAGCGAAGTCTATGACGTGATCGGCGAGCGCACCCCGCGGGCGACGCTGACCCTGGTCATCACGCGCAAAAATGCTGAACGCGTCGAAGTGCCGGTGACCTGCCGCCTCGATACCGCCGAGGAAGTGTCGATCTACGAAGCCGGGGGCGTGCTGCAACGCTTCGCCCAGGATTTCCTTGAATCGGCGATTGCCGTTTAAAACGCTCGGGTGGCCGGTTTTCTGGCCACCCATTTTTTCAGGAGTTGGAGCACATGGCTCACTCGCCTCAAATCAAGATCCCCGCGACCTATATGCGTGGCGGCACCAGCAAAGGCGTGTTCTTCAGCCTGCAAGACCTGCCCGAAGCGGCGCGCGTTCCCGGCCCGGCCCGGGATGTGCTGCTGCTGCGGGTGATCGGTAGCCCCGATCCGTACGAAAAGCAGATCGATGGCATGGGCGGTGCGACGTCCAGCACCAGCAAGACCGTGATCCTGTCCAAGAGCACACGGGCTGATCACGACGTCGATTACCTGTTCGGCCAGGTATCCATCGACAAGCCGTTCGTGGACTGGAGCGGCAACTGCGGCAACCTGTCGGCGGCGGTGGGGGCGTTTGCCATCGGGAGCGGTCTGGTGGATGCCAGCCGTATCCCGCAGGACGGTATGGCCGTGGTGCGGATCTGGCAGGCGAACATCGGCAAGACGATCATCGCCCATATACCGATCACCGACGGCGCGGTGCAGGAAACCGGTGACTTCGAACTCGACGGCGTGACCTTTCCGGCCGCTGAAGTGCAACTGGAGTTCATGGACCCGGCGGCCGAGGAAGAGGGCGGCGGTGGTTCGATGTTTCCTACCGGCAACCTGGTGGACGACCTGGAAGTGCCCGGTGTCGGCAAGCTCAAGGCGACGCTGATCAACGCAGGCATTCCGACGATATTCATCAACGCCCGGGATGTCGGTTACACCGGCACCGAATTGCAGGGCGCCATCAACGGCGATCCCAAGGCGCTGGCGATGTTTGAAACGATTCGTGCCCATGGCGCGTTGCGCATGGGCCTGATCAAGCACCTGGACGAAGCTGCCCAGCGCCAGCACACGCCGAAAGTGGCGTTTGTCGCGCCGCCGGCGGATTACCTTTCATCCAGCGGTAAAACCGTGGCGGCGGGTGACGTCGACTTGCTGGTTCGGGCGTTGTCCATGGGCAAGCTGCACCACGCCATGATGGGCACCGCCGCTGTCGCTATCGGCACCGCCGCGGCGATTTCCGGCACCCTGGTCAACCTCGCGGCCGGTGGCGTCGAACGCAACGCGGTGCGCTTCGGCCACCCGTCCGGCACCTTGCGCGTTGGCGCCGAGGCGAGCGTAGTCAATGGCGAATGGACCGTGAAAAAAGCCATCATGAGCCGCAGCGCGCGGGTGTTGATGGAAGGGTTTGTGCGGGTGCCGGGGGATGTTTTCTAACTCGTTGCTTGAGAAATAACACAAAACCTGTGGGAGCGAGCCTGCTCGCGAAAGCGGTGTGTCAGCTGGCATCGATATTGGATGTGTCGACGCCTTCGCGAGCAGGCTCGCTCCCACAGGGGATGCCCAGTGGGCCCGGAATCCGGGTCCGCCCTCGATCAAAAATGTGGGAGCGAGCCTGCTCGCGAAAGCGGTGTGTCAGCTGGCATCGATGTTGGATGTGTCGACGCCTTCGCGAGCAGGCTCGCTCCCACAGGGGATGGCTGTCAGCCTTTCGTCAGTGCGGTGACGACCAGCTCCACGTTGTTTTCCAGTTCCGCCACCGGATCGGCACCGTCGGTGCTCAGCACGAGCAGTTGGCTACCGCCTTCGGCGAGGGCCGCTTTCACAGCTTCCGGCGGCTGTCGGTGATGCAGCACCAGCGCGACATCGTTTTCCTTGAGCGTGGCTGTCAGTTGCTTCAGGGCTTCGGCTGTCCATTCGGCGTCGGGGCGGGCATCGGTGCTGATGCCATCCAGGTTCAAGCCACTGATCAAGTAACCGAAGTGCTCGCTCAGGCTGACCACGCTCAGGTTGTCGGCGCTGGCGAGGCGCTTTTCACTGTCGGCGCTGAGCTTGAGCAGGCGCTGCTTGAGTGCCGCCAGGTTGGCATCGATTTTCGGTTTGTCCGCCGGGACGAGGCGCACCAGATCAGCAGCGATCACGTCGGCCATCCGCCCCAGATTGTGGCTGGCCATCCACGGCTGGCTCGCCAGGCCGTCGGTCATGCCCGGCTGTATGGCGATGCCGGGCAGGGCGCCGTCCACCGGACGAGCAGCGTCGATTTCAACGATACGGATATTGCTGCGGCGGGCCATGGGGTACAGCGGATCGTCCGGCCAGAGCGAACGCAGCCCGATCACCGCGTCGGCCTCGCCGGCCAGCTTGCTCAGGGCCGGGGCGCCACGGCCACTGAAATAGGCGCTTTGTCGGGTGCCGGGAAGATTGTCCGGAGCGGCCCGGGCCAGGCTGACGTCGGTGCCCTTGAGCAAGGCCTCGCCCAATCCGTAGGTGACGGGCAGCGAGGCCAGTAGTTGGATCTTTTCGGCGGCCATCGGCGAGGTAATCACTGCGCCGCCGAGGGCTAGAGCCCAGACCAATTGCCGTAATGAAAAAACCATTTATCCAAGATTCCCTTTCAGATGGGGGACGACGCCACGGGCGATGGCGCTCAGGGCGAAGGCGATGCCGGCCACCAGAATGATTGCGGCACCGGACGGGATCGGCAGGTCGAAAACGATCGGCGCCAGGATCCCGCATAAGGTGCTGACGGTCGCGATAAGCACCGAACACCAGAAAAAACCTTTCAACGATTGGCTGAGCAAACGCGCGGCCGCGGCCGGAATCACCAGCAACGCACCCACCAGGATCGCGCCGATGACTTTCACCGCCGCCACAGTGATCAGCGTCACCAAGACCACGAACAGATAGTCCAGCGTCTTAACCGCCACCCCGCGTACCGCCGCCAGCTGCGGGTTGAAGCTGGCGAGCATGATCCGGTTGTACAGCGGCAGCGCCAGCGCCATCACCAGCGAACCGACCACCGCCAGCACCGCGAGATCATTGCCGTTGACCGTCAGCACTGAGCCGAACAGCACGTTTTCCAGGATGTGCACATTGATCTTGCCCGCCAGGATCAGCAGCAGGCTCGCGCCCAGGGCCAGGGACACCGAGAGGAAGACGCCGATCAACGTATCCGGGGCCAGGCCGGTGCGGTTGCGCAGGTAATTGAGCAGGATGCCGAACAGCAGGCAGTAGCCGAACAGGCTGCCGTAGGGCCCGGTGTAGGGTTCGCCGAGCAGGATGCCGACGGCCACGCCGGTCAGCGCCGCATGGCCCACCGCTTCGGAGAAAAACGCAAAGCGCTTGACCACCACCAGCGTGCCGAGGCCGCCCAGCACCGGGCCGATCAACAGCCCGGCCAGCAAGGCGTTGACCACAAAACCATAGGCCAGCGCCTCGGGCAGGTAACCGGAGGAGGCCCAACCCTGGACCATCAGGCGGAAGGCTTCATAACTCATCAGGCGGCGCTCCCGTTGGCACGTGGATGGGTCGAAAACAGCGTCAGCAGCCGTTCCGGGGTCAGGGTCTGGCGCGGCGGGCCGTCGAACAACACCCGTCGATTCAGCCCGGTGACGTGATCGGCCAGGCGTCCGACGGCTTCCAGGTCGTGCTCGATCCAGAGCACGGTAATGCCGGCCTGGCGCCAGTCCTGCAGCAAGCGTTCGAATACCTGGATGCCGGCTTCGTCCAAAGCCGACATGGGTTCATCCAGTACCAGCAGTTGCGGCGGCGGAATCAATCCCTGGGCCAGCAATACCCGCTGACGCTCGCCACCGGACAGCGCGCCCATGCGTCGCTTGCGCTTGTCCTGCAGGCCGACCCGCTCGAGGGCCTGACCGATGGCGCCAGCATAATGCTTGCTCAAACCGAGGAAGGCCGGGCGCCGCTGACACATGGCCGCCATGAAGTCGTCCACCGTCATGGGCAGGCCCCGGTCGAATTCCAGCGCCTGGGGCACGTAGCCGATGACGCCGGGTTCGCCCGGCCATTGCAGGCTCAAGCGCCCCTGGTGCGGCATCTGTCCAAGCAAGGTCTTGATCAGCGAACTCTTGCCGCCGCCGTTAGGGCCGACCAATGCATGGATGCTGCCGGCTTGTACCTGAAAGGCCACATTGTCGAGAATCGCGGTGCGCCCAAGGTTCAGGCTGATGTCGGCGAACTCGATCATCGGGCCGACATGTTGCTGGATGAGGGGTTCCCGGGCCGTCATGCGCCGGACTCCTGGATCGCCCGGACCACGGTGTCGAGGTTGCCGGTCATTTCCTTTTCGTATTTCTCGGCGCTGTAGTCGCCGTAGGAAATGTGCGACAGCGGGTACAGCTTTACTCCCGATTCACGCTGGATGGTGTCGACGTAGGTGGATGGAAAATCCATCTCCGAGAAGATCACCTTCACGTCCAGCTCACGCAGCTGGTCGATGGTCTTTTTCAACTGGCTGGGGCTTGGCTCGATTCCATGGGCCGGTTCGACCACGGCAGTCACTTCCAGGCCGAATTCGCGCAGCAGGTAATCGTAGGCGGCGTGTACCGTGGCGACCCGCAGCTCGGCGTTCGGCGCCTGGGTCAGCTTGGCCAGGGCGGCGGCGCGCATCTGCCGCAGGCGCTTGCCGTAGGCCCGGGCGTTCTGCGTGTAGGTCTTGGCGTTGTCCGGGTCGAGCTTGCCCAGTTCCCGGGCGATGTTGTTGACCTGGGCAATGGAGGCGCTGATGGACAGGAACGTATGCGGATTGACGACTTTACCCGCGCCCCGCGCCGCGGTTCCGGTGGCGGCAAGCAAGGGGACGTTCTCGTTGGCCTCGATCACCTTCACGTCCGGGGTTTCGCTGGCGGCGATCATGCGGTCGGCGAAATCGTCGTGACCCACGCCGTTGAGCACGATCACATCGAGCCCGCCGATGCGCTTGATGTCCTCGGCGCGGGGTTCATAGGCGTGAGGGTTGAAGCCGGCCGGGATCAACGGCACCACCTCGGCCTTGTCGCCGACGATGTTGGCCACGTAGCTGTAATAAGGGTGCAGGGTGATGCCGATGCGCAGGCGCTTGGCCGTTTCGGCGCTGGCCATTGGAGTGAACAGGCAGGCGAGCAGGCCGATCAGCAGCAGGCGCAGCAAGGGGCGGCGTGAAGGTGCAATAGACATGGGCAAGCGGTCTTCTCTGGAATGAAGGCGTGGGGTCAATGCCGATGCTGGCGGGTTACGCCAGCGTCGAATTGCGCGACGATCTGTTGCCAGCCGGCGGCGGACAAGGCGGCGTCATCCAATGCGCCGGGTGTGGTCGGAGGGTTGTTGCGGTTGAGCCAGATGTCCGGGGACGCATCGGGCACTTCGCTGATGCGCATCAGAAAGGAGCCCGCGACGGACGAATTGGCGCTCGCGCCGAAGTAGGCTCGGTCTGCCAGCAATTGCCAGGCATGGCCGCCGCGGCTGACGGAACTGGCGTCCTGGGCGAACGGGGCGAAGCCTTCATCGGCCAGGGCTTGCGGACCGGGGAGGGCTTGCTCGCTTTCGCGCAGGATCCGGATCTCATCCAATGTCACCCGCAGATCGGCATAAATGCCTTGCTCGGCGGCGCTGAGGTCGCGGCGTGCGTCCAGCTGATGGGCGTCCAGGTGGGCAACATCCCGGGTCTCCCCATGCCAGGCCACGACCGAACCGGCGCCCAGCAGGATAATCAGGCACAGCAACAGCACGTATAGGGTTTCGTGGCCGGCACCGGCGGGGCGGATGACCTGGGTGGTGGGTGCGCTCATGGGGCCTCGATGTCGGCTTGGTCGATTTCCACGACGTGGCCGGGGCCGGCGTCAAAAAGTACGTAGAACTCGGCGTTGGGTTTCTTGAAGGTCAACGTCGAGTCGGCGCCGAGCTTGCCGGGGACCAGGATGGTTTCGTCGTAGCCGATCACGTCCAGCGTCACTCCGGGGGCGCCGCTGCCATCGGAAAAACCGCCAGTACACTGGATCTGTTCAGCGTCGATAGCCTTGCATTCGCACATCGGATTGTGGGCCTGGGCGCTGGTGCTCAAGCCTGCGCAGAGCAGCAGCGCCAGGCTGTTGAAAGAGGCGCGGAGGTTCATGGTCGGGCTCCTTGGGATTGCAACCAGGCGACGGTGGCCGGGGAGGCCTGGCTCAGGGGGATGGAAGCTTGATGCATCGAGCCGTCCCAGCCTTCGAGGGTGATCCACAGTTCGGCGTCTGGCTGGGTCTTTTTCGGCACCGGCAACAAGGCGCCCATGCGATAGGGCGAGCCGAAGAAAATCACCCCGGCGGCCCGCAGGCTGCGGGGCTTGCCGATGCGCAGATAGGTGGCTTTAACCTCGCTGATGCAGCGCTGGCACAGGGCGGCGTTGAAGTGTTTCATCGGCCCGGCGGGGCCCTGGGTGCGTGGCGCTTCGTTGCGAAACTCCGCCAGGCGCAAGCTCCAGGGGCCCACCTGGACTTCGCCGACTTCCCGCTCGCCAAGCCCGCCGTCGCCTCGGAACAACGCGGCCTCCGACAGGTACTTGGGCATGAAACCCAGGGGAATCAGCAGCAACAGCACGTTGATATGGAAACGCCATTTATGCCAGAACTGGCCCAGGCGTGACGGTGATGTTGTCGTAGTGGACGGGTTCACAGGCTGCCCTCCGGTGAGTCACGGTGCATGGAAGGCTGCAGTTGCGGCGTGGTTTGGGCTGGCCGCACAGGTTTCTGATTGCGCTTGAGGGCGTTGGCGGTCGCCAGCGCCGTGCGTTTGGTCCAGATCAGCAGACCGCTGAGGACCATCATGCTCAGCACCAGGCCGAAGAAACACCAGATGAGCTTGATCCAGAGGCCACCGAAATCCCCGGTGTGCAGCGGGCGCATGGATTCGGTCACGAACTCCAGCGCCGTGCGATCCGACAACAATCGGGAAGCGTCGACATCACCGTTGTAGGGATTGATGGTCGCCGTCTGGAACATCAGCGGATACCAGCCGCGTCCGCCGACTTCCAGATGGCTGTAGGCATTGCCGGGCAGGCTGACGAAACTCGCTTCCAGGCCCGGGATTCGCTGCTGGGCAATTTCGATGGCGCGGTCCAGGTTCAGTTGCGGCGGAGGCGTACCACCCGCCGACAGCGGAACGTTTTCCCGGGCCACCACCGGGACCACCGGAGCACTGGAGATGGAAATACCGTTATCGGCCAGCGTGGCCTCGATCAGGAACCAGGTGCCGGTGATGGAAATGACGGCAATGAACCAGATCGACCAGATGCCGCTGAGCCGATGGAAGTCGCCCCAGAAAATGCGGGCCCCGTGGCGAATACGCAGGGTCGGGCTGAAAAAACCTTTCCAGAAACGTTTATAGACAACCAGCCCAGTCACCAACGACGCGAGCATCGGCAGGCCGAGGAAGGACACCAGGTACCAGCCCCAGCTGTAGCCGTTGGTGAACGGCACCAGCCACCAGCCATGCAATGCACGGGTGAACCCCCTGAAGTTGAAGGCCGGTGCCGAGCCCTGGATGACGCCGCTGTAGGGGTTGACGTAAACAGTGTCGGGGCGACCGTCGGGGTAGGTGACCTTGACCTCCAGGGCGAAGTGCGACTCGTCCGGACGCACAATGTTTTGCACCTGAGTCAGGGGCTGGGCTTGCTTGATGGCGGCAACGACCTGGTCGTAGCTGAGCAACGGCGCATCATCGGCGGGCTTGCTGGCGCGCATTTCCGGATTGACCAGCCAGACGATCTCCTGGCTGACCACCGCCAGCGTACCGGTGACGCAAACGATCAGAACGAAAAACCAGATGGGCAACGCCAGCCAGCTGTGAACCAGGAACCAGAGTTTGGAGCGGGACTTCTTCGACATGATTGAGCGTCTTGATTCGATGAAAGGTTCCGTGTCGCGGGCTTCGCAACACCATGAAACCTGGAAAAGCCGGCCGTGGCTTTTGCCGACGCGGCCTGCTGCATCTAATTAAGACGAACGAGCAGCCGGAATCCTGAAAGGGAAGATGAAAGAAAATGTTTCGCGTTCTCGAACAGGCGCTCGGTCTTCTGGTGGCGAGGGAGCTCGCTCCCGCTGGGTTGCGCAGCGGCCCCAAGCATCTTCCACGCAACCACGGCGGGACTCATAGGCCGACGAACATCTCAGGATTCCAGCAAATGCGCCCCTGGCCCACGCTTGCCGAGCACATCACCCTGGTTGCGCAGCGGACAATGTTCCATCGACAGGCAACCGCAGCCGATACAACCGTCGAGCCGGTCTCGCAATGCGATCAGCTGGTTGATCCGCTCATCCAGGTTCCGACTCCACTGCGCTGACAGGGTCTTCCAGTCGGTCGCCGTGGGCGCACGGTTGTCCGGCAGGTTTTTCAGCGCCTCGCCAATTTCCGCCAGGGGTATGCCCAGGCGCTGGGCGACTTTGATCAGCGCCACGCGCCGCAGGACGGCCCGGGGGTAACGACGTTGGTTGCCCGGGTTGCGCGTGCTTTTGATCAGGCCCTTGGTTTCATAGAAGTGCAGCGCGGTGACCGCCACGCCGCTGCGGGCGGCCACCTGGCCGACGGTCAGTTCCTTGTGAATGTTGATCGACGTCGTCACCTGAATCACCGCTTGACCTTGACTTAACTGGAGGTTTTACCCTGCAGGCCTTTGGATCGCAAGATCCGCCTTACCTGAACGGGGGACTTTTCATGCAATCGCCAAGTGGTCATCGCAGCTTCACGCAGTTGATCGAGTTCGACATCGAGCCTCAGTGGCAGCAGACGCTGGTCAACGCCCTGTCAGCGCAGACCGAGCGCCTGGCTCGTGATCATTCGGGTTTCCTCAATGCCAGTATCCAGGTCAGCGAGGACGGACGTCGGGTGCTTAATTACCTGCAATGGCAAACCCGCGAGGCGGGTGAAGCGGCGTTCCGCAGCGTTGAGAATGGTGAGGAAAGTTTCTGGCAGTTCATCCAGGCGCATCGGGCCAAAGCGGTGACGTTTGGCTCGTTCCAGGTGCTGCGCAACATCGAGCGCAGCCTGGACGATGCGTTGCATTGCCCGTTGGTCAACCAAGCGCAACGGGAGATCCGAGAGGGCGATACCCATTATCAAAAGCGTTGATTTCTGCCGCCAAGTGCCGGCGGGTAGCCTTTGTTCATCGCCCAACTGAACATCGGACACCCGCCATGAATCGTATCCTTGCTGTCTTGTTGCTGTTGACTGTCACCGTATTGAGCGGTTGCGCTTCGTCGTCCCCGGAGCTGCGTCCTTACACCGCCGAGGAATCCCGTGAGCTGGCCCTCGAAGCCTTGAATCGGCGGGGGCTTTCGTTTGATGAATACCATGCGAAGAAAGCCGAATTGCTCGGTCCTTCGCAGAAAAACGTCGGCTTCGACGAGCGCGGCGAGATGAGCGCCGAGCAGACAGTCCAGGCACCGGGCCGGTCGAGCTGAGACTGTACCGCTAGAAGTTTTGCCTAACTGTCCATGGGTTTGCGCCGGGACGTGGGGTAGGGTCAACTCCTGACTGCCCCGACGGATTGACCTGCCATGACCCTCTCGCTTGACCTGCTGCTGGGCTTCGCCCTGTTTGCCCTGGTGACCTCGATAACGCCCGGCCCCAACAACACCATGTTGCTGGCCTCGGGTGTGAATTTCGGCTTCAACCGGACCATCCCGCACATGCTCGGCATCACTTGCGGCTTCTTTTCCCTGGTCCTGGCGGTGGGCCTTGGGCTGGGCGCGGTGTTCCAGACATATCCGCTGCTCTACACCGTGCTGCGCTACGTCGGTGCGGCATATCTGATATACCTGGCCTGGAAAATCGCCCACTCCGGTCCTGTCTCGGACGGCGGCGCGGGTGAGAACAAGCCGATCAGCTACTGGGGCGCAGCAGCGTTCCAATGGGTCAACCCAAAGGCCTGGATCATGGCCATCGGCGCCATCAGCACCTATACGCCTCTGCAAGGTTACTTTTTCAATGTGGTGGTGATCGCGGCGGTGTTTGCGTTGATCAACCTGCCTAGCGTCAGCCTGTGGGTAGTCTGCGGCAGCCTGCTGCGCAACTTGTTGCAGGATCGCCGGTGGCTGCGTGTCTTCAACTGGGGCATGGCGCTGCTGTTGGTCGCGTCGCTGTATCCGTTGTTGCTCGAAAGCGTGAGTTAAGGGCTGAGCTTCAACGCGATGCCTGCTAAGCTCGCTGTTTCAGGAGCGTTCCTACGCACTTTTAAATGAAGTCCGACTTCTTTTAAGGTCTTGATCAGTTAAAGCTATGTCTCGAACCCAACGAGGGCATCTGGTCTTGGAACAGATTCTGCGAGCTTCCTTATGAATAAGCGTCCTTTGTATTTTGATTACGCCGCCACCACCCCGGTGGATGAGCGCGTGATCCAGGTCATGGTCCAATGCCTGGGTTTCGACGGTAACTTCGGTAACCCGGCCTCCAGCTCCCATGCCTTCGGCCAGGAGGCCCGGCGCTCGGTGGAACTGGCGCGCCAGCAGGTGGCTCGGTTGGTGGGGGCTCAGGCCGGACAAATCGTCTGGACTTCCGGCGCCACCGAATCCAATAACCTGGCCCTCAAGGGCGTGGCCCAGGCGCGTGAAGCGCGTGGCGGCCACGTCATTACCAGCCTGATCGAACACAAGGCCGTTCTCGATACGGTCAGGCAGCTCGAGGAAAGTGGCGTCGCGGTAACCTGGCTGGCGCCGTGCGCTGATGGCCTGATCGACCCGCAAGCGGTTCGCGAGGCGCTGCGCGAAGACACTTTCCTGGTGTCGCTGATGCTGGTCAATAACGAGTTGGGCACGGTCAATGACGCCATCGCCATTGGCGAGATCGTTCGAGAGCATGGCGCGTTGTTTCATATGGACGCGGCCCAGGGTGCGGGAAAAGTGAGCATCGACCTGGCCCGGTGGCCGGTGGACCTGATGTCGTTTTCCGCACACAAGATCTACGGCCCCAAGGGGATCGGCGCACTTTATGTCGGTGATCGCGCGCGCCCGCGGCTGTCGGCCCAGATCCATGGCGGCGGTCATGAAGGTGGCTTGCGCTCCGGGACCTTGGCGACCCATCAGATTGCCGCGATGGGCGCAGCATTCGAGCTGGCGGCGCAGGCCTTTGAGGAAGAACTCGCCGACATCGCCCGACTGCGCAATCGTTTGCTTGAACCTTTGCTGGCTTTGCCCGGTGTGTGTATGAATGGCAGTGCCAACTGTCGCATTCCCCATACGGTGAGCCTGACGTTCAACGAAGGTGACTTCAACCCGGCGACGCTGGGCGCATCGATGGCATTCTCCGCGACCTCGGCTTGCAACTCGGCGCAAAACACTCCATCCCACGTGTTGCTCGCCCTTGGGCATGATGCACGCGCGGCCGGGCGGACCATTCGTTTGAGCCTGGGGCGCTTTACCAGCGAACAGGATATTGATGAGGCGGTGCGATTGATCAAGGCCGCCTGTGTTGCCGCGCCGGCCTTCTGGGCGGCAACCCCCGAGCCGAACGCATTCGGCACCGAACAATAAAATTGATTAGCAGGAGTGATGATGAGTACCCAGCCTTCGACCCCGGGACAGGTTCCCCAGCGCCTGGCCCGAATTCGCCAATTGATGAGCCAGGATGGCATCCATGCGCTGTTGGTGCCTTCCGCCGACCCGCATCTTTCGGAGTATCTGCCGGGGTACTGGCAAGGGCGCCAATGGTTGTCCGGGTTCCATGGCTCGGTCGGTACATTGATCGTGACCGCGGATTTCGCCGGGGTCTGGGCGGACAGTCGTTACTGGGAACAAGCCACCAGCGAACTGGAAGGCAGCGGCATCGAGCTGGTCAAACTCATCCCCGGAAAGCCCGGGCCGTTGGAGTGGCTGGCCGAAAACACGCCTGAAGGGCGGGCGGTAGCGGTCGATGGTGCGGTCATGGCGGTGGCATCGGCGCGGACCCTGAGCAGCAAGCTGCAAGAGCGTGGCGCACGGTTGCGTACCGACATCGATCTGCTCGCACAAGCCTGGACCGATCGTCCGAGCCTGCCGGATCAACCGGTCTACGCGCATTTGCCGCCGCAAGCCACGATCGGTCGTGTCGAGAAAATCGTCCAGTTGCGCGAAGCCCTGAAGGAGCGTGCTGCGGATTGGCATTTCATCGCCACCCTGGACGACATCGCCTGGCTGTTCAACCTGCGCGGCGCGGATGTGTCATTCAATCCGGTATTCGTCTCCTTTGCCCTGATCAGCCAGCAACAGGCGACGCTGTATGTGGATTTGAACAAGGTCGACGCTGCGCTGCGTTCTGTTCTTGAGCAAGACGGCGTAACGCTGCGCGACTACAGCGAAGTGGCCACTGCGTTGCGTGAAGTGCCGAGCGGCGCGAGCCTGCAGGTCGATCCGGCCCGGGTCACGGTCGGTTTGCTGGACAATCTGGACAGCGGCGTGAAACTCGTCGAAGGGCTCAACCCCACAACACTGGCCAAATCGCGCAAAAGCCCGGCCGATGCCGAGCACATCCGTCGAGCCATGGAGCAGGACGGAGCGGCGCTCTGCGAATTTTTTGCCTGGCTGGAAAGTGCCTGGGGCCATGAGCGCATCACTGAACTGACCATCGATGAGCACCTGACCGCAGCGCGCAAGCGCCGGCCGGAGTTCGTCTCCTTGAGCTTCAATACCATCGCGGCGTTTAATGCCAATGGCGCGATGCCTCACTATCACGCCACCGAAGAGGCGCACGCGGTCATTGAGGGAGATGGCTTGCTGTTGATCGATTCGGGCGGCCAGTACCTTGGCGGTACGACCGATATCACCCGCATGGTGCCGGTCGGGACACCGACGTCGGAGCAGAAGCGTGACTGTACCCGCGTGCTCAAAGGCGTAATTGCCTTGTCCAGGGCCAAATTCCCCAAGGGCATTCTTTCGCCTCTGCTGGATGCCATCGCCCGGGCACCGATCTGGGCTGAACAGGTGGATTACGGTCATGGCACCGGCCACGGTGTCGGCTATTTCCTCAACGTCCACGAAGGCCCGCAAGTCATTGCCTATCAGGCTGCCGCTGCACCCCAGACCGCCATGCAGCCGGGCATGATCACGTCCATCGAGCCGGGTACTTATCGCCCGGGTCGCTGGGGTGTTCGTATCGAGAACCTGGTGTTGAGCCGGGAGGCGGGCAGCAGCGAGTTCGGCGAATTCCTCGCATTCGAAACCCTGACGTTGTGCCCGATAGACACCCGCTGCCTGGAGCCGTCGTTGCTGAACCAGAACGAAAAGGACTGGCTCAACGCCTACCACGGCGAGGTTCAGCGTCGCTTGAGTCCGCTGCTCGATGGCGCTGCGCTGCAATGGCTGAACACACGGACAGCGGCAATCTGAAGCATAGGGTCAGCCGAGGGCTTCACGGACGAAGTCCAGGCGATCCTGGCCAAAGAACATCTCGTTGCCGACAAACATGCTCGGCGCACCGAACACACCTCGGCGCACGGCCTCTTCGGTTGTGCTCCTTAATGTTTCCTTGACCTGCTCGTCGGCTGTAAGGGCAAGCACATAGGCAGGGTCGAAACCCCCTTCGTCCAGCACGGCCGCGACTGTTGCCGGGTCGTTGAGGTTGCGGGCATTCACCCAGAGTGCCCGGAACAGACAGCTCGTGAAAATCTCGAAACGATCCGGATGACGCAGTTGCATGCCCGTGACGGCGCGCATCAATAGCAATGTGTTGATTGGAAAATGCGGGTTGAGCTTGAAGTCGACATCGTAGCGCTTGGCGAAACGGTTCAAGTCCTGGAACAGATAAGGCCCCTTGGCCGGCACGGTAACGGGCGACGCGTTGCCCGTTGCCTTGAATACGCCGCCCAGAAGCATGGGGCGATAGATGAGCTCGCTATGGGTTTCAGCGCAGAGCGCGGGCAATTGGGTATAGGCCAGGTAGGTGGTCGGGCTGCCCAGGTCGAAAAAAAACTCGACGGATCTGTTCATGGCTACGCTTCTCTTATTGTTGTGAGGGAGACTTACCAGCGTTCGTTCCAGGGGCGCAGATCCAGTTCGAAGGTCCAGGCATCCCGCGGCTGGGTATGCAGGTACCAATAGTTCTCGGCGATGTGCTCCGGGTCGAGGATGCCGTCTTCTGCCCTGGTTGCGTACTTTTCCGGGAAATTATCGCGGATGAAGTCAGTGTCGATGGCGCCATCCACCACAACATGGGCTACATGAATATTCATCGGCCCCAATTCTCGCGCCATGCTCTGGGCCAAGGCCCGGATGCCATGCTTGGCCCCCGCAAATGCGGCGAACCCTGATGCTCCGCGCAAGCCTGCCGTGGCGCCAGTAAACAGGATCGTGCCGCGCTGGCGTTTGACCATGCGCCTGGCCACTTCTCGAGCATTGAGGAAACCTGAAAAGCAGGCCATTTCCCAAATCTTGAAATATTTGCGAGCCGTCTCTTCGAGAATGCTGCAAGGCACGTTGGCGCCGATGTTGAATACAAAGGCTTCGATCGGGCCCACCTGCACCTCTATTTGCTCGATCAGTGCGATCACATCATCTTCCTTGCGTGCGTCGCAGGCAAAACCGTGGGCTTCACCGCCCTGGGCACGGATTTCGTCGACCAGTGCTTCAAGTTTGCCAGCGTCGCGGCGAGTGACGCAGGCCACGAAGCCTTCCCGAGCGAAACGCCGGGCTATCGCGCCACCAGTAGCATCGCCAGCTCCCACTACCAGTACCACCTTCTTGTTATTCATGATTGGCCTCATTGGTAAACGGTCGTTAGCTAAACGGACGTTATGCTAAGATTCGCCGAGCGTCAAGATGAGCATCCAGAGGCAAGCACATGCGTTATTCAGCCAATCACAAGATGGAAACCCGAGAGAAACTGCTGACCAGCAGTGCCATGTCGGCCAAAAAATCAGGATTTTCGACGGTAGGGGTAGATGGCCTGATGAAGGCGATCGGTCTTAGCGGCGGGGCGTTCTACAGCCATTTCTCATCCAAGGATGAGCTTTTCAAGGCGATCGTCGAGCGCGAGTTGAGCCAGAGCCTGGAGCGCTTGAGTGGTAACGGCGTCATGGACTCGATGAAACTGGAGCGTTGCCTCAAGCAGTACCTGAGCATGAGCCATGTGGAGCAACCCGAGGCTGGTTGCGCCTTGCCGGTTCTGGGGGCTGAGATTGCGCGTTCGGATATGTCGGTGCGTGAGGCCGCGCAAAGCTGGATCTGCCGCCTGCACGAAAGCTGGGCGCGGATACTTGAGAGCGATAGCCTGGCTTGGGCGATCCTGTCTCAATGCGTGGGTGCGCTGGTTGTTGCGCGAATGCTGGCAGCGCCTGAGCTCCAGCAGGAGGTTCTCAGGTCCAGCCATGACGAGATCAGCCATCGCCTGGCCGAACGACAGTCCAGCTGAAGCGCCGCCTATTTGCAGATGACGATCATGCTGCGGCTGGTGTATCCGGCTGGATTGAGCCCGAAAGGATAATCCCCAGGCTCCTCAACGGCGTCACCTGATTTGGCGATGATTTTGTAACCTTTGGGCGCGCATGAGTTGGCGGCGCTGGCCCTGCACTGATCCCAGGAAGAGGACAGGCCGGAGCAGTTGATATGCAGGCCTTTTTTTCCGCGTTTGACTTCGGTTTTCGACGTCGCCGCGCAGCCCGTAACCGCTAGTACGGCGATCAGTATCAAGATTCGTTTCATTCCCGTCCTTAATGCCGCCGCGGATCTTATGCCTACGTACGGCTACGTTCGCTTTC
>NZ_CP071645.1:1032500-4140000 GCF_051131995.1 Pseudomonas sp. Z1-29 | reverse complement strand
AGACCAAGGTTTCCTGCGCAACGTTAATCGACGCAGGGTTAGTCGGTCCCTAAGGCGAGGCTGAAAAGCGTAGTCGATGGAAAACAGGTTAATATTCCTGTACTTCTGGTTATTGCGATGGAGGGACGGAGAAGGCTAGGCCAGCTTGGCGTTGGTTGTCCAAGTTTAAGGTGGTAGGCTGAGATCTTAGGTAAATCCGGGATCTTAAGGCCGAGAGCTGATGACGAGTTACCCTTTGGGTGACGAAGTGGTTGATGCCATGCTTCCAAGAAAAGCTTCTAAGCTTCAGGTAACCAGGAACCGTACCCCAAACCGACACAGGTGGTTGGGTAGAGAATACCAAGGCGCTTGAGAGAACTCGGGTGAAGGAACTAGGCAAAATGGCACCGTAACTTCGGGAGAAGGTGCGCCGGTGAGGGTGAAGCACTTGCTGCGTAAGCCCACGCCGGTCGAAGATACCAGGCCGCTGCGACTGTTTATTAAAAACACAGCACTCTGCAAACACGAAAGTGGACGTATAGGGTGTGACGCCTGCCCGGTGCCGGAAGGTTAATTGATGGGGTTAGCTAACGCGAAGCTCTTGATCGAAGCCCCGGTAAACGGCGGCCGTAACTATAACGGTCCTAAGGTAGCGAAATTCCTTGTCGGGTAAGTTCCGACCTGCACGAATGGCGTAACGATGGCGGCGCTGTCTCCACCCGAGACTCAGTGAAATTGAAATCGCTGTGAAGATGCAGTGTATCCGCGGCTAGACGGAAAGACCCCGTGAACCTTTACTATAGCTTTGCACTGGACTTTGAATTTGCTTGTGTAGGATAGGTGGGAGGCTTTGAAGCGTGGACGCCAGTCTGCGTGGAGCCATCCTTGAAATACCACCCTGGCAACTTTGAGGTTCTAACTCAGGTCCGTTATCCGGATCGAGGACAGTGTATGGTGGGTAGTTTGACTGGGGCGGTCTCCTCCTAAAGAGTAACGGAGGAGTACGAAGGTGCGCTCAGACCGGTCGGAAATCGGTCGTAGAGTATAAAGGCAAAAGCGCGCTTGACTGCGAGACAGACACGTCGAGCAGGTACGAAAGTAGGTCTTAGTGATCCGGTGGTTCTGTATGGAAGGGCCATCGCTCAACGGATAAAAGGTACTCCGGGGATAACAGGCTGATACCGCCCAAGAGTTCATATCGACGGCGGTGTTTGGCACCTCGATGTCGGCTCATCACATCCTGGGGCTGAAGCCGGTCCCAAGGGTATGGCTGTTCGCCATTTAAAGTGGTACGCGAGCTGGGTTTAGAACGTCGTGAGACAGTTCGGTCCCTATCTGCCGTGGACGTTTGAGATTTGAGAGGGGCTGCTCCTAGTACGAGAGGACCGGAGTGGACGAACCTCTGGTGTTCCGGTTGTCACGCCAGTGGCATTGCCGGGTAGCTATGTTCGGAAAAGATAACCGCTGAAAGCATCTAAGCGGGAAACTTGCCTCAAGATGAGATCTCACTGGGACCTTGAGTCCCCTGAAGGGCCGTCGAAGACTACGACGTTGATAGGCAGGGTGTGTAAGCGCTGTGAGGCGTTGAGCTAACCTGTACTAATTGCCCGTGAGGCTTGACCATATAACACCCAAGCAATTTGCTGATCCTGCTCTGGAAACGGAGAAAGGCGCCAGATTGCGGTGTGTGAAGACGAGATGAACCGAAAGTTCGAGTCAAAACCCACAAACTATCGCATACCCATTCGCTGGAACGTGACCGCAAGGCACGCGCTGGCTACCGAATTTCTTGACGACCATAGAGCATTGGAACCACCTGATCCCATCCCGAACTCAGAAGTGAAACGATGCATCGCCGATGGTAGTGTGGGGTTTCCCCATGTGAGAGTAGGTCATCGTCAAGATTAAATTCCGAAACCCCTATCTGCTGACGCAGGTAGGGGTTTTGTTTTTTCTATTAAAAAAAGGTGACCTGAGGGATATCCTCTTGGACACCATCAATCAAGCCCCAGGTACCGGGCAGCTCAGGTCTCCTTCTTCGCAGTTGAGGTACGTCTTGAACGCCTCTACTCGCGCCTTCGTCAGGGCTGTAATGCAGTCATTCTGAATCATCGGATAGACGCTCCCCCCTTCGACACCAGAAGCAGAAAAGCTGCATTCGGCGTCACGGAAGTCAATCCAGGCTCGCTGTGCCTTGACCAGCAATTGCTTGGCCTCGGCATTGTCTTTCAAACGCGCTGTGATCTGTTTGTACAGACTGTTCAGTTCCTTGTCGGCGGTCTTTGTCTCTTGGGCTGCACACTGGTTCATGTCGCCTTGGGTCGTGGCGTTGGTACAAACGTCAGCCTGGACAGCGCCAATGAACAACAGCGGAATCAGGGGCAGCAACAAACGGGTGTACATCATCAAGCTCTCCATGAGGGGTAAAAACTGCTGGAGGAGTGTAACCAAACAAGGCGTTGATACAACTTTACGGTTGGCCTTGTGGTCTTACAGGCCTAATGTTGAACACAGGAGGTGACGACCCATGCATCTATCTGATCGTATCGAAAGAAAGATCTTGTTGAAGGCGCCGCGTTCGCAGGTCTGGCGAGCCATGGCCAATGCTGAAGCCTTCGGCCAATGGTTTGGCGTGGATCTCGCGGGCAAGCGGTTTGTCGCCGGTGAGCGCACCCAAGGGCAGATTACCTATCCGGGTTATGAGCATCTTGTGTGGGATGTGCTGGTGGAGCGTGTCGAACCCGAGCGAGTGTTCTCGTTTCGCTGGCATCCTTACGCTGTGGAGCCGCAGACCGACTATTCCCAAGAGTCCGAGACGCGTGTGCAATTCGAGCTTGAAGACATGGGCGGTGGCACTCTGCTGAAGGTAGTGGAGTCGGGGTTCAATGACATTCCCGAGGCGCGTCGACTCAAGGCTTTCCGAATGGACAGTCGTGGTTGGGATGAACAGATGGCCAATATTGAAGAGTATCTGAACAAGCCATGATCGATCCCAAGGACCAAACGCCGGTTACCTGACCGGGCTAAGGGTTTCCGGAAGGGGTGATATGGCGAATGTCTTACACGGCTTGGTAGCTATGTCCTCTGTTTCACTTTGGATCCGACGCGTAATCTAGCCTCATCCACTGAAGCACAGGAAGTGCTCAGGATCAGGGACGATCGACCTTGCAAGGATGGCTACCGACAGGGAGTCGTAATGGTCTTGGAAAAACCCGCTTCGGCGGGTTTTTTTTTCGCCTGTAGAAAAGTAACAGTGGCGCATAGCGAAACGCTTACGTTGCGACGCTGCTTTCTCGTCTTTTTCTGCCTATTGATCCCCTCTAATCTATATCCATCCACTGAGTACAGGGAGTGCTTGGGGTCATGGATGATGGGACCCGGCATGGAGTGCCTGACAGGAAGTCAATCTGGTCCTTGAAAAACCCGCCTAGGCGGGTTTTTTTTCGTCCAAAGGATAGCCCCGTCATGCCAGGCGCCGTCCGATGGTGCGGTCAGCGCCATCAGCAGCGAGAGTCTGGCCGCCAGGAGTGCGATCCGCGCCGTCTGCTGCCACTGACTGCAAAGGCTCAGGCGACTGGGTAAAGAATCGATCCTGTTGCTGGCTTGGCAATGCGAAAGCGCTGGCGCTCAGGACAAGGCTGGTAACGGCGATCAAGGAATTGAAAGTTTTCATGGCAATGACTCCGGTCGTATCAAAGGGTTGGGTGCCGGGTCGTTCAGATGTCGAAATCTGCTGAACCCGTTGCAGCCCGGACGGTTGTCTTGCTGCATGGGTTCAGAGTAGGGGCGAGGTGGCTAGGGTCGTTAGTCGGATACTGCCCTCGGTTTGCCTGATCCTGTTTGTATGCAGAATCAGGCAGTGCTCGCTTGCAACGCCTGGGCGCGAAGGCGAGCGACGTCCTTGCTCGGTGAGGCACCGAATAGACGGCTGTATTCACGGCTGAACTGCGAGGGGCTCTCGTAGCCCATCTTGTAGCCGATTGACGAAACATCGCTGTTCTCCGCCAGCAGCAGTCGTCGGGCTTCCTGCAGGCGTAACTGTTTCTGGTATTGCAACGGGCTCATGGCGGTCACGGCCTTGAAGCGATGATGCAGTGCCGAGGGACTCAGATTGATCATCTGCGCCAGGCTGTCGATGCTCAATGGTTCGGCGTAATGGGTGTTAAGCCACTCGATGGCGCGGCTGATGCGGTGGGTCTGTGTGTCAGGAATAGCGATTTCGTGCAGCCGCCTGCCCTGGGCGCCTCGCAACAGTCGATAGAAAATCTCTTTCTGGGCCAGTGGCGCGAGGGTGGCGATGTCGTCCGGGCTGTCGAGCAGTCGCAGCAAACGCAGCATTGCGTCGAGCAGCGGCTCGTCGATGCGGTCCAGGAACAATCCGCGATCGGCTCTTTCGCTCGGTACGCCAATTGGGCTGGCATCGGCGATCAACTGGCAGATCTGTGCCGGGTCGATGTCCAGGCGTATGCACAAGTACGGTTGCTCGGGGCTGGCCTCGATCACCTGGCCGGCCAGCGGCAGCGTCACAGAGACCACCAGGTAATTGAGCGGATCGTAAACGTAGCGCTCGTCAGACAGCGTGACTTCCTTGCGCCCCTGGACAATTACGCACAGCCCGGGCTTGTGCACAACGTGCAAGGCCTCGGTGGGTTGATCGCTGCGGATCAGGTGCAAGGCCTCGATGGCCGTTGCGTGGACACCATATTCCGGTGCGAAGCGCTTCATCAGGTTCGCCAGCTCGGCGCGACGCCGATCTACGCCGTTAATGGGCGTGATGGTGATGGACGTGGATACCGACATGCCGATCAATCTCCCTGGCCAATTTAATGGATCGCGCTAGTAAAACTGATTGCAGCCGTAACGACCAGAGGCGTTATCGTTACAGGATCGTGCAAATGCGCAGGAGAATCCGGCTAACCGAAGCGCCTGACACCCTCCTAATCTGGACCTGTCAAAACGCTCCCACCGGGAGCCAACGCATCCAGACGAGGAAACCATCATGTCCGATATTCAAAACAAAGTAGTGGTCATCACTGGCGCCAGCAGCGGGATTGGTGAGGCGGCAGCACGGTTGTTGGCGGCCCGCGGGGCTTGCGTGGTGCTTGGCGCCCGGCGCGTGGAGCGCTTGCAAGCGCTGGTGCAAGAACTTGAAGCCGCCGGTCACCGGGCTGCCTGCAAAGCCGTGGACGTGACCCGTCGCGACGATGTCCAGAGCCTGATCGATTTCGCCGTCGAGAAATTCGGCGGGCTTGACGTGATCATCAATAACGCCGGCGTCATGCCGCTCTCCAAGCTTGAGGCGCTGAAGGTCGAGGAGTGGGACCGCATGATCGACGTCAACATCCGTGGCGTGCTCCACGGCATTGCCGCCGGCCTGCCGTTGATGCAGCGCCAGCGCAGCGGACAGTTCATCAATATTGCCTCCATCGGTGCGTACACCGTCAGCCCGACTGCCGCTGTGTACTGCGCGACCAAGTTTGCCGTACGGGCGATTTCCGAAGGCCTGCGCCAGGAGGTGGGTGGGGATGTCCGCGTGACGGTGATTTCCCCCGGCGTGACCGAGTCGGAACTGGCGGAAAGCATTTCCGACGAAGGCGGACGGGCCGAGATGCGCGAGTTCCGCAGGATCGCCATCCCCGCAGAGGCCATCGCTCGGGCAATTGCCTATGCGATCGAGCAACCGGCAGACGTGGACGTCAGCGAATTGGTGGTGCGGCCGACGGCCAGCCCATTTTAAAACCTGGCGACCACTAGGAGACGTCCCGTGAGAAAGGCATTTGGAGATCAGGACAAATTCGTCGGCCTGTGGGTGACGGCCGATGGCGTGATTCGCCATCGGTTGCTTCCGGGCGGGCGCTACGACGAAGCGCGGGGCACTCGGGAGAGTGCCTATGAGGGCGACTATTGGCTGCAGGACGACCATATCGAATACCACGACGATACGGGTTTCACCGCCGACGGGGATTTCCGCGATGGCGTGCTGTATCACGCCGGAATGGTCCTGTATCGCCAGGAAGAATAGGCCATCCAAGCCAGGCACCGGATTGCTGTGCCTGGCTGAACCTGCCGCTACGCTGTTTCCAAGCGTGCCGCAGCCCGCTGGGTGATCTGCGAGCGCACGCGGAACGATTCCGCCGAACGCCGGTTGGCCTCTTCGAGCACCAGCGTCGGCGCGGTGTCCGGGGAACCTGCGGCGAACGGCGGAGCCGGTGCGTATTCAAGCTGCAATTGGACCAGCTCGGCGGTGTCCTGGTCGAACAGCTCGGCCGCCAGGGTCAAGGCAAAATCGATCCCTGCTGTGATGCCGCCACCGGTAAGCAGGTTGCCGTCGCGGACCACACGGTCCTTGACCGGCGTCGCCCCCAGCGGCTGCAACAAACTGTGGAAGGCCCAGTGGGTGGTGGCGCGCTTGCCGCGCAACAATCCCGCCGCGCCGAGTACCAGCGCACCGGTGCACACCGAGGTGATGTATTTGGCGTGAGTGGCCTGGCGCTTGATGAAGGCCAGGGTCTGCTCGTCTTCCATCAACGGACCGACGCCGCTACCACCGGGGACACAAATGACGTCGAGCTTCGGACAGTCCTCGAAGGTGGTGGTTGGCAGCAGGACCAAGCCCGTGCTGGAGGTAACCGGCGCCAGGTCTTTCCAGATCAGATGCACTTTCACATCTGGCAGCGAAGCCAGCACGTCAAAAGGCCCGGTGAGGTCCAACTGCTGAACCTGGGGGAATAACAGAAAACCGATCTGCAACGTCATGTCGCTTGCTCCTTTGGATGATTGCCCGAGGGGGTGGACGGTTTGACTTTAGACTCGTAGGATCTGGCGTATTCGCCAATAAGCCCTCGAATCACGCCAATATGCCAAACACAGCAAAAACCGTTCATGTGCTGGCCTTCGCCAACGTACAAGTGCTGGATGTCACCGGACCTTTGCAGGTATTCGCCTCGGCCAATGATCTGGCCCCCGGGAAGGGTTTACCGGCGCCGTATGCGCCGACCGTCATTGCTGCGGTTGGCGGGGCGGTGATGTCGTCGGCGGGGTTGGCGCTGATGGCCGAACCACTGCCCAGCGAGGGCAGTGACACCTTGTTGATTGCCGGCGGTTGGGGCGTGTACGAAGCCGCGAAAGATCCTGCGCTGGTGGCCTGGGTCAAGGACCAGGGAGCGCGTTCGCGAAGAGTCGCATCGGTGTGTACCGGGGCGTTTCTGCTGGCGGCCAGTGGCTGGTTGGACGGACGCCGGGTGGCGACCCATTGGACCCGTTGTGAACAGCTGGCCCGGCAACATCCAGAACTGCAGGTCGAACCCAATCCGATTTTCATCAAGGATGGTTCGGTCTGGACCTCGGCTGGCGTCACGGCCGGCATTGACCTGGCGTTGGCGCTGGTCGAAGAGGACCTGGGCCGGGCGATGGCGCTGGAGGTGGCGCGGCATCTGGTGGTGTTCCTCAAGCGCCCCGGGGGACAGTCGCAGTTCAGCGCTACCTTGGCGCTACAGGAGCAGGGCGGTCGTTTCGATAAACTGCACGCCTGGATCGCCGAAAACCTCACCCGCGACCTGGGCTTGTCGAGGCTGGCCGCCGAGGCCGGTATGAGCGAGCGCAGTTTTGTCCGTCATTACCGTGCCGAGACCGGCCAGACCCCGGCCCGCGCGGTGGAACTGATCCGCGTGGAAACTGCCCGGCGGCTGCTCTGCGACAGTGCGGTGCCGATCAAGCGCGTCGCCCTGCAATGCGGCTTCGGCAGCGAAGAAACCTTGCGTCGCAGTTTTCTGCGGGGCATGGGCGTGACGCCCCAGGCTTATCGCGAGCGGTTTGCGCTCAGCCCTCAAGCAAATCCAGCAATGCCTTGAGCGTGGCTTCAGGTGCTTCCTGAGGAATGTTATGGCCGACGCCGGCCAGCACGCGGCGCTCGTAGCGTCCGGTGAAATGCGCGGCATCTCCGTCGTGCTCGGGCGCGGGTCCCACGCCGTCATCTGCACCGCACAGGGAAATACTCGGCACGCTGATGGCCGGTTGCGCCGCCAACTGTTCCTCCATCCATTCAAGCGTCGGATCTCCCGGCGCATACATGAAGCGATGGCGATAGGAATGAATCACCACCTCGACAAAATCCGGGTTATCAAACGAAGGCGCGCTCAGCGGATACAGCTCCGCACCGCGCGCCCAGGTCGGCGACCACAGGCGCCAGAGCAATTGGCACAGCTCGCGTCGGTTCTGCTTCAGGCCTTCGACGCCTCGGTCGGTGTGGAAGTAATACTGATACCACAAGCGGTATTCGGTTTCCGGGTCCAGTGGCTGGGTTGATCGAGGAATATTCTGTAGGTTGTAGCCATCGCCGGTGACCAGGCAGCGAACGCGCTCGGGCCACAACGCGGCGACAATGCACGCGGCGCGGCCACCCCAGTCATAGCCGCACAGCGCAGCCTGGGGAATGTCGAGTGTGTGCATCAGGTCCAGCAGGTCCTGGGCCAGTGCCGCTTGCTGGCCGGAGCGGGCAATCGCGGGATTGTTGAAACGGGTCGGGCCGTAGCCGCGCAGGTACGGCACGATGACTCGATAACCGCGTTGGGCCAAGGGCGGCGCAACCTCGTCAAAGGCCCGCGGATCGTAGGGAAAACCGTGCAGCAGGATGATCGGCTCGCCGTTGGCGGGGCCGTGTTCCTCATAGGCGATGCGCAGCAGCGGCGTTACCGCAAAATTGATCTTGGGCGCAGATGTCATGTCGATCTCCGGCTTCACTCGGTTGGGGTCAGGCGGGTTCCTGGTTCACATATTTGGCCCGGTCTGGCGTGAATGTCACGATCATGCTCGTGTTGGAGCAGGTCAGGGTGCGTTCCTCGGCCAGGTCGATGTCCAGGTCTTCGCCGCGCAGGCCCTGCCATTGGGCCAGATACTTGAGGCAACCGAACTTGGCGGTCTTCTTCAGGCTGCGGCTGACTCCGCCTTTCCAGCCCAGCACCGGCAGCTCTCCGGCGAGGCAACGTTGCGCCAGTTCAGGGAACCTCTGCGCCCGGTCGCGGCCGACTTCCCAGCATTTGATCAAGCCCTTGTCCGGGCCGTCCCAGAGTTCTTCGCGGCTCAGCCCGGTGCGGGGTTCGGTGGTGATGGGACGTTGGATATGCGTCATGGTCGGGTCCTTGAGTCGGGTTCTTATCGGGCAGCTCCGCTGCACCCGTGAGTGCATCGATCTTAGGAGAGGGGGGCGGGGCTGGCAACCAGGAGTCACTCAAAGGCGTTTAGCTTTGGCGAAAAGCAGATCCCCCGTGGCGAGGGAGCTTGCTCCCGCTCGGCTGCGCAGCAGTCGTCGTTTTTCAATCCGGAATTTTTGGGGTCGCTGCGCAACCCAGCGGGAGCAAGCTCCCTCGCCACAGGGGTGGTGGTCCTTACAAAAAATTTGGCGAATCAGAATTTTCCGACGAGTCGTGGCGGTTGGTGGTTCGGAAGTTGTTGGGGATAGGCTTTGGTCGTCGCTGCAAAATCAGCGACCGGGCTTGGTCGTCCGGGTTTAGAATGGCGCATTGTCTGCTTTATGGCTGACTGTGCGTGGGAGGGCTGCGGGCCCTGCCGGGTATCCATTCCCTGGTCGACCAACCTGCGCATAGTTCGCCACCCTCTGCTTGGTCGCGGAAATGGCGAACTCCACCGCTGGGGCTCAGCAGTTGATCGAGTTGGGAATACTGCTGGCCAACCGAGCGCTGGATAACGTCGAACTGGCGGAGCCACCGCGCTAGCCCGAACACCGCAGGCCCACTGTGGCGAGGGAGCTTGCTCCCGCTCGGCTGCGCAGCAGTCGTCGTTTTTCAATCCGGAATTTCTGGGGTCGCTGCGCAACCCAGCGGGAGCAAGCTCCCTCGCCACGGGGGATAATCCAAATTTCCCCTCACGGCTGCCAATGATTTTTCTCCCCGCTCAACCTGCGGTCCAGGAAACTCGCCGCGCTGATCAGCGCCAGATGGCTCAGCGCCTGGGGCAGGTTGCCCAGGTGATAACCATGGCTGTCGAATTCCTCGGCATACAGCCCAAGCGGATTGGCGTAGCGCAGCAATTGTTCGAACTCCAGTTGGGCTTTCTCCACGCGGCCGGCGCGGGCCAGGCACTCGACGTACCAGAACGAGCAGGCGACGAACGAACCTTCGGTGCCGCTGAGGCCGTCGATGGAGCCGTCGTCGGTGCGGTAGCGATAGACCATGCCGTCGCGCACCAAATCTTTCTCGATGGCGTCCAGCGTTGACAGCCAGCGCGGGTCGCGGGCACTGACGAAGCGCACCAGCGGCATCAACAGCATCGAGCCGTCAAGGGCGGTGCTGCCCAGGCGCTGGACGAAGTGCTGGTGTTCGTCGTTCCAGAAATTCGTCCAGATGTCTTCATAGATGGCCTGTCGAGTCTCGTCCCAACGCGCGAACGGGGCGGGCAGGGAACGTTTGCTCGCCAGGCGGATGGCACGGTCCACCGCCACCCAGCACATCAGCCGCGAATGCAGGAAATGCTGCTCCTCGCCGCGCATTTCCCAGATACCCACGTCCTTGTCCCGCCAGATTTCGCATACTTGGTCGACCACATCGACCGTGTGTTTCCAGCCTTGGTGGGAGATGGCTTCGCCGTATTTGTTGACCAGGTACACCGCATCCATCAACTCGCCGAAGATGTCCAACTGAACCTGCTGGTAGGCGAGGTTGCCGATGCGCACCGGACGCGCGTTGCCGTAGCCGCTCAGGTGCGTCAGCTCGGTTTCCGGTAGTTCGAGCCGGCCGTCCAGGCCGTAGAGGATGTTGAGCTTGGTCGGTTGTTCGCGGCAGTCGCTGACCCGGCCGCGCAGCCAGCGCATATAGGCGTTGGCTTCGTCGACAAAGCCCAGGCGCATGAACGCGTAGACGGTGAACGAGGCGTCGCGGATCCAGGTGTAGCGGTAATCCCAGTTGCGTTCGCCGCCGCGTGTTTCCGGCAGGCCGAAGGTGGCGGCGGCGAGGATCGCGCCCTGTTTGCGCGAGGTCAGCAGCTTCAGCGCCAACGCCGAGCGGTTGACCATTTCCCGCCAGCGGCCACGGTAGTTGGATTGGCCGATCCAGCCGCGCCAGAACGCCAGGGTTCGTTCCAGGCACAGGGCACTGGTGTCGTCCACCAGGCGCGGGTCGTCGATGCCCCCCAGGAGAAATTCGGCGGTCTGGCCTTGGCCCAGGGTGAACTCGGCCACCGCCGCCTGGCCATCCAGGGTCATGGGCTGGTCGGCGCACAGGCGCAGGCTCGGTTGCTGCGGGGCCTCGAAGATGACGTGATCGCCGTCCTGGCGCGCGGTAGTCGCGGCGCGTGAATAATCATGGCGCACCGCGCAGCGCATGCGAAACGTCGCGCTGCCGACCGTCATGCGCACTCGGCGCATCAAGACCGGCAAATCATCCTCGCTGTCGCCAATAGGCAGCAGATCGGTGATTTCCACCACCACGCCATCGCTCAGCCAGCGGGTCTGCAAGACATTGGTGTCGGGCAGGTAGATTTGCTGGCGACGGGCATCCGGCAAATCCGGAGCAAGCTGAAAGATGCCCGCCTCAGGGGTGTCGAGCAGCGAGCAGAAGATCGACGGGCTGTCGAATTCCGGCCAGCAGAAAAAATCCACGCTGCCCCGATCGTTGACCAGCGCCGCCGTGCGCATGTCACCGATGATGCCGTGGTTCTCGATCGGGCTCTGCGGTTCGTCACGATCAGCCATTGCCGCGGAACCCCGGATAGAGGCTCATCCCGCCATCGATGAACAGCGTGGTGCCCACCACATAATCGGACAGGTCCGACGCCAGCCAGACCACTGCATTGGCGACATCCTCCACATTGCCGACCCGGCCGTAGGGGATCAGCTGCAACAGCTCCTGTTCCTTGTCGCCCTCCATGGCCTCACGGTTAATGGCTGTGCGGATGGCGCCGGGGGCGATGCTGTTGATGCGGATGCGCTGGTGGCTGGTTTCCTGGGCCAGGGTCTGCATGAGCTGATCGATGCCGCCCTTGGACGCCGCGTAATTGACGTGGCCGGCCCAGGGGATGCGCTGGTGCACCGAACTCATGTGGATGATCTTGCCGGCGGCCTGGGACACACCCTGGCGAATGCCCTGGCGGTTGAAAATGCGCAAGGCCGCGCGGGCGCAAAGGAACTGGCCGGTGAGATTGACGCCGATGACGGTGTTCCAGTCGTCCAGGCTCATGTCGACGGCGGCGGCATCTTTTTGCAGGCCGGAGTTGGCGACCAGGATGTCCAGCGTGCCGAACGCGTCCAGGGTCTGGGCGAACAGCCGCTCGACGTCCTGTTCCTTCGACACATCGGCACCAATGGCGATGGCTCTGCCGCCGCTGTCGTTGATTTCGCGGGCCAGGCCTTCGGCGGGGCCGGCGCTGGAATGGTAATTGAGCACCACGGCGGCACCGGCCGCCGCCAGTGCCCGGGCCGAACCTGCGCCAATGCCGGAGCTGGCGCCGGTAACCAGAGCAACTTGTCGGGCAAGAGAAATCTGCATGGGATAGCACCTTGAACTGAGGGCCTTACTTGCTGACTGACGACAGGCGCGCAGAGTTCATTTGCGGGCGGCAGTCTTCACATTTCACCGACAGTTTTGCGCTTTCCCCGGCACCGTCCTTTGTGGCAAGTTGCAGGCCCTTGTTGAGGCGGCATCCCATGGCAAATCCTTATCGTGAACTGTTCAGCGCACCTGGCAGCCGTGGCTTCGTGCTGGCGGGAATGATCGCGCGCATGCCGATATCGATGACCGGGATCGGCGTGATCACCATGCTTGCGCAGCTCAAGGGCGGCTACGGATTGGCCGGTGCGGTGGCGGCGACGTTTGCCTTGGCGACGGCGTTCTGCGCGCCACAGGTGTCGCGGCTGGTCGACCGTTTTGGCCAGGGGCGGGTCTTGCCACTAGCGGCGCTGCTGGGTGGCGGGGCGTTGCTGATGCTGCTGTTGTGCACGCGCTTGCAGGCGCCCCAGTGGACGCTGTTCCTGTTCGCCGCCCTGGCCGGTTGCATGCCCAGCATGTCGGCCATGGTGCGGGCGCGCTGGACCGAGGTGTATCGCGGCCAGCCGCAGCTGCGCACTGCCTATGCGCTGGAGTCAGTGTTGGACGAGGTCTGCTTCATCGTCGGACCGCCGCTGTCGGTGGGGTTGTGCGTGGTGGCGTTCCCGGAGGCCGGGCCGCTGGCCTCGGTGTTGCTGCTGGCGATCGGCGTGACGGCGTTTGTCCTGCAGCGCGGCACCGAGCCGCCGGTGCACCCGCATCAGGCGCATCACCAGGGTTCGATCATCAGCTCAAGCGACGTGCTTTTGCTGCTGCTGTTGATGGTCGCCATGGGCGTCATCGTCGGCGTGGTGGACGTAGTCAGCGTTGCGTTCGCCCAGCATCAGGGGCAACCGGCGGCGGCGAGCATTGTGCTGTCGGTCTATGCCATCGGCTCGTGCCTGGCCGGCCTGGCGTTTGGTGCGCTGCGTTCGAAGTTGCCATTGCCGCGATTGTTCCTGTACGGCGGGGTGGCGACGGCGCTAACCACGCTGCCGCTGTTGTTGGCGAGCAATATCCTCGGGCTGTCGCTGGCGGTATTTGTCGCGGGGTTGTTCTTCGCGCCGACGCTGATCGTCGCCATGGCCCTGGTGGAACGCATCGTGCCACCGGCGCGGCTCACCGAAGGGCTGACCTGGCTGGTGACCGGCCTGAGTATCGGCGTGGCCATCGGCGCGGCCGGCTCGGGTTGGCTGGTGGATACGTATGGCGCGCGCAGTGGTTTCTGGCTGGCGATTGCGGCTGGGGCGGTGGTGCTGGGAGCGGCAGTGCAGAGTTATCGCCAGCAAAAATAGATGCACACCTTCTGTGGCGAGGGAGCTTGCTCCCGCTGGGTTGCGTAGCGACCCCAAGGTTTGCGCCTGCTGCGCAGTCGAGCGGGAGCAAGCTCCCTCGCCACGAAAGCAAACTTCGGACGCTACCAACCCCGCCCCGAATTCACCCAGAAATTCACTGACAGCGAAGTGGCCACCGACTCCACCTGATGAAACCAGCCCTCCGGCAAAAACAGCAAATCCCCAGCCTCCAGCGTCACCCGCAGGAATGTCACGTCGCGGGCGTGGGGGAAACGCTCGTAGTCCGGCGCGTCCGGGTTGAAGTCGCAACCGTCCAGCCCGCCCTGGGGCGCGGTCGACCAGGTGCCCAGGGCCTCGCGGTGGTGGGGGGCGGCGAGGGTGAAGGTTTTCTGGCCCCAGACCTGGGCGAACAGGTTGTCGGTGTCGTCGCGGTGCAGCGGTGTGAGGGTGCCCTTGGGGCCGATCCAGATGCGCGGCGGAATGAACAGTGACGGATCGAAGTAGGGCGGGTACTTGATCAGCGCCATCAACTGCGCCGGCAAGATATTGTTGCCCATGTAGGCTGGCGGCTCGCCGTCCGCACCCTTGGCGGCCGGGTTGTCGAGGGACTCGATGAAGTCGGCCATGGAGGTCGAGCGAAAATCGCGCTCGGTGGAAAAGGTTTTTTTCACGTAGTCGCCGTGGCGGGTGATGCCTTGCAGCTGGGCAAAATGCACCAGGGATTCTTCCCGGCTGAGCTTGAACAAGGGCCAGTCCTGCAGCGCGTCGCTGATCACCAGCGGAATGCCATGGGGCAGGTAGCGTGCCTGGAAATCCCTCACCGACAGTTCGCTGCGCGGCCGCCGCTCGACGCTGCGTTGGGTCGGCAGGCTCGCGGTGAGGGTTTCGCTGAAGCGCGGCGGGGTCGGGTAGCGTTTGTTCATGTCGACCTTTTCCGCCGGGCGGCTGCCATTGCGGGCGTGATCGATGATCTGCGGCAGCAACGTCGCCAGGCCCATGTTGCCACCGATCTTCAGGCGGCCGCTGGCGAACAGTTCCTCGACGTTGGCCAGGCCGGCCATGATCCCGAGAAAGTCCTTTTCCGCGATTTCGATGGTCACGTCGGGGCTGCTGTGCCGACCGGCCTGGGTGTGGCTGCTGGCTTTGACCTCGGACCAGTACGCCTGATGCGGGCCGAACACGAATTGGAAAACGCCGTCGATACCAACGGCGCCGGCGTTGGCGAACAGTTTGCCCAGGATGGTTTGCAGGTCCACGGCGGTCACTCTTGTGGGTTTTGGTCTTAGCAGGTAACGAGGGCCTGGATCAGAAATTTAGCCCTCGCGCCTGACCATCGCCCTAGCGTGTCGCGACGATGAACACCCTCGGGAACGGCAGCAGGACCGACCCATCGTCCAGGGCCGGATAGGCCTGTTCGATGGCCTTGAGGTATTGCTGCAGATAGTCCTCGCGCTGCGCTTCGTCCAGCGGCTCGAGGAATGGCCGCAGGCCGCTGCCCTTGAACCACTCCACGACCCCCGAGGCGCCACCGGCCAGCGGGTGATGGTAGGTGGTGCGCCACACATCGACGCGGGTGCAGTGGGGTTTGAGGATCGAGTAATAAGTGCTGGCATCCTCCACCTCGGTCCGCGAATCCGCCGCGCCGGCCAGTTGGCTGGCCCAGGGGCCGCTGGCAGCAATGTCACGCATCAAGCGATGGGACGGTTGGTGCAGAGTGTCAGGCATCTGGACGGCCAGGCTGCCGCCAGCGGCGAGTTTGTCCACCAGCGACGGCAGCAGGGTGGCGTGGTCGGGAAGCCATTGCAGCACGGCGTTGGCGAAGATCACGTCGAAGGGGCCGCTTTCGTTCCAGCGCCCGATATCGGCGGTGTCGAATGTCACGCCGGGCAAGCGCTTACGGGCGGCTTCGACCATGTCGGCGGAACTGTCCAGGGCACGCACCGTTGCGCCGGGAAAGTGATCGACCAGCAGCTCGGTGGAGTTGCCGGGGCCGCAGCCCAGGTCGATGACCTGACGCGCCTGTACCGGCGGGATGGCCGCCAGCAGATCGCGGGACGGGCGGGTGCGTTCCTGTTCGAACGCGACATATTGTTGGGCGGACCAGCTCATTGTGTTCTCCTTAAGGGCAGACCAGGCCATCGGGCGTGCAGTATAAGACGCATCCGGGCGAAGGGCCGGTGACTAATTCTCCATGGCCCGGCCTCGTTATTCCTTTAATACAAACGATCGGAGAAAACCGCAGTGACCCAACTGACCCTGCTGTGTCTGCCGTATTCCGGCGCCAGCGCGATGGTTTACAGCCGCTGGCGGCGCAAGGTGCCGCAGTGGCTGACGGTGCAGCCGGTGGAGTTGCCGGGGCGTGGGGCGCGTTTCGCCGAGCCGCTGCACACCGACATGGGGCCCTTGGCCAAGCAATTGGCGCGTGAGCTGGCTCCGACCCTCCAGGCCCCTTACGCCTTGTTCGGCCACAGCCTGGGCGCGCTGCTGGCCTGTGAAATCGCTCATGCCTTGCGTGAGCTGGGCTGCCCGGAGCCGGTAGCGCTGTTTGCCTCGGGCACCGCGGCGCCGACGATGCGCGCCGACTATGACCGGGGTTTCGCCGAGCCGAAAACCGATGCCGAACTGATCGACCAGCTGCGTACCCTCAACGGTACCAGCGAAGAGGTGCTGGCCAATGAAGAGCTGATGGCTTTGACCTTGCCGGTACTGCGCGCGGACTTCCTGCTCTGTGGCCGCTACCAGCCAAGGCTTCGGTCACCGCTCAACTGCCCCGTGCACGTGCTCGGCGGCACCGCCGACAAGGCCACCACCAAACAGTTGATCGGCTGGAGCCGCGAAACCAGCGGCAGCTTCTCCGTGGATATGCTGGCGGGCGGGCACTTCTTCATCCACGAACACGAGGCCAGGGTGCTGCGGCTGATCAAGGATCAGCTGAGCGTGCATCACCGGCGACACGGGTTGGCGATCAGCGCATAACCGATTCAAGACCCGCTTTTGTGGCGAGGGAGCTTGCTCCCGCTGGGCGGCGAAGCCGCCCCAAAAGAGATGGCGCATTAAGCCAGGCAGACCGCATCAGCCGGTTTACGACTGCTGCGCAGCCGAGCGGGAGCAAGCTCCCTCGCCACGGTTTTTCTTCATTCCTGACACTTGTTCCCAATCGCTAATTTTTCCGGTTTGCATTCGTTTCATAGGGACGACTTGCCTTTGTGCCTCTGTGCCCACTGATTCCGGATACCCCAGAAATGAATGCTGAAGACGCCTTGAAACTTGCTCGCCGGTTTATCGGGTTGCCCCTGGACAAGCGCCAGATGTTCCTGGCAGCGCTGGACAAGGAGGGCGTGGATTTCAGCCGTTTCCCCATTCCCCAAGGCGTCGAAGCCGACGACCGCCAGGCCCTGTCCTATGCCCAGCGCCGCATGTGGTTTCTCTGGCAACTGGACCCCGACAGCGGTGCCTACAACTTGCCCGGCGCGGTGCGGCTCAAGGGCGCGCTGAGCCTGTCGGCGCTGGAGCAGGCCTTCGCCAGCCTGGTGGCCCGCCATGAAACCCTGCGCACAGTGTTCCAGCGCCAGGCCGACGACAGCCTGGTGCAAGTACCTACCGATGCGCCGCTGGTGATCGAGCAACAGGACCTCAGCGCATTGCCCGCAGGCGAACGCGAGCAGGCAGTACGTCAAGCCGCCGAAGCACAATCGATGCGCCCCTTCGACTTGTCGCGCGGCCCTTTGCTGCGGGTCGAACTGCTCAAGCTTGATCAGCAGGAGCACGTGTTGCTGCTGACCTTGCATCACATCGTCTCGGACGGCTGGTCGATGAACGTGCTGATCGACGAGTTCATCCGCTGCTACGACGCCCACGAGGCAGGCGTGGCCCCGCAATTGGCCGACCTGCCGATCCAGTACAGCGACTATGCCCTGTGGCAGCGTCGCTGGCTGGAGGCCGGCGAGCAGGCGCGGCAGCTGGCGTACTGGCAGGCACAACTGGGCGATGAACATCCGGTGCTGGAGTTGCCCACCGACCATTCGCGCCCGGCGATGCCCAGCTATCGCGGCAGCCGTTATGAATTCGCCATCGACGCCGCATTGGCGGAGCAACTGCGCAGCACAGCCCAGCAGCAGGGCGTCACGCTGTTCATGCTGTTGCTCGGCGCGTTCAATGTGCTGCTGCATCGCTACAGCGGCCAGTCCGATATCCGCGTCGGCGTGCCGATCGCCAACCGTAACCGGGATGAGGTCGAAGGGCTGATCGGCTTCTTCGTCAACACCCAGGTACTGCGTACCGGACTGGACGGCCAGCTCCGTGTCGACGAGTTGCTGCGCCGGGTCAAAGAAACCGCGCTCGGCGCCCAGGCCCATCAGGACCTGCCGTTCGAACGCCTGGTCGAAGCGCTCAAGCTGGAGCGCAGCCTCAGCCATACGCCGTTGTTCCAGGTGATGTACAACCATCAGCCGCACGTGGCGGACGTCACCACGATCCGCACGGCGTCCGGGCTGGAACTGGGCATGATCGAATGGCAGGCGCGCACCACTCAGTTCGACCTGACCCTGGACACTTATGAAAAGGCCGGCACGCTGCACGCGGCGCTGACCTACGCCAACGACCTGTTCGAGGCGCCGAGCATCGCGCGCATGGCCCGGCATTGGCTGCGATTGCTCACCGCGATGATCGCTGATCCGTCCCGGCGCATCGGCGAACTGCCGCTGCTCGACGCTGACGAACACGCCACCCTGGTCCACGGTTGGAACGCCACGGCGCAACGCTACCCGACCGCGCAGTGCATGCATCAACTGATTGAAGCCCAGGTGGCGCGCACCCCGGACGCACCGGCGCTGGTATTTGGCGAGCAAACCCTGAGTTACGCCGAGCTCGATGCCCGCGCCAACCGACTGGCTCACCTGCTGCGGGAGCGCGGCGTGCGGCCGGACAGCCTGGTGGGGATCTGCGTCGAGCGCTCGCTGGAAATGGTGGTGGGCCTGCTGGCGATTCACAAGGCCGGCGGCGCCTATGTGCCGCTGGATCCTGAGTACCCGCAGGAGCGCCTGGCCTACATGATCGAGGACAGCGCCATCGGCTTGCTGCTGACCCAGCGCTCGCTGTCGGCGGCGCTGCCAACCGACGGCGTCGAGGTGATCGAACTCGACCAGGCGGCCGGCTGGCTCGACGGCTACAGCGACCATCGTCCCGACATCACGCTTGATCCGCTGAACCTGGCCTACGTGATCTACACCTCTGGCTCCACCGGCAAACCCAAGGGCGCTGGCAACAGTCACGCGGCACTGGCCAATCGCTTGTGCTGGATGCAACAGGCCTATGGCCTGGACGGCAGCGACGCGGTGTTGCAGAAAACTCCGTTCAGCTTCGACGTGTCGGTGTGGGAGTTCTTCTGGCCGCTGATGACCGGAGCCCGGCTGGTAGTCGCCGCGCCGGGCGTGCACCGCGATCCGCTGCAACTGATCGAGACCATCAAGCGCCATGGCATCAGCACGCTGCACTTCGTGCCGTCGATGCTGCAAGCGTTCATTCATGAGCCGGGCGTGGAAAGCTGCGAAGGTCTCAAGCGCATCGTTTGCAGCGGTGAAGCGCTGCCGTTGGACGCGCAACACCAGGTCTTCGCCAAGCTGCCGAACGCCGCGCTCTACAACCTCTACGGCCCGACCGAAGCGGCCATCGACGTGACCCACTGGACCTGTGTCGATGAAGGCGCCGATTGCGTGCCGATCGGTGTCCCCATCGCCAACCTGCGCACCCATGTGCTCGACGCCGATCTGTCGCCGGTGCCGTGGGGCGTGGCGGGCGAGTTGTACCTGGGCGGGACGGGGCTGGCGCGCAGTTATCACCAGCGTCCGGCGCTGACCGCCGAGCGTTTCGTGCCGTGCCCGTTCCATGCCGGCGCACGCCTGTACCGCACCGGTGATCGCGTGCGCCAGCGCGCCGACGGCGTGATCGAATACCTCGGCCGTCTCGATCATCAGGTCAAGTTGCGCGGCCTGCGCATCGAGCTCGGCGAAATCGAAACCCGCCTCATGCAACACCCGCTGGTGCGCGAGGCCGTGGTGCTGGTCCAGGACGGCAAGCACCTGGTGGGTTACCTGGTGCTGGAAAACAGCGGGCCGCACGAGCAGTGGCAGCAGGACCTCAAGGCTTGGCTGCTGGCGAGCCTGCCGGAATACATGGTGCCGACCTATCTGATGCCGCTGGCCAGATTGCCCGTCACCGCCAACGGCAAGCTCGACCGCAAGGCCCTGCCACAACCGGACGCCGCGCCCCGACAAACATTCGTCGCCCCGCAGGATGCGCTGCAAGTTGCCCTGGCCGAAATATGGCAGGACGTACTCGGCGTGGAGCGCGTCGGCCTCGAAGACAACTTCTTCGAGCTGGGCGGCGACTCGATCATTTCCATCCAGGTGGTGAGCCGCGCGCGGCAGGCCGGTATCCGCATTCATCCCCGCGATCTGTTCCAGTACCAGACCGTGCGCAGCCTGGCGCTGGTCGCCACTCGCGACAGCCACAGTGCTGTGGATCAGGCGCCAGTTACCGGCGATGCTGTGCTCGGGCCGATCCAGCGGCAGTTCTTCTCCCAGGCGATGCAGGCCCGTGACCACTGGAACCAGTCGCTGTTGCTGACCGCCCGCGAGCCGCTGGATGCACAGCGGCTCGACGCGGCGCTGACCTGCGTCATCAACCACCACGACGCCTTGCGTCTGCGCTTTGTCGAAGACGCCGACGGTTGGCGGCAGGGCCACGGGCCGCTTGTGCAAAACGCCGATCTTTGGCAACGCGAAGCCCGATCCATCGAAGACCTCGCTGCACTGTGCGACGAGGCGCAGCGCAGCCTGAAGCTGCAGGACGGTCCGCTGCTGCGCGCCATGCTGGTGGACCTGGCCGACGGGAGCCAGCGGCTGGCGCTGATCATTCATCACCTGGTAGTGGACGGTGTGTCGTGGCGCGTGTTGCTGGAAGACTTGCAGCAAGCCTACGAACAACTGGCGGCGGGCGGCGCGGCCACGTTGCCGGCCAAGACCAGCGCGTTCCAGAGCTGGACCGCGCGGCTCAGTGCCGAAGCGTCGCGCTTCGACGATCAGTTGGCCTACTGGCAAGCCCAGCACCAGGGCGCGGCGGACATTCCTTGTGATCGTCCGCAGGGCAGCCTGCAAAATATCCACGGCGCGAAGATCGAATGGCGCCTGGACGCCGAGCTGACCCGGCAGTTGCTGCAACAGGCCCCAGCGGCCTATCGCACCCAGGTCAACGACCTGTTGCTGACCGCGCTGGCCCGCACCATCAGCCAATGGAGTGGACAGTCGGACACGCTGGTGGAACTGGAAGGCCATGGCCGCGAAGAGCTGTTCGACGACATCGACCTGACCCGCACGGTCGGTTGGCTGACCAGCCTGTTCCCGGTGAAGCTCACCGTTACCGACGACCTCGACGGTTCGATCAAGAGCGTCAAGGAGCAACTGCGCGGCGTGCCGGACAAAGGCCTGGGGTATGGCGTGCTGCGGCATCTGGCGGCACCTTCGGTACAAGCGACATTGGCCGGTCTGGCGCAACCGCGCATCACCTTCAATTACCTCGGCCAGTTCGACCGTCAGTTCGACGAAACGGCGCTGTTGCTGCCATCCGGCGAAGGCAGTGGGGTCGCCCAGGACCCGACCGCGCCGCTGGCCAACTGGCTGACCGTGGAAGGCCAGGTGCATGGCGGCGAGCTGGCGCTGAGCTGGGGGTTCAGCCGTGAAATGTTCGACAGCGCGACCGTGCGGCAACTGGCCGATCAATACGCCCTCGAGCTCAAGGCGCTGATTCGACATTGCGTCAGTCTGGCGACGCCGCAAGCGACGCCGTCGGACTTCCCGCTGGCGCAAATCAGCCAGGCGCAGCTCGACCATCTGCCGGTGGCGGCTGGCCAACTCGACGATATCTACCCGCTGTCACCGATGCAGCAGGGCCTGTTGTTCCACACGCTGTACGAGCAGGCGGCGGGCGAGTACGTCAACCAGCTGCGGGTGGACGTGCAAGGCCTGGATGCCGAGCGATTCCGTGCGGCGTGGCAGGCCACCGTCGCTGCGCAAGACATCCTGCGCAGCGGCTTCGTCTGGCAGGGCGAATTGCCGCAGCCGCTGCAGATTGTCCACAAGCAGGTGCAGTTGCCGTTCACGGTGCTCGACTGGCGCGAGCGAGCCGAGCAGACCCAGACTCAGGCCCAGGCACTTGCTGCCCTGGCTGACGCAGAACGCGCGCTAGGTTTCGATCTGAGCCAGGCACCATTGTTGCGCCTGGTGCTGGTGCAGACCGGCGCCGAGCAGTGGCATCTGATCTACACCCATCACCACATCCTGATGGACGGCTGGAGCAATTCGCAGTTGCTCGGCGAGGTCATGCAACGCTACAACGGCCACGCGCCGGGCCGCATCGCCGGACGTTATCGCGATTACATCGCCTGGCTGCAACGCCAGGACGGCCAGCTCAGCCAGGACTTCTGGAGCGAGCAACTGGCCGCGCTGCAAGAACCGACCCGGCTCGCCCGCGCAGCCTTGGGCGATGCAGGCCAGAGCGGCCATGGCGATCACTTCCTGACGCTGGATGCGCCACGCACCAAGGCACTGGAGACTTTCGCCCGCCGGCAGAAAGTCACCGTCAACACGCTGGTGCAAGCGGCGTGGCTGCTGTTGCTGCAACGCTATACCGGGCACCAGACCGTGGCATTTGGCGCGACCGTGGCCGGGCGGCCGGCGGATCTGCCCGGTATCGAGCAGCAGGTCGGCCTGTTCATCAACACCTTGCCGGTGATCGGCACGCCGCGCCCCGACCAGACGGTTGGCCAGTGGCTGCAAGCGGTGCAGGCGCAGAACCTGAGCCTGCGGGATTTCGAGCACACGCCGTTGGCGGACATCCAGCGTTGGGCCGGGCAGGGCGGGGAGGCGCTGTTCGACAACCTCCTGGTGTTCGAGAATTACCCGATCGCCCAAGCCTTGCAGCAGGGCACCGACAGCGATGTCACCTTTGGCGACGTGGCCAATCTTGAGCAGACCCACTATGCCCTGAGCGTGGCGGTCACCCTCGGTGAACAACTGGCGTTGCACTACAGCTACGAGCGTCGACAGTTCGCCGACGAGGTCATCAACCAGATCAGCGCTCACCTGCTGCACCTGCTTGAGCAATTCAGCCAGGACGCCGAACGCAGCCTGGGCGAAATCGCCTTGGCCAGCGTCGCGGAACACGCGCGGCAACAGGCCGACAATCACCCGCAGCCTTATCCGGTGGACATCGCCGTGCATCAGCGGATCGCCGCGTTGGCGAACGAGCGCCCGCAGCGCACGGCGGTGATCTTCAATGGCCGGCACTTCAGCTATGGCGAAATCGACCAGCGCGCGAACCAACTGGCCCATGCCTTGATCGCCCGTGGCGTCGGCGCCGAAACCCGCGTCGGCGTGGCCCTGCCGCGCAGCGAAAGCGTGATCGTCGCGCTGCTGGCGGTGCTCAAGGCCGGAGGCGCCTACGTGCCGTTGGACATCAGTTATCCCCGGGAACGCCTGGCGTACCTGATGGAAGACGCCGGCCTGGCCTTGTTGATCAGTGACACCTCGGTGGCGGCGCAATTGCCAGTGGCCGAATCGCTACCGCTGCTGGAGCTGGATCGGGTCGATCTGCGCGAACTGCCGGTCAGTGCGCCGCAGGTGCGACTCGATCCGCAGAACCTTGCCTACGTCATCTACACCTCCGGCTCCACCGGCAACCCCAAGGGCGTCAGCGTGGCGCACGGTCCGCTGGCGATGCACTGCCAGGCCATCGGCGAGCGTTATGAAATGCGCGACAGCGATTGCGAGTTCCATTTCATGTCGTTCGCTTTCGACGGTGCCCATGAGCGCTGGCTCACCAGCCTGACCCACGGCGCCTCGCTGCTGGTTCGCGATGACAGCCTGTGGACCCCGGAGCAAACCTACAACGCCATGCGCGAGCACGGCGTGACGGTGGTGGCGTTCCCGCCGGTGTACCTGCAACAACTGGCCGAGCACGCCGAGCGTGAAGGCAACCCGCCGAAAGTGCGCATCTACTGCTTCGGCGGCGACGCGGTGGCCAACGCCAGCTTCGAACGGGTCAAGCGCGCCTTGCAGCCTGAGTACATCATCAACGGCTACGGCCCGACCGAAACCGTGGTCACGCCGCTGATCTGGAAGGCCGGCCGCGAGGTGGCTTGTGGCGCGGCCTATGCGCCGATCGGCAGCCGCATCGGCGACCGCAGCGCCTACGTGCTCGATGCCGACCTGAACCTGCTGCCACAGGGCATGCCCGGTGAGCTGTACCTGGGCGGCAGCGGCCTGGCCCGCGGTTACCTGAACCGTCCGGGGCTGACCGCCGAGCGTTTTGTCGCCGACCCGTTCAGCGTCGGCGGCTTGCTCTACCGCACCGGCGACCTGGTGCGCCAGCGCGCCGACGGCACCTTCGATTACCTCGACCGTATCGACAACCAGGTGAAGATCCGCGGCTTCCGCATCGAACTGGGTGAAATCGAAGCCAGCCTGCAAGCCCTCGACGGCGTGCGCGAAGCGGTGGTCGTGGCCCAGGAGGGTGCTGCCGGCAGCGGCAAGCGCCTGGTGGCCTACGTCGTGGCTGCCGAAGCTGCGCCTGGAGATTTTGCCGAGCAACTGCGCGAACAACTCAAGGCAACCCTGCCCGCGCACATGATCCCGGCCTATCTGCTGTTGCTCGAACGGCTGCCGCTGACCCCCAACGGCAAGCTCGATCGCAAGAACCTGCCCAAGCCCGACGCCAGCCAATTGCAGCAAAGCTACAGGGCACCGCGCAGCCCATTGGAACAGCAACTCGCGGCGATCTGGCAGGACGTGCTCAAGCTTGAGCGGGTGGGCCTGCGGGATAACTTTTTCGAACTGGGCGGCGATTCCATCGTCTCGATCCAGGTGGTCAGCCGCGCCCGTCAGGCCGGGATTCACTTGACGCCCAAGGACCTGTTCCAGCACCAGACGCTTGAGATGCTGGCGACCGTGGCCCGCCAGGGCGAAGCCGCGCAAGTCATCGATCAGGGCCCGGTGACGGGTGAGCTGGCGCTGCTGCCGGTGCAACGAGTGTTCTTCGAGCAAACGGTGCCGCAGCGTCATCACTGGAACCAGGCGGTGCTGCTCAAGCCGACCGAGCCTCTGGAGGTGTCGACTCTGAACCAGGCGCTGAACGCGCTGGTGCTGCATCACGATGGCCTGCGCTTGAGCTTCACGGAGCAGGGCGAAGGCTGGAAGGCGGCCTACCGTCCTGCGGACGTTCACTGCGAAGACCTGCTCTGGACCGTCGACGCACCTGACGCCTCGGCCTTGCACTGCATCGCCAACGAAGCCCAACGCAGCCTCGATCTGCAAGACGGGCCGCTGCTGCGGGCGGTACTGGCGACCTTGAGCGATGGCAGCCAGCGTCTGTTGTTGGCGGTGCATCACCTGGTGGTCGATGGCGTGTCGTGGCGCATCCTGTTCGAGGATCTGCAACGCGCCTACCGACAGCTGTCCAGTGGGGCAACGTTGCAGCTACCGGACAAAACCACCTCAGCGCAGGTCTGGGCCGAGCGCCTGCAAGACCATGCCCGCAGCCCGGCGCTGCAACGGCAACTGGCCTTCTGGCAGGCCCAGCTCGAAGACATCGATGCGCGCTTGCCGATGGATCATCCACAGGGCGGCCAGCAGAACCGCCTCGCGCTGACCGTGCGTACGCGACTGAACGCCGCACTGACCCGACAACTGTTGCAAGACGCGCCCAAGGCCTATCGCACCCAGGTCAACGACTTGCTGCTGACGGCGCTGGCGCGGGTCATGGTGCGCTGGACCGGCGCCGACAGTGCGCTGATCCAGCTCGAAGGCCACGGCCGCGAAGCGCTGTTCGACGAGGTCGACCTGACCCGCACCGTCGGCTGGTTTACCAGCCTGTACCCGGCCCGACTCACGCCGCAGGCCGACCTTGGGGATAGCCTCAAGCAGATCAAGGAACAACTGCGGGCGATCCCGGACAAAGGCCTCGGCTTTGGTGCCTTGGCGCATCTGGCGGATGACGCCACGCGGGCAAGTCTGGCGCGGCTGCCGACGCCAGGCGTGACCTTCAACTACCTGGGCCAGTTCGACGCCAGCTTCGATGCAGCCGACGGCGCCTTGTTCGTGCCGGCCAACGAAGCGGCCGGCGATGAGCTGGACGCTGAAGCACCGTTGTCGAATGTGCTGGCGTTGAACGGCCAGGTGTTCAATGGCGAACTGAACCTGGGCTGGACCTTCAGCCGCGAGCAGTTCAACGAGGCGACCATCCAGGCCTTGGCCGACGAGTATGCGCTTGAGTTACAGCAGCTCATCGAGCATTGCTGCCAGGGCGGACATCACGGTGTGACGCCATCGGACTTCCCGCTGGCGAGCCTGAGCCAGCAGCAACTGGACGGGCTGGCGCTGCCGATGGCGCAGATCGTCGACCTGTATCCGTTGTCGCCGATGCAGCAAGGCATGCTGTTCCACGGCGTGTATGGCGACGCCACCGGCGACTACATCAACCAATTGCGCCTGGACGTGGAAGGGCTGGACCCGCAGCGTTTCCGCCAGGCCTGGCAAGCGGCGGTGGACGCCCACGACATCCTGCGCACGCGGTTCGTCTGGCAAGGGGATTTGCCGGCGCCGGTGCAGGTGGTCAGCAAATACCTGGAGCTGCCTTACAGCGTGCAGGATCTGCGCAGCGATCCGTTGCCTGACCAGGCCTTGCAGGCCCTGGCCGATGCCGAACGCGAGCAACTGGACCTGAGCGCGTCGGCACTGATACGCCTGATGATCGTGCGCCTCGACGAACAGCGTTATCACCTGATCTACAGCCACCACCACATCCTGATGGACGGCTGGAGCAATTCGCAGTTGCTCGGCGAAGTGCTGCAACGCTACAGCGGTCAATCCGTCGCCGTGTCCGGCAGCCGCTACCGCGACTACATCGCCTGGCTGCAACGCCAGGACGCGGCGGCCAGCGAAGCGTTCTGGAAACCGGCGCTGCAACAGCTGGAGACGCCGACACGATTGGCCGATGCGGTGGCCAAACCGGCCGACATGGGCAGCGGTTACGGCGATCACGTCCACGTGCTGGACGAAGCGTCGACCCGCCGCCTGGAAGCTTTCGCCCGCGCCTCGAAAATCACCGTCAACACCCTGGTGCAAGCGGCGTGGCTGCTGCTGTTGCAGCGCTACACCGGTCGAGAAACGGTGGCCTTCGGGGCGACCGTGGCCGGGCGTCCGGCGGACTTGCCCGGCATCGAGCAGCAGATCGGCCTGTTCATCAACACCTTGCCAGTGATCGCCAGCCCTCGGGCCGAGCAGACCTTGGCCAGCTGGCTGCAAGCGGTGCAGGCGCAGAACCTGGCCTTGCGCGAGTTCGAGCACACCGCGTTGCTGGACATCCAGCGCTGGGCCGGGCAGGGCGGCGACGCGCTGTTCGACAACCTGCTGGTGTTCGAGAACTACCCGATTGCCCAGGCGTTGGAACAGGGCGCGCCGGACGGTTTGCGCTTTGGTTCGCCGGTCACTCAGGAGCAGACCAACTATCCGTTGACGCTGCTGGTGGGGTTGGAGCGGCAATTGTCAGTGCACATGAGTTATCAACGGGCGAGCTTTGCGCCGGATACGGTTGAACGGCTGGTGGCGCATCTGGCGCAGTTGCTCGGGCAGATGAGCGCCAATGGCGAGCGCTGCCTCGGTGAATTGTCGATGCTGGAATTCGATGAGCATCAACGTTTGACCCATGACTGGAACCCGGTCGATGCGCCGTTCGAACAGGACCTGTGCATTCATGAAGTCATTGCGCGCCAGGCCGACGCTTCGCCGGATGCCCTGGCAGTGACTTTTGCCAACACGCGCCTGAGCTACAGCGAACTGGACGGCCGCGCCAATCGCCTGGCCCACAAACTCATCGAACTGGGCGTCGGCCCGGAAGTGCGTGTCGGCGTGGCGATGCCGCGTTCCGAGCAGTTGCTGATCGCCTTGCTGGCGGTGCTCAAGGCCGGTGGCGCGTACGTGCCGCTGGACCCGGATTACCCGGCCGAGCGCGTGGCCTACATGCTTGAGGACAGCCGCGCGCGGGTGTTGTTGACCGAGCAGGCGGTGGCGCAGACGCTGACGGTTCCGGCCGAGACGCAAATGCTGATGCTCGATCAGCTCGACCTTTCACGTTATCAACTGAGCTCGCCCGTTACAGACGTCACCCCAGACAACCTCGCCTACGTCATCTACACCTCCGGTTCCACCGGCAAACCCAAGGGCGTGGCGATCGCCCACCGAAATGTCTTGGCGCTGATCGACTGGTCCAGAACCGTCTACAGCCGCGACGACATCCAGGGCGTCCTGGCATCGACCTCGGTGTGTTTCGACCTGTCGGTGTGGGAGCTGTTTGTCACCCTCGCCAACGGCGGTTCGCTGATCATCGCCCGCAACGCCCTGGAACTGCCGCACCTGCCGGCCCGCGATCAGGTGCGCCTGATCAACAGCGTGCCTTCGGCGATCGCCGCGTTGCAGCGCAGCGGTGAGATCCCGGACAGCGTGCGCATCATCAATCTGGCCGGTGAGCCGCTGAAGCAGAGCCTGGTGGATGCCCTCTACCCATCACACATCACCTGTGGGAGCGAGCTTGCTCGCGATAGCGGTGGGTCAGTCGATGAGGGGCTAACTGCCAGGACGCCATCGCGAGCAAGCTCGCTCCCACAGGTGGTGGGTGAACAGGTCGGTGGGGTTGAGCATGTTTATGATCTGTATGGCCCCTCGGAAGACACGACTTATTCCACCTGGACCCGCCGCACCGCCGGCGGCACGGCAAACATCGGTCGCCCGCTCAAGCACACCGCCAGTTACCTGCTGGACGCTAATCTGCAACCGGTGCCGCAAGGCGTCTCGGCGGAGCTGTACCTGAGCGGGGCGGGCATCACCCGAGGTTACCTCGGGCGCGCGGCGATGACCGCCGAAAAGTACGTGCCGAACCCGTTCTCGACCACTGGCGAACGCCTGTATCGCACCGGTGACCTGTGCCGCTATCGCGCCGATGGCGTGCTCGAATACCAGGGCCGACTCGACCATCAGGTGAAGATCCGCGGCTTCCGCATCGAGCTGGGCGAAATCGAGGCGCGGTTGCTGCAGCAAGCCGAGGTAAGCGACGTCGCCGTGCTGGCCCAGGAAGGGCCGGGCGGGCAGCAGTTGGTGGCTTACGTGGTTGCCCCGGCGCTGCAGCAGGACGCGAAAACGCTGCGCGACCCGCTCAAGGCACACTTGCCGGACTACATGATCCCGGCCCACTGGCTGTTCCTCGACCACCTGCCACTGACCCCCAACGGCAAGCTCGACCGCAAGGCACTGCCGGGCATCGAGGCCGGGCGCTCAGAAAACGCTTACGAAGCACCGGTCAGCGACCTTGAACTGCAAGTCGCAGCGATCTGGGCCCAGGTGCTCACCGTCGAGCGCGTGGGCCTGCACGATCACTTCTTCGAGCTGGGCGGCCACTCGTTGCTGGCGGTCACCGCCGTTTCGCGCATGGCCCTCGAACTGGGGTTGAGCCTGACCCCGCAGCTGTTATTCCAGCACCCCGTCCTGAAGGATTTCGTCGCCCGACTCGACAGCGGCGACGGGCCGATCAACGAACAGAAACTGAACAAGCTGGACGCCCTGCTTGATGAAATGGAGGAAGTCTGATGGACAAGAGTGTTGCTTTGAGGGTTGCCAAGCGCTTTATCACTCTGCCGCTGGACAAACGCCGGCTGTACCTGGAAAAGATGCTCGAAGAGGGCGTCTCGCCGGCCAACCTGCCGATCCCCGAGGTGCGTTCCGGGTTTGAACAGGTCCCGCTGTCCTACGCCCAGGAGCGCCAGTGGTTCCTCTGGCAGATGGACCGCCACAGCTCGGCTTACCACATCCCCAGCGCCTTGCGCCTCAAAGGGCAACTGGACGTGCCGGCGCTGGAGCGCAGCTTCAATGCCGTGGTCGAGCGCCACGAAAGCTTGCGCACCACGTTCGCCGAGCACGGCGAGCAAACCCTGCAGATCATTCATCAACATATGCCCTTGAGCATCGCGGTCGAGGCGCTGCCCGCCGGTTCTACGGTCAGCCAGGACGAACGCATCAAGGCCTGCGTCGAAGGTCAAACCGCGCGTCCGTTCGATCTGCGCCGAGGGCCGTTGCTGCGGGTTTCGCTGTTGAAAATTGCCGAAGACGACCATGTCCTTGTGCTCATCCAGCACCACATCATTGCCGATGGCTGGTCGATGCAGGTGCTGGTGGATGAACTGGTCCGGCACTACGCCGCCGACATTGGCGGTCAGCCGCTGACACTGCCGGTACTGCCGGTGCAATACGCCGACTATGCGATCTGGCAACGGCACTGGCTGGAGGCGGGGGAGCGTGAGCGGCAACTGGCCTATTGGGTCCAGACCCTCGGTAACGAGCAACCGGTGCTTGAACTGCCGTTCGATCATCCGCGCCCACCGGTGCAGAGCTTTCGTGGCGCGCGCCTGGATTTGACCCTGAGCGCGGAACTGGCCACCGCGCTCAAGCAGCTGGCCCAGCGTGAAGGCGCCAGCCTGTTCATGGTCTTGCTGGCCTCGTTCCAGGCGCTCCTGCACCGCTACAGCGGCCAGCCGCAGATCCGCGTGGGCGTGCCGACGGCCAACCGCAACCGGGTCGAGACCGAAGGGCTGATCGGTTTTTTCGTCAACACCCAGGTGCTCAGTGCCGACGTTGACGGGCAACTGCCGTTTGATCAGTTGCTCGCCCAGGTCAAGCAATCGGCCATGGCGGCCCAGGCCCATCAGGACTTGCCATTCGAGCAATTGATCGAGGCCCTGCAACCTGAGCGCAGCCTCAGCCACAGCCCGATCTTCCAGGTCATGTTCAACCACCAGAACGCCGACGCCACTCGAAGCCGGCAGATGCACCTGCCGCAGCTGCGGGTCGAGGATCTGGTATGGGAAGGGCGTACTGCCCAGTTCGACTTGACCCTGGGCACCTATGAAACCGAGCAGGGCATCGCTGCGGAACTGACCTACGCCACCGACCTGTTCGACGCGCAGACCATCGAGCGCCTGGCCGGGCACTGGCAGAACCTGCTGCACGGCATCGTCGATGCGCCACGCCAGCGTATCGGCGAACTGCCGCTGCTCGACCCGGCGCAACAGCAACTCACGCAGCAGCAATGGCTGCGGGTGGCCGACCACACTGACGAAGCCGTTTGCGTGCACCAGCGCATCGCCCAACAGGTGCGCCGCAACCCCGAGGCGCTGGCGCTGACCATCGACGACCAGGCCCTGAGCTACGCACAACTGGACGCGCGCGCCAACCAACTGGCCCATCGCCTGATCGACCTGGGCGTGATGCCCGGCCAGTTGGTGGGCATCGCGGTCGAGCGCAGCGTCGAGATGATTGTCGGCCTGCTGGCGATCCTCAAGGCCGGCGCCGCCTATGTGCCGCTGGATCCGGCGTACCCCGAGGAGCGCCTGGCCTACATGATCGAGGACAGCGGCATCGGACTGCTGCTGACCCAGGCCCGTTTGCAGGCTCGCTTGCCGATCCCGCCAAGTCTTCGGACTCTGTTGCTGGACCAGCCGGACGCCGAACTGCAAGCAGCTCCGCAAACCTGCCCGGTGGTGCCGCTGACTGGCGAACACCTGGCCTACGTCATCTACACCTCCGGTTCCACCGGCAAGCCCAAGGGCGTAATGGTGCGCCATGGCGCCCTGAGCAATTTCATCCACAGCATGATCGCCGAGCCGGGCCTCGCGCCTGGCGACCGCATGCTGTCATTGACGACGTTCTCTTTCGATATTTTCGGCCTCGAAATCTACGGACCTCTGTCAGCCGGCGCCAGCGTGGTGCTGACCGGCCAGAACGTGCACCAGGACCCGCAAGCGGTGCTGGCGCTGATCGAACAACACGCTGTCAGCGTGCTGCAAGCCACACCGTCGAGCTGGCGCATGTTGCTCGACCATGAGCAGGCTTCGCTGCTGGCCGGGCGGACCTTCCTCTGCGGCGGCGAAGCGTTGCCGCTGGAACTGGCGCAGCGCTTGCTGGCGCTCTCGCCGAACGTCTGGAACCTCTACGGCCCGACCGAAACCACCATCTGGTCGGCGCTGCATCCGTTGAGCCTGGAGCGCGACCGTCCGTTCCTCGGTAAACCGCTGGACAACACCGCGCTGTACATCGTTGGCAGCGACCTGACCCTCAACCCGCCCGGTGCGCCGGGAGAGCTGCTGATCGGGGGCGCCGGCCTGGCCCGTGGTTATTTCCAGCGTCCGGCGCTGACCGCCGAACGCTTCGTGCCGGACCCGTTTTCCGCCACGGGCGAGCGCCTGTACCGCACCGGCGACCTGTGCCGTTATCGCGCCGAAGGCGTGGTCGAGTACCTCGGTCGGATCGACCATCAGGTGAAGATCCGCGGCCTGCGTATCGAGCTGGGGGAAATCGAAGCCGCGCTGCTGGCCCAGGACCGCGTGCGCGAAACCGTGGTGGTGGCCCACCAAGGCCCGACCGGCGCGCAATTGGTTGCCTACGTGGTGCCCGCCAGCGGCGCAGTGCCGGAGCCGGACGCGCCGTTGCGCACCGCACTCAAGGCGGCCCTCAAGGCGCAGTTGCCGGAATACATGGTGCCGGCGCACCTGTTGTTCCTGGCGCAACTGCCGCTGACGCCCAACGGCAAGATCGATCGCAAGGCCTTGCCGGCGCCCGAGGCCAGCGATTTGCAGCAGGCCTACGTGGCGCCGCGCAGCGAGGTCGAGCAACAGGTCGCGGCAATCTGGCAGGACGTGCTCAAGCTTGAACGCGTGGGGCTGGAAGACAATTTCTTCGAACTGGGCGGGCATTCGCTGCTGGTGACCCAGGTGGTCTCGCGGGTCCGTCGGGTGCTTGGCATCGAAGTGCCGCTGCGCAGCCTGTTTGAACACAGCACGTTGCAGGCGTTCGTCGCCGCCTTCGATACCACGACAGGCGAACAGGCCCCGGCCATGACGCCGGTGCCTCGCGACGCGCCGTTGCCGTTGTCCTTTGCCCAGGAGCGCCAGTGGTTCCTCTGGAAAATGGACCCCGACGGCGCCGCCTACAACATACCGACCGCGTTGCGGATGCGCGGCGCATTGGACAAGGACGCGCTGCGCAAGAGCTTTGCCGCACTGGTCCAGCGCCACGAAAGCTTGCGCACCGCATTCGTGGAAGAAGATGGACGCACTGGCCAGGTCATTTGTGAGCAGGGCGAAGTCGACTATATCGAGCAGCGTCTGGAAGGGCGTGATATCCAGGCCTTCCTCGAACAGCAGACGCAACGCCCGTTCGATCTGCTGAATGACGCGCTGCTGCGCGTGGCGCTGTTGGAAGTGGCCGAGGAGGATCATCTGCTGGTGCTGACGCTGCATCACATCGTCTCCGACGGCTGGTCGTTACAGGTGATGGTCGATGACCTGATGAGCCTGTACTCGGCTTTCGTCCAGGGTCAACCGGCACAACTGCCGCCATTGGCGGCGCAATACGCCGACTACGCGGTCTGGCAGCGGCAATGGATGGCGGCCGGTGAGCGCGACCGCCAACTGGCCTACTGGTCGGCGCAACTGGGCGGCGAACAGCCGCTGCTGGAACTGCCCACCGACCACCCGCGCCCAGCGCAACAAAGCCTGCGCGGGGCACGCCTGCCGATCGTGCTGGATCGCGCCTTGAGCGATGACCTCAAGACCCTGGCCCGGCAAGAAAACGTCACGCTGTTCGTGCTGTTGCTCGGCTCGTTCCAGGCATTGCTGCATCGCTACAGCGGCCAGGCCGACATCCGCGTCGGCGTGCCGATCGCCAACCGCCAGCGACTGGAAACCGAGCGCTTGATCGGGTTCTTCGTCAATACCCAGGTCCTGCGCAGCGAGTTCTCTGGCGACCTGACCGGCGCCGCTTTGCTGCAACAGCTCAAGCAGACGGCCATGGCCGCGCAGATGCACCAGGACCTGCCCTTCGAGCAACTGGTAGATGCCCTGCAGCCGCAGCGCAACCTGAGCCACAGCCCGCTGTTCCAGGCGATGTTCAACCACCGCAACGAAACCGCCGCGGTGTTTGCCAAGGCCTTGCCGGGGCTCGACGTCGAACCCGTAGGCTGGACGCAGCGCACCGCGCAATTCGACCTGAGCCTGGACACCGTCGAAAGTCCCCAGGGCCTGCACGCTGCCCTGACCTACGCCACCGACCTGTTCGAGCCGGCGACCATCGAACGCATGGCCGCGCATTGGCTCAACCTGTTGCGCAGCCTGGTGCAGGACCTGCACCGCCCGGTGGCGCAATGGTCGCTGCTGGGCGAGGATGAGCGTCGGCACATGCTCATCGACTGGAACGCGACGGCGCGGCAATACCCGCTCGACCGCAGCGTCCAGGCGCTGATCGAGGAGCAGGTGCGCCGGACCCCGGATGCGCCTGCGCTGGTCTTCGGCGAGCAGCGCCTGAGCTATCGCGAACTCAACGCCCGGGCCAACCGCTTGGCCCATCGCTTGATCGACCTGGGCGTCGGCCCCGATGTGCTGGTGGGCATCGCCGTGGAACGTTCGGTGGAGATGGTGCTCGGGCTGTTGGCGATCCTCAAGGCCGGTGGCGCCTACGTGCCGTTGGACCCTGAGTACCCGCAGGATCGCCTGGCCTATATGTTCGAAGACAGCGGCATCGGTCTGCTGCTGACCCAGCAACACCTGCTTGATGCTTTGCCGATTCCGCAAGGACTGCGCAGTCTGCTACTGGACCTGCCCGCTGAGGAGTCGCATGCCGGTTGTGAGGAGAATCCCGACGTCAAGGTGCACGGCGAAAACCTGGCCTATGTCATCTATACCTCCGGTTCCACCGGCAAGCCCAAGGGTGCGGGCAATCGCCATTGCGCCCTGGTCAACCGGCTGTGCTGGATGCAGCAGGCCTATGGCCTCGATGCGACTGACAGTGTGTTGCAGAAAACGCCGTTCAGTTTCGACGTGTCGGTGTGGGAATTCTTCTGGCCGCTGCTGACCGGCTCGACGCTGGTGGTGGCCGCGCCGGGGGCCCATCGCGACCCGGCGCAACTGATCGAGCTGATCACCGCGCAGCGCATCACCACGCTGCACTTCGTACCGTCGATGCTCCAGGCGTTCGTGCAGGACCCGCGCGTGGCCGAATGTACCAGCCTCAAGCGGATCGTCTGCAGCGGTGAAGCGCTGCCGGTGGATGCCCAGCAGCAGGTGTTCGCCAAACTGCCGGATGCCAGCCTGTACAACCTCTACGGCCCGACCGAGGCGGCCATCGACGTGACCCACTGGACCTGCGTCGAGGAGGGCCGCGACAGCGTGCCGATCGGACAGCCGATCGCCAACCTCGGCACCTACATTCTCGACGATGAGCTGTCGCCGGTGCCGGTCGGGGTGATCGGCGAGCTGTACCTGGCGGGCGAAGGGCTGGCGCGCGGTTACCATCGGCGCGCGGCGTTGACCGCCGAACGGTTCGTCACCGCGCCGTTCGGCGCTGGCCAGCGCTTGTATCGCACCGGCGACCTGGCGCGTTATCGGGCCGATGGCGTGGTCGAATACGCCGGCCGGATGGACCATCAAGTGAAAATCCGTGGCTTGCGCATCGAGTTGGGCGAAATCGAAGCGCGTCTGGCCGAACACGAGGCGGTACGCGAAACCGTGGTCCTGGCCCAGGACGGCACGTTGCTGGTGGCCTACGTGGTGCCGGCGCGCGCCGAGCTGATGGTCGCCGATGACGCCGTTCGCCAGGCGCTGCAAGTGCGCCTCAGGGAACATCTGAGCCAATCCCTGCCCGACTACATGGTGCCGCAACACTGGGTGTGGCTGGAGAAAATGCCGGTCAGCCCCAACGGCAAGCTTGAGCGCAAGGCTCTGCCGAAGGCCGATCCGAGCGCCAGCCCGAAGAGCTACAGTGCCCCGGTCACCGCCGTGGAAAACACTTTGGCCGCGATCTGGCAAAGCGTGCTCGGGCGCGAACGCGTAGGGCGGACCGACAATTTCTTCGAGCTGGGCGGCGATTCGATCATTTCCATCCAGGTGGTGAGTCGCGCCCGTCAGGCCGGGATTCATTTCAGTCCCAAGGACCTGTTCCTGCACCAGACCATCCAGGGCCTCGCCGGGGTGGCAACGACCGGTGACAACGGGCCGGTCATCGATCAGGGCCCGGTGATCGGGCAGACGGTATTGCTGCCGTTCCAGCAGTTGTTTTTCGAACAGGCCATGGCCGAGCCTCATCATTGGAACCAGTCGGTGTTGCTCAAGAGCTTGCGCGCCGTGGATGCCGCGCATCTGGAGCAGGCCTTGCAGGCTCTGGTCGAGCATCACGATGCGTTGCGCCTGGCCTTCGTCTGCGAGGCAGGCACCTGGACCGCTCGCCACACTACCTTGGCCGAACAGCGCACGCTCTGGCAACGCTCGCCGCTGTTGTGGACCGCCGAGGTGGCCGATGCGCCGGCCCTTGAACGCCTGGCCGAACAAGCCCAACGCAGCCTCGACCTGCAGGATGGCGCGCTGCTGCGCGGGGTGCTGGCGAGCCTGGCCGACGGCAGCCAGCGGCTGTTGCTGGTGATCCATCACCTGGTGGTGGACGGCGTGTCCTGGCGTGTACTGCTGGAGGACCTGCAACAGGCGTACGAGCAGTTGCAGGCCGGCCAGACGCCAGCGTTGCCGGCCAAGACCACGGCTGCGCAGACCTGGGCGCAACGGTTGCAGGCGCATGCCGGCAGCGCGACGTTGCAGTCCCAGCTGAAGTATTGGCAAGAGCAACTGCAAGGCGCCGGTCATGACTTGCCTTGCGACCGCCCAGGGGGCGATTTGCGCAGGTGCTACGCGACCCAGGTTCAGACGCGGCTGGACAAGGACCAGACGCGACGCCTGCTGCAGCAAGCGCCGGCGGCTTATCGCACCCAGGTCAACGACCTGCTGCTGACCGCGCTGGCCCGGGTGATCGGCCGCTGGACTTCCCAGGCCTCGACCTTGATTCAGCTGGAGGGCCATGGCCGCGAGGCGCTGTTCGATGACCACATTGACCTGAGCCGCAGCGTCGGTTGGTTCACCAGCCTGTTCCCGGTGCGCTTGAGCCCGACGGCCACCACCGAAGGCTCGATCAAGGTCATCAAGGAGCAACTGCGGGCGATCCCAGACAAAGGGCTCGGCTTCGGCGTGTTGCGTTACCTGGGCGATGAACCGACGCGGCGCACCCTCGCGGCGCTGCCGGTGCCGCGCATCACATTCAACTACCTGGGCCAGTTCGACAGCGGCTTTGCCGACGACGCCGACGGCCTGTTTGTCCCGGCCAGCGAATCGGCGGGCGCGGCGCAGAGTCCGTTGGCGCCGCTGGACAACTGGCTGACGCTCAACGGCAGCGTCTATGCCGGCGAGTTGAGCATCGACTGGACGTTCAGCTCGCAAATGTTCGATGAAGCGACGATCCAGGCGCTGGCCGAGGATTACGCTGGGGAATTGCAGGCATTGATCGACCACTGTTGCGAGCCGCGGCACCACGGGTTCACGCCGTCGGACTTCCCCCTGGCCGAATTGCAACAGCAACAGTTGGACGCCTTGCCGCTGGTGGCGCGCGACGTGGAAGACATCTATCCGCTGTCGCCGATGCAGCAGGGCATGCTGTTCCACACGCTGTACGAGCAGCAGGCCGGCCACTACATCAACCAGATGCGCGTGGATGTCGAAGGGCTGGACGTCGAGCGCTTCCGCCAGGCCTGGCAAGCGGCGACCGACGCCCACGACGTGCTGCGCAGCGGTTTTGTCTGGGAGGGTGATTTCAAGCGTGCATTGCAGGTGGTGCACAAGCGCGTAGCGGTCGCGTTACAGCTGCATGACGCACGTACGCAGGCTGACCTGCCTGAGCACCTGAACACCCTCGCAACGGCCCAGCGCGAGCAAGGTTTTGCCCTCGATGCGGCGCCGTTGTTGCGGTTGGTGGTGGTGCGCGTGGCGCAGGAGCGTTATCACTTGATCTATACCAGCCATCACATCCTGATGGACGGCTGGAGCAATTCGCAGTTGCTCGGCGAAGTGCTGCAACGCTACAGCGGTCAACCCGTTGCCGTGTCCGGCAGCCGCTACCGCGACTACATCGCCTGGCTGCAACGCCAGGACGCGGCGGCCAGCGAAGCGTTCTGGAAACCGGCGCTGCAACAGCTGGAGGCGCCGACACGATTGGCCGATGCGGTGGCCAAACCGGCCGACATGGGCAGTGGTTACGGCGATCATATCCACGTGCTGGACGAAGCGTCGACCCGTCGCCTGGAAGCTTTCGCCCGCGCCTCGAAAGTCACCGTGAACACCCTGGTGCAAGCGGCGTGGCTGCTGCTGTTGCAGCGCTACACCGGTCGAGAAACGGTGGCCTTCGGGGCGACCGTGGCCGGGCGTCCGGCGGACTTGCCCGGCATCGAGCAGCAGATCGGCCTGTTCATCAACACCTTGCCAGTGATCGCCAGTCCTCGGGCCGAGCAGACGTTGGACAGCTGGCTGCAAGCGGTGCAGGCGCAGAACCTGGCCTTGCGCGAGTTCGAGCACACCGCGTTGCTCGACATCCAGCGCTGGGCCGGGCAGGGCGGCGACGCGCTGTTCGACAACCTGCTGGTGTTCGAGAACTACCCAATTGCCCAGGCGCTGGAGCAGGGCGCGCCGGACGGTTTGCGTTTTGGTTCGCCAGTGACCCAGGAGCAGACCAACTATCCGTTGACGCTGCTGGTGGGGTTGGAGCGGCAGTTGTCGGTGCACATGAGTTATCAACGGGCGAGCTTTGCGCCGGATACGGTTGAACGGCTGGCGGCGCATCTGGCGCAGTTGCTCGGGCAGATGAGCGCCAATGGCGAGCGCTGCCTCGGTGAACTGTCGATGCTGGAATTCGATGAGCATCAACGTTTGACCCATGACTGGAACCCGGTCGATGCGCCGTTCGAACAGGACCTGTGCATCCACCAACTGATCGCCCGCCAAGCGCAATCCACTCCTGACGCATTGGCGGTCACCTTCGCCAACACGCGCCTGAGCTACAGCGAACTCGACGGCCGCGCCAATCGCCTGGCCCACAAGCTCATCGAACTGGGCGTCGGCCCGGAAGTGCGGGTGGGCGTGGCGATGCCGCGCTCCGAGCAGTTGCTGATCGCCTTGCTGGCGGTGCTCAAGGCCGGTGGCGCGTACGTGCCGCTGGACCCGGATTACCCGGCCGAGCGCGTGGCCTACATGATTGAGGACAGCCGTGCGCGGGTGTTGTTGACCGAGCAGGCGGTGGCGCAGACGCTGACGGTTCCGGCTGGCACCGAAGTGCTGATGCTGGACCGGATTGAGTTGAGCTCATATCCCTTCAACGCACCGGGCACAACGGTCACCCCAGACAACCTCGCCTACGTCATCTACACCTCCGGTTCCACCGGCAAACCCAAGGGCGTGGCCATCGCCCACCGCAACGTCTTGGCGCTGATCGACTGGTCCAGAACCGTCTACAGCCGCGACGACATCCAGGGCGTGCTTGCTTCCACCTCGGTGTGCTTCGACCTGTCGGTGTGGGAGCTGTTTGTCACCCTCGCCAACGGCGGCTCGCTGATCATCGCCCGCAACGCCCTGGAACTGCCGCACCTGCCGGCCCGCGATCAGGTGCGCCTGATCAACAGCGTGCCTTCGGCGATCGCCGCGTTGCAGCGCAGCGGCGAGATCCCGGACAGCGTGCGCATCATTAATCTGGCCGGTGAGCCGCTGAAGCAGAGTCTGGTGGATGCCCTCTACCCGACACCCCAAACCTGTGGGAGCGAGCTTGCTCGCGATAGCGGTGGGTCAGTCGATGAGGGGCTAACTGCCAGGACGCCATCGCGAGCAAGCTCGCTCCCACAGGTGGTGGGTGAACAGGTCGGTGGGGTTGAGCATGTTTATGATCTGTATGGCCCCTCGGAAGACACCACCTATTCCACCTGGACCCGCCGCACCGCCGGCGGCACGGCGAACATTGGTCGCCCGCTCAAGCACACCGCCAGTTACCTGCTCGACGCCAACCTGCAACCGGTGCCGCAAGGCGTCTCGGCGGAGCTGTACCTGAGCGGCGCGGGCATCACCCGGGGTTATCTCGGGCGCGCGGCGATGACCGCCGAAAAGTACGTGCCGAACCCGTTCTCGACCACCGGCGAACGCCTGTATCGCACCGGTGACCTGTGCCGCTATCGCGCCGATGGCGTGCTCGAATACCAGGGCCGACTCGACCATCAGGTGAAGATCCGCGGCTTCCGCATCGAGCTGGGGGAAATCGAGGCGCGGCTGTTGCAGCAAGCCGAGGTAAGCGACGTCGCCGTGCTGGCCCAGGAAGGGCCGGGCGGGCAGCAGTTGGTGGCTTACGTGGTTGCTTCGACCGACGCGAATACTCTGCGCGATCAACTCAAGGCCAATCTCAAGGCACACCTGCCCGACCACATGATCCCGGCCCACTGGCTGTTCCTCGATCACCTGCCACTGACCCCCAACGGCAAGCTCGACCGCAAGGCCTTGCCGAGCATCGAAACCGGGTCTTCGCAGGGCGGTTACGAGGCGCCGGCCAGCGAGCTGGAGCACCGGATCGCCGGTATCTGGCAAGAAGTGCTGGAAGTGCAACAGGTCGGGCGCAACGACCATTTCTTCGAGCGCGGCGGTCACTCCTTGCTGGCGACGCAGGCCATCTCCCGGTTGCGCAAGCTCACGCGTCATCCGCTGAGCCTGCGCGACTTGTTCGACCATCCGCAACTCAAGGCACTGGCGGCGCTGATGAGCGAGACCGGCGACGGCGCGGCGCGGGCCGGCGATTCCAGCCAGGTCCGACTCAAGGCCCATGGGCCACGGCAATCGGCACCGCTGTCGCTGGTGCAGCGACGGTTGTGGATCGCCGAGCAGCTGGCCGGCGGCACCTCCGCCTATGGCATGCCCATGGCGCTGCGGTTGTGCGGCGAGTTGTCCGTCGAGCGGCTGATGAGCAGCTTTGCCGAAGTGACACGCCGTCACGCCGTGCTGCGCACCGCGTATGTCCAGGATGACGAAGGCGATCCGCTGGCGCTGATCGCCGATGAGGTCCGGCTGGATTTCCCGCTGGTCGATCTGTCCGACCTGTCCCCCGGCACCCGGCAAGAGCAAGTGGCCCAGGCGATCCTGGACAATGCCAGTACCCCGATTGACCTGGAACAGGCGCCATTGCTGCGCGGGCGGATCCTGCGCCTGGGGCCGACCGAGCACGTGTTGTTGTACGCCATGCACCACATCATTTCCGATGGTTGGTCGATGGGGCTGTTGATCAATGAACTGGTGCAGATCTACGAAGCGTCCCTGCGCGGCGAGCCCATGCCGCTGGCGCCGCTGGAGGTCCAGTACCATGACTTCGCCTTGTGGCAGCAGGCGCTGGAAGACCAAGGCGTGCTGGCGCGCCAGGGCGATTATTGGAAGCAGCGGCTCGACGGTTACCACGGGCGTCTTGATTTGCCTTTGGACAATCCACGCGGCCAGACGGCCTCCTTTGCGGGCGATGCGCTGCAGTTCGAGCTGCCTGCCGGGCTTAGCGCGGCGTTGCGCCGGGTGTCGAGCGCGGCCGGCGTCACGCTGTACAGCACGTTGCTGGCGTCGTTCCAGGTGTTGTTGCATCGCCTCTGCGACGCGCAGGATCTTGTCGTCGGCGCTGACGTGGCCGGGCGCGAACAACCCGAGCTGGAGCGCCTGATCGGTTTCTTCGTCAACGTCCTGCCGTTGCGTTCGCGCTTTGCCGCCGATGTCGCCTTCAACCGGTTCCTGGCACAAACCCAGGACCATCTGCTCGGCGCGCTGGAGCATCAGGACCTGCCGTTCGACCAGATCGTCGAGGCCGCGGGCGTGCCGCGACACAAGGGCATGAACCCGTTGCTGCAGGTGCTGTTCGTGATGAACAACGTGCCGGTGCGCACGCGTTCCATGGCCGGCTTGAGCGTCGAGTTCATGCCGGCGCTGCAGAACCATTCTAAATTCGACATGGCATTGTTCGTTGACGAAGAAGAAGGGCAGTTGCGCGGTAATTGGCAATTCGCCACAAGCTTGTTCGGACATGAGCGCATCCAGTACCTGATCCGGGCCTGGACGGCCCTGTTGGAACAGATCGTCGCTGATCAGGACATTCAATTGGGAGCTATCAGCATGCCAGTCGACAACGTGGCGACAGCCGCCACGCCTGCCAACGTCCCGGGGCCCAAGGCCGACAAACTGGGCAAGTTTCTCAAGCGTTCGGCGACCCCGGCCGCGCGGCCGCGTCCGGCGTTGGTGCGCGAATCGCTGGTGGCGGCGCCCCAGCGTTTCCCGCTGATGCTGGAGCCTGGCGAGCCGCACCTGGACGTCATCGAGTGGATCCGGCAGAACCGGCCGTTGATCGAGCAGAAGCTGGCCGAGCACGCCGGCATCCTCTTCCGTGGCTTCGAACTGGACGGTATCCAGGGCTTTGAAGCGTTCGCCGAAGCGATCCAGCCGGGGCTGTACGGCCAGTACGGCGACCTGCCGAAGAAGGAAGGCGGCAAGAACACCTACCGGTCCACGCCGTACCCGGAACGCAAGATGATCCTGTTTCACAACGAGAGCTCCCACCAGGACCGCTGGCCGCGCAAGCAGATGTTCTATTGCGAGCAGGCCGCACCCGTGGGCGGCGCGACCCCGGTGGTGGATTGCCGCCTGATGTACGAAAAGCTGCCGGCGGACCTTCGCGAGAAGTTCGAAGACAAGGGCTTGCTGTACGTGCGCACCTTCACCGACAAACTCGACGTGTCGTGGCAGCACTTCTTCAAGACCGAGGATCGCCTTGAAGTGGAGGCCCGCTGCCGGGCTGGCGGCATCCAGTGGCGCTGGCTCGATAACGATGAACTGCAGACCCGCACGCCGGGGCCGGCGATCATCACGCACCCGATCACCGGGGAAAAATCCTTCTTCAACCAGGTGCAGCTGCATCACATCCATTGGCTGGAGCCGGACGTGCGCCAGGACCTGTTGTCGATGTACGGCCTGGAGCGCATGCCCCGGCATGTGTACTACGGCGACGGCACGCCGATCGAAGACGAGGTGATGGCGCGTATCGGTGAGTTGTACGAAGCCTGCGCGGTGCGTTTCGACTGGCAGAAAGGTGACGTGATCCTGTTGGACAACATGCTCGTGGCCCACGCCCGCGACCCGTACGAGGGACCGCGCAAGATCGTCGTCGCCATGGGCGATATGTACGACCACGCCAGCCTGGAGCGTCCAGCGGGCGCCGGGCGATCGGTCCGTGGCGCATTCAATACCGAGGAAAGCGGAGCATGAACGAGGTGACGATGGACACGCAGGAAGCGGGTTTCGCCCTGACGCCCGAACAGCAACGGGCACTTGAGCAACTGTCGGGCACGGTGACCTGTGGCGAGGCCTTGCGTTGGCTGAACGTGGTCATCGACGTTGATCTCGACCCGCAGCGATTGCAGGTCGCCTTCGACACGCTGGTGGCGCAGCAGCCGATGTTGCTCGCGCGACTGACCAAGGTCGGCGGTTTCCACGGTTTGCGTCAGGTGGCCCATGCGGGACGCTTCCCACTGACGATACAAGCCAGCGAACAACCGGCCGAGGAAGTCCGGGCGCAGATCAGCGAGACGCTCGGCCGGGCTTTTGTGCTCGGCGAATCGGCCAGTGTCCAGGCGGTGCTTTATCGTCTGGCGTCTCGGCAATGGCAACTGCTGCTGGGCGTCGCCCGCCACAGCGCGGATGCGCCGTCGATGAACCTGCTGCTTGAACAGCTACGGCAGGCTTACGCCGGCGATGTGGCGGAGGAAGAGGCGCCCGGCGAGTTTGCCCAGTACCTGGAGTGGCGCAGCGAAGTGGTGCTGGATGAAGATGCCGGCACTGCAAGAAATTACTGGCAGCAGCATTTGCACGGCCTGCAGACGGCGATCGACACGCCGTGGCTGGCTGCGCGTCGCACTGGTGGTGGAACAGCCGATGCGCAGATTTCGCTGATCTTCGAGCCGGCCCGACGCGACGCCTTGCAACGGTTGGCCGAGCAGCTCGGCCAACCGCTGGCGACGTTGCTGCAAGGCGCATGGTGGGTGCTGCTGGGACGCCTGGGTGGCCTTGAGCAAGCGCTGGTCGGCGTGCGCCACGACAGCCGTGGCGACTATGACTACTTCGCCAATGCCTTCGGCGTGTTCGAAAAGAACCTGCCGCTTTGCGTTCCATTGCCCGCCGACGCGCCGTTCGGCGAGTGGCTGGCGGAGCTGGCGACGCGGCTCGAAACTCATCGCACCTGGCAGGAATACTGGACGCCGGAACTGGCGTCGGAGGCGGCGTATCCGGCCTATGGCTTCGCGATTGCCCCGGCGAATTCTGTTCGCAGCGGCGCTGGCCTGACGTGGGCGACTGAGCCCTTGCCTGGGCGGGATGCGTTCGAATTGCTGCTGCAAATTCAACTGGACGACACCCAACAACTGGTTGCGGTCGACCTCTGCTACGCCCGCTCGGGTTATTCGCAAGCCGCGGTCCGCAGCGTGCTCGAACAATACGAGGTGCTGCTGGCCTCGATCCTCGCGGCTGCGCACACGCCACTGGCGCAGCTCAACTTGCTCGGCGACACCGAGGAGCAGCGTTTGCGGGCGATCAACCCGGCGATGCAGGCATTGGAGGTTAACCGCTACCTGCCGCAGCGCATCGCCGAGCTGGCGCTGCAGACGCCGGACGCCATCGCCCTGAGCGAGGCTGGTCAATCGCTGAGCTACGGTCAACTGAAAGATCAGGTCGAGCGCGTCGCCCAGGGCCTCCTGGACCAAGGCCTGGGCGAAGGGTCGATTGTCGCCCTGGCCTTGCCGCGCTCGGCGGAACTGGTGACCGCGATGCTGGCGAGCTGGCGCATCGGCGCGGCTTATCTGCCGCTGGATATCCAGTGGCCCCAGGCCCGTCAGGCGTTGATGCTGGAGCAGGCCGGCGCCGCTGTGTTGCTCACCGATGCAACGCATTTTCCTGCCTGGCAGGCGCAGCCTTTCAAGGCGCTGGCAATCGCCGAGCTTGATCGTCCTTCAAGCACGCCGTTGCCGGCCCTCACGACCAAGGGCAATGACATTGCCTATGTGTTGTTCACCTCAGGCTCCACCGGCGTGCCCAAGGGCGTGGTGATCGAGCATCGGCAATTGCTCAACTACACCGCCCAGGCCAGCCAGGCGTTGGGGCTGAGCCAGTGCAAACACGTCGCTTTGAGCTCTACCGTGGCGGCGGACCTGGGCAATACGGCGCTGTTTGGCGCGTTGTTCAATGGCGCGACCTTGCATGTGGCCAGTGATGAACAGATGCAGGACGGCGCGCTCTTTGCCGGGTTCCTGCGAGAACAACAGATCGACTGCCTGAAAATCGTGCCGTCGCACCTCGCGGCGTTGCTCGACAGTGAGCAGGCGACGCTGCCGCACATCCTGGTACTTGGCGGCGAGCCGATTGCGCCAACGCTGGTCGAGCGTATCGCCCGGTTGCGCAGCGATTGCCGGGTGTTCAACCACTATGGGCCGACCGAAGCCACGGTCGGAGTGATGATCCATCGGTTGGCGCTGGATGGCGCTGCGGATGACTGTTCGGCGCTGACCCAGGTGCTGGGCAATAACCAGGTCTACGTGCTGGACGCTGACAGGCGCCTGGCGCCGGTGGGTGTGCTGGGCGAGGTGTACCTGGGCGGTGCGCAGTTGTGCCGGGGTTACGTGAATGCCAAGGCGGACGAGCAGACGTTCATCCCGAGCCCGTTCGACCCGGCGCAGCGCCTGTACCGCACCGGCGACCTGGCGCGTTATCGCCCGGACGGCGGGATCCAGTTGCACGGTCGCCGCGACCAACAGGTCAAGGTGCGCGGGTTCCGCATCGAACTGGCGGAAATCGAGGCCGAGCTACTACGTGTACCGCAGGTGGCCGAAGCGCTGGTATTGCCCGGCGAGCAGGGCTTGTTGGCATTTGTCGTGCCCCGGCAAGGCCTGTCTTCGGGCGTGCTCGACGCCGCGCGCGTCGAACTGAGCGCGCGCCTGCCTGGGGTGATGGTGCCGCAGCAGCTGCAATTGATCGAACGTTTCCCTCGGCTGGCCAACGGCAAGATCGATCGCAAGGCGCTGCAGCAGTTGGCGGTCGCGATCAGCGATGAGGAGGATGCCGCGCCCCGCGATGCGCTGGAGCAGCTGCTGGCCGCGCGCATGGCTCAATTGCTTGGGCTTGAACGATTGGGCATCGAGCGCGACTTCTTCGCCGCCGGCGGCCATTCGCTGCTGGTGATCAAGCTGGTGGCCGGCATTCGCAAGTTGTTGCAGTGCGACATCCATCCTGGGCTGGTCTTCGATCATCCGACCGTGGCGTCCCTGGCCATGGCCTTGCGAGCGGTGGAGGGCAGTCCGGGGCAACTGGAAAAAATCGCTCAGGTGCGTTTGCGCATGGAAGCGCTGAGTCCCGAGGAAAAGGCCCGGCTGACCGAACAGGCTCAACAGCTGCAAGCCGCCAAGGCTGCGCAAGGCCGCTGAAATGGAGATCGTTCCCACGCTCCGCGTAGGAACGATCGCTTCAATCAACAAGAGGCCGGTGCCCGTTCGCATCGGCTTTTTTTTGAGCTTTTGCGCGAATGATAAATAAACTCATTCCGGTTTTTCCCAGTTGCTGCGTCTTACTAAGGTATGCGGGCAAATCGGCTCGGGCAGGGCTGCCCAGGCGCCGGTTGTGTCCAGGAAAAATTTAGCTGTCGTCCAGCCGGATGACCGTACCCGGGGAGGGGTCGGTCAGCAGGTACACCGTGCTGGCGAGCGGCAGGCCCTTCGGCCGCCATGGACTTTTAACTTCTACCAATAATAGAGAGCACGATGTCGGCAATTCATGAGTTGAAACCGCTGTTCAAGGCATTGGTCATGTCCCGCGGCCTGCGTTCGCGCCGGGTGTTGACGGGCCTGGGTCTGGTCTGCGTGTTGCCATTGAGCACCCAGGTGATGGCTGAAAACGTCAGCATCAACATCCCTGCGCAACCGCTGCCGCAGGCATTAAAAGCGTTCGGCGAGCAGACCAACCAACAAGTCATCTATAACGCCGACGAACTGGCCGGCCTGAAAAGTAATCGCGTCAGCGGCAAGATGAGCCCGCAAGCGGCCATCGCCGAATTGCTCAAGGGCACCGGCGTGCGCCACAGCCTCGAGGGCAATACCCTGATGCTGGTAAAGGGCTCCGGCGCAGGCCTGGAATTGGGCGCGACCACCATCAACGCGAAGCAGCCGGAGGCCACCACCGAAGGCAGCAACTCGTACACCAGTAATGCGGTGACCATCGGCAAGGGCACTCATACCCTGAAGGAGATTCCGCAATCGATCACGGTGATGACGCGCAAGCAGATGGATGACCAGAACCTGGTCAGCCTCAAGGACGCCGTCAACCAGACCACCGGCGTCGTCGGCCTGCAGGGCGTTGGTCAGGGCATGATCCTCTCGTCGCGCGGTTTCCAGATTGACGACTGGCAGTACGACGGTGTGCCGATCCCGCGTAACACCTACTCGCTGGGCAACTGGGCGACCCAGGACCTGATCTTCTTCGACCGCCTGGAAATTCTCCGTGGTGCGTCCGGCCTGCTGCAAGGCACCGGCAGCCCGGGTGGCGCCGTCAACCTGGTGCGCAAGCGTGGCCAGAGCGCCCCGACCGTGACCCTGACCGGCAAGGCCGGCTCCTGGGACCACTACGGCCTGCAACTGGACGCCGGCGGCCCGCTGAACGAAGCGGGCAATATCCGCGGTCGTATCGTCGCCGATGAAGACCAGAGCAATTCCTTCGTCGATCATGCCTGGAACAAGACCCACTCGCTCTACGGCTCGCTGGACATCGACCTGAGCGAAGACACCACCCTGGGCTTCGCGGCCAGCCAATCCAACGGCGAGTCGCGTGGCAACATCCGCGGCCTGCCACGCTACGCCGATGGCTCGATGCCGGACGTGTCGCGCTCGACCTACACCGGCGCGCGCTGGAACCGTTCCGATATCGACGTCACCACGCTGTACGCCGACCTGGAGCATCGCTTCAACGAGGATTGGGCGTTCAAGGTCGGTGCAGTGCAGATGACCGAAGACAACCAGGCAAAAAACCAGCGCACGCAAAGTCCTGGCGGCCTGCTACCGGATGGCAGCCGTGTGCAATATGCCGACTTCGTGACTGACTTCCAGTCCACCAAAGTGGGTCTGGACATGAACCTGGTCGGCAAGTTCGAAGCCCTGTCGATGGAGCAGGAGGTCATGCTCGGCGGCAACTACTCCCAGCTGGAGACGGACGACAAATACGCCCGGACCTTCAACAGCAGCACCGACGATATCTTCGACCTCGACAACAACCGTCCGGACATCAGCTATGAGGGTCTGATCAACAGCCCGGGTGGCATGGGCACACTGAGCAAATATGACATTCGCCAGAAAGGTATATACGGTACCTGGCGCGTCAAGCCGGTGGACGACCTGACGCTGATCCTCGGCTCCCGGGTCAGCTGGTATGACTTCAGCTACAAGTCGAAAACGGAACGGGCAACCGGTATTACCCGCAACGCGCCAAGTACCGCGACTGAAACCGGGGTGGTCACGCCCTACGCCGGTATCGTCTATGACCTGAGCCGTGAGTGGGCGGTGTACGCCAGCTACACCGACGTGTTCCAGCCGCAGACCAACGTTGATCCGAACGGTTCGGTACTCAAGCCCATCGTCGGTACCAACTACGAAATCGGCCTCAAGGGTGAGTTGATGGACGGGCGGGTCAACACCTCCCTGGCGGTCTTTCGCTACGACCATGAGAACCGTGCCGTCAACATCCCCAGCTGTACCGGGTTGAACTGCTCCGAAGCCGCGGGGAAAGTCCGCAGCCAGGGCATCGAGGCCGAGATCAGCGGTGAAGTGGTAGACAACTTGCAGCTGTTCGCGGGCTACACCTACAACACCACCAAGTACCTGGAAGACCCGACCAACGAAGGCAGTGTCTTCAGTACCTGGACGCCGAAACACATGCTGCGGGTGTGGGGCAACTATCAGTTCACCGGTGACTGGAACCGTGTCAATGCGGGCCTGGGCTTCACCACCCAAAGCCATACGCAGGTCTTCGACCTCAACTATGACGTTCCGGGTTATACCGTGTGGAATGCCCGTGTCGGCTATCAGTTGACGCCGGAGATCGGGTTGGCGGTCAATGCCAACAACCTGTTCGACAAGACGTATATCACGCCGGCTTACAACCAGATCAACGGTAACAACAACTTCGGCGATCCTAGGAATTTGATGTTTACCGTGAAATATACACCGCAGTTTTGATCTGATCTGGGGTGGAAGGCCGATCCGCTTGTGGTTTTGCGGGTCGGTTTTTTTTGTGCATATCCATTTCTTTGGTTATGGCCGCTGGCGGTTTCGCTTTTACAGCGACTCACTTTTATGAAGCGTAAAAGTAAGCAAAACGCTTCTGCCCCACCACTCGGCACCTCGCCAAGGCTCGGTGTCCCCTCACTCCGGCATTGCTCCGTGGGCCCGCCGCGAAGGGCCGTCCCTGGCCCAGCGCGGCTATCCCGGCATCCATGCCGGGATGCCCACTCCACAATGCCTGCGTTCGGCCAGCGTGGTTAACGGGGCGCCCGAAATCAACGTCCACCGCGAGGCGGCCTTATAGCCGACCTGGCTCTTGCTGGGGTCCGCGTTCCTTCTGTGGGAGCGAGCCTGCTCGCGAAGAGGCCGGCACATCCAACATCTTCATCGACTGACACTCCGCCTTCGCGAGCAAGCTCGCTCCCACATTGGATTTTCGACAGACACCGATTTCACGGCCCACAGGGAATCACTGTGGGAGCGAGCCTGCTCGCGAAGAGGCCGGCACATCCAACATCTTCATCGACTGACACTCCGCCTTCGCGAGCAGGCTCGCTCCCACAGAAGGAACGCGGACCCCAGCAAGAACCAGGTCGGCTCTAAGGCCGCCTCGCCGTGGACGTTGATTTCGGCGCCCCATTAACCACGCTGGCCGAACGCAGGCATTGCGCAGTGGGCACCTCGGCATGGATGCCGAGGTAGCCGCGCTGGGCCAGGGACGGCCCTTCGCGGCGGCCCACGGAGCAATGCCGGAGTGAGGGCATGCCGAGCCTAGGCGAGGCACCAAGTGGTGGGGCAAAAGCGTTTTGCTTACTTTTGCGCTTCTCAAAAGTGAGCCGCCGTAAGGGCGGAACCCTAAGCAGCCGTTACCGAAAAACCGGATATACACACCGATCAACTAATCAAGCGCTACCCCGCCAAGCCCCCCAAAAACACCTCAACCAACGAATCAAGCAACCCCTCATCAAAGATCATGCCCCGATGGCGCAACGGAGAATGCACCGAGCACTGCAACTCGCCAGTCAAGCTATGTTCCCTGACCAACGCCTCGCAAAACGCCAGCTCTTGCGGTGTTTTCTCCGCCTCGGTCCACCAGCAGCTGGGACGTACCCGTACCGGCTTGAAAGTGAACCCTTCAAAGGCCTCCAGCAACCGGTCATGCACCGAGAACGCCTGGGCATTCATGACCTCTTCCTTGACGCTCTGCACGACCGACAGCAAGTCGCCTCGCTCAGGCTCGATCTGGCCGGCGGCCCACTCGTGGAAGGCCTTGACCGAGCTGTCAGGGTGTTCCCGTCGAAAGGCCGCGGTGCGTTCCGTAAGAGCAGGGAACAGCAGATCGAAATACTCGATTGCCTCCTGCAGATCCTGCGAGGCCGGGTCGGTTTTTTCCTCCGCAAGCCCTTCTCGATGACGCGGCAATGTCGCGGGATACAGGTGCTCGGGAATCGTGCTGTCCACCAGCCCCAGGAAACCCACCGTATGACCCTGGCTTTCCAGGGTTGCCGCGATGTCCAGGGCGATCGCCCCGCCCAGGGACCATCCCATCAGGTAATACGGACCCTCTGGCTGAGCCGAGACGATTTCCTGGCTGTAGTCGGCAATCATCTGGTGCCAGGCCTCGGGGCCCGCATGGGGTTCGCTGAAGCCGCGGTGCATGACGCCGAAGGTGCGTGCGCGATTTTGCAGTTTGCGCGCCAGTGGCTGGTAGCAGAAGACGATGCCCCCGCTGGGGTGCAGACAGAACAGCTGCGGTGCGCTGGCGGGCGCGTTGTTCAGGGCGACGAGGCACTGCGTCTGCTCGCGGTGTTTTTGCGAAATGAACCGGGCCAGTTCGGCGATGCTCGGGTTGGCCAGCAGTTCTTGCAGGCGCACCGTGTGGTTCAGGCGTGCCTTGAGGTTGGCGATGAGCTCGATCGCCAGGATCGAATGCCCACCCAGCTCAAAGAAACTGTCGCTGATACCCACGCGCTCGACCTTCAGCGACTGTTGCCAGAGTTGCACCAGGGCCTGTTCCAACTGTGTGCGGGGCGCCACGTAGGTCGAATGCCGGAGGTCGGCGTCCGGTTCCGGCAAGGCCTTGCGATCGAGCTTGCCGTTGGCATTGAGCGGCAGGTGATCGATGAATAACAGATGGCTGGGCACCATGTAGTCCGGCATCTGCGTTTTCAGCGCAGTCAGCAGGCCTTCGCGCAACTCGGCCGAGGCCGGTTGCGTCGGGATGACGTATGCGATCAATTGCAGGCCGCCCGGGCCTTCATGGGCCAACACCACGCAATCGCGGACCGCCGAGAGCATTTGCAGGCGCGCCTGGATCTCGCCCAACTCGATGCGGAAGCCGCGGATCTTGACCTGGTGATCGAGGCGTCCGATGTATTCGATGCTGCCGTCGCTGAGGTAGCGGGCCAGGTCGCCGGTGCGGTACAGGCGTCCGCCCGACAGTGGGTCGAACGGGTCCGGAATGAAACGGCTGGCGGTCAGGCCGGCGCGCTGGTGATAACCGCGGGCCAGGCCCGCGCGACCGACATACAGCTCGCCGATGCAACCCTTGGCCACCGGGTTCAGGTGCGCATCGAGCAAATACCAGGACAGATCGACGATGGGCTCGCCGATGGGGCTGGCGGCCTCGCCATGCAAATCCTGCAACGACAGCGGCCGCCAGGTGACATGCACCGTGGTTTCGGTGATGCCGTACATGTTGATCAATTGTGGTGTCTGGTCGCCGAAACGTTCGAACCAGGGACGCAGGCTTTGCACATCAATCGCTTCACCGCCGAAAATCACTTGTCGCAACCGGTGGACGAGCGTCTGTTGAGCGGCGCAGGCCACCTGCAGCAATGACTTGAATGCCGATGGCGTCTGGTTGAGCACCGTGACCTTTTCCTGGCAGAGGAGGGCGTAGAAATCCTCGGGCGAACGGCTCACGGCGTGGGGCACGATGACCAGTCGACCGCCATGCAGCAGGGCACCGAAGATCTCCCACACGGAAAAATCGAAAGCGTAGGAGTGAAACAGGCACCACACGTCCTGCTGGCCGAAACCGAACCAATGGTCGGTGGCCTGGAACAATCGGCTGACGTTGTGGTGCGCGAGCAGTGCGCCTTTGGGTTTGCCGGTGGAACCGGAGGTGTAGATCACATAGGCCAGGTTGTCCGGATCCATCGGCACGTGCGGATTATGTTCGGGATAGGTGCTGACGGCATCGACCGGATCCAGCAACAGGCAGTCGACGCCGGCGGGCAGCGCCAGCGAATCAAGCAGGTGGGCCTCGGTCAGGATCTGCCTGACGCCGCTGTCCTCGATCATGTAGGCCAGGCGATCGGCCGGGTAGGCCGGGTCCAGTGGTACGTAGGCGCCGCCGGCCTTGAGAATCGCCAGCAGGCCGATGATCATCCGTGGCGTGCGTTCGACGGCGATGCCGACCAGTACGTCGGGCCCGACGCCTTGTTCGATCAAACGATGGGCCAATTGGTTGGCGTGTCGATTGAGCTCGGCATAGCTTATGTGCTGCCCTTCGAACGTCAGCGCTATCGCCTCTGCGGTGTTGGCGGCGTGGGTTTCGATCACCTGGTGCAGGCACTCTTCCTGGCGCAACCGGGTCGGCCGACGGTTCCAGTCGTTCAGGGTCAGCCGCTGTTCATCGGCGCTCAACAACGGTAGCTCGCCGAGGGCGCAGCCGGGCGTTTCGATCAGGCCGCGAAGCACGTTCTGCCAATGCTCGGCCATGCGCTCGATGGTTTGTGTGCGGTACAGGTCACGGCTGTATTCGAAGGTCGCCACGGTCTGCTGTTGTGAATAGTCGACATCCAGCGACACGTCGAACTTGGCCTGGTTTTCGCCGGTGTCGAGAAACTCCAGCATGAATTGATGCGGACTTGGCAGCGACGCCGCCTGTGATCCGGTGCGCCAGTTGAACAGGACCTGAAACAGCGGGTTGGCGCCCAATTGATCGAGGATCAATTCCAGCGGGTAATCGGCATGCTCCAGCGCGGCGAGGGACTGCACGCGCAGATCGCGGAGAAAATCCAGCGCGCTGCGGGTCGAGTCGATCCGCGCCCGGTACACCTGGCTGCTGACAAAAAAACCTACCAGGTCCTGGCTTTCATGGTTGTTGCGGTTGGCGTTGGGAACGCCGACGGTGAAGTCGGTCTGGCGGCTGTAGCGGGCCAGCAGCAATTGCCAGGCACCCAGTGCTACCACGAACGGCGTCAGCCCCTGGCGTTGGCAGAACGTGTCGAGCGCATGGACCATCGCCGGGGCCAGCGCCACCTGCACACGGCCGGCCATGTGTGTCTGGCTCGCGGTGCGCGCAAAATCCTGTGGCAGTTCCAGTGTGGGCAGGTCGTGGCCCAGGTACTCGCTCCAGTATTCGCCGCCGCGCCGGCAGGCCAGGCTCTGCAAGTACTCGCCGCGTTGCCACTTCGCGTAGTCGGCGTATTGCAGGGGCAACGGCGGCAGCGGTGACGGATCGCCCAGCAAGCCCTGGGCATAGGCCTGGGTCATGTCCTGCATGAGGATCGTGTTGGACCAGGCATCGGACACGATGTGATGCATATTCAGCAACAGCACATGTTCCGCAGGGCTCAGCCTGAGCAGGGTGGCCCGCATCAGCGGCGCCTGGGTGAGATCGAACGGTCGCCGGGCGTGTTGCTCGATGCGCTGCGAAAGCGTCGGCTGGTCGAGCCCGGCGAGGTCTTCGCGATGCAGGACCAGGCAGGCGTTGCGCTCAACCACCTGGGTCGCGGCGCCGTCGATTTCGATGAACGCGGTGCGGAGGATATCGTGCCGGTCGATGACCCGATTCAGCGCTTGCTCCAGGGCATCGGCATTCAGCTCGCCCGTCAGGCGCAGGGCACGTGGCAGGTTGTAGGCCGACCGGGTCGGGTCGCGCTGTTGTTCCAGCCACAAGCGTTGCTGGGCGAAAGACAAGGGCGCGCGGTCCAGCCGGCTGCGGTTGGACCGCGCGTGCAGATCGTCGGCGGCGTCATCGAGCAGCAGCGCCAGCAGATCATCATCTAGCAATTCGTTCATGGTGTTCTCGCGGTAGACAGCATTGCGTCGGGCAGGCTCAGGCGAAGGCTGCCGGGACCTTTTCAGTGACGACCTGACCGGCCTGCATCCGCACCAGCTGATCGGCGATGTCGAAGTAACGGTCGTCGTGGGAAATGACGATGATGGTCTTGCCCAGGGCCTTCAGCTCCGGCAGCAGCTCGGTGTAGAAGATCCGCCGGAACACCGGGTCCTGGTCGGCGGCCCATTCGTCGAAGACCAGCACCGGGCGTTCTTCCAGCCAGGCGTTGAGCAGGGCCAGGCGCTTGCGTTGGCCGGTGGAGAGATCGGTGGTGCTGAAGACACCGTCGTGAATGCTGACCTTGTGGGCAATCTCCAGGCGCTCCAGGTAGCGATTGGCGGTCCCCGGCACTTGCTGGTCGCCTTGCACCAGTTCATCGAACAGGTAGTAGTCGGCAAAAATCGTGGTGAACAACTGGCGATAATCGTCACGCTGCGCAGCCAGCACCGGCTTGCCATCGAGCAGAATTTCACCGCCCTGGGGCGCATAGAGGCCCAGCAGCAATTTGATCAGCGTGGTCTTGCCCCCGCCGTTCTCGCCGACGATGAATACGATCTCGCCCTGGGCGATGGACAGGTTGACCGGTCCGAGGGCGAAGGCCTGGCTGCCGTCGACCGCCGGGAAGGCGTAGTGCACGTCACGCAATTCAAGCTGTTGGATCGTCGGCTTGGGCACGCTCTTATCATTGAGCAGCAGGTGTGGCTCCGGCGAGGAGAACTGCTCGGCCAACTCCGCAATGCGTTTGAATGCAATGTTGGCGCGGCTGATCACCGGCAAGGTCATCACCAGGTATTCCAGCGGCCCTTTCATATACAACAGCACCAGCACAAAACCGCTGAGCACCGCCTTGTCGATGCCCAGCCACAGCGATTGCAGGGCCAGGACCAGGCCGATGACCACAAAGAACAGCATCGAGCCGAAGGTCTTGGCGACCACGAAGGTGTTGACCGAGCGGATGTTGGTATCGCAGATCTGCTCGGCGGTGGCTTCGATGCGCTGGCTGAACATGCGTTGGCGACGAGGCCGATGGATACGCAGTTCCTTGGCGCCGGCGGCGATCGCGCTGTAGTGCTTTTGCAGGGCGTCTTCAGCCTCGCGGGCCGCTTCGAAACCGCGAATGCCACGGGCTCGCGCCACGTATTGGATGACGGTGCCGATCACCAATGCCACCAGCAGCAGCGCAAACATCGGCAATGACAGGTAGGCCAGGTAGGCCAGGCAGCCGAGGGTGACGGTGAAGGCAATCGCCAATGGCGCAAAGGAAAAAGCGAAGTTGCTGACCATGTTGACGTCGTGGGTCAGTATCGGGATGAGCCGATGACTGCGAAAACGCTCGATCTGTTCGATCGGTGCCAGCAGGACTTTCTGGCCGAGGGATTTGCGCAGGCTGGCGATGATGTTCTGGCCGACGTGGTTGGTGCCGATGTCCGACAGGATTGAGGTCAGCAGCGCCGCCGCGCAAAGCCCGGCGAAGGTCCCGAGCATGTGTGGCGAGGGCCCGGCATCGGCGTTCAGCGCGTCGTTGATGGTCGCCAGCAGGGCGGTGATGCTCAGGCCACCGAGCATGCCCAAGAGGATGGAGCCTACGACAATCAGCCGGAAGGGTTTGAGCAGGATGAACAGTTCACTGATCACCCCGCGGATTGGTTGGCTCATGGAGGTTTCCCTGCTTGAAGAAAAAGGCGAAGACCATCGCGGGCATTCACCGCATGGGCTGAAGGACAGCGGCACGCCGGATTGGGACGCGCCCACCTGTAAAACGATTAGGGGGAAGGGGAATTTAGCGATGCTCCAGATGAGCAAAACACCTGTGGCGAGGGAGCTTGCTCCCGCTCGGTTGCGCAGCGACCGCAAGAATCTTGGGGTCGCTTCGCCCGAAGCGTCGGACCGGCCCAGCGGGAGCAAGCTCCCTCGCCACAAAAGCGTGTCCGGCAGGTTGATCTACATATCCCGGGCGACCCGGAACCCCAGCCAATCACCGCGGGCATCGGAGAACACCGCGTTGCGGTTGCCCGAACGGGAGAACACCGGTGCTTCGCCCCAGTCGTTGCCACGGATGCGCCGCACTTTGCAGTTGCCCGTCAGTGCGGCGCTGCCGTCGCCTGGAGCATTGAGGTAGTTTTCGTTGAAGCAATCGGCGGTCCATTCGTAGACGTTGCCGTGCATGTCGTACACGCCGAAGGCATTGGGCGCGAAGCTGCCGGCCGGCGCGGTGAAGTTGTAGCCGTCGGCGGCGCCGTAGGTATTGGCGTGCTGGGCGATGCTGTAGTCCTTGCCTTCATCGAACGGGAAGGGAAACGGGCCATCGCTGCCGCCGCGCGCTGCGTATTCGCGCAGGGACTCGCTGACCAACCGATACGGCTTGCCGGTTTTTTTCGACAGCCACGCCACGTAGGCGCTGGCCTCGGCGAAATCCATGCACACCGCCGGGTGCCGGTCGGTGTATTGCTTGCGCGGATCGCTACCCTGGTAATCCGGGACGCCGGCCCGGCACGCACGGCCGGGGCGCTTGTCGCCGTCAGGCATCACGTAGCCGCTGTCGCGCAGGTAGGCGAACCACTCGCCTTTGAGCACCTGGAAGCGGCTGATTGCCACCGGCTTGTCGAACGTCACCGGGTGCATCGGGCCTTCGTCGGGCTCGCGGCCGACCTCGTTGTCCGGCGTGCCCATCTGGAAGGTGCCGGTGGGCAGCACGACCATCTCCGGGCAGTCCTTGCAGTCGCGAAATACCTGGCCCGGTTGCGACGCCTGGGCATTGGAGGGCAGCAGGGCGGTGAGGGCCAATGCCGGAAGCGTCTTCAATAAAAATCGGTTCATCGATTGCTCTCGATCAGTCATCAGAGTGTTTTGCTCAACAGCGCCATGAAGCGGTCGATTTCGACTTCGGTGTTGAGCAGCCCCGGCGCGGTGCGGATCACCGGCCCGGCATCGCGGTGCACGGCGTCGGCGATGACGCGGTTTTGCATCAGGTAGGCAGCGATCTCATCGCTTTTGCGATTCTTGGCCCGGAAGAAGGTGAAGCCGGCCGACAGCTCCGGGCTCAACGGCGTGACCAGCTCGATCTGCGGCAGCGCCAGCAGTTGTTTCTTCAGGTAGCTGTTGAGCGCGTGAATGCGCGCCTGCACCTCGGCCTTGCCCAATTGCAGATGCAGCTTGAAGGCCTCGTCCGCCGCCCAGCGATGCTCGAAGGCGTGGTAGCCGCCCGGGGTCATGGTGGTGGAAAACGCCGTCGCCTCGGAGAAGGTCGGGATGATCGGCGTGACGTACCTGACCTCTTCGCTGCGGCTGCACACCACGCCGGTGCCCCGCGGGCCGAACATCCATTTGTGGGTGCCGGCGATGAAGAAGTCGCAATTCATCTGCGGGAAATTCAGGTCCTCGACACCGAAACCGTGCACGCCGTCCACCACATACACGATCCGCTGCTCATCGCCGCGGCCCTGGTTGTGCTTGTCCACCAGGGCGCCGATCTTGCCGATTGGCAGCTTCACGCCGCTGCCCGAGTGCACCCAGGTCATGCCCAGTACGCGGGTCTCGGGGCGGATGTTGCGGTCGATGGCCGCGAGGATTTGCGCCTCGCTGGCGTCGCGGGCGTTTTCGAACAGCTTGATCTTGCGCACCCGGGTGCCGTCCCGTTGCTTGCGCAAGTCGAGGATGGTGTGGGTGGCATAGTGTTCATGGGCGGTGGTGAGGATTTCCTGTTCGGGCCGTACATGGACGCCGCCATAAATCATCGCCAGGCCTTCGGTGGTGCTGCCGGTCAGGGCGATCTGTTTCGGTGTCGCTTGCAGGTAGCGCCCGGCCCAGGTCCGCACGTTTTCCTCGCGCTCTTCGGTGACGCCCAGGTCCCAGTCCATCAACAATCCCGGGTTTTTATCGAGGGCGGCGCGGTGGCGTTCGATGGCCTCGCGCACCGGACGTGGGTGAGTGGTGATGAGGAAATTGGAGAAATGCAGGTAGTCCGGGTCCTGGTAGAACAACGAGCGCAGTTGCGCCCATTTGTCCCGGGGCAGCGGCGACAATGGATCGGCAGCGGCGATGGACGGCAGGCTGGCGGCAAACGGCAGGCCGGCCGTCAGGATCCCGGCTTGCTTGAGAAAGGTACGGCGCTCGTTCATCGCTGGGCCGCCTTCTGCGTCGCGGCAATCGCTGGCTGGGCGGCTTTCTGCACCTGGTCCCAGACGCGCAGGAAGTTGCCGCCCCAAAGCTTGGCGATGTCGGCTTCGGAGTAGCCGCGCGTCAGCAGTTCGGCGGTCACGTTGCGGATGTCGCCGACGTCTTCCCAGCCTTTAACGCCGCCGCCTTCGTTGAAGTCCGAGCTGATGCCGACATGGTCGATACCGATCTTGCGCACGGCGTAGTCGATGGCATCGCCCAGATCCTTGAGACTGGCCTTGGGCTCCTCTTCGAGAATGGCGTAGAGCTGGCCGGCGTATTCGCCGAATCGCTGTTCCGGCCACGCGGCGATGATCGGATCGCCGGGCATCAGCGCCATCGCCAGGTTGGACAGCGGCGGCAGGTCGAAGCGCTCGCGCAGGTCGTTGAGTTTGTCCTGGGTCTTTTGCGTCAGCGGTCGCAGGTACTGGGAGAAACCGACAATCTGCACCACGCCGCCGCTGGCCTTGATCAACTGCATTTCCTTGTCGCTGAGGTTGCGCGGGATGTCCACCATGGCCCGTGGCGCCGAGTGAGAAGCTACCAATGGGGTGCGGCTCAGTTGTGCGACTTGCTCCAGGGCCAGGGTCGACATTTGCGATACGTCAATGATCACGCCGAGGTCGTTCAGGCGTTTCACCGCTTGCTTGCCAATGTCCGAGAGGCCGCCAAGGGCGTCGGGCGAATCGTTGAAAAACGGCAGCGGTCGCGAAGAATCGGCCCAGTCGTTGTTGCCGATGTAGCTGAAGCCGAACATGCGCATGCCCCGCGCCGTCCACAGGTCCAGCAGGCTCAGGTCGTGGCCGAGGGGATAGGCGTTGAGCATGCTGATGAAAATCGCGAACTTGCCTTCGCCGTGCAGGCGACGGAAGTCGTCGGGGGTGTAGGCGATGGCGACCTGGTTGGGGAAATCCCGGACCATGCCGGTGATGATCTTGTAGCGCACTTCCTGCTGGTTGCGCGCTTCCTCGACGAAGCCGGCGGTGGGCTTGTGCGGCGCGTTGGGGCCGTTCCACAGTTCGGGCCAGCCGAATATGGTCAGCGCGGCGCCGGAGAGGTGACCGCGATTGGCTTTTACCAGGTCGAACTGGCCGTTGCCGTCCTTGTCCGCTTCATTGCCGGCGGTGCCGAAATCCAGCGGCACGGTGATGTGACTGTCGAAGGACAACAGGCGCTCGTGCAACTCCCGGGCTTCTTTCATCACCTTCACCGGGTAGCCGGGATTGTCCCGCCACCAATGGTCCCAGGCCGCGAGCCCACCACCGACGACCAGCGCCAGGGCCAGGGATACGCCGGTGAAAAGAGCCTTTTTCGAACGTGGTGTGGTCATTGCCGATCTCAGTCTGGTTCGCCTTGGAAGGACAGGCGCGGGGGCCTTTGCTATCTGGGGGGAACGAGTGGTCGGCGGGGAAATTTAGGCGCCCTCGAGGGCCTCTTCGCGAGCAGGCTCGCTCCCACATTGAAATGCAATCCACCTGTGGGAGCGAGCCTGCTCGCGAAGGCGGCCGTGAAACCCACCTATCTTCTGCGAATGTACCTAGACCCATTGTGGGAGCGAGCCTGCTCGCGAAGGCGGCCGTGAAACCCACCTATCTTCTGCGAATGTACCCAGACCCATTGTGGGAGCGAGCTTGCTCGCGATGAGGCCCTCACAGCTCGCTATAAATTTGTCCGCCCAGCCATCGTCCTAGCTTGGATAAAGCCCGTGCGAGGGCGAACACAGGTAAGGCAATGACGATTTCTCGACGATGGTTCATGGCAGGCCTGGCGCTGACCGGTGCCGCCGTGCCTGCGGTGTATTACGGGCACCGTGAACTGACCCGGCCGGACCCCACCATCACTCCCGGCGAGGCGTCGTTCGATGTGGCGGATGTGGCGGGCCAGCGCCGGGCCAACACGCTGCGGGGTATCTGGACGATCCGTTTCATCGGTCGCGATGCCGGTCTCGACGGTATGCCCGGCGACGGCCTGCAAGTGTTTCTCGACATCGCCCACAAGGGCCGTGGCCTAGTGGGCTGCCTGGACACCGGCGAACGCCTGCGTGCCGGGGACGAACCGCGTTATCGGGTCTTGGGCGACCTGGCCGGCAGCGACCCGAAGCAGTTGAGTTGGCGACTGATCGGCAGCGAACATGCCGCGCCGGATTACGAGTTCATCATGACCGTTGACGAAGTCTGGGCCGGTTTCGGCAATGCCGGCACCGCCACCCTCAGTGGCCGGGTGTTGCGCCTGGACCGCCCGCTGGCACAGCCGGAACTCGACAACCAGTTCATCGCCGTCAAGCAGCGCTTTCCCGAAGCCAGGGAGCGCATACCGCTGAGCCCGAAGCTCCTGGCCTGGCTGGTCTCGCCCGAGCACCGTCTGTTTCACCAGCTCTGGCACGCCTCGCGGGACAAATGGCACACCCTCGACGAAGACAAACGCAACGCCCTGCGCGGCCTTGGCTGGCAGCCCGGGCCGCGAGACAACGAGCGTGACGCCCGTGGGCCGCGCAAGGATCGCAACGGCTCGGGGGTGGATTTCTTTTTCATGCATCGGCACATGCTCGGCACGGCGCGTTCGTTCCAGCCGTTACCGTCGTGGCCGCGTTTCCCCTTGCCGCAACCGGAGCTGGAACGCGATCGCCTAGGCTTTGCCCGGTATTTCGATAACCTCGACGGCACGGCACTGCCGCCGACATGGCTGGCCCGTGGCGACGAGCAGTACGCCCAATGGGTCAGCGACATCAAGACCGCCGAGACCTACCACAGCAATTTCCAGGTCTGGGAGTCGCGCTATCACGATCCGCGCTACCTGTCGAAGCTGACCTTGGGCCAGTTCGGTTCCGAGGTGGAACTGGGCCTGCATGACTGGCTGCACATGCGCTGGGCCTCGGTGCCCAGGGACCCGTCCAACGGTCATCCGGTGCCGTTCGCCCGTGATCAGGCGGACTTCGCCCAGCGCTGGTTCGAACCGGAGAACGATTTTCTGGGCGATCCGTTTTCCTCTCACGTGAGCCCGGTATTCTGGGCCTTCCACGGCTGGATCGACGATCGCCTCGAAGACTGGTTCCGCGCCCACGAGCGTTTCCATCCGGGCGAAGTCAGCCGGCTGCAAGTCAACGGCGTGCCCTGGTTCGCCCCGGGCCGCTGGGTGGAAATCGCCGACCCCTGGCTGGGCCCGGACACCCATGGTTGCAGTACCACGCCGGGGCTGCAGGTCGGCCGCTCGGTGGAAATGGACCCGGAAACCATGAAACTGGCGCTGCGCATCACCTTTGGCAGTGATGACGACAAACTCTCCAGACTGTTGCGCCGCGTGCCGCAACGGCCGTGGTACGCGCGTAATCTGAAGTCCAAGCCGGTTTAACTTACGCGACAGCTGCTTTTGTGGCGAGGGAGCAAGCTCCCTCGCCACGGATTTCACTTGGCTTGAGGTGGCTAGCGCGGCGCGGCAATGTCCAGGGCGCGGTTTGCCAGGAGCTCACCGAGCTCGATCATCTGCTGGATCCCCAACGCCAAATGCCGTTGCGAGCCTTCCAGGGCGAAGGCAAGGTCGCTGGCCATCGCGTTCGCCGAGGCGAGGGTTTCGCTGAGGTTGGCGAGCAGGCATTCGATGTCGGCGTCTGGTGCGACGGTGAATAACGGGCTGGGGGATTCTTCGGGGGGATTGGGGGTGTGCTTGAACATGATGTAACTCCTAGTATGCATTTTCAGGAGCCGACACCATCGCTACCAAACGATTGGGGGGCGGCCGTACGCGGGTTGGTAGACCGGAGCACTAGGAACCCGGCGCGCCCGAAGACGCCCTGCGCACGGCCACCATGAAGCAGATGCCAAGACAGCATCTGCAGAAGGTGGCGCTTGCGCCTAGTTGACTCGCGGGCTACCAAACCCGATCACTGCAATCAGCGACCCGGAAACAGTAAAAGCCACGAGCCAAGCGCACAAGTCGGCGGATTCTGGCGTAGTTGTAGGCAATGACGCAAGGCAACGTAGCCTCGCTCGGACGGCTTACATGGCCGGATAAACAGAACCGAAGCCGAACACAATTTGTGAGTATACGAATCCCCCGTGGCGAGGGAGCTTGCTCCCGCTGGGCCGCGTAGCGGCCCTAAAATCTTGCGGTCGCTGCGCAACCGAGCGGGAGCAAGCTCCCTCGCCACGGGTATTACCCCGTCCCTAATAGGGCGCTCGGCTTTAGGCCTACATCACCCGCCAACCCCCACCCAGCGCCTTGTACAACGCCACGCTCGCCTGCACCCGTGCCAGGCGCAATTGCACGTTCATGTCCTGGGCGGCGTACAGCGTGCGTTGGGTTTCGAGTACGGTGAGCAAGTCTTCGGCGCCGGCCTGATAGCGGCTTTGGGCGATGTCGAAGGCGGTTTGCGCCTGGTGCAGCTCTTCGCTCTGCCATTGTCGCTGCTGGTCCAGGCCCTGGATGCCGTTCAGGGCTTTCTCGACATCGGCGAAACCATTGACGATGGCGGCGCGGTAGGTTTCCAGCAGTTCTTCCTGGCGCGCGGTGGCCCTGTCCCGTTCGGCCCGCAGGCGACCGTTGTTGAAGATCGGCGCGGCCAGGCCGGCGCTGAGGTTGTAGACGTTGTTGCGCAGCAACTGGTCGGCAATGTCGGCGCCGGTGGCCAGGCTCAGGCCCAGGGTGACCGAGGGCAGCAGGGCGGCGCGGGCCACGCTGATGTCGGCCTGGGCGGCGGCGAGGCGTGCTTCGGCGGCGGCGATGTCGGGGCGACGGCGCAGCAGGTCGCTGGGTACGCCCGCGTCGATGGCGGGCCAGTGCAAGGCGTCGAAGGTTTCATCGTCGAGCTTGAGTGATTGCACCGGCTGGCCCAGCAACGCCGCCAGGGTGATCAACGCCTCCCGCGCCTGCTGTTGCACCTGGGGCAATCGGCGCCGCTGCGTCGCCACCAGGCTTTTTTGCTGGGACAGTTCCAGGGCCGTGGCGCTGCCGGCATCGTAGCGGGTCTGCACCAGGTCGAGGACGTTTTGCGCGTTGGCCAGGTTAAGTTCGGCGATGCGCTGCTGTTCGCGCAGCGACAAGGCCTGGGTGTAGTTGTTGGCGACAGCGCTGAGCAGAGTCAGCTCCACGGTCGCCCGGTCAAACCGGCTGGCCGACAACGCGCTCAGCGCACTGTCCCGCGCCGCCCGTTTGCCGCCCCAGAAATCCACTTCATAACTGGCGCTGAGGTGGGCATCGTAGTAGTCGATGGTGCGGTTGTTCCGATCCACGTCCAACTGGCTGTAGCCCTTGCCCCGCAGCAACTCCTGGCGATTGCCGTTGAGCCCGGCGCGGATTTCCGGCAGCAACGGTGCGCCAGCGATCACCGCGCTGGCCTGGGCCTGGCGAACCCGGGCCATGGCGGCAGCGAGGTCGAAGCTGCCTTGGCGCGCCTGTTCGATCAATTTATCGAGCTGCGGGCTGCCGAACTGCTTCCACCATTGTTGGTTATCGACATGAGCACTGGGCGTATCGACAGTTTGCCAGGCCGAGGGCGGCTCGATGCCGCTGTCGGGTGTCGACAAAGGTGTGCCGCAGGCCGCCAGCAGCAGGCTGGCGGCCAGGAGGGTCAGGTGCGCTTTCATAGAGAAGGATTCATTCACTGGTGAGGGCCGCGACCGGGTCGAGGCGAGCGGCCTTGCGGGCCGGCATGAAACCGAAGACGACGCCGGTGACCAGCGCGCAACCGAAGGCGCCGAACACCGCCAGCCATTCGAACGCCACGGCGATTTTGCCCAGCAGCAACGCGCCGCCCACCAGCAGGGCCAGGCCGATGCCGGCCAATCCACCGACCACCGAGAGCATCACCGCTTCGGTCAGGAACTGGCGCAGGATGTCGCGCTGGCGGGCACCGGTGGCCATGCGGATGCCGATTTCCCGGGTCCGCTCGCGCACTGTCATGAGCATGATGTTCATCACGCCGATGCCGCCCACCAGCAGCGAGATTGCCGCAATGGCCCCGAGCATCAACGACAGCGTGCCCTGGGTGCGGGCCTCGGCCTGGATCATCGCGGCGTTGTTGGTCAGCTCGAAATCCTGCTTGCCGTTGTGCAGTCGCAGCAAGGTACGGGAAACGGCCTGCTCGGCCTCCTTGACCTTGGCCGCGTCGCGAGCGGCGATCACCACGTATTCAGGATGACGGCTGCCAAACAGACGCACGCTGGCGGCGGAGTAGGGCACGGCGATGCGATTGTCGGCGTCCGAATCCCCCGAGCTGGCGCCTTTTTCGGCGAGTACGCCAACCACCTGGAACGGCACGTTTTCGATCAGGATGTAGCGGCCGATGGGATCGGCGACGTCCTTGAGCAGCTTCTGCCGGACCTTGTGGCCGATCACCGCCACCGCCGCCGCGCTGCGCTCATCGGTGTCACTGAAGTAGCTGCCCTGGGCCACCGGCCAGTTGAAGATGATCGGGAAATGGGTGTCGTTGCCGCCCACGTAGCTGGTGTGGTCGAGGTTGCCGAAACGCACGTTGGCGTTGTTGCCGTTGACCGGCATGATGCGTTGCACTTCGGGCAGGGCGGCGAGGGCGGCGATGTCCTGTTCGCTGATGATGCCCTTGGCGGCGCGCGGGTTGGGCGCCGTACCGTTGAGGTAGATGATGTTGGAACCGAAGGCGCCCATCTGGGCCATGACCTGGCGCTTGCTGCCTTCGCCCACCGCCAGCATCACCACCACCGAGGCCACGCCGATGACGATGCCGAGCAAGGTCAGGGCGGTGCGAAAACGGTTGATCCACATCACTCGCCAAGCGGCCTGGACGGCGTCCACCAGTTCGCCTTTCCAGGCGCCGTTGTGTTCGCTGCCGGCGCTCAGGCGCTGGCGCAGATCCACCGCTTGCAACGCCTTGGGGTTGGCTTGTGGTGCGCTGGCTGTGGTGGTGGCGCTGTCGCTGATGATCAGCCCATCGCGGATTTCGATGATGCGTTTGGCCCGGGCCGCCACTTCGCGGTCGTGAGTGATCAGGATCACCACGTGGCCCTGGCTCGCCAGTTCGTCGAGCAGCGCCATGACTTCGATGCCGCTCTGGCTGTCGAGGGCGCCGGTGGGTTCGTCGGCGAGGATGATGTGGCCGCCGTTCATCAAGGCCCGGGCAATCGACACTCGCTGTTGCTGCCCGCCGGACAGCTGGTGGGGACGATTGCCGGTGCGGCTCGCCAGGCCCAGGCGTTCGAGCAGGGCGCTGGCCCGGGCATGACGCTCGGCGGCCGAGATGCCGGCATAGATGGCCGGCATCTCGACGTTTTCCTGGGCCGTGCCGGACGGGATCAGGTGGTAGCCCTGGAACACGAACCCGAACGCCTCCCGGCGTAGCCAGGCCAGTTCGTCGCTGCCCAGTCGGGCGACGTTCTCACCGGCAAAGCGGTACTCGCCGCTGGTGGGACGGTCGAGGCAGCCGAGGATGTTCATCAGCGTCGATTTGCCGGAGCCGGACGCCCCGACGATCGCCAAAAACTCCCCAGCGTGAATCGACAGGTCGATACCCCGCAGCACTTCCACCCGTGGGCTGTCGCCACCGCCGTAGGCCTTGCGAATGTCCCGCAGTTCGATCAGGGGCGTACTCATTCAGCCTCCGCTGCCGCTGGCCGGGCCGATCAGCACGCGATCGCCTTCGCTCAGGCCGTCGAGGATCTGCGTGCGCAAGCGGTCGCTGACGCCGGTGCGAACGGTCCTTGGCTGGATGTCGCCATTGTCGGCCAGCACCCGCACCTGGCTTGCGTCCTGCAACGCGGCGATGGGCACGGTCAACACGTCCTTGGCCTGGGCAGCGACGAAAAATACCTGGGCGGTCATGTCGGTCATCAGGGCGCGGTCGGCGTTGTCCACGTCCAGCAGCACGGTGTAGAGCACCACCCGTTCGCTGCCGCTGCGGCCGCCGGAGGGGCTGCCGCCCTGGCTGGCTTCCAGCGGACGCGGCGGCACCGGCAGGATCTGTCGCACGGTGCTGCTCCAGCGCCGGTTGCCGCCGGCCAGGGTGGTGAAGTAGGCGGTCATGCCCGGCTTGACGTGGCCGATGTCGGCTTCCGAGACTTCGGCCCAGACCGTCATCGGTGACAGCCGGGCGATGCGCAGGATCAGCGGGGTTTGCTGCTGGGCGTTGAGGGTCTGGCCTTCCCGGGCGCCGACGGCAACCACGGTGCCGTTCATCGGCGCATAGATCCGGGTATAGCCCAATTCCGCCTCGTCGCTGCGCAGATTGGCCTGGGCCTGGCGGATCTGCGCCTGGAACATGTCGATGCGCGCCTGGGTCGCCCGCACCTCGGCCTGCGCCGTCTGCACATCCTCTTCGCGAGTAGCTCCGCCGGCCTTGAGCTGTTGTTGACGGCGGAACTTCTGTTGCGCCAGGTCGTGCTGGGCGCGTTGTTCCTGGAGTTGGGCCTTGAGGTTTTCGATGGAAAAACGTCCGGCGTCGAGCCGGGCTTTCTGCGTGGACGGGTCGATTTCCACCAGCAACTGACCTTCGCGAACCTCGTCGCCGGCCTCGACATGGATCCTCTGGATCTGCCCGGAGGCCTGGGCGCCGACGTCTACATAACGCCGCGGTTGCAATGTGCCGAGGGCGGTGACGCTGTTTTCGATATCGCCGCGGGTGACGGCCGCGGTGGCGACGGGGCCGTGGTCCGGCGTAACCGCTTGCCAGGCGGCGAAGGCCACGGCCGGTAGCAGGGCGAAAGTCAGGAGCCAGGCGGGGCGGGTGAGGCGGGGACGTTTCATGCAGGGTTCCGGCCGGTGATATCGGGTCCGTCGCAAGAGCAGCAGGGACGGGGGCTGTTCTGGTAAACGAGCGTTCCGGGCGGGAATTTAGCGGGGGAAATACTGGGTAACAGTTGAACCCCGTGGCGAGGGAGCTTGCTCCCGCTGGTCTGCGCAGCAGGCCCAAGGCAGGCAGCCCGATAAAAAATTGTGCACTCAGGTTTTGGGGCCGCTTCGCGCCCCAGCGGGAGCAAGCTCCCTCGCCACAGAAGCGGTTTCAGACGCCCAATCAGATGAACGAATCGGCCTTGATACAAACCAACGCTTTAAATCTATATGAGAATTACTATAAATTACGCGATTGAGCCTGCCACTATCCTGCCATGCCTTTTCCAGGCATGCCGAGTGGCACAGGGATAGCTGTCGCAGTCGCTGCGCACGGGAGTCATGTTGGAAAACTACTATCGCGAACTGGTGTGTTTCCTCAACGCCAGGCTAGGCAACCGCCAGGCGGCCGAAGATGTGGTGCATGACGCCTATGTGCGGGTGCTGGAGCGCGCCAGCGATACCCCCATCGAGCAGCCCCGGGCGTTCCTATATCGCACCGCGCTGAACCTGGTGATCGACGGGCATCGGCGCAACACCCTGCGCCAGGTCGAATCCCTCGATGTGCTCGACAGCGAAGAACGGTTTTTCACCCCATCGCCCCATACCAGCCTGGACCACGGCCAGCGCCTGGACATGCTGCAACGGGCCCTGGCCGAGTTGCCGCCGCTGTGCCGCGAGAGTTTCCTGCTGCGCAAGCTCGAAGGCCTGTCTCACTCGCAGATCGCCGGGCGCCTGGGTATTTCCAGGGCGCTGGTGGAGAAACACATCGTCAATGCCATGAAGCATTGTCGTATTCGCGTACGGCAGTGGGACGCGTCCTGATTCACCCTCGCTGATTCTCGGTGGTAAATTTTCCTTCGTTGTCCTCGTTCCTCTCAACAGACGACTGACGGCCTAGTGCGGGCCGCTCAAGTCACCCAGGCTTTCGCGCCCTGTTGAGGGGCTTTTCCAGAGGACACTGGACATGACACAGGCAATTGCAGCGCCCACCGTTCACGATTTGATCGGCATCGGCTTCGGCCCTTCGAACCTGGCGCTGGCCATCGCGCTTCAGGAACGTGGCCCGGTCCAGGGCGAACTGGATGTGTTGTTCCTCGACAAACAGGCCGACTACCGCTGGCACGGCAATACCCTGGTGACCCAGAGCGAATTGCAGATTTCCTTCCTCAAGGATCTGGTGACCCTGCGCAACCCGACCAGCCCGTACTCGTTCGTCAATTACCTCAAGCACCATGGCCGCCTGGTGGATTTCATCAACCTCGGCACCTTCTACCCGTGTCGCATGGAGTACAACGACTACCTGCGCTGGGTGGCGGCGCAGTTCGCCGGCCAGAGCCGCTACGGCGAAGAGGTGCTGCGCATCGAGCCGGTGCTGCACAACCAGCAGGTTGAAGCGCTGCGGGTGATTTCCCGCAACGGACGGGGCGAGGAGTGTGTGCGCGCCACGCGTTCGGTGGTGGTCAGCGCTGGCGGCACGCCGCGCATTCCCGAGGCGTTCAAAGGGTTCAGGGAAGATGCGCGGGTGTTCCATCACTCGCAGTATCTGGAGCGCATGGCAACCCAACCGTGCGTGAGCGGCCAGCCAATGAAAATCGCGATCATCGGCGGCGGCCAGAGCGCAGCCGAAGCCTTCATCGACCTCAACGACAGCTTCCCATCGGCACAGGTCGACATGATCCTGCGCGGCTCGGCCCTCAAGCCGGCCGACGACAGCCCGTTCGTCAACGAAGTGTTTTCGCCGGAGTTCACCGACCTGGTGTTCCAGCAACCCCACAGCGAGCGCGAGCGGCTGGTCAATGAATACCACAACACCAATTATTCGGTGGTGGACATCGATCTCATCGAACGCATCTACGGGATTTTCTATCGCCAGAAAGTCTCGGGCATCGCCCGCCATGCGTTCCGTACCCTGACCACGATCGAAAAAGCCACGGCCACGGAGAATGGCGTGGAGTTGGCCATGCGCAACAACGCCACCGGCGAACTGACAAACCGGCGCTATGACGCGGTGGTGCTCGCCACCGGCTACGAGCGCCAGATGCACCGCACCTTGCTGGAGCCGCTGGCGCAATACCTCGGCGATTTCGAGGTGGATCGCAACTACAAACTGATCACCGATGAGCGCTGCAAGGCCGCCATCTACATGCAGGGCTTTTGTCAGGCCAGCCATGGTTTGAGCGACACCTTGCTGTCGATCCTGCCGGTGCGCGCCGACGAAATCGCCGGCTCGCTCTATGAGCACGGCAAGGAACGCGGCCTGGGCCAATCGGTACGGGGACAGTTGCTGGCCACGGCATAAGGTGTGCCGCAGGCGGCGATCCCGGGCTGCGCTTGGGCGCAATACCACGGATCACCGTCTGCGCCTGAGCGATGCTATTTCTCGATAACACATCAGGAAATTCCTCAGAAACTTCCTACACTCCAGTCACGCTTGCTGTATTTTCGACAGGCACGCTGACGGTTCGCTGTTCCCTTGCTTTGGCAGGCAGAACCTTATTTTCACACAGGTTCGGTGGCGCTTTCGCGCCAACTCTGCCAAGGCCAGGCGAAACCCTCTGATCCGATGATTGTGTTTTCACGCATGAGCCTGGCGGCGTTGTCGCTGGGTTTATTGAGCATGGCACCGCAGGTCGTCGCTGCGCCCGAGTCACTGCAGGTGCTTGGGCGTTCCACCGTGAGCGGTTATTCGGTGTCGCTGGACGCAGCCGACCGGGCCTGGCTGCGCGACAAGGGCTCGTTGCTGCTGGGCGCCTCGGCGCCGGATTATGCGCCGTTCGGTATCACCGGCAATGGCCATGAATACGAAGGCCTGACCGCCGATTACGCCGGGTTGCTCGGTCAGTTGTTGCAGGTCGATGTGCAGGTGCGCCGGTACCCGTCGCGGGCCGAGGCGCTGCAGGCCCTGCGCGGCGGTGCAATCGACATGCTCGGCAGCGCCAATGGCTTCGAGGCGGGCGATCCGGAACTGGCGATGTCCCAGGCCTACGCCGATGACCAGCCGACCCTGGTGACCCGTGCCGGTGACAATCGCAAGCTCGCGCCGGACCTGGCGGGCAAGCGGGTGGCGATGCTTTATCACTATCTGCCCCCTGAAGCGGTCAAGGCTTTTTACCCCAAGGCTTCGCTGCAGCTGTACCCGTCGACGCTGAGCGCCATCGGTGCCGTGGCTTTCGGCCAGGCCGACGTCTATCTGGGGGACTCGATCAGCGCCCATTACCTGATCACCAAGAACTACCTGAACAACGTCCAGTTGGCCGATTTTTCACGCTTGGAAGTGCAGCCGTTCGCGTTTGCCCTGGCGCGTGACAACACGCGCCTGCTGCGGATCATCAACAGCGCCTTGCAAGCCATTCCCGGCACCGAGCGCATGGCGATCCTGCGCCGCTGGAGCGCCGGTGGCACAAGCATGCCCGGCCACCAACGGCTGCATTTCAGCGTCAGCGAACAACGCTGGCTGGACACGCATCCGCGAATCAGGGTGGTGATCAATGATCACTTCATGCCGCTCACGTTCATTGACCAACAGGGGCACTTTCGCGGCATCAGTGCCGATGTGCTGGCGAAAATCAGCCTGCGCACCGGGCTGAAATTCGATATCCAGCACGGTGAGTCGCTTGAGGATCTGATCGCGCAGGTCAAGGGCGGCGAGGCCGACGTCGTGGCGGCGTTCCCGCCGGGTTCCGACTACGCCGATGAACTGAGTTCCACCCGACCTTATTTGAGCAATCCCTACGTGCTCGTGGCCGCCCTGGATACCCAGGCCCCCGTCACGCCGGAGCAGATGGCCGGCAAGCGTCTGGCGCTGGTGCGCGGAAATGGGCTGCGCGATTACCTGCTGCAGCAATTTCCCGAGGTCCAACTGGTGCCGGCGCAAAACGCCGCCGATGCCCTGGCCATGGTGGCTTCCGGCGCGGTGGACGCGGCGATCAGCCCGCTGCTCAGTGCCAGCTACATGATCTCCCGTCAGTACCGCGACACGCTGCAGATCACCTGCACCGTCGGCACCGAGCCGGCGCTGATCGCCTTGGGCACCCGCCGGGACGCGCCGCAGCTGCATTCGATCCTGGACAAGGCGCTGCTCAGCGTTGCACCTGAGGAAATGGACGAACTGACCAACCGCTGGCGTACGGAAATCGTTGTGGAAGACAGTTATTGGCTGCGCCACCGCGCCACCGTTCTCCAAGGCTTCGCCATCGCTGCACTGCTGTTGCTCCTGGCGCTGGGCTGGATCGGCTATCTGCGCCATCTGATATGCAAGCGTCGGCAGGCCGAAGTCGCCCTCAACGACCAACTGGAATTCATGCGGGTATTGATCGATGGTACGCCGCATCCGATCTATGTCCGTGATCGCGAGGCGCGGCTGGTGTTGTGCAACAGCGGCTACCTGGAGGTATTCGGTGCCGAACGGCAGAGCGTTGTCGGCAAGACCCTGCTCGAAAGCGCGCCGGGGGATCCGGTCGAAGCGCGGCTCTACCACCATGACTATCTAAGGGTCATGGAGGAGGGCTTGCCACGGGTCCAGGACCGCCGCCTGACTGTGGCCAACGGCGAGGTGCTGACCATCTATCAATGGATGCTGCCGTATCGCGGCAGCGACGGCGCGGTCAGCGGCATGATTGGCGGCTGGATCGACGTCAGCGAACGCCAGCACCTGCTCGAACAATTGCGCATTGCCAAGGACGGTTCTGATGACGCCAACCGGGCCAAGACCACGTTCCTGGCGACGATGAGCCACGAGATCCGCACGCCGATGAACGCGGTGATCGGCATGCTCGAACTGGCGCTGAAAAAGGCCGAAGAAGGCATTGTCGATCGGGCGGCCATCGAGGTCGCTTCGGGCGCCGCCCATGGCTTGCTGGCGCTGATCGGCGACATCCTCGATGTTGCCCGTATCGAGTCCGGGCGGATGTCGCTGGCGCCGGAGCGCGCCAACCTGCGGGAGCTGGTCGAGTCGGTGGCGCGGGTTTTCGAAGGCCTGGCCCGGCAGAAACACCTGGGCCTGCAGCTGGCCCTGGACGATGAGCTCGACCGCGACGTGCTGATCGATCCGTTGCACTTCAAGCAGGTGCTGTCGAACCTGCTCAGCAACGCGATCAAGTTCACCGATCAGGGCCAGGTGCGCTTGATCGCCGAGGCCGTCCCCGGCAGCGAAGACCGGCGACTCGCTGTTTGCCTGCGGGTGGAAGACACCGGCAGCGGAATTTCCCTTGAAGACCAGCAGCGGCTGTTCCAGCCGTTCACCCAGGTCGGCGACAACCGCGAGTCGACCCGCGGCGGTTCCGGGCTGGGGTTGGTCATCAGCCGGACCTTGTGCGAAATGATGGGCGGCACCCTGACGATGAGCAGCCTGCCGGGGGAGGGCACGCAGGTCGAGATCCGGCTGGATCTGCCGCTGCTCGACGCCTTGCTCCTGGCCCCACTTGCCGGGGGCAAGACGCCGTTGCCGATGCGGGCGCTGGCCATTCTGGTGGTCGATGACTATCCGGCCAATCGCCTGTTGCTGTGCCAGCAACTGAGTTACCTGGGCCACCGCGTGCAGGAGGCCTCGGAAGGCGTGCAAGGCCTGCATGCGTGGCGCGCCGGGCGCTTCGACATGATCATTACCGACTGCAACATGCCTTTGATGGATGGCTACGCATTGACCCGAGCCATTCGTGAAGAGGAGCACGCGCGAGGCCTGTCGCCGATATTGATACTCGGGTTCACCGCCAATGCCCAGCCAGAAGAAAAGCAGCGTTGCATCGACGCGGGAATGAACGACTGCCTGTTCAAGCCCATCGGTCTCGAAGTCCTCGGTGCGCGTCTGGCGCAGGTTTTTCCGGAACCGGCCGCAGGGTTTCCTGGAACGGAGGCCGAGGCGCCCGCGGATGATTTCGACCTGGACGGCCTGGCGCAGTTGACCGGCGGCGATACGGAGGCGCTGAACAGCCTGATCAGCGAACTGGTCACCTGCAATACCGAAGACACCGCGCAATTGCTGCACTTGTCCGCCCGGCATGATCTGCCCGGACTCGCCGACCTGGCGCATCGGATCAAGGGCGGGGCGCGGATGGTCAGGGCGCAAGGTCTGGTTAGCGCGTGCGATGCCCTGGAAGACGCTTGCCGGGGCCGGGATGCGTCGTTGTTGGCCGATGCGGTGGGCGACTTGCAGCAGGCGCTCGAACATTTGACCGGGCGGCTGCGTGCTTCGTCGCTCTGGCCAGGTTGAAGTGGTTCCTGACCGGCATGAGGGGATATTGACCGCGGGACGGCGCCATGGGCGCCATTTACCCGGTTTTTAAGATTTTTCCTACAGCGTCCTTTGGAAGCTTTCTCTAGCCTGACGCCTCCTGACGTTCATGGGCCGCCGTACCCGTCGCGTTGCCATTGGATGCCCGTCATGCCGAACAAAGCATTACGTATCATGATCGCTGATTCAGAGCATTTTCATCGAATGAAGCTTGAGCGCCTGTTCAACCAGCAGGGTTATTTCCGGATTGCGCCGGTGAACGACATGGAGGAATTGTTGCTGCTGGTGGAGTATGGCAGCGAGCCGTTCGACGTGATCGTCGCCAATGCCCGACTGGCAAGTGGCGGAGTGGAGTTAGCCGATTTCCTGGTCGACAACCCCCAGGTGCTTCACGGGTTGATCTACAACATGCCACAGGCTGGCGTGTCGCCGCAGGTAGGTGGGCGCCGGTCTCACGTGCAACTGAGCCAGGCCGCGTTGCCCGATCCTGTTGCACTGGCCTGCCTGATGGCTCGTGTCGAGGGAGCGCGTATCAGCGAGCGGGCGCGCTCTTGACGAGGTGGTTATCGCCGGGCCAATGACCACTGGTCGCACCTGTCAGATCTGACAGGTGAATCCTGCCCACCGCTTGTGCAAGAGTTCGATGCCGTCTGGCACCAATGTCATTTGTCATTACCCAGGGAGTTGCCGTGAAAGACATGTTGATCGTGGACGACCACCCTGTCATTCGAGGAGCGTTGCGGCTCATTTGCCAGAATGAAGGGGCTGCGCAGGTCCGCGATGCCAGCAGCGTGGCGCAAGCCAGGGCCTTGATCAAGGAAGGCATACCCGACCTGGTGATCCTGGACCTGGTAATGAACGGTTTCGACGGCCTTGAACTGTTGAGCTGGATCATGGCTGAGTTCCCGTCATGCGGGGTGCTGGTGTTTACCTCCCAGGATGCCCAGCATTTCTGCAATCGCTGTATCTCGGCGGGGGCCCGAGGGTTTGTCACCAAGAAAAGCGACCTGAAGGAATTGACCAAGGCCATTCATGCATTGAAGTCCGGTTATTCCTATTTCCCACAGATGTCCGTCCGCCTGGATTTCCAGCAGCGCACCGAACAGCAGGCGCTGGAGAGTCTCTCGATCCGCGAGTTGTCAATCCTGCGGATGCTGGCCATGGGCATGCGCGGCAAGGACGTCGCCGAAGCTTTGTTCCTGAGCCCCAAGACGGTCAGCACCTACAAGACCCGCCTGCTGGAGAAGCTTGGCTTGAAAACCCTGGTGGGCCTGTCGGATTTCGCCAAGCGCAATCACTTGTAGGGCACCGTGGGGAGCGCCTTGCCGCATGCGCTAGGCCATGTCGCTCTGGCTGAACTCCTCGGCGAGGAAGTCGATCAGGGTGCGCACCGAGGGCAGCAAGCCACGGCGTGAGGCGAATATCGCATGGACGATCCCGCATTTCGGTGTCCAGCCCGGCACCAGTTCCACCAGGCGTCCGGCGGCCAGGTCTTCGCGTACCACGACCGTAGGCAGGTGAGCGATGCCGATGCCCGCCAGCACCGCATGACGCAAGGCCAGCAGGTCGTCGGTGACCATGCGCGGTGCGTGGCGGATCAGCGCGCGGGTGCCGTCCGGGCCGAACAGCTCCCATTGGTATTCACGTTGCGCCGAACCCCAGTGGAGGCTGGGCAGGCCATTGAGGTCCGCCGGCGAGGCGGGGGACGACAGGCCTTCACGATAGACCGGGCTTCCCACCAGGCACTGGGTGCTGTTGCTCAGCACCTTCATGACCATGTCGGTGTTTTCCAACGGGGGGAAACGGACCCGCAACGCGATATCGAACCCTTCGTGGAGCAGGTCGACGCGGCGGTTGGTGCTCTCGATGAACAGCTCCACCCGCGGGTACTTGACCATGTAGCGGGTCAGCATCGGTCCGACCCAGCTGTTGAGCAGCGCCGTCGGGCAACTGATGCGCACCAGTCCCTGGGGTTCTGAGCGGTTGCGTTCGATCACTTCGGCGGCACTTTCAGCCTCGACCCGCATGGCCAGGCAGCGCTGGTAATAGGCCTGGCCGATTTCCGTCAACGAACAATGCCGGCTGGTGCGATGGATCAGCCTGACGCCCAGGCGCTCCTCCAGCTGGGCGATACGCCGGCTGAGCTTGGACTTGGGCATGTCCAGCGCCCGGCCAGCGGGGGCGAAGCCGCCGTGTTCGACAACTTGGGTGAAGTAGTACAGGGTGTTGAGGTCTTCGATGATCGTTCTCCTGATGGAACGCTACGGCCGATTTTTGCAGTCTAGCGCATCAAGGGGCGCGGTTTTAAGCTGTTCCATCGAATGGCAACACCCGATCGGAGACTCAGCATGAAAAACATCACCGGCGTCTATACCAGTCCGCGGCCTCATTGGGTCGGCGACGGCTTTCCGGTTCGCACGCTGTTTTCCTACGATAATCTGGGCAAACATGTCAGCCCGTTCCTGCTGCTCGATCATGCGGCCCCCAGCGAATTCGCACCGACCACCGAGCGACGCGGCGTAGGCCAGCACCCTCATCGTGGTTTCGAAACCGTGACCATCGTCTACCAGGGCGAACTGGAACATCGTGATTCGACTGGCAGCGGCGGCAAGATCGGCCCCGGTGACGTGCAATGGATGACCGCTGCGTCCGGCATCATTCACGAAGAGTTCCACTCCGAAGCCTTCGCCCGGCAGGGCGGGTTCATGGAAATGGTCCAGCTGTGGGTCAACTTGCCCGCCAAGGACAAGATGGCGCCGGCCGGCTACCAGACCATTCTCAAGGGCGACATCCCACAGATCGCTCTGAAGGACGGAGCCGGTAGCTTGCGCCTGATTGCCGGGTCCTTCGAAGGGCATCAAGGCCCGGCGAAAACCTTTACCCCGATCGACGTCTGGGACATCCGCCTGAACGCCGGGAAGCACCTGGCCGTGGCCGTGCATGACGGTTACAACACCGCACTGGTTGTGCTGCGCGGTACCGTCCAGGTCAACGGCCGTGAACGCGTCGAGCAAGGGCAACTGGCCCTGTTCGAACGGGCCGGCGACCAATTGAGCCTGCAAGCCGACCATGACGCGGTGGTCCTGTTGCTCAGTGGCGAGCCCATCGATGAACCCATCGTCGGCCATGGCCCGTTCGTGATGAACAGCCAGCAGGAAATCCTCCAGGCCTTCGAGGATTTCCATTCCGGGCGCTTCGGCCGGATGCAGGGCTGAAGTGGTCGCATAGCCCTGTAGACCTCACCTGTGGGAGCGCGCTTGCTCGCGATAGCGCTGGTTCAGCTTGCATCAATGTTGAATGGGCGGCCGCCTTCGCGAGCAAGCTCGCTCCCACATGGTTTTGCGGTGTACTTGGGTTTTGTGTTCGTCACAGAGCCACTGTGGGAGATTCTATGGTGCAGGGCTAGCCCCTAAATGCCTTTTGGTAAGTATTCGCTCTGGTTCTTCAACAGAGCGAATACCACTCGGGCAAGCTTGCGGGCCAGCGCTACCAATGCCTCGGTTGTGCTGAGCCCTCGGGACCTCAAACCCTCGTAAAATCCCTTCCACGCCGCTGTGCGACTCGCCGACATCGCGGCGTTGTGCATCAATCGGCGTGCCTCCGGATCACCTCGCTTAGACAGGCAGCGGCGTCCCTTCTTTTTTCCCGAGTCCGATATGCGCAGGTCCAGACCCAGAAAAGCGATGAAGGCATCGGCATTTCTGAAATCTCCACGCTGAAACGACGTAAGTAAACGGGCACCGCTTAACAGACCGATGCCTTCGACTTTCATGCAGCGCTTGAGCTGACTGCCCAAACCGGCTGCATCCAACTGCGTCTGGATTGTTTTCTCAAGCAAAATTTCGAGTCTTTGCATGGCCTTTATCTGGTTCTCGAAGGCCGTTTTGAGCAACGGTTCGTTCGACCAGCTTTGCTTGAGGCTGACACGCGCCTGAACCAAGGCTGCCCGTCGCCGGAAAAGGCTTATAAGCCTGCAATACAGGGGCGATGGCGGGGACCAAGGGTGCAACTGGTGGCCTTCGTTGTTCAAGTAGCGAGCCAACAACCGAGCATCCAGCGCATCGGTTTTAGCGCGCACTTTCACACCTTTGCGGTAATGACTGAGTTCGTAACCGCCGATCATATAAATCACACAGCCATGCGCATAAGCCAGATCGGCGAAGTCCTGGTGATAGATATTGGTGGCTTCGATGGCGACATCCACTGGCGCAGGTAATGCCTTGAGCCACTTCTTAATATCAGCTTTGGTGTTGGGGATCGTTTCGAGTCGATCGGATTGGGCGTGATAAATCACCAACTCATCTTTGGCGACATCCACACCTACGATCGGCTGGGCGGTGGCGACGGGCATTGCCATTGAAAATCCTCCGGGCTAAGGTTTGAACACTTGAAGGGTTCACCCAGAGGCGCAGGCTTGTTCCTATCGTCGGTCTAGGCCAGATGCATTCTTTATCGGCGCTTGGGTGAAAGGAGGAGGGGTGAAATCTCCCACGGTCTGTACTGCGGCTAACAGTCAGAATCGAGCCTAGTCCCTCCTCCTCCCTTCAAGTCCTACCATACAAGCGAGCCTGCTCGCGAATGCGGTATCACAGTCGAAAAAGTTGTCGATTGGACTGGCCTCTTCGCGAGCAGGCTCGCTCCCACAGGGGGGCTGGGGCGTGCCTGGGATTTGTCGTGGGGTGACCTCTACAGCGTGTTCATTCTGTGCCAATCTTCGCCAATGGCCTTCCTGGAGCTGTCCCGATGCTGTCTCTGTTCACCGACCACCCGCTGCTCTGTGCCCTGGCACTGCTTGTGCTCGATCTGGTGTTGTGGCGGCTTGTCAGCGCCGACCGGACCTACTGGAAAATCGGTGTACGGCTGCTGATCTTTTCGTTGTTCAGCGTGCTGCTGTTCAACGAAGGCCTCAATCCCATGGAAAAAGCCCAGTGGGTCGACGACGTGCCCCGGCACCTCGCGGCGACCGGCTTGCAGATTGGCTGGTGGTTGTTCGCCGCGCGCACTCTGACGGTGATGATCGGTGCGGTGATGATGCAACGGGTCGGCCATACCGGGCGGCTATTGCAGGACCTGCTCGGTGCGGTGATTTTCCTGGTCGCGGTGATCGCCGCGTTGGCTTACGTGCTCGACCTGCCTGTCAAAGGCGTGCTGGCGACGTCCGGCGCGATGGCAATCATCGTCGGCCTGGCGTTGCAGAGCACCCTCAGCGATGTTTTCTCCGGCATCGTGCTCAATACCACAAAGCCCTATCAGGTCGATGACTGGATTTCCATCGACGGCACCGAAGGCCGGGTCACCGACATCGATTGGCGGGCTACACGGCTGCAGACCTCCCAAGGGAGCATGGCGGTGATCCCCAACTCGCTGGCGGCAAAGGCCAAGATCATCAATTTCAGCCGACCCAGCGATGTCCATGGCTTGTCGATCAGCATCCAGGTGAGCCCTCACGCACGGCCGCAAACGGTAATCGACGCACTGGAGCGGGCGATGGTCGGCTGCCGTGCGTTGCTGTCGAGCCCGGAGCCCTGCGTGGCGCTGAAAAGCACCGGCAGTGGCGGGGCGGAATACGAGATCAGTGGGTTCGTTGCCTCGATGGGCCAGAAGCGCGGGGTGCGCAACCAGTTGTTCGACCTGGCGTTCCGGCATTTGCAGGCGTCCGGCGTGAGCCTGCTGTCCACTAGTGAAAGTGCGGCTCCCGCCGTGGTGTCGCGGCCCCGGGCATTGCTGGAGAGCTCGAACATTTTCTCGACCCTGCGCCAGGATGAAAAAGACACCTTCAGCCAGAACATGACCTTGCAAACCTTCCGCGCCGGCGACGTGATCCTGGCGGCCGGGGAGGTCAGCGATCATCTGTTCATCATCGAGTCCGGGGTGGTCAGCGTGACGCTCATGCGTAAAGGCCAGCCGCTGGAGGGCGGGCGCATGGGACCGGGGGAAGTTATCGGCGAAGCCGGAATCGTCGCCGAACAGGCCGCACTGGCGAACTTCTCTGCCAAGACCTTCTGCACGCTGTATCGCATCGAGAACAGCTACCTCAAGCCCTGCCTCGAAGCCCGTCGCGATATCAACGACGCGATGAAGAACCTGCTGGACGTGCGCATGCACCTGGCCCAGAACCTGACTCGCGACGTGCCCAAGCCGGTGGCCAAGAAGCGTTTTCTGCAGTGGTTGCGCAGCCGGGCCTGAGTAGTACTTGTGGCGAGGGAGCAAGCTCCCTCGCCACGAAAGTATTCTTTGATTTCCGGACCATTGGCCACCCGAACTTCCCAACAATTGGCTATTTGTCCAGCGCCAGGGCAGGGCTAACGTAGCGCCACACCAAATTGTTTCAGGAGTTCACCATGCAACCGCGTATCGATTTCTACACCGCTTCCCCCGACGCCTACAAAGCCATGCTGACGCTGGAAAACACGGTGTCGAAACTGGGCCTGGAAAAGTCCCTGCTGGAGTTGGTCAAGCTGCGTTCCTCGCAGATCAACGGCTGCGCATTCTGCATCGACATGCACACCGCCGATGCGCGCAAGGACGGCGAGACCGAGCGGCGCCTGTACGCGGTGACCGCCTGGCGCGAAGCACCGTTCTTTACCGGCCGTGAACGCGCCGCGTTGGCCTGGACCGAAGCGCTGACACGCCTGAGCGAGACCCATGCGCCAGACGCGGACTACGCGCTGCTGAGCGAGCATTTCACGCCCAAGGAGATGGTCGATCTGACCGTGGCGATCAATGCCATCAACGGCTGGAATCGGCTGGCAGTGGGCTTTCGGAAAATGCCCGAGGTTTGATTCGAGCCCTGCTTACCTCAGGTAGTTCTTGGGCGTGAGACCGGTCATGAGCTTGAAGAAAGCGATAAAGGCGCTGTCGCTGGCAAAGCCCAGTTCGAAAGCGCAATAGCTCAGGCTGCGGCCAGTGGCGAGCAGTTCAATGGCGCGCATCAAGCGCCATTGCTGACGCCACTGCTGATAGCTCATGCCGGTTTCCCGTTGCAGGATTCGCCCGATGGTCCGGCCACTCGCGCCGATCTGCTGCTCCAGCACAGCCAGCGCCGGTGGCAGTTGTTCCAGAGTCTTGAGCAGCGGCGCCAGGCGCTTGTCTTGAGGCAGCGGCAGCAGCATCGGCTGTGGTGCCGCCTGGCGGATTTCCTCCACGCACAGGCCCAGCAGATGCGCGTTGCGGCCCTGCATCCAGTCGCTGTCAAACGCAGCGTGGGCGATCGGTTCAAGTACGGCGCGCAGCAGTGGCGAAACCTCGATGATGCGCACTTGCGAAGGTAGATCGGCGCACAAAGCCGGCGTCAGGTAGATTGATCGATACTCCACGCTCTGTTGCATCACTGCGCGATGCGGCGTGCCCGGTGGAATCCAGGCCGCTCGTGAGGGGGGCAGCAGGCAAAGTTGCCGTTGCAAGGTGATGCGCGTGCAGCCGTGAAAGGTGAACAGCAATTGCCCACGCCGGTGAGCGTGCAAGCCAGAATCGTGATGACCCAGCGTTGCGGCGATGCCAACGACCGGCGCGTGATGGCGATCGGGGTCGAAGCGGGCGTGAGCGTCGAGCCAAGCCATGAGTTTGTCCGATTTCAGCGATTTATTGTCAGGCCTTGGATAATACGACAGCCATAGCGTTTATAGACTGCTCGCCATTCTTTCAGCGAGCACTTTCCATGACATCCCGTCCCCTGCTTCATCTGGCGATCGCCCTGGTCATGTTTCCCCAGATCGCCCAGACCCTTTACAGCCCTGCATTGGCAGACATCAGCCAGGCCTTTGCCGTCAGCGCCCAAATGGCGGCGCAGACGCTTTCGGTGTTTTTCCTGGGGTTCGCTCTCGGAGTGGTGGTATGGGGGCGCCTCTGCGATCGCGCGGGCCGTCGGCCCGTCATGCTGGCCGGCCTCGCGTTGTACGGGGCTGCGACCGTGCTCGGTTTGAACGCCTCAAGCTTTGACGCGTTGCTGGCCTTTCAGGCCTTGGCCGCGTTCGGCGCCGCAGTCGGTTCGGTAGTGACCCAAACGGTTTTGCGTGACCGCTTCCAAGGCGCCGAACTGGGCCAGGTCTTCTCGATCATCGGTATCGCATTGGCGGCCAGTCCGGCTATCGGTCTGTTCAGCGGCGCGGGCCTGGTGGAGCTCTTCGGGTATCAAGGCGTACTCGGCGCACTTTTGCTGCTGTCGTTGATCCTGCTGCTGTGGTGCGTGTGTGCCTTGCCCGAAACCTTGCCGGTCCGACTGCCTCCACCGCCGCTGTTGAAAATCCTCTGGCGCATGCTGGTGGACCCGGCCATCTGGCGTTCGGCATGGCTGGTGGCTGCGTTCAACGTGGCGCTGTTCAGCTACTACAACCTCGCACCGTTCCAGTTCGAACGGCTCGGCTTGAGTCCCGCCATGTTCGGTTACAGCGGAGTAGTTCTGGCGTTGGGTTCAGGCTTGGGCGCCTGGCTCAACAAACGCCTGCTGGCACGCGGATTCGACGGCAATCAATTGTCGGCCCTGGCGGCGATTGTCCTGCTGGTGGGCGGTTCGGGCGTGCAAGGCCTGCTCGACAGCGGCAGCTTTGTCGCACCGATGTTGCTGGTAGTGCTGGCGTTCGGCATGGCGATCCCCAACGTCCTGGGTGCGGCGCTCGTACATTACAAGGATTGCCTGGGCACGGCCGGCGCGCTGTTCGGCCTGTTCTACTACGTGCTGATCGGCGCTGCGCTGATGCTCGCCGCCTGGTTCCAGGCGCTGGGCTGGACCTTGATCCTTTGCGGCACGCTGGCGGTGGGCTTGACGGTGCGCCAGTTGCTGCGTGCCAAACGCCAGTCATCCCGTGCCGGGAACTAAGCCCGATCACATTTCTTCTACCCACAATAGGCGGCCCAAAGCCGCCTTTGTCAGAGGAGTCGATCATGCAAGTTCAAGTCAACAGCAACCATATCGAAGGCAGTGTCCGATTGCAGGAGTGGGTCGGCAGTACGGTGGTGGACGCGCTACAGCGTTTCGAAGACCAGTTGGCCCGGGTTGAAATCCACGTCAGCGACGAGAACGCCCAGAAGGGCGGCGCCGCTGACAAACGCTGCCAGATCGAGGCGCGCCTGCAAGGCGTTGCGGCCATCTCCGTAAGCCACAAGGCCGAAAGCCTGGAGCTGGCGGTCGAGGGCGCCGCCGAGAAAATGCTGCATGCGCTCGATCATCAGGTTGGCAAGCTCAACCCCGCCGTCGAATCCATGGGGCGCGTGACCGCTCCGGTGGATGAAGCGCCACCGGAATTGGTGGACGCCATGCTGGAGGAAGACTTCCTCGCAAACCAAGAGGCTCGTGGCAAAGAATAAAAGGAGACGATCATGACCGCTCATCAACCCTTCAGCCGGCAGGTATTGGCCGAGCTTCTGGCATTCGACGAACAGCCGAGCCTTTCGTTGTATATGCCTACCCACCGTACATTCCCCGAACGCAGCCAGGACCCGATCCGCTACAAGAACCTGGTGCGCGAACTGCAGACGCAACTGGAACAACAGCATCCGGGCGTCGATTGCGCGCCGTTGCTTGAGCCTTTTCATGCGCTGGTGGACGACCAGGATTTCTGGAACTCCAATCGGGACGGCATCGCCGTATTCGGCGCCCGTGACTACTTCAAGGTCATCGCGGTGAACCAGCGCCTGCCGCAATGCGCATTCGCCAACAGCCATCCTTATCTGAAGCCATTGTTGCGTCTGGTCCAGTCGACCGAACGTTATCAGGTGCTGTGCCTGACCCGTAACGAGGTGTGGTTGTACGAGGGCTCCTCCCAACAACTGGAAAAAGTCGAGCTGGCCGACGAGGTGCCGCGCAACCAGAACGAGGCGCTCGGCGATGAACTGACTTCAGGTGACCAGCAGGGTTTTCCCAACGGCTTCAGCCGCAGCAGTGAGCGCGGCGATCCGATGATGCATGAATCCGCCGGCGGCGGTAAGCAGGACGAAATCAACCTCGACCGCGAGCGTTTTTTTCGCGCCGTAGACAAAGCCATCCTGGAACATTACTCGCAGCCTTCGGGCTTGCCGATGATCCTCGTGGCCCTGCCGGAAAACCAGGCGGTGTTTCGCGCGGTCAGCCATAACTCGCAGTTGTTGGCCCAGGGCATCGATGGGGACCCTTCGAGGTTGAGCGTGGAGGAGTTGCGCGTCCAGTGCTCCAAGGTCATGGCCCACAGCCATTCGGATCGGGTCGTCGACAGCCTCAATCGTTATGGCGTCGCGGTCGGCCAGGGACGGGCGCTGGACAACCTCGCCGAGATCGCCAAGGCCGCTTGGGAAAGCCGCATTGCGCTGTTGCTGGTGGAGGCGGAGCGCCAGGTGCCCGGCCAGCTCGACGCAGACAAGGGCCGCTTGATCATTGACGAGACCGGCGATGAACAGGCGCCTGACGTGCTGGACGAATTGATCCTGGCCGTGACCCGGCAGGGCGGCGAGGTCATCGTCGTGCCGCCTGAGCATGTCATGCCGACCGATACGGGGGCGGCGGCGGTGTGCCGGTTCTAGGCAATCCCAGAGGCAGTGTCGAACCCTGTGGGAGCGAGCTTGCTCGCGATAGCGGACTGACCTTCAACATAAATGTTGACTGATATACCGCCATCGCGAGCAAGCTCGCTCCCACATTGTATTTTTTCTGCCCAGGCGGTCGGACGGCGTTTGCTTCCAATTAATAAGAACGATTACTATTCGTGCCCCGTCCCCACAGCACGCCGCGATGATTCCCAAGCTGCCTCGCAGACCCGGCTTTTTCGAGTATTACGAAGAGTTGATCGGCACCTGGACCCGCCGCCTGCGCAACCGCGAGCAGGCCGAGGACCTGGCCCACGACGCCTTCGTGCGCGTGCTCGAGTCCGATTCGGCGCAGGTCGAGCAGCCACGTGCCTATCTGCACCAGACAGCGCGCAATATTGCAGTGGACGGCTATCGGCGTGAAGATCGACGGGGCGCCATGGAGGAAGCGGCGCTTGACCCTGGTTATTCGTTTGCGGGCGACCCGGAGCACTACATGCACGCGATCCAGCTGGCGGACTCCATCGAACGGGCGCTTGCCGAGCTGCCGGCCCATTGCCGCACGGTGTTTGTCTGGCAGAAGATCGAAGGCCTGACCCAGGCGGAAATCGCCGAGCGCCTGGGCCTGTCAAAAAACATGGTGGAAAAGTATATGATCCGCACCCTGCGCCATCTGCGTGATCGCCTCGACGGACCGGATCAATGAGCGGTCGTCCTTTTCCACCCGAGCCACAGGACCCTTCCATGATGGATAGCCGTGACTGCCCGTGCGGGCAGAGCAGGGTTCGCGACGAGGCGGCGCAATGGTTCGTGCGTCTGCAGGACCCGGTCATGAGCCTCGACGAGCGTCAGCGTTTCGAGGCCTGGCTGGGCGAACACCCCAACCACCGCGATGAAATTCAATTGCTGCAAGGGATCTGGAGCGCAACGGACCTGCTGTCCATGGAGCGCTTGCAAGCGCTGTGCGAGCGGCCTGCCGAACGCCCGAGACGCAGGCCTTTGCTGCGCTATGCGGTGGCCGCCGGATTGGTGGCGGTGGCGGTCGGGCTGGGGCTGTTCAGTGGCCTGGGTGCGTCGAGCGATTACCGCAGCGAATTCGCCACTGCCCTCGGTGAGCGTCGACATGTCGCGCTGCCGGATGGCTCGCTGATCGACCTCAACAGCCGCAGCCATGTGCGTGTTGTCTTCGAACATCGCCAACGTCGGGTAGAGCTGGTCGAGGGGGAGGCGCTGTTCAGGGTCGAGCATGATGCCGCGCGCCCGTTCACCGTTGACGCGGGCAACGGCCAGGTGACGGTGACCGGGACGCGCTTCGACGTGCGCCGCGATGCCGGCAGCACCCGGGTGGCGGTGGAGGAGGGTAGCGTCAAGGTCCAAGGGCGTGATTTCCCCATCAATCTCACGGCCGGCCTGGGTACCCGGATCGATGCTCAAGGCAAGGTCGCGTCACCGTACCCGATCAACGCCGATGAACTCACCGCGTGGCGCAACGGCAAGCTGGTGTTCAACAACGCGCCGTTGAGTGAAGTCGCCGAGGAGGTCTCCCGTTATCGCGCCAGGCCCCTGCGGGTTGCCAGTGCCGCGGTGGGCAACCTGCGCCTGACCAGTGTGTTTCGTTCGGACAATCCCGAGGCGCTGCTCAAGGCCTTGCCGAACATCCTGCCGGTGGCCGTGCGCACACTTGACGACGGCAGCCAGGAAATAATTGCGAAATAGATTCAGGTTTTTTTCGAGTTCTTCGTCTTCTTGTCCAACTGCAACTGGTTTGCATTAACAGACGCGTATTCTTGCGATTCGACAGGACAAGGTTCGACGTGAAAACTTCCGCCAAGAACAACAAACGTACCGCCACCCGTTGGCTACCGCTGGCGCTGACCCTGGCGGTCAGCGCCGCGTTGCCCGAAGCTTTTGCCGACCAGACCGTCACGGCGATCCACATCCAGGCGCAACCCTTGGGCCAGGCGCTGAGCCAGCTTGGCCAGCAGACCTCGTTGCAGGTGTTTTTCAGCGCGGAGCTGGTGGCCGGCAAACAGGCCCCGGCGGTGCAGGGCAACCTGTCTCCCGAGGTGGCCCTGGGTCAATTGCTCAAGGGCAGCGGTTTGCAATACCAGATCGATGACGGCTCGGTGACTGTACTGCCGGCTCCTTCGACGTCTACCGATGGCCCACTGGAGTTGGGCGCCACCGAGATCCAAGTGGTCGGCGACTGGCTTGGCGACGCCAACGCCGAAGTGGTACAGAACCACGCCGGCGCGCGGACGGTGATCCGCCGCGAAGCGATGGTCGAGCAGGGCGCCATGAACGTCGGCGATGTCTTGCGGCGGGTCCCGGGCGTGCAGGTGCAAGACGCCAACGGCACCGGTGGCAGCGACATCGCCCTGAACGTCGGCGTGCGCGGCCTGACCTCGCGCCTGTCGCCGCGCTCCACGGTACTGATTGACGGCGTACCGGCGGCCTTCGCGCCGTACGGCCAGCCGCAACTGTCCATGGCACCGATCTCGTCGGGCAACCTGGACAGCATCGACGTGGTACGCGGTGCCGGCTCGGTGCGCTACGGACCGCAGAACGTCGGCGGCGTGATCAACTTCGTGACCCGTGCCATCCCGGAAAAAGCCACCGGGGAAATCGGCAGCACCCTGGAGACCTCCAAGCACGGCGGCTGGAAGCACATCGATACGGCGTTCCTGGGCGGTACCGCCGATAACGGGCTGGGCGTGGCGCTGCTGTATTCGGGCATCAACGGCAACGGATATCGCAAGAGCAACAACGATAACGACATCGACGACGTGATCCTCAAGACCCACTGGGCACCGACCGACGTCGATGATTTCTCGCTGAACTTCCACTACTACGACGCCGAGGCCGACATGCCCGGCGGCCTGACCCAGGCACAATACGACGCCGACCCGTACCAGTCCGATCGCGACTGGGACAGTTTCAGCGGCCGCCGCAAGGACGTGTCGTTCAAGTGGATCCGCGAAATCGGCGAGCGCACCCAGGCCGAAGTGTTGACCTATTACTCCGACAGCTTCCGCGGCAGCACCATCGCCTCGCGGGACCAGCGCAACCTGGTGTCCTACCCGCGTAGCTATTACACCTTTGGCATCGAGCCGCGGGTGTCCCATGTGTTCGACCTGGGGCCGACCACCCAGGAGGCCAGTGTCGGTTATCGCTACCTCAAGGAAGGCATGCACGAGGAGGCCAGCCGCCTGGCGCTGCGCAACAACGAACCGGTGGTGCGTCCGGGCGCCGACGGTCACGTCTATCAGGACCGGACCGGTGGTACCGAAGCCCATGCGGTCTACATCGACGACAAGATCGACGTGGGCAAGTGGACCATCACTCCGGGCATCCGCTTCGAAAGCATCAGCACCGAATGGCACGACCGCCCGGTGCTCGACACCGCCGGCCGCCCGGTGCAGGAAAAGCGCCGCAGCATCGACAGCAACGAACCGTTGCCGGCCTTGAGCGTGATGTACCACCTGTCCGACGCCTGGAAATTGTTCGCCAACTACGAGACCTCGTTCGGCAGCCTGCAGTATTTTCAACTCGGCCAGGGCGGCGACGGCAACAACACCGCCAATGGCCTGAGCCCGGAAAAGGCCAAGACCTACGAGGTCGGTACGCGCTACAACGATGACGTGTGGGGCGGCGAAGTGACGCTGTTCTACATCGACTTCGACGATGAGTTGCAATACATCAGCAACGATGTGGGCTGGACCAACATGGGCGCCACCAAGCATCAGGGGCTGGAAGCGTCGGTGCACTACGACATGGCCGCGTTGGACCCGCGCCTCGACGGCCTGACCGCCAGCGCTGGTTTCACCTATACCCGGGCCACCTATGAAGGGGACATCCCGAGCTTCAAGGGTCGTGACCTGCCGTTCTATTCGCGCCAGATTGCCACCGTGGGCCTGCGCTACGAAGTCAATCGCTGGACTTACAACCTCGATGGCTTTGCCCAGTCCGGGCAACGTTCACCGGGCAACAGCGTGAACCCCGATGGCAGTTTCAGCGATAACTACATCACCGACGGCACCGCCGATGGGCAGTACGGCGACATGCCGGGCTATATGCTCTGGAACGTTCGGGGCGGCTATGATTTCGGCTCGCAGCTGTCGAACCTGAAACTCGGCGCGGGGGTGAAAAACCTGTTCGACCATCAGTACTACACGCGTTCCAGCGACAACAACTCGGGTATCTACGTCGGCGCGCCGCGTACGTTTTTCGTGCAGGCGAGCGTGGGGTTTTGATCAAGTACCCAGCGGCCTGAAACTCAGTCCCAAGGCTCAAATACAATCCCGTGGCGAGGGAGCTTGCTCCCGCTGGGTCGCGAAGCGGCCCCAAAACCTGTCGAACGCGGAGCATCAGGTACTCCGCGTCCGCCGGGTTACGACTGCTTCGCAGCCGAGCGGGAGCAAGCTCCCTCGCCACGGGGAATCTGCAGGGCTTAGACTCTTAACACTTTCCCGCAACCACCGCCCAACGGGCGTATCTACGTCGGCGCACCGCGTACGTTTTTCGTGCAGGCGAGCGTGGGGTTTTGAGCAAATACCCAGCGGCCTGAAACGCAGTCCCAAGGCTCAAATACATTCCCGTGGCGAGGGAGCTTGCTCCCGCTGGGTCGCGAAGCGGCCCCAAAACCTGTCGAACGCGGAGCATCAGGTACTCCGCGTCCGCCGGGTTACGACTGCTTCGCAGCCGAGCGGGAGCAAGCTCCCTCGCCACGGGGAATCTGCAGGGCTTAGACCTTCAACACTTTCCCGCTGCCCGCCACCGCCACCAGCGACAGCGCAATCAATCCGAACGCAATGGCCAGGCTGCTGCCATGAGCGACAAAGCCGATCAGTGCCGGCCCCGCGAGGATGCCGGCATAACCGATCGTGGTGATGGCCGGCACGGCGATGGCTTCGGGCATCAGGGTCTGTTTGCCGACCGCGGTGTACAGCACTGGCACGATGTTCGAACACCCGGCGCCGACCAGCGCATACCCCAGCAGCGCCGCTTGCCACATCGGTGCGAGGGTCGCCAGGAAGAACCCCGCTGCGGCGATCGAGCCGCCGTAGATGATCACGCGCTTGGCACCCAGGCGATGCACCACCGAATCGCCTGTCAACCGGCCGACGGTCATGGTCAGCGCAAACGCGGCATAACCCAACCCGGCGTAGGCGGTATCCACCGCACGCTCGGTGGTCAGGAACACCGCGCTCCAGTCCAGTACCGCGCCTTCGGCCAGGAACACGATAAAGCAGAGGATGCCGATGAACAGCACCACGCCATGCGGAATGGCAAACGCCGGTCCCGAGCTTTCACTGCCGTAGGGCAACAGGTGCGGTGCGGCCTTGAACAACGCCACCAGCAAGACCGCGTTGACCACCAGGGTTGCCGCCAGCGGCGAAAGCCCGAGGCCGAGCAGGGCGCTCACGCCGGCCGCGCCGATGATTCCGCCGAGGCTGAACATGCCGTGGAAACCCGACATCATGGTCTTGCCGCTGGCGCGCTCGACGATCACCGCTTGCAGGTTCACGGTCGAATCGACGGTGCCGAGCCCGGCGCCAAACACGAACAATGCCGCCACCAACCAGGGCAAGGAGCTCATCGACGCCAGCAGCGGCAACGCCAGGCAGATCAGAATCGTACCGCCACTGAGTACCCGACGGCAGCCGAACCGCGTCGCCAGCGCACCGGAGATCGGCATCGCCAGGATCGACCCGACCCCAAGGCATAACAGCAGCAAGCCGAGGGTCCCTTCATCCAGGTTCGCCCGCGCCTTGGCATAAGGCACCAGCGGCGCCCAGGCGGCAATACCGATTCCAGCAATGAGATAGGCGATGCGGGTGGACATCTGTTCCAGGCGTCCGGGAACAAAAGTGGGTGGGGGCGTGATGGCAGTCATGAAACGTCCTTGGCTTTGGTGCGGTGCGGTGATGCAGGCAGGGGCCTATGCTTGCATATCCACTGACCGCACCGCGACCCCAAGGTGCCGACCCGATGTTCCCGTCTGGAGCAGGCTTTGCTCCTGCCGGGCTTGCCGGCATAAAGTAACGGTTCTTCCTGGCCTGTTCGGACCTGATGCATGACGCAGTTCTACAACGCACGCGGCAACCTCTACGGAGTCGTCTCACCGCAGCAGGTGCGCGCCCAGGGCATCGGCCTGCCGTCGTCCGCCGCCGAGGCGGCCTTGTTACGCCAATCCTGGGCCTGCGTCGCCGTGCAGGCCTTCTGCGCCTGGGCGCCGGGGGAGGCGCCGCCGGATGCCAAAGCCCATCGCAGTGATGGGCTGCTGGTCGGCCCGTTCCAGGACACGCCGCCCTTCGACCTGCTGATCGTCAATACCGACGGGACGCTGGCCGAGCGTAGCGGCAATGGCCTGACGATTTTTTCCCTGGCTCTGCAAGAGCGAGGGTTGCTGGTGGGCGATGACGATTGCGTACTGCAGGTTCACCACGACAAACCCGATGGTATCTCACCGCTGCGGACATCGGTTCGCGCCGCTGAATTGGGCGGCGTCCCAGGCTTCTGGCTGGACCTGGGGACACCGCTGTTCGGGCCCGCTGCCGTGGGCGCTCAAGGCGTGGCAGAGGTGACCTTCAACCAATGCGCGGTAAGCCGGGTGCCTGCGCTGCATGGCTTGAGTCCGGCGTGGGGCAACAGCCAATTCGTGCGCATCGGCAATCCTCATTGCGTAACGCTGGTGGATGACGTGGAGGCGTTGCCAGGTCTTGCGCAGATGCGCGCCGAGGCGCTGGCGCAAAGCCTGACTAACATTGCCTACGCAGCGCCTGGCGGGGCGGGGATACCTTGTCCGGCGGGCGTCAACCTGCAATGGGCCTGGCGCGCCGCCGACGGACAAATCGCCGCCCGGGTGTTCGAGCGGGGCGAAGGCCCAACCGCGTCCTCCGGCACCAGCGCTTGCGCCGTCGCGTGTGCCGCGTGGTGGGTGGGCTGGGTGCAGGCCGGGACGGTGAGCGTCATGATGCCCGGCGGTACTGCGCCAATCCTGTTGCAAGAGCGGGAGGGTGAGTTGGTACGGGTCAGCCTGTTTGGCACGGCCAGCGCCATGCGTTAGGCGTCGATGGCGGTAAAGGCCGGTGCAACCTCGTCCCACTTTGCTGTACTGCTTAAAGTCGCCCGGTCGTCTCGTAGGCCGTGTCACTGGTGAATGAAACGTTCGGCCCTGGCTGCCAACGAATCTCCGCAGAGTCCTGGCGGCGAACCATGCACTTCCATTCCACTTGTTGCTGCGCAGGCAGTTGGATAACGCTGCTCCGGCGATTATTGGAGCCCTCCAGCGGCACGGCGTGGCGAGGATCCCACGCCCCCAATTCCAGGGACGACCCAACGGCGTAAACGCTTTCGCCGTGCTGAGCGCCTGGGTTGTCGCAATGAAAGCTGACCGAAACCTGCGGCGGTTCGGCAGGGATGCTCCAGATGCGGATGGCGCCGTTGTCCCACTCCAGTGCCGCTGCCTGCATACCTTGAGGCAACTGCTGGAGATCCGACTGCAGGGCGATTACCAGGGCTTTTCGGCTGCCGCTGGTAGTCGCCACCAATCCCGAGTAATTGGGGTGGAAGCGGATTGGCGAGTCGGCGCGAATACCCGCGTCCTTGCGCAATTTGATCAGCCGACGAATCAGCTCATCCCGTTGCCAGTCGTACATGTGAGCCCAATACACGGTCGGCGTACCGGGGCTGCTGAGAATGTAAGCGTAGGCCTGGTTGATCAACGCATCGGCGACCGGCCAGTGATGTTGGCCGCCATAGGCGCCGGGTGAGTAACCGGTGTCGTGGTTATCGACGAAGGTGACTGCGATTCGGCGCCAGGCCGGGTCTGGATTGCCGTTCAGGCCATGGCGCCATTCGGCGATCGGACCGTTCTGCATGCGCTCCTTGAGCGCGAAGTCGAACACCGGGCAGTGTGAGCGATCCGACCAGTCTTTTAATACTTCCTGCCAACTTGCGCCGTGCCGCCAGTCACTCGGTGGATACTCGTTAGGGCTTTTCCAGTTTTCGCCGACACAGAACTGTTGGCTGCCGAAGGCCTCCATCCACTTATCCACCGTTTCGGGAGCGTAACCCCGGACGAAGTCGAAGCGCAGGCCTTGCGCGCCGTAGTTGTCGCGCAGGTTGATGAACTCATTCTTGAAGGTTTCAGCTACTCGCTGGTTGCCGGTATTCAGATCCGGGTCGCCCTCGTCGAATGCGTCGCCTTCATCGCATGCAGGGCGGCAGTCCTGCCGCCACTCCCCGCTGCCTCGAACAAACATCGAAGGGCCGTCTCGTTCAGCCATGTGATTGGGCACCACGTCGTAGATGACCTTGACCCCGGCCTTGTTCAGCGCGGCCGCTGCCTGACGCAGCTGTGCGTCGGTACCGTAGCGGCCGTCCTTCTCGAAGCTGTGCCAGAAGTAACCTTCGCCGCCCCCCGAAACGGTCCCGTTGTTCCAACTTGATTGATCCGCCCATGGCGGTGGCATCCAGATGGCGGTAAAGCCGTCGGCGCCAATCGTGTTGGCCATGCGCGAGAGCACCGGGTACCACTTTTCCGTGTTGCGGCTGGAGTTCCAGTGAAAGCCTTGCAGCAGGATTTCCTCTGCGCTGCCATTACGCACGGCATCGGTTGCAGCCATCGCTGGCAAAGCTAAAACAATGCCCAGCAGCAAGCCCGGCAGTGACGTCCTTTTCATGGCCGTTTCCTCAAGTGATCGGTGATGATCACTTTGAGGCGGGCTCGGAGCGCGGTCACCTGTCAGACCTGACAGGTCGATGGTTTTTTTCTTGGAGTCGTTGCCGTTGGTTCCGCTACGTCAACCTGCCCGGGGGGGAAACTCCACCACCGGCATCTGCCGCTTCATCAACACTTCACCATTGCGAATCGAGTAAAGCGGCAGGCCCTGGCTGCGGATCACTTCGTAGTCGCTGTCGGCCGAGAGGATCAGCAGGTTCGCCGGGCGTCCGGGTTCCAGTCCGTAACGTTCGCCCAGGGCCATGGCCTTGGCGCTGTTGTCAGTGACCAGGTCCAAAGCGCTTTGCAGGTTGCGGTAGCCGAGCATATGGCAGATGTGCAGCCCGGCTTCGAGCACGCGCAGGATGTTGCCATTGCCCAACGGATACCACGGGTCGACGATCGAGTCCTGGCCGAAGCAGACGTTCATCCCGGCTTCGAGCAGTTCATTGACCCGGGTGACGCCACGGCGTTTGGGGAAGTTGTCGAAGCGTCCTTGCAGGTGAATGCTTTCGGTGGGGCACGATACAAAGCTGATGCCCGAGTGCCCGAGCAGGCGGAACAGCTTGGCGCAGTAGGCGTTGTCGTAGGAGCCCATGGCCGTGGTGTGGCTGGCGGTGACCCGGGCGCCCATGTCGCGGCTGCGGGCCTCTTCGGCGAGTACCTCGAGGAAGCGCGAGTGCGGGTCGTCGGTTTCGTCGCAATGCACATCCACCAGGCAACCGGTGCGCTCGGCCAGGTCCATGAGGAATTTCACCGAGCTGACGCCTTGATCGCGGGTGTACTCGAAATGCGGAATGCCGCCCACCACGTCGGCGCCCATGCGGATGGCTTCTTCCATCAGTTCGCGACCGCTGCGGTAGGACTCGATGCCCTCCTGGGGAAACGCGACGATCTGCATGTCGACCAGATGACGGCTTTCCTCGCGCACTTCCAGCATTGCCTTGAGCGCGGTGAGCGTCGGGTCGGTCACGTCGACGTGGGTGCGCACATGCTGGATACCATGGGCGGCGAGGGCCTGGAGCGTCTTCCTGGCGCGGGTTTTGGTGTCTTCGTGGGTGATGGTGGCCTTGCGTTCGCCCCAGCACTCGATACCTTCGAACAGCGTACCGCTCATGTTCCAGCGCGGTTCGCCGGCAGTCAGGGTGGCGTCCAGGTGAATGTGCGGCTCGACGAAGGGCGGCACCACCAGGTTGCCGCCGGCGTCGAGGTCTTCGGGGCCCAGGCTGGGGGCCTCGGTCTGGCGGGCGATGCTGGCGATCAGGCCGTTTTCCAGGTGCAGTTCATGCAAGCCTTCGCGGTTGCGCAGGCGGGCGTTGATGATGTGCATCAAGCGAGTCCTTTATAGGTCTTGTAGAGGCGCGTCAGCGGTGCGAATACCCATCACGCCGATCAATAGCACATACGTTAGCGCGCCGGTGGCGATTCCTACCAGCGGCGCGACCCAGGGTGAATTGAAGGCGGCCACCGTGCCGACGCCGTAAGCACACAGCCCGGGCCAGTTGAAGGCCGGCAGTTGCGCCGCGGCCAGGCGCGGATAGCGACCACGCCAGCGGAAGAAGAAGTCGGCCATGATCACCCCGCCAATCGGTGGGATCACGGTGCCGAGCAGGATCAGGTACGGCACCAGCAAATCGTACATGCCCAGCAGCGCCAGCAGCGTGCCGATCACCGCGCCGGCCAGTGTGACGGTCTTGCGTCGGCGGGTGCGCAGCAGGTTGCAGCCGGCCACGGCAAAGTTGTAGATCGTGTTGTCCTGGGTGCTCCAGATGTTGAGCAGAAGCATCGCCATCGCCGCCATGGCGAAACCTTGCAGCAGCAAGACTTCGACCACATCGGGCTGCTGGTAGACGATGGCTCCGTAGGCGCCGATCAGCACCATCAGGCCATTGCCGAGAAAAAAACCGATCAGGCTGGCCAGCACCGCGACCTTTGCCGAACGGGAAAAGCGCGTCCAGTTGGTCGCCTGGGTGGCGCCGCTGACGAACGTGCCGAACACCAGCGTGATCGCGGTCGACCAGTCGAGGCTGCCGGTGGGCACTACCGCGAGCAGGCCATCGAGGCCACCGACCTGCTGCGTGGCAACCCACATCGAGAGGATCAGCAACAGCATCATCGCCGGGACGGCGACGTACGAGAGGATTTCCAGCCCGCGATAGCCGATGTAGGCCGTGGCGCAGAAGCCCAGCCCGAACAGCACCATCAACCCCAGAACGGTGCCCTGGCTCAATTCGAAATACTTGCCCAGCACCACCGCCGCAGTGGCCGTGCCCCAGGCGTACCAGCCGATCTGGGTGAAGCCCAGGATCAAGTCGCTGAGCTTGCTGCCCACCTCGCCAAAACAGAAGCGGCCCATCAACACTGAATTGAGCCCGCTCTTGAAGGCGATGTAACCCAGGCTGGCCGCGTACAGCCCCAGCAGCAGGTTGCCGATGACAATCACGCCGAGCATCTCGGCGAAACCGAACGCCACGCCCAACTTGCCGCCGGCAAACATGGTCGCGGTGAAAAAAGTGAAACCCAGCAGCACCATGGCCGTGGAGGCGAGGCCCTTGCGGGCGTGCATCGGGACTTCGCTCAAGGGGTAGTCGTTACCGGGATCGTTCTGAGTCATGTGGCGGTCCTTGCAGAGGAGGGAATGCCGCAAGCGTGCAGCGGCCGTGCCAAACGAGTGATTGCCGGTTATTTATAGCCAACGGGTGGGTCGGGTGGGCTTCGAGGAGCAAAAGCGGTGCAGGGAGTGGATCAAGTTGGAACACGGATCGTGTTACCCAGAAGTACCTTGTGGGAGCGAGCCTGCTCGCGAATGCGGTAGATCAGTCGATGACTATGTGACTGATCGGACGCTTTCGCGAGCAGGCTCGCTCCCACAAAAGGTTGTAGGGGGGCCCTCAGGCAGGCGAGTGCGACGGCAAGAACCGCATCACCGCCGCGACGATCGCTTCCGGCGCGTCCTCCTGGACCAGATGCCCGGCATTCGGTACAGGATGGAACAGCGCCCCCGGGATCATCTTGTGCAACGCCCGGCCGCGCTCGATGGGGATCCACTGGTCATCCTCGCCCCAAAGGATCTGCGTTGGGCAGCGTACCTTCGGATAAAGGTCCTGGACCTCGTCGGTGTAACGCTCGTCCATCTGCGCAATCTGCCGGTAGAGCGCGGCCTGGCCGGTTTCGCCGAGCCAGGGCTGGACGTACGGGGAGAGCTCTTCATCGGTAATGCAGCGCTTGATCGCGCCACGGATATAGGTCGGCACGATGGCCCGCTGGATGTAGTCGGGCAGGCCGCTGAACGCCGCTTCGTGCTGGCGTACGTGTTGCACGAACGCGGAGCCCCAAGGCGACAAGGCTACCGGGTCGATCAGGGTCAGGCTGCGGTAATCCTTGCCATCGAGCAGATGGGTGCGCAGGGCCGTGGCGCCGCCAAAGTCATGGGCGATGACGTCCGGGCAATCCAGCTTCCAATGCTCCAGCAGTCGGGCAAGCAGCCGGTTCTGAACGCCGAGGGACACGTCTGCATCGGGTTGCGCGGACTGGCCATAACCCAACAGGTCGAAGTAATGAACCTTGTGCGTGGCGAAAAACAGCGGGGCGATCCGGTGCCATACATAAGAGGAGAACGGCGTGCCATGGACAAACAGCAACGGCGGGCCGTCGCCGTGAATGGCGTAGCGGATGGAGTGCCCGTTGAAGTCGTATACCTGATCCAGCGGCCAGTGGGTCATGATGGTGTCCTCTTGGTAGATCCGAACCAAGGAGGATAGACACAAAGGCCGCCAGGTTCATTCGCCGTGGTAGATGCAGCCGCTGGTGCAGGTCTCGTGGATGCGGATGGCGCTGAGTTCCGGCAGCAGCGGCTTCAACTCGTTCCAGATCCACTTGGCCAGGACTTCGCTGGTGGGGTTTTCCAGACCGGGGATGTCGTTGAGGTAGTTGTGGTCCAGGCGCTCGTAGAGCGGCTTGAAAATCGCCTTGATTTCCGAGAAGTCGCGAATCCAGCCGGTGTGCGGGTCGATGTCGCCGCTGAGGTGGATCGCCACCTTGAACGAGTGACCATGCAGGCGTCCGCACTTGTGGCCTTCCGGTACGTGGGGCAGGCGGTGGGCGGATTCGAAGGTGAACTCTTTGAAGATTTCCACAGATTTGGCTCTTTAAATGGACGGTCGCGAGGCAGGCGGCGCAGTTTATCAGTTTGATCCCCGCGTTGCGCGAGCGTGCTGACTAAAGGGTCAGCAAACCTGGCTGTCCTACCGGGTCTTGGCTGAAGCGTAGACGCCGCTGCGCTCTCGCTTGCCAACCGCTATTACCAGAATGACGATCCGCTCCTCCTCTATGCGATACACGAGTCGATACCCAGCCCCGCGTAACTTGATCTTGTAACAATCCTTCATCCCGTGAAGAGCATCACCCGGTACGCGAGGGTGCCCTTGTCGCTCTTGGAGTTTTTTCAAAAGCTGCAGACGGACCGCACCGTCCAGTTTTCGCAGCTCTTTCAGGGCCTTCGGATCCCATTGGACATCATATTCAACGCCCATTGGCGATATCAGCTTCAGCCTCGCCAATAAGGTCATCGAGCGATATGCGTACCCGCGATTCGTTGGCCTCGATCCGCGCTTTGACTACTTGGGCCAGCTCCAACTCGTCCAGGCGCTCTATCATCGCTTCGTAGACCTCCGCCGGTACCATGTAGCCCATCACGCGGTTATGGTTCAGCACTGCCACAGGTGAGCCGTTCGCGCCACTCAGGACCGCGGACGGATTTTTCTTCAGTTCCGATACGCTGACAGCCACATCAGCCAAGACGATTTGCATGACCAGGCTCCTTTAAAAGTGCTTTATTTTGGTCTTTTTTTGCGCGTTCAGGCAAGCACTCCATCCGGGCCCGCGGGCGTGCTGACTAAAGGGTCAGCAAACGCTCTCCCAGCCCACCGTTGGCGGTCAGTTCGAGGAACTCGTCGCCGAGCCGGCGGCTTTCGTCCATTGCGGTTCGCCAGTATTTGCGGCGGGCCGGGTCATCGCCCATGAAACGCTTGAAGTCGTTGCGGTCCGGCAGTTTGCCGTAGGGCAGGCGAGCCAGGTATTCGCGGGACGGCGCCAGCAGCAGCACATCCTGCAAGCGCGAGGTATCGCCTCGGCGCCATGGCAGGCCTTTGTCGAACCAGCCGGGAATGACCCGATCGGTGAAGTGCGGATAGAGCACGATGCCCTCGCCGCTATAGGGCAGGTCAAGGTGGTAGTCCAGCAGGCCGCCATCGCGGTAGGTGCCCGCGCCGGCGCCGGGCAGGTCGCGCACGCCTTCCATGATCATCGGGATCGAGCCCGACGCCAGCAGTGCCTGGCGCAGGTTGCCGGCCTCCAGCGGCACGAAGCGCGAGGGGAAGTCCGTCAACGGATGGAGCGGGGGAGCCAGGCGCGGGTCGTGGATGATCAGCCTTTCGAAATGCCGCGACAGCCGCGCCCGGCCGCGCAGGTTGTCGGCGATCACCGAGGACAGCCCCAGGCCCAGCCGGCCGCGATGGTCCTGCGCCAACAGGCCATGACTCTGGACTACCATGATGTTGAGCCGGTAATGCGGATTGTCGAGGATCGTCAGGTCGCGTCCTTCAAGCAGGTCGTCGAGCATGCGCTGCGAGCTCTGGCTGACCCCGGCCATGGTCACGCCTTTGGCGAAGCTCTGCTCGTTGTACAGGATGCCCAGGCGGCGAATGCCCTCGGCGGCGTCCGGCAGACAGGCGCTGGCGAAGCGCCAGGAGCCGACCGATGCACCGATCAGCGAGCGCTCCCGCGGCGCGGCGGGCAGCCATTCGCCGAACAGCGCCAGGTCCAGCCCTTGGATACCCAAGGCTTTCGGCCCTCCGGCGGCACCCGGCAGGATGCCGACATCGGCGGCCTGAAGGCCTGCCTGGCGGATGCGCTTGAAGGCGCGAGGGCCGGCCTTCAGAGTCAGCGCGGGGAACTTGATGTGAATGGCGGTCATACCGGTCTCGAATACGTGCAAGCGGCTGATTATAGCGACACAGAAACCCTGTGGGAGCGAGCTTGCTCGCGATGACGCTGTGTCAGTTGTCAGTTTTGATGACTGACCTGACGCTGGCGCGAGCAAAATTGACCTGGATTCAATGATGGCAATTCAGTTTCAGTTAAGTTCGTCCCGATACAGTTCCCCGCTGAAGATTATAAAAAGGAGATAACCCGTGAACCGCCTCACTGCCTTTTTCATCGCGGCGCTCATGGTCATCGGTACAGGTCCGGCTCAAGCCAGGGATCTCGATGCCACTGAAGCCCAAAAATTACTGGACGCTGGTACCATCCTGCCTTTTGATCAGCTCAACGCCGCTGCCCTGGCCAAACACACTGGCGCCACGGTGACCGATACCGAGCTGGAAGAGGAATACGGCAAGTACCGCTACAAAGTGGATCTGCGTGATGCCAAGGGCATCGAGTGGGATCTGGAACTCGACGCCGTCACTGGCGAGGTGCTCAAGAATCATCAGGATACGTAATGAAGCTTAATCTGCGCGCCCGCAATCGTTGGGCGCTGGCGCTGCTGGTGTGTTGTTCGGTGGCCGTGGCCCGCGACCTGGACCAGGACGAGGCCCTGCAACTGCGTCAGCAGGGCGTGATCCTGCCCTTGGAACACCTGCTGCAACAGGCCCTGGATCGCCATCCCGGCGCCAAGTTACTGGAAGCCGAGCTGGAAGAAAAGCACGGCGTCTACATCTACGAAGTCGAGCTGCTGGACACCGACGGCGTCGTGCGCGAACTGGACCTCGAGGCCGCGACCGGCCGTTTACTCAAAGATAAGGAAGACTGATGCGCCTGCTACTGGTGGAAGACCATGTTCCCCTGGCCGACGAACTGATGGCCGGGCTCGCCCGGCAGGGCTACGCGGTCGATTGGCTCGCCGACGGGCGCGACGCGGTGTATCAGGGCAGCAGCGAGCCCTACGACCTGATCATTCTCGACCTTGGGCTGCCAGGAGTGCCGGGGCTCGAGGTGCTGGCGCAATGGCGCGCTGGCGGCTTGACCACCCCGGTACTGATCCTCACCGCGCGTGGCTCCTGGGCCGAGCGCATCGAAGGACTCAAGGCCGGGGCCGATGATTACCTGACCAAACCCTTTCACCCTGAAGAACTGCACCTGCGCATCCAGGCGCTGTTGCGACGCTCCCACGGCCAGGTCAACCAGCCGACGCTGCAAGCGGCGGGGTTGCACCTGGACGAAGGCCGGCAATGCGTGATTCGCGACGGCGCCGAGATCCAGCTGACCGCCGCCGAATTCAGGCTGCTGCGCTATTTCATGCTCCACCCCGAGCAAATCCTTTCCAAAAGCCACCTCGCCGAGCACCTCTATGATGGTGAAACCGAGCGCGATTCGAATGTGCTGGAAGTCCACGTCAATCACCTGCGGCGCAAGCTCGGACGCAGCGTGATCGAAACCCGTCGCGGCCAGGGCTACCTGTTCGGCGGACAGGCGCAGTGAGATCCATCCAGCGGCGCCTGAGCCTGGGCCTGATCGGTGTGATGGTGGTGGTCGGCCTGGTCCTCGCGCAGACCAGCCTGTGGTTGTTCGAGTTGGGTTTGCAGCGCTACCTCGAAGCGGGGTTGCGCAATGACAGCGAGAACCTGCTGGTGGCCCTGGTCCGTGGCCCGCAAGGGTTGCAACTGGACGAGCGACGCTTGTCGCCGGCTTACCTGCGGCCATTCTCCGGGCATTATTTCCGCATCGATTTTGCCGACGAGCATTGGCGCTCCCGTTCCCTCTGGGACCAGGAACTGCCGCGGCTCGACCATCCGGGGCTGCACAGCAACCTGCAACTGGGCCCCGAAGGCCAGAAACTGCTAGTGCTGCGCACGGACTACCGACGCCTGGGCCAGGCGATTTCCATCAGCGTGGCGCAGGACTACACGCCGGTGCGCGACAGTTTCCTGCGGATGCAGCAGGTCGGCCTCGGCCTCGGCTTGGCGGGGTTGCTGCTGATCCTGCTGTTGCAGCGGCTCACGGTGCAGCGCGCCTTGCGGCCGTTGGAGAAGGCCCGGGAGCAGATTGCCCAGCTGCAACGCGGCCAGCGTTCGCAACTTGACGAACAAGTGCCCAGGGAACTGGAGCCGCTGGTGGCGCAGATCAACCATTTGCTGGCCCATACCGAAGACAGCCTCAAGCGTTCGCGCAACGCCCTGGGCAACCTTGGCCATGCCTTGAAGACACCTCTGGCGGTGCTGCAAAGCCTGGCGTCGAACGAGAAGCTCGACCCTTATCCCGAGTTGCGCAAGTTGCTGCTGGATCAACTCGAGCAGGTTCGCCAGCGCCTGAACCGCGAACTCAACCGTGCCCGCCTGTCCGGCGATGCCTTGCCCGGCGCGCACCTGGATTGCGACACCGAACTGCCGGGTTTGTTGGCGACGCTGAACATGATCCACGGCGAGCATCTGCACCTGGCTTATGTCGCGCCGCCCGGCTTGCACCTGCCCTGGGATCGCGAAGACCTGCTGGAACTGCTGGGCAACCTGCTGGACAACGCTTGCAAATGGGCCGACGCCGAAGTGCGCCTGACCGTGAGCGAGACGCTCGTGGGTTTCCACCTGGCGGTGGAAGACGATGGCCCCGGCATCCCGCCGGATCGCCGCGACCAGGTCTTCAGCCGCGGCACGCGCCTGGATGAGCAGACCGATGGCCATGGCCTGGGGCTGGGCATCGTGCGCGACATCGTCGACACCTGGGGCGGGACATTAGCGTTGGGCGACAGCGAGTGGGGCGGGTTGAAAGTAATGATTGAGCTGCCCAAGCGCTGAAATCCGCACGAACCCCTGTGGGAGCGAGCTCGCTCGCGATAGCGGCTTGTCAGTCGACACTTTCGTAACTGACCCGACGCTATCGCGAGCAAGCTCGCTCCCACAGGGGCAATGTGGTGGACTCAAACGCTGCGAGTGACTGCAAATCCCGCCGCATGACCCTTGCAGCTTGCCGCCGCTTGCTGCAAAGTCGCGACCTTTTTGTCCGGTGGCTTTCCATCGCTGTGCTTTGAGGTAACGATGATAAATGCAGTAATTGCCGCGGTTGGCGTCATGCTGGTACTCAGCCTGTCCCGCGTGCATGTGGTGATCGCGCTGATTATCGGCGCGCTGGTGGGTGGCTTGGTAGGTGGCCTGGGGATCGAGGCAACGCTCAAGGCCTTCAATGCGGGCCTTGGCGGCGGCGCGACGGTGGCGTTGTCCTACGCTCTGCTGGGCGCCTTTGCGGTCGCGATCGCCAAATCCGGCATGGCCCATGCCTTGGCCGACAAGGTCCTGGCCATGGTCGACCGCCAGGACACCGCCGGCGGCACGGGCGTCAAATGGCTGCTTATCGGCCTGCTGGGTACGGTCGCGGTGGCCTCGCAGAATATCCTGCCGATCCATATCGCCTTCATTCCGCTGCTGGTGCCGCCACTGCTTTATGTGCTGACCAAGCTGCAACTGGACCGTCGGCTGATCGCTTGCGTCATGACTTTCGGCCTGATCACCCCCTACATGTTCCTGCCGGTGGGCTTCGGCAATATCTTCCTCAACGAAATCCTGCTCGCCAACATCGCCCGCAGCGGTGTCGATGTCAGTGGCATCAACGTCACCCATGCGATGGGCATCCCGGCGCTGGGCATGGTGTTCGGGCTGGTGCTGTCGTTTATCAGCTATCGGAAGAAACGCGTCTACGATCTGAAAAAGATCGCCAGGGCCGAGCAGGTGGCCGTGCGCTACAACCCGCTCAGCCTGTTGGTCGCCGGGTTGGCAATCGCGGCGGCATTCGCCATCCAGCTCCTGCTCGATTCGATGATCATCGGCGCCCTGGCCGGTTTCCTGATTTTCTCGGTGTCGGGCGTGGTGCGCTGGCGCGAGACGGACGACCTGTTCACCGAAGGCATGAAGATGATGGCGATGATCGGCTTCATCATGATCGCCGCCTCGGGCTTCGCCGAAGTGATGAAGGCCACCGGTGAGGTGCAAAGCCTGGTGGAAACCTCGGCGGCCTGGATCGGCCACAACAAGGGCATCGGTGCGCTGTTGATGTTGCTGGTCGGGCTGCTGGTGACGATGGGGATCGGCTCGTCGTTTTCCACGGTGCCGATCCTGGCGACCATTTTTGTGCCGCTGTGCCTGCAACTGGGCTTCAGCCCGCTGGCGATCGTCTGCATCGTCGGCACCGCCGGCGCCCTGGGCGATGCCGGCTCGCCTGCTTCGGATTCGACACTCGGCCCGACCTCCGGCCTGAACATCGACGGCCAGCATCACCACATCTGGGACACCGTGGTCCCGACCTTCCTCCACTACAACCTGCCATTGCTGGCGTTTGGTTGGGTGGCGGCGATGGTGTTGTAGCTTCAGAGACCGGGTTGTCTTCTTCGCGAGCAGGCTCGCTCCCACAGGGGATCGGTGTGAACACAGCAGTTGTGGACACCACCAAACCCTGCGGGAGCGAGCCTGCTCGCGATGGGACCCTTGAGTCCACCGACCCTGCCAACCGACTGTCCACCTTGTCCTACAGTTTTATCGTGCGCTGCCGTTAACCCAGTTAACCACGCCATAAAACCAACAAGAGTGAACAGCATGCGCCTGAGCCTGAAGGCTAAAGTCCTGTCCCTGGCAATCCTGCCGGTATTGCTGTCCGCGGTGATCATCAGCCTGACCACGGCGTTCATCTTGAAGGAACAGGCCAGCAAGGAAGTCCAGCAAACCCGCGAACGTCTGCTCAGCGAGGCCAAGGCCACGCTGCAGAATTACGTCGCGGTCGGCCTTACCGCCATCAAGCCGCTCTACGATGCCGCCGCGCCTGGCGATAACGAGGCGCGCGCCCAGGCGATCAAGCTGCTGTCGAACATCAGCTACGGCAAGGACGGCTACTTCTTCGGCTACGACTCCGAGACCATTCGCCTGTTCAAGGCCAACAGCCCCGACGGCGTGGGCAAGAGTTTCAAGGACAACCGCGACCCGAACGGTGTCTACGTCAACCGCGACCTGGTGAAAGTCGCCAAGGACGGCACGCATTACCTGGAATACAGCTCGCCGCTGCCCGGGAGCAAGGACCTGGTGCCCAAGCTCGGCTACACCGAATATCTGGCCAAGTGGGACCTGGCGGTCGGCAGCTCGGTCAACCTCGACGGTATCGAAGGCCAGGTGGCGCTGGTGGAAGCCAAGGTCCACGATCGCCTGCAGGGCGTGATCCTGAGTATCGTCGGGATCGCCGCCGTGGTGCTGCTGGTGATCGCGGTGGTGGGCCTGGTGCTCGCCAATACCATCCTGCGTCCGCTGCACCTGATGAAGGACAACCTCGACGACATCGCGGCGGGCGAGGGCGACCTGACCCGGCGCCTGGAGATTACCAGCCAGGACGAACTGGGCCAACTGGCCGGTTCCTTCAACCGCTTCGTCGACAAGATCCATGGCCTGGTGCGGCAGATCACCGACATGACGTCGCAACTGACTGGCCTGGTGACGCAAGTGTCCGAGCAGGCCCAGCGTTCCGAGCAGGCCATGGAGCGCCAGCGCCACGAGACCGACCAGGTCGCCACGGCGATCAACGAAATGTCCTCCGCCGCCCAGGAAGTCGCCCGCAGTGCCCAGGGCGCAGCCGTCGCGGCCCAGCAGACCGATGAAGAAGGCCAGTCCGCCAAGCGCGTGGTGGCCGGCAGCATCCAGCAAATTCACGCGCTGGTGAACGATATCCGCAGCAGCGGCGTGTCCCTGGACAGCCTGCAACAGGACGTGGCCTCGATTGTCAGCGTACTCGGTGTGATCCGTTCGATTGCCGAGCAAACCAACCTCCTGGCCCTCAACGCGGCCATCGAGGCTGCGCGTGCCGGTGAGGCGGGCCGCGGGTTTGCGGTGGTGGCCGACGAAGTCCGCGCCCTCGCCAGCCGGACCCAGCAAAGCACCCAGGAAATCCAGGGCATGATCGATCGCCTGCAATCGGGTACCCATGCCGCGGTGGAAGCGATGCGCCGTTCCAGCGAGGCCGGCGACGGCACCTCGGAACGGGCCAACGAGGCGGGCGCCTCCCTCGACACCATGGCGCAACTGATCGGCACCATCAACTCGATGAACGCTCAGATCGCCAGCGCCGCCGAGGAGCAGACCGCGGTGGCTGAAGAAATCAACCGCAGCGTGCATCAGATTGCCGTGGCGGTGGACACTGTCGCCGACGAAACCCAGCTCAGCGCCCAGACTTCTCGCAGCCTGGCCGATCTGGGCCAGCGCCTGGGCAAACTGGTGGGGCAGTTCCGGATCTGATCCGAGCGCAGCAGGAGCTGCCGAAGGCTGCGATCTTTCGCTTTCGATCCAGATGTTTTCGCCTGGGCTACCAGGCCCTATCGGAAGCGGAGGATCGCAGCCTTCGGCAGTTTCTGCCGGGCAAATCGTTCCGTCGATTCATGTCGTGCACTGTTGTGGCGAGGGGATTTATCCCCGTTGGGCTGCGAAGCGGCCCCAAAAAAAGCCAATACGACTTGCCTGATGTTCCGCGCAGTCTGTCTTAGGGGCTGCTTCGCAGCCCAGCGGGGATAAATCCCCTCGCCACAGTAATCAGGCAGGCAGCTCGCGCGCATCGCGCATCAACAGCCCGAACCACATTCCCATCCCCCGGCGCGACCTCGAAGGCCGGCATATGGCAGACGCGACGGCACTCCGGCGAGTCCTGGCGGACTAATGTCTATCTGCCAATGACATGGAAAGCACATGAACCGAAAGAACCTCCAAAACAAGTCGCAGATGCTGTTGCTGATCCTGGTCAGCATTGCCTTCGTCTGGATTCTGCTGCCGTTTTATGGGGCGGTATTTTGGGCCGTCATCCTGGGCATCGTCTTTGCGCCGCTGCAACGTCGCTTGCAGTTCAAGTTCGGCTGGCCGCGCAATGTCACGGCACTGTTCACCCTGAGCATCTGCGTGGTGATCGCCATTTTGCCGGTGATCGTCATCAGTACCTTGCTCGTCCAGGAAGGGGCGGCGCTGTACAAGAGCCTGGAAAGTGGCGAGCTGGACGTCGCCGACTACCTGGCGCGTTTCAAGGAGGCGTTGCCGCCGTTCTTCCAGCACCTGCTCGACCGCTTCGGCCTGGGCAACCTGAGTGGCCTGCGAGACAAGATCGTCAAGAGCGCCATGCAGGGCAGCGAATTTTTCGCCACCCAGGCGTTCAGTTTCGGCCAGGGTACGTTCCAGTTTCTGGTGAGCTTCTTCGTGATGCTCTACCTGTTGTTCTTTTTCCTGCGTGACGGCGCGGAGCTGGTGCGCAAGGTGCGCTCGGCCGTTCCGCTTGCCGAGCACCAGAAGCGCCGCCTGCAATTGAAGTTCAACCGGGTGGTGCGGGCGACGGTGAAGGGCAACCTGTTGGTGGCGATCACTCAGGGCGCCCTGGGCGGCCTGATTTTCTGGATCCTGGGTATCCCGACGGTGTTGCCGTGGGCGGTGCTGATGGCTTTCCTGTCGCTGCTGCCGGCGGTGGGGGCGGGCATTGTCTGGGTGCCAGTGGCGGTGTATTTCCTGCTGTCGGGGGCGATCTGGCAGGGCGTGGTGCTGGCGCTGTTCGGGGTCTTCGTGATCGGCCTGGTGGACAACTTCCTGCGCCCGATCCTCGTCGGCAAGGACACCAAGATGCCCGACTACATGGTCCTGATTTCGACGCTTGGTGGGTTGGCCGTATTCGGCCTCAATGGTTTTGTCATCGGGCCACTGATCGCCGCGCTGTTCATGTCCTGCTGGGCGCTGTTCGTCGAGGGCAAGCCGCGGGTGCAGTTGCCCTAGGCGCTCAACAGGTACGGACCGATACGTTGCGACAGGGCCTGGGCGGCGGGCAGGGAAGTCAGCGGGCCGCTGACGGTGACGCCATCCTGCACCAGATACCAGCAAGCCAACAGTCCGCGCTCCCGAAGTGGGGCGGGGACGGCGCTGCCAATGACAGACATGATTTGAACCTTGGGCATGGGAAACCTCCATCAGTCGATGGGGTTACCTTACGGCTCATGCGGGATGGGGAAAAATCAACCGCTTCAATAGTCGGAATCGATGCCGCTCAATCGACCACCAGATCGAGCATGTGCACCACTTCCTGTTCATTGAGCAGGCCCTTGCGAACCAGGTTTTCCGCGAGCAGGGAAAGGAACTTGGCGCTGCGGTGGCCTTCCAGGTGCTTGAGCTCGGTCAGTACGTTGTAGACCTTGCTGGAAGTGCACAGGCCGACGATGCGGTGGGGATTTTGTGTGGGCATGGCTTCGTCCTTGTTGTTATGAGCTGCGGCGGCGGACGTTGACAGTTTGCGGCACTGCCATGACACGCTCGTGACAGCTTGAGTCGTCAAAACATAAAGCAGGATTCAGACCATAGTGCCTGGTTGGCGCCAGATTATTGTTCCGGTAGCGACCTCAGCCAGGCGGTATACGGCGATCAGTCGCCGTTTGGCTGAAAAACGCCCACAAAAAAGCCCCTGGATCTTTCGATTCAGGGGCTTTTTCTGTTGCTGTCTGGCTCCACGACCTGGACTCGAACCAGGGACCCAGTGATTAACAGTCACTTGCTCTACCAACTGAGCTATCGCGGAATGGCGCGTATGTTACTGATTGGAAAAGAGAAGTCAAGCATCTGTTGCGTACGGAGCGGCTTGAAGCCCATCGGTGACCAATCAACAATTGGCAGTTACCGCGACGGCGAGAGAGGCTACCATGGTCGCCCGGAAGTGGCAGGACGCGCTGCCGGCCATTCGCCGACATCAAGGGACGCGCCATGAACCATCTGTTACCACTTCACACAATCGATTGCACCGAGGTGTTCCTGTGAGCACCGCCCAGATCAGTCTGCCCAAGGGCGTGGGGCCTCACGCTGAAAAGCTGTACGACGCCATCACCCAGGCCAGCACCCCGGAAGAACTGAACCGCGCCGGTGGCAAGGCCGAGGGATTTGTCCTGGGGCTCGAAAGTACCAAGGCGATCAAGAGCCAGGTCGCCGAGTCGTTGTATGTCATCTACGACGATGCGGCGAGCCAGCGGGCGACGGAGCTGTAGGCTCGACGAGCATTTCGTTCGCTGCTTTGTGGCCTGCCTTTTCTGGCCCGCTTTTGTGGCGAGGGAGCTTGCTCCCGCTGGGTTGCGAAGCAGCCCCAGGCTGTTCCAACCAACCAGGCTGATATCCCGCGGTGGCTGATTTTGGGGCTGCTCTGCAGCCCAGCGGGAGCAAGCTCCCTCGCCACGGGGGCGGATTCAACCGAAAAAAAACGGGAAGCTCGAAGGCTTCCCGTTTTTCATTTCATCGAGCGTCAGATCACCTGGACGATGGCCTTGGTCACCGCATCGATGTTGTTCTGGTTCAGCGCGGCCACGCAGATGCGGCCGGTGTCCAGGGCATAGATGCCGAACTCGTTGCGCAGGCGGGTCACTTGTTCAACGGTCAGGCCGGAGTAGGAGAACATCCCGCTCTGGCGGGCGACGAAGCTGAAGTCGTGATGCGGCGCGGCCTTGGCCAGCATGTCGACCATCTGCTCACGCATGCCACGAATGCGCAGGCGCATTTCGGCCAGCTCTTCTTCCCACTGTGCGCGCAGCTCAGGGCTGTTGAGCACGGCGGCGACGATACTGGCGCCGTGGGTCGGCGGGTTGGAGTAGTTGGTGCGGATCACGCGCTTGACCTGGGACAGCACGCGGGTGCTTTCTTCCTTCGACTCGCTGACAATCGACAGCGCGCCGACACGCTCGCCGTACAGGGAGAACGACTTGGAGAACGAGCTGGAGGCGAAGAAGGTCAGGCCCGACTCGGCGAACAGGCGCACGGCCGCCGCGTCTTCGTCGATGCCTTTGCCGAAGCCCTGGTAGGCCATGTCCAGAAACGGCACGTGGTTCTTGGCCTTGACCACGGCCAGGACGTTTTTCCAGTCTTCCGGGCTCAGGTCCACGCCGGTCGGGTTGTGGCAGCAGGCATGCAGCACAACGATCGAACGGTCGGGCAGGGCGTTGAGGTCTTCCAGCAGGCCGCTGCGGTTCACGTCGTGGGTAGCGGCGTCGTAGTAGCGATAGTTCTGCACCGGGAAACCGGCGGTTTCGAACAGCGCGCGGTGGTTTTCCCAGCTTGGGTCGCTGATGGCCACGACCGCGTCTGGCAGCAATTGCTTGAGGAAGTCGGCACCGATTTTCAGTGCGCCCGTGCCGCCCACGGCCTGGGTGGTAATGACGCGGCCCGATGCGATCAGCGGGGAATCCTTGCCGAACAGCAGGGTCTGGACTGCCTGGTCATAGGCGGCAATGCCGTCGATCGGCAGGTAGCCGCGAGAAACATGCTGAGCCACGCGAATCGTCTCGGCTTCGACCACGGCGCGCAGCAACGGAATGCGCCCTTCCTCGTTGCAGTAAACACCCACGCCCAGGTTGACCTTATTGGTACGGGGGTCGGCGTTGAAAGCTTCGTTGAGGCCCAGGATGGGGTCGCGTGGTGCCAATTCGACAGCGGAAAACAGGCTCATTATTGCGCGGCTCTGAATGGAGGGTGAGAGGACGTGTCGCGCTCCAGCCGAATGCACTAGAGCGGTGCACAAACGGGGAGCTAGTATAGAGGCCATCACCGGACAGGGCGACAGGCTATTCGGCGTTTAGCGTAAGTATTTTCGATTTTTTTCGACCGTTAGTCCCTTCGCAGCGTCAAAGTCTGCAAGGCGTGTAGGACGTTCGTCTTGAAAGCGAAGGCAATCACCTCCACATTGTGTGCATTCCAGCTTTTTCCTCGGGCGACGTCAGTCGCTTCGGTCTTTCTCGTTCCTGTCGCCTGGCCGACGGGAGTGAACCCAGGGGTTATGTCATGTCTGAATTCCAGCTAGTCACTCGCTTCCAGCCCGCCGGCGACCAGCCGGAAGCCATCCGCCTGATGGTGGAAGGCATCGAGGCCGGGCTGGCGCACCAGACCTTGCTCGGTGTGACCGGCTCGGGCAAGACGTTCAGTATCGCCAACGTGATCGCCCAGGTGCAGCGGCCGACCCTGGTGCTGGCGCCTAACAAGACCCTGGCGGCGCAGTTGTATGGCGAGTTCAAGGCGTTTTTCCCGAACAACGCGGTCGAGTATTTCGTCTCCTACTACGACTACTACCAGCCCGAGGCTTATGTGCCTTCGTCGGACACCTTCATCGAGAAGGACGCCTCGATCAACGACCACATCGAACAGATGCGGCTGTCGGCGACCAAGGCGTTGCTTGAGCGCAAGGACGCCATCATCGTCACCACGGTGTCGTGCATCTACGGTCTGGGCAGCCCGGAAACCTATCTGAAAATGGTCCTGCACGTGGATCGTGGCGACAAACTCGACCAGCGCGCCTTGCTCCGGCGCCTGGCGGACTTGCAATACACCCGCAACGACATGGACTTCGCCCGGGCCACGTTTCGGGTGCGCGGCGATGTGATCGACATCTATCCGGCCGAATCGGACCTGGAAGCGATTCGTATCGAGCTGTTCGATGACGAGGTGGAGAGCATCTCGGCGTTCGATCCGCTGACCGGCGAGGTGATCCGCAAACTGCCACGCTTCACGTTCTACCCCAAGAGCCACTACGTGACGCCGCGGGAAACCCTGTTGGGCGCCATCGAGGGCATCAAGGCCGAGTTGCAGGAACGCCTGGAATACCTGCGTTCGAACAACAAACTGGTGGAAGCCCAGCGTCTGGAGCAGCGGACCCGGTTCGACCTGGAAATGATCCTGGAGCTGGGCTACTGCAACGGCATCGAGAACTACTCGCGCTACCTGTCGGGTCGTCCGGCGGGTGCGCCGCCGCCCACGTTGTATGACTATTTGCCGGCCGATGCCCTGCTGGTGATCGACGAATCCCACGTCAGCGTGCCTCAGGTCGGGGCCATGTACAAAGGCGACCGTTCGCGCAAGGAAACCCTGGTGGAATATGGCTTCCGCCTGCCCTCGGCGCTGGATAACCGGCCGATGCGCTTCGACGAATGGGAAGGCGTGAGCCCGCAGACGATTTTCGTCTCGGCCACGCCCGGCAACTACGAAGCCGAGCACGCCGGACGGGTGGTCGAGCAAGTGGTGCGGCCGACCGGGCTGGTGGACCCGCAGGTCGAGGTGCGCCCGGCGCTGACTCAGGTCGATGACCTGCTCTCGGAGATCACCAAGCGCGTGGCGGTGGAGGAGCGGGTGCTGGTGACCACGCTGACCAAGCGCATGGCCGAAGACCTCACCGACTACCTCGCCGACCACGGCGTGCGGGTGCGTTACCTGCACTCGGATATCGACACGGTGGAGCGGGTCGAGATCATCCGCGACCTGCGCCTGGGCACCTTCGACGTCCTGGTGGGGATCAACTTGCTGCGTGAAGGCCTGGACATGCCCGAGGTGTCGCTGGTGGCGATTCTCGACGCGGACAAGGAAGGTTTCCTGCGTTCCGAGCGCTCGTTGATCCAGACCATCGGTCGCGCGGCGCGTAACCTCAACGGCCGGGCGATCCTGTATGCCGATCGCATCACCGGCTCGATGGAGCGCGCTATCGGCGAGACCGAGCGCCGTCGCGACAAGCAGATCGCTTTCAACCTGGCCAATGGCATCACGCCCAAGGGCGTGTTCAAGGATGTCGCCGACATCATGGAAGGCGCCACCGTGCCCGGTTCGCGCAGCAAAAAGCGCAAGGGCATGGCCAAGGCCGCCGAAGAGAGCGCCCGCTACGAAGCCGAACTGCGTTCACCGAGCGAAATCACCAAGCGTATCCGGCAGTTGGAAGAGAAGATGTACCAGCTCGCCCGGGATCTGGAGTTCGAAGCAGCGGCGCAGTTGCGTGACGAGATTGGCAAGTTGCGTGAGCGGTTGTTGACTGTCTGAGTATTGAGGTGTCCTCACAGGCCTCTTCGCGAGCAGGCTCGCTCCCACAGGAAACCAAGTCGTCTGGACTGGATGCGGTCCATTGTGGGAGCGAGCCTGCTCGCGAATGGGGCAGCTCAGTCTTAATGTTGGCCACACAAATCCCCTCTCACTGGAGCCCGCCCATCATCGCCTGTTACCATTCGCCCCCTGTTTCATCTTCGCTTTTATATTCTTTCCGAGACATGCCATGACCACCGTCCGTACCCGCATCGCGCCTTCGCCTACTGGCGATCCCCATGTCGGCACCGCTTACATCGCCTTGTTCAACTATTGCTTTGCCAAGCAGCACGGCGGTGAGTTCATCCTGCGGATCGAGGACACCGATCAGTTGCGTTCGACCCGCGAGTCGGAACAGCAGATATTCGACGCCCTGCGCTGGCTCGGCATCGACTGGAGCGAAGGTCCGGACGTCGGCGGGCCGCACGGTCCGTACCGCCAGAGCGAGCGTGGCGAGATCTACAAGCAGTACTGCCAGCAGTTGGTGGACATGGGCCACGCGTTTCCTTGCTTCTGCACCGCCGAAGAATTGGACCAGATGCGCGCCGAGCAAATCGCCCGGGGCGAGACCCCGCGCTACGACGGCCGTGCGCTGCTGCTGTCGAAGGAAGAAGTCAACCGTCGCCTGGCCGCGGGCGAACCTCATGTGATCCGCATGAAGGTGCCGAGCGAGGGCGTCTGCGTGGTGCCGGACATGTTGCGTGGCGATGTCGAGATCCCATGGGACCGCATGGACATGCAAGTGCTGATGAAGACCGACGGCCTGCCGACGTACTTCCTGGCCAACGTGGTCGACGACCATCTGATGGGCATCACCCATGTGCTGCGCGGCGAAGAATGGCTGCCCTCGGCACCGAAACTGATCCTGCTCTATGAGTACTTCGGCTGGGAGCAACCGCAGTTGTGCTACATGCCGCTGCTGCGTAACCCGGACAAGAGCAAGCTGTCCAAGCGCAAGAATCCGACCTCGGTGACCTTCTACGAGCGCATGGGCTTCATGCCCGAGGCGATGCTCAACTACCTGGGCCGCATGGGCTGGTCGATGCCGGACGAGCGCGAGAAGTTCTCGCTGGAGGAGATGGTCGAGCACTTCGACCTGTCCCGCGTCTCCCTGGGCGGGCCGATCTTCGACGTCGAGAAGCTGTCCTGGCTCAACGGCCAGTGGCTGCGCGACCTGCCGGTGGAAGAGTTTGCCGCGCGGGTGCAGAAGTGGGCGTTCAACCCCGAGTACATGATGAAGATCGCCCCGCACGTGCAGGGCAGGGTAGAGACCTTCAGCCAGATCGCGCCATTGGCCGGGTTCTTTTTTGCCGGTGGCGTTACCCCGGATGTGAAGCTGTTCGAATCGAAGAAACTCTCCGGCGATCAGGTGCGGCAGTTGATGCAATTGATCTTGTGGAAGCTGGAAAGCCTGCGCCAGTGGGAAAAGGACAGCATCACCGCGACCATCCAGGCGGTGGTTGAACACCTGGAGCTGAAATTGCGCGATGCGATGCCGCTGATGTTTGCCGCGATCACCGGCCAGGCGAGCTCGGTGTCGGTGCTCGATGCGATGGAAATCCTCGGGCCGGACCTGACCCGTTTCCGTCTGCGCCAGGCCATTGATCTGCTCGGTGGCGTGTCGAAGAAGGAGAACAAGGAGTGGGAAAAACTGCTGGGCGCGATTGCCTGAGCGGTCGATGGAACAAGGCATACCCCGGTTTTCCGGGGTTTGTCGGTAAGTGATTGTTATCCCGGCAAAAAATTTTCAATTTTGTTGAAAATAAATTTGACAGCCCTCGGATACGCCCTTAAGATTCGCCCCGTCCTCAGCGATGAGGGGCTATAGCTCAGCTGGGAGAGCGCTTGCATGGCATGCAAGAGGTCGACGGTTCGATCCCGTCTAGCTCCACCAATTTTTACACTTCAAGGCCTGGCCACACCGGCCTTGAAGCGATCAACACTCAGCGTTGATCAGATGTTAGAAGGGTTTGCGTCCCCTTCGTCTAGTGGCCTAGGACACCGCCCTTTCACGGCGGTAACAGGGGTTCGAGTCCCCTAGGGGACGCCAGTTTTACAGAAGCGATGTTGCAGCAGGATGTCGCTCCGCCGCGAGGCGAAAAATCCGGGGCTATAGCTCAGCTGGGAGAGCGCTTGCATGGCATGCAAGAGGTCGACGGTTCGATCCCGTCTAGCTCCACCAATTTACACTTCGAGGTCTGGCCACACCGGCCTTGAAGCGATCAGTTCTCAGCGCTGATCATGTTCAGAAGGTTTGTGTCCCCTTCGTCTAGTGGCCTAGGACACCGCCCTTTCACGGCGGTAACAGGGGTTCGAGTCCCCTAGGGGACGCCACGATTACCCGCTATGCGGGATTTTATAAGGGTCATTCAATTCTTGAATGGCCCTTTTGTTTGTCTGGCGTTCAGCCAATTCCCTTATCCTCGATGAATCCTTCCGACCAGCGGTGAAGATTTCGCTTGCGGAAAATTATTATGTGGATAATATTTCAATCGTAATATTCGGAGGCAGCGATGAGCGATAAAAAAGCACAAACCCGTGAACGCATTCTCAAGGCCGCCAGCGATGCGCTGATCCAGCGCGGGCCGGCCGAGCCGAGCGTGGGCGAGGTGATGGGCGCGGCAGGGCTGACGGTGGGCGGTTTTTATGCCCACTTCGAAAGCAAGGACGCCTTGATGCTGGAGGCGTTCAAGCAACTGCTCAATCGCCGCCGTGGCCTGATCGCCGACATGGATGCCGAGCTGACAGGCGAAGAGCGGCGCGCGTTGGTCGCGGCGTTCTACCTGTCGCGCAAACATCGTGATTCCACCGAGCAGGCGTGCCCGATCCCGGCCTCGGTCGGCGAGCTCGGGCGACTGCCGGACGCGTTTCGTGAGGTTCTCAGTGAGCATATCGAGCTGATGGTCGCGCAGTTGGCCGCCAGCCCCGAGGATGCGGATAAAGCCCTGGCCGACATCGCCTTGATGGTCGGCGGCCTGGCCCTGGCCCGGGCGTTGGGCCCGGGCGAGTTATCGGATCGTTTGCTGCGCGCCGCCAAGTCGGCGGTGCGCTGAGCTAAGGCGCAAGCCCTGGAGATGAGCATGGACAGGTTGAGCTGGATTCGTGGTGTCAATGGCACGCTTGGCCGGATAGCCCCGCGCCTGGTAGCGAAACAAATGCGCAGAGTGTTCATGAGTCCTCGGGCCCTGCCGCCGCGGGACTGGGAGCTGCCATTGCTGGCCTCGTCCGAGCGCATCACCTTGCGCTTCGGCCTGTCTGCGTTGCGCTGGGGCAAAGGCCCGGCGGTGCTGCTGATGCACGGCTGGGAAGGGCGCCCGACGCAGTTCGCGGCATTGATCAATGCGCTGGTGGAGGACGGTTACACGGTGGTGGCGCTGGATGGGCCGGCCCATGGTCGCTCGCCGGGTCGCGAGGCCAATGTGCTGCTGTTCGCCAGGGCGATGCTTGAAGCCGCAGCCGAGTTGCCGCCGTTGCAAGCAGTGATCGGCCACTCCATGGGCGGCGCCAGTGCCATGCTGGCGGTTCAGCTTGGGTTGCGGACCGAGACACTGGTCAGCATCGCCGCGCCGGCGCGTATCCTCGGCGTCCTGCGTGGCTTCGCGCGGATGATGGGGTTGCCACCCAGGGCGCGTTCGGCCTTTATTCGCCAGGTGGAGCAGGACGTCGGCATGCAGGCTTCGAAGATGGATGTCGCGCAATATCAGCTGGATATTCCTGGCTTGATTGTCCACGCCGAGGACGATACTTCGGTATCGGTCAAGGAATCACAACTGATCCATGAAGCCTGGTTCGACAGCCGCTTGCTGCGCCTGGGGCAGGGCGGGCATCAACGGGTACTGGCCGATCCCCGTGTCATTGATGGTGTGTTATCACTGCTGGCCGGACGCAGCCTGCAGGCGCGGCAATCGGCCTGAGCTTCCGGTACACTGCGCCGATCCAAATTCGACCAGGAGACGGGCATGGGCTGGGATCGGGCAACGCCGTTCATCATTGATCTTCAAGTGAATGCCGAAGACATCGACGGGCTGGGTCACGCCAATAATGCGGTGTACGTTACCTGGCTGGAGCGCTGCGCGTGGCGCCATTCCCAGCGCCTGGGCCTGGACCTGGTGGAGTACCGCCGGCTTGACCGGGCCATGGCGGTGGTGCGGCATGAGATCGATTACCTGGCGGCGGCTTATGAAGGCGACGAATTGCAGTTGGCGACCTGGATCGTCGACTGGGATCAGCGGCTGAAAATGACCCGACACTTTCAACTGGTCCGCCCCAGCGACAACGCCACATTACTGCGCGCCCAGACCACTTTCGTCTGCATCGAACTGTCCACCGGCAGGCCCAAGCGCATGCCGCCGGAGTTTATCGAGGGCTACGCAGTGGCGCTGAACCCCTGTGGGAGCGAGCCTGCTCGCGAAGGCGGCGAAACATCCAACAGCTTTGCAAGCTGAGCCACCGCTTTCGCGAGCAGGCTCGCTCCCACAGTGAAAAGTGGTGAGCTCAAGTTTTTGGGCACCTCACAGGTTTTGTGGTGAATGCCGGATAGGTGAGCAAAATCCGCTAAACTGCCGCACGTTTTTTCGTTGAGTGTGTTTTCCATGCAAATTGCCCTGGCGCCCATGGAGGGGTTGGTCGACAACATCCTGCGGGACGTCCTGACCCGTGTTGGCGGTATCGACTGGTGTGTCACCGAGTTCATCCGCGTCAACGACCGTCTGCTCACGCCGGCCTACTTCCATAAGCTCGGCCCTGAACTGCTGACCGGTGCCAGGACGGCTGCCGGAGTGCCGTTGCGGGTGCAGTTGCTGGGTTCCGATCCGGTGTGCCTGGCGGAAAACGCCGCGCTGGCCTGTGAGCTGGGCTCGGAAGTCATCGACTTGAATTTTGGGTGCCCGGCCAAAACCGTGAACAAATCCCGGGGCGGGGCGGTGTTGCTCAAGGAACCGGAGCTGCTCAACCAGATCGTCGAGCATGTCCGCCGCGCGGTGCCGAAACACATCCCCGTCACCGCCAAGATGCGCCTGGGCTTCGACAGCCCGGACGGCGCGCTGGTCTGCGCCACGGCCCTGGCCGAGGGCGGCGCGGCGCACATCGTCGTGCATGCGCGGACCAAGGTTGACGGCTACAAGCCGCCGGCCCACTGGGAATGGATTCCGCGGGTCCAGGACGTGGTTAAGGTACCGGTGTTCGCCAACGGTGATATCTGGAGCGTGGAAGACTGGCGTCGTTGCCGGGAAATCAGCGGCGTTGAAGACATCATGCTCGGCCGCGGCCTGGTTTCCCGCCCTGACCTGGCTCGGCAGATCGCCGCCGCCCGGGCCGGCGAGGAGGTGGTCGAGATGTCCTGGGCTGAACTGCAGCCGATGCTCCAGGACTTCTGGGTGCAAGTGGTCGAGCAACTGACGCCACGCCAGGCGCCCGGTCGGTTGAAGCAGTGGCTGGCGATGTTGACCCGCAACTACCCCGAGGCGGTCGAGCTGTTCAGTGCCCTGCGCCGGGAAACCGACCTGGACGCAGTGGGTCGTTTGCTGGGTGTGCAGCGCACGGAAGCGGCCTGAAAAAATTTCCGAAAAAGCTCTTGAAAAGTATTTGGCGGTCCCTAGATAGGGAGTACGCGATGCCGGATTCGGGTCGCGGAGACAAAAAAACTTGCTGAACTTTCAGGAGATTTGAATCATGAGTACTGCATTTTCGCTGGCCCCTCTGTTCCGTTCCTCGGTGGGCTTCGACCGTTTCAACGACCTGTTCGAAACCGCGCTGCGTAACGAACCGGGCAGCAGCTATCCACCCTACAACGTGGAAAAACATGGCGATGACGAATACCGCATCGTAGTCGCCGCCGCCGGTTTCCGCGAAGAGGACCTGGACCTGCAAGTGGAAAAAGGTGTGCTGACCATCAGCGGCGGCAAGCGCGAGGCCAGCAACGACAGCGTCACCTTCCTGCACCAGGGCATCGCCCAGCGTGCGTTCAAGCTGTCCTTCCGGTTGGCGGATCATATCGAGATCAAATCCGCCGGCCTGAGCAACGGTCTGTTGAGCATCGACCTGTTGCGTGTGGTGCCGGAAGAGGCGAAAGCCAAGCGCATCCCGATCAACGGTGCGCAACAGCAAGCCGCGCTGGAAAATTGATGCATCGCAGTTGAAGAAGGGCGCCGAATGGCGCCCTTTTTTGTCTTGGCAAGCAGTGAAGGATAAATTGTGGCGAGGGAGCTTGCTCCCGCTGGGCCGCGAAGCGGCCCCAAATGGTACGACTCAAACCGACCTGATACACCGAGGTGGCAGGTTTCAGGGCTGCTGCGCACCCCAGCGGGAGCAAGCTCCCTCGCCACAAAAGCTCCTAGCTAAGGCAACAACCGCTCGAACGCCTCCAGCGGCAATGGCCGGCTGTGCAGGTAACCCTGGTACAAATGACAATCGAGCCCCTGCAAAAACTTCAGTTGCTCCAGCGTCTCGACGCCTTCGGCAATCATTTCCAGATTCAGGCTGCGGGCCATGGCGACGATGGCGCGGATGATCTCGGCGTCGTTGGGGTCACTGGTGGCGTCACGTACGAACGACTGGTCGATTTTCAGCGTGTCCACCGGCAGGCGCTTGAGGTAAGTCAGCGATGAATAACCGGTGCCGAAGTCGTCCATGGCAAAGCTCACCCCCAATTTCTTCAGGCGGCGCATCTTGCCGATGGTGTCGTCCAGGTTGTGGATCACGATGCCTTCGGTGATTTCCAGCTTCAGCAGGGAATAGGGCAGGCCATGGCTGGCGAGGCTGGTTTCGATGCGCTCGACGAAGTCGCTCTGGCGGAACTGCCGGGGGCTGATATTCACGCACAGTTTGAACCGTCGGGGGTCGACCTTGCCCTTGGCGATCAGTTGTTTGAAGCCATCGCAGGCTTCGTCGAGGATCCAGGTGCCGACTTCCAGGATCAGGCCGCTGTCCTCCAGCACCTTGATGAACTCATTGGGTGATTGCGCGCCCAGGTCCGGATGATGCCAGCGCACCAGGGCTTCGGCGCCAACGATGCGGTTGTCCCGGGCATCGACCTGTGGCTGGAAATGCACGCTGAACTCGTTGCGAGCCAGGGCCTGGCGCAGGTCGGTTTCCATGCGCAGCCGTTCGCTGGCGGCTTTTTGCATGGTGGCGTGGAACATCTGCGAGGTATTGCGTCCCGAATCCTTGGCGCGGTACAGGGCGATATCGGCGCGCTTGAGCAGGTCAGTGGGCGTGGAGCCGTGGTCCGGTATCAGCGCCATGCCGATGCTGGGGGTGACTTGCAGTCGTTGCCCATCGAGAAACATCGGCTCGGAGAGCAGTTCGCGAAGGGTGTCGGCCAGGGTCTGCACCTGCTGGCTGACCGCGCCACGCGTGCCCTCCAGGCCGCTGAGGAGCACGACGAATTCATCGCCGCCCAGGCGCGCCACGGTGTCTTCGAGGCGCACGCTGGCTTCGAGGCGCGCGGTGATGATCTTCAGCACCGTGTCGCCAACCGGATGGCCGAGCGAATCATTGATGTGCTTGAAATGGTCGAGGTCGAGGAACAGCAAGGCCCCTCGCAGGTTATGCCGCTTGAGCAGGGCGATCTGCTGGCTGAGCCGGTCCAGCAGCAGCGCGCGGTTGGGCAGGTTGGTCAGCGGGTCGTGATAGGCGAGGTGACGGATCTGCGCCTCGGCGTTGCGCAGCAGGCTCACGTCACGGGCGGTCAGCAGCAGGCACGCGGTTTCGTTGAGCGTGATGGGCTCGACCGATACTTCCACCGTGAGGATTTCCCCGCGCTTGTTGCGCCCGAGCATTTCCTGGTGGAGAACGCGGCCCTTGAGCTGCAATTCGGCGAGCAGCGCCGTCCGTTGCTTTTCTTCGGCCCAGATGCCGACCTCGTAGACGGTATGGCCGATGACTTCGTCGGCGCGATAACCGGTCAGGCGACAGAAGCCATCGTTGACCTCAAGGTAGCGGCCGCTTTCGCATTCGGTAATGGTGATCGCGTCGGGGCTGGAGTGGAATGCCTTGGCGAATTTTTCCTCGCTGGCTTTCAGTGCCGCTTCGGAGCGTTGTTGCTGGGTGATGTCCCGCAGGGTGGTGACGATGCAGGGCTGGTTGCCGACACTGATCTGCCGGCTGGAGATCACGCAGGTCAGCGGCTGGCCGTTCTTGTGGTGGACGACGATGGCGACATTGCTCAGCGACTGCTCGCGGATCACCCGTTCGATGCGCTGCAGGCTGCTGCCCGAAGCTTCCCACAGGCCGATCTCGTCGGCGCTGCGGCCCAGCACATCATTGGCCGCCCAGCCGAATGTCTGGGTAAAACTGGAGTTTATTTCCAGGAACGTGCCGTCGTCCTGGTGGGTAAGGCAAATCGGATCGGGGCTGACCTGGAACAACGTGGCGAATTTTTCTTCCGAAGCCGCCAGGCTCTGTTCGCGCTCCACCTGGTCGGTGATGTCGAGCAAGGTGCCGGCCATGCGCAGCGGGCTGCCGTCGTCGTTGCGGTAGAGACGGGCGCGACTTTCCAGGTAACGCGAGCTGCCGTCCGGCAGTTGCACGCGGTAGGTCAGCTGGTAATTGCCCGCCGGGCCTTCACGCAGGCTGCGGTAGGCGTTGCGCATGTTGTTGCGTTCTTCGGTAGGCACGCCCTCGAAAAACGCATCGAACGATTCGTGGAACGCCTGGGGCTCCAGGCCATGGAGCTGCGCGGCCCGGGCCGAGCCGTAGAGCATGCCGCTGGGGATGTGCCAGTCCCAGGTACCCAGTTGCGCCGAGTCGAGGGCCAGGTCCAGGCGCTCCTGGCTGTCCTTGAGGGCCTGTTCGGCAAGTTTGCGTTCGGTGGTGTCGAGGAAGGTGCTCAGTAAATAAGGCTGGCCTTCGAGTTCGACTTTCTGGGCGCTGAGGATACCGTTGTGGACCTGGCCGTTACTGGCGCGGAATTGCACTTCCATGCTCACCAGCTCGCCCTTGGCCTTGGTGGCCTCTACCAGTTTGGCGCGCTGCGTGGGGTCGACCCACAGGCCCAGTTCCAGGGTGGTGCGGCCGATCACATTGTGGACCGGCCAGCCGAACAGGCTTTCGAAATACTGGTTGGCTTCGCTGATCAGCCCATCTTCCTGGCGGGTCAGCAGGACCATGTTCGGGCACAGGTGGAACAGTGTCGCGAAGCGTTTCTCCGAGCTGCGCAGCGCCTGTTCCCGTTCGCGCTGGTGGGTGATTTCGCGGATCACCCCGATCATGCGCGGGCGACCGTGCTTGTCAGGCAGTACGCTGCCACTGATTTCCAGCCAGTGCAGGCTGCCATCGGGCCAGACGATGCGGTGGTGCATCGCCTGTTCCAGCGGCACGCCGGACACGGCTGCATGGAAGGCCCGCACGGCCCTGGCCCGATCCTCGGGCAGCAGCAGGTCGAGGTAGTCGACGTCCGCCGGCAATGGCTGGCGCGGGTCGAAGCCGAACAACGCCTGGGTGCCTCGGGACCAGCTGATCTGGCCGGTATCGATGTCCCACGACCAGGCCCCCAGCCGCGCTCCGTTCAGGGCGGCGAGCAACTGTGGCGCGCTTTCCCAGCTTTGCTCCGACCGTTTCGGGTCGAGCGCCTGGATACGCGGCAGGGGCGGAGTATGGTCGGCGGGTTTGGGCATTCTCTAGCGGGCCTTGGGCGGTTGGGTGTTAGGCGCAGGCGTAATGGCCCTGTAGGATTAGCACAACTTATGCCCTTGTCCCTGGCAGATCGATTTGTGCGTCCAATAGAGCCATGAAAGCCCGTGCAGCGTTCGACAGCGTCCTTTCGGTGTGCAGGATATAGCCTAGCTGGCGACTGAGCTGTATGCCCGGCAAAGGCACACGCGCCACTTGATCATCAAGCATCGTGCGCGGCAAAACGCTCCAGGCCAGGCCGATGGACACCATCATCTTTATGGTTTCCAGATAATTCGTGCTCATTGCGATGTTCGGCGTCAGGCCCTGGGCTTCGAACAGCCGCTGCACGATGTGGTGGGTAAACGTGTTGCCTCCCGGGAAAACCGCCGGATGAAGGGCAATGTCCGCCAGGCTGACGGCGCTGTTTTCCAGCAGGGCGTGTTCCGGCGCCACCACGAAATCCAGCGGGTCGTCCCACACCGGCGTGGCCCGTACCAGCGTGTGGGGCTCGGGGGCCAGGGTGATGACCGCCAGTTCCGCCCGGCCATGGAGAATTTCCTCGTAGGCCACTTCCGAATCCAGGAACTGAATATCCAGTGCCACCTGCGGGTAGCGTCGGGTGAACTCCCGCAACAGCGGTGGCAGCCGGTGCAAGCCGATATGGTGGCTGGTGGCGAGGGTCAGGCGCCCGGTCACTTCGCCGGTCAGGTTGGTCAGGGCGCGGCGGGTGTCGTCCAGCACGTTGAGAATCTGATAGGCCCGTGGCAGCAGGGCCCGACCGGCTTCGGTCAGGCTCACTTCCCGGCCCAGACGGTCGAACAGGCGCACGTTGAGCTGCTGCTCGAGGCCGGCGATACGCTTGCTGATGGCCGGTTGCGTCAGGTGCAGGCGTTCACCGGCACCGGAAAAACTGCCGGTTTCAGCAATGGCAATAAAGGCATTGAGGTTGGCGAGGTCCATGGCGTTTCTGGTCGGATTCCAGTTGGTTATGCAAAGCATGAAAAATATGAATTTGAGTTATTTAATGTAGCCTCTTACCATCAGCCTCACAAGCCAAGGGGTTATTGATCCGCTCAGAACCCAGGGCATAGAAACAAGCTGATGAGGAAACCGTCTGATGGCCGGCAAAACGCTCTACGACAAGCTCTGGGATTCGCATTTGGTCAAGCAGCGCGACGATGGCTCGGCGCTGATCTACATCGACCGCCACATCATTCACGAAGTGACCTCGCCGCAAGCCTTCGAAGGTCTGCGTCTGGCCGGGCGCAAGCCTTGGCGCATCGATGCCAACATCGCGACCCCGGACCACAACGTGCCGACCACGCCGGAGCGCAAGGGTGGCATCGAAGCCATTGCCGACCAGGTTTCGCGCCTGCAAGTCCAGACCCTTGACGACAACTGTGATGAATACGGCATCGTCGAATTCAAGATGAATGACGTCCGCCAGGGCATCGTCCACGTGATCGGCCCGGAGCAGGGCGCGACCTTGCCGGGCATGACCGTGGTCTGTGGTGACTCGCATACCTCGACCCACGGCGCCTTTGGTGCGCTGGCCCACGGTATCGGCACCTCCGAGGTCGAGCACGTGCTCGCTACCCAGTGCCTGGTCGCCAAGAAAATGAAAAACATGCTGGTGCGCGTCGAGGGCAAGCTGCCTTTCGGCGTGACCGCCAAGGACATCGTCCTGGCCGTGATCGGCAAGATCGGCACCGCCGGCGGTAATGGCCACGCCATCGAATTCGCCGGTAGCGCGATCCGCGATTTGTCCGTCGAAGGCCGCATGACCATCTGCAACATGTCCATCGAAGCCGGCGCCCGCGTCGGCCTGGTGGCCGCCGATGAAAAAACCGTGGAATACGTCAAGGGCCGGCCGTTCTCCCCGAAAGGCGCCGAATGGGACATGGCGGTCGAAGCCTGGAAAGACCTGGTCTCCGACCCGGACGCCAGGTTCGACACCGTGGTCGAGCTCGACGCGACGCAGATCAAGCCGCAAGTCAGCTGGGGCACGTCGCCGGAAATGGTCCTGGCCGTGGACCAGAACGTGCCGGATCCGGCCAAGGAAATGGACCTGGTCAAGCGTGACTCCATCGTCCGCGCCTTGAAATACATGGGCCTGAGCGCCAACCAGGCGATCACCGACATTCAGCTCGACCGTGTGTTCATCGGCTCCTGCACCAACTCGCGGATCGAAGACTTGCGCGCCGCCGCCGTGATCGCCAAGGGCCGCAAGGTTGCCTCGACGATCAAGCAGGCGATCGTGGTGCCGGGCTCGGGGCTGGTGAAAGCCCAGGCCGAAGCGGAAGGGCTGGACAAGATTTTCCTCGAGGCCGGTTTCGAATGGCGCGAGCCAGGCTGCTCGATGTGCCTGGCGATGAACCCGGATCGCCTGGAGTCGGGCGAGCACTGCGCCTCGACGTCCAACCGAAACTTCGAAGGCCGCCAGGGCGCCGGTGGGCGTACGCACCTGGTGAGCCCGGCGATGGCCGCCGCCGCTGCCGTCAACGGCCGTTTTGTCGATGTCCGCGAATTGATCTGAAGGAGCGCAGCATGAAAGCTTTCACCCAGCACACCGGTCTTGTCGCGCCTTTGGATCGTGCCAACGTCGACACCGACCAGATCATCCCCAAGCAATTCCTGAAGTCCATCAAACGCACCGGCTTCGGCCCGAACCTGTTTGACGAATGGCGTTACCTGGATGTGGGCCAGCCGTACCAGGACAACTCCAAGCGGCCGTTGAACAAGGACTTCGTGCTCAATGCCGCGCGTTACCAAGGCGCCAGCGTATTGCTGGCCCGCGAGAACTTCGGTTGCGGCTCGAGCCGCGAGCACGCGCCATGGGCCCTGGAAGAGTACGGTTTTCGCAGCATCATCGCGCCGAGCTACGCCGACATATTCTTCAACAACAGCTTCAAGAACGGCCTGCTGCCGATCATTCTCAGCGATGCCGAAGTGGACGAGCTGTTCCAGCAGGTCGAGGCCAACCCTGGCTATCAACTGCAGATCGACCTGGCGGCCCAGACCGTGACCCGTCCCGACGGCAAGGTGCTGGGTTTTGAAATCGACGCGTTCCGCAAGCACTGCCTGCTCAACGGCCTGGACGACATCGGCCTGACCCTGCAGGACGGCGAGGCGATTGCCGCGTTCGAAGCCAAGCACCGGGCGAGCCAGCCTTGGTTGTTTCGTGATGCTTGATTTTGCGTAAGGCGTAAAGACGCCATCGCGAGCAAGCTCGCTCCCACATTGGATTTGCGGCGTTCACAAAACCCCTGTGGGAGCGAGCTTGCTCGCGATGGCGCCCGCCCAGGCAATATAAAACCACAAGGACATCCCATGACCAGCACCGCCCACAGCCAAGTCGTACAAAAGCAATTCGGCGAACAGGCCTCGGCCTACCTGAGCAGCGCCGTGCATGCCCAGGGCGCCGAATTCGTGCTGCTGCAGGCCGAGCTGGCCGGTCACGCCAATGCCCGTGTGCTGGACCTGGGCTGTGGCGCCGGGCATGTGAGCTTCCATGTGGCGCCGCTGGCCGGCGAGGTGGTGGCCTACGACCTGTCCCAACAGATGCTCGACGTGGTTGCCGCGGCGGCGGCCGAGCGTGGCCTGGGCAATATCGGCACGGTACGTGGCGCCGCCGAGCGGCTGCCGTTCGCCGACGGCGAGTTCGACTTCGTGTTCAGTCGCTATTCGGCGCATCATTGGAGTGACGTGGGCCTGGCTTTGCGGGAAGTGCGCCGGGTGCTCAAGCCGGGCGGCGTAGCGGCGTTCATTGATATCCTGTCGCCGGGCATGCCGCTGCTCGATACCTACCTGCAAAGCGTCGAAGTGCTGCGGGACACCAGTCATGTGCGCGACTATTCGGCTGCCGAGTGGTTGCAGCAGGTCAGCGACGCGGGGCTGCACACCCGTACCACCTCGCGCCAGCGTCTGCGCCTGGAATACCGTTCGTGGGTCGAGCGCATGCGTACTCCGGAGGTAATGCGGGCGGCGATTCTGGAGCTGCAGCGCTCGATGGGCGATGAAGTGCGTGAATATTTTCAGATTGAGGCCGATGGATCGTTCAGTACGGATGTACTGGTGCTGTGGGCCGAGCGATAGCATTTTTCCCGGCTAGCCCAAGGGCGCCGACAGTTAATGAGGAAAGCATGAGCAAGCAGATTCTGATTCTCCCAGGTGATGGCATCGGCCCGGAAATCATGGCCGAGGCGGTCAAGGTCCTGGAGCTGGCGAACGCCAAGTACGGCCTGGGCTTCGAACTCAGCCACGACGTGATCGGTGGCGCCGCCATCGACAAGCACGGCGTGCCGCTGGCCGATGAAACCCTGGACCGTGCCCGTGCCGCCGATGCCGTGCTGCTGGGCGCCGTGGGCGGGCCGAAATGGGACAAGATCGAACGCGACATCCGCCCCGAACGCGGGCTGCTGAAGATTCGCGCGCAACTGGGCCTGTTCGGCAACCTGCGTCCGGCGATTCTTTATCCGCAACTGGCCGATGCATCGAGCCTGAAGCCGGAAATCGTCTCCGGCCTGGACATCCTCATCGTGCGTGAGCTGACCGGCGGTATCTACTTCGGTGCCCCGCGCGGTACCCGTGAGCTGGAAAACGGCGAGCGCCAGGCCTACGACACCCTGCCGTACAGCGAAAGCGAAATCCGCCGTATCGCCCGGGTCGGCTTCGACATGGCCCGCGTGCGTGGCAAGAAGCTGTGCTCGGTGGACAAGGCCAACGTGCTGGCGTCCAGCCAACTGTGGCGCGAAGTGGTCGAGCAGGTGGCCAAGGATTATCCGGACATCGAGCTGAGCCACATGTACGTCGACAACGCCGCGATGCAACTGGTGCGCGCGCCGAAGCAGTTCGATGTGATCGTCACCGACAACATGTTCGGCGACATCCTGTCCGACGAAGCGTCGATGCTCACCGGTTCCATCGGCATGCTGCCGTCGGCCTCCCTGGATGCCAACAACAAAGGCATGTACGAGCCGTGCCACGGCTCGGCGCCGGACATTGCCGGGCAGGGCATTGCCAACCCGTTGGCGACCATCCTGTCGGTGTCGATGATGCTGCGCTACAGCTTCAACTTGAACGATGCCGCCGACGCGATTGAAAAATCCGTCAGCGTGGTCCTGGACCAGGGCTTGCGCACCGGTGACATCTGGTCACAAGGTTGCACCAAGGTCGGTACGCAGCAAATGGGCGATGCAGTAGTCGCCGCGCTGCGGAATCTGTAATCTTTCGGGCCCACTGCTTCGACGGTGGCCCACTTTTGTATAGGTGTAGTTGCGATGAAACGTGTAGGTCTGATCGGTTGGCGCGGCATGGTCGGTTCCGTGCTCATGCAGCGAATGCTGGAAGAGCAGGATTTCGATCTCATTGAGCCGGTGTTTTTCACCACCTCCAACGTCGGTGGCCAGGGCCCGTCCGTGGGCAAGGACACCGGTGTGCTCAAGGATGCCTACAGCATCGAAGAGCTCAAGACCCTCGACGTGATCCTGACCTGCCAGGGCGGCGACTACACCAGCGAAGTGTTCCCCAAGCTGCGTGAAGCCGGCTGGCAGGGTTACTGGATCGACGCCGCTTCCAGCCTGCGCATGCAGGATGACGCGGTGATCATCCTCGACCCGGTCAACCGCAAGGTCATCGACCAGCAACTGGACGCGGGCACCAAGAACTACATCGGCGGCAACTGCACCGTCAGCCTGATGCTGATGGGCCTGGGCGGGCTGTTTGAGGCTGGCCTGGTCGAGTGGATGAGCGCCATGACCTATCAGGCGGCTTCCGGTGCCGGCGCGCAGAACATGCGTGAACTGATCAAGCAGATGGGCGCGACCCACGCCGCTGTCGCCGATGACCTGGCCAACCCGGCCAGCGCCATCCTCGACATCGACCGCAAGGTCGCCGAGGCGATGCGCAGCGATGCCTACCCGACCGAGAACTTCGGCGTGCCGCTGGCTGGCAGCCTGATCCCGTGGATCGACAAGGAACTGCCTAACGGCCAGAGCCGTGAAGAGTGGAAGGCCCAGGCCGAAACCAACAAGATCCTCGGTCGCTTCAAGAGCCCGATCCCGGTGGACGGCATCTGTGTGCGCATCGGCGCCATGCGCTGCCACAGCCAGGCACTGACCATCAAGCTGAACAAGGACGTGCCGATCGCCGACATCGAAGGGTTGATCAGCCAGCACAACCCTTGGGTCAAGCTGGTGCCGAACAACCGCGAAACCAGCATTCAAGAGCTGAGCCCGACCAAGGTCACCGGCACCCTGAACGTGCCGGTGGGCCGCCTGCGCAAACTGAACATGGGCTCGCAGTTCGTCGGTGCATTCACCGTCGGCGACCAGTTGCTGTGGGGCGCGGCCGAGCCGCTGCGGCGCATGCTGCGGATCCTGCTCGAGCGTTGATCGGTTGCTGCTGTTGAAGAACCCGTGCCTTGCGAGAGGCACGGGTTTTTTATTGGAAAACCGCCTTGAGGTGTCGGGTGTCTGAGCTGGCCTCTTCGCGAGCAGGCTCGCTCCCACAGGTTTTGTGTTCGCTGAAGATCATTTGTGGGAGCGAGCCTGCTCGCGAAGAGGCCGGCACAATCACCACGAGATTTCCTGCCAATTGCCTGCCCACCCCACCACCCGGTAAAGTGCCGCTCCCCACGTTTTACCTGAGGTAGACCCATGAGCCAGTCCTTTGATATTGCCGTGATCGGCGCCACCGGTACTGTCGGCGAAACCCTGGTGCAGATCCTCGAAGAGCGGGATTTTCCGATCGGCACCCTGCACCTGCTGGCGAGCAGCGAATCGGCGGGAAGCTCGGTGCTGTTTCGCGGCAAGAACGTGCGGGTGCGCGAGGTCGATGAATTCGATTTCGGCAAGGTCCAACTGGTGTTCTTCGCCGCCGGCCCGGCGGTCACCCTGAGTTTTGCACCACGCGCCACGGCTGCCGGTTGTGCGCTGATCGACCTCTCCGGCGCGCTGCCGCCGGAGCAGGCGCCGCAGATCGTGCCAGAGGCCAACGCCCGGTTGCTGGCCGGCCTGAGCAAACCGTTCCAGGTCAGCAGCCCCAGCGCCTCGGCCACTGCGCTCGCCGTGGTGCTGGCGCCGCTGCGCGATTGCCTGGACCTGCAACGCATCAGCCTGACCGCCAGTCTCGCCGTCTCCGCCCAGGGGCGCGCAGCGGTGAGCGAGTTGGCGCGCCAGACAGCCGAGTTGCTCAATGCCCGTCCGCTGGAGCCGAAATTCTTCGATCGGCAGATGGCGTTCAACCTGCTGGCCCAGGTCGGTGTCCCGGATGAGCAGGGTCATACGCTGCTGGAGAAGCGCCTGGTCCACGAGCTGCGCCAAGTGCTTGCGCAACCTTTGTTAAAGATTTCCGTCACTTGCATTCAAGCGCCGGTGTTTTTCGGCGATAGCTTTAGCGTGACCGTACAGTCCGCGAGCGCCGTTGACCTGGCGAAGGTCAACGCGGCCCTGGAGGCGGCGCCCGGAATTGAGCTGGTGGAGGCGGGTGACTACCCGACGCCGGTGGGCGATGCGGTCGGCCAGGATGTGGTTTATGTCGGGCGTGTGCGCGGTGGCGTGGACGATCCGGCGGAACTGAATCTGTGGCTGACGTCGGATAACGTGCGCAAGGGCGCGGCGCTCAATGCCGTGCAGGTGGCTGAGTTGTTGATAAAAGACTTGCTGTAAAAGATACTTGGCAACAATTTGTCGAATGAGTCTAGCTGGGCGCTATGCTTGGCCAGAGTGCTGAAGGCGAACCTCCTCCCCGGGGCGTCCTCGGGCATGAGTGAAACGATCGCGCGCGCCGTCGCTTCGGGGCTGCGCGCAATGCCTTACGGCAGCGGCATCAACACCTTCTCGCTGGCCGAGGAATGTTCAAACAAAGGAAGAGGCTATGGTTCAAGTTCGCAAACTGGTGTTAGCAATAGCGGCCGCCTCGGCGCTGTCCTCCGGTATGGCGCAAGCGCTCGGGCTCGGGGAGTTGACCCTGAAGTCGCCGCCGAACCAGCCTTTGGTCGCCGAGATCGAGCTGCTCGATGTCCAGCAACTGACCGCCGCCGAAGTCGTGCCGAGCCTGGCTCCCCCCGAAGAGTTCGCCAAGGCGGGCATTGACCGCCAAGCCTTCCTCAATGACCTGAGCTTCACCCCGGTGATCAACGCCAACGGCCGCAGTGTCCTGCGGGTGACGTCCAGCCGGCCGCTGTCCGAGCCGATGGTCAAGTTCCTGGTGCAGGTGATGTGGCCCAACGGCCGCTTGCTGCGCGACTACAGCGTGCTGCTCGATCCGTCCAAATTCTCGCCGCAGGCCGCCGATGCTGCGCGGGCGAAGCCGTCCCAAGCGGTTTCCACACCGGTCACCGGGGCCACCAAGCCGTCCCAATACACCACCACGCCGCGCGACACCCTGTGGGAAATCGCCGCCAAGGTGCGCAACGGCGGTTCGGTGCAACAAACCATGCTGGCGATTCAGGCGCTGAACCCGAATGCCTTCATCAACGGCAATATCAACCTGCTCAAGACCGGCCAGGTGTTGCGCCTGCCGGATCCGGTGCAGAGCACGGCGCTGCCGCAACCCCAGGCCATCGCCGAAGTGGCTGCACAGAACGCTGCCTGGCGCCAGGGGCGTCGGGGTGTGGCGGGTAACGGCCGGCAACAGTTGGACGCGACCAAGCGGGGCGCTGCCGAGGGCGCGCCAGCCCAGGCCGCCGCGCGCGACAACCTGAGCCTGGTTTCCGCCGAGTCGGCAAAGGCCGGCGCCAAGGGCAAGGGCGCTGCCGGTGATGCCCAGGCACTGAGCAACCAGCTTGCAGTGACCCAGGAAAGCCTGGATGCGGCTCGCCGCGACAACGAAGAACTGAAAAGCCGCATGGCCGACTTGCAGAGCCAGCTGGACAAGCTGCAGCGTCTGATCGAGCTGAAGAACAACCAACTGGCGAAAATGCAGGCTGACGGCGCTGCTGTACCGCCTGCGGGCGAGTCGACCCCGACGATGTCGGCCGAGCTGACCCCGGCGCCGACGGCGCAGCCACCGGCGCCAACACCAGCACCCGAGGCCGCCCCGGAAGCGACGCCGCCCGCCGCACCGGTCGAGCCGACACCTGCCGCTTCCGATGAAAAGAAATACAACGACCTGCTGACCAATCCGATCCTCCTGGGGCTGATTGGCGGCGGCGCGTTGATCCTGTTGCTGCTTCTGTTGCTGCTTGCCCGTCGCCGCAAGGCCCAGCAGGAAGCCGAGAAACATCTGCGCATGGCCCGAGCCCTCGAGGAGGAGGCCGACTTCTCCCCGGAGCTCGATCTGCCCCCGAGCAGCTTCGAGGGCATTGAGGTTCCACCACCTAGCGTAAAACTCGAACCCAAGCCAGCCCCGGCGCCAGCGCCCAAGCCGGCTCCGGTGATTGCGCCAGTGATTGTCACGCCGCCTATCGCCGCACCGTTGGTGGCCCCGGCCGCCGATCGTTCCGACGACGTACTGCCTCAGGCCCAGTCGCACATCGACCGCGGTCGCTTGAACCAGGCGGCCGATCTGCTGGAGCAAGGCATCAAGGCTGAGCCTCAGCGCAGCGATCTGCGTCTGAAGTTGATGGAAGTCTACGGCCAACAGGGCGATCGAGACGCCTTTGTTGCCCAGGAACGCCAACTGGTCGCCAATGGTGAAAACTACGCCCAGGTCGAACAGCTCAAGAGCCGTTTCCCGGCCATGGCGGTCGCCGCTGGCGCAGGCCTGGCAGCCGCAGCCGTGGCTGCCGAACTGGATGCGCAGTACGTCAAGGAACTGCTGGAAGACAAGCCGGCGACCGATGAAGAACTCGACAACGCTTTTGACCTGAGCCTGGACGACTTTGATACGACGCCCGCAGCGCCGGCACCCGAGCCGCTCAACGAACTGGACGCGTTTCCGGAAGACGATGACCTGAGTTTCGAGTCGGTGCTCAAGCAGCAGACCGAGGCCAACGAAAGCCTCGACGACCTGTCGGAGTTCGATCTGGACCTGGGCGCCGACGCTCCGGCACCCGCCCTGGAGGATGACGACTTCCTGCTGGGCCTGGAGGATGACCTCAAGGGCCTGGACGTCCCGGCTGCCGAAACGCCGGCCCTGAACGACACCCCGGCCGACGATCTTGAGCTGCCGGCGGATTTCGACCTGTCCCTGGCGGACGAAATGGATGCCCATGACCAGCCCAAGGATGCCTTCGAATCCGAGCTGGATGATGTCAACGCCGAGCTGGATCGTTTGTCTGACAGCCTCGGTCAGCCGACCTTCACGGCCGATGATGCCTTGGCGACCGCTGACGACGAGCCGGATTTCGACTTCCTCAGCGGCACCAACGAAGTGGCGACCAAGCTCGATCTGGCCCAGGCCTACATCGACATGGGCGACGACGATGGCGCCCGGGATATCCTCGGCGAAGTCCTCAACGAAGGCGATGCCACGCAGAAGAGTGAAGCGCAGGAAATGTTGTCACGCCTGGCTTGAGGTGATTGGTTAAACAGAGACGGCAGCCGGTGAGGCTGCCGTTTTTGTTTGCAGGGGTTGGATGGTGTCTGGGCGGGCGCTTTCGCGAGCAGGCTCGCTCCCACATTGGTTTTGCGGCGCTCAGAGAACCCTGTGGGAGCGAGCCTGCTCGCGAAAGCGCCAGTAGAACCAGCGCAGAACCACCGGTTGCACTGGCATCGCGCCCCGCCCGCCTTATAATGCCCGCCTTTGCGTACCTCAGCAGGCTGTAATTCCTTGGCAAACATAGACAACCCGGCCGCAGAAATGGCGGCTGACGGCTTTTTCCGGATCGCCCTGGGCGTTGAATACAAAGGCTCGCGCTATCGCGGCTGGCAGCGTCAGGCCTCCGGTGTCCTGACGGTGCAGGAAACCCTTGAAAATGCCCTGTCCAAAGTCGCCGACTCGCCCGTGTCGCTGCATTGCGCCGGGCGTACCGATGCCGGCGTGCATGCGTGCGGGCAGGTGGTGCATTTCGATACCCAGGTCGAGCGCTCGATGAAGGCCTGGGTCATGGGCGCCAATATCAACTTGCCGCACGATGTCAGCGTCAGTTGGGCCAAGGCCATGCCGGCGCATTTCCATGCCCGCTTCAAGGCTATCGCCCGGCGTTATCGCTATGTGATCTACAACGACCAGATCCGCCCGGCGCACCTGAACGAAGAAATCACCTGGAACCACCGCCCGCTGGACGTCGAACGCATGGCCGAGGCCGCGCAATATCTGGTCGGCGTCCACGACTTCAGCGCCTTCCGCGCCGGCCAATGCCAGGCCAAATCGCCGATCAAGGAGCTGCATCACTTGCGCGTGACCCGTCACGGCAAGATGATCGTGCTCGACATCCGTGCCAGCGCCTTCCTGCATCACATGGTGCGCAACATCGCCGGCGTGCTGATGACCATCGGCGCGGGCGAGCGACCGGTGGAGTGGATCAAGGAAGTGCTGGAAAGCCGCATCCGTCGTTCCGGAGGCGTCACGGCGCATCCGTTTGGCCTGTACCTGGTACAGGTGGAATATCACGATGAGTTCGAACTGCCGGAGCGTTACATCGGGCCACATTTCCTGACAGGCTTCTCGGAACTCGACGGCTGACGCCTTCCGTTGCATTTGTTACCATCCGGAACTTCCATGGAATTGCCTGAGGTTTTCCCCATCATGCCGGTCGTTCGCAGCAAGATATGCGGGATCACTCGCGTCGAGGACGCGCTGGCGGCGGTCGAGGCCGGGGCGGACGCCATCGGGCTGGTGTTTTACGCCAAGAGTCCGCGGGCGGTGACGGTGCAGCAGGCGAGGGCGATCATCCAGGCCTTGCCGCCATTCGTGACGCCGGTCGGTCTGTTCGTCAACGCCAGCCGTTGCGAGCTGGGCGAGATACTCGATGCGGTGCCGTTGGCGCTGTTGCAGTTCCATGGCGACGAGACGCCAGCCGATTGTGAAGGCTGGCATCGCCCTTATATCAAGGCCCTGCGGGTCAAGGCCGGCGACGACATCGCCGCGGCTTGCGAGGCCTTTGCCGGTGCCAGCGGGATCTTGCTGGACACCTACGTCGAGGGCGTTCCCGGCGGGACCGGCGAAGCGTTCGACTGGTCGCTGGTCCCGCAAGATCTTGCCAAGCCGATCATCCTCGCCGGTGGCCTGACGGCGGACAACGTGGCGGCAGCCATTGCCCAGGTCCGCCCCTATGCGGTGGACGTCAGTGGTGGCGTGGAGCAGGCCAAGGGCCTCAAAGATCCGGCAAAGATTCGCGCGTTCATGGCCGCTGTGCGCAGCAGCCAGTAGTCAATGTGACGGCTGGCAGACTGCCGCCGTCCATACCTGCACTGTACAAAGCAGGCAGGCGCCGCCTCCGGGCGGGCCGATAGCGTAGTGGCAATCGCCGTGCAGCGGTTGTCGGGATGGCAGGGGATGGTGGGGCTGGACGCAGGTCATGTTTCGCGCTGACCGCGACGGTCCGCAACCCTCGCCGCACAATGAATTTGAGCTCAAGGGCATACGCGGGGCCGCGAACCAGAGCGTTCGGGCCGCCGGTACTGGAGAAAGAAGCATGAGCAACTGGTTGGTAGACAAACTGATCCCTTCGATCATGCGTTCCGAGGTGAAGAAAAGCTCGGTGCCTGAAGGTCTGTGGCACAAATGTCCATCCTGCGAAGCGGTGCTTTACCGCCCCGAGCTGGAAAAGACCCTGGACGTTTGCCCCAAGTGCAACCACCACATGCGCATCGGCGCGCGTGCCCGTATCGATATTTTCCTCGACGCCGAAGGCCGCGTTGAACTGGGCGCCGAACTGGAGCCCGTGGACCGCCTGAAATTCCGCGACGGCAAGAAATACAAGGACCGCCTGACCGCCGCCCAGAAACAGACCGGCGAAAAAGATGCGCTGGTGTCCATGAGCGGTACCCTGCTGGGCATGCCGGTGGTGGTGTCGGCGTTCGAGTTCTCCTTCATGGGCGGTTCCATGGGCGCGATCGTCGGCGAGCGCTTCGTTCGCGCGGCCAACCATGCCCTGGAAAACCGTTGCCCGATGATCTGCTTCGCCGCCTCCGGCGGTGCGCGGATGCAGGAAGCGCTGATCTCGCTGATGCAAATGGCCAAGACCTCCGCGGTGCTGGCGCGTCTGCGTGAAGAAGGCATTCCGTTTATTTCGGTACTGACCGACCCGGTCTACGGCGGCGTCTCCGCCAGCCTGGCGATGCTCGGTGACGTGATCGTCGGTGAGCCGAAAGCGCTGATCGGCTTTGCCGGCCCTCGCGTGATCGAACAGACCGTGCGGGAAAAACTGCCGGAAGGTTTCCAGCGCAGTGAATTCCTGCTTGAGCACGGCGCCATCGACATGATCATCCACCGTCAGGAACTGCGCCCGCGCCTGGGCAACCTGCTGGCGCAACTGATGGGCCTGCCGACGCCGAAGTTCGTCGCCACGCCGATCGAGCCGATCGTGGTTCCGCCGGTGCCTGCAGGCCTATGACCCAACGTACCCTGGGCGACTGGCTTGCCTACCTTGAGCAGTTGCATCCATCCGCCATCGACATGGGGTTGGAGCGCTCGCAAGCGGTAGCGTCCCGCATGGGACTGGCCAGGCCGGCGCCCCGGGTCATCACGGTTACCGGCACCAATGGCAAGGGTTCGACCTGCGCCTTCCTGGCTTCGCTGTTGCGGGGCCAGGGCCTGAGTGTCGGTGTCTACAGTTCGCCGCACCTGCTGCGCTACAACGAGCGGGTGCAGGTCAATGGCATCGAAGCCTCTGATGCCGAGCTGTGCGAAGCCTTCGCGGCGGTGGAAGCCGGGCGGGGCGAGACTTCCCTGACGTATTTCGAAATGGGCACGCTGGCGGCGTTCTGGTTGTTCGCCCGTGCCGGCCTGGACGCCGTCGTGCTGGAAGTCGGCCTGGGCGGGCGGTTGGACGCGGTCAACCTGGTGGATGCGGACATCGCGCTGGTCACCAGTATCGGCGTGGACCATGCCGATTACCTGGGCGATACCCGCGAATCCGTGGCCTTCGAGAAGGCCGGCATCTTCCGCCCGGGCGCGCCTGCGCTGTGTGGCGACCTTGACCCACCGCAGCCCTTGCTCGACAAGGTTCGCGAGCTTGATTGCCGATTTTTTCTGCGTGGGCGGGATTTCGACCTGGCCATGACCGAGCAGCACTGGCAATGGCGCGGCAGTGACGCCAAGGGCAATCCGGTGGAACTGCACGACCTGCCGCTCCTGGACCTGCCGATGGAAAACGCTGCGCTGGCGCTTCAGGCCTATTTGCTCGCGGATCTGCCGTGGGACGCGGGACGGATTGTCCAGGCGTTGCAGGCGACTCGCGTCGTCGGTCGTCTTGATCGTCGTTCGTTCGATTGGCAAGGCAAGCGTCTCAACCTGCTGCTCGATGTCGGCCACAACCCTCATGCCGCCCAGTACCTGGCGGAGCGCCTGGCGCGGCGGCCGGTGGCAGGCAAGCGCCTGGCGGTGTTCGGGCTGTTGTCCGACAAGGACCTCGATGGCGTGGTCGATGCCTTGGATGGTACTGTCCAGCACTGGGCCGTCGCTCCGCTGGATTCGCCGCGTTCTCGTCCGGCCAGCGAGTTGCAGGCAGCCTTGCAGGGTCGTGGCGCTTCGGTCGATGCTTACGCCAGTGTGGCCGACGCGCTGGAAGGGCAGTGCGCCCTGGCGACGGCCGACGACGAGATTCTGTTGTTCGGATCATTTTTTTGCGTAGCCGAGGCCCTTCAATGGTTGGCCCGGCGCTCCTCGGAGGAAGCTGCAGATGGCATTGCTGGATAAGGCGTACAAGCAGCGCATGGTCGGGGCCCTGGTGTTGGTGGCCCTGGCGGTGATCTTCCTGCCGATGCTGTTTTCCCGTCAGGACGAGCAGCGCCAGGTCACGGTTGATGCACCCGCCGCGCCCCAGGCGCCCGCCGTGCCGCCGGTGCAGGTCGAACCGGTGGCGGTGCCCGAGCCGCAAGCATTGCCTCAGGAACCTGTTCCGAGTGACGAGGAACTGGCCCAGGAACCTGCCGCGCCGTCTGCGCCCATTGCGCCCGCGCCGACCGCACCGGCTCCGGCCACGCCGAGCAAACCGGCTGCCGCGCCGACGCCTGTTCCAGCAGCGCCGGCAGTCAAGCCAGCCCCGACCCAGCCGATCACGGCGGCACCGAAACCGGATACCACGCAAAGCCGCGTCGATGCCAATGGCCTGTCGGTCAGTTGGTCGGTGCAACTGGCCAGCCTGACCAGCCGCGAAAGCGCGGAAAAACTGCAGAAGAACCTGCGCAGCCAGGGTTACAACGCCTATATCCGTTCCGCCGATGGCAAGAATCGGGTGTTTGTCGGTCCGCTGATCGAGCGTGCCGAGGCTGACCGCCTGCGCGACTTGCTCAATCGCCAGCAAAACCTCAAGGGTTTCGTGGTGCGCTTCCAGCCGGAGCGTGGTTGAACGCCATTTGGCTGATTTGAATCACGCAGCTTACCGACAGCCCTGCGCTCTGCTAAAATGCGCCGCCTTATCCGTCTGTAGGCTGCACCGTGCCATTTACCTGGGTTGATTGGGCGATCGTTGCAATCGTCGCCATCTCTGCATTGATCAGTCTGAGTCGCGGCTTCGTCAAGGAAGCGCTCTCGCTGCTGACCTGGATCATTGCGGGAGTCGTGGCCTGGATGTTTGGTGGCTCGCTGTCCCAGTACCTCGCCGGATACATCGAAACACCGTCGGCCCGCGTCATCGCGGGCTGTGCCATCTTGTTTATCGCCACCTTGCTGGTTGGCGCAATGATCAATTATCTGATCGGCGAACTGATTCGCGTCACCGGGCTTTCCGGGACGGACCGGTTCCTGGGCATGGCCTTCGGCGCGGCGCGTGGCGCATTGCTGGTGGTCGTGGCCGTCGGGCTGTTGAGCCTGGGGCCGGTACAGCAGGATACGTGGTGGCAGGAGTCCCGGCTCGTGCCACAATTTCTTTTGGTCGCAGACTGGTCCAAGAACCTGATCCTGGGTTGGAGCAGTCAGTGGCTTGCCAGCGGTATCAGCGTACCCGCTGAAATACCGTTCAAGGAACAGCTCTTGCCGATGGCCAAAACGCCGCAGTGAGTGTTGTTCAGTTCAGATCCATTAAGTAGGGGTTGCGTCGCATGTGTGGCATCGTCGGTATCGTCGGTAAGTCGAACGTCAATCAGGCGCTGTATGACGCGCTAACCGTGCTCCAGCACCGCGGCCAGGACGCTGCCGGTATCGTGACCAGCCATGACGGCCGGTTGTTCCTGCGCAAGGACAATGGACTGGTGCGTGACGTGTTTCATCAGCGTCACATGCAGCGCCTGGTCGGCCACATGGGTATCGGCCATGTGCGCTACCCGACAGCAGGCAGCTCGACCTCGGCCGAGGCCCAGCCGTTCTACGTCAACTCGCCGTACGGCATCACCCTGGCGCACAACGGCAACCTGACCAACGTCGAGCAGTTGGCCAAGGAAATCTACGAATCCGATCTGCGCCACGTCAACACCAGTTCCGACTCGGAAGTGATGCTCAACGTGTTCGCCCACGAGCTGGCCCAGCGCGGCAAGCTGCAGCCAACCGAAGAAGACGTGTTCGCCGCCGTGACCGACGTGCATAACCGTTGTGTCGGTGGCTACTCGGTAGTGGCGATGATCACCGGCTACGGCATCGTCGGTTTCCGCGACCCCCATGGCATCCGTCCGATCGTGTTCGGCCAGCGCCACACCGACGAAGGCGTCGAGTACATGATCGCCTCCGAGAGCGTGTCCCTGGACGTGCTCGGCTTCACTCTGATTCGCGACCTGGCACCGGGCGAAGCGGTCTACATCACTGAAGACGGCAAGCTTTTCACTCGCCAGTGCGCGACCAACCCGAGCCTGACCCCGTGCATCTTCGAACACGTCTACCTGGCGCGTCCGGACTCGATCATCGACGGTATCTCGGTCTACAAGGCGCGCCTGCGCATGGGCGAGAAACTGGCCGACAAGATCCTGCGCGAGCGTCCGGACCACGACATCGACGTGGTCATCCCGATCCCGGACACCAGCCGCACCGCGGCCCTGGAGCTGGCGAACCACCTGGGCGTGAAGTTCCGCGAAGGCTTCGTGAAGAACCGCTACATCGGCCGCACCTTCATCATGCCGGGCCAGGCCGCGCGGAAAAAATCCGTACGCCAGAAGCTCAACGCCATCGAGCTGGAATTTCGCGGCAAGAACGTGATGCTGGTGGACGACTCCATCGTGCGCGGCACCACTTGCAAGCAGATCATCCAGATGGCCCGCGAAGCCGGCGCCAAGAATGTGTATTTCTGCTCCGCGGCCCCGGCCGTGCGTTACCCGAACGTCTACGGCATCGACATGCCGAGTGCCCACGAGCTGATCGCTCATAACCGCACGACCCAGGAAGTGGCCGACCTGATCGGCGCCGACTGGTTGATCTACCAGGACCTGCCGGACCTGATCGAAGCGGTCGGTGGCGGCAAGATCAAGATCGAGCAGTTCGATTGCGCGGTATTCGACGGCAAGTACGTTACCGGCGATATCGACGAGGTCTATCTGAACCGGATCGAGAACGCCCGTAATGATGCTTCCAAAGCCAAGACCCAGGCGGTCAGCGCGATCATCGATCTGTACAACAACTGAGTAACGAACCGGCCCCGAGGGGCCGGTTTGCGTTCAAGCGATAGAAGGAGTGGAGCATGAGTCAGGATTGGGATGCCGGTCGGCTGGACAGCGACCTTGAAGGTGTAGCGTTCGATACCCTGGCGGTTCGCGCGGGCCAGCACCGTACACCGGAAGCCGAGCATGGCGATCCGATGTTCTTCACCTCCAGCTACGTCTTCCGCACCGCTGCCGATGCCGCGGCGCGATTTGCCGGTGAAGTGCCGGGCAACGTCTATTCGCGTTACACCAATCCCACCGTGCGGGCTTTCGAGGAGCGCATCGCCGCCCTGGAAGGCGCCGAGCAAGCGGTTGCCACCGCCACCGGCATGGCTGCGATCATGGCCGTGGTCATGAGCCTGTGCAGCGCTGGTGATCATGTACTGGTGTCGCGCAGCGTCTTCGGCTCGACCATCAGCCTGTTCGAAAAGTACTTCAAGCGCTTCGGTGTCGAAGTCGACTACGTACCGCTGGCGGATTTGTCGGGTTGGGATGCGGCAATCAAGGCCAACACCAAACTGTTGTTCGTCGAATCGCCGTCCAACCCGCTCGCCGAGCTGGTGGATATCGCCGCGTTGGCGGAAATAGCCCACGCCAAAGGCGCCATGCTGGTGGTCGACAACTGCTTCTGCACGCCGGCGCTGCAACAGCCGCTCAAGCTGGGCGCGGATGTGGTGGTGCACTCAGCCACCAAGTTCATCGACGGCCAGGGTCGTTGCATGGGCGGCGTTGTCGCCGGTCGTGGCGAGCAGATGAAAGAAGTGGTGGGTTTCCTGCGCACCGCCGGGCCGACCCTCAGCCCGTTCAACGCCTGGATCTTCCTCAAGGGCCTGGAAACCCTCGGTCTGCGGATGAAAGCGCATTGTGCCAACGCTCAGGTCCTGGCCGAGTGGCTGGCACAGCAGGACGGCATCGAGAAAGTCCATTACGCCGGCCTCAAGAGTCATCCGCAACATGAGCTGGCGGCGCGTCAGCAGCGTGGTTTTGGCGCGGTGGTGAGTTTCGAAGTCAAGGGCGGCAAGGAGGGCGCCTGGCGCTTCATCGATGCCACCCGGTTGATTTCCATCACCGCGAACCTGGGTGACAGCAAGACCACTATCACGCACCCAAGCACCACCTCTCACGGACGTCTCTCGCCACAAGAGCGTGAAGCAGCGGGCATCCATGACAGCCTGATCCGCGTCGCGGTCGGCCTGGAAGACGTAGCGGACCTGCAAGCCGACCTGGCCCGCGGGTTGGCGGCCTTGTGATCGAGCTGGCAACGCCGCCGAGCGGTACTCATGGCCGGGTTGCCCTGGTAACGGGCGCGGCACGGGGGATCGGCCTGGGCATTGCCGCCTGGCTGATCTGCGAAGGTTGGCAGGTCGTCTTGACCGACCTGGACCGCCAGCGCGGCTCCAGGGTGGCGAAGGCCCTGGGCGACAATGCCTGGTTCATCGGCATGGACGTGGCGGATGAAGGGCAGGTCGCCACCGGCATCGCCGAAGTGCTCGGGCAGTTCGGCCGGCTCGACGCGCTGGTATGCAACGCGGCCATTGCCGACCCGCACAACATCACCCTGGAAAGCCTCGACCTGGCTCACTGGAACCGGGTCCTGGCGGTGAACCTGGGCGGGCCGATGCTGCTGGCCAAGCATTGCGCGCCTTACCTGCGTGCCCATAACGGCGCCATCGTCAACCTGGCCTCGACCCGCGCCGCGCAATCGGAGCCCGACACCGAGGCGTATGCGGCGAGCAAGGGTGGCCTGCTGGCGCTGACCCATGCCCTGGCGATCAGCCTTGGGCCGGAGATCCGCGTCAACGCCGTCAGCCCCGGCTGGATCGATGCGCGAGACCCCTCGCAACGTCGTGCGCAGCCATTGACCGACGCCGATCATGCCCAGCATCCGGCGGGCAGGGTAGGCACGGTGGAGGACGTGGCGGCGATGGTGGCGTGGCTGTTGTCGCGCAACGCCGGTTTTGTTACCGGGCAGGAGTTTGTCGTGGACGGTGGCATGACCAAGAAAATGATCTACGAGTGAAAGGCTGCCCGCGCGTTGTTTGAACTGTTTTTAAAAAAACTTCAACGCTGCTATTGACTTAGCATCGGTACCTGCGTAAATTTCGCGGCCTCAACGCAGCAAAGGGTGATTAGCTCAGCCGGGAGAGCGTCTGCCTTACAAGCAGAATGTCGGCGGTTCGATCCCGTCATCACCCACCATGTTTCTTGAGAGTCTTGCGAAAGCAAGATGGAAGCTGTCAAAAGCCTCCACCGACGCGCAGCGGTAGTTCAGTCGGTTAGAATACCGGCCTGTCACGCCGGGGGTCGCGGGTTCGAGTCCCGTCCGCTGCGCCATATTTTCCGAAGCAGGTTCGCCTGGTTCGAGATCCAAGCCTTAGGGTTTTGATCAGACGAGTTAACTGGACGCAAGTCCACAGCGATACGCAGCGGTAGTTCAGTCGGTTAGAATACCGGCCTGTCACGCCGGGGGTCGCGGGTTCGAGTCCCGTCCGCTGCGCCATATCTGCTTCGAGGCCCACTGAACGCCTTGAAGCTAAGAAGAAAGCTGTAAAGCTTCTTCCAATCGATAGCAAAGACCCTGGTCGAAAGACCGGGGTTTTTTGTTTCTGGGATTTGAAGATTGGAACAAGCCCCTGTGGCGAGGGAGCTTGCTCCCGCTGGGCTGCAAAGCAGCCCTTCAGTGAAATGTCGAACTCGCCTCAGAACCCCAACCGATCCCGCAACCCGTAATACCAGGCCCCCATCGCCGCAAACGGCGTACGCAACAACTGCCCGCCCGGGAACGGGTAGTGAGGCAGGTCCGCAAACGCATCAAAACGCTCCGCCTGACCTCGCAGTGCCTCGGCCAGGACCTTGCCCGCCAGATGCGTATACGTCACGCCATGGCCACTGCAGCCCTGGGAATAATAAATGTTGTCCCCCAACCGTCCGACCTGCGGAAGACGCGACAGTGTCAGCAGGAAATTTCCGGTCCAGGCGTAATCGATCTTCACATCCTTGAGCTGCGGAAACGCCTTGATCATCTTCGGCCGGATGATCGCTTCGATATTCGCCGGATCCCGCGCGCCGTACACCACGCCGCCACCGAAGATCAGACGCTTGTCGCCTGTCAGCCGGTAGTAATCGAGCAAGTAGTTGCAGTCTTCGACGCAATAATCCTGGGGCAGCAGACGTTGAGCCAGCTCATCGCCCAACGGCTCGGTGGCAACCACCTGCGTACCGCAAGGCATGGACTTGGCCGCCAGCTCAGGCACCAGATTGCCCAGGTAAGCATTACCCGCCACGATAATGAACTTGGCCCTGACCTTGCCCTGCGGGGTATGCACAACCGGACTGGCGCCGCGCTCGATGCGCACCGCCGGCGACTGTTCATAAATCACCCCGCCCAGCGACTCGACCGCTGCCGCTTCGCCCAAGGCCAGGTTGAGTGGATGAATATGCCCGCCGCTCATGTCCAGCATCCCGCCGACATACTCGTCGCAAGCCACCACCTCGCGGATACGCCGCTGATCGAGCAGTTCCAGCCGGGTGTGCCCGAAACGCTCCCATAAACGCTTCTGCGACTCCAGATGGCCCATCTGCTTGGCGGTGAGAGCGGCGAAGACACCGCCGTCCTTCAGATCACACTGAATCTGGTACTTCGCCACCCGCTCACGAATGATCCGGCCACCCTCGAACGCCATGTTGCCCAGCAACTGCGCCTGCTGAGGGCCGACACTGCGTTCGATCACATCAATGTCGCGGCTATAGCTGTTGACGATCTGCCCGCCGTTACGACCCGAGGCGCCAAAGCCGACCCTGGCCGCCTCGACAACCGTGACCTTGAAGCCATGCTCCAGCAGAAACAATGCAGAAGACAACCCCGTATAACCCGCACCGATGACGCAAACATCGGTTTCGACGTCATCCTGCAGGGCAGGGCGCGACGGCGCCGGATTCGCCGATGCGGCGTAATAGGACGCTGGATAGGATGTGTTCGCCATTCTGGAACCTCTGTTTTATATTTTTTACGAATGCGCCGATCCTACCCGAGATAAAAATCCGCCGCCAGCTGGCGCAAAATCTTCGTCGCGTTGGCGCAATTAAATATTTTGCATATTCATAGGGTTAGGTGAAAAAAAGGTGTTGACACCCTTTTGGAATTCCGTAGAATGCCGCCTCACAGCAGGCACGTAGCTCAGTTGGTTAGAGCACCACCTTGACATGGTGGGGGTCGTTGGTTCGAGTCCAATCGCGCCTACCAAACAAAATCCGCTCTGCTGGGCGGTCTAGAAGGGCTCACCGAAAGGTGGGCCCTTTTTTGTTGTCTTGGATTTCATGCAGAACGTTCACAAAATATCGGGTTCGTTCACATCGGCAATGTGAACGCTGGATTAGCGAGCTTTCGTAAGGCGATTTCTCCGTTCATTCCCGCCGAACCACCGTTCATCCTCCTTGTCTTGAGTGTCTTTCGTTGTACCGATACTGTTCATTTGTACAGTATTTGGTGTGATGGCAATGCATGACGATCTGATCGATGACACTGGTTTTGAGCTTGGGCTACCTAGCCGTGAGGAGATGCTTAAGCATCAAGTGGACATACTCTGTTCAGACCTGGAGCTGACACGCCGTAACCTCAGAGCAGCCCACAGGGAGCTTGCAGGGCTGATCGTCGTGTACCGGAGTGCACTAAAGGAGATTGGGACGTTGAAGGCTGAGAACGGAAGGCTGAGGTGGACGCTGAGTGACATCTACCACAGGCAGAGCCAGGAGATGACCAAGAAGATGGGGTATGCCTACGGGGATCACGACAAGAGATGAGATCCGCCCTTTCTTAAGAAACCACTTCTTCTATAGAAAAAGAAAAGGGACGGATTTATTTTTTTGCTCCGGTGTTCTGAGTTCTCATCGAATGGATTCACTTGGAGCTGGCAGCCGCTAGAAAATAAATCTGTTCCCTTTTCCTTCCTTTTCCCTCTTATCAGACTTTTAGTTTCTGATTGGGCCGCCGATACACTCACCACTCATTTTCAAATGGATGTAATCGGATGGTCATGTACTTGCTCCTGTCGGGGCTCGGCTTAATGGTTGCTATGCAGCTGGTCATTTTCTGCGTTGCCATCAAAAATTCGTTACCCCAGGCCATGCTCTGCTTAGTCATACCCTTTTACGTGTATGTCTATGCGAAGAAAGATTCACAAGCGAAGGTGTTCCTCTGGGGTTGGTATTTGGGAGTTGTTTTGCTCACTGCGGGGGTCGTGGCCTCAGCTTGAAGACATCTCAACATATTCATGAGCCTCGGCATTTTCCGGTTTTTTTCGTTTTCGGTTCCACCACACCTTTCGCCCCGAGCTGGAGCGCTGCTGGAGCTGACTTGTTTGACCAGGCCTGCAGCGGCCAACTTTTCCTGATGGAGTTGCGATGGATCCTTCTGACCTCGGCCCAGGCTCAGCTACCTGGCCGGGCGGTACTGGAACCATTTGCTGGGCGGCTTTCTGTGGCTGCGTAAATTTCTTTCAAAGGTAAGTCCGTCCCCTTCTCCACTGCCCCTTTTCCCTATGGTGCGAGTGAATGAGGTGAGGGTGAAGAGATCACAGATGAACTTAAATATGGTCTATCCGCTATACACTCGCTCTTCAGGCCGGTGAGTAGATGGCCGCGTGCCCAGGTATCGACAGAGGATTACGGATGACATCACTTGGCTCCAACGAGGTTTTCATCATCCGGCCGAAGATCGGCATCGGTCGTTTATTCTTTGTTCCACTGCTTCGCCAGACACCTTGGGCGATCACGGCGATCTTTTGTATCAGCTTAGCGACCGGACTGTCGTTACCGGGGAGGGAATGGCCGGGCATCATCCTCGCAAGCCTGGTTGTGATGTGGTGGGTATATCAACTGGGCAGAGATATCAGCGAGCGCGCTCCACTGGCCGTGCAGGCGTCTGGTGTGGCTTTTCTCGGACGGTATCAACTAACGAAACGCACACCGCTTCGAATAGTGCTCAAACCCGACGGCCACCTGGCTGTTTTTAGCAAGTCCTACAGTATTTATGTCGAGTATGAAAACGGGCGTTTGTTAATCGCTCGCCGTGTCGTCGGGAAAAAAGTCAACCAACAGAAACAGCTCGCCAGCGAGCTCGCCGCGTTTCTGGGCTTATTTGCATACGTGGATGATGGCTCTGGAAGACTGAAGAAATTAGCCGGTCAACGGTGAGGTTTCCGCCGCGAGCAAGCAAACGAAGCCCTGTTGAGGCGCATACCCGCATTGTGGGCCAAGCCCTATGAGCTGGCGCTCTGTGAGTGATAACCTGCGAGTTCTTCTTTAAGTGATATTGGATACAGTCATGGAAAGCTGTTTGAGGACGCTCGGAGTTAGCCTCGCTAACAAGATAGTGATCCCCGCCGCTTGGTTATCGGGGTTTGTAACGATAGGACTCGTGTGGGGCATGATACGGTTTTCGCCCGATAAGCTTACAATCGAAGGACGTCAGCTCTTCGGGGCTTCTTTTTCTATCTTTTGTCTCGCCATAGGGTACTTGATATGGCGTAAGCGACGAGCAAAAGCACTTGTGACATCCATCAACCTGAAAGAAGGTCTGAGCCTGGACGGTGCTCGGATGCTCGGCTATCCAAACTCCCTGTTTTTTGTCTTTGACCTGTCCAACAGGAAACTCGCTCAATGCCAAAGTGTCACCGGCGACTATCAAATTCGAGACTTCACGTGGGTAACAGGCTGGCAGTTCGAGTGGCAACAGATTGACAGCAGGGTATCGGGCGGCGTTCTTCAAATAGTCGATGGGGCAGGCATGAGCGTTCCAGCCGACGAAATTCGGCGTAGGTTCATAAAATTCACACTGGTTTTGACGGTTGCCGATACAAATCATCCTCTCTTCCGTTTCCCGATGAGCCGGAGCGCAGCTGAAGGCTGGTGCAGCCGGTGCAATGTTCTTTTCATGTGCTAAACACGAAGCGTCACACCACGAGATAATTCTTTAGAACTCGTGGCAGCGCTGATCGGAAGAAAAGCCCTAGCGGATTGCGCTAGGGCTTTCTTTGCAGATTACCTGGCCTCGAAATCCGGATGAGACTCTTCGAGCTTTTCGTCAACTGCCCCAAATGCCTTCTCGATATTCCCTCGGCAGTAGGCGTCGATGGCATTGCAAATCGGGAAGAGGGGATGCGTGCCTAAGGCGCCAGGGTCATTTTTCTCGTAGATATAACGCCACTCTACGAAAACCTTGTCATATTGCCGTAGTCCGTAGGCGATATCGCCACTGTATCCTTCATTGATGGCAAATGCCTTGATTGACTCTTTAGCTTCGTCTGGCAGATTTTCGTACAGTTTGCTGAGATGATGTCCTTGTCCGCCAGGTGCGATTTTGAGAGATTCATCACGTCCTTGGGATATCGCAATTCCGCCAGGCAGTTCGTCCTCTTCATCGAGAACATAAGTCATCGTTGCGTTGATTGACTTTAAAAATATTTCCGTGGCGAGACAGATGTTGATCATTCCTGGCACGAACAGATTACTCTGCTTCGAGTCAATTAGCTTTCGCCCCGCTTCACCAAATGCCAAGCCTTGATGGTAAATAGTACCAAGGCAGCGATAAGTCACCACGCGCTTATAAACTGAAGTCACTAACGAATCCTTTTGTTGGTTTTGGGGCGGTCAATATGGCAGGCCAAACGTCTGCGGGAGGTTTTATTCAGGCGTAGCTGTTAACTCGCGCCCAAACGCACGCGTCCCAGCCTTTCGTGCAAAGGTTGTCAACGAGCTCCTTGCATAACCACCAGTGGCTTGATAGATCATCTGGATTGACGTCGTATTCTTTAACCTCAATCTTTTTGTAGATGTCCTGAATATTGCCAGGGAGGCTCTCGAAGGGTGTTTCGGCCGTGCGAACCAAGTGAGTTCTATTCCCTTCGTCGTTGAAAGAAGCGTAGAAAAATACTTTCATGGCTGATCCTTGCTTTTGGTTGGCTTTTTTTTTGCAATTCATGATCTGGGAAGTTGTTACAGAACTTCAATACATATCATGATTTAAGCGTTAGCAAATGTTACGCGGTGTTCCGCTTCTGGCGTCGAATACGTCTGTATTGGTTTTCGTTGTTTCTGATATGTAGGAACTATCCTTCAGAAGAGTGCACCGTAAGGTGTTCTTAGCGAGGTAGTAACCATCGTTTTTCCTGGTCTTCTTCGCAAGCCAAGTCCGCGGGTTTTGAACATCGCTTCGAAATGAATTTACCGGCGGTCCGGCCGTTCGGAATTACTGCCGCTGGCGGGACTCCATTCATCGAGGAATATCTATTTCTCAATGGCGGTGAACACCGCCCGAGGCAGATGCAATGACGTCGTTCGAAGAATTCAGGGCTACATCCCATGAGCTTCTCAAAGAGCTGGACGCCGCGACGATAAAGATGATGATGCTGGTCTCTGCGAAAGAGGTATCCGGTCCTTTTTGGGAGGACGCTGCCCAGCGGCATCATGACGCTGTAGATGCCTGGCATTCCTTTCTCAATATTCCGACGGGTTTCGTGTCGGATCCGCCTCTGCCCTAAGAGTCAGGTTTTCACCGGTTATTTCGCTCGACATTTCGCGCCATACAGACTGCGTATGGTGCGCAGCTGACTGATATGCTGCGAACACCAGCGAACGTTAACAGGCTAAGTGCGACGTTGCTCTATCGTCTGCCAATGGGCAGCTAGAGCTCTATCTCGCCTTTATCGACACGGCAGGTCGTCCAATTCGTGCTGGAAACTAAGGAAGGATCCCCGATGCGAGAATTTGAGCTCATTAAGTCCGTTCCAGTCCCCTCAAGGTCCGGCATTACCCATCTTTACAACCCGATGAACCTGGCGGACGCTTTTGCGGTTCGGCTCCCTGCGGGCACATCCAGCGATCCGGATTTGCTAGCTCGATTCATTCTTTCACACCAGCCCTCCTGGATCGGATGGCTCCTGACAGTCCGGGACACTATCGTTGCCTGTTTTGGCCTGAAGACAGCCAGACATCTGGCATCGCTTGCCAATCGGGTTGGCGTCTTCAAGGTCTACAGTACAAACCAGACTGAAATCGTGTTGGGAGAGGACGACAAGCACCTCGACTTTCGGATATCGATCCTGTGTTCTGAAGAGACGGAGCCAGAAGGCAATCGCCAACTGGTGTTTTCAACCGTGGTTCAGTGCCACAACCGTCTTGGCCGGGCCTATATCTTCGTTATCGCCCCGTTTCATCGCTTGGTTGTCAGGGCCAGCTTGCTCCGTGCAGCGCGCGTCGGTTGGCCTCTGGCTACCTGCGCCTCAGAGCGCAGTGTCCCCGTGTAGATCAGTTTCCAACGGGCACTTCGCCAGTTAGACACGCAGCCGTTAGAAGATAATGAGCATCGGTGGTCCTGACCTGATAGCGTTGCGGGAAAGGAGCATGGGTGTGTGCAGAGAATGGGCAAACTGGAACCGTTAATGCCGTACAACTACATGAACGGCCGCTACCTGGTCTTCAAAGGCAACGGCAACGATGGGGCGCCTTTGGGCAGGATTCACCAGGACGGAACCGTTCGAAACCTGCAGGGTGAGCCGCTCTACTACATAAACATGGACGAACATGCGTTCTGTTCGATGGACTTTACCTTTCAGGGCAATATACAAAAAATTCGCGACACGTTTTACGTGCTCGGCGACAGAACGCTGTTCACGTTTTCCGAGATGAACGTTAAACCACTGGAAAACGAAACCGAGGAGCAGGCGCTTCACAGGGTGTTCAAAAAGACGGCGATAAACCTGGCAAGGCAAATCGTTCAGGCGAAGAACGAGATGGCGCAGGAACGGATAGAGATGGCCATGTCCGATTCAAACCCTTTCCGGCGTTTCCGTGCCTTCTTCACGAGCCGAGCCCGCAGGGAGCGAGCATCACCAGGTTGGCGTCGCGGTGAGTTAGAAAACGATCATGAGTTCAAATCGAGGTCTGTCGCTGTCTCCTCATCATCACTTGCGCCAATGAGCTTATGGGCAACAGATGCAAGGACCAGGCAAACGCGGCCATACAACAATTACGCGACGGTCCGGTTACAGGTGAACTCCTATTACGGTCTGTCCCTGGCTTTCCGCTTTCCGCCGATCAAGGTGGGTTGTACTGCGTCACTCGCAGAAGCTCCTCGTCGTAACCCACGTTGGGAAAACATCCCCTCCGTCTATACCCCGCGTTTCTAGCCGCGGTAAATCTCAAGAGCGCGGTGTGCTACACACGCCTTCCAATTCACTGGGATTCATATGAAAACGCTAGTCTTTGCACTCTCGCTGGTCGCACTGGCAGCCTGCATGCCCTATAGGACAGTCACCTCGCCAGATCCAAACTGGATGCGTCTGGGTGGATATGAGCCTGAGGGTTATCCAAGGACGTTTGTTGAGACCTGGGAGGGCAAATGCTATGCGGTTACCGAGGCATGGTTCAAGAGCGCAATCAACGGTCGTACTTTGTGGACCAAGCGGCAGTCTCACGAGGCTGTTACCTGTCCATAGGCGCCCCCGGAAGCAGGTTGGAGGGTCCGGGATCCTGCAATCATGAGGTGCAGGCGATCAAGCCGTTGAAACTTCAACCATTACGAGACGATCTTCTAAGCATCGGCTAACAGGAGATCAGGTATGAAATGTTATCTATGCGGGCTGGAAGCACAACAGTCCGAAGAGAACCAAGGTGGTGAGCTCGTCAACTGCGCTGACTGCGGCACCTACAAGATTTCAGGCCTTGTTCTGAAAGAGCTGGGGGCCAGGAAATTCGATTATCCGAAAATGCGCGATGATCTGCACCGCCAGCGGCAGTTCAACGCTACGTCTGTCGCGGAGATCAATACCGAGACGGCCATTTGGACTTGAGCGTGGCGCTGCCTGGCGATTCATCGCAAGACCCCGATCAACTTTAAAAAGCGCCAAGGCAATGCCAAAGAAACAGCCAGATGACAAAACGACAGCGAGTGCTGCCGAAATCGAGCGATCAATTCTGGCGCTCAACAACATGGCTGAGCGCCTGTGGGGTGATGGCCGGGAAGCGGAAGCCGAGGCGCTGTTAAAGGCGCTGGATGCGTTAAACCGTGCGCTTGATCGCATAAGGATCGGGGAGAGTCGCAGAGTGCTTCACTGAAGCCTGGCGTTGGTGCTGGGCCTTCTGGTTTGTTGTGCGTTGCTCCTAACCGAATTTCCCACCCACCTTGAACTGCTCCGTCGCCTCGATCAAAGCACTGACAATCCCGGTTTCCGAAGGTGAATGCCCGGCATCATTGATCACGGTCAGCACCGAGCCTGGCCACGCTTTATGCAGGCGAAAGGCCGAGTTTGGCGTAGCAATCATGTCGTGCCCGCCCTGGATGATCCTGCACGGCAGATGGGTAATCGCCGCGATGTTTCGGATGAGCTGATCTTCCTCCAAGAATAGCTGGTTCTTGAAGTACCAGGCATCCAGGCATCCCATGCCAGTGCTGGTCTGATCGTCTGACGCTTGTTCTTCGACGCCGTCAGGGTCATGCCGCAACAGCGAACAACTGGCGGAGTAGCGCACCCAGCAGCGAATGGCTTCCACGCGTAGGTGCTCGTCGTCACCGGTCATGCGGTCCAGATAGGCTTTCAAGAGGTCGTGGCGTTCGGCTTCGGGAATGAAATTCACGAAGTCTTCATGAGCGCGGGGAAAGAAGCGCCGCATGCCGTGGATGAACCAGTCGATCTCGTCGGCTGTGCCCAGGAATACCCCTCGCAGGATGAAGCCAAGGCAGCGTTGCGGATGCGTCTCGCCGTAGGCCAAGGCCAAGGTGGTGCCCCACGAGCCACCGGTGATCAGCCAACGATCGATTTCCAGATGCTCCCTTAACGCCTCGATGTCGTTGACCAGCGCTTGGGTAGTGTTGTCGCGCAGTTCCGCCAAGGGTGTCGAGCGAAGGGCGCCGCGCTGATCGAACAGTACGATGCGGTAATGATCGGGATCCCAGAACTGTCGTTTGGTCGGCGGAGCGCCTTCGCCGGGTCCGCCGTGGAGGTAAATCACCGGTACGCCGTCGGGGTTGCCGCTTTCTTCCCAATAAAGCGTATGCAGATCGTCGACGGGCAGCATGCCACTGCGCCGAGGCTGCTCGATAGGGGGAAATTGGCTGTAGGTAATCTGGCGGGGGGCATCCATTGGGCGGCTCCTGATGTATGTGTTGTCCAGCAAGGTCTCTTTCAGTTTCGGAAAGAGCCGCCTGCCGCAAGTTCACACGCGGCGTCGGCGCACAGGACAAACGGAAGGCGCATAAGTTATTGATAAAGCGGGAATAAACGGCCGTTTGTCGGGCCAGGCAATCGTTGTCGCTCAGTTCGCGGTCATTGCTAAGAACACCGCAAGCACGAGGAACCGGCGATGCCACTGGAGCCTGATGAATATGAAGAGCTGTTCGCTCGGCCAGAATCAGCTTCCACTGAGGGTGGGGACGTTGATCTTGATTGCTTGGTCATCGGCGCCGGCCCCGCTGGATTGACCGCAGCCGTTTACCTGAGTCGATTCCACCGGCAGGTCCTGGTCGCCGACGGTGGGCGCAGCCGTGCGAGTCTCATTCCACGTTCCCATAACTATCCGGGTTTTCCACCGGGCATTTCCGGCACGGACTTGCTCGCCCGGCTGCGAGAGCAGGCGTTGCGTTACGGCGCGATCATCGAATCAGGGAGGGTCAAGCGCCTGCTCAAGCACCGTGCAGGTTTTGTTGCGCAACTCAACGGCCGTGAACTGGTTGCGCGTCGCGTGGTGCTGGCGACCGGAATCGTCGACACGCTGCCACACATGGAGCGGCCTTACGATGCGGTTGCGCAATCGGTGATCCGACTTTGCGCGATCTGTGATGGTTACGAAGTCAACGGCGACAACGTCGCGGTTTATGGCGAGGCGAGCTGTGCGATCAATCATGGATTGTTTTTGCGAAACTTCACTGACCGGGTAACGGTATTGATTCATGGAGATAGCCAGGCTTGCGAAGAAGCCGTTGCGGTAGCGAGGCATGCCGGTATTTGCTTGGTAGCCGATCGTGTCGAGCATATAGAGGCTGGCAGCGATCAAGTCCAGGTTGAAACGTGCAAGGGCGAAAGCCTCTGCTTCGACATTGTGTATCCGTGTCTGGGTTCGCAAATATGCTCCGAACTCGCGGTGCAACTCGGTGCCGAAACCGACGAGCAAGGTGCGCTGGTCGTCGACCCGCACCAGCGCACCTGCGTAGAAGGTCTGTATGCGGTTGGAGACGTGGTCAATTCGCTCAAGCAGATCAGTGTCGCTACCGGCCAGGCGGCAATATGTGCGACGGCGGTGCATAACAGCCTGGAAGTGCGTTTATGGGATCGAGCGCGTGACAAGAAGATGCCTTTCGATTCGGCTTGAGCTTGCACCAGGCGGCGCTACTTGGTCGCTGGGAATCTCGTCGGTTCCACTCGACACCCAACCGGAACACTGACGCACCTTGGCGTATCTACCAACAACACAATCGGAGCGCCTGGCAGTGGATGTGTACAGGATCGAATTCGAAAACGACCGTTGGACACTTTATAAATCCCATGGCTACAAACCGATCCTGCAGGCTGACAGCCAAGGTGAGTTGATCGACCATGTGCTTGCCTTGACGCGGGGGGAGGGTGTCGTGATTCGATTCATGGGGAACAGCGGCCTGCGAGAATTGAGGCTGGGGAACGTGCGGGACGACGTACCGTAGAACCACGTATTGATTGAACTGCCAGCGCCCTGATGTGCCCAACCTGTTATCAACGAGAGGGCAAACCCATGACCGACGAGAAGAAAAAAGAACAACCCAAGGACGACACGCCCGCCCACTCCACCGAGCAGGAGCGTGAGCGTTTGAAGGACTTCAACAAAGAGGGTATTCCACCGGGCTCTTCGTGATCGGCCTCGGGAATTGCGCACTGCCTCGGTGCGGATTTACACCCCGTTAGACGGAGGCTGGCGGCGCAGACGTTATCAGCGCCGCCAGCACAACTTGCCGATTATTCCACCATGCAAATCCAATGATGATCCTCCCTGTAAGGCGCTCGGATAAACGCCACGTCGGATACCAGCACCATCCCACGCTTCTGAAGTGCTTCGGTCAGTTGTACGAGTGTCTCTGCTTCGATAGTCATCGCTGTTACCTCGTCAGATTACTGCGTTCATAATTGTTGACCGAACGCCTTGACGGGTAATTCATTTTTTCTGACGCGGTTATCGAGCAGGGCGAAGACGAAGTACGTCGAAAAAAAAAGCCCTACAGCAATGTAGGGCCTTTTGTTACTTCACTTCTTCAGATGCTCGCGAACATCATCGGCCACCGGCCCAACAGCCTTGACCGCTGCCTTGAGCTGCTCTTCGGTCACGCCGAATTCTTTCGCCCAGTATCTCAATTCCCAGTCTTCGGAAGTGTTGATGCGGTTCCGGTCCTGGGGTCCGCGATTGCTCAAGTCGTCAGCCATTGTCGAGTTCCTGTGAAAGGCCTGGAAACGCCAGGCGACACTCAATGGACCATCAGGCGGGGCTGTTTGCGCCATTTTTATAGGGCGCTGCGGCTGAGCCGGTAATCAGAGACGCATGCCTTTGAGCGGATTCCAGCCTTGCTCGCCTTTGATTTCCTTCAGGTAGTACGCATAGTTGGTCATGAGCGCATACATCATCGACATGGCGATGTTCAGACCCATGCTCAACGGACGCGGAAATTCCATGCCGATGATGGCGAAAATCACGCTCAATACGATGTTGATCGCCAGGAAGATTCCGAGCAGCGCCAGGTTCTTTTTCCACAGGCCCAAGACAAACAGGTAGATAGGACCAAAGAAAAACGCGATCACGTTGGCGTTGATCAGGATTTTCTTTTTGAAATCCGGCAGGGTCTTGACGGCTTCCTTGTAGCGCGGGTCGTTTGGCGCGCCGTAGGTATCGAAGAAGTCGAAACGTTCCTGCCATTTGGCGCTGTATTTTCCGCTGCTTTGTATTTGTTCAGTCGTGCTCATTTTTCGCTGCTCCTGGTGTTCCATCAAAGAGATCGTTCTTCCGAGAATCCTGCGCTATTTTTCTTGGTCTTTTGGCTAATGCGCTTTTGCTGCCCGCTTTATAAGCGTTCGCGCGCAAAAATACCGCAACAGTTGCTTAAATGGCTTTCTGATCTGTGATGGGCATCACGCTGGTCTTGCGAGGGCAGGCGGGAAGTTCACGACGGCGCTGGAAACCGCAAAGGCAGGTCATCCTGAATCGCCCGCTCAATCAAACGGGCGACGGATTTCATCCAACATTCGGGACACACTCAGAGCATGGCATCTGCAAAAGCGTGGTCAGGGACGATTGTCAGAAAGTGCAGCGGCATCTGCTGTTCCGTTTGCGTCGCTGGCAACTCAAGACTGCCAACTATCTGGCTTTGAAGCGCGCTCAACCGCATCGACTCTTCTTCCTTTAATTTTGCCATTCTCGCGTGGTTCGCTGCGATTTCATTGAGAGTTGACACGGTACATCTCCGGTGGCTGACCAAGCGTTGAGAATTTGCTGCCGCGCCAGAAAGACGTCGTCCTGCGCTGCGTACAAGGTCCGCTGCAAACCTTGAGCCAGACGGGCCCGTGTCATGTGCGCGACTTGTCACAGGCGACCAGTGGCAAGTTTCGGCGCCTGTCGGGGCGGCAGCGTTCCAACCATGCCTCAGGAATAAGTCACTGATACGACAAAACCGGGTCAATTGCCGCCTGATTGCTTGGTTCAGGGCGGCACCGGGTGCAGGTAACCGACACGCAGCGTGATATGGAACTAATATCACCGTTAGTCTCTATATCTTTACAGGGACTCTTCCCTTTTTTGAGAGTACTGCCATGTTCAAATCGCGCTCGTTGATTGCTGCAGTAACCTGTTTTGCCTTGGCGGCGGGCCCTGGCCTTGCTGTCGCGGACCCGGGCAATGGCAAGGGAAACGCTCAAGTCGATCAAGGTCAGGGACAAGGAGGCAAGGGCGGGCAGGGCAACAAGGGCGGCCAGGGTAATGGCAATAAGGGTAACCAGAGCAATGCTGGCAATAAAGGCAACCAGGGAAGCAAAGGCAACCAGGGCGGTGGCGGCAGCGATTGGCATAACGGGCCGAGCATCGACCGTGGCGGTGTTCTGGGGGTGATTGGCGGTTATCGCGATTACTGGAGCCCTGGCCCGGCACTGCCGCCAGGTATCCAGAAGAACCTCGCCCGGGGCAAGCCGCTGCCCCCCGGTATCGCCAAGAAGCTCGACGGACGTTTGCTGGGACATCTGCCGCGCTATGACGGTTACGAATGGCAGCAGGTCGGTACCGACCTGATTCTGGTGGCGATCGCCAGCGGCATCATTTACGAAGTGCTCAACGGTGCCTTCGACTGATCTGCTGCTTGAGTGCAATGGCAATCGCTTCGGAGTGCCAGGCAGATAAGCAAAACTTCTGTGGGAGTTGTTCCCAGATTTCGCATCCACCCCGCTCCAACATTTTCCGAGTTGTTCTCAGATTTCGCATCCACCGCAAATCCCCGGTGGGAGCGAGCCTGCTCGCGAAAGCGGAGTGTCATTCAACGTAGGCGTTGGCTGACCCGACGTCTTCGCGGGCAAGCCCGCTCCCACATTTTCCGAGTTGTTCTCAGATTTCGCATCCACTACAGATCCCCGGTGGGAGCGAGCCTGCTCGCGAAAGCGGAGTGTCAGTCAACGTTGATGTTGGCTGACCCGACGCCTTCGCGGGCAAGCCCGCTCCCACATTTTCCCGAGATGTCCTAAGGTTTCGCATTCACCAAAATCTCCTGTGGGGTTGGCTCCCACAGGTTTTGTATCAGCTTTCCAACTGCCGCAGGCGTTTGTACAAGGTATTGCGGCTCACGCCGAGGCGTCGTGCCAGGTGGGAAATATTGCCGCCGACGGCCTGCAACTGGCGGTTCAGGTCTTCGGCGTCGTTCAGGTCTACTGCCAGCGGTTCCGGTGTTTCCACCGGCTCCATTTCCAGGTCGACAAAAAAGTCATCGGGCAGATGTTCCGGGCGGATCGGTTGTTCTTCGGCCATTGCCAGGGCCACTTGCAGCACGCTGCTGACTTGCCGCAGGTTGCCCGGCCAGGGGTGGCGTTCGAACAGCTCCAGGACTTCGCGGCTCAGGCCGGCCCATTGGGTCGGCTCGCGGTGGTGTTCCCAGAGGCGCTTGAACAGCGCCTGCTTGTCGCTGCGTTCGCGCAGGGGCGGCAATTCCAGGGTCAGACCGCCGATGCGGTAGTAGAGGTCTTCACGAAATCGCCCCAGTTGCACCTGTTCGCGCAGCGAGCGGTTGGTGGCGGAGATGATGCGGATGTCCACCGGGAACAGCTCGGCGCTGCCCACCGGTTGCACGCAGCGTTCCTGCAAGACCCGCAGCAAGCGGGCCTGGGTCGGTAGCGGCATGTCGCCGATCTCATCAAGGAACAACGTGCCGCGATCGGCCTTGCGGATCAGGCCGATGCTGCCCTTCTGGTTGGCGCCGGTGAAGGCACCTTTTTCATAACCGAACAATTCCGACTCGACCAACTCGGCGGGAATCGCCGCGCAGTTGACTGCGATAAACGCCTGCTTGCAACGCGAACTGGCCTGGTGCAAAGCCTTGACGAAGACTTCTTTGCCGACGCCGGTCTCGCCGTGGATCAGCAGCGGAATGTCTTTCTCCAACAGGCGCTCGGCCTGGCGCACAGCTTTTTCCACCCTGCTGTCACCGAAGTGCAGGGTGTTGAGGCTGATGGTGGTATTGGCAGGGGCGGGTGCTGGCGAGGGGGTCGTTTCGGCAAAGATGCGCGGCTTGACCGACACCTGCTTCGGCCGCTTGAGCAGGCACTGGAACCGATTGCGCCCGGACGCCTGCAAGGCGAACGGCAGGCCGTCGGGCTGGTTGAGCAATTCCATCAGCGAGACCTTGAACAGGCTTTCGATGCTTACCCGCGACAGGCTGAGGCCCAACAGGTTGTCGGCGCGGCGGTTGGCCGAGAGCACCTGGCCGCTCTCATCGAAAATCAACAGCCCGGCCCATTGGCTGTCGAGGTTGTTCAGTCCGGTGTTGAAGGTGAGCTGGAAGTGTTCACCGCGAAACAGGTTGAGGATCAGCCGGTTCTCCACCGTCTGGCTCATCATCTTGACCATGCCCAGCGTGTGGGACGGCGGCAGGTAGCTGTCGCTGGAGACGTCCAGCACCGCGATGACCTTGCGCTCGGCATCGAAGATCGGCGCGGCGGAGCCGGTCATGAAACGGTTGGCCTTGAGGAAATGTTCATCGTGTTCGATGTGCACCGCCTGTTCACAGGCCAGCGCGGTGCCGATGGCGTTGGTGCCGGTGCAGCGCTCCATCCAGGTCGCTCCGGCGCTGAAACCGTGGGCCAGCTTCGGTTCGATGAAGCGTTGGGTGCCCCAGGAGGTCAGCACCTGGCCCTGGTTGTCGGCCAGCATGATCAGGCAATTGGAATTGCTCAGGATGTTCTCGTAGTAAGGCAGGACTTCCTGGTGGGTGGTCTGCACCAGTGAATGCTGGCTTTCCAGTAACTGGGCGATGCCCTCGGCCGGCAATGGGTCGAACGCCGGTACGCTCTGGTGATTGAGGCCAAAGGCGCGGCAACGGGACCAGGAAGCCTGAATGATGGCTTCGTGGGACAAGGCAGGAGCTGGTGCGGCCATGGGGCACTCTCGCAGGTGCTGTTTTTATTGTTGTGGCAAGTCTCGCACAGAGTCCTTGTGCTGGGGCAGGCCCAAACACTACATATGTGTTCGGCCACAAGGGATATCGTCAGGCCAGCTGGTAGCGTTCATTCAGTGTTGTTCAATATTGTTCATTGTCAACCGGCTCGTTGTTCAATTGTTCATCCCTGATTGTTCACTTCTGTTCAGCAATGAACGCCAGTTTTACCGTCGATAGCAGAAAAACAAACAGAATCAATAGCTTGTGATTTCTGGCACGGCTTTCGCTTTTGCACTCAGGTCGCTTGACTCCAAATAATAAAAAGGCCGAGCCATGTCATTACAGCTTGAGCACATCTGTCGCACCGTCGAAGGCCAGACCTGGATCGACGATGCCAATCTGAGTTTCGAACCCGGATCCTTCAACGTTCTGCTGGGCCGCACGCTGTCCGGCAAGACCAGCCTGATGCGCCTGATGGCCGGTCTGGACAAGCCCGACAGCGGCCGCATCCTGATGAACGGCGTCGATGTCACCAAACGGCCGGTGCGGCTGCGCAATGTGTCGATGGTGTACCAGCAGTTCATCAACTACCCGACCATGACCGTATTCGAAAATATCGCCTCGCCGCTGCGCCAGGCCGGTATTTCCGAAGAAATCATCCAGGGCAAGGTCCTGGAAACCGCGAAGATGCTGCGGATCGAAAAATTCCTCAAGCGTCATCCGCTGGAGCTGTCCGGTGGTCAGCAGCAACGGACCGCCATGGCCCGTGCGCTGGTCAAGGACGCCGAACTGATCCTGTTCGACGAGCCGCTGGTGAACCTCGACTACAAGCTGCGTGAAGAACTGCGCCAGGAAATGCGCGAGCTGTTTCAGGCTCGTCACACCATCGCCGTCTACGCCACCACCGAGCCGAACGAAGCGCTGGCCCTGGGTGGCACCACGACGATCCTGCATGAGGGCCGGGTGATCCAGAGCGGCAAGTCGTCTTCCGTTTATCACCAACCGCAAACCGTGCTGGCCGCCGAGCTGTTTTCCGAACCTCCGATCAATCTCATGCCGGGACGCATTGCCGGCAATGAAGTCAGCTTCGCCAACTTTGTGCACTTCCCGCTGAACGTCGACCTGCGCCCGGTGGGCGAGGGCGAGTTCCGTTTCGGCGTGCGTCCCAGCCATATCTCCCTGGTGCCGAGCAACGATGACGACCTGGAACTGGCGGTGACCGTCGAGGTGGCCGAGATCAGCGGTTCCGAGACCTTCCTGCACGTGCGCAACGAACACTTCCTGCTGGTCCTGCATTTGCCCGGCGTGCACGAATACGACGTCGACGCGCCGATCCGCATCTACATCCCGACCCATAAATTGTTTGTCTTCGATGCCCAGGGCAAGCTGGTCCAAGCCCCAGGGCAACGTATCGCGAGGGTTGCCTGATGGCCGAAATTCGTTTGCAGAACCTCGCCCACAGCTACACCAGCACCCCGGCGGGCCCCGAGGACTACGCGATCCGCGAGATGAACCACATCTGGGAGCAGGGCGGCGCCTATGCGCTGCTCGGGCCTTCGGGTTGCGGCAAGTCGACCTTGCTCAACATCATTTCCGGCTTGCTCAGCCCTTCCGAAGGGCAGGTGATGTTCGACAGCAAAGTCGTCAACGAACTGTCCCCGGAGCGGCGCAACATCGCCCAGGTGTTCCAGTTCCCGGTGGTCTACGACACCATGACGGTGTTCGACAACCTGGCGTTCCCGCTGCGCAACCAGGGCATGGCCGAGGCGCGGATCCACACCAAGGTGCAGGAAATCGCCGAGGTTCTCGACCTGCAGAGCCTTTTGGACAAGAAGGCCCGCAACCTCACCGCCGATGAAAAACAGAAAGTCTCCATGGGCCGTGGGCTGGTGCGCGACGATGTCTCGGCGATCCTGTTCGACGAGCCGCTGACGGTGATCGATCCGCACCTGAAATGGAAACTGCGGCGCAAGCTCAAGCAGATCCACGAGCAGTTCAACATCACCATGGTCTACGTCACCCACGACCAGTTGGAGGCCTCCACCTTCGCCGACAAGATCGCGGTGATGTACGGCGGCCAGATCGTGCAGTTCGGCACACCGCGTGAACTGTTCGAGCGTCCGAGCCACACCTTCGTCGGCTACTTCATCGGCAGCCCCGGCATGAACCTGATCGAGGTCCAGGCGCAGCCCGGTGGCGTCGGTTTCGCCTCGACCCACTTGCCGCTGTCCGAAACCCTGCAGCGGCGTGTCGCCGACGCGCAAGGCAAGAGCCTGAAGGTCGGCATCCGCCCGGAATTCGTGCATGTCTGGGACGGCCCTTACGACGACGCGATGCGGGCTGACGTGGTGCACGTCGAAGACCTCGGCACCTACAAGATCCTGACCCTCAACCTTGATGGCGCACCGCTGAAGGTCCGCCTCGCCGAAGACAAGCCTGTGCCGGAAGGCACCGCGTACATCAGTTTTCCGGGTCAATGGCTGATGGTCTATGCCGATGAATATCTGCTTGAATCCGCAGGCGAGGTGCAGCCATGAACAAGGTGCAGAACAACAAGGCCTGGTGGCTGGTGTTGCCGGTGTTCCTGCTGGTGGCCTTCAGTGCCGTGATCCCGATGATGACCGTGGTCAACTATTCGGTGCAGGACATCTTCGACCAGTCCAGCCGCTACTTCGTCGGCGCCGACTGGTACAGGCAGGTACTGCTCGACCCACGGCTGCACGATTCGCTGTTGCGCCAGTTCATCTACTCGGCGTGTGTCCTGCTGATTGAAATTCCGCTGGGCATCGCCATCGCCCTGACCATGCCGACCAAGGGCAAGTGGTCGTCCCTGGTGCTGATCATCCTGGCGATTCCGTTGCTGATTCCGTGGAACGTGGTGGGCACCATCTGGCAGATTTTCGGGCGCGCCGACATCGGCCTGCTGGGCTCGACGCTCAACGCCATGGGCATCAACTACAACTACGCGGCCAACACCATGGACGCTTGGGTCACGGTGCTGGTGATGGACGTCTGGCACTGGACTTCGCTGGTGGCACTGCTGTGCTATTCGGGGCTGCGGGCCATTCCGGACGTTTATTATCAAGCGGCGCGAATCGACCGGGCGTCGAACTGGGCGGTGTTCCGGCACATCCAGTTGCCGAAGATGAAGAGCGTGCTGCTGATCGCGGTGATGCTGCGCTTCATGGACAGCTTCATGATCTACACCGAGCCGTTCGTCCTCACCGGCGGCGGGCCGGGCAACGCCACCACGTTCCTCAGCCAGACCCTGACGCAGATGGCTATCGGTCAATTCGACCTGGGCCCGGCGGCGGCGTTTTCCCTGGTGTACTTCCTGATCATTCTGTTGGTGTCCTGGCTGTTCTATACCGCCATGACGCACTCCGACGCCAACCGTTGAGGCCCGCACAATGAGCAAGAGAAAGCTGATTCCGCTTTTGATCTACATCCTGTTCCTGCTGGTGCCCATCTACTGGCTGCTGAACATGTCGTTCAAGAGCAACACCGAAATCCTCGGTGGCCTGACGCTGTGGCCACAGGATTTCACCTTCCAGAACTACAAAGTGATCTTCACCGATCCGAGCTGGTACACCGGTTACCTCAACTCGCTGTACTACGTGAGCCTGAACACGGTGATTTCCCTGGCGGTCGCGCTGCCGGCGGCCTATGCGTTCTCGCGCTACCGCTTTCTTGGCGACAAGCATCTGTTCTTCTGGCTGCTGACCAACCGCATGGCGCCACCGGCGGTTTTCCTGTTGCCGTTCTTCCAGCTGTACTCGTCCATCGGCCTGTTCGACACCCATATCGCCGTAGCTTTGGCCCACTGTCTGTTCAACGTGCCGTTGGCGGTGTGGATCCTTGAAGGCTTCATGTCCGGCGTGCCGAAAGAAATTGACGAGACCGCCTACATTGACGGCTACAGTTTCCCCAAGTTCTTCGCCAAGATCTTTATCCCGTTGATCGGTTCCGGCATCGGCGTCACGGCGTTTTTCTGCTTCATGTTCTCCTGGGTCGAGCTGTTGCTGGCCCGGACACTGACCTCGGTGAATGCCAAGCCGATCGCGGCGGTCATGACCCGCACGGTGTCGGCGTCCGGTATTGACTGGGGCGTGCTGGCGGCGGCAGGGGTGTTGACCATCCTGCCGGGCATGCTGGTGATCTGGTTCGTTCGCAACCACGTGGCCAAGGGCTTTGCCCTGGGCCGGGTCTGAGGAGTCGATGATGGAATGGATGAACTGGACCGCCCCGACGGCGACGTTTTTTGGGGTCATTGCCTTGCTGCTGGCGGGCATGACGACATGGGAATTGCGTTCGCCGAGTATCCCTCGGCGTGGTTTCCTGCCGATTGCCACGACCCGTGGCGATCGGTTGTTTATCGGTCTTCTCGGTAGCGCCTACCTGCACCTGCTGGTGATCGGCGTTACCGACTGGAGCATCTGGATAGCGTTCGCGTTGTCTCTGGTGTGGCTGTTGGCAGTGATGCGGTGGGGCTAGTCGCGAAAGTTCGACGACGATCAGGCTCTTAAACCCAAACAGGAGGTCTCTATGTTCGATAAAAACAATAAGCTGCGACATAGCGTTTCATTGGCAGCCATGCTGGCACTCAGCGGGCTGAGCGCTACGGCCTGGGCCGACGCCTATGAAGACGCCGCGAAAAAATGGATCGGCAGCGAATTCAAGCCGTCGACCCTGACAGCCGAGCAGCAGCTCGAAGAACTGAAGTGGTTCATCAAGGCCGCCGAGCCATTTCGCGGGATGAAAATCAACGTGGTCTCGGAGACCATCGCTACCCACGAATATGAATCCAAGGTACTGGCCAAGGCTTTTAACGAAATCACCGGGATCCAGCTGACCCACGACCTGCTCCAGGAAGGCGACGTGGTGGAGAAGCTGCAGACCCAGATGCAGTCCGACAAAAACATCTACGACGGCTGGGTCAATGACTCGGACCTGATCGGCACGCATTTTCGCTACGGCAAGACCGAGTCGATCACCGACCTGATGGCCAACGAAGGCAAGAATTTCACCTCGCCGACCCTCGACCTCAAGGATTTCATCGGCATCTCCTTCACCACCGCGCCGGACGGCAAGGTCTATCAACTGCCCGACCAGCAGTTCGCCAACCTCTACTGGTTCCGCGCCGACTGGTTCGAGCGTGCCGACCTGAAGGCCAAGTTCAAGGAAAAATACGGCTACGAGCTAGGTGTACCGGTGAACTGGTCGGCCTATGAAGACATCGCCAAGTTCTTCTCCGAAGACGTCAAGGAGATCGACGGCAAGCGCGTCTATGGCCACATGGACTACGGCAAGAAAGATCCGTCCCTGGGCTGGCGCTTCACCGATGCCTGGTTCTCCATGGCCGGCGGCGGTGACAAGGGCCTGCCTAACGGCTTGCCAGTGGACGAGTGGGGCATTCGCGTCGAAGACTGCCATCCGGTCGGCTCCAGCGTCACCCGTGGCGGCGACACCAACGGCCCGGCCGCCGTGTTCGCCACCACCAAGTACGTCGACTGGATGAAGAAATACGCGCCACCGGAAGCGGCGGGCATGACCTTCTCCGAGTCCGGTCCGGTGCCGTCCCAAGGCAACATCGCCCAGCAGATTTTCTGGTACACCGCTTTCACCGCCGACATGACCAAGCCGGGCCTGCCAGTGATGAACGCCGACGGCACGCCGAAATGGCGCATGGCGCCGTCGCCACGCGGTCCGTATTGGGAAGAGGGCATGAAGCTGGGCTATCAGGACGTGGGTTCCTGGACCTTCATGAAGTCGACGCCTGAGAAACAGCGCCTCGCGGCCTGGCTCTACGCGCAGTTCGTGACATCCAAGACCGTGTCGCTGAAGAAGACCATCGTTGGCCTGACGCCGATTCGCGAATCGGACATCAACTCCCAGGCGATGACCGACCTGGCGCCGAAACTTGGTGGCCTGGTGGAGTTCTATCGCAGCCCGGCCCGTGTGCAATGGTCGCCAACCGGGACCAACGTGCCGGACTATCCACGCCTGGCGCAACTGTGGTGGAGCCACATCGCCGAAGCGGCCAGTGGCGAGAAAACCCCGCAACAGGCTCTCGACGGGCTGGCCAAGGATCAGGACGCGATCATGACGCGTCTGGAACGCTCCAAGGCCCAGGCCACCTGCGCACCTAAGATGAACCCTGAGCGCGACGCGCAATACTGGTTCGATCAACCGGGCGCACCGAAGCCGAAACTGGCGAACGAGAAGCCTAAAGGCGAGACGGTCAACTATGCCGAACTGCTGAAATCTTGGGAGGCGGCGCGTAAGTAAATCTGCACCCGCAATGAAGAAACGGCACCGAAGGGTGCCGTTTTTTTTGCCCCCGGTTCTGAAGTAAACCCAATCCCCTGTGGGAGCGAGCCTGCTCGCGAAAGCGGTGTGTCAGTTCGCCCCGATGTTGAATGTACTCGCCCCTTCGCGAGCAGGCTCGCTCCCACAGGGGGATTGTTGATCTAGCCCGCCTTGGCCGGGCTTGCCTGGGCGTTTCCGGCCACCGGGGATGGGCGGGTATGCATCAACGCATCCAACGCCTGCCGATACGTGCGGCCCGCCAGGCTCATGCTGTTGTTATGCGTGGCGCCCGGCACCAACAACAAACGCTTGGGTTCCCGGGCGGCATTGAACAGCTGCTCGCTGAAGCGTGGTGGTACGTAGCGGTCGGCGGCGCCGTGCACGATCAGCAGCGGCATGTTGATCTCGCCGATCTTGTCGATGGAATCGAACTTCTGCGACAGCAGCCAGCGTACCGGCAGGGAAGTGTTGGCCATGGCGGTGGCGACATCGCCCAAGGACGTGAAGGTCGATTCGATGACCAGGCCTCGGGCGGGCACGGTGGTGCCATTTTTTGCCGCCTCCTGACCCAGCTCCGCCGCAAGATCCACCGCGACGGCACCGCCCAGGGAATGGCCGTAGATCAGGCGCAGGGCCGGGTCTGGTTGCAGCACCGCAAGACGTTCCCAGGCGATTCTTGCATCCTCGTACACGCTGGCTTCAGAGGGCAACCCCCCTTGGCTTTTGCCAAAGCCACGGTAATCGATCGCCATGACCGAATAGCCCAGCGCCCGCAATTGCTGGATGCGAAACAGCTGGCCGGTCAGGTTCCAGCGCACGCCGTGCAGGTACAGGATGGCGGGCGCGTTCTTGCGTTCGGCCGGCCACCACCAGCCGTGGATATTTTCCCCGGCCTTGAAGCTCTTGGGCTTGAGGTCGAACTCCTGCACGCCGCTGGGAAGGCCACTGAACCAGCTCGCCGTCCCCGGCTCGATGCGAAACACCAGCTCGCGTTCCTTGTGCTGCAACACCGCGCAGCCCACCGGCAGGCCGACCACCATCGCGGCCATGAACAACCAGGCCAGCCAGCGTTGCCTGAGGCGAGAAAGTAAGGATGAAGGCATCGACGCGATTCGCTACTCGGGGACAGAAGCTGCGTTTTAGCAGATTCCTCGGAGGGCGCGCAGGGATTTCGGACGGTTTGCCTGTGGCGCGGGGCTTCATGCAACCCGATCGAACTCTCGCCGTTTCGCCCCACTCGAAATTCAATACTCAACCCTGTCGAGGACGATGTCATGACGAGCGAACATTCGAAAACATCCAGCCAAGTCGGCAACAATGCGCCAGCCAAGGATGCTGCCGGCGACCCGGTGGACGTCGTGGAACGCGATGTGCGCCACCCGGATCCAGCCACTGACAAAGTCGACAAGACGATCACGCCCAAGTCGATCAAGAGCCATGAGCAGGACGCTGAAAAATTGCGCGACAAGGTCGGGCAGGTGGAGAAAAAGCTCGGCCGCTGAGTGGCGACTGTCATTCGTCAGAAGCCCGCTTTGCATCGCTGGAATTTGTCCCATCCGTGTGCCTTACTCCCTGTTCCTTAGGGGGAGGGCAACGGGATGCGACGTAGAAGCGCAGCGTATTGGCTGTGGGTGAACCGTCGGCTGGCGGGGCGCAACCACGAAGAGGTCCTAGAGGACGGCACGCAGGTCGAGGTCCAGGCGCGGATCAACCAGCAGAGCGTGACGCAACTATTCATCTGTGTTTATCGGCCGAACGGATCCGTCTGGGTCGAGGAATTCCATGATCGCGCGTTGCGCGAACCGTTGTGCCAAGCGCTCGAATGGGGCTTGGCCCGGGCCGGGGACATCGTCGCCGGTAGCGGATGTTTCAAGGCGCCCCACAAGATTCAGATGACCCTTGGGCCATTGATCCGCGACGAATGCACCCTGGCCCTGAGGCGCATGGACATGAGCGATGAAGAGCGCCGCAACCTCAAGATCCGGGATGCCTGGGCAGAGTACGTCCACGCCAAGGAAGCGATGCTGGCGCTGATGCGTTCGGCCCGGGTCGAGGCCGACGTCTGGGAGACGCAGAAGCGTCGGCTGTGCGAAGCCATTGATCGGCGGGCCTCCCTGGCCCGAGCGTGCCTGGGCAGTTGAGGAAAGCGGAGCACCGTTATCCCTGTGGGAGCGAGCCTGCTCGCGAAGGCGCCCGGTGAGTCGACATCATCATTGACTGACGCTCCGCTTTCGCGAGCAGGCTCGCTCCCACAGGGTCTGCGGCAAACCAGCCTTTGGTGGGTCGTTGTCAGTACAGATCCCCAAACTCAACTCGCTCAAACTCCCGCCCACTCTCGCCATACCCCACCTTCGGCACCCCCGCCAGGCGCCTGTGCAGCACTTGGGTCAGCGAGTTGTCGAGGGCCAGGCTGGCGTCGCCAAAATCCCCGTCCAGTTGCAGCGGATGAACGATCACTTCCAGCGAACCATGCTTCGGTGGCGCCGCGTGATGCAGGTCCGCTGGCGTGCAGACATAATCCGCCGTTGCGCCGCAGAGCCTGCGCAGGCGGCGGTTGAGCAGGGTTTTGAAGATGCGTTTGGCGACGCTCAGGTTCGGTCCCAGGTTACGTGCCAGGCGCATGGGCACGCCTTGCCGGGCGGCGAAGCGAGCCACCAGTTCGCCAACGGGCCAGATGTTATGTACATGCTGATGAGAGTCCAGATGGCTCGGACGCAGGCCACGGTCCAGGCAGTATTGCCACTGCGCCTGGAGTTCTTCTTCCACGGCCGCCAGATCATCCGTCCTCAGCCGCAGGCTGTAGCGCGACAGGTTGAGGTCGAATTCGCCGGTTGCATTGCAGAATGTCTGCCGTGTCCTGATTGCCTGACTCAGCGGCGGTCCGTAGCTGAGATTGAAATGCAGGCCGATGCGCCCTTCAAGCAGTGGGTGTCGGGCCAGCTCACACGCCTGGTCAAACCCCGGCATGTTGGCCATGGCCGTAGCGGAGCTGATCACGCCTGCCTCGAAGGCTCGCAGAATCAAGTCGTTTTCATCGAGGCTGAGCCCGAAGTCATCAGCGTTGACGATCACTTGGCGAGGCATGCGTGTCCTCCGGCTTTTTGGCAGTGGGCGACGTTGTCGCGGGCGCTTTGGCGCGGCGCTTGCCGAGCCAGGGCTTCAGGCTTTTCCATAGCCGCAGGGCGAACCCCAGGAGCAGGCCATCGGGCCGCCAGGAATAGAAACTCCAGCGCCAGTGCTCAAGTTGGCCGGTCATGCGTTCGTGCAGTTGATGGCTGGAATTCTCCAGACTGACGCGCGATGCATCGATCCACCGCCAGTTCTCGTCCAGCCCCCAGCGGATCCACTCTTCGAGCAAGACCCGGCCGCTGCCCAGGTCGGCGTGCCGCGGCAGGAACGCCAGGTTGTAGTCATACAGCCGTCCCTGGTCGAGCAGGCCGAGGCGATAGCTGATGCACTCGCCGTTCAGCTCCAGCATCACCACCCGCACCAGGCCTTGGGCGGCGAGGGCGGTGAAGGCAAGGTTCATCCATTGCCGGCGCCCGGGGTCGGCGAAGATGCCGACACCTTCCTCGCCTTTCCAACTGGCCGCCTCGACTTCAGCGAGAGCCCGCAGCAGTTGCCCCATGCCGATGGCATCCGGCGTCACCCGACGTATTTCGGCACCGCAAGCGGCGATCCGCTTGCGCGCGCGGCGCAACTTGTAACGCGGATCGCCGGTGATTTCCTGATGGTCACTGTCGCTGATCAGGTGCACCGGGACCCGGCAACTGAGCCGCCGTTCGCCGGTGGAACTCTGCGCCATCCAGGCACTGAGCACACTTTGTTCGCCGACCGGCTCGATCACTTCATTCAATTGCAGCAACGCGTGGGGCACCTGCTGGCGGATCTGTATCAGCGCCTGGCCCATGGCGTCGGCGTCCAGGCGCACCAACAGGGCGATACGGTCAGCCAGTGGAAACCCCAAGTGATGCAACACCCGAAAGCGCAGCCCGCCGATGCGCTCGCGCCCCGCGACCAGAGGCAGGCACAGGCACAGTGTCTGGTCCTGCCAGCCCAGCAGCACATGGAGTTGCTGGTCGGGCGCGAGGGCAAACTCCGCCGCTTGCAACCAGGCCAGCGTATTGAACGGCGTAGCGTCGACCACCTGGGTCCGCAGCTCTTCATAAGCCGTTGCAGGAAACTCCGCCGCGCTCATGGAGCGACACCACTGGAACCGGATCGCCATGGACGTCAGGCCGCCGCAGCCGATGCAACCGGCCGGGCCGGTTTACGGAAGGCGTCGAGTACCGAGCCGCTGTAGAACGTGTCGCGGAAGAACCGGAAGCGACCGAACAGGCAATACACATGGGTGATCTGGCCGCACTCCTGGAAGTCCATGCGGATGTGCATCTTGATCGCTGGGGTGTTCTGCAAGTCGCAAACATCGACCATTTTTTCGCAGCCCTTGTCCGCCATGACTTTCCACATGTCGGTCTGTACGTCCGCCGACAGCTGGGAGCCCCAGTACGCACGGATCATTTCTCCGCCGAACTGGAAGTATTCGCCAGGCTTGACCGGGAACCAGCAGCCATAGAAATGGCGGTCAAAATAGTCTCGTGTACTGGCCCAGACGAAGCCCACGGTGTCGCCCTTGTCGTCCAGGTACATCAGGCCGGTATAACCTTCGGCGGCCAGCTCGCGCATGGTTTCGACGCGGTCGCCGAAATGCCTGGCGAAAGCGTCGGCGTTTTCGACGGTGATGAACTCGCGACGTACCGGTGGGTAGGGCCTGAGGGTGTGCGGCCGCAGCGGGATTCTCACATCGTGTTCCAGCCATACCAGTTGCGAATGGAAAAACACGAAGCGACGTACCAGCAGTTTGAAAACGGAACGCAGGCCTTTTTTCTGAATGCGATCACGCAATTTTTGCAGAGCGTTCATGGAGCCTCCTGACGGATAGCGGGTTGGGGGGGAAGGGTGGCAGTCCAGCGCAGGGCGAATACGGTTTCTCCTGGCAAGAGAAATCCGACCTGGCCGGCCTTGCAGTTGAACGGGGCATTGCGGCTGATGTTGTCCGGGCCGAAATACATCAGGCTGGCGCCGGGCTGCGGGCAGCCCGCGCCCTGCAGGCTGACTTGATGGGCGCGAGTGCTTTTGTTCACGCCCAGCAGGCTGCGCTGCTGCCCGGTGGCCATGGCCAGCGCGTCGACTTCAAACGCGTCGTTGTCCAGGCGCAGCACCTGGTCGAGCCAGTGCTGCTGAATGAATTGCTGGGCCAGGCCCACCGGCTTGAGTTCGAAGCGCTGGTTCTCCAGCACTCGCACCATGCCTTTGGGGTATTGCGGCTCGTCGGCGGACTGAAACCAGTTGAGCATGTCCAGCCAGCCGTCGGCGGAGGCGTTGATCGCCACCGACGCCCACCACAGCGCGGCGTAGTGCGTTTCCTGATCGTAGGGGCTGAGGCTCGAGCCGCTGGAAATGTTGGTCTGATCCAGCAGCAAGGCCTTGCGCGGCCGGCCCTGGCTGTCCAGGCCCACCAGGTCGGCGGCCTGGCGGACGCTGTTGCGATAGACCCGGGTCGCCAGCAAGTCGCGGACCATCCATTCATGCCAGGCCAGGGCGTCGATCCGGTCGCCGGAGGTTTCCAGCAGGCGCCGTGCCCAATCGATGCCGCGCCGATCCGCCGCGTTTTCGGCCAGCGGGCCATTGGTGAATCGGGAGCTGGCCGGCATGGCGATGCGCACTCCGGCGCGGGCATTGGCGTCGTTGGCGCGGACCTGGGCGGCCAGGCTTTCGAACATCTGCTGGAAGCTGGCGAAGTCCGGATAGTTGAGGTTCGGCTCGTCGGCGAAACTCAGGTAATGGAGGCCCTTGCCGCCCAGGGCGCGGGTCGTGTCGAGCCAGGCTTGCAAGCCGCTGCTGCTGGTCCGGTCGGCGCGCAGATCGGCCTTGCGTTGGCTGCCGGCCAAGAGGGTAATGTCCCGGGTGATGCCGAAGCGATCCTGGTACAGGCGCCGGAACGCATCTTCGTGGTCGGCCTTGGCCGCCGTGACATCGACGAAACTGTAGTAGGTGGCCGCTCGGGGCTTGAGGGTATCGATCACCGCGTAGGCGGACGGTGGCGGCAACACATAGGGCAGGGACATGCCCAGGCTGGGGGTGGGGCCGAGCACATCGTCATGAAGGGTCAGGTGGGTTTGGCCCGGATCCTGGCGCAGCGGCTGCAACTGCGCCGGGTCCTGGGCGAACAGGTTGGCGCTACCGTCGAGCCAGAACGCTACCTTGCCGTTGCCTTGCAAGTGCAGACGCCAGGTTTGCTCGACATCCGCCACCGGCAGGGCGATCTGGTCGAACTGCCAATAGGCGCGATACGGTTTGAGATTCAGCTGGAGCTGTTTGCCGTCGCCGACGCGCCGGGCTTGCAGCGCGTGCACACCGCCATGGAATTTACCCGCCAGCACTGCGCGTTCGCCGGCCGCCACCTTGAAGTACAACTCGTCGCCATCGTGGGCTTCGGCGCTGAAATGCACTTTGGCCGGAGCGAACAGGGCACGGGTGCGCGCGTCGTGCTCTACCGTATAGCGGCGGAAACTGTAGCCGGGAATTTCCAGGCGATAACTGGCGGCACCAGGCCGCAGCGGCCACTGCTGCTCGCCACGGGTCTGTGCCGCCTCGACCAGGCGCTCACCGGCCAGCCGCCCCTGGCCGTCGAGCAGGTAGAGGTGTTCGGTATTGGCATCGGCCTGCCAGGCGGGCACCCAGCGCACGGTCACAGTGCTTGGCTGGTCGGTCTGCAGGTACAGGCTGCCGTCGCGGATGCCGGTCCATTGCATGGACGCGCCATGGGCCGAGGCTGCGAGGGCCAGAAGGCACAGACCGGCGCCGATTTTTCCCATGCACCCCACGGGCCCCATCGCGAGCAAGCTCGCTCCCACAGGTGGTCTGTGGTGAACACAAATACCGAGCCCAACCCCAGCCCCCTGTGGGAGCGAGCCTGCTCGCGAAGAGGCCGTCACCTTCAACCTCCCAGCCAGCTGACCCAACGCTTTCGCGAGCAGGCTCGCTCCCACGGTGGGAATGTGGTGAACACAAATACCCTGCCCAACCGCGCCCCCCTGTGGGAGCGGGGTTGCCCGCGAAGAGGCCATCACCTTCAACCTCCCAGCCAACTGACCCAGCGCTTTCGCGAGCAGGCTCGCTCCCACAGTGGGAATGTGGTGAACACAAATACCATACCCAACCCCGCCCCCCTGTGGGAGCGAGCCTGCTCGCGAAGGGGCCGTCACCTCCAACATCACCGCCAGCTGACCCAGCGCTTTCGCGAGCAAGCCCGCTCCCACAGGGGAGGTGTGGTGGATATAAATACCGTTGCCAACCCTGGACCCTGTGGGAGCGAGCTTGCTCGCGATGGCGGTCTGGCGGGCGGCGGTGTTCACGCGGATTTCCCCAGCAGCATCTGGCGCATCGGCAGCAAATCGCTGGGCAGGATGATCAGTGTCTGCCACAGCGCCACGCCGCTGAGGCGGCAGTACATGCCCAGCAGCGCCAGCGTTACCCCCAGATAGGCGATCGACGACGCGGCGGCCGCGCCGACGATGCCGTAGCGCGGTATCAGGACCAGGTTGAGCGCCAGGTTCAGCAGCGCGCCGACGCCCATCAGCAGCGACACCGTGCCGGGTCGGTCCTTGCCCAGCAGATCCAGGCGCAGGATGCTTGCGTAGCAGAGCCCGAACAGCCCCGGCAGCAGCGCCAGCAGGGCCGGGTAGGCCGGTTGATAGGCGGCGCCGAACAGAGTGACGATCAACCATTCGCCAATCAGCGCCATGCCCAGGCAGGCACCGAGCATCACTGTGGCGGTCAGGCGCAAGGCCAGCGGGGTCAGGCGCTGCATGTCGCGGTCTTGCTGCAGCAGGCGTTTCATCAGCGGCGTGGTGACCGCTTCCGGCACGATCAGCAGCAGTTCCGCCGCGGCGCTGGCCATGGCGTAATGCCCCAGCGCCGTGCTGCCCAGCAGGGCGCCGATGAACAGGAAATCCGAGCGCAGCACCACTTGCTGGAACAGCAGGTCCGGATGGCTGCGGGCGCCGTAGCGCAACAGCTCGTTCTGGCCGGCGCGGTCCCACTGCAGCTCGACCGCATGATCGCGGCGCAACCACATCCAGCCGGCCAGCACCACCAGGCTCAAGCCCGCCAGCCAACTGATCAGCGCCGCCTCCAGCGCTTTGTCTTGCCACATCCAGAACAGCGCCACGAACAACAACAGCGGTGCCAGCGATTCCATCAGCCGCAATGCATTGAATGCGCCCACGCCACCCGAGGCATTGTGCAGCGTCAGCAGGCCACTCTTGAGCACGGTCAGCGGTACGGCCAGCAACAGCAGCCAGGCCAGCAATCCCAATTGCGTGGTGATGTCCAGCTCACCGCCGAATTCCCGCACCAGCGCCACCACCAACAAGGTCAACAACCCGGCCAACAAACAACCGAACACCAGCACCTGGCTGAGCAACAAGCCCATCGAGCGCTGCTGCGCCGCCTGGTAACCGACGGCGGAATTCAGGCCACCGCTGGTGGCGGCGCTGATCAGGTCGGGCAGGGTACTGAGCAATGCAAACAGCCCACGCTCGCTGGGCCCGAGGATCCTTGCCAGCAACACGTTGCGCAGCAGGCGCAGAGCGATCATCGCCAGGCGCGTGCCCATGCTCAGTGCCAGATGCTTGAGGTAATGGGCTCGGCTCATGAGCGGGCTCCTCGGCGGATGCGCCAGGCCAGCAACTCGGGGTGGCAGGCATTGCGCTGGCTGACGCCGAAGCGTGGCAGGTTCAAGGGGTCGCCATCGTGGCGATACAGCCCGGCCTCGGTGCCCAGGGCAAACGGAAAACCGTGGGCCGCCACCTGCTCGCGTACCCGTGCATCATGATCACCGTTGGGGTAGCAATACACCGGCAAGGGTTGCGCGCAGCCATTTTCCAAAGCTATCCAGCTGCGGGTCAGTTCCTCGTGCAAACGCTGGTCGTCCAGCCCGGTCAGGATCGCATGGCTGGCACCGTGGGGGCCGAAGCGGATCAGGCCGGAATCTTCGAGCATGCGCACCTGGGTCCAGTCCAATGCCTGGGGTTGCGAGCCCTGCGGACAGGCCTCGGTGAGATCGCTCAGGGTTCGCGCATCGAGGGTTTTCAGGCTTTGCAGGAAATGCAGCAGCGCCAGGCTGCGGCGCTCGTCGTCGATGTCATCGAGCAGCACCGGCAATGGCCGGCCGACCTGCTGCAAATGTTCGATGAGCGAATGCCGCGCCAGCTGCCCATGGCTGCCCCAGAGGGTTTCGCCGATGCTTTCCCACCAGAAATGCTGGCGGCTGCCAACAAAATCGGTGGACAGGAAAATGCTCGCAGGCACCTGGTACTGGCGCAGCAGGGGAAAGGCATTCATGGCGTTGTCGCGCCAGCCATCGTCGAACGTCAGGGCCACCCGCGGACGGTTCGGAACGCTTTCCGGGTCGGCCAGCAGCAAGCTCATCAACGGCACGCATTCAAAATGCCGTTGCAGCCAGATCAACAGGTGTTCGAACGCGTCAGGCCCCACGCACAGCTCGTTGCGATGCGGCAGTTCGGCGGCGCGGTCGTTGTTCAACACCCGGTGCAACATCAGGATCACGCCGGCGCCACGCAAGGGATGGCGCCCCATCGACGTGTTCAGGTACAGCCAGCCGCCGGTGCGCTTGAAGACGTGTTTGATCGACATCGGCGTTGCTCCTTAGCGGTTCTGCTCGGGATTCCATTGGCTATAGCGGTGGCCGCGCAGAAACTGCCACAACCCGATGCTCATGCCCGCCAACGTCACCAGCACGAACGCGGCCAGGCGGAAAGGCCTGGGCAGACGGTGGCCGACGTCCAGCAACCCGATCAAGGCGATGGCGTAACCGAGCAACTGCGCCACCAGGCTCAGGCGATAGAACCCATGCTCGTTCCACAGCCAGGCGTTGCTCAGCAGCAGCGGCACCAGCAACACCGGCGCCAGGCGGCGGATCAACTTGTGGCTGATCAAGCCAATGGCGTAGAGCCCATGGCGCAAGGGATTGAGCAGTTCCCGGCGCTGGGCCAGGCTCTGCAGCCCACCGACGGTGACCCGCTGGCGCCGGCGGAACTGCTTGTCGGCTTCGTCCACGCCCTGGTCGGTCACTCGGGCGAGCGGGGCGTAGACGATCGCCTTGCCGGCCACCGGCGCACAGGTGCTGAGAAAAAAGTCATCGTTGACTTGCGCCGGTATCGCCTGGAACAACTCCCGGCGCAGGGCCAGCAGAGCACCGTCGGCGGAGACCATGCAGCCGGTGCGGCTCTCGACCCGACGCAGCCAGCCTTCGTAGTGCCGATACAGGCTGTCGCCCAGGCTCAGGCCCTTGCCTGGCACGGGGATTTCCATGTGCCCGGCGCAGGCGCCGACTTCCGGGTCGGCCAGCGGCGCCAACAGGTGGCCGAGGGTATCGTGGGCCCATTGATTGTCGGCGTCGGTGAACACCAGGATTTCGCCGCTGCTATGGGCCACGCCCGTGTTGAGGGCGGCAGCCTTGCCTTGGCGCGGCAGGTCGAGCACGCTGATCCGCGGATCGCTGACCTTGCGTGCGCAGGCCACCGTGTCATCGGTGGAACCGTCGCTGGCGAGGATGATTTGCAGCGAGCGCGCGCGATAATCCTGAGCCAGCAGCGTGCGCAATTTTTCTTCGATGTGCCGCGCCTCGTTGTGGGCGGCAATCACAATGCTCACGTCCATCGGCACTGCCGTGGTGTAGCGCCGTAGCGGAAACAGCGGCGCCAGCAAGGTCAGCAACAGCGGGTAGCCGAGGTACGCGTACACCGGCAGCAACAGGCAAGACCAATAGAAAAACTCAGCCACGGGCAGGTCTCCTGACGTTCCATTGAAAAAGATTGAGCAGCAGCGCCGCGCCGGTCAGGTGCAGGCGCACCCCATGCAGGGCCCACAGTTGCAAGGTCAGGCGCGGGTCGCGCTGGCTCTGGCGCAGGCTCAGAACCAGGGCCGGCAATGTGCTGGTCAACAGCAGCATCAGCCCCAGGCGCGCCTGGCCCTGGAACAGCGCGACCAGCGCCAGGAAATCCAGGCCCCAGGCACCGATGGACAAGGCGGGGAAGCGCAACAGCCGCAGGCTCGGCCCGTGGCTGCGCAGCAGCTGCCAGTGACTGCCCTGGCGCCACAGTTCCTTGCTCATCCACTCGCGCCAGCTGCCTTCGTAACCCCAGTGCAGGGCAAGGCTTTCGCTCACCAGCAACAACTGCGCTCCGGCCTGGCGCAGGCGCAGGGAAAAATCCTTGTCCTCACCGGTGCGCAGGGTTTCATCGAAGCCACCGACGCGATCGAACCAGGCGCGGCGCATCAGCAGGTTGGCACTGGGCAGCCACTGCACCCGGTGCAGCGGACGCGACCCCGGGCGTTGGCCGCGCCGTTGCCAGGCCCGGGCGAACCACGGCGCCTGCTCGGGAGTATCCAGGTCGAGACCGAGCACATCGCCCTGGCGACCTTCGATTTCGATCAACAACCTGAGCCAGTCGGCGGGCATTTCGATGTCGGCATCGATGAATGCCAGCCAGTCGCCGCTGGCGGCCGCCGCGCCACGATTGCGCAGGGCGCCGATGTGCACGCCGGGCACGATCAGCACCCGGGCGCCCAATTCGTTGGCGATGCGCGGGCCATGGTCGTCCGAGCCGTTGTCGACCACGATCAGCTCGCACTCCAGCTGCGCCTGGCGCGCAGCTTCCTGCGCCGCCAGCAACGTGCGGCCGATGTGCCGGGCCTCGTTGTACATCGGGATCACAATGCTCACGCGTTTCATCAACGGGTCTCCTGCGGCGCGGACCGTTCGGCGTCGTAGCGCAATACGCTGGTCAAGCCCAGCATGATCCACAGCAACTTGTGGTTCGGTGCACTGAGAAACATCAGGAACAACGCCAGCGACAGGAAACTCATGCCCAGGTGCGTCAGCAGGTCCGCCTGCGCCCAGTCCCGCCGCTGGAGCCAGAGCTGGCGTGCGCGCAACAGGTTGTAGAGACCCAGGCCGATCATGCCGACAAACATCAACCCGCCGGGAATGCCGATCTCGCTGAAGATTTCCAGGTAGGTGTTATGCGCCCGGCGATACAGGTCCCCCAGCTTGCGGTTGGCCGAGAAAGCCTTGGCGTAACCGGTGGGGGCGTAGTGCAGGGGAAACGTTCCGGGACCTGAGCCGAGCAGCGGATTTTCGCGAAGCATCTGGCTGCCGACGACAATGTACGAGGCGCGGCGGCCCAGGGATTCGTCCTTGTGCGCGCTGGCGCCAGCGCTGAGGATGCTCAGTGACTGGATGCGCGCCACGTAGCCGGCCGGCATCACCGCGATTGCCAGGGGAATCAGCAGCGCCAGCCCGAGCATCGCGAAGCCAAGGTGCCGTGGGCGGATGCGCGGCAGCTGCGCGCGGTAGTGATACAAGCCGATCATCAGGCTGAGCAGCAGCACCACCAGTCCCGAACGCGATTCGGTCTTGGTCATGCCGCCCAGCAGCAGGATGAAGCAGCCACCCCAGAACAACCGGTGCAGCAGGTTCGGACTGCGCACCATCAGCAACAACGCCAGCGGCACGGTGAAGGCGATCAGCAGGGCGAAGGTGTTCGGATCTTCCAACAGGCCGGAAGCGCGGCCCTGATCCTGGTACCGGGCGGAGAACATCGCCAGCACGCAGGTCGTCGTGACGCTCAGGGTGACCAACCGGCAGAACAGGTCCAGGTTCAGCTCGCGGCCGATCAGCAGGGTGATCGCGAACAGCACCAGGCCCACCGCCAGTTCCCGGAAGTGGGTGGTGGAGAGGCCCGGGTTTTCCGATAGCAGCAGGCTCAGGCCATAGAACAGCATGAAGCCGATCAGCGGCTTCCAGATGTTGCTGCGCAGGCGAGTGGCGGGAATCTGATGCAGGGCCAGTTGCAACGCCAGGATCAGGATCAGCGCCAGCCCGAGGAACTTGCTGCCGGAAAAGGCGTTTTCCTTGAACAGGCCTTCGAACGGCACCAGCGCGGCAATCCCCAGCAAGCCCCAGCCGGGCTTGCGATAGAGCACGGCAACACCGACCAGGCCGAGCACCGCGCCGGGTGCCAGGTACGGATAAGGGCTGGCCAGCAACATCAGGCAAACCAGGCCCAAGAGACTGACGATCGAGAGCGGGACAATCATGGCCGGGCCTCCCGTGCGGTGCGGATATACAGTTGCGACCAGCGTTCGGCCAGCGTGCGCAGGTCGTAGCGGTCGCGTTGGGTGCGCCGTGCGTTGTCGGCGAGGATCTGCGCCAGCGGTGGTTCGCTGAACAGTGTCTCGATCTGCCGAGCCAGCTCGTCGCTGTCGGCGGGCGTGGCGAGCAGGCCGTTATGGCGGTCCTGCACGACATCGGGAATGCCGCCGACGCCGAACGCCACCACCGGCACTCCGGCTTGCATGGCTTCGAGCAGAATCATCGGCGTGCCCTCGGTGCGTGAGCTGATCACCAGTACATCGAGGCGGCTCCACCAGGCATTCATGTCGGTCTGGTAGCCAGGCAATTCGATGCGCGTGGGCAGCCCGGCATCGGTGATGCGCTTGAGCAGGAGCTGGCGTTCCGGGCCGTCGCCGAGCATCACCGCGTGCAGCGAAGCATGGCGCTGGCACAGCGGGATCATGGCGTCGAGAAACAGGTCCGGGCCTTTTTCGCTGCTCAAGCGGCCGACGTAGCCGACCCGCCAGCGCTGCCGGTCATCGCGATGCGGCAGGGGTGTGGCGACCGCCGGCAGACCGTTGGGAATCACGTCGAGTTTGTCCGCCTGCACGCTGGCCTGGCGGTGCAACGCCGCGATGCTTTCGGCCACGCATACCACTCGCTTGACCGAGGCGGTGCGGCACAGTTGCAGGCTCAGCCAGGTATAGAAACGCTGCTTGGTGCTGCGCGGCGTAAAGCCGTGCTGGGTAATCACCAGGGGCAGGCGCAGCAGCGTGGCCGCGGCCCAGCCGAACAACAGGCCTTTGAAGTTGTGCGTGTTGATCAGCGGTCGTTCGGCGCGCCGTTGCCGCAAATGCTGCAGCAGCTCGGCCCAGTTGGCGCAGTGACGGCAATCGACCCCGGCCTGGCGAAAGCGCGTGATCAAGGTCGGCGGCGCCGCCAAAAACACCACCTGGTGCTGGCCGGGCGTGGCCAGGCAATGATCGAGCAGCATCCGCTCGGCCCCGTAGAAGCCGCCGCTGTCGAGCAGATGAATGATCGACAGGGGGCTGCTGCGGTGGGACGGGCCGAACGGCGCGTTCAATTTCTCACCCAATGGACAAGGCTGGGCAAGCTCCAGTTGCGATGCGGATTGACCTGCTCGGGTGACTGCTCGTTGATCACCAGCAACACCGGCAGATCCAGTTGCTGGGTGATCTGCGCCGGATGCTTGAAGCGATGGTCGAAGAACTCACGCACATAGACCAGGGCGATGGCCAGCAGCAGGCCGCTGAACAGGCCGAACACAATGATCAGCATCGGCTTGGGAAATGCCGCGGCGGTCGGTTCGAAAGGCGGGCTCAGGACCCGGGCGTTGGACAGGTCGTTGTCCAGCGAGCGGGCGGTGCTGGCTTCGGCGAATCGCTGGGCGTAGGTGGAGAACGCCGCGTGCAGAGCGTTGATCTCGGTGTCCATCTGCCGCAGCTTGCTCTGGGTTTCCTGCAACTGGTGGATGCGCTCCTTGAACGCCCCGATGCGCGCTTTTTTCTGCTCGATCACCGAGCTGACCACCGCAAGATCGGTGGTGCGTTCCTGGATGCGGTTGTTCACCACTTTTAGAAACTGCTGGCGGGTCCGCACGATCTGCTCCCGGGCCAGCAGCATCGGTTCGCTGCCGGGCTGGAAAATCGCCAGGTCATTCATGTAGCGGCTGACCTGGCCGGTCAATTGCTCACCCAACTGGCGGATTTCCCGGTCTTCGAAGGCGATGTTGTCCACCGTGGTGGTGAAGGTGAACGGGAAGGTGTAGTCGTTGAACCGCGAGCTGGTCGTCGCCGCCAGGCTGCTCTTGAGGTAGTCGAGCCAGCGTTGGCTTTGCAGCAGGCGATCCTGATAGAGGTTCAGCGCCTGCTCTTCGGTATTGATGGCGTTCAGGCGGAAAGTGACTTCTTCCTTCGGATCGGACGAACCGATGCCCTCGAGCAGCCCGAGTCGTTTGTCTTCGAGGCCGTCGAGACGCGTCTGGTATTGGGCTTTTTTCTGCTCGTAGAAGGTCTGCGGCAGTTCGATCGATTGCAGTTCCTGGCGGCCGGTGAGGTAGTTCTTCAGCAGTTGCGCGACGAACCGCGTGCCCTGGGCCGGGTCACCGAAGCTGTAGACGATGGAAATGACATTGGAGCCGGGGAGGGTTTCGATCTTCAGATTTTCGATGGCCTGATCGGTCAGCGTATCGAGCATTGTGTCGCGCACCGGATCGACCTCAAGCCCCAGGCCGTCGCGCAACGGGTTGACCACATACTCACGCAGCGGCTGGGTGATGTAGCGCTTGAGCGGCTCGCTGACCCATTTGTTGAGGATGCCCGGGCTTGGCGTGTACTCGCCCTGGTCGCGCAGGGTCTGGATGGTCTGGCGAATCAACGCCGGCGAGCGGAGGATATTGCTCTCGGTTTCCATGTCCGCCAGGGACGGCGGGATAAACGTGGCGTTTTCCTGGTTCAGCGACGTGGTGGCGTCGCCCTGGGAGAGTTTTTTCGACTGGACGATCACCTGGGCGGTGATATCGAAGCTCTGCTTGAGCATCAATGGCAGCACCAGGGCGATCACGGCGAAAATCAGGAAGATGCGCTTCACCCACTGCTTGTTGGCAAAGAAGATCCTGAAAAACTCGTGCAGATAATTTTCCTTGGGGTTCATGATCGGTCACCTGAATCTCAGTTGTCGCTGCCTTTGTTGTCGACGCGGTAGCCGAAGCCGAACCCCACGCCCTGGAACAGCACCACGTCGGCCAATTGGCGGGCCGTTTCGCCGGCTTTGGCCAGCCCGGTCTTGGGCACGAAGAGCATGTCTTCGGGCTGCAGGTAGGCGATTTGCGAGGCGTCGCCGCTCAAGGCTTTTTCGACGTCGTAGTGGCGGGCTTCGACCTGATTGCCGTTGCGGCGCATGATCACCACCGAGTCGAGCCGGGCCTTGACGTTTGCGCCACGGGCCAGGGTCAGGGCTTCCAGTACCGAGATGGGCCGGCGGATCGGATAGGAACCGGGCTGGGCCACTTCACCGAGGACATAGATTTCATTGCCGGCGGTGGACTTGAGCAGCACATCGACGGTCATGCGTCCGGGCAGATTGGCGTAACGCTCGTTGAGGAAGGTTTCCAGCTGGGTGACGGTCATGCCCTGCAGCGGTACGGCGCCGATTTCCGGAAAGCTGGCGTAACCGTCCCGGCCCACGGTGATTTCCCGGCTCATGCCGGTGCCAGGGTGGGTCAGGGTATTGCGCAGGGTCGTCTCGCCGGCCAGCGGACTGGTCACCAGCACCGTCAACTGGTTGCGATTGGGCTGGAACAGCATCTTCTGGTCATAGGCTCGCTGTACCGCCAGGCGGGCCTCGTCGGTGGTCAGGCCGGCGAGTTTCACCGAGGTGTTGGCGCCCGGCAGTTCGATGCTGCCGTCGGGCATCACCTGTTGCGTGCCGTTGAGCTGGCTGGCGGCGGTAAAGTTCAGCGCTACCTGGTCGCCCGGCTGTACACGATAAGCCTGGGAAGCGGTGGTGCTGATATGAAAAATCACATCCAGCACGTCCTGGGGCCGCAGGGTCTGTTCGACCTTGGGCATGTCGGTGGCCTGGGCGTTGGCCGGCGCGGCCGTGAGGATCTGCACCGGCATCGAGCGGGTATCGGTGGTGCTGGAGCAACCGGCAAGCGGCAGCAACAGCAGGACAAGCATTCTGGCGTTCATCTCGTCATCCTTTTGCAGGCTTACAGGTTGTTGTAGAGCCACTTGGGCATGTAGTACTTGCGGCGATTGAACACGCTGCCGACCACCTTCGCGCCGGCCTGGGCCAAGCGTTGCCGGGCGGCCTGGGCGACTTCCCAGCGGGTGTCCTCGCCCCGCACCACCAGCACCACGCCGTCCACCTGAGTGCCCATGACCAGGGTGTCGGTGGCCGAATACACCGCGTCGGCGTCGATCACCACGAAGCGGTACTGCGCGGCCAGTTGCCTGAACAGCGGGCGCAGTCGCTCGGGGCTCAGGCGCTCGGCGTTATGGCCCAGGCGACCGTTGGGCAGCACGTCGAAGGGCAGGCTGGAAACCTGCACCACGCAGTCCTGCAACAGCGGCGGAGAAAGGCTGTTGAACAGCAGGTCGCTGAAGCCGCGCTCTTTTTGCAGCGACAGCTGCTGGCTGAGGTTGCGCGGCGACCGGCTGGCGTCCACCAGCAGCACACGGCCGCTGCTCATCTGCGCCAACTGGGCGGCCAGCGCCATGGCGCTGGTGCTCGTGCCGGTGCCGATATTCGCTGCCGTCAGGAGCAGGATCCGCAAGGAAGGGTCGAGCACGGTCGAGGTCAGGTTGGTCTCGCTCGGGCTTGCTATGGTCAGGATATTCGTTGAACCGTCCATTTAACTCGCTCCGTGGCCGCTGAAGACTTTGAAGGGGGTGATGATCAGGATCTTCAAATCCAGCAAAAGGCTCTGCTCGGCGATATAGCTGAGGTCCAGTTCCACGCGCTGGTCGAAGTCGATATTGCTGCGTCCGGAGATCTGCCAGAGGCCGGTGAGGCCGGGGTAGATGCTCAGGCGCACCAAATGGTTGTCCTTGTAGCGGTAGGCGTTGAACGAGGTCGGCCGCGGGCCCACCAGGCGCATGTCGCCGGTCACGACGTTGATCAGGTTCGGCAGTTCATCGAGGCTGCTGCGGCGCAGGAACCGGCCGATGGGGGTGATGCGCGGATCGTTGTCGATCTTGAAGTCAATGGCGTCGGCGCCGTGCTTGTTGAGGTGGCGCAGCGATTCTTTCAAGGCCTCGGCGTCGGCGACCATGGTGCGGAACTTGTACATGCCGAAAACGCGGCCGCGATAGCCGGTGCGTTTCTGCACGAACAGCACCGGGCCAGGGCTGGAGAACCTCACCAGCAGTGCCAGGCCCAGCAGCAGCGGACTGAGCATCAGCAACAGGGCCAAGGCGCCGAGGCAGGCCACCACCCGGTTGGTGCGCGAGACGGTCCAGGGCCGGCCGCCGTCGCGGCCGGTCATCCAGCCACGACCCTGGCGGTGAATAGCCGCGTCCAGGCGCCTGCGGTGCTCGGGGTCGACTCGTTTGTCACGGCCGAGGGTCCGGGTCGGGATGTCTTGCTCATGTCGGGTCATAGACTCCTCCGTTGAGGTTGGGCCGCAAGCGTTCTGTCGCAAGCGGTGCGTGGGCGATGGGCGGTGCGTAATAATCGAGGAACCAGTCGATGAAACGGCCGAGGCCTTCATCCAGTTCGATACAAGGCTGGAAACCGGTGGCCCGGGCCAGGTCGCTGGCATCGGCGCAGGTGTTCAGCACATCGCCCGGTTGCAGGGGCAGCAGCTCGACTCGCGCGCTCCGGCCCAGGTGTTTTTCCAGCAGCGCCACGTAGGCCCGCAGCGTCACCGGATGCTGTCCGCCAATGTTGAAGACGCGCCACGGCGCCAGGCTGGTGGCCGGGTCCGGCTGGTGGCGATTCCAGTCCGGGTTTGCATGAGGTGGGCGCTCGATCAGCCGGGCGATGCTCTCGATGATGTCGTCGATGCAGGTGAAGTCGCGCTCGTGCTCGCCATGGTTGAACAGCTTCAGCACCTGGCCTTCGGTAATGGCCCGGGCGAACTGGATCGGCGACATGTCTGGCCGGCCCCAGGGGCCATAGACGGTAAAGAAACGCAGGCCGGTGCAGGGGATGCCGAACAGATGGCTGTAGCTGTGGGCCATCAGTTCATTGGCCTTTTTGGTGGCCGCGTACAACGACAACGGATGGTCGACGCCGTCCTGTACCGAATACGGCGTGCGCTGGTTGGCGCCGTACACCGAACTGGAAGAGGCGTAGATCAGGTGCCTGACCGGATGGCGGCGGCAGCTCTCCAGAATGTTCAGGAACCCGCTGAGATTACTGTCGACATAAGCCCGCGGATTTTCCAGCGAATAACGCACGCTGGCCTGGGCTGCCAGATGGATCACCACGTCGGGGCGATGGGACTGGAACAGTTGGTCGAGGGCCGGTGCGTCGGTCAGGTCGATTCGCGCCAGGTGGAAGTCGCCGGCCTGGCCTTTGACCCACGCCACGCGGTCGTGCTTGAGTTGCGGGTCGTAGTAGTCGTTGAAGTTGTCCAGTCCGCACACGTCATGGCCGTCGCGCAGCAGCCGCAGCACGCAATGGGCGCCGATGAAACCGGCCGCGCCGGTCACCAGGATGTTCATGCTTGTGGCCCCTGAACGGGCACGGTGTGGCGCAGCCCGATGCCGCGATACAGCAGCCCGGCGGCGGCCAGGTGTTCCGGGTTGTACAGGTTGCGACCATCGATGATGACCCGCGCGCGCAGCTTGCTGGCAAGCAGGTCGAAATCGACCACGCGAAAATTCTTCCACTCGGTGCAGATCACCAGGGCGTCGGCATCTTCCAGCGTGTCGTCGCGGGTAGCGCAAAGGTTCAGGTCCTTGCGATAGCCATAGAGGCGCCGACATTCGGACATGGCTTCCGGGTCGTAGGCCTGAACGCGGGCGCCTTCGCGCCAGAGTGCCTCCATCAGGTAGCGGCTGGGCGCTTCGCGCATGTCGTCGGTGTTCGGTTTGAATGCCAGGCCCCAGATGGCAATCGACTTGCCCGCCAGGCCGTCGGGGAACTGCAGCGTGAGTTTTTCGAAAAGAATGTGCCGCTGGCTGTCGTTCACATCGGTGACGCTGCGCAGCAGGCGCAGTGGCATGCCGCTTTGTTCGGCGGTGTGCAGCAGGGCGCGCAGGTCCTTGGGAAAGCACGAGCCGCCAAAGCCGCAGCCGGGATAGATGAAGTGGTAGCCGATGCGCGGGTCCGAGCCGATGCCCTTGCGCACGGCCTCGATGTCGGCGCCCAAGTGTTCGGTGAGGTTGGCCAGTTCGTTCATGAAACTGATGCGCGTGGCGAGCATGGCGTTGGCGGCGTACTTGGTCAGTTCCGCGCTGCGGTTGTCCATGAACATCAGCTTTTCGTGGTTACGGCAGAAGGGCGCGTAGAGCTCGCTCATCTGGTCGCGGGCCAGGGCGTCGACGGTGCCGACGATGATCCGGTCCGGGCGCATGCAATCGGCCAGTGCGCTGCCTTCCTTGAGGAACTCCGGGTTGGACACCACGCGCACATTCAGTTGTTGCAGGCCGCGACGGGCCAACGCCTGGCGGGCGCATTCGGCGACCTTGTCAGCCGTGCCGACCGGCACGGTCGACTTGATGATCAGGGTGCGGTCGCTGTCCATGAAGTCGGCGATCTGCCGGGTCACGGCCAGGACATGGCTGAGGTCCGCCGAGCCATCTTCATCGGCGGGCGTGCCCACGGCGATGAAGATCAGCTCGCCATGGTTGACCGCATCACTGGCCTGGCAACTGAACGACAGGCGCCCGGCCTTGATGTTGTCTTCGAGCAACCCGGACAGTCCCGGCTCGCTGATGGGCGGTACCGCCTGTTGCAGTTGCCGGATCTTGTTCGGATCGATATCGACACACAGGACGCGATGTCCGACGTCTGCCAGCGCCGCCGCTTGAATCAGCCCAACGTACCCCGTTCCAAATACGCTCACGTCCATTCTTGGCGCGCCTCGCAGACCCGTTGATGTAACTCGGATGAAACTGTTTAGAGGGGTATAGCGCAGCCTCAGAAAAGCGTGTCAGCAAAATGACAGTTGTCAGAGTTGGCAAACTCGAAAGAGTAGGGCTTTTTGATATCAAGTCCTTGACGGAATTGGAAAAGTGCCGTTTTTAAAGGGCTTTAAAGGGGTTTGAGTAGCCGATGAACGGTATCCATCCATAGATTTTTATGTTTTTTGTTGGCTTCAGGTGTCATTTTTGAGCTAACTTTTTTTTGACGCTCTAGCCGTTGATCGGCTTTCTTGCGCTTTGCAAACCCGCTGCTAGTGTGCAGAAACCAAGCCGTTTTCAACCTCCTCGTAACGCTGGGAAAAACATGGCGCGATACCTCAAGGAACTGCTACTGCTTCTATACCTGCTCAGGGCACATGACTATTACCTCGACCGTCTTGCGGCGCTGGGTTTTGGCTTTGCAACGCTGCTGTTCGGCGCGATGTTCGTTGCGCTGGTGCTGGCTCTGTGGATGACCGCGTACATTCGCCAGGCATTGGTGCGGCATCTGTTTGCCCTGGCGATGTTTGCCTCGGCGGTGTTCTTCGAGGTCTACACGCGCGTAACCGACAGCTACCTGACCTACAGCCAGTTCGTGTCGATGGTCTATTCCGGCGGGTTCATCCAGGAGGCGGCTTATCAGTACCGCGAGGTGATCATCAGTGCGGTTGCCGGGGGCTTGTTGCTGCTGCTGGGGATCGGCCTGAAGCCCCGGCGGCGTCTGCCGTTGCCCGGTTACGTCGCGATCACTGCGCCATTGCTCGGCGTGCTGCTGCTCAGTGGCGTACTGTTCGTACGGGCAGGCGAGGGCGCGCGCGGTTTGCCGATCATGTACACGCCGCTGGCCTATCTGAACCTGTTCATCTATGAAGCCGTGCACAACACCGTGGGCCCACGGGCGCCAGTCAGCCTCGTGCGGCAAACAGCGGCAATCGGGCACGATATCGTGCTGATCATCGACGAAAGCATTGGCGGGAACTATCTTGATATCAACACGCCGTCCGGCGTCGCTACCGGCCTCAAGACGCCCCCTCCCGGCGTGGAAATCCTCAATTACGGCTACGCCGCCTCGATCGCCAATTGCAGCGCGGATACCAACGTTACCCTGCGCTATGGCGGCACCCGTGGCGACTACATGCGCATCAACAGCACCCAGCCGTCGATCTGGCAGTACGCCCGCAACGCCGGGTTGCGCACCGTCTATATCGACGGCCAGACCACCGGCGGCAAGCGGCAGAACCTGATGACCGAGCTGGAACAACAGGACATCGACGAATTTGTCCAGTTCGACCAGGTCCGTGTGCGCGACCGTGACATGGCGGCTGTGGCGAAACTGATCGAGCTGATGGGCAACGACCGGGCCGAACTCGTGGTGGTCAATAAAGTCGGCGCGCATTTCCCGGTCCACGACAAATACCCCGATGCTTTCATGACCTACCGTCCGGCCTTACCGCGAGGGCAGTTCGAGGAGGTGGCCGACACCGGCCGGCGCGACGGCTTCAGTGGCGAAGCGAATGATTGGGTGCTGTATCGCAATGCTTACCAGAACACCTTGCTGTGGAACGTCGGCGAATTTTTCCAACGCCTATTCCGACAGGGCAATCTCGACAATGCGGTGCTGATCTACACCTCCGACCATGGCCAGGACCTGCACGAACGTGGCAACCCCGGCCTCAACACCCATTGCGGCGGAGATCCGGTGGAAGAAGAAGGGCTGGTACCGTTGCTGGTGATCCAGGGAAGCCGGTTGCAAACCCTCGATTGGCGCAGCGCCTGGGCGCAGAACAAGGACCGCTCCAGCCACTACAACATCTTCCCGACGCTGCTGCGGTTGATGGGCTACGAGTCGGCCGGCGTCACGGCGCTGTATGGAAAATCCCTCGACCAGCCGACCGAAGACGACTTCACCTTCAACTACCGTTTTAATGCGCGGCTGGGGGCCAAGCCGGCGTGGAAGCACATTGACCTGGACAACATCGTTACGCCGAAACCGGTTCAGGGTGAGATGGCGGTGGGGCATTGATCAGCGGTTGAATGGACCGGCCTCTTCGCGAGCAGGCTCGCTCCCACATTGAGTCAGGTTCACCGAGGAATCCTTGTGGGAGCGAGCCTGCTCGCGAAAGCGCAGTATCAATCGCCGAAGATTCCGGAAGCGAATAAGCAAACCCGCATCACATGTTTTTGGAACTCTGCGCACAGCGCAACCTCCGCTATCCTGATGCCCTTGTCGATCAGCCGAGTTGCCCATGCTTGAGGTCCGAAACGTCTTCAAAAGCTACACCACGCCCCAAGGCCCCCTGGCGGTGCTGCAAGGTATCGACCTGACGCTGCCTCCCGGCAGCAGCCTGGCGCTGATGGGGGAATCCGGCAGCGGCAAGAGCACCTTGCTGCATCTGGTCGCTGGCCTCGACAAGGTCGATCGGGGCAGCATCCACAGCGCGGGGCACCGGCTCGAAGACATGAGCGAAAGCCAGTTGGCGAACTGGCGGCGTACCGAGATCGGCCTGGTGTTCCAGCAGTTCAACCTCATCAGCAGCCTTGCTGTGGAAGACAATCTCGCGTTCCAGGCGCGCCTTTGCGGTCGGTTCGACGCTACGTGGCAAGCGCATCTGGTGCAGCGGCTCGGGTTGTCGGAGCTGTTGCGGCGTTATCCCGAGCAGCTTTCCGGTGGTCAGCAACAACGGGTAGCCCTCGGCAGGGCGCTGGCTTCACGGCCGCCGTTGTTGCTGGCCGATGAACCCACCGGCAGCCTCGACGAAGCCACCAGCGACGAGGTGCTGCAATTGCTTCTGGAATTGCTCGATGGCAGCCCCACCAGCCTGTTGATGGTTACCCACAGCCAGCGGGTGGCGGCGCGCCTGGCACATCGCGTGGTATTGCAAGGCGGGCGCCTGGCGCAAGCGGGTCCGGCGTGATGATCTTTCGCCAGACCCTCAAGGCCCTGCTCAGTCACTGGCGTCGACACCCAGTGCAATTTTTCAGTGTGTTGACCGGGCTTTGGCTGGCCACCAGCCTGCTCACTGGCGTGCAGGCCTTGAACAGCCAGGCCCGGGACAGCTACGCCCGGGCCAGCCAGCTGATCGGCGGCGAACCCCAGGCCAGCCTCAGTGCTCCCGGCGGGGGCTCGTTCCCACAGCAATGGTTTGTCGACCTGCGGCGTCAGGGTTGGCCCGTATCGCCGGTGTTGCAGGGTCGGCTGACGCTTGCGGGGCATGAAGACCAGCGCCTGCAATTGATGGGCATCGACCCGGTGTCGCTGCCGCCGGGTTCGGCCGTCGCGGGGCAAGCGCGGGAGATCGCCGAGGTGGTGGACTTCTTCACCGGCCCCGGTCGTACCTGGATCGCCCCGCAGACGTTGCAGGCCCTCGGGCTGAAAGTGGGCGACCGGCCCCGCAGCGCCGACGGCCAGGCCTTGCCGCCGCTGCACGTACAGCCGGACATGGCGCCAGGCATGCTGTTGATGGACATCGGTTTCGCCCAGCAGCTCCTTGGATTGCCGGAGCAGGTCTCGCGAATGTTGTTGCCGGCCACGTTCACCGCGCCCTTGCCCGAGGCATTCAACGGCCTGTTGCAATTCAAGCGCGCGGACGAGGAGAACAACTTGACGCGCCTGACCGAGAGCTTTCATTTGAACCTCGACGCACTCGGGTTCCTGTCATTCGTGGTGGGACTGTTTATCGTCCATGCCGCCATCGGCCTGGCCCTGGAACAACGGCGCAGCCTGCTGCGAACCTTGCGCGCCTGTGGCGTCAGTGCGCAGGTACTGGTCGCCAGCCTGGCGCTGGAGTTGGGCGCGTTGGCCTTGCTCGGCGGGGTTGCCGGGGTGCTCAGCGGTTACTGGCTGGCGAGCCTGCTATTGCCTGATGTCGCGGCGAGCCTGCGCGGTCTGTACGGCGCCGAAGTGCCGGGGCAATTGCACCTCAGCCTTTGGTGGTGGCTCGGCGGCGTGGGCCTGGGCCTGCTCGGTGCGTTGCTGGCCGGGGGCCAAAGCCTGTTGCGGGCGGCGCGCCTGCCCTTGCTGGCGCTGGCTAATCCCCAGGCCTGGCACCAGGCCCACGCGCGGTGGTTGCGGCGCCAGGGCGGGGTGGCACTGATGGCCGCGCTGATCGCGGTGGCGGCGCTGGTCTGGGGCGACAGCCTGGCGAGCGGTTTTGTCCTGATGACCGCGTTGTTGCTGGGCGCGGCGCTGGCGCTACCGGTGCTGCTCAACGCTGTGTTGAACCGGTTGTTGCGCGGCAACCGTTCCGTGCTCGGCCAATGGTTCCTCGCCGATTGCCGCCAGCAATTGCCGACGTTGAGCCTGGCGCTGATGGCGTTGTTGCTGGCACTGGCGGCGAATATCGGCGCTGGCAGCATGACCGCCGGTTTCCGCCAGACCTTCAGCGACTGGCTCGAACAGCGGCTCACCGCCGAGCTGTACATCAACCCACAGACCCCGGCCCAGGCAGGTAAATTGTACGAATGGCTCAAGCAACAACCGATTATCAACGCCGTGCTGCCTAACTGGCAGGTATCGGTCCCTCTGCAAGGCTGGCCGACGGATATCTACGGCATCGTCGATCACCCTTCCTATCGCCTGCACTGGCCCTTGCTGGAGTCGGCCGGTGAGCAGGCCTGGGACCAACTGGCCGGCGCCGACACGCTGATGCTCAGCGAACAACTGGCCCGGCGCCTGAAAGTGGATGTCGGCGACCGGTTGACCCTGCCGACCCCACAAGGGCCGTGGACGCCGCGGGTTGTCGGGATTTATGCCGATTACGGTAATCCCAAGGGGCATGTGCTGATCAACGCCGATCACCTGCTGGCGCACTGGCCGCAACTGACGCCAAATCGCTTCAACCTGCGCATCGAGCCGGCCGCCATCGGGCCATTGCTGGCGGCGTTGCAAAGCCGGTTCAGCCTGGACGACAGTCACATCGTCGACCAGGCTCGCCTCAAAGGTTGGTCGACCCAGGTATTCGAACGCACCTTTGCCGCCACCGCGGCGCTGAACAGCCTGACCCTGGCGGTCGCCGGGGTGGCGTTGTTCATCAGCCTGCTGACCCAGAGCCAGAGCCGTCTCGGTCAGTTGGCGCCGTTGTGGGCCGTGGGGGTAACGCGTCGGCAACTGATGCTGCTCAACCTCGGCCAGACCTGGTTGCTGGCGCTGCTGACCTTACTGCTGGCCGTGCCGCTGGGCATCGCCCTGGCCTGGTGCCTGGATGCGGTGATCAACGTCCAGGCCTTTGGCTGGCGCTTGCCGTTGCGGGTGTTCCCGCTGCAATTGGCGCAGCTGCTGGGCTTGGCAATGTTCGCCACGCTGCTGGCGTCGGCGTGGCCGCTGTACGCGCTGTACCGCACGCAACCGGCGGATCTGCTCAGGACCTTCGCCCATGAAAATTAGAATCGGCCTGATGCTGCTGGCCTTGCTCGGCGGCTGCGACGACTCGTCGGCGCCGGAAAAAGGTTTTGCCGGCCTCGGCAACCAGGCCGTTGCATTTACGCCTGTGGTGCCGGGGCGCGTGTTCAGTTTTCCGGCCGATCATGGTGCCCATGACGGGTTTCGGATCGAGTGGTGGTACGTCACCGCCAATCTCAAGGATGCCGAGGGGCGGGATTTCGGCGTGCAGTGGACGTTGTTCCGCAGCAGCCAGGATGCCGCTCCCCAGGCCAGTGGCTGGCGTAACCAGTCCATCTGGCTCGGTCACGCCGCGGTCACTTCCGCGACCGTCCATCACGCCGCCGAACGTTATGCCCGCGGCGGAGTGGGGCAGGCCGGAGTGCGCACGACCCCGTTCGATGCCTGGATCGACGATTGGCAATTGACCACCCGAAGCGCGGGCACTGATCCCCTGGCGGCGATGCAGCTCAAGGCGCGGGATGCACGTTTCGGCTATGAGCTGCAGCTCACTTCGACGCGCCCGCTGATCCTGCAAGGCAATCAGGGCTTCAGCCAGAAATCCGAGCAGGGCCAGGCATCGTATTACTACAGTCAACCTTTCTTCCAGGCCAACGGCCAGCTGGAAATCGATGGCCAGCGCTATCAGGTCAGCGGTCCGGCCTGGCTCGACCGTGAATGGAGCAGCCAGCCGCTGACCGAAAACCAGACCGGATGGGACTGGTTTTCGCTGCATCTGGATAATGGCGAACACGTCATGCTCTACCGCATGCGGCACAAGAAGGGCGCGCCGTACCTCACCGGCACCTGGATCGACGCCCAGGGCCAGGCAACGACTCTGAGCGCCAGCGAAATCAGCCTCGAACCGCTGGACACCGCCGAGGTCGCGGGACGCTCGATGCCGGTGCGCTGGTCGATCAGGATTCCCGCCAGGCAGCTCGAAATCACCACTCAGGCGCTGAACCCCGATGCCTGGATGAACCTGCGTATTCCTTATTGGGAAGGGCCGGTGCAACTGAGCGGCAATCGTGGCGGCATCGGTTACCTGGAAATGACCGGCTACTGACAATCACCGGAACTCCCGACAAGCGTCGCCTCTCATACTTTATGAATGCCTCGCGGGAGCCCCTCATGAGCGATGACCTCAAACCTCCGTCGCTGGCCGACTGGCAGCGGCTGTTCGACGACAAGGCCTACTTCCAGCAGTCGCCCGACGTTCATTTCACCGAGCTGATGCGGCTGGCCGACGACCTGTTCGGCCAGGGAGCCATTGACCTGGACCGCTGGCAGGAGCTGAAGACCAAGGCGGAGGAACTGCACCAGCGCTCGCCGGATGCGAATGTGGCGGAGGAAGTGGCCGATCCTGACGCCTGATTCTTCGCGGGCCCCTTCGCGAGCAGGCTCGCTCCCACAGAAGCGTGAGCGGGCTCTGCCACAGAGAGTGCATCCCAATGTGGGAGCGAGCCTGCTCGCGAAGAAGACAACCCGGTCCTGATGACAGCCCTTGCCGCCATCCATCCAACCAAACGCCAGCCACTGGCACCACCATCCAAGGAGTCCACCATGAAGCCCGGTCCCGATCAGACCCAACACAACCCCGACGAGCCGGCGTTGCCCGGCGAAGTGGAGCGAGACAACGACGCGCTACGACCGAACGACCCGGCCAAGCGAGAGCAGCAAGGCAATGCCGAGGCGCAGGAAACCGATGCGCAAAAAACCGCACGGGGCGATTGAATCTTGGGTGGCGAGAAACAAACTCCCTCGCCACGCTACGTGAATAATTATTTAAGCGGGCCTCACGGACAGACCTGGCAAGCTCCACTATCATTGTTTTCGTTCGCCCAGTGCCAGGCTCTTTACCAGTGCATGGAATGCCGAGGCCGTCACACTGGGCGAACACCTGCATGACTCAGCCCGCTGTCGGGATGCGCCAGTCATCCGAGCCCGAGGTGCCACAGGCCACGTGAGTCCAAGTGATCTTGCGGTAGCTGAAATGAACGTCCTCCAGATGGGTGAAGTGGCTGTTGCCCGGGTCCTGGCAATTGAGCATGTAATCTTTCATGTCGACGATGGTCGCGTCCTCCAAGGTGGTGGTGTAGTAGTGCTCCTGGGTGCCTGCGGCCGATGTGCGGTACCACTGGATCTCCACCTTCGTCAGGCGCTCGCCGCTGGTCAGGGCTGCCAGCAGCAGGGGCGAAGCCTTGTCGAAGACTTTGGTGATGACCAGGGGTTTGTGCACGCGCTGGCCGGTTGGCTGGCCCGATTGCGGGTCGCGGGGGATGTTCACCTGATGCTCGAAGCCCTGCACCATGACCTGGTCTTCATGACCTTCCTGATAGATGTTGCCTACCGAGTCGGCGGTGAACGCGCCGGCGGTGATCAGGCCTTGTCTGGTGCCTTCGATGGACATGTAAGCGGGGGTAGCCAATGGATGCTCTCCTTCCTGGATAAACTGAGAAGCCCCGGGACGCGAATCGTCCGAAGGCGGTCTGAGCGTTATCAAGAGCCGTGCCATCGGCAAGAAAATATATCCAAATCAAGGTATTAGCTTGTTTTCTGGGCGAGCCTCGGGTCGCGCGCCCGGCAAATCACGCAAACGGCTGCACGCTGCCTCGCATTGATCTGCCCAACCACGAGCCACCGTGTTGCCGGGAGCAAGGCGCGTAAGTCGAGCGGATGCTGCTGTCGGACTTGCGCAACTTGCTGCCCCTCCTTCCTGCGCTGGTTTTCAGAGCCCCAGCGTATACAGACATTCATCGACGGAGCGCTGCTGCGTCTCGGCATACAGCCCCAGTTCATCGATGGTCGGCCGCCCCAGCGCCGTTTCGAAGGCGTGCCGATTGGACTGTCCGGCGTAGTGATTCTGCGCGGCATCGCCCAGGTTCGACTGGAAGATGCCCGCGGCGCTGACCGGAAGGAAATCTTCGTACACCAAGGGTTCGGCGCGCAGGTATTGCTGTTCGAGCAAGTGCTCCAGCGAGCTCGACCGTTCAATCGTGCCCTTGGCGGCCAGCCCCGCTGGCGTCACGAAATAGCGAAAGTACGCCAGCGCTTGTCGGCGCAGTTCGTCGAGGGTGTCAGGGAAGTTGGCGAAGTGTTCAGCCATCAGCGCGTTGTAGCGTTCGGCATTGGCTTCGTTGGGAAACGCGCCCAGGGCGTCCCGCGCCGCGTTCAGCAGTTGATCGTAGAGCGCCCGGCCCTTGGGCGTGAGCGCCGCGCCGCGTTGCTCGATTTCACCAAACCGGGCGCTGTGGCTGCCTTGGGATTCTGGTTGGTCGGTGAACGCGACGGGTTCATCGAGCGCCTTGAAACTGGTCTGGCGCAGCAGGATGGGGCATTGGCGACGGGGCGGGCCTTCGATCACGGCCTTGGGCGTGATGCCATGCACCGGCATCTGGGCCTGGACAATGTCGATGTCCAGGGTGCGCGGCGTCAGGTGATTGATATGCGGGCCCTTGAACGCCACCACGTCGGCAATCAGCCGATGCTGGGCGCTCAGTTGACGGTATTGTTCGGCGGTGACGGTGGCGCTGTGGTGCCAGCGAAAGGTTTCCAGCGCTTGCAGCACAAATTCCTCGGCCTGGGGCTCGGTCAGGCCGCCCTGACGTTCGGCCAACTCGATGAGTTCAAGGGCGCCGGAAGTGAAGATCTGCCGTTTGCCCAGCACCGATTCGGCAAAGGCCCGAAGCTCGGCGTTTTCAATCAGCTCCAGGCGCAACAGCGAAGTGAACACGCGAAAGGGGCTGACTTGCAGTGCGGTTTCATGCACGGCGCGGAAGGCCGTGGAATGCACCGGCACCCCGGCCGGCGTCAGATCGTAATAGCCCACCGGCTGCATGCCCATGACCGCGAACAGCCGACCCAGCATCGCCAGCTCGGCGGCGGTGCCGACGCGGATCGCGCCATGCCGTTCCAGGTCCAGGCGCTGCAGTTCGCCGGTGTTGCACAGGTGTTCGGCCAGTTGCGGATCGTTTCCCAACACGCGGGCGTTGGTTTGCTCCACCAGGTTCATCAACGCGCCGTACAGCGGTACTTCGTCGCGGTACATGTCGGACATCGCCTTGGAGAAGCGTTGGCGGATCAGGTCGGGGCTGACGAAGCTCATCGTGGGAATTCCTGGCGAGGGCTGTGGGAAAGATGGACAAAAGATCGCAGCCTTCGCCAGTGCCGGCAAACGAAGAATCTTCACGACTTCATTCTGCCAGGGACTGATCCACCAGCTCGATCCAGTGCCGCACGGGCGTGCGACCGGCACCGTCAAGGTGGCTCTGGCAGCCGACATTGGCGGTGACGATCAGCTCCGGCCGGCCGCTTTCCAGCGCGTTGAGACGGTTGTCCCGCAATTGTCGCGCCAGCGCCGGCTGGGTCAGCGAATAGGCCCCGGCCGAGCCGCAGCACAGGTGGCCGTCGGGCACCTCGGTGAGGTTGAAGCCCAGCCTTGTGAGCAGGGCTTCGACGGCGCCACCGAGTTTCTGCGCGTGCTGCAAGGTGCAGGGGCAATGGACGGCGATGCGTTGATCCCTGGCGGCGCAGATTGCTTCCAGCGGTTCGTTGCCGAGTACCTGCACCAGGTCCAGCGCGCGTTCGCTGACGTGTTTCGCCTTGGCGGCATAAACCGGGTCGTGCTCCAACAGATGCCCGTAGTCTTTGATAAACGCGCCGCAGCCGCTGGCGGTCTGGACGATCGCCTCGGCGCCGTCTTGCAAGTGCGGCCACCAGGCATCGATGTTGCGTCGGGCGCGGTCCAACCCGGTGGGTTGAGCGTCGAGATGATAATCCAGCGCGCCGCAACAGCCGGCTTCAGGGCTCGCAACGACGCTGATGCCGAGCCGGTCCAGCACCCGGGCGGCGGCCGCGTTGGTGTTCGGCGACAGGCCCGGCTGCACGCAGCCTTCGAGCATCAGCACGCGGCGCGAGTGCCGCACGGCCGGGCGCGTGCCGGGGGACGCCGCCGACCGTGGCAGCTTGGCCTCCAGGTTCGCCGGCAGTAGCGGGCGGAATAGCGTTCCCAGGCGCAGCAGATTCTTGAATCGTTCGGGACTCGCAGCCAGGCCACGCAAGCCGAGACGCAGGGCCCGTTGGCCGGCGGTGCGGGGCACTGCCGCGTCGACCACGGCCCGGCCGATGTCCAGCAGGTTGTGATAATCGACGCCGGACGGGCAGGTGGTTTCGCAGTTGCGGCACGACAGGCAGCGATCGAGGTGCAGTTGGGTGCTGGCGGTTGGCGGCTGGCCTTCGAGCACCTGCTTGATCAGGTAGATGCGTCCGCGCGGGCCGTCCAGTTCATCGCCGAGCAACTGGTAAGTGGGGCAGGTGGCGTTGCAGAAGCCGCAATGCACGCAACTGCGCAGGATCCGTTCGGCCTCTTCGGCGCGAGGCAGGCGTTGGCTTTTTTCACTGAACCGGGTCTGCATCTAGAACTCCGCGTACATTCGGCCAGGATTGAACAGGCCCTGGGGATCAAGCTTCGCCTTGAGTTGACGGTGGTAGCGCAGCAGCGCCGGGGCCAACGGTTGGAACGGCGTTGCGGTTGCGCCAGGACGATAGCAGACGGCATGGCCACCCCATTCCCGCGCCAGGGCCTGGACCGTATCGGCTTCGGTTTTCAGCCAGCGCTGCGCGCCCGCCCAATCGATCAGTTGCGCACCGGGCAAGTCGAGCGGGCCGGTAGCATTGGGCAGCGACAGGCGCCACAGGGGAAGGTCTTCAGCGAAGAATGGCAGGCGATGTTCATTCAGCTCGGTCCAGTATTGATCGTCGATGGCTTCGCCGCCCAGGCGCTGATGGGCCGCGCTGACCGAACCCTCGCCGCCTTCCAGGCGCAGGCGCAGACAATCGCCGTCGTGGCTGGCTGCGCTGATGGGCAAGGGTTGTCGGCCCCATTCGGCGAGTTTTTCCAGGGCTTCGCGGCTGTCCATTTCCAGGCGGATGCTCAAGCCGTGGCGGGGCTTGGGCAGCACTTTCAAGGACACTTCGGTGATCACCCCCAGGCAACCGAAACTGCCGGCCAGCAGGCGCGACAGGTCGTAGCCGGCGACGTTTTTCATCACCTCGCCGCCAAAGCGCAACAGGTGGCCGTGGCCGCTGATCATCCGCGTGCCGAGCACATAGTCGCGCACCGAGCCGGCCCACGGACGGCGCGGCCCCGACAATCCGGCGGCGACCATGCCGCCCACCGTGGCGTCCGCGCCGAACGCCGGCGGCTCGCAGGGCAGCCGCTGCCCGGCGGCGTCCAGCGCGGCCAACAGTTCCCGCAGCGGGGTGCCGGCGCGGGCGGTGATGACCAGCTCCGTGGGGTCGTAGTCAACGATCCCTCGATGCGCACGGGTGTCCAGCACCTCGCCGGCCACTTGGCGTCCCAGGAAAGCCTTGCTGTTGGAGCCCTGGATGCGCAGCGGCGTATCGCTCGCGCGAGCGCGATTGACCTGCTCCAGCAGCAGCTCGCTGGCGTCGCGGTCGACTTGCGCGATCATCAGAATCGCTCCAGTTCAGGAAATGGCAATTGCGCGCCATGGATATGCATCGCGCCAAATTCAGCGCAGCGGTTCAGGGTCGGTATGTTCTTGCCGGGGTTGAGCAGGCCATGCGGATCGAACGCGGCTTTCACCGCGTGGAACAGCAGCAGCTCGTCGCTGTTGAACTGCGTGCACATCTGGTTGATTTTCTCCCGGCCGACGCCGTGTTCACCGGTGATGCTGCCGCCCACCTGGACGCACAGTTCGAGGATCTTCCCACCCAGGGTTTCGGCGCGCTCCAGCTCGCCCGGCTGGTTGGCGTCGAACAGGATCAGCGGGTGCATGTTGCCGTCGCCGGCATGGAACACGTTGGCGACCCGCAGGCCGTGTTCGCTGCCCAGGCTGGCGATGCGCTGCAAGACCTCGGGCAATGCCCGCCGGGGGATGGTCCCGTCCATGCAGTAATAGTCCGGAGCCAGGCGGCCTACCGCCGGAAACGCATTCTTGCGTCCGGCCCAGAACCGCAGGCGTTCGGCCTCGTCCCGGGCCAGGCGCACCTCGGTGGCGCCGGCCCGTTGCAGCACCTGGCGGACCCGTTCGCAGTCATCGTGGACATCGGCCTCGACGCCATCGAGCTCGCACAGCAGGATCGCTTCGGCGTCGACCGGGTAGCCGGCGTGGATGAAATCCTCGGCGGCGCGGATCGCCAGGTTGTCCATCATTTCCAGGCCGCCGGGGATGATCCCGGCTGCGATGATCTCGGCCACCGCTCGTCCGGCCTTGTCCACCGAATCAAAACTGGCCAGCAGCACCCTGGCAACCTGGGGGCGGGGCAACAGCTTGACGGTGACTTCGGTGATGATCCCCAGCAGGCCTTCGGAGCCGGTGAACAACGCCAGCAGGTCCAGGCCTGGCGAGTCCAGGGCCTCGCTGCCCAGCACCAGGCGTTCGCCTTCGATGGTGAGGATTTCCAGCTTCAGCAGGTTGTGCACCGTCAGGCCGTATTTCAGGCAATGCACGCCACCGGCGTTCTCCGCGACGTTGCCGCCGATGGAGCAGGCGATCTGCGAGGAAGGGTCCGGCGCGTAGTACAACCCGAACGGCGCCGCCGCCTGGGAAATCGCCAGGTTGCGCACCCCTGGCTGCAGGCGCGCGGTGCGGGCGTCGGGGTCGATGTGCAGGATCTGGTTGAAGCGCGCCATGACCAGCAACACGCCGCTTTGCAGGGGCAGGGCGCCACCGGACAGGCCGGTCCCGGCGCCCCTGGCCACCACCGGCACATTCTGTTCATGGCACAGCTTGAGCAAGGCCTGCACCTGCTCGACCCGCCGCGGCAGCACGACCAGCAGGGGCGTGGTCCGGTAGGCAGACAGCCCATCGCATTCGTAGGGCCTGAGGTCTTCGTCGCGGTGCAGGATATCCAAGTCCGGAATACGTGCCTGCATGGCGTCGAGCAGGGCCTGCTTGTGCACTTTCGGCAGCGGGCCGTCGAGCTGCTCGTCGTAGAGGATGTTCATCGGATGGTTGCCTCAACCTGTGGCGAGGGAGCTTGCTCCCGCTGGGCCGCGAAGCGGCCCAAAAATTTTGTGTAGAAACAAAAAACCTGGGCCTGCTGCGCAGTCCAGCGGGAGCGAGCTCCCTCGCCACGGTACTTAACCCGGCTGACGTCACTGCCCCAACCCCTTCAGAAAATCCCGGTACAACGCCGCAGTCTTGCCTGGTTTTTCAACCATCGGCATATGCCCGACCCCGTCCCAGATTTCCACCCTGAGGTCGGTGATGCCCTTGCTCCATACCGGTACGCTGCTGACGTCGATCAACCGGTCCTTGCGTCCCCAGAGTAGCAACGAAGGGGCGCGGATGTCGGCCAGGCGCGGTTCCATTGGTGGGCTGGCGCGTAAATCGACGAAGATCTCCGCCAATTCCTCCCGGCGCTGTTCATAACGCTCGGCCAGCGCCGCCAGCACCACGCTGGGCAGCCAGGGCGGCGAGGCCATGGTCATGGCGTAGAACGGCGCGAAATCGTCTCGAGAATCAACCAGGAACGGATTGTGGCCGGCGGCCAGGTGGCGTTCCATGTCGCTGGGTTCGGGGGCGGTGACACCGGCCGGATCGATCAGCGCCAGGGTCAACACCCGCTCAGGTGACGTCGCCGCCAGCCAGGCTGCGAGGTAACCACCCATGGAGTTGCCGATCACATGGACCTTGTCCAGGCCACAGGCATCGAGCAATTCGATCACTCGCCGCGCCTGGGTCGGGATGTCATAACCGCCGCCGGTCTTGAAGCCGGTTTCGCCATGGCCGGCCAGGTCGGGAATCACCACCCGGTAATCGCCGACGAAATACCGGGCGAAGCGCAACCAGAGGTTCTTGTCGGCGCTGTAGCCATGCAGCATCAGCACGCTGCCGGACGCTTCATAGGGCCCGCCCTGCCAGGTCGACACCGTCATTTCGCTGATCGGCACGGTAATTTTATGCAGCCGGTAGAGACGCGCCTCCAGCGCCATGCCCAGGTCATACAGCACATGGCCGATGCCCGGATACGTCAACCAGCTCCAGGCGATGAACACCGCAAGGACCACCCACAACACCAGCATGTTGTTGCCTCCATATCAGGACAAGGCGATCGAGACCCTGTACCAACGAATTTCCCTTTTTCATGTATAGCCAAAATCCGCGGGGAACCACGCTGATCGGTCGGAATAAATACCCCTGCATCGATAGTGGCTATTTGACCTCGCCCTGATAGACTGCCCAAAACCTATCCCGGCCCCGGGAGACCGGTGGTGCAGAGGCCTCTATGCATAAAACGGGAAAAAAGGGATTGTCGCTGGCCAGGAGGCTCTACACATCCCGAATCCTCGGCCTTGCGCTGGGGTTGCTGGTGGTGAGCGCCGCGCTCTATCCCCTCGACCCGGCGCCCTGGGTCTGGGGCTTCATGCTGTCCAACGGGTTGCTCTGGCCGCACGTGTCCTACCAATGGGCCCGTCGTTCGACGGTGCCGTACCATGCCGAGCACCGCAACCTGGTGATCGACGCCTTCCTCGGTGGCTTCTGGGTCGCCGCGATGCAATTCAACCCGCTGCCCACGGCCGTGACACTGGCGATGATGGCAATGAACAACGTGGCCATCGGCGGCCTGCGTTTCCTGTTGGTCGGGGCTGTGGCCCAGGTTGCCGGTATCACCGTCGGGATATTCATGTTCCCCTTTGCCAGCGTACCCATGACCAGCCCGGCGCAGCTATACGCCTGCTTGCCGTTGCTATGCCTGTACCCGCTGGCGCTGGGCTGGATCTGCTTTCGCCAGGCGCACACCCTGGGCCGACAGAAACGCGAATTGCTGGCCCTGAGCCGTACCGACAGCCTGACCGGCCTGCTCAACCATGGCGCCTGGAAGGACCGGCTCAACGAGGCATTCCAGCACTGCCGACGCCAGTCACCGGACGGGGCAGGGCATGGCGTGATCGCGCTGATCGATATCGACCACTTCAAAGCCATCAATGACACCTACGGCCATGGCGCCGGTGATGTCGTGCTGCGTCAGCTCGGCAAGCTGCTGGGGCAGAACCTGCGGGCCACGGACATCGTCGGGCGCTATGGCGGCGACGAGTTCGGGGTGATCCTGCCGGACCTGACGCTGCTCAGCGCGGTGCAGGCGATGGAGGGGCTACGCGAACGCTTCACCGCGCAGGACTACGGACGTGACCCGGCGCTGAAAGTGAGCCTGAGCATCGGCCTGGCGGCCTTCACGGCGGATTATGCCGATGCGACCGCCTGGCTCGACGACGCCGACCAGGTGCTCTATGAAGCCAAGACCAGCGGACGCAACCGGGTTGTCTGTCAGCGACATCGGCCGGTGCTGGAGGCGTCCGCGGTCTAGAGCCTTGGCGCATTGTCGGGTAGGGTGCTGGTTGACCTTCCCGATGATGCTTTCCAATGAAACAAGGATGAACTCATGACCGTTATCGCTCGTCGCTCCCGTCTCGCCGTCAGCCTCGGCCTGAGCCTGGCCCTTGGCGCCTTTGCCCCTGCCGCCCTGGCGCAGCCCCATCAACAGGTGCTGGCCGATGCCGAGCAGTACAAGGGCGAGGCGCTGAAATTGCTTGAACGCCTGGTGAACATCGACTCCGGTTCCGGTTATGTGCCGGGGCTGACCCAGGTCGGCGACATCGCCATCGACGAGTTGCAGAAGCTCGGCGCCACCATTGAAAAAGTGCCCAATTCGGACGGCAGCCACCATGTCCTGGCGACGTTCAAGGGCACCGGCAAGGCGAAAATCCTGCTGATGGCCCATATGGACACGGTGTTCAAGGAAGGCTCGGCGGCCGAACGTCCCTTCCGTATCAAGGATGGCCGCGCCTACGGGCCGGGGGTGATGGATGACAAGGGCGGCATCGTTGCGGGCATCTATGCGCTGAAGGTGCTGAAGAACCTGGATTTCAAGAATTACGCGCAGATCACGTTCCTGCTCGATGCCAGCGAAGAGACTGGTTCGGACGTCGCCACCGACCTGATCAAGAAAACCGCCAAGGCCCATGACGTGACCCTCAACCTTGAACCGGGGCGCCCGGCCGACGGCCTGGTGGTGTGGCGCAAGGGCAGCGCAACCGCGTTGGTGGAGGTCAAGGGCAAGGCGGCCCACGCCGGCGTCGCACCGGAACTGGGGCGTAACGCGGCAATGGAAGCGGCGCATCAGATACTGCAACTGGGCAAGCTGGGCGACGCGGAAAAGAAGACCACCATCAACTTCACCGTGCTCAAGGCCGGTGACCGGACCAACGTGATCCCCGACCAGGCCACGGCCAAGGCCGACGTGCGCGCAGCGGTGCCGGAAGAATTCGACCGCATCGAAAAAGACCTGGCCCGGGTCTCGAAGGACAAGCTGATCGCCGACACCGAAGTCACCACCAGCCTGCATCGCGGTTTGCCGCCCATGCCCCAGACCGCCGAGTCGGACCGGTTGATGGCCATGGCCCAGGGCATCTATGGCGAGCTGGGCCGCAAACTGACCGAGGAAGGCAGCGGCGGCGCGGCGGACGCCAGCCTGTCCGCCGGCGTTGGTACACCCACGCTGGACGGATTTGGCATCGTCGGCGGCAATATCCATACGCCCGAGGAATATGCCGAGGTCGAAAGCGTGGTGCCGAGGATTTATCTGCTGACGCGAATGATCATGGAGTTGGCGGCACGGTAGTATCCCGCGGAAGAAAGGCTTTTCGTGGCGAGGGAGCTTGCTCCCGCTGGGCCGCGAAGCGGCCCCAAGGATTTTGTGTTGAAACAAAAAACCTGGGCCTGCTGCGCAGTCCAGCGGGAGCAAGCTCCCTCGCCACGACAGGGTTGTGCTTGGCTAGCGTGGGTCGACGTTGTCCAGGGCGCGGTTTGCGAGGAGTGCGCCCAGTTCGATCAGTTGCTGGATGCCCAGGGCAATGTGGCGTCGTGAATCTTCCAGGTCGAAGGCCAGGTAACCGACCATGGCGTTGGCCGAGGCGAGGGTTTCGCTGAGGTTGGCGAGCAGGGATTCGGTGTCGATGCCGTTGATGACGGTGAAGAGTTGGCCGGGATCGGTTTCTCTTGGAGCGGCGGTGGCTGGATCGGTGTCCGGTGGGTTGGGTGTTGGTTTGAACATGGTGAATCTCCGATGCGTCTGAAGGAGCCGTAACCCTCTCGCTACCAAACGAAGGGTGGTGGCCATACGAAGGTTGGTAGACCGGGCATCGGAAGCCGGCGTCTCCGGAGAGACCCTGCGCAGGGCCACCATAAAGCGAAGCGCATGATTGCACTCACAAGAGGTGACGCTATGCACCGAAAGCCCGGGCTACCAAACCCGATCGCTGATTTTTCAACGACCAGACAACAGTAAAGCCCAACCCCAAGGCGCACAAGCCGGCGGATTCTGGCGTAGTTGTAGGCAAAGGCGCAAGACGCTGGAGTTCGGTCCTACACAGAGGCCCACGCGGTAAACCCAGAGGCTTTTCGTGGCGAGGGAGCTTGCTCCCGCTGGGCCGCGAAGCGGCCCCAAGGATTTTGTGTTGAAACAAAAAACCTGGGCCTGCTGCGCAGTCCAGCGGGAGCAAGCTCCCTCGCCACAATAGGGTTGTGCTTGGCTAGCGTGGGTCGACGTTGTCCAGCGCGCGGTTTGCCAGGAGTGCGCCCAGTTCGATCAGTTGCTGGATGCCCAAGGCGATGTGGCGTCGTGAATCTTCCAGGTCGAAGGCCAGGTAACCGACCATGGCGTTGGCCGAGGCGAGGGTTTCGCTGAGGTTGGCGAGCAGGGATTCGGTGTCGATGCCGTTGATGACGGTGAAGAGTTGGCCGGGATCGGTTTCTCTTGGATCGGCGGTGGCTGGATCGGTGTCCGGTGGGTTGGGTGTTGGTTTGAACATGGTGAGTCTCCGTGAACGGGTTGAGCCGCCACGACCTATCGCTAAACAAGTAAGGTGGCGGCTGTACGCAGGTTAGCGATCCGGGTCACAGAAACCCCGGGTAGACCAGAAGGTCTCCCGCGCACAGCCACCATGACGCAAATTGCAGAGTTAAAAAACTGCAATCGAGACTGGGCTTGTAGCTTCTGAGTCTGGAGCCGGATCGCTAAACCCGATCGCTGATCTTTCAACGACCGGGCCACAGTAAAGCCCAGCCCCAAGGCGCACAAGCCGGCCGATTCTGGCGTAGTTGTAGGCAAAGGCGCAAGACGCGGGAGTTCGGTCCTACACAGAGGCCCGCTCGGTAAACCCTGAGGCTTTTCGTGGCGAGGGAGCTTGCTCCCGCTGGGCCGCGAAGCGGCCCCAAGAATTTTGTGTTGATACAAAAACCTGGGCCTGCTGCGCAGTCCAGCGGGAGCAAGCTCCCTCGCCACAAGGGGTTCAGTAAACCCAAACCTCCACCCGCCGATTGCGCACCCGGCCTTCGTCTTCATTGTTGGCCGCCACTGGCATCAGCGCGCCGAAGCCGCGGACCTCGCGCAACGTCACGCCGTATTTGACCAATTCCCGCCGCACCGCCATGGCGCGCAATTTCGACAGCAGGTCGGCTCGCGCCGGGTCGTCCTTGAGGTCGCCAAAACCCACCAGGGTCACGCGCCGATCGAGTTTTCCGTGTTGCCTTATATAGTCGAGTACCCGGCCGAGGTCTTGGTGGGCCTTGTTGTCCAGGCTGGCGCTGCCTTCCTCGAAGCGGAAATTCACGGTCAGGCGCTGGGCATGGCGGCTCAAGGCCTGGTAACCCTCCGGCATCAGCGCGTTGGGCGTGACGGACATGGCCTGGATGGTCTGGGCGATGAATCCGTTGGCCGCGACGATGGCCTGGCCTTGTTCACTTTGGCTGAAGTCGACCAGGGCTTCGGCCCACGGGTTGGTTTGCGCTGGCGGCAAGTAGAAAAACAAGCGCCGGGACAGGGGATAATCCTCGGTGGCGATCAGGTTGTTCAGCGGCAACATGGGCTGCGAGGCGCCGTCAACGAGCGCCAGGGGTTTGGCCTGACGCACATAGGGCAAACCGATGAAGCCGATGCCTTGCGGATCCTGGCTGACCGCATCGGACAATTGCTCACTGGATTCGAAGCGCTGGGCCGCAGGATCGAGCTTTTTTCCTTGTCGGTTGAGTACCAGTTCCTTGAAGGTATCGTAGGTGCCGGACTGTTCGTCCCGCGCGTATAAATGAATGGCCCCGCCGACGCTGCCCACCGCTTCCCAGGTCTTTGCCTCACCGCTGAAAATGCGCGCCAGTTGCACGGTGTCGAGCTGACGCAACGGGTTTTGCGGATGCAGAATAATCGCCAGGCCGTCGATGGCGATGACCTGCTCGGCCATCGGGCTTTTCAAGTCGCCGAGGGCCGACAGGTCCTTCAGTTCACCGTCCTTGATCGGTCGGGAAGAGGCTGCCAGATCAGCGCTGGCTTGCTTGAGAGCGGCGAATCCGGTGCTGGAACCGTGGGCCGCGATGTCGATCTGGACGCGTTTGCCTTCGGCGGTCCAGCCAACGATCCGTTGCTCATTGTCCCGGCCGGTTATTTCGCTGCTGACCCTGAGCAGCCCCTGGCCTTGCATCAGGCCCTTGACCAGGGCCGGCCCCAGTGCCGCGCCGATGGTGTTGGAGCCCTGGATGCGCAGGGCCGGGCCGTGTTCGGGAACGGGCAAGGCGCCGGCCCATGCCATGAGCGGCAGCCAGAAGCTCATGAAAAACACAACGCACAGCCGCATGCCGGCACCTTTTGAACCAGGGAGGTGCCGGAAGATTAAGTCAGTCAGGTTACTTAAAGATGACGAGGTTGCGACGCGGAGCGATGACCGACGCGGTCGAATGTGGGAGCGAGCCTGCTCGCGAAAGCGCTGTGTCAGGCGCCATCATTGCGACAGGAATAGCGCTTTCGCGAGCAGGCTCGCTCCCACAGGAATGGATGCAGCTTTGGATCAGCTCAGTTCCAGCCAGATCGGCGCGTGGTCCGAGGGTTTTTCCATGCCGCGCAATTCATAATCCACGCCGGCGTCCTTGACCCGTGGCAGCAGGCCTTGGGACGCAAGGATCAAATCGATGCGCAGGCCGCGCTTGGGCTCGTCCTCGAAACCGCGGCTGCGGTAGTCGAACCAGCTGAAGCGGTCACTGACGTCCGGGTTCAGGTGACGGAAGCTGTCCACCAGACCCCAATTCTTCAGGCGCGCCATCCATTCGCGTTCCTCCGGCAGGAAGCTGCATTTGCCGGTCTTCAGCCAACGCTTCATGTTGTCCGGGCCGATACCGATGTCGCAGTCTTCCGGAGAAATGTTCACATCGCCCATCACCACCACCGGCTGGTCGTTGCTGAAGCGGGCTTCCAGCAGTTGCTGCAAATCGCTGTAGAAGCGCTGCTTGGCCGGGAACTTGGTCGGATGGTCGCGACTTTCACCTTGAGGGAAATAACCGTTCATGATGGTCACCGGCACGCCATTGGCATCGGCGAAGGTGCCCCAGATGAAACGCCGCTGGGCGTCTTCGTCGTCAGTCTCGAAACCTTTGTGCAGGGTCAGCGGCGCCTGGCGCGAGAGCAGGGCGACGCCGTAATGGCCTTTCTGCCCGTGGTAATGCACGTGATAACCCAAGGCTTGCACCTCGGCCAGGGGAAATTGTTCGTCGTGAACCTTGGTTTCCTGCAACCCGATGACGTCAGGCTGGTGCTTGTCGATCAGTGCCGCCAACTGATGGGGACGGGCACGCAGCCCGTTGATGTTGAAGGAGACGATCTTCATGGTCGGCTGTCCTGGCAAAACTGCGATGCTAGCTGACATGTCGGAAGGGAGCCAGCGTGGCGGTAGGACAAATGCACTGCTAATGTCCTCTGGCATGTAGGAACGATCACAGCCCTGACGGGTTCGTAGTCAATAAGAGCAGGGCCTCACCGAGCCTCGCCCAGGAGATCCACCACCATGCCTGACGCCATTACCGCTGATATCCACATGCTCGACAGCGGCTATTCCCGCGAAGCGCGTTCATTGCTGTACCAGGCCTACCGCCATGAGCCGACCTTCAGCTACCTGTTCGAATCCGAGCGTCCCGGTTACGAACAGCGGGTGCGGGCGACGGTGCGTGAACTGGTCAAGCAGCATTTCTTCCAGGACCTGCCAGCGATCGGCCTGTTGGTCAACGACCGCCTGATCGGCATCGCCCTGATTGCCCCGCCGCAGCGGCGCCTGGGCATTACCGAAAGCTGGGCCTGGCGCCTGCGCATGGTCTTGAGCACGGGGTTTCGCTGCACCCGGCGTTATCTGGAATATCACGCCGCGGTGCTGGCCTGCCTGCCATCGGACGCGGTCCATGTGCTGCCACTGCTGGGGGTTCATCCGCAGTTCCAGGGCCAGCATTACGGCGAACAGTTGCTTGAGGCAGTCCATAACTGGTGTGCGGTGGACGAGCATTCCCAAGGCGTCGTGCTCGATACCGGCAACCCGCGCTACCTGGAATTTTATAAACGCCAGGGCTATGAGGAAATCGGCGAAATCGCGGTAGGACCGGTCCGCGAGCATGTGTTCTTTCACGCCAACCCGCAGGTTTTACACAGCGCGACGGCATAATCGGACGAACTTTTGCGAAGCGTCCGGCTCTATCAGGCTCCCAAGCTCGTGATAGCATCCGCGCCATGAATTTCCCAGGACGAATGACCAGTGGCGCGCTCTTGCTGTCCCTCAGCTGCGCCGCGCTGGCACAAAGTGTATTGGATGTACGGGTCAAACCGTCCAATGACGAGCTCAAGGCCAATGTAGAGGGCTATATCGGTGGCCTCGGTGAGCGTGACGAAGAGGCACTGCTGCGTTTCAGTCGCGGCGCCGAGGAGCAGGCGCGCAAGGCGGCCCAGGCGCTCGGCTATTACCAGCCGCAGATCGACAGCGAGGTCAAGGCTGGCAAGGACCCGCGCCTGATCCTGACCATCGACCCCGGCGAGCCGGTGCACCTGCGCAATGTCACGATCCGCATCGACGGCCCGGCGGCTTCGCTGAAGAGTTTCCGGGTGCCGGCCAACGCCGGTCTCAAACCGGGTGCGGTGCTCAATCACGGACGCTATGAAGATGCCAAGCGGACGATCCAGAACCAGGCCTCGCGTTATGGTTTTTTCAGCGGAAAGTTTGTCAGCCAGACGTTGCGCGTGGATCCCAAGGCTGGCGTTGCCGATGTCGAGCTGATCTACGACAGCGGCCCGCGTTACGCCCTGGGACCGGTCAGTTTCGAGGGCGATACGCCGTTCGACGAGGACCTGCTGCAGCGCATGGTGCCGTTCAAGGCGGGCGCGCCCTACGATTCCGAATTGATTGCCGAACTCAACCAGGCCTTGCAGTCGAGCGGTTATTTCGAAGGCGTGCGCGTTGATGCGGCGCCCACCGCGGCCACCGAGAATGTGATCCCGGTGGCGGTCAAGCTCGACACCCGCAAGCCGCGCACCATGGGCCTGGGCCTGGGATTTTCCACTGACGTCGGCCCGCGCGCCAAGGCCAACTGGACGCGTCACTGGGTCAATCCCCAAGGCCACAGCTATGGCTGGGAAGCGGAAATATCGGCGCCCCGGCAAAACGTCGGCCTCTGGTACGACGTGCCGCTCGACCCGCCACTGACTGACAAGATGCGCTACGCCGGCGGCTACCAATATGAAGAACTGTCCGGCACCGACACCCTCAGCAAACTGCTGACCGTGGGCCCCGAGTGGCACAGCAAGCTGCCCAGCGGCTGGCAGCGGGTGGTGTCGCTCAAATGGCAGCGCGAAGAATACCGCCTCGGCGACGATTCGGGCCTGAGCACCTTGCTGATGCCCGGCGTCAGCTATTCGTACCTGCGCAGCGACAACCGCATCGACCCGCATAACGGCTATCGCCTGCAATTCGACACCAAGGTCGCCAAGGAAGGACTCGGCTCGGACAACAACCTCTTGTATGGCACGGCCATGGTCAAGGGCCTGACCACGGTATTCGACAAACATCGCCTGTTGGCCCGGGCCCAGGTGGGCGGCAGCGCCACCAACGGCTACAAGTCGATCCCGCCGTCCCTGCGCTTTTTCGCCGGTGGCGACCAGAGCGTGCGTGGCTACGACTACCAGAGCCTGTCGCCGGAGAACTCCGAGGGCGATCGCATCGGCGGTCGCTACATGGTGGCCGCCAGCGTCGAGTATCAATATTCGGTCGCGGAGAAATGGCGCGTGGCGACTTTCGTCGACCAGGGCAACTCCTTCAACAGCCTTGAACTGCCAAGCCTCAAGACCGGGGTCGGCGTCGGCGTGCGCTGGGTCTCGCCGGTCGGCCCGATCCGTCTCGACCTGGCCCATGCGATGGACGACGACGGCGGCATTCGACTGCACTTTTCCATGGGGCCCGAGTTGTGAATCGCGGTTTGAAATTAGTGCTCCTGGCGCTCGCCGGGTTACTGCTGACGGTCGTCCTGGCCTTGAGCATTGTGTTGGGCACCGCCTTTGGCAGCCGTTGGGCTCTCGGCCTGGTACCGGGCCTGAGCGTGGAGAATTTCCAGGGGCGGCTGGGCGGGCGGTGGAGCGCCGATCGGGTGCTGTGGCAGCAAGATACCCGCCGGGTGGCGCTGGAGCGGCCGAACTTCGCCTGGTCGCCGTCGTGCCTGCTGCGCATGACCCTGTGCATCGAACAGCTCAAGGCCGACGCCATCGCCGTGCAGTTGCCAGCCACCGCCGATGAACCGAGCAGCGGCCCGATCAGCCTGCCGGACCTGGACTTGCCGCTGGCGATCGAACTGGGCGATGTGCAGGTGGGCAGCCTGTCGTTCAACGGTAGCGAGCAGCTCAAGGGGCTGCAACTGGTGGCGCACTGGACCGCCGAGGGTTTGCAGATCGACTCGGTGCAGTTGCAGCGCGACGAACTGAGCCTGAAGTTATCCGGCCTGCTGCAACCGCACGGCGACTGGCCGCTGAACGCGACGGGCCAGCTGACCCTGCCAGCGCCGGGCGCGACGCCTTGGGCGCTGGACCTAAAAGTCGCCGGCGACCTGCTCAAGACCCTCAACCTTACGGCCGACAGCAGTGGTTACCTGCAAGGCCGCCTGACGGGCGAACTGCAACCGCTGGCGGATAACCTGCCGGCCAAAGTGCGCATCACCGCCGACGGCTTCAAGGCCAGCGCCGATCTGCCGGACACGCTGCTGCTCAACCAACTGGAACTGACCGGCGAAGGCGACCTGAAGAACGGTTATCAACTGCTCGGCAAGGCGACTCTGCCCGCCGACAAGGGGCCGGTGGCGTTGCTGCTGCAAGGCCAGGTGGACGCCAATGGCGCGCAAGTCGCCGGGCTGGATCTCGACGCCGGCAACCAGCAGACCCTCAAGCTCACCGGGCAGTTGGATTGGCGTGAAGGGCTGAACGCCGAAGCAAAAGTCGCCTGGCTGGATTTCCCCTGGCATCGCCTTTATCCGCTGATCGACGAGCCGCAAGTCACGCTGCGCAGTTTTAATGGCGAAGTCTCGTACACCGACGGCCAGTACCTGGGCAATTTCCAGGCGGCGCTGGACGGTCCCGCCGGGGCGTTCAGCCTGGGCAGCCCGTTCAGCGGCAACCTGAGGCAAATCCACTTGCCTGAACTCAAGCTTGCCGCCGGACAGGGCAAGGCCGAAGGGCATCTGGACCTGCAGTTTGCCGACGGCATCGCCTGGGACACCGCGCTGCAACTGTCATCGGTCAATCCGGCGTACTGGCTCGCCGAACTGCCCGGCACGCTGGCCGGGCCGTTGCGCAGTAAAGGCTCGATGAAAAACCAGCGCATGGAACTCGACGCGGACGTGGACCTCAAGGGCAAGCTGCGCGGCCAGCCGGCACTGTTCCAGGCCAAGGCCAGCGGCGCCGGCGAGCAATGGAACCTCGGCGCACTGGATATCCGCCTCGGCGACAACCGCATCAACGGTACGGGCAACCTGCAACAGCAGCTGACCGGCCTGATCGACATCAAGCTCTCGCGCCTGGCCCAGCTCTGGCCGCAGTTGCGCGGTCAGGTCAGCGGGCGTGTCGACGTGGCCGGCACGCTCAAGGCCCCCCAGGGCAAGCTCGACTTGCAAGGCACGCAACTGGCGTTTCAGGACAACCATCTGCAAAGCCTGAACCTGGACGCGACGCTCGACGGCGCGCAACGGGGCAAAGTCGATCTCAAGGCCAGCGGTATCCGCAGCGGCGAAACTTCCCTTGGCGTCCTGACGTTGAGCGGGCGGGGCGATATCAAGCAACAGCAACTGACGGTCGACCTGCAAGGGCCCCAGTTGAAAACCAGCCTGGCCCTTGATGGCACGCTGGATCAGGGCAGCTGGCGTGGACGCCTGGCCAGTGGCGACCTGCGGGTCGGCGGTCAGGACTGGCGCCTGCAAGCGCCGGCGAAGCTGGAACGGCTGGCCAACGGTACGCTGAACTTCGGTGCCCACTGCTGGCGCTCCGGCCAGGCCAGCCTGTGCGGCGAAGACCAACGGCTGATGCCGGAGCCGAAGCTGCGCTATCACCTCAAGCAATTCCCCATCGAAAGCCTGGCCCAGTGGATGCCCAAGGATTTTGCCTGGCAAGGCCGGCTCAACGCCGACCTGCAACTGGACCTGCCGGCCAGCGGCCCGAATGGCCGGGTGCTGGTGGATGCCAGCGGCGGCACGTTGCGGATTCGGGATAAAGAACAGTGGCTGGACTTCCCCTACCAGACCCTGACGCTCGACAGCCGCCTGACACCCACGCGCATCGATACCGATCTGAATTTCGTCGGCGCCAGGCTCGGCGAACTGATGGTCCAGGCGCGGATCAATCCGTTGCCAGCGAGCAAGCCGCTGAGCGGTTCGTTCCGCCTGAGTGGCCTGGACCTGTCCGTCGCCCGTCCGTTCGTGCCGATGGTGGAAACCCTCACGGGTCACTTGAACGGCAGTGGCACGCTGTCCGGCGGGCTGCTCGCGCCCCAGGTCAACGGCAACCTGGTGCTCAGCGACGGCGAAGTGTCCGGCCCCGAACTGCCGGTCAGCCTCGAAGCCTTGCAACTGCGGGCGATGATCGCCGGTGAAACGGTGCGTCTGGATGGCGATTGGAAGAGTGGCAAGAGCGGGCAGGGCCGCCTGACCGGGAACATCGGCTGGGGCGAGGCGCTGACCATGGACCTGGCACTCAAGGGCTCGCAACTGCCGGTGACCGTCGAACCCTATGCGGTGCTGGACGTGGCGCCGGACTTGAAAATCACGCTGCAGGGCGAGCGGCTGGCGATTGCCGGCAAGGTCCTGGTGCCGAAGGGCGAGATCACCATTCGCGAATTGCCGCCGTCAACCGTCAAGGTTTCGGACGACACGGTGATCGTCGGCCACCAGACCGAAGAGGGCAAGGCACCGATGGCCATGGCAATGGACATCGACGTGCTCGTCGGCCAGGAGAAGCTTGCCTTTTCGGGATTCGGGCTCACCGCCAACGTCCAGGGGCAGGTGCACATTGGCGATAACATGGACACTCGCGGCGAACTCTGGCTCAACGACGGCCGCTATCGGGCCTATGGGCAGCGGTTGACGGTGCGCCGGGCGCGCTTGTTGTTCGCCGGGCCTATCGATCAGCCGTACCTGGACATCGAGGCGATCCGCCAGACCGACGATGTGATCGCCGGCATCCGCTTGAGCGGCAGCGCCGAGCAACCCACCACGCAAATCTTCTCGGAACCGGCCATGAGCCAGGAGCAGGCGTTGTCGTACCTGGTGCTGGGCCGGCCGCTGAGTACCACTGGCGAAGACAACAACATGCTCGCCCAGGCCGCACTGGGCCTGGGCTTGATGGGCAGTTCCGGCGTGACCACCAGCCTGGCCAACAACCTGGGAATCGAGGATTTCCAACTCGACACCCAGGGCAGCGGCAACGAAACCAGCGTGGTCGCCAGCGGCAACCTGTCGGAAAAACTCAGCCTGCGCTACGGCGTCGGAGTGTTCGAACCGGCCAATACCATTGCCCTGCGCTACAAGCTGAGCAAGAAGGTCTACCTCGAAGCCGCCAGCGGCGTCGCCAGCTCGCTGGATATCTTCTACAAGCGCGATTTCTGATTTACCCCAACCCTGCCCTCCTTGTGGGAGCGAGCCTGCTCGCGAATGCGGTCTGACAGCCAAGATTTCTGCTGACTGACGTACCGCCTTCGCGAGCAGGCTCGCTCCCACAGAGGTTTATGCATAGCTAACTAACTATTTGTTTGACATTTGCTGCCTAAGCAGTAACATCTGGACATACATTCACTGCCTAGGCAGCTAACGGTATCCAGATGAAGCATTTCACCCCGGACGAATTCCACAATTGCCATCTCGGCATGCTCCTTGGCCGCGCCGCGGCGCTCAAGGACCGGATCATCGACACCCACATGGAGCCTGTCGGCATCACCGCCGCGCAGTTCAAGGTGTTGATCATCATGGCCCAGCACGGCATCGATACGCCGGTCGAGCTGTGCCGGTACCTGTCGCTGGACAGCGGCTCGATGACCCGCATGCTCGACCGCCTGGAGCAGAAGGGCTTTCTGGTTCGCCAGCGCTCGGCACAGGATCGGCGCCAGGTTCGTCTGGTGCTGACCGACGCCGGCCAGGCCCTCGCCGATCGCCTGCCGTTCATCGGTGCCGACGCCATGAATCAACTGGCCGGCGCCATCAGCCGCGAGGAGCTGCAAACCCTCGAAGACATCCTCAAGAAAATACTGCTCGCCGCCGGTGACCCCATCACCGTCCTGCGATTGGGGGCCAAATGAAACATCAAACCTTGCGTAGCCGCCTGAGCCTTGTGCTGTTGGCCATGAGCCTCGCCGGTTGTGCCAGCTACAGCGGCCTGAAGACCGAGGGCGTCAGCCTGGAGGCTAAGAGCCTGCAGGCTGGGCAATCGCTGACCGGGGTCAAACTGTCGCCCGCGGCGTGGCCGAAAAACGACTGGTGGAAAAGCCTTGGCGACCCGCAACTCGACGGCCTGATCCGTGAAGCGCTGCGCGACAGCCCGGACATGCAGATCGCCAGCGCCCGGGTGCACCAGGCCAGCGCCGCTGCCTATGCCGCAAATGCCGCGCGCCTGCCGACCCTCGACGCCAGCGGCAGTATCAGCCGTTCGCGCCTGGCTCGTGACCAGGACCCGCAAGGGCAGGGCGGCGCCTATAGCACCCTGCGTTCGCTGAGCGTCGATTTCAATTACAACTTCGACCTCTGGGGCGGCCAACGTGCCGCCTGGGAAGCGGCCCTGGGCCAGGCCCGCGCCGCCGAGATCGATCGCCAGGCCGCGCAACTGACCCTCGCCGCCGACGTGGCCCGGGCCTACAGCGACCTGGGCCAGGCCCACATCATTTATGACCTGGCCAATGAAGATCTCAAGCGCACGCGGCAGATGCTCGACCTGGGCAAACGCCGTCTCGGTGCCGGGATCGACAGCGAATACCAGTTCCAGCAGACCGAAAGCCTCGAAGCCAGCGCCGATGCGACGCTGATCGACGCGGAAAAACGCCTGCAAAGCGCAAAGATCGCCTTGGCGGTGCTGCTGGGCAAAGGTCCCGACCGGGGCAACGACATCGCCCGGCCCAACGTGCTGCAGGCCAGCGCGGTTGCCCTGCCGTCGAATCTGCCGGCCGAGTTGCTCGGTCGCCGTCCCGACCTGGTCGCGGCGCGGTGGCGGGTCGAGGCCGCGAGCAAGAACATCGAGGCCGGCAAGACCAACTTCTACCCCAACCTCAACCTGAGCGCGGCGGCGGGGGCGCAATCGCTGCTGGGTGACGCGATGTTCGGCGCGCCCAGTCGTTTCTTCAACGTGGCGCCGACCGTGTCGTTGCCGATCTTCGATGGCGGCCGCCTGCGGGCGGACCTGGATGCCCGGGACGCCGATTACGACCTGGCGGTGGCGCAATACAACAAGAGCCTGGTCGCGGCCCTTGGCGACGTCAGCGATACCATCAACCAGTTGCGCGACATCGGTCGGCAGCTCGGCGCCCAGCAACACGCGGTGGATATCGCCCGGAACTCCTACGACACCGTGGTCCAGCGCTACGGTTCCGGCATCGGCAATTACCTGGACGTGTTGAGCATCGAGCAACAACTGCTCCAGGCCCAGCGCCAACTGGCGACCCTCAATGCCGAGCAGATCGATCTGTCGATCCAACTGATGCAGGCCCTGGGCGGTGGTTTCGATACCCAGACCATCGCTTCGGCCACTCCGGCCGCCACCGCGCCGACTCACTGATTCGAGGTACTTGTCATGGCAACTGCCGAAACTACCCAGGAAACCCAACAGGACAGCGGCAACCCGCGCAAGCGCAAGGTGTTGCTGCTGGCCCTGGCCCTGATCGTCATTCTCGCCGGCGTCGGTGTCTGGGCCTGGCATGAACTTTATGGACGCTGGAGCGAAAGCACCGACGATGCCTACGTGAACGGCAACGTGGTGGAAATCACCCCGCAAGTCATCGGCACCGTGGTGAGCATTGGTGCCGATGACGGTGACCTGGTGCGCGAAGGCCAGGTGCTGGTGCAGTTCGACCCGAACGACGCCGAAGTTGCCTTGCAAAGTGCCCAGGCCAACCTGGCCCATACCGTGCGCCAGGTGCGTGGTTTGTACAGCAATGTCGACGGCATGAAAGCGCAGGTGCATGCGCAGGAAGCGGAAGTGCAGAAGGCTCGGGAAAACTACAACCGACGCAAGAACCTGGCGGCCGGCGGGGCGATTTCCCAGGAAGAACTGTCCCACGCCCGGGACGATCTGACCTCGGCGCAGAACGCCCTGGCTAACGCCCGGCAACAACTCATGACGACCAGCGCGCTGGTGGATGACACCGTGGTGTCGAACCATCCCGACGTACAGGCGGCGGCCGCGCAATTGCGCCAGGCTTACCTGAGCAATGCTCGCAGCACCTTGATTGCGCCGGTGACCGGTTACGTCGCCAAGCGCACCGTTCAGCTCGGGCAGCGCGTGCAGCCGGGCACGGCGCTGATGGCGGTGATCCCGCTGGACCAGTTGTGGATCGACGCCAACTTCAAGGAAACCCAGCTACGTGACATGCGCATCGGCCAGCCGGTGGACATCGAGACCGACCTTTATGGCAGCGACGTGAAGTACAGCGGCACGGTGGACAGCCTGGGCGCCGGTACCGGCAGCGCGTTTGCCTTGCTGCCAGCGCAGAACGCCACCGGTAACTGGATCAAGATCGTCCAGCGGGTGCCGGTGCGCATTCATATCAATGCCGAGGAGCTGGCCAGGCATCCACTACGGGTCGGCCTGTCGACCCAGGTCAACGTCAATCTCCACGACCAGAGCGGCCCGGTACTGGCCCAGCAGCCACCACAAAAAGCCTCGTTCAGCACTCAGGTCTACGCCCGCCAGCTGGCCGATGCCGACGCGATGATCACTCGACTGATTCATGAGAACAGCGCGGCGGCGAGCAAGACCGCACAGCGCTAGTCAATGACGGCACGGACCGGCCCTGTGGGAGCGAGCCTGCTCGCGAAAGCGGCGGGCCAGCTTGCCTCCATGGTGACTGACACAGCGCTTTCGCGAGCAGGCTCGCTCCCACAGGGTTCGTGTCTTGACCTGACAATTTAACCACCTCCGATTCAGGATTCTCGCAATGAGCAATAACGCGTCCTTCACGCCGCCCAGCCTGTTGCTCAGCACCATCGGGTTGTCGCTGGCGACGTTCATGCAGGTGCTCGATACGACCATCGCCAACGTCGCCTTGCCGACCATTTCCGGCAACCTGGGCGTCAGTTCCGAGCAGGGCACCTGGGTCATTACCTCGTTTGCGGTGAGCAATGCGATCGCGCTGCCGCTGACCGGTTGGCTGAGCCGCCGGTTTGGCGAGGTGAAACTGTTTTTGTGGGCAACGATGCTGTTCGTCCTGGCCTCGTTCCTCTGCGGGGTTTCCACGTCGATGCCCGAGCTGATCGGTTTTCGTGTGGTTCAGGGCCTGGTGGCCGGGCCTCTGTATCCGATGACCCAGACCTTGCTGATTGCCGTGTACCCGCCGGCCAGGCGCGGGATGGCCTTGGCCTTGCTGGCGATGGTCACGGTGGTGGCGCCGATCGCCGGGCCGATCCTGGGCGGCTGGATCACCGACAGCTACAGCTGGCCGTGGATTTTCTTCATCAACGTGCCGATCGGGATTTTCGCGGTGCTGGTGGTGCGTCAGCAGCTCAAGGCGCGGCCGGTGGTCACCAGTCGCCAGCCGATGGATTACGTCGGGTTGATCACCCTGATCATCGGTGTCGGGGCGTTGCAGGTGATCCTCGACAAGGGCAACGACCTGGATTGGTTCGAGTCGAACTTCATCATCGTCGGCGCGCTGATTTCGGTCGTTGCGCTGGCCGTGTTCGTGATCTGGGAAATGACCGACCGCCATCCGGTGGTCAACCTGCGGCTGTTTGCCTATCGCAACTTTCGCATCGGGACGATTGTGTTGGTAGGCGGTTATGCCGGATTCTTCGGCATCAACCTGATCCTGCCGCAGTGGTTGCAGACCCAGATGGGTTATACCGCCACCTGGGCCGGCCTGGCGGTTGCGCCCATCGGGATCCTGCCGGTGTTGATGTCACCTTTCGTTGGCAAATACGCCCACAAGTTCGACCTGCGCCTGCTGGCCGGGCTGGCGTTCCTGGCGATCGGTTTGAGTTGCTTCATGCGCGCCGGGTTTACCAACGAGGTGGATTTCCAGCACATCGCCCTGGTGCAGCTGTTCATGGGCATCGGCGTGGCGCTGTTCTTCATGCCGACCCTGAGCATCCTGATGTCGGACCTGCCGCCCCAGCAGATCGCCGACGGCGCGGGGCTGGCGACGTTTCTGCGGACCCTGGGCGGCAGTTTTGCCGCGTCGCTGACCACTTGGATCTGGATCCGCCGCGCCGACCAGCACCATGCCTACCTGAGCGAAAGCATCAGCACTTTCGAACCGGCCACGCGCGAGACGATCAACCAGCTCGGCGGGGCGAGCACGCCGGTGTACGCCCAGCTCGACCAGATCCTCACCAGCCAGGCGTACATGCTCTCCACCGTGGATTACTTCACGCTGCTGGGCTGGGCGTTCATGGGGTTGATCCTGCTGGTGTGGCTGGCGAAACCGCCGTTTGCGGCGAAGGCCGGGCCTGCCGCCAGCGGTCATTAAACCAAACACAACCCCTGTGGGAGCGAGCCTGCTCGCGAATGCGGATTATCAGTCAGTGATGTTTGACTGACACAGCGCTTTCGCGAGCAGGCTCGCTCCCACAAGGGATCTATATGTAGTCGGGGATTGTGTCGGGTGCCGGCAGTTGTGGCGGCGGGGCAAACTCGAACGGCGCCAGCGAAAAGCCCTGCTCATCCACCTGCAACGCCCAGCCCTGCTTGTCCCAATCTCCCAGCACGATGCGCCGGGCGGCGTGTTCGCCCAGTTGCAGCTTGTGGATGGCGGGGCGGTGGGTGTGGCCGTGGACCAAGGTTTTTACGCCATAGTGCTGCATGACGCGCGGGACCTCTTCTGGCGTGACGTCAACGATGTCGTTGGCTTTCATCCTCACCTGCGTGCGGCTTTCACTGCGCAGCTTGCGCGCCAGTTTCTGGCGGCTGCCCAAGGGCAGGTGGCGCAGGATGAACAGCGTGACCGGGTTGCGCAGCCAGCGCCGCAGTTTCATGTAGCCGACATCCCTCGTGCACAGGCTGTCGCCGTGCATCAGCAGCACCGGCTCGTCGCTGAATTGCACGACGGTCGGGTCCTTGAGCAGGGTGCAGCCGGCCGCTTTGCAGAAGGCCTGCCCGAGCATGAAGTCGCGGTTGCCGTGCATCAGGAAAATTGCCGTGCCGCTGTCGCTCAATTCGCGCAGGGCCTGGCAGATGGAGCGCTGGAACGGCGTCATGGCATCGTCGCCGATCCAGGCTTCGAAGAAGTCGCCCAGAATGTATAACGCTTGCGCCGAGCGGGCGCGTGTGGCGAGTAAATCCAGAAACGCCCGGGTGATGTCCGGGCGCTCCTCTTCCAGATGCAGGTCTGAAATCAGCAATATCACTCAATGATCTCGGCTTTCTCGATGATCACGTCTTCTGCCGGGACGTCCTGGTGGCCAGCCTTGGAAGTAGTGGAGACGCCTTTGATCTTGTCGACCACGTCAGTGCCTTCGACCACTTTGCCGAATACAGCATAGCCCCAGCCCTGGGTGGTCTTGCTGCTGTGGTTCAGGAAGCTGTTGTCCGCCACGTTGATAAAAAACTGCGCGGAAGCCGAATGCGGCTCCATGGTACGGGCCATGGCGACGCTGTATTTTTCGTTCGGCAGGCCATTGTCGGCTTCGTTCTGGATGCTTGGACGCTTGTCTTTCTTTTCCTTCATGCCTGGCTCGAAACCGCCGCCCTGGATCATGAAGTTGCCGATGACACGGTGGAAAACGGTGTTTTCGTAATGGCCGGCCTTGACGTACTCGACGAAGTTGGCAACGGTCAGCGGTGCCTTTTCGGCGTTCAGCTCCAGGACGATCTCGCCATGGTTGGTGGTCAGTTTGACTTGGGTCATGATCACTACTCTTTCAAGGAATTCGTGGGTTTCGGGGGCGCAGACGCCCGCAACCGGTCTGGCTGTAATCGGCCAGGCTGGGCAGTTTAGCGCGCCATGCGCGAATTTCGAGGCTGTTTTTCATCTGGCTGTCGAATAAATTCAATCGTTTGCCGGCCTGGCCTGTCAGGTGCTTGACAGCATCGGCTATGATACGGGCTTTGATTTATCAGGCCGCACCCGGCCGCGCACTTGTATGTTCAAGGATCCTATGAGCAAGCCCACTGTCGACCCTACCTCGAATTCCAAGACCGGCCCGGCCGTGCCGGTCAATTTCCTGCGCCCGATCATCCAGGCGGACCTGGATTCGGGTAAGCACACGCAGATCGTCACCCGTTTTCCGCCGGAGCCCAACGGCTATCTGCACATCGGTCACGCCAAATCCATTTGCGTGAACTTCGGCCTGGCCGAGGAGTTCGGTGGCGTCACGCACCTGCGTTTCGATGACACCAACCCGGCCAAGGAAGACCAGGAATACATCGACGCGATCAAGAGCGACGTCAAGTGGCTGGGCTTCGAATGGGCCGGCGAAGTGCGCTACGCCTCGCAGTATTTCGACCAGTTGCACGACTGGGCGGTGGAACTGATCAAGTCCGGCAACGCCTACGTGTGTGACCTGACGCCGGAGCAGGCCAAGGAATATCGCGGCAGCCTGACCGAGCCGGGCAGGAACAGCCCGTTCCGTGACCGCAGCGTGGAAGAGAACCTCGGCCTGTTTGCCCGCATGCGCGCCGGTGAGTTCCCGGATGGTGCCCGCGTGCTGCGCGCGAAGATCGACATGGCCTCGCCGAACATGAACCTGCGCGACCCGATCATGTACCGCATCCGTCACGCTCATCACCACCAGACCGGCGACAAATGGTGCATCTACCCGAACTATGACTTCACCCATGGCCAGTCGGACGCCATCGAAGGCATCACGCATTCGATCTGCACCCTGGAATTCGAAAGCCATCGTCCGCTGTACGAGTGGTTCCTCGAGCATCTGCCGGTGCCGGCCAACCCGCGCCAGTATGAATTCAGCCGGCTGAACCTGAATTACACGATCACCAGCAAGCGCAAGCTCAAGCAACTGGTGGACGAGAAGCACGTCAACGGCTGGGATGACCCACGCATGTCGACGCTGTCGGGTTTCCGCCGTCGTGGTTACACGCCGAAATCGATCCGCAATTTCTGCGAGATGATCGGCACCAACCGTTCTGACGGCGTGGTGGACTTCGGCATGCTGGAATTCAGCATTCGCGAGGACTTGGACCACAGCGCGCCGCGCGCCATGTGCGTGTTGCGGCCGCTCAAAGTCGTCATCACCAATTACCCGGAAGGCCAGGTCGAGAACCTCGAACTGCCGTGCCACCCGAAAGAAGACATGGGCGTGCGCGTCCTGCCGTTCGCCCGGGAAATCTACATCGACCGTGACGACTTCATGGAAGAGCCACCCAAAGGCTACAAGCGCCTGGAGCCTGCCGGCGAAGTGCGCTTGCGCGGCAGCTACGTGATCCGCGCCGACGAGGCGATCAAGGACGCCGACGGCAACATCGTCGAGCTGCGTTGCTCGTACGATCCCGACACCCTGGGCAAGAACCCGGAAGGCCGCAAGGTCAAGGGCGTGATCCACTGGGTGCCGGCCGCCGCCAGCGTCGAGTGCGAAGTGCGCCTGTACGATCGCCTGTTCCGTTCGCCGAACCCGGAGAAGGCCGAGGACAGCGCCAGTTTCCTGGACAACATCAACCCTGACTCCCTGCAAGTACTCACCGGTTGTCGTGCCGAGCCTTCGCTGGGCAACGCACAGCCGGAAGACCGTTTCCAGTTCGAGCGCGAAGGCTACTTCTGCGCGGATATCAAGGACTCGAAACCCGGTGCTCCGGTGTTCAACCGTACCGTGACCTTGCGCGACTCCTGGGGTCAGTGATCAAGTCTTAAGGGAAACCCTGTGCTTACGATCTACAACACGCTCACCAAGAGCAAAGAAGTCTTCAAGCCGCTGGATGGCAACAAGGTCCGCATGTACGTCTGCGGCATGACCGTGTACGACTATTGCCACCTCGGCCATGGCCGCAGCATGGTCGCCTTCGACCTGGTGACCCGTTGGTTGCGCTTCAGCGGTTATGACCTGACCTATGTGCGCAACATCACCGACATCGACGACAAGATCATCAATCGGGCCAACGAGAACGGTGAAGCGTTCGATGCGCTGACCGAGCGCATGATCAAGGCCATGCACGAGGACGAGGCGCGTCTCAACATCCAGAAGCCGGACCTGGAGCCGCGGGCCACCGACCACATCCCGGGCATGCTGGCGATGATCCAGACCTTGATCGACAAGGGCTATGCCTACGCACCGGGCAACGGCGATGTGTACTACCGCGTCGCCAAGTTCATGGGCTACGGCAAGCTGTCGCGCAAGAAGATCGAAGATTTGCGCATCGGCGCACGCATCGAGGTCGACGAGTCGAAAGAAGATCCGCTGGACTTCGTGCTGTGGAAAGGCGCCAAGCCGGGCGAGCCGAGCTGGGATTCACCGTGGGGCGCCGGGCGTCCGGGCTGGCACATCGAATGCTCGGTGATGTCGACCTGCTGCCTGGGCGAGACCTTCGACATTCATGGCGGCGGCAGCGACCTGGAATTCCCGCACCACGAAAACGAAATCGCCCAGAGTGAAGCGGCTACCGGCAAGACCTACGCCAATGCCTGGATGCATTGCGGCATGATCCGCATCAATGGCGAGAAGATGTCCAAGTCCCTGAACAACTTCTTCACCATCCGCGACGTGCTCGACAAGTATCACCCGGAAGTTGTGCGTTACCTGCTGGTGTCCAGCCACTACCGCAGCGCCATCAACTATTCGGAAGACAACCTCAAGGATGCCAAGGGCGCCCTGGAGCGTTTCTACCACGCACTCAAGGGCCTGCCGAACGTGGCGCCCGCCGGTGGCGAAGCGTTCGTGGCGCGGTTCACCGAAGTGATGAACGACGACTTCGGCACGCCGGAAGCCTGCGCGGTGCTGTTCGAGATGGTGCGTGAGATCAACCGCCTGCGCGAGAGTGATCTCGATGCGGCGGCGGGCCTGGCAGCGCGGCTGAAGGAACTGGCCAGCGTGTTGGGCGTGTTGCAGCTTGAAGCCGACGACTTCCTGCAAGCCGGCGCCGAGGGCCGCGTGGACGCCGCCGAGGTCGAGGCCTTGATCCAGGCGCGCCTGACCGCGCGGGCCAACAAGGACTGGGCCGAATCCGACCGCATCCGCGACCAGCTCACCGCCATGGGCGTGGTGCTCGAAGACGGCAAGGGCGGGACGACCTGGCGGTTGGCGGACTGAGTCCTTCCAGTCCTTGCAATGCCCCTGTGGGAGCGAGCCTGCTCGCGAAAGCGCAATATCAGCCAACAATGGTTTGACTGATATACCGCATTCGCGAGCAGGCTCGCTCCCACAGTTTTTTGTATGTCTACGCTGGAACAGGTCGCTTCGACCCTCGCGCTGACAGCAGTCCCCATGCCGGAACCGGTCACGAACGCCTGCTTCGTCGCCATTAAAACGAAACGTCTGACAGCCATGCTGTGAGACATGCCAGTAGTATCGGTTTTAACGGAACGTCAGAGGCGGGATAGAGCAGGGTGAGGCTCGGTCGGCCTGATCTTTAGCCAGCCACTGCGCTGCTGCAAACGGGCTGGCTGCGGATTGCGGCAGGGGCTCAGGGCGTTTGTGGCTTGTCAGGAGCAGTCAGGCCGGCCTGGATACGCTGATAGATTTCTTCTCGATGCACCGCAACGTTTTTCGGGGCGTTGATGCCGATCCGGACTTGTTGGCCGCTTACGCCCAGAATGGTGATCGTGATGTCGTCACCAATGTTTATGCTTTCACCGACTTTGCGGGTGAGTATCAGCATGGTGTTCTCCTTGATTGCTTTATAGGGCACCTGATTCAGACAGTGCAGATGTCGGTACTGCTTATAGATTAGTGCTAAGTGTCACAATGTGGGTGCCTCTTTCTGACGTGCAGATGCTGCATTAATTCCCAGGGTGCGACTATACAGAGACGCCGGAGAGGTTTCTCGTGTTTTGAGCTCCGTTTGCGGCGTTTTTGGCGACAGTGAGTGCTAAAATTCCCGCCTCATGTCTTTCGGGGGAATCGTTGTGCGTAAATTGGCTTGGGTATTGGTGGTATTGGCGCTGGCGGGATGCGGTGAAGGACGTGACGTCGCGGCACCCAAGCCCAAGCCCGTGGCGAGCTCCACGCCGGCCGCCGCTGCCGCACCGCAGTGGGCCGTCGAGGTTCGAGGCCAGACGCCCCAGGCCGTCAGCGACCTGACCGGATGGCTGATCGAGCACAGCTTCATGTCCACCGTCGTCAGGGAAAACGGCAAGGATCGCGTCCTGGTAGGGCCGTTAAGCTCCAAGGCTGAAGCCGAAGCGAAGCAGGAACAGATCACCGCTGCCCTGGTCCGTGCGAAGAAACGCAATATCGAAGCCTTGGTGGTGGACTTCCCGCCTGCTCAATAATCGGTCAATACAGAACCTGTGGGAGCGAGCTTGCTCGCGATAGCGGTATATCAGTCGACAAACCTGTTGTCTGTCACTCCGCTATCGCGAGCAAGCTCGCTCCTACATTGTTTTGTGCTGTTAACGAATGCCAGGTCAGCCGCAGGCCTTCAGGTCCACCGGGCCGACGAATTCGTTCCCGCGGCCCATGACACACGCCACGCTCTGGTTGCGCTGGCGTTCCCAGGCCTGCACCGGATAGGTCTTGTCCCAGGCTTCATACAGACGCCGGTCCTGTTTGGAGAGGCGCAAACCGTATTGTTTGCTCATGTAGAAATACGTCCTGGCGATCATCCCCCGAATGGACGGGCGCGGCATGACCTTCTTGGCCTTGAAGTCCACCTGAGTCAGGCATGAGCCGTACTGGCCTTTCTGCACCGGCAACCAGCCGAAGCTGAAGTTGCTGCGATCACCGTTCACCTCGCCAATGCTCGGCACCAGGTTATGCAGATCCGCCTCGGCCCGTTGATAGACCGGGTCGTAGCGGGTGCATTGTTTGCGCCCGCCCTGTTGCCAGCATTGGCGCTGATGACCGATCTGCCAGGCCGGGACAATATGCTCCCACTCGATGCGGGAGGCGCGATTGGCGTTCTTGCGCGGTACATAACCGCATGCCGCGAGGTTCACCCGGTTGCCGGTGTATTTGCACCCGCAGTAGAACTCGGTGGATTGTGGCGCATAGAGTTTCCAGGCGACTTTCTTGGCTTCGTTGAAGGTGCGCGGCGCACCAGCCTGTGCACCCGTGGCAACGAAGACGAGCAATAAAGCTAAACAGCGAACAATCATCGGGCTCAATCTTCCTTCGGCACAACCCAGAAAACCTGCACACCGCCATCGTCGCGATAAGCGAGGGTGACGTTGTCGTTCTCGTCGATTTCTTCGAGCAGGCGTTCCCACTCGTCGATCGGCTCGTCGGGCAGGCGGAAGATCAGCGCGGCCTTGGCCTTTTGCGCGGTGGGCGAATTGATGATTTTCGAGACGCGCAGGCCGAGTCGAGTGTAGGAATCTAAGGGGGTAGTTGCAGCGAGAGGCGTTGCCACAGGATTATCCTTATTAAGCTGTACGGGCATACAGTATTTAACCGTAGGCAATTACGCAACTGCTTAAAATTCAAGAAAATCGTCTGACAACACTTTTCCGACTTTGGTGTAGGAGAAATACGCTTTTTTAGCGGGGTGTGTAGGCGAAGCGCCACCTGGTTGTAGGAAGCAGGTGGCGAAAGTCGCCCGACCGAAAGTGGCCGGGCGCAGCCATCAGTATTCCCAGAACATCCGCTGCAATTCCTTGCTGTCCTGAGTCTTGGTCAGGGCGACCATGGCCAGGATGCGCGCCTTCTGCGGATTCAGGTCGTGGGCCACGACCCAGTCGTATTTGTCGTCAGGCTGTTCGGCGTTGCGCAGCACGAAACCGCCGGCGTTGGCGTGGGACGAACGAATGATCTGCACGCCTTCCTTGCGCAAGGCCTGCAACGAAGGCACAACCCGCGACGACACCGAACCGTTGCCGGTTCCGGCATGAATGATCGCCTTGGCGCCGGACTGGGCGAGGGCCTTGTAAGCCGTGTCGCTGACGTTGCCGTAGGAGTAGGCGATTTCCACGTCCGGCAGGCTCTTGATGGTCTTGATGTCGAATTCCGAGTCCAGGGTGTGACGCTTGGCCGGCAGGCGGAACCAGTAGGATTTGCCTTCCACTACCATGCCCAGCGGACCCCATGGGCTCTTGAAGGCTTCAGTCTTGATGTTGATCATCTTGCTGACATCGCGACCGGACTGGATTTCATCGTTCATGGTCACCAGCACGCCCTTGCCCCGTGCTTCCTTGCTGCTGGCCACGGCCACGGCATTGTAGAGATTGAGCATGCCATCGGCCGACATCGCAGTGCCGGGACGCATCGAGCCGACGACGATGATCGGTTTTTCGGTCTTTTCCACCAGGTTGAGGAAGTACGCGGTTTCTTCCAGCGTGTCGGTGCCATGGGTGATGACAATGCCATCGACGTCATTGCTGTCGGCGAGCTCGGCGACGCGCCGGCCCAGCTGCAGCAGATTGTCGTTGGTGATGCTTTCCGAGGCGATTTGCATGACCTGTTCGCCACGCACATTGGCCAGTCGGCTGAGCTCGGGCACGCCGGCGATCAGTTGTTCGATGCCCACCTTCGCCGCCTGGTAAGTGGCGCTGTTGGCCGAGCTGGCGCCCGCGCCGGCGATGGTGCCGCCGGTGGCGAGGATGACGACGTTGGCGAGCTTTTGCTCAGTTTGGGTTTCTTTTGCCTGGAGCGCGCCGGGCAGCAGGAGCAGAAGGGCCAAGGCGCCCGGAACAAGAGTCTTGAAAGCAGATGTCATTATTTTTCTCTCTAGTCATGAGGAATCTAGTCATGAGGATTCATCTAGATGTTCCGGCAGACCTGAATGCCGGGAACACAGCTGGAGGAGCATGATCCGTACCAGCCCGGTCGGCGCCGCTGATCAGGGCCTAAGATGTTGAGATCCATAACGATGTGTATTAAGTGAGGGGCCCGGGCAAGCAGTCCGGGGACGGGTTTCCGAATGCCGCGAGTGTTTACTGTTCGGTTACCCGAAAGGGAAAGGGCTGAAAGAAAGGTCTGAAGCCCTAAAGAAAATGCTCCGGCGGACGATGCCTTTGTAGGAATTCATTCACGGAGCGAGACATGTCCTTTTCCATCGGCTTTCCCAATGCCGCGACCATCACCATCGGTGGTAGATCCATCTCCACGCTGAATGCCTTGAGGGAGGCGAGCGCCGACGCGGCTGACGAGGCGCTGGGCGAAACGCAGGAAACCGGCACGGTCCGTGCGAACCTGGCGACCGAAGCCGAGGGCAAGACCGAGAAAAGTGGCAGCACGCAAAGTATCGCTATGCAAGTGCTGCTCAAGCGAATGCAGGAACTCCAGCAGCAATTGCGGGAGCAGCAGCAACAACTTGCCGCTGCACAGACGCGTGCCTATTCAACGCCCGAAGCCAAGACGACCGCTATCATGGCTATCCAAGGGCAAATCGCCGATACCACCGGCGCGCTGCAACAGGTCACCGGCAACCTGATCAAGGAACTGGCCAAGGATTCGGGTTCGGGGGCGCTGGTGAATACCACCGCTTGACGTTTCAACGTTGCGGATGAAACCGCAACGTTGACAAAACCCTGATGCTTTACCATAGTTCATTCCACGCAAACGTTTGCGCGGCTGTCGTGCGACGATTTTGCTCACAATAATCATAAAATCGGAGTGAACCCATGAAGCTGCCATTCGCTGGACGCCTTCTCGCCGTCGCCATGCTCGCGGCCGCATCCGCAGCGCTGCCATTCTCCTCGGCGCTCGCCCAGACCACCGAAAAACCCAAGGTCGCCCTGGTCATGAAATCCCTGGCCAACGAATTCTTCCTGACCATGGAAGATGGCGCCAAGGCTTATCAGAAGGAACACTCCGCCGAGTTCGACCTGATCTCCAACGGGATCAAGGATGAAACCGACACCGCCAACCAGATTCGCATCGTCGAGCAGATGATCGTGTCCAAGGTCGATGCGCTGATCATCGCGCCGGCCGACTCCAAGGCTATGGTGCCGGTGATCAAGAAAGCCGTGGATGCCGGCATCACGGTGATCAACATCGATAACCAGCTCGATCCGGCCGTGGTCAAGAGCAAGAACATCAACGTGCCGTTCGTAGGTCCGGACAACCGCAAGGGCGCCCGCCTGGTAGGTGAATACCTGGCCAAGCAGCTCAAGGCCGGTGACGAGGTCGGCATCATCGAAGGCGTGTCGACCACCACCAACGCCCAGGCGCGCACCGCAGGCTTCAAGGATGCGATGGAGGCGGCGCAGATCAAAGTCGTCTCCCTGCAATCCGGTGACTGGGAAATCAACAAGGGCAACCAGGTTGCCGCGTCGATGCTCAGCGAATATCCGAACATCAAGGCATTGCTGGCCGGCAACGACAGCATGGCGGTCGGTGCGGTCTCGGCCGTTCGTGCCGCGGGCAAGGCGGGCAAGGTGCAAGTGGTCGGCTACGACAACATCAACGCCATCAAGCCGATGCTCAAGGACGGTCGCGTCCTGGCGACAGCCGACCAGTTCGCTGCCAGGCAGGCAGTGTTCGGCATCGAAACCGCGCTGAAGATGCTCAAGGGCGAAAAAGTCGACAGCGGCACCAACGGCGTCATCGAAACTCCGGTCGAGCTGGTGACCAAGCCGTAACCCTGGCGACACAACGGCGCTCGCCCGTCCGGGCGGGCGCATTGGAGAGTTTGTTATGTCCGTTCGTGATCCGAACGCTGTCCTTTGCGTCAGCGGTATCGGCAAGACCTATGCGCAGCCGGTACTGAGCGATATCACCCTGACGTTGATGCGCGGTGAAGTGCTGGCGCTGACCGGCGAAAATGGCGCCGGCAAAAGTACCTTGTCCAAGATCATCGGCGGGCTGGTCACGCCGACAACCGGGCAGATGCAATTCCAGGGGCAGGATTACCGTCCCGGCAGCCGGACCCAGGCTGAATCGTTGGGCGTGCGCATGGTGATGCAGGAGCTCAACCTGCTGCCGACCCTTTCCGTGGCTGAAAACCTGTTCCTCGACAACCTGCCCAGCCACGCTGGCTGGATCAGCCGCAAGCAATTGCGCAAGGCGGCAGTCGAGGCCATGGCCCAGGTGGGGCTGGATGCCATCGATCCTGACACGCTGGTCGGTGAGCTGGGGATCGGTCACCAACAGATGGTCGAGATCGCCCGCAACCTGATCGGCGATTGCCATGTGCTGATCCTCGACGAACCGACCGCCATGCTGACGGCCCGTGAAGTCGAGATGCTTTTCGAACAGATTACCCGTCTGCAAGCCCGCGGCGTGTCGATCATCTACATTTCCCATCGCCTCGAAGAACTGGCGCGGGTGGCCCAGCGCATTGCGGTGTTGCGCGACGGCAACCTGGTCTGCGTCGAGCCGATGGCCAACTACAACAGCGAGCAACTGGTGACGCTGATGGTCGGTCGCGAGCTGGGCGAGCACATCGACCTGGGCCCGCGCCAGATCGGCGCACCGGCACTGACGGTCAAGGGCCTGAGCCGTTCCGACAAGGTTCGCGATGTGTCCTTTGAAGTGCGCAGTGGCGAAATATTCGGTATTTCCGGCCTGATCGGGGCGGGGCGCACCGAGCTGCTGCGGCTGATCTTCGGCGCCGATGCGGCCGACAGCGGCACGGTGGCGCTGGGTTCACCGGCGCAGGTGGTGAGCATTCGCTCGCCGTCCGACGCGGTGGCCCATGGCATCGCCTTGATTACCGAGGATCGCAAGGGCGAAGGCTTGCTGCTGACCCAATCCATCGCGGCCAATATTGCCTTGGGCAACATGCCGGAGATTTCCAGTGGCGGTTTCGTCAACGGCAGCGAGGAACTCTCGCTGGCGCAGCGGCAGATCGATGCCATGCGCATCCGCAGCTCCAGCCCGACGCAGTTGGTGTCGGAGCTGTCCGGCGGTAACCAGCAGAAGGTCGTGATCGGCCGCTGGCTCGAACGTGATTGCTCGGTATTGCTGTTCGACGAGCCGACCCGGGGCATCGACGTCGGCGCCAAATTCGACATTTATGCGCTGCTCGGTGAGTTGACTCGCCAGGGCAAGGCGCTGGTCGTGGTGTCCAGTGACCTGCGGGAACTGATGCTGATCTGCGACCGGATCGGCGTGCTGTCCGCCGGGCGCCTGATCGACACCTTCGAGCGCGACAGCTGGACCCAGGATGACTTGCTTGCCGCCGCGTTCGCCGGCTACCAGAAACGTGATGCGTTGCTCAACGAAGCAGCGCCTAGGGAACTCTCATGAAAACCGCTCCTGCCGTCGGCAAATCGAATGGCAACTTTTATGGCCTTGGCACCTACCTGGGCCTGGCCGGCGCCTTGCTGGCCATGGTCGCGCTGTTCTCGGTCCTGAGCAGCCATTTCCTTTCCTACGACACCTTCAGCACCCTTGCCAACCAGATTCCGGACCTGATGGTACTGGCGGTCGGCATGACGTTCATCCTGATCATCGGCGGCATCGACCTGTCGGTGGGCTCGGTGCTGGCGCTGGCGGCCTCGACCGTCAGCGTCGCGGTGCTCGGCTGGGGCTGGAGCGTCTGGCCGTCGGCCTTGCTCGGCATGGCCGTGGCGGCGCTGGCCGGGACGGTGACCGGTTCGATTACCGTGGCGTGGCGCATCCCGTCGTTCATCGTCTCGCTGGGCGTGCTGGAAATGGCCCGTGGCCTGGCGTACCAGATGACCGGCTCGCGGACCGCCTATATCGGCGACTCCTTCGCCTGGCTGTCCAACCCGATCGCCTTCGGTATTTCCCCTTCGTTCATCATTGCCTTGCTGGTGATTTTCATTGCCCAGGCCGTGCTGACCCGTACCGTGTTCGGTCGCTACCTGATCGGCATCGGCACCAACGAAGAGGCTGTGCGCCTGGCCGGCATCAATCCCAAACCCTACAAGATCCTGGTGTTCAGCCTGATGGGGCTGCTCGCTGGTGTCGCCGCGCTGTTCCAGATTTCGCGCCTGGAGGCGGCAGATCCCAACGCCGGTTCAGGGCTTGAGCTGCAAGTCATCGCCGCGGTGGTCATCGGCGGTACGAGCCTGATGGGCGGGCGTGGCTCGGTCATCAGTACCTTCTTCGGCGTGCTGATCATTTCGGTGCTGGCGGCGGGCCTGGCCCAGATCGGCGCGACCGAGCCGACCAAAAGGATCATTACCGGTGCGGTGATCGTGGTGGCGGTGGTGCTCGATACGTACCGCAGCCAGCGCGCCAGTCGGCGGGCTTGAAGCATGGCAACGATCAAGGATGTGGCGGCGCTCGCGGGGATCTCCTACACGACGGTGTCCCACGTGGTGAACAAGACGCGACCGGTCAGTGACGAGGTGCGACGCAAAGTCGAGGCGGCCATCGAGCGATTGGACTACGTGCCCAGCGCGGTGGCGCGTTCACTCAAGGCCAAGACCACGGCGACTATCGGCCTGCTGGTGCCCAACAGCCTCAACCCGTACTTCGCCGAACTGGCCCGTGGGATCGAGGATTACTGCGAGCGCAATGGCTATTGCGTGATCCTGTGCAATTCCGACGACAACCCGGACAAGCAGCGCAGTTACCTGCGGGTGCTGTTGGAAAAACGCATCGACGGCTTGATCGTGGCGTCGGCCGGCGGCGATGTCGGCCTGGCCGAGGGCTTGGCCAACGTGCGCACGCCCATGGTGATCGTCGACCGCGGGCTCGATGGGGTGGACGCCGACCTGGTGCGTATCGACCACGAATATGGCGCGTACCTGGCGACCCGGCACCTGCTGGAGCTGGGGCACCGCGACATTGCCTTTATCGGTGGGCCGGCGGACACCAGTGTGGCGCAGATGCGCCTGGCGGGTTACTGCCGTGCGCTGAAAGAGGCGGGGATCGAATTGCCCGTAGAGCGCATGCTCGAAAGCGATTTCACCAGTACCGGCGGCTATCGCGCGGCGGCGCAACTGCTTGAGCAGCAGCCGCCCAGCGCGATCTTCGCCGCCAACGATATGATCGGCATCGGTGCGCTGCGCGCCGCCGCCGAACGCAACGTGCGGGTGCCCGGCGAGCTGTCGATCATCGGCTTCGACGACATCCAGATGAGCCGTTACGTCTACCCGGCGCTGACCACGGTGGGGCAATCGATCCTGCAACTCGGCGAGATGGCGGCCGAAGTGCTGCTACGCCGGATCGCCACGCCGACGCTTGCCACCGACCAGCGGATCGTGACGCCCAGCATTGTCTTGCGAGAATCGACTGCACCGCTGTCCGGTACATTCGCCCAATACCGCTGAACCGAATTGACGAGTAATGATGTATGCCAGCAAAAGTAGTGGTAATAGGCAGCCTGAACATGGACCTGGTGACGCGTGCGCCACGTCTGCCCCGTGGCGGTGAAACGCTGATCGGGGAATCGTTTTCGACCATCCCCGGCGGCAAGGGCGCCAACCAGGCGGTGGCTGCCGCGCGCCTCGGGGCGCAAGTGTCCATGGTCGGTTGCGTCGGCGGTGACGCCTACGGTCAGCAACTGCGCGGTGCGCTGGTGGCCGAAGGCATTGATTGCCAGGCCGTCAGCGTCGTCGAGGGTTCCAGCGGCGTGGCGCTGATCGTGGTCGATGACAACAGCCAGAATGCGATCGTGATCGTCGCTGGCGCCAACGGTGAGCTGACGCCGGCTGTGCTCGACAGTTTCGACGCGGTGCTGCAAAGCGCCGAGGTCATCATCTGCCAGCTCGAAGTGCCGGATGCCACCGTCGGCCATGCACTCAAGCGTGGTCGTGAACTTGGCAAGACCGTCATCCTCAATCCCGCGCCCGCTTCTCGGGCATTGCCCGCCGACTGGTATGCCTGCGTCGATTACCTGATTCCCAACGAAAGTGAAGCGGCGATCCTCAGCGGCCTGGCGGTGGAGTCCCTGGAAAACGCCGAAGCCGCCGCGACCCAGTTGATCGCCGCCGGTGCCGGCAAGGTGATCGTGACCCTGGGGGCCCAAGGGCTGATGTTCGCCAACGGTTCGAGCTTCGAACATTTCCCGGCGCCGCGGGTCAAGGCAGTGGACACCACGGCAGCGGGCGACACGTTTGTCGGCGGGTTTGCCGCGGCCCTGGCCAGCGGCAAGAATGAGGTCGAGGCTATTCGTTTCGGCCAGGTCGCCGCTGCACTGTCGGTCACCCGCGCGGGCGCTCAGCCTTCCGTTCCAACCCTGCAGGAAGTACAGGCGTTCGAAGCATGAAAAAAACTCCTCTGTTGAACATCGCCCTGTCGCGATTGATCGCCTCCCTCGGTCATGGCGACAAGGTGGTCATCGGTGACGCCGGCCTGCCGGTGCCGCCCCATGTCGAGTTGATCGACCTGGCGCTGACCCATGGGGTTCCGGATTTCGTCAGTACCTTGAAAGTGGTGCTCAGCGAAATGCAGGTCGAGCGCCATGTGCTGGCTCAGGAAATCCTCGATAGACAACCGTCGGCCCTGGCCACGTTGCAGGCGCTGCATGCCGAAGGCGCGCTGGGTACGCGGGAGCTGGTCAGCCACGAGCAATTCAAGACGCTCAGCCGAGAGGCGAGGGCAATCATTCGCACAGGAGAATGTTCTCCATACTGCAACGTGGTGCTGATCGCCGGCGTCACGTTCTAGGTTTTCCCACCAGCACAAGGAGTGCGCCATGCACCGCTATGCTCAGAAAATGCATCAACTGTTGCGGAGTCTGCTGCTTTTGTCATTGCTCACGGCTACAAGCGCCCAGGCGGCGGAAAAAATCGATCTGATCATCGACACCGATCCGGGGGCCGATGATGTGGTTGCGCTGTTGTTTGCCCTGGCATCCCCCGAAGAGCTGCATATCCGGGCATTGACCACCGTCGCCGGTAACGTGCGCCTGGACAAGACATCCCGCAACGCGCGCCTGGCTCGCGAGTGGGCCGGGCGTGAAGAGGTTCCGGTGTACGCCGGTGCCCCGAAGCCGTTGATGCGCACGCCGATCTACGCCGAAAACATCCATGGCAAGGAAGGTTTGTCCGGTGTCGAGGTGCATGAGCCGAAGAAAGGACTGGCCGAGGGTAATGCCGTCAACTACCTGATCGACACGCTCAAGGCCGCCAAGCCGCACAGCATCACCATTGCGATGCTGGGCCCGCAGACCAACCTGGCCCTGGCGCTGGTCCAGGAGCCCGACATCGTCCAGGGCATCAAGGAAGTGGTGATCATGGGCGGCGCGCATTTCAACGGCGGCAATATCACGCCGGTGGCGGAGTTCAACCTGTACGCCGATCCCCAGGCGGCAGAGATAGTCGCCAAAAGCGGGCTGAAGCTGACGTATCTGCCACTGGACGTGACCCACAAGATCCTCACCAGCGAGGCACGCCTCAAGCAGATCGCCGCGCTGAACAACAACGCCAGCAAGCTGGTCGGCAATATTCTCAATGAGTACGTCAAGGGCGATATGGAGCACTACGGCATGACCGGCGGGCCGGTGCATGATGCGACCGTGATCGCCTATCTGCTCAAGCCGCAGTTGTTTACCGGGCGGTCGGTCAATCTGGTGGTGGACAGTCGTGAAGGTCCGACGTTCGGGCAGACGGTCGTCGATTGGTACGACGGCCTCAAGGCGCCCAAGAATGCCTTCTGGGTGAAGGACGGCGATGCCCAGGGGTTCTTCGACCTGTTGACCGAGCGGCTGGCCCGCCTCAAGTAGACCCTCTCGCAGCGACCCCGCAGGCGCCGGCCTGCGGTGGTCTAGTCAACCGTCTCGATAATGCTCGGGTAGCGTTCGAACGCCTGCTGGATGAAGTTCTGAGCGCCTTGCGTCCCGAGTTCTTTCACCAACAACTCGATGCCGATGATTGCCAATTCCTCGGGGCTGCCCGGGCTGTATGAGCTGTGGCCCTGGGCCCATTTGGCATTGATGGTGGCTTCGATGCTGACGGTGCTCATGGTCGGGCTCGCAGGTTGGGAGATCAGTAGGCTGAGTTAAGCATTTTTGCTTCGGGTTTGGCAGTGCGACTTAGGCATCAGAAGTGCGGTATGCGACACTTGGCCTTTGATTTTTTCGAGGAGCCCTGGCATGCAGATCGACCTGAACAAACCAGATGGACTTACCCTCGACTCGGTTCGCCAATTGCTGGCTTCTGCCAGTGATGACGAGCATACCCAACTGCGAGTGACCAAGGACGGCATCGCCTATCTGTCTTCGGGCATCGTGGGTGGTGCTGAAATCGATGGCCTGCGGTTCCGGCTCGAGACATGGGCGAAAGGGTCAGGCTACGTTGGCCGGGTCGCGGCAAGTGACGAGGTCTGGGTCATGCAGATCTATAACGCGCTGAAGGACAACTGGCCGAACCCACCCTTCGATTACATCGATATCTATTGAGCACCGTTCATATTCAGGCACGATTCAGCTCTGGACTGGCGGTCGTGCTCGGGCAAACTGCCGGTTTTTCCAGTGAGGGCGCAATGATAGCGCCGGTGTTGAAACCAAGCGTCATCCCGGCTGTCGCACGCTCACTACTATCCATCGAAAAAAGGAGGCTTCATGCCTTGGAAGCTCGTGTCATTGAATATTCTGTTGGCCGCCACGTTCTTGAGCGGATGCAGTAGCACGTCGGAGTCGACGCCTGATCCCGTGGCAGCCGAGGCCGGTCATACCCGCTGCGATGCCAAGGCCGCCGAGTTTGCCGTCGGCAAGCAGGCTTCGCCGCAGTTGCTTGAGCAAGCGCGCGCTCGATCCGGCGCGCAGAATGCCCGGATTCTCAAACCCAACGACATGATCACGCTTGAGTACCGCTCCGATCGCCTCAACCTCAACACCGATGCCAAGCTGGTGGTCAATCGGGTGAGCTGCGGCTGACAGGCGGTTTCCAGCAGGCCATAAAAAACCCCGTCACATGGACGGGGTTTTTTTAGCGCGCCGGGAAATTACTCTGGGCGAACTTGTGCAGCTTGCATACCCTTTTGGCCTTTCTCAGCCACGAAGGAAACGGTCTGGCCTTCTTTCAGGCTTTTGAAACCGTCGCTTTCGATAGCTTTGAAGTGTACGAACAGGTCGTCACCGCCACCTTGAGGAGTGATGAAGCCGAAGCCTTTTTCATCGTTGAACCATTTAACGGTGCCGGTTTGGCGATTAGACATGGTGTATCTCCAAGAAACATATATTTTCAGTGTACTGTGCTGCTCAGGCCAACTGGGCACACCCGGGTATCATAGTCGAAATGTTCGATTTGGGAGCCCCCCGGACGAGCTGTTTGCCAATCAGTCGTGTTTCCTTTACCCCCTGAACCGGCTGGAAGGCCCGGTTTCAAAGGCTTTCAGCCGAACGTAAAGACGATAAAAAAAGCTGTAAAACCTGAATAAATCCTGAAAAAAGCCGCTTATCCAAGCCTTTTCAGCTGTTTCGAGCCGTCTCTGGAGGCTCGATCACTCATTTTTTTGCGGGTGGATTGGCCTTGCATTTGGCGATCTGACCGAGCGCTTTCTGCTGCAGTTCAGGGGTGGCCTTATTGTCCATCAGCGCCTGGATATCGCTCGCCGGGTAGGATTTGATCGCGTCCGCGCCACAAGCGCAGTGGGCCTTGGCCGCCGCTGCGCCAATCTGCGGGGTCGCCGCTTGAGTGCACTGCGCCATGTATTTCTCACGCTCGCCCTTGGGCCATTCGGCGTGGGCACTCAGCGGAAGCAGCAGGGCGAGGGGGGCGACTACTGCCAATAGGGTGTTCAGACGCATGCGGGGATGCTCCTTTGTGGGTCGATGTCTTGTTATCTGAGGCGTAGCAGACGCTTCGGTTCAGCACTCTGGCATAAAAATCGTCAGTTTACGCCGGCTTCGATCCAGGCGCGGCGATGACCGTTCATCTGTGCTAGGATGCCGGGCTCGGGTATTTCTCAGGCTCCGGAGGCAACAGGCCCCGGCGGCGGTAAATGTTCGATCAACCCTGATTTGAATCCCAGTCACTCTGGTTCGGTTTCCCGGTTGGCCGCAAGGCTCCTGCCGCTGTAAGGCAGGCGTTCTTCATTGAACGGCCTGGACTGGATCTTGTACTGGCTCATCCCAACCCACGTGACCTTTGGTAGGGGTCACCACTAGGAGAGGAGGCGCCATGCCAACTATTACTCTTCCCGACGGCAGTCAACGTTCATTCGACCACCCGGTTTCCGTAGCCGAGGTCGCCGCATCCATCGGCGCGGGCCTGGCCAAGGCCACCCTGGCCGGCAAGGTCAATGGCAAGCTGGTCGATGCCAGCGATGTCATCGACAGCGATGCCACGCTGCAAATCATCACGCCCAAGGACGAAGAGGGGCTGGAGATCATTCGCCACTCTTGCGCGCACCTGGTTGGCCATGCGGTCAAGCAGCTGTATCCGAGCGCGAAAATGGTCATCGGTCCGGTCATCGACGAAGGCTTTTATTACGACATCGCCTTCGAGCGTCCTTTTACCCCGGACGACATGGCCGCCATCGAACAGCGCATGCAGCAGCTGATCGAGAAAGACTACGACGTCATCAAGAAGGTCACCCCGCGCGCCGAAGTCATCGAAGTCTTCAAGGCCCGTGGCGAGGACTACAAGCTGCGTCTGGTGGAAGACATGCCGGACGAGCAGGCCATGGGCCTGTACTACCACGAAGAATACGTCGACATGTGCCGCGGCCCGCACGTGCCGAACACCCGTTTCCTGAAGTCCTTCAAGCTGACCAAGCTGTCCGGCGCCTACTGGCGTGGCGATGCGAAGAACGAACAGTTGCAGCGCGTCTACGGCACCGCCTGGGCCGACAAGAAGCAGCTGGCGGCCTACATCCAGCGCATCGAGGAAGCGGAAAAACGCGACCACCGCAAGATCGGCAAGCGCCTCGGCCTGTTCCATACCCAGGAAGAATCCCCGGGCATGGTGTTCTGGCACCCGAATGGCTGGACGCTGTATCAGGTGCTTGAGCAATACATGCGCCAGGTCCAGCGCGAAAACGGCTACCTGGAAATCAAGACGCCGCAAGTGGTTGACCGCAGCCTGTGGGAGAAATCCGGGCACTGGGCCAACTACGCCGACAACATGTTCACCACCCAGTCGGAAAACCGCGACTACGCCATCAAGCCGATGAACTGCCCGTGCCACGTGCAGGTGTTCAACCAGGGCCTGAAAAGCTACCGTGAGTTGCCGATGCGCCTGGCCGAGTTCGGTGCCTGCCACCGCAACGAGCCATCGGGTGCGCTGCACGGCATCATGCGCGTGCGGGCCTTTACCCAGGACGACGCCCACATCTTCTGCACCGAAGAGCAGATGCAGGCCGAATCCGCCGCGTTCATCAAGCTGACCATGGACGTCTACCGGGACTTCGGCTTCACCGAAGTCGAGATGAAGCTGTCCACTCGTCCGGAAAAACGCGTCGGCTCCGACGAACTGTGGGATCGCGCCGAAGCAGCCCTGGCCGCTGCGCTCGACAGCGCGGGCCTTGCGTACGATCTGCAGCCGGGCGAGGGCGCTTTCTACGGTCCGAAGATCGAATTCTCGCTGAAAGATTGCCTTGGTCGCGTCTGGCAGTGTGGTACCCTGCAGCTCGATTTTAACCTGCCGATCCGTCTGGGCGCTGAATATGTGTCCGAAGACAACAGCCGCAAGCACCCGGTCATGCTTCACCGCGCGATCCTCGGTTCCTTCGAGCGTTTCGTCGGTATCCTGATCGAACACTACGAGGGTGCGTTCCCCGCGTGGCTGGCGCCGACCCAGGCAGTGATCATGAATATCACTGATAAACAGGCAGATTTTGCCGCTGAAGTCGAAAAAACTCTCAACCAAAGCGGATTTCGTGCCAAGTCCGACTTGAGAAATGAAAAGATCGGCTTTAAAATCCGCGAGCATACTTTGCTCAAGGTTCCCTTTCTCTTGGTTATTGGAGATCGGGAGGTTGAGATGCAGACTGTCGCTGTGCGTACTCGTGAAGGTGCTGACCTGGGCTCGATGCCCGTCGCCGAATTCGCTGAGTTTCTCGCGCAAGCGGTTTCCCGGCGTGGTCGCCCAGATTCGGAGTAATTATTATTAAGCGTGAAATGAGACAAGATAAACGAGCTGCACCGAAAGCCCCGATCAACGAGAATATCTCGGCACGCGAGGTTCGGTTAATTGGCGCTGATGGCGAGCAGATTGGCATCGTCTCGATTGATGAAGCGCTTCGTATTGCTGAAGAAGCCAAGCTTGATCTGGTGGAAATTTCCGCGGACGCAGTCCCACCCGTTTGCCGGGTGATGGACTACGGCAAGTCGATCTTCGAAAAGAAGAAGCAGATTGCCGCGGCGAAGAAAAACCAGAAGCAGATTCAGGTAAAAGAAATCAAGTTTCGTCCAGGGACGGAGGAAGGGGATTACCAGGTAAAACTGCGCAACCTGGTACGTTTCCTGAGTGACGGGGACAGGGCCAAGGTATCCTTGCGATTCCGCGGCCGTGAGATGGCCCACCAGGAGCTGGGGATGGAACTCCTCAAGCGGGTTGAACAAGACCTGCTCGAGTACGGTTCGGTCGAACAGCATCCTAAGATGGAAGGACGCCAGCTGATCATGGTCATCGCCCCGAAAAAGAAGAAGTAATCAACAGGGCACGGCAGGCCTTGCGATTATGTTTATCAACTGAATGCGGAGTATCCGAACATGCCAAAGATGAAGACTAAAAGTGGTGCTGCTAAGCGGTTTCTGAAAACTGCTAACGGTATCAAGCACAAGCACGCTTTCAAGAGCCACATCCTGACCAAAATGTCGACCAAGCGTAAGCGTCAACTGCGCGGTAGCAGCTTGCTGCATCCGTCTGACGTGGCAAAAGTCGAGCGCATGCTGCGCCTTCGTTAATTTTTGGATCAAGAATAGAGGAAGTAACTCATGGCTCGTGTAAAGCGTGGCGTCATTGCCCGTAAGCGTCACAAAAAAATTCTGAAACTTGCTAAAGGCTACTACGGCGCGCGTTCCCGCGTATTCCGTGTTGCCAAGCAAGCGGTAATCAAGGCAGGCCAATACGCCTACCGTGACCGTCGTCAGAAAAAACGTCAGTTCCGCGCTCTGTGGATCGCTCGTATCAATGCTGGTGCTCGTGTTAACGGTCTGTCCTACAGCCGTTTCATCGCTGGCCTGAAAAAAGCGTCCATCGAGATCGACCGCAAGGTTCTGGCTGATCTGGCAGTGAACGAAAAAGCGGCGTTTGCTGCGATTGTCGAGAAAGCTAAAGCCATCTTGGCTTAAGTACCCCCGGCAGTCACCAGGGCTCACCTCTGTGGGCCCAGGTGTCAAACGTCTTAAATAGGGGAAGAGCCTTAAAGCTCTTCCCCTATTTTGTATCTGGAGTCTGTACATGGAAAACCTGGACGCGCTGGTCGCTCAAGCACTAGAGGCTGTGCAAAGCGCTGAAGATATCAATGCCCTGGAGCAAATCCGGGTTCACTACCTTGGCAAGAAAGGCGAGTTGACTCAGGTGATGAAGACCCTGGGGAACCTGCCGGCTGAAGAGCGTCCGCAGGTCGGTGCGCTGATCAACGTCGCCAAGGAGCGTGTCACAGAGGTCCTCAATGCGCGCAAGGCGTTGTTCGAGGAGGCGGATCTGGCTGCCAAACTCGCCGCCGAGTCCATCGACGTGACCCTGCCTGGCCGTGGCCAGACTTCCGGTGGCCTGCATCCGGTGACCCGCACCCTGGAGCGCATCGAGCAGTTCTTCACCCATATCGGCTATGGCATCGCCGAAGGCCCCGAGGTCGAAGACGACTACCACAACTTCGAAGCGCTCAACATCCCAGGCCATCACCCGGCCCGGTCGATGCATGACACCTTCTATTTCAATGCGAACATGCTGTTGCGCACCCATACCTCGCCGGTACAGGTCCGCACCATGGAATCGCAACAGCCGCCGATCCGCATCGTCTGCCCAGGCCGTGTGTACCGCAGCGACTCCGATATCACCCACTCGCCGATGTTCCATCAGGTTGAAGGCCTGCTGGTGGATCGCGACATCAATTTCGCCGACCTGAAAGGCACTATCGAAGAGTTCCTGCGGGTGTTCTTCGAAAAAGAACTGGCCGTGCGTTTCCGCCCTTCGTACTTCCCGTTCACCGAGCCATCGGCTGAAGTCGACATGGAATGCGTGATGTGCAGCGGCAAAGGCTGCCGCGTCTGCAAACAGACCGGCTGGCTGGAAGTCATGGGCTGCGGCATGGTTCATCCGAACGTGCTGCGCATGTCTGGGATCGATCCGGAAGAGTTCTCCGGCTTTGCCTTCGGCATGGGCGTCGAGCGCCTGGCCATGCTGCGTTACGGTGTGAATGACTTGCGCCTGTTCTTCGACAACGACTTGCGATTCCTTGCGCAATTTCGCTAGGTCGCAGTCGGTAACGAATTTATTAAGGGGAGCAGGATGAAATTCAGTGAACAATGGCTGCGCGGCTGGGTAAGCCCGCAGGTAAGCCAGGACGAGCTGGTTGCTCGCCTGTCGATGGCCGGCCTTGAGGTCGATAGCGTGACGCCGGCCGCCGGTGAGTTCAGCGGTGTGGTCGTGGGCGAGGTGCTGAGCACCGAGCAGCACCCGGACGCCGATAAACTGCGGGTTTGCCAGGTCAACAATGGCACGGAGACCTTCCAGGTCGTCTGCGGCGCGCCCAACGTGCGCCCGGGCCTGAAGATTCCGTTCGCCATGATCGGCGCCGAACTGCCGGGCGACTTCAAGATCAAGAAAGCCAAGCTGCGCGGCGTCGAATCCAACGGCATGTTGTGCTCCCAGGCCGAACTGCAGATCGGCGAAGGTAATGACGGCCTGATGGAACTGCCAGCCGACGCACCGGTTGGCCAGGACATTCGTGAATACCTGGGCCTGGACGATGCCAGCATCGAAGTCGACCTGACGCCAAACCGTGGCGACTGCCTGTCCCTCGCAGGTCTGGCGCGCGAAGTGGGCGCCTTGTATGACGCACCGGTCACCCGCCCTGCGGTCGCGGTCGTTCCGGCGGTGCATGATGAAGTGCGCCCGGTTGAAGTTCTCGCGCCGGCCGCATGCCCGCGTTACCTGGGGCGTGTGATCCGCAACGTCGACCTGTCGAAGCCGACCCCGCTGTGGATGGTCGAGCGCCTGCGGCGCGCCGACGTGCGCAGCATCGACGCGGCCGTCGACATCACCAACTATGTGATGCTCGAACTGGGCCAGCCGCTGCACGCGTTCGACCTGGCTGAAATCAACGGCGGCATCCGCGTGCGCATGGCCGATGAAGGCGAGAAGCTGGTGCTGCTCGACGGCCAGGAAGTGACCCTGCGCAGCGACACACTGGTGATTGCCGACCACACCCGCGCCCTGGCGATTGCCGGCGTGATGGGCGGCGAGCACAGTGGCGTCTCCAAGACGACCCGTGACGTGTTCCTCGAAAGCGCGTTCTTCGACCAGATCGCCGTCGCTGGCAAGGCCCGTTCGTACGGCCTGCACACCGACGCCTCGCACCGCTACGAGCGTGGCGTGGACTGGCAGCTGGCCCGTGAAGCCATGGAGCGCGCCACTGGCCTGCTGCTGGAAATCACCGGTGGCGAAGCCGGCCCGATCATCGAGACGGTCAGCGAGCAGCATTTGCCGAAGATCGCGCCGGTGACCCTGCGCGCCCAACGCATCACCCAGATGCTGGGCATGGAAATGGACTCGGCCGAAGTCGAGCGCCTGCTTAGCGCCCTGGGCCTGGGCATCCGCGCCGATGGGCAAGGGCAGTGGCAGGTTGAAGTGCCAAGCCATCGCTTCGATATCAGCCTGGAAGTCGACCTGATCGAAGAACTGGCCCGCCTGTACGGCTACAACCGTCTGCCGGTTCGCTACCCGCAAGCCCGCCTGGCCCCACAGGCCAAGGCTGAGGCGCGCAGCGAGCTGCCGGAACTGCGCCGCCTGCTGGTGGCGCGTGGTTATCAGGAAGCGATCACCTACAGCTTCATCGATCCGCGCCAGTTCGAGCTGTTCAGCCCGGGTGTCGAGCCGCTGCTGCTGGCCAACCCGATCTCCAACGACATGGCGGCCATGCGTTCGTCCTTGTGGCCGGGCCTGGTCAAGTCGTTGCAGCACAACCTGAACCGCCAGCAGGACCGCGTGCGTCTGTTCGAAAGTGGCCTGCGCTTCGTTGGGCAACTGGACGGCTTGAAGCAAGAGCCGATGCTGGCCGGTGTCGTCTGTGGCAGCCGCCTTCCGGAAGGCTGGGCGCAAGGTCGCGATGTTGTCGACTTCTTCGACGTCAAGGCTGACGTGGAAGCGGTGCTGGGCTTCGCCGGCGCGCTTGACGCGTTCACCTTTGTGCCGGGCAAGCATCCGGCGCTGCACCCGGGCCAAACCGCTCGCATCGAGCGAGACGGGCGCGAAGTCGGTTATGTCGGGGCGATTCACCCTGAATTGTCGAAGACCCTGGGCCTCGACCGTCCGGTCTTCGTTTTCGAGCTGGTGCTGGCCGAAGTCGCTCAAGGAAAAATGCCGAAATTCCAGGAGTTGTCGCGCTTTCCTGAAGTGCGTCGTGACCTTGCCCTGGTGGCCGATGTCAGCGTTGCATCCAGCGACGTACTGGCAGTAATCCGTGAAAATGCAGGCGAATGGCTGACGGACCTCAGGCTATTTGACGTGTATCAGGGTAAAGGCATTGATCCGCATAGAAAAAGCCTTGCAGTCGGCTTGACCTGGCAGCATCCATCGCGCACTCTTAACGACGATGAGGTGAATACCGCAACGCAGAATATCCTCACCTCGCTCGAACACAGGTTGAACGCCACGTTAAGGAAGTGACGTATGGGGGCTCTGACGAAAGCTGAGATGGCGGAACGTCTGTATGAGGAGTTGGGCCTGAATAAACGGGAGGCCAAAGAATTGGTCGAACTGTTTTTCGAAGAAATCAGGCACGCTCTCGAAGACAACGAACAGGTCAAATTGTCCGGTTTCGGCAATTTCGACCTTCGGGACAAACGCCAGCGGCCTGGCCGCAATCCGAAAACGGGAGAAGAAATCCCGATCACGGCTCGCCGTGTGGTCACCTTTCGTCCAGGGCAGAAGTTGAAGGCCCGAGTTGAGGCTTATGCTGGAACCAAGTCATAACGACGAGCTACCCGTCATCCCGGGCAAACGCTACTTCACCATCGGTGAAGTCAGCGAGCTGTGTGCGGTAAAACCGCACGTGCTGCGTTATTGGGAGCAGGAGTTTCCTCAACTCAACCCGGTCAAGCGCCGCGGAAACCGCCGGTATTATCAGCGCCAGGATGTGCTGATGATCCGCCAGATCCGCGCGCTGCTGTACGACCAGGGGTTCACCATCGGCGGCGCGCGCCTGCGCCTTTCCGGTGATGAGGCCAAAGACGACACAACCCAGTACAAACAGATGATCCGCCAGATGATCGCCGAGCTTGAAGATGTACTGGTGGTGCTCAAGAAATAAATTTCTGCTTTTAAATACTTCCAGTTTTCAAAAGCTTGCGATATATTCCTGAGCGTTCCGTTGAGAAACGGAACAAGATTCACGCCTAGTCGGGGCGTAGCGCAGTCCGGTAGCGCACTAGCATGGGGTGCTAGGGGTCGAGTGTTCGAATCACTCCGTCCCGACCATATTTTTCAATGACTTAGCCCAACTCTAACCAGTTGGGCTTTTTCATGGGCGGGAGTTTTGCGGGACTTCAATCCTGCAAAAGACGTGGCGAGGGAGCTTGCTCCCGCTGGGCCGCGAAACGGCCCCAAAACCTGCCGAGCGCGGAGCATCAGACCCACCGCACCCGCTGGTTTTACGACTGCTTCGCAGTCGAGCGGGAGCAAGCTCCCTCGCCACGGGTCTGCCGTTTCTCTTGGGTGAACAGCGTTAGGCTCCTCAGCCTTTCCCAGGCAAAACTCACTTCCCCCCAGTCACATCAAGAAACGTCCCCGTCACAAACGACGCCTCTCCACCCGCCAGCCACAGAATCGCCCGTGCCACTTCCTCCGGTTGGCCTCCTCGACCCATGGGAATCGAATCCTTCACCCGATCAACCCGCCCCGGCTCGCCGCCGCTGGCGTGCATTTCGGTGTAGATGTGTCCGGGGCGAATGCAATTGACGCGTATGCCTTCCCGGGCCACTTCTTTGGCGAGGCCGATGGTGAAGGTCTCCAAGGCGCCTTTTGACGCCGCGTAATCGACATATTCGTTGGGACTGCCCAGGCGTGCCGATGCCGAAGAGACGTTGATGATCGCGCCGCCCGGGCCGTTATGCCGGTACGCCATGCGCTTCACTGCCTGCTGGGCGCAGAGAATCGGGCCGATGGAGTTGACCGCGAAGATGCGCTGCATGCGCTCGAAGCCAAGGTCTTCCAGGCGTGACTGAGCCGACAGTATCCCCGCGTTATTGACCAGGACGTCGATGCGCCCGAACGAGCGGTCGATGGCCGCGAACAGATCGGCGACCTGTTCGGGGTCGGCACTGTCGGCGCGCATGGCCAGCGCGCGACGTCCGAGTGCCTCCACATCCGCGACCACGGCCAGCGCCGCGGGCTCGTTGGCAACGTAGCTGATCGCGACGTCGTAGCCTTGTGCGGCGGCCAGCCGCGCGGTGGCGGCGCCCACTCCGCGACTTCCGCCGGTTATCAGGATCAGCGGTGCCTGCGAGTCGTTGACCATGGTGAATAGCCCTCCTGAGCAGTTGGCTGTGTCAGCCGATGATGATGGTGCCGCTGACGATCACTACGCACGCCAGGATCCGGCGGGCGGTGAGTGTCTCGCCGAGGAAGATGGCGCCGATCAGCGCCGCAAACAGCACGCTGGTTTCGCGCAATGCCGATACCGCCCCCAGGGGCGCTTCGTTCATGGCGTAGATGACTATTCCATAGGCCAGCAAGGAGACCAGCCCGCCGGCCGCGGCGCTGAATATTCCGGGGCGGACGGAGAACAGGCTGCGTGCGTCGCGCAGGCCGATGTAGACCATCGGCATCATCACGCCCCACAAGGCGCACATCCAGACGGTATAGGCGAGCGGCGCGCCGGAGAGCCTGGCACCGATGCCGTCGACGACGCTATAGGCGGCGATGAAACAGCCGGTGCCCAGCGCGTAGGGCAGGCTGGGCACCGACAGTTGGCGGCCCCTGAAGGCCAGGGAAATGATCCCGCCGGACACCAGCGCAATCCCCAGCAGGACGCCGGGGGCGATGCTTTCTCCGGCGAAGACGGCGGCGCCCAGGGCGATCAGTGCCGGTGATGAGCCACGGGAAATCGGATAGACCTGTCCCAGGTCGCCGACCCGGTAGCTGCGCACCAGGAACAGGTTGTAGCCGACGTGCAGTACGGCTGAAAGCACCGCATAACCCCAACTGGCGGCAGCCGGTGGGACCATGAATGCTGCGGCGACGACGCAGGTCACGGCGATGGCGATGCACATGATCGTCATTGACCACAGCCGATCGGCACCGCCGCGCAGCAAGGCGTTCCAGCTGGCATGCAGGAGCGCGGCGAAAAGAACCAGTGAAATGATATGGATAGGCATGCGCCATTCTAGGCGGCGCAGATGCCTGTACTACAGCGAAGTCTCCTCATCGTTTCATGAGTAAAACCTCATGCATTTTCATAAGCGCGTTGGACGGTCGACGCCTCGCCGATCAACCATTGGCGGAAGCTGACGATATGCGGCTGCGATTCGATGCCCTTGGGACAGACAAAATAGTAGGCCAGTGGTGACGGGAATGGCACGTCGAACAGCCGCACCAGGCGGCCATCGCTGATTTCGCTTTCAACGTGCCCGCTGCGCACCAAGGCAACGCCCTGGCCGAGCAGGGCTGCCTCGACCGTCATGTTGGTGTCGCCGAACCTGACGCTTTCCTTGAGTGGCAAGAATTCCAGGCCGACCTTCTCGAACCACATCTCCCATTTCGGCACCAGCTCGGCGCCATCCCGGGTCAGCAACGGGTAGTGCAACAGTTCGGCGGGGCTGCGTGGCGTCCCGAAGCGCTGCAGCAAGTCAGGACTGGCCACCGGAAAAACCTGCTCGCCGAAGAGAAATTCCGAATACAGGCCGGGGTAGTTGCCCTTGCCGAGCCGGATTGCCACGTCGGCCTGGGCACTGGAGAAGTGGATGATCTTGTCGGTGGTGTCCAGCGAGACCAATAACTCCGGGTGCAGGCGGGAGAGATTCGGCAAGCGGGGCAGCAGCCACTTCAGCGCGAAGGAATAAGTGGTGCTGACTTCGAGTCGAACCCTGCCTTTCTGTTCGCGTAGATCGCCCAGGGTCGCTTCAAGGCTCATGAAGAACTCGCGCACGATGGGCGCCAGCGTGGCCCCCGCGGCGGTGAGGCGCAGTGACTTGCCACGCTCGAACAGTTGCAATCCCCAAAGGGACTCCAGGTGCTTGAGCTGGTGACTGACCGCGCTTTGGGTAACGTGTAGTTCTTGCGCGGCAGCGGTAAAGGTCGCATGGCGCGTGGCGACTTCAAAGGCTCGTAATGTAGCGGTCGGCGGCAGGTCTCTCATGTGAAGGATATCCGGCGATTTGAGGATGCGCGTCATGAGCGCTGGCTCATGATAGAACATCGCCGGCGGCTATGAATGGGACGGCTCACGAAGGGATTGCTGATAATGCGCTTCATCGACCTCGGTCAGGCTCGCATAGCCGTCGTAGTGGTAGATTCGGTGCTTGTCTCGGGCATGACGCTCCGTCAGGAATTCCAAGGTGCCCAGGTCGATACGCTTGGCACTCAGCGGCCGCCGATGGCAGAACAGTTTGCGTGTACCCAATTGCAGGAAATCGGGATGCGGCACGCGGACTTCGTCAGGCTCGAAAGCTACATCCAGCCACTTGCCTTCCGAGAAGATCAGCGTGGGGCTAACGGCATAGGTACCGAGAATGCGAGTGTCGCAAGGATGCAGCTTTTTTTTCGCCTCGCCGTAGTAATAAACCGCGTCCCGATCCTTGGCCCAACCATGCCCGCAAGACTCGAAACTGCCTACCTGAGCCTTACGAATCGGTTCAGGGGGATGGTAGAAGACCCGGTGGCAGAACACGGTTTTGCCGTCGGTGAGATAGGGCCCGCCGAGTGAGCGGAAGTGCTCAACCGGCTCCTGGGAAAACCGTTCGGGCACTTGTGTCTCGGCGTTATGAAACGGGATCAGATAAAGCCCCCGGGCATCGCCGCACAGGTGTGTGTCGAGCAATTGGAAACTTGCAGCGTCCAGCCCATTGATAACGCGGCCATGAAAATACACTTGGCGGCCGACTTCGAAACCGAGGCCGATGGCTTGTAACGGCGGCGTTTCTGCTTGCGCTTCTGCAACTTCAGGCGGCGCTTGCAAACGATGCCACCAGTAACCCTGCAATTGCGGATGAGCCTCGAAGTAGGGCGCCCATGCCTGTTGCATTGCCGCATCGATGATTCCGCCAGAACCCAGCGGACCATTCCTGTCGCCTGCGAGCACAGGCGAGTAGTCCAGGTCATCGCCACAGAGCTGGGTCACGACGAAGCTTTCCACGTCGACATCCAGGCGTTTCTGACGTTTGTAGACGTGATGTTGATCACGGTAGTAATCGAACCCCAAGTGGCGGAAACTCGGGCCGTGGGCGTCACGCAGGCGCGTCCCGGCGGCGTAGACGTACAGGTCGTCCACGGCGAAATACTCATCCTCGCTTTCGCTGCTGCCAATCACGCGGCCGCACTCGTCGAACGCCGGGTGGCAGTTCTTCAGCAGCCGAAAATCGCCAACGTAGCGCAGGGTCTTGCCGGTCAGGTAATAGGCGCGTTGCTGGTCCTTGGCGTAACGTTCGTTAAGCACGGTGAAGGTCGCCAGGTCGGCATTGTCGATGCGATAGAAATACTCATAGGCAATGCTCGAACCTTGCTGCGCCTGCACGATGATCGACTGCCCATCGGTTCCCCAGCGTTCGGCGAGCATCCGGAACTCGTCCGGATTGCTGATCGGCAATGGGGTGCCGTCCTTCTGATGCAGGGGGTTGAAGCCCTTGTAGACCTGGCCGTCAATCACTCGATAGGAAGGGTGATTGCAATAACGCACCCGCGCCGTCGCGCTGGCGATGAATTTGCCTTGAAGAAAGATACTCACCCCGTCGCTGAACAGGGCAGAGGCTGCAGTCACCGAGGCTGGCGACAATGCCACCAGGGCCAGGCTGTCGGGCTTTGCCTGAAGGATTTCGGTGATTGCGTATTCGCAGAACCAATAGGCGCCGGACGCATCGCGCCAATATTGGTGGCCAAGGTTTTCCAGGGCTTTGTCGAACCGAAACGCCAGGCTCTGGAGCCCGTGATAACCGTAGCGCTGTTGGTAGGCGGGAAGCAGGTAATAGTCGCGCAAGGCGTCACGCAAAACCCAGGGGTTGCGTCGATGCCGCCAGACCGGCTGGCCGGCAACCAGAGGCGAAGGCGGATAACGCCCGTCACTGGCAGCTTTCGCTATCGCGTCGGGGTGTGCGCCTTCAGGGTTGAGCAGGATGTACACGTCCGGCACTTGCCCGTCGCCCAGCAGCACGCCTTCCAGGAAGGCGAAACCCTGATGCCATTCGAGATCAAGCGGCTCCCACTCAGCAATAGCCGTCTCTACGTCTGTCATGTTGTTGCGACCTGAGCGTTCGATGGTTGGCCAATGATCACGGTTTTACATGCCGGAAGCACACCGTTCAGTTATGAATCGGCAGGCTCACCCCGAAAAGTACGAAAAAACCGCCGCAGACTTTATTGAATCGACGCCCGGTTCGGGCCAGCCAAGGCCTGACCCGGTGCGCTGCGCTGGCTACACCGAACTCAACGATAAACTCGACAACCGCGTAAGTCAGCGCGATGGCCAACGTCTGCGCGATGATGTAGAAACCCGGGCGGCTTTTCATGGTGAAGAGTTGACCGGACGGATCCGTCTGGGTGTCGCCGAGGACGAACCCCCCAGCACCGGAGCACTTTCGCGGTGAAACGTCAGGCTTTGTAGCGCTCGGCAACCGTCGATTGCTTGATCTGGGACAGCAGTCCCTGCCGCGCCGCCTGCAACGCATCCCAGCGCGCGCCGTCCTGCAAGGGCGGGATGGTCACGCCTTCGCGGCGATCGAAGCCGACCAGCGCGGCGTCAACCAGGTCGCTCACTTCCATGATTTCACTCAGCGTATTGATGTCGATGCCGGCGCGCTCCCAGATTTCGGTACGGGTGGCTGCCGGCAGCACGGCTTGGACGTAGACGCCTTTGGGCGAAAGCTCGAGGCTCAGCCCTTGGGAGAGGAACAGCACAAATGCCTTGGTTGCGCCGTAGACCGACATGCCGAATTCCGGTGCCAGGCCGACCACCGAGCCGATGTTGATGATTGCGCCTTCGCCAGCGTTTGCCAGGCGCGGGGCGATGGCGCTGGCGAGTCGAACCAGCGCGGTGGTGTTGAGCGCAACGAGGTGCGCGACGCTGTCGGTGGTCTGTTCGATGAAACTGCCGGACTGGGCGGCGCCGGCGTTGTTGATCAGGATGCCGATGCTGTCGTCATCGCGCAGGCGGGCCTCGACCTTGTGCAGATCGCCGGTTTGGGTGAGGTCGGCCTGGAGCACATCGACGCTGACGTTGTGTTCATTGCGCAGTTCGCTTGCCAGCGCTTCCAGCCGCGCGTTGTCGCGGGCGACCAGCACCAGATCGTGGCCGCGTTGAGCGAAGCGCCTGGCATAGACCGCGCCGATACCGGTGGAGGCGCCAGTGATGAGGACGGTTTTGCGAGTGGTCATGGTGTTGGTCTCTTGAGAGGTCGGGAGTGTGCAATCACTTCATTTGCGGTGCTGCTCAGCGAACGTCGGGCAGTCAGTTTCGTACCGCTTGTTTCTAGGATGATGACCGAAATCTAAACTGTCAACGAATTTGATTATGCTCGGCATCTATGTATGATGAGGGCTTGATTCGAGCGGCCACGAGGTATACGCAAATGAGAGTGACCAAGGCCCAGGCACAGGCAAACCGCGAGCACATCGTCGAGACGGCGTCCGTGTTGTTCCGCGAGCGCGGCTTTGACGGAATAGGCGTGGCGGACCTGATGGCCGCTGCGGGTTTTACCCATGGCGGCTTCTACAAACATTTCGGTTCGAAGGCCGACCTGATGGCTGAGGCTTCCGCGAACAGCCTGTCGCAGTCGCTGGCCAGCACCGGCGAGCTTGATGTAGCCGGATTTTTTGCGATGTATCTATCCAGGGAACACCGCGACGCGCGGGGGCACGGTTGCACGATGGCGGCGTTGTGCGGGGATGCGGCGCGTCAGTCAGACGAGTTGAAGGCGACTTTCGCCAGCGGCGTCGAAAGCACCCTGGCTTCGCTTGAAAAAAAGCTTGGGACACAGGAGGAGGAGGCCCGGGCGAAGATGCTTGGCCTGCTCGCCCAGGCTATCGGCGCGATCATGCTTTCGCGCGCGTGCCCGGACGATGCCCCGCTGGCTGGGGAAATACTTGAGGTCTGCCGAGCACAGATCCTCGCGTCCCTGCCAGCATCGGAGCCATGAAAAACCAGCGGTAGCGCAGGACGTGCTACCGCTGTCCGGGTCAGAAAATGAACTTGAACAAGGCAATGACCACGATCAGGCCGATCAGGAAAATGATCCCGACGGTACCACCAAGAAATTTCAACATGAGGACGCTCTCTTCAGATGGGCTTAGTGTTCTAGACCCCTGGCGAGCGAGCGCGGTTCGTTAAATTTTCGAATGATCGGCCGCAGGCTTCAGTGAACCGCCAGGGACCTCGGGACGGAAACGTATTCGAACTTCGACACGGTCTTGATCCAGTACCGCCGATACTCGGTCTTGTCCGGCGCCAGCGGTTTATGGCTTGACCAACGGTTTTCCGCCTTCAGGCTGGCGCGATACGCCTCCCATTCTTTCTGCTCGGCCACTTCCCTGGCTTTGTTCCTGTCATCGAACCAACCCAGCACGTACGCATCGCTCTGGTCCGTGCCGCTCGCTATCAGCAGATATATGTCTGTCATCACCGGTTCCCGCCGCAATCCAGCCACCCAGTCACTGGGCTCTTGTGAGGGTTATCGGCCGTGGTTGCGGTTTTTGAAGCGGCTTGATAAACGCCCCTGGGTTCGACGCGCCACGGCTCAGGCATCCTCCGTCGGCGCAAGGTAGGCCATCAGCCATTCGCGGAAGCGATTGACACTTTGCCGGTTCGGCACGCGCCCCAAGGGTTCCAGCAGGCAAAACTGCGCATCGGTGCGCAAGAGGCTAGCGGTCGGGCGGACAAGGTTGCCGGTCTGCAAGTGGTCGCCGAGCAACCTTGACCAGGCCAGGGCCACACCTTGCCCTGCCAGCGCCGACTGGATCAGCATCGAGTAGCTGTTGATGTTGATCCGCCGACGAGGCTCTGGCGCCTGGTGGCCCAGGCGTCGGAACCATTCCTTCCAGCCGATCCAGTCCCGATGCTGATCCTCCAGCCATAACCAGGTGCAGGCGCCGAGCTGGTCGAGCCTGCCGGCCTCGGGGTGCTGCGCCAGGTACGTGGGGCTGCATACCGGGAAAATCTCTTCGCTGAACAGCGCGGTGACTTTCATGTTGTTGGGCGGCTTGCTGCAGTAATACAGCGCCAGATCGCAATCGAGTCGGGAAAAGTCCTCGACCTGGTCGGTGGCGATGATGCGCAGGTCGATTTCTTCGTGCTGGCGCTGAAACTCCGACACAAGCGGGAGCAGCCACAGGGATGCCATCGCCGTACTGGTGACCACGGTGACTTGCTGGGCGCCTTGCCAATGCCGAACGCCAGCCGTGGCGCGGGCGATCTGCTGCAACGTATCGCGAATGCTTTCGTGGTACTGGCTGCCTGTAGAAGTGAGGTTGATTTCACGGGTCGTGCGGATGAACAGTGCCGTGCCCAGATAATCTTCAAGCAGGCGTATCTGGCGGCTGATGGCGCCCTGGGTGACGTTCAGTTCACGAGCCGCCACGGTGAAACTCAGGTGGCGAGCAGCGGCCTCGAACGCCACCAGGCTGTTGAGCGGCGGCAACGGTTGCAGTTTCATCGGGCTGGGTCACTGTCTTGTTTGGGGTCAGGCGCAGGGTGATTGTGCAGAAGCCTGCGCGCAGTGCCTAGCGGATCAGGCGTGACGGCTAGAGATCGATGATCAGATTGGAGGTCGGCTTGCTGCAGCAGAGCAAGCGCAGGCCTTTGTCGATCTCCCGTTGCCGGATGCCGCCGTTGTGGTTCATGTCCACCGTGCCTTCCAGCAGGGCGGTCTTGCAGGTGCCACAGATGCCCTGGCTGCACGAGGAGGGCACGATCGCCCCGGCTTTTTTTGCCGCGCTCAGCACGGTCTGGTTGCCGGGCATGCTGAAGGTCTTGCCAGAGCGCGACAGGGTGACGATGAACATCTGTTGCTGGTCGAGTGAAGGGGCCTGCTCGATCAGCGGTTCCTCATTCAGCACCGCGATATCGAAGCTTTCCTGATGATAGTGGCGAAAATCGAACGCCGCTTCCCTGAGCAGCGCCTTGACCGCTTCCATGTAGCCCTGGGGCCCACAGGTGAAAATTTCCCGCTCGTGGTAGTCCGGCACTTGCTGGCTCAACAGAGGCAGATCGAGCCGACCGATCGGCTGCTGCCACTGGCTGGCAGCGCCAAGCCCTTCGCAAATACCGATGACCCGCAGGCCGGGCATATCGGCCTGCATTCGCGTCAGTTCGTCATGGAAGATGATATCCGCCGGCGTGCGGGCGCTGTGCAGGAATACGATGTCGAGATTGGCCGCCATGTCACAGGCGGCGCGGGTCATCGACATCAAGGGCGTCACGCCGGAACCGGCCGACAGGTACAGCAGTTTTGTCGCCGGATGACCCACCGGTGTGAAACTGCCCGCCGGGCCGGATGCCCTGAGGTTGTCTCCCGGTTCGAGATGGTCATGCAGCCAGTTCGAGACCACGCCACCCGGCACGCGCTTGACCGTAATCGAAAAGGTGAATGGGCGTGTGGGGGAGGACGACAGCGTGTAGCAGCGCGCGATGGTTTGCCCCCCGATGACCGGCGACAGCGTGATGAATTGCCCCGGTTCGAAGCTCAAGGCACTGAAGTCCGCGCATTGGAACACGAACGTCTTTACGTCATGGGTTTCCTGGTGCACGGCGCAACATGACAAGGTTTTCTGCTCGCCGCTGTGCCATTGCGAGCCATAAGCGGTCCAGGTCGTCGGGTCGGTAAAACGTTGGGGCCGCGTCAGCTTTTCGTAGGTCGTCATGTCCATCCCTCACACGCCATGGGCGGCCAGACGCGCCGCGTACCAGCGAGAAAACTGGTCGACATAGGTTTCGGTAAACGCCGAGAACGGTCCGGGTGAATAGGCCGGGTCCTGGGTGCCGCTGTGGGTGATGCCGACCAGGTTGGCGTCTTGAAGATTGGTCGCCGCCCAGACCTCGATCAGTTTATCCACCTGGTAGTCCACGCCCTCGATGGCATCGGCGTGCACCAGCCATTTGGTCCGCACCAGGGTTTTGTCGGGCGCCAGCGGGATGATGTAGGAGACCACCGCATGGTCGCTCATGATGTGGGTCCATGAGTTGTGGGTCCACAGGTGCATGTCGCCCAGATCGCGCCGGGTGAGGTCGCCAAACAAGCGCGTGCAGGCGACGCGGGTATCGAGGGTCTGGGATTCGCCGTTGCCGGCGATGGCCAGGCGCTGGGTGCGGAACTGAGTCACCGCGTCCTCGCCCAGGTGCTCGACGGCCTCGCAGAGGTAGCCTTGGTTTTCCCAGTCTTGCCTGGTATCGGCGTTGCGCTGGTGGTATTCCTTGAGTGCCAGGAGCGAGTCCTCGCCCAGGCCATCGGTGCAGAAGCCGAAGTCTTCCGGCAGGAACGACGCGGTCAATTCGGGGTGAGTGGCGGCGCAGTGATAACACTCGCGATTGTTCTCGATCACCAGTTTCCAATTGCCGTTTTCGATGATTTCCGACTCGTAGGCGATCTTCGAATGGCTGAGATCGTACTGAGCGAAACGCGGGGTCATGACCTGGTCGAGGTACAGGATGTCTTCCGGCGGCTCGTCACTCAGGCAGACGAATACATGGGCACCCACCACGCGGGTGTGGACCGGGATCAGGCTCTTGCACCCTGGGTCGAAATCCTTGCCCATGTGCGCGGCATGTTTCAGGCTGCCATCCAGGTCGTACGTCCATTGGTGATAGGGGCAGACCAGCATGCCCACCGTCGATTTGCCGGCCTGTTTCAAGCGCGCCCCACGGTGCCGGCAGACATTGCGGAACGCCTGCACATGCTCGTCATCATCGCGGACCAGGATGATCGAGGATTTGCCGATATCGATCGTCGAAACATCGCCGGGTTCGGCAACGTCGCTGGTGACCCCCACCAGAATCCAGTGTTTGGTAAAAAACACATCGACGTCGGTTGCAAAAATATCCTCGCGGCCGAACAGACCGCCGGGCATGCCATGGCCCGGGGTGCGGTCGGCCAGCAGTTCACGATGGGTTTTCAGGGTTGGGTTCATCGTCGATCTCACTCAAGGCAAATGATCGGTGGTTGGCGGACAAGCAGTGCTGCAGGAAAAACGGGTTTCGTCTGTTCAGGCCACCGCAGGCTCTGACAATGGCTCGGATAAAACCGGGCGCGACAGGTCATGCCCGAGCAGCGCGCGGTACAGTTCCGTATCGCCCAGTACACCGACGACGGTCTGGTCTTTATCGAGCACGATCAATGGGTGTCCTGTTTCGTAGCGGATACGCAGCGCCTCGCGCATGCCGGTATCCGCCGGCACCGAGGTGACCAGGCAGCGCAAGGGCGCGCTGGCCTCGTTGCGGTTCCAGTGTTGCGGCGGTTGGGCCGCAGCGCCGCGGCGCACGCTGGCCAATCCTCTCGATGCGTTCAGCGCAACCCAGAGGTTCTGCACCGTATCCAGGCAATATTCGCCCTGTGCGGATATGCACTGGTCCAATGGGGTCATCAGGCTTCCCGCACAGAACACATTCAGTGGGTTGGTGTGGGCGACGAAATTGCGCACGTAGTCGTCGGCCGGCTTCAGCACGATCTCCTCGGGTTTGCTGTACTGGATGATCTTGCCGTCTTTCATGATGGCGATCCGTGTTCCCAGCTTGAGGGCTTCGTCCAGGTCATGGCTGACGAAGACGATGGTCTTGTGCAACTTGCGCTGCAGGTCGAGCAGTTCGTCCTGCAGGCCTTGGCGAATCAGCGGATCGAGGGCCGAGAAGGGTTCGTCCATCAGCAGGATATCGGCGTCCATCGCCAGGGCGCGGGCCAGGCCAACGCGCTGCTGCATGCCGCCGGACAACTCGTCGGGCTTCTTGTTGCGCCATTGGGTCAAGCCCACCAGTTCAAGCTTTTCGTCGACCAGCTTGCGCCGCTCCTTCTCGGGGCGGCCTTGCATTTCGAGGCCGAAACCGATGTTCTCGCGCACGGTCAGCCAGGGCATCAGGGCGAATTTCTGGAAGACCATGGCGATGCGTCGGGTGCGCATCATTTTCAGCTCGGCCGGGGTGCAGGCGGCGATGTCGATCTGTCGGCCCTCGTGCTCGACGAACAACTTGCCGCGACTCACCGTGTTCAAGCCATTGATGCAGCGCAACAGGCTCGATTTGCCGGAGCCGGACAGGCCCATCAGCACGCAGATTTCACCTTTGTTGATGTCGAGATTGGCCTTCTCCACGCCGACGATCAGGCCGGTTTGCTGCAGAATCTCCGGGCGCGAAAAACCCTGGTCGAGCAGCTCCAGCGCCGGCTTCGGGCGGCTGGCGAAGATGACGTCGACGTCTTCAAAACGAATGGTGCTCATGCGTCACCTCTTTTCACGGTTTCGCGCTGCTTGCAGATGCGGTCGAGGATGATCGCCAACAACACGATCGCCAGGCCTGCTTCGAAACCCATGGCGATATCGGCGGTATTCAGCGCGTTGACCACGGGTTTGCCCAGGCCATCCGCACCGACCAGCGCCGCGATGACCACCATCGACAGCGACAACATGATGCATTGGGTAATCCCGGCGGCGATGCTCGGCATGGCATGGGGCAGCTCGATGCGTGCCAGCAGCTGGCGACGTGAGCAGCCGAAGGCTTTGCCGGCGTCCATCAGTTCTTGAGGCACATCGCGCACGCCCAGGTAGGTCAGGCGGATTGGCGCGGCAATGGCGAAGACCACCGTGGAAATCAATCCCGGAACCACGCCGAGGCCGAACAGCGTCAAGGTCGGGATCAGGTAGACGAAAGTGGGGACGGTCTGCATCAGGTCGAGCACCGGTCGCAGGGTTGCGTAGAACCAGGGACGATGCGCCGCGACGATGCCCAGCGGCACGCCGATGATGACGCACACCAGCGTGGCGAATGTCACCTGGGCCAGGGTTTCCATGGTTTCCTGCCAGTAGCCCAGGTTGAAGATCAACAGGAACGACAGGCCGACGAAGAGCGTCAGGCTCACCTTGCGTTGAATGTAATAAGCGAAGAGGGCCAGCAGCCCGATCAAGGCCAGCGGGTTGAACCAGAGGAGGGCGCTGGTAAAGACCGAAATGACCTCGGAGAGCGACAGCGAAATGGCGTCGAAGACATCGGCGCCATTTTGGGTCAGCCATTCGACGTATCGGGCGATGTACTCACCCAGTGGGAGTTTTTCTTGTGCAGTCCACATAAGGCGGCTCGTTTTTGTTCTGGTTTGCCTGGAGCAGATACTCATCCGGGCGTGCGGTGCTGACAAACCATTTAAAGTCAGCGGCTCATGAGTTTTTGTCATCAATCCTGCTGGGATTCGGAAGCACAAGTCGCGTCGCGTTGAGCAACTGTACTCAGGTGTACATTCGGCGGGCATCCGAGTACATTCGCGTTACGTATGTTCAACAAGGTGGATGCAAGATGCCCCAGGTAGGGAAGGCGCGCGGCAAGGCCCAGGACGCCGGCTGGCGAGGGTCGCCCGAAGGCTGGCTGGAAGCGGCCTACGAGGCCTTGAAAGAGTCCGGCATCGATGCGGTCAGGGTCATGCCGCTGGCCAAGCGTTTGGGATTGTCACGCACCAGCTTCTATTGGTTCTTCGAGGATCGTGAGCAGTTGCTCGCCGCCTTGCTGTCGCGCTGGCGCGAGACCAACACCGGTGGCTTGATCCGGCAAAGCGAGAGCTACGCCGAGAGCATTTCCGAGGCGATCCTGAATGTCTTCGAATGCTGGCTCAATCCTCAATTGTTCGATTCGCAATTCGAATTCGCCGTGCGCAGCTGGGCGCTCCAGTCCGCTGAAGTGGCGCAGGAAGTCGCCATCGTCGACGAGCAGCGAATGGGCGCCCTGGCGAGCATGTTCAAGCGCTTTGGTTATGACAGCCAGGGTGCCGACGCACGGGCCCGGACGATTTACCTGACCCAGATTGGCTACATCACCATGAACACCAGCGAGCTGATCACCGTGCGTTTCCAGCGCATCCCGCATTATGTGAGCATTTTCACCGGCAAAGTACCCAAGCAGCGCGAGCTGGATCGTTTCTACGGTAAATTCGGTTATGCCGAAAAAGAGCCAGGGATCTTTGTGCCGTTGACGGAAACCTTTGAAGAGACGGCCGGGAAATGAACGCGCCGACGCTGGGCATCATTGGCGGAACGGGCTGGCTGGGCGGGGCGATTGCCAAGGCTGTGTTGGCGCAGGCGCTGTTGCCGGCGGGTAACCTGGTTATTTCCAATCGCTCGGGTGTCCATCCTTTGGCGCAACAAGGCGTTTGTCTGGTCACGGACAACCAGGCGCTGGTGGACCGCAGCGACGTGATCATCATCGCGGTGCGCCCTGAGCAGTTCGCCGGCCTGAGCCTCAACGCTTCTGGCAAGACAGTCATTTCATTGATGGCCGGGATCACCGCGCAGGCCATTGCCGCCCGGACCTCGGCTTCGAGAGTGCTGCGGGCGATGCCCAATGCGGCGGTGGAGATCGGGCAGTCGTTTACACCTTGGTATTGCTTCGGCGTGGTGGATGCGGCGACGAAGAGCTTCGTCCAGCGCTTGTTCGGATGCGTCGGTACTGCCGCCGAGGTTGAGCAGGAAGACTTCATTGATTACCTTTCCGCGCTTTCCGGCACCGGCCCGGCCTTTCCCGCCTTGCTCATGACAGCCCTGGCCAATCAGGCGATGGAGGCCGGCATCCCCGCCGAGATTGCGCAGCTTGCGGCGAAGAATGTCGTGGTCCACAGCAGCCAGTTACTGGCCAGCCATGACGCCGGGCAGATGATCGACGCCCTGGTCGCCTACCGCGGCGTGACCGCCGCCGCCCTCCAGGCGATGACCGAGGGACATTTCGAGGAGCAGGTGGGGAAGGCATTGCAAGCCGGCGCCACGGTCGCCCGCCAGGGCCTGCAAGCCTGATTCACTGATCAGACCTGTGGGAGACCTGTGGGAGCGAGCTTGCTCGCGATGGCGTCCGCCAGTCCAGCATCCCTTTCACTGAACCACCGCCTTCGCGAGCAGGCTCGCTCCCACATTTGGATCTTTATCAATCACAAGATTACTGTGCAACACAGAACCCTGTGGGAGCGAGCCTGCTCGCGAAAGCGTCCGCCATCCAGCATCCTTGTCACTGAACCACCGCTATCGCGAGCAAGCTCGCTCCCACATTTGGGTCTTTATCAATCACAAGATTGCCGTGCAACACAGAACCCTGTGGGAGCGAGCCTGCTCGCGAAAGCGTCCGCCATCCAGCATCCTTGTCACTGAACCACCGCTATCGCGAGCAAGCTCGCTCCCACATTTGGATCTTTATCAATCACAAGATTGCCGTGCAACACAGAACCCAGTGGGAGCGAGCTTGCTCGCGATGGCGTCCGCCAGTCCAGCATCCCTGTCACTGAACCACCGCCTTCGCGAGCAGGCTCGCTCCCACATTTGGATCTTTATCAATCACAAGATTGCCGTGCAACACAGAACCCTGTGGGAGCGAGCTTGCTCGCGATGGCGTCCGCCAGTCCAGCATCCCTTTCACTGAACCACCGCCTTCGCGAGCAGGCTCGCTCCCACATTTGGATCTTTATCAATCACAAGATTACTGTGCAACACAGAACCCTGTGGGAGCGAGCCTGCTCGCGAAAGCGTCCGCCATCCAGCATCCTTGTCACTGAACCACCGCTATCGCGAGCAAGCTCGCTCCCACATTTGGATCTTTATTAATCACAAGATTGCCGTGCAACACAGAACCCTGTGGGAGCGAGCTTGCTCGCGATGGCGTCGGCCAGTCCAGCATCCCTTTCACTGAACCACCGCCTTCGCGAGCAGGCTCGCTCCCACATTTGGATCTTCATTTATCGACACAATTGCTGTGTCCTTCTCCGGTCGCGCTTCAGATGTCCTTGACCAACCGCAGCGCATCGTAGATGGCCGCATGGGTATTGCGCGCCGACACCGCGTCGCCGATCCGGAACAGCTGGAAGCGGCCTCCGGGGTTGGTCACGATATTCTGGGTTTTCCCGGCGATCAGGTTGTGCTGCTCGACCGCGCCGTTGTTGCTCGAATGCGGCCGCAACTCAAAGTACAAATCGTCCAGGGGCAGGGTGCCGTGGTTGACCACCACCTGGTCGACCACCCGCTGCTTGTGCACCTGGCCGTAGTCGCTGCCGAAGTGCGCAATCAGTTGACCGTCGCGTTTTTCCACGGAGTCGACCCGATAGGTGACGGTGAAGGTGACGTTCAGGTCTTGCAGGCTGCGCATGTAAGGCACCAGGTTCATTGCCATCACTTCCGGTGCGAACGACCGGTCGGGCGTGACGATTTCCAGTTTCGCGCCGCTGCTGGCGATGATCTCGGCCGCCTGTAGCGCCGCGTGGTCGCCGGCGTCGTCGAAGATCAGCACGTTCTGGCCGGGCTTGATATCGCCGGAAATGATGTCCCAGGTCGACACCACCAGCTCATTACCTTGCTTGAGCACCTCGGTGTGGGGCAGACCGCCCGTGGCGACAATCACCACGTCCGGTTCTTCGGCCATCACCGTCTCGGCTTCGGCCCAGGTGTTGAACTGGAACTTCACGCCAAGGCGTTCACATTGCGCCATGCGCCAGTCGATGATGCTGATCATCTCGCGGCGGCGCTCGCTCTGCGCGGTCAAGCGGATCTGCCCGCCTGGCTGGTCGGCCACTTCGAACACGGTGACTGCATGGCCGCGCTCGCCGGCCACCCGTGCCGCCTCCAGGCCCGCCGGGCCGGTGCCGATTACCACCACCTTGCGCTTGAACGGCGCCTTGGGGATTTCGTGGGGCATGGTGGTTTCGCGCCCGGTGGCGGCGTTGTGGATGCAATACGCGGCGCCGCCCTGATAGATGCGGTCCAGGCAGTAGTTGGCGCCAACGCAGGGGCGGATCTCTTCTTCACGTTTTTCGATGATCTTGCGCACGATATGCGGGTCGGTCATGTGCGCGCGTGTCATGCCGATCATGTCCACTTTGCCCGAGGCGATGGCGTGTCGCGCCGTGGCGACATCCGGGATCTTCGCTGCATGAAAGGTCGGGAAACCGGTGGCGGAGCGGATCTCGCCAGCAAAATCCAGGTGCGGCGAGTTGCGCATGCCTTGGATCGGGATCACGTCGGTGAGGCCGGCATCGGTATCGATGTGCCCGCGCACGACGTTGAGGAAATCTACCAGCCCGCTGTCCTTGAGCATGTGGGAAATCTGCAGGCCATCGCTGGCACCGAAGCCGCCGGGCAGGTCTTCGTCGCCGGTGTAGCGCACCCCCAGCAGGAAGTCCTCACCGCAGCGCTGGCGGATGCCGCGCAACACATCGAAGGTGAAGCGCATGCGGTTTTCCAGCGAACCACCGTAGGGGCCGTCGAGATCGTTGGTCAGTGGCGACCAGAATTGATCCATGAGGTGCCCGTAGGCCTGCAGTTCCAAACCGTCGAGACCGGCGGCCTTCATGCGTTCGGCGGCGTCCACGTAGTCCTTGACGATCCGGTCGATGTCCCAGTCTTCCATCTTTTTCGGGAACGCCCGGTGGGACGCTTCGCGGCGATGGGACGGCGAGACGACCGGTAGCCAGTCAGCCTTGTCCCAGCGCGTGCGCCGCCCCAGGTGGGTCAGTTGAATCATCACCGCGGCGCCGTGTTCGTGGCATTCGTCGGTCAGGTCCTTCATCCATTTGACCACCTCGTCCTTGTACGCCAGCACGTTGTTGAACACCGGCGGGCTGTCCCGTGAAACCGCAGCGGAGCCTGCGGTCATGGTCAACGCAACGCCGGCCTTCGCCCGTTCGACGTGATAGGCGCGGTACAAATCCTTCGGCATGCCATCCACGGGATACGCGGGTTCGTGGGAGGTGGTCATGATCCGATTCTTGAGGGTCAGATGCTTGATCTTGTAGGGCTGCAGCAGAGGATCGCTGGACATGGTGTTGCTCCGGGAACAGAACATCAGGCTTGGTTTTGACATAACGGTATGTGCAATGTTCATGTGTGTCAACGATTGAGACACAGGTGTACATTTTTCTTGCGCGGGGTAATAACCAGGATTACCATCCAGTCGAAACAGGGGTGATCCGGCGTATGCGCGCCGGTCATCGCGCATCGATCCAAGTGCAAGGGGGCTGTGCAAAGACCATGAAAGTGCTCGTTGCGATAAAGCGCGCCATCGACCCGAATGTGAAAGTCCGGGTGAAGGCTGACGGTTCAGACGTTGAGCTCAACGGCGTGAAAATGGCCTTGAATCCGTTCTGCGAGATCGCGGTTGAAGAGGCGATTCGCCTCAAGGAAAAAGGGCTGGCAACCGAAGTGGTGGTGGTCTCGGTGGGCACATCGGCCGCCCAGGAACAACTGCGCACGGCGTTGGCACTCGGTGCGGACCGCGCACTTCTGGTCGAGACCAGCGCGATTCTCGAGCCGCTCAACGTCGCCAAGTACCTGAGCAAAGTGATTGATCAGGAACAACCGCAACTGATCCTGTTCGGCAAGCAGGCGATCGACCAGGAAAACAATCAGGTCGGGCAAATGGTCGCGCAATTGATCGGCAGCGGTCAGGCCACTTACGCCTCGGCAGTCAATCATGTCGACGGGCAATGGCTCGTCGAGCGTGAGGTCGATGGGGGCAGCCAGGTGGTCGCGCTGTCGACGCCGGCCGTGGTGACTTGCGATCTGCGCCTGAATCAACCGCGCTACGCCTCGTTGCCGAACATCATGAAAGCCAAGAAAAAGCCCTTGGAAACCATCGCCGCCGACAGCTTGGGCGCGAGCGTGAAGCAACACGCTCGATTGCTCGGTGTTGTCCCTCCACCGGTACGCAAAGCAGGCATCACGGTCGCTTCGGTGACCGAGTTGGTGGATAAACTGAAAACCGTTGCGGGGGTGATTTGATGCGCACATTGGTGATCGCCGAGCACAGTGTCGGTCAACTGACGGCAGGCACCTGGAGCGCCGTGGGCGCTGCCGTGGCGTTGGGTGCTGAAACGGATTTGCTGGTGATGGGCGGGACGGACGCCTCGGCCGTGGCGCAACAGGCAGCGCTGGCCCAAGGCCTGGACCGGGTGCTGCTCGCACAGGCGGAGGTATTCGAAAATGCCCTGGCTGAAAACGTCCAGCCGCTGATCACGTCGCTGGTGGCCGAGGGGTATACACACGTCGTTGCCGATGCCAGCAGCATGGGCCGCAATCTGCTGCCACGGGTCGCGGCGAGCCTGGATGTGGGCATGCTTTCGGACGTTACCCACATCGTCTCGGCGGACACTTTCCAGCGGCCTGTTTATGCCGGCAATGCCATCGCCACGCTGCAGTCACTGGATCCGATCAAGTTGCTCACGGTGCGCGCTTCGGCATTCGCCCCAGCGTTATCCCATGACAAACCCTGCGAAGTGGTTGCAGTGGACGGCGGACAAAGCGCCAGCAACGTGCGTTTGGTGAGCGAACAACTGACGGCCAGCGAACGGCCCGATCTGTCGAGCGCCCGCGTCGTCGTTTCCGGTGGCCGCGGGATGCAGAGCAAAGAGAACTTCGCCCTGATCGAGCGAGTGGCCGACAAGCTCGGCGGTGCCGTGGGGGCCTCCCGCGCTGCTGTTGATTCGGGATTCGCGCCCAACGATTTGCAGGTCGGGCAGACGGGCAAGATCGTCGCGCCGGAGCTTTATATTGCCGCAGGCATCAGTGGCGCCATTCAACATCTGGCGGGCATGAGCGGTTCAAAGGTCATCGTCGCGATCAACCAGGACGCCGAGGCACCGATTGCCCAGGTGGCGGATTATCTGTTGGTGGCGGATTTGTTCGAGGCGTTGCCGGCACTCGAAAGGGCATTGTGAATTCAAGACGTAAAACGACGAACCCGTGGCGAGGGAGCAAGCTCCCTCGCCACGGGTTTATCGACAACCTTGAAAGAATCAGCCCGCCAACGGGCGGAGGAGGGTAAGCCACACTCAATAGCCGTGATTTCATAATTAGAACTTGCCCATGGCCGTGCGCGGTCGCGATGGGAAATGAATGCTTCTGCTGCCCTGCCAATAACTATTAATACAGTCTGCGGAGATGCACATGATGACCTTACCCCGTAAAACTTTTATCGGCTGGTTTGCCGGCCTTGCATTGGCCTGCGGCAGCCTGATCGCTCAAGCCGAGGAACCCGCGCCCATTCGTATCGGCTGGGTGAACTGGTCGGATACGGAAATCGCCGTGAAGCTGGCGAATACCGCGTTGCAGGATCATCTCAAGCAACCGGTCAAGCTGGTACTGGCCGATATCGGCATCCAGTTCCAGGCACTGGCCAACGGCAATATCGATCTGATTCCGATGGTCTGGCTGCCGAGCACCCACAAGTCCTTCTATGACAAGTACAAGGACAAGCTCGAAGACCTCGGCGTACTGTATGAAGGCCGGATCGGCATGGCGGTGCCCACCTCGATTCCTACCAGTGAGATTGCCAGTGTCGAAGACCTCAACAAACCCGAAGTGCGGGAGAAGCTCGGCGGCAAGATTCTCACCTCGGAAGTGGGCAATGGTCAGTACAAGCTGACGGAAAAAGCCATCAAGGAATACAAGCTCGACGGCTACAAGATGGTTGCGTCTTCAGAGTCCGGCATGCTGAGTGAACTGGATCGCAACATCAAACGGGACAAGTGGTCGTTGGTCAACGCCTGGAGCCCCCACTGGATGTTCGCCAAATGGCCGCTGCGTTACCTGGATGATCCAAAGCAGATATTCGGTGGCGCCGAGCAGATCCACGCGATTGCCCGCAAAGGTTTCAGCGCCGAACATCCGGACGTGGCGCGCTTCTTCGCCAACTTCAAGATCCCGAAAGCGGACCTTGAGAAGTTGATGGCGGATGCCCGCGAAAGCACTGCGGACAAGGTGGTTGCCGAGTACTACGCGGCGAACAAACCGCGCTTCGAAGCGATGTTCGGCAGCCAGACTGCTTCCGCTACGCCAGCCCCGTAATCACCGCTGTTCCATGATGGTTTTGTTGCCGTCCGGTGCCCTTCGTCAGGGCACCGGATTTATTGTTTTCAAGGATAAATAGTCTGTAAGCGCTGCTACTGCCTGAAAACTTTAAAGCCACTCCGTTTTCGTTGTTGCGATCTTAGGATTCTAATGAGCAGCCTATCGAGGCCTAGCATCGGGAGACCTGCCTCCTCGTCAGCAGGCGCTATATCTCGTAGCGACTTTCCTTCGAAGGAGGACAGCCAAAGAGCGTGCTATAGCACTTGCTGAAGTGAGGGGTAGAGACAAACCCGCAGGCAATGGCGACATCCGTGACGCTCAGCCTGGAGTTCTGTAGCAGGCGCCGCGCCTCAGTCAGCCGTAGTTCCAGATAGTAGCGTTGCGGAGACATATTGATCTGCCTGCGAAACAGGCGCTGGATCTGGCGCTTGGACAGCTGAACGCATTGAGCGAGCAAGTCCAGGCTCAAAGGTTCTTCAAGGTTGCATTCCATCAATGCAATGACTTCCCGCAGGCACGCACTGACCTTGCGGTCCAGGACCTTGGCCGAGGTACGAAACCGAGACTCATGATCCAACAGGTCAAACACCGCGTCCGCAACTTTCGGGTCGAGGGCCGCGTACAGCCATTTCATCATGATCTGAAACGCGCCGGCAGGGTTTGACGCGGTGAATCGGTCCCTGTCGAACACCACTGTATCCAGCGTCACCGTGGTTTTCGGTGAACACTCCGACAAGGCCATTCGTTGTTCGGCATGAATAGCGCATCGGTAACCATCCAGCAGTCCAGCCTTGCCCAGGTACCAGGCGCCGTTCCATAAGCCGCCGAGCGCAATGGGCAGGTTCGCCAGTTTGGTCAGCAGCGTTACCAACCCGTGGGGGAGTACCCTCGGCGTGCGCAGGCCGCCGCAGACAATCATCAAGTCCAGCGCCACGATCCTGATATCGGTCAACGGTGTGTCTGGCCTGATGGGGATTGCCAGGTCGCTGATCACTTCGGAGTCGTTGCGACTGAAAGTATGGATTCTTATCGACCCTGGCTGAATCAGATTGGCGGTGACGAGCACGTCCAGGCATTGGGTGAAACAGGTCAGGGAGAAGTTATCGAGCAACAGGAAGCCCACGCTCGATGTTTTCTGGGACTCGATCATCGCGTTCATGAGTTGCGCTTCGTATCCCGCAGGAAACTGTCATCGAAAGGGTAGTGGGTGAGTAACTCATAACCGGTCTCGGTCACCAGCAATTGGTTCTCCAGCTTGATGCCATCCTGTCCGCCCACCTCACCGACATACGCCTCGACGCACAGGGCCATGCCCGGCTGCAGTTCGCCCTCGTATCCGTAGGACTCCAGGTCCTCCGGATAACGAATGCTCGGGTACTCGTCACACAGCCCGACGCCGTGATAAAGCACACCATACCGTTGAGCCCGGCACGGTTCGGGCAACCGGTGCGCCTTGGCGGTCAGCTCGGTGAAGCGTACGCCTGGCTTGATCAAATCGGTGTTATGGACGATATGGTCATGGGCGATCCGGTACAGGCGCTTTTGTTCGGACGTGGGCTCCAGACCCCCGCAGATCCAGCTGCGGGACATGTCCACGCACATGCCGTAGGTGCCGATCAGGTCCGTGTCGAATGACAGCAGATCGCCGTCGCTCAACACGCGTGGGCCGGACTCCTGGAACCAGGGGTTGGTGCGAGGACCGGAACTGAGGATGCGCGTCTCGATCCATTCGCCACCGCGGCGGATATTGCTGGAATGCAGCGCGGCCCAGACATCGTTTTCGGTCACGCCGGCGCGCATTGCCTGGTGCATTTCGGCCACTGACGCTTCGCATGAAGCCACCGCACAGCGCATCGCCTTGATTTCATCCGGGCCCTTGATCATGCGCGCGAATTCGGTCACTTCCTGGCCGCTGTAAATCTCGATTGCCAGGGCATCCAGGGCACGTACGCCGGCGACTTCTATTCGATCGACCGCAAGCCGTCGGTTGACTCCGGCGTGTTGGCGCAGCAAATCGTCGATTTGCGCGGCGAAATGCCTGGCGTGTCGATCAGTGTGTTCACCGGTCTCGAAAAAGAAAAAAGATGCCCCGCTGCGTAGCTCCGTCACCAGCGGCAAGTGCGCGGACAAGTGATCACAGCCATGAAAGTCCCACAAAACCACATGCCCACTGGCGGCGACGAAGCATGCCCGTGCGGGGTTATGAGTCGTCCACAGTTGCATGTTGGTGGTGTCGGTCGCGTAGCGGATATTCAGCGGATCGAATAACAGGATGCCACCCAGGTCACGGGCGACCATCTGATCGACAATCCGTTGCAATCGGTACTTGCGCAGGGTGGGTAAATGGGGCGGCTCCAGGCCCAGCCGCTCCCACTCCGCAAACGCCAGCGGCGTAGGGCCTATCTCGACGCGGTTGTTGTCATCGACGGAGCCGTCTTTTTTCAGTGCAACTGCACGCTGCCTCGCCGGGTCGATGCGCCGGGCATTGGCTGGAATCGAAAAAGGTGAAGGGGGCATGATGGCGTCCAGTGTTCGTTCTGCTAGAGGTATTCAGCTGGACCGGCCTCTTCGCGAGCAAGCTCGCTCCCACATTCCTCGGCCGTACACATGACCCTGTGGGAGCGAGCTTGCTCGCGATGAGGCCAGTACAGCTGCCACAAATCGCGACCCTTATTAAAAGCATCCAGATTACGAAGCATCGATCCAGATGGTTTTCAGCTCGGTGTACTGATCGTGTGCCCAGACGGATTTGTCACGCCCCCCAAAACCGGACTCCTTGTAGCCGCCGAACGGCGTGGAGGCGTCGCCTTCACCGAAACAGTTGACCGTGACCACGCCCGCCCGAATTTCCCGCGACAGCCGCAAGGCGTTTCGCAGGGTACCGGTATAGGCAGATGCCGCCAGGCCGTAGACCGTGTCGTTGGCCAGCGCAATGGCTTCGTCGATCGTGCTGAAGCGGGTGACGCTCAGGACCGGGCCGAAGATCTCCTCGATGAACAGGCGACTTTCCCGTTCAACACCGTCGATGATCGTCGGCTGCACGTACACACCGGACTCGGTCTCGCCACCTTGCAGCACATCGAGTTTCTGCTCGGCCGCATACTCCAGATACGAACGCACCTTCTCGAAATGGGTTTTGCTGATCATGGCCCCGAGGCGATTTTGCGGATCCAGCGGGTCGCCCATTTTCCAATCGCGCAGGTGCTTGCCGATCAGTTGCAGCAACTCTTCCTTGACCTCTTCATGGACGATCAGCCGCGACGACGCCGAGCAGTTCTCGCCCATGTTCCAGAAAGCGCCGGCGGTCACATACTGGGCAACCTGATCGAGGTCTTCGCAGTCATTCATCACCACGGCGGGGTTCTTGCCCCCCAGTTCCAGCACCACGCGCTTGAGGTTCGACTCGGACGCGTACTTGAGGAACAACCGGCCTGTGTCGGTAGAACCGGTGAAGCTGACCATCGCCACATCCATGTGTCGGCCGATTGCCTCGCCAGCCTCGCGACCACCGCCAGGGGTAATGTTGAATACGCCGGCCGGAATACCAGCCTCATGGGCCAGCTCGGCGACACGCAGCGCGGTCAGGGTGGTTTCCTTGGCGGGCTTGACCACGATGGAACAGCCGGCGGCCAGGGACGGCCCAATCTTCCAGGCCAGCATCAACAGCGGGAAGTTCCAAGGCAGGACCAGGCCGACCACGCCGATTGCTTCGCGCACCACCATGGTTACGGCACCGTGGCCGGTCGGCGCGGTACTGTCGTACACCTTGTCGATCAACTCGGCATGCCAGCGCAAGGTATGGATGGTGTCGGGCACATCGACGTTCTGGCATTCGCTGACCGGCTTGCCACTGTCCAGGCTTTCCAGCACCGCGAGCTCATGGGCATTGTCTTCCAGCAACTGGGCGAAACGCAGGAGCACCTGCTTGCGTGCGCCGGGCGACAGTTTGTGCCAGCGGCCATCCTCGAACGCCTGCTTGGCGGCAGCCACGGCAACGTCGACGTCACGGGTATCGCAAGCCGCTACCTCTGCAAGCTGTTCACCCGTGGCAGGGTTCGTCGTGATGAAGGTCTTTCCACAGAGCGCATCGCGGAACTCGCCGTTGATGAAGGCCTGGGTAGGAAACTGCAACTTGGCGGCGATGGCCGCGTACTGTTCCTTGGTCAGTAAATCAGCCATCTCATGCACCTCCAGTGATTTGCGCGATGTTGCGCTTGAGCTCGGTGACGACACTTTGCAGCGCCTGTTTCTCATCAAGGTCCAGGCCGTGCAGGGGGGCACGCAGGCCACCGGTGCTCAAGCCGTTCAGTTCACAGCCGTACTTGATGGACTGGACAAATTTTCCACCTTCCAGGAAATCCATCAGCGGCATCATCGCCGCCATGATTCGGCGACCTTTGTCGAAGTTCTTCTCGACCACGCAGGCCTCGTACAGCGCGACGTGTTCACGGGGAATGAAGTTGGAACCGGCACACACCCAACTGCGGGCGCCCCAGGCGAAAAACTCCAGGGCCTGGTCGTCCCAGCCGCAAGACAGAGCGATGTGCGGATACTTGCAGGCCAGGCGGTGCATCTGCGCCATGTCGCCGGAGCTTTCCTTGATGGCGACGATGTTCTTCACGTCACGGACCTCATCAAAGAACTCCGTGCCCATGCTCACGCTCATGCGGCCTGGATAGTTGTAAAGCATGATGGGGAGATTGGCGGCGCGGTCCACTGCCTTGACGTGCAGCGCGATTTCCTTTTGCGTTGGCAGTGCATAGGGCGGTGAACCCACCAGCAGCGCATCGGCCTTGATCGCCTTCGCCGCTTCGGCGTAGGCGACCGAGTCTTCGGTGCGGATGGCGCCGGTCCCCACGATCAGCGGCAGGCGACCGCGCAGCACGTCCTTGGCCTGGGCAGCCAGGTCGAAACGCTCCTGGGCGGTGTGGGCATAATATTCGCCGGTCGAGCCGCCGATAATGATGCCGTGTACCTTGGCGTCGACCAGATACTCCAGGACTTCGGCGAAGGCTGTCTTATCGATACTGCCGTCTGAGGTCAGGGGCGTAACGGCCGGTGTGTAAATGCCTTCAAACTTCATTGATATCGCTCCAGTTAATGTCACTGTTCAACCAAGGGAGGCCGCTTGCCGAGAATCGAGCGAACGGACCTGAACTTCTTCAAGTGTGTCGGGGCGGGTCAACTTTCTTTACCAGCGCGGTATTGCCCCCAGCGCAAACTTATATTGACGCCCGCTGAAACCAGCGGGCCGGGTGGATTAGGGCAGGGGCCGGGTGATTTCAAGACAAAATCAATAAGTTCGGAGTGTTCGCCGGCCAGCCAATCCGCCAGGAGTTTTCCGGTCGCCGTCCCGCGGGTAACCCCCAGGCCATTGCAGCAAAGAGCCCCATAGACATGGGGTGAAAGTTCGCCGAAATAACCCATATGGTTACGCGAAAGAGCCAGTGCACCGCCCCAGGTATATTCGAAGTTCATCGCGGGCAACATGGGAAAGCGTTGCTCGAAAGAGGCTTGATGCCTGGCGACAAAGCGTTTCAGATATTTTGTATCGCTGCGGCCGTCGGGGTTGAAGCTGAAACTGTTACGGATCAACAGGCGGTTGTCCGGAGTGCGACGTACCGTGGTGCCGAATGGGTCCGCGGGAATCACCCCCCAATAAGGCCGGCCGCCCAGGCGAGCTTGCTCTTGCTCGGTCATGGGACGGGTCAGGCTGGCATAGGTGAACACCGGTAGCATTCGCCCTTTCAGGAAGCCGAAACTCATGCCAAAGGCGTTATTGGTCAGGATCAGTTTGTCGGCGGTGATTGAGCCCCCGGCGTGCTTGAGCACCGTCCTGGTGCCGTACTCGACATGCGTGATCGCGGTGTTTTCGTAGAGTGTCACGTTGCCGGGAAGGCTGTCGGCCAGACCTTTGACCAGCGCCGACGGCTGAAGCAAGGAAGTCCCTGGCGTAAATAAGGCCTTGCGGTAGAAATGCGTGCCGATATGTTCGGGTAGTTCGCCAGCCTCGATCATCTGGTAGGGTTGATCGAGCTTATCGAGTCCGCGACGGTAGGCTTCCAGGACAGCGATGCCCCGTGGTTCAACGGCCGCCTGATATTTGCCGCAATGCTTCATCTGGCAATTGATGTTGTGGCGTTCAACCAATTCTTTTAGATAGCTCAGGCCGCTCAAATTAAGTTTCAAGGTTGTTTTGGCAGTGGCGATATCACCGATGTAATCTTCTGCGGCGATGTCATGCGGCAAGTCGATAGCGAATCCGGCATTGCGACCGGAAGTGCCAAAGCCGATTTCCTGAGCGTCGATCAACACAATGTGGTCGTCGGGGAAATGAGTCGCGAGCTGACGGGCGGCGGCGAGCCCGGTAAAACCGGCACCGACAATCACCCAACGTGCGCTGTCGTGACCTTGATGGGCGGGCTTGACCTGGCGCCCCCTGCTCAAGTGATACCACCCGCAAGATTGATCATCGGCAGGTAACGAAGAGACTTTCAACATTTCAAGATCCTGTTCATTCAACCAATCCGACGCCTGTCTTGCAAAAGGTTACTTGGCAATTTCACGGCGACTGAGTATTTAACGGGCGTAACGGTCAAGACTTTGCAGTTTCAATTAACGATAGGGTAAGGCATTAAATTTATTCTGATGATTGCTTGATATCCAGCAACATTAAATCAAGAGAAAAGATAACCCCCCGTTATCGGTAATCGAAGCGGGAGCTTTCAATTGGATTTCACAAACTAAATGTTGCGTAGAACCGAGCGCCATTAAAAGGCGGGGGCAGTCATCGACTCGCCCCGCCTCTTGTTCGTATCAATTGCTGGCTTGTGTCGCTGCCGCGCGAGCAGTTTGTAACCAGGCATCAAACTGCTGCCGATGGGCGGCTACCCACTCCTTGGCGTGGCGGCGAATATCCGCAGGCTTTTTCTCGCCCTGTTGCATCTTCAAGTTCTGGGCACTTTCGTCGGCCGTAGTAATCTGCATCACCGAAAGGAACTTCAAGGCTGCCGGATTTTTGTCGGCGAACTCTTTATTCAACACGGCCTCGACCTTATCCACTGCAAAGCCGAGATTCTTGCCCTTGTACATCGTGTCAACGTTATTGTTGCCGTCAGGCAGGTCGGTTTTCGGTACTTCCAGCCAGACCACATCCCTGTCTTCGACCAGAACGGTGGCGATCCACTGTGGAACCCAGGTGAAGTAGAGAATCGGCTGCCCTTCCTTGTAACGAGTAATGGTGTCAGCCATCAGTGCGAAATAGGAACCCTGGTTGACCGTGACCGTTTTTTCCAGGTCATAGGCCTTCATGTGATGGGCAATGATCAGCTCGCAGCCCCAGCCAGGATTACAGCCCGTCATGTCTGCCTTGCCGTCGCCGTTGGTGTCGAACAGCTTGGCGATTTCCGGTTTCTTCAAGTCGGTGATGTACTTGATGTTGTGCGCTTCAGCGGTCTTTTTGTCGATCAGATAACCTTGAAGTACACCGGGCATGATGTCGCCCGCCTTGACCATGGCTTTATCACCCCCGGCCTGCTGGAAGAATTTATCGTGCAACTTGTCCCACAAATGCACGGTAAAGTCCGCATCACCGCTACCCAAGGCCATCATCATGACGCCGTATTCGGTCTCCTTGGGCTCCTGCACCTTGTAACCCAGCTCTCGCAGCCCTTCCATGGCCACTTCGCCACGGAAACGCTCTTCAGCGATGGACGGGAAGATGGGGGTGACCTTCACACCGTCGCCCGGTTGGTTCGCCGAGGCGTTTGCGCACAGGGACATGGCCGCAATGGCGAGGGCTGTAGCGCAATTGAGAATGCTGCGGGAGAGCTTGAATTCAGACATTGTCGCGTACCTTTTTTGGGGTTTTTTCTTCAAGTGCGGCAGATCGAAAGTGGGACTCAGGCGGTCTTGCTCCGCCCCGCAGGCTGTCTTGCGCCGAACAGGCGTAGCAGCAGACCGACGGGACCGGTGTGATACCAGCGCAGGCTCGGGTCGGCGCCGGTGCGCGCGCCCATGGCTTGGGTCAGGCGGTCAAGGAAGATGGCGAGCAGTACCAGGCCCGTCCCGCCGACCGTGGCCAGGCCCATGTCCAGGCGACCGATGCCGCGCAGGACCATCTGTCCCAGGCCGCCCACCGAGATCATCGAGGCGATGACCACCATCGACAGCGAGAGCATCAGGGTCTGATTGAGTCCCGCCATGATGGTTGGCGTCGCCAGTGGCAGCTGGACACGGGTGAGCATCTGCCGCGGTGTGCAACCAAACGCGCGGGCCGCTTCAATCTTGTCCTCCGGTACCTGGCGGATGCCCAGGTTCGTCAGGCGCACCAGAGGGGGGAGGGCGAAGACAATCGTCACAAGGATGCCCGGCACGTTGCCGATGCCGAACAGCATGACGACCGGCACCAGGTAAACGAACGCCGGCAGTGTCTGCATGGCGTCGAGGATGGGCCGCAGGACCTTTTCCAGGTTGTCGCTGCGGGCGCAGAGGATACCCAGTGGAATACCCAGCAGCGCGCAAAAGAACACCGAGGTCAGTACCAGCGCCAGGGTCGTCATCGACTCGGACCAGACACCGATCAAACCCAGCAGTGTGAGCGTCACAAAGCACAGCAACGCCATGCGTTTACCAGCGAGTTGCCATCCGAGCAATGAAGACAGGAGGATGCCGATGCTCGGCGGAATGCTCTGCAGAATGAACTCAACGCCGTTAAGTACCTGGTCAATCGGCCAGCGGATGGCGCGAAATACATCGCGAAAGTTGTGCACCAGAAAATTCAGGGTGCTTTCCACCCAATCGCCGAGTGGAATGGTGGCGACTTGGAACGGGTCGAGAAAACTGAACTCGGACATCAGGGCTTACCTCTTCACGGTTGTATCAATGGCGGCTCAGCGTTTGCAGCAACTCGCTCTTTGACAGGGTCCCGGTGAGCGCGCCCGAGCGGTCCAGTACAGGGACCGGATACGGCAGGTTGGCCGCAATTTCCAATACTTCGTGCAGGGGCGTATCGGTAAATACCGGCTGGTGTTGGTGCTGGGTGTGATGGGTGCCGCCACCCGCGCCACTGGTATCGATGTCGACGACCCCGAGCAGTTGCCCTCGTTCATCGACCAGGTAACCGAACGGAAGGCCGGCCTTGAAGTGGGGCGCCTGGCCATTCGCTTTACGAACCCATTCCGGATCAAGCCTGGCCACGTCGCCCGCCTTGAGAATCCGTGAACTGTCGAACCCTTTGAAAAAGGTGCGCACATAGTCATTGGCGGGTTGGCTGATCAGCTCTTGAGGCGTGCCGATCTGCACCACCTGGCCGCCCTCCATGATCGCGATGCGGTGGCCGATGCGAACGGCTTCCTCAATGTCGTGGGAGATGAAAATGATGGTCCGCTTCTGTTCGGCTTGCAGGCGAATGAGCTCCCCCTGCATCTCGCTGCGGATAAGCGGGTCCAGCGCGGAAAAGGCTTCGTCCATCAGCAGGATGGTCGGGTCGTTGGCCAGCGCACGGGCCAGGCCTACGCGTTGCTGCATGCCGCCGGAAAGTTGATGCGGATAACTGTGCTCCTGGCCAGCAAGACCGACCTGGCTGAGGGCTTCCCTGGCGCGGCTATGCCGTTCCTTTTCGGCGATGCCGGAAATTTCCAGGCCGAAGGCGGTGTTCTCCAGGACACTCATGTGAGGCATCAGGGCGAAGGATTGGAACACCATGCCCATCTCTTTACGGCGAACATCAAGCAGGGCTTTATCAGCCAGCCCGGTAATTTCCCGACCGTTCAGATAAATGCTGCCGGAGGTGGGCTCGATAAGCCGGTTGAACAAACGCACCATCGTCGACTTGCCAGAACCCGAGAGCCCCATGATCACAAAGATTTCGCCACGCTTGACGGCGAAGCTGGCGTCGAAAACACCAATAACCTGACCTGTTTTCTCAAACACATCTTTTTTGCAGGCGCCAGCGGCAAGCATCTTCATCGCCGCGTCGGGTTGTGCGCCGAATATCTTGAAAACGTTCTTAACAGAAATGATTTCGTCTGAACTAGTCATCGCGTCCCTCCTTTGCGTGTAACGCTACAAGCGCACGAAATCGAATTGAGTTCGAGCGTTGGTAATTTAGGCGGGCAGGAATAAATGATTGAATGGCGCATGACATTGACCTTGTTTTTATTGTTTGCCCTTGGGCTCGGGCTTTTTTTCAATCTATGGGTATCCTTGTGTTAAATCCAACAACATTTACCGGGCTTTATGGATAACCTAACGTTATCGAGGCCTGTCGAAACGACCGCCTTGGCGTAATCACGACGCTTTGTATGGCCCGGGCCAGGCTATTGAGTTACGCTCCGCCGCTTTCGCGGATGCTAGGAGTGCGAGGGCCTGCCATGCTCAGCAGACACGTTGACCCCGATACATTACTGCTTAGAATGCCTTCCCTCAGGGCTGTCAGAGCGTTTGTCGCCGCCGCCAAATATGAAAGCTTCACTCGGGCGGCAGAGGCACTTTGTGTATCGCAAGCGGCGATCAGTCGGCAGATCCGGGAGCTTGAGGACTCCTTGGGCGCTCAATTGTTCATGCGTGCCGGGCGGACGGTAGAGCTGACCGCCGAGGGGAAGATTTTTTTTGAGGCGGCGCAACTGTCCTTCGTTAATATCGCACAGGCGGCTGAAAGGATTCGTACCACGCCGACGCAGAAGCACATTCTGACTGTTTGTTGCTCACCCGCATTCTCCGCATTATGGCTGTCGGAACATCTTCCAGAGTTTCGTGCAACGAACCCGGATATCGAGTTCAATCTGATCACTACCCAGAACTTTGTGAATATGGAGCCTGGCGTAGAGCCGGACATCATCATCTCGAAGATCCGCAAGGTCGGGGACGGGTACAAGAGTTATCAGTTGTGCCACGACATTATTTATCCTGTTTGCTCTCCCGTGTTCCTGGAGGCGCACCCCGAACTGACTTCGCTTGAAGGCGTGCGCGATTCTTCGCTACTCAATCTGAGTCCCTATGGCCGGTCGGGGGTGGCTGAGCATGTTGACTGGGGGGTATGGCTGGCGTTTCTGAACGTTGATATTGATGAGCGTCCTGGTGACTGCCCGCCTATTTTTCATGCCAATGACTACAACCTGATCATGAATATGGTCTTGACCCATCAGGGCGTAGCACTGGGCTGGAACCAGCTGGTCGGGGCCATGGTCGAGAGGGGGCAGCTTGTTCGTCCCGTCGAGCAGCAGGTGACGCTTCGAAACAGTCTTCATTATGTTGCCTGTAATGAAAGGACTGAATATGAAGATGCCTGTCGGAGAGTGCGAGACTGGATCCTCTCGAAGTTTTCCAGATTGGCTGTATAAGTTTCTCCCGACGTAGGTTCCTCTCGCCGTTAGCGAAATCCAAACAAGGTAGTGTCTGGATTCGCCCGGTCATAACGCCAAGTTATCAGTTGAACAACGAAAATGTAGTTTTGCCGACCGGATTGGCTATCGTACCCTTCGGGCTAAATATGGCTGATACATGCGTATCCAGCGGCTGCGCTGAACAATCGTTGGCGCAGGATCCGATGGCCATGACACTGCTTTCTGGGCGTACTTGCCATTAACCGTCAGGTTGATGTGTAGAGGATAATAATGAATATCAGAACATCCGTGATCGACCTGATTCAAAAGCGCAAGGCGCGCCACGCGCTTCCTCGCGAGCTGTACATTGAACCTGAGGTTTTTCGGCAGGATCTTGAGCAGATCTGGCACAAGGACTGGATCTTTGCCGGGCATACCTTTGAGCTTGAAAAACCCGGGCAATACCTGACATTGCAGATCGGCGACTATCCCGTCCTGGTCGTCAGGGATAAAAGTGGTCAGGTCCGGGCTTTTCACAACGCCTGTCGTCACCGTGGCTCCAAAGTTTGCGAGCACGCCCAGGGCAAAGTCGCAAAACTGGTCTGTCCTTATCATAAGTGGACTTTCGAACTGGACGGCAGTCTTTTGTTTGCCGGTAACATGGGCGCCGACTTCGACAGGTCGCAGTACAATTTGAAGCCTGTCCATTGTGAAGTTGTTCACACCTACATTTATGTCTGTGTCGCTGACAAGGCGCCGGAATTCGACAGTTTCAGAAATGCTGTAAGTCCGTTTATAGCCCCGCATTTCCTGGATAACTGCAAGATCGCTTTCGAGTCCAACCTCATTGAAAAGGGTAACTGGAAACTTGTCTTTGAAAATAATCGCGAGTGCTTCCACTGCGACGGTACCCATCCGGAATTGATGAACTCCTTTGTCGAGAACCTTTCGGTGGCCGGGGTGGGCGGCGAAGATGATCCCGAACTGAGCGCACACTGGAATCGCTGCGAGACCGCGGGTATGCCGAGCAAGCTGGTCATGGATCCCAATGGCCGGTTTCGTATGACACGCATCCCACTTTCGGCAGGCGCCGTGAGTTACACAATGGACGGTAAACCTGCTGTGGCGGGACGCCTGGATAAAAGCGGCGAGCCGGATATTGGCGCCTTGCTGTATTTCAACTACCCATCTACCTGGAACCACTTCCTTGGTGATCATGCGTTGAGCTTCCGCGTCCTCCCGATCGGACCGGACGAAACGCTTGTCACGACCAAATGGCTGGTGCCCAATACCGCCGTTGAAGGTGTTGACTACGAGATTGATCGGTTGACCAAGGTCTGGCTTGCCACCAACGATCAGGACCGTCGTTTGGTGGAAGGTACGCAGGCCGGTATTACCTCACCGAGTTACGAGCCGGGACCCTTTTCGGACATCGCGGAAAACGGTGTATGCCAGTTTGACGATTGGTACTGCGAAATCATGCTTAAGCGGCTCCAGGCCCATATTCCGCTCAAGTCGGTGGGCTGATCCCCCGTCATGAGTGCGTTCGATCAGAGAAGAACAAGAAGAGGCTCGAGTTAATGTCCGCATTCGCTTTTTCCGGCCTCAACCTGGCCGTGACCACGCCTTTCGATGCCCAAGGCAAGATCGACTATCCGCGCTTCGAAACGTTGCTTGAGCACTATCTCGTGGCCGGCGTGGAGGGCTTTGTCCTGAGTTCGGGGACCGGCATGCATGTCTACCTTAGCCAGGAAGAGTCCAGGCAATTGGTTGCCTTCGGCACCAGCGTCATCAAGGGTCGTGCTCGCGTCATTGTGCAAACCTCTGCCTTGCTGGTGGACGAAGTAGTGCAGCGCACCCGCCACGCCGCCGGGTGTGGCGCCGATGGCGTCATGGTGCTGCCGCCGTTTTTCGAAGGCCCAACCGACGACCAGTGCATCGTTGACTTCTACTCCACAGTGTCCGAAGCCGGGTTGCCGATCATTGGCTACAACGTGCCTCAGGCGGTGGGTGTGGAAGTCACTCCGTCGCTGTTTCGCCAGTTGAGTGAGATTCCGAACTTCGTGTCGGTCAAGGACAGCAGTGGTGACCTTGCCGCCCAAGCCGCGCTGATCCGCACGGGCCTGCCGACGATGAATGGCGCCGATGCACTGGTGCCCTACGCGCTCTTCGCCGGGGCCGCAGGCCTGATCTGGGGCGGCGCGAACATGGCCCCGCGCGCTTGCGTTGCCGTGGTAGAGGCCGCCATGAGGCACGACTGGATCAGTGCCCGGGAGATCTGGCGGTCGATAGAGCCGGTGATGTCGTTGATCTGGCAGGGTGACTATGTGCAGTCGGTCTACGCCGCTGCCGAGATCACCGGCTACGGAGCGGGAAACCCGCGTCGGCCGTTGGCGCGTTTGGCTGCTGGTGAACTCGACGCGCTCAAGGTTGCCCTTGAACCGTTGATCGCGCTTGAATCTGACCTCGCCTGAGGATGGGGCGCGGGCTTACGAGCATGCCGGGCGAATGATGTCGTCTCCCTCGAAATGGAATGATCCATGAGCAACCAGTCGGACAGCGCGGCACCTGCTTACGATGTGCCCAGGCCTCAGCTCGGTATCATCCTGTGCCTTCTCTCGATGCTGGTGTTCGCCAGCCAGGACGGGATTACCAAGGTCCTGGTCAAGGATCTCCCGATTGCGCAGCTGGTGATGGTGCGCTACTGGGCCTTCCTGGTTTTCGCTGTCGGCTATGGCGTCTTCCAGGGAAGCCTGCGCACCGCCTGTCGAAGCCGCCACCCCTGCCTGCAGATCATTCGCGCCTTGATCGGCGTGGGTGAAATCGCCTTGTTCGGACTGGGGCTGCGCTACCTTGGGCTGGCGGAAATGCACGCGCTGTATGCAGTCTTCCCGCTGATGACGCTGGCCTTGGCTGGAGCGTTCCTGGGCGAGTTCATCGGGGTTCGTCGATGGATAGCCGCCGCCATCGGTTTTACGGGGACACTGGTTATCCTTCGCCCCGGCACCGGTGTCTTCGAGCTGGCGGCGCTGGTCCCGTTGTTGTCTGCCCTGGGTTTTGCGATTTTCAGCGTGTTGACCCGGCGCATCAGCCAGCATGATTCGTTCGCTACGAACCTGCTTTACATGGGGTTTTTCGGCGCGATAGCCATCACCTTGTGGGGGCTTCCAGGTTGGGTTTCGCCAAGCCCGATGCAATGGGCCCTGATCGCGGTGCTTTCCACTACCGGGGTTGTGGCCCAGCTGTTGTTGCTCCAGGCGCTGAAGTACGCAACGGCAGCCACGCTCCAACCGTTCAACTACACCTTGCTGGTGTTCGCCACGCTGATTGGCCTGCTGGTATTCGGTGAGCTGCCCGACACCTGGACCGTGGTGGGAGCATGTCTGGTGATTGCGGGTGGGATGTATGCGATCAAGGCGAAAGGGTAGCGACCGGGCAGATACCCAGCGGCTGTGACACCGCCTTCGCGAGCAAGCCCGCTCCCACATTTGGTCTTCAGCGAACACAAAACCCAGGTAACCGCAGAACTTCAGCAGACACAAAACTAAGGTAACCGCAGAACCCCTTGTGGGAGCGAGCTTGCTCGCGAAGAGGCCGGCACAGTCAACATCTTCATTGGCTGTGATACCGCCTTCGCGAGCAAGCTCGCTCCCACATTTTTGGTCTTCAGCGGACACAAAACTCAAGTAACCGCAGAACTTCAGCAGACACAAAACTAAGGTAACCGCAGAACCCCTGTGGGAGCGAGCCTGCTCGCGAAGAGGCCGGCACAGTCAGCACATCTATCGACTGTCAGACCGCCTTCGCGAGCAGGCTCGCTCCCACATTTTGGTCTTCAGTGGACACAAAGCCCAAGTAACCGCAGAACTTCAGCAGACACAAAACCCAGGTAACCGCAGAACCCCTGTGGGAGCGAGCTTGCTCGCGAAGAGGCCGGCACAGTCAACATCTTCATTGGCTGTGATACCGCCTTCGCGAGCAAGCTCGCTCCCACATTTTTGGTCTTCAGCGGACACAAAACTCAAGTAACCGCAGAACTTCAGCAGACACAAAACTAAGGTAACCGCAGAACCCCTTGTGGGAGCGAGCTTGCTCGCGAAGAGGCCAGCACAGTCAAAACATCTATCAACTGTCAGACCGCCTTCGCGAGCAGGCTCGCTCCCACATTGGATCTCCGGCGGGACATAAAGCCGATTTAGAACCTGAAGCGTCCCACCAGCCCCTTGAGCTGGCCGGAAATATCGGTCAGCCGCCCCGAACCGGTCTGCGCCGTATGGGCGAATTCCTCGACCAGTTGCGCATCGGAATGGATCTGCGCGATGTGCCGGTTGATGTCTTCCGCCACTTGGTGCTGTTGCTCCGCGGCGGTGGCGATCTGGGTGTTCTGGTCGCGGATCGAGTCCACCGAGGTGCGGATCTTGTCGAAGCTGTCGCGAGCCTGCTGGATGCGTTCGACGCTGGTGTGCGACACCTGCAGGCTGTTCTGCATCTGTTGCGTCACTTCCTGGGTGCGCCGCGCGAGGTTGCCGAGCAGACTGTCGATCTCGCCGGTGGAATCGGCGGTACGCCGCGCCAGGGCGCGCACCTCGTCGGCCACCACGGCAAAGCCGCGGCCCTGATCGCCCGCGCGCGCCGCTTCGATGGCCGCATTGAGCGCCAGCAGGTTGGTCTGTTCAGCGATCGAACGGATGGTGTCGAGGATGGTGTTGATGTTCTTGCTGTCCTGCTCCAGCGCCTGCATGGTCTGGGTCGACTGCTGCAATTCCTCACTCAGCTTCAGCACACTGCCGGTGGCTTCGCCGATATGATGTTGGCCGTCGTGTACATCGCGATAGCCGGTGTCCGCGCTGACGGCGGCCTGGCTGCAGGAGCGGGCCACCTCGTTCGCGGTGGCGACCATTTCGTTGAACGCGGTGCTCACCAGCTCCACGGCCTGGCGCTGGCGCCCGGCGGCATCGTTCATGTTCTGGGCCACGTTGCTGGTATCGGCCGCGGCAGTTTGCAGGTCGGAAGAAGCGCTGCCGATGCGCTGCATCAGTTGCGCGATCATGGCCAGGAACTGGTTGAACCAACCCGCCAGGGTGGCCGTTTCGTCCTTGCCCTGCACCGACAGTTTGCGGGTGAGGTCGCCTTCACCTTCGGCGATTTCCTGCAGGCCATTGGCAACGCCACGAATCGGCCGCACGATCACGCTGGCGAAGCTGGCGCCGACAATGGCGAAGACCACGGCCAGCGCGGCGGCGATGGCGGCGATCAACCAGGTCAGGCTCGAAGCCTCGGCCATCACTTCGTCGCGCTTGATCAGGCCGATGAAGCGCCAGCCCAGGCTTTTGGAGGTGACGATGTTGGCCATGTAGGGCACGCCATCGATCTCGATCTGGGTGGCGCCATCGCTGCTCTTGGCCAGCGCGGCGTAATTGGGGCCGAGGTCGGCCAGCGGCTTGAAGTTGTGCTTGGCCTCGGCGGGGTCGACCAAAACGTTGCCGCTGGCCTCCACCAGCATCAGGTAGCCGCTGTCGCCCAGCTTGATGTTCTTGACCAGTTCGGTCAGCTGTTTGAGCGACACATCGAGGCCGACCACGCCGACCAGCTTGCCGCTGGCATCGGCGACCGTATGCACGATGCCGATCAACGACACGTCGTCCGGTGCCCAGTAATAGGCATCGGTTTTCACGGTGGTGCCAGGCGCTGCAATAGCCGCCTTGTACCAGGGGCGTACGCGCGGGTCGTAGTTGGAAATCTTCGGATCATCCGGCCAGCTGGCATAGCCACCGTCCGCCAGGCCTAGGGACAGGTAGGCGGTGGTTGGATGGCTCTTGGCGAACTGGTCGAAAATCGCCAGCAGCTGTTTGTTGTTCTCGGTCAGCGGGATCTGCGCGGCGTCAGCACCCGAGTAGTTCTTCAGGTCCTTGGCCGCGACGATCCGCGGGTCCTTGGCGAAGAACTCGACGTTCTGCATGATGCCGTCGAAGAACTGCTTCATGCCGTTGTCGATCTGGCGGATCTCGCGGCCGCTGCTGTCCAGGAAGTTGGCTTGTGCCGCATCGCGCAGGTTCAATACAACGAGCACCGCCACCAGGATAACCGGGAGGCAGGCAATGGTCGCGAACGCCCATGTCAGCTTCTGTTTGATATTCATGACTTCTCCCGCAGGTATTTATCGGTGTTGGAAACGGCGGAAACAGTAGCGGTGCGCGTTGCGAGCTTTGGAGGGAAAAGCGCCCATGCCTACTCTGAGGCTATCGACCAATGTCGTATTCCCTTGAGGTCGCCACTGGTCGGAGGTCGCTAACGCTGACAGTGATGTCGCGCAGGCGATGGTTGCCTTTGCGGTTAATCGGGAAGATGGCTTGGCTCGGGCAATCCGCCCGGGTCCGGTCCAGATCGCCTTCCTGTCTCACGAGGCCCCATGCCCAGCGCATTCGAAAGCGTACTCAAGAACAAGAACATGGCCTATCGCCCCCAAGGGGCTGCGCCTGAAGGACAAGCGCCGGTGCGCGTCGCGTTTGTGCTGATGGACAACTTTTCCATGATGTCCTTTACCGGCGCGGTGGACGCGTTGGTCACCGCCAACCTGATGAGCGACATGCCGCTTTATGAAGTGCTGACGGTGGGCGCTTCGGGCGGGCAGGTGACGAGTGACCTGGGCATCGTCATTTCCACCGATATCGAGCTGGCGCAATTGCCCGATAACCTCGACGTGCTGATTGTCGCCGGAGGCTTTCGTGTGAAGTTGCAAGGCACGCCGTTATTGCGGCGCAAGCTGCGCGCCCATGCGACGTCCGGGGCGATAGTGGGGGGGTTGTGGAACGGCGTTTTTTTTGTGGCAGAGGCGAACCTGCTCGATGGTTTCGAATGCGCGGTCCATCCGGAAAGCCGGGCGACGATGGCCGAAATGTTCCCCCATGTGAAAGTCACCAGCCGCGCCTATGTCGTGGACCGCGAGCGAGTCAGCTGCGCGGGCGCCAACAGCTCGCTGCGCATGATGCTCCAGCTGATCCGCCGCACCGGCGGCGAGGCGCTGGTGGGGGCAATCGAAGAGATCCTTCGCTGCGATGAATCAGGGGATGACGCCACGGACCTGCCGCCGATCTTCGTCGAGACCGATCCGACGCTGCCGGAAAGCCTCAAGCTGGCGCTGGAACTGATGTGGCAGAACGTCGAGGAGCCGTTGACGATCGATGAGCTGGCGGCCTGCGTCAAGGTCTCCAAGCGCCAGCTGGAACGGCGGTTCTGCCGGTTCCTCGGTGCGACCCCGACGCGTTATTACCTGGAACTGCGCCTGACACGCGCACGCCAGCTCATCCAGCAGACCAACCGCTCGGTGACCGAAATCGCCGTGGCCACCGGCTTCGTCAGCTCCCCGCATTTCCAGCGACGTTTCCGCGATTTTTTTGGTGTGCCGCCGGGTAGCTATCGTTCGACGTTTGGGCGCAAGTAAGGTTTAGTCGCCCGCGTTTGCGGGCCTTGCGAACAGCTTGGGGGTGAAATCGAGCAGCAGCGCCACCACGATCGCCCCCGCAGAAACCAGGAACAGCACCGCATGCTGTCCGCCACTGGCATTGAACAGCGCCGAATAGCCGAACCCGGCGAGCGCCTGAAAGGTTGCGAATGAAACGGTGGCGCGGCTCCAGGCGACTTGCTGGCGATGATGGTCCGGCACCAGTTCGTGCACCCGGGCCAGGGCCAACGGCACGATGCCCGGCGGGAACGAGCCGATCAGCACGGCCAGTACCGCCAGCGCCAGGAAGCTCTGGGTAATCGCCAGCAGGCCAAGGGCAACGGCCTGGACGGCCAGCACCAGTCGTATGCTTTTGCGCGCGCCCAGATGGTCGGCGAGAAGGCCGTAGGTCACCGGGCCGATAATCGCGCCGAGGCCGTACATCACCCAGACCAGCGCACCGACATGGGCGCCGGCCTTGAGGCCCCGCGCTACGTAGTCCACCAGGAACACCATTGCCGGGACCAACCCTGCCGCCATGAAGGCGTATTGGGCAAACAGCTGATACACGGCGCGGGGCGTGGGTTCGGCTGGTGTAGCGTGTTTCGCGACGCTTGTCGCCTGGGCAGAATCTTCCGGCCAACCGAACCAGCTCAGCCCGGTCAGCACCAATGACAACACGCCGAGCCCCAGCCAGGTCGCCTGCAGACCGTGGCTCAACAGCGGCGGCACAATCGTTCCGGAGCCGGCGATACCCAGCCCGATGCCAAGGAAAATCGCACCACTGGCCAAGCCTCTGCGCGCGGCGGGCACATGCGGCAGTACGGTCGCCGCCACCAGCACCATGATCGCGCCGCCAGCGATGCCCGACAGCAGCCGCCAAGCGAAATACCAGATCACCGACACCGGGAAGGCGCAGGCAAAAAATGCCGCCGTCACGGCCAGCATCATCAGGCGCAGCGCCTGCTTGTTGCCGAGGCGCCGAGCCATGGGCCGGCCGAGCAGGGCGCCGATCAGGTAGCCCACCAGGTTCGCCGCTCCCAGGTAGACCACGTCGTTGGCGCTGAACCAATGCGCCTCGATCAGCGAAGGAATCAACGGCGTGTAGGCGAAGCGTGCGAGGCCGATGCTGACGAGGCTGGCGCAGAGGCCGGCGAATATCGGCAACCAGATGCCCGTCGGGGATGAGTCCAGCGCCGTGGATTGGGTGTGCATGGGAACGATCCTCTGGAAAGGTTTATGGCGTCCAGCATATCGGCTATCGTTGGAGCGTTTATGCAGCGATTTCGCGACACGGTGATGCAGTTTTGCAGCGAGAGAGGGCGAATGAATTGGGATGACGCGCGGGTGTTTCTCGCGGTATGTCGGGAGTCGACACTGCGTGGAGCGGCCCGGATACTGGGCGTGGATCAGGCGACCGTGGGGCGACGGATCGTCGCGTTGGAAAAATCCTTGAGCGCCGCGTTGTTCCTGCGCACCTCCGACGGTTATGCGCTGACGGCGGTGGGCGAAGCGGCGCTCAAGGCCGTGGAGAAAATGGAGCAGTCGGCCCTGGAGCTTGAGCGTCGCATCCAGGGCCTGGACGATCGGTTGATCGGCAACGTACGCGTCGCCACCACCGATTCGTTGGCGATCGATTTCCTCATCCCGGCCATCGCTCGCCTGCATGCGCGGCATCCCGACGTCCGCGTGCAACTTGATGCCTCCACGCAGATCATCAGCCTGGTCAAGCGTGAAGCGGACATTGCCGTGCGCAATACCCGGCCCGACAATCCTGATCTCATCGCCCGGCGGATTGCGCGCTGGCCGGTGGGGCTGTTTGCCTCCCAGGATTACGTCGACGCTCATGGGGAGCCTGCGCCGGGCAGTGCTTTCGAAGGGCATGACCTGGTGGTCTATCAACCGTACTGGCAGAGCCAAAAGGATTTCACCCTGGTGGCCGAACCGGTCAGCCGAGGACGGATTGTCGCCAGCCTGAGCTCAAGCCTGCTGGTGCGCAGGTCGATCGGGGCGGGGATCGGGGTGGGAGAAATCCCGGTGTACATGGGCGAGCGCGACGGGCTGGTGCGGCTCTGGCCGCAGCGCACGCGGCCGCTGCCGTATGAGGTGTGGCTGGTGACTCACGCGGATCTGCGCCACACGGCGCGGGTGCGGGCGGTAATCGATGAGATTGTCGCGGCGTTTTCCAAGGAGAACGAGTAGATCTTCAGCGGCCCCACATCTGAGTACGACATAAAACAACTGTGGGAGCGAGCTTGCTCGCGATGGCGGTGGTCAATCCAACATTAATGTTGCTCGACCCACCGCGATCGCGAGCAAGCTCGCTCCCACAAATTAATCTCACAGCTGCCGATGTTATGGCATTTGCGGCAGTTCCTGCGGCCGCAGGTCAAACACCAGCACCTCGGCATCCTGGCCGTTGCCCAGCGTCAGTGCCTGTTCGTTGCGTACCCGCACACCGTCGCCTTCCTGCAACGCCACGCCGTTGAGCTCGACGCTGCCCCGGGCCACATGCACATAGGCATAACGATCAGCGGCCAAGGTCAGCGTGGCGCTTTCCTGACCATCGAACAGCCCGGCATACACCCGTGCGTCCTGGCGTACGTGCAACGACCCCTCGGCGCCGTCCGGGGAGATGATCAGTTGCAGGCGACCGCGTTTCTGTCCGGTGCTGAAGTGCTCCTGCTGGTAGCGCGGCGTAGCGCCCACGACATTGGGCACGATCCAGATCTGCAGGAAGTGCACCGGCTCGTCCGCGCTGTGATTGAACTCGCTGTGGGCCACGCCGCTGCCGGCGCTCATCAACTGCACATCACCCGGACGAATCACCGAGCCCGTGCCCAGGGTGTCCTTGTGCTCCAGCGCGCCTTCGAGCACGTAGGAGAAAATTTCCATGTCCCGGTGTGGGTGCTGGCCGAAACCTTTGGCGGCGGCAACCCGATCGTCGTTGATCACCAGCAGGTCGGAAAAACCCTGTTGGTTGAGGTCGCGGTAGTTGGCGAAGGAAAAGGTATGGAACGACGTCAGCCAGCCGTGACGGGCGATGCCGCGATCAGAAGCTTTGCGAAGGGTCAGCATGATGATTCTCCTGGTTCAGTAGGCGGTGGCCTTGGCCGTTCGCCGGGTACAGAAGAAGGTTAATGGTTATCGGCACATTCAATAAGCGGCTGAATGTGGAAATACTGTCCGTTCTGAGTGGACAATCTCGCCGGGAGCGCTGCGCTTCGTCATAATGCCAGCCGGTGACCGCTGGTCCCTGTGGGAGCGAGCTTGCTCGCGATAGCGGTGCCTCAGTTACATAAATGCCGGCTGGACGGACGCTATCGCGAGCAAGCTCGCTCCCACAGGGTCGTCGGTCGCCAACCGGTAGCATGTTCCCCTTGTCTTGGCGTCCTCCCCATGAAAACCGTTGCAATGGTGCTGTTCCCCGATTTCCTGCTGCTCGACATGGCCGGGCCGCTCGAAGTGTTTTCCATCGCCAATCGTTTTCTCGCGCCGGACCAGCACTATCAATTGCTGACCCTGGGCACCGAGCGCGGGGCGTTGCGAGCCTCCAACGGGGTGACTGTCCAGGCCGACATCCATATCGACCAGGCTTGGGCGGCCTACGACGTACTGCTGGTACCGGGCGGGCCTGGTGCCTATAACGATCGGCATCCGGGCTTGCACACCTGGTTGCGGGCGTCGGCGCAGCGGGCCACGCGCTACGGGTCGATCTGCACGGGGGCCTTCATCCTGGGGGAGGCGGGCTTGCTCGACGGCTATCGGGTCACCACCCATTGGCATTACACCGAACGCCTGATCCAGCGGTTCCCCAAGGCTTTGGTCGAGACCGACAAGATCATCTTGCATGACCGACGGTTGATCACCTCCGGCGGTGTCACGGCCGGTATCGACATGGCCCTGTCCATCGTCGCCCAGGACCATGGCCGCAAAGTCGCGCTGGATGTGGCCAAGGTCTTGCTGGTGGTCATGCAGCGCCAGGGTGGGCAAGCGCAGTTCAGCCCGCTGGTAGCGACGGTGGCGGCACAGGAATCGGCGGTTACCCGGGTGCAGCATTACGTGATGGAACATCTGGAGGAGCCGTTTTCCATCGAGCGCATGGCTGATCTGGCCGCCATGAGCTCAAGGCATTTCGCCCGGGTTTTCCTGCGCGAAGTCAAGATGACACCGATGGAGTTCCTGCAAGGTGCGCGCATCGATCGGGCGCGGCAGTTGCTGGAGTCCACCGACTTGCCCCTCAAGACCGTGGCCTTTCGCAGTGGCTTTGGCAGCGTCCGGCACATGCGCCAGTTGTTCAGCGAAAAACTCGGCCTGACACCGGTCCAGTACCGGCAGCAGTTCAGTTGAGCCTTCGGTGTCCGTCCAGGGCACCGTGATGTCCGTGATGCGCCCTGTGCCAGCATTGTTCTCTGCCTTGTGGCTGCCAAGATAACGGCGAACCCTCTGCAAAGGATGCGCAGGAGCCAGGGCAGGTGTGTGCGGCGATCCGCAGCGCCACGCCCGGACCGGTTTTCTGTCGCTGGATCGCTCATGAACAGCTTCACCAAACCTTGCGCCGCAACAGCGGCGAGCCCCGAAACCACGGTGCGCTTCGGTCCGTTTGTCTTTCACCGCCAGCAGCGGCTGGTTACCTGCGATGGCGAGCCCCTGGCCTTGGGCGGTCGCGCCCTGGACATCCTGCACTTGTTGGTTGCCCATGCGGGCGCCTTCGTCAGCAAGCAAACCCTGATCGCCCAGGTCTGGCCCGACAGCGTGGTGGAAGACATCAACCTGCGGGTGCACATCGCCGCCTTACGGCGGGCGTTCGGTGCTGGACAGGATGGCAATCGCTACATCCTCAATCATCCGCGCCAGGGCTACTGCTTCGCCGTGCCCCTGACCCCGCAGCCGAGTGCTGAATCATCCGGCGCCAGGCGCTCCGAGCGGCACAATCTGCCCGCGCGCCTGAGCCCGGTGATCGGTCGCGACAAGCTGCTGGGACGGCTGTTGGTCGAGGTTCCGCGCCAGCCCCTGACCACCGTCGTCGGCCCGGGCGGTATCGGCAAGACCACGGTGGTGTCGCGGGCGGCGGAACTGTTGCTCGAGCATTTTGCCGACGGCGCCTGGTTTATTGACCTGGCGGCGATCAGCGACCCGGCCGAGGTCTGCCCGCGGATCATGCAAACCCTTGGCCTGACGGGCGGCTCGCTGGGACAGTGCCTGCAATCGTGCCGGATGTTGCTGGTGCTCGATGGCGCCGAACACCTGCTCGATGCCTGCCGGGAGCTGGCCTTGACGCTGCGCTCAGCGGCCCCTGGCGTATCGCTGTTGTTGAGCAGTCGCGAAGCCTTGGAGCTTGCAGATGAACATGTCGTGCAATTGGCCGGTCTGGCCGTGGCGACGGCCAGCGAGCCCGGCCACTTGATATTGGCGAGTCCGGCAGTGCGCTTGCTGGTTGATCGGGTCGGTGCCCGACAGCAGGGCTTCAAGCCGGGTGAACGCGACCTCGCGCCTCTCGCACAGATCTGCCAGCGCCTGGACGGGTTGCCGTTGGCGCTGGAACTGGCGGCGGCCCAGGTTGATGTGCTGGGCGTGGCGGGGGTCCTGGAACAGTTGGACTACGGTCTGTCACTGTTGAGCCACGGCCGCCGTACAGCCGTGGCGCGCCACCGCAGCCTTGACGCGGCGCTGGATTGGAGTTTCGAGCGCTTGGGCAGCGACGAACGAACGGTGTTCCAGCGGCTGGCGGTGTTCGAGGAACCGTTCACGTTGAAGGCTGCGCTGGCTGTGGTCAGTTGCACTGACGTCGGGGTGGGGCGATTGCCCTGGCTGCTGTCACGGCTGGTCAAGCAGTCGCTGGTGATGGTCGAACAAGGTGCCGAAGGCAATCGCTACCACCTGCTCAATACCACGCGTGCCTATGCCTTGGAAAAGTTGCGTCGCGCAGGCCAGTGGCAGTCGCTCCATCGGCGCTACGTGTTGCAGGAGGCTTGGCTGGCGCGGCGTTCAAGACCCGAGCTGGCGAGTCAGCGTCTGGAGCAGCGCGCCGGCTTCCTTTAGGTCGGGTGTGTCGAACCCTTCGCTGAAGCGCCGATAGACCGAAGCGAGCACATCCTGCGCCGCCGCATCCTGGCCGCGCCGTTGCCACAGCCGGGCCAGCGACATGGCACTGCGTAATTGCCAGGCCAGCGCGCCTTGGCTCCGGGCTACCGTCAGCGCGGCGTGTAAGTACTCTTCGGCACGGCTTTCTGCGCCCGCTTTTCCCTCGGCCAGCAACGCTTCGGCAGCGATGCGCAGGATTTCCGCCGAGCACCAGCCTGCCGCGCCGCTATGGGCGCGCTCGATCTGCTGCGGGCTGACGGCATCGCCGCGCAGAGTGACGACGGTATCCTGGATCAGGCCGCAAGCGCTCCAGTGCGACTGCGGACTGGCGCCGTCGAAGGCGCGCTCGTAATGGCCAGCCCAATCATGGAAGAGCATGACCGAATGGCGTTTGGCCTGCTGCTTCAACATGTCCAGCCGTTCCCGGGCGGTCGGCTGATCGCCGGTGTAATGGGCGATCACGCAACCGGCGATCGCCAGGGTGTAGCAGATCGAAAGGCCGTGGTTGATTTGCAGGGCAATCTGTAGCGCGAGGTTGGCCGTGCGCCGGGCTTTTTCGGCGAACCCTTGCAGCCAGAGGATGCGCGACAGGATCGTCAGCGCGGCCACGCTCTGCTCGTATTGCACGCCGAAACCGTGGCTGAAGCGGCTCAGGTGACCATTCTGGGCCAGGCGCTGGATGACCTGCTCGGCGTCACGTCGCGCGCCGTCCTGGTCGCCGGTGAAATGCAGCGCCAGCACTCGCAGGCGCTGGGTACTCAAGGACAGGACCGGGTCGCCCGGCAGGCCCAGGCGATCGAAATCCAGGCTTTGCTCCAGCGCCTGCTGATAGCGGCCGGCGCTGAGATTGACCGTCATGAGGCCCGACAATGCGCGCAATTCTCCCGCCCGGTCCTGGCACTGCCGGGCCAGGTGGCGGGCCGTGACGAAGGCCTCGACAGTGGCCGGCGTACCGCCCTCGGTGTGGTAGTTGAAACTGCCGTGGGCCAGTTCCAGGGCGAGGGTCAATCTCTGGCACGGCGAGGGGCTGGCCTGTAGCAGCGCCCGCGCCTTGCTGACATACAGCCCGTGCTCCTTGAGCAGCGACAGCTCTTGCCAGAGCGGCAGGGTGCGCGCGGCCAGGCGGATCGCCACGGCGTGCGAACCCTGCGGGCCCAGCCCGCGGTCGAGCGCCGCGCGGATGTCGTCCCGATAGGCCGCGTAGCGTGCGATCCACACGCGCGTAGAAGTGTTTTCCCAATCCTTTTCAGCCTGTTCCATGAGCGTCAGGCAGCGCTCGGCGTGGCGCTCCCGGGTGGCGGCCAGTTCCCCGGCATCCAGCAGTTTTTCCAGGGCGTAGCTGCGCGTGGTGTCCAGCAACCGATAACGGACCTCATCGTCGCCGATCTCGACATTGAGCAACGATTTCGCCACCAACTGGCTGATCGAGACCAGCACCTGTTCCGGCGCGACATGCTGGCCGACGATGACTGCCGCGGCCGACGCCAGGTTGAAACTGCCCATGAACACCGCCAGGCGCCGCAGGCAGGTCTGTTCGCACGGCGTGAGCAGCGCGAAACTCCAGTCCACCGTGGCGCGCAGGGTTTGCTGGCGCGGTGCGCTGGCGTGCCTGTCATGGTCGAGCAGGGCGACGCTGTCCTGCAGTTGCCGGCATAGCGCCTCCAGCCCAAAGCGCCCGACCTGGGCGGCGGCCAGTTCGATCGCCAGGGGGATTCCGTCGAGCCGCTGGCAGATATCGACGATCAGCGGAACCTCGTGGTCCGTCAGCTCAAAGTCGTCCTGGCTGGCTATCGCCCGTTCGGCGAACAGTTGCAGCGCCGGGAATTCCAGGGCCGGATAACCTTCGATGACCATGCCCCTTGGCGGAAACGCCAGCGAATCGAGGCGCTGCACGTGTTCGCCTTCGGCGCGCAGGCCTTCGCGGCTGGTGGCCAGGATGTGCAGGTGAGGCGCGCCGCGCAGCAGGGTTTCGCAGAGCAGCGCGACGGCATCGATCAGGTGTTCACAGGTGTCGATGACCAGCAGCAGATGGCGGTCCTTGAGTTGCCGGACGATCGCGTCGAGCGGTTCGCCGTCATGCAGCGTCAGCTCCAGCAACGCGCAGAGGTTGGGGGCGATCATGGTCGCGTCGTTGAGCGAGGCCAGGTCCAGCAGGCAGGTGCCGTCGCGGTACTGGCCAAGCAGCCGTTCGGCAACCCGCAAGGCGACGGTGGTCTTGCCGATGCCGCCGCTGCCGACCAGGCTGATGAAGCGTTTGCGCGGAAGTTGCGCCACCAGGCTCTCCACCAGGCCCTGGCGGCCGATCATGCGGGTACGGCGCGGCGGCAGGTTGCGCGCCAGGGAGGGGTGGGGGATGCGCGCCAGTTCCTCGGGCGCTTCGAATGTCACCGGTGCGACAAAACTGTAGCCGCGCTGCGCCACCGTGACGATATAACGCTGACCGGCCTGGCCGTCGCCCAGGGCCTTGCGCAACGCCGCCACGTGAACCCGCAGGTTGGTGTCCTCCACCACGCTTTTCGGCCAGACCCGGGCGATCAGTTGCTGCTTGCTCACCACTTGGCCGGCGTGTTCGAGCAGCACCAGCAGGATCTCCACCGCTCGCCGCCCCAGGCGCAACGGTTGCCCGCCCTCCAGCACCAGGCGCTGGCGCGGATGGACCCGGTAGGGGCCGAAATGCACCGTCTGTTCGACGGGCAGGCTGAGGTATTGGCTCATGGTCTGCTCAAGGTTCTGTTCCCGCTGTACCCGAGCATATTCCTCAGGTTTTGCGTCAAGCGCAACGGTGGGAGGCGCTGCGCAGAGCGATCGACAGACACAAACCCCTGTGGTGAGGGGATTTATGTGTGGTGAGGGGATTTATCCCCGCTGGACTGCGAAGCAGTCCCAAGACTGTTATCTCGGGGTGCCAGACATATTTGGGGATTGCGCTTTGGGGGGCCGCTTCGCGGCCCAGCGGGGATAAATCCCCTCGCCACAAAAGCAGTTCCCCCCTGAGGTTTTAACACCGCCGTCGCGAAAAAATTAACAACGTTTAACTCACGCACATGCCTCTCCTGGCCGGACCATTGAATGATCCACCGACCTCAAGGAATCACGTCATGAGCACTTTCATCACCCGCGACGGCACCGAGATCTACTACAAGGATTGGGGCAGTGGCCAACCGGTGGTCTTCAGCCACGGCTGGCCGTTGAATTCGGACAGTTGGGAGGCGCAGATGATGTTCCTGGCGTCCAACGGCTATCGGGTGATTGCCCACGACCGTCGTGGTCACGGGCGTTCCAGCCAGCCCTGGGACGGCAATGACATGGACACCTACGCCGATGACCTGGCCGAGCTGATCGAGCGCCTGGACCTCAAGGACGCGGTGTTGCTCGGTTTCTCCACCGGCGGTGGCGAAGTGGCGCGCTACATCGGTCGGCACGGCGCCGCCCGCGTCGCCAAGCTCGGCCTGATCTCGGCGGTCACGCCGCTGATGCTCAGGACCGCGGCCAACCCCGGCGGCCTGCCCATCGAGGTGTTCGACGGCTTCCGCCAGGCCTCCCTGGCCGACCGTTCTCAGCTATACAAGGATGTGGCCAGCGCGTTTTTCGGCGCCAACCGTCCGGGTGCCAAGGTGTCCCAGGGCATGATCGACTGGTTCTGGATGCAGGGCATGCTCTCCGGCCACAAGAACGCCTATGACTGCATCAAGGCCTTCTCGGAGACCGATCTTTCCGAAGACCTGCGCAACATCGATGTGCCGACCCTGGTGGTGCATGGCGATGACGACCAGGTAGTGCCGATCGAAACCGCCGGCATCGCGGCCGCCAAGCTGCTCAAGAACTCGCAGCTGCTGGTCTATCCGGGCGCGCCCCATGGTCTGACCGACACCCACAAGGACCGGCTGAACGCCGACCTGCTGGCGTTCATCCAGGGTTGATCAAGCCATGAACCTGTGGGAGCAAGCCAGCTCCCACAGTTTAAACAGGACCTCACACCGATGAACCGCAACGATCTACGCCGCCTCGACATGAACCTGCTGGTGATCTTCGAGGCGCTGATGTTCGAGAAGAACCTGACCCGTGTCGCCGAAAAGCTCTTCATGGGCCAGCCGGCGGTGAGCGCGGCGCTCGGGCGGCTGCGGGATCTGTTCGATGATCCGCTGCTGATCCGTCACGGGAGGGGCATGGAACCGACGCCTCGGGCCCTGGCGATCCTGCAAGAATTGCAGCCGGCCATGGACACCATTTCCGGCGCGGTCAGCCGGGCCAAGGCGTTCGACCCGTCCACCAGTTGCGACGTGTTCCGCATCGGTCTGTCCGATGATGCCGAATTCGGCCTGTTTCCACCGCTGCTCAGTCAATTGCGCGAAGAAGCGCCGGGCATCATCGTGGTGGTGCGCCGGGCCAATTTCCTTTTGATGTCGTCGTTGCTCGCCAGCGGCGAAATCAGCGTCGGCGTCAGCTACACCACCGACCTGCCGGCCAATGCCAAGCGCAAGAAATTGCGGGACATTCCCTGCAAGGTCCTGCGTGGCGACAAGCGCCCGGGGCCGCTGACCCTGGACGACTACTGCTCGCGACCCCACGCCATGGTGTCGTTCTCGGGCGACCTGAGCGGCAACATCGACCTGGACCTGGCGCGCATCGGCCGGGCCCGCAAAGTGGTCTTGGCGGTGCCGCAATTCAGCGGCCTGCGCGCCTTGCTGGCGGGCACCGAGCTGATCGCCACGGTACCGGACTACGCCGCCTGCGCGCTGGTGGAGGGCTGCGCCTTGCGCGCCGAAGACCCGCCGTTCGAGATCAATGCCGCCGAGTTGTCGATGGTCTGGAGCGGCGTCCACGACAACGACCCCGCCGAGCGCTGGCTGCGCTCGCGCATCGCCACCCACATGTCCCAACCGTTGCCGGCAGCCGCCTCGACGGACCCGGCCGGAGCTCACCGATGAACACCACTGACGAACGCCGCATGCAGGACCTCGGCCTGCTGTTCCTGCGCCTGAGCGGCGCGCTGTTTCTGCTGTGGGTCCATGGCTTGCCGAAGCTGCTGAACTACAGCGCCGAGCTGACCCGCATCGAAGACCCGTTCCACCTCGGCGCGGCGCCCACGCTGATCCTGGCGATTTTCGCCGAGGTGCTTTGCCCGCTGCTGATCATGGCCGGCGTGCTGGTGCGCCTGGCGTGCTTGCCCATCCTCGTCCTGCTGGCCGTTGCGCTGCTCGTGGTGCACCCGCAATGGAGCCTGGAAGAAGGCCAGTTCGGCTGGTTGCTGCTGATCATATTTACCAGCGTGTTCATTGCCGGCCCGGGAGGCCTGGCGATCAACGCGCGTTTTGCTGGAGTGCTGCGTCATGCCTGAATCCCAAACCCTTGAATCAACCGCGATCCCGGCGATCCCCGGCTTCGATGAAATCGTCACCCTGGTAGTCAAACACCGGGTCAAGGCCGGGCAGGACGGCGCCTATGAAGCCTGGTTGCGGCGCATCGTCAGCGTGGCCGGCCAATGGCCGGGGCATCTGGGCGTGGACGTAGTCCGGGGCAAGCAGGGCGGGTTGTCGCTGTTCACCTGCGTGCTGCGGTTCTGCTCCACCGAGGCCATGCAGCGCTGGCTGGACTCGCCCGAGCGCCGCGAACTGGTGGAAGAGGCCGCGCCGCTGCTGGCGGACGGCGACCAGACAGAAGTCGCCCCGCACAAGGAATTCTGGTTCGCCCCGCTGGCCGATGCCGCCACGCCGCCACCGCGCTGGAAGCAATCGGTGGTGACCTTGCTGGTCATCCTGCCGCACACCTTGCTGGTGCCGTTGCTCTGGGGCCCGCTGCTGCAACTCAACGCGTTTCTGTCGAACTACGTGGTCGCCACGTTCCTGATCACCGTGACCATCGTGCTCTCGGTGGTGTACGTGTGCATGCCGCTGGCGACGCGTCTGTTCGCGCCGTGGCTGGAAGCGTCCAAGGCCCACCAACACCTGGAGCCCGGCGATGGCCAATAAAGACGACCCGACCGATCCGCTGCGCCGCCAGTTGCTGGCCGCCGGATCCCTGCTCAGCGCGGCGGCGGCTTTCTGGCCACGCCTGGCTCTTTCATCTTCCCATCCAGAAGGACATCCAATGAACGCCGATCTGATTCTGTTCAATGGCCAGTTCCATACCGTCGACCGTGAAAAACCTCGCGCCAGCGCGGTTGCCATCAGCCAGGGCCGTTTCGTCGCCGTGGGCACCGATGCCGAGGCCATGGCCTTGCGTGGCAGCGGCACCCAGGTCATCGACCTCAAGGGCCGCACCGTCATTCCCGGCCTCAACGACTCGCACCTGCACCTGATCCGCGGTGGCCTGAACTACAATCTGGAGCTGCGTTGGGAAGGTGTGCCGTCCCTGGCCGACGCCTTGCGCATGCTCAAGGACCAGGCCGATCGCACCCCGACCCCGCAATGGGTACGGGTGGTGGGGGGCTGGAACGAATTCCAGTTCGCCGAAAAACGCCTGCCGACCCTGGAAGAACTGAACCAGGCCGCGCCCGACACGCCGGTGTTCGTGCTGCACCTGTACGACCGCGCCTTGCTCAACCGCGCCGCGCTGCGGGTGGCCGGCTACACCCGCGACACGCCGAACCCGCCGGGCGGCGAGATCGTTCGCGATGCCAACGGGAATCCGACCGGCATGCTGGTGGCGCGGCCCAACGCGATGATCCTTTACTCGACGCTGGCGAAAGGGCCGAAGCTGCCGCTGGAATACCAGGTCAACTCCACCCGCCAGTTCATGCGCGAGCTCAATCGCCTGGGCCTGACCAGCGCGATCGACGCCGGCGGCGGCTATCAGAACTACCCGGACGACTACGAAGTCATCGAGCAGTTGGCTCGCGAGCAGCAGTTGACGGTGCGCATCGCCTACAACCTGTTCACCCAGAAGCCCAAGGAAGAACTCACCGACTTCAAGAACTGGACCGGCAGCGTCAAGCTGCACCAGGGCGACGATTTCCTGCGGCACAACGGTGCCGGGGAAATGCTGGTGTTCTCGGCGGCGGACTTCGAAGACTTCCTCGAACCGCGTCCGGACCTGCCGCCGGGCATGGAGCAGGACCTGGAGCCGGTGGTGCGTCATCTGGTCGAGCAGCGCTGGCCGTTCCGCCTGCACGCCACCTATGACGAATCCATCAGCCGCATGCTCGACGTGTTCGAGAAGGTCAACCGCGACATTCCGTTCAACGGCCTGCCGTGGTTCTTCGACCACGCCGAGACCATCACGCCGAAAAACATCGAGCGGGTCCGGGCGCTGGGCGGTGGCATCGCGATCCAGGACCGCATGGCCTTCCAGGGTGAATATTTCGTCGACCGCTACGGCGCCAAGGCCGCCGAAGCCACGCCGCCGATCAAGCGCATGCTGGCCGAAGGCGTACCGGTGGGCGCCGGCACCGACGCCACCCGGGTCTCCAGCTACAACCCGTGGACATCGCTGTACTGGATGGTCAGCGGCCGCACCGTCGGCGGCCTCTCGCTGCACGAAGAAGGCCTGCCGCGGCTGACCGCGTTGGAGCTGTTCACCCATGGCAGCGCCTGGTTCTCCTCGGAGCAGGGCAAGAAGGGCCAGATCAAGGTTGGTCAACTGGCGGACCTGGCAGCCCTGAGCGCGGACTTCTTCAGCGTCGAGGAAGAAGCCATCAAGTGGATCGAATCGGTGCTGACCGTGGTGGACGGCAAGGTCGTCTATGCCGCCGGCGACTTCGAAAAACTCGGCCCGGCCAGCGTCCCGGTACTGCCGGACTGGTCGCCGGTGGTCAAGGTTCCCGGCCACTGGCGTCCGGCTTCGCCATTGCAGGCGCAAGTCCACCAGTGCAGCGGGCCGTGCAAGGTGCATTCCCACAGCCATGAACGGGCGCGTCTGTCGAACGTGCCGGTCAGCGACTTCCAGGGGTTCTGGGGCGCGTTTGGCTGTTCGTGTTTTGCCTTTTAACTGAGACGCGGAATTCCCCTGTGGGAGCGAGCTTGCTCCGGGCGGCGATCCGACGATGGCGGCGGAACACTCAACGTGCCGCCGCCTGACACTCCGCTATCGCGAGCAAGCTCGCTCCCACATTGGTTTCAATATATCCATCCCAAAGGAGTCATCCCATGAGCAACGTTCCCGCCTACAACCGCCTGAACAAAGACGACGCGGTGGTCCTGCTGGTCGATCACCAGACTGGCCTGATTTCCCTGGTCCAGGATTTCTCGCCCAACGAGTTCAAGAACAACGTGCTGGCCCTGGCTGACCTGGCCAAGTTCTTTGGCCTGCCGACCATCCTGACCACCAGTTTCGAACAGGGCCCCAATGGCCCGATCGTGCCGGAGCTCAAGGAAATGTTCCCGGACGCGCCGTATATTCCGCGCCCTGGCCAGATCAATGCCTGGGACAACGAAGACTTCGTCAAGGCGATCAAGGCCACCGGCCGCAAGCAATTGATCATCGCCGGCGTAGTGACCGATGTCTGCGTGGCGTTCCCGACCCTGTCGGCCCTGGCTGAAGGTTTCGACGTGTTTGTCGTGACCGACGCCTCGGGTACGTTCAACGAAACCGTGCAACAAGCCGCCTGGGTGCGCATGACCGCCGCCGGCGCGCAGATGATGAACTGGTTCTCGGTGGCCTGTGAGCTGCACCGCGACTGGCGCAACGACATCGAAGGCCTGGGTAACCTGCTGTCCCAGCGCATCCCCAACTACCGCAACCTGATGAACAGCTACTCGGCGCTGACGGCCAAATAAGCGCGCCTTGCTGGACGACGCCCGCCTTGTGCGGGCGTTTTTGTGTCGGGCCTTTGATGGTGGGCAGCTGTACTGGCCTCATCGCGAGCAAGCTCGCTCCCACAGGTGATTTGTGAACGCCTCGAATCCCTGTGGGAGCGAGCTTGCTCGCGATGAGGCCGGCACATTCAACAGCTGGTCAATCTGACCTGCCAGGACCACAATGCCCGCTGGAACCCGATGACTGTCCACCCACGGAATGACAATGAACCCCTTCGAAGAAATGCGCATCTTTGCCCAGGTCATGGAGTCGGGCAGTTTCACCGCCGCGGCGGACAAGCTCGGGCTGTCCAAGCAGTTCGTCAGTCGCAAGTTGATGGAGCTGGAGCAGCGGCTGGGGGTTCGGTTGCTCAATCGCTCGACGCGCCGCCTGGACGTCACTCCGCTGGGCCAGCGTTATCACGAGGCGGCGTTGCGCCTGCTCAGCGAAGTCGAGCAGGTGGAGCAGGGCATCAGTGGCCAGACCAGCGAGCCGCGCGGAACCATCCGCCTCAGCGCTCCGTTGTCCTTCGCCGTGGCGCACCTGGGCAGCCTGCTGCCGCTGTTCTTGCAGCGCTACCCGGATGTCACCGTGGAGGTCGACCTGAGTGATCGTTCGGTGGACCTGCTGGGGGAGGGGTACGACCTCGCACTGAGGATCGGCGTGCTGGAAGATTCGACCCTGATCGCCCGGCGCATTGCGAGTATCGAGCGAGTGTATTGCGCGAGCGCCGCCTACCTGGCGCAGCGAGGCACGCCGACGCGACCGGAAGACCTGCGCAGCCACGACTGTTTGCCGTACGGGCACAGCCGTCAGGTGCAGTGGCGATTCGCCGGAAAGGGCAAGCCGTTGGCGCTGGAAGTGGTGGGACGCATGCGTGCCAATAACGGCGACTTGCTCAGGGATGCGGCGATTGCCGGCATGGGGATTACTTATCTGCCGACCTTCATCCTCGGTGAGGCGTTGAGGGATGGGCGGCTGATCCAGGTGTTGGAGGGATTCGAGACCGAGCCGTTGACGCTGTCGGCGGTCTATCCGCAACACCGACAAAGCTCGCGACCGGTGCAGGCGTTGGTGGAATTCTTGCGTGAACACATGCGGTAGGTGGCGCAAAACGCATTCAGCCGTCCCTGGGACGGCTGAATTTCGAGACGCCTAGATCAGGCAGCCAGGTTGGCGGTGAACTCTTTCTTGTACTGGGCTTTAACGGCTTCCATCTGGTTGCCCAGTTCTTCGAGCTTGGCCTTGCCGAGGATTTCTTCGGCTTTAGGGAACATTTCTTCCTCTTCTTCTTCGATGTGATGCTCGAGCAGCTCCTTGACCACTTTCACGCGACCGGCGAACTCAGGTTGGGAAGGGTCGGTGTTTTTCAGGTCGGGCAGCACCAGGGAATCGACGGTACGGTGCTCTTCCTTGGCTTCGTAGTACATCTCGGCTTCATCCTTGCCACCTTCCTGCTTGAAGGCCGGATAAAGGATTTCTTCTTCCAGGCGGGTATGGATGGACACTTCCATTTCCAGCTTGGCCAACAGTTCGGTGCGTTTCTTGATGGCGCGGTCGGTTGATTCGCTCAACTGGGACAGGATGCCCTTCACGCGTTCATGGTCGGCTTTCAACAGGTCGATGGCGTTCATGTGTTGCTCCTCGGTCATTCACGGATGCGGGCCGGCTTCGAGCGCCGACGCCACGTAACAAGGACAGGTGCATCCACCGTGCCAGCCGAGCCGCTTGATAAAACCCTTTTAAATCAACGATTTAAATTGTCGAGAATTTTCGCCATCGTGCAGGCTGCATGAGGCACGCTGAAACCGCGTTGCACTTTGCGCTGCCGCAGGCGCTGGTGGCTGATCGAGCCCAGGGTCACCGATCTTCGCGTGTGTGCCACAGGCGTAGCAGGTAAAGGGTGGAGCCGATTATTTCATAGCGCATTTCGTAGGGGCCGACCTGGATTCTGCGCACGTTCCGAGGGTCGAACTCTTCCAGGCGCTCACCCATGCGCGGGTTGGTCAGCAGAGCGGTAGGCGCCGCCGTGAGGTGTTGGACTGTTCGCGCGGCGGCGGGTTGATTCACCAGCGCCAGAAATTCATAAAGTCGGGCGATGTCGGAAAGCGCCTTGCTGGTCCACTTCAACTCCATCAATGCGGTACCGGTAACGGGGCGTCAGTGCTGAGGCTATCGGCCCAAGCCTGGACGGCCTGGTGGTCAACCACACGGCCAGCGTCAACATCGGCCAACGCCTCATGAGTCAGGCGGCTGCGTTCCTCCTCCTGTTCGATCCAGGCAGATAGCGCTTGTTTGACGATCCAGTTCCTGGAGCGCTCAAGGCGCTCGGCCATCAGATCGATTTTTTCGGCCAGGTCCACCGGGACATGAGCGGTGACCGACCGGGTTTTCGTGGTGGTTGTCATGACGGAATTCTCCTTGGCGGTTGGCTGTGCAAGCCAGTCTTCTAGGGCGATGATTATAGATGAGTGGTTGCGATTTAATCTGCCAAAAAATTAATCAAACCTAATAACAATTTCGGAAAACCACCAAACCGTGGCGAGGGAGCAAACTCCCTCGCCACGGTTTCAAATCCAGCGCAAAAAAAATGCCCGCATCTCACGATACGGGCATTTTTGTCAGCGATGACGCTCAGGCAATCAGCCGGTCAGGCCCGCCTGCTGGACCAGCGTCAGCAACGGCTGCGGGTACACACCGAGGAAGAACGCCAGGACGGCGATGGCCAGCAGCATCACGCCGCCTGCCTTCTGTTCCCAGTGCAGCTCGGCATCGTGACGACGCAGGTTGGGTTCCATCAGGTACAGGGTGACCATCACGCGCAGGTAGTAGAACACGCCGATGGCACTGCCCAGCACCAGGGAGCCGACCAGCCACCATTGGTGGGCCTCGACGCCGGTGGCGATGATGTAGAACTTGCCGATGAAGCCGGCGGTCAGCGGGATGCCGGCCAGGGACAGCATCATCACGGTCAGCACGGCGGTCAGGTACGGACGGCGCCAGAACAGGCCGCGGTACTCGTACAGGGCGTCGGCGTCGCGGCCGTTGTACGGCGAGGACATCAGGGTGATCACGCCGAAGGCGCCGAGGCTGGTGATGACGTAGGTCACCAGATACACGCCGATGGCTTCCACGGCCAGGCCTTTGCTGGCGATCAGGGCGATCAGCAGGTAGCCGAAGTGGGCGATGGACGAGTAACCGAGCAGACGCTTGAGGTTGCTCTGGGTCAGCGCCAGCAGGTTGCCAAACAGGATCGACGCGATGGCGATGATCGTCAGCACGTTGCTCAGGACACCGCTGCTGGCCACTGGCGAGATCTGGAACAGCCGCACCATCACCGCGAACACCGCCACTTTCGAAGCGGTAGCCAGGAACGCCGCCACCGGCGCCGGGGCGCCTTCGTAGACGTCCGGGGTCCAGAGGTGGAAGGGCACCAGCGACAACTTGAACGCCAGGCCGATCAGCATCATGCCCAGGCCCAGTTGCGCGATCGGGCTAGGCAGGCCGGTGGCCGCCAGGGCCTGGCCGATGCCGACGAAGCTCAGGGTACCGGCTTCGGCGTAGAGCAGGGCCATGCCGAACAACAGGAACGCGGAACCGGCCGCCGACAACACCATGTACTTGATGCCGGCTTCCAGGGAGCGCTTGTTGAAGAAGGCATAGGCCACCAGGCCGTAGACCGGTACCGACAGCAGCTCCAGGCCAATGAACAGGCTGGCCAGGTGCTGCGCGCTGACCAGGACCAGGCCACCGGCGGCGGCCATCAGGATCAGCAGGTACAGTTCTTCGCGGTTGCCCGGGTAACCCGAACCGCCGTCACCCAGGTAGGCGTGGGCGAGGGTGACGCAGGCGAGGGTGGCGACCAGGATCAGCGCCATGTACAGGCAGGCGAAGCTGTCGATCTGGATCAGTGGCGTGACCGCCAGTGGCGCGACTTTCAGGGCCGGCAGGATCGACAGCAAGGCCAGGTTCAGCCCCGCCACCGACAGCAGGAAGGTCTGCGAGTGATTGCGCCGCCAGGCGATCGCCAGCATCACCACGATGATCGTGGCGCTGGTGATCAACAGCGGCGCAAGCGCGATAAAGTGTTGAATCGTGAATTCCATAGCGCTCTTACCGGGCCGAAGCGAGTTGAGAGAAGGCGGTGCCGAGCCACTGCTGCACGCCATGCATCGTGGCGGCAGAGGTGTCGAGGAACGGTTGCGGGTAGACGCCGAGGTAAACCAGCAGCACCGCAAGGCCGAGCACCATGATCAGTTCGCGACCGTCCATGCCCCGCAACACTTCGTCCGACTTGGCCGGACCGAAGTAGGCGCGGTGGATCATGATCAGCGAGTAGACCGAACCGAACACCAGGCCGGACGTCGCGATCGCGGTGATCCACGGTGCGCTGACGAACGAGCCGATCAGGATCAGGAACTCGCCGACGAAGTTGCCGGTGCCTGGCAGGCCCAGGGACGCGGCTGCGAAGAACAGGCTGATGGCCGGCAGGTAGGCGATGCGCGACCAGATGCCGCCCATTTCACGCATGTCCCGGGTGTGCAGGCGCTCGTACAACTGACCGCTGAGGATAAACAGCGCCGCGGCCGACAGGCCGTGGGCGAGCATCTGGATCACCGCGCCTTGCAGGGCCAGCTGGCTGCCGGAGTAGATCCCGATCAGCACGAAGCCCATGTGCGAGACGCTGGAGAAGGCGATCAGGCGCTTGATGTCGGTCTGGGCAAACGCCAGGAACGCACCGTAGAAAATCCCGATCAGGCCCAGGGTCATGGCAATCGGCGCGAACTCCGCCGAGGCATTCGGGAACAGCGGCAGGGCGAAACGCAACAGGCCGTAGGCCGCCGTTTTCAACAGGATACCGGCCAGGTCCACGGAACCGGCGGTCGGTGCCTGGGCGTGGGCGTCCGGCAGCCAGGAGTGGAACGGCACCACCGGCAGCTTCACCGCGAAGGCGATGAAGAAGCCCAGCATCAGCACGTATTCGGTGGTGCGCGACATCTGCACTTTCAACAGGTCGGCGTAATTGAAGGTAATCACGCCAGTATTGTTGAAGTTCACCAGCACCAGGCCAAGGATCGCCACCAGCATGATCAGGCCGGAAGCCTGGGTGAAGATGAAGAACTTGGTCGCCGCGTAGATCCGGGTTTTCTTGCCGTCCGAAGAACTGTGACCCCAGAGCGCGATGAGGAAGTACATCGGCACCAGCATCATTTCCCAGAAGAAGAAGAACATGAACAGGTCCAGCGCCAGGAACACGCCGACGACACCGCCCAGGATCCACATCAGGTTCAGGTGGAAGAAACCGACGTGACGCTGGATCTCTTTCCAGGAGCAGAGTACCGAGAGAATACCCAGCAGGCCGGTCAGCAGGATCATCAGCAGCGACAGGCCGTCGAGGGCCAGGTGCACGCTGATGCCGAAGCGCTCGATCCAGGTGTGCTTGAACTCAAGCGCCCAGGTCGGATCGGCGCCAGGGGCCGGTGCAAATGAATAGTCGCCGGTCGCCCACAGCCAGAGGCCGAGCGCGAGTTCCAGGGACATGGTCAGCAGCGCAATCCAGCGCGGGAGGGTAGAGCTGGAACGCTCCGCCATCCAGCACAGCAGGCCGCCGATGAAGGGGATCAGGATTAGCCAGGGCAGAATCATGACGGGCTCGTTTCCTTTCGCAAGTTCGCAAGGTTCATATCAGACCGCTACCAGCACGATGGCGCCGATAACCAGCACGGCGCCAGCCGCCATGGAAGCCGCATACCAACGCAGTTGACCGGTCTCGGTACGGCTCAGGGCGGTGTGGCCGCCCTTGGCCATGCGCGGGATCAGGCCAATGGTCTGGTCGAGCGGGTCTTTGCGCAGAATGTGGCTGATCGCAAGGTATGGCTTGACGAACAGTTTGTCGTAGATCCAGTCGAAGCCCCAGGCGGCGAACCACCAGGCCGAGAGGAAACGCCCGATGCCGCTGTTGGCGATGGCCGTGACGAAGCGGCGCTTGCCAAGGAACAGCAGGGCGGCCAGCAGGATCCCCGCCAGGGCGATGGCACCCGAGGCGATTTCCAGGCTGTGCTTGGCTTCGCCGCCGGCATGGCCGACGCTTTGCGGCAGCACATCGGCCAGCGGTGGGGTGATCATTGCGCCGACGAAGGTCGACAGCACGATCAGCACCGACAGCGGCAGCCAATGGGCGACGCCGTGGCCGGCGTGGGCTTCGGTCTTGGCTTCACCGTGGAACGCGATGAAGATCAGGCGGAAGGTGTACAGCGAAGTCATGAACGCACCCACCAGGCCGGCATAGAGCAGACCCTGGTTACCGCTGGCGAACGCTTCCCAGAGGATTTCGTCCTTGGAGTAGAAGCCGGCGGTGACCAGTGGCAGGGCCGCCAGGGCCGCGCCGCCGACGATGAAGCTGGCGTAGGCCAACGGCAGTTTTTTCCACAGGCCGCCCATCTTGAAGATGTTCTGCTCGTGGTGGCAGGCAACGATCACCGCACCGGAGGCAAGGAACAGCAGGGCCTTGAAGAACGCGTGGGTCATCAGGTGGAAGATCGCGCCTTCCCAGGCGCCGACACCCAGGGCCAGGAACATGTAGCCGATCTGGCTCATGGTCGAGTAGGCGAGGATACGCTTGATGTCGGTCTGCACCAGCGCGGCAAAACCGGCCAGCACCAGGGTCACGCCGCCAACGAGGCCGACCAGGTGCAGGATGTCCGGCGCCAGGGCGAACAAGCCGTGGGTACGGGCGATCAGGTAGACACCGGCGGTGACCATGGTCGCTGCGTGGATCAGTGCCGAAACCGGGGTCGGGCCGGCCATCGCGTCCGCCAGCCAGGTCTGCAGCGGCAGTTGCGCGGATTTACCGACAGCACCGCCCAGCAGCATCAGGGTCGCGAGGACGATCCAGAAATCACCGGCCTTGAAGTGCTCCGGAGCACGAACCAGCAGCTCCTGGATGTTCAGCGTGCCCAGTTGCTGGAACAGGATGAACAGGCCGATGGCCATGAACACGTCGCCGATGCGGGTCACGATGAATGCCTTGAGCGCGGCGTTACCGTTGTTGCGGTTGCTGTAGTAGAAACCGATCAACAGGTACGAGCACAGGCCCACGCCTTCCCAGCCGAAGTACAGGAACAACAGGTTATCGCCGAGTACCAGGAACAGCATGCTGGCGATGAACAGGTTGGTGTAGGCGAAGAAGCGCGAGTAACCGGCTTCACCGCGCATGTACCAGGAGGCGAACAGGTGGATCAGGAAACCCACGCCGACCACCACGCCGAGCATGGTCACCGACAGGCCGTCCAGGTAGAGGGCGAAGTTCGGCGTGAAGCCTTCCACCGCCATCCACTGCCACAGCACCTGCACGTACCGGCCACCTTCCGGTGGGGCGACGTTGAATTGCCAGATCACGTAGGCGGTGATGAGGGCGGACAGGCCGATCGAGCCCACGCCGACCAGCGCCGAAAGGTTTTCCGACCAGCGTCCACGGGAGAACGACAGCAGCAGGAAACCGATGAGGGGAAATACGAAAGTCAGGAAGAGAAGGTTCATCCGCGCATCTCGCTGGCAGCGTCAATATCGAGAGTGTGGAAGCGGCGGTACAGCTGCAACAGGATCGCCAGGCCGATACTGGCCTCGGCGGCTGCCAGGCTGATCACCAGGATGAACATGATCTGTCCATCCGGTTGCGCCCAGCGCGCGCCCGCGACGATGAAGGCCAGGGCGGAGGCATTCATCATGACCTCCAGGCTCATCAGCACGAACAGAATGTTGCGGCGGACCATCAGGCCGACCAGACCGAGACAGAACAGGATGCCGGCAACCGCCAGACCATGCTCGAGAGGGATAGCAGGCATGTGATTACTCCTTCGCCTCGTTACGGCCCAAATGGAACGCCGTGACGACTGCGGCAAGCAGCAGCATCGAGGCGAGTTCGACCACCAGCAGGTACGGACCGAACAGGCTGATGCCCACGGCCTTGGCGCCTACGGTGGTGTGGCCGATGGCCTGGCCGCTCTGGTGGGCGAACAGCACATACAGCAGTTCACCCAGCAGCAGCGCGGAGAGAATCACCGGCCCGGCCCAGATGCCCGGCTTGAGCCAGGAGCGTTCCTGCTGGACGGCCGCCGGACCCAGGTTGAGCATCATCACCACGAATACGAACAGCACCATGATGGCGCCGGCGTAGGCGATCACTTCCAGGGCACCGGCGAACGGTGCTCCGAGAGCGAAGAAGGTCATGGCCACGGCGATCAGCGAAATGATCAGGTAGAGCAGGGCGTGCACAGGGTTGGTGTTGGTGACCACACGAAGCGTGGACACCACCGCGATACCCGATGCGAAATAGAAAGCGAATTCCATCTTTCTTCCTTAAGGCAGCAAGCTCTTCACGTTGATCGGTTCGGCTTCGTTCTGCGCGGCGCCTTTCGGCTTACCGGCAATGGCCATACCTGCAACACGATAGAAGTTGTAATCAGGGTTTTTACCGGGACCGGAAATCAGCAAGTCTTCTTTCTCGTACACCAGGTCCTGACGCTTGAAGTCGGCCATTTCGAAATCCGGCGTGAGCTGGATCGCGGTGGTCGGGCACGCTTCCTCGCACAACCCGCAGAAAATGCAGCGCGAGAAGTTGATACGGAAGAAGTCCGGGTACCAGCGACCGTCTTCGGTCTCGGCTTTCTGCAGCGAGATGCAACCTACCGGGCACGCCACGGCGCACAGGTTGCAGGCCACGCAGCGTTCCTCACCGTCGGGGTCGCGGGTCAGGACGATACGGCCGCGATAACGCGGCGCCAGGTAGACCGCTTCTTCCGGGTATTGCAGGGTGTCGCGCTTGCGAAAGCCATGGCCGAAGATCATGACCAGGCTTCGCAGTTGGGTACCGGTACCCTTAACGATGTCGCCAATATATTTGAACATGGGTCAAATCCTCACTGAACCGCGGCCGCAGGCGCGTTCATCAAAACGATCGCAGCGGTCACCAGCATGTTGATCAGGGTCAGCGGCAGGCAGAATTTCCAGCTGAAGTCCATCACCTGGTCGTAGCGTGGGCGCGGGATCGAGGCGCGCAGCAGAACGAACAGCATGATGAAGAACGCGGTCTTCAGGGCGAACCAGACGAAGGACAGTTGCGGCAGGATGCCGAACGGACCGTGCCAGCCACCGAAGAACAGCGTTACCAGCAGCGCCGAGATCAGGATGATGCCGATGTACTCGCCAACGAAGAACATGCCCCATTTCATGCCGGCATATTCAATGTGGTAACCGTCGGCCAGTTCCTGTTCCGCTTCCGGCTGGTCGAACGGGTGACGGTGAGTCACGGCGACGCCGGCGATGAAGAACGTACAGAAACCGAAGAACTGCGGAATGATGAACCACAGGTTCTGGGCCTGGTACTCGACGATGTCGCGCATGTTGAACGAGCCGGCCTGGATCACGATGCCCATCAGCGACAGGCCCATGAACACTTCATAGGACACGGTCTGGGCCGAGGCCCGCAGGCTGCCGAGCAGGGCGAACTTGTTGTTGCTCGACCAACCGGCGAACAGCACCGCGTACACCGAAAGACCGGCCATGGCGAAGAAGAACAGCAGGCCGATGTTCAGGTCCGCCACGCCCCAGGTCGGGGTGATCGGGATGACCGCGAAGGCGATCAGCAAGGCGCTCATGGCCACGACCGGTGCCAGGGTGAAAATCACCTTGTCGGCAAACGGTGGCGTCCAGTCTTCCTTGAAGAACATCTTGATCATGTCGGCGGCGATCTGGAACATGCCGAACGGGCCGACGCGGTTTGGACCGTAGCGGTCCTGCCACCAGCCGAGCAGGCGACGTTCGACGAAGCTCAGCAACGCGCCGCAGACCACCACGGCCAGCAGGATCACGATGGCCTTGAGGACCGTCAGGATCACCGCGATCACTTCAGGGGTGAACCAGCTCATTGCGCCGCCTCCTGCAGACCGTCGACAGTCTTGCCGAAAATCGCCGGTGGAATGCCCGCCAGGCCAGCCGGCAGGGCCACCAGGCCGGCGCCCAGTTCTTCATTGATGCGCAGTGGCAGACGCAAGGTCCGGCCCGCAACGTTCAGGCTCAGCAAGGCGCCATCGTTGACGCCCAGGCGATCGGCTTCGGACTTGGCCAGCGACACGTAGGCCGCCGGGATGCGCTCCTGCACCGGCTCGGCCTTGGAAGAGTTCTCTTCACTGCCGAACAGGTGATGGAACGGCACGACCTGCCAGGTGCCCGGTGCCGGATTGAAGGCGCGTGGCACGCTGGCGAACCAGCCGAGGCCATCGCCCTGGCTTTCGATCAGGCGGGTGCCCGGATCACCGGCGCGCAGGTGACCGCCGACTTCGTCCTGGAACTTGTTCCAGGCTTGCGGCGAGTTCCAGCCCGGCGACCAGGCGAACGGCACCTGGGAGCGCGGTTCGGCGGAGCCCGAGTAACCTTCCATGGAGAAGGCGAACGCGGTGTCCTGATCCTGCGGCATACGCGGTTCGTGCACGCTGATGTTGGCGCGCATCGCGGTGCGACCGGAATAGCGCAGCGGTTCGCGCGCCAGCTTCAGGCCCTTGATGCGGAACGCGGCGGACGGCGCGGCGTCGACGATGCGGTTCAACTGCGGGCTGCTCGAAGCGACGGCCGCGGTGACGTGGTCCAGCTGGGTCCAGTCGATCGGCTGGTTCAGCAGGGTCGCGCGCAAGGCATGCAGCCAGCGCCAGCCTTCGTGGACCAGGATGCTGGCGTCCAGGTATTGCGGGTCGAAGACCTGGAAGAAGCGCTGGGCGCGACCTTCCTGGCTGACCAGCGTACCGTCGCCTTCGGCGAAGCTCGCCGCCGGCAGCACCAGGTCGGCGCGGTCGGTGGTGGCGGTTTTCTGATGGTCGGCGACGATCACTACCTTGGCAGCGTTCAGCGCAGCATCGACCTTGGCATTGTCGGTGCGGGTGAACAGGTCGTTCTCCAGCACCACGATGGCATCGGCGCTGCCGTCGATCACTGCTTGCAGGGCGGCATCGACCGATTCGCCACCGAGCATGGCCAGGCCGAGGCTGTTGGCTTCCGGCACGACCAGGCTGATGGAACCGTTCTTCTCGCGCAGCTTCAGGGCCTTGGCGATGTTGGCGGCGGCTTCGATCAGCGCCTTGGAACCCAGCGAGGTGCCGGCGATGATCAATGGACGCTTGGCCGCCAGCAGGGCGTCGGCGATGCGCTGGGCCAGGCCGGCGGCTTCGCTGTCCAGGCCGTCGACGGCCGGGGCGCTGGCGTCCAGGGCGTGGGCGACGGCAAAACCGATGCGCGCGAGGTCGTCCGGAGCGGCGTGGACGCATTCTTCGGCGACGTCGTCGAGCTTGGTTTCAGCGAGGCTGGCGATGAACAGCGGGTTCAGCGCGTCCTGGCCGATGTTCTTCACCGCAGCGTCGAGCCATGGCTGGACGCGCATGGCGTCGGCCATGTCTTCGGCCTTGCCTTTTACCGACTGGCGCAGGGCCAGGGCCATGCGGGCGGCGGTCTGGGTCAGGTCTTCGCCGAGGACGAACACCGCATCGTGATCTTCGATGTCGCGCATCGTCGGCACGGGCAGCGGGCTGTCCTTGAGCACCTGCAGCACCAGGCGAATACGTTCCAGCTCGCCGGCTTCGATGCCGCTGTAGAAGTGCTCGGCACCGACCAGCTCACGCAGGGCGTAGTTGCTTTCCAGGCTGGCCCGTGGCGAACCGATGCCGACAATGTTGCGACCGCGCAGCAGTTCGGCGGCCTTGTCCAGGGCTTCGTCCAGGCTCAGCTTGGCGCCATTGGCGAGCAGCGGCTGGCGCGGGCGGTCCTTGCGATTGACGTAGCCATAGCCGAAACGGCCACGGTCGCAGAGGAAATACTGGTTCACCGAACCGTTGTAGCGGTTCTCGATGCGACGTAGTTCGCCGTAGCGTTCGCCCGGGCTGATGTTGCAGCCGCTGGAGCAGCCGTGGCAGATGCTTGGCGAGAACTGCATGTCCCACTTGCGGTTGTAGCGCTCGGAGTGAGTCTTGTCGGTGAACACACCGGTCGGGCAGACCTCGGTGAGGTTGCCGGAGAACTCGCTTTCCAGGGTGCCGTCTTCAACGCGACCGAAGTACACGTTGTCGTGGGCGCCGAACACACCGAGGTCGGTGCCGCCGGCGTAGTCCTTGTAGAAACGCACGCAACGGTAGCAGGCGATGCAGCGGTTCATCTCGTGGGAAATGAACGGGCCGAGGTCCTGGTTCTGGTGGGTGCGCTTGGTGAAGCGATAACGGCGCTCGTTGTGGCCGGTCATCACGGTCATGTCTTGCAGGTGGCAATGGCCGCCTTCCTCACAGACCGGGCAGTCGTGAGGGTGGTTGGTCATCAGCCATTCGACGACGCTGGCGCGAAACACTTTCGCTTCTTCGTCGTCGATGGAGATCCAGCTGCCGTCGGTGGCGGGGGTCATGCAGGACATGACGATCCGACCACGCTTGTCGTTTTCGTCGGTGTACTGCTTGACCGCGCACTGGCGACAGGCGCCAACGCTGCCAAGGGCGGGGTGCCAGCAGAAATAAGGAATGTCGAGGCCCAGCGACAGACATGCCTGTAACAGGTTGTCTGCGCCATCGACTTCGAGCTCTTTGCCGTCTACGTGGATAGTGGCCATGGTTCAAAGTTCTTCGTTGGCCCGGTGTCAGCGGGCGTGGCTAATGGAATCTTGTTGTTCGTCCGAATCCAAACAGCCTCGGTGAAAAGGCGTCATCGAACGAAAGGCGAAGGGCACGGACCCTTCGCCTTGTTAAGCGTCGTTACGCGCCGACCATGGTCGGCGTGACCACCTGATTGAGATCGCCCGCGCGGGTTGGCGCGATGCCGGCCTCGAACTCAGGGCGGAAGTATTTGATTGCGCTGCCCAACGGCTCCACGGCACCCGGTGCGTGAGCACAGAAGGTCTTGCCTGGGCCGAGGAAACCGACCAGCCCCAGCAGGGTCTCGATGTCGCCGGCCTGGCCCTGGCCGTTCTCGAGGGCCATCAGCAGCTTGACGCTCCATGGCAGGCCGTCGCGGCAAGGGGTGCAGAAACCGCAGGACTCGCGGGCGAAAAACTGCTCCATGTTGCGCAGCAGGGAGACCATGTTGACGCTGTCGTCCACCGCCATCGCCAGGCCGGTACCCATCCGGGTGCCGACCTTGGCGATGCCGCCGGCGTACATTTGTGCGTCAAGGTGTTCCGGCAACAGGAAACCGGTACCGGCGCCGCCGGGCTGCCAGCACTTGAGCTTGTAGCCGTCGCGCATGCCGCCGGCGTAGTCCTCGAACAGCTCGCGCGCGGTGACGCCGAACGGCAGTTCCCACAGGCCAGGGTTCTTGACCTTGCCGGAGAAGCCCATGAGCTTGGTGCCCATGTCTTCGCTGCCGTCACGGGCCAGGGATTTGTACCAGTCCACGCCGTCGGCGATGATCGCCGGCACGTTGCACAAGGTCTCGACGTTGTTCACGCAGGTCGGCTTGCCCCACACGCCAACAGCGGCGGGGAAGGGCGGCTTGGAGCGCGGGTTGGCGCGGCGGCCTTCGAGGGAGTTGATCAGGGCGGTTTCTTCACCGCAGATGTAGCGCCCGGCGCCGGTGTGGACGAACAGCTCGAAATCAAAACCCGAGCCCAGGATGTTCTTGCCCAGCAGGCCTGCGGCCTTGGCTTCTTCGACGGCACGGTTCAGGTGCCTGGCGGCGGTGGTGTATTCGCCGCGCAGGAAGATGTAGCCACGGTAGGTTTTCAGCGCGCGGGCACTGATCAGCATGCCTTCGATCAGCAGATGGGGCAGTTGCTCCATCAGCATGCGGTCTTTCCAGGTGTTGGGCTCCATCTCGTCCGCGTTGCACAGCAGGTAGCGGATGTTGATGGACTCGTCCTTGGGCATCAGGCCCCACTTCACGCCCGTGGGGAAGCCCGCGCCGCCACGGCCCTTGAGGCCGGCGTCTTTCACGGTCTGGACGATGTCGTCGGCGGCCATGTCGGCGAACGCCTTGCGCGCGGCGGCATAGCCGTTCTTCGCCTGGTATTCGTCCAGCCACACCGCCTCGCCATCGTCACGCAGGCGCCAGGTCAGGGGATGGGTTTCGGCCGAACGCTGGATGCGGTTGGCGGGCCCGAAGGAAGTCAGGGTCATACGTAGCCCTCCAGCAGTTTGGCGACGCCATCCGGCTTGACGTCACCGAAGGTGTCGTCGTCGATCATCAGCGCCGGTGCCTTGTCGCAGTTGCCCAGGCAGCACACCGGCAGCAGCGTGAAGCGGCCGTCGGCGGTGGTCTGGCCCAGGCCAATGCCCAGCTTGCCCTGGATTTCGCTGACCACCGACTCGTGGCCGCCGATGTAGCAGACCATGCTGTCGCAGACGCGAATGATGTGGCGGCCGACCGGCTGACGGAAAATCTGGCTGTAAAACGTGGCGACACCTTCGACGTCGCTGGCCGGAATGCCGAGGATTTCGCCGATGGCGTAGAGCGCGCCATCGGGCACCCAGCCACGTTCCTTCTGGACAATCTTCAGGGCTTCGATCGACGCCGCGCGCGGGTCTTCGTAGTGATGCAGCTCGTGCTCGATGGCCGAGCGCTCGGTTTCGCTCAGGGCGAAACGGTCTGTCTGGATAAGCGTGCTGTTCATGCTTAGCGGTCCACGTCGGCCATAACGAAATCGATACTACCCAGGTACGCGATCAAGTCCGCGACCATGCTGCCTTTGATCACCGAAGGGATCTGCTGCAGGTGCGGGTAGCTTGGGGTGCGAATCCGGGTGCGGTAGCTCATGGTGCCGCCATCGCTCGTCAGGTAATAACTGTTGATGCCCTTGGTCGCTTCGATCATCTGGAAGGATTCGTTGGCCGGCATGACCGGGCCCCACGAAACCTGCAGGAAGTGCGTGATCAGGGTCTCGATGTGTTGCAGCGTGCGCTCTTTTGGCGGCGGCGTGGTCAGCGGGTGGTCCGCCTTGTACGGGCCTTCCGGCATGTTGCGCATGCATTGCTCGATGATCTTGACGCTCTGGCGCATTTCCTCGACGCGAACCAGGCAGCGGTCATAGGCATCGCCGCTGGACGCCAGCGGGACTTCGAACTCGAAGTTCTCGTAGCCGGAGTACGGGCGCGCCTTGCGCAGGTCGAAATCGAGGCCGGTGGCGCGCAGGTTCGGGCCGGTGACGCCCCATTCCAGCGCTTCCTTGGTGTTGTACGCGGCGACGCCGACGGTACGACCCTTGAGGATGCTGTTCTGCAACGCTGCCTTGGTGTATTCGTCCAGGCGCTTGGGCATCCACTCGACGAAATCCTTGACCAGCTTTTCCCAGCCGCGCGGCAGGTCGTGGGCAACGCCACCGATGCGGTACCAGGCCGGGTGCAGGCGGAAACCGGTGATGGCTTCGATCACGGTGTAGGCTTTCTGGCGGTCGGTGAAAGTGAAGAACACCGGCGTCATGGCGCCCACGTCCTGGATATAGGTACCCAGGAACAACAGGTGGCTGGTGATCCGGAAGAACTCGGCCATCATGATGCGGATCACGTTGACCCGGTCCGGCACCGTGATGCCCGCCAGTTTTTCCACCGACAGGACGTACGGCAGGTTGTTCATCACGCCGCCGAGGTAATCGATGCGGTCGGTGTATGGAATATAGCTGTGCCAGGACTGACGCTCACCCATCTTCTCGGCGCCACGGTGGTGGTAGCCGATGTCCGGGACGCAATCGACGATCTCTTCACCGTCCAGTTGCAGGATGATACGGAACGCACCGTGGGCCGAAGGGTGGTTCGGGCCCAGGTTGAGGAACATGTAGTCCTCGTTGGCGCCGGAACGCTTCATGCCCCAGTCTTCCGGCTTGAAACGCGCGGATTCTTCCTCGAGCTGCTGCTTGGCCAGGGTCAGGCTGTACGGGTCGAACTCGGTGGCGCGGGCCGGGAAGTCCTTGCGCAACGGGTGACCTTCCCAGGTCGGCGGCATCATGATGCGGGTCAGGTGCGGGTGGCCGGGGAAGTCGATGCCGAACATGTCCCAGACTTCACGCTCGTACCAGTTGGCGTTCGGCCAGATGCCGGTCACGGTCGGCACGCTGAGGTCGCTCTCGGACAAGGCGACCTTGATCATTACGTCACTATTACGCTCGATCGACAGCAGGTGGTAGAACACGGTGAAGTCGGCGCCCGGCAGACCCTGGCGCTTGGTGCGCAGGCGCTCGTCCACGCCGTGCAGGTCATAGAGCATGACGTACGGCTTGGGCAGGTTGCGCAGGAAAGTCAGGACTTCGATGAGCCTGGCGCGGGCAACCCAAAGCACCGGCATGCCGGTGCGGGTGGCCTGGGCGGTGAACGCCTCGGCGCCAAAGCGGTTGTTCAGTTCGACGACCACATCCTGGTCGTCTGCCTTGTAAGGCGGGATGTACAGAGCACTGCCTGTAGTCATGGTTATTTATCGCTTTCGGTCAACGTAAAGAATGAAGCCAGGTTCTCGTTTCTTCTACAGAACAGAGCTGGATCAGACTTCGTCGGGGCTGCGCAGGTTGGTGACTGCGATTCGCTGTTCGCGGCGCTGTTCCTTTTGCGACGGCATGTCGGCGCGATAGACGCCTTGATCACCGACGACCCAGGACAGTGGGCGACGCTCCTGGCCGATGGATTCCTGCAGCAGCATCAGGCCTTGCAGGAACGCTTCGGGGCGGGGCGGGCAGCCGGGCACGTAGACATCCACCGGCAGGAACTTGTCGACTCCCTGGACCACGGAATAAATGTCGTACATGCCGCCGGAGTTGGCACACGCGCCCATGGAAATGACCCACTTGGGTTCCAGCATCTGTTCGTACAGGCGCTGGATGATGGGAGCCATTTTCAGGAACGGCGTACCGGCGATAACCATGAAATCCGCCTGGCGCGGCGATGCCCGGATCACCTCGGCGCCAAAGCGCGCGATGTCGTGGGGCGCCGTGAAGGCGGTGGTCATTTCCACGTAGCAGCACGAAAGGCCGAAGTTGTACGGCCACAGGGAGTTCTTGCGACCCCAGTTGACCGTGCTGTTCAGCACGTCTTCGAGCTTGCCCATGAAGATGTTCTTGTGAACTTGATCCTCTAACGGATCGGAAACGGTTTCCCGCTTGCCGATCGGATACTGCTCGTTAGGAGCATCGGGGTCGATCCTGGTGAGATTGTATTGCATTGCCAAAGCCTCATTGTTTCAGCTTCGCCTGCCGCTTGCGCCGAGCTTCCGGAGCCCAATCAAGAGCCCCCACCCGGTAAAGGTAGACAAGACCTGCCAACAGAATTGCTATGAAAACGAGAGCTTCGACGAATCCGGTCCAGCCGCTTTCGCGGACGGACACAGACCATGCAAAGAGAAAAAGGGCTTCGATATCGAAGATCACGAAGAGCATCGCGACCAGATAGAATTTGGCTGAGAGCCGCAAGCGGGCGCCACCGGTAGGCAGCATGCCGGATTCGAACGGTTCATTCTTGCTGCGGCCCCAGGCTTTTGACCCGAGCAGGCTCGACACGCCGAGCATGAAGGCACACAGGCCGACAACACCCAGAAGGAAAATGGCAAAGCCCCAGTTGTGGGCCATGAGTCCTGTCGCTTCGGGCATGCTGGAAATCCTTAACAGAGAGCAAAGGTCTCTGAGCTTGAAAAGAAATAACGCAGTGACGATATGTCGCAGCAATCAATCGCGGTGATTTTATGGCTAAACACCGGGCAAGTAAAATTCCTATAGCGAAATTATTTATTGGAATAAGGACATAGCGCGCCTCCACGACCTCGCGAGCCCGGCCCCGTGGGGATTGGCTGTCGAATCCACAATGGAATTTCGTTTTGGATGTAACAATGAAAACGCCCTTCAAATGATAATTATTATTGTTTGGCCTGCGATCGCCGTATGGGCTCGATGCAACAACTGAGAACATGTCTTATATAGCGGTGATCGCAGTTGTCAGCGCCGGCCGTTTTACTCTTTTTCAGACTGCCCGTTACTGCGTTCGATCAATCTTTTTGTTTTTTCTGCGGTAGTGCTTCCTTGAGGGCTGTCTGGATCCTTGTGGCGAGGGAGCTTGCTCCCGCTTGAGTGCGAAGCGCTCACAAAAAGGCTGCTGCGCAGCCAGCGGGAGCAAGCTCCCTCGCCACAAAATCCTTTCATGTGACGACGTTGCTGCTAAAGCATAGGCAAAAAAAAGCCCCGAACCAGTCGGGGCTTCAAATCGTCGGCTTTGCGGTTAGCTTTTATTCGGTCCGCAAGGGCCGTTTACGCGTGCAATCAGTGGAACTGTTCTTCTTCGGTCGAGCCGGTCAGTGCGGTCACCGACGAGGTACCGCCCTGGATCACCGTGGTCATGTCGTCGAAGTAGCCGGTGCCGACTTCCTGCTGGTGGGCCACGAAGGTGTAGCCTTTGGCGGCGTCAGCGAACTCCTGCTCTTGCAGCTTCACGTAGGCGGTCATGTCGTTGCGAGCGTAGTCGTGCGCCAGGTTGAACATGCTGTGCCACATGTTGTGGATGCCGGCCAGGGTGATGAACTGGTGCTTGTAGCCCATGGCGGACAGCTCGCGCTGGAACTTGGCGATGGTCGCGTCGTCCAGGTTCTTCTTCCAGTTGAAGGAAGGCGAGCAGTTGTACGACAGCAGTTGGTCCGGGTATTCCTTCTTGATCGCTTCGGCGAAGCGACGAGCTTCGTCCAGGTCCGGCTTGGCGGTTTCGCACCAGATCAGGTCGGCGTACGGGGCGTAGGCCAGGCCACGGGCGATGGCCTGGTCGAGACCGGCGCGCACCTTGTAGAAGCCTTCCTGGGTACGGGTGCCGGTGACGAACGGCTGGTCGTACGGATCGCAGTCGGAAGTCAGCAGGTCAGCGGCGTTGGCGTCGGTACGGGCCAGAAGGATGGTCGGTACGCCGGCAACGTCGGCGGCCAGGCGCGCGGCGGTCAGCTTCTGTACGGCTTCCTGGGTGGGAACCAGTACCTTGCCGCCCATGTGGCCGCATTTTTTAACCGAGGCCAGCTGATCTTCGAAGTGCACGCCGGCGGCGCCTGCCTCGATCATGCTCTTCATCAGTTCGTAGGCGTTCAGTACGCCGCCGAAACCGGCTTCGGCGTCAGCCACGATTGGCGCGAAGTAGTCGATGTAGCCTTCGTCGCCCGGGTTCTTGCCGGCTTTCCACTGGATCTGGTCGGCACGACGGAACGAGTTGTTGATGCGCTTGACCACGGTTGGAACCGAGTCCACCGGGTACAGCGACTGGTCGGGGTACATGGACTCGGCGGAGTTGTTGTCCGCGGCCACTTGCCAGCCCGACAGGTAGATGGCCTGGATACCGGCCTTGACCTGCTGCACAGCCTGGCCGCCAGTCAGGGCGCCCATGCAGTTGACGAAGTCTTTCTCGGGACGGAAGGCTGGCTTGGCGCCCTGGGTGACCAGGTTCCACAGCTTCTCGGCGCCCATTTTCGCGAAGGTGTGCTCAGGTTGCACCGAGCCACGCAGACGGACGACGTCAGCAGCCGAATAATTGCGCTTCACGCCTTTCCAGCGCGGGTTTTCAGCCCAGTCTTTTTCAAGGGCTGCAATTTGCTGTTCGCGTGTCAGTGCCATGGAAATAAACCTCGTCGCGTCTTGTATGGATGGTCGTTCCGGGCTGGAAGGTTCCAGCTCGTCAATCGCACCAGTCATTGGTGTGAAGGGCTGCTCGCTGACCAGGAGGCTGGCGTACAAGTCGGTTGAGGCGGGGAGGCGACGGGATGAACGATGGGCTCGAGGGGAAAGTGAGCAGGTAGGGGCGAGCTGCGGGCGCATTCGGGCGTCGTGGGCCTTCATACGAACTCAGAGTGATGCCGGGTTACCTAGTTACGCTTCCGTCCCTCGGGACAACTTCGTTCCAGTCGCAACCTCGTCAAACACACCTTGTGGGCGGTACAGACACGAATCGGCTCGCAGGGTAGTTGCAAGCTTCGACCCGAAGGCCCTTGCCAGGGCCCCTGATTAGCGGGAGCGAGGCCATCATGCCTTCGGTTTTTTGGCTCGTCAAACGTTTTGTAGTGCTTTTTTTCAGGCACTACATCTTTGGTCTAATACGACTTATCAGTCAGTTTCTGGTGCTTCAGTTCAGCGTATCGACCTTGACCCGCAAAATCATGTCATCCCTGCCTTGGGTCGAGTAGCTGCGGGTCAGGCCTTGTTTATCGGCCTGATTCTGCCGATTCACCCCGGCCAGGGTGATCCACTCGCCCAGGCGCCCGCTGACGGTTGTGTCGGTGCTTTGCACGTTCACTACATCGGGACGTTCCTGGCTCATGCGGTCACGGTTGGTGCTGATGCTCAGATGAACGGTCTCGCCCGTGACGCTGGCCGTTACGTAAAAACCTTGGGTGACGTTGCGGTATTCGGTCTGGCTTTGCATGCGCCCATAGCCATCGGTCTGGTTGCTGGTGAAGGGCACGCTCTGGCCCACCTGGATCAGCGCCGGCTGGCCCTCGCTGGCCTGGATCTGCTGCACGCCGCCGTCACGGCTGGCGGTGCTGCGGTTGATGATGCGGGTCTGGCTGGGGGCGGCTCCGTTGATCGAGTAACCCTGATCGCCTTGCAGGTTGTTTTCATTGGTGTCGACCGTGATCAGCAAGCGCTTGGGAGCCACGTCGAGCTGCGCCAGGAATTGTCGAAGTTCTTCGATCTTGCCAGGTTCGGCGTTGACGATCAGTTGGTTGCCGTAAGCGCTGACCTGGCCATCCTTGCCGATGAAGTTCTGCGCCACCGGCAGCAAGTCCGCGCTGGTGCGGTAGTTCAGCGGCACGATTTCGGTAGCCGCCATGACTGACAGGCTGCAACCGAGCAGCAGGGTGGTCAGCAGGGTACGTAGGGACATGTCCATTTCTCCGCGAGACAAAAGCTGGATATTGCCAGTTTGTCGGCCCCGGGTGGGGCAAGTTGAATGGTAGACGGCAAAACGCCCCGGCATCGGTAGATGGCGGGGCGTTTTGGGCGTTGCAGGATGTTGTTGCAGGCTGCCTTTGTGGCGAGGGAGCTTGCTCCCGCTGGGTCGCGAAGCGACCCCAAAAAGCGGGGGCCGCTGCGCAGCCCAGCGGGAGCAAGCTCCCTCGCCACAGGGGTATTAGGTCGAATGACGCACCATGTCCACGTGAGGAATCCCGGCTTCGAGGAACTCCTCGCTGACCACCGCAAACCCCAGTCGCTCGTAAAACGGCGTGGCGTGCACCTGGGCGCTGAGCATCTGCTGCTTGAGCCCGCGCTTCTCGGCTTCGGCGATTGCTGCGTGCATCAGCGCATCGCCGACTTTCAGGCCGCGCCAATCCTTCAGGACCGAGACGCGGCCGATATGGCCATCGGTCAGCAGGCGCGCGGTGCCGATGGGGAAGTCGCCTTCGAAGGCCAGAAAATGCACGGCGTCCTGGTCATCCGAATCCCACTCCAACTCCGGCGGCACGGATTGCTCGGCAATGAATACCGCTTCACGAATGCGCCGGATCTCGGCGTTATCCTTTTGCCAGTCTGCGACACGAACGTGAATTTTATTCATCGGCGAACCCCAGGCTACCTTGCTTGACCAATTCATGAATGAGGCCGCGACCGTCCTCGTCGGCCAGCCATGGGCCGAGGTTCTCGATGTGCAGCGCGTCGGCGGCACAGATCATCTTCAACAGGTCGCGCAATTTGCCCGGCAAATAACGGCTCTGGCCGCTGGCGAACAGCAGCAGGTCGTCATCGACTTCCGACCAGGCCAGGCGAGCGCTCGGGTTGCGAATGATCACCGCGCCCTGTTCCAGGCTGGCCAGCAAATCGTCTTCTTCCAGCTCCGGGCCGACGACCAGTTCCGGATAGCGCGGCTCGGTCATGAACTGGCCGAACCAGGTCAGCAGCAGGCGCTCGTCGCTCATGTGCTCGGCCAGCAGGCCCTTGAGTCGGTCCAGGGCGTCATGCTGGATCTGATGCGGGTCGGCGACAGGCCGCGCATCGGCGTCGGTGTAGCGCTCTTCGTCCGGCAGGAACTGGCTGAGGAAGTCGGTGAAATGGGTCAGCACCTCGGCGGCGCTCGGCGCGCGGAAACCCACCGAATAGGTCATGCAGTCATCCACGGCGACGCCGCAGTGGGCCAGGCGCGGTGGCAGGTAGAGCATGTCGCCAGGTTCAAGGACCCATTCCTCGGTCGCCTCGAAATCGGCGAGGATGCGCAGGTCCGCATGGGGCAGCAGCGGGCTTTCGGAGTTGCACATCTGGCCGATTTTCCAGTTGCGCTTGCCGTGGCCCTGCAGCAGGAACACATCGTAGTTGTCGAAATGCGGGCCGACGCCGCCACCTGGGGCAGCGAAGCTGATCATCACATCGTCGATGCGCCAGCTCGGCAAAAAGCGGAAATGCTCCAGCAGCTCGCTGACTTCCGGTACGAACTGGTCGACCGCCTGCACCAGCAGGGTCCACTCGCGCTCCGGCAGTTTGCTGAATTCGTCTTCGGCGAACGGGCCGCGACGCAATTCCCAGGGGCGCTCGCCGTGTTCGATCACCAGGCGTGACTCGATCTCTTCCTCAAGCGCAAGGCCGGCCAGTTCGTCGGCGTCGATCGGGCTTTCGAAGTCAGGAATGGCCTGGCGGATCAGCAGGGGTTTCTTCTGCCAGTAGTCGCGCAGGAACTCCCGTGCCGTGATACCGCCCAGGAGTTGCAGTGGAATGTCAGAATTCATGTGTAACCTATTGAAAAAATATACTTTTCAGACGCGAATAAAAACGCCCGGCGCGGCCGGGCGTCTCAAAGGTGAAGCGATGTGTCAGATGCGCTTGGCTTGTGCCGCCGCGTTGCCGATGTAGCTGGCCGGGGTCAGTTTCTTCAGCTCTGCCTTGGCCTCGGCAGGCATGTCCAGGCCCTCGATGAAAGTCTGCAACGCGTCCGGGCTGATGCCCTTGCCACGGGTCAGTTCTTTCAGCTTTTCATAGGGGTTTTCGATGTTGTAGCGACGCATCACGGTCTGGATCGGCTCGGCCAGGACTTCCCAGCAGGCATCCAGGTCGGCGGCGATTTTCTGCTCGTTCAGTTCCAGCTTGCTGATGCCCTTGAGGCTGGCCTCGTAGGCGATGACGCTGTGGGCAAAACCTACGCCCAGGTTGCGCAGCACGGTGGAGTCGGTCAGGTCGCGCTGCCAGCGGGAAATCGGCAGTTTGCTCGCCAGGTGCTGGAACAGCGCGTTGGCGATGCCCAGGTTGCCTTCGGAGTTTTCGAAGTCGATCGGATTGACCTTGTGCGGCATGGTCGAGGAACCGATTTCGCCGGCGATGGTGCGCTGCTTGAAGTAACCCAGGGAGATGTAGCCCCAAATGTCACGGTCGAAGTCGATCAGGATGGTGTTGAAGCGCGCGATCGCGTCGAACAGCTCGGCGATGTAGTCATGCGGCTCGATCTGGGTGGTGTACGGGTTGAAGCTCAGGCCCAGCTCGTCTTCGATGAAGGCGCGGGCGTTGGCTTCCCAGTCGATGTCCGGGTAGGCCGACAGGTGGGCGTTGTAGTTGCCCACGGCGCCGTTGATCTTGCCCAGCAGTGGCACGGCGGCTACCTGGGCGATCTGGCGCTCCAGGCGATACACCACGTTCGCCAGTTCCTTGCCCAGGGTGGTCGGCGAAGCCGGTTGACCGTGGGTGCGCGACAGCATCGGCACGTCGGCGAAGCGGATCGCCAGTTCGCGGATGGCCTGAGCGGTCTGGCGCATCAGGGGCAGCATCACCTCGTCACGGCCTTCGCGCAGCATCAGGGCGTGGGACAGGTTGTTGATGTCCTCGCTGGTGCAGGCAAAGTGAATGAACTCGCTGACGTTGGCCAGTTCCGGCAGCTTGGCCGCCTGCTCCTTGAGCAGGTATTCGATGGCCTTGACGTCGTGGTTGGTGGTGCGCTCGATCTCTTTGACGCGCTCGGCGTGCTCCAGCGCGAAATCGTCGGCCAGGGCGTTCAGTACCGCGTTGGCTTCGGCGGAAAAGGCCGGTACTTCGCCAATGCCAGGGTGAGCGGCCAGGCGCTGGAGCCAGCGCACTTCAACCAGAACGCGGGCACGGATCAGGCCGTACTCGCTGAAAATAGGGCGCAGGGCCTGGGTTTTGCCGGCGTAGCGGCCGTCTACAGGGGAAACCGCAGTGAGCGAAGAGAGCTGCATGGGGTGTTCTCGGACAGTCGGGCAACGAAATGGGGCGCGTATCATACATGAAATCCAGCGCCGGTCCGTTGCCAACTGACCGGCGTGTTACGCGTATCGAGATAAAACTGTTCATTACCTGTGGCGCGGGCGCTTGCTCCCGCTGGGCTGCAAAGCAGCCCGTCAATGTCCACAAGCAAGTCGAGGCGACTTATTCGCTGCGCATCAACGGGTAAAGCTCTTTCAGCAATTTGCGCCGGCTGATCACCAGCTGCCAGCGATGCCCACCCAGTTGTCGCCACAGCCGCGCCGAGCGAATCCCGGCCAGCAACAGGGCGCGGATCTTTGAAGCGTTACTAGGCTGCTGCAGGTTACGCATGTCGCCATGCACCTGGATACGCTGGCGCAGGGTACTCAAGGTGTCCTGGTACAGCGCGCCGCAAGCGGCGATCACGTTCTCGTGGGACGGGCCGAAGTGTTCGACCTGGGACTGGATCTGTGGCAAGCGTTTGCCGATGGTCTCCAGCAGGTCGTCGCGCTTGGCCAGCTGGCGCTCCAGGCCCAGCATCGACAGGGCGTAGCGCAGCGGCTCGCGTTGCAGGGCGCTGGGGTCGCGCTCCAGGGCGCCGATCAGCGCACGGTAGCCTTCGCGCAGGTTCAGGTCATCGCCACCATAGACTTCCAGGGTGTCCTTGGGGTCGCGCACCAGCAGGCTGCCGAGCATGCAGCCCAGGCCGGCTTCGGTGGCCTGGCCGGTCTTGGCGATCCGGTCCACCAGCACCGCGGCGAGAAACACCCCGCCGAGTGCCGTCAGTTGCTCCTGGATCGGCGTCATGCCTGGCTGCTCCATGGCTCGGCGACTTCTATCACGCCGCCGCCGAGGCAGACTTCACCGTCGTAGAACACCACGGACTGGCCGGGCGTGACCGCGCGCTGCGGATCATCGAACGTGGCGCGATAGCCGCTGGCGGTTTTTTCCAGGGTGCAGGTCTGGTCGCTCTGGCGGTAGCGAACCTTGGCCGTCAGGCGGCGCGGTTCGCTGAGGTCGATCGGGTTGACCCAATAGATGTCGGAGGCGAGCAGGGCACGGGAAAACAGCCATGGATGGTCATTGCCCTGGCCAACGATCAGCTCGTTGTGCTCCAGGTCCTTGACCAGCACGTACCACGGCTCTTCACCGGCGTCTTTCAAGCCGCCGATGCCCAGGCCCTGGCGCTGGCCGATGGTGTGGTACATCAGACCATGGTGGCGGCCGATGACTTCGCCTTCGGTGGTCTTGATCTCGCCCGGCTGGGCCGGCAGGTATTGCTTGAGGAAATCGCTGAAGCGCCGTTCGCCGATGAAGCAGATCCCGGTGGAATCCTTCTTCTTGGCGGTGGCCAGGTCATGTTTCTCGGCAATCGCGCGCACTTCGGGTTTTTCCAGCTCGCCCACCGGGAACAGGGTCTTGGCGATCTGTTCACCGCCGACGGCGTGCAGGAAATAACTCTGGTCCTTGTTCGGGTCCAGGCCCTTGAGCAGCTCGGTACGACCGTCGATGTCGCGGCGGCGCACGTAGTGACCGGTGGCGATCAGGTCGGCGCCGAGCATCATGGCGTAGTCGAGGAACGCCTTGAACTTGATTTCGCGGTTGCAGAGGATGTCCGGGTTCGGCGTGCGACCGGCCTTGTATTCGGCGAGGAAGTGCTCGAACACGTTGTCCCAGTATTCCGCGGCGAAGTTGGCGGTGTGCAGCTTGATGCCGATCCGGTCGCAGACGGCCTGGGCGTCCGCCAGGTCGTCCATGGCGGTGCAGTATTCGGTTCCGTCGTCTTCTTCCCAGTTCTTCATGAACAGGCCTTCCACCTCATAACCCTGCTCGATCAGCAGAAGGGCGGAAACGGAAGAGTCCACGCCGCCGGACATGCCGACTATGACGCGTTGCTTGGGGGTGCTCGAAGAGGCTGGATCACGCATAGGAATTCAATGAGTGTCTTGAAAAAGGACGCGATTCTATCAGGCCCGGGCGTGCAAGGCTAAAGAGAAGGGCGGATAAGCTCCAGGCTGTGGCGATGGCCGGCCAGGTAATCGTCGATGCAGCGGATGACCAGCTCGCTGCGCCAGCGGTCGCGCTGTGTCAGCAATTCGTCGCGGGTCAGCCACTTGGCGCCGAGGATGCCGTCGTCCAGTTGATAATCCGGGTGGTGTTTCAGGGCTTTGGCGGCGAAGCAGACCCGTTGGTAGGTCACACCGTTGCTCGGGGCGGTGTAGAGGTAGAGGCCGGTGACGCTGGTGGGTTCGACGTCCCAGCCGGTTTCTTCGAGGGTTTCACGTATGGCGGCTTGGATCAGTGTTTCGTTCGGGTCCAGGTGGCCGGCGGGCTGGTTGAGCACTGCTCGTCCGCCCTTGGATTCTTCGACCATCAGGAAGCGGCCGTGGTCTTCGACGATGGTGGCGACGGTGATGTGGGGTTGCCAGTTCATGAGACTCCTCTATTTCTCGGATTTTGTAGGCTGAGTACATATCCATTGCTGCGGTCACGGCTGCTTAGGGTTCCGCCCTTACGGCGGGTCACTTTTTTCAGACGCCAAAAAAGTAACCAAAAAGGCTTAGCCCCACCACTCGGTGCCTCGCCTAGGCTCGGCATGCCCTCACTCCGGCATTGCTCCGTGGGCCGCCGCGAAGGGCCATCCATGGCCCAGCGCGGCTAACCCGGCGTCCATGCCGGGTTGCCCACTGCGCAATGCCTGCGTTCGGCCATCGTGGTTAACGGGGCGCCCCAAATCAGGATCAGGATCAGGATCAAGATCAAGATCAAGATCGAGGCGGCCTGATAGCCGGCCTGTCTCTTTGGCTATACCCCGGTCTAATTGTGGGAGCGAGCCTGCTCGCGAAGGCGGCCTGACAGCCGACCTGTCTTTGCCGGCTGTACTCCAATCCAACTGTGGGAGCGAGCTTGCTCGCGATAGCGGTAGGTCAGTCAATATTTGAATTGAATGATGAATTGCAATCGCGAGCAAGCTCGCTCCCACAGGGTCGGGTGCTGTCTGACGGATAGTGTAAATGCCAGAAACACAAACCCCGGCACCAGGCCGGGGTTTGTGGTGTTTCCTTGTGACCTTATACCAGCGCAGCAATCGCCGCGTTGAAGGTGTTGCTCGGGCGCATGGCCTTGCTGGTCAGCTCGGGGTTGGCGAAGTAGTAGCCGCCGATGTCCACTGGCTTGCCTTGGATGGCGTTGAGCTCGGCAACGATTTTTTCTTCGTTGTCGGTCAGGGTCTTGGCCAGGGTGGTGAACTGCGCCTTCAGGGCTGCGTCGTCATCCTGGGCGGCCAGTGCCTGGGCCCAGAACAGGGTCAGGTAGAAGTGGCTGCCGCGGTTGTCGATGCCGCCGACCTTGCGCGAAGGCGACTTGTTGCGGTCCAGGAATTCGCCAGTCGCCTGGTCGAGAGTCTTGGCCAGCACTAGTGCTTTCGGGTTGTTGTAGGTCACGCCCAGGTGTTCCAGGGATGCGGCCAGGGCCAGGAACTCGCCCAGGGAATCCCAACGCAGGAAGTTCTCTTCCAGCAATTGCTGCACGTGCTTGGGTGCCGAGCCGCCGGCGCCGGTTTCGAACAGGCCGCCACCGTTCATCAGTGGCACGATCGAGAGCATCTTGGCGCTGGTGCCCAGTTCCATGATCGGGAACAGGTCGGTCAGGTAGTCACGCAGTACGTTGCCGGTCACCGAGATGGTGTCCTTGCCTTCGCGGGTACGCGCCAGGGTGAACTTCATCGCGTCGACAGGCGACATGATGCGGATCTCCAGGCCGCTGGTGTCGTGATCCTTCAGGTAAGCCTGGACCTTCTCGATCATCACGCCATCGTGGGCGCGCATCGGGTCGAGCCAGAAGATTGCCGGGGTGCTGCTGGCGCGGGCGCGGTTGACGGCGAGCTTGACCCAGTCCTGGATCGGCGCGTCCTTGGTCTGGCACATGCGGAAGATATCGCCAGCCTCGACGTTCTGCTCCAGCAGGGTGCGACCGTTGCTGTCCGAGACGCGGACCACACCGTCAGTCTTGATCTGGAAGGTCTTGTCGTGGGAGCCGTACTCTTCGGCTTTCTTGGCCATCAGGCCGACGTTCGGCACGCTGCCCATGGTGGTCGGGTCGAAGGCGCCGTGTTGCTTGCAGTCTTCGATCACGGCCTGGTAGATGGTCGCGTAGCAGCGATCCGGGATCACGGCCTTGGTGTCGTGCAGCTGGCCGTCGGTGCCCCACATCTTGCCGGAGTCACGGATCATGGCTGGCATCGAGGCGTCGACGATGACGTCGCTCGGCACGTGCAGGTTGGTGATGCCTTTGTCGGAGTTGACCATCGCCAGTGCCGGACGAACGGCATAGACCGCCTGGATGTCGGCTTCGATCTGCGCCTGCTGCTCGGCCGGCAGGGCCTTGATGCGGGCGTACAGGTCGCCGATGCCGTTGTTCAGGTTGAAGCCGATCTGCTCCAGTACCTGGGCGTGCTTGGCCAGCGCGTCCTTATAGTACTCAGCCACGATCTGGCCGAACATGATCGGGTCGGAGACCTTCATCATGGTCGCTTTGAGGTGAACCGACAGCAGCACGCCTTTCTGCTTGGCGTCTTCGATTTCGGCGGCGATGAAATTGCGCAGGGCATTTTTGCTCATGACCGCGCAATCGAGGATCTCACCGGCTTGGACGGTGGTTTTTTCCTTCAGGACAGTGGCAGTACCGTCCTTGGCGATCAGCTCGATCTTCACGCTGCCCGCGGCGTCGATCAGGGCGGCTTTTTCGCTGCCGTAGAAATCGCCGGTACTCATGTGGGCCACGTGGGATTTGGAATCGGCAGCCCAGGCGCCCATCTTGTGCGGGTGCTTGCGAGCGTAGTTCTTCACCGACAGCGGCGCGCGGCGGTCGGAGTTGCCTTCGCGCAGGACCGGGTTCACGGCGCTGCCCTTGACCTTGTCGTAACGGGCGCGGACTTCTTTCTCGGCGTCGGTGGTCACGGTTTCCGGGTAGTCCGGCAGTGCGTAGCCCTGGGCCTGCAATTCCTTGATCGCGGCCTGCAGTTGCGGCACCGAGGCGCTGATGTTCGGCAGCTTGATGATGTTGGCTTCAGGCGTGACGGCCAGGTCGCCCAGTTCGGCGAGGTGGTCGGCTACGGCTTTGTCACCCAGTTGCTCGGGGAAGCTGGCCAGGATGCGCCCTGCGAGGGAGATATCGCGGGTCTCCACGGCGATATCGGCCGAAGCGGTGAAGGCTTCGACGATCGGCAGCAGCGAATAGGTGGCGAGGGCAGGCGCTTCGTCGGTGAAGGTATAGATGATCTTCGAGCGGGTGGGCATATTCGGATTAACTCTCTTCTTTGCTAAAGCATGCGCAGAAACTCGAGGGGCGCCGGGTAAGCGCGTTCGTTCAAAGTCATCCGTGAGCCGAATGTCGAGGTTTCTTCGCGGTGATGTTGGGTGCATCAGTCGAGCGTCAAGCGGTCGGGCCGCGGTACGGTCCGGCTTTCAAATTGGCGGAAAGTCTCGTGATAGAGCCGTCAGCCGTCGTGACCCTGTGGTCAGCGGCGGCATTATACATAGGTAGCTGGCGATCTGCCGACGGTTCATAGACTTCCGTACACGTCCATTGGTCTAAACGTCGCAGGCCGCGGGGCTGGACTATGCTCAAGTTTGGCGCTTTTCCCTTGGTTTTCAGGCTTGTACGCGGCGAACTCGGTTTATTTGCCGAGGACGGGCCGAACGTAGGGTTTGCGTGCCGATACAACTGGGGTACGCTCGAACGCAGCCAGATGTTCAATCCAAGCAATGGAGTTCAGCATGGGGTATCAAAAGATTCAGGTTCCAGCCGTCGGTGACAAAATCACCGTCAATGCAGACCATTCTCTTAATGTTCCCGACAATCCGATCATTCCTTTCATTGAAGGTGACGGCATTGGCGTTGATATCAGTCCGGTCATGATCAAGGTCGTCGACGCCGCGGTCGAGAAGGCTTATGGCGGCAAGCGCAAGATTTCCTGGATGGAAGTCTATGCCGGTGAAAAAGCCACCCAGGTCTACGACCAGGACACCTGGCTTCCCCAGGAAACCCTGGACGCGGTCAAGGACTACGTGGTTTCCATCAAGGGCCCGCTGACCACGCCGGTCGGTGGCGGTATCCGTTCGTTGAACGTCGCGCTGCGCCAGCAGCTGGACCTGTATGTCTGCCTGCGCCCGGTGCGCTGGTTCGAGGGTGTGCCAAGCCCGGTGAAGAAGCCTGGCGATGTCGACATGACAATCTTCCGCGAGAACTCCGAAGACATCTATGCAGGCATCGAGTGGAAGGCCGGTTCGGCCGAGGCCACCAAGGTCATCAAGTTCCTCAAGGAGGAAATGGGTGTTACCAAGATCCGCTTCGACGAAGATTGCGGTATCGGCGTCAAGCCGGTTTCCAAGCAGGGCACCAAACGTCTGGCGCGCAAAGCCTTGCAATATGTTGTCGACAATGACCGCGATTCGCTGACCATCGTGCACAAAGGCAACATCATGAAGTTCACCGAAGGTGCCTTCAAGGAATGGGCCTACGAAGTGGCGGCCGAAGAGTTCGGCGCGACCCTGCTCGACGGCGGGCCCTGGATGCAGTTCAAGAATCCGCGGACCGGCAAGAATGTCGTGGTCAAGGATGCCATCGCCGACGCCATGCTCCAGCAGATCCTGCTGCGCCCGGCCGAGTACGACGTGATCGCAACCCTGAACCTCAACGGCGACTATCTCTCCGACGCCCTGGCGGCCGAAGTGGGCGGTATCGGTATCGCGCCGGGCGCCAACCTGTCGGACACCGTGGCGATGTTCGAGGCCACCCATGGCACCGCGCCCAAATATGCCGGCAAGGACCAGGTCAACCCGGGTTCGCTGATCCTGTCGGCGGAAATGATGCTGCGTCACATGGGTTGGACCGAAGCGGCCGACCTGATCATCAAGGGCACCAACGGCGCGATCTCGGCCAAAACCGTGACCTATGACTTCGAACGCCTGATGGACGGAGCCAAGCTGGTATCGTCTTCCGGCTTTGGTGATGCACTGATCTCGCACATGTAGGCGGATCGTTACGCAACTGAAAACGCCCGGCTCGAGTGATCGATCCGGGCGTTTTGCCTGAGGAGGGGCGGGTGTGTCAGCCTTTTTCGGAGGCGCTGACGTGCTCCAGGGCGTTGACGGATTCGGGCGTGGCGTCGGCGTTGTCCTGCGCGACGGGCGTGATGGCGACTGCGTGTACGCCCTTGGGACCCTGGATCATGCTGAACGACACGGTTTGCCCGGCCTTCAAGGTCTTGTAGCCGTCCATCAGGATCGCCGAGTAGTGAGCGAACAGGTCTTCCTTATTCGGATCGCCATCGCGATTGATAAACCCGAAGCCCTTGGAGTTGTTGAACCATTTGACCTTGCCCTTGAATGTCATCCCGGTACCCGGCATACCAATATCCCTCTGCAACACACCCCGCCATGGGAGTATCATCCTGACTATCCGCCGTCGATCATTGAAATCGGATTGACTTCACGGACCTTTTTAACCCACGGTGGGCTCTATTGGTTGTAACACCGATTTGCCGATAGTCAAGGTGATCGGGCAGTAGCGGTTGAAATCGCCTGCAAGCGGCCCCATCACTGTATTCGCCAACTAAACGAACCTTTCTTTCCATGCATGCAATCAGCCAGATTCGACTAACATTCAATCAGGATCGCCCGGATCTACATGACGACGATTCAGCGGGTATTGCTGTTCAGGAATCAAAGCCCGCTTTACAGGCTCCACCGATGTACAAGGTGGTTTTGTTCAACGATGACTACACACCGATGGATTTCGTCGTCGAAGTGCTCGAGGTGTTTTTTAACCTGAATCGCGAGCTGGCGACCAAGGTCATGCTGGCCGTCCATACAGAGGGACGGGCAGTATGTGGAGTGTTTACCCGCGACATCGCCGAGACAAAGGCCATGCAGGTCAACCAGTACGCCCGGGAAAGCCAGCATCCGCTACTCTGTGAAATCGAGAAGGACGGTTAACGCCGACCACTTGGGTATGAGGTGAAGCTATGTTAAACCGCGAGCTCGAAGTCACCCTCAATCTTGCCTTCAAGGAGGCTCGTTCGAAGCGTCATGAATTCATGACCGTCGAACACCTGCTGCTGGCCCTATTGGATAATGAGGCTGCCGCCACCGTTTTGCGTGCCTGCGGCGCAAACCTCGATAAACTCAAGCATGATCTGCAGGAGTTCATCGACTCCACCACGCCATTGATCCCCGTTCATGACGAGGATCGCGAAACCCAGCCAACCCTGGGCTTCCAGCGTGTATTGCAGCGTGCTGTCTTTCACGTACAGAGCTCGGGCAAGCGCGAAGTCACCGGCGCCAATGTCCTGGTCGCGATCTTCAGCGAGCAGGAAAGCCAGGCGGTCTTCCTGCTCAAGCAGCAGAGCGTGGCGCGTATCGATGTCGTCAACTACATCGCCCATGGCATCTCCAAGGTGCCCGGGCATGGCGATCATTCCGAGGGTGAGCAGGACATGCAGGACGACGAGGGCGGTGAGTCTTCTTCTTCAGGCAATCCCCTGGATGCCTATGCCAGCAACCTGAACGAACTGGCGCGCCAGGGCCGTATCGACCCGCTGGTCGGGCGCGAGGCGGAAGTCGAGCGCGTGGCGCAGATCCTGGCCCGGCGTCGCAAGAACAATCCGCTGCTGGTAGGCGAGGCGGGCGTGGGCAAGACCGCGATCGCCGAAGGCCTGGCCAAGCGCATCGTCGATAACCAGGTGCCGGACCTGCTGGCCAACAGTGTCGTCTATTCCCTCGACCTGGGTGCCTTGCTGGCCGGTACCAAATACCGCGGCGACTTCGAGAAACGCTTCAAGGCGCTGCTCGGCGAGCTGAAGAAACGTCCGCAGGCGATCCTGTTCATCGACGAGATCCACACCATCATCGGTGCCGGTGCTGCGTCGGGTGGCGTCATGGATGCCTCGAACCTGCTCAAGCCGTTGCTTTCCTCGGGTGATATCCGTTGCATCGGCTCGACCACGTTCCAGGAATTCCGTGGCATTTTCGAGAAAGACCGTGCTTTGGCCCGGCGTTTCCAGAAAGTCGACGTCTCGGAGCCGTCGGTGGAAGACACCATCGGCATCCTGCGCGGCCTGAAAGGGCGTTTCGAGCTGCACCACAGCATCGAATACAGCGATGAGGCGTTGCGCGCCGCCGCCGAGCTGGCCTCGCGCTACATTAATGATCGGCACATGCCGGACAAAGCCATCGATGTCATCGACGAGGCGGGTGCCTATCAGCGCCTGCAACCGGTGGAGAATCGCGTCAAGCGCATCGACGTGCCGCAGGTCGAGGACATCGTCGCGAAGATCGCGCGGATTCCGCCAAAACACGTCACCAGTTCCGACAAGGAGCTGCTGCGTAACCTGGAGCGCGACCTGAAGCTCACGGTGTTCGGCCAGGATGCGGCCATCGACTCGCTGTCGACCGCTATCAAGCTGTCGCGCGCCGGTCTCAAGTCGCCGGACAAACCGGTCGGTTCGTTCCTGTTCGCCGGGCCTACCGGTGTCGGCAAGACCGAGGCGGCACGGCAGTTGGCCAAGGCGCTGGGGATCGAGCTGGTGCGCTTCGACATGTCCGAGTACATGGAGCGTCACACCGTATCGCGGCTGATCGGTGCGCCTCCAGGTTATGTCGGCTTCGACCAGGGCGGCCTGTTGACCGAGGCGATCACCAAGCAGCCGCACTGCGTGCTGTTGCTCGATGAGATCGAGAAGGCGCATCCGGAAGTCTTCAACCTGCTGCTGCAGGTCATGGACCACGGTACGCTGACCGACAACAACGGACGCAAGGCGGATTTCCGCAACGTGATCATCATCATGACCACCAACGCCGGCGCTGAAACCGCTGCGCGCGCTTCGATCGGTTTCACCCATCAGGATCACTCGTCCGATGCGATGGAAGTGATCAAGAAGAGCTTCACGCCTGAGTTCCGTAACCGCCTGGACACTATCATCCAGTTTGGTCGCCTCAGCCATGAAGTCATCAAGAGCGTGGTGGACAAGTTCCTTACCGAACTTCAGGCGCAGCTCGAAGACAAGCGGGTGTTGCTGGAGGTTACCGATGCGGCACGCAGCTGGCTCGCCGAAGGTGGCTACGATGTGACGATGGGGGCACGGCCGATGGCTCGCCTGATCCAGGACAAGATCAAGCGTCCACTGGCGGAGGAAATCCTCTTTGGCGAACTGGCCGAGCATGGCGGTGTGGTCCACATCGACATCAAGGATGGCGAGCTTACGTTCGACTTCGAAACCACGGCAGAAATGGCCTGATCGTAAATCTGGGATAAGCAAAAGGCGCCGAAAGGCGCCTTTTTGCTATATGCGACACCGCAATCCCATGTGGGAGCGAGCTTGCTCGCGATGGCTGCGGCACATTCGGCACTGATGCAAACTGACCCACCGCTATCGCGAGCAAGCTCGCTCCCACAGTGTTTCGGGGCAGCCATCAAATCGCGGGCAAACAAAAACGCCCGACATGAGCCGGGCGTTTTGTATTGACTTGTTAGCGAGCGCGGTAAGTGATGCGCCCTTTGCTCAAGTCATAGGGCGTCAGCTCGACGCGCACTTTGTCACCGGTAAGAATACGAATGTAGTTCTTGCGCATCTTGCCGGAGATATGCGCGGTTACGACGTGCCCATTTTCCAACTCCACACGAAACATGGTGTTGGGCAGGGTGTCGACGACAGTGCCTTCCATTTCGAAGCTGTCTTCTTTCGACATGCAGTAAAGCCCTCGGTATCCAGTGAATGGCCCGGTGCAACTGCGCCAGGCAAAAGCGGCGTGCATTGTGCCCGAAAAAGGGGGGGCAAGCCAAGGGGTTCTTGGGATACTCGACGAGTCGGGTACTTGCATCGGGGCACTCATTGCGAGCGAGCCCTTAGTTCAGGACAACCCACCGCTGATTGATCAGCAATTCAATGGGCCGATATTGGGTCTTGTAGTTCATTTTTTTGCAGTTCTTGATCCAATAGCCCAAGTACACCGCATCCAGGCCCAGGCGCCGGCACTCGTTGATCTGCCAGAGAATCGCAAAACGCCCCAGGCTGCGTTTTTCTTCGTCGGGCTCATAGAAGGTGTACACCGCCGAAAGCCCATTGGGCAGCAGGTCGGTGACGGCGATGGCGACCAGTCGGTCATCGAGGCGGAACTCGTAGAAGCGCGAGAACGGCAGGTCGCGCACCAGGAACGTCGAGAATTGATCCCGGCTAGGCGGGTACATGTCACCATCGGCGTGGCGTTGCTCGATATAGCGCTGGTACAGGTCAAAATATTCTTCGGTAAATTGCGGCTTGGCCGGGCGCACCTGCAAGTCGGCGTTGCGCTTGAAAATACGCTTTTGCTGGCGATTGGGTGTGAATCGCGCCACGGGAATGCGCGCCGGAACGCACGCATTGCAGTGTTGGCAATGGGGCCGGTAAAGATGATCGCCACTGCGCCGAAAGCCCATTTCCGACAGGTCTGCGTAGACATGCACATCCATGGGCTGGCTCGGGTCGAGGAACAGGGTCGTGGCCTGCTCCTCCGGCAGATAACTGCAAGAGTGAGGTTGAGTGGCATAGAACTTCAAGCGCGCCAACTCGGTCATGATCAACCCTCGGGATAAAACTTCAATTCAAGTGTAAGCCAGTCGAGCGAATATCGCTCAGCAAAGCCAGGTGGCCTGGTTGGGCTGGTCCAGGTGCGCCTTCAGGTAATCGGCAAACGCTGCGCGGGGAATCGACCGGGCGCCCAGGCTGTGCAGGTGCTCGGTGGGCATCTGGCAGTCAATGAGCACGAAACCCGCTTCCTTGAGATGTTGGACCAGGGTTGCGAAGCCGAATTTCGACGCATTGTCGGCCCGGCTGAACATCGACTCGCCGAAAAACAGCTGCCCCATCGCCAGGCCATACAAGCCGCCCACCAGTTGGTCCTGGTCCCAGACCTCCACCGAATGGGCGAAGCCACGCCGGTGCAGTTCCAGATAAGCGGTCTGCATGGCGTCGGTGATCCAGGTGCCGTCGGCATAATCGCGGGGTGCGGCGCAGGCCTTGATGACCGCCGCGAAGTCCCGGTCGAACGTCACTTGATAGCGCTGCTTGCGCAACAGCTTGTTCAGGCTGCGGGAAACATGCAGTTCGTCGGGAAACAGCACGGTGCGCGGGTCCGGTGACCACCACAGAATCGGCTGTCCCTCCGAGAACCATGGAAAGCAGCCGTGGCGATAGGCCTGGATCAACCGATCGGCGCAAAGATCCCCGCCGGCGGCCAGCAAGCCATTGGGGTCGCGCATGGCTTTTTCCAGCGGTGGGAAATCGAACGTGTTGCGTTGTAACCAGGTCAGCATCGTTATCCGGACTTGCAGAAGGGGAGGGGAGCGGGCCCTGTCATAGGCCCGCCCTAGAGGTTAACCGTCAAACGGCCGGGATGTCATCGAGATACTTTTCTGCATCCAGCGCGGCCATGCAACCGGCGCCGGCGGACGTAATGGCCTGGCGATAGACGTGGTCAGCCACGTCGCCGGCGGCAAAAACACCTTCGATGTCAGTGGCGGTGGCATTGCCTTCGCTGCCGCCACGCACAATCAGGTAGCCATCGCGCATCTGCAACTGGCCCTGGAACAGATCGGTGTTGGGTTTATGCCCGATGGCGATGAACACCCCGGCCAGGGATAACGTGCTGGTATCGCCCGTCTCGCTGTGCCGCAGGCGCGCGCCGGTCACGCCGCTGGCGTCACCCAGCACTTCATCCAGGTTCTGGTTCCAGTGCAGGCGGATATTGCCGTTGGCTGCCTTTTCGAAGAGCTTGTCCTGCAATATCTTTTCCGCGCGCAGCTTGTCGCGGCGGTGAATCAGGTGAACTTCCCTGGCGATGTTCGACAGGTACAAGGCTTCTTCAACCGCCGTGTTACCGCCACCGATAACGGCCACCACCTGGTTTCGATAAAAGAAGCCATCACAGGTCGCGCAGGCGGACACGCCTTTGCCGGCGAAGGTTTCCTCTGAAGGCAGGCCCAGGTATTGAGCCGAGGCGCCAGTGGCGATGATCAATGCATCGCAGGTATAGGTGCCGCTGTCGCCGACCAGTTCGAACGGTCGCTGTTGCAACTTGGCGGTATGGATATGGTCGTAGACGATCTGCGTGTCGAAGCGCTCGGCGTGCCGCTGCATGCGTTCCATGAGTACGGGACCGGTCAGGCCTTCGACATCGCCGGGCCAGTTATCGACTTCGACCGTGGTGGTGAGCTGGCCACCGGCCTGTATGCCGGTAATGACAACGGGTTTGAGGTTGGCGCGGGCTGCATAGACAGCCGCGCTGTACCCTGCAGGGCCGGAACCGAGAATGATCAGGCGTGAATGCTTCGCTTCGCTCATAAAAAACACCTCATAAGCCTTTGTCACAAAAGAGAATGCATGCTCAAATTGGCGCCCGATGACCCATTTCTGGCCAGGTTGTCGCCGGGCGAGCGGGCAATGCCTCTGGCAAGACAAACCCGTACAATGCTTGAGTTTTGAACGCAGGACGGGCAAAAGGTCAAATCTTCGGCAACACCTGCGGTTTTCCGGACGCATGCCACAGTGGTAAAACATGCCTCAGTGGTAAAAGTAGTACCGGTTGAGCACATTCACTTTTTTTACCTGCTCCCCGTGGGCAGTTTTTATAGTCATTCAACAGATGGACGCGCCATTGGCGCAGGAAAAGAAGCGTTTTGAAGAAATCCACCGCAGCACCCAAGACAGTCGTTCCGCTCTGGCGCCAACAATTGCACTACCGGCTCAAGGAAGGTGCGTTGATCGCCATTGGGGCCTTGTGCCTGTTCCTGATGATGGCCTTGCTGACCTACGGCAAGGACGATCCGGGCTGGAGCCACAACAGCAAGATCGAAGACGTGCAGAATTTCGGCGGGCCGGCCGGTTCCTACAGCGCTGACATCCTGTTCATGGTGCTGGGCTATTTCGCCTATATTTTCCCGCTGCTGCTGGCGATCAAGACCTATCAGATTTTCCGCCAGCGCCATGAGCCCTGGCAGTGGAGCGGCTGGCTGTTCTCCTGGCGCCTGATTGGCCTGGTGTTCCTGGTGTTGTCAGGCGCCGCGCTGGCACATATCCATTTCCACGCACCCACCGGCCTGCCGGCCGGGGCGGGTGGTGCGCTGGGCGAGAGCCTTGGTGATCTGGCGCGCAATGCCCTGAATATCCAGGGCAGCACGCTGCTGTTCATCGCACTGTTCCTCTTCGGCCTGACGGTGTTCACCGACCTGTCCTGGTTCAAGGTCATGGACGTCACCGGCAAGATCACGCTCGACCTCATCGAATTGATCCAGGGTGCGCTGAACCGCTGGTGGGCGGCGCGCAACGAACGCAAGCAACTGGTGGCGCAACTGCGTGAAGTGGACGATCGGGTCCATGACGTCGTGGCGCCCACCGTTCCGGACAAACGCGAGCAGGCCAAGGTCAAGGAACGCCTGATCGAGCGCGAGCAGGCCCTGAGCAAGCACATGTCCGAGCGCGAAAAGCAGGTGCCGCCGGTCATCACCATGGCCCCGGCCAAGCCGCCGGAGCAGAGCAAGCGCGTGCAGAAGGAAAAACAGGCGCCGCTGTTCGTCGACAGCGCGGTGGAAGGGACCTTGCCGCCGATCTCGATCCTCGATCCTGCCGAAAAGAAACAACTCAATTATTCCCCCGAATCCCTGGCGGCCGTCGGTCATCTGCTGGAGATCAAGCTCAAGGAGTTCGGTGTCGAGGTGTCGGTGGATTCGATCCATCCGGGTCCGGTCATCACCCGTTACGAAATCCAGCCGGCCGCCGGCGTCAAGGTCAGCCGTATCGCCAACCTCGCGAAGGACCTGGCGCGCTCCCTGGCGGTCACCAGCGTGCGGGTGGTGGAAGTGATCCCGGGCAAGACCACCGTGGGCATCGAGATCCCCAACGAGGATCGCCAGATCGTGCGCTTCTCCGAGGTGCTCTCGACCCCCGAGTACGACAATCACAAGTCACCGGTCACCCTGGCCCTGGGCCACGACATCGGCGGCAAGCCGGTCATCACCGACCTGGCGAAGATGCCTCACCTGCTGGTGGCCGGTACCACCGGTTCGGGTAAGTCGGTGGGGGTGAACGCGATGATCCTGTCGATCCTGTTCAAGTCTGGCCCGGAAGACGCCAAGCTGATCATGATCGACCCGAAGATGCTCGAATTGTCGATCTACGAAGGCATCCCGCACCTGCTGTGCCCGGTGGTCACCGACATGAAGGACGCGGCCAACGCCCTGCGCTGGAGCGTTGCCGAGATGGAGCGCCGCTACAAGCTGATGGCGAAGATGGGCGTGCGCAACCTGTCGGGCTTCAACGCCAAGGTCAAGGAGGCCGAGGAAGCCGGCACGCCGTTGAGCGACCCGCTGTACCACCGCGAAAGCATCCACGACGAAGCGCCGCTGTTGCACAAGCTGCCGACCATCGTGGTGGTGGTGGACGAATTCGCCGACATGATGATGATCGTCGGCAAGAAGGTCGAAGAACTGATCGCCCGTATCGCCCAGAAAGCCCGTGCGGCCGGTATTCACCTGATCCTCGCCACCCAACGGCCGTCGGTGGACGTGATCACCGGTCTGATCAAGGCCAACATCCCGACCCGCATGGCGTTCCAGGTGTCGAGCAAGATCGACTCGCGGACCATCATCGACCAGGGCGGCGCCGAGCAATTGCTCGGCCACGGTGACATGCTCTACATGCCGCCCGGCACCAGCCTGCCGATCCGTGTCCACGGTGCGTTCGTCTCCGATGACGAAGTGCACCGCGTGGTCGAAGCCTGGAAGTTGCGTGGCGCGCCTGAATACAACGACGACATCCTCAACGGTGTCGAAGAGGCCGGCAGCGGTTTCGAGGGCAGCAGTGGCGGCGGTGACGACGATGCCGAGACCGATGCGCTCTATGACGAAGCAGTGCAGTTCGTCCTGGAGAGTCGCCGTGCCTCGATTTCCGCCGTACAGCGCAAGCTGAAGATCGGCTACAACCGCGCCGCACGCATGATCGAGGCCATGGAAATGGCCGGGGTCGTGACGGCCATGAACACCAACGGCTCGCGCGAAGTGCTGGCGCCGGGCCCGATGCGCGACTGACAACCCGGACGGCGTGATGACGCGTCGCTCGACCCCCCACGAATTCATGAGGACTCCCATGCGCCTGATTCGCATGCTGTTGTTGCCCGTATTGGCTTTGTCTACCTTGTCGGTCCATGCCGGCGAGAAAGATGTGGCCCGCCTGACCCAGTTGCTGGGCGGCTCCCAGACCCTGACTGCGCGTTTCTCCCAGCTGACCCTCGACGGCAGCGGCACCCAGTTGCAGGAAACCGCTGGCGACATGGCCCTGCAGCGCCCTGGCCTGTTCTACTGGCACACCGATGCACCCGCCGAACAGCTGATGGTGTCCGATGGCAAGAAAGTCTCCCTGTGGGACCCGGACCTCGAACAGGTGACCATCAAGACCCTCGACCAGCGCCTGACCCAGACGCCGGCGCTGTTGCTTTCCGGCGATATCTCGGAGATCAGCCAGAGCTTCGACATCACCTCCAAGGAGGCCGGTGGCGTGATTGACTTCACTCTCAAGCCGAAGACCAAGGACAGCCTGTTCGACAGCCTGCGCCTGTCGTTCCGCAACGGCCTGGTCAACGACATGCAACTGATCGACAGTGTCGGCCAGCGCACCAACATCCTGTTCACCGGGGTCAAGGCCAACGAGCCGATCGCCGCGTCCAAGTTCAAGTTCGACATCCCCAAGGGTGCGGATGTGATCCAGGAATAAATAAAGGCAAGCCCCCCTGTGGGAGCGAGCTTGCTCGCGATGGCGTCATATCAGTCAACATTGATATTGAATGTAATGCCGCTATCGCGAGCAAGCTCGCTCCCACAGGGGGCGGTGTTCAACAGGACCCAGTGGAGGTTGCATAAGCAGTGATGGACCTGTTTCGAAGCGCCCCGATTGCCCAGCCATTGGCCGCCCGCCTGCGGGCCACCAACCTGGATGAGTACGTCGGCCAGGAACATGTGCTCGCCCGGGGCAAGCCCCTGCGCGAAGCCCTGGAGCAGGGCGCCCTGCATTCGATGATCTTCTGGGGCCCGCCGGGGGTCGGCAAGACCACCCTGGCGCGGTTGCTGGCGGAAGTCTCGGACGCGCATTTCGAAACGGTGTCGGCCGTGCTGGCCGGGGTCAAGGAGATTCGCCAGGCGGTGGAAATCGCCAAGCAGCAGGCCGGCCAGTACGGCAAGCGCACCATCCTGTTCGTCGATGAAGTGCATCGCTTCAACAAGTCGCAGCAGGACGCCTTCTTGCCCTATGTCGAAGACGGCACGCTGATTTTCATCGGTGCCACCACCGAGAACCCTTCGTTCGAACTCAACAACGCCTTGCTGTCCCGCGCGCGGGTCTACGTGCTCAAGAGCCTCGACGAGGCGGCGATGCGCAAGCTGGTGCACCGCGCGCTCACCGAAGAGCGCGGCCTGGGCAAGCGCCACCTGAGCCTCAGCGACGAAGGTTTCCAGATATTGTTCAGCGCTGCCGACGGCGATGGCCGACGCCTGCTCAACCTGCTGGAAAACGCCTCGGACCTGGCCGAAGACGACAGCGAGATCGGTGTCGAACTGCTGCAAAGCCTGCTGGGCGATACCCGGCGCCGCTTCGACAAGGGCGGCGAGGCGTTCTACGACCAGATTTCGGCGCTGCACAAGTCGGTGCGCGGCTCCAACCCGGACGGCGCGTTGTACTGGTTTGCGCGGATGATCGATGGCGGTTGTGATCCGCTGTACCTCGCGCGCCGCGTGGTGCGCATGGCCAGCGAAGACATCGGCAACGCCGATCCGCGCGCGCTGAGCCTGTGCCTGACGGCCTGGGACGTGCAGGAACGCCTCGGCAGCCCGGAAGGCGAGCTCGCCGTGGCCCAGGCCATTACCTACCTGGCCTGCGCGCCGAAAAGCAACGCCGTCTACATGGGCTTCAAGGCGGCGATGCGCAGCGCCGCCGAGCACGGCTCTCTGGAAGTGCCGTTGCACCTGCGCAACGCGCCGACCAAGCTCATGAAACAGTTGGGCTACGGCGAGGAATACCGTTACGCCCATGACGAGCCTGACGCTTACGCCGCTGGCGAAGACTATTTTCCCGAGGAACTCGAACCCCAGCGGTTCTATCAGCCGGTGCCCCGTGGCCTGGAGCTGAAGATCGGCGAGAAGCTCAACCACTTGGCGCAATTGGACCGATTGAGTCCACGGCAGCGGAGAAAACCGTGATCCCCTTGATTCTCGCAGTCTCCGCCGGCGGCGTTGCCGGTACATTGTTGCGTTTCGCCACGGGCAACTGGATCAGCGCAAATTGGCCGCGGCACTTCTATACCGCGACGCTGGCCGTTAATATCGTGGGCTGTCTGCTGATCGGCGTCCTATACGGCCTGTTTCTGATTCGCCCCGAAGTGCCCATCGAGGTGCGCGCGGGGTTGATGGTCGGTTTTCTTGGCGGCCTGACGACTTTTTCATCCTTTTCACTGGATACGGTGCGCCTGCTGGAAAGCGGGCAGGTGCCGCTGGCCCTGGGCTATGCGGCCATCAGCGTGTTCGGCGGGCTGCTCGCCACCTGGGCCGGCCTGTCCCTGACCAAACTTTGATAACGAGAGACCGACATGCTCGATTCCAAACTGTTACGTAGCAACCTTCAGGACGTAGCGGACCGCCTGGCATCCCGTGGCTTTGCCCTGGATGTCGCGCGCATCGAAGCGCTGGAAGAACAGCGCAAGACCGTCCAGACCCGCACCGAAGCCCTGCAGGCTGAACGTAACGCGCGCTCCAAGTCCATCGGTCAGGCCAAGCAGCGCGGCGAAGACATCGCGCCGCTGATGGCCGATGTCGAGCGCATGGCGGGCGAGTTGAGTGCCGGCAAGACCGAACTGGACGCGATCCAGAGCGAGCTTGATTCGATCCTGCTGGGCATCCCGAACCTGCCTCACGAATCGGTGCCGGTGGGTGAAGACGAAGACGGCAACGTCGAAGTACGTCGCTGGGGCACGCCGAAAGTCTTCGATTTCCCGGTACAGGACCACGTCGCCCTGGGCGAGAAATTCGGTTGGCTGGACTTCGAAACCGCCGCCAAGCTGTCGGGCGCGCGTTTCGCCCTGCTGCGCGGGCCGATCGCCCGTCTGCATCGCGCACTGGCGCAGTTCATGATCAACCTGCACGTCACCGAGCACGGCTACGAAGAGGCCTACACGCCTTACCTGGTCCAGGCGCCGGCGCTGCAAGGCACCGGTCAGTTGCCGAAGTTCGAGGAAGACCTGTTCAAGATCGCTCGCGACGGCGAAGCCGACCTGTACCTGATCCCGACCGCCGAAGTCTCGCTGACCAACATCGTTGCCGGCGAAATCGTCGACGCCAAGCAACTGCCGATCAAGTTTGTCGCCCACACCCCGTGCTTTCGCAGTGAAGCCGGCGCGTCGGGTCGTGACACTCGCGGCATGATCCGCCAGCACCAGTTCGACAAGGTCGAGATGGTGCAGATCGTCGAGCCGTCGAAATCCATGGAAGCCCTGGAAAGCCTGACCGCCAACGCCGAGAAGGTCCTGCAACTGCTCGAGCTGCCGTATCGCACCCTGGCGCTGTGCACCGGCGACATGGGCTTCAGCGCGGTCAAGACTTACGATCTGGAAGTCTGGATCCCGAGCCAGGACAAGTACCGCGAGATTTCGTCGTGCTCCAACTGCGGTGATTTCCAGGCCCGCCGCATGCAGGCGCGTTTCCGCAACCTGGAAACCGGCAAGCCGGAACTGGTCCATACCCTCAATGGCTCCGGCCTGGCGGTGGGTCGTACGCTGGTCGCCGTGTTGGAAAACTATCAGCAGGCCGACGGTTCGATCCGGGTGCCTGAAGTGCTGAAGCCGTACATGGGCGGCATCGAGGTCATCGGCTAAATGGACTATCTGCCACTGTTCCACAACCTGCGCGGCAGCCGCGTGCTGGTGGTCGGCGGCGGCGAGATTGCCTTGCGCAAGTCTCGCCTGCTGGCGGATGCCGGTGCCCTGCTGCGGGTGGTCGCACCCGACATCGAACCGCAGTTGCGGGAACTGGTCAGTGGCAGCGACGGCGAATGCGTGCTGCGTGGCTACGTTGAAGCGGATATGGACGGCTGCGGCCTGGTCATCGCCGCCACCGACGACGAGCCGCTCAATGCCCAGGTTTCGGCCGACGCCCACAAGCGCTGCGTGCCGGTCAACGTGGTGGACGCGCCTGCGCTGTGCAGCGTGATCTTCCCGGCGATCGTCGACCGCTCGCCGCTGGTTATTGCGGTGTCCAGCGGCGGCGACGCGCCGGTGCTGGCACGGCTGATCCGCGCCAAGCTGGAAACCTGGATTCCATCGACCTACGGGCAACTGGCCGGCCTGGCGGCGCGCTTTCGCAATCAGGTCAAGCAACTGTTTCCCGATGTGCAGCAACGGCGGGCATTCTGGGAAGAGGTTTTCCAGGGCCCGATCGCCGATCGCCAACTGGCCGGGCAGGGCGCCGAGGCCGAGCGGTTGCTGCGCGAGAAGATCGACGGCCAGGCGCCGAACGCGCCGGGGGAAGTCTATCTGGTAGGCGCCGGGCCGGGTGACCCGGACCTGCTGACCTTCCGCGCGCTGCGCCTGATGCAGCAGGCGGACGTGGTGCTTTACGACCGTCTGGTGGCCCCGGCGATTATCGAGCTGTGCCGGCGCGACGCCGAGCGGGTTTACGTCGGCAAGCGCCGGTCCGAGCATGCGGTACCCCAGGACCAGATCAACCAGCAATTGGTCGACCTGGCCCGGCAGGGCAAGCGTGTGGTGCGGTTGAAGGGCGGCGATCCGTTCATCTTCGGTCGTGGCGGCGAAGAAATCGAAGAACTGGCGGCCCATGGCATCCCGTTCCAGGTGGTCCCGGGCATTACGGCGGCCAGTGGTTGCGCGGCTTACGCCGGGATCCCGCTGACCCATCGCGACTACGCCCAGTCGGTGCGTTTCATCACCGGCCATCTCAAGGACGGCAGCAGCGATCTGCCCTGGGCGGACCTGGTATCGCCAGCGCAGACCCTGGTGTTCTACATGGGCCTGGTGGGGTTGCCGGTGATTTGCAACGAATTGATCAAGCACGGACGCGCGGCGGACACGCCGGCGGCGCTCATCCAGCAAGGCACGACTTCAAACCAGCGGGTGTTTACCGGTACCTTGGCGGACCTGCCGCGGCTGGTGGCCGAGCACGAGGTGCATGCGCCGACACTGGTGATCGTCGGGGAAGTGGTGCAGTTGCGCGAGAAGCTGGCTTGGTTTGAAGGGGCTCAGGGGCAGGTCTGAAGACCGCGCCGCTGCCAATCGCGAGCAAGCTCGCTCCCACAGGGGACTGTGTGTAACCACGGATTGTGGCCAACACCAATCAACTGTGGGAGCGAGCTTGCTCGCGATGAGGCCCTCAATCACAGCGAAAATCCAGGATCAATCCCGGGCCCCGCGCCAGATCCCTTTCCCACCCAACCTCCCTCGATCATGCGCCACCATGAAGTCCTGCTTCGGCCCCTTGGGCACGATCCCATTGGGGTTGATGGTCTTGTGGCTGCCGTAGTAATGCCCCTGGATATGCGTGAAATCCACTGTCTCGGCAATGCCTGGCCACTGATACATCTCCCGCAGCCAGTTCGACAGGTTCGGATAATCGGCGATGCGCCGCAGGTTGCATTTGAAGTGGCCGAAGTACACCGCGTCGAAACGGATCATCGTCGTGAACAAGCGGATGTCGGCCTCGGTCAGGTACTCGCCAGCCAGGTAGCGGCGGGTGTCCAGCAGGGCTTCCAGATGGTCCAGCTCGGCAAACAGCTGATCAAAGGCTTCTTCGTAAGCCGCCTGGGTGGTGGCGAAGCCGGCGCGGTAGACGCCGTTGTTCACCGCCGGATAGATGCGCTCGTTCAACCCATCGATTTCGCCGCGCAGGTGCTCTGGATAGAGATCCAGGTCGTTGCCGGTCAGACCATCGAAGGCGCTGTTGAACATGCGGATGATTTCCGCTGACTCGTTGTTGACGATGCGCTGCTGCTGTTTATCCCACAGCGCGGGCACAGTGACACGGCCAGTGTAGTTCGGTGTATCGGCGGTGTAGCGCTGGTGCAGAAAGTCGAAGTGGTCGAGCTTGTCGCCCGTCGAGCCGTGAGCCTGATCGAAGGTCCAGCCGTTTTCCAGCATCAGGTAGCTGACCACTGAAACATCGATCAGGTCTTCCAGGCCCTTGAGCTTGCGCAAGATCAGCGTGCGGTGGGCCCAGGGGCAGGCCAGGGACACATAAAGATGATAACGACCGGCTTCGGCGGCGAAACCGCTCTCGCCGGAAGGGCCGGCGCTGCCGTCGGCGGTTATCCAGTGGCGGCGTTGCGCCTGTTCACGCTGGAAACTGCCGTCCTTGCTTTCATACCACTGGTCCTGCCAGCGGCCCTCGACCAACAAACCCATCTCGATCTCCTCAGCCTGGTAAACGTTGGAAAAGAGTCTATGCCGATAGGTTCGAACAAAAAGCGCAAAGGTTGGGCGCTGATGATCGACTAAATCGATCTGTTCCGCGCGTCCCAATACTGCCGGGCTTTGTCGAACGCTTCTTCGCGAGACAAACCCAGGCCGCGCAAGGCCAAAGCCATCGTGGCGATCAACGCCAGTTGCGGGTAGCTGTCCTCGACGTCGCCGCGCCAGACGGCTTTCAAATGCTCAGGGTCGAGGCGCTCCGGCTTGACGTGGCGCTGCTCCGACAGGCGTGGCCATTCTTCGTCCCAACTGGCGCCACCGGTGGTGCCGTACAGATGGCTGTCGGCGTCCGGATTGATTTCGATCTCGCCGCCGTCGCCCTTGATCACGATGGCGGTGTCGCCCAGCAACCCGCTGGCCTCGCGATGCACGGCCTGGTAGCCAGGATGGAAGATGCTTTGCAGACCGCAACGCGCGCCCAGTGGGTTGAGGATCCGCGCCAGGGAATGGATCGGCGAGCGCAGGCCGAGAGTGTTGCGCAGGTCGATCATCCGTTGCATCTGCGGTGCCCAGTCCACCAGCGGCATGAAGGCCAGGCCGCCGGTGTCCAGCGCGGTGCCGACCTGTTGCCAGTCGCGGCACAAGGGAATATCCAGCAAACCCAGCAACTGTTCGGTGTAGAGCCGACCCGCCGTGTGGGCGCCGCCGCCGTGCATGAAGATCCGCACGCCGTTCTGTCCCAGGCATTTGGCCGCCAGCAGATACCACGGCAGGTGGCGCTTCTTCCCGGCGTAGGTCGGCCAGTCGAGGTCTACCGCCAGTTGTGGAACCACCAGGCGTTGACGCAGGGCGTCGGTGAAGCCGGCCATTTCCTCGGCGCTTTCTTCCTTGTGCCGCAACAGCATCAGGAAGGCGCCGAGCTGGGTCTCTTCGACCTGCTCATAAAGCACCATGCCCATGGCCTCGCGGGCTTCGTCACGGGTGAGGTTGCGGGCGCCACGCTTGCCTTTGCCAAGGATGCGCACGAATTGGGCGAACGGATGTTCGGCCGGGGTCTCGAGGGTCAGCGAAGGAAAGTCGGTCATAAGCAATTCGTCGGTTTGGGCAGGCCCGCCAGCTTGGCGGCGAGTTTGGCGGGAGTGCCTTTGAACAATCGGTTCAGGTGCAGGCTGTTGCCCTTGTCCGCGCCGAGTTTCAGCGCGGTGTACTTGATCAGCGGCCGAGTGGCGGGGGACAGCTGGAATTCATCGTGGAAGGCCCGGAGCAGTTCGAGGATTTCCCAATGCTCGGGGCTCAGCTCGATGTCTTCGGCGGCGGCCAGGGCTGTGGCCACTTCCGTTGACCAGTCATTGAGATCGGCCAGGTAGCCGTCCTTGTCCAGCGCGATGCTGCGCGCGCCCACGGTCAGCACGTTCATAGCCAGGAGTTGACCTTGTCATGCTCGATTGAGAGCTCGACGAAGGCCGGATAATCGATGGCTTCGGCCCAGTCGGGAATGTGCAGGGCACGGCCCTGGGCGTCTTCGGCAAGGACGAACACCTTGCGCCCGAAGGCCTGGAGTGCAGCGAACGGTTCGGTGCCAGGTTGCAGCGCGTAAGTCGCGTCGCCGCACAGCAGCAGCGCATCCTGGCTCCCCAGTATCCGCAGGCAACTGGCGAGGCGGTTATCACCGAACGGCGAATGGGACAACACATGCAGAGTCGACATCAGAGGGTGATCACCTGGTCGTAACGGTCAATGAGCGCGGCGATGTCCGCTGCGCCCAGCACTTTCAAAGCGTCCAGTGCCAGGGTATCGGTGGCGATGCCACGCTCGGCGGCGCTGTCGGCGCAGACAAACAGGTCTTCGACGCCGAACATCGGCAATGCCTGCAAATTGGCGCTCAGGTCTTTTTGCTGGAGGGCCTTGGCGTTTTGCCCGGCGCTGAGCTGGAACACGCCGTCATCGAGAAACAGCAGGCCAAGGGGCAGGTCGAACGCACCGCCGGCCAGCACGATGTCCAACGCTTCCCGGGCTCCGGGGCCAGACCACGGAGACTGACGGCTGATGAGCAATAACGATTTGGCCATCATGCGCCTCCAAAACAGATCAAGCGGTCGGCGTCCTGGATCGCATCGTGCAGCTGACCCAGTCCGGAAAGGGCCCAAGGCGCTTCGACGCTGATTGCCGAACGCTGATAGCGCTGGGCCTCTTCAGCGTTGAGCACACCACGGCGCAACGCCGCCGCGATGCAGACGACGCCGTCGAGCTGATGGTCGCTGACGAAGGTTCGCCATTGCCGGGGCAGATCCTGCTCATCCTGAGGCGTGACGATGCTGTTATCGGCGTTGTAGACGCCGTCCTGGTAGAAAAACAGCCGCACGATCTCATGCCCACCGGCCAGCGCGGCTTGCGCAAACAGCAAGGCGCGGCGCGAGGAGGGCGCATGGGCGGCGGAAAACAGCGCGATGGCGAACTTCATGACAGACCCGATCCGTAAAACTGCGGCCATGATAAAGCTTTATGGGCGTCGGGGCGATTCTCGGAACGGCTGGAGCTTTCGTGGCGAGGGAGCTTGCTCCCGCTGGGCTGCGAAGCGGCCCCAGGATCGTGCAACTCGGTGTGTCAGGTGAGTTGAGTCGCCTTTTTGGGCCTGCTGCGCAGGCCAGCGGGAGCAAGCTCCCTCGCCACGGGGTTCACTTCAGTCCATGAGACCATGTAACTGGCAGTACTCAGCCCATTCCATTCCCGCCATCTCCGCGACTTCCCTGTGCACTTCCATGCGCTGGGCCTGGTAGTCCTCGGCGGAGGCCGCTGTCAGCGACAGCGTCAGCTCCCAGGCAAACAGACCCAGGCGCTCGGCCTCGGCTTCGAACGCTTCATGCAAGCGCTCGGCGCGATACTGCGCAGCGGTTTCGCCCTTGGCCTGGGCCAGCAGGGGGTTGAGGTTGTCCAGCTCGACACGCAACTGCGGGCGTTCGTCGAGAAAGATCTCCAGGGCTCGTTCGTGCTGCTGTCCGGTTGCCGCCATGGTTGCTCCTTGAGTCAATGTCCCGACAGGTTGCGTGAATCGATAGCCGTTGTCGCGGGCAAATTTCAGTAAAGCCGCACGTAGGCGCGGATCGCAGTGCTAAAGTCGGTTTTTTTCTCGATGAGTGAACGCGATGCGAATGCTGATGGTGGCCGTGGCCGCAACCCTGCTGGCCGGCTGCGCGGGTTCGGCGATGGAACAGGCCCGGACCCAAGCCCCCTACAAGACCCTGGCCTCGGACAAGCCGGAGCAGAATGTCGCCCAATGCGTGAAGTTCGCCTGGGAAGACGAAGCGGTGTTCGGCGTCGATGCCGGTGCCTACCTGCAACCCGGCAAGCAGGGTGGCTCGACGGTGTACACCCGCTCGGCCGAATCGTTTGTCGATATACAAGCCAGTGCCACCGGCACGGCGTTGAAGTACTACGCCAAACAGGATGATTTTGTCGCCAAGCGCCGGTTGGCGGCGTTGGCGACTTGCCTTTGAACACCTGATCCTGGTGTGGGAGCGAGCCTGCTCGCGAAAGCCGTTTATCTTCTTGCATAGCATTTGACTGACCCACCGCTTTCGCGAGCAGGCTCGCTCCCACAGGGGATGTCCCACAGCGGATGGGTGGTCAGTCAGCGTTCGGCAGGCGTTTCTGGAAAAAGAAACGCTGATGCCCCGGCGGGTAGTCGTCGATCTGCCCGCACTCGGTGAAACCATGCCGACGATAGAAGTCCGGCGCCTGGAAGTCGAAGGTGTCGAGCCAGATACCTACGCAGTCTTTCTCCCTGGCCAGCTGTTCGGCCATCTGCATCAGCTGCGAACCCGTGCCTTGGCCCCGGGCCTGTTCAGGCACTACCAGCAGTTCGATATAGAGCCAACGAAAAAATATTCGGCCGTAGAGTCCGCCGACGATTTCGCCGTGCTCGTCGCGCACCAGCCAGGCGACCAGTTCCGGCGCGCTTCCACCGGTCTGAGCCGTGTTATAGGCGCGTAGCGGCGCGAGGATAGCCTGGCGTTGTTCATCGGTGGGAGCGTCCGTGCGTTCGATTCGCAGCGTCATCGGCGATGTCCTTGTGCGAGGATGATCAAGCACACGAGCCTACAGTAAACAGGCATATTGTTTAAACCGAGCCATACTCGTGTGTGCTTTTGAAGCGATCCCGACCCTAAAACAAGAAGAGACCGACTCATGAAGTTCGAATCCCTGGCCCGGACCCTCATCGCCACTTCGCTCTCCCTTTACTGCCTGACTGCCCATGCTGCGTCCCAGGCCCCGGTTGCCGCCGAGAACGGCATGGTCGTCACCGCCCAGCACCTGGCGACCCACGTCGGCGTCGATGTGCTCAAGAACGGTGGCAACGCGGTGGATGCGGCAGTCGCGGTGGGCTACGCCCTGGCGGTGGTCTACCCGGCGGCGGGCAACCTTGGCGGTGGCGGCTTCATGACGCTGCAGATGGCGGATGGCCGCAAGACATTCCTGGATTTCCGCGAAAAAGCGCCATCGGCCGCCACCGCCGACATGTACCTGGACAAGGACGGCAACGTCATTCCCGAGCTCAGCACCCGCGGCCACCTGGCGGTAGGCGTGCCCGGCACGGTGTCCGGCATGGAGCTGGCGCTGAAGAAATACGGCAGCAAGCCCCGGGAGGAATTGATCGCCCCGGCGATCAGGTTCGCCGAGGAGGGTTTTGTCCTCGAACAAGGTGATGTCGACCTGCTGGAGACCGCCACGGACGTGTTCAAAAAGGACATGCGCGATTCCGGCGCGATCTTCCTGCACAACGGCGAGCCGATGCAGGCCGGCCAGAAACTGGTGCAGAAAGACCTCGCCAGGACCCTGCGGGAAATTTCCGCCAAAGGCGCCGACGGCTTCTACAAAGGCTGGGTGGCCGACGCCCTGGTGACTTCCAGCCAGGCCAACAAGGGCATCATCACCCAGGCCGACCTGGACAAATACAAGACCCGCGAGCTGGGCCCGGTGGAATGCGACTACCGCGGTTATCACATCATTTCCGCACCACCGCCCAGTTCCGGTGGTGTGGTGCTGTGCCAGATCATGAATATCCTCGACGGGTATCCGATGAAAGACCTGGGCTTCCATTCGGCCCAGGGCATGCACTACCAGATCGAAGCCATGCGTCACGCCTATGTCGATCGCAACAGCTACCTGGGCGACCCGGATTTTGTGCAGAACCCCATCGACCATCTGCTGGACAAGAACTATGCGGCAAAACTGCGCGCCGCGATCGAGCCGCAAAAGGCCGGCGACTCGCACAAGATCAAACCCGGCGTGGCGCCTCACGAGGGCAGCAACACCACCCACTATTCGATCATCGACCAATGGGGCAACGCCGTTTCCGTCACCTACACCCTCAACGACTGGTTCGGCGCCGGCGTGATGGCGAGCAAGACCGGGGTGATCCTCAACGATGAAATGGACGATTTCACCGCCAAGGTCGGCGTGCCCAACATGTACGGCCTGGTACAGGGCGAGGCCAACGCCATCGCACCGGGCAAGGCGCCGCTGTCGTCCATGAGCCCGACCATTGTCACCAAGGACGGCAAGACCGTGATGGTCGTCGGCACGCCGGGCGGCAGCCGCATCATTACCGCGACCCTGCTGACCATCCTCAATGTGATCGACTACGGCATGAACCTTCAGGAAGCGGTGGACGCACCGCGCTTCCACCAGCAGTGGATGCCGGAGGAGACCAACCTGGAAACCTTCGCCGCCAGCCCCGATACGCTCAAGCTGCTGGAAAGCTGGGGTCACAAGTTCGCCGGCCCGCAGGACCCCAACCACATCGCCGCGATCCTGGTGGGCGCGCCGTCACTGGGTGGCAAGCCCGTGGGCAAGAATCGTTTCTACGGTGCCAACGATCCGCGTCGCAACACCGGGTTATCGTTGGGCTACTGAGCGCTCGGAGAGGCAAGCATGAGCAGCGCATTGCTGATTATCGACGTCCAGGCCGGGCTGTGCACGGGCGAAGAGGAATGCTTCGACAGCCCACGCCTGCTCGGCACCATCAACGACCTCAGTGCCAGGGCTCGGGCTGTCGGCTTGCCGGTGATCCTGGTCCAGCACGAAGAACTTGAGGGCTCGTTGGCTTATGGCAGTGCCGCCTGGCAATTGGCCGACGGCCTGCTCACCGCCGCGGATGACTTGCGCGTGCGCAAGACCACGGCGGACGCGTTCTACCAGACCGACCTGCTGGCGCTGTTGCAGGCCAGAAGCATTGATCGCGTGGTGATCTGCGGGCTGCAGACCGATCACTGCATCAATGCCACCGTGCGCCAGGCCCATGCCCTGGGGTACGAAGTGGTGTTGGCCGCCGATGCGCATTCGACGGTGGACAATGGCAGCCTGTCGGCCGAGCAGATCATTGCCGATCACAACCAGCGACTGGGGCGGCTGAGCAGCGCGGTGTCGCGCATCGATGTAGTACGGGCCGCCGAGATTCGCCTGTAGCGATACTCACTGCCTGGCCTGAGGAGCAGGCCGGCTGGCGCTCCAGTGCGCAGCGACTGCAAGATTTTCAGGCCCGCTTCGCAGGCCAGCGGGAGCAAGCTCCCTCGCCACAAAGGCCGTCGTTTTATGGATTACGCGATCAGCATAGCAGCGCGAGCATTGGCGGCGGGCGATCCAGTGGCGGCGCTCAATCGCATCGCCTTGCGCACCGATGCCCCGGCCCTCGCGCTGCGCGGCATCGCCATGGCGCAGCTGGGGGACCTGGACAAAGCCAGGAGCCTGATGCGCCGGGCAAGTACGGCGTTCGGGCCCAAGGCGGCCGTGGCGCGGGCACGGTGTATCGTGGCGGAGGGCGAAATCGCCTTGGCTTCCCGTGACCTGGCGTGGCCCATGAAGCGCCTCGACGCCGCGCGGACGGTGCTCGAAGCCTGCGGCGACCGGGCGAACGTCGGGCATGCTCATGCGATTGAAATCCGCCGCCTGCTGTTGCTCGGTCGCCTTGGCGAGGCCGAGGGCAAGCTTGCTGATCTGAATCTTTGCAGCTTGCCTGTGGCGTCTCGAGCCGCTTGTGAACTGGTGGCGGCGGGGATCGCCATGCGGCGCCTGCAAGCGCAAACCGCCCACGCCGCTCTGGAAAGGGCCGGGCAGGCCGCACGGCAAACGGGCATCAGCGCGCTGAACGCCGAAATCGAAAGCGCCTGGCGCATGCTGAGCTCACCGGCGGCGCGTCTGATCAGCCGGAACGAAGAGCACTTGCTGATTCTTGAAGAGGTACAGGTGCTGCTGGCCGGTGCGGCGCTGGTAGTAGATGCATGTCGGTACGGCGTCAGTAGTGCTGGCAGCCAGGTTTCCCTCGCCCGGCGCCCGGTGTTGTTCGCCCTGGCCCGCGGGCTGGCCCAAGCCTGGCCAGGCGATGCATCGAGGGAAGCGCTCATGGCCGAGGCCTTCGGCTTGAAACTGACGGATGAGTCCCACCGCGCCCGGCTGCGGGTCGAGATGGGGCGGTTGCGGGTGGCGCTGCGGTCATTGGCCGAGGTGAAGGCAACCCGGCGCGGTTTTATCCTGATTCCCAACCAGGCCGACGAGGTCGTGGTGCTGGCGCGCGTCGTCGAAGAACCTCACGGCGCGGTGCTGGCGCTGCTTGCCGATGGCGAAACCTGGTCCAGTTCGGCCCTGGCGCTTGCCTTGGGCAACAGCCAGCGCAGCGTGCAGCGGGCCTTGGAAACCCTCGCCGCCTGCGGCAAGGCGCAAGCGTTCGGTCGTGCCAGGGCCCGGCGCTGGATGGCGCCAACGATGCCTGGATTCGCGACGGCATTGTTACTCACTGCGTTGCCAGTGGCTGGTTAGGATGCAATCACACCCCACTGATGAGGCGAGTGAAATGAAACGTTCAGAAGCACAGATCCTGCGTGAGTACGGCCCTTTTCCCGGCGTCGAGTGTGTCCACGGCGTAAGCCATGACGGCGAGCGCGTCTGGTTCGCCTCAGGCGAAAAGCTCCACGCACTTGATCCCGCCAGTGGCCAGACCGTGCATTCGCTCGACGTGCCGGCGAACGCTGGCACGGCGTTCGACGGTGAGCACCTGTTCCAGATTGCTGGCGACAGCATCCGCAAGATCGATCCACGCACCGGCGAGGTACTGGCGACAATTCCGGCGCCCAACAGCGGTGATGATTCAGGGTTGGCGTGGGCCGAAGGATCGCTCTGGGTCGGCCAGTACAAGGCGCGCAATATCCTCCAGATCGACCCGGCCGACGGAAAAGTCCTGCGCACCATTAAATCCAATCGCTTCGTCACGGGCGTGACCTGGGTCGACGGAGAGCTTTGGCACGGGACGTGGGAAAACGATGAGAGTGACCTGCGGCGTATTGATCCGCAGACGGCACAAGTGCTGGAAAGCGTGACGATGCCGCCCGGGACCGGTGTGTCGGGGCTGGAATCCGACGGGGGCGAACGGTTTTTCTGTGGCGGCGGTGGCAGCGGGAAGGTGAGGGCGGTGCGTCGGCCGGTGTGAGGATGCCAGGCTCGCATAAACCTCCGTGGCGAGGGAGCAAGCCCCCTCGCCACGGGATACCCGTCCGTTACATCACGGGGCGCCAAGCACCATTGTCCAATACACTCCGGCATCGCTGCTCGAGTCACTGGCCGACGCCGCACCGACCTGGGTGAACATCGGGTTCATCAGGTTGGCGCAATGCCCGGGGCTGGCGAGCCAGTCGTGCATGGCCTGGCTTGGCGAACGTTGTCCGGCGGCAATGTTCTCGCCGAGTTTGCGTCCGCGAAAACCGGCGCTCCTGGCCCGCTCGGATGTGGAGCGACCGTCCGGGTCGCGATGGGCAAAATAGTTGCCGCGGGCCATCGACCGACTGTGGCCCTGGGCAGCGCTTCCCAGCGCGGCGTTCCAGCTCAGCGGCCGAGCCGCCGCAAAGCGCTGGCGCCCGCACATGCGGGGCTTGGCCCTGGCGGCATTGACCTGGGCCAGCAGCGTTTTGTCCGGCGCGCCGATGTCGCGCGTGTCGCTGATCCGCGTTCCGCCCATGGGTTGTGCGAGCACAACGCGCCATTCATCCCCGACCCGATTGACGCCAATGTCGGCGTACTGGCCGTCCAGCAGCGCTGCGCAATGCTCGTCCGCCAGTCTCTCGAACGCTTCTTCGGCGTCCCGCGCATCGGTCAGGCGAATGCTGCGCACTGACCGGGCCTGATAGCCGGATCTGCTCAGGGTTTCGCGCAAGCCACCGCTGAAGCCGATGGGCAAGGCCAGGCTGGAGCGCAACACCAAGGGTTGGGCAGCACGCACTGTTTGCCATTCACAGCGGTGGGGCTGGCTGCGGTAGTCGTTGATGGCACTCACCAGTTGTCCTTCGCCTCGGGCGTGAGCCGGGCTGGGGAACAACGGAAACAGGATCGTGAGGCACAGCGCAGCGAAACGGCGAGAGCGAACGAGGTGGCGCATGGATGGACAGCTCTGGAAGGGAATTGCCTGAGCGCCGGGAGACGGCGCCAATCAGCCCGAAACGCTTCGTTCAGGGCTGGGGTAGGACTGTGGCTTTTGAAACTAGTTTCCGGCGCACCCAGACATAAACGCCTGACCGCACAATGCTTTTGTGGCGAGGGAGCTTGCTCCCGCTGGCCTGCGAAGCAGGCCCAAGAAATTCGCGACTGCGTCGCAGCCGAGCGGGAGCAAGCTCCCTCGCCACAAAAGAGCGTTCAGTCAGTTCAATTGCGTGCAGCCACCGGCGCCTTGACCCGCTCAGCCTTGCGCCAGGTCAGCAACACAATGCCCGTCACCACGATCGCGCCGCCGAGCACCTGGCCCGGGTTGAGCATCTGGTCCAGCACCAGCCAGCCAATCAGCAGGGTCGCCAGCGGTTCGATGTTCATCACCGGGGCATTGCGTGGCATGTCCAGGCGTGGCACGCACATGAACAACACGATGAACCCGGTGCCGTAAAGCACCACCAGGGTGGCGAGCGCGAGCCAGCCGGTGTTGCTGGCAGGCAGGTCGAGGCCGCCGGGCAGGGCACCGGTCAGGCCTGCGAGGTTGACGCTGCTGAACACAATGAAAATCGTCAGCAGGCTGCGCACCGAGCCGCGTACCTGGGACAGCTTGTGATCGGTGATCCACAACGCGCAAGCGAACACGCACGCGGCGCAGAATGCCAGGCCAACCCCCAATAGCCATTGCGGGCCGACATCCGCCTGCGATGATAACCGCGCCGGCACTTCAAGCACGAACACCAGGCCGACCAGGATCATCCCCATCAACATCGCCGTACGCGCAGTGGGGCGCGGCCCGCCGAGCGCCCAGGTCAGCAGCGCCAACAGGATCGGGAACACGTTACCCACCAACAGCGCCAGCGCCACCGGCACCCGCGCCACGGCCGAATACAGGCACAGGCTCTGGGCGCCGATCAACAGGCCCAACACCAACTGCCAGCGCCAGGCCCCGGCGGGCAGGCGCAGGCTCTGGCGTTGCCACAAGACCATCGCCGCCAGCACCAGCAACGTCCCGCCCGAGCGCAGCAGGATCGCCAGCAGCACGCCGGCACCGTCATCGAACGCCGCCCGCGCGGCGACGTGGTTACCGGCAAAAGCGCAGCCCATGCAGAGCAGGATGAGCACAGCGACAGGGCGGGAAAAAGGAATAGGAACATCGGCGGCAACGGTGGGGCGGGTCATGGCAGCAATCTCAAAGGTGTACCACCGCAGCAGCGAGGCTTCGGTGGTTTATTTTTAGTTATAGGTTGTCGTACAACAACGGAAGATTTGTACCGGATCCAGCAGAGAGAGACAAGCGCCGGCTCCCGCCCGTAACCCGCTCTCCCTAGATGTTGGCAGCTCACCCGTGGTCAGGGAGCCTGCTCCCGCTCGGCTGCAAAGCAGCCGCCAGCTCCACCAGCTCAACCAATCCAGAGACCGGCGTACATCCCCCAGCGATTTGCTGTACAACAGCTGACCGCTGTGTTGTTTCCGGCACCGATCCCCCTGAGTTTCCCGCGGAGCAACCCATGCGCCTGGCTGATTTCATTGTCGACAACATCGAACCGATCCTCCAGGCGTGGGAAGACTTCGCCAGGACCATCACCCCGGCCTCCATCGGCATGGATGCGGTAGCGCTGCGCGACCATGCCGAGCAGATGCTGCGCACCATCGCCATTGATCTGCGCACCTCTCAGACCCCGGAGGAGCAGATCGCCAAATCCCAGGGCGAAGCCCCGGCGGCGGAGGCCGAGACCGCGGCGGAAACCCACGCTGTCATTCGCCAGTCTTCCGGTTTTACCGTGGAACAGATGGTCTCGGAATACCGTGCGTTGCGCACCAGCGTGCTGGTGTTGTGGATGCCCCATGCCCAGCTGGACCAGGCGCAGGCGATGTCGGATGTGATCCGCTTCAATGAAGCCGTCGACCAGGCCCTGGCGGAATCGGTGGTCAGTTATTCCGGCGCGGTCGATGCGGCGCGCAATATCTTCCTCGGGATCCTGGGACACGATCTGCGCAGCCCGCTGGGGGCAATCCTGCTGAGTTCCGAAGTGCTCCTGCGCGCCGGCGATCTGCCTGCCAAGGCCACCAAGATTTCCTCGCGCATCTATACCAGCGTCAAACGGGCGAACAAGATTGTTGGCGACCTGCTGGACTTCACCCGTACCCAGCTGGGCGCAGGCATACCGGTACAGCGCTTCAACGGCGACCTGGTGGCAGCGTGCGAAGGCATGGTGGAAGAGGCACGGGCCTATCATCCGGAAAGCAGCATCCTCTTCGAGCCGCACGGTCCGCTTGAAGGACTGTTCGATCCGGCGCGGATGGAACAGGTGTTTTCCAACCTGATCGGCAATGCCGTGCAACATGGCGCGGAGGGCGCGCCGATCACGGTATCGTTGAGCCGCGAAGGGGATGAAGCCGTCATCGCGATCAACAACCAGGGCAAGCCTATCGCGAAGGACGCCATCGCCAGCATCTTCAATCCCTTGATCCGGCAGCTGCGCAGCGGCGACTTGCAATACGGCCCCACGGCCGGCCTGGGACTGGGCCTCTACATTGCCTCGGCAATCGTCGCGGCTCACCAGGGGACCATCGAAGTCCACTCGAAGGCGCGCGGAGGCACCACGTTCACCGTTCGGATCCCACTCCATCCCGAGTGACAGGGCCGGGCGAGGATAATAACTTGTACGATGTCCTATCAGAGGGTAAAACAAACGTCCCCGTCCAATAATAATTAACGGAGACGTACTATGGATGCTTCGCAACCTGCAACCGCCGATCAGGCGCGCCGGACCTTCCTCAAGAAATCCCTGGTGGTTTCGGCCGCGGCCGCGACCCTTGGCAACCTGCCCGGCCTGACCCAGGCCGAACCGCTGAGCCAGCGTTATCCGGACCCTCTGGTCAATATCCTCGACCCCAGCTTCATGGACCTGCGCATCTTCAACGCGAGCGTGGAAAAACTCGCCAGCGGCCTGCGCTGGGCCGAAGGGCCGGTGTGGATCGGCGACGGTCGGTATCTGCTGGTCAGTGACATCCCCAACAACCGCATCGTGCGCTGGGACGAAGTCACCGGTGGGCTGTCGGTGTATCGGGAGAATTCGAACTTCTCCAACGGCATGTGCCGTGATCGCCAGGGACGGTTGCTGGTCTGTGAAGGCTCGACCACGTCGACCGAAGGGCGGCGTATCACCCGCACCGAACACAACGGCACGATCACCGTGCTGGCCGATCGTTTCGACGGCAAACCGTTGAACTCGCCCAACGACATCGTCTGCAAACGGGATGGCTCGATCTGGTTCACCGACCCGCCGTTCCAGACCGGCAACAACTACGAGGGGCACAAAGTCACCCCCGAGCAGCCGCACGCGGTGTACCGCATCGACGGTGAAACCGGCAAGCTCAGCCGGGTCATCGACGACCTGGCGGGGCCGAACGGCCTGTGCTTTTCCCCGGATGAAAAAACTCTCTATGTGGTCGAAGGCCGGGCCAAGCCCAACCGCCTGGTCTGGGCAATCACGGTCAAGGATGACGGCACCTTGGGCGAGCGCCGCAAGCATATCGAAGGCCTGGATTACGCCGCCATCGACGGCATCAAGTGCGATGAGAGCGGCAACCTCTGGTGCGGCTGGGGCGGAAACGGCGACCCCAAGGCCGACCTGGAAAAACTCGACGGTGTGCGGGTGTTCAACCCCGAGGGCAAGGCCATCGGGCACATCTCCCTGCCGGAACGCTGCCCCAACATCTGTTTCGGCGGCAGGGAGGGCAACCGGTTGTTCATGGCCGGCAGCCACTCGTTGTACTCATTGTTCGTGAACACCCGCGGGGCGACGTTTGCCTGACCATTAAAATAGCCCAGCAACGTCTCTCAGTTAGCCGAGCACCTCTCTTTGTGGCGCGGGGATAAATCCCCTCGCCACGATTTTCCAATTATTGGATAGAGGGCTTTCCAGACGCCCCCGATTTTTCAAGCCAACTTCACATTCATGGTGATCCGCGCCGTGAACACCTTCTTGCCATCCACGTCATGAATATCCACCGGCACGATCTTGTCGCCCTCGGTCTGCCAGTCCACCTCATCGCCGTTCGCCACCGCCGTCACGTCGCTCTTGGCCTTGGCCAGGTATTCCACGGTCATGCCTTTGGGGATCCACCGGGCGCCGTCGGGAATCGAGACGTTGGTCATCATCCCGGCGGCCAGCTCGGCGGCGTTGCACATGGCAATGGCATGCACGGTGCCCAGGTGATTGGTGATTTCCTTGCGAAACGGTACCTGCACAGTCGCCGCGCCCTGGCGCAGCTCCGTGACCAGCGGATTGATAGTGGAGAAGTAAGGTGCCATCTGACAGGCCATTTTGCTGAACGCATCGGGACCTGCGCTGTTGAACATACCGAGAACCTGATTCATGTGAAGCCTCACTGACAAGGGATTTGCGGAACAATCTTCCGTTACAGAATATTATTCTGTGACGGAACGGTATTCTGTTGTTGGCGAATCTGTCAAGCTGCGCTCACTTCGTCATGGGCAGTCGTCTGCCTGATCCTTCAACGAACCGGTTTAAGCCCAGCATGCAAACAACGGAATTACTCGAACGTGCCTTCCCCGGCAGAAGGGCCGAGCTCAAGCGCGATATCTTCAGCAAGGCCCTGGCGCTGTTCAACGAACAGGGCATCGAGGCGACCACCATTGAAATGATCCGCACCGAATGCCAGACCAGTGTCGGCGCGATCTACCACCACTTCGGCAACAAGGAAGGCCTGGTGGCGGCGCTGTTCTTCACCGCGCTGGACGACCAGGCGCACTTGCGCGAGCAATACCTGGCCGAGGCGACGACGGCCGAACAGGGCGTGCAAGCGTTGATCTTCAGCTATGTCGATTGGGTCGACAGCCAGCCGGAATGGGCGCGTTTCCAGTATCACGCGCGTTTTGCCGTGACCAAGGGACCGTTCAAGGACGAACTCGCCAGCCGCAACAGCACGCGCAACGGCCAGCTCTGGCAGTGGCTGAGCGCGGCGGAGCAGGGCCAGGCGCTCAAGCGTTATCCGGCCGAGCTGATGTTTTCGCTGATCATCGGCGCGTCGGAAAGTTATTGCCGTGCCTGGCTGGCGGGGCGAGTGCCGACCAGCCCCAAGGCCCATCGGGAGTTACTGGCGCAGGCGGCGTGGCGGTCGATCAGCGCTGAATGATCGAGCGCCGTTCGCAGCTCCACAGTTCTACCGAGGGGTGTTCCACGGTGGGCGGGCCGAGCCAATGCGCCATGGGCTGGCAATGGCCGGCATGACACAGTTGGTAATCGCCGGCCTGGGGCGTGCGGCCCAGCTTCAAGGGTTGCAGCGGCGGCAGTTGTCGATAGTAGTGCCAACTGCCGTTTTCCAGCCGGGCATTTTCCGGAATCTCCATGCCGGCACCGTTGCCCTTGATCCTGGCTTCGCCCAGGACCAGGCCCGTTTCGGTGACACGGTAGTCTTCCTCCCAACGGATCTTCTCGATGGTGTGATCCCACGCCAAGGTGAACTCGCTGAGTTCAAGCTGCGCCCAGATCACTCCGGACAGGCCCAGGCACAAGCCGATCACGCCAAGGCCTGTCCGCCGCGACGTGCGCGCCACAGATGCTGCCCGATCAACAGCGCCCCCAGGACAAAGCCGATTTCATCGGTCAACGGCAGCGCCACCACCAACAATGCCCCGGCGGCAAAACACATCAGCCGTTCCCAGACCGGCATCTTCTGTTGCAGGAAACCGGTAGACGCCATGCCCCACAGGCCGACCGCGAGCAAGGTCTTGATCAGCATGTACGCCGTCATCCAGAGATTGTCGCCCTGGAGCATCAGCGCCGGGTTGTAGACCGTCATGAACGGAATGACGAAGCCGGCGAGGGCGATGCGCACGGCCCAGAAGCTGATCTTCAGGCCACTCTCCCTGGCGATGGGCGCGGCGGCGAAACAGGCCAGGGCCACCGGAGGGGTCAGGTCGGCGAGGATGCCGAAATAGAACACGAACATGTGCGATACGATCAGCGGCACGCCCAGTTCCAACAGGGCTGGCGCGGCGATCGAGCTGGTGATGATGTAGTTGGGGATGGTCGGGATGCCCATGCCCAATACCAGGCAGGTAAGCATGGTAAGGATCAGCGACAGCAGCAGGTTGTCCTTGCCGATGGCCAGGATGTAACCGGCGAAAGTGGACGCCACGCCCGTCAGCGAAACCACGGCGATGATGGTGCCAACCAAGGCGCAGGCGATCCCCACCGGAACGGCGTGCCGGGCACCATCCACCAATGCATGCAGGCAGATGACCAGGGTTTCCCGCGTGCCTTGCATGAACCAGCAAGCCACCACCAGCACGCCGATCACCGCGAACACGATTCCGATACCCAACCGGAAGAAGCCGACGCAGAGAATCCCCAGTGCGACCCAGAACGCGCAGCGCAAGGCGTAGTTCGATACTTTGAGGATGATCGCCGAGCCGAGAATCACAATAGCCGTCAATGCCAGCCCGACCATGCCGGAGAACAGCGGAGTGCGCCCGGAAAACAACAGATAGACCAGCACTGCCAGTGGAATCAGCAGATACCAGTTTTCCTTGACCGCGCCCCAGGCACTCGGGCACTGATCCTTGGGTAGACCTCTGAGGTTCGAACGCTTGGCCTCCAGGTGCACCATCCAGAACACCGAGCCGAAATACAGGCAGGCGGGTATCAAGGCCGCCTTGGCGATTTCCACGAACGGCACGTTGATGGTCTCGGCCATGATGAACGCCACCGCACCCATGACCGGCGGCATGATCTGGCTGCCCATGCTCGATGTCGCTTCCACGCCGCCGGCGAACGCGGCCTTGTAGCCAAAGCGTTTCATCAGCGGAATAGTGAACTGGCCGGTCGTCACCACATTGGCGATGCCCGAGCCGGTGATGGTGCCCATCAGCGCCGATGACACCACCGACACCTTCGCCGGGCCGCCGAGTTTGTGGCCGAACAGGCCCATGGAAAAATCGGTGAACAGCTTGATCATGCCGGCCTTTTCCAGGAAAGCGCCGAACAGGATGAAGAGGAAGATATAAGTGGCCGATACGTAGGTCGGCGTGCCGTACAACCCTTCGGTGCCAAACGCCAATTGGTTGATGATCTGGTCCACGCCGTAGCCGCGATGCGCCAGGTCGCCCGGCAGGTGTTCGCCGAACAGGCCATAGGCTAGGAACAGGCCGCAGATGATCGGCAAGGCGATGCCCATCACCCGCCGCGCCGCCTCGAATACCAGCACGATCAGGACGATGCCGATGACCATGTCGGCGCTCGTCAGGTCGCCGGAGCGCTGGATCAGGTCGGCCTCGAACACCCACTGATAGAGCGCGGTCGCCATCCCCGCCAGCCCCAACGCCCAGGCCAGGGGTTGCCAGGGCCGTTGCTTGCCATGGGCCGGGTAGCTCAAGAACACCACCCACAGCAAAAAGCCCACATGCACCGCCCGCAGCACGATGCTCGATACCGGGGAGAAGGCTGCGGTGACGATCTGGAATATGGAAAACAGCAACGCTACATAGAACAGCGTCTTCGGCCAGTCCCGTGGGTCCGTGGCGATGCCGTGCTGGTCTTCACTCATAAGGTGCCTGCCTGTTGTCTGTAGCCGGTGCGAAACACGACACGGCAACGGCGGTTTACGCCGTTGCCGCCCCAGGGGTCTACAGCGCGCCCACTTCCTTGTAGTAGCGTTCGGCGCCAGGGTGCAGGGCTATCGGCAGGTTCTTCGCGGCGTTTTTCAGGGAAATGTCTTTCGCCGCCGAATGGGACGTGCCCAGGCGATTGAGGTTGTCGAAGAGCAGCTTGGTCATCTGATAGGCCACTTCGTCCGGCACATCCTCGCGGGTCACCAGGATATTGGTGATGGCGACGGTGGGCACGGCGTCAGTTTGTCCGTCGTACGTGTTGGGCGGGATTTGTGCGCTCAAATAGGCCGGGTTACCGATTTTTGCCACGACATCGGTGGGAATCGATACGTAGTTCAATGGCATGGTCGACGCCAGGTCACGAATCGCTGCCATGCCCAGGCCGGAAGATTGCAGCGTGGCATCCAACTGGCGGTTCTTGATCAGATCCACCGACTCGGCGAATGGCAGGTATTGCACCTTCATATCGCTGTAGGTCAGGCCCGCGGCCTTGAAGATTGCCCGGGCGTTGAGCTCGGTGCCGGATTTCGCTGCGCCGACCGAAACGGTCTTGCCCTTGAGATCGGCCAGGGTCTTGATGCCTGATTCCTGGCTGGCGACGATTTGTATGTAGTTGGGGTAGGCGCCAGCGATGGCCCGCAGCTTGGTCAAGGGCGCCTTGAAGCCGGCGTCTTCCACCCCATTCTTGGCGTCCGCCACCGAGTCGCCCAAGGCGAACGCCAACTCCCCGCGTCCGGCTTGCAGCAGGTTCAGGTTTTCCACCGAAGCCTTGGTGGCCTGGACCGACGTCTTGGAATCCTTGATGCCACTGCTGTAGATCTGCGAGAGCCCGACGCCAATCGGGTAATACACCCCGCTGGTGCCTCCGGTCAGAATGTTGATGTACGCTGGCGCAGCATAGGCCGTGGTCGTGACCATCACGGCTGCGGTGGCGGCCAGGGAAATGAAGCGTTTGCTGATTGGCATGGCGACTCTCCGTCTTGTTATGGCTTTTGCAGAGTCTTTCCACTGTAGTCGAAACGGGCCTGATGGCGAGTCGACAACTCCGATGGGCCTGATCAGGCCATGCTGGAGCCTGGCGCTGCGCTGCTGCCGCGTACGGTCAGCTCGAACGGCAGGAGCACGTGCCGCTGGGCGATGGATCTTTTCTCGATCAGGGCGATGAGCATTTCTACGGCTTTGTGACCAAAGGTTTCAGCTGGCTGGGAAATGGTGGTCAGCGGCGGATCGCAATAGGCGGCGAACGGGATGTCGTCAAAACCCACCAGGGAGATGTCCTCGGGCACCCGCAGGCCCGTCTGCTTGATGCGCTTGAGCGCGCCGATGGCCATCTCATCGTTCTCGCAGAACAGCGCGCTGGGACGCTCGGCCAGGGCGAGCATGGCGCTGGCGCCGTCGAAGCCGGCCTTGAGGGTGAAGTCGCCGTGGCAGATCAGCTCGGGGACGATGGCGATGCCGGCGTCTTGCAAGGCGTCCTGGTAGCCGGCGACGCGATCGAGGGTCAACGGGCTGCTGCGAGGGCCCTTGATGATGCCGATGCGTCGGTGGCCGAGGCCGATAAGGTGCTCGGTCATGGCGCGGGCGGCGCTGCGGTTGTCCAGGCTGATGGTCGGGTAGGGCGCGTCCTTGACCACTTCGCAGGCATTGACCAGCGGCAACGCGTCGGCGCCGGGCGGCAGTGCGACAAAGGGGTCGCTGGCGCGCAATTGAATCACCCCGTCGGCCTGGTGGGCGTAGACCAGCGCGGCGAATTCCTGCTCGATGGCTTCGCGGCCCTGGGTATCGCACAGCAGCAGTCGATAGCCGGCCGCTTGCGCCGCCTGTTGGGCACCGCTGATGACCCGGGCGAAAAAGGTATTGGCGATCGCCGGCACCAGGATCACCAGGTTGCCGGTACGGCGGGAACGGAACTGCACCGCCATCAGGTTCGGTCGATAACCGGCCTGTGCCACCGCGGCGTTGACCTTGTCGCGGGTTTCCGGCAGCACGCGTTCGGGTGATTTCAACGTCCTCGACACCGTGGCCACGGAAACACCGGCCAGCCGGGCCACTTCACGGATATTCGACAAGATCACCTCGATTCGGCGCCTGGAGACGCAGGCATGGCCGCGAGCTTACCGCAGGTTCGAAGCCTGACAAATGCTCATCGGCATCTTCCAGGGTTTGACATGAAGCTAAACCAGGCCTAGATTTCCGCTCATGATGTAACCGGTTACATCATCAGTCCGGACAAAAGAGAATCGCGATGAAACCTGTAGCACCAAAAATAAGAATGGGCTTCGTCGGCGGTGGGGAGGGCGCGTTCATCGGCCAGGCCCATCGTCAGGCCGCGGGCCTGGACGGTGGTTTCGAGCTGGTGTGCGGCGCGTTCAGCCGTGACCCGCAGAATAACCGGCAGACCGGAGAAGCCCTGGGGCTGGCCGCGTCCCGCTGTTATCACGACTGGCAGCAGATGCTCGACGCCGAGGCGCTGCTGCCTCTGGACCAGCGCATGGAACTGCTGGTGATCGTCACCCCCAACCATCTCCACGCGCCCATTGCCCGCCAGGCACTGGAGGCGGGTTTCCATGTGTTCAGCGAAAAGCCCGCGGCACTGAACCTCAAGGAGTTGCTCGCGCTCAGGGACGTGCTGCAGGGCAGCCGTTGTCTCTACGGCCTGGCTCACACCTACCTGGGCTACCCGATGGTCTGGCAGGCCCGGGAGATGGTGCGCTCGGGCGTGATCGGCCAGGTGCGCAAAGTGTTCGTCGAATACCCTCAGGGCTGGCTCAGCCAGGACGTCGCCGCGCAAGGCAACAAACAGGCCGAATGGCGCGACGATCCGGCACAGTCCGGGCTGGGCGGCTGCATTGGTGACATTGGCACCCATGCTTTTTCCTTGGCGGAGTTCGTCGCCGACCAACCGATCCAACAGCTTTGCGCCACGCTGGGCACGCATGTCGCCGGTCGGCAACTGGACGACGACGTGGCGATGTTATTCCAGATGCAACGCGGCGCCAGCGGCGTGTTGCTGGCCAGCCAGGTCTGCACCGGCGAAGAGAACCCGCTGAAGATCCGCGTCTACGGCGACAAAGGCGCCCTGGAGTGGCGCCAGGAACAGCCGTCGAGCCTGATCCATCGCGCCCTCGATCAACCCCTGAGCATCCTGCGTAGCGGGGTTGGCCAGCCGTGGTTGTGCGAGGCCGCAACGCGCCGCATGCGTCTGCCCGCCGGGCATCCCGAGGGTTATCTGGAAGCGATGGCCAACCTCTACGGCGATTTCGCCCGGGCCATTCGCGAACGCGTCGAAGGCCCCGATGTGCCTGGCGTACCCGGCATCGAAATCGGCTTGCGCGGTATGGCGTTCATTGAGGCCGCCATCCTCAATCACCGTGGCGAGGCGAAATGGACCACGCTGAAAACCGGAGAATCGCAGTTGTGAGCACCCCCGACGAAACACCGAGCGGCCTGCGCGGGCCAGCGATTTTCCTGGCGCAGTTCATGTCCGATGAATCGCCGTTCGACACCCTGGCCGACATTGCTCGATGGGCCGCGTCGCAGGGCTACAAGGCGATTCAACTGCCGACCCTCGGCACGCGCTACATCGACCTGGCCCGGGCCGCCGAGAGCCAGGATTATTGCGATGAGCTCAAGGCCGTCTGCGCATCGGCCGGCGTCGAGATCAGCGAGTTGTCGACGCACCTGCAAGGGCAGTTGGTGGCGGTGCACCCGGCATTCGACGCGCTGTTCGACGACTTCGCCCCGGCCCACCTGCGCGGCCAGCCCGAGGCGCGCACCGAGTGGGCCATCGAGCAACTGAAACTCGCCGCCCGTGCCAGCCAACGCCTGGGCCTCAAGGCCCACGCGACGTTTTCCGGTGCGTTGCTGTGGCCTTATATGTACCCGTGGCCGCAACGTCCGTCCGGCCTGGTCGAGCAAGGGTTCGCCGAACTGGCCCGGCGCTGGTTGCCGATCCTCGACTGTTTCGACGCGGCCGGCGTCGACCTGTGCTACGAGATCCACCCCGGCGAAGACCTGCACGACGGCGCCTCGTTCGAGCGTTTCCTCGAAGCCGTCGATCACCATCCACGGGCGGCGATCCTCTACGACCCCAGCCACCTGTTGCTGCAACAGATGGACTACCTGGGCTTCATCGATCGCTACCACGACCGCATCCGCATGTTCCACGTCAAGGACGCCGAATTCCGCCCCGATGCCCGTTCCGGTGTCTACGGCGGCTACCAGGTTTGGGTTGATCGCCCCGGCCGGTTCCGTTCCCTGGGCGATGGGCAGATCGATTTCAAGGCGATCTTCAGCAAGCTGACCCAGTACGGCTTCGACGGCTGGGCGGTGCTGGAATGGGAATGCTGCCTGAAAGATTCGCAGCAGGGCGCGGCCGAAGGCGCGGCGTTCATCCAGCGGCACATGATCAGCAAGACCGCCAAGGCGTTCGATGATTTCGCCGGTGTCACGGCGGACGAAGCGTCCAATCGGCGGTTGCTGGGGTTGCCCCCGGTGCCAATGACATAACCCCTGTGGCGAGGGGATTTAGCGAAACGTCCCGCCGCCCCGCTGGGCTGCGAAGCGGTCATAAGATTTTGCGGTCGCTGCGCAACCGAGCGGGGATAAATCCCCTCGCCACAGAGGGCATGCAAGGCTTCAATTTTTCATAAGAACAACAATAAAACGGTGACTACCATGACCACGATGAATGCACGCCTGAGCGTGATGATGTTCCTGCAGTTCTTTATCTGGGGCGGCTGGTTCGTCACCCTTGGCACGTTCCTGTCCACTACGCTGAGTGCCAGCGGCGGGCAGATCGGCATGGCCTTCGCCACCCAATCCTGGGGCGCGATCATCGCGCCGTTCGTCATCGGCCTGATTGCCGACCGCTACTTCAACGCCGAGCGCATCCTGGCGGTGCTGCACCTGGTGGGCGCGGTGTTGTTGTATCAGCTGTACTCGGCGGCGGATTTCAACGCGTTCTATCCGTACGTGCTGGCCTACATGGTGATCTACATGCCGACCCTGGCCCTGGTCAATTCCGTGGCATTCCGGCAGATGCGTGATCCGGCGCTGGAGTTCTCGCGTATCCGCGTCTGGGGCACGGTCGGCTGGATCGTCGCCGGCGTGGTGATCAGTTTTGTCTTCGCCTGGGACTCACGCGAGGCGATCTCGGCCGGCGGCCTGCGCAATACGTTCCTCATGGCGGCCATTGCCTCGCTGCTCCTTGGGCTCTACAGCTTCACGCTGCCAGGCACCGCGCCGCTCAAGGCGCAGGCGAGCGCTGGCGCCGTCAAGCAGTCGCTGGGGCTCGACGCGTTAGGCCTGTTAAAGGACCGCAGCTACCTGGTGTTCTTCATCGCCTCGATCCTGATCTGCATCCCGTTGGCGTTCTACTACCAGAACGCCAACCCGTTCCTGGCGGAAACCGGCATGACCAACCCGACGGCGAAAATGGCCATCGGGCAGGTGTCCGAAGTGCTGTTCATGCTGCTGTTGCCGCTGTTCATCCAGCGCTTCGGTATCAAGCTGGCGCTGTTGGTGGGCATGCTGGCGTGGGCGTTGCGCTACGTGCTGTTCGCCTACGGCGACAACGGCGGGCTGGCGTTCATGCTGTTCACCGGCATTGCGCTGCACGGCATCTGCTACGACTTCTTTTTTGTCTCGGGGCAGATCTACACGGACGCCAAGGCGCCCGCGCACCTGCGCAGCTCGGCCCAGGGGCTGATCACCCTGGCGACGTACGGAGTGGGCATGTTGATCGGGTTCTGGGTGGCGGGGCAGGTGACCGATCACTTTGTGGTGGAAGGCGGCCACGACTGGAAAAGCATCTGGCTGTTCCCGGCCGGTTTTGCCCTGGTGGTATTCGTCTGCTTCCTGCTGACCTTCAGCGGCCGGCAAGCGGTCGTGGCGCCGTCCAAGGCTTGAGTGGGGAAAGAACGCCAGTCACTTGTGGCTGGCGCTCAGTTTGGTGTAGGTCACTTTTCCGCCTTCACTGGTGCTGCCCTTGTTATCCAAGGTGTAGACGCCGGCCTTGAAGTAGAAATCGTAGCCTTGCCAGGACTTGTCCAGTTTCACCTGTTTGCCACTGCTGCCGATCAGCACCGACAGTTGGCCTTGCTTGTCCATTTGCAGCGTGTACGAGAACGATTTGTTCAACGGCACCTTGGGCACGGTCATGATCACCGGGCTTTTTTTGTCCTTGGGCTTGAAGCGGTATTCCACGTCGATATTGCCGACGCCTTTTTCGTAGCGGTAAACCAGTTTCAACAACGGCGTCGGCGCCTCCTTGGCGTGAATCTGCGCCACTACCACACGGCCTTCCGAAGGCACCTGGTTCACCGACAATTCACCCTTGAGAGTGTTGGTGCCGCTGTTGTAGCGCCAGTTGCGATGTTTCCCGTCTTTGCTGGTTTCCCGCAATTCGGAACGCGGGTAATCGCTGTTACCGGTATGGGAGCCGGTGACAGGCGCCCAGAAGATGATCCTCTGGCCGTTATTGTCGAAATACTTGTTGTTCAGACTCGGCATGGCTTTGGTCGCCACGACCTGCGCGGGCGTTTGCACCGGCAGGGTAACGCTCCAGACAGTCACGTCAATCATGATGAAATCCTCCAACGGGACCGGCCGTATCTGGCGGTCGTCAAGACAATGAATTGCCTTCCGTGGCGTAGTTTTCATGCTATCGACGGGAGTCTGCTTCGCTGGAGGCCCAACTGACGGATGGCTCTGCGATGAGCCTCTCAGGCCCGTAATTGGGGGGAGTGACGTTGTGTCTTTTTGTTGCTGATCGGTTAGAGTACGCGCCGCCCGAGAGACGGATCCCGGGCGTTTTCCCATGGAGCATCAAATGAAACAATTCAGCAAAGTTGTCGCCTGCGCACTGTTCGGCCTGGTCCTGGCGGGTTGCACCGGCACCCCGATGAAAACCCAGCAATACGACAGCAGCCAATACACCGTGGTTGGCCACAGTGAAGCCAAGGCCACCGGCCTGTTGCTGTTCGGCGTGATCCCGATCCGCCAGAACAACCGTTTCGTGCGCGCCCAGACCGCCGCGATCAAGGCAAAGGGCGGCGACGCCATGATCAACACTCAAGTCCAGGAAAACTGGTTCTGGGCCTGGGTCCTGACCGGCTACACCACTTCGGTGTCCGGTGATGTGGTCAAGCTGAAGAACGTTCAGTAAGCCCGACCAGGTAAGTCCGCCCGTGGCGAGGGAGCAAGCTCCCTCGCCACAAAAGCTGGTTCATTTCCAGGTTACTTTCCTCCCACCACCATGTGACTGAACGGCTCGACATACGCCTGCAACGTCACCAGCCCGCCCACCAGAATCGCCAGCACCACCGAGTGGAAAAACACGTAGCGCAGGATTTCCCCTTCGTGGCCGTACCAGCGGGTCGCGGTGGAGGCGACCACGATCGACTGGGCGTCGACCATCTTGCCCATCACCCCGCCGGAACTATTGGCGGCGGCCATCAACACCGGGCTGATTCCCAACTGCTCTGCCGTGACCCGTTGCAAACCGCCGAACAGCACGTTTGACGCCGTGTCCGAACCGGTCAGCGCCACGCCGAGCCAGCCCAGCAGCGTGCCGAACATCGGGTAGAAGATGCCCGTCGCGGCAAACGCCAGGCCCATGGTCGCGTCCAGGCCCGAATAGCGCGTAAGAAAGCCCAACGCCAACATGGCGACAATGGTGATCAGCGAATAGCGCACCACCCACAGCGTTCGCAGGTATTGGCGCGCCAGTTGCGGGATCGAATAGCCCATCAGCAAGCCGCCGAGAATGGCCGCCAGGAAGATGCCGCTGCCGGTGGCGGTAAACCAGTTGAACTTGTAGACCGCTTCCTCGGTTTTCGGCTGGGGCACCACCGGCGGGACCTTTTCGATTTGCTGGTGGATGGTGCCGAAGGTCAGCAGCGGCGAGAAGATCGGATTCGCCTCGCGCATTGGCTTGCCCTGGGGATCGAGCCTGGCCGATTGGGTCTGCGGGTCGAGGGCCGGGCGGGTGTCGAACAGATTCTTGAAGCCCTGGGTGCCCCAGGCAAACACGAAGACCGTGAGGATGATCCACGGCATCCACGCCCGCAGCACGGCGGGGCGGTTATCGCTGGCGAAGGCGCCGCTGGCCACCGGCGTCTGTTGCTCGCTGGGGTCGATCTTCGAATCATCGTGCCGGCCTGACAACGCCGCCGAGGTATGCACCGTGGCCGGTTTCCAGACCTTGAGGAAACCGGTCAGGCAGGCCATGGAAATCAGCGCGGCTATCACGTCCACCAGCATCGGGCCGTGGTAGTTCGAGACCAGGAACTGCGGGATGGCGAAGCTGACGCCGGCCACCAGGATCGCCGGCCAGACTTCGAGCATCTTGCGCCAACCGGCGAACGCCCAGATCAGCCAGAACGGCACGATCACCGAGAAAAACGGCAACTGTCGGCCGACCATCATCGACAGCTCCATTTCATCCAGCCCGGTGACCTTGGCGAGCGTGATGATCGGCGTACCCAGCGCGCCGAACGCCACTGGCGCAGTGTTGGCGATCAGCGCCAGGCCCGAGGCGGCGAGCGGCGAAAAGCCCAGCCCGATCAGGATCGCCCCGGTCACCGCCACTGGCGTGCCGAAGCCCGCCGCGCCCTCGAAGAAGGCACCGAAACAGAAGGCAATCAGCAGCAATTGCAGACGCCGATCGTCGGTGATGCGCGCCAGGGAATCCTGCAGGACCTTGAACGAACCGTTCTCGGTGGTCAGCCGGTGCAGGAAGATGATGTTGAGCACGATCCAGCCGATCGGCAGCAGGCCGTTGGCCGCACCATAAAGGGCCGCCGAACCGGCCATGTCGGCGGGCATGCCGAAGGCGAAAATCGCGATGAGCAGCGCCGAGGCCAGGGCGTACAACGCCGCCAGGTGCGCCTTGACATGAAAGAACGCCAGGGCCGCCAGCATCACCACCACCGGAACCGCCGCCAACAGCGTCGACAGCACCGCATTACCGAAGGGATCGTAGACTTGTTGCCAGACCATGTTCCACCTCTGCTTTTTATTGTTGGAAGTGCAGGCCCCGGGGGGGATTGGCAGAGAAGTATAGGCGGGGATCAGAGGATGGGATTGGAACCTTCTGGTCCTGCTTACCCAATGTGGGAGCGAGCTTGCTCGCGATGGCGGTGGGTCAGTTGGACGTGAAGCTGACTGTGCCACCGCTATCGCGAGCAAGCTCGCTCCCACAGGGTTTCGGGTGATGACGGCTAGCGGGCTTCGACGTTATCCAGCGCGCGGTTCGCCAGCAGCCCGCTCAGCTCGATCAGTTGCTGGATGCCCAGGGCAATGTGGCGTCGCGAGCCGTCCAGGTCGAAGGCCAGGTCGGTGACCATGGCATTGGCCGAGGCGAGGGTTTCGCTGAGGTTGGCGAGCAGGGCTTCGGTGTCGATGCCGTTGATGACGGTGAAGAGTTGGGCGGGTTCGGTGTTTGGCGGGTTTGGGGTTGCTTTGAACATAGATGGAGTCTCATGTGGAATTTAGAGAAGCCATGACCCCTCGCTACCAAACGAAGGGTGGCGGCCATACGAAGGTTGGTAGACCGGTCCACATGAACACCGGCGCGCCCGAAGACGCCCTACGCATGGCCACCATTTATGCAAATGCTGAAGGGCATTCGCAGAAAGTGAAGCTGTGCGTCACATGGAAAACCGGGCTACCAAACCCGATCGCTGATTTTTCAGCGACCGTGAAACAGTAAAGCCCGCCCTCAAGACGCACAAGCCGGTGGATTCTGGCGTAGTCGTAGGCAATGGAGCAAGACGATGTAGCCCAAACCCGAAGGATCCTACAACTGAATAAACACAGCCCCTGTTGGACTAGGAGCCAGCCTTAACAAAACACCGATGTTGAAGCTGGGAGCCAGCCTTAACAAAACACCGATGTTGAAGCTGGGAGCCAGCCTTAACAAAACCCCCGTGGCGAGGGAGCTTGCTCCCGCTGGGTGGCGAAGCCGCCCCAAAAATTTCTGCCTTGGCAAAAAAGCTTGGGCCTGCTGCGCAGGCCAGCGGGAGCAAGCTCCCTCGCCACGAGACTGATTCGTAAGACCGTGCGCTCAGCCCTTCGCCGCCATCGCCGTCACTTCCACTTTCATGCCTTCCACCGCCAGCGCCGCCACGCCCACCGCGGCGCGCACCGGCCAGGGCTTGGCGAAGAAGCGTTTGTAGACTTCATTAAAAGCCGCGCGATCGGCTATGTCGGTCAGGTAGATGGTCAAGTGCAACACGCGGTCCATGGAGCTGCCGGCGCGTTCGAGGGCGCTCTTGAGCGCCTGCAACGTGCATTCGCTCTGCGCCGTGATGTCGCCCAGCTCCAGGCTGCCGTCGGCGCGGGTCGGGATCTGGGTGGAAACCAGCAAGCCGCCGAAACCGGCGACGTCGGAGGAGATGGAGTCTGCGTCCGGGTCGGGGGTGAACGTGATGTCTTGGTTCGCCATGGAAGTCTCGTGCTCGAAAAGAAAGGAGGCCAGTCGCGTCAAAACGACTGGCCTGCCAGTTTAACGCCGATCTTCGGGCTGTCAGCCACTTCCTCCGGTTCGAGCCGCCGTCACCGTCGGCCCTGGACCATTCGCTTGGCGGTCAGCACGTGCTCCAGTTGCGGTTCGGCGACCGCTACGTGGGCGGCCATGTCGCGGGCCTGTTCCCAATCCAGCTCCGGGCGCAACCATTCGAGGGCGTTCTCGCCGGTGAAGGCCAGCAGTCGCTGCTGTTGATTGACCATGTCGCCGTAGGTCACCAGGGCCAGCCCGTCACAGCCGTTGGGCGTTTCACTGGCCTGGGCCAGGGCGGCGAGGAAGATCGGTGAGGATTGCCGCGACGTCGTATAGCTCAGGCGCTTGGACTGGGCGTGCGCGCCAGTCTCCGCGGCGGCTTCGTACCAGCCATCCACCGCCACCAGGACGCGACCGTCGCGCTTGATCCGGTCGAACACCTTGGAGCGCATCACCAGGTGCAAGGGCAGGTGGGTCAGCGGCGGCATCGTGCCCATCGACCACACGGGCGACCAACCCCAGCGCACCTTGATGCACTCCAGGCGCCCGCCACGGTTGCGTATGGCGCTGACCTGCATGTTCGGCTTGATCACGCTTTGTCGCTCATGCAGCGCGGGCTCCGCCGCAGCGTGAAGGCTGTCGGCGGACAAGCTTGATGGGTTGGCACCGAAGGGGTCGCGCTGGGCAAAAAACGCAAGGGAATCCTTGGAAGAAACGGGCTGAACGAAACATTCACACATCGCGAAAACTCCAGGCAGATATTGACTACAACCCGCCGTTGAAGCCGCAAAAAACGAGTCGTCTTCAGTCGGTTGCGGCGGTGTTATGTAGCTCCGAGCCGACGCGCCAAAGCTTGGTTCGAAAATCCTTATCGTCACCGGATGAGCGGAAAATCAAGCGGCATTTCATCCACTTATACGACCGCTCATCGTCTGCACGGAGAGCCGCGCAATTTCCCAAGGTCGTTCGTTTTGTCCCCGCTGCTGTTGTATCGACGGCGTATCGCGAGGCCTCTGATGAAGGAGAAATGACCCATGACCAAAATCGACAACCTGCTGGATAACAAAGGGACGCCGCTGGACAAGCAGACGTTTACCTGGCGTGACCTGGCCGGCAAACCCATCAGCAAACTGGATGACGATGCGTTCACGCGAGTGCGGGTGATCCTGATGAACGGCGTCGAATCCGACGCGCTGCGCCTCAAGCATTTCGGCGCGCGTTTCCACAAGGAATTGCAACTGCCCCTGGCCCAGGTAAGGCGCGCCGAGCAGCATCAGATGACCGCGATAAACTGGCTGCTGTCGGCTGATCATTCGCCGCTTGAAACCACCGTGGCCTACGAACAGGTCGCCATCGAAGTGACTGCCGCCGTCGCCCAGAACGAGCCCGACCCTTATCAGGCGCAGACCTATCGTTTCGGCCTGCTGGAAGATTTCGACCACCTCTATCGTTACTCGGCCATGCTTGATCGATTGGAAGGCAAAGACGCCAACAACATCTTGCAAGGCTACACGGACATCGTGCCCGGCCGGCCCACTAGCGAGCACCACCGTGCCCCCGGCGATGACCTGCGCGACAACTACAAGAAGGAGAACGCCGCGCTGATCACCAAGATCCATGCGGCGCTGATCACCGGTGCGGAATACCAGACCCACGATTACTACATGAACATCGGCCCGCTGTTTGCCGACCCGGTGGCGCGCGCGTTGTATGCCGAAATCGCCTCGGTGGAAGAGCAGCATGTCACCCAATATGGCTCGTTGCAGGACCCCAGCGAAACCTTCATGGAGAAGTGGCTGGTGCATGAAGCGATGGAGGTCTACACCTACGCCAGTTGCGCCGAGCAGGAAGAAAACCCACGGATCAAGGCGATGTGGGAACGCTTCGTCGACTACGAGCTGGGGCACTTGAACCTGGCTTGCGAATTGTTCAAGAAGTACGAGCGACGCGATCCCGCCGAGGTGCTCAGCGGCCAGTTGCCGCGCATGATCGAGTTCAAGAGCCAGCGCGATTTTGTCCGTGAGACGCTGTCCCGAGAAGTGGATTTGCGAGCCCACGGCATTGACTACGTGCCCAAGGAACGCGAAGGCCACGCTTCCCTCGACTACCGCGCCCAGCTCAACAGCGAAGGCGTGCCTGCCAACATCGTCTCCGCCGGCTACACCTTCAAGCCCGGCACCGAACTCAACCCAGTGGGAGAACAGCAATGAGCGAACGCCAAGTCACCATCGGCATGAATCGTACCGGCGTCCAGATGTCTCCCGAAGACACCGCTCGCCAACTGGAAGCCACCCGCCTGTTTCCGGCGGATGTGCCGGGCGACGTGAGCGCCTACACGGCAGAACGCGAGCGCGCCATTCGCGAGGCCGACCTGATCGGCTCGGTACCGGCACCGGGTTCGGTCAAAGGCGTGGTCAAGACCGCACTGGACAAAACCATCGGCAAGGCGCCCGAAGTGCTGCTGGACAAGCTCGGCGAACGCCTGGCCTTCGAGCGCACCGGCGTGCGCCTGTATGAGGCGATGGTCGCCAAGGCCACAGCCGCGCCCGGGGCTGATCCGGCGTTGGTAGAGACCTTGCGGCAGATCCAGGCCGAGGAGCTCGAACACATGAACATCGTGCGCGAAGCCATCGAAACCCTTGGCGGCGACCCAACCGCGATGACGCCATGCGCGGACGTGGCGGGAGTCAAGGCGATGGGCGTGCTGCAGGTACTGACGGACCCACGCACCACCGTTTCCCAGTCGATGAGCGCGATCCTGACCATCGAGCTGGAAGACAACGCTGCCTGGGAGTTGCTGATCGAGCTGGCGAAGAAGGGCGGTCACCCGCTGATCGCCAAGCGCTTCGGCCATGCCCTGGAGCAGGAGGAAACGCACCTGGCCACGGTGCGCGACTTCATCAGGCAAGACCTGCTCGCGCAAGTGAGTTGAGGCTTGTTTCACTGCGGGCTCCACCCTGTTTTTTCCGGGGTGGAGCCCTTGGCTCGAACTTTTGAAGGACACCCGCCCGTGAGTGAAACCGACCTTGAGATGGAATTGAAAGCCTGGCGGCTGTTGCTGGAAGACGATGCATATCGCCTGGACTTTCCCGAAGATTATTACGACACGTTGATCCGGCGCGCGGATGAATTGGTGTTGCATGAATTGATCAGTCTGGAGGATTGGCAATTGCTCAAGGACGCGGCGGACCAGGCTTACCAACTGACGGTTGAAATGCTGGCGCGTAATCAGCGCGATTGTCTGAGTGTGCAGGGGATGCGCTTGCCTCGAGCTTGATTTTCGTTGCGCCGAGGTTTGGTGGGTATATCCATTTATTTGTAGCTGCTGCTTATGGTTTCGCCCTTACGGCGAGTCACTTTCACGCTTTTTGAAAGTGACTCGCCGTAAGGGCGAAACCATAAGCAGCCATCACCAAAAAAACGGATATGCCCCCAATCCAAACCCACCCGTGCGTCCTAAACCAAATCAACTCACCCTTGCTCAATACTCCGCAACACCACCTCCCGCGGCTCGACCCGAGGAAAATTCAGGCGCTGCCAGCGCCAGGCATCCTCCAACATGCGCTCAAGCCCATGATGTGCAGTCCAGCCCAACTGCTCGGCTGCCTTGCCCGGATCCGCCCAGCACCGTGCAATGTCCCCCGGACGACGCGCTTCAAAAGCCAGCGGCACCTTCGCCCCGGTCGCCCGCTCGAAAGCACTGACCACCTCCAGCACCGAATAACCACGCCCGGTGCCCAGGTTCCAGACATGCACACCCGTCTGTTCGCGCAAGAACGCCAGAGCCTGCAAGTGCCCCTCGGCCAGATCCACCACATGCACATAATCCCTGATCCCGGTGCCATCCGGCGTCGGGTAGTCGCAGCCGAAAATCCGCAGCACCTCGCGCTCGCCGTTGGCCACCTGCAACAGGTATGGCAAAAGGTTATTGGGGGTCTGCGTCGGCGTCTCTCCCAGCAGCCCTGAACAATGCGCGCCGATCGGATTGAAGTAGCGCAGCAAGCCGATCGACCAGCGGGCGTCGGAGGCGGCGGTGCTGCGCATGACGTGTTCGGCCATCAGTTTCGACTGGCCGTACGGGTTGGTCGGCTGCCCGGTCGGGCAGGTTTCGGCGATGGGCATCTGGGCGCAATCGCCGTAGACCGTCGCCGATGAGCTGAACACCAGGTTGAACACGCCGGCTTGCGCCATCGCCTGGCACAGCGTCACGCTGCCGCTGACGTTCGTGTCGAAATACCTCAGCGGTTCACGCACGCTTTCACCCACAGCCTTGAGCCCGGCGCAATGAACGACGGCCTCAATGGGGTACTCCCTGAAGACCTTGTCCAGTGCGCGACGGCTTCTCACGTCGGCATGGACAAAAACCGGCTCCCGACCCGTCACGTCCGATATGCGCTGCACGGTTGCCCGGGAGCTGTTGCACAGGTTGTCGAGGATCACCACCTCGTCGCCCTGGTTCATCAACTCGACCGCCACATGGGCGCCGATATAACCCGCACCACCTGTCACCAGAATCATCATTCAGTCCCCCTCGATTATCCCTGTCCTGGTGTCTCTTGGACGAGACACTCGGCGTTGTCCGGCGGTCTCTTTCGGCAGTGGTGCGCGTTGGAGACATCAGCCTGTTCTGTTGAGTGTGGTGGCGGGCTCCAGGAGTTCAGAGCAGTTGACTGACCGGTGTGTGCACTTGGTCGGCTGGCTGGAAGAAGATTTGGAACGGCATCGGAACCGGCTTTCTCAAACGTCCACAAGGCCAGGCGTGAGAGGAGTTACCAGGTCTTGTTTGCCAGGCGCGGCAGCGCCGGATCGCGGTAGGCCCAGCATCGATCTACAAACATCGATCTTCAGACATCGATCTTGAGAAAAGGAACGTCACATGAATCAACAAGAACATCTTCATCCCGATCACAGCGCCGCGCCCGCCGCGAGCTTGCGACCTACGCTGTTGTGCCTGTCGCACCTGCGCTGGGGCTTTGTCTATCAGCGGCCGCAACACGTGATGTCGCGATTGGCCAGGGACTACGACGTACTGTTTTTCGAAGAACCGATATTCGAAGGCCGGCAGTCCGCGCACCTGGAAAGCTATGCAGTGGCGGAGGGGGTGACGGTGCTGGTGCCCAGGCTCCCCGAGGGGCTGGATGAAGCCCAGGTGATCGCCACCCAGCGTGAATTGCTCGATGCCTGGCTGGCAGAGCACTGGCCGAGTGAGTTGATGCTCTGGTACCTCACGCCCATGAGCCAGGCCTTCACCGATCACCTGGACGCCAATGTGGTGATTTTCGATTGCATGGACGAGCTCTCGGCCTTCAAGTTTGCGCCGCCCGCGTTGGTGGAGATGGAGCGGCGGCTGATGGCCAAGGCCGATGTGGTGTTCACCGGCGGATACAGCCTCTGGGAGGCCAAGCGCGAGCATCACGACAACGTCCACGCCATGCCCAGCAGCGTTGATATCACGCACTTTGCCGCGGCCAGGCAGCCGATTCCCGACCCGGCGGACCAGGCCGATATCGGTCATCCGCGCCTGGGTTTCTTTGGCGTCATCGATGAGCGTTTTGATATTGAGCTGGTACGTGAATTGGCGACGCAGCGGCCGGACTGGCACATCGTGTTGATCGGGCCGGTGGTGAAGATCGATCCGCAGACGTTGCCGCGCCTGGCGAATATTCACTACCTGGGCGCCAAGCAATATGAAGAGCTGCCGGCGTACCTGGCGGGTTGGGACGTGGCGTTGATGCCATTCGCGTTGAACGAATCCACTCGCTTCATCAGCCCCACCAAAACGCCCGAATACCTGGCGGGCGGATGCCCGGTGGTGTCCACGCCGATCCGCGATGTGGTCAATGGCTACGGTGAGAGTGGTGTGGTCGCGATTGCCGATTCGCCCCAGGGATTCATCGACGCGATCCAGGCCGCGCTCGACCTGCGGACCCAGCCAGGAGTGGTTGCGCAGTACGCCGACAAAGCGCTGGACGGCATGTCCTGGGACAAGACCTGCGCGCAGATGAAGGAGCAGATCGAATGCCAACGATAACCCTCGATTCCCTTGATAACTCCCAGGGCGGCGCGCCGTACGACTACCTGATCGTCGGCGCCGGTTTCGCCGGCAGCGTGCTGGCCGAGCGGCTGGCCGAAGGGTTGGGCAAGCGCGTGCTGCTGGTCGATCGTCGCGATCACATCGGCGGCAATGCATACGACCACTTGGACGAGGCGGGCGTGCTGGTCCATCGCTACGGGCCGCACATCTTCCACACCAATGCCCAGCGCATTGTCGATTACCTGTCGCGGTTCACCGAATGGCGCCCGTACGAGCATCGAGTGCTGGCCCAGGTCGATGAGCACCGGGTGCCGATTCCCATCAACCTGACGACGCTCAATACGCTGTTCGGCTTGTCCATGGATGAAGCGCAGGCCGAGGCCTTCCTGGCGCAGCGGGCGGAGCCGGTCGAGTCGATCCGGACTTCGGAGGACGTGGTCATCAACCAGATCGGCCGCGAGCTGTATGAGAAATTCTTTCGTGGCTACACCCGCAAGCAGTGGGGGCTGGACCCTTCCCAGCTGGACAAGTCGGTGACCTCGCGGGTGCCGACACGGACCAACACCGATGATCGGTATTTCACTGACCAGTTCCAGATGATGCCGCTGCACGGCTACACACGGATGTTCGAGCGCATGCTCGCCCATCCGAACATCGATATCTTGCTGGCGACCGATTTCAAAGAGGTTCGCCAGCGCATCCCCTATCGGGAACTGGTCTATTGCGGGCCGATCGATGAGTACTTCGATTACTGCTTCGGCCATCTGCCGTATCGCTCGTTGCGCTTTCAGCATGAAACGCTGGATGCGCCGCAGTTCCAGCCGGTGGCAGTGGTCAACTATCCGGACGAGCGCGTGCCCTATACACGAATCACCGAGTACAAGCACCTCACCGGGCAGGAGCATCCGCGCACCAGCATCAGCTACGAGTTTCCCTGCGCCGATGGCGACCCTTACTACCCGGTTCCGCGCCCGGAAAACGCCGAGCTGTACAAACGCTACAAGGCCCTGGCCGACGAAACACCCGGGGTGACTTTTCTCGGTCGGCTCGGCACCTACAAGTACTACAACATGGATCAGGTGGTCGGTCAGGCGCTGGCGCTGTATCAGCGCATCGCCGAGGGCGAAGGGGTCGTGACGAGGGCTCACGAGGTCGAGCCGGGTTGATCCCGGCTTCATCCAGACACTGGGAGACAGCAGCGTGCAGGAGAGGATCTTCAACAGTTTCGTGATGGCCGGCTACGAGTGTTCCACCCATCGCCGTGCCGATGGACGTCGGCTGGATATGCTCGCCGCGACTCGCCATGACCGCTGGGCCGAGCAGGATTACAGCCGGCTCGCCGAGCTGGGCATTCGCTGCGCCAGGGATGGCTTGCGTTGGCATCTGATCGAACAGCAGCCGGGTCGTTATGACTGGAGCAGTTTCCTGCCGATGCTGCGCGCCGCCCAGCGCGGCGATGTGCAAGTGGTGTGGGACCTGTGCCATTACGGCTACCCCGACGATCTGGACATCTGGCGGCCGGCCTTCGTCGAACGGTTTGCTCGCTTCGCCGGCGCCGTCGCGCGGTTGATGCGCGAGGAGGGGATCGAGACGGCGTTCTACTCGCCGATCAACGAGATATCTTTCTGGAGCTGGGCCGGCGGCGACGTCGGCTACTTCAACCCCACCGCCCGACAACGGGGCATGGAGCTCAAGCACCAGTTGGTGCGCGCGAGTATCGCGGCGATCGAGGCGATTCGCGAGGTGACTCCCGCCGCGCGATTCGTCCAGTGCGACCCGCTGATCAACGTGCGGTCCTTATCGCGGCGGGCCGAAGATATCGAGGCCGCCGAGGCGTATCGGTTATCCCAGTTCGAGGCGTGGGACCTGCTCACCGGCAGAAGCTGGCCGGGGTTGGGCGGGCGCGAGGAGTACCTGGATATTGTCGGCGTCAATTTCTATCCGCATAACCAGTGGTTCCTGCACGGCAATCGGATCGAGCCGGGCAGCGCGGATTATCGCCCGTTGGTGGGCATGCTCAGCGAAGTCCACCAGCGTTATCGAAGGCCGCTTCTGCTCTCTGAAACGGGCGCCGAAGACACCGCTCGGGTGCCCTGGCTGCACTACATCGGCGAGCAGTTGGCACTGGCGATGGAGCGCGGCATTCCGATAGCAGGCATGTGCTGGTACCCGTTTCTTGACTACCCGGGTTGGGACGATGATCGCTATTGTCCCACTGGCGTGTTTGGCTATGCCGACAGCGAAGGCAGCCGCGCGTCTTTCCATCCACTGACGCTGGCAATGAAGGCCCTGCAGGCGCGGTTTGCCTCGTCCGTGGCCACGGTGCAGATGCCGTGAACAGCCATCAGTCCCATGGCGCGCCGTTGCCGAATACCGCCATCGCGTTTTTGTGGCGATACGTCACCCTCAGGCCGTGGCATTTCGCGACGTTGTTTGTGCTGATTGTCGGTGCCGCCAGTTGCGCCGTGGCGGTGCAGTTCGGCATGAAGCTGCTGGTCGACGCGATGGCCCAGGGCAGGGAGGCGGCCGGGCATGTGTGGCTGCCGTTCACCGTATTCATCGCGCTGATTGTGGTGGAAAACCTGTTCTGGCGTTCGGGCGGCTACCTGGGCTGCCGGACGGTGGTCGCCAGTTGCGCGGACTTGCGGATTGACCTGTTCAATCACCTGACCGGACACCCGATGCGCTATTTCTCCGAGCATTTCGCCGGAGCCCTGGCCAACCGGATCTCCTCGGCGGGCGCGGCAGCGGGTTCCATCTATGGTGGCCTGGCCTGGAAGATTATTCCCCCTTGCGTGGATTTCATCGGTGCGGTGGTGGTGCTGTTTACCGTGCGGCTTTCCATGGGGTTAGCCTTGATCGGCGCGGTGATTGTGGTGGCTTCGCTGATCACCATGATGGGGCTGCGCGGCCGCAGTCGGCATATCGATTTCGCTTCCCAGGCCGCACGCGTCGGTGGCGAGTTGGTGGACCAGGTCTCCAACGTCTGGACGATCAAGGCATTCTCCGCCCGACACCGCGAGCGGCGCCGGCTCGAGCAGGCGATCGGCGTCGAGGCCAAGGCCCAGCGCCGCAGCTGGATCTACCTGGAAAAAGCCCGGGTCTTGCACGACATCTGTCTGTCGATCATGGCTGGCGGCATGCTCGGCTGGTCGATCCTGTTGTGGCAGAACGGACAGATCACCCCGGGCGATGTGGTGATGGTCAGCGCGTTGTCGTTTCGCATCCTGCACGGCTCGCGCGACCTGGCGCTGGCTTTGGTGGATACCTCGCAGCAGATGGGTGTGATTGCCGAGACGTTGCGCATCATCGTCCAGCCACACGCACTCAGCGACACCCCGGCGGAACTGGAGCCTGGGCGCGGCAATATCCGTTTCCTCGACGTCAGCTACAGCTATGCCGACGGGCGCGGTGCGATCAGGCATCTGTCCCTGGACATTCCGGCCGGCCAGAAAGTCGGCATCGTCGGGCCGTCGGGCGCGGGCAAATCGACATTGGTCAGTCTGGTCCAGCGCCTGGACGATGTGCGCAGCGGGGTGATCCTGATCGATGGCCGCGACGTGCGCTCGGTCAGTCAGGACAGCCTGCGCAGCCAGATCGCCGTGGTGCCTCAGGAGCCGGCGCTGTTCAATCGGACCATCTACGAAAACATCGCCTATGGCCAGCCCGATGCCACCGAGGCACAAGTCATCGACGCGGCCCGCCATGCCTATTGCGAAGAATTTATCCGCGACCTGCCGGAAGGCTTCAACACCTTGGTGGGCGAGCGCGGCGTGATGCTCTCGGGCGGCCAACGCCAGCGCCTCGGGCTGGCGCGGGCGTTCCTCAAGAACGCACCGATCCTGATCCTCGACGAAGCCACCTCGGCACTGGATTCGGAATCCGAAGCCAAGGTGCAAATGGCCCTGGACGACCTGATGCGCGGTCGCACCGTGCTGGCAGTGGCGCACCGGCTGTCGACGGTCGCGCGGTTCGACCGGATCTTGGTCTTGCAGGGCGGAAGAATCATCGAAGACGGCTCACCCGATGAACTGCGCCAGCATGAAGGGCCGTTCCAGACCCTGTGGCAGGCGCAGGGGTTGGAATTGGGCAAGCGTTAGCTGCCGATATTGGACGTGCCGCCGCCATCGCGAGCAGGCTCGCTCCCACAGTGGAAATGAGATTGGGCGCTGGATGTGCATGCGCCGCAGGACCCCTGTGGGAGCGAGCCTGCTCGCGAAAGCGGTGGTTCAGTTTATGGAGATGCTGGATCTGCCGCCGGGATCAGGCGTCTTGGTTGCTGCGGTTCTGATTGATGAAGTCCACAAACGCCCGTAACGGCGAGGGCAGGTAGCGGCGGCCGGGGTAGTAGAGGAATGGTCCGGTAAAGCGCTGCCACCAGGGTTCGAGTACCGGTTCGAGGACACCGCTGTCCAGGTAGGGGCGCAGCCAGTCCTCGAACAGGTGGACGATCCCCAGTCCATCCACCGCGGCCTGGACGGCCAGGTCCATGGCGCCGCCAATGCGCACCAGCAGCGGGCCGTTCGGCTCGACGCTGATGGTTTCGCCGTCACGCTCATACTCCCACAGCGGCAAGGCGCCGCTGGGGAACTTGCCGGCCAGGCAAGCGTGTTGCAGCAGGTCCCGTGGGTGCTCGGGGCGGCCCCGGGCGTCGAGGTACGCCGGTGCGGCGGCGGTCGCGAAGCGTTGAAAGCGCGGGCCGATGGGGATCGCGATCATGTCCTGTTCGAGGCGTTCGTCGTAGCGAATACCCGCATCACACCCGGCCGCCAGCATGTCGACAAAGCTTTCTTCGGTAACCACTTCGAGGCGGATGTCGGGGTAGCTTTTCAGGAACGGCGCGATGATCGACGGTAGCACCAGCCGGGCGGCGCTGACCGGCACGTTCAACCTGAGGGTACCGGAAGGGCGGTCGCGAAAATCGTTGACCACGTCCAGCGCGGATTCGACTTCGCCCAGGGCCGGCACGATGCGTTCCATCAACCGTGCGCCGGCCTCGGTCGGCACCACGCTGCGGGTGGTGCGGTTGAGCAGGCGCACGCCGAGTCGGCTTTCGATCCGGCGTACCGCGTCACTGAGGCTGGAGGCGGATTTGCCGCTGAGCCGGGCGCCTTCTCGAAATCCCCGCGCATTGACCACCGCCACAAAGGCCAGCAAGTCTTGAATGTCCGTCGCCATTGTTCTCTCCGTCGTACAACCCGTTCGGATTGCACCTGATTATCAGTGGAGTGGTCAACGCCTATAGTCGGCTCACACAGACTAAATCAAGGGGTACGCGATGAGCAGGGCAGACAAGGCAGGGACTTTTTTACTGGGTGATCGTACGGTCAACCGCATGGGCTACGGCGCGATGCAACTGGCGGGGCCGCAGGTCTTCGGGCCGCCCAAGGATCCGGCGGCGGCCATCGCCGTGCTGCGCGAAGCCTTGGCGGCCGGAGTCAATCACATCGATACCGCCGATTTTTACGGGCCTCATGTCACCAACCAGCTGATCCGCGAGGCGTTGCACCCTTACGCCGACGACCTGGTCATCGTGACCAAGGTCGGCGCGGTTCGTGGCGCCGATGCGTCATGGAACGCAGCCCAGAGCCCCGCCGAGCTGACCCGTGCGGTGCACGATAACCTGCGCAACCTCGACGTCGAGGTGCTGGACGTGGTCAATCTGCGGGTCATGGGCGATGTGCATGCGCCCGCTGAAGGATCGATTGAAGAGTCCTTCACAGCATTGGCCGAGCTGCAGCGCCAGGGCCTGATCCGCCATCTGGGCCTGAGCAACGTCACGGCGGCGCAGGTCAAGGAAGCCCAAGGCATCGCCAAGGTGGTCTGCGTGCAGAATCACTACAACCTGACCCACCGCGACGACGAACAACTCATCGCTGACCTGGGCCGCCAAGGTATCGCCTACGTGCCGTTTTTCCCGCTGGGTGGGTTTACGCCGCTGCAATCGGAAACGTTGTCGAACGTTGCCGCGCGCCTGGAGGCATCGCCGCTGTGTGTCGCGTTGGCGTGGCTGCTGCAACGTGCGCCCAACGTCCTGCTGATACCCGGCACCTCGTCGGTGGCGCACCTGCGGGAAAATATCTCGGCCAGTGAGCTGCAGATTCCGGCGCCTATGTTGGCTGAGCTTGACGCCATGGTTTAGCCGCAGCCCCTCTGGGCAGTCTCCATTCGCCTGAAAAATCGAACAGGGTCCAGCCGGGCGATGTCCCAGACATATCGTTGTCAGGCAAGGATTTCGTCATGGCAGACCCTTCTATTCCCGGCCACCGCTGGGCTGATTCGACCTTGGCTTTCTTGCGCGAGGGCTACCCGTTCATACGCAAGCGTTGCGTCGCCTATGGCAGTCCGGTTTTCCAGGCCCGACTGCTGGGACGGCGCACGCTGTGCCTCAGCGGGCTGGAAGCGGCGGAGCTGTTCTACGATGCGCGGCGCTTCGTCCGGACCCCCACGTCGACACCGGCGCCGCTGCGCAACATCCTGTTGGGCGCGGGCGGCGTCCAGGGTCTCGATGGCGCACCTCATGCGCGACGCAAGCAGCTGTTTCTCGACGTGCTGGACAAGGAAAGCGTAAACCGCCTGGTCGGCCGCTACGAGGCTCACTTGAGCGAAGCGGCGGCGAAGCTTGCGGCGAACCAGCCGATCGAATTCCTGCCGTGGATCGAGGCGCTGCTGTGTCGATCGGTCTGCGAGTGGGCCGGCGTGCCAATGATGAGTGATCGGCAAATGCGGCGGTTGACCCGTCGGCTCGCCTCGCTGATCGATGGCAACGGCCGCGTCGACTGGCGGATGCCGGCCGCCTGGATGCGGCGCAAGGCTTGCGAGGCCCAGGCGGCACGCTGGATAAAAAACTGTCGGCAAGACCCGGCGCCAGCATCGCTGCAGACCCCGCTGCAACAACTCGCATGGCATCGCGATGAGCAGGGCCAGTTGCTCCCACCGCGGATAGCGGCAGTGGAGCTGCTGAATATCTTGCGTCCAGTGGTGGCGGTGGGGCGCTTTCTGTTGTTCGGGCTGATCGAGTTGGAACGCCGGCCGCAATGGCGCGCCAGCATTGCTCGCGATGACGCTGCGGCTTGGGCTTTTGCCGAGGAAACGCGGCGCTTTTACGCGTTCTTTCCAATGGTGGCGGCGTTTGTGCGCGAGAGTTTCGAGTGGCGAGGCTACCGCTTCGAAAAAGGCACTCGGGTGCTGCTCGATCTGTTTGGCTCCAACCGTGATCCGGCGCACTGGAAAACCCCGGAAAGCTTTGCGCCCGAACGTTTCGGCCAGTGCCCCATGAGAACCTCTGTCATCAGCCAGGGCGGCGGGGATTACACCTATCACCGCTGCCCGGGCGAGCCGCTGACGCTGGCCCTGATGCAGAAAACCTTCGAACATCTGTGCCGCCACGTGCAATGGCGGCTGGTGGTGAAAGAAGTCGATTTTCAACGCCTGCCCATGTTGCCCAGGGAGCCGGTGCTGATGTCAGTGGTGACCGGCTAGCCACGCGCCTCATCCGTCTCGTCTCGATGGTGTTCCGGCCAGCTGTCGACGGGGCGCGCGCGGTCTTCGTTGAACATCTCGGTGAGCAACGCGTTGGCGCGTCGGTAGGCGTCGTGCCGGAACGTGAGGTCATCTTCCGGTTGGGCGACGATTTCCTCGAGCATCTGCAGATTCAAGCGGCGGAACTGATCGGCGCGTTCGCGCGCCTCGTAAGCGCCGACACCCATCTGCACCAGTGCCCGGCGACCCAACGCCAGTGCGCTTTCGAAGGTTTCCCGCTCGGCAACCTCGACGCCCATCTGCCGCAGGTTGATCAGGTGGCCCATGTCCCGCGCGCGGACGACCAGTTTCAACGTGGGGAAGTGCTCCTGGGCCAACCGGGTCAGCGTCAGGTTGTCTTGCTGATCGTCGATCGCGTTGATCAGCACCGCCGCCTGTGCCGCGCCGGCAGCGTGCAACAGGTCGAGGCGCGTGGCGTCACCGTAGAACACTTTCACGCCGAATTTGCGCAGCGTCTCGATGTTGTCGGGGTCGTGGTCCAGAACCACGACCTCGACGCCGCAGGACATCAGCAAACGTCCGGCGATCTGTCCGAAACGGCCGAAGCCGGCAATGATCACCCGCGGGTTCTGCTGGTCGACGAGGTCGGATTCCTGGCGGTCTTTCTTGCTGGCCGACTCGATTCGCTCCAGCAGCAGAATGAGCAGCGGCGTCACGCACATCGACAGGGCCACCGCCAGGGTCAGGCTCTTGCCCCATTGGTCGGTCAGGATGCCCGCCAACGTCGCGGCGCCGAACACCACGAAGGCGAACTCGCTGCCCTGGCCGAGCAATACCGCCTGCCAGGAACGCTGGCCGGCGGGGACATTCAGGAAGCGGCTGACGGTCTTGATCACCAGCAGTTTGATCAGGATGAACCCGACGGTCAGGGTGATGACTTTCAGCGGTGCGTCGATCAGCGTGCCGAAGTCGATCGACATGCCGACGCCGATGAAAAACAGCCCCAGCAGCAAGCCCTTGAACGGTTCGATGTCGCTTTCCAGGGCGTGGCGGTATTCGGAACTCGCCAGCAACACGCCGGCGAGGAATGCGCCCATGGCCATCGACAGGCCGGCTTCTTCCAGCAGAAAGCCGAAGCCGAATACCAGGAACAGCGCCACGGCACTGAAGATCTCACGCAGGCCCGAGCGCGCGGCGAAGCGCAACAGCGGCCGTGTCACGTAGCGCCCGAGCAGCACGACGACGCTGATGGCGGCGACGATCTTGACGATCGATAACGCCAGGGCCATGCCCGACGGCGTGTCGCCATGGGCCGAGAGCAACGGGATCATGGCCACCAGAGGAATGGCCGCGATGTCCTGGAACAGCAGGACGGCAAAACTGCTGCGGCCCACTGCGGTAGCGTTCAGGTTGCGTTCGCTCATGGCCTGCATGGCGATGGCCGTGGACGAAAGGCTCAGGGTCAGGCCCACCAACAACGCCGCCGTCCAGCCCAGGCCGAGCGCCGCGCAAAACGCTGCGATGGCGGCGCCGCAAGCGAGCATCTGCAGCGCGCCGCCACCGAATACCATCCGGCGCAGCGCCCAGAGGCGCTTGGGGTCGAGCTCAAGGCCGATGATGAACAGCATCAGCACGACGCCGATTTCGGCGAATTCCAGGATGGCCTTGACGTCGGTTATAAGCTTCAGCCCCCACGGGCCGATCACGCACCCGGCCAGCAGATAACCGAGCACCGGGCCCAGGCCCAACCGGACGGCAATCGGTACGATCAGTGTCGCCGAGGCCAGGTAGATGAGCATTTCGATCAGGCTGTGAGTTTCCATATCAATCTTCCTTCCAGGCGGCCAGGCGTTCGCCATAGTGTTCGATTTGCTCGCGTTGGGCCTCGGCGTCGCCGGCAAACGCACCATGCACGACCAGCGGTTCCAGCCAGCGCATATGACAGTAGAGCGCCGTGGCCTGGAGCGGCTGCGCCAGCACGGCAAAGCCGGGGTAGGCGCCCATCTGGAAATGATCGTGTTCGCCACCCGTGGTGACGGCCCACAGCAGGCTTTTGTCGTTCAGGGCCGTGGCGCCTTTGCCGTACGCCCAGCCATGGGTGAAGACTTTGTCGATCCACAATTTGAGCAGGGGCGGCATGCTGTACCAGTACATGGGGTGCTGCAGGACGACCAGCTGTGCCTGTTCGACGGCGCGCTGTTCCGCCTCGACGTCGATGTCGAAATCCGGGTAGAGATCGTAGAGCGAGCGTATGACCACGTCCGGATTGGCGCCGGCGCGCTTGAGCATCTGCTGGTTGACCCGCGACTGGTCGGGGTAGGGATGGGCATAAACGATCAGGATCATCGGGGCAGTTCCAGGCGGCTGGGTCCGGGTCGAAAGGCCGGACATCCTACCGGGGAAGGCGCGTGATGTTTAGGAGATTGTTCCCGGGCGAGCCTTGCCAGGGTCAATTGAGCGGGAGCGAGACCCTGACCTCCAGGCCGCCGCCCCGGCGGTTCCTCAGCGTCAGTGTGCCGCCGTGCTCCAGAACCGTCGCCCGAGCGGCCGACAGGCCCAGGCCGACGCCGCCGGTATTTTTGTTGCGTGAACCCTCGATGCGAAAGAACGGTGCGAAGACCTGCTCATGGTATTCGGGCGCAATGCCCGGGCCGCGATCCTGGATGCGGATTTCGATGCGATCGATGAAGGTCTTGAGTTGAACACCCGGTTCGCTGGCGTACTTGACCGCGTTGTCGATCAGGTTGGTCAGCGCGCGCTTGATCCCGATGGGGCGGCCCACGTAGACCAGCCGCTGGGCGCCCTCGAAAGACACTTCGATGCCGCCGTCCCTGAAATCATCGACGATGGTGTGCAGCAGCTCCGCCAGGTCGAACGCGGTGGCGTGTTCGAGGCGTGCTTCGTCGCGGAAGAATTCCAGCGCGGCGTTGACCATCGCCTGCATCTCGTCGACGTCCCGGAACAACCGCGATTGCTGTTCGGCATCCTCGATGAATTCGCCGCGCAGGCGCATGCGGGTCAACGGCGCCCGCAGGTCATGAGAGATGGCCGCGAGCATTTGCGTGCGGTCCTGGACGAAATGCTTGAGCTGGGCCTGCATGGCATTGAACGCCAGGATCGCCTGGCGGATCTCGAAGGGGCCGACGACCGGGATCGGCGGCGCCCGGAAGTCCACGCCGAAGCGCCGGGCACCCTCGGCGAAACGCTCCAGCGGGGTTGCCAGGTGCCGCGTGGCAATCAGGGCGACGATGAAGGTCGACAGCAGGATCAACGCGATGATGATCAGGTTGCGCTGCCATTCCCCCAGCCCCCAGCTGCGCGAGCCCACGGAGAAGATGACCCAGGTGTGGTCAGACAGCTCGATGATCACCGCGTAGCGTCTGTTCGGGTCATCAGCGGCCGGCCAGTCGTTGGGCTCGTAGGCCTCGATCCGGGCGTCGGGCCTGTTCAATTGCTGGTGCAGGAACGCCGAGCCTTCGCTGAACTCCGGATCCCCGATCACCGGCAGATGCGCCTCCTCGTAGCGCTGCAGCCACTGCACATTGATCCCGGGATCACTGGCGATACGGGCAATGGCGTGCCGTTGGCCGGGATCGGCCGCGTCGATGATGCGCGTGATCGCCGCAGCCTTGTCCATCAGGCCGGTTTCCATCAGGGGAGGGCGCGCCCACGCACCGGCCACCAGGCTGAAGAGTTCGTTGAGGGCCAGCAGCGTCAGCATCGAGACCATGGTGGTCAGGGCGATCCAGCGCGCCACGGTGTCCCTGGGGCGGGGCATCTTCGAGGGGTTGGCGGTCATCGCTTCACCACGTGAGGGCTGAACAGGTAGCCGCTGTTGCGGATGGTACGGATCATCGACGGGCCCGTGATGTCGGTCTCCAATTTGCGCCGCAGACGGCTGACCTGCACGTCGATGCTGCGGTCGAACGCGTCGAAGGTTTCGCCCCGGGCCAGGTCCAGCAGTTGCTGGCGGGTGAGGACGCGGCGCGGATGTTCGGCGAAGACCAGCAGCAGTTCGAACTCGCCGGTGGACAGCGGAATCATGACCTTGTCGGGGGAGCGCAACTCGCGACGGGTGACGTCCAGCTGCCAGCCCTCGAATTCCAGCACGGGTCGGGAGATATCGCCCAGGCTGCCCCTGGCTTCGCCGGTACGCCGCAGGACGGCGCGGACCCGGGCCAGCAGCTCGCGGGCGTCGAAGGGTTTGGTCAGGTAATCGTCGGCGCCCATTTCCAGGCCGACGACGCGGTCGCTCAGTTCGCCCATGGCGGTGAGCATGATGATCCCGACCCGGTGTTCGGCCCGCAGTCGCTGGCAGAGCACCAGGCCGTTGTCGCCCGGCAGCATGACGTCGAGGATGATCAGGTCGGGCATCCGCCGCTCGACCGCCTGCCACAGGGCTGCGCCGTCGGCGGCCACTTCGACGCTGTAGCCATGTTGTTCAAGGAATTTGCGCAGGAGGGCGAGGACTTCGAGGTCGTCGTCCACCAGGAGTAGGTGGCTCACAGGGGTCACGTCGGGCAATGGATACAGGAGGCGATACTAGGGTCAATCCGCCGCTTGCGTCATATATTTCAATCCGGAAACAAAGCGACCGGCACGCAACATTGCGGAAATCTTCGGGCAAGAAAACCGCGGCAGGATTGCCTCGATGTCAGCCAGTGAAGCTGTGCACTGAACCCTGTGGCGAGGGAGCTTGCTCCCGCTTGAGTGCGAAGCGCTCATGGATTTTTAGGGCCGCTTCGCGACCCAGCGGGAGCAAGCTCCCTCGCCACGGGTTTGGTGTTCGGCTTTCAACTGGCAGGCAGCCCTTATTCCTCGCCGAGATAATTCTGTATGCCGATCGCCAGACCCGCGCTGCTTGTTCGATCCACCGTCGTCGTTGCGCTGGCGGCGTTTGCCAGCGGTTGCAGCAGCACGCCGCCCGCGACACCGGGCAGCTGCGAGAATATGCCCTATGCCGTGCATGATCCGGCGGAACCGGTGAACCGCGGCATCTTCGCCTTCAACCGTACCGTGGACGACTATGCCTTGGCCCCCATCGCGCGTGGTTATCGCAAACTGCCAGAGATGTTCCAGAGCGGCGTGCACAACTTCGTCGCCAACTTCGGCGAGCCCAAGGTCTTCATCAACGATTTGCTGCAAGGCAACGGCGAGCGTTCGGTCACCACCCTGGGCCGTTTCGTCATCAACACCACGGTGGGCATCGTCGGGCTGATCGATGTGTCGGGCAAGATGGGCATCGCCCGTCACGAATCCGATTTCGGCCAGACCTTCGGCGTCTGGAATATCGCTCCGGGGCCGATCGTCGAGCTGCCACTGTTCGGCACTGGCAACCTGAGGGACGCGACCGGCAAGGTGGTGAGCTTCGCGGTGGACCCGTTCGGCAGCAACAGCGATACCGTCGAAACCCTGGGCACGATCAAGACCGTGGGCGGTGTCGTCGATGGCCGCGCCGAGGCGCTGCCGCTCACCGACAAATTGCAGACCCAGGCCGATTACTACGTGGCGCTGCGAGACGCGGTCGCCCAGCGGCGCGCCGATTTTGTCGCCGACGGGAAACTGGGAGCCGTCCAGGACAACCCGCAATGCCAGGAACAGGGTGCCGGGGATGAATAGCCAGGCGCTGGTCCTGCATCGTCGAGTGAAGACACTCCACCAGGGTGCGTTGCATTGCCGCGAAGTCGAGTTGCGGCTCGCCGAGGATGGCCGGCATGTGCTGCTCAGCCGCTACGTCGAATGGTACGACCCCGAGCAAGCCGGCTTGTGCGCCACCCAGCATTATCGCGTGCCGCTGGCGAGCATGATTCGGTGGATGATCAATAACGGCGAACGAGGGGAGGGCCACTGACAGCGGGTTCAATAATGGCTGTTTGCCGCCCGAACAGTGATGAAACATTTTTACATACTCTCGATAAATTAGAGTTGTACGATGTCGTACGAAATATGGTCGACTGTGTCCGTTTCTCACAAAAAAAACAACGGAGACTCCATCCATGTCGAGCATACCTTCCGTCGAAGGGCAGGCTGCAGCCCCCGCGCAAAGCCGCTTCGTACGCCTGTTGAAGCTTCTAGGCCCGGGCATCATCGCGGTACTTTCCTGGCTGGGCGCAGGCGACCTCATCACTTCTTCCGTGGCCGGGGCCAACTACGGCTACGCCATGATGTGGGTGCTGGCGGTGTCTCTGCTGCTGCGCTACCTGATCGTCAACATCATCGCGCGCTTCCAGCTTTGCAATAACCAGGGCATGACCATCCTGCAGGGCTACGCGCAACTCAATCCGTTTTTTGCCTGGTTCATGCTGGTGTATGCGCTGCTCATGGGGCACCTGATGAATGCCTACATGATCAAGGGTGCCGGTGAGGCCTTGGCGATGCTGCTCAAGACCGATTATCCGCTGCTCTGTTCGTTGGCGGTGGTGCTGGCGGTGTGGATGCTCGTCGGGCGCAATATCTATTCGATGATCGAAGGCGTGATGAAGGCGCTGCTGGCGATCATGACGCTGGCGTTCCTGGCTCTGGCGGTGATGTCCGGCCCGGATGTCGCCGGTATCGTCAAAGGCACCATCGGCTTCAGCATTCCGCCGGATGAAGGCGTACACGGTGCGCTGCTGGTGGCGGTCTCGGTGATCGGAGCGGTGGCCGGTTCCATCGCTAACTTCGTTCACCCCTACGTCATGCGCCAGAAAGGCTGGGTGGGTCCTGAGCACAAGCGCATCCAGCGCAACGACCTGCTGTTTGCGGTGTTCGTCGGGATCATCATCAACCTGGCGATCTGGATCGTCGGCGCGGAAATCCTGCGGCCCAACGGCATCGAAGTCAAAACCCTGGGCGACCTGGGCAAGGCCCTGGAAATCTTCTTCGGCCCGATTGGCTGGTATGTGTTCTTCATCGGTGTCTTTGCCACGCTGTTCGCCAGTATTTCCGGCAAGACCACGGCGTTCCCGATGCTCATCACCGACGCCTTCCAGCACGTGCGGCCCGAGCGTCGCGAGCGCTACGGCAAAGAGTTCCACCGTGACCCGATGCACAAGTGGTTCATGCTGTTCATTCTGGTGACGCCGCTGATCTGGTCCTTGCCCGGCATGCCGGACTTCGTGACCCTGACCATTGGTGTCAACGCGCTGAACATCATCGGCCTGCCGGTGATCTCCCTGGGCCTGTTGATCATGTCCAACCAGAAGTCGCTGCTGAGCAAGGAATACCGCAACAACCTGTTCGAGAATATTGCGCTGGTATTCGCCACTGGCCTGGCGTTGTGGGTCGCGTTCCAGCTGGGCGTCGATCTGTTTACCTGAGGTCTGCTCATTCATCTCTGGAGGGGCTGCTAGACTTCACGGTCCAGCCCCTTGCGGAGAATCCGGATGAACAACAAGAACAGGATCTGTCTCTGGTATGACGGCACCGCTCAGGAAGCTGCGCAGTTCTATGCGGCTACCTTTCCCGACAGTGCGGTGAACGCCATCCACCACGCGCCCGGCGACTACCCGGCGGGCCAGCAAGGTGACGTGCTCACCGTGGATTTCACCGTGATCGGCATCCCCTGTATCGGCCTGAATGGCGGGGCGATGTTCAAGCACAACGAAGCGTTTTCTTTCCAGGTGGCCACCGATGACCAGGCCGAAACCGACCGCTTGTGGAACGCAATCATCGACAACGGCGGCCAGGCGAGCGCCTGTGGATGGTGCAAGGACAAGTGGGGCGTGTCGTGGCAGATCAGCCCGCGGGTGCTGATCGAAGCCATCACCAGCGCCGACAAAGCCGCCGCCAGGCGCGCCTTCGAAGCCATGATGAGCATGACCAGGATCGATATTGCAGCGATTGAGGCGGCGGTGAGGGGCTGATCGGCGGCACGGCTTGCAGAGGTGTTGAATGTGTCGCCGCCTTCGCGAGCAGGCTCGCTCCCACATTGGGTTTGGGTGTGACTTCGATTTTCCGACAGCCCCATTCCTTGTGGGAGCGAGCCTGCTCGCGAAAGCGGCAGCAGAGGTAACACCAAAGTCAGCTCCCAGCGGTTTCCGGCAACCGGGCAATCACCTTGATCTCGAACTGGAAACCATACAACCACGTCACGCCCACCGCCGTCAGCGTCGGGTGCGGCGCGTTGCCCCAGAATTCCGGCACGACGCTCCAGACTCGCTCGAATATCGACTGCGGATCGACCATGAAGACCGTCACGTCAACCACATCGTCAAAGCTGCAATCGGCAGCCGCCAGGATCGCCTTCAGATTGTTGAACGCACGCCGGACCTGATCCTCCAGGAGCGGCTCCGGTGAACCGTCCTCGGTACTGCCGACCTGCCCGGAGACGAACAGGAAACCATTGGAACGAATCGCCGGCGAGTAACGGTTGCGCTCGTAGAGCGCCTGGCGGCCGGGTGGGAAAACAACGTCGCGCTGTGTCATGGGTGTCTCCATCAAATGAGCCGCAAGCGGCGGGAAATCAACGATGAAGTCACTCTAGGGGCTTGTGTCCGGGCGATAAACGAGCAACCTTGGCGATCACTGTTTGTAGAACCCAAACAATCCGAGGCACCCATGGATCGTTTCGATGCGATGCAGGCGTTCGTACGTGTCGTGGAGGCGGGCAGTTTCACCAAGGCCGCCGAGACCCTGCACATGAGCAAGACCACCGTGACCCAACTGGTGCAGCAGCTGGAGGCGCGGCTGCGCGTCAGGCTGCTCAACCGCACCACCCGCAAGGTCAATGTCACCGCGGACGGCGCAGTTTTCTACGAGCGGGCGATTCGCCTGCTGGCCGACCTGGACGACGCCGAAACCAGCTTGTCCACTGCCCAGTCGCTGCCCCGTGGACGGCTGCGGGTGGACGTGCCGAGTCCGCTGGCCGCGATGATCCTGGTGCCGGCATTGCCGGGTTTCTATCAGCGCTATCCGGACATCCAGATCGACTTGGGCGTCAGCGATCGCATCGTCGACATGCTCGACGAAAATGTCGATTGCGTGGTGCGCGGCGGTGAACTGAAAGACCAGTCGCTGATCGCCCGGCGCGTCGGCGACCTGGCCCTGGGCGTGTTTGCGGCGCCGAGTTACCTGGCGCGCGAGGGCATCCCCCTGCATCCCCGGGAGCTGGAAGATTCCGCGCACCGCATCGTCGGTTTCCTCTGGGCGCGCACCGGCAAGGCCTTGCCTTATGCCATGCACAAGGATGACGAATACCTTCATATCAAGGGCCGCCATGCGCTCGCCGTCGACGATGGCAACGCTTACCTCGCAGCCGGCCTGGCGGGGCTGGGCGTGTTATGGCTGCCCCAGTACATGTCCCGCCCACACGAAGCGCAAGGCGCACTGGTGCCGCTGTTCGAAGGCTGGCGCCTGGAGTCGATGCCGCTTTACGTGGCTTACCCGCCGAACCGGCACATCAGCGCCAAGCTGCGGGTATTCATCGACTGGGTGGTGGAGCTGATGGCGCAACATGCGCCTATTATTGATCGGCCTGTGTCATGAAAATTTTCTCGAATGCAGAGGAGATCGACGATGGACCGATTCACTGGCGGTTGCCTGTGCGGCAACGTGCGCATTGAAGCTTCAGGGCGCCCATACCGGGTTGGCCTGTGCCACTGCCTGGATTGCCGCAAACACCATGGCGCACTGTTTTTCGCCGCCGCCGTGTTCCCCCGGGACGCGGTGACTGTCAGCGGTGAAACCCGGGATTACGCCGGACGTTTTTTCTGCCCACACTGTGGCTCGTCCGTCTTCGCCCGCAGCGGCGACGAGGTCGAAGTCAACCTGGGCACGCTGGATGCGCCCGACCAACTGATGCCCACCTACGAAAGCTGGACCGTGCGCCGCGAATCCTGGTTGCCGGCGTTTCCACTCTCACGGCGCTATGAACATGATCGCGAGGGCACGGGGCGGCTTGAGGGGTAGGGTGCGAACCAGAACCTTGGTCTCCCGGTGCGGTCCTCCAGATACGCTCTGGGAATCGAGGACATGGACATGGACATGGACCTGGCCGAGCAATACCGCAATTACATCGACTGCCTTAATGCCCGTCGCTGGCAGGAACTGGGCGATTTTGTCGACGATAGCGTGCAATACAACGGCGAACCGGTGGGTTTGGCGGGCTATCGGGCGATGCTGGAAAACGACGTGAGGACCATTGCGGACTTGCGTTTTATTATCGACCTGCTGGTGGTCGAACCGCCGAACGTGGCAGCCCGGCTGCTGTTCGATTGCTCGCCGCGCGGCCGGTTTCTCGGGCTTGAGACCGATGGCCGGCGGATTCGCTTTTCCGAGAATGTGTTCTACACCTTCGATGGCGGCAAAATCGTTCGCGTGTGGTCGGTCATCGACAAGGCGGCGGTGGAAGCGGCGCTCCAACGCGAAAGCCCTTCCGGAGAAGGGCTTTGAGCACAAATGAATGATTGAGTGAATGAATGTGGGAGCGAGCCTGCTCGCGAAAGCGGTGGCACAGCTTGCAGAGGTGTTGAATCTGCTGCTGCCTTCGCGAGCAGGCTCGCTCCCACAGGTTATCTCCCACCCAGTTATTCGCGATCGTTATCCGGGGGGTTACTCCTTGAGGAAAGTCAGCAGGTCCTGGTTCAGGCGATCCTTGTGCGTCTCGGTCAAGCCGTGCGGCGCGCCTGGGTAGACGATCAGCCGAGCGCCCTTGATCAGCGCCGCCGAAGCCCGGCCTGAGGCATCGATGGGCACGATCTGGTCGTCGTCACCGTGGATCACCAGCGTCGGCACGTCGAATTTTTTCAAGTCGCCGCGAAAGTCGGTCGCCGAGAACGCCGCGATCGAGTCATAGGTGTTCTTGCTGCCGCCTTGCATGCCCTGCGCCCAGAACGACTGGATCAGGCCCTGGGATGGCTTGGCACCCTTGCGGTTGTAGCCATAGAACGGGCCGGAAGCGATGTCCAGGTACAGCTGCGAACGGTTCTCCAGGGACGCTTTGCGCAGGCCGTCGAAGACTTCGATTGGCAAGCCGCCGGGGTTGGTGTCGGTCTTGAGCATCAGCGGCGGCACCGAGGACACCAGCACGGCTTTCTTGACTCGACCGGTGCCGTGGCGACCGATGTAACGCGCCACTTCGCCGCCGCCCGTCGAGAAGCCGACCAAGGTCACGTCCTTCAGGTCCAGCGCTTCGATGACCGCCGCCAGGTCGTCGGCGTAATGGTCCATGTCGTTGCCTTCCCACGGCTGGCTGGAGCGACCATGACCGCGACGGTCGTGGGCAATCACGCGGTAGCCCTTGGAGGCGAGGAACATCATCTGGCCTTCCCAGCTGTCGGAGTCCAGCGGCCAGCCGTGGCTGAAGGTGACGACCTGGCCGTTACGCGGGCCCCAATCCTTGTAATAGAGCTGGACGCCATCCTTGGTGGTGATGTAGCTGGCGGACTGCATCACGCTGCCGATTGCGGAAGCACTGGCACCGGCCTGCACAGGCGTCGCCGCCTCGGCGCCGAGGGTGGCCAGGGCCAGGGTTGCGACAGCCAGGGTGCGGTTGAAGGTGTTCATCGTTTCTCTCTCCATAAGGGGTGTTTTGATCTGCCGGGATCGTCATCGATCGCGTTGGTGGGCAGATTAGAGAGAGCGCAGCGCAACGAGAACGGCGCTGGCGTTGATAGCAACTATGGGGAATTCAGATACCTGCATATCACCGTGGCGAGGGAGCTTGCTCCCGCTGGACTGCGTAGCAGTCCCAATGGGCTGGATGCGGTTTTGCAGGTATACCGCGTGTTCGGTATTACGACGGCTGCGCCGCCGAGCGGGAGCAAGCTCCCTCGCCACAGAAGCAGTAAAAATTGCAGGTGTGATCACCCAAACGAAGGCATCGGCCCCAACGATTTGATCACCCAGGCGATCACCGCTGCGGCAATCAGCACCGCTGCCAGCAACCCGATAAACAGCCACTTGACGACTTTCACCCACCTCGGCGTCCCGGAACTCGGCGGGAGCATTTCGGCGGCTGTCTGCCTCATCGCCTCGGAGCAGCGTTTGCACTCACCGTTATCAGCGAGAATAAGGGCTCCGCAGTAAACACAATTTTTCATGGTATATCCGAGGCTCGAGGACGTTTGTGCGACGACGAAATATCGCCGCACCAGAGACTTAGTATTTATAGACGATGCCCAGCCTGCCGAGGATTTCCAACGCATTGACCAGGCCCAGACCGTTCATGGGCAGGCAGGCAAATGCCTGGTATTCATCGAAATGCGTGCCGATGGCCAGCAGTTTCAAATCGTGGGGTTCCAGCTGCGCGTTGAAGTACTGCAGCAGTGCGCGCTCCCAATCATCGGCGCGGTTCACGGCGTCAACGGTCTTGCTGCCCGGAGCAGGGATTTCGATGCTCAGTTGCTTTAGCGGGGCGAGGGCATTGATGGCGTAGACGCCTGAGGACGACCACTCCTTCCATTCGAATTCAGCCAGCTGCCCGGCCTCGGAAAGCGCCGATTGCACTTGCGTCCAGGCCCAATCCCACTCGCCGGTAGGGGCCGGCATGTTGTCGATCAGCGCTTGCGCCTGCGCCTCGTCGAAAAGTCCATCGAACAGGTCGGCCAGCGTATCGGCCAGATCCACGGGCGGCCCGTTGCCTTGGGTGTCGAGGTCGAGGCTCAAACGCTGCCAGAGACTGCCAAGTTCGGCCCAGTCGTCATCGTCCATGTCGTCATCGATCACTTGGGCCTTGTGGCCCCGGTGGTAATTGTCCAGCCGCGTCTTGCGCACCCGAACCGCGCCTTCGACGACATCCACTGCATAACTGCTGTGGTCCAGGTAGTTGGTCTGGAAAACGATGCGATCAGGAAACACGTCATGGACGAGGCTTTCTTCCGCGTCGAAGTACGACGCACCCTCAAGGGTGCCGTGGGCGGCGGTGATGCGCTGAAGCGCCAGTGGATCGATGGGGTTCTTGGTCATCATCAGCTTTCAGCGGAAACGGTCGTCTCTGGATCGGCCTCAGCCGCCAGCTTCAGTCGGTCGGCTTTGCTGATGTATCGGTCCTTGCTCTTCGGCGCCAGCTTTGCACTGGCCTTTTTTGCATTGGCCTTGAGTAGCTGGTTGATCTTTTTACGGCGATTCATGTTTTCTACTCGGCTTGTCCGATTGGGAAGCGGCTGCGGTGACGTATCGTAAGTGCGAAAGGGGGCGGTGGCTAGGGTTCGGGTTCCCGCGTCGTCTTTTGTGAACGGCTGCGCCTATCCCTTGAGCACCAACGACATGTCCGGGTATCTGGCGCACAGGAAATCGACGAAGGCGCGGACCTTCGGCGCCGCCAGGCGCCTGGATGTGTGCAGGACCCAGAGTTGCGGTTCGACGCCGGTCACGGTGCCCCACTGGACCAACTCACCGCGGGCCAGCTGGTCCCACGCGATCGATTGGGGAATGAGCGCAGCACCACCGCCGGCGATCGCGGCGTCGCGGATCATCAGGAATGAGGAAAACTGCAGATTGGGGATGGGCTCCAGCACCAGTTCCCCTCCATCGAGCGTCCAGTGGGTGGGCTGGAAGCTCGGCATCACGATGGCGGGAACCGGGCGGATCGCGCCGGGTTCTGGCCTGGGTATGCCTGGGGCGGCCACGACCACCAGCCGGTCCTTGGCGAAGCAGCGCCCGACCAGGCTGCTGTCCGGGCTCGGATTGATCCGGATGGCGACGTCGAATTGGTCCTCGACGAGGTCCACCAGCCGATCTTCCGCCACCACTTCGAGGGTGACTTGCGGGTAGGCCGCACAAAACTCGGCACCGATCCGACCCATCGCCAACTGCGAGAACAGCACCGGGGAGGCGACACGCAGGCGTCCTCGTGGCGTCGACCCTCCGTCACGCGCGGCCGTCAACGCCTCCGCCACCTCGGCCAGCGGCCCCTCGGCCCGGGCCAGCAGTGTTTCGCCGGCTTCAGTCAGCTTCAGGCCTCGCGCGCTGCGCTCGATCAGCCTCACACCCAATTGCTCTTCGAGCTCGGAGATGCGCCGCGACAAGGTCGCCTTGGACCGACCGCTTGCTCTGCTTGCCTTACCCAATCCCTCGCTGCTGGCGACGAGCGTGAAATCGATCAGTGCATTCAGGTTCATCGCTGTTCCAGATTTGAGACATGGCGTCTACATATTGTGGTCTTCGTTTTGCGGATGCAACGGCTTATCTTTTTTCCAACGCAGTTCGATACATCCACTTGCATCCACTTCTGGAGATTCACATGAGCATTCTCGTCATCGGCGCCACTGGCACCATCGGTTCACTCGTCACACAAGGCCTCGCCGACGCGGGCGCCGAGGTGAAAGCCCTGGTGCGCCAAACGGGTAAACGCGCCTTTGCGGCCGGTGTCACGGAAGTTGTCGCGGACCTCACCGATGTCCCGTCGCTGCGCGCTGCGCTGTCGTCGGTACGTACGCTGTTCCTGCTCAACACCGTGACGCCCGATGAGGTCACCCAAGCCCTGATCACCCTGAACCTCGCCCAAGAGGCAGGCATCGAGCGCGTCGTCTACCTCTCGGTGATCCACGCCGATCGGTTCACCAACGTCCCGCATTTCACCGGCAAGCACACGGTTGAACGCATGATCGAAAGCCACGGCATCGCCGCGACGATCCTGCGCCCGGCCTACTTCATGCAAAACGAACACATGGTCCAGCAAACGATCCAGGACTACTCGGTGTACCCGATGCCGATCGGCTCGGCGGGCGTCTCGATGGTCGATGCGCGCGATATCGCCGATGTCGCCGTGGCCGAGTTGCTGCGCCGTGACAGGGCTTCTGCACCGCTGGAGCGGATCACGCTGGACCTGGTCGGCCCGCAAGCGCTGACCGGGGCGTCGGTCGCGAAGATCTGGAGCGCCGCGCTGGGGCGCGAGATTGCCTACGGCGGTGACGATGTGGCGGCCTTCGAAGCGCAGATGGCTTCGTTCGGTCCCGCCTGGTTGGCTTATGACATGCGCCTGATGATGGCCGGCATCCAGCAGTTCGGCATGACCAGCGAAGGCGCCGTCGACCGGTTGCAGGCCATCCTCGACCGTCCGCTGCGCAGCTATGAGGCATTTGTTCGCGAGGCGGTTGCAGGAGAGTAGGCAGCCGGAGCAAAGCAGCCATTGCTGCATGTTGTGCAGCAATGATCTGCAATCCGCCTGTCTTGTTCATTTCGGGATCGCTTCTCACACTGACTCCGTCTGGTGAAGCCGATTTCCAACCGAGGGAGAAATGAACATGGCAACTGCGATCCGGTTCAACCAATTCGGCAGCCCCGATGTATTGACGCTGCAAGCAGTGCCCGATCAGTCGCCAGGGCCGGGCGAGGTCTGGCTCGAGCAAGAAGCGATCGGGGTGAATTTTCTCGACGTTACCCAGCGTAAGGGCGCGGTGCCGATTCCCTTGCCTTCCGGCCTTGGGCTTGAAGGTGCTGGGCGTGTGGCGGCCGTGGGTGCCGATGTCAGCAACGTAAAAGTTGGTGATCGCGTCGCCTACGCCACGGGCCCGATAGGCGCGTATGCGTCGGCCCGGCTTTATCCGGCGCAGCGGCTGGTCAGGATTCCCGATGCGCTGTCGTTCGAAGACGCGGCGGCGCTGATGTTCAAGGGCATCACGGCGCAGTACCTGCTGAAAAGCACCTATCCCGTCGGGCCGGGCAGCACCCTTCTGCTTTACGGAGTGGCAGGCGGGCTGGGGGCGATCATGGTGCCGTGGGCCAAGCACTTGGGCGCGTTTGTGATCGGCGTGGTCTCCAGGCAAGCCAGCGTCGAAAAAGCCAAGGCATTGGGCTGCGACGAGGTCCTGGTGTTCGACGCCGACAGCCAGGCTTCGGATGTCGCGCGTATTACCGGTGGGCAGAAAGTCGATGTCGTCTACGACCCGATCGGGCGGGTCTCTTTCCAAGCCTCCCTGGACAGCCTGCGACCCCGAGGCCTGCTGGTGTCGTTCGGCGCTTCATCGGGGGCGCCGGCGGCCGTCGAGCTGGCGACACTCAATGCCAAGGGTTCGCTGTTCCTGACCCGTCCCTCGCTGGCCGCGCATACCGCGACTGTCGATGAATACCAGGCGCGGGCCCAGGATGTCCTGGCCGCGATCGATTCGGCTGTCATCCAGCCGCGAATCTGGGCAAGCTATGCGCTGGCTGACGCAGCATCGGCCCATGCCGATCTGGAGTCGGGGCGTTCATCGGGGGCGATCATCCTGAAACCATGAATCTTGATGTCTTGAATAACCAGCACAGCGATGAAATCGCTGCGTTCCTGGCCGTGGCCGCGCAGGGCTCATTCGTGGCGGCCGGCCGGCTTTTGCAACGGCACCCGACCATCATCTCGAAACGGCTCGCGGCGATGGAAAAGCGCCTGGGCGTGCGGCTGGTGGAGCGTTCCACCCGACAGGTGCGGATTACCGACGTCGGGGCCAAACTGGAGCAGCGCCTGCGCTCGGCCATCGAGTTGATGAATGAAGCTCAGGCGCAAGCGGCCGAGGGCGCCAGCGAGGTTCGCGGCACGTTGCGACTGGCATTGCCCGCGGCCATGGGCAGGCGTTGGCTCGGCCCGATATTGCCGGGGTTTCTTGAGGCATATCCGCAGGTTTCGATCATCGCGGATTACAGCGAGCGCCTGGTCGACATCATCGATGAAGGTTTTGACGCGGCGATCCGGATTGGCGAACTGGATGACAACCGATTGATCGCCAAGAAACTGAGCGATCACCGGCGCATTCTCTGCGCCTCACCGGCCTATCTCGAAAAGCATGGCATGCCCCGGACGCCGCAGGACCTGGCCAGCCATAACTGCCTGCGCTTCAGCGGCCTGGCGTCTTTTCCTCAATGGCGGCTCCATCGTGGCAACGAACTGCAGACAGTCACGCCGAAAGGCAACCTCACCGCCAACGACAGTGAATCATTGCTGGCGGCGGCCTGCGCCGACGCCGGGATACTCGGCGCCGGCGACTGGTTGATGAGTCGTGAGATCGCCGCCGGCAGGCTCTTGCATGTACTCCCCGATTGGGACCTGGACGCCGCTGGCGGGGTTTATCTGGTCAGGCCGTCGGCCAAGTTCCCCAGTGCCGTGGTGGTCGCTTTCAAGCAGTGGATCGAGGCGAGGTTCAGCCCGGCGCCGCCTTGGGGCCTGTGACCCTACGAATCAACGCACCCGATCGCGACTCTGTACCGACAGATCCAGGGCCTTTTGCATGTCCAGCCGCGCCGAGCGACCGACATCCTTGTCGTTGAGCTGGTAGTTGCGCTCTGACGGCAGGATGGGCGCGGTGAGGTCTTCGCCGTCCATTTGTTCGAAGTCGTGATTATCGCCGATGGTCATGGCGCTGCGGCGCAGAAGCATGCGCAGTTGCTCGGGATGAAGCTGCGGATTGATCGACAGCATCGCCGCCAGCAGGCCGGTAACCATTGGCGTGGCGTAGGACGTGCCGCAATGCACCGCGCCGTCTTCGCCGGCCTTGACCGTCGAGGCGTGGGTGCACGCGGCGGCGGTGATGTCGACGCGCATGTCGACGTTCGAGGAATCGCGCTTGACTGCGTAGGCCGGATCATCGACCGCAACCCCGGCGCGTTCGCTGCGCTGATGCCCGCCGACCACCAGTAATTGTTCGGTGATGAACGAGGAGGGCAGGCGGTATTCATCGGTGCCCGAGTATGACGAGCCGTTGCCGGCGGAATTCACCACCACCACGTCGGGATGTTCCTTGCGCAGCCACAGGAAAAACTCCTCCAGCAACTCCTCGTAGCCGCTCATGGCAATGCCCGAGCGCAGCAACGAATCGACCTCGTCACCCTTGACGTTTTTCGCGCCAACTCGATGAATGCCCCAGCTCCAGTTGAGCACCCGCACGCCGTCCTCGACGAGGTTCACCGAGGCGGCGATGTTGGCGGTGATCCCGGCGTCGGAATTGCGCTCGACAATCACCTCGAAGCCGCCGCTGGCCTTGTCCAGGCCCCGCAAGAAGCCGCTGTTGCCGCCATCGTTCCAGCGCGCGGCGAGGATGCCGGCGACCGTCGTGCCGTGGTTGTCCGGCTTGTCCGCATCGCGGGCATAGACGCAGGTTCGCGGCATTGAGCAGGCGCCGAGGTAATCGGCGAAATCCGCCGTGTCGAAATCCACGTCGCGCTCGATCAGGCCGATGCGCACCGGCTGCGGTCGGATCGGCGCCTGCTGCCCGGGGATGCGCCGCTGGTAATAGTGCACCGCATCGAGGAAGCGATTCGCCGCCCATTCATCCGAGTCCTTGGCCGGCTTCTTCGGCTCTTCTGGCTGGGCGGGCGCCTGCTCGGTCTCTTCGGCGGCGGACTCCTCTATCACCACCGCATCGACACTGGTCTCGCCGCCCAGACGCAGCACCAGCGCATCGCGCTCGACCAGGTCCTTGGCCGGCAGGCGCAGCTGATAAACGTTCAGCGGGGCGATGCTGCCGACCACCTTCGCGCCGTATTTGGCGGCGAGACGTTCGGCCTCCTGGCGACCGTCGTGACTTTCCTCGATGAGCACGCTCACCAGGTCCACATACGTGGTCAGGCCGTCCATGTTCTTCGCCACTTCGTTCGGCCCGGCGGCCACCACGTGGCTGGTGCGTAACGTCAGCCAGGCGGCGTTGCTGGCCCGCGGGCCGTCCTCCAGCCAGAGCGGGCCGCTCTGGTAGTCGGCGCGGTCCAGGCGCAGGCGGAGGTTGTTCCCGTCACGCTGAACGCTGCCGGCCGGAATCAGTTTCTCGCCCAGTTTCAGTTGCGGTGTTGCGTCACCCAGCCCCCGCGCGGTCAGGCACCATTCCTGGCGCTGGTTTTCCAGCAAGTCGCCGCAGCGTTTCAGGCCTTCCAGGCGTAGCGGTTCCTGCGCCACTGCAAGGGTGCTGGCAGACAGGGCGAACAGCGTTACGAGGGCGGCGGATCGTATGGGCATGGGGTGAGTTTTCTTGGTCGGGGATTGCTGTTCCGACCGTTGTGTCGCGAGCTTCGTTCAGCCCTGGGGTTCGATCCGTGGCGGTGGTCATCGAAATGGAACAACCGGACCCGCGCGGCAATCGGATTCTTAAACGTCTGAGACTCGAAGAAAGAGGGATCCCATGTCTCGTCCACCCATGATCGGAATCATCGCCTGCTCAGGCAAAATCGGCCCACACACCGTCCAGCTCAGCAACGACAAATATGCCCAGGCCGTGGCCACCGCCGCCGACGCGTTGCCGGTCATCCTGCCGGTGTTTCCGGCGCTGCTCGATCCGGCCCGCATCATCGCCGGCCTGGACGGCCTGCTCTTCACCGGATCGCCGTCCAATATCGAACCCCACCACTACGACGGCCCGCCGAGCCCGCCGGGCACCGAGCACGACCCGGCCCGTGACAACCTCGCGCTGCCGCTCTGGCGCGCCGCCGTCGAAGCCGGCATGCCGGTGCTCGGCATCTGCCGCGGCTTCCAGGAAATGAACGTCGCCTTTGGCGGCTCGCTCCATCAACAACTCGATGGCCCAGGCGCCGAGCATGAACCGCCGAGCAATGAACCGGTCCAGGAACAGTACGCCCGCAACCACGCCTTGACGGTGCGGCCCGGTGGCGTGTTGGCGCGGCTGGGCCTCAAGGACGTGATCGAGGTTAACTCAGTCCACGGCCAGGGCGTCGCGCGGGTGGGGCAGGGCTTGCGCGTCGAGGCCGTGGCCGAGGATGGGTTGGTGGAGGGCCTTTCGGTGGAGGGCAGCCGGGCGTTTGCATTGGGGGTGCAATGGCATCCGGAGTGGGAGGTTATGGATAACGCGGATTATCGGACGATTTTCCGGGCGTTCGGGGACGCATGTCGGGAGCGGGCGGAAAAAGACGCTTGACGCTTGGATCTGGTTTCTAAATGCTGTAGTGGTCAAGTATCTGGAAGGTAGGCTGCCCTGAATTGGTACGGGTTGCCGTTCGGCCCTCTGGGTGCAGGCAAATCAACGTTCACCCGGTAACTGGAAGCCGGGTCGATCCGATGTCTTTCCCCTTAGCGCTGGAGCGTTTTGCAATGTCTGTAAATTCACCTACTGAACCGACCGCGAACGGATCGATGCTTGATCGCTGTATCCGCTTGTCACGCGCCTACACCTCAGCCGCGCGGCGGGTCGATGCCAAGCTTTCCGCCGTGCATGGCCTGAGCTTCAGCGACTTCATGATTCTTTACCACCTCAAGCATGCCCACAACTCCCGGCTTCGACGCGCTGACCTGGCCGATTGCATGGGCCTGACTGCGTCGGCGGTGACCAAGTCCCTGCTGTCGCTTGAAAAAATAGGCTTGGTTTCCCGACAAAGCGATCCGCGAGATGCGCGCGTGGGCTACGCCTGTCTGACCACGACTGGCGAACAGGTGTTTGCCGACGCGCAGGTTTCTGCGGAGTTCGCTTGCCAGGAGGTTTATGAGGCGATGGTGGGTGAGTGGAACAAGGCCGGTTGAGATTGCTGTTCAAGCGCCTGGCCTGGACCCAATTCTCTGGATCTGACCTTGTCGGATGCTGAGCCCGATCAGGATATCGTAGAGCGCTTGCTGCCCGGCCGGCAGGACGGGGAGCAGGGTTGCGCGGCGCTTCTCGACATCGAACCAGGATTCAACCAGCCATCCCACCAGGTAAAGCGCGGCAAGGCATCCGCCTGCCGTGGCGACATTCCCGTGGCAGACCAGCGGCTGATCCACGGGCTCGATTCCCAGGGCCAGCAGGCCTGAGCGAGCCTCCGGGTGGGTGGTTGCCCGGCCGTCGGGCAGCAGCCCAAGCCGCTGGAGAATAAAGGCCCCGGCGCAGATCGAGCCGATTCGCTGGCGTCGGGCATCGAGTTCAAACGACGGTAGGAAGTCCGCAGCTGCAAGCGCGGCAGGTATGCCTTGTTTGCCACTGACGAACAACACCGCGTCCGCGCCATTGGCCTCGCACAGCGGGCCGTGCACCGAAACCGCCAAGCCGTGCGCCGATGTCACGACAGGGCTGGAGGCCAGAATTCTTACGTGCCAGTCTTGCGTATTGCGGCCTAAGATGTCCCACATCAGGAACAGGTCGATGTCGGTGAACTGGTCGAAAGCGATCAGGGCGATTTGCTTCAAGGCGAACTCCATGAAAATGCTGGCGTGCAAAACGCAACGGCCTTCTACGCAGGTGTTCGCAGCGTATCAATCGGTTTGGCACCCTACACAGTCTGTACGGTGCATTGAGAGGGAGCGAAGTAACCATGGAAAAACTGACTCGTCACCGTTGGATCGCGGCAGGCTTCGAGGCCCTCGACCAGGCAGGCCAGGCAGGCGTCTCGGCCGAAAGCCTAGCGCGTCGATTGAATGTGACCCGTGGCTCGTTCTATCACCATTTTCGCAATCGCGAAGACTTTGTCCGCGCTTTGCTGGCTGCCTGGGAAGAGGACTACACGGGGCGCATGCTTGCTTATGCGGGCCAGGGTCGGAGCGCGCGAGAGACGTTGCAGCGCTACCTGGATATCGCCGCGCAGAAACAACCTGGGCGGGAAGTGTCCATCCGTGCCTGGTCGCTGCATGATCCGTTGGTTGCCGAGTTCCAGCAGCGTGTCGACGCAAGACGATTGGCCTTTGCGATACAGGCGTGCCGACGTTTGGCCCCGGCGCCCGGTCAGGCGGAGGTCATCGGGCAGATGGCCCATCTGTGCCTGATTGGCGGGCAACAGGCCGGAATACGACGTGATGCGGCGCGCTTCAATGGTTTCGTGAGCCGGGCTTTTGCCTTGGTCGAGGGCGTTATTGCGCCGTGGAGAGGCTGAGTGGTGGGCTGAGTTTGTTTGAAAGTGAAAGTCAGGCACGGCGGTACGGAATTAGGCTTTAATGCCCCGCGCAACTCAACTGTTTGTCCGATCAAGGAAGACGACATTGAACAATGCTTTTGCGGCTCTGTTTCTGGCTTGCCTGGCCACCTCCGTATTCGCTGACGAAAACCCTGTTGGATTTCGCTCTTCAACAGTGTCGAATCCGCAGGATGACCGGCCGTTGGAAATGGTCGTCTGGTATCCCGGGGCAACTGCCGCAACCCCGCAACTGATCGCCGATAACGCGGTATTTGTCGGTGCATCTGCCGTTCGTGACGCGCCGCCGTCTGCCGGTGAGCATCCCCTGGTGGTGCTTTCTCATGGATACAGGGGCAACTGGAGCAATCAGGTCTGGCTTGCCAGTGCCTTGGCCCGTAAGGGCTACATCGTCGCGGCCGTCAATCATCCTGGCACCACCACCCATGACCGCAGTCCGCAAGCAGCGGCGCAGTTATGGCAGCGGTCCGTTGATCTGCGCCGAGCCATCGATGAGGTCACGACTCAACCGAAAAAATTCGGCCAGGTTGCCAATAATCGCGTCGCAGTCGTGGGCCATTCACTCGGTGGCTGGACCGCCCTGGAAATGGCCGGTGCCCGTTTTGATCCGGACCGCTTCGCCGACGATTGCAAAACCCATCCGCAGCTAGCCAGCTGCACCGTCTACGGGCAGATGAATCCGGCGAGTAGTCCGGACTCGAAAGCCGCGCTGGCCGCCGACTGGCGCGACAAACGCGTCACGGCCGTGATCACTCTCGATCTGGGCCTGTCGCGAGGCCTGACCGATGAAAGCCTCTCCGCGCTGCCGGTGCCCGCCCTGGTGATTGCTGCCGGCGTGCCCTCGCGCGAACTTCCCGCCGAGCTGGAGTCCGCCGACCTCGCCAGGCGCCTGCCGCCGGCATACAGCCGTTATGTGGAAATCAGCGACGCCAGCCATTTCAGTTTCATGTCGATTTGCAAACCTGACGCGCAGGCAATGCTCGAAGAAGAAGTGCCAGGCGATGGCATCATTTGCCGGGACGGTGAAAACGGGCGTGATCGTGGGGTGATTCAACAGGAGGTCGTATCGTTGATAGCGGATTTCCTGGCGGGAACGCCTGCGTCCAGTGGAGGCGGGTTGTAAGTTGCCTTGATTTGCCGTCCCCAACTTCATCAAGGTCATCCGATGGAAATATCGCCTCGCTTTGTCGTTCATGAATCAGAGCATTGGCTCATCAATCACCGCGTGGACAGTGCACTGCCCGGCTACCTGATGCTCAGCGCAAAACAGATGACGAATGCCTTGGCATCGCTGTCGGCTGAAGCGCTGGCGGAGTTGGGTGTATTGCAAGCGCGAATCCAGCACGCCATCGAAACCTGCCTGCAACCAAGACGACTGTACATCGGCCGTTTTGGTCATGACGCTGGTTACTCCATCCACTTCCATTTCATTCCGGTTTATCACTGGGTCGAAGCGCTGTTCTGGGACGACGACAGGTACCGGCTGCTGCAGACTTTCGGCTCGATCGACAGCAGTTTGCCTCAGACCGATGGTGCGGAATTGACGCTCTTTGTCTGGCGGGAATTTTGCGAGCGTCCTGATCCTCCGCCGATACAGGGGCCATCTGTTGAGCAGGTCGTGGCGGTGTTACGGCGGGAATTCGGTTTTCGGCTTGTTGATGAATAGCGCGGACCGTTAGCCCTGCTCGCGATGGCGGTGGTCAGCAGTGTAGGACCGCTTTCGCGAGCAGGCTCGCTCCCACAGGTTTTTCTGGCGCTCAGAAATAATTAATCCACCTCAGCCCCCATGGCGAGGGAGCTTGCTCCCGCTGGGTCGCGTAGCGGCCCCAAGAATTTTGCGCCGCTGTGCAACCGAGCGGGAGCAACCGTCCTCAAGGATTGGACTTCATCCGCCCCTCGATCGCCACGCGCAAACAACCCCAGGCGATGACCCCGATGACCAGCAGCTCGGCGACGCCGATAAGCATGTGAAAGGAAAAGGTCATCGGCTCCTCGGCCCAGTAGAAGGTCGTTGGGCGACTGATGCCAATGCGCAGCCGTCCGGTAAACAGCGAAGGCACCCAGGTGATGATGCGGGTCAACTCATACACAGCCAGGAAGGCGCCAAGCAGGGCGAGCAGGGCGCGGACGGGAGTGCCCAGTTGCTCAGTTGTCTCAGCCGCAGGCGTCGGCGCCTTTGCTTTGCGCTGCCTGGCGATCTTCGCCGGGGTTGGAGCAGGCCGATAGGCTGCCTTCGCAACGGCCGTCGAACCGATCATGACCTCGCTGGGCACTGGCACTTGCAGGTAGTCGGCCAGTTCACGCAGCCACAGGTCAGTGCGTTTGCTTCCCGGCACTACCGGAACATTGTCGCTCGTCAGGCGGTGCTCGGTGCCATCGCGCAGCACCAGCCATAGCTGGGTGCGGGCTGGCTCGGCCTCCGGGTGACGGCGAAGTTCGAGGTATTTGACGGCGTCGATCCTGAACACCGATCGCACCCGCTCACGGCGTCCAAAAAAGTTTCGGGTGCGACGCTTGCCTTCACCGTCGACGCGCGACAGCAGCAGGGTCTCGCGGATACCGGTGTAGACCAGTAGCGCCAGGCCCAGGGCAGGAATCAGCAGCAGCCCGAGCACCATCAGCAGCAAGGTCAGTGGGTCCATGCCCGCTAGCGACGAGTCTGCAGTGGCAATCGCCAGCACGGCTCCCACGGGAAAGATCAAGGCCAGCGCACTGGTAAACAACACGAATACGCTCTGCACCCGGTTGAGCGAGTGGATGTGCAAGTCACCCCGCGCGGTGCGCTCGAACCGATATCCAATCAAATGCAGATCTCCTGAAAGCCGCCAGCCCAAAAGCAGCGGTGGATTTGAACGAGGTGGAACAACCGCCGAGTCGGCTGAATGATTGGTCGACAACAACCTGACCGATTATTGGGCATCAGCCTCTGGCGCGTCATCGGTGTCCGGTTGAGCTCCGTAAGGTTCGCCAATCTGTACCCGGTCTGCCTTCACCCAACCGGTGTAGTCCTCGCCATCCTTGGCGATGTAATTCACTTCCAGCCAGGACTCGTCTTCAAGACTGGCGTAAACGGTGAGGGAGTCGCCGGGTATCACGAAAATCTTCTTGTTGGCGCAAGCCCCATCCGGCGCTTCGTGGAAATGCAGGCGCCCGGTGCCAATGACCTTGCCTTGCACTGACGGATGAAATTCAGGGACCGTTCCCGAGAGCTTTTCCGTCAGGGCAGAACAGTCGACAGCGGCCTGGCCAAGGCTGCTGTAAAGGCACAGGCACAACAAGCTTGAACGCAGATGCATCTAGGCAAAGTCCGTTTGGGTTGGATGCGTAGGATAGTGAACTCGCAAACTGTTGGGAAAGACTCATAAGCAGCTTTGTGCGGTTCCGCTAAAAATTTCGACCCCGGCCCTCTGGCGTTTGAGGAAAACGGAGTAGCCAATTCAAGACGCGTCCTACATCGCCGCGCTTACCCCTTGCGTTAGCGTCCGTCCTGGATTTTCAGGATGAGATTCGCGACTCGTGACCACACGCCCCAAAGACCTGCCCAAAATTCGCAATCCACCTTCTGGAGAAGGGCACCGCGTTTCCTATCGAGACATGACCTCCAGCGAGGTGGCGGAGTACGAAGCACTCCAGCGTAGCCACAAAGCCATGCTTGCCCGACAGGCTGCTTACGAAAAACAACGTTGGGCCAAGGTTGAAAGAACGCCTCTCGTCATCACCGGGTCGGTGTTCGCCAAAAGCTGCGCGCTGCCCAACGGAATCATTGACTACAGCAACCCCAACGGCTTTGTTCCGCCGGACCTGATCAAGCAGTACGGCGATCTGATGTGGCTTGGCGCCAGGAGCCCCGACGCGTCGGGAACCCTTCCCCTGAAGCAGATTGGCTCAAGCGCGATACCCGCCGCAATGGGTAGGCTCGCACTGGGCGGTTCCGCAGTGTCAACCGCCGGAGCCATCGGCGGCACGGTCGGCGCCGCACTGTTGACCGGCATCGTCGCCTTGCTCTGGCCCTCCAGCCTCGGCGACAGCGCACTCTACAGCGAAGACCAGTTGCGCAATCTCAAACAGGCCCGCAGCCGCATGCGCCTGAGCATCGAGCAGCAGGCCGATGGCAGCCTCAAGGGCTATGGCTTCTACACCGGCCAGAACCGCGACTGGGAAATGGTCGACGTCATCCAGCTGACGCCGCGTGCCGACCAATACGTCGCCGACCTTGGCGACGGCATCGAACTGATCTGGACCCCAGCCATCGACCCCTCCGACACCCTCGGCATCCCGGCCTTGGAAGCCGCGCCTCAGACGCCACACATCTGGATTTATCCGCCGACGCCCGTGGCGGACAGCATCATCGTCAACCCGATCTATCCGCCGGAGTACAAAGATTTCATTCTGGTGTTTCCGGTGGACTCGGGGGTTCGGCCGGTTTATGTGGTTTTGAGTGTTCCGGGGGATCATAAGTATTACCCATCTCCACTGTCGCTTCCCGCCTTTGCAGACGCGAAGTCCGCCCCCTTGAAAACGTCTGTACGTGGCGGAGGTAAAAAACGTCGACGATGGAAGGATCGCGCGGGAAAAATCTATGAATGGGACTCTCAACATGGCGCGCTAGAAGTATATACAAAGCAAGGTAAGCACCTCGGCGAGTTCGATTTCGTAACGGGGGAGCAAACAAAACCTGCTGATCCATCTAGGAGGGTTGAAAAATGAGGCACGTCATTGAGGTTTTCGACGCGGGAACTGAGGAATTGCTGCAGAGCGTGGAGATTCCAAAGTCGTACTCGACTCAATTGAGCGAACTAATGGGCTGGACGCAACCTGAAGACCCGTACGATGGCTATGACCTCTCGTCGGAACAGGTAGAGGTATTAGAGAGGTGGACCAGTACCGCATTAAATGGGGATAACGTCATTATCCAAATTGTCTGCCTTGAGTAAAGCAGGAGGAGGGGAGGAGTTGAAGGTGTTTTAGTTTGGTTTGTTGAATGTCCTAAGGAAAGGACTGCATGGAAATAATTTTTGAGGTTCAAATGGGACTCAAACTGAGGCTCGAGTGGTATAGCAAACAAACCGAATCTTTCGAGGGGGAGGAGTACTCGGACGACTTCGGTGATGACGGTGCTGTCATCGACGCTTTGGGCATTCCTTTCGAGAATAATATAAATAACGGTGGATTTAATGTTCCCTTGGAATGGATAGAAATTCTTCGGCCCTATTTTCAACATCTTATTGATTGGGATCGTTATGACTATCAAGTAGCCTTCGATTATCGAGACAGCTGGTAATACTTGGATTTCCATCTTGGGATTTTTTTATATGGGGTCTGTGCTGGATGGGTGCTTAGCAAGACTATGCTTGCCGAGCTGGTCCAAAAACGTAGTAGCGGGAGAGAATGGTGCCTTATTACTCGATAACTGGTTTTTACCCGGATGAAAAAAATGACGACTCACTACAATTTGAGATTGATATAAAAGACATCGAACAAAAAGAAGCCTTGGCTCAGATGGCCGAAGCAAAACCATTCAGCAAAATTGGTCCAGGGGAGCAGGAAATTACGGAAGAGCAGCTCAAGAGAGTTGAAGCGATCCTGGGCAGGAAGCTCCCCGTGGGACTGGAATATTTTATTGGGGCGACAGCCGACTAGCGAGAGTTTTACGGCGCTTATTAGCTCTTGCGCTAGAAGAAGGCGTACAGATATGGCGACGGTTCAATGGGCTTAAAGTTAAGGATGGACTGGTATGACCCGAAAACGGAGTGGGGTGAAGGTAAGGAATATTCGGAAGATTTACGGGAAGATAAGTCAGCTATCGCCGCACTGGGTCTAGAGAGCGAGCCAAACATCTATGACGGTGGCTTTGATGTGCTGGAAGAATGGATTCCGATTCTTCAACCCTTCTTCAGCCACCTGCTCGTTCCCGAACAGTTTGATTACCAGATCTCATTTCGTTACCGAGCCGCTTGGTAACATAACAATTACTTGGGCCGGTCCTTTGAAGCACAGAATCATGGGAGTAGTTGAAGGGAACGATTTTGCTTGTTGGGAGATAACTCTCTGCATTGGTAGCCCAGATCTGGCAGAAATCATGGGCTGGGTAAGAAAGGAAAATTATTTTTACGATTATGAGTTGACTGAGTCTCAAGCTAGGGCGTTGGAAGAGTTTTGCTCGATAGCGCTGCCGCGAGGCTTGTTGCTTTATCTAACCACCACTGGAGAATAGTCCGTAGATAATTTCCTGAGAAATTAGAGCGCTGTATCTAGTCCTGAAACATGCACATCTGTTCCAGGGCTAGACAGAGGTTCTTAGAAACTGTACTTGGCACTCAACATCATATTTCTCGAATTACCATATCCATCCCCTCCAAACTCGCCGAATTGGCAGTAGTCGAATAATAACGGCTGCCAAAATTGTTGGCATTCACCTGCAGACCCAGGTCTGGTTGCCCCGGTACCCGGCCATCAAATCCGTAATGGCGCAACATCAGCTTTGGCAAAGCGAATTCAATTCGGTTGATGACCTAGCGGTTAAATCGCTCTACCAACGAGTACTGGGTCATGGCTGTTTGCGTCAATTCCTTGCTCAGTTCCGCGGAGTGCCTGGCCTGTTCGGAGGTCTGGTCTGCCAGGTTCGCGATAGTGGTGATATTGCGGCTGATTTCGTCGGCCACCGCGGTTTGCTCTTCTGTCGCCGCGGCAATCTGGGTGGTCATGTCGGTGATGTGTGCCACGGCTTCGCTGATACCGATCAGTGCTTTGTCTGCCTCAAGCACCCAGGCGACGCCTTCCTCAGCTTGTCGATGGCCGCTTTCCATGGTTTTCACGGCGTTGTTGGAGGAGACCTGCAGCTTGGAAATCAGGCTATGAATCTGCGTGGTGGACTCAGTCGTGCGCTGTGCCAGTTGGCGCACTTCATCGGCAACCACCGCGAACCCTCTGCCCATGTCTCCGGCGCGCGCGGCTTCGATGGCGGCGTTCAACGCCAGCAGGTTGGTCTGGTCGGCAATGCCTTTGATGACATCGACCACCGTCCCGATTTCGTTGCTGTCCTTGGCCAGCTGCGCGACCGTCAGCCCTGTTTCGCCCACGACCTCGGAGAGACGCTGAATCGCCTGGCGGGTGTCACGGGCCACGTCGCGTCCGCGCCCGGTCAGCACGTTGGCTTCCTGGGTAGCGTCAGCCGTGCGCTGGACATGACTGGCGACCTCTTGGGTGGTCGCCGACATCTGATTCACCGCGGCCGACACTTGCTCAGTCTCGACGCGTTGGCGTTCAAGCCCGCGTGAACTGTCGGCGGCCAGGCCATCGGACCTGCCGGCCAAACCGGTCAGTTGCTCGGCGGTGTCCTGAAGGCGAGTGAGGCACGTCTTGAGCCGGGATGCCTGGCTCTCGAAAGCTGTTTCAAGGCGAGCCTGCAGGCCGCGCTCGTCGCTGTACATTTTCGCCAGCAACGCATCCGAGGTTGATGCCTCGGCCATTTCCAACAGACGCAGCGCGCCTTTGTTCTGCTGGCGCGAGATGATCAACCCGACCGGAATCGATATTCCGACAGCAAGCAGCATCGCCATGGCGGTATTGAGGAAGGCGCCGCCTACTGTGCCCAATAAACCCATCAACAGAACCGGTACCCAACTGAGCAGGAAGGGGTACCACCGATCAACACCCGGGACAGCTGCCTTGCCGAGCCTGATGCGTTTGTAGAGCGCTTCGGCGCGGCGGATCTGGCTGGCCGTCGGCTTGACTCGTACCGATTCGTAACCGACGACCTGGCTCCCTTCGTAAACAGGCGTGACGTAGGCATTGACCCAATAATGGTCGCCGTTTTTCGAGCGGTTCTTGACGATCCCCATCCACGGCTTGCCTTGCTTGAGCGCTGCCCACATATGCGCAAACACGGCGGGCGGCACATCCGGATGACGAACGATATTCTGTGGTGCGCCGATCAGGTCCACCTTGTCGAATCCGCTGATCTCGACGAAGGCGTCATTGCAATACGTGATGACGCCTCGCGTATCCGTGGTGGAAATCAGCTTCTGCTGAGGTGCGAGTGAAATCTCACGTTGCGTGACCGGTTGATTGTTTCTCATTTCTGAACTGCTCCCTGGGATCTGCAAGTCCATCGACTGCCGTTCAGAAAAGTTGATGAAATGCCGATGAAATACTCTGGTAACAATCAACTGTGGTGATTCTTTCCACGGATTCAATCATCAGCCCAGGCTGCGGAACGCACCCCCTCCAGAAGCTACGAAGCTGGCGACATGGAGCGATCTTCTAAAGTTGGATCCAGCACCGCCGATAACCTGAACGAACCCGCCGATCATGGACCGATGAAAAATGGTACTCACCGTCAGTTCCGCTTACATCCCGCCGGCCAATACCAACCTCACGCGCTCCGAACAGGCGCTCGTGACCAAGGCGCCGACAGACGCTGCGAAAGAACTCCTGGCAAACGCCAGCCCAGCGGCCATCTTCCATCCCAGCGAAGAAGCCCAGGCAACAATGCCGATGCCTGTGGCGATCGAGACCTGGATCGGGCGTTCGCAATCACCGGACTTTCCTCGATACGTAGAGATCCTCAAAGGGGCGACCAGTACGCTGAAGTCGTCGTTCGAGGATTTCCAATCCACGCTCTCGACGACCCACCCGGACTTGGCCGGGAAGAAATACGGCTTCACTGTAGAAGCCGACGGCAGCCTGAAGGTGCTCAACTCCGCCGGCAAGCTCAGCAGTTCCGATATCCAACGGCTAACCAATCTGCTCAACGACTCCAAGGACCTGAAAGCCGCCGCCATCGCAGTTCGCGACGCCTCCATCGACCTGGTCGACGCCGACTCGCCTTGGTCCGGCAGCTACCTGGGCCTCTACAGCCTGACCAAGGAAAACTTCGCCAAAACAATCGATCTGGCCCCGTTGCTGAAAGACCGTGGGTCGGTGTCCATACAGGAATATTCCGACGGGTTGTTTTTCAATCAGTTGGCGTACAAGGGCGAGCGGGCGACGCGGGAGACGGAACAGGCGATGTTCGAGAGGCGGGCGGCGGAGCGGTTTTCGGTGCGGGTTTGAGTGTTAATGGCATTGAGGATAAAGGGACAGATTTATTCGCTGAATAAAACCTGTCCCCTTCCACATTTAGAACTCCAGCGAAGCCCCATCTTCCGGAATGTCCACACGCCCCTCAATCCCTTGCTTCTTGACGTAAGCGCGCAGTTCTTCACGGGTCAGGGACATATGGTTGATCGCGTCCATGTGCACCGCGACAATCTGTGCGTTTTTCGCGGCTTTTGAGGCGCGAAGCACATCTTCCTCACCCATGATGATCGAGCCGTCGAATCCCGCCATTTTTGCCTTCCCGGCGTTGAGCACGATAACTTCCGGGCGGTACTGGTTGATGGCCTGGTCGACCTCGCTACGCCAGATCGTGTCACCTGCAAGGTAGAGCGTCTTATAGCCCGGCGATTGGAAAACCACGCCCATGGCTTCGCCTAGCGGTTTTGCGAGCGCTGGCACGGCATACATTTCGTCAGTGCCATGCTGGCCGCCGGTCTTGGTGATCTTCACGCCGCCGAATTCGGCTTCATCCGTCAGCACGCGTACGTTCTTGAAACCCTGGGAACGAATCAGCTGTGCATCTTCTTCATGTTGGGCGAACAACGGAATGTCTTTAGGCAGCGCTTTCTGCGCGGCATCGTCCCAGTGATCCAGGTGCGTATGGGTGACGATGACGGCGTCGACTCCGGCGATAACTTTCTCCGGTGATTCCGTCAGATCAACCAAGGGGTTGCGCAGGTTGCTTCGATAGGTGTTTTCAAAACCCGGATAAGCGCCTTTTTTTGCCAGCATCGGATCAATCAGGAAAGTGGTGCCACCGTAGGTGATTTTCACCGTCGCGTTACGAACCTGCTGCAGATCCAGTTTGTGAGAGCCGTCAGGTGCCTTGGGAGCATTCGAACTGGCGAACGCGGGGGCAGCGGCTACGGCACAAGCCATGCTGACGGCAAGCGGTAAAGTTCTGAGTTTCATAAGAATTGATCCTGTTGTTTACATCGAGGAATCCATTCTTGCTGAATGTCTCGCGAGCCAACAGTGGCCCGAATGACATATTTCGCTATAATCGGGCCAACCGCTCGAGGTGGTTCGGCTTGGGACCAGAGGGCGAATCGAGGCTTCCTTATGCTCCCCATACGCGTTGCTGTTCTAGCTTTTGAAGGCGTCAGCCTTTTCCATCTTTCCGTTCCGGGAATGGTATTGGGAACCGCGCAACCCGCGCCCGATGGGCCTCGGTATGAAATCAATTACTGCGCAGAAGTGCCCGGAGTGATCAGCACCGACCAGGACATTGGCCTGTCGGTAAGCCTCGGCCTGGAGCTGATGGGAACCTGCGACGTCATCATCATCCCCGCTTGGGGCGATCAATCCCTTGTTGCATCGCCCCAACTCATAGAAGCGCTGGAGCTCGCCAATACGCAAGGCAAGCTCATCGTGGGCTTGTGTTTGGGAGCGTTCGTCCTCGGCGATGCCGGGCTGCTCGATGGAAAGGAAGCAACCACCCACTGGGCCGTCCGTGAGCAGTTTGCGCAACGTTTCCCCAAGGTTCGATTCAAGCCCGAAGTGCTCTACGTCAGCGCCGATAACATCGTGACGTCCGCCGGAACGGTCGCGGCCATCGATTGCTGCCTGCACCTGGTACGCGAGCGGCTCGGCGCAGACGTGGCGAATCGCACCGCGAAAATGCTCGTGACGCCACCCCACAGGCCAGGAGGCCAAGCGCAGTATGTTGAACGCCCGGTGCCGCATTTATCTGGCGAGACCCACCTGTCCGACGTCCTGACGTGGGCCCGAATGAACCTGTCGGGCGACCTGTCCCTCGACGTTCTGGCAGACATGGCGAAGATGAGCAGGCGGACTTTTACCCGTCGATTCAAGGAAGCCACCGGCACGACTGTATCGAAATGGTTGACCGCTGAACGAGTGGCTAGGGCGCAGGCGTTGCTGGAAACGACTGAGTTGCCTATTGAGTGCATCGCGGGGGAGGTGGGGTTTGGGACGTCGCTGTCGTTGAGGCAGCATTTTGGCGCGCATCTGGGGACGTCGCCTTCTGATTATCGGAAGATGTTTTGTCTTGGGGTGGGGCGGAAGATTTGAGGGAATTGGGAAGGCGCCGCTCAATACCGGAAGCCCTCGCGCTGAAGGAGTCAATCTTCGATCAATCCCGCAGAGCCTGGCCAGTCGAATTTCCAACGCTCGCCAGAAAAATTCTTGTATCCCGGTTAGACCGCAGACAGACCACGCGGCAAGTTGGGGGGGCAGTCGCCACGAGTTGGTTCATCTTCGCCCGGGCTGATTTTCTCGTCTGCCACATGAACTTAAAAAACTCTGGCAGATTCGCCAGCAATTCGGGGCAGTTGTCCGGCAAGTCCGGCCGGCGCTGACCTCGGTGGAGCAGCGTTCTGAGGAGTACACGCCAAAATCGGAGCGTCGCAGATCGATCGATCCATATCAAAAGATCAGCGCGAGCCATCCGATGGTTCCACGTGGCTGAATGGCCACCTTCGAAAATCCAGCGATCAAGGGACTCGACCTCGCGACAGAGATGCGTCTTCTCGTCCCAGCTTCGTTCGACCCACCCTGGCTGCCAGTGAATAGTGTCGATATGAACGACCGGTAAGCCCGTGCGTTGGCCCAGGTTACGCGCCAAAGTGCTTTTCCCAGATCCAGGTTGACCAACAATCATCACCCGTTGCATCGAAGCGACCTCTTGCTGTGCATGCTTTTTTTGGGCGGCGATTCTACGTCAATGCTCATCTCCGTCAACAACAAAGGGCCAGCGTGACTGGCTGTTATCGGCCATTAGCTGCCTTTCACAAGCGACCGCCTTCGGCCAGAAGCTGACATTCGATCAAGTTCTCCACGAAGCTCGACCGATCGAACGACCTCGGTATGGACCCAGGCGAAAATTTCTCTGTTTGTATACTCAGTTCGACATCAGCTCCAACCAGGAGTATCCCCTCGCGCTTGGCTGAATGTATCGACTTGCCATGCTTCGGCCCCGAATTCTTGCAATACAACTGCACGCCGTCTTCGGTCGCGATGTGCCGTCTAAATAATTGAGGTTGAATAAAATGGCCATTCCCAGGCATTCACCGGCCCGAATGTCTCTTCCTGAACAGCTGGGAGCGTGGGATCGCTCACTTCCAGAATCACGGGGCGAAAGAACGCGCCTTCCGACAACGGGCCTTCGTAACCGGACCACCTCGCACGACTACCTCGGCGCCTTCTGCAATGGCGCGCTCGACCACTTTATCGACGCGTCCGACGTTCTTGTGGTCGATCATCGGGCCCATCTTGCTAGACAGCCCGCAGCAGGCCCTACCTTTTTCTGGTGGGGATTGTCGACAAGGCCTAACCCAAACGGCCTCCCGGTCCTGCCGGCAAGACTTCCGTCCTTGCGATAGAGGTCGTTAATTGGTCCCGACCGTAACGGGGGCTGCATGCGCTGATGTCTTCACGGTCCACGAACCGGACTGGCGGAACGAACTGGCGGACGCGTAGGTATCTTCCATGAACTGGAAATAAGTCATCTTTCCGTCACGAACCTTGGCGTGAACGGAAAACGGTGATGTAAACACCTTGTCGACCGCCACGGAGCGATAGGTGAACTTACCGAAAATCGCAACATCTTCGCCGGAGGCGATTTTGGTAGTGATGGTGAAGTCTTCGATCTTCCAGTAATCCGAGACCTGCATGAATAACGAACTGAAGGCTTTCGGGCCTTTGTTTGTGCCGGTCCAAGGCATGATTTTTTTGAGTTCCGGGTTATCGAAGTTTAGAGAAACATAGGTGGCGTCTGGAGCCGCCAACCTGTGCGCAGCGGCTTCGACTTTATCGGGCGAAGTATTGGCCAGGAATTCCATGACAACCGAGAGTGATGCAGCTGACTGCGCTTCGCTAGTCGACTGTGCCGACACTGGCGAGACAGTTAAGATGCACGTGGCGAGCGTGATTGCTGCAGCGAGCGATTTGATTTTAGGAGTGATCATGAGTTTTCTCAGTTTCTGATTATTTTTCACGGGGCGCTTTCTTTCCTGCCAGACGCCTGTAGCACGCTTGGCTGGAGTCAGGATAAGTCGGGTAGTTCCCCACCATAAGCCTCGAAAAGTTGATTCCAGGTTTCGTTTTTCTCGAACGGCTTACTACTGTGGTTGCGAACTGGATGCCAGCAGCCGGTCCCAAATTGGCGGGTTACCGATCCGTTCGCTAAGGAAGCTACTCAGCGCGAGAAGCTTGGCCAATGTTTTATGCGATTGACGATAGACAACAGAAATATTGCCTCCACGTGGCGCATAAGGCGCCAGCACTTCGATCAATTCACCGTCCACAATGGCTTGAGCGGCCAGGAAAGTGGGCAATATGGCAAGCCCGAGCCCCGTCTTCGCCGCCTCCATCAGTTGATCGCCACAGTTGGTGCGCATTCGGCAGCGCACACGAAACGACTCTAATGTGCCGTTTACCGGTAGCGTCCACATACCATGTGGTTCGCGATTGACGTAAAGCACGGCGAAATGCTGAGCCAGGTCTTGCGGTATTTGTGGCGTCCCATGAGCATTCAAATAATCAGGGCTCGCACAGATGATATGGCGGTTGGGTGTAATTATTTTGGCCATCAGCGAAGAGTCTGGTAATTCGCCGATACGAACCGCCGCATCAAAACCCTCTTCATGCAAGTTGACGCGGCGGTCGTCGAACTCGATATCCAGATACAACTCAGGATATTGCCTGGCAAAAGCTGCCAAAATCGGCGTCAGATATCGCCTGCCGAAAGCCATCGGAGCTGCAATACGCAGACTTCCACGGACAATCGACTGAGACGTCAGCACCGCGTTTTCGGCAGTTTCAATGTCAGCCAGAATTCCCGTGCAATGACGGTAAAAAACCTCGCCTGACTCAGTCAGGCGAGTCTGCCGGCCACGCTCCAGAAGAATGCTCCCCAGGCGTTTTTCGAGCTGTTGAATGCGCTTGGAAATCATGGACTTGGCGGTGCCCAAACGGCGAGCAGCCTCTGAAATACTGCCTGTGTCCACCACCGCCACGAAAGCATGCATTTCAGATAATTTATTCAACGTCTCAGTCCAGGGGAATTGACGTACATGCCATTCAGACTGGCGGCGTACCGAAAGCGTATTGCCTTTCGTTCTCCTCTATACGGCCCAGCAGGAGCAGCCTAAAGCGCCAAAAAAACTCCTCGGATCCGACACCGGTGCATTGGAACCCCACGCACCGGCATGGTCATGACCATGCACACCGCAGGAGCTTGCGCAGCCGCACGATGCAGCGGCTTGAGCGCGCAACGGCGCCAGCGAGTTCCTGCCGGCGCCTTCCGGTTCTCCCCAGGCGCCATAACCCTTGAACGTGCGGGTCGGCGACCAGTCCGGCATCGCGGGCGGCAGCAGGTTGTCGTCCAGCGCAGTGAACTGGCCGGCACTATAGACAACGCGCCCACCCACCACGGTCAGATCGGAGGTCAGAAATGAAATCTCGTCTTCGGGGACCGAAAAGTAGTCTTTGCTCGGCACTATCAGGTCAGCGAACTGGCCAGCCTGAATGCGTCCACGTTTGCCTTCCTCGTTGGAGAACCAGGCGACATTCTCGGTCCACATCCGCAACGCGGTTTCGCGATCAAGCAGATTACGTTGTGGATAGAGGTTCAGGCCGCCGACGGTCCTGCCGGTGACCATCCACGACAGTGAGACCCAGGGGTTGTAGGAGGCGACGCGAGTAGCGTCAGTGCCCGCTGACACTTTCACGCCTTTTTCGAGAATTCGCTTCACCGGCGGCGTGGCCTCAGCGGCGCGGGCGCCGTAGCGCTCGACAAAGTATTCACCCTGATAAGCCATGCGGTGCTGCACGGCAATGCCGCCCCCGAGCGCTGCTATACGGTCGATCGATTTATCCGAGATGGTTTCGGCGTGATCGAAGAACCAGTTGATCCCGGCCAGTGGTATGTCCTGATTGACCTTCTCGAAGACGTCCAGCGCACGGGTGATGGTTTCATCGTAGGTGGCGTGCAACCGCCACGGCCATCGGTTCTGCGCCAGGATACGCACCACCTCTTCAAGTTCGCCTTCCATTTCCGGCGGCATGTCCGGACGAGGCTGGCGGAAGTCTTCGAAGTCCGCTGCCGAGAATACCAACATCTCACCGGCACCGTTATGGCGGAAGTAGTCGTTGCCCTGTTTGTACTTGACGCTGGAGGTCCACTTGAGGAAGTCGTCTTTTTCCTCCTTAGGTTTCTGCGTAAACAGGTTGTAAGCCAGCCTGACCGTCATCTGGCCGTCATCATCCAGCTTCTGCACCACGGCATAGTCGTCGGGATAGTTCTGGAAACCGCCGCCCGCGTCGATCACGCCGGTCACACCGAGGCGGTTGAGCTCGCGCATGAAGTGGCGGGTGGAGTTGACCTGATAGTCGAAGGGCAACTTGGGGCCCTTGGCCAACGTCGCGTAAAGAATCATCGCGTTGGGCTTGGCCAGTAGCAGCCCGGTGGGGTTGCCGTTGCCATCCCGGGTGATTTCTCCACCCGGTGGCTCGGGCGTATCCCGGGTATAGCCGGCCGCACGCAAGGCCGCACCATTGAGCAAGGCCCGGTCGTACAGGTGCAGCAGGAACACCGGCGTGTCGGGCGCAATCGCATTGATCTGCTCGATGGTCGGCAGGCGCTTCTCGATGAACTGGTGTTCGGTGAAGCCGCCGATCACGCGAACCCATTGCGGTGCTGGCGTGATTGCCACCTGACGCTTGAGCATTTCCATGGCGTCGGCTAAAGAACGCACACCGTCCCAGCGTAACTCCAGATTGTAATTGAGGCCGCCGCGGATCACGTGGGTGTGGTTATCAACCAGGCCAGGCAGCACGCTACGGCGCTTGAGGTCGACAACCTTGGTAGCCGGGCCCGCCAGCAGCATGATTTCCTGGTCAGAGCCGACGGCGAGGAACTTGCCGTCTTTGATGGCGACGGCGCTCGCGACCGGGTTGGCGCGATTGAGTGTGGTGATCTCACCATTACGGAAAATGGTATCGGGAATGGAATGGGTCACGTTGGACTCTCCTGCTCTTGGCATGTCGGAGAAGGCGCTGGGCCCTAGTACGCCACCCAGCGCAAGCGTTGAGGCGGCCCCCAGAAATTTTCGGCGGGATGTCATAGGTCGCTGTCCTTATAGTTGCAACGCCTGGCCAAAGGCCTTCAGCGAGTGCGCAAGCGTCGGAGCAGGTCGCTCAGGTCGGCTTTGATTCCTCAGTCTGTTGCTTGGTGTGTCGACCAGGCAGTTGACCGAGTACATGGCTGACGGCGCTTGTCTTGTCGCAGGCAGCGCTCAATGTCGTGCCACACCACAAGTGCTTGCCGATCGGGATGATTTGCTCGCCGACCAGGATTCCCATCAGCCCTATCAGGGCCACCAGCGGCGGCGCAGGCGAGCGCACGCTCAGAAGACTGTAGACCACACCCACAAGCAGGCCAGCGGCCAGGGACAATGCATACATTTTCATGCTCAACCTCTCTTGGTCACTAACGGCCGTGACAGGAGCTATCGCGCATGCGCGATAGCTCCTGTCACCGCAGGCTTACTCGGCTGGGTTGGGGCCGATACGCTCGCCGTGCTTCACCCGTTCCGGAGCCTTGTGCACCATGGTGTAGGCATAGTCCACTCCCATGCCGTAGGCGCCGGAGTGATCCCTTACGATCGCCATCACTTCTTCATAAGTCTCTTTGCGTGCCCAATCCCGCTGCCATTCGAGCAGCACTTGCTGCCAGGTCACCGGCACCACACCGGCCTGAACCATGCGATCCATGGCGTATTTATGCGCTTCAACCGAAGTGCCACCCGAGGCATCGGCCACCATGTAGATTTCATAGTCAGTGTCGCGCAAGCAGGACAGCGCGAAGGTGGTGTTGCAGACTTCGGTCCACAGGCCAGCAACGACGATCTTTTTGCGACCGGCAGCGGCGGACTTCGCCAAGGCGTCGCGAACGTTCTGATCGTCCCAGGAGTTCATGGAGGTGCGCTCGAGGATGTCGTTCTCAGGGTACACCGCCAGTAGCTCAGGGTAGGTATTGCCCGAGAATCCGTCGGTTTCCACGGTGGTGATGGTCGTAGGGATACCGAACGCCTTGGCGGCCCTGGCCAGCCCCACGACATTGTTTTTCAGCACTTGCCGGTCGATCGACTGCACGCCGAAAGCCATCTGCGGCTGCTGGTCGATGAAGATGAGTTGGCTGTTTTGTGGGGTCAGTACTTCTAGCAACGTGTTGGACACGGTGGGGCTCCTTTAACGATTAACTATGGGTTCGAAAGCGGCGGTGTGCGCGGCTGCCTGAGCAGCACTCGGCCCGTCCCGGTGAGCCAAAGCGTCGCCGGTCCCGGCTGGATGCAGGGGACGCCGCAAAGTCCACCTGATTATTGAGACCTTTGATTCAGCTGGCGGCGTCTACCAGCAGTATTTCGGCATCCTCGCGGGCGGTAATGCGTATGCGCTGCTCATCGTGGATGGCGGCGCCATCGCGCGCCTCGAGCACAAGGTTGTTGACTTTGACGCTGCCCGTGGCTGCGACCAGGTAGCCAAAATGTTTGTCGTCGGCGAAGTGGTATTCGATCGTTTCGCCGGTTTTCAGCGTTGCCCCCAGCACCCGCGCGTTCGTACGGATGGGCAGCGCATCTTCATCGCCTTCGGCGCCGCTCGCCAATGCTACGAACTGGCCGGAACGGTCGCCTTTCGGGAACGGCTTGGAGCCCCAGGAGGGTGGATCGCCTTTCGTGTCAGGGGTGATCCATATCTGAAAGATTTTGGTGATACCCGCCTCCAGATTGTATTCGGAGTGGCGAATACCGCTGCCTGCGCTCATCACCTGCACGTCGCCCGCCACGGTGCGACCCTTGTTGCCAAGGTTGTCCTGATGGGTGATGGCGCCCTCGCGGACGTAGGTGACGATCTCCATGTCCGAATGCAGGTGCGCCGGGAAGCCTGAGTTCGGGGCGATCGTGTCGTCGTTCAAGACCCGTAAAGCGCCCCAATTAAACCGCGTTGGGTCATGGTATTCGGCGAAAGAAAAGTGATGCCTGGCATCAAGCCAACCGTGGTGAGCACCACCGAGGCTGTCGAAGGAACGGCGTTCGATCATCCTGCTCTCTCCAGGTCGGGTGGGATGTCCTGGAATGACTATAGCCAGCTTGGAGCGAGGGGAGAATGCAATGAATGGAAAGTCATCCTTTCCGGTTTCACTGTTCTATGATGGCCCGTTTCATGCCCATGATGGTGCCTCGTATGGGATCAATGTGATCGGACTATTACCAGGAATGCCATGAAGAAAATGCCGGATCTCGAAGCCTGGGCTATATTCGCCAAAGTGGCGGAAGCAGGCTCCTTCGCCCGTGCGGCGGCCGATCTCGGCCTGTCGCAGGCGACCGTCTCCAAGGCCGTTACGCGCCTGGAAGCCCGCATGAAGACCATGCTGTTCCATCGCACGTCACGGCAGATGTCGTTGACCGAGAGCGGGAACGCTGCGCTGGAACGCGCGTCGCGCATTCTGGCCGAGGGTGAAGCCGTCGAGGCTGAGGTCATAGAGCAGTCCACTAGCCTGCGCGGCGTGATCCGCTTGAGTGCCCCGATGTCGTTTGGCGTCTCACGCCTGGCGCCATTGTTGCCAGACTTCATGGCACAACATCCCGATGTGGTGCTGGATATCAGCTTCAATGACGAAATAATTGATCTGGTCGCTCAAGGGTTCGACCTGGCCCTGCGGATCTCGACCCTGAGCGACTCCAGTTTGCTGGCTCGGCGCCTGTGCACCGTGCGCATCCTATTGGTCGGCACTCCTGCCTACTTTGAACGCCATGGACGTCCCGACCATCCGCGGGATCTGATCAAGCACCGTGCGTTGCAATACAGCAATTCGCTCGGCGGCACTGGCTGGCGCTTCAGGCACAAACGGCATGGAGAATTTACCCAGGCAATGCCCGCCCCTTTACAGGCCAACAATGCCGAGGCACTCGAACCAGCCTTGCGGGCGGGACTGGGCATTGCGCTGCAGCCGGAGTTTCTGGCCTGGAAGGATCTGGAATCGGGGCTGTTGGAAACGGTGATGGAAGACTGGCAAGTAGAGCCGATCGCGCTGCACATCGTCACCCCTCCGGGGCGCAGCCGCCCAGTTCGCGTGCAAGCACTCATTGACTACCTGGCCGATCACCTGCGCAGTGCTCCATGGGCGCAAACGGGCGAAAAGGTGTAGTGAAAGGCCACCGACCTCGTGCGACGCTGTACTGACCTGAAAGAAATACCACCCACTGATAGGTGAGTTGTCGCCCGACTCCGCGTGGTTTATCTGCGGTCTAATCGGGATACCGGGTTTTTTCTCGCGAGCATTGGAAACTCGACTGCCCAGGCTTGGCGGGATTGATCGATGGATGACTGCTTCACTACGCAAACTGCCCGTTGCGAGTGGCTGCTTCTGGCCGATTGCTGCCGTTCAGTACTCTCCAAAATGCGCCGCGGCGCCAAACGCAAAACTTTCTAGTACCCCATTCGTTCATCTGAGGCAGAAAAACGGGCGCTTCCAGCGCCCGTTCTCTTTCACCCCTCAACCCCCTCCTGAAGCCGCCGCCCGATCACCTCCAACAAATCACACCCATCCCTAAGCGGAATCGCCAGCAACTGCGCGAAATCCGAAAGCACTACCGTATCGCTACCAATCTCGGCACGAAACGCAATATTTTCCAAAACCTGTGTCACGACCCGAATACGGTAATCAGCCGTAGCATGCAGAACATCAAGCGGTGCCTGGCTATCAATCAGCAGCGAAGCCGGGGTGCAGTCGATGCCGGTGATGGGGACGTATCTTTCCATGGGATTGCTCCGATCAGATTAATGGGCTGATCCGATCGCAGGTCGCCATACCTGATCGCTCTTCAAGGCGACGCAACCGACTATAAGTTCAAGTACCCGTCAGGAACAGGTGACCATTTCCGAGAGTCGCGTAGGAATTATCACAACTCACCCCCAACGCGTCCCCAACACAATCCCCCGCGCCTTGAACCCTTCAAGCGCCGCCACCCCCATGGGCATCAACTCCCGCACCGACACTCCTGCCATCTCAGCCAACGCAACCAGATGCTCCCGCCCACTGCGCCGATGTTCCATCAGCGACGCCAACAATGCGTAAGCCATCGGCGCCAGCCGCGAAAACGTCACTTGCCCTTCGCGCCGCTGCAACAATACCAACGTTGGGGTCGCAGGCTTTTCGGTGGGTTGATGATCCGGCCCGATGTCGCACACCGGCCATTCATAGGCATGTGCCTGCGCGAGTCCGGAAACCACGGGCGTGCCTTCCATCAGATCGCCGTGGGGATTGTGTGACGGCTCCACCGCATCGCTCAGCAGCAGGGCGCTTTCGCTCCATTCGTGCTGGGCGAGTTCGGGCAGCCATGGCGGGAGGTCGTGCAGATCCTCGTGTTGCTCCAGGTAGGCGACAAATTCGCCGGCCAGCTGTGTGAACAGTGGCGTCTGGCAGCGGTAGTTGGCGTAGAAGTCGTGGGCCAGTCGTTGCCAGTCGGCGCGCGGCAGGGTTTGGTGGATGACTGGGAAGCTGGCGGCGAGCAGTGATTCGATGTTGCCGATGAACAGTTGGCGGTAGATGGCCAGGCGTCGTGCTTCCAGCCCGGGTGGGGGCGGGTGGTGGGGGTGGCGGACGTAGTTGGCCATGCAGTTGAGTTGGTCGAGCAGTTGTTCAGGCATGGCGGGCCTCCGGGGTTGCTGGGCAGGCGAGTTGTTGCAGCTGTTTGATCTGCCCTACCTCGGCGAGCAGTTCTGTCAACGGCGGGAAGTTGAAGTCGCGTTCCAGCAATGTCGGCACCGGTCCGAATCGTTGGTAGGTCTGGTACAGAAGCGTCCAGACGTCTTGCTTGACGGGCGCGCCGTGGGTGTCGATTTTCAGGTCGTCGGCTTCGTCGTAATGGCCGGCCACGTGCAGGTAGCTGACGCGTTGCGCGGGCAGGGCGGCGAGAAATTTCTGAGCGTCGTAGCGGTGGTTGATGGCGTTGACGTAGAGGTTGTTGACGTCCAGCAGCAGGTCGCAGTCGGCTTCTTCGAGGACTGCGGTGATGAAGTCGATTTCGCTCATGGCCTGGAAGGGCGCGGCGTAGTAGGAGATGTTTTCCACGGCGATGCGCTGGCCCAGTAGGTCCTGGGTCTGGCGTATGCGCGCGGCAACGTGGTGCACGGCTTCTTCGGTGAAGGGGATCGGCAAGAGGTCGTAGAGGTGGCCGCTGGCGGAGCAGTAGCTCAGGTGCTCGCTGTAGATCGCCACGCCGTAGCGATCGAGAAAGCGGCGTGTGCCCCGCAGCAGGTCGAGGTCGAGAGGTTGTGGGCCGCCGAGGGACAGGGACAAGCCGTGGCAGGTGATGGGGTGTCTTGCGGCCAGTTGATCGAGTTGTTCGGCGTAGACACCGCCGACGCCGATCCAGTTGTCCGGCGCGCATTCGAGGAAATCCACCGCGTTCGGGGCCATTTTCAGCAAGTCGCCAAGCATGGCGCGACGCAGGCCGAGCCCGGCGCCGTTGGGTGAAGTGAAGGTGCTCATCGCAATTCTCCAGGGATGGCCAGACCCTCCCGGTGTGAACCGCCGGGAGGGCGCGGGCAAAGGGCTTTATTCCTTGGCTTGGCTCATGCGGGTGAACAGCTCGGTGGGCACTTTCTTGCCATTGGCGGTGTATTGGCCGGTGCGATATTTGTAGGTTTCCGCTTCGGACAGGTAGCCGTCGTGGTTGCTGTCCATCTTTTCGAACTCGGCTTGTTCGGTCGGCGCCACGCTGAGGAATTCCTTCAGCGACACGCGATCATCTTTGTCGGTATCAGTGCGGGCGAAGGACGCGTCGCCACATTTGCCTTCACCGCATTTGCCTTCGGCCTGGGTGACTTTTTTGCCCGATTCGGCGGCGCCGCATTTGCCTTCGCCGCACTTGCCTTCGGAGGTTTTTTCCGCCGAGGCCAGTTGATAACCCTGGGGCAGGGCGTCGACCGCGAAAGCCGACTGGGCGAGGCTCAAGCCGCCGGACAGGGCAAGTGCGGCAAGGGCGAGGCGAGCAGTGTTCGAGTTTTTTGTACGGGTCATGAGATTTCTCCAGATAAGAGCTGTGTGGCCCCTGGCAACGTTGCGCGGGGCGTGTGCCGTGGCGGCGTCACGTTGCTTGCCCGGTGCTGGGCACGTCGGGTCGAAGCAAGGCGCGACTGGCCTGTTCGGACGGGGCCATTTGGCGCTTGTCGTGTATCTGGGATGTGTCGTGCGGCGGTGTGTTTGTATTGCTGTGTGTCGCGGATACAGAGCGCTGCAGGGGGCCGCGCTCAGGTCAGATCATGCAAGTCCTTGCCCAGCGCAGGCCCGAGCGTCCAGTCGGAAAAAGCGACTTTCAAGCCGCCGCGCTTGGGGCTGCACGCCATCGGGCCGACGCGGTAGGTCGGTGCGATGGGAAACGGGCATAAGCGCACCAGCGGCCAACGAAGTCCATCGGCGGAAACCTGCAAGCGCAGTACGCCGTTGGCGACCGTGGCGCGCATCCAGAAGTCGTTGGGATCGGCGGTGTACGGGCTGGTCGCCCAGTCGGATTGTCCGTCGGTGAGTACGCTGCCGAGCATGGCCTGGCCGTCGCTCAGTTCGATCCCGGCCTTGACCCATTGGCGTTCGTTGATGCGGACCATCAGGCCGGCCTGGTCGTACAGGGCTTCGAAGGTGCCTTGGATGCGTAGTTGGCAGGTGAAGCTGGGTGGGGCTTCGACGCCGAGGAAATGGCCGCTGTCGTGGGTGAAGCCGTAGTGGGTTTCTCGCCAGAAGTCGGTAGCGTTGTCGGTTTCCAGGTGCAGGGAGTCTGTTGTGGGCGCGGAGTGGATTTTCGGTTCGTTCAGCCATGAGCCGTTTAGCAGGCTGAGGGGGTGTGTATCGTTCTTGATGTTTTGATCAGGCGTGGTCATTACGAATCCTTCTGTAAGCTTCGCTGTAGAAAGCTGGGGGACCCCGGGGACCTATTGATCCTCAGGATAATCAACGATATGACTGATCGGACGAAAAGAAAGCACAAACCCAATGAAAAAGGAGAGTTGATGGACGCATGGACGTTGCACTGGCTAGAAGCCTCGGGGAGTCTGGCTGAGTTTCGCAAGGAGCTGGTTGGTGAGTTCGAAACCGCTTATGAGGCCTTGGCTTTTCGGATGGTCCCGCCCCGACTTGATGTCCTGGTCCAGCGGTTGCCGGGCGAAACCATTCCGGAATTGGGCCTGGTAGGGCGAGCGTATCGAAGCTCGATGTTCAGCATGACGCTTGATCCAGATAATCCCAACTTCATTCCCAGCCTGCGCGCTGGCGCGCTACATCGTCAGATTATCCATGAGGTCCATCATTGTCTGCGCATGGCAGGGCCGGGCTATGGCTGGACGTTGGGCGAGGCTTTGGTGAGCGAAGGACTTGCCGGACAGTTCGTCCGATATCTGCTCAACACCGATCCAGAGAGTTGGGAGCGGGAAGTTGGCTCAACTGAGCTGTTGAATTCGCCGGTTGGGCTGCAAGCACTTGAATCGAGTTATTACGATCACAGCGAATGGTTTTTTGGTAGTGGGGACAAGCCCAAATGGCTGGGGTACTCGCTGGGCTACGAGATGGTGGGGTGTTGGCTTGCGTCCAGGCAGGAGGTAGACATTTTTACTTGGGTCAACGTACCTGCAACCGACATCATCGCTGCAGCGCTTGAGCGAGGTCTGATAACGGCGACTTCTTGAACGACCGCATGAACGGTTTCTCCACGATCGGTTGAAGCTCTTACCGAGCCGCTGGTGGGGTGGGGCCGCTGCGCAGCCCAGCGGGAGCAAGCTCCCTCGCCACGGTTTCGTGATTACTTCTTGACCGAATAATCCGCCCCCCAGACCCGCACGGCGCTGACCGCCTCGTTCATGCCTTCGAAAACGAATTTCTGTCGTACGGCGATCTTCGGTGGGACGGTGACTTCGTCGGGGTTGTCCAGACCGGTGAGGCGGTTGGCGTAGCCGGCCTGGTCGATGGCCAGCAGGGTGCCGGTTTGTCCGAGGTTGATCAGGCGCAGTTGGGTGTCGGTGCTGTTCTTGAAGCCGAGGGTGATGGTGACGTTTTCTTCGCTGGGCTCAAGCTTCAGCACTTCGATGGTGATGCGGTCTTTCATTTGCTCGCCGGAGGAGATGATCGCGGCGCCATCGGTGCCCTGGACCGACTCGCGCCCGTCGAGCACGCCTTCGCTCACACCGCCCAACAGGTTCTTGCCTGCGGTGATGAACGACGAGACCGCGGATTTGGTCGAGTCCTTGATGACGCTTTCCGCCGGCTCGCCCTCGGCCAGGCACAGAGAGCTGATCAGAAGACCTGAGACGAGGAGGGTGGCACGTGACGGCAGAAGGGGCATACCTGAATCCTTTAGGGTGGCTTGCAGCACGCCCGTTGAATGGGCGTGCGGATGATAGCCGGGATCATGGCGTACTTCTGCAGTTCTGGCTTGGCGGGTTTCTGGCTTTATGCGCTGATCCGCATTTTTTGGTTGCAGGTGCGTCTGTAACGGTATCAGTTACCGCTCCACAATTCGGTCGTGCCGCAATGACTCTATTGGGAGAATGCTCATGGCGAAGATGGCGATTTTTCTGGGTGGCTTTCTGGCGTTGACGTTGCTGATTGGTGCGCTGGCGACGATCTCGCCTGTTTAAACAGCTTTTCTTGTGGCGAGGGAGCTTGCTCCCGCTGGGGCGCGCAGCGGCCCTGAACCCTGGCAACTCGATCTGCAACGGCGCCTCCGAGTATTTGGGGCCGCTGCGCAGCCCAGCGGGAGCAAGCTCCCTCGCCACAACAGCTCTCACTCAACAACAGGTGCTTTGTTCAGCGATGCAATATCACCTGCGCAATCTCCTGCAACGGCATCACCCGCTGCGCGGCGTTGAGTTTGATGGCTTCCTTGGGCATGCCGAACACCACGCAGCTGGCCTCGTCCTGGGCCACGGTGGCGCTGCCGGCGTCGAGCATTTCCTTGAGGCCGCGGGCGCCGTCGTCGCCCATGCCGGTCATGATGATGCCCGTGGCATTGCGGCCGGCGAACTTCGCCACCGAGCGGAACAGCACATCCACCGACGGGCGGTGGCGATTGACCAGCGGGCCGTCCACTACCTGCACGTGATAGAACGCGCCGCTGCGGGTCACCATCATGTGTTTGCCGCCGGGGGCGATGAGGGCCAGGCCCGGGTGGATGCGGTCGTTGTTTTTCGCTTCGCGCACTTCGATCTGGCAGAGGCTGTTGAGCCGCGCGGCGAAGGATGCGGTGAATTTTTCCGGCATGTGCTGGACGATGACGATGCCCGGACATACCCGCGGCAGGGCGGTGAGCACCGATTCCAGCGCCTGCGTGCCGCCGGTGGAGGTGCCCATGGCCACGATGCGTTCGGTGGTCTGGGCCATGGCATGGCCGTTGGCGGCGGGCAGCATGGCGTCGGCGGTGAGTTTGGTCGCCGGCGTCAGCGGCGCCGCCGGAGCCGGGCGCTTGCCCAGGTTGCGGACGTTGACCTGGGCGGCGGCGCGGATGGCGGACACCAGTTCCGGGGCCGATTCCAAAAGGAAGTTCTTCAAGCCGCTGGTGGGCTTGGTGATGATTTCCACCGCCCCGGCTGCCATCGCTTGCAAGGTGGTTTCCGCGCCCTTGGGCGTCAGCGACGAGCAGATCACCACCGGGGTAGGCCGTTCGCTCATGATCTTTTTCAGGAAAGTGATGCCGTCCATGCGCGGCATTTCCACGTCCATCACGATCACGTCGGGCCATTCCTTCGCCAGTTTGTCCATGGCAAAGATCGGGTCGGAAGCCGCACCGATGACGTTGATGTCCGGCGTGTCACTCAGGATCGCCAGCAATACCTGGCGGACCACGGCGGAATCATCCACCAGCAATACGTTTATTTTTTTGCCTGACATGGTTAGTGCAGGGTCCTTATCGGTTGGTGCCTGACCCAGACGTCGCCCGTGCAAAGGTCGAAAATGATGCTGCGGTGGCCGGTGCTGCCCATGTCCTGGGCGATCAGGTCCAGGCGATAGAGCGCGGCCATCTCCAGCGCCGCGTTGACGTTCGACCGCGCCACATCGCCGAATGCCACATGGCGTTGCAATTCGGGGAACATCTCGCCGCCGCCGAACAGCTTGAGCTGGTATTCCTCGGGCTCGGTGTGATGGGCCCGGGCCTGACGGACGAACAGCTCGATGGCTTCATCGGCGTACATCCCGTTCAACGCGGTGGAGCACCGCACCCGGCTGGGCAACATGAAATGGCACATGCCGCCGATCTTGCGCTGCGGATGCCAGAGCGTGATCGCCACGCACGAGCCGAGGATCGTCCGCAGCCGGGTCGGGCAGGTCGCAAAGCGAAACTCTCCCGGCCCGAGGTAGACCTCCGCTACCTGCTTCATCGCGGCGCTCATGGCTTGCGATAAATCGAAGGGGCGACCAACTTCAGCGCATCGGACACACCATTGAGGCTCTCCGAATGGCTGACGATGAAATAACCGCCGGATTTGAGCCGGGGGATCAGCCGGGCGACCACTTTGCTTTTGGTGGGTTGGTCGAAATAGATCATCACGTTGCGCAGGAAAATCACATCGAACTCCCCCAGCTCCGGCAGGGTGTCGTTGAGGTTGACCTGGATGAAGTTGACGCGGTTGCGCAGTGCCCGATCGATGAGCATAGTGCCTTGCTGGCTGCCGGTGCCCTTGAGGCAATATTTCACCAGCAACGGATGGGGCAGGTTGCGCGCGCGCTCCATCGGGTAATGCCCGGAACGGGCCTTGGCCAGCACCTGGGTGCTGATGTCCGAACCGATGACTTCCCATGGCGTGGTGCCCAGGCTTTCGGCCAGGGTCATGGCGAGGCTATAGGGCTCCTCGCCGGAGGAACTGGCCGCGCTCCACAGGCGGAAGGTCTTGCCCGGCGTCGCGTGGGGCAGCACATGGTCGCGAAGAAAGTCGAAGTGCTTGGGCTCGCGAAAAAAATAGGTTTCGTTGGTCGTGAGCAGGTCCAGCGCCACCTGCAATTCGTCGCTGCGCTGGCCGCTCATGATCAGCTTGAAATATTCGCCATAACTGTCCAGCTCATAGTGCTTGAGGCGTTTGAACAGCCGCCCGGCCACCAGGGCTTTCTTGGCTGGCGACAGGTTGATGCCGGCGGCCTGGTACAGCCAGTTTTGGAACTGGCTGAACTCCCGGTCGCTGAGGGCCATTGAATTCACTGTGCGTTCCTTGCAAGTGTCTGTGCTCATGAGACTGGCGCTTCCAACGCGGCGGGGCTGGCCTGGGCGAGTTCGGACATCTCGTCGATGGACAGCACCCGGTCGACCTCCAGCACGATGACAAACTTGCCATCGACCTTGGCCATGCCGCTGATGAAGTCGGCGCGGATCTTCGCGCCGAAACTCGGCGGCGGCTCGATCTGCGAGGCCGGGATCTCCAGCACCGCCGACACCGTGTCCACCAGCAGGCCAATATCCTGGGCCTGCCCGTCGGCGCTGGCGGCCTCGATGATGACCACGCAGCTGCGCCGGCTGATGGCGGAATTCGGTCGGCCGAAACGAGCCGACAGGTCCACCACCGGCACGACCGCGCCGCGCAGGTTGATCACCCCGCGCACGAAGGCCGGCATCATTGGCACGACGGTGAGGTTGCCGTACTCGATGATTTCCTTGATGCACAGGATGCCGATGGCGAACATCTCCGTGCCGAGCATGAACGTCAGGTACTGCGCTTCTTCCTCGACCGCGCTGGCGGTTTGACGTGTGGTCGCGATGGCGCCCATTGCCTTTTCTCCTTTAAGCAAGCCTGTGGGACCGGGCCATCAGAACCGGGTGAATTCCGATTCGTCCGGCGCGCTGGCCATGTTGTAGGCAAACGCCTTGGGCATCACCGGTGCCGGTGTCCGTGCCGGTTTGCGGCTGGACGGACCTGGGGTGTAATCGACCCTGGCGCTCTGCATGGCGGACTTGGCGGGCGTGTCCAGGGTGAAGAAGCTCATGGCCTGTTGCAGCTGTTCTGCCTGGCTGCTCATCTCTTCAGCGGTGGCGGCCAGTTCTTCGCTGCTGGAGGCGTTCTGCTGGGTCACCTGGTTGAGCTGGGTCATGGCGGTGTTGATCTGCGCCACGCCGGCGGCCTGTTCTTCGGACGCGGCGCTGATTTCCTGCACCAGGTCCGAAGTCTTGTTGATGGACGGGACCATTTCGTTGAGCAGGTTCCCGGCCTTCTCCGCCATGTCGACGCTGCTGGACGACAGCTCGCCGATTTCCTGGGCAGCAACCTGGCTGCGCTCAGCCAGCTTGCGCACTTCGGCGGCGACCACCGCGAAGCCTTTGCCGTGTTCGCCGGCGCGGGCCGCTTCGATGGCGGCGTTGAGCGCCAGCAGGTTGGTCTGGTAGGCGATGTCGTCGATGATGCTGATGCGCTGGGCGATTTTTTTCATCGCCACCACGGTCTGCTGCACCGACTCGCCGCCGTCGGTGGCTTCCTTGGCGGCCTTGCTGGCCATGCCGTCGGTAACCTTGGCGTTCTCGGTGTTCTGGTTGATGCTGGCGCTCATCTGCTCGATGGAGGCGCTGGTTTCCTCGACGCTGGCCGCCTGTTCGCTGGTGGCCTGGCTCATCGATTGCGCGGTGGCGCTGACTTCTTCGGAAGCGCTGGCGAGATTGTCCGCCGCGTTGCGCACTTCACCGATGATGTGCGAGAGCTTGCCAACCATATTCTGCATGGCATTGAGCACCATGCCGGTTTCGTCCTTGGAGCCGGCTTCGATTTTCGCGTTCAGGTTACCTTCGGCCAGTTGTTCGGCGACGGCGGCGGCCTGCTTCAGCGGACGGGAAATAATTCGCGAAATGAACAGCGCCAGACCCAGGCCCACCAGCAGGGCGGCAGCCAGCACGGCGATGATCGACAGGCGTGCATTCTCATACAGCTGGGTGCCGTGTTCGCTGGCGGCGCCGGCACCGACGTCGTTCAGTTCCACGAGTTTTTGCAGGTCGCTTGTCACCAGGTCGAACTGGCGTTTGGACTCGCTCTTGAGCAGCGCCATGGCTTGCTCGGTCTGGTTCTGCCGGGACAGCGCGAACAGATCCTTGCTGACCACCAGGTAAGCGGCCCAGTCGTTGCGGGTGGTTTCGAACAGTTGACGGTCTTCGGCGGTGGAGAGCAGTTTTTCATAGGTGCCGAGACGGGTTTCGAAGGCCTTTTTCGCTTCGTCGGCTTCCTGCTCCAGCGTTACGCGTTCTTGCTCGGAGTCGGCGGAAATATGACGGTTTTCCTTGAGGCGAAAGCTCGCTGCGTAGAAGCGCATGCCCGAGGCGGCGCGCATGGACGGCATCCAGTTCTCGCGGATCTCGGTGGTGGTGCCGTTCACCTGGCCCAGCTGGTGGATCGAAAACACGCCCATGACGGCGGTCAGCGCCAACACCACGAGGAACGAGGTGATCAGTTTGGTGGCGATTCTAAGGTCGTAGAACCATTTCATTGGGGAATACCTCTCCATGGAGTGTTGAAGCGTCAGCGAGCGTTGGCTTGTTGTAATGGGGTCGGGTTGTAGCGGTTTTCTGTTTGTGCGATCTGGGTGAGCAGGGCAGGTACGTCGAGAATCAACGCCACCGCACCGCTGCCCAGAATGGTCGAGCCGCTGATGCCGCGCAGTGCGCCGAACAGCTTGCCCAAGGGTTTGATCACGGTCTGGAATTCACCCAGCAGGTCATCCACCACCAGCCCGGCCTTGAGTTCGGCGTAGCGCACCACCACCACGTTCTGCCGGCGCGAGGCCGGGCCTTCGTGATGGAAATGATCGCGCAGGTACACCAGCGGCAGCACTTCGCCGCGCAGGTCGAGGTAGCCTTGTTCGCGACTGGCGACGCCATCGTCTTCGCTCAGTTCGATGCATTCCTGGACCATGTCCAGCGGAATCACATAGGTGGACTGGCCGATGCCGACGAGGAAGCCATTGATGATCGCCAGCGTCAGCGGCAGGCGGATGCGCACCACGGTGCCCTTGCCCGGTTGGCTGTCGAGGTCGACGGTGCCGCGCAGCAGGGTGATGTTGCGCTTGACCACGTCCATGCCCACACCGCGCCCGGACAGGTTGGTGACGGCCTGGGCGGTGGAGAAGCCGGGTTCGAAGATCAGGTTGTAGATTTCCTGGTCGCTCAGGTTCGCGCCGGCGGCGATCAGGCCGCGCTCGTGGGCTTTTTCCAGGATGCGGTCGCGGTTCAGGCCAGCGCCGTCATCGGCGATTTCCAGCACGATGCTGCCCGAGTCGTGGTAGGCGTTGAGGTGCAGGTGACCCTTGGCCGGTTTGCCGGCGGCCATCCGCGCCTCGGCGGTTTCGATGCCGTGGTCCATGGCGTTGCGCAGCAGGTGCATGAGCGGGTCGCCGATCTTTTCCACGACGGTCTTGTCCAGCTCGGTTTCCGCGCCGCTGATGATCAGGTCGATGTCCTTGCCCAGTTCCTGGCTGACGTCGCGCACCACCCGGCGAAAACGGTTGAAGGTTTCGCCGATCGGGATCATCCGCAGGCGCAGGGCGCCGTCGAGAATCTCTTCCACCAGCCCGGACACCGATGAGGTGGCCTCCTGCAACGGGTCGTTCTGGCACGTGCGGGCCAGCAGGCTGGCGCCGGCACTGGCGATCACCAGTTCGCCGACCAGGTTGATCAGCTCGTCGAGTTTGTCGGCATTGACCCGGACGTACGTGCCGTCCCTGCTCTTGCCGTCGCTGGTCACGGCCTGTTTGTCGGGCGCGACCTGGGCCGGCATGCGCGGGGTCTTGCGCTGGTCTGGCAGCAGCTCGCCGGTGGTGACCATGGCGGTGCTTTCTTCGCTGGCTGTCTGGGCGGTGGTGACCAAATCGGTGCTCGCCTGGGGCTCTGCCTCCGCCTCTGGCACGGCAACGATGTCGATGACGCAATCTTCGCGAACAAAATCGAAGACTTCGTTGATCGCGGCATGACCGGCTGAGGAGCGAAACCCGATATCAAAACCCAAGTAGCAGGATTCGGCATCCCAGGCTTCGATAGCCGGCATCGCCTCAGTCAGCGTGGTGATCTCGACGATCTCACCGAGGGTCTGCAGATAGCGCAGGAACGACAGCGGGTCCATGCCATTGCGGAACACTTCCTGGCCAAAGCGCAGGGTGATGTGCCAGAGGCGCGCGTCGGTTGACTCGCTCGTTTCGGTTGCCTCTGCAGTAGTGGTTTCGGGCGCGGTCGGGGGCGCCTGGTATTCCTGGAGGATCTGGCACAATTCCATTTCCCGAGCCAGGGCAGGGGGCTGCAACGTCGAGCCCTGGTTGGCGACCACGTCGATCAGTTCCAGCATGTGATCGCCGGACTTGAGCAGCACCGCGATCAGGCCCGGGTCCACCGCGACGCTGCCTTCACGCAAGCGGTCGAGCACGTCTTCGACGATGTGGGTGAAGCTGACGATCGGCTCCAGGCCGAACAGCCCGGCCGAACCCTTGATGGTGTGGGCCGCGCGGAAAATTGCGCCGATGGCGTCATCGTCGGCGGGGTCGTTTTCCAGTTGCAGCAGCGATTCTTCCATCGCCTGCAACTGCTCTCGTGCCTCGACGATAAACGTTTGTTGTGCCTGATCGAGATTGATGCTCACGCTCATATCCTTTGTCGTGTCCGACGTGTCGCGGGGCCTCTAGGCAACGAGGTTGCACAGGGCGAGTGTCTCCGTAACGGCTTTGCTCTGGCCGGTCACCGTCAGTTGGGTCCCGGCCTTGGGTGCCTCGCGCTGAATCATCAGCAGCAGTTGCAGGCCGGCGCCGTCCATCTCGGTGATCTGCGACAGGTCCAGTGCCATGTTCGGCGTGGCCCCCAGCCGTGGCAGCAATTGTGCGGCCAGGTCGGCGGCGGTGTAGATCGTCAGCTCGCCGTCGATCTGCACCTGCGCGGTGTCATCTTCTGTTTCGTACAGCAGCGGCATCGAAGCCTCCGGCCATCAAGGAAGAATCAGCTTGGATACCGCCGCCAGCATCTGCGCCGGTTGGAACGGCTTGACCACCCAGGCCTTGGCGCCTGCGGCCTGGCCTTCCTGCTTCTTCGATTCCTGGGATTCGGTGGTGAGCATGATGATCGGCGTGAACTTGTAGCTGGCGAGCTTCTTGACCTCCTTGACGAAGGTGATGCCGTCCATGTTCGGCATGTTCACGTCGCTGATGATCAGGTGCACTTTCTGCCCGGTGAGCTTGCCCAGTGCGTCCTTGCCATCGCTGGCTTCGATCACGTCGTAGCCGGCACTTTTCAACGCGATGCCGACTACCTGCCGAACGCTCGCGGAGTCGTCGACAACCAATACACTTTTAGCCATGAACGGCTCTCCTAAAAGAAGGTTATTTCCTGTGAAGTCTTTTGCGCGGCCGAGTCGCCATGATGATTGCGGCGTTGCTCGTCGGTGGCGTAGGTGGTTTCCATGCGCGCCAGCCATTGGCGGGCGTCGATGGAGATAGCCTGATCGGGCGACTGGTTGGCCTGCTGTATGTGCACATGCAGGTCCTCCATGTTGTCGCGCACGTGGCTGAGGATCTGGCTGACCCGATCCTGGAATTGGAGATTGACCAGCACTTCGGTGAGCTCGTCGCGAATGCCGAAGCTTTCCCGTTGCAGCATGTCGGCCGAATCGGCGAGACGCTCGGTGACGCTTTTGAAGCGTTCCAGCACGCGCTGAATGCTGCCTTCGGACACGGCCACGGACTGGCTGTCCTGGTCGGCGCCGCTGGAGGCGGCCTGGACCAGTTGGGTGATGGCGGTATTGATGACGTCGACCTTGGCCGACATCTGTTGGCCGGTCTCGCTGGATTTGCTCGACAGTGCGCGCACCGCATCGGCCACCACCGCAAAACCGCGCCCGGCTTCGCCCGCCCGGGCGGCCTCGATGGCGGCGTTCAGGGCCAGCAGGTTGGTCTGGGCGGCAATCGCCGCGACATCGGCGGCCATGGTCCGCAGTTCGCCGGTGTAGGCGGTCAGGTTGCGGACTTGGGTCAGGGTTTCATCACGGCTGGCCTGGGTGGTTTTCAGCGAGTCGATGACCTTGACCAGTTCGCCTTCGCTCTGCGCCAGTACCTGGACGGCACCGCCACCGCCGCTGCCGGCCAACTCGCCGGCGGCCTGTTGCGAGGCTTGCACGGTCTCTTCGAGGCGCGAAGAGATACCGGTGAAGCGGCTGGTCAGCGAGACGATTGCGGTTTCAGTCTGCTGGCGTGAGCTTTCGACTTGCTTGGCCCAGATCGGCATCGCGCCGAGGATCACTTCGTTGAGCTGCGCGCTGGCTTTATGGGAAACATGACCGGCGGCTTGCAACTCGTGGCGGGTGATGGCCGCGGCCGTCGCCTCGTCGAGTTGAAGACGTTGTGAACGCGCGCCCCAGATGCCGACGGCCACGCCAAGAACCACCAGCACGATGCTCAAACCGATGCTCTGTGTGCTCGCACCGTTAAGTGCCAGCACGCCAACGCTTGCGGCGATGGCCACGATCAAGGCGTGCCAGAGAATGCGTGGTTGGGTTTTGGCGGGGGAGTGGTCGTGGGAATACGACGTCATGGTTCGGTCCTTGAACAGTGTTGCTGACAGGATATTTGCTAATGACTGGTTATCTGCAAAGCCGACGCGGTCTTGAGGACCAGTCGTCCGGTTTCGATAAAAATAATGGCACATTGCTATCTAAGAATAGACGAATTCGGTGAATTGTCGAGGAGGCCTGACGATCTGGAGCCGTACAAACGTGGCGAGGGGATTTATCCCCGCTGGGGCGCGAAGCGGCCAAAAAAATGGGCCGCCTGGACCTAACCGACCCGCACGCCCTTGAAATCTTGGGGCTGCTTTGCAGCCCAGCGGGGATAAATCCCCTCGCCACAATAGTGACCGCCAGTTGATTCGCTGAAACACAATGGAAGGATTGAGCTAAATTACCCGGCATTGATTTCGAACCTGCCATCGAGCCCCCATGCCTGCCCAGCCGCTCTGGAAAACCTACCTGCTGTTCCTGGCCCCCATGGTCCTGTCCAATTTCCTCCAGTCGATGTCCGGTACGCTCAACAGCATCTACATCGGCCAGATGCTCGGTACCCAGGCTTTGGCGGCGGTGTCGGGGATGTTTCCCATCGTGTTTTTCTTCATCGCCCTGGTGATTGGTCTGGGCGCGGGGGCGGGCGTCTTGATCGGGCAGGCCTATGGCGCCGGCGAGACCGGAACGGTGAAGGCGATCGCCGGCTCGACGTTGCTGTTGGGGGCGATCATCGGGTTGGTGGCCGCGGTGTTGGGCAGCGTCTTTGCTCGCGAGGCCCTGCAAGGGCTCGGCACGCCCGACGATGTGCTCGAAGATGCCATTTCTTACGCGCGGGTGATGATGTGGATCCTGCCGATGCTACTGGTGTTCGTGCTCTTCACCCAGCTGCTGCGCGGTGTGAGTGATACCGTCTCGCCGCTGCTGGCGTTGCTGGTATCCACCAGCGTCGGGATGCTGCTGACGCCGGTGCTGATCCGTGGCTGGCTGGGATTGCCACAGATGGGTATCCAGAGCGCGGCGTGGGCGGGATTGGTGGGCACCGCATCGGCCATGGCCATGCTGGCGTGGCGCCTCAACCGGCGGGCGCATGCCTTGGCGCCGGACCGCGCGCTGTTCGCCGCGATGCGCCTGGACCGGGATATTCTCGCCAAGGTGCTGCGCATCGGCTTGCCGACAGGGTTGCAGATGGTGGTGATTTCGTTGTCGGAGCTGGTCGTCCTGGCGTTGGTCAATCACCACGGCTCCCAGGCCACGGCCGCCTACGGCGCGGTGACGCAGATCGTCAATTACGTGCAGTTTCCGGCGCTGTCGATCGCCATTACCGCCTCGATCCTCGGCGCCCAGGCCATTGGCGCCGGACACCTGGAACGCCTCGGGCCGATCCTGCGCACGGGGCTGTTGATCAACGTCTGGCTGACCGGTGGCCTGGTGCTGCTGGGGTATCTGTTGTCCCACTGGCTGCTGGGGCTGTTCATCACCGACCCGGCGGCGCGGGTCCAGGCCGAGCACCTGTTGCACATCATGCTCTGGAGCCTGCTGGTGTTCGGCTTCCAGGCCATCATCGGCGGCATCATGCGCGCCAGCGGCACGGTGCTGGTGCCGGTGGCGATCTCGATCTTCTGCATCATCGGCGTGCAAGTGCCGGCGGCCTACCTGCTGGACGCGCACTTCGGCCTGCAAGGGGTGTGGATGGCGTTTCCGGTGGCTTACCTGAGCATGCTGATTTTGCAGGCGGTGTACTACAAACGGGTCTGGCAGCATCAGCGGATCGAGCGGTTGGTGTAATCGCCCGCCACTTAGCCCCTGTGGGAGCGAGCTTGCTCGCGATAGCGTCGGCACATTCAGCATCGATGCAGGCTGATCCACCGCCATCGCGAGCAAGCTCGCTCCCACAGGTTCGGGGCACGACGATGTTACAGTGGCCGTCATCCACCCTTCATCATTGAGGATCCGATGCCTGTCAGTCTCCCCACCCCCATCGCCTACCGCGCCTTCCTCTTCGACATGGACGGCACGCTGCTCAATTCTGTCGCCGCCACCGAGCGGATCTGGACGCGCTGGGCCATGCGTCATGGCCTGGACGTGGCGACATTCCTGCCGACCATCCATGGCGTGCGCGCTGTCGACACCGTCGCCCGCCAGAACCTGCCGGGCGTGGATGCCCAGGCCGAGGCCGCGCAGCTCACCGTCGAAGAAATCGAGGACGTGGAGGGCGTGGTCGAGGTGCCCGGTGCGCTGGCGTTTCTCAAAAGCCTGCCGCCGACGCAATGGGCAATCGTCACCTCGGCGCCCATGGCCTTGGCTTTGCGCCGCATGGAAGCAGCCGGGATTGTGCGTCCGGCGGTGATGGTGACTGCCGAAGACGTGAACGCCGGCAAGCCAAACCCCGATTGCTATCTACTCGCGGCGCAGCGCTTGCAAGTGAAACCGCAGGAATGCCTGGTGTTCGAGGATGCCGAAGCCGGTATCAAGGCCGGCGAGGCGGCGGGCGCGGACGTGGTGGTGGTGACGGCCACGCACACGCATCCGGTGGTGACGTTGCACTCGCAGATTGAGGATTACCGTGGGCTGAGCGCCACGGTGGAGGGCGGATTAATGCACCTTCCAAACCACCGCTAAACTCCTGTGGGAGCGAGCTTGCTCCGGGCGGCGATCCGACGATAGCGTTCGTTCAACCAGCACTGATGCTGGATGGACCACCGCCATCGCGAGCAAGCTCGCTCCCACATTGGATCTGCGGTGATTCGATCAGGTCAGGTCACCACGCGATAGCACGGCACATACGCCGCGCCGCCCGGCAGTTTCATCCGGTGCTGGGCGACGAAGGCCTGCAGCAGGCGATCAAGCGGTTCCATGATGGCGGAGTCGCCGTGGATCTCGTACGGGCCGTGTTCCTCGATCAGGCGGATGCCCTTGTCCTTGACGTTACCGGCGACGATTCCGGAGAACGCCCGGCGCAGGTTGGCGGCCAGTTCGTGGGGCGGCAGGTCGCGGCTCAGGCCGAGGCTGGCCATGTTGGCGTGGGTCGGGTCGAACGGGCGCTGGAAACCTTCGTCGATCTTCAGCAGCCAGTTGAAGTGGAACGCGTCGTTGCGCTCGCGGCGGAACTGCTTCACTTCTTTCAGGCCTTGGGTCATCTGCCGCGCCACTTCAGCCGGATCGTCGATGATGATCTGGTAGTGCTTCTGCGCGGCTTCGCCCAGGGTCGCGCCGACAAACGCGTGCAACTGGTCCAGGTACGGCGCGGCGCTTTTCGGTCCGGTGAGCACGACCGGGAAGGGCAGGTCCTGGTTGGCCGGGTGCATGAGGATCCCCAGCAGGTAGAGGAACTCTTCCGCCGTACCGGCGCCGCCCGGGAAGATGATGATGCCGTGGCCGACGCGCACGAAGGCTTCCAGGCGCTTCTCGATGTCCGGCAGGATTACCAGCTCGTTGACGATCGGGTTCGGCGCCTCGGCGGCGATGATGCCCGGCTCCGTCAGGCCCAGGTAACGCCCGCCATGGATACGCTGCTTGGCGTGGGCAATGGTCGCGCCTTTCATCGGGCCTTTCATCACGCCGGGGCCGCAGCCGGTGCAGATGTCCAGGCTGCGCAGGCCGAGTTCATGGCCGACTTTCTTGGTGTATTTGTATTCTTCGGTGTTGATCGAATGACCGCCCCAGCACACGACGATTTTCGGTTCCACGCCGGGGCGCAGGGTGCGGGCGTTGCGCAGCAGGTGGAAAACGTAGTCACTGATGCCCTGGGATGAGCTCAGGTCGATGCGCTGGCTGTCCAGTTCGTTCTCGGTGTAGACGATGTCGCGCAGGGCGCTGAAGAGCATTTCCCGGGTGCTGGCGATCATCTCGCCGTCGACGAACGCATCGGCCGGCGCGTTCAGCAGCTCCAGGCGCACGCCCCGGTCCTGCTGGTGAATGCGGATCTCGAAATCCTTGTAGGCTTCGAGGATGGTCTTGGCATTGTCGACATGGGCGCCGGTGTTGAGGATAGCCAGGGCGCACTGGCGGAAAAGATCGTAGATGCTGCCGGAACCGGCTTCGCTCAGTTGCTGGACTTCGCGCTGGGACAAGGTCTCCAGGCTGCCCTTGGGGCTTACCGAGGCGTTGATTACATGTCTTTGAGTCATTCAGCTTTCCTTGAAAACGATGCCGCGCGCACGACGGCGGCATCTTTGAAAAAACGTCCACGCAGGAAGATCGCACGATCCTTGCGGTATCGCCATGGACTTTGATCCGGGTCCTTCGGGTCGGTGCAACACAAATGAGCCCCAGCATAGCCAAATCGACCGGGGAGGCGATAATGCGCGAGTCTTTTCACGCCACACAAGGAAAATGCGACGCGATGTTCGAGATCAAACCGTGGGACGCCGTGACCTACCGGCAGCAGACCCGCCGCAGCACGCTCATCCTCGCCTTGGTATTCCTGGCCTTGGCGATGCTGCTATCGAGCCTGGCGGTGATGCTGTTCGGCACACCCGGGGGCGACAATTTTCGCTTCAACGTGGGCGGGGTTTTCGCCGCCGTGCTGCTGATGGCCGCGCTCATACGCGGGTATTTCTGGCAACAGCCGTGGATGGCCGCGGCGGTGTACGGCTGGCAGCTCAAGCGCAGCCTGATGAGCGTTACCAACGTGATGCACCAGGTGAAGGCTGGGGTGCAGGCCCAGGATCCGGCGGCGATGAAGCTGCTGCGCTTCTATCACTTGGGCCTGGCCCAGATGCACCTGCTGGATGCCAACTCCAGCGACCAGGCCTCGTTGAATCGCGAGGCCGATGAACATCTGCAGAACATGCAGGCGCGCGGTCTGGACCCCGAGCAGTCGCGCCTTGACCCGGCCTGGATCGATACCGTGAAACAGGCCTATAAGGCCCGCGATTAGCGGCCGCTCGTCGGTTGCTCAGGTGAAAAATCAAACCCTGGCGATCGGGCGCCTTTCTCATGAACAGTCATGAAAGGGAGAGTCGAGATGCCTGGAAAAATCACTCATGGAACCTGGGCCATGCTTTGCGTGGCAACGGTGGGGTTGGCAGGCTGCGCGGGCGGTAACAGCCATTCACCGGTGGACGCGCCAGGAGCCGCGAAGAGCCCGACCACCGCGACGCTGGAAGCCGGGGCGGGGCTCATGCAGAACAAACCCCCGTTGCAAGCGCTGGACACCTACCTGGATGGCTTCCATTTCTACAACGGGCGGATGTCCGGGCAAATGGAAGCGCATCACTACTGCACGGCACTGAACGAAGAAGTGTTCCAGTGCGCCATCTTCGATGCCAACACCGCGAACGCCAAGCTCATGGGCGTGGAGTACATCATCAGCAAGCGCTTGTTCGAGGGCTTGCCGGCCAGCGAAAAACAGTTGTGGCACAGCCATGTGCATGAGGTGAAGTCCGGGCAACTGATCGCGCCAGGGATTCCCGAGGTGGCGGAAACCCGTTTGATGAAAAACCTTGTCAGCACCTACGGCAAGACCTGGCACACCTGGCACACCGAACAGGGCAACGCGCTGCCTTACGGTGTTCCGCAACTGATGATGGGCTTTACCGCCGACGGCCAGATCGACCCGCAGTTGGTGCGTGAGCGCGACAGCCGGATGGGCATCTCCAGCGAAGAGAAAAAACGCGCCCGCGCGGCAATCGAAGCGCCGACAATCGATCCCGGTGCGGATGCCTGGCAGAAGGGGCAGGTGTGGCAGATTAAGGACCCGACGGGGCATGCTCATTAAACGCGAATTTGCCGAATATGCTTTTTTGTGGTGAGGGGATTTATCCCCGTTGGACCGCGAAGAGGTCCCCAGGCTATTACTCCGATGAGTAACTATGAGGGGATATGAGGGCTGCTGCGCAGCCCAGCGGGGATAAATCCCCTCGCCACAAGGTGCTGTGTTTAATAATTAAGCAGGGGATCGAGTTTGCCTGAAGCTTTGAGAGGGGGGCTATATCTAGCAGTCAAGGCTGTTTGAAGTGCCCCGGAACATCATGTTCCGTTTCGTTTGGCTTGGTTCTTTTCTGAACTTGGACGTCACTGATCCTGACGCTTTTCAATTCGGTGAAGGTCACTCTCAAGAGTGCCTCGGCTTCTTCGGTGCTCAGGGTCTCGGTGTCAGCCGCCAGCACCCGGTTATCGGGCTGGCCGTCGGCAATGAAACTGACAATGAATCGGTCCTGGCTCATGCATGACCTCGACAGGTTTAAGCGCCAGGGCGCAGCAATGCTACGCCCCAACGGTTTTTCCGGGTTACGATTTTCTGCCGCCGCCATGGCTGCGTTCGCCACCTTTCTTACCGGCTTCAGAGGCTTTTTCCCGGTCGTTGGCAAAGTTTCCGCCGGAAGCATGTCCGCCTTTCTTGCCGGCTTCGGATGCTTTCTCTCGGTCGTTTGCGAAGTTACCTGGGTTTTTGTTTCCGCTATTAGCCATTTCGAGAATCCTCATTTTGGTTAAGCGAGTAAAACGTGCCTCGCAGTACTGTGAAAGAAATCTGCGGATGGAAGTTTAAAAAAAACGTTTCGCTGGCGACGAACGGTATCAACTAAAGAATTAACGCCTGGGTAACTTATACAGCCGTCTCGCTTGAACTTGTACAGCATCGATTTAATCAATAAGGCAAGCGGCGGCAAATTGTATTTATTCATCATCGAAGGTGTGATTCAGTCCTCGCCGCCGCTGACTTTCCAATGTTTCGCCTCGGGCGCAAACACCACTTGTTCCACCCGGTGTGCAATGCCGAAAGCCAACGAATTTTCCGCCGGTATCACTCGCTCCTCGGCGCACAGGCATTTGAAGATATCCAGTTGCGTGGCGGCGCCGGCGGTTTCCTTGACGTAGATTTCCACGTACCGCGCCACGTCGTTGTCCAGGCTCGAGAGGTATTCACGCAAGCGCGAGTGATCCACCGATTTCTGGCCGAAATACCAATTCATCGGGTGTATCAGGAAGCGTGAATGTGGGGTGGTGGTGCGGTCGCTGGCGGCCAGGTACATGACGATGCCCATCGACTCGATGTTGCCGGCATTCACCGCGCGCACGGGCACCGGAAGGGATTTGATAAAGGTATAGAGGGTGAAACCGAAATTGGTGCTGCCGCCGACAGTAGAGAGGTTGAGCATCAGCGAGTCGGCGCCTTTTTCAATGGCTTCCAGGCAATTGTCCCGGAAGCGCTCGGTGGTTCCCTGGTCGATCTGGCAATGGAAATGGACGATGTGTTCGGACATCTGAAACTCCTCTCGACTTCACGCGTTGACGAGTCTGCGGATCAGCGGCTCTGTACAGTTGGGAGTCCGCCGGCTGTCGGATGTTCCACTTCCGTCATGCGCTTGTTCAGGTCCGGCAATCAGCGGCCGCTTCGCTTAGCAGGCTTCGACGGCTTGGGCCATGCGCTGCAGGAACATCGTCAGCGCGGCTTCTTGCGCACTGAGTCCTTTGCGTACGCGAGGCTTGGGCAGTTCGCTCAGGATGCCGCCCATGAAGCCTTCCAGCACGGCGGGGTGGATGTAGCATTTGCGACAGACGGCGGGCGTATTGCCCAACTGCCGGGCAACCTGCCTGACCATTTCGGCAACGTGTCGCTTGGCTTCGGTCTCGGTTTCCCACTGCAATGTGCGCAGTCCGTCCAGCGCCGCCGCGCTGCCTGCCCAGGTGCGGTAGTCCTTGGCCGTGAAATCGGCGCCGGTGAGTGTCTTGAGGTAGGCGTTGATGTCCGAAGACGTGACGGCGTGGCGCTCGCCGTGTTCGTCCAGGTACTGGAACAGGTTCTGCCCGGGAATTTCCTGGCAGCGCTTGATGATCCGTGCCAGGCGTCGGTCCTTCACGGTGATCTGGTGTTCAACGCCGCTCTTGCCACGGAACTGGAAAGCGATGGCGCTGCCGTTGACCGCGACATGCTTGTTGCGCAGCGTGGTCAGGCCGTAGGAACGGTTGTCCCGGGCGTATTGGCTATTGCCGACGCGGATCAGCGTGACGTCGAGCAAAGTGATGACCGTTGCCAGGACTTTATCGCGGCTGAAACCGGGCGTGGCTAGGATTTCCTCGAGGCGTTTGCGCAGTCGCGGCAGGGTGCGGCCGAATTCGAGCATGCGTGAGTACTTGTCTGCATCGCGCACTTCGCGCCAGCGCGAATGGTAGCGGTACTGCTTGCGTCCTCGGGCGTCGCGTCCGGTGGCCTGGAGGTGGCCGCGCGGGTCGGTGCAGATCCACACATCGGTGTAGGCCGGCGGAACGGCCAGGGCGTTGATCCGCTGGATTTCGGCGGGGTCGGTAATGCGCTGGCCCGACGGGTGGAAGTAGCAGAACTTGCCCCGCAGCTTCCGGCGGGTGATGCCCGGGGCGGTGTCGTCGACGTAATGCAGATCAGCCGGGAGTGCATCGGGCGGCAGGGTGTCGGGCATGTTTGATCCTTGGCGATGAATTCGAATGGCCTGTGAATTCATTGACCGCCGCCCGTTGCGGTCGTGCCGAGTTTCTTATGTCGGCAACAGTCCAGTCCCCTGTGGGAGCGAGCTTGCTCGCGATAGCGGTTTGTCTGACACGGGAATGTTGGATGTACCGGCCCCATCGCGAGCAGGCTCGCTCCCACAGGGGTTGTGTTGATAGTGCTACGCCAACACCGCCACCGCCTTGATCTGCGCCCACAACATCTGCCCCGGATGCAGCTTCAACTGATCCCGGGAATACCGGGTAATCCGCGCCAGCAACGGCGTGCCAGCGGCCTCCAGCCGGATCAGTACATGAGCCGCGTTGTCGCCCGCCAGTTCGCTGACGACCGTCACCGGCAGGCGATTGAGAATGCTGGTCTGTGCATCGTTCGCCAGGCTCAGGCTGACATCCCGCGCCTGTACCTTGAAGCGCAACGGCCGGCCGACAGCCATCGGCTGATGGGCGACACGCACCTGGAGCTGGCTGTCGGGCAACGTCAGGGTAAGTAGCTGGTATTGCGGGTCATGGGCGCTGACGTTGCCCTGGATCACCACGCCCGCGTCATCGCCCTGGGCCAGTGGCAGGTCGAGCCGCGCCAGGGTTTCGGCGATCGGCCCGCTGGCCAGGGCGCGCCCGGCATCGAGCAGCACGATGTGATCAGCCAGGCGCGCGACTTCGTCCTGGGAATGGCTGACGTACAGCACCGGGATGTCCAGTTCATCGTGGAGTCGTTGCAGGTAAGGCAGGATTTCGTTTTTGCGCCGCGTATCGAGGGCCGCCAGTGGCTCGTCCATCAGCAGCAGTCGCGGGCTGGTCAGCAAGGCGCGGGCAATGCCGACGCGCTGGCGTTCGCCGCCGGAGAGGTTATGGGGTTGCCTGTCGAGGAGGTGACCGATGCCGAGCAGTTCCGTCGCGTGGTTCATGTCCACGCGCCGTTGCGCCGGTGCTACGCGCTTGAGGCCGAACGCCAGATTGTCGCGCACCGACAGGTGGTCAAACAGGCTCGCCTCCTGGAAAACATAGCCCAGCGCGCGCTGATGAGGTGGTACGAATACGCCGCGCTCACTGTCTTGCCAGACTTCGCCATTGACCTCGATGAAGCCCTGGGAGGGTCGCTCCAGGCCGGCGATGCAGCGCAGGCAAGTGGTCTTGCCAGAGCCGGATTCGCCGTACAGCGCCGTCACCCCACGGCCAGGCAATTGCACGTCCAGGTCGAGGAAAAAGTCGCCGTGGTCGAGTTGAAATCTTGCCTGGATCATCGCTCAGCTCCAGCCGGCACGGGTGCGGCGGCTGGAGTACAGCGCCAGCAGCACCAGGAAGGAAAACCCCAGCATCGCCGCCGCCAGCCAATGGGCCTGGGCATATTCGAGGGCTTCGACATGGTCGTAGATCTGCACCGACACCACCCGGGTCTTTTCCGGGATGTTGCCGCCGATCATCAGCACCACGCCGAATTCACCGACCGTGTGGGCGAAACCGAGAATCGCCGCGGTGATGAAACCGGGTCGGGCCAAGGGCAGGATAACGTGGAAAAAAGTATCCCATGGACCCGCTCGCAGCGTGGCGGCGACTTCCAGTGGACGATTGCCGATGGCGGAAAACGCGTTCTGCAAGGGCTGGACAACAAACGGCATGGAATAGATCACCGAGCCGATCACCAACCCGGTAAAGCTGAAGGTGAGGGTGCCCAGGCCGAGAGCCTGGGTGAACTGGCCGATCCAGCCGTTCGGACCCAGCGCCAGCAACAGATAAAAGCCGATCACGGTGGGCGGCAACACCAGCGGCAGGGCCACCACCGCGCCCACCGGCCCGCGCAGCCAGGATCGGGTGCGCGACAGCCACAGGGCGATGGGCGTGCCGATGAGCAGCAGGATCACCGTGGTCAGCGACGCCAGTTTCAGCGTCAACCAGATGGCCGCGTAATCGGCGCCGGTCAGCGGCATCAGCGTTGATAACCGAAGGACTGGATGATGGCGGCGGCTTGCGGGCCCTTGAGGTATTCCATCAAGGCCAGGGCGGCAGGGTTGTCCCGGCCTTTAGCGAGAATCACCGCGTCCTGTTTGATCGGAGCATGCAGCTCGGCCGGGACGATCCATGCCGAACCGCTTGCCAGCTTGCCGTCCTTGTACACCTGGGACAGGGCGACGAAGCCCAGTTCGGCGTTGCCGGTGGAAACGAACTGATAGGCCTGGGTGATGTTCTGGCCTTCGACGAGCTTGTTCTTCACCGGCGCGGACAGCCCGAGTTTTTCCAGGACTTGGGTCGCGGCCAGGCCATACGGCGCGGTTTTGGGGTTGGCGATGGACAGGTGCGTGAATGCATTGTCGCGCAGGACCTGGCCCTGGTTGTCGACGTAGTTGTCCTTGGCCGACCACAGCGCCAACGTGCCGATGGCGTAGGTGAAGCGCGAGCCCTTGACGGTAGCGCCTTCGCTTTCGAGCCTGGCCGGGGTGGTGTCGTCGGCGGCGAGGAAGACTTCGAAGGGCGCACCATTCTGGATCTGCGTATAAAACTGCCCGGTCGCGCCATAGGCGGCTATCAGCTTGTGGCCGGTGTCTTTTTCGAAATCGGCGGCGATGGCCTGTATCGGCGCAGTGAAGTTGGCAGCGACGGCTACCTGCACCTCGTCGGCTTGAGCGGCACTGACACAAAAGCAGGTAGCCAGCAGCAGCCGGGCGAAAGGGTTCGAGCGCATGGGCAGGGTTCCGTGGGGATGGGTTCGCTATATAGCAGAATATATAGCGAATGCTTGGGAAACGGAACGCGGTATTTTGTCGGGTTTGGCGGTGATACGACTGGCCTCATCGCGAGCAAGCTCGCTCCCACAGGTTTTCAAGGCGTCGCAAGATCGTTATTCAACCCACATCCCCTGTGGGAGCGAGCTTGCTCGCGATAGCGTCCTTGAAAGCGCCGCAGACGCTCAGTCGACGAAGTCAGCCCTTGAACCGCGCCAGCGCTTCTTCGGCCAAGCGCCGGGTCAGTTCGCCGCTCGGCAGCTCACGCCCCAGGGGAAACGCCTGGCCGGCCCAGAGGTTGGCGAAATCTGCTTCGTCTTTCGCCCGCAGCGGCATCAAGGCGCCGCCCGCCAGGGGGAAAGCCGGCGCGAGCGGGCTCATCGGGCCGACCTCGCGCATCACCCGGTTGACGATGCCCCGGGCCGGGCGGCCGGTGAACAGGTTGGTGACGGCGGTCTGGCTTTCCCTGGCCGTGCGCAGCGCCCGGTGGTGGGAAGGTGTGACCTTGGCTTCCGGCGTGAACAGATAAGCGCTGCCCAACTGCACCGCCGACGCGCCCAGGGCAAACGCCGCGACAATCCCGCGCGCGTCGCCGATCCCGCCGGTGGCGATCACCGGCACCTTCACCGCATCCACCACTTGCGGCAGCAGGGCGAACAGACCCACCTGGGTGTTGAGGTCCTCGCTCAGGAACATCCCGCGATGACCGCCGGCCTCATAGCCCATGGCGATGATCGCGTCGCAGCCGTGCTGTTCGAGCCAGATGGCTTCTTCGACGGTGGTGGCCGAGGAGAGGATCTTCGCGCCGGTGGCCTTGACCCGATCCAGCAAGGTTTTTTCCGGCAGGCCGAAGTGGAAGCTGACCACCTTGGGCCGCAGTTCCTCGAGCACGCGGCAGGCCGCATCATCGAACGGGGTGCGATTGGACACCGGCGTCGGCGCTTCGAAGTCGGCGCCCAGTTCTTCGTAATAAGGCTTGAGCCGCTGTTTCCAGGCCTCGGCCCGTTGTTCATCGAACGCCGGTGGCTGGTGCGAGAAAAAATTCACGTTGAACGGTTTGTCGGTCTGTTCGCTGATGGTCGTCAGCGCCTGGCGCAGTTGCTCCACGTCGAGCATCGCCGCCGGCATCGAGCCCAGCCCGCCGGCATTGCAGGTGGCGACTACCATGGCCGGACCGGTTACGCCGGCCAGAGGCCCCTGGATGATGGGCAGCTCGATGCCGAGCAGGTCGAGAATGCGGGTGTCTGGCCACTGACTCATGTTCGGGTGTCTCCGACGGCAGAAGGAAAGCGTGTTTTTAGCAGGTGTCGCCCGGCCAGGGCCAGTCGAGTTTTTCAATCGATGCCCGGGTTTGATCCGAGCGACGGGATGGGTACCATGCGGGCTTACCCCATCAAGGAGCTCGATCCATGGACGTGAAACTCAAGATCGTCGAACCCTTCACCGTCGCCGGTTTGCAGGTGCGCACCCGCAATGCCGACGAGCAGCGAGGCGACACGGCAAAGATCGGCCCGATGTGGCAGCAGTTCTTCACCGAAGGGCTGTTCGAAAACGTTCCGGCCCGGCAGTCCGAGTCGTTCGTCTATGGGGTGTATTCCGATTACGAGTCCGATGCCACCGGCTACTTCAACGTGACGGCCGGTGTGCAGGTCGATGCCACGAGCGCAGGTTACCCCGCCGTGGACGTCGAGGGCGGGGATTACCTGGTGTTTTCGGCCAAGGGGCCGATGCCCGATTGCGTGATCCAGGCCAGGGGCCTGATCTGGGCGTACTTCGCCGATAACCCGCGAACCGTGCGCCGGTTCACCACCGATTTCGAGGTCTACAACGCGCCCGACTCGGTGGCGATCTATATCGGCGTTCAGTCTGCCGACGAACGTTCCAGCGCCAGCAGCTGACGCTTGCGCTCGACGCCCCAGCGATAGCCCGAGAGGTTGCCGTCGCTGCGCACCACCCGGTGGCAGGGGATCGCCACGGCGAGGCTGTTGGCACCGCAGGCCTGGGCCACGGCGCGAACGGCTTTGGGCAGGCCGATGCGCTGGGCGATCTCGGCGTAGCTGGCGGTGCTGCCCGGCGGAATCTCCCGCAGGGCCTGCCAGACCCGTTCCTGAAAGGCCGTGCCGCGCAGGTCCAGCGGCAGGTCGAGGCCCAGGGCCGGCGCTTCGATGAACCCCACGACCTGGGCAATCAACTGCTCGAATTCCCGGTCGGCGCCGATGAGGTTGGCGCGCCGGAATTTGTCCTGCAGGTCGCGCACCAGTGCGTCCGGATCATCCCCCAGCAGAATCGCGCACACGCCACGGTCGCTTTGCGCCACCAGGATCGCCCCCAGGGAGCACTGGCCGACGGCGAAGCGAATGTCGGTGTTCTGCCCGGCGGCGCGGTAGTCGGCCGGTTTCATGCCGAGGACTTTGTCGGCGGCTTCATAGAAGCGGCTGTTGGAATTGAAACCGGCGTCATACAGCGCCTCGGTTACCGTCCCGGCTTCGGCCAGGCGTTCGCGCACTTTGCGCGAGCGGTGGGCGGCGGCGTAGGCCCTGGGCGTCAGGCCGGTGACAGACTTGAAAACGCGATGGAAATGAAAAGGGCTCAAACCCGCGCTCAGCGCCAGTTCATTCAGGCCTGGCAGTTCCTCGGCGGCCTCGATCTGCCGGCAGGCGGCCGCGACCCGGGCGGCCTGTTGCGCGGCGATCTGGGTCTGGTCCCTGGCCAGGCGTTTGCTGGGGCGATAGCCGGCCGCCTGGGCCTGTTCCGGCGTGTCGAAGAATTCGACGTTACGCGGGTTGGGCAAGCGCGACAGGCTGCTGGGGTGGCAGTAGATACCGGTGGTTTTCACGCCATAGACAAATTGCCCGTCGGCACGCGGGTCCCGGGCAAGCACGGCGGCCCAGCGGGGATCCTGTTCAGAGGCGAGAGTGTTTGAAGTGCTGTTCATGGTCGTTATTCCATTGGCCCGTTTTGCCTACAGTAGCGAGCCATCCAGGTGGCGACACTCCGGGTCTTGCGGTTGAATTCTGCGCTGTTATCCGGCCATGCGGAACGTCAGATTGATCCGCTGGGCACCCAGCGTCGGATGCTCTCCCGGCTTGAGTGGCAGCACGCCGTGGTAACGCAAGCGATCCACACCGCCCCAGACCACGATGTCGCCGTGGAACAGCGCAATGCGCTGGCTTTTGTCGCTGCGCTCGAACCCGCCGAACTGGAACATCGCCGGCAGGCCCAGGGAGAGCGAGACGACGGGGGCCGTCAGGGAGCGTTCGTTCTTGTCCTGGTGCAGCGACATTCGGGCGCCGGGCACGTAGCGGTTGATCAGGCAGGCATCGGGCTCGAAATGTTCGAACCCCGCTTGCCGGGCGGCGTTATGGGCCAGGTCGCGAAACAGCTGTGGCATGTCGGGCCAGGGCTGGCCGGTCTGCGGATCGTGGGCCGTGTAGCGATAGCCGCTGCGGTCGGTGGTCCAGCCGAGCGCGCCGCAACTGGTCAAGGCCACCGACATGGTAAAGCCGCCGGGCGTGACCATCTGCCGGAATGGCGCCGCCTGCAAGACGCTTTCCAGCGCCGGCAGCACGCGGTCGAGCCAGGGCAGGGCAAACCCGCGTAATACGAAGGATTGCTGGCCGATCTGTTCGACCTCGCCGGGCGTGGTGGGCGGTTGGTCGGCGAACAGATCCAGGGTGATGGGCGTGTGGTCATTGCGCATCATGAAAAATGATCCCAAGTGTATGCCGGCGGCCGCTGTGCAAGCGGCTGACGCCATGGCGCAGGTTCACTCGATAATAACCGCGAACGCCGTTGACGGGTCGCTGGTGTACGGCGAACACCACGGCGTCGCCCTGTTTCAGATCGATGACTTGTGGTCGTGACTGCATGCGCGGGCGCTGTTCGGTGAGGACAAATTCGCCGCCGGCAAAGTCCTCGCCCGGTTCCGCCAGCAGGATCGCCACCTGCAACGGGAATACGTGCTCGCCGTACAGGTCCTGATGCAGGCAATTGTAGTCCTGCGGGCCATATTGCAGCAGCAGCGGCGTAGGGCGTTGTTGGCCGGCGTCGTGGCAGCGCCGGATGAAATCGGCGTGCTGCTCGGGATAGCGCACTGGCAGGCCCATGCAATCGTTCCAGCGGTTGGCCAGCGGCACCAGCCGCGGATACAGCGATTGACGTAGTTGCTGGACAACCTTGGGCAGCGGATAAGCAAAGTACTGGTACTCGCCCCGTCCGAATCCATGACGGGCCATCACCACGCGGGAACGAAACAGCCCCGGGTCGCTGTACAAGCCTCGCAGCTGCAGGCACAGCGCTGCCGGCAGCAGCTTGCGAATGATCGCGCAGCCGTCCTGGTCGAGGTCTTGTTCCAGGGCGGGCCAGTCGAGGTCGGCGATGGGGCGGGGCAGGGAGGACTCAGAGGGCATGATTGCAATCCTGAATGGGAGGACTGCCCAGTCTGAGCACTACTGCGTCGCCCGCACCCCGATTCTTGCGGTGTGATCAGCTTTCTGTGGCGAGGGAGCTTGCTCCCGCTGGGTGGCGCAGCCGCCCCAATCAGGCAGATGAAGCCATTATGATGTACCGCGTCAATGCGTTTTACGACTGCTGCGCAGCCGAGCGGGAGCAAGCTCCCTCGCCACGAAAGGCATTTTGTACCGCCGTTCAGAGGGCCTTGCTGACCTTGAGGTCGCTGATCACATCATCGCTCTCGCCATGCAGCTTCTTCAGCTCTGCCAGGGCTTCTTCCTCGGTGCCATTTTGCAACTGCGCGAACTCGAAGCGGCGTTCGCCGTTGAGCTTGTACTTGATGACGTATTTGGTCGTCTGGGCCACGGTTATTCCTGTCTTCGTCTGGGACGCTGCTCAGCTCAGTTTCGAGCTGGAGCGCCGGATGATCTTGATCTTGTGGGTCAGGGTCGGCTTGCGGGTAACGCTGATGGCGCGACGGTTGACGGTGTCGATGGTGATGTTCCAGAAGCCTGTGCTCGGTGCGGTGATCCTGGCCGGGAACGTGTCGAACGCGCCGCCATGGTACGTGTGCCGGCCACCGTTCTTGAAGCTGCGGAAATTGGCGTCGTTCATCAAACGGATGTTGCACATTTGGGAGCATTCGATGACGACGATATCGTCCTCGTTGAGGTGCTCACGCTGGTGGATGAATTTCAAGGGTGCCTCCAGAAGGGCATTTCTTGCCGGGTCAGGACAGAAGATGAAGCAAATAATGGCGCGCAGTTTATCAGCACCACGGGTTAATATCCGACCCCTGTCCCAGGCTGGGCTGATTTATTACCGGCCACTGGGTAAAAAAGCGCAGCGCAGGGGAGAAAAGCAGTGTTTATGCTGTCGGAGGGTCTTTATCGGAGGAATCGTATGAAGCGCAGCGTGTGGGTATGGGCCTTGGCCCTGAGTGGATGTGCGTCGGTATCGGACATCAACCAGACACCGCCCACCATGAGCGTCATCTCCGGAAAGAAGCCCCATGAATACGCCCGGTGTGTTGCCGACAAGCTGCTCGAGAGCCGTGGCCCGCTGCAAATGGAGCCGCATAAAAACGGTGTTCGGGTGATCGTTCCCGGCAAGCTGTCGGCGCTGCCGGCGGCGGTGTTCGACATCGACGAGCGCTCCAGCGGCAGCAGCATCAAGCTGCATGAAAGCATGTCCAACGTGCCCGTGCGCCCAGGGGATGTACAGGACGCGGCCAACGCCTGCATTTCCGGTTGAGCGTGGTCTCGGCCTGACGGATCGCCAGGCATCGGTTAAACTGCCACCCTCGATACAAGAATGCCGCCACGGTCGCCGTTGGCGGCATTGTCATTTATGGAGCCCCGGTCAATGAAACGCGAACAGGTGCGCGAGCGCCATGCAGAAGGCCTGATCTGCGCCACCCATGTGATCCAGAACCCTGGGAGCCCGGGCGAGTGGATCGTGTTCTTCAAGAAAAGCGCCGGGCGCAGTTTTTTTCTGGTGGACGACCAGGACGAAGTTGAATCCTTCTCCCGGCTCGACGACCTGATCGAGACCTTGCGGGGCCTGGGGATCAAGTTCGCCGAGATTCACATCTAGTTTATTTGCCCACTTTTATTTGCCCACTTTTATTTGCACACCACGACGACACTGCGGCTGCTGAAGTTGCCCACGTCGACCCCCAGGGTCTTTTCGCTTTCCTTGGCTTGTGGTGTGCCGTCGGTGCCGACGATGCGATAACCCGTGCCGGCGCAGGACGCATCGGCTTTTTCGTAGCAGGTCGCCCAGGAATTGGCTTCGCCCGAGCAGTCGATGGCCAGGCCTTGTTCACCGTTGGCCAGGTAGGTTTTTTCCGCCGAGGCACAGCCCGCCAGGGCCAGGACTGTAAACAGCGCCAGAAGTGTTTTCATGGGATCGTCATCGAGAGGGGGGAGGAATGGCGCGAGATTATAGCGAATGGCCATTCCGGTACAGCTAAACCACAGTTCCCATCAAGGCAATGATGGGATGGCCCGACTATTTCTTGCGGCGAGTATTGCGTGCCGGAGCCTTTTCGCGCTCCCGGGGCGCCGGGGCAGAGCGTTCATCCTGGAATACCGCAGCGACTTCCAGCGCCATGGCCTTGCTGGGCAAGGGGCCGGCGACCTGTTCACCGTGGTAATTGGTAATCCACCACTGGCCGTCCTTGTCCTGGCTGACCGAGTAACCGTTTGCGTTTGGAGTTGCCGACATCTAATTGCCTCGTTGGCGTGATCAAGGCGGCCATGATACGTCAAAAGCTCGCAAACAGCGCCCATGGGCGTACAGTGAGACCGCTGGAACCATCGAAGCGAAAGGCGATTGAACTATCCGCCGGTTTATTTCTCTATGATGGCATCGGTTGGCCAGCGTGGGCATTGTAAGGTGCCTGCGGCCTGATTAGACTGCGCCGAAACTCGTACATACCGCCTTTTCAAGGACTTATATGATCAAGAAATGCTTGTTCCCAGCAGCCGGTTACGGTACTCGCTTCCTGCCAGCGACTAAAGCCATGCCCAAAGAAATGCTGCCGGTGGTGAACAAGCCACTGATCCAGTACGGTGTCGAAGAAGCCCTTGACGCAGGCCTGACGGAAATTTCCATCGTCACCGGCCGTGGCAAGCGCGCCCTGGAAGACCATTTCGACATCAGCTACGAGCTGGAAAACCAGATCAAGGGCACCGACAAGGAAAAATACCTGGTCGGCATCCGCAAGCTGCTGGACGAGTGCTCGTTCTCCTATACCCGCCAGACCGAAATGAAAGGCCTGGGCCACGCGATCCTGACCGGTCGCCCGCTGATCGGTGACGAACCGTTCGCCGTGGTGCTGGCGGATGACTTGTGCGTCAACCTCGAAGGCGACGGCGTACTGACCCAGATGGTCAAGCTGTACAAGCAGTTCCGCTGCTCCATCGTGGCGATCCAGGAAGTGGATCCTCAGGAAACCAACAAGTACGGTGTGATCGCCGGCGAGATGATCCGCGAAGACATCTACCGGGTTCACAGCATGGTCGAGAAGCCAAAGCCTGAAGACGCACCGTCGAACCTGGCGATCATCGGCCGCTACATCCTGACTCCGGACATCTTCGACCTGATCGAACAGACCGAGCCAGGCAAGGGCGGCGAAATCCAGATCACCGACGCGCTGATGAAACAAGCCCAGAACGGCTGCGTGATGGCCTACAAGTTCAAGGGCAAGCGTTTCGACTGCGGTGGCGCCGAAGGTTACATCGACGCGACCAACTTCTGCTTCGAGAACTTCTACAAGACCGGCAAGGCTTACTGATAGCCTGCACCGTGCCTTGAAAAAACGCCCCGACTGGTTCGGGGCGTTTTTTTGCCTGGATTTTCTGTACCACATAGAAAGAAACCTGTGGCGAGGGGATTTATCCCCGTCGGGCTGCGCAGCGGCCCCAAAGGTCCGAATGCGATCAGTCTGATACATAATGGACTCAAATTTCAGGGCCGCTGCGCAGCCCAGCGGGGATAAATCCCCTCGCCACAAGGATGAGCCAGTCTTGGCTAATCACGCTGCCACCGGTTGGCTTTTGCGCTTGCGCCCCCATAATCATTTCCATCGCTGCCCGATCGGGCTGCTCCATGCAGGAACAGCAGGTATGCTGACGGCCTGCCGAAGGAGATGAATGATGGCCTACGATTTTGACCTGTATGTGATTGGCGCCGGTTCCGGCGGTGTTCGAGCCGCACGGTTTGCCGCCGGTTTTGGAGCCAAGGTGGCCGTGGCGGAAAGCCGCTACCTGGGCGGCACCTGCGTGAACGTCGGCTGCGTGCCGAAAAAACTGCTGGTCTACGGCGCGCATTACGCCGAGGACTTCGAGCAAGCGTCGGCCTATGGCTGGACAGCGGGCGAGGCGAGTTTCGACTGGGCCACGCTGATCGCCAACAAGGATCGCGAGATCAATCGCCTCAACGGCATCTATCGCAACCTGCTGGTCAACAGCGGTGTCACTCTGCATGAAGGTCACGCGAAGATTACCGGCCCTCACGAAGTGGAAATCAACGGCCAGCGCCACACCGCACAGCACATCATGATCGCCACGGGCGGCTGGCCGGTGATCCCGGACATTCCGGGGCGCGAGCACGCCATCAGTTCCAACGAGGCGTTTTTTCTCAAATCGCTGCCCAAGCGCATGCTGGTGGTTGGTGGTGGCTATATCGCAGTGGAGTTCGCCGGGATTTTCCATGGCATGGGCGCGCAGACTTCCTTGCTGTATCGCGGCGACCTGTTCCTGCGCGGCTTCGACGGCGCGGTGCGCAAACACCTGGCCGAAGAGCTGCAACGCCGTGGCCTCGACCTGCAATTCAAGGCCGACATCCAGCGCATCGACAAGGAAGCCGACGGCAGCCTGAAGGTGACGCTCAAGGACGGTCGCACGCTGGTCACCGATTGCGTGTTCTACGCCACTGGCCGCCGCCCGATGCTGGACAACCTCGGCCTGGAGAACACCGGCGTCACGCTGGACGACAAGGGTTTTGTGCAGGTCAACGAAAAGTACGAGACCGCCGAGCCGTCGATCCTGGCGATTGGCGACGTGATCGGTCGCGTGCAGTTGACCCCCGTCGCACTGGCCGAAGGCATGGCAGTGGCGCGGCGCCTGTTCAAGCCCGAGCAATACCGTCTGGTGGATTACCGGATGATTCCCACAGCCGTGTTCAGCCTGCCAAACATCGGCACCGTTGGCCTGACTGAAGAGCAGGCCCGGGAGGAGGGCCATGAGGTGCAGATTTTCGAAAGCCGTTTCCGGCCGATGAAGCTGACTCTCACCGAGTGCCAGGAGCGCACGCTGATGAAGCTGGTGGTCGACGCCAGCTCCGACAAGGTGCTGGGTTGCCACATGGTCGGGCCGGACGCCGGGGAAATTGTCCAGGGCCTGGCGATCGCCCTCAAGGCCGGGGCCACCAAGCGCGACTTCGACGAGACCATTGGCGTGCACCCAACCGCCGCCGAAGAATTCGTCACCATGCGCACGCCAACCGCCTGATTGGCGCCTGCGAACCAAGGCTGTGATCCATCGGTCCAGCCTTGTGAACTGTTTGGCAACTGCCACGATCAACAAAGGGTCGCCTGTGGCAGGTCCACAGATTTCTTCTATCTATATAGATTCCTGATAGCCAAAACCAATCATTCGCATGAGCTTTGCCAATGAGCCAGCGGCGGCATGAGTGGCTAAGATTCACTTCATCAACTTCTCAACCCCTGACGGAGAGTCAACGATGCCTATCATCAACAGCCAAGTTAAACCGTTCAAAGCTACCGCTTTCAAAAACGGCGCATTCGTCGAAGTCTCGGACGCCGACCTGAAAGGCAAGTGGTCTGTCGTGTTCTTCTACCCGGCTGACTTCACCTTCGTTTGCCCAACCGAACTGGAAGACCTGGCCGACAACTACGCCGAGTTCCAGAAGCTGGGCGTCGAGATCTACAGCGTGTCGACCGACACTCACTTCGCCCACGCTGCCTGGCACAACACCTCGCCAGCCATCGGCAAGATCCAGTACACCATGATCGGCGACCCGACCCTGGCCATCTCCCGCAACTTCGACGTGCTGATCGAAGAAGCCGGTCTGGCGGATCGCGGTACTTTCGTGATCAACCCTGAAGGCCAGATCAAGATCGTTGAAATCAACGACGGCGGCGTAGGCCGTGACGCTTCCGAGCTGCTGCGCAAGATCAAGGCTGCTCAGTACGTTGCTGCCCACCCAGGCGAAGTCTGCCCAGCCAAGTGGAAAGAAGGCGAGGCCACTCTGGCTCCGTCCCTGGACCTGGTCGGCAAGATCTAAACCAGTGCGTTATCCGAGGGCGATTCGCTCTTAGCCAAGTAAGCCGCTTCGCCCCAAAAAACGCCCGGGCGAGATTCGCTCGGGCGTTGTTTTTTCTGAAATTCAAACATGGAAATCGCCCGTATGTTGGACGCCAATCTTAAAGCTCAGTTGAAGTCATACCTGGAACGGGTCACCCAGCCGATCGAGATCGTTGCATCCCTCGACGACGGTGCGAAATCCCAGGAAATGCTTGCATTACTCAAAGACGTTGCCAGTCTTTCCAACCAGATTACCTTGCTCGACAACGGTACTGATGCGCGCAAGCCATCGTTCTCGTTGAATCGCCCGGGAGCCGAGATCAGCCTGCGCTTCGCCGGCATTCCCATGGGGCACGAATTCACTTCGCTGGTGCTGGCCCTGCTGCAAGTCGGCGGCCACCCTTCGAAGGCCAGTGTCGAAGTGATCGAACAGATCCGCTCGCTCAAGGGCGAGTTCAACTTCGAGACGTATTTCTCGCTGTCATGCCAGAACTGCCCGGACGTGGTCCAGGCGTTGAACCTGATGGCGGTGCTGAACCCGAACATCCGTCACGTCGCCATCGACGGCGCGCTGTTCCAGGCCGAAGTCGACGAACGCCAGATCATGGCGGTGCCGAGCATCTACCTGAACGGCGTCAACTTCGGCCAGGGCCGCATGGGCCTGGAAGAAATCCTCGCCAAGATCGACACCAGCGGCATCGAGCGTCAGGCCGAGAAGATCAGCGCCAAGGATGCTTTTGATGTACTGGTGGTCGGCGGTGGCCCGGCCGGTGCTTCGGCAGCGATCTACGCCGCCCGTAAAGGCATCCGCACCGGTGTCGCGGCCGAGCGTTTCGGCGGCCAGGTGCTCGACACCATGGCGATCGAGAACTTCATCTCGGTCCAGGAAACCGAAGGCCCGAAACTGGCCGTCGCCCTGGAAGAGCACGTCAAACAGTACGACGTCGACATCATGAACCTGCAACGTGCCGACGCTTTGGTCGCTGGCAAAGACGGCGGGCTGCATGAGATCAAGTTCGCCAGCGGTGCGAGCCTCAAGGCCAGGACCGTGATCCTGGCGACCGGTGCCCGCTGGCGTGAAATGAACGTGCCGGGCGAGCAGCAATACCGCAACAAGGGCGTGGCGTACTGCCCGCACTGTGACGGTCCGCTGTTCAAAGGCAAGCGCGTAGCGGTGATCGGCGGCGGCAACTCCGGCGTCGAAGCGGCTATCGACCTCGCGGGTATCGTGGCTCATGTCACCTTGCTGGAGTTCGACGTGCAATTGCGTGCCGACGCGGTGTTGCAGCGCAAACTGCACAGTCTGCCGAACGTGACGGTGATCACCAACGCCCAGACCACCGAAGTGACGGGCGACGGCCAGAAGGTCAACGGTTTGCGCTACAAGGACCGTCCAAGCGGTGAAGTACGCGACGTGACGCTGGAAGGCATCTTCGTGCAGATCGGCCTGTTGCCAAACACCGATTGGCTCAAGGGCACCGTCGAACTGTCGCCGCGTGGCGAGATCATCGTCGATGCGCGCGGTGAAACCTCGATTCCGGGTGTGTTCGCCGCCGGTGACGTGACCACCGTGCCGTACAAGCAGATCGTGATCGCCGTGGGCGAGGGTGCCAAGGCTTCGTTGAGCGCCTTCGATCACCTGATCCGTACCTCCGCCCCGGCCTGACGCCAGCCGCTGGAAAAACAAAACCCCATGGGCCACGGCTCATGGGGTTTTTTTTGCATTACGCATAACCCTGTGGGAGCGAGCCTGCTCGCGAAAACGATGGTCCAGCCCACATCGATGTTTAATGTGCCGCAGTCATCGCGAGCAGCCTCGCTCCCACAAGGGCTCCACCATAAGGGGAAGGCCGTGAGGTCTACAGCGGCGCAGGCTGAATGATCTCGACCCAGTAGCCATCCGGGTCCTTGATGAACGCCAGGCTCTTCATGCGGCCATCGCTCAGGCGCTTCTGGAAGTCGCAGCCCAGCGCTTCGAAGCGCTCGCAGGCGGCAACGACGTCCGGCACCGAGATGCAGATGTGGCCGAAACCGCGCGGGTCGCTGTTGCCGTTGTGGTAGGCAAACGCCGGATCGTTTTCGGTGCCATGGTTATGCGTCAGTTCGAGGATGCCGGGGATCGACTTCATCCACTCGGTACGCGCCGCGGCGTCTGCCGGGATCTGGCTCTTGTCGACCAGTGCGAGGAAGTAAAGGCTGAATTCGGCTTCGGGAAAATCGCGTTTTTCCACCAGCGAGAAACCCAGTACACGGGTGTAGAAGTCGAGGGACTTGGTGATGTCCTTGACCCGCAGCATGGTGTGGTTGAAGACGAATCTGGCCGTGGCGGCGTCGGGCTGGGCAGTAACGCCTGGGAAAGTGTCGAGTTCGTGCAGGCTCATGGGCCCTCCGGAAAATAAGTGGGGCAAACGGCGTCGCAACCGGGCTGCGACGGTTCCTGGGCTTGCGTCAGATGGCTTCCTTGCAGGTGCGTCCATGATACGCAAGGCGCGCGCCATCGCCAAACCGCGTGTGGCTATTGCCTGGTGCTGCGGCGGGCTTCAGACTTTACGATTCGTCCTTGAGTGCAACGCAATGATTCGACCTTGTCTTACGCTGTTCATTCTCTTGTCAGCCGGCATTGCGAGTAGCGGTGCCCTTGCGCTCGAACCGCAGGTTGCGTGGCCATCGGGCTGGGTAGTCGAGTCGCTCCCCGCGCCAGCGTCCACACCGGCGAGTGCGCAGTCGATCAGTCGTGAACGCGCGACCAAGAACGATTCCGCGGGTAATGCGGTGATGGTGATGGAACTGACAACCACGCCGGTCGAACCCGATCATCAGGTCAACTTGCAAGGTGTGTTGCTGGAGATGCGAAAATCCGTTCAGAAGGATTTTTTCCAGGGCGGTTATCAAAGCGTCTGCAATAAGATTCATTCTTCCCTGTTGGGCGGGACTGCAGCGCTGGAAACCACTTGCACGATCACGCAGAACGGCAGACACGTGTTGTCTCAAACACTTGTTGCTGCGCTAAAAGAGGGCAGGGCGTATGTGCTGTCCTACGCCGGCCAGGCCCAGGTATTTGTTGAAAGCCAGGAGGAAGTTCAGTCTGTAAGAAATAGCCTGAAATTCTAATGCGTCTAATACTCAAGGCTTGATACTGAAGTTGTCCGGCACAAAAAAGCCCTGAACCAGTCAGGGCTTCTCGATAATGCCGATGGTCAACCGCGCAACCAGGAATCAACGGTTTGAGCCCCGTATTGTTCCTTCCACGCTTTCAGGCCGCGGTGGTTGCCGCCCTTGGTTTCGATCAGCTCGCCGGAGTGCGGGTTCTGGTACACCTTGACCACGCGGGCGCGGCGGGTCTTGGTTGGCTTGACCGCCTGCGGGCCGGCCTTGGACGGCTTCGGATCAAGAATGGCGACGATGTCGCGCAAGCTCTTGCCGTAGGTTTTCATCAGCCCCAGGAGCTTTTCTTCAAATTCGATCTCTTTTTTCAGCCCGGCGTCATTCTTCAGAGATTCCAGCTGTTTGAGCTGCTCCTGAAGGGCCCTTTCGGCTGCACGGAATTCAGCGAGTCTGGACAATATCGTTACTCCAATCAAAATGTCTGGCTGATACAAACCGCCAACAAAGCATTAAGCCAAGCGCTTTGTAGCGACTCGATGATAATGACTTCCTGCTCTCTGGCACAGGCAAAAAAATTGTAGTAGTTAATTCAGAAAGTGTAAATCGTAACTTTTTCGTTATGTAACAGGAACAATTGTTCCAACGCGCTTGGTGTGTATCGGTCAATCGAACGGTGTCGTGGGCGGGCTTTTAGCGGCGATCAGCGCAGCACTGAACTCTTGGCCACTAATAGGCCGGCCAAACAGATAGCCTTGTAGAAAGTTGACGTTGTGAGCCGTCAGGTAATCGCTTTGCTCAACGGTTTCGACGCCCTCTGCGACGATCTCCAACTGCAGTTTTCCCGACAACTCGATGATGCTGTCCAGGATATGGCGTGACAGCGCATCGGCGCCGATCATCGCGACAAAGCTTTGATCGATTTTCAGAAAGTCGACGTTGAACTGCTGCAAGTACCCCAGGCTGGAGTGGCCGGTGCCGAAATCGTCGATGGCGATCTTGACGCCCAGATCGTGCAGCAACTCGAACAATTGGTGGGTCACCGGGCTCGGTTCGATCAGCTCGCGCTCGGTCAGTTCCAGCACCAGCGTGACGACGCCCGGTGGGAACGCGGCCAGGAACTCGCGGCAATCCTCCAGCAGCGCCAGGTCCTTGCAGTGGCGGGCGGTGATGTTGATACCGACATGGAACGGCGCCTCCAGCAGGGGCGCGAGCGGCGCCAGCAATTGCCTGGTCTGCTGCATCAGTGCCTGGGTCATCGGCACGATCAGCCCGCTGTGTTCGGCGAGCGGGATAAACAGGTCCGGACGCACCAGGCCTTCCTTGGGGTGGTTCCAGCGCATCAGCACCTCAACCCCGGCCCAACGCTTGTCATCGCCGCGCACCACCGGTTGCAGATACGGCACAAACTCCCCGGCCTCGAGGGCGCGCAGCAGTTCATGGCTGGGGGAGGAGGCGCGTTTCTGTGTCCAATGGGCGAGCAGCGCCGCGATGGCGCCGAAGACAATCAGCAGGCTGAACAGCGGTGGATATTCCCGAGCCATGTAGCGCCAGGTTTCCCCTTCATCGAAGCCGGCTTCGACGCTGAAGGCGTAGCGTGACGAGGCCAACTCGTTGCGAGCTACCTTCTGGGCAGGCGGCGGGGTTTGCCGGACCTTGCCGTCCGCCGCCAGCCAGCTCGGTCCTACTTGCAGCAACAAACGCGTCTCGCCGCCAATCAGGCGCAGGACATTGGCCAGGTGGTAACCGTCCAGGGTCGCCAGTGCCCCTTGCCGGCCCTCGTTGAGCCGGTAGATCAGCAATGCCGTGTCGGGCGTGACCGGGTTGCCGTCCATCAGCCAGAGAGAGCCCTGGTGGTAATTGTGCGGGTTGACCGGCTCCTCGAATTCGCCGAACAGCGAGCTGCAGTACAGCGTGTCGTCCCATATCAGGTTGGTCGAACGGACGAAGGGCCGGCGGGTCACCTGGTCACGCAGGGCCAGTTTTACCGCTTCGCAAGGTTGACCGGCCAGGGGCAGCAGTGCGCGCGCCGCCAGCGCGGTATTGTCGAGCATCAGCTCGACTTGCCGGACCAGCTCTCCCGCGGTCTGGCGGGCCTGCTGTTGCAATGTCCGTTCGGCCTGGATATGGAGAATGCCCACTCCCGAGAGCACCGGCAGCACCCCGCAGAGCAGGGTGATCAGGTTGCGACGGGACCGCTTGCGTATCTGTGTGGCGGACAATGGCATCGGTACGACCTTGTTGAGCCTGGGCGGGAAACTGCGTCGATGATAGACGGCCAGGCGGTTGCGCGCCCGCCGGCCTCCAGGTGGCTTATGGTTGCCGGGCGACTTCGATAAATGCCAGCGTCGCGGGCGAGGCCTGGCGGCTGTCCAGCACCGCGAGGCCGATCTGGCGCGGAACGCGCGGCGACAAGGGACGTACGACAAACCCGGGATTTTCCACGGCCGGCAGCGAACCCTCGGAAACCACGGTCACGGCTTCACCCCGGCTGACCACATCCAGCGTGCTGAGCAGTTGCGAACAGCGATAGCGGATATTCGGCGTGAGTCGGGCGGCGCTGAACAGCCGCCCGACCACTTCCGAGGAGCCGGCCTCGGTGAGTATGAAGGGGTCGTTGCACAGCGCCTTGAGCTCCACGCAGGCGCGCTCGGCGAGGGGATGATCGGTGGGCAGCAGGGCGACCATCTGGTCTTCCATCAAGGCGAACGTATCGAAGCGTTCCTCGGGCAGGACCACGAAACCGACGTCGATCCGTCGTTCATCCAGCCATTGCAGCACTTGCCGGTCCGGCCCTTCATCGATGTGCACTTCGATTCCCGGATGCAGGGTGCGGTAGCGCTGCAGGATGGCGGGCAGCAGTTTCATCGACGACGTCGGCCCGAACGAGCCGATGCGCAGGGTCCCACGGCGCATGCCGCGGGCATCCGCGGCCTCCTGTCGCAGGGTATTGGCCAGGCCGAGCATGGCCCGGGCGCGCAGCAACAATTGCTGGCCGATGTCGCTGAGCTCGACGAGGGATTGATGACGCCTGAACAGTTCGACGCCCAACTCCTGTTCCAGGGATTTTATCGCGTGGGACACCGCTGACTGGCCGATGCCCAGGCGTGTCGCGGCCGCGGTGAAACCTTGCAGCTCGGCGACCAGCGAAAAGATTTCGAGTTGGGTGAGAGTCATGAGTAAACGCTCATTTTACGATGATGTTCCATGAGCAGAACAATACGCTATCCCAGCGACACGCGGGACATTGATCAATCGCCTATGTGGTGGACCATGAAAGCCTTGGAACAAACTGCCTCGACACCCTCGGACCTGCCGGTCTACCTCAAGCTTGCGATGGTCACGATGATCTGGGGCGGCACCTTTGTTGCCGGCAGGATCGTTGCCGATGCGCTGACGCCGATGTTCGCCGCCAGCTTGCGTTTTCTCCTGGCGAGCATCGCGCTGTTGCTGTTTCTCGGCGTCGCCGGTATCCCCCTGGCCAGGCCCAGCTTGAAGCAGGGCCTGCAACTGGCCGCGCTGGGGTTCTTCGGGATCTTTTTCTACAACCTGTGTTTCTTCCATGGTTTGCAATACATCAACGCGTCGCGCGCCTCGTTGATCGTCGCGTTGAACCCGGCAGTGATCGGCTTGGCCTCCTGGTGCTTGTTCAAGGAACGGTTGGGCCGCTTTAAAGTCGCCGGTATCGTGCTGTGCATCGGTGGGGCGGGGCTGGTCATCATCAGCCGCGAACCGTCGCTGTTGCAGGCGACGGAACACGCTTGGCGCGGGGATCTGCTGATTTTCGGCTGTGTGCTGGGGTGGGGCATCTATTCGCTGTTTTCCAAAGACCTGAATGAGAGCATGGGTCCTTTGCAGACCGTGACCTGGTCGATCCTGCTGGGCACGCTGATGTTGTGGCTGGCGTGCGCAGCCGGCGGTGAGATCCGCTTCGGGGCATTGCGTGGGCTGGACCTCAGGCAATGGTTGAGCCTGCTGTACCTCGGCGTGCTGGGTTCGGCCCTGGCCTATATCGCCTGGTATCAGGGCATCCGCCGGATCGGTGCGACGCGTTCCGGCGTCTTCATTGCGCTCAACCCGCTGACGGCGGTACTGCTGGGCGCGATGCTGCTCGACGAACGGCTCACTTTATTTATGTGCGTAGGCGGCGGGTTGATCCTGGCGGGGATATTCCTGTGCAACAAACCGCTTGCACGCTCGGCAAAAAAGACGATTTGATACCTGAGGCGGACAAATCCGGTTACGCTGTGTAGAATCGGGTTACGCATATAAGAATAAGGTCTTCTGGCAGCAGAAGCCTCGCCCGCAATAGCCTTGGGTCGACAATGAAGATACTTGGGTTTCAACTGATCTATGGCGACTTCCTCGCCCGCAGTGTCCGCGGCATTTCCTGCGCGCCGCCCCGCGTCCTCAGCATCACTGGCAACTAACGTTCTTTTGTTAATTGATAAGTTTGATGAGGCGCCGACATGGCAGATCTATACGAAAACCCGATGGGCCTGATGGGCTTCGAATTCATTGAATTCGCATCCCCGACCCCGAATACCCTGGAGCCGATCTTCGAGATCATGGGCTTCACCAAGGTGGCCACCCACCGTTCCAAAGACGTGCACCTGTACCGCCAGGGCGCGATCAACCTGATCCTCAACAACGAACCGCACAGCGTGGCGTCCTACTTCGCGGCCGAGCACGGCCCGTCGGTATGCGGCATGGCCTTTCGCGTCAAGGATTCGCAAAAAGCCTACAAGCAGGCCCTGGAACTCGGTGCCCAGCCGATCCACATCGAAACCGGCCCGATGGAACTGAACCTCCCGGCGATCAAAGGCATTGGCGGCGCGCCGCTGTACCTGATCGACCGTTTTGGCGAAGGCAGCTCGATCTACGACATCGACTTCGTCTTCCTCGAGGGTGTCGATCGCAATCCGGTGGGCGCCGGTCTGAAGATCATCGACCACCTGACCCACAACGTTTATCGCGGGCGCATGGCCTACTGGGCCAACTTCTACGAGAAGCTGTTCAATTTCCGCGAGATTCGTTACTTCGACATCAAGGGCGAATACACCGGCCTGACTTCCAAGGCCATGACGGCCCCGGACGGCATGATCCGCATCCCGCTGAACGAAGAGTCATCCAAGGGCGCCGGGCAGATCGAAGAGTTCCTGATGCAGTTCAATGGCGAAGGCATCCAGCACGTGGCCTTCCTGACCGACGACTTGATCAAGACCTGGGACTCGCTCAAGAAGATCGGCATGCGCTTCATGACCGCGCCGCCGGACACCTACTATGAAATGCTCGAAGGCCGCCTGCCGAACCATGGCGAACCGGTGGCGGAGCTGCAATCGCGGGGCATCCTGCTGGACGGGGCCTCGGAGCAGGGCGACAAGCGCCTGTTGCTGCAGATCTTCTCGGAAACCCTGATGGGGCCGGTGTTCTTCGAGTTCATCCAGCGCAAGGGCGACGATGGCTTCGGCGAGGGCAACTTCAAGGCACTGTTCGAATCGATCGAGCGTGACCAGGTGCGGCGTGGTGTACTCACTACCGAGTAAACCCGACAGGTAAAAAAGCCCGCCCGGCAGTGATGCCGGGCGGGCTTTTTGTTGTCGATGCAAGACCCCTGTGGGAGCGAGCCTGCTCGCGAAAGCGCTGTGTCAGTCACCTAAGCCTTCGCGAGCAGGCTCGCTCCCACAGGGGCGGGGGTAACCTTAAGCCCGGCGCCGCTGCCGCACCAGGTGCCTGAAGCCTTCCAGCACCAGCACGGCCACCGCCAGCCAGATGGGGATATAGGTGAGCCATTCCTCAGCCTCGATGCTTTCCCCCAGCAGCAGCGCCACGCCCAGCAGCAGCACCGGCTCGACATAACTCAACAGCCCGAACAGGCCGAGCGGCAGCAAGCGGCTGGCAACGATGTACGCCACCAACGCCGAGGCGCTGATGACGCCAAGTACCGGAATGAGCAGCGACAGCCACGGGTACTGGTTGAAGACACCAAAGCCTTGCGCGCCGCTCTGCACGAACCAGAGGGCCAACGGCAGCATCAGGGCCATGTCCAGCCAGAGACCGCCCAGGTTGTCGGTCCGGATGCGTTTGCGCAGGATGAAATACAGCGGATAGCCCAGCACGACCAACAGGGTCGCCCAGGACAGACCACCGACTTGCCATAGCTCGTTGAACACGCCGAGCGTAGCGAGCAACACGGCGGCTTTCTGAAAGCGCGAGAGTCGCTCGCCATAGACGATGCGCCCGGTCAGGACCATCGACAGCGGCAGCAGAAAATAACCCAGCGACACGTCCAGGCTGTAGCCGTTGAGCGGCGCCCACATGAACAGCCACAACTGCGCGCCCATCAACGCCGAAGATGCCATCGCCCCGAGCAGCAGAAGCGGTGTGGCGACCAGCCGCTCGACGAGATCGGCGACGAGCTTCCACTCCCGTGCAATCAGCATGAACGCCGTCATGCAAGGCATCGTCAGCAGCATGCGCCAGCCAAAAATCTCCAGGCCGGTCAGCGGTGCGAGCAGCGAGGTGTAGTAGTACATGACCGCGAACAGGGCGGAGGCCGATACCGATAGAGCGATGCCTTTGGACACTGATGCCTCTTGTTATTGGAATTGCAGCACGGAGTTGTTTACCCGTGCCGAGCGGGAGCAAGCTCCCTCGCCACGGGGTCATGCGTTGAATATTACGACGTATGCGGCACGCGGCCCGGCACGAAATGACTGATGTCGTTGAAGCCCGGCGTCGAAGCATGCCCCGGTGTCACCAGCGAATCGATGAACGCTTCGTCATCCGCGGTGATCCGCACCGCTTGCGCCCTGGTGTACGCGTCCCATTGTTCTTCGGTGCGCGGTCCGACGATCGCCGACGTGACGGCACGGTTGTTCAACACCCAGGCAATGGCGAACTCGACAATGCCGACGCCGCGATCCCGGGTGTATTGCTGGATCTGCTGGGCAATGCGCAAGGATTCGACCCGCCATTCGGTTTCCAGGATGCGCTTGTCCTGGCGTCCGGCGCGGCTGTTGGCATCCGGTGCCACATCGGGTGCGTACTTGCCGCTGAGCACACCTCGGGCGAGGGGGCTGTAGGGCACCACGCCGAGGCCGTAGTTCTGCGCGGCGGTGATCTGTTCGGTTTCCGCCTGGCGGTTGACGATGTTGTACAGCGGCTGGCTGATCACCGGCCGATCGACGCCCAGGCTGTCGGCGATGCGGATCACTTCGGCGATGCGCCAGGCGCGGTAATTCGACAGGCCCCAGTAGCGGATCTTGCCCTGGCGAATCAAGTCGCCGATGGCCGACACCGTGACCTGCAATGGCGTGTTGTGGTCTTCGCGGTGCAGGTAGTAGATGTCCAGGTAATCGGTGCCCAGGCGCGTCAGGCTGGCCTCGATGCCGTTGAAGATATGCTTGCGGCTCAAGCCGCTGCGGTTGGGCACACCGTCCGGCGGGCCGAAGCCGACCTTGGTGGCGAGCACCCACTCGTGGCGCCGGCTGGCAATCGCCTCGCCGACGATTTCTTCGGAACGGCCGTTGGTGTAGACATCGGCCGTGTCGATGAAATTGATGCCCTGGTTCCAGGCCTTGTCGATGATCCGCAGCGAATCCTCGGTGCTGGTCTGTTCACCGAACATCATCGTGCCCAGGGTCAGCGTCGAGACTTGCAACCCCGAATGGCCCAGCGTGCGGTAGCTCATGGACAAGATCCTTTTATCGATGGGAAAGGTCCCATCAAATACCAGAACCGCCGTGTGGATCCAACCGTTTTATCCAAACGGCACAAATCAACTGTGGGAGCGAGCTTGCTCGCGATGGCGGCGTATCAATCGACAAAAATGTTGCCTGACACTTCGCTATCGCGAGCAAGCTCGCTCCCACAAGGGGCCAGAGGGGTATCAGCCCCGCAGGGTGCGCGTCATGCGCAACGCCAGCAGGCTGCCGCAGACAATCACTGCCGCCAGCACATAGAGCGCCGCATCGGTCGAGCCGGTGGCGTCCTTGACCCAGCCCACCAGGTACGGACTGAGGAAGCCGGCCATCTGGCCCATGGAATTGATCAACGCCAGGCCGCCGGCCGCCGCTCCCGCGCTGAGCAGGGCGGTGGGCACCGGCCAGAACATCGGCAGGCCGGTGAGGGCGCCCATGGTGGCGATGGTCAGGCCGAGGATGGCGATGGCCGGCGTAGTGGCGAAATTGACGGCGATCAGCAGCCCGACCGCACCCATCAGCATCGGCACGACCAGATGCCAGCGGCGCTCCTTGTGCAGGTCCGCCGAGCGGCCCACCAGCAGCATGAACACCGCCGCCAGCAGATAGGGGATCGCACTCAGCCAGCCGATCACCAGGTTATCGCTGAAACCCAGGTTCTTGATGATTGACGGCAGCCAGAAGTTGATCGCGTACACGCCGCTCTGGATGCAGAAGTACACCAGACCGAAGGCCCAGATCGCCGGGTTCTTGAATACGGCTGCCAGGGAATCGGTGGTGGTCTTCGGCTTGTTGGCCAGGTCTTCGGCATGGTCGGCGGTGAGCACGGCGCGCTCATGGTCGGTCAGCCATTTGGCATTGGCGAAGGTGTCGCTGAGCAGGAAGAACGCCAGAGCCCCGAGGATCACCGTCGGCACGCCTTGCAGCAGGAACATCCACTGCCAGCCCGCCAGGCCACCCTGGCCGGCGGCGAAATGGTTGAGGATCCAGCCGGAAAACGGGCTGCCGAGCAGGCCGGACACCGGGATGGCCGACATGAACAGCGCCATGATCCGGCCGCGACGGAACGTCGGGAACCACTGCGAGAGGTACAGCACCACGCCAGGGAAGAACCCGGCCTCGGCTGCACCGGTGAACAGCCGCAAGGTATAGAACCCGGTCGGGGTGGTGACGAACAGCAGGCAGGTCGACAGCGTGCCCCAGGTGATCATCATCAGCGCGATCCAGCGCCGCGGGCCGAATTTTGTCAGTGCCAGGTTACTCGGCACGCCACACAGCACGTAGCCGATGAAGAAGATCCCGGCACCAAGGCCGTACACGGTTTCGCTGAATTTCAGCGCATCGAGCATCTGCAACTTGGCGAAGCCAACGTTGACCCGGTCCAGGTAGTTGAACAGGTAGCAGATGAAGATGAAGGGGATCAAGCGCAGGGTGATGCGCTTGTAGACGGTATTTTTTTCGTCGGGGGTAGCCAGGAGGGCTGCTGCGCTCTGGGACATGGCGGGTCTCTCTTTATTATGATTTTGGCGTGCCAAGGGGTAACGTTGACCGCCCCTTGAGTCTCGGCCAGCCTGAGGGCCCGTGTCTTTGTGCCGGGGCACAGGGTTTGGGCGCGGACCCTGTGCGGCTGACCAATCGCGCTGAAGCATTACGCCCAGTAACAAGAACCCTGCCCACAAGGAGTCGCCCATGTTCGAACTCGATCACGACCTGGCCCAGGACATCGTCGACCGGGCGATGGCGATTCTGCCCTATAACGTCAACGTCATGGACAACCAGGGCCTGATCCTCGCCAGCGGCGAGCGTGAGCGCATCAATACCCGTCACGAGGGTGCGCAGTTGGTCCTGGCGAATGGGCGGGTGGTGGAAATCGACGAGCACACCGCCGTGCACCTCAAGGGCGTGCAGCCAGGAATCAACCTGCCGTTGATGCTCGACCAGCGGCTGATCGGCGTGCTTGGCATCACCGGCGAACCCGCGCACTTGCGCACCTACGCCGAGCTGGTGCGCATGACCGCCGAAATGCTGCTCGCCCAGCGCAACCAGCAGGCCGAGCAGCAATGGCGGCGCCAGCGTTGCGATGATTTACTGGCGCTGCTGCTGGGTGATGCCGGGGATTCGCCACGGTTGCTCGACGAAGCCCTGCAGATGGGCCTCAAGCCGCAGCTGTCGCGGGTGCCGTACCTGTTTGAATTGGGCCAGGAGCATGGGCCCGGGCAAACGGTCGAGGCGCTGAGTGCGTGGCTGATGTCGCGCTACCCGGACAGCTGGTGCCTGACCTCATCCAAATCTTCTTTGCTCTGGTGCCGGCCGGTCACGGCTTCGGTGGAGAACGAGCGCTTGCTCGGCAAGCTCGACGGGCTGGGCTGGAACATCCTCAGGGTGGCGGTGGGCGGTCAGGCCGAGGGTCTGACCGGCCTGCGCCGTTGCTACCGGCGTGTGGCGGACCTACTTGCCTACGGCCGTGATGTCCTACCGCAGTCACGCCTGTTGATCCTCAATCGTTATCGCCTGCCGGTGCTGCTCTGGCGCCATCGCAGCGACGATGCGCTGAACGAGTTGCTGACACCGCTGCGCAAGGTGATCGCCAAGGACAACAACGGACAACTCCTGGCAACCCTGCGCAGCTGGTGCGAATACGACGGCCAGAGCCAGGCCTGCGCCGACGCCCTGGGCATCCACCGCAACAGCCTGCGCTATCGCATGGAACGCATCGCCGAGCTCAGCGGCGTGGACCCGCTGCGGCTGGATGGGATGCTGGCGTTGTACCTGGGGGTGCAACTGTTGCCGCACGATCAAAACCTCCCCTCATGACCTGTGGGAGCGAGCTTGCTCGCGATGACGGCATCCGCTTCAAAAAACTGCAAGCTGACACACCGCTATCGCGAGCAAGCTCGCTCCCACATTGGATCTGCTGCGCTCGCGATTTTTGTTTTCAGCACGGATCCGTTGTGGGAGCGAGCCTGCTCGCGAAGAGGCCAGCAATGCCGAACCGCCATTTTTGTGAAATTGACCAATAATGCCCAAGGAGTTTTGTGCGGCGGACCGGCGTCAGGGCTGCGGTCAGCTGGCAGCATGCTGTGCATCGGAACCGGAGAACAAAAATGAAAATAATCATCGCCCCCGACTCGTTCAAGGACAGTCTCAGCGCCCAGGGCGTGGCGGACGCGATTGCCCAGGGGTTGGCCGAGGTCTGGCCGGATGCGCAGTTGATCAAATGCCCGATGGCCGACGGCGGGGAAGGGACGGTGGAGTCGGTGCTGGCGGCGTGCAACGGCCAATGGCGTCGCGCCCTGGTTCGCGGGCCCTTGGGCGCCGCTGTCGAGGCCCGCTGGGGCTGGCTGCCCGACAGCGGCACCGCGATCATCGAGATGGCTGAGGCCAGCGGCCTGCAACTGGTGCCTCCGGGACAGCGCGACGCGTGCTCCAGCAGCACCTTCGGCACCGGCGAACTGATTCGCGCCGCCCTCGATGAGGGTGCCCAGCGCGTGATCCTGGCGATCGGCGGCAGTGCCACCAACGACGGCGGTGCCGGGGCGCTGCAGGCTCTGGGCGTGGCGCTGCTGGACGCAAAGGGCCAATCGCTGCCGCCCGGCGGCCTGGCCCTGGGCAAACTGGCGCGCATTGACCTGAGCGAGTTGGACCCGCGCCTGGCCGGGGTGCGTTTCGAAATCGCTGCCGACGTCGATAACCCCTTGTGCGGGCCCCATGGCGCTTCAGCGGTGTTCGGCCCGCAGAAGGGCGCTTCTGCCGAGCAGGTGCAGCAACTGGATCGCGCGCTGGGGCATTTCGCCGAGCACTGCGCCCAGGCGTTGCACCGGGACGTGCGCGATGAACCGGGCAGTGGCGCCGCCGGAGGCCTGGGATTCGCGGCCAAGGCCTTTCTCCAGGCCCGGTTTCGCACCGGCGTGGAAGTCGTTGCGCAATTGACCGGCCTGGCCGAGGCGATCAACGGGGCCGATCTGGTCATCACCGGCGAAGGCCGTTTCGATGCGCAGACCCTGCGCGGCAAGACGCCTTTTGGCGTGGCCCGCATTGCCCGACACCAAGGTGTACCGGTAGTGGTCATTGCCGGCACGCTGGGGGAGGGTTACCAGGCGCTGTATGAGCATGGCATCGATGCCGCCTTTGCCCTGGCGAACGGGCCGATGACACTTCAAGAGGCCTGCACCGATGCGCCACGCCTGTTGGCCGAGCGCGCGCGGGACATTGCCCGGCTCTGGCGCGTGGCGGCCCGCTAGATCGGCCGTGCCGGTGCCGACGATGAGGCACCGGCCCCGGAGTTTGCCTCAGGGACATTGACCCGCCCGCGCACCCTGCGTAGCCTTGCGCCTTCGAGGTTCTTTGGCGTACGCCGAAGCTAAGAAGGGAACGCGGTCCAAGCCGCGGCTGCCCCCGCAACTGTGAACGGTGCTGTTTCTGCAAGGCCACTGTGCATGCCCTTTTTCAACGGGCGCACGGGAAGGCGCAGCAAATTGTCGGTCCAGGCTTTGTATGAAGCGTGGACCGGCCCGCCGTCAGCCAGGAGACCTGCCTCGACAACAGATTCTCACTACAACCGGGCGGGGTGATCCGGTGGCGAAATCTTCCGCGCGCGTCTGTGCCAGCGGTTGTCGTCCCGTTTGCCCGCCACCTTGCCAAAGGGCATCCGATGAAAACACTGGCCAAACTCCCCGTCACCATCGTCACCGGTTTCCTCGGCTCGGGTAAGACCACCTTGCTGCGGCACATGCTCGACAACGCCCAGGGCCGGCGCATCGCGGTGATCGTCAACGAATTCGGCGAGCTCGGTATCGACGGTGAGATTCTCAAACAGTGCTCCATCGGTTGCACCGAAGAAGAAGCCAACGGCCGGGTCTACGAATTGGCCAACGGTTGCCTGTGCTGCACCGTGCAGGAAGAGTTTTTTCCGGTGATGCGCGAACTGGTGGCCCGTCGCGGCGACCTCGACCACATCCTCATCGAAACCTCTGGCCTGGCCCTGCCCAAGCCCTTGGTCCAGGCCTTCCAGTGGCCGGAGATCCGCAGCGCCTGCACGGTCGATGCGGTGATTACCGTGGTCGACAGCCCGGCCGTGGCCGCCGGTACTTTTGCCGCGTTCCCCGATCAGGTCGATGCCCAGCGCAAACTGGACCCGAACCTGGATCACGAATCGCCGCTGCACGAGCTGTTCGCCGATCAACTGGCGAGCGCCGACCTGGTGATCCTCAACAAGGCCGACCTGATCAGCCCTGAAGACCTGGCAAAAGTCCGCCTGGAAGTCGCCGAAGAATTGCCGCCAGCGGTCAAGGTCATCGAAGCCAGCAGCGGTCGCCTGCCGCTGGACGTGCTGATCGGCCTGGGCGCCGGCTCCGAAGAGCACATCGACAGTCGCCACAGCCACCACGATCACCACCATGACGGTGATGATGACGACCACGATCATGACGCCTTCGACTCGATCTCCCTCGAACTGCCCCAGGCCGATGAAAGCCTGCTGCTGGACGCGCTGACGCAACTGGTGATCCAGCATGACGTGCTGCGGGTCAAGGGTTTCGCGGCGATCCCGAACAAGCCGATGCGCTTGTTGATCCAGGGCGTCGGCACGCGCTTCGACAAACACTTCGACCGCCAGTGGGGCGCCGACGAAGCGCGGGTGACGCGGCTGGTGCTGATCGGCCAGGCGCTGGATGCCGGGCTGCTTGAAGCGCAGCTGCGCGCCGCCCTCAGCGTCTAAGCCATGCACCTGCTCAGGACCCAGCCCGGCGGTTTTGTCTCGGATGACAACATCGCCGACCTCGGACAAACCCCCGCCGAGCTGGTGATCCTGTGCAGCGGCGATTCCAGCCTGGCGCTGCTGGCCGAAGCGGCGCGGCAGTTGCCGGACGACTACCCGCAGTTTCGCCTCGCCAACCCGATGCAGGTGCAGAACCACGCCTCGGTGGACCTGTATGTCGACGACGTACTGCGCCACGCCAAGGTCATCCTGTTGTCGCTGCACGGTGGCATCGGCTATTGGCGCTACGGCATCGAGCGCCTGATGGAACTGGCCGCGCGCGGCGTGAAGCTGATCCTGGTACCGGGGGATGATCGCCCCGACCCGGAGCTCAGCGACCTGAGCAACGTAGCGTTCGAGGATCGCGACCGGCTCTGGCAGTTCTTGCGCCAGGGCGGATTGGCCAATGCCCTGAACCTTTTCAATCACCTCGGCAGCCAATGGTTTGCGCGCGATTATCCGTGGGCCGAACCGGAGCCTTTGCCGCGCACAGCGATCTACCACCCCGAACAAACCCACGCGACCCTCGATCATTGGCAAGCCGACTGGCGCGCCGACGAACCGGTGGCGGCGGTGTTGTTCTATCGTTCACACCTGCAAGCGGCGAACACTGCTTTCATCGACGTATTCTGCCAGCGCCTGCAAGCGGCGGGGCTCAATCCGCTGCCGATTGCCGTGGCGAGTCTCAAGGAACCCGGTTGTCTGGCACAGGTGGAAGATTGGTTGGACGAGGCAGCGGCGGGGGTGATTCTAAACACTACCGGCTTCGCCCAATCCAGCCCTGAAGCACCGCATCTGCGGCCGTTTCGCCGCGACATCCCGGTGATCCAGGCGATCTGCGCGCAGGACAATGAGCCCGGCTGGCGCGCCAGCGAACAAGGCCTGGGGCCACGCGACCTGGCGATGCACATCGCCCTGCCGGAACTGGATGGACGGATCATCAGCCGGCCTGTCAGTTTCAAGGACCTGGCCTGGCGCAGCGAGCGCAGCCAGAGCGATGTGGTCTGCTACCGGGCGGTGCCCGAGCGCATGGATTTCGTTGCCGAGCTGGCCCGGCGCTGGACGGCGCTGGCGCGTCTGCCCAACCGCGAAAAGCGCGTGGCGCTGATCCTCGCCAACTACCCGACTCGTGATGGGCGCATCGGCAACGGTGTCGGCCTGGACACGCCGGCGGCGGCGCTGAATATCCTCCGCGCCCTGCAGGCCGAGGGCTATCCGCTGTCGGCCGAGCTGCCGGCCAGCGGCACCGCGTTGATCCAGCAATTGCTCGGCGGCGTCAGCAACGATCTCGACAGCCTGGATTTGCGACCGTGTCATCAAAGCCTGGCCCTGGACGCCTATCAAGCCATGTTCGACGCGCTACCCGAGGCCAATCGCGACGCGGTATTGGCCCGTTGGGGCGCGCCCGAGCAGGACCCCATGTTCCGCCAAGGTCGGCTGATGGTCGCCGGGTTGCGCCTGGGCCTGACGTTTATCGGCATCCAGCCGGCGCGCGGGTATCAGCTTGACCCGAGCGCGGTCTACCACGACCCGGACCTGGTGCCGCCCCACGGTTACCTGGCGTTCTACTTCTGGTTACGCCACACCTACGGCGCTCATGCAGTGGTTCACGTCGGCAAGCACGGCAACCTCGAATGGCTGCCGGGCAAGGGCGTCGGGCTCTCGGAAAATTGCTGGCCGGATGCGCTGCTCGGACCGCTGCCGAACATCTACCCGTTCATCGTCAATGACCCGGGCGAGGGCGCCCAGGCCAAGCGACGCACACAGGCGGTAATCATCGATCACTTGATGCCGCCGCTGACCCGGGCCGAAACCTACGGGCCGCTGCGCAACCTCGAACTGCTCGCGGACGAATACTACGAGGCGCAACTGCTCGACCCGCGCCGCGCCCGGGAGCTGCAACGGGATATCCTCAACCTGGTGCGCGAGACCCACATCGACCGCGAACTGCAACTCGACGCCGCCCTCGACAGCGACGCCGACGCGGCGATCTGGCTGCCACGCCTGGACACCTACCTGTGCGACCTGAAGGAGTCGCAGATTCGCGACGGCCTGCATATCTTCGGCGAGTCGCCTGGCGGACGGTTGCGTATCGACACCTTGCTGGCGTTGCTGCGTATTCCCCGTGGCGACGGCAAGGGTGCGCAGTCGAGCCTGTTGCGGGCCTTGGCGAAGGCGTTCGGGTTGGGGTTCGATCCGCTCGATTGTGCCTTGGCCGAGCCTTGGACCGGGACGCGACCCGAGGCCCTGGGCGAGGTCAGCGCCGAGCCTTGGCGCAGCGTCGGCGACACCCGCGAGCGCCTGGAGCTGTTCGCCGCGCGGTTGATCGAACAGGCCCTGGAAGGTCCGGTCGAGCAGCTCGACGCGCCGGGCTGGGACGCGGTGGGCTGCATCATCGAACACCTGCGCGGCGTCGTCGCGCCGCGCCTGGACGCCTGTGGTCCGGCGGAAATGCGCGGCTTGCTTGATGCCCTGGGTGGGCGCTTCGTGCCGGCCGGCCCCAGCGGTGCGCCGAGTCGTGGACGCCTGGATGTGCTGCCCACCGGACGCAATTTTTTCTCCGTCGATGTGCGCAACCTGCCCACCACCACGGCGTGGCGCATCGGCTTCCAATCGGCCAACCTGATCCTCGAACGGCACTTGCAGGACCATGGCGATCACCTGCGCCAGCTCGGTCTGTCGGTGTGGGGCACCGCGACCATGCGCACCGGTGGCGATGACATTGCCCAGGCCATGGCGCTGATGGGCGTGCGCCCGGTGTGGGCCACGGGCAGCCAGCGCGTCGACGATTTCGAAATCCTGCCGTTGAGCCTGCTGGACCGGCCCCGGGTCGATGTGACGCTGCGGGTCTCGGGGTTCTTCCGGGACGCCTTCGCCAACCTGATCCGCCTGTTCGATGCGGCGGTGCAGGCCGTTGCGGCCCTCGATGAGCCGGACGACATGAACCCGCTGGCGGCGAAAGTCCGCAGCGAACGCGAAGCCTTGCGGCAAACCGGACTGCCGTTGGAAGACGCGACGCGCCAGGCCGGCTGGCGGATCTTCGGCGCCAAGCCCGGCGCCTATGGCGCGGGCGTGCAGGGCGCTGTTGACGGACGTCTCTGGCAGAGCCGCGAAGACCTCGCCGAGGTGTACCTCAACTGGGGCGGCTACGCCTACGGCGCCAGTGATGAAGGCACCGCCGCGCGGGCTCAGTTCAGCCGGCGCCTGAGCCAGGTGCAAGCGGTGTTGCAGAACCAGGACAACCGCGAGCACGACCTGCTCGATTCCAACGATTACTACCAGTTCCAGGGCGGCATGCTCGCCGCCGTCGAAACCTTGAGTGGCGAAGCCGCGGCCAGCTACCACGGCGACCACAGCCAGCCGGACTTGCCGAAAATCCGCACCCTGAAGGAAGAGCTCAACCGGGTCATCCGATCCCGCGCGGCCAATCCGAAGTGGATCGACGGCGTCAAGCGCCATGGTTACAAGGGCGCGTTCGAACTGGCGGCGACGGTGGACAACCTGTTTGCCTTCGACGCTACCACGCAGCTGATCGATGATCACCAGTACGCGTTGCTGGCCGATGCCTACCTGCTCGATCCGGATACCCGGGACTTCGTCCGCCAGCACAACCCCGACGCCCTGCGGGACATGACCGAGCGAATGCTCGAAGCCCAGCAGCGGGGGATGTGGCAGGAACCGGGCGACTATCGCGAGGCGCTGGAGAATCTGTTGCTGGATATCGAAGAAGATGGCTGACTATTCAATTTTTTTGGCAGCTCTTTTGTGACAGGGGAGTTATCTGTGGCGAGGGGATTTATCCCCGCTGGGCTGCGAAGCAGCCCCAATTTCCCTTCATACAGCTGACACACCGAGGCGGCTGATAGAAGAGGGTCGCTTCGCAACCCAACGGGGATAAATCCCCTCGCCACAAAATGCTGTTTTGCCTGAACTTCACCGATCATCCATGAGACATTCAACATGACCGACACCGCCCATTTTCCCCTCTCCGCCGTGGTCGGCGCCGATGCGCTGAAACTGGCCCTGTGCCTGGCGGCGATCGATCCGAAGATCGGCGGTGTGCTGATCGAAGGTCCACGGGGGATGGCCAAGTCCACGCTGGCCCGGGGCCTGGCGGATCTGCTGGCAAGCGGTCAGTTCGTGACCTTGCCACTGGGCGCCACCGAAGAGCGGCTGGTGGGCACTCTCGATCTGAATGCCGCACTTGGGGAAGGGCGCGCGCAATTTTCCCCCGGCGTGCTGGCCAAGGCCGACGGTGGCGTGCTGTATGTCGATGAGGTGAACCTGTTGCCGGATCACCTGGTGGACCTGCTGTTGGACGTCGCCGCCAGCGGCACCAACCTGATCGAGCGCGACGGCATTTCCCACCGGCATCCGGCGCGTTTCGTGCTGATCGGCACCATGAACCCGGAAGAGGGCGAACTGCGTCCGCAATTGCTCGATCGTTTCGGCCTGAACGTGGCGCTTGATGGCCACACGGCGCCTGCCGAGCGCGGGCAGATCATTCGGCGGCGGCTGGATTTCGACAGCGATCCGGCGGCGTTCTGCGCCGAGTGGGAAACCGCCCAACGACAGTTGCGTGAGCGCTGCCAACAGGCGCGCGTGCGGTTGGCCGGGATCCCATTGGATGACATGGCGCTGGAGCAGATTACCGAGCGTTGTTTCGCCGCTGGGGTCGATGGCTTGCGCGCCGACCTCGTCTGGTTGCGGGCCGCCCGTGCTCATGCCGCCTGGCGTGGCGCGGACGCCATCGCAGCCGAAGACATCGACGCCGTCGCCGAGTTTGCCTTGCGCCATCGGCGCCGCGACCCTGCGTCCCCGGCCCCCGCGCCGTCCCAGGCACCGTCGCCGAGCCGGAATGAAGCGAGCGAGTCCGGCGAAGGCCAGGGCCAATGGGGTGACCTGCCGGCCCGGGCGCTGCCGAGCGGTGCCCGGCGTGACGTGCCGAGCTGGCCAAAAAAGTCCTAGGCATTCGCTCCCGGTCGTCCGCGGGGGCGAATGCCAGACCCCTTCCGGGACGGCTCGACCAGGGCCGCCAAGGCCACGGCAAAGCGGCCGCCAGCGGCGCGGTGGATTGGCCGGGCACGTTGCTCAAGGGACGTCCACGCCTGCTGGCGGATTTGCGTTTCAAATGGCGGCAGCGTTCAGCCCATGAGCTGTGGCTGGTGATCGTCGATGCGTCGGCCTCGACCCGTCGCCATCGCGCCTTGAGTGACGGCAAGGGCCTGCTGGCCCAACTGTTCGATGACGCCTACCGACAACGTGCACGGTTGGCGCTGTTGACCGCCAGCGGCACCGCGCCGAGGTGGCAAGTGCAGGGGCTCAAGGCCTCCATTGGCCTGGACGCTTGGCTCGACGCGCTGGGCGCCGGCGGCGGCACGCCGTTGCTGGCGGCGCTGGACGAGGCGCAGCGCTGGCTCATGGTTCGGCGCAAACGCTATCCGGCGGAGCAGCAGCGGGTGTTGCTGATGACCGATGGACGAGTCAAGGACGGGCTGGGCGTGCCGCCTCTCGAATGCCCGTGCCTGTTGATAGACATCGAGCGCGGCCCGATTCGCCTGGGTAGGGCAAGGCAACTGGCGGAGCAGTTGGGCGCTGAGTATCGGCATATCGATGAAGCGCACTGACTGAACTTTGCGGTGTAACGACAGGCCCCTTCGCGAGCAGGCTCGCTCCCACAGGGTGACGGTGTTTGCATTGGTTATGTGCCCACAGCGAAACCAATGTGGGAGCGAGCCTGCTCGCGAAGGCATCACCTCGGTCCAGGACCTCTATGTTCAATCTGCATCACTGCTCTATGCTCAGGCAGTCTCCACAGGAGTGAACCATGCGCGTACTGGTCACCAACGCGAAGGACGATTTCCGGGTCAAGGCCTATGCCGGCACCAACGGCGTGTTGCTCGCCATGGACCTGGCCGAGCCCCGGCGCAAGGGGCTGCTGGGTTTTGCCATCGAGAAGCAGCAGGGCGCCAAGCCCTGGTTGTTCCTGTTCAACAGCCTGACGTTCCCCGACAAGGCCCACATCTTTCCCCAGTTCCATGCCACGCCCAGCGACAAGGCGCCCTTGCAGAAATTTCGCTGGGCCGATTACGCCGTCAACCCTGGCGTGACGATTCATTATCGCGTGCACCTGGCCTACGGCAGCGCCGATGCGCCGCAACTGGGCGAATCCCTCGAAGTGAGCGTGACCAGCGATGACGGCCAGCCGGCCAACCAGCGGGTCATCTTCAATCGCGCGGTGGCCGCCAGCCAGGCGTTCCAGCGCAAATTTCCCGAACTGGACGCACTCATTGACGCCAACAAGAACCTGTCCATCGACGACTGGCCCGACGCGCCGCGGCGCTGGCTGGAAAACGGCTTGCTGGGACGCCTCACCGGCTTCATCGATCGGGCGCTCGATGCCAGCTGGGCGCTGGACGTCGCCATTTATGAGTACGAATTACCGGTGATCGTCGATGCGGTGAACGCTGCCCATGCCCGTGGTGCACGGGTCAGGGTGCTGTACCACGCCGAACCGGGGGATGACGGTACGCTGCGCAACGAAGCCAGCCTGGAAAAACTGCCAGCGGCGAACAAGCGTGGGCGGGTCACCCACAATATCTTCCACGACAAGTTCATCGTGCTGAGCAAAGTCGAAGGGAACGCGTCGCTGAAACCCGAGGCGGTGCTGTGCGGCAGTACCAATTTCACCGCCAACGGCATCTACCGCCAGGCCAATGTCATTCATGTGCTGGACGACCCGCGCATCAGCGCCAGTTACCTTCAGGTGTTCGAGCAGATCTGGGCCACACCGGAGGATGTCGATGCCACGCGCCAATGGCTGACCCGCAACAACCCCATGGATGCAGACGAGAAACTGTTTGCCGGTTTCTCGCCGCGTACCGGGCACGGCGATCTGGATCGCTTCGTCGACATCATCGACGGTGCGCGCAAGGACCTGCTGTTCGTCACGGCGTTTGCCTTGCCCGACCGGATCCTCGATGCCTTGCTCGGCCAGCCCAATGACGACGTGCTGCGCTACGGCCTGCAAAATACCACCAGCCGCATCAGCGGTTTTCACGCCGACCGCACCGCCGAATTCGCCGCCACCGCGCTGCTCAATACTGGCCTGGAAGGTTGGCTCAGGGAAAACATGAAAGGTCAGAAAGGCAACCTGCTGGTGCATACCAAAGCGGTGGTCACCGATTTCACCAGCGATGCGCCGACCATCATCAGCGGCAGCCATAATCTCAGCATCGCGGCGAGCAACGGCAACGACGAGAACTATCTCATCATCCAGGGCGACACCGACCTGGCCGACCGCTACGGGCTCGAACTGCTGCGTTTCTACGAGCATTACCGCTTTCGTTACTTCGCGAAAAAACTCGCCCTCAAGCAGGTCAAGCCGCTGGCGGTGGATGACAGCTGGAGCGACGATTATTACCGCGAGGGGGATTTGCGAATGTTGTCCAGGGTGAGGTTTTGCGGGCGTTGAGCAGTAGCGAGAGCCGGTTTGGAGTGCTATTTTTAGCACCATTAAAAGTGCTCGAGGATATCTCATGACCCATATCGTGCTTTCTCAAGTGGTAGCCAGCATCTCCGAACTCAAGAAAAACCCCATGGGCACCGTTGCTGCAGGCGGAGGATTATCTGTAGCGATCCTCAACCGTAACGAGCCGGCTTTTTACTGTGTCCCTGCCAAAGAGTATGAAGCCATGATGGAGCGGCTTGAGGACATCGAGCTGGTTGCCCTTTGCCGCGAGCGGGAGAATGACCCAACGATTAAGGTTTCTCTTGATGACCTATGAGTTGGAATTTTCTGATAAGGCATTAAAAGAGTGGAAAAAACTGGGAGCAACGTTAAGAGCTCAGTTCAAGAAAAAGCTGGAGGAGCGGCTGGGCAATCCGCATGTCCAGGCGGACCGGCTCCATGGGCTGGAAGATGCCTATAAAATCAAGCTGCGCAGCGCGGGCTATCGATTGGTTTATCGCGTGATAGATGATCGGTTGGTCGTTACGGTGATTGCGGTGGGCAAGCGCGAGCGTGGCCAGGTTTATGACGAGGCTGCCAAGCGGTAAATCGTCTGGTTACCTCCATGGAATAGACCAACTCCTTCCCAAGGCGCCGCGAATCCAAGTGGGAGCGAGCCTGCTCGCGAAAGCGTCAGGTCAGTCGGCATCGTTGTCGGCTGAAACACCGCCATCGCGAGCAGGCTCGCTCCCACAGGGCTAGCCACCCGCAGCGGCACCGATTTGGGGCCTCGCTACCCGCATCCGTGGCCAACGGTAGCAATCACGCAGCGAGCCGCCGGGATACCCTCGATCGTTGTGTTTTTCCATCTCGCTGATTTTCCTCACATTCCTTTTTTCTCACCCATGCGCACCAAGCCTGTGGCACACTTTCTGCTGTCTATTCCGTTGTTACATACCATGTTCCGGTATAGCGGAATAAACTCATCCTGGAGTGCTTGCCATGCAATGCCGACCTTCCTTGTTCAAAGCGTGTGTTTTTCTCTTCGCGGCCACGACGGCTGCCATGGGTGTCGCTCAGGCGGCCGACAGCAAGCTGGACAGCGTGCTGCAACGGGGGAAATTGATCGTGGGCACGGGCAGCACCAATGCGCCGTGGCACTTCCAGGGAGCGGATGGCAAGTTGCAGGGGTTCGATATCGATATCGCGCGGATCGTCGCCAAGGGTTTGTTCAATGACCCGGAAAAAGTCGAATTCGTGGTGCAGTCTTCCGATGCAAGGATTCCCAACCTGCTGACCGACAAGGTCGACATGAGCTGCCAGTTCATTACGGTCACCGCCAGCCGAGCCCAACAGGTGGCATTTACCTTGCCGTACTACCGCGAAGGGGTAGGCCTGCTACTGCCGGCCAACAGCAAGTTCAAGGAAATCGAAGACCTCAAGGCTGCCGGCGATGACGTCACCGTGGCGGTGCTGCAGAACGTCTACGCCGAAGAGCTGGTGCACCAGGCGCTGCCCCAGGCCAAGGTCGACCAGTACGACAGCGTCGACCTGATGTATCAGGCGGTGAACTCCGGCCGTGCCGATGCCGCTGCCACCGACCAGTCCTCGGTCAAATACCTGATGGTGCAGAACCCCGGTCGCTACCGCAGCCCGGCCTACGCCTGGAGTCCGCAAACCTATGCCTGCGCGGTCAAGCGCGGCGACCAGGACTGGTTGAACTTCGTCAACACTGCGCTGCATGAAGCCATGACCGGTGTGGAATTCCCGACCTATGCCGCATCGTTCAAACAGTGGTTCGGCGTCGAGCTGCCATCGCCGGCCATCGGTTTCCCCGTTGAATACAAATGACCCAGTGAGCCCGGGGCGCCGCCGTCGGGCGCCCCGTCGAAGGTACTGCCGACCATGAATTATCAGTTGAACTTTGCCGCCGTCTGGCGCGATTTCGACACGCTGCTGGCGGGGCTTGGCCTGGGGCTTTCCCTCGCGCTGGTGTCGATCGCGATCGGTTGTGTGATCGGCCTGCTGCTGGCGTTCGCGCTGTTGAGCAAGCACCGCGTACTGCGGTTGTTGGCCTCGGTGTATGTCACGGTGATCCGCAATACGCCGATCCTGGTGCTGATCCTGCTGATCTACTTCGCCTTGCCGAGCCTGGGTATTCGCCTGGACAAGCTGCCGTCGTTCGTCATCACGCTTTCGCTGTACGCCGGGGCCTACCTCACCGAAGTATTCCGTGGCGGCCTGGTGAGTATTCACAAAGGGCAGCGGGAGGCAGGTCTGGCGATCGGCCTGGGCGAATGGCAGGTAAAGGCCTACGTCACCGTGCCGGTGATGCTGCGCAACGTGCTGCCGGCGTTGTCCAACAACTTCATTTCGCTGTTCAAGGACACCTCGCTGGCGGCGGCGATTGCCGTGCCGGAGCTGACCTACTATGCCCGCAAGATCAACGTGGAAAGCTACCGGGTAATTGAAACCTGGCTGGTCACCACGGCCCTGTATGTCGCGGCCTGTTACCTCATTGCCATGTTGCTGCGTTACTTCGAGCAGCGCCTGGCAATCCGCCGTTAGGAGCGTTCCATGTACCAATCCCCTAGTTGGTTGCAGGAGTTGTGGGTCGCCCGAGAGACTTTGTGGGCCGGTTTCCTGACCAGCGTGCAATGTTCGGCCCTGGCGATTGTGTTGGGCACCTTGATCGGTGTCGTCGCCGGGTTGGCGCTGACTTATGGCCGGGTCTGGATGCGCGCGCCGTTTCGTTTCTACGTCGACCTGATTCGCGGCACGCCGGTGTTCGTGCTGGTACTGGCCTGCTTCTACATGGCCCCGGCCCTGGGTTGGCAGATCGGTGCGTTCGAGGCTGGCGTCCTCGGATTGACGCTGTTCTGCGGCTCCCACGTGGCCGAGATCGTGCGCGGTGCGTTGCAGGCTCTGCCCCGCGGGCAGATGGAAGCGAGCCAGGCCATCGGCCTGACATTCTTCCAGTCGCTCGGTTATGTGCTGCTGCCCCAGGCGTTGCGGCAGATCCTGCCGACCTGGGTGAACTCCTCCACCGAGATCGTCAAGGCCTCGACGCTGCTGTCGGTGATCGGTGTCGCCGAACTGCTGCTCAGCACCCAGCAGATCATCGCCCGGACCTTCATGACCCTGGAGTTCTACCTGTTCGCCGGTTTTCTCTTTTTTATCATCAACTACGCCATCGAATTGCTCGGGCGGCACATTGAAAAGCGGGTGGCCTTGCCATGACTGACGTTTCCCTTTCAAACGCGCAACCGCTGCTGGATATCCGTGGCCTGCGCAAACAATACGGCCCGCTGGAAGTGCTCAAGGGCGTGGACCTGAGCATGCAGCGCGGCAACGTGGTGACGCTGATCGGCTCCAGTGGCTCGGGCAAGACCACGCTGCTGCGTTGCGTCAACATGCTCGAAGAATTCCAGGGTGGGCGGATCGTGCTCGACGGCGAGTCCATCGGCTATGACGAGGTGGACGGCAAGCGCGTGCGTCACGCCGAAAAAGTCATCGCCCGGCACCGGGCCATGACCGGGATGGCCTTCCAGCAATTCAACCTGTTCCCGCATCTGAGCGCTTTACAGAACGTCACCCTGGGCCTGCTCAAGGTGAAAAAACTGCCGAAGGACGAAGCGGTGGCCCTGGCCGAGAAATGGCTGCAGCGGGTCGGCCTGCTGGAACGGCGCGATCACTTTCCCGGTCAGTTGTCCGGCGGCCAGCAGCAGCGTGTGGCGATTGCCCGGGCGATCGCGATGAACCCCAGCCTGATGTTGTTCGACGAAGTGACCTCGGCCCTGGATCCGGAGCTGGTCGGCGAGGTGCTGAACGTGATCAAGGGCCTGGCCGAAGACGGCATGACCATGCTGCTGGTGACCCACGAGATGCGCTTTGCCTTCGAGGTCTCCGACAAGATCGTTTTCATGAACCAGGGCCGCATCGAAGAGCAGGGGCCGCCGAAGGAATTGTTCGAGCGCCCTCAATCGCCGCGCCTGGCGGAATTTCTCAAGAACACCCGTTTTTAAGTCCATCCAATAAGGAGTAACTCATGAGCATTACGCGCTATGGCACCGGCAGCACCGCGGGCGGCGGACAGCCGCGGCCCTTCGCTCGCGCCGTGGAGGCTGATGGCTGGTTGCACGTGTCCGGCCAGGTGCCCGCGGTGAACGGCGAGATCGTCGCTGGCGGCATCGTCGAGCAGACGCACCAGACCATGAAGAACCTGATCGCCATTCTCGAAGAGGCCGGCTATGGCCTGGAAGATGTTGTGCGTTGCGGCGTCTGGCTGGATGACCCGCGGGATTTCTGGAGTTTCAACAAGGTCTTCGGCGAATACTTCAGCCCCGAACACGCCCCGGCCCGGGCCTGTGTGCAGGCGAGCATGATGGTTGACTGCAAGGTCGAGATCGATTGCATCGCCTACAAGAAAAAGTGACACCTGTGGCGAGGGGATTATCCCCGCTGGACTGCGGAGCAGTCCCCAACAAGCCACAGTGGGGTATCAGGTTGGGCTGCGATCAAGGTCATTGGGGCTGCTTCGCAGCCCAGCGGGGATAAATCCCCTCGCCACAAGGAGCGGTGGACAGCTTGCAGTCTGGGTACACTCGCGGCAATTGAATAGGAACCAACGAAATGACCGAAGACACCATCAAACGCCGGGCCAGGGGATTGGATCGGGCGTTCGATATCCTCGATTTCCTCAAGGAAATCGGCCAGCCGCTGCGCCCGAACGATATTGCCAGCGGCATCGGCAGCCCCAAGTCCACGGTCTACGAACTGGTGGCGTCGCTGCTCGAGCGGCGCATTCTCGAGCCGGTCGGCAAGGACGGCCACGTCTACCTGGGGCGGCAGTTGTATTTTCTCGGGCAGGCGCACCTGCGGCATTTCGACCTCAGCCGCGAGGCCGACCAGGCCTTGCAGGAGATCGTCCGCCAGACCCGCGAAACCGCGCAGATGTGCCTGCTCAACGGGCGCAAATACACCGTCGCGCTGATGAAGGAAGGCGAGCGGCATTTTCGCATTTCCTCGGACATCGGGGAGAACGCGCCGATCCCCTGGACCGCGTCCGGGCGCCTGCTGCTGGCGCATCTGAGCGACCAGCAGATCGTCGACCTGATCGACCCCGACGACTTCATCCTGCCGGGCGGCGAGCGTTTGCCCCTGGAGCAGTTTCTCAAGGAAATCCGCCAGGCCGGTGTCGATGGATTTTTCTCCTTCGACAGTGTGGCCGACACCTTCACGCATTGCTTCGCCGCGCCGGTCAAAGACCCCAGTGGCGTGGCCATCGCGACGCTGTGCATCGTCGCCCCGAGGGCTGACGCCAAGAACAATTATGCCGACTACCGCCGGGTGCTGATCGAGAGCGCCAACAACCTGGCCCGTCGCATCAACGAATAGACAGCCGCGGCTGTATGAGGAGTTCGAACATGTCTTCTGCCATTGATAACGCCGGTGTCGAAAAGGGCGCCGCTTCCCTGGGCGCCCATCTGCTGCGCGATGTCAGCCTGCCGGCCCTGGTACTGCATCGCGAGGCACTGGAGCACAACATTCGCTGGATGCAAAAGTTTGTCAGCGACAGCGGCGCCGAGCTGGCGCCCCACGGCAAGACCAGCATGACTCCGGCGCTGTTTCGTCGCCAGCTTGAGGCCGGTGCCTGGGGCCTGACCCTGGCCACCGCAGTGCAGACCCGCGCCGCCTACGCCCATGGCGTGCGCCGGGTGCTGATGGCCAATCAATTGGTAGGCCAGCCGAACATGGCGCTGATCGCCGACCTGCTGGCCGACCCGGCGTTCGAATTCCATTGCCTGGTGGATCATCCAGACAACGTCGCCGAACTGGGGGCTTATTTCGCTTCGCGCGGCGCACGGTTGAACGTGATGATCGAGTACGGCGTGGTCGGCGGTCGTTGTGGTTGCCGGACCGAAGCCGAGGTACTTGCGCTGGCCGAGGCCATCGGTGCGCAACCGGCGTTGGCCTTGACCGGTATCGAAGGTTACGAAGGGGTGATCCACGGCGATCACGCCATCAGCGGCATCCGGGCGTTCGCCGCATCCCTCGTCGGGCTGGCGATGCAGTTGCAGGACAGCGGCGCGTTTGCCAACGACAAACCCATCATCACCGCCTCGGGTTCGGCCTGGTACGACCTGATCGCCGAATCCTTCGAGGCGCGCAATGCCCACGGGCGCTTCCTCAGCGTGTTGCGACCCGGCAGTTATGTGGCCCACGACCATGGCATCTACAAGGAGGCGCAATGCTGTGTGCTGGAGCGCCGCAGTGACCTGCACGAAGGCTTGCGTCCAGCGCTGGAAGTCTGGGCCCACGTGCAATCGCTGCCGGAGCCGGGCTTTGCGGTGATTGCCCTGGGCAAGCGCGACGTGGCCTACGACGCCGGGTTGCCGGTGCCGCTCAAGCGCTACACGCCGGGTTCGGACTCGGCGACGGGGGACGACGTCAGCGGCTGCAAGGTGACCGCGGTGATGGACCAGCATGCGTTCATGAGCGTGGCGCCGGGCGTTGAACTGCGGGTGGGCGACATCATTGCGTTCGGCACGTCCCATCCGTGCCTGACGTTCGACAAGTGGCGGGTGGGGTGCCTGGTGGATGAGGGGTTGCGGGTGGTCGAGAGCATGGAGACTTGTTTTTAAGAGTTGAGACCGAGTCGCGGCCTTCGCGAGCAGGCTCGCTCCCACAATTGGATCGCGGGTGACCAAGCGATCACTTGTGGAAGCGAGCCTGCTCGCGAAAGCGGCCCGCAACACACCGCTTAAATATCAGGATAACTCATGAGCAACACCAGACCCCGCATCGCCCTCATCGGCGAATGCATGATCGAACTGCAACACCGCGCCGACGGCAGCCTGCAGCAAAGCTTCGGCGGCGATACGCTGAACGCCGCGGTCTACCTGGCCCGGGCCTTGGGCGACAACGGCGCTGTGGATTACGTCACCGCGCTGGGCGACGACAGTTTCAGCGATGCCATGTGCCAGGGCTGGGCCGCCGAAAACATTGGTTTGGGCATGGTCCAGCGCTTGTCCGGGCGCCTGCCGGGCCTGTATTGCATCCAGACCGACGCGACGGGTGAGCGCCGCTTCCTGTACTGGCGCAACGAGGCGGCGGTGCGTGATTGCTTCACCTCGCCAGCCGCCGCGCCGATTCTCGCAGCGTTGGCCGACTACGATGTGCTGTATTTCAGCGGCGTGACCCTGGCAGTGATTGGCGAGCAGGGCCGGCGCAAACTCATCGACACGCTGGTCGAGGCGCGTCGGCGCGGGGCCCAGGTGGTGTTCGACAACAACTACCGGCCAAGGCTCTGGGCCTCGGTCGAGGCGGCCCGTGCGGCTTATCGCAGCGTGCTGCCCTACGTCGAGCTGGCGTTGTTGACCGTGGACGACGAACAGGCGCTGTTCGGCCATGCCGACAGCGAGGCGGTGTTCGCTGCCTATGCACAGTTGGGAACGCCTGAAGTGGTGCTCAAGCGCGGCGCCGAGGCTTGTCTGATTCGTTGCGACGGCCGGTCATATGAGGTGCCTGCCCTGCGGGTCGAGCGGGTGGTGGACACGACGGCGGCGGGAGACTCGTTCAGTGCCGCTTACCTGGCGAACCGCTTGCTCGGCGGCAGCCCGGCGGAAGCCGCCGAGGCCGGGCATTTGCTGGCAAGCCGGGTGATCCAGGTGCCGGGGGCGTTGATACCCCGGCAGTGACATCACGTCCCTGTGGCGAGGGAGCTTGCTCCCGCTGGCCTGCGCAGCAGGCCCATCCTTTGCGACTGCTGCGCAGCCGAGCGGGAGCAAGCTCCCTCGCCACAAAGGGCCGGTCCGCGCCCGGCATCGCTTCAGTCGCGGTAAAACACCTGCACCAGGTGATAGCCGAACTTGCTCTTGATCGGTCCGTGCACCACCCGCAGCGGTTTCTTGAAAATCACCGCATCGATCGCGCCGACCATCTGCCCAGGACGTACCTCACCCAGATCCCCGCCGCGCTTGCCGGAGGGGCAGGTGGAGTACTTTTTTGCCAACACGTCAAACGCTTCGCCCTTGGCGATGCGTTGCTTGAGCTGTTCGGCTTCTTCGGCGGTTTTCACCAGGATATGGCGGGCTTGGGCTTTCATTGCAGCGGTGACCTGAGCGGTGCGAAAGGGCGGCGATTATGCCTCAAGTCAGCTGCCATGGTTGATCATCGTCCGGATCTTGTTGGCCAGGAGATCGAGGGTGAACGGCTTGGCAACCATGTCCATGCCTTGCTCGAGGAACCCCTGGCGCTCGGTGGCTTTCTGCGCATAACCGGTCATGAACAGGACTTTCAAATCAGGCCGGTGCTGACGGGCGATTTCAGCCAGCTGCCGGCCGTTCATGCCTGGCAGGCCGACATCGGTCACCAGCAGGTCGATGCGCTGCCCGGATTCCAGCAACAGCAGAGCCTGCCGGCCGTCCTCGGCTTCGAGGGCGGTGTAGCCCAAGGTGGCCAGCAGGTCGAGCACGAGCATGCGCACCGCCGGTTCGTCTTCGACCAGCAACACGGTTTCCCCGGCAATGGCCGGCGGCGCGTCCGTGGCCGCCGGCGCTGCGGGTTGTTCGGTCGCGGCAACGCGCAGCCGCGGCAAGTACAACTGCACTCGCGTGCCCTGGCCTGGCACGCTGTCCAGGCTCAGGTGTCCGCCGGACTGCTGGGCAAAGCCGTAGATCATCGAAAGACCGAGGCCGGTGCCCTGGCCGATGGGTTTGGTGGTGAAGAACGGATCGAAGGCCTTGGCCAGCACGGCGGGAGTCATGCCGCTGCCGTTGTCGCGCACGGCGATCATCACGTAATCCCCGGCCTTGACCGGTTCCAGCGTGCTGATGTCGCTGCCGTCGAGGTAGACGTTGGCGGTTTCGATGGTCAACTCGCCGCCGTCGGGCATCGCGTCCCTGGCGTTGATCACCAGGTTGAGCAGGGCGTTTTCCAGTTGGCTGGCATCGGTACTGACCGGCCACAGCTCACCGGCCAGTTCAAGCCGCAGCACGATGTGATCGCCGGTGGTACGGCTCAACAGGTCTTCGAGAGAGCGCACCAGGCCATTGGCGTCCAAGGGTTTGCGGTCCAGCGACTGGCGCCGGGAAAAGGCCAGCAGGCGATGGGTCAGGGCCGCGGCACGGTTGGCCGAGGAGATGGCCGCTTCGGTAAACCGGCCTATCTCGGCGGCGCGGCCCGAGGCGATGTAGCGCTGCATCAGGTCCAGGCTGCCGAGAATGCCGGTGAGCATGTTATTGAAGTCATGGGCAATGCCGCCGGTGAGCTGGCCCACCGCTTCCATTTTCTGCGCATGGCGCAGCGCTTCTTCGGCGCGTTCGCGCTCGAACATCTCGCTTTGCAGGCGATGGTTGGCCTCGGCCAGTTGCTGGGTGCGGGCGATTACCCGTTCCTCCAGCGTTTCGTTGAGATTACGCAGCGCTTCTTCGGTTTTCTTGCGCTCGGTTTCGTCGATCACGAAGATGTAGAAGCCGTTCACCGCGCCGTCACTGCCATGGCGTGGCAGGTAGTTGATCAATGCATGCCGTGGCCGGCCATCGCGATGGGCTGACTGCACGGTGAAACTGCACGGCTTGCCCGCCAGGGCGCCGGCGATCTGTTCGGCGCGCGCCGCGTACGCTTCGTCGCCGATGACCTCGCGAATGGTCTTGCCGTACAGCTCCTGCGGGGTCAGCCCGTACCAGTTCAGGTAGGCGCTGTTGTTCAGGCGGAAACGCTCTTCGCGATCGACATAGCTGATCAGCACCGGCATGGCGTTGATGATCAGTTGCAGCTCGGTCTGGCTCTGGCGCAGGGCGTGCTCGGTGCGCTTGCGCTCGGTCAGGTCCAGCGCCGCGCCAAGGAAGCGCTTGGGCCGGCCGTGGCGATCCTTGTAGCAGCGCCCGCGCACGAATACCCAGCGCAGTTCACCGTCGGGCTGCAGCAGCCGGTACTCCTCGGCATATTCGGTGCCGTGGGTGATGCAATGCTTGATGCTGCGCGCGACCATCGCCCGGTCTTCGGGGTGCACGCCTTCCAGGTACGCGCTGATCGGCAGTTGCCGCGACAGGCTCGGATCGACGCCATGCAGCAGGGCGAAATGCGCATCGGCGATGAAGCGGTCTTCGCTGATGTCCCAGTCCCAGGTCCCCAGCGCATCGGTGGCCGCCAGCGCCAGTTGCAAGCGCTCCTCGCTTTCCTGCTGAGCCTTGAGGCTGGCCTCGGAACGCCGCTCGAATTCCTGGGCCAGCCGGCGTCTTTCGCTGGTCTCGATGGCCGTGACCAGGATGCCGGCAACACTGGCGCTTTCGTCGTGTATCGGGCTGTAGGTCAGGTCGAGCCACACGTCACAGAGGCGGCCACTGAAGGGCATGCGCCACCGTTTGTCGCGGCAGGCGTACATGCGCCCTTGCAACACGCTGTGATAAATCCCCTCGGTCTCGCCCCGAAGTTCAGGCCAGGCCGTGTGGGTGGGCTGGCCGAAGGCCCTGGGGTGCTTGTCGCCGACCAGCCGGGCATAGGCGTCGTTGTACAGATGGGTCAGCTGCGGCCCCCACAGCACGGCCATCGGCATGGGCGAGTGGAGCATGATGTCCACGGCGGTGCGCAGGCTCTGTGGCCAGGTATCGATGGCGCCCAAGGGGCTGGCGGTCCAGTCCTGACGGGCGATCAATTGCTGTGTGTCGCTGCCGGCGGGTATTGCATTCATCACGGGAGTTCCTGGATGTTCATATCGATGCGGCGGCTTCTACTATCCTCTGGAGAAGGTAAGCGCGGGTTGATCTGAAGTTTTTCTGGCTCGGGTCAACGTGTCCATTGAAGTTTGCGGAAGTTTTTCAGGCCATGGAAATTGATCCCTTGTTACGCATCCTGGCAAGCCAGGATGGTTCCGACCTCTACATGTCCACCGGTGCACCGCCCTGCGCGCGTTTTGAAGGTGTGCTCAAGCCGCTGAGCAACCAGGCGTTCAAGGTCGGCGAGATCGCCGGGCTCGCCGAGTCATTGATGGACGCCGAACAGCGCCTTGAGTTCGATCGGGAACTGGAAATGAACCTGGCGATTTCCCTGGCCGGTGTCGGGCGGTTCCGGGTCAACATCTTCAAACAGCGCAACGACGTGTCCATGGTGATACGCAACGTCAAGCTGGACATCCCGCGCTTCGAAGACCTGAAGCTGCCCAAGGTGCTGCTGGAAACCATCATGCAGAAGCAGGGGCTGATGTTGTTCGTCGGTGCGACGGGCTCGGGCAAGTCGACCTCCCTGGCGGCGCTGATCGATTACCGCAACCGCAACAGCAGCGGCCACATCATCACCATCGAGGACCCGGTGGAGTATATCCATCGGCATAAGAAATCGATCGTCAACCAGCGCGAAGTCGGGGTGGATACGCGCAGTTTTCATGCCGCGCTCAAGAATACCTTGCGCCAGGCGCCGGACGTGGTGCTGATCGGCGAAATCCGCGACCGGGAAACCATGGAGCATGCCCTGGCCTTCGCCGACACCGGCCATCTGGTGATTTCCACCCTGCATGCCCACAACGCCAACCAGGCCCTGGACCGGGTGATCAATTTTTTCCCGGAAGAACGCCGGGCGCAACTGCTGCACGACTTGGGCAACAACCTCAAGGCGTTTGTTTCCCAGCGCCTGGTGCGCACTCGCGGCGGTCAGCGGCGGGCGGCGGTGGAGGTGATGCTGGGCTCGCCGACGGTGGCCGACCTGATCCGGCGCAACGAGCTGGGCGAGCTCAAGGGCATCATGGAAAAGTCCGAGGAACTGGGCATGCAGACGTTCGACCAGGCATTGTTCAACCTGGTGGTCGAAGGCGCCATCGATGAGGAAGAAGCGCTGAAAAACGCCGATTCGGCGAACAACTTGCGTTTGCGCTTGAAGCTGCATGCGGAGACGGGGGCCGCGCCGCCGGCCGATCCGCCGGCGGGGGAGTGGGGACTGATGGATTGAGGTGACCCGTTGTGGCGAGGGGATTTATCCCCGCTGGGGCGCGTAGCGGCCCGAAACCAGCCACCTCGATATGTCAGACGTCAGCATGGGGCTGCTTCGCAGCCCAGCGGGGATAAATCCCCTCGCCACGAAGATCGTTTGCGATGCTTAGGACGCTAGCTCCGGCCGCCCGCGAAACTGCTCCAGCGCCTCGGGATTGGCCAGCGCATCGGTGTTCTTCACCGCCTCGCCATGCACCACGTTACGCACGGCCAGTTCCACCACTTTTCCGCTGATCGTGCGCGGAATGTCGCTGACCGCGAGGATTTTCGCCGGTACATGGCGCGGCGTCGTGTTAGCGCGGATGACCTGGCGAATCTTTTGCTCCAGGGTATCGTCCAGCACGACGCCATCACGCAGGCGCACGAACAGCACCACTCGTACGTCACCCTGCCATTGCTGGCCAATGGCGACGCTGTCGAGGACCTCTTCGACTTTTTCCACCTGCCGATAGATTTCCGCCGTGCCAATGCGCACGCCACCGGGGTTGAGCACCGCGTCGGAGCGTCCGTGGATCAGCAAGCCGCCGTGGGCCAGTTCTTCGGCGTAGTCCCCTTGGGCCCACACTCCGGGAAACTGGCTGAAATAGGAGGCGCGAAGTTTATCCTGGCGCGGGTCGTTCCAGAGCCCGATGGGCATCGCTGGAAAATGCCGGGTGCAGACCAGCTCGCCTTTCTCGCCGACCACCGCCTCGCCGGCCTCGTTCCAGACCTGCACCGCCATGCCCAGGCTCTTGCCCTGCATCTCGCCCCGGCGCACGGCGGACAGCGGGTTGCCGTTGATGAAACAGGAGACGATATCGGTACCGCCGGACATCGAGGCCAGGCAAACGTCGGCCTTGAAATCGCGGTAAACGTAATCGTAGCTGTGGGGGGCGAGAGCCGAGCCTGTGGACAGGAGGGTCTTGAGGCTGCCCAGGTCATGGCTCTGGCGTGGCTGGATGCCTTGGCTTTCCAGGGCGGCGAGGTATTTCGGGCTGGTGCCGAACGCGCTGATGCGCTGTTGGTCGATCAGGTCGAGCAGGCGTTCGGGACCAGGGTGAAACGGCGAGCCGTCATACAGCACCACCGAGCTGCCCACCGCCAGGGCCGAGACCAGCCAGTTCCACATCATCCAGCCGCAGGTGGTGTAGTAGAACAGCCGATCCCCGGGGCCGAGATCAACGTGCAGGCCATGTTCCTTCATATGTTGGAGCAGCACGCCGCCGGTGCTGTGGACGATGCACTTCGGCACGCCGGTGGTGCCGCTGGAGTAGAGGATATACAACGGATGATCGAACGGCACGCTGGCGAACTCCGGCGCGCCACCGCTTTGATAAAAGTTTTCCCACAGCGCGACGCCGGCCTGGGTGTTGAAATCCTCGACGCGAGCATCGGGTCGGGCGTAAGGCAGCACGATCAACTGTTGCAGGGACGGCAGCCGCGCAAGGATCTCGTTCACCTTCGGGCGCTGGTCGATGACCTTGCCGGCATAACGATAACCGGCACAGGTAATCAAAACCTTGGGCTCGATCTGGCCGAACCGGTCGATGACGCCCTGGGTGCCGAAATCCGGCGATGAGCACGACCAGATCGCCCCTAGGCTCGTCGTGGCGAGCATGCCCACCAGCGTCTGCCAGGTGTTGGGCATGCAAGCGGCGACCCGGTCGCCCTGGGTCACGCCGGCGGCTTGCAGGCTTTTCTGCAGGCCGGCGACATGGGCGGCGAGCTCGGCCCAGGTCAGCATTTGCTCGATGCCGTCTTCATCGACGGCAACCACCGCCACGGTGTTATCGCGACGGCGCAGCAGATGTTCGGCGAAACTCAGCGTGGCCCCCGGGAACCAGCGTGCGCTGGGCATGTGCGGGCCCTCCACCAGCACTGCGGTGGGGCGCTGGTGAAAACGGATGTCGAAGAAGTCCACGATGGCCTGCCAGAAAGCCTCGCGCTGGTCGATGCTCCAGGCGTGCAGGGCCGGGTAATCGTTCAACTGCAGCGAGTGCCGTTCGTTGACGAACCGGCGCAAGGCGTCCATGCGCGACCGGGCGATGCGTTCGGGGCTGGGTTGCCAGAGGATGTCGGACATGGGGTGCCTCTTGTTTTTCCGGGGCTTGCGAACATTGCAGCACACGGCGTTATTTATGGCGAGAAGCGCTTCTGTGGCGAGGGAGCAAGCTCCCTCGCCACGGGGATCGCGGAGGGTTATTGCGCCAACCACCCTCCATCAACATTCCACGCCGCGCCCCGCACCTGGCTGCCGGCTTCGCTGCAGAGGAACAGCACCAGTTCACCCAGCTGCGGCGGGGTGACGAATTCCAGGGACGGTTGCTTCTCGGCCAACAGGTCGTGCTGGGCCTGTTGCGGGTCGACGCCGCTGGCGATGCGGTCGTCGATCTGTTTCTGCACCAGTGGCGTCAGCACCCAGCCTGGGCAGATTGCATTGCACGTCACGTTGCTGGTAGCGGTTTCCAGGCCAACCACCTTAGTCAGCCCGATCACCCCGTGCTTCGCGGCGACGTAGGCGGCCTTGCCCACCGAACCGACCTGACCGTGCACCGAGGCGACGTTGACGATCCGTCCCCAGCCCTTGGCGCGCATGCCCGGCAGGCTCAGGCGAGTGGCGTGGAACACCGAAGACAGGTTGATAGCAATGATCGAATCCCAGCGCTCCACCGGGAAATCCTCCACGGCCGCCACGTGCTGGATCCCGGCATTGTTCACCAGGATGTCCACGCCGCCGAAATCGCGCTCGGCGTAGGCGAGCATGTCGGCAATCTGTGCCGGGTCGCTGACATCGGCCGGATGATGGCCGACCTTGCCACCGAACTGCTTGACTTCGGTGACCGCCGCCGAGGCATCGCCGAAGCCATTGAGGATCAGGTTGGCGCCGGCCTTGGCCAGGCTCAAGGCGATGCCCAGGCCGATGCCGCTGGTGGAACCGGTGACCAGGGCAGTCTTGCCCGAAAGAAATGTCGTCATGGAAACCTCACACAATGCCAGTGGCGTAGAACACACCGATCACGAAGAACACCGCGAGGGTCTTGATCAGCGTAATGCAGAAAATGTCTTTGTAGGCTTCACGGTGGGTCAGGCCGGTGACGGCCAGCAAGGTGATCACCGCGCCGTTGTGGGGCAGGGTGTCCATGCCGCCGCTGGCCATGGCGGCCACCCGGTGCAGCACTTCCAGGGGAATGTTGGCGGCGTGGGCGGCGCTGATGAAGGTTTCGGACATCGCCGCCAGGGCGATGCTCATGCCCCCCGACGCGGATCCGGTGATGCCGGCCAGCAGCGTTACGGTGACTGCTTCGTTGACCAGCGGATCGGGAATGTTCTTGAGCCAGTCGGCCAGCACGAGAAAGCCCGGCAATGAGGCGATCACCGCACCGAAACCGTATTCCGAAGCGGTGTTCATCGCCGCGAGCAGGGCACCGCCCACTGCGCTCTTGCTACCTTCGGCCAGTTTGCTGCGAATCGCGCGGAAGCCGAACAGCAGCACCATGACAATACCCACCAGCAAAGCGGCCTGTACCGCCCAGATCGCGGTGAGCTTGGCGATGTCGCTGGTCACCGGTGTCGCCATGCCCGGCAGCGCCAGGCTATGCGTCTTGCCGTACCACTGCGGGATCCACTGGGTAAACAGCAGGTTCATGATCCCCACCGCCAGCAGCGGCGAAACGGCGATCCACGGGTTGGGCAGCTTGATATCCTCAGCGGTTTCCGGCTCGTTGCGCAGTTCGGTGCCATAACCTTCACCGGCGCGTTGGGCCTTGTTGCGCTGGCGCTGCAAAAACAGCATGCCGAAGCAGAAGACGAAGATCGTACCGATCACGCCCAGCCACGGCGCCGCCCAGGCGGTGGTGTTGAAAAAGGTGCTGGGGATGATGTTCTGGATCTGCGGCGTGCCGGGCAGGGCGTCCATGGTGAACGAGAATGCGCCGAGGGCGATGGTGGCCGGAATCAGCCGCTTGGGGATATTGCTCTGGCGGAACATCTCCGCGGCGAACGGGTACACCGCGAACACCACGACGAACAGCGACACGCCGCCATACGTCAGCAACGCGCAGACCAGCACGATCACCAGCATGGCCTGGCGCGTGCCCAGCAGGCGAATCGCCGCGGCGACGATGGAGCGGGAGAAACCCGACAACTCGATCAGCTTGCCAAACACCGCGCCAAGCAGGAACACCGGGAAATAGAGTTTGATGAAACCGACCATCTTGTCCATGAACACCCCGGTGAATGCAGGGGCGACGGCGGATGGATCGGTAAGCAGGACCGCGCCGAGGGCGGCGATCGGGGCAAAGAGAATGACGCTGTAGCCACGGTAGGCGGCAACCATCAACAGCGTGAGGGCTGCCAAGGCAATGATCACACTCATGGTGTGTCTCCTGGGATTGTTATTTTTGTGGGTGATGCTCTGAGGAGGGCTATAGCGATATCTGTGCCAGATAGCTAAGTCGCTGATAGATAAGGATAATTTTTGTTACTGATAGGCGAGGGAGAAGGATTATTCTCTGTTTTGAGATTTTTGTTGGAGGGGCCGGCCTCTTCGCGAGCAGGCTCGCTCCCACATGAGACAGTGATGGACTGACAGAACGCTGTACCGGTGGGAGCGAGCCTGCTCGCGAAGAGCCCGAAGCGCTCCAAGATCGCCAGTCTAAAAAAAGAGATCTCAGTCTCTTTATTGAGACTCCGCAATCCCCAGCGCCACCATCTTCTTGTACAACGTCGATCTTCCCAGCCCCAACCGCTCGGCCGCCTCGACTACCTTGCCATCGCATTTCGCGAGGGTAGTTTCGATCAAGTGCCGGTCAAATCGAGCCCGGGCCTGGCTGAAGGTTTCCTGCGCCAATAACGGCTCCAGGGTCGGGCCTGTCGTGCGCTCAACCGGGATGAAAGTGCCGATGGCCGCGCGGATGTCAGCAGCGCTGAGCATCAGGTCGTCGCTGAGCAACGCGGCTCGTTCCAGCACGTTGCGCAACTCCCGAATGTTGCCCGGCCAGGCATGTTGGCCCAGCAGATCGAGGGCGTCGCGGTGCAGTTCGTGCTGGCTGCGCAGTTCTTCGAGGATCGCCTCACTCAGTGCCGGCAGATCATCCAGGCGCTCACGCAGCGGCGGGACCTGGATCGGCAGCACGTTGAGACGGTAATAGAGGTCGGCGCGGAACTCGCCGCGCTTGATTGCCGCTTCAAGATCGGTGGAGGTCGCGGCAATGATCCGCACATCGCTCTGCAACACCTCGTTGGAGCCGACCGGTTCGTATTCTTTCTCCTGAAGCACCCGCAGCAGTTTGCTTTGCAGCGGTAGCGGCATGTCGCCGATCTCGTCGAGGAACAGCGTGCCGCCTTGGGCGATCTGCAGTTTGCCGGCGCGGCCCTTGCGGTCGGCGCCGGTGAAAGCGCCTGGCGCGGTGCCGAAGAACTCGGCTTCGAGCAGCGATTCGGGGATGGCAGCGCTGTTGATGCTGACAAAGGCCTTGTGCGCCCGCGGTGAAGCACTATGGATCGCTTGGGCCAGCAACTCCTTGCCGGTACCGGTTTCGCCGAGCAGCAGCACCGGTGAATCGGTGCTGGCGCTGCGTCGGGCGCGGCGCTTGACCTCCAGGCCGGCGCTGCTGGTGCCGATGAAGTGGGCAAAGTTGTACTTGGTCTGCCGCGCCCGCAGCAACGAGCGGGTGGAGGCCAGTTCTTCCTGCATGCTCAGATAGCGCTTGAGCATCGGCGACAGGCTGCGCAACTCATCGAACAGGGCAAAACCGATGGCGCCGATCACCGCGCCGGCGTTGTCGTGGATCGGCAGGCGCATCACCACCAGCGGTTCCTTGGGCGTGTCCTGCATGTCCAGCAGGATCGGCCGTCCGGTGCGCACCACCTCACGCAGCAAGCTGCCGGGGATGACGCTTTCGCAGGCGCGGCCGATGGCTTCCTGCGCCGAATTCAGGCCGAAACGACGGGCGTAGCGCTCGTTCATCCAGACGATATTCGCATCGCGATCGACAATGACCGTGCCTTCGCTGGACTGCTCGATGATCTCGAACAGCGAGCGGATCGCCAGCGTGCGTACGCGCTTGTAGTCCTTGAGACTTTCGGTGGGATTCATCAGGCATTCCAAAAAGAGGTGGGCTTGCCGGCACCCTCGGATGAGTCGCGGCATTATGCCTGATCAAACTCGGCGTTCTGTAGTGGGGCCAAGCCGGTGGAGAGGGCTGTTTTTACCGCCAGAATTGCCACAAGAAAAGCTGTACGTATGAAATACTCTGTACATGTTTTTAGGCCTGTTCGCGACTGTACTGGAGGATCCATGAATAAATTCAACCCTCGCAAACTCAAGCTTTCCAAGTGGACCGCCTGCCAGCCCGTCAACCGGGAAAAGCATTTTCTCGTCACCCAATTGCTCTGCGACGAACAGGATTGCCCCGTTCAGGTCGAGTTGCAGGCGGTGTATAGCGGACGGGTGGCCGTGCTGGACTGGGGTGATCTGACCGACAGCGAACGGTGGAAAATCGGTTGGCATTGAGTCTTGGACAGGTAAGCGAATTTTCCTTCAGAAATTGTACATATAAAAAATTATGTACAACTTTTGCGACGATGATGGCTTAATGGTGCCTCTTCAGAAAAGGCATTCCGCCTTTCAGACGGCTACGGCCAAGCACTCATGTCACCGGGAGCGGCACCCATGTTCATTCGCACTCGCAAACATCAGGACGTCTTGCACGAGACCCAGGGCGCACTGGCCTCTCTCGAAGCCGAGCGGGCGGCTTTTCACCAATCGATGGCGATCGTCGAGTTCGCGCCTTCAGGCGAAATACTTGGCGCCAACGCGCTGTTTCTGAACATGACCGGCTACGTGCTGGATGACATCCTCGGCAAGCATCACCGGATGTTCTGCGCGCCTGAGTACGCCGGCAGCCGCGAATATGCGGTGTTATGGCAGCAACTGGCCCAGGGTGAGGGTAGCGAACAGCAGTACCTTCATCTGGCACGCGATGGCCTTGGGTCGTGGGTGCAGGCCAGCTACATTCCTGTGCGTGATCAGCGCGCCAGGGTCGAACGCATCATCCAGGTCAGCCGCGACATCAACGACCGCGTGCTACGGGCTCAGGCCGAGTCGAGTTTCATGCAGGCGATCGATCGCTCCATGGCGGTGATCGAGTTCGATCTGGGCGGTCATGTCATCAATGCCAACGTCAACTTCCAGAAGGTCATGGGTTATGGCCTGGAGGAGGTTCGCGGCCAGCACCATCGGATTTTCTGCGAGCCTGGCGAAGTTCAAGGCGAAGCCTATCGCGATTTCTGGGCTGGACTGAACCGTGGCGAATACAAGAGCGGGCTTTTCCAGCGCGTCGACAGGCACGGCAACACCGTCTGGCTGCAGGCCACCTATAACCCGCTCTACGATGCCCAAGGCCATTTGTACGGGGTGGTCAAGTTTGCCACCGACAGCACGCGTGAAGTCGAGCAACGCCAGACCGAATCAAAGGCGGCACAGTTGGCCTTCGAGACGTCCCGGCAGACGGATGAGCACACCCAATTGGGCACCGCCGTCGTGCAGCAGACCGTGACCGTAGTGCAAAGTATCGCCGATGAACTGCAACAGGTCGCTACCGGGATCAGCGCCCTCAGCGCGCAGTCCGAAGAGATCGGCAACATTGTCGATGCCATCCGGGGAATCGCGGAACAGACCAACCTGCTTGCGCTCAATGCGGCCATCGAGGCCGCTCGTGCCGGTGAGCAGGGTCGCGGCTTCGCGGTGGTTGCCGATGAAGTGCGCAATCTGGCCCGGCGTACCAGCCAGGCGACCGTTGCCATTACCGAAGTGGTCGGCAAGAACCGCGACCTGGCCAGGCAGGCGGTGGGCAGCATGCAATCGAGTACCGCCAAGGCCGAGCAAGGCGTGAAGCTGGCGAACCAGGCCGGCACCGTCATCCTCGACATCCACCGGGGCGCGAAGCAGGTTGTGGAAGTCATGGGCGAATTCGCCCAGACCCTGGACCAGCGCCGCGAAGCCTGACCGGGCCAGGCTTATCCCGGATGGGCCGCCGCCAGCAGCTCCCGGGTATAAGGGTGTCGGGGCGAGTCGAATACGTCGTGGCTGGCGCCTTGCTCGACGACCTTGCCGTCCTTGATCACGATCATGTCATGGGCCAGGGCTCGCACGACCGCCAGGTCGTGGCTGATGAACAGGTAGGTCAGGCCGTGTTTTTCCTGGAGCTGGCGGAGCAGGGCGACCACTTGTTTCTGCACCGTGCGATCCAGCGCCGAAGTTGGTTCGTCCAGCAGGATCAGCGCGGGCTTGAGCACCAGCGCCCGGGCGATGGCGATGCGCTGGCGCTGGCCGCCGGAAAACTCGTGCGGGTAACGATGCCGGCTCTGCGGGTCGAGGCTGACTTCCTTGAGCGCCTGGATCACCTGGGCTTCGCATTGCTCGGCGCTGGACCTGCTGTGGACCTCCAGGCCTTCGCTGATGATCTGCTGCACCGACATTCGCGGGCTGAGGCTGCCAAACGGGTCCTGGAAGACGATCTGCATCTGCTTGCGCCAGGGCCGCAGTTCTTTCTGCGACAGCTGATCAAGGGCTGCGCCGCTAAAACGGATGCTGCCTTCGGATTCGATCAACCGCAGGATCGCCTGGCCGAGCGTGGACTTGCCGGAACCGGATTCGCCAACAATGCCCAGGGTCTTGCCGCGCTGGATGCTCAGGCTGATGCCATCCACGGCGCGCAGGTATTGCTTGCGCCGCAACAGCCCGCCACCGATGGGGAAGCTGACCCGCAAATCCTCAACCTGCAACACGTCTTCGCGCTCGTCCCGGGGCAGGGCTTCGCCTTCCGGCTCGGCGTGCAGCAGTTCGCAGCTGTAGGGGTGTTGCGGTGCGCTGAACAACGTTTCGCAAGGCGCCTGCTCGACGATTTCTCCCGCCTTCATCACGCACACCCGCTGGGCGATGCTGCGCACCAGGTTGAGGTCATGGCTGATCAGCAGCAGGGACATGCCGAGCCGCTGCTGCAATGACTTGAGCAGCAGGAGGATCTTGCGTTGCACCGTCACGTCCAGGGCGGTGGTTGGCTCGTCGGCAATCAGCAACTCCGGTTCGCAGGCCAGGGCCATGGCGATCATGACCCGCTGGCGCTGACCGCCCGATAGTTGGTGGGGATAGGCCTTGAGCCGTTCGGCCGGGTTCTGGATACCCACCAGGTCGAGCAGTTCCAGGATCCGCTGGCGCGCCGCTTTGCCGCCCAGTCCCCTGTGCAGCATCAATGTCTCGCCAATCTGTTTTTCGACGCTGTGCAATGGATTCAGCGACGTCATCGGCTCCTGGAAAATCATTGCGATCCGATTGCCGCGCAACTCGCGCAAGGTCTTGGCCTCGGCGCCCACCAGTTCCTGGTCTCGATAACGAATGCTGCCGGTGGTGCGTGCGCCGCTGTCGGTCAGCAATTGCAGAATCGAGTGAGCCGTCACCGACTTGCCTGAGCCGGATTCGCCCACCAGGGCCAGGCATTCGCCAGGGCGGATATCCAGGCACAGGTCGCGCACTACCGGCTGGTCGTTGAAGGCCACGTTCAGGTTGCGGATTTCGATCAGGTTGTCGCTCATCTAAAAGCTCCGCTTCAAGACCGGGGATCAAAGGCGTCGCGCAACGCCTCGCCAATGAACACCAGCAGCGACAGAATCAGTGCCAGGGTGAAGAACGCCGTCAATCCCAGCCACGGCGCTTGCAGGTTCTGTTTGCCCTGGGCGATCAACTCACCCAGGGACGCGCTGCCGGCCGGCATGCCGAAGCCGAGAAAGTCCAGGGCCGTCAGCGTGGATATCGCGCCGGTGAGGATGAACGGCAGGTAACTCAAGGTCGCGTTCATGGCGTTGGGCAGGATGTGTCGCACGATCACCTTGCGGTCGGTCAGGCCCAAGGCCCGTGCCGCTTTCACGTACTCCAGGTTGCGCCCGCGCAAGAACTCGGCGCGCACCACGTCCACCAGCGCCAGCCAGGAGAACAGCGCCATGATCCCCAGCAGCCACCAGAAATTCGGTTCCACGAAACCGGACAGGATGATCAGCAGATAGAGCACCGGCAACCCGGACCAGACTTCCAGCAACCGTTGCCCGAGCAGATCCACCCAGCCGCCGTAATAGCCCTGCAAGGCGCCGGCGGTAATTCCGATCAGCGCACTGATGGCGGTCAAGGCCAGGGCGAACAGGATCGACACCCGCGCGCCGAAGATCACCCGCGCCAGCACATCACGGGCCTGATCATCGGTGCCCAGCCAGTTGACCGTCGACGGCGGGCTTGGCGCCGGCTGGTTGAGGTCGTAGTTGGGCGTGTCGTCGCTGAAAGGAATGGGCGGGAAGAGCAGCCAGCCGCCATCCTGGTGAATCAGGTTCTGTACATAGTTGCTGCGATAGTCGGCCTGGAACGGCAACTGACCGCCAAATTCCTGCTCGGTGTAGCGCTTGAAAACCGGGAAGTACAGCGAGCCCTGATAGCTCACCACCCATGGCTTGTCGTTGGCGATCAGTTCACCGCCCAGGGTCAGGGCGAACAGGCCGATGAACAGCCACAGCGACCACCAGCCACGACGGTTTTTCTTGAAGCGCTCGAAACGCCGCCGGCCCAAGGGCGAGAACTTGAACATCAGGCGTTCCTCGCGGCGAAGTCGATACGCGGGTCCACCAGGGTGTAGCAGAGGTCACCGATGAGCTTTATCAGCAGGCCGAACAGGGTGAAGATGAACAGCGAGCCGAACACCACCGGATAGTCTCGGGACACGGCGGCTTCATAACTCATGCGCCCCAGGCCATCGAGGGAGAAAATGACCTCGATCAGCAACGAGCCGGCGAAGAACACGCTGATGAATGCCTGGGGAATGCCCGAGACCACCAGCAGCATCGCGTTGCGAAACACGTGGCCGTACAACACGCGCCGTTCGCTCATGCCTTTGGCCCGGGCCGTCACCACGTATTGACGGGTGATTTCGTTGAGAAACGAATTTTTGGTCAGGATCGTCAGGGTGGCAAAGCCGCCGATGACCAGCGACGTGACGGGCAGCACCAAATGCCAGAAGTAATCGGCGATCTTGCCCAGCGTCGATAGTGATTCGAAGTTGTCCGACACCAGTCCGCGCACGGGGAACCAGTTGAGGGAGGTGCCGCCGGCGAACATGACAATCAGGAACATGGCGAACAGGAACGCCGGCATCGCATAGCCGATGATAATCGCGGTGCTGCTCCACACGTCGAATGCCGAACCGTGGTGCACGGCCTTGCGAATGCCCAGCGGAATCGACACCAGGTAAGTGATCAGCGTCGCCCACAGCCCTAGGGAAATGGTCACCGGCATCTTTTCCAGGATCAGGTCGGTGACCGTGGCGCCGCGGAAAAAGCTCTTGCCGAAATCCAGGCGGGCATAGCTGGTGAGCATCAGCCACAGGCGTTCGTGGGCGGGCTTGTCGAAACCGTACTGTTTCTCGATGTCCTTGATCAGTTGCGGGTCCAGGCCACGGCTGGCGCGCGAGCTGCCGGCCATGGCATTGCCCGAACTGCCGACGCTGGCGCCGCCGATACCCTGCAGGTGGGCGATGGCCTGTTCGACCGGCCCGCCCGGTGCCGCCTGCACGATCACGAAGTTCACCAGCAGAATGATCATCAGCGTCGGGATGATCAGCAGCAGGCGCCGTGCAATATAAGCCCACATCAGTGATGTCCTCCTGGTGCGCTGCGCTTGATGCGTTCGGCGGTCATCTGTTCGTTGGTCAACGGCGTGGTGCTGACTTCCCACCAGCTTTCGATGGCTTCGTCATTGCTGGCCTGGACCTTCGGCATGCCGAAGCGATTCCACCACACGGTCGAGCTGCCGGGTGGGTAATAGTTGGGGATCCAGTAGTAATTCCATTGCAGTACCCGGTCCAGGGCGTGGGCATGGCGGAGCATGTCGCTCTGGGTGGTGGCCTTGACCAGGCCGTCGATGAGGGCATCCACGGCTGGGTTCTGCAGGGCCATGTAGTTGTTTGCGCCCGGGTCATTGGCGGCCGCCGAGCCGAAATAATTATAGAGTTCCATGCCGGGCGAGGTGCTCACGGGGTAACCGGTGATGATCATGTCGTAGTCGCGACTCATCAGGCGGTTGACGTACTGGGACGAGTCGATGCGCCGGATGCTCATGTCGATGCCGATTTGGGCCAGGGTCCGCTTGTAGGGCAGCAACAGACGGTCGATACCGTTCTGGGTATTCAGGAACGTGAAGCTCAGGGGCTCGCCTTCGGCATTCACCAACCGGTCGCCGTGGGGCTTCCAGCCGGCCTGTTCGAGCAGCGCCAGGGCTTGCAGCTGTTTGTCACGGATCACGCCGCTGCCGTCGGTTTTCGGCGCCTCGAATACCTGCATGAACACCTCATCCGGGACTTTGCCGCGCAACGGTTCGAGGATCGCCAGTTCCGCCGCATCGGGGAGTTGCCGGGCGGCGAGGTCGGTGTTGGAAAAGAAACTCTGCTGACGCACATAGGCATTGCGCATCATCTGGCGATTGCTCCATTCGAAATCCCAGAGCATGGCCAGCGCCTGGCGTACGCGGCGGTCCTGGAACTGCGGGCGTTGCAGGTTGAACACGAAGCCCTGTGCCGGCTGCGGCGCTTCGGTGGCGAGGTGGGCCTTTTGCAGGCGACCGTCGCGCAGGGCCGGGCTGTCGTAGCCGATGGCAAAACCGGTCGCGGAAAACTCGCGGTTGTAGTCGTAGGCGCCGCCACGCAGGACCTGTCGGGCCACATCGGTATCGCCGAAATATTCAATGCTGAAATGGTCGAAATTATACAAGCCGCGACTGACCGGCAGATCCTTGCCCCACCAGTCTGCATTGCGTTCGAAAGTGATGCTGCGACCCGAGTCGACTTTGCTCACCCGGTACGGACCACTGCCCAGCGGGGCTTCGTAGCCGCCGCCATTGGCGAAGTCGCGGGTTTTCCACCAATGCTCGGGAAACACCGGCAGGGTGGCAATATCCAATGGTAGCGTGCGGTTTTCGTTGTTCTTGAAATCAAAACGAACGCTGCGAGGCGATTCCACCACGACGCCTTTGACTGCGGCGAACTGGGTGCGGTAGCGCAGGCTGCCCTGGGTCATCAGCAGCTCGAAGCTGTAGCGCACGTCCTCGGCGGTAATGGGCTTGCCGTCGGCGAAGCGGGCTTTGGCGTTCAGGTAGAAGCGCAGCGACAGACCATCCTCGGCACGCTCCATTTTCTCGGCCACCAGGCCGTAGACGGTGTAGGGCTCGTCCAGCGAACGCTGGGCCAGCGGCGAATAGAGCATGCCGTCGACCTGGCTGACACCGATGCCTTTGTCGATATAGGGCAGGATATGGTCGAAATGACCGATCTCGATGGCCGAGCGGCGCATCGTGCCGCCCTTGGGGGCCTGGGGATTGGCATAGGCAAAGTGGCCGAAGCCTTCGGCGTATTTGGCCGGCTCGCCATAAACAGTCAGGGCATGTTGGGGGGCGGCGCTCACACCTGCGGCGCCTGTCAGCAGGACCACGGCAGTGAGTAGCCAGGAGGGAAACGCCAGTCGCATTGTCAGCCTTAGAGCCGGGTGATCGATGACCATGATTTGTACGCGAGCGGCGCGCTCATCGCCAGCCCCTCGCATCACGCAAACATGACGGCCCACCAAAGGGCGGGCCGTCATGTCGATAAACCGGGATCAGTCCTGGCGGCTGGTGACTTCCAGCAGGTGATAGCCAAACTGGGTCTTGACCGGGCCCTGGACCACATTGATCGGGGCGCTGAACACCACGGTGTCGAACTCCTTGACCATCTGGCCTGGACCGAACGAGCCCAGGTCACCGCCCTGACGGCTGGACGGGCAAGTGGAGTTTGCCTTGGCGACTTCGGCAAAATCAGCGCCGCCTTCGATCTGGGCCTTGAGTTCGTTGCACTTGTCTTCGCTGGATACCAGGATGTGGCGGGCAGTGGCTTTGGCCATGGGAAATCTCCTTCAGTGTTTTCAAAACGTCCAGCCTACCGGAATCAGTAGGGCTTTGTTGTCAAAAATGCGACGTGTCGATCAGAGTCCGACGATTCGCAAACGCTCGGCGTGCCTTATATAGAGCGCTAGCGGGTCGGTTCCCTTGCGGTGCCCGCCGGCGTTCGCGTGGTTGATGGCGTGCAAGTGGTCCAGTGGGTAATCGGAGCGAATGACCTTGCCCAGGTGGGAACTGAAGCGCCCGACGATGCCATCGTTCTGTCCGGCTTCGGTAATGAAGTATTCGGAAAAGGCCCGGCAGAAATCATGCAGCGGACCTGCTGCACCGCAGGCTTCGCCAGGGGCGTCTTGCAGCGTGCCGCTCCAGGAGTAGTAGCGAACGCCGTTGACCAGCTGCGGCCCGTTGCCGCCCCAGTTTCGGGGCAGGCCCTGGGGGTATCGGTCGTTGAACGCGCCCACGCCTTCAGTCGTCAGTGCCGCCAGCGCCGCGATGGCGTTCTGTGGAAGCCGAGCCTGGCCGCTGAGTGCCGAGATGAAGTCGGCGAAGAGTGTTGCGACCCGGTTCGCCACATGCTCCGGCAATCGCCCGGGGGTCAGGGCCTTGCGCAGGAAGTCGGCCAGTTCCGAGCCCTGGTTGGGGCCGCTGACCGAGGTGACCGAGGCGACTCGTTCGGGGGCGGTTGCCCCGGCATAACGTGCCGCCAGCGCACCTTGGCCATGCCCGATCAGGTTGACCCGGGTGGAGCCGGTTCCTTCCAGGACCCGGTCGATCTGCGTCAGCAGTTGTTCACCACGGGCTTCATTGCAATGGGTAGCCGACAGATACGGGATGAAGACCCGCGCGCCGGCGGTGCGCAAAGCCTGTTTGACGTTCTGAAAGAGCCCGAAGGCGCCGATCTTGTCGAACCCGAACAACCCATGGACCAGCAGGATAGGAAAGTGAGTGTTTGCATTCCGTTGCATGTTCGTACCTTTTTCGAAGAGGTTCACCTGGATTTGCCGGCACCACTCTAATGCAGGCGACAAGCGAGCGGTGTAGGACCAAGCCGCGGTAAGCCAGGGAAACTGGAATAGAAAAAGCAGGAAGATTCACTTGATAGACGGACGATGCCGAAGGTCCGGGATACTTCCGATAGCCGTCGCGGCTGGCAGCTACAACGCTCGGCGCAACAGCCCACCGATCATGGCCGATTTGTCTGACTGCGCATTTGCCTCGGGCAGGTTCAAATGACTTCAGCGGCGCCGTGATGTGCATGGCGCCTTTTCCAAAGGACTGGAACGTGAAAATGAAGACTTACCCATCGCCGCAGGACAGTAGCGACCCGTGCTGCGCAAGACTGCCAGCGCCTTCCCTGGCTAAGGCCAAGGGAGGCGTTGTGGATCCGGCCTGGAACAAGGCCGTGATCACGATCAAGCCGTATCCGACGATGACGAGTGGTGATGAAGTGCGGCTGCGTTGGCATGGGCTCAATAACGAAGGCGACCCCTACCGGCATGAAACCAGCAGGTTTATCACCGAGCGGCAGGTCGGACGGGACGTGGTTTTTGTTGTTCGTGAACCGCATATCGCCGAGCTCGACGGAGGTTCGCTGGAGATCTCCTATCAGGTAGCCGGAAAGTGGATCCCCGGCGTGCTGAGGTCGCAAGCCCTGCAACTTGAAGTCGGCGACAGGCCCGAGCTGCTGTTGCCACCGATTGCCAATGATGCGGTGGGTGGCAGCCTCGATCCCGCCCGGGTGCCGGAAGGAACGCGGGTGACCGTCCGGCCTTATTCGAGGATGGCGGTCGGTGATCGGCTGGCCTTGAGTGTCAGCCAGGATTCCAAGGCGCTTTGGCATGACGTGCTGCACATCGAGGAACATGTATTGGGGCGTGAAGTGTCATTCTGGGTCGATTATTCGCACCTGGCCCCGTATACGGGCCACCGGTTGAGCCTGGGCTATGTTGTCAGGCATGGCCGCTCGGCACGCCAGGCCGAGTCTTTGTCGGTGCATATCGGCCCCTTGGTGCGCCCTGCGCTGAAGGCGCCCCGGGTAACGGGACTGGACGAAGGAGGGCTCGACATCGAAACGCTGCAAGGCCCGGTGACGGTGGTCATCGATGGCACCGGACTGGCGGCGGGCGAATGGGTCGGCCTGCAATGCAACGGGACCTATACCCATGTGCAGGAGCGGGAAATCACCGAGGCGATGGTTGGCCAACCGCTTGTCTTCGAGGTGCCGGCCGCCTATTGGCATGAACAGCGAAACAGGTCGGTGCAACTGTTTTATCAGGTGGAACGACTGGACGATGTCAGCCAGCGGTCTGTGGAGATCACTATCGAGGTGCGTACCCGGACGCCTGGTTGAGCGAGGCCCTCCCTTCACGGAGGGCCTGTCGGGTGCGTCAGGCCTGCAATCGCAACGAGTGATCGGCCTGGCGCAGCAGTTGCTCGGTGGCCTCCCAGCCAAGGCATCCATCGGTCACCGACACGCCGTAGCGCATCGTCGGCCCCAATGGTTGGCAACCCTCAAACAGATGGCTTTCCAGCATCATGCCAATGAGGGCGCGGTTTCCTAGCAGACGCTGTTCCAATACGTCATTGAACACCTGCGGCTGGCGCAACGGGTCCTTGCCGCTGTTGGCATGGCTGCAATCGACCATGATCCGGGCCGGGATTTTGAGGCGGGTGAGGTCGTCGTGTATCTGCGCCACGCTCTGGCGATCATAATTCGGCCCGCGATGGCCGCCGCGCAGCACCAGGTGAGTGTCGGGGTTGCCCTGGGTCTGGATGATCGCCGGGTGTCCCTGGCTGTCGACGCCGAAATGCCGGTGAGGGTGGGCGGCGGAGCGCATGGCGTCGCAGGCGATGCCGACCCCGCCGTCCGTGCCATTCTTGAAACCGACCGGCATGCCGAGGCCGCTGGCCATTTCCCGGTGGATCTGCGATTCCGTGGTCCGGGCACCGATGGCGACCCAGCTGAGCAGGTCGTCGAAGTAGCCAGCGGCCATGGGCTGCAGCAATTCAGTGGCGATCGGCAGGCCGAGTCGCAGCATCTCACGCATCAGTTCCCGGGACAGGTTCAAGCCGGCAGCCATGTCGTCACTGCCGTCCAGATCGGGGTCGTAGGCCAGGCCTTTCCAGCCGACGGTGGTGCGCGGCTTTTCGACATAGGCGCGCATGACCAGCAGCATGCTGTCGCTCACTTCGCGGGCGAGGCGCGCCAGGTTGGCGGCGTATTCAAGCGCAGACTCAGGATCGTGGATCGAGCAGGGGCCAACGATGACCAGCAGGCGCGAGTCCTCGCCGTCGAGGATCGCACGCACCGCTTGGCGATGGGTGTCGACCTGTTGGCTCAGCGCAGTGGCGAGCGGCAATTGCTGTTTGAGCTGCAGAGCGCTTGGCAGACGCAGGGTCAGCGCTTCATTGGCAGGCGTGAGGGTGGACAGTGGCAAAGCAGAAACGGACGAATTCATGATCTGGCTTCCTGGGCGAGCAGCGGGTTCGTTCCCGCGCGCCGGCCCTATTGGGGTGTTCGACAATTGGCCGTGATGGCCGGCAATGAAGGCATGCCACCGGTAGGTGACCGATCGGAGGCGGCAGGCTGTCCCGAGCGGTGGCTGGTAAATCGCCAGGCGGCAAAACTGTCGTAACGGTAATAAGTGGCGTAGTTCATGGTTCGATCCTCAAGTTGTCTGGTGCTGCAATTGTGTGGGGCCTGAAAAACAAAACCCCCGGTCGGGAGGCCGACCGGGGGTTTGGAAAACTCTGGTAGGCGACCCGTTTGAAATGGGGCGCCGGTTGGGTATCAGGCGCGCCAGTGGCTAAACCAATACCCAAAATAAAAGCTGACCGGAGTCTGGACGCTGTTCACCCGGGCAGCCGCAACCGAGCGCAGGGCGCTGGCGGTGTGAAGCTGTGCAAGGGCGTTGAACATGGTCTGTCTCCGATGAATGACCCGCAGCTTACTAGAGCGAGGCGCGCCGGTTCAATAAGAAAATCCTATCGGATTGATGACGCCGTCCACGCCGCTTGAGTCCGGCGGGCTTTGTGACAAACTCAGCGCTTTGTCCCCTCCATCAAGGACGCACCATGAGCCGAGCCTTTGCTGCCGCCCAATCGATTTCCATTCCGGGGGACATTGCCGGCAACCTTATCCATCATCAGCGCTTCATGGAGTCCGCCGCCGATCGGAATGTGGGGTTGCTGGTGTTTCCAGAACTGTCGCTCACCGGGTACGAGCGAGGGCTGGCCGCAGAACTGGCTATCTTGCCGGAGGATTTTGTGTTGCAGCCGCTGCGCGACCTGGCGCGGGAGCTCGGCCTGACTGCGGTGGTCGGCATGCCGATTCGCCTCGCGACCGACGCCCCGGTGCTGATCGGCGCATTGGTGCTCGGTGCGGATGGCTCCCTTGGGGTCTACAGCAAACAGCATCTGCACGCGGGAGAAGAAATCGCTTTCGCGCCCGGTCACGGCGGTTCGATCCTGGCGATGGGCGCGGATCGCGTGGCGTTGGCGGTGTGCGCCGATTTTTCCCAGGCCAGCCATGCGGCGGCAGCCGCGGAGCAGGGCGCGACGCTATATGCAGCCGGCGTGTTGATAACCGAGGGAGGCTATGTAGCGGACACGACGTTGCTGCAAGGTTACGCCCGACAGCACGCCATGACGGTCCTGATGGCCAATCACGGTGGCGCTACCGGAGGGTGGGAGTCGGCCGGTCGCAGCGCGATCTGGGCGGCCGATGGTTCGCTGATTGCCGCTGCGCCAGGCGTCGGCGAGCTTCTGGTCATGGCTCGTCCCCGGGGCAGCGGCTGGGTAGGGCAGGTGGTGCCGCTTTGACGAGGTCTAAAATGATGTTCGAATGGCGCTCGGCTGAAGTCGATGATATCGAATTCGCCCGACAACTGACGTGCAGCAATATGCTTCCCTATTATCTGCGTCATGATTTGCTGTGGCAGGACGAAGCGTTTGACCTGGCCTGGGTGATTCGCCAGAACTGGATTATCCATCGAGGTGACCAGGCGCTGGGTTTCGTCAGCCTCAGCCGCGACGCCCGTGCGCTGTATATCCGGGAGTTGCAGATTGACAAGGCGTTTCATGGGCAGGGGGCCGGAACCTGGGCGATCGGACAGGTCTGGGGGATGGTGGCGGTGGAGCGTCGCCCCGCGTTGCGCCTGACCGTGTTCAAGGATAATCCGGCCAGGCAGCTCTACGAACGCATGGGGCTGCGGGTCGTCGGCGAGGATGAATGTTTCCTGAGAATGCAGCGGGACGTTGCCGCTTGAGGCTGCGGATGTCGGATTTCATGAAGATGCGTTGTAACTTTTATCTGCCCCTTTGCGCTAGGTCTGCCGAATGCTTTTTGCTAAGGTGTGAGGCAACCCATACAAGACCAAATCGTGAGGTGTCTGCTTGATTAGGGTGTTAGTGGTCGACGACCATGATCTCGTCCGTACGGGCATTACACGGATGCTGGCTGACATCGATGGCCTGCAAGTGGTTGGCCAGGCCGAGTCCGGGGAAGAATCCCTGATCAAGGCGCGGGAGTTGAAACCCGATGTGGTGCTGATGGACGTCAAGATGCCGGGCATCGGCGGCCTCGAAGCCACGCGTAAACTGCTGCGCAGCCATCCGGACATCAAGGTTGTCGCGGTGACCGTCTGTGAAGAAGACCCGTTTCCGACGCGGCTGCTGCAAGCGGGCGCGGCGGGTTACCTGACCAAGGGCGCCGGCTTGAACGAGATGGTCCAGGCCATTCGCCTGGTGTTTGCCGGCCAGCGCTACATCAGCCCGCAGATCGCCCAGCAACTGGCGATCAAGTCTTTCCAGCCGACCAACGACTCGCCCTTCGATGCGTTGTCCGAGCGGGAAATCCAGATCGCGCTGATGATCGTCGGCTGCCAGAAGGTCCAGATCATCTCCGACAAGCTTTGCCTGTCACCCAAGACCGTCAATACCTACCGTTACCGTATCTTCGAAAAGCTTTCGATCAGCAGTGATGTCGAGTTGACGCTGCTGGCGGTGCGCCACGGCATGGTCGATGCCAGCGCCTGAAAATGACCGAACAGTTTGATCCCAGTGCTTTTCTGTCCACCTGCAGCGGTCGCCCTGGCGTGTACCGCATGTTCGACAGCGACGCGCGCCTGCTTTATGTCGGCAAGGCCAAGAATCTCAAGAAGCGCCTGGCCAGTTATTTCCGCAAGACCGGCCTCGCGCCGAAGACTGCGGCCCTGGTGGGGCGCATCGCGCAGATCGAAACCACCATCACGGCCAACGAAACGGAAGCACTGCTGCTTGAGCAGACGCTGATCAAGGAATGGCGCCCGCCCTATAACATCCTGCTGCGCGACGACAAGTCCTACCCGTACGTGTTCCTGTCGGACGGAGCGTTTCCGCGCCTGAGCATTCATCGCGGGGCCAAGAAGGCCAAGGGGCGGTATTTCGGTCCTTACCCCAGCGCTGGGGCCATTCGTGAAAGCCTGAGCCTGCTACAGAAAACCTTCTTCGTTCGCCAGTGCGAGGACAGCTACTACAAGAACCGCACCCGGCCGTGCCTGCAATACCAGATCAAGCGCTGCAAGGCCCCGTGCGTCGGGCTTGTCGAGCCCGAGATCTACGCTGAAGACGTACGTCACTCGGTGATGTTCCTGGAGGGGCGCAGCAATGCGCTGACCGACGAGTTGTCAGCAGCGATGGAAGAGGCATCGATCAACCTCGAATTCGAACGCGCCGCGGAGCTGCGCGACCAGATCGGGCTGCTGCGCCGGGTGCAGGACCAGCAGAGCATGGAAGGCGGCAGCGGCGATGTCGATGTCGTTGCGGCGTTCATCAACCCCGGCGGCGCCTGCGTCCACCTGATCAGCGTGCGCGGCGGTCGCGTTTTGGGCAGCAAGAATTTCTTCCCCCAGGTGGGTATCGAGGAAGACGTGGCCGAAGTCATGGCGGCTTTTCTCGGCCAGTACTACGTCAGCAGCCCGGAGCGCGATTTGCCCAGCGAGTTGATTGTCAACGTGGTGCATGAAGACTTCCCGACCCTGATCGAGGCCATCGACAAGCTCCGCGGTCGCGAACTGACCATCAGTCACCGTGTGCGCGGCACTCGGGCGCGCTGGCAGCAACTGGCCGTGACCAACGCCGAACAGGCGCTAGGCGCGCGCTTGGCCAACCGCCAGCATGTGGCGGCGCGGTTCGAAGCCCTTGCCGATGTCCTCAACCTGGATGAACCACCGCAGCGACTGGAATGCTACGACATCAGTCACTCCAGCGGCGAGGCGACGGTAGCCTCTTGCGTGGTGTTCGGTCCGGAAGGGCCAATCAAGTCCGATTACCGACGCTATAACATCGAGGGCGTTACCCCGGGCGATGATTATGCGGCGATGCACCAGGCGCTGATGCGGCGCTTCGGCAAGCTGAAGGACGGCGAGGGCAAGTTGCCGGACATCCTGCTGGTGGACGGTGGCAAGGGCCAGTTGTCCATGGCCCGCGACGTGCTCAATGAGTTGTCGGTCCCGGATCTGATTCTGCTGGGGGTTGCCAAGGGCGCCACGCGCAAGGCCGGTTTCGAGACCCTTTACCTGAACGACGCGGCCCACGAATTCACCCTGAAGGGAGACTCGCCGGCGCTGCACCTGATCCAGCAGATCCGCGACGAAGCCCACCGCTTCGCGATCACCGGCCACCGCGCCCGGCGTGGCAAGACCCGCCGTACGTCTACGCTGGAAGGCGTGGCGGGGGTTGGGCCGACGCGCCGGCGCGACCTGTTGAAACATTTTGGTGGCTTGCAGGAGCTGTCTCGTGCCAGCATCGAAGAGATAGCCAAAGCACCCGGTATCAGTAAAAAGCTCGCAGAGTCGATTTATGCGAACCTGCATAGCGAGTAGAATGCCCGTCAACCTCGTAGCCAGTTGTGCCGATGAATATCCCAAACCTGATTACCGTTCTACGCGTCCTGCTCATCCCGATCTTCATATTGCTGTTCTATTTGCCGTACCACTGGAGCTACGTGGCTTCCGCCTCGGTCTTCGCCTTCGCCGCCGCAACAGACTGGCTCGACGGCTACCTGGCCCGCCGCCTGGAGCAGAGCACGCCGTTCGGCGCGTTCCTCGATCCGGTGGCCGACAAGCTGATGGTCGCGGTGGCGCTGGTGCTGCTGGTGCAGGAACACGGCAACCTCTGGCTGACCTTGCCGGCGGCGGTGATCATCGGACGCGAAATAGTCGTATCGGCCCTCCGCGAATGGATGGCCGAACTGGGCGCCCGTGCCCAGGTCGCGGTATCGAACCTGGGCAAATGGAAAACCGCCGCCCAGATGCTGGCGTTGGTTATCCTGCTGGCGAACCCCTCGGACTTCAGCTTCTGGGTGCTGTTGGGTTACGCATTGCTGCTGGTGTCCGCAGGCCTGACATTGTGGTCGATGGTCCAATACCTGCGCGCCGCCTGGCCGCACCTGCGGACTGACGTTGATCCGAAATAAAACTTTTTTGAATCAAAGGGTTGACGGCGTGTTATGAATCTATAGAATGCGCCACACCAAGACGCGGGAATAGCTCAGTTGGTAGAGCACGACCTTGCCAAGGTCGGGGTCGCGAGTTCGAGTCTCGTTTCCCGCTCCAAGATTCAGAAAAAGCCACTCAGATGAGTGGTTTTTTTTGTGCCTGAGAAATGCCGGCATTCATGTCGACTGGCTGCTTTTGGCCGATTGTAGCCATTCACTACCAATAGCCAGCCCATCGCAGCAAGTCCTCAATAAGCCGTCTAGACTCCATGCGCACTCATTCACTCTCAACCCAGCGCAGGTCGCCGAAGCCTCCTGCCTTGAAGGAGTCCGCCATGCGATATCGCATTTTCGGCAATACCGGCCTGCGGGTCTCTTCGCTCGCGCTGGGTACTGGCAATTTCGGTAAAGGATGGGGTTACGGGGCCGAGGTGGACGAGGCCCGTAAAATCTACGACGGTTACCGTGAAGCTGGGGGCAATTTCATCGATACGGCCGATCAATACCAATTTGGCCAATCGGAATCCATGCTCGGCGATTTCACGGCGACCGAGCGCGATGAAGTGGTGCTGGCGACCAAATTCTCGCTGGGTGATTCACCCGGTGCCGGCGTCCTGCGCGCCGGTAACAGCCGCAAAGCCATGCGCAGCTCGGTGGAAGCCAGCCTTAAGCGCCTCAAGACGGATCACATTGATCTTTTGTGGGTGCACATGCCCGATGGCGTAACGCCTATCGACGAAATTGTGCGGGGGCTGGACGACCTGATCCGCTCTGGCAAAGTGCTCTACAGCGGACTGTCGAACTTCCCGGCTTGGCGTGTGGCAACGGCCGCCACCCTGGCCGATCTTCGAGGCTGGTCGGCGATATCGGCGTTGCAATTGGAGCACAGCCTGGTGGAGCGCTCGGCCGAACGCGAACTCCTGCCGATGGCCGCGGCATTCAATCTCGGAACCGTCGGATGGTCGCCGCTAGGCGGTGGTTTGCTGACCGGTAAATACCGCAAAGGAGAAACAGGTCGCGCCCAGGGTTTGGGGGCGGTGATCCACGATGAGGACAGCGAGCGCAAGACCTCGACGGTTGATGCCGTGTTAGCGATCGCCGAAGAGACCGGCCACACACCGGGTCAGATCGCAATCGCCTGGGTGCTGGCCAAGGGAACACTGCCAATCATTGGTCCACGCACGCCGGAGCAGATGGCCGATAACCTGGCGTCAGTCGAGGTTCAGCTGACGGCGGATCAACTGGCACAACTGGACGCTGCCAGCGCCATGCCCCTTGGATTCCCGCACGATAAGGTGGCTGCTTCAGCGCCTTCGCTTGCTGGCGGTAAGGCAGAGCTCATTGATGCAACGAACCGGGTTGTTCGATGAGTCGAGTTTCCAGGCAGTCCACCCATTTGCCCGCAAACCGGTAGAGGGGCATGAATGCTTCCGATAGCTCCAAGCCAAGTGGCGTGAGGCTGTAGCCGCCGTCGACTCGCTCGACAATGCCCGCGTCGCGCAGCTCGTGGATTCTGCTTTGCAGCACGGTGGGAGAGATGTCTCCCGCCGCACTTCTCAGGGCCCTGGAACTCATCGCGCCATGGCGCAGTTCCCACAGGACCCTCAGCGCCCATTTTTGTCCGAGCAAGTCCAGGAGCGCCATGATTGGCCGGCGTGCCCTGAGTATTGATGAAACGCACCCCTGATCATCACTCATCGTTATCGCCTTTGCTTGCTACACATTCAGTAGCGACTATCCTTGCTACATATTTAATAGCGGAGGATACGCGATGCCACGAATCAAAGCACTCAATGAACCCTACCCAGCCGACGTCAGGGCGGATTTCGACAAGATAATGGGCGTAGGAGTACCGCCACTCGCTCTTTTCTCGACCATCGCAAGCAGCGATCGCGCATGGCGGAAATTCAAGGCAGGTTCGTTGCTGGATGGCGCGTTGCTGACACTTCGCCAGAGAGAACTGGTCATCGATAGGGTGTGTGCTCGCACAGGGTGTGAGTACGAGTGGGGGGTGCATGTGATGGCCTTCGCGCAGGCCGCCGGGCTCTCCAAGGAAGAGCTTGCCGGCACGTTGGAATATCCGCTTCGCCCCGGGCAGTGGAAGGAGGAAGAAACCGCGCTACTGACCGCGGTCGATGCGCTTCATGATCGAGCGACTTTAAGCGATGAAGCGTTCTTTAACCTCAGAAAACACTTCGACGACGATCAGATCCTGGAGGTTCTGATGCTCGCGGGCTTTTACCGTACGGTTTCCTACATTGCGAATGGCCTCGCATTGCCGCTGGAGCAAAATGCAGCGAGCTTCAGCGAATATCGCAAAGGTGAGACAGCTGGGCATTGATTGCTTCTGGTCGAAGTTTTTCGGTCACTGACGCACCCCTGTGGGAGCGCTCGCGATAGCGGTGGGGCAGTTTGCATACCTCGCATCGCAGCGGCTTGACCTTGAGGTTGGCTTTAGGCTTAAAGTCGACTTCAAGGGCAACGGATTTTTCAGGGGGTGTTATGAGAATAGGCGAACTGGCGAAAATAAGCGGGTTGGCGCCGTCACGCATCCGGTTCTACGAAGCCAGCGGTCTGATCAAGTCCGTCGGCCGCAAAGCCAATGGCTATCGGGATTACGCACCTGATACCGAGTGGGTTCTGGAGCTCATTACCGGCGCACAGGCGGCCGGTTTCTCATTGGAGGAAATCCGCCAACTGATGCCGATGAATGCCGGCGGTTGGCAACACGACGAGTTGCTCAGTGGACTCAAGCAGAAGGTTGAGGAGATCGGCGTACTGCAGCAACGGCTGGCCCAGAACAAGGCGCAACTTTTGCTCGTCATCAAGGGCATCGAGGGTAAGCCCGAAGGCATGGCGTGTGCGGACAACGCGCAGTTGCTGATCAATCGACTGCGCGAAGAAGGCGTTGTCTATTCAGCAGGCAAGCGTGCGACAGCGTCCTCCAAGAGAAAAAATACCCGTCAGGCTTCCGGGGCCTGACGGGCGTAAAAATTTCGATCCCGTCAAAAGCACGCAAAAAAAAAGCGATTGACCTTAAAGTCGACTTCAATCTTAAGGTGCCTCATACCCAGCTGAGGACCGCTCCATGAATGTGTTCGACACCCTGATGCTCCCCAACGGTTCGACCATCAAGAACCGAATCGCCAAAGCCGCCATGGAAGAAAACATGGCGGACGCCGACCAGGCGCCCTCCGAGGAACTGATGCGTCTTTACCAGGCGTGGGCCGACGGCGGTGCCGGCCTGCTCATCACCGGCAACGTGATGGTTGACGGCCGCGCCATGACCGGACCGGGTGGCGTGGTGTTGCAGGATGATCAGCCGCTGGACAAGTTCAAGCACTGGGCGCGTATTGGCCGATCCGGCGGTGCGCAGTTCTGGTTGCAGATCAACCACCCAGGTCGACAGATGCAGGCCAACCTTGGGCAAAAAACCTGGGCGCCGTCAGCTGTGCCGTTGGCACTGGGCAACATGTCCAAGCGTTTCGCCACGCCTCACGCCATGCCCCCTGGTTTGATTGAAGAGGTCATCCAGCGCTTCGCGAACACTGCACGCCTTGGCGAACAAGCCGGATTCACCGGCGTGGAAATCCACGCCGCCCATGGTTATTTGTTGAGTCAGTTCCTTTCGCCGCTGACCAATCAAAGGACGGACGAGTGGGGCGGCTCTCTGGAAAACCGGGCGCGGTTGTTACTCGAAGTCGTCAAGGCGGTCAGGGCTGTGGTTTCGGCGGGATTCGCAGTAGCAGTCAAACTCAATTCCGCCGATTTCCAGCGCGGAGGGTTCACGGCCGATGACGCCAAAAGAGTGGTTGGGCTGCTCAACGACCTGGGGGTGGACCTGGTGGAATTATCTGGCGGCAGTTACGAAGTCCCCGCCATGCAGGGTGAGGCGCGTGATGGGCGTACCTTGGCCCGCGAGGCTTATTTTCTCGAGTTTGCCCGTGAGATCCAGACCGTCGCCAAAATGCCGGTGATGGTCACCGGTGGCATACGTCGACGTCCGGTTGCCGAAAGCGTCGTGCAAAGCGGTGTGGACATGGTGGGCATCGGTACGGCGTTGGCCATTGATCCTTACCTGCCGCGTGACTGGCTGCAGGGCAAAGACAACGCCCCGCAATTGCCGCCGATCACTTGGAAAAACAAGACCCTTGCGGCCTTGGCGAACATGGCGGTGGTGAAGTTTCAATTGCACAAACTGAGTCGGGCCAAACAGCCCGATCCGAGCGTGTCGCCGTTTCGTGCGCTGATCCTGCAGCAGCTCGCCCTGGCATTTCGCACGCGTCAGTATCGGCGTTGGGTGGAGAAGCGTTCGATGTGAGTTGATGTTTGTTAAAGGCTTGATGAGCCAAGTTTGCCTAAGGCCTATCGCGTGAGTAGAATGCGATTAATTATCAATCATGTACTTGCCGGGATTCCGATGCGCAGCGATGAAACGCTAGGTAATGCAGATCTAGGGCTGCTCTATCGAACCCACCACTCGTGGTTACACGGCTGGCTTGTCCGACGCATCGGATGTCGCGATAACGCAGCAGATTTGGCGCAGGACACCTTCGTACGTCTGCTTAAATCCCGTCAGTCCAGCCCCTTGCGCGAACCACGCGCCTATTTGAGCAGTATCGCCCGCGGACTGATGATCGATCAGTATCGTCGTCGTGAACTCGAACGTGCCTACCTGGAAAGCGTCACGTTGCTGCCTCAGCACGAGGTCCCCTCGGAAGAAAGCCGGCTGTTGATTCTCGATGCGCTCGAGCGCATAGACCGCATGCTCGGTATGCTGAAACCCAGAGTTCGCCAGGCATTTTTATTTGCCCGACTCGACGGTCTGACCTGCGCGCAAATAGCCGAAAAGCTGGGGGTTTCCCGTGCGACGGTGGAACGCGACCTGGCCACGGCCCTGCAGCACTGCTATCGCTTGCGTTATGTCGAGGCATGAGCCGCAGGCGCTCGATCCGGCCATTGTCGAGCAGGCGATCCAATGGCTGGTGCGCCTTCGCTTCAATCAAGCTGATGAACAAACACAGCGCACTTTCGAGCACTGGCTGCAGCAGTGCCCGGAGCATGTGTTGGCGTGGCAGCGTGTGGAAACGCTTGGGGATGAATTTGCGGGCGTGCCAGCTCAATTGGCCCGACAAACCCTTGAGGGTACCCATCATGGAATGCGGCGGCGGGAAAGCCTGAAGCTACTGGGCCTATTGGCTACTGTTAGCACCGCAGCCTGGCTCGGCCGGGACTATACGCCCGTACCTGCCATGCTTGCGCAGCAGCGCAGCAGTACCGGCGAGCAACGACGCTTCCAACTCGATGATGGCAGCCTTATCCAGCTTAATAGCGATAGCGCCGTCGACAGCGATTTCGACGCCCAGCGCCGCCTGATAATCCTGCGGCGTGGTGAAATCATCGTGAATGTCGGCGCGGATCAACACTCGCCTCGAGCGCGACCGTTCTGGGTGCAATCACGTGACGGGATCATGCGCGCTCAGAGTTCCCGCTTCCTGGCACGGGAGCTGGATGATGGCACTCTGGTCGCGGCTCAGGAAGGGTCAGTCACGGTTTTCCCCGGCTCCAGTCAAACTCCTGCGAGCCGCAGCGTCCAGGCAGGAAGCCAGCTGCTGTTCTCATCAAGTGGCACCCGAATGTTCAGGGACAACGGCCTGGATCTATGGAGCTGGGGGGACGGGGTGATCAGTGCGCGCAATATGCGCCTCAATGATTTCATCGTGGAGTTGTCGCGTTATCGCCCTGGGGTACTGCGGTGCGCCGAAGAGGTTGCTGATCGTCGCGTTTCCGGCACCTTCCAGCTCGCCGACAACGATCAGGTCCTGGCATTGGTCGCGCAGTCACTGCACTTGAACATTGATTATCGAACCCGTTATTGGGTCACCGTGACCGCTGCCACCTGAGCCCATCAAAAAAGTTGTGCTAGCTGAAAAATAATGAGGTAGCTTCTCATTCTCGTTCGACCTCTAAGGAAGGCCGGAATACAGGCCAGCCTGCCGATGTCCTTTCTTGGAGCGAGAAAATGAGTTCGTCCCCTGTTTCACAGCGCCATCCATTAAATCGTGCCTTGCACGCTGCGATTTTGGGTTTGATCGTAAGCAGCTATGCATTGCCATCGCTGGCGCAAACATCGAGCGCTGACCACAGCAACCCAGTCAAGCAGTGGAACATCGCTGCCGGCCCACTGGCGCCGGCGCTTGACCGCTTTGCGCGCGAGGCTGGCATCAGTCTTTCATTCGACGCGTCGAGTGTCGCGAACCGCACCACTGCTGGCGTGGATGGCACGCTCGATACGTCGGCAGCGCTGTCATCGTTGCTGCAGGGGAGTGAATTGCAAATCGAACAGCAGGGCCCGAATGCCTATCTACTGCTCCCTCAACCAAAGCCCGCCGGCCCGCTGGAGCTCGACGCAACGGACGTCGAGGAATACCGCCTTGCACCCCTCATCATCAATGCCAAGGTCAGGGTCAGTGCCGACGACGACGCCAACTCGGTAGTTGCCAAGGAGCTCTGGGTTGGCGGCAAGGTGGCAACCAGCATTCTCAATACGCCGGCATCGGTGTCGGTTGTTACCAACAAGGAAATGGAACAACGCAGCGTCAGCACCACGGAAGAGGCGCTGCAATACACGCCGGGCGTGATCAGTGATTTCTATGGTACGGATGACCGCAACGACTATTTCCAGATCCGGGGCTTCCAGGCCACCACCTACCGTGACGGCTTGACCCTGAGTTCGATGCGCGGCGTACGCGAAGATCCGTTCGCTTATGAACGCATAGAGATTCTGCGTGGCGCCAACTCCACGCTGTTTGGCCCAGCGGACCCGGGCGGTTCGGTGAATTTCGTGACCAAACAGCCGCGCTTCGAACAGTTTGGCCAAGGCTATGTGACCTACGGTTCGTTTGACCATGTGGAGACAGGCATCGATGTGGGGGATGCGCTGAACGACGAGAAAACCGTGGCTGGCCGCTTTACTGCCAAAGGCCAGAACAGCGACCGCGAATACGACCACTCACAGGACGACAACCGGTTGGTGATGGGTGGCCTCACCTGGGCACCCACGGATTACACGTCAGCCACCGTGATTCTGGACTATCTGAAAACTGAAAGTTCGCCCAACAGTGGCGGCTATCCGCTGGACAAAGAGTACGACCGCAGCAAGTTTTATGGAGAGCCCAGCTACAACTTCCACGATGTCGAGCGCACCAGCCTCAGCGGTAACGTCACCCATGACTTCGACAACGGCTTTGTACTGCGCAGCAATCTGCGTTACAGCAAATTGACCGATGACTTCGGCTACGTTTACCTCAGCGACAGCGCCGGACGTGTCGGTACCACCGTTGACCGGTATCTGTTTGGAACGGACACTGAGGCCGACCAGTTCAACGGCAATCTGATGCTGCAATACGATGCCCGCTTCGAGAACATCGACAGCAGCAGCCTGGTGGGCGTGGAGTACCTCGACTCGACCACCAAGGAAAGCTCGGTCTACGCCATGACGACCCCGATTGACATTAAAAATCCCGTGTTTACGGGCGTCCCAGGCTCAATCACGCCGTATGCCGTCAACAAGCGAGACGCGACCACCAAGGCTGTTTTCCTTCAGCAGAACCTGTCGTTCTACGAGCGTTTCATCGTCACTGCGGGTATGCGCAACGACTCGATGGACCTTACCAGCAAAGGCTTGCAATCCACTGAGAAGGACAACTTCTCCGAAACCTCCTACCGAGGTGCGTTGACTTATATCGTCAACGACGAGGTGTCCACCTATGTGAGTATGGTGGAATCCGTCTCGCCGCCTCAGGTTGGCGTAACACCGCAGACGGGCAGGCAGTACGAAGTGGGCGTGAAGTATGCGCCGATGGGGATGGACGCACTGTTCTCCGCAGCCGTTTATGACTTGACCCAGGAAAACGTCACCATCGCCGTGGTGCTGCCGAGCGGCATCATCGAGCAACAGACGGTGGGCGAATCGCGGGCGCGTGGCCTCGACCTGGAGGCCAAGGCGCAGGTGACGCAGAACATCAGCCTGATAGGCGGCTATTCCTATATGGAGTCCGAGGTACTGCGCGGTTCGTTGTACGACGGCAGCTCCCTGAAAGGTAATGAGTTCTCCACGGCGCCCAAGCATTCCGCTTCGCTCTGGAGTTATTACGACGTGCCCGGTACTGATGTCAGCGTTGGCTTGGGTGCGCGCTACGTCGGCTCTTATTACTTCGATGCAGCCAACTCCGGCAAAAGCGATGGCACCACACTGTTCGACGCCGCCTTCAACTACGAGATCGCCAAGGGCACCGACCTTGCGGTGAACGTCAGCAACCTGCTGGATGAGCAGCACGTGGTCGGTTCCGGCACAGCGAACTTCTACAACCCGGGTCGCGAGATTACCGCCAAAGTGAGTTACAACTGGTAAGCAGGCGTGTAAGGCCTTCAGTCGCGATTGCGGTATTGGACGGGTACCCACTCATACCTGCCGGCTTCGCGCCTGATGTGGCCTATGCCCGGAAATGGCAAGTGAGCGACTGCTGACAACCGTTGCTCACTCGCGGCAGCCTCGAATTGTCGTAATCGCTGGGCGCGAGCGGCGTTCTGATTGACGTCGAAGGTTATTGTCACCTCCGGCCGCGAGAACTGGATGAGGCCGACATGCATGATGTCGCCCCAGAAATCGATGCTCTCGCCTTCGCTTGTGACCCGAAAAAAGCTGTGGCCCGGCGTATGTCCCGGCGTGGGAATGGCGGTGATACCCGGGAGGATTTCGGATTCGGCTGCGAATGGCTTCAGCTTGCCTTCGCGCTGGTACGGGCCAACCGTATTCAGCGCTTGCTCCAGATAAGCCGGCGTTAACCCCTTGTCCAGGTTGGCGCGGTCCAGGAAGAAGTCGACGTCGGCCTGGCCGACGTGGATGGTCGCATTGGGAAACATCATCTGGCCGCCGCGTGTCAGGCCACCGGAATGATCGGTATGGATGTGGGTAATCAGCACATCGGTGATCTGTGCCGGCTGGTAGCCCGCAGCCGCCAGGCTTTCGGGTAGCTTGCCGCCAACGTTACCAAACAATTCACCGGCACCGGTATCGATCAGTACTAGATGTGAGCCAGTATCGACGAGGTAGGCATTGATAGACGTCTCCAGCGGGTTGCGAGCAAATCCGCGTTGCAGCATTGCGTCGATCTGCTTTGGACTGATGCCTCTAAGCAGCGGATGTAGATCGAGGGGCAGCGTCCCGTCGCTCAGTGCGGTGATGCGGAACTTGCCCAGAGCGAAGGCGTAGATGCCTGCGAGTGCAGGTTTATGGGGCGGTGCCGTCGTTGCGGTCGACGTCTGTGACGCTTGCGCGGCGGTGGGCGACGGTGAGTAGGTTGCACCCGTGACTAGGGCGGCTGTCAGTAGGGCCGCAAGATGGAACCGCTCGTGGTTATGCATGATGAGTACCTTTGTGAGTGTGACCATCGGTGATCGCTGGGATAAAGGTAGATAAAGCGCGTTCAGTGTGAGACACCTCGTACGCCTTAGCCGCTCAATAGCCAGTACCGGCTGTATCTACGACATGCTTAGGCTTCATAGCGAAATATTATATGCGTGACGCATGCATTTTGCCAATCGCTGATATATGCTTCGAGCACATATCGGCAATCGGAGAATCCCATGCAGCACATCACGAGCGTCACCAGCAGCCAGACTGCTCTCACTTCCAGTATTTCGAGAGTCGAGAACGTAAATCGGGCAATTGTCTTGTCCGGCGTTGTTCTTCCCCTGCTAATGATTGGTCTACTCAAGTTCACGCAGATCGAGGTGCAGGTACTCATACCCCTGATCAGTGGCACCCCATGGCTGGCCTGGCTTTATCCAGTTCTTGGCGAAGCCGGTACCTCGTACTTATTGGGTGTAGTCGAGATACTGACTGCACTGCTGCTCATCGCTTCACCCTGGTCTGCTCGAGCAGCTATCGCAGGTGGGTTGTTAGCATCGCTGACCTTCTTTACGACCATTTCCATGATGTTGGTATTGCCGATATGGGAGGCCGGATCGGGAGGTTTTCCATGGCTGAACTTCCTGGGCACGTTCCTGATAAAAGACGTTGCGTTGTTAGGGGTGAGCCTGGTGATCCTCACCGAGGGGCTGCAGCGTATGTTGCCCACTCTAGCGGCTAATCAAAATAGGGTTCCAAAACACTCTCAATCCAAGTCATGAAGGCCCGGACGCGTTGGGAAAGGTTGCGCCGATGCGCGACTACGAGCGACGCCGACAGCGGCTCTGGTCGTAGATCCGGCAGAATTTCCACCAGATCGCCGCTTTTGATGTGGTGCGCAAGGGCCAAATAGCCGGCCTGAATCAGTCCAATCCCCGCCAGGCCCGCAGCATGATAGGTCTGCACGTTATTCACTTGCATCGCCCCTGGCAATGCAAGTGATGCGTAGCTGTCTCCCTCCGGATATTCCCAACCAGCGAGTCGGGCGCCGAGTGTCGGCGTGTAGTGAACCATCTGGTGACCCTGGATGAGGAGGTCGTCGAGTGTTTGCGGTATGCCGTACTTTGCCAGATAGCCTGGACTCGCCACGTTCATCATGCGCAGTTTGCCGAGCGAGCGGGCGATCAGTCTGTCGTCCATGATCGGCCCGAGACGAATCACGCAATCAAACCCTTCTTGAACCAGATCGACACGGCGATCCGTGCTGGATAGTTCCAGCTCCAACTCAGGATTGGCCTTGAGTAGTTGCGGTAGAGCGGGAATCACGACGGTCTTTGCCAACTCAGTCGGCATATCTACGCGCAATCTCCCCCTCAGGGGGGCGCCGTTGTTCGCGAACATGGACTGCACGTCCTGAGCTTCGGCCAGCAGGTCACGCGCACGGGCATAAAAACTACGACCGTCTTCGGTCAATTGCACGCTGCGTGTTGTTCTGTGCAGGAGGGTCGCGCCCATGTCCCGTTCCAGCTCACGAATCACCGTCGACACCCGTCCCTTCTGGATTCCCAAGCTTTCAGCGGCACGCGTGAAACTCATCATTTCCGCAACGCGGGCAAAAATCAAAAGTGCCTGAAGATTGGGCATTGTTCACCGATTGGATAACAGTGCGTTCGGATTTGGGTGATTTATAACTCATTTTTGACTCAGTAGAGTAACTCTCAGGTTGTCCACAACTCCAGAACTTGTAAGGGAGCACTCATGAACTCAACTTCCACGCCAATCCGAACGGTCATCATTTATCACTCAGGCTATGGCCACACCGTACGAATGGCAGCTGCCGTCGCTGAAGGCGCTGGCACCGACTCTGTATTGGTTGCAATCGACCCCGAGGGCAATATTCCCGAGGATGCCTGGCAAACACTCGCAGACGCAGACGCAATCGTCTTCGGTTCGCCTACGTACATGGGCGGCCCTAGCTGGCAGTTCAAGAAATTCGCGGACGCCTCTTCCAAGCCCTGGTTCGAAGGCGCATGGCAAAACAAGATCTTTGGCGGCTTCACCAATAGCGCGAGCATCAACGGCGACAAGCTCAATACTCTTGAGTATTTCTTCCTGCTCTCTGGGCAGCACGCCGGGATCTGGGTTGGTCTGGACATCAAACCAGCGAACGTCAAGGCGTCGAAACGCGACGATTTGAACCGCATGGGTTCTTATATCGCGCCTATGGCGCAGACGCCGGCGGATGCCTCTCCTGACGAGATGTCATCGGGAGATCTGGAGACCGCGCGTCTGTATGGCGCGCGCGTCGCATTGATTGCCGGACAGTTCCGAGCCGGTAAATCTCAGTCTGTCTGATGTCCACTCGCGTCGACGATACTGGCCCGCTGCTGTGCTCATTTTCATCCATCGATCTCGAAGGAGAAGTCATGAAATACAAGCGACTTGGCCGTACGGGCCTGTATGTATCCGAGCTGTGCCTGGGCACGATGACGCTCGGTGGTAATGCCAACGCGGGTATGTGGGCTGCAATCGGCGCGGTTGAACAGGGCGAAGCCAACAGGTTGATCGCCCACGCTCTGGCGCAAGGGATCAACTTCATAGACACCGCCGATATTTATTCTTTCGGTCAATCGGAGCGCATGCCAGTTCTTGCGCCCAAGAACCCAGGGTCTGCTTTGGTTTTCAGCCCAATTGTTTGGATATAGCGCAAGGCCTGCTCGGCGAGCGTGCTCTTGTTGGCAGCGTGCAACTCGAAGAACTTGCGCCGCGCATGGGCCACACAGCCGATGTCGGTCACCCCGAGTTCGAAGCTGGCTTTGTAGCCACCAGAATCATCACAGACCAACTTGCCCTTCCAGTCTTAGAGATGGCCAGTGCAGGGATTTTCATTCAACGCATCTGCGACTGGACAATTCGTGCAAGACGCAGGGTCGCACAGTCTACACACTGAATAGCCTTGATCGAGATCATTCACCAGGCCGTTGAGTAGCTTTTCGGTTATCCGTCCGAGAAGTTCGCGCTCATCCGGATCAAGCACTTCCAATACACGAGCTATACGTTCATGGCGGACCGCTAGCACGGCAGCACAGTTCGCATTTCCTGCGGTAGTAAGGTGGAGCGCAACGGCACGCCGATCAGCGTCTGCTTGTCTACGTTCCACTACACCCTGGGTGACAAGCCTATCAACCAGGCGCACAGCTCCAGGATGAGACAATCCCAAGGCTCGCCTCAAGCGCTCTATGGACATGCCTGGCTCGTGACCGAGCAAGGCAATAGCCGCAGCTGCCGGACCAACTTCCGGAGCTTGGTCTTGAGTGCCTTGGTGGATAGAGTCAGAAATCGCCAGCGACAGCGCCCCAACTATGTTTTCGAGTTTCATATCTTTCATGGCCTAAATATGTGTGCATCGCGCATGGAATGCAAGATTTTCAGATGAGAAGGGCCCGTCTTGGGGGAAAGCCACGGGTTCTTTCTTATCAGTAGCTCCATTGCTCAGCGACTTTTAGCTATCGCATCGACATTCTTGTTTCCAAGGACCGGCCTGGCCTTCGCATCGCCTTCTACGATGAAAAAAATAGAACGGTCAGCCTTTCAGTTGTGGCCGTCGGTTTTTCAAATTTATTACATCCTTGGAACGCTTCTTCCGGCACGGCCACTCAGGTGTGAGGATGTCGCCGCTCATACCGGGGTCATTCGCATTCATCTATCTGCCGATGCCAAGAGGACAAAGCCATGGATACGATTAATGTAGGTGCAAGCCGCGGGCTGACCCGTGCACCTGATGAGATACAGCAGGAAACAACACTGCGGGCCTCTCACTCTCCGGTCCTCGGCGATATCGGGGTAGCAATGCGCACGCGGCTTCATAACCATTTCGAGGCTCACCTTGAAACACAAGCTGACTCCGATCAACCCGCTGCCCCTGCTTCAAGCGCCCGCAACGCGGAGCTGAACGCCATTCGCGATGACCGTGCCCAACGGCTGGAGGCCGGGGGTTATACCGTCCATGACATGGAGAAGGCGGAAAAAAACGCAGCCAGGGCCGACAGATTGTTTGCGTCCATAAAGTCAGGGATGGGGGGGACGCCCTTTGCGGCGCTGACCGAGGCCGGTAATTTCAAACCGTCGATCCTTCAGGTAGCGGGCCAGCATGCCAATACGGTACGCCAAGCGGCTATAGAGAACGCTATGTCATGCTTGTATGCGGGTATGGCGGATGCCGCCGGTAACAAGACGATCGCGGGCTTCAAGCCTGGTTATTACCTTAAACCCGAGAGCAATACACTGCACCCGGCGCTCCAAGCATCGGTGGCGGACAAGCTGCTGGCGTTGGACAAAGGTCCATTGCGTAATGCTTTCGACGAAGCTAATAAATGGCTTGCCGGGTTTGCAGTACGTAACACTGCAATGTACGCATCAACGCTTGCCATGACGGCTGCAGGCAGAGAGGAACTGGATGCAATCCTGCAGCCCGCCCTACGACCGGTCACGGCTATCATCGTGGGTATTGCAATCGAGCATTACAACGTGAGCCGTGATCGCAGTAACCATTTGGCTGACCCTGCAATGCTCTATGGTCGTCGAGATGCTGTACCGGAAGGGCAGGCTCATAAGCCTATTGATCAAGATACCGAATGGCTGGATGACTTCGAGACTTTAAAGGATCTCGATGCCACTGCCCTGGTCAAGATGGTCTCCGCGCGGCTGGGTGAAGGCGCGGCGACGGCGCTGAATGCGGTCATCAGCGGCGATGCCTTGAAAGAGATAGTAGACCCGGTCAGTGTCGTAGGAAATGGTCTGCTGATTGGCGGTTTTTCTGCAATGGGCGCGGCTACAACCGCCACAGCCAACCTGGCAAAGTCCACGGAGCTGGGAAAAATGGCGGCTACCGCAGCCTCGGAGGGTGTAAAAAACGTATTGGGTACCCTGGCTTTCGGGCTCTGGGCAGCTGGCGCTTCGCTAGGTGGATCAGTGCCGAAAAAAGCCACCGCTGTGGTCGATGCCCATGTACCAAAAGCAGTAGAAGGGGGCGCAGATGCGGCGGGCAGGGTGGCGGTCAAGGGCGGTGAGCTTGCGCTCAAGACATCGCTCACCGGCGCCAGATTTGCCAAAGAGACAGCTGTGTCAGCGACCAACCACACAAAAAATGCAGCTCAAGCGGTAGGGGATGGAGTCACTAGCGTTGCCAGCGCCATTGGCACCACCTCCCAGTCAGCCTGGAATAAAAGCGTTGGGGCCCTGAGGCAACGCTCCGCGGTCACCCCTCAAAGCCAGGCCGCTCAGGGTCAGAGCATACCGATGCAGCCCCTCGCGGGTACGCAGGTCCAGGCATCTTCCTCAGCACCTGCGCGTCCGACTGCCCAGGATGACGGAGATATCGTCTAGCAGCCTTTCCTTGTCGCTCACTTCAGTTTCCTTGATGTCCAGGGATCGGACATTGCAAATGATTACTTACGACCCAAAGCGAACGATCTCCCGCGTCTACTTTCTATTGAACCTGAATGGCCTCGAATTCGAATTGGCGTTAGCATTTCATTCATCCGGCTTAAAAGCCTGTTTTTTTTAGATCAGGGTCACATTGTGGAAAAGCTAAAACGCCTTCAAAGCGGAATCGAAGGGCTCGACGCTCTGCTTAACGGAGGGCTGGTCGCGGGTGCTTCATACATAATTCAAGGTCGTCCAGGTTCGGGCAAGACGATCCTCGCCAATCAGCTTGGATTCCATCACGTGCGTAATGGAGGCCGTGTTTTAGTCGCCACACTGCTGGCCGAGTCGCATGACCGTCTCTTTCAGTTTCTCTCTACCCTGAGCTTTTTCGACTCATCCAAAGTGGGCGCTGAAATCCAGTTCGTCAGCGCATTCGATACGTTGGAAAACGAAGGTCTCGATGAAGTAGTAAAACTGCTTCGGCGTGAGATCAGTCGGCAGAAGGCTACGGTCATGGTCGTCGACGGTTTGCTCAATGCGCGCTCCAAAGCCGATTCGCCTATCGACACCAAGAAATTCATCCTGGAGTTGCAAGGCCACGCAGCGTTTGCCGGATGTACCGTACTGTTCCTCACCAGTTCACGGCTTGACGACGGTAGCCCAGAGCACACGATGGTTGATGGTGTGATCGAAATGGGAGAGGAGCTGTTCGGCACTCGTTCCGTACGACGTATACAACTACGCAAGACGCGAGGCAGCAGCGCACTGACCGGTCTTCACGAATGTGAAATCACTGATGACGGATTGGTTGTCTATCCGCGTCTCGAGAGCCTGTACAGCCGTCCTTCCTCGTCCGACAGTGCGGACATGACGCGTATCGCCAGTGGGATTGATTCACTCGACGATATCTTGGGCGGAGGACTGCATAGCTCCAGTGTGTCTCTGGTCATGGGGCCCTCCGGGATCGGCAAGACCACGCTGGGTCTCAAATTCCTGGCCAAGTCCACACCTGATGCCCCAGGCTTGCATTTTGGGTTCTATGAAAGTCCACAGCGGCTGCGCCTGAAAGGATCCTCACTGGGCATCGACATCGAAGCCATGGAGGAGAGCGGGGCGTTGAGCATTGTCTGGCAGCCAACCACCGAAGGGCTGCTGGATGGACTCGGCTCAAGACTGCTGAGCATCGTCAAGGAAAAGGGTATCAAACGCCTGTTCATCGACAGTCTGAGCGGGATGACACGCGTTTCGACAAATCCGGGACGGATTACCGATTTCTACAGTGCGCTCATGAATGAGCTGCGCTCCAGAGGCGTTACGGTATTTGCATCCTGGGAAATGCGCGACCTGTTCGGTTCCGAGGTCAGCTCACCGAACTCCGACCTGTCGAGCATCGTCGACAACCTGATGCTGATGCGTTTCTTTGAGAATCGCGCTGAACTAAGCAGGACGCTTTCCATTCTTAAGGTACGAGATAGCTCCTATGACCCCTCGCGATTCGAGGTGGTGATTCGTGATCAAGATGTTTTCCTGAAAAAGGCTTTGAGGAATGAACCTTCAGTTGCCACTGAGTCCTTGCCTGGTTCGATTTCATAAGTCTTTGAGCAGGTTGAAAAATTAACATGACCACCATCCTGGTCGTCGACGACGAGTATCTGATCGCTGACATCCTCAGCTTCGCGCTGGAGGATGAAGGCTTCATGGTCGTAAAAGCCAGCAATGGTCGGAAGGGACTCGAAGTTCTCGAAAGGGAGCGTCCAGCGTTGATTGTTACCGACTTCATGATGCCCGTCATGGACGGCTTGGAGTTCGCCACGGCTGTGCGAGCACTTCCGTCCGTCAATCGTTTGCCAATTATCCTCATGAGCGGTGCTCAGGCGCACATAGGTATGCAGAGATCGGATTTGTTTGATGCAGTCCTGCCAAAGCCATTCGAGATAGGCGCCATCATCGCAGAAGTGAAAAAGCTATTGTCTGCGCAGTAGTTCGTTCCGGTAGGCGTCACGAGAGCGAGTCAATCGAGTGCCCACCGATGCCCAGCGTGGGCTGCATGATTTTTTGAGGAGGGTGCTAGAGGACTTTCACGGCCCGGCCGATGAACTGCACCGGCCCTGTGGGTTTTCCGGTCGGCGAGCCATTGACGCTTTCAAGAGTCAGTTCAAAAAGTTGATGGGGCTCCAACGGCGGTAATTTATCGAGCGGGACCGACAGCGTTTGTCCAGGCCGGACCAAACCCAGGGATACCGGCGCTTTCCAGTCGTCCGCCTTGGTCCAGAATTGCAACGCTTTATCGCTGGGGACCTGAGCCACCGCCAGCGGTATAAGTTGAATTTCCTTGGAGTCGGTCGCTTGAATGACCCATCCAGGTGCCTGGTTTTGCGGCGCTACCAGCACCACCAGGTAAGTGGTTGGGCTGACCGCGGTCGTGCGCGTCAGTAGCAGCGTTCCCAGCAGCAGTGTTGTAACGATTCCTGCCCCGGCGAGCCCGCGCCATAACGGAAGAAAATCCCACAATGATCTCGACCGTGGGGCATTCGGCGCTCGCTGGCCATGACTGTCCAGGCTGTTCTGGATACGCCTCCAGACAAGGGGCCCAGGTGTTTGCGGTTCTGCCTGCTCAGTCAAGGCCGCAAGGCGCTGCTCCCAGGCATCGACCGCGTCGCGCAAGGCGGGTTCGTGCGCCAGACGCTGTCGAACCTGCTTGCGCTGATCTGCCGGCAATGTCCCCAGCACATATTCGCTCGCCAGTTCTTCGATGTTTTCGGGGAGATCATCCTCTGCGCTCGTCGTCATCCCATGCACTCCCGCAACGCCACCAGACTACGTTTGATCCACGCCTTTACGGTTCCCAGCGGTGCGCCCACTTTTTTCGATATTTCGGAATGTGAATAACCGTCCACGTACGCATGAAGTATGCAGTTGCGCCGGGCCGGCTCCAATCGTTCAAGGCAGGCATAAATACGACCTGAACGAGTCAGGTACTCAAACGTGTCGCTGTTGGGCGCGTCAACGGACGCCAAAGCGTCCGAGGCCATTTCACTGTGCTCGTCGAGCTGAATTTGCCTGGCGTTGTCGCGCACGACATTGAGGGCCAGATGTCGGGTTATGCTGAATATCCAGCCACGGGCAGAGCCTCTGGTCGGATCGAAACTGGCGGCGCGAGTCCATATCTTGATAAAGACGTCATGGAGGATGTCTTCCGCCAACGCCTTATGGCGCACGATTCGCTGAGCAACGCCCATCACGCGTGCGCTTTCCTGATCGTATAAGGCGCGCAACGCCTGTTGGTCGCCTTGGGCGCATGCCGCAAGGTGGGCTTCATAGTCGAAGTAAGGTTCGGGCAAGGACAGGTTTCCAGCCATTGGCAGCAACATGACCCCAAGCCCGGAGGCAAGGGGGTATTCATGGGAGAAGAGTAGCCGACTTTGCCCTGACCACTGGCCGTCGAGCGTGATCTATTGGGCAGCCCAGAATATATAGTCGGCTTGATACTTCACTACCTCACGCTTGCCTTTGTTGGCGCTGGAGCATTCGGCCATCGGCGCTACGCCACCCTTCACGGCCAGCCGCTGGATGTAACTGACCCCGCTCATTGCGCCTTTCCCTTCGGCGGGGTTGGCCTTGACCAGCTGCAAGGGGAGGTCTTTGGGGCTGACCGATGCGACCGCCAATTGGGTTCCGGTGATTTTGGAACCGTCGTTGGCTTGCCATGTTGCAGGTGGGCCGAAATAAGTGCCGATAGCCTTGCCGCTTCGATCGTTCAGCAGCGCTTTCGGGCCGATGAAAAACCATTCTGTCTGCCCTGCGGCATTGGCCTTGTCACGGCATTCATAAGTGATTTCTCCGACTCCTGCAGTTTCGAGCGCGACCTTGTGCCCGGCCGGGACCTTGATGCTTTCAGGCAAGCCTGCTTGCGCGTAAGCAGCAGGCATCGCGACGAACAGGCAACTGGCAGTCAATGCAGTACCGACAATGCGGAACAATCGTTTAGCGTTCATACAAGCTTCTCCTGAGGATTTGATCAGCGCAGCGGTTCATGGCCGCTACATGTACTACCCTCTGGAACGCGGACTGGATGCACTTGGCTGAATAAAAATATCGACGGCCGTTTCAGCGGGGCTCGCAAGGCCGGCAGTCGGTCATGTCGGGCCTGCCTGTTCAGGTTTTTGCTACGCGGTCGATACCTAGGTAAATGGGCGATCAGTGCGTGACTGCCGATGCCGCCATCAGGAGTCTCGTCACCAGGACGATTCACCCTCGTTTTCAATGGAATGGGCATGTCCAGGAATAACCCGCTTTTTGCACTGCTGTTACTGTTCGCGTGCCCTGTCGGGTGGGCGGGGGTGGCCAAGCTTGATGTGGCGATGCACGAAGGCACAGGCCAGCGGCTGCCCGACGCGGTGGTCACGCTGCAAGGCCCGATCGGTGCGCCGTTGGCGCCTCCCGCCGCCAATATGGATCAGCGCAACCAGCAATTTGCGCCCCATGTGCTGGCGGTGCACACCGGCACCCCGATCAAATTCCCCAACAGCGACAACATCCGCCACCAGGTCTACTCGTTTTCGCCGGCGAAGCGCTTTGAGTTGCGCTTGTACGAGGGCACCCCCTCCGAGCCGGTGCTGTTCGATAAGCCCGGCGTGGTGGTACTGGGCTGCAACATCCATGACCGGATGCTCGGCTACGTCTTTGTCACCGACGATCCGCGTTTTGCCGTCAGCGATGCCCAAGGCAATGTGGTGCTGAACGATTTGCCAGTCGGCGAGTACCGCGTGACGCTTTGGCATCCCCGGCTCAAGGGGATGCAACCGATCGATGCCGGTTCTGTGAAACTTCCTGCGACCGGCCTCAAGCAGAACTACACCCTGACGCTGGAGCCTTTACCTGAGCAGCCCGCAACCGCTCCGGCTTCGAGTGCCTTCGGCGATACATTCAAGCGAGCGGCTCGTGAAACTGCGCAATAGTTTCCAGGCGCAAGTCGCAGCGGTGATGATCCTGTTGTCGCTGGGGGTGATCGGCGTGTTGTATTTCAGCGTCAATGCGGCGACCCGTTCTGCGGTGCGTAGCCAGTCCGAGGCGCAGTTGGACGTCGGTACGCGCGTCTTCGAGCGGCTGCTGGAAGTGCAGGGCCGACGCTTGGCCGATGGCGTGCAGTTATTGGCGGCCGACTTCGGCTTTCGCGAAGCGGTGGCCAGCCGGGATGCTGCAACCATCCGTTCAGTGCTGGTCAACCATGGCAAGCGCATCAATGCCAGCGACATGATTCTGCTGAGCATGGACGGCGAGGTGCTCGCCAGTACCCTCGACAACATGCCGGAAGGTTCATTGTTCCAGTACGATGGCGCGCTGCGCCTGGCACAACGTGCGCGCCAGGCCATGGTAATCGTACCGTTGCAGGGTAAACCGCATCTGTTGGTGGAAACGCCCGTACTCGCACCGCTGCCTGTTGCCAGGGTGGTGATGGGTTTCAGCATGGACAAGGCCTTTGCCAATGAGTTGCGCTCACTCACCAACCTTGAGGTTTCGTTTCTTGCTGTTGATCAACAACGGCCTGGTGAGCTTGTCAGCACGCAACCAGACGTTCTGCGCGGGCCTGTCTCCAGCTTGATGCTCAACTCGTCCAACCGCAACAGCGCGGTACTGACGGAGCACCTGGATCGCAATTTCCTCAGTCAGTTTCTGCTGCTGGCTGACGGTTCGAACGAATACGATGGGCAAGTAATAGCACTCTTGCAGAGTCCGCTGGACGTGGCCATGCAAGCGTTTGCTCCGCTGGACGAAAAAATCCTGGCGATTACCCTGGTCGCACTGATCGCCTCGTTGGTCGGCGCTTTGCTATTGGCACGAGGTGTGTCGCGTCCGGTCAAGTCACTGGCCCTGGCGGCGGAGCGCATCGGTCAAGGCGATTACCAGACCCCCGTGGTATTGGAGCGGGAGGATGAACTCGGGGTGTTGGCCAAAGCCGTCAATTCGATGCAAAGCGGCATCGCCGAGCGGGAGCAGCAGCTGGCCCACAACGCCCTCCATGACCCCGTCACTGGCTTGCCCAACCGCGCATTGGCCATGGAGCGCCTGGGCAGTGCAATTGCCGCCAACCGGCCGATTGCCCTGATCTGCATGGGCATCCATAACCTGCGGGCCATCAACGAAACGGTCGACCCCGAAACGGTCGACCGGCTGCTCCGTCAGACCGGCCAGCAAACCCAAGCCCTGTTGCACCCTGGCGACACCGTGGCGCATCTGATCGCCGAGGAGTTCCTGGTTCTGCTCGATGGGATGGACAGCGATGCGGCGGTCGCCTTGGCGGACAGGTTGCAGCAAGTATTGCTCAAGCCCCAGCACATCAACGGCCACGACCTGGCCCTGGACTGCAGGCTTGGAATAGCGGCCTACCCGGCGGATGGGCAAAGCGCGCAGACCCTGCTGGAACGCGCCTCCATCGCCATGAAAGACGCGGCGCAGATGCCGGGTCATCTACAGATTTATCAGCACGGGCGTGATTTGGCTCACCGCCGCCAGATCGCCCTGATTCGAGACTTGCGCCACGCGGCGAACAACGGTGAGCTGCTCCTGCATTACCAGCCCAAGATGGACATTCTGAAGAGTCATGTCCGCCAGGCTGAAGGGCTGTTGCGCTGGCAGCATCCGCAACTGGGCCCGATCTCTCCAGCCGAATTCATTCCCTTGGCAGAACGGACCGGAAGCATTCAGGCGCTGACCCACTGGGTGATCAACGAGGGCATGCGCCAGCTCTCGGAGTGGAATGGGCGAGGGTTACGCTTGCAACTGTCATTGAATATATCCGCCGAAGACCTGATCAGCGACGATCTGCCTGGTCGGGTCGTGGTGTTGCTGCGCACGCATCGGCTGCCAGCCGAGCAGCTGGTGTTTGAAGTCACCGAGAGCGCTGTCATGCGCGAGCCCGAGCGGGCCTTGAAGAACCTCCATCTGTTGCGCGATTGCGGCATCAGTCTGTCGGTGGATGACTTCGGTACCGGCTATTCGTCCTTGGCGCACCTCAAGCGACTGCCGGTGCAAGAGTTGAAAATCGACCAGTCGTTCGTCCGAGACCTGCATGACACCAGCGAAGATGCGGTAATTGTCCGCTCGACCATCGAAATGAGTCATAACCTGGGGCTCAAGGTCGTTGCCGAAGGCGTTGAATATGAACACAGCCTGAGATTACTCGAGCGTTGGCATTGCGATACCGCGCAGGGCTACCTGATCAGCCGACCGCTGACCGCCGCGGCGTTCGAGGCCTGGGTGGCGTTGCCTTTGAATCTTCATTCTTCGCTGGTTCATTGAACATCATGAGTTCACGTTTGTGGCTATCGATCGCCTGTTGCACAGGACTCGCCCTTCAGGTTGTTTCTGCCGACGGCGGGCGTTTGATCGCGACCGGTGGCGCCAGCAGCCTGGAGGGTGCCGCCGGCGGCGGGATCACGCCGTGGGCAGTGCTGGCCGGTTACGGCGAAAAAAACGAATGGGGGGCGACTGCGTTCGCGACCTCGGTCAATCTGCCGGATTATCGGCTGGATGTCGCCGGGCTGGCCGTGGCCTACGACAACCGGGTCGAGCTGTCTTTTGCCCGGCAGCGTTTCGACCTGGGTTCGCTGGTGAACAAGCTGAACCTGCCCGACGATAACCTCGGCCAGGACATCTTTGCCATGAAGGTGCGTTTGTTCGGTGACGTGATCTACGACGATTTGCCGCAGGTTTCCCTTGGTCTGGAGTACAAACACCAGAACAACTTCCTGATCCCGAGCCTGGTCGGCGCCAGGCGGGACAGCGACACCGAAGGCTATCTGGCTGCCAGTCGGTTATTCATGGGCGGGGCGTTTGGCTACAACCTGCTGCTCAATGGCAGCCTGCGCTACAGCCGTGCCAATGAGCTGGGGTTGCTCGGGTTCGGCGGTGACCGTCGCGATACTCGTAGCGTGCTGAAGGAGGGCTCCCTGGCGGTGCTGCTCAATCCGCGCTGGGCACTGGGCGTCGAGTATCGGCAGAAACCGGACAACCTGTCCTTTGCCGGGGAAAGTGACTGGGCTGATCTGTTCGTCGGTTACTTTCCCAATAAACATCTGTCGGTGGTGCTGGCCTACGCGCGGCTGGGCGAAATCGCGACGCTCGACCGCCAGAACGGCACATATCTTTCGGTGCAGGGGAGTTTTTGATGCGCATTGTCCTGCTGGTGCTGATCGGGCTGTTGAGCGCCTGCGCACAATCCTTGCCCAGGGACGACTCGCTCTATCAAGACCTCGGCGCACAGGCCGGGATCACCCGGATCGTCGAGGGCATGCTGCTGAACATCGCGCGTGATGAACGTATCGTAGAGCGCTTTCGCAAGATTGATATCGAGCGGCTGCGCGACAAATTGATCGAGCAATTTTGCCTGGAAACCGGCGGCCCCTGCACCTACACCGGTGACAGCATGGCCGAGAGTCACAAGGGGCAGAACATCAGCCGCAGTGACTTTAATGCCTTGGTTGAAGACCTGATCGCTGCAATGGATGAACAGCGTGTTCCGGTGCCGGTGCAAAATCGGTTGATCGCACGGCTGGCACCGATGCGCGGCGAGATCATCGAGAAGTAAGGGGTTCAATCCGTGTTTTAAGCCAGACCTGTCTTGGGCTTTCGTCAGACGCAGGGAACGACCCGCTGCGCCTGTAAGTCTACCTGAATCTACTCATTGGCAAGGTACAGCGCAATGGATAAGACAATCACCGTGGATCAGCTGGCTACCACCGACCTTGGACCATTCAACGAGATATGGCTCGGTGGGACTCATACCCAGCTATGCCTATGGCGGGGTGCCCAGGTGTTCACCCACGAAATGCTCAGCGAGGGCACCCACGATCAGAATGTCCAGCGCCTGTGCTTGCAGTGGGTCAACCCTGACGATCAGGCCGCCGTGGCCAGCGTTGAGCTGATCGCGCGCGAACGGCTGAACAAGATGGGGAAGGAGGGCGAGTTTTATCCGGCTGAGGAAGCGGACACCCATCAATAGTCACCCTGCAAGCTCGGCGTCATTAAATGTTACTGCGCACGTTCGTCCGGCAGGCGCTTCCTGCGACCGGTGAGCATGGATAACGGCAAGTTGTCGCGGACCTGGATACTTTCAATAACGGCTGCCAGCACATGCACACACACCAGACCGAGCAGCGTGTTGGCGGCGGTTTCGTGCAGTTGCAGCGGCCAATCGGCGCCCCAGAGGGCATCGACTTCCTGCATCAGGAAGCCGCTGATGCCGATAGTCAGCAATGCCAGCAACATCGACAACATCACCAGCGCGCCAAGCGGCGAATGGCCCAGGCGGTGTTGTGGCCGACCGTTGAGCAACGAGCGCACGTGAGCACCCAGACGTTCTGGCGTGGGCCAGAAGTCCGCCCACCGTGCGCTGCGTGGTCCGACAAATCCCCAAACCGTTCGTACTAGCAGCCAGGCCATGGCGTAATAGCCCAGCCAGACGTGCCAGTCGTCGCCTGCTTCGTTGAAGAAGTAGTTGGCGACAAAGACCCCGGCGATAGACAGATGAAACAGTCTCACCAACGGGTCCCACAGGCGTAAGGATTCGCCTGGCATCAGCCTTTGATCTCGGTCTTCACGGCTTTTCCGGTGACCGGGTCATGGTAGATTTCGACCTTGCGCTTGTCCTTGTCGAAGCCGTAGATCTCGTAGCAGTTGCCATCGGTCACCTTGAACTTGCTGATCTCGTAGCCTTCGGCCTTGAGCTTGTCCTGGAAGGCTTTTTGGTCTTGCCATTGCGAACGCTCCGCGGTGGTGCATTGCGGACCGGCGACAGCCAGGGGGCTGGCGATAATCAGGGACAACAGGAGAATTTTGCGCATGGAAAAGCTCTCAGCGGATGTGGGAGATTGCACAGTGCAAAACCAACCTTAGGGCAACCTTAGTTGGCAACGAGTCGTAACATTTGCTGAAATGCCCCCGGCCAGAACTCGGCATGATGCCGCCGATTCCTACAGAGATTTTGCCATGCGCCTGCTCCTTGTCGAAGATGACCGTGCCCTCGGCCAGGGAATTCGCGTAGCCCTGGGTGCCGAAGGCTACACGCTGGACTGGCTGCAGGATGGCGTCGCGGCCCTGCACGCCGTGCGCAGCGAAAGCTTTGAGCTGTTGCTGCTCGACCTCGGCCTGCCACGCCTCGACGGCCTCGACCTGTTGCAACAACTGCGCGCCGAGCAGCACGATTTACCGGTGCTGGTGCTCACCGCCCGCGACGGCACCGCCGAACGCATCGCCGGGCTCGACGCTGGCGCCGACGACTATCTGGTGAAACCCTTCGACGTCGAAGAACTCAAGGCCCGCGTGCGCGCCTTGCTGCGCCGCAGCCAGGGCCGCGCGCAACCGATGCTTGAACACGCCGGCGTCAGCCTTGACCCGGCCACTCAGCAGGTGCGCTATCAGGATGCGGACGTCATCGTCACCCCCATGGAATATCAACTGCTCCACCAACTGATGGTGCGCCCCGGCAAAGTGGTAACCCGCGAGCGCTTGTCCCGCGCGCTGTACGGCTGGCAGGACCGCGTCGAGAGCAACACATTGGAAGTGTTGATCCACAACCTGCGAAAAAAGTTATCCAGCGAGCTGATCCGCACCGTGCGCGGCGTCGGCTACGTACTGGCGCTCAAACCATGACCTCCGTGCGGGCGCGCATCCTAATTCCTGTATTGGCCCTGATCCTGTTGGGTGACGCCCTGATCAGCTGGCTGGTGCTGCGCGATAGCCACCAGGAAATAGAAGAAGTCTACGACGCCCAACTGGCCCAAAGCGCGCGGCTGCTGCAAGGCGTGCTGCGCCAACGCGACCCCGGCGAAGCTGACTGGAACCGCCTGTACCAGGCCTTCGACCAGGCCATGAGTCGCGTCGGTGAAAACGGCGTTGCCCATCCTTATGAAACGCGCTTGACCTTCCAGGTGTGGCGCAGGGATGGTCAGCTACTGGTGCGCTCCGCCGGCGCACCGGTTCTCGATGCGTCGCTGGCCACCCTGGGTTCCCACGACATCGTCGATAACGGCAACGACTGGTGCGCCTTTCTCCTTGCCGACCCTGAACAGGACCTGCTGATCTGGGTGGGCGAGCGCGACGACATTCGCCAGGACCTGATCCAGCGCATCGTGCGTCATACCCTCTGGCCCAGCCTGATCGGAGTGCCGCTGCTGGCGCTGTTGATCTGGCTGGTCATCGGTTGGGGCCTCAGCCCCTTGCGGGCCATGGCCCTTTCTATCCGTGGGCGCACCACCGAGACTCTGCAGCCGTTGCATCTCAAGCCTCTGCCCAGCGACCTTGAGCCCATGCAAACCGCGCTGAATCGCCTGTTGGACCAGGTCGATGGTCTATTGGCGCGCGAGCGTCGCTTCATCGCCGACGCCGCTCACGAGCTGCGTACACCCTTGGCGATCCTGCGCATCCATGCGCAGAACGCGCAAACCGCGGTGACTGAAGAACAGCGGCGCGAGGCGCTGCATTTCCTGGTCAACGGGGTCGATCGCGCCACCCGCATCGCCAGCCAGCTCTTGACCATGGCCCGCATCGAACCGCAGCTGAACAACCCCGTGTATCAACGCGTGCAACTCGCCGAACTGGTCCGTGAAGAATTGGCCGAACTCACGCCACTGGCCATGGAAAAGAACGTGGAATTGGTATTGGAGTGTGATGAAGAGTGTTGGGTGCAAACCGAGCCGGTAGCACTGGCCATTGTCCTGCAGAACCTGGTGACCAATGCCCTCAACTTTTCTCCCCCAGGGAGCGAGGTGGCTGTAGTGGTGCGCAAGGATGAGGCGGGCAGGGTCTGCTTGAGGGTTGAAGACGCCGGCCCGGGGATCGATGAAGGGGAAATCGCAAGGCTGTTCGAGCGCTTTTACAGTCGCGGCAATGTCAATGGCGCGGGCCTGGGATTGGCCATCGTGCAGATGGTGACAAACAAGATTGGCTGCACGTTACGCCTTTACAACCTGGCGGGCGGTGGCGTTTGTGCGGAACTTTGTCTGAACAGTGACCTTGCAAGCCCGACCTCCAACGCTTGACTCGAGGGTTGGCTTCGCAGCATGCGGGCGTAGAAGGGTCAGGCGCGTATCAAGAACCGATGCCAGTCATGGCATCGGTTCTTGTCTCTCGCTCAGGCGTGCCAGCGCCTAGGCCAAGCGCGTGTGGGCCAACTCATCGATCAACTGCCGCTGAAACGCCGCAAGCGCCTCCTTCGGTTGCTGCAGTTGGACAAATTCCAGCATGGGATCGGTGACGGCAGTCCTCACGCCCGCCAGTTCCTCAAGGGTCGCCAGCCCGCAAAACGGTACATACGCTTCTGAGTATCCACCTTCGTGCACCAGGACGAGACGGCCCTGGCACAAGCGCTCGGCGGCTTTACGCACGAGGCAGGTCATCTGTCGGAACGAGTCGCTGTGCAACAGCATGCGGGCCAGCGGGTCGACGGCGTTGGCGTCGTAGCCGCAGGCGATAATGATCACTTCGGGCTCGAAGCGCTCCAGTGCCGGGATCACGATGCGTTCCATCGCGTACAGGTAAGCCTCATGGCCGCTGCCAGGCGGCAGCGGAATATTGATGTTCGCACCCAACCCCGCGCCACGGCCGCGATCAGCTTCACCGCTGTAACCCGCCGGGAAACAACCGTCCTGGTGCAGTGAGATGGTCAGCACGTCACCACGCTCTTCGAAGATGGATTGTGTGCCGTTGCCATGGTGTACGTCCCAGTCGATCACCGCGACGTTGCCCAGGCCACGGCGGGCTTTTGCGGCTTCAATGGCGATGGCAATGTTGGCCAGGAAGCAAAAGCCCATGGCGCTCTCGGCGAGGCAGTGATGGCCTGGCGGGCGCGACAGGGCGTATGCGTTGTCGGCTTCCCCGACGATCACGGCATCGACCGCGGCGATGGCCAACCCGGCAGAGAGCTTGGCTATTTCATAACTACCAGGCCCGATGGGCGCGTGCGGCCCCAACTCACCGCCCCCGGCATCGCTCATCGTCTTGAAGCGTTGCAGGTAACCGGATGTATGAACCCGCAGCAGATCTTCATCGGTCGCCGCGTTGGCGCTGCGTACCTGCAAATGACGGGTCAGGCCGGAAACGTCTAGCAGGCTCTTCAGACGGCGTTTGGTTTCCGGCGATTCAGCGTGGCCCGCAGCGGCAGGTGGTTGTACCCATCCTCCCACCGGCAAGGTCAAGGCATGCAACCCGGCGCTGTGCCAGAGGCTGAGTTCGTCGAAGAAAAATGCACTTTTTCGGCTCATCGTCTTTCCATTTTCTTTAGGGGTAATAAGGCCACTCATGCGTTTGGGCGGCTGCCGAGCATCAACGCCAGGGAGAGCAGGGTGATGCACGTCCCGCCGATCAGCAGCGATTGGAAGCCGCCGCTGGCTTCGATCAGCCGGCCCGCCACTGTCGGGCCGATAGCCAGGCCACCGCCGATCGCCAGGTTGGAGGCGTTCATCAGTTTCCCGGAGCGGTCGAGGTCGGCCAGACAGGCCAGAATCAGCGGCAGGATGAAGGTCCAGGTGAACTTGAACAGCAGCGCCGCCACGGCAAATTGCATTATTTCGGGTTGACCTCGCAGCAACAGCACTGAGCCGGCCATCAGGGCGTAGCCCAGCAGCAACAGCAGCAAGCGTGGCAGTCGGTCGCCGATCAGTGAGGCACAGCCCGCTCCGACAATGCCCATCACCGTGGCGAGGGCCAGAACCTTGCCACTGGACTCGGCGGAGATACCTGCCTGGGTGGCGATGGAGCCGATAAAGGTCCACACGCCGCCCAGGCAAATGTAGAAACTCAAGACCCCCAGAATGCCCAGCGCGGCTTTCCACAGCGAGGCGACGGCGACATGCTCGGCGGTTGTTTCAGCCGATGGGCTGCCTTGCGGAAAATAGCGGGCCAGTGGCAAAAAGACCGTCATCAACCCTGCGAGGATCACGTAGCACGCCGATAGCCCGAAGTGTTCGAAGAGCCGAGGCAGGATGCTCAAACCGATCGCCCCGACGACCAGTTGCCCCAGCACCCATAACCCATAGACGCGACCGGGATTGGCTGTTGACGCGGCGCTGGACAGGCAGATGATCATCAACGAACCGCCCGCCAGGGCACTGCAAAAGCGTAACGCCAGGAGTATCGAGTAGTCGGCAGCAAGCACTGATAAAAGGTTTGCTGCAATGAACACGACACCCGCCAGCAATGCGGCGCGGCGCCAGTCGATACGTTTCAGCCACCACAGAGCGGGCAGGGTGGCCAGGCTCATGGCGCCAAGTTCGGCGGAGAAAAGGTCGCCGATCTGTGACGGGCTCAACTGCCATTGAGTCGCCAGTTGCGCCGCAATGGCCGGTGCGGCCATGAGAATGGTCGGGGTGATGGCGGCGAACAGCACGATGGCTGCCAGCAGCGCCCGTTCAGATGATGCGCGCAGACGCTCATGCACCAGCGGTTGGGTCTGGGTGTTCATGGGGAAACTCCGGTGAATGAATTCAGAACACATGGACCAGACGCAGCAGTGCGTCGGCGCCGTGATAGCCGTTATCGGTAGCAACGTTCTGCGAAAGGCCGAACATCACCTGGTTCTGTTTATCCAGCCAGTGGCCGACCTCGAAGCCCACCTGGGTGTAGCGCTTGTGAGTGTCATCGATGCGCTGGTCATTGATCCGCAGCTCGCCGCCATCGGCGTGGATCAGTCGCAATGCGCCGTAGGTGCTTTGCGTAAAGTCGTAGGACGCGAAGGCCTGCAGGCGATACAGCGGGTCCTGTTTCAGCTCGCTGCCAAAGTAATCGTCGTTCTTACCGTAGAGCTGGGCTTCGAGGTTCGCCTCCAATACCCATTTTTCGCCGATGCCCTGGGTGTAGTTGTAAACGAAGGTCGCGCCCCAACGATTGGCGCCGGGCGATACGTCTGGATTTTTGCCGTGGTATTCGCCAATTGGCAGGGTGATCAGGGTCAGCAAGCCGCTATAGGTGCGTGAGGCGGGGTCATTGATGATGAACAGCGTGCCGCCGACCTGAGGGTCGCCAAAGCCGCTTTCCCCGGTGTGTTGGCTGGCACCTGGCAGGCGTGCGTTGATGTCGGCAAAGGGCACGATGAACTGCGGAGTGCACAGGGTGCCGCAGACGTCGGTGAAAAATACCTGACGGTAAGCCATGGCGTTGACCTTGAGGTCGGCCTTGCCGGTGCTGTCGGCCGGGCCGTGAAAGTCGTCAGCGCGGCTCGCCGGCAAATACACCACGCCCAGGTTGGTGCCTGAAGGCGCGCCGAAAAAATCCCGGGCATTGAGGTCGGCGGCACTGGCGTGCAGGCTCGACAAGCCACCGATCAGGGCCAGTGCGGCATTGCGCGTGAAAGTCTTGGTCATTGGCATTGCATCTCTTCTTTGAGTTGTTGTGCGGCGAATGGCTCGCCTGTCGATGGCAGAGGGGCAAAAAAAGGACAAAGGCGTCCCGTGGCCGTCAAAACGACAGCGAAAAATTCAGCGCAAGTCAGCGGTGCGGATCAGTCGGGTGGGGCATGCAGTAGATGGGCGATACGGGCCTTGTCCTTGACTCCGAGCTTGCTGTAGATCGCCCGGATGTGGTGGCGCACGGTGTTGGGGGACATGCCCAGGTCGCGGGCAACTTCCTTGTAGGTCTTGCCTTCGCCGAAACCCTGGGCCACGGCGTTTTCCCGTGGGCTCAGCTGCATCAGCACCGTGCGGCTGCGGGCGGCCAGCAGGAGCAAGTCGCCGACCGTCGATGCCTCGATCTGCAAGTGCTTGCCTTCATAGCCGTCAGCGTTCATCGCCACCGGCAGGCAAGGGCCGGTCCAGTCCGGCCACTCGCCCAACAGCAAGTCGACGAAGCCACGTTCCGCGCAGTGCAGGGTGCCGCGTTGGTCGCACACGGCAAGCGCGAGGTTGCGCGGATGCGTGAGGGCCTCGCGCATCGCCACCAGGGTGCGAATCTGATTGGCGGATACCGCCGCCACCAGGTGCAACATGAGATTGTTCAGCAACAGGCAGTCTTGCTCGGTGAAGCGTGCCGCGTCTGGGGCGCGATAGAGTGCGAGGTGGTCGCTGAGGTGGGTTTGCGGGTCGATGTACACCACGCACAGCAACTCGCCGATGGCGTACGTCTGGCCGAGCCAGTTAAGCCCGGAGCCGCTGGCAGGGTTGCGCATGTCGACGATGACCGCTCGCCCCGGAACATCGTGGGCCCTGGCGACAGTCACATCGATATGGCGAATCGACTGCCAGTCCGACAGGTAGCTGCGGGGCAGTTCATGTAGATAGGAGCTGTGTTCTTCAGGCAGTCCGTCAACCAACGCGCCGCGGCCCCACCAGGCGCTGTCGAAGGGCAACAGCTGGCTGATGCAGCTCAGCGCCGCTTCGTGGAAATGCTCGATGTTCTTGTCCTGCGCCAGGCGCTGGAGCTCCAGTGTCATTGCGCTGAAGGCCTCAAGGAGGCAGGCGTGACCATGATCATGACGGCTCATTCGTATGTACCTCTATGCGACGTTCTTATTGTTTTCGTCACGAAGTCATTGAGGGCCGGAACGTCGTTTGGACGTGGGCAGGGCCTGGGAGCGATTATTGGCCCACTAAAGCAAGACTGCCATCCTACAGATGCATGATAGTGCCTGGCGGGAGCTCTTCCTCCGCTGGCAATTTAGTGAACTTTTACCCTGCGAATTTTTCCACTGCTCAGAGGTTATGCGAGGGCATGACGCTCGAATGAATCTTGCGAAAAAAATCCCCCTGGCAGAGCCTCAAATGACAGTGAACCGGTCACAACCCAAGCCCTCTTTGCGCCGCGCCATCACGGGGCCGATGCTGTTTCTGTTCATCCTGGGCGATGTACTGGGCGCTGGCGTTTATGCCCTTGCGGGTACCATCGCCGGAGAGGTAGGCGGGGCGATTTGGGTGCCGTTGTTGATCGCGTTGTTCTTCGCCATGTTGACGGCAGGTTCGTACGCCGAACTTGTCTCGAAATATCCTCACGCGGGCGCGGCGTCGGTGTTTGCCGAAAAGGCTTTCAAGTCACCGCTGATATCGTTCCTGGTTGGTTTTTGCATGCTCGCCGCGGCGGTGACCAGCGCGGCCGGTCTCTCGCTGGCCTTCGCGGGGGACTATCTTGGCGCATTCATCCAGGTATCACCCCACGTTGCTGCGCTGATTTTCCTGCTGGTCATTGCCCTCTTGAATGCGCGAGGAATCAAGGAATCTCTGGGGGCGAATCTGCTGATGACCGTGATCGAGCTGTCAGGGCTGATGTTGGTCATCGTTGCTGCGGGTTACTTTTTCAGTTCTGGCGAAGCTGAACTGGCAAGGGCGCTGGAGTTCAAGCCTGGGGTCAGTCCGATGCTGGCGGTATTGGGCGCGGCGTTGCTCGCGTTCTATTCGTTTGTCGGTTTTGAGACGTCCGCCAATCTCGCGGAAGAGATCAAGGATGTTCGCAAGGTATACCCACGGGCCTTGTTTGCGGCGCTGATTACCGCAGGGGTGGTTTACATGGCTGTTGGGGTCGCCGCGTCTTCAGTTTTGCCAACGGAAAAACTGCTTGCCACATCGGCCCCATTACTCGAAGTGGTTCGGGCTTCCGGGCTCGACATTTCGCCGCGCCTGTTCGCCTTTATCGCGCTCATCGCGGTGGCCAACGGAGCGCTGCTGACCATGATCATGGCCAGTCGACTCACTTATGGGATGGCCCATCTGGGGCTGTTGCCGGATGTCTTGGGACGGGTCCTGCCGCATAGGCGCACACCGTGGGCGGCGATTATTGCAACGACGCTCGTAGCCATCGCACTGACGCTGACAGGAACGTTGGCGACCTTGGCGCAAACCGTGGTGCTGCTTTTACTGTTCGTGTTCCTCAGCACCAACATGGCCGTGCTGGTGTTACGCAAGGACAAGGTTGCGGAAGAACATTTTCAGGTTCCCACCTGGGTACCCTGGCTGGCGATCCTGTCTTGCCTCTTATTGCTGAGTCAGCAAGACTTGGGTACGTGGCTGCGAGGCGGGGCACTTATCCTGGTGGGGATGCTGCTGTATGTCTTTGCCCGAATGGCTGTGCCGGCTGTTGTAAAACCAGACTAGACAACGGCCGCACCGCAAGCAGACGCGCGTCCTGCAGGATTGGATCACCTACACCGATTGCGGTCGAGGCGCCGATACGCGCGCGGTTGGCCACAGCAGCGCGGCCAGGCCAATGGCATAGACCACTGCAAACAGCACGTAGGCGATTCGGCTGGAAAACAGCTGTGGCGTCTCTGTTGGCAGTGGCGATACACCGAGCCCGAACAGAATAACGAAGGTGATAAGCCCGCCGCCGAATATCTTGCCAGTGGCGTTGCCGATGGCGGCTTTGCCGGCAAACAGCAGGCTTACCAGCAACAGGATCAGCGCCACCAGCCACAGGGTCGGGCGCAGTTCAAACAGCGTGAAGGCTACAGACGCCGCCATCCCGCCTAGCAGGTTGACCAGCACCAGGCCAAGGGCTGTGCGGCTGCTCATGCCCAGGGAAAACTGGCTAAGCAACGAGGCCACCGTGATCGGTACGACGATCGCCGTGGCCAGCCGTGGATCGCTCAGGCACAGGGCAACCATGGTCAGCAGAATCGTCGCGCTGGCCATGGCCTGGCGAATCACCAGCGTCTGCTCGTGCGGCTGGGCGGCTGCCTGCTTGGCATGTTCACCAGCAGGGTCGGGCAGCAGCGCATGGGCGCCCCAGGCCAGCAGCAAACCCAGGCCGACCGCCTCGACCAGTACCAGCACAATGGACTCGCCCAGATCGCTCTGCGCGATATCGAGCATCGGCACCACAATGGCGATCACCAGCATCAGCGCTGGTCCCGCGCCGCCAGGTTGCCGGCCTTGCGCGGTAAAACAGGCGAGATAAAACAGCCAAAGCAGCGGCAGCAATATCCATGGCCGCTCACCGAACATACCCGTCACACCCACCAGCAGCGCGCCGGTGAGCATACTCACCAGCAACGTTATCAACCCTTGAGACAGCGCTGGCGCGCGGCGGCTCGCCAAGAGGAACTGGACGGCGAACAAGGGCGCGAGAAACGGCAGGACCTCGCCCAGGACCAGACCCGCGCACAAGCCCACGGTCACTGCCAGGGCGACACGCAATCCCTGGCGTTTGATCCGCAGCAGCTCAAGTTCGGCCTGCCCGTCAATTGACATAGTTCAGCCAGGCGCCCAGGCGTGTCATGAATGCCCCCAGTGCGTTAGTCATGGGGTTGTCATCGGTATAGATCACCACGCTCACCTGCGAGCCGTAACGCGGGCCGATCGGGTGCGGTTCCTCCACTATCAGGCGTACCGGAAAGCGCTGCGGGTCGCGCACCCAACCACTCTGGTTGCGCACCGAGGGCAGGGCCGAGTTGCTGCTGCCCTGTTGCGCGACACCCCAGCCGACGCTTTCAACACGGCCTTTGAACACACGGCCCGGCAATACATCGAACACCAGTTCCGCCGGATCGTCGGCCTGCACATGTTCCAGGCTGTTTTCCTTGAACGCGGCAGACACCCATACCGTGCCCCTGTCGATGAAGGTCAGTGCCGGTTGGCCGGCGCTGACGACCTGACCGACCGCGAGCTGGAGATGGGTGATCACGCCGTCGGCGGGTGCGATGACTTCGGTGCGCACCAGATCGAGCCGGGCTTTTTCCAGCGCGGCCAGGGCTTGCTTGAACTGCGGATTGTCGTTGCCTTTGGGCCCCAGTTGCTGGCGCGCCCGTTCCAGGTCGGCCTGGGCCTTGCTGACGGCCGCCTCGGCGGAGCCCAGCGAGGCTTTCGCTTCATCCTGGCGGGCGGCGGCAAACACGCCACGCTCAACCAGTTGATTCACCCGTCGGGCTTGCTCGCGAATGTTGTCGCGCTGCGCTCGCGCCGACACCAGCTGCGCCTGGGCGGCATCCACCGAGGCGGTGCTGGCGCCCACTGCCTGGCCGGCTTCCTCCAGCCGTGCCTCTGCCTCGCTGACGACAAGCCTGTAAGGCTGCGGGTCGATACGAAACAGCACCTGGCCGGTCTTCACCCGGGCATTGTCGAGCACCGTAATTTCTGTCACACGGCCACCCACCTCGGCAGCCATTTCCACCACATAGGCTTGCACCACGGCTTGTGACGTCGAGGGCGTGCGGCGCTCCATGAAAATCGAGAGGGTGAACAGCACGGCGATCAACACTGCAACGCCCAGGGCAATGCGCCTTAGCGGATTGGCTGGCGCAGGCTTTTCAGGAAGCGGTTCGGTTTGTAACTCAGGCTCGACGGAACTGGGCGAATCGGGCATATCGGCACCTGCAAGTCATGGCCATTGAAGAAATACTGATAGCGCGCCGGGGCGGCGATCCGGGCGTTGCCTCAGATCGCGTCGGCGGTGGTGACCCGAGCGGAGCGGATAAAGAGCGCGCGCAGTTTCTCCCAGAAATTGCCCCCCAGGACGAAGAAGCTGCCAACCAACAGGACATCGCCAAGCAGTTGCAACGCCCAGCTGTTGGGGCGAAAGCCGGGCGCGAAGGCATCGATATAAGGTTCAAGAAAAGAGCACAGCAACGGCAGGCAGAACATCACCAGGCCAATACGGTGGCGGGTGACGCTGACCTCCTGCTCGGCACTGGGTACAAGGCCCGACACATAACCGAACACCTTCTGCTTGAGCTCTTGAAAACCTGCCTTGCCCATCACCGCGATGACCAGCAGCAACAGCACCTTGTTGATGATGAACAGCGCGCCGGTGATCGCCGCAATGGTGGAGCGGGGTACATCCGCAGCCGCCGCCAGCGGCACCAGCAACCATAACGTGAGCATCAGGCAAAGAATCGCGATGCCTGCCTTGAAGCGCCATTTCGCGGACTTTGACGTGGTCGGAGGCTGTACCGTGCTCATGCTGCCTTACCTTTCTTTGAGTTGTTATGGCTTATGGTCTGGAGCGAAACTGAGCTTAGCAGCTGGATTGTCAACGCATTCAGCGCTGTCGGTATTTTCTGCGCAGGGGCCGAATCTGTTCATGCGTGAGATACAGCTCAACCTCACATCCGATGCTGCTCCAGCAGAAAGTCCACAAACACCCGTACCCGCGCCGGCATCGCCGCACCCCCCACGAAGACGGCATGGATCGGCTCCCGGTCTCCGGGGTTCCAGGTATCCAGCAGCGATACCAGATCGCCGCGTTGCAGGTCCTCGGCCACGCTGAACTCGCCGATACGGGCGATGCCAGCCCCCAGCCGTGCGAACTGTGCCAGCGCCTCGCCGCTGCTGCATTCGATGTTGCCGCTGACCTTCAGGGAAAACTCTTTGCCGTCGCGGGTGAACGGCCAGTTGGGTTCGGCGCGACGGAAGTTGAAGCGCAGACAGTTGTGCCGCAGCAGGTCTTCCGGTTCCCGAGGGGTGCCGTGTCGTTGCAGATACTCGGGAGAAGCTACCACCACCTGGCCGGTGTCGCCGATCCTGCGCGCGGTCAGCGGACTGTCGGGCAGGTGGCCAAACCGCACCGCCACATCGGCCTGGCCGCCGAGAATATCGACCACTTCGTCGCCAAGGGTGAGGTCGACGACGATGTTCGGGTAGCGGGCGCTGAATGCGGCCACCAGAGGAACGATGGTCTGCCGCCCATGGCCGAGGGCGGCACTGACCCGCAAACGGCCCTTGGGCACGCCCTGGTCAGCGATGGCCTCTTCGACCTCAGCCATGTCGGCGAGGATACGCCGGGCTGCGCGCAGGTAAGCCTCGCCTTCGGCGGTGAAGGTGATCGAGCGGGTGGTGCGCAACAGCAGGCGGGTGCCAAGCCGTTGTTCGGTTCGCGCGATGATCCGACTGACCGCCGAAGGGGTCAGCCCCAATACACGCGCTGCGGCCGACAGGCTGCCTTCCTGCGCCACCGTGGCGAACATGGCCATTTCACCTGATCTGCCGTTGAAGTCCATTTGTGCTCCCCACGCAAAGGTGCTTGCCAGAAATGCTATCTACCGCTTGCAAAGGCCGAATCGTAGCATTTGCGGCATAGATAAGGAGGCTTCCCATGCGTATCAATCCACCGCTTGTCGCACTCGCCATTGGTGCCTTTGGCATCGGCGTTACCGAGTTTGCCCCCATGGGCATGTTGCCGGGCATCGCCGCGGATCTCGGCGTTTCCATTCCCGCCGCGGGTCTGTTGGTCAGTGCCTACGCCCTGGGCGTGCTGCTCGGCGCGCCGCTGATGACCTTGACCACCGGCAGAATTCCCCGACGCTATCTGCTGATCGGACTCATGGCGATTTTCACCCTGGGTAACCTGATGTCAGCGCTGGCGACCGATTACTACAGCCTGATGGTCGCCAGGGTGGTGACCTCACTGAACCACGGTGCGTTTTTTGGCGTTGGCTCCATCGTCGCCGCCAGCGTGGTCGCCCCGGAAAAACGTGCCGGGGCGGTCGCGGCCATGTTCATGGGCCTGACCCTGGCGACCATCGGCGGTGTGCCGCTGGCGGCCTGGTTTGGCGATTTGTTTGGCTGGCGCACCGCGTTCTGGGGAATTACCGGATTGGGCGTAGTGGCTATGGCCGCGTTGTGGTTCGCGCTGCCCAACCTGCCGGCGCCGCAAAGCAGCGGGGTGCTGGCGGAAATCCGTGTACTGGGCCGCGGCCCGGTGCTCGGGGCGTTGGCCCTGACCGTAGTCGGCTCGGGCGCAATGTTCACCGTCTTCACTTACATCGCTCCGATCCTGACCAGCGAGACTCATGCCTCCAGCGCCTTTATCACGGCCATGTTGGTGCTGTTCGGCGTGGGGCTGACGCTGGGCAATATGTGGGGCGGCAAGGCCGCGGATCGCTCGATAGACCGTACCCTGATCGTTTCCCTTAGCGTGCTGATTCTCGTCTTGCTGGCGTTCACGGTACTGATGCGCTGGCCGCTGCCGGCCGCGGTTGCCATCCTCATCTGGGGTATCGCCAGTTTTGCCTTGGTACCGCCATTGCAGATGCGCGTGATGGAAGCCGCCAAGGACGCGCCCAATCTGGCTTCGGCGGTGAATATCGGTGCCTTCAATTTCGGCAACGCGATTGGTGCGGCGCTGGGCGGAGCGGTGATCAACGCGGGGTTGGGTTACCCGGCGATTTCCCTGGCCGGCGCGGCAATGGCGGGTCTGGGGCTGCTGATGGTGCTGGCTTTTGCCTGGCGTGCCCGAGGGGTTGCGGCTGCGGCGTTGTGAAGGTGGCGCGATCAGGGGGCTCGGCTGGCTGAAATCCTCCGTGGCCGCGCGAAGCGGGCACGTTGGGACTATGCTCATTGCCACTACCGTCGTTGCACGGGTTTCAGTCGCCGCCAAGGAAAGGAGTCTGTACGTGTCTGATACTTCATGCCCGGTTCCATTATTGAAATGGCCCTTGATCCACAGCGTCCTTTGGCGCTTCGCCGGTTGCGTGACCGGGCTGGCGATGCTTGCCGCCCATCCAGCCCAAGCGGCCGACGGCGGTGCCGCCGGCGGCTCTACCGCAAGCTATAGCATTGCCTTCAGCAATTCATACGCAGGCAGCGATTTTCGCAAGGTGATGGTGCGCAACTGGCAGGAGATCGCGCTCCAGGCGCAGAAGGATGGGTTGATCCGCGAGGCTCCGGTGGTCAGCGCCAACAACTCGGCGTCGGAACAAGCGGCCCATATCCAGGACATGATCGTCAATGGCGTGAACGCCATCGTCATCCTGGCCGCGTCCGACACGGCGCTGAACGGGGTGATCCGCGATGCCTGCAATGCCGGCATCGTGGTGGTGGTCATGGCCAGCCTGGTCAGCGAAAGTTGCGTCTATACCGTGGATTACAACTGGTCCGCCATGGGCCGCGTGGAGATGGATTACATCGCCGAGCGCCTCAAGGGCAACGGAACGCTGCTGGAGATCCGCGGCATTGCCGGCGATGCCACCGATAAAAACATCAGCGACGGCATTCGCAAGGCCGCCAGCGACTATCCGGGCCTGAAGTTCGCCAAGACCGTGTACGGGAACTGGACGGCCTCCGTCGCCCGCAAAGAGGTGGCGCTGGCGCTGCCGTCGCTGCCGAGCATCGATGCCGTGGCGACTCAAGGAGGCGACGGTTATGGCGCGGCCATGGCGTTCAAGGCGGCGGGGCGGCCTTTGCCGATCATCGTGATGGGCAATCGTCAGGACGAACTCGCCCTGTGGAAACAGGAGCGCGATGCCAACGGCTACGAGACCGTCTCTGTTTCTGCCTCCCCCAGCGTTTCCCAGGTAGGTTTCTGGGTAGCCCAGCAGATTCTGGCGGGCAAGCAGGTGCCGAAGTTCGTCGAAGTGCCACTGGTGCGTATCGATGCGAAAGACCTGGACGCCTGGCTCGCGACCATGCCGGTGGGTGGCGCCGCCAATCCTTTTTACAGCCAGGCTTCCGTGGCCGCGATGATCGACGCGGCCAACAACAATACGGCGCCGCCGGCGACGCCTTTGCCGGAGGTTACGAAGCAGTAGTGGCGGGGGAGTGGGGAGGCGCAGCGCCATGGTGACATTCAAGCCCGTCACCGACAGGCCCATTGCCGTCAGGATCGGGCTGGCGGTCGCCGCGCTGGTGTTCCTGATGCTGGCGGTGTCGCTGGTGAACCTCTATGGCTTGCGAGGCATGGTCCGCGCGGTGGATTCCGCCAGCCATTCGGCGGAGATCCTGGCCTCGGTCAACGGCGCCACCGGGCGTGTGGAAAACTTCATCGCCACTCGCGATCCTGAGAGCCTGTCCCAGGCCGAAGGCATGGTGGCGACGGCGATCGCCGGCCTCAGCGCCATTCCGGCGGCCGAGGCGCAATCGCTCAAGGGCAGCCTGGAGCGGCTCGCCGCAGCGATCACTGCCTTGCGCGCGGCGACCCTGACCATGGATGGCGAAACGGAGAACATGACCGCCCACTACGGGCGGATGCGAGAGGCGACGATCCTCGTCGAACAGGGCATCGCCGATGGCCTGAAGGGGCTCGATGCCCGCACCGCCGGGCACGAGGCGCGGGTGAGCGACATCGAAAGCGCCCACCGCATCCTGGATGTCCTGCGCAACGGCGAACGGATCATCACCGCCCATGTGGCCAAGATGTTGGTGACCGAGGATGCGGCGGCTGCCATCGCGGCGCGCAACGCCTGCGCGGCGCTCCTGCCGGTGGTCGAGCAACTGCGCGAGGTGATGGGGGCGCCGCAGGAAACGGAGATCCTTGACCAGTTGGCGGCGGCGGTCGCTGCTGCCAGCGTCGCGGTAGAGCACCTTGGCGAGGCCCCCAGACGCCAGGGAGACGAAGCTTTGCGGCAGCTCGCCGCCGTCGGGGATGCGGCCGCGCGCCTCGAGGCGATGCTGGCTGACGCGGATGGGCTCGTCGGCCACGACGCAAGCGATATTCAGGCAGCGACCGGCTTGCTGCACAACGCCGCCGCGTTATCCAAGCGTTTCGCCGAGCGTGTCGCCACGCTGGAAGCGCAGACCTTGTCGTTTCGCCTGTCACCGTCGGCCGAAACCGCCCGCTCTGTCGGCCTGATTCTCGACGAGCTCTCCCGTCTCGCTCGGGTTCTGCCTTCGTCCGTAGGACTGCAAGCCAAGGCGACGCCCCTGACGGTCAGTGAACAGATTGCCGGCTACCGGGCGGCCTTCGCCAGGTTCCATCAGGCGAGCAATGCCTTGAGCGCGGCGCGCGACGAGGTTCGCAACGAGGCACGGAGTGCCGGCCTGTTGGTTGCGCGCTTTGCGGGTGAAGCGCGCTCCGACGCCTTGGTCCACAACGATCGCGGCATGCTTGCGACGATAGTTGCGGGCACCGTCGCCGTCCTGCTGGCCGGTGCCATCGCCTGGAGCACGTCACGATTTGTCGCGCAGCCCATCGTGGCCTTGGCCTCGGTCATGCGCCGGCTTGCGGCCGGCGACCTGAACGCCGAGATGGCCAGCGCCGCGCGCGGTGACGAGATTGGAATCATGACCCGCGCCGTACGGGTGTTCCAGGAGAATGCCCTGCGCATCCGGGTGCTGGAGGCCGAGGCCGAGGCCGAGCGACAGCAGGTCCAGGCCTCTTTGGAGCGAATGGTCGCCGAACGGACCGACACGTTGCACCAACAGACCGACATACTGGAGGCGCAGGCCGTCGAACTCATTCAGGCGCGCAACCAGGCCGAGACGGCCAACCAGGCAAAGAGCGATTTTGTTGCCACGGTCAGCCACGAACTGCGCACCCCCCTGACCCTCATCCTCGCGCCCCTGGAGCAGCTCTCGGCGGCGGACACCCCGCCAGCGGACTGGCGTGTGCAGGTCGAACGTGCCCAACGCAACGCATTGCGCTTGATGAACCGGGTGAACGACATCCTCGACTTTTCCAAGGCCGAAGCTGGCAAGTTCGAGTTGTGTCCCTCGCCGGTTGATTTGAACAAGGCGGTGGGGGTGCTGGCCGAGGACGCCGCCATGGTTGCCGAGGGCAAAGGCTGCACCTTGACTTGCAGCATCGATCCCGCGCTCGGCACGGTGTTTCTGGACCCCCGGCACTTCGAGAAAATCCTCCTCAACCTGGTGAGCAATGCCATCAAGTTCACGCCCGGCGGCGGCACCGTACACCTGGCAGTGACGCCGATCGAAGGCGAGCGATTTGAGTTAGCGGTGCAAGACTCGGGAATCGGCATAGAGCCGGACAAACTGCCGCTGTTGTTTCAGCGTTTTTCCCAGATCGACAACTCCGCCACGCGCCATTACAGCGGCACCGGCATCGGTCTCGCCCTGGTCAAGGACCTGGCCGAACTGATGGGCGGCGAAGTTGGCGTCAACAGCGAGCCTGGACGGGGTTCGCGCTTCTTTGTCCGGCTTCCGCTGGGGGCTGAGCAGAACACCCTGCCGACCGAAGTCAGCCATATGCTTGAGCGATCATCGGCGGGCACAACCAGTACGATGGAGCAGCGCCACCTGCGTTTTGACGATGGCCGCCAGGGCAGTCGCAACGACCGCGCTTCGACGCAAGGCGCAGACGACGAGCCGCATCCGGAACATGCCCTGCGATCCAGAGTGCTGGTGGTGGACGACAGCCCGGAAATGCTCAGTTATCTCAGCGAGCTTCTGCAAAACGACTACATCGTCGCCACCGCAACGGATGGAGAGCAGGCCTGGGCACTGCTGCAGCTTCGACCCATCGACGTGATCGTCTCGGATGTGATGATGCCCAAGCTCGACGGTTTCGGCCTGACCGCCAGGATCAAAGCAAGCGCCGGTTTTGCCCATTTACCGGTAATCCTGGTGACCGCCCGCGGCGGTAGCGAGGCCTGCATCTCCGGGCTGGAAAGTGGCGCCGACGACTATATCGCCAAACCCTTCTCGCCGCTGGAGCTCAAGGCTCGCGTACGCGCGGCGCTGCGCATGAGCCAGGTGCAAAGCGAACTGCAGGCAAAATCCCGCCAGGCGGGCATGGCCGAAATCGCCACGACTGTGCTGCACAACGTCGGTAACGTCCTCAACAGCGTGAACGTATCGGCAGAACTGGTCAGCAGCCAGATGCGCACCTCCAAGGCCCAGGGGCTGGGGAAAGTGGCGCGGCTGATGAACGAACACGTCCACGACCTGAGCGATTTTCTGACCACGGACAACAAGGGAAGGATGCTGCCCGATTACCTGCTCAAGCTGGCGCAAGTGGTGACGGAAGAGCAGCAGGGCATCATCGAAGAGCTCGGGCAACTCATCAAGGGCATCGACCACATCAAAACCATCGTCGCTGCCCAGCAGTCCTATGCCGTTGCTGTCAGCGTCGTCGAGACAGTACCGGTCCCGGAGCTGATCGATGATGCCTTGCGTATGAGTGCCGGATCACTGGCACGCAAGGAGGTGACGGTGGTCAAGGACATCGCCGACTTGCCCCTGCTGTCGCTGGACCGGCACCGGATGCTGCTGATTCTGGTGAACCTGATCCGCAACGCCAGGCAGGCGCTGGATGGCGTGAGCGATCGCAGCCCCTGCATCACGTTCTGCGCGTCCCTTGTCGACGGATCAGTATTGCGTATCACGGTGGCCGACAACGGCAACGGGGTCGCGCCAGAGCACTTGGCGCGGATCTTTACCCATGGCTTCACTACTCGCAAGGATGGTCACGGTTTCGGCCTGCACAGCTGCGCGCTCGCCGCGCAGGAAATGGGCGGCAGCTTGAGCGTGCACAGCGACGGGGCCGGGCAGGGCGCGACCTTTATCCTTGATATTCCCGTTGAGGCTGCGCTGAGCAAACGCTAGGCATCCCCCTTGGCCTCCAGCCCGGTAACAATCAATCTTGGCTTGCGGTGCAAAATCTATTGTCGCCAGAGTGGTTGCGGCCGGAAGTGATCCTGGAGGAAGCGCAGAAATTTGAGCGTTCTCGCAGGCAACCCTTCGCGTTGATGCGTCAGCGCAACAATATTGGCCTCTGGCAGTTTCCAACCCGGCAGTAGTCGTATCAACGTCCCCTCCGCCAGAGCATCGGCAACGTCCCATTCAGAACGCATGATGATGCCGTTCCCTTCGCAAGCCCATTGCCGAATAACACTTCCATCGTTGCAGCTCAACGCTGGGCGGATTCGCACGTTGTGTGTTTTACGCGCACGCGTGAAATGCCAGAGCGTGACGTCTTCGTTGTTTTCCCGCAATGCAATGCAAGGCAGGGTAGCCAGCTGGTCGGGGTGCTCCGGCAGACCGTGCTGTTCAATAAAGTCGGGTGAGGCGCATACGTAGCGACGGTTGGGGGCAATGGGATGGCCCACCAGGTTGGAGGTGCGCAGTTCCCCAATATGGATAACCACATCAAATCGGTCAGTCGCTTCGACCATAGGCTGTTCCGACAGACTCAATGCTATCTCTACATCTGGATGCAGGCGCTGGAAAGCTGCCACGACGGGTGCCACGTGCAGTCGCCCAAATCCGAACGGTGCGTTGATTTTCAACTTGCCGACGAAGCCACTGCGCCGCTCTTGCAAATCCGCCAATAGGGAATCGAACTGCTCGACCAGCTCGGCCCCACGCTGGCACAAGAACTCGCCCTCGTCGGTAAAGCGCAGCTGCCGGGCTGACCGATCCAGCAATCGAATCGACAGTTTTTTCTCCATTTGCTGAAGTCGCTGGGTCACCGCCGAAGGCGTCAGACCCAGCTTGCGTGACGCGGCCAACAAGCTCTCGCTTTCCCGGATGACCAAGAGAAAGCGGAGATCAATTGTCTCGTTCATTAAGAACCACTGAATATTAGAATTAGAATGTTTAAATTTTAATCTGAAACTGGAGGCTTAGAATAGCGCTATTCCAGGAGACCAGACATGACAGCATTCACTCATATCGAAACCCCCGCCTTATTGCTGGATCGCGATCAACTCGATGCGAACATCCAACGGATGCGCAATAAGCTGGCAGCATTCAACGTGGTATTGCGGCCACACGTGAAGACCAATAAGTCGTTAGAAGTTACCGAGCGATTGTTTGCAGGCGGGCGCGGCCCGATCACCGTTTCAACCCTGCGGGAGGCCGATTTCTTTTTCGAGGCCGGGTTCACCGACATCTTGTATGGCGTCGGCATTGCGCCCAACAAATTCGCTCATGCCGCTGCATTGATCGGTAAAGGCGCACAGCTAAAGTTGGTACTCGACAATCTGGATACCGCCAGGTTACTGGCCGAATTCGCCGAAACGTCGGGTCATGTTTTTGATGTTCTGCTGGAAATCGATTGCGACGGTCACCGTTCCGGTCTTGGCCCGCAGTCACCGCTGCTGGTGGAAATCGCGCGGCTGCTGAGCGCCAATGGCGTCAGGGTCAGCGGCCTGATGACACATGCCGGCAAGTCTTACGACAGTCAGTCAATCGCTGAAATCGAAGCCAGCGCCCGGCATGAACGCGCGGCGATTATCGATGCCAGCCAAATGCTGACGAATGCAGGCTTCGACCTGTCGATCATCAGTGTCGGCTCGACACCCACGGCACTTTTTACCGAGGATCTATCCGGGGTGACTGAAGTACGCGCGGGTGTATTCGCCTTTTTCGATCTGGTCATGGCGGGCTTGGGCGTTTGTCAGGTGCAAGATATCGCCGTCTCGGTTCTGACGACTGTAATCGGTCATCAGATTGAAAAAGGCTGGATCATTACAGATGCGGGATGGATGGCACTTTCCCGTGATCGTGGTACCGCCAGACAGGCGGTCGATCAGGGCTATGGCATCGTCTGTGACGCCAGCGGCCAGCCCATCGGCGACCTGATCGTCAGCGCCACCAATCAGGAGCACGGGGTCATTTCATCGCGGGCCGGGAAGCTTGAAGCCTCAAGCTTACTGCCCTTGGGCACGCTGCTGCGGATCCTGCCGAACCACGCCTGCGCCACCTCGGCGCAGCACGCGGGTTATCACGTTATCAGCGAGGGGCACAGTGTGGGCTACTGGCCACGCATCGCGGGTTGGTAATTCATTCAGCTGAACTCACTTTGATCGATCAAGGAGGGGCCAATGAAGTTGATCACAGCAGAAAAGTTGCCTGTACCCGGTGGGCATTACTCACACGGGGTCATGGCAGGAAAACTTCTTTTCATTTCTGGCCAGTTGCCGTTTCCACCAGATGCCCAGGAATTCCCCAAAGGAGTAGAAGCCCAGACTATTCAGGCAATGGCAAATGTAGAAGCGGTGCTTCAGGCAGCGGATGCTTCGCTTAGTCACTTGGTCAGCGTGCAAATATACATCGTTGATGTTGCTTGCTGGCCGACCGTGAATCTCGTGTATTCAACGCTAATGGGGCAACACCGTCCCGCAAGAGTGATCATTCCGTGTGGTCCACTCCATCACGGGGCCTTGGTGGAAATTTCAGCAGTGGCTGAACTTTAAATACTTTCAAGAAGGGCAGTTGATATGAATTCGATTGAAAACAAGCTTCAGCAAACACCTGTGAAGCTCGTCCTGTTTGATCTGCTCACCGCTCTGCTGGACTCATGGACGCTATGGAATAGCGTGGCAGGTTCCGATGAAATGGGCCGCACCTGGCGTATGGCTTATTTGAAGGCGACTTACGGCTGTGGTGCCTACCGGCCTTATGAAACGTTAGTCGAAGAGGCTGCGATCAGTGTCGGACTAGGCAAGGAGGCCGCGCAGAATCTGGAGGCACGCTGGACGCAGTTACAACCTTGGCCTGAGGCCAAACGCGTGCTCACCGAGTTGGCGCCGCACTACAAGCTCGGTGTGGTGACCAACTGTTCGGAGCGGTTGGGGCGCATCGCAGCGGATCTTCTGGGAGTGCCATTTGACGTCATTGTCACTTCTGAACAGGCCGGCTTCTACAAACCCGATGCGGAACCCTACAGGCTCGCCCTGCAAATAGCAGGGGTGGAGTCCGCTCACGCCCTATTCGTGGCGGGCTCTGCTTACGATCTGTTTGGCACGCAGAAAGTTGGCTTGCCAACCTTTTGGCACAACAGAATAGAGCTCGATGCACCCGCAGGTGCGCCTGATCCATTAATCATGCGCCCGACACTGGATAGCCTGGTTGAGGATATTAAAAATCTGAGCGGCAAATAAACGGGGTGCTGCTCATCTCCGTCATTCTCTGAATCAGTCCCGATAGAGGGGGCGCTTACAGTGGCGTCTCCACAGGACAGCACCTTCAACCTGCCGCGAACACACGCGGCCCGTAACTTCAGTTATTCCTGTTTTTCATTCAAAACAAATTCTTCCATCAAAGGAAGGTGTATGTAACGGGTGCTGTGGTCCGAGGACCTCGCACGTGTCCCAAACGAGGTTCCGTCATGTCCGCTGAAACTCAAAACCGCAAACCGTTCTACAAGATTCTTTATCTCCAGGTCTTGTTCGCGATCGCAATCGGCATCCTGATTGGCCACTTTTATCCGGAAGCCGGTACCACGTTAAAACCGCTCGGCGATGGTTTTATCAAGCTGATCAAAATGGTCATCGCCCCCATCATCTTCTGTACTGTGGTCACCGGCATCGCAGGCATGCAAAACATGAAAGCGGTCGGAAAGACCGGTGGCTATGCGCTTCTGTATTTCGAGATTGTTTCGACAATTGCCCTGTTGATCGGGCTGGCTGTGGTCAACTTCGTGCAGCCGGGCGCTGGAATGCATATCGATCCGTCCACGCTCGATGCGTCGGGTATTGCTGCGTACGCTGCCGCAGGCAAAGAGCAGAGCACCATTCAGTTCCTCCTGCACATTATCCCCAACACGATTGTTGGCGCGTTTGCTGAGGGTGAGATCCTGCAGGTGCTGTTCTTCTCTGTACTGTTTGGCTACGCGCTGCATCGCATCGGTGATTATGGGCGTCGGGTGTTCGAGTTCATCGAGAGCATCTCCCAGGTGTTGTTCAGCATCATGGGTGTGGTCATGAAAGTCGCGCCCATCGGTGCGCTGGGTGCGATGGCCTTCACTATCGGTAAGTACGGTGTCGGTTCTTTAGTCCAGTTGGGCTATCTGATGCTGTGTTTTTACTTTACCTGCGTGGTCTTCGTACTGGGGATATTGGGATCGATAGCGCGCCTGCATGGGTTCAGCATTTTCAGGTTCATCAAGTACATCCGCGAAGAGCTCCTGATCGTCCTGGGCACTTCGTCGTCCGAGACCGCGTTACCACTCATGATCGTCAAGATGCAGAAGCTCGGCGCGCATAAGTCCGTCGTGGGCCTGGTCGTCCCGACCGGTTATTCCTTCAACCTTGATGGCACTTCCATCTACCTCACCATGGCGGCGATTTTCCTCGCCCAAGCCACCGATACGCCCATGGACATTACGCACCAGATTACGTTGTTGCTGGTCTTGCTAGTCACATCAAAGGGGGCGGCGGGTGTAACGGGCAGTGGCTTCATCGTCTTGGCGGCGACGCTGTCGTCAGTAGGGCATGTGCCCGTTGCTGCGCTGGCCTTGATTCTGGGGATAGACCGTTTCATGTCTGAAGCGCGGGCATTGACCAATCTGATCGGTAATGGGGTGGCGACAATCGTGGTTGCCAAGTGGTGTGGGCAGTTGGACGAGAAGGTGCTTCAAAAGAGGCTGGAAGAGGGCCCTGGGGCGGCGGCTGTCGGTTCGTCGGCATCCCATAACGTCAGAATTTGATTCGGAAACAGGTATGGCTAGCCAACAGCTGCGAATCAAGAGGGAAAAAGATACTCCCAGCAAATAAATCTGTCCCCTTTTCAGTCATACTCATTGCATGTTAGTCATATGCAACTCTCTTCTTCGAAGATTTCAAAAAAAGCCCCGCCGAAACTGGGCTTTTTTTAACGCGGTGTGCGGTTATCCAAAAAATCTCGTCTTAAACGATTGTTGAAAACGGAAATTTCGAAGAGCGAGAGTCGGGAGATACATCTAAAATCTTCCCGCCCACAGCCTCTGCTATTACTTTAGCGCGCATCGCTCCTGATTCAGGAAGATTGAGGTGGTCTATATATCCGGCGAACTCACCAGAAATCGTTACTGCACCGGATTTATAAATTGTGGCAACAACCTGATTGCCTTTCATAACCGTTTGAACCGCGTTCTCGGGGGCGTTGTCAGCAACAAAGTGAATTTCGCCTCGTTCCATCGCTTGCGCCTTGAGAACAAATTTTTGCCCCTCACTTAACACGCGGTCAAAATCACCAGTCGCTTTCGCTGGCGTAGGATTCATGTCTGCAATGCTGCGCGACATGTTTGTCGTTAAGCGTATGCCTTTGGAAATGTCCATGTAATATATCTCCTTCTGTTTATATGAGGTCTGCCACTGGCAAGTTACGCAAATGCCAAACTATGCGAAGAGGACTCGGTGTACGAGGTTTCGCCAGGAGTCAACAGTTGGGATAGGTCAAATCTGGCGCCGGTGCTATCCCTCATATATTCAATATTGGTGTTGTTATCATTCAAATAGAAGTCTTGAATGATAACGCCGTGCTGGATCGATCCATTTTCGTCCACGCCTGCCGATGTAAATAACAGTAGGTCATTACTGGAAGCGAGGTGCTGAAAATAGATATCGTTAAAAGTTGCGTTGGAAAATTCAAGCGTGTCGGTTCCGCCGCCGTAGCCCGCGATTCCGGCTGCCGTGAGACCATCATTGATGATATCAATCCCGGAGTTCACGGAATAAAGATAATTATCATTGCCGTAATTGCCATGTAAACGATCATTGCCGGCGCCACCAGATAGGAAGTCGTTTCCAGCTCCGGTAGCATCGAGGGTATTGTCTCCGACGATAAAATCGTCTCCATCCCCTCCATATAATCGGTCAGATCCCTCGTTACCGATTACCATGTCGTTTCCAGCATTGGCGTATATCACATCATTGCCTGTCCCTGCTTCAATGATGTCATGGAAATTACTTCCATGTATGGTGTCGTTTCCTCCGAAACCATACATGAAAGAAGCTTCGGTAGCCCACAAGTCGTCGTCGCTGTTGTCGCCCTCAACAATAGCCATAGCCAAAGTTATCTCCTGAAAATGTATAGATTTCGTCCTTAAGCACTGTATGGAAGAAGATCCTGAGCGCCTACGAATGCTAGCATGTGACTTGCACATCGTGAAACTAAATTCCTCCAGCTACAAAGGTATTGCCGGGTATACAACTTCTAGGGTCTGTAAGAAACTTCCGATAAACCCAGTTTGTTGTTCTTAAATGCTGAGACTTTGTAGAGTTTGCACCATCAACGGAAAGGAATTATGTGATGACAAAGTGTTACGAACTGTCGGATGAGGCCAAGGATGTAGGTCTCCGAACTCTTCATCGAAACCCATGGCCGGGGGCGGCCTCGCTTGAACGACCGATGGATGCTGACAGTAAAAGGCGGTAAAAGGGGACAGCCTTATCTCCAGCAAATAAATCTGTCGCCTTTTCTGCAACAGCATCGTCCTTCAGCCCGGGCGTGATTTCAATGAGTAGGCTATGGTTCAAGCGGGCGCGTGTCTCGACGTGCGTGAATAGCAAATCAAAATAAGGATAGGTTATGCACTCATCCGCTATTTTTGGTGTGGCTGCGGCTGGTCGTTCGCTGCTTCTCTCGCTTGGTCTGCTCGCTGCGGGTATCACCGCGGGCGCATGGGCTGAGGATTATCCCCACGCCCAGGAACCGATTGGCACCGTGGAGCAGATCTATGACGGCGCCATGCTCCCCGATCTGGCGGTCAGTACCTACCGCAACATCGACCGGCTGTTCCCTACCCACAGGATCAAAGCCGGCGATCACCCCTATGCGCTGCCGAAATCAGACAAACAGTTGCCCAACGTTCGCTTCACTGTCGGGGACAAAAAGTACGACCTGTATGACTTCGTCGCGCTGGACAGCATTACGGCGATGCTTGTGCTCAAGGACGGCAAGATCGTGTTCGAGACCTACCAGCGAGGCAACACCGAGAAAACCCGATGGATGTCGATGTCGATAGCCAAGTCCATCACCTCTACGCTGGCGGCTGCAGCGATCAAAGACGGCCTTATCAAGAGCCTTGATGCGCAAGTGGTGGATTACGTTCCCGAGCTCAAGGGCAGCGCCTACGAGGGCGTGACCGTGCGCAACGTGCTGATGATGTCTTCGGGCGTGAAGTGGAACGAGACCTACACCGATCCGGCGTCCGATCGTCGCGCGCTACTCAAAGCGCAGATCTCGCAGAAACCGCGTTCGGCCATGGCCTTGATGGCAAGTTTGCCGCGAGCAGCCGAGCCTGGCACGGCCAACACTTACAGCACTGGCGAAACGCAGGTACTCGGCGAGATCGTCCGTGGCGCTGTGAAGATGCCGCTGGCCGATTATCTATCGCAGAAGATCTGGCGGCCGTTCGGTATGGAGAGTGATGCCCGGTGGTGGCTCGATTCGCCTGACGGCGTGGAAATCGGTGGCAGTGGTATCAGCGCCACGCTGCGCGATTATGGGCGCTTCGGGCTGTTTTTCATGAACGGCGGCAAGATCAATGGCACCTCGATTCTGCCCGAAGGCTGGGTCAAGGAGGCGACGCTGCCGACCACCCTCAAAGGCGGCAAGTCCCTGGACTACGGTTACATGTGGTGGACGGCGTGGACCGAGCCGTCGGTGAAAGACGGCGCCTATTCGGCGGTCGGTATCCAGGGCCAGAACATCTACGTCAACCCTGCCAATAACGTCGTGATTGTCACCTTCGGTGCCCAGCCCAAGCCGGTTGACAAAGAGCCGATCGACCCGATGGTATTCTTCGATGCCGTGGTGGCTGCGTTGAAGTAAATTCGCGCATCGGATGACGTTAAGCTTCGCGGCGCGGAAGAACGACTGCGGGAGTAACGAAGAGCGACCTGTTCCGTTGGATGACATTCCCGCGTCAGGAGTGCTGACTGCCTAAGACAAGAACTAACTAGGCTTGCGTTTCACACTAGGGAGTCAGCCACTCCGATCAACTGAAAGAGATCCTCCTCCAAGGGCTCGGCGAAGATGATGTTCAAGTCACGGTAACCGGAGTGATCCCCTGCCAGGCTCAACTCGAATCGAGCCCCGGATGCATTGGTTTCGTAGCTCTTCAAGTAAGTCAGGTTCTTGGCCTCATTAAAAACCACGTCCAATGTGCCGTTGTAACCATTTCCCAATCGAGTAAAGCCCAAGGCGGACAAGTCGATCGTGTCTTCACCCGCGGTATAGTCAATCAGGCGATCAGTGTGGTTTTCGGTGGCGGTACGGTAGCTGTCGCTCAATGCGTCGAAGCGGAACACATCGTTGTTGCCGCCACCCGCCAATAGGTCCCGACCATTTCCGCCAACCAGTACATCATTCCCCAGTGCGCCATTAAGGCGATCATCGCCCGCGAATCCTTCGATGATTTCGCCGCGAGCGTTGCCTTGTAGACGATCAGCCCCTTCGGTGCCCACCAGTCTGGCTTGCTGAAACAGGACGTTGGTTTCATTCAGCGTCTGGCCCAGGTTACCGTCGAAGATCACTTCGAAGCGTTCCCCATCCGTGTTGGCCTCGAAACTCTTGAGGTAGGTCCGGGTCCCGCTTTCATTGACGCGTATCGCCAGCGTTCCGTCATATCCATTGCCCAGCCCGAGGAAGCCGAGGGAGGAGAGGTCGATCGTATCGGTGCTGGGGTCGAAGTCGGTGATTCGGTCGCTATGGGCCATGGTTGCGGTTCGGTAGCTGTCTGCGGCTGACTGGTAACGGAACGTATCGGCCCCGGTGCCACCCGTCAGCAGGTCACGACCTTGCTGGCCATCGAGCAGATCGTCACCGGCCCCGCCAGAGATCGCATCGTCGAACGAGGCGGTACCGAGCAGGAAGTCATCCTCGCGGCCACCGTCAAGGTGATGATAGCCATCGTCGGGATTGCCAAAGCCGAGGTCCAGGCTACCGTCGGGGTTCAACTGGACCAAGGCGGCCAGATAGCCGTCCGCGCTCGTTCCTTGGCTTCCACCAACCAAAAGATTGCCGTTGGCCAGCACGATCATGTCGGCGACTGCGAAAGGAGCGCTTTGCGAGCCCCAACTCACCTTACCCTGATCACCGAAACCGGTGTCGAGCGAGCCGTCGGCATTGAGGCGGATGACGCTTGCCACGCCGCCCGAGGCGCCCGCCAGCAGGATTTTGCCGTCATCCTGAATGACGAGGGCGTCTGGGTGAACATCCAAGGCGAGGCTACCCCCGTTCGCAAAACTGCTATCCAGAGTACCGTCCGGGTTGAGGCGGGTCAGGGTATCTCGCCCGGTGACCAATACCTTCCCGTCTCCCTGCAGCGAAACGTCGATCGCGCTGCCGGGGCGAATGCCCACGGACGCTGGCAGGTGCAGGACTCCAGCCTCGCCGAAAGACGAGACCAAGGTCCCCGTCGCGTCGAAGCGAGCGATATGAATTTCTCCAGAGGGATACCCGGCACTTGCGAAAAAGCTGCCGTCGCGTTGTACGGAGAACGACGCTTGCTGGCCTAGATCTTCATTCCAGTAGAAAGGCACCGTCGCGGTGCCGCCATTCCCGAAACTGGTATCGAGGCTGCCGTCAGCCAAGGTACGGCTTACACCTGAAACCCAGGCATCGCCCACTTTTACGTAGAGCGCCGCCAGGTAGCCCCCTCCCGGCTGCACCGCAGCGTTACCACCGTCCTCGATATCGAGCGACACGGGGAGGAGGGACTTACCGTCTCCACTGAAGTTGCGATCCAGGCTACCGTCGGCATTGAACCGAACCAGGCTTGCGGTGAAGCCTGAATCTTCTTCGCCTCCTAATCCCAGGCGACTATAAGCGCCAAGCCAGATGGCACCGTCCGGATCGACCGTAATACCTGCGACGGTGTCCGAGCCCCATAAAGTCGTGATTACCATGCCGGTGTTCCGCGCAGCTGAAGCGGCGGGCGAAATGCTCTGACTCATGTCCATGCCTCCGGTAGCTATCTGGCGCCGAAAACTATAGACAGGGCTCAATCAGGTTGCCAGGTGAGCTGAGCAATTGGACGTACCCCGAAGCGGATCACCGGATGACGGCCAGCCTGTCCGTCAACCCGTCTTCAGGACTGCATCTTCTCCTTGCGATTTTCAGGGGGCGGGCAACTTCTATCAACCCCAGTCTGCCCAACCGCTTTGCTGAGATTCACTACGAGCAGGCCGACAATAGTCAGGCTTGCGCCTAGCAGAAATCCGAAGCTCGTTTGCTCTCCGAGCCACAGATAACCCATCAGTACGCCAAACAGCGGACTCATGAAGGCCAGCACTCCAAGACGAGCTGCGAAGTAGCGGCGAAGCATCCAGAACCAGATCAAGTAGCTTGCCACTGACACGATTAATGTCTGGAAAACCAGGCTGGCCACTGCGCCGGTAGAGAAAGTCATCGAGCTTTGGCCTGCTACCAGGCTTAAAGGCAGCAGAAAGAGAAAGGCTCCTGCCAGTTGATAAAACAGGGTCTGGGTTGCCGGAGCTTCACTAAGGCGACTGGTACGCACCGCTACTGTCGTAAATCCCCAAGTAGCGCCCGCGCACAAGCCCAACAGGTCACCTAGAAGACTGTTTGAGTTGGTGATTTGAAGGGCTGTCCCGTCCCGTGGCATGAGGAAGGTGACGGCAATCCCTGCGAACGCCAGAGACATACCAGACCATTGAATCGCGCTAAGGCGCTCCTCCGGCAAGCGTAGATGCAGACCAATGGCAGCGAATAAGGGCGCTGTATAAAGGAAAACCGCCATATGTGAAGCACTTGTCCAGCGTAACCCTTGCGCGATAAACAGAAATTCGCTGGCGAACAGAACGGCCACGACCAACCCGGAGCGGCACCAGACACGTGGCAACCACATCTCCCGCATGATGCATTTTCCGATCAGCCAGACCAAGGCTGCAGCGACTCCCGAGCGAACGGCGACCTGCATGATGGGTGCCATGTCACCAGCAACCGCCTTCATTGCCACTTGCTGGGCACCCCAAATGAGGCACAGCACCACCATCACCGCCGTGGCAGCCCCGTCTACAGACTTTCTCACTTATTGGCACCTTTTATCGCTGATGATTTGCACAACCATTTATTCCTCACTCGGTTGGGAACAGCCGGCCACCTGCCGGATGATCGGCATTGGTTTTTCCTACGGAAATCGGAATTCGTTCTGCGCTGTGGCGAAATTCGATTGTGGGAAAGTACGCAAGCCGCTACAAATCATGTGTTTTCGATCTATAGAAGAGAAAAACTACGTCATGAGAGCTGACACGCCCCTCAGGGCTATCGCTTGCTTCGACGCGGTCATGCGCACTGGCAGCGTCAGCGTCGCTGCAAGCCAGTTGTTCGTGACGCCGGGAGCAGTAGGGCAACAGATCCGCAAACTGGAAGGTTGGCTAGGAACGCCACTGTTCGTACGCAGTGTGCGCAGGCTGCAACCAACGGCGGAAGCTCTGAGCTACTGGGAGCAGGTGAAGCCGGCTCTTCGCCAGCTGGAGACAGCCAACCTGGCTGTCCGGGGTCTTAGAGACAGGCAGGTACGGTTGAGTCTGCCGCCGGCGTTCGCCAAGTCCTGGTTCGCAAAACGGATGCCGTTGTTCACCGAGCGCTATCCAGAAGTGCAACTGCACCTGAGTGCATCTACCGATACCGTGGATTTTAATGACGCCGCCTGCGACCTGGCAGTGCGCCATTTCGATGGATATGCCAGTGACGTGCACGCAGAACTGCTCTTGCCAGACGAGGTAAGGGTCTACTGCAGCCCGGCCTACCGCGAACGGCTGCAGTTGCATGACCTTGATTGTTTGCCGGGAGCAACCTTGCTTTATACGACTTCTCATGCCCACTGGTCTCAATGGCTGTCATCGGTCGGCATGTCCCCTGATAACTTCTCCAGCAGCCTCAAATTCGATCAGTCCGAGTTGGCAATCGACGCGGCGCGGCGCGACCAAGGTTTGGTGCTCACCAGCCCTTGGCTGGTCGAGGACGACATGGAGCAAGGCCTTCTTGTACCTGTCGTTGACGCTGTATTGAAGACTGGCAAGGGCTATTATCTGGTGCAGGCCAAAGATGTGGTGCTGGGTGAGGCAGCCCAACTGTTGCGCCAGTGGCTATGTGAAGTAGCGCGGCGAGTTCAACAACATTGATGACTTGAGGGGCCATTACAGGGTTTTTCTTCAAGCGTTCTCTTCAATCCTGCGCACATCACCCAAGGAATCGCGCTGCATCGACTGCAGGTTCTTTTCGATGGTTTCGCACAGCGCTTCCATCTGGATCTGATGTTCGCTGTGGCGAAACGGGCTTTGCAGATCGGTGCCGATGCGCTCGATGGCCAGCAACATGAACCCAACCACGGTAGAAGCCAGCGGCGTGAACCAGCCCAGGGATTCCACCAGTCCAACCGGCACAATCAGGCAGAACAGCGAAATAAACAGCCGTGGAAAATACACATAAGGGTAGGGCAGCGGCGTATTCGCGATCCGCTCCATGCCGCCCTGACTGTTGGACAGGTCCACCAGCGTCGACTCAAGACGCGCCAGGCGAATACTGTCCAAGTGTCCGGCCTTGTATTCGCGTGCCAGCAACGTCGCCGAGCCGGTGAGGATATCGTTGGCAAAGTTATTGGTCGTGCCACTGCGGGCAAACTCCTCGTCCGGAATAAACGCCCGCACCTCCTCGGGACAAGGCTGGCCTTGCAGATGCGCGGCGAGGCAATTCACATAAGCGACGTGGCGACGCAACAAGGTCGACTTGACCGGATTCACCTCGCTGCCGGGGTCGTCCAGCAGCGTCAGCACCTGACGGGCGAAGCTGCGTGAATTGTTGATCATCGTCCCCCACAGCGTCCGTGCTTCCCACCAGCGGTTGTAAGCACTGCTGTTGCGGAAACTGATCAACACCACCAAAGCCGAGCCGAGCAAGGTCAGCGGCATCAGCGGCAGGTTCAACTTGGCGTTGAGAAACAGCATGAAGTCCACCGTGACGGCGATGTCCCAGAGCAACAACCAGAACAAAGCCCAGCCCACGTAGCCCATGGTCTTGACGATGAGACGGTAATTTTTGACGATGGCAGCTTTCAAACGGAAACCTCGTGGCGAGCAGTTAGCTTAAACGCTTAAGCTCGGACGATGCTTGGGCGCAAAGGTTCGGTTGGCGCAGGAAGCAGCCTCCTTACTGCCGACTCAACTTCGTCGTCCTATCCGCCTGTCAAGGCTAGAGAGCCGACTGCCTCGACTGACGACTCAACCCAGGCGTCTTGCCCGTAACGCGCTTGAATGCGCGGCTGAAAGCGGCCTGGGAGGTGTAGCCCAGGCGCTGCGCCACTTCTTCGATTGGCAGCCTTTCGAGCGTCAGCCACTGGCTCGCGAGCCGCATCCGCAGTTCGGTGACGTAGCGCAACGGGGCCATGCCGATAGTCGCCTGGAAACGGTCGGCGAAGACCGAGCGCGAGGTATTACATTGCTTCGCCAACTGCGCAACGGTCCAGTCGCGGCCCGGTTGTTGATGGAGCGCGAGAAGTGCATTGGCCAGGCGCTGATCGCGCAATGCGGCGACCAGGCCAGAGGCATTGCCGCAGGCGCACTCCACCCAACCGCGAACGACCATGGCGGCCACCACGTCGGCCAGCCGCGCGAGAATGCCGGCGAAGCCGACACGTGCGGCGCTCGCTTCGCGTTCCATGGTGGTCAGGATCGGCATCAGTCCAGGGTAACGCTGGCCGCCAGCATCAATCAGCATCAGGCCCGGCATCAGCCTGCCCAGGCCATGGATGCTGCCCAGTTCAAACTCCATGCAGCCGCTGAACAGAATGGTCGTCGGCGTGGGGCTGGCATCGTTTCCGGTATCCACCGCGCTGACGGCATCGCCGAGGGGAGCGCCGTCCAGGCGATCGATGTCTTGAACCGGCGCGTCCACATAGGACAGCAGTTGGTGGGCCGCCCCATGGGAAATGAACACGGCATTGCCGGCCGACAGCGCGTAGGTGGTTCCGTCTTCCATCCGCAGCAGTGCATTGCCGACCGCCAGGAAGTGGAACCAGGCGTGTCCTGGTTTGGCAGCGAAGCCCAGGCCGAAGGCTGGACCGGCCTGGATACGCCGGTACTCGACACCACGCAGGCGCATGCCGCGCAACAGCTCGTTGATGAGATCCGAGGAGAGGGCAAACTGATCGGTGGGCATGGTTCAGGTGTTTCGGTCAAAAAGTCGAGGTTTTCGATCATAGATCATCCGGTTTCGCGCGCCTAGACTGCGGGTCGCAATGAAATTCGGAGATCCGTGTAATGACTGACTGTGTGTGTAATGCCGGACCCGGCAGCCGTTCCGGCGTCGGGCCGGATGTGGAGCCGACAACCCCCGCGTGGATGGCCGTTTTCTCGCTGGCAATGGGCGTGTTCGGATTGCTGACCGCCGAGTACCTTCCGGCCAGCCTGTTGACGCCGATGGCGACCGACCTGGGAGTGTCCGAAGCGTTGGCTGGCCAGGCGGTAACGGTGACCGCCGTGGTTGCGTTGTTCGCTGGGCTGTTGGTGCCAGGCCTGACCCGCGGCATCGACCGCCGCTGGGTGCTGCTGGGTTTCTCCACGTTGATGATCGCATCCAATCTACTGGTCGCCGTTTCTTCCAGCCTCGCGGTGCTGTTGCTGATGCGTATCTTGCTGGGCATTGCCCTGGGCGGGTTCTGGAGCATGGCGGCAGCGGCGGCGATGCGCCTGGTACCGGCGGCTTTGTTGCCCCGAGCGCTCTCGATCATTTTCAGCGGCATCGCCATCGGGACGGTGGTTGCGGTCCCGTTGGGTAGCTACCTGGGCGGGCTGTATGGCTGGCGCAGCGCGTTCTTTGCAGCGGCGGCGGTAGGTGTGGTGACCCTGGCTTTCCAGTCGTTCACGCTGCCGCGCCTTGCGCCACGCAGGCCGGCACGCCTGCGCACCGTACTTGAAGTGTTGCGGCGCCCGGGCATCGCCATGGGCATGTTCGCTTGCGTGCTGGTGCACAGCGGCCATTTTGCGATGTTCACTTATGTCCGGCCATTTCTCGAAGGGACTACCGGCATCGACGCGCAAGGGCTGTCGCTGCTGCTGCTGGGTTTCGGAGTGGCGAACTTCGCCGGCACGCTGTTGGCCGGGTGGCTGCTTGAGCGTCATCCGCTGGCCACCCTGGTATTGATGCCGGCGCTGGTAGGCGTTGCCTCAATGGCGTTGGTGCTGTTGCCGGCCTCGGTGCCGGGCCAGGCGGTGCTGCTGGCAATCTGGGGCCTGGCCTTTGGCGGTGTGCCGGTGGCGTGGTCGAACTGGGTCGCCAGCGCGGTGCCTGATCAGGCGGAAAGCGCCGGGGGCATGGTGGTGGCGTCCGTGCAGTCGGCCATCGCAACGGGCGCTGCCGCTGGCGGTGCAATGTTCAGCCTCGGTGGCAGCGCCGGCGTATTCGTCGCGGCGGCTGTGCTGATGCTGCTGGCTGCGTTGCTGATTGCGTTGCGGGTGCGGGTTCGTTCTGTCCATGGCAGTGCCCAGGCCACGACGGCGCCGCTCATTGCCAATCCGTCGCAACGGCAGTGAGCATTTCATGAATCAGTTGCCCGAACCGTTGTGTCAGCAAGCCTTGCGGCCTGTCTGCCGGTAGCAGCAGATAGGTCGAGAAGCGTATCTGTGGGCGAAAGGGGCGGATTTCGATGCCAGTATGCAGGTACTCCAGCGCCACGATCGGGCTGACGATGCTGACGCCCAGGCCCAGACCCACCAACGAGCAGACCGTGGCGGCGTAGGGCGTTTCCAGGCTCAGTTTCCGGTGGCCCCGGTCCTCGGGGAATGCCCGGTCGACCCGGGCACGAGAGCCGTCGTTTTGCGACAGCGAAATGAATTCCTCGCCCTTGAGATCCTCCGGTCCGACGCAGGCCAGTGCGCTCAGGCGGTGACCCTTGGGGAATATGCACACGCCTGGCACGTCGCAGATCAACCGGGTCGTCACCCCCGGCATGTCCTCGCCGACGTAGGACGCCAGCCCCAGATCGCAAAATTGCGAGGCAGTCCAATGGGCAACCATCGGTGAGTCATTGGTATGGAGCGAGATCGCGACGTCCGGGTTCTCCTGGCGAAAGCGTTGGATCACGCGAGGCAACACCGTCAGCGACAGGGAGGGGACCGCGGCGATACGCAAGCGCCCCGTGCCGACGCGGCGGATGTTCTGCGCGGCTTTCTCCAGGCTGTGCAGCCCGATGAACGCCCGCTCGACATCGGCGAACAGCGCGGCCCCCTCATCGGTGGGTAGCAAGCGTCCGGCGACCCGTTCGAACAGCTTGAAACCAGCGTTGCGCTCAAGTTGGGCGATCAAACGACTGATGTTGGGCTGGGAGGTATGCAGGGACTCGGCCGCGGCGGTCATCGAGCCACTCAACATGACCGCGCGAAAGGCTTCGACTTGTTTGAAGTTCATGGCGTCCCATATCAATTTGGTATGAATGACTGATGAATTGTCATTTGTTTGCATGAGCCACAGGCTTTATAAATCTTTCCATCGACGTGAGCGCGAAGGCGGGAACGGCGATGCGGTTCGAGCATACGGCAGTCATAAGCATAAAAAAACGCCGCTCTTTATCTCATTTCTGCCCTTGTATTTTCACGGTGTCGTGCCGCCTCAGCCGCTCGATACCGATAGGTAAACCAGGAGGCATCATGTCATTTTCATTCAAGATTCTTGGCAGTGCGCTGGCGTTCTCGTGCCTGACGCAGGGTGGTCTTACCCAGGCCCAGGCAAGCGGATTGCCTGCGGTTCCCGATGAGATCAAGGAGGCCGGCCAGGTGCGTGCCGGCGTGCGTTGCGACCAACCGCCCTACGGTTTTCAGGACAGCAGTGGCCAGTTCGCCGGCGTCGAAGTGGAGATGGCCAGGCAGATCGCGCTGTGGTCGCTGGGCTCGAAAGACAAGGTGACGTTCACCTGCGTCACGGCGGAAAACCGCGTCCCGCAATTGCTCGGGCGCAAGGTCGATTTCCTGATCGCGACCTTGGGCGTCACCCCTGAACGCTTGCGCGTCATCGACTTCACCACGCCTTATCGTTGGGGCGCCAGCGACGTGGTGGTGAAGAAGGACAGCCCGATCAGGAAAATCGCCGACCTCAACGGCAAGACCCTCGCTACCCTCAAGGGCTCGGTGCAGGCCAAGTGGTTCGAAGACCACATGCCGGGGGTCAAGACCTTGCGCATGAACAGCGCCGCCGATGCGTTGCAGACCTTCCGCCAGGGCCGCGCCGATGCCTACACCCATGATGCGGCGACGCTTGTGGTGGTGGCGGACAATGACAAGGACGCGCGCCTGCTCAACGAGCCGTTCCAGATTTCCGATGCGGCGATCGGCGTGCGCAAGAACGACGAGGCATGGCGCGACTACCTCAGCGCCGCCATCGCGCGCATGCATGAGGAAAAACTGTTCCGTGGCTGGATCCAGCAGTTCGTGCCCCAGGGCATCCAGAGCTACTACATAAGCGTCTTCGAGCAGCCCAAGCCTGCCGAAGCCCTTTGAGCGGACGTCACCATGGACTTTGACTTCAACTATCTATTGGCCCAGTGGCCGGCGCTGCTCGATGGCGTGCAGATGACGTTGCGCGTGTCGGTGCTCGCCATCGGTTGCTCATTGCTCGTGGGTGTCCTCGGCGGCGCGGCGCGGGTGATGAAAGTGCCGGTGCTGGCGCAGGTCGTGGCGTTGTACGTGGAACTGATCCGCAACACGCCGATCCTGGTGCAGTTGTTCTTCATTTTCTATGGGTTGCCCGCCATCGGCATGGGGCTGTCGCTGTTCTGGTCGGGGGTGTTGTGCCTGTCGCTTTGGGCCGGGGCCTATCAGATCGAGAACGTGCGGGGAGGGCTGGCGACCGTGGAGCACGGCATGCGTGAAGCCAGCGTGGCGCTGAGCCTCAAGCCAAGTCATCACTTTTTCCTGGTGGCCTTGCCCATCGCTTTCAGAACCAGTTTGCCGGCGATGTTGAACACCGCCATTTCGTTGCTCAAGAACTCGTCCTACCTGCAGGCCATCGGCCTGGCCGAGCTGACGTTCGTCGCGGTGGACCGCATTGCCACGGATTTTCGTGCCATCGAAATGTTCAGCGCCATTTGCGTCATCTACCTGGCGCTGGTGGGGATCCTGGCGCTGTTGACGGGACGGCTCTCGGCCCGCTTGCAACGACCTTTCCAACACTGAGGCCGGTATGAATTTTCTGATCGAAAACTGGGCCTTCGTATGCAAGGGCCTGTGGATGACCTTGCGCCTGGCGTTGGTGGTGCTGCTGTTCACTACGCTGATCTCTGTCGTTCTCGGGGTGCTGGCGACGCTGAAGAATCGTCTGTTGCAGTTGGCGATCCACGGTTACGTCGAGCTGTTTCGTTCGATCCCGTTGATCGTCAATGTGTTCTTCATCTTTTTCGGTGCGCCGATGTTGGGCCTGGACTTGAGCCCGTTCGTGGCGGTGACCACCGGCCTGACCCTGTGGGGCAGTGCCAATGGCATCGAGATCGTGCGCGGTGGCCTGGAGTCGGTGGCGCGCCATCAATGGAAAAGCGCCTGGGCACTGGGCCTGCGGCCCTGGCAAATCTATCTCTACGTGATCGCGCCACAGTCGATGCGCGCCATCCTTCCGGCGTACACCGGCCTGCTGACCATGCTGGTACAGGCCACGTCCCTGGGCGCGCTGGTGGGTGTCGGCGAGTTCCTCAAGGTCGGCCAGATCATCATCGAACGGGACACCGTCATGACTGGTGTGAGCCCTGCGTTCACGGTCTACGGCCTGGTGTTGCTGGTGTATTTCGTCATCTGTTCCCTGCTGAGCTGGCTCAGCCGCTATCTCGAACGTCGGCTGGGTCGCCCAGTGACGCGTGCCACTCCTGAAGAGGTTTCAACATGCAAGCATCCAAAGTCAGCCGGCGCCTGAAGGAAGCCACCGCGCCGGAAGTCAACGAGTACATCTACCGGCCGCGCCTGCAGGGCTTCGCCGAGGGTTTCGAACTGTTGGGCAATATCAACAAGGCCCACATCGTGATGCTTGCCGAGCAAGGCCTGATCAAGGATGAGCACGCCGCTGTGTTGGCCAGGGGCGTGCTCGAAATGGAGGAGGCCGGGCCTGGCGAGGTGGCCCTCGACCCGTCCCGTGAGGATGCCTACTTCAACTACGAGGCCCACCTGATCGGGCAAATTGGCACCGACATTGGCGGGCGCCTGCACACCGGTCGCAGCCGCAACGACATCCTCGCCACGCTCGACCGGCTGCGCTGCCGTGAAGTGCTGATGGACCTGATCGAGGCATTGCTGGAAGTCCGCCAGACAGCTGTCAACAACGCCGAAATGTTCGCCGACGTGGTGATGCCGGGTTATACCCATCTGCAACCGGCGCAGCCGATCACCTATGGCTATTACCTGTCCGCGGTGGAACAGGCGTTGGCGCGCGATTGCAAGCGCCTGACCCAGACCCTGGAATCGATGAACCAGAGTCCGCTGGGCGCGGCGGCCTTTGCCGGGACGCCATTCAACATCGACCGGGGGCGCACGGCCGAGCTGCTGGGTTTCGACGGTTATCTGGACAACGCCCTGGATGCGGTCGGCTCCAGGGATTTCATTCTCGAAAGCCTGTCGCACCTGAGTCTGTTGGCGGTGTTCTGGAGCCGCGTGGCCCAGGATTATTTCGTCTGGAGCACTCACGAATTCAGCCTGATCGACTTTCCCGACAGCGTCGCCGCGACGTCGAGCATCATGCCCCAGAAGAAAAACCCCACGGTGCTGGAGTATCTCAAAGGCCGCAGCGGGCATATTGTCGGCCTGCTGATGGGGGCGAGTATCAGCATCAAGGGAAGCAATTTCTCCCATACCGGCGACGGTAATCGCGAGGGCATCCGTGGCTTCTGGGAGGCCGCCGAAGAAAGCCTGCGCTGCCTGAAACTGTTGGATCTGGTATTGCGCACCGCAACGCCGAATATTGAGCTGGCGGTACGCCGGGCGGGAGAGGATTTTTCAACCGCCACCGGCCTGGCCGATCTGATCGTGCAGGAAGCGGACCTGTCGTTCCGCGAGGCCCATCATGTCGTCGGTGGGGTCGTACGCATGGCCATGGATGCGGGCATGCTGGCGCACCAGATCGATAGCGCGATGGTCGATGTCTGTGCCCTGGAGCAGCTGGGGCATGCGCTGAACCTGCCGGCCCAGAAGGTGCGCGACTGCCTTGATCCGACCGCCAACGTCCAGGCGCGGATTTCGGCGGGCGGTCCGTCGATGGCTTCACTCAAGCCGAGCCTGCTGCGCGCCAACGCCAGAATCGCCACCGAGCGCCAAGCCAACCAGGCTCGTCGTGATCGCTTGGCGGCTGCCCATGAGCGTTTGCAAGCAGCGACCCGGGCGCAGGCGGGGCTATGAGCATGTTGACGGTACGTGGGTTGCACAAGCGGTTCGGTGACCATGAGGTGGTCAAGGGTGTGGACCTGGACGTTGCCGAAGGCGAAGTGGTGGTGATCATCGGTCCCAGCGGCTCCGGAAAATCCACCTTCATTCGCTGCCTCAACAGCCTTGAAGTGCCCTCGGCCGGCAGTGTGGTGATCGGCAATGGCGAGTCGATCAAGGCGGGTGATCGCAAGGCACTGGCGAAGTTGCGGGAGGAGGTGGGCATGGTGTTCCAGGACTACACCTTGTTCCCGCACCTGTCGGTGATGGCCATATGATCCTGGCGCCGCTCAAGCTCAAGCGCGCGTCCAAGGCCGAGGCACAAAGCGCTGCGCTGGCACTGCTGGACCGCGTCGGACTTCGGCATAAGGCTGACGGGTACCCATCCGAACTGTCGGGTGGTCAGCAACAGCGCGTGGCGATCGTCCGTGCCTTGGCCATGAAGCCAAAATTGCTGCTGTTCGATGAGCCCACCTCGGCGCTGGACCCGGAAACCGTTGGCGACGTGCTGAACGTGATGAAGGGTCTGGCCGCCGAAGGCATGACCATGATTGTCGTGACCCACGAAATGGGCTTTGCCCGGGAAGTGGCGGACCGGGTGATATTTTTCGACGCAGGGCGGATTGTCGAGATGGGGCCGCCGTCGCAGATATTTACCGCGCCCCAGGAGGCTCGGACACGACAATTCCTGCAAGCGGTCCTTCATTGAAGCGCAGATATTCAGGCCGTTGCTCGACATGAGCGGGCCTGCAGCATGGGAGTTTGTGATGAATGAAGTGAGCCCTGGGCCTGCGGGCGCCGACGGCATGATCCGCATGGAGGCTGTCCACAAATGGTACGGCCAGTTCCACGTGTTGAAAGACATCAACCTGAACGTCAGGCAGGGCGAGCGTATCGTCCTGTGCGGCCCTTCGGGTTCCGGCAAGTCCACCACCATCCGCTGCCTCAATCGCCTGGAAGAACACCAGCAGGGCCGCATCGTGGTCGACGGCGTCGAGCTGACCAACGACCTCAAGCAGATCGAAGCGATCCGCCGGGAAGTCGGCATGGTGTTCCAGCACTTCAACCTGTTCCCGCACCTGACCATCCTGCAGAACTGCACCCTGGCGCCAATGTGGGTGCGCAAGATGCCCAAGCGCAAGGCCGAGGAAATCGCCATGCACTATCTGGAGCGCGTGCGCATTCCAGAGCAGGCGCACAAGTACCCGGGCCAGCTCTCCGGCGGTCAGCAACAGCGCGTGGCGATCGCCCGTGCCCTGTGCATGAAGCCGAAGATCATGCTGTTCGACGAACCGACCTCGGCCCTCGACCCGGAAATGGTGAAAGAGGTTCTGGACACCATGATCGGCCTGGCCGAAGACGGCATGACGATGCTCTGCGTGACCCACGAGATGGGTTTCGCCCGCACCGTGGCCAACCGCGTGATCTTTATGGACAAGGGCGAAATCGTCGAACAGGCCGCCCCGCACGACTTCTTCGACAACCCACAGAACGACCGTACCAAGCTGTTCCTGAGCCAGATCCTGCATTGATCGACCTTGCTACGCTGGTCAGGTGATGCCGGCCACTGCTGGTTGAACGCCTGTTCAAATCACATGCGCACGCTGCAATTCAGTCAGGCCCAGCGCCTTGAGCTGCGCCAGCAATGGGTCGCGTCGATCCCGCGGATGGTCCAGCTGCACCGTCAGTTCCTGGCGGATGCTGCTGGGGCGGTTGTCCATCACCAGGACCCGGTCACTCAGGTACAACGCCTCGTCGACATCGTGGGTCACCAACAACAGGGCGATTGCGTGCCGCTCGGCCAGTTGCAGCAAGAGGTCCTACAGTTTCATTCGGGTAAAGGCGTCCACGGCACTGAAGGGTTCGTCCAGCAATAGCACTTGCGGTCGCGAGTACAGGCCGCGGGCAATCGCCACGCGTTGCGCCATGCCGCCGGACAAGGCCTTGGGCAAGGCGTCGGCAAAACCGTTGAGGCCAACTTCGTCGATCAACTGCGCGACCCAGGCCTTGTCGTAATCATCGTCATCACCGAAGCCGATGTTCTGTTGCACCGTCAGCCACGGCATCAGCCGTGCTTCCTGAAACACAAAGGCGAGCTGTTCGGTGTGGCTGAGCAGTTGTCCTTCGAAGTCTTTTTCCAGGCCTGCGACGATGCGCAGCAAAGTGCTTTTGCCACAGCCGCTGGGGCCCAGCAGGCTCACGGTTTCACGGGGCTGCAGTTGCAGGTGGATATTATTGAGCACAGTGGTGGCGGCAAAGGTCTTGCGCTCGACGTGGATATCCAGCAGGGCTTGGGTCATGGATCAGTCCTCGCTGCCGTTGAAGGTGTCGCGCCAGGCCAGGAAGCGTTTTTCCAGGCCGGCAAGGATGCCGTCGCTGAGCTTGCCGAGCACGGCGAGTGCGATGATGGCCGCCAGGACGATGTCCGGCCGCGAGGTTTCGCGGCCATCGCTGAGCAGATAGCCCAAGCCTTTGGTGGCGGCGATCAGTTCGGCCGCCACCAGAAACATCCAGGCCAGGCTCATGCCGCTGCGCAACCCGGTGAACAGGCCGGGCAGGGCGGCGGGCAGGAGAATCCGCCGCACCAGGCGGCGACGGTTGAACCCGTACATATGGCCGACTTCCACCAGCTTGCGGTCGATGTTGCGAATCGCTGCGACGCCATTGAGGTAAACGGGAAAGAACGCGCCGATGGCGATCAGCACCACTTTCGAGGTTTCGTCGATGCCCAGCCACAGCAGGAGCAACGGCACCCAGGCCAGGCTGGGAATCGAGCGCAGGCCGGCGAAGGTTGGTTCCAGATAGGCTTCGGCTTCGCGGCTCAAGCCAACCCAGGCGGCAAATACCAAGGCCAGGCCGGCGCCGATGGCGAAGCCCAGCAATACCCGCAACAGGCTGGAGCTGATGTGTTTCCACAGCGCCCCTTCGGCGAGGTCGCCGAGGGTCAGGGCGATCTCGCTGGGGGCTGGCATCTGGTAGGAGGGCAGCCAACCGATGCGCACGATGATCTCCAGGAATACGATGATCAGCACCGGCAGGGCCAGCCCCTTGAGACGCAGTCGCCAGTCGGCATTGAACAGGGGCGCCTTGCTTGTTGCGGGCAGGGCCAGGCGCAGGCTGGAAAGGTCTTTGCTGTTACTGCTCATGGCGGTTCTCCGGCAACGTCGAATCCGCGCCAGGCGCGGATCGGTTGTCGCCTGGGCAATCGGTTATTGACGGGCCACGGCCTGTTGGTGACCGGTGTCGAGCAGTTGCTCGATGACCTGGTCAACATTCACCCCGCGACGCACCAGCTCCTCGGAAACCAGGATCGGCGCGGCGGCCTTCGAGGCCAGCACGTCCCTGGCGCTCAGTTGTGGGTTGCCCAGATCAGTACGCGACAGTTGCAACCTGGCCACTTCCAGCGGCAGGCCCGATTCGTCGGCCAGAAGTTTGGCCAGCTCCTGCGGATGACCTACCGCCCATTCACGGGCCTGTTCATAAGCGGCGAGTACGGTGTTGATGGTCTGCGGATGCTCCTTTGCATACTTTTCGGTGACGCTGACCACCCCGTAGCTGTTGAAGCCGGGGTTGCGATAGAGCAGGCGCGATCCGGCCTGGACTTCGCTGGCGGCCATGTGCGGGTCGAGGCCGGCCCAGGCGTCGACGTCACCTTTTTCCAGGGCGGTGCGCCCGTCCGGGTGCTGCAGGTGGACGAGTTCTACGTCGTCCTTGTCCAGCCCGGCCTGTTGCAGGCTGCGCAAGGTGAACAGGTAGGGATCGGTGCCCTTGGTGGCGGCGATTTTTTTGCCCTTGAGGTCGGCGATTGTCTGGTACGGCGAATCCTTGCGCACCACCAGGGCGGTCCATTCGGCGCGGCTGTAGACGTAGACCGACTTGATCGGGCTGCCGTTTGCCCGGCTCAGCACGGCGGCGAGGCTGGCGGACGAAGCGAAGTCGACGCCGCCGCTGTTGAGGTATTCCAGGGAACGGTTACTGCCCTGGCTCAAAACCCAGCTCACCTTGGTCTGGGGCAGGGCCTTTTCCAGATAGCCGAAGTGCTTGAGCACCAGGCTGACCGGCGAGTAATAGGCGTAGTCCAGGTGCACTTCAGTCGGTGGGCTTTCTGCGGCCAGGGTCAGGGACGGCAGGCCCAGCACCAGGGCGCAGGCGCTGAGCAGGGATCTGGCGCGGGCCAGGGAAAAGCGGAGGGCGGGTTTCATCGAGCGGCTCCAGGCAAGGCGGCAAGAAGGCAATGTTCTTATTTCCGAAGGATCGAAAGGCAGGAAAAAACCCGCCGGATTGGAATATTGCAGGCTCTGTGCCATAGCCGGAAAACGCGCGGCTGGCGGGGCGCCAGGGGGTGGAAGTTTCGAGGGCAATGTTGCCCTGTCAACAGTCTGCTGCGGCGCTGTTGCAGCGCAGTCAGCGGTCGCAAGTGACTTATGAGCTTATGCCTTAAAAGAATTTCTGAGTTGAACTACAAGAGCGTTAAGTTCTAAGAAATTCATTCAGGAGTCTTTTCATGAAGCCCGGCCAATTCTTGCAACGTCTACTGCTCGGCACATTGTTTGCCGCACCGTTGGCCCAGTCCGCCGAGCCATTGGTACTGCATGTCGGCGACCAGAACTATTACAACGTCCGGGCTTCGGTGGAGGCTTCGGGTGTGCTTGAGGGCGCCCCCTATCGCGTCGACTGGAAGCACTTCCAAGCGGCCGCGCCACTGGCCGAGGCGCTGAGTACTGGTGACCTGGACCTGGGTTTCCTCGGCGATTCGGGCTTTCTGTTCCTGGCCGCCAAACAGGCACCGGTGAAGTTGATCGGCGTCTCGCGGCAGAACCCTGACACCATCGCGCTGCTCGTGCCCAAGGACTCGCCGGTCAAGACCATCGCCGACCTCAAGGGCAAGAAGGTCGCCTATTGGCCCGGGGCGTGGAGTCAGCAACTTACACTGCGCGCCCTGGAACGGGCCGGCTTGCCGGAAGACCACGTCGACTTCATCAAGCTGATGCCCATTGATGCAGCCGCTGCCTTGCCCCAGGGCAGCATCGATGCCTTTCCGGTGTGGGAGCCCTACATCTCGCAACAGATCCTCTTCTCCGGCGCCCGGCCGATCCTGACGGCGAAGGACCTCATGCCCGGCCTCAGCGCCATTGCCGCCTCGACGCCGGCCATCGACAGCAAGCGTGAAGCCATCGCCGACTTCCTCGGCCGCGTGAAACAAGCCCGCGCCTGGGTCGACAACCACACCGACCAATACGCGGACCTCTGGGCAAAGAAGGCCAATCTTGACCAGGACGTCTCGCGCCATTGGTTGCGCCAGGCCCACATGAGCGTTGGTCCGGTGGACCAGCAGTCCGCCGCCGACCTGCAGAGCACGGCGGACTTCCTGTTCAAGGTCAAGGCGCTGCCGGCTCCGCTGGCCACTGCTGGCGTTATCGACACGTCCTTCAACCAAGCCTTCAGCCATTGAACATTGATGAGCGTCGGCCGGTTGCGGACCAGGCCGTCGAGTGGGTGTTGGCAAACGGTCCCGAGCGAATGTCCGAACTGTTTGTTATCGAACAATTGATCAACACCGGTGTTGGGAGGTAGTCACCCTGATTGCGCGGTTCCGTGAGTAAGCCACTGTAAATAAAGGAATTTACGAACTGGCATGAATCATGTTGAGACAGCAACGAGAAAGCGCCCGGATAGGGTGCTGACCCCATCGAGCAGGAGTTCCCATGCCACGTGAAATTCGTTTCAATGCCTTCGAGATGAACTGCGTCGGCCACCAGTCTCCAGGGCTCTGGCGACATCCCCTGGATCGTGCCTGGCAGTATAAAGACCTGGATTACTGGACCGACCTGGCCAAACTGCTGGAGCGCGGCAAGTTCGACGGCATCTTCATTGCCGATGTGATCGGTATCTACGATGTGCTCGGCGGCAATGGTGACGCCGCGATCCGCCAGGCGACCCAAGTCCCGGTCAATGATCCACTGGCGCTGATCACGCCGATGGCACTGGTGACCGAGCACCTGGGTTTCGGCCTGACCGCCTCGTTGACCTTCGAGCATCCCTATCCCTTTGCCCGCCGCCTGTCGACATTGGATCACCTGACCAAGGGGCGCATCGGTTGGAACATCGTCACGTCTTACCTCGACAGCGGCGCGCGTAACCTCGGCCAGAAGGCGCTGAGTGATCACGATGCACGCTACGACTACGCCGACGAATACCTCGAGGTGCTCTACAAACTGTTCGAAGGCAGTTGGGAGGAGGGCGCGGTGGTGCGCGACCGGGAGCGCGGCATCTTCAGCGACCCCGGCAAAGTCCATGAGATCCGTCACCAGGGCAAGCACTTCCAGGTGCCGGGTATCCACCTTTGCGAGCCGTCGCCGCAGCGCACGCCGGTACTCTACCAGGCGGGGGCATCGAGCCGTGGCAAGGATTTCGCCGCCGGCCATGCGGAATGTGTATTCGTCGCGGCGCCGTCGAAGGTCATCCTGAAAAAGACCGTGGCCGATATCCGTCGACGTGCCGCCGAGGCCGGGCGTGATCCGCGCAAGGTGCTGATCTTCAACCTGCAAACGGTGATCGTCGACGAGACCGATGCCAAGGCACAGGCCAAGTGGCGGGAGCTGAAATCCTACAGCAGCTATGAGGGCGCGCTGGCGTTGGTTTCCGGCTGGACTGGCATCGATTTCAGCCAGTACCGACCCGACCAGGTGCTCAAGCACATCCATACCAACGCCATTCAATCGGCCGTGGAAACCTTCTCCACCGCCGACCCCGACAAACAATGGACAGTCCAGGAACTGGCCGATTGGGTCGGCATCGGCGGCTTTGGTCCGTTGATCGTCGGCGGCGCGCAAACCGTCGCCGACGAGTTGCAGGCCTGGGTCGAGGAAACCGATGTGGACGGCTTCAACCTGGCCTACGCCCTGGCCCATGAGACCTTTCGCGACGTGGTCGAGCTGCTGGTGCCCGAACTCCAACAGCGCGGCGTGTACAAGACCGACTATCGCCCTGGCACCCTGCGCGAGAAGCTGTTCGGCGACGGCCCGCGCCTTCCCGCCAGCCACCCGGGCGCTGGTTATCGGGACTTGAATCGCCTGGCCCAGCGCGCTCGTGTCGCTGAGCCGGCCCTGGTTGAGGAGTAAGCGCATGAGTATTTTCGAACTCAATGCTCCATTGCCCGAAAGCGTGACGGACAGCGCCCTCGTGGCGTTGCAGCGCTGGGCCAGGGAGCGTCCGACGCAGATCGCCATGCGTCATCGACGCCTCGGCGTCTGGAAGGCCTGGCGGTGGATCGATGTGCAACGCGAGGTCGAGCGGGTTTGCGATGGCCTGCGCCAGCAAGGCTTCGTCCCTGGCGCGCGGTTGGCACTGAGCGGTGCCTTCGAGCCGAGCCTGCTGATTCTGACATTGGCGGCGCGCCAGCTGGGCGGACACAGCGTGGTCGTCGACCGCGACAGTCAGGGCGAGGATCTGCAACGCCAGTTACGTCTGATCCGCCCGGCGTTCGCCTTTGTCCAGCGCCGCGAAAGTGTCTCGCACTGGCTGCAATGCGGCCTGGATGAAGAATGGCCGCTGCGGCTGTATTCGGCCCAGGCCAGTGCGGCGCGTCGTGGCCTGTGGCAGGTGCAGTCACTGTCGGTGCTGTTCGTCACCGAGGCGCCGGCAGCGCAGCGCCAGGGCTGGGCCCAGGTCGCCAAGGACGCGGTGGTATGGATCGATGAGGGCACTGAATGGCGTGATGGGCTGACTCATCTGTTCCGTCGCTGGCTGGAGGGCGGCGAAGGCCTGGCCTTTCCGGAAGCGCGCGAGTCAGCCAGCCGCGATCGCCGCGAGATTGCCCCGACGGCCTTGCTGTTGTCCGCTGCGCGAGTCGAATCGCTGGCGGCGGAAATCGAAGCCCGGCTGCCGATTGCAGGCAGTTGGCGGCGACGCCTCTGCGAATGGACCCTGGATGATCCGCGACGTGGTCTGCGCCGCTGGCTCAAGGCGCGGGTGCGGCGTCTGCTCGGGTTCCAGCGGCTGCGCCGGATCGAGGTGCCAAGCGCGCCCGCAGACGCCTTGTTGCAAGGCTCGGCGCGCCAGGCCTGGTTGCAGGAATATCTGGAGCGAGCAGCATGAATGCGCTGTTGGAGGTGCGTAATGTGTCGCTGTCGTTCAGGGGCGTGAAAGCGATTTCCGACCTCTCGTTCAGCGTCAGGCTTGGCGAGATCTGCGCGTTGATCGGGCCGAACGGTGCGGGCAAGAGTTCGCTGCTGAACATCCTCAACGGGGTCTACCGGGCCGATGCCGGCCAGGTGTTCTTCGCTGCCGAACCGTTGCGCCGTCCGCATCCACTGAAAGCGGCGCGGCTTGGTATCGGCCGGACGTTCCAGAACAACGCGCTGTTCAAGAAAATGAGCGTGGTGGACAACCTGCTTACTGGCCTGTCGCGCTTGCAGCGTACGTTTTTTCTCGAGCAGGCCTTGGGCTTGCCGCGCGCCCGGCGCGAGGCGCGGGCGTTCGCCGAGCGGGCCGAGCGGGTGCTGGAGTTCCTCGAACTGCAGGCCTGGCGTGACGTAGCGGTGGGCAGCCTTGCCTACGGTTTGCAGAAACGCGTGGAGCTGGGCCGGGCACTGATCGCGCAGCCGACCCTGCTGTTGCTCGACGAACCGATGGCCGGCATGAACGCTGAAGAAAAACAGGAGATGAGCCGCTTTATCGTCGATATCAATCGCGACCTAGGCACCACGGTGATTCTCATCGAGCACGACATTCCAGTGGTCATGGGGCTGTCCAGCCATGTGGTGGTGCTGGACTACGGACGCAAGGTCGGTGACGGCACGCCCGCGCAGGTGCAGGCCAACCCCGATGTGATCGCCGCTTACCTGGGGGCCTCGCACTCATGAATTTCTTTCTGGAAACCCTGGTTGGCGGGCTGCTGGCCGGCACTCTGTATTCACTGGTGGCCATCGGTTTCGTGCTGATCTACAAGGCCAGCGGCGTGTTCAATTTTGCTCAGGGCGCGATGCTGCTGTTCGCCGCGCTGACCTTCGTCAGCTTGCGTGAGCAGGGCCTGTCTTTTGCCCTCGCGTTGGTCCTGACGGTGCTGGTGATGATCGTCGGCGCATTGTTGATCGAGCGCCTGGTGCTGCGGCCGCTGGTCAACCGATCGCAGATCACCCTGTTCATGGCCACCCTCGGCCTGTCGTTCATCATCGAGGGCCTGGCCCAAGGACTGATGGGCGCCCAGGTGCGTGCGCTGGACCTGGGCATCGAGGACGTCCCGCTGTTCGTGGGGGAGATCATGGTCAGCCAGTTCGACTTGATCGCTGCTGGAGTGTCAGGGCTGACGGTGGCGGTGCTGGCCTTGCTGTTCAACCAGACCCGCATCGGGATCGCCCTGCGCGCCGTGGCCGATGATACCCGTGCGGCGTTGTCGCTGGGCATCAACCTCAATCGCATCTGGCAGATTGTCTGGGCCGTGGCCGGAGTGGTCGGCCTGGTCGCCGGGTTGCTCTGGGGCGCGCGGCAGGGCGTGCAGTTCTCGCTTTCGCTGGTGGTGCTCAAGGCACTGCCGGTGCTGATCATCGGCGGCTTCACCTCGATCGGCGGGGCCATCGTCGGCGGGCTGATCGTCGGTGCGGCGGAGAATCTTGCCGAGGCTTACATCGGTCCGCTGATCGGCGGAGGCATCACGCCCTGGTTCGCCTATTTCCTCGCCTTGATCTTCCTCTACATCCGTCCGTCCGGCCTGTTCGGCGACCGGATCATTGAACGGGTATGACGCCATGACCGCTACTGTTGCGCGCCTCACTGCCAGCTTCGACGACTCACCCCTGACCCTGGTGCGCCGGCGTTGGCGGCCGGGCCTCTTGTTGCTGCTACTGGTGGCTTTTATCGGGTTGCCGTGGCTCGGTAATGACTATTGGCTCAACGCGATCCTGATTCCCTTCCTGGTGCTGTCGCTGGCAGGCGTGGGGCTGAACCTGTTGACCGGCTACACCGGCCAGACCTCGGTCGGTGCCGCCGGCTTCATGGCCGTGGGCGCGTTCGCCACATACGGCTTGCTGCTGCGCGTGCCCGGGCTGCCGTTGCCACTGGCGCTGCTTGGCGGTGGAGTGATTGCCGGGTTGGTCGGGCTGCTGTTCGGCATTCCAAGTTCTCGGATCAAGGGTTTTTACCTGATGGTCACCACGCTGGCCTCGCAGTTTTTCCTGGAATGGGTATTTGCCAAATTCCCCTGGTTCTACAACTACGCCTCGTCCGGCACCATCAGCGCGCCACGCCTGGAGCTGTTCGGCCATAACCTCGGCACCCCGGTCGGTCGCTACCTGTTGACCCTCAGTTGCGTGGTGCTGTTGACCTGGGTGGCGGTCAACCTGGTGCGCAGCCAGATTGGCCGCAACTGGATGGCCATCCGGGACATGGACACCGCTGCCGCTGTCATCGGGATCGCCGTGGAGCGCGACAAGCGCATGGCCTTCGCCGTCAGTTCGTTCTACCTCGCAATCGCCGGGGCGCTCTGGGCGTTCGCGTACCTGGGGACGGCCAGTGCAGGCAGCTTCGACATCAATCGTTCGTTCCAGATTCTGTTCATCATCATTATCGGTGGCATGGGCAGCATTGCCGGCAGCTTCATCGGCGCGGCCTTCATCAGCCTCGTGCCGATCCTGCTCAGCCACGCCGGCCTATGGCTGTTCAACGGCAACGTCGACGCCGGGCAACTGCAGAACCTGCAGAAGGTGCTCTTCGGTGGCCTGATCATCTGGTTCCTGATCAAGGAGCCGGAAGGGCTGGCACGCCTGCTCGGCGACCTGCGTGAACGCATCAAGGTCTGGCCGCTGCGGTTCTGAGCGCCTCCCCACAACCCAACGACCTTGACCCTACCGAGGGAAAGGAGGTTTCCAACACTGCACAAGACCCAATCGAGAAGACCAACATGCATGTAACTTTAAAACGCAGCCTCGCTGCCATCGGCCTGGCACTGGGTGCCTGCGCAACGCTGGTACCGGTTGCCCAGGCGGCCAACGAACAGTTCTTCCCCCTGGCCACCTACCGGGTCGGCGCCTATGCCTCCAGCGGCATTCCGGTGTGGGCCGGAATGATCGACTATCTGCGCTACATCAACGAGGTGGAAGGCGGGATCAACGGCGTCAAGCTGGTCTGGCAGGAGTGCGAGACCGAATGGACGGCGGAAAAAGGCATCGAGTGCTACGAGCGCTTCAAGAACGGCCTCAACGGCGCGCCGGTGGCGGTCTACCAGCCCAACGGTGCACCGGCGGCCTATGCCCTCGCGGACAAGGCCGAAGCCGACCGGATTCCGCTGATCACCCTCGGCTACGGCCGTACCGAGGCCACCGATGGCAGGGTGTTTCCCTACAATTTCCCGGCCATGCTGACGTTCTACAGCGAGGCCTCGGCATTCATCAATTATGTGGCTGAGCGTGAGGGCGGGCTGGACAAGCTCAAGGGCAAGAAGATCGCCACCGTCTACCATGACTCGGCCTATGGTCGGGAAACCCAGGGGCCGCTGGCGCTGCTGGCGCAGAAGTATGGCTTCGAGAACATCCAGATCGCGGTGGCGGATCCGGGCAACGAACAGGCCGGGCAGTGGCGCCAGGTGCGGCAGCTCAAGCCGGACTGGGTGTTCCTGCGTACCTGGGGTGTATCCACGCCGGTAGCGATCAAGACCGCGGCGCGTTTCGGCTACCCGGTGGAGCGCATCGTCGGCGACATCTGGGCCAGTTCCAACGAGGACGTGTTGCCGGCCGGCGAGGCCGGCAAGGGCTACCTGGCGTTGACACCCTATCCAGGCGGTGCCGATTTCGACATCCACCAACGCATTCGCCAGTACATCCTTGATACCGGCAAGAGCGATCTCAAGGATCCGAAGAGTTTCGGCAGCGTCTATTACAACTCCGGCCTGGTGAATGCCGCCATTGCCGTCGAGGCGATCCGCACCGGGCAGAAAAAGTTCGGCAATCGCCCGCTCAACGGTGAGGAAGGTCGCTGGGGCCTGGAGCATCTCTACCTCGATGACGCGCGTCTCAAGGAGATCGGTTTCCTTGGACTGATGCAGCCGCTGAAGCTGTCTTGCAGCGACCATGAAGGTGGCGGGGCAGCCAAGGTACAACAATGGGACGGCCAGCAATGGAAACTGATCACCGACTGGGTCCAGGCCGACCGCGCGACGTTGCGCCCATTGATCGACGCCAAGGCCGCCGAGTATGCGAAAGAAAAGGGCGTAACGGCCCGCGATTGCGCGGCGCAGTAGCCGTGCGCACGAGGAGGAAGAACCCATGACCATTGCGGCCCTTGCGGGCACCGCAAGCAGCGAGTTGCTGGCGGTACACGACATCGAAGTCATCTACGACGGCGCGATCCTCGCCGTGGCCGGGGTTTCCCTGCGGGTCGGGCAGGGCGACATCGTTGCGCTGCTGGGCGCCAACGGGGCTGGCAAGAGCACCACGCTCAAGGCCATTTCCGGGTTGGTCCAGGCTGACCGTGCGCAAGTCAGCCGCGGCCGGATCACTTTCCAGGGTCAGGATACCGCCGGCGTCGCCGCCAACCTGCTGGCCCGCCAGGGCATTGTCCATGTGCTGGAGGGGCGCCACGTGTTTGCCCACCTGACCGTCGAGGACAACCTGCGCACCGGCGGTTTCCTGCGTAACCCGACGCGCCGGGAACTGGAACAGGATCTGGAGCGCATCTACGCCTGGTTCCCGCGTCTCAAGACCAAGCGCAAGACCCAGGCCGGGCTGACCTCCGGCGGCGAGCAGCAGATGCTTGCCATCGGTCGGGCGCTGATGACCCGACCTCGGCTGGTATTGCTGGATGAACCTTCGATGGGGCTGGCGCCGATCCTCGTCGAGGAGATTTTTGCCATCGTCGCCCAGCTCAATGCCCAGGAAGGCATGAGCTTCCTGGTGGCCGAACAGAACATCAACGTTGCGCTGCGCCATGCCACCTACGCCTACGTCCTGGAAAACGGTCGAGTCGTGGGTGAAGGCAGCGGTGCGGAGTTGGCGGCGCGGGAAGACATCCAGCAGTTCTATCTGGGCGGCAAGGCCGGTTGAGTGCCGGTTTTCCGCTGTCTTGTGGGCAACAGTGAATCCGCAGTTTGCTGTTGCAGGGGCTTTGTCCAGCCCGCTGCTGGTTCACAACTCTTTGAAAAGAAAGGGTTTAACGGGTTGGTACGGACTGTGCTCTGGCTGATGAGGAACCCGTTACGAAAGGAGCAGCACATGAGCCATTCAGCGACTATTGATCCGTCCGAGCAGGTTCGTCCGGTGCCTCGGCGCCCGGCCCATCTCATTCGCAGCGACGCCGAGGCGATCGCGGTGGCGCACCGTGTGGCCGGGGATTTCGCTCGCGAGGCGGCAACCCGCGACCAAGAACGACGACTGCCCTGGGAAGAACTCGAACGCTTTTCCGAAAGCGGGTTGTGGGCGATCAGCGTGCCGAAGGCCTACGGTGGCGCCGGGGTGTCCTATGTCACGCTGAGCGAAGTGATCGCCATCATCTCCGCAGCCGATTCCTCCCTCGGCCAGTTGCCGCAAAACCATTTTGGTGTACTCAGCAATCTTGGTTTGACCGGCAGCGAAGAGCAGAAGCGGCGCTACTACGCCAGGGTGCTCGAGGGGTATCGCTTTGGTAACGCTTTTTCCGAAGCGCGAAGCCAATACGTCACCACGTTCCAGACGCAGATTCGCTTCGAGGGTGACACGGCGGTACTTGATGGAGAAAAGGCCTACTGCACCGGTGCATTGTTCGCTCATATCGTGCCGGTAGCCGCGGTGGACGAGGCGGGGCATGTGCATATCGCGCTGGTTCCGCGCGATGCCGCCGGATTGACGGTGATCGACAGTTGGGACGGTTTCGGCCAACGCATCACCGCCAGCGGCCAGGTGCGCATCGAAGGCGTACGCGTGCCTGCCCGCGACGTGGTACCTGCCTGGAAAGCCTATGACCAGCCCACTGCCGATGGTCCGATTTCGCAGATCATCCAGGCCGCGGTGGACACCGGCATTGCCCGGGGTGCCTTCGCCGAGACCCTGCGTGTCGCCCGCCAGGCGCGTCCTTGGGTCGACAGCGGCCTGCAACACGGTTGGCAGGATCCGCTAGGCCAAGCGCTGATCGGCGAGCTGGCCTGGCGGCTGCAAGCGGCCGAGGCGATTTTGCAGCGCGCGGCCCAAGCGGTCGATCTTGCGGTCGCCGAGCCCAGTGAGGAACGGGTCGCCGAAGCCTCTGTGGTCGTAGGCCAGGCCAAGGTGCTGTCCACCGAGATTGCCCTGGAGGCTTCCAGCCGCCTCCTGGAGCTGGGCGGCACGCGCAGCGTCTCGGCCAGCCAGGGCCTGGACCGATTCTGGCGCAATGCGCGGACCCATACCCTGCATGACCCGGTGCGCTGGAAATACCACCTGGTCGGCAACCAGCTTCTCAACGACATCAAGCCGCAACGTCACTCCTGGAACTGAGGTATCGCGCATGTCCCATTCACACTCCCAGGGTCGCAGCGACCTCGCCCATGCCCGCCACGTCGAGGCGGCTCTGCTTGACTACCTGCGCGGGCAGAGCGCGCGACATGAAGCCCTGGTGGTCGCCGCGGTCGGTGACCTGCGTATCCGTATCGACGCTGCCGATGCGTTGCTCGAACGCGCCAACGCTTCCCAATCGTCCGCCATTGCCTTTCGTCTGGCTGCTGCCGAGGCGGCGCGTGTCGGCGCCCATCTATTCTTCGAGCTGGCCGGGCGCAGCTTGCCGCGGCCGTTGCCGGATGCAGCCGAGCCGGCGTTGCTGACCCAGCGTCGGCTGCTGGGCGACCATTACCTCAACGGCGCGGCGCTGGCTGATGGACAGGGAGGGCAAGCATGACTGCTGCTCAAAAGTCCTTTCAACGCCCGGACGATATCGAGGGTCAATTGATCCGCGATGCGCCCTGGCACTGTCCAAGGCGTAGCCACCGCGCAGGCATGTCCAGCAGAACTGATTGGGCTCCGGCAACCAACTGAACGTGCCTGGCTGCCCGCTGGATAGGGTGATTGTGCTGAGCCTGCGCAGCGATGACTCAATGCCCCTGATTGTTCCTGATCAGCTCATAAGCCCGGCGCACCAGTGCGTTGACGGTATTCGGCCGGATCCACAGGTGATAGGTCACATCCGGCAGTCGCGGCAGCCCATCGTTCTCGCCGAGCACACGCATGTCCGGGCCGAGCATTTCCATGCTGCGGGGCGTGACGCCCAGGCCGGCGCGGGTCGCGGCCTTGATGCCGATCAGGTTCGAGGCCAGGTAGGCCTGGCGCCAGGGGATATTGGCGCGTTCCAGGGCTTCGAGGGCATAGCGACGATAGATGCTCGGCTCGTCCACAAGGATCAGCGGCAGCGGTTCGGCGGGGTTGTGGAGGTATTGCGCCGAGCAGATCCACCACACTGGTGAGGTGCGCAAGGCGAAGCCTTCGAGGTTCGGATCCTGGCGGGTGGAAATGACCATGTCGACCTTGCCGCGATGCAGGTCGTCCATCAGGAACGGGCTGCGGCCGACATCGATTTCCAGGCGCAGGCGCGGGGCCGAGCGGGCGATGTGGCTGAGGATCGGCGGCAGGATCGTGTCAGCAATATCGTGGGGCGAGCCGATACGCAACACACCGCTCAGGCTGCTTTCGCGCAGGGAATTGAGCGCATCGTCGTTGAGCGACAGCATCTGCCGCGCATGCCGCAGCAACTGCTGGCCCGCTTCGGTGAGCTGCTTTTGCCGGCCACGTTTTTCAAACAGCGTGACCCCGACCTGCTGTTCCAGGCGCTGCATGTGCTGGGTGACCGACGATTGCGTGCGGGCTAGTCGGGCGCCGGCTTCGGCAAAGCTGTGGTGATCGACCACGGCGATAAAGGTGCGCAGCAATTCAAGATCCAGGGTCGCCATGGCTATTGCTTCATATCAAGACTGAAAACCTAAACATTACAGTTTTTTATGTATTGATTGCATTTCCTTTACGTGAACTTCGCTGTGGGCTAATAAAATAACGGTTATATGTTTTTCGCCTGTAAACCAAACCAGGCGAGTTATAACGATATGAGATATTTGCATTTCCGTTGGCTCCAAGCGGTACCTAGGATGCCCACTCATCAGGTCGGGGTACGCCGATCATCCATGAGGGGAAATCCATGTTGTTCGAGCGCTCACCTGTCAAACATCTCCTGCCTGTGTTGCTGGGCGCCTTGGTCTCGTTGGCAGCCGTCGACATTGCCCAGGCCGACGCCACCCTGGAGAAGATCGAGCAGCGCCACGAGTTGGTGGTCGGCGTGTTGCTGTCCGGCGGCCCGTTCGGCGGCATCGATCCCACGACCCAGAAACCTCGCGGCCTCAACGTTGACCTCGCCCAAGAACTGGGCCGGCAACTCGGCGCCGAGGTGCAACTGGTGCCGGTATTGCCCGCCAACCGCGTGCAGTTCCTGCAGCAGGGCAAAGTCGATCTGTTGATCGCCAATATGGAATGGACCGCCGAGCGCGGTGAAATCCTCGGGTTCGTGCCTACGCCGTTCTACCGTGTCGGCGGCACCGCGGCGGTGCTCAAGGACAGCCAGATCAGCCGCTGGGAAGATCTGAAGAATCAACCGGTATGCACCTCCCAGGGCAGCAGCTACATCAAGCCGCTCACCGAATTGGGCGTGCAGATCAAGGCCTTCAAGAGTTCCTCGGAGTCGCTGCTGGCGTTACGGGGCAACAACTGCGTTGCCGCCGTGCATGACGCCACGTTGATCAATCCACTCATTGCCGACAACGCCGAGTGGCAGGGCTACCGCGCCCTGAGCCCGGAGCTGAACCCGGCCCCATCGGTGATCTGGACGCGCAAGGGCGAAAGCGATACCCAGGCCAGGCTCGATCCGATCATCAAGCAATTGCACCGCAGCGGCTGGTTGATCGACGCCCAGGCCCGCAATCGCATCACCCCGGCGTCACCCGCCCTGGTCGAATTGCAAAAGCAGTTCCAGGCCAACGGCGCCTGAGCAGCGGCGCACTTGCAGCTTTCTCAACGACCCTCGACCGACGCGCAAGGTAATCGCCCATGTCTTCATTTTTCTCCCCTCGAACGCTGGCCGCCCTGTGCCTGACCTTGGCCGCCGGCTGCGCTGCCAGCCTGGCCCAGGCGGACGCCACGCTGGACAAGATCGAGCAGCGCCACGCCATCAGCGTCGGGGTGATGCTCAGCGGCGCGCCGTTCGGCACCATCGACCCCAAGACCGGCGAGCACCTGGGCTACAACGTTGAATTGGCCCAGGGCATCGGCAAGGCGCTGGGGGTGGCGACGCAGACTGTTTCCGTGCTTGCGCCGAACCGCGTGCAATTCTTGCAGCAGGGCAAAGTCGACATCCTGATCGCCAACATGCAGTTCACCGAAGAACGCGGCGAGATTCTCGACTACGTGCCGACACCTTATGAAGAGGTCGGTGGCGCGGCGCTGATACGCAAGGGGGCCGGCATAGCGCAATGGGCCGACCTCAAGGGCAAACCGGTGTGCGTGTCCCAGGGCAGCAATTTCATCAAGCCGCTGCAAGATACCTATGGCGCACAGATCAAGGCTTTTCGCAGCCAGTCCGAGTCGCTGTTGTCGCTTCGCGGCAACGGCTGCGTGGCTGCGGTGCACGTGAGCCCGACCATGCACGCACTGTTGAGCGAAGCCGAGTGGTCAGGCTTTGAGATCCCGCTGCCGGGGGACCTGATTCCTTCGAATTCGGTGATCTGGCTGCGCAAGGGCGAGCACGACACCCAGGCCAGACTCGATGCTATCGTGCGCGACTGGCATCGCAGCGGTTGGCTGATCGAACTCGGCGAGCGCACCGGCATGGCACCGTCCCAGGCCCTGCGTGATCTGCACGCCAGGTATCAAGATGCGGCTCCCTTGGCCTCGCAGCCATGAGCCATTCACTCTTTGCGACCTTGCAGGCCCTGCTGGGCGCCAGGCATGTGCAACGCGGCGAGGAAGCCGCGCCGTACCTGACCGACAAACAGGGGCGTTACGTCGGGCGAGTGATCGCCGCGGTCCATCCGGGCAGTACCGAAGAAGTCGCGGCGGTGGTCCGGGCTTGCGCCGCGACGGCTATGCCGGTGGTGGTGCAGGGCGGCAACACCGGATTGATGGGCGGCGCCACCCCGGATGCCAGTGGCTGCTCGGTGTTGCTGTTGCTCGATCGGATGAACCGGATCCGCGCCGTGGACACCGAGAACGACACCCTCACCGTCGAGGCGGGCTGCATCCTGCAAACCGTCCAGGACGTTGCCCGCCAGGCCGGACGCCTGTTCCCCTTGAGTCTTGGCGCCGAAGGCAGTTGCACCCTCGGCGGCAACCTGGGGACCAACGCCGGCGGCACCGCGGTGCTGCGCTACGGCAATGTCCGCGAATTGACCCTGGGCCTGGAAGTCGTGACCGCCGAGGGTGAAATCTGGGACGGTTTGCGCGGCTTGCGCAAGGACAATACCGGCTACGACCTGCGGGACCTGTTCATCGGCAGCGAAGGCACGCTTGGCATTATCACCGCCGCGACGCTGAAATTGTTTCCGCTGCCCAAGGCCCAGGCCACCGCGCTACTGGCGTTCGACTCGCTAGAGCAGGCGGTGGCGTTGTTGTCCCATGCCCGTGCCGGTTTTGGTGCCAGCCTGACGGCGTTCGAATTGCTCAGCGCCGAGTGTCTTGCGCTGTTGCGCGAGCAGTTTCCCGATGGTCCGCGGCCCTTCGCCAATGCTCGCCAGCCTTGGTTCGCGCTGTTGGAGCTGTCGGATAACCACAGCGAAAACCATGCCCGGGAAATCTTCGAACAGGTGCTGGGCGAAGCCTTCGAACAGCAGCTGCTGGCCGATGCGCTGATCGCCGAGAACCTCGTCCAGAGCCAGGCATTCTGGCAACTGCGGGAGAACATGAGCGATGCGCAAAAGCGTGCCGGTCGCAACATGAAACATGACATTTCGGTGCCGATTTCTCAGGTCGTCGCGTTCGTTGCCCATACCGATGCGTTGCTCCAGCAACATTTTCCCGGCGTGCGGCATTACACCTTCGGGCATCTGGGCGATGGCAACCTGCATTACAACGTTGCCCATCCGCTGGACTCCACGATTGACGCACACATGGCCCATTACGCCGCGCTCAGTCAGCGGGTGCACGACAGCGCCCATGCTCATGGTGGCTCGATCAGCGCCGAACACGGCATCGGCCAGCGCAAGGTGAACGAGTTGGGGCGCTACAAAAGTGCCGTGGAACTGGACCTGATGCGCCGGATCAAGCAAGCGCTGGACCCACGCAATCTGCTCAATCCGGGCAAGGTACTGGAGGAGGCGCGGCCATGACGCTTCATCTGTCCCAGCGCGTGCAGCGTGTCTCGCTGTCCGCCAATGCCGCCGCCAAGTCCCGTGCCACGGCCCTGCGTGAAGCCGGTCGGGACATTCTCGACCTGACCACCGGCGAGCCGGATTTCGACACGCCGGCGCACATCAAACAGGCGGCCTGTGCCGCCATTGCAGCCGGGGCCACCAAGTACACCCCGACGTCGGGCGTGAAAGCCTTGCGTGTGGCGGTGCAACACAAGCTGCGCAGGGAGAACCAACTGGACTATCCGCTGGCCTCCATCGTGATTGCCAACGGTGCGAAGCAGATCATTTTCAACGCTTTCGCCGCGACCCTCGATGACGGCGACGAAGTGCTGGTACCGACGCCGTACTGGCCATCTTTTCCGGACAGCGTGCGTTTTAATGGCGGCGAGCCGGTCTTCATCGAGTGCGGGTTGGAGCAGGGCTGCAAGCTCACGCCACGACAGCTTGAGCAGCATATCGGCGAGCGCACTCGCTGGCTGATCCTCAACAGCCCTGGCAACCCCAGCGGTGCGGTGTACAGCGAAGCCGAACTGCAAGGCCTGGCTCAGGTGCTGCGCCGATATCCCGACGTGCTGATTCTGCTGGATGAACTCTACGAACATATTCGTTTCGACGGGCTTGCCATCCAGAGCCTGCTCAATGTCGCGCCGGATCTGCAACCACGGTGCCTGATGGTGGGCGGGGTCTCGAAAACCTATGCCATGACCGGCTGGCGCATCGGTTTCGGGGCCGGGCCGCAGGCGCTGACCGACGCCATGAGCGTGGTCCAATCGCAATCCACCTCCGGCGCTTCCTCGGTTGGCCAGGCGGCGGCGCTGGCGGCGTTCGAGGGCGGCCTGGATTTTCTCCCGGAGCAGGTCGCGGCCTATCGTCAGCGCCGCGATGTGCTGGTGAGCCGCTTGCGCGATGTCGCAGGCCTGGAAGTACTTGAGCCTCAAGGCGGCTTTTTCGTTTTTGTCTGCTGCGCCGGGCTACTGGGGCGCTATCGCCCGGACGGCCAGTGCCTGCAGCACGACGCCGATGTGGTTGCGTATCTGTTGGAAGAGGGCGTCGCCGGCGTCGCGGGCCGTGCTTATGGCTTGTCGCCGTGGTTTCGCCTGTCCATCGCCACGGCGACCGAAACCGTTGTCGAAGCGGGTCGGCGTATCGCCCACGCCTGCGGCCGATTGAGGCGCGAGCCATGAGCCATTGGCTGGAGCAACTCGTCCAGTGGAGCGCCGGGCTCGGCCTCAACTACAACTTTCTGCTCGACGCCTATCAGCGCGGCACGCTGGAGCAGGGCGCGCTGACTACCCTGTGGTTGTGCCTGCTGACGATTGCCGGAAGCTTGCTGGCGGGTGTCGGATTGGCCGCTCTGTTGACTTCCGGCAAGCCTTGGCTGGCCAGACCTGCGCGAGTGTTTATCGAAGTCACCCGCAACACGCCGACGCTGGTGCAGCTGTATTGCGCCTTCCTGGTGCTGAACATGCTGCTGACCCAGGCCGTCGGCGCGGCCAACCCGCTGACGCCCTTCGCGTGGGTGGTGATCGTGATCTCGCTGCACAAAGGCGCCTTCCACGCCGAGGCCCTGCGTGCTGGCATCGAAGCGGTGCCGACGGTGACCCTGGAGGCGGCCAGTTCACTGGCTTTCAACCACCGCCAGTTGTTGTGGAACGTGCAACTGCCGCTGGCCCTGCGTTTTGCCTTGCCGTCGCTGATCAACAACCTGATCGACCTGGTGAAAATGACCGCCGTGGCCTCGGCCATCGCGGTGGGCGACATCACCTACGCGGCGATCATGATCTGGACCCAGAGCGACAACGTGCTGGAGCTGATGATTTTGATCCTGGCATTTTTCGGCCTGCTGAGTTTTACCGTCAATTGCGTCGGGCGCTGGCTCGAAGCCCGCCTGAGGATGCCCGGTTATGGCCATTGATTCCTTCGCTGTCCTGCCCGTGGCCTGGCCGCGTCGCCATCTCGGCAAATTGCTGCTGGGGCTGGGAGCGCTGTGCTGGCTGGCTTATCTCGCGCCGAACAGCCCGGTGCTCAAGGCGCTGTGGCAATGGTCGCCGGCGTTGGTCGCAGGGTTTGGCCAGAACATTCTCATCAGCCTGCTGGCCATCGGTCTCGGCTCGGTGATGGGGCTGCTGGTAGGCGCCATGGTGCTGTCGCCGTTGCGTCTGTTGCGCTGGCCGGCGCGGATCTGGGTGCAGGTCTTTCGTAATGCGCCCTGGCTGGTGCTGATCTATTTCACCACCTATGTGTTCCCGTTCGAGATTCGCATTGGCACGGCCTATGTCGCGTTTCCCGACTGGGTCAAGGTGACCCTCGGCCTGGCCCTGCCAGCCAGCGCGAATGTCGCGGAAATCTTCCGTGGCGCCATCGCCTCGATCCCCAGCACCCAATGGGAGGCCGCGCGATCCCTGGCGCTCACCCGTGGGCAGATTTTTCGCTCGATCATCCTGCCCCAGTGCTTCAAGCGCATGTTGCCGCCGTGGATGAACCTCTATGCGGTGATCACCATGGGCACCGCGCTGGCCTCGCTGGTGGGCGTGCATGACGTGATCGATACCGCGCAGATCGCCAGCAACACTGTGAACCTGACGGGCTTCACCGTGCTGATCTACCTGAGCCTGCTGGTGCTGTTCTTTGCCTACTGCTACCCGATTTCCCGTCTTACCCAATACCTGGAGCGACGTTATGCCTTCTACTGAAACCGTCGCCGAGCCCCTCGTCAGCCTGCGCGACCTGCACCTGTCGTTCGGCAGCAACCCGGTGCTCAAGGGCATCGACCTGGACGTACGCCGTGGCGAAGCCGTGTCGATCATCGGTCCGTCCGGCTCGGGCAAGTCGACAATCCTGCGTTGCATCACCGGGCTGCTGCAGCCCCAGCGTGGCAGCATCCGTGTCGGTGCCACCGAGGTTCATACACTGGCCCAGGAGGCCCAGCGCATCGAACTGCGCAAGCGCGTGGGGTTCGTGTTCCAGCAGTACAACCTGTTCCCGCACCTGTCGGTATTGGAGAACCTGGTGATCGCCCCGCGCAAGGTGCTCGGCCGCAACCGCAGCGATGCCGAAAAGGACGCGCGGGCCTTGCTCGCCAAGGTGCGCATGGAGCACAAGGCCGACGCCTATCCGGGGCAACTTTCGGGCGGCCAGCAGCAACGCGTGGCGATCGCCCGCGCGCTGGCGATGCGCCCGGAGCTGATTCTGTTCGATGAAGTGACCTCGGCCCTGGATCCGGAAACCGTCGGCGAAGTGTTGACGGTGATTCGCGAGCTGACCGAGGAGGGCATGACCTGCGTGCTGGTGACCCACGAAATGCGCTTCGCCGAAGAGATCAGCGACGTCGTCTATTTCACCGAGAACGGCGTGATCGTCGAGCACGGTAGCGCCGCCCAAGTCTTCCAGCATCCCGCCAGCGAGCGCACCCGGGAATTCCTGTGCCACGCCCTGGGCGACCCGGGGCGCCGTCCGCCTCTCGTCCAGGACGACCCATATCTGTTGACCAACCTGAGCCGCTACAGCCTGTCCGTCTGAAAAGGAGCCTGCCATGAACACCCGTAACCGTGTCGATGTCATCGAGGACTTCCTCAAGCAAGTGCGCGTCATTCATCAGCGTGGCGTCGACCGCGCCGCGCTCAAGCAGATCGTCGTGCTGCTGGAAGACCTGGCCGAACGCCGCGACCTGTTCAATTTCGAGGCGTTCCCGGCGCCGCAGCCGGGGCAGGGCAGCACCGCGTTTCGCTATCGCCTCAACGATGACGGCGACACCCCGACGCTGTACCTGAACTCGCTGCTGCCGGGCAAGAGCACCATTCCCCATAACCATGAGACCTGGGCCATCATCAGCGCCATCGAAGGCCAGGAAATCAACTACGTCTACCAGCGTGATGATGAAGGACGCGAGCCCGGATTCACCACGCTGCACTTGGAAAAGGAAGTGATCGTGGAGCCTGGAACTTCCATCGCTTTCCTTGGCGAGGACCTGCATGGCATTCGGGTCGCAGGCGAGCAACCGACCCTGCATTTCCATCTTTATGGCCTGCCGCTGGAGTCGCTCAACGGCCGTTACGGCGTCGAAGCCGATGGGCGAATCCTCAACTACAACGCCTCGCAGATGGCGCCGTCGATCAAGGCCTACGCTTGACGGCCTCTTGCCTTCCAGTCTTTCAATTTTTCCAGCGGGACTCCCATGAGCCAGACCTTGACTCCCCAGCAACTGCAGCAGTGGTTGTTCGACGGGCAGGAAATCGCCCTGTTTGACGTGCGTGAGCACGGCCAGTACGGCGAAGCCCATCTGTTTTTCGGGGTGAACCTGCCCTATAGCCGCCTGGAGCTGGAGGCTCGACGGCTGGCGCCAAACCTTCAGGTACGGTTGGTGCTGCATGACCAGGATGGCGGGGACCTGGCGGAGCGCGCGGCGCAGCGCCTGCACGCGCTGGGCTACGCCAACGTGCACATCCTGGAAGGTGGCGCCGACGGTTGGCAGGCCGCCGGCTATCAGCTGTTCGCTGGCGTGCATGTGCCGTCCAAAGCTTTCGGCGAGCAGGTGGAGGCGGTCCGTCACACGCCTCACGTCAGCGCTCGCCAACTGGCGCAATGGCAGGCTCGGGGCGAGCCGCTGGTGATCCTCGACGGCCGGCCGCTGGAGGAGTATCGCAAGATGACCATTCCCGGTTCGATCTGCTGCCCGAATGGCGAACTGGGGTACCGCGTGCATGACCTGGTGCCGGACGAGCAAACCCCCATCGTGATCAATTGCGCCGGCCGGACCCGCAGCATCATCGGCGCCCAGACGCTGATCGACCTTGGTCTGAAAAACCCGATCTATGCGCTGGAGAACGGCACGCAGGGTTGGCATCTTGAAGATTTTCACCTGGAGCACGGCAGCCAACGGCGTTATGCCGACCAAGTGTCGAGCGCCACATTGCCGACCCAGCGTCTGGCGGCGACACGCCTGGCCGAGCGGGCCGGGGTGCCGACCGTCGAGGCTGCCCAGGTCGAGCGGTGGGCGGCGGAGGCCGGGCGCAGCCTGTTTCTCTGCGACGTGCGCACCGCCGAGGAGTTTGCCGCCGGCACATTGCCGGGCGCGCAGCACACGCCGGGCGGACAGTTGATTCAATCCACCGATCTGTATGTGGGCGTTCGTCAGGCGCGGGTGGTGCTGTTTGACAACGACGGCGTGCGTGCACCGATCATCGCCAGTTGGCTGCGGCAGCTCGGGCATGAAGTTTTTGTATTGTCGGGCGGATTGAGCAGTGGCCTGGCGTTACCGCTTTCAGCCGTCTTCGCGCCTGCGGAACTGCCCGGGATCAGCGCGCAGGCCGTGGCGGATGCCCTGAGGGATGACGCGGTGGCGCTGATCGACCTGCGTTCGAGCAACGCGTATCGCAAAGGTCACATTGCCGGGGCGCGCTGGTCGATCCGACCCTTGCTGGCCGGTGCGCTGGCGGGCGAGCGGCGGCCGCTGGTGCTGGTCGCCGATGATCCTCGGCTGGCGGCCGTGGCGGCGCTGGAGCTATCGCGAACCGATGTTCATTGGCTCGATGGCGGGGTCGATGCGTGGCGCTCGGCCGGCCTGGCGCTACGAGAAGGCGCCGACACGTTGCCGGATGAACAGTGCATTGATTTCCTGTTTTTCACTCACGACCGCCATTCCGGAAACAAGGACGCGGCGCGCCAGTATCTGGCGTGGGAAATCGGCCTGCTGGCGCAGATGAACGAAGCGGAGATCGCCAGCCTCAAGCCGCTGCAGGGCCCTCCTCAAGGCACTGCCGATGAGCGGCTTCGCACCCGCCTGGTCCATGGCGCGCGCAGCGAAAAGGGCACCGGTGCCCGGACCGTCAATGTGCCGGTCAGTCGTTTGAGCACGGTGCTGTTCGACAACCTCGCACAGATGCGCGACGCCCGTTCCCGGCGCGACAGCGAGCGAGTGCTGACCTATGGCGCTCGCGGCAACCCGACGGCCTTCGCCCTCGAAGACCTCGTTACCGAACTGGAGGGCGGCTACCGGACCCGGCTGTTCGGTACCGGGTTGGCTGCCGTGGCGCAAACCTTCCTGGCCTACCTGCGGCCCGGCGATCATGTCCTGATCACCGATGCGGTGTATGCGCCGGTACGCCGCGTGGCCCGGGATTTCCTCGAAGCCTTCGGCGTAGAAGTCGGCTATTTCGCCCCGGATGGCAGTGACCTGCCCGGACGGCTGCAAGCCAACACTCGGATGGTCTACACCGAAGTGCCCGGTTCACTGCTGTACGAACTCTGCGACTTGCCGGCCATCGCCGCGCTCTGCAAGCCGCGCGGCATCCTGCTGGCGGTGGACAATACCTGGGGTTCGGGCGTGCTGTACCGGCCGCTGGCGTTGGGCGCAGACATCTCGATCATGGCCCTGACCAAGTACCTGAGCGGCCACAGCGACGTGGTCATGGGCAGCGTGTGCACGCGCCAGGAGGCTTGGCCAGCACTGGCGGCCATGAGCGACACCTTCGGCAACACCGTCAGCCCCGACGACGCCTATCTGGTCTTGCGTGGCGCACGCACCCTGGCGCCACGCCTCGACACTCATGAGCGCCAGGCACTGGCGATCGCCCATTGGTTGCAGGCGCAGCCGCAGGTGAAACGGGTCTTCCATCCAGCACTGCCCGATCATCCCGGTCACGGTCTGTGGTTGCGGGACTTCAAGGGCAGCAATGGACTGCTGTCTTTTGAGCTTCGCGAAAATGACGACGCGTACCTGGAGCGTTTTATCGATGCGTTGCAGGTGTTCGGGTTGGGGGCGTCCTGGGGTGGGTTCGAGAGTCTGGTGACCGTTGCCGATACCCAGGATCGGCAGAGCGCCGAGGATCGGGCGTTGAACCCGGTGGTGCGATTGCATGTGGGGTTGGAGGATGTCGAGGTATTGATCGAGGACCTGCAGCGTGGTTTTGTGGCTGCCGGATGATTTACCAGACTTCTGGTTTCTCCAATGAGGCAGGCATGAGGTCGACCGCCGAAAAACGCTTGGCCCAGAGATGCGCCTGACGAAATTGCTGAACGGTGGCATGGTCGCTTTGACTGGCGAGCGCTGCAACGACGGTGTTGCGCAGGTCAGTGCCCTGATCCACGATCCAGATGCCCGGCTCCCGGTCGCGCAGGGCCATTTCACCGAAGCGGGTCGAGATGACAGGCAGGCCGAGGGCGCGGTACTCGTAGTATTTGACCGGGTCGACCGAGGCGGTCAGGCGGTTGAGCTTGAACGGAATCAGGCCTACCGAAAACGTTGCCATGGCCGCGATTGCGCTGGCATGGGAACACCTGGGTAGCAGCTCGATGTTGGCAGGCAATACGCAGGGCGCTGGTGCGAAGACGGGGCCAATCAGCCGGATGCGGTTTCCAGGATTGGCCTGCGCCAGCGCGATGACCATGTCCCAGTCGAACCAACGACCGAGCGTGCCGACATAACCAAGTACTTGTTGTTTGGCGGCCAGGTCCAGGCTTTCGACCGGCGCAAGTCCGTGCATGTCACAGGCATTGAGGGCAAGTTCTACCTGATCGGTCAGGCCGAGGAGTTTGTCGCGCAAATGGCTGGAGGAGGCCAGCACTTTGTCTACCCGTTGAATGAGCTGCGCCTGGCGACGCTCCATGGATCTGCGTGACAGTCCCTGATAAAAGGCCGGGAAATCATCCATGGCATCGTATACGGCATGGCTTGCAGGGTTGAGCGCCAGCAGTTGCAAGGCCAGTTCGGAAGGTTTCCCCACACAGATCATGCAAGGCCCTTGCGCGGAAAATGCCGCGGCCAACCTGAACACGTTGCGCCACAGTCTCTTGAGGAGCATTGCCGAGCCTGGAAGGGGCTCGATGGGCAGACTCAACGGGCTGCAAACCTTCAACCAGGGCGGAACGGTGACGCTTTGCTGATCGACAGCAGTCGCCTTTCGTCTGAGATCGTTCAGCATGGGCAAGCGCGTCGGGTAGGGGTCGATCCAGAGCACCTGTGCGCCAGTCTGGTGGTGATACCAGTTGACGAAATGATGAGGGCGCTGGCTGAAACTGGCCCATGGCACCGGGGACAGGTAGATCATTCTCATGGCTGAAAGTGCTGGCGCAGGACGTCGGCAATACGCGTTGCGGCCCTGCCGTCGCCATAGGGGGAAACGCCCCGCGCCATGCCCTGATAGGCCTCAGGGTCATCCAGGAGATGCTGTGCCTGTTCAACGATGGTGTCCCGATTGGCGCCCACCAACTTGACTACGCCGAGGTCGACCGCTTCGGGGCGTTCGGTTTCTGTCCTGAGTACCAGCACCGGTTTACCCAGGGCAGGGGCTTCTTCCTGCACGCCCCCGGAATCGCTGATGATCAGGTATGAGCGCTTGATTGCCGCGACAAACGGAGCGTAGTCCAGCGGTGCGCAAAGGATGATGTTCGGGGTTCGGCCGAGCAACTGATGCGCGACGTCCTTGACGTTCGGGTTGGGGTGGACGGGATAGAGAATCTGGATGTTCGGGTTCCGTTCTGCCAGGCGCTTGAGTGCCTGGCAGATATCCTGGAACGGTTCGCCGAAGTTTTCCCGACGATGGCAGGTCACCAGCACCATGCGTTTGTGCGCATCGAGTGGGACGGTCAAGGCTGAGTCCTGTGCCGCGGTCATCAGCAAGGCATCGATGACGGTATTGCCGGTCAGGGTGATATCACTGGCGGCAACACCTTCGCCCAGCAGGTTGGCCACGGCGCCCTGGGTCGGCGCGAAATGCCAGCGGGCCAGCTTGCCGGCGATGACCCGGTTGGCCTCTTCGGGGAACGGATTGTACAGGTCCCCGGTACGCAAGCCCGCTTCGACATGGCCGAAGGGAATTCGCAGGTAGAAACACGCCAGTGCGGCGCTCATGACGGTGGTCGTGTCACCTTGAGCCAGTACGACATCCGGTTTCTCGGCTTGCAGAACGCCGTCGAGTTCACGCAGCAGGCGTGAGGTCAGCGCTGCCAGAGACTGGTTGGGACGCATGATGTCCAGGTCGAGGTCGGCATTGATCGCAAAGCCCTTCAGTATCTGGTCGAGCAGGCCGCGGTGCTGGGCGGTGGCGAGCACCCGGCACTCGATGTTTTTCTCGGCCTTGAGGGCGTTGATCACCGGGGCCATCTTGATGGCTTCCGGGCGTGTACCGACGATGCAGAGTACTTTGCGGGTCATGACTGCTGATTTCCTATCATTGTTGTCAGAGAGCGTGCTATCCGGTCCGCGTTGGCCATCAGGGTCAACGTGTGCGATTTCTCGGCAAGGCTGGGCAGACAGGCGCCGTCAACGACATGCACGCCGTCGAGGCCTGCGACCTGGCCAAGGCGATCGGTCTGGCCAATCTTCGGCGTCGAGTGCATGGGCAGGGTTCCCGCATAGTGGATATCTGCTCCCGGTCTGCCGACGGTGAAGCTCATGGGCATCAACAGCGCGCCCATCTTCCAATAGATCCGGCGCAGCCTGGTCTCGGCGGCTTTCATGATCCCGGGGAGTTCGGGATGCACTTGGCCGGTGATGCTCAACGAACCGTCGAGGCGCAGCACCGCCGTGTTGCTGGACAGCTGCCCGGGAAGAAAGATGTTGCCGACGACGCACGCGCTGAGCAGGTTCCTCAGCAATTCGATGCTGTAGCGTTTGCTCATGGGAATCCGGCTGACGAACTCGGTCATGAGTAAGCCCGTGGTGCTGAACGTCGAACCGAAAGCTGTGGCGCCGGACTTCAACTCCAGGGTGAACGAGAGCTGGCCCAGGCCAAATGCCGGCACTCTCGGGGTGCCGAGCATTCTTGGCAGCCATAGCAGGAAGGCCGCCGTCGGCGATGACAGCAGCGGTACCGGTGCCGAATGGTTCAGGCACTTGAGGACGAGCCGGGTCGAGGCCAGTGTGCCCGCCGCCAGCAACAGGCGCGCACCGCGCAAGCGCCGGGCGGAGCGATGATCGGTGATGGTCCAGGAGTCGTCCTGTTTCAGCAGATCCTCCACCAGGAAATTCTGGACGTGCTGGAACCCAGGGTATTGCTTGAGTTTTCGCAGCTCTTGCGAGGCGCTGTACAAGGCTTGGTGGTGACAGCCCCACAAGCAGTTTCCAGAAAGATCGCAGGCCTTGCGCTCGTCGAGGGGCTGGCTCAAGGCGGCGACCCTTGAACGGCCAAGACGAAACCCCAGGTCGGGAAACACCGCTCGGCGCCGGGTGTAGCGGTCGAGCAGGCGCTGATGCAGGCTGTCCAGCGGCAGGGGCGGTTGCGACCACTCATCCAGACCGAAGTAGCTGGAGAGATCGTCGTTGAACCGGCCACTGATACCGATCCGGCGCGCGACCGTTTCGTAGGACGCCTGCATCTCGGAATAATCGATGGGCAGCCCGGCAAAGTCACCGGCGCCCAGCGTTGCCACGCCGCAACCCCAGGCATTGGACAGGCCTCCGGTGGCCAGTGATCCGATGCCGATAAAGTTGTTGGTCTCGATGCGATTGCCGGCGCTGAACCCTTCGAAGACATGGGCGTGGGTCGGCGTCTTCAGCTTGGGCGATACGGCGTCCAGTTGGTCCAGGGCGTGGAAGTTTTCGCCGATCATCCATTTCCACTGATGCGCGTCGTCGGCCCTGGCACTGAGGAATGGGCGGGTCGGCGGCACCGGTGAGTCGCTGTTGGCCTGGGCATCAACCATGACCACTCGCAGGCCCGCCTTGACCAGCGGAAAGGCCGCTGAAGTCCCGGCTGGGCCGCTGCCGACAATGATCACATCGAACTCAGGCTTCACGGTGGGATTCACTTCCAAGCAGCAGCGGGCGGGCAAAAGCACGGCACGACAACGCCGCTATCTTCCACACCAACGCTTTGACCGAGGTGAGTCCCAACGCAGCCAGCGTGGCGACAAGGCTGCGCGGCCATCGGGTGCCGAGAAATACCTGCGCGCCTTGGGGGCTGGCTTCGGCGATACCGAGTGCAACCTGCAGGCGCCAGGCCAGTTCCTGGCCCTCGGGCGTGCGCAGGACGCCGGGGTTGTCCAGCAGCGTCAAGAGTATCGGCCGGCCCATCAGCAGGCGTGAGTGAATGACAGGACGGGTTTTGCCCGCACGCTCCAGTGCCCTTGCATAGCGCCTTACCAGGCTTTTTTGCGGCGGGCGTTTGAGCAGGTAGCCCAAGAGCACCGCCGCTTCCTGAAGCAGGCCTCGACGTTGCCCATGGCCGGAGCGATGCATGCCGTGGGCAAGAGGGCGCAACGCGATGCCGAGTTTTTCCAGGGAACGCTCGCTGTCCATGGGCGGCAGATGAATAAGGGAAAAGATCCGCTCCAGGCCCAGTTTTCTGTTCAAGGATCGTCCGAGTATCAGCCGCAACAGCCTGAGCAATGCCACCGGCAGAGGGATTGGCATGCGCACGGCGCGGACCCGGTGCGTCGCAATGGCGCTCAGGAAGCGCCCAAAGGCAATCGGTTTTACGGCACCCAGCTTGAGGACCTCGCCATGAATGTCGTCCCGCTCGGCGATGGCCAGTATCGCGGCCGCGAGGTCGTCGACATGGATGGGCTGCACGCAGGGCGCCGGCAAGAGGATCGGAATGACTGGGCTCCGGCGAACCAGCCCGGTCAACAGGCCAAAGAGCCCGCATTCGGGGCCTCCGTACACTTGTCCGGGGCGGATCACGGTACCCCCGGCGGCAAGCACATGCTGCTCGATGCGCCACTTGGTCCGGCCATAAACGCTCGGGGCCGTGGCCACGGCGGTTTGGCTGGAAATGAAGATGAACCTGGCCGAGCCTTGTCGGGCGCCGTCGATCAGCGCCAGGGCCGCGTTTATTTCAGCGTCCGCGTTAGTGTCAGTATCGGGTGATGTGTCGGCCGCCAGATGGATCACCGCCTGAGTGCCGGCCGGGCACTCGGGCGCCGGGCCCCGCAGGTCATAAGGAAGCCAGGCATAGGGGGCAGGGCACGGCTTGCGGGTGGCGCAAATGACTTCGTGACCGCTTGCCGCCGCGAGGGCAGTCAAGCGTCGTCCGATGTAGCCGGACGCGCCGGTGATCAGTAGCTTCATGGTCGTGCGCCTTGGGCTCGGTCAGCGGGAGCCGGCGGGTGCGTATCGGTACGAAACACGAACCGCTTGCTGATCCAGTAGGTCAGCGCTACGCAGATCACGTCGCTGACAAATTTCACCGGGACAGGGTTGTCGATGAGGTACAGCCCCGCGCTGAGCAGCACCGAAGCGAGCGGAATATTGATGGCGAGCAATGAAAAATAGCGCAGCGCTTGAGCCTTGTTGCCAACGCGTGTCGACTGGAATGTGAAATGCCGATGCGAAAAGAACGCGAACGTCCCGGCCGCGACTTTGCCAGCGACGTTGGCCAGCACGGGTTGATTATCGAATAGCGCGAGCAGCAGCAAAAACGTCCCCATGTCCAACCCATAGGCCACGAGTTGGATGGCGCCGTATCGGATAAAGGTCAAGACGTCCTCCGGATCACCACGATGTGGTGCAAGGCCAATATCCGGTGCAACGGATACAGCAGTTTTTCAATGACCTTGAGCACAGGGATGAATACGTCAGGCAACAGCTGGCGAAAGTTCAGGCCGCCGGAAATCAGGTAACGCAGGTAGCTGCCACAGATCTCCTGGTGGACGATCTCCAGGCCCGGGTACTTGTGCTCGAACGCCTGCCGGTCGCGAACGAAAACGATGTAGCTGAGGGCCTGGTTGGCACCGTTCATGGGGCCGGTTGACGGTGTATGCCAAGAAGGGAAGTGCATGTCGAAGCCTTCGGACTTGAACAGGCGCCTATAGAGGAACGCGGCAAAGGGGCCGTGAAAGGGCTCGATCAAAATGGCCCCGCCGCCGATCCTGAGCGTCCTTTCCAGCTCCGTGAAAAAGCACTCGGGGTGAGGAAAATGATGAAAACAATTCTGGCCATAAAAGGCTCTCACCGAATCATCGTCCAGGCTCATTGCCTGGGCATCGAGCGCCATGTCGAGTTTCTCGCTGGCGACAACGTCCGTGGCCAGGACTTCAGGGTACGAATCGCGCATGGGCGCGATGCCCGCCCCCAACTCCACCTCCAGACCCCCGACCTGGAAATAGCGGTCTGCCAGTCGACGGAACGCGTGGTGGAATTCCACGAAGACTTCCCTGAGCATTTGCTTGCGTTCAAGCACCTTGCCGTGAAGTTCGAGGCGTTCGCAGCCATCGACATCCAGCGCCTTGAGCGACGGGTCCGATAAAAAATCTCTTAGCGCTTTAATGACTTTTCTTCCCGCAATGAAGTGGCCCTGCGCCTGGAATGCCGAGGCCTGTTGGGGACCGAGGCAATGTCGTAACCGAGAAACGCCATGATCAATTGCAGCCCCATGAGCATGGGCAATGCGCTGAGCATCACGGTGCCGGCTGGCGTCGCGATGCCATGCTGCGCCGACTCGAACCAGTGATAACTGCCGAACAGGATGCCGAACACGAACAGCAGGATCCCGATCGGCAGCTCGATCGAAGCCAGGGACATGTCGCGCAAGTAGTAGTTGTAGAGCACGCGCTTGGTGAAGTTGCGCAGGTGCTTGAAGAGGAATTCGCCGACGATTTTTGAGATCTTCAGGTGACTGACCTCATCGCCGTAGCGGGCTTCCATCGGTATGTCCACCACCACGGCGCGCACGGTGTTCAGGCGGAACAGAATGTCGGTCTCGAAAAAGTAGCGTTGGCTGACCTTGTCCAGGGGCAGCAGCCTGGCGACGTCACGGTGAATCGCGGTATAGCCGTTGGTCGGGTCGAACAGATCCCAGTAACCCGTCGACAGTTTGGCCATCAACGACAACACGGCATTGCCGAACAGTCGAATTCGCGGCATCGACTGGACTTCCTCCAGGTCGAAAAACCGATTGCCCTTGGTGTAGTCGGCTTCACCCGCCAGGATCGGTTCGATGAACAGCGGAATCAGGGTAGGGTCCATCTGACCGTCGCCGTCGACCTTGACGATGATACTCGCGCCGTCAGCGAGGGCTGCTCGATAGCCGGTCATGACCGCACCCCCCACACCTTTGTTGATGTCATGGGGCAGCACCTTGACCCGAGGGTCGTCACAGGAGGCCAGGACATGCCCGCCCGAACCGTCCGGGCAGGCATCGTCAATGACATAGATGCGCCAGACTTCCGGCCCGATGGCGTCGATGACGCCGACGATGTGTGCGGTGACCCGATAGCTGGGGATGACGACGGCAACGCGTAGTTCATCCGTGAAAATCGCTGTTGTTGTGTTCATCGACTCGCCAACTATTGCCTGAATGAAAGTGATTTGAACTCCAGGGGAGTGTCGGTATGCCCGGACGCATAAATGACCGCGGACGTGGCATTAGCCGGGGCGATGACACTCATCTCATGGGTCTCCCAATGCGTGGTGCAATCAAACGTTGCGATGCTGGCGCTGATGAAGTCGCCTTGGTCGTCAATCCAGTTGGCCTGGATTCTTCCGGTAGTGGCTGCCTCCGCGCAGCGTGCGGACACACTGTTGATGTAGGTCAGCCCCGGCGTGACGTCGACGCGCTGGGTGGCGGGTGTGTTGACGTTGACGGTCAGGATCTTGCGCGAGGTGTCATAGGTCGAGGGCGACAGCAGGTTCCAGCCGTCGAGGCTGGACAGGTCCGGATTGAGCAGGAGCTCGTAGTGGGTGGCGTTGAGTTTGCGCAGGTCCAGGTTACCCAGCCTGGAATATGACGTGGACACGGCGAGCAGGCGGTCGAGTTGCGCCTGGGGAAGAGACTTGAGATCGATCACCAGCCAGTTCACCTGGCGCTGGCGCAAGCGCCGGGTAAGCTCCGCCGGCGAGGTCGCTGCGTCGAATTCGCCCTTCCACTTCAGGTTGTACCACGATGCGTAAAGGGCATCGCCATGCAAACCCGCCATCAAGGGCGACGCAAAAACCGCCACGGGTTGATAACCGCTGTTCAAGGCGTTGACGGTGTCGACCATTTTCCGGATCGGCAGGCGCTCCAGCAAAAAGGCCTCCCGACCGGCCTGGCTCAACAGTGCCGAGGGTTTGATTTCGCCATAGTAAGTCGCGGCCTGGATGAAGCGGGTATTGGCCAGGACCAACACGGCACCGGCCGCGATGGCGAGGCTGCGGGGGAAGGCCCTGGCGTCGGAAAAGGGCAGGGCGAGGATCACCGAGAACAGCGCAAAGGAGGGAAACACATAACGCAGGTAGGCCGTTGACTGGAACGTCATGAACATCGCGCCGGCGCCGACCAGGAGAATGCACAGCGCTTTTTTGTTGCCGCTCAGCAGCACGGCGACGGCCGCCGTGGGTAGCAGCAGCCACTGGAAACCCGCCGCGCCGACCCGCCCCTCGATGAACTGCGGCGACTGGAAGACCATTCGATAGAGGGTGTCCCAGGTCATTCCGGTACCGAAAGTGGCGGGCGGTTCGAAGTTCATGTCCGGCCAGAGCGGCGAATGGAAAACCCCATTGAAAAACGGGAACACCGGATTACCGGTCAAGTACCCGGCGCAGACGTAAGGGGTAGCGCCCGCCAGCAGCAGGCCGGCGCTGCCGAGCATGAGGGTCTTGGCGATTCCTCGCACGGCCCAGGCCTTGTACTGCAGCAAGAGGACCAACAGCAGGACCGGCAGGACACTCAGGGTCACTGCCTTGGTCGCCATGGCGAAGCCCAGCAGGACACCGGCCAGGACCAGTTGCGACAGGCGTTCCCGAGGATCCGCAGTGAAGCCTGAGACCTTCAGGATTGCCAGGGTCCCGGCCAGCATGAAGGCGGTCCACGCCGACTCTATGTGCAGGCTGCTGCTTTCAGCGAAGGCGAGGGGCGTCGACAGAAAGATCAGGCTTGCCCCGCGAGCGCTCGTGGCGGAGCCCCCGGCCCAGAGGGTCATGTTGCGAATCTGCCACGCCACCAGCAAGGCGAATGCGCTATTGCTCAGGCGTGACGCCGTTTCGCCCGCCAGCATATAGACGATGCTATAGATCCAGTCGGCCAGCATGGGCATGACGGCCCACACATAGGTGTTTGCATCGAACGACCATTGGTGCCGCTGGGCCAGGTGTGAAGGGACGAAGAGGTGCATGGCCAAGGCGTCGTGGCCGACCTCCGGCATGAAGGCTACCAGCACGTAGAGGCAGGCGAAGCCGCCAATCAATACATCGAGCCCGGTTTGCAGGGGCGTTTGTGCCGAGCGGGTGGCCTGGATTTGTGCCAGCAGTTCGCGACCTATCGACAGGACCTGTTTGCGCCCCAGTACAAGCGGCAGTGCCAACATCGCGCCATACAGCCAGGGATAGTTGATCGGCATATACGCAGCCAGGCCTGTCAGCGTACCGAACGTGCCGATGCCCATCAGCAGATGGATGCTCCAGTCGGCCGGATTTTCTTGCCTGAGCAGCCACCTGCCGAGCACGGTGGCAGACAGCGCGAAGACCGCGACGACAACCACCGGCCAGATCTGCGCGCAGGCAATGGTCAGGCACGCCAGCAGGCCGAGGCAAAGAATGATCGGCGGCTTGCGAGTGAAAGCGGTAAGGGCCGCCAGGACTGCCACTGACAGCAGTATCGTGCGGCTACTGCTGTTCATGGACGCCAGTTCAAGCGTCGAAAAACCGTACACGCCAACCGCCGTACTCGCCAGTAAAACCAACAGCACCACTGCGTATTTCAGGCTTGATCCGGGCAAAATATCGTCTCGGCTGAAGGAACTCGCTTAAGGCTTTCTCGATCCATTGTGGCGAGGGAGCTTGCTCCCGCTGGGCTGCGCAGCAGCCCCAAAAGCTGAATGCAACCTACCTGGCACGCTGCGGTGGCCGGGTTCAGGGCCGCTTCGCAGCCCAGCGGGAGCAAGCTCCCTCGCCACGGTTGGTCAACGCTCGTAAACAGCGTTGCATCCAAGAGGGGCCTATACATCTCGGTACGTGTGCGGAACCCAGGATCCCCATTTGTTCTCGTAGATCGCCCGGTTCTTCTCGAAAAGTGCCTGTTTTTTCCTGGCACCCAAGGTGTTGAACGAGGCGGACAGGTGGTGATGGACGAAGACGTCTTCGGCGCAAGCCGCGCGCAGGCCGCGACGCTGCACGCGGCGGCAGTAATCGTCATCCTCGAAGAACCCCAGGCCGTACTCCTCGCACAGACCGCCGATCTGCTCGTAGGTCGAGCGCGGGAACATCACGCAGAAAAACGCCAGGGTGTTGATTTCGAACCACTCGCCCATTCGGGCACGGGTCATTTGCGCGGCTTCGGCGGGCATGTCCTCCATCCGGCCATAACGGGTGCTGACTTTGGCTTCGTTGCCGATGTTGTTGGTGACCGGACCGATGATGCCGATTTCCTCGTGGTCCTTCAGATGACGGATCAACCCCCTGATCCATCCGGCGGTGACGACCGTGTCGTTGTTGAGGATGACCAGGTACTCGCCACTGGCTGCCGCGAGCCCTTGGTTGTTCCCTGCGGCGAATCCCTTGTTGTCCGGATTGAGGATGACGATCCGTTCGGGATGTCCCTTGGCCCAGGCAGTGAGATAGGCCGGGGTCTGGTCGCTGGAGCAGTTGTCGACCACGATGATTTCGAGGTTCGGGTACTGGCTCTGGGTCAACAGACTGTCGAGGCAAGCCTTGGTCAGTTCGAGGTTGTTGTAGGTCAACACCACGACGCTGACCTTGGGCAGGGGCAATGACGCGATGGCCTTGCGCAGGCTGGCGGCCCGATGCTGCCAGGTCTGGCCCTGGGCGAACGATTGACGCGCCTTTGGCGTTGCGCCGACCTCTGGCAGAGCACCGAGTACACCGCGTATGGCCGAGACGAACTCAGTCGGCTGTTCAACAGCCCAGACCAGTTTGCCGAACTGGCTCAACTCTGGCAGCTTCACCGACACTACCGGTTTTCCTGCGCTCAGGTATTCATAGACCTTGACCGGATTGGTGGCGAGCGTCAGGGGCATGACCTTGAACGGAAGCAGGCAAACATCCATTGCGTAGAGGTAATAGGGCAGGGAGGCATACGGGACTTCGCCTTCCAGGACCACATTCGGGCAGGCCTTGAAATATTTTTTCGCCTGGACGATATCGCTGCCGATCAACAGGATCAGCTGCTGTGGGAAGGACTGGGCGACGCGTTTGACCAGCTCCAGGTCGAACCATTCGGCGATGACGCCGTAATAGCCGATGATCTTTCTGTTGGCCGGGTCCCGGTAGATCTTGTCGGGACGTTGGCTGAAAAAACCGTATTCGCAGGCGTTGCGGATCACCTCTACGTTGCGGTTTTCCCGCTTGCCGTGTTGTTCGATCCAGTCGGAAGTCGCCACCAGCAGATCGGCCCGGCGCATCAAGGCGATTTCCAGGTCGAGCAGTTCCTGGGCAACATTGCCGAAACCTTCGTGATGATCCATGCAGTCATAGACCAGCGTGGCGTTGGGGACACGTCTTGCCAGCGGGAACCAGTAGGCGTGCTGGACGATGCAATCCACGGCGGCGACGTTCGCCGCGTCCAGCAGCATGGCCAGGCCTTGGCGCAACTGGCTGATCGCGGCCGCTGAAGGCGGGGCATGATAAATGGCCGGAGCCCCGCGCACCTTGAAACGGATCTGGAACAGCCGCTCGGAGCCCTCCAGGCGCTCCGCCTCGAAGCCGGGGGCATCATCGTCGATAAAGTGGTTGGAAATATAAAACGTCGTTTGTCCCGCCCGCGCCAGCTCCTTGGCCAGGTTTTGTGGGCGCTGGATGCGGAAGTGCCAATCGATCACGCCGAACATCAGGATCGTCGGCTGCCCGTGACCGGATGGCACGGCAAGGTCAATCGGTGGTGGCAGGGGTTGCAGCGGCGCGAGGCTTGGGGACGCCGATGATTCGCCGGCTGTCGCCGTGGTGCGTTTCAGCCAGCTTCGAAGCCGCTGGGCCAGCCTGCTTTTCTGCTGTGCGGTGAGCGGCAACCAGGCGTAGATCCGGCGCGATAATTTATACAGCTGCTTGCGTATCGAATAACGCAGCGGTGCGCGTTCGATGGCGTTGCCCCAGTCAGAAAGCTTGAACAGCTCAGTCTGCTTCGCCGCCAGTTGTGCGCGCAGATCCACCGCCCAATCGGACAGCTCCACCGCTTGCCGTTCTTTTGCGCGAAGTAATGCCTGGGTGTCTTTGAGGCGCCGTTCGGTCACTTGCAATTGCTCGCGCAGTCGCCCGGCCTTGCCTTCCTGAAGCGACAGGCGAGTGCGAAGCGCTTGTGAGCCCAGGTTCAGTTGCTTGATCAGCCGGTCCCGATTCTCGATTTCCTTGACCAGCTGCAAGGCTTCAATGGATCTGGACTGTGTTGAGCGAGTCAGTTTGTCAATGTGATCGACAAGACGGTTGATCTGATCCATGCGTTCTTCCAGTCCCTTGGACATTACGGCAACGCACCCCGGGTCGTTCAGGTTTGTTGTCGACTTCAATAACCAGGCAGGCCCAGGTTCCAGCCGTGCCATCCATCAGCATAGCGGCTGCTGGACGAGGCGCCACGTCAACAAACTCATATGACATCGGCAAAGCCTTTGCGTGTCCTCTGGAACCAGGCGAATCCGGCACAGGCAATCGACAAGGAAATTGCCGAATAAGTTGCCAGGTGCGCCCATTGCGGTGTCCTGCCCCAGAACAGTACGTCACGAACCATTTCCACCGGCAGCGTCAGGGGGTTCGCCTGCAACGCCGCCTGGTAGCTTTGTGGAAGTATCGAAAGGGGATAGAAAATCGGCGAGAGAAAGAGCATCGCCGTGATGACAATGCCAATGAACTGGCCGATATCGCGCAGGTATACGCTTATCGAGGCGAGGAACCAGGAAATACCCAGCGTCAACAACACCAACGGAAACAGCACCAACGGCAGCAGAAGGGCGGTTGCCGGAGGGGTTCCGAACAGCACGATATAGAAGAGCAGCCAGGCCAGGATGCTGATCGCCATGTGGAACAGCGCAGCGCCGAGCGACACCATCGGCAGGGTTTCCAGCGGGAAGACGATCTTTTTGACGTAGTTGGTATTGGCCAGCACCAGGCCCGGCGCGCGGTTCAGGCATTCGGAAAACAGGTTGAACACCAGCAGGCCTGCGAACAGCACCAGGGCGAATTCGCTCTTGGACTCGCCGCCACCCGACCAGCGGGCCTTGAAGACCACGCTGAAGACGAACGTGTAGACCACCAGCATGAACGCCGGGGTGAAGAACGACCATAGGATACCGAGCACCGAGCCTTTATAACGACCGATGATCTCCCTGCGGATCAACACGTAGATCAGGATTCGATTGACCAGCACACTCTTGATCATGGCGGCAGGGGAAGTGTTGAACGACTGCATTGGTACTGGGGCCTCAGGACAAAAAATCGAAACTCGGTGAATCGCATCCTCATGGAGGGTAGGCCAAGTTCAGGGCATTCGAAGTTTTTTTCCCCATTTGTGCTTAACTCATCGGCAGTGCCCAGCGAAGGAGTGATTCTGTAGTGCCGCTAACGGAAGTGACTCATGGAAGGGCTTTGCCGATGTCGTTTGAAGTGGCCATCAGCGCCGAGAACCTGAGCAAGTGTTATCAGATCTACGATGCGCCCAAGGACCGCCTGTTGCAGATGCTGGTGCGCGGCAGGAAGCGTTTCTACCGCGAGTTCTGGGCCCTGGACGATGTTTCCCTGACCATCGCAAGGGGGGAGACCGTCGGCATAATCGGCCGTAACGGCAGTGGCAAATCCACTTTGTTGCAACTGATCTGCGGAACGTTGATGCCGACCCGGGGCAGTGTTCGCGGGCATGGCCGGATTGCGGCGTTGCTTGAGCTCGGGTCGGGTTTCAATCCGGAGTTCAGCGGCCGCGAGAACGTCTATGTGAACGCGGCGGTGCTGGGCTTGAGTCGCGCGGAAATCGATGCTCGTTTCGATGACATCATTGCCTTCGCCAACATCGGCGACTTCATCGACCAGCCCACCAAAATCTATTCCAGCGGGATGCTGGTACGGCTGGCCTTCGCCGTTTCAGTCTGTGTGGAACCGGAGATCCTGATCGTCGACGAGGCCCTCTCCGTCGGCGATGCATCTTTTCAATTCAAATGCCTGAATCGCCTGGAAGAACTGGCTGCCAAAGGCACCACGCTGCTGTTCGTCTCCCACGACATGAGCATGGTCAAACGGTTTTGCCACCGGGTCATCTATCTGCGCGCAGGCCGCGTCGTTGCCAGCGGCTCGCCCGATGAAATGGCCGAGCTGCACTTGCTCGACATGCGTGACGAGCAACGTCGCTGGGCCAGTGGCGGGGCCATACCGGTTACACAAAAATCCTTTATTGGCGGTCAGCAGGGGATGGCCTTTGGAACCGGGGAGGGACACATCAGCGCCGCCTGCTTCACCAACACTCGGCAGCTTTCTTCGAGTTACCTGTATGGCGACGACATCGAGATTCGCGTTGAAGCGTTACTGCATGAGTCGATCACTCAGCCCAACATCAGCTTCACTATCCAGGAAGCGAGGCTGCTGGTGATCGGCGGGGGCAACTTCGCCCTGCAACCGGGCCCGGTCGAAAACGGCTGGCGGCATACGGCCATTACGGTGCGCTTCCCGGCCAACCTCGCCGAGGGGCGTTACCACGTCACGCTCAAGCTGTTGCATGGCGCGACGGAAGACACCTCGCAACTGATCGAGAAGCAAGTCGCGCCCTTGGCGTTCGACATGTTGCCCAGCCACAAGCATTTCCTGGGTATGGTTGACCTGGGATTGCAGAGCGTCGACCCGCGAGCGGCCGAGTCGCCTCCCAAGACCTGCGGGATTCAAGCAGAGGAGGACCTGGCGGAACACTTGGATGAGCGCACGTGGCAGGTGGCTATCTTCGGCACCTTCGACGTAGAAAACTATGGTGACCTGCTGTTCCCCATCATCGCCGAGGCAGAGCTGGCCCGGCGCTTGGGTTCGGTCAATCTGCAGCGGTTTTCCTATCATGGGAAAACCCCATCCGAATGGCCCTATGCGGTGACGTCGTTGACAGAGCTGCCCGCTGTAGCGGCAGGCCTGGATGGCGTGTTGATCGGCGGTGGTTTCCTGATCCGATTCGATAAAGTCGTTGCCCATGGCTATGGTCCGACCACTGCCGACATCCATCACCCTACCGGTTATTGGCTGACCCCCGCGCTCATCGCGCTGCAGCATGCGGTTCCGGTCATGTGGAATGCACCGGGGATGCATTGCAACAGTATCCCCGATTGGGCCAGGCCGTTATTGACGATGGCCCTTGAGCAGAGCCGGTACGTGCGCGTCCGTGATGCCCTGTCGCGCGATACCCTCGGCGCGCTCAGCCAGCAAATCGAGATCGAAGTGCTGCCCGACACCGCGTTCGGCTTGCCGCGCCTGATCGATGAGCAACGGCCCTCGGCCGAGTTTGTTCGGCTGCGCGAGCATGCCGGGCTGACCGGGCCCTACATCGTGATCCACGCCATTCATGTGGTGGAGTCCTTTGTAAAATTGTTCGAAGACCACCCTGAGGCGTTCCTGGGCTACCAGTTCCTGGTGGTGCCGATTGGACCGGTCCTGGGCGACGATCCGTCAGTGATTGCCGGGCGGCTGCCCGGATCCATCACCTTGCCGTTCTGGCCGAAGCCGTTGCTCATGGCCGAAATTCTCAGCCAGGCCCAAGCGGTGATCGGCCATAGCTATCACCTGGCGATCACCGCCCTGGCGTTTGGCGTGCCGGTGTTTTGCTCGGCGGACCTGACCACGGGCAAGTACACGGCGCTGGCGGGGTTCGACACGCTACATGCGTTGCCGAACGTCGCGACGATCGATCCGCAATGGTTCCTCGCCCGCGTGGGCAAGACTCAGCCATCGCCCTTGGCGCGTGCGGCGGCGGATCAGTTGGTGGAGCATTGGGACCGAGTCGCTGAGATCATTCGCCAAGGTAAAACGGCGTCACAGCCGGTGCTGGGGGCTTTTCTGCAGCACCTGCCGAATCTGCTCGAAGCCGCGGCCGAGACGTGCGACCCAGTGCAAGTTGAATCGCCGGTGAGTCCGGTCATCCCTGTGCCGCAGATCAACGAACCCGCGCAGGACCTGGCAGCACGAGAGCTTGCCCAACAGCAACGGATCATCCAGCTCCGTGAGCAACTGGCTCGCAGCGATGCCAGGATGCGTGAGCTGCAGAACTCCAATTCATTCCGAATGACCGCGCCACTGCGTTCCATCGCCCGTGGTATCAGAAACCTGACAGCGAACAAAGACCGACAATGCTAGATCTCTCTCGTCTCACGCCAGCGGCGCTAAAGGATCAGCCGTTCTCATGGGCTGAAATCGGCAACCTTTACTCGGCCGAGGATGCCGCCGCGTTGGCAGCGTCTTTTCCTCATGATCACTTCAAGACCGTGAGTGGTTATGGCGGTGAAAAAAACTATGACTACGAGGCACGAGCCTTGTTGGGCATGGGCGACGATACCATCGCTCATGCGCAGGAATTGAGCGAGGCATGGTTGCGGCTGGCTCGGGATCTTGGCTCGGCTGGTTATCGCGAAGCCATGTCGCAAATGACTGGAATCGATCTGCGCAGCGTGCCGATGGAGGTCAATGTCTTTCATTACGGTCCGGGTGCGAGCCTGGGCGCCCATCCGGACCTGCCCGATAAACTGGTCACCCATATCCTCTATTTCAATGAGTCCTGGGACCGCAACGACGGCGGTTGCCTGACCATCCTGCACCGCAACGATCCCAGCGCAGTGGCGGCCGAGATCGAGCCCCTGGTGGGTAATTCGGCGATCCTGGTGCGCTCGGATAATTCCTGGCATGCCGTCACGCCCGTAGTCAATGGCTGCCATTCTTCCCGTCGTAGCCTGACCGCAACGTTCTACCGGCCGGGCTCGCGCAGTTCCATGTGGCCGCCGGATGACAGCACGCCGCTGCATCGGTACCCGCATGCTTAAGCCCGACAGCACCTTGCTCGACCGGAACGCCGCCTTGGCTCAGCGAGATGCGGCCGTCAATGAGCGCGATACCGCGCTGGCGAAAGTCGACTTCCTGCAAAACACCCGTTCGTGGCGTTTCACCCGGCCACTGCGTACGCTGTTCCGGGTGCTGCGTTATGGATTTTCCGCCTACCGGGAGTTTCCCGAAACGGCTCCGGCAATCGTCTACCCGGCAGCGCCGGAACCGTTGCCGAACGTTGAGGTACAAGCGGATTTCGCCACCAGAGGGCAGCTGGATATTCTCTGCTTCGCCAATATCGACTGGGCCGCGCGCTTCCAGCGACCGCAGCAGTTGATGAGCCAGTTCGCGAGCAATGGTTATCGGGTGTTTTATATCGTTCCATCCAGTGTGCCGGAGCAGGGACAGCTTTATCGAGTGACGTCAGTGGCGTCCAACCTTTTCGAGGTGGCGCTGCATCGCGATGTGCAAATGGCCTATTACGAAAAGATAGTGACGCCTGAGAACCATCAGGCGTTGCTGCGTGCGATTGCTGCATTGGTCACTGACATGCAGATCAGAACCGCCCTCTCGGTGGTGCATATTGCTTATTGGAGTCCCGTGGTACTGAGCCTGCGTACGCTGCATGGCTGGCGCATTCACTATGACTGCATGGATGACTGGGATGGTTTTCCGAACATTGGCGAACAACTGTTGAGCGAGGAAAAGACGCTGGTCGCCCAGGCCGATCTGGTGACCGTTTCCGCGGCGGTGCTTTACCAGAAATGGTGCGCTCATAACCCTCGCTGCGTGCTGGTGCGAAACGCTGTGGATTTTGCTTTTTTCCACCAGCACTGTTTTACCAACGATGTGCTGAGCGGGCTGGTCGGCCCGGTGATTGGCTATTACGGCGCCTTGGCTGAATGGCTCGATTATCCACTGCTGGCGGCGTTGGCGGACCTGCGACCGACGTGGAATTTCATCCTGGTGGGGGATGTTTTCGTCGAGGACCTGGCGGGGCTCGAGCACAAGCCCAATGTGCGGTTGTTGGGCCGCAAGCCGTACACCGACATGCCGCTGTACCTGGATCATTTCGATGCGTGCCTGATTCCCTTCAGGCTCTACAACGTGACCCATGCGGTCGATCCGGTGAAGTTCTACGAGTACCTCAGCGTCGGCAAACCGGTGATCTCCACGCCACTGGCGGAGATCGCCATCTACAAGGACCTGCTGTACTTCGCAACCGGAGTCGATGAGTTCATCGAGCAGATCGAGCGTGCCCTGGCCGAGCGCGATCTGGCCCTTTACAAGCGGCGTGTGGAGCTCGCTCGGGCCAACGATTGGAAGGATCGATTTAATAGCATGCAACTTGCCATCGTCGGGCTGTACGAGAAAGTCTCCATCGTCATCGTGACGTACGACAACCTCAATCTGACGATTCAATGTGTCAACAGCATTCTGCGTAATACCACCTGGCCCAATTACCAACTGATTGTCGTCGACAACGGCTCGGACGATGGTACGCAAGATTATCTTGAACGCCTGGGCCGTGAGGTACCGTTCACGAAGATCATCTTCAACCCGGACAACCGGGGCTTCGCTACGGCGAACAACCAGGGTTTGCGAGAAGCCGACGGTGACGTCCTGCTACTGCTCAATAACGACACGGTGGTACCGGGCGGTTGGCTCGATCCGCTGGTCAGGCATTTGCGTGACCCGAGTATCGGCCTGGTCGGGCCGGTCACGAATGCGGTAGGAAACGAAGCGAAGATCGAGATTTCCTATACCGACATCCAACAGATGCAGGCGTTTGCAGACCACTACACCGAAGCCCGTAAGGGGCAGTCGTTCGATATCTCCATGCTCGCAATGTTTTGTGTCGCCTTTCGCCGAACCACCTTCGATGAGGTGGGGTATCTGGATGAAACGTTCGGTATCGGGTTGTTCGAAGATGACGACTACAGCCGTCGTGTTCAGGCTGCCGGCTACCGCACGGTCTGCGCTGAAGATGCGTTTATCCATCACTACGGGCAGGCCTCGTTCAGCAAGCTGATCGCCAGCGGCGAATACCAGGCGCTCTGGGACAAAAACCAGGCGTATTTCGAAAGCAAATGGGGGGCGTGGCAAACCCACGTACATCGCGACGAGCCCGGTGCGGAGGGGTAGGGCGCGATAAGGTCACCCCTCGGCATCCTCGTTGACAGTAACCTTCGATCAGTTTCTGGGCCGGTGTGCGCTTGGAGCCAGTCATACTCCACAGCGTTGAGTGTCGGCTTGCGTTGTGTCAGGTCCGGCACAACTGTCGCGGCCAATGCGACAGCTGTCGCACGTCGACGCAATCGGCGGCCAGGAATGAGGGCCCCGTACTGCGGGGCCTGCAGCGATATTCATAACGGTGGCATGGGGGTTGCTCTTCTTCTGGTGCGCAGCGCAATGGCTTCGCTACTAATAAGAACCAGGAGTCTCCCATGACACAGATTGGCCTCGCCGTGCCTACTGCTTCTGCGAACGCGTGCCCGCGCGTTCCCATCAAGACGTTATTTATCGTGCTGGCGCTTACCCTCAATGCCGCCCCAGGCTGGGCGCAGGACATGCCGGCGAATGTCGATGGCAAGCGCATCATTGCCGCCGACCGGGAGCCGGGTAACTGGATGAGCACCGGCCGTACCTACGACGAGCAGCGCTACAGCCCCCTGAACAAAATCAGCGACCAGAACGTTGGCCAGCTGGGCCTCGCGTGGAGCTACAAGCTCGACCTGGATCGTGGTGTCGAGGCCACGCCGATCGTGGTCGATGGCGTGATGTACACCACCGGTCCGTTCTCCGTGGTCTACGCCCTGGATGCGCGCGACGGCAAGCTGATCTGGAAGTACGACCCCAAGTCTGACCGCAACCGCGCCGGCGAGGCCTGTTGCGATGCGGTCAACCGGGGTGTGGCGGTGTGGAAGGGCAAGGTCTACGTGGGTGTGCTCGACGGGCGCCTGGAGGCGATCGATGCCAAGACCGGCCAGCGCGCCTGGTCGGTGGACACCCGCGCCGATCACTCGCGCAGCTATACGATCACTGGGGCCCCGCGGGTGGTCAACGGCAAAGTGGTGATCGGCAACGGCGGCGCCGAGTTCGGCGTACGCGGTTACGTCACCGCCTACGACGCTGAAACCGGCAAGCAGGCCTGGCGTTTCTTCACGGTACCGGGTGACCCCAAGCTGCCGCCCGAAGACAAGGCCATGGCGATCGCCGCCAAGACCTGGCACGGCGATGCCTATGTGGCCCAGGGCGGGGGCGGTACGGCCTGGGACTCTTTCGCTTTCGATCCGGACTTGAACCTGCTGTACATCGGGGTGGGCAATGGCTCGCTGTGGGACCCGAAATGGCGTAGCCAGGCCAAGGGCGACAACCTGTTCCTGTCATCCATCGTCGCGGTCAACGCCGACACCGGCGAGTACGCCTGGCACTACCAGACCACGCCGGGAGACGCCTGGGACTACACCGCCACCCAGCACATGATCCTGGCGGAACTGCCGATCGATGGAAAGCCGCGCAAGGTCCTGATGCAGGCGCCGAAGAACGGTTTTTTCTACGTGATCGACCGCGCCACGGGTGAGCTGCTGTCGGCCAAGGGGATCGTGCCGCAAAGCTGGACCAAGGGCATGGACATGAAGACCGGCCGGCCGATCGTCGACGACGAGAACGCTGCGTACTGGAAGGATGGCAAGCGCAAACTGGTCACGCCGGCGTTCTGGGGCGCCCACGACTGGCAGCCGATGTCCTACAACCCCAACACCGGCCTGGTGTATATCCCGGCGCACATCATGTCGGCGTACTACGAGCACATCCCCGAGGCGCCGAAGCGCAACCCGTTCAAGAGCATGTACCAGTTGGGCCTGCGCACCGGGATGATGCCGGAGGATGCCGACGGGCTGCTGGAAATGGCCAAGGGCTGGTCGGGCAAACTGATTGCCTGGGATCCGGTCAAGCAGCAACCGGCCTGGGAAGTGCCCTATGTGACGATCTTCAACGGCGGCACCTTGAGCACTGCCGGCAACCTGGTGTTCGAGGGCAGCGCCGATGGCCGGGTGATCGCCTACGCCGCCGACACCGGCAAGAAACTCTGGGAGCAGCCGGCGGCCAGTGGCGTCATGGCCGCGCCGATTACCTACAGCGTGGACGGTGAGCAATACGTCACCTTCATGGCCGGCTGGGGCGGAGCCTTCTCGACGTTTGCCGGGGCTTTGTCCCTGCGTGCCGGGGTGCGGCCGTTCTCCCAGGTGCTGACCTACAAACTGGGCGGCACCGCGAAACTCAACGAGCCGGCGCCGCTTGTCGACACGCCAAAACCGCCGCCACTAACCGCTGACATGGCGGCGGTGGACGCCGGCGGCAAGCTCTATGACGGCTACTGCTCGCAGTGCCACGGCATCCATGCCGTCAGCGGTGGCGTGCTGCCGGACCTGCGCAAGCTGACCAGCGAAAAACACCAGATGTTCCTCGGCATTCTTTATGGCGGCCGAGTACCTGACGGCATGCCGTCCTTTGCCGATGCCTTCACGCCGGAACAGGTCGAGCAGATTCATCAATACCTGATCAAGCGCGCCCACGACCTGCAGCAGGAAGGCGGCGTCTGGAAAACCTTCAGCGCCAAATGAACGCCCGCGACGCAGGGGCCGGTGCGCCTCTGCATCGCTTTCGACACTGACCGCGAGAGCAGACCCATGACCGAGATCATCGATTACCAGAACTTCATCGCCAACGCCTTTGTCCCCAGCGAACCGAGCATCGAGGTGCACAACCCGGCCAACGGACGCTTGCTGGCGCGGGTGCCGCAAGCCAGCGGCGAACAGGTTGAAGCGGCCATTGCCGCGGCGCGCAAGGCGCAGAAAGGCTGGGCGGCCCGCCCGGCCATCGAACGCGCTGGTTACCTGCGCAAGATCGCCAGCAAAGTGCGCGACAACGCCGAGCGCCTCGCCCATATCATCACCGCTGAACAGGGCAAGGTGCTGGGGCTGGCGCGGGTGGAGGTCAGCTTCACCGCCGACTATCTGGATTACATGGCGGAATGGGCGCGGCGCCTTGAAGGCGAGGTGCTGACCAGCGATCGCGCCGGCGAAAGCATCTTCCTGTTGCGCAAACCCCTGGGTGTGGTGGCCGGCATCCTGCCGTGGAACTTCCCGTTCTTCCTGATCGCACGCAAGATGGCGCCGGCGCTGGTGACCGGCAACACCATCGTGATCAAGCCCAGCGAAGAAACCCCGATCAACTGCTTCGAGTTCGCCCGCCTGGTCGCCGAAACCGACTTGCCGGCAGGCGTGTTCAACGTGGTCAGCGGCACCGGCGCAACCGTGGGACATGACCTGACCCGCCATGCCGGCATCGACCTGATCAGCTTCACTGGCAGCGTCGGCACCGGCTCGCGAATCATGGCCGCGGCGGCGCCGAACATCACCAAGCTCAACCTGGAGCTGGGCGGCAAGGCCCCGGCGATCGTACTGGCGGACGCCGACCTGGCGCTGGCGGTCAAAGCTGTCACCGCATCGCGAGTGATCAACACCGGGCAGGTCTGCAACTGCGCCGAGCGGGTGTACGTCGAACGCAAGGTTGCGGATCAATTCATCGAGCAGATCGCCGCGTCGATGGCCGCGACCCGCTACGGCGACCCGCTGGCCGAAGACAATCTGGACATGGGCCCGCTGATCAACCAGGCGGCGCTGGACAAGGTCGCACAAATGGTCCGGACCGCCACGGGGCAGGGGGCCGAAGTGGTCACCGGCGGCGCGGTGGCCGACAAGGGCCAAGGCTTTCATTACCAGCCGACGGTGCTGGCCGGGTGTGGCAGCGACATGGCGATCATGCGCCAGGAGATTTTCGGCCCGGTGTTGCCGATCCAGATTGTCGATGACCTGGACGAAGCCATCGCCCTGGCCAACGACAGCGAATACGGCCTGACCTCATCGATCTATACCCGCAGCCTGAGTTCGGCCATGCGCGCCAGCCATGAACTGGATTTCGGCGAAACCTACATCAACCGGGAGAATTTCGAAGCGATGCAGGGTTTTCATGCGGGGGCGCGCAAATCCGGTATCGGCGGCGCGGATGGCAAGCACGGTTTGTATGAGTACACCCATACTCATGTGGTTTACATCCAAATCTGATCATCACCTGTGCTTGGAAAAATGCCGGCTCCCCGCCTGATGCTGTCCGAGGGAAAACGGCGATCCCGTGGCGAGGGAGCTTGCTCCCGCTGGGTTGCGAAGCGACCCCAAACCTGGCGAAACGCGGAGCATCAGATGCACCGCAGCCGCTGGTTTACGACTGCTTCGCAGCCGAGCGGGAGCAAGCTCCCTCGCCACGGGGCTGTCGAAAACCTTCCAGTAGCGTCAGGGCTGATCGTTGGGCGTGACGACGCCGTGCTTTTTCATCTTGCGGTACAGCGTCGAGCGCGAAACGCCGAGTTCGGTGGCAGCGGCGCTGATGTTCCAGCGCAGCCGACGCAAGGTACCCAGCAGTTGACGGGCCTCTTCGCTCCTGAGTTGTTCACCCAGGTTGCTGGTCGACGGTTGGGCGCTGCCAGGCAACCGCAGCGCCTGCGGTGAGAGTAATTCGCCGGGCAGGCAATCCAGGTCGATCACGCCGTCTTCCGCCAGGGCCACCGCGTAGCGCAGGCTATTGAGCAACTGGCGAATGTTGCCGGGCCACGGGTAGTCGATCAGGCATTGGCGCGCATCGGCGTTCAGCCGTAACCCGCGGGCGCCAGGTTGGGCGGCGAGCAACTTGTCGATCAGATCGGCCCGGTCACTGCGTTCGCGCAAGGCCGGCAGCGCCAGGTTCATGCCGGCGAGGCGATAGAACAGGTCTTCGCGAAAGCGCTTGTCGCCGATCATCGCCTGCAGGTCCTGGTGCGTAGCCGAAATCACCTGGACATCCAGAGTCACCGGCACCTCGGCCCCCAGAGGCGAGATTTCACGCTCCGCCAGCACCCGCAGCAAACGCGTCTGCAAATGGGCGGGCATGTCGCCGATTTCATCAAGGAACAGGGTTCCGCCGTTCGCCAGCTCCAGTTTGCCTTTCATGCCTTTGCGGTTGGCGCCGGTGAAACTGCCGGCGCGATAGCCGAACAGCTCGCTCTCGATCAACGTTTCCGGAATCGCCGCGCAGTTCAATGCCACGAAAGGCCCGGCGCGACGTAGGCTGGCCTGGTGGATGGCACGGGCAAAGGCCTCCTTGCCGGTGCCGGTCTCGCCGGTAATCAGGATCGGGATGCCCTTGTCGATCACCTTGCGCACGCGTCGCACGTTTTGTTGCAGCCGGGCGTCGAGACCGGCGAGTTGCTGCAGATCCGGGTGAGCCTCAGGGGCCGGGCGGGCGACGGGCAGCGGGCGGTGCCGTTCGGAAGGGATACGCAGGCCGACGTCCAGCAATGCTTCATCCTGACGACGGCGCAAGCGCACACCCTGGGCGCCGCCATTGGTGAGCCGGAGCAGTTCGTCCACCGTAGTCGGGAGCAGGCTGTCGATGAGCGTGCCGAGCAGTGCCGGCTGATCTGCCAGCTCCAGCGCGACAAACGCGGCACGGTTGGCGCCGATGACGCGACCACTTTCATCGAGCGCGAGCAGTTGCTCGTTGGCCAGGTCGGCAATTTCATCGATGGGTTTGAGGGACAGGGTCAAGCGGTCGCGATAGCGCTGGCGAAAGTCTGCGTTCTCGATGAGCCGCGCGTACATGATCACCAGTTGCAGCGTGAGGTACTGGCTTTCACGAGGGCCCTCGTTGTTCATGCAGGTCGCATTCAGGCAGCCGCGTAACAAGCCTTGGGCGTCGAAGATCGGCGCCACCGAGCAGCTCAGGCTGAAATTCGATGCCAGGAAGTGCTCCTCACGATGAATGATCAACGGCTGCGCCGCCGCCAGGGTGGTACCGATGCCGTTGGTGCCCACCACCGACTCGTCCCACTGCGCGCCCACTACCAGCCCCGATCGGGTGTAGATGTCGTGCTGGCTGGGGAGCCGGGAATCCAGGGTGATGCCATGCTCGTCGCTCAGCAGTACGGCAAAACCGGCTGGCACCACGCGCTGGGCCAGGCCGCTGACGCCCTGGCTGGCGATGGAAAGATATTGCTGGTGCTGTTCCTGATGACGCCGTATGGCGTCGGCGCTGAGGATATTCTTGCGGCTCGGCGCGCCAGGATCGAGCCGGTGCTCCACGACGCTGCGGTACCAGGATTGCGCAATGACCCCGTCCGGCCTGAGGCCGCGCCCGGAAAAGTGGTCGTTGACGAACGCCGCGAGTTCGCCGGGGATCGTCTGCGAGTCATGCAGGGTCATGAATTGCTCCATCAGGCGTGAGGCCCGCGAAGGGCCTTCACAGCGATCTTGTTATTGGACGATGGCCGCCGTTGCAAGTATCTACCATAGACGCTGGAGCGTGAATTTTCAGCCTCTGGAAATGTTCGCAATTGATGCCGCGGAAGTTTCGCCGCGTGAAATCACCTGGCGCCGGGGACCGGTGGGAGCAGGAACCCGAGCACCTCGTCAATCAGAAGCTCTGGCGCTTCCTCTGCAATGTAATGCCCCGACGGCAAGGCTTTTCCCCGGACGTCGCTAGCGACCTTTTGCCATTCTCCAAGCGGATCGAAGCAGCGACCCACAACGCCGTCGGATCCCCACAAGGCGAGTAGAGGCATAGAGAGTTTCCTGCCGGCTTGCAGGTCGCTCTTGTCGTGCTCCAGATCGATACTGGCACTGGCCCGGTAGTCCTCACACAGACCATGGGCTGCCCCCGGTAGTCTCAGGCAGCGCAGATACTCGGCCAATGCCGCTTCGGTGAAGGGCGCCATGCCCGCGCTGCGAGCACCCATGACGCTGCGCAGATACAGCTGCGGATCCGCTTCAATGAGCGTCTCGGGAAAAGGGGCTGGGCGAATCAGAAAGAACCAGTGCCAGTAGGCTCGGGCGAAAGCTTCATTGGTCTGCTCGTACATCGCCAGCGTCGGAGCGATATCCAGAACGATCAAGCGTTTTACTGCGTCCGGGTGATCCAACGCCATCCGACAGGCCACTCGTGCGCCCCTGTCGTGAGCCAACACGTCAAACTTTATGAATCCCAGTTCGCGCATCAGCTTCACCCCGTCCAGCGCCATCTGGCGTTTGGAGTAGGCCAGGTGCTGCGCGTCGCTCGGCGGTTTTTCGCTGTCGCCGTAGCCCCGAAGATCCGCCGCCACCACGGTGAAATGCTGCGCCAGCGGCTCGGCGATCTTGTGCCACATCACGTGAGTCTGAGGGTGCCCGTGAAGCAGTAGCAAGCCTTGGCCACTGCCGCCTTTTCGGTAGTTGACGGTGATACCGTTGACGTGGCATCGACCCGATTCAAATGAGGCAAACATCGCTCGAAACTCCTTTTGGTTGTTGCACCCATTCTAGGGCGAGCGCGCTGTGGTACGAAGGTACGGCCCGTGAAAGCTTTCTTCACGAATCGTGAGTAACTGGACGCCCTACACGCGATGGTTCAAAAAAATCGCCTCGGGTTGTCGATTTGCGTCATCGCCATTCGATTAACCTGCAGAGCCGCCACACGGACGGCTTGATCCATCTATTCTGAGGAGCTATGAGCATGCGATTTATGGTGATCGTCAAAGCCAGTCCCGAATCCGAAGCCGGAGAAATGCCCAGCGCGCAGCTGCTGACCGCCATGGGCGCCTACAATGAAGAACTGGTCAAGGCCGGGGTGATGCTCGCCGGTGAAGGCCTGCATCCCAGTGCCAAGGGTGCTCGCGTACAGTTTTCCGGAAACAACCGGACCGTCGTCCAGGGCCCGTTTGCCCAAACAGGAGAATTGATCGCCGGCTTCTGGATCTTCCAGGTCCAGTCGTTGCAGGAAGCTGTCGACTGGGTCAAGCGCTGCCCCAACCCTATGGTCAGCGACAGTGAGATTGAAATTCGCCAGATCTTCGAGGCTGAGGATTTCGGCGAGTCTTTTACCACCGAGTTGCGCGAGCAGGAAGAACGTTTGCGAGCGCAGATATCCGATCAATCGTGAAACCGCAGACAGGAGAGCAGAACATGAAAATCATTCCCTACCTGACCTTCAACGGCCGCTGCAAGGAAGCCTTCGCGTTGTACCAGGAGGTGCTGGGCGGCGAGCTTTTTTCCATGTCCTTTGCCGAGGCGCCCGAGGACGTCGGCATGCCCAAGGATCCCAATCTGATCATGCACACCTGCCTGACCGTGGGCGGCTTCAGCCTGATGGCTTCCGACTGCGCGCCCGGCCAACCGTTCAGCAAGCCGCAAGGCGTGTCGGTGTCTCTCAATGTCGACAGCGCGGAGGAGGCCGAGCGGCTGTTCAATGGCCTGAGTGCCGGCGGCAGCGTGCAGATGCCCTTGGGCAAGACTTTCTGGGCGGAGCGCTTTGCGATGTTCGAAGACCGTTTCGGGGTCGCCTGGATGGTCAATTTCGAGGGGCGGCCATAAGTCGAACCGCCGGCACGGCCGCGCCAATTCTGACAGGAATGTCAGGAAGCGGTCAGCCTGCGGACACCTTCGGCCCGATACTCTGCTGGACGCTGTACCCGTCTGCCCGGGCCGCTTGAAACATGCATGAGCGCCTGTGCAGCGCACCCCTTTGCTGGAGGAAATATCCGATGCGGTTGCTCATCGTCGAGGACGAAGAAAAAACGTCTTCCTATGTCCATCGTGGCTTGAGCGAGCTTGGCTACATTGTCGATGTCGCGACCAATGGTATCGATGGCCTGCATTACGCGTTGGAAATGGATTACGACGTGGTGATCCTGGATGTGATGCTGCCGGGCAAGGACGGCTACGGCGTGTTGCAGGGCTTGCGCCTGCACAAGAAGACGCCGGTGATCATGTTGTCGGCCAGGGGCACGGTGGATGATCGGGTCCGGGGGCTGCGCGAGGGTGCTGACGACTACCTGGGCAAACCGTTTTCCTTCGCCGAGCTTGTTGCGCGGGTCCAGGCATTGATCCGACGGCGTGCCGATGACGCCGCCGACCCGACGCATTTGCGCATCGATGACCTGGAGGTCGATCTGCAGGCGCGCAAGGTAACCCGGGCCGGGCTGCGCCTGGACCTGACCGCCAAGGAGTTCTGCCTGTTGAGCCTGCTGGCGCGACACCAGGGTGAGATTCTCTCCAAGTTGATGATTGCCGAGCAGGTCTGGGACATGAATTTCGATAGCGACGCCAATGTGGTCGAAGTCGCGATCAAGCGGGTGCGGGCCAAGGTGGATGCGCCGTATCCGCGCAAGTTGCTGCATACCGTGCGCGGCATGGGTTATGTGCTGGAGAGCCGTGAACTCAGTGACAGGCAAGCGGGTACAGCGTGATGAAGGGATCGATAGCCAAGCGACTGGCGTTGATGTTCGCGCTTGCAGTCACGCTGATCACCGCGGTCAGTGCGACGCTGTTGCGCTGTTCGTTGAAGCAGTCGCTCGACGAGCAGATGCAGAACGAGTTGATCCTGCGCCATTCGGTGCTCGATCCGGTGCTCGCCAAATACGATTCGCCGGCGTTCTGGGTCGGCTTGCGACAAAAGCTCGATGGCCTGACGCCCGCGGATGAGCGCGTGCGTTATTGGGTGGTGGTCGACGACCCGGCCTACAGTTATGGCGGGCCGATGCCGGACGGCCTGGACTGGTCGAAGCGCCCGGATGGTTTCGCCACCCTCGATCTGCCCGACCGAGACCGCCCTATGGTGCTGATGGTCGAGACCATTGCGGCCATGGGCAGCCGTCCGGAATTGCGTTTTATCGTGGGATTGGATTCGACGCCGTTCATGAAGACACTGGATGATTTTACGCGGATATTGATTCTGACTTCTGCGCTGGGGGTCGTGCTGGTGGCGCTGCTCGGCTATTGGATCGCGCGTTTTGGCCTGGGCCCGGTCCGGCGCTTGAGCCGGCAGGCCAACAGTCTGCCGCCGGGGGATTCGAAGCAGCGACTCGACACGCAGGCGCTGCCTGGCGAATTGCAGGAGCTGGCGGTGTCGTTCAACGGCGCCCTGGCGCGCCAGGAAGCCGCCTGGTGCCAGCTCGAAGGGTTCAATGCCAATGTGGCCCATGAGCTGCGAACGCCGCTGACCAACCTGATCGGGCAGACCCAGGTCGCGTTGGCCCACGGGCGGGACGTGAATGAGCTCCAGGACCTGTTGCAGTCCAATCTCGAAGAACTGGAACGGATGGGCACCATCGTCAACGACATGCTGTTCCTGGCGGGCGCCGAAAGCGGCCAGCGGGCAACCGAGCTGAGCGATGTCTCGCTTTACGAGGAAGCGTCGAAGACCGTGGAATACCTCGAGCCGGTCTTGCACGACAAACAGCTGAGCGTGGTGATCCAGGGCGACATGCGCGTGTGCATCGATCGGCGTCTGTTCCACCGTTCCCTGGCCAATCTGCTGCAAAACGCGGCGCGCTACGCGGTGCCGGCAAGCACCATCACGGTCAGCCTGGAAGACCATGGGATGCAGGCCAGGGTGAGCGTTTCCAACGCCGGCGAACCGATCGAAAGCGTGCACCTGGAGCATTTGTTCGAACGCTTCTATCGAGCCGACGTCGCCAGGGCCCGAAGCGACGCGCACCATGGCCTGGGGCTCTCCATCGTGCGGGCGGTGGCGTCGATGCACGGTGGGCGGGTGTTCGCCCACAGCCAGGACGGACTCAACACCTTCGGCTTTTCCCTGACGAGCCAGGCGGCGCGCTAGTCACTGGCTCGCGAAGCTTCAACATCGCCGTAAGCCAAACTGGCGCTTTCGCGAGCAGGCTCGCTCCCACAGTGGATCTCCAGTAGCCGCAAAATTCAAGGTAAACCATCGATTTCTTGTGGGAGCGAGCCTGCTTGCGAAGAGGCCAGCACATCAATATCCCGTTGGCTGAGCCATCGCGTTTTTCCCGGCGCCGGCGTTTGACATGTTCCTGTCAGGCGCCAGTCACCTTGACGTCAGTGTCCCCCTCATAAAGTGCAACCACTATCCCGGTAAGGGCATTTGTGGAGACCACTATGAACATTCAGAACCTGTCGATCGCCAGTCTGTTGGCCGTCATCGCATTAGGCGGTGCGCCGCTCTATGCGAAAGAGCAAACCAATCCCCCGGCTTACGAATACGGCATGCCGCTGGACGTGGCCCAGGCCATTCGCATCGAGGCGCCGAGCCCGTCGGTGTGCGAGGTGGTGCGGGCAAAGATGACCTATGTCGATACCCAGGGTGAACTCCGGCACGTCAGCTTCCTGCAGCTGGCCGATGCGTGCTCCATCCAGTGAACACCGGCCATACCCCTTCATCGCCCCCAACAGAGAAGCCAGTCATGTGGAATAGAACAACAATCCCCGCAATCGGACTTTCGCCCAACCTGGGCCGAATCATCACGCTGGCCCGGACGCTCGCTGCGGGCGTAGCGCTGTTCAGCGCCATCAGCGTCGAAGCATCGGCTCGCGTTGCACCCAAACCCGACTGGTCCACCAGCGACATACCGTCGCAGAAAGGCCGGATTGTCCTGATCACCGGCGGCACCAGCGGCATGGGTTATGAAGATGCGCTGGCATTGGCGCGTGCCGGTGCCGACGTCATTATCGCCGCCCGCAACCCGGAGCGCGGCGCGGAGGCCATCGCCCGTATCCGCGAGTCCGTGCCCGATGCCAAGGTGCAATTCGAGGCCGTGGACCTGGCGAATCTCTCATCGGTAAGCGCGCTGGCCCAGCGTCTCCAGAGCAAGCTGCCGCGCCTCGACGTGTTGATCAACAATGCCGCCATCATGGCGCCGCCAGAGCGCGGTACGTCTGCCGACGGTTTCGAACTGCAACTGGCGACCAATTACCTGGGGCACTTCGCGCTGACCGGCCTGCTGGTGCCGCTCTTGCGCCAGAGCCAGGACGCCCGAGTTGTGAGCGTTTCAAGTATTGCGGCGACGCGCGGCACGATGAATTTCGATGACCTGCAGTTCGAGCGCAAATACGACCCGTACGCGGCCTACGCGCAATCGAAACTGGCGGTCCTGCACTGGGCGTTTGCCTTGCAGCGGCGCAGTGACGCCGAAAACTGGGGTATTCGCAGCATGGCGGCGCACCCCGGGGTAGCGGTCACCGAGTTGGTCGCGCGCGGGCCCGGCCTCGAAAGCGAGTTCGGCCAGCGCTGGGCAAAGGATCGCGACGCGTACCACTCGGCGGCGCAAGGCGCGTTGCCCACGTTGTATGCCGCTACCGCTGTGCGAGCCGTGGGCGGTGCTTATTACGGCCCGACTGGGGACGATGAAAGGCGCGGTCCGTTGGGTATCGCCAAGACGCCGCCTGCCGCGAACTCGCAGGCGGATGCCGAACGGCTCTGGGCCATCTCCGAGCAACTGACCGGCGTGACCTATCGCTGACGCAGCCTGGGCGCGGGCATTCGTCCCCGCGCTCGACCTCCGGCTTGTTGCCGTTTCCCAGGAGTTTCCATGAGTACCCCTTCCTATTTGCATCGGCTGAGCCTGGCCCTCAACGCCCGTGACGATGAACTGCGTCCGGCAATGTGCGGGTTCCTGTTGTTCCTCTGCCTGTTCACCGGCTACTTCATGTTGCGTCCGATCCGTGAGTCGATGGGGATCGCCGCGGGTGTGGAGAATCTGCAATGGCTGTTTACCGCGACCTTTCTCGTCATGCTGGTGGCCGTGCCGTTGTTCGCCTGGCTCAGCGCGCGAGTGCCGCGCCTGCGCCTCGTCGATTGGGTGTATGGCTTCTTCGTCTTGAACTTGCTGATGTTCGTCGAGCTGTTCCAGTTCGATTCGGACAACGTCTGGCTGGCGCGTACTTTTTACGTATGGATTTCGGTCTATAACCTGTTCGTCGTCTCCGTGGGCTGGAGCCTGATGGCTGATGTATTCGACAGCGAGCAGGCCAAGCGCCTGTTCGCCTTCATCGCGGCCGGCGCCAGCACCGGTGGCCTGCTCGGGCCGGCCTTGAGTGCGCTGCTGATCGACAGCCTCGGTGCCTCGGGGTTGATGTTCGTGGCAGCCGTGTTGCTGGGGGCCACGCTGGGATTGAAACGAACCTTGATGCGTTGGCGTGAAACCGGTGGGGCCGGGCGTCCCGGCGCGGCACCCACGCAAAGCCCGCAGCGGCCCCTGACTGGCAATCCGTTCAGCGGCATGACGGCGGTGTTCCGTTCGCCGTACCTGCTGGGGATCGCCGGTTTCGTCGTGCTGCTGGCAACGGTCAGCACCTTTCTCTACTTCGAGCAGGCACGTCTGGTGGCCGAGCTGTTTCCGGACCGCCAGGCCCAGGTAAGGGTCTTCGGCACTATCGACTTTATTGTGCAGGCGGGCGCGCTACTGTCCCAGCTGTTCATCACCGGGCGCATCGCCCCGAAGCTCGGCATCGGTGCGTTATTGGCGATCGTCCCGCTGATCATGTGCATCGGCTTCGTCGGTCTGGCACTGGCGCCAGGCTTTGCGATCCTCGCGACATTGATGATTGTGCGAAGGATCGGCGAGTACGCGTTCGTGAGGCCGGGCCGGGAAATGCTGTTCACGCCGTTGGATGCGGAAAATAAATACAAAGCCAAGAACTTTATCGACACGGTGGTCTATCGCGGCGGTGATGCGGTCAGCGGCTGGATCAAGACGGCGCTCGACATGCTGGGGCAGGGCGCCGGCCTGGTCGCGTTGATCGGCGCAGGGTGTGCGTTGCTGTGGGCCGGCCTTGGATGGCGGCTGGGACGGCAGGCTGACCATCGCCGTGATGAACTGGAGCTGGAAGCTGGCGTTGCCGAAACCTAGGCATCCATCGAGCTGTTCGCCCGGCGGATTCGAAAGACCCTGTGGGAGCGAGCCTGCTCGCGAAGGGTTCGGCACATTCGGCATCTTTATCGGCTGTGGCTCCGCATTCGCGAGCAGGCTCGCTCCCACAAGATGAATAAGCAGTAGTTCAAAGCGTGCCCGTGATCTTGTCCGATTCATCAGGCCGCAACGTCAGCACCGAAAAACCGGACGCCGTGACGGCCACGGTATGCTCGAACTGCGCGGAGAGCGCGCCGTCCCGGGTCACCACGGTCCAGCCGTCGGCTTCGGTCCTGACGTCCCATGTGCCCTGGTTGAGCATCGGCTCGATGGTGAAGACCATGCCCTCGCGCAGGACCAGGCCCGTTCCCGCTTTGCCGAAGTGCAACACCTGGGGTTCCTCGTGCATTTGCCGGCCGATGCCGTGGCCGCAATATTCACGGACCACCGAATAACCGTTGCGTGTCGCATGGCCTTGGATGGCCGAGCCGATGTCGCCCAGGCGAGCGCCCGGGCGGACGGCGCGGATGCCCTTCCACATGGCTTCATAAGTGACCTGGACCAGCTTCCTGGCGGCTGGGTCGACGTTGCCGATCAGGTACGTCTTGCTCGAATCCGCGATATAGCCGTTCTTTTCCAGGGTGATGTCCAGATTGACGATGTCGCCGTCTTGAAGCACTCGCCAGCGCGAGGGCACACCATGGCAGACCACTTCGTTGATCGAGCAGTTGAGTACAAAACCGTACCCGTACTGTCCCTTGCTGGCGGGGCGCGCATGGAGATCACGGACGATGAAATCCTCGACCATTGCATCGATCTGCAGCGTTGACAGCCCCATCAAATTGGTTTGATCCAGCCGTTCGAACACCAAGGCGAGCAGTCGGCCAGACTCGGTCATCAGGGCCAGTTCTTCGGGTCGCTTGATCATTGCCAGTTCGCCTCCAACGGTTGCGCCGTAACGCCGGCGTCGCTGAGTTCGCGCTGGATGATCTCGTTGAAACTGAGGGTAGGGTTGGTCTCGCACAGCATGCCGACCTTGATCCAGAAGGCCGCCTGCGCGTTGATCGAACGGCAGGAGACCTTGGTGGCCTTGCGTAGCTGGTCGTGAAGTTCGTCGTCGATGTTGACAATGCCCATGTGCGGCTCCATATGTTTCGTATATCGATGATATACGTTTCATATGCTGCGGCGCCAGCACCATTTGGCAGCTAGCAGGTCACGCCTGTTCCTCGATACGTAGCAAGACCCTGGTTACCCGACGCTCTTCAACCTCCATGACGGTCATGCGCCATCCCTGCCAATTCAGGGTATCGCCAATCATCGGCAAGCGATCCAGCAAGCTCATCACCAGACCTGCAAGGGTCTGGTAATCCTCCGTCGCGTACGCCTGGAAACCGATGTGTTCGCGAACCTGGCTGAGGTTCAGGGCCCCGCTGACGAGGAAACCGTCCTCTTGCGCAACAATATTCGGCCCGTCGATTTCACTGGCGTCGGGCAATTCGCCGGCAATGGATTCGAGGATGTCGGTCATCGTGAGCAAGCCGACGAAGTCACCGAACTCGTTGACCACGAAGGCGATGTGAGTCGATTCCTTGCGCATTTGCTCCAGCGCGTTGAGGATCGTGAAGCTGTCGAGCAGGTTGATGGCTTTGCGCGCCATGGCTTCCAGATTCGGTTGATTGCCCGCCAGTATTTCCTTGAGCAGCTCCTTCTTGTGGACGAAACCCAACGGCTCATCCACGCGTCCGTCGCGAATCAACGGCAAGCGCGAATACGACGAGTGCATCAGCGTCGTACGGATGTCTTCCGGCGTGTTCGCCAGGTCGAGGTGGTCGATTTGCGCGCGAGGGGTCATCACACTGCGTATCGGGCGCTCCGCCAATTGCAGCACGCCGCTGATCATCACCCGTTCGCGTCGATGGAAAACCTGTTCGGTTTTTTCGCCTTCCAGCAGGTCGGCGATTTCTTCACCGACCTCATCGGCCCCCAGCTTTTGACCGCCCAGCAGGCGCAGCACCGCATGGGCGGTACGCTCGCGCATCGGCCGAAGACCTTGCAGGTTTTTCTTGCGCCGCGAGCGCGCCAACTGGTTGAACAGCTCGATCAGGATCGAGAAGCCAATCGCGGCGTACAGGTAACCTTTAGGAATGTGGAAACCCAGGCCCTCGGCGGTGAGGCTGAAGCCGATCATCATCAAAAAGCCCAGGCACAGCATGATGACGGTAGGGTGGCCATTGACGAATTTCGTCAACGGCTTGCTCGCGATCATCATCAGGCCGATGGAGAAGATCACCGCGATCATCATCACTGACAGATGTTCAACCATGCCCACGGCGGTGATCACCGCATCCAGGGAAAAGACCGCATCCAGCACCACGATCTGCGCAACGATCGGCCAGAACAGCGCATAGGCGGCGTTGCCGGAACGTTGCGCCACGTGGCCCTCGAGTCGCTCATGCAACTCCATGGTTGCCTTGAACAACAGGAACACGCCGCCAAACAGCATGATCAAGTCGCGGCCCGAGAACGTCTTGCCGAACACTTCGAACAGCGGGTTGGTCAGGGTCACCATCCAGGAAATGCTCGCCAGCAGGCCCAGGCGCATCAGCAGCGCCAGGGACAGGCCGATGACTCGGGCACGGTCGCGCTGCGCGGGGGGGAGCTTGTCCGCCAGGATGGCGATGAATACGAGGTTATCGATGCCGAGCACCAGCTCCAGCACGATCAGGGTCAGCAGGCCGAGCCATGCCGTGGGGTCAACGATCCATTCCATGGGTTATTCGCTCCCTCGGGCGATCAATATGAGGGAAGAGGGTTGCAGCCGCGATGTGCGCGGCGCTGAAGCGGGGGAGACCGTGTTTCTTGAAAAGCGACTGGGAGGTTCCTGAAGGGTGTTCATACGGGTCTGGCAATAATTGGGGAAGAAATCCTACAACGGTTTCCAGCATTTCATATGAAGCGATTTATTACAGGATCTGACGGAGCGGAAAAGTCACGCGCTGCGTCGTGCCGGAGCCTGGCTGCCCTGTGCAATGAGCGCTTTTCCCATTACGCTGAAAAGCTCCTGTCCAGGTAAAGAATCGCGCAGCGTGAAGAAGATAGTTCGAGTCGATGATCTACAGGTGTTCGTGACGACCACTGACGCCGGGAGTTTTTCCGCGGCGGCGCGCTTGCTGGATATTTCTCCGGCGCTGGCCAGCGTCGCGGTACAGCGACTCGAGGCAAGCCTGGGGGTGAGGCTGTTCGTGCGCTCTACGCGGCGGCTGCGTTTGTCGGATGATGGTGAGCGCTATCTGGCCCATGCCCGGCGGGCATTGGAGGTACTGGCGGATGGCGAGCTCGCCCTGGCCGAGGGACGTGACGAAGTGGCCGGGACGCTGCGCTTGTCGGTGCCCTCGGACATCGGGCGAAACCTGCTGCTGCCGTGGCTGGACGAGTTCCAGCAGATGCACCCCAAGGTACTGTTGCAGCTGCGGGTCAGCGACCAGGTCGCCGACCTGTTCGGGGAGCATCTCGATGCGAGCATTCGTTATGGTCAGTTGGCCGATTCGAGCCTCGTCTCCCTGATGCTGGCTCCATCCAACCGAAGGACCGTGTGTGCCTCACCCGACTACATCGCGCGGCACGGCCTGCCAAAGACGCCGGGTGAGCTGAGCGGGCACAATTGCCTGCGTTACGTGATGGGTGAGCAAACCTACGAGCGTTGGATCTTCCAGACAGCGAATGGGCTGGAAACGGTTCAGGTCGCTGGCGATCGCATCAGTGATGACGCTGATATTGCCAGGCGTTGGGCCGTGGCGGGCCAGGGGATCGTCTACAAATCGAAGCTCGATGTAATGGACGACCTTCGCAGCGGTCGCCTGGTGGAGATTTTTCCAGCGGAGTATGGCCAGCCAGCGCCGCTGCAACTGGTGTGCGCCCATCGAACCTCGCTGACGCCGTCGGTCCAGGTGCTCAGGGCCTTCCTGTCTGCGCGCTGTGAACGTTACATCAACGAGTGAGCAGGGCGCTGGCCAGTGGCTGAAACAGGCCTCACGCCTGGCGATAATCGCTGGGCGTCACGCCTATCTCCCGGCGAAAGACCTGGGAGAAATGGCTCGGGCTTGAGTAACCCACTTCCAATCCGATGTCGATGACGCTGCGGTCCGTTTCGAGCAGCAGTTGCCGGGCCCGGCTCATGCGCAGGCGTATGAAATACTGCGAAGGCGACAGGCCTGTGGCGCGCTTGAACATTCGGCTGAAGTGATACTCGCTCAGCTCCACGACCTGGGCCAGGTGGGCAAGGCTGAAATCATCGGCGAGGCGCTGGTTCATCGTCTCGAGGACCCGACGCAATTTGTACGCCTGCAGCGCGTTGCTGCGCGAGGCTCCGCTGTGGGGCGCGAGGTAGGTACGCACCAGGTGCACCGCCAGTGCCTGGGCCAGGCTCTGTGCAAACAGTGGGCTGGGCTGGCGTTCGTCGACCAGCTCGTTGCGCAACTGATCCAGCATGAAGCTCACCCGCAGATCCCGGGCTCCGGAGATATCGCGAAAGGTGACAGGACCGGCCCGTTCCCCGAGCACGTCGCGCGCGGCGCGCTCGATCAACGGCAAACCGAGATACAGGTGCATGACTTCAAAGGTGTCGCAACCTTGCGTTTGCCAGCGCATCTCGTAAGGCTCGTTCGTGCTGGTGAGGTAGAAATCACCGGCCTGAACATCGACGGCTTCCCATTCGCCGCCCAGCGAACGTTCCTCGATCCGGGCGCCCCCGGTCAGCACCAGGACGAGCAGAGGCTCGACCACCGCGGGCACCAGGATCGGCTCGACTACCGTAGGGTGGCTGAACAGCTGCACCACCATTTCCTGGACCTGCGCACGCGTCGGCACGACTTGCGGCGTGCCCGGCATGAAACGCGCCATCGACTCGGCGCTGATGCGCTGGGGAGCGTTCTGCGGCGGTTCATCCGGTCCGGTCTGGCGCATGTGTTGCTCCATCAATGAAGTCCTTTGCCTACTGAGTCCACGCCGAAAACAGTTTTGATATCGCTCAACTCGCTGCGAGTTTTTCGAAGCGGCGAAGTTAGCGTTGGCGTAGTTATATGGACAAAATCTGTCCACTTGTCAACACCGTTGCAAGCCTTATCATCGCCTCAAAGAAGAAGTAAAAAAGAAGAGGGATTTATGCGAACGGTATTTCAAGATTGTATAAAAGTCATTGTTCCCTGCGGTTCTTTGGGCGCGGGCGTTCGGGAACAGGAAATAGCCTATGGATTGGCCGCCGGTGCACAAGTTATCGCTACCGATGCCGGTTCAACCGACAGTGGCGCGGCTTATCTTGCACTGGGTAAATCGAAGAACAACCGAGGCGCGGTCAAGCGTGACTTGATGATATTGATGAAAGCCCAGGCGCAATCCGGAGTGCCGATCATTGTCGGTACCGCCGGTCAGGCCGGAGGCGATCTTAATTTGAACTGGACGCGTGATATCGCCTTGGAAATAGCCGAAGAGTTGGGCGTGGCGCCAAAGATTGCGCTCATTTATTGCGAGCAGGACAAGGACACGATAAAGAACTTGAACGCCGAGAGGCGTATAAAACCCTTGTCGCCACATACTGCGTTGGACGACGCAACGGTGGACGCTTGCGAACATATTGTCGCCGCGCTGGGGGTGGAGCCCTTTCTCGCTGCGCTGGAGGCCGGTGCCGATATCATATTGGCCGGCCGCTCCACCGATACCGCGGTCATTGCCTGTTATCCAATCTGGAAAGGCGCGCCTTGGGGGCCTTCGTGGCACGCTGGCAAGACCGGCGAATGCGGCGTACAGTGTGCCGTCAATCCCACGCTAGGCTCGGGAATCCTGCTGAGTGTCGATGCGAACGGCTTCGAAGTCGAGCCGTTGAGCCAGGATAACCGGTGCACGCCCCATAGCGTTTCGGCCCACATGCTCTACGAAAACAGCGACCCGTTCCGGTTGGTCGAGCCCGGTGGCATCTTGAATGTAGCCGAGGCACGTTACACCGATCTCAATGGCCGTGCTGTCCGGGTCGAAGGTTCGCGCTGGGAGGAAATGCCGTACACCATGAAGTTGGAAGGCGCCGCGGCCGGTTTATATCAAACGATCATGCTGGTGGGCATTCAAGACCCCGATGTACTCAAGGATATCGACGGTTTCCATGATCGGTTACTTGAAGCGCTTTATACAAGAACCCGCCAATCCATCCCCGTCGAGGAACTGGGCGAGTTTCATATTTCCCTGCGCATGTATGGGTGGAACGGCGTCACCGGTGTAACGCCGCCTGCGGGAACATTACCGCCGCCGGAACTTGGCATGTTGTTTGTGGCAACTGCCGCAACCCAGGAAATCGCCAACACCATTGCCCACGCGTGTAATCCCTATTTCTTCCATTACCCGAGTGTCATGGGCAAGGAACTGCCGTCGTATGGATTTGCCTTTACCCCGGCTGATATACCGCGTGGGCAGATTTTCGAGTTCAAGTTGAATCACGTGGTGGAACTTGAGGATCCCATGGAGTTGGTTCGTCTGGAGTGGATTGATTTATCGGCTACCTCGGTGGCCAGGAAGGAGCTTGCACAATGACCAAGTTGCGTGATGTATGCCGGCATGTCCGATCCAAGCAAGCGGGGCCGTTCTGGATCACCTTCGATATCTTTTTCAACGGGCGGGAGAATTTCGAGCGCTATTCCGATTGCGCGGCACTTTCCCCGGCGCAATTCGCGAAGCTCTACGGCACTGATCCCGAGCGGGTCAAGCACATCCCGGTGGCGAACCTGGAAATGGTCAAGATTTCCTTTCCCCGCCCAACACCCCAGGGCGGAATGGTCGAGCGCGACATGCATGCCGGCCAGCAATACGTCCGGCTGCTTGATGTGACCATCGACTGAGGCCCGTTCGCGCTTTGCTCTGTTCGCCTCATGGACGAGGACTGACCCATCCATTTACCCGAGGTAATCATGACGGATTCAACCGTTGCGATGCGGCTGGCACGCTATGCCCACGCATTCAGGAAACAGCGCCTGCCCGACGAAATCATCCACCTGGTACGCCAGCGCTTCATCGACAGCCTGGCCTGCGTGCTGGGCGCCTACGGGGCGGCCCCGGTAAAGGCTGCGCTGGGTTATGCGGCTGCCAACCCCGCGACAACCGCCGGCATATTCGGCTCGAACCTGCAAACGACAGCGGAAATTGCTGCCTTCGCCAACGGCCTGATGGTTCGTTTCCTCGACTACAACGATGGCTACATGGGCTTGGAGCCGGGCCATCCGAGTGACAACATCCCGGCCTGCCTCGCCGTGGCGCAAGCCGAGAGCGCTACCGGCGCCGAACTGATTTCGGCCATCGTCCTGGCCTATGAGATCCAGATGCGCTTGCAGGATGCGGCAAGCTTGAACAGGCGTGGCTGGGACCACGTCAATTACATCAACGTCGCGATGGCAGCGGCGGCTTCCAACCTGATGAAGCTGGACGTTGCGCAGACCGAGCAAGCCATCAACATCGCCTTGAGCGGGCACTTGGCAATGCGCCAGGTGCGCAGTGGAACCTTGTCCGACTGGAAGGGCTGTTCGGCCGCCAATGCCGCGCGCAACGCGGTTTTTGCGGCCCAGCTGGCGCGCCATGGCATGACCGGGCCGTCGCCGGTCTTCGAGGGCGAGATGGGGTTCTTCAAGCTGGTTTCAGGGCCGTTCGAGCTGGACACTGATCGTTTTGCTACGCCCGACAATGGCGACTATGCGATACGACGCTCGCTGACCAAGACATTCCCCGCCAACGGCGAGCTGCACACCGCCGTCTGGGCCGCGCTGGATATCCGCAAGCGCATCGACAACGTGAATGACATCGCTGCCATTACCATCGAAACGTCCGAATTCAACCGTCGTGTCCTCGCGGACACCGCGGAGAAATGGTTGCCGAAAACCCGCGAGACGGCGGACCACAGCCTGCCCTATAACGTGGCTCGGGCATTGCTCGACGGGGATATCACCATCGCTTCGTATTCCGCGGAAAAAATCGCCGACCCTGCGGCGATTGCCTTGATGGACAAGGTCAGCGTCACGGAGGATCCGGCGTTGACGGCGCTGTTTCCAAGGCACCTTGCCAATCGTGTCAGTGTGACGCTGGTCTGCGGCGAGCAGGTGGTGAGCGAAATGATCACCGGCCCCGGGTCAGTCGAAACGCCGATGACCGATGGGGATTTCGAGCGGAAATTCCGGCGCATGGCGATGCCGCATATCGACGCGTCGGCACAAGACCTGGTGCTTGGGTTCGTCGCCGGGCTTGAGCGGCAGACGCAGTTCAATTCGTTGTTTGCGGCGATGGCTGTCGCCCCCATTGCGGACCAGAAACCGGCTGCACTGCGCCTTTGAGAAGCTTCGCGAGCAGGCTCGCTCCCACAGGTCATGTGCCGTGCATGGATGTTCTGGATGGCGCAGACCTACGGTGGAGCGAGCCTGCTCGCGAAGAGGCCAGTCCATCCAACATCCCCATCGCCTGAAACCCCGCCATCGCGAGCAAGCTCGCTTGTATGTTTAGACTTGAAGGGGTGGGCGGGACTAAAAGCTCGATTCCGACTCTAGCCAGTACGGACCGTGGGAGACTTCTCGTCCCGCCCTTTCTACCTAAAGCGCCGATAAGGAATTCATCGGTAAACCGACGATAGAAGCAAGCCAGCGCTACGGTAGACCCCGACAAGCATCTAAACCCTAGCTCCGAGGATTCGAGATGACAATCCTTACCTCCCCAGCGGTTATCGGTATTGATGTCGCCAAGGCTGAAATCGTGGCTTATCGCGAAGATCTAAAAAGCATTCAGATTGTTGATAACGACCGTAAGGCCCTTGTTCGTTGGCTCGAAACGTTGCCAGCGCAAAGTTTGATTGCACTAGAAGCCACCAGCTTTTATCACCTGGACACGGCTGAACTGGCTCATGGGATGGGGCACAGGGTTTACGTTGTGGATGCCTATCGGGTGGCCCACTACCGCGAAAGCATTGGACAGCGGGCCAAAACCGATCCTTGCGATGCACGTTTGCTGGCGCGCTATCTGACAAACGAACAGCAACGGCTACGCGTCTGGACCCCACCTCCGCAGGCCTACAAAGTATTAAAGAGCCTGCTACGCAAGCGCGCAGAACTCATCAAAGCGCGCGTCAGCCTCATGCTGAGTTGGTCGGGCGAACCGCTTCTGAAGGATATCCTGACCGAGCAACTGGAGGCCTTCAAGCAAAGCGATCGGGCCATCCAGAAGCTATTGCGCGAGGCCAGCCAAGAGGCGGGAATTACTGAAAACATCAACCGCTGCAAAGCCATTGAGGGCGTGGGTGAACTGACGGCAACAGGTCTGGCGACAGCCTTCATGCGAGGTGACTTCGCCAGCGGCGATGCGTTTATTGCCTTTTTAGGGATGGACCTGAGGCCAAAGGATTCCGGAAAAAAACACAGCCCCAGGCACCTAAGCAAGAAAGGAGATGGCGAACTGCGACGCTTGGCGCACACCGCGGCAATGGCGGCTAGCCGGTCTCCTGTCTGGAAACCTTACTACGAGTCCTGCTTGGCAAGAGGTTTCGCCAGAACCCAAGCCCTGGTGAGCCTCGCCCGTAAATTGTGCCGGGTGGCATTCGCCCTGATGAAAAACCAGAGCGAATATCGCCCTAATTCTATGCTGCAGGGTTCCCCTGCAACATAGAATCTCCCACACAGGTCATGTGTCGTGCATGGATGTTCTGGATGGCGCAGACCTACGGTGGGAGCGAGCCTGCTCGCGAAGAGGCCAGTCCATCCAACATCCCCATCGCCTGAAACGCTGCCATCGCGAGCAGGCTCGCTCCCACAGGGTGATGTGTCGTGCATGGATGTTCTGGATGGCGCAGACCTACGGTGGGAGCGAGCCTGCTCGCGAAGATGCCAGTCCATCCAACATCCCCATCGCCTGAAACGCCGCCATCGCGAGCAAGCTCGCTCCCACACAGGTCATGTGCCGTGCATGGATGTTCTGGATGGCGCAGACCTACGGTGGGAGCGAGCCTGCTCGCGAAGATGCCAGTCCATCCAACATCCCCATCGCCTGAAACGCCGCCATCGCGAGCAGGCTCGCTTGTATGGTAGGACTTGAAGGGAGGAGGAGGGACTAGGCTCGATTCTGACTGTTAGCCGCAGTACAGACCGTGGGAGATTTCACCCCTCCTCCTTTCACCCAAGCGCCGATAAAGAATGCATCTGGCCTAGACCGACGATAGGAACAAGCCTGCGCCTCTGGGTGAACCCTTCAAGTGTTCAAACCTTAGCCCGGAGGATTTTCAATGGCAATGCCCGTCGCCACCGCCCAGCCGATCGTAGGTGTGGATGTCGCCAAAGATGAGTTGGTGATTTATCACGCCCAATCCGATCGACTCGAAACGATCCCCAACACCAAAGCTGATATTAAGAAGTGGCTCAAGGCATTACCTGCGCCAGTGGATGTCGCCATCGAAGCCACCAATATCTATCACCAGGACTTCGCCGATCTGGCTTATGCGCATGGCTGTGTGATTTATATGATCGGCGGTTACGAACTCAGTCATTACCGCAAAGGTGTGAAAGTGCGCGCTAAAACCGATGCGCTGGATGCTCGGTTGTTGGCTCGCTACTTGAACAACGAAGGCCACCAGTTGCACCCTTGGTCCCCGCCATCGCCCCTGTATTGCAGGCTTATAAGCCTTTTCCGGCGACGGGCAGCCTTGGTTCAGGCGCGTGTCAGCCTCAAGCAAAGCTGGTCGAACGAACCGTTGCTCAAAACGGCCTTCGAGAACCAGATAAAGGCCATGCAAAGACTCGAAATTTTGCTTGAGAAAACAATCCAGACGCAGTTGGATGCAGCCGGTTTGGGCAGTCAGCTCAAGCGCTGCATGAAAGTCGAAGGCATCGGTCTGTTAAGCGGTGCCCGTTTACTTACGTCGTTTCAGCGTGGAGATTTCAGAAATGCCGATGCCTTCATCGCTTTTCTGGGTCTGGACCTGCGCATATCGGACTCGGGAAAAAAGAAGGGACGCCGCTGCCTGTCTAAGCGAGGTGATCCGGAGGCACGCCGATTGATGCACAACGCCGCGATGTCGGCGAGTCGCACAGCGGCGTGGAAGGGATTTTACGAGGGTTTGAGGTCCCGAGGGCTCAGCACAACCGAGGCATTGGTAGCGCTGGCCCGCAAGCTTGCCCGAGTGGTATTCGCTCTGTTGAAGAACCAGAGCGAATACTTACCAAAAGGCATTTAGGGGCTAGCCCTGCACCATAGAATCTCCCACACAGGTCATGTGTCGTGCATGGATGTTCTGGATGGCGCAGACCTACTGTGGGAGCGAGCCTGCTCGCGAAGAGGCCAGTCCATCCAACATCCCCATCGCCTGAAACGCCGCCATCGCGAGCAAGCTCGCTACCACACAGGTCATGTGTCGTGCATGGATGTTCTGGATGGCGCAGATCTAAGGTGGGAGCGAGCTTGCTCGCGAAGAGGCCTCACAGGCAGGGAATATCTTTCGTCCGCAGGCGCGCCCGGAGCGGACTTCAACGGCGCCCAATGTCGGTCGCCGTTGGCAACGTCCCGGTATAACGAGCGCGAGGCCGGCCCTCGTGGTGCTGGTTGTATTGCTCGCTGGCATGGGCTATCCAGCCGATCGAGCGACCGACGCCGGCCAATGAAATTTCCTGTCCGCGCAGTCCCATTTTTCTGCCGATGAAACTCACCAGGAGAATGAATTCAGGCGGGTATGCAACGAGTTCCGAGGCCACCGAAAAGGCTTTCTGCAACCTGATGAATTCACTGTCGCCATCAAATACTGCAGTCAACGCGGCCATGAGGTTGCTGGCTCGCGGGTCGTTGATCGAATGCACATTGGGGCCGAACCCGACGATGTGTCCGTCCTGGCTGTAGCGCTGCAGGATCGGTCGAGTAGGGTCCGCGGCCGTACAGATTTCCTCGATCATCCGGCTGGCGGCTTCATTTCGTCCGTAGGCGATCTTGTGGCCTCGCGCGGCGGCGAGCGCTGCAATGACCGCGTAATAGGGCGTAGCGCCGGTGGTGGCGGCGACGCGGACACTGTGGGTGGTGTGGTCCAGCTCATGATCGATGCTGAGAATCAGCAGGCGCCGGATCAGATCGGCATGTGCTGGCGGGGCGCCGCAGGCCTGGGTGATGAACTCATGCAAGGGCTGGTTGCTCGGTTCGGTCGCCCCCACGACCAACGCGGCAAACCAGCGCACGACATCGGCGCCGGTGCGGGCGTAACTGTCAGGGGAAAGGTCGAAGGCCTTGGGATTTTCGCGCTGCACCAGAGGAAACAGCGCGATGGCTTTTTCCTGGGCGGACGTGTGTTCATAGATCTTCAACAGCCTGGCAGCGTCCTTCGGTGTCCGAGGCAGCGATGTGCCGAACGCCGAAGGCACCTGCCAGATCAACTCGGCGACTTCTTCGACGGTTGAACGATCAGCCAGCTCGACGACATTGTGGCCGCGATAAAACAGGCCATCGTCCGTTATCAGCGTAATCGCGCTGTCCGCCGGCGTCGTACGCTTGGCAACGGGCTTGTCTTGCGCCGGTACTTTCACCAGTCGTTGAATGTCCTCTGCCCAGTAGCGCCGCTTGGGCGAGCCGGCAATCTTGATGGAGCGGATGTTTTTACGGCTGACATAGGCGTACAGCGTCGGCAGGCTGACCCGGAGTATGGCTGCCGCCTCTTCTGCCGAGAGGTAAAGGCCTTCTTGTTCTGGCATGACGGGTCCAACCGGATTGATCGAGAGGTATACATGTTTATTGGATTTACCGTCCTGTAGTCAATGTGTATCGGCGCCGGGTTTCAACTTGGTTTTTTCTACCCAGGCTGTCTCTGACGAGCCTTATTCAGCAGGGATGTTGACGGAAAAAATCAAGATTTACAGCGTTTCGCCCCCTATGTAGATTTCGGCTGCGCAAGAGTTGTTCACATTGATTTTCGAAGATCGATAACAATAAAAACGAAAAGGTGAAACGCATGGCTTGGTTAGGTTTCGCAATGGTCGTCACGTTTATGGCATTGATCATAAGCAAGCGACTTTCCGCTGTGACGGCACTCATTCTTGTCCCGGTCGCGTTTGGCCTGGCCAGTGGAGCAGGACCGGAACTGGGCGCGATGGTGATGAGCGGCGTCAAGCAAGTAGCGCCCACCGCGCTGATGTTGATGTTTGCAATCCTCTATTTCGCAATCATGTTTGACGCGGGGCTCTTTGAACCCGCTGTACGAAAGATTCTGCGTTACGTGGGCAACGATCCTCTGCGCGTGGTGCTGGGCACTGCGCTGCTGGCCACGGTCATTTCTTTCGATGGTGATGGCGCAACGACGGTCTTGATTGTAACCACTGCGTTCCTGCCGCTTTACCTTCGCCTCGGCATGAACCCGCTGATTCTGGCGCTGATGCTGTTGTTGACCAATACCGTGGTCAATCTGATTCCCTGGGGAGGGCCGGTGGCCCGCGCCGCCAGTGCGCTTCACCTGGATGTGGCCGAGTTGTTCCTGGGGTTGGTGCCGGCCGTGTTCGCGGGCCTTGCCTATGCATTTGTCGTGGCGTTCTGGATCGGTCGCAGAGAGCGCCGCCGCTTGGGCTGGACGCCCGCTGCCAAGGACGCCGCTCCGGAAGATGTCGTCTTGCCGACCACGCATTCCGAGACGCATCGGCCGAAGCTTTTCTGGGTCAATCTCGCGCTCACCGCTGGGCTCATGTATGCGATGGCGACAGGGCTGGCGCCTTTGCCGATGTTGATGATGGTGGGGCTTTCCCTGGCGCTGCTGATCAACTATCCACGGCTGGCGGAACAGAAGGCCAGAGTCGCGGCGCACTCTGAAAGTGTCCTGATGGTCATCGCCCTGATATTTGCATCAGGTGCGTTTACCGGGATCTTGTCAGGTACCGGCATGGTTGATGGGATGTCCGAAAAGATTGTGCAATTGATTCCCGACGACCACGGCCAATATTTCAGCATCATTACCGCGCTCGTCGCCTTGCCACTCAACTTCCTGTTGTCCAATGACGCGTTTTTCTTTGGCATCTTGCCGGTACTGGGCGCGGCGGGCGTCGAATACGGTATTGACCCGATGCACATAGCGCGGGCCTCGGTGCTGGGCCAACCGGTTCACGCATTAAGCCCTTTGGTGGCGGCGGTTTATCTGATCAGCGGAATCATCAAGCGTGACATGGGCGACATGCAACGTTATTGCCTGCTCTGGGCGATCGGCAGCAGCCTTGTCTTGATTGTAACCGCGGTCGTTACCCGGGCGATTATCTGATTCATTAACGCGTAGCGCCGAAGTTTGAAGGACGCCGAGTTGCGTCTGCTCACGTCAAAATAAAAATAATAGATGAGGTGGTCGATGAAATCGATTAACGCCGTCGCTATGACGTTGCTGTCGACAATGTTTATGGCTGAAGTGGCTCTTTCAGCAACAATCAGTTATCCGGACCGGTTCCAGCATGAAGGAAAGTTGAATGCTTATCTGCGCTCGGTTTATATCAATACTCGAATATCCAACGATTTGATCGAAGACCGTTTTGGCGGTTTTCCGGACGGCAACAAACTGGGCGGTACCGGAATCGGCGCAATTCTGGATTACAACTCAAGTTATTGGGCCGGCGTCGTAGGGTTTGACGCCTCGCTGTATGGCGTGGCAATGATCGATTCCAAAGATAACGGCCGGGACTTGTTCGATGACAGCGATGGCACCAATGGCGGTTTCGCAAAAGTCGGGCAGAGTTATTTCAAATTGCGTTATGAGGGGAATGGCTGGAACGTCGACTCCCAGATAGGGCGGGGCCGGTTCGATGCGGGAACGCTGGTCACGCTCGACACGCGGATTGTACCTGGGTCCTACCAGGGAGGTCGGGCTCATCTGAATTTCACCGAGATGGGCATTGGTCCGCTTCCCGGCACGCTGGGGTTCGAAACGGCCTATATCAACCGTACGTCGCCTCGGGACAGAGAAGAGTTCGAGCATTTGTTGAGTCAGTCGGGCGAGGAAATAAAAGACCTGTACACCTACGGCGTCAAATACGACCTGAAGGCCATCGAACTTGGCTACGACCATGGCGTATCGCGGGACTTCAATGAAAACACTCGATACGGACTCACGTTGAAAGCGCCTCTCGGCGATAAAGCCGGGATCGTACTGGACACTCAATATTATGAGTTCGAAAAGGCCGGACGTATCTGGGAGCGTGATTGGCAGGCCGGCCAGGCCGCTTATGACGATGATGCGAGCTGGTTGAATATCAACGTTGGTTTGTTGCTCGACAAACTTCGCCTGGGTGTTTCGTTTTCCGAGACCAAAGCCGAGTTGAGCAATGGGCAACTCGGTTATGCCTACTTTGATCATGCGGACAATGTCGACGGCAGGATGGATGCCTGGACACGCTCCGGCAACGACTTCAATAACGATGGCGAGCGAACCTGGCAAATCGGCGCCGAATATGACTTGAGCGGACATTCTTTATTGGGGGCTTCGCTGGACGGTTTCAAAGTCATGACTATTTATAAGCAAGGTCAGTTTGACGCCACCGATCCATTCAGCGGCCGACGCACCGATGTGACCGAGCGACAGAATGAATACCGTCTCTATTATCGCTTCGATGAAAAGGAATACGCCGGGCTCTCAGTCGGCTTGATTTATATCGATTACCGGATTGACCAGGACTTTGTCGCATTGATATCCGCACAACCCGACAACGTGGTCAGCGGCTCGGAGGCCAGGGTGTATCTGGATTACGCATTTTGAACGCTGGACGTTTCTATCAAGAGGTCCGTGATGTTTGAACATCGCCATAAAATAGTGGTTACACAGCGGTTTTTCGACGCCATGGCCAGCGACTTTCTACACAGCCATGGTTGTGAGGTGGTTGTCGCAGAGCTGGCTCCCGGCCAAGCCGATGGTGACCTGAGTGAACGGCAGCTGATCGACCTGCTGGCAGACGCCGACGGTTGGATCGTCGGGCACGCGAATGTCACGTCCAGCCTGCTGGGTGCACTGCCGCGCCTGCAAGTCATCGCCCGTCGCGGCGTCGGTTATGAGCGGGTCGATACGGCAGCGGTGGCAGCGGCAGGGAAGGTGGCGACCATTGCTACTGGCGGCAACGATGCCAGCGTCGCCGACCACGCCGTTGCGCTGATGCTCGCCGTTTGCCGTCAACTCAAGCGCTGCCAAATGGGCTTGTCGGCCAATGACTGGTCGATCCCCCTGGGCGGTGATCTGTACCGCAAGACGGTTGGCATCGTCGGATTGGGCCGGATTGGCCGGGGCGTCCTGCAGCGCTTGTCCGGGTTTGAAGTCAGGCCGCTGATCTATACGCCTCATCCAGGCGGCGCCGAGGCCGACGGTGATTTTGTTGACCTGGATACGCTGCTCAGGCAAAGCGACTTCATTACCCTTCACGCGCCGCTCAATCCGCAGACCCAGGGGCTGATCGATGAGCGCGCGCTTAACCTGATGAAGCGTTCCGCGGTGCTTATCAACACCGCGCGGGGCGGGTTGGTGCGCGACGCCGATCTGCTGCGGGCCCTGCGCGAAAAGCGAATCGCAGGGGCAGGGCTCGACGTCTTTGAAAGCGAGTCGGACCCCTCGCTCTTGCCGGTGACCGAACAACTGATTCAGCTACCGAACGTGATCGTAACGCCCCATGTCGGCGCGTCCACGGTGGAGGGGCTCAATCGCACCAATCTGATCGCCGCCCAATGCGCGGTGGCCGTCCTGGAAGGACGCAGCCCGCCCAGCCATTGCGTCATCGCGGACGGACGTCGAACTGTCAGCTGCGAGAGCCGCGTGGATAACCGGCCATGAGTCGCGAGGAAAATCCGGCGGTGCATCCCGACCTGGCGGCCGTGGTCGGCGCGCTCCGGGAGCAGGGATTGCTGCCCGTCGTTCATGGGGACGTGCACAGCGTCCGGGCGCATCTGGAACGGATCAATGCCTGGGCGGCGCAACGCAGCGTGCCGCTGTCCTACGAGCGCACCCTGGGCTTTGCCGTTGATGGGCGAACGGTGCCCTGCAAACTCTATTGGCCGGAGGGCGATGAGACGCCTTGCTTGATGTTCTACTGCCATGGCGGCGGATTCCGCCACGGTTCGCTCGCCGGCTGGGACGCACCTTTGCGCCAGTTGGTGCGCGACAGTGGCCTGGCGGTGCTCTCCATCGACTATGCGCTGGCGCCGGAACATCGCTTTCCGGTGGCGTTCAACGAGGTGGTGGCGATCGTCAGCCGGGTCATCAAGCTCGGCGCTATCACCGACTGCCCGGTACGCGGCTATGCCCTGGGCGGCGATTCGGCAGGCGCCAATCTCGCCTTGGGCGTCGCCATTGCGCTACGCGACGCGGGAATCGATGCGTTGCGGCAGTTATTGCTGTTCTACGGCAGCTATTCGCGGGACCTGACCTCCGATTCCTGGCAGCGACTGGGCGGCTACGGCGGCCAGAATCTGTCGGTCGAGACCATGGGCGCTTACTGGGCCAGTTACCTGGCCAATGACGAGGATGACTGGCGGGTGCAGCCGATCATTGCCGATTTGGCGGGCCTGCCGCCGGTGCGATTGGTGGTCGGTGAACTGGATCCGCTGGTGGACGAAAACCGCGAGCTGGCGAGTCGATTGCAAAGCTCGGGCGTGGCAACACATCTGCAAGTACTCGCGAACATGCCTCACGGGTTCATTCGCTTCAATGAGGTGGCTCCTGTCGCACGCAACGTCATCGCTGCGCAGGGCAACGCCTTGCGCAAGGCATTTTCCGGTCGGGGAAACTTTCCATGAGTATTCGCCAAGCCTTCAGAGGAATTTGCGTGGGGGCGGTCATCGTCGTGGCAGCCAACGCGATGGCGGCCGGCACGCTTCCCGTCGGTCCCGCTGCCGGAGACATGCAGCTGTCGCCGTTTTATCGCTGGCCGGACGCGATGCCTGCGCAGCCTGGCGTGCTGCTGCGCAGCGAGGCCATGGCGGTTCAGGCTCAACTGCCTGCCGCCGCGCGGGCCTTGCGTCTGCTCTACAGCTCCATCGATCAGCGCTGGCGGTCCGGCCTCGTTCCGGTCAGCGGGGCGTTATATCTGCCGGCAGGAAATCCTCCGGCCGGAGGCTGGCCGCTGCTGGCCTGGGCTCACGGCACGCTGGGCATCGCCGATGCCTGTGCGCCTTCCTGGGCGGGATTGCGTGAGCGTGACGCGGCGTATATCAATCGCTGGCTCGCGCGGGGCTTTGCGGTTGTTGCCAGCGATTATCAAGGCTTGGGAGGGCCAGGACCTCATCCCTATACGTTCTGGCAGGCCGAGGGACGCTCGGTCCTGGACTCGATTCGCGCTGCCCAAGCCTTCAAGCCAGGCCTGATCGCCAATCGCGTGGTCCTGGCCGGACAATCCCAGGGCGGTGGGGCGGCACTGGGCGCGGCGATCCTTGCTGGCACCTATGCACCGGAACTGCCCATTCTGGGCGCGGTGCTCACGGCACCGAACAGCACATTTCCCGAAGGCCCCATCAAGCTGCCGCCGCGCCAGTCCAATACGGTGTTCCTGGCAATGGCGTCAGGCGCGTTGCGTGAGGACGGGCCACCGATCGAAGGCATCCTGACGGGCAAGGGGCTCGAACTGTTGAGCGTCGCCCGGCAAGGCTGTACCGGTGATATTGGGCAAAAGTCCAAGGCGTTGCAGATTGGTTCGTTTGCCGAGCTGTTCACGATTACCCCAGAGGCGTTGAACGCTGCGCGCATTCCAACGACCGATATGCCCCAGGCGTCGATAGCCTTCCCGTTGTTCATTGCCACGGGCCAGGCGGACCATACCATTACGCCAGAGCGGCAATACGCGGTCGCGGCGGCGTTGTGTGCCGCTGGCAATCCGGTGACGTGGCGGACGTATGAAGGCCTGGGGCATGACGGGGTGTTGCATGGTTCGCTGGACGACGTGTTCGCCTTTGTCGAGGCTTGGTTCGATGGACAGGAGCATGGTTCCAATTGCTCCATCCTGAAGAACCCCGGTGCGCCAGGCGAAAGAGACGTGGCAGCACCGTTCAACGACGACTGAGTCTGTTTCATGCCACCTCAACCCCCTGTGGGAGCGAGCCTGCTCGCGAAGGCGGTAACGCAGGCTGTGGAACACGAACCGCCATGCCAGAGCAAGCTCCCTCGCCACGGGATTTTGAGGCGTCTGGGCTGGCGCCTTCGCGAGCGGGCTCGCTCCCACAGGGGTGGATCAGTCCGATTTGCGGCGGGACATCGGCCTGAACACGAGCCGCCATGCCAGAGCAGGTCCCCCGTGGCGAGGGAGCTTGCTCCCGCTGGCCTGCGCAGCGGGCCCCGGCAGTCTTTCAGGCAGACCGCATCTACCGGTTTTGCGACTGCTGCGCAGCCGAGCGGGAGCAAGCTCCCTCGCCACGAGTTTTGAGGCGTCTGGGCTGACGCCTTCGCGAGCAGGCTCGCTCCCACAGGGGTGGATCAGTCCGATTTGCGGCGGGACATCGGCCTGAACACGAACCCCCATGCCAGAGCAGGTCCCCGTGGCGAGGGAGCTTGCTCCCGCTGGCCTGCGCAGCGGGCCCCGGCAGTCTTTCAGGCAGACCGCATCTACCGGTTTTGCGACTGCTGCGCAGCCGAGCGGGAGCAAGCTCCCTCGCCACGAGTTTTGAGGCGTCTGGGCTGGCGCGTTCGCGAGCGGGCTCGCTCCCACAGGGTGATCAGTCCGATTTGCGGCGGGACATCGGCCTGAACACGAGCCGCCATGCCAGAGCAGGCCCCCCGTGGCGAGGGAGCTTGCTCCCGCTGGCCTGCGAAGCGGGCCCCGGCAGTCTTTCAGGCAGACCGCATCCACCGGTTTTGCGACTGCTGCGCAGCCGAGCGGGAGCAAGCTCCCTCGCCACGGGATTTTGAGGCGTCTGGGCTGGCGCGTTCGCGAGCAGGCTCGCTCCCACAGGGGTGGATCAGTCCGATTTGCGGCGGGACATCGGCCTGAACGCGGACCACCATGCCAGAGCAGGTCCCCGTGGCGAGGGAGCTTGCTCCCGCTGGCCTGCGCAGCGGGCCCCGGCAGTCTTTCAGACAGACCGCATCCACCGGTTTTGCGACTGCTGCGCAGCCGAGCGGGAGCAAGCTCCCTCGCCACGGGATTTTGAGGCGTCTGGGCTGGCGCCTTCGCGAGCGGGCTCGCTCCCACAGGGGTGGATCAGTCCGATTTGCGGCGGGACATCGGCCTGAACACGAGCCGCCATGTCAGAGCAGGTACCCCGTGGCGAGGGAGCTTGCTCCCGCTGGCCTGCGAAGCGGGCCCCGGCAGTCTTTCAGGCAGACCGCATCTACCGGTTTTGCGACTGCTGCGCAGCCGAGCGGGAGCAAGCTCCCTCGCCACGAGTTTTGAGGCGTCTGGGCTGACGCCATCGCGAGCAAGCTCGCTCCCACCTTGGTTCGGGTTCACCCATCGAATACCCACCGCTTCGCGCCTCAATGCAACGAATACCGGGACAGAGCCTCATATGACTAATGAGCGGCGCCGCCGATGTCGGCAGCCGGTCCGGTTTTTTCTTCACGACAGGGATTTTTATGACGATGGCTGAGAAAAATCATGTCGACTGGCTGGTCGAACAATCGATGCTCCACGCGGCGCGGCAGCGGGCCAAGCTCTATTCGGGGCAAGGACGCTTGTGGCAGCAGCCCTATGCGCACACCCGGCCCCGTGATGCTTCAGCGCTTTCCTCAGTGTGGTTTACCGCATACCCAGCCTCCATCGTCACCCGGGAAAATGGCACGGTGCTCGAGGCATTGGGCGACGAAACCTTGTGGCACGCCTTGTCGAAAATCGGCATCCAGGGCATCCACAACGGTCCGCTGAAAAGATCCGGCGGCCTGCGCGGCACTGACTACACGCCAACCATCGATGGCAATTTCGACCGCATCAGCTTCGACATCGACCCTGAGCTGGGCTCCGACGCTCAACTCCAGGCCCTGACCCGCATGGCCGCTGCGCACAACGCGGTGGTCATCGACGACGTCATCCCGTCCCACACCGGCAAGGGCGCCGATTTTCGTCTGGCGGAGATGGCTTACGAAGACTATCCGGGGCTCTACCACATGGTGGAAATCCGCGAGGAAGACTGGCCGCTGCTGCCCGAGGTCGGGGAGGGTCGTGATGCCCAGAACCTCACCGCCCAACAGGTGGATGCCCTGCGTGACAAGCACTACATCGTCGGTCAGTTGCAGCGAGTGATTTTCTTCGAGCCTGGCGTCAAGGAAACCGACTGGAGCGCGACGCCGATCATCCTGGGCGTCGACGGCAAGCCACGGCGTTGGGTTTACCTGCACTATTTCAAGGAAGGGCAGCCGTCGCTGAACTGGCTGGACCCGACCTTTGCCGCGCAGCAGATGATCATTGGCGATGCGCTGCACGCCATCGATGTCATGGGGGCGAAAATCCTCCGGCTGGACGCCAACGGATTCCTCGGCGTGGAGCGCAAGCTCGATGGCACCGCCTGGTCCGAAAGCCATCCGCTGTCGATCACCGGCAACCAGTTGCTCGGCGGGGCGATTCGCAAGGCCGGCGGTTTCAGCTTCCAGGAATTGAACCTGACCCTCGACGACATTGCCGCCATGTCCCACGGCGGGGCGGACCTGTCTTACGACTTCATCACCCGACCGGCCTACCAGCACGCCCTGCTGATGGGCGACACCGAATTCCTGCGCTTGATGCTGCGCCAGATGCACAGCTTCGGCATCGACCCGGGCTCGCTGATCCACGCCTTGCAGAATCACGATGAACTGACCCTGGAGCTGGTGCATTTCTGGACGCTGCATGCCCACGACACCTACCTGTATCAAGGTCAGACGTTTCCCGGCAGCATCCTGCGCGAGCACATCCGCGAGCAGATGTACGAACGCCTGTCCGGCGAGCACGCGCCTTACAACCTGAAATTCGTCACCAACGGCGTGTCTTGCACCACGGCGAGCATCATCACCGCCGCCCTGGGCATTCGCGACCTCGACGCGATCACAGCGGCCGATATCCAGCAGATTCGCCAGGTGCATCTGCTGCTGGTGATGTTCAACGCCATGCAACCGGGCGTGTTCGCCTTGTCTGGCTGGGATCTGGTGGGGGCCTTGCCGTTGCCGGCGGAACAGGTCGAGCACCTGATGCGCGACGGCGACACGCGCTGGATTCATCGCGGTGCCTACGACCTGGTCGACCTCAACCCGGAAGCGCCGCTGTCAGCCGGGCAGATGCCACGTCCAAAGACCTTGTACGGCAGCCTGCCGAGCCAGTTGAAGGATCCGGATTCGTTCGCCTCGCAATTGCGCAGGATCCTGGCCGCGCGCCGCGCCTACGACATCGCGGCGAGCCGCCAGATCCTCATCCCGGACGTCGAGCATCCGGGGCTGCTGATCATGGTTCACGAACTGCCAGCCGGCAAAGGCACGCAGATCACCGCGCTGAACTTCGGTTCGACGCCGATCACCGAAACCCTGCACCTGCCAGGTATCGCACCGGGGCCGGTGGTGGACATCATCAATGAGCGGGTCGAAGGGGATCTCACGCCCGAGGGTGAGTTCACCATTACTCTGGATGCGTTCGAGGGGTTGGCGCTGCGGGTGGTGAGCAGTTCGCCGATGATCTAGCCGGGCCCGGCAGGCTCAACGGGGCTTGGTCCAATATCGGCCGACGGCCCCCGGTGATCCCTGCACGGGGTCCCGATCAGGAAACGGTAGCGCGTCGATGTTTGCCAGTTGCGCCGCGCTCGGCGCTTCCCGGCAGATGTCGGCCTGCTGGCCCGGTGGATACGCTCCGACGACCAGGAAATCTTCGCTGGAACCCAGGTTGCAATGCCCGGTGCCAGCAGGCAGCAGCAACACGTCGCCTGCCTGGACGCCGATCACTTGGCCATCGGGGCCACCAAGCATCAAGCGCGCCTGACCGCTGGCGACGCCCAGGACTTCGTGGCCCTCCGTGTGGTAATGGTGGAAATCGTAGATCCCGTAGCGCCATTGCGGCGGCCAGCCGTTGCTGCGAAACATCTCTTCCAGCTGGGCGGCCAGGTCACCTGCCTGGGCAGTCATCGCGTCACGGTAGATGATCACCGGCAGGCGCGGGTGGTTGGGTACCCAATCGTTGCGTTCCAGCATCAGGGTCTGAATGGACTCCGATGCCGAGTTCAGTGTGCTCATCGATACATCTCCATCGCTGTAGCCGAACCCAGGAATGTGGGAGCGAGCCTGCTCGCGAATCGGTGTGACAGACGACACTGATGTCGAATGTGCCGCCGTCTTCGCGAGCAGGCTCGCTCCCACAGAATCTAATGGGCTAGACGATGTTTGCGATGCGAGAGTTCAACGTCGCTGACCGGTGCCGCTCGTCAACGCTTCTCCTTCATGATCCGCTCGACTTCGCCCGATGCCTTGAGCGCTTCAAACGCGCGCTGGGCACGGGCGACCGTTTCGTCCGGTGTGCTCAGGCTGAAAGCCAGGTAGACCCGGTGGGGCTGCTCGTCTAGGGCATAGACTTCCTCCAGCTGATTGAAATCCATCTGGGCATCCTGGCTCATCAGGCGTGCCGTGTTCTCCGGCATCGGCACCAGTTGGACCTGACGGTTCAACAGTTTCTGAAAGTTGTCGTGGTTGTTCGCCGACACGACCAGACGACTGAAGCCACGTTCTTGCAGATAGATCTGCTTGGCGTCATTGCGTATCACGCCGATGCTGTACTGCTTGGCCTCTTCAAGGTTGCGGACAGTGATGGGGTCGGCGTCGCGCAGCTTGTAGAGCCGGCTGGTGGAACGATGGATTTCACCGACCCACTTGAACAGCTGTTCCCGGGCCGGGGTGCGATCGAGTGGGAAAATCAGCACGTTGGGCTCGCGCAAGGCCATCTCATAAGCCCGCGCCCAGGGATACAGCGCCATGCGGAAATCGCTGAGGTTGGCCTGTTGCAGCGTGTCGGACGCAATATGGATACCGGGGCCGACGAGTTTGTCATCGCGCAGATACGCGTAAAGCGAGTCCTCGGTCACGACCTCGATCGTTTCGGCCTGGCTTGTGAGGCTGATCAAGGCCAGGAGTACGCAGGAGCAGAGCAGCAGAGAGTGGCGCATACAGACCTCGACGTTGACGGATCTTCAGAGGGAGACGCGGTTGCGTCCCTGGTGCTTGGCCCGGTACAGCGCCTGGTCGGCGCGCTGCATCAGTGGATCGAAATGATCCATGGTCTCGGGGTCCAGCTCGGCGACGCCGATGCTCAGGGTGACGAAGGGCGAGACCGATGAGCCGCTGTGGGGCAGCTTGCGTTCGGCCAGGGCGGCGCGCAGCCTCTCGGCTGCCTCGCAGGCCTGCTGCGCGTCGATGTTGGGCAGCACGACGACGAACTCTTCGCCACCCACCCGTGCGGTCAGCTCGCCGGAGCGCCCGAACACGTCACGCAGGGTTTCGGCTATCTGTTGCAGGCACAGGTCGCCGTTCATGTGGCCGTAGGTGTCGTTGTAGATCTTGAAAAAATCCACGTCGCACATGAGCACCGCCAGCGGCGTCCTGTGACGCATGGCGCGGCGGAATTCGACTTCCTTCAGTTCGTCGAAGTGGCGACGGTTGGCCAGGCCGGTCAAGGCGTCGTGGCGGGACAACGCTTCGAGGGCCTGGTTGGCGGCCTTGAGTTCCGCCGTGCGCGCCTCGACCAGTTCGACCAGTTGATCGCGGCTGGCGGCGATCGCCAGTTCGTCCGAACGCTGGCGTTCCAGGTGCGCGTGGAGATTGTCCTGCAGTTCGTTGACCTGGGTTTCGAGCAGGCTCAGTTCGTCCTGGCGGTTGACCGAGCGCTGCAATTTGAGGTGACGCTTGAGAGTTTGCGGAGCGAGCTCACCCAAATGCCGGGCGATATGCACCACATGGATGGTCACCAGACGGTTGAACATGGTCATGACCAGCCCGGCCAGGAGCATCGATTGGATGATTTGCGTGATGACGATGGTGCGTGCTTCGCCCCACAGGCGCTCCCAGAGCAGTTGGTTATCGCCCTCGATGATCAGCTCGCCGACTTTTTCATGGGCGCCGAGATAGGGTTGCGCGATGAGCTGGCGCTGCAACACCGGTGCCGAGCCGGCGTTACCGCTGGTGTAGCGGTTGAGTTCGATGATTTCCGGTGAGCGGCCGGGCCGCAGGACATTCAGGACCACGCGTCCGACCGGCGCGGCACTGGCGACACTGTTGAGCTGCTTGTCCAGGGACTCGCGATCCATTTCCCAGATGGCGTGGGCCAGGGTGTCCTGGAACACCTGGTCAATCAGCCCCAGCTCGGAATTCATCTCCGCCAGGTTGCTTTCCCAGGCCAGCCAGGTGCGCCATGTCACCATCGCCACGGTGAAAATCAGACAGAACAGCAGCGTCGCGAGCACCAGTCGACGCCCCAGGGAGCTGAGGGCCTTGGCCTGTGGTCGTTGAAAGGGCGCCGGGGCGAAGTTGCCGTCCATCTCATAACCACTTGCGCGCGATGGCATCGTAGACGCCGTTGCGACGAATGGCCTCCAGGCCGGCGCGGAATTTCTCGACGGTTTGCGCCGGCGTGTTGCGGCTGAATGCCATGTTCAAGCCGTCGGCGCTGCTCAGTTCGGGCAGCGGCAATGACCGGATGAGGACTTTTTCCGGGTCTTCGCCATTCTGCCGAGTCAGGTACAGCGCGTTGAGTTCGTTGGAAATCCACAACTCCACATGGTCGACCTTGAGCTTGCGGTAGTTGTGTTCGTATCGGGTGCTCGATTGCAGATCCTCGCCGATGCGGAACCCCTTCGAGACCAGGTATTGCTCGCCGACGTCCTGATTGACGGTCGCGATCTGGTGCCCATGGGCATCGGCCAGGGAGCTGAGCTTCACTGGCCGCTCAGCCAGGGAGTAGATGTACCACTGGGTCGGGGCGATGGCGCCGATCCACTGGAAAAGCGCTTCGCGTGCGGGCGTGCGGACGATCGAATAGATCAGGACGTTGCTTTCGTTGAGCGCCAACTCGTACGCGCGGGCCCAGGGCATGGGCTGGATCGACGCCTGGACGCCGATCTCCTTGAGCACGGCCTCGACGACCTCGGTGCTCATGCCGGTCACGCGTCCGTCCTGCGTCATGTTGTAGGGCGGCAACTCCTCCGTGACGATGCGCAGCGGCGGCTCAGCCGCGATGGCCAACGCCGACCCACCTGCAAGCAGGAGCATCAGGACGCCAAACATCAGTAAGCGGTTAAGCTGCAAAGCCATTGATCATCACCCTATGCGACCAGCAGAGCCTGACGAGGCCGGAGGGCCGCCGTCACACAGGTTATCGGCCAGGCGGGGGGCTGCTTGAGGAGAGCGTTCGATTGTCGGGGCTGACGGCTCTATCCCGTGGTCGCCAGAACCATCGTCGGTGAACCTTGCGTCGATACGGCACTCACTTGTCAGGTAGTTGCCTCGGCTGAGCCGACTGTTTTTTTGCCGATAAGGAATTCGCATGGACCAGATTTCGAGCCCGCATGTCCTCCCCGTCGAACGCGAATTCAGCCCGCGCGCGGTCATCACGGGGATCGTGCTTGGCATCCTCCTGACGCCCTCCAATGTCTATGCCGGATTAAAAATTGGCTGGTCGTTCAACATGTCGATCATTGCCTTGCTGGTCGGCTACGGCATCTGGCAGGGCCTGGCCAAACGCTCGGCTGCGGCGCTGCCGTGGACGTTGCACGAAAGCAACATCAACCAGACCGTCGCGTCGGCAGCGGCGTCGATCATCTCTGGCGGGCTGGTCGCGCCCATTCCGGCGTACACCTTGCTGACCGGCCAGCAACTGGACCCGGTGCCGATGGTTGCCTGGGTGTTTTCAGTGAGCTTCCTGGGCATCTGGATTGCCTGGTACCTGCGGCCGTCATTGCTCAATGACAAGGCGCTGAGGTTTCCCGAAGGCATGGCGACCCTGGAAACCCTCCTGCACATCTACAACCATGGCCAGGAAGCCGCGACGCGGCTCAAGGTGCTGCTCGGCGCGGCGCTGCTGTCCGGGCTCGCCAAGTGGGTGGATACGTTTTGGTGGACCATCGCGCGTTGGTCGCCGAACGCCCAGTTGGAGCGCCTGACCTTTACCGCAGACCCTTCGCTGTTGCTGGTGGGGTTCGGCGGCATCATCGGCATCCGCGTCGGCTTGACCCTGCTGCTCGGCGCGCTGCTGGCGTGGGGCGGGTTGGCGCCGTGGCTGCTGGAAAATGGCCTGGTGCAGTTACCGCCCGGCAGCAGTGGACCGCAATTTGCGGTGCTGGTGGAGTGGCTGCTGTGGCCGGGGGTGAGCCTGATGGTCTGCTCGACGCTGGCTTCCCTGGCGATTCGCCTGTGGGCCTTGCACGGTTCCACCAAGGCCAGCGGCGCGGCGACCTGGGTGGTTCCCAAGGCCGGCCCCGCCCTCGGTTTCCTGTTGGCGATCTTTCTGGTGGTAAGCCTGCAAGCGCTGTTGTTCGGCATCAATCCGTGGATGGCGCTGCTGACCATCCCCTTGGCCATTTGCCTGGCGGCGGTGGCGGCCCGTGTGGTTGGCGCCACGGGTATTCCGCCTATCGGTGCCATCGGGCAACTGTCCCAGTTGAGTTTCGGCATCGTCGCCCCGGGCCAGGTGCCGATCAATCTGATGAGTGCCAATACCGCCGGCGGTTCGGCCGGGCAATGCACAGACTTGATGAACGATTTCAAGGTGGGCCGAGCGATCGGCGCCACGCCGCGCAAACAACTGCAGGCGCAGACCCTGGGAATCTTCATTGGCAGCATCGTCGGCGTGCTGGCCTATCTGGCGCTGATCCCGGACCCCCAGACCATGCTCCTCACCGAAGAGTGGCCGGCCCCGGCGGTCGCCACCTGGAAAGCCGTGGCACAGACCCTCACCCATGGCCTGGACTCACTGTCAACCAGCATCCGCTGGGCGATTTTCATCGGCGCCATCGCCGGCTTGCTGCTGGGCATCCTCGACAGCCTGCTGCCGGCCCATCGGGCCCGCTACCTGCCAAGCACGGCGGCCTTGGGCCTGGCTTTTGTCCTGCCGGCCTCGGTATCGCTGATGATGGCCCTCGGCGCCGTACTCACCTGGCTGGTGAGCTGCCGCTGGCCAAGCCTCACGGAACGGTTCGCTATTACGGCGGCGGCGGGGTTGATTGCGGGGGAGAGCATTACCGGGGTAGGGGCGTCGTTGTGGGAGATGGTTGGGAATATGTGAGTAGGGGCATGAAAGTTTGATCTATGAGTGTGCAACTTACATGTGCCTGTAACCCCCCGTGGCGAGGGAGCTTGCTCCCGCTGGGCTGCGTAGCAGCCCCCTCTCAAAGCACTTCGGTGTGTCTGGCTGATCTCATAGCTGTTTTGGGGCCGCTTCGCGACCCAGCGGGAGCAAGCTCCCTCGCCACGGAGAGCGAATCTGTCGATGGAGTGGCCAGTTAATAAAACCTGTAGTGTGGTAAGGAACTCTCTCGGAAATATAAGCGACTATATATAATCCCAAGTAGATTGGTCCTCGGTTTCTGCTTTTTTTAGATCGTCTGCCCATAATGTAGTCGCCAATCTATATATATCTTCAAAAAAAGCCCTGGGATTATCCATGGTGTCCCATCCGCAGGGGAGTGATGAGCATTCCTGGCAGTCATGTTCTAGTAAAGCCTGAAAATCATAACTACCGTCGTGCAATGCTTCCTCTAAGCTTTTGTACAGTGCAAACTTTTGTCTGTGCGTTATTTTCCAGCGCTTAGATAGCGAATAGTTTAGGATGAGGATCTCTCGATCCGTTGGGTTGTTAGGGTCAAATTTTGCCAGTTCTTCCCCTAGTGTCTCCTCGCGATCGTAGATGTCAAAACATCCCAAAAAATACGCGGGCGTGGGTAGATATGGTTGGCCAGTGCTAGGGTCGATCACTTTGTTTTATCCTATTTAATTGGGTAGAGTGTAAATGGAACTTCGGTGTCTCGATCAAACTTCATTTCTATTCGATTCATTGTTACCAGTTTCGGGTCGCTTGGATTTTTAGGGTTTGGGATGTAGCCCTCTCCCGCACCTGGAAATTCTGATCGTATATACTTGCTTCCGCTTTTATCTATTAATAATTTGTGGTCGTTATTTTTCTTTGCAATTAATACCTCGTAGGCTTTTAGCTGAAGTTCCCAGCTGTAAAATCTCGAACTAGGATTGCCCTTCTTATGCCATGGGGTCTTGCCAGTTAACGGGTCTGTACCATCTATTGCGCGCCGTTTCCACACTTGATCTGAAACCGCAGGGCTATGTTTACTAACCATATGCATGCCTTGTTCACGGTCTAAACGTCTCACTTCTTTTTCAGCCAACTCTTCGGTGGTCGGCTTGGGCAGCGCCGGCTCACCCTCATCCACTCCAACCTTAGCCGCCGGATCCTGCTCCCCAACCGCCGGCTTCTTACATCCGTCCCCCGGGCAATCTTCCAACCCCAACGGATCCACGCACCCCGTCGGGTTCAGGGTGTACCGGTACCCATTGAGCCCACCCGCCAGCTTGCTCGGATCCGCCGTCAGGTACCGCCCCGTATCCGGATTGTAGTAGCGATGCCGGTTGTAGTGCAGGCCGCTTTCCAGGTCGTGGTATTGGCCTTGGAAACGCAGCGGTTGGGTCAGTTGTTTGCCGGCGCCGTGGGCCAGCTTGGTGAGTTTGCCGTAGCCGGTGTAGCGCGCCGCCCAGACGATTTCGCCCTGGTGGCTGGTCAGCTCCTGCGGTGTGCCGAGGTGGTCGTTGTGGTAGTAGAACGGCGTGGCGTTGTTTGGGCCTTGGCCTTTGAGCAGGGCGAGGGGGCGGAAGGTGCCGGGCTCGTAGACGTAGCTTTGGTAATGATGGTCGCTGCTTTCGGCGATGAGCTGGTCGCCTTGCCAGATGAATTCGGTGGTCTGGCCGTCCACGGTCTTTTCGATGCGTCGGCCGAAGGCGTCGTAGCGGTAGGACGTTTCGTTACCGTCCGGGGTGGTGAGGCCGATAAGGCGGTGCTGGCTGTCGTAGCGGTATTCGGTGACCAGGCACTGGGCTTTGCCGCGGCGCTCGCGGACCAGGTTGCCGTAGGCGTCGTAGTCGTAGTGGCGGTCGCCGTCCATCAGCAGGCGGTTGCCCTTGAGGGTGGTCGGGCCGGGGCGGTCGTGCAGCAGCAGGTTGCCGGCCGGGTCGTGGGAAAAGTGCTCGGGGGGCTGGCTGTGTGCGTAGTCGATGCGCAGCAGGCGATCTTGCGGGTCGTAGTGGTAGGCGCGTCGGTTTCGGGTGTCGGACAGCGTGGCGAGGTTGCCGTTGGCGCTGTAGGAATAGTCGCGCCAGAACAGTTGCTTCTGCTGGGTCTGCCACACGGTCTGGGCCTTGAGGCGGCCCTGTTCGTCGTAGCTGTAGTCGCTGAGTAGCAGGCCTTGCTGGCGCTGCCGTTCGCGGGTGCCGGTGAAGCGGTGTTCGGTCAGGCACTCGCCGTTGAGGTCGATGGCCAGCAGCGCGCCGCCATAGAGGTGGCGGTAATTGAGGGTGCTGCGGTCGGGCAGGCGGCAGTAGGTCAGCCGGCCGGCCTCGTCGTAGCGATAGTGCAGGGTGGCCCAGCCCTGGTGTTCGGCGACGAGGCGGTCCTGGTTGTCGTATTCGTAGGCCAGCGGCCAGTGGCCGTCGTCGACGCTGACCAGCCGGCCGAGGGCGTCGTAGCGGTACTCGACCGGTTTGCCGTCGGGCAAGGTCTTGCGCAACAGGCGGCCAGCGCTGTCGCGCTGATAAGCGGTGAGCCGCTGGCTGCCATCGGCACCGAACTCGGTCTTTTCCAGCAGGTGGCCGTTGAGGTCGTAGGCGTAGCCGGTGCGCTGGCCGTCGAAGCCGGTTTCCTGTCGGATCAATCCGTTGGGCGTGTAGGCCAACTGATATTTTTCGCCGGCCTCGTTCTCGATTTCGGTGAGCAGCAGCCGCGCCGAGTCGTAGCGATACTTCAGTTCGCTGCCATCGGGATTGAGCCGCCGGCTGATCAGGTGCAGATCGTCGGCGTATTCGTAGCGGGTGATGCGCCCCAGTTCGTCGCGTTCGGCGGTGACCTTGCCGTAGGCGTTGTAGCTCCAGGCGCGGGTGGCGCCGGTGGGCAGGGTGGTTTCCAGCAAGCGGCCGACGGCATCCCACTGGTAGTGGGTAATCGCGCCATGTTCGTCCTTGCGGGTCAGCAGCCGCCCCAACGTGTCGTAGGAAAAACTCCGCTGGCTGTCGTCGGGCAGGGTTTCTTCAGTCAGCTGGCCTTGGCTATTGCGGACAAAATGATGGGTGCCGCCGTCCGGGTAGCGTATCGAGAGCAGTTGCCCCTGGGCGTCATAGGCGTATCGGGTGCTGTGACGATCCGGGTCGATGGCCTCGACCACATCGCCCTGGGCATTACGCCGGTAGGTCCACACGGCTTTGCCGCGCTGTCGGGCGTGCAGGAAACCGTTGCGGTATTCGTAGGACGTCGGCTCGCCTTCAGGCGGAATCAGCGCCACCAGCCGTCCGGCTTCGTCGTAGCGGTATTCGGTGACCGCGCCCAGCGGATCCTGCTCGGCGGTCAGCCGACCCTGCTCGTCATAAGCCTTGAGCTGTTCGCCGCCAACGGGATCGACCTGGCGCACCAGCCGCGCCCGGTCGTCGTGGACGTACACTTCCTGGCTGCCATCCTGATGCCGGACCGTGACGCTGCCGTCTTCGCCCCAGGCGTAGTAGCGGCTGTCTATCTGCGCGAACGACGCCCAGTGCCGCACACAGCGCGCCGCCGGGCCGAGGCCTTGCCATTCCCAGTAGAAACTTGCGCCGCCGGCCAGTTGCCGCTGGAGGATGACGTGCTGGTCGTCGTAGTCGTAGCGCTCGCTTTCGCCAGCGGCATTGGTCGCCTCTACCAGTCGGAAACGGCCGTCGTAGCGGTAGGTCACCAGCGTCTGTTCGGTGCGCCAGGCTTCGTCCGGATGCTGTTTCGGGTCAAAGCTCTGATAGTCGATGGCGACCAGGTGGCGATGCTCGTAGCGCAACCGCAGCCCGCGCCGGGCGCCGTTGTCCAGGCGGCTGATGTCGCCGTAGATGTTGCGCTGGACGGTCAGGCGGTTGTCGTACCGATCGCTCAGCGCCGTCAGATGACCGTCGCGAAAGTGCAGGAAAGGGGCGTCTTCGCCGGGCTGGGCGATGATCAGTTCGTCCGGCTCGCAGCTCAGGTAGATCGCCGCGCGGGCCAGGCTGTTGTGGATCGCCGGGCGTTGCAGGTTGGGGCGAGGGAAGGTGGTGCGGCGGTTTTCCTGATCAATCCAGGTCACCTGTTCGCCCTCGATCACCAGGCGATGGGCCAGGCCATGGCTCCAGCCACGGCCGAGGCCGACGTCCAGCTCGGCGGCGCTGGTGCGATAGAGACGGGTGAAGACGAAGGGCAAGCGCCCGTCGAGGGTGCCGTCCTCCAGGGTCAGCAGTTCCTCGCCAGTGACCATCGACACCGGGCAGCCGTCGGTGCGGGTCTGGGCGGCGCTGTCGGCGGGGTCGCCGTTGGGGTTTTTCGATGGGGTCGGGGCGTCGTCGTGGGCTTCGTCTTTTTTCAGCGTGGTGTTGCGCTGCGCGTCCCAGCGCAATTGCATCCGGCCTTTTTTCACGCCAGCGGCGATGCCTCGCGCCGCCACGGTTTTGTAACGGTCCACGTAGGCCATGAACCCGTTCACCACCGCGAAGATCGCCCGGATGAAACGCGTCATCGCGTCCAGTAGCCGGGCGCTGTGCCGGACCAGGCGCATCGACAGGTAGGCAATCCCGGCGCCCGCCCCGGCGAAGGTCAATACCACGCCGATCAGCAGGTCGATCACCAGCTGCACGACTACCATGGACAACGCTTCGGCCGTGCCGCCGGCCACTTCGCTGGGCGGCAGCATGTCCAGCCAGAGACTCGCGGTGCGCACCAGCAGGCACAGCGCCGCTTCGTCGCTGGCGAGCAACTGCAGCTTGGCCATGATCTGCGGGGACGACTCGGCAAGTTCGATCAGGCCCGCCGCACCGCTGCCCAATTGATCGCCAAACCGGCTCGGGTCCTTGAGGATGTCCGAGAGCAAGCTGATGCTGTCCCACACACCTTCGATGGCCGCCCAACCGCCGGCGAGCAGGCCGTTGCCCACCGCGGCCGTCGACGTCGCCGACGATTGCTGCGCCCATTGCGGCTTGAAGCCCTGCCATTCGCTACGCAGCCAGTCCGTCAGATCAGCAGTCAGGCCGTTGTAGGAAGAAAACAGGTCCTCGATCTGCCTGGGGGTGACTTCGCTTTGAACGTGAACCCGGTAGTAGCGACCCGCTTCGCCTTTGAAGGTCCCGACACCCTGGGCATTCAGCTGGACGGGGGTGACCTCGCCGCTGTCCACCGACACTACATCCACCACGATGTCGCCCAGCGGAATGTCGTACACCGATTCGAGCTTGCTCTCGATCGTCAGGACCCCACCCTTGGGGCACCGGGCCACGGTCGAGTGGAAATCACTGTCGCGGCTGCTGACCGTCGTGGCGCTGCCACCAAAAAGAAGCACCCGTTCCATGCCCATCAGCGACGGCAAGTCGGCCGTCTGGCTGGCCCGGTCCGCCGCACGGGCGTACCAGCGGTCGAGTTGTTCGCGGTAGAGGGAAAGGCTGTCTTTGAAGCTGTCGAGTTCCGCCTCGATGCGGCGCACCTGATCCATCAGGAAGCGGTCTGATCAGCGGCCAGCAGGAAAAATCGGTCGAACATGGGCAGGCGTCTCGCGAAAAATCGGGGTGCGCGAGACTTTGCCGAGGAAGGCTAGGGAAATAAGTCAGACAAGGAGACGGGTGATGTAGGAGGCTTCTTTAAGTGCTCCCAAACGCCCGGCCACTCACGACCGGGCGCTCCGAGTCAGTGCGAATGCCGCGGCTCGCCACTCCGGGCGATTACCCGCAAATGCAACGTGGCCGGCTCCAGGCAGCCGCCGGTGGACAGCTGCCCGACCAGTTGCCGATAGAGTTCCTGCCAGGGCGTTTGCGAGGGCGGGATGCTCGGTGTCCATTCGCGACGGCGCCGTTCCATTTCGGCCTCGTCGACCAGCAGGTTGACGGTGCGGGTGTTCAGGTCCACTTGCAGCCGGTCGTTGGTTTGCAGCAGCGCCAGGCCGCCGCCCACCGCCGCTTCAGGGGACATGTTGAGGATCGACGGGCTCGCCGAGGTGCCGCTCTGGCGGCCGTCGCCGAGGCAGGGCAGGGAGTCGATACCGCGTTTGATCAGCGCTGCGGGCGGCGCCATGTTCACCACCTCGGCGCTGCCGGGATAACCCACGGTGCCAACGCCGCGAATGACCAGGATGCAGCGCTCGTCGATGTCCAGCGCCGGGTCGTCGATCCGCGCGTGGTAATCCTCCGGTCCTTCAAACACGATCGCCCGGGCTTCGAAGCTGTTTTCGGCGCCGGGCTCGGACAGGTAGGTCTTGCGAAACGCCTCGCCGACCACCGACATCTTCATGATCGCGCTGTCGAAAAAATTGCCGCTGAGCACGATGAATCCAGCGCGATGCTTGAGCGGGGTATCAAACGGGTAGATGACATCGGCGTTGCTGGTCAGGCTGCTGCTGACGATTTCGCCAATCGATTTGCCGCTGACCGTGGCGCAGTGCTCGTGCAGGCGTCCGGCCTTTTGCAGTTCATGCATGACCGCCGGCACGCCACCGGCGCGGTGGAAGCCTTCGCCGAGGTACTTGCCGGCCGGCATGCAGTTGACCAGCAGCGGCACGTCTTCGCCAATCCGCTGCCAGTCGTCCAGGCTCAGTTCGACGCCCATGTGCCGGGCGATGGCAATCAGGTGCGGTGGGCAATTGCTTGATGCGCCGAGTGCCGAGGCGACGGCGATGGCGTTTTCGAACGCCTCTCGAGTCATGATCCGGGATGGGCGCACGTCCTGGCGCACCAGTTCGCAGATGCGCTTGCCGGTGGCGTAGGCCATCTGCCCGCGCTCGCGATAGGGCGCCGGAATGCTCGCGCAACCGGGCAGCGACATGCCCAGGGCTTCGGCCAGGGCGTTCATCGACAGCGCGGTACCCATGGTGTTGCAGTGGCCCACGGAGGGCGATGCCGCCGTGGTCATTTCCATGAAGCCTTCGTAGTCGATTTCGCCGGCGGCCATCAGGTTGCGTGCGTGCCAGAGCACGGTGCCGGAGCCGATCAGTTCGCCCTTGTGATGGCCGTCGAGCATCGGCCCGCCGGAGAGCACGATGGCCGGAAGGTCGGTGGTCGCCGCCGCCATCAGGCACGCCGGGGTGGTCTTGTCGCAGCCGGTGGTGAGCACCACGCCGTCCAACGGGTAGCCATGGAGGATTTCCACCAGGCCCAGGTAGGCCAGGTTGCGGTCCAGGGCGGCAGTGGGCCGGCGCGACTGTTCGGCGATCGGGTGCACCGGGAATTCCATCGGGATGCCGCCAGCATCGCGGATGCCGGCCTTGACCCGTTGCGCCAGCTCCAGGTGATGACGATTGCAGGGCGTCAGGTCGCTGCCGGTCTGGGCGATGCCGATGATCGGCCGGCCCGATTGCAGCTCTTCGCGGGTCATCCCGTAGTTCATGTAGCGCTCGACATACAGGGCGGTCATGTCCGCGTGAGCCGGGTCGTTGAACCACTGCTCGCTGCGCAGGCGGCGTTTTGGCGTGTCACTCATGATTCATTTCTCTCTTGTAATTGGATGAATCGACGATCTGTCGGGCTCAGCGATCGAGCAGCCCCCGCGCGGCGAGATTACGCAGCAAGGCGCCGACGCCGAAGGTCCAGGGCGCGGCCTCGCAGCTGTGAGTCACCTGATTATGCAAACAGCCGAGCAACGGGCTGCTGATACTGACCCGGTCGCCCAGTTTGTGGGTGAAACCGCTGCCGGCGTGGTCGCGATCCTCGGTGGGGGCGAACAGGGTACCGAGAAACAGCAGGAAGCCATCCGGGTATTGGTGGTTGGCGTTGAGTGTCTGGCCTGCGAGGTCCTGCGGGTCGCGGCTGATCTGGCTCATGGAGCTGCAGCCGTGCAGGCGGTAACCGTCTTCGCCGTGTACCTGCAGATCGACCTCGCAGGCCCGCACGTCGTCCAGGCTGAAGTGTTCATCGAACAGCCGAATGAACGGCCCGATGGCGCACGAGGCATTATTGTCCTTGGCCTTGCTCAGCAACAACGCGCTGCGGCCTTCGATGTCCCGCAGGTTGACGTCGTTGCCCAGGGTGGCGCCGTGGATCTGGCCGCGGCTATTCACCGCCAGCACCACTTCCGGTTCCGGGTTGTTCCATTGCGAGGCTGGATGAATGCCGATCTGGCTGCCGCTGCCGACGGCGGCCAGCACCGGCGCCTTGGTGAAGATTTCCGCGTCCGGCCCGATGCCGACCTCTAGGTACTGCGACCACATGCCCTGTTCGATAAGGAAGGCCTTGAGGCGCATGGCTTGCTCGGAGCCCGGGACGATCGAGCGCAGGTTGTCGCCAATGACGCTGTGCACCGTCGCGCGCACGGCTTCGGCCCGGGCCGCGTCACCGCCAGCCTGCTCCTCGATCACCCGCTCGATCATGCTCGCGGCGAAGGTCACGCCGGCGGCCTTGATCACTTGCAAGTCCAAGGGCGGCAACAGGAACGGCTTGGTCGGGTCAGCATGCATGCCGGTGTTGGCCAGCAGCGCGTCGACGCTGGCGATGAACGTGCCAGGCGTTTGCCTGACCGCTGTCAGCGGCGCGGGCGTTTCCAGCAAATCGCTCAACGTCGCGAAACGCTCCGACAGGTCGAACACTCCGTCGCTGCGCAGCACGATTGGCGAAGGCCCGGCGACCCGGCCAGGGACCCAGGCACGACCAATCAGGGTGCCGGCCAGGCCATCGACCGGCAGCGTGTTCTCGGGGGTAAGCATCAGCGACATGGGCAGTCTTCCTGGTTCGTAAAGCTTTCAAGCTAGGGCGCGCTGGTGATGAACTCCAATGAGATATATTCAGTATCTGATAACGTCCGGTTATTGCATCGTGAGGGTTGCCCATGTCCGATCTGTCCTTCTCCAGCTTCTGCGGCTGGCTCAAATTCCGCCATCTGCTGCTGATCGATACCTTGGGCCGCACCTGCAACATGCACCTGGCGGCCGAGCAGATGAACCTCAGCCAGCCGGCGGTGAGCAAGATGCTCAAGGAAATCGAGAGCCTGCTCGGCTTTGCCCTGTTCGAGCGGCGCCCGCGCAGCATGCCGCCCACCGCGCTGGGTGAGCATGTGCTGCGCTACGCACAGATCGCTTTGAATGACGCGCGCTCGTTCGTCGAGCAGATCAGCAGCCTGCGGGAGGGCGGCCATGGTTATCTCAAGGTCGGCGGGATCTTTGCCGCGACCGCGGTGGCCCTGCCCGAGGCGATCCTGCAGATCAAGCAGCGCTGGCCGTTGTTGTCCATCGAGGTGGTAGAGCAGACCAGCAATCACCTGATGAAGATGCTGGAAGAGAAGAAGCTCGACCTGGCCGTGGCGCGGTTTACCGAGCAGAGCCAGCAGCAGCGCTACGACTTCCAGCCCCTGGCTCCGGAACCGTTCTGCATCGTCGTCAACGACCGGCATCCGCTGGCAGACGCCGGGCCGATATCGCTGCAGCAACTGGTGGACCTGCCATGGATTCTCTACCCGGTCGGCACGCCGATCCGCGCCCGCATGGAACTGGCGTTCGCCGAAGCGGGCGTGCGGATGCCGCGCAACACCATCGATACGATTTCCATGCAGACCTTCCTCCAGGTGCTGAAACGCGGCCCGATGATCGGCATGCTGCCCAATGCGATGGTTGATCCGCTGCTGGAAAGCGGCCAGCTCAAGACCCTCGATACCCCGTTGCACCTGGTGCCGCAGGATTACGGCATCCTCACGCGAAAGGACGAGCCGCTGGTGGGCGCGGCGCTGGAGTTTGCCGAGATTCTCAAGGACAACGCCCGCCAGAGTGGTTGACAGTGCCGCCGCCTTCGCGAGCAGGCTCGCTCCCACAGTCGATTTTCTACTGAGGTAAATCACAACCCCGGTGGGAGCGAGCCTGCTCGCGAAGACATGGGTCCAGCCAGCACCAAACCCCGTGGCGAGGGAGCTTGCTCCCGCTGGGCTACGCAGTAGCCCCTCGGATTCCGATAACAACTGGTTATCAACTAATCCAAAAATGCCATTGGGAAAGAATCGATCCGCGACAGTAGAGTCCTCGTTCAATCGCCGGATGAGCCGCTCATCCGACGTGACCCAATAACAACAATCAGGGGTTACCTCATGCAAACCATCTCCGAGCCGTTGCCTGCCCAGGCGCAAGCCGGCGAACTGGATTTCGAAGACCGGACCTACCGCAAGGTGATCTGGCGGATCCTGCCCGTGCTGCTGTTGTGCTACATGGCGGCATACCTTGATCGGGTCAATATCGGCTTCGCCAAGCTCGACATGCTCGCCGAGTTGCAATTCAGCAACACCGTGTACGCCTTGGGCGCCAGTATGTTTTTCTGGGGCTATTTCCTGTTCGAGGTCCCCAGCAACCTGTTGCTGCATCGTCTGGGCGCGCGGTTCTGGATCGCCCGGATCATGCTCAGTTGGGCGGTGATCTCCATGGCCGTGGCCTACACGGTGCCGCTGGCAGCGTTCTTCCACATCGAATCGAGCACGATGTTCTATGTGCTGCGTTTCCTGCTAGGCATCTGTGAAGCAGGCTTTTTCCCCGGCGTGATCCTCTACCTCAACTACTGGTTCCCGACCCACCGGCAGAGCCGGGTGATGTCCGGGTTCCTGCTGGCGTTGCCGGTCAGCCTGACACTGGGCGGGATCCTGTCCGGGTGGCTGATGAACAGCATGCAGGGCGTGCAAGGCATGTCCGGCTGGCAGTGGATGCTGATCATCGAGGGCATCCCTTCGATCATCATGGCCTTCGTGGTGATCGTCTGCCTGGCCGATAACATCGACAAGGCCAAGTGGCTGTCGGCAGCGGAAAAGGCCATGCTCAAGGCCAACCTGCAAACCGACAACCAGGGCAAGGCTTCGCGCTTGAGCGAAGTGTTCTTCAACCCTCGCGTCTGGTTGCTGGTGCTGATCCTGCTGACCTTCAACACCGGTTTCTACGGCCTGGCCTTCTGGATGCCCTCGATCATCAAGAGCACCGGCATCACCAATAGCCTGCACATCGGCTTGCTCACCGCCATTCCCTACTCGGTGGCAATCGTGGCGATGCTGCTCAATGCGCGGCACTCCAACCGCACCGGCGAACGGCGCCTGCACGCAGCCATCCCGGCATTCATTGGTGGCGCCGGGCTGATCCTCAGCGCGTTTTTCGCCGATAACCTGGTGCTGTCGGTGCTGTTCCTCAGCGTCTCCGCCTCGGGGATCCTTAGCCTGATGCCGATTTTCTGGACCTTGCCGGGCACTGTGCTGTCGGGCGTTGCCGCCGCAGCCGGGATCGGCATGATCAACGCGATCGGCAACCTGTCGGGCTTCACCGGTTCGATGATCACGGCCGTGGCGGAAACCCTGACGGGTAACATCAACAACGGTACGTACGTCCTGGCGCTGTGCCTGTTGGTCAGCGGCGGGTTGATCCTGGCGATTCCCGCCTCGATGCTCGGCAGGACCCCCAAGACCGCGCCCACCGCCGCGCAACTGGAGACCGCATGAACCTGCGAGGCAAGCGGGTGCTGGTGACGGCGGCGGGACAGGGCATCGGCCTGGCCAGCGCCGTGGCCTTCGCCCGGGCCGGCGCCGAGGTGTTCGCCAGTGACATCGATATTCGCGCGCTGGCGGGCATCGAGGGGGTCACGCCGATGCTCCTGGATGTCACCTCGGCCAGCGCCATCGACGCCGCCCGCGAGCGGATTGGCGGGCTGGACGTGCTTTTCAACTGCGCCGGCTACGTGCACAGCGGCACCATTCTCGATTGCGACGAAGCCGCCTGGGCGCGCTCGATGGACCTCAATGTCAGCGCCATGTACCGCATGATCCGCGCGTTTCTGCCGGGTATGCTGGCGCGTGGCGGCGGGTCGATCATCAACATGTCGTCGGTGGCGTCCAGTATCAAGGGCGTGCCCAATCGTTTCGCCTATGCTGCCAGCAAGGCGGCGGTAGTCGGGCTGACCAAGTCCGTCGCCATCGACTTCGTCAGTCAGGGTATCCGTTGCAATGCGATATGCCCCGGCACCGTGGATTCGCCTTCGCTGCGCCAGCGCATTGCCGACCAGGCGGCGCAGCAGGGGGTCGAGGAGGAACAGGTCTACCGGCAGTTTCTCGACCGCCAGCCCATGGGGCGCATCGGCAACACCGAGGAGGTCGCGCAACTGGCGCTGTACCTGGGCAGCGACGCATCTGCCTACACCACCGGGACGGTACACGTCATTGACGGTGGCATGAGCCTCTGAATTTTCATTTGAGCAGGAGCACTTCATGAAACTGTTGCGTTACGGCGAAAAAGGTTCGGAAAAGCCCGGGCTGCTGGATGATGACAATCAGATCCGTGACCTGTCGGGCCACGTGCCAGACATCGCCGGGCAAGCCCTGGCTCCTGAAGGCCTGGCAAGACTCGCCGCCATCGACCCGCGCAGCCTGCCGGTCGTGGGCGGGCAGCCGCGGATCGGCGCGTGCGTCGGACAGGTCGGCAAGTTCATCTGCATCGGCCTGAACTACGCCGACCATGCCGCCGAGTCGAACATGGAGGTGCCGAAAGAACCGATCATCTTCAACAAGTGGACCAGCGCCATCTGCGGACCGAACGACGATGTTCAGATTCCCCGTGGCTCGCTCAAGACCGATTGGGAAGTCGAACTCGGCGTGGTCATTGGCAAGGGCGGGCGCTACATCGACGAAGCGAACGCCATGGAGCATGTCGCCGGTTATTGCGTCATCAACGATGTGTCGGAACGCGAGTGGCAACTCGAACGCGGCGGCACCTGGGACAAGGGCAAAGGCTTCGACACCTTCGGCCCGCTTGGACCCTGGCTGGTGACGAAGGACGAAATCGCCGATCCCCACGCGCTGGATCTGTGGCTGGAAGTCGACGGACATCGTTATCAGAACGGCAATACCCGGACGCTGATCTTCAGCGTGCCGCAACTGATTGCCTACCTGAGCCGGTGCATGAGCCTGCAGCCCGGCGACGTGATCTCGACCGGGACGCCACCGGGTGTCGGCCTGGGCATCAAGCCCAACCCGGTGTTCCTGCGCCCGGGCCAGACCATGCGCCTGGGCATTCAAGGTTTGGGTGAACAGCGTCAGGTGACGGTGCAGGCGGACTGATCACTGGCTTACCGCCGTCTTCGCGAGCAGGCTCGCTCCCACAGAATTTCCGCCTCCCTGTGGGAGCGAGCCTGCTCGCGAAGACGCGGGTCCGGCCACACAGGAATGGGAACTCTGGAGAGACTGTTCGCGCAATCAAAAATCGCCCAAGATGCGCGACCCGTTTCAAGAGAAATGACGCCCTCCATGCGCGACGACTCCCACACGCAGTTCTTCCGCTTCCAGACCCCTGATCCAGCCATCGGGCCGCGAGAGCAGGCACCGATGCTTGCGCAGGAGCTGGCCTGGGCGCGGGACCGTGCGTCCATGCATGACTTCAGTTGGTTGGTCGTACTGCTGCCGCCATTGAGCATGGGCCCGGTGCTGCCGGGCGTGGTGTTCCTGGCGGGCCTGGGCCTGGTCCAGAAGTTGTTCGCCCCGGACCTGGACGTTGATCGGATCGTCGGCGACTCCTTGGGCTGGCTGGCGCTGGCGACGCTGCTTTTCGTGGCGGCGTGGATACTGTCCAATTACCTGCGCGATTCGCGCGACCCGACCAAGCACTATTGGCAATCGATGCCCGATCAAGGGCTGGTCGAGCTTGAGCGTCACACGCTGGTCTCGGCCATCAGCCTGTGGGCCAACGACTTTGATCCCGATTGCAGCAGCCTGATGTTATGGAAAAACGACAAGCTGGAGCGGGTGCAAAGCTCCGGCGTGTCGCAGTGGATCCTGGCGATGACCACGGCCGGCCATTGGCTGGTGCTCAAGGAGGAATTTCCCGGTGATTTCTGCTACCGACGGGTAGGGCAGATCCCCGCGCCGGAGAAGCAGATGCAACCCAAGCAGCAACTGGCGATTGCCTTCGCTCCCGGCACCCAGTTGGCGCTTGGCCGGCGTTTCGACGGTGAGCCTTTGCCAATGACGCAGACGTCTTACTGGATGTCTGCCGATGAGATCAAGCGACTCGCGCAGATTGCCCATCACTGGATGTTTTTCCCGCCGGACCGTTATGCGGTCGTCAATGACAGGGACGCCGGCTGGGTACGACGCCTGGCGGACAAAGCCCTGGCCAGCGTCGAGAGCCAGGCTGTGCCACAGGGCAATTAGCGTAGCCAGCCTCAACGCGTTTTGCTGCGCGCGACCCGCTTCATCACCACCACGAAAAACACCGGGACAAACACCACCGCCAGCGTGGCGCTGATCATCCCGCCGATCACGCCGGTACCAATCGCCTGCTGGCTCGCCGAGCTGGCCCCGGTGGCGATCGCCAACGGGACCACGCCGAGGATGAACGCCAGCGAGGTCATGATGATCGGCCGCAGGCGCAGGCGCGCGGCCTGGAGCGTGGCGTCGAGCAGGTCATGGCCATCGTCGTAGAGGCTCTTGGCGAATTCGATGATCAGAATGGCGTTCTTCGCTGACAGGCCGATGATGGTAATCAGGCCGATCTTGAAGAACACATCGTTGGGCATGCCACGCAACGAAACAGCCATTACGGCGCCGAGCACGCCCAGCGGTACCACCAGCAACACCGAGGTCGGGATCGACCAGCTCTCGTACAGTGCCGCCAGGCACAGGAACACCACCAGCAGCGACAGGCCCAGCAGGATCGGTGCCTGGCTGCCGGACAAGCGCTCCTGCAAGGACAGGCCGGTCCATTCCTGACCCATGCCCTTGGGCCCCTGGGCCACCAGCCGTTCGATCTCGGCCATGGCTTGCCCGGTGCTGTAGCCCGGCGCCGGTTCTCCGGAAATACTCACCGCTGGATAGCCGTTGTAGCGAGTCAACTGTGCCGGCCCCTGGGTCCAGCGCGCCTGGACAAACGCCGACAACGGCACCATCTTCCCGCTGCTGTTGCGTACGTGAATCTTCAGCAGGTCCTCGACCTGGCTGCGCTGGTCACCCTCGGCCTGGACCACCACCCGCTGCATGCGGCCCTGGTTCGGGAAGTCATTGATGTAGGCTGAGCCCACCGCCGTGGACAACACACTGCCGACGTCGGCAAAGGAGATGCCCAAGGCATTCGCCTGTTTCCGATCCACTTCCAGTTGCACCTGCGGCGCTTCCGCCAGGGCGCTTTCGCGCACATTCATCAGCACCGGGCTTTTATCCGCGGCGGCGAGCAGATCGCTGCGGGCCTGCATCAGCGTGGCGTGGCCGAGGCCGCCGCGGTCCTGCAAGCGGAACTCGAAACCGCTGGAGGTGCCGAGACCGTCCACCGGCGGTGGCAGCACGGAAAACACCATGGCGTCCTTGATTCCAGCGAAGGCCTGGTTGGCGCGATCGGCGATGGCCGCCGCCGAATCGTCGCCACCGCGCTGCGACCAGTCTTTCAGCGTGGTAAATGCCAGGGCCGCATTCTGCCCGCTGCCAGAGAAACTGAAGCCGAGGATGACCGTGCTGTCGCCGACCCCAGGCTCGCCGGCATTGTGCGCCTCGATCTGCTCCACCACCTGCACCGTACGATTCTTGCTGGCACCCGGCGGCAGCTGGATGTCGGTGATGGTGTAGCCCTGGTCTTCCACCGGCAGGAACGAGGAGGGCAGGCGACTGAACAGCAGGCCCATGCCCACCAGCAGCACGCCATAGATCAACAGATAGCGGCCGCTGCGTTTCATCGCGTAGGCGACCCAACCCTGGTAGCGGTTGCCGAACCGGTCGAAGCCACGGTTGAACCAGCCAAAAAAACCACCCTTTGCATGGTGATCGCCTTGGGTGATCGGTTTGAGCAAGGTCGCGCAAAGCGCCGGGGTCAAGGTCAGCGCGAGAAAGGCCGAGAACAGGATCGACGTCGCCATCGACAGCGAGAACTGCTGGTAGATTACGCCCACCGAACCCTGCATGAACGCCATCGGAATGAACACCGCCACCAGCACCAGGGTGATGCCGATGATCGCCCCGGTGATCTGGCCCATGGCCTTGCGCGTCGCTTCCTTGGGCGACAGGCCTTCCTCGGCCATGATGCGCTCGACGTTTTCTACCACTACGATGGCGTCGTCCACCAGGATGCCGATGGCCAGCACCATGCCGAACATGGTCAGCACGTTGATCGAGAACCCCAGCGCGAGCATGGTCGCGAAGGTGCCCATCAGCGCCACTGGCACGACGAGGGTGGGGATCAGCGTGTAGCGGATGTTCTGCAGGAACAGGAACATCACCGCGAACACCAGCAGCATCGCCTCGCCGAGGGTATAGACCACCTTGGTGATCGAGACCTTGACGAACGGCGACGTGTCGTAGGGAATCTTGTACTCCACGCCGGCCGGAAAGTAGCGCGACAGCTCATCCATTTTCGCGCGCACCAGAGTGGCGGTGTTCAGCGCGTTGGCGCCCGGCGACAGCTGAACGGCCACGGCGGTGGAGGGTTTGCCGTTCAGGCGCGTGGAGAACTGATATTCCTGGCTGCCGATTTCCACCCGCGCGATGTCGGCGATGCGCACCGTGGAACCGTCGGGGTTGGCCTTGAGCACAATGTCGGCAAATTCCTGCGGGTTCGAGAGCTGGCCCTTGACGACGATGGTCGCGGTGATTTCCTGGGTGCTGCGGCTCGGCAGGTCGCCGAGGCTGCCGGCCGAGACTTGGGCGTTCTGCGCCACGATGGCAGCGTTGACGTCGGCCGGGGTCAGGTTGAAACCCAGCAACTTCTGCGGGTCGATCCAGATCCGCATGGCTCGCTCGGCACCGTACAGTTGGGCCTTGCCGACACCGTCGAGGCGCTTGATCTCGTTCATCACGTTGCGCGCCAGGTAGTCGCTGAGCGCCACGTCGTCGAGCTTGCCGTCGCTGGAGGTGAGGGTGATCAGCAGCAGGAAGCCGGCGGAAACCTTATCGACCTGCAAGCCCTGCTGGGTAACCGCCTGCGGCAAGCGCGACTCCACGGCTTTGAGGCGGTTCTGCACGTCGACCTGGGCCAGTTCCGGGTTCGTCCCCGGTTGAAAGGTCGCGGTAATCGTCGCGCTGCCGAGACTGCTCTGGGATTCGAAATACAACAGATTGTCGGCGCCGTTGAGCTCCTCCTCGATCAGGCTGACCACGCTTTCGTCCACCGTCTGCGCCGAAGCGCCCGGGTACACCGCGTAGATCTCGATTTGCGGCGGAGCCACGACCGGGTACTGCGCCACCGGCAGTTGCGGAATGGCCAGGATCCCGGCTAGCAGGATGAACAGCGCGACGACCCAGGCGAAGACGGGGCGGTCGATGAAAAAATGCGGCATGGCTTAGTGTCCTGCCTGTGGCCCGGGAACCTGGGCGAGGGGGAGAGGGGCGTCGTCGACCCGGACCTGTTCACCGGGGCGGGCATGCTGCAGGCCTTCGACGACGATGCGATCGCCCGGCTTCAAGCCTTGCGTGACGATCCAGCGATCGTTCTGCGCCGCGCCCAGTTGCACCGGTTGCTGACTGATCTTCTGCTCGGCGTCCAGCAGCAGCACCTGCGCGACGCCGGCGCTGTCGCGCAGGATCGCCCGTTGCGGCACGGTGATTCCCTGGCGGTTGACCGCCTGTTCCAGGCGTACGCGAATGAAGCTGCCGGGCAGCAGATCGAGGTCGGGGTTGGGGAACTCGCTGCGCAGGGTGATCTGGCCGGTGCTCGGGTCGACGCTGAGGTCGGTGAACAGCAACTTGCCCGGCAGCGGATAAGGGCTGCCGTCGTCCTCGATCAAGGTGGCCTTGGCCTGGCCCTGGCCGACGGCTTGCAGCTGCCCCGCACGGAACGCGCGACGCAGCTCGTTGAGTTCGCGGGTCGATTGGGTGAGGTCGGCGTGGATCGGGTCCAACTGCTGGATCAGCGCCAGTGGCGTGCTTTCGTTCTGCCCCACCAGCGCGCCTTCCGTCACCAGGGCCCGGCCGATGCGCCCGGAAATCGGTGCGGTCACCGTGGCGTAGCCCAGGTTCAGCTTCGCCCGTTCAACGGCCGCCTTGTTGGCGGCGACGTCGGCTGCGGTCTGGCGCACGGCGGCCCGGGCATTGTCATATTCCTGGCCGCTGATCGCCTGGTCATCGATCAACTGGGCATAACGCTGCGCCTGCAACCGGGCCTGGAACGCATTGGCCTCGGCCTTGCGCAATGCCGCCTCGGCGCTGTCCAGGTCGGCCTTGAACGGCGCCGGGTCGATGCGAAACAACACGTCGCCCTGCTTGACGTCGCGGCCTTCTCGAAACACTCGCTGCAAGACCACGCCGGCTACCCGTGCACGGACCTCGGCCACCCGTGGCGCGGCGATACGGCCACTCAGTTCGTTGCTGATCGACAGTGGCCCGGCCTGGACGGTCTCGATACGCACGCTTGCCAGCGGCGCGGATTCTTCCGGGGTCGAGGCGCTGTCACAGCCGCTCAGCAACGCCCCGACCAACAGGCCCAGTGTGACGAAAGGAATCTTGGACATGGTGCTTCCCCAATATTGAACCGCCCATGGTAGGGACCGGAGCCAAGGTCAGGGGTGAAGCTTTGTAGGCGCTCTGTGAAATTGTGTAACCGCGCTAGATCCGAAAGTGCTCCACCAACTGCTGTTGATGGTTGGCCATGGCATGCAGCGAGTGGCTGGCCTCGGAGGCTTCGTGCATCTGGCCGCTCAAGGTTTCGCTGATGCCGCGAATGCCGCTCACCCGATGGCTGATGTCCTCCACGACCGAGCTTTGTTCCAGGGCTGCGCTGGCGATTTGCTGGCTCATCTGTTCGATCACTTCCACCGCCCGGGTGATACGTTGCAGTGCCCCGTGGGTCTGCTCGACCTGGACCACGCTGCCCCTGGCCAGCTCGCGGCTCGATTGGGTGCTGTGCACCACCTCCTGGCTCAGTTGCTGCAACGCTTCGATCACCGTGCGTATCTGCTCGACCGAGTTCTGCGTGTTGCTCGCCAGATGCCGGACTTCGTCAGCCACCACCGCGAAGCCGCGGCCCTGTTCGCCGGCGCGGGCCGCTTCGATAGCGGCATTCAAGGCCAGCAGGTTGGTTTGCTGGGCGATGGCGCAGATGACGTCGAGCACCTGGCTGATCTGCTGGCTGTTGTCCGCCAGTACTCTGACCTGCCCAAGCGTTGCCTCCAGCCGTTGGTCCAGGGCATCGATGCTGTTGACGGCACTGGCGAACATCTCCTGCCCCGATCGACTGGCATTCTGGGCTACCGTTGCGGCATCGGCGGCCTGGTGGGAATGGCGGGCAACCTCCTGGGCGCTGGCGCTCATTTCGTGCAAAGCCGTCGCCGCCAGTTCTACCTCGCGGTATTGCTGCTGCATGCCCGCGCTGACTTCGCGGGCAACGCGCGCCGAGGTGTCGGCGGTCTCCCGGGTGTCGAGGGAGGCTTGCTGGATATCCCGGATGATCGGTTGCAGTTTGTCGAGAAAGCGATTGAAGCCGTCGGCCAGTCGACCCAGTTCATCGTGCCGCGTGTTCGGCAGCCGCTGGGTGAGGTCACCGTCGCCTTCGACAATCGCATCGAGCATATGTGCCACCCTCAGCAGTGGCCGGGTCACGCCGTATGCGCTAAGCCAGACAAGCAACAGTCCCAGCCCGGCGCAGAGCAAGCCGAGGCTGAGGTTGAACCCGTTGGACTGGCGCTGCTTGTCGTCCAGTTGCGCCTGCATGTGCAGGGCGGGCGCCTGCACCAGTGCTTCCGGCACGCGTATCTGCAATTGCCAGGGATTGTTGGCCGGAGCGGTTTGCACCGTTTGCTGCACATCGACCGAAGCGCCCGCCACGGCGCCGCTGTGGCCGGCAATCTGCCCGGAGGGGGAGAGAATACTGATCTCGCTGTGGCCGGGGTACAAGTCATCGGCAAGGCTGGCGGCGAGTTGCTGAAGGGTATCCAGGCTGATGTCCATGCCGACGATACCGATGACTTTGCCCTCGTCCAGCAGCGGTATGGAAATGCTGCTCATCAGGGTCTTGCGGCCTTCGACTTCGATCGCGTAGGGCTCTGTTACGCATGTGCGCCCCTGGGTCTGCGGGCAGATGTACCAGGCATTTGCCGGCTCGCTGCCCGGTGGCGCGGTGTTGGCGCTGATCTGGGCTTCGCTGAGCACTTCTTGCACCAGATGGCCGGGTTGGCTTTGTGACCAGTACAGGGCAAAGCGGCCGTTTTCATTGCCGGCCAGGTCGCGCTGCCCGGAGAAACCGGCGTCTGGACCGACCAGCGCGTCGGGAAGCAGCACCACGTAGAAACCGAGGACTTTTTCGCGATTCGCAAGGGCCTGGCGGGTTGCGGCGATCAGGTCCTGGCGCAGTTGCCCTGGCGTCAGTCGCCCGTGCAATGCCTGGGTGCGCAGTTGAAGCACTTGTTGGGCAAAGCCTTCGCCATAAATCGCTGTTTCGCTGAAAAAACGCTCCACCCGCTGACCGTGTGCCAGGGCCTGTGCCCGCAGGCCTTCCAAGGCCGATTGCCCTAGCAGCTGGCTGCTTTGCTGCTTCAGCAGCGTCGCGCCTTGCTGGTTCTGATACAGAGAGGCAGCGGTCAATGCCCCGACCACGGCGAGCAGGCACAGACCGCTCAACAGCGTGATCCGCCATTGGATAGAGAGACGAGCGAAGAACATGCTGAGGTTTCCTGCGCTTGGGGATTTTTATTGTTTTGGGCTCCGCGTCGTTTGACCGGTGGGCAACGTTATCTTGCGCCAGGAAACGCCTGCCGGTTATCCCGAATCGGCAGCCGTTGTGCGTCGTCATCGGGCCAATACGCGTCACTCAAGAGCACGCTGAATTTGTAGTGAGGGGATTTATCCCCGCTGGGCTGCGAAGCGGCCCCAAACCAGGCCGCTCTGTGTGCCAGGAAGATTGATTTCACTGCTTCAGGGCTGCTTCGCAGCCCAACGGGGATAAATCCCCTCGCCACAGGTCCGCCATGTCCCCGGACCAAACAGGCTGAGCAGTTTTGGGGCGTCGCTTCGGATGCTGCCGTTTTGGGATAGCGCAGGGTTCTGGCGAGGGCATAGCATCGATTCCAGCGTACAACCAGAACAATAAGCTTTTGGCGAACGGCGCCGTTGGCCGTCCCGATCCCGCAACACTGCCTCATACAATAAGGTCAAGAACAATGAGCGTATCTTTCCCGATCAATGGCTCGACGGAGTTGAAGCGCGGCGCCCTGGGTGTCGGCTTCATCATCTTCTTTGTGATTTCGGCGGCGAGCCCCCTGAGCGTGATCGCCGGTGGCTTTCCCATCGGCATCATGCTCGGCAACGGCGCCGGTACGCCCGCGCTGCTGCTTCTGGCGTTGTTGGTGTTGCTGGCCTTTTCGGCGGGATACACCGCCATGTCCCGGCACATGACCAATGCGGGGGGCTTCTACGCCTTTACCTCCCGTGGCCTCGGTGGGTTGGCGGGCGGGGCGGCAGGCGTGTTGGCGATGTTTGCCTACAACATTCTCCAGGTCGGCCTGTACGGGATGTTTGGCGGTGTGGTCAGTGGCACGATGGCCAGCATGTTCGGCCTGGAATTGCCGTGGTGGGCTTATTCGCTGCTGGCGATGGCGAGCGTGGCGATTCTCGGCTATCGCAAGATCGACCTGTCGGCCCGTGTGTTGTCGGTAGTGGTGATTGCCGAATACCTGGCGATCCTGACGCTGGACTTCGCCATGCTCAAGTCCGGTGGCGACAGTGGCATCAACCTCGATTCGTTTGACCGCAGCCACGTATTCAGCGGCACGCCTTCAATCGGCCTGTTGTTCTGTTTTGCCGCCTTCATCGGCTTCGAGGCCACGACGATCTACGGGGAGGAGGCGAGGAACCCGCAGCGCACGATTCCCATTGCCACCTACGCGTCGGTGCTGTTGATCGGTGGTTTTTATGCGCTGTCGGTCTGGGCCATGGTCATCGGCGTCGGGGCCGACAAGATCGTCCCGACCCTGCAGGCGCTGCAGGATCCGACCACGTTCATCTACGGCCTGTCCGATCATTTTGTCGGCCCGCAGCTGACCCAGGTCATCCGCGTGCTGTTCATGGTCAGCATCTACGCCGGGCTGCTGGCGTTCCACAATGCCGCGGCGCGTTACTTCTACGCCATCGGCCGGGACGGGCTGCTGCATAGCCGGTTGGGGACGACCCATCGCGTTCACCAGAGCCCACACATGGGCTCGGTCCTGCAAAGCCTGATTGCCGCGGTGGTGGTGCTGATTTTCGCCGCGCTGGACGCCGACCCGATCCTGCAACTGTTCGCCTGGTTCTCCAACCTGGCCACCCTCTGCGTCATCCTGCTCATGGCGCTCACTTCGGCTGCGGTGCTGGTCTATTTCCGCAAACACCCGGAACTGAAACTCGGGCTGTGGCGCGGTCGGATCCTTCCCGGCTTTTCATGCCTGGCGTTACTCGCGGTGCTAGTCCTTGCCGTGCTGCATTTCGATGTGCTGACCGGCGCCAGCCAGCTCTTGTCCTACGGCCTGTGCGCCGTCATTCCCGTCGCGCTGATCGTCGGTGTGTTCCTCGCCGCCCGACTGCGCAAGGTCGCGCCCGAGCGATATAGCGCACTGGGTAGCCACAAGCTCTAGGGCGCCAACCCGGCAACGCCAGTCACCCAGAAAACCCGTTCGCTGCCGTTCCGCACGGTCCGGCAGTGCGTGAAAGGAAGGTTCCATGCACGATTATCAAATGCTCATCAATGGGCTCCCGGTCAACGGTGAAAATGGCCACTTCGATGTGCTCAATCCGGCCACCGGTACCGCGTTCGCCCGTTGCCCGGCCGGTTCCCTGGCCCAGTTGGACCTTGCTGTCGAAGCGGCCCAGTCGGCCTTTATCGAATGGCGACACAGCAGCCACGAAGACCGCCGCCGACGTTTGCTGGATATCGCCGATGATATCGAGCAGGAGGCCGACGCATTGGCCCGGCTCATCGTCCTGGAGCAGGGCAAGCCGCTGGCGCTGGCGTTCTCCGAAGTCATGGGCGCGGCGGCCTGGACCCGCTATGCCGCCGAGCAGCAGATTCCCGTCGAACTGGTGGAAGAGACCCCGGCCCAGCGCATCGAGCTGCATCGCAAACCCTTGGGCGTGGTGGCCTCGATCACACCGTGGAACTGGCCGTTCATGATCGCCGTCTGGCACATCATGCCGGCGTTGCGGGCCGGCAACTGCGTGATCAGCAAGCCTTCAAGCCTGACACCCTTGAGCACCCTGCGCCTGGTGGAAATCATCGCCGGTCATGTGCCCCATGGCGTGATCAATGTGGTGACCGGTGAACAAGGTTTCGGCAGCGCGATCACTGCCCACGCCGGCATTCAGAAGATTGTCTTCACCGGCTCGACCGCCACCGGCCAGAGTGTGATGCGCGGCGCCGCCGCCAACCTCAAGCGCCTGACCCTGGAGCTGGGCGGCAACGATGCTGCGATCGTGCTGCCCGGCACGCCGGTCGAGGCGGTGGCCGAGGATATTTTCCAGGCGGCCTTCCTCAACATGGGCCAGACCTGCGCCGCCCTCAAGCGTCTGTACGTCCATCAATCCCAATACGAGGCCTTTGCCGATGCGTTGACGGGCATTGCGGCGCGCCAGGTAGTGGGCGATGGCCTGGAGCCCGAGGTGACCTTCGGCCCGGTGCAGAACGCTGAACAATTGGCGCTGGTGGAGGCGCTGGTAGCCGACGCCCGTGGCCATGGCGCGCGGGTGCTGTGTGGCGGTGCGCGACTGGACCGGCCGGGCTTCTTCTACCCGCCAACCCTGGTCGCCGACGTCACCGATGGCCATCGCCTGGTGGACGAGGAACAGTTTGGCCCGGTGTTGCCATTGATCGCCTATCAGGACGTCGAGGATGTCCTGCGCCGCGCCAATGCCGGCGACATGGGCTTGGGTGGCTCGGTCTGGGGCAGCGATATCGAGCAGGCCCAGGCGTTGGCCAGTCGTCTTGAAAGCGGCGTGGCCTGGGTCAACTGCCACGCGCAGATCCAGCCGAATACGCCGTTTGGCGGCAGCAAGATGTCCGGGTTCGGCGTCGAGTTCGGCCTTGAGGGGTTGCTGGAATTCACCGGCCAGCAACTGCTGTACGTACGCAAGCGTGAAACACAGTGAGGACTGCAACCATGTACGAGCACTACAAGACAGCGCAAAAGAAATTCTGGCATCCGATGAGTTCATCGGCCCCCGCGAACCGCTCGAAGACATTGGTCATTGCCCGGGGCGACGGCAACTACATCACCGACATCGAAGGCCATCGCATGCTCGACGGTGTCGGCGGGTTGTGGAACGTGAACGTCGGCCATAACCGGGCTTCGGTGAAGGCGGCCATTGCCGCGCAGATGGATGAACTGGCGTATTACCAGACCTTCGACGGCATCGCGCATCCTCGGGTGTTCGATCTCGCCGAGCGGCTGACGTCGATGTTTGCCGAGGAAAACATGGAGCGGGTGCTGTTCAGTTCCGGCGGTTCCGACGCAGTCGAGACCGCGTTGAAAATGGCCCGCCAATACTGGATCGCCAGCGGCGAACCCGGACGCACCCGTTTTCTGTCGTTGCGCAACGGTTACCACGGCGTGCACATGGGCGGCACCTCGGTGGGTGGCAACGGCGTCTATCACTACAACCATGGGCCGCTGTTGGCCGGCTGCCATTTGCTCGACACGCCCTGGCTGTATCGCAACCCCTGGGACTGCCGCGACCCGCAGGAGCTCACCGCCCACTGCATTCGTCAGTTGGAGGACCAGATCGCCTTGCTCGGTGCGCAGACCATCGCCGCGCTGATCGCCGAGCCAGTGCAGGGCGCCGGCGGCGTGATCGTCCCGCCGGCCAACTACTGGAAGAGCCTGCGCGAGGTGTGCGATCGCCACGGCATCCTGCTGATCGCCGATGAAGTGGTGACCGGTTTCGGCCGCACCGGCTGCATGCTCGGCAGTCGTGGCTGGGGCGTCTCGCCAGACGTACTGTGCCTGGCCAAGGGCATCACGGCCGGCTACGTGCCCATGGGCGCTACCGTGTTCAACCGGCGCATCGTCGAGGCGATCGAGAACGGGCCGGGTTTCAGCAGCGTGATCATGCATGGCTACACCTACAGCGGACACCCGACCGCTTGCGCCGCGGCTTTGGCGGTGCTGGACATCGTCGAGGCCGAAGATTTGCCGCGCAACGCCGGCAAGGTCGGCGCCCAGTTGCTGGAGCAACTGCAACCGTTGGCTGAGCGTCACGCGGTGGTCGGCGAAGCACGCGGCAAGGGCTTGATGATCGCTCTCGACCTGGTGGCGGACAAGGCCACCCGTGAACCGCTGGACCCGGCCACCGGGCTGGCCTCGCGCATCGCCGAGCATGCGCGCCGCGCCGGCGTGCTGGTGCGCCCGATCGGCAACAAGATCGTCCTCTCGCCGCCGCTAACCCTCACCTCCGATGAGGCCGGCTTGATGGTCGACGCGCTGGATGACGCGCTCGCCAACTGCCGCTGACCCGGTCCACCGGCGTAGCGTGCTGCGCCGGCTCCCCAAATAAAAAAGCAGCCTGCAAAGGCGCACCACAAGGAGCTCAGCCATGCGGTCCCTAGCGCGTATGGAATTTTTCGGCAGTGGTCTTGCCTGCACGCTGGCGCTCTGCGCCGCGAGCCAGGTCCAGGCCTATGAGCTGTATGCCGATGACGACACACACCTCAACGCCGACATGCTGGCGGTGTTCGGCCATTTCAACAGCCGCAAGAATTACAACGGCAGGTCCGGCGGTTCGACTTGGCGTGAGGGCTTCATCAAGTACGGATTAAGCGGCGACCAGGGTCTTGCCGACCGTGGCACCGCCTACGGTGCGTTCAATCTGGTCAGTTCGGCCACTTGGGGCGATGGCGACGCGGCCGGCAATACGCTGGGCAGCGAGCGCACGACGAAGATCGAAGACGCTTACCTGGGCTGGCGCTCAGCCGATCTGTTCCCGGTGCTGGGACGGGACGGTATCGATATCTCCGGCGGCCGCCAGGTGGTCAAGCTGGGCCGGGGATTCCTGATCAACGATGACGGGCCCAACCTGGGCAAAGGCCCGGCGGACGGACGTTTGAACCGCGGTGGCGCCTATTACCTGGCCGCCCGGCATGCGTTCGACCAAACCGCCGTGTTGCGCCTGGGCGGGCAGGATGGGCTGCACGGCAGTGTGCTGTGGCTCAAGTCCGACAACCGCGCCCAGGCCGAAACCGAACTGGCCGCCGGCACGCTGGACTACACCACCCAGGCCGGTACGCTGGGGCTGACCTGGGTGCATGGCATGGACGTGAACGACCGCTGGGCCAGTGATTTCCAGCGCCAGCGCAAGGGCATGGACGTCTACAGTGTTCGCGGCGAGGGCGATGCCGGCATCGAGAACGCCAGCCTGGCCTTCGAATACGCCTGGCAAGACAAGGACGCCGGCCCGCAGAGCGCCTGGTACGCCGAGGCCGGCTACACCTTTGCCGATATCGCCTGGACGCCGAAGCTGACCTACCGCTACACCCGTTATTCGCAAAAATGGGACTCGCTGTTCACCGGCCAGAGCACCGGTTACGGCACCTGGTTCCAGGGCGAAGTCGCGGGGAACTATGCCGGCCCGTTCAACAGTAGTACCGGCATCCACCATCTAGGCCTGACCGCCAGGCCATTGGAGAACCTGACCCTCGGTGCGTTGTACTTCGACTTCAACACGGTGCGTAAGGACAACGCCGTGAACCTGGATGCCCGGGAGCTGGACCTGTACGCCGAGTGGGCGGTGAACGAGCATTTGATCGTCACGCCGCTGGTGGGCCTCTACAAACCGGATCGGGATGCGACGACAGGGGGCAATCAGGTGAGCGGTAACGGCACCAACGTGTACAGCCAAGTGACGGTGGCAGTGCCGTTCTGAGGCAGGGGCTGTTCGCTAAACCCTGTGGCGAGGGAGCTTGCTCCCGCTGGGTCGCGCAGCGGCCCCTCTTTTTTGGGCCTGCTACGCAGTCCAGCGGGAGCAAGCTCCCTCGCCACAGGTTGGGTGTTTTTTTAAGTGGTCGGTATGGCGCAAGATCCCTTTCTAGCCCACAGCAGGCGGATGTTGCATCCGCTCGGCAATCCGCCGAGTAGTCTCCATGACCATTTCAATCACGGTCTCCTGGCGCAGCAGCTTGAAGCTGTGGGTGCTGCCGACGGCCGAAAGGCTGCCCACCACTTCATCAAGCCCGGGATTGATGATCGGCGCCGCGATACCGGTCAGCCCTTGATTGAGCTCATCGTGCGTCAGGCAATAGCCGTCCTTGCGGATTTTTTTTGTCGCCTTGGAAAAGCCCGCCCAGTCGTAGGTGTTCGCGGGGTCGTTGGCCAGGTGCTCGTCGAACAGCCGCTGCAGCCGCCGACCTTTCTGGAAAGCAATCAATACCTTGGATTGGGCACCGCGAAAAAACGGCAGCGGGTGGCCGCGGCCGAATGAGAACTGGTAGGTGTCATTCGGGTCGGCGATGTAGGTATTGATGATGTGACCGTCATAAAAAACGCTGGCGAACACGGCGAGGCCGGTCTGTTCGGACAGCTCGTGCATCAGCTCGCGCCCGGCGACGAGGATCGGGTCGTACTGACGCATCATCCAGTCAAGCTCGATGATGCGCGGCCCCAGGCCGTAGCTGCCGGCATCCACCCGGGTCAACAGGCCCGCGTCACACAAGTCCTTGACGTAGCGGTACACGGTCGCCCGCGACAGGCCCATGCGTTCGGCAATGGTATCGGGGTCGATCTTCAGTCGATCCGGGCCGAAGAGGTCCAGGACGCTCAGCATTTTGCTCAGGCTGCTCATTTCGCTCCTAAAGGGGGAGTGGCGCGTAGGTGGCCGTTTGGGTGAGCACTATAGGTAGGCGCGTCGCTGATGAAAAGCCTGCGAGGTCGTCCATGCGTGCGCTGCCAAGGTAACCCAATACCTGAGAAATACAAGTCTCAAGACCGACGTTTAAGCTCGATAAAATCACGTAAATCTCAAAATACGAGTTTTACGTTAAAAAATAACTTGTTTTGTCGATTTTCATGTGTGATAAATCTCAGCCACTGCAAACGCTCGATGAAGAGGGCTGGAAATGAATGGTGCGCAACTGATAGTGAAGGCGGCGGTGGCAAGCGGTATCGAGTACTGCTTCGCCAACCCCGGGACGACCGAGATTCCCCTGGTAGCGGCCATGGCCAGCGCGCCAGCCCTCAAGCCGGTGTTGTCGTTGTTCGAAGGGGTATGCACCGGTGCCGCCGATGGTTACGGCCGGATTGCCGGCAAGCCGGCGATGACCCTGACCCACCTCGGGCCGGGTTTTGCCAATGGCATCGCCAACCTGCACAACGCCCGTCGCGCCAACACGCCGATCGTCAACGTCATCGGCGACCACGCCTCATGGCACGTCAATTACGATCCGCCGCTGGCGAGTGATATCCAGGCGTTGGCCGGGAGCGTATCCGGCTGGGTGCGCACCTCGCGCACGGCAGCGGGCATTGGCGAAGATTTCCAGGAAGCGGTGCGCGCCGCCTGGCAAGCCAAGGGCCAGATCGCCAGCCTGATCCTGCCGATGGATCTGCAAGCCAGCCCGGTGCAGCGGGAAAAAGCCTTCAGCTCTTTGCAGGCCCCGGTCCGGCGCTTTGCCGGTGATCGGGTCGAGGCAGTAGCGCGGGCGCTGCGTGACGGTCGGCGGCTGGTGTTCATCGTTGGCGACCAGGGTCTCTCGGTCGCCGGCCTGGAAGCGGCGGGGCGCCTGGCCCGGTTGGCCGGCGTGCGGATGTTCGCCGAAACCTTCCCGCGCTTGAGCTATCGCGGCGGTGGCCTGCCGGACCTGGATCGCCTGCCTTATTTTCCCGAAGTGGCCATCGAAATCCTCGACCAATACGACGCCGTGGTCTGCGCCGGCGTCCCCGAGCCCATCAGCTATTTCGGCTACGAAGGCATTGCGTCGCGGCTGGCGGAGCGTGAGCGGCTGTTGTGTCTGGCCGAGGTGGGCGACGACGTTGCCGGAGCGCTCACCGCACTGGCCGATGCGCTTGAGGCGCCGGCGCATATACCTACGCCGATCGGGATCGAGCTGCCCGCCGCCGAGGCTGAACTGACGCCTCAGTCGGTCGGGCAGGTGCTGGCCGCGTCGCTGCCGGACGACAGTATCGTTTCCGTCGAAGGCGGCACGTGCGGTTATCCGTTTTTCACCGCCTCGGCCCATGCCGCGCGGCACCGCGTGTTGACCAATACCGGTGGCGCCATCGGCCAGGGGATTCCGGTGGGATTCGGCGCCGCCATGGCCGAGCGGGGCAACAAGGTGTTCTGCCTGCAATCGGACGGCAGCGCCCAATACACCATCCAGACGTTATGGAGTATCGCCCGCGAACAATTGCCGGTGGTGATCCTGATCGCGGCCAACCATCGCTACGCGATCCTGCAGAACGAACTGCGCCGCTTCGGCATGACCGAGCTGGGCCCCGAGGCCTTGAGTCTGACGGTGCTGGACCGTCCACGCATCGACTGGAAAGCCCTGGCCAGAGGCTACGGCATGCCGGCCAGCACGGTGCATACCAATGGCGAGTTGCAGCGCGCCCTGGCAAACGCCAAGGCCGACGGCGGCCCGTGCCTGATCGAAATGGCGCTGTGAAGGAGCGGATATGAGCCAGATCCAATTGTTACCTGCCATCGAGCAGTTCCTGTCGCAGCCGGGGCGCCTGTTCATTGGCGGCACCTGGCAGGACGCCACCGGCGGCCGCCGGTTCGCCGTGGAAAACCCGGCCACCGAACAGACCCTGGCCGAAGTGGCCGAAGGCGCTGAGCGGGACGTCGACGCCGCGGTCGCTGCCGCCCGCGCAGCCTTCACCGGCAGTTGGGCGCAGCAGTCGCCGGCCCAGCGCGGCCTGTTGCTGTTTCGTCTGGCGGAGCTGCTCGATCAGCATCGCGAAGACCTGGCGCAACTGATCACCCTGGAAAACGGCAAGCCGATTGCCACGGCCCGTGGAGAAGCGGCGAGCGCGGCCAACATCATTCGCTACTTCGCCGGCTGGCCGACCAAGATCGAAGGCAGCACGCTGCCAGTGTCGCCCGCCAGCGGCGCACCGATGCTCAACTACACCCTGCGCGAACCGGTGGGCGTCTGCGCATTGATCGTGCCGTGGAACTTCCCCCTGACCATGTGCGTGTGGAAGCTCGGCCCGGTATTGGCGACCGGTTGTGTCGCGGTGCTCAAGCCCGCCGAGCAGACGCCCCTGGTTGCGATTCGCCTGGTGCAGTTGATCGAGGCCGCCGGATTCCCGGCCGGCGTCGTCAACCTGCTCACCGGCCTCGGTGCCCAGACCGGTGCACCGCTGGCCGGGCATCCGGACGTCGACAAGATCGCCTTCACCGGCTCGACCCAGGTCGGCCGGCTGATCGCCCAGGCGGCCACCGGCAACATGAAGAAGGTCTCCCTGGAACTGGGTGGCAAGTCGCCGAACATCATCTTGCCGGACGCCGATATCGTCCGCGCCGCCAAGGGTGCCGCCGACGGCATCTTCTACAACCAGGGCCAGGTCTGCACCGCCGGCTCGCGTCTCTACGTACACGCCAGCGTCCTCGACCAAGTGCTTGAAGAACTCCAGCGCCACGCGGCCGCGCATGTCCTCGGGCCAGGCCTGGATCCGGCCAGCAGCATGGGCCCGCTGGTCTCGGCCCGGCAATTGGGCACGGTCCGTGGCTACCTGCAACGGGGCCAGGAGGAGGGTGCCGAACTGATCTGCGGCGGCGACCGGCCGGACCACCTGGAGCAGGGCCACTTCATTCGCCCCAGCGTGTTTCTTGACCGTGCCGAGCGCGCCTGCGTCGCCCGGGAAGAAATCTTCGGCCCGGTGCTGACCGTCATGAGCTGGACCGAAATCGATGAACTGGTGCTGCGCGCCAACGACTCGCCGTACGGGCTGGCGGCCGGTCTCTGGACCCGTGACCTGCGTTCCGCCCATCGCGTGGCCGCGCAGTTGAAGGCCGGGTCGGTGTGGATCAACTGCTGGAACGTCGTCGACCCGGCGTCGCCCTTCGGTGGCTATAAGCAATCCGGTTGGGGACGGGAAATGAGCAAGAACGTGATCGATGCGTACACCGAAACCAAAAGTGTCTTTGTCGATCTGGCCTGAGCGAATAATCACAAGAGGAACTGTTATGGATCTGGAATTGCAAGGCCGCGTGGCAATCGTCACCGGCGGTGGGATGGGTATCGGCAAGGAAGTCGCGCGTTTTCTGTCCCAGGAGGGCTGCAAGGTGGTGATCTGCGCGCGGCGCATGGAGTATCTCCAGCAAGCCGCCGAGGAGATCAGCGCCGAAACCGGCAACGACGTGCTGCCGCTGTTCTGTGACACCAACCAGATGTCGGCCGTGTCCGACATGGTCCAGGCCGCGCACAAGCACTTCGGCCGGATCGACATCCTGGTCAACGGCGCCGCGGCCCCGTCCGGCGTGGTGCGCAACGACATCGAGCATGCCGGCGACGACGAATTGCTCTCGGACCTGAACACCAAGGTGATCGGCTATTTCCGGTGCGCCAAGGCCGTGACCCCGCACATGAAGGCCGGCGGCTTCGGTCGCATCATCAACATCGGTGGCCTGACCGGGCGCGGCAGCAAGGTGCTCTCGGGCATGCGCAACCTGGCCATCGCCCACATGACCAAGACCCTTTCCGATCAGTTGGGCCCATCCGGCATCACGGTCAACCTGATTCACCCCGGCGTGGTCGACACCCCGCACATCCAGGAGCTGTACGAGCGCGAAGGGGTCAAGCAGGGCAAGACGCCCGAGCAGGTGGAGCAGGGCTACATCGACGCGACGCCGATCCGGCGCACCCTGGCGCCGATCGAAATGGGCTGGCTGATCGGTTTCCTCGCGTCCCCCAAGGCCGGCGCGGTGACCGGCGAATCCATCGGCATCGATGGCGGCCTGACCCGTGGCATCTTCATTTGAGGAGCAGCAGTGATGAGTAACGGAACGCTTTTAGTCGCCACCGTAGGGCAGGCGGTCATCCGCAGCGCCGACGATGGCCGCACCTGGCATCGCCTGGGCCTGGGCCAGGATCTGGAATTCGATGCAATCACCCGGTCCCTGAGTTTCCACCCAGGCACTCCCGAAGTGATCTACGCCGGCACCGACGTCGGCCTGTGCATCAGCCGGGATGCCGGTGGTTATTGGCAGCGGGTGGATTCGCCGTTCAATGGCCAGACCGTCTGGAAGGTCGCCGTGGATCCGCAGGACGCACAACGCATTTTCGTCGGCACCGGCGCGCCTTCCCGGGCGGTGCTGTGGCGCACCCTCGACGGTGGCCAGAGCTGGGACCGTGCCCCGGTTGAGATCCCGGAGTTCTGCGACGGCGTCAGTCGTCCACGCTTGCTGGCCTTCGCCTACGACCCGACGGATCGCAACCAGCTCTGGTTCGGCCTGGAAGAGGGCGGGCTGTTCCATAGCCGCGATGGCGGCGACAGCTGGACCCGCGTCGATGACCGCTTGTTGTGGGACTACAACTCGGATGTGCACAACATCCTGGTCCTGCCCAACCATGGGCAAAAAGTCATCGTGGTGGTCTGTGTCAATGCCGTCTACCGCAGCCTCGACGAGGGGCAGACCTGGACCGGCATCGTCGCCCGGGAAACCTTCGGCCTGTATTACGTGCGCGCCATGAACGCGCCGCTGGGCAGCGAGGACACCCTGTACCTGAGCATCTCCGACGGCACGCCAGGCACCACCAGCAAGGTGCTGGTTTCCCGGGACGCAGCTTTGAGCTGGGAAGTGTTGCCGCTGTCGCAACAACCCAACTCGTGTGTCTGGGCGATTGCCTTCAACCCGGCTGATCCTCGGCAGATCGTCGCCGGCACCAAGTACGGACACCTGTTCACCTCCGAGAACGGCGGTGATGGCTGGCAGAAGCAGTGGCGTGAATTCAGCGAAATCGCTGATGTGCTCTGGACGCCCGCCGTGGCGCAGATCAAGTCCGGGCATCAATCCATCGTCAAGAAAAACTGAGGTATCGCGCGATGAAAGTCGAGGTCGTTCGTACTCATCTGTCGCTGTTCGTGAGCGACCCTGAAGTGTCGGCGCGCTGGTACGCCGACGTGTTGGGCATGCATGAAAGTGCCCGCGGTGAAAGCTGGATCATGATGGCCTTCGGTGCCAAGCACCACGACATCGCCTTGATCCGCGCAGCACCGGGGGCCCATCAGGGCGGCCTGGGATTGCAGCACTACGGGCTGGAGATCGCGGGTGACATGACCACCCTGCGCCAGCTCTACGGCATGTTGCTGAACAAGGGCGTCGAGGTGGTGAAAATCACCGATCACGAGATCGGCAACGGCGTGTATTTCAACGACCCCGATGGCAATCGCATGGAATTTTTCCTCGAGTCCGAACACGACGACGAGCGCGGCAAGGCCCGCTTCAAGGCCGCTGGCGCGCCCAGCCGGCACTTCGATCTCGACCCACTTTGAAAGAGGCTTCCGTTATGAAAAACGCGAATTTCGCCAGCTACCACATCCGCAAATGGTACAGCTTCGTCGAGGAAACCCTGGCCAACGAAACCGGCCAGCTCGCCGATGGCGAGCCGTTGTTCAAATACGCCATCGGTGCGGTGATCGCCAATCCTTATGCCGGACGCTTCAGCGAGAGCCTGGCCGAGCTGATCGAACCGTCACCGTTGTTGGGCGAGGAATTCGGCCGGCGTATCCAGGCACTGGCGGGCGGGCGGCACATCATCAGCTACGGCAAGGCTTGCCTGGTGGGCAGCCAGGGTGAGTACGAACACGGCAATGCGCTACTGACCAACCCGGCGGCGGACCCGATTCGCCTGGCCTTGGGCGGCGGCAAATCCTGGGTGCCTTCCACCGGCAAGCGCGGTGGGCCGGGTACGGCCATCGATGTGCCGCTGGCCCACAAGGACGCGCTGTATGTGCGTTCGCACTACGACAGCATTTCGCTTTCGTTCGGTGACGGTCCTTCAGCGGACGAGTTGATCATCATCTGGGCCTTCGCCACGCGCGGACGTCTGCATGCGCGTCTGGGCGGCCTCCAGGCAGCGGACGTCAAGGGCAACGACGGCCTGTACTGAAGCGCGCTGATCGCGGGAGCAAACGTATGTCGGCAAACAGCCAGTTTTTCACCAATCGGACGGGGATGCGCCTGCGTTATGTGCGCTGGGGCAACCCGTCAGCAATTCCGCTGCTGCTGCTCCATGGGCTGCGCTCCTACGCCCAGACGTGGGCGCCGCTGGCCGCTGCGCTGGGCGAGCAGTATGTCTGCCATGCGCTGGATCAGCGCGGCCGTGGCGAGAGTGACTGGGCCGAGGCGTCCAGCTATCGCACCGAGCGCTATGTGAGCGACCTGGAAGATTGGGTGGCTCATCTGGGCCTGGAGCGTTTTGTCCTGGTGGGCCATTCCCTCGGCGGCACCAACGCGCTGGAGTACGCCCGGCTCAATCCAGGGCGACTGCACGCGCTGGTAATCGAGGACATCGGCCCCGGTTCGTCGATCCGTGGCGAGGGCGCCGAGCGTATCCGCCGCGAGATGAGCCAGACGCCGCTGGTGTTTCCCGACTGGGACAGCGCCGCGCAGTTCTGGCGGCAGTCGCGACCGGGTCTGTCGGCCGATGCGCTGGCGTCCCGATTGCGCTTTTCCATGAAGCAGACGCCGACGGGCATCGAATGGCGTCATGACCAGAAGGGCATTGCCGAGGCGCGCCTGAGCATCACCCCGACTGATCTGTGGCCCGCGGTGCGGGCGCTGGACTGCCCGACGCTGTTCATCCGTGGCGCGCGTTCGGATTTTCTTCCGTTGGCAACCCTGGAGGCGATGCGCGAGGCCAATCCGCGGGTGCTGACGGCGGAAATCGCGGACGCCAGCCATTATGTCCATGACGACCAGGGCGACGTGTTCAACCGGGTTGTCGCGGATTACCTGCGTGATCAACTCTTGCAACTACAACAATAAAGCGGTGGATAGCGATGAAGCAGGACAAAACCCAGGTTGTCATCGTGGGCGGCGGCCCGAACGGGATCACGGCGGCGCATTACATGGGGCTGTACGGCATCGACTGCATCGTCCTCGAATTGGCCGAGGGCATCCTGCCGTATCCCCGGGCGGTGGGCATGGACGATGAAGCGCTGCGCGTGCTGCAAGGCATCGGCATTGCGGAGCTGGCTGCGCGGGACATGATCTGCAACGTGCCCCTGCGTTACTACAACGCACGCGGTGTGTGCTTTGCCGAGGTCAAGCCGAGCACGGCCCACTATGGCTGGCCGATGCGCAACATCTTCATGCAGCAATTGCTTGAAGGCACCTTGCGTGAGCAGTTGGGCAAGCACGCGGGCGTCGAGCTGCGTCAAGGCCATGAAATGCTCGACCTGGAGCAGGATGAAGCGGGCGTGACCTTGCAGGTGCGCGATGCCCAGGGTGAGCTGTATCAGTTGAGTGCACAGTACGTGATCGGTGCCGACGGCGGCCGCTCCAGCGTGCGCAAGAAACTCGGTATCGAGCTGCTGGGGCTGACCCATCCGCGCAAATGGGTGGTGGTCGACACGGCCAACGACACCCTGGATGCGCCGTACACAGCCCTGCATGCCGATCCCCAGCGGCCCTTCGTGTGCATCTATTTGCCGTACCAGCAACGACGTTGGGAGTTCATGCTGCTGGAAGGCGAGGACGAGGCCCGCATGTGCGAAGAAACAACGATCCGACAGCTGATCCGTGGCCATATCGGCGATGCGGTGGATCAGCTGGAAATCATCCGGATCCGTGCCTACACCCACAACTCGCGAGTGGCGGCGCGGTTTGTCGCCGGCCGCGTGGCGCTGGTGGGCGATGCGGCGCACATTTCTCCGCCCTGGGCCGGGCAGGGACTCAACTCGGGCCTGCGTGACGTGGTCAACGTGGCCTGGAAACTGGCGGCGATCCTCCAGGGCCGGGCATCACCGGCGATACTCGCCAGTTACGACCAGGAGCGCCGCGGCCATGCGACAGACCTCATCGCGCTGGCCGACAACATGGGCGCGGTCCTCGGCCTGACCAACCCACTGATGGCTGGGGTGCGGGACTGGTTGTTCCAGGCGGTGAACAGCGTCGACAACCTTCGCTCGCACTTGCTGGAGTTCAAGTTCAAACCCAAGGCGACCATCACCAAAGGCCTGGTCTACCACGAGCGCGCCGAGCTGCACGAAGATGACCTGGTCGGGCAATTGTTCATCCAGCCTTCAATCGAAGATGCCCAAGGGCAGCGTCGACAGCTGGATGAGGTGCTGGGGCATTCCTACGCGGTGCTCGGTTATCGGGTCAATCCGGCCGCGCACCTGGGCGAAGAAACCGCGGCCTGGTGGGCGCGCTGGGAGACGCGCTTCATCCAGATCAATCGTTCGCGCAGTGGCGTGGGGCGCAACCAGCCCTTGGCGGCCAACGGCGCCATATGCATTGAAGACGTTGATAACCGTCTGGGCGAGTGGTTTGCCAGGGTGCGCGATTGCATCGTGGTGGTGCGGCCGGATCGGTTTGTCGCGGCGATCACCACGCCCGAGCGGCTCGAAGGCGTGTTGCGCAAACTGGCGGAGCAACTGTCATGAGGCGTGAAGATGATCTGTTGGTCCGGCTTCACGACGCCGCGCAGGCGGTACATGCCTTGCCTTCATTGGAATCACAGGCTTTCGATTTACCGAAGGGCTACGCCTTGCAGCGCGAGGCGTTGCGCCGACGCCAGGCCGGCGGTGAGCAGTTGAGCGGTTGGAAAGTCGCTTTCGCTGGTCGCGCGGCGCAGGAACGCTTCGGGCTCGATGAGCCGGTATTGGGCGGCTTGACCGATGCCATGGCCGTGGAGCCCGGCAGTGCGGTGGCGCTTGCACGGCTGATCCAGCCGAAGCTGGAAATCGAATTGGCGTTTGTCCTCGGGCGCGCGCTGGAGCCTGGTTTTCACAGCGACGAGGACATCCTCGCCGCCGTGTCGGAGGTCGTGCCAGCGTTTGAGATCGCCGATTGCCGCTGGCAGGGCTGGCGTTTCGGCGTCGGCGCGTTCCTGGCCGACAACGCCGCCGCGGGGCTGTACTGCCTGGGGCCACGGGTGGGGTTCAGTCCTGATCAATTGCCCCACGTGAACTACCGGCTGGAATGCGACGGGGTGGCATGCGGAGAAGGAAACGTGCTGGCGCGCGAGGACACGCCGGTGTCGAATTTGTGTTGGCTGGTCAGGCGATTACTGGCCGATGGGCAATGCGTTGAGGCGGGGCAGGTGGTGCTTTCCGGGTCGTTGTTGGCGCCGTTGGACATCAGGCCCGGCGAATATCGCTTGCACATGCTTGGCACGGAACTGGCTTTGGTTTTTCACCGATGAGAACAATTCTCTCAAGGACACCACGGGGTTTATCGATTTCTTTGGATATCAGCATCGGGCAATAAGCGCAGGGCCACCGAGGAACAACGATCATGTTCGCCGAAGTTCGTACCTTCAATGATCCTCAACAACACGCCGGTTCGATCCTCGGCTGGCATCAGGTCTATGACCAACTCGGCCGTGGCTGCCTTTCCAGCGAGCTGCGGCAGGTGTGCGCCGAGCGCTTCCAGATCTTCCAGGAGGTGCTGGACAAACGCGTGGTGCAGCGCGGTAGCGCGCCGAAAGGGCGCTTGTGCATTGCCCTGTCGCTGGGCAATGCGCCGGTGGTCCAAGGGCACCAGGTCGGCGCCCACAGCGTCGTGCTGTTGCGCGACGGCGAAGACTTCATCTTGCACGCCCCGGAAGGCACGCATTTCTTCGCGGCCAACGTCGACACGGTGCGTTTTGCCAAGCTGGCGGCTTATGAGCTGGCGGACGAACAGCTCAAACGCCTGAAAAGCGTTTCGCAAATCAGCGTGGATGAAGCGGTGTTGTCGAGGGTCCAGCAGCAGATCCAACCGCTGTTTCGTCACCTTTTGGAACAGGCGAGCGCCGCCAATCCCGCCGTGGAAAAAATCCTCGAAGACGTCCTGCTCAATGCTTTCCTCGATCTGTTCAGCCATGCCTCGGACGAGGTGCGTGGGCGTCGCGGCAACGTTGCCGTCAATGCCTACCTGGTCAAGCGGTGCCAGGAATTGGTCATGGCCAGCGCCGAAGTGCCGTTGAGCATCCTGGACCTGTGCGAACAATTGCGCGTGAGCCGCAGGACCCTGCAGAACAGCTTCCAGGCGGTCACCGGGATACGTCCGGTGGAGTATTTGCGCAACCTGCGGCTCAATGCGGTGCGTCGTCGTTTGATCAGCACCCGCGCGACCGCGCTGAATGTCAGCGAGATCGCCGTGGCGATGGGTTTTTTCCACCTGAGCCACTTTGCCGCCCATTACCGGGCGCTGTTTGGTGAGTCGCCTTCCGATACACCCCGGGCACCCGCATGAACATGCCTTAAGTGAACGGCATCGCGGTGTTACCGAAGCGCTGTCCTGCACTCATAAAAGGCAGCCGCTGAGCTGTTTGGTAGCACACCGGGTGCGACCCAGCCTGTAGCGCGCCCGCCGTTTTCCTCAACAACTTCCTCAAAATCAATCCCTTGTACAACCAGCGGCGCGGTTGGCACGCATGCTGCTTTTGTGAATCCATGGATAATTGGATACAAAAATGCAGAAGGTGCTGCCATGCAGTTTGCCCCGACCTACGCTGAACGTCCGCCCATCACTGCCGAGGAAGAAGCCTACAACTTTCTGCTCGAAGCCATTTGCGGCGGTCGCCTGCGCAAAGGCGACCGGCTGATCGCCGAGGACATCGCCAACGAGATCGGCATGAGCCGCATGCCCGTGCGCGAGGCCTTCCGGCGTCTGGATGCCCAGGGCCTGGTGACCCTGCGGCCCAATCGCGGCGCGGTGGTCAGTGGCCTGGACATTGACGAACTGCACGAAGTCTTTGAAATGCGCAGCGCCCTCGAAGGCCTGGCGGTCCGCGTTGCCACGGCGAAAATCGGCGAGCGTCAACTGGCCGCCCTGGAACGCCTGCTGGACGAGATGGACGACTATCGCGAGGAAAGCGCCGAGTGGGTCAGCCGCCATCGCGCGTTCCATGAATATCTATGCAGCCTCAGCGGTCGCCCGCGCTTGCTGAAGCAGATCAGCGCGCTTTATTCGCTGATCGAAGCGCCGATGCGCCTGTGGCTGCAGCACGTGGAAAAGCCCCTGAGTGCGCGCCAGGAGCACACGTTGATCCTCGATGCCCTGCGTGCAGGCGATGCGGGGAAGGCCGAGGCGGTGGTGCGTGCGCACATCGAGGGCACCGTTCCTGAATTGATCGAGTTTCTGCAATCGAAAAAATAACGAGAGCAGGCTTTAAGCCTGCCCCGTGTTTTGACTTTGAGTACTGCCGTCATTTACTGAACTGGAGTGTCTGGTCATGCATAAGCCTCGCCTGTTGGTCGCCGCTTTATACTTGGGTTTCTTCGCGCAATGGGCGGCGGCTGCGCCCGTTGTCCCGGAGCGTCTGCTCAAGGCCGATAAACTCGTCTATTGCTCGGGCATGGATTCGCCACCGCTGGTGTCCTTCGATGCGGCGCAGAAACCCAAGGGACTGACCGTGGACCTGGGGCTGGAAATCGCCAAGCGCCTGGGCGACAAGAAGGTCGAATGGCGGGTCATTCCCTTCTCGGGACTGCTTCCGGCGCTGCTGGCCCGGCAGTGCGACATGATCGTCGACCAGCTGTTCGACAAGCCCGAGCGCCGCGAGGTGATCGACATCGTCAACTACATGTATTCCAGCCAGGCGGTGGTGGTGCCCAAGGGCAATCCCAAGGGCTTGAAGACGCTGCAGAGTCTCTCCGGCCACAAGGTCGCGGTACTCAACGGTTCGACCATCAAGACCCTGCTCGACGCTGAGAACGAAACTCTGGCCAAGGCCGGCAAGCCGCCGATGAAGCTGGTGGTCTACAACACCGACACCGATGCCTTCCAGGCCCTGCGCATCAGCCAGGTCGACGCCTACGGCACCACCGTGGAAACCGCCGGTTACTACGCCACCATGGCCCCCGACCTGTTCGAGGAAGGCGTGCCGGCGTTCAGCCGGATTCTCACCGGCCTGGGTATTCGCAAGGACGATCCGCAACTGACCGCCGCCGTGCAGCAGGTGATCGGCGATATGCGCAGCGATGGCAGCTACAGCCAACTGCTCGGCAAATGGCATGTCTCCAGTGACACCCTTGATTGAGGCGAACCGTCGATGAATTTCAATTGGGATGTGTTCTGGCAGTACCTGTTGCAGCCCAGTGAGGTGTACCTCACCGGGCTGTGGCTGACCTGCCTGATCAGCGTGCTGGCGATGCTGCTCGGCTGTGCCCTGGGGCTGGCGGCCGCGCTGCTGCGGTTGTCGAAGAACCCGCTGCTGCACCTGCCGGTGCGCTTCTACGTGTGGCTGATGCGCGGTACGCCGTTGCTGGTGCAGATCGTCTTTCTCTACACCGCGCTGGCCGCCGGCGGGATTTTCCGCTTCGAAGACATCGAACTGTTCGGCCTGGTGGTGCCCGGCAATATCCAGGCGGCGATCATCGCCCTGGGCCTCAACGAGGGCGCCTACATGGCCGAGATCATCCGCGCCGGCATCGGTGCGGTGGACAAGGGCCAATACGAGGCCGGACGTTCCCTGGGCATGACCTTCGCCAAGCTGATGCGTCGCATTGTCTTGCCCCAGGCGTTCCGGGTCATCGTTCCGCCGCTGGGCAACGAGTTCAACGTGATGCTCAAGAACACCACGCTGGTCAGCGTGATCGGCGTGCAGGAACTGCTGCTCAGTACCCAGATGGTCACGTCGGCGACGTTCCGGGTGTTCGAGTTGTACCTGGTGGTGGCGATCTATTTCCTGCTGCTGACCACCCTGTGGGGCTTTTTCCAGCGCTGGCTGGAGGGCCGTTTCGGCCAGTCGGACCGGCCGTCATCACCGCCACCGGCGTCGCTGCGGATGTTTGGTCGCAGCACCTTGAACCTGCTGAGGGCACGTTGACCATGGCGCACAAGAGTGAAGAGCTGATCATCGAGGCGCTGGACGTGCACAAGTCCTTCGGTGAGTTGCAGATTCTCAAGGGCATCTCGCTGCAGGTGCGGCGCGGTGAAGTGGTGGTGCTGATCGGTGCGTCAGGCTCCGGCAAGACCACCTTCATCCGTTGCATCAATCTGCTGGAAGACATCCAGGGCGGACGCATTCGCGTCAATGGCCAGGCCATGGGTTACCGCGAGCGGGCCGACGGCAGCCTGGTGCGTGAGTCGGAGCGCAACATCGCCCGCCAACGAAGGGACATCGGCATGGTGTTCCAGCGCTTCAATCTGTTCCCCCACATGACCGCCCTGGAGAACATCATCGAGGCGCCGATCCAGGTGCTCGGCGTGCCTCGCGCCGCAGCGCTGGAACAGGCTCGCGGCTTGCTGGAGCGGGTCGGCCTGGCGGACAAGGCCGATCACTACCCGTCGATGCTTTCCGGCGGCCAGCAACAGCGGGTGGCGATTGCCCGCGCGCTGGCGATGAAACCCCAGGCCATGCTGTTCGACGAACCGACCAGCGCCCTCGACCCGGAAACCGTTGGCGAGGTCCTGCAGGTGATGAAGGAGTTGGCCGAGGAGGGCATGACCATGGTCGTGGTGACCCACGAGATGGGCTTTGCCCGCGAAGTGGCGGACCGCGTGGTGGTGCTCGATCAGGGCGAGCTCATCGAGCAAGGGCCGCCGGAGCAGATTTTCTGTCACCCCATCCACCCGCGCACCCGGGCCTTTCTCAGTCGCGTGCTGTGACCTTTCCCGGCCATGAATTCCCGTATTGAAGAGCCTTTGCCATGCTGAAATTTTCTGCCCACGAATACCCCTATCCTTCGCAGCGCCAGAGCGTTTTTGCCCGTCGCGGCATGGTCGCCGCGTCCCAGCCCCTGGCAGCCCAGGCGGGCATCGAGATCATGCAAAAAGGCGGCAACGCCATCGACGCCGCCATCGCCACGGCGGCGGCGCTGACGGTGGTGGAGCCCACCGGCTGCGGTATCGGCGGCGACGCCTTCGCGTTGGTCTGGTGCAAGGGCCAGTTGCATGGGCTCAACGGCAACGGCCATGCACCGGCGGCCTTGAGCATCGAGGCGGTCAGGGCGGCCGGCCATGAACAAATGCCGGTGTATGGCTGGACACCCGTCACCGTTCCCGGCTGCCCGTCGGCCTGGGCCGAGCTGTCCCGGCGCTTCGGCAAGCTGCCTTTTGCCGAGCTGCTGCAACCGGCGATCAGCCTGGCGCGGGACGGTTTTGTAGTGTCGCCGGTGGTTGCCCATCAATGGCAGGTCGCGTTGAACGAGCTCACGCCTCATCGCGATCCGGTCCTGGAGGCCTGGTTCGATACCTTTCTCATCGAAGGTCGCGCGCCACGGGCCGGGGAGATTTTCTGCAACCCGGCCCAGGCCCGCACGCTCCAGGACCTGGCCGACACGTGCTGCGAAAGCCTCTATCGCGGCGCATTGGCCGAGCGCCTGGATGCCCATTCCCGAGCCAGCGGCGGCTACCTGCGTGCCTCGGACCTGAGGGATTATCGCGCCCAGTGGGTTGACCCCATCCACGTCAATTACCGTGGCGTCGATGTCTGGGAGATCCCTCCGAGCGGGCAGGGCCTCGTGGCCTTGATGGCGTTGAAAATACTTGAAGGCTTCGACTTCGATCACCGTGACAGCCAGCAGACCTGGCATCGCCAGTTGGAGGCGATGAAGCTCGCCTACAGCGACGGCCTGCACCACATCACCGACCCCCTGCACATGCGCGTGGCGGTGGCCGATTTGCTCAGTGATGACTACAGCGCCCGCCGTCGCGGACAGATCGGCGAACAGGCCCAACCGCCGAAGCCCGGCGATCCCCACGCCAGCGGCACGGTGTACCTGGCGACTGCCGACGGCGAGGGCAATATGGTCTCGTTCATCCAGAGCAATTACCACGGGTTCGGCTCCGGCGTGGTGCTGCCCGACAGCGGAATCGCCCTGCAGAATCGCGGCCAGGAGTTCAGCCTCGATCCGGCCCACGCCAATTGCCTGGCCCCAGGCAAGAAGACCTTCCATACCATCATTCCCGGGTTCCTTACCCGTGATGGCGAGGCCCTCGGCCCTTTTGGCGTGATGGGCGGCTACATGCAACCCCAGGGACATGTGCAAATGGTCATGAACCTGGTGGATTTCGGCCTGAACCCGCAAGCGGCCCTGGATGCGCCGCGCTGGCAGTGGCTGGGCGAGATGAAGGTCGGCATCGAGCAGGGCGCTTCACGGGACCTGGTCAATGCCCTGGCACGCCGCGGCCACGAGGTTCAGGTCGCCAGCGACCTGACCGATTACGGGCGCGGCCAGATCATCCTGCGCGATCCGGTCACTGGCGTCTTGTGTGGCGGGACCGAACCGCGCGCGGATTCGCATATCGCGGTCTGGTAGCCGCTGCAGAGGGCGTTATCCAACACCACCGCCGGCCTGCTCTTGAATCAGTTCGGCCAAGGTCGCGACGGGGTCGGCAAGGCTCTGTCGCGAGCGATGGATGAGGCCGATATCGCGGTGAAAAGTGTGCTGGCCCAAGTCGAGCGCCCGCACACCTTTAGGCCATGGCTGATGGGCCGATGTCTGCGGCACCAGGGCGACACCGACGCCTTTTTCCACCAGTTTGATGATCGCGTCCAGTTCATCCAGCTCGCACACTTCGCGCAGGGTGAAGTGCATCTGCCGCAGGAAACGGTCGACCTGCCTGCCACCGAAGGACGACCGGTCATAGCGGATGAAAGGTTGGCTGGACAGCAGCGCCGACCAGTCCTCGCCGAGCATTCCACGGGGGACGATCAACCGGTAGGGCTCAAGCGCCAGGGTCGTCCAGCGCAGGTCGCTTTGCAGCGAGAACGGCGGGCGGATCATCACCGCCAGATCGATTTCGCCGGCGTCCACCAGGTTGATCAACTCGACCGACAGGCCTGGCACCACCCGCGTGCGGCATTGCGGACACTGCTGGTGGAACCTGGCGAGGGCGTCCGGCAGGTAGGAGCGCTGGACGGAGGCGATCGCGCCGATATTTACCAGGACGCTGGCGGGTAGTCCGGGCAGGGTGGAACCGAGATTGTCGTAAAGACGGAGCAGCTCCTGGGCTTGCAGGAGTATCTGCTGGCCCCGTTTGTTGAGGTGGGCCGAGCGTCCCTTGCGGTCGAACAGCTCGAAGCCCAGTTCGGCTTCCAGACGCTGGATCTGCGCGCTGACTGCCGCCTGGGTGAGGCCGATCCTGTGCCCGGCGGCGGCAAAAGTGCCTTCGCGCGCCACGGCGATGAGGGTCTTGAGTTCTTTGATCATTCATCAAGAATAATTGTGATTCTGAGAAATTTATATTGATTTTATTGTTCAGTGGCCGCGCCTACGATAGGGCACGCCTTGATAAGCGTGCCCTTGAACAAGAATATTGTCATTTGGAGTCCTGATGAGCCTTTCACCCTTCCATCTCGCAATCCCGGTTTATGACCTCGCGGCAGCCCGAAACTTTTATGGCCAGGTGTTCGGGCTGGAGGAGGGCCGTTCCAGTGATCAATGGGTCGACTTCAACTTCTACGGGCACCAGTTGGTGATCCACGAGCATCCGAAGACCGCTTCCCAGGAAAACGCGCACAGCAATGCCGTGGATGGGCACGATGTGCCGGTGCCGCACTTCGGCGTCGTGTTGGGTTGGGCTGAATGGGAAGCGCTGGCCGAGCGATTGAAGTCGTTCGGTACCGAATTCGTGATCGAACCCTACATCCGCTTCAAGGGCCAGGTGGGCGAGCAGGCGACGATGTTCCTGTTCGACCCTTGCGGCAATGCGCTGGAGTTCAAGGCGTTCAAGGACATGAGCCAGCTGTTCGCGAAATAACGTTTGGGCGTTAAAGACTGTAGAAGCAAGCTGAATGCAAGGCTGAACACTTATCCCTGTGGGAGCGAGCCTGCTCGCGAAAGCGGAGGGTCAGCTTGCAGTGATGTTGGATGTGCCGACGTCTTCGCGAGCAGGCTCGCTCCCACAGGTAATGCAGTTCATTTGAGAGCAACGACGGTCCTGTGGCGAGGGAGCTTGCTCGCGCTGGACTGCGCAGCAGGCCCAAAAAAAGGGGCCGCTTTGCGGCCCAGCGGGAGCAAGCTCCCTCGCCACGGGTTTGTCGTCGGATCTAGCGCTCAACTGCATGCCAACCCAACTGAGCTGAAATCTGCTGCGTCGCCTGCATCAGTTGCTTGACGTAGTCCTGCTTCAATTCTTCCCTGAAGCGAAAGCACGGGAATGAAACGCTCATCCCGCCGATCACATGGCCGAACCGGTCGCGGATCGGTGCCGCCAGGCAGCGCATGTTGTCTTCGAATTCTTCGTGATCCTCGGCATAGCCCTGCTGGCGAACAATCTCCAACTCCTGCAGATACGCCTCGACACTGGTCAAGGTATTGGCCGTACGACGTTCGAAGCTTTCCTGCGCGAGGTGCGCGAGCAGCTCTTCCTCTTCCAGCCACGCCATCAGCACCTTGCCGATGCCGGTGCAATACAACGGCGCCCGTCGGCCAATGCGCGAGTACATGCGCAGGTTGTACTTGGAGTCGATCTTGTGCACGTAGACGATGCTGCCTTCGTCAAGGATCCCCAGGTGCACGGTCTCGCCGGTCAGCTCGTTGATCCGGCGCATCCCCGGCTCCGCTTCGCGAACGATGTCCAGATGGGGCAGGGCCTGGGCGCCCAGTTCGAACAGCCGGACGCTGAGGCGATAACGGTCTTCGGCATCCTGCACCACATACCCGCGAGCCTTGAGTGACTGCAGGAAGCGATAAACCGTGGCCTTGGACATGTCCAGTTTGGTGGCGATTTCCGACACGCCGCTTTCTTCCGGATGCTCGGCCAGGGCTTCGAGCACGGCCATGGTCCGGCCAACCGCCGACACCAGATCGTTGTTGGGAATGACGCTGTTGTCCATGAAGGCTCCAACGTGAAAGTAAAACCCAAGGATATACGCAAGCAGAACAAAACGCTGTTTCATTTTTGCTTGACGAGGCCGGAAATCTGACTAGACTCGGGCCTTGAGATAAAAATGAAACGCCGTTTTAAAAACAAGAAAGGCGCGTAATGATGGATTTGACACTCAACCATGGCCCGGACACCCGCTTCCCCCGACCGCTGAAGGTCGCGCTGGTGGGTGAGTGCATGATCGAGGTGCGCGGCGGGCCGGATGCCGAGATCACGCAGACCTTCGGTGGCGATACGCTTAACACCGCGGTCTACCTGGCCCGATTGAATCCACGTGGCGCTGTCGCCGTGGACTACATGACCGCGGTGGGCAACGACGCATTCAGCGCGGCCATGCGCCAGTCCTGGCTGGACGAAGGTATTGGCGATGCGCATGTCCGGGTGATTGAAGACGCGCTGCCGGGGTTGTACTTCATCCAGACCGATCCACACGGCGAGCGGCGGTTCCTCTACTGGCGCGGGGAAGCGGCGGCGCGGCGCATGTTCGAAGGCGCCGAGGCCGAGGCCGTGCTCGCTGCGCTGGCCGATTACGACTATGTCTACCTGAGCGGCATCACCCTGGCGATCCTCCTGCCGGAGGGGCGCGAGCGCCTGATCCATGCCTTGCACCGGGCTCGCCGGGCGGGCACGCGTATCGTCTTCGATAACAACTACCGTCCCCACCTTTGGCCCAACCCTGAAACGGCTCGGCAGGCCTATCGCGATCTGCTGCACCTGAGCGACCTGGCGCTGGTGACTTGGGAAGACGACGCGAGCCTGTTCGGCTACCACGACCCTGATGCCTTGTTCAGCGCCTACGCCGAGGCGGGAGTCCGCGAAGTCGCCCTCAAGCGTGGCGCGGCCAGTTGCCTGATCCAGTGTCCCGAGGGGCGTTTCGAAGTGCCCGCACAGACCGTCGCGCAGGTCATCGACACCACCGCTGCCGGTGATTCGTTCAACGCTGCGTACCTGGCCTGCCATCTGCGCGGTGGTGATCCGCAGCAGGCCGCCCGCTGGGGCCATCGCCTGGCTGCCGAGGTCGTCCAGTACCGGGGCGCGCTGATTCCGCAGGCGGCCATGCCGAGCATGGGCACGTCCTCACTTCCTTTTGTCGAACAGGTCTGACTTATGAAAATCGTTGAAGCGCGTGTCATTGTTACCTGCCCGGGGCGCAACCTGGTCACGTTGAAGATTGTCACCGACGAAGGCATCTACGGCATCGGCGATGCCACGTTGAATGGCCGCGAACTGGCCGTCGTCGCGTATCTGGAAGAGCACGTTCTTCCTGCGTTGATCGGCCGCGATGCCCATCGCATCGAGGACATCTGGCAATACCTCTATCGCGGCGCTTATTGGCGCCGGGGGCCGGTGACCATGACGGCCATCGCCGCCGTCGACGTGGCGCTCTGGGACATCAAGGCCAAGGCCGCGAACATGCCGCTGTACCAATTGCTAGGCGGCAAGAGCCGTGAGCGGGTGATGGTCTACGGGCACGCCACCGGCAAGGACATCGAAGGCTGCCTGGACGAAGTCGCCCGTCATGTCGAGCTGGGCTACAAGGCCGTGCGGGTGCAATGCGGAGTCCCGGGCATTGCCACGACGTACGGGGTCGCCAAACGCAGTGGCGAGCGTTACGAGCCGGCCGACAGCGACCTGCCCGCGGAACACGTCTGGGACACCGCCAAATACCTCAATTACGTACCCAAGCTGTTTGCCGCCGTGCGCGAACGTTTTGGCGACGACCTGCACATTCTCCACGACGTGCATCATCGCCTGACGCCCATCGAGGCCGGGCGCCTGGGCAAGGCCGTGGAACCGTACAACCTGTTCTGGCTGGAAGACTGCACGCCGGCGGAAAACCAGCAGAGCTTCCGCCTGATCCGCCAGCACACCACCACGCCGCTGGCGGTGGGCGAGGTGTTCAACTCGATCCATGACTGCCGCGAACTGATCCAGGAACAGTTGATCGACTACATCCGCACGACGCTGGCGCATGCCGGCGGCATTACCCACGTGCGGCGAATTGCCGATTTCGCCGCGCTGTTCCAGGTGCGTACCGGTTTTCACGGGGCCACCGACCTGTCACCAGTGTGCATGGGCGCGGCCCTGCATTTCGATACGTGGGTGCCGAACTTCGGCATCCAGGAACACATGCCTCACGAAGACCGCATCGATGAGGTCTTCCCTCATGCGTATCGCTTCGAGGACGGCCATTTCACCCCGGGCGAAACGCCAGGGCATGGCGTCGATATCGATGAAGAGCTTGCCCGCCAATACCCCTACAAACGCGCCAGCCTGCCGGTCAACCGTCTTGAAGACGGCACGCTGTGGCATTGGTGAAACGGTTTCAACCCATTCAAGGAAACGGGACGAATGTCCCGCCAGGAGTCATCCGATGAAAGCGTTCCAGGTAAGAGCACCCTTCGAGTTCGGCCTGGCCCAGGTCGACCGCCCCGAGGTCGCTCGTGGCGAGGTGCTGGTCGATGTGGCGTATGCCGGCATCTGTGGCTCGGACATGCACATCATTCACGGGCAGAACGCATTCGTGCGTTTCCCCAGGGTCACCGGCCATGAATTCTCCGGAGTGATCCGGCAGGTCGGTGAAGGTGTCGAGCACCTCCAGACAGGCGACCGGGTGTGCATCGATCCGGTGATCAGTTGCGGCACCTGTTATCCCTGCCGCATTGGGCGGCCGAACGTCTGCACGCGGCTGCAAGTGATCGGCGTGCATCGTGACGGCGGCTTCAGCGAGCAGGTCTGCGTCCCGGCCGAGAACGCCCACCGCTTGCCCGATTTGATGTCCCTCAGCCACGGCGCCCTGGTGGAGCCTTATTCCATTGCCCTGAACGTGCTCGATCGGATGCAGCCGCAGCCGGGTGACAGCGTGTTGATCTACGGCGCCGGCGTGATCGGCCTGACCCTGGTGCAAATGGCCCGGGCGCTGGGAATGACCGACATCACCGTGACCGATGTCATCGACAGCCGCCTGGAGACAGCGCGTGCGCTGGGCGCCAGTCGGACCCTCAACGGCCAGCAAGTCGATGTCGAAGCGCTGATGCGTGAGCACACCCAGGGCGAGGGCGTGCCGTTGATCGTCGATGCTGCCTGCATTCCGGCGCTGATGCCGCAGATGGTGCGCCTGGCCTCGCCGGCCGGGCGCATCGGATTGCTCGGCTTCAATGCCACGCCCAGCGATCTGGTGCAGTTGGAAATGATCAAGAAGGAATTGACCCTGGTCGGTTCCAGGCTCAACAACCGCAAGTTTGCGCGGGTGATCGAACTGATCGCCAGCGACAAATTGCAGGTCCAGGACCTGATCAGCCATCGCGTCAGCTTCGATGAAATGCCCGGCGCCATCGACCTGATCGAGAAGCACCCCGAGCAAACCCGAAAAGTCCTGGTGGAGCTGACGGGCGCCCTTCACTGAGCCGTCTGCATCACCGGTTTCATCGTGCCTGTCATGGGCACCCTCACCGAATAAACACAACAAGCGGGAGGTTCCACCATGTTTGGTCAAGGACGTAGCTTAATCATCATCATGCTGTTCCTGGCCGGGGTGATCAATTACCTCGACCGGTCGGCATTGTCTGTGGCGGCGCCGTTCATCCAGAAGGACTACGGTCTGAGTACGGGTGAGATGGGCATGATCTTCAGCAGCTTTTTCGTCGGTTATGCCGCCTTCAACTTCATCGGTGGCTGGGCCGCCGACCGTTATGGCGCCAAGACCACGTTGCTGCTGGCCATGGTCCTGTGGTCGTTGTTCAGCGGCCTCACGGTGCTGACGGTGGGCTTCGCGTCGCTGGTGCTCATCCGGATCCTGTTCGGCATGGGCGAAGGTCCGCTGAGCGTCACCACCAGCAAGATGGTGAACAACTGGTACACCCCCAAGCGCCGGGCACGAGCCCTCGGTGCCTCGATGTCCGGCACGCCGCTGGGCGGGGCGATTTCCGGTCCGGTGGTGGGCTTCATTGCGGTCACCTACGGCTGGAAGGTGTCGTTCATCATCATCATGCTGGTCGGCCTGATCTGGGCGGCAATCTGGTACAAGTTCGTCAAGGAAAAGCCCGAGGGCGAGGGCGCCGAGGATATCCTGCGGGCCGAGGGGCAGAGCGAGCTGGCGTCGCAACCGGTATTCCCGCTGCGGTTCTACCTCAAGCAGCCGACGGTGCTGTTCACCTCCCTGGCGTTCTTTTCCTATAACTACACGCTGTTCTTCTTCCTGACCTGGTTCCCCAGTTATCTCACCATGGCCCACGGCCTGAACGTCAAGGACATGAGCATCGCCACGGTCATCCCCTGGCTGCTGGGCTTCCTGGGTCTGGCATTGGGTGGGTTCATTTCCGACTTCGTGTTCAAGAAGACCGGGCGGATCATGTTCTCGCGCAAAGTCGTGCTGGTGACTTGCCTGTTGGCCTGCGCCGGTTGCATCGGCGTCGCCGGGGTGGTGAAGACGCTGTATCCGGCCGTCATCCTGGTGGCGCTGGCGGTGTTTTTCCTCTACCTCACCGGCGCGATCTATTGGGCGATCATCCAGGATACAGTGCCTGCGGCGCGTGTCGGCGGCGTCAGTGGCTTCATGCATTTCCTGGCCAACACCTCGGGCATCATCGGGCCGACCCTGACCGGGTTCATCGTCCAGTTCACCGGCTCGTTCACCAGCGCGTTCCTGCTGGCGGGCCTGCTGACCATCATCGGCGCGCTGTGCGTGGCGCGTTACGTCAAGCCGCTGGCGGTGGCAGGTGTCGCGCCGCAGGCCGATGCAGGCGTCCAGCCGCGTCCAGCCCTCGACCATCCCTGAAGGAGGATAGCCATGTCGCTCAACCAACGCGTTCCCGCCACTGGCCAGGCCCGCGAGATCGGCATCGTGCACCTGGGCCTGGGGGCCTTTCACCGGGCGCATCAGGCGGTGTACCTGCAACGCAATCTCAATCGCCACGGCGACAGCGACTGGGGCTTGTGCAGCGCCAACCTGCGCTCCAATCACGCTTTGGTCGAGCAATTGCGCGAGCAGGACGGTCGTTACCATGTGGCGGAGTATCGTGACCGCGAGCAGGTGACGCTGCGGGAAATCGGCGTGTTGCGCGAGGCCTTGTATGCGGGCGAGGGCGGTCAGGAGCTGGAGCAGTTGTTGCAACGCATGGCCGCGCCGCAGACGCGGATCGTCACGCTCACCGTCACTGAAAAAGGCTACTGCCTGAGCCCTTCTTCAGGGCAGTTGCGCCGTGAGGATCCGACAATTGCCCATGACATCGCCCATCCGCGGGCGCCGCGCTCGGCGCCCGGCATCGTACTGGAAGCCCTGCGTCGTCGTCGCGCCGCGGGCGTCCCGGCGTTTACCGTGTTGTGCTGTGACAACATGCCCGACAACGGCCAGCGCACCCGCCAGGCGGTAAGCGCATTGGCGGCGTTGCAGGATCAGGCGCTGGCGCAGTGGATCGAGCAACAGGTGGCATTTCCCAGCTGCATGGTCGACCGCATCGTGCCGGCGATGGACGAGGAGTCGTTCGCCCGGCTGGCGCAACAATTGGACTGCCACGACCGCGCCGCCGTGGTCTGTGAAAGCTTCAGCCAGTGGGTGATCGAGGACCACTTTCCCCTTGGTCGACCGGACTGGGAAGCCGAAGGCGTGCAGATGGTCGACGATGTGCGCCCGTTCGAAACCATGAAATTGCGCATGCTCAACGGCAGCCATTCGTTGCTGGCCTATGTGGGGCTGCTGGCCGGGCATGAGTCAGTCTTCGAGGCTGTCAGCGATGTAAGGCTGGCGCATTTCATCGAGCGCTACATGACCGAGGAAGCTGCGCCCTCGCTGGACATGCCGGCAGGAATCGACCTGTTGGTTTACGGTCGCGACCTGCTGGCGCGCTTCGCCAATGACAGCCTGCAACACCGCTTGCGCCAGATTGCCATGGACGGTTCGCAAAAACTGCCGCAACGCTGGTTGCTTGGCGCAGAGCAATTGCTCGACCAAGGGCGCGGCATCGACTGCACCGCGCTGGGAATTGCCGCCTGGATTCATTACTGCACGCAGCCGTTGCCCGGCCGACCGGCGCATGTGGTTGACGACCCGCTGAGCGCAACCTTTGCCGACGTTGCGGGACGCTTCGACGGCGCATCGCGGGTCGATGCTTTTCTCGACCTGGAAGAAGTCTTCCCGCCGGCGCTGTCGGCTCGCGCCGTATTTCGCGACGCCGTGCACCACGCCTATGACGCCTTGACCCGCGATGGCGTCGACAGCCTGTTGCACACCTTTGCCGCACCCAACTGATAACAAGGAGAAGAACATGGAACAGACATGGCGTTGGTTTGGCCCCAAAGATCCGATTTCCCTGGCAGACGTTCGCCAGACCGGTGCGACCGGCATCGTCACCGCGTTGCACGAGATTCCCAATGGCCAGGTCTGGCCGGTGGACGCCATCGCGGCGCGCAAGGCGCTGATCGAAGCGGCCGGCTTGACCTGGTCGGTGGTGGAAAGCATTCCGGTGCACGAAGACATCAAGCGCGGCTGCGGCCGTCGTGACGAGTACATCGCCAACTACCAGCAAAGCGTGCGTAACCTGGCGAGCTGCGGTATCGATATCGTCTGCTACAACTTCATGCCGGTGCTGGACTGGACCCGCACCGACCTGACGTATGAACTGGCGGATGGCGGTTGGGCCTTGCGCTTCGACCAGACTGCGTTCGCCGCCTTCGACCTGTTCATCCTCCAGCGGCCGGGAGCGCAAGACGAGTACAGCGCCGAGGATATCCGGCAGGCCAAGGCCTATTTCGAACAACTGTCGCCGGCCGGGCGCGAAGCTTTGGTCGATACCCTGATCGCTGGATTGCCCGGCGCCGAAGAACACTACAGCCTGGACAAATTCCGCGAGTTGCTGCGTACCTACGCCGACATCGACGAGGCCAGGTTGCGTGAGCACCTGGGGTATTTTTTGCGCGCGGTGATTCCGGTTGCGGAGGAGGTGGGCGTGCGCATGGCGATCCATCCGGACGACCCGCCCCGGGCATTGCTCGGGCTGCCGCGCATTCTTTCTACCGCCGAAGACGCCCAATGGTTGCTGGATGCCGCGCCAAGCCCGGCCAATGGCCTGACGTTCTGTACCGGCTCCTATGGCGTGCGTGAGGACAACGACCTGGTGGCGATGGCCAGGCAATTTGCGCCGTTCATCTACTTCACTCACCTGCGTTCGACCCGTCGGGAAGCCGATCCACGCAGCTTTCATGAAGCTCATCACCTGGCTGGGGACGTCGATATGGTCGGGGTCATCAGTGCCCTGGTGGCCGAAGAGCGCCGGCGCGAGCGAGAAGGCGGCCCGCGCTTGCCGCTGCGTCCAGATCATGGGCATCAGTTGCTCGACGACCAGCATCGCAAGAGCAATCCCGGCTACTCCCTGATCGGCCGCCTCAAGGGCCTGGCGGAAATCCGCGGCGTGGAACTGGCCGTGCGCCGACAACTGGACCAAACAGCACACTAAATCCCGAGCAACACCCCGTGGCGAGGGAGCTTGCTCCCGCTGGGCTGCGCAGCAGTCCTGAACCCAGGCACCTCGGTGCATCAGGCAAGTCGTATTCAACCGGATTGGGGGCGCTGCGCACCCCAGCGGGAGCAAGCTCCCTCGCCACAAAAGCGGTACCAGCATCAAGCGAGGCAAGCGTCAGGACGCCGGGGCTTTTGTGGCGAGGGGATTTATCCCCGCTGGGCTGCGCAGCAGTCCTGAACCCAGGCACCTCGGTGCATCAGGCCAATCGTATTCAACCGGTTTGGGGGCGCTGCGCACCCCAGCGGGAGCAAGCTCCCTCGCCACAAAAGCGGTACCAGCATCAATTGAGGCAAGCGTCAGGACGCGGGGGCTTTTGTGGCGAGGGGGTTTATCCCCGCTGGGCTGCGCAGCAGCCCCTGAAACAGGCACCTCGGTGCATCAGGCAAATCGCGTTCAACCGGATTGGGGTCGCTGCGCAACCCAGCGGAAGCAAGCCCCCTCGCCACAAAAGCGGGTACCAGCATCAATCGAGGCAAACGTCAGGACGCCGGGGCTTTTGTGGCGAGGGGATTTATCCCCGCTGGGCTGCGCAGCAGTCCTGAACCCAGGCACCTCGGTGCATCAGGCAAATCGTATTCAACCGGTTTGGGGTCGCTGCGCACCCCAGCGGGGATAAATCCCCTCGCCACAGTTCCACCATGTCCCCGGACCAAACAGTTCTGTGTTCAGAGGATTGAACGGGTGGGGCTAGTCGGCGGGGGCTTCAGGTTCGAGCGCCCGCAGCCAGCGGTTTTCCGAGCGGCTCAGGTGCTGGCGCATCGAGGTTTGGGCGCCGAGCACATCCTTGCCGGCTACGGCGTGCAGGATTGCTTCATGTTCGACGACTGCCGCCTCCCACGTCAGTGCGTTCTCCGCGTGTTTGCTCAGGTGCGCCGAAATCGGATTGTGACGTTCATCGAACAGGGCGGTGATGATCCGCACCAGGGCGGAGTTGCCGCTCATTTTCGCCAGGCGCTGATGAAATCTGCGGTCATCCTCCAACGGCGGCAGACCACTGGCGATGCTCGCGCGCATGGCATCGATGCATTCCTGCAGGTAGCGGTAGTCGCTTTTCTTGCCATGCAGACACGCCAGGATCACCGACTCGCCCTCGATCAAGGCACGAGCCTGCATGAGTTCCGAGGGACTCTCGCCCAAGGTCATGCTCGGTTTTTTTGCATCGCCGGACCTGGCCCGTACGTACACGCCGGAGCCCATCTTGATCTCGATGTCGCCGTCGATTTCCAGGGCGATCAGCGCCTCGCGAAGGGACGGCCTGGAAACCCCGAGAAGCTGGGTCAAATCTCGCTCGGGGGGAAGTCTTGCGCCCGTCTTGAACTCCCCCTCGGCAATGTAGTTGCGCAGTTGATCAGCGATTTTCTGGTACGGCTTGCGTTCGGCGGGATTGATCGGTGAGACCATGGGTGGGCGTCCATCTGAGAGTCCGCAAAGGCTACCATAGCCGCTTGATCGTGTTCATTGATGTGGGAAAGAGTGCAACGACTCACATCACCGCACCGATCTGCCAGGGCAGGAATTCGTTATCGCCCAGGCCGTTTTCCTCGCTGCGGGTGCGGCTTCCGGAAGCGGCCTGCAGCATCAACCGGAACAACCGTTCACCGGCCTCGGCCACCGATTCCACACCGTCGACAATGCCACCCGCGTTGAAGTCCATGTCCAGCTCCATGTGCTGGAACAGGCGGGTGTTGGTGGCTATCTTCAGGGAGGGCGTGGGCTTGCAGCCGTAGGTCGAGCCGCGACCCGTGGTGAAGCAGATGAGATTGGCGCCGCCGGCCACCTGGCCGGTCGCGGACACCGGGTCGTAGCCGGGCGTGTCCATGAACACCAGGCCCCGGGTATCGATTTTTTCAGCGTAGTGATAGACCCCCATCAGCCCGGTCGAGCCGGCTTTTGCCACCGCGCCCAGGGATTTTTCCAGAATGGTGGTGATTCCTCCGGCCTTGTTGCCCGGTGACGGGTTGTTGTTCATGTCGCCGTCGTTGTGTTGCACATAGGTTTCCCACCAATGGATGCGCTCCATCAGTTTCGCCGCGATGTCGGCGGACGCGGCGCGGGCTGTCAGCAGGTGCTCGGCGCCGTAGATCTCCGGGGTTTCCGAAAGGATCGCGGTGCCGCCCTGTTGCACCAGCAGGTCCACGGCCGCGCCGAGCGCCGGATTGGCCGTGATGCCTGAGTAGCCATCCGAGCCGCCACATTGCAGACCGACGCACAGGTGGCTGGCGGCTACGGTCGTGCGCCGGCATTGGTTGACGATGGGCAGCATCGCTTCAATCGCGGCAATACCACGTTGCACGGCTTCGCGGGTGCCGCCTTCGTCCTGAATGATCAGGCTGGCCTTGAGTGCAGCGCGGCGATCGCCCAGTTCATCCATGAGCGGGGTGAGTTGGTTGACCTCGCAACCGAGGCCGATCAACAGCACCCCGGCGAAATTGGCGTGATCGGCATACCCGCGCAAGGTGCGCTTGAGGATGTCGATGCCTTCACCCTTGGCGCCCATGCCACAACCGCTGCCATGGGTGATTGCGACGACGCCGTCGACGTTGGGGAAGTCTTTCAGCCGCTCGGAGGAAAAGGCCTTGGCGATGTGCTTGCAGACGGTCGCCGAGCAGTTGACGCTGGAAATCACGCCAATGTAGTTGCGCGTGCCGACGCGTCCATCGTCACGCAGATAACCTTCGAACGTAGCGGGGCGAGCGCTCGGCAATGTGGGCACATAGACGTACCGAACGCTGTGTTCGGCATTGGTCGCAGACATGTCCAGGTTGTGCACGTGGACGTGATCGCCGGGCTCTATGTCTCGAGTTGACTGGCCGATAGTCTGCCCGTATTTAAGTACCCGATGGCCGGCCGACACCGGGCGCAGGGCGATCTTGTGACCGGATGGAATCGGTTGTCGGGCGATCAGCGTGATGCCATCGGCGCTGAGGCTTTGACCTTCGGGAATGTCGCCCCGGGCTACGGCAACATCGTCACCGGACGCCAGGACAAGCAAGGTGGAAGCAGGCAGGTTCATACGGTGTCCTCCGTTGCCTAGCACTCGATGATTGCCTTGACCACACCCTGGTTGGGGTCGAGCAATGTGGAGAAGGAGCGGGCCACGTCGCTCAGCAGCAACCGATGGGTGTTCAGGGCTGCATCGGGAATCAAGCCCTCGCGCAAACATTGCTCGACATACTGGAAATCTTCCCGGGTGGCGTTGCGGCTGCCCATCAGCGTGGCTTCACGCTTGTGGAACTCAGGATCGGAGAAAGTAATCGAGTCCCGTACCACCGAGATCATCACGTAGGTGCCACCGTGGGCGATGAATTCGAATCCGCGCTCCATCGCCCTGGCGTTGCCGGTGGCATCGAATACCACGTCGAAGAAGTCGCCCCCGGTCAGTTCGGCCAAGGCCTGCTTGTCGCTTTCGCCGATGTGCACGGCCGCGTGGATATCCAGATGTTCCTTGCAGAACGCCAGGCGATCCTGGCGGGTATCCAGTACGGTGACTTTCGCCCCGCGCAGGCTCGCAAAGATCGCCGCCGCCATGCCGATCGGGCCGGTGCCGACCACCAGGGCGTGTTTGTCTGCCTGGACGTTCGAGCGACGTACGGCGTGGGCTCCGATGGAGAGAAATTCGATCATCGCCGCCTGGTCCAGGGAAACCCCCACGGCCTTGTGCACGAACTCCTGGGGGACGCTCAGGTATTGAGTGAAGGCGCCGTCGCAATGGACGCCCAGGACCTGGATGCGGGTGCAGCAGTTGGTCTTGCCTTGACGGCAGGCAACGCAAGTGCCGCAGGAGAGATAGGGCATCACATAGACGACATCACCGACAGCCAGGTCGCTGGAGGCGTCGCTGGCTTCGACGATTCCGGAGAACTCATGACCCATGACGCGCGGGTACTCGAGGAAGGGCTGGTTGCCGCTGAAAATATGCAGATCGGTGCCGCAGACGCCGACACGCTTGACTCGAATCAGGACCTCTCGCGGTTTCCTGACGGGCATTTCACGTTCGATGGCGGTTAGAGAACCGGGTTCGTTACAGACGACAGTCAGCATGTTGATGCTCCTTGGCTGGCGCGCAAGCGGAGGCTGGCTGCACGCGGTAGGAGGGGAAGTGAGCGCACGGCTGCCGGGACCGGGACGCTCTTTCTTGTTGTAGGCGCGCAGTGAGCTGCGCCGCTGATGTTGGCTCGAAACTACACGGCGGAAAAAATATTGGCAAGACCAATCAAATAAAAAGTAGATTGGACAGACCAGTTGTTAGCGAACGCAAACTCCGAAACCACCGCCATTCCCCTGTGGGAGCGAGCCTGCTCGCGATAGCAATCCATCAGCCAGCACAATGTTGAATGTGCCGCCGACTTCGCGAGCAGGCTCGCTCCCACAATTTGATTGGGAAGATAAGTTCCGAGCTGGCACGGATTTCCTGTGAAGGAAGGGGCGGTGGCTCAGTGGCCGTGAACCGTCACGCGATTGCGTCCGGTCTTTTTCGACGTATACAGCGCCTGGTCGGCCCTGGCGATCAGTTCGGCGTGGTCGTTGGCGGGCTGGCTCAGGTCGGCCACGCCCAGGCTGACGGTGAAGCGGATGTCCTGGCCGTTGTACTGCACCAGCGACTCTTCAACTGCCTTGCGCAGGCGCTCGGCGAAAATCTGCCCGCCGGCCGCGTCGGTGTCCGATAGCACCACGCCGAACTCTTCGCCGCCGTAACGCCCGGCGACGTCGGATTCGCGCACATGCTCGTGCAACAGTCGGGCGACTTGCTCGATGACCTTGTCGCCGGCCTGGTGACCGTAGGTGTCGTTGACCCGCTTGAAGTGATCGATGTCGAGCATCACCAGGCTCAGCGCATTGCCGTAGCGTTGATGGCGGGCGTAGGCGGCTTTCAGGCTGGCTTCCCAATGACCACGGTTGTACAGGCCGGTCAGGCGATCGGTGCTGGACAGCAATTGCAACTGTGCGTTGGCGGCCTGGATCTGATGGCGGTTGGTGGCAACGTCAGTGACGTCGTAGATCACCAGGCAGATGTGGTTGATCCGGTTGTCGGGCGAGCGCAGGGGCAGCAGTGTGGTGTTCTGGTACATGAACTCTTCCTGGCCGGTGATCGGCTGATAGCTCTTGAACCGCATCAGGTACGGGCGCTGCTCCCAGACCGTGAATGCCGGCGTGCCGAGGGTCGCGACGCTCTCGACCTTGCGGCTGAACCAGGGGCGATCGATTTCAGGAAACAGGCTGAAGAAGTTGCGGTTCTGGGCATCCTTGGGCTGCACGCCGGAGCGGTTCTCCATGAAGGTGTTCCAGACCTGTACGCGGTATTCGCGGTCAAGTACCACCACGCCGACGTCGATGCTCTGAACGATGGCCAGCAACCAGTGGAATTCGTTCAGATCGATGGATTCGCTCATGGCTCAGTTCATCAGGTAGGCGAGTTTGTGGGTCAGCCGCTCGATAGAGTCTTCCGTGAACAGCAGCAACAGGTCGAAGCGGATATCCTGGCCTTCCAGGCCATAGCTGATTTCCACCGCCAGGGTCTTTTTCCAGTGGACGCGGTTGGCGCGGATCAGTTCCTCGATTGCTGCATGCTGACCCAGGATCTGCGGATGCCCCTGGGAAAAAATCACGTCGATCTGTTCGGCGATGCTGCTCAGGCAAGCACCGATCAGGATGCTGGAAAGGTCCACCAGCATCTCCAGGTCCGAATAGTCGGCGCTCTCGCGCTGCATCAGTTGCCCGATGTCGGCGATCTCCGAGTCATGGAATATCAGCAGTGCTTCGCCGGCGATGCCGCTGCCGATAAAGCCTTGGCAGATGGCCGTGAGTTGCTGGGAGCTGCCGACGTCGTTCAGCGCCATGTGCAGTTCCCCGACTTCGAGGATGTTCACGTTCGGCACCGGCAATTGCACGAAGACGCCCAGGACCTTGGCAATCAGCGCCGCGGCCTGGCCGATGGCAACGTTGACTGTCTCGCGGAACGCATCCTGGAAACTGATGGCCGCGTTCGGTGCCGGTCGATTTTGCAGCGGAGCCTTGCCGGGTTGAGTCAGTAGACCCAGCCCGGTGAGTGTCTGGCGCAACTGGTTTTCGTCGAAAGGTTTTTTCAGGAACGCCAGCGCGCCCAGTTCATGCACCCGGCGTACCGCTTCATCCTGGACGTCGCCGGAAATCACAATGACCTGCGCTTTCAAGCCCTCGGCGCGCAAGGCACTCAGTACCTGATAACCATCCATCTCCGGCATGGTCAGGTCGAGCAGCACCACGTGACCGAGGCCCTGGCGTATGGCATCCATCGCCTGGCGACCGTTGACCGCCTCGGTGACTGAAACCGGCCAATCTTGCGGCAGCGCACGCAACACCTGCTTGCGCGCCATGGTGGAGTCGTCGCACACAACCAGGGAGATCAGCGACACAGGCGCACCCAACAAGACTCAACGGCGCAGATTCTTCGTACATCGATCATAGGCGGCAGCGGTCCTCTGATTCACGAATGGGGTGTATCCAGCACAACGTCCGGTGAGATGCTGTCCTTGAAAACTGGACCATTAAGTCAAGGACGTCAAATGCACTTCGTCATTTGACGCAATTGCGCCGGACTCACACCAAGGCGCTGCTTGAACGTCGTTGTCATGTGCGCTTGTGAGCTGAAACCGCAGGCGAGGGCGATTTCTGGCAGTGTGGCCGAGCAATCGCGTATCAGCGCCCGGGCCTTGGCGAGGCGTCGGTCGATGAGGTAGCCATGGGGGCTCTTGCCTGTCGCGGCCTTGAACGCACGCATGAAGTAGCCCTCGGACAGCCCCAGCAGCTGCGCCATCGCCGGTACGGCCAATGGCTGATCGAGGCCTGCGTCGATGAATTCATCCAGCAAGCGCATCCGGCTGTCGGTGAGGGAGCCTTGGGGCCTTGCCGACTTGGAGTTTTCCGCTGCCGCGCATTCGGCCAGTGCCAGGGCCCAAGCCTCCCAATCGTCGTCGATCGAACCGTGCAGGAGCGCGCGACGCATGCGCTGCGCGAGCGCAATGGCCCGAAGGTCGATGCGATTGTTGAAGGGGTGATCGCCTTCAAGCACGAACCCATCGGTGCGAATCAGGCGCAGGTATTCGCCGCCATGAGGTGACTCTGAATACACGTCGCACTGGGCCGGGACGAACGCCAGCCCGTTGGGCAGCGCATTGAAGGGCTGCACCCGGTCGCTGCCGATCGCATGCAAGCCGCGCTGGCTGTCGAACGCAAAACCGATCGCCGATTGGCTCGCGATGTAGCGCGCTGCATAGGCGCAGCCGGGGAGCAATTCGATCGCCCACGGCCCTGCCTCGATGCGACGGGTCGATTCAGTCTTGCGCGGCGGCTGTGGGCGGTTGCGATGGCTCATGGTGACCATAGTAGTGAAGCAGCGCCGGAAAAGTCAGGTCGGTTTTTTGAAAGCCGGGGCTCGGCGCCCCTGGCTAGACTGGACGAAATTCCAGGAGGCCATTCTCATGTACACATTGACGCTCGACGAGATTGAACAAGCGGCTCGGCAGGTCTATCAAGTCATGCCCGCCACCGCCCAGTACGCCTGGCCCTTGTTGGCGCAGCGGCTGGGATGCACGGTGTGGGTCAAGCACGAAAACCATACCCCCACCGGGGCTTTCAAGGTGCGTGGCGGCATTACCTTCATGCATTGGCTCAAGCGTGAGCACCCGCAAGCAAAGGGGATCGTCACCGCCACCCGTGGCAACCACGGCCAGAGCCTGGCGCTGTCGGCCAGCGCCTCGGGGCTGAAGGCGTTGATAGTGGTGCCGGAGGGTAACTCGATCGAAAAGAACAATGCCATGCGCGGCTTCGGCGGCGAAGTGATCGAATACGGCCGCGATTTCGATGAGGCCCGGGAGGAGGCGGCACGCCTGGCGCAAGCGCAGGGGCTGTTTCTCGTGCCGCCGTTTCATACCGAGCTGGTCAAGGGCGTCGCCACCTATGCCCTTGAGCTGTTCAAGGCTGTGCCCGACCTGGACACCGTCTACGTACCCATCGGCTGTGGCTCGGGGATTTGCGCAGTGATTGCCGCGCGCGATGCCCTGGGCTTGCAGACCCGGATCGTGGGGGTGGTCTCCACCGAGGCAACGGCTGCAAAAATGTCATTTGAAACCGGAGAAATCTGCGAAACCGCTTCGGCCAACACCTTCGCCGACGGCCTTGCCGTGCGCAGGCCGATTCCCGAAGCCTTGGCCATCTACCGCGCCGCGGCGGCGCGGATCGTGGCGGTCAGTGACCAGGAGATTGCCGAGGCCATGCGCGTCTATTACACCGACACCCATAACCTCGCCGAAGGTGCCGGCGCCGCGGCTCTGGCGGGGCTGATCCAGGAGCGTGGGTTGATGGAGGGGAAGAAGGTCGGGGTGGTGCTGTCCGGGGGCAATGTCGACAGGGCGGTGTATGCCGATGTGATTGGCTGACAGCCAAAGAATGGCCGGCTCGAAGGGGGGCGTTTGTGACTCTATTCCGGAAAGGTCATGAGTTGTCAGCGACGTTTCGGGTGCGTAAGCTGCCCCCATGAACCAGCCATCCATTACCTCACCCAGCGCCCGCGGCCCCGTTGATCACGAAATTCGCGATCAGATTGTCGCGGCCGCCAATGAACACTTCAGCCAGTACGGTTATGGCAAGACCACGGTTTCCGACCTGGCCAAGGCCATCGGTTTTTCCAAGGCGTACATCTATAAATTCTTCGATTCCAAGCAGGCGATCGGCGAGGCTATCTGCGCCAATTGCCTGTCGAAAATCGTTTCGGCCGTCGAAGAAGCCATCCGGGAAGAAGGGCTGTCGGCGACGGAGCGTTTCCGGCGATTGGTCAAGACCGTGATCGCGACGGGCGTGGACCTGTTCTTCAATGAGCGCAAACTCTACGACATCGCCGCGTTCTCGGCTTCGGAGCGCTGGCCCAGTTCGCAAATCTACAACGAGCAGATCAAGAGCTTCGTGCTGCAGATCGTCCGGGAGGGTCGCGAACTCGGCGAGTTTGAACGCAAGACGCCGCTGGACGAAACCGTGGAGGCCATTCACCTGGCGCTGCGGCCATTCGTCAATCCGTTGCTGTTGCAGTACAACCTCGATTTCGTCGAGGACGCGCCCACGCTCACTTCCAATCTGATCCTGCGCAGCCTTATGCCCTGAGCCAGGGGCTCAGGAATGGGGCTGCTGTGCAGCCCAGCGGGAGCAAGCTCCCTCGCCACGGGGTTGGTGAACACCTCAAGTGAATAGCCTTACCTGATATCGCCAATGGGTGACCCTTTCAAGGAATGATCACCGGGTCGCCACGGGCGCTTCCTCGGGCGGTTGCCAGCCACCGCCGAGCGCCCGGAAGGCCGCGACTGCCGCCCGTGCCGATTCCGTTCGCGCCTGCGCTCGGGTGTCGGACGTGCGCAGCAGTGTCTCGTCGGCATTGAGCACATCGATCAGGCTGGCCGTACCTTTCCGGTAGGCGACAAACATCGATTGGCGAGCCTGGGTCAGCGACGTTTCCCCTTGAGCAAGGGTCGTCGCCTGGGCTTCGCGGTTCACCAGGGCGCTGAGGGCATTTTCAACCTCCTCGGTGGCGCGCAACACTGACTGGCGATAAGCCGCAAGCGCTTCGGCTTCCCGGCCCTTGGCCTGTTCGATCTGCGCATTGATGCGGGCGAAATCGAAGAGCCTCCAGCGCAGCCCCAGCACACCCGCCGACTGGCTGGCCCCGCCGCTGAAAAGATTGCCGCCGGACACCGCCGTGGCACTGCCGAGCAAGGCGCTGAGGGAGAATTTCGGATAATACTCGGCGACGGCCTCGCCGATGCGTGCGTTGGAGGCTGCCAGGCGGCGCTCGGCGACGATGAGGTCAGGTCGACGTCGAAGCAGGTCCGCAGGGGTTCCTGTCGTCGCCATCGGTGGGGCGAGAGGAATATCGCGCACTTGGGCCAATTGCTGGCGATGGCTGCCAGGCGGCGTGCCGAGCATGACATCCAGCGCATTCATGGCCGCGTCCAACCCGGCCTGCAAGACCGGCACGGTGGCCTGCACCTCAGACAATTGTCCCTCGGTCTGGCGGACCTGATAGCTGGCAGCGAGGCCTTTGCTGTAGAGCAGTTGGACTTTTTTCAGCAGGTCCTGCTGCGTCCTGACCTGGCGGTTCGCGATGTCCAGTCGGGTCTGTAGACCCCGCACGGTGATGTAGATGTCGGCGACCTGCGCGGCAACAGCCAGTCGCGTGGCGACGGCACCGGCCTCCGACGCCTGGTATTCGGCCAGTGCCGCCTCGCGCCCGCGTCGCAGGCCGCCGAAGGCGTCTATTTCCCAGCTGGCGCCGAGGTTGAGCTCGTAGAAGTTTCCATATCGGTCGTAACCGGGCGTCGAGTCCAGCACTTGGCCGAGCGGGGTCTCGACCGATTGGTATGAGCGCGCGGCCTGGCCACTGATGTTGCCGGAGGGCAGCAAAGCGGCGTTGGCCGCGCCCAGGCCAGCCCGTGCCTGGGTGACGCGCGCCGACGCCTGCGCCAGGTCCAGGTTCTGTTCCAAGGCTTGGCGAATGAAAGCGCTGAGGGTGGGGTCGCCGAAGCCTTCCCACCAGTTGACCAGAGGGGTCGGCGTGTTCGGGGAGCGCTGTTCGGCCGCAGGCTGACCCAGGTACCGGCTCGAAAGCGGCGCGGCGGCACGTTGATAATCCGGGCCGACCGCGCAACCTGCCATGAGGCTGGCACTCACCAGAAGAGCAATGGGGCGCAGGGGAGGCATCGTATTTCCTTGAGGGTGAATTGTTTGTGACCATACTAAGTATTGGTCACTTAAAGTCAATTCATCTTGTTCGTGGCGGCTTTCATCGCGCCTCTGATGTCAGCTTTTACAGCGGACAAGAGAAGGGCGTCTAATCAATTGATGTTTTTGTGACGATTGACAGAAATAGTCACTGGCATTGAGAATGCGCCTTCCATCCTAGCGTTCAAGTAAGGGACCCTATGCTCCGGCGCCGACCTGTCACCATTGCCGCTTGCTTGTTGCCGCTCGTCCTGACGGCGTGCGGCGAGTCCTCCACCACCAAGGATCCGCGCACGCTGGCACCGTTGGTGCGGGTGTCCGAGGTATCGGCGGCGTCCGATACCTCGCGCGCCTTCACCGGCGTGGTGACCGCCCGCGTCCAGAGCGATTTGGGTTTCCGGGTCTCGGGCAAGGTGCTCGAACGTCTGGTCGACACTGGCCAGACCGTCAAGCGGGGCCAGCCACTCATGCGCCTCGATCCCATCGACCTCGGCTTGCAGGCACGCGCGCAGCAGGAGGCCGTCGCCGCGGCCCGGGCCCGGGCCAGGCAGACCGCGGATGACGAGGCGCGGTATCGCGACCTGGTCGCTGCGGGCGCTATTTCCGCCTCGGGCTACGACCAGATCAAGGCCGCCGCCGACACCGCGAAAGCGCAACTCAGCGCCGCCCAGGCGCAGGCTGACGTAGCGCGCAATGCCTCCGGTTACGCCGTGCTGCTGGCCGACGCCGATGGCGTGGTGATGGAGACCCTGGCCGAGCCCGGACAAGTCGTCACCCCTGGCCAAATCGTCGTCCGGCTGGCGCGTGCAGGCCAGCGCGAAGCTGCTGTGCAGTTGCCCGAGACCCTGCGGCCGGCCCCCGGCGCAACCGCGCAGGCGACGCTTTATGGCAACGCCGCCGCGACGGTTAACGCCAAGCTCAGGTGGCTGTCGGATTCCGCCGATCGGGTGACACGCACCTTCGAGGCACGTTATGTGTTGGAGGGCGCGCTGGCCAATGCCCCGCTAGGTTCGACGGTGACGCTGCGGATCAGTCCGGGCACCCGGTTGGGGCAGGCGCTGCAAGTGCCGATCGCCGCGCTGCACGACTCGGGCAAAGGTGCCGGCGTCTGGGTGATCGCCGGTGAACCGGCAAAAGTTTCCTGGCGTCCGCTCCAGCTACTGGGCCTGAGCGACGACACTGCGCAAGTCTCGGGCGAGCTGAAAGTCGGCGAGCGGATCGTCGCGCTTGGCGCGCATCTGCTACGCGATGGTGAAGAGGTGAGGCTGGCTCAACCGGGCGATGTGAAGGTTGCGGAGAATCGTCCATGAGCTTCAATCTCTCGGCGCTCGCCGTTCGCGAGCGCTCGATCACGGTGTTCCTGTTGTTCCTGATTGCTGTCGCGGGTGTCCTGGCGTTCTTCCAGCTGGGCCGCGCGGAAGATCCGCCGTTCACCGTCAAGCAACTTACCGTCATCACCGCCTGGCCAGGGGCGACGGCCCAGGAGATGCAGGACCAGGTCGCCGAGCCGCTGGAAAAACGCCTGCAGGAATTGAAGTGGTACGACCGCACGGAAACCTATACGCGCCCGGGGCTCGCGTTCACCATGGTGTCGCTGGTCGACCGCACGCCGCCGTCCGAGGTCCAGGAGGAGTTCTACCAGGCGCGCAAGAAGCTCGCTGACGAAGCCATCAGGCTGCCGGCCGGTGTCATCGGGCCGATGGTCAACGACGAGTTTTCCGACGTGACCTTTGCACTGTTCGCCCTGAAAGCCAAAGGCGAGCCGCAGCGATTGCTGGTGCGTGACGCCGAGGCGTTGCGCCAACGGCTGCTGCACGTGCCGGGCGTAAAAAAGGTCAACATCATTGGCGAGCAGGCCGAACGGATTTTTGTGTCCTTTTCCCATGATCGGTTGGCGACCCTGGGGGTTTCGCCGCAGGAAATCTTTGCCGCCCTCAACGGCCAGAACATGCTCACGCCAGCAGGGTCGATCGAAACCGTCGGGCCGCAGGTCTTCCTGCGCCTGGACGGCGCCTTCGACAAGTTGCAGAAGATTCGCGATACACCGGTGGTAGTACAAGGTCGCTCGCTGAAACTGTCGGACGTGGCGACCGTCGAGCGCGGCTACGAAGACCCGGCCGCATTCCTGGTGCGCAACGGCGGCGAAGAGGCGCTGTTGCTGGGCGTGATCATGCGCGAGGGCTGGAACGGCCTCGACCTGGGCAAAGCGCTGGATGTGGAAACCAGCAATATCAATGCGGGCATGCCACTGGGCATGACGCTGACCAAGGTCACCGACCAATCGGTGAACATCGACTCGGCCGTCGGCGAGTTCATGGTCAAGTTCTTCGTCGCGCTGCTGGTGGTGATGCTTGTCTGCTTCCTGAGCATGGGCTGGCGCGTCGGGGTTGTGGTCGCGGCAGCGGTGCCGCTGACCCTGGCGGTGGTGTTCGTGGTGATGGCCGCCACCGGCAAGAACTTCGACCGCATTACCTTGGGGTCGCTGATCCTGGCGCTCGGGCTGCTGGTGGATGACGCCATCATTGCCATTGAAATGATGGTGGTGAAGATGGAGGAGGGCTACGACCGGATCAAGGCCTCCGCCTATGCCTGGAGCCACACGGCCGCGCCGATGCTTTCCGGCACCCTGGTGACCGCCATCGGCTTCATGCCCAATGGCTTCGCCCAATCGACCGCCGGCGAGTACACCAGCAACATGTTCTGGATCGTTGGCATTGCGCTGATCGCTTCCTGGGTGGTCGCGGTGGCGTTCACGCCGTACCTGGGTGTCAAGCTGTTGCCCGACATCAAGCAGGTCGAGGGTGGTCACGCGGCCATCTACAACACCCGCCATTACAACCGCTTCCGCCAGATACTGACCCGCGTCATCGCACGCAAGTGGTGGGTGGCCGGGACGGTGATCGCAACGTTCTTCGTGGCGATTGTGGGCATGGGCCTGGTGAAGAAGCAGTTCTTCCCGACCTCGGACCGGCCAGAGGTGCTGGTGGAAGTGCAGATGCCTTATGGCACCTCCATCGAGCAGACCAGCGCCACCACCGCCAAGGTCGAAGCCTGGCTGCAAGAGCAGGAAGAGGCGAAGATCGTCACCGCCTATATCGGTCAAGGCGCGCCGCGTTTCTACCTGGCGATGGCGCCGGAACTCCCCGACCCGTCCTTCGCCAAGATTGTGGTCCTGACCGACAGCCAGGAGGCGCGCGAAGCCCTCAAGTTCCGTCTGCGTGAAGCGGTCGCCGAAGGGCTTGCCCCAGAGGCGCGGGTACGGGTGACCCAACTGGTGTTTGGCCCTTACTCGCCGTTCCCCGTGGCCTATCGGGTGATGGGGCCGGATCCGGCGAAACTGCGCGAGATCGCCAGCCAGGTTGAAGGCATCATGCAGGCTAGCCCGCTGATGAGGACCGTTAACGCCGATTGGGGTCCGCTGGTGCCGACGCTGCATTTCAACCTCGACCAGGACCGCTTGCAGGCGGTGGGGCTGACGTCCAGCGCAGTCGCCCAGCAACTGCAGTTCCTGCTCACGGGCGTGCCGATCACGGCGGTCCGCGAGGACATCCGCTCGGTGCAGGTGGTCGGCCGCGCTGCCGGCGATATCCGCCTCGACCCCGCGAAAATAGACGGCTTTACCCTGGTGGGCGCGACGGGCCAGCGGATTCCGCTGTCCCAGGTGGGCGAAGTCGATGTGCGCATGGAGGACCCGATCCTGCGCCGACGTGACCGCACGCCGACCATGACCGTGCGCGGCGACATCGCCGAAGGCCTGCAACCTCCGGATGTCTCCAGCGCAATCATCAAGCAGCTGCAACCTGTGATCGACAGATTGCCCAGCGGCTACCGGATCGAGCAGGCGGGCGCGATCGAGGAGTCGGGCAAGGCCGGCAAGGCCATCGTGCCGCTGGTGCCGATCATGGTCGCCATGACGCTGCTGATCATCATCCTGCAAGTGCGTTCGGTCTCGGCGATGATCATGGTCTTCCTTACCGCACCGCTGGGCTTGATTGGCGTGGTGCCGACGCTGCTGATCTTCAATCAGCCGTTCGGCATCAATGCGCTGGTCGGGCTGATCGCGCTGTCGGGCATCCTGATGCGCAATACGTTGATCCTGATCGGGCAGATCCATCACAACGCCAATGAAGGCCTGGATCCGTTCCACGCGGTGATCGAAGCCACGGTGCAGCGAGCCAGGCCGGTGCTGCTCACGGCGCTGGCGGCGATCCTGGCGTTCATTCCGCTGACCCATTCGGTGTTCTGGGGAACGCTGGCCTACACCCTGATCGGTGGCACGTTCGTCGGCACCATCATGACGCTGGTATTCCTGCCGGCGATGTATTCCATCTGGTTCAAGATCCGTCCCGAGACGAAGAGGGCAGCATGAAAAATCACCAAGGTCTGAAACGAATCGCCGTCACCGGTGTGGGCATGGTCGGGCCGCTGGGTTGCGTCGTGGATGAGGTGTGGCAGCGATTGCTGGCCGGGCATTCCGGCATTCGCAATCTGTCCGTCGACGTCACCGAAGGCACCGGCGTCGCGGTGGGTGGGCAGGTGCCGACCCTTGAAGAGGACGGCGTTGCCGGCTACGACCCGGAGCGCCTCATCGCGCCCAAGGATCGCAAGAAGATGGACCGCTTCATCGAGTTCGCCCTGGTGGCGGCTCACGAAGCCCTGAAGCAGGCCGGCTGGCATCCCGTCGAGGCCATCGAGCAGGAGCGGACCGCCACGATCATTTCCTCGGGCGTGGGTGGTTTCGCCACGATTGCCGATGCCGTGCGCACCACGGACAGTCGTGGCCCGCGTCGTCTGTCGCCGTTCACCGCGCCGGCTTTCCTGGCCAACATGGCGGCCGGGCAGGTGTCGATCCGGCATGCGTTCAAAGGGCCGCTGGGCGCACCCGTCACGGCTTGCGCCGCCGGTGTGCAGGCCATCGGCGATGCGGCCAGGCTGATCAGGAGTGGCGAGGCGGATATTGCCATCTGCGGCGGCACCGAGGCGGCGATAGACCGCGTGACCCTGGGTTGTTTCGCGGCGGCTCGCGCACTGTCCACCGGCTTCGCGGAGCGCCCGCAAGAGGCCTCGCGGCCGTTTGATCGTGATCGCGACGGTTTTGTCATGGCCGAAGGCGCCGGTTTGCTGGTGATCGAATCGCTGGAACACGCCCTGGCACGTGGGGCCAAGCCCCTGGCCGAGCTGGTCGGTTATGGCACCAGCGCCGACGCCTATCACCTGACCGCAGGACCGGAGGATGGCAACGGTGCCCGCCGCGCCATGGAACAGGCGCTGCGCCAGGCCGGTATCAGCCCCGCCGAGGTGCAGCACATCAACGCTCACGCGACCTCCACCCAGGTTGGCGACGCGGGTGAGCTGGCAGCGATTCGCGCGGTGTTCGGCGTGGACTCCGGTGTGGCGATCACCTCGACAAAATCCGCCACCGGGCATCTGTTGGGCGCCGCCGGAGGCATCGAAGCCATCTTCACCGTGCTCGCGCTTCGTGACCAGATCGTGCCGCCGACGCTGAATCTGCTTCATCCGGATGAGGCGGCCAGCGGGCTCGATCTGGTTGGCCTGAAGTCGCGGAAAATGCCGATCACCCACGCGCTGTCGAATGGGTTCGGCTTTGGTGGCGTCAACGCCAGCGTGCTGTTCCGTCGCTGGGAAGACTGACGTCGGCTCAGCGGCGCAAGAAGAACAACAGCAGCGCGACCAGGCAGGTCAACGCCTGGATCGCGCCCAGCGTGGTGATGGGCGAAAAGCTCAATACGGAGGCCAGCCAGGTGGTCAGCGCCGCCGCGCCCATGGACAAGAATCCCAGCAACGCCGAGGCCATGCCGGCCTCCTTGCCGAAAGGCCCCATGGTGATGGCGGTGCCCAGCGGGTTCGCCAGGCCCATGCCCCAGAGAAACGTCACCATCGAGACGGCATACCAGCCCAGGCCTGGGTCAGCCGGCCCGACCACAAGCAGGCCACCGCCGAGCATGGCGCAGGCAATGCCCAGCAAGGCGATGGTGCGCGTGCCGTAGCGGTGCGCCAGGCGCGGGGCCGCCATGCCGGCGGCGAACACGACGAACACCGTCGAGGCGAAATACAGGCCGGCTTGCACTGACGTCAGGCCGATGCCTTTCATCAGGATCGCCGGGGCGGCGGCGAAAGAGGCGAACAAGCCGCTCAGCAGCAGGCTCATCGACAGGGCGGGGAGGATAAAGCGCTTGTCCGCCATCAGCCTTGCGTAAGCGCGCACGACGCTGCCGGTGGAGTGCGGCGCCCGGCGATCGGCGGGATGGGTTTCACCGAGGTCGCGGACGTAGAAGAAGGCGAGTACGACTGCCGCCAATCCAACCAGGATAAACATCGCGCGCCACCCGAGCGTGACGGACAGCACGCTGCCCACCAAGGGCGAGAAACCTGGCGCGGCGGCGGTGGCAACCATCGTCAACGACAGGGCGCGGGCCAACGTCTCGCCTTCGAACAGATCCCGAGCGATGGCGCGCGACAACACCGAGGCAGCGCACACACCCAATGCCTGGACGATGCGTCCGGCGATCATGACATCGAGCGTGGTGGCGAGCCCTGCGATGACGGTCCCGACCATGAACACCGACAATCCTCCCAGCACCAGCTTCTTGCGCCCATAACGATCGGCCAGCGGCCCGACCACCAACTGGCCCAGGGCAAAGGTGACGAAGTAGCTGGAGAGTGTCAGGCCCAGTTCGCGGGCGGTCACGCCCAAGTCATCGCCAATGACCGGGAACGCGGGGAGGATGATGTTGGTGGAGAGCATGCCAATCGCCGCGAGGCCTGCGAGCAGGGCGACGATTCGACCGGTCAGGGCTGGACGCGATGCCTCTGGCTGCGCTTGCGCAATCGCTGATGCACTTCCAGTTTCCATGGATCACCCTCTGGCTGGTTATTGTCTGCTTATGATGATCGTAATATGACGATCGACATCTGATGCGTCAAGTCAAAAGAGAATTCAGAGGGGCGGGTGCGATGAAGGGGGGTCAGCGGGCTTGAAAAGGTTTTCGTTCTGCGCGAAATGGCTCGGTCGGCGCTTGTCGGCGCCGACCGAGCCAGGGGTTTTACCAGCGGAAGTTGACGGAGGTCACCAGCTCGCGCTCGTCGCCGTAGCGGCAGATGGCTGCTTCGCAGTAAACGTATTTCTTGTTTGTCACATTGTTCGCATTGAGGGAGACGTCCCAGTTCTTGTCGATCTGGTAGCTGGCCATGGCATCGAACAGGGTGTAGGCGGGCAATTGTGAATCGATGCCCGACGCCTGGGTGGTGCCTTTGTAGCGCGCGCCGCCGCCCACCTTCAGCTGTGGCACGCCGAAGAGCGCGAAGTTGTAATCAGCCCACAGCGCGGCCTGGTGGTAAGGCGTATCTTCGCTGCGCTGGCCGACTTCGCTCTGGATTACGCTTTTGGTGATGCGTGAATCGGTGTAAGCATACGTCGCGATGACTGTCAGTTGAGGCGTGACGTCGCTCTTGGCTTCCAGCTCCAGGCCACGGGAGCGCTGTTCGCCAATTTGCTGGGGATTGTTGCCAGCCAGGTCGCGTTTGACGACGTTTTCCTGGGTCAGCTCATAAACCGCTGCGCTCAACAGCGTATTGCTGCCAGGAGGCTGGTAGCGGATACCGATTTCATACTGCTTGCCTTCGGTCGGCTCGAACGTCTGGCCAGGAGCATCGGCAACCGCTACCGGGAAGAACGATTCGCTGTAGCTGATGTAAGGCGCCAAGCCGTTATCGGCCTCGTACACCAGGCCGGCGCGCCAGGTGGTGGATTCGTCGTCCTGGCTCAGCTTCTGGCCGGTGGCGAAGCCTTCCTGGTCCTGGTCGGCCCAGTCATGGCGACCGCCCAACAGCAGCAGCCAGTGATCATCGAACTTGATCTGGTCTTGCAGGTAGATGCCGGTCTGGAAGGTATCGATCTGCGAACCACGGTCACGGTTCCGGCGCTTGTCTACAACAACTGGCTGGCCGTAGTTGTAGTCACCGATATTGATCGATGTCGAGTTGGCGCGGAAATTGTGCGAGTCATACGACGCATCATAAGTATCCGCGCCGACGAGGAAGGTGTTTTCGATACCGCCAATGTTCCAGCGCGTCTCGATGTTGGTGTCGCTGGCCAGTGCCCGGGAACGCTCGCGCCGGTCACTGTACTGACGACGAAGGACGCCGGTATTGGCTGCTCCGTTGATGGCTGCCGTGCTGGTCTGTGCCTGCATGTATTTCCACTTCACATCCGCTTCGTAGTAACGCAGCTTGTTGCTGATGCGGGTGTGCTCATCGAAGCGGTGTTCGAACTCATAACCGATGGCGGACATCTCGCCATTCATGTCGTCGTAATCGGGCTCGCCGATGAAATCGTGGCGGCCGATGGTGACCGGCCCGTTGCCCACGCCCTTGACCAATTGATAGGGCAGCGGGGCGGAGAAACGGGTGTCGCTCTTCTGATAGAACGAGAGCAGGGTCAGCGACGTATCTTCATTGGGGCGCCAGGTCAGGGCCGGGGCGATATAGAGCTTGTCGTCGTTGATGTAGTCCTGCTGGGTGTCGCTGTCGCGCTTGAGCATGGTCAAGCGGTAGCTGAGGACTTCGCTGTCGCCGAGCGGCCCGCTGAAGTCGGCGGTCAGTTGCTTGCGATCATGGTTGCCGTATTGCATGCCCAGCTCGTGCTGTGGGGTTTCGGTCGGGCGTTTGCTCACGCCGTTGACGAAGCCACCGGGCGACAGTTGGCCGTACAACACCGAAGCCGCGCCGCGCACGACCTCCACGCGTTCCAGACCATAGGGTTCCTGCACACCGTCGTAAGAGTTGTACTGCAAGCGCATGCCGTCGCGTAGCGAACCGCCGGTGGCGGATTCGACGTCGAATCCGCGCATGCGGAACCGGTCGGAAGTGCGGTTGAAGCTGCTTGGCTGGCTGGTGAAACCCGGGGTATAGCTCAGGGCATCTGCCAGAGTGTCGGACTTGCGATCACGCATTTCATCGGCGGTCACCACGGAAACCGATTGCGGCGTTTCGGTGATGGCTGCGTTGGATTTGGTGGCGCTGCCGTTACGCAAGGCGACCTTGCCGGCCAGCGGCGCCGTCGGGTTTTCCACCGCGGCGGCGTTGATGTTGATTTCGCCGAGTTGAAGAGGGGCATTGGCAGCAGCCTCTTGCTGTGCGGCCATCGCCTGTGCTGAAAAAATGCTCCCCAAAGCCAGTGCCAGCGTGCTCAGGTGAAACGCAGGATGACGCGAGACGTAACGTTTTTCGGTGCCAACTATTGTTTTTCTGACGAGCATCGAGGAAGTCCTTGGGGTTGTTTTTGTCTTCGCAGGCCTGCTGTCCCGGTCCAGCGGCATCGGGCAGACGAACGAGGTTAGTGTCTACTGGCCATAATCTGACTGTGAATGATAAGGGTTTGCATTAATATTGTCAGGCTTGTAGCGAAATTATTTTGGTTTCGACATATTCTGTGCCCCACTTTTTTGACCCTTGGTGGATTTCCCTGTGTTGTCAGGGGGAAATGATCCAGGGGGATCTGTACGATGGACGAAACGATCAGGCCCTCTAGGGCGTTGGAGGGACGGTCATGCTGAAAGCCAGCAACGTGCGGCTGAGCTATGGCGAGCAACAGATTCTCAACGGTGTCAGCCTGGATATTCCCGAAGGTTGCTTCACCGCATTGATCGGGGCCAACGGCTGCGGCAAGACCACGCTGCTTAATGTACTGGCGCATATGTTGCGGCCGAGCGCGGGTGACGTGCATCTGGGCGGAAAATCGTTGGGACAGTACTCACGCCGCGCATTGGCGCAACGAATGGCGCTGTTGCCCCAGCGCACCACGTCGCCGGCCGGCATGAGCGTGCGGGAGCTGGTGATGCAGGGGCGCTTCCCCTGGCAGAGCTGGTGGCGCCAATGGTCCGACCAGGACCAGCAAGCGATTGATCGCGCCATCGACCTGGCGGGTATCGGGCCGTTGCTGGATCGTTCGCTGGCCACCCTGTCGGGCGGGCAGTTGCAGCGCTGCTGGATTGCCATGACCCTGGCCCAGGACACCCCGGTGATCCTGCTGGATGAACCGACGACCTTTCTCGACATCGCGCACCAGATCACGTTGCTCGAATTGCTGGTGGATCTGCGTGAGCAAGGCAAGACCATCGTGGCGGTGCTGCACGACCTCAACCAGGCCGCGCGTTACGCCGATCACCTGGTGATGATGCGCGAGGGTCGGTTGCTGGCCCAGGGCGCGCCTGCCGAGGTGTTCACCCGGGAAAACCTCAAGGCGGTCTTTGACCTGGACGCGCACATCATTACCGACCCTTATTCCGGCGATCCGTTATGTGTCCCGCAAACCACCCGTAGCCAGCCGTCGGCTGTGCGGGAGGCGATGTGATCCACGGTTTGCGCTTGCCGGTGTGGCTGGGTCTGCTGATTGCGATTGCCCTGGCCGCGCTGCTGCATCTGGCGGTGGGCGCCAAAAGCATCCCCTGGAGCGAGGCGTGGCAGGCCTTGGTCGCCTATTCGCCAGACAGCCCCGACCAGAGCGTCATTCGTGGCAGCCGCCTGCCACGCCTGCTGGTGGCCATGCTGGTGGGCGCGAGTCTCGGTCTGGCCGGTGCGATCATGCAGGCGGTGGGCGACAACCCATTGGCCGACCCGGGGATTCTGGGCATCAACAGCGGCGCGGCATTGTTCGTCGTGTTCGGCTTGCTGGTGCTACCGGGCCACGATCTGTCGATGATCCCGCTGTTTGCTTTCAGCGGCGCCCTGGTCGCCGCCGTTGGTGTCCTGCTGCTGGCGGGCAGGGGCCACAACCCGATTCGACTGACGTTGTCCGGGGCGATGATCGCAGCGTTATTCAGTGCTATCACTTCGATTTTACTGTTGCTCGATCAGCAGGGGCTGGACAGCCTGCGGCGCTGGCTCACCGGCTCGATCGGGGTGACCGGAGGTTCGATGCAGGCGTGGGTCTGGCCGTATGCCGTGTTGGGCATGTTCCTCTGCCTGGTCAACGTCCGCGCGCTGAACGCGCATCGGCTGGGTCCGCAAGCCGCCGCCGGCATGGGCGTCAACCTGTTGAAGATGCGTCTGTTCGGCCTGGCTTCGGTGGTTCTGCTGTCAGGCTGCGCCGTGGCCCTGGCGGGGCCTATCGGTTTTGTCGGGCTGGTGGTGCCTCACACCGCGCGCCTGTTGTTCGGCGATGACTACCGTCGGTTGCTGCTGGCCGCGCCCTTGCTTGGCGCGCTCCTGCTGATCCTGGCGGACATCGCCGCCAGGACCGTGGTGCGTCCCTTCGAGCTCAATACCGGGATCGTCACGGCGTTGATCGGCGGGCCGATCTTCGTGGTACTGGTGTTGAGGAAAGTCCGATGATGCGCTTGGGGCTGACCCTGCCCAGAATGCTGCCGTTGCTGCCCTGGGTGGCCCGGCCGATCGACCTGATTTCGGTGCTGGTGTTGCTGCTCGCCTTGGTTGCGTTGGCCTTGTATGCACTGACCGTCGGCAGCTATTCACTGGATGTTGCCCAGGCCTGGCAAGCGCTGGCAGCCCCTGACCAGGCCAACCCGACGACGCGCAACCTGCTGTGGGAGTTGCGCCTGCCGCGTGTCTTGCTGGCGATCCTCGCCGGGGCGGCGATGTCGCTGGCCGGCCTGTTGATGCAATCGTTGACGCGCAATCCCCTGGCGGCGCCGGGCCTGGTAGGCGTGGAGTCAGGCGCCAGCGTCACCATGTTGTTGATCATCGTGCTCTGGCCCACGCTGCTGCCGCTGGAGCTGTATCCATTGGCGGCACTGACCGGTGGGCTGGCCGTGGCGTTCTTCGTCGCGTTGCTGTCGTGGCGCCAAGGCATCTCGCCGCTGCGCCTGATCCTCGTCGGCGTCGGGCTGACCGCCATGCTCAGTGCGGTTGCCGACCTGCTCATCACCTACGGCAATATCGACCAGGTCGAGTCAGCCTTGATGTGGCTGGGCGGCAGCTTGCATCGGGCCGGCTGGGCCCAGGTCCATAGTCTCGCCGCCTGGTTGCTGCTGGCGGGGACGCCGCTGCTGTTTTTTCATCGCCAGTTGAACCTGTTGCAGTTGGGTGAAAAAGTCGCCCTCAGCCGAGGCCTGAATGTGACGGGTGTGATGGCCTTCCTGTTGCTTTGCAGCGTCATGCTGACGGCGGCAGCGGTGGCGAATGTCGGCACCATGACCTTTGTCGGCCTGGTGGCCCCGCACCTGGCGCGCCAACTGGCGGGTGATCGCCACGGTGCCCTGATGCCTTTATCCGCGTTGATGGGGGCACTGCTGGTGCTGGCGGGCGACACACTGGGGCGGGGGCTTTTCCCACCGTTGCAGTTACCGGCAGGGCTGGTGGTCGCGATCATCGGAGCGCCTTACCTGATCGTCTTGTTGGCGCGTCAACGGAGTCGCTGAGAACACAGCGACGCTCATATTGAAGTTATCTGGAGGCAAGCGCGTGCGGGGAAGGGTGAAGGGAATATTCCAAGGGTTGCTCGGCATGTTGTGTGTGTCGTTGGCATTGCTGTCCATGCCTGCTGGCGCGGCTGAAACCAAGGTGTTCGAGAACAGTTTCGGCCGGGTTGAAGTGCCCGTTTCGCCGCGTTGCATCGTGTCTTTGCATGATTTCAGCCTGACCACCCAGTTGCTGGAGTTGGGTATCAAGCCCTGCGGCTCGACAGGGCGCAAAAAGCTGTTTTCGGATGTGCTGTTTCGTGGCGCGCAAGAGCGCTTCGATGTGACGGGCATTCAATACATCGGCTCGCACCAGTCGCCTGACCTCGAAGCCATTGCGGCGTTGAAGCCTGACCTGATCATCGGCCTGTCCTATCACGCCGACCTCAAGGACAAGCTCAGCAAGATCGCCCCGGTCGTTCTGTTGCCGTCGCGAGAGAGCGATATCAAGACCTACGCCAAGGAACTCGCCGACCTGGTCGGCAAGCAACAGCGTTATGAAGAAATGCTTCGCGAATACCAATGGGTGGTCAGCGAGTTCAAGAAGCGCGTCAAGGACCCTGCGCGCATCACGGTCACCACGCTGGAAGTCTATACCGATGGTTTCCAGTTGATCGGCCGTGGCGGGATGGATGACGTTATCGCTGATTTCGGGCTGGGGCGTGTCGCCGCGTATCGTGAGGCGCGGCAGAATGTGCCCTACAGCCTGGAGCGAATCGGTGACTTCGACAGTGATTTCATTATCGACACCTATGAGGAGCTGCTCGATTCGGAAACCAGCACCGCAGCTTTCCGCCAGTCCCCTCAATGGCGGAACCTGTTCGCCGTGAAGAACCGTCAGTTTCTCTACCTGAACCGCAGTCGTTATGCCGATACGATGCAAGGCCTGCTGGGGTCCGCTTACCTGCTGATGTCCCATATCGCTGAGCGCGAGAGTGTGCTCCAGGGCAAGTGAATCGTACCAGCTGTCATACTATCGTCATTAATGACAATCATTCTCTATTGCGGTTGTTACTCGTTTGTATTAGTTTGTGCTCTCGAAAAATACGCTCATCGGAATGGCGAGGGATTACAAATGGAAACTGGTTTGGCGCGTGCACAGGTTCAATCCATGGAAGGCGTACCGGGCAACGAGCAGACCTTGCCGTTCATTTTCGAAGCGCCAGCCACGGGGGCTCGCTGGCAGGATAGCCGAGCGCAGATCCTGCAGGCCGTCGAGGCCGAGTTGCCGCGTGTCGGCGGCATCCTGTTCCGCGGTTTTGCCTTCAACGGGGAAGCCGATTTCGAGGAATTTGCCCGCGGTTTTGGCCATGAGCTGCTGACCTACGACTACGCCTCCACGCCGCGCACCAAGCTCAACAACCGCGTATACACCTCCACTGAATACCCGGCCCACCAGGTCATCCCGCTGCACAACGAGCAGTCCTATTCGCTCAATTGGCCGATGAAGATCTGGTTCCACTGCGTACAGGCTTCTCCTGTGGGTGGTGAAACCCCGATCGCCGATAGCCGCAGGGTCTACCAGCAACTCGATCCGGCGATCCGCCAGCGCTTCGCCGAGAAACGCCTGATGTACGTGCGCAACTACGGCAACGGCCTCGACTTGCCCTGGCAGCAGGCGTTCAGCACCGAAGATCGCTCGCAAGTGGAACAATTCTGTCGCGCCAACCACATCCAGTTCCAATGGAAGGACGACGGCGAGCTGTCCACGCGCCAGGTCTGCCAGGCCGTGGCCCAGCATCCGGTGACCGGGGAGTGGGTATGGTTCAACCAGGCGCATCTGTTTCATATCTCCAATCTCGCTGCGCCGGTACGCGAGACGCTGATTTCCATCGTTGGCGAAGAGGGTGTGCCACGTAACGTCTTCTACGGGGACGGTTCACCCATCGAGCTGGAAGCCCTGGAGCATGTGCGCGGCGTATTGCAGCGCTGCCAGGTGACTTTCCCCTGGCAGGCGGGTGACGTGCTGATGCTCGACAACATGCTGGTGGCCCACGGCCGCTCGACATTCCAGGGCGCGCGAAAGGTCGTGGTCGCCATGGCCGAGCCTGCTCCGGCGGGTTGAGCCCGCCGCTCTTGCATTAAGCCGCCGCATTGGCTGGCTTATTTCAAACAAGCAAAATGAAGGACATCAAATGCTCGATCGCCTGATGCATCGTTGCTGGCTGCGTGGAATTCGCCTATCGGAAGCCGAAGGTCAACTGGACATCGTGCCCGGGTCGCAAGGTGCTTTGACGGATGAACTTGAAGCTGAGCTCCGTTCGCGAGAGCACGAAGTGTTGCAATGGCTGGCCCTGCATCCCGATTATCTTGATGCGCGGCCACTGACCGACAATGAGCAGGCGCTCTGGTTTCTACAGCGACTGGAACCCGACAGTTGTGCCTATAACCTCGCTTACGCAGGACGAATCAAGGCGCAGTTCGTAACGGAGGACTTGCCCCGGCGCCTACAAGACGCCTGGGCCACGATTCAGCGGCGTTACCCTGTGTTGAGCACGGCCTACGGTGAACGCAACGGCGACCTGGTGCAGTGGAGTCGTAGCGAAAATATCCAGCCGTTGCAGTGGGTTGCCTTGCAGGCGGCGGACACCGATACCTTGCAGCAACGCATTGCCGAACTGGCCGACCGGCCTTTCAATCTGCAGGCCGGGGAAGTCAGCCGAGGAGTGGTGCTTAGCAACGCCCGGGACGGTCATACCGAACTCACGCTGCTGCTGGTGATCCATCACATCGCTGCCGATCCAGCCACGTTCCATATCGTGCTCAACGAGCTGTTCGCACAGGTTGATGGTCAGCCGTTGCCTGCAATCAATCCTGATGCCTATCGCAACTACAACAGCGAGCTGCACGTGCGTAGCGAGGCGACCGAAGCTGCGGAGCTGGCATGGTGGCAGGCACAACTGAGCGAAGCCCCGACGCTAGAGTTACCGACGGATTTCGCCTTTGGCGGTAACCGCTCATTCGAAGGGATGGAGCTGCCGGTTCGCTTCGATCCCGCCACCACGGCGAGGGCGAGGGCCCGGGCCCGGGAGTGGGGCGTGACGCCTTACGTCTGGTGGTTCTCGCTGTTTCAACAGTTTCTCGGGGTGTTGTCCGGGCAAAACGATTTTGTGCTGGGTACGGCCGGCGGTCTGCGCTTGCGACGCGAACACCTCAATTTGCCGGGCTATCTGGTCAACTCGCTGCCGGTTCGCTGTCGCTTGCAGCCAGACCTTTCAAGTCGTGACTGGGCCCGTGAGGTAGACGCCACCGTCAAGCAGGCCCTCGCGCACCGACACTACCCGTTCTCGCGCCTGGTCAAGCAGTTGAACCTCGAGCGTCAGGCGGGCAAGGCGCCGCTGTTCCAGCACATGTTCACGCTCAACAAGGAACGTGCCGCGCCGTTTCACCAGTACGTGGACCCCGTGTTGTCGGAACAGCGTGGAGCGGCCCATGAACTGAACATGGTTGTGGTGGATGAGGAGGAGGGTTTCCTCTGTCGGTGGCGTTACAGCAAGGCTTTGTACCGTCACGAAACAGTCCAGGGTTATTGCGACCAGTTCGTTGCATTGGTCCACGCGGTCATCGACCAGCCGGACGTACCTTTTGCCCAGCTCGACTGGCTACCGTCCGCGCAACGATCGGTCCTCAGTGGCGAGGACCTACCGGTCCCGGTCAGCAACGCCTGGCAGGCGTTCGTCCAGCAGTGCGCCCACAAGCCTGAGTCGATTGCCCTGCAAGACGAACAAGGCACATTGAGCTATGCCGAGCTGGGCCGAGCGGTGGTTGCCCGTGGCGAGCGCTTGCAGACAGGCGCGAACCTGGAGGGTGCTCGCATCGCCTTGTGCCTGCCCCGCAGCCGCGAGCTGGTGATGCACATGCTCGCGGCCTGGCAGTGCGGCGCCACGTACCTGGCCCTCGATCCGCAGTGGCCGCAGTCGCGTTTGCAGGACATCTGCGAGGATGCCACGCCCCGGGTCTGGGTGGGTGAGGGCCTGCGTCCCGAATGGCTGCCTGAACCGGTACGGTGGCTGTCGTTGCCAACCGCGTCGTTGTCCAGCGAATCGCCATTGCGCGCAGCCGTGGCCGCAGACCTGCCGGCTTACGTCGTCTATACCTCCGGCTCCACCGGACGGCCGAAGGGCGTGGCGGTCAGCCAGGCCAACCTGATTCATTACGTGAGCGGGTGCATTGAACGCCTGAACCTGTCCGCCGATGCCAGCCTTGCAAGCCTGGCCAGTTGCGCCACCGACCTGGGGCACACGGCGTTGTTCGGTGCACTGCTCAGTGGTCGGCGCCTGCGCCTGCTGGCCGAGGAGCTGGCTTTCGATGCCGAGGAGCTGGCTGCGGTGCTTGAGCGCGAGCCCGTGGACCTGCTGAAAATCGTGCCGTCGCACCTCAACGCCTTGCTGGTCGCCAATGATCCGCAGCGCTTGTTGCCGCGCCAGTGCCTGGTGACCGGCGGCGAGGCCCTGGGCCAGGCGCTGGTTTCACGCTTGCGCGCCTTGCAGCCGGACCTGCGCATCGTCAACCACTACGGCCCCAGCGAAACCACCGTTGGAGTGTTGACCCATGAGATCGATACCTGCGGCGCAGCGCCGCTGGGTCGACCCCTGCCGAATGTCCAGGTCAGCGTGCGTTCGCCCGCCGGCGCAGTCTTGCCGACAGGCGTCAGTGGCGAGCTGTACGTCCAGGGGGCGACCGTTGCACTGGGCTACCTCAGCGCGACCGACGCAGACCGGGTCCGCTTTGGCCGGCACGGCTATCGCACCGGCGATCGGGTTCGACTCAATCATCAAGGGCAGGTGGAGTTTCTCGGTCGGCTCGATGAGCAGGTGAAGATCCGCGGCTACCGGGTAGAACCGGCCGAAGTCGCGGCGCGATTGCGGGCGATGCCGCAGGTCGGCGACGTGCAGGTGCTGAACAGCCCTTCGCAGTTGACCGGCAATCGCCTGGTGGCTTTTCTGGTCGCGCCAGCTGCCGCGCTGCCCGACATTCAAGCTGCCCTGCAAGCGCAACTGCCGGACTACATGCAACCGGCCCAATGGCATTGTCTCGAGGGTTTCGCCTTGCTGCCCAACGGCAAGGTCGATCGCCAGGCATTGCTGCGATGGGACGAGCAGGCGCCGGCCCAAGCGCCGGCGAAAACATCGCTCGATCAGCCGTTGGACGCGGTTGAAAGCGCATTGCTGGACATCTGGCGCGGGCTGCTCGGCAATTCCGACCTGGGGCCCGATGATAACTTCTTTGCCCTGGGCGGCGACTCGATCCTCGGCTTGCAGATCATTGCGCTGGCGCGCCAGCAGAACATCCTGATGACGCCCAAGCAGCTGTTCGCCGAACAGACCGTGCGCGCCTTGGCGCGAGTGGTGCAGACACCGCAGCGCAGTCTCGAACAGCGCTTGCTCGACATCGCTCGGGAAATTCTTAGTAACCCGGAGCTGCGGGTCGATGACAATTTCTTCAGCGTTGGTGGCGACTCGATCCTGAGTCTGCAAATCATCGCCCGGGCCAAGCAGCAGGGCCTGCAACTCAAGCCCAAGCAGATTTTCGAATTCCCGACCGTACGCGGCTGGGCCGAACACGTGGTTGACCTTGGCGCGGCGAAGGAGGGTGCCAAGCCTTCCGAGCTCGAGCCCACTGCGGCATTTGCCCTGACGCCGATCCAGCAATGGTTTTTCGCCCAGGAGCAAAACCAGCCCGGGTATTGGAACCAGTCGTTGCTGCTGGCGTTGGACCAGCCATTGGAACCGGCGCGGTTTACCCAGGCCGTGGGCGCGCTGTTGCAGCGTCACGCCAGCTTGCGCCTGGTCTTCGAAGCCTCGGCGCATGGCTGGCAACAACGTTACCAGGCGTTCTCTCAATCCCAGGTCAACGGGTTGTTCCATGTCGAGGAGCAACCCCTGAGCGAAGCGCTGTTGCAGCAGTGGCAGCAAGGCTTCGATCTGGCAACGGCGCCGTTGATTCGCTGGGTGTATTTCTCCCAGAGCCGGGAGCTGCTGTGCACGGCGCATCACTTGCTCGTCGATGCAGTGTCGTGGCAGGTGCTGCTGGAGGAGCTGGAAAGTCTCTATCTGCAACCGGACCTGGCGTTGCCGGCCGTCTCGGCGGGTTTCCATGCGTGGAGCGAGGCCCTGCAGCAGCACCGCCGCGAGCCGGCCTTGCTGGCCCAGGTTGATTACTGGCACGAACAACTGCGTGCAGAGGGCGTTGTCCCCGAACAGGCGAATACCTACGGCGCAAGCCGGACGCTGGACACGCAACTCTCATCGGCGCAGACGCAGTTGTTGCTGGGCGACTGCCACGCCGCCTATGGCACCCAGGTCCAGGATTTGCTGGTGGCGGCTTTGGCCGGCGTCATCGGCCAGTGGCAGGGTCGCGAGCGCGTCACCCTTGAGCTGGAAAGCCATGGCCGCAGCGGCTGGGAGCAGGCCCCCGATTTGTCCCGCTCGATCGGTTGGCACACCAGCCGCTATCCACTGGCGGTCGACACTTCCTGGGATCTGGAGCCCTCGATCATCGCGGCCAAGGAAGCCCTGCGCCGCGTACCCGAGCAAGGCATCGGCTACGGCCTGTTGCGCCAGGACCCGGCGCACGGCCTGGCTGCGGCCTCGCTGTTGACGTTCAACTACCTGGGGCGGGTCGACCAATGGATCGGCGCTTCACGCCTCTGGCGCCTGGCGCGGCCGGTATGTCCAGGCATGCGCGCCGAGAGCACGCGCCGCACGCATTGGCTGGACGTGACGGCGCTGGTCAACGAAGGGCAACTGCACGTGGAGTGGCGTTATGCGCCGCAGGTCCATGACCCGGCGCTGGTGAGCGAGTTGGCGCGGCAGTTCCAGCAGCGGCTCACAGCCTTGCTGGAGCATTGCCAGGCGCCCTCGGTTGGCCGCGCCACGGCTTCGGATTTCGCCGACTCAGGCTTGTCCGACGATGAATTCCTGGGGCTGCTCGAACAACTCGAACAGTGAAACCTCTGCGTCCCCAAACATTACAGGTTCGGATACCGTCAGCATGAACGACAAGGTCAAAGCTCTTTCGCGCAACATCGAAGCTATTTACCCGCTGGCTCCCATGCAGCAAGGACTGCTGTTCCACAGCCTGATGCACCCGGGCAAGGGCATGTATCTGCTGCAATACCGGCACGTCATGGTCATGCCGAACCTCGACCTGGCGGCGTTCCGCCAGGCTTGGGCACAAGTGGTGGAACGCCATGAACTGCTGCGCACCTCCTTCGTCTGGAAGCAGCAGAAGCGCCCGATGCAAGTGGTGCACAAGCAGATCGAACTGCCGATCACTTATGAGGATTGGTCGCACCTGAGCGAAGCCGAACAGCACGCGCGTCTGGAACAGTTGCTCAGCGCGGAACGCGCTGAAGGGCTGGACTTCACCAAGGCACCGCTCATGCGGGTCAGGCTGTACAAGTTGGCGCCCGACACCTATCAGTTCGTGCGCAGCTACCACCACATCCTGATGGATGCCTGGTGCTTCTCAATCATCATGATGGACTTCCTCAACGGCTACCGTGCCGCCCGGGAAGGCCGTCGATTGAACCTGCCGGCGCCACGTCCGTATCGCGATTTCATTCGTTGGCTGGAAACCCAGAAGCCGGAGGATCACCAGGCCTTCTGGCAACAACGCCTGGCGGGTTTCGACACGCCAAACGAGTTCGGCTTCGGCCATGTCGGCCGCATCCAGGGCGCCAGTGAACCGGTCGAGGATTGTGTCGAGTTTCTGCAGCCTGAGCAGACCTTGGCGCTGCAAAACGTCGCGGCGCAGCACGGTCTTACCCTCAATACGCTGGTGCAGGGCGCCTGGGCCTTGTTGCTGGCGCGCTACAGCGGCGATCACGACCTGGTGTTCGGTATCACCGTCGCCGGTCGTCCGGTCCATCTGCAAGGTATGGAAAGCATCGTCGGCCTGTTTATCAACAGCTTGCCGCTGCGCTGGAGCTGGCGCCCGGATGACGCGCTTGGCCCGTGGCTGAAAGCCTTGCAGACCGAGAACCTGAGCCTGCGTGAACACGAGAGTGTTTCCTTGGCCGACATCCAGCGCTGGAGCGACGTCCAGCGCCAGGACCTGTTTCAGAGTCTGTTCGTGTTCGAGAACGCGCCCATTGCCGCCGACGTGCGCCAGGGGCAGCTGGACTACCTGATCAGCGACATGGCCAACCGCACCCACACCAATTACCCGATCACCGTGGTCATCGTGCCGGGCGAACGCCTGCACCTGCAACTGACGTACCAGACCGACTGGTTCCTGCGTGAAGAGGTCGAGCAGATGCTGCGGCATTTCCGTGCCCTGCTGTTGAACATGGGCGAGGCCTTGGGCGCGAACGCCGCAACGCCTTTGCATCAACTGGCGATGCTCGATGAAAGTGAAATCCGCCATCAGCACCAGGTCTGGGCCGGTGGAGGCCTGGCGGCCGACGAACAACTGCTGCAACCGTTGTTCATCGAGCGCTTTCAGCAGCAGGTCCGCCAGAATCCAGGGCGCGTCGCCATAGTCCATGGCGAGCACAGCCTGACCTTCGATCAGTTGAACCGCGCCGCCAACCGGCTGGCCCGGCACCTGCGGGCACAAGGGGTAAGCAGCGACGATCTGATCGCGGTGTTCGATGAGCGCGGGCTGGACCTGGTGGTGATGATTGTCGCCACGCTCAAGGCCGGCGCCGGTTGGCTGCCGCTCGATCCACGCAACCCGGCCCAACGCCTGGCCCAGGTGCTGCGCCAGAGCCGTACGCCGTTGCTCGTGCACAGCGCGGGGCAGGGCGAGTTGGCCATGCAGGCACTGGATCTGCTCGAACAGCGGCCCAAGGCCGTGCGTTATGACCCCTCGGTGCTGAGCGGCTGCAGCGATGAAAACCTGAACATCGCGGTGCACGGCGACTCGTTGGCCTATTGCATCTTCACCTCTGGCTCCACCGGCACGCCCAAGGGCGCCATGGTGGCCCAGGCGGGCATGCTCAACAATATTCTGGGCAAACTGCCGGGGCTGGGGCTCGATGCAAATGACGTGATCGCCCAGACCGCGCCGCAGTGCTTCGACATCTCGGTCTGGCAAACCCTCGCGGGCCTGGTGCTCGGCGCACGCACGGTGATTCTTGGTGACTGTGTGGTACAGGACCCCGAGGCGCTGGCAACGGCCATCGGCCGGCATGGCGTCAGCATCCTCGAAGCGGTGCCGTCACTGATGCAAAGCCTGCTCGAGGCCGGCCTGGAGACGTCGGCCCTGCGCTGGGTGCTCGCCACGGGTGAGGCCTTGCCGCCAGTCTTGGCGCGACGCTGGTTCGAGCGCTATCCGGCGATCCCGCTGATGAACGCCTACGGTCCGGCCGAATGCTCCGATGACGTCGCCTTCCACCCGCTGCTGGAACGCTTGCCGGAACAACGCATCAACGTGCCGATCGGGCGCGCCACGCTGAACAATCGCCTGTATCTGCTCAATGCTGATCTGCAATCGATACCGGTTGGCGCAGTGGGCGAGATTTTCGTCGCCGGTGTCGGCGTCGGGCGCGGCTACATGGCCGACCCGGCGCGCACGGCGGCGGTGTTCCTGCCGGATCCGATTGCCAACGACGGTTCGCGTCTGTATCGCACCGGCGACCTGGCGCGCTTCCTGCCCAATGGCGATCTTGAATACGTCGGACGCACCGACCACCAAGTGAAGATCCGCGGCCACCGTATCGAACTGGACGAGATCGAAGCCTGCCTGACCCGTTACCCAGGGGTACGTGAGGCGGTGGTGGTGGCCCGTGATGACCAGCAGCGCTCCAAGGTGCTGGTGGCCTATGTCGTGGCCGAGGTCGCGTGCAGCATCGAGGCGTTGCGCGAGCATGTGCTGGGCAATCTGCCGGCCTACATGATCCCGAGTGCATTCGTGTTGCTGGAGCGTTTCCCGCTCAACGGCAACGGCAAGATCGATCGCAAATCCTTGCCCGCTCCGGATTTCGCCGCGCAAAGCCAGGCCCGCTATGTGGCACCCAGCAGTGCGTTGCAAGGCCAGTTGGCGGAAGCCTGGCAAAGCGTGCTCGGGCTCGAACAGGTGGGCGTCGAGGACAACTTCTTCGAACTCGGCGGCCATTCGCTGCTGGCCACTCAACTGATTGGCCTGATCGGCAAACTCACAGGCAAGGACTTGCCGTTGCGCGTGGTCTTCGAGCGCCCGACCATCACCGCCATGGCCGATTGGCTGGAAAGCCAGGCCGGTACGGTAAAACCGTCGCCAACCCTGCTGCCACGGCCGGAAAAGCTGCCGCTGTCGTTTGTCCAGCAACGTCTCTGGTTCTTGCAGCAACTCGATCCGCAGAGCCCGGCGTACAACCTGGCGGGCGCGGTACGCCTGACCGGCGAGTTGCATGTCGCTGATCTGCGTGCGGCGTTGCAAGCGGTAGTCGACCAGCACGAGGTGCTGCGCAGCGGCTTTGTCAGCGGGGCCGAAGGGCCGAGCCAGGTGATCCTGGCGCAGACCGAAGTTGATTTGCCGCTGATCGATGTGGCAAGCGAGGCAGCGCTGCACGATCGGCTGCGTCAGGATGCAATGACCCCGTTTGCGCTGGAAGCGGCGCCGTTGCTGCGCGCCCGGCTGTATCGCCTGGCGCCGCAGGTATTGGTCCTGTCGCTGAATTGTCATCACATCGTTGCCGATGGCTGGTCCCTGCAACTGATCATCGACGCTTTGTGCGAGCAGTATCGCAACCGCCGCCAGGGCCAGGCAATTCAACGACTCGCCCCGGCGATGCAATACGCTGACTACGCCGTCTGGCAGCGCCAGTGGATGGGCAGCAAGGCGTGCGCGCAAGAGCTGGCCTACTGGCGCGAGCAACTGGCCGGTGAACTGCCAGTGCTCGACCTGGCGGCCGATTTTGCCCGACCTGCCCAGGCCAGCCAGGCCGGAGGGCGCGTCGAGCGACGGCTGCCCGAGGACCTGGCGGCCCGCCTGAAGGCGTTCAGCGCTCGGCACGGCTGGAGCAATTTCATCCCGATGCTGACCGCCTTCCAGTTGCTGTTGCGCAGTCGCAGCGGCGAAGACGACATTCTGGTCGGTGTTCCAGCGGCCAACCGGCACCATGCGGTGTTGCAGCCTCTGGTCGGTTGCTTCGTCAACACGCTGGTGTACCGCAGGAAACTTTCCGGCGAGCGCAGCCTGCTGCAACTGATGAGCGAACTGCAGGCGCTGTCCGTGTCGGTCCAGTCCCATCAGGATCTGCCGTTCGATTACCTGATCGAACAACTCGGCGTGGTTCGGCAGGTGAGCTACAACCCGCTGTTCCAGGTCATGTTCAACTATTTCCCGGGCAATGCCCTGGAGCGTTTCGACCTCACCGACGTCATTGCCGAACCGCTGGACAACCGTCCGGACAGCGCGCTGTGCGACCTGCACCTGGATGTGCGCGACAGCGAGCACGGCATCACCCTGAGCTTGCAGTACAGCAGCGACCTGTTCCGTGAACAGACCGTGCAAGCGATGGCCGCACAGTACCTGGCGTTGCTCGACGCGTTGATCGAGCAGTCCGATCAGCCGTTGGGTGAGCTGGCATGGCAGCCGGCCGAGCGGGATCTTGCGCGGATTGATGGTCGCACGGTGAGCGGTCATCAGGACATCCTCCAGGCCTTTGCGCTTCAGGTTGCCCGCCAGCCCGCGGCGATTGCCGTCGTGGCAGGCAATGAACAGCTGACCTACGCCGAACTGGATCAGGCCGCCGAGCGGCTGGCGGCGAAGTTGCAGGCCCAGGGCGTCGGTGTCGAAGACCGCGTTGCGCTGAGCCTGCCCCGCGACGCGCGCCTGCCGATGGCCATGTTGGCCGTGCTCAAGGCCGGCGCTGCGTATGTGCCCTTGGCCGAGGACACGCCACCGGAGCGTGGCCGCTACATTCTCCAAGCGGCCCGGCCCACGTTGTGCCTGGGCACGGCGGCGAGTCTCGGTGTGTTGGCGCAGTGGAACAGCGGCCTGCCGTTGCTCGACATTGATGCCAGCGCTTCAACCGACACCTTCAATGCAGTGGCCTGCGTCGCCGGTCAGCTCGCCTACGTGCTGTATACCTCGGGTTCCACCGGCCAGCCCAAAGGCGTGGCGATCAGCCGTGGCAACCTGATGAACCTGATGCTGGCTGTCGAGCAGGTCCTGCCGATGACGGCCCGGGACCGGGTCCTGGCGCTGACCACTGCGACGTTCGACATTGCCATCGTCGAGTTGCTCCTGCCCCTGGCCCGAGGCGCCAGTATTCTGCTGGCCGATCGCGAACAGGCGCGGGACCCGCAGGCCATCGACCAGTTGTTGCTGTCCGGGCAACCCACCGTCATGCAGGCCACGCCGGCCACCTGGTGGATGCTGGTGGCGCATACCTCGCGCAGTTGGCAAGGCGTGCGCGCCATCTCCGGTGGCGAGGCCTTGCCGTGCGCATTGGCCGAAGCCATCGAGGGCAGGGGAGCCGAGGTCATCAACGGCTACGGGCCGACGGAAGCGACCGTCTACAGCACCTTTGAAGTGCGCAGCGGCAACGAAGCCGGCGCCGAGGTGCCGATCGGGCAGCCGGTGGCCAATACCGCCGCGTACATTCTCGATGCCGACTTGCAACCGGTGGCCGCCGATGTTCCCGGTGAGCTGTACCTGGCCGGGGCCAACCTGGGCCGCGGTTATTTCGCCGCTGCGCGCCTGACCGCCGCGGCGTTCCTGCCGGATCCTTTCGTGGCCGGCGCGCGCATGTACCGTACCGGCGACCGGGTCAGGCGTAACAGCAATGGCAGCCTCGACTACCTGGGACGCCTGGATTTCCAGGTCAAGCTGCGGGGTTTCCGTATCGAACTGGGTGAGATCGAAGCGCTGTTGTCCCGCATTCATGGGGTTCGCGAGGCGGCTGTCGTGTTGTTGGGCAGCGGTGAGTCGGCGCGCCTGGTGGGCTATTACGCAGGCGATGCGCTGGATGAAGCGCTGCTGCGTGACACCCTTGGCGCTCAGTTGCCGGACTACATGCTGCCCAGTCAGTTTGTGCGTCTCGACACGCTGCCGTTGAGCCCGAGCGGCAAGGTTGACCGCAAGGCCCTGCCGGCACCGCAGCAACGTGACGGCGAGCATGGCGCGCTGGCGGGTGAGTGGGAACTGACCTTGGCCGAGCTCTGGAAGGAGCTGTTGGGATGCACCGAGGTTGGCGCTGACGATAACTTTTTTGCCTTGGGCGGACACTCGCTGCTGGCGGCGCGACTGGTCGCGCGGATCGCCGAACAGCATGGCCGGCGTCTGCCGTTGCGCAGCGTGTTCGAGCAACCGCTGCTGCGTGACCTGGCCGCTACGCTGGCCCAGGCAAGCACCGAGGCCGACGGCATCCTGCGTGCTTTCGAAGAGCCCTTGGCACCGTTGCATTTCACCCAGCAACGCTTGTGGTTCCTTGATCGCCTGCAGGGCGATACCCAGGCCTATCACTTGTCCCTGGCCCTGCGCCTGGCTGGCAACTTGCAACCGGCCGTGCTGGAGCGGGCGCTGGCGCAACTGGTTGCCCGTCAACACAGCCTGCAAACGCTGTTCAGCGAAACAGCCGAGGGTGTGCGCCAGCGTGTCGAGGCCCTCGACGCCATGCCGCTGAGCTTCGAGCCACTGGAAAATGATGAGCAATCGAGCGCTTTCACCCAAAAACTGAGCCATGAGGCGCAGCGTCCGTTCGACCTCACCGCGCCGCCGCTGTGGCGCGTGCGTGTGTACCAAGGCCATGACCGCAGCGTGCTGCAAGTGACCCTCCATCACATCATCGCCGATGCGCGCTCGCTGGAGATTCTCTTCAACGAACTGCAACTGATCTACCAGGCTTTGCTGGAAGGGCGCGACGCTTGCCTGCCACCGCTGCCGCTGCAATTTTCCGATATCGCGGCCAGTTGGCAGAGCCCGGCCGGGCACGCGCGAATCGAAGCGCAGCTCGGGTACTGGCGTGACGCCCTGGCGGGCGAGCCGCCCGTGCTGAATCTGCCGACCGACATGCCGCGGCCTGCCGAGCAGGGCTATAACGGCCAGCGGCTACGCTTCAATCTGCCGACTGCGCTGGTCCGGCGCCTGCGCGAAACGGCACAACGCCACGGCCTGACCGCTTTCGCGCCGTTGCTGGCGGCCTGGAAAACCTTGTTGGCCAGGCACTCGGGGCAGCGCGAAATCTGGGTCGGCCTGCCGGTCGCCCATCGCCATCAGGCCCACACGGATAACCTGATCGGTTATTTCGCCACCACCCAGGTCCTGCGTAGCCACATCGACCCGCAACAATCGGTCGAGCAGTTCTGGAAGCAATTGCAAGCCACTCACCTGGCGGCGCAACAGCATGCCGACGTGCCTTTCGAGCGCTTGGTGGAAGCGTTGCAGGTGCGCCGCGATCTCAGCCACACGCCGCTGTTCCAGGCGTTGTTCAACCTGATTCAGCGGGATGCCAACGCAGCGCTCGAACAGCGCTTCGCCGGGTTGCCGGCACAGCGCCTGAATGTCGAAAGCGACAGCGCCCTGGTGGACATCGGCCTGCATATCGAACAGCAGGGCGAGGATTGGCAGTGCGTGCTGGAGTACAACACCGACCTGTTCCTGGCACATACCGCGCAGCGTTACGCCGATGAGTTCCGTTACCTGCTCGAAGGCATGCTCGAGCAACCCGAGGCGCGCCTCTGGGACATCGACCTGGCGAATGCCGACCATGCGCTCGCCGAGCGGCCTTGGAACTGGCCCGCGCAATCCTTGACTGCCGCGGTGGACGTGATTGCCCGCTTCGAACGGCAAGCCGCCCTGACGCCTGAAGCGCTGGCCGTCGATTGCCAGGACCGACAACTGAACTACGCGCAACTCAACGCCATCAGCAATCGATTGGCCCATTGGCTGCGTGCGCGCAATGTTGGCACTGATGATCTGGTTGCCGTTTGCCTGAGTCGCGGCCCGTGGTTGCTGCCAACCCTGTTGGCGATTCACAAGGCGGGCGCGGCGTACCTGCCGCTGGATCCGCAACACCCGAGTGAACGCCTGCGCTTCATCATCGATCACGCGCGTCCAGCCCTGGTGCTCGGCGAAAGTCTCTGCGCCGAGGCCTTGGCCGGCGTCGATCACGTCCTGCTCGATCAGTTGCCGCTGGATGCCAGCAGCGACGCCAACCTGACGCTGGCGGTGGACCCGCGGCAGCGCGCGTATGTGATCTACACCTCGGGCTCCACCGGCACACCGAAAGGCGTGCAGGTGACCCGTGGCAACCTGAGCAGTCTGTTGGCCGGTCTCGATCGCTTGCTGCCGCTTGGTGCCGAGGATGTCTGGCTCGCCAGCACCACGTACGCCTTCGATATGTGCAAGCCGGAGCTGTTCCTGCCGCTGGTCAACGGCGCCGCGATCCTGCTGGCGCGGCGCGAGCAGGTGGTCGATGGGCATCAGCTGTTCGCGCTGCTGCGTCGGGCCACGGTGTTCCAGGCGACACCGGCCGGTTGGCAGATCCTTCTGGAGACCGGCCAGGCTGGCTGGCCGCCGTTGCGTGGGCTGATCGGTGGCGAGGCGGTGCCCGGTGAACTGGTGAACGAATTGCGTAGCCGAGGCGTGACGTTGATCAACGCCTATGGCCCGACGGAAACCACCGTCTGGTCGACCACCCAGGCGTTGCAAGACGTGCCGTCCGGCGTCGCCGACATCGGCGCGCCCTTGCTCAACACCCGTTGCTACGTGCTCGACGACATGCTCCGCCCGGTTCCGCTGGGCGCCACTGGCGAACTGTATATCGCCGGCTCCGGGGTCACCCGTGGTTATCAGCACGCGCCCGCCATCACGGCGGCGGCGTACTTGCCCGACCCTTATGCCGGCGAACCCGGCAGCCGCATGTACCGCACCGGCGACCTGGTGCGCCGACGCGACGACGGGCGACTGGCCTATGTCGGTCGCGGTGATTTCCAGGTCAAGGTACGCGGGTTCCGCATCGAACCGGGCGAAATCGAATCGCTGCTGCGCCGGTTACCCAGGCGTCGAAGAAGCCGTGGTGATGATCGATTCGCGCAGCCAGAGCCTGTTCGCCTGGCTGCAAACGCCGAACCCGGTTGATCAGGCGGCGCTGCGTCGGTATCTCGAAGGTGTGCTGCCGGGCTACATGATTCCGGCCGGCTTCATCGAACAACCGCGTTTTACCCTCAACGCCAACGGCAAGATCGACCGCAAGGCACTGCCGGCACCGCAGCCCGTGGCGATCCAGGGCGTGGCACCGCGCAACGAACTGGAACAGCAACTGGCGGACATCTGGCAGAACCTGCTCGAGTTGCCGCAAGTCGGGGTGTTCACCAGCTTCTTCGAGCTGGGCGGGCATTCGTTGCTGGCGATGCGTTTGATGACCCAGGTCGAAAGCCGCTTTGGCGTCAAGCTTGAGCTGCGCAGCCTGTTCCAGAACCCGACGATCGCCGCGCTCGCCGAGCAGATCGAAAAGCCCCAGGGGCCTTCGACCGACGAAGCCCTGGACGAAATGCAGCGCCTGTTATCAGAGATGGAAGAGTAAGGATGAGTACGATGACGCAACAAGCTTTCCTGGAGATTGCGCAGCGGCTGGCATCCTTGCCCGCGGACAAGAAAAAAGTCTTTCGCCAGCGCCTGGCCGAGAAGGGCATCGACAGCTGGCGCCTGCCGATCGTCCCCGCCGTGCTCGGGGAAGGCGAGCCCAGGCCGCTGGCGCAGGCGCAGCGGCGCTTCCTGTCGGCTGAAGCCCTGAGCAGCCGGGCCCTTTACAATTTGTGCTCGGTGCTGCGATTCGACGGGCGCCTGGACGGCGAGCGTCTGCAGCAGGCGATGCAGCAAGTCGTCGATCGCCACCAGATCCTGCGCACTCGCTACACCACGGATGCCAACGGGCAATTGCAGCCTCATTGCGCGCCGCAACAGGTCCGCTTGCCAGCCGTCGAGCGGTTGACGTTGGCGGCGTCTGACCAGGCGCAATGGTGCGCCGATGAGTACGCCCGCCAACTTGCCGAACCGTTTGACCTGGCTCAGTCGATGCCTTGGCGCTGGCAAGCGTTCAGTGACGCCCAGGAGCAATCCACCTGGCTGTTTTTCACCATCCATCACGTCGCCTATGACGCCTGGTCGGCCCAGCAACTCACCCTTGAACTGGCCGAGGCCTATCGGGCGCTCGCTTCGAACCAGCCTGCCGCACAACCCGAGTTGAGCATTCAATACGCCGATTACGCCGCGTGGGAACGCGAGTGGCTGGACAGCGACACTTGCCGGCAGCACATCGACTTCTGGCGCGACCAACTGGCGGACGCGCCGGCTCCCCTGGCGTTGCCACTGGACCGGCCGCGCCCTGCGGCCACCCAACGTCGCCAGAGTGGCGCGATCCTGGCCCGGGAGCTATCGCCGCAACTGACCGCAACGGTGGAGGCGGCCATTCGCAACCAGGGGGTGACGCTGTATATCTACGGCCTGACGGCCTTTACCTGCTTGCTGTCGCGCTACAGCGGCGAGACGGATCTGTGCCTGGGCACGTCGGCGGCCCAACGTGACCGTCCGGAGCTGGTGCCGCTGATCGGCCCGTTGCTCAATACCCTGGTGATCCGCCAGCGTCTGCAGGACAACCCGGACTTCGGCAGCGCCTTGCTGCGGACCCGCGATACGGTCGCGGCCGCATTCGACCATCAGCAGTTGCCCTTCGAAAATATCCTTGAAAGCCTTGAGCGTCCGCGTTCGAGCCCGCTGTTCCAGGTCATGTTCGTTCAGGTTGATCTACCCGAAAGCCGCACCCTGGCCTTGCCGGGTGTGGCGGTCGAAGTGCTTGACCCGCCGCAACGGCATGCACGTTTCGACTTGACGCTGCGCATGGTACGTAGCGCTGACGCGCGACTGCGCTGCGAGCTGGAGTACAGCGACGAATTGTTTGATGCGGCGACGGTCGAGCAGATGCTCGACGACTTGCTGGCGATTCTGCAGGAGGGCTCGGTGCATCCGCAGCGACGCCTGGCGGATCTGCAACTGGTTTCGCCGCCCAGCGAGTTGCATGGCCCCGCCCTGGATACGGCGCCGTTGCCGTTGGACCGGCAAGTGTTGCACTGGGCCAATCAGACGCCGTCCGCTGCGGCACTCTGCAGCGTTGGGCGGACCCTTGATTACGCCACGCTCGGCGCCGCCAGTCGGTCGATGGCCGCGCGGCTGGCCGGGCAGGGCATCGGACCTGGGCAGGTGGTTGCTCTGTGCATGCCACGCTGCGCTGAACAGCTGTTGGCGACCCTGGCTTGTTGGCAGCGTGGCGCGACCTGCCTGTTCCTCGACCCGGCGCAACCGCCGCAGCGCCTCGCGCAGTTACTGCAAGACAGCGGCGCGAGCCTGTGGGTGACGCTGGCGCACGCGCCTGAAGCCGGCGCTGGCCTCGCGCATCTGGTGATGAGCGACGCCGACTGGTCGGCCGATGCCAATGCCGGGCAGGGCGAAAGCCTCAGCCAGCCGCAATTACCTGCCTACCTTATCTATACTTCGGGCTCGACCGGCCAACCCAAAGGCGTGCTGGTCAGCCATGCCAACCTGGCGCATTACGCGAGCGCAGTCGGCCAGCGCTTGCACGCCTTACCCGGCAGCCGTTGGGCGACCCTGGCGACCGTCGCCGCGGACTTGGGGCTGACCTCGGTATTCGCCGCGCTCGCCGCTGGCGACCCGCTGGTCTTGCCGCCGGCGTCGTTGGCTTTCGATCCACCCGGCTGGGCTGACTTTCTTGATCAGAATCCCGTCGATTGCCTGAAGATCGCGCCTTCGCATCTGCGCGGCTTGCTGGCATTGGACGACGCCCGCCGTGTGTTGCCCAGGGAAATATTGATCCTCGGCGGCGAGGGGTTCGATCAGGCCCTGTTCGCCAAGGTGCATGAACTGGCGCCGCAACTGCGTATCTTCAATCACTACGGCCCGTCGGAAACCACGGTTGGGGTGATCTGCGGGGAAATCACCGGGTCCGACGCACTCGAAGCGGGTCAGTACTTGCCGTTGGGCCAGCCTTTGTCCGGCTGCGAGTTGCGCATCGTCGATGGCAATGACAGAGCCGTACCGCTCGGGGTTGCCGGTGAGCTGTTGATTGGCGGGCCCCAGGTTGCCCAAGGCTACCTCGGGCAACCCGGGTTGACGGCGCGCGCGTTCGGTTGCACGGCCCAGGGGCAGCGATTCTATCGCAGCGGTGACCGGGTGCGCCTGGATCGCAGCGGACGCCTGGTATTCCTCGGGCGCCAGGACGATCAGGTCAAGATCCGCGGTTTTCGCGTCGAACCGGGCGAGGTCAGTGCCTGGCTCAACGCCCAACCCCAGGTGCGCGAGGGGGCGGTGCTCGCCTGCGAAGTGAAAGGACGCACGCAACTGGTGGCATACCTCACCCCCGGGATCGGCTCTTCGATGACCACCGAAGCCTTGGCGATGCTGCAAGCCGAGGCCAAGCGCCAACTGCCGGAACACATGCTGCCGGCCTATTGGCTGGCCCTCGATACACTGCCGCTGACCGCCAACGGCAAGCTCGACCGGCGCGCATTGCCCGAGCCCGCAACGGATGAGCCGACCGCTGAAGCCGCCGAGCCACCGAACGGCGCGACCGAACAGCGCCTGGCGCTACTGTGGTGCCAGATTCTCGGTTGTGCGCAAGTCGGGCGCGGGGATGATTTTTTCGCCCTCGGCGGCGACTCGATTCTCAGCCTGCAATTGATCGGCCTGGCTTCACGGGAAGGGCTGAGGCTGCAACCTCGCGATGTCTTGCAGCATCCGACATTGGCGGCCATGGCGCTGTGCATCGATTGCCGCGCCGAGCCCGCCTTGCTCACGGTGCTGACGGCCTTTCGCGAGCTGCTCGGCCAACCCGCGCTGGGCGCGGATGCGGATTTTTTTGCCATGGGCGGCGATTCGATCCTCAGCCTGCAACTGATCGCGCGCTTGCGTCAGGCCGAGCTGCGCCTGATGCCTCGGCAATTGTTGGAGAACCCAACCCCTCGGCAGTTGGCCAAGGCGCTGACGCCGGTCGTGGCGCCTGTCGTCGCGGCGGTCGAGCCGAGCGACGTGGCGAAACAACCACAGCCGCTGTCCCACGCCCAGCAACGTGTGTGGTTCATGCAGCAGCTTGATCCGGCTGAAACCGCCTACAACGTCACCCAGTTGCTGGCCTTGCGCGGCGATCTGGATGTGCCGCGTCTGCAACGTGCCTGCCAGGCGCTGGTCGCCCGTCATGATGCGTTGCGCTGCCGCTTCTTCGAAGAGCAAGGGCAAGTCTGGCAGCGCCTGGACGATACGCCCGCGGCTATCTTCAACGTCCACGATATCGGCGGTCTGACCGGGGCGGAGCAGGATGCGGCCATCGCCAGCGCGGCCAAGCGGGTGTTCGACCTCACGCAGGGGCCCTTGCTGGCGGTCGATGTGTTTTGTGTCGCACCCGCTGACTACCGCTTGCTGTTCAATGTGCATCACATTGCCGTGGACGGTTGGTCCATGGGCCTGCTGGTCGAGGATCTGACGTCGCTCTATCAGGAGCGGACGCTGTCTTCAACAAGCGCTCTGCTGCCGTTGATCAATGCGCAGCGGCAACAGTTGGAAGGGGACCACGGCAAGACGCTGTTGGCTTATTGGCGGCAACGCCTGGAAGGCTTGGGCAACGAGCCTCTGGAATTGCCCGGACAACCCACTCGGCCGACAGTGCAGGCATACGCCGGTGCGCGGGACGAGTTCGCTTTGCCCGGTACGTTGAGTGCCGCTGTGGAGGCGCGGGCAAGGGCGTTGGGCGTCACACCGTTCGTGGTGTATTTCGCTGCGTATCAATTACTGCTCTGGCGTCATGGCGGCCGCAGTGACTTCGCCGTCGGCGTTCCAGTGGCCGGACGCGAGTCGGCAGAGAGCCAGACGCTGGTCGGCCTGTTCGTCAACACGCTGGCGCACCGGGTGCAGATCGATGCTCGCCAGAGCCTGCAATCGTTCGTCCAGGCCTTGAACGGCAGACTGAGCGAGGACCTGGCTCATCAGGCGCTGCCGTTCGAGCAATTGCTCGACGTGCTGAATATCGAGCGCAGCCTGGATCGCACGCCGGTGTTCCAGACGATGTTCAACTACCAGGTCGACCACCAGCAGTCCCGCAGCCTGAACCTGCCCGGCGTCAGCGCACAGGCCCTGGCATTGCCGGGCGGGGTGGTGAGCGCCAAGTTCGACCTGACCTTCAACCTGTTCACCCAAGGGCGTGGTGCCGAGGCCAGTACCGGGTTGATCGTCGAATACGCGACCGCGCTGCTGCAACCGGGCACCACCCGGCGGCTGGTGGAGGACTATCAGGGATTGCTCGCCAGCCTGGCGGGTATAGACCTTCAGACACGCTTGCTGGAAATCCCGCTGCGCTCCGTTGCGACCCTGGCGACTGCCGGTGAGCCGATGCGATTGTCCGGCGAAACGGATTTCGTGACGCGCTTCGAAGCGCAAGCCGCTGCGCATCCCGAGCGCATCGCGGTGTACTGCGCTGATCGGCAGATAAGCTACGGGACGCTGGATGCCCAAGCCAACCGCCTCGCTCATTGGCTGCTGGGCCAAGGCGTGGGCGCCGAGTCGATGGTTGCCTTCTGCCTGCCTCGGGATGAGCGGTTGCTGGTGTGCATGCTGGGCATCCAGAAGGCCGGCGCGGCTTACCTGCCGCTCGATCCCGGCCATCCGCCGGCTCGCCAGGCGCAAATCCTCAATCGGGCGCAGCCGCATCTGCTGCTCTGCGATTCGCCGAGCGTCGATCTGCCGGCGCCGTTGCGCGTGTGCCCATGGGCGGACCTGCCGCTGGGGCAATTCGCGACCCAGGCGCCGGAATTGGCGGCCAACCTTGGGCAACTGGCCTACACCCTCTATACCTCGGGCTCGACCGGCCAGCCGAAGGGCGTGCAGATCAGTCGCGGCAACTTCGCCAACTTCCTGCTGGCCATGGAACAGGCGCTGCCCTTGGCAAATGTGCAGCGCTATCTGGCCTTGACCACGGTCACCTTCGACATCTGTGGCCTGGAGCTGTGCCTGCCGCTGGTGCGTGGCGGCGCGGTCGTCCTCGCCGACGATGAAGAGCGCCAGGATCCGCTGCTGCTTGCGCGCTTGATCGAGGAAAGGAATGTCGACCTGATCCAGGCCACACCGGCGACCTGGGCGATGTTGCTGCAAGGCGATCGCCAGATGCTCAAGGGGCGCGTGGCCCTGGCCGGTGGCGAGGCAGTGTCGGCCGAGTTGGCGCACGAGCTGAAGCAGTGCGTGGCGCAACTGATCAATGTCTACGGCCCGACCGAGACCACGGTGTGGTCGACCCAGGCGCCGATCGATGCGCTGCAACTGCCCGTCGCGCCGATTGGCCGACCGCTGCTGAACACGCGCTGTCATGTTCTCGACGAACACCTGTGCGAAGTGCCGCCTGGCTGCGTGGGCGAACTCTATATTGCCGGCGACGGCCTGGCCCGCGGTTATGCCGGGCAGCCGGGGCTGACCGCCGAGCGCTTCATTGCCGACCCGTTCGTGGGTAACGGCGGGCGCTTGTATCGCACCGGCGATCTGGCGCGCTGGCAGCCCGACGGCCAGCTGTACTACCTCGGGCGTACCGATGACCAGATAAAGTTGCGCGGGTACCGTATCGAACTGGGAGAAATCGAGGCGGTTCTGCTCAGCCATCCCCAACTGCTGCAGGCGGTCGTGGCCGTGCAAGGCGAGCACCTGGCGGCGTTCTGGGTGGCGCAGGCTGAAAACGCACCTGACGAGGCGGCTGTGCGCGACTATCTGCAGACACGTTTGCCGATCTACATGTTGCCGACGCACCTGCAAGCGCTGGAGCGGCTGCCGCTCAACACCAACGGCAAGGTCGATCGCAAGCAGCTGCCGCGCCTGCTCGCGGTGGTCGACAGTGCACCTGCTACCGAGCGCGCCTTGTCGGCGAGCGAGGCCTTGCTGATCCAGATCTGGACCTCGGTGTTGCACGTGCAACACGTGCCGGTTGATAGCCATTTCTTCCAGATTGGCGGGCATTCGCTGATGGCCGCTCAAGTGCGTGGGCGCTTGCGCGAGCAGGGGTTTGACGTGCCATTGCGCTGGCTGTTCGAAACGCCGGTGCTGGCGCAACTGGCTGAGCGAATCGAAGGGCTTGCGGGGCAGCAGGACCTGGCTTCGCTGACGATCTCGCCGGTTGATCATGAGGTCGAGCAAGCCTTGTCATCAGCGCAACAGCGAGTCTGGTTGATGCAGCAGCTGGACCTTGCCGACAGCAGTTTCAACATGAGCAGTAATGTCCGTTTGCGCGGGCAACTCGACATCCAGGCCCTGGAGCGTTCATTGCAGCGGCTGGTAAGCCGCCACGCCATCCTGCGCACCACTTATCACCAGCGGGACGGCGAACCGCGCCAGCGCATCCACTCGCAATCGATAGTGGCCCTGGAAACCGTCGCGTCGACGCAAGCGCAGTGGCCGGTTGAAGCCCGGGACAGGGCACTGCGCCCCTTCGACCTGGTTCGCCAGGCTCCGCTGCGGGTGGTCCTGTATCGCCTCGGCGAACAGGATCATGTGCTGCAAATGATCATGCACCACATTGCCTCCGATGGCTGGTCCGGCGCTATTCTGGTCGATGAGCTGATCGAGGGCTACGAGGCCTACAGCACCGGCGTGCTACCGAGCCAGGAAGCGTTGCCGATCCAGTACGTCGACTACGCCGTATGGCAAGGTTCGGCCGCGGTCCGGTTGCGTCAGCGTGAAGGCCTGGACTTCTGGCGACGGACCCTGGCCGGCATTCCCGCGCAGGTGCCGCTGCCGTTCGATTTCCCGCGTCCGGAGCGTGACAGTGGCGCCGGGGCCGCAGTGGATTTCCAGTTATCGCCCGCCACGGTTGGCCGGCTTAAAAGGTTCGCCCAGGACAGTGGCACGTCGCCGTTCATGGTGCTGCTGACCTGTTATGCCGCAGTGCTGCAACGCGAGACGCAGGGCCGCGATCTGGTGATCGGTACGGACGTTGCGAACCGCGACCATCCGGCCACCGAATCGCTGATCGGCTTCTTCGTCAACCTGCTGGCCTTGCGTGTCCGCCTGCAACCGGAGTTGAGTTTCCGTGAGCTGGCGCTCCAGGTGCGTGAGGTTTGCCTGCAAGCGTTCGCCTGGCAAGACACGCCGTTCGAACAGGTCGTGGAGTGCCTCGAGCTGCCGCGCGTGGCCAATGTCCACCCGCTGTTGCAGACCTTGTTCGTGCTCGACAACACACCACGCCAGCAGCGTCAGCTGGGCGATCTTCAGGTCGAGCCGCTGGCCGGCGAGCAACACCACTCCAAGTTCGACATGGCTCTGTTCGCCAGCGAAGACTCTGATGCCATCAGCCTGCGCTGGGTGTACCGCACCAGCCTGTTCCGCCAGGCCACCGTCGAGCGCTTGCGCCATGCCTTCGAGTCATTGCTGGAGCTGGCCCTCGGCGCGCCGGACAATCCCATCGATACCTTGATTCCGACTGTAAAGGGAGCCGCTGCAATGTCCACGGACAACCCGCTGCAACGCAAAATGAGCAAGTTGGGCAAGATGCGCCAGAGCGGATCGGCGGCGACCCGTGAGCCCATCGAAGCCCGGCCGCTGCGAGAGGAGGCGAAATTTCCGCTGCTGGTCTCGCTGCGTGACCGTGAACTGGCCCCGGCTATCTGGGCCGAAGCCAACCGCGACAAGGTCGAAAACTGGCTGCGCGAGCATGGCGGTATCCTGTTCCGAGGGTTCGACCTGCCGACACCGGCGGATTTCGAGGCGTTCTGCCAGGCGCTGTGCCCGCAGCTGTATGGACAGTACGGCGACCTGCCGAAGAAAGAAGGTGGCAAGAACATCTACAAGTCCACGCCATACCCCAAGGACCGGATGATCCTGTTCCATAACGAGAGTGCGCATCAGCACCGTTGGCCGCGCCGCCAGTGGTTCTACTGCGAGACGCCAGCGACCTCCGGTGGCGCGACGCCGATCGTCGACAGCCGCCAGGTCTACGGCGAACTGCCGGCCTGGTTGCAGGCAAACCTGCGGCGCAAACAGCTGATGTACGTGCGCAATTTCAGCGCCAGCCTGGACGTCAGCTGGCAGCATTTCTTCCAGACCGAGGATCGGGCCGAGGTCGAGCGAATCTGCCGTGAGAGCAACATTGAATTCCAATGGCGCGGCGCCAATGACCTGCACACCCGCCAGGTTTGCCCGGCGGTGATTCTGCATCCATTGACGGGCGAAGAGAGCTTCTTCAATCAGATCCAGCTGTACCACCCGGCATTTCTCGATGCCGATATCCGCGAGCAGTTCCTGCGCGATGGCGAAGCCGCCATGCCCAGGCAGGTGTTCTACGGTGACGGCTCGGACCTCGAGCCGGCTGCCATCGATGCCATCAATGCCGCCTATGACCGCTGCGCCGTGCGTTTCGATTGGCAACAGGGCGATGTGGTCATGCTCGATAACATGCTGGCGGCGCATGCCCGGGATCCGTTCGAGGGCGAGCGCAAGATTGTCGTGGCCATGGGCGAGATCTATGGTCGTCACCAGGTAATGGCTGCCCCTGCGCAGACCGAAGAGCATTCCGCAGAGTTGACCCCATGATGGATCTTGGACTGACGCTTTCACCGCAACAGAAACAACTGGCCCAGGCCAATCCGCAAGCCTGGCGCTGGGTCCGCATGCGCTTGGCGGGCGTGCCCGAGGGCATCGTCGAGCAACGCTTGCGCGACGCCCTGGCGCAGCATCAGGCGTTGCGCCTGCGTTACGAGCGCCCACTGGGCGCCACCGGCCTGCGCCAGCGGGTTATCGAACCTGATGCACTGCGGCTGGACTGGCGCCAGGGGCGGGCAGCCGACGGTCACGATGGACAGTCGTGGCTGGAGGCGGCCCGGCGTCGTTGCGATGCCGAACAACCCGACATTCTCGCCTGGCTGCTCGACGATCTGTTGCTGTTGGCAGTCCCGGTTTACTCACTGGACCAGCGCAGCCTGATCGGCTTGCAGGAACACTTGCTCGGGCGTGCCACAGCGCTTGACGACGAGCCCATGCAGTACGCCGACTATGTCGAGTGGATCAACGGCCTGCAACTGGATGAAGACGCGGAGCAGGGCGCGCAGTTCTGGCGCAACCTGGCCTTGCAGGACATTCCCGGCATGCGCCTGGTCGAGCGCTATGGCATCGCCAGCGGACGTCACGCGGTCGTCCGCCAGGAACTTGAGCAGCGCTTGCCGACGATGCTCACGGCACTGGCCGATCGTGAAGGCGTGGCCGTCGAGCAGTGGGTGCTGGCCGCCTGGGGGTCATTGCTCGGCAGGCTCAACGGGCAGCAACAGGGGCAGTTGGGGTTGCAACACGATCCTCGCGACAACTACGAGGAATTGTCCGGCGCGTATGGGCTGTTCGAGCAGACTTTACCGATGGTCTTGCAAGTGTCCGAACACAGCACGCTGACCAACCTGGCCCGGCAACTGGCCCGGCAATTGGAGAGCGCCGTGGACTGGCAGGAATATGTCGGCCAGGCACAGTTGTTGCCCGAATGGCGGGCCAGCTTCCAGGCCGGCCTGCGGGTCTCGCCCGTGCCGCAACTGGACATGTCGCAGTGGCTGTCTTTCGACACACCGGTCGAACTGCAACTGCAATTGACGCTCGATGCCCAGGGCCACGGCGAGCTGGCGTTGGCCTACGACCTCGGCCTGTATCGCGAGGGGCAGATGCAGGCGCTGCTCAAGCGTTTTGCCCATTGGCTTGGCCAACTGGTGCAATCGCCCGACGGGCTCATCGCTGACATTGACGCGCGCCTGCCTGAAGAATGGCTGGCCTCGGCGCAGACTGCTGCCCTTGGACCGGACCTCGATATCATCGCGACCTTGCGCCGCCATGCCCAGGCACAACCGTCGCGTCCGGCGCTGCGGTATGCCGAGCAGGTATTTTCCTACGCTGACCTGGATGCCCTGAGTGATCGTGTCGCCGGCAGCCTGAACGAGGCTGGCGTGGGCCGCGACCAGGTCGTTGGGCTGTATCTGCCGCGTGGCGCGCAGATGCTGATCGCGATGCTGGCCTGCTTCAAGGTGGGGGCCGCCTATCTGCCATTGGACCCACAGCAGCCACCGCTGCGTCTGGCCGGCATACTCGACGACGCCCAACCGGCGCTGTTGCTGCACCTGGAGGGGCTGTTGCCCGAGACATCGGTGCGGACCCTGTGCTGGTCGCAGGCGAGCAACGGGCCGGCGTTCGCCGCGCCAGTCTCCGGCACAGCGCAGGACCTGGCCTACGTGCTCTATACCTCGGGCACCAGCGGCAAGCCCAAGGGTGTGCAGATTGAACAAGGGCAATTGCGTCACTACGCCACCCAGGTGACCCGCGCGCTGCAATTGCCCGAGGGCGGGCATTACGGGCTGGTGTCCTCGTTGCTCGCAGACCTGGGCAATACCGTGCTGTTCCCGGCGTGGCTGCAGGGCGGCTGCGTGCATGTCCTGGCGCAGACGACCGTGACCGATGCGCGGGCGTTTGCCGATGAGCTTCGGCGCTACCCACTGGACGTGCTCAAGATCGTACCTTCGCACCTCGAAGCGCTGATGGGCGAGCAGGCCGCCGACGTCCTTCCACGCCAGGTCCTGGTGCTGGGCGGAGAGCCGATCGGCGAGGCGCTGTTGACCCGCCTGGCGCAGGCCGGACCGACCTGCCGTGTTTACAATCACTATGGTCCGACCGAGACCACGGTAGGGGTGTTGTGGCGGGCGATCGATCTGGAGCAGGGGGTGAGTGGCTGCGCATTGGACCAGGTGTTGGGTGCCAACCGTATCCACCTGCTCGACGAGCGGCAGCGGCCGGTACCGTCAGGCCAGGCCGGCGAGTTGTGCATCAGCGGCGCCAGCGTTGGTCGGGGTTACGTCGGCAATGTCGGCGGCAACGCCTTTGCTGTCGAGCCTGCCAATGGTCATCGTCTATACCGTACGGGCGACCTGGCCATGCGCCAGGCCGATGGGGCCGTGCGCATTTTGGGGCGCAACGACCAGCAGGTGAAAATCCGTGGGTTTCGCCTCGAGTTGGCCGAGGTCGAGCAGGCAATGCTGGCCCAGCCAGGCATCTCGCAGGCTGCCGTGCTGCTGGACGGCGAAGGTGACCACGCCCGATTGCTGGCCTTCGTGGTTACGGAGGGGGCGTATTCGCAAGGAACGGATCAGTTGCGCGCCAGCCTGGCCCGCCAGTTGCCGGACTACATGCTGCCTAGCGCTGTCCTGGCGTTGAAAGCCATGCCGTTGAACAACAATGGCAAGCTCGATCGCAAGAACCTGCTCGAACGCGCCCGGCAGCGTTTGCACAATAACCGCGTGGCACCGGTCGGCGAGCTGGAGGCGGCGATCCTCGCCATCTGGTGCGAAGTATTGGGAGTCGAGGACCTTGGCGTCACCGACAACTTCTTCAATGTCGGTGGGCATTCGCTGGCCGCGATCAAGGTGGTGTCGCTGATTCGCGAACGGTTGGGTCTCGACCTGCCGACCAACCTGCTGTTCGAACGCCACACCGTGCGTGACCTTGTGCAAGGCCTGGGCGAGATCGACAGTGGTCCGTGGAAGGTCCTGAACACTGCCGATCCGCATGCCCCGGCGCTGTTGCTGGTGCATGGGGCGCAAGGGCACCTGCAGGCTTACCAGCCGCTGGTGGACAACCTGCGCGGCGACGTCGCGGTGTTTGGCCTCGCCGCGCTTGAAAGCGGCTGGGCCGAAGGCGACATGAATGCATTGCTGCGCCGATACGTGGCGAGTATCCCGGCGCAGCTCAAAGAGCGCCCACTGGTACTGTTGGGCTGGAGCCTGGCCGCGCGCCTGGCGATGTTGCTGGTACCGCATCTGCAAGCCAGCGGTTTCAGTGTCGCCGGGTTGGTGGTGCTCGATCACGATGCGCAGCGCAGCCTGGCCGGCGAGGGGGATGAAGCCGGCCAGTTGCTTGCCGATTTCGCTTTTTATTGCCGCAGCCACGCCCAGCCGCTCGGCGAGTCGCTACGGGAGCGGTTGACGGGCCGGTTGGCCGGCCTTGACTATGCCGAGGGTGTCGCCCGGCTACTGGACGACGAACAGGTGCGCGCGCATCTGCAATGGGAGTCGGCCGACGCGGAATTACTGGCGTTGATGGCGCAATATCGCGCGATCAAGACCCGCTTGTACGAGCAGGCCTTGCCGACCGTCGATGTGCCGGTCTGGCTCTGGCGCGGCAATGCCCACGGCGATTTGCGCGCGCCGTGGCAACGCCATGCCTTGCAACCGGTCAGCCAGTGGACATTGGACGTGGGGCATCATGAAATGCTCGGCGAGCCGCGACTGGTCGAAAACCTGCTGCCTTTACTGTTGCAAAACTCTGCCAAGGTGGTGCCGGTCCCATGATGTTATTGAAAGAACTGCTGCATGACGCGCGATGGCGCATCCTCCTTGCGGTGCTGTGCAGTGCCTTGAGCGCGGCCACCAGTATCGGCCTGATCGGCTACATCAACCGTTGCCTGGAACAAGGCCTCGATGACCTCGGTCGGGGCTTGCTGCTGTTCGGTGGGCTGTTGGTGCTGTTGTTCATCAGCGGTGTCATCTCGCAATGGTTGCTGGTGCAGATCGGTCATCGCCTGGTCTACCAGCTGCGCCTGCGGCTGGTGGGCAAGGTCCTGGGCACCGTGCTCGAACGCGTCGAACGGCTGGGCAGCCCACGTATCTACAACGCCCTGACCAAGGATGTGACCACCGTCGCCACGGCGTTCAAGCAACTGCCGATCTCCTTGTACAACGGTCTGCTGCTGTTGGCGGGGCTGGCCTACATGGGCTGGTTGAGCTTGCCGTTCTTTTGCCTGACGCTGGCGGTGATCGCCGCTGGCGTTGGTCTCGATGTGTTGCTGGGGCGCAAGGTCAAGACCTTGATGCAGGCTGTGCGGCAACAGGACGACCAATTGACCGAGCAGTTCGAAGCCACGATCCAGGGGCGCTGCGAGTTGGGCCTGAGCCGCGAGCGCCGGCATCTGCTTTATCAACACAAGCTGGAACCCATCGCGCGCGCCTCGCTGGACGCCTCGGTGCGCGCCGACACCCTCTGGGCGGTGAACCTCAATTGGACGACACTGCTGGTGTTCATGTTGATCGGCACCCTCTTTTTCCTCGGCCAGGGGCTGGGCTTGCTGGACCAGCAGGTGGTGGTCGGCTACGTGTTGGCGATCATGTTCCTGCGCACGCCCATCTCGATGATCCTCGACGCCATTCCCGCAGTGATCCGCGGTCATGTCGCGTTGCAAGCCATCGACGCGCTGGCGCTGGGCGAGACGGTGCAATTCAAGACCCCGGCGCAAGCGGCTCAGCCGTTTCGCGAACTGCGCCTGGCAGACGTGCATTACCGTTATGCCGGCAAGAATGAGGAGTTTGCATTTGAACTGGGCCCGATCGACCTGACGATTCGCCGTGGCGAGCTGATTTTCATCGTCGGTGGCAATGGCAGCGGCAAGTCGACCCTGGCCAAGCTGCTGACCGGCCTCTACGTGCCCGCTTCCGGGGAGGTGTCGCTCAATGGCGTGGTACTCGATGCCAGTACCAGTGAGTGGCACCGGGAGCATTTCGCCGCGATCTTCGCCGACTTCTATCTGTTTGCCGATGTGCTGGGCGAGGCGGGTGAACATGACGGGCTCGAAGCCCGGGTGGACCATTATCTGGAGCGCCTGGGGCTGGCCCACAAGGTCGAATTCGCCGCCGGGCGCCTGTCTACCACTGCCTTGTCCCAGGGCCAGCGCAAACGCCTCGCGTTGCTATTGCTGATGATGGAAGGCCGGGAAGTGTTCCTGCTGGATGAGTGGGCGGCGGACCAGGACCCGGTCTTCCGCCATGTGTTCTACAACGAGTTGCTGCCCGAGCTGAAGGCCGCCGGCAAGACTGTCATCGCGATCACCCATGATGATCGTTATTTCGATGTGGCGGACCGGGTCTATCGCCTCGACTACGGCCACCTCGTCGATTACGACCGGGCCACGGAGAACCCCTTTCAGCTGGTGAAATGACGGCTGCGCTCAGGCGCCTTGAACCTGGCGTCTGGATTCATCGAGGGGGCAGCTGCTGCAATAGCCAACGCCGGGGAGGCGGTAGCGAATGCAGCAGATGCGCCTCAGGCGCTGCGGCTCGTCCTCGCCAATGTCTTGGTAGCGTACGGGCGCGAACAGAGGGTTGCGCCGGCCGTCGGGGCGCAGCCGGGCAGTGAGGATCTCCCTGGCCGGCAGGGTGCTGGAGGCATCAGCCAGGGGGTGCAGTTCGATCCGCGTGGTGACGAATTCGAAGGTGTTGGCGGCGTTGCTCCAGAACAACCGGGGCGATGCCCGGCTGACACTGGCAAGAATCTCGATGACCGGTTCCAGATGGCATTCGACGAGCGTATGGAACCGCTCGAAAGCCGTGCACGGGGGCAGTACCTGGCCATCGTCGCGCAAATGCAGGGCCTGGGGCCTGGCGTCGTCGCCGAGTTTCAAGCCGACATCAGCCAGGGCGAGCGGCAGCTCCCGTTGCTGGAGCAGGTTGGCGGCCATCACTGGCGCCAGGAAGGTACTGAAATACCATTTGGACCACAGCGACACCAGGGCCAGACGCTCATCAGTCTTGTAGCGTGCCAGCAGATCGTCGACGAATGCGCTGAACGTCTCATGCTGGAAGAACACGGCGGCCGGCAGATCGGCGCGCGGGTGGCTGCGCAGTTGCAGCTTGTCTTCAAAGGCTGCGAGCGGCCCGATGAACAGCGGAGCAAGGCTGGGAATCATTGACTCATCCGTGACCGCGAATCGAGAGAGGTTATCGTTCAGGGGCGAAGTATAAACAGCGCACTGCTGTCTTGCGACTGCTCGCCAGCAATGAAATATGTGCGCAACGTAAGATTTCTATAATATTAATGAGAATCGCTACCATTAGTATTGTATCGTAGCGATCTTTTCCGTCATGCCAGTCAAAGGAGCAAGCAATGAGTTTGGATAGCCCGGATACGCGGTTTCTGGTTGTCGTCAACGAAGAGGAGCAGTACTCGATCTGGCCGGACTACCGCAGCGTGCCCGACGGCTGGCGCACCGTGGACATGCAGGGCAGCAAGGAAGAGTGTCTGGCCTACATCGAGAAAGTCTGGACCGACATGCGCCCGCTGAGCCTGCGTCAGGCCATGCAGGTACAAGGACAGGGCTGATCGCCTACAACCGAGTGGTTACTCAGGGAGTCAAAATGGAAAGTGTCCAGCCCCGTTCATCCTCCAGCGCAACCTTCACGCTGGAGCAGTTTCGCCAGCAAGCGCCGCGTGAACTGAACACCAACCCGTATCTGCAACGCCAGGCGGCCCGGGAGTCGAACGCCCGTTCTTACCCGCGGCGCATTCCGTTGGCCTTGCAAGAAGCCCATGGTCTTTATGTGCGCGATACCCAAGGCCAATTGTTCATGGACTGCCTCGCGGGTGCGGGGACATTGGCGCTGGGCCATAACCATCCGGTGGCCATCGCGGCCATGCGCCAGACACTCGATTCCGGCCTGCCCTTGCACACCCTGGACCTGACGACACCGGTCAAGGATCGTTTCGTCGAGGACCTGTTCAACGCCTTGCCGGAAAACTTCGCCCGTCACGCGCGCATCCAGTTCTGCGGACCGACCGGTGCCGACGGCATCGAGGCGGCCTTGAAGCTGGCGCGGATCGCCACCGGGCGCAAACCGATCCTGACGTTCTCCGGCGGTTACCACGGCATGACCCTGGGGACACTGAGCCTGATGGGCAACCTGGGGCCAAAACAGGGGCTGGGCTCGTTGATGGCCGACGTGCAGTTCCTGCCGTACCCCTATGACTACCGCTGTCCGTTCGGCATCGGCGGCGAAGCCGGCATCGATGCCGGGCTGCACTTTATCGAACAACTGTTGAGCGACCCGGAGTCGGGTGTGCTGCCACCGGCAGCGGTGGTCGTGGAAGTCGTGCAGGGCGAGGGTGGGGTGATCCCGGCACCGGTCCGTTGGCTCCAGGGCTTGCGCCAATTGACCCGCAAACACGGCGTGGCACTGATCATCGATGAAGTACAGACCGGCCTGGGACGTACCGGCAAGCTGTTTGCTTTCCAGCACGCCGACATCGAGCCGGACATTCTGGTCTTGTCCAAAGCCATCGGCGGCGGCCTGCCACTGGCGGTGATGGTGTATCGCGAAGAGCTGGACACCTGGAAACCCGGTGCCCATGCCGGCACGTTCCGTGGCAACCAGATGGCGATGGCAGCGGGGGGCGCGACGTTGCGTCATATCATCAGCGAACACCTGCCAGCGCACGCTGACATCATGGGGCAACGCCTGATGGAGCAGCTGCGTCAGTTGCAGGGCGATTACCCTTGCCTGGGCCAGGTGCGTGGTCGTGGCTTGATGGTGGGCGTAGAGGTTGTCAGCGATACCCCGAGCGATGCCCGTGTGCCCGCCGCGGATACGGCACTGGCCCAGGCCATCCAGCGCCAGTGCCTGCGCTTGGGCGTCATCCTGGAGTTGGGCGGGCGCCATGGCGCCGTTGTGCGATTCCTGCCACCGCTGATCATCCAGGCTGAGGAAATCGATGTGCTGGTCGAGCTGTTCCGGGTGGCCTTGAACAATGCCATCGCCGAGACCAAGGGCAGGGCGTTGCACATCGCCTGAGCAGGCGCTGGCTGTTGACGTGAGGCAATCGACCCGTGGCGAGGGAGCTTGCTCCCGCTGGGCTGCGCAGCGGCCCCAAAAATCTTGCGGCTGCTACGCAACCCAGCGGGAGCAAGCTCCCTCGCCACGAGGCCATCATTTTTCTCAGGTGATTACTGCTACTTGTAACGCTGCTCAAACACCGCCAGTTGCTCAGGCTTGATCAACTGGAACGGCACCCAGACCTCCGGTTCAACCGGCTCGCCCTTGATCATCTTGAGCGCCGCCTGCACCGCGCTGGTCGCTTGGGCCTTGGGGTCCTGGAATACCGAGGCGACCAGCATCCCACGCTTGATCGCCGCCAGGCCATCAGGCAAACCGTCGATGCCGACAATCGAAATCTCGCCCTTGGCTTTGCCGGCTTGCTGCAAGGCCATGGCCGCACCGATGGCCATCTCGTCATTGTTGGCGACGATGGCATCGAAACGGCTGCCGGCGAGCAGCCAGTTGCTGGTCAGGTCCATCCCTTTGCTACGCTGCCATTCGGCGCTCTGCTGCTCGACGACCCTGATCTGGGGGAAGTCCTTGAGCACCTGCTTGACCCCTTCGGTGCGGTCATGGGTGGCGTTTTGCGCGAGGTCGCCCATGATGATCGCGAGGTTGCCCTTGCCGCCGAGTTTTTCCGCCAGGTAGCGCATCTGCAGTTGGCCGGCCTCGATGTCGTTGGACGCCACCGTAACCACGCCTTTGGGCAAGGTGCGCTCGTCCGGGTGGCGATTGACGTAGACCAGCGGCGTCTTGGCTTCGACGGCGGCGCGGGTGATGTTGGCCGTGGCGGAAGTGTCTACCGGCAGGACAATGACCGCATCGACTTTCTGATTGATGAAGCCCTGGACCTGATTGAGCTGGCGGACCACGTCGCCCTGGGCATCCTCGAACTGGATCTGGACGTTATCCTTCCTGGCGGCCTCGTCCAGGCCGTTACGCACGTAGGTCATGAAGTTGTCGTCAACCCTGGCGATGCTGACGCCGATGCGATAATCGGCGGCGGCCCATTGGCTGAACAGCACGAGCAATGTGGCGAAAAGCAGTGTGCAACGACGCATGATGGTTTTCCTTTTGTTGTTATGGAGTGAGTCATCAATAGGACTTCCGCACTGGCCTCACCCGTCCAGCGTGAAGGCCTGCCTGAAGCGCTCAAGCGCCCGTTCGCTGTCACCGCTGGCCCAGCCTTCAAGGCCGACGACACCGCTGTATCCCATGCCGAACAGCGCCCGGGCAATGGCCGGATAGTGAATTTCACCGGTGCCGGGCTCCATGCGACCCGGAACATCGGCGACCTGGATTTCGCCGATGGCGTCACCGGCGCGCTGGATCAGCTCGATCAGGTTTCCTTCGCCGATTTGCGCGTGATAAAGGTCCAGGTTCATTTTTAGGTGCGGGCTGCCCACGGCTTCGATCAGCGCCAGGGTATCGTCGGCGCGGGCGAACGGTGTGCCGGGATGGTCGACTTCGGTGTTGAGATTTTCCAGCAGGAATACCCGGCCGGCGTCTTCGCCCAGGCGGGCGATCTTTTCCAGGGTCTTGCAGGCGCTCAACCACATGCGTCCGGTGGTTCGGGCTACCGGTTTGACCGGCAAGCCCTGATCACCCAGGCCGGTGCCGTGCAGGTTCAGGCTCGGGCAGTTCAACCGGGCTGCGACGGCCAAGGATTCCCCGGCGCTGTCGAGCAGTTGCCGGACGGCCTCGGGATCGGTCAGGTTGCCCGAGATGTAGCCGGTCATCGAGGTGAAATCCGCGCCAGTCGCCGCGAGGGCCTGGATGTCCTTGCTCGTCCAGTTCCATATCTCGACGCTGAAACCCTGCGCGTGGATGCGTTTGACCCGTTCGACAAAGGGCAGGTCAAGAAAGACCATCTCGGCGCTGACCGCCAGTTTGAAGGGGATGAAACTCATGACGAGGCTCCTTGCACACGTACCGCTTTACCCTGCTGGAAGGACTCGATGCAAGCCCGTGCAATGGCCAGGGCGGCCCGGGCATCTTCACCGCTGGCCAGCGGTTTCTCGCCGCTGCGCACGCAACTGACGAAGTGATTCAGCTCGGCCACGTACGCATCACGCAGCAAGTCGGTGTCCAGGCGTTGGGTATCGGCCTGGACCCCATTGGCCAGATAGCGCAACAAGTCGGAGTCGTTGACGCTGCCCATGGTCAGCATGCCGGCACTGCCGAACACTTCGCCCCGGACGTCGTAGCCATAGACGGCCTGGAAGTTGGCCTCCGCGGTGGCAATGGCGCCATTGTCGAAACGGATCGTGACCACTGCCGTGTCGAGGAAACCGTTCTCCCTGTAGGCGGGTGCAATCAAGGCATCGGCCATCACGAATACCTCGACCGCCTCGGCGCCCGGATTCAGGTAGCGCAGGGTATCGAAGTCATGGATCAGCGTTTCCAGGAAGATCACCCATTGCGGCGAGGCGGCGGGGTTGTTCAGCGCCGGGTCGCGGGTCAGCGAGCGCAGCAGTTGGGGTGTGCCGATCCGGCCGGCGACCACGTCCAGATGAGCTGTGCGGAAACTCCTGGCGAAGCGCCGGTTGAAACCGACCTGGAGCGTCACCCGGGCATTGGCAGCGGCGGCGATGGCGCGGTCGGCTTCGTCCAGCGTGATCGCCATGGGTTTTTCACAGAACACCCCTTTGCCGGCCCGGGCCGCGCTGATCACCAGCTCGGCATGGCTGCGTGCCGGGGCGGCGATCAGCACGGCGTCGATGTCCGGGTCGTCCAGCAGTTGCTGCGGGTCGGCGTAGGTCTTGCGCACATCCAGCTCCGCCGCCAGGCGCGCGGCCTGGCCGGGAGTAGGGTCGGCGATGGCGGCGAGGCAGGCGCCGGGGATGTGCCGGGCGGCGGTCAGGCCGTGAAAACTGCCCATGCGGCCAGCGCCGATAAGACCCAGGCGAATGGTTTTCGAGGTGCTCATGAAATGACTCCCTTTTATTGTTGTTCGCGACTCGCTGGCTGGAACGCCGGTGTCGCTATACATCGGGGAGCAACTGCTGTGCCAATATTCAACGAGCTGAATTTAAAGGTTTTTTTCTGCGATCTTGAAAGAGGGATGTTCATTTCGTGGACATGTCTACACTGACATGTCGAAAACCTGAACATAGAGCCGACAATGAATGCACAACCCATGGCCCTGAGCGTTGAAGACCGGGACTATCTGACCGCCCTCGGCCCCGCGTCGTTGAATGGAGGATCAAACGCGGCGCTGGAAGAGGCCTGGCGAGCATGCCTGAACGCCAGCACCGAGCGTCCCGCCGATGTCAGGCAAGTGATCTGGAATTCCTGGCGGCGCAGCGTCGATGCCGGGCTGGATCCGGAGGACGGCGAGTACCGTTTTGTCGCGCCCGCCGAGCTGACCGCCACGCTGACGGCGAATCGCCTGTTGATTGCCGCCGCCGCACAGGTCATGCGCGGCTTGCTCGCCTACAACCCCAACGGGCATATCAACCTGACCGATGCCGAAGGCACGACCCTGTATTTCTGCGGGCTGGACCTCACGCCCATCGGCAGCCGGTTGCTCGAATCGGTGCAGGGCACCAATTGCACCGGGCTGGCGCTGGTCGAGGACCGGCTGGTGTATGTGCTGGCCGAGGAAAATTTCGGCATAGGCCTGCGCCAGCGGCGTATGCATTGCGCCGCCGCGCCTATCCGCGATGCTCATGGCCGGACCCTGGCGATGCTGACCCTGACCGCCGAGCCCGGCTGGTTTCACTTCCATACCCTGGGCACCGTCCAGGCCGCGGCTGAAGCGGTCTCCCGGCAAATGGCGCTGCAGGCACTGCTGGAAGAACAACAGACAGTGCTTGAAGTGCTCAACGAGGGCTTGGTGGTACTCGATGAAACAGGTTGCATCAAGGCCCTCAACCATTACGCCCGGCAATTGTTCCGCGTCGACCGTGACTGGTTGGGCAAGCCGTTCCAGAGCCTGGGGCAGACCGAGCAGAGCGGCGAGATCCTGCGAGGGGATGGCGAAGGGGCAAGGGACCTGGATTGCACCTTCGAGCTGCATGACCACAGTCATCTGGCCTGCCTGGTATCTGTCTGCCCTCTGGAGCAGGGCGGTCGTATCGTTTCGCTGCGCGAGAATCGGCGCATCCGTGAGATTACCCGGCGCCTCATCGGCACCCAGGCCAGCTACACCTTCGAGACCATCCAGGGTCGTTCACGGGCGATTCAGGACGCCTTGCAACTGGGCCGGATCGCCAGTCGCAGTGACTCGACCACGCTGATTCTCGGTGAGAGTGGCACCGGAAAGGAGCTGTTTGCCCAGGCCATCCATAACGCCAGCGACCGCAGTGGCGGTCCGTTCGTGGCGGTCAATTGCGGGGCCATTCCCCGGGATCTGGTGCAGAGCGAACTGTTCGGCCATGTCGAAGGTGCGTTCACCGGATCGGCTCGCGGTGGCTCGGCGGGCAGATTCGAACTGGCCGATGGCGGGACGATCTTCCTCGACGAGATCGGTGACATGGCCTTTAATGCGCAGGTCAGCCTGCTGCGCGTCCTGCAGGAAGGCGAAGTGACGCGGGTGGGGGCGAAAAAATCGCTGCGGGTCAATGTGCGCATCATTGCCGCCACTCACCGCAACCTGAGCCAGGCCGTCGCCGACGGGGCCTTTCGCGAGGACCTTTATTACCGCCTCAATGTGCTGAGCCTGACGGTGCCGCCGCTGCGGATGCGGCGGGAGGATGTGCCCTTGCTGGCGCGGCATTTCCTCGCGCGGTGTGCCCGGTCGCTGCGAAAGCCGATACGTGACCTGTCACCACAGGCGCTGGAGGTTCTCGATGCCTATCATTGGCCGGGGAACGTCCGTGAGCTGGAAAACGTCATTGAGCGCGCGACCAACCTGGCAACCACCGAACTCATCCAGGCGAATGACCTGGCCCTGGAAATCAGGCAGGGCGGGCGGCCCTCGGCCCGCCAAGCTACTCCTGAACCCAGGGCGGCCCTCGATCTGGGCACGCACGAAATGAACGCAATCATCGCCGCCCTGCGGGACACGCGCGGCAATATCCGTCTGGCCGCCCAACGGTTGAACGTGTCCCGGGGCGGCCTGTACAACAAGATGAGCCGGTTCGGGCTAAAGGTCGAAGCGTTCCGTTCGGCGCCGGACTGATCCGATTGCCTGGCTGTGCCGTCACCTGCGGCCACGCTCCCGACCCAATGCCACCAGGCACCCGCCAAGCAACAGCGCCGCGCCCGCCACCAGCACGGGCGATGGTCGTCGCGCAGGCTTGCGCCAGCCGCCTTCGATTTTACGCGGCCCGCTGGGCGGGTTGAACAGGTTGCCCGAGGATGACGCCAACGCCGGGCTGCGGTTCAGGCCCAGACGCGTCAACCAGCCGGACAGTTGCGGGAAACCGGGCACCAGGAAGTGCGCGACTCTCGCCAGTATCGCCGCGCTGCCCACGGTGGTGCTGGGCTTGGGGTTGAGCGCACAGCTGACCATCGCTTCGGCAACCCGCTGCGGGTCGTAGACGGGAGGCGGTGGCTTGAGCGCATGGCCGGTGTAATTGGCGCCGTCGCGAAAGCCCGGCGTGTCGATGACGGCGGGGTAGATGTCGCAGACGTGGATGTCCCGGTATTCGCCGAGTTCACCGCGCAGGGCTTCGGACAAGCCGCGCAAGCCGTATTTGCTTGCCGAGTAGGCAGCGGCATAGGGCTGGGCGACCCAACTGCCCAGCGACAGGGTGTTGATCAGGATCCCGCGCTTCTGCGCCTTGAAATAGGGCCATGCCACATAGGCGCCCCGCAGGTAGCCGAGCAGGTCGGTTTGCAGGACCTGTTCATGTACCTCAAGCGGCGTTTGCTCGAAACTGCCCACCGCGCCGACGCCGGCATTATTGATCCAGATATCGATGCGCCCGTCGCCAAACGCGGCGGCCTCGGCGGCTAGCGCCTGCATCTGTTCGCTGCGGGTGACATCGGTGCACACCGCCAATGCGGCGGCGCCCTGGGCCTGGCATTCGTCGACAACTTCAGCGAGCGCCTCGCGATCACGTGCCGCCAGCACCAGGCGCGCCCGTTGCCGGGCAAACGCCAGAGCGGTGGCACGACCGATTCCGCTGGACGCTCCGGTGATGACCACGAGTTTTCCAGCCAAGGGATGCGATTGGGTCTGAGCGGCGGTAGCGGCGGGGCCCGTGGGCCGGCCGATATCGGGCTGCAAGGGTGCCAGCTTCAGGCGCACGCCATCGGCCATTATCAGCGTCAGGTCCTCAATGGTGCCAGCAACTCTGCCGGGGTACACCGGCTCGCCCTCGGGGTCGAGCTGGTCGTAGAGGAAGGTCTGGCCTTCCAGCCAGCCCACCGCCGTATTTAATTCAGGGCCCAGGTAATACTTTCCATCAAGGAAGAAACCTGGGAAGTGAGGCGCGCGCTCGATGCTTTCAACGGCGTAACGCTCACCGTGCCGCATGCCGGTTGCTGGGGCAATCATGATCAACACCTCCGTCCTGTTGGTCCTGCCATAGAGAGCAGGGGTCAGGCAGGGGTTCCGTCGAGGTGAGGAAAGGCATTTCGAGTGAACCGCGCTCCACCTCGTTATGTCACTCGTTGGTCAGGAACGACAAATGATGGAGCCGCCGATGCGACCGCTGTATTTCCCCAGCCTGTCTCTCGCTGCCGTGCTGTGCACGGCCTGTTCAAGCCAACCGCCCGCCATGTGGGGTTACGCCGACGCCCGGGACCGGGCCAATCAGCCGCCCGACCAGATGTACCCCGAGCTGTTCGAAGCCGTGCAGCGTCAGCAGGTGTTCACCGACCAGAAGCATTTCGTCGATGCGTTGCCCAAGCGTGACCCGGCGAAGATCCGTGCCGATTACCTGGCCGGTCGGGAGGGCGCCGATTTCGATCTCGATGCCTTCATAAAAGACAACTTCATCGAATCCGGCCAGGCTGAAAGTCCTGCTCCCGAACCGGGTGCGCCGATCAAGGAGCACATCGATAATCTCTGGCCCGTGCTCAGCCGAACCTACACCCAGGTGCCGCCCTACAGCAGCCTGCTGCCGTTGCCGCAACCGTATGTAGTCCCGGGCGGACGTTTCCGCGAAATGTATTACTGGGACTCGTATTTCACCATGCTCGGTCTGGAGCAAAGCGGCGACAAGACGCAGGTTCGCCAGATGACCGACAATTTTGCCTACATGATCGATACCTACGGCCATATCCCCAATGGCAACCGCAGCTACTACCTGAGCCGCTCGCAGCCACCGTTCTTTGCTTACATGGTCGAGTTGCAGGCGCACATCGAAGGCGAGCAGGCCTACGGGCGCTACCTTCCCCAGTTGCAAAAGGAATATGCCTACTGGATGGACGGCGCGCAGGCCCTCAAGGCCGGTGAGGCCGTGCAACATGTCGTCAAGCTCGCCGATGGCAGTGTGCTCAACCGTTATTGGGATGCCAGCGCTACGCCTCGGCAGGAGTCATGGCTGCAAGACACGAAGACCGCCGAACAGGCGCCACAGCGACCCAAGGAGGAGGTCTGGCGCGACTTGCGCGCCGGGGCCGAAAGCGGCTGGGATTTCAGCTCCCGCTGGCTGGGGGACGGCAAGAACCTGGCGACCATCCGAACCACGTCGATTGTGCCGGTGGACCTGAACGCCCTGATGTTCCACCTGGAGCGCACCATCGCCAAGGCCTGTGAGACGGTGGCGAACACGCCTTGCGTCCAGGCCTATGGGCAGCGTGCCGAGCAACGCCAGCGCGCCATCGAGACGCACTTGTGGAACGCCGAGGGTGGTTATTACGTGGACTACGACTGGCAGCAGAACCGGCAACGGCCGGGATTGACTGCCGCAACGCTGTTCCCGCTCTACACCGGCATGGCCTCTGCCGAACGCGCCGATCGTACCGCCGATGCGGTGCGTCGAGGTTTGTTGCGTCCGGGCGGCATCGCCACCACCCAGGTCAACAACGACCAGCAATGGGACGAGCCCAATGGCTGGGCGCCGTTGCAATGGGTGGCGGTCGAAGGGTTGGACCGCTACGGACAAACGGAACTGGCCCGGGAAATTGGCAGCCGCTTTCTGAAGCAGGTCCAAGACCTTTATCTCAAAGAGGACAAATTGGTCGAGAAGTACGACGTGTCCGGACAGGGCGACGGCGGTGGGGGCGGCGAATACGAACTGCAGGACGGCTTCGGCTGGACGAACGGAGTAACACTGAAGCTGATGAATAAATACGGCGGTTGAGCCGGGCCGGATCGATGCTATTCTTCGCAAAATCTGCGAAGAATAGCGCTGCCGTGGGGCTTATGAACACGAGTCGTGATCAGTTTCCATTACCGGAGGACCTGAAGGTCTTTCTCACCGTCGTTCGAAAAAACGGCTTTGCCAGTGCCGCGCAAGCGCTGGGTTATTCAGCGGCCTATATCAGCAAGCGCATTTCGGTACTGGAAGCGACGCTCGCCACGCGCCTGCTGCACCGCACTACCCGGCGTATCGCCCTGACCGACGATGGCGAGCGTGTGCGAGTCTGGGCCGAAAAGCTGTTGGGGGATTTCGAGGAATTTGTCGGTGAAATCGCCCAGGCGCGACATCAGCCCAGCGGCGCTCTGCACATCTGCAGCAGTTTCGGTTTTGGTCGCAACCACGTCGCACCGGCCATCGGCAAACTGTCGCAGGCGTACCCCCGGCTCGACATCCGCCTGGACGTATTCGACCGCGTCGTCGATATCGTCGGCGAAGGCTTCGACCTGGAGATCCGCGTCGGTGATGACCTGCCGGACCAACACCTGGGGCGCAAGCTGGCGAGCAATCGGCGGATACTCTGCGCAAGTCCGGAGTATCTGCAACGGCGGGGCATCCCGCATTCGCTGGAAGAGCTTGACGCTCATGATTGCCTGGTGCTCAAAGAGCGCAATAACGCGTTCGGCCTATGGACGCTGACCCGGGATGGCGAGGAGGCAACGGTACGTGTCGGCGGCCCGTTATCATCCAACAGTGGCGAGATCGTTCTGGAGTGGGCGTTGAGCGGCGGCGGGATCCTGCTGCGCTCGATGTGGGACGTCAAGCCGCTGCTGGAGCAAGGGCGGCTGGTCCAGGTGCTGCCAGACTATTCGCAAAGCGCCAACGTCTGGGCCGTATACCCGACCCGGCTCAGCCAGTCGGCCAAATTGCGGGTATGTGTCGAGTTTCTCGAGGAGTGCTTCCGGGATTTGTCGGTTGGTCAGGCGTAGTGGCGTCCTCTGTGGGAGCGAGCCTGCTCGCGAAGGGGCCGGCCCATCAAACGTCTTCGGTGGCTGACACGCCGCCTTCGCGAGCAGGCTCGCTCCCACATTGGATTTTCGACAGGCACAGACCTCACGGTATAAACGGAACCCTGTGGGAGCGAGCCTGCTCGCGAAGGGGCTCACTCAAAATCTTCACTGACTGACACGCCGCCTTCGCGAGCAGGCTCGCTCCCACAGGGGAAGCCCGAACCTACCAAAACCAGGTCAAACCCAACCCCAACCCCAACCCCTACAACCAAGGATTCTCCGCCAGATGCCGACGCTCGAACCGGCGAATCTGCTCGGCACGCTGGAGCGTTGCGCCAATGGCGTCCAACCCCAGCAGCAACGACTCCTTGCGCAGTCCGTCAATCTCGAACGCCATAACGCTGCCGTCCGCCAGCTCAATGCGCTGCTCGGCAAGGTTGACGCTGACAGCGGCCGTTTCCGCGTGGCCAACGAGCTCGGCAATCTTTTTCCACTGGAGCTCGGCAAGCTCAATCAGCAGCACCCCGTTTCGCTGGCAATTGTCGTAGAAGATCCCGGCGAAACTTGTGCCAATCAGCGCCCTGATCCCTACCTGCTTCAAGCCCCAGACCGCATGCTCACGGCTTGAGCCACAGCCGAAGTTTTCGCCCACCACCAGGAACGTCGCATCGCGCCAGCCAGGTTGATTGAGCACGAAATCCGGATTGGCAACGCCGGGCTCGCGCCATCTCAGGTCAAAGAACAGGCCCCGGTCCAGCCCCTGGCGGTCAATGCCCTTGAGGAACTGCTTGGGCATGATGACGTCGGTGTCGATGTTGGCGGCCAGCAGCGGGGCGGCGATGCCGGTTACGGTGTCAAAGGGTTGCATCTTCAGGCCTCCGGGAGCAGTGAGCGAACGTCAGTCAGGTGACCGGTTATCGCGGCGGCGGCGACCATGGCCGGACTCATCAGGTGAGTCCGCGCGCCCGCGCCCTGGCGTCCTTCGAAATTGCGATTGGTGCTGGATGCGCAGCGATCACCTGGCGCAAGCACGTCGTCGTTCATCGCCAGGCACATCGAGCAGCCGGACTGGCGCCATTCGAAACCCGCGTCGCGGAAGATCGCAGCCAGTCCTTCCTCTTCGGCCTGGTCGCGCACCGCGGTGGAGCCGGGCACGATCATTGCCCGAACATGGGCCGCGACCCGCTTGCCGCGAACGACCCGTGCCGCGTCGCGCAGGTCTTCGATGCGCGCATTGGTGCAGGAGCCGATGAAGGCATGGCTGATCTGCACTTCGCCAAGGGGCATCCCTGGCGTCAGCCCCATGTAGTCCAGCGCCCGCTGCAGGCCCTGGCGCAGGATCGGGTCGGGCTGCGCCGCCGGATCCGGTACCTGGCCGCCAATCGGCGCTGCCTGGTCGGGGCTGGTGCCCCAGGTCACCATCGGCTCCAGCGCAGCGACATCGAGGCTCACTTCCCGATCGAATACCGCATCCTCATCGCTGCGCAGGTCTTGCCACTTGGCCACGGCCTGTTCCCACAGCTCGCCCCGAGGCGCACGGGGTTTGCCTTGCAGGTAGGTAAAGACCTTGTCATCCGGGGCCATGAAGGCGCCTCTCGCACCCGCTTCCACGGCCATGTTGCAGATGGTCATCCGCGCTTCGACGCTCAGTGCGCTGATGACCGGGCCGGTGAATTCAATTGCGTAGCCCGTAGCGCCCGAGGCGCCGATTTTTTCGATCAGCGCCATGATGACGTCCTTGGCGGTGACGCCCGCGCCGAGGGCGCCATCGACCGTGACGCGCAGGGTTTTCAGACGCTTGTAGACTAGCGTCTGGGTGGCCAGCAAATGTTCGATTTCAGAAGTGCCGATGCCGAAACCGAACGCCCCGAGCGCACCGTAGGTGGTGGTATGGCTGTCGCCGGCGGCGATGACCATGCCCGGCAGGATGAAGCCTTGCTCGGGAGCGACGACGTGCTCGATGCCCTGGCGCTTGTCCAGCACATCCAACAGTTCGATGCCGAAGTCTCGGCAGTTTTCGGCAAAGTAGGACACCTGCCGGGCGCCGCCCGCATCCGGCATGGCCGCGATGCGTTGAGGCGTGGTCGGGTTGACGTGGTCAACCACCGCGAGGGTTGCGCTGGGGCGCCAGACGCTGCGGTGGGCTTCGCGCAGGCCGCTGAACGCTTGCGGGCTGGTGTATTCGTTGGCGACCTGACGGTCGATGTACAGCAGCACGTGGCCCTGATCATCCAGCGGGCAAACGGTATGGCTGTCGATATGTTTCTGATAAAGCGTTCTCGGGCTATTCATTTTCGCGCGCTTCTTGTCCTGGCGGGGCTTGCTGTGAACAGCATATGCCCCGCCCTGAAAGCATCAAGCACGCAAAAGTGAAGGCGTTGCACACGAGTCGTGATCAATCACCCAAGGAGCGGCCATCAACGCCGTCCAGTTCGGGTGCTGACGTCTACCCAGACGGCCAGGACCAGAATGCTGCCTTTGACAATCATCTGCCAGTAGCTGTCGACGTCGAGCATCGACATGCCGTTGTCCAGGCTGGTGATGACCAGCGCGCCGAGCAGCGCACCGTAGACCGTCCCGGAGCCGCCGCGCATGGAGGTGCCGCCGATGAAACAGGCAGCGATGGCGTCCAGTTCGCCCATGTTGCCGGCCGAGGGGGAGCCGGCCGCCAGGCGCGCGGTGTTGACCATGCCGGCGAGGGCGCACATCACGCCCATGATGCCGAAGATCCAGAGTTTCACCGCTTGCACGTTGATGCCGGACAGGCGGGTGGCTTCCATGTTGCTGCCCACGGAATAGACACGCCGGCCGAACACGGTCTGGCTGGTCACGTAGCTGAACACCCCCAGCAGGACCAACAGCAGCAGCACCGGAACCGGAATCCCGTCGTAGCTGTTCAGCGTGTAGACGAAGCCGGCGAGCACTGCGCCGATCAACACCACCCGCACCACGTCGCGCACCAATGAATGGGCGGCCAGGCCGTGCAAGGCGCGATTGCGGCGTTGTTTCCAGGTCAGGAACAACGTCAGGGCAAACAGCACCACGCCAAGGCCTGTGCCGACCGCATGGGGCAGATAACCCTGGCCGACATAAACCAGCTCCGGCGATACCGGGGCGATCGTGGTGCCGCCGGTGATGCCCAGCAGAATTCCGCGAAACGCCAGCATGCCGCCCAAGCCGACGATGAACGAGGGGATGCGCAGGTAGGCGGTCATGTAGCCGTTGGCGAGGCCGATGACCAGCCCGCACAGGGCGACCAGGCTCAGGTTCGCCAGTAGCGGAATGTGATAGACCACATCGAGAATCGCCGCGAGCCCGCCGAGCAAGCCCAGCAGCGAACCCACCGACAGGTCGATCTCACCGCTGATGATCACCAGCACCATGCCGCAGGCTAGGATTCCGGTGATGGACATCTGCCGCAGCAGGTTGGAGAGGTTGCGCGGAGTCAGGAATCCGCCCTCGGTCTGCCAGCTGAAGAACAGCCAGATGACTGCCACGGCAATCACCAGGGCGAGCATTTTGTAGCGGGTGAACACTTGTTTGACCTGATTCATCTACGCGGATTTCCGATCATTGTTGTCAGGGGCTTCGGGATGGCTGAGCGCGGCCGCAAGCACCTGCTCCTGGGTCAGTTCACGATTGACGAAATCGCCGCGCAACTGGCCGTCGCCAATCACCAGCACGCGGTCGGACACCCCGAGCACTTCGGCCAGCTCCGAGGACACCATGATGATCGACACGCCTTCGGCCGCCAGCGCGCCCATCAGCTTGTAGATCTCGTACTTGGCGCCGACGTCCACGCCTCGGGTGGGCTCGTCGAGAATCAACACCCGTGGCTTGGTCAGGAGCATCTTCGCCAGCACGGCTTTCTGCTGGTTGCCGCCGGACAGGCTGGTGATTGGCAGGAACGGGCTTGCGGTCTTCAGGTGCATGCGCGAGATCTCCCGGTCGATGCTGCCCAGTTCGGCCTCAGCATCGATCCGGGTCATCTTCGAGAAGTTCTCCAGCACCGCCAGGGTGATGTTCTGGCCGACGCCCAGGTCCGGGATGATGCCTTGGCGCTTGCGGTCTTCGGGGACCATGCACAGGCCGGCGCGGATCGATTTGAGCGGTGTGCTGCTGTCGATCCGCTGGCCGTCCAGCCAGACCTCACCTTCATGGCGTCCGGGGTAGGCGCCGAACAGGGCCGACACCAGTTCCGTGCGACCGGCGCCCACCAGCCCGGCGATGCCGAGGATTTCCCCGCGCTTGAGCGCAAACGAAATATCGTCGACCCGTTTGCGCCTGGGGTTGTCGACGTCGTAGCAGCTGATGTGGCGCGCCTCGAAAATCACCTCGCCGATCTCGTGGGGTTCGGTGGGGTAGAGGTTGCTCATTTCCCGCCCGACCATCTGGGTGATGATTTTCGGGATATCCATGTCGGCCATGGCGGTGGTCGCGATGTGTTTGCCATCGCGGATGACGGAAATGGTGTCGCACACCGCCGCCACTTCATCGAGCTTGTGGGAGATATACACGCAGGCCACGCCCTTGGCCTTGAGGTCGCGGATGATGTCCAGCAGCACCTCGATTTCCGAACGGGTCAGGGCCGAGGAGGGCTCGTCGAGGATCAGCAGGCGCGCCTGTTTGTTCAGCGCCTTGGCGATCTCGACCAGTTGCTGGTAGCCACCGCCGTACTGCGAGACCGGCAGCGAGACGTTCATGTCCGGCACTTTGAGTTCACGCATCAGGGCTTCGGCGCGATGGATCATCGCCGGATAGTTCATGCGCCCGCCGGGCAGGGTCAGCTCGTGGCCCATGAAGATGTTTTCGGCCACTGACAGGTCGGGGACCAGTGTCAGTTCCTGATGGATGATGACGATCCCGGCGGCCTCGGTTTCGCTGATCGATTGGGCTTTCAGCGGCTGGCCGTCCCAGAGGATTTCGCCCTCCCAGGTGCCATAGGGGTAGACCGCCGAGAGGACTTTCATCAACGTGGATTTGCCCGCGCCGTTTTCACCGCACAGGCCGACACATTCCCCGGGCCGGACCTTGATGTCGATGCCGTTGAGGGCTTTGACACCGCCAAAGGTCTTGACGATGCCGTTCATTTGCAACAGGTATTCGGACATGGCGAGGGCTCGTAAAAAAAGGGCTCACAGGCAGCGTTGAGGAGCACCACCCAGCCCTGTGGGAGCGAGCTTGCTCGCGATGAGGCCGTCACATCCGACACCAATGTTGACTGTCAGGCCGCCATCGCGAGCAAGCTCGCTCCCACAGGGACTGTTTGGCAAAAAGTCCCCGGGGTGCGCTTTGATCACTGCCCGGCAATCTGCGCCTTGGTGTAGAACCCGTCCTTTTCCAGCAGGTCGATGTTGTCCTTGGTCAGTGCGGTGGGCGTGAGCAGGATGGTGTCGACCTTCTTGTTGCCGTTGTCGTACTGCGAGCTGTAGGTGGGCTTCTCGTTGCGCGCCAGTTGCACCGAGAGCTTGGCGGCTTCGGAGGCGATCAATTTCAGTGGCTTGTAGACCGTCATGGTCTGCGTGCCGTCGATCACGCGCTTGACCGCCGCCAGGTCGGCGTCCTGACCCGAGATCGGCACCTTGCCGGCGAGCTTCTGCGCGGCCAGGGCCTGGATGGCGCCGCCGGCGGTGGCGTCGTTGGAGGCGACGATGCCATCGATCTTGTTGTTGTTCCGGGTCAGGGCGTTTTCAACGATGCTCAGGGCTTCGGTGGGGTTCCATTCCTTCACCCATTGCTGGCCGACAATCTTGATGTCGCCCTTGTCGATGGCCGGTTGCAGCACCTTCATCTGGCCTTCGCGCAGGATCTTGGCGTTGTTGTCCGTAGGGGCGCCGCCGAGCAGGAAGTAGTTACCCTTCGGCGCTGCCTTCAGGACACCGCCGGCCTGCATCTCGCCGACTTTTTCGTTATCGAAGGAAATGTAGGCGTCGATGTCGGCGTTGAGGATCAGCCGGTCATAGGACACCACCTTGATCCCGGCCTTCTTGGCTTCGGCGACGGCGTTGGTCAGCACGGTAGCGTTGAATGGCACGATGACGATCACATCGACGCCCCGGGAAATGAGGTTTTCGATCTGGGAAATCTGCTTCTGCTCGTTGGCGTCCGCCGATTGCACGTAGACCTTGGCGTCGAGTTTTTCCGCCGCCGCGACAAAGTAGTCACGGTCGCGCGACCAGCGCTCCAGGCGCAGGTCATCAATGGAAAAACCGATTTTCGGGTGGGTCGCGTCGGCCATGGCCGGAAGCGACAGCAGGGCGAGGGCGCCGGCGAGCAGGGTACGTTTGAAGGTTTTCATGGTGGTGCGTCCTTTTATTGTTTTTTGAAAGACACTGCCTGACGATGAACATGATGCCGGTAGAACTGTAGAGACTTGTTCGGCGTTCCGGGCGCAGATTTGTCGCGAGAATGTAACAACCTCCCTGCGCCCGTGAAGGTTGCCTGCGGTCAGGGGTAGATAAACCGGTTGACGACGTTTTCGAGCATCTCCTGCCGACCGCTGACGGCCTGCGGATTCAGCTCGTTGGTGAATGCATGCTCGGCCAGTGATTCGAGACTGAAGTCCCCCGCCAGAACCGCTTTGCCGAACGGCTGCTGCCAGCCCGCGTAGCGCTGGTCCTTGAATTTCTGCAGTTGATCGTTCTGCACCATGGCCGCCGCGCGCTCCAGGGACAGGGCGAGCACGTCCATGGCGGCAACATGACCGTGGAACAGATCGACGTCGTCGACGCTCTGGCGGCGGACCTTGGAGTCGAAGTTGAATCCGCCGTTGCCGAAGCCCCCGGCCTTGAGGATTTCGTAGGTGGCGAGGGTCATTTCCTCGACGCTGTTGGGAAACTGGTCGGTGTCCCAGCCGTTCTGCGGATCGCCACGGTTGGCATCGATGCTGCCGAAGATTCCCAGGGAGACCGCCGTGGCGATTTCATGATGGAAACTGTGCCCGGCCAGGGTCGCGTGGTTGGCCTCGATGTTGACCTTGATTTCGTTCTCCAGGCCGAACTGTTGCAGGAAGCCGAACACGGTGGCGCTGTCGTAGTCGTATTGGTGCTTGGTCGGCTCCTGGGGCTTGGGCTCGATCAGCAGGTCGCCCTTGAAGCCGATCTTGTGCTTGTGCTCGACCACCATGCGCATGAAGCGGCCCAACTGTTCGCGTTCGCGCGCAAGGTCGGTATTGAGCAGGGTTTCATAGCCTTCACGGCCGCCCCACAATACGTAGTTGGAGCCCTTCAAACGCTGAGTGGCGTTCATGGCGCTGAACACCTGGGCGGCGGCGCAGGCGAAGACCTGTGGGTCCGGGTTGCTGGCGGCGCCGGCGGCAAAACGCGGGTTGCTGAAGCAATTGGCGGTGCCCCACAACAGCTTGATTCCGCTTTGTTCCTGATGGCGCTCAAGGTGATCGACCATCTGCGCGAAGTTGTTGCGGTATTCCTTCAGCGATTGTCCTTCCGGCGCGACGTCGGTGTCGTGGAAGCAGTAGTAGTCGATGCCCAGCTTGGAGAAGAACTCGAACGCGGCCTCGGCCTTGCCGATCGCCAGTTCCAGCGGGTCCCCGGCGTGCTGCCACGGGCGCTTGAAGGTCCCGGCGCCGAACACATCGGACCCTGGCCAGACAAACGTATGCCAGTAGCAGACGGCCATGCGCAGGTGCTCGCGCATGGGTTTGCCGAGCACCAGCTTGTTGGCGTCGTAATGGCGGAAGGCGAGCGGCGAGTCGCTGCCGGGGCCTTCATAACGAATCGGCTCGACATCGGGAAAGTACGACATGGGCGGGTTTCCTTTTTATTCTTGGCGGTGTCCCGATACTACCGCCGGCCCGCAGGCTGCTGATTATGAAAATCACCAATCGGCAGTTCGATTTTGAGTATTGAGATTCGCCGTTCGCGCGCCTAGTCTGTGTCAATCGGCCCAGGATAAAAACAATGAAAATCGTCCCGCCCGTTCACCGCATCGCCCTGCTGTTCAACGGCAGCAAGATCTACGACCGCGGCATCATCAGCGGCATCGGCAACTACCTGAGCAGCACGCGCGCGTCCTGGGACCTGTTTCTCGAGGAAGATTTTCACTGCCGGTTGAAAGGGATCGAGCGCTGGCAGGGCGATGGAATCATCGCCGACTTCGATGACCCGCTGATCGGCGAGGCGCTGGCCGGGATCAAGCTGCCCGTGGTGGCGGTGGGGGGCTCGTATCAGGACGAGCGCGCCTATCCGAAGGGCATTCCATATGTCGCGACGGATAATCACGCGCTGATCAAGTTGGCCTACGCGCATCTGATCGAAGCCGGGTTGACGCAATTCGCCTGTTTCAGCCTGCCTGAAGCCCAGGCCAATCGCTGGGCCCAGGAACGGGAAAAGGCCTTCCGCCAGTTGATGCAGCGCGATGGCCTGCCGGCGCAGGTGTACCGGGGCATGGGCACCAGCGCGCCGCTTTGGGACAGCGCGGTCGAGCAGCAGATCGCCTGGCTGCAGAGCCTGCCCAAACCCATCGGCATCATCGCGGTCAGCGACGCGCGGGCCCGGCAGTTGTTGCAAGCTTGCCTGACAGCCGGGATCGCCGTGCCGGAGCAAGTCGCGTTGATCGGCATCGACAACGACCCGCTGACCCGCAGCCTGACCCGGGTGCCGCTCAGTTCGGTGGTGCAGGGCACCGAAACCATGGGCCGGACCGCCGCGCGCCTGCTTCACCAGATGCTGCACGGCATGCCTGCCACCGGCACCCAGGTGTTGATCCCGCCCGGGGCGATCAACGTGCAAGCGTCGAGCCTGCACCAGCCACTGGGCAATCCTTACGTCATGCAGGCTTTGTTGTTCATTCGCCAATACGCCTGCCAGGGCATCAAGACCGCGCAAGTGGCGGCGTATGTCGGCGTGTCGCGTTCATCCCTGGAGTCGCATTTTCGCAAGGAGCGTGGTTGCAGTGTTCACGACGAGATCCTGCGCTTCAAGCTGGCGGCGGCGGCCAGCGGGTTGGAGAACACCGAGCTGGCGATTGCCGATATCGCCCGCGATTGCGGCTTCAAGTCGGCGCAGTACCTGCACACGGTGTTTCGCCGCGAATTCGGCTGTACGCCTCGGGGATTTCGCCAGTCAGTCGGATAGCCAGGTACTCATCACCCGCCGATCCAGTTCCTCCCAGTCCGCCATGCCCAACACCCGGGTAGTGTTCAACCCCCGCAGGTAACCGCGCAGTTGATTGGCCGTGTCCCGCTTGAGCTGGGGGGCGATTTCGGCATTGCTCAACAGCACGCTTTCGTACTGGACCAGGTACTCAGCCACCCGCTCACGGAAGTCGGGCAGTACCGCGTCACGAATCAAGTCAAACGTTCTCATCCGTTCCTCATCATTCCGGCTTGCAACTATTGCTATGAGTAATAGTGACCATTAGCAAATGCAAGTTCTGCTTTGCGGGCAATCATTGGAAAATCAGCGCCATCGAGACACAGCCCAACGTTTTTATTTTCAGGACCGATCCATGCGCCCTTTATTTCTACTGTCCCTGGCGTTTTCCCCGCTGTTATTGGCGGGATGTGCCTCGGCACCGAACGATCCGACCCTGACCTTGCAGACCAGCAAGACCCCGGCCGAATACGCTGAGTGCGTCGTGCCGAAGTTGCAAGGCAGCGCTTTGCACCCGATGGTCTCGCAGAGCCAGCGCAGCTACCGCATCGTCGTGCCGAGCAAGATTTCGGCGGACAACGTGCTGGAAGCCTACAAGGCCGGCAGTGGTGGCAAGGTGTTTGTCTACGAGCGCCACCTGCTGGCGTCCAATCTCCTGCCTTCGAGTTTCGAGCGCGCCGCACAGGAATGCATCTGACCGGCCCGTAAACGCTTTTCTCCGTGCTCCTTTGGTTGGCCGCAACCAACCAATTCCCTTGCCCCGCACCGTCTTCGGTCGCGGGGCTTTTTTTTGTCCGGGGACCTCACATACCTTGGTGTGAGAGGATGGCGGACGCAAATCCGCCGCAGAAAAAAGGACCGAAATGACCATGCTCCCAGCGTACTCCGCGCCATTCGCCCTGGCGCTTGCAGCCTTTTGCGCACCGGCGCAGGCCGCGACGTGGCAGATCTGCGATATCCAGCTGCACGTCACCGAAGTGGTGAAACGGCCCACGCCGAAGCTCCAGGCCCAAGTCCTGAAGGCGCGCCCGGCCTCGCCCAGTGTGGAATGCCCGGAAGAGGGCGCGGTGATCAGCTTCATTCCGGAAACCGCCGACTACCAGGCCACGCTGCCACGCCGCAAATGGCCCGGGAAAGGCCAGGCGATCCGGATCAAGTACCGCTATCTGGATGGAATCTGCAAGGGCGACGGCAACGACTATCCTTGCCGTATCGAGCATTATCCGTTTGTAGCTCGATGAAAAAATCGCTCATCGGACGTCCAGAACTACCGGGGCTGGATTGAAAGCGAATACCAATGATGCTGCCCGTTGGCCTCCGGCTGGGTAGGCTCCACCAGAAAACCACAACGCTTGAGCACTTTCACCGAGCCGGCATTTTGTACATAGACATCGGCTAGCAACCGTTCGAGTCGCCAGTGTGACCGGGCCTGCTCGATCAAGTGCTTCACTGCCAGCGTCGCCAGTCCCTTGCCACAAGCGTGTTGGGCGATTCGATAGCCGACCTGCGCCGTTCGCTCGCTGGTGTCGATGTCCTTGAGGTTCGCTCGTCCGATGATCATTCCGCCGGCGTCCTCGATGACAAACGGGTGCCAGGTCCCGGCGGCGAAGCCGGACAGGTAATCGCCAATGTGCTCGCTGACTCCCCGCAACGAATAAAACGCCGAGGCGCGCGCATCGATGTGCCGCTCGAACCACTGGCGATTATCCACTTCAAACGCCAGCAATGACTCGGCATCGGCGACTTGCAGGGTACGAATCCTGATGGCTTCCTTGTCCACGTTTCCCATCCTTGTCAGTCGAAGCATTCACAACGCCAGATCCGGGTCGGAATCGCTGTTTTTCTGCCCCACGGGATCGCTGTTGGTCGGGGCCTTCGATTCGGCGTTTCCACGGATGTCCGGCGGCGGCGCCAGTTTTAGCACATCGCTGGTGTATTTCCATTCCTCATAGACACGATCAGGATCATCGTTTAGCCGTGTGCCATAGCTGGGAACGATCTGGTGCAGTTTTTCCTGCCAGGCCGGCGAGGCCACCTTGTCCTTGAAGACCCGCTGCATCACTTCCAGCATGATCGGGGCTGCCGTCGAGGCACCAGGGGATGCGCCAAGCAGGCCGGCAATGCTGCCGTCCTGGGAGGCCACTACTTCGGTGCCCAGTTTGAGCACGCCACCTTTTTCTTCGTCGCGCTTGATGACCTGCACGCGCTGGCCGGCTTGCCAGAGGCGCCAGTCTTCCTTCCTGGCCTGGGGAAAATATTCCTGCAAGGCCTTGAACCGATCATCGTCGGAAAGCATGAGCTGGCCGGCCAGGTATTCAACCAGCGGGTACTGCTCGATGCCTACTTTGGTCATCGGCCAGATATTGTGCGGGGTCATGCTGGTGAAAAGGTCGAAGTACGAGCCTTCCTTGAGGAATTTGGTGGAGAAGGTCGCAAACGGACCAAAGAGGATGACGCGCTTGCCATCCAGTACGCGGGTGTCCAGATGCGGCACTGACATCGGTGGCGCGCCGGTGGAAGCGATGCCGTACGCCTTGGCCATGTGTCGCTCGGCAATGCCAGGGTTCTCGGCGACCAGGAACGAGCCGCCGACCGGGAACCCGGCGTAGTCGTCTGCCTCCGGGATACCCGATTCCTGTAGCAGATGCAGTGCGCCGCCGCCGGCGCCAATGAATACGAACCTGGCGTCGGTGGTGGTCGTTTCGCCGTCCTTGAGGTTCTTGTATTCCACGCGCCAGGTACCGTCGTCGTTGCGGGTGATGTCGCGCACCTCGCTGGAAAGCTTCAGGCTGAAGTTGGGCCGGCTCTGCAAGTAGCTGACGTACTGGCGGGTAATTTCGCCAAAATTCACATCGGTGCCGATCGGCGTCCAGGTGGCCGCGAGCTTCTGGTTCGGATCGCGGCCCTCCATCATCAAGGGTACCCACTTCCTGATCTGCTCCGGGTCCTCTGAATATTGCATCGGCCGGAATAGCGGGCTCGCTTGCAGCGCCTCGTAGCGTTTTTTAAGGAATTTGATGTTGTCGTCACCCCAGACAAAACTCATGTGCGGGGTGGAATTGATGAATGAAGGCGGATTCTTCAACACGTTGTTGCGCACCTGCCAGGCCAGGAACTGGCGGGTGATCTGGAAGGCTTCGTTGATCTCGATAGCCTTGGAAATGTTGACGTTGCCCTGGTCATCCATCGGCGTGTAATTGAGCTCCGCCAGTGCCGAATGCCCGGTGCCGGCGTTATTCCAGCCGTTGGAGCTTTCTTCGGCCACCGCATCCAGGCGTTCGACCATCTCCATCGACCAGCCAGGCTCAAGCTCGTTGAGCCAGATGCCCAGCGTCGAACTCATGATGCCGCCGCCTACCAGCAGCACGTCGACCTTCTTCGTTTCCGCCGCCTGGGCCCCGTTGACGCCTGATAAGAGCGCAGCGCCCAGCAGGACCGCGATAATGATTCTGTTCATAGTTCCATCCTCGGCGACCCGAGGAGTCGCTCGTTGACCAATTGACGCTACCGACCTTGTGTTGACCTGCATGAAGAAAAGACTGTTCAGCGACCTGGCGGCAGAGAGTGACGAAAGGCAGCCTTGCCCTTGGGCAACGTCGAGGGTTTGACGACCCGAGGGAGACGCGGCATATTGTGCTCGGTTGTGTATATTCATGCTCGTTTATGCAGGTTCAGCTGTCATGAGTGCTACCCACGAAGTATTTCCCGGCGAACGCCAACGCTTGATCAGCGAGCGGCTTGCCCTGTATGGCCGGGTCATCGCGGCTGATCTGGCGATTGAATTCAACGTTTCTGAACATTCGATACGCCGAGACCTGGGCACATTGGCGGCGGCGGGCTTGTGCAAGCGCGTCTATGGCGGCGCGATTCGCCTGCCGGCCGCCGAAGCGCCGATTGATGTGCGGATCCACCAGGATCCTGCGCGCAAGGATAATCTTGGCCAGGCGGCAGCCGCGCTGCTTAGCGCAGGCCAGCATGTATTCCTGGATGCCGGCTCGACCAACCTGGCCATTGCCCGTGCCATCGACCCGGGGCTGCAATTGACGCTCAGCACCAACTCCCCGCTGATCGCGGTAGAGCTGATGAAGCTGCCCCGCGCCGAGGTCATCCTGCTCGGCGGTCGCATGAACCGCGTCGCGGGCGGGGCGATCGGTCTGGCCGCCGTCCAGCAATTGCGCCAGTTCAATTTCGACTTGTGCTTTGTCGGGGCCTGCGCCATCGACCCGGACAATGGTGTCACGGCGTTTGGCCTGGACGACGCCGAGTTCAAGCGCGCGGTGGTCGCGGCCAGCGGTCAGGTGGTGGTGGCGGTGACCAACCAGAAGCTGTCCAGCGTCGCTCATTATCAAGTGGCTTCTTGTGAAGAGGTGACCACGCTGGTGGTGGAGCAGGACGCGCCGCAAGAGCGACTCGGCCCCTTTTTCGAGCGAATCTCCAAGGTCGTGAGGGCGGTCGAACAGCAATAACGCAAGGCAAGGGGATTCGACCCATTGTCCGCCAGACGATTTACGTCTAGTTTGCTGGCCCATCATAAGTACAAAAGTCAGGAGTCATCGATGCAACCGATTCGTCTCGGCCTGGTGGGCTACGGCAAGATCGCCCAGGATCAACACGTTCCCGCCATCCAGGCCAACCCCGCGTTCGAACTGGTAGCGGTCGCCACGCAAGGCAAGCCCTGCGCCGGTGTGGAGAATTTCCAGTCCTTGGGCGAGTTGCTGGAAAACGGCCCGCACGTCGATGCAATTGCCTTTTGCACGCCGCCACAAGGGCGATTCGGTCTGGTCCGGCAGGCGCTGGTGGCCGGCAAGCATGTGCTGGTGGAGAAACCGCCCTGTGCCACCCTGGGCGAAGCGATGGCGCTGGTGGAGCAGGCGAGCGAGCAAGGCGTCAGCGGCCTGTTCGCCTGGCATTCGCGTTACGCTCCGGGCATCGAGCTTGCCCGGGACTGGCTCGCCAGCCGCACGCTGCAAAGCGTCCGGATCGACTGGAAGGAAGACGTGCGCAAATGGCACCCCGGCCAGGCGTGGATCTGGCAACCGGGCGGCCTCGGGGTCTTTGATCCGGGCATCAATGCCCTGTCGATCGTCACCCATCTGCTGCCGCTGTCGCTGTTCGTCGAGTCGGCCGAGTTGCGCGTTCCCGACAATTGCCAGTCACCGATTGCCGCGAGCATCAGGATGTCGGATGCCCGCCATCTCGATATCCGCGCCGAATTCGATTTCGACCATGGTCATGATGAGCTCTGGAGCATCGAGATTCGCTGCGCCGAAGGCGTGTTGCGACTGGACAACGGTGGTGCGTTGTTAAGCATCGACGGCGTGCGCCAGTCGGTGTCGGAGGAGGGCGAGTACGCGGCGGTGTATCGGCATTTCCAGCAGTTGATCGGTAACAAGGCCAGTGACATGGACCTGCAACCGCTGCGCCTGGTTGCGGACAGCTTTTTCGTCGGCAGCCGGACCTTGGTCGAGCCGTTCTACGACTGAATGGCGAGCGGGCCCATCCTCATGGGGGATGGGCCCGCGGCCTGCCTATTGATGTATTTCGGCAACCGACATGGTGAAGATCAGCTTCGACTTGCCGGCGTTGGAATACGTATGCGCCACGTCGGTTTTCGCGACCGCCGAGCTACCGGCGGGGACGATCAGTTCCGTTTCTCCCACCACACATTTCAGTGTGCCTTTTTCTACATGGAACAGCTCAAGCGTGCCTTGAGGGTGTCCGGCCGAGGCGAAGGTTTCGCCGGGAAACATTTCCCAGCGCCACAGTTCGATCATGTTTGGGCCTGGCGTGCCGGCCAGCAGGCGTGCGCTGCCTCCCAGCTCTCCGGTCCAGAGTGTAGGAATATCCTGGCTGTCGATGACATGGGCCGAAGGTGCTTCCGCCACGTTGACGATATCGGCTACCGAAAGGCCCAGCGCCGCGGCGATCTTGCACAGGATGCCGATGCTCGGGTTGGCCGTGCATTTCTCGATTTCCACTACCATCCCTTTGCTCACGCCCGAGCGCCGGGACAGTTCGTCAAGCGTGATTTTCTGAGCCTTGCGCGCCTGCTTGAGCGTGCGCGCAACGGCCAGGCTCACCGCGTGGGCGTCCGCGCCAGGGACGGTCGATAGAGGGCTGTTCAGGGGCATCACCAAGGATCGCGAATAAATGTGCCAGGGATTCTCGGCGTTTGGCGGGGACGGCGTCAATCGGCTCATCGCAGTTTGCCGACTAAAAAGTCGATATATTGACTTTGGCGGCCGGCGGTGACTAGCATGAAAACCGATTTTGAATTGCTGGAGAATGCTGATGCTGTCGGTACAGCCGTTGATCGACCAAGCCGTTGCCGAGCTGGCGCCGGGGTTCAGGGCCCTGAGCATCGTCGCACAGGCTGCGCCGCTCACCGATCCCGACGTCGCCCGCGCGGCGCTGGAGCGGGCCTGTCAATCGGTGCTGGCGGGCGGGCCGGCCTGGGCGGAGGCCCATTTGCAGCAGTGGGCCCAAACGTTCCGACTGTTCGGTGCCAAGCCGCAACGCACGCCATGTTCAGCCGAAGCGTTGCGCAAGCGGGTGCTGCGCGACGGCGGTTTGCCGAGCCTTGATCCGGTCGTTGATCTCTACAACGCCATCAGTCTCGAATATGCGATCCCGGTGGGCGGGGAAAATATCGAGGCGTACACAGGCTCGCCGCGACTGGTGATTGCCGAGGGTGGCGAACCGTTCGATACGATGAAAGAGGGGGCGCCTGCCCATGAATATCCCGACGCCGGCGAAGTGGTCTGGCGCGACGACCAGGGCGTGACGTGCCGTTGCTGGAACTGGCGCCAGGGCGTCAGGACCCGCCTGGACGCGGATGCCAGGCAGATGTGGTTCATCCTCGAAAGCCTGCCGGCGATGCCGCTCGAAGCGCTGACCGAAGCGGGCGACAGGCTGATAGAAGGCTTGCAGTCGATGATGCCCGGCGTGCAGATCGAGAGCGTGCTGATCGGGCCCGGAAGCTAACGCGCTGGCGGAAGCTCCTGTGGCGAGGGAGCTTGCTCCCGCTGGTCTGCGCAGCAGACCCAACCCAGCCAACGCAGTCATTCAGGCATATCGCATTGACCGGCTGACGACTGCTGCGCAGCCGAGCGGGAGCAAGCTCCCTCGCCACGAGGGGGTGTCAGTCAGTCCAGGTCTTGCGCGCTATGCCGCTCCGGCACCTGGCTCGTTTCGTCGCCCCAGGTCCGGTTGACGCGCTGTCCGCGCACCACGGCTGGACGCTTGGCGATTTCCTCCGCCCAACGCTGCACGTGGGTGTATTCGTGGGCTGCCAGGAACTCGGCCGCCGAGTACACGTTGTTCCGCACCAGTTGGCCATACCAGGGCCAGACCGCGATGTCGGCAATGGTGTACTGGTCGCCGGCCAGGTAACGGTTTTCAGCCAGGCGACGATCCAGCACATCCAGTTGGCGCTTGGCTTCCATGGTGAAGCGATTGATCGGGTATTCCAGTTTCTCCGGCGCGTAGGCGTAGAAATGTCCGAAGCCGCCACCCAGGTAAGGCGCCGAGCCCATCTGCCAGAACAGCCAGTTCAAGGTTTCGGTGCGCCCGGCCGGATCGGTCGGCAGCAGCGCAGCGAATTTTTCCGCCAGGTACAGCAGGATCGAACCGGACTCGAACACCCGGATCGCAGGTTCGACGCTGCGGTCCAGCAGGGCCGGGATCTTGGAATTCGGATTGACCTCGACGAAACCGCTGGAGAACTGGTCGCCTTCGCCGATGCGAATCAGCCAGGCGTCGTATTCCGCGCCGGTGTGCCCGAGCGCCAGTAGTTCCTCAAGCAGGATGGTCACTTTCACGCCATTGGGCGTTGCCAGCGAATAGAGCTGCAACGGGTGCTCGCCGATCGGCAGGGTTTTTTCATGGGTCGGCCCGGCGACAGGGCGGTTGATGCTGGCGAAGTGGCCGCCCGAGGGGGCTTCGTGCTTCCAGACTTTGGGCGGGACGTAAGACGCTTGGCTCATGGGACGTACCTTATCGTTTGAATGCGCTGATCCTGAAGCGAAGCCATAGCACATTTGCGCTATGGCTCAGGTCGGGGACATGGACTCTAATCTATGGGCGCTCTGTCAGGCAGACAAGGGCCGTCGAAAATAATGCCGAGGGTCAACGGTCATTTCATTTGATGAAACAATGGATTTCAATCCGTGCGTATTCCTGCGCCGGCGCATTGGGCAGAAGATGACTCCACCCGCCCACACACCCAGTCAAAAGGGGGTGACGGACGAACCCTGACCGTAGCGCACTGGCCCAGGCAGCAATGCCGGAGGCGCAAGGAGTAACCGATGAACGAAGCCTCGAAAGTAGCCCCTTCGCCCTGGCATGAAGGCGAGTTGGCCTTGCAGCGCACCGTCGGGGCAGTAGAAATGATGGCGGGTGTCGGCCAGCGGCAACTGGCGCGTAGCTGGATGCCGGATCAGCACCGCGAGTTTTACGCTCAGTTGCCTTTCGTGGTGCTGGGCGCGGTGGATCGCCAGGGCGATGTCTGGGCGACCCTGCGCACCGGGCAGCCCGGCTTCATGAATTCACCGGACCCGGAAACGCTGCACATCCATTTCGACCCGGAGCCCGAAGACCCGGCCGAGCAAGGTATGGGCGAGGGCGATGCCATCGGCATGCTCGGTATCGAGTTGCACACCCGTCGCCGCAACCGCATGAACGGCGTCGTCCGGCGTCGGCTTGAGCGCGGGCTGGATATCTCGGTGAGCCAGGCCTATGGCAACTGCCCACGCTACATCAACCTGCGCCAGTACCGTTTCGTCGATGAGCAGCCCGCCGAATCGCGCCAACTGGAGGCGGCCGACCCGTTGGTCCGGCGGTTGGTCACCGCGGCCGATTCGTTCTACATCGCCACCTACGTGGTACGCGACGGCGAGCGGCAAGTCGATGCGTCCCATCGCGGCGGCAAACCAGGTTTTGTGCGCATGGACGAGGACGGCACGCTGACCATTCCGGATTTCTCTGGCAACCTGTTCTTCAATACGCTGGGCAATATCCTGCTGAACCCGCGTGCGGGCCTGGTCTTCGTTGATTTCCAAACGGGCGATTTGCTGCAGATGAGCGGTTCGGCGCAAGTGTTGCTGGACGATCCGCAGATCGCCGCGTTCCAGGGCGCCGAGCGGCTGTTGCGGTTTACTCCGCAGCGCATTGTCCATCGTCCGGCGGCGCTGCCGTTGCGCTGGAAGGACCAGGACGAGGGTGACTCGCCCAATTCATTGATGACCGGCAGCTGGGAGCAGACCGCCGAGCGCTTGCAGGCCGAGGCCCTGCGCAGCCAATGGCGGGCGCTGCAGGTCACCCGGGTGGTGGACGAAAGTCACGACATTCGGTCCTTCTACCTGCAAACCAACGACGGCGTCGGTTTACCCCGGTTCGAAGCCGGGCAGCATCTACCCGTACGGATAACGCTGGAAGGACAGCAAGTGCCGTCGATCCGGACCTATAGCGTGTCCAGCGCACCGTCGGACGATTTTCTGCGCATCAGCGTCAAGCGTGACGGCGCGGTATCTTCGCACCTGCATGAGCAGATCCAGGCGTCCGACCAGGTTGACGCCCGGGCGCCTCAGGGCCATTTCACGGTTAATCCGACTGAGCGCCGGCCTTTGGTACTGCTGGCGGCGGGCGTCGGTATCACACCGCTATTGTCGATGCTGCGCGAAGTGGTCTATCAGGGGAAACGCATCAGCCGGATGCGCCCGGTCTGGCTGGTGCAAAGCGCTCGCCACGTGGCCGACCTGGCCTTTCGCGAGGAGATCGACGAATTGGTAGCCCGTGCCGGTGACAAGTTGCGAGTGCTGCGCATGGTTAGCCAGCCGCCCAGCGACGGGACGGTCGGGCAAGGCTACGACGTGGCCGGCAGAATCGAAGTGACGCTGCTCAAGCAACTGTTGCCCCTCGATGATTACGATTACTACCTGTGCGGGCCGGGCAGCTTTACCCAGGCGTTGTACGACGGCTTGCGCAAGCTGCGCATTCCCGATGATCGCATTCACGCCGAAACCTTCGGTCCGTCCACGCTGGTGCGCGACGTTGAAGTCAGCGTACCGGCGCCCGAGCAAGTGCCGGCGGCCACCGAAGCGGTAAAGGTGCTGTTCGCCGGTTCGGCCAAGGAGGCCCGCTGGGAACCGGAAAGCGGGACGCTGCTGGAATTGGCCGAGGCGCGGGGTCTGAATCCGGAGTTCAGTTGCCGCGGTGGATCCTGCGGCACCTGCAAGACCCGAATTACCCAGGGTCAGGTGCATTACCTGACCCATCCGGCCGAGCCCGTGGCCCCCGGCGAGGTGCTGATCTGCTGCGCCGTACCGGCCCAGGGCAGCGAGCCTTTGGTGCTGGAGGCCTAGCGTGCAGCGCTGGCGCTTGTTCCTTCGCCAGCACATTCAATATCCTCACTGCCTGACACGCCGCCTTCGCGAGCAGGCTCGCTCCCACATGGGTCCTACGGCGCATACACATCCAGCGCCTGGCCCATTCCAGTGTGGGAGCGAGCCTGCTCGCGAAAGGGCCTGTGTGTTCAACACCCAGGACAGTGAATTTATTCCTCAGCCGGTCTCATATGAAAAATGGTGTAGGGCAGGATCAGCGTATCGGCGACGAAGCTGAGGGGTAGATCGATGACTGCGAACGGCGCCAGTGCGCGCGCGATGGTCGCGTTATCTTCGGTCGTCGCCTTGAGCACCTGGAGGTCGACGGACACGCCGCAATAAGGATGAATACCGCAAAGCTGCCCGGTGCCAAAGGTTTCGTTGGCCGTCGCGCACCCTGTCAGCAGTGCGATGGTTAAAGCAATTCCCACGATGCGCATGGCGGTCCCTCGTAATTGGTGCGCGACTGTAGCACTGTGATCGGGCTCAAATTGACTTATCCGCCTGACTCAGTGCGCTCGCGATGACTCCTGCCGATTTCAGTCCGCCGCGTCTGCCGGGCTTCTTCGCGCACCACCAGCCAGATCCCGATGGCGGACACCGCCATCCCCAGTGCCATCTGCCATGAAAGCGGTTCGTCGAACATCGCCCAGGCCCACAGCATCGTGATCGGTGGGCTCAGGTACAGGACGCTGGCGACCCGGGTGGTGGACGCCCGGCGCAGGCACAGCCAATAGAGCCCGTAACCGCCCATTGTCGACAAACCTGCCGTCCACAACACACTCAGCGCGAACCCGGTACTCGGTATCGGCGCCAGGCTGCCTTGCGTGCCCTCGATCACGGCGAATGCCAGGCCAGAGACGCAACATTGCAGCCAGAGGTTAGGCAGCAGGCCGAGCGATTGCGAGGCAGGCAGCCGCTTTTGCCAGAGGGTCGCGATAGCCAGCGAAAACATTCCCAGCAATGGCAGCCCGTACGCCCACAGTGGCGCGTGGCCCCAAGCCAGTGCGCCGTGGGTGCCAAGCGCAACGCCGATCAGGCCGACGATCAATCCGGTCCAGACTCGCGGCGCCAAGCGCTGGCCCAGTGCACCGGCGGCCAGCAACGCCAGGCCGATCGGCAACAGATCGGCGAACAACGCCGCCAGCCCGGCCGGCACGCCCAAGGCGATGCCCTGGGTGATGCCAGCCAGGTACCCAGCCATCGCGAGCAGGCCGATGCCGGCGTTTTTCAACAAAGTGACCCGCGAGGCTCGCCGCAACTGCCCGGCGACAAAAGGAAACAGCACCAGTGTGACTACCAGGCAGCGCCAGAACACCACCAGCAGTGGCGGCGCGTAATCAATGGAGAATCGCGCACCGACAAACCCGGAACTCCAGGCCAGGAGCAGGGCGGCCTCCAGCAAAGGCAAGGGGATCAGCCAATAAACGCTGGACGGCAAAGGGCAAGTGATCGATTTGGGCTGGTTCATGGTCACAGGCTACGAAAGCAGCCTAATCTAATAAATCAAAATATCTTGCAGCAGTCGTTCAGGAAAGATGAATCATGCCCGCCATATTGGATATCGAGCTGATACGGACCTTTCACGCCGTCGCGCGCATCGGCAAATTCAGCGCCGCAGCCGAGCAGCTGCACAAAAGCCCGGCGGCGGTGAGCGTGCACATCCAGCGATTGGAAGCGGTCGCCGGAGGTCGGCTGCTGAACCGCGACAATCAGGCGGTATCCCTGACCGCGCTGGGCAAACGCTTGCTGCTTTCCACCACCGAGTTGCTCACCACCCACGATCGGGTGCTGGCCGACCTGCACGGCACGCGGCTGGCGGGTCGCATCACGTTAGGCGTGCCGGACGAGTACGCCGACCACGTCATCCGCGACATCCTGCCGACATTCACGGCAGCCTGGCCTAACGTGATCCTCGAGCTCAGGACGGCCCCCAGTTATGCCCTGCGTGAGCAGGTGCAGCGCGGGAAACTGCAAGCGGCCGTGCTCGCTCAGCCGATGGATCAGCCAAGGGAGGAAACCGAGGTGTTGACTACCACGACGCCGGTCTGGGTCGGCGCGGTTCACGCGACGGCCAGCCCGGCGCAGCCGCTCGCGTTGGCTGTGCATGCAGCGCAGTGCCCTTATCGGCAAGCCATGATGCAGGCGCTCAGGGAGAGCGGTTACCGGCTGCGCGTAGTTCTGGAAAGCCCGTCCAACCAGGCCGTCAAGGCCTGTGTCGAAGCCGGCCTGGCGATCAGCCTGATCGACCGTGCCCGCGTGACCGAGCACATGCGGATTCTCGATGGCCTGCCGGTGATCCCCGACCATGCAGTGGTGTTCATGCGCTCCCAGGCATCACGCGGCAATGAAGCGGTAGACCTGCTTGGCCAGGCCATGCAGCAGCGTTTTCGACTGTAGGCGGTCTGGTTCAGGTGGCGTTGGCCTTGCAGGTCGAGGCCTGGTCGGGCTGCGCCGAGAGCGGAACATCAAACACCCGGTCGAATCCCCACTGAAAAACCAGGGCGTAGAAAAAGAAAAACACGAAGAGCCCCAGGTTTGTCGCCAATGCCTGCCACAGGCTGATATCCAGCCATGCGGCAATCACTGGCGTGAGGATCAGCGTCAGGCCGCCTTCGAATCCCAGCGAATGCCCCAGACGCCGCCGCCAGTTGCGCTGGCGATTGTCCTGGCGCCGCTCCCAGGCTTCGAACAAACCATTGAACAGCATGTTCCAGGCCAGCGCGACGAAAGAAATCAGCAACGACAGCAGGGTCGAATAACCCATGCCTTGCTGGTAGATCAACGCCAGTGCGGGGGCCACGAACAGCACGCCGCCGGCTTCGTAGAGGATGGCTTGAAGAATTTTTCGAGGTGCGCCTTGCATCGGTGGTCTCCTGGAAACGGGGCAGGACCACAGCCTGGCGAGTTGAGCGACGGCGCACAATTGAGCTAAATTGAGCCTCGCTCAACCTGAGTAATGCTTGCCGCCATGTTTGCCAGACAGCCCCTGACCGCCTTGCGCGGCTTTGAGTCCGCCGCACGGCTGGGCAGTTTCAAGGCGGCGGCCCAAGAGCTGAGTATCAGCGCCGCGGCGATCTCCCATCAGATCAAGAGCCTCGAAGCGTTTCTGGGTGTGCGGTTGTTCGAACGCTCCAGCCAAAGCGTACGCCTGAGCCCCGATGGCGAGCGGCTTTATCCGCATATCCACCGGGCCTTGGCGGAGATTCAGCATGGCTTGCAGACATTGGCGCCGCCTTGTGTCGCGCAATCACTGGTGGTGAGCACGACGCCGGCCTTCGCCAGCCTGTGGCTGATCCCGCGGCTCGGTGATTTTTATCGAGCGCACCCGGACATCAGCGTCCGACTGCACAGCAGCAATGACCTCGTCGACCTGCAGCGTGACGCCAGCATCGACCTGGCGATTCGCGCTGTGTTCACCTCGGATCCGCAACTGTTCGAGCAGCCATTGCTGGATGAATATTTTGCCGTCTACTGCCACCCCGGCTGGCAGCCGCCCGCAACGGGGACTCCCGTCGAGTTGATCGACGTGCCGTGGCTGAGCAGTTCCGATGTCGCGGTCGATTGGCCGGCCTGGTGCGCCCGGGCCGGCACTTCGGTCTGGCTGGATAATGCCCGCGTGCGAGGCTATGACGAAGAGCAACACGCGCTGCAGGCGGCAATCGTCGGACACGGTCTGGTGCTCGCCAGCCAGGTCCTGGTTGCAGAGGCTGTGGCCCGTGGGCAGTTAGTGCCTTATCGGCCGGAGGTTCGCCTGGCGGGTGCGCGCTATACCCTGGTGTGCGTACCGGGACGGGAGCGGCAGCCAGCGGTACGGGCGTTCAGTGAATGGTTGCTGGGGCAGGGGGCCTGCTGAAACGAGGCGTCAAACGGCTGGGCCAGGGAAAACCCGATTGGCGCGGGAACAGGTTCGAGGTCAAGGCTGTCCCTGGACTTTGGTCGAGACGAGACTCTCGTAACTTTCCGGATGCGGCGCCTCGGTGAAAATCACGTTGGAACGCTCGCTGCGGCACTTGAACTTCACGCCCTTGCGCGGCGTCATCTCCCTGGCCGTCTCAAGGCAGATCTGCCTTGAAGCGTAGGTCGGCCCCGGTCTGCGTTCTTCAACGCAGCCCTCGAAGCCACTGCAAATTGTCATAACGACAAAATATACGGTCATCATCCTTGTATTGCTCCGCTGGGCGATGCGATTGACTACCTCTGCGCCTGCCCCTGTTCAGTTGAACAGGCAGGGCCGATGAGGCGGATGATGAGCGCTTCATCGAACCTTCAGCAATGGCACGCCAGTGCCATTTGTCGGAATATTGTCACTTTTTCGAATGTTTTTAAAACTGCCGTTTCTGTCGCCAATATATTGGCGAAAGCGCCGTTATCGATAGTTTTTGCCAGGGGTCGAAAAGGCCTAACTCCGCGCCGAGAAATACCATGCAACCAGCGCCGCGAGGCTGATCGAGGCGCCCAGTAAACTCACCGCCTGCCAGCCCCAGAGCGCATACACCTGGGTGGCAGCTGCCGCCCCCAGCGCGCTGCCGACCGAGTAGCAACACATGTACGCGCCAACCATGCGGCTTTGGGCGTCGGGTCGCGCGGCGAAAAGAAAACTCTGGTTGGTCACATGCACCGCCTGCACGGCGAAATCGAGCAGGATCACCCCCACGACCAGCGCGATCAACGACGACTCGGCAAAGGCGATGGGTACCCAGGAAAGCGCCAGCAGCCCCAGGGAAAGGCCGGTCACCCGTCGCCCCCAGCCTCGGTCAGCCCAACGGCCAGCCCTCCTGGCGGCGAGCGCCCCGGCAACGCCGGCCAGGCCGAACAGGCCGATAGCGCTGTGTGAAAGCGACAGCGGCGCGGCACTGAGGGGCAATACCATGGCGGTCCATAGCACGGAAAAAGCCGCGAAGATCAGCAGGGCAAACAGGCCTCTGCTGCGCAGGACCGGTTCAGTCAGGAACAGTTTGAACAGCGATCGAATGAGCGCTGGGTAGGTATGCTGGTTACGTAGCGGTTTGGCGGGTGGCGCTATTTTCCATAACACTGCCGCGATCGTCAGCATCAGTCCTGACGAAACGAAATAAACCGCACGCCAGCCCGCCAGGTCGGCGATCAGCCCTGAAGTGAACCGAGCCATGAGAATGCCCAGCACAATCGCGCTGGTCAGGGCTCCCACGGCCTGCCCGCGTTGGGCGGGTGGAGACAGCAGCGCGGCGTAGGCGACCAGTACCTGCACGACCACCGCCATCAAGCCCGTGAGGCTCATGGCTGCCAGCAGGACCAGCCAGTGCCTGGAAGCGCCGACGGCCGCCAGCGCCAGCACCGACAAGGTCACGAGCGTCAGGATCAGCCGCCGGCTGTCGACCTTGTCGCCCAACGGCACGATGAACAGCAACCCCAGCGCGTATCCAGCCTGAGTGGCCGTCACCACGATGCCGATCGATCCGGGCGTCACGCCGAGGCTTTGTGCGATGGAGGCGAGTAACGGCTGGGCAAAATAGACATTGGCAACGGCCAGTGCGCAAGTCACCGAAAACAATAACGTCAGCGTTTTGGACAAGCCTCGTTCCAGGGGGGTAAATGCGCTCATGTTCCTCTCCGTGGGCTATGCTGGTTTCAATTTAAAACCTGTCTGCGATTTATGCGGGATTGGGTTTTAAATTGCAACCACTTGGGCGAGACTGACCGACGAGTAAACGGCGTACCGCAGCCCCGTCCGAAGGTAAACAAAATGGTTGAGAACGATGTGTCGCATAACCGCGAATGCCCCGTGGCACGCACGCTGGAAGTCATCGGTGATCGCTGGTCGCTGATGATCATCCGCGACGCCTTCGATGGGCTTCGCCGCTTCAGCGAGTTTCAGAAGAACCTGGGGGTGGCCAAGAACATCCTGGCGTCGCGACTCAAGGCCCTGGTCGAGGTCGGCGTGTTCGAGGTGCGGCCCGCCTCGGATGGGAGCGCCTACAAGGAGTACGTCCTGACGGAAAAAGGCCAGGCAACTTTTGCGCTGGTCGTCAGCTTGAGGCAGTGGGGTGAAAGGTTCCTGTTCACTCCGCAGGAGACAAGGTCGCTGTTGGTAGACAACGAGTCAGGGCAGCCGCTGATGCCGATCGAGGTTCGTTCATCGAGCGGCCGGAAACTCGAACCGTGGGATTGTCACCGGGTCAGGCGGGTTGCCGGCGAGTCGTGAAGCCGCTGTGCTTCAGCGTTCGGCGGGTTGCTCGTAGCGTTGCTGGATGCGCGCCAGTTCACCGGACCGGCGCAGTTGCTCAAGCGCGCTGGCCCACTTGGCAATCACCTGCTCGTCGCTGTCGACGCTGAAGGCGATGTACAGCGAGGAGCGGTAGAGTTCGATGGGAATCCTGCGCAATGTTCCGGCGGGTATTTTCAACTGGCGGCTGTAATACGCCACTCCCGCATCGGTATCGCCGACGATGATATTCGTCCGCCCGGCCAGCAACATGCGGTAGAGCAGCTTGCTCTCGGTGGCGCTCTTGTCCAGGTTGTTGAAGCCCAGCGATTTCAGCATCTGGGGCACCAGGCCGGCATGGCGGGTGGTGATTTGCGGGGCGCGCAGCAGTTGTTCCAGCGAAGTGATCGGCGGCGCGTCAGCCAATTGATAGGCGTGGATGGATTCTTCGACGATCGGCCCGACCCACTTGTACAACGGCTCGCGCTCCGGCGTGCGGAACAGCGAGTACATGATGGTCTTGGGCCGGGTCCGCAATATTTGCGTGGCCCGCATGCTGGGCTGCAGCACTACTTCGAAGTCGTCCCCGGTCTGGGCCATGATGGCTCGGACGATTTCCGTGGTCATACCGGTGAGCTGACTGTTTTCGACGTAGTTGTAGGGTGCCCATTCCTCGGTCACGACCTGATATGGCTCGGCCGCGGCCCCTGAACCGAGCAATAGACAGAGCAGCGCTGCGGCAGGCATCGAATGCTTCACATGTTCTCCTGATAGGCGGTTCGCCGTTCCTGAGCGAACCCAAGACAAGCATAGACCCAAACACGTGCCTGACGACGGCTGCGGCTCCGTTATGAGAACGATCCCTCAGTTGCGTGCCGTGCCGGGCCGGCTGCGCGAGGGTTCACAAGCCTGGCTGCCTCCGTCGCTGGTACAGTGTCGCGCCTGACCGTGGCTACAGACGCCGGGCCTGCCTGGCGAGAATAGGATTGGAAGTTTGAACGAACAGACATTATCCATGCGCCTGGAGCGCGTGGCAGCGCATGTGCCGGCGGGTGCCCGGCTTGCCGATATCGGCTCCGATCACGGCTACCTGCCGGTGGCATTGCTACGTCGTGGTGTGATCAGCGCAGCGGTGGCCGGGGAGGTGGCGTTGACGCCGTTCCGCTCGGCCGAACGCACGGTGCGCGAAAGCGGTCTTGAACAAACGATTGCCGTGCGCCTGGCCAGCGGCCTGGGGGCGATCGAACCCGGCGACGGTATAACGGCGATCAGCCTGTGCGGCATGGGGGGCGAGACGATTCGCGACATTCTCGAGGCCGGCAAGTCCCGCCTGAGCGGTCGGGAACGGCTGATCCTGCAGCCCAACGGCGGCGAGCAGCCATTGCGCCAATGGTTGATGGCCCACGACTACCGCATCCTTCATGAGGAAATGCTGCGGGAGAACCGCTTCTACTACGAAATCATCGTCGCCGAGCGCGATGGGCCGGTGACGTACAGCGCCGAGGAACTGTACTTCGGCCCGCTGCAGATGCAGGCTCGCAGCCCGGTATTCCTGGACAAGTGGCAGCGCATGCTGCGCTTCAAACAAAAAAACCTGGCTAACCTCACCCGGGCGCAGCAGGGCGTGGCGCAGGAAAAGGTGCAGGAGATCGCGCGGCAGATTCGCTGGATCAGCGAATTGTTGGCGTGAGCCGCTCGAGCTGTTCCGCGACTGGCTGACAAGGCGCATCCGCCGCCGTTACGTCGAATGGCGGATGCGCTTTTACTTCAACGTTGCGCTGCACCGCGCTCGACCATCGCTCGCCACTGCTGGACGCTGGGTCTTGCCTGCATCTTCGAATGCCATGCCAGCAACGCCTGGCATTCCTCGGGCACTGGCAACTTGACCAGCGAGGCGAAGATCATGCCGCCCAATACCGCGATGTCTGCCATCGAAAAACGCTCGCCTGCAATAAAAGGGCGTTGGCTCAGCAGGTCGTTGAAATAACGCATGCCCCTGACCGCCTTGTCGCGCATGCGCATGCCCCACTCAGCGTTCTGGTACAACTCGACTTCCGGCCCTAGCCCCGGCGTCGCATGGTGGAAGTACACGCTGACCGCATCGAGGAATTCTATTTCGGCGCGCTTGGTCATCATCTGGATCAGGCCTTTCTCCAAAGGCGTTTCACCGGTCAGGGCAGGGGGGCCAACCAGGGCGTCCAGGTACTGCGTGATCGCCGTGCATTCGGCGATGAGCGTGCCGTCTTCCAGCTCCAATACCGGCAGCGTTCCCGAATAATTGATCGCGAGGAACGCCGGCTTCTTGTGTTCGCCCGTCCATAGATTGACCGAGACGAATTCGGTTTTCGAGAGTAGACCTTTCTCTGCCAGGGCGATGCGTACTCGCGCCGGGTACGGGCCGTCAAACCAGTCATGGATTTTCATCATTGGGAGTTCGGAAGCGTCGTGGTGGGAGTGGGGAAGAGTCATGATCAAGTTACCTGCCTGTCAATTGGTAGGTAAAAGATTGGGCGACAATTCTCGGACTGTCAACCCCTACCTGTCACTTGGCAGGTAAACTGGCTGCGGGTACAATCAGCCCGGTTTCAGCCATTCAGAATGAGGAACGGGACGTGAGCGAAAACGCTCGGGAAGCCATCCTGGCAGCCGCTAAAAGCGCTGCGCAGACCCATGGCTACAGCGGAATCAACTTTCGAAGCATTGCCGAAGCGGTGGGGATCAAGAACGCGAGTATCTACTACCACTTCCCCAGCAAGGCCGACCTGGGCGCGGCGGTAGCTGAACGCTACTGGCAGGACGCGGCCGCCGTTCTGAAGACGATTCGTGAGGAGAACCCCGATCCCCATGGTTGCTTGCGGCTGTACCCCTTGATCTTTCGCAAGTCACTGGAAGACGGCAACAGACTCTGCCTGTCCAGCTTCATGGCGGCCGAACACGAAGACTTGCCTGAGCCGGTGAAGCGCGAGGTCAAGGCCTTCGCCGACGCCAACGTGGCGTGGCTGGCCGAGGTGCTGGCAGCCGCCGGCACGGGCAGCGTGGAAAAGTGTGAACGCCGCGCCCTGGCCATTTACACCGCTGTCGCCGGTGCCCAGTTGATCGCCCGGACGCGGCTCGACATCAACCTGTTCGACGAACTGATCCTCAGCTACCAGGAAGCCGGACTCATCCCGGCTTGAGCTACTGTTTCAGCACCAGCAATCGATAAGTGCCCGCTTCGCTTTCAATTCCATGGGTGTCATGGGTGAACCCGGGGAACGATCGGTCAAAGCTTTCCAGCGCCTTGAGGTAGGTCAGCACCGGTCCCTCCGACGGCCCTGCATTCTCTCCCGGCATCAGCAAGGGAATTCCTGGTGGATACGGCACGATACCCGTCGCGGCGATGCGTCCGGCCGCTTCTTCGAGGGTGACTTGCTCGATCTCGTTCTTGACCAGTTTCTCGTACGTCTCCACCGGGCTGAAGTGCGCCTCAGGCAGTGTGCCGAACGCCTGGGCCATGGCGGCAGTGGTCCTGGTTTGTTTCATGGCGGCGAAAATTTCCTCGGCGAGGTCCTTGAGCCCCATGCCGGAATAACGTTGCTGGTTGGCGCTCAACAGGTCGGGAAGGCAGAGTTCCAGCTCCAGGTTGGCGTCGTAGTCGCGCTTGAAATCGAGCAACGCGTTGACCAGCGTGCCCCACTTGCCCTTGGTGATGCCGATGGAAAACAGGAACAGGATGGTGAAATCAGTGGTTTTTTCCACCACGATGCCTTGCGTGCCCAGGTAGGCACTGAGCACACAGGCCGGAATACCGAAGTCCAGCAGGTTGCCGTCGTCGCCCATCCCGGGGCTTAGGATCGAGACCTTGATCGGGTCGAGCATGCAGTAGCCGTCTTCAATGTCACCGAAGCCGTGCCAGACCTCATTGGGGTGCAGGACCCAGCAGCCTGGGTCGACCTTGAGCCTGGCCGGGTCGACTTCGTGGAACACAATCGACAACCCGTCGACCTGCACTGACGGCGGCTGCCAGCAGGAAAAGAACCAGTCGTCATGGCTGCGCATCTCGTTCTGCATATGCGAGATGACCTGACGGAAAGCGATGGCTTCCTCGATCGCCTCGCTGGTGAGGATCTGCCCGCTGGGCGCCTCCATCATCGCCGAGCTGACGTCGCAGGAGGCCATGATTGCGTAATTCGGCGAAGTCGAGGCGTGCATCATGTACGACTCGTTGAAGCGCCCATGGGGGATCGGATTGCGGCCATTGCGCACATGGATCATCGAGGCCTGGGACAGCGCCGCCAACAGCTTATGCGTGGACTGGGTGGCGAACACGGTCGGTTTCGACGGGTCGTGATCGTCCGGGCTGCCATGCATTGCAAAGCGATCCTTGTACAGCGGATTAAAACGCGCGTAGCCATACCAGGCTTCGTCGAAATGCAGGCGGTCGACGCTTTGCCCCAACAACTCTTCGACGCGAGTGACGTTGTAGGTCAGGCCGTCATAGGTGGAGTTGGTGATGATCGCATGCACCGGCGTCGGGTCGATGTGACTCTTGACCAGCGGGTTGCTCGCGATGGCGGCCTTCACCCCCTCGGCGCTGAGGGTCCGCGGCAGGATCGGGCCGATGATGCCGAAGCGGTTGCGGGTCGGCACCAGGTAGGTCGGAATGGCCCCGGAGAGGGTCATCGCATGCTCGGCGGATTTGTGGCAGTTTCGGTCGCACAATGCGATCTGGTCACGGGTCACACTGGCCATCAGGATGACGCGGTTGGACATCGATGAGCCGTTGGTGACGTAATAGGTGCGGTGCGCGCCGAACACTTTGGCGGCATAACGCTCGCCCTGTCCGATGGGGCCGCTGTGGTCGAGCAGGGAACCCAGCTCGCCGACGGAAATCGACAGGTCCGAACGCAGCAGGTTCTCCCCGAAAAATTCATAAAATGCCCGGCCTGCGGTGCTTTTCAAGAACGCCGTGCCGCCCGCATGACCCGGTGTGTGCCAGGAATATTCGTAGCTGCGGGCAAACTTCAGCAGCGCGCCGAACATCGGCGGCAGCACCGCCTGGCGATAGCGCTCGATAGCCGCCAGTATCCGCCCGCTGAGGAAACGGCTGGTGTCTTCAGGCAACCAGATGAAGTCATCGGCATGTTGCATGACGATCAACGGCACGTTGGACGCCGTGCTGCGATCGCTGATCAGGAACACCGGTACGCGGGTGTTGCGCTCGCGTAGCGCGGTGAGCAGGTCGATGCATTCGCGGTGGTCGTCGCTGGTGTCGATTTCCCAGCTGAGCAACACGCATTGGATGGCCGGGTCGGAACTCAGGATCGACTTGGCATCACTCAGGGTTTCGGAGGTCAGCACGCTGACGGCGCGGTCCTCCACGTCGCTGATCAGTTGGATCAGCGCGCGGCCGAATACGCTGCGTTTGTCGGGCGCATTGGAGACCAGCAAGGCCAGCATCCCCAACAGATTTCGATGTTCCGTCATGGCAAGGGCTCCAGGTTAGCTGCCTTCAGGTGGTTGACGGGAACGGGCTCGCCAACGATGTGCTGCGCCGCGACGGTCTGGGTCGGTACGCTGTTGTTCAACGCCTCCAGGCGGATCAGGCGGGTGTTGACGTAACCGAACAGCGTGTAGCCGACGATGACCGCCACGCCGCCGAGCATCAGCGCCTGTTCGCCTGAGCTGTAGAGCGCGAGGTAGCTGTAGGCCGCCGCGACGCCTGCGACGATATTGGTGACCAGGGCTTTGTTCGCCGGGACATTCGAAACCTTTTGCAGGGTCACCAGCGTCGCCATGGAGAGAATGTAGGGCACCAGGTTGGTCACCACGGCGAGATTCACCAGCGTATCGAACTGCTTGGCCAGGTCCGGGCTGATGGTCAGCAGCGCCATGGTTGTCTGCATCGCCAACAGGATCAGCATGCTGATGATCGGCACGCCATGCTTGTTGGCCTTGGCGAAGATCGGCAGGAAATAGCCGGTATCCGCCGAACTCTTGAAGACCTGTGCCACGGTGAATTGCCAGCCAAGCAACGAGCCGATGCAGGCTAGCACCATCAGGCCCATGACGATGTCACCCACCAGCGGCGTGAACATCTTGGCGAACACCAGGCCGAACGGCGCGGTGGAGGAGACCAGCTCGGCGTTGTCGACGATGCCGGCGATGACGTTGGTGGAAACAATGTAAATCACCGCGGCACCAAGGGTCCCGCCGAGGACCGCAATCGGCACGTTCTTCTCGGGATTCTCCACCGCGTCACCGTTGGCGCAGGCCGATTCGAGCCCGAGAAATGCCCAGAGCGTGATCGCAACCGAAGCGCCTGCCGCTTCGTACCAGGTCTTGTCGTGAGGGTTCCAGCCGGCGGCATAAACGCTGCTGTCGAACCAGAACCAACCGACGGTGGAAACCAGCACCACCGGGGCAATGACTCCCCACACCGTCACGGCGCCGATCTTGCCGGTGATGCCTGCGCCGCCGAAATTGGCGAAGGTGGTCAGCCACAACAAAGCGATGGTCGCCAGGCCGACTTGCAGCGAATCCAGCTTGATATTGAACAACGTCTGGATATAGCCGACTGCGGTAATGCTGATCGCCACGTTGGCAATCAACAGCGAAAGGCCGTAGGTGTAGTTGGTGATGTAGTTGCCGGATTTGCCGAAGGTATATTCGGCGTAACCGCCCATGCCGCCGGTCTTGCGGCTGAGCATGCCGCAGCGGGCGAACGCGTAGGCCAGTGCCAGCGAGCCCGTGGCGGTGATCAGCCAGGACAGGATGGAGATGCCGCCGACTTCGGCGAGTTTGGTCGGCAACAATATGATGCCGGACCCTAGCATGTTGACGGCGGTCAGCATGGTCAGCTGGCTCACACTCATCTTCTTGGCGACTGACATTCCCTTGCCTCACATGCATGAAGTGAAGGGCTTAAGCTATAGCAGAGGATTTGCAGTAAGCCAGAATATCGCAGCGGGATTTGGCGCCGCAGGTCAAGAATCGGATCGAAAACGTGCCGGGGTGGCACGGGGGACGAATATCCCCGGTGCCGTTGCAGGTAAAAAGCCCTGCCTGATCAGCCGTCGAGCAAGGTCATCACCTCGGCGCTGTAGCGTTCGCCGGCCACCGCGCCTTGGGCGCCGAAAATCGCATCCAGGTGAGCCAGCTCCTCGGCGCTCAGGAAGACGCTGGCGGCGGCGACGTTGCTTTCCAGGTACTTGCGCTGCTTGGTGCCCGGGATCGGAATCACATTGCTGCCCTGGGCCAGGACCCAGCCCAAGGCCAGTTGCGAGGCGCTGATCTGCTTCTGCTCAGCCAACGCCTTGACCCGTTCGACCAAGGCCAGGTTGCGCTGGAAATTGTCGGCGAGGAAACGCGGGTTGAAGCGGCGGTAGTCGTCTGCGGCAAAGTCATCAGGGGTCTTCAGCTCGCCCGTCAGAAAGCCGCGGCCCAGGGGGCTGTAAGCGACAAAAGCGATCCCCAGGCGTCGGCAGGTGTCGAGCACGCCGTTGTGTTCCGGCTCCCTGGACCACAGCGAGTATTCGCTTTGCACCGCTGCCAACGGATGCACGGCATGGGCCCGCTGGATGGTCTCGGCGCTGGCCTCCGAAATCCCGATGTGGCGGACCTTGCCGGCCTTGACCAGCTCGGCCATGGCGCCGATGGTTTCTTCGACGGGTACCTGTGGGTCGATGCGATGCTGATAGTAGAGGTCGAGGTAATCGGTACCCAGGCGCTTGAGGCTGCCATCGATCGACTGCCGGACGTATTCGGGGTGACCATTGACGCCCCGGGCATGCGGATCATCGCTGCGCACCAGGCCGAACTTGCTCGCCAGGTAGATACCTTCACGCTTGCCGCGCAAGGCACGCCCGAGCAGTTCTTCGTTGGTGTGCGGGCCGTACATGTCGGCCGTGTCGAACAGGGTCACGCCCAGCTCGACGGCGCGGTGGAGCGTGGCGATGGATTCGCGCTCGTCGGTGCCCGTGGTGTAGAAATCCGACATGCCCATGCAGCCCAGGCCGATGGCGCTGACGTGTGGACCCTGGTGGCCAAGTTGACGAGTGATCATGAGGTTGTTCCTTTGGGTTGAAGTGACGCGATCAGTCTCCGTAAAACGGTTTTCTGGATAAAGCCGCTGTTTTTGGTTTAACTATTCGTGATTTCTGAATAGTGAGTAGAACCATGGATCGATTACAGGCTATGCAGGTGTTCCGGCGCATCGTCGAACTGGGCGGTTTCGGCAAGGCCGCCGACGATCTGGGTTTGCCCCGGGCTACCGTCAGCCTGTTGATCCAGCAACTGGAGGGGCATCTGGGGGTGCAACTGCTACAGCGCACCACGCGGCAGGTGCGCGCAACCCTGGATGGCGAAGCCTATTACCAGCGCTGCGGCCAGTTGCTCGATGAACTGGACGACTTGGAAACCTCGCTGTCCGCGCAACGCAGCCAACCTCGCGGCACCCTGCGCGTGGACATGCCCATCGCCTTCGGCTGCACATGGATCGTGCCGAACCTGGCGGACTTCTATCGGCGCTATCCGCAATTGAAACTGGACCTGGGTTTTCATGACCGGTTGGTTCATCTGCAGCGTGAAGGCGTGGATTGCGCCATCCGGGCCGGCGCCATCAGCGACCTGGCACTGGTGGCGCGACCGATCGTGCGGTTGTGCCAGGTGACTTGCGCCAGCCCTGGCTACCTGGCTCGTTCAGGTACGCCTGTGGCGCTGGAGGACCTGGCAGAGCACCGGGCCATCGGTTTCGCGTCCGGTAACGGTCGTTATTTCCCGTTCGAATTCGAAGTGGCAGGGCAGGTACGAGAGTTGCAAATGTCATCCGAGCTGACCGTCAACAACGCCGACGGCTACGTAACGGCTTGTGAGGCAGGATTCGGCCTGATCCAGGCGCCGCGTTACCACGTGCAACGGCAACTCGCCGAGGGGCGGTTGGTCGAGGTACTGAGCGATCATCCGGTGCCGTCATGGCCGATTTCAGTGGTCTACCCGCCTCATCGACAGCTGTCGCCGAGGGTGAGGGTGTTCATCGATTGGCTGATCGAGTTGCTGCATGGCGCGGCGGATGCGGACGAGGCCCTGATGGTGCGGGTTTAACACGAACCACCCCGAAACCCCATTCCCCCGTGGCGAGGGAGCTTGCTCCCGCTGGATTGCGCAGCAATCCCAAAAAGGCTGTTCGGGATCAGCCTGGCACACCTTGGTGATTAGGCTTGGGGCCGCTACGCAGCCCAGCGGGGATAAATCCCCTCGCCACAGAAAACCATGACCTCAAGCCTTTGAAGCTGACACCCAGCACTGCCCTTCGTGGCGAGGGAGCTTGCTCCCGCTGGATTGCGCAGCAATCCCAAAAAGGCTGGTCGGGATCAGCCTGACACACCTTGGTGATAGGGCTTGGGGCCGCTATGCAGCCCAGCGGGAGCAAGCTCCCTCGCCACGGTTTGTATCGGCATGCCCCGTACTCCTTGTCATTAAAAACGCTGGGAGCTGCCGCCTTATCCCAAGCGAAAAATCGGAACTATCGCTTTGGCGGCACGATCATTTCCCTAGGCGTTAATCAACGCGACCCCGCCGGCCCGGATCTCACGGAAACCGCCACGGGACGCTGAACGATAAGGAGCTGTCATGACCGTTACCACCCATCCCCTCTACCGAAGCACGCCAGGTCCGCTTCACGCGGTCCTGCTCGCCGGTAGCGTTCCGTTGTTTCTCGGGGCGCTGCTCAATGACATCGCGTACTACAAGACCTACCAGATCCAATGGAGCAATTTCGCCTCCTGGCTGATTGCCGGCGGACTGCTGTTCTGTGGGTTGGCATTGCTGTTTGCGCTGGTCAATCTGATCCGTGCGGAGCGCAAGGGCGGGCGTCCGGTGGTGTATTTCCTACTATTGCTGGTGACCTGGGTACTCGGGCTGATCAATGCCTTCGAACATGCCAAGGACGCCTGGGCCATCATGCCCCAGGGCCTGGTTCTGTCGGTCGTCGTGACCCTGTTGGCCTGCGCTGCGGCGTGGGTCGGGCTGACCAATCTGCGTTCCGGAGGTGAGCAATGAAACCGCGCATCGCATTGACAGCCCTGAGCATGGCGTTGTTGTTGAGCGCCTGTGGAGGAGAAGGGGACGCCACTCAGGCACGCGGTCCGGACCCCAAATTGCCGGAGCCCCAGCGCGGGTTGTTGCCCAGCATGAAAATCGCCGAGCCGGTGCCCTGGGGCGAGCAGAAACCGACGGTACCGCAAGGCTACGACATCACCGCTATCGCCACCGACCTGAAGATTCCGCGCCAGACCCTGGTACTGCCCAACGGCGATATCCTGGTGGCCGAAGGCCGTGGCGGAAACGCTGCGAAGCTCAAGCCCAAGGATGTGATTGCCAGTGTCATCAAGGCCAAGGGCAACACCCAGGTCAAGGGCGGCAATCGCCTGACGCTGTTGCGCGACGCTGACGGTGACGGCACCTACGAGCTCAAGACGGTCTTCGCCGAAAACCTCAACGCACCCTATGGCCTGGCGTTTGCCGACGGCAAGCTGTACGTCGCCAACCAGGATGCACTGGTGCGCTTCGATTATCAGGAAGGCCAGACCAAGGCCAGTGGAGCGCCCACCAAGGTCACCGACCTGCCGTCCGAGATCAACCACCACTGGACCAAGGCGCTGGCCATCAGTCCCGACGGACGCTCGCTGTACGTTGGCATCGGTTCGAACAGCAACGTCACCGAGCGCGGCATGGAAGTCGAAATCGACCGGGCCATGGTCTGGCAGATCGACGCCGAGACAGGCGCCCACAAACCCTATGCGACAGGTCTGCGCAACCCGACGGCGTTGAAGGTCGAGCCTGGCTCCGGACAGTTGTGGGCGGTGGTCAACGAGCGTGACGAGTTGGGCCCCGACCTGGTGCCGGATTACCTGACATCGGTGCGTGAAGGCGCGTTTTATGGCTGGCCCTACAGCTATTGGGGGCAGAACGTCGACCCGCGCGCACAACCGCAGGATCCGCAAAAAGTCGCCGCTGCGGTCAAACCCGACTACAGCCTCGGGTCCCACGTCGCGGCACTCGGTGTCGATTTCTCCATCCCGGCCATGGGCGAGCAATTTGCCGAAGGCGCCTTCGTGGGTGAGCACGGCAGTTGGAATCGCGACCAGCCGGTGGGCTACAAGGTCATTTTCGTGCCGTTTCGCAATGGTCGTCCCGCTGGTGAACCGGTGGACTTCGCCACGGGTTTCCGCGGCGACGATGGCAAGACCCGTGGGCGGCCCGTGGGTGTGACCGTTGATCCGCGCGGTGCGTTGATCATCGCCGATGACCTGGCGAACACCGTGTGGCGGGTGACTCGCAAGCCATGAACCCGATGCCCGGGACGCGCTGCCGTCCCGGGTAATCCCGCCGGTTTTGCAGGTTTGCGCAAAACCCCGACAGTCCCCGCAACATCACCAAAGCCCGGTAACCCTCGTTGCGCGACAGTGAAGCCGTCAATCACGACAGCGCACCGGCGAATGTCTCGTCGGTCGGTCAACGAGGAGAGCTACCATGAGCGATATCAAACACAACGTTCCCCACGAAGTCGAAGGCAAGGTCGCCCTGGTCACTGGCGCCGCCAGCGGTATCGGCAAGGCCATTTCCCTGTTGCTACACGCCCGTGGCGCCAAGGTGATCGCCGAGGACATCAACCCCGCCGTCAACGAGCTGGCCCGCCCGGGACTGGTGCCGCTGGTGGCTGACATTACCGAGGACGGCGCCGCCGAGCGCGCGGTGGGCCTGGCGGTCGAGCAGTTCGGCCGGTTGGATATCCTGGTCAATAACGCCGGCATCATCATCAACAAACTTGTGGTCGACATGACGCGCCAGGATTGGGAACGCATCCAGGCCGTCAACGCCACCGCGGCGTTCCTGCACTCACGCGAAGCGGTCAAGGCAATGATGCCCAACAAGTCCGGGGCCATCGTCAACATCGCCTCCTATGCATCCTATTTCGCTTTCCCGACCATCGCCGCCTACACCGCGTCCAAGGGCGCCCTGGCGCAGTTGACCCGCACGCTGGCGCTGGAAGCCATCGAGCATGGCATCCGAGTCAATGCGGTCGGCGTTGGCGATGTGGTCACCAATATCCTCAATGACGTGGTCGAGGACGGCCCGCAGTTTCTCGCCCAGCACGGCGAAGCCGCCCCCATCGGCCGGGCCGCGCAACCTGAAGAAATCGCCGAGGTGGTCGCCTTCCTGGCCTCGGACCGTGCCAGCTTCATGGTCGGCTCGGTGGTCATGGCTGATGGCGGCATGACAGTCACCGCCGGCTGAGCCAACAGAGGAGAACCGTCATGAGCAATCGTAAAACCTGGCTGGTCACCGGCTGTTCCACTGGTTTTGGTCGATACATTGCCGAGCATCTGCTCAAGCAGGGTGAGCGCGTGGTCGTCACCGCCCGCAAAGTCGAGCAAGTGCAGGACCTGGGCCGCCTCGGCGAAGCTCTGGTGCTGCCGCTCGATGTCACTGACCCACAGCAGGCCCGCGACGCAGTGGCCGCCACCGAGCGAGTCTTTGGTAAGGTCGACGTATTGATCAACAACGCCGGTATCGGTTACTTCGCCGCCGTCGAGGAGACCGATCCGCAGGCAGCGCGTCGGCTTCTGGAGGTCAACCTGGTCGGTACCGCGAACATGATCCACGCGGTGCTGCCTGGCATGCGCCGGCGGCGGCAGGGGATGATCGTCAACCTGACGTCCATCGGCGGGCTCGCCGGCTTTCCTGCGGTGGGTTATTACTGCGCGAGCAAGTTTGCTGTGGAAGGGCTCAGCGATGCCTTGCGGGCCGAAGTCGAACCGCTCGGCATCCGGGTCATGACCGTGCAACCCAGCGCGTTTCGCACCGAGTGGGCCGGCTCGGCAGCCGAGGTAAGCGAGTCGATCGACGACTACGACGCCACCGCAGGCGCCGCACGCCGCGCTTATCACGTCTCGGTCGGCAGGCAGGAAGGCGACCCGGCGCGTGCGGCCGCGGCGATCTATACCGCGGTCAATGCCGAGCAGCCGCCTCAGCGGTTGCTGTTGGGCAATCGCGCGTTCGAAGTGGCGATGGCCAAGCTGTCCGCCATGCAGGAAGAGTTTCGCGCGTGGGAGGCCACGGCGCGTGGAGCTGATTTTCCTGGTCTGGAGCATTGATAGCCCGACCGGCGTCCGTTGTACCGGGCGCCGGCCGGTCCGTTTTACAGAAGGATATCTTCGGGCCCGCGGATGGCCGCTTCAATCCGTGTTCCGGTCAAGCGTTCCTCGTTCGAGAAACCGTCGTAGTCGGCCAGATCACCAAAACGAACACCCGTCAGCGTTTCGATCTGATCAACGCTGTGTCGGTAGGTCTTGAGCGCTCCGAACAGGAGTTCCAGTTTCCCCAGTTCCCGGCGTTGGTCAATCATGTAGGCGCTGGCCGAGGGCTTGCCGTCGTCACCGAGGAATGCCACGACTTTCCAGAACGCGGTGGGGATCTGCACGCCCCGATAGGTCGGATCATCTTCGCGCAGCAACGGCCCGGTGAATACCGTCGCCCGGGCTTTCCAGCGGCGAGTGTTGTCGAGGATATAGTCCTCGAGCTCCAGCCAGGTTTTCTGGTTGAACGCGGCCATCTGTGGCGAGCAGTTGGTGAAGTGGAAGGTGTCGGTGTTGGCCGTGTGCGCCTCCTGGCCCCAGTTGGGGTCCTGGCGCCTCACCAGATGGCCGCGATCCAGCAGGTTGTCGGCATAGAGCTCTTCGCCGAGCTGCGCATCGCTGGGCAGTCGCCCGTCATAGGCCCAGGCATCGCGCCCGCGATCGACTTCGACACTGCTGGCGCCATCGATATTGACACCCGCCACGAGCGCCAATCGTCGACTTCGAGACAGGGTGATGGAGAAATGGGTGTAATCCAGACGGTTCATGGCTGCGCCCGTCGGGTGGACGTCCTCTGCCTGGGCTGGATCCAGGGACGGCCAGGGCACGATGAAATCGCCAAGGAAGTCGCTGCGATAACCCTCTCGATTTTCCAGCTGTGTTGCCGGAGTGATCCTGGGTTCCGCCTGTCTGCGCAGGGCAGCGGGAGCTGCCCGCAAGGATTGGACAAGCGGTTTGAGATCCGCAAGCCTTGGTCGGTGAGAGACGTTCGTCGCTAGTCCTGATGACGGCATGGCGCTTCCTCGCTGGGCTCGATGCCAACTATCATGCCGTCAGCAGCGTGAAGGTTTGATGATGCGTCTTTTCAGAACGGCCCGAGCTTCAGCGGGTACTGGATGACGACGTACAGCCTGTCGATGTCATCGCCGGCCTGGGCGCTGTTGGCGCGGTGGGTGACGTGGGACAGTTGCAGCGACAGGTCCTTGGCCGGCCCTGATTGCACGACGTAATGCAGGTCCAGGTCGCGCTCCCAATGACGGCCGCCGTCCCCCTGCTGCGGGCTGTAGGTTCCGGTGTCGCTGTCGAACGGGTTGTAGGCGCCGCCCCTTGGCGCATGGCTGCCATCTATCCCGTTGCCGGTTACATAGCGGGCCATGAAACTCAAGCCGGGGATGCCCAAGATGCCCAGGTCGAGGTCATAACGAGCCTGCCAGGAGCGCTCGCCCGGGCCATTAAAATCAGCGTATTTGATCGAGTTGGCCAGGTAGATGGAGTCACCACCAACGAAATCGAAAGGCGTGTCGCCGTTGATTTTCTGGTACGCCAAGGTGAATGCCTGGGCTTCATGTCGATATTTGCCGGACAGGCTGAAGGCCGTGTTGTCGATGGCGCCTGCGCTGGCCTGGCCATGGTCGCGGGTGTAGTAGACGTTACCGTCGAGGAACAGCTGGCCCAGCGTCGAATGCAGATTGCCGTAGTACTGGCGCCAGGTGTCGCTCAGCTCGGAAGCATAGAGCGCGCCGCCCACCGTGCGGCCGCTGAACAGGTCGGCACCGATGAAGTCGATACTGCCGTGGCGGGTACTTGCCCCATAACCGGAGAAATCGCCTTTGGCGGTGGAGGCATCCTGATTCTTGAAGGCGTTGAAATGACCCGCCTGCAAATCGACCTCATCGATTTCCTGGCTCGACAACAACACGCCGCTGGCGTATTCCGGTTGCAGGCGCTTGTCAGCCGTATCGAATACCGGTGTCGCGACGGTCATTTCGCCCAGCGCCAAGGTGGTTCGCGAGGTGTTGAATTTCAGCGCAGCGCCGGCGCTGGAGTATTCGTCCTCACTGCGCCCGTCTTCGTCCAGCGGCAGCAGTCCCGTCCCCGAGTGGCCCTTGCCGCCGTCCAGTTTCAAACCGACGAACCCATGGGCGTCGATGCCTGCACCGACGATGCCGGGCGTGAAGCCGGACTCGAACGTGGCGATGAAGCCCTGGGCCCATTCCGCCTTGTAGCTCTTGCCCGCCGGGGTCGGGGACCGGTAGTCATTGTTGAGGTAGAAGTTGCGGCTCAGCACCTCAAATGTCGCCCCTTGCAGGAAACCCTCGGCGGTTTGTCCTGCCAGTGCGGGTGCGCTTCCCGCCAGCAAAGCCAGCAGCCAGATCGGCTTCAGGGCGACCGGTGCTGGCCCGGGGACAATCATGTTTGTGGATGCGGGCGACATGCGTCTTTTCCGTGTGAACCAAGGCCTGGACAGAGCGCCATTCTTGGTGAGGTCGCGCGCAGGGGCGAGTTAAACGTTGTTAATTGCGTAACGCGGGCCCGACCGCACTCCAGAAAGCGCGACCCGTGCCGATTCAAGGGAGATTGCCTATAGTTTCTGCAACACAGGGACACCCGCTGCCGCGACGGAACACTGATATGACCGCATCCTCTTCTCCTCAAACGTTCAAATCCCTTGGTTGCGCCGAGTGTCGCGACCATTCGGCATTGGGATTTGATTTCACCATGGCGTTCCAACCAATCTTCAATGTCCGCACGCGCACGGCCTTTGCCTATGAGGCACTGGTCAGAGGCGTAAACGGCGAATCGGCAGGTTATATCCTCGGGCTTGTGAATGACGGCAACCGCTACCGGTTCGACCAGGCCTGCCGAGTAAAAGCGATCGAGGAGGCTGCCAGGCTGGGTATCCTCGACATTCCCGATTGCCTGCTCAGCATCAACTTCCTGCCCAACGCCGTGTACCGGGCCGAGACCTGTATACGGGCGACATTGGAGGCTGCGCGTCAAAGCCGCTTTCCGCCGGACAGGCTCATGTTCGAGGTCACGGAAGGCGAAAGGGTGGACGACCCCGAGCACCTCAAGTCGATCTTTCTGGAGTACGAACGTCAGGGTTTCACTACCGCAATCGATGATTTCGGTTCTGGCTACTCGGGGCTCAATCTGCTTGCGCTGTTCCAGCCCCAAGTGCTGAAGATCGACATGGCGTTGACCCGAGGCATCGACCAGGACCCGGTCAGGCGCGCGATTGTCGAGGGGATCATCCTGGTCGCCGGCCGGCTGGGGATTACCGTCATCGCCGAGGGCGTCGAGACGCGAGAAGAAAGCGCGACGCTGCTGGAGTTGGGCATCGAGCTGATGCAGGGGTATCTCTATGCGCGGCCCGAGACGGGGCGGCTTGCGGTGGGCAGGTTCGATTAGCCTGCAGCAGGCGCTGATGACGCAGGCCTCACAGCTATTGAAGCGGTGAGCCTGCTTTCCTGTTTCATGTACCCGCCGCGATCACGCGCGCGGATGATCACCAGACAACGGCGGAGTCCGCGGCGGGATCATCCGTTTCGAGCCCGTCGACTCGAATGCCGAGGCCAGCTGCAGCAGTTTCGAATCGTCATAGGCACGGCCCGCGAACGTCAACCCGACCGGCATGCCGATGTCCGCCATGACGCCCATCGGCACGGTGACCGTAGGCACGCCCAGGTGGCGGATGGCGAGGTTGCCGTTGGCGACCCATACGCCATTGCTCCAGGCAATGTCGGCTGATTCCGGGTTGACGTCCGCGTCGGCGGGCCCGACGTCCGCCACGGTAGGGAAGATCACCGCGTCCAGGCCAAGGCGCTCCATCCAGTCCTCGAGATCGATCCGGCGTGTCTCTTCGAGGCCGCGCAAGCCATCGGGCAACGTCGGGATCTGGTCCCACGGCGTGATGCCGCGCTGGGCCATCTTCACGTATTCGTCCATGCCGGCGGCAAGATCATCCTCGCGATTGGGCAGGGTGCCCGGATCGTGAGGGAAAATCAGCGGTCCGTCGACGTCGGCCAGGCGATTGAGTTTCGGATCGCCGTTGGCCCGCAGGAAATCATCGAACGCCCAGGCCGACAGATCCCAGAGTTCATGGTGCAGGAACTCCTTGGACACCAGGCCGCGGGTGAACACCGTCGGCGCGCCAGGACGATCGCCCTCACAGTTGGACACCAGCGGGAAGTCCACCTCGATCACTTCGGCGCCTTGGGCCTCCAAGGCTTTGCGCGCGGCTTCCCAGAGGGCGATCACCGACGGGCGAGTGATGATTCGTTGCCCGGTCGGGCCGCCAATGCCTGGCTTTTCAGCGGTGCCCGCCTCGGGGTCGGCATTGATGTACATGCGCGGCACGCCGAAACGGATGCCGGCCAACGCTTCGGGATTGGCGGCAAGGTTCGGGTACGAGGCGGGACGGACCGAATCGACGGACGGAATCGGCACCCAGGGTTGCAGGCGCCACAGGTCGCCACGGGGGTCGGGGTCGTTCGCCACCACCACTTCCAGCACTTCCAGCAGGTCGGCCATGGTCCTGGCGTAGGGCACGACAACGTCCATCGTCGGCGTCAGGGGCCAGTTGCCGCGCACCGAGATCACCCCGCGCGAGGGCGTGTAGGCACACAAGCCATTGTTGGAGGCCGGGCCGCGTCCGCTGGACCAGGTTTCTTCAGCAAGGCCGAAGGCGGCGAAACTGGCAGCGGTGGCAGTGCCCGCGCCGTTCGACGAACCGGAGGCAAAAGGCGCGGTGAGGTAATCCGCGTTATAAGGGCTTTCGGCGCGGCCATAAACACCGCGCTGCATGCCGCCGTTCGCCATCGGCGGCATATTGGTCTTGCCCAGGCAGATCGCACCGGCGGCACGCAGGCGTTCGATAGTGAAGGCGTCGCGATGGGCAACCAGGTCCTTGAAGGCCGGGCTTCCAGACGCAGCGGTCAGCCCTTTCACCAGATAACTGTCCTTGGCGGTATAGGGAATGCCATCGAGGGGGCCCAGAGTCTGGCCTTTGGCCCGCCGGGCATCGGACGCCTTGGCCTCGTTCAGCGCAGAAGGGTTGCGAACCACCACCGCGTTGAGGGCGGTAGGCGTGTCGGGACCGTCATAGGCGTCGATCCGGGCGAGATAGGCCTGGACCAGCTCGACCGCCGTGGTCTGGCCGGATTCCAGCGCAGCCCGGAGCTGGGCAATGGAGACTTCGGTGATTTCAATCATGCTGTTACCGCTTCGGCTGACGAAGAACATGAAGCACGGGTCTGTTCAAACAAATTTCCCGGACACCTCATGCCGTTCAAATGGGGGCTGACATCGGGTGCAGACTGTACTACGAGAGCGTGATCGGAACACTCTCCCTTCTGAAATAACAACGGACTCCGTGGCGAGGGTGCAAGCTCCCTCGCCACAGGGACGCGCCACTTTCGATTTCCTCTTGTATCCGGAAAAACATATATTCGACTGAACACCAATAGACGGCCCCCTTCAAAATGACGATCAAAGTAGGCATCAACGGTTTCGGACGCATAGGTCGCCTTGCCTTGCGCGCGGCCTGGGGCTGGCCGGAATTCCAGTTCCTGCAGATCAACGACCCGGCGGGCGACGCGGCGACCCATGCGCATCTGTTGAACTTCGATTCGGTGCACGGCCGCTGGAACCGCCAGGCCGACGCCGATGGCGCCAGCATGATCATCGAGGGGCAGCGCATCAAGGTCACAGCCAACAAAGCGATTGCCGACACCGACTGGTCGGGCTGCGATGTGGTGATCGAGGCCAGCGGCAAGATGAAGACGGTCGCGGTGCTCCAGGCGTATCTCGATCAGCGCGTGAAGCGCGTGGTGGTCAGTGCCCCGGTGAAAGAGCAGGGCGCCTTGAATATCGTCATGGGGGTCAATCACCAGCAGTTCGAGCCGGACCGGCATCGCATCGTGACTGCGGCTTCCTGCACCACCAACTGCCTGGCGCCCGTGGTCAAGGTAATCCACGAGAAGCTCGGCATCCGTCACGGCTCGATCACCACCATCCATGACCTGACCAATACCCAGAGCATCCTCGACCAGCCGCACAAGGACCTGCGTCGCGCCCGGGCGTCGGGTATGAGTTTGATTCCCACCAGCACCGGATCGGCCACCGCCATCGCCGAAATCTTTCCCGAGCTGCGCGGGCGCCTCAATGGCCACGCCGTGCGGGTGCCGCTGGCCAATGCGTCGCTGACCGATTGCGTGTTCGAGGTCGAGCGAGCTACCACGGTGGAGCAAGTGAACGGTTTTCTCAAGGACGCAGCCGAGCACGAGCTCAAGGACATCCTCGGTTTTGAGGAGCGCCCTCTGGTGTCCATCGACTACCGCACCGATCCGCGCTCGTCGATCATCGATGCGCTGTCGACCCTGGTTGTCAACGGCACCCAGGTCAAGCTTTATGCCTGGTACGACAACGAATGGGGCTACGCCAACCGCACCGTCGAACTGGCCCGGATGGTTGGCCTGGCTGTCTGAGGAGTCGTGATGAAAGCCTTGTCAGCCTTAGCGCCGCAAGTGCGACAGTACCTGCTCGTCACCGGTAATTACTGGGCTTTTACCTTGACCGACGGCGCCCTGCGGATGCTCGTGGTGCTGCACTTCCACGCGTTGGGCTACAGCCCGTTGCAGATTGCCGCGCTGTTCCTGTTTTACGAACTCTTCGGCGTGGTCACCAACCTGCTGGGCGGCTACCTCGGTGCCCGGCTGGGCCTGAATCGGACGATGAACATCGGCCTGGGCCTGCAAGTGGTGGCGCTGCTGATGCTGACGGTTCCGTCCGCCTGGCTGACCATCGCCTGGGTGATGATGGCCCAGGCGCTTTCGGGAATCGCCAAGGACCTGAACAAGATGAGCGCCAAGAGCTCCATCAAGCTTCTGGTGCCTGACGGTGAGCAGGGCAGGCTTTATCGCTGGATAGCGATCCTCACCGGCTCGAAGAACGCGCTCAAAGGCGTCGGCTTTTTTCTCGGCGGGGCGTTGCTCGCATGGATCGGTTTCCAGGGCGCATTGTTGGCGATGGCCGCCGTGTTGGCACTGATCTGGGGCGGTAGCCTGATCCTGCTGAAGAAGGACCTGGGCAAGGCCAAGGCCAAGCCCAGATTTCGCGACATCCTTTCCAAGAGCCGGGCGATCAATATTTTGTCGGCCGCGAGAATGTTCCTGTTCGGCGCCCGGGATGTCTGGTTCGTGGTGGCCCTGCCGGTCTACCTGAGCAGTGTCTACGGCTGGAATTTCTCGACCGTGGGCGGATTTCTCGCCGCGTGGGTCATCGGCTACGGCATCGTGCAATCCCTGGCGCCGAACATCACCGGCAAGAAACGCGGGCAGGTGCCGGATGGGCGCGCCGCGTTCCTCTGGGCGCTGGCGTTGGCGGGCTTGCCGGCGGCGATGGCCCTGGGGCTGTCACAACAGGCGATGCTGTTGGGCGGGCTGATGGTCTTTGGCGGGCTGTTCGCGGTGAATTCTTCCCTGCACAGTTATCTGATCGTGTCGTACGCCAAGGAGGACGGCGTGTCGCTGGACGTGGGTTTCTATTACATGTCCAACGCCATCGGCCGGCTGGCCGGGACGCTGCTTTCCGGTTGGGTCTACCAAGGGTACGGGCTGGCGGCATGCCTGTGGATTTCCAGTGCATTCGTGTTGCTCGCTGCCCTGATTTCGTTGGCGTTGCCTCGTCACGCAACGCACTGATTCGCTGCCCTTGCTGTTTCCGTTGGTCTGCAAAGTATCAGGCCCCGTCTTGACAACACGGCGGGTCGAAGCAAATACTCGGCTCAAATTCATATAGATGACTAGATAACAAGGTGAATATAGTCCTATGAACGCCCTGTCCAGCGACGCCCGCCTGCCGCTTTATCAACGTTTGCGTGACCAGTTGGCGGAGCAGATCGCCAATAATCGCTGGCGTCCGGGAGAGGCGATTCCTACCGAGGCGGCGTTGTCAGCCGAATACCAGCTGTCCACCGGAACCGTGCGCAAGGCAATTGATGCCTTGGTCAGCGAGGGCATCCTGGAGCGCCAGCAAGGGCGGGGCACCTTCATTCGTCGTCCGCAGTTCCAGTCATCGTTGTTTCGTTTCTTTCGCTTTCAGTCGGCGTCCGGTGAACGCCGGGTTCCGCAGAGTCGCATCCTGTCTGTCGAGCCGGTGGCGGCGCCATCGGCGGTCGCACAGGCCTTGGGGTTGCCGGTCGATGCGCCGGTGATCCGCATCGTCCGGGTGCGTCTGCTGGAAGTCGAGCCGGTGCTCGCCGAAGAAATCTGGCTGCCACGTGGCCGATTCCAGCCGTTGCTGGAGATCGACCTGAACCAGAAAGGGCCGTTGCTCTATCCCATCTACGAGGAAATCTGCGGGCAGGTGGTTGCCTATGCGCAGGAAACCCTCACGGCCGAATCGGTCAACGAGGTGCATGCGCGCCTGTTGCAGGTTCCGGTCCACAGCCCGGTGGTGGTGATCGAGCGCCTGGCCCGCGATTACGCCGGCAACCCGCTGGAATGGCGCCGTTCGCGCGGGCATGCCGAGCATTTCCGCTACAGCGTCGAAATCCGCTGACTTCGGCGGGCTAGCGGCGTCTCGAACGCCGCTGCCCTTGCCCTGTGTGTTTTTCCTGACTGGCCCTGCAGCGGCGCGGTTCGCTCTCGGCTGCCTTTTGTTTCACTCATAAGGATAAGAATCATGTTCAGTTGGTATCGCCAGATCACTTCGCGGGAGCGCAAGACGTTTTGGGCGTGTTTTGGCGGCTGGTCGCTCGACGCGCTGGAGGTCCAGATGTTCGGCCTGGCGATACCGGCGTTGATCGCCGCGTTCGCCTTGTCCAAGGGCGATGCGGGGCTGATCAGCGGCGTTACGCTGGTGACCTCGGCCCTGGGTGGCTGGGTCGGCGGGACGCTATCCGACCGTTATGGCCGGGTGCGCACGCTGCAATGGATGATCCTGTGGTTCTCGTTCTTCACCTTCCTGTCGGCGTTCGTCACGGGCTTTCACCAACTGTTGATCGTCAAGGCATTGCAGGGCTTTGGCATTGGCGGAGAGTGGGCCGCCGGCGCGGTGCTGATGGCCGAGACGATCAATCCGAAATACCGCGGCAAGGTCATGGGCACGGTCCAGAGCGCCTGGGCGGTGGGTTGGGGGCTGGCTGTCGGGGTCTTTACGCTGATCTACTCCCTGGTGCCGCAGGACATGGCCTGGCGGGTGATGTTCATCGTCGGCCTGCTGCCGTCGTTCCTGATCATCTGGGTGCGCCGCAACGTCGAGGAGCCGGACAGTTTCCAGCGGCTGCAAAAGGAACAGGCGATTCCGCAGAGCTTCTTCAAGTCCCTGGGCGGCATCTTTCGCCCGGAACTGATTCGCGTGACCCTGTTCGGCGGTTTGCTCGGGTTGGGTGCCCACGGCGGTTATCACGCGGTGATGACCTGGCTGCCGACCTTCCTCAAGACCGAGCGCAACCTGTCGGTGCTCAATTCCGGCGGCTACCTGGCGGTGATCATCTTTGCCTTCTGGTGCGGTTGTGTCATTAGTGGCTTGCTGATCGATCGCATCGGCCGGCGCAAGAACATCCTGTTGTTCGCGCTGTGCTGTGTGGTGACCGTGCAGTGCTACGTATTCCTGCCGTTGAGCAATACGCAGATGTTGTTCCTGGGCTTCCCGCTCGGCTTTTTCGCAGCCGGCATTCCGGCCAGCCTCGGGGCGTTCTTCAACGAGTTGTACCCGGCGGATGTACGCGGTGCCGGCGTCGGTTTCTGCTACAACTTCGGCCGGGTGCTGTCGGCGGTATTCCCGTTCCTGGTGGGGCACATGAGCGATTCCATGTCCCTGGGATCAGCCATCGGCATTGATGCGGGCATCGCCTACGGCGTGGCTGTGCTCGCGGCGCTTTGCCTGCCGGAAACCCGCGGCCGTAGCCTTGAGGCATCTGCGTCACCGGCGCCCGCCGTGGCATCTGCCAGCGAGAGCGCCCGCGCCTGATCACTTTAATTTTGATAGATGAGAACCATGGTTGATTCCTGTACTACGTCGATGACCGGCATCGACTGCCATGCCCACGTGTTCAGCCGTGAGCTGGAGCTGGCTGCCGTGCGGCGTTACACACCGGACTATGACGCTACGCTTGCGCAATACCTGAACCATCTGCAGACCCATGGCTTGAGCCATGGTGTTCTGGTTCAGCCGAGCTTTCTCGGCACCGATAACCGCTACCTGCTCGCCGCGCTGGAACAGGCGCCGGAGCAACTGCGCGGGGTCGTGGTGGTGGAACCGGATATCAGCCGAGTCGAGCTGGAGGAGATGGCGCGGCTGGGCGTGGTCGGCGTTCGCTTGAACCTGATGGGCACGGCCTCGCCCGACTTTCGCGAAACCCTGTGGAAAGACTTCCTTGGCCACCTTGCCGAATTGGATTGGCATGTCGAATTGCATGCCCCGGTAGAACAACTGCCGGGACTGATTCGCCAGTTGATGCCGTTCGGCGTGCGCTTGGTGGTCGACCACTTCGGTCGCCCCGATGCGCGTTCGGGCCTTGATCAACCGGGATATCCCGAGCTGATGACGCTGGGCGCCAGTGGGCAAGTCTGGATGAAAGTTTCCGGCATCTATCGGCTGGCGGGCACCGAGCAGCAGAATCTGGCATTCGCCAGGTCCGCATTGGGCCTGCTGGAGCAGAGTTTCGGCGCCCATCGCCTGGTATGGGGGAGTGACTGGCCGCATACACAACACGAGGCAGTCATCGGCTTCGATACGGTGATGCGCCAGTTGCTGGATTTGCAGATTTCTTTGCCGTTTATGCGCGCGCTTATGGTAGAAACGCCCCGCGCGTTGTTCCGATTTTGAGACTGGCGTGCCATGTCGCCGAATTTTCCTGAACTCGCAGGTTGAATAAGGATCTAGTATCCATTGCAGCTGCATGAAAAAATCCGCTCCGGCATGTAAAGGAATAGTCCGGGCTGGGATCGCCGACTCAGGGGATACCGAGTCGTTGTGTAGCAGGCGCATTCAGCCAGGCGGATTGGGGATAGAAATGTCGAATATTGAAGCGTTTCCCAGGGAGACGCGTACACCGAGCGAGTACGAAGGACTTTTGGCGATGGGCGCGAATGCGCTCGACGCCATTCCTGGCGCGGTGTATCTGTGTGATCACAACGGCTGGCTGGTCCGCTACAACAGCGAGGCGGCCACGTTGTGGGGACGAGCGCCGGTATTAGGGGAGGGCGGCGACCGTTTTTGCGGTTCCTATCGCCTGTTCCTGGCCGACGGTACGCCGTTGGCATTGGAAGACTGCCCGATGGCCTGGGCGCTGGAGTCGGGTACGGCGACGCGCAACCAGGAAGTGTTTATCGAGCGTCCGGACGGCTCGCGGATCGTCGCGCTGGTGAACATCCGGGCCCTGAGGGATGAGCAGGGCACTATCCAAGGGGCGATCAACTGCTTCCAGGATGTCTCGGCGCACCACGCGATGGCCGACGAGCTACGGCGCAAGAATGCCGACCTGGAAGACTTCTTCGAAAACAGTGCGGTCGGCCTGCACATCGTCAGCGGCGAGGGCACCATTGTGCGTGCCAACAAGGCTGAATTGGCCTTGCTCGGTTATTCGGCGCAGGAGTACATCGGCCGCCACATCACCGAGTTCCATGTCGATGAGCCGGTCATCGGCGACATCCTGAGCAAATTGAGCAACGGCGAATGCCTGGAAGACTATCCGGCTCGCCTTCGAGCCAAGGATGGTTCGATCAAGCATGTCACCATCACCTCCAACGGGCGATTCGAGGACGGCAAGCTTTTCAACACCCGGTGCTTCACCGTGGACGTGACCTCGGTCCATGCGGCCGAGACGGCACGCCAGGAGAGCGACGACCGGTTGTCCGCAACCTACGAGGCGGCGACGATCGGCATTGCCGAAGCCGGGGCGGATGGCCGTCTGTTGCGGGTCAACGATGCGCTCTGCAACATGCTCGGGCGCTCGCGCGAAGAACTGCTGAACATGACTTTCCTGGGGTATACCCACTCCGACAGTACCGACGAAGACGCCGCGCTGTATGCGCGCCAAGTGGCCGGCGAGCTGGATAACTACGTGCTGCGCAAACGCGCCTTCAAGCCTGACGGAGAAACCGTCTACCTGGACATCCACAGCTCATCGGTCCGGGACTCCCAAGGCGTGTTTCGTTATGGCGTGCGGGTTATCCAGGATGTCACGCAGGCGCGGCGCATGGAAAACCAGATCCTCGAAAGCGAACGGCACATGCGCAACCTGCTCGAGGCGCTGCCCGCGGCGGTCTATACCACGGACGCGCAAGGCCGGATCAATTTTTTCAACCGGGCAGCGGTCGAGTTGTCGGGGCGTACGCCTGAACTGGGCGACCTTTGGTGCGTGACCTGGAAACTGTTCACCACCGATGGCAATTTCCTGCCCCACGACCAGTGCCCGATGGCGGTGGCCTTGAAGGAAAACCGGCCGATACGCGGGGTCGAGGCAGTCGCGGAGCGTCCCGACGGCAGCCGGGTCCCGTTCGCGCCTTATCCCACGCCGCTGCACGACGCGGAGGGCAACCTGGTCGGCGCCATCAACATGCTGGTGGACATCTCCGAGCGCAAGCAGGCCGAAGACCGGCAGAAAACCCTGATAGACGAGCTCAACCACCGGGTCAAGAATACCCTGGCCACGGTGCAATCCCTGGCAGCCCAGACCGCCCGCAATGCGGTGGATGCCAAGGATGGTTACAACCGTTTCGAAGCCCGGCTTCTCGCGTTGTCCCGCGCCCACGATCTGTTGACGAGGCGGCATTGGGGCCAGACCCCGCTGGCCTCCCTGGCCCGGGAAGTGCTGGTGCCGATATTCGGGGCCGACCCTGGCCGTATCACCTTCGAGGGTGATGCCATCGACGTCGATACCCGGGTCGCGCTCGGCCTGACCATGACCCTCAACGAACTGGCGATCAATGCGCTCAAGTACGGCGCGATGTCGGTCGAGACGGGCAGGCTTTCGCTGAACTGGAACGTCCAGTCGCAATCGAACGGCACCTTGCTGACCTTGGATTGGCGCGAGCAGGGCGGCCCTCCGGTGTTTCCGCCGGAACGTGAAGGGCTCGGTTCGCGGTTGATGAAGCGCTGCATCGAGCGCGATCTTGGCGGAATCTTTGTCCTGACTTTTGCACCTGAGGGCGTTCTCTGTCGCTTCTCGTTCATGGTCGTTGAGCAGTCTGCATGACCCGGTTTGCTGGTATCAGGGTTCTGCTTGTCGAGGACGAAGGCGCGGTCGCCATGTTGATCGAGGAAATGCTCGAAGAGCTGGGCTGCACGGTGGTGGCGTCAGTCCCACGACTCGCCCAGGCTCGGGAAAAAGCGGACACCCTGGAGGTTGACCTGGCAATTCTGGACGTCAATCTGGCTGGTGAACGAGTGTTCCCGGTGGCTGATATCCTGCGTGCACGTAACGTTCCTTTCCTGTTCAGCACCGGATACGGCGTCAGCGGCCTGCCCGCTGACTTCGCCCAGTGTCCGGTTCTGCACAAGCCCTTTTCCGAAAACGAATTGCAGCTGAAGATAGCGCTGACGCTGAAAAGTTGAAGTATTTGCGAGGAGCAACCATGAGCTTGTACGGCCAATACGATCCGCAGAACATCTTTGGGCTGATTCTTCGCGGCGAAGCGCCCTGCTATAAAATCTACGAAGACGCTGATGTACTGGCCTTCCTCGATATTTTTCCGCAATCGCGCGGTCATGTGCTCGTCATCCCAAAGGCGGCCCAGGCGCGCAATATTCTTGATGTCGACCCCGCGGTGCTGGGCAAGATGATGTCGGCGACGCAACGCCTCACTCGCATCCTCGTCGACGAGCTGCAGCCGGATGGCGTGCAGATCGCGCAGTTTAACGGGGCGCCCGCCGGGCAGACGGTCTTCCATATCCACGTCCACATCATCCCGCGCTGGGACGGCGCCGCGCCTGAGGCTCATGGACGGGGCAAGGCTGATCCGCAGGAGCTTGAAGCGTTGCAGGCGCGGCTGGTGGAGCGTATTCGTTCGCAAGAGTGATGGCTTGGTCTTCCAAGGGGGGCACCGAGTGTGCGCCCCACCGCAAAACCCATGACAAATCGTCACCAACCTCCAGTCCAGACGCTAATATCCGCGCCAATCCTTGGACATCGCGGACCCACCTTATGAAATTGCGCCTGCTGACCGCTGCCTTGTTTTTCATCTGCACCCTGGCTCAAGCCGAAGAACCGAAACCCATTCCGCAAGCCTTGGAGGCACAGATCGGGCATCTGGTGGCGCTGCTCAAGGACAGCTATGCCACCGGCTACCCCGACGCGGCGCTGGTGCAAACGCTCGATACCGGCGAGGACAGCCAGGTCACGCTCGCGGTCTTCACTATCGAGGGCTTTGGGATGGGCAACAATTACAGTCAGTACCTGGCGGCCTTTACCCCTGAGGAGAACGAAGAGGGCGTGCCGCATTACAGCCTGCTGGATGTGATGCGAATCGGCGGAGACAGCTGGCGAGCGATCGATAAGATGGACGCCAGGCTGGTCAGCGACCCGGCGGGTGAGCAGACCCTGATCGACATCGCGGCAATGGAAAACACCGACGACGATGCGCCGAACTTCCCTAGCAGAGCGGCAGTTATTCATCTGTCCTTGGCTGGTGCACAATCCCTGCGGTTGGTAGAGATAAAGTAGGGCGCTTTCGGTAGCGGGCGTTTATCCGCTATTGCAGCGGGACATACACATCGGTTTGCCATTGATCCTGTGGCGTCTCGGGATAGGCGCTCAGGTAGTGGAAAAACAGTGGCTGATCACGCAGCTCCTCACCGCTCGCGGGGAGCCAGTCGCGGTAGATCGGGTAGATCGTCTCGCCGATATGATCGGGCGACCCCGCATGGCGTACCACGACGTAGCGGCCGCCGGGAATGACGAGTGGGCCTACGCCGAACTCATTCGGCGTCACGTCTTCGTGAATCTCACCGCAGATCGCAAATCGGAAGGCGTGCGCAGGTGTCGTATCGGGATTGCCATAAGGAATACCGAACGTGCGGCTTGATGCCGCCGGCGACTGCCCGCTGCGCATCCGCCACTCGATGAACTGGCGGACGCTCGCATTGACGAGCCCGGGCGGCCCGCGGTGCTCAAGGGCCGCTACGTTGATTTCAGTGAGTTCGATAATGCGTACTTGCATGAGAAGAGTCCTGGAAAAATGTGGGACGGCGAATACCGTGTTCCAGACCTGCCAGTTTGCATTCTTCCTGAACGCGCTTGGCGCGGCGCCGAACGCCCGGCTGAACGCCCTGGAGAACGCCTCGGGGCTCCTGAAGCCCGCATCCAGCGCGGCGTCCAGTACCGAATAATCGGCAACTGCGACCAGGCGATGTGCCGCGCGTCGTAGCCGCATCAGCTGGACGTAGCGCGAAACAGGCACGCCCATGAACGCCGTGAACTGGCGATGGAAGTGAAACGCCGAGAAGTTCGCCACATGACTTAACGTCCTCACCGACAGATCATCTTCCAGATTGGCATCGATATACGCCAGTACAGCGTCGAAGCGTTTTTTGTAGGCGTAATCGTTTGGTAGCTCAGGCACGGGGGAAGGCTCTTGGAGGTGCGGTCGGCGTCAGAGTCGACTATACGCGCAGAGCATGCCTAGCCGCGTTTGCTCAAAAGCGCGCAGTCAGGCCCTGAATTGGGCTGACGCTCCGATGCCAATACACTCCCTCGCCACGGTTGATGCATTCGTCCGCGTAGATAGGGCAGCCCGCCGCTCTCGTACTGGCTTATTTATGTGATTTCGATATGAGTCCTATGTCATTGCCATGGTTTATCGATCAATGATGCCCGGGTAGTTTGCTTCTCAAGGATATCCATAGAGAGGCAAACCCAATGAAGGCAAGCACCTTTTATCTTGCTTTATGCGCGGCGGCGCCTTTTGCCGACGCCGCCGGCCCGGAAAGCGCCAGCGAGTCGCGCAATTCACAACAGATCAGCCGGGCGGGCAGCCAGGCTTCCGCCGCAGGACCGGCGGACTATTTCACCGGACAGGTGCGTGTGGACCCGCTTTTCCCAGCGACGGAAAACATCAACGTGTCTGGCGCCTACGTCACTTTCGAACCGGGCGCGCGCTCGGCCTGGCATACCCATCCCGCCGGTCAGCGATTGGTAGTGGTCTCCGGCGTGGGCCTGACGCAGGAATGGGGCAAGCCGGTGCAGCAAATCCATCCCGGCGACGTGGTCGTTTGTCCTGCGGGCGTCAAGCACTGGCATGGCGCGGCGCCGGACACCGCCATGACTCATCTGGCCGTGACCGGCACGGTGGAGGGCAAGAATGTGCAGTGGTTGGAGAAGGTCAGCGAGGAGCAATACGGCGCCGGTGGAACGCTGACATCATCGGCCAAGCCAGATGCTGCGGCGGTTTCACAAACCCTGTCGGCCAAACAGCGAGCCATTCCGCAGATCGCCGCCGCCATGGCCACAAGCAACATGCCGGCTCTCGATAGCGCCTTGAATAAAGGGCTGGATGCGGGTCTCAGCGTCAGCGAGGCGAAGGAAATCCTGGTGCAGCTCTACGCTTACAGCGGGTTTCCCCGCAGCCTCAACGCGCTGGGCGAATTGATGAAAGTCGTGGAGGCCCGAAAGCAACGCGGCGTGCAGGATGCTCCGGTGCGCGAGCCGACTCGCCCGATCCCTACCGGCGATGCATTACTGGTGGCGGGCAAGGCCAACCAGACACGGATCGCCGGCGCGCCTGTCCAAGGGCCGCTGTTCGACTTCGTCCCGGTCATCAACCAATATCTGCAGACGCACCTGTTCGGCGATATTTTCGAGCGCGACAACCTGGACTGGCAAAGCCGGGAGCTGGCGACGGTCGCCGCTCTGGCGGTGACCCCAGGGGTGGAGTCACAACTGCGTTCACACATGGCTGCGAGCTTGCGGGTCGGATTGAGCGCTGCGCAATTGCGCCAATTGATCCAGCTGCTGGACGAGCAGGGCGAGGCCGCTGCGGCCAAGCGTGCCGCTGAGGCACTGGATGCCAGTCAGTCTTCGTAACGCAAGGCTTCGCGCAGCAGCGTGAAGGCCGGAGAGGTCTGGCGGCGACTCGGGTAGTACAGATGATAGCCGGAAAACGGCTCGCACCAATCGTCCAGTACCCGGATCAGCCGGCCTTGCGCGACAGCTTCCTGCACCAGATCTTCCGGCATGAAGGCCAACCCCAAGCCCTGGAGCGCCGCCTCCAGGCGCATGGCAATCGTGTTGAAAACCAGTTGGCCTTCTACCCGGACTTGCAGTTCCTGACCGCTTTTTTCAAATTCCCAGACATACAGGCCACCATGAGTCGGCATGCGCAAGTTGATGCAGTTGTGCGCCGTCAGGTCGTTTGGAATCAGCGGCTTGGGATGTTGGGCGAAGTACGCCGGCGAGCCGACGACCGCCATGCGCATGTCGGGGCCAATGCGCATGGCGATCATGTCCTTGGCGACCTGCGGGCCCAGCCGCACGCCGGCATCGAACCCCTCAGCGACGATGTCGGTAAAAGCGTAGTCGACGATGATCTCGATGTTCAGGTCGGGATTGTCAGGGAGCAACTTGGCGAGAACCGGCTGGAGCACGGTGATTGCAGAATGCTCGCCAGCGGTGATGCGCAATTTTCCGGCCGGTTTGTCGCGAAACTCACTGAGCATCGCCATCTCCTGATCGATCTCTTCAAACCGCGGCGCAACCACCTGCAACAGGCGTTCGCCCGCTTGGGTCGGGGCAACACTTCGCGTGGTACGCGACAACAGCCGGACTCCCAGCCGTTCTTCCAGTTGTCGCATCGCCCGACTCAGTGCCGGTTGCGACATGCCAAGCCTGGCCGCCGCCCGAGTGAAACTGCGCTCCTGGGCCACGACTGAGAAGATGGCGAGTTGGTCGTAGCGTTCGGTGGTCATTGAGCTGTCTCTGGATTTTTTCGGGGGACTGCTACTCGCGCCCAATCAAGACGCGATACCTGATGTCCCGATCAAACGGGTCTTCCGGGTTCTCGTAGGTCTCAAGCATTTCAAGGAACCCCGCGCGCTCAAGACTGGCCAGATGCTCAAGGGTCCAATCGGCAGGAAAGTCGCCGGAAAAATCCTTTCCTTGATGTTCAACCCATCGAAAAACCGGGAAGGGCATGTAACCGAGCCACTCAGAGCGATAGGTGATCTCGTCAGAATCGCTGGTTTCTACTGCGGCGCGGATCTTGTTCTTGATGGCTTCCTGGTGTTCATCCATGGTGTTTTGGTGCTGGTTGGATCATGCCGTGCCACTCGCCTGGGAGTCGAAAATGATGCGCACCTCCGAACTTTGAAGCAAGCTTTTCGGGGTGACGGTACGACGTTGCCAAGGGATTCGGCCGAGGAACCACAGCCGCCAGAAGGCGAGATTCGGCTCGGCGTTATCTTGTAGTAACGTCGAAAGGCTGCCTGCTATAGCGAAATGCGATGTACATAAAAGCAAAACACTCTAAAGAACTGTCAACCTTTACAGGTTCAGTGATTGTGTTGTTGGACCATTCTCTGATCAGCGCTGAGGTTCTTTGTCAGTACTGACCCATCGGCAGGAGGCTGATGCCAGCTTGCCATCGACACAAATACGCATGAAGGACAACAAAAATGAATTTTCCAAAATTATGCATTACGTCCCTTGTTGTTTTTGCAGCGCAATGTAATTTTGCGCAGGCAGATACTAACCTATACCAGGGAGGGCCTAAAGCGCATGACCCGGACTGCCTAGCCGAATGGAACAAATCGTCGGCACGTTCATCGTGCTCCGGAATGACTTATATGACTCAGAAACCAACGGGCACTTGCAACCTGGATCAGACCTGCAGGGGGACTCAAGCTAACTCTAATATACGAAATACGAATTTCTTTCCCCTCGGGGATGTTAGCAAACTAAATAATTGCAATGGCACCCTAAAAAAAGGCAGCTGCTAATAAGGCTCTGCAGTAACAGAGTATGCGTGCTTAGCTGCGCTTCGGCAGGGTAAAACAAGAATGCTGTTAATAGATGATCTTCATACGGTCTAAGTTATTACAGACCAGTGTTCTTATACGACTTCGTGCCTTCTGGGCCATTCTTTAGGCAGGGCTGAGCCTGATGATCGGACCTAATTCGTTGCTAACCGGTTGATAGTCTATCTGCCGTTGGCGCAATATCTGAGGGTAAAAGAAATGAATTGTGCGTTGCGTCGTTTTCTCTTCTTGCGTTGCAATTTAATTTTGCGGAGGCAGCGCATGATGCTGAACGCCAAGCCGCATGGAGCAAGTCGTCTGCCTATAAGACTTGCACCGGAGATAGTTGGACTGCTCAGTCTTCAGTTGGCACTTGCCAGCTTTACCAAACTTGTGTAGGGGGGGGCGGGGGCTCACACAGCTAAAGGCCTAACTTCGTCTAGTAAGGTTATTTACGGGAAGGATCGGACACGCCAAGCAATTAGTCTCCCTCTCGGCAACGTACAAAAGCTAAATAATTGCAAAGGTACACTAACGCTGGATCCCTGTTAGGGACTTTGAATAATTTAATTTTGGGTTTCGCAGGTGCCCGGTAAAATAGGAATCACTTCAGGTTGCACTTTTGCGCTTGGACAAAGTCTTCAGTGCAACCGGAACGCCCGACTTCCTCCTGTCTGTCGAGCGCGTCGGAGTCGACCTATTCATCCCTTACACGTTCCCCCTTCGCTTCAGTTCACCCTCCATAAACGATTCGAATGACTACAATTCTAGCCAGGAAGCCACTTCCTAGAAGAAATTGCTCGCACCCCAGTCGCTTTCAGGACACGTTTCGTCGTCCACGTGCAATCGCCGCCCCCCGGGAGTGGCAAGCTGTGAAGATGCCCCGGACCAGGTGCGCCGAAGACACCTGGCCGGAGAGCAGGAATGGCGATCGGATTTGCCACGCTACCGTGACGTGGGCCGCACGCCCTAGCCAAGACTCCGGACGACTACCGCCACGCGGCGGTGTCGTTCGAGATGCCGAGGTACGTTTATGCCTGATGAGACGCTTCACCTGCCTCTGATTCACAGCGTGCTGGCGCGCAAGAAGGACACCCCCGGTGCCTTGTTGCCCATCCTTCATGCCATCCAGGAAGGTTGCGGGTACGTTCCCGACGCCGCCGTCCCTGAAATCGCCCATGCCCTCAATCTCAGCCAGGCTGAAGTGCGCGGGGTAATCAGCTTCTACCATGACTTTCGCACCACGCCGCCGGCGCGCCATACCCTGCGCCTGTGCCGGGCGGAGTCGTGCCAGAGCATGGGGGCAGAAGGCCTGGCTGCGCAGTTGCGCGAACAACTGGCGCTGGACGATCACGGCACCAGTGCCGACGGGGCGATCAGCCTGCGGCCGGTCTATTGCCTGGGCGCCTGTGTGTGCTCGCCGGCCCTGGAGCTGGACGGGAAGTTGCACGCACGGCTGACCCCCGAACGCCTGCGCCAGTTGGTGAACGGCTGCCTGGAGGATGGCCCATGCTGACCCTCTGCATTCCCCGTGATTCAGTGGCCCGCGCCGTCGGTGCGGACAAGGTGGCGGATGCGCTGGTGCGCGAGGCCGAGCGTCGGCAATTGCCGCTTGAGGTGCTGCGCACCAGCTCTCGCGGGCTGTATTGGCTGGAACCCCTGGTAGAGCTTGAAACGCCCGAAGGGCGGTTGGGGTTTGGCCCGGTCACCGCGCAAGATGTGCCAGGCCTGCTCGATGCGCTTGGCCACGACCCGGGCGGTCATCCTTCGGCCTTGGGGCTGGTGGAGAACATTGCGTATCTGAAAAGCCAGCAGCGCCTGTTGTTTGCGCGTGCCGGCATCACCCGGCCCTTGTCCCTCGACGACTATCGGGCCAAAGGCGGGTTCCTCGGCCTGGCCCGGGCGATCCGGATGGACGGCGCCGAGGTGGTTGCCCAAGTGCTGGATTCCGGCTTGCGCGGCCGGGGCGGCGCGGCGTTCCCGGCGGGCATCAAGTGGCGCACCGTGCGCGACGCGCAGGGCCCGCAAAAATACGTGGTCTGCAATGCCGACGAAGGCGACTCCGGTACGTTCGCCGACCGCATGTTGATGGAAGGCGATCCGTTCCTGCTGATCGAAGGCATGGTCATCGCCGGGATCTCGGTGGGCGCCACCATGGGCTACATCTATGTGCGCTCGGAATACCCCGACGCCGTCAGCACGCTGAACGAAGCGCTGCACATCGCCCGCGAAGCCGGTTACCTGGGCGCCGATGTCGGCGGCAGTGGCCGCGCCTTCGAGCTGGAAGTGCGAGTGGGCGCCGGCGCCTATATCTGTGGCGAAGAAACAGCGCTGCTGGAATCTCTCGAAGGCAAGCGCGGGATGGTGCGTGCCAAGCCGCCGCTGCCGGCGTTGCAGGGCCTGTTCGGCTTGCCGACGCTGGTTCATAACGTGGTGACCCTGGCCTCGGTGCCGGTAATTCTGGAGAAGGGCGCGCAGTTCTACCGGGACTTCGGCATGGGCCGTTCACTGGGCACCATGCCGTTCCAGCTGGCCGGCAACGTTCGTCGCGGCGGGCTGGTGGAGCGGGCATTTGGCCTGAGCCTGCGCGAGTTGGTGGAGGAGTATGGCGGCGGCACCGCCAGCGGTCGGCCGTTGAAGGCCGCGCAAGTCGGTGGCCCGCTGGGCGCGTGGGTACCCCCCGCGCAGTTCGACACACCGCTGGACTACGAAGCGTTCGCCGCCATGGGCGCGATGCTCGGGCACGGTGGCGTGGTGGTTGCCGACGACAGCCTGGACATGGCCCGGATGGCCCGGTTCGCCTTGCAATTCTGCGCCGAGGAATCCTGTGGCAAATGCACGCCGTGTCGCATCGGTTCGACCCGTGGCGTCGAGGTGGTGGATCGCTTGATCGCCAGCACCGATGCCAACGCCCGCCAGGAACAGGCGGCGTTGCTGCAAGACCTTTGCGACACCCTGCAATACGGCTCGCTCTGTGCCCTCGGTGGGATGACGTCCTACCCCGTCGCCAGTGCCCTCAAGTACTTCCCCGCCGACTTCGGTCTGGCGACCACGGAGGCCGACCAATGATCAACATCTTCGATCCAGCCAGCGACATCGACCTGGGCACCCTGGCCCGAGTAAGCGACGTGCAGGTCAGCCTGACCATCGATGGCCGTGAAATCAGCGTTCCCTCCGGCACGTCGGTGATGCGCGCGGCGGCCTTGCTCGGTACCACCATCCCGAAACTGTGCGCCACCGACAGCATGGAAGCCTTCGGCTCCTGCCGTATGTGCCTGGTGGAGATCGACGGCATGCGCGGTTACCCGGCCTCGTGCACCACGCCGGTGACCGACGGCATGGTGGTCCGCACCCAGACCTCAAAGCTCGCCACGCTGCGTCGCAACGTGATGGAACTGTACATCTCCGATCACCCGCTGGACTGCCTGACATGCCCGGCCAACGGCAACTGCGAGTTGCAGACCGTGGCGGGGCAGGTGGGCTTGCGGGAGGTGCGCTACGGCTACGAAGGCGCCAATCACCTGGCCGAAGCCAAGGACGTGTCCAACCCTTATTTCGACTACGACCCGAGCAAGTGCATCGTTTGCAGCCGCTGCGTGCGCGCCTGCGAGGAAATCCAGGGCACCTTCGCCCTGACCATCAGCGGACGCGGCTTTGATTCCCGTGTCGAAGCGGCCGGCGGTGACAACTTCCTCGACTCCGAATGCGTGTCCTGCGGCGCCTGCGTCCAGGCCTGCCCGACAGCGACGCTGATCGACAAGAGCGTCGTCGAAATCGGCCAGCCGGAGCGCAGCGTCGTCACCACCTGCGCCTATTGCGGCGTGGGCTGCTCGTTCCGCGCCGAGATGAAAGGCGAACAACTGGTGCGCATGGTTCCGGACAAGAACGGCCAGGCCAACCACGGCCACTCCTGCGTCAAGGGCCGCTTCGCCTGGGGCTACGCGACGCACCCGGACCGCATCACCAAGCCGATGATCCGCAAGCACATCGACGACCCGTGGCAGGAAGTCAGCTGGGAGGAGGCGGTCACCTACGCCGCCAGCGAACTGCGGCGCATCCAGCTCAAGTACGGGCGCGATTCCATCGGCGGTATCACCTCCAGCCGCTGCACCAACGAAGAAACCTACCTGGTGCAGAAACTGGTGCGCACGGCGTTCGGCAACAACAACGTCGACACCTGCGCGCGGGTCTGCCATTCGCCGACGGGTTATGGCCTCAAGCAAACGCTGGGCGAATCGGCCGGCACGCAGAATTTTGACTCGGTGATGAAAGCCGACGTGATCATGGTGATGGGCGCCAACCCCACCGATGCGCACCCGGTGTTCGGCTCCCAGCTCAAGCGCCGCCTGCGCCAGGGCGCGCGGTTGATTGTCATCGACCCGCGGCGCATCGACTTGGTGGATTCGCCTCACGCCCGTGCCGAGCTGCATCTACAGCTGCGTCCGGGCACCAACGTGGCGATGCTCAACGCGCTGGCCCACGTGATTGTCACCGAGGGGCTGGTTGATGAGCCTTTCGTCAAAGAGCGTTGCGAGGCGACAGATTTCGCCCGTTGGCGCGACTTCGTCAGCTTGCCGGAAAATGCCCCCGAAATCCTCGGCCCGGTGTGCGGCGTGCCCGCCGAGCAGATCCGCGCCGCCGCGCGGCTCTACGCCACCGGCGGCAACGCGGCCATCTACTACGGCCTCGGTGTCACCGAACACAGCCAGGGCAGCACCTCGGTGATGGGCATCGCCAACCTCGCCATGGCCACCGGCAATATCGGCCGCGAGGGCGTCGGGGTGAACCCGCTGCGTGGGCAGAACAACGTCCAGGGCTCCTGCGACATGGGCTCGTTCCCCCATGAGCTGCCGGGCTATCGGCACATCTCCAATGAAGCGGTGCGGGCCCAGTTCGAGCAGGCCTGGAACGTGACGTTGCAACCCGACCCGGGCCTGCGCATCCCGAACATGTTCGAGGCGGCGCTGGACGGCACCTTCAAGGCGCTTTACTGCCAGGGCGAGGACATCGCCCAGAGCGATCCCAATACCCAGCATGTGACTGCGGCGCTGACCGCTTTGGAATGCGTGATCGTGCAGGACATCTTCCTCAACGAAACGGCCAAGTTTGCCCACGTGTTCCTGCCGGGCAGCTCGTTCCTCGAGAAGGACGGTACCTTCACCAACGCCGAACGCCGTATCTCCCGTGTTCGCAAGGTCATGGACCCGTTGGCCGGCAAGGCCGACTGGGAAGCCACCATCGCCCTGGCCGATGCCCTGGGCTACAAGATGCACTACAACCACCCTTCGGAAATCATGGATGAAATCGCCCGCCTGACGCCGACCTTCAGTCGTGTCAGCTACGCCGAACTGGAGCGTCACGGCAGCTTGCAGTGGCCTTGCAACGATGCCGCGCCGGACGGTACGCCGACCATGCACATCGACCAATTCGTGCGCGGCAAAGGGCGCTTCATGCTCACCGGCTATGTGCCCACCGAGGAGAAGGTCAATGGCCGTTATCCGCTGTTGCTGACCACCGGACGGATCCTCAGCCAGTACAACGTCGGCGCGCAGACCCGGCGCACCGACAACGTGGCGTGGCACGAGGAGGATCGCCTGGAAATCCACCCGACCGACGCTGAGAATCGCGGCATCGCCGAGGACGATTGGGTCGGTATCAGCAGTCGCGCCGGGCAGACGGTGCTGCGCGCCAAGGTCACCGAGCGGGTGGCGCCGGGGGTGGTCTACACCACGTTCCACTTCCCTGAATCCGGGGCCAACGTGATCACCACCGACAACTCGGACTGGGCCACCAACTGCCCGGAATACAAAGTCACGGCGGTGGAAATCGTGCGGGTCAGCCAGCCTTCGGAATGGCAGAAGCGTTATCAGGCCTTCAGCGACGAACAGCGGCGCCTGCTGAAGGAACGTCGTCACGCCGAGAAAGCCGAGGTGCGCCGATGAGCTCGCAGAACCTGATCAAGATGGCCAACGAGATTGCTCGCTACTTCGCCACGGAGCCTGATCAGGCGCTGGCGGTGGCTGGCATTCGTCAACATATCAAGAACTTCTGGACGCCGGGCATGCGCAGGGATTTGCAGGGTTGGGAGGAGAAGCATCCGGATGCGGTTTTGCATCCGTTGGTGTTGGCGGCGTTGAAGGAGCCTGAAGCCATGAACTGACATGCGGGGCCCTGTGGCGAGGGAGCTGGCGCCCGCTGCTGAGTACATATCCATTGCTTGGGTAACGGCTACTTAGGGTTCCGCCCTTACGGCGGGTCACTTTTGGAAGAGCGCCAAAAGTAACCAAAAACGCTTTGCCCCACCACTCGGCACCTCGCCCGGGCTCGGTGTGCCTGAACGAAGGCATTGCTCCGTGGGCCCGCCGCGAAGGGCCGTCCCTGGCCCAGCGCGGCTAACCCGGCATCCATGCCGGGTTGCCCACTCCACAACACCTTCGTTCAGCCAGCGTGGTTAACGGGGCGCCCGAGATCAACGTCCCCCGCGAGGCGGCCTAGTAGCCGACCTGGATCTCGCTGTCGTACTCTGATCCAACTGTGGGAGCGAGCCTGCTCGCGAAGGCGGAGTGTCAGCCAATTAAGATGCTGAATGTGCCGACGCCTTCGCGAGCAGGCTCGCTCCCACAGGGTCCTATGTGTACCGTGAGATCTATATCCGCCGAAAATCCAGTGTGGGAGCGAGCTTGCTCGCGATAGCGGTCGTTCAGTGACGAAAGTGTCTGACTTGCCACCGTCATCGCGAGCAAGCTCGCTCCCACAGGTGCATGGCTCAGGCTTTGGATTGTTGCGCCGCCCAGTGTTTCATCTCTTCAGAGATGAAGTGATTGACCAGGTCGCTGTACATCTTTTCGATGGCATCCGGGCTGAGGTCCTCGGCCTCGGCCCATTGCCGCCTAATTGCCAGCATCGCCTGGAAACGCTCCGGGGCGCGGACCGAGGTCGCCGAAGTCTTGAACTTCGATGCCGCCAATACGTATTGAAAGCGCTTGCCCAAGAGTTTGATGACAGTCTGGTCCAGGGCATCGATTTCGCGGCGGATGTCTTCCATGCCGGTGCATTGCGCGGGGGACAGCTGGTTGTCGACTTCCATGTAATTAACTCCGTTTGTTGAACTCTGATGTAACTCCCGGTGGGAGGCTCTTTGTGGCGAGGGGATTTATCCCCGCTGGGGTGCGAGGCACCCCTTGGATCAGACACCGCAGTGTGCCTGGCGATATTGAGTCGCTGACTTAGGGCTGCTTCGCAGCCCAGCGGGAGCAAGCTCCCTCGCCACGGGTTTTAAATCAACCTTCCAGACCGCGTCGTTCAATGACGCCGAACACGTCGGCCACGTCCTGCACGAGGATCCGGGCAACGTTGGTCAGAGTGTTGATATCACTGGTGGATGAGTCGCGCAGGCTGGAGCAGGCCACCAGCGTCAGGTAATCGAGCGTGGCGTGCAGGCGCTCGCTGACACAGGCGTGGAGCTCGGGCAGTGGCGCGTGAGTGTCGATCAGCAGGACCGGGTAGGTAGTGGCGATCGGGGTGAGGGGGGTGTAGCGGGAAGATGCTTGATTCGTGGTCATTAGGTTGAACTCATTCGATAGGAAGAATAGCCACCTTTCTGCTGCGAATCATATGGGTGGCAGTTGCGCGAGGGTTCGCAGACCGAGGAACGAATCCAAAACTCGGCAGACCCGAAGATCTCCCGCGCGCAACCGCCATAAAATGAACACGGGCAAGTTTGCCTGAAATCATTTGACGGTATCCAGATTGTTCACTCGGGCTGCGAAACCCAGTCACCAGCCAAAGCCAGCGACGACCCGACTATAGAAGTCGATCCCAACCCCCACAACCGACCTGTAGGACGCACACCGAACCCGTGGCGAGGGAGCTTGCTCCCGCTCGGTGGCGCAGCCGCCGAAAAACCGGGCGATGCGGAGCGTCTGACGAAATGGAGCCCTCGATCCTAGGCCGCTTCGCCGCCCCGGTGGAACAAGCTCCCACGCCACGGGTAGTCATTTCCTACAAGATTTGCAGACGGTCTTTTAGCTCATCGCAAATCCCGAAAAAACGCCCGAATATCCTCCGCCAGCAACTCCGGCTGCTCCAACGCAGCAAAGTGACCACCGCGCGGCATCTGCGTCCATCGCTTGACGTTATAGCCACGCTCCACCCAACTGCGTGGCGGCAGCGGCAGTTCCCTGGGAAACAGCGCGACCCCAAGCGGTGGTTTCACCCGCTCGCCGCTGTTGAACAGCAGGGGCCGCCTGCTGCCTTCCACATACGGGCGAAACGACGAACCGATGCAGTTCGTCAGCCAATAGAGCGTCACATTGGTCAGCAGCCATTCATGACTGATGGCGGGGCTCGTATCGCACCACGAAAGAATCTTTTCTCCCATCCAGGCCAGCAACCCCGCCGGAGAGTCGCTGAGGCCCGCGGCCAGGGTTTGCGGTTTGGTCCGTTGGATATGCGCATAGGCGCCTTCGGCTTCGCTGAAGGCAGCGGCGCGTTGCAGGTAAGCGGTTTCTTCTTCGCTCAAAGGTGGGTCGGTTTCGCCCAGGGGCGGGCGGTAGGCGCCGGGAATGTAGTTGAGATGGATGCCGGTCAGTCGCTCGGGGAAACGCACGCCCAACCAGGTGGATACGGCCGCGCCGACATCGCCGCCCTGGGCTCCGAACCGCTCATAGCCGAGCCCCGTCATCAGCTCGCTCCACAAACCCGCCGCCTCGAAAGGCCCGCAACCCGCCTGTTTGAACGGCGCGGAAAAGGTGTAGCCGGGCAAGGACGGCACCACCACATCGAACGCATCGGCTGGATCGCCGCCATGGCTGGCCGGATCCGTCAGCAGTTCGATGATGCGCTGCATCTCGATGAACGACCCGGGCCAGCCGTGGGTGAGCACAAGCGGCATCGGATTGGGCCCGACGCCGCGCTGATGGACGAAATGAACCTGCTGCTCGCCGAGCGTGGCGACAAATTGCGGCAGGCGATTGAGCGCGGCTTCCTGGGCGCGCCAGTCGAAGGTTGTCGACCACTGGGTAAGAAGTTCCCCAAGCACGTCCATGTGTATGCCTTCGCTCCAGCCCTGGCTGGCCAGTGGCACCGGTAGTCGAGTGTTTTGCAGGCGATGGCGCAGGTCATCAAGAGTCCGTTCGGGAATGTAAATGGTAAAAGGCTCGATGCGCATGGTTATACCCTGTGTCATGGTTTGGATTGACTCATCAGCCTTGGATAGGGGTGTCCAGTCGGGTGGTGGCGATGTAATATCGTCGGCCAATTCCATGGTTGCGATAACGTGAACAAAAAGCTCCGCAATTCTGCGCTTACGCTTCTCCTCAGTGCCGTATTCATTACTTTCTCCCCTCGCTACGTCGACATCCCGCTTTCTATTGAATACTACGTCGTTGGCGCGGTGGTCCTCTCCATATTGGTGGTGTTTCATTGGGCGCTCCACCGGGGGGCCATGGCCGACAATCAGTTTTTCCTGGCACGGATACAGCAAAATCCGATGGTACGAATTACGCACCGGTTATCAGAGGAACATCTCGCGGCGAAGCTGCAAGCGGGAGCATTGATACCTTACCCAGTGAAGAGCGGTCGGCTGTTCAGATGGTTGGCCGAATTGCAGGATGGTAAAAGCCCGGCGACCTGGATTTCCATAGGCGAGCCACAGGAGGTCAGGTCCATCTTTCTCGGCTCATTTTTTCAAAAAGAATGGACTAGGGCCATTTCGTTCGATGTACCAAGCACCGACGTCGTGATGCCGCCTATTTTTCTCAAGCATCTGTTTGGCTGCTACCAGCAACGGCTGCTCAAGCGCGTCGAGATCCCGCGTGATGCTGATCTGTATCGGCGTTCCGGGAGGCACTGGGCGAAGTTGTCCGCTGAGGAGGGTGAACAGTTAGTGTCGACAGCGCACGTCAGTACCTCGCTTGATGTACCTCAACGTAAACAACCGGAGCCTGCGTAAGGCTTCGTCAACTCGACCCTCACAGGACGTAACCATGGCCGGTATCCCTGACGTGGCGGCAGCCTTTGGTAGTTTCATGCGCTCATGGGAAGCTGATCGCAAACACCTGCCTTGCGCTGTCAGCGCCCTGGCCAACGGATTCGAAGGTTGGTTGAAGTTCGAGTTCTACTTCTGGTTGATCCATTCCTGCGGGCTGCGCGGTCCCGACAGCGAGCTGGCGGACGTCGGAGTCGAGTACAAGGTCGCGCTCGATCAACACTGGCCGCAAATGGATATTGTCAGCAAGCAATGTGACCTGTGGATCCGCGACAGCGATGGGCAGCGCTTCCACTTCATCGAACTCAAGACGCCTTTTGCCAACGGCAATCAGGGCAAGCTGTTCAACAGCGCGGCCATGGATTACTGGTACATGACCCGGCTCAAGGTCCAGGCGGAGAGGGTTGCCACGGGTAGCGTGATCATCCTTGGGGTGAATTTTGACAAGGCACGCTGGGAGGCGCATCTGCGAGGAGTCGAAGAGTACGCCGGCTACGTTGGGCATTCATCCCGGACATCCGGCACGATTCCCGGGATAGACGCGTTGAGGTGGGCAGTGTTGACCATGCGATACCCACCTTTGGCTGAAATTCCTACGTCCGGTGCTATCGCCTAGCGCTGCTTAGACCCCCCACCAATCTGCCAGACATACGGCGGCTCCGTCCCGTTGATCTCCCAGTCGCCGATGATGCGTTCCTTGTAGATCAGCGGGTTGTGCGAAGCCGCCGTCCGGGCGTTACGCCAGTGGCGGTCGAGGGCTTTGCTGGTGCTGGTGGCGGAGGCGCCGAGGGCGTTGAACAGGTCGCTGGTGGCGCGCAGTGTCAGGTCGGCGACCACCACCTGGGCCTGGGCCGATTCCAGTTCGGCGAGGAGGTTGGCGGTGTGTTCCTTCTCGGCGTCCAGGTCGAAGCGACTTTGATAGGCCCGCTGCGAGGCATCGGCGGCGCGCAGGGTGGTGGCTTCGGCGGCGTAGACCTGGGCCGAGGCCCTGCCGATCACTTGCTGGACTTGCACATCCTGGCTCACTTCACTGGCGTTGCCGGTGCTGAACACCCGCGTGCGCTGGCGCACCTGTTCGCTGATGTCGCGGACGGCGGCGCGCCCGGCGCCGGTCTGCACGGCGAGCAATACCAACTGGTAAAACGCGGTCTGATATTTGAAGCGGGTGGAAAAGTCGATGAGGTTTTCGTCTTCTACCACGGCGTTCTCGAATACTGACGTGCCGCTGCCCGTGGTCCGTTGACCGAAACCATCCCAGTCATCGCTTTGCCTGACGCCCGGCTGATGAACGCTGACGGCGGCGATCACGTCGGCGCCGGTGTCGTCGCGTTGGGCATACAGGTCGATCCAGTCGGCAAAGATGCTGCCGGTGCTGTAGTACTTGGTGCCGTTGACCACCCATTGGTCACCCTGGCGGGAAACCCGGGTGATGACCTGGCCAAGTTTTACCGCGCCGATTTCGGTCCAGGCGTTGCCCACCAGGTCACCGTCGACGAAGCGCTTGAACCAGACGTCCTGCGGGCGGGTGGCATGGGCGTTGAGGCGATCCTCGACAAAGGCGAAGTGCCCGCGCAGCGCCTGGGGCAGGTTGGAGTCGGCTTCGGCCAGTTCGATCAGCAGTTGCAACAATTGCGGCAGCGAGGCGCCGGCGCCACCATATTCGACCGGCACCCTTACGGCGCCAAAACCCGCTTCCTTGAGCCATTTCACCTGTTCGAAAGGCAGGCTGCGGGTCTGTTCGCGTTCCAGCGCCCCGGCCTGGATACGCGCGAAAATCGGCCGGAAGCGCTCGGCCAGGGCTTCGTAGTGGGTGCCGGTGGAAAGGACATGCGGCAGGTATTGTTGCTGTGCGGTCATGGCGGTGTTCCTTCTGAGGAAAAGAGGGCGGGCAAGGCCAAGGCCTGCCGTTGCCGACAGCCATTGCACGCTCCATGCCGCTGCTCGAAGCCAATCAAAACAAGGGGTTCGCCGGGTTTCCCTGCTTAAATGCTGTCGTCCCGCGAGCAATCTGTCCGGCGACTGTTCGACAGGCAACAGTCCACCTTTTGCGCGGCAGTACGCCGGGTGTTGGCTGTGCAACAGCGATCCAGCAGCTTGCTCGCCGCACGACAGTCGCAAAACTGAGTGGGCGAATTAACTCACTGAAAATAAGGGGAAAATCCAAGTGGCACGGTTGCTGCTCTAGCCGTTGAGCAAAGGCGACGACGCCTATATCTCAACGAGCCGGGAGTACACGCAATGAGCCAGGACACGATCAAGTTTGCCTACTGGGTGCCCAATGTCAGCGGCGGGCTGGTGGTCAGCAAAATCCCGCAGCGCACCGACTGGGGGATCGATTACAACCGCAAGCTGGCGCAGATCGCCGAGGATGCCGGCTTCGACTATGCCCTGACCCAGATCCGTTTTACCGCCGGTTATGGCGCCGAATACCAGCACGAATCGGTGGCGTTCAGTCACGCGTTGCTGGCGGCCACCACGCGCCTGAAAGTCATCGCGGCGGTCTTGCCAGGGCCGTGGACGCCTTCGGTGCTGGGCAAGCAGATCGCAACCATCGATCAGCTCACTGGCGGCCGCGTGGCGATCAACGTGGTGTCCGGCTGGTTCAAGGGCGAATTCACCGCCATCGGCGAGCCCTGGCTGGAGCACGATGAACGCTATCGCCGTTCCGAGGAATTCATCACCACGCTCAAGGGCATCTGGACCACCGACAACTACACCTTCGCCGGTGATTTCTATCGCTTTCGCGACTACACGCTCAAGCCCAAGCCGCTGCAGCAGCATCCGGAAATTTTCCAGGGCGGCAGCTCACGGGCGGCGCGGGACATGGCTGCGCGGGTCTCCGACTGGTACTTCACCAACGGCAACACAGTGGAAGGGGTCAAGGCTCAGGTCGATGACCTGCGGACCAAAGCGGCGGCCAACAACCACAAGGTGAAGGTCGGCGTGAACGCCTTCATCATTGCCCGCGATACCGAGGAAGAGGCCCGCGCGGTGCTGGCCCAGATCATCGACCAGGCCGACCCGGAAGCCGTCAACGCTTTTGGCGACGCGGCAAAACAGGCCGGCAAGGCCAGCCCCGAAGGCGAGGGTAACTGGGCCAAGTCCAGCTTCGAAGACTTGGTGCAATACAACGACGGTTTCAAGACCAACCTGATCGGCACACCCCAGCAGATTGCCGAGCGCATCGTCGCCTTGAAAGCCGTGGGAGTGGACCTGGTACTGGCCGCGTTCCTGCATTTCCAGGAGGAAGTCGAGTATTTCGGCAAGCGGGTCCTGCCGCTGGTGCGTGAGCTGGAGCAGGGGAAATTGACGGTCAAGACGGCGGCGGTCGCTTAGGCGGGGAGGCAGCATGGGCACGCTCACTGAAACCTTCGACACGTTGCCCCATTGGCTGCATCGACAGGCGCTGGGGCACGGTACGGACGTCGCCCTGCGCCACAAGCACCTGGGTGTCTGGCAGGTGCGGACCTGGCGGCAGCTGGCCGATGAGGTGCAGCGCCTGGCGAGTGCCCTGCAAGCTCGGGGATTCTCGGTGAGCGCGACCCTGACGATCATCAGTCGCCCGACACCACAGGCGATCGTGGCGGCGTTGGCGGCGCAATGGCTGGGTGGTGCGGCGAGCCTGTTCGATCCGTTGGACGGAGTCGCGGGGCAGGTCGAACTGCTCGGCGAATTGCAGCCGGATTTTGTGCTGGCCGAGGGGCACGAAGAATTGTCGCGTCTAGGCGCGGCGCAGTTGGCCCCCCGCGTGGTGATCTATCTGGACAAGCGCGGACTGTCAGGCTCGGTCGCGTTTGATCAGGCGCTGGATTACGCCACGTTGATCGAGGCGAGGACGCTCGATGAACGCGTCCCGCTGGCACATGCGCAGCAAACGGCGTTCGTTTTCTATCGCCGGGGGCCACAAGCCATCGAGCAACAATGCATCAGCCACGCCGAGCTGTTGCAACACGGGCAGCAACTGGTACAGCGCGAAGGACTGCGACGGCAGGAGGAAGCGTTGGCGGCGCGCGGTTTCGCCTCGGGCGGCCAGGCGCGGTATCTGCTCGCGCCCTGGCTGATCGCCGGTTTCCGCTTGAACTTCCCGGAAAACCTGGCGACCCGTGACCGCGACCGACGTGAGCTGGGCCCGACGCTGGTGGCCGGCACCCCGGAAACCTACGAGCGTCTGCACGGCTATGTGCTGGAGCGCCTGCCGGCACCGGGCGATGGGGCACGCAGACTGGTGGATTGGGCCCTGGCGGCACGTCCGGGGCCGTTGCGAAGGTTCATCGGTCATTGGCTGGTGCGCCGGCCTCTGCGCGACGTGCTTGGGTTTTCACGAATCCATGCACCGCTGCTGGTGGGTGATGCGCTAAAGCCTGAGACCCAGGCATTTTTTGACACCTTGGGTATCAACGTCCGCCAGTGGGAGGGTGCGGCCCATTGGGAGGTGCCGACGATTTCATTGGCCCCCACTACCAATGAACGGGACGAACGCCAATCACAACGCGCCTGGAAGGAGGCGACCACATGACCCGAACGGCCGCCACGCAGCTCCTCGAGCTGGACAACATTTCGCTGTCGTTCAAAGGCGTCAAAGCGATCACCGACATCAGCTTCAGCGTTGCCGCCGGCGAGATCTGCGCCTTGATCGGCCCCAACGGCGCCGGCAAGAGTTCATTGCTCAACATCATCAGCGGGGTCTACCAACCCCAGCAAGGGCGCATACGTTTCGAGAATCGCGAGCGCCGCGGCATGCGCGCCCACGACGTGGCGGTGCGGGGCGTCGCCCGGACGTTCCAGAACATCGCGCTGTTCAAGGGCATGAGCGTGCTCGACAACGTGCTCACCGGGCGCAACCTCAAGCGTCGCAGCACCTGGATTGAGCAGGTGTTGCGTATCGGGCGGGCCGGTAAGGAGGACGACAGCCAGCGCGAAGCGGCCGAGCGGGTCATCGAGTTCTTGCGTTTGCAGCCGTGGCGCGACGCATGGGTGGGCACCTTGCCTTACGGTTTGCAGAAGCGCGTGGAGCTGGCCCGCGCCCTGGCGGCGGAGCCGCGGTTGTTGCTTCTCGACGAGCCCATGGCGGGCATGAACGCCGAGGAGAAACAGCTGATGAGCCGATTCATTGTCGACATCAACCGTGAGCTGGGCACTACGGTGGTGTTGATCGAGCACGACATCGGCGTGGTCATGAACATCAGCGACCACGTGGTGGTGCTCGATTACGGTCGCAAGATCGGCGACGGCGCCCCGGATGTGGTACGGCAGAACCCCGAGGTCATTTCGGCTTACCTCGGCACTCGACACTGATTTTTTGCAATGCGACGCCTTTCCGTCAGGAAGGGTCGGCAAGCTGCGCCCGCAAAACAGGAAACGCTATGGAATTTTTCTTTGAAGTATTGATTGGCGGGCTGCTGGCCGGGGTGATGTACGCCTTGGTGGCCATCGGTTTTGTGCTGATCTACAAGGCCTCCGGGGTGTTCAACTTCGCCCAGGGCGCGATGGTGCTGTTCTCGGCGCTGACCTTCGTCAGCCTGCTGGAGCGCGGCGTGCCGTTCTGGCTGGCGTTTCTCATCAGCCTGGTGGCGATGCTGCTGATCGCCGTGGCAGTGGAGCGTGTGGTGTTGCGCCCGTTGGTCAATCGATCGCCGATCACGCTGTTCATGGCCACCCTTGGGCTTTCCTATGTCATCGAAGGTTTCGCCCAGGCGTTGTGGGGTGCCCAGGTGCATGGCCTGGACTTGGGCATCAGTGATGAACCGCTGGAGCTGGGCGGGATGCTGTTGTCGCAGTTCGACATTTTCGCCGCGCTGACCGCCGCGTCACTGGTGGCGCTGCTGTCCTGGCTGTTCAACAAGACCCGCTTGGGCCTGGCGCTACGAGCCGTGGCGGATGACCCGCTGGCGGCGCTGGCCGTGGGTATTCGCTTGCAGCGGGTCTGGGTCGTGGTGTGGACGGTGGCGGGGTTCGTCGGGCTGGTCGCCGGCCTGCTCTGGGGCGCTCGCCTGGGCGTGCAGTTCTCGTTGTCGCTGGTGGTGCTCAAGGCCTTGCCGGTGTTGATCATTGGCGGGTTCACCTCGATCAGCGGGGCGATTGTCGGCGGGCTGATCATCGGCGCTTCGGAAAAATTGGCGGAGGTATATCTCGGGCCGTTCATCGGCAGTGGCATCGAAAACTGGTTTCCCTACGCGCTGGCGCTGCTGTTCCTGCTGGTGCGTCCGGCCGGGCTGTTTGGCGAACGCGCCATCGAACGGGTCTAGGAGAGCAGCATGTTTTATCGAGAAGCAGGTCAGTTCAACACCCGTTATGCCGAGGACCGCCGGGTCTTTGCCTTGCGCCAGGATCGCCACGGGCTGGCGGCGCTGCTGCTGGTTGCATTCGTCGTGGTGCCATGGCTGGGCAATGACTACTGGCTCAGCGCGATATTGATTCCGTTTCTGGTGCTGTCCCTGGCCGGGTTGGGGCTCAATCTGCTCACCGGTTACGCCGGGCAGTTGTCCCTGGGTTCTGCGGCGTTCATGGCCGTGGGGGCGTTCGCCACCTACAACCTTGAAGTGCGTGTCGGCGGTTTGCCGTTGTTGTTCAGCATTGCCTTGGGCGGGCTGACGGCGGCGCTGGTGTCGCTCCTGTTCGGCCTGCCGAGCCTGCGCATCAAGGGCTTCTATCTGCTGGTCTCGACATTGGCGGCGCAGTTCTTCGTGATCTGGACGCTGACCCGCTTTGGCTGGTTTTCCAACGACAGCGCGTCGGGGGTGGTCAGCGCGCCGCGCCTGGATATTTTCGGCGTGAACCTGGACGCGCCGGCCGGCCGTTATCTGTTGACCCTGACGGTGGTGGTGGCGCTGTTCTGGCTGGGCAAGAACCTGGTGCGCAGCGAATTGGGCCGCCAGTGGATGGCCGTGCGCGACATGGACACGGCCGCGGCGGTGATCGGCATTCCTCTGGCGAAAACCAAGCTGCTGGCCTTTGCCATCAGCGGCTTTTACCTCGGCGTGGCCGGCGCGCTCTGGGCCTTCGCCTATCTGGGCACCGTCGAACCCCATGGCTTCGATCTCAATCGCTCATTCCAGATCCTGTTCATCATCATTATCGGCGGGCTCGGCAGCTTGCTGGGCAACTTCCTCGGGGCGGCCTTCATCGTGCTGTTTCCGGTGCTGCTTTCCAACCTGGTGTCGCTGCTGCCCGGCGGGCTGATCGATGCCGGCCAGGTGGAAAACCTGCAAAAAATGTTTTTCGGCGCGCTGATCATCCTGTTCCTGATCAAGGAACCGGAGGGCCTTGCGCGCCTCTGGCAACGACTTCGCCAGCGTGCGCGGCTGTGGCCGCTGCGCTACTGAACAGCGCCACCGTTGATTTCTCTATGGCTCCATAACAAGGAAAATCCGATGTTCAAACGATCATTCGCCAGCACCCTCGCACTGGCCCTGAGCCTCACCGCCGCCGCGTTCACCGTGCAGGCGGACAACGAGCAATATTTCCCGCTGCAAAGCTATCGCGTCGGTCCCTATGCGGCCGGCGGTACGGGTTTTTTTGGTGGCTTCATCGACTACCTCAAGTACGTCAACGCCAACGGCGGCGTGAACGGGGTGAAGCTGACCTGGAGCGAATGCGAAACCGAGTACGTGGTAGAGAAGGGCGTCGAGTGCTACGAGCGCCTGAAGAAAGGTTTGAATGGCACACCGGCGGCTGCGACCAACCCGCTGTCAGTGGGCATCGCCTACGCCACGCTGGAGCGCTCCACCGCCGACAAACTGCCGCTGATCACCATCAACCACGGCCGCACCGACTCCACCGATGGAAGCGTGTTTCCCTATGTCTTCCCGCTGCAATTGAACCCGTACTCCGAGGTGTCGGCGATCATCAACTACATCGGCCAGCGCGCCGGTGGGCTGGACAAACTCAGGGGCCTGAAGATCGTCACCCTGTACCACGGCTCGCCGTACGGCAAGGAAACCAACAAGGTGTTGCAGACCCTGGCGGATAAATACGGTTTTGCGCTGACCTTGCTCGAAGTGCCGCATCCGGGCAACGAGCAACAGTCGCAGTGGTTGAATATCCGTCGGGAAAAACCTGACTGGGTAATCCTGCGCGGCTGGGGTGTGATGAACCCGGTGGCGCTGAAAACCGCGCAGAAAGTCGGGTTCCCGGCCGATCACATCATCGGCAACATCTGGAGCAACTCCGAGGATGACGCCGCGCCTGCCGGTGCTGCGGCCAAGGGTTTCATCGCGATCACCACGCACCCGTCGGGCACCGGTTTCCCGGTGCTGCAAGGCATCAAGAAGGACGTGGTCGACGCCGGCCATGGCGACCTGGCGGACCCCAAGCGTTTCGGCACGGTGTATTACAACCTGGGCGTGGTCAACGGCATCCTCAACGTCGAGGCGCTGCGCATTGCCCAGCAGAAGTTCGGCCAGCAACCGTTGACCGGCGAGCAGGTTCGGTGGGGCTTCGAGAATCTCAAGCTCGATGATGCACGTCTCAAGGAGCTGGGGGCGCTGGGGTTGGTGCAGCCGTTGCAATTGTCCTGCTCGGACCACGAGGGCGGCGGCGCGGTGCGCTTCCAGCAGTGGGACGGCACGCAGTGGAAGCTGATCAGTGACTGGGTGCAGGCCGACCGCGCGTTGCTGCGGCCGATCATCGAAGCGTCTTCGCAGCAATACGCCAAGGACAAAGGCATCACGCCGCGCGATTGCAGCAAGGAATCCTGACGACTTGGGTCGCTTTTGCGAAAGCCGCCCGGCGTGGTGATGGCCTTTCGTCCAGACAGCGAACCCGTGGCGAGGGAGCTTGCTCCCGCTGGGGCGCATAGCGCCCCCAATGCAGCTGATTGAGTGGATCTGACATCACAGCGACAGGTTGGGGCTGCTTCGCAGCCCAGCGGGAGCAAGCTCCCTCGCCACAGGTGAACGTTGGCTCAGGTTGAAAGGTTGACCACCCGACCATCGCGCGTACTCAGCGCCGGGCGCCGTTTGTTGACCACCAGCTCGCCGATCCGGATCAGCAGGCTGCGGGTGACGTTGCGGCTCAGGCCCAACAGGCTTGCGGTGTGGACCTGGTTGCAACTGGCGTAGCGGTAGGCGGTGCGCAGCAGGGCAGCTTCGACTTTTTCATAGACATCGCCGTGCGCTTGCTCAAGCAGTTGCTCGAAGGCTTTTTCCAGCAGTGCCTCGGTGGTTTGCGGCGTGTTGTCCTGGGACGCGTCCTGGCGCTCGATGCGAAAGTTCGACAGGTGCAGGTCCTGCACGCCGATCACCTTGTTGCGGCAGATCAGCAAGGTGTGATGGATGACGTTTTCCAGTTCGCGAATATTTCCCGGCCACGAGTAGTCGAGCAGTTTGCGCTGGGCCTGGGCATCCAGCGTCACCTCGCCATGACCGAGCCTGCGGCTGTACTCGGCGATGAAATGGCGAATCAGCGGGAGGATGTCGCCGGGACGCTCGCGCAACGGCTTGAGCACCAGGCTGACCACACTCAGTCGGTAATACAGGTCTTCGCGAAAATGCCCGGCGTTGATGGCTTTTTCCAGTTGCACGTTGGTGGCCGCCAGCACCCGCACATTGATCCTGATGGGCTTGCGCGAGCCGAGGCGGACCACTTCACGCTCTTGTAGAACGCGCAGAAGCTTGACCTGGATCGGCAATGGCAGGTCACCGATTTCATCGAGGAACAGCGTGCCGCCGTCGGCTTCTTCGAACCACCCGGCCTTGGCGGTCAAGGCGCCGGTGAACGCGCCTTTTTCATGGCCGAACAATTCGGCCTCCACCAGCGTCTCGGAAAACGCCCCGCAGTTCACCGCCACGAACGGTTTGTCGCGTCGAGCACTGAGGTTATGGACGTGGCGGGCGACCAGCTCCTTGCCAGTACCGGTCTGGCCAATGATCAACACGCTGGCGTCACTGGGCGCGACTTGCTGCAAGTGCGTCAGCAGTGCCTGGGAGCTGGGATCGGCGAACACTTGGGCCGTGGCGCGGATCGAGGTAGCCAGGCCGGGGGAGGGAGGAAGCGTAAGAAGCTGCATGACGGTGGCCCGTTTATGAGAGTGCGGTGATGATTGGGTGAGGACCAACGCTCCTTGGTGGTATCACCGTGCGAAGCCATTGGGCTTAAGGCTTAATCTAAATGATCTAAAAAAAATAAAACAAATAACATAGAGTTATATGCTTAAGGCGATGAGCCGCCTTCGTCGTCAGCCGCAGAGCCTCTACGCAGGACCGGGTTTGGCGAGATCAGGCAAAAAGGCGGCGCTCACAGGTAACTAAATCGGGAGTGTAGGCGGGTAACGTGGCTCAACTTTACTGCAGAGCCCAATTCGCGAGGGACGGATCAGACATCCAGGGTGTGCCGCTTTGAGGAGGAGCGAAACCAGCAGCACCGACGGTCCCTCGACACGCCACAATGTCGACAAGAGAATAAAAAACCATGACCAGCCCGAGCTTCAAGGATTCGAACGGCCACTTGGCGCAGGGCTTCAAGCCTCGTCACGTCACCATGCTTTCAATCGCCGGGATCATCGGCGCCGGCCTGTTTGTCGGCTCGGGCCATGCGATCGCCGCTGCCGGTCCGGCCGTCATGTTGGCTTATCTTTTTTCCGGTCTGCTGGTGGTGCTCGTCATGCGCATGCTTGGCGAAATGGCGGTAGCCCGGCCAGACACCGGCTCGTTCTCCACCTACGCCGACCAGGCGATCGGGCGCTGGGCAGGCTTCACCATCGGTTGGTTGTACTGGTGGTTCTGGGTGCTGGTGATTCCCATCGAGGCGCTCGCCGCGGGTCATGTACTCAACCAGTGGTTTCCCTCCGTTGATGCCTGGCTGTTTGCCTCGGTGTCGATCATTGCCCTGGCCGTGACCAATCTGTTCAGCGTGTCCAAATACGGCGAGTTCGAGTTCTGGTTCGCCATGGCCAAGGTGATCGCGATCATCGGTTTCATCTCCCTGGGATTCGCCGTGCTGATGGGCTGGATTCCCGAGCGCGAAGCCAGCGGCTTGAGTCGCTTGATGGAGGAACACGGCGGGTTCGCGCCCAATGGCTTGTCCGCCGTGGTCGGGGCCTTCATCACCATCATGTTCAGTTTCATTGGTACGGAGGCGGTGACGATTGCCGCCGCCGAATCCAGCAACCCGGCACAGAACATCGCCAAGGCCACGCGCTCGGTGATCTGGCGCATCGGCGTGTTTTATCTGCTGTCGATCTTCGTGGTGATTTCCGTGGTGCCCTGGGACGATCCGCTCCTGGCCTCGGTGGGCTCCTACCAGCGGGCGCTGGAGTTGATGAACATTCCCCACGCCAAATTCATGGTGGACGTGGTGGTATTGATTGCCGTGGCCAGTTGCATGAACTCCTCCATCTACATTGCTTCACGCATGCTCTATTCCCTCGGCCGGCGTGGTGATGCGCCGAGGGTGGTGGAAGTGACTTCGTCCGCTGGCGTGCCCCGGGCAGCGGTGATAGCCAGTACGGTACTGGGCTTGGGCATCACCTTGTTCAGCTACTTCATGCCGGCCGGGTTGTTCCAGTTCCTGCTCGCCAGCTCCGGCGCCATCGCCTTGCTGGTGTACCTGGCGATCGCTGTGTCCCAGTTGCGTATGCGCCGCAAGCTGCTTCGCCAAGGCGTCGAGCTGGGCTTTCGCATGTGGCTGTTTCCCTGGCTCACCTGGGCGGTGATCGTGTTTATCTGCGCGGCCCTGGCGGTGATGATGGTGACTCCCGAGCACCGCAGCGAAGTGAGCACCACCCTAGGCCTGGCCTTGGTCATTTCCTTTGTCGGCCTGGTGACTTCGCGGCAATCTCCGCAGCCTGAAGAGGCGGTTTCCTCGGCTAGCCTCCATAGACCCTCGGCCTAAGACATTCCCGTGGCGAGGGAGCTTGCTCCCGCTGGGCTGCGCAGCAGCCCCTTCCTTTACTGATCGCCTAAAAAACCCCAAACTCCCCCCGGCAACTAACCCTTGCTTACGTTGTCAGTACTTGGCGCCCGTAGCACCGACGTTCGCCACCGATGGCGACAATGTCAGCTACATGGCGCTTTTTTTCTGACGCCTCAAGGCAAATAGCTCGCAATGGATTGCGCCGGGACCGTTTATTCCTTTTGCGGGTTGATTCTCTATGGGTTTTTTTCTTGATCCTCGGCATGACATCGGCGCCGCTTTGTTGAGTTATCGCCGGGTATTCTGGTCGCTGGCCCTCTTCAGCGGCGTGATCAATCTGCTGGTGCTGGTGCCATCGCTGTACATGATGCAGGTCTACGATCGGGTCCTCACCAGTCGCAACGAAACCACGCTGTTCATGCTCACCTTGATCGCTCTCGGGCTGTTCATGTTCAGTGCGTTGATCGAGTGGGTGCGTGGCGAAGTGATGATCCGCATGAGCGCCGGGCTGGACGATGCCTTGGGCGAGCGGATTTTCGATGCAGCGTTCGCCCGCAGCCTGCGCGAGCACAACGCCAACCCGGCGCAGGTGCTGAGTGACCTGGCCACCCTGCGCCAACTGATTACCGGCCAGGGGCTGATCGCCTTGCTCGATGCACCGTGGTTGCCGATTTTCCTGCTGGTGGCGTTCATCATCCACCCCTGGTTCGGCGTGCTGACCCTGATCCTCGCAGCGTTGCTGGTCGGCCTGGCACTGTGGGGCGAGCTGGCGACCCGCACGCGCCTGGGGGAGGCCAATCGGCTGGGCGTGCAATCGTCGATCTACGTCAACAGCACCCTGCAGAATGCCGAGGTCATCCAGGCCCTGGGCATGCTCGGGCCGCTGCGCCAGCGCTGGAGCCTGCTGCAGCAACGGATCATCGCGGCGCAGGCGCATGCCAGTGATCGCGGTGCGCGTATCACTTCGGCGACCCGTTTCGTGCGGATTTCCGGCCAGTCCCTGGCCTTGGGGCTGGGGGCGCTGCTGGTACTCGAAGGGCAATTGTCGGCGGGCATGATGATTGCCATGTCGTTGTTGCTGGGGCGCGCCCTGGCGCCGGTGGAAATCGCCATTGGTTCGTGGAAGCAATTCAACGCCGGGCGCCAGAGTTACCAGCGTCTGAGCCAGCTGCTCGCGCAACATCCTCGCGATCGCCTGCGCATGCCATTGCCGCCGCCAACGGGCGCGGTGCGCCTGGAGCAGCTCTACGTGGGGCCGCCGGGTGCGACGCAGCCGCTCCTGCGTGGCATCAATTTCAGCCTGGACAAGGGCGAGGTACTGGCGGTGGTCGGGCCCAGCGCCAGCGGCAAATCGACCTTGGCTCGGGCATTGGTTGGCGTGTGGCCGGCCATGGGTGGCTCGGTGCGGCTGGACGATGCCGAGATCAGCCAGTGGTCCCATGACGCCTTGGGCCCGTACCTCGGTTATCTGCCCCAGGACATCGAACTGTTCGATGGCAGTGTCGCTGACAATATCGCCCGTTTCGGCGAGCAGGACGCCGACAAGATCATCGCCGCCAGTCGTCACGCGGGCATTCACGAAATGATCCTGAGATTCCCCAAGGGCTACGACACGCCGCTGGGCCCCGGCGGGCTTGGCCTGTCCGGCGGACAGAAGCAGCGCCTGGGCCTGGCCCGTGCGCTTTATGGCAGCCCTTCGCTGATCGTCCTCGACGAGCCCAATTCCAACCTCGACGAAGCCGGCGAACTCGCGCTGGTGCAGGCCATCGGTGTGCTCAAGGCCGCCGGCAGCACGGTGGTGTTGATCACCCACCGGCCCAACGTTCTGGCGGTAGTGGATCACATCCTGGTGCTGAAGGACGGTACCCAGCAGGCGTTCGGCCCGCGCGACCGGGTGCTCAAGGCGCTGATGCCAGGCCCAAGGCCGACGGCCGTGCGGGAGGCGGGTAAAGATGCGTGATTTGAAACCGGCGACGCCGGCCCACGGCGACCACGGCTTGAGCGTGCTCAGCAGCAACACGCTACCCAACGCCAGTACCGATGCCGGCGGCGCGGCGCGCTACGGCGTGGTCTTCCTGGCCCTGACCTTGGGCGGTTTCCTGCTTTGGGCGTGCCTGGCGCCGCTCGACCAGGGTGTGGTCGGCAGCGGCACCGTGGTGGTGGCGGGCGAGCGCAAGGCAGTGCAATCGCTGGTGGGCGGGGTCGTGGAAAAGCTGCTGGTCAGCGACGGCGACCGCGTCAGCCAGGGCCAGTTGCTGGTGCAGCTCAACACGGTGCAGGCCCAAGCGCAGTTGGACGTGACCCTGGGCAAGCTGCTTAATGACCGCAGCATCGAGGCGCGCTTGATGGCCGAGCGCCTCGGCGCCGATGAAATCCACTGGCCGGCGCAATTGCTGGAGCGCGCCGAGGAGCCGCGCGTCAAGGCGGCCATGGCGCTGCAGAAGCAACTGTTCCTGACACGCCGTGCCGAACTGGGCAGCCGCCTGCAGATCATCGAACATGAAGTCGGCGCCTTGCAGCAACAGTTGCAGGGCTATGAAGGGGTCAAGCGCAACTACGACGCGCAGATGCGTTTTCAGCAGCAAGAGCTTGAAGGTTTGCGCGAATTGGCTCGGGAAGGCTACGTGCCGCGCAACAAACTCTTCGAGGCCGAGCGCAACGCGGCGCAACTGGCCGGGCAGATCGCTTCCGGCATTGGCGATGTCGGCCGCACGCGCCAGGCAATCAACGAAAGCCGGCTCAAGGCCTTGCAGGCGCAGCAGGAATTCCGGCGCGATGCCGAAACCCAACTCAGCGAGGTCTCGGCCGAGGCCGCCGGTTATGCCGATCAGATCCGCGCCTTGCAGTTTGAGGTGGATAACGGGGCGATCCGCGCGCCGGTGGCGGGGCAGGTCATGGACGTGTCGATCCATACGGTCGGCGGCGTCGCCCAGGCCGGGCAGACGCTGATGCAGGTGGTGCCGCTGGATGCGCCGATGGCGATCACCGCGCGTTTTGATCCGCTGATGGCCAACAAGCTGAGCCCAGGGCTGCCGGTGCACGTGCATTTCACTGCGTTGCAACGGGTGGACACGCCGACGGTAACCGGCACGATCACCACCGTGTCGGCGGACCAGTTGATCGACCAGCAGACCCACCAGCCATATTTCTCCGCCAAGGTCGAGATTCCCGCCGACACCGTCGTTTCGCTGCAGAGCGCCGGGCTGCTGGTGCGCCCCGGCATGCTTGCCGACGTCACCGTGGTGACCGGTGAACGGACCTTGATGAATTACCTGATGAAACCCTTGCGCGAACGCTTGCTGGCGGCCTTCAAAGAGGAATGAGCATGACCGACCGTTGCCGTTATGGCGTCCGTGTGCTGTTGAGCCTGTGCACCAGTTGGGCGGTGATCGGCCCCGTCTGGGCGGCGGAGGGCGGGCTGAGCCTGATCGCCGCTTACGATGCCTCGCGCCTCAACGATCCGACCTTGCAGGCGGCGACCCATGCCTACGACGCGTCGCGGCAGGAGGAGGCGATCGGCCGTGGCGGTCTTTATCCGCAAGTGTCGCTGTCGTCGCGTTATGGCTATGGCGGGCGTACCGATGGCGGCGACGACAGCAGTTACGTCAACAGCAACGATTACCAGGCGAACAGTGTGACCCTGGCCGCGCAGCAGGCGCTCTATGACAAGGGGCGTTGGGCGGCTTATCAGGAAGGCAAGGCGCGGGGGGCGCTGGGTAGTCAACAATTCGATGTGGCCGGCCAGACCCTGTTCGATCGGGTCGCCAAGGGCTATTTCGACGTGGCCCGGGCCGAGAACGAACTCAAGCTGATCGCCCAGCAGAAAACCGCTATCAGTGGCTTGGTCCTCCAGAGCAAAAAGCTCTATGAGGGCGGCCAGGGAGCGATCACCGATATCGACGAGGCCCAGGCCCGGCTCGATCTGGTCGAGGCTCAGGAAACCGAAGCCCAGGCCCGCCGCGTGGCTGCGCTGCGAGCACTGTCGGGGCGGGCCAGCGTGCCGATCGACGACATCCAGGCGATGCGCGAAGAACTCCCCGCCGGCAGCCCGATCCCGCCGGAGCAGGATCTGCCGTATTGGACAACGATTGCCCGTGAGGCCAGTCCGGAGCTGGCGGCGCGGTTGGCGGCGGTAAAAGTCGCCGAGGCCCAGGCCGACAGCCAGCGCGCCGGGCATTATCCGACGTTGTCGCTCACCACTCAGTTGACCCGTCGGGAAACCCGCCAGTACCAGGAGCTCGACCCGCGCCAGGACACTTACTACGTCGGGGTGCAACTGGATATCCCGTTGTATCGCGGCGGCGCGGTGCGTGCATCGGTGGCCAAGGCCGAGGCCCAGCTGGCCGGGGCCCAGTCCGATTACGATGTGCAGCGTCAGGAGCTGGCCGAGGCTATCGAAACCGACTATCTGGGCGTGGTGGCGGGCTTCGCCAAGAGCAAGGCGATGCTACGGGCGGTGGAATCCAACCAGCGGGCGCTGACGTCGACCGAGAAGGGTTTCCAGGGCGGCGTGCGCTCGACGGTCGACATCCTCGATGCCCAGCAACGCCTGTTCCAGGCACGCCGCGACCTGCTCGATACCAAGCTGGACATGCTCGAAAGTTATGTAAGCCTGCACACCCACACCGGCCAGATGAACCGCGCGGTGCTGGAACAGGTGCAAAGCCTGTTCTAAGGAACCGGCCGAGCCGCATCGCTTCTGTGGCGAGGGAGCTTGCTCCCGCTGGGATGCGAGGCGCCCCCAAAGCCAATCACCGCGCGGTGTCAGGCTGGACCCCATCAACCTTTTTGGGGCTGCTGCGCACCCCAGCGGGAGCAAGCTCCCTCGCCACGGAAGCACCGTGTGGGAGCGAGCCTGCTCGCGATGACGGCAGTCCATTCAACGCCGTTCAGCCTGGCACACCGCTTTCGCGAGCAGGCTCGCTCCCACAGGGGACACTGCCCTGGGCCCCAATGCTTCCTGCCCACGAGGATTTGCTTCATCAATGCTGTTGTGGCGAGGGAGCTTGCTCCCGCTGGGGTGCGAAGCGCCCCCAAAGCCAATCACCGCGCGGTGTCAGGCTGGACCCCATCAACCTTTTTGGGGCTGCTGCGCACCCCAGCGGGAGCAAGCTCCCTCGCCACGGATGCACCGTGTGGGAGCGAGCCTGCTCGCGATGACGGCAGTACATTCAACGCCGTTCAGCCTGGCACACCGCTTTCGCGAGCAGGCTCGCTCCCACAAGGGGCACTGCCCTGGGCCCCGATGCTTCCTGCCCACAGGGTTTGCTTCATCAGTGCTGTTGTGGCGAGGGAGCTTGCTCCCGCTGGGCTGCGCAGCAGCCCCCTCGTTCACTCAGGCGGTGAAGTCGCTGGCGTGCAGCTCCTTGACGCCCACCAGTTCGAACTCGAACTCGGCGGTGGCGTCGGCATTGACGCTGCCGTAGAGGATGCCATCGACAAAACGCAGTTGGCCGGTGGCGTTGCTGGCGTCGAAGGCGTTGCTGCCGATGAAGGTAAAGGCATCGATGCTGGCGGTCAGCGGGTTGGCGTCCAGGCCGGTGAAGTCCAGTTTATCCAGCTCAGCCGTCTTGAAGCCGTTGATCACATCCCGCGCGGCGCCGACGCCCATGTCCGACAGCGCAGTAAACGCGTAGGTATCCGCGCCAGTGCCGCCGGTGAGGTTATCAGCGCCGGCGCCGCCGATCAGCCGGTCATCGCCCGAGCCGCCCACCAGCGTGTCATTGCCGGCACCGCCGTTGAGGATGTTTCCGGCACTGTTGCCCGACAGCGTGTCGGCGTAGGCACTGCCCGTCAGGTTCTCGATGAACTTCAGCGTGTCGAGCCCGGAACCCACCGTGTTCTGCTGCGCGGACGTCGACAGGTTCACGGTCACCCCGGCCAGGGCCCGGTCGTAGGAGGCAGTGTCGTTGCCATCGCGTCCGTCCAGGACGTTGTCGCCCACGCCGGCGAACAGCGTGTTGTTCAGTGCATTACCGATCCCGTTGGCGGCCCCGGCGCTGTCGACGTACAGATTCTCCACGTTGTTGCCCAAGGTGTAGGTAGCGAGGCTGCTGTGGACGCCGTCGATGCCGCCGGACACTGGGTTGCTGCTGGTCTCGATCACGGTATCGCTGGCGTTGTCGACGTAGTAGGTGTCGTTGCCGTCGCCGCCGCTCATGCTGTCCGCTCCCACCGCGCCATTGAGCACGTTGTTGGCGGCGTTACCGGTGATGAAGTTGCGCCGTTCGTTACCGGTGCCGTCGATGTCCGACACGCCGGTCAGCACCAGGTTTTCCAGGTTGGCGCCCAGGGTCCAACTGACCGAGGCCTGTACCGTATCGATCTGCGAAGTCGAGGTATTGGTTTCCACCACGCTGTCGAACGCGTTGTCGACGACGTAGATGTCGTTACCATCGCCGCCGGTCAACGAGTCGGCACCCAGGTCACCGTCCAGTATGTCGTTGCCGGAACTGCCTACCAGGGTGTCGGCCTGGTCGGTGCCGGAAATCTTCCCGCCCTCGTTCTGCGCGCCGTCGAAAATGTCCTGCACACTGTTGTTGTCGTTGGGGTTGCCCTGGAAGCCAAGGTCATTGGCGATGTAGTCCGCCAGGCGCTGGCCGACGATTTCCGCCGACTCCTCGTGCAGGTGCCAGACATCGTCGGGATACACCAACGGATCGACTTCATAACGCAAGGGCAGGTCGTTGTAGTCCACCGCCAGTTTCACATCGGCGCGCTCGGCGGCGATGGCTTCCTGGACGGCGCGGACGTAGCCCACACCCTCGACGATGGAAGCAATCTTTTCCTCCGAGTAACCACGGGCACGCGCGGCGTCCTGCTCGTAGTGACCGGTTTCCATCAGGTACACGTTGAAATTGCCGAGTTGGGCGTGCAGGTAATCGAAAACCTTCAGCGTCGACGCCTTGTAGGCCGCCGCAGCCGCTGCCTTGTCGGTGGAGCGGGCGATCTCCTGGGCGGCTTCCTCGCCCTGGCCCCAGATGATACCCATGGTCACGTTGTCGATGGCCTTGAGTTCGGTGAGCTGGTCGCGCAACAAGGTCACGGCGCGCAGCAATGCCGGCCCGGGTTGGTTGGTGTCGGTCAGCCACCAGCACAACTTCAGCTCCTCGGCGCCGAGGGTCGACAAGCCGTTGACCGTGCTGCCACCCACTGCGATGTCGATGCCGTTGCCGTCGGCGTCGCTGAACTGACTGCGCACGTCATAGGTGGTGTACTTGTTCAGGTCATTGACCAGCATCGAGGTGCCGGACTGATCGTCATCCTCGCTCATGCGCAGCAGGCGTGCGTTGGATTGGCCGAGCGTCGGCAGATAGAGGATGTCTTGCTGGGCGCGTTCGCCGAAGACGAAATCACTGGCGGTCAGGGTGTTGAGGTAGTTGCCGTTCAGGGCGATCTCGAAACGGTTGCCATCGGCATCAGCCTGGCTGGACTTGACATACGTCTTGTCGCCGGCCGCATTCAACGTCATGTAGAGCGTGCCGTTGCTGCCGTCGCCGAGGCCGAGGAAACCCAGCCCGGAGACGTCGATCTTGTCGACGCCGACGGTGAAGTCATAGATCGTGTCCGTGGCCGTGACGCCACCGGTGTCGTAGTCCCGGTAGCTGTCGGACAGGTTGCTGTAGCGGAACGTGTCGGCGCCGGCGTCACCATACAGCGAGTCCCTTCCGGCGCCACCGTCGATGATGTCGGCACCGGTCCCAGCCTTGATGGTGTCGTTGCCACCCAGGCCGAGGATCAGGTCGGCGCCTGCCGTACCGTTGAGGCTTTCGGCATTGGCCGTGCCGGTGATGGTGTTGGCGGGCGCATCGGCGACCACCAGGGCAAAGCTGTCGCTGACCGATGCGCCGGACGGATCGGTGGCCTTGACCAGCACGTCGTAGTTGCCGGACGCAGTGCTGGTGGGCGTGCCGCTGAAAGTCAGCGTGCTGGCGTTGAAGCTCAGCCACGAGGGCAGGGCGCTGCCATTGGCCAGGGTCGCGGTGTAGGTCAGCACGTCCTGGTTGGCGTCGCTGAAGCTGTTGTTGGCCACCGTGTAGCTGAACGGCGTGCTTTCGCTGGCGTTCTGGTCGAGTAGCGGAGTGACTACCACCGGCGCCACGTTGGTCGGGGTGTTCTGGTCGGCAAAGACAAAGTGATTGGCGGTCAGGCTGCTGACGAAATTTCCCGCCAGGGAGATTTCAAAGCGGTTGCCGTTGGCATCGACCGTGAGGTCCTTCAGGTACGTGCGGTTGGTTGACGAGCTGTAACTGACTTGCAGCGTGCCGTTGAGCCCGTTGCCCAGACCGGTGTAGCCCAGCGCCGCGACATCGATCTTGTCGGCGGCCACGTCGAAATCGAGGATCTGGTCACTGGCGCTGGTGGAACCGGTGCGGTAGCTGTCGAGCTTGGAGGTGTAGCGAAACACATCGGCGCCCGTGCCGCCGGTGAGTTTGTCCACGCCCGTGCCGCCCACCAGGATGTCGTTGCCCGCTGCGCCATTGAGGGTGTCGTTGCCCGCGCCACCGAAAATCTGTTCGTTGGCGACGGTGCCGGTCAGCGTGTCGTTGTTTGGCGTGCCGTTGATCACCACCGAGCCGGGCACGTCCTGCACCGCCAGGGTAAAGCTGTCACTGACGGTGGCGTTGCTGCCGTCGGTCGCGGTGACCTGGATCGAGTAAGTGCCCGATGCCGTGTCGGGTGGCGTGCCGCTGAAGGTGCGGGTGGCGGCGTCGAACGTCAGCCAGCTGGGCAGGGCGCTACCATCGGCCAGCTTGGCGGTGTAGCTGAGGCTGTCATTGTCCGGATCGGTGAAACTGGTGGCCGGCACCACGTAGCTGAAGGGCGTCTTTTCGCTGGCGTTCTGGTCCAGCAATGGCGTGGCTAGCACCGGTGCCTGGTTGGTCGGCGATGTTGTCGCGAAGACGAAGTTGGCGCTGGTCAGGGTGTTGAGGTAATTGCCGTCCAGTGCCACTTCGAAGCGGTTGCCGTTGGCATCGGCCTCCAGGGATTTGATGTAGGTCTTGGTGCCGGCGCTGTTGAGCACCAGGTAGACGGTATTGTTCTTGCCGTCGCCCAGGCCGGTGAAGCCCATGGCGGAGAGGTCGATCTTGTCGGCAGCGATGTTGAAGTCGGTGATCAAATCGCCCAGGTTGGCGCCACCGGTGTTGTAGTTGCGGTAGCTGTCCAGCCGGTTGGCGAACACGAAGGTGTCCGCCCCGGCGCCGCCCGTGAGGGTGTCCATGCCGGCGCCGCCGTCGAGCTTGTCGTCGCCCGCGCCACCGCTGAGGCTGTCGTTGCCGGCCAGGCCGAGCAAGGTATCGGCGGTGTCGCTGCCCAACAAAGAGTCGCTGCCGGTGGTGCCGGTGATGACCCGATTGAAGATGAAGTTGCTCGCCGTCAGGGTGCTCGCCAGGTTGCCCGAGAGAATCAGTTCGAAGCGATTGCCGCTGGCATCGGCGTCGTAGTCCTTGATGTAGGTGCGGTCGCTGCTGGCGTTGTAGCTGACTTGCAGGGTGCCGCCACGGCCATTGCCCAGGCCGGTGAAGCCGAGGCCGGCAAGATCGATCTTGTCCTGGGTCACGTCGAAATCGGTGATGGTGTCGTCGAAGCTCGCCGTTGCATTGCGATAGCTGTCGGACTGGCTGGTGAAGCGGAATGTGTCGGCGCCCGTGCCGCCAGTGAGTTTGTCGACGCCCGCGCCGCCCACCAGGATATCGCTCCCGGCCGCGCCATTGATGGTGTCGTTGCCGGCCGCACCGTAGAAAATTTCGCTGGCGGCGGTGCCCGTGAGGACGTCGTTGCCCGCCGTGCCTTGCACGGTGGTCATCGGCACGGTGGCGCTGACATAGCTGCCATCGCCATAGACCAGCGTGGCGCCCTTGCTGGTGTGGCTGATGGTGTTGGCGATGATCGCGTTGCGATCGGTGCCGTCTTCGTTGCGCTCGGCGACGCCGTAGGTGGACAGGTTGCTGCCGCTGATGACGTTGCCCTGGATCAGGTTGTCGCTGCCGTTGAAGTACTTGCCGGACACACCGAGGGTGTCGTCGTAGGACTGGATGATGATTTCCGGCACCGCGCCGCCCAACGAGTTGTTGTTGAGGGTGTTGTCGATGACCTCGACATGGTTGCTGCCGTAGATGCGGATCCCGGCGCTGGCGTTGTCATGGATATCCACGCCGGTGACGGTCACGTCGCTGGACAGCTTGACCAGCACGCCTTCGGCGCCGTTGCCGTAGACCTCGCCACCGGTGATGGTGATGTTGCTGGGAGAGGGGATATCTTCGCTGCCGCGCTGCACGACGATGCCGTTGCCGCCGTTGTTGTAGGCGACGTTGTTGGTCATGGTGAAATCGTGGGTGCTGGTGACGACGTTGAAACCGTGGCGGTCGTTGTCGTAGGCAATATTGTTTTCGAAGGTGCTGTCGCTGAGGAAGTCGGCGACGAAGCCATCCAGGCCGTTGCCGTGGGACACACTGTTCTTGATGACCATGTTGACGGTCTGCTCATGCGGGTCGAAGCCGTACCCGGAGCAGTCCTTGATCTCGACGCTGTCGAGGGTGACGTTGGAGTCGTAGCCTTCCTCGCCGGGAATATAACCGTTGAACCAGCCATCCACCTTGCCGGTGGTGGCGTCGCGGTTACCGTCGATGGTGAGGTTGCTGACGCCGAAGTCGTGGGTTTCCTCGCCATAGGCCGAGCGGATGATGCCGGTGATCTTGGTGTCCGATCCGTCGGCCAGCTTGACCGTGGTGTCGCCCATGCCGTCGCCGTACAGGTAGACGTTGCTTTTGAGCATCAGGCAGCCATCGGAGGGTTCCTCGCCTCCCGAAACGATGTAGGTGCCGGTGGGCATGTACACCTGGCCACCGCCCGCGGCCGCTGCCGCATCGATCGCGCTTTGAATGGCCGCCGTGTCGTCGGTGACGCCATCTCCTTTGGCGCCAAAATCTTGTACGTTGAAAATCATGGACTTATCTCCGTATCAGGCTAAAAACCTAAGTGACTGCCAATATTCCATCGGCGACCACCGTGTTATGACCCAGCGGAGCGAAAAAGTTGTGACCGCATATCGGCGAAGTGTCAAAAAACTGATAAACGGTTGTGCGGATTGTCGATGTGTAACGTTTCATTGACGCTTTTTGGTGCGAACGCTGTTCCGTGTGGGAGCGAGCCTGCTCGCGAAAACGCTATTCCAGGCCCTTCGATGCAAGCTGACACACCGCTTTCGCGAGCAGGCTCGCTCCCACAGGGTGAATGCGGCTGAGGCGCTAGCTGCGCCATGTGAAGAGTGCTTTCGTGGCGAGGGAGCAAGCTCCCTCGCCACGGTTCATCGTGCGGGTTGCAAAGCTCTTTTCAGGAACGGCGCGGTGCGGCTTTCGTCACAGTCTGCAACGACCTCTGGCGCACCGCACACCACCACGTTCCCGCCCTGTGTCCCGGCTCCCGGGCCGATGTCGATGACCCAGTCGCTCTGCGCCACCACGCGCATGTCGTGTTCCACCACAACCACCGTATGGCCTTCGTCCACAAGGCGATTCAACTGCACCAGCAGGCGATCCACGTCCTGGGGGTGCAGACCGTTGGTAGGCTCATCCAATACGTAAAGGGTCGCGCCCCGAGCCTTGCGTTGCAGCTCGGTCGCCAGCTTGATCCGCTGCGCCTCGCCGCCGGACAGCTCGGTGGCCGGTTGGCCAAGGCGCAGATAACCCAGGCCGATGTCTTGCAAGACTTGCAACGAGCGCCTGGCCGACGCTTGTTCGGCGAACACTTCTAGAGCCTGGTTCACCGTCAGTTGCAGCACTTGGGAAATGTCCAGCCCCTGCCAGGTCACCTCCAGGGTCTGCGGGTTGTAGCGGGCCCCATGACAGGTCGGGCAGGGCGCATAGACGCTGGGCATGAACAGCAGCTCGACGCTGACGAAGCCTTCGCCTTCACAGGTTTCACAACGACCCTTGGCGACGTTGAAGGAAAACCGTCCGGCATCGAATCCCAGCGCCTGCGCCTGTTCGGTGGCGGCGAACAGTTTGCGTACGTGATCGAACAGCCCCGTGTAGGTGGCGAGGTTGGAGCGCGGCGTGCGGCCGATGGGTTTCTGGTCGACTTGCACCAGTCGTTTGATTGCGTCGAGCCCGGCGCTGACCCGGCCGCCACTGGTTTGCACCGGTTCGTCTTCCAGGCTCTGCTCCTCGGCTTCCGCGTTGGGGCTGGCCTGGCCCAGATGGGCACCGACCAGGTCCAGCAGGGCCTGGCTGACCAGGCTGGACTTGCCTGACCCGGAAATGCCGGTCACCGCCGTGAAGCAACCGAGTGGAAACGCTGCGCTCAGGTTGTCGAGGTTGTTGCGGGTGATGCCTTCCAGGCGCAGCCAATCCTCAGGTTCACGGGGGATGCGCGCGGTGGCGCGGTCTTCGGCGAACAGGTAGGCGCGGGTCCGGGACTCGGGCACTTGACCGAGGCCATCGGGTGGTCCGCTGTAGAGGACCTTGCCGCCTTGCTCACCGGCGTCCGGGCCGACGTCGATCAGCCAGTCGGCGCGACGCATGGTGTCGAGGTCGTGTTCGACGACGAACACGGAATTGCCCGCGGCCTTCAGGCGTTGCAAGGCGCCGAACAGCGCCTCGCTGTCGGCCGGGTGCAGGCCGGCGGAAGGTTCGTCCAGGACATAGATGACCCCGAACAGCTGGGAATTGAGCTGGGTGGCCAGGCGCAGGCGCTGCAATTCGCCGGAGGACAGGGTCGGCGTGCTGCGCTCCAGGGCCAGGTAGCCAAGGCCCAGGTCAATCAGCGTGACGATCCGCTCCAACAATTCGGCGGCGATGCGTTGGGCCGCCAGGCGCTTCTCGAGGGACAGGTTCGGCGTGTGGCGCGCATCCGGTCCGCCGGCGTGCGGGTTGTCGCCGCGGGCGGCGCGTTGCTCGCGGGCCTCTCGGGTCTGGCTGTGGGTGAGCACGTCGCCCGGCTCTTCGGGTTGCTCCAGATAGTCGGGGGCCGCGACGGTCTTGAGCACTTCGGCCAGTTCCAGCAGCGCCAGGTTGGACAACTGCGCTATGTCCAGGCCCGCGAAGGTGACGGTCAATGCCTGACGCTTGAGGCGCTTGCCTTCGCACATCGGGCAGGGGCTGGCGCGCATGTATTGCGCCACGCGCTTGCGCATCTGCGCGCTTTGCGAATGCATGAAGGTGTGCAACAGATAGCGTCGGGCACCGCTGAAGGTGCCTTGATAGCTGGGTTCGAGCTTGCGCTTGAGCGCTTCGCGGGTCTGGGCTGGGGTCAGCCCTGCATATACCGGGACGGTGGGGGTCTCTTCGGTAAACAGAATCCAGTCGCGCTGCTTTTTCGGCAGGTCGCGCCAGGGAACGTCGACGTCATAACCCAAGGTCACCAGGATGTCGCGAAGGTTCTGGCCTTGCCAGGCCATGGGCCAGGCCGCCACGGCGCGCTCGCGGATGGTCAGCGACGGATCGGGCACCATGGACGCCTCGGTCACCTCATGGACCCGTCCCAGGCCATGGCACTCCGGGCAGGCGCCCTGCGGGGTGTTGGGCGAGAAGTCCTCGGCGTACAGCATCGGCTGGTCCGCCGGGTAGCTGCCGGCGCGGGAGTAGAGCATGCGGATCAGGCTCGACAGCGTGGTGACGCTGCCCACCGAGGAACGTGCGCTGGGCGTGCCGCGTTGCTGTTGCAAGGCAACCGCCGGCGGCAGGCCCTCGATGCTGTCCACGTCCGGCACGCCCACCTGGTCGATCAAACGCCGCGCGTATGGCGCGACCGACTCGAAATAGCGGCGCTGGGCTTCGGCATAAACCGTGGAGAAGGCCAGCGATGACTTGCCGGAACCCGACACGCCGGTGAACACCACCAGGGCATCGCGGGGGATGTCCACATCGACGTTCTTGAGGTTGTGTTCGCGGGCGCCACGCACCCGGACAAAACCGGTGCCTTCGGGCAAAGCCGCAGTTGAAGCAGGGGCGGAGCGTGGGGGCATCGGGCATTCCTTGTGTACGTCGGTGGTGCGCTTCGGGGCGTTGTGGCGTGGAGAGTGGACTGGATCACAGCGCTGACCATTATGCGACCGGGCGCGACGATTCTTGTGCAATAAAATTTACTCCGGGCGCGAGAGATGAGAGCTCTTGACCGCTTTCGTGGCGAGGGAGCTTGCTCCCGCTGGGCTGCGCAGCGGCCCCAAGGAGGCTTACCGCGATGAACCTGACACACCGAGAGCAGAGGTTTTGGGACTGCTTCGCAGCCCAGCGGGAGCAAGCTCCCTCGCCACGGGATTTTCGGAGGACGCAAATCGAGCGGTTGAGCCCACAGTATTCAATCGAGTTGTTTTCAGTTGCGTAATTGATCGCGGCTTACCAGCAGGTGGGCGTTTTCCGTAGGAAATCAGGTAATCAGCCTGAATTTCTCCCTGCGTGCGCTGCAAATCAGAAACGCCCTACAACATGAAACAGTCCATCCGCACTAGCATTTCCAGCAGTTTCTGAGCCCTCTATTCCACTCTTCATTTTCACCGGACCGGCACCAGCCGTGGATCCGGCGAGCGCAGGTTCTGCTGCCCGGGCATCTGCCTCAGGCTCAGTACCTGCGGGCCAGGATTCGTTGAACAGAGCCCCTGAAAGGAAATGTTTTGATAATGACCAGACTCACCATTGCCCAGCGAATCGTCATGGGTTTTTCCATTGCGCCCATCGCTTTGATCGCCGTGGCGTTGTACGCCTTGTACGACCTGCGGATATTGCGCGACCAGGCCGAAGTGGTCGCCCAGCGAGACTGGCCGAAAATCGCCCCGATCATGGCCATCGCCACGGGGGTGCGGGATAACGCCAGCCACATTCGCGAACTGTTGATCGACAGGAACGATCCCCTGGCCCAGACGTCCATCGACAACACGCGGCAACGCATCGACAAAGCGCTGGCAACGCTCGGGCCGTTGCTTGATCGAAGGCCCGAAGGCAAGGCGGCTTTAGCGGCCCTGAAAAAGAATGGCGAGGTCTACCAGGCCGCTTTTTCGCAAATGCAGGGCTTGATTCACCGGAACGTGCCCCATGAGGCGGTGCTGCAGCTGGAGCAATCCGTAACCCCGGCGGAGCAGGCGATGTACCAGAGCCTGGACGGACTGATGGCGATGCAGGACCGTCTTTTTGACGAGCGTGAGCGCGGGGCCCAGACACGCTACCAGGACGCGCAACTGCATTTGCTGATGATGGTGCTGGCGTGCCTGGCCCTGGTGGCGACGGTCGCGGTGCTGGTGACCCGCAGCGTTACCCGGCCACTGGGCGGTGAGCCCGGTGATGCGGCGCGGATGCTGGGCCATATCGCCCAAGGCGACCTGACCATCGAGGTGCCCGTGGGGGCGGGCTCGGGCGACAGCATGATGAGTAACATGCACGAGATGCAGCAGAGCCTCCACTCCATGGTCCGGCAGATCGCGACCTCGGTGGATCGGGTCGCCAGTTCCTCCGAGGAGCTGAGCGCCGTGAGCAGCCAGACCAGCAGTTCCTTGCAACTGCAGGGAATCGAGATCGAACAGGCGGCGGCAGCCGTGAACCAGATGACCGCCGCGGTGGATGATGTGGCGCGCAATGCCATGAGCACCAGCGAAGCATCGCGGATTTCCGAGCAGACTGCCCTGGATGGTCGTGAGCAGGTCCAGGAGACGGTAGCGTCCATTTCCGTGCTGGCCGACGGCGTGAGCGAAGCCGCGGAGCGTATTCAGCAACTGGCCGGGCGGGTCCAGGACATCAGTTCGGTGCTTGACGTGATCCGCAGCATCGCCGAGCAGACCAACCTGCTGGCCTTGAATGCCGCCATCGAAGCGGCCCGGGCAGGCGATGCCGGCCGCGGCTTCGCGGTCGTCGCCGATGAGGTAAGGGCGCTGGCCCACCGCACCCAGGAGTCAACCCGGGAAATCGAGGAAATGATCGGCACGATCCGCCGCGAAAGCGGGGACGCGGTAACCGCGATGCAAAGCAGCAGTGAACTGGTACAGGCGACGTTGCTAGTAGCCCGGCGCTCCGGCGAAGCCTTGGACGCGATTGCCTGCTCGATCTCGCAGATCAACGAGCGCAACCTGATGATTGCCAGTGCCACCGAACAACAGGCGCTGGTGGCCCGGGAGGTGGACCGCAACCTGGTCAGCATCCGCAACCTGTCCGAGCAGGTCTTGCAGGGAGCCCAGCATACCGATACGGCGGGGCAGGACCTGGCACACATGGCGGAGTCGCTGCATCAGACGGTGGCGCGGTTCAAGGTGTAGCCCAACGCGGCCACGCGAGCAGCTTTCTCCCTGCCGGGACCCACCGATCATCTGAAGGAATGAACAACTGTGGCGAGGGGATTTATCCCCGCTGGGCTGCGCAGCAGACCAGATATTTTTGCGGTCGCTACGCAACCGAACGGGGATAAATCCCCTCGCCACTATGGATCTCACCGGCCTCAGAGCTTCGGCAACTGCCCGATCCGCCCCATCATCTCGGTCACGACCTGCAGGTCCAGCAGGAACTGCTCAACGGTCTTGAACTCGTTATCGTTGTGCCCGGTGTACTTGACGTCGGGCATGGCCAGGCCGAACTGCACGCCGTTGGGCAGATCATGAACCGAGGTGGCGCCGGCAGACGTGCCGAACTTGTGTTCCATGCCGAGATTCTCGGTGGCAACGGCGAGCAGCGCCTTGACCCATTCACCTTCGGGATTGCGGTACATCGGCTCATCGATGGAGTTTTCGAAGGCCACGGCAACCTTGGATTTCTTCGCCCAGGCCGAAAGTCTGTCGTCAATTTCAGTCTTCAGCGCTTGCGTCGGCTTGCCCACGGGCACCCGCAGGTTGACCGCGAGCTTGAAGGCCTTGTCATCCATACCGACGTAGGTCAGCGAGGCGGTCAGCGGACCCATGAACGCGTCGGAAAAACCGATACCGAGTTTTTTCCCCAGGTAATCCAGACCCCAGTTGTCGGCGGCATAGCGCGCGGCGTCGGTGATGTGATTGTGCTTGAGTCCAACGGTGCCGTTCAGGCCATTGATGAATACCAGCATCCTGGCGACCGGGTTGACGCCTGACTCGGGCTCGGAGGAGTGTGCCGAAACGCCGGTGAAGGTCAGCTTGACTGTGTTATCGACGACCTCGCTGGCCACTTGAAAGTCGCCGCCATTGGCCTTGGCAAAGTCGGTGCCCGCCTTGACCAGGCTGGCAGCCAGCTCGGCGGGCTTGTCCGTGGTAAAGGTTGCCACAGAAGTCGACGGGATCTGGTTGGTCGCCATGCCGCCCGTCAACGCCGTGATCTCGGCACCTTGACCCTGTGCCGCCCGGCGCGGGAAATTCGCCATGACCGTGCCATAGCCTTTCTCGGCAATCACCACCGGGTAGCTGCCGTCCAGCGCCAGGTTGTAGTTCGGGGTCGGGTTACGCTCGAAGTAATAAGGAATGGCGTCGCCGGTGGTTTCCTCGGTGGTATCGACCAGCAGCTTGAAGTCGCGCGCCAGTGGCAGTTTTTCCTCCTTGATGATCTTCATGGCGTAGAGCGCCACGACGATGCCGTTCTTGTCGTCTTCGGTGCCGCGGCCATACATGCGATCACCCACCAGGGTGACCTTGAAGGGATCAAGCTTGGTGCCATCCTTGAGCACCCAGTTTTCCGGCGTGACCGGCACTACATCGGCATGGGCGTGAATGCCCACCACTTCGTCACCCGAGCCTTCGAGGGATATCTCGTAGACGCGGTTGTCGATGTTGCGAAAGTTCAGGTTGAAGGACTCGGCCAGGCTCTTGATCTTGTCGGCGATCTTGAGAAATTCAGGATTTTCATGCTGGGCAACGCCGTCCTTGCGATAGGTCGGGATTTCCACCAATTGGCGCAAGGTTTCGGTGGCGGCTTTGCCGTACTTTACCCGGGCGTAGATACCCAGCAGGCGATGAATTTCGTTCTGCTGTTCCGCCGACAGGGTCTTGTTGCCCTGGAAGGCGCTGATGGCCGGGCCGAGGTTGGCGGTTTTTGCAACTTCGCTATTGGCGACGCTTGCGAGGAACTGGCGGAAATCGTTGACCGAGCTATCAGTGAAATTTTTGACCAGGGTCGCGCTCTGTTGCGCGGAAATGTTGGCGTAGGCCGACATCGAGAAAGACGACAGGCTGGACAGGACGAGGGTGGCGATAGCGAGACGCTTGAACGGGAAGTTCATGGTGGGAGGCATTCCTTTGCAGGGAAAAAGTGACGGTATGAAACAATCACTTACAACCTAGCATCATGAATGCGCGACAGGGGAGCCCTTTGAACAGAATCTGTCGCCCGACAAAGCGAAAACGGCGCAGAAATGAAAATCCCCAGTGGGAGCGAGCGATGAGGCCCGCACATTCAACATTCCTGCAAGCTGACTCACCGCTTTCGCGAGCAGGCTCGCTCCCACAGGGTGGACTGCCGCCCAAAGGTTGGACACCAACCAGGGGGCAGTCCGGGAGAAGCTCAAGCTACTGTGGGAGCGAGCCTGCTCGCGAAGAGGACAGCACAGTCAATCGAGATCCATCTGACTCAATGCGCTCCACGCGGGATCGTCTTGAGCAAGTCCTCCGGACTGATATGACCGACCACCGGCTGCGCCGTGCTACCGGGCAACGGCAGGTCAAGGATGTGCCCCTTGATCTTGCCCACCACATGCATCTCGCAGGGTTTGCAGTCGAACTTCAGCGTCAGCACTTCATCACCATGGATCAACTGCATCGGCGCAACCTTGGTGCGTACGCCGGTGACGCCCTTGGCCTGCTTGGGGCAAAGGTTGAAGGAAAACCGCAGGCAGTGCTTGGTGATCATCACCGGGACTTCGCCGGTTTCCTCATGGGCTTCGAACGCCGCGTCGATCAGCTTGACCCCGTGGCGGTGGTAGAAGTCCCGGGCCTTCTGGTTGTAGACGTTGGCCAGGAATGACAAATGCGACTCCGGGTATACCGGCGGCGGCGTGGTCTCGGCCTTGCGTCCGCCCCGTGGGTGCGCCGCGACACGCGCTACGGTCAAAGCTTCGATGACTTCGCGGCGCAACGCCTTGAGCTGGGAGTTGGGAATGAAATAAGCCTGGGGCGCATCCAGTTTGATCGATGTGGCGTGGTATTCGGTGGTGCCCAACTGGCCGAGCAGGTCTTGCAACTGCTCCAGGGCCTGCTCCGGTTTGTTCGCCAGGCCGAAGGGACCGTCCAGGGCGACGCTGGCGCTGATGCCTTCTTCGCTGGTGGCGGTCAACTCCAGGCGTTCCTCGCTCAGGCGAGCGACCCAGGCCAGGCCGACGCGACGCTCGGCGGAGGTCTTGAGCAGGGCTTGCTGCCAGTTGTGATCGAGGTTGCGGCTCAGCGCATGGTTGGGGCGCAACTGATACAGGCCGGCCGGCATCTCGTTGGGTTCGACGCGGTAGCGGTAGCGCTGCTTGCCGTCCTCGTCGAGGAATTCGCCCTTGGGTTCGGCGATGTTGGCCCGGAAGCCGACCACTTCGCGTTTGACCAGCACGTTGAGGCCGTCACCGTTGGACAGCGGATCAAAGGTCACCACTTGCAGGTCGCGCTTGCCGACTTTTTCCACCACGCCCACCGGCACGCCGGTGAACGTCGGGGAGTCGAAGGCGCCGATGTCGATCTTGCGCTCGCTGACGAAGTAGTCGGTGCTGCCACGGTGGAAGGTCTTGTCCGGGTCCGGCACGAAGAAATGCGCGGTGCGGCCGCTGGAGGCGCGGGCCAGGTCCGGGCGGTCTTCGAGGACATCATCGAGGCGCTGGCGATAGTAGGCGGTGATGTTCTTCACATAACCCATGTCCTTGTAGCGACCTTCGATCTTGAACGAGCGCACGCCCGCTTCGACCAGGGCGCGGATGTTCGCGCTCTGGTTGTTGTCCTTCATCGACAGCAGGTGTTTTTCATAGGCGACAACCCGGCCCTGGTCATCCTTGAGGGTGTAGGGCAGGCGGCAGGCCTGGGAGCAATCGCCACGGTTGGCGCTGCGCCCGTTCTGGGCATGGGAAATGTTGCACTGGCCGGAAAACGCCACGCACAGCGCGCCGTGAATGAAGAACTCGATGGCCGCATCGGTCTCGTCGGCAATGGCGCGGATTTCCTGCAGGTTCAGCTCGCGGGCCAATACCAGCTGCGAGAAACCGGCCTGGTCGAGAAACTTTGCCCGGGCCAGGGTGCGGATGTCGGTCTGGGTGCTGGCGTGCAGCTCGATCGGCGGAATGTCCAGCTCCATGACGCCCAGGTCCTGGACGATCAGCGCATCGACGCCGGCGTCGTAGAGCTGATGGATCAACTGGCGGGCCGGCTCCAGCTCGTTGTCGTGCAGGATCGTGTTGATCGTGGTGAACACCCGGGCGTGGTAGCGATGGGCGAACTCCACCAGCCCGGCGATATCGCTCACCTCGTTGCAGGCGTTGTGACGCGCGCCGAAACTCGGGCCACCGATGTACACGGCATCGGCGCCATGCAGAATGGCCTCGCGGGCGATGGTTACGTCGCGGGCGGGGCTGAGCAATTCCAGATGATGTTTAGGCAAGGACATGTTTTTTTAGTCAGGCTGGTCACGGTCGAAGCGCGCATTGTAGCCGCCAGGCGCCGGATCGGCACCTGTGCAGGCCAGTGTTGGCTGAAATCAACGATATGCGGTCAGGCCTGGGAGGCGCCGGCGCTGCACCAGCGGTTTCGCCCGGTGTTCTTCGCCAGGTACAGGAAGGCGTCGGCGGCCTTGATCAGCATCGCAGGGCTGACGTCCTCGCTGCTCGGCTGGCAGGTGGTGATGCCGGCACTGATCGTCACGATCCCCAGCGGGTGGTCGCCGTGCTCAATGTTCAAGGCCCTGACGGATTCAAGGATTTGCTGCGCCACTTTGGCCGCACCTGCGCTGTCCGTGTTCGGTAGCAGCACGGTGAATTCTTCACCGCCGTAGCGGACGGCCAGGTCTCCCGGTCGCTTGATGGTCTGTCCGATCGCGCCGGCAATCGCCCGCAGGCAATCGTCGCCAGCGGCATGGCCGTATTTGTCGTTGTAGCGTTTGAAGTAATCGACGTCGAGCATGATCAGGGCCAGGGACGAGCCTTGGCGCTTGGCCAGGCGCAGCTCGTCGGCCAAGGCAATGTCCAGCCGCCGGCGATTGCCCAGCCCGGTCAGGCTGTCGGTCAACGCCATGTCGCGCATGGCCTGGTGGGCGCTGCGAATCTGCGTTTCCATGGTCATGCGGTAGCGCAACTGGCTCAGGACGATGAGCCCGAAGCCGACCAGAATCGCGATCAGGAATACCAGTACCAGGCCGGTCTTGAGCAGGTCACGACGCCACGGGGCAATGATCGATTCCCGCGACAGGCCGGCTTCCACCACCAGCGGGTAGGTGGTCAGGGCCCGGTAGCCATACAGACGCTCGGTGTCGTCGACGACGGCCCTGGCTTCGGCGACGCCCTGGTTGGAAGTCGGCAGATGCTCCCGGAAGATCACGCTGTTGACGAGGCTCTTGCCGATCACCGCCGCGACGAAAGGCCGGCGGACCAGGATCGTACCGCTGCGCTTGGCCAGGACCAGCGCGCCTTTGCCGTCGATCTTGAAGTCGCCGTAGTAGTCGACGAAATAACTGACCTTGACCGTCCCGAGCATCACCCCGGCGAACGAGCCATCGGGGTTGTTCAAGCGGCGGGAGATGGGGATGATCAGGTCGTTGGTGGATCGGCTCTTGACCACATCGCCAATACGTACGCCTCGATCCTCGTGGGTGCGGTGGTACTGGAAGTAGTCGCGGTCGGCGTTGTTCGCCATTTCCGGAATCACTTCCTTGTCCGTCACCAGCCATTGGCCGTCCGGGCCGTAGATGAACAGTCCGTGCAACTGCGGCATGATCGCGGCCTGCTGCACCAGCAGCCGATGAATGCGCGGGATGTCCATGTTCTGCAGGCCGTCGCCTTCCACGCGTTCGCCGAGGGCGGCAGTGACCACGTCCACTTGTCGGATGGTGTCTTCGGCGTGTTGGGCCGTCGCCCGCGCCAGGTTCGTCACCGAATCGCGGGCAGACGCAAAAGCCGCCCGATAGTCTCGCCAGGTGCGCCAGCCTTCGACCGCCAGGAAAGCCACGATCACCACGAGCATGAAACTCACGGTCAGCCGAAATGCAGCCCCGGCCCGCACAGCTTGCGGGGAAAAGGCTTGATCGGGGCTTTCAATCCTGGGCTCCGGCCGTTTGCGTCCGAGCATTGATATATCCTTCTACACGACAGGGCTTGGCGCTTCAGCGCGCAGCCTATCCTATTCGATTTCAGCACGTTAGCTAACTGCGACGAGGCAGCTAAAGCTGACGACACACCGTAGGGGAGGAAGGTTTCATGAAAGTGGGCGTGATTTCAGATACCCATGGCCTGCTGCGCCCCGAAGCAATGGCCGCGCTGCAAGGCTGCGAGCGGATTATTCATGCCGGTGATATCGGCAGCCCGGAGATCCTCGAGACGTTGGCCGCCATTGGCGAGCTGCACGTAGTGCGGGGCAACAACGACCTCGGCGCCGATTGGGCAGGGGATATCGCCGACAGCCTGCGATTCGAAATCGGCGGGTGGCAGGTGCTGTTGGTCCACGACATTGCCGATGTGCCGGCGCTGCTCGATGCCGATGTGAGGCTGGTGATCACCGGCCATTCGCATAAACCCTTGATCGAATGGCGCGGCGAGCGGCTTTACCTCAACCCTGGCAGCGCCGGCCGGCGGCGGTTCAAGCTGCCGGTGACGCTGGCATTGCTGGACGTAAGCGGACAGGCGATCAAGCCGCGTATCGTGCCGTTGCTCGCCTGACCGGCACGGACTACTTGAAGTACTTGTCCACGTACGCCTGGATTTCCTGGCGCATGAATCGCCCCGAGTCATCCGCGCGTTCTTCCCAGCCGAACACGCACGCTGTGACGATGCCATCGAAGCCGGTCTTGGCCAACTCGCCGAAAAACAGGTCCCAGTCGATCTCGCCCTGGTGCATGTCCATGTGCTGGTGCACGGTCACTTTCGCCCCGGGCGGGTTGACGATGTAGCGCAGCCCCGACGAAGCCTTGTGATTGTAGGTATCAGCGATGTGGACATGGGCGATCATCGATCCGGCTTCGGCGATCATGGCTTTCATGTCGTCGCCGAAATAGAACGTGTGCGGCGTGCAATAGAGGAACTTGACGTTGTTCGAGCCGAGGGTCTTGAGCATGTCCAGGGCCGGATGCAGCGTCTCGCACCAATCTTCCGGATGAGGCTCGACGTTCAATGTAACCCCCTCCGATTCCAGGATCGGCACCAATTCTTCCATGGAGCGCCACCAGGCCGCTTCGCTGGACTCATGGCTGTGTACGCCGCCGCAACAACTGACCTTGTGCCCGCGATCCGGCGACGGTCCGCGCCCGAACTCCGAGTTCATCGTCGTGCACCCCATCTCCACGGCGACCTGGATCGCTTCCTTCCAGTAGTTCACTGCGGCCCGGCGCTCATCCTCGTGAGGGCTGGCCCAGCGGTACATCGGCAGCAGCGAAGCCAGTTGCAGATCATGGTCGCGCAAGGCTTTCTTGAATTCGGCGATGCGTTCCTTGTGGGCGCGTGGGCGGACCCACCACGGCAGGAAGTCTTCCCGGGGCGACAGTTCAAGGTATTCGAAGCCGAGCTCGGCGGTCTTGCGGCACAGGTCCGGCAGGCTCAGGTGACGGTGCATGTAGGGATCGAGGGCGATTTTCATTGTTGTTCTCCTTGAGATAAAACCGGTTGCCCGTGGCGAGGGAGCTTGCTGTGGCGAGGGGATTTATCCCCGCTGGGGCGCGAAGCGGCCCCGACATACCGTAGTTAAATCTCGCAGCAGCAGATCATTTGGGACTGCTTCGCAGTCCAGCGGGGATAAATCCCCTCGCCACAGGTGTTAACTTTTCTCCAGCTCAAACAAGGGTTAATAGGCAACCCAGGCTGAATCCTGGTTGGCTGATTCCACGCAGCGTTCGACCCAGCGCACGCCGTCCACGCCGGCGTCGATGCCGGGGTAGCGCAGGGCGGCGAGCGCCTCGGCGTCGCCACGGTCGGCGGCATCCATGGCCAGGGCGAACCGCCGATAAAGGTTCGACCAGGCCTCGAACAATCCTTCGGGATGGCCGCCGCCGATACGGTCATCCAGCAGGGCATCGGGGTGCAGGTAGCCCATGCCGCGCTCCAGGGTTTGCACGGGTTGGCCCTGGACTTCGAAGCTGAGCTGGTTGGGGCGCTCATCCCACCATTCCAGGCTTGCCCGCGAGCCGATCACGCGAATCTTCTGGCCGTGCATGGAACCGGCATTGACCGCGCTTGACCAGACCATGCCCATGGCGCCGCCTTCGTATTCCATCAAGGTGTAGGCGTTGTCTTCCAGCGGCGCGCGGCTGGCGACAAAGCTTTGCCGGCTGCACATCAGGCGCTTGATCCTGAGCTCGGGCAGCATCACTTTCGCCAGGTACAGCGGATGAGTGCCGACATCCCCCAGCACATAGCTGGGCCCGGCCTGGCGCGGGTCGACGCGCCACTGGGTCGCCGGGTTCTGCGCCTCCACCGGTGCGCTGTGAAAACCGTGGGCGAACTGCATGTGCACCATGCGAATCTCACCCAGTTCCTGTGCGGCGATCAGCGCCCGGGCCTGTTCGATCAACTGGTGCCCGGCGTAGCCATAGGTGAGGCCGACGATGCGTCCTCTGGATCGCGCCAGGGTTCGCAACGCTTCGGCTTCTTCCAGGGTAAAGCACAGCGGTTTCTCGCAGACCACATGCAAACCGGCTTCAAGCGCGGCGCGGGTGATGGCGTAATGCGTGCCGTTGGGCGTGGCGATCGATACCGCCTGGATGCCATCGGGCCGTTGCGCCTCAAGTTCGAACAGGCTCAGGTAGTCGGCGTAGCAGCGCGTGGGGTCGATGCCCAACTGTTCGCCAAAGGCCCGGCCACGGTCGGGGTCGATGTCCAGCGCGGCGGCAACCAGCTCGAAGTGGCGATCACGCAGGGCGGCCGAGCGGTGGATGTAGCCGATCTGGCTGTGCTCGCCGCCGCCGACCATGGCCCAGCGGATAGGCCGTGCAAGGGTTTTGCTGCCGTTGATCATGAGAGAAGTCCTCGTGCGGGTCAGAAGCCGATGTTGGCGAGATAGGCGCGACTGGCTGCCACGTCGTCCAGGCTGGCCGCGGCGTCGCGCGGGTCGCGTTCCTGTTCGACGGTGATGCAGCCGTGGTAACCCAGCTCTTGCACCAGGCTGTGCAACGCCGGGTAATCGATGACGCCACGCCCGATGGGGCACATCACGCCACGGGCGCAGGCGGCAAAAAAACGGATGTGTTCGTTCAGCACCTGATCGAAAACCGTCGGGTCGATATCCTTGAAGTGCAGGTAGTCCAGGCGATGGGCGTAGGTGCGCAGCGATGCAACCGGGTCCATGCCGGCGTAATAGAGATGGCCGGTGTCCAGGCACAGGCCGGCGACCTCGTGGGGGATGTCATCCACCAGGCGCGCCAGTTCATCGGCAAATTCGATATGGCCGCCAGCGTGAGGATGGATGACGGCACGGATGCCGTAGGTGTGCCAGGCGACCTCGGCGATGGCGCGAATGTGCGTCATCATTGCGCTCCAGCGGGCACCGTCCAGGCGGGGCGCGCGGTCCGAGTGGCCGGCGGCGTAGTCGCGCGCGTCGTGGCCCCAATCGATGATCACCAGGTAGGGACCGGCAAAGCGCTGGCCCGCTTGCTGCTTCATCGGCGGCAATTGTTTGAGCAGCGTGCAGATGCCATGGGTCTGGCGCAGCAGTTCGGGCAGGTTGGCCGGGCTCACCAGGTCATCGAAAATCGTTCCCGCGACCACTTGCAGGTCAGTCTTGGACAAGGCTGGTTCGAGGATGCCGGCGTCCAGCGGCAGAAATCCGTAGGGCCCAAGCTCGATACCGCGATAACCGGCCTTGGCGGCCTCGTCGAGCACGCGTTGCCATGGCGGCAGAAACGGGTTGTTGACGTCGTCGACGCCCCAGCAGCAAGGCGCGGTGCAGATGTGGATCGTCATGGAGCACTCCGGCGATAGTGTTTTTATTGGCTTGGCCCTGATGCTATTGGGTTGCCGGAAGGGCGGCCATGGGGGCGTGGCTTAATCTGTCAAAACCCCTCATGATGCCGGGCAGAGGTGTCAAGACATGTCAGAAAATCCACGGCGCAAACTGCGTCCCACCATGGCCGATGTCGCTCGCGAAGCCGGGGTCAGCCTGTCTACCGTCGACCGGGTGCTGAATCTGCGTGCCGATGTGCGGGCCGATACCGCCCAACGCATCGCCACCGCCGCCGCACGACTGGGCTTCCATGCCAAGGGCGTGATCGAGCAGCGTGTGCTCAACGACCGTCCCACGTTGCGTCTGGGGTTCTTGTTGCAAAAAAGCGGCGTGCCCTTTTACCAGGGGCTGGCTCACGCGCTGTCAAACGCCGCCGCGACTTGCACCCGCGCGAGGATTCGCGTGGTCATCGGTTATCTCGACGATCTCGACCCGGTCAACGTGGCGCAACGCATCCTGGCGCTGCGCGATCAGGTGGACGGCCTGGGGGTGGTGGCAGTCGACCATCCTCGGGTACGCGAGGCCGTTGGCCAGCTGCGCGAGACGGGCATTGCGGTGGTTGCGCTGCTGTCGGAATTGTCGAGTACCGCCGGCACCGGTTATGCCGGTCTCGATAACCGTCTCACGGGCCGTACGGCGGGCTGGTTCATCAGCCGCCTCGCCAGGCAGCCCGGACCGGCGGTGGTCATGCTCAGCAGCCAGCGCTTCCAGTGCCAGGAGCTCTGCGAGCTGAGCTTTCGCAGCTATCTGGTGGAGCATTCCAGCGAATGGGAACTGCTGGCCTCGCGCCTGACCCTGGAAGACGATGAGTTCGCCTATGGCAACACCCTCGACTTGCTCACGGCTGAGCCCGATCTGGCGGGGCTTTATGTGGCGGGCGGCGGCATTGCCGGAGTGCTGCGGGCTTTGCGCAGCTTCCAGGCACAGCAACAGCGCCTGCCCGTCGTGGTGTGTCATGACCTCACGCCGCTCACGCGCGAAGCGTTGAAAACCGGCTTGGTCCAGGCAGTGTTGTCCCACCCGGTGGTGACGCTGGCCGAACAGGCTGTCGATGCCTTGGTCGAGGCCGCAACGACCGCGCCGACAGGGCCGGTGACCAGGAGAGTGGTTCCGCTTCAGGTTGATGTGCAGGAAAGCGTTTAGCGAAGCGTCCTGCAATTTTTATACAGTATCTGTACAAGTTGTGCATTTTGTACAATTATCGGAGACCTCTGAGAATCCGGAAATTCGTCAATGCACAGCTTTTTCGCAGCCGACAGAGGGCTGCTCGCTATCGTCAGTCTCGCCTTGGCGTTGTGCGCCAACCACGCCGCTGCGGATTGGCGGGCTGAGTTGCCCCAAGCCCGTCTGGTCGGTGAGGCGGAGTTTCGCTGGTATGGTTTTGATCTCTATCAGGCCCGGCTCTGGAGCGCGGCGCCTACTCCGAGCCTGGACACTCCTTTTGCCTTGGAACTGGTTTACCGACGCACGATCCCCCGGCACGCCTTGGTTGAAACCAGTCTCGAAGAAATCCAGCGCGTCAGCGCTACGCCCTTCGGGGCGCAGCGCATGGACGCCTGGGCGGCGCATATGCGGCGGGCCTTTGTCGACGTCAAGCCTGGCACCCGAATCACCGGGCTGAACCTGCCTGGAAAAGGGGCACGCTTTTATGTCGATGGGCGCCTATCTCAAGAGGTCAACGATCCGCTGTTTACCCGACATTTTTTTGCCATCTGGCTTGATCCTCGTACCCGTAAACCCGAACTGCGTCAGCGTTTGCTCGGGCTTGATCCAACCCGCGCCAGGAGCAGTACGCCATGACCCTGAAGGATCTGGTTGCGCTGGCTGTGGAGGGGCGAGTCGTCGGGCTGGAGCTGCTGTCGCTGGAGGGCGGCATCTACCTGCTGCGAGCTCAGCTGGATGGACAAACACGCACATTGCTCGATGAGTCGGGACGTACGTTGCATGTGCGCTCCACGACGCATCTGCGCGAGCTGCTGCGTGACGTTCCACGCTTGCCTTGCATGCTGGTGCAGCAGGTCGTCCATGATGAAATGTGCGGCCAGCGTGAAGAGCCAATCGCGCCGTTACGGTTGCCGATTTTCCTCGATGAGCCTTGGTAAGAACCGCCGCGCCGGATCAGCGCGGGTCGGCCAGACGCACGGCCAATGGCAGCCACATCGCCCATAACGGTGCCAGGATCAACGCGGTGCCGGTTACGCCCAGCGGCAGCGTCACGCCAGCCAGCGGAGCGCCGGCACAATAGGCGAGAGGGCCACCAAGCATGCCCGCCAGGGCGCCACGCCATACGGGGCTGCCTGCCCAGGCCAGGCTATGCCGTAAACCCGTTGCGAAGACCAGCCAGAGCAGGGCCAGCCACAAGGGCAAGGGGCTCTCGTTGAACCCGAACAGGCCCAGGGCGCCGAGGCTCCCGTCCAACAGCATCCCGCTCGCCCCGACACGCAACAGCGCCTGGCACTCGCTTTTCGGATCGGGACACAACCCCAGGTGGACGCCTAACCCGGCGACCACCGCCAGCAGCCATGCGGGCTGTTGCGCACCCAATACACAGCCCCACCAGCCCAATTGCAGCCAGAGCGCATTGCCTATCAGCCAGCTGCGGCTCTTCATCCTTGCAGGTGTTCCTGCAAGGGCACCGGGCGAGCCGCTGGCGCAGCGAACAGCAGTTGCGCGACACCGATCGCACGCTCCTGGAATCCGCCTTCGCAGTAGCACAAGTAGAACTCCCACAGGCGCTGGAACGTCTCGTCATAACCCAGCTCCAGCAAGGCCTGGCGCGATTGCCGGAAGTTGTCGTGCCAGTGCCGTAGCGTGCGCGCGTAGTGCTCGCCGAAGTCCTCCAGGTGCAACAGGTTGAGCGGCGTCTGGGAGCTGGCGGTCTGCAACAACACCGACAGCGAGGGCAACGCGCCCCCTGGAAAGATGTGGCGCTGGATGAAATCCACCGAGCGGCGGGCCTGCTCGTAGCGTTGGTCACGGATGGTGATGGCTTGCAACAGCATCAACCCGTCGTCCTTGAGCAGCGCGGCGCAGCAGCGGAAGTATTCGGGCAGGTAGCGATGGCCGACCGCTTCGATCATTTCGATCGACACCAGTTTGTCGAAGCGTCCCTCCAGGTCGCGGTAGTCCTTGCGCAGCACTTCGATGCGTTGTTGCAGGCCGAGCGCCTCGACACGTTGGCACGTGTGCGCGTATTGCTCCTCGGAAAGCGTCGTGGTGGTGACCCGACAGCCGTATTGGGTGGCGGCATGGATAGCCAGGCTGCCCCAACCGGTGCCGATCTCCAACAGATGGTCACCTGGGCGCAGGTCGAGCTTGCGACAAATGCGTTGGAGTTTGTTGATCTGCGCCTGTTCTAGGCTCTGGTCGGGATTTTCGAACATGGCCGCCGAATACATCATGGTCGGGTCGAGCAAGCGTTCGAACAGGCTGTTGCCCAAGTCGTAGTGGGCCATGATGTTGCGCCGCGAGCCTTTGCGACTGTTGCGGTTGAGCCAGTGCAATCCGCGCAGCAACGGCCGCCCCAGGCGAGCGAGGCCGCTGTCCATCGCGTCGAGCACGCTGAGATTGGCGACGAACAGGCGAGTGACGGCAGTCAAGTCATTGCTGCGCCAGTAACCTTGAATGTAAGCCTCGGCGGCACCGATCGAACCGTTGCCAGCGACCATGCCCCAAACGGCATTGTCGAGTATCTCGATGTCGGCCACCAATGGGCTGGTCGCGTCGCCGAAGCTCAGGGGCTCGCCCTCCAGCATCAGGCGCAGGTGGCCATGACGCAAACGGCGCAGTTGCGCGAGTACGGCCTGTTTGAACAGACCGCCGCTCAATGGGCAGGTACCGCCGGCCTTAGTGACGCTCAGGGTGGGTTCGGACATCGTCAGGATCCTCATGGACAGGTTCGCCGACACTCAGGTCGCCATGGCTGGCCTGGTGGTCGTGCAGGGGCGTGCGTTTGAAAAGCAGGCGCAGCGCCTGCCAGTAAATGGCGCTAACGGTGCGCAGGCTCATCCACGGGAAGGCCAGGAAATAACGACGCAATGCCGGTGCGTCCAGGGGCGCACGTTGCAAGGCAAGGTCGGCCTCGAACACCTTGTGGCCGGCACGCCAGTTCTCCATGCGTACGCGGATGCGGGTGTCCTGGATCAAAAAGCGCATGCGGTAATCCATGTCCCGTGGCAGGAAGGGGGAGACATGGAACGCCTTGGCGACCTGGAACGCATGGGGCTCGCCAGGGCTTGCCGGCAACACATAATGGTGGCGCTCGCGCCAGGGGGTGTTGCGCACTTCGCAGAGAATTGCCGCCAGGCGCCCGTCGGCTTCGTGGCAGAAATAGAAGCTCACCGGGTTGAACGACAGGCCCCAGCTGCGCGGTTGGGTCAGCAGGTGGATCGCGCCTTTGGGAGCCGATCCCAGAGCCTGCTCGACGATCGTCCGCACCGCTTGGATCAGCGGAATACCTTCACGGGTCAGGGCCGGCAGGTAATCACGTTCTCGCCAGCACAACGGGGCCATGCGCCACGGGCGCAGCAAACGCGACAGGCCGAGCACCTGTTCCTGCTCGGCGAGGTCCAGGTAAAGCATGCCGATCGGGTAGCGAAACGCGTGCACCCGTGGCGTCTGGCGTCGGTGGCCGATCCAGCCGTGACACAGACTGCTGTTCAAAGGGTTTCTCCGAAATGCCGCGCCACGGCAAGCGCGCTGACCACGCCATCCTCATGAAAACCGTTGGCCCAGTAGGCACCGCAGAAGTAGCTGTGCTGGCGTCCTTGCAGATCGCCCTGGCGTGCCTGTGCGGCCACGCCGGCGAGGCTGTATTGGGGATGGGCGTAGTCGAAGCGCGCGAGTACCTGGGCCGGGTCCACCAACTCGCTTTGGTTGAGGCTCACGCAAAACGTCACGGGGGCGTCCAGGCCCTGGAGGATGTTCATGTTGTAGGTCAGTGCGGCCGGCGCCTCGGGCGGGCCGCCAAGCCGATAGTTCCAGCTCGCCCAAGCCTTCCGGCGCTGCGGCAACAGGCGGGTATCGGTATGCAGCAGCACCTCATTGCGGGCGTAGGCCAGCGCACCGAGCACCTCGGCTTCAGCGACGCTGGGCGTTTCCAGCAAAGCCAGGGCCTGGTCGCTGTGGCAGGCGAATACCACCTTGTCGAACCGCTCGATACCACGACGGCTGTGCACGGTGACCCCATCGGCGTCACGGCTTACCCGGCGCACCGGGCAATCGAGGTGGATATGCTCGCGCAAACCCGCGCACAACGGCTCGATATAGCCGCGCGATCCGCCTTCGATCACCCGCCATTGCGGACGCTGATCAACCGACAGCAGGCCGTGGTTGTGACAGAAACGCAGGAAAAACTGCAGCGGGAATTCCATCATCCCAGCCGGTGACATCGACCAGATCGCCGACCCCATGGGTAGGATGTATTGCTCGATGAAACGTCGGCCGTAACCTTGCGCGTGCAGGTAATCTCCCAGCCGGGTCGAGGCATCGATGCGCTGCGCCAGCAGGTCTGCGGTCGCCTGCCGGTTGAACCTGAGGATATCCAGGAGCATGCCCCAGAACCCCGGCGACAGCAGGTTGCGTCGTTGGGCGAACAGGCTGCCCAGGGTGTGGCCCTTGTATTCCAGGCCGCTGGCCGGGTCGTGCACCGAAAAGCTCATCTCCGTCGGGCGCGAAGCCACGCCCAACTGGTCCATCAGGCGAATGAAGTTGGGGTAGGTCCAGTCGTTGTACACGATGAAGCCGGTGTCCACGCCGTAGCGTTGGCCTGCCCATTCGACATCCACCGTATGGGTATGCCCGCCGATCCGGTTGTCGGCTTCGAACAGGCTGACCTGATGCTGGCGAGACAACAGATAGGCGCAGGTGAGGCCCGAGATACCGCTGCCGATAATTGCGATGCGCATGCTTCAAGCCTCCCCGGATTTGCGCGCCAGGCGCCGGCCGAGCGCCAGCCGCCAGCGTGCGGGCAGATGCCCGAGCAGCCGCATGATCACGATGAACAACCCCGGAAACGCGATTTCCAGAGGGCGGGCAGGCAGTCGCCGTGCGATGTGCCGGGCCGCGCGTTCGGCCGGCCAGCGCATGGGCATCGCGAAGTCATTGCGCTGGGTCAGCGGCGTATCAACGAATCCGGGGCTCACCAGCGTGACGTCGATGCCCTCGGCGGCCAGGTCGATGCGCAACGATTCAAACAGGTAGCGCAACGCGGCCTTGGATGCGCCGTAGGCACCGGCGCGCGGCAGGGCCAGCCAGGTCACTGCGCTGCACACCGCGACCAGATGCGGGTTCTGGCCTCGACGCAACAAGGGCAGGGCGGCTTCCAGGCAGTGGCAGGTGCCCAGCAGGTTGGTATTGAGCACCCGTTCCACCAGGCGCGCGTCGAAGTGTCCCGGCTCCAGGTATTCGCAGGTGCCGGCGTTGAGAATCACCTGATCGAGGGCGCCCCATTCCCGGTCGATGTGCTGGATGATCGCGACTACCTGATCCCGGTCGGTCAAGTCGCCCGGGAGTACCAGGACCTGATCCTGATAACGGTCGGCCAATGCTCGCAGCGGGCCGGCTTGCCGCGCGCTCAACGCCAGGCGATGACCTTGTTCAAGCAACACCTTCGTCAGTTCGGCACCGATGCCGCTGCTGGCGCCGGTCAGCCAGATGCGGCTCATGCCAGCCTCCGCTTGAGCCAGCGAATGAGCGGCCCGAACACGGGCAAGTGCTCGTAGAGCAGGGCGCCGGCATCAAAGAAGTCCCGGTGCGAATAGACCCGATCATTCCAGCGCAGGTAGCTGCAGCCGGGCAATTCGACCGGCGCGCCGGCGTTCAAACGTGGGTGCCGAAAGCGCAGGGTCCAGCGCAGGTAACCTTCGCCGGGAGCGATTTCGTCATACCCTTGGAACTCGTAGTGCAGATCGCTGACATTGGCGTAGAGCTGGGCGAAATATTCGCGCAGGGCAGGCAGGCCTTCGATCCGGTGCAACGGATCCTGGAACAGCACGTCGGCGCTGTAGAGCCTGTCGAGCTGGTCCAGGCGACTGGCGTCCAGCGCGGCGAAGGCGTGGGCGAAACCCTTGAGGAATGCGGACATGTCAGGCTCCGAAAGTTGTACATAATATTGTTCATGTACAAGTTTTCGGAGCGTACTGCATGGATTGTACGAGTTAAAGCGTTTTGTATAAGTATTTTACGATTTTGTACAATTTACTCGGGCGTGGCTGGATACCCAGCCGTTTCAACGCCAACACGAGAAATTTGAGATCAAGGCGTTTGCGGCTCGACCGGTCTGAATGCACCGTTAAAGCGCTTTTATCTGCCCGTTTTTGCCCGCGCCGCCCTTGCTTGGCGCAGTTTTTTGCCTGCCAGTTTTTTCCTTCCCAGCCGCAATAAAAAGCCTCGTTTCGCAAATCCCCACCTGCCAACACAATCGCCTCGACAGCTCGTTTCGAACAACAAGAAATCAGAACCCGAGGCGGCGCCATGCCGACCTGAACCAGACCCTCTGCCGGAAGTGCCAGACATGCCCGTTGAAACCCTACTTATCGATACGCTTGTAATAGGCGCCGGCCAGGCCGGTGTCGCCATGAGTGAACATTTGAGCCGCCAGGGCGTGCCGCATCTGGTGGTGGAGCGCAACCGCATTGCCGAAGCCTGGCGCACGGCGCGCTGGGATTCGCTGGTTGCCAATGGCCCGGCCTGGCATGACCGCTTTCCAGGACTGGAATTCGAAGGGCTCGATCCGGACGCCTTTGCTTCCAAGGACCAGGTGGCCGAGTACTTCGAAGCCTATGCGCGCAAATTCGACGCACCGATCCGCACCGGCGTGGAGGTGCGCAACGTCGAGCGCAATGCCGGTCGCCCGGGCTTCGCCATTGAAACGTCGAACGGCCGGATCGAGGCTACCAACGTGGTGGTCGCCACCGGGCCATTTCAGCGGCCCGTCATCCCGCCCATCGCGCCTGACATGGCTGCGGTGACGCAGATTCATTCGGCGCAATATCGCAACCCCGCGCAGTTGGCCGAGGGCGCCGTGCTGGTGGTCGGCGCCGGGTCGTCGGGGGTGCAGATCGCCGATGAATTGCAGCGCGCCGGCAAGCGGGTCTACCTCTCGGTGGGCGCCCATGATCGTCCGCCGCGGGCCTATCGCAACCGCGATTTCTGCTGGTGGCTGGGGGTGCTGGGCGAGTGGGACGCCGAAGCGGTCAAGCCAGGCAAGGAGCACGTGACCATTGCCGTGAGTGGCGCGCGGGGTGGGCACACCGTGGATTTCCGGCGGCTGGCCCATGAGGGCATCACGCTGGTGGGACTGACCCGGGCGTTCAACGGCAGCACGGTGAGTTTCGAACCCAACCTCAATGAAAACATTGCCCGTGGCGATGAAAACTACCTGGCATTGCTTGACGCCGCCGATGCCTACATCGCGCGCAACGGCCTGAATCTGCCGCCCGAGCCCGAGGCACGTCGGCTATTGCCCGACCCGGAATGCATGACCCAGCCGATCCTGGAACTGGATCTGACCGAGGCGGGCATCAGCACCATCATCTGGGCCACCGGGTATTCGGTGGATTACAGCTGGCTGAAAGTCGATGCGTTCAAAGCCAACGGCAAGCCACGGCATCAGCGCGGGGTCTGCAGCGAGCCGGGCCTCTATTTTGTCGGCCTGCCATGGCTGTCGCGGCGGGGCTCGGCGTTCATCTGGGGCGTGTGGCACGACGCCCGGCACATCAGCGACCACATCATCAAGCAGCGCACGTATCTCGATTACCGGGATGCCTCCCAGCGCCAGTCGCAACCTTCGAAAACCAGCCTCATGGGAGTCCGTTGATGCCTACTCATACTCGCATCCGCATGTTCAACACCAAAGACACCTATCCGAACCAGACGCTGGACAACGACCTGTGCCAGGCGGTTCGCGCCGGCAATACCGTGTACGTGCGCGGTCAGGTCGGCACCGACTTCAACGGTCAACTGGTGGGCCTCGGCGATCCGCGGGCCCAGGCCGAACAGGCCATGCGCAACGTCAAGCAACTGCTGGAGGAAGCCGGCAGCGACCTGAGCCATATCGTCAAGACGACCACCTACCTGATCGACCCGCGCTACCGCGAGCCGGTGTACCAGGAGGTCGGCAAATGGCTCAAGGGCGTATTCCCGATTTCCACCGGGCTGGTGGTCAGCGCCCTCGGCCAGCCGCAGTGGCTGATGGAAATCGACGTGATTGCGGTCATTCCCGAATAAGGAGCACGACATGACGTTTTCCATCGTCGGACGCTGCGCCGAGACTGGCCAGCTGGGCATCGCCATCAGCTCATCGAGCATCGCCGTCGGCGCCCGTTGCCCCTGGCTGCGGGCCGGTGCCGGTGCCGTGTCGAGCCAGAACATCACCTTGCCGGCCCTGGGGCCGCTGATTCTTGATGAACTGGCCGCCGGCCAGGCGGCGCAAGAGGCGCTGGATCATGCCTTGGCGCGTAACGGCTACAGCGAATATCGCCAGGTCGCGGTGGTGGATGCCCAGGGACGTACGGCGGTCTTCAGCGGTCGCCACGCGTTGGGTATTCACGGCGCCCAGCCAGGTGAGCAGTGTGTGGCGGCCGGCAATCTGCTGGCGAGCGACGGAGTCATCGCGGCCATGGTCGCGGCGTTCGAGCAGGGCGAGGGCAGTCTCGCGTCACGCCTGCTTGGGGCGTTGCAGGCTGGGCAGGCCGCGGGTGGAGAGGCCGGTGCGGTGCATTCGGCAGCGCTGTCGGTGGTGGATGACCTGACCTGGCCCATCGTCGATCTACGGGTGGACTGGGCCGACGAGAATCCCATCGGCGAACTGGAAAAACTCTGGCTCGCCTATCAACCGCAACTGCAGGACTACCTGACCCGCGCGCTCAACCCGACCCTGGCGCCGAGCTACGGGGTGCCGGGCGATGAGTGAGTTGCGCAGTCGCGCACTGCTCGCCGAGCTGGTGGGCTTTGCCACGGTCAGTCGTGATTCGAACCTGGCGCTGATCGGGTTCGTGGGCGATTACCTGCAGGGCCTGGGAGTAAGCAGCGAGCTGATCTACAACGCCGAGCGCACCAAGGCCAACCTGTTGGCAAGCATCGGCCCGTCGGTGCCTGGCGGTGTGGTGTTGTCCGGGCATACCGATGTGGTGCCGGTGGACGGCCAGGCCTGGACGGTTGATCCGTTCTGCCTGAGCGAGATGGACGGCAAGCTGTTCGGGCGCGGTACGGCGGACATGAAAGGCTACCTGGCCTCGGTGCTGGCGGCGGTGCCGGCATTCCTGTCCAGCCCGCTCAGGCGCCCGCTGCACCTGGCGTTTTCCTATGACGAAGAAGTCGGGTGCCTGGGCGTGCGCAGTCTGCTGGAGGTGCTGCCGCAACGCATCCCGCAGCCGGCCTTGTGCCTGATCGGTGAGCCCACCGAGCTGCAACCGGTGCTCGGTCATAAAGGCAAATTGGCGATGCGTTGCCACGTCCGAGGCGCACCGTGTCACTCGGCCTACGCGCCTTATGGAGTCAACGCCATCGAGCAGGCGGCGCGCCTGATCGGTCGCCTGGGAGAGATCGGTGCAGAGCTGGCCGAACCGTCGCGACACGATGGGCGCTTTGATCCGGCTTACTCGACCGTGCAGGTCGGCGTGATCCAGGGCGGGACCGCATTGAACATCGTTCCGGCCGACTGCCGCTTCGATTTCGAGGTGCGCGCCTTGCCGGATTTTGCGCCGCAGGGGGTGGTCGAGAAATTGCAGGATTACGCCGAACAGACGCTGCTGCCGAGGATGCGCGCGGTTAGCGCCGACACCGCGATTCGTTTCGAACACCTGTCCGCCTACCCGGGGCTGGCGACTGCGCCGGACAGCGAAGCCGCGCGTCTCATAGCCCGGCTGTGCGGCAGCGAGGCCTTCGGCACCGTGGCGTTCGGCACCGAAGGCGGGCTGTTTGATCAGGCCGGTATCCCGACGGTGGTTTGCGGGCCCGGCAGCATGGACCAGGGGCACAAGCCCGACGAATACGTGAGCGTTGAGCAAATGGCTGCCTGCGACCGGTTGATGGACCGCCTGGCGAAGCATTTGAGCGAACCCGATGGCCTGTGACCGAAAAAAGGAGTCCAGGATGAACGATTTTGCTACCGCTGTAGACCGCACCGCCCGCGCTTACGGTCGCCTCTGAGCCCCATCGCTGGCTCGTGCGGGCGAGCCGGCATTTTCGAGGAACCGCTTCATGTCCATATCCTTGCGTTGCAACATTGCGTGTGCCCTGGCGTTGCTGAGCAGCAGCGTCCTGGCCGCGCCACCAAGCCTGACCGTGATCTCATTCGGCGGCGCCACCAAGTTGGCCCAGGACAAGGCCTACTTCCAACCCTTCAACGCCAGCGGTGCAGGAAACATCGTCGCCGGCGAATATAACGGCGAGCTGTCGAAGATCAAGGCGATGGTCGCGGCCGGGCACACCAGTTGGGATGTGGTCGAGGTGGAAAGTCCCGAGCTGCTGCGCGGTTGTGAGGAAGGCCTGTTCGAAAAACTCGACCCGGCGGCGATCGGAAAAGCTGCGGATTTTGTTCCGGGTGCGCTTACTGAATGCGGCGTGGCGACGTATGTCTGGTCGATGGTCCTGGCCTACGACCAGAGCAAACTCGCCAAGGCGCCCCAATCCTGGGCGGATTTCTGGAACGTGAGCGAGTACCCGGGTAAACGCGGATTGCGCAAGGGTGCCAAGTACACCCTGGAAATCGCCTTGCTGGCGGATGGCGTCAAGACCGAGGACCTGTACAAGGTGTTGAACACCCCTGAAGGGGTGACACGTGCTTTCGCCAAGCTCGATCAGATCAAGCCGAACATCCAGTGGTGGGAGGCGGGTGCGCAGCCGGCGCAATGGCTGGTGGCCGGGGACGTTGCCATGAGCGCCGCCTACAACGGGCGCATCGCCTCGGCACAGAAGGAAGGCATGAAACTGAGCATCGTCTGGCCACAAAGCCTGTATGACCCAGAGTACTGGGCGGTGGTCAAAGGTACGCCGAACAAGGCCCTGGCCGAGAAATTCATTGCCTTTGCCAGCCAGCCGCAGACGCAGAAAGTCTTCTCGGAAAACATTCCCTACGGACCGGTGCATCGCCAGACGTTGGCCTTGCTGCCCGCCGAAATACGCGAGCAACTGCCCACGGCCGAGGCCAACCTGGCGCAAGCGCGAGCGGTGGATGCCGAGTTCTGGGTGGACCATGGTGAAGAGCTTGAGCAGCGCTTCAATGCCTGGGCGGCTCGCTAGGCACTGACACCCCTGGCGAACCGCTCTTGTGGCGAGGGAGCTTGCTCCCGCTGGGGTGCGCAACAGCCCCTTTGTTTGAGCCTGTGGTGTAACAGGTGGACCCTGTCAGGCTTTTTTGGGGCTGCTTCGCAGCCCAGCGGGAGCAAGCTCCCTCGCCACGGGGGAGCGGCTGGGCGCAAGGGTGGGCTACGCCAGCCACTCGCCGAACTGCTCCTTGCAATAATCCACGAACAGCTGCGCCGGCTTGGTCAAGTGCGCGCGCTTGAGCCAGCCGGCCACCAGCGCTGAACCTGTCACGTCCTCGGCGATGTTGACGCACACCACTCGCTGCCCGTCGTAGGTGCAGCTCGATTGCGGCCGCGTAACCAGCACGGCGAAGCCGAATCCCTGACCGACCATGCCGCGCACCATCTCGATGGAGGGCGAACTGAAGACAATGTTCGGCGTCAGGCCCAGTTCTTCGAAGATACTCACGAAATAGGTCCGGCTGGGCTGCACGTCCAACAGGATCATCGGTTCGAGCGCCAGGTCCCGCAATGACACCTGGCCCTGATCGGCGAAACGATGCCCCTCCGGCAGCAATGCATAGGGCCGCTGCGGCGCGGTGAGCGCTTCGGTTTCGATGGTGCTGTCGAGATCGTGCTCATAAAAAATCGCCAGGTCGAAACGTCCCCCCGTCAGGCCCTGGACCAGCTCCTGCTGTTCGCCATCCTGTACGCGGATTTCCACCCCGGGAAAACGCTCTCGGAACCCGGCGATCAGCCGTGGCAAGTAGAGCGGGGCGACGGTCTCGAAGCAGCCGATGTCGATCTGCCCGCTGATCACATCGTTGTCCGCCAGCGCGTTCTGTTCGAACTCCCGGGCCATGCGCAGCAGTTCCTGGGCCTTGCGATAGAAACGCGCACCGGCGGGCGTCAGCGAGACGCCCTGAGCGTGATGGCGGATCAGCAATTGCACGCCGAAACTGTCCTCCAGGCCTTTTACCGCCGTGGCAATCGATGGCTGGGCGATGTACAGCTTGCGCGAGGCTTCGGCGACGCTGCCGCATTCCACGGTGGTCACGAAGTACTTCAACTGACGCAGGGAGTAGGACGCCACAACACACCTCGATCCGGATTTTTGCCTACCTTACCGTGTGTCGCTCATACAGGGCGATGGACGTTGCAACGGATTTTGCTGGGCAGTGGCGATATCCAGGCTGGCTTGCCGCGCGGGTAGAAAAAACGCCCGCCGAAACAAACTTGGCAGGCGTCTGGGAAAGACCGGCGCAGAAGGACTGGCCGGGCCGGGCGCGTGAATCAGGCGAGAGGAATCAGGCTACGGGAATCGATGGATCGGCTGCGGCCAGGGCGGTTGCCCGATCGGCGGCGGGCGGGTAGATCCACACCGAATTGATCTGGGTCTTGAGCTCCTTGGCTTCCTCGCCAACCAATTTGAGCTGGCGGTACCAGCCTTCGGTGTACACCGCGCCCCAGGCGCCCAGGTCCAGGCACGTCACGTACTTGGGCTGGCTGTAGGTCATCGGCGCGACGCCGAGCAGGTCGGCGGCAACGTTGTTGCCCGCATAACGACCCAGGGCGATGGCATGCTGGCAGGACATGACCGCGTAGTTGCCCAAGTCGTCGGTGGCGGCATAGGCCACGTCGCCGCTGGCGTAGATATCGTTCTGCCCGAGCACCTTCAAATGCCCGTCGACATGCAGCCGGCCCTGGCGGTCGCGGGTTGCGGGCACCTGTTCGGTGAGAGGGCTCGCGCGAAAGCCTACGGTCCAGATAACGGTGCTGGACTCGATGCGCTGGCCATCCGAGAGGGTGACACCGCCGGCATCCACCGATTCGACCGAGGCATTGAGGATCCACTCGATGCCCAGGTGCTCGGACGCTTCGATGATCGAAGGGCTGATTCCCTCACCCAGTGCCGCACCGATTTTCGGCCCGCGGTCGACCACGATCACACGGACATCGGCGTCGCTGCCGAGGACGGCGCGCAGGCGGGCGGGCATTTCGGTGGCGGTTTCGATGCCGGTGAAACCACCGCCTGCGACGACGACGGTATTGCGTGCGGGACTGTCCGGCAGGTTCCCGAGCGAATTGAGGTGGGCTTCGAGGCGTGTTGCCTGTTCGATCTCATCGACATCGAATGCGTGTTCAAGCATGCCTTGCAGGTCAGGGCGAACCAGCTTGCTGCCCGCGGCCAGTACCAGTCGGTCGTAGCCCAGCGTCGCGAGGCTGCCGGACACGTCGCGGTAGCTGATCTGCTTGCGGCTGACATCGATGTTCTCGGCCACGCCTTGGACGAAGTTCACGCCGACCGCATCGAACAGCGCGCCCAACGGCGCCATCATGGTATGGACGTTCGGCTCGTAGAACCGCGGGCGGATACGCAGTTCCGCCTGGGGGGCCAGGACGCTGATCTGTACGTCGTTGCGATCATGCTGGTCGAGCAGGCGGGCGGCGCTGAGTGCGCTCCATACGCCGCCGAAACCGGCGCCGACAATCAAGATGTGCTGTTTCATGATGAGCTCCCGAAGACGAAAATCGATACGTTGAATTGTTTGAGGTTTCAGCGTGACCGTGTTGCGAGGTACCCGAAGGTGTGGGGCCTGATGGTTGAAATCATCGGGCGCATTCAGCTTCGGTTCGCTGTGGGAGATGGTAGGGGGTGGCTTTGGGTTAGACACTTCTACATAGGGTCAGTGGGGGTATGCGTGGGTGTGAGGGGGGTATACGGAGGTATTAAAGGTGCTCGGGTCTTGGGTGCTGCATGCATATCCGTTGCCGCGGTCATGGCCACTTGGGGTTCCGCCCTTACGGCGGCTCACTTTTGGAAGAGCGCCAAAAGTAAGCAAAAGCGCTTTGCCCCACCACTCGGTGCCTCGCCTAGGCTCGGCATGCCCTCACTCCGGCATTGCTCCGTGGGCCGCCGCGAAGGGCCATCCATGGCCCAGCGCGGCTAACCCGGCATCCATGCCGGGTTACCCACTGCGCAATGCCTGCGTTCGGCCAGCGTGGTTAATGGGGCGCCGAGATCAAAATCAAAAGCAGGGCAAGAGCAAGAGCAAGAGCAAGAGCAAGAGCAAGAGCAAGAGCAAGAGCGGGGCACATGCTGGCACTTATGCAACTGACCCATCGCCTTCGCGAGCAGGCTCGCTCCCACAGGGTAAACGCGAACCAACCGAAATCAGGTCGGCTCTAAGGCCGCCTCGCGGTGGACGTTGATTTTGGCGCCCCATTAACCACGCTGGCTGAACGAAGGTGTTGCGCAGTGGGCACCTCGGCATGGATGCCGAGGTAGCCGCGCTGGGCCAGGGACGGCCCTTCGCGGCGGCCCACGGAGCAATGCCTTCGTTCAGGCATGCCGAGCCTTAGCGAGGCACCGAGTGGTGGGGCAGAGCGTTTTTGGTTACTTTTGGCGCTCTTCCAAAAGTGACTCGCCGTAAGGGCGAAACCATAAGCCGCCATTACCGAAGAACCGGATATTCACACAAACCGCCTTCATGTCGACCGTCCAAGAATCGACTCGATGCAAGCAACTAACTCCCCACACCTGAACGGCTTGGGGAAAACCGCCACGGGACCGCAACCCCCCGGTATGGCCAGCGCGGGCACAACAGGCAGGCCCGTGATGAAAACAAGCGGAATGTCGATCCCTCGGGCATAGAGCTCATCGCACAACTGAATGCCCGTCATGCCCGGCATTTGTATGTCCGACAGCACGCACGCGGTGTTTTCAAACCCGGCTGAAGACAGGAAGGCGACGGCACTGGCATAAGTCCTGACGCGATACCCGTGAGAGCGCAGCAAACCATCCAATGCAACTCGAACCGATTCATCGTCATCGATAACAGCAATAAGTGCAGTGTCGGACATTTCGAAACCTGGCAGTAATATCAGGTCGCTATTAAAGCGCCCCTATCACTGCAAGATACGCTGTCCAAAAGCCGCGCCTAGTATACGTGGGTATGAACTTTCAACGATCGTGGCCCGGTTCCAGGGCCTGGGCCATGCGCACCAGGTCGGCAAACGAACGCGCAGCCATCTTGCGCATGGCCTGGCCTCGGTGGATCTTGACGGTGATCTCGCTCAGGCCTATTTGCCCGGCGATCTGCTTGTTCATCAGGCCCGACGCTGCCAGTGCCATCACCTGACGCTCCCGGGCGGTCAACGTGGCGTAACGGTCCTGAAGCGCCTGCTGGCCACGCTCGGCTTCGCGGCGCAGTCGGTCGCGCTGATGGGCGGCGGACACCGCATCGATCAGGTCCTGTTCGCGAAACGGCTTGGTCAGGAAATCCACCGCGCCAGCCTTCATGGCCCGCACGGTCATGGCAATGTCGCCATACCCGGTCATGAATACGATCGGCAGATGAATTCCGGCATTCGCCAACTGCTGTTGGAAGTCCAGCCCGCTGGTGCCGCGAAGGCGCACATCGAGCAACAGGCAGCTGGGTGCGTCGGGACGTGGATGGCCCATGAAGTCCGTCACCGAGTCGAACAGTTCGACCAACAGGCCAATGGACCGCAGCAGACTGCGAAGGGCTTCGCGTAACGATGCGTCGTCGTCGACCACGTAGACAATCGGTTCATGGGCGAGGGCAGGGGGCATGGCGTGGCTTGGGTTCATGGCAGGGGGCCGCAACAGGTCAGGCTTTGGCTAACAACGGCAACGAAAAGGTGAACGAGGTGCCTTGGCCTGCCTCGCTGGTAGCCCAGATCCTGCCGCCATGGAAATCGATGATCGAGCGACAGATCGACAGGCCTATGCCAAGGCCGTTTTCCCGGGTGGTAAAAAACGGGTTGAACAATGAGGGCAGTGTCTCGGCCGTGATGCCGATTCCCCGGTCCGTCACCGCCAGCAGCACGGCGTGCGCGTGCGTCCAGGTGCGCACGTAAAGGATTCGGTCGCGCACCGGGAGCGTTTCCATGGCGTGGCAAGCGTTGGAGACCAGGTTGATGATCACCTGCTGCAGCTGGACCCGATCGGCGTCGACCAGGCTTGCCGCCGTCAGGTCTACTTTCAGGCTGACTTGGTGCTGAGCCAGCTGATGGCGCACCAGATCCAGTGTTTCGCTGACGATTTCGTCCAGTCGCTCGGGCCGGCGCAGAGGGTCGCATTTGCGCGCCATCGCCCGGGTCCGATTGATGACTTCACTGGCGCGGCACGCGTTGGCGACGATCCGGTCCAGCGAGTCGAGGGCCTCCTTGAGGTCGGGCACCGGACGGTCCAGCCAGCGGCGACAGGCTTCGCCGCTGCTGGTAATGGCCGTCAACGGCTGGTTCACTTCATGGGCGATGGAGGCGGCCATTTCCCCCAGGTACGTCAGCCGCGTGGCATGGGCCAACTGCGCCTGGGCTTCGATCAGGTAGGCCTGGTTATGCCGCAGGCGGTCCGAGGCATGCTTGCTGCGCAGTGCGAGAAACGCGATGGCCGACAGGGCCGTCAGGCAACGGAAGAACCCGGTCGTCGATTCCCAGCGGTGGTAACCGCCGTTGTACAGGAACATCGCCGTCAGCAGGAACATGCACAGCAGCGCAACGGTGATCACCAGGTTGATTGAAAACAGGTTGGCCGCCATCAGCAGCAAGGTGATGTACAGCAGCGTCGGCGCCAGGTCGGAATGGGTTTCGGAATTGATGATGACAATCCCGCAGGCCACGACCAGGCCGACCGCCCAGCCCAGGGCGTTGACCAGCGGGTGAGGGCTGATGCCCATTGAGGGGCTCGACGCCTTCGGGGATGGGTGATACCGAAGGCTGTCGTAGATGCTTTTGAACATCATGGCGGGTGTGGGCACGCTGCAACCTTTCTTTTGTCTTGTCGGTCCGGTCCCGGTGGCGGTGGACACGGGGGCATCGTCTTGAATCTTAAAAGCTGCCCCTTGCCTCGGGGTAGGACATAAAACCCTGAAATCCTGCCAGACCGGGCACTCGTCCTGAGGCACTTCCCATAATGACCCGGAAGAACCCTGGCTCCGTTCACGCTGCTGTGCGTTCATCGGCGAGCAGGCCGAAGCACAGGCGCAAGCCAGGTGCGTAGCCTGACGCGACAGCGCGGTTCAAGCTCAGCGGGAGAACCGGTTGCGATAGTCCCGTGGTGAAATCGAGAGGTGGCGTTGGAAGGTGTAACGCATCCGTTCTTCGTCGCCGAAGCCGCACGAACGGGCAATCTGATCGATGTTGCGCTCGGAGTCCTCCAGCAGTCGTCTGGCCGCTTCGAGCCGGAACATCTCGACGGCCTTGGCCGGGGTGCGTCCGGTCTGGCGCTTGTAGACCCGGGCGAAGTTGCGCGGGCTCATGCGCGCTTGCCGGGCCAGGCGCTCGATGCTCAGGTCGGCCTCATCCAGGTGTTCGGCGAGCCAGGCGTGCAGTTCATCGAATCCGGCGCTGTCCTGGGTCTGTGCCAGCAGCAACTGGCTGAACTGCGCCTGCCCACCGGGGCGCTTGAGAAACACCACCAGTTCCCGGGCCACTTGCAGCGCGACATCGCGACCACAATCGGCTTCCACCAAGGCCAGGGCCATGTCGATGCCGGCGCTGACGCCCGCCGAGGTCCAGACGCTGTCCTGCTGGATAAAAATCGCGTCGAGGTCCACTTCGATCAAGGGGAAGCCACTCTTGAGCATTTCGCACATGGCCCAGTGCGTGGCGGCGCGGCGGCCGTCGAGCAAGCCGGCCTGGGCCATGAGGAAGGTCCCGCTGCACACCGAAGCGGTGCGGCGGGCCTTGGTCGAGGCCGCGCGCAGCCAGTCCACCAGCTCGACGCAGTCGATCATCGCCTGGCGGATGTTCGGCGCGCCAGGCACGATCAGCGTGTCGATGACGGCGTTGTCGAACTCACCCAGGGCGCAGGTTTGCACGACCAGCCCTTCGGCGGTCTGCATCAGGCCGCCTTCAAGGCTGGCGGTGTGCATCCGGTAGCCGGGCAGGCCACGTTCGGTCATGGCTTTGGTGGCCGCCCAGAACACCGTCTGGGCGCCGGTCAGGTCGAGCAGGCCCATCTGCGGATAGGCGAGGAACACCAGCGCGCGCGGTCGGGATACGGACTCGGCGGCAATGCGGATGTCACAGGTCATCTCGTTCATGGTCGCGCGGCTCGTTTCAAGAATGGGCAGGTTCGGAGGGGGCAGCGGCTGCGCCTCGGTGTCCCTGGGTGATTAATCCTCCGCCCGGATAATGTCAAGTCGGCCGCGTTGAATCTTCAGGTGCTATCGTTATGCGATACAGGTATTTAAATTTTATTTTTTATAGCTTTAAAGTCGGCGCCTGAATTTATCCATAAGAGGCCACGGCTATGACGTTCAAGCGTCCCGTACTTTTTCTTTCCCTGGCGGCGAGCCTGCTGGTCGGGCCGCAGGCGCATGCCGAAGGCAAGATCAGCATCGCCCAGCAATTCGGCATCGGTTATCTGATCCTGGACGTCGTGCGTGACCAGCAGCTCATCGAGAAACATGGCAAGGCCCAGGGCCTGGACATCAAGGTGGATTGGAACAGCATCTCCGGCGCCACCGCCATGAACGAAGCGTTGCTGACCGGCGCCCTCGACGTGGTGTCGGCCGGGGTGCCGCCGATGCTGACGATCTGGGATCGGACCCGGGGCAAGCAGAACGTCAAGGCCATCGCCTCGCTGGGCTCGATGCCCAACTACCTGTTGACCAACAACCCCGGGATCAAGACGCTCAAGGACTTCACCGACAAGGATCGGATCGCGGTTCCGGCGGCGGGTGTCGGCTTCCAGTCGCGCACATTGCAGATCGAGACGGCCAAGGTGTTCGGCGATGAGCACTACAAGAAATTCGACGACATCTCGGTCAGCCTCCCGCACCCGGACGCCACGGCCGCGTTGATCGCGGGCAAGTCGGAAATCAATTCGCACTTTTCCAGCCCGCCGTTCCAGTACCAGGCGTTGCAGAACCCCAACGTGCACAAAGTCCTCAGCTCCTATGAGGTGCTCGGCGGGCCGGCCACATTCAACGTGCTCTACACCACGGAGAAATTCCACGACGAAAACCCGAAGACCTACAAGGCGTTCTACGCCGCGCTGGTCGAAGCCCAGAACATCATCAAGGCCGACAAACCTGCCGCCGCCCAGACGTATATCCGGGTAGAGCAATCCAAGCTGCCATTGGCCCTGGTGGAGAAGATCGTCAGCGACCCGGAAATCGATTTCACCGTGGTCCCGCAACGCACCTATATCTACGCCGACAAACTGCATGAGCTGGGTGTATTGAAGAACAAGGCCGACAGCTGGAAGGACTACTTCTTTGAAGAAGCCCACGGCGGCGCAGGCAGCTGACTAGCCGTTTTCGGCACAATCGAGCGAGTCACCCGGGAGACGGAATGGAACTTGCCTGATCTTCGATCCATAACCCTGGAATCAGCGAAGGTCGGGTGAATGAACGACGACATGGCGGACGGGTTGCCGACGCGGCCGATCAATCGGTTCCGCACCGGCGACATCGACGAGCACGCGCGGAACATGGGCGGCTGGCAGGTGAGCTACGACCAACTGACGCCAGGACGCTTCGAAGGCGAGTTGATCGAGTTCCGTGCAGATTGGATGCAACTGGTGCGCGACCGCTCTAATCAGGCCATGACCAAGCGCGGCATGGCATGGGAGGGCGCGATTACCTTCAGCGTACCGTTGCGCGCTGACGGGCCGGTGTTCTGCTGCGGGCACCCGATTGTCGAGCCGAGCCTGATGGTCGCCCACGGCCGCAACCTGCCGGACCTGCGCACACCCCAGCACTTGGACCTGCTCGGCGTCGCCGTCAAGGAGCAGGCCCTGGAGCACCTGCTGGAGCGCCAGGGCAGCGACTTTCGAATTACCGATCTTCCCAAGTGTTACCGTCTCGGCGATTCGACCTTGCCCGCTGAGCTGGCGGCGCTCTTCGACGAACTCGAAGGGGGCGGCCAGGGGCATGAGTCATTGTTGGGCTTCGAGTCGATCCGCCGTGGCCTGCGCGATACGGTGATGCTGCACCTGCTGGAGCTGGTGGCGCCCGACCAGGCGCCGCCGCTGACCCCGACGGCCCGCAAGCGCATGGTCGACCGGGCCCGGGAATATGCCCTGGCCCATGTCGACGAGCCGCTGTCGATCCTCGACCTGTGCAACCACATTGGCGCCAGCCGGCGTAAATTGCAGTACTGCTTCCAGGAAACCCTGGGCATCAACCCGGTGGCCTATTTAAGGGCGCTGCGCCTCAATGCCGTGCGCCGGGAGCTGCGCGCTGGCGACCAGGCCAGGGGCGTGCAGGAGGTGGCGGCACGCTGGGGCTTCTGGCACCTGAGCCGTTTCTCCAGCGACTATCGGACCCTGTTCGGCGAAACCCCTTCACAAACCCTGCGGCGCACGCATCTGTGCTGAAAACGGATAACGGCTGGCGGACCGGCTCCCTAGGATGACCCCATCACCACATGGTTGGGATGGGGCATTCGATGAATCAGAATAAAAAGAAAAACCTGCGGCATTTTACGTGGCTCACCCTGGGGCTTTTCGGCGCCTGCGCCGTGGCCAACGCTACCGAGAACGGTGCGCCGACCACTGCGTTCGGCGTCTACGACTTCGGTGCCGGCATGATGCCGCCGGCCACGCCCTTCGGGACGGTCGGGCTGCGTACTGCGTTCTATTCGGCCAATGTGCAGAAAGACCGTCATGGTCGCTCGGTGGACAACAACCTGTCCCTCGATGTGCTGTCGATCGGCGTCGCCTACATGCACATGACCGATTCCACCGTGCTCGGCGCCAAGTACGGCTATGGCGCGGTAGTGCCGTTCTTCCAGATGGACGCCTCGGTAAGGGTGCAGACGCCGGTCGGTCCGCTGAACCTCGAAGCCGATCCGTTTCGCATGGCCGACATCCAGGTATTGCCCGTCATCCTGCAATGGACGTTGTCGCCAAACCTGTTCGTCAACGCGCAATTCCAGATCCAGACCCCGACGGGCGATTACGACGAGGACCGGCTGATCTCGCCGGGCCTGAACCACTGGACGTTCTCGCCGATCCTCAACGCGACCTATATCTCAGACACCGGCTTCGAGGTGTCCTCCAGCTTCGAAGTCGATGTGAACACTCGCAACCCTGCCACCGACTACAAAAGCGGCGTCGAGTATCGCCATGAATTCGCCGTCGGCCAGCATGTCGGCCCCTGGACGCTGGGTGTGGGCGGCTACTACTACCGCCAGTTCACCGACGACGATGCTCCAGGGCTTGAGGCGGGCAATCGCGCCCGGGTACTCGCGGTCGGGCCGGCGGTGAGTTATTTCAAGCCCGGCGTGCCGCCGATCTGGCTGCACGTCTACAAGGAATTCGACGCGCGAAACCGCGCTGAGGGCTACACCACGGCCCTGCGCATTTCTCACAGTTTCTAGGGGGACGTCATGAACTCATCAAACTCCATTTCAACGGCGTCGCCGCGTCAGGCAGTTGGCCGGCGTGAAGGGTTGGTGCTGATGCTCGGCAGCAGCCTGACCATCATGGGCTCGGTAATGGTCACGCCGATTCTTCCCAGGCTGGCCGCCGAGTTCGGCCCCGTCGAGCCTCGCGCCGATTTGTTGGTGCCGCTGGCAATCACCGGGCCCGCCCTGGCGATTGCGCTTTGCGCGCCCCTGGCCGGCTGGTTGGCCGACCGGGTCGGACGCAAGGCCTTGCTGGTGGTGGCGACATTGCTCTACGCCTTGCTCGGCGCGTTGCCGGCGTTGCTCGACAACCTGCCGGCGATTGTCGGCGCGCGCTTGCTGTTTGGCTGCGCGGAGGCGGCGGTGATGACCTGCTGCGCGACTTTGATTGCCGACTATTGGCACGGCGAGGAACGCTTGCGCTACGTCAACCGCCAAGTGGTGACGATAGGCCTGGTGGGGGCGCTGTTTTTTGTCGTCGGTGGAGCGCTTGGAGAGCACTCGTGGCGCTCGCCGTTCCTTCTTTACCTGCTGCCGTTGTTGTTGGTGCCGGCCATGATGAAAGTCTTGTGGGAACCGCCGGTGAGCAAGCTGCAAACCGCCGAGCGCCTCGATGAGGCGGCACCGACCAAGGTCGCGGTGCCGCAACTGCTGGTTGGCTATCTGATGATTGTGTGCGGCATGGTCCTGACCATTGTCATGCCGATCCAGGCGCCGACGTTGCTGGTCAGCCTTGGCGTGACCTCCAGCACCCTGATCGGCCTGGCGGCGGGGTTGAGCCTGTTGGCAACGCTCGTCGGCTCGTTGACCTGGCCGTTGCTGCGCCGCCGATTCGGCATCGCCGGTTGCAACGCCCTGTTGCTGGCGTTGATGGGGCTTGGGCTGTGCCTGCTGGTTCGAGCGCAAAGCTACAACGCGGTGCTGCTGGCCGTATTCGTCCAGGGGCTGGGTGCCGGGCTGCTGGTGCCGAACGTAATGGCGCCGGTGATGAACGCCTTGACCGCCAGCACCCGCGGGCGGGGCCTGGGCGGCTTCACCTCGTTTCTCTATTTCGGCCAGTTCGTCAGCCCGTTGGTGGTGGCTGCCGTAGGTGTATTTACCGGAGACCTTCGTCAATCGATCCAATGGCTGGCCTTCGCCAGTCTTGCGGCGGCGCTGCTATGGGTGGCCGTCGGTTTGCGCACGCGTGGGCACGGCCGGGCGAACGTCGCCGGATCACGTCAATCGTCATGAAACAAGGAGTCTGAACCATGAGTCTGCAAGACATACATCAATTGATGGACACCCAAGACGCCGTTGCACTGGCCGAGTGGGTCAGGCGTGGCGAGGTCCAGCCCGGGGAACTGCTGGAGGCGGGCATCGAACGTCTGGAACAGGTCGAGCCACAACTCAATGCCGTGGCGGAACGGCTGTACGAGTCGGCGCGGGAGGCGGTGTGTGGACCGCAAGTCCGGCAGGGACTGTTGGCGGGCGTTCCAACCTTGATCAAGGATTTGTTCTCGCCGGTCCAGGGGGCAGCGATGACCAACGGCTCCCGTTCGCTGGGGGCCTGCCGCGCAGACTTCGAATCGGAAGTGGTGACACGCCTGAGACAGGCCGGATGCGTGATGATGGGCACCAGCACTTCGCCTGAGTTTGGCACGTCCTACTCCACCGAATCGACACGTTTTGGCGCCACGCGAAACCCTTGGAACACCGAGCGCAGCGCGGGCGGCTCCAGCGGTGGCGCGGCGGCGCTGGTGGCGGCCCGGGTGGTGCCGTTCGCCCATGGCAACGATGGCGGCGGTTCGTTGCGGGTGCCGGCGTCCTGCTGTGGCGTGTTCGGCTTCAAGCCCAGCCGCGGCCTGATGCCGTCAGGTCCGATAATGGGCGAGGGCTGGGCAGGAATGGGCACGCCCCACGTTATCACCTTGTCGGTGCGTGACAGCGCCGCGCTGCTGGACGCCACCGCCGGAATCGACTTGGGAGCGCCGTATGCCGCACCGGTCCAGGTCCAGCCTTATGTGACGGCGCTGCTGCGTGATCCGAAGCCGTTGCGTATTGCCTTGGTCGAACAGCTCGGCCCCTGGGCCACCTCCCAGCAAAGCGTGCAGGCGGTGAACGAGGCCGCCAGGTTGTGTGAAGCCTTGGGCCACCGCGTCGAACCGGTGAAACTGCCGGTGGTGCTGCCTGATTTTTATGATCAGGTTTTCACCATCATTGGCGCAAGCACGCGCCGTTACGTCGACCTGCTGGGCCAGATGCGTGGGTCTGCGGTGCAGGCGGAGGAACTGGAAGTGCGCACCCGGATCATCCTGCGGGACAAAGGCAACGTCAGCGGCGCCCAGTACGTCGGCGCGGTGGAATGGATTCATGCGCTGGGCCGCCAGTTGGCGGTGTTCATGCAGGACTACGACGTGATCCTTTCCCCGGTCCTGACCCGCGAACCGGTGATGATTGGCGAGCTCAACGTTGACGACGTCTGCATGAGCCTTGAAGCGCTCATCGAGCGATTCCACAGCTACTCGCCGTTCACGGCGCTGTTCAACGCCAGCGGCCAGCCGGCGATGTCGGTACCGTTGTCCTGGAACGCAAACGGCCTGCCGCTGGGCGCGCATTTTGCCGGGCGGTTCGGCGAAGAAAGCACCTTGCTGGCCCTGGCCGCCCAACTGGAACGCGCCCAGCCGTGGCGCGGGCGTGTACCGCCGGTCAATGCTCACCGGATAAAAACCTGACGCAAAATCTACCGTGGCGAGGGAGCTTGCTCCCGCTGGACTGCGCAGCAGGCCCAAGCTTGCGGTCGCTACGCAACCGAGCGGGAGCAAGCTCCCTCGCCACGGGTATATGCGTCTGTTGGGCGCCGGATTCTATCCGGTGCCCAACATACTCAATACCGAATCATCACCGACTTCAGCTCGGTGTAGTCATCGATGAACGCGCTGCCGAACTCCCTGCCGATACCCGAAGACTTGCTCCCGCCGAATGGCACGGCGGGGTCGAGCAGGGTGTGCATGTTCACCCAGACGGTGCCGGCTTCAATGGCGGGCACCATGCGCAGGGCCTTGCCCAGGTCGTTGGTCCAAAGGCTGGCGCTCAGCCCGTAGGGCGAGTCGTTCATCAGGTCGAGCAGTTCCTCCTCGGTGTCGTAGGGCAGGAAGGTGGCGATCGGGCCGAAGGTTTCTTCATTGAGCAGCGCATCATCTCGATGGTTGGCGAGGATGATGGTCGGCTCGACATAGCAGCCAGGCCTGTCGATCAGCTTGCCGCCGTGAACAATCGTGTTGTTCTGTGCCCGCGCCCTGGCGAAATACTCGCCGAGTTTCTGCTGATGCTGACGGTTGGTCACCGGACCGAATTGCGTGGCTTCATCCAGCGGCGAGCCGATGCTGAGCTGACTCAGGCGTTCGGCGAGCTTGCGCATGATCGGTTCGATCTGCGAGCGGTGGACAAAGAACCGCTCGGCCGCCGCGCAAATCTGCCCGGAGTGCAGGAAACCTGCCTCGATGATGCCATTGACCGCCACCTCGGGGTCCACATCTGGCAGGAATCCCGCAGCGTTCTTGCCACCCAGTTCCAGTGTCGCCCGGGTCAGTCCGGCGCCCATCGCCGCCTGGCCCACGGCGATGCCGGTAGGCACCGAGCCGGTGAACGATACCTTGTTGGTGCCTGGATGCTCAATCAAGCCCTTGCCCACCAGACCGCTACCCGTCACTACATTCAACGCGCCCGCCGGCAGGCCCGCTTCCATGGCCAGTTCAGCGATGCGCAGGATAGTCAGCGGAGTGAACTCGCTGGGCTTGATGATAATGCTGCAACCGGTCACCAACGCCGAGGCGAGTTTCCAGATGGCGATCATCGTCGAAAAATTCCACGGCACGATGCCGACCACCACGCCCACCGGTTCGCGCAGGGTGAACGCCGTGTAGCGTTCGCCGGCGAAGGAGGGCAGCGACGGGGTGATGGTCTGGCCGCTGATCTTGGTCGCCCAGCCGGCGTAGTAACGCAAGAAGTGCGCAGCCTGGTCGACTTCGAAGGCGCGGGAGATATGGATGATCTTGCCGGATTGGCAGGTTTCGATCTGTGCCAGCTCCTCGCGGTGTTGCTCCATCAGGTCCGCCAGTTTCAGCAATACATGCCCGCGAACCGCCGGGGCGGCCTGGGACCATTGCTTGAAACCGCGCCGGGACGACTCGACCGCCGCATCGATATCGCCAGGACCGGCGTCGCAGACCTGGGCGATGACCTGGCCCGTGGCTGGGTTGATCACGTCCAGGGTCTGTCGGCTCTGGCTTTCGACATAAGCACCGTCGATGAACAGCGCGTGGTGTCGGCCAAGGAAGGCTTGGACCTCGGGCAGCAGGGCAATATCGCTCATGGTAAGTTCCTGTTCGCAGGCAAGGGAAAGCCCCGAGACTAACCCTTGGGAGGCCGGGCGGGCTTGACCGTGTCTGCCGCGTCGCATGTCTGTGGCTGCCATTTTTGCGGTTGGCAGGCACAAGCAAAACCTGTGCAGACAGATGCAAGCCTGCACCGCCCGTTTGCGGTCAGATCAGTGCTTCGAATCAATGGCACAGGGGCAGAAAATGTTTCTCCAGACCGGCAAGCAGAAATTGGCGTTGATCGAGCAGGTGCGGCGGGTACTGGCTGGCGAAGCCGATGACGCGCCTGCGCTCGTGGCCTATCCGCAACTGCGGGCCAGTCTTGAACAACACGCCCGGCAAACAGCGGATGCGGCTGAACGTTTACGCCAGGCCGAGGGCCAAGTGAACGAGCAGGCATCAAGACACCGGCAAATCGACCAGGCGTATGCGTTGGCTCGCCAACAACTGGCTCAGGCAGGAGAGCGTGAGCAAAAGCTTCAGGCACGGCTTGAGCAGCTTGAGCGGCAATCCCGACAGCACTTTCAGGAGGCGCAGATCTGGGAGCTGCTGCAATCGACCCTGACCGAAGGCTGCTGGGACATCACCGTGGTCAACGGCGATTTGCAGCACCCGGCCAGCGGCATGCGCTTTTCCAGTCAGTTCCGCTCATTGCTGGGGTACGGGCCGGACGAGTTGCCGGACGGCTGGGACGCCCAGGTCGGCATCACCCATCCCGATGACCTGCCGAAGATCATGGCGATCTTTGACCGGGAGATTCCTGGCAGCCAAGGCAGTGGCGAATACGTCTTCGAATATCGGATGCGACACAAGAGTCACGATTATATCTGGTGCCGCGAGCGTGGCCGCGCCGTGCGCGACGCCCAAGGGCGACTGGTCCGGGTGCTGGGCGCGGTGCGGGACATCAGTGATGAGCGTTCGGCCCAGTCTACCCACCAGCGCATGCTGGAGCAGAACCAGGTCACTTACGCGCAGATCGCCACGGTGGTGGGCGTGATCAAGGGCATCGCTGACCAGACCAACCTGCTGGCCTTGAACGCGGCGATTGAAGCGGCCAGGGCGGGCGAGGTCGGGCGCGGCTTTTCGGTGGTGGCCGACGAGGTGCGCAAGCTGGCGGAAAGTACCCGCCAGGCCACGCACCAGATCCAGACCATGTTGCATCAGCACAAGGGCTGACGCTCAGAACGGAACCGCCACCACTAACTGGCTGTACACATTGGTGCCGTTGCCGCCCACCTGATTGCCTCCGTTGCTGGCGTCTTTCTCTGGCTTGTACAGGCCCAGCAGCGGCGTGATGATCAGGTGCTCATCGGCTGCCCATTCGACGTACAGGTCCAGCTCACGACCGTAGAGGTTCAGCGCTTGAGCGGTGTGCAAGGTCTTGTAGTCGAAAAACAATGCGCCGATCGTCACGGTCTCGGTTGGCTTGAGCTTGAGGCCGGCGTGCTGGATGGCTGTGTTGCTGTTGAACGGGCCGGCGTAATTGCCCGCCACTTCGCCTTGGAACCAGGTGCCATAACCTCGGTTCGTGCCGGTGAACATCGAGTCCCAGTTTTTCGAATAACGGCTGTAGCGATAGGTCAGGTCGGGGCTCCAGGGCAGCTCGGCGAAGGTATAGCCGGCTTCGGTGTACCAGGCTTTCTGAGGACCGGCGTCCTTGTCTTGCCAGGCGTATTCGAAGGAGAAGTGCGCATTTTTGATACCGGCATCGCCCGCACCGCGCAGGCTGTAGATGTCCATGCCGTCGCGTTGTTTCTGGAAGTCACTGGCGTAGTGCTCATCCACGTCGATGCCATGGATGTAGGTCAGCCCGAGGGTGCCGGGTGCTGCGGTGTATTCCAGGGTGCCGGCGGCCATCTCGGTGTTGGCCTGGGCGCGATTGTCGGACTTGAACCACAACAGACTCCCGTGAACGCCGTCCTTGCCGCCCAGGCGCAGCACCGCGGTCTTGTCGAAGGCGTGCCGGGCGGCGAGGTAATAGGCGCCGCCGCGATTGAGTTCGCCATCGGCCACGCCCTTGCCGACATTCAGGCCGTCGTCGTTGATGATGAAACCGTCGCCAAGGGTAATCACCTGGCGACCGAAGGACAGGTCGACGCCATCCTTGCCCAACAGCGGGAACAGATCGCCGGAGCGCCAACCGGCGAAGGCCTCATCGAATTTCGTGGTGCGTTCTGAGCCGTCGCTCAGGCCCGCCGCATCGCCATCGCCCCAGGTGCCGGAGCTGACCAGGTTGGCGGTCCCGTAGAGGTTCCCGCGGCCGTCGAGTGTCTGCTCGATACTCAGGCCATACTTGATGAAACCTTCGCGCCAGCTCGAACCGCCGGCGCTGCCGTCGTAGTTCTTGCGGCTGTTGAACAGACCGTAGACCGCGAGGAAGTTGCCGCTGACGGTGGTGTCATCGTCGGCATAAAGCTCAATGGCCTGGGCCGATGAGCCTGCCGCCAGCAAGGCGATGCCCAGGCCGATGGCCTGGCGTGGCAGGCGTGATTGACGAGTGTGCTCCATGGTGTTTTCCCCAGTGCGATAGGACAGCGGAGCGCGCATTAGGGAGAGCCTGGGCTGCGAAGTCTTTCACCAGCCTGCCAAGGTATTGATCCTGGCCGCCATGGCTGTGGCAGTGGCAGGCAGCTACAAGACCGGCGGCAGGCATGGGCAAGACGCTCGGGGCGAGGGCGGCGCACAGTGATCCTGCACGCAACGCCGTTTTAATCAGGGACTGGCTGGGGAAGGCTTGAACGCCAGTGCCCGGACGGCGGTAGCACCCATACTAAAAGTCCGTTTTTCGAGGATCCGCACCATGTCGATCAATGACAGGCTCACCGAGCATCTGAACCGGGGTACGGTGGGTTTTCCCACTGCGTTGGCCAGCACCATTGGCCTGATCATGGCCAGCCCGGTCATCCTGACCGCCACCATGGGGTTCGGCATCGGTGGCAGCGCCTTCGCCATGGCGATGCTGATCGCGGTGGTGATGATGCTGGCCCAGGCAACGACGTTCGCCGAAGCCGCATCGATCTTGCCGACCACCGGCTCGGTCTATGACTACATCAACTGCGGCATGGGGCGCTTCTTCGCGATTACCGGCACTTTGTCGGCATACCTGATCGTCCATGTGTTTGCCGGAACGGCGGAAACCATCCTGGCCGGGGTCATGGCCCTGGTGAATTTCGAACACCTCAATACCCTGGTCGAATCGGCCGGTGGGTCCTGGCTGCTGGGCGTGGGTTTCGTGGTGGTGTTTGGTGTACTCAATGCATTCGGCGTCAGTGCTTTTGGCCGCGCCGAAATCATCCTGACCTTCGGCATGTGGACGACCCTGATGGTGTTCGGCGTGTTGGGGCTGATCGCCGCGCCGGCGGTAGAACTCGAGGGCTGGTTCGGCGCGTCCGTGGTCGGGACCGACCTGGTCACGGTGCTGTCGCTGGTGGGCATGGCAATGTTCATGTTCGTCGGATGCGAATTTGTCACGCCACTGGCGCCGGACCTGCGCCAGTCAGCCAGGACCATGCCGAGGGCAATGATGCTGGGCCTGTTCAGCGTCGCGGCCTGTATGTTCATCTACGGCGCGGCGATGAAGCGCCAGGTGGAAAACGTGCTGCTCGATGCCACCAGCGGCGTGCACCTGCTGGACACGCCCATGGCGATTCCGCGCTTCGCCGAGCAGGTGATGGGCGACATCGGGCCGATGTGGTTGGGGGTCGGCTTCTTGTTTGCCGGCGCCGCGACCATCAATACGCTGATGGCCGGGGTGCCGCGCATTCTCTACGGCATGGCGGTGGACGGCGCACTGCCCAAGGTCTTCACCTACCTGCATCCCCGTTTCAAGACGCCGTTGCTGTGCATCCTGGTGGCGATGCTGATCCCTTGCCTGCATGCGCTGTGGCTTGGCGGTAACACCGATAACATCATGCATCTGGTACTGGCGGCGGTGTGTGCCTGGAGTTTTGCCTATCTGCTGGTGACGATTTCGGTGATCAGCCTGCGCATCCGCCGTCCCGATCTGCCGCGGGCCTATCGCTCGCCGTTTTTCCCGCTGCTACAGATACTGTCCAGCGTCGGCATCGTCCTGGGCATGTGGTTCATCACGCCGCCGGGCATGAATCCGGCGGACATTTATGTGCCCTTCGCCGTGATGCTTGGCGGTACCGCGGTCTACGCCCTGTTCTGGACCCTGGTGGTGCAGAAGGTCAATCCATTCAAGCCGGCGACCGTCGAAGACGTGCTGGCCAAGGAGTTTTCCCATGAGCCAGGGCAACCTGTCGGCGAGTTTATCGAGCCTGCTGCAAAAGCTGTCTGAGCTGTTCAGTGCCCGTCGCGCCCCGGCCGGTTATCGACCCGGGGTAACGCTGGAGCACTTGCGACGCAACCTCGCACTGGCGCGGTTTGAAGTGTCGATGCCGGGGGCGGCGACGATGGTCACCGACGATGGCGGCCTGCAACTGGAGATCGTCGAACGCACCGAGTCGCAGTTGCTGATGCATGTGGTAACGACCGAGTTCGTGTTGCACGTGCCTGCGTCGAGAAAGGGCAGCGCGCGCCTGCAATTGCACCATGGCGGAGCCATTCGGCGCAGCGGCATTCGTTGCCGCCAGTTGAAAGGAGATGCCGCGTTGTCGGTTCGGCTGCGGACGGCCATCGAAGGTGATCGTGCGCTTTACGCCGCCCTGATGCCGCTGGACTTCAAGCGCCTGGACATCGAGCTGCAAGGCCGGCAATGGTCTGTGCGACTGGAGCATGTGGGCGGCAGCGAAGTGGTCAACCGGATGCCCTCGTTCCGCCGCTACATCGCGCTGAGCCCGTTGCAGCGCGATGCCTTGTTCGCAACGCTGGATGGGCTGCGGAGGGTACTTTCGACGTTCTGAGTTTTCGTTTTGCCTGGCATCATTCCTGCTACTGCTCTGGCGATCAGGTACTTGTTGCGTGCATTTAGATAACATGTTAACTATTGCCGCACAAAAACAATAAGCCATTATGGAGAGCGCCATGAGCATGCAACAGGCTGGGCAAGGCGGGCTGGACACCTGGAATCGGGACCTGCGCGCGACATGCGGCCATTTCGAGACGGAGCTGGCCTTCAATCGCGCGTTGTTCATTGGCGAAGTGTCGACTTTTCAGCGCGGCGGCCTCTCACTCGCCAACCTGCGCACCAATGCCGGTTCCATCAGGCGCCAGCTATGCAAACCGGATCACGATGATGACCAGGACTGTTTCCTGGTCAGCCAGCGCAGCGGTTATTCGCGTATCACCCAAAATGGCACGAGCATCCAGCTGGCTCCCGGCGAGCTGTTGCTGATGGATTCGGTGGGTTCCCTTGAAATCAGCCCGTTCGGCCTGATCGAGCATGCCGTGTTGTCGTTATCTCGGCGGGACGTCGCCAGGCGACTGGGCGGCGACAGCAAGACCTTCGGCAAGATTTCTTCAAGCAAGGCTTGCGGAAGAATGCTGCATGTATTGGTGGACCAGCTTTGCAAGGACACCCCGGAGGGCGAAAGCAGCGCCGGGGAGGGCGAAGCCCTGCAGAACGCCTTTGTCTCGCTGTTGGGATCGGCGCTGGAGCATCAAACCGACCTGTGCGGCGACAGCGTCGGGTTGCAAGGCAGTCATCTGCGCAGCTACGTACAGAAAGTCATTGATGAATGCCTGACCCAACCCGGTCTCAGCCCGGTCGGCCTGGCCAACCGCTTGAACATCTCGGTGCGACACCTGTACCGCTTGTTCGAAGAACAGGATGACAGCGTGTGCCGCTACATCCAGCGCGCCCGCCTCAAGCGCAGCGCCGATGACCTGGCCAATCCTTTCTTGCGGGATGAGTCGATCACCTCGATTGCCTACAAATGGGGCTTCACCGATTCGGCGCACTTCAGCCGTTCGTTCAAGAAACAATTCGAACAGTCGCCCAAGGCGTTCCGCTCCAGCCAGTTGCAGCAGGCGCAAGGGGTGGCTTGACCCAACGTCTTCGCGAGCAAGCTCGCTCCCACAGGTGACCGGGTTGGCTCCGGATCAGGTGAACGACACAAAACAGTGTGGGAGCGAGCCTGCTCGCGAAGGCTGCCACAGTCGATGAAGATGCTGGATGTGCCGACCCCTTCGCGAGCAAGCTCGCTCCCACAGGTGACCGGGTTGACTCCGGATCAGGTGATCGACACAAAACAGTGTGGGAGCGAGCCTGCTCGCGAAGGCGGGGTCACAGTCGATGAAGATGCTGGATGTGCCGACCCCTTCGCGAGCAGGCTCGCTCCCACAGATGACCGGGTTGACTCCGGATCAGGTGATCAGCACAAAACAGTGTGGGAGCGAGCCTGCTCGCGAAGGCGGTGTCACAGTCGATGAAGATGCTGGATGTGCCGACCCCTTCGCGAGCAAGCTCGCTTGTATGTTTAGACTTGAAGGGGTGGGCGGGACTAAAAGCTCGATTCCGACTCTAGCCAGTACGGACCGTGGGAGACTTCTCGTCCCGCCCTTTCTACCTAAAGCGCCGATAAGGAATTCATCGGTAAACCGACGATAGAAGCAAGCCAGCGCTACGGTAGACCCCGACAAGCATCTAAACCCTAGCTCCGAGGATTCGAGATGACAATCCTTACCTCCCCAGCGGTTATCGGTATTGATGTCGCCAAGGCTGAAATCGTGGCTTATCGCGAAGATCTAAAAAGCATTCAGATTGTTGATAACGACCGTAAGGCCCTTGTTCGTTGGCTCGAAACGTTGCCAGCGCAAAGTTTGATTGCACTAGAAGCCACCAGCTTTTATCACCTGGACACGGCTGAACTGGCTCATGGGATGGGGCACAGGGTTTACGTTGTGGATGCCTATCGGGTGGCCCACTACCGCGAAAGCATTGGACAGCGGGCCAAAACCGATCCTTGCGATGCACGTTTGCTGGCGCGCTATCTGACAAACGAACAGCAACGGCTACGCGTCTGGACCCCACCTCCGCAGGCCTACAAAGTATTAAAGAGCCTGCTACGCAAGCGCGCAGAACTCATCAAAGCGCGCGTCAGCCTCATGCTGAGTTGGTCGGGCGAACCGCTTCTGAAGGATATCCTGGCCGAGCAACTGGAGACCTTCAAGCAAAGCGATCGGGCCATCCAGAAGCTATTGCGCGAGGCCAGCCAAGAGGCGGGAATTACTGAAAACATCAACCGCTGCAAAGCCATTGAGGGCGTGGGTGAACTGACGGCAACAGGTCTGGCGACAGCCTTCATGCGAGGTGACTTCGCCAGCGGCGATGCGTTTATTGCCTTTTTAGGGATGGACCTGAGGCCAAAGGATTCCGGAAAAAAACACAGCCCCAGGCACCTAAGCAAAAAAGGAGATGGCGAACTGCGACGCTTGGCGCACACCGCGGCAATGGCGGCTAGCCGGTCTCCTGTCTGGAAACCTTACTACGAATCCTGCTTGGCAAGAGGTTTCGCCAGAACCCAAGCCTTGGTGATCCTCGCCCGGAAATTGTGCCGGGTGGCATTCGCCCTGATGAAAAACCAGAGCGAATATCGCCCTAATTCTATGCTGCAGGGTTCCCCTGCAACATAGAATCTCCCACAGGTGACCGGGTTGACTCCGGATCAGGTGATCAACACAAAACAGTGTGGGAGCGAGCTTGCTCGCGATGGCGGCAGTTGATTCAGCATTGATGCCAGCTGACCCACCGCTATCGCGAACAGGGTTCAAACCTCCGGCAAGGTTGAGCCGCCATCGACGATCAGGGTCTGGCCGGTGATGTAGGCGGCCAGGTCCGAAGCCAGGAACAGCATGGCTCCGGCGATGTCCGACGGTTTGCCGAGTCGCCCCAGCGGTACTCGGCGGGCGATGTCGTGGTTGACTTGGGCGTCCCCCAGGTTGGCCATGGCCGGTGTTGCAATCATCCCCGGCTCGACGCCATTGACGCGGATATTTTCCGCCGCCAGCTCCAGCGCCGCATTGCGGATGAAGCCGTTGACCCCGGCCTTGGACGCCGCATAGTGGCTGAGGCCCGGGTAGGCTACGCGCGGGCCGGTCACCGAAGAGGTCACCAGCACGCAGCCCTGACCCTGGCGACGGAACATCGGCAGCGCGGCCTGGGTCAGCCAGAACAACGCTGACAAATTCACCGCCAGCGTTCGCTCCAGCACCGCTGGCGTGATTTCGGCGAAGGGCGTCAGAGGGAAATAGCCGGCGTTGTGCACCAGCACATCCAGCCTGCCGGTGCGTTGTTCCAGCTTGGCGATCATCTGCGTAATGGCCGTGGCGTCGGCCAGGTCGACGCCCATGGCATCCACCGGGTAAGCGCTGGCGCGCAGGTCGCTGGATACAGCCTCGGCCCCCGCCAGGTCCAGGTCGGCAATGACCACTCGCGCCCCACGCCAGGCAAACCCTTCGACGATGGCCCGGCCGATGCCTTGCGCGCCGCCGGTCACCAGCACCGTCTTGCCGGAGAAATCCAGATCATCAGGCATTTGCTTGCTCCATTCGGCTGAAGGCCAGCGTCGGCACATCGACGATGCTGGATCCGCCATCGGCCACCAGCGTCGCGCCGGTGATGATCGAAGCATCCGGCGAGGCCAGGAAACGACAAACCCGGGCGATTTCCTCGGCGCTCGCGGCCCTGCCCAATGGCACATCGGCGCAGACCCGGGCATAGGCCTGTTGCAGATTCTCACCGTGGAACTGCATCAAGGCCTGCATCTCTTCATCGGCCATCGGCGTGCGTACCCAACCAGGGCAAACCGCGTTGACGCGCACACCGCGTGGTCCGTAGTCCCGCGCCAGCGAGCGATTGAGGCCGAGCAGCGCGTGTTTGGCGGTGGTGTAGCCGCAGACCTGCGGTCCGGCTGCCAGGGAGGCGATGGAGGCGACCAACACGATATTGCCGGCGCTCTCCATCAGCAGCGGCAGGCAGGCACGAGCGCTGTAAAAGGCGCTGTCCAGGTTGCTGCGTAGCGCCGCTTCCCACGCCGACGGGCTGGTGCCGGTGGCGCTGCCCTGGCCCAGCCCGCCGGCGCAAGCCAGCAGCACGTCAAGTCGGCCGAGGCGTTGGCGTATCTGTGCGACGAAGCCGTCCCACGTCGCCGGGCACGCCGCGTCGCCCACCAGCACCAGGCCGCCGATTTCCTCTGACAGTTGCTCCAGCGGCTCGCGGCGCCGGCCGATCAGCACCAGGTTGGCGCCCTCGGCGGCGTACAGGCGGGCGCAAGCGGCACCGATGCCGGTGCCGGCACCCGTGATCACCACAGTGCTTGGCTCAGGCATCGGGGTACTCCGTCTGGTTGAGTACCTGGCAATAGGAGCTGACCGGGAAGTTCGAGAACTCGTCGAAGGATGCGCCGGCGTAACCGAAAATCTTGCCGTCACTACGGTGCTGCTGCAGGTCGATCAGCACCAGGCCCAGGGTCGGGATGATCTTCTCCCGCCAGACGAACAGGTACAGCTGATCGGCAATCTTGTAGGTGTCGCAGCGGTCGGTGTCGCACAGGCCTTGTTCAACGCCCTTGAGGCACTGCCAGGAATAAAACCGCTGGTTGAGGTAGATGTGTTCGTAGACTTCACTCGGGCTGTAGCGATACAGGTTGCGCAGCCCCACCAGTTCGCTCGTCGGTGCGTGAGGGCAGAGGCCCGGTTGCCATGAACGATCCAGCGTGCCATGGAGGAACTCGACTTCCACAGAGGTCAATGGTTTGCCGGCCAATGCGCGGCTGTAGAGGCCCTCGCGCGTTTGCGCCTCGGCGGGCATGCGCCCGATCACGGCGGTGAACGCGGCGCTGACGGTATCGAGCACCAGGCTCACCGACCACGTCTGGCCACCTTCACGCTTGATGAAGTCGACGAGGTACAGGCCTGGACGCACCGACGTGGCTCGATACGGCGCGGTGCCGGTGGAATGCCCGTCGGCTGCTTTCCAGCTCAGCGCGTCCTGTTCGAAGCGATGTTCGATCTGCCAGCCATTGGCGAAGTGCAGGGTAAAGGTCTTGCCGTCCAGGTCGGCGAGGTTCGGCAGGATGAAGGCTTCGGGGGCAAAGCCATCGGCCAGGGCGCCGACGGTGATCCAGTCTGAAGAAGTACTCATTGCAAGGCTCCGGTGGTTGAATGTGCCACTCGGATCATGGCGCCTGGCAGAGCGTCGGCCTATCAACCAAAGGGTTGAGCAAAGCTCTTGTGGCGAGGGAGCTTGCTCCCGCTGGGCCGCGTAGCGGTCCTGAAATCGGTTATCGCGATTATTCAAATAGACCGAGTCGCCTTTTCTGGGGCCGCTGCGCAGCCCAGCGGGAGCAAGCTCCCTCGCCACGGGGCGGTGCCACAGGCTCGGTGTTACAGGAAAAGGCTGCTGACCAGCTCGGTACGATTGCTCACGCCGGTCTTGCGGAACAGGTTGATCAGGTGGGTCTTGACCGTCGGCAGGCCGATGTCGAGTGCTCGGGCCAGTTGTTTGTTACTGGCGCCCTCGCGCAGCAACAGCGCAATCTGCCGCTCCTTGGGCGTCAGCTGGCTGAGACCGTCGTCCGTGCAGGGCAACTGGGCCACCGCCAGGTGCAGCAACGTTTGCAGCGCGCTGAGCTGGCTCAATTGCTGGCCGGTGAACGCGCCTTGTTCCGCGGTGCGCAGCATTGAAATCGCCGCTTGCGGCTGGCCGGCGCGGTGGACGAACACTTCCACGACATCCACCACGCCATAGCGCTGCAGGAAACGCTGGTAGCAATGATTGTCGCGGACCGGCTGGCGGGCCATGGCCAGGCTCAGCGGGACGACGCTCGGACTGGAGAGACAGTTTCGCGGGCGCAGCGGATCGAACGCGCAGTAATGGTCGAGATAGTCCTGGTGCATCTCGCCACTCATGCCGTGCAAGCTGAAGTCGTAGGCTTGCAAATGCCGGTCTACGCGATAGAACGCCGCCCGGCTGGCGGGAATGAGTTGCGTGAAGGCGTTCAGGCAATGACTTGCGATGTCTTGTGCAGCGATGACATTCATTTTCCAGACTCCGCCAGGAGGCTGCCGACGGGGGCCGGCAGCCGGAATCGGTCAGGCTACCGCGAAGTAGTGTTTCACGAAACTTTCGCTGACCACTTCCCACAGGACGGGCGTGCCCTTGGTCACGAACCAGCTGTCGCCGGCCTTGTAGCGAGTGCTCTGGCCGGTGGCTTCGTCGGTGAGGACCACTTCGCCGGTGACCACGGTGGCCTGTTCGGCGAACGGATAGACCATGCGGAACTTGCCTTGTGTGGTGCCGAAGTAGGCGCTGCTGACCGGGTCGGTGGGCGCACCGAAGGTCATCTTGCCGAAGGCTTTGACTTCGCCTTCGAGAATCTGCGAACCGAGGTCGGCAACGGTGCCCCAGGCGTCCAGGTCGGACAGTTGGATGTTTTTTTCGAGGGTGGTAAGCGGCATGGGATATCTCCTGACGAGTAAAAAGTAACGAAGTGTGGCGAGGGGATTTATCCCCGTTGGGGCGCGCAGCGGCCCTGAAAACTGACATCCGCACTGTGTATATGGCTGCTTCGCAGCCAAGCGGGGATAAATCCCCTCGCCACAGGGTTTGTGTTCAGCGGCTCATCTCAACGGCGCCCATTCCAGTAACCCGACAACTGATGCCAGGACTTGCCGGCGGTCAGCAATAGCGGACGGATCGCGTCCTTGCCGATGATGGTCGGACGGTTGATCGAGCTGACCAGGTCGTAGCGCGCCGAGCCTTCGCTCATGCCTTCGGCCAGCACCTTGCAGATGATGTGGCTCGGCGTGACGCCGAAACCCGAGTAGCCCTGGACGAAAAACGCATTGCTGCGGCCGGGCAGGGTGCCGACCTGGGGGAACAGGTTTGGACTGCAGGCCATGGGGCCGCCCCAGGCCAGGTCGATCTTCACATCCTTCAGGTAAGGGAAAATCTTCAGCATCAGGCGCCGGTTCCACGCCTTCAGATCCTGCGGGATATGCTCGACCAACGGGGTTGCCGCGCCGAACAGCAGGCGGTTCTCGTTGGTGACGCGGTAGTAGTCGATCACCGGCCGGATGTCGCTGTAGGCGCCGCGAATCGGGCTGATGCGCTGGATCAGCTCATCCGACAGTGGCTCGGTCATCATTTGGAACGCGTAGGTGTTGATGGTCGAGCGATGCAGCTCCGGCTCCAGCTTGTTCAGGAAGCTGTCGCAGGCCCACAACAGCTTGCTGGCCCTGACCGAGCCACGGCCGGTGCGCACGGTGATGCGTTCGCCATAACTGACCTCCAGCGCCGGGCTGTTCTCGAAGATCCGCACGCCGTGGCTGACGAGCGCCTTGGCTTCGCCCAACAGCAGGTTCAGCGAGTGCACATGCCCACCGCCCATGTGCAGCAATGCGCTGCCGTACGCGTTGGACCCAATGATCTGCCGGACGTCGGAGCCGCCGAGAAAGCGGATCTCGTGCTTGCTGTTGATCGACTTGAAATCTTTTTCCCAGGCCCGCAGGGTCTTTTCCTGGCGGGCGTTGAAACCCATGTAGCCATAGCCATGGCAGAAGTCCGCATCGATATCGTACTTGGCGATGCGGTCCTTGATGATGTCGGCGCCCAGGTCGCTGATTTCGAAGACCTGGCGCAGACCCTCTTCACCGACGTCCTTCTTGATCTTTTCCAGGTCATGACCAATGCCGGCCATGATCTGGCCGCCGTTGCGTCCGGTGCCGCCGAAGCCCAGGTAACGCGCCTCCAGCACCACGATGTTGGTAATGCCTTTCTCCGCCAGCTCCAACGCGGTGTTGATGCCGGAGAAACCGCCACCGATGACCACAACGTCGGCTTCCACGTCCTGTTCCAGGGTCGCAAAACTGAGGTTGTATTTCTTGGTGGCCGTGTAATAGGTGGGCGTTTCGATATTGATCATGACGCAACCTGACAAAGTGAAGGAAAGCTCCGCTTGCAGGGCCTTAGCCAGGCGCTGCGAGGGATGGCTCTATTAAGGGGCCTGGCGGGGGTGGCTGTCTTGATCATCCGTGCCGGCTATTTGACCGAGCGCGCCATCGCGGTATCGCGCACCATGAAAAGTACAATCTTGGATCTGGAAGGTGCATTTTTCAGCGGCTCCGGTGAACCCATACTGGACCGGCCTTAATCATTGATCCCGTTGTTTGTGCAGCCGCCTGGCCGGCGGGCAAAGGCGGGATCGGCAGACGCCAGATAATAAAAGAGCCCGTCCATGAAAAAGCCAAACCCGCTGCTCGAAGACCTCAAGCCAATCCTGCCGGCCATCGCCGCCAACGCCTTCCAGGCCGAGAAGGACCGTACCGTTCCCGCCGAGAATATTGCCCTGCTCAAGAGCATAGGCATGCACCGGGCCTTCCAGCCGAAAAAATACGGTGGCATGGAGATTTCCTTGCCGCAATTCGCCGATTGCATCGCCCTGCTGGCCGGCGCTTGCGCAAGCACCGCCTGGGCTATGAGCCTGTTGTGCACCCACAGTCATCAGTTGGCATTGTTTCCGGCCCAGACCCAGGAGGAGGTCTGGGGTGACGACCCCGACGCCACCGCCAGCAGCAGCATCGCGCCTTTCGGCCGCACCGAGGAAGTCGAGGGCGGCGTGACGTTCAGCGGCGAAATGGGCTGGAGTAGCGGTTGCGACCACGCCGAATGGGCCATTGTCGGTTTCCGCCGAAAGAATGCCGAAGGCACCCAGGATTATTGCTTTGCGGTGTTGCCTCGTCGCGATTATGAGATCCGCGATGACTGGTACGCGGTCGGCATGCGCGGCAGCGGCAGCAAGACCCTTATCATCAATAACGCCTTTGTGCCGGAACACCGGATCCAGAAAGCCAAGGACATGATGGAAGGCAAGTCCGGCGGCTTTGGCCTGTACCCCGACAGCAAGATTTTCTATGCGCCGTATCGTCCGTATTTCGCCAGCGGCTTTTCCACCGTCAGCCTGGGCGTCGCCGAACGCATGCTGGAGGTCTTTCGCGAGAAGACCCGGACCCGCGTGCGGGCCTACACCGGTGCCGCGGTCGGCGCCGCCACGCCAGCGCTGATGCGCCTGGCCGAGTCCACCCACCAAGTGGCCGCGGCTCGGGCTTTTCTCGAAAAAACCTGGGAAGACCACGCCGAGCACAGCGAGCGGCATCAATACCCGAGCCGCGAGACCCTGGCGTTCTGGCGGACCAATCAGGGTTATGCGACCAAGATGTGCATCCAGGCGGTGGACCGCCTGATGGAAGCCGCGGGCGGCGGCGCGTGGTTCGAAACCAATGAACTGCAACGGCTGTTTCGCGATGCGCACCTGACCGGCGCCCATGCCTACACCGACTATGACGTCTGTGCGCAGATCCTGGGCCGGGAATTGATGGGCCTGGAGCCCGATCCCAGCATGGTTTGATCATCTGCCCGGCAAACCCGGTTCCAATAACAACAATCGAGGCCGTCGACTGAGGCGGCCGGGAGTCTTGCATGTCCGATATCTGTGAAACTGCTTTCGACACCCGCGCGTACCGCCGGGCCCTGGGCAACTTTGCCACCGGCGTGACCGTGGTCACCGCCGCGACCGAGGATGGGCGCAAAGTCGGCGTGACAGCCAACAGCTTCAATTCGGTATCCCTCGACCCGCCGCTGATTCTCTGGAGCATCGACAAGCGTTCCAGCAGCCACGGTGTATTCGAAGCCGCGAGCCATTTCGCCGTCAACGTGCTGGCCGCCGACCAGATCGACCTGTCGAACAACTTCGCCCGGCCCAAGGATGATCGCTTCGCCGAAATCCAGTTCGAGGCCGGCGAAGGGGGCGCGCCGGTGTTCGTCGATTGCTCGGCGCGTTTCCATTGCGAGAAGTTCCAGCAGGTCGATGGCGGTGATCATTGGATCATGATCGGCAAAGTCGTCGCGTTCGATGATTTCGGGCGCTCGCCGTTGCTCTACCATCAGGGCGCCTATTCGATGGTCCTGCCGCATACGCGCATGACCCAGCACGGCGAAGGCCAGCCGCCGAGCAGTCATTTCCAGGGTCGCTTGAGCCATAACCTGTATTACCTGATGACCCAGGCGCTGCGGGCCTACCAGGCCAGTTACCAGCCGCGCCAGTTGTCCACCGGACTGCGCACCAGCGAGGCGCGGATGTTGATGGTGCTGGAGAACGACGCCGGCCTGAACATGGCCGATCTGCAGCGCGAAGTGGCGATGCCGGTGCGTGAGATCGAAGAAGCGGTGGCCAATTTGCGGCGCAAGGGGCTGGTTACCGATGAAGGCGATCGGGTGCGCCTTACCGTCAAGGGCATCGATGAAACCGAAGGCCTCTGGGCAATTGCCAAGGAGCAGCAGGACAAGGTGTTCGGCCAGTTCAGCGATGAGCAACTCGAGAGTTTCAAGACGGTGCTCAAGGGCATCATCCAGGGCGCCTGAGCTGCACCGGGCCAAAAGCCCGGCACAGTCGCGGCGGTGGTCAGTCTTTCAACGGGATCAGCACCGCTTCGTCCTTGCCCATCACCATGAACACCAACAGCTTCGCCGGTTGGGTGGCGCTGGCGTTCTTCGACACCAGGTGCTCGGAGCCGGCGGCTTCGTACCAGAACTCACCGGCCTTGTAGGTGATCGCCGGTTCGCCCTTGACCTGGGAGGTGATGGCGCCCTCGAGCACGTAGGCCATGGCCGTGCCGTCATGCTTGTGGGCGATGGAAGACTGGCCCGGCGCATAGTCGACGGTCAGCATCATGGCTTTTTTGTCGGGCAGGTTTTTCAGCTGTTTCTCTTGCAGCACCTGGATTTTTTCCGCAGGCGCGGTTTCATGAGCGTAGAGCGGAGCGACGGGAAGCAGGCCAAGGGCAGCGATCAAGTAGAGGGTTTTCATCGAGGCGGGTCCTTTGTGGTGGGAGTGGCTTCGCGCTGTGGCGATGGCTCCACCCTAAGCCCCGAGGCGCTGTGGAAAAACGTCCAATCTTTCGGAAGACAGGTAGACCAATGAGTGCCTCACGCGGAGGGCCCCCTGTGGCGAGGGAGCTTGCTCCCGCTGGACTGCGAAGCAGGCCCAGGTTTTTGGCACAATGCGAAAAGCTGGGGGCCGCTGCGCGACCCAGCGGGAGCAAGCTCCCTCGCCACGAAAGCTTTCAGTGCCACAAGGAGAAGGGATTCACACCAGCGGAAAACTGTTGAAGTCGACGCTGCGAGCCAGGCGGCTTTCGATCAGGCTGATGAACCCCTGGACTTCGGGACAATTGAAATGGGCCTGCATGGCCGCCTCCGATTGCCATCGGGCGCTGACGTTCCAGCGGTCGTTGTGCTCCGGGCAACGATCGACCATGTAAGCATCGCAGCCTGGCAAGGCGCGCAGGGTTTCGACGATTTGCTGCAACTGCCGGCCGAGTTCTTCCGAGCGTCCGGCGGCGGCTTGCACCTGTACGGTGTTGATCACTTGGCGAGACATTGTCCTGGCTCCTGAATCAAGTCGAACGGGAGTGCTTCCGATACGTGATGACACCCAAGCAGAATAGGCCTGCCGGCACCCGGCTAAAACAGCCAATGGGCGGATAAATCCCCAGTCCAATCGATCAGGCGACCTGCTGGAGAATGTCGCGCAAACGGTCGAGGGCGACGTCGATGTCGAGCAGTTCGATGGCGCCAAAGCCTAGCATCAGGCCGGAGCTTACCGGTGCGGCATGAAAAAAACCGTCGAGGCTGTAGAGCCCGACCTCGGCTTTTTTCGCCAGCTCGATCACCAGCGGCAGGTCGATTGGAACCTTGCACAACACGGCCATATGGAAACCCGCGGTGGTCGGCACGGCCTCGAACCAAGGCGCCAGATCGGCGCCCATGCGGGCCAGGATTCGCTCGCGCCGGCCTGCGTACAGGGCGTGGCAACGGCGGATGTGCTTGAGCAGGCAGCCCTCGGCAATGAATTTGGCCAGCGCCCATTGGGGCAGGGTGGAGGTGTGCTGGTCGGTGAGGCGCTTGGCGAGGATCACCGCTTCGAGGATCGCCGGTGGCAGGATTGCATAACCGAGCCGAAGCTCCGGCAACAAGGTCTTGGAGAACGTCCCGACGTAGGCGACGATCCCGCGCTCATCCATGCTTTGCAGCGAGTCGGTGGGCCGGCCTTCATAGCGAAATTCACTGTCGTAGTCGTCTTCGATGATGATCGCCCCCAGTTCATAGGCCCGCGACAGCAAAGCCTCGCGCCGGGGCTGGCTCATGGGCATGCCCAGGGGGAACTGGTGGGAGGGTGTCACGTAGATCAGCCGTGTGCCGTCGGGAATCAAGTCCACGCGCATGCCTTGCTCATCCACCGGCACCCCGGCCACCGTGGCGCCATGGGAACCGAACAGCAGGCGTGCCGGCGGATACCCGGGATCTTCCATGGCCACCAGGCTGCCGGGGCGGGTCAGCACCCGTGAAATCAGATCCAGCGCCTGCTGCGCGCCGTTGCACACCACCACGTCCTCGTCCTGGCAGTTGACCCCACGAGAGAATGCGATATGCCGGGCGATGGCATTGCGCAGCGCCGCCAACCCTTCGGGCTGGCTGTAGAAACCCTTGGCGTTGGCGATCTGGCGCAAGGCATGGGCCGTACACCGGCGCCAGTCATCCAGGGGAAACTGGCCCTTGCCGGTAGCGCCGCCGATGAAGTCATAGCGCAACGCACTTTCGGGGTGCGGGTGACGCAGCAGGTCCGGCATGTTGCGCCAGGTCTCGACGACGTCCGCCCCGGCGAGCTCGCGGTGGCTTTGCTTGCGCACGATGTTGGCCGGTCGGGCGTTGACATAGGTGCCCTTGCCAATGACGCCGGTGAGGAAGTTTTCGTAGGTCAGCTGGGCGTAGGTGTCGGAGACCGTCTTGCGCGAGATGCAAAGTTGCTCGGCCAGCAGACGGCTGGGCGGCAGCTGCGTGCCGGCCGCCAGGCGACCACCTTCGATGGCGCTGCGAAGTTGTCGGTACAACTGGCCCGTCAGGTCCTTGCGGCCGTTGATGACGACATGAAGTTCCATACCCGCGGGCTCCTGGGTGATCGTTTGCGGCAAGGGGAAAACGCGAGATTACTCGCAATGCGCTGTGGCGGAGAAGTTGCGTGGGCGTTTTTCGGCGGATTGGACCTGTCACACGCGGCCTCGACGACCTACCGTGGATTCATCGATCACTACGGAGCCCGCCATGAGCCCGCGTCTGGATTACTACAGTGCGTCCCCCGCGGCGATGAGAGCCATGATTGGCCTGGAGGCGCTGACCAGCCGGCTGAGTATAGAACCGGCGCTATTGCAACTGATCAGGATCCGCGCCTCGCAGCTCAACGGCTGCGCGTTCTGTACCGACATGCACTCGGTGGATGCCCGTCGCCAGGGCGAGACCGAGCGGCGCCTCTACGCGGTGGCGGTGTGGCGCGACAGCGGGTTTTTCAACCCGCGCGAACGAGCTGGCCTGGCCTGGACCGAAGCCGTCACGCTGCTGGCCGAAAGCCAAGTGCCAGACGACGTCTACGCCCTGGCCCGCGCCAGTTTCAGCGAAGGAGAATTGGTGGACCTGACCCTCGCGATCAGCACCATCAACAGCTGGAACCGCCTCGCGGTGAGCTTTCGCCAGAGCCCCGGGGGTTAAACGGCTATTCATGCGACGGCCGTCAGACCGCCTTCGCGAGCAGGCTCGCTCCCACACAGGCATTCCCAATGCTACAGCCAGCGAGGCGTGGTAAAGAATGAGGCCATTTCCGAGCGGGCCAGGGCTGCGCCGAAATACGGGCCTTGCACATGATCGCAAGCCACGCTGCGCAATTGGCTGAACTGCACGGCGTTCTCGATACCTTCGGCCGTCACCATCAACCCGACGCTGCGACTCAACCGAATCATCGCCAGCACGCCTTCCTGGTCATGTTCCAGGCCCAGTTGCGCCAGGATATTACGATCGAAGCGGATGCCGTCGAATGGCTGGTCAAGCACTTCCCGGAGGGACGCTATGTTGGTGCCGAACTTGTCGATATTGATCCGCACGCCCAGCGCCTTCAAGGCATGAAGGGTCCTGGCGAGCGTCTTATGGTCAGTCAGCAGGACGCCTTCGGCCACTTCCAGAGTCAACCGTTGGGCGGGCAGGCCGCTTGTTTCCAGAGCCTTGTGCACCTGATTGAACAGGAAACTGCTGCTGAACCAGCGAGGCGAAACGGCGATGGACACGTTGAGCGGGGTGGGCCAGCTCATCGCCTCGTCACAGGCGTTGATCAGCATCCAGCTGCCCAGGTCCTCCAGTTGGCCGGATGCTTCGGCGACCGGGATGAAGTCGATCCCGCCCAGCTCACCGCGCTCAGGATGGTGCCAGAAGGCCTGGGCTTCAAAACCATACAGCTGCTCGGCGCCCACATCGAAACGGGGCAGGTAACGCAATTCGAGCTGGCCCTGCTGCATCGCATCGCGCAGCTGCTGCTCATAGCGTCGACGGTCGCGGGCCACATTGCCCATGGCCTCTTCGTATACGCGCCAGGTATTGCGTCCCGCGGCCTTGGCCGCGTACAGGGCGATGTCGGCCTGGCGCAACAGCTCTTCGGCACGCTGCTCAGCGGGCTGCGACCAGGCAACCCCGATACTCACGCCCAGGTACAGCGTATTGCCGTCCAGGTGCATGGGCCGTTGCATGCATTCGATCAGGCGCGAGCACAATTGGTCGAGATCACCAGCGCCGCCCGGGTTCGGCAGGATGATGACGAATTCATCGCCACCCAGGCGCGCCACCAGGTCGCTGCCGCGCACGTTCTGTTGCAGGATATGGGCAACTTCCTTCAGCACCTTGTCGCCGACGGCATGGCCCAGGGAGTCGTTGACCGGTTTGAACCGGTCCATGTCCAGGTTCAGTATCGCCAGTGGCGTATCTCGCGCCTGGTCGAGGTGTTGGCTGAGGCAATCGAACAGGCGGTTGCGGTTGGCCAGCCCGGTCAGCGGATCGTGCAGCGACAGGTGCTTGATCTGCGCCAGCGCCCGCAACTCTTCGGTAATGTCGGTGGCGGTGCCACGAAAACCCAGGGCGCCGGCTTCAATGGCCCGTACCGAGAGTTTGCAGGTGCGTATGCGCTGGTTGCGCGCGGTGTATTCGCAAAGGAGCGGCGCAGAGGAGGCGCTGTTGGCACCGGCGAGCAGCCAATGGGAAATCGAGATCGATCCGCTGTGTGGATGCAACAGTCGGTGCAACGGCTTGCCCAGCCACTCGCTGGGGTTGAAGCCCGTGACCTGTTCGAAGCGTTCCGACAGATAGGTCAATGTTCCGTTCGAGTCGACCTCCCACAGCCAGTCGGACGAGACCTCGGCGATGTCCCGGAAGCGCTCCTCGCTGCGCTCCAACGCCTTGCGGTGTGCGAGGAGGCTGGCGTACTGCTGCTCCTGGGCGCGGAGCATGATCAGCGCATGACGCAACACCGCCAGGGCCATGACGGCAAGAAACAGCAATGCGAGCGCGAGCAAGGGCAGCAGCACTTTGCGCAGGTCCTTGCCGGGGGTCGCCGGGCGCCAGGCCAAAGCTTCGCGGGTCAGGTCGTTGAGCAAGACTTGGGCGGTGTCCTTGGGACCTGGCGTGCGGGCAATATGCGCGTCGGGCAGGGCGAAGTCCCGGGACAGGCTTTGCAGCGCGCCACGATCCAGGACTTTGACAAATAACAGCAGGCTGGGCGGCCCCGGAATTTCGGCCACGCTGTTGTCCGTGCCGGTGGTAATCGCCGAGACGGCGACGAAGGCGGGCGCGTCCTCGTGATGCAACAGCTCGACGATCACTTCATCGCGGTTTTCCGCCGCCCTGGCCTTGCTGGCGAGTGCGCGCAGGTCACCTGTCAACCACGTGTCGGCCGCCACTTGGCTCATCTCGCCATCGATGACCGAATAAACCGTCTTGCCGGCTGGAGAAATGACGAACACGGCCTGGTAGCCATAGAGTGAAAACACGCTGCTGCCGACATTTTCCTGGTCGTAGGCCCAGTCTTTGTCGACCTTTACGTGCAGATGGCGATAAGCGTCGCTCCATTTGGAGTAGTCGCTCAGATCACGACCGATGCCCGTGCGCATGCCTTCGATGGCCCGCTGGGCAAAAAACACGCTTTGTTCTCGGGCTTGCTCGTCCTGGGTCTGGGTAACGTTGAGCAGCACCGCGATGGCCAAAGCGGACATGATGAACAGCAACAGCATGATGGCCGGGAAAGTGCGGCGGGTGAAACTTCGGGTTGGCCGCTCGCCGGAAATCACGGAGGAGCCATTGCCAGCATCTTCAATCATAAAAACAAGCCATCAGCTGAACGCGAGAATACCCCGCACTGGCTTTGTATCGGCTGAATGCCTGATTAACTTAATAAAAGTGAAAAAATGCTGACCAGTTGCACCATTTTTTCCGAGGACCGGTCCCGTTCACGTGCTGGCTTTCTTGCGCAGTGCCCATTCCAGGGCAAAGTCCCGTTGCTGGAAATAGTTGACCGCGGCGGCGGCCACCAACGTCAAGCACGCGGCCAAGCCCGCCAGCGCCATGTCCTTTTGCGAGTCCCACGGGTCCTGTTGCGCGCCGACGAAGGCCTTGGCGGTATCGCCGCCCATATAGGCGCCGCCGATCCATTCGATCAGCTCATAGATGGCCGATGACGACAGGATCAGGTTCCACGCCAGAAAATAACCCGCGAAACCACGGGCCGGGATTACCCGCAGCAGCGCCTCGCGTACCGGATAGGCCAGCAGCAGGCCATAGCTGAAGTGCACCAGGCGATCGAACTGGTTGCGTTGGAAACCCAGGAGCTGGTCCAGCGGCTGGCCACCGGTCAGGGCTTGCCACCACTGGTTGTAGGGGACTTTTGCGTAGGTGTAGTGGGCGCCGACCTCATGGATGCAGAGGAATACGAACACCAGCGTCGCCGACAGACGCGAGAAGCTGAACCGCCGATGGACCGCCACCAGGACGATCAGCAGCGCAAACACCAGCAGATTTTCCGCCAGCCAGTCGCTGCGCTTGACCGGCGCGATAGCCAGCCCCGTCCATAGGGCGATAAAACTTCCCAGCAGGATCAGCTCGTAACGGCTTGCTCGGATCGGCATGCTTACTCTTTATCCTTGCGCTGGCCGGGCAGCAGTGCGCCCAGCACCTGTTTGGCGGTCTCGACCACGATGCCCCGTTCGTTCGGGTCGCCCTGGAGCAGGGTCGAGGCAAATTTTTTCGCCTGTTCCAGCTTGATATGTGGCGGCAGCGGCGGCACGTCGGGATCGGTGCGGAACTCGATCAGCACCGGGCGTTCGGCGGCAAGTGCCTGTTCCCAGGCGCTGGCCACGTCGCTTTCCTGATCGACGAGGATGCCCTTGAGGCCAATGGATTCGGCGAACAGGTGGTAGGGCACGTCGGGAATGTTCTGCGAGGCCTCGAATTTCGGATCGCCCTCCATGACCCGCTGTTCCCAGGTCACCTGGTTCAGATCCTGATTATTGAACACCGCGCAGATCCAGGTGCTGTCCGTCCAGCTGCGCCAATACTTGGCGACGGTAATCAGCTCGGCCATGTTGTTCATCTGCATGGCACCGTCGCCCACCAGGGCGATGACCGGCCGATCCGGATGGCAGAACTTGGCCGCAATGGCGTAGGGCACGGCGGCGCCCATGGAGGCGAGGCCACCAGACAGCGAACACAGCATGCCCCGACGGATCTGCAGGTCCCGGGCATACCAGTTGGCGCAGGAGCCGGAATCACAGGTGATGATGGCGCGGTCCGGCAGCCGTGGCGACAGTTCAAACGTGACCCGTTGCGGATTGATCGGCTTGGCCGAGACCAGCGCGCGTTTTTCCAGGGTCTTGTCCCAGTCCGCACGCCAGTGTTCGATTTTCTTGCGCCAGGCGCGGTCGGTCTTTTCTTCGATCAGCGGCAACAAGGCTCGCAGGGTGTCGGCGCTGTCACCCTGCAGGTTGACTTCCATGGGGTAGCGCAGGCTGAGCATGTCGGGCTGCAGGTCGATCTGCACGCCACGCGCATGGCCCTCTCGGGGCAGAAACTCGGCATAGGGGAAGCCGGACCCGATCATCAGCAGCGTGTCGCAACCGGCCATGAGGTTGTCACTGGGTTCGGTGCCCAACAGGCCGATGGCGCCGGTGACCCACGGCAACTCGTCGGGCACCGCGGCTTTGCCGAGCAAGGCCTTGGCGACGCCGGCACCGAGCTTGTCAGCGATGGCAATCACTTCATCCGTGGCGTGCAGCGCCCCGGCGCCCACCAGGATGGCGACCTTCTTGCCAGCGTTGAGGACTTCGGCGGCCCGCTGCAGGTCTTCCTCGTAAGGCACGACCTTGGGTTTGCGATAACCGACGCCAGAATGCAACGTGCCGTGCTTATGGGGCGGCGCCGTGTAATCCAGGTCTTGCAAGTCGTTGGGCAGGATCAGCGCGGTGACCCGGCGCTCGCCCACCGCCGTGCGCACGGCGCGGTCGAGCAGATGGCGCACCTGCGCCGGTGCGCTGGCCTGCTGGACGAACGCGCCGGCTACATCCTTGAACAGGCTGACCAGGTCGAGTTCCTGCTGGTAATGGCCGCCAAGCGCATTTCGCGCTTGTTGGCCGCAGATGGCCAGGACCGGCATATGGTCCATTCGCGCGTCATACAGGCCGGTGATCAGGTGCGACGCCCCTGGCCCCGAAGTGGCGATACAGACCCCCAGCTCGCCGGTGAACTTGGCATGGGCGCAGGCCATGAACGCGGCCATTTCCTCGTGACGCGCCTGAATGAACTGGATCTTGCCCTTGGCCCGGTTCAAGGCGCCAAACACGCCGTTGATGCCATCGCCCGGGTAGCCGTAGATACGGCGAACCCCCCACTCGTAAAGGCGCTCAACCAGAAAATCGCCGACGGTCATGCTCATGTCTGTTCCTCGTCCTGATGGGCTGTCGTGTCGGGCTGCGACCCTGGGCAGCGGTACGCAGCGCCGTGGCTCATACAGGACTGGACCGACGCAAGCCGCTCAAGGTTTCGATTTTTTTACCGATTGCAGCGTCTTCAGCAAGGCATCCACACTCATTTTCCCGGCGCCCTGCAACAGCAACGGCAGCAGCGCCACCAGGTAAATCAATGGCAGCTTGAAGTTGCCAAAGCCTTTGTTGGTGATGGCGTATCCCTGGGCCAGTTCGCTCAGGCTCGACCAATCCGCCGGCCAGTGCACGGCCGCCGTCGCGACCACCGTGACGATCATCAGCACCAGCGCCGAAACACGTGTGCCCAGGCCCACCAGCAGGGCGATGGCGCAGATCAGCTCCGCCCACATCGACAGTTCCCAGTTCCAACTGGCCGGCACATGGTTGAAAGGGAACGGGAAGGCCGCCTGGATTTCGGCGAACCAGTTCTGGCCGTGCCATTTTTCCAGGCCCGACTCGAAGAACTCCCAGGCCAGGAACAGGCGCAGCCCCAGCGGTGCGAGCCATGAGCCGGCGTGGTCGAGGTTAAGGTGCAGGCCGTTCAAGGCTTTCGAAAAAGACGCGTACATGTTTGATCTCCCTTACTCAGGCCGCACGTTGCAGGGCGTGGCGCTTGTTGGCCTGGGCGAGCTTGCCCACCAGGCGGACCGCCGTGGCGGCGCAGATCAGGCCGAAGGGCAGCACGTACCAGGCGCTCATCGGAATGCGCTTGAAGTTGGAGTAGGCAAAGATCGCCGCCAACACCCACATGCCGGTGGTGTGCAGGCGTTTCCAGGCGGTGGCGCCGATCAGCCGCGTGGTGCTTTTGAACGAGGTCAGGGCCAGCAGCAGGATGAACACATAACCCACACTGCCGGGCAGATTGCCGACGGTCGTGCGGCCGGGCCAGAACTCGGTGTTGAGCTGGCCGTACCAATAGATCAACACCGCGTGCACCAGGTGCGAAAAGGCAAAGGCCAAGCCGATGAAGCGCCGTTCGCGCACCAGGGATTTGCTCAAGGGCGAGGGCACCAGCACGGCGAATGCCGAAGCGGTGAAGGCCAGCAGGAACAGGGCAAAGGATGACCGGGCGGTGGCGCGAATGGCGCTGCGAACGCCTTCGGTGAGGTCCGGGTTGAGTGCCAGGATCAGCGCGGTCATCAACAGCACCAGGGCGGCGATCAGGCTGAACAGCGACCAGCCCTGGAAACGGAAAGCAGGTGGCGTTGCGGTGGTGGCAGGCATGGGTAGGCTCCTTGGATTCATGGCCCGGCCGTCAGGGTGGCCGGGGACACAAGGAGTCTTTCAAGCGGGTGTAAGCGGGGTGTGTCTGGAATGGCGCTGGTGTGCAAGTTTGTGTATGTCATGTGCCCGCTGACACACTGATATACAAACTTCGGCACCGAACCCTGTGGGAGCGAGCTTGCTCGCGATAGCGTCAGGTCAGTTGAACAGAAATCGTCTGACACGCCGCTATCGCGAGCAAGCTCGCTCCCACAGGGTAATGCTGTTCAGTTAAGGCAACTCGCCACAGATCATCATCTTTCTCATGTGAACAGCATTAGATTCAACAGGGCGCTTGATCAGCTTCCGGATGGGGTATTGCAAGCCAACCGCAACTCGGCGCACAACCCACCGCCATCGCGATTGCTCAAGGTCAGCGAGCCGCCCATGGCACTCGCCAGTTGTTGGGCAATGGCCAGTCCCAGGCCCGTGCCGCCGGTTTCCCGATTGCGCGAGCTCTCCACCCGGTAGAACGGCTTGAGCACTTCGGCCAGTTCTGCCTCGCTGATGCCGGGCCCGCGATCCAGCACCTGGATCGCCAGTTGCCCATGGGTGGCAGGCTGGACCTGGATCTGCGCCGCGCCGCCGAATTTCAGCGCGTTGTCCACCAGATTGACCAACACCCGCCGCAGCGCATGGGGACGGGTGTCGATTACGGCGGCGTTCTTGCCCGACAACTGCACGTCCTGGCCGGTGTCCTGGTAGTCGAACACCAAACTGTCGAGAAACGCATCCAGGCTGATCCGGCAACTGGCCTCGGTGGCGCCATGGATGCTGCGAGCGTAGGCCACGCCCTCACGCACGAGGTGTTCCATCTCGCTCAGATCGCTGCACAGTTTGTCCTTTTCGATGCCGTCGTCCATGAATTCTGCGCGCAGTTTCATGCGGGTGATGGGCGTCTGCAAGTCATGGGAAATCGCCGCCAGCAGTTGCATGCGCTCCTTGAGGTAGGCGGCAATGCGGTCCTGCATGGCATTGAACGCCTTTGCCGCGTGTACTACTTCAGTCGGGCCTTTTTCGTCCAGGCGCACGCCGTGGGCGTTGGGGTCGAGGGTTTCCACGGCCTGGGCCAGCCGGGTCAGCGGGCTGACAGCGATGCGCACGGCCAGCCACGTGCAGCCGATCAACAGCGCCAGTTGCCCGAGCAGCACCGCGGGCAGCCAGGGCGAAAGTGGCGCCATTGCCGGACGCACATCGATGGTCAGCGGGTTGCCGTCTTTCAGGCGCAGGTGCGCCTGGTAGTGCATCTTCGGGCCTGGGATCTGGTTATAGGTCAGCGCATAGGCTTCGCCCAGGGCTTGCTGGATCGAACTGACCGATATCGGTGCGTTGTCGGGCAACATCGGCATGCCAGGTTCGCCTTCGTCGAGCACGTAGCCGTAGTTGCGCCGGGCCAGTTTCGGCAGCCAGGCCTCGCGCTCGGCGGCCGGCAGGCGATCGAGGATGGCGACGGACGTCGAGACGTCGGTCTCGAGGTTGCCGAGCATGGTGTTCTTCGCGCTCTCGTAGCGTTCGTAATACTGGACGCCAAACGACAGGCCTTGGGCCAGGACCAGGCCGATCAGGAAGATCAACGACAAGCGCGAGGCGAGGGTACGAGGCCAGCGCAGCGACAGCTTCATACCGACGCCTCGAGGATCTCCACCGGCAGCGAGAACACGTAGCCTTCGCTGCGTACGGTCTTGATGTAGGCCGGCTCACGGGCATCATCCAGCAGGCGCTGGCGCAGGCGGCTGACCAACAGGTCGATGGAGCGATCGAACAGATCGGCGTCACGGCCTTGGGTCAGGTTCAGCAACTGGTCGCGGTTGAGGACGCGCTGCGGATGATCGAGGAACACCCGCAACAGACGGTACTCCGCGCCGCTCAGGGCGACCATGGTGCCGTCGCTGTCCAGCAGGTGGCGGGCGGTGGTGTCCAGCCGCCAGCGACCGAACGCCAGCAGGCGTCCGCTCTCGGTGACCACCAGATTGGGCGGCAACATCCGGGTGCGGCGCAGCACGGCGTTGATTCGGGCGAGCAGCTCGCGAGCGGCGAAAGGCTTGACCAGATAGTCGTCGGCGCCCATTTCCAGGCCGATGATGCGGTCGGTTTCGTCGTTGCGGGCGGTGAGCATCAGCACCGGCGTGGCCTTGTGCTTGCCGGCGCGCAGTTCCCGACACAACACCAGGCCATCATCGCCGGGCATCATGATATCCAGCACGATCAGGTCCACCGGGGTGGTTTCCAGGAAGGCCCGCATCTGCCGGCCATCGGCGACCACGGTGGTGCGCAGGCCATTCTTTTTCAGGTAGTTGCCCACCAGCTCTCGAATCTCGCGATCGTCATCGACGATCAACACGTGATCGACATGATCCATGCTGTTCTGCCCCTTGGCGTTTTGTTGTTGGCCAGTCTACAGGCACCAGCCGGCCTGGCCCGCGACGGTTTGTATTGCAGTGTATCTGGCGCGCGGCGGATACACAGCGATGCAAAAAGCCCCCTGGCCCGATACAGGCGCGATACCTGGGCGGCATTCAATGGCATCCATCGAGGCAACACAACGGGCCTCTGCGATAAACCATTGAATCGAGGACATCGTCATGAACACCAAAGCCATCTACGCCGCCTGCCTGTTTGCCGCGCTGAACATCTGCACCTTGTCGGCGCGGGCCGAAAGCGACGTTCAGCCGCAGACCTATAGCTACGGCAGCCACCTGGACGTGCGCAAAGTGCTGTCCCTGACCGAAGACCCGCAACCGGCCTGTGGCGTGGTCAATGCCCACATGACCTATCTGGATTCCGCGGGACACGAGCAGGCGCTGGACTATCGCAAGTTTTCTGATCACTGCACCAACCAGAACTGAGAACACGGCAGCCATGCGAGCCGGCCTCTGTGGCGAGGGGATTCATCCCCGCTGGGTCGCGAAGCGGCCCCAAAGCCTTGAAACTCTGTGTATCCGATAGAGCCAGGGGGCTGCTTCGCAGCCCAGCGGGGATGAATCCCCTCGCCACAAAGGTATTGGCTCCCATTCATGCTTTACCCATTTTGAGGTGTTGCCATGCTTCTGATCGCTTTTCTCGGCGGGGTCCTGACGATCCTCAGCCCTTGCATCCTGCCCGTGGTGCCGTTCCTGTTCGCCCGCGCCAATCAATCGCGTGGCTCGGTGCTGCTGACTCTGGCCGGCATGGTGCTGACCTTCGCCCTGGTGTCGAGCCTGGCGGTGGTCAGCAGCGAGTGGGTCATCCGCGCCAGCAGCGTCGGCCGGCAAGTCGCCCTGGTGATGATGGTGCTGTTTGCCTTGTCGCTGATGTTCAGCCGGGTCGGCACGTGGCTCGCGCGGCCGCTGGTCAGCCTGGGCAATCGCCTCGACGCCGGAGCTGGACGGATGGCTGGGCCGCTGGCGTCGCTGCTGATCGGCGTCGCCACGGGGCTGCTCTGGGCGCCGTGCGCCGGGCCGATCCTTGGGGTGATCCTGACCGGGGCGATGCTGCAAGGTGCCAGCGCGCAGACCAGCCTGCTGTTGCTTGCCTACGGCCTGGGCAGCGCCTTGTCGCTGGGTACGCTGATTCTGGCCGGGCGTGGCCTGATCGGTCGGCTGAAACCGTCGCTGCCAATCACCGCGTGGCTGCGTCGGGCGACGGGCGGGCTGGTGTTGCTGGCGGCCGTGGCGATCGGCAGCGGGGCAGATGACCGGTTGTTGGCGGCGACGTCCTCCGAACAGTCCGCCAGCCTGGAAAAAAGCCTGCTGGAGAACGTGCCCAAGGCCATCGATTACGTGGTCAGCAAGGCTGACGCCAGCAGCCTGCCGCCCCTGGATGCCCAAGGTGCGATGCCTTCGCTGGCAGGCGCGGTGCAATGGCTCAACTCACCACCGCTGAACAGCGAGTCACTGCGGGGCAAAGTGGTGCTGGTGGATTTCTGGACCTACGATTGCATCAACTGCCAGCACACACTGCCGTACGTGAATGGTTGGGCGAAGAAATACGAGAAGGACGGGCTGGTGGTGATCGGCGTGCATACGCCGGAATACGGCTACGAGAAGATCATCGATAACGTCCGCGAACAGGTGCGCAAGCTCGACATCCATTACCCGGTGGCCATCGACAACCAGTATTCAATCTGGCGCGCCTTCAACAACCAGTACTGGCCGGCCCATTACTTCATCGATGCCAAGGGGCAGGTGCGCTACAGCCACTTTGGCGAAGGGCGTTATGCAGAGCAGGAGCAAGTGATTCAACAACTGCTGCAAGAAGCGAAGGCCAGCAACTGACCCGTGGTGAGGGAGCTTGCTGTGGCGAGGGGATTTATCCCCGCTGGGTCGCGAAGCGGCCCCTTTGATCTACCTGATAAACCAAGTTGTAAGGTGTTGGGGCTGCTTTGCAGCCCAGCGGGGATAAATCCCCTCGCCACGGTAGAAGGTATTTAAAAATAACGGCTTGAGAAATAATCCTATAGTTATTTCTAGGTTGCGTCGCAAAGACCTGGGGCCAAGTGAAAATGCTGGCCCCTTGCTCATCCACACCAAGTCAAACTTCTTTCATTTCAGAATGTTGGACGACAAACCTATGCGCGTTTCTATATGGATCGCGGCGGCCATGTTGCTGACCGCTGTCTCGCTTGAAGCCCAGGCCAGGGCGCTTACCTCGAACCAGCAGTCGGTGTGTCGCTGGGGGTCGGACATTGCGGCGGGCGCCCAGGCGTCGAAGCTGTCCGGTGTCAGCCTGTATGGGGCGCGCAAGAAGCTGCAAGTGCGCAAGTTTGCGCGGCCATGGATGCGCATGACTGCCTTGGGCATTACCGAGCAGACCTACAACAGCGCATCGCGGCTCAAGCCTGCCGCCGTCAAGCAGACCTATTACGAACAATGCGTGCGTCACGAACTGGCCCGACGATAAGGGTTCAGCCGGGGCTCCTGCCGGGCATTTCGATGCCATGCTGATGCACCCGGCGATACAGCGTCGCACGGGAAATACCCAGGGCCCGGGCCGCCGGGGTGGGTTTCCAGCGGTGACGCACCAGGGCATCGAGCAGCGCCTGGCGTTCCGGGCTGGCGCTGGGTTCTGGCCCCCGAACAGCGGTTTCGCTGCCGTGCAGTGACTCCGGTAAATGACTGAGCTGGACCACGCTCCCTTCGCAGACCGCACAGGCATAACGCAGTACATGTCGCAACTGGCGCACATTGCCCGGCCAGTGGTAACCGAGCAGGCATTCCAGCGCTGGGCCACTCAGTTGCACCGCGCCCCCGCACAGGGTCGATTCTTCCTCGAGGATGCGGTTGATCAACGCCAGCCGGTCGGTGCGCTCGCGTAACGGCGGCAATTGAAACCGGGCACCGCCGAGGCGGAAGTACAGATCCTCGCGAAACTCGCCGGCTGCCACCAGGGTTTCCAGGTCACGGTGGGTAGCGCAGATCACCTGGATGTCCACCGCCTTGCGCCGCGCGGCCCCCAGCGGCGCCACTTCGCCTTCGGCCAGTACCCGCAACAGGCGGGTCTGCAGGGTCAGGGGCATGTCGCCGATTTCGTCGAGAAACAGTGTGCCGCCATCGGCTTGTTGCAGCAGGCCCTGCATGCCTTTGGCCGAAGCGCCGGTAAAGGCGCCGGCGACATAACCGAACAATTCGCTTTCGATCAGGCTTTCCGGAATCGCCGCGCAGTTCAGGGCCACGAAAGGTCGGTCTCGACGCTGGCTGGCCTGATGCAACTGGCGGGCGAAGACTTCTTTGCCGGATCCGGTCTCGCCCTGGATCAGCACCGGCAGGTTGCGATCCTTGACCCGCACCGCCAGGCTCAGGCTGTCGGCCAGGCGTGGATCGAGCTCGGTCGAGGTCATCGTGGCGCGCTTGCGTGGGGTCGCCCGGCGTCGCGGCGCGCTCAGGCGGCCGTGCAGGAACGGGTCGAGCGGATAGAGGCTTTCGTCACGGGCGCGGTGCAACAGCTGCGGGTCGAAGACCTGGCTGATATGCCGGGGCATCTGGCCGTAGCGCTCCAGCAAGTAATGGCGCGCCGCCGGGTTAAGCGCTTGCAGGCAACCATCGTCATCCCAGGCGAACAGGAAATCCGGCTGGCTGTCGACGTAGCCGGCGTTGCGATGGGCGCGCAAGACCCAGTAGCCCTGGGCACTGCTCATGAAAAACGCCTGTTCGATCTCCCGTGCGCTTTGCACCACCATTTGCCGGATCAGATGCTGAGAACGTCGATCGTCCGGCGAACGCACCGCCGAAACGTCCAGTACCCCGAGCAGTTCTCCTTGCGGATCGAAGACCGGCGCGGCGGAGCAGGTCAGGCCGATGAACGCGGCGCGAAAATGGTCGCGCTTGTGTACCGTCACCGCCGTCCTGGCGGTGAGCACGGCCGCCACGCCGCAAGTGCCTTCTTCACCCTCCGACCAACAGGTGCCCAGGTACAACCCGGCTTTGCGGCAGTCGTTGCGCAGGGTGGTTTCCACCCGATAGTCGATGGTCTGGCCCTGGGCATCGGTCAGCAGCACGCAATAGTCGGCATCACGCACCCGGCCATGCAGGCGCGCCACTTCATCGCTGGCGATGTTGAGGAACAGTTCCGAGCGCTCGCGACATTGCTTGAGCACTTCGTGGGAAAGGATGCGCGGGCCCTGCAATGAGCCTGGGTCCAGGTGATGTTGCTCCATGGAGCGGCGCCAGGAGTCGAAGATCAGGTCCGGCACCGGCAGTTGCGGCAGCTGCGCGGCGTTCTTCAGCACGCGGCTGACGCAATCCACATGCGCCCGGGAGTGAGCGGAAAGCATTGGGGCCTCCGGTTCAGCTTCTTGTCGTTGTGCGCACATTAAGCGCTGATCACCGGGCGCCGGCAAGCCCGGCGCAGCGCAGGCACCGAGGTGAGACGCAACGTCTCAACGTCTCGCCGCCGTCCCGTGCAGGCTGACATGTGGCGTCTCACCAAGCACCGTCCCGGCGCACCCGAACTTACGTTTGAAGCGCTCTATATCGAGGCTTTCCAGCATTCAACGGGTAACTGGCACCGGCTTTGCTCTAGGCCTTGGACCCACATCAGGTGGGCTTCCAAGAATAAGAAAGAGGTGCCTATGTCTATCTGCCCAGGTCATTTGCCTGCCTACCCCGTGGTGGCGACATGAGTCGCCGTCCGCTCACCGTCGGCATCATCGCCAACCCCGCCTCGGGCCGTGACGTACGCCGTCTGACCGCCAACGCCGGGCTGTTTTCCAGTACCGACAAAGTCTCGGTGATCCAGCGCCTGCTGGCCGCGTTCGGCGCCACCGGCATCGAACGGGTGCTGATGCCGACCGACATGATCGGCATGGCCGCCGCCGTGCTGAAGAACAGCCACAGTCGTCAGGCCCGTAGCAGCCGTTGGCCGGCCCTGGAGTTTCTCGACCTGACCCTGCGCCAGACCGTCGAAGACACCCGCCGGGCCGCGCGCCTGATGGCCGAGCGCGAAGTGGCGCTGATCGCGGTGCTCGGCGGCGACGGTACCCACAAGGCAGTGGCCGCCGAAGTCGGTGATATTCCATTACTGACCCTTTCCACCGGCACCAACAACGCCTTCCCGGAGCTGCGCGAGGCCACCAGTGCCGGGCTGGCCGGCGGGTTGTACGCCAGCGGGCGGATTCCAGACCTGATCGGCTTGCGTCGCAACAAACGCCTGCTGGTCTGCGACGCCGGGCGTGGCTTGCGGGAAGTTGCGCTGGTGGATGTCGCCGTGTCGCCGCTGCGCTTTGTCGGCGCCCGGGCCATCAGCCGGGCGCAGGATCTGGCCGAAGTCTTCGTGACCTTTGCCGAACCGCAATCCATTGGCCTGTCGGCGCTGTGCGGCTTGTGGTTGCCGGTGTCCCGCCAGGCCCCGGGCGGCGCCTGGATGCGCCTGGACCCGCAATCGCCCGAAGCGCTGCTGGTGCCACTGGCCCCCGGTCTGCTGCAGGGCTGTGGCGTGCTTGCCGCCGGCCCTTTGGAGCCAGGCGTTGCCCACGGCTTGTCGCTGTCCAGCGGCACGCTGGCCCTGGACGGCGAGCGGGAAATCGAATTCAACGTCCATGACCGACCCACGATCACCCTCGATGCCGGCGGCCCGCTGAGCATCGACGTCAACGCGGTGCTCAGCTACGCCGCGCAACAACGCTTGTTGGCCATCGGTCGCGAGCACCCGCAACACCCCTTGAACCTTCAAGAAGACACCCCTGGAGAATAAAAATGTCGACACCGCTCACCCACGATCAATTGCTGCACGCCTATCAAGTGATGCGCACCATCCGCGCCTTCGAAGAGCGCTTGCACGTGGAGTTCGCCACCGGCGAGATCCCCGGTTTTGTTCACCTTTATGCAGGCGAAGAGGCTTCGGCCGCTGGCGTCATGGCCCATCTGGGCGATGACGATTGCATCGCCTCCAACCACCGGGGCCATGGCCATTGCATTGCCAAGGGCGTCGATGTCTACGGGATGATGGCCGAGATCTACGGCAAGAAAACCGGCGTCTGCCAAGGCAAGGGCGGCTCGATGCACATTGCCGATTTCGAGAAAGGCATGCTCGGTGCCAACGGCATCGTCGGCGCCGGTGCGCCGCTGGTGGTCGGCGCCGCCCTGGCGGCCCGGCTCAAGGGCACCGACAGCGTCGCCGTGGTGTTTTTCGGCGACGGCGGCTCCAACGAAGGCGCGGTTTTCGAAGCCATGAACATGGCCTCGGTGTGGAACCTGCCGTGTCTGTTCATCGCGGAAAACAATGGCTACGCCGAAGCCACCGCGTCGAACTGGTCGGTGGCCTGCGATCACATCGCCGACCGCGCCGCCGGCTTCGGCATGCCCGGGGTGACGGTCGACGGCTTTGACTTCTTCGCCGTGCATGAAGCGGCCGGTGCCGCCGTCGAGCGCGCCCGGGCCGGGGAAGGGCCGTCGCTGATCGAGGTCAAGCTGACCCGCTACTACGGCCACTTCGAGGGCGACGCCCAGACCTATCGAGCGCCGGATGAGGTCAAGCATTTTCGCGAGAACCAGGACTGCCTGATGCAGTTCCGCGAGCGCACCACGCGGGCCGGTCTGCTCACGGTCGAGCAGTTGGACCAGGTCGACAAGGAAGTCGAGCTGCTGATCGAAAACGCCGTGTACAAGGCCAAGTCCGATCCCAAGCCCGCGGCTGCCGACCTGCTGACCGACGTCTACGTCAGCTATCCCTGAATTCCCCTGAAAACAAGAACAGAGAATCCCATCATGGCGAGAAAAATCAGCTATCAGCAGGCAATCAACGAAGCCCTGGCCCAGGAAATGCGCCGCGACTCCAGCGTGTTCATCATGGGCGAGGACGTCGCTGGCGGCGCCGGTGCACCCGGTGAAAACGACGCCTGGGGCGGCGTGCTCGGCGTCACCAAGGGGCTTTACGACCAGTTTCCCGGACGCGTGCTGGATACGCCGCTCTCCGAGATCGGCTACGTCGGCGCGGCGGTCGGCGCGGCCACCTGCGGTGTGCGCCCGGTGTGCGAGCTGATGTTCGTCGACTTCGCCGGGTGCTGCCTGGACCAGATCCTCAACCAGGCGGCGAAATTTCGCTACATGTTCGGCGGCAAGGCCTCCACGCCCCTGGTAATCCGCACCATGGTCGGGGCGGGCCTGCGCGCCGCCGCCCAGCACTCGCAGATGCTCACGTCCTTATGGACGCACATTCCCGGGCTGAAAGTGGTGTGCCCGTCATCGCCGTACGACGCCAAGGGCCTGCTGATCCAGGCGATTCGCGACAACGACCCGGTGATCTTCTGCGAGCACAAGTTGCTCTACAGCATGCAAGGCGAGGTGCCGGAGGAGCTCTACACCGTGCCGTTCGGCGAAGCCAACTTCCTGCGCGACGGCAAGGACATCACGCTGGTGTCCTATGGCCGGCTGGTCAACACCGCGCTGGACGCGGCGCGCAACCTCGCCGGGCGCGGCATCGATTGCGAGGTGATCGACCTGCGCACCACCAGCCCGATGGACGAGGACAGCATCCTCGAAAGTGTCGAGAAGACCGGCCGCCTGGTGGTGATCGACGAGGCCAACCCGCGCTGCTCGATGGCCACCGATATCTCGGCGCTGGTCGCGCAAAAAGCCTTCGGTGCGCTCAAGGCGCCGATTGAAATGGTCACCGCGCCACATACCCCGGTGCCGTTCTCCGATTCCCTGGAAGACCTGTACATCCCCGACGCGGCGAAGATCGAACAAGCCGTGCTCAACGTGATCGAGTGGAGCAAGCGCTGATGAGCCAGATTTTTACCCTGACCATGCCCAAGTGGGGCCTGTCGATGACCGAGGGCCGGGTCGATGCCTGGCTCAAGGAAGAGGGGCAGGCCATCACCAAGGGCGATGAAGTGATGGACGTCGAGACCGACAAGATCTCCAGCAGCGTGGAGGCGCCGTTTTCCGGCATCCTGCGTCGGCAGGTCGCCCGTCAGGACGAAACCCTGCCGGTCGGCGCCTTGCTCGGTGTCGTCGTCGAAGGCGAGGCCAGCGACGCCGAGATCGATGCGGTTATCGAGCAGTTCCAATCCAATTTCGTGCCGGGCGACGCCGCCGATGAGGACAGCGGTCCGAAACCGCAGAAAATCGAGTTGGACGGGCGGTTGATCCGTTACTTCGAGCGCGGTGAGGGCGCTACGCCCCTGGTGCTGATACATGGTTTTGGCGGCGACCTGAACAACTGGCTGTTCAACCATGAAGCCCTGGCCGCCGGACGGCGGGTCATTGCCCTGGACCTGCCGGGCCATGGTGAATCGGCGAAAACCCTGCAACGCGGCGATCTTGATGAATTGAGTGGCGTGGTGCTGGCCTTGCTCGATCACCTGGATATCAACGCGGCTCACCTGGTGGGGCATTCGATGGGCGGGGCGGTGGCGTTGAACGTCGCACGACTGATGCCGCAACGCTTGCGCTCGCTGACCCTGATCGGCAGCGCCGGCCTGGGCGCGGAGATCAATGGCAGCTACCTGCAGGGCTTCGTCGACGCGGCCAACCGCAATGCCCTCAAGCCGCAGCTCGTGCAACTGTTCTCGAATGCCGAGCTGGTCAACCGCCAGATGCTCGACGACATGCTCAAGTACAAGCGCCTCGAAGGCGTGGACGCGGCCCTGCGCCAACTGGCCGGGACTGTTTTCAAGGACGGCCGCCAACAGGTGGACCTGCGCGAAGTGGTCCAGGCCGGCCACGTGCCAACCCTGGTGATCTGGGGCAGTGACGACGCGATCATCCCGGCGGCTCATGCCGACGGCTTGGCGGCGCTGGTCGAGGTGCTGCCAGGCCAGGGGCATATGGTGCAGATGGAAGCAGCCGAGCAGGTCAATCGATTGATCCTGGATTTCATTCAGCAGCACTGATCGAGCGGGCGGCGACTGATTCGCCGCCCCGCCAGAATAGGAGACAAAGCTATGAACGTTTCAATCAAGCCGACCCGCAGCATGCGCGCCGCCGTCTGGCATGGCCGCAACGACATCCGCGTCGAAGACGTGCCGCTGCCTGTTCCACCGCCTGCCGGTTGGGTGCAGATCCGCGTGCAATGGTGCGGCATCTGCGGCTCGGACCTGCATGAATACGTGGCTGGGCCAGTGTTCATCCCGGTGGACGCGCCGCACCCGCTGACCGGCATCAAGGGCCAGTGCATCCTCGGTCATGAATTCTGCGGTGAAATCGTCGAATTGGGCGCCGACGTCGAAGGCTTCAGCGTCGGCGAGCCGGTGGCGGCCGATGCCTGCCAGCATTGCGGCACCTGTTATTACTGCACTCATGGGTTGTACAACATCTGCGAGAACCTGGCGTTCACCGGATTGATGAACAACGGCGCGTTCGCTGAATTGGTCAACGTCCCGGCCAACCTGCTCTACAAGCTACCGGCGGACTTCCCCGCCGAGGCCGGCGCGCTGATCGAGCCGCTGGCGGTGGGCATGCACGCGGTGAAGAAGGCCGGCAGCCTGCTGGGTCAGAACGTGGTGGTGGTCGGCGCCGGCACCATCGGCCTGTGCACCATCATGTGCGCCAAGGCCGCCGGCGCGGCCCAGGTGATTGCCCTGGAAATGTCCGGCGCGCGCAAGGCCAAGGCCCTGGAAGTCGGCGCCAGCCACGTCATCGATCCCAACCAGTGCGATGCCCTGGCCGAAGTACGCCGCCTGACCGGCGGCCTGGGGGCTGACGTCAGTTTCGAATGCATCGGCAACAAGCACACCGCCAAGTTCGCCATCGACCTGATCCGCAAGGCCGGCAAATGCGTGTTGGTGGGCATATTCGAAGAACCGAGCGAGTTCAACTTCTTCGAGCTGGTGTCCACCGAGAAACAGGTGCTTGGCGCGCTGGCCTATAACGGCGAGTTCGCCGACGTGATCGCCTTCATCGCCGACGGGCGCCTGGACATTTCACCGCTGGTAACCGGGCGCATCCAGCTGGAGCAGATCGTCGGGCAGGGTTTCGAGGAATTGGTCAATAACAAGGAGCATAACGTCAAGATCATCGTGTCTCCGGCACGGATCTGAGGGCGCCTGAGGTGGGCGATTGGCGATGGCCGGCAGCGGCCATCGTCTTTTTTTCACGTATGGCTCAGGGATGGCTCAGGTGTAGGCCAGCAATCGACCGCAGAGAATCACCGTGATCCATAGCGCGATCGATACCAGTGCCTGGACACGCGCCAGCCCGGGGGCCTTCTGGCCGGTATTCCATTGTTCGACCGAACGGTAGGTTCCAGCATGAAACAGCATGGCGTTGATGCCCGCCGCCGCAATCAGACCGAGCTTGAGGATAAAGACGTTATTGCCGGCGAAATCCTGCGGGTGCGCGCTGAACATCATCAGCCCGGCCGGTACGATCAGCAGCAGGGCCGCAACGGCCCAGGTCAGCAGGTGCCGGGCGAGGGCGGTCACGGCGATGGCCTTGGACAGGCCGAGGACGCGCAAGTCGAACATCACCACCGCGCCCACCAGCACCGAAAAGCCGATGATGTGCAGCACCTCCACCAGCGGGTACAGCCATAGCTCGTCGCGCATGGCCAATGCCAGCGACGAGTCGGCCAGCCGGTCCATCCAGCCTTGCGCGGCCGGCCCCGTGGCCTGCATCAGCGCAACTCGGTGGTCTTGTCATCAATGGTGATGCGCTCGGCGCGCAGTTCATCGGGTTTGTTGCGGTTGGCATAGCCGACCACGGTGGCTGAGTTACCCGCCTTGAGCATGTCCTTGGTCAGCCCGCGGCTTTCCATGCGTGAGGGCGGCGCCAGCACTACGGTCCAGGTCTTGTCGGTGGTTTGCAGGCGCACGGTGCCGTGGGGATGGGAATACCCGGATTGCTTTATCGTGCCTTCCAGCGTCAAGGGGTTGCTGGCGTCGTATTCGCTCCAGCCATGGTGGGCAAACGCCGCCGTGGCGACCAGCAACGACGATAAACCAATGCAGCGAAGGGTGAAGTTCATGACAAGCTCTCCGGTTCAATTGGGATGATATTCGCTCCAGACCCGCTGCCCGTCGAGTTGGAGCAGCTGTTCCTCGACCTCGCGGAAACGTCGGTCGCAGTCGAGAAAGAATTCATCGAGTTGCGGCGGCTCGACGTGGGTGGCGCTGAGCATGGTATGGACTTGGCCGCGGTGGTGGATCTGGTGCTCGAACAGGTGCAACAGCAACCGGTCGATCCGCTCGCATACCCTGCCGTCGGAGCGCACCAGGTCGATGGAGCGGGCAAGGTCCGTTTCCCGCAGGGTTTCGCAGAAAGCCACCAGCCGCTGGTCGGTCTTGCCCTGGTTTTCCTTGAGCTCAGCGAAAGCCAGGGTCTGGTAGAAATCCCGTTCCTGGCCGTCAACATCGCCTTCCAGGGCAGTCAGGTAATAACGGTCAACCTCAAGGATGTGGCACAGCGTGGCTTGGATGGAGGGGAAAAAACTGGTGCGGTAGGCTTCGTATTCGGCCGTGTTCAGTTGCGTGCAGGCGCCCAGCAGCCGGTGGTTGGCCCATTGGTTGTTCAGGGCCTGGGCCAGGAAATAGTTCATGGAACGCCTCCCGTTCGCGTCGTTGCGCCGGGCGAAAGCGTAGCAAAGACTGGCGGTGGCGACGTGTTGCTGGTCGGTTGGCCCTACGAACAGAGGGCAACCTTTGTGGGAGCGAGCCTGCTCGCGAAGACGGCGGCACATCCAGCACCTTCGAATCAGGCAGACCGCTTTCGCGAGCAGGCTCGCTCCCACAGGGTTTTCATCGGCTGCGGCTTTACAGCCCCACATCCGGCAACGCCGGCCGATTGGCCAGGGCCTTGGCCATGATCTGCTCCACGTACACGCGGTCTTCTTCCGGCAAGGCCAGGCGCGGTGGGCGGGTGAGGGCGCTGCCGCGACCGGCGATGGCTTCGCACAGCTTGATGCATTGGACCAGGTCGGCGCGGGCGTCCAGGTGCAGGATCGGCATCAGCCATTCGTAGATCGGCATGGCTTCGGCGAACCGTCCGGCGCGGGCCAGGCGGAAGATGGTTTCGCCTTCTTTCGGGAACACGTTGGACATGCCCGAGACCCAGCCCTCGGCGCCGACGGCGAGGCTTTCCAGGACCACGTCATCGAGACCGGCAAACAGCACGAAGCGATCACCGACTTCGTTGCGCACATCGATGAAGCGGCGGGTGTCGCCGGAGGAATCCTTGAAACACACCACGTTGTCGCAGTCGGCCAGGGAAATCAGGATGTCCGGGGTGACATCGTTCTTGTAGATCGGCGGGTTGTTGTAGACCATCAGCGGCACGTCGGCATGCCGGGCCACGTAGCGGAAATGTTCGGCGGTCTCGAACGGCTTGGAGCCGTAGACCAGCGCCGGCATCAGCATGACCCCGTCGACACCGACCTTGCGCACTGCGTTGGCGACCTTGGCGGCCTGCACGCTGGTGAACTCGGCCACGCCGCATATCACCGGCACCCGGCCACGGGAGGCGTCCACCGCCACTTCGGTCACGGCGATTTTTTCCTCGGCGCTCAGGGAGGTGTTTTCCCCCACGGATCCACAGACCACCAGGCCGGAAACGCCATCGCGGATGACGTTGGAAATGACCTGGTGGGTTTTTTCCAGGTTGATCGAAAAGTCGTCGTTGAATTGGGTGGTGACAGCGGGGAATACGCCGCTCCAGTTGATGCGTTTGCTCATGGGTGTCTCCTTTTGGTATTTCGTATACGGGTATATGTGGTTGCTTTTGTGGCGAGGGAGCTTGCTCCCGCTGGGTCGCGAAGCGGCCCCCAGGATCTGACTGACACACCGAGTTGTCAGCCTTCAGGACTGCTTCGCAGTCCAGCGGGAGCAAGCTCCCTCGCCACAAGGGTTTTGGGTGAAGCTGGAAATCATGCCCCCGGCCAGGTATCCGAAAGCCGATAGCCCTGCGGCCACGGATCGCTTGGGTCGAGCAACAACTGGTGGGTACCGGTAATCCACGCCCGTCCGGCGATGCACGGGTAGATCGCCGGGCGTCCGGCCACGTCGGTCAGTGAATCGATCCGGCAATGAAATTCGGAGCCGATGATCGAGCGGCCGATAAACCGCTCGCCCAGTTGCATCAAGCCTTTGGCGTGCAGCACCGCCATGCGCGCCGAGCAGCCGGTGCCAGTGGGGGAGCGGTCGATCTTGCCGGGCTGGATGACGACGGCGTTGGCGCCGGTGGCGATGCCGTTTTCCGTCACAAGGGGTGCGGCGATCTGGCAGAAAGATATGTGCGACCAGTCGGCGTTCAACGGGTGCACGAAGCCCAATTGCTCGTTCGCCGCGCGGGTGATTTTCAGCCCCACGGCCACCAGCTCGGCCGCCTCGTCAGGCCGGATGGCGAAGCCCAGGCGCTGGGCGTCGACGATGACGAAGCTATCGCCGCCGTAGGCCGTGTCCACTTGCAGCGAACCCAGGCCTTCGACTTCGATCCAGGCATCGAGGCGGTCGGCGAACGAGGGCACATTCTTGATCTCGACCCGCTGCACCTTGCCGTCGCGGCAGTCGGCCACGGCTTCGATCAGGCCACCCGGTGCTTCCAGCACCAACCGCGTCTGGGGTTCGCTCATCGGCAGGATGCCGCTGTCCAGCAGCACGGTGGCGACGCACAGCGAGTTGGAGCCGGACATCGGCGGCGTGTCGGCCGGCTCCATGATGATCCAGGCCATTTGCGCCCGCGGGTCCTTGGCCGGCACCAGCAGATTGACGTGGCGAAACACACCGCCCCGGGGTTCGTTGAGGACGAAGTTGCGCAGGGTCTGGTCCTGGGCGATCCAGCGTGACTGTTCCCAAACGGTGGCGCCGGGTGGCGGCGCGACGCCGCCGACGATCACATCGCCGACTTCGCCTTCGGCGTGGCAGCTGACTACATGGATGATTTTTGATGAGCGCATGGATCAGATCCTTTTGTTGGCCTTTAGGGCCTCATCGCGAGCAAGCTCGCTCCCACACTGGTTTTGTATAGGCCACCCAATCCCTGGAAATGGGCTGCTGATCAGTGTCACCACCGAACCCTGTGGGAGCGAGCTTGCTCGCGATGGGGCCATTCGCTATTTCACCGATTTCAGAAACGCCGCCGTCTCCGGCTGCTGCGGATTGCCGATCACCTGGTCCGGCGGGCCGATTTCGTGGACCCGACCATTGCAAAAGAACGCCACCCGGTCGGAGACGTCGCGGGCGAAGCGGATCTCGTGCGTCACCAGCACCATGGTCATGCCGTCCTCGGCGAGCATGCGCATGGTGTCCAGCACCTCACCCACCAGTTGCGGGTCCAGCGCCGAGGTGGCTTCGTCGAACAGCATGTAGTCGGGTGACATCGCCAACGCCCGGGCGATGGCCATGCGCTGTTGCTGGCCGCCGGACAGCTTGCCGGGGAAGGCCTTGAGCTTGTCGCCCAGGCCGACGTGCTCAAGCTGGCGCACCGCCAGCGCTTCGGCGTCCTGTTTGCTCTTGCCCAAGACCTTGCGCGGCGCGAGCATGACGTTTTCCAGTACGGTGAGGTGGGGAAAGGCGTTCCATTGCTGGAAGACGATGCCGATCTTCTGCCGCAAGCGATTGAGATCGGTAGCGCTGTCGTGGACCTCCACGCCATCCACGCGGATGCTGCCTTTCTGGATTGGCTCCAGGCCGTTGATGCACATCAGCAGGGTGGACTTGCCGGAGCCGGAGCCGCCGATGATCGAGACGACTTCGCCCTTGTCCACCGTCAGGCTGACGCCCTTGACCACTTCCAGGTTGCCGAATGATTTGTGCACGTTTTCGATCTCAATCATTTTCCTGCCACCTTCTTTCCAGGCGCGCGCCGAGGCGGGCGACCACCAGGCTCATGACGTAGTAGATGAGGCCCGCGATGCACAGCACCAGCAGGGGTTCTTGAATCCGCGTGACAATGGTCTGCGAGGCGCGGAGCAATTCGACGATGCCGATCCACATCACCAGGGCGGTGTCTTTCATCACCCCCAGCACCAGGTTTAACCAGCCAGGGAAGGCCACCCGCGTGGCGATCGGCAGGACGATGAAGCGCAAGTCCTGCACGTAGCTCAGGCCCAGGGAACGACTGGCCCGCCGGGTGCTCAGCGGCACCGCCAGCACGCCACCGCGGACGATCTCGGTGAAATACGCGGCGGCGTAGACGCCGAGCACGATACAACCGACGGCGAAAGCACTGAGGTCCAGGCCGACGATGCTCTTGAGGGAATTGAACAGCACGAACTGGATCAGCAACGGCACACTGCGAAACACGTCCAATACCCAGGCCAACGGCAGGCTGGCGCGGGGCAGCAACGCCCGTAGCAAGCCGAACAGCAACCCGGCGACGGTGCCCAGCAGGATCGACCACGCGGTCAATTGCACCGTGACCCAGGCCCCCTCAAGCAGGTACAGCACGTCATTAACGGTAAGGCTTGTAGAAAACATGACCAGCCCTCAATAACGAAACAGCCGCCAGGACAACAGCCGGGCCAGCCCGACGATCAGCTTGGCGATCAGGTAGTACAGCAGCGCCGCGAGGGCGAAGTATTCGAAGGTGCGGAAGGTCTTGACGTTGTATTCCTGGGTCACGCCGGTGAGGTCGTTGTTCAAGCCGACCACCACGCCCAGGGATGTCATCAGCACCGCCCAGACCATCTGGTTGGTCAGGGGGTAGAAGACGATGCGCAGCAATTGCGGGACGATGATCATCCGGTAGGCCTGGAACGCGCTCATGCCCAGGGAACGGGCGGCGCGCATCTGCGTGCCCGGCACCGCCTTGAGTCCGCCGCGAAAGTTCTCGGCCAGATAGCCGGCGTTGTTGAAGGTGATACCGGCCAGCAAGGCGAACCATGAACTGACGTGCAGGCCGAGAGAGCCGAGACCGAAATAGAGGATGTAGATCTGGAACAACGACGGCGTGTTGCGGGCGATCGATACCCAACCGTTGCCAACGCCGCGCAACAACGGATGACGGGCCTGGCGCATTACCGTCAGGAGCAGGGCGATCAGCACGCCGAAAATCATCGACAGCGCGGCCGTTTCGAAGGTCACCCAGGCGCCGGCGAGCATATCGGGCAGCGCGCGCAGGGCCGGGCGCCATTGGAAGCTGTAGTCAAACATGGCTCGGGTTTCCCTTGCGTGCGATAGGTTGCAACCACTGCGGCGGCTGGCCGCTGGCCGTGGCGGTACAGGCGGCCTCGACGCAATCCCCGAGGCTGGCGAAGTGCACGCTGCGCCCCACCAGGCCGGGTGCGTAGTGGGCGTACTTGCCGGAATTGGTCATCAGGGTCGTGGCGGCCGGAGGGATCACCGGTTCACCCAGCATGCACCAGCAGGTGTCGGTGACCAGCGTCGCGCCGAAAGCCTCGATGGGCTCCAGGTAACCGGCCTGGCGAGCCTGCTCCAGCACGGCGCGACCGCAGGTGATCGCCACTACCACATCGGGGTGCCTGGTTCGTCCCGCACAAAGGTTCGCCAGGGTGGCGAATTCGCTCAGGGAGAAGTGCGGGTTACCCAGGGAAACCACATCCACATGGCTGTGCCGGGCGCTGTTGAGTTCGCGCCAACTGGCGAGCAATCCGGTCACGTCCACGGTTTTCGCTGATAACACGGCGTCGTGATCCAGGACCTGGGCCGGGTCCATGGCCTCCGGCGTCACCCCGGCGATGTGGAACAACGGCGCCGCGCTGGTGGTGGCGAACGCGGCGCCGAAGGCTTTCAGGTCGTCCAGGGTCGGCGCGGCGTCTTCCAGGCCTCGGATCAGCGGGATACGCCGCCCCGTGAGGCTGCCAATGTGATAGCCGAGCAGCGGGTAGAAGCTGTCATCCGCTGATTCGATCCTCGGCACCTCGACGATCAGGCCGGCCTTGCGCTGGTCATCGAGATGACAACCGGCCAGCGGCGCTCGGCCACACAAGGCAATGCAGATATCGAGGAAGTCCGGGTACTTCTGCGTCCGCGCACCAAGCACGCTGTTGGCATAGACCACCGCGTTGGACTCGGCCCAGACGATCTGTTCACCCGCCGTCGGCGCGGTGTCGAGCAGGTAGGGTGCACAGGTGAAACTCAATTGCGCGCCCATCGCCATGTAGGCGTCGCCCAAGGCACTGGCCGGCTCGCCCAGGGCCGGATCGACGCCGAGCTCACGCCAGCGGCGCTGGTCCACGGAAATCGAATTGAGGGTGGTGGGCACGCAAACCTTCGCGCCCCACTGCACCAGTTGTTCGGCAAAACGCAGGCTGGCCGGGCCGGTATAAATGCAGCCGTCGATGTGGGCTTGGGTGATGTCCAGCAATTGTCCGGCGCCCTGGATGTCGGCCATGCGCAAGACGATTTGCATCGCCACCTGGGCAGCCTTGCCATGGACCCCGTCAAGCAGCGCCTGGTCCCGTTCGTTCAAGCGGACAGTGGAGGGCCGGAACGGCTGCGCGCAAGTATTTTCCCCACGCCATTGGTCGTTGGGCCGACGCCCGGACAAGGTCAGGCGGTTGCCCTCGACACGCCCGAAGCCCTGGCCGCGCAAAGTGCTGAATGCCTCGCTGCCGATGCACAGCACCGGTAGCGAGCGCTGGAAAACCACCTCGGCGACAAGCACCCCCAGGGTCAGGATTTCATCGGCTTCGGCCAGCACCAGTGCCGCCGGTGCATTACCGTTGCTGATGAGTTCCATCAACACGCTGCTGCCGGTGCAAGAGCCACGCCCGCTGGGAATCGCCAGCACGCGCCCGGCCAGGCGCTCGCCACTGAGCGGGTGGTGTCGGTCGATGACTTCGCCCGTGGCCGGATCAACCCCGCCCCAAAAGCTCAGGCCGACATCGGCGAACAACAGGCTGCCCTCGACGGCACCCTCGACCAGGCTGCGGCCCTGCAGGCGGATAGGCGTGCTCGGCATGCCGCGATCCTCAGTAATAAACCTGCGGCACGGTCAGGTTGGCCGGCGGGATTTCGGTGCCGACCCACTTCACGAAGAGCTCCTTGTAGCGGCCGGTCCGCACCTGCTGGTTGACGAACAGGTTGAGGTAATTGAGCAGGCCGTATTCGTTGCGTTTGGCGCCGAGGGATACGTAGTCGATGACGTAAGGCGCGTCTCCGGCGATTTTCAGGCCCTTGTACTTGCCCGATTTGATGGTCGCGGCAGCGACGGTGTTGGTCACCACGGTGGCATCGATGTGGCCCTGGGCGACGGCCAGCAGTGTGTCGTTCTGCGATTGATAGGCACGGAAACTGCCGCTGCCCCAGCTCTTCTGGTCTTTCTCCAGGGCGATGGCTTCATAGGTGCTGCTGGTGTTGCCGAGCTTCTTGCCCTTGAGGTCGGCGTAGCCGTTGATGCCCGTGTCGTCGCGGGTCAGCACGACCATCTGGAACGCGAAGTAGGGCACGGTCAGGCCGACGGTCTTGGCCCGCTCCAGGGTGTCGGAAGTGGAGGCGACGATGACATCGGCGCGGCCCGAGAGCAGCGCGGGGATTCGGTCGGAGAATGGCGTTTCTACAACCTCCGCGTCGACGCCGAGAACCTTCGCCAGATCGTGGCAATAGTCCACGTCGAATCCTGCCGGTTTGTTGCTTTCATCACGAAAGCCCATCGGTGGGAAGTCCAGTGTCACGGCGCAACGCAGTTTCCCCGAGCCGATGATGTCGTCGAGTTTGTCGGCATGGGCGGGAAGGGTAAGCAGGGGAAACAGGACCACGCCGAGGGCTACGGCCAATGCAGGGTTTTTCATAAATGCCTCGCTGTCGAATAAGTGCTGGGAAATATCGTATTGAGGATTTCGTATACGATATTAAATAAGCAATCGACGTGCCTGTTTTTGTTTTTCCGATAGCTCGTTGGTAAGCGCTTGATATACCGAGGGTTGCCGATGCTGCTTGCTGACGTTGGCGAGCAGGCGCGTCAGGTGCGGTGTTACAGATGGGAGCAGTGGTACACGCGGAGGCCCGATAAAGGAACAGCGATCAGCGCTGGTTTTCCCGATATTGGCTGGGAGACAGGCTGGTCAGGGCGCGGAACTGGCGACTGAACGCGCTGTGATCGGTGTAGCCGCAGCGCAGGGCGATCTCGGTGATGGGCAGGTCCTGCTCCAGCAGCAAGCGCGAGGCTTCTTCCAGGCGCGCCTTGTGAATCATCTGTCGGGGCGTGAGCTGGAAGATGCGCTTGCAGTGTCGCTCCAGTTGCGCAACCGACAACCCGGCGATGGCGGTCAGCTCGGCCAGGCTGATGGTACGGGCGAAGTGGCGCTTGATGTGCGCATCCACCGCCGCCAGCTTCTGGAACGCCGGGTGGCTCGATTGTGGCAGTTGCAGGTCACGGGAGATTCCGGCCAGGCCGACGATCCGGCCAGTGAGGTCGTGCAGGGCCAGTTTGTGGGTCAGGCACCACACTGGCTGGTTGCCGTAATACAGGTGCAGTTCGAGTTGGTCGGCCAGTTCTCTTCCGCTGGCGAGCACTCGGCGGTCCTGTTCGGTGTACAGCGGGCCGAAGCGTTCCGGGAATACCTGTTCGGCGGTGAGGCCGAGCAGGTCGTTGCGCTCTTTGAAGCCGCAGCGTCGGGCCAGGGTCTGGTTGACGAAGGCATAGCGGGCCTGGTTGTCCTTGATGAAGAACACTGTGTCGGTGAGGGTGTCGAGCAGCGGCGCGATGGGTTGCAGGCTCTGGAGCAGGGTTTCGAGGTCGCAGGGGGGCAGGGAGGCGAGTGAGGGGTACATGGGCGGTGTCGTTTTTTTGTGAGGGAGGGAGTGTCGGATGGAAGTGAGGTGCTTGTCACGTGCTCCGTCTTATCTGTCTCGGGCTGTCTATTGGTGTGTATATCCGTTGCTGTGGTCACGGCGGCGGGACTGTCAGAAATTTTGTGTGCGGGCATAACATGCTGAAGAGGTGCATGTATGCCAACCAAAAAGAAGACGGCCTTGGGGGCCAAAACCGAGCTCCCTTTGATCCCGAAGGAGCTGATTGATCAGTTCGTCAAAGGCCCAATGACTGCCGAGGCGATTCAGGATGCGTCGATGGCCTTCAAGAAGGCGCTTATCGAGCGAGCCCTGGGCGCAGAGCTGGGCCACCATCTTGGCTATCCTCAGGGCGCGGAGCGTCCCGAGGAGTCGAGTAACCAGCGCAACGGTAAAAGCGGCAAGACCGTTCTGACAGACGACGGTCCGCTTCGTCTGGAGATTCCCCGTGATCGCGATGGCAGCTTTGCGCCGATCCTGATTCCCAAGCATGAGCGGCGCTTTACCGGGTTCGATGACAAGATCATCGCCATGTACGCTCGGGGCATGACGGTTCGCGAGATTCGCGCGTTTCTCTTGGAACAGTACGGGACAGATGTCTCGCACGACTTCATCAGTTCGGTCACCGACGCGGTGATGGAGGAGATCGGCGCCTGGCAGCAACGACCGCTTGAGCAGATGTATCCGGTCATCTTCTTCGACGCGTTGCGGGTCAAAATCAGGGAAGAAGGACTGGTCCGCAATAAGGCCATCTACTTGGCCTTGGGCGTATTACCGGACGGAACCCGCGATATCTTGGGCATCTGGATCGAGACAACGGAAGGCGCCAAGTTCTGGATGAAGATCTTCAATGACCTCAAGACACGCGGAGTCGAAGATGTGCTGATTGCCGTGACCGATGGTCTCAAAGGCATGCCAGAAGCCCTGAACTCGGTGTTTCCTGAGACGACTTTGCAAACCTGCATCGTACATCTGATCCGCAACAGCCTCGACTATGCAGCCTGGGACAAACGTCGGGAACTGGCCAAAGCGCTTAAGCCGATCTATCAAGCGATCAACGCCGAGGCCGCCGAAGCGGCTTTGGACTCGTTCGAAAATGGCCCCTGGGGCAAACAGTACCCAACCATCGTAGCTGCCTGGCGACGCGCCTGGGATCGAGTCATCCCGTTTTTTGTCTTTCCGCCCGCCATCCGGAAAGTGATTTACACGACCAATGCAATCGAGAGCATCAACGCTCAACTGCGCAAGATCATTAAAACGAGGGGGCACTTCCCAACCGATGAAGCTGCCACCAAGTTAATCTGGCTGGGCTTGCGCAATATAACCGCAAACTGGGGCAGTGCAGCCCATGACTGGAAAAGCGCCATGAATCAGTTCGCGATCCTGTACGGGGATCGGTTCATCAGGCCGACGTGGTAAATGAAGGTCTGCCTAACGGCAGGCCGTTACCGGCCCGCACACAAAAAATCTGACACTCCCACGGCGGCTTATGGTTCCGCTCTTACAGCGGGTCACTTTTGGAAGAGCGCCAAAAGTAACCAAAAACGCTTTGCCCCACCACTCGGTGCCTCGCCTAGGCTCGGCATGCCCTCACTCCGGCATTGCTCCGTGGGCCGCCGCGAAGGGCCATCCATGGCCCAGCGCGGCTAACCCGGCATCCATGCCGGGTTGCCCACTGCGCAATGCCTGCGTTCGGCCAGCGTGGTTAATGGGGCGCTGAGATCAAAGTCAAAAGCAGGGCAAGAGCAAGAGCGAGAGCAAGAGCAAGAGCAAGAGCAAGAGCGAGAGCGGGGCAGGAACCAGGCCGTTCGGGGGGTGCTTGGATGCAAGCGCCACCGGTCGATTGCTTTGAACTCAGCCACGACGATCATTTCTAGATGCACCCCCATTCAAGCCGAGGCACTATCCGCGCAATGCCCAGAATCCTGACTTACCCTACGCCCGAAGAAGATCTGACCGAGCACAATGCCAAGCTGTTTGGCTCACCCAAGGAGCGGCTGGATTTCTATCGGCGGGAAATCCAGTACGAAACCAGTATTCTCGCCAATCGAACCGACGCGTATCTGGCCGCACAGTCTTTCCTGGTGATTGCCTTCGCGTCGTGCATGGCCAACCTGAATCCGGAGTGGGGCAAGCTCTTCACGCTGATCGTGCCGCCATTTCTGGCGCTGCTCGGTTTCCTGAGTTCGCTCAACGCCTGGCCGGGGATTCGGGCTGCCTACGAGATCATCGACCATTGGCATTTCAAACAAAGCGAACTGCTGCGCAGTGAACCGTTGATGGGCCTGGCCTACGATGATTCGCCGCTGTTCAGCGAGCGCGAGTCGACCCACAAGGGCTATCGCAAGTCGCTGCTGTTTTCGGTGCGCACGCCGTGGATCTTCGCGGCGTTCTGGGTGTTGCTGGGGGTGTATTCGGTGTTCATCCAAGTGACCGACCCGGGTGGCTGACCGTCACTTTTTTCGGCGCTCATACCACGCCAGTGCGGGTTGGGTGCTTACGCCGTGCACCAGGATGCTCAGCGCCACCACCGACAGCGTGAGGTCGATGCACAGCTGCGCCACTTCGGGTTGCAGGTGATGGTTCAAGGCGTAGAACAGGTAAAACAGGCTGCCGATGCCGCGTATGCCGAACCAGCCGATCAATAACCGTTGCGGCCCATCCAGCAATCTCCCCCAAGGCATCGCCAGCACGCTCAACGGGCGGATCACCGCGAACAGCAAGGCACCGATGGCCAGGGCCCGCCAATCCCAGTGATGGGCAAGGACCACGCCGAGCAGTGTGACCAGGAACACTTCCATGGAGCGCTCCACCAGGCTGCCGAACGCCAGCATGTCGCTCATCATCACCCCGGCCGCCACCTGGCCGTCGTCCAGGGCCTGGGTGTCGCCGTGCACGGCCTGCTCCGGTTCTACCGCTTCATGGCCCACCAGCGGTTGCACCAGATGCTCGGCCGGCGGCGCGTTTTCATCGGTGGACTCGACTTCCGCCTGACGCAATCCCAGGCCGGCGGCGAACACCGAAAGAAAGCCATAAGCCTGCACCGACTCCGCCGCCACGTAGGCCAGTGCGATCAGGGCCAGGGCCAGGTAATCGTTTGGCGACAGGGTACTGTCGGCGTTCTTGATGCGCATCGACAAGGTCAGCCGGCCGATGCCACGCCCCAGCCAGTAGCCGATCAGCAGCCCCGCCGGTACGGCCCACAAGACGTTGCGCAAGGCCCACTCGCCGAGAAATCCGCTGCCGTCTTCCTGCAGCATGAGCAAGCCAAGGATGACAAAGGGAAATGCAGTGCCGTCGTTCAGCCCGGCTTCCCCGGACAAGCCGAATCGCACGCGATCATCGTCGCGGGCATCATTGACCTGCACCAGTGCCGCCAGCACCGGGTCGGTGGGTGCGAGCATCGCGCCGATCAACATGGACACGCCCCATCCGAGCCCAAACAGGTAGTGCAAGGTCAGGCACAGGCCGGCGATGGTCAGGATCATCACCGGACCGGCCAGCCCGTAGGCCACGCGCCAGCTGCGGTTCTTCAGTGGCAGGCGCAGCTTGAGGCCGCTGACGAACAGCGAGAACACCACGGCGACTTCGGTCAGGTGCTCCATCCAGCCTGACGAATCGTCGACCCCCAGCCGCAGCAGTCCCAGCCCCGCCGGGCCAATGGCGACGCCCAGCACCAGGCACACGGCCGAGGTGGTGACCGGCATCCAGCGCAGGTAGGACGACGTCAGGGCCAGGGTCAGCAAAACGGCACCGAGCACCGCTACCCACACTGTGAAAATCATGGTTGCTCCTTGGGTTGGGGTCACTCATTTCCTTGTGGCGAGGGAGCTTGCTCCCGCTGGCCGCGCAGCGGCCTTTCTTTGGGGGCTGCTGCGCACTGGAGCGCCAGCCCGGCCCAGCGGGAGCAAGCTCCCTCGCCACGAAAAACCGCCTTGCCTAGCGTTCGAGGGGGTTAGCGAAGCGAGGGTTCCCCGGCATATCGGCAGGCTCCCGTTTATCCGGGCGCTTTTCGATCCAGGGGAATTTTTTCCCGTGCGCGAGGCTCTGCAATGGAAGAGACGTGCTGATCGAGCGTCCCGTCGAGAAACCCAAGAGGCCTTTATGACTGCGCTGACATCCCTCCAATCCAGGCCTGCCACCGCGCAGCCATTCACCACTGCGGGCAACGTTCGTCAATGCTACGAGCGGCTGCTGCAGGGCCCCGACGACAGCGACAAGCAAGCCGATGCCCAAGCCTTTCTCCAGCCTTTGCTGGAGCAGGCCGCGGCGTTGCCCCAGGAGATGCCCGACGATCCAGCGGCGCTGCTTGCCTGGGTAGAACAGCACAGCGCCGGCGTGGCCCGGCAGTACGCCGACTACCTGGAACGACGCAAGAGTGGCGGTCGTCGGGAGTTCTTCCACAGCAAGGCCCAGGCTTTGTACTTCCTGCAGGCCGTGGCGCCGACGAAACTAGTGGATGGCGCCTGGTTGTATGGCGTGCTCAGGCACTGGCATGACCACCGTTTCGAAGGGCTGCTGTGTACCTATCTGGAAGAGCTCGGCGATGGTGTGCCGGCCCAGAACCATGTGGTGCTCTACCGCAAGCTGCTAGCCGAACATGGGCTGTCGGACATGCCCGACATCCACGATGACCGCTATCTGCAAGGTGCGGTGCAACTGGCTTTGGGTTATGCCGGCGACGAGTATCTGCCCGAGGTCATCGGCTACAACCTTGGCTACGAACAACTGCCACTGCATTTGCTGATCAGCGCCTATGAGCTGAGCGAACTCGACATCGACCCGTATTACTTCACTCTCCATGTGACCATCGACAACGCCAGCACCGGCCATGCCCACAAGGCTGTGCAATCGCTGCTGCAACTGATGCCGATGGAGGCGGATCGCGAATCCTTCTGGCGTCGGGTCACCCTGGGCTATCGCCTCAACGACCTGGGGCAGGGCAGCCGGGCGGTCATCGAGTCGTTTGACTTGGAACGCGAGGTCCTCGACATGCTTGAGCGCAAGCGCCCGTTTGGCCAACACATGCATTCCGATTACTGCAAATTCGAAGGCAAGACCGTCAACCAATGGCTGGCGGAGCCGGGGCAGCTGGAAGGTTTCCTCAAGGCCATGCAAGGCAAAGGCTGGATCCGGCGCCACGAAGATCCGCAGAACAGCCGCTTCTGGACCCTGATCGAAGGCGCTGGCGCGGCGATGTTCGGGGTCTTCAGCCCTTACGAAAAGCAGCTGTTGCACGATTGGATCGCCGGTGACTGGTTGGAGGAGCGCGGTCGCTCCGGCGCCCGCCGCAGCCTTGGCGCGGCGCAGGATACCCAGGCACCGCCGCAGGATCCGGACGTGCAGAACCTGCAGCAATTACTGCGGGGCAAGGCGCCCGATGCGCAGATGCAGATCCTCTTGTCCTGGCTTTCGCCGCGCGCCCATAGCCATCCGGCCGGGCTGCTGGCGACCCGCCGGTTCATCGAACTCAAATCCGCCCTTCGTTAGGAGCTCTGCATGAATCAGGAAGATCGCCTGTCCGAACCCGACCTGGCGCTGCTGCAACTGGGTCGCCGCCTGCACGCCGACGGCTACCGTTTCATCACCCCGACACCGTTAACCCATGAACGGGTCAATAAACGGCCCGGCAACGAGCGTTCGAAGACCCTGCGGGACGTTTTCGGCTGGTCGCGGCCGTTCGCGCCTGGGCTGATTTCCGCCGATGAGCAGCGTCAGTTGCAGGAGGCGCAGGTGTTGGAGGAACGTGACGGCCTGTTATACAGCCGCGTGCGCTGGTCGAGCCTGGACGGGATGCTGTTCGCCCATTCGCAGTTTCCCACCCAGGCCAATGACGCAGTATTTTTCGGCCCGGACAGCTATCGGTTCGCCCATCTGATCCATACCCACCTGCAACAGAACTTCACCGCGGTGCATCGGGCCGTGGACATCGGCTGTGGTGCCGGTGTCGGGGCCATGGTGATTGCCCGCGCCCGGCGCGAGGCCGAGGTTCTCGCCGTGGACATCAATCCCCTGGCCCTGCGCCTGTGCGCGGTCAACGCCGCGCTGGCCGAGGTTGCCAACGTCGAGGTCGCCCACAGTGATGTTCTCCGGGACGTCGAGGGCAGCTTTGACCTGATCGTTGCCAACCCACCGTACATGGCCGACCCGGCCGAGCGCGCCTATCGCCATGGTGGCGGCGCGCTGGGCGCCGGCCTGTCGCTGCGTATCGTCGAGCAGGCGTTGCCCCGGCTTACGCCTGGTGGCTCGCTGGTGCTCTACACCGGCGTGGCGATGGTCGACGGTCGCGATCCGTTCCTGGAGGCGCTTGGCCCTTGGCGCGATTCGGCGCAGTACGGCTGGACTTACCGGGAACTGGACCCGGATGTCTTCGGCGAGGAATTGCTGACCCCGGGTTATCAGGACGTGGAACGGATCGCCGTGGTGGCGTTGGTTGTCACCCGCACGGGTGCGGGTATCGGAGGGAACATCGATGAACAGGCGTTTGAAGTTCGGCATTGAAGAGGAATATTTCGTCACCGACCTGCAAACCCGGCACATGCCCGACCAGCCGCCCGTAGCGGCGATTGCGGCATGCCGGGAGGAGCTGGGTGAGCATTTCGCCCACGAGATGTTCCTGAGCCAGGTGGAGATGGCTTCGCCCATCTTCGAGAACCTGGCGGAGGCCGCCGATTACCTGGCCCAGGTGCGTAGCGGCCTGACGCGGCGCCTGGCACCCCACGGCCTGGGATTATTGAGCGCCGGCTCACATCCGATGACCACGGTCGGCTTGCAGCCCACCGACGAGCTGCATTTCCAGCAATTGTTCGACGATTACCAGCGAGTGGCGCGCCGCAGCGTGTTATCGGGCCTGCATGTACACGTGGAAGTACCGGGCGATCAGGACCGGGTCAAGGTCATGAACGAAGTGTTGCCGTGGCTGCCGATGTTGTTGGCGCTGAGTGCGTCTTCGCCGTTCTGGAACGGCGGCTACAGCGGCTTCAGCAGTTATCGCCAGGTAGCCTGCGATGAATGGCCGCGGATGGGCGTGCCGGAGTTCTTCGCCGACGAGGCCGCGTTCAACGGCTACGTCGACATGCTCACGCGCACCGGCTCCATTCGCCAGCCCAGCGATTGCTGGTGGGTGCTCAGGCCGTCGTCGCGTTACCCGACGCTGGAGCTGCGCATCTGCGATGCCTGCCCGCGGATCGACGACGTCCTGTGCCTGGTTTCGCTGTTTCGCCTGATGGTTGCCCATGCCTGCGCCCAGCCCAAGCCTGGGGCCAATTACAGCCTGATGTCGCAGTGGATCCTCAAGGAAAACCGCTACCGGGCCAAGCGCCACGGCATCCTGGCGGAGTTCATCATCGAGGGGCAGGAACAACCCATGCTCATTGGCGAATGGCTGAACCTGGCCGAGCAGACCTTCGCCGACACCGCCACAGCGTTGGGTGTACAGGACGTGTTCAAGCAGGCGCGCCGGATCGTTCAGGAGGGCACCAGTGCTGATCGCCAGGTCGTACTGTATGAACAAGGCTTGCTGCTGGGGGACTCCATCGAACAGGCCCTGAGCCGGGTGGTTGATCAGTTGCTCTCGGAAACCGCCGGCATGCCCGTGGCCGATCCGACCCTTGCGCAAGTTGCAGGTGGCCCATGACCAGTAAAACTCTTGAAGATTACAACCGCATGCGCGACTTCGCCGCCACCCCGGAACCGGCGGCGAAACGCTCGCGCAAAGCGGCGAAAACCGCCCATGCCCTGCAGTACTGCATCCAGAAGCACGACGCCACGCGGCTGCATTACGATTTTCGCCTGGAGCTGGACGGCGCGCTCAAGAGCTGGGCAGTGCCCAAGGGACCGTCCCTGGACCCGAAGGTCAAGCGCCTGGCCGTGCATGTCGAAGACCATCCGCTCGATTACGCGACCTTCGAGGGCAGCATTCCCGAAGGGCACTACGGCGCCGGCGAGGTCATTGTCTGGGACCGGGGCGTGTGGATTCCCCAGGGCGATGTACACGAAGCCTACGAGAAAGGCCGGCTCAAGTTCGAGCTGCGCGGGGAGAAACTCGCCGGCCTGTGGAACCTGGTGCGCACCCATATGCCCGGTAAACAGGAGCAATGGTTCCTGATCAAGCACCAGGACGACGCGGCCCGTCCGGAAAGCGAGTACGACGTGGTCCAGGCCGAGCCGGACAGCGTGCTCAGCGACCGCACTATCGTGCCCAAGCGTCGAGGCAAGGCCGCTGCCGCCAAAGCGGTAAAACAACCGGAAAAAGCCGCGCCGCCGAAATCGTCAAAAAAAACCGCGAAGACCACCCTCAGCGGCGCCGTTGCCGGCCCGATTCCCGAAACCCTCAAGCCGGAACTGGCGACGCTGGTGGACAGCGCGCCCGAGGGCGACTGGCTCTACGAGATCAAGTTCGACGGCTACCGGGTCATGGCGCGTATCGACAACGGCGATGTGCGCTTGATCACCCGCAACGGCCATGACTGGACCCACAAACTGCCGAAACAGGCCGAGGCCTTGGCCGGGCTCGGATTGGAATCGGCCTGGCTCGACGGCGAGATGGTCGTCGCCAATGAGCAAGGCGTGCCGGACTTCCAGGCCCTGCAAAACGCCTTTGATGCCGGCAGCAGCGGCAAGATCGCCTATTACCTGTTCGATTTGCCCTACCTCAACGGCATGGATCTGCGCAAAGTGCCGGTGGAGGAGCGTCGGGCCGCGCTGGCAGCGGTGCTTGAGGCGAATGAAGATCCGTTGCTGCGCTTTTCCGACGCCTTCGAGGAAACCCCCGAAGCACTGCTCAACAGCGCTTGCCAGATGCGCATGGAAGGACTGATCGGCAAACGCCAGGGCAGCGCCTATGTGTCCCGGCGCAGCAGCGACTGGATCAAGCTCAAATGCAAGAATCGCCAGGAGTTTGTCGTGGTCGGCTTCAGCGAGCCCAAGGGCTCGCGCAGCGCGTTCGGTGCCTTGTTGCTGGGCCTGCATGACGTGGACAGCGGCGAGCTGCGGTATGCCGGCAAGGTCGGCACCGGTTTCAACGAAACGACCCTCAAAAGCATCTACCAGCAGCTGTTGCCCCTGGAAACGAAAAAAGCCGCCGTGGTCAACCCCCCCACTGGTTACGAGGCCAAGGGCGTGCACTGGCTCAAGCCGGAATTACTGGCCGAGGTGGCATTTGCTGAAATGACCAAGGAAGGTTCGGTACGCCACGCGGTGTTCCATGGCTTGCGCAACGACAAGCCGGCCAAGGCGATTACCCAGGAACTGCCGAAACCGGTGGAAAAGGTTGCCAAGAAAAAATCTGCCGCCAAAGAGGAGCCGGCGCCGGCCCAGACGAAGACCAAAGCCAAGGCCAAGACCACCCAGGCACCGACCCTGGACGGCAAGGTGCGCATTACCCACCCGGACCGGATCATCGATGCCAGCAGTGGCACGACCAAGATGCAACTGGCCGAGTACTACGCCAGCGTTGCCGAATTCATCCTGCCGGAACTGGCCGACCGTCCGGTGGCCCTGGTGCGCGCGCCGGATGGCATCGCCGGCGAGCTGTTCTTCCAGAAGAACCCCGAGCGCCTGGCGATTCCCGGCATCACCAGCCTGGACAAGGACCTGACCGGGCAACCGGTGATGATCATCAACAACGCCGAAGCGCTCATCGGTGCGGTGCAGATGAGTACCGTGGAGCTGCACACCTGGAACGCCACTTCGGTAGACCTGGACAAACCCGACCGTTTTGTCCTCGACCTTGACCCGGACCCGGCGCTGCCGTGGAAAAGCATGGTGGAAGCCACGCAACTGACCTTGTCGGTGCTGGATGAGCTGGGCCTGAAGGCGTTTCTCAAGACCAGCGGCGGCAAGGGTATCCACGTGGTGGTGCCGCTGACCCGCAAGTTGGGCTGGGACGAGGTCAAGGGCTTCAGCCACGCCATTGTCAGCCACATGGCCAAGCTGTTGCCCGATCGCTTCTCGGCGGTATCGGGACCGAAAAACCGGGTGGGGCGGATTTTCATCGATTACCTGCGCAACGGCCTGGGCGCCACGACCATTTGTGCCTATGCCGCCCGCACCCGTGAAGGGCTGCCAGTGTCGGTGCCGATTTATCGCGAAGAAGTGGCCGAGCTCAAGGGCGCCAACCTGTGGAACGTGCACAACGTGCATGAGCGGCTGGCCGAGGTGGGGCATGAGCCTTGGGCGGACCTGAAGAAAACCCGCCAGGGCATCACGGCCGAGATGCGTCGGCGGATCGGGATGAAGACCACCGCCAAGTAGCCCCTAGGAGGAAGGGGCCGCTCTGTGGCAAGTGTAATTATTGTGGCGAGGGGATTTATCCCCGCTGGGGCGCGAAGCGGCCCTATACTTACTTTCTCGGTATATCGGCTGGACACAAGGGCTGCTTCGCAGCCCAGCGGGGATAAATCCCCTCGCCACAGATAATACCTAGCATGAATGAGCGTTTCTGCCAGATTTTGCGGGGTCCTAATAAACCCGCGCCCGCCGCAATTGCTCGATCGCTTCGATCAACTCGTCATAGGACACCGGTTTGCCGATGTGCTGGTCAAAACCCGACTGCTGCGACTTGTGCATGTCGACAGACGCACCGTACCCGGTCAGGGCGATGGCCGGGATGTTTTTGATGTGGGGCAACTCGCGCAGCGCCTGCATCAGTTCATGGCCATTCATTACCGGCATGCCCAGGTCCGAGATCACCACGTCGTAACGGGCGTCCCGGGCCGCTTCCAGCGCTTGCAACGGTTGATCGAACGCAACGACGTTGGCGTCCTCCATTTCCAGCAGCAGCTTGAGGGTATCGAGCACGTCGGGGGAATCGTCCACCAACAACACCGTCAAGCCGCTCAGGCGTCCGGATTGCTCTTCGCAGGCTTGCGGCTTGGGCGCCAGCTCGGCGCTGCTCAAGGGCAGGCGGATGGTGAACGTACAGCCTTTGCCCAGCCCTTCGGACTTGACCTCGACGCTGCCGCCGTGGGCTTCGGTCAACTGCCGTACCAGCGACAGGCCGATTCCCAGCCCTTCGCGCTGATGGGTCGCATGCTGGGTCTCGGCCTGGCCGAACAGGTCGAACACTTCGCTCAAGTGTTCCGCGGCAATACCGACGCCTGAATCCTTGACGTCCAGGCGAGCCATGCGCCCGTCCTGGCTGGCGATCAACTGCACGCGGCCGCCGTTCGGGGTGAATTTCAGCGCGTTATTCACCAGGTTCCAGATGATCTGCTCCAGCCGGGTCGGATCGGCGTTGACAATCAGCTCGCTGCCGGGCCCTTCGGGCAGTTCCAGAGTGACCTTGTTCGGATGGTTGTCGTTGATCACCACGGTGTAGATGTCTTGCAGCACGCGACCCAGATCGACCGCCAGGCGCTTGAGCTTGAGCTTGCCGGTGCGTACTCGGGCTACGTCCAGCAGGTCGTCGATGATACGCGCCTGGCTGGTAACAGCGTCGCAGATGGTGTTGACCGCCCTGGCAGCCGCAGTGACGCTCTTGGTCACCGGCAGGCGGCGCAGCAATTCGGCGTTGAGCTGGATCAGATTCAGCGGGTGCTTCAGTTCGTGGGACATGACCGCGAAGAACTCATCCTTCAAGTGGCTGTTGTTCTGGGTTTCCATGAGCCGTTGGGTCTGTTCTTCGTGCAGGCGCTTATGCCCGGTGAGATCACGGGCAATCTTCACGTAGCCCTGCAAGTAGTCGCCACTGAGCAGCGTGACCTCGCCACTGCAGAAGAAGCGGCTGCCGTCCTTGCGTTGATGCCAGCGCTCGTCTTCGCAACGGCCTTTGGCACGAGCGGTGCTCAGTTCGGTTTCAGGAGCGCCGTAGCTACGGTCTTCCGGGGTAAAGAGGAAGTCGTAATAAGCGCCTTCGGCTTCGGCCTTGGTATGGCCGAAAATCAACTGCGCGCCGGTGTTCCAACTGGTGATCACGCCATGTTCGTCGAGCAGGATGATCGCGTAGTCGCGGGTGCTTTCGGCCACCAGGCGCATGCGCTCTTCGCCCAGGCGCAACTCTTCTTCAGCGGCACGGCGCTTGGTGATGTCGATAAAGGTCAACACCGTGCCGTCGATGTGGTCTTCGCTGGAGCGATAGGGCAGCAGGCGGGCGATGTACCAGCGGTCATCCTTGCTGCTGACTTCGCGCTCGATCATGTTCAGCGACTCGAACACCTGGGTGGCGTCCGCAGCCATCTCCGCATAGTCCAGGCGGTGGGTGATGTCGAGCAGTGAACGGCCGGTGTCCACCGGGAGCATGCTGAAGATTTCCGTGGCCCGCGGGGTGAACCATTTGATGCGCATGCTGCGGTCGACGAATACCGTGGCGATGTCGGTGGAGGCGATCAGGTTGGTGAGGTAGTCGTTGATCTTGTCGGTTTCCTCGACCTTGGTCTTCAGCTCGTAATTGACCGTCAGCAACTCTTCGTTGATCGATTGCAGCTCTTCCTTGCTGGTTTCCAGCTCCTCGGTGGCCGAGCGCAGTTCCTCGTTGATGGCCTGCATTTCTTCATTGGAGGCCTTGAGCTCCTCGCTGGAGACCTCGGCCTGCTCGATGGTGTCCTGCAGGTGCGACTTGGTCCGCTGCAGCTCCCGCTCCAGATTGGCCAGCACCTGGTTTTCGGTCTGGCTGGTGATGGCGGTAACCTGCTGGCTGGGGTCGACTTCCTCCTCCTCGAACACGACAAGGACAAAATCGCCATCGGATTCGTCGTCGCGATATGGCTGGACCAGCAGGTCCACCAGGAAGCGCTTGCCATCGCGCTCCATATTGACCTGGCGGGACTTGACCGGCTGGCCGTTCTGGTTCACCTGGAACAAGGCGGTGCGGATTTCCAGGCGCAGCTGCGGGTTGATCAGCGTCAGCAGGTTACGCGACATCTCGCCGCCAACGTGGCGCAGATAGCGGCCGGCGGTTTCGATCATGTGCAGGATGTCGCCATTGCTGTCGACAATTATGCTCGGTGGCGCGGCCCGTTCGATGGCACGCAGGTGGATATCGGCAAACGACACCTTGCGCGGCGCGATGATCTGCGGCGCGGCCAGGGACGAGGTGCTGCGCACGTAACCGCCACGGGGCATGGTCGGGGTTCGGCGGCTGGCGGCAGTGCCATATTTGGCGCGGAAGATCCGGTTGCGCTTGTCCACCGGGCTGAACAGCTCGCCGCAGGCATCGGCCGACTCCGACGAACCGAGGAACAGGTAGCCTCCCGGGCGCAGGGCAAAGTGGAACATCTGCAGGATTTCCCGCTGCACCTCGCGGTCGAGGTAGATCAGCAGGTTGCGGCAGACGATCAGGTCGATCTGCGAGAAGGGCGGGTCCGACAGCAGGCTGTGTTTGGCAAACAGCACGCGCTCGCGGATTTCCTTGCGCACACGGTACGTCGTGCTTTCCTTCAGGAAATATTGGCGCAGGCGAGTGGGCGGCACGTCGGTAATGATCGCTTCCGGGTAGGCGCCGCCGCGCCCCACGGTAATCGCGCGTTCGTCGATGTCGGTGGCGAATATCTGCAGCTTGGCGTTGCTCGAATCGTGCTGTAACTGATCGCTGAGCAACATGGCCAGGGTATAGGCCTCTTCGCCGGTGGAGCAGCCGGCCGACCAGATCCTGATTTCCTCAGGCGGCACGCTACCCGGCTCGACCGGCTTCAACAGGTTGGGCAGGACGTCGCGCTCCAGGGCTTCGAAGGCTTCGCGATCGCGGAAGAAATTGGTCACCCCGATCAGCAGGTCGCCCAGCAGCGCCTTGGTTTCTTCGGGGTGATTCTGCAGATACGCGTAGTAGGCGCCCAGATCTGGCTGGGCGGTGACCTGCATGCGCCGTTCGATGCGCCGCAGCACGGTGGCCCGCTTGTAATGCTTGAAGTCATGCCCGGTGCCAGCGCGCAGCTGCACCAGGATGTCATGCAGCGATTGCTCGGCGGCGACTGCTTCGCGCTCGGAGGTTGGCGGTTGGGTCTTGATTTCCGGGTCGTTGGCCGTCGGCAGACGAATATTCTGAGAATTTCGCCACAGCTCCAGGAGCTTTTGCGGCATCTCCACCACGGGAAGCACCAGGTCGACCATCTGGGTGTCGATGGCGGCTTGGGGCATGCCGTCGAATTCGGCGTCCTGGGGCGATTGGGCGATGGTCACGCCGCCCTGTTCCTTGATGCGCGACAGGCCCACGGCTCCGTCGGAGCCGGTGCCCGACAGCACCAGGCAGAATGCCCGCTCCTTGTGTACGTCGGCCAGGTCACGGAAAAACAGGTCGATAGCCACATGCCCGCCGAGGCGCGGCTCGGCCGGCTTGACCTTCAGATATCCGTCGTTCATCGACAGATGATGGGCGGGGGAAATGACATAGACATGGTTTTTCTGGATAGCGACCGTCTCGCTCACCTGGAGCACCGGCATCTTGGTCGATTCCTGGATGATCCTGTCGGCGATGCTTTGATGGTCTGGAGCCAGGTGCAGGACGATCACGAACGCCATGCCATTGTCCTTGGGCATGTGCTCGAAAAATTGCCTGATGGCCTGCAAGCCGCCTGCGGAGGCGCCGATTCCCACTACCGGAAAATCGAGGTTGCTGGGGCTCAACTCTCGTCGCTGTGGCACGTTGGGAGAGCGTTTGCTTGATGAAGACATATGACATTGGCCTTAGGAAGGGCGGCGCAGCGGTCCAGCGCTGTCGCCTCGATATTCAGGATGCAAAAACTCGCAGGATAGTCGGGTTAGGCGAAGATTGCGAAGTGGATGTTCGCCTGGCCGCGGCTTCCGTCATTGTGCGCCTCGACGCGGGCTCAGCCCACTGGCACGCGAAGATATTCCGGTTGCAGGTAGTTGAACCACAGCAGGATCATTTCCACCAGGATCGTGACCAGCACCAGTAAACCGACGCCCCAGACGCTCGCTGAATACAATAGCCCTTGTTCTTTCTTCAGGCCCATGAACTTGGGCAGACCGACGAACAGCAGGAATGTCGAGTAGACCGAGGCGAGCAACAGGACCGCCACCGCCAGCCAGCGGCTGGGGTACAGCCCGAAGATGCCGGCCAGGAAGTACGGGGTTGCGGTGTAGGCGGCAAAACCGATGCACTGGTTGACCGTGGGCCGGGCCTCGAAGGTGCGCGACATCCAGCGGATGAACAGCCCCATCAGCGAGACGCCGATCACGATGGTCAGGTAGAGCAGGGCGCACAGTTGCAAGGCGCTGGCCTGACTCAACCTCACGGTCTCGTTTTCGGCCAGGCTCCAGCCGGTCCAGGTGGTACCGATGAACAGGCACACCGACGGAATCAGCGCCAGCAACAACAGATGGGCCAGGTAATGGTGGGGGTGAGCCTGCTCCTGCTCGCGAATGTCCCCCCAGGCAAATTCCGGATGGGTGAACAGCTTGACGAAAAGCACAGACATGACGACCTCCTGATCAGGACAGCCTCTGCATGAGGCTCATACCGTTATGAGGTACAGGATCGGCCAGGGGTTTCATTTATTTGGCGTGTCCGGGCGACGGCGCGATAAAGGGAATGATTCGAAACCGCGGGGGTCAACCCATCAGCATCCATGAAGGACTGAATGCCATGACTGTTGCCCAATCCCTGGTTGATTATCTGCAAGACCATGAACTGCGCCTGACCACCGCCGAGTCCTGTACCGCCGGGCTGATCGTCACCCTGTTGGCGGAAGTGCCGGGCAGTGGCTCGCTGATCGAAAGCGGCTATGTGGTGTATTCCCCCGAAGCCAAGCAGCGCTTGCTCGGCGTCAAGCCGCGCACCATCGATACCTTCAATCTCACCAGCCGCGAAGTCGCCGAGGAAATGGCCTTGGGCGCGTTGCGCGACGCCAACGCCAACGTCGCGGTCGCTACCACCGGCCTGCTCGGGCCGGACGACAAGGACGGCATACCTGCTGGCACGGTCTGTTTTGCCTGGGCGTTCGAGGTGAACGGCCAGCGTGCGTTGTTCAGCCGCCAGGAGCGGTTCTTTGGCGACCGGCGCCAGGTGCAGTTGCTCTCCAGCGAGTACGCCTTGCGGCAATTGCCCGGCTATCACCAGCGCGCTTTGGCCGGTGAACTTCGATAGGAGCGGCCCCATGATCGATCAGCGTGAACAGGACGACCACCGCAGCCGCCAATTCCCGGTGGAAGAGGACATGGCATTCCAGCACAAGGTCTGGCGCTTCGAGCGGGTCGGCTGGTACGTATTGGTGCTGTTGGTGATCCTGACCCTGCTCGGGCTGTTTTCCCGTGGTCCGCTGAGCAGCCGCGAAGCGCAAAGCGCGGACGGCAGCATTGGCGTCGAATACGGGATGTTCCATCGCAACGGCTCGGTCAATCCGCTGGTCATCCGTCTGCAAGGCGCGTCCAACGCGGTGCTGGAGGTGGAGCTTGGCGGCGATTGGCTGGAGGGGTTCGATGTGCAGAGCGTGCAACCGCAGCCAGTGCGTTCGGCCGCCGCGGGGCAGGGTATGAAGGTCTGGGTCCGGGCCGACGGGCAGGGGCGGGCCAACCTGCACCTGTCACTGCTCGGTGAAGGCCTCGGTAACTATAAAAGCCGCATCGCAACGCCCAATGGCGCCGAGGTCAGGTTCAATCAATTCATCTTTCCATAGGTGACGTATGGATTCGGTATTGCGAGCCGCCGCGATGTACGCGGTATTGTTGGTATTGTTCAAGATCGCCGGGCGGCGTTCGCTGGCAGAGATCACCACCTTCGATTTCGTCCTGTTGATGATCATTGGCGAGGCTACCCAGCAGGCATTGCTGGGGGACGATTTCTCGATGACCAATTCGTTCATGGTCATCGTCACGCTGATTGCCATCGATGTCGGGTTTTCGCTGCTCAAGCTGCGCTCCGACTGGGTTTCGCGGCTGATCGATGGTGGCCCGACCGTCATCGTCGAGGATGGGCGTATCTTGCAGGGGCGCATGCGTGACGCCCGGCTGATAGAGGCAGACATCATGGAAGCGGCGCGCTCGAGCCAGGGCATCGAGACCCTGGATCAGATCAAGTTCGCGATCATCGAACGCAACGGGAAGATTTCGGTGATCGCCAAGGAGTGATCCTTGGTAGTGGCGGGGGGCTTTTGTGGTGAGGGGATTTATCCCCGTTGGGCTGCGAAGCAGCCCTCTGGATCCTTCCTGATATACCGAGGTGTCCTGATTCAGGGCCGCTTCGCGCCCCAGCGGGGATAAATCCCCTCGCCACAAAAAGCCCCCTCGCCACATACATTTAAAGGATCGGCTTGCCCCCGGTCACCGCATACCGCGAGCCGGAGATGTAGCTGGACTCATCCGAGGCCAGCAGCACGAAGATCGGCGCCACTTCCACGGGCTGGCCGGGGCGCCCCAGTGGTGTCTGCGAACCGAAGTTCTGCACTTCTTCCTCGGGCATGGTGGCAACGATCAGCGGTGTCCAGATCGGCCCTGGCGCGACGCTGTTCACCCGGATGCCCTTGGGCCCGAGCATCTGCGCCAGGCCACCGGTGAAGTTGGCGATGGCGCCTTTGGTCGTGGCATAGGCCAGCAACGTCGGCTTGGGCATGTCCGAGTTGACCGAGGTGGTGTTGATGATCGATCCGCCGGCCTTCATGTGCGGCACCGCGGCCTGGCAGATCCTGAACATTGCGGTGATGTTGATATCGAACGTGCGCACCCATTCTTCGTCCGGAATCTCTTCCAGGGTTTCGTGAGTCATCTGGAACGCGGCGTTGTTGACGAGGACGTCGATGCGGCCGAAGCGCGCCACGGTTTCATCGACGACCTTGCGGCATTGGGCCTTGTCCGCCAGGTCGCCGGGCAGCAACAGGCATTGCCGGCCGGCCTGTTCGACCCAGCGAGCGGTCTCCTTGGCATCCTCGTGCTCGTTCAGGTAGGAAATGGCCACGTCAGCGCCTTCGCGGGCGAAGGCAATGGCTACCGCGCGCCCGATACCGCTGTCGGCGCCGGTGATCAGGGCAATCTTGTTCGCCAGGCGACCGGAACCCTTGTAGCTTTGTTCACCGCAGTCCGGATACGGGTCCATCTTCTGCTGGCTGCCGGGGACGGGCTGGCTTTGTTTGGGGAAGGGTGGGGTTGGGTAATCGGCCATTTTCATTCTCCATGGCAGGTGGTTGCGATGGAGGGTGGACTGTGGCGTTTCAGGCAGAGTTCGGTCGGATTTTCCCATCGGTCGATGAGCGAGCGTCTTGTCGACCGTGTTCATGTTCGGCTGAACGGGGACACGGTCATGCTCTCCAATGACAACAACGCTTCATAAGGAGAAGGGCATGTTCAGTCACATTCAGATTGGTGCGCGGGATCTACCGAAAATGGTCGCGTTCTACGATGCCGTCCTGGGGTGCCTGGGGTTGGTGCGCATGGACAGCGAAGACGACTCGGGCCCGCCCGGGGAAGGCTGGCATCAACCCGGCAGGCATTGGCCGCAGGTGTTCGTCCAGGTGCCGATCAATGGCCTGCCCGCAACCTGGGGCAATGGCATGCAAGTGAGCTTCGCCGCCGATTCGCCGCAGACCGTGCGAGCCGCCTGGGCCATGGCCTTGGCGATGGGCGGTTTCGACGAAGGCGCGCCGGGCCCGAGGCCCCAGTATTCAAAGGATTACTTCGGGGCTTATTGCCGGGACCCGGAGGGCAATAAGTTGTGCTTTGTGCATACGCCGGATATGTATGACTGACCCCGGTCTTGAGGTGATCTGCTCCTGGGGTGATCCGCTCGTGAGGTCAGCCGCTCTTGAGATGATCCGCTGTTGTGGCGAGGGAGCTTGCTCCCGCTGGGCTGCGTAGCAGCCCCAAAATCTTGCGGTCGCTACGCAACCGAGCGGGAGCAAGCTCCCTCGCCACGGGGGGATCTGCTCAGCCTCGGGCTTTCAGGCTCCGCTCCATCCGCGCAAGACCTTCCTCCAGCAGGGCCCTCGGGCAACCGAAGTTCAGCCGCACGAATTGCCCGGCATCATCGCCAAAATCCATCCCGGCGCTCAAGCCGACCTTGGCTTCCTTCAGGAAAAACGCTTGCGGATCGTCCAGCCCCAGCCCGGAGCAATCCAGCCACGCCAGGTAGGTCCCCTGGGGCACGGTCATGGTCACGCCTGGCAGGCGGTTCTTCACCGCGTCGACCAGGTAGTCCCGGTTGGCTTGCAGGTAGGCCTTCAATGCCTCCAGCCACGGACCCGCTTCGCTGTAGGCGGCACGAGTCGCCTCCAGGCCCAGGGCATTGACGCTGTCGACCATGCCCGCCCTGGCGCTGTTGACCCGTTCGCGCAGCCTGGCGTTCTGGATGATCGCAAAGGAGGTTTTCAGCCCCGCGATGTTGTAGGCCTTGCTGGCCGACATCAGCGTGATGGTGCGCTCGGCAATCTCCGCGCCGAGGCTGGCGGTGGGGATGTGCACGCGGCCATCGAAGCACAGTTCGGCATGGATCTCGTCGGAAATGATCCAGGCGTCCTGCTCGACACAAATGTCCGCCACGGCCTTGAGTTCGTCGCGCCCGAACACCTTGCCCAGCGGGTTGTGTGGATTGCTCAGCAACAACGCGCCGCCGCCCTGCAAGGCGTCGCGCAATGCGCCCAGGGGCGTGTGGAACTCTCCGTCGAGCGGGGTGAAGGGCAGCTCCACCTTGTTCAGGTTCCAATGGCCCGGCGCATGACGCAGCGGCGGGTAGTTGGGCACCTGCACCACGACGTTCTGCTGCGGCTCGACCAACGCATGCAAAGCAATGTTGAAACCTGGCTCGACCCCCGGCAGGAACAGGATCTGCTGGGGCTCGACGCGCCAGCCATACTTGCTCCAGAGATCGGCGACGATGGCGGCGCGCAGGCTGTCCTGGGCCACGCTGTAGCCCAGCATCGGATGCTCCAGGCGCTTGTGCAGCGCATCGATCACCATCGGCGGGGCGGCAAAATCCATGTCGGCCACCCACATCGGCAATACCTCGGCCGGGTAACGGCTCCATTTGGTGCTGCCGGTGCCTTGGCGTTCGAACACCTGGTCGAAATCGAAAGTCATGGTGGTTCCATCAGTCAGGGATACAGAATCGGGCCATCATAAAGCAAAGAGGCTGGACAAAAAGATTGGTAGCTAATTGCCATTAATTTGCTGCAATGCGCTACAGTTTCGTCCCGAGACGTCGATATGCCGCCGACGGACGCCCGGTTCATGACAAGGACAGCCCGATGAAATCGCCCCTGCGCTTTAACGATCACTACCGCAAAGCCGATCGCATCATGCTCGGGCTGCTCTGGCTCACGCTCCTGTATTCGCTGGGCCTGGCATTTCTTCATTCGACCTTCACTCAGGCGCTGCTGATCGGCGCACCAACGTGCCTGCTGGCGACGCTGCTCTACCGGGGCATCTGCGGCACCCGTGCGATGCGCTGCATCATCGCCATGGCGCTGATGGTCATGGCCGCGCTGCACATCAACCAGACCCGAGGCGTGATCGAGTTTCACTTCGGCATCTTCGTGCTGCTGGCGGTATTGACGTTCTATCGCGACTGGCTGCCGATCGTCGTGGCCGCCGGTACCATCGCCGTTCACCACGTCGGGTTTCATTGGCTCCAGCATCAGGGCTACCCGGTGTTCGTGATGGATGCCCACGGCGGGTGGACGATGATTTTTGTGCATGCCTTTTATGTCGTCGTCGAAAGCGTGATCCTGATCTACCTGGCGAACCAGAGCCTGGCCGATGCAACGGACAACCAGGACGTGCTCGACAAGGTGCTGGCCGCCGCCGCGCAGTTGAGTCGTGACACCGACACACAACGCAGCCAGGGCGTGAAAGTCTCATCCGGCGAGCGTTTCGACCATTTCCTCCTGCAGGTGACCAACCTGGTGGACGGTGTGGTGCGCGACACCCGTGACCTGTCGGACCTCGGCCAGGACCTGTCCCAGGTCGGCCGGACCCTGGAAAACGGTGCCCGGCACCAGTTGGACGAAGTGGCACAGATGAGCGGCGCGATCGGCCAGCTGATGCAGGCCATGGAGAGTATTACCGGCCACGTCGGCCAGACGCTGCAGCGCGCCGGGCAGGCCAACGAGCAAGTCAACCGGGGGCGCACCACGGTTGACCAGACCCGGGAAGAAATTCTCGAACTGGCGGGACGGATCAACCTGACCAATGAAACCGTGCAACTGCTGGCCGAGCAGGCGCAGCAGATCGGCCAGGTACTGGACGTGATCAACAGCATCGCCGAACAGACCAACCTGCTGGCCCTCAATGCGGCCATCGAGGCGGCCCGGGCCGGCGAGCAGGGGCGTGGGTTCGCCGTGGTGGCCGACGAGGTCCGGACGCTGTCCCAACGGACCTCGACTTCCACCACGGAAATCCAGCAGATCATCGCCAAGCTGCAACAGGGCAGCCGTCAGGCTGCGATCGCCATGCAAGACAGCCGTGAAGGGGTCGAGCGTTGCGTGTCCGCCAGCCAGCAGGCCTCGCAACTGTTGCATGCTGTCGTCGAAGACATCGCGGTGATCAACCACTTCAACGACCTGATCGCCAGCACGACCCAGCAACAGTCCGCGGCGTCGATGGGTATCAATGAGCGCTTGCAAACGGTACAGGCCGTGGCCGAGCGCAACGCCGACAACATCGGTGTGCTGGCCCGCAGCAGCCAATGCCTGCCGCCTTTGGCGGAGCGGCTGGCGGCGCTGGGGCAAGCGTTTCATGGGCCAGACCGGCAGCTTGAGCGAAAATAGCCTCGATACAAATGTATCGCTGTGTATCCAGCCCCGCTGTCGATACGAACTGATTCCTTCAAGCCCGTTGCTGACACATCCGGGATACCTCGCCGGCGTCAAATGAGACCCATCGAGACAGCACAAGCCGTCTCAGGACCTCACTCAAACGCCGGAGACATCGCCATGAACCTGAAGAACCTCAGCCTCGCTTCACTGTTTGCCGTCCTCAGCCTCGGCGCCCTGACCGCCAACGCCCAGGACAGCGTCAAGCCACACACCTACATGTACGGCGATCATCTGGACATCGCCAAGGTGCTGTCGGTCAAGCAAGGGTCGGGCTCGGGCTGCGGCGTCGTCGAATCGCGCATGACCTATCTGGACTCCACCGGGACGATCCGGGCGCTGGACTACAGCGCTCTGGCCCAGGGGTGCGACCAGGATAATTGATCGCCGATCACCGCTAACCGTGGCGCGGGAGCTTGCTCCCTCGCCACGGGCTGTCACTTGCTGGCGGTTACGCCAGGTTGAACGGCAACTGCCGCAGCGGTTTGCCCGTCAGGCTGGCGATCGCATTGGCAAACGCCGGGGCGAGGGCGGGCAGGCCGGGTTCGCCCATGCCGGTTGGCGGTTCGGCGCTGGGAACGATGTGCACGGCGATCTGTGGCATGTCGGTAATGCGCGGCACGCTGAAGTCGGCGAAGTTGCTCTGCTGCACGACACCGTCTTTCAGCGTGACGGCACCGCCCGGCAGGCACATCGACAGGCCCATCAGGGCCGCGCCTTGAACCTGGGCTTCGACGCTCCGCGGATTGACCACCAGGTTGCAATGGACCCCGGCGGTCACGTTGTGCAGCACCGCACGCCCGTCCTGCACCGAGGCCTCCACCACATAAGCCACCACCGAACTGAACGACTCGTGGACCGCCACGCCCCAGGCCTGGCCGGCGGGCAGTTGACGCTTGCCGTATTCGCTCTTGTCCACCGCCAGTTGCAGCGCGGCGCGATGGCGTGGGCTTTGATCGCCGAACAGGTTCATGCGATACGCCACCGGGTCCTGTTTCGTCGCGCGGGCGATTTCGTCGATCAGCGTTTCCATCACAAAGGCCGTATGGGTGGAACCCACGCTGCGCCACCACAACACCGGCACGTTGAGCTTGGGATGATGTACGGACAAGCGCATCGGCAGCGGGTAGGGATCGCGCATGCCTTCGGTCGCGGTGGGGTCGATGCCGTTTTTCATCTGCCCACCGAACAGCGTGCCGGTGAGGATGGATTGCCCGACCAGGGCGTGGTCCCAGGCCAGGACTTTGCCGCTGTCGTCAAAACCGATGCGCGCACGGTGCAGGTGCATCGGGCGGTAGTAGCCGCCCTTGATGTCATCTTCTCGACTCCACAGCGTGCGCACCGGCGCATCGATGCCGGCAGCACGGGCGGCCTTGGCCACTTCACAAGCCTGCACGACGAAATCATTGCTGGGCACACCACGCCGGCCGAAGCCGCCGCCCGCCGTCTGTACATTGACCTGGACTTGCTCGGGCTTGAGATTCAGCACCTTGGCCGCCGCCGCGCCATCGCCGCCGGGGAATTGCGTGCCGACCCACAACTGGGCGCGACCTTCGGACAACTGGACGGTGCAGTTCAGCGGTTCCATGGGCGCGTGGGCCAGGTAAGGGAAAATGAACTCGGCCTCCAGCTGATGCGGCGCCGTGGCGAGTGGTTTCATGTCGGCATCAAAGTGGACCAGGCCAGGCTTGCCGGCCAGTTCCCGGTACTGAGCCAGCTGTTTTTCCGTGTCCACTTTCTCGACTTTGGCCACGTCCCACTCGACTTTAAGCGCATCGCGCCCCAGCTTCGCCGGCCAGTAACCGTCGGCAACCACCGCAACGCCTTCGGCGCCGCCGTCCAGCGGCACGCGCAATACGGCTTTCACGCCTTTGGTCGCCCGTGCGGCGCTGTCGTCCAGGGACGCGATCCGGGCACCGAACACCGGTGGCCGGGCGACCACGGCGGTCAGTTGCCCCGGTAGATTCACATCAATGCCGAAATCCTGCTGGCCGCTGCTCTTGGCCTTGGCATCGAGGCGGGTGGTGGCCTGGCCGATGATGCGAAAATCCTTGGGATCCTTGAGCGTCACCTTCTCCGGAACGGGCAGCGCCATGGCCGCTTCGGCGAGCCCGCCGTAACTGGCCTTGCGGCCGCCAGGCCCCAGCACCGTGCCGTTTTGCGTGGTCAGGCTCGCCGCATCGACGTTCCAGCGCGCGGCGGCAGCGCTGAGCAGCATGGCGCGGGCGCGGGCGCCCAGTTCGCGGTATTGCGTGTAGCTGTTCTTGATCGAATTGGAGCCACCGGTGAGGTGAATGCCAAACGCCGGGTCCATGTAGGCCGAGTCGTTGCTGCCGTTACGTGTGCGCACCAGGCTCCAGTCGGCGTCGAGCTCTTCGGCGAGGATCATCGGCAGGCCGGTCTGGACACCCTGGCCGAACTCCAGGCGGTTGATCGTTACGGTGACTTCGCCACTCGGCGCGATCTGCACAAAGGCCGAAGGTTGTTGAGTCGGCTTGAGCGCGCCGTCGCCAGCGCCGTTGGCCTGTTGCCCCAAGGCCAGGTGAGGAAACGCGCCCAAGGCCAGGCCGCCGATACCGACGATCTTGAGAAAGCTGCGCCGGGGCAGGGTGGCGGGGCCGTCGCTGTCGTCGCGTTCAAGCAGGTGCTGCAAGGCGCGCGGAAGCTCGTTGGGAAAAATCTCGTTCAGCATGGCGAGCTCCTGTCAGGCGAGGGTCTTGGCGGCATCGGCCACCGCGGCGCGAATACGGGCGTAGGTGCCGCAGCGGCAGATATTGCCGGCCATGGCCGAGTCGATCTCGGCTGGCGTGGGTTGCTTGCCCTTGGGCTGCGCCTTGAGGAACGCCGTGGCGCTCATGATCTGGCCGCTCTGGCAGTAACCGCACTGCGCCACGTCATGTTTGACCCAGGCGTCATGCACGGCACTGCCCACCGGGTCGCTGCCGTCGGTGGCCGCCTCGATGGTGGTGATCTTCTTGCCAAGCGCCGCGGCCACCGGGGTCACGCAGGAGCGAATGGCCTGGCCATCCAGGTGGACGGTACAGGCGCCACACAGGGCTGCGCCGCAGCCGAACTTGGTGCCGGTCATGCCCAGCGTGTCGCGCAGGGCCCAGAGAATCGGGGTGCCGGGATCTACGTCAACCGTGTGTTCACGGCCATTGATATTGAGGGCGCTCATAGTCGGACCAGCTCCAGATGGTTTGGCACCGATTACTATAGAAAGCATCGGCGGGGAAAGCTTGCACGATCCGGTCCGATGATTGCCCAATCTTGCAAATCCACCGTCCTTTCGTTTGAAACCCTCAGATCTCACGGCTCACACCAAACCCCTGTGGGAGCGAGCCTGCTCGCGAAGGGGCCTGCACATTCAATATATTCACTGGCTGACAGCCTGCCTTCGCGAGCAGGCTCGCTCCCACACTGGATCCTCGGCAGCCGCAGATTTCACGGTTCACATGGACCCCCTGTGGGAGCGAGCCTGCTCGCGAAGGGGCCCGCCCATTCAACATCATCATTGGCTGACATTCCGCCATCGCGAGCAAGCTCGCTCCCACTCTGGAACCACGACAGACGCAGATTTCACGGTTCACATGGACCCCCTGTGGGAGCGAGCTTGCTCGCGAAGGGGCCCGCCCATTCAACATCTTCATTGGCTGACACGCCGCCTTCGCGAGCAGGCTCGCTCCCACACTGGATCTTCGACAGACGCAGATTTCACGGTTCAGCGAGACAAACAAAACGACAACCCGGGCTCCGCTCTCCACGCAATCAAGCTCCACCCGTGCGCCCGGGCAATCTCCTGGCAGATCGTCAGGCCCAGCCCGGCGCCATGATCGCGGCGATGAGCCCCGCGCCAGAAACGGGTGAATATCTGCACCACCTGCTCCTGCGTCACGCCAGGACCCCAGTCGCGCACAGTCAGCGCATCGCCGCTGAGCTCCAACAATACTTGCGTACCACGAGGCGCATGCTGAATGGCATTTTCCAGGAGGTTTTTCAGCAGGGTAAACAGGGCGCTGCGGTCGGCCTGCCAAGGCTCGGCCACAGCCGTCGGGTCAGCCAGGACGAGGCGCACATCGGCCGCGTCGGCCATGCGTTGCAGATAACCCGCCGCTTGCCGCGCAACCTCCATGACATCCACGGCGGCGAAGCTGTAGTTATGCGCCTCGCTGGTCTCGGCCAGCAGCAGCAGTTGCTGGACCTGCCGCGTCATGTGCTCGGCATCGTTGAGCAGCGAGTCGCGGCCTTTGTCTGGCGCCATCAGTTCGAGCTGTGCGCGGATCAGCGCCAGCGGCGTCTTCAGTTCGTGCGCGGCGGTTGCGAGAAATTCCTGCTGGACCCGGTAGCCGTGTTCCAGGCGCTCAAGCGCGCTGTTGAAGCTGGTCACCAGCGGCGCTACCTCGGACGGCACGGTTTTGACATCCAGCCGTGAGTGCAGGGAGCGAGGGGAGATGGCCGCCGCCGACTCCGAGACCTCGCGTAGCGGTTTGAGCGTGTAGCCCAGCGTGAAATAGGCGCAGGTGCCAAAGACGAAGAGCAGCACCAGGCTGAACAGGACGATCCCGGCGCCCATGAAAGGCCAGGCAAAGCCCTTGTGCAGCAGGTCCATCAGGCGTTCGCTGACGGCGAATTGCAGGTACAAGGTGTGGTCGACCTGCTCCACCGGAGCGGTCGCGGCGTACATCGTGATGCCTTTGCGCTCGAACTTGAAGCGCCCCTGTTCCGCGGGGCGAACCGTTGCGGCCGAAGCCCAGAATGCCTCGTCAGTGGAAGCCAGGAGGACGCTTGCCTCTGAATCCAGCAGCCGATAGCCGATTTCCTCGCCCAGGCTGTTGAAGGTCCAGACGCGATCGCCCTCGCTGCTGTCGAACCCGGTGGGTCGGCCCGCCGCGTCGAACTGCAGCTTGCCGGCCAGCTCATGGGTACGCTCGGCGACGTCGGTGGTCAGCAGGATATCGCTCTTGGACGTGATGAGCGCGAACGCGCCCAGTGCAATCAGCAGGATGCTCAAGCCCACGCCCGCGACGTAGGCGACCAGTACCTTGAAGCTGATGCTATTGCGCCAGATCGTCTTGCCGAAGGGCATAACCCAGGCCTCTGAGGTTGACTATCCGTTGGTGGGAACCGATCGCCAGCAGCTTGCGGCGAATCCGATGCAGGGCCACATCCAGGGCGTTCGGCGTCACGGCTTCACTCAGGCCCCATGCCGCCGCCTCGATGGCGCTGCGCCGGACGATTTCGCCTGGTTTGCGCAGCAGCAACAACATGATCTGCATCTCCGCCGGCGCTAGCGGGATGCTACCTTCGACGCTGCACATGAGGCCTGTGTCGGGCTGCACACTGAGGTCGCCATGGGAAGGCGCCAACGACCGCCGCTCTGCGGGGCGACGCAGCAGGGCTCGCACGCGCGCGACCATTTCGTCCATGGCGAACGGCTTGGGCAGGTAGTCATCCGCCCCAGCGTCGAGGCCTTCGATCCGGTCATGCAGCGCGTCACGTGCGGTCAGGACCAGGCACGGCAGGCCCAGCCCGGCATTACGCAAACGCGCCAGCAACAGCAGCCCATCGCCGTCCGGCAGGCCGCGATCAAGCACCAGCGCCTGGTAAGGCACTTGCTGGATTGCCGCCCACGCCGCGTCGATGCGGCTGATGACATCGACAGCGATGCCGGCGCTCGCCAAGCCTTTGCACACCAGTTGCGCGAGGCGTTCGTGGTCCTCGACCAGCAGAATGCGGCTCATCAGAAACGGTACAGGTAGCCGAACAGCACGCTGTTCTCGGTGGACTGGTCGACCAGCGGGCTGTCCTTGATTTCATTGGCAAGGCTCGTCGCCTTGAGGTCCAGGAACACGGAGTGATGGTCATCGAACATATAGTTTCCACGTACGCCAAATTCGGTGTTGATGCCGGACTTGCCATCATAGGCCGCCCGATCGATGCGAGCTTCATTTTCCCGAACGCCAAAGTAGTAATCGATGTATTTTTCGTCCTGCCAGATGGCCGCCAGCCGTGGCGTCAGCATGATGTGTTCGCCGATCCGCCAGGATCGCTCCAGGCCCAGGGTGAAACGCTGGCCCTTGCTGTTGCCCGAAACATCGCCCAGCCACTCGGCGCTGACATCGGCCAGGTCATTGCGCCATTCGACCTTGGCGCCCGCCCAGAATCCGCCCTTGCGATCGCTCATGCCCTCCAGGATTCGCGCGTCGTCGTCATCGTAGCCACTGAAATCGTATTCGCCGACGAGGCTGAAATCGAGCTGCTGGGTGTCGCTGATCTCCAGGCCCGGCAGCTTGATTTCGGCGGTGGGGCCGAAGACACGAAGGTATTCATTCTCGAAATAGATCAGCGGCAGGACCTCGCTGTCACGGTCGATGCCTTCGTACGGCTGTTGGCTGCTGACCGCACCCACGCCAAGCCCCCAGGCGGAGCCTTCAGGCTGGTCGGCACTGGCCGCCATCGACGCGCACACGCCCAGCACGAACGCCGTGCCGGCGGTGGTCAACCGGATCGCAATTGCAGTTTTCGAAATGGACAGGGGCATGGAAGTCTCCGGATCAATGGGATGAAAGCGTCCCTATCGTTGAGAACTTCTTCTTACTGAACACTTACGGTTCGCCCGGGTAAGCGCCTTTTTGCCGGTAAGACTTGCGCAAGGTTTCCTGGCGGATAGTTGCCGCCTCAAGCAACGCGGCTTCTTGCGCAGGAATACGAACCCTATGAAAAGAAAAACACGGCATGTCGTGCTGTTTGTCGTGACCATGGCCTGCGCCATCGCCGTCGGGATGATCGCTGTTTCGCCCGGCCCTCGCCAGGCCAAGGTCGACGTGCCCGCCAGGCCGGCACTGACGGTGGCCGTTACCCGACTGCAATCGTCCATGCTGCCGATCCGCATCCAGGCGAACGGCAACATTGTCGCCTGGCAGGAAGCCAGCGTCGGCACCGAGGCCGATGGCCTGCGGTTGGCCGAGGTCATGGTCAACGTCGGCGATGTGGTCCGGCGCGGCCAGGTACTTGCCACGTTCAGCGCGGAGACGATGGCCGCTGAACTCGCCCAGCGTCGCGCCGCCACCGCCGAAGCGCAAGCGACGCTTGCCGAGGCGCGAGCCAATGCGCAGCGCGCCCGTCAATTGCAGTCGAGCGGGGCGCTGTCGAAGCAGGAGGTTCACCAACAGCTGACGGCCGAACGCACGGCTCAGGCGCGACTGGAGGCGGGCAGGGCGCTCGAGCGCGTCCAGCACCTGCGTCTGGCCCAGACCCAGGTCCTGGCCCCCGATGACGGGGTGATTTCGGCGCGCAGTGCCACGGTGGGCGCGGTACTGCCCGCTGGCCAGGAGCTGTTTCGCTTGATTCGCAACGGACGGCTCGAATGGCGCGCCGAAGTCGCGGCCCCCGACCTTGTCAGATTCAGCCCCGGCCAGCTCGCGCAGGTAACTCCGGTCAATGGCGCGGCGATAGAGGGCCGGGTGCGCAGGGTTGCGCCGACGGTCGACCTGCAGACTCGCAACGGCCTGGTCTATGTCGATTTGCCGGCAGGCACGGCGGCGCGTGCCGGGATGTTTGCCCGTGGCGAGTTCGAAGTGGCCGCCGAGCGGATGATGACGCTGCCCCAGAGCTCGGTGCTGCAGCGTGACGGCTTCGATTACGTGTTGCAGGTAGGACCGCACTTGAAGGTGAGCCAGGTCAAGGTGACGGTCGGCCGCCGCGTTGGCGACCGTATCGAGATAACCGCGGGTATCGACGCTGGCGCCGCAGTGGTCGAAACCGGCGGTGGTTTTCTTGCCGAGGGTGACCTCGTCCGGGTTGTCCAGGCGCGCACCGACCCAATGAACAACCACCCAGCACCTGGGAGTGCGCAATGAGCCTCAACTTGTCGTCCTGGTCGATCCGCAATCCGACGCCTTCGGTCCTGTTGTTCATCCTGCTGACCTTCGCTGGCTTGATGGGCTTCTGGAAGATGAAGGTGCAGAACTTCCCTGACGTCGATCTGCCCATGGTCAGCGTGTCGGCCGAGCTGCCCGGGGCTTCGCCCGCGCAACTGGAAAATAACGTGGCCCGCAAGCTCGAGGACTCGCTCGCAACCGTGCAGGGCGTCAAGCATATCCAGAGCATCCTGACCGACGGCAACGCCGCTATCTCGATCGAGTTCCACCTCGACAAGCCCACCCAGGAAGCGCTGGATGACGTGCGTGATGCGGTGTCACGGGTCCGGGCCGACTTGCCCGCCGACTTGCGCGACCCGGTGGTCCGCAAGATCGAACTCGCCGGTTCGCCGATCCTGACCTACACGGTTTCGGCCAAGCGGATGGACGACGAAGCGCTGTCCTGGTTTGTCGACAACAGCGTCAGCAAGGCCTTGCTGGCGGTGCCTGGCGTGGGGGCCGTCACTCGGGTCGGTGGGGTGGCCCGGGAAATCCGCATCGACCTTGATCCCGCGCGTCTGCTGGCGCTGAACACCTCGGCCCTGGACGTCTCTCGCCAGCTGCGCCTGATCCAGCAAGAGGCATCGGGCGGCCGCGTGGACCTGGGCGGTGCCGAGCAGACGGTGCGCACCCTCGCTACGGTGCAGTCGGCCGCGGAAATCGCCTTGCTTGACGTGACCTTGAGCGACGGCCGGCGTGTCCGGCTCGACCAGCTGGCCACGGTCTCCGATACCGTCGGCGAGCCCCGGTCGGCGGCGTTCCTCGACGGTAAGCCAGTGGTCGGCTTTGAAATCACCCGGGCCAGAGGGGCCGGCGAAATCGAGGTGGATGAAGGCGTACGCACCGCCCTGGAGTTGCTCAAGACCCGTCACCCCGAAATCACCGTCACCCAGGCTTTCAACTTCATCGACCCAGTGATCGAGAATTATCGGGGCTCCATGCACCTGCTTTATGAAGGCGCGGCGCTCGCGGTGCTGGTGGTGTTCCTGTTTCTGCCGGATTGGCGCGCGACCTTCGTTTCGGCCGTCGCGTTGCCGCTGTCGGCGATACCGACGTTCGCCGTGATGCACTGGATGGGGTTCACCCTCAACACCGTGACGCTATTGTCGCTGTCGCTGGTCATCGGCGTGCTGGTGGACGACGCCATCGTCGAGGTCGAGAACATCGGGCGCCATTTGCAGATGGGCAAGAAACCTTATCAAGCCGCCATGGATGCTTCCGATGAAATCGGCCTGGCGGTGGTCGCCACGGCATTCACGCTGATCGCGGTGTTCCTGCCCACGGCTTTCATGAGCGGTACGGTCGGCAAGTTCTTCGTCCAGTTTGGCTGGACGGCGGCAACCGCAGTGTTTTTCTCCCTCGTCGTCGCCCGCTTGCTGACGCCCATGATGGCGGCCTACCTGATGCGCGCGCCGAAAAGGCCGGCCCAGGATGCGCCCGGGTGGATAAACCTCTACCTGTCCTGGGCGCGCTGGTGCTTGCGCCATCGCGCGGTGACCACACTCGGCGCCGTGGCTTTTTTCGCCGGGGGACTGATGCTCGCCACCGTTTTGCCGGGCACCTTCATTCCGCCGGATGACGACTGGCAGACCCAGGTCACCCTCACGCTTGCGCCCGGCAGCAAACTGGGCGACACGCTGGCGTTGGCTGAGCAAGCGCGGCAGATAGTCACGCAAAATCAGCACGTCAGAAAGGTCTACACCGCGGTGGGGGATGGCAGCGCCGGCGCGGACCTGATCGAACCGGCCGGCAGCAATGTCGCGAATGTCCGCACGGCGGTGCTGACGCTTAACCTGACGCACCGCAACGAGCGTCCCGGACTGACCCGGCAGCAGCTCGAAAACCAGCTGCGCGAAGCGCTCGCCGTGTTGCCTGGCGCGCGTATCAAGGTCGGTATGGGCGAGTCGGAAAGCTACGTGCTGGTGCTCGCGGGTGAGGACGCTAGCTTGCTCACCCGGCATGCGCAGCAGGTGGAACGAGAGCTGCGTAGCGTGCCGGGCGTGGGGGCGGTGATCTCGACCGTCAGCCTGATGCGCCCTGAATTGGTGGTTCGGCCGAATTTCGCCAGGGCCGCCGACCTGGGCGTGACCGCGAGCGCGATTGCCGACACGCTTCGCGTCGCCACCTTGGGAGATTACGACCAGGAGCTTGCCAAGCTCAATTTCAGCGACCGCCAGGTGCCTATCGTTGTGCGGCTGAGCGACACCGCCCGCGCGGACTTCGAGACGCTGAAGCGTCTGCCGGTGCCCGGCGCGCGTGGTCCGGTAGCGCTGGAAAACGTGGCGACGCTGGAGATCACCAGTGGCCCGGCGCAAATCGAACGGTTCGACCGGATGCGCAATGTCAACATCGAGATCGAGACGAACGGCCAACCGCTGGGCGACATCGAGCAGGCTGTTCTGGCCTTGCCAGGCTTGCAGAACCTACCGCCAGGCCTGGTGCGAACCTCGGTAGGCGATGCCGAGGCCATGGGCGAACTGGCTTCCGGATTCGGCGTGGCGATGTTGACCGGAGTGTTATGCATCTACATGGTCCTGGTGCTGTTGCTCAAGGATTTCCTGCAACCGCTGACGATCCTTGCCGCCCTGGTGCTCTCGGTGCCTGGAGCCTTCGTGGCGCTGTTCGTGACCGGCTCGACATTGTCCATGCCCTCGATGATCGGCCTGATCATGCTGATGGGTATCGCGACGAAAAATTCGATCCTGCTGGTTGACTACATCATCCTCGCGCGTCGACGCGACGGCCTGAGCCGCCAGGAAGCGATCCTCGACGCCTGCGGCAAACGCGCTCGGCCGATTGTCATGACGACAATCGCGATGGGCGCAGGCATGATGCCAATCGCCCTGGGGCTGGGGGCCGACCCGAGCTTTCGCGCACCGATGGCCATCGTCTTGATTGGCGGGCTTGTCACGTCAACGCTGTTGAGCCTGCTGGTCATACCCGTGGTGTTTTCCTATGTGGACGATGGGGCGCAGTGGTTGTACAAACGCACCGGTAACGTTTCTCGCAGCGAAGCTGCTGGAGTGATCAATTGATAGTGTCAGCAAAGATCAGGAATGTGCCGTCGCCTTGGCGCCGGCTCATGCTGGGAGTCGCCGCGACCTTGGCATGCCTTGCAATGGCGGCAGGCTGCGCGCGGCAGCCCAGCGCGGCCGATGCCATGACCGAAGCGGAAAATTTCCAGGCGTATGCCCAGGCATCCCGCGCCTGGATTGAGGAAAAGCGCCTGTTCCAGACCGAGAATCGCGCCGATGAGCTGGACTGGAACGCGCCTTATGAAGTGCGCCCCGATGTTCCTTCCACCAAGGCCATTCTCTTGCTGCATGGCTTGGGGGATTCACCCTGGTCCTTCGTCGATATCGCCCGGGATCTGGCCGCCCAAGGCTACGTGGTGCGCGTCGCATTGCTGCCCGGGCATGGCACCAAGCCGGCCGACCTGATCGATGTGCAACTGGAACAGTGGCAACAGTTGGTCGAGCAGCAGGTTGCGTTGCTGCACAAGGAGTTCGCGAACGTCTACCTGGGCGGTTTCTCGACCGGCGCCAATCTGGCGCTGGCCTATGCCGCCAGGGACCCGGACATCAAGGGCCTGGTGCTGTTTTCCCCGGCCTTTCGCTCGAGCGAGTCCTACGACTGGGCCACGCCCTGGCTGGCGCATTTCAAGACCTGGATCCTTGCGCCCGACAATTCCCGGCCGCAGCAGTCGCCCGTGCGCTACCACAATGTCCCCACCAACGGCTTTGCCCAGTTCTACCGCAGCAGCGTAGCGGTTCGCCGGCTCATCGAGCAGCAAGACTTCGATCGGCCGGTGGTGATAGTGCTGACCGAGCAGGATTCAGTCGTCGACGTGCGCTACGTGCGGGAGCTGTTCCAACGGCGCTTCACCCATGCCGCGAGCCGGTTGATCTGGTATGGCCAGGCGGAGCCGACCGGTGACAAGGGCGCTGCGCAGGAGCGGCGCATCCTGACGCGCAGCGACCGCATCGCCGATGAACGCATCAGCCAGTTTTCCCACATGGGCATCCTCTTCTCGCCAGCCAACCCGCTCTACGGTCGTTCGGGCACCTTGCGGTTCTGCCGCAACAGCCGCAATGCCGACGAAGTGGCCCGGTGCGAAGCGGGGGAAGAAGTCTGGTATTCGGACTGGGGGTACAGCGAGCCGGGGAAGATCCACGCACGGCTGACTTACAATCCTTATTTCGAATGGCAGTCCGGGGTCATTCGTGGGGTTTTACAGGTGGCAGAGCAGGGCAGTTGAATCGCCCTGACCCTTCAGCCTGTTCCAGAACTCCTCTGCCGCTGCGCTGATCGGCGCGGTTGGGCGGGTGAGATGGATTTCCAGTGGAATATCCCAGCTTTCATCCAGGGCCCGGACCAGGCGCCCGTCAGCCATTTCCTGTTCTGTCAGGCTTTTGGGCAGCCACGCGACGCCCTTGCTTTCCAGTGCCATGGACATCAGCACCGCGGCGAGATGGCTGCTGAAAAGCGGCTTGAGGTGCAGGTATTCCTCCTTGCCGTGGAGTCGGTGAGCGACGATACGCCCGAGCCCCGATTCCTCGGTGTAGGCCAGGTAGGGCAACGTCGCCGGTGAGGTACCGAAATTGGCCGAGGCACTCGCCAAGGGTATCAGGACGTCCTCGCCGACCTTTTTCCCGCTGAATTGATCAGGCGCCAACAGTGGCGGTACGTCGGGGTGCCGATGGCAGAGCAGGAACTGCACCTGACCGTGAATCAGCATCTGCTCGCACACCGCCATGCTGTCGGAGTGCAGGCGCACGGCATCTATCGGCGCGCCATTTTCGGCGCTTCTCAGCCAGCGCGGAAAAAACGTGAACGACAGTGAATGCGTGGCTGCAAATTGCAGCGTCTTGGCGGCCACTCCGGCGACTTCCTGGGCCTCGGTGCGCAGCCTGTAGAGGCGCCTCGCAGCCTCCTGGGCGCCAGGCAGAATCTGCCTTCCAGCCTCGGTCAGCGTCGCGCCTTGAGGCGTGCGCACAAACAGATCCACGCCCATCCAGTTTTCCAGCGAACGGACCCTGCGACTGAAAGCCGGCTGCGTAACGTGGCGCGCTTCGGCGGCGCGAACGAAGCTGCCGTACTCTGCAAGTGCTGAAAAATCTTCTAGCCAGACGAGTTCCAAGGGCAATGCCTCCTGTGCATAGGGCGCGGCATTAATAGCATTGGGCGGGTTTCGTCGCAAAGCATAACGTGGGGTCAACCACAACAAGAGGAACCCCTCATGCGTATCGTCGACATCCGCGAAAAAACTGTTTCCATCGCCTCTCCGATTGCCAATGCCTATATCGATTTTTCGAAAATGACCTGCTCGGTCGTGGCGGTTGTCACCGATGTGATTCGCGATGGCAAACCGGTGATCGGTTACGGTTTCAACTCCAACGGTCGCTACGGCCAGGGCGCGCTGATGCGTGATCGATTCCTGGCGCGAGTCACCGAGGCCGACCCGGAAACGCTGATCGACAAGGAACACGCCAACCTGGATCCGTTCGCCATCTGGAAAACCCTGATGACCAACGAGAAACCGGGTGGCCACGGTGAGCGTTCAGTGGCCGTCGGCACCATCGACATGGCCGTGTGGGACGCGGTCGCCAAGATCGAAGGCAAGCCGCTGTACCGCCTGTTGGCCGACCGTTATCGCGGTGGCGTGGCGGATGACAAGGTCTGGGTCTATGCGGCGGGTGGTTATTACTATCCCGGCAAGGACCAGAGCAAGCTCAAGGCAGAAATGCAGGGTTATCTGGATCGTGGCTATGACGTGGTCAAGATGAAGATCGGCGCGGTGCCACTGGATGAAGACATCCGGCGCATCGAAGCGGTGCTTGAAGTGGTCGGGGACGGGCGGCGACTGGCGGTTGATGCCAACGGCCGCTTCGATCTGGAGACCGGTATCGCGTACGCCGAAGCCATCAAGCAGTACAACCTCTTCTGGTACGAGGAAGTCGGCGATCCGTTGGACTACGCGCTCCAGGCCGAGCTCGCCAATCACTATGAACTGCCGATGGCGACCGGCGAGAACCTGTTCTCCCATCAGGACGCGCGCAACCTGCTGCGACACGGCGGCATGCGCCCGGATCGCGATTACCTGCAGTTCGATTGCGCCCTGTCCTACGGGCTCGTTGAATACATGCGCACCCTGAAAGTCATGGAGGAGATGGGCTGGTCTTCGCGCCGCGTGGTGCCTCATGGCGGCCATCAGATGTCCCTGAACATCGCTGCCGGTTTGCACCTGGGCGGCAACGAATCGTACCCCGATGTGTTCCAGCCGTTCGGCGGTTTTGCTGACGGCATCCGCGTGGAAAACAGCTACGTCGGCCTGCCGGATATTCCTGGCGTCGGTTTCGAAGCCAAGTCCGCCCTGTACGCGGTCATGCGCGAGCTGGGCGAGGGCTGATCGTCCTCATCGTCGCGGCCTCCAACGAGGCTGCGGCATCGGGCGTCGCGCAGACGCCTGCCACATGCCCATCACAACAATAAAATGAGGTGCTCTCGTGGAAATCTCCAAGTCTCGCTGGTACAGCCAGCTGTATGTGCAGGTACTGATCGGCATCGTGATCGGCGCAGCGATCGGTTACTTCATCCCGAATGTCGGGGCCAAGCTCCAGCCCTTCGCCGATGGCTTTATCAAACTCATCAAGATGCTCTTGGCGCCGATCATCTTCGGCACGGTGGTCGTGGGTATCGCCAAGATGGGCAGCATCAAGGAGGTCGGACGGATTGGTGTGAAGGCGCTGATTTACTTCGAGATCCTTTCGACCATTGCGCTGGTCGTCGGCCTGGTCGTGGTCAACGTCGTCAAGCCTGGCGTCGGGATGAACATCAATGCCAACTCCCTTGATGGCAGCTCCATCAGCAAGTACAGCCAGGCGGCGAGTGAGCAGGGTGGTACCGTCGAGTTCTTTCTCAACATCATCCCGCAGACGTTTGTCGGCGCGTTCTCCAATGGCGTCATGCTCCAGGTGATTCTGCTGTCGGTGCTGATGGGCGTCGCCCTGGTGCAAATGGGCGAAACCAGCAAGCCGCTGATCAACACCATCGATCTGTTCCTGCAGGGGCTGTTCAGGATAGTCGCGATGGTCATGCGCCTGGCGCCAATCGGCGCGGGTGCCGGCATGGCATTCACCATCGGCAAATACGGCATCGGCACCTTGCTGTCCCTGGGCCAGTTGCTGGTCGCTCTGTATGTCACGACGCTGATTTTCATCGTCGTCGTGCTGGGCGCGGTCGCCCGATGGTCGGGGATGCCGCTGATGCAGTTCCTTCGTTATTTCAAGGACGAGATCCTCATCACGCTGGGGACCTGCTCGACCGAAGCGGTGCTTCCGCGAATGATGGTCAAGCTGGAAAAACTCGGCTGCAGAAAGTCAGTCGTGGGCATGGTCTTGCCCACCGGGTACACCTTCAATGCCGATGGCACCTGCATCTACCTGACGATGGCGGCGATTTTCATCGCCCAGGCCACCAATACGCCGCTGACGTTCATGGACCAGATGATCCTGCTGGGTGTGTTCCTGCTCACATCAAAAGGCTCGGCGGGTGTCGCCGGAGCCGGTTTCGTGACCCTCGCCGCGACACTCACCACGATTCATTCCATCCCCTTGGTCGGGTTGGTGCTGCTGCTCGGGATCGACCGATTCCTCAATGAAGCACGGGCCGTGACCAACCTGATCGGCAATGGCATCGGCACCCTCGCCATTGCCAAGTGGGACAACTCCTTCGACGTGCAAGCCTGCGAGCGTGAGATCGCGGCGATGAAACAAGAGAAGGCCGATCGAAAGGCGCTGTTGGCGCCTAAATGACGACGCCGACCGGTCATGCGGTCAGTCCAGTGACCGGTCCGGCGCCTTGTTCTCGACCAGGCAGTTGCCGCCGTCCACCACCATCACTTCCCCGGTGATGTAGCTCGCCTCGGCAGAGGCGAGGAAGGCGACCAGCGCGGCGACTTCCTCCGGGCGACCGGCCCGGCGCATCGGGGTGTAGCGCGCGGCATTGGCTTCCTCGGCGGTGGTCGAGCCGGTGGCGATCCAGCCGGGTGCGACGCAGTTCACCGTGATTCCCTGCCGGGCCACTTCCAGCGCCAGGCCCATGCTCATGCCCACCATGGCGGCCTTCGCGGCGCTGTAGGCCGCCTCGCCAGGATTGCTGCACCGCGTGCCGGTGGTGGAACTGATATTGACGATGCGTCCGTAATTGCGCGACTGCATGCCGGGCAGGACGGCGCGGGTCAGCAGGAAAGCCGTGGTCACATTTCGCGCCAGCGACAGGTTCCACAGCGCCAGGTCCATGGTTGCCACCTCGGAGAAAGACTCCGGGCTGCCTTGCATGGCCATGCCGGCGTTGTTCACCAGGATGTCGATCCGGCCCCAGACGGACTCCGCCCACGACCCAAACTCGCGTACCTGTTTTTCATCGGTGAGGTCGAGGGGCCGTCCCGCGACTTCAAACCCTTCGGCGCGCAGTTCCTCGATGCGCGCTTCGATGCGCGCGCTGCTGGCGGTAACGATCAGCCTGGCGCCGGCGGCACCGAGCCTGCGGGCGATCGCCATGCCGATGCCCGTCTCGCTGCCAACGCCGCTGATGAGCGCCACAGGGTTAAGTCCGATTGCGTTAGGCATGGCAGTCTTCCAAGAGTGGTGGCCGGTCAGTATGGCATCGATTTGCCAGTGCAAAGAGCACTCTACTGCGGCCACTGCTCCAGCAGGATCGAGACGAATTTCTCTGCGGCAGGCGACAGCGAAGCCCCTCGTCGATAAACCAGGCCCAGTGACCGGTTCACCACCGGCTCGATCAGCGGCACGCTGACCAGTGTCGGATGGTCCCCGGCAGGCATTGCCAGGCTGGGCATCGCCGACACCCCGAGGCCGGCCTCGACCAGGCCGAGGGAGGTGGACAGGTGTTGCACTTCATAGAACCACTGCGGGCGCCAGCTCAGGCCAGACAGCGCGTGATCGAGCAGCATGCGGTTGCCGCTCAGGCGCCCGACGCCGATCAATCGATAGTCGCTGAGTTCCGACCAGGTCATGGCGCTGCGTCCTGCCAGTTCATGGTCGCGCCGGCAGGCCAATACAAAGGGTTCGTTGACCAGCGGCACGAATTCGATGTCCGGGTGCTGGCCGCTCATCATGTTAATGCCGAAATCGGCTTCGCCGCGCAGTACTGCCTCCAATCCTTCGTTGGCGCTGAGGTCCAGCAGGCGGATGCGAATTTTCGGGTAGCGCTCGTTGTAGAGCCGGATCACCGAGGGCAGGAAGTAGAACGCCGCCGTCGGGATGCAGGCCAGGGTCACTCGGCCGATCTGTCGTTCCGCCAACTCGCGGATGTTGAGGATCGAGTCGTCGAAATCATCCAGCAGGCGTCGCGCCTTGGGCAGGAAATCCCGCCCGACGCTGGTCAGGCTGACCTTGCGCGTGGTGCGATCAAGCAGAGCCGTTCCCAGGCCTTCCTCAAGTTTTTTCATGCGCCGGCTCAGGGCTGGCTGGGACAGGTGCAGCGCATCGGCGGCCTCGTGAAAACTCCCCAGTTCGGCGATTTTCACGAAAGATCGGATGTCCTGCAGTTCGTATTCCATGTTTTTATCTCGCTGGGAAGGGGCTTGAACACGCCCCGGATCGTAGAATAATTCTTTTGTGAAACGCAATAATGGCTCCGATCTTTGCATTGGAATCACTTTTTAAACCCTGCCACTCTTGTGTCCAGAACATCAATTATCCAGATTGATCAACAAGAGTTAGTGGTCATGCAACGAATTCCTTGTGTACTCATGCGCGGCGGCACGTCCAAAGGTCCGGTATTTCTCGCCTGGGATTTGCCTGCGGTGATCGCCGAACGAGACGAGTTGCTGCTCAACCTGATGGGTTCCGGTCACGAGCTGGAAATCGATGGCATCGGCGGTGGCAGTCCGCAGACCAGCAAAGTGGCGATCGTCAGTCCTTCGCTGCATCCGGAGGCCGATGTGGATTACCTGTTTGTGCAGGTCATGGTGTCCCAGCGGCGGGTCGATACCGCGCCCAACTGCGGCAACATGCTCTGCGCCGTCGGCCCGTTCGCCATCGAGCAGGGCCTGGTCAAGGCGACAGGCGAGCTGACCCGGGTGCGTATCCGCAACCTCAACACCGGCACCTTCGTCAACGCCGAGGTGCAGACTCCGCAAGGCAAGGTCAGCTATGAGGGCGACACCGCCATCGATGGCGTGCCCGGCACGGCGGCGCCAGTGCAACTGACCTTCCTCGACGCCGCGGGCAGCAAGACCGGCAAACTCTTCCCGACCGGGCAACCCCTTGACCTGATCGACGGCGTCCCGGTGACCTGTATCGACATGGCCATGCCGATGCTGATCATCGAGGCCAGCCAACTGGGCAAGCGTGGCGACGAGAGTCCGGCCGAACTGGACGCCGACAAGGCTTTCCTGCAACGCCTGGAGTCGTTGCGACTGAAAGCCGGGCTCGCGATGGGCCTGGGCGATGTCAGCGACAAGGTGATTCCCAAGCCGGTGCTGGTTTCCGCGGCCAAGAGCGGCGGGACGATTCAGGTGCGCTACTTCATGCCGCACAACTGCCACCGCGCGCTGGCGATTACCGGCTCGATCGGCCTGGCGACGGCGTGCGTGACCGACGGCAGCGTGGTCGCCAACCTGCTCGGCGGCGCCAGCGAGCCGCGCTTGCAGCGGGTGCGCATCGAGCACCCCAGCGGCGGCATCGACGTGGTGTTGTCCTACACCGGCGAAAAGGGTGAGACCATCCGTGCGTCGGTGGTCCGCACCGCCCGCCGGCTCTTCTCGGGTTTCGTCTACGCCACGGTTTCCCGGCGCCTGGCCGGATAGTCCAGGCCGTTTTTGTCATTGCATCAGCGACTCAATAACAACAAGAGATCTGACATATGCTCGCTTTACTTGGCTTGGCCATGGTGGTGGTCTTTACCTTCCTGATAATGACCAAACGGCTGTCGCCGATCGTCGCCCTGACAATCGTGCCGATCGTCTTCGCAATACTGGGCGGGTTTGGCGGAACCACCGGCAAGATGATGCTGGACGGCCTGAAGATGGTCGCGCCGTCGGCGGCGCTGCTGCTGTTCGCGATCCTGTTTTTCGGCCTGATGATCGACGCCGGCCTGTTCGACCCGCTGATCCGCAAGATTCTCAAACGCGTCAATGGCGACCCGATGAAGATCGCCGTGGGCACCGCACTGTTGTCATTGCTGGTGGCCCTGGACGGTGACGGCACGACGACCTACATGATCACCTGCGCCGCGATGCTGCCGCTGTACAAGCGCATCGGCATGAATCCGATGATCCTGGCGACCGTCTCGATGCTGTCGCTGAGCATCATGAGCGGTATGACGCCCTGGGGTGGGCCGGCGACCCGCGCCATCGCGGCGTTGGGCCTGGATGCCGGCGAGTATTTCGTGCCGCTGCTGCCGACCATGATCGGCGGTGCCGCCTGGGTGGTGTTCACCGCATACCTGCTGGGCCGCGCCGAGCGCAAGCGCATTGGCAATATCCAGCTGCAAAGCGGTGGCGGCGACTGCTACATCAAGGCGATTCTTGAAGACACGCCGCACAAGCGTCCGAAGCTGGCCTACGTCAACCTGCTGCTGGTGATTGCGGTCATGGTCGCGCTGGTGATGGGGCTCATGCATTCGGCGATCCTGTTCCTGATCGGTTTTGTCCTGGCGCTGGTGATCAACTATCCGCAGCTGGATATCCAGAAGGAGCGCATCCTCGCTCATTCGGGCAACGCCATGACCGTGGTCTTGCTGGTGTTCGCGGCGGGCATTTTTGCCGGGATCTTCTCCGGGACCAAAATGGTCGATGCCCTGGCGCAGACCCTGGTCGACTGGATCCCGCCATCCTGGGGCCATCTGTTCCCGCTGGTGGTGGCGATTACCAGCATGCCGCTGACCTTCGTGCTGTCCAACGATGCCTACTACTTCGGTGTGGTGCCGATCCTCGCCAACGCCGCTGCCGCCTACGGCATTCATCCGGTGGAAATCGCCCGGGCGTCGATTCTCGGCCAGCCGGTGCACCTGATGAGTCCGCTGGTGGCCTCGACCCTGTTGCTGGTGGGCATGGTTGACCGCGACCTCGGCGACTTCCAGAAAGCCACCCTCAAATGGGCGGTGCTCACCTCCCTGGTGATTACCGCGTTGGCCCTGCTGACCGGGGCGCTGACGCTGTTCTCCTGAGTCACCCGACAACCTTGTTGCTCGCCTGACGCTCCCCACTCGGGGAGTGCGCTGGCCTGCGCGCCAAATAACAACAATGAGAAATCCGACATGAGCAATTACCTGACCCGCGCGGCCTGGTTTCCGATCCTCGGCCTGTTGCCGCTGCCCATGGCCAGCGCCGAAGGGTTCATCGACGACAGCAAGTTGAAGTTGCAACTGCGCAACGTCTACTTCAACGAAAACTTTCGCGACGAACATGGCATGAGCGCACGGGCCGCCAAGACCGCCAAGAGCGAGCGAACCGAATGGGCCCAGGGTTTCCTGTTGGATTACCAGTCAGGTTATACCCCGGGTATCGTCGGTTTCGGCGTCGATGCCCTGGGCCTGCTGGGGGTCAAGCTTGATTCCGGGCGCGGGCGCAGCGGCACGGGCCTGCTACCGGTGCATGACGACGGGCGCGCCGCCGACGAGTTTGCCAGCGCCGGCATGACCGCCAAGGCCCGGGTGGCCAAGACCACCCTCAAGCACGGCACCCTGTTGCCGAAGAACCCGGTGCTGATCTACAACGACGCGCGCCTGTTGCCGCAGACCTACCAGGGGACCCAGATCAACAGCAGCGACATCGCCAATCTCAGCCTGACTGGCGGGCATCTGCAGCGTTTCAAACTGCGCGATTCAAGCGACAGCATGCCGATCGTGCCCGACGGTTATGGTGGCGATCAGTCAGGCGACTTCAGCTACGCGGGCGCCGACTACAAGTTGGGCAAGACCCTGCGCCTGAGCTACTTCTATGGCGAGCTGGAGAACTTCTATCGACAGAATTTCGCTGGCATCCAGCACGACCTGCCGCTTGGCCCCGGGGTTCTCACCAGCGATCTGCGCTATTTCAACAGCGCCGATTCCGGCTCGGCCTACGGCGGGAACATCGATAACGACATGCTCAGCGGGCTGCTGTCCTATGCCGTCGTGGGCCACACCTTCAGCGCCGGCTACCAGAAACTCAGCGGGGAAGGGGGTTTGCCTTATATCAGCGGGGCGACGGTCTATTCCTTCAGCAATGCCGGGATCGGCAAATTCATCGAGGAAGACGAGAAGACCTGGATGCTCGGTTACGGCTACGACTTCGCGCGCCTTGGCATTCCCGGCCTGACGTTTTCCAGTCGTTATCTCAGCGGTGACGATGGCAAGTCCAACAGCGCGGTGAAGGAATGGGAGCGTGATGCAGAAGTGGCCTATGTCGTGCAGCAGGGCACTTTCAAGGGACTGGGTGTGAAACTGCGCAACTATGTCTATCGCTCGGATTTTGCCAGGGGCCGTGACAGTAATCGTCTCTACCTGACCTACGATGTGGCGCTTTGGTAGTGGCTTGGCCTGCGCCGAGGGCGGAAATGGGGCATGACGAAATCATGGCGTTCCCTACACCCGCTTGAACGTCTCCCCCAACGCAGCCTCTGACACTAGTACAGGGCGCACGCACGTCGCCCATTCACCGCGCGGAGGATAGGTTCACATGAAGATTCTAATGGTCCTTACATCTCACGATCAGTTGGGCGACACCGGCAAGAAAACCGGCTTCTGGCTGGAAGAATTCGCCGCTCCCTATTACGTGTTCGTCGATGCCAAGGCCACGGTCACGCTTGCGTCGCCGAAGGGCGGGCAACCACCGCTGGACCCCAAGAGCGATGAAGAGGACGCCCAGACTGATGCAACCCGTCGCTTTGGCACCGACACCCAGGCCCAAGCGGCGTTGGCCAACACCGTGCCGCTGGGCGAGGTCGACCCCTATGACTTCGATGCGGTGTTTTATCCCGGCGGTCATGGCCCCCTGTGGGATCTCGCCGAGGACACCGACTCCAAGACCCTCATCGAAGCGTTTTACGCAGCGAATAAACCCATCGCGGCCGTCTGCCACGCGCCCGGAGTGTTCAAGAACGTCAACGCCCCGGATGGCCAGCCGGTGGTCAAGGGTAAAAAAGTCACCGGTTTCACCAATTCCGAAGAAGAGGCGGTGGGGCTGACCGAAGTGGTCCCGTTCCTGGTCGAGGATATGCTCAAGGCCAAGGGCGGCGAGTATTCCAAAGGGGCGGACTGGGGCAGCCATGTGGTCGAGGACGGGCATCTGATCACCGGGCAGAATCCCGCCTCATCCGAAGCGGCCGCCAAGGCGTTGCTCAAGCGGTTGGAGGCGGAACAGGCGGGTTGAGTCAGGTTTATTGAACGGCTTATTCGGCGCCTGATTCTCAAGGGTGCGGGTATGAAGGGCTTTGATTGGTAATGCTGTGAGTGAAGGATGTTGAATCCTTGTGGCGAGGGGATAAATCCCCTCGCCACAGATTCATATGCTTCATTAAATACACCGCATCAGGGCTTTCACAGGGCAATCAGCCGAACCCGACGATGGCCTTGGTTTCCAGATATTCCTCAAGCCCGAAGACGCCGTACTCACGCCCGTTTCCCGATCGCTTGTAACCACCGAACGGCGCCATCGGATTCCAGGCCGGGTAATTCAGGAGCACTTGCCCGGCGCGGATCCGAGAAGCCACCGCGCGCGCCAGGTCAAGGTCCTGTGACTGGACGTGGGCGCCCAGCCCATAGACCGTATCGTTCGCAATAGCCACCGCCTCGTCGATCGTTTCATAGGCAATGATGCACAGCACCGGCCCGAAGATTTCCTCCTGGGCGATGCGCATGGCGTTATCCACCTCGGAGAACACTGTCGGGCGGGTGTAGTAACCCTTTTCAAAACCGGGCACGCGTCCAAGTCCGCCGCAAAGCAGTTTTGCGCCTTCGTGCAGGCCGGTCTCGATCATCGCCTGCACGCGATTGAACTGGGCTTGATTGGCAATCGGGCCGAGTACCGTTTCCGGCGATTGCGGATCACCAACGATGATCGCGTTGGCGGTTGCGGCCGCCAGCGCTTCGACTTCAGCCAGTCGGTCCTTGGGAACGATCATGCGGGTCGGGGCGCTGCATGATTGTCCAACGTTGCGCAGCGCCGCCAGCACGCCGGCCGGGACGGCTTTGGCAAAGTCCGCATCGGGAAGCAATATATTCGGCGATTTGCCGCCCAGTTCCTGGCCGACCCGCTTCGCCGTCGGGGCGGCCGCCTGTGCCACCAGCGTGCCCGCGCGGTTTGAGCCGGTGATCGAAATCATGTCGATATCAGCGTGTGCGGCCATCGCGGCGCCGACCACATGGCCGCTGCCGTTCACCAGGTTGAAGACCCCCGGTGGCAGGCCCGCGTCATGCACCACCTGTGCAAACAGCAGGGCGCTCAGCGGTGACAGCTCACTGGGCTTGAGCACCACCGTGCATCCGGCCGCCAGTGCCGGGGCGACTTTTGCTGTGATCTGGTAAAGCGGCCAGTTCCAGGGCGTGATCAAGCCGCAGACGCCTATGGGTTCGCGTCGGATTGCGGTCGTGCCCTCGAGCGTCTGGAAGCAATAAGTGGACAGCAGATCGCGCGCGACCCGAACGTGTTCGGCCGCCAAGGGTACCTGCATTGCCCGAGCAGCAGCGATGGCCGAGCCCATTTCCAGGGAGATCGCCTGGGCAAACGCTTCTTTTCGCTCAAGGATAAGCTCATGGATCTTGCCCAGCAGCAGCGCGCGCGACGCCGTGGAGGTGGCAGACCAACCGGCAAACGCGGCGCGCGCCGCTGCTACCGCCCGATCGATATCCTCGGCAGAACCGCTGGCAACCTGGGCGACCACTTCTTCTGTCGCCGGGTTGACCACCGCCAGGCTGGCCGGGCTGGCCGGCGCAGACCAACCGCCATTGATATAAAGCCGCTGAGCCGTTTGCGGATCAACACTGTAGCGATTCGAAGATTGAATAGTCATCCAAGGCGTTCCTTTAGAGCGGCATGTCGAGTCTGCTCAATAAGCTAACAAAGCGGCTCGGACAAAATATGCCGTTGTTCAAGGGCCCAAAGGAGAATCTGCCGTATCTGCCAGGCTAACTTCCCATTAACCATGGCCTGCCAGGCTCTGACGCTTCCGACCGCAACGCCCGGGTTCGGAGCGTCCCGCAAAGTCTGCTGAACAGGTCGCGCAAAACGGTGCTTTGTACCAGGCGGCCTATACTTTTAGCCGTTTATGCACGGTTTCATGGTGTTGTAATAACGCCACCGCTCACCGCCCTTCAATGGACATCCCAAAATGCCTGCACCGTTAACTTCCGTAGAGACGAATTCTGAACTGCCGACGCACGCTGACGTTGTCGTGATCGGCGGCGGCATTATCGGAACCTTCACGGCCTATTACCTGGCAAAGCGCGGCCTGAAGGTCGCGCTGGTGGAGAAGGGGCGCGTGGGGGCGGAGCAGTCGAGTCGAAACTGGGGTTGGTGCCGTCAGCAGAATCGGGACGCTCGTGAGCTGCCGCTGTCGACCAAGAGCCTCGAACTTTGGGAACAGTTCGCCGCGGAGACCGGCGAGGACACCGGATTCAGAAGGTGTGGCTTGCTCTATCTGAGCAACAACGAGAAAGAACTGGCGGGTTGGGCAAAGTGGGGTGAGTTTGCCCGTACCGTCAATGTCACAACGCACATGCTGACGGCGGAACAGGCTGCAGAACATGGCCGGGTGACTGGCAAGTCCTGGAAAGGCGGGGTCTTCTCGCCGACCGACGGTACGGCAGACCCGTCCCGTGCCGCTCCGGCGGTTGCGCGGGCGATCATCAAGCTGGGCGGCACGGTGCATCAGGGCTGCGCTGCCCGTGGCGTCGAGACCGAAGGCGGCCGGCTATCGGCGGTCGTTACCGAAAAGGGCACCATTCGCACCAAGCTCGCGGTGCTGGCCGGTGGCGCATGGGCGTCCTCGTTCTGCCGTCAGTACGGCATCCGGTTTCCCCAGGCGTCCATTCGCCAGACGATACTGTCGATCTCCAAGGGCGCCGAAGAGATACCGGACGCACTCCACACGGATGAGGTCTCCATGACCCGTCGCTCTGATGGCGGTTTCACGCTGGCCATCAGTGGCAGAGGGCGCGTTGACCCGACCCCGCAGCTGTTGCGGTTCGCTCCGCAGTTCCTGCCGATGTTCCAGCGTCGCTGGCGCAAGCTGGCGCCCGGTGGTCTGCAAGGCTTCCAGTCGGGGCATGAAGGCCTGGGCCGCTGGCGGTTGGACCAGCCAACCCCGATGGAGCGGATGCGCATCCTCGATCCTGCAGCCGATGCATCGGTTGTCGAGCTGACTTACAAGCGCGCGGTCGACCTGATCCCGATGCTGAAAAACTCGTCAGTCACCGCTGCCTGGGCAGGTTATGTGGACAGCACGCCTGATGGCGTCCCGGGCATTGGCGAAATAGCGAGCCTGCCTGGCCTGGTGCTGGCGGCGGGGTTCAGTGGCCATGGCTTCGGCATCGGCCCTGGCGCGGGCCACTTGATCGCCGACATTGTCAGCGACATGCCTCCCCTGGTTGACCCGCGTCCCTATCACCCGGATCGATTCCAGTCTTCAGCCTGGGGCAAAGTCGCGGAGTTCTGAGGCCAGTACAAATCTCACCGGCAACACAAGCAACGGGCGCATCCTCAGGGAATGCGCCCGTTCTCGTTGGCGGGGTGGATTCTGCCGCCGGCGGCGGTTCGACTGGTTTTTTGCGCACCATAAATGGCCGCGAACACCCTGAAAAAAGTGCAGATGCCCGGGCTTGGCGCATCCCGCACAGTCTGCTGAGCGGGCCCCGAAAAACGGTGGTTTGTGCCAAGCGGCCTATACTTTTAACCGTTTATGCGCGGTCTCATGATGCTGTAATAAAACCGTGATGCAGCGTTGCAGCCAGGCTTCAAGAACGAGCAACCGCTTGCCCCTCATGACCTCAACCATCACTCAGGACCGCACTCATGAGCTTCCTTCGCCCCAAGTTCATTACCTTTGACTGCTATGGCACGTTGACCAACTTTCAGATGGGGACCATGACGCGCGAGCTGTTCGCCGATCGGGTCCCAGCCGAGCAGATGGATCAGTTCGTCAAGGATTTCTCGGCCTACCGGCTGGACCAGGTGATGGGCGACTGGCGGCCCTATGATGAAATTCTCAAGACTGCCCTGGCCCGGGTCTGCAAGCGTTGGGGGGTCGAATACAAAGGCGAAGGCCAGCTCTATTACGACGCCGTACCGACCTGGGGCCCACATGCCGACGTACCGGCAGGCCTGTCGAAAATCGCCGACAAGATTCCCCTGGTGATTTTCTCCAATGCGATGGACGAGCAGATCATGTCCAACGTCGACAAGCTCGGCGCACCTTTTCATAAAGTCTTCACGGCTCAACAGGCCCAAGCCTACAAGCCACGTCTGGCGGCCTTCGAGTACATGCTCGATAACCTCGGCTGCGGGCCGGAGGATGTCCTGCATGTGTCTTCGAGCTTCCGCTACGACCTGATGTCGGCCCACGACATGAAGATCAAGCACAAAGCCTTCGTGGCCCGGGGTCATGAGCAACCGGCGAACGCGGCCTTTGGTTACCACCAGATCCCGGACATCGGCGGGTTGGCCGGTCTGGTCGGTCTCTGAGTCTCATTGCACGCTTCAAGGCATAAGGGGTTAGACATGGGCAGTGAGTCTTATTGGCTCGATACCGCACCGGCATTTACCGGTGCCCAGCTCGGTGCGTTACCCGGGCAGGTCGATGTGGCCATCGTCGGTGGCGGTTTCACTGGCCTGGCCGCCGCCCGGTCCCTGGCCTTGAAGGGCGCCAATGTGGTGGTGCTGGAAGGCGGGCGGGTCATTGGCGAGGCTTCGGGGCGCAATGGCGGCCAGTGCAACACCGGCGTCGCCCAGGACTACGCGTCATTGAGTGCCAGCCTCGGCGCCGACAAGGCGCGCGCCTATTACCAGGCCTATGAAAGCGCCGTGCAGAGTGTCGTCTCGCTGGTGGAGCAAGAGCAGATTGCCTGCGACTTCAAGCGCAACGGCAAGCTCAAGTTGGCGGCCAAGCCCCTGCACTACGAAGGGTTGGCACGTACTTGCGAATTGATCCGGCGCGAGGTCGATGCCGAGGTCGAGTTGCTGTCTGCGCAGGAAGCTCGGGCTGAAGTGAACTCGGCCCAGTTCCATGGCGGCTTGCTGCAGCGTAACGGCGTGCAGATGCATGTCGGACGCTTCGGGGTCGGATTGGCCGAGGCCGCGGCCCGTCACGGCGCGCTGATTTTCCAAGGCGTATCGGTAACGGACTGGAAAACCAGCGCCGGTGGTTATCGGGTCAATACCACCAAGGGTTCGCTCCAGGCCACGCAGATCCTGCTGGCCACGGGAACCTGCCAGCAGGGTGGGTTGGGTTGGTATCGGCGGCGGATCGTGCCGGTGGGCAGTTTTGTGATCGCCACCGAGGTGTTGCCGCAGGCCCTGATCGACAGTTTGCTGCCGGCACACCGCTCCTATGTCACCAGCCGGATGATCGGCAACTACTTTCGGATCACCCCGGACAACCGCTTGCTGTTTGGCGGGCGGGCGCGGTTCGCCATGTCCGACAGTGTGTCCGATGCCAAGAGCGGCAAAGTCCTGCACGCGGCGATGGTGCAGATGTTTCCGCAACTGGCCCACGTGAAGGTCGAGTATTGCTGGGGCGGATTGGTCGACATGACCTCCGATCGGCTGCCCCGGGCCGGCCAGCACGGCGGCGTCTATCACTCCATGGGCTACAGCGGCCATGGCGTGCAGATGTCGGTGCACATGGGCCAGGTCATGGCCGACGTCATGGCCGGGAAAGTCGAGGCCAACCCTTGGCGCGAACTCGACTGGCCGGCCATCCCCGGACATTTTGGCAAGCCCTGGTTCCTGCCGCTGGTAGGTGCGTATTACCGCCTTCAAGACTATTTGCACTGAGTGGCGAGGGACGCTTCAGGTTTCATCACATTGCGTATAGCGCGAGCAATCGAGCCTTATCATTTGCGAAAGGTAGAACCGACATGACTGACAAAAAAAACAGTATCGATACCCAGCTGATAACAGGTACGGAAAGTCTGCGCGTTTTCGAAGGGCTCAATCGCGGCATGTCCCGCCGCAATGCATTGCAGATGCTCGGGTTGGCCGGGGTGGCCGTGGCGGGCGCCGGTAGCCTGTTCGGCACCGCCGGCAAGCTGTTCGCCGATGAGGAGGCCGCCAGCCCAGGCAAAGGCAAGCCGGGCGGGCGCATCCGCGTCGCCGGCTCGACCAGTTCCACCGCCGACACCCTGGACCCGGCCAAAGGTTCGTCGTCCACCGACTACGTACGCCATTACATGTTCTACAACGGGCTGACGCGTTTTGACAGCCACATGGTGCCGCAACTGGAACTGGCCGAGCGTATCGAGACCACGGACGCCACGCTCTGGGTGATCAGCCTGCGCAAGGAAGTGACCTTCCACAACGGCAAGGCATTGACCGCCGCCGACGTGGTGTTCTCGCTGTTGCGTCACAAGGACCCGATCACCGGCTCCAAGGTCTTGCCGCTGGCGTCGCAGTTCGCCGACGTCAAAGCCGTCGGCACCCATGAAGTGCAGATTCAGTTGAGCGGCCCCAACGCTGAACTGCCCTCGGTCCTTGCCGTCTCGCACATGTTGATCGTGCCCGAGGGCACCAGCGATTTCACCCAGGGCATCGGTACCGGCCCGTTCAAGGTCAAGGAGTTCAAGCCCGGGGTGCGTTCGGTTGGCGTGCGCAACAGCAATTACTGGAAGCCCGGCTTGCCGTACCTGGACGAGATCGAATTCATCGGCATTGCCGACGAATCGTCACGGATCAACGCCCTGCTGTCAGGGGACGTGCACATCGTCAACGAGGTCAACCCGCGTTCGACGACCCGCATCAAGGCCAGCGCCCGGCATCGGGTCATCGACTCACCGTCGGGCAACTACACTGACCTGATCATCCGTCAGGACCAGATGCCCGGCAAAAGCCCGGAGTTCACCCAGGCGATGAAGCTATTGCTGGACCGGGAACAGATCAAGTCGGCGATCTTCCGTGGCTATGCGCGGGTCGGCAACGACCATCCGATCGCGCCCGGAGCACGCTTCTTCAACGCCGATTTGCCGCAACGGGCTTACGATCCTGAACAGGCCAGGTCGTTGTTGAAGAAGGCCGGCATGGAAAGCATCAGCATGCCGCTGATGTGCTCGCCCGCGGCGACCGGTTCGGTGGACATCGCGGTGCTGCTGCAGCAGTCCGCCAAGGAAGCCGGGCTCAAGCTCAACGTCAACCGCCTGCCGAGCGATGGCTACTGGTCCAACCACTGGGCCAAGCACCCGCTGAGCTTTGGCAACATCAATCCGCGACCGAATGCCGACATGCTGTTCTCGCAGTTCTTCCAGTCGAGCGCGCCCTGGAACGAATCAGGCTGGAAAAACGAGCAGTTCGACCAATTGTTGATACAGGCCCGCGGTGAAACCGACGAGGCCAAGCGCGGCAAGATGTACGCCGACATGCAGGTGCTGGTGCATGAGCACGGAGGTATCGGCGTACCGGTGTTCATCAGCAACATCGACGGTGCCGACCAGCGCGTAAAGGGCTACGGCGCCAATCCCCTGGGCGGTTTCATGGGCTACATGTTTGCCGAGCAGATCTGGCTGGATGCCTGATGAAGGTCGGTTTGGGCCACATTGCACGAGGGTCGGATGATGAATAGCAACACACTGTGGTTGATCGGCCGCCGTCTGGGGGCGGCGGTCGTGACCTTGTTGATTGTCTCGATGGTGGTGTTCGCCATCACGGCGGTACTGCCGGGGGACGCGGCGCAACAGGCGCTGGGACAGTTCGCCACGCCGGAACAGGTGGCGGCCCTGCGGGCGAAAATGGGCCTGGACCAGCCCGGTGTGTTGCGTTACCTGCATTGGCTGACGAGCCTGCTCAGCGGTGACCTGGGGATGTCGATGTCCAACGCCACGCCGGTAATCGAGCTGATGGCCGGCCGGGTTCCCAACACCTTGATGCTCGCCGCTGCCACGGCCCTGGTGTCGGTGCCCGTGGCGTTGACCCTGGGTATCGGCTCGGCCATGGGCCGAGGCGGGCGCCTCGACAGCTTCCTGAGTTTTTTCACCTTGACCATGGTGGCCGTGCCGGAGTTTCTGGTCGCCACCTTGGCGGTGCTGATATTCGCCGTGAACCTGGGTTGGTTATCGGCGCTGTCCTATGCCAGTGACATCACGTCCCCCTGGCAATTCATGCGCACCTACGCATTGCCGGTGATGACGCTGTGCTGCGTGATTGTCGCGCAAATGTCACGCATGACCCGCGCAGCCGTGATCGATCAGCTCGACAGCCCTTACGTGGAAATGGCCCGGCTCAAGGGCGTGAGCAATATCCGTATCGTGCTCCGGCATGCCTTGCCCAATGCCATCGGCCCCATTGCCAATGCCATCGCCCTGAGCTTGTCCTACCTGTTGGGCGGGGTGGTGATCGTCGAAACGATCTTCAACTATCCCGGCATTGCCAGCTTGATGGTCGATGCCGTGACCAACCGCGACATGGCCCTGGTTCAAGCCTGCACCATGTTGTTCTGTACGGCGTACCTGGCGTTGGTGTTGATCGCCGACCTGTGCGCGATTCTTTCCAATCCGAGGCTGAGAAACCAATGAACAACCTCATTGTGAAATCGCCGACGGCGGCCGCTGCGCTGGGGTTGGGCAAAGACGCCCACGCAAAGTCCTGGCTTGGCCTGGCCGGCGCCGCGATGTGTGTGATCTGGTTGCTGGTGGCGATTTTCGGCCCGTGGCTGGCGCCGCATCCGGTGGGCGAAGTGGTCTCCGACAACGTCTTCGACAGCCTCAGCGCGACGTACCCGTTCGGCACCGATTACCTGGGCCGCGACATGCTCAGCCGGGTTCTTGTCGGCGCGCGTTTCACCGTCGGCCTGGCGTTGGTGGCCGCGGTGCTGTCGAGCACCCTGGGAACCAGTCTGGCGCTGTTGTCGGTGGTGTCGCCAAAGTGGCTGGATGAGCTGATCAGCCGCCTGATGGACGCGTTCATTTCGATCCCGAGCAAGATGCTGGCGCTGATCATGGTCTCGGCCTTCGGCTCCTCGGTCACCTTGCTGATCTGCACGGCGGTGTTGAGCTACACCCCCGGTGCCTTCCGCATCGCCCGCAGCATGGCGGTGAATATCGAAGCGCTGGAGTACGTGCAAGTGGCCCGTACCCGGGGCGAGCGCCGACTGTATATCGCCTGCGTGGAAATCCTGCCGAATATCCTCAATCCGGTGCTGGCGGACCTGGGCCTGCGTTTTGGTTTCATCGTGCTGCTGCTCAGTGGCATGAGTTTCCTCGGGCTGGGCGTGCAACCGCCGGATGCCGACCTTGGCTCGCTGGTGCGCGAGAACATCGGCGGCCTCAATCAGGGGGCGCCGGCCATCGTGATTCCTGCCCTGGCCATCGGCACCCTGACCATCGGCGTGAATCTGTTCATCGACCGGTTGTCGTCGCGACGTAGCCGACGTACGGGAGGTCATTGAAATGAGCGAATTGATTCGGGTACAGGACCTGCGCGTGGTCGCCTGCGGCGAGCGCGAGGAGGTGGACATCGTCAAGGGGGTCAGCTTCTCCCTGCAAAAAGGCGAAGTATTGGCGTTGATCGGTGAGTCCGGTTCCGGCAAGACCACCATCGCCCTGGCATTGCTCGGTTATGCCCGACGCGGTTGTCGGCTGGCGGGCGGCGTGGTGCAAATCGGCGAGGACGACATGCTGGCGTTGAGCGAGAGCCAATTGCAGAAGTTGCGCGGCAACCGCGTGTCCTATATCGCCCAGAGCGCCGCAGCGGCGTTCAACCCGGCGAAAAAACTCATCGACCAGGTAGTGGAAGGCGCGCTGATTCATGGCCTGGGTAGCCGAGCGGTGCTTGAGGCGAAGGCCATCGAGCTGTTCCGTGACCTGGCCCTGCCAGACCCGGAGCGCATCGGCCAGCGCTATCCTCATCAGGTGTCCGGCGGGCAGCTGCAACGGGTAATGGCGGCCATGGCGCTGATCAGCGATCCATTGCTGGTGGTGCTCGACGAGCCGACCACGGCCCTTGATGTGACGACCCAGATCGATGTACTGCGGGCCTTCAAACGGGTAGTCCGCGAGCGTGGGGCCACGGCCGTCTATGTGTCTCACGACCTGGCGGTCGTGGCGCAGATGGCTGATCAGATCGTGGTACTCAATGGCGGCGAGATCTTCGAACATAGCGCCACGGCACCTTTGCTCAAGGGCCCGGCCCACGAATACACCCGCAGCCTGTTGGCGGCGGCGCGGCCGGACACGACGATCCGTCCGCCCGGCGACATCGCGCAAGACACCCCTTTGCTGACCATCCAGGGGCTGACCGCCGGCTACGGCAACAAGAATGCCCAGGGCATGCCAGCGATTCGCGTGCTGGAAGACATCGACCTGACGGTTCGCCGAGGCCAGGCCATTGGCGTCATCGGTGAGTCGGGCTCGGGCAAATCGACCCTTGCACGGGTGGTGGCCGGGTTGTTGCAGCCAGCCCTTGGCGGGTTGTCCTTCGATGGTCAACCCCTGGGCGGCAGCCTGCCGTCGCGTACCCAGGAGCAGTTCCGACGCATACAGATGGTCTTCCAGAATGCCGACACCGCACTCAATCCGATGCACAGCGTCAGCACGATCCTGAGCCGCCCGCTGAAGATGTATTTCGGCCTCAAGGGCGCCGCGTTGCGCGAGCGTATCGGCGAGCTGCTGGACCTGGTGCGTTTGCCCCGGACGATGGCGGACCGGCGTCCGAACGAACTGTCCGGCGGACAGAAGCAACGGATCAACCTGGCCCGGGCCTTGGCGGCCAAGCCAGACCTGATTCTCTGTGACGAGGTGACCTCGGCGCTGGATACCGTGGTCGGTGCGGCAATTCTCGAATTGCTGCGCGATTTGCGCCAGGAGCTAGGAGTGTCCTATCTGTTCATCAGCCACGACATCTCCACCGTGCGCGCCTTGTGTGACGACATCGTGGTGATGTATAGCGGGCACAAGGTCCAGGCCGGTACGCGTCAATCCTATGCCGAGGCTCCGTTCCATCCGTATACCGATCTGTTGATCCATTCCGTACCGGAACTGCGCCAGGGCTGGCTGGAAAGCTGCGGGGCAACGACCTGCCAGACGCTGCCGCCGATTGGGCCGAAAGCCGCTGTGCCAGGGCTGTGCACTTTCCTCAGTCGCTGCCCGGTGCGGGTCGACGGGCTGTGCAACCGCGTCGCGCCGGACCGACGGATGTTAGTCGGTGGCAGCGAAATCCTTTGCCACCACGACAGCGCCGAACTGATGAAAACCCAGCAACCGAACACTCCGACCGTGGCGGCGTACGCATGAAATCCCGTGTATTGGAGATTCTCAAACGGCTGATGGCCTTCGACACCGTCTCTTCGGAATCGAATATGGCCTTGATCGAATACGTGCGCGATCTGCTCATGACCAAGGGCATCGAGTCCTTGATCGTGCGGGACGACAGCGGCAACAAAGCCAACCTGTTTGCCAGTACCGGTCCAAGGGATGTACCGGGGATCCTGCTGTCGGGTCATACCGACGTGGTGCCAGCGGCGGGGCAGGCCTGGACCTTCCCGGCGTTTGCGGCGACGGTGCGGGACGGACGGATCTATGGCCGTGGCAGTTGCGATATGAAGGGCTTTATCGCCCTGGCAGTCGACGCCATGCTCGATGCCGCCGAGCAGCCATTGAGCAGGCCGCTGCAGCTGGCGCTGTCCCATGACGAGGAGATCGGCTGCGTGGGGGTACGGCGTTTGCTTGATGTGCTGCACCTGGCACCGGTCCGGCCGTTTCTGTGCGTCATCGGCGAGCCGACCCATATGCAGTTCGTTCTCGGGCACAAGGGCAAGGGTTCCTACCGTACGTACTGTCGTGGGCTGGAGGCGCACTCATCATTGGCGCCACGCTCGGTCAATGCGATTCATGTGGCCTGCGATTTCATCGCCGCGCTGCGCCTGAGCCAACAGCAGTTGCAAGAGCAGGGTGCCCGGGATACCGATTACGATGTGCCCTACAGCACCGTGCATGTCGGTCAGATTGTCGGCGGCAAGGCGCTGAACATCGTACCCAACCTGTGCACCCTTGATTTCGAAGTGCGTAACTTGCCGGCGGACGACCTGGACGGCTTCCTCGAGCAGATGCGCGAACGGGCCGAACTGATCGTACGCGAGGCGCAAAAGCTCTCCAGCGTGGCGGCGATTGAAATCGAGACCCTGAACGTCTACCCGGGCCTCGACACCCACCCGAGCGTCGAAGCGGTACGGTTCCTGAAAAACTTTGCCGCCCCGGACACTGGCACCGCGAAAGTCTCGTTCGGCACCGAGGGCGGGTTATTCAAGCAACGCCTGGATGTGCCAGTGGTGGTTTGCGGCCCGGGTTCGATCGAACAGGCGCACAAGCCTGACGAGTACATCGAGATCAGCCAGATGGAGGCGGGTGAGTACTTCCTGCAAGGGTTGCTGGGCTCGATGCGCATTTGATCGTGCAACAGTAAAGCCTGCCGTCGAAGGCTGATTTTCAGCATTCAAGGCTGTAGGGCCGGCGTTTTCAGCATCCTCGTCCAGGGCGACTCAATAGACTGAAGGCTGTCTCAGAACAGGACCCGACGTCATGCTCAAGAATCGCCTGAAAGACCCCAGCCTGCTGGTAGAACTCGCTTACATCGACGGCCAGTGGGTCGGCGCCGACAACGCCGCCACCCTGGACGTGATCAACCCGGCCACCGGCGAGGTGCTTGCCCGGGTACCGGCGATACACGGCAGTGAAACCCGGCGCGCCATCGAAGCTGCCGACCGTGCCTGGCCGGCCTGGCGTGCACGTCCGGCGGCGGAACGGGCGGCGCTGCTCGATCGCTGGTACCAGGCGATGATCGACAACCTCGACGACCTGGCGCTGATCCTCACCCTTGAGCAGGGCAAGCCGCTGGCAGAAGCCAAGGGCGAGATCCGCTACGGTGCCAGCTTCGTCAAATGGTTCGCCGAAGAAGCCCGACGGATCTATGGCGAAACCATCCCGGCCCCCAGCGGTGATCGGCGCTTGATGACCCTCAAACAGCCGGTGGGCGTTTGCGCCGCGATCACCCCGTGGAATTTCCCCAATGCGATGATCACCCGCAAGTGCGCACCGGCCCTGGCCGCGGGCTGTACGATCGTGGTCAAGCCGTCGGACCTGACCCCGCTGTCGGCCCTGGCCCTGGCGGTGCTGGCCGAGCGGGTCGGGATTCCGGCCGGGGTGTTCAACGTCGTGACCGGCATACCCGCCGGCATTGGTGAAGAGCTGACCGGCAACCCGACGGTGCGCAAGCTTTCCTTCACCGGCTCTACCGCTGTCGGACGCCTGCTGATGCGTCAGAGCTCGGAACACATCAAGCGCTTGAGCCTGGAGCTGGGCGGTAACGCTCCGTTCATCGTGTTTGACGACGCGGACCTGGAGCAAGCCGTGACCGGCATCATGCTCAGCAAATTCCGCAACGCCGGGCAGACCTGCGTCTGCGCCAACCGCATTCTGGTGCAGGATGGGATCTACGAGCGCTTCGCCCAGCGCCTGGTGGAGGAGGTGGGCAAGCTCAAGGTTGGCGACGGCCTCGAGGCCGAGGTGAACATCGGTCCGCTGATCAACGCGGCGGCGGTCAGCAAGGTCGCTCGACACATCGACGAGGCGTTGAGCCAGGGCGCTCGCCTGCTTTGTGGCGAAATCCCCACGGGCGACAGCCGGTTCGTCCAGCCGACGGTGCTCGGGCAGACGCATGCCGGGATGCTGCTGGCCAACGAAGAAACCTTCGGTCCGGTTGCTCCGCTGATGCGCTTCAGCACGGAAGAAGAGGCGCTCGCCTTGGCCAACGCTACGCCCTATGGCTTGGCGGCATATTTTTTCACCCAGGATCTGCGCCGCTCATGGCGGTTCGGCGAGGCCCTGGAGTTCGGCATGGTTGGCCTCAATACCGGGCTCATTTCCATGGACGTCGCGCCCTTCGGCGGCATCAAGCAATCGGGCCTGGGGCGTGAAGGCAGCAAGTATGGCCTGGATGAATTTCTTGAAGTCAAAGCCTTCCACGTCGGCGGGCTGTGATGCGGTCAGCGATTTGAAGAGGAGGCACGGTTGATGAGCAAACCATTCAGAATCGCCGCGATTGCTGGCGACGGTATTGGTAAGGAAGTCTTGCCGGAGGGGCTGCGGGTATTGGAGCAGGCGGCGAAGAAATGGCAATTGAATCTGAGCATCGAAGTGCTCGACTGGGCCCACTGCGATTACTACCTGGAACACGGGCAGATGATGCCCGCCGACTGGTTCGAACAGCTCAAGGGCTTCGATGCGATCTACTTTGGCGCCGTGGGCTGGCCGGACAAGGTGCCGGATCACATTTCCCTGTGGGGTTCGCTGCTGAAGTTTCGCCGGGACTTCGATCAGTACGTGAACATCCGTCCGGTGCGGCTGTTTCCCGGCGTGCCGTGTCCGTTGGCCGGACGTGAAGCCGGGGACATCGACTTCGTGGTGATCCGCGAAAACACCGAGGGCGAGTACTCCTCGGTCGGCGGCAAGATGTTCGAAGGCACCGAGCACGAGTTCGTGCTGCAGGAGTCGGTATTCACCCGACGCGGTGTGGACCGGATTCTCAAGTTCGCCTTCGACCTGGCCCAGACCCGGCCGCGCAAACGCCTGACGGCGGCGACCAAGTCCAACGGCATTTCCATCAGCATGCCGTACTGGGACGAACGCACGGCGCTCATGGCGCAGCAGTACCCGGACGTCACCTGGGACAAGCAACACATCGATATCCTCTGTGCGCGCTTTGTGCTTCAGCCAGACCGTTTCGATGTGGTCGTGGCGTCGAATCTGTTCGGTGACATCCTGTCCGACCTCGGACCTGCCTGCGCCGGCACCATCGGCATCGCCCCTTCGGCCAACCTCGATCCACAGCGACGATTTCCCTCGTTGTTCGAACCGGTCCATGGCTCGGCGCCAGATATCTATGGACGGAACATCGCCAACCCGATTGCGATGATCTGGTCCGGTGCCTTGATGCTCGACTTCCTGGGTAATGGTGACGAGCGCTATCGCGCGGCCCATGACGGGATTCTCAGGGCCATCGAGCGGGTTATTGCACAGGGCCCGATTACGCCTGATCTTGGGGGACAGGCGTCGACTCAGGAGGTTGGTCTGGCTATTGCGGGGGCGCTTTGAACTGGGCGTTGCGCTCCGGTCCTGCCCCGACACAACTGTGGGAGCGAGCCTGCTCGCGATGGCGGTGTGTCAGCCAATGAAGATATTGGATGTGCTGGCCCTTTCGCGAGCAGGCTCGCTCCCACAGGGTTCTCGGTATGCCATGAAATCTGCGTCTGCTGGATGATCCAATGTGGGAGATTCTATGGTGCAGGGCTAGCCCCTAAATGCCTTTTGGTAAGTATTCGCTCTGGTTCTTCAACAGAGCGAATACCACTCGGGCAAGCTTGCGGGCCAGCGCTACCAATGCCTCGGTTGTGCTGAGCCCTCGGGACCTCAAACCCTCGTAAAATCCCTTCCACGCCGCTGTGCGACTCGCCGACATCGCGGCGTTGTGCATCAATCGGCGTGCCTCCGGATCACCTCGCTTAGACAGGCAGCGGCGTCCCTTCTTTTTTCCCGAGTCCGATATGCGCAGGTCCAGACCCAGAAAAGCGATGAAGGCATCGGCATTTCTGAAATCTCCACGCTGAAACGACGTAAGTAAACGGGCACCGCTTAACAGACCGATGCCTTCGACTTTCATGCAGCGCTTGAGCTGACTGCCCAAACCGGCTGCATCCAACTGCGTCTGGATTGTTTTCTCAAGCAAAATTTCGAGTCTTTGCATGGCCTTTATCTGGTTCTCGAAGGCCGTTTTGAGCAACGGTTCGTTCGACCAGCTTTGCTTGAGGCTGACACGCGCCTGAACCAAGGCTGCCCGTCGCCGGAAAAGGCTTATAAGCCTGCAATACAGGGGCGATGGCGGGGACCAAGGGTGCAACTGGTGGCCTTCGTTGTTCAAGTAGCGAGCCAACAACCGAGCATCCAGCGCATCGGTTTTAGCGCGCACTTTCACACCTTTGCGGTAATGACTGAGTTCGTAACCGCCGATCATATAAATCACACAGCCATGCGCATAAGCCAGATCGGCGAAGTCCTGGTGATAGATATTGGTGGCTTCGATGGCGACATCCACTGGCGCAGGTAATGCCTTGAGCCACTTCTTAATATCAGCTTTGGTGTTGGGGATCGTTTCGAGTCGATCGGATTGGGCGTGATAAATCACCAACTCATCTTTGGCGACATCCACACCTACGATCGGCTGGGCGGTGGCGACGGGCATTGCCATTGAAAATCCTCCGGGCTAAGGTTTGAACACTTGAAGGGTTCACCCAGAGGCGCAGGCTTGTTCCTATCGTCGGTCTAGGCCAGATGCATTCTTTATCGGCGCTTGGGTGAAAGGAGGAGGGGTGAAATCTCCCACGGTCTGTACTGCGGCTAACAGTCAGAATCGAGCCTAGTCCCTCCTCCTCCCTTCAAGTCCTACCATACAAGCGAGCCTGCTCGCGAAGGCGGTGTGTCAGCCAATGAAGATATTGGATGTGCTGGCCCTTTCGCGAGCAAGCTCGCTCCCACAGGGTTCCTCGGTGTGCCGTGAGACCTGCGTCTGCCGCTCTGATCCAATGTGGGAGCGAGCCTGCTCGCGAAGGCGGTGTATCAGCCGATGAAGATATTGAATGAACTGGCCCCTTCGCGAGCAAGCTCGCTCCCACAGGGTTCCTCGGTATGCCGTGAGACCTGCGTCTGCCGCTGATCCAATGTGGGAGCGAGCCTGCTCGCGAAGGCGGTGTGTCAGTCAATGAAGATTTTGAATGGACCGGCCCCTTCGCGAGCAGGCTCGCTCCCACAGGGATTTCATGTGTGCCGTGAACCTGCGTCTGTAGAAGACCCAATGTGGGAGCGAGCTTGCTCGCGATGGCGGTGTGTCAGCCGATGAAGATGTTGAATGAGCTGGCCTCTTCGAGCAGGCTCGCTCCCACAGGAGAAGCGCGGTTCACCAAAAAACAGGTCGGCTCGAAGGCCGCCTCGCGGCGGACGTTGATCTCGGCGCCCCATTAACCACGCTGGCCGAACGTAGGCATTGTGGAGTGGGCAACCCGGCATGGATGCCGGGTTAGCCGCGCTGGGCCATGGATGGCCCTTCGCGGCGGGCCCACGGAGCAATGCCGGAGTGCGGGCACACCGAGCCTAGGCGAGGTGCCGAGTGGTGGGGCAAAAGCGCTTTGGTTACTTTCGCGCTTTTCGAAAGTGACCCGCCGTAAGGGCGGAACCCTAAGCTGCCGTGACCGAAACAACGGATATTCACACCAAAAAAGCTCCGTCAGACATCACTTGCAAACATAAAACTTGCGCACATAGACGCTGCTCTTCCAGGCGCAAGGAGCCCCCTTGGGCACAAACACCGTATCGCCAGTATTCACCGCCAACCCCGGCCCATCGCCGAGCTGGAGAATGATGCTGCCCTCGATCAGGTGCATCAGTTCGTGCATCGTGTGCGGCCTTGCCCTGCGGTTATAGGGCGTCGAATCCCAGACGCCGATGCGCAGGTTTGTCGTGTCCTCGACGAACAAATTGTTCGAGCGACATTGTGGTGTCGGGCTCAGCAGGAATTCTTCACTCGGTGGCGTCGAGGGCGCGAGGAGGGTGTGCTTGGGGAGAGCGGTCACTCCGACGTTGCCCGCTTCAACAGGCTGGGTATCGGCGCAGAATGCCCAGAGCGAACCAGGTTGCGCCTCGATCCGAATCGATGTGCCGCGGGCAATTACCGCGCTGTCACCCGGACCAAGTTGCAGCGAGTGTTCCTCGCTTTGCAGAATGACCTGTCCGGCGTGGATCACGATCGTTTCACTGTAGGGATATGCATCGACGCTGAACTGTCCGCTCGCCTGGACGATACCGGCAGCAATGTCATGGGTCCCGAGATAGGCAATCTGCCTATCGAACGGATCGCTGGCTCCCAATGAGCCGCCGGTGAATACGGTTGACGCGGGAGTGCCGTTGGCGTGGGCCAACAGCACGGCAGTGGGCTCTAGCATGAGGGTGTTTCTCCGGGAAAGTAGAGGATGTAGCGGTGATGCAGGGGCGTCAGCCGATGGCCTGGGTCACCAGCGCAAACTGCTTTACGCCGCCCCTGGCCTGGGGCGGGGAACCACGGACCATCTGGGCGACGGTGTCGACCTGCTTCAGCCCGGCTTCTTCCAGCCAGGGGCCCAGGCCGCTGTCGGACGGTACATCCATGCGGACGAAAGCATCCGGCACGTGAGCCAACAGCACCGCGATCAAGTGCTTGGCCTGCTGTGGGTTTTCTGCAACGACCGGGCCGATGTAACGACCACGACCGAATGGACGCAGGATGGCGAATGCGCGCAGCTGACCATCGCGCTCGATACCAACCGCCTCTTCGACACAGTCGAACAAGTCACCGAGCACGGCGCGCCTGTCCAGGCCGCTGCCGGAATTGGCCAGTTCGATCTGGTCGGTTTGATCGGCCTTGGTCAGGCGGCGGCAATGCTCCCCGGATGGCAGGTCCTTGGGGGCGGGGGGCAATACGTTCCCCTGATGTTGTTGGATATGACCAAAGTCAACGAATCCCTGGCTGGCATAAAGAGGCGCGCCGGCCAGCGTCGCGTTGAGCATGGCGGTCTGCGTTCCACACGCTTGGAGTGCCAGTTCCATCAGTTTGCGACCGATGCCCTGGCCCTGGTATTCGTCACTGACGATCACCAGGCCGATCGTGGCGTAATCACCCTGCGGGCAGGTGAATGCGGTGCCGATCAGGCGGCCGTGGTCCTCGGCGACAAAACCCTGCGAGACGCGCTGCAGCATGGCCCAGTCCTCCAGGCGATGGGGCCACTTCAACTGCACGGACAAGGCATGGGCCGCTGCCACATCGGCAGCGGTCATGGGGCGATAGGCATACGTCGGGCGTTGCGAACTGGACATGAACATCTCCGTATTCAAGGGAGCGTGACCGGGCGGATTTTTCCGCCGAAAGGATTGATATCTCACCTGCCGCGAGACCTGACAAGAGGCGCAGATCGATTCGGTAGATTGCATCAGTTGCGGCTTCACGCACCGCAGTTATTGCTCAAATCGACAGCAGGCCCAGCAGCAAATATCAGCGGATTTTTCGCCGGTGCTTTTCGTAGCTGCGTGAGCAAGCACCGCTCAATAACATCGCTGGCGGTCAACCTGGCCGAGCATCGACTCACCGCGCTGATGCCGACGGATGTTGTCCAGTAACACGCCGAAGGCACTTTCGGGTTGAGTCATCGCCGCGATATGCGGCGTCAGCAGTATCTGCGGATGCTGCCAGAACGGGTGATCCGGCGCTGCCGGCTCCTGTTGCAGAACGTCGAGCACCGCCGCACTGAGTTGGCCGCTGGCCAGGGCCTCGAGCAGATCCTCTTCTATCAGGTGGCCACCGCGGCCCATGTTGACCAGGGCAGCACCCTCGGGCAGATGTCTGAATAACTGGCGGCTGAGAATCCCTTGGGTCTGCTCGGTCAATGGCAGGACGCAAATGACGATGTCGCATTGGCCGAGGAAGGCCGGGAGCTGTTCGTCACCGGCAAAGCAATTCACCCCGGCGATGTGATGCTCGCTGCGTGCCCAACCTGACAAGGCGAAGCCAAAGGTCTGCAAGGTGGCCAGAATCTGCCGGGCCTGCATACCGAGCCCCATGACCCCGACCCGACGCTGGGCCGCCGGTTGCAGCAAGTGCGCCTGCCAGCATCGGGCAATCTGTTGCTGGCGATAACGGAGCATATCCCGGTGCAGGCTGAGCACGGCGAAGCTGGCGTACTCGCACATGCCCCGGGTGATGCCTGGATCGAGGAGACGGACCACCGGCAGGGAGGTGGGCAAGCGATCAAGATCAAGCTGATCGACCCCGGCCGACAAAGCGAACAGCACTTGCAGGTTCGGCAAGAGTGTTTCGAGGTCATCCGGCGCCTGCCAGGCGGCGAGGAAGCGAATGTCCTTCGGGTCGCCGATGTCCGGCCAGGCGCGCCATTCGATGTCCGGAGCGTGCTCGGCGAATAGACGTTTCCATTGTTCACCGCGTACCGGGTCGGCTTTATACAACAGGGCCATGGGTCACTTCTCGTACAAGATAGGGAACATCCAGCATGCCCGAGTGGCAAAGCAGGATGTATCGAAACAGCCTGCGTAATCACCGGACACTGCTTTGTACAGGGCTTCTGCCGGCAGATTCCATGGGGCTGGAGTCGGCTGAAGGATTCTGCTGTTTGCCGGGGTGAAAACAGTCGATCCGAATTTCCCAGAGGCCAAGTTCGGCTTAGACAATTGTGTCGAACGCTTAACCTGTGGAACACATCGCAGCCGTTTCCCGGTTGCCTGGTTCACTGTGGGAGATGCCATGAACAGTAAAGTCGAAGAAACCCCGAGCCTGCTCCTTCAACGCGATCAATTCGTGCCACGAGGGTTGGTCACCGCGCATCCGCTGGTCATCGACCGGGCCCAGGGGGCAGAGGTGTGGGACGTGGACGGGGCGCGCTATCTGGACTTCGTCGGCGGCATCGGCGTGTTGAACATCGGTCATAATCACCCGAAGGTGATCGCGGCGGTGCAGGCTCAATTGCAGAAGGTCAGCCACGCGTGTTTCCAAGTGGTGGCCTACAAACCGTATATCGATCTGGTCAAGCGCCTGTGTGCCTTGGTGGGTGGGCAGCAAGCCTGCAAGGCGGCGCTGTTCACTTCCGGCGCGGAAGCGGTGGAGAACGCGGTGAAGATCGCCCGCGCGCATACCAATCGTCCCGCCGTCATTGCCTTCCGGGGCGGTTTCCATGGGCGTACCTTACTGGGTACGACGCTGACGGGCATGAGCCAGCCCTACAAGCAGAACTTCGGACCTCTGGCGCCGGAGGTCTTCCATACGCCATACCCGAATGCCTATCGCGGTTTCAGCAGTGAGATGGCGTTGCAGGCACTCAACGAATTGCTGGCGACCCAAGTCGCTCCGGATCGGGTCGCGGCGATTATCATCGAGCCGGTGCAGGGCGATGGAGGCTTCCTCAGCGCTCCACCAGAATTTCTCCAGGCGCTGCGAGCCTTGACCGAACAGCACGGCATCGTGCTCATCCTCGACGAAATCCAGACCGGCTTCGGTCGTACCGGCAAATGGTTCGGTTTCCAGCACGCCGGCATCCAGCCGGACCTGGTCACCGTCGCCAAGAGCCTGGCCGGTGGTTTGCCCATCTCGGCTGTGGTGGGGCGCGCGCACATCATGGACGCGCCACTGCCCGGCGGCCTTGGCGGCACCTACGGCGGAAACGCCTTGGCGTGTGCCGCGGCATTGGCGGTGATCGAGGCTTATGAGCAGGAGCATCTGCTCGAGCGTGGCCTGGTCCTGGGGGAGCGGCTGCGTCAGGGCCTGCTGCGCTTGCAGGCCCGCCACCCGCGCATCGGTGATGTGCGCGGCACCGGCTTCATGCTGGCAATCGAATTGATCAAGGATGATCAGGCCCGCAGCCCGGATGCCGAGCTCACCCAGCGCCTGATCGATCAGGCAAGGATTGGCGGGCTGTTGGTGATCAAATGCGGGGTGTACCGAAATGTCCTGCGCTTCCTCGCTCCCCTGGTCACCGAAGAAAGTCAGATCGACGAAGCACTGGCCATTCTTGAAGCCGCATTGCAGCGGGTAATGGATTAGTCTCAGGTCTCGGTCGGCAAGTTGACGATTTTGTCGACCGAGGCAGCCAGGTAGAAGGATTGATAAACGCACCATGGGAGGCGACACATGCACCTGACTGATTATCGTGCGCTGCTGATCGATTGCGACGAAGTCCTGGTCGATCGGGATTCCGGTGTCTGGACGGCCCTGCAACCGTTGCTCGAAAACCGTCCGGGCATGCCGGGCAAGGAACAGGTATTGGCGGAATTCGACGAGGCGGTACGCGGGCTCTATCCACGTTTTTCCGATCTCGGCTTCAGCGGTTTGTTGTGTTTTGCCCATCGCCAGTTGGCGGAGCGCCTGGGGCTCAAGATCAGTTGGGAGGAGGGCATGAGCTTTGCCCGTTCGGCTTGCAACTGGTCGTTGTTCGAAGATGCGCCAGGTGCCATGTTGTATCTGCGCAAATTCTACCGGTTATTGGTTTACTGCGATCGTGATGCCGAGGATCGCGACCAGCTCTGCGAGCGCTTGGGAATTCCACCCGAGGACCTGCATTCGCGAGCCAACAATCCACTGGAGGATGAGGCATGGTTGCTGCAGAACCAACTCGAGCCTGGAACGATCATGCAAGTGTCCAGACCGCCCGCACAACCGCCAAAATCGGCCGGCTTGTGCCTGATTCGCCGTGGCCATGAGGCTGAAAATCAAGAATATTCCGCCGATTTCTACATCACCAGCATGGCCGACCTCGTCGCTCAGCATCAGCTATCTTTGCGCCGTTGAATTTGCTAAAACCACTGTCAGCCTGAAGACGACCGAGGGGTACCCGATGGAAGGTTTAATAAAACTAGACCGAATAGATATCAGTATCCTTGTTGAACTTCAAAAGGACGGTCGGATGACCAATGTCAGCCTCGCCGATGCCGTGGGACTGTCGTCCAGCCCTTGTCTGCAGCGGGTCAAGCGCCTCGAATCAGCCGGCTATATCTCCGGGTACAGGGCGCATCTGAACCTCGCAAAGATCACCGACTCGGTCACGGTATTTACCGAAATCACCCTCAGCGACCATAAACGGGAAGACTTCGCCAAGTTTGAATCGAATATTCGTCTGGTCGACGAAGTACTTGAGTGCCACTTGATCAGCGGCGGTTACGATTATCTGGTGCGCTTCATGACGTGCAGCATCCAGCATTATCAGGAAGTGGTCGAAGGGTTGCTGGACAAGAACATCGGTATCTCCAAATACTTCAGTTACATCGTCATCAAATCGCCGGTGCTCAAGGATGGAGTGCCGTTGCGCCGACTACTGCGCCATTAAGCCCACCGCTGACCCCGTGGGAGCGGCCTGCTCGCGAAGAGGCCGGTTCATTCAACGATTTCATAACCGTGATAACCCTATCGCGAGCAGGCTCGCTCCCACACTGGATTTTCTGCAAAATCAGATAGTCTGCCCGCCGGAAACTTCGATGCGCTGCCCGGTAACCCAGCGGTTGTCCTCCGCCAACAGGCTCGCAACCATTGGTCCGATGTCGTCCGGGACGCCCACCCGGCCAAGGGCAGTCATGCCAGCAAATTGCGCATTCAGATCCGGCATGTCGCGCACTGCGCCGCCCAGGAAGTCCGTGGCAATCGCGCCAGGGGCCACCGTATTTACCGTGACTCCACGGCCGCCCAGCTCTTTGGCCATATAGACCGTGAGGATTTCGATCGCGCCTTTAGCGGCGGCATACGCCGAGAAACCGGGAAAGGAAACACGCGTCAGCCCGGATGAATAGTTGACGATGCGACCGCCATCGATGATCAGTGGCAAGAGCGCCTGCGTCAGGAAAAAAACACCTTTGACATGCACATTGAACAGCTCATCGAACTGCTCTTCGGTGGTTTCGGCAAACGCCGCCATCGCGCCGTGACCCGCGTTGTTGAGGAGGAAGTCGAAGTCGGCTCGACCCCAGCCTTGCTGGAGGGCGCCGGAAAGCGTAGCGACGAATGTGCCGAAGCTGGAGACGTCACTCACATCGAGTTTCAACGCAACGGCTTTGCGCCCGAGCCGTTCGATTTCGCCGACCACGTCCCGGGCTTGGGCCTCGCCGTTGCGATAGGTGAGGATGACGTCGTTGCCCTTTTCAGCGATGGCAATAGCGGCATTGCGGCCCAGGCCACGGTTGGCGCCGGTAATGAGTGCGATCTTGTTCATTGGAAAGGCCTCTAGTGTGAGTTGGAATAACCAGCGATTTTTGCGGGCGGCTTTTTTGTCCATAGCCGACGAGCATGGCAAGGCGCAGCGATGAGCTTGCCCGGCGTTACCAGATTCTGTTATCTGTCGGGCAGACTGTAGGCAAAGCCCAAATACTTTAAAAAGACTTTGTCTGCTCATACCCATACCTTAGAGGTATCGCTCGATGGAGCTGCGTCACCTTCGTTACTTCGTTGCCGTTGCCGAAGAGGGCAACCTGACCTCTGCCGCGACCAAACGTCTTCATACCGCGCAACCATCCCTTAGCCGCCAGCTGCGCGATCTGGAGTTGGAGGTTGGCGCGCAGCTGTTTGTCCGCAAGGCCAGGGGCATCGAACTGACGCCGGCCGGAATAGCGTTCCTGGATCAGGCCAGGCTTGCGCTCAGTCATGCCGAAGAAGCCGTGGCGGCGGCTCGGCGAGCGGCAAGGCCGGCGAAGAAGGTGTTCTCGGTGGGCTTTCTGACAGGGCAGGAGGTGGACTGGCTGCCCAGCGTGACGCGTTTGCTTCGGCATGAGCTGCCCAACATCGAATTCAAGGTCATCAGCTTGCAGTCGCCTTCGCTGGCCGATGCTATCCAACGCGGCGACGTCGACCTTGGCTTTCTGCGCGTGGAGCCGCGGCCGGATGTCAGTTATGAGGTTGTCGCGAAAGAGCCATTGCTGGTCATCATGCCGAACGACCATCGCCTGGCCTCGGTGGGCGATGTCGATCCTGCCGAGTTGGCGAGCGAGACGTTCATCGGCTGTTCGGAGATTCCCCATGTACTACGCGATGTCATCGCGCAGTATTTCGCCAGTTGCAACGTGCAGGTCAACGCCTCCTACTGGCTGGACGACTACGGCACCGGGATCTCTCTGATCAGCTCCACGCGGGGCGTTGCCATCCTGCCAGCCTACGTGGAGCCGCTGCTGCCTTGGACGATCGTCAGCAGGCCGCTCAAGGGAACACGACCTACCATTGATCTGGCGGTGGGTTATCGGACCGACAATCCGTCACCTATCCTGAAAATGTTCCTTGAGAACATCGATCAGATAAAAGACGCAGGGCCGCTGGGCAATCGGCGCAGGACGGACAACTAGCGGCGAAGCCCGGAGTGCCCAGGTGCTTACGGTTGAAGAGAGGGGATCATGCAAGACATCTACCACCTGTCCCGCTTTGTCGAGGCCCAGAACCCGGTGTTCGATCGAGTCATGGACGAGTTACACGCAGGCCGCAAGACGAGCCACTGGATGTGGTTCATCTTTCCCCAGTTGCAAGGCCTCGGGCGTTCCGAAATGGCCGCGCGCTTCGCCATCTCCGGCATTGCCGAGGCCCGTGCGTATCTCCAACACGACGTGCTCGGCCCGCGACTGGAGGGTTGCGTGGAAACAGTTCTGCTGCATCACGGGAAGAGTGCCGGGCAGATCTTTGGCTCGCCCGACGACCTCAAGTTTCGTTCCTGTCTGACGTTGTTCAGGAGCGTCCAACCGGGATCGTCCCTGTTCCAACAGGCGCTTGACCGGTTTTATTCGGGCGAGCCGGATCGCAAGACACTGCTGCTGCTTGAGCAACCGAGGTGACGTGGCGAGCCGACCTGCAGCGGGTTGGCCAGCCATTTTCACTTGCCGATTTCCTGCTCCGCCAGAATCGAGGCGGTGAGGGGGCTTCGGGCCTTGGCAAACCACCACCACGCCGCGGCTCCCAGGAGCGTGGCCAGCACGGCCAGGATCAGGATTACCGGTTGCGTGCCCAAGGGCGCCGCCAGCACCGCTACCAACAAGCCGGCCAACGGCTGCGAAAGGTTGTTGAGCAAAGTGATCACGCCCACCGTCTTGCCGAAATCCTTGGGCGGAATCACCTGTTGCCGGATCGTGCGCATGTAGACGTTGAACATCTTGTCGAAGCCGACGATCAACAGGAAGCCCACGACGTAGCCGACCAGGTTCGGGCTCAGGGCACTGATGAAGCCTCCCGCGGCGATCATCGAATAGCCGACGCCTCCCGAGACGCGCAGAGGCAGGGCGACCCGGGCGAGAAAGAACAGGATCACGATCGTTGTCACCGCGCCAGCCGCTTGCAGGCCCGCATAGTCGTCCTTGCCGGCGCTGTACTCGCCAAGCACCATCGCCGCCGAGGTGGCCAACGTGACACCCACGACCAGGTTGACGCCTACCGCCAGGGTGATGATTTTCTTCAGCTCCGCCAGGTTACGGATATGCCCGAAGGCAATCCGCAGCGGCTGCAACCAGATGTCCTGATGCTGCTCGAAAACCTCAAGCGTGATACGGCTGAGGCGTTGCCAGACCAGCATGCTCAGATCGGCCAGCAGGAACAACCCGGCGATCCACAGCACCACCCAATGCCAGGCCCACACTTCCAGCATCAGGGCCGCCACCAATGGCCCGAGCACCAGCCCGGTCTGGTCGGCGATCTGCGAGTAAGACAAGGTCTTGGTGTAGCTGTAGTGCTGGAAGATGTGCGGCATCAGCACTTCGCGCGCCATGATGCCTTGCGTCGTCAGTACCCCGCACACCGCTGACAGCACGACGACCCAGGCGATGCCACCAAAGACCCCATGCAGCGCCATCGCCAGGACACACAGCAGTGCCCGGTAGACCTGGCTGATGTGCAGAATTTTGATGGGCGAGTACTTGTCGCACAGGGCGCCACACAACGGAAACGCCAGGAATCGCGGCAGCGACTCGACGAAAAACGCCAGCCCGGCCCAGGATGCGCTGTTGGTCGTCTGGAACACTACCAGCGGTACGATGAACAGCAGGATCTGATCCGCCAGCCGCGACAGAAACAACGAAATGAAAAAAGCGAGGTAATCCTTACGCATGGAAACCTCCTGCGGATAAGCGACGGGGCGTGGCGGCGAAGAAAATCATCAGTAGGCCGACCCTGAACTGTCGTTGAGATTGTGTCGTTCGTCACCGCGCAGTGGCGGATTGAAGACGCTGACCAGGATCAGGTCCTGGTCCTTGCCTCCGCGCAGGAAATGCCGGTCATGCTGATCGAGCACGTAGACATCGCCAGGCCGGATCGCAAAGACATTGCCGTGCATGTCTTCGACTTCACCTTCTCCGGCAATGCAATAACAGGCCTCCAGGTGATTGCGGTATTGCAACAGCGACTCTGTACCCGCACGCACGACGGTATGGCACAGCGTAAAGCCCATGGCGTCACGTTCAGTGAGCAAGCGATGACTCGTGCCGGCGCCCCACTCGACGAAATAAGGGGTTTGCTCTACCTCGGATATGTTGCGAATGAACATGGGGGACCTCTTTGAAATAGTCGATGGAAAACAAATCAGCTCTTTGCAGTGCCGGCGGCGACGGGCCGCAGCAGCGCATCGCCGCTGGCCAGCATCGCCTCGTTCCAGGCAACGTCTCGATGCGCGGCCATGGCCTGGATATCACGCCAGTGACGCTGGAGCGGGTTGCCGGCGACCAGGGACGACGCACCGAGCCTTTCCACCAGACGGCGCACGGCCTGCACGCACTGGCCTGCCAGATAGGCGCGGTCGCGCTTGAGTTGCATCAGTTGTCGCGTATCTGGCGGCCGGTCATTCATACCGGCGTCATGCAGTCGGGTGATCAGCGAGTCATACAACAACCCGGCGCTGTACAGCTGTGCTGCCGAGTGGGCGGCCTGTTCGGCGATCCGCGGATCGCTCACCGCCAACGAACCGTTGAGCCCAGTGACAAACGCGCCAAGAGCACCCTCGGCGCACCCCAGCAGCGGACCGACGATCGACGTGGTGAGGTAAGGCACCAGGGGCATACGGTCGATGTAGTCGGACGCCGGTGCATGCGTGGCCTGCGCAAACACTTCATGCAGCGCGAATACGCGAGCATGCGGCACCAGCAATTGGCGGGTCAGTACGTCATGGGAGCCGGTCGCCGCCATACCACAGCTGTCCCAGCTGTCGAGTCTTTCGACTTCATCGGCGGCGATCAGCACCAGGAAACGTGGGGTGTGAGCCGCGTCCGGGTGGTTGGGGCAGGGGGCGTTGAGCATCAGCCAGGTCGCGTCATCGATCCCTGAACCGAAGCGCCAGCGCCCATCGATCCGTACCCCGGCGGATTCAAAGGTCAACCGGCTATCGGCACTGATGGAGGCTGAGGCGAAGAGCTGTCGTGGGCCATCGGTGTAGAGCTGGTCCGTGCAGGCAGGCGGCAGTCGTCGGGCGATGGCGCCGTGGCCGCCCACTAGCGCGAGCATCCAGCCCGTGGAGGCGCACGCCCGCGCGGCGATCCGCGCGCTTTCTACTAATGTGGGCCAGTGTCCGCTGCTCGTCACCGGCGCGCGCGGCGTCAACAGATCCAGCCAGCCGCCGGCAAACAATTCGTCGAAGGTGCTGTTGCTCAGCCGTCGATTCGCTTCAGCCGTGGCGGCCCGCTCGCGCCAGCCGGGCAAGTGCTCGACGGCCCGCTGACACAGCGAGGGTTGTGCGGCCGGATGGAACGCCTGCTCGGCAAGCTCAAGCATCGTCTGGCCCCCCGGCACTGCGCAGCGTTGCCACGGCGCCCAGGCGCGAGCCCTCGAAACAGAAGTCCGCAGGCTGCACCACCGGGCCCAACAGCCGAACCAAGCGCTCGATTTGCTGTGGATCGTCGGAGGCGACGAACTCACAGAAATTGCTGCTGTTCCACAACAGATGGACGCACTTGAACCGGGCGCACAGGGCGCTTGCCAATTCTTCGAAGGTGACCTGGCCATTCTGCATTTGCTCAAGCATCTGCTGGCGTTTCCAGTGGATTTCTTCCTCGCTGAAGTAGCGGGTCTTGAATTGCTCATCCTTGACCCGTTCCCTGCGCAGGTATTCCTCCGGGTCCGGGTGGTTAAGCTTTTCAAGGAAAAACACCAGGCCGCCAGGCTTGAGAAATTGCTGGATATGGGCGATCTGGCGGTCACGGTCGCGGCTGTAGAACTGGAACGCGGCCATCTCGTAAATGAAGTCGAAGCCCTGGCTGAAAAGCCTGTATTCGGGTTGCTGCAGCAGGTTCGGTGTCACCTTGAACACCGACTGCGGATAGAACCGCGACAGCGCCGGGTCGGCATACCGGTCGAAGGCAACCTGGTTGGCCCGATTCGGCGATGAGGTGAAACTGCGGATCAGTCCATTGGAATGGCCAGCAACGGCTCGGCCGTTACTGCCATCAAAGGCATCCACTTCGAAGAGACTGAAGGTCTGGCCTGTTTCTCGGGTATTGGCCTCGGCCAGGCGGGTCAGGGCTGCGCCGATCCTGGACAACTCCTCGAGAATGTACGGCACGCTGGCGAGGAAGTGGGAGAACAACGGTCCTGCCCCTTCGATCAGGCGATCGTGATAATCGAGAACTTGTGGATCCTGGATTTCGGCGCGCAAGTGGCTGCCAAGAGACTGCATGGGCACCTGGCTGGCGCCTGTCGCCAGACTGTGGAAATGCCCGGCGAGCTTGAGCATGGCGCTTTTTTGCAGGTCCCGGTCGAGGTCGGTGTCATCCATGGATTGCGGGGAAGTTTTCATGACATGGCGCTCCTGCTGTCAGATCAATCCTATGGTGGTGAACTTGCCCGAATCGGTTTTCGGCAAGGCCTTGAGGAATGCCCACTGGGCCGGAACCATGTGCCAGTCCAGATGCGCCTTGCAGTAATCGAGCAATGTCTGTTCGCTGGTCTGGCCATGATCGGCATCAAGCACGATGCAAGCCTTGGGCACGTGCCCGGTCGACTCGTCGGCAACCGGAACCACGAGGACCTCGGCGACCGCTGGATGCGCGGCCAGGCACTGCTCGATTTCTCGCGGATTGACGTTCCAGATATTGCGCGCGAAGACGTCGTCCTTGCGGGCGACGTAGTAGAGGTAGCCTTCGGCGTCCTGCTTGAACAGGTCCCCGGTGCGATACAGTCGTGATTGGCCGAAGGCATCATGGACAAAGGCGCTGGCATTGGCTTCGGGCATGTTCCAGTACTCGAGCATCAGGTAGTCGCTGGTCACCAGCAACTCGCCTGTTTGTCCAGGCTGCTCGATACGCAGGCCCTGTTCGTCTACCAGGTACACGCTGACTCCCGGCAAAGGCTTACCCACCGAGGTCGGTCGTTGGTCGATTTCTTCGGGCGGCAGGTAGCTCACGCGCTTGCACTCGGTGAGCCCGTAGTTGGAAAAAATCCGCACCGCGGGCAGGGCTTCGCGGATCCGCTGGATATGACGACTGTAGAGGGCCTGCCCGCTGCTGGAGATGTAGCGCAAGCCAGGCACGCGCGCCTGCCAGTGCGGGCCGGTATTGGCCAACAGGAAGAACACCGGGGGAAACACATGCATTGCCGTGGCCCCCTCGCGTTCGACCACCGCGAGCACCTCCTCGGCGCTGCTGGCCGGCCGGCTCTCGATGACACTGGTGGCCCCGGCATACAGCGGCATCATCACGTTGTACACCCCGTAGTCGGATGCCAGCGTGGAATAACTGAGGACACGATCATCAGGGCTGTTTTGCAGATACGCAGTCACCCGGCCACAGGCCGCCAACATGATGCGGTGATTGACGAGCACGCCTTTCGGATTGAAGGATGACCCAGAGGTATAAAAGATCGAGGTGGGACGTTCAGGGTCAGCGGGCAAGGCAGAGGAGGGCGCGGCCTTCTTTCCTCCGAGCGCAGCGACGGCATCGGCAAGCTGCATGACCTTGGGCACCGCAACCTGGGCTGGAACGGTAAGCAGGACCAGTTCCAGGCCAGCCTCGTCAATCAGGCCAGGCAAGTCATCCGTGCAGTCGGTGATCAGTACCCGGGCGCCCGAGTGCTTGAGCTGATGGATCAGCTTGGTACGACTCAAGGTGTGGTGCGTCGCTGCGCTGATCACTCCAGCCTGTAGCAGGCCCAGATAACCTGCGATCAAATCGACGGAAATGGGCGCGTACAGGCCCACCCGGTCACCGGGAGCAATGCCGAGCAGGGGGAGCACCGAGGCAATGTCATCCGCGCGCTGCTGCAGTTGCTGATAGGAAGTCGCTTGCCCGTCGAGGATGATGGCTGGCTTGGACGGGTATTTTTTTGCATTGCTGGCGATAACCTGATGGAAAAGCTGCATGGCTCAATATCCTTTTCAAGCTGAATGTCGCAAAGTCATTTACGTTTTCGCGCACACACCGAGACGTAGGTGCCTTGCCAGGTATAGGGAGCTATTGGCAAGTTTGCCGAATCGCTTAATGGCCAACTTTGCTTATCAAAAAAATGCCGCGACGCATAAATGTCGAAATCACCCAGCCAGGCATCAAATAACCCTTCGCTGTCCTGGACAGACAAGCCCGCTTCCTTGTCCCAGATGAAGGGTTCTCCGCTCGCTTGAAAGTACCGCGACAGGTCCGATAACAGATCAAGGAAAATATATCCGCCAGGCTTTACCGCACCGATAATCTTGGCCATTACCGTCTGAAGTTCATCTTGATTGAAGAAATGCAGAACTTCGGAACAGACCAGTACGTCGTAACCTTCACGCAACGGCTCGTACGTCAGAATATCTGCCTGCTGGAAATACAGATCCTTTAGCCAGGGATTGAGCTTGCGACTCTGTACCGTGCTGTCGACCATGTCCACGCCGCTCAGGCTATAGCCCTTGCGCGCCAGGGCGGTAAGGTTGCGACCGTCTCCGCAGCCGAGCTCAAGGGCATCGCCGGGGCCGTCAGGCAGGGTGGATAAAAACTGTTTGAACTCTTCGCGTAGTTCACCAAATAAAGCACCGTTATTACAGGCGCTGTATTCGCTGTCATACCATTCCTTCAGAACCGAACTGCCTACTATTTTCATGGTTATCCTCTGCCGACGACGATGGGCATTGCACAACAGTCCCTTCAGCGCCAAGGCGCCGAATAGAGCGATTAGTTGGGAAACGAGGAACTGAAGGAGAGTGACGGGATAACCGATGGAACTGTACTGAGGAAAACCATCATGAACTCCATTTGATTATTGTTATGGCATCCGCGCCAAATGATGATTGAAGCTGAACCGTAGCGGAGGGAAATATTTCATCGGCTCCATTAGCCTGTCAAGGCGATTCCAGGAATTGGATCCAAGATTTTTGTCACCGTCGAGTGACATAGCTGAGTATCTGTAGGCAATTGCTTATTGCTGGAACATGAACATTTATTCAGGCGGACTCAACACGCCGCGAATCAACGCGGCGAACGCTTCAATCACTTCATCCTGGGCATGTCGCCCCCGCACCAGGGCGCCGGCAAGTGCTTCCCCCGCACCGACCAAACCGGTGCAGCAGCGCTCAAGTTCTGCGCTTGCCAACGTCGCGTGAGGCTCAAGTACGCTCACGAACATCCGTACGCAGTTGTCGAGCAGCTCCTGGAAAACCGCCGCCTTCTCTTCACTGCCGGCCAGGGCTGCGCCGACCGCATGGAATTCGTCGGTGTTGTCTGCTGCGCACTGAATATAGGCGCTGGCCAGGACCTGAGCGGTTTCCTCCGGGCTTCGCGCAGTCCTGCTCATGGCCTCGCGAAAAGCGCGGACCCGCTCGGTATCAATCCATTTGTACAGCTCGATCAACAGCGCCGAGCGGGTAGCGAAATGATCGTACACCACCGGTTTGGAAACGCCCGCGCGGACGGCCAGGCGGCCGAGGGTCAAGCTGTCGGCGTTTTCCTCGCGCACGATCAATAACGCAGTGTCCAACAGCTGCCGGCGCCGTTCGGCTTTCGAGAGTCGGCGGGAAGGGGAGTTGCCTGTAGCGGTTTTAATGGGTTTCTGCACGGTAGCGCATCCAGATCAATAAAACCTACCAATGGTAGGTGACAAGGCGTGAGAGCGTGATAGTTTACCTACTAACAGTAGGTTTTAGTCCAGAAACGAGGAGAACTCACGATGTCACTTGATCCTATCTTGTTCATGGGTGGTTCCGGCGCCATTGGTCACCAGACTGCCCGAGCGCTGCGCGCCGCTCATCCCGACGTACCGCTGTTGATCGGCGGCCGTGACCTTGCCAAGGCTCGGCAGGCCGCAGAGGAAATTGGCGGGGCGCAGGGTGTGGTGATCGATTCCACTGCGGACGATCTGGGACTTGGCGCTCGCCCGGTCAGCGGGGTTGTGGTCTTTTATATGGACCACGCGATGGCAGGATTGCGCTATGCACAAAAGCGCGGGGTGCCGCACCTCAGCATTTCTTCCGGCATTTTCGAGATCGCGCCGGAAATCGCCACGTACATGCACATGCCCGATGCCTCGCCCATAGTCCTGGGCTACGAATGGATGGCGGGCGCGACGACGGTGGCTACATTGAGCTGTGCCCAGGCGTTCAGCCGAGTCCAGCAGATCAGCATCAACGCGCTGGTCGATGAACAGGACACCGGCGGGCCGACCGTCGCCAGCGACTTTGAACACCTGAACAAAATGTTGCCCGCCGCGCTGACACGACGCGACGGGGTGTTCGTCTGGCGCGAAGGCAAGGACTCCAAGGCCAGCTTCCACGCTGTGGATGGTACGCAGATCGAGGCCTCAGGCTTTTCGTCGATTGATGTTGTCGGCCTGGCCACCGCCACAGGTGCGCCTGATGTTCAATTCAACATTGGCATCGGGGTCAGCTCAACCCGACGCCAGGGCGGGCCGATGTCCACCGAGATCATCATCGAACTCGCTGGCGAAGACCTCGAGGGCAAACCGCTGCGCACCCGCTATGCCGTCGTCCACCCAGCGGGTACCGCACCGCTGACCGGCCTCAGTGTGGCAATGCTCCTGGAGCGTCTGCTCGGGCTGGACGGCCAACCATCGCCGCCGCCAGGGCTTTATTTCCCTTATCAACTGCTGGACGCCAGCGCGTATCTGCGGCGTCTGGAGGAGGAGGGGGGTGAGCTTCGTCAGCTGCAATGATGTGGCTTGATCAGCATGCCTCCCTCGCCACGGGGTCACGGGGTAATTTCAAGAGTCTTTGTTGCCGCAACACCGGTGCACTGGTTGGAAAGAGCACCTCATCCGGCCGAAAGCGGGCGAGGCCGCAGGCGGCGGCCACGCGTTGGCGTTGCTGGCCCCGGACGAGTGCTTGCTCAAAGCTGCGTTCGCTGTGGGCCAGCCCTAGCATGTAACGAGTCCCCGCCTGGAATTGGCCGCCATTGGCCTGCCACCAGGCTTCGATTGCCGACGGGGCGGGCCAGGACAGGTTTTCATCGGGGTCCATGGCGACATTCGAGTCCTCAGGGTCATCGTTCGGCCCTGCCGCGAAGTCCGGTGAGCTGCGCAGCTCCAGGTCGAGCAGCGCCAGGTCGGCGCCGGTGATCAGGCTGAAAGCTTCGCCAGCGACCCGGGCGTAAGGCCGGTCGTTCATCTGCTGGATCAACCACGGGATGCTGACCGGATCGCCCAGCAGTCCCAGGGCCTGGATGCCCAAACGCCTGTCCCTGGGATCCTGAACGCACTGGCGTATCCAGGCGATGCTGGGTTCGCGGTCCTGCCAGGCCAACAATACGCAGACCGCGCGATACTGAAACTCGCCCGGTTGCTCGGCAAATTGACGCAGAGGCTCGAGGGCCTGCTGGTCGGCCATCTGGGCGGTGGCCCAATTGGCCCAGAAGCGTGTGGTCGCATCCTCATGCAGACGGTGGGCGCGAATTTCCGACAGCAAGTCCCGACGTCGCAGCTCGCCAGCCGTGCGCGCGGCACGCGCCAGCACGCTTGGGTCAGCCTCGGACAGTCCGGCAAGCAGGGCTGGGCCAGGATCACGGCGATGCATGCCGCAGGCGGCCAGGCCGAGGCGACGGAACAGCGGCTCCGGAGCGGCGAGCATGCGCTCGATCCAGGGCGAGAGCCGCTCCCAGTCCAGCCACCCCAGGGCCATCAGATAACCACGCTCGGTTTCTATCGCACCGCGCAGATGCTCGCTGAGCCGCGACAGCACCTTGGCCTCGGCCGCCTCGAAGGCCAGCACTACGCTAGCGAACATCTCGCCGACAGCGTCGGGGCCGAGCTGGGCCAGCAGAATCTCCAGGCCGGTTGGCCCGGCGATACGCAAGCCATCGAGGTGAGCGTCGATGCGCTCCTCCAGTTTGCCCAGGTCGTCGAGGTCATAGTGGGGGGCGCGTAATGCGTAGTCGCGCAGGATGGCAAGGAAAGCTGCTTCCTCAAGGTGCAGGTCAAGGACGACGGGCAATGTCTTCATCACGCGTCGCCGCCGAGGCTTGGGCGGGTCGGATCAGTCAATTTGCAGGCACCGTTTCCAGTTTGTACCGTCGAACTCCATCACGTCCTTGGGCCCGATGGACCACATGATCCCATCGGCTGCACTCAGGTGATAACAGGTGCTCGGTGCGTCATCGCCGAAATCGACGGGGATGAGCTTGTCGTCTTCCAGGCGATAGACGAAATGGGTGGAGGACACGTACAACTGACCGTCGAAATACTCCATGCCCCAGAGGTCTTCCCGGGTGCTTTCGTGGTCGATCACTTCCCATTGGTCATTGCGCCCGCGCAGCAAGGTCCCGAGTTGGCCGCAGGCATAGGCAAAACCGTCCGGCGCGCAGCGAACCTTGTAGAGCGCCAGGTTGGTCGGGCTGTTCCGTTGGGTGAAGACGGAGCCGTTGTATTCCCAGATTTCGCCTTCCCAACCGACGGTATAGATTTCCTGCTCGCTGAACCCGTCGATGGATTCGAAGCTGGTGTCGGTGATGGGCGTATCGCCGACCTGGGCGCTCTGGTCGATGCAACGCCATTGGTCTTCGCCGTCGCGAACGTAGGCTTGGCGGCAGGTACCTACGGCGTAGGCGCGGCCTTTGGCGATGCCACGGATTTCGCGCAGAGGGCCGCGTTTTTTTGGGTCGACTCCGCAGGTTGCGATGGGGGCCTCTTCTTTGATGGATCCTCCGCCACTGGCTCGTACAGAGCCATCGTTGCCCAGCACCAGATAACGTTCGGCCGGCACATGGCAGACCGTTCCGGAGCAGGCAAGCCATGGGACCGTGCCGGCGCCCCAGGTTCCCCGATACAGAGTGAACAGTATCGACCCTGTATAACCCTCACTGATAGAGGTGTCGTTCGTGGTAACCAAGTAACTCAGGTCGCAATAACGAACGACTCCAGTACCAATGCTGAGTCCACTGAAACGTGGGTCTAGAGGGTCCATCTCAATCTCCTGATATGAATGACTTAAACGCTACACTCGTCATCAAACATTTCACGCGCAGCTTTATCGCGTTCATGTTGATTGCTGGTCATGGAAGCGCTCGCGTTGATCGGTTTCTCCTCACCTTTGTCCTTTGCTTTGTCGTGATACGCGTTCAACTGGCCTTCCAGGCACTCCTGAGAACATTCGGAGTCCGGGAAGGTTTTTCTGGCAGCTTTTGCCCCAGTCTCCGTGGCCTTGGCCCTTGACCATTCACCTTTGGAGTCTGCCTCGCGCAAGGCGACCACGCCACGGCGGGTGTGCATCTGCCCGTGGGTGGCGGTGGTCTGATTGGGGCCCTCGACGCACATTACCGGGGCCTTGTCGGTCTTGTAGTTGCTCCAGCCATCCTTCGTCGGGTGCTGGTTCCTGGACTGACCTGCGGAGTCCGGCCCGGTGGTAAAGGAGGCCGAATCGATGAGGTGGTCACCGGTCTGTCCCGGGCAACACCTGTTGGGCTTGTAGGGGGCAAGGAAACAGCGCAGCGCCCTTTGACAAGCATTGGCGTTGATCGATGTCGCCAAGGACGAGTATTCATTTTTGACTCCCTTGTGTGCCGCCCGATAGGCTGGGTCCGTTTTAAAGCCTTCGCCTGCGGTTTTTTTTGCAGCGCTACGGGCTTTGATGGCGTTTTTCAGGCTTTCGGTGTCCGGGCAGCTCGTTTCCTTGTTGGTGCCCTTGCAAGCCTCGTTTGCCTGCGCTCTTTCGCTTTCACATTGCCCCAGCTTCTCGGCGAGCGCCATTCGGTCAGCATAAGGCCAAGGCACCGTATTCCCAGGCTGAGAAGCATGGTTATGAGTAGTCAGATCCATGTGCCGAACAACATTCTTGCCTTCATACTTCACATCCATCGACCAGGACGTGAAATACACCTTGCCCTTGTTCCGGCTGGTGACGATGCCTTTTTTCGGCGCATTCCCAGCCTCGTCGCCATAGCTGGTCTTGAAGAAGCTCTTGTCCTTAAGCATCACTTCCTTGCCACTGATCTTCACCGTTCGACTGCCCTTGGTCGTGTCCTTGGCCATGCCAGTGTTGGGGTAGGGAATGGGCACGCCGAGGGGAGTGGCAGCGGTTTGCGGGGGGGTGAAGCAGACATCCGGGAAACAGGCGATCGACTTGCCGTCGGCCGCCTTGCAGGAAACTTCCATGTTGTTGGCAAAGACTTCGTTGGCCATCAGGCAGCCCTCACAATCCGGTAGCTGAGCAGTGCGGCCGCGCGCTCGCCGGCGTCGTTGCCCAGGTGGCAGAAAATATTCGGCCCTTCGCCGTAGCCCTTGCGACTGGCAGCCAGGGCTACGGCGAGCATTGCCGGGCCAATGGCCGCACCGACTTCGCCGATGCAATCCGCCGGATGCCAGAGATGGAAGAACTCCTTGCGTACCCGCAGGCTGCGACTCAGGGCCAGGGAAGCCTCCTTGAAGTAGTACTGTTCGCCGGAAATATCCGTCAGGCGATAATCCATCTGCTCCAGGCCGCAGCCCGCTTCGTTCAGCGCTACGCGTACAGCCTGGGTCAGGCCTTCGGCGCGCAGCGGCAGGTCTTCGGATTCCACGGTGGCCTGTTCCAGGCCGAAACCCAGGCCGATGCAGGTTAACTGCGGCGTTTCGCTGGCGACCGGGGCGGCCAGCACCACGGCAGCGGCGCCTTCGCCGGGAATGAAACCGTTGGAGTTCTGGCTGGTGAGCAGGCGCTCCCGCGCTTCGAAGACGGTCAACGTCGCTCCACTCAGGAACGAATCGACGCCGGCGACCAGTACGTGGCGACGACCGCCCTGGTAGATCAGCGTGCGCGCATCGAGCAGGGCCACGGCAGCACTGACCCGTCCCCGGGCAATGACGCTGGAGTCAGGATGAAAGCGCAGCCCCAGCTCTGTCTCGATGGCCTGCAACAGTCCCTTATCCAGGCCGCTCAGGCGTCCGGGACGCTCGGCTTCCGCCACGCACAGCAACAGCGGAGTCTTTTCCGGATCGACCCCTGGGGTGCCCTGCAATGCCTCGGCGATGGCGCGAGCGGCCATCTTGATCAGCTTGGTGTGGCCGCGCCAGGGCTGTTCCAAAGGTACGCTGGCGCCAATGATCCATTCGCCGCCGCGGTCGATGAAGCGGGTTTCCTGGAAGTTGTCGATGGCGCAGCGGATCGCCGCGCAGCTGGCCGGTGCGCTGAGGCCAACAGCGCTGACCATCCCCGAACCGATGACGCACAGAGCACTCATCAATCGGTTTCCTCAGGAGCACGTTTGGCTTTGACCAGGGCACCCAGCGACGGGTAGTACTCCTTGCCCAATTCACGCGCACGCCACCAAGCCGTGGACATCGTCCCGACCAGCACCTGGGCAATCTCGAAAATGTTGCGCCGTAGCGGCCGGGAAATCCGCCAGGTCAGTTGCACCTGGTGGGCGTCAGTGTCAATCAGCAAGGTGTCGATCACCGCCGAGACCGTTTCATAGCCGCCTTTTTTCATAAAAAAAGTCACCGGCACAGCCATTTCGGGAATGCGAAAGCCTGCCCGCTCCCGGGAAGTGAGGTTCAGCAACAACACCTCTTCGCCGCCGCGCAGGTAATCGGTTTGCTGGTCTTCAGGCGCTGCCTGGAAATAGCGGTTGTCGAAATCCCCAGGCAGGAACGGAAAGCAATCGGCCAGCCAGGCATCGTCGTAAGTACCGGCGAAGCGCGCGCGTTGCGGCCAACTGCGCCCAATTGGCCCGAGGGCCATGGGGCGGAAATCGCCAGAAGGGCTGTCGATCGGCTTGCCCGGCTCTTCGCTGTTCGGCATCGGCCGGCCGACGATGCCAGCGTCATCGCAACTGCCTGGATACCAGCCACAACCGCTCGGGTTGTCCTGGTAACAATGACGCATGTCGGGGATCTTCTCCATGGCATGAGAACCGCCGAAAGCCTGGGCATAGGAGATAGCCTGCGCGGTAAAAGGCTGCGGTAAGCCGGCATGAATACCTGAGATTCCCAGTTGCCACTGCCGGGGACCGAACACTGAAAAAGCCTTGCTCACCCGACCGACACGAATACCGGCGGTCAACTGCGTCACCGGTCGACCACCCGGTGCATAAGCTTTGCCCGATACCAGCACGTCGCAGAATGGCTTGAAAGGCGCAAAGTCCATTTCCTCTCGTGGCGCGCTGAGGCCCGGCTCGCCGAAGAAGGTGTCGGCCATCAGCAGCGGTTGCTGGATATCTGTGAGGGTCGCGGCACGCCCGTCCAGCGGTAGATCGAAGGTGCCCTTGGCCACGACGACCAGGGATTCGCGGCCGTCGCTCGCCATACCCAGGGTATAGGCAGCCTGCAGTTTGCTGGCGTTGAGCAGTTCCATGAGGCGACCTACCTATCAGTTGATTTGCACCGAGCCGCCCTTGATGCGGTTGACCCCGCTGGAGCGGCTGGAGAGGTAGGTGCCCCGGATGATCACCTTGCCCGCGCGGGTCAGGGTGATGCTGGCCTTGCCGCAACGCAGGACGATCTCCTGTTTCGCGCTGAACTCCAGCCGCTCGCCATCGAGGTGGGCGACCGTTGGCGTTGCGCTTGCCGGCAGGCGCTGGATGCGGCCGATCACCAGCGGCCGGGCCGGGTCACCGGCCTCGAACATCAGCGCGACCTGGGCGCCGATGTCGTCACGACAGAGCGCGGTGGTGGTGCGCGCGGCGAGGCCGGTTTCGCCGGGACAGCCGGGGAAGGCCACGACCGGAGCGTCCGGCGTGGGTACGTCCAGCAGCACCCCGATCACGACGCCATCCACGCGCGTCGGCGTGGCGGTGGAAGATACGGGGAGATGATATTCAACGGTCATGACGCCTGCTCCGTGGCTCAGTTCTGCAGAATTTTCTGGCCTTTGACGACCACATTCTTGTTGGCCTTGATGTTGATGGCGCCAGAGCCATCGATGGTGATGTTCTTGCCCTTGATGACGATGCTGCCATCCTTCTTCATGGTGATGCTGGCGGCACCGGTGGTCAGGCTGATCGAATCGCCGGCGTTGAGCACGAAATGCTTGCCCACATCCAGGCTGTCGTTCTGTTTGATGCCCGTGCTGCGGTTCTGGGCAACGTCGCGGGATTCGTTCTGGCCGATCCGGGTGCTCTGGTTGCCATTGATCTCGATCCCTTCGTTGCCCTGCACCGTTTCATTACGGTTGCCCGCGATGTCGATAGTCTCGTTGCCGCCGACGTCCTCGGTGCGGTTGCTGGCGATGCTGATTTTTTCGTTCGCGCCGACCTTTTCCGTGCGGTCCGCGCCGATGGTGATGGTTTCGTTGCTGCCGACCCGTTCGGTGCGATTGGCGCCGATGGTGATCTTTTCATTGCTGCCGACATCCTCGGTGCGGTCGACGCCGATGGAAATGGTTTCGTTATTGCCCACTGTTTCGGTGCGGTCGTGTTTGACCTGCACGGTTTCGTCGTTGTCGACGGTCTTGCTGCGATCATGCCCGACCCAATGGGTCTCGTCGTTCTCGACCTCGATGTCCTGGTTCTTCTCGGCGTGAATGAACAGCTGCTCCGCGCCTTTTTTGTCTTCCATGCGGATTTCATTGAAGTTGGCCTGTGTGCCGTCCTTGCTCGATCGGCTTTTCACGCCGCTCTGGGTGGCGTTGGCCGGCAGTTGGTAAGGCACGGTCTGTTCAGCGTTGTAGACGCGGCCAGTGATGATCGGCCGGTCCGGGTCGCCTTCGAGGAAGCTGACGATGACTTCCTGGCCGATTCGAGGAATCTGCACCGAGCCCCAGTTCTTGCCGGCCCAGGCCTGTGAGACGCGAATCCAGCAGGAGCTGTTTTCGTTGGACTGATCATGGCGATCCCAATGGAAATGCACCTTGACCCGACCATACTGGTCGGTCCATATCTCCTCGCCACTGGGACCCACCACCACCGCGGTCTGTGGACCGCGGACAATCGGCATGACCGTGACGGGGAGGGGGCGAAACGCTTGGCTGGCATCCATGCAGTCCAACTCGCTGACGAACTGTTCAGCCTGTTCCTGTTGCCCGCTTTCGTAGGCTTCCTGGCGGATCTGGTAGCGTGCGACGACGATCAGGTATTCGCGGTTCTGGTCCGCGCGGTCATAACCGGTCAGCGTGAACAAATGGCCGGACCCCAGCCCGCGAGCGCGGCCACGCAGCTGCACGCGCTCGAACTGGCTATGGATGGCTTCGATGCGGGTTCGCGCATAGTGATCGCCATCGTTGCTCTGGACGTACTCACCGGGGTAGTCGAAGAGCGGGTATTCGCCGTTGCTGTGGTTTCGCGGCACACTGGAGCGCACCTCAAGGCTGGCGCGCGGCCGCAGGAAGTCATAGTCGTTCAACGCCAGCGAGCCGGGTTGCACTTCACGGGCCATCTGCCAATCGTAGAAATGGTCGCGCTCGCGCATTTGCCGATCGGGCGGATAGAAGGGCACCGACGCGTAGTCCGCCGCCGTGGAGTGAGCGCCGTAGGCGTCGGCCAGCACCAGTACATGGCGGGACTTCTCATGGCGGAAGTAGTAATAGATGCCTTCCTGCTCCATCAGCCGACTGACGAAATCGAAGCTGGTCTCACGGTACTGCACGCAATATTCCCACTCGCGGTAACTGCCGCTCAGGCTGTCTTCGAAGTCGGAGAAGCCGAGGTCGCGAAATACCTGCTTGATGATGTCCGGCACGGTCTTGTTCTGGAAGATCCGGCAATCCGAGGTGCGGGTGAGCAGCCAGAACCAGGGCCGGAGGCTGACGCGATACCCGGCGAACTGCCCGTGCCCGGTCAGCTGTCGGCAGGTGCTGACAATGCCGTGGAAATAACGTTTGCCTCCGTCATAGAGCTCGAGGGTCAGGCCCATCGGCTTGCCCAGCAACTGGTCGAACTTGATCGCCCGGTCTTCGGAAGTGAGGTCCAGCTCGTAATGGAACAACCGCCCCAGCTCTTCGCTGCCGTCCATACTTTGCAGCAGCAGGACATCGCCGCCGAGGGGACTGTCGACCTGCACCAACCGGTTGTTTTGCGTAATTGCCATTACGGCGTCCCCTGGCTCACGTGCGAGCGGCAGTCAGCCATTCAGGAGGCTGGGCAGCGTCCTCAGCCAGGCAGGCAGAATGAAGGGGTGTGGCGCTTTGCTCACATAGTTCTACATACACCACAGGGGGGATCTCCATATCGGCCTTGAATCTATCCAGCCAAAGCGAACGCGCAATGGATCCTTTTACGCGAATTCATCCAAACCTCCACCGCATCGATAAGTGGAAGGCTATCCATTTAGTCTTATTGGTTATAGCAGCCATTATGAATAACGCACATTGGACAGCTGTTCTATGCGTATGGCGAGTCGTGGCGTCGCGGCCACACCGAGCGCAAGCAAACTGTCGCTTCAGAAAAAGCGTTTATCTGGGCAGCGGCGAACCAGGTACGGGAGCAGGCGGTCGCTGGGGCTTGACCGACGTGCCAAAAGTGTTGCCCATTCGCACACCGGTGGCTGCCGGCGTCGCGAGGCCGACACTGTTCGGTGCGCGTTTGTCGACCGGCACATCCAGCCTGTCCTGCGCGTGTTGCGCAGCGGCGGCGGCCTCGGGGTCGTTGCCCATCTGGCGGCTCAGGCAGTTGTAATCCGGGGTCTTGTAGCCGCCGACAGTCACCTCGATACAGGCCGGGGCTTCTTCGCCCTGGACCCCGGGCAAAGTCATCAGCAAGCCGATTCCGGCCGTCATGCTCATCCACTGTTTCATCGTTGACCTCCTGGCCCGCCACGGTGGTGGCTCATCGTTTCGGCACCAGTCTAGTGCCGCGCGCGGGATTTGTGTCGGGTGTCATACGACATTCATAAACACCCATCAGGATGACGTTTTTCAACGGATACGTCAGTCGTGCAGCAGGGCATAACCGGGGGCGGACGCAGGCGTGGATTGGCCAGGGCGCCCTTGGGGTGGCTGATGGTGGCGTGGTGTCTGCTGGCCGGGCCGGCCCAGGCGGCCGGCGTGGTGGACCTGGACATTGCGCCTCAGGAACTGGCCCCGGCACTGGAGCAATTCAGTCGGGCCACGGGCATGGCGGTGCTGGTGGATCACGCCTTGTCGAACCGGCGCCAGACGATGGGCGTCCAGGGGCTGTTTACGCCTGCCCAAGGGCTGACTGTTCTGCTCAGTGGTACCGGGCTGGCGGCGCAGTATGCCCGTGCGGATGCATTCACCTTGCAACCGGTACAGGTTCGCGAGGTGCCATTACCGCCGGGCGCCACAGCCGGATTGAGCGACAGCAACTATGCGGCAACGATCCAGGCGGTCATCCAGCGCAACCTGTGCCGTTCGCCATTGACCCGACCGGGCAGTTTTCGCGCGTTGTTGCAAGTGTGGATCGGACGCGACGGCGTGGTGCAAAACAGTCGGCTGGTCAGTTCCACGGGTGATGTGTTGCGTGACAAAGCCTTGGTCAACAGTTTGCAGAACCTCAGGATCGACCGTCCGGCGCCCAGTTCGCTGCGCCAGCCGGTGACCCTGCTTTTGTTACCCGATTCATCAGGAAAAAGCATGGAATGCACAGCAGGGGAAGAGGTGTTCGGGCAATGAAAGACGCTGGCCGCAGCCCGATGGTCAAGCTGTTCCTCACCTCCTATGAGGATTTCAAGGTGCGCCTGCGCAGGCGCCTGGGTTCCGAGGAACTGGCCAACGATGTGCTGCACGAAACCTACCTGCGGGTCGACCGTATGGGCGACACGCCGGAGATCGTCCAGCCTAACGCCTACCTCTACCGCATGGCCCTGAACATTGCCGCCGACCGCCGGCAGTCCGATGCTCGTCTGCTCACCGGCAGCGAGATCGAAGAGCTGCTGCAAATCTCCGACGAAGCGCTGGACCCGGCTCGGGTGGTGGGCGGCCAGAAGGAGTTGCAGACCCTGCTTAAGGCGTTGTACGAGTTGCCGGCGCGGCGCCGCAGGATTTTCATTGCCGCGCGCCTGGAAGAGGCCCCGCACCTGGAGATCTCCCAGCGTTTCGGTATCTCCACGCGCATGGTGGAGAAGGAAATCAAGGCTGCGTTGGGGCATTGCGCCCTGCGCCTGGAAAGAAAAGTCATTCAACGGTTCGGTCCCGGCGCGGGAAAACCGTCTTGAGAGTAGAGACCCGACCCATTCATGAGTGTGTGTGCGCTTGAATATCTTCAGCATCGCGTCCCCTGACGATACGCCCGAGGCCCGACTGGCCGGCGAGGCCCGTGACTGGTTGATCCTGCTGACCTCGGGACGCGCCACCGTCGCCGATGCCCGCGCCTTGCGCCAATGGTGCGGGCAGAGCGCCGAACATGCGCAGGCGTTCGAGCAGGCCAAGACGCTGTGGCATGGGCTGCGACCGGCCGCCGAAGCGGCGCATGGGCCTCGGCATTTTGGCCGTCGGGCGTTGCTCGGTGGCGCGCTGGCCGCCTCCGTGGGCTTCTTGCTGATCCGCGCCACGGTGCCGGGTGGCGTTTCCGGGCTCGCTGCGGACTACGTCACCGAAGTGGGCGAACAGCGCCGGGTCGAGCTGGGCGATGGCGTGAGCCTGGAACTCAATACCCAGACTCGCCTCAGCCGCCTGCCGCTGGCCGAGGGCGGGCAGGGCCTGGAATTGCTCGCCGGCGAAGTCGAAGTGTCCGGCAGCAGCACCACGACGATCAACGTCCAGGCCGGCTCCGGCTGGATCAGCGCCGCGCGGGCGCGGTTCAATGTTCGCTACATCGACCAGAGCGTCTGCGCGACCTGCCTGGAGGGCGTCGTGCAAGTCCAAGTGCAGGGCCGAGAGTTTCGCCTCGAGCCGGGCATGCAATTGACCTACGACACCCGCCAGGTCGGCAGCCCACAGGCGGCCGATGTATCCGCCGCCGTTGCCTGGCGCGAACAGGTGCTGGTGTTCAACGATGCGACCCTGGCCAGCGTCATCGACGAGATCAACCGTTATCGGCCTGGCATGTTGCTGTTACTCAACCGCGAGCTGGGCTTGCGCAAGGTCCAGGCCCGTTTCCGCCTCGATCAACTGGCTGGGGTGGCGCTGCTGATTCGCGATGCCTATGGCGCCAAGTGCACCGAGTTACCGGGTGGGGTGGTGGTGTTGAGTTAGTTCAGCGGCGCCTGGGCTGGCCCCTTCGCGAGCAGGCTCGCTCCCACAGTTAGATCGGGGTAAAGCAGAGGAGGCAGGCGGCCTACCAGACCGCCTCGCTCTTGATCCTGATCTTGATCTTGATCCTGATCTTGATCCTGATCTTGATCTTGATCTTGATCTTGATCCTGATCTTGATCTTGATCTGAGACGCCCCGTTAACCACGCTGGCCGAACGCAGGCATTGCGCAGTGAGCATCCCGGCATGGATGCCGGGATAGCCGCGCTGGGCCATGGATGGCCCTTCGCGGCGGGCCCACGGAGCAATGCCGGAGTGAGGGCATGCCGAGCCTTGGCGAGGCACCGAGTGGTGGGGCAATATACGGATCACCCACATGGGTTACAAAAAAGTGCACTCACATAGGTAACACCCGGAGTGTCACGTAGCCATCAATGGCATCTCTTACGTCAATCCGTCCAAGGATGATTGGGCCGAAGATAACATCCCAGATCCCGTCCTCTATTTGCTCCAGTCCAATGGTCTGGTGCTTGAGCACATAGCCGACGTAGATCCTTAGACCACGACGATTGACGATGCCCGAGCAGTCCGCTTGGAGGCTATCGATATGGCTCGGGTAGGTCATCTCAGGAAGCTTCTCAGGGTATTGGCGGGACGAAGGCTCATAGCAGGACGCGGGTGTCTTCTGCTTTAGAGCCTCGTGGAAACGCTCATAGTTGTAATGTTGCCTGAAACGATCAAAGTGCCGTTGTTGGGCCTCCCACGCTACCGCTGGTGGTGACGGAAGAGTACTTTTCAACGTTCGATGCATACGTTCATGCCGGCCATTTTGCTCCGGCCTGCCGGGTGCGATCCGCTCAGGAATGATCCCTAGACGCAACCACCAGATGGATAATTGGGAAAGGCCCGCACGCCCTTTGCTCGCAAACGGAACACCATTGTCGGTACGAATGCGCTCCGGCAGACCATGCTCACGAAACACCTGAGTAAACACCGCCTGGGTTTCCTGGAAGTTGGTGTTAGCCATGCTGTGGCAAGCGAGCAAGAAACGACTGGCATGGTCCATGATCGTCAATGGATAGCACCAGACACCCGCACCTGTCAGGAATTGGCCTTTGTAATCGGCGCTGAATAGCTGGTTGGGAGCCTCTGCTTTCTGCAGTGGTTTGGGATAAACCGCCACCCGTTGACGCAATCGGCGTGGTTTGACCAGCTCAGCTTTCTTTAGAATGTTGTAGATCGACGTCTTTGATGGCGGCGTCTGGTCAGGGAAACGCTCGAGCAAAGCCGCCTGAATTTTCTTGGGGCCAGGCTCTGTCTCACCCCGACCGCGTAATTCAATGATCGCCTCACGGACAGCCAGGGGCACTACCCATTCCTGGGTAAGCCGACGACGACTATGTTCTTCCAGTCCCGCCGGCCCTTCCTTCTCATACCGCTCGACCCATTTATAGCCAGTCTTGCGACTGATCTCGTAAGCCTGGCAAAGCGCACTGAAGCTTGGCGGGCCTTTGATGTAGTCCGCGATGAATAGCAGTTTCAGGTCCATAGGTTTCAGCTCTCGCCATGGCATGGTCAGATCCTCGAAAACCGACCCTGCCAGTTAAAAACTGTTACCTATGTGAGTGAACTGATTTGTAACCTATGTGGGTGAGTCATACCGGCAAAGCCTTTTGGGTTACTTTTTTGGCGTCTGAAAAAAGTGACCCGCCGTAAGGGCGGAACCCCAAGCAGCCGTTACCGCAGCAACGGATATGTACCCAGTCAGTCAACGAAACCCTGGCCAACTCTCAGGCCGCCATCGCGAGCAAGCTCGCTCCCACAGAGAAACGCGAGCAACCCCGCTCCCACATTCTTGACGGACGGGCTACTCCAACGGCCCCAGCACCTGCCGATACTTCTCCGGCCCTTGCGGTGTCTGCCGGGTCAGGCTGATCTCGATGCCCGGCGGATCCTCCTGCCGGTTGCCGCTGAGTTTGCGCCAGCCCTTTTCCCTGTCCCAGAATCGCAGCCCCGCATCGCTGACCTCACTCAACACAGCCACGCCCGCACCCGGCGCCGGTAGAGGGTAGCGGCTGCGAGCCTGGCCCTGGGCGCGATAAAGTGTGTCGCCCTTGAGCCACCAGCGTACCCGTTGCAAGCCACCGCCCTGATCGGCGGCCTCACGGATAACGTCAAGGCGAAAACCCTGGCCTTCGGTGCTGCGCAGGGTGAGGGCGGGCGGGGCGGTCGATGGCTCGTTGTCGACCCCTGGCTTGAGCGGTTCGCTCAACTCTACGCCGGCCCGCAGGGCCACATCGCGCTCCAGCTGGTTCAGCACTCGCAGCAAGGCTTCGGTCTGCTCGGTGCTGGCCTGCAAGTGGCTGTCGGCGCGGGTCACGCTGTCCAGCCCGCGCCAGGCGATCAGGCTGATCACCGCCATCAGCAGGATCGCCACCATGACTTCAAGCAAGGTGAAGCCTGTCTCCCGGCCGCTCATTGAACCCATACCCGACCGGCGGCGCTGCGTTGCAAGGTGAAGCTGTTCTGGCCGTCGGACAGGCGGATCTGTAGCGGCACGCCGATCCATTCGGCATTGAGCACCACGCGTTGCCGGGGTTCCACACGTACCTCCATGGACGGGCTTTGCCACCGTCGCGGGCGCAGATGCGGGTCTTCCTTGAAGCGATCGAGCCCCACTCCCTGGTCCGGGCGGCGGCTGAAGCCGAAGCCCTTGGCGTCCCAGCGCCAGGTGATCGGTCGCCCGTCGGCGCGGGCTTCCGTCTGGGCCAGTTGCAGCAGCTGGGCCAGCCGTTCGGCATCCTGGCGCAGCAGCTTCGCCGGGTCCGGCTTGATGCTCAGGCTCACGGCCGCGCTGGCGATGCCGACGATCACCAGCACAACCATCAATTCGATCAGGGTAAAACCGCGTTGCTTGCCGTGCATCCGGGCGCGCTCCTTTGCGTTGATGATCATCGTGCACGCTGAAGATGATAAGGATGTGAAATAAAACGGAGAGAATTGACGCGTACGCTGGACGCTGGAATCAAACAAGGAGATCAGGTCATGACGTTCACGGAACGAGTCTCCCCGGCGCATATCGTCCAGGCGCTGGGACTGGTGGCAGCGTTGGCCGGAGTGGCGACCTGGTCTTCTCTGCTGCTGACATCCGCCGAGTCGCGCACCCCGGACGTGGCCCCGCAACGCCTGGCCGAGCGTTCCGACAGTCCTGCATTGCAGTGGTTTTCCAACCAACCGGCGGCGGTGGATATCAAGGTCAGCGGGGTGATGGCCGGTGCCCGCGGCGCGGTGGCGATCCTGAGTCTCAACGACGGACCACCGCGCAGTTTCCTGGCCGGCGAGCGGGTAGCCCAAGGGGTAAGGCTGGTAGCGATCGAGGCGCAGGCCGTGGTGATCGAACGCGGCGGCGAACAGACCCGGCTGGAACTGGCGCGGCTGCCGGATTCAGTGAGTTTGCCGTCGCTGCTCCGCTGAACTTTGTGGCGAGGGGATTTATCCCCGCTGGGCTGCGCAGCAGCCCCAAAATTGAATATCCACTCGGTTATCGGCCTGAAAAGGGGCTGCTACGCAGCCCGACGGGGATAAATCCCCTCGCCACAGAAAGATCGTGTGCATCCGGTTATTTTTCCCGACTGAGCAAGGTCTCCAGCCGAGCCAAGGGCGGCGTCTCGCGGCTGCGGTCGGATACGCTCAGCTCGACCCGCAGCATCCGCCCGTTTTCCGCCGGGCGCAGGTTCTGCTCGCAGCGCAGCAGCAAGCGACCCTGATCGCATTCAAAAACCTTCATCCCCGGCGTCGCGTGTCCTTCCAGGCGCAATTGCGCCAATTGGCTGCGAGCCGTCAGCAAGGCGATGGACTTGTCTCGCAGCAAGCCGTTGCTCTGGGTCATCACCGCCGCCACGCGCACTGCGGCAGACATGGCCACGGCAATGATCGCCAGGGCCACCAGCACTTCAATCAGGGTGAAACCGGCTTGTGGGGCTGGGCGTGACATCGGTCGGCTCGAGGGGACGAAAGCAGTACCCAAGCCTGAGCAATGTTCTTTACAGATTGACGACGCAAGCTCCTGAGCAATTTCAATATCGCTGACATATTTTCTTGCAACACTGCGCCTCGAATCGAATCCAGGAAGGACCGTCGAGATGCACATCGCCCCTTGTTACGCCCGTTCCCGAGGCCCACGCGGGCAGCGGGGCTTCACCCTGATCGAGATCATGGTCGTGGTGGTCATCCTCGGCATTCTCGCGGCGATGGTAGTGCCCAAGGTTCTTGATCGACCTGACCAGGCCCGTGCCACGGCGGCGAAGCAGGACATCGGCGGGTTGATGCAGGCCTTGAAGCTTTATCGCCTCGATCACGGCAGCTACCCCAGCATGAACCAGGGCCTCAAGGTGCTGGTGGAGCGGCCGGCCGATGCCAAGAACAGCACCTGGCGTTCCTACCTGGACCGCTTGCCCAATGATCCGTGGGGCCGCCCCTACAACTACCTCAATCCTGGCGCGAACGGCGAGGTCGATATCTTTTCCCTTGGTGCCGACGGCCAGCCTGACGGCGACGGTGTGAACGCCGACATCGGCTCCTGGCAGTTATAAGGGCCGTGATGCGCACGAATTCGCCGACAGCGGCGAAGCAGCGCGGCATGGCGGTGATCAGTGCCTTGCTGATTGCTGCCGTGGTGGCCGTCATTGCCGGCGGCATGCTCACCCGCCAGACCTTGTTCACCCGCAGCCTGGAAGCCGAGCAACTGCGCATCCAGGGCGCGGCGCGGTTGCAAGGCGGCCTGCAGGTGAGTCGCCAGTTGCTCTGGGACGTTCGCCAGCGCGATCCCTTGACGCGCTTCGGCCAGCCTTGGGCGAAACCTATTCTGATGCCGGGCTCCGGCCAGGTCGACACGCCATTCGAAGGGCAACTGGAGGATGAACAAGGCAAGTTCAACCTGCGCAATCTGGTGGTCGATGACCAGCTGGACCAGGAACAGCTGCGCGCCTTCGAGCGGCTGTGCGAGCAGTTGGGTGTCGCCGCCACGGTACGGGCGCGTATCGTCGAGCGGGTGATTGCTGGCTACCCGCGCCTGTTGAATCCGCCGCGGGCGGGCCAGGCGTCCATGAGCAGCACGTTCGACAGCGGCCGCAGCACCTCGCCGGACGCCTCCGACACGCTGGCGCCGACCCGGCCGATGCTGCGCACTTTACAAGACCTGCTCAGCGTCAAGGGCGTCACCCCGGCACTGCTGGAAATGCTGGCCCCTTACGTCACGATCCTGCCGGCCAACACCTGGCTCAACGGCAACACCGCCAGCGCCGCGGTGCTCGCCGCCTACGTGCCGGGATTGTCGCTGCAACGCGCCCAGGCGCTGATCAATGAACGCGACGGTGGCCACTGGTTCATCAATCGCGGGGATTTCGTCAACCGCCTGCGCATGCCCGAACTGGACGTCAGCACCGTCAAGGTCGGCATCGCCAGCGACTGGTTCCGCCTGCGGGGCCAGGTGCGCAGCGGCCAACGGCGGGTCGAACTGGATGCCTTGCTCCAATGCAGCCAGGACCGCTTGCCTCAGGTGATCTGGTCGCGGGTGGGTGTATGAGCCGTTTGCGCATTGCCCTGGCGCCGCTGGATCGTCTTGGCCTCGACAGCCCGGTGGCATTTGCCTGGCTGGATCGCCAAGGGCAGGTGCGTGAGGCCGGTCTCAGCACACTCCGGGCGCTTGGCCAGTGCACGAAGAAGCAGCCGGTCGAATGCTTCCTGCATTCGCGTGACAGCTTGCTGACGCGCCTGGAGCTGCCGCCGTTGTCCGCGGCGAAAACCACCGCCGCCGTGACCTGCGCGGCCCAGGCGCTGATGCTCGGTGCCACTGAACAGATGCAAGTGGCCCACGGCCCGCGCGATGCGGACGGGCAGGTAGCGGTCGCCTGGCTGGACCGTGCGTCGCTGAACCTATTAGGTCAGATCCTGCTGCAGGCCGGCCTCAAGTTGCGCGGCCTGTATCCGGCCGCCTACGCCTTGCCGGTGTTGTCGGGGCCAGTGGCGTGTATCGAAGACGGGCACTTGCTGGTGCGTCATGGCTTGCAGCACGCGGTGGTCCAGCCGTTGCTGGAAGATGCGCTGGACGAGTGGCTTGTGGAAATGGGCAGCGGCCTGCATTGGGTGGGCGAGTCGCCGCCGCAAGTGACGACTGACAGCTTGCCCGTCACCCAGCGCTGGACTGGCGTCGCGCCGGGCTGGGGCCTGCATGCCGGGTTGACGCAGGGGCGTTCCGGGCGCGGCGGCTGGGGGCGGGCGGCGGGCATCTGCGCGCTGGCGGTGGCGGTGTGGGGGGGCGGGCTCAATCTTTATGCCAGCCGTGAAGCGGCCCAGGGGCAGCGGCTCAAGGCGCAGATGAGTCAACGGGTGAAGCAGGCGTTCCCTCAACTGCCGGTGATTCTCAATCCCTTGCAGCAGGCCCGTCAGCAAATCGCCGCGCGCCAGAGCGGCTCGCTGGCGGAGCCTGGGCAGCGCTTCGCCAGCCTGGTAAGGCAGGCGGGCAGCGCCATGCCGTTCATGAGCGGCAATGTGCAGGAACTGGTGTTCGAAAACGCTGAGTTGCGCCTCAAGCTCGTCGCCGAAGCGCAGAAAGTCGCGGCGGGCGACGACTGGAAAATGCCCCTGGCGCAGGCCGGCATCGAGGTCGCCGCCATTGACCAGGGTTGGACGTTGCGCGTGGCTCCGGCCGGGCAGGAAGCGCAAGACAGCCCCGACGAAAACCAGGAAGCGAACGATGAATAAGCTGACCGCGGCACAGCTGAAGGCGCGTTGGCAAAACCTTCGCACGGCCTGGCAGGGCCTGGCCGCCCGCGAGCAACGTGCCGTGGCCCTGGCGGCGTTGGTGCTCGGTAGCGGCCTGGTCTGGCTGGCGTTGATCGAGCCGGCGTTGAAAACCATCGCTTACTGGCAGGCCGAAACCCCGAAGCTGCGCTCACAGACCGAAGCCCTCGAAGTGCTGCTGCGCGACGTTGGCGGACCTGCCCAGGGCCAATCCCTTGAAGTCGCCCTGCGCCAGACTCTGGATGCCAGCGGCCTGGGCGAGCGCTACCAGTTACAACCGCCGGGCACCGCGGCGCCTGACGCGTGGCAACTCACTTTCACCGAAGCGCCGGCGGACGGGGTGATCGATTGGCTGCTCGGCAGTCCACCACAATTTTCCCTGGAAGTGATCGAGGCCCGCTTGCAGCGCACGGCCCCGGCCAGTTCCGACCCAACCCCCGGCACTCTGTCCGGAACCGTTCGCATGAACCACGCGTCAAGCGCTAAGGAAGCTTCATGAAGGGGTCCAGATACCCGCGACATTGGCGCAAGGCCGCGCCGCTGCTGTTGCTTGCTTTGGGCGCGTGCACCAGCACGCCACCGGCCTCGCAGCCACCGTTGCTGGTGGACAGCGAACTGGGCATCCCGCTGGGCAGTACCCAGCGCAGCGGTGACGCGTTGCTGGACCGGCAACGGGCCCAGGCGTCCCGCGAGCAGAAACCGCCGGTGCGCCATCAGGTCGACCTGACCGCCCGCGCCCGCACGCCGCGTAGCGATGCCCCTGCGAGCAATCCGTTGGGTGATCAACCGGTGACGCTGAATTTTGTCGAGGCCGATATCCAGGCGGTGGTGCGCGCCTTGTCGCGTTCCACCGGTCAGCAGTTCCTGGTCGATCCGCGAGTCAAAGGCAACCTGACCCTGGTCTCCGAAGGCCAGGTGCCGGCCCGCCAGGCCTATGAAATGCTGCTCGCGGCATTGCGCATGCAGGGCTTCAGCGTGGTCGATGTCGGCGGTGTCGCCCAAGTGGTCCCGGAAGCCGATGCCAAGTTGCTGGGTGGGCCGATCTACAATGCTGACAAACCGGCCGGCAACGGCATGCTGACTCGCACCTTTCGCCTGCAATACGAGAACGCGGTCAACCTGATCCCGGTGCTGCGCCCGATCGTCTCACCGAACAACCCGATCAACGCGTACCCCGGCAACAACACCATTGTGGTGACCGATTACGCCGAGAATCTCTCTCGCGTCGCGCAGCTCATCGAGGGGATCGACACTCCGAGTGCTATCGATACCGATGTGGTGCCGATCCAGAACGGCATCGCCGTGGACATCGCCCAGATGGTTTCCGACCTGCTGGAGACCCAGGGCGGCGACCAGACGCAGAAGATCAATGTGATCGGCGACCCGCGCTCCAACTCGATTATTATCCGCGCCGGCAGCCCGGAGCGGACCGAGCTGGCGCGCAACCTGATCTACAAGCTCGACAACGCGCAGAACAACCCGAGCAACCTGCACGTGGTCTACCTGCGCAACGCCCAGGCCGCCAAACTCGCCCAGGCCCTGCGCGGTTTGCTCACCGGGGAAAGCGAAGGCGAGGGTAACGACAATTCGCGCTCGGTGCTCAGCAGCATGGGCGCCAGCACCAACGGCCAGAGCGGGCAGGGCAACGAAAGCGCAGCCAGCCCCGTGAGTAGCACCACCTCGGGCAGCGGCAGCGGCAGCGGCTATGGCCAAGGCAGCAGCGGGCAAACCTCCAGCACGACGCAGAGCGAGCAGAACACCGCCTTCAGCGCCGGTGGCGTGACCATCCAGGCCGATGCCACCACCAACACCTTGCTGATTTCCGCGCCGGACCCGCTGTATCGCAACCTGCGCGAGGTCATCGACCTGCTCGACCAGCGCCGCGCCCAGGTGGTGATCGAGAGCCTGATCGTCGAAGTCGGCGAAGACGACGCCAGCGAGTTCGGCGTGCAATGGCAGACCGGCAACCTCGGCGGCAGCGGCGTGATCGGCGGGGTCAACCTCGGCGGCACCGGGCTCAACCTCAACGGCAAGACCAGCATCGACGTGTTGCCCCAGGGCCTGAACCTGGGCCTGGTCAACGGCACCGTGGACATCCCCGGCATCGGCAAGATCCTCGACCTCAAGGTGCTGGCCCGGGCCTTGAAGAGCAAGGGCGGCACCAATGTGCTGTCGACGCCGAACCTGCTGACCCTGGACAACGAAGCGGCGAGCATCTTCGTCGGCCAGACCATCCCGTTTGTCAGTGGCAGCTACGTCACCGGTGGCGGCGGCACCAGTAACAACCCGTTCCAGACCGTCACCCGTGAGGAGGTCGGCCTGAAGCTCAACGTCCGGCCACAGATTTCCGAGGGCGGTACGGTCAAGCTCGACATCTACCAGGAGGTCAGCAGTGTCGACAACCGCGCCTCCAGCACCACCGGGATCGTCACCAACAAACGAGCGATCGACACCAGCATCCTGCTGGACGACGGGCAGATCATGGTCCTCGGCGGGCTGCTGCAGGACGGCTACAGCCAGAGCAATGACGCGGTGCCGTGGCTGTCGACCATCCCCGGCATCGGCGCGCTGTTTCGCAACGAGCGGCGTCAGGTCACCAAGACCAACCTGATGGTCTTCCTGCGGCCCTACATCATCCGCGACACGGCGGCGGGTCGCGGCATCACCCTGAACCGCTACGACTTCATGCGCCGCGCCCAAGGCCTGCTGCAACCGGAGCGCAGCTGGGCGCTGCCGGACGTACAGGCGCCGCAACTGCCGGCCTCGGCCCGGGCGATTCCAGGCGCCACGCCCGCCGGGCTGCAAACGCCGAGGGCGGTGATCAAGGCGGTGCCTGCAACGGAGCCGGTCGGACGATGAATACCGTGGCGAGGGAGCTTGCTCCCGCTGGGTTGCGCAGCAGCCCCACTCAGGTTCAACACCTTCTGCCTGAACCACCGCGGCGCTGGGTTTTGGGGCTGCTGCGCAGCCCAGCGGGAGCAAGCTCCCTCGCCACGGGGATGTCAGCGATAGGAGGAGGCTCATGAACACCCTCCCATACGCCTGGGCCAAGGCCCAGCGCCTGGTATTGCGCCAGTCCGGGGAGGAGGCGGTGCTGATGGTCTGCCCGTCGACGCCGGGCTGGTCGATCAGTGAAGTCCGTCGCCAGTTCGGCGAGGTCCGGCTGGAGCGGGTGCGTGACGAGGAACTCGACGGCCTGCTCAATACCGCCTACGCCGACACCGGCAGTGCTGCCGCCGTGGTCGGCGCGGCGGAAAACGAGGTGGACCTCGACCGGCTGATGCAGGACATTCCCGAGATCACCGACCTGCTGGACACCCAGGACGGCGCGCCGGTGATCCGCATGATCAACGCGCTGCTGACCCAGGCCGCCCGGGATGAGGCCAGCGACATCCACATCGAACCCTACGAGAGCCATTCGGTGGTGCGCTATCGGGTCGACGGCACGCTGCGTGACGTGGTCTCGCCGCGCAAGGCCTTGCACGGCGCGCTGGTGTCGCGGATCAAGATCATGGCCCAGCTCGACATCGCCGAAAAACGCCTGCCCCAGGACGGCCGCATCGCCCTGCGTGTCGCCGGGCGGCCGATCGACATCCGCGTATCCACCGTGCCCACTGGCCACGGCGAACGGGTGGTGATGCGCCTGCTGGACAAACAGGCCGGACGCTTGCAACTGGAGACTTTGGGGATGGACCCGGACGTGCTCGGCAAGCTCGACCACCTGATCCGCCAGCCCCACGGCATCGTCCTGGTTACCGGCCCTACGGGCAGCGGCAAAACCACCAGCCTGTATGCCGCCCTGGCGCGGCTGGACGCCAGCGTGCACAACATCCTCACCGTCGAAGACCCGGTGGAATACGACCTGCCGGGCATCAGCCAGATCCAGGTCAATGCGAAAATCGACATGACCTTCGCCCTGGCCCTGCGGGCGATCCTCCGCCAGGACCCCGACATCATCATGATCGGTGAAATCCGCGACCTGGAGACCGCACAAATTGCCGTGCAGGCCTCGCTCACCGGTCACCTGGTGTTGGCAACGTTGCACACCAACGACGCGGTGTCGGCGATCAACCGTCTGATCGACATGGGCGTCGAACCCTTCCTGCTGGCCTCGTCGATGCTTGGCGTGCTGGCCCAGCGGCTGGTGCGCAGGCTCTGTCCGCACTGCAAGCAACCTGAACCGGCCACCCCCGGCACCTGGCGCCCGGTGGGTTGCCCGAGTTGCAACCAGACCGGCTACAGCGGCCGCACCGGCATTCATGAACTGTTCTGCATCGACGACGACATCCGCACGCTGATCCATCAAGGGGCAGGGGAGCAGGCACTGCGCGCCGCCGCCCGCCAGGCCGGCATGTTCAGCATGCGCGAAGACGGCGAACGCTGGGTGCGCAGTGGTGCCACCGCGCCTGAAGAAATCCTCCGCGTAACACGGGACGCCTGATGAACCGCTACCGTTTCGAAGCCGCCGACGCTCAGGGCAAGATCGAATCCGGGCACTTGGAAGCCGACAGCCAGGGCGCTGCCTTCAGCCTGCTGCGCAGTCGCGGGTTGACGGCGTTGCAGGTGCAGCTCGAGCGCAACACGGCGCAGGCCAACGGCGGCGGTCTGTTCAGTGCCAAACTCTCGGACAACGACCTGGCCTGGGCCACCCGCCAACTGGCGAGCCTGCTCGGGGCGAGCCTGCCACTGGAGGCCGCGTTGAGTGCGACGGTGGAGCAGGCCGAACGCAAGCACATCGCCCAGACCCTTAGCGCAGTGCGCGCCGATGTGCGCAGTGGCATGCGCCTGGCCGAAGCCTTGGCGGCGCGGCCGCGGGACTTTCCGGAAATCTACCGGGCGCTGATTGCCGCCGGCGAAGAGTCCGGCGACCTGGCCCAGGTGATGGAACGGTTGGCGGACTACATCGAGGAGCGCAACAACCTGCGCGGCAAGATCCTCACGGCGTTTATCTATCCCGGCGTGGTGGGACTGGTGTCGGTCGCCATCGTGATTTTCCTGCTCAGCTACGTGGTGCCGCAGGTGGTCAGCGCGTTCTCCCAGGCCCGCCAGGACTTGCCCGGGCTGACCTTGGCGATGCTCACCGCCAGCGACTTCATCCGGGCCTGGGGCTGGCTGTGTTTTTGCGTCCTGGCCGGGGGCTTCTGGAGTTGGCGCCTGTACCTGCGCCAGCCGGCGGCGCGGTTGAACTGGCACGCGCGGGTGCTGCGCCTGCCGCTGATCGGGCGATTTGTGCTGGGCCTCAACACCGCGCGTTTCGCCTCGACCCTGGCGATCCTCGGCGGCGCCGGGGTGCCCTTGCTGCGAGCACTGGAGGCCGCGCGCCAGACCCTCTCCAACGACCGCCTGAGCCTGAGCGTCAGCGATGCCACCGCAAAGGTCCGCGAAGGGGTCAACCTGGCGGCGGCGCTGCGGGTGGAAAAAGTCTTTCCGCCGGTGCTGATCCACCTGATCGCCAGCGGCGAGAAGACCGGCTGCCTGCCACCCATGCTCGAACGTGCCGCGCAAACCCTGTCCCGCGACATCGAACGCCGCGCCATGGGCATGACCGCGCTGCTGGAGCCGTTGATGATCGTGGTCATGGGCGGGGTGGTGCTGGTCATCGTCATGGCCGTGCTGCTGCCGATCATCGAGATCAATCAGTTGGTGCAGTAGCAAGGCGCGCACTAACCCGTGGCGAGGGAGCTTGCTCCCGCTGGGCTGCGCAGCAGCCCCAACCCTGACACCCCGGTAAATCAGCCCGATCGATTCAACCTGCTTGGGGTCGCTTCGCAACCCAGCGGGAGCAAGCTCCCTCGCCACAACAGCTGCGAATATTTTTGCACTGCCACAACACCTCCCGTGTCATGCCCGCGCCAAACTCGGGTTCCTCGTTCTGTCATGTTTACCCGCCGCACGACCGCCTGCCGCCGGCTTCCCTTACAACCCTTGCCGTATCCCCGCAAAACCAGCCCGGACCCTCAACCCAGAGCGCTCGAACACCCGAGGAAAAAACTTGAAAAACAGCCCTCAGCTCCCGAGGTTTTTTCCTTTATCTGTCACCGGAAGCTGCGAATTTCTAACCCATGGCCTCACCCCATCGCCATCGGCACAGGACCGAGCGCCATGACGGCAAGCACGCGTCACCCAACCTACGTACGAACACGATGAAAGGAGATTCTTCATGTTTAAGCGCAACGTTCTCGCGGTATCCCTGACCCTCGCCGGCCTCTGCGCCGCTCAGGCCGCCATGGCTGATGTCAACGGCGGTGGTGCTACCTTGCCTCAGCCTCTGTACCAGACTTCCGGTGTTCTGACCGCCGGTTTTGCCCCCTACATCGGCGTGGGCAGCGGCAACGGCAAACTGGCTTTCCTGAACAACGACTACACCAAGTTCGTGGCTGGCAACACCAGCAAGAACGTGCACTGGGCTGGCAGCGATTCGAAGCTCAGCACCACTGAGCTGAACAACTACGTCACTGCCCACGGCGCTGCCTGGGGCCCACTGATCCAGGTACCTTCGGTTGCCACCTCGGTAGCCATTCCGTTCAACAAGACCGGCACCGCCAACGTTAACCTCAGCGTCGCTCAGTTGTGCGGCGTGTTCGCCGGCACGCTGACTGACTGGAACCAGATCACCGGTTCCGGCCGTTCCGGCCCGATCACTGTGACTTATCGTGCTGAGAGCAGCGGTACTACCGAACTGTTCACCCGCTTTCTGAACGCCAAGTGCCCTACAGCTGTACCCGCTGTGCCCGGCACTTTCGCCATCACCACCAACTTCGCCTCCAGCTATAGCCTTGGCCTGCCAGCCGGCGCCGTAGCCGCCACTGGTAGCCAAGCTGTGATGGATGCGGTGAATGCTGCCCAAGGTCGCATCACCTACATGAGCCCGGATTACGCCGCCACCACCTTGGCCGGCCTGGACGACGCCACCAAGGTCGCTCGCGTTGCCGGTGTTTCCCCAGCCCCGGCCAACGTGTCGGCCGCAATCGCAGCCGTCACCGTGCCTGCTGCCGCCAACCGCGCTAACCCGAACGCCTGGGTACCGGTATTCGCCGCAACTACCAACCCTAGCGATCCAAGCGTTGTGGCTTACCCAACCACCGGCTACCCGATCCTGGGCTTCACTAACGTGATCTTCAGCCAGTGCTACGCCAACGCTGCACAAACCACTCAGGTGCGTGATTTCTTCACCCGTCATTACAACGCAACTGCGGCTAACAGCAACGATGCCGCAATCACCGCCAACCGTTTTGTGCCTTTGCCAGCTGCCTGGAAGCAAGCTGTTCGTAGCAGCTTCCTCACCAGCACCAACGCTCTCAGCATTGGTAACACCAACGTTTGCAACGGCATTGGTCGTCCGCTGTAACACCACGCCTGAGCAACACGCAACACCGATCAGCAACGGCGAAAGCCGTTGCTGATTTCTTTGTAGTTAACGGTTGTTGTTTCACACCCTTCAGCCGCGCTTACGGTCGATGCACTCGGGTAAGGCGCCGCTTCTCAAGACAGGAGTCTTGTCATGTTCAATCGTTTATCCAAGGCTGTTGCATTGCTGTGCAGCGGTATATGCGCGCCGTTGGCAATGGCGGATGTCAACGGTGGCGGCGCTACCTTGCCCCAGCCGCTTTACCAAACGCCTGGCGTGTTGACGGCCGGTTTCGCTCCCTACATCGGTGTGGGTAGCGGCAATGGCAAACAGGCTTTCCTGAGCAATGACTACACCAGATTCGTGGCAGGCGACACCAGCAAGAACGTTCACTGGGCCGCCAGCGATTCGAAGCTCACGTCGACTGAGTTGAGCTACTACAACTCTACTCACAGTGCCACTTGGGGGCCATTGATCCAGGTGCCCTCGGCAGCGACCTCAGTTGCCATTCCGTTCAATAAGGCCGGCACCGCCAATGTCGATCTGAGCGTTAACCAACTGTGCGGGATCTTCTCCGGTCGCCTGACCGACTGGAGCCAGATCAACGGCTCTGGCCGTACCGGTCCAATCACTGTGGTTTACCGTGCCGAGAGCAGCGGAACCACGGAATTGTTCACCCGCTTCCTGCGCGCAAAGTGCGCGGAAACAGGCAGCTTCTCTGTCACCACCAACTTCGCCTCCACCTATAGTGGCGGCCTACCGGCCGGTGCAGTATCAGCTAACCGCAGTCAAGGTGTCATGGATGCGGTGAACGCAGCTCAAGGTCGTATTACCTACATGAGCCCTGCCTATGCGGCGTCGACGCTAGCGGGTCTTGATGACGCCACAAAAGTGGCGCGGGTTGGTGGTATTTCTCCGGCACCAGCAAACATTTCGGCGGCCATCGCTGCTGTTCCAGTACCAGCCGCCGCCAACCGCGCCAACCCGAACGCCTGGGTGCCAGTGTTCGCCGCAACCACCAACCCTAACGATCCAAGCGTCGTGGCTTACCCTACTACCGGCTACCCGATCTTGGGCTTCACCAACGTGATCTTCAGCCAGTGCTATGCCGACGCCACCCAGAGTACGCAAGTGCGAGGCTTCATCGCCCGTCACTATAACGGCTTAGTAGCCAGCACCAACGACGCAGCGATCACCGCCAACCGTTTTGTGCCGTTGCCAGCTGCCTGGAAGCAAGCTGTTCGTAGCAGCTTCCTGACCGCTACCAACGCCCTTAGCATCGGCCACGCCAACACTTGCAACGGCATCGGTCGTCCGCTGTAAGCCCACGCTTGAACGACCCGCAATACCCGATCAGCAACGGCGCAAGCCGTTGCTGATTTTTTTCGTCACACCCGTACCAACACAGCCATATGAAATTTTCATGACATCCGTTCGGTCCCGAGCGGCTGTAACCGCCTATCCCCTATAACCAACGCTAGCAGCTTGATAGCACTGCGTTGCGCCCCCTTAGAGCGAACCCGAAAGGATGAGTAGGATGCTGCGCTGCAAACCCCAGACGAACCTGAATGCCCCACGTCGCGATGGCGAGTTGTCGATGTTGCGACTCAAGCCGCTGGCCCAGGCCATTGCCCTGCTGATGGTGGCCGGCAATGCCCACGCAGCGACGGCGTTCAGTTCGGCCTGGTTTGCCGCCAAGGGCGCGCCTCAGGCCGGCGGTGCGGGGCGACCTGCAACGGCGCAGCCAGGCATGCCGCCACCCCTGGCGCAGCAGCAGCGGGCCAATGCGCAGTTGCAGCGTTCGCTGACCAACCTCAACAACACCGTGGCCGCGATAGCCGCCCAGCAAGCGGCACAGGCGGCCGGGCGGCAAGCCGCGTTCGGCCAGTTACAGGTGGTGCCTGACGGTTTGGGCGAGGGCGGGCTCAAGGTCGATAACAGCCTGACCCAGGGCTGGCTCAACGCCAAGGGACCGCAGCAGACCCAGGACGGCGGCAAGACCACGGTGAAGATCGAGCAGACCGCCGACAAGGCGATTCTCAACTGGGAAACCTTTAACGTCGGGCGCAACACCACGGTGGATTTCCAGCAGCAATCGGACTGGGCCGTGCTCAACCGGGTCAACGACCCGCAGGCGCGACCGAGCCAGATCCAGGGCCAGATCAAGGGCAACGGCACGGTGATGCTGGTTAACCGCAACGGCATCATTTTCAGCGGCAGCAGCCAGGTCAACGTGCGCAACCTGGCGGCGGTGGCGGCGAACATCAGCGATGAGCAGTTCAGCCAGCGCGGGTTGTACGTCGATGCCACCGGCACCCAGCCAACCTTCACCGATGCCGCCGGCAAGGTCGAAGTGCAACGCGGTGCGCAAATTGAAACCCACCGCGCCGCCACTTCAACCGCAGGCGGTGGCTATGCCTTGCTGCTGGGTTCGGAAGTGGAGAACGCCGGCTCCATCATCACCGCCAAGGGCCAGACCACCCTGGCGGCGGGCGACAGCTTCTACATCCGCCGGGGCCAGGGCACCAGCGGCAACTTGCGCTCCACCACCCGTGGCAACGAGGTCGCGACGTCACTCAAGTCAGGCAGCAGCGCCGGCACCGTGATCAACAGTGGCCTGATCCAGGCCAGCACCGGCGACATCACCCTCACTGGACATCGCGTGCAGCAGAACGGGGTGGCGGTCGCGAGCAGTTCGGTGGATACGCGCGGCACCGTGCACCTACTCAACGCCGCGAGCGACAGCAGCGGCAGTGTGACCCTGGGGCAGGGCAGCGCCACGGCGGTGCTGCTCGACGCCGCGGGCGGCGCCGCCCTGGACAGCCAACGCAATGCCGGACCGGCCGGCCTGGACGGCACGCCGAACAACCTGATCACGGGCCAGTTCAACAACCTCAGCAGCGTGGTCGACCGCACCGACCAGTCGCGGGTCGAGATCGTCAGTGGCGGCAGCGTCGACTTCCAGAACGGCTCCATCACCCTGGCCACCGGCGGCCAGGTTGCGGTCAGCGCGGCCGGTCGCAGCCTGGTGCGCGATGGCGTGGTGATCGACGTGTCCGGCGCCATCGGCGTCAAGGTGGCGATGGAATCGAATTCCATCAAGGTCAACGTCCAGGGCAACGAACAGCGTGACGCCTCGGTCAACCGCGAAGGCGGCAAGTTGACCAACAACGACGTGTGGGTGGACGTGCGGGATCTGGTCTACGTCCCGGCGGGTACCAACGGTTACGCCACCGACCGCTGGTACACGGCGGGTGGGCTGTTGGAAGTCGGCGGCTATTTGGGGACCCGAGGTCACAGCGCCGGTGAGTGGGCAGCGCAAGGCGGCACCCTGACGTTCACCGGTAACGACGTGGTGACCCAACAGGCGGCGCAACTGAACCTGTCTGGCGGTACCCTGGATGTACAGAGCGGCTACTTGCGCCAGTCCTGGCTCAAGGGCCCCAACGGGCGTTTGTATGACTTGTCCAAGGCGCCGGGGGACATCCTCTACACCGGCATCTACAAGGGTTACGAAGACCACAGCCAACGCTGGGGCCAGACTGATTACTACTACAATCCGCTGATTGCCCCGCGCGAGCGTTTTGAAGCCGGCTACACCGTCGGCCGCGATGCCGGCAAGCTGGTGGTGTCGACCCGCAACGCGGTGCTGGAAGGTCAGATCGTCGGCGAGGTCTACCAGGGCGAACGCCAGACCCAAGCGCCGAACCTCAACCTCGACGGCTACCAGCAATCGCAGAACGCCGTGGCCCGTCGCGCGCAATTATGGGTGGGCAGCTACTCGCCGATCTATGACAAGACCAGCGGCGTGATCAACAGTGGCCTGAACCCAACCTTCGACCAGGTCACCGTCGGCAAGGTGGCCGACAAGCTTGCCGCGATGCTGGACCTGACCTCGGTGGTCGGCACTGACCGGCAAGGCAAGCTGGTGCTGGACAATGCGTTGCTCAATGGCTTCCAGCTCGGCGCGGTCAAGGTGGCGGCGGCTGAAGGCATCCAGGTCGACGGTGCACTCAAGGTCGCCGACGGCGGCGATATCACGCTTTATGCCCCGCAGGTCGAGGTGAACGCCGACCTGACTGCCCGCAGCGGTCGCATTGCCTTGGGTAACGTGCTCAAACAGGTCAGGACGGATAATTTCCAGATGGCAGACGTCACACTTTCACCCGCCACGGGACAGCGGGCGACGGTCACCTTGGGCGAAGGCGTCAAGCTGAACACCGCCGGGCGCTGGAGCAATCTGCTGCTCGACGGCAACGACCGCCAAGGCCTGCCGTTCATCAACGGCGGCAGCGTGTCCGTGCGCAGTACTGGCGATATCGATGTGCAGCAGGGCAGCCTGATTGACGTCAGCTCCGGCGCTGCCGTGATGGCCGATGGCAAGACTCGCGGCGGCAAGGGCGGTGACCTGACCTTGACCGCGAGTATTGGTGCATCGTCCGGTAACGGTGACTTGATCCTCAAAGGTGAACTGCGCGGTACCGGCGTGAGTGGCGGCGGGACCTTGAAGCTGGCGGCCAGCAAAGTGCTGATCGGCAACAGCAACATTCCTCTCGAACCTGGCACTTTGCAACTGGGCGGCGATTTCTTCGACAAGGGTTTCTCGGCCTATGACATCACCGGTAATCAAGGCCTGACCGTGGCCGACGGGACCCGGGTCGATGTGACGATGCCGGTGTACCGTTTCGGTGAGCAGGCTTTGACTCCCGGCAGCAACGCAGAACCGGCTGATGCCTTGCAGCGCTGGACGCCGGAGCTGTATCAGGAAGATGCGATCAAAGGTGTTCTCACCCAGCGCCACGGCGCGAGCCTGAGCCTCAGTGCCGGTACCGCGAACTCCAGCGCGGCAGACATGGCCAGCACGGTATTGAACATCGGGCGTGGAAGCGTGATCAGCGTCGATCCGGGACAAGGCATCGACTTGCGCAGCATCGGTCAACTGACCGTCAACGGCACCCTCAACGCCTGGGGAGGACGAGTCAGTCTCACCGAACTGAGCGTCAGCAACCCAGTTCGCAACCCGGTCAATGCCCAAGGCCATGGACGCTCCATCTGGTTAGGCGAGCAAGCGTTGATCGATGTCTCCAGTCGGGCCGTGACTGCCAAGGACATGCGCGGCCAGACCTATGGTCTGGTGCGTGACGGTGGCGAGATTGTCATTGGTGGTCAGATTGATGTCGCGAAAGGATCGGCTTCGGCGCCGGAATTGTTCGTGGTGATGCGCGAGGGGGCACGCCTGCAAGCGGATGGCAGCCAGGCAATGCTGGATGTTCCTGGCCAGGGACGCACATCGGTGACGAGCAACGGTGGCAGTATTTCCCTGGCGTCGGCCAATGGCCTGTACCTGGACGGCGAATTCAGTGCCCGTTCCGGTGGCACGGGGGCCGCAGGGGGAAGTTTGTCGGTGGCGCTGGAGACACCGTATTACCTGAAAAGCGCGGTCAATGACCGGGTCTTGCAGTTGCGTGAACTGGTACTGGGACAAACCGCCCAGGCGAGCCCGCTAAGCGACACCGCCGAGGCCTCGGCGGATGCGTTGATCTATGGTCATGGGCGTTTGGGTGTGGACCAGGTCCAGGCGGGCGGCTTCGACAGCCTGTCTCTGCTGAGTAACGGCATTATTAGTATCGGTGGCGACGTGTCGCTGTCCCTCGGCCAAAGCCTGAGCCTATATGCGCGTAGCTTCGGGTTGAGCTCAGCCGCGCCAGCCGACACCCGTGTTCAACTTAATGCAGCTCATCTGCTGCTGGCGGGGCCGGCGGCCAGTCTACCGAATATGGATTCCTATACCCGACCGCTGATCGAAGGCGACGTATCGCCACTTGCGAACAAGGCGGTGCTTTCCGTCAACGCCGACTTGTTGGATGTACAGGGCAATGTGAGATTCAGCAGCAAAGGCACGCTGAGACAGGCCAATGGCACCACGGTCGAGTTGGAGCGCGCCGGGTTCGACCTGGTCCAGTTAAGCAGCCGTGGTGATTTGCGCTTCCTGGCGGGATTCTCCAGCGAAGGATTGCCTACGGGCTTTACCACGCAATTAATGACTCCTTCGGACATGATCCTGCAAGCGGCGCAACTGTATCCGGCGACTGGGGTCGGGGCTCGGGTATTGGCGGGGTATAGCTTGAGTGGCACCTCTGCCTACGACCCGGCGCGCAGCTTGGTCATCGGGCGGACTACCCAGGTGACGCCTCAGGTACCTTATTCGGCATTCGGTCACTTACAACTGGGCAGTGCGAATATCGAGCAGGGCGGGGTGGTTCGGGCCCCGCTGGGGTTGATTGAGGTCGGCACCAACGACGGCACTAGCATCACTAGCCAAGTGGACTTGCTGCCGAACAGCCTCACTTCAGTCAGTGGCCTCGGTCTGGTTCTGCCTTACGGCGGTACCGTCGATGGTCAGAGTTATGAGTACGCGGGCAAGAAGGTGGTGCTTCTGGGGCAAGGGGCCATCTCCTATGGCAACGGGGATCTGAATATTGGTGTGATTCTGGGCGGAAAATCTGTTGTGGCCCAGGAAGGCTCGGTACTCGATCTTTCGGGCGGCGGTGATCTGCTGGGTGCCGGTTTCATTTCCGGCCGTGGCGGCTCCACCGACGCGCGCTTCAACCCGCTGGTGCAAATCGGTGCCAACGGCGGCTTTACTTTACCGGGCCTGTCCAGCAACCCGGTCTACGCCATTGTGCCGGGCAACCAGAGTGCATACGCGCCAGTGGCGCCCGAGGGCGGCGCAGTGGACCCCAGGATCGGACAACAAATCACCCTTGGCGCCGGTGTACCGGGGCTGGCCGCCGGTACCTATACGCTGATGCCGTCCACCTATGCCTTGCTGCCGGGGGCGTTCCGGGTCGAGGTCAACGGTCTGGCGGGTCAGGGTTCCACGGCGGGTGCGTTGCAGATGCGCAACGGCTCCTGGACCACCGCCGGGGTGCTGTCGGTGGTCAATACCGAGCAGCGCAACAGTCTGTCCAGCCAGGTCATCCTGACTTCGGGCGATGTGCTGCGTCGCTATTCGCAGTACAACGAAACCAGCTACGCCCAGTTCGCTGTAGCCGATGCCGCACGCCTGGGCGTGCCACGAGCCCTGTTGCCGGTGGACGCCAAGACTTTGAAGTTGAAGCTCGCGCAAGGAGCGGGAGATCAGGCGTTCTCCTTTAAAGGCATCGGCAAGTTCGCGCCTCAAAAAGGTGGCTACGGCGGTACCGTCACGGTGGTTGGAGGTAATGGGGCGTTGGAGGTCGTTGCCGATGGGCGCGGGGCCACGGCCGGCTTCGAGGGCGTGACCCTCAATGCCGAAAGCCTGAATGCCTTGAATGCATCACGTCAGGTTATTGGCGGCCAGTTCTTGACGCTCTATGGGCAGAGCGGAAACTACATCACGCCCTCGAGCAGTGGAGGTAGAACCTCGTCCAGAGTGATCTTGCGTGAAGGTGTTACGTTGGCGGCACCGGAGGTTTTCCTGCTGGCCAGCGGCGAGGTGTCGATGGAACAAGGCGCCGCCATCAATACCATTGGTCGTGGCGCGGCTGCCTACGATGCCCATGACGGTTTTATCTATGACCTCAATGTGAGTGGTCAGAACTTGCTGGCCGCCTCCAACGGCTTGCTCAACGTGTTGGCACCCTCATCGGGCAGCAGCGGCACCATCAACATCGGCGGCTGCAGCCTGACGCCATGCAGCGGCGTCACCCGAATTCATTCCGAGGGCAGCATCGTCGCCGCCACCGGAGGGAGCCTGGAATTGGACGACAAGGTGCGCTACGGCACCCGTCACCTGACCCTGGCCCTGAGCAATATCAACGTCGGCACCGCCCCGGCATTGAGCGACGCAGCGGCGCGTCAGGTCTTGCCGGCCGGCCTGACCCTGAGCCAGACCGTGCTCGATCGCCTGCTGCGCGGAGACACCGAATACGGCGCCCCGGCCCTGGAAACCCTGGAACTGTCGGCGCGTGAGGCGTTGAATTTCTACGGCACTGTCAGTCTCGACACCTATGACCCGGTGACGGGCAAGTCGCGGTTGGCCAACCTGATGCTCAGCACGCCGGCCATTCATGGCGCAGGCAGCGTCAACGACGTGGCGACCATTCGCACCGCCAACCTGATCTGGAACGGTGCCGTCGGCGCGCCGGGTTCGGTCATCGCCGGCGGGGCCGGCACCGGTGCCGGTCGCCTGGACATCCAGGCCCAGCGCATCGAGTTCGGTTATGGCGAGTTCGCCCAACCGAGCTCGATCACCACCCTGGACCGCCTGGCCCTGGGCTTCGCCAACGTCAACCTCAGTGCCAGCGAACGCTTGACCGCCAATCACAAGGGCAGCCTGGCGGTGTATCAGAGCCAGGGCGCCTATGACGCTAAAACGGGCTACGCCTACAGCGGTGGCAACCTGAATATCCTCACCCCGTTGCTGACTGGCGAAGCCGGTTCGGTCAACCGCATCACCGCGGGCGGTGCGGTCAATGTGACGGGCGCGACCGCTAAGCCGGCCACTGTCTCCGGGCTCGGGGGCGAGTTGTCCCTCAAGGGAGCGAGCCTCAACCTGGCCAGTGCGGTGGTGTTGCCCAGCGGCAAACTGACCCTGAGCGCGACGGATGACCTGACCCTGGCCGATGAGGCGCTGATCGACGTGGCGGGTCGCACGGTCACCTTCAACGATGTCACGCGCTACAGCGCTGGTGGCGAGGTGATCCTGCAAAGCCAGAACGGCAACATCCGCCAGGCGGTTGGCTCCAGCATTGATCTGTCGGCGCGCCACAACCAGGCCGGACGGCTCAGCGCCGTGGCCTTGGGCAGCACGGCCGGGGTTGTCGACCTGCAAGGACGAATCCTCGCCAGCAGCACTGGCGAATACGATGCCGGTGGCACGCTCATGCCATACCTGGCCGGTGGCGTGCAAATCCAGGCCCAGCGCCTGGGCGACAATGGCAGTCTCAGCGAACAGTTCGCCGCGTTGAACCAACGCTTGAGCGACGGCCAAGTGTTCGGCTCCCGCAGCTTCCAGCTCAAGCAGGGCGACCTGGTGATCGGCAACGAACTCAAGGCTTCGTCCATTGACGTGTCCCTGGACAACGGCAGCCTGTTGATCAACGGCACGGTGTACGCCAGTGGTGAGCGGGTCGGCAGCATTTACCTGGCTGCCAAGAATGCCCTGACCCTGGGCAGCGGTGCCGTGCTTGACGCCCATGGTCGACGCCTGCGGGTGGACAGCTACGGCAAGATCATCGACTCGCCGAACCGTGCCATCGTTGACTTGACCGCCAGGGAAGGTCTCCTGACCCTGGGTAACGGCGTGCGTATCGATTTGCGCCACGGTACCGAAGTCGCGCTGGGCAGTGCGTCCGGTATGAACGACGGTCGGCCTCGCGGGACGTTGCAACTCAGCGCGCCACGACTGAGTGGCGTGTCGGGGGGCGACGTGGCGATCGATGCCAGTGGTGCCCTGGACGTACAAGGCGCCCGTTCGATTGCGTTGGTTGCTACGTGGCAATACAGCGACGCGCCGCTGGTGAACGTGCCGGCGGCCAGCGGCAAGCCTTATCAGGTCATCAATCAGGCATGGCTGAAGGATGTGGTGGACCCCGACAACACCGCCTTTATCACCAACGCTCACGACAACAACGATCTGTTGCAGCGCAAACTCGCCGGGCTGAACAACAGCCGCTATCGCGACGTGTTCCACCTGCGCCCCGGTGTAGAGGTGGTGAGTGCGACGGCCGATGGCGACCTGGTGGTCCAGGGGGATCTGGACCTGTCGCAATATCGCTATGCGAGCCTCAATCCGCATAACGTTTTGGATGAAAACGTCTACGGCTCCGGCGAATCCGCCAGCCTGACGCTGCGCGCCGGCGGTGACCTGAACATCTATGGCAGCATCACCGACGGTTTTGCCCAGCCGCCCGCCAGCAACGATGACAAGGGCTGGGTGCTGTTGCCAGGCATTGATTTTGCGGCGGGCGATATCGTCGTGCCCGGCACTGGCGTGACCCTGGAGGTCGACACCGCGTTCCCGGCCGGCTCGGTGCTCAACTTCGACGTGCCGCTCAAGGGCGCGACCCTGGCTGCGGGAACGCGGTTGCCGGTCGCCGCCACGCTGGATCAGCCAATGGTACTGCCGGCCGGCACGGTGCTGGCCGCGGCGGTGCATGACGCACAGGGCAATCTGTTGTTCGCGGCCGGCACGTTGTTGGCTTCGACCCAAACCCTGCAGGCGGGCACGGTGCTCGGGGCGGGCAGCCTGCTGGGCAGCAGCGCAACGATAGGCAACCTGATCTGGCCCAAAGGCGTTGCGTTGCCAGACATTGAAGGCGCGAGTAACGGCTTGACCAACGTGCTGCGTCTCAGCAGCGCCCTGGCACTGAGTGTGGGTTCGAAAATTCCGTCAGGTACCGACATCAAGTTGCCGGCCGGTGTCGAGTCGGTGCAGTTGCGTCCGGAAGTGGCGGGGAGCAACTGGGCCATCGCGCCGATGCTGGCCGAGGGCTCGCAGTCCTGGTCATTGCGACTGGTGGCCGGTGCCGATACGCAGGCGGCGGACAGTCGGGTCGTACGGCCGGTGCTGGCGGGTGGTGATCTGCATTTGGCTGATAGTCACTACGGCACGTTCGGCGTGGCGTCGATGGTCTGGACCGAAGCAGGATCGCTGGATTGGTTCGGCGACACCAGCATGGTGGGGCTGCCGGTTGACTTTGAAGTTTTTGATTACCCCAACTTATGTGTCGACAATCCACTTCATTGTGAAGCTGGCGGAGCACCTGAATACGAGCCCGGCAGCCAACGTTGGAGTGTCATTCGCACCGGCGCAGCGGACTTGGAGCTGCTGTCGGCAGGTGATCTGAAAATGGACTCGCTGTACGGCGTCTATACCGCCGGCAGTTCAGCCAGCGAAACGTACGCCAACGACCCGTACAACCAACCCAAGGCGCGTGCGGCGGCGGGCAAGGTGCTCAATGATGCACTAGGTGAAAACGAGCAATTCGTGGATGGCGGTTCCAATAGTCTTTACCGCGCCTGGTACCCGGACTTTGGCGGCAACCTGAGTTTGAAGGTCGGCGGCAATCTGACCGGTAATAGCCTGGATGTATCGAGTGCGAGTATAGGGCGGCCCAATGGAGGAGACATTGGTTACGATACGGTCAACGTCGGTAATTGGCTGTGGCGTCAGGGCAATGGCTCAGTCGCAACCGGTACGCAGGCACAACCCACCGCTTGGTGGATCAATTTTGGTAGTTACACCGCCGCGAAGGACGGCAAGGCTGACCTGATGGTTGGGTTTACCGGTTTCGGTACTCTGGGCGGCGGTAACCTGAATGTTCAGGTCGCCGGCGATGCGGGGGAGCTCGAACAGATGGCAGGGAGTCGTCTTGTGCCAGGCAGCAACAGCCGCAGCCAAGGACTGGTTCTTGCCGTGGGCAGCACCGGGCGTGTGGGCGCTGATGGCAGCCTGCAATTGACCGGTGGTGGTGATCTCAACCTGCGTGTAGGCGGCGCCTTGAATCCCGATAGCGCGTTCGTCGACGGGCATCTGAACGGTGCGGTCATCAACCTGCGGGGCCACGCGCAGATCGACAGCGGTGCCATCGGTCGAATTGACCTGCGCTATGGCAACGTTGCTTCGGCACAGTCTCCGGGGGAAACGCGTGCGTACGACTCCTTCAGAGCCACACGTAGCCTGCCAACAGGCGGGCTGACCCTGATGCCGGGCGATGCCACGTTCGATCTGACAACTTCGGGCGACCTGGTAGTGATGGACGTAGCGGACCCTGGCCGGGCGCCGATGATGAGCGTATCGCCCTTCAAAGATGGCGCCACTAACGGATCCGGCGTGAGCTGGTTTTCGTTATGGACCGCCAACACGGCAGTTGATCTGTGGTCATCGGGGGGGAATCTGACGCCTGTGGTGCCAGAGGTCGAGACGGATCTGGCGGTGGTCTACCCATCGATCGTGAGGGCTGTGGCGGCCAATGGCAGCCTTTACTATGGCAAGTCCTCGGTATGGGATGGAACAGGTTATGACGGCAACAATCGTCCAGCCCTGTTGCTCGCTCCCGGCATCAACAGTGAGTTGCAATTCATGGCCGGCGATTCCATCTACGGCGGCGACATGTCGGTCAGTCGTTCCGGTGCATCCTCCGCAGCCCTGGCAACGCCGTTCAGGCCAGCCTTTGTGGGTATCGTCGAGACTGTCGAATCCGGTCCCGTCATAAAAGCCAGCAATCTCTCAGCCGATGGCAACCTCGCTCGCCCTAGTGCGAACATATTGCCGCTGTTTGCCTTCGACACCAGCAGTACCTCAGGCGAATGGGCCCTCAATGACGACCCTGCGCGCTTCTATGCGCTGGAAGGTGATTTGCTGGCTGTCACCAGCGGACGGTCGATGACATCGGCATCCGTTGGCAGGTGGCCAGGGCGAATCGCCTACGAAGGCGCCGGAGCTGTACGAATGATGGCAGGACGAGACATCGTCAGTAGCGGGATTCCACTGGGCGGCTCTTTGAGCAACAACTCCCAGGCAGGGGATTACACCAGCGCCGGCAACCTCTTCATCCACAACAACCCCACCGACATCTCAATCGTTTCAGCCGGGCGCGACATCCTCTACAGCAGCTTCAACGTCGCCGGCCCCGGCCTGCTGGAGATCACCGCCGGACGCAACATCCTGATGGATGACAAGGTCAGCATCACCAGTATCGGCGCCGTGGTGCCGGGGGATTCGCGCTCCGGGGCGAGCCTGGTGCTGCAAGCCGGCGCGGGCCTCGACGGCGCGGATTACCAGCGCTTCGTCAAGGCGTACCTGGACCCGGCGAACCAGGCCCTGGCCGGAGTCCCGCTGGCGGACCAGGATGGCAAGGTCGCCAAGACCTACGAAGCGGAGCTGCTGAAGTGGCTCAAGGCGCGCTTCGGCTTCAGCGGCGATACCGAGCAGGCCCGCAGTTTCTTCGCGGCGTTGCCGGCGGAGCAGCAACGGGTGTTTGCCCGCGACGTGTACTTTGCCGAGCTCAAGGCCGGTGGCCGTGAGTACAACGAAGTCGGCGGCGTGCGCCAGGGCAGCTATCTGCGCGGACGAGAGGCGATCGAGCTGTTGTTCCCGACCAAGGACGTGGCGGGCAATGCGATCACCTACAAGGGCGACATCACCATGTTCGGCGGGTCAGGGGTGCACACCGATTTTGGTGGCGGCATTCAGATGCTCACTCCCGGTGGCGGGCAGACGTTCGGCATCGAAGGCAACGCGCCGCCGTCCACCGCCGGGGTCATCACCCAGGGTGAGGGCGATATCCAGTTGTATGCGAAGAACAGCATCCTGCTAGGGCAGAGCCGGATCATGACCACTTTTGGTGGTTCGATCCTCAGTTGGTCGGCTCAGGGTGATATCAACGCCGGTCGTGGTTCGAAGACCACCGTGGTCTACACGCCGCCCAAGCGCCTGTACGACACCTGGGGAAACGTGACCCTGTCGCCGTCGGTGCCGAGCACGGGGGCCGGTATCGCCACTCTCAACCCGATTGCCGAAGTGGCGCCGGGGGATATCGACCTGATCGCGCCGCTGGGCACCATCGATGCGGGTGAGGCGGGGATCCGCGTGTCGGGTAATGTCAACATCGCGGCGTTGACCGTGGTCAACGCGGCCAACATCCAGACCCAGGGCAAGTCCACCGGCGTGCCGCTGGCGGCTTCGGTGAACACCGGGGCGATCACCTCGGCCAGTTCGGCGGCGTCCTCGGCCACGCAAGCGGCGGAAGACGTAGCGCGCCAGCAGCAGAATGCGGCGCGGCAGAACCAGGCGTCGGTGTTTACCGTGCAGGTGGTGAGTTTCGGCTCCGAGCAACTGGCGCCTTCGCGTGATGGCGCCAGCCGTGAGGCGCCACGTACCTATGATCCGGCCAGTCCGGTGCAGGTGCTGGGCGCCGGGCCGTTGGACGAGCAGGCGCGGCAGCGGTTGACCGAGGAGGAGCGGGGGCGGTTGAGCCTGTAAACCGAGTCGCGGCCTTCGCGAGCGGGCTCGCTCCCACAGGGGTTGTTGTGCCTGGAAGTATTCGGGCACCCGGTCCTCCCTTAACACAGGGTTGTTGTGCCTGGGCATCATCGGGCACCCATTACCCCCGTGGCGAGGGAGCTTGCTCCCGCTGGGCTGCGAAGCGGCCCCAAGCCAGTCACTGCGGTGTGTCAGGCTGATTCTCCGTCAGCCTTTTTGGGGCTGCTGCGCACCCCAGCGGGAGCAAGCTCCCTCGCCACGACAGCTGCGGCGCTCTCTCAAATGAAGCTTTCATGACAAAAGTTCGGTAGCACATCGCCATTCCCGTCATGCCTGTGTGACGTGTTCGAGGGGACCTTTCAGGTCGTTTGGAGCCGGGGCGCGAAGCCGGGAGTGAGGCAATGGGGACTATGGAACGTTATTCGAAAGTGGGCATGCAGGAGCTGGACCAGCGGCTATCGAAGATCGTCGAGGCGGCGCGCAAGCAGCCGGTCTCGGTGTATCGCTACGGTGCGCCGTGGGTCTGGATCGTTTCCCAGGATGACTGGCAGGGCGCGCTCAAGGAAGTGTCCAGCTACATCCCCCAGGGCCACTCCCTGGTGCTGTTACGGCCACAGATCGACGACTTGCTGGCCGAACACCGCGACGTGCTGCAGGGCCTCAACGCCGATGCCGGCATGCTCATCGCGCCGCAGACGGCCATGCACATCCTGCTGCTGCAACTGCTCTATTCGGTGCCCAGCGAACAGCACCTCTACGAACAACTCAATTACAACCTGCTGTTCCGCTGGTTCGTCGGCCTGGACCTGAACCAGAAGGTCTGGAGCTTCAACGTGCTGAGCAAGGACCTCGCCACGCTGCTGGGCGATGCGCGGGCCGTGCGGCTTATCCAGAAAATCATCGCTGAAGTGTTCTGTGGCGCCTTGCTGCAAATGCCCGAGTTCTCCTTGAACTTCGCGCTGCTGCACACCTGGCTGGCCCGGCACGCCACGACATCGACCGCAAGCAATTGAGCCGTACTTTGAATTCAGGGGGTGGTGTGGAGCATTTTTTCAAATCGCGGCCGGCGCTGTGGGGCTGGCTGCTGTTGGCGGTCGGGGGGCCGTCGGCATTCGCGGCAGAAGGAGCGCCGGAAGCCGAAGCGGCGCCGGCTCGCCTGGTGGATGTGAACGAGTACTTCGTGCGCGGCAACACCGTGCTGGATGCCCGTGCGATCGAGGAAGCGGTGTATCCATTCCTTGGCCCGCAAAAGACTCTGAACGACATTGAAGGCGCTCGCGAGGCGCTGCAAAAGGTCTATCAGGCTCGCGGCTACCAATCGGTGTTCGTCGAGTTGCCGGAGCAGAAAGTCGAAGACGGCATCGTCTACCTTCAGGTCAGCGAGACCAAGATCGGCCGCGTGCGGGTGGTCGGTGCCAAGCACTATTCGCCGGTGGAAATCCGCGAAGATGTGCCGGCGCTCAAGGAAGGCGAGGTACCGGACTTCGCCCAGGTCCAGACCGAGCTGGCGCAGTTGAACAAGACCCCGGGACGCCAGGTCATGCCGCTGGTGCGCGAAGGCCAGCGGCCGGGCACCATGGACGTGGACTTGCAGGTCGAGGACCAGGATCCCTGGCAAGCCAGCCTGGGCCTGAACAACGACTACAGCGCCGACACCGAGAAGCTGCGCACGGTCGCCAGCCTCGGCTACAACAACCTCTGGCAACTGGGTCACAGTATTTCGCTGACCTTCTTCACCGCGCCCCAGGACACCGAAAACGCCAAGGTCTGGTCGGGTTCCTACACCGCGCCACTGAGCGAGCGCTGGAGCGTGCAGTTCTCCGGTTACCAGTCCGACAGCAACGTGGCGACCGTCGGCGGCAGCAACGTGTTGGGCAAGGGCCATTCCTACGGTGTGTCGGCGATCTACAGCCTGCCGTCCAGTGGCGCATGGGCCAACAGCTTTTCAGTCGGGGTGGATTTCAAGGACTTCGACGAAGAACTCAACCTGGGCGGCGCCAGCGACAAGGCACCGCTCAAGTACGCGCCGTTCACCTTCGCCTACAACGGTTTCCGCTACACCGAAACCAGTCAGTTGGGCCTGGGCCTGAGCCTGGTGGCAGGCACCCGTAGCCTGCTGGGTTATGACAGCGACGACGAGGAGTTCGACTACAAGCGCTACCGCGCCAGCCCAAGCTTTGCGGTGCTCAAGGGCGACGGCAATTACACCTTCACCTTCGGCAACGACTGGCAGACTGCCTCGAAGGCCGCCTTCCAACTGGCCTCCGGGCCGCTGGTCTCCAACGAACAGTTCTCCGCCGGCGGTGCCACGTCGGTACGCGGCTACCTGGCCGCCGAGCGCACCGCTGACGACGGCTACCTGTTGTCCCAGGAGCTGCGCACGCCGTCGCTGGCCAGGTTTCTCGGCAGCTATGTCCAGGAGTGGCGCTTCTATGCCTTCGCCGAGGGCGCGCAGCTGTACCTGCGCGACGAACTGCCCGACCAGGATCCCGATTACAGCCTCGCCAGCGTCGGCCTCGGCACCCGCGCAAGCCTGAGCAAATGGCTGTCCGGGAGCCTCGATTGGGGCTTTCCGCTGCTCGACGGGCCGAACACCACGAAACAGGAATCGCGCCTGCACTTCAACCTGCAAGCGACGTTTTGAACCCAGGAGTCATGTCCATGCAACGCTTATTCATACCGCTGTTGATCTGCCTGGGGCTGCTGCTTCCGGCGACCGCCAACGCCTGGTGGCAGGATGACTGGCACTACCGCAAACAGATTTCGGTGGACACCACGCCGCAAGGCGCGGCCATCGCCCAGGCCTTGGGCCGCACGGCGTTGCTGGTGCGCCTGCACACCGGCAACTTCACCTTCGACGGGGTCAAGGAGGATGGTTCGGACCTGCGCTTCGTCAGTGCCGACGACAAGACCGTGCTCAATCACCAGATCGAAAGCTTCGACCCGTTGATGGGCATGGCCCTGATCTGGGTCGATGTGCCGAACGTGGAAGGTGGCCAGCGCCAGGATCTGTGGATGTACTACGGCAACCAGAAAGCCCCGGCCACCGCCAGCGGCCAACTGGCCTTCGATCCGGACTACACCGCGCTGTATCACTTCGATGGCGCCACCGGCATTCCGCCACGGGACACCACGGCTTACGGCAACAACGCCCAGGGCGCGGCGGGCGTGAGCATCGACGGCGTGATCGGCCGGGCCCTGCAGTTCAACGGCCAGCCACTGTTGCTACCAGCCAGCCCGTCGCTGCAACACACCGCTGGGGCCGCGTTCACCTTCAGCACCTGGCTGCGCCAGGACCAGGCCAGCGGCGAGCAAGTCGTCCTGGCCCGTCGCGAAGCTGCCGCCAGTCTGTTGGTTGGGGTCAACCAAGGGGTGCCGTTCGTAGCGATCAATGATCAGCGTGCGGTCTCGACCCAGCCGCTGAACCCCGGCCAATGGCAGCACCTGGCATTGACCGCCTCGGGTGATCGAGTCGTGCTGTACGTCAACGGCCGCGAAGCCGCGAGCCTGGCGCTGGCGATGCCGGCGTTCAATTCGCCGATCGCCTTGGGAGCAGACGTTGCCGCCGGCACCTTCGCGCCGTTCAGCGGGGCCATGGACGAGGCGCGCCTGTCCAAGGTCGCCCGGCCCGCGCCGCTGCTCCTGGCCGATGCCAACGCCCAGGGCGCCGAATCGAAACTGGTGGCCTACGGTGTCGATGAAGAGCAATCCGGCTTCGGTTTCGGCAGCCTCGGTTTCCTGCTCAACGCGGTGCCGCTGGACGCCTGGGTGATCATTGCCGTGCTGGTGCTGATGATGTTCCAGTCGTGGGTCATCATGATTCGCAAGAACCGCATGGTCAGTCGTCTCAGTGCCGCCAACGAAGCGTTCCGCGAGCAGTTCGCCCGGATCGGCACGCGCCTGGAAATGTTCGCCGACGACCAGGAACTTGCCCAGCGCCTGCAACACTCGTCCCTGTGGCGCCTGTACCTGGTGGCGGTCAAGGAGATCCGCACCCGCCGCGAGCAGGGCGCCGACACCTCGACCGTCTCGGCCGCCACCATCGAGGCGATCCGCTGCTCCATGGATGGCGTGCGCACCCGCGAGAACCAGGCCCTGAGCTCGAAACTCTCGACTCTGTCCAACGCCATCGCCGGCGGCCCGTACATCGGCCTGCTCGGCACCGTGCTGGGGATCATGGTGGTGTTCCTTGGCACGGCCATGGCCGGTGACGTCAACATCAACGCCATCGCCCCGGGCATGGCCGCCGCGTTGCTGGCCACCGCCATGGGCCTGTTCGTCGCGATCCCGGCGCTGTTCGGCTACAACCGCCTGATCACCCGCAACAAGGAAGTCAGCGCAGACATGCGCGTGTTCGTCGACGAGTTCATCACGCGCCTGGCGGAGATGCACGGCGAAGGCCAGTCCGGTGAAGCGGCTCATCGCCGAGACCATCACGTCCAATCGTCCGTACCGGCCTGAGGAGCATCGCCATGGCTAGCGTAAATACGTCACACGATGACGACGATGATGCAGCGGTCGACAGCATCAACGTCACGCCGCTGGTGGATGTGCTCATGGTGGTGCTGGTGATGTTCATCCTCACCGCCACGGCGCAGGTTTCGGGCATCCAGATCAACCTGCCCAAGGCCAGCGCCTCGGTGTCGCTGTCGGAGGCCAAGACCAAGGCGATTTCGGTGAATGACGGCGGCCAGGTATTCCTCGATGCCTATCCGGTGACCCTGGCCGAGCTTGAGGAGCGCCTGCGCATCGAGAAGGCCCAGAGCCCGGACTTTCCGGTGATCGTGCGCGGCGACGCCACGGTGCAGTACCAGAAAGTCATCGAAGTGCTGGACCTGTTGCGGCGCCTGGAACTGTCCCAAGTCGGTCTGGTGACCGGCAAACCGAGCCAGGGCTGATCATGACCGCCAGACTTCCCGTCAACCCGCCCCCCGTGAAGCGCTCGCCGCTGCGCCTGCTCAAGTGGGCCGCCGGCCTGGCGCTGGCTGGCCTGGCGGCGTGGCTGCTGTGGCAATGGGCCAACGACATGAGCGGCGTGCGCCGTGAAGCGCCGAAGGTGCCGACGATTATCCCGCTGCCGCCGCCACCGCCGCCGCCACCGGAAAAACCCAAGGAGCCGGAACCCAAGGTCGAGGAAAAAGTGCCCGAGCCCGAACCGACCCCGGAGCCCGAAGAGGTCAAGCCCGAGGAGGAAGCGCCGCCGTCGCCGGTGGATGACCTGGCCAACCCGATGCAGATGGACGGTGACGCCCAGGCCGGCAATGACGCTTTCAACATTGGCGCGGGCAAGGGCGGCGGCATGGCCGGGGCAGGGGGCGGACGCCTCGGCAACGGAACCTATAGCCAGTTTCTGGCGTTCACCTTCCAGCGCTTGCTGCGGGAGAACCCTGACTTGCGCAGCCTGGCGTTTTCGCTGCAGGCCGACGTCTGGCTCAGCGCGGTGGGGGAGATCACCCGTGTCGAGCTGGTCAAGTCCAGCGGCAACCCGCAGGTGGATGAGCAAGTGATCGCCGCCCTGCGTGCCGCGCCGCATTTGAGTGAACGGCCTCCGGCCTCCCTGACTTTGCCCGTGCGCCTGTCCCTGCAGGGACGGCGTCCGGGTTAACCCGAATTCTTGAAAGTTTGCCAACAGGAGTTGTGTGCAGATGATTGCCAATGTGAATCGATTGTCGTGGGCGGTCGGCCTGGTTGTCTTGAGCCTGGCCGGGCACGCGTCGGCAGCCCCGGCGCCTTCGGAGAACGCCACGATCAATCTGATCCGCCTGCTGGTGCAGCAGGGCGTACTGAAGCAGGACCAGGCCGATGGCCTGATCGCCCAGGCCGAGCGCGAAGCCGTGCAGGCCCGTCAGGCTGCCACTGCCGTTGCCGCCGCACCCGCCGGTGCGCCCGGGGATGTGCGGGTGCAGTACGTGCCGAACATCGTGCGTGAGCAGATCCGCGACCAGGTCAAGGCCGAAGTCATGGCCACCGCCAAGAAGGAAAACTGGGCCCAGCCCAACACTTTCCCGGATTGGGTCTCGCGCATCAGTTTTGATGGCGATATCCGTCTGCGGGACGAATCGCGCTATTACTCGGGCACCAACAGCAACCAGATCGTCGACTTCGCTCGCCTCAACGACCGCGGCCCCTACGACGTCAACCCCAACAGCAGCTCGAACCTGCCGCCCTTGCTCAATACCCGCGAGGACCGCGAAAACCTCTTCCGCCTGCGGGCGCGCCTGGGCATGAAGGCGGTGATCGCGCCCGAGTGGACCGCGGGCATCCGTATCGGCACCGGCTCGGATAACAATCCGGTGTCCACCACCCAGACCCTCGGTGGCGGCTTCGGCAAGAAAGACATCTGGCTCGACCAGGGTTACCTGACCTGGAAGCCCTCGGACGAGTTGACCCTGACCGGCGGGCGTATCGCCAACCCGTTCTACTCCACCGACCTGCTGTACTCCGGCGACCTGAACTTCGATGGCGTGGCGGCGATTTTCAACCGCAAGCTCAGCCAGGACTTCGGCCTGTTCGGCACCGTCGGCGCGTTCCCGGTTGAGTACACCAACGACACCAGCACCAGCAACGGCACCGACAAGGAAGAGAGCGACAACAAGTGGCTGTACGGCGCGCAACTGGGTGCCAACTGGGCCATCAACGACAGCAACCGCGTCAAGGGTGCGCTGGCCTATTATCGCTTCGACGACATCGAAGGCCAGCGCTCGTCGCCGTGCGAGCCGTGGGCCGGTGACCCGGGCTGCGACACCGACGGCTCGCGCGTGGCGTTCATGCAGAAGGGCAACACGGTGTTCCTGCTGCGCGACATCACGCCCAACCCGCTCAATCCGGCTGCCACGCCCCAGCCGCAATACGTCGGCCTGGCCTCGGAGTTCAACCTGCTGGACCTGAACCTGGCGTGGGACACCGATCTGCCGGAAGACCTGAAGCTGCGTAGCCAGGCGCATTACGTGCACAACCTCGGTTATGACGAAGGTGAAATGCGCAAACGTTCGGAAGGGCAGTTCGCCAACAACCTCGATGAGAACGGCGAGGTGGAGAGCGGCGCCAACGCCTGGATGCTCCAGTTCACCCTCGGTAACTCGCTGGAGCTCAAGCGCCAGGGCGACTGGAACATGTTCGCTGGCTACAAGTACATCCAGCCGGACGCCTTGCCGGACGGCTTCAACGATTCCTCGTTCCACTTGGGCGGCACCAACGCCAAGGGCTATTTCCTGGGCGGCAACTACGGCCTGGCGAGCAACGTCTTCGCCACCGGGCGCTGGCTGAGTTCCGAAGCGGTGTACGGCGCGCCGTACGACATCGATGTCTTGCAGCTTGAAATCAACACGCGCTTCTAAGCGCCGGGAGGCCTCATGAAAAGGCGAGCCATCAACCCATGTCCTGCCGCGTTGCTGCTGGGCCTGCTGCTCAGTCCGTTATTGATCGGCAGCGCCCACGGTGAAGGCCTGGAAGAACGCCTGCGCACGCAACTGCGCAGCACCACCGCCCAGTTGCAGACGTTGCAGAGCGAACAGGCCCAGGCCAGCGTCGCCCGCCAGGCGGCGGAAAACCGCGCCAAGGAAGCCGAGGCGCAGGTCAAGCGCCTGACCGCCGAGCTGGCCAAGGCGCAAGGCCTGGCCGAACAACTGGCCGGGCGCCAGGAAAGCCTGCAAAGCCAGGCCCAGGCCCAGGTCGCGGCCAGCCATGAGCAGATCGGCAAGTTCAAGAAGGCCTACGACGAGCTGCTGGTCATGGCCCGGGGCAAGGAAACCGAACGGGCCCGTCTCGAAGCCCGGTTGCATGAACGTGACACACAAGTGCAGCAATGTTCGGTCAAGAATCAGCAGATGTACGACGTCGCCAAGGAACTGCTGCACGCCTACGAAACCATCGACGTGACCGACGTCATGAAGATCCGCCAGCCGTTCGCCGGCAAGGCCCGGGTACGTTTCGAAGAGTTGGCCCAGGGTTTTGGCGATGATCTCTACAAGAACCGTTTCGATGCGCCCCAGGCCTCGATCACCCATTGATAGCGCAAGGAAGAACCAACATGACTTCATTGATTGAACACGTCACGCCCGCATCCCTCACCGAGGTATTGCAAGCCGCCGGTTATCGGGTCAACGAAACCGAGCAGAACGGTATCGTGCAACTGCTCAGCGCCAGCCAGGGCATCGGTTATGCCGTGCGCTTCGGCAATCCGACGCCGACGCCGGGCCAATACCTGGACTTCACCTTCAGCTGTGCCTTGCGCGTGCAGGGTGAGTTGCCGGCCGGGCTGGCGGAGCTGTGGAATGCCTCGCGACGCTTTGCCCGGTTGTCGGTACAGGGCGAATTCCTGGTGATGGAAATGGACGTGGTGGTGGCGGCCGGTGTCAGCGCCGAGCACCTGCGCAGCAACCTGGAACTGTGGGACCGGTTGCTTCAGGAATTCATCGTCTACCTGCGCGAGTTCAGCCAGAACGCCGCCCGCCTGCACACCGGCGCCGAGCCCGCTGAAGCCGCGCCGGAGGAGGCCGCCGCACTGTGAAAAAGCCAACCTTTGTCATCAGTGCCGCAGCGCTAGGCCTGGTCGCCGTGGCTGTTGCCCTCGGCTTGCGTCCCGGCAACGATCCGGTGGCGGCGGTGCAACCGGTCAGCGTGGCGACAAGCGAGTCGCCGAGCCTGGCGCGGTTGGGCAGCCAGCAGGTCAGCCCGGAAGAACTCAAGGCGTTGCTAGCGGCGCTTGCCCCCGAGGTTCGCCAGCAGATGCGCGGCAACCGCGCCGCACTGGAGGGCTGGATCCGCGCAAGACTGGCGGAAAAAGCCGTGCTGGAGCAGGCCGATGCCCAAGGCTGGCGTCAGCGCCCGGAGGTCGAGCGCCAGATGCGCGCTGCGACCGAGCAGATTGTCTTTCGGGATTATCTGCAGTCGGTCAGCCAGGTGCCGGCCGGGTATCCCAGCGAGGATGAGCTGAAACAGGCCTACGAAGCGGGAAAAGCCAACTGGACCGCGCCGGCGCTGTACCGGGTCAGCCAGATTTTCCTTGCGGCGACCGAGCCACAGACCGTCGAGGCGGTGCGCCGCCAAGCCGTGGAGTTGAGCAAAAAGGCCCAGGCCGCGCCGGCTGAATTCGCCGCGCTGGCCAGCCGTTATTCCCAGGACCGCGCCAGTGCCGAGCGCGGTGGCGACAGCGGCTTCCAGCCGTTGCAACAGCTGGTGCCGACGGTGCGCGAGGCGGTGGCGCGGTTGAAGGTGGGGGCGATATCGGAGCCGGTGCAGAGCGCGGCGGGCTTTCACGTGATCAAGCTCACCGAGCAGCAACCGGCGCGGGAAGCGACCCTGGACGAAGTCCGCGAGCGCCTGACCCAGGCCTTGCGCGCCCAGCGCCAGGAACAGATCGCCAAGGCCTACCTGGACGGCATGCTCGACACCGCGACGTTGAGCATTGATGGCGCGCAGTTGAGCAAGGTGCTGGAGGAGGTTCGGTAGCTGGTTTATCGGGACTGCTGCGCAGTCCAGCGGGAGCAAGCGCCCTCGCCACGCTTAATCGTTTTCTAATGACAGGGAGTCACTCATGTCTTTCATAGAGCCCGCAGGACGCCAGGCTGTCACCGCATACCGCGCGCCCTTGCGCGCGCCTGAGCCCTGGTTGGCCTTGGCCGCCAGCATCGAGCCTCAGGTGGCGCAGTGTTTTCTGGTCAGCGCCCGTTGCGGCTGTTTCATGCAGGCGTCCCGCAGCCTGAACGTCAAGGCCACCTGGCTGCGCAAACAGTTGGCCCAGCTGGAAGCTCGCTTGCAGCGATCACTGTTCAGCTTCCAGGGCAGCACCCTGGCGCTTACCCGCGAAGGACGGCAATTGCAGGCGCGCTTGCTCGCCCTGGGCGAGGACGATCCGCCAGCGCTGGCCGATCAACCGCTGATTCGCCTTGCAGTGGCCGAGTCGATCCTGCACGACATTCTGGGTCGTGACCTGATCTCATTGTTGCGCCGCAACGCCGGCGTGCGCTTGCAAATCATCACCCTGGACAGCGAACTGGCGTTGCAGGCGGTCAGTGCCGACCTGGTGCTGTGGCTGAGTGACGGGCAGGAATCAACGCCGGGGCCGAGCGTTGCGACACAGCCGCCGGAGCGGCTGACGCGGCTGGACTATCTGCCGCACATCGCCAAGCGTTATTCCCGCCCGGCCAGCCGTCCGCGCCGGTTGGAAGAGCTGGACGACTACATGTTGGTGCAATGGCAGGCCGACAGCCAGGTGGGCAGTTTCACGCCGTGGAATACCCTCGTCGAGCAACGCCGCGCCGGCGTGGTGCAGGTGCAATCCTATGAGCTGATGCTGGAAATGATCCGCTGCTGCGCCTGCATTGGCCTGTTGCCGCAGTACATGAGCCATTTCGATCGCGGCCTGGTCGCGTTGCCGGGGTTGTTTGAGCAGCCGATGCAGCGCCATCTGTGGATGGCGGTGAGCACCGACGCCCGGCCAGTGCCGCAGGTGCAGATGCTCATCGAACTGATCCGCCACACGCTGGATGAGCGCAGGGAATGGTTCCGGGCTTGAACCACTTGGATTCGCGCTAAAGCAGCTTCAAGCCGTGATCGGCAATTCGATGAGATTGGGACGGCCCGAGCGAATACCATCCTCGACCGCTCCGGCAATGTCGCCGGCGCGCTCGACCCGGCGCGAAGCAACTCCCAAGGCAGAGGCGAGGGCCAGGAAGTCGATGGCCGGGTCGCGGATGTCCATGCCGATGAACTGGTTAGTGCCGGCACTGCGGTAATGCGCCTGGTTACGCGCGTAGTTTTTCAGAATGTTGTATTCGCCATTGTTCATGACCACAAAAGTCACCGGCAACGCTCGTGGGCGGCTGTCCACAGCGCTTGGGGTGAATACATCGCCGAGCCATCGCCGACCAGACACACCACCGGGCTGCGGTCCAGGCCAAGGGATGTACCGACAGCCGCCGGCATGCCCCAGCCGAGGATGGCGCTACGCGTAAACAGGTACTGGCTGGCCGAATGTGAGTCCAGGCAAGCACGCACGTGAGGGATGGTGACCGGCGCTTCGTCGACGATCCAGACGTCAGGGCCGATGGCCCGGACAGCTTCATGGGCCGCCACGAAAGGCGTGGTCACCGGCGTATCGAATTCACGGCGCGCGCGCTCGGCCACTTCGACCCGACGGTTATTGCGCTCGTGCGCAGCGACATCTCGCAGCGTCGCGATTGCCTGGCCGTGCGGGGCCAGTTGTTTATCCAGTAATGGCAGCAGCAGCTGCAACGACAGCCTTATGTCGCCTATCAATCCCAGCGCCGTTTCATGGACCCTGCCCAGTTGGTGGCCATCGCCGGTCAATTGAATGAGGCGGCAATGTGGGGGAATCGCCGGGCCGTCCGAGTATTGGTAACTGATCAGCGAATGGCCGCCGAGAAGCAGCACAGCGTCGAATTCAGCGAATGTTGCCCTGATGTCGGCAGCCTTGGGCGCCAGGGCGCCTCGCCATTGAGGATGAGCGGTGGGGAACGGGATATGCCCGGGCCAGGAGGGCCCGAACACCGGCGCGCCGAGCGCTTCGGCGAGCCTCACCGCTTCCGCTTGCGCATTCGACTGGAACACCTCTTCACCGACGATCATCGCCAGCCGGCCCGGGGTAACCGTCGATAAAGCGTCAGCCAATGGCTCGATTGCTGCGGTCACCGCACCCCGTTCGATTCGCGACGGCTGGCCAGCACCGGTATCCGTGTGCTGCTCCATCACGTTGATCGGCAGCGAAAGGAACACCGGGCCGGTCGGCCCCGTACGGCAGTCCTGCAGAGCGCGGCGCAACAGCATCGGGATATGTTCGGGATGCTGGATTTCCTCCGCCCACTTGACGCTCGGTCGGGCCAGGCTGACCAGATCACCGTGAAGCAGCGGATCGGTTACCCCATGGCGGGTGTCTTGCTGGCCTGCGGTGATCACCAAAGGCGTGTTCGCCATCTTCGCGTTCAGGATGGCGCCCATCGCATTACCCAGCCCACCGGCCGTATGGAGATTGACGAAAGCGGGGCGCCCGGACGCTTGCGCATAACCGTCGGCCATCGCCACGACGGAGGCTTCCTGGAGGCCGAGCACGTAGTGAATATCAGAGACGCCTGAAAGCGCATCGAGCAACGGCAGCTCCGTGGTGCCTGGATTGCCGAAGACATGGCGAACGCCTTCGCTGCGCAGCACTTCTACGAACAGGTCCGCGCCACGTTGCCCACGGATGCTGGACGGGACACAGGGGGTTGAGGGCATGGCGCGAAACCTCACTCATCTGGAAGAAACAATTTACCCTGCTTTCGTGGCTATCGGTATGCCAGCTAAAACTGGCGATACGACTTGCCTGCCCTATTGCGTAATGCGATAAACCGTTTTCCGGTTCTGTTTCGTTACATATTTTCTTCATCAGGCCGACATCGTTTGATATCCAAGAGCGCAATCGTCAATGCCTGATCGTAAAGCCAGCCTTCTTTTTGCCGCCGCCACCGCGACTGCCGTCATGGCCGTCACCGCGGCGGTGGGGCCGATCACGTTGTTCTGGACCAATGAGACGCGTCTGGAGCGAAACGTGGTCGAGTCGCAGATCGAGCGTATCCGCAATGTCCAGGGGTTTCTGGTCGACGCGGAGACCGGCGAGCGTGGCTACGCCTTGACGGAAAAGGACGACTTTCTACAGCCGTACTATGTCGCCGTGTCTCACTTGCCTCCTGCCATCAAAAGCCTGCGAATTGCCTATCAAGGGGATCCGGCCGAAGAGATTGCGCGTGTCGAAGCATTCATCCGGCACGCCGAGCTGAAAATGGTCCACCTGGACAGGGTCGTGAAGCTGGTCAGCCATAACGGCAATGATGCGGCAGAGGCCGAGATCGCCGCTGGTGGCGGCAAGGAACTGATGGACACCGTGCGCGCCTTGACTGCGGAGCTCATTGCTGACGAAACAGAGGAGCTTGTGGCGCTCGAACGCCAGCTTTTGAGCAACATTCGTTGGGCGGTCGCGATTTCAATCCTCAGTTTCATCGTTACCCTGGGTTTGGGGCGTTTCATCTACCTGTCCATGCGCAGCAGTGTCCGCCGTCAATCGGAGTCTGCCGTGGCGGCCAACCTGGCCAGCGATCAACTGAGCCTGAGCCTGGCGCGTTTGAAACGCCGAAATGGCGAGATTGGGCTTCTCGCGGAAATGGCCAGGCTGATGCAGACGGAGTTGTCCCAGAAGGAAACGCTTCAGTTGGCCAGTACTTACTGCCAAAAGTTGATACCTGCAAGCGAGGGGGAGTTCTTCCTCTATCGCAACTCGGCTGATGTCCTGCAACACGCCGCAGCGTGGGGACAGGCCGAGGAAAAGGGCATCGATGCGATACTCAACCCCAAGGATTGCTGGGCGATCAGGCGGGGACGCTGGCATTTGTCGGTGCACAACCACGATCTTCGCTGCCCTCATTACCCAGCAGCGTCTGGCACTGACCCAGTGACTGATTGTTGTCTTCCGTTGATGGCTTACGGTGAAATCCTCGGCCTGTTGCATATCCGTCAAGTCGGCTTGCGCGACCTGTCCGAGGAGGGCCTGCAGATCGCTGAAGCCGTGGCGGAACAAACGGCACTGGCGTTGGCGAATGGCCGCATGCGCCAGGTGTTGGAAACCCAGTCCATAAAGGACCCGCTGACCGGGCTGTACAACCGCCGCTTCATGGACGAGACGCTAAACCGCGAGTTGGTGCGCGCCGAGCGCAACGGGGCGTGCCTGAGTGTCGTGATGATCGACCTCGATAACTTCAAGCAGCTGAATGACTCTTACGGCCACTCGGCAGGCGACGCCGTGCTGCGTGCGGCTTCCGCCTTGATCGTGCAATCGCTGAGATCCTCCGACATTGCCTGCCGATTTGGCGGGGAGGAACTGATCATCATCCTTCCGGACTGTCCGCCCGAAGGTGCTGTGGCCCGAGCCGAATCCATACGGGTGTCTCTGGAAGAGATGAGTCTGGTTGATCACGGCCAGACGCTCACTGCGACTGCTTCTTTCGGAGTGTCCTCCACACAAACCTGCGGGGCCAATCAAAACGCACTGTTGAAGGCCGCTGACTCGGCGCTTTACGCGGCCAAGCGTTCTGGAAAGAACCGGGTTGAATCCTGGCCCTTGTCAAAAAGGTGAGCCGCAAAGCTTGCGTCAGCGTCGAGGCTTATAGCTCACAGGTGGCGCGGATAGCTTCCACGGCCCGCTCACCGATCACGACGCAGGGCGCCATCGTGTTGCCGCTCGTGACATGGGGCAGGATGGACGCATCGGCAATGCGCAGGCCCTGGATTCCGTAGACGCGTAATTGACTGTCCACCACGGACATCGCGTCCCGGCCCATCTTTGCCGTACCGCACTGGTGCCAGTAGGTCACCGCAGCGTTGCGAGCATAGTGTTCCAACGCTTGGATGTGCAGTTTTCCAGGCAGGCTTTCGCCCTTTACCAAGCCCTTGAACGGCGTCTGGGCGCCCAGTTCCTGGACGAAACGAATGTTTTCCAGGGCGTTGCGCCGATCGGTCGGGTGCGACAGGGTGTTGGGCTGAATGATCGGAGCATCGCTCACATCCGGGCCGCTGAGCGTGATCCGACCGCGACTTTGCGGGTGGGCAAGGCCAGCGAACATCGTCCAGCCATGGGCGGGAACACCGAGTGCGGCGGTCTCTGCGCTGGGCACTGGAAATTCAACCTGGCAGTGGAACATGTCCGGAAGATGCAAGACGCTTTCGCTGCTCCAGTAGAGCGTCGCCTCCGAGCCGCCGTAACCCACCGGTTGCGGCTTCGCGTATTCGAAGATAACCGCAAAGGACACGTGGTCCTGATGGTTGGCGCCGACGCCGGGCAGGTGCTGGACGAGCGCAATGCCATGGCGCTGCAATTCATCCTCCGGCCCCACGCCGGATTGCATCAGGACCTTGGGCGTGTTGACCGCACCCAGCGAAAGAATGACTTCGTGTTCGGCGTAGAAGCACTCGGCCTGGCCATTGCTGATGGTCTGCACGCCGATGGCGCGTTGGTCGCTGAAGAGCACCCGGCTGACAAGCGTATCGGTCAGGACGGTGAGGTTGGGCTGGCCGCAGCGTGGAGCGACGTAGGCGCGGTAGATCGAATGACGCCGGCCATCCTTGACGATGAGATCGTTCAAGGCCGCACCTCCGCGGCCCTCCATCATGGCGCCGTTGGGGTTTTCAAAGGTGGGGATACCCATTGCGGCAGCTGCACTGAGCAAGGCGTTGGCAATCGGTTGCGCGTCCCGAACAGGCGCAACATGAACCGGTCCGCCGTTGCCGCGACGCAGCGGATCGGCGATGCCCCGATAGTCTTCCACGCGTTGATAGATCTTCAGGACCGAGGCGTAGCCCCAAGCAGGATCGCCGCTGTCGGCGGCGAAGTCTTCCCAGTCGTTCTTGTGACCTCGGGCCCACAGCATGACATTGACGCTGGACCCGCCGCCCAACCCGCGTCCCATGTTCAGCGGCATCTTCCTGTCGTTGAGGTGAGGGTTGGCTGCACCGACGAAGTTCCAATCGCGCTCGCTGCCCAGGTTCAACGGCCAATGCTGCGGTTCCAGCACATGTGGATGCTCATCGCCGCCGCCGGCCTCGATGAGCAATACCTGGACCTCGGGATTCTCGGCCAGCCGTCCTGCAACGACGGAACCGGCAGTCCCCGCCCCGCAGACAATAAAGTCGTAATGGTGCTTCTTCAGGGCGGGATTCACGGGCATGAGCGGGCTTCCTTTGCAGGGTTCCTGTTATCGAGTTCAGCGCAGCAGCGGCCTGGGTTACTGGCTCTTCTGTACGGCCTGGATGATGACTTTTGCGACGTCTGCCGGGCGTGATTGCTGTGGCACGTGGCTGGCTTCGATTTCGCTGACCTTGGCACCGATCTTCTTGGCGAAAGCCCTTTGCAGATCTGGCTGGATCATCCGGTCTTCCTTGGCCACGACGTACCAGGTCGGCTTGCCTTTCCAGGCAGCGGCGCTGGTCTTGTCATCGAAGGCCGAGGCGCGGATCGGCCCTTGCGTCGCGGCCATTACCGCGGTTTGTGCTGGGGGAAGGTCCTGGGCAAAACCGCGAGCCATGCCCTCGGTGGTCATGTAGAGGAAGCCGTTCTTGTCGGCGGCGATGTCTTTCACGCCGGATGGAGCCGGGAATTCCTTGCCCAGGTCCTTGACGGCCTGACCGGCATCCGGAGCAAACGCGGCGACGTACACCAGGCTGCGAACTTTCTTGTCGGTGCCAGCCTCGCTGATGACGGTGCCGCCCCAGGAATGGCCGACCAACACGACGTCGCTCTCCTGGTTGTTCAGTACACGCTGCGTGGCGGCGACATCGTCAGCCAGCGAAGTCAGCGGATTTTGTACGACAGTGACCTTGATGCCTTCCGCCTGCAGCAGCGGGACGACCTTGCCCCAGTCGGAGCCGTCGGCGAAAGCGCCATGGACGATCACGACTGAAGGCGGTTGTGGCGCGGCATGGACGGCGCCGCCGAACAATGAACCGGTCATGGCGAGTGTGAGGGCAAGGGCCTTGGGTTTGAACATGATGCGATCTCCTGTTTGGGGTGAGCGCAGTTTCGGCGATACTCGGCGGCCCGGGTATCGGTCGTTTATCCGAGGCCATCAACATTCAATCAGATACACGGAGGTAACGAGATGACGACAGCTGACTGTATCGGGGTGGAAGACGCCATCCTGGCGTTGTCCATGGTCGGCGACCTGAGCATGGGCCAGCCGTTCGATCAGTCGCGTCGCACCGCCCGCTTGGTGCAGATGCTCGCGCAGACTTGCAACGGTGCTGGCGAGCACACCGAGACCGGACGCCAGGTGGCCTTGCTGCGCTGGTCAGGCTGCACCGCCAATGCCGAGGGCTTCACCCGGCTGCTGGGCGACGACGTCGAGGGCCGCAACGCGATGCTGACGCATACCCTCAGCGAGGCGGGGCAGCGGGCGATGCGCCGGTCGACGCCGCTGGCCCAGATTCATTGCGAAGTGTCCGGTGATATCGCTCACACATTGGGTTTGAGGACCGAAGTCGAACAGGGTCTGCGTCATGTGTTCGAGCAATACGACGGTGAAGGAAGGCCATCCGGCCTGCGACATCCGCAGGTGCCGGAGGTGGTTTATCAGGTGTTGCTGGCGGGGGATCTGGAGATTCTGTCCCGTACGCATGGGCTGGAGAGCGCATTGCAATGGATTGCCAGCAAGCGCGATCGCCGTTATCCGGCAGCGCTTGCCGCTGAAATGCTGCAAAACGCCGAAGACTGGCTGGATCAACTGCGCACGCCGCAGTCAGTTGATTCGCAGGTAGCCACGGCACAGGTGCCGTTGAGCCTGGTTGCTGATGTGATCGATCTCAAGCTGCCGTGGCTGGCGGGGTACTCGCGACGTGCCTCGGAGCTGGTTCGAGAGGCCGCCAGGCTTTCCGGGCTGTCGGCGCCGGCCATTGACCATCTCGGCCAAGCGGCGCTGATCCATGGCATCGGCCGCGCGGCGGTGCCCAATCGCCTCTGGAATACACCGGGAGCCTTGCTCGACGGGGATCTTGAGCAAGTGCGGTTGGTGCCCTACTGGACATCGCGAGCCTGTGGCCAGATACCCGCCCTGGCGGTGCCGGGTCAGTTGGCCGCGCATGCCTATGAGCGCCTGGATGGCAGCGGTTATTTCCGCAGCCTGGGCGGCGACACATTGCAAACCGAACATCGTTTGCTCGCCGCGGCCCTGGCTTGGCAGGCGATGCTCAGCGAGCGGCCGTGGCGGCCGGCCTTGAGTCACAACGAAGCGAGTTGCCTGTTGATGGCCGAGGCGGATCAGGGACGGTTCGATCATCGGGCTTGCCAGGCGGTAATGGCGGCGTCACGCGGGGAGACCACGATGACAGCCTGCAAGCCGGGCGGTGGACTGCTCTCGGAGCGTGAAACCGAGATTCTTCGGCGCATCAGTACCGGGGGAAGCAACAAGGAGGTGGCACGCCAGCTGGGTATCAGCCCGAGCACGGTGCGCACCCATGTCGAAAGCGTGTTCCGCAAGCTTCACTGCACCACCCGGGCGGCGGCGACGCTGAAGGCCCTGACACTGGGTTTGATTTGAAGCCGGCAGTGACTTAGCGTCCGCCCGTTCTTTCGAACAACCGGCTTCTGAGCGGCAAATCGCTGGTGCGGTTGGCCGAGGCTTTGCCGATTGCATTGCACAAGGCCCGGACGACGGGTACGTAGCTCACCTGGCTGGGCTGGCAGGCCTGGAGCTCACCCGTGGGGTTGATCAGGTGTACCGCGATGTGCCCTGGCAGCCATGAGACGAGTGGCCAGCGGGGCCGCTGGGCGAGGGTCGGGCACAGATCAGCGGCCGTCGCGCCAAATTCAGCAGAGGCCACGAACGCGACGCCCATCAGGCACGCGCCTTCCAGCTGAGCGCGCAGGCGGCCGGGGTTTTCTACAGCGCCCAGGTCCGCGACAAACACCGTGTCATGCACAATCAGGCGACCCTCGTCGCTCAGCTCGACATCGAGTACCGCGGCCATGTAGCTCTGCGCATCGTAGTGGGCGGCGATGCCCTGCGTTCGGCGACCTCCCGAAGGCTTGCCCCAATGGCTTTTCGTGGCCGCTTCGCTGATGACATTACGCATTCGCTGGGCGTCGAAGCCTGAACGGTGCTCAGCGCCATGGTTCAGTGTCGGGGCCGAATCGATCAGTGAAAGCAGGTAGTCTCGTTGGTCGCGCCTGCACGTAGGGTCCTGTGCGGCCATGAGTTGCTGTTCAGCGCCCAGGCGAAGCAACAGGTCTCTGCGGCTCAGAATGCCGTCTGGCGTCATCGGCCAGATGAAGTGGTCAAGTGCGCTGTCGTGCCCGTCGGGGTGGTTCATTACGTTTCTCCTTCCGGCTGATGACAAGAGCTCCAGCAAAAAAACAACGGCGGATTCAAATCCTTGCTCAAGCCAGGACCCCGTGGGAGCGAGCCCGCTCGCGAAAGCGCCGGTCCAGCTTGCATCGCTATGGGATGTGCTGACGTCTTCGCGAGCAGGCTCGCTCCCACAGGTTGGCGCTGGCGCCGCAGGAACAATCCTGGCGTTACTTTAGGCGGGACGATCTGACGTCAGGGTGACGGGAGGCTGACAGGAACATGTCAGGCGATAGAAGGGGGCGCTCGACGCAGCGCGCCCCCCGTGTGTCTCAATAAACCTGAGGAACGATGATTTCTGGCGGCGTCGGACTGCGGAAGTAGTCTTCCTGCCTGACGCGTTCCGGTAGCTCGATCACCGGGAGCTCGACTTCTTCATAGGGCATCTGGCCGAGCAGGTGGTGGATGCAGTTGAGTCGCGCTTTTTTCTTGTCGTCGGCTTGCACGACCCACCATGGCGCCTCGGCGATATGGGTGCGTTCAAGCATGATCTCCTTGGCCTTTGTGTACGCCTCCCAGCGCCGCCGGGACTCCAGGTCCATGGGGCTCAGTTTCCATTGCTTGAGCGGGTCATGGATACGACTGAGAAAGCGCAGGTGCTGTTCCTGGTCGGAAATGGAGAACCAGTACTTGATCAGCTGGATGCCTGAGCGGGCCAGCATGCGCTCGAACTCGGGCACGGTCCGGAAGAACTCTTCGTACTGATCGTCGTTGCAAAAGCCCATGACCTGTTCGACGCCTGCGCGGTTGTACCAGCTGCGGTCGAACAGGACGATTTCACCGGCGGCCGGCAAGTGTGAAACGTAGCGCTGGAAATACCATTGGGTGCGTTCGCGGTCGTTCGGGGCGGGCAGGGCGGCTACCCGGCAGACCCGAGGGTTGAGGCGCTGGGTGATACGTTTGATGACTCCGCCTTTGCCGGCAGCGTCGCGCCCTTCGAAGAGGATCACGACCTTGTGGCCGGTCTTGACCACCCAGCTTTGCAGCTTCACCAGTTCGCCTTGCAGGCGGAACAGTTCGCTGAAATAGATTCTCCGGGCTTCTTTTTCTGATCCTTCTGGAGCCTGTCCATCGAACAGGGCATCCAGGTCGTGTCCGTCTTCGGCCAGCTCCAACTCCAGTTCTTCATCGCTGTGATCGAGCAGTTCACGGTGGATGCGCTGTATCAAGGTGTCGTCTGTCGAGGACATGGTTGTGGGCTCGCGTCGTAGGAGATGGCGAAGTGTTAGTCGTAATTTGTTACGAGGCGATTACAACCGCCGCCATGGTGTAGGCGATATCTGACGGACATAAGTGCACTTTGCCACTGCGTATTCATAAAACCGTAACAAGAATGTTGCAGAGTTCCCCGGCCCGTCATCACAAGGAATTTCTTTTAATGAAAAGTTTGATGAAGTCTGCTGCGCTCGCCGTTACGGTTTCTCTTTGTGCCACCTCGGCGTCCTTCGCTGCAGAGAATGTCCGTCTGACGGGGTCCGGGGCGAGTTTTCCAGCTCCGATCTACCTGACCTGGTTCAAGGATTTCAGCAAGAAATCCGACGGTGTCACCGTGGATTACCAATCCAAGGGCAGCGGTGCGGGCGTACAGGACTTCCTGAACAAGACCGTTGATTTCGCCGCCAGTGACTCGGCGATGAAAGAAGAAGACATCGCCAAGGTTGCCGAAGGCGTGCAGTTGTTGCCGATGACCGCCGGTGAAATCGTGCTGGCCTACAACCTGCCGGGCAATCCCAAGGGCCTCAAGCTGCCACGCGATGTGTACTCGAACATCTTCCTGGGCAAGATCACCAAATGGAACGATCCGCAGATCGCTGACGCCAACCCGGGCCTGAAACTCACCGATACGCCGATCACTGTCGTTGTACGTGCGGACTCCAGCGGTACCACCGCGGTGTTCACCAAGCACCTGGCAACCATCAACCCGGAGTTCAAGACGGCGCTGGGCGAGGGCAACACCGTCAACTGGCCGGCCAGTGACAAGTTCATCAAGTCGCCGAAAAACGATGGCGTGACCGCGACTGTGCGTCAGACCCCGGGCGCGATTGGCTATATCGAATACGGCTTCGCCAAGCTCGCCAAGGTCGACTTCGCCCAACTGCAGAACAAGGCCGGCAAGTACGTCGTGCCGAACGCCGAGAGCGGTGCAGAGGCCCTGGCGGCGGTGAAGATGCCGGAAAACCTGGTGGCCTGGCTGCCGGATCCGGACGGCGCCAAGTCCTACCCGATCACGTCCTACACCTGGATGATCTTCCGCAAGGACAACGGCAACCCGGCCAAGGCCAAGGCCATGCGTGAAATGGTCGAATACAGCCTGACCGAAGGGCAGAAGATCGCCGATTCGATGGGTTACATCCCATTGCCGGCGTCGGTCGTCGAGCAGGTTCGCAAGGCATCCGCCAACATTCAGTAACACCGTGAGGTCTCTCTCGGTGTGTGCCTCCGCGCCACGCCGGGAGAGTTTTCCCCCTGTTCCGGACTTAGCCCATGAACAAACCTTTTGTCGTACCGGTTAATCCGGACTCTGCCTGCCAGCCACCCTCGACGAAGGATTTCCTGGTTGATCGCACTTTCCGTGCGCTAGCGCGCATCGGCGTGGTGCTGATTCTGGCGCTGGTATTTGCGCTGGTGTTCGAGGTGGGACGCAAGGCAATTCCCGGCATGGAGAAACACGGTTTCGACGTGCTCCTGGGCAGCGTCTGGGACGTCAACCAAGGCAAATACGGCATCCTGCCGGCTATCTGGGGCACGCTCTACAGCGCCTTGATCGCGTTGTTGATCGCCGGATTTTTCGGCGTCAGCATGGCAATCTTTCTGACCCAGGATTTCCTGCCGCCCAAGCTCGCGGCGATTTTCCGCACCATCGTTGAACTGCTCGCGGCCATCCCCAGCGTGGTCTATGGCCTGTGGGGGATCTACGTGGTGATCCCGGCGATCCGACCGCTGACAACCTGGCTGAACAGCGAACTCGGCTGGATACCTTTTTTCGGCACGTCCCTGAGCGGGCCAGGGCTGCTGCCGGCGGCGCTGGTGCTTGCGATCATGATTCTGCCAACCATCGCAGCCGTTTCGCAGGATGCGCTCACCGGCGTACCGATGAAAACCAAGCAGGCCGCCTACGGCATGGGGACGACTCACTGGGAAGCGATTCTCAAGGTGATGGTGCCTTCCGCCGCCACCGGCATCTTCGGCTCCCTGGTGCTGGGCCTCGGGCGTGCCCTGGGCGAGACGATGGCGCTGGCCATGCTGGTCGGCAACGCCAACAACATTTCCCTCTCGCTGTTTGCTCCGGCCAACACGCTTGCTGCCCTGCTGGCGTTGAACTTCCCCGAGGCCGGGCCGAACGAGATCGAGGTGTTGATGTATGCCGCCCTGGTATTGATGTTGATTACGCTGATCGTGAACATTTTTGGTTCGATGATCATGATGTATGCCCAACGGGGTAACAAGTGATGACAGACCTCACTGCCGCAACAGACTTGACCGCGCCATTGGGCGCGATGCCCAGCTTGCAGCGCAAGTTCGAAGGCCGCGCACTGCGCAGCCTGATCCTGACCACCCTGGTCTGGGCGGGGGCGCTGCTCGCCAGCGTGCCGCTGATTTCCGTGCTCTACATGCTGATCACCCGTGGTGGCGCGCGCCTGAACCTGGAAGTCTTTACCGAACTGCCACCGACCGGCTTCGAGATGGGTGGCGGCTTCGGCAACGCCATGGCCGGTACCTTCGTGATGGTCGGTATCGCGGCAGCCATCGCGGTGCCGATCGGCATCATGGCCGCCGTCTTCCTGGCTGAGCTGGGGCCGGACAGCAAGTTGGGGAACGCCGCGCGGTTTGCCGCGAAGATGCTCACCGGCCTGCCGTCGATCCTGGCCGGGGTATTTGCCTACGCCCTGGTGGTGATGACCACCGGTACGTATTCGGCGCCGGCGGGCGGCGTGGCACTGGCCGTGCTGATGCTGCCGATCGTCGTGCTGACGGCGGAAGAGTCGATGCGCATGGTGCCCAAGATCATGAAGGATGCTGCCTATGGCATGGGCTGCACCCGCTCCCAGGTGATCTGGAAAATCGTCTTGCCGACCGGCATGCCGGCCATCCTCACCGGCGTCATGCTGGCCGTGGCACGTGCCGCGGGCGAGACCGCGCCGCTGCTGTTTACCGCGCTGTTCAGCAACTACTGGATTTACCACCAGGGCAATCTCGAGGTCATGAACCCGACGGCCTCGCTGGCGGTGCTGATCTACAACTTCTCCGGGATGCCTTTCGACAACCAGCTCGAGCTCGCATGGGCGGCCTCACTGGTGCTGGTGATGATCGTGCTGTTCGTGAACATCATCAGCCGTATTTTCGGCAAGCCCAAGTATTAAGAACGGGAGCATCTGATCTTGAACGTATCCACTGCGCAAATAGCCGCTCCGTTTGTCACCCAGGCACCTGTAGTCATGGACTGCAAACTGGACAAGATTTTTTATGGCAACTTCATGGCGGTCCGTGACAGCCATGTGCCGATCGAGAAAAACAAGATCACCGGGTTCATTGGTCCTTCCGGCTGCGGCAAGAGCACCGTGTTGCGCAGCCTCAACCGGATGAACGACCTGGTGAAAGGGTTCCGTTTCGAAGGCCACGTGCATTTCCTCGGACAGGACGTCTACGGCAAGGGTGTTGACCCGGTGGTCGTGCGCCGTTACATCGGCATGGTATTCCAGCAGCCGAACCCGTTTTCGATGAGCATTTTCGACAACGTCGCGTTCGGCCTGCGCCTCAACCGCTACAAGGGCGACATCGGTGACCGGGTCAAGCATGCGCTGCAAGGCGCCGCGCTGTGGGACGAAGTCAAGGACAAGCTCAAGGTCAGCGGCCTGTCGCTCTCCGGCGGCCAGCAACAGCGCCTGTGCATTGCCCGCGCCATCGCCACCGAGCCGGAAGTGCTGCTGTTGGATGAACCGTGTTCGGCACTCGACCCGATCGCTACCCGGCGGGTCGAGGAGCTGATGGTCGAGTTGAAGAAGGACTACACCATCGCCCTGGTGACCCACAACATGCAGCAGGCCATCCGCGTGGCTGACACCACGGCGTTTTTCTCGGTGGATATTTCCCAGGGCACGCGCACCGGTTATCTGGTCGAGATGGGCCCGACGACGCAGATTTTCGACAACCCGCGTGAACAGATGACCGGCGATTACATCAGCGGCAAGTTCAGCTAAGCCACACTTCAGGTCAAGGCCGCATCCCTGCAGAAGCCAAATGGATTTGGCGGGCATCCGGTAGACATTTACCAAGCGTTTTCCAAGGAGCACCAATGCCTGCTACGCATCGCCTTGATTTGCCAGCGATTGAACGCGCACTACGGGAAGTGCAGGACCGCTTCGCCCAGCTCAGCCGGCACTTCACCGAGCCGCGTGACCCGTTGACCGATGAAGTGCTGCAGAATGTGCTTGAAGGTTATGCGTTGGTTGACGAATATGTTGCCCGCGGCGTCGACCTGTTCGATCTGCAGCAACTGAACCTGATGCTGGAGATCAACGCCACGGTGCTCTGCGGCCGGGATCCGGCGCGCCGGTTGGAATACGCCCATCACCTGGCAGCGACCGAGGCGCATTTCTTCAACAATGTTGAAGGAGGCATCAAGGATTTGTACAACTGGTATTGTGCCTATCGCAGCGAGTCGGTGTGGAAGCGCGCGGCAGGCGTCTATGTACGGATTCTCAGCAAGCCGCAGTTGTTCATCGAAGGTAACAACCGCAGTGGGTCGCTTATTGTCAGCTATCTGCTGATGCGCGCGGGCTTGCCGCCGTTTGTGCTGACACTGGAAAATGCCGAAGGCTATTTCAACCCGTCTTCGGTGATACGCAACTCTGCCAAGCATGGCGTCAAGGCGTTGTACGAATTGCCCAAGATCAAGAAAAAATACGCAGCGTTTTTAGAAGAACAGGCACCCGATCCAATGAAGTTTTTTCTCAAAGGCGAGTCTTTGCCGCTTTCCCAAGGTGGCCATTGATGGACGTCAAATGCAGAACATTCAGCAGCCGGGTAGGGCAGGCCATCCGCGGCACATTGCCGACGCAGCTGTTCAAGCGCCAGCGCATACGGATTTCGTTTGATATCGATGACACGCTCGCCTGCCAACTCCACCACTGCGAAGTCGAGCAAAGCCGGCTGCCGGCCTGCATTCACCGTTGGCTGGGTGAGCCGCTGCGCCGGGGCACCCGTTCGCTGATCCGGGAACTGCGTCGCCAGGATTGCAGCATCTGGGTCTACACCTCGTCCGGCCGCACGCCGTCCTATATCCGCCGTTGGCTGCTGCTGTACGGCATCCGCGTCGACGGTGTGGTCAACAGCGTCCTGCACAACCGTGCCCTGACGGTGCATGGGCTGGAGAACTCACCCTCCAAGTACCCGCCGGCGTTCGATATCGACTTGCATGTCGATGACTCCGAAGGCGTGCAGCTCGAAGGCGATGACCATGGCTTTCGTGTTGTCGTGGTGCATCCGGAGGACGAGGGCTGGGCGCAGAAGGTGCTAGAGGCGGTCGCCGTTGTCCAGGCGCAGCTTGAGTGGCAGCAGATGTTCAGGCCCAAAGGAGCCGCGCAACAACGCGCGGAAGCTTCTTTGTCTTGATGCGATGCGGCCTGACCGCAAAAAAAGGCGCCATGGTGGCGCCTCAGTGGTTCAGGCGATCTTGATTACAACCTTTCCAAATGCTCCTTTTGCCAGGTGCTCGTAAGCTTCCCGGGCTTTCTCGAACGGATACACCTGATCGATCACTGGGCGAATCCTGTGTTGGTTGAGAAATGCATTCATCCGCTCGAACGATGAGCGCGGCGCCACCGCAATACCGCGAATGGTTGTCTGGCGAAAGATAAGAGGCATCAGTTCGAGTTCCGCAGTCTGGCCGGTCAAAAAGCCGATCTGCGCAATACGCCCGGATGCCTTGGTCGCTGCGATCGATTGATTGATGCCGCTGCCTCCGGCCACATCCAGCAGCAGATCCACGCCTTTACCCTCGGTCAGCTTCAGCACTTCGTCTGCCCAGTCTGGCGTAGTCCTGTAGTTGACGCCTGCTATGGCCCCCAATCCCTTCACGGCTTGCAGATTTTCGTCGCTGCTCGACGTTGCGATCACCTTGGCGCCGAGCGCAGTTGCGATCTGCACGGCAAATATGGACACACCGCCAGTGCCTTGGACCAATACGGTTTGTCCAGGCTCAATCTGCCCGAAGTCCACCAGTGAATACCATGCCGTGAGCGCGGCAATCGGCAGCGTAGCGGCCTCTTCATCGCTCATGTTGTCAGGCGCACCCACGGCGCTTTCCTGATGGATGATCATGTATTCGGCCAAGCCACCGGGCAATGGTGATCCAAAACAGTAATCCGGCTCATTGGGTCCGGGCTCGCCATCCAGCCAACGGGAGTACAGGTGCGAGTTGACCCGATCACCGATCTTGAAGCGCGTCACACCATCGCCAATTGCGACCACTGTTCCGGCCGCATCACTTACGGGAATGAGGGGCTTGGGCACCTTATGCGGCTCATAAATGCCGTCAACGATGGCCTTGTCGCGAAAATTGAGCGAGACAGCGCCAACCTTGACCAGCAATTCGCCGGGCCCCGGGCGTGGGGTAGCCGTCTCTTCCAGTTGCAGATTGTCGAGTCCGAAGTCTTTTAATAGCCAGGCTTTCATTGTGAATCTCCAAAGGAGTCAGTGACGGCAAACCGCAGAGGGTTCGCCTTCTGCACATGGTTCGCTTTTAGAGAGGCGCAATAAATGCGTGAAAAAAGACATGATTGTTATATTCTGCGGCAACAATAGCGTTCGCCAGGGCCTGACATCATGGAACTGCTGCAGTCAATGCGTCTGTTCGCCAGGCTTGCCGAACTCGGCAGCTTCACAAAAACTGCCGAGTCGCTGGATATAGGGCGGCCGCAGGTCACCCGTTCCATTCAGGAGCTGGAGACATCATTGGGTGTGCGCCTTTTCCAGCGCACGACCAGGAAGGTGGTGCTCACCGCCGAGGGTGAACGATTCTATGGGCGGGTACAGGAGATTCTTGCGGACATTTCTGCCGCAACTTCGATGTTCGACCGCACCGGGGCAACGCTTACGGGCCGACTTCGCGTCGATATCCCGACCGCTTTCGCGCAAATGGATTTCATCAGAAGCCTGAAAGCGTTCACCAGCACCTTCCCAGGCATCAACGTGATACTGGGCGTGACCGACCGAGCCGTTGACTTGATAGGAGAGGGCATAGACTGTGCGTTGCGCATAGGCGATTTACCGGACTCGACATTAGTCGCTCGCCCCGTTGCATGGGCGACGATGGTGACGTGCGCGGCGCCCGAATATCTCGCCAGGCACGGCGAACCCCAGACACTCGGCGACCTGGTCTCCCATCGAGGGGTGAACTTCTTGTCCGGTCAGAGCAACAGGCCGTTGTCCTGGCATTTCTTGGTGGAAGGCCAGGATCGAGCGTTCGTAAGTAACCCCGCCATCACCGTCACTGAATCGAATGCGTACGTGCAGTGCGGTGTGTCGGGCTTCGGAATAATCCAGGCGCCAGGCATCGCTGTGGCCGGGTATCTGGAAAGCGGCGCTTTGGTGGAGATTCTGAGACCCTTTCGACCAGCTCCTCGCCCAGTGTCGTTGCTATACCCAAGCCGGACGCACCTGGCGCCGCAAGTGCAGGTTCTTCTCGAATGGCTGCAAGAGCACTTTGTTCAGCTTCATCCCGAGTGGCTGGAACGATAGAGGTTCAGGAACATCTTGAGCCCGTCAGGACAGGCGAGAGAGTCAGGCTGTCATGGCGCGATTCAAGGCAACGATTTGCTCATGTGAAAGCTGACTGCCGGGCGCCATGAACCTGGCGATCAATGCGTCGCGGTTTTGCGCCGCCCGAGTCTTGTCAGCCGCGTCCAGGGCCAATTTCAACGCCGGCAATGTCAACTCGGTGCAGTAAGCCGGTGTACCTGGTTGCTGACGCCAAGAGTCTTCAAGGTTGCCAGCGGCAAATGCGCTAAAGCCGGTGTCCTCGACGAGATCCTGCGCAACCGCCAAAGCGGCGGGATCGCTCCCTGCGACAGGTAACGCTATGCGTGTTGAGGACCCGGCTGGCTGGCCCTTATCGGCAAGCGTGGCGGCGAGCAGGGCGTTCCAGGCCTTGATGACCGGGCGGCCAAGCTGTTCGCTGACCCAGATGCTCTCGGGCTTGCCGGCATCGACGTCCTTGATCGCCCCGTCACGGCCTGGATAGTAATTGGAGGTGTCGATGACGACGGTCTTTTCAGGGACGTTACTGAATGCCTGCCCGAGTTCGGGGTGTTTTGCGAACGGGATCGAGAGGATAACCGCGTCCACCCCAGACACAGCCTCTTCCCTGGTCACTGCCTTTACACCGATTTCGCTGGCGAGTTTCTGTAGGCTTTCAGGACCCTTCGAGTTCGCCAGCTTGATTTCATGGCCGCACGCAGCGAGCTTGCGGGCAAGGGTGGCTCCAATGTTGCCCGCGCCGATAATTCCGATCTTCATTTCGATGGCCTCGCATAAAAAGTTATCAAAATTTCATCATTCAGCTGGCGCTTTGTATCCCGCCAGCATTTTCAGAACCTCGTCATGTGTACCATCCGCTTCGGCAAACCGTAATGGCTTGGCGCGCTCGACGACAAGTTCCTGTGGCGTCGGGGTGATGGCGAGGAGTTCGAAGATTCCATCCAGGAACTGCTCCAGGGGCATGGCGTGTTCGTCGTTTTCCTGCCCAAGCAAAGTGGTACGCACACCCGGCGGCGCAAGCTCGATGACTTCGACCGAAGACGCCTCCAGCTGTACTCGAAGACTTTGAGTAAAGGAGTGCACGGCCGCTTTGGTTGCGCTGTAGGTCGGCGTCGCCGGCAGCGGGACGAATGCCAGGGCGGAGCTGACATTCACAATCGTTGCGCTGGGCTGTTTGATCAGATGCGGCGTAAACGCGTACACCATGCGAATCGTGCCGAGCAGGTTGGTGGTCACGATATCTTCGGCGGTACTCAGATTGTCCGGCGCAGTCAGGTCCTCCCATTGCATGATGCCTGCGTTGTTGATCAGGACGTTCAGGTTCGGATGGCTGATCGCAAGGGTTTCGCTGGCATGCAGGATGGATTGTGGATCGCAGACATCCAGCAATATCGATTCGATACCCGGATGTTCCGACACGACTTTGTCGAGCAGCGCCTTGCGACGTCCCGCGATAATCACTTTGTTTCCCGCCTCGTGAAGCCTGAGCGCAAGGCCAAGGCCTATGCCTGAAGAGCCGCCAGTGACCAGGATCGTGTTGCCAGTGCGGTTCATAGTAAACTCCGGTGATGAAATTCAAGCGGACAGCTGTCCACTTACGCAACGTACCGGACAGATGTCCGCTTAGCAATGCATTCAAGGAAAATTTTTGCTCATGCCTGACGAACTGGTGATGCGTGCTGACGCCAAGAAAAACCGTGAACGGATACTGGAGGTCGCCGTAACAGAGCTGACCCTCGATCCCGCGGTCCCGCTGAGCACGATTGCGAAGAAAGCCGGGGTAGGCCAGGGCACGTTCTATCGCCACTTCGCCACCCGCGAAAAATTGGTATTCGAGGTCTATCAATTCGAAATGCAGCAGGTGGCTTCGTTGGCGGAACAACTGCTCGCCACGAAACCGCCGAAGGAAGCCCTCCGGGAATGGATGGACTGCCTCGCCGAATATGCGATGACCAAGGCCGGACTTGCGAGTGCGATACGCCAGGCCGCTTCTGCCTATGAGTTTCCGGGGAAGTCGGGATACGCGCCGATGCTGGCGGCGGCAGAATTGCTCTTGAGGGCTAACGAAAAGGCTGGAACGATTCGTAGCGGAGTGACCAGCGACGACTTTTTCCTGGCCACTGCCGGAATCTGGCAAATGGATTGCCAGAGCGAATGGCATCCACGTTTCTCCAGGTTGATGGATCTGGTCATGGATGGCCTGTGCGCGGGCAGCCCTGAAAGCCTGAAGAGGGACAAGGACTAGTTTTCAAATCTCAAGGCGTCGGCAAACCCGTGGGGAGGGAGGGGCTGGCGTTCCAATGCGCGGCGCTCACAAAAGGGGCCGCTACGCAGCCCAGCGGGAGCAAGCTCCCTCGCCACGGTTCGTGAATCAGTAGAGTCAGAACGCCGGGACCGCTTCCTCACGCTCAACTGTGGATGGGGAATACCGCGGGTAATCGGTGAATCCTTGTTCATTGCCGCCGTACAGTCCGGTGGCATCAAGAGCGTTGAGCGGCCAACCATTGGCGATACGCTGGGGCAGGTCGGGGTTGGCGATAAACGGCCGGCCGAATGCGACCAGATCGGCCAGGCCCGACTCGATCAGGCGCGCCGCGCGGTCAGCGGTGTACAGCCCGGCATAGATGATGCGGCCGGTGAAGGTGCTTCGCACCTCGCGCCGAAACGCCTCGGGCAGGTCCGGCGCATTCGGCCAGTCGGCTTCGGCGATGGACAGATAGGCGATGCCTGCCTGCTCAAGCACCTTGATGGCTTCGATGTAGGTCTGGTGCGGGTCGTCCTCGACGAAGCCGATGTACACGCGGTCTTCTTCGGTGCTGGTGAACAGCGGCGTGAAGCGCACGCCCACACGGTCGGGCCCGACCACGGCGCTGACGGCCCGGACCACTTCGCGCAGGAAACGCAGGCGATTGTGCAGCGAGCCGCCGTAGTCATCGGTGCGCTGGTTGGCATGGGCGGAAATGAACTGATTGACCAGATAACCGTTGGCCGCGTGGATCTCGATGCCATCGAAACCGGCCGCCAGGGCGTTGCGTGCGGCCTGGGCATAGAGTTCGACCAGCGCCTTGATCTCGGCGACGCTCAGCTCGCGCGGAGTGGAGGGTTCGATCAGCGTGCCGGTGCCGGGACCGGTTTCGATAAAGGCTTTGACCTTTTTCGCCTGGATCGCCGACGGTGCGACAGGGGCGGCGTTTTCCGGTTGCAGTGCGCTGTGTGACACGCGACCGACATGCCAGAGCTGGGCAAAAATTACCCCGCCCTCAGCGTGAACCGCCTCGGTGACGGTGCGCCAGCCATCGATCTGCGCCTGGCTGTAAATGCCCGGCGTCCAGGCATAACCCTTGCCACGGGGTTCGATTTGGGTGCCTTCGCTGATGATCAGGCCGGCACTCGCGCGCTGTTGGTAATAGCGGGCCATGAGGGCTGTGGGCACGTCACCGGGCTGGCCGCTGCGTTGACGGGTCAGGGGCGGCATGACGATGCGATTTTTCAGCGTCAGTCGGCCTAGCGAGGTGTGTTCGAACAGCGAGCTGTATTTCATAACAATATTCCTTGGTGGCGAGCTATCGGCGCGATAAGGGCGGGAGACCTGCGACGTCTCCCGCGGCAACAGGCTCAAGCCTCGTTCAGCAGATCGATAAGGACCTGCGCGGCTTCGCTTGACGAACCCGGGTTCTGACCGGTGATCAGCAGACCGTCACGCACCACGTAGGAGGACCAGTCGGCGCCTTTCGAATACAGGCCGCCGTTGACCTTGAGCATGTCCTCGACCAGGAACGGCACGACATCGGTCAGGCCTACCGCGGCTTCTTCGGTATTGGTGAAACCGGCAACTTTTTTGCCCTGGACCAGCGGAGTACCGTCAGGCTTTTTCACGTGGCGCAGCACGCCAGGCGCGTGGCACACCAAGGCGACAGGCTTGCCGGCGGCCTGGAAAGACTCGATCAAGCGGATCGAGACCGGATCTTCGGCCAGGTCCCACAGCGGGCCGTGGCCGCCTGGGTAGAAAACCGCATCGAAATCGTCTGGCGAGACACTGTCCAGGCGCACGGTGCTGGCAAGCAAGGCGGTCGCTTCAGGATCGGCTTCGAAACGGCGGGTCAGGTCAGTCTGAAAGGACGGCTCGTTACTCTTCGGATCAAGCGGTGGCTGCCCACCCTCAGGCGACGCCAGAACGATCTCGGCCTTGGCGTCGAGGAAAGCGTAGTAGGGCGCCGCCAGCTCTTCGAGCCAGAAGCCGGTCTTGCGGCCGGTGTTGCCGAGGGTGTCGTGCGAGGTCAGTACCATGAGAACTTTCATTTCGATTTTCCTGTTGAGAGTGTGTCGCATCAGTTTGAATAGACCAGTCGTCTAGCACCTGGGCAAAAAAATCAAGCTGCAAAAGGCGTCGCCCAAACCTCAGAGTGGGTGGCTTTCACGAGCTGCTGCTTTGCGATGCGTAGAACGTGTGGCTACCTTAATTTCAAATTAGACCAGTCGTCTAGTAATATTTTTATTTTTTCGCATCACGGTTTGTTGGAGGAGGGTGCAGACAGGCTAAAGCTGCGCAGGACACGCTTCAGATGAGTAGGGATAGGCAGATTTTGATGCCAGGAGGCAGCGGTATCGATCAGGTAAGGCTGAGAATCTGGCGAGTCGTCGCCATTGCCGTCTCGAAAGGCTGGACACTCTTGGTGATCTTGACCATGACACTGGCACCGACCCACAGCTGATAGAGACTTTGCGCGACCGCATGAGGCTCGGCAACGGACTCCAGGGAGCCTTCGGCGATTCCGCTCTCGATCGCCACGGCCAGGCGGTCGGTGATACCCGCTGTGCCGCGCTTGAGCACCGCGCGCATCGCCTCTGAAAGGTCGGCGACTTCCACGCCCAGCTTCACCGCCAGGCATTTGCCCTGGCAATCCTGGAACGATTGAGTCTGTTGCCAGATGTCCCAGTACTTCATCAGACGCTGAGCCATCGTCAGGCCAGGCAGCGCGAGAACCTCGTCCAGCTCCGCCAGATAGCTCGCGAAATAGCTTTCAAGCAATGCCTCGCCGAAGGCGTCTTTTGAGCCGAAGTAGTGGTAGAAGGATCCTTTTGGCACACCCGCAGTGGCCAGGATTTCATTCAGGCCCACGGCGGAATAGCCTTTGGCGGCCATGATTCGTTGGCCTACATCAAGGATTTCCTGGCGGACGTCGGAGGTTTCGCGGGTCTTTGGGCTGCTCATGGGGCGATCTTATTCGTTACTAGACGATCAGTCTACTATTGCTCATCCGCTTGATCGTTTGCCGCCATCGGACGGCCCATGCGTTGCGCGTCCCAGACCGTCATGACCTGCGTAACCGCGGCGTCCAAGGTCTCAAGGGAGGCGCCGTCCCGCGCCAATACCGACAGGCCCAACAGGAAACTGTCGAACACCGCGGCCAGCGCTTCCGAGGCCACTGTTGCCGGCAGCTCTCCGGCGGCGATGGCGCGATCTACACAGGCCTTGATTCCGGCACGGTTGGCGGTTCTTGCCTCAGCGAGCGGCCGGGAGATGGCTTTGCTTTCTTCCGAGCAGGCACTCAGATAACCCAGTGACACCAGGCAGCCTTTGGGATGGTCTGTCTCGCATTGCATTTTCGCCGAGCGGCGCAGCGTGCATTCGATCGCCTCCCTGGGGGGCAGGGTGGTGTCGAACAGGCTCTCCATCACCCTGCCATGGGTAGTCAGGTAGCGTTCCATCACTTCGTTGAACAACGCCTGCTTGGAGCCAAACGCTGCATAAAAGCTCGGTGCGGTGATGCCGCCACCGATGTTGGCCTTGAGCTGGCTGAGCGACGTCGCATCATAGCCATGCTCCCAGAACAGATGCAGCGCCTGCGTGATTGCCGCGTCACGGTCAAACGTGCGCGGCCGTCCCATCTGAGCCATGAAAACCCTCCTGTCGAGTGACATAAATACTAATCGATACAAAAGTGGTTGACCAGCGGAGCAACGCCTCCCTAGTATTTATACCGATCGATATATAACTCGCGGAGCATCGAATGGTCACCAACGAACGACAGGGCGCGAAGCTGCCCTATGGAGCACTGCTGGCGCTGGCAATGACCGGATTCATCTGCATCGTGACGGAGACGCTGCCGGCAGGTCTGCTGCCTGAGATTGGCGATGGCCTGGGCGTCTCACCATCCCTGGCCGGGCAGATGGTAACGGTGTATGCGCTCGGCTCACTACTGGCAGCCATCCCGCTGACCATCGCTACCCAAACCTGGCGCCGCAGGACGGTGCTGCTTCTCACCGTGGTCGGTTTCCTGGTGTTCAATTCCATTACCGCGCTGTCTTCCGTTTACTGGCTGACTCTGATCGCACGTTTTTTTGCCGGTGTTTCGGCGGGGTTGGCCTGGAGCCTCATCGCGGGTTACGCACGGCGCATGGTCGTCCCGGCCTTGCAGGGGCGCGCCTTGGCGGTAGCGATGGTCGGCACGCCCATCGCGTTGTCGCTGGGCGTGCCCCTGGGAACCTGGCTTGGCGGGGCGATAGGGTGGCGCATGTCGTTTGGTCTGATGTCCGGATTGACCCTGGCGTTGATCGCTTGGGTGCTGATCAAAGTGCCGGATTACCCAGGTCAATCCTCCTCCCAGCGTCTGGGCTTGCGTCAGGTCTTGTTCACGCCTGGCGTGCGCGCCGTGCTCGGCGTTGTGCTGACCTGGATGCTGGCCCACAACCTTCTCTATACGTACATCGCGCCATTTGTCTCCGGCGCAGGGCTGGGCCGGCATGTCGATGTGGTCCTGCTGGTCTTCGGTGTCGCGGCGCTGGCTGGCATCTGGATCTCCGGGCGGCTGGTCGATCGCCATCTGCGAGCGGCGGTATTGACCAGCCTCGCTACGTTCGCCGCCGTATCGGTCTTCCTCGGAATATTTTCAGCTTGCGCCGCAGCGATCTATCTCGGCGTTTTCATCTGGGGCCTGACCTTCGGCGGCGCCGCAACGTTGCTGCAAACGGCCTTGGCCGACGCAGCAGGCGAGGGCGCCGACGTTGCGCTGTCGATGAACGTGGTGGTGTGGAACAGCGCAATCGCCGGCGGCGGGTTATTGGGCGGGGTGTTGCTTGGCCAATGGGGCGTCAGCACTTTTCCCTGGGTGCTGTTGGTGTTGCTGCTCGCCAGCCTGGCGCTCGCGCTCCGAGCGCGGGTGCATGGCTTTCCGCAGGGCGAAAGATATGCCGGTCATGGCGCAGCCGCGCATTGATTGGAATGAACTCGATAGAGTCGAATAAAAAAACCACTCGATGAGTGGTTTTTTACATCCCTACGTTCAAAAGGCGACGGGATAAGACGTTTCGTTCAGCACAGTCGCTTTTGATCCAAAGGTGAGGTGAATCAGTTTCCTTGGCTTCGGGTCCCAACAGAAGAACCGACCCACGGAGCGCATCTGCGCAAGGTCCACGACGATAACCGACTCCACAGGCATGACCGTTTCGGTCCAGAACAACACGTAGAGGTCATCGGCGACATCGAAATAAGCGCACCGCTCGACGTCGGCCAGACCTTTCTCAGCCCCGTTCACGCAGTGCCAGGCCATGGTTTGCGCGCCGAAGTAGACGTGCTCATACCAATCGTCCGCGCTGTAGCGGTACAGCACGCGCTTACCGACCAGGCCGGCCCCTTGAACGATGGGCGCGCCCCCAGGCTCGCCATCGACCACGGCAGTCACGAAATCTGTACGCGTACGTTTTTCGCCTCCTCTGTCATAAAAAAGGGAGACAGCCGCCAGTACATCACCGGTTTCGTATTTCCAGACCAGGGTGGCCGACTCCTGGTGTTCGGGCTTGAGGAAGTCGATGAAAAAGATACCGGGGCGAACCTCCACCGCTTCGTAGGTTTCTGTTTCGGATTCACCGGTGCCTTCGCCCTCCAGGATGGTCCAGGTCAACGTATTCCCATCAACAAAATGGTGCTCGATCAGCCAACCGTTGGCAAAGCGAAGGTTGGCTTTTTTTCCTGCCAGAAATAGGGACGGAGCGTATTTGTACTCATTAAAACCGTCGGCCATTTCCTCAAGCGTCGGCCATTGCTCTTCAGGCACGAATGGTTGGTTCTTCAGTTCTTGTTCGATCTGATAGCTCACGATGTCTCCTCGTTTACGGCCGGTTCCGATTGAGGTTTCATCCTAGGAGCGGGCGCAATCAATGTCTTGGCGCCGAGCGCCATCGCTTGTGCTGGAGTGACACATTTCCAACAAGCCGGAGGGTCAATTGCATTCGGTTGAAAACTGATGGCGATAGTCGCGGGGAGAAATGCCGAATCGCAGCTTGAACGCCTTGGAAAAATGGCTCACATCATTGAAGCCCCAGGCGTAGGCGATGGCGGTGATTTTTTCATGGGCGGCTGCCTGGCTGATGGTCTCGGCACAGCGTTGCAGTCGCTGTTCCAATATGTGCCGGCCGATGGTGGTGCCTTGCTGGGCGAAGAGCCGATGCAGGTTTCTGACCGATGTACCGATGGCTTCTGCCAGACGCTCGGCACACAACTCGCTATCGCAAAGATGCCGTTCGATCAGGATTTTTGCCTTGATCAGTTTCTGCGCCTGGCCGCTGGAGTCTCCGCCCTCGATTGCACTGCTCACCCCAGGGCGCAACAGCATCAGCAATGCGTCGAACAATGCCGCACTCTCTTGCGGTAGCAGGTTCGAAGAATCGAATAGCCGTTGGGTCATCAGGCCGGCCATGCCCCCCAAAGCGCTGCTGGCAACCAAGGGACGGTTGAATATCAATTGCCTCTGCCCCAAGCGTTGGTGCAGCGCTTGGCGGGGAATGATCAGCGACATCTGGTCGCTCAGGGCATCGAAGTAAAAATCGCAAGGCTGCGTGATGTCCAGCAACACTAGGTCGCCCTTGTCCAGGCGGGCGCGATTGTCAGCCTGGCACATCAATGCGCTACCACCGACTTGCAGCACCAGGTAGAAAAAATCTTTGTCATCGGCCCGAATATCGCTGCGGGCGCGGTGCAAGTGCTGGCAATTGCTGATGATGCGCGAGCCATCCAACGCGGAATCTGTGCCCGTCAGATTTTTCATCGCGCCGGTAAAGCTCGCGAGGCCGGGCCCGGAAGGCGGCTCGGCGTGAAAGGTTCCGCATTTCTGACCGAGGTCGTGTTGCCAGGCCTCGAAGCCCTGGGCGCCCGTATAGAGCGGTTCTGTTTGCCAAGTGTTGTACATCGTTACCTCGGCTGCCGGCTGCACGCCGGTTTTGTTTTTATATTGGATCGGCCGTCGACACGTTTCCGACACCCGCAGTATTTAGTAGCACGCATGTTGAAAAGACAAGTATCTCCCTATCGATGGCAGTGACAGACATGTGCACGACATTCTCAACCATGTTCCTGGCCAGCCAGGGAGGCGTCTAATGGGATTGTGCTTCTTACCCGGCTGGAGTCTGTTCCCGTGGATACAACCAATAACAATACCTGTGCCTCGGCTTCGCACCTGCAGAAAACCTTGCGCTGGAGCGATGCATTCGCACTGTCAATGGCGGTGTCAGGCTCGATCTTCGCTTCTTTCGGCTTCGCCCTCGGTGCACTCGGTCCGGTAGCCGCGCTAATGCTCTGGGTGGGCTCGGCAGCCATCGGGGCCTGTCAGAACTGGATTTTCCTGGAAGTCAGCGCAATGTTTCCGGATAAACCTGGCGGCATCGCAATGATCGCGGCCGAAGGATGGCGCAAACGCTGTGCCTGGGTCGGTCCCTTGGCCGCCTTTGGTTACTGGCTTGGCTGGTCGGCGGTGTTGTCGATCATTGGCGTGAGCGCCGGAGCGTTGATTCAGGCGCAGTGGTTTCCCTCGCAAATCTGGAGCTTCGATACAGGTCTGGCCAACATTGGCCTGGCCCAGATGATCGGAGCGGGTTTGATCGTGCTTTTCTGGCAATTCAATCGTCGCGGCATCCATCTGGCCGCATCGGTCTCCAAATACATGGGGGCGCTGCTGCTGGTGCCGATCCTGGTGTTGGCAGTGGCGCCTTTGCTGGCTCATGGCTGGAGCATGGAGCGCTTCGCATCGGCCTGGCAGGCGCGCGAGGCGTTCGGTTGGGAGTCGTTGCGCACCGCGTTGGTCTGGATGTTCCTGGTCAGCTGGAGCGCCTATGGCACCGAAATGTGCGCAGCCTTCGGGCCCGAATATCGCAGCGAGCGGGACATGCGCCTGGCGTTGATGAGTTCAGGTGGCTACACCGTGCTGGTGTTTGCCGCAGTAGCTTTCGGCCTGGGCGGCTTGGTGGATCCGCAAGCGGCCCTGGAGAACCCCAGCGGTTTCTACATTGCGGCCTTCAACGCGGTGCTGGGCACGGGCTGGAGCAGCTTTTTCGTGATCGCGTTGCTGGTGGGGCTGTTCATGGGGTTGAACGCGGCATTGGCCGATGGCTCGCGGGCGTTGTACGGCACGGCGCTGGAAGGACTGACCATCAAACAACTGGGTGTGCTCAACAAACACCAGGTACCTGGACGTTGCATGAGCGTGGCGGTGGCGGTGAACCTGGCGATGATCTTTTTCCTGTCATCGCCCTTGGCAATTCTGGTGACGGCCAATATTGGTTATCTGACCGCCATCTTCTTCGCGCTTTCGGGCTTCATCTTGCTGCGCAAGGACGCACCGTTGCACCCGCGTCCGGTGCGTCTGGGACGCGGCTGGCTGCCGGTGGCCTGGCTGCTGAGCGTGTTCACTGGCGTAGTGGTCGGGGTCGGGGCCGCATCTGCCGAGCTGGCCGGTTATGGCGGAGCGAAGGAGGTGCTGATCGCCTTGGGCATCCTGATGTTTTCACTGCTGCTGTATGCCTATCGACGACTCGTGCAAGACCGCGCCCCGGCCTTGCCATCGGTCTCCCCACACTGAGCTGCATTTACAACAACAAGAAAACTGACCAAGAGGTGCAGGCATGCTGTCCGTTGAAACACCAACGACCTATTACACCGCCACTCGCAAATATGACTTGAAGTTCAATGACCTGGAGCACGATGTCGAGGCCGAAGTCGTCGTTATCGGAGGTGGATTTTCCGGTATCAACACTGCGTTGGAACTCGCCGAGCGCGGATTCACCGACGTGGTAGTGCTGGAAGCCCGTTACCTGGGTTTCGGCGGCTCGGGGCGCAATGGCGGTCATGTGATGGCCGGGATCGGACACGATCTGGAGAAGATTCGCAAAAGCGTCGGCGAGGAGGGGCTCAAAGCGATTTTCGAGATCAGCGACCTGGGCGCCTCGATTATCCAGAACCGCATCCAGCGTTATCAAATTGATGCGGATTTCTGCCACGGCTATGGCTATCTCGGTTTCAACAAGCGCCAGGGTCGGCTGCTACAAGCATGGGAAAAAGAATACAAACAGCTCAATCCGGATCACGAAATTGCCTATCTGGAGGGCGCCGAGGTCCAAAGCATCGTCGGCTCGGACGTATACAGCTGCGCCTTGAAGCACATGGGCAACGGCCATATCCATTCGTTGAACATGCTCCTGGGGTCGGCCAAGGCCTTGGTGGGCCTGGGTGGACGCATTTATGAAAACACCCCCGTACTGGAGGTGACCTATGGCGACACCATTAACTTGCGTACGGCGAAAGGTTCGGTTCGGGCGAAGAAGATCCTCTGGTCCTGCGGCGCGTTTCTGGACCGGCTCGAGCCTGAATTGCACAAGACGATGGTGAGCACTTACGCCTTCCAATTGGTGACGGAGCCGCTTCCCCCTGCGCTGATCGAACAGATCAGTCCGATACGAGGTGCCTTCAGCGATATTCGTCCGGTGATCGAGTACTACCGGGTGACCAATGAAAACCGTCTGCTCTTCGGTTCGGCGACGCGCCTGCTCGAGTACATTCCCAACGATCTGAAGGCGTGGAACCGAAATCTTATGCTCCAGGTTTTCCCCTACCTCGATCACGTGAAAATCGACCTGGCCTGGGGCGGGCCGATGGAGTGCAGCGCTAATCTGTTCCCACAGATCGGTACCTTGCCCGGGCGCGACAACGCCTATTTCGTCCAGGGTTACTCGGGCTTCGGCGTGACGCCGAGTCATGTGGTCAGCCGTGTCATTGCCGATGGCATGACCGGCGGTTCACGGCATTGGGATGTGATGAGTGCGATCCCGCGTACGCGGATTCCCGGCAAGGATCATTGGCGCAACCTGATCTGCACCCTTGGAAAGGCCAGCCACCAGCTGGCGGGCTACCGCAACGGTCGCCGCTGATATCGCCTTACCCATGACCTGACTGGCGCTGACTGACGGCGCCACTGCTTCTCCTTTCGCATATCGGAGTACGGCCCATGCTCGCCTGTAAAAAAACAATAATCGCGCTTTCGTTCGCCTGCGTCTGTGTTCCAGCAGCAGCGCAGCCGCTGTACAAGGATGAAGCCACGGAAGTCGATGCGCGCTTGCTCGCGTTGGCTGGCGCCTTCCATAGCCGGGAAAACTACTCGCAATCGGGAACACGTAGAGAGGGGGCCAGCCGGTGGCAAGAGGCGGTCCTGCAATACGGTTTCGACCTGCGCCATAGTCTCGACGCCGGGTCGCAACTGTACGGTTCATTGAATTGGGTAAGCTCCGCCACCTTTGGCGATGGCGACCCGGCCGGCTGGTCTTCAGGTGATGAGCGCACCACGAAAATCGAGGACGCTTTCGTGGGTTGGCGCTCCGGCACACGGTTCGATGTCATGGACGAGAACGGCGTGGACATATCGTTCGGGCGGCAAAACATCGTGATCGGCGACGGCTTTCTGGTCAGTGGCGATGCCTTGAATCTCGGCAAGGAGTTTGTCGACGGCAAAGCCAATCGGGGCGGGGGATACTACCTGACCGGTCGCAAGGCTTTTGATCGCACGGCCGTACTGCGCCTGGGTGGCCAGCAAGGCTGGCGGGGTGATCTTATGTGGCTCAAGTCCGACAACCCGGCCCAGGCCAGGCCGGAATTGGCACTGGGTACGCTGGAGCATGTCAGCGAGCAGGGCACCCTGGGCCTGACTTATCTGAAAGTCACCGATACCGACCAGGCAATGGCGGACCTGTTGTTTCCCGAGCGCAAGGGTATGCAGCTCTACAGCGTTCGCGGACAGGGTAATGCAGGGGTTTCCGGGCTGTTCCTGGCCGGTGAGTACGCTTGGGAGCAGAAAGATAACGCCAGGGAGAACGCCTGGTATCTTGAAGCCGGTTGGACGTTTGACGATGTTCCCGGCACGCCTTCGATCAACTACCGATACAGTCGTTTCTCCGAAGGCTACGACCCGCTTTTCTATGGCAATGGCCGCGCGCTCGGTACCTGGTTCCAAGGTGAAGTCGCTGCCAACTATGCGGGCCCGTTCAACAGCAACGCCACTGTGCAGCATGTGGGATTGAAACTCGCTCCCGCCGAGGATCTCAAGCTAGGCATCTTGCTTTACACCTTCCGCACCCTCGACGCGAGCCGTAACCAACTGGATGCCGACGAGGCGGACCTCTACGCCGAATGGTCGATTGACCCGCATTGGACCCTCATGCCCCTGGTGGGCCTCTATAAGCCGAAGCAAAGTGCCGCAAATGGCGGGACACAAGTCGGCAACAGCACCACCAATCTCTACGGGCAGGTTTTGGTGGCGTGGTCGTTCTAGGTCGGAGGCGGTTCCCGAAGGTCAAGGCTTCAGCACCACCTTCACGCAGCCGTCTTTCTTGTCCCGGAAAGTCTTGTACATCTGCGGGCCGTCCTGAAGGCTCACGGTGTGAGTGATGACGAAACTTGGGTCGATCTGCCCCTCCTGGATGCGCTGGAGCAGATCATCGGTCCAGCGGTTCACATGGGTCTGGCCCATCTTGAAGGTCAGGCCCTTGTTCATGGCGGCGCCGAACGGAATCTTGTCGATCAAGCCGCCATAGACGCCGGGGATCGACAACGTGCCAGCGGGGCGGCAGACGTACATCATTTCCCGCAGCACGTGGGGGCGGTCCGACTCGAGCATTACCGCTTGCTTGACCCGATCATAGATGGAGTCGAATGAACGGGTTGCGTGGGACTCCATGCCTACCGCGTCGATGCATTTCTCCGGCCCCTTGCCTCCCGTCAGCTCGGCCAGGCGGTCCAGCACGCTTTCTTCATCAAAATTGATGGTGATGGCGCCACCGGCCTTGGCCATGGCCAGGCGCTCGGGCACGTTGTCGATGCATACCACCTGCCTGGCCCCGAGGATCACCGCGCTGCGCACCGTGAACTGGCCGACCGGGCCGGCGCCCCAGATCGCGACGGTGTCGGTTGGCTGGATATCGCATTGCACGGCGGCCTGCCAACCGGTGGGAAAGATGTCGCCAAGGAACAGCACTTGCTCGTCGGTAAGGCCATCCGGGATGACCACCGGGGTGAAGTCCGCGTAAGGCACGCGCACGTATTCGGCCTGGCCGCCGGGGTAGCCACCGGTAAGGTGGGTATAGCCAAACAAGCCCGCCGTGGTATGGCCGAAGGCCTTGTCGGCCAGGTCCTTGTTGCGGTTGCTGCGCTCGCACACAGAGAAATTACCCCGCCGGCATTGATCGCATTCACCGCAGCAAATGGTGAAGGGGACCACCACCCGATCACCAATCTTCAACTTCTTGTTGGCCGAACCAACTTCCACCACTTCGCCCATGAACTCGTGACCCATGATGTCGCCATGCTTCATACCGGGCATGAAACCGTCATACAAGTGCAGGTCCGAGCCGCAAATGGCGCACGAAGTGACTTTGATAATCGCGTCTCGCGGATGTTCTATCGTCGGGTCGGGGAGATGGTCATCACAGCGGATATCTTTTTTTCCATGCCAGCGTAACGCTTTCATTTGATCTACCTCCGGGGTGGGGTCGGTACGCTAGCCACCAAGTCATCTCGTTGCGCACCTGTTGATGTTTTCGGTTGAAAGAAAACCCCACAAGTTCAAATCTTGTTTGCACGGATCAACAGGAACGCGATAAACGGCGAGGCATGTCAGGTAAGTGAGAGGCGTGAGAACCACAAGCGAGCCGAGGCGTCAGATACGCAGAGACGGCTGCCTTGGGGGGTTGAATCCAGGCTGGCGGATTTGAAGTAAACGGCTACGTTGTAGAAGACAAAATTCTCGGGGAATCCCATCGACACTGTGAGGCTCAAGCATGACCAGCTCAAACATCAGCGTTGGCGCGGCGCTACGTGCCGGTACCGGCAAAACCTTCGTGGACCTGGACGGTTATAACGACACCGCCAAGATAGCCGTGGGGCCGGACGGCAAGATCTGGCTTGCCGGGATGACCTGGGTGGAAACTGGTCAGTGGGAGTACGAAGGCTACAGGACTTCTTTGGTACGCCTTAACGCCGACGGCACGCTCGACAGCACTTTCAGCGACGATGGTAAAACCCTGCTGCCTCGCGACATCTACCCGGGCGAAGGTTATAGCGCAGCCGTACAGGCCGACGGAAAGTACCTGATCGTCTATCCACATTTTTCTGCGCCGAGCATCGTCATGATCCGCCTGAACACCGACGGTTCGGTGGATCAGAGCTTCGGCGTCAATGGAACGGCCACCGCTCCGGCAGCATGGGGTGATTCCGCCAGCGCGACCGTACAGCCTGACGGCAAGATCCTCGTGGCGAATCATGACTCTTATGACCAGATTTTTTCCGTCAATCGTTTCAACCCCGACGGTACGGTCGATTCCAGTTTCAACGGCGGCAGCGCCGTGGAGTTCACTGTTCCGGGCCTCAGCACATTGGAAGGCTTTGGCCTGACGCTGCAGGCCGATGGAAAAATCCTCGTGCCCGGCTACAACGGCGCGTTTGTGGTCGCGCGGTTGAATCCTGACGGGTCCCTCGACACAGGTTTTGGCACCGACGGCACGGCCGACATTGAAGTAGCTGGCATGGCGAAATCGATTACCGTGCAGGCCGACGGCAAGATACTGGTAGCGGGTTACAACGAGGAGGAGGGAACCGGATTCGACTTCAAGATCATCAGGCTGAACCAGGACGGAACCTTCGACGCAGGTTTTGGCAACAATGGCATCGCTGTACTCGACCTGGCCGGCGGCAGGGATACGGCCCGGGACATCACCGTGCTTGCGGACGGCAAGATCCTGGTAGCCGGGCAGAGCAATTATTTTGGTAACGATGACTTCAGCATCATCAGGCTGAATCCTGACGGAACCCTGGACACCACCTTCGGCGCGCTGGCCGGTGTGTTGCCGCAAATTGAAGGAAGCGCGGGCGCCGATGTTCTTTATGGCTCCTACGTCCCGGAACTGCTCACCGGTCATGAGGGCAATGATGTGCTCGATGGAGGAGGGCAGCGCGATGTTCTCCATGGCGGCGCCGGCGCCGATGTGTTCCGAATCAACTCCATCGGTGACAGCTACCGCACCGACTCTCAGGCCGTCAGCGATCGCATCGTTGATTTCGATCCGGGCCAGGACCTTATCGACCTGTCCGCCTTGGGCTTCAGCGGACTGGGCAATGGGCTCGACGGAACCCTGGCGGTCTCTGTCAATGACAGCGGTACCCGCACTTATCTTAAAAGCTTTGAAGCGGACGGGCAGGGCCATCGTTTCGAACTGGCACTCAACGGCGATCTCTCTCAAGTTCTCAACGAAACCAACGTAGTGCTGAGTCGCACGCTGATCCAGGGAACGGAGTCGGCCGATCGCCTGAAGGGCTCGGCGGCGGGCGACGTGCTCATCGCCGGCGGCGGCGACGATGTCGTCTCGGGCGGCTTTGGGCACGATGTTCTTGATGGAGGATCGGGGCGAGACGTGCTGACAGGAAGTGAGGGGGCCGATGTGTTCCGCTATGGATCCCTGGAGGACAGCTTCCGTACGGCGGATGGAAATTTCCAGGACCGGATTGTCGACTTCGACCCGGATACCGACAAGATAGACGTCTCTGCGTTAGGCTTCACCGGGCTAGGGAACGGCTACAACGCGACGCTGACGGCCGTGCTGAGTGAGGATGGCCAGCGAACCTTCCTGAAAAGCTACAGCGCCGATGAACAGGGGCGTCGGTTCGAAATCACGTTGCAAGGCGATGTGGTGGCGCAACTTGGAGACGATGATTTTATCTTCGCTTCGGGTGATGAGCCTTTTACCGAGCTGCAGCTTCTTGGGGTCGCTGCGCCTGAGCAGCTTGGGTGATCCTTGCTACGCGTCCGGCACCGCTCTGGGTAGACCAATGCTACTGAGTGACGGGTCCGGACGACAAACCAACGACAAGAGGCCATCAGGATAGGCACTTCCAACTAGCCATCCTGAGCCTCTTACATGCCCTCGAACCGAACTGCCGTACCCGCTTTGGCACTGGCACTGGCATTGGCGATTGCCATGCCCATGACAGAAAGCCTGGCTGCGCCTGTCAATAATGCCTCCGCGACCAAACCGATGCTGGCGCCTGTGCAAATGGCACACACCTTTGCACAGGTGCGCAAAGGCAATGTCGTCAGTACGCTCCTTGTGACCGCGCTGTCTGAAACCAGCGTGACGGCAATTGACCTGAGCGAGCTGTCCGGTCTTCATAGCGCTGATGCATTCGACGTCATCAGCCGTTTCAGCCTCGCGCGCCTCGACGCGCTTGCAGGCCAGCCGTCACGCACGCAAGTGCATCCGCTTGCCCGGCTGATGGGTGTAGGCCCACGGGGTGTGGCACATATCGCGGCCGGCACGAATTATCCAGAGCATGGCAAGGAGGTCGGCGTAGACGAGGCCTTCCTGTTCCCCAAGATATCGCCCGCCAGCGGCCCTGTTTCAAAAATCATTGCCGCAACGGATGCCTTGATGGACTACGAGGTTGAAGTGTGCGCGCGGTTCGACCGCGAGCTGAGATCCGCAGCGGATTTCGACGAGGCACGTAAGGGCTTCTTTATCTGCGGGGACTTCAGTGACCGAGCGGCCCTGGTCAGAAATATCAATTTGAAGGACATCACTTCTGGAGACGGTTTCCCTGATGCGAAGAGCGGAAACGACCGTTTTCCCGTTGGTCCGTTTCTGGTGGTGCCCAAGGATTGGAAAACCTTTCTCGCCGCTGTCGTTATTGAAACTTATGTCGATGGCGAACGACGTCAGCAAGCGAACGCAGGCGACATGATCAAGGACCTTCGCCTTATTGTGCGAGAAACGCTCGAACAAGCAACCACCCGTACCTGGTCGTATCAGGGCGGCCGCATTCCCATGGTCAACCGCCAGGCAATCGACACAGGCAGCGCTGTACTTACCGGGACCGGTGACGGAGTGGTGTTCAAGGAGCCAGGCCCCGAGGTTATCGACGAGCTCATGGGAGCACGCAGCCGGGATCAGCAACTCAGCGTGATCGAAGCCTATCTGGCGGCAGAGCAGAAAAAAGGCATCTATCTGCGCCCGGGCAACACCGTGCGGTATTCGAGTAATTATCTTGGCTCGATCGAGACCGAGGTGGTTTCCGTCAGCTCCGCTAAATAATCACCGGAAAGCCACCGCCTGCCGCTCATCCAGGATTCTCGACGACATTTCGACGACACCCCTAGTTCAGCGTTAGACCACGTACGGCGCATAGCCCCCTCTCTCTGAATACAGGTACGGTATGAAACCTTCTCTGATTTTCTCCGCCATCCTTTGTGCCACTTCCGGCTTCGCCAACGCTGAGATTGCTGATGATGACGCGAATCCCACCCGCAAAACACCGCAATCCCGCTGGGGCCTCGGACTGGGAACCGCAATATCAAGCGGCGTTTATGCCGGTGAGGGCGTGCAGCTAACGCCTTTCCCTCTCTTCAGCTACGAAGGTGAGCGGTTTTTCTGGCGTGGAATAGCCGGCGGCGCGCATCTGTTCGAGCGTGACGGTTTCGCAATCGATGCGACATTGTCTGCACGCATGGATGGAATCGATCGATCAGATTTCGGCAGACGCGAACTCGCAGACCGTGGCGTTGACCGCTCATTGCTCGATGACCGTGACGATGCAATCGACATGGGGATCGCGGCCACGTGGACCGGGGACCTGGGGCAACTGGAGCTCGCCGTCAAAAGCGACATCAGCGACGCCAGCGATGGCTATGAAGCTGGGTTGAAGTACGGCTACCCCATTCAGTGGGGGCGAAGCAGAATCACCCCTAGCGTCGGCATTTCCTACTTGTCTGAAAAACTGGCGAACTATTATTACGGTACGCTTCCTGGAGAAGTCGACCGAGGCGTTGTCGATTACCGGCCCGGCAGTGCGACGGTGCAACGCGTCGGTCTGGATTTTGCTCGACCATTCGCAGAGCGCTGGGTGTTCATCGCAAATGCTACGTATGAACACCTCCCGGTGAAAATCACCGACAGCCCGTTGGTAGACGAAGACACAAACGGCGCGATGTCCGCGTTTATCGGGATATCGAGAAGTTTTTGATCGGCAACGGGCCCGGACCAAATGGTCAGGCGTACGCTGCCGACTGATCCGTACCAACCCTGGATTTACTGCGGACAACTCGGGTATGAGCATGGACAATAGGGTCAAACAGGCCTTGAGCGTTCTCATCATTGAAGACAACGCGGCCTTGGCTGCCAACATCTATGATTATCTTCACGCTTGTGGACATCATCCCGATGCGGCGCCCGATGGCGAGACGGGCCTCAGTCTCCTGGCGAGCAACCGATACGATGTGATCGTGCTCGACTGGATGATGCCGCGCATGGACGGCATGACAATGCTGGCGAAGCTTCGCAATCAATTGAAGTCTCGCATCCCGGTAATATTGATCACCGCCAAGGATCAAGTCGCAGACAAGATTCAAGGGTTTCTTACGGGCGCGGATGATTACGTTGTCAAGCCGGTCGCGCTTGCGGAGCTTGAAATAAGATTGAGAGTCGTCACTCAGCGCATGAGTGGCGCGCATCTCGAGTCGCAGGTACTGCAAGTGGCCGACTTGCGATTTGACCTGGACACCTTGCAGGTGACGAGGGCTGGTAAAACGCTCGCGATGACGCCCGTTCGCCGAACACTGCTTGCTTTGCTGATGCGCAGGTCACCAGGCCTGGTACGCCGAGATGAGCTTGAAACGCTGATCTGGGATGACCGCGTTCCGGACAATGACGCCCTGCGTTCACATATGTATATGTTGCGCAAGGCCGTGGATGGAGGCGCGTCACACAAGCTGATCAAAACCGTGGCGGGTAGCGGTTACCGTCTGCAAGCCGCCGATGAATGAGCACGTCTCTCAGCGAGATCAACGATGGCAGCCAGTAGCTTGAGTCGCAGGATCAGCGTGATTTTCATCTTGTTCGGCCTCACATTGGCTGCAGGACTGACCATCCAGGGCAACTTGAGCCAGCAAATGGTCGTTCATCCCATCTGGCGCGAGCTTTTGCAGTCCAGTACGGACCAGTACCTGTCTGATGGAAGATCAACTGCGGAAAAAGATCTTTCATCCGCCGGGATAATTCGGGGTTGGCGTCTGAACGGATATGCTCCGCCACCCGATATGCCCCCGTACTTCGCGTCGCTCGACCCTGGCTACCACGATGAACATCAGATGGATTCCTATGACACCGACCGTAGCCATGCTGTGCTCGTAACACCGCTTGGGAACGAGCGTATTGTCATGTCCGTGGACATAACCGACCTGGAAAACCATCAAAACATGACAGCGCTGCTGAGCGTGCTCATGGCGCTATTGAGCAGTTTGATGATCCTGGGCGCGATTGTCTGGGTCTACCGCACGCTGAGGCGACCCCTCCAGCTACTGGCCCAACGGATGGATGAGCTGGACCCGGAGCAACCGGCCCTGCGCCTTGCAACCGACTTCGACTTGAGTGAATTGCACGACATAGCGGTCATTGTGAACCGTCACCTTGACCGGGTAGGACGATTCATAGAACGGGAACGCAGCCTGTTGGACCTGGCCAGCCATGAATTCCGTACGCCTGTCTCAGTGATTGCAGGCGCCGTCGACGTTATCAAATTGTATAAGTTGCCAGCGGAAACAGACCGACCTTTGGCGCGCATCGAGTCGACAATAGGCAATCTGATGGAAATCATGTCGGCCTTATTATTCCTGTCCAGGGAGCCCGATGCGAAGGCTGCCGCCGAGACCACACGGCTCGACGCGATAATCGTGGCCTTGGTTGACGATCATGCGCATCTGCTGAACGGGACGGGGGCGGCATTTGTGATCGAAGAATTTCATCCTGCGACAGTTGCCTGCCCCGAGGCGATGGTCAGGATCGTCGTCAGCAATTTGCTGCGCAATGCGACAGAGCACGGTAATGCAGGGCCCATCAGAATCTGCCTGGCGGACGGCAGATTGAGCATACGCAACAGCTCGGGAGGCTTTGACGTGGTCGAGGCCGCTCGACGCCATACCATGGCGTTGAGGGATTCAAGCAAGCAGGGCGGGGGACAAGGTCTGGGGCTGTTCATCACCCGGCGAATTTGCGAGCGATTTGGATGGACCCTGATACTCTCGTCGGCGGTTGAAGGTGAGATTCTGGCGCAATTGCACTTCGGCCAGGCGGCCCCATACGATGACCGGGCCGAGGCCTCGGGCCAGTCGTACCGAGCGCCTCCCGGCAGCCTACGCTGACATCCAGATGAACCAACGCAAGGAACAGCGCTCAATGGATTGCATCATCCGCAAGGCAACGAGTACCGACGCCACAGCAATAAGCCTGGTGGTCGTGGCGGCGCTGCGCGAGTCCAACGTTCAAGATTATTCGCCAGAGATCATCGAGCAGGTGCAGCAGAACTTTTCACCCGCAGCGATCCTGAACTTTCTCGGCCAGCGAGAGGTATATGTCGCAAGCAGTGACGGTGAGGTTGTCGCAACAGCGAGTCTTGATGGAAACGTCATCCGAAGCGTGTTCGTTGCGCCTGCCTGTCAGGGCAGAGGCATAGGGCATCAGCTGATGGCAACGATTGAGGCGGGGGCCGTGCGCGGTGGTGTGGAGCGGCTACGAGTTCCTTCCTCGATCACCGCGCAAGGCTTTTATTCTTCTCTGGGTTTCGAAAAAGTCCGGGACGAGTTTCACGGCGCGGAGCGCACGATCATCATGGAAAAAAAACTGGGCAGCTAATCCTGCGCTCATCAAAAAAACCTCAAAGCAACTCTTAGATGCCAGAATCTCCTGGTTAGATCGTTCTGGAGATCCCCATGCTTCACGCATTCGAACAACGGCTCGACCCTTTTCCGCCTGACGAAGTCCCACCGCCACCAGACGGCCTGGCGCGTTTTTTGTGGGCCTGCACGCGGGGCGCCCGCGGCTACATCCTCGCTTTCGCGCTGCTCAGTGCCGCCGTGTCGATCTACGAAGCCTGGCTGTTTTCGTTTCTCGGACAGGTCGTCGACCTGCTCTCGACCTGGCAGGCCGGCGGCGATGCGGCGGGGCAGGAGAGTCGAGTGCTGTGGGGCATCGGCATCATGCTGGTGACCAGCATCGGCCTGGTCGCGTTGCGCACGATGGTGCAGCACCAGGTATTGGCGATCAACCTGCCGTTGCGGCTGCGCTGGGACTTTCATCGGCTGATGCTGCGACAGAGCCTGTCGTTCTTCTCGGATGAGTTCTCCGGCCGGGTCACCACCAAGGTGATGCAAACGGCGCTGTCGGTGCGCGAGGTGCTGTTCACCCTCATCGAGATCGTCCCCGGGATCGGCGTGTATTTCATCGCGATCATCGCCCTGGCCGGCGGCTTTGACCTGAAGCTGATGTTGCCTTTCATTGCCTGGGTAGTGTTGTTCGGCCTGGCCATGCGCTACTTCGTGCCGCGCCTGGAGAAAGTGGGGCAGGAGCAGGCCAACGCGCGGTCATCAATGACCGGGCGGGTCTCGGACGCCTATACCAACATCACCACCGTGAAGCTGTTCTCCCACTCCAAACGCGAAGCACACTTCGCCCGCGCGGCCATGGAGGATTTCAAGCAAACCGGCTTTCGCCAGATGCGCCTGGTCAGCCAGTTCGAAATCGTCAATCAGGCACTGGTGGTTGCCTTGATCCTCGGGGCCGGCGGTTACGCCCTGTGGTTATGGCACCAAGGCGAAGTAGGCACCGGCGCCGTGGCGGCGATCACCGCCATGGCGTTGCGTATCAACGGGATGTCGCACTGGATCATGTGGCAAATGACCTCGCTGTTCGAAAACATCGGCACGCTGCAGGACGGCATGGAAACCTTGACGCGGGGGCCCAAGGTTCAGGATGCGCCGGACGCCGGCGTGCTGGTTACTACCGGTGGTGCGGTGACCTTCGACAATGTCAGCTTCAATTACAACGGCGAACGCCAGGTGCTCGATGGCCTGAGCCTGAACATCCGGCCGGGAGAAAAAATCGGCCTGGTAGGTCGCTCCGGTGCCGGCAAATCCACGCTGATCAACCTGCTGCTGCGCTTCTATGACGTGGACAGCGGTGAGATTCGAATCGACGGGCAGAACATCGCGCATGTCACGCAAGACAGCCTGCGCAGCGCCATCGGCATGGTCACTCAGGACACGTCCCTGTTGCACCGGTCGATCCGCGACAACATTGCCTACGGTCGCCCCGACGCCACCGATGAGGAAATACGCAGTGCCGCAGCCAGCGCCCAGGCCGATGGGTTCATCAATCAACTTAGCGACAAGCAAGGCCATAGCGGTTACGACACCCTGGTGGGTGAGCGCGGCATCAAGCTTTCGGGCGGCCAGCGTCAACGCATCGCCATTGCCCGGGTCATGCTCAAGAACGCGCCGATCCTGCTGCTGGACGAGGCTACCAGCGCACTCGATTCAGAAGTCGAAGTGGCCATCCAGGAAAGCCTCGATGAAATGATGCAGGGCAAGACCGTGATCGCCATCGCCCATCGGCTGTCCACGATCGCGGCGATGGACAGGCTCATCGTCATGGACGAAGGGCGGATTATCGAACAAGGCACCCATGCCGAATTGCTCCGGAAGAACGGCACCTATGCTCGGCTGTGGCATCACCAGAGTGGCGGCTTTCTGGGGGAGGATCAGGGCGTGGTCGAGGCGGTGGAGTAGGCGAGGGCGATGGCTGTTCACTGGAACAGCCGACACATCACTTCTGCACGCCAGCCACCCGACGACCGCTCATGAAACACAAGAATCCACCCATGGCGGTCAGTGCGCTCAAGGCATAGAACATCGTCGGCGCCGGAGTTTGCAGCAGCAGGTACCCGCAGATCACCGGGCTCAGGGCACCACCAAGGGCTGCCAGGTTTTGCGCGCCGTAATAGCTGCCGCGCAGCTCTTCCGGGGCCAGGGTATCGACGAAGAGGAATTCGGCCGGGTAGATGATCATCTCCCCGAGGGTGAAAATGAACATCGCCACGCACCAGCTGAGCATGTCGTCCGCCAGGCTGAAGCCGATCAGGCCGACAATGAACAGGCTGGTGCCTGCGGCAATCCAGTAGCGCAGCTTTTCGCGATCCAGGAACCGGCCGATCTGGTACTGCAGCAGGATCACGGTGATCGCGTTGCAGGCGAGCAGGGCGGCCATGATTTCCAGCGCGCGCCTGGAGTCATGGGTCACCAGCAGGTATTGCGACAGGTAAAGCGTGAAACGTCCGTGCACCACCGTGCTCAAGAGGCAGCCGCACGTGAACATGATCAGCGTGCGGTCGTTTTTCAGGGTGATCAGCGTCTTGAGAAAGCTTGGCGCTGGGCCAATGGCCGGTGTCGCTGCCCTGGGGATGCCGGTCATCAGGAAGATGCTGAAAAACGCGATGCCGCCAGCAATGAGGAATGGTGCGATCGGGTAGACACCGGCAATCACCACGCCGAGCATCGGGCCGGTGGCGTAGCCGATATTGGTCAGGGTGTAGCGCAGGGAAAAAGCCTTGGCGCGCTGGCCAATGGGCAGGTTCTCGCTGAGGATCGCCTTGGAGCCGATCAGGAACAGCGCTGACGCGGTCTCGGTGATCACCACGGTCAGCGTGGTCAGGTAGAGGTTTTCGGCAAAGGTCAGCAGTACGAAACCGACGGCGCTGGAAAGCATCGCCAGGATCAGCAGTCGGCGCTTCTCCAGGCGGTCGATGACATAGCCGCCATAGAGGGCCAGCAAGGTGGCGATGAAGACCGCGATGCCGAGCAGCAAGCCGACGTCCTGTTGGTTGAGGCCCAGCTTGTTGCTCAAGAATAACGTGAGCAACGGGCTGGTAATGGCGCGACTGACCACGATGGTCAGGGAAACAATCATCAGGCGCCGAATAACGAGTGAGTAAGTGGCCACGGTGGTGCAAATATCCTTATTCAGATCAAACGTGATCCCGATAATGCCGTTCATAAACCGCCGCGGGATGATCCTCGGCGACTGGCCCCGCGGTGTCTGACCACCATTGCGCAACCTCGGCGCCGGTGGCGATCCATACGTCATTGTGCCGTTGGATGCCCTCGATCAGTTCGCGCAACACGCCTATCCGTCCCGGCGTGGCGATGATTTCCGGGTGCAGGCGCAGCACGTAGCAGAGGCCGAACCGGTGAAAGCCGGCGAAGTCCATCTGCAGGTTGCCCAAGGTGTGGCTATAGGACGCGATCCGCGATTGCGCGGGTGGCACTGCCGGGCTCAAGTTGAAGGCGAAGTAAGGCTCGTCCTCCAGCTCATAGTGCAGCGGTACTTCAATGACGCTCGGTACGGTCGGGTGAGCGAATGGCAGGTCATCGCCGCGCCACGACGACGACCAGCGAATGCCCTGATCCCTCAAGGCTTCGATGAAGCCCGGAGCACCGTTGCCCGCCGGGATTCGAAAGCCGGTCGGGCGCTGGCCGGTCAGCCGGGCCAGGGTCTCGCAGCCCTTGGCGATATCGTCGCTTTGGGCGGCCAGGTCCAGTCTGTCGTAGTCCTGATGGCGATAGCCAGCGCAGGCGATTTCATGGCCGTCGGCCTGGATCGCCTGAATGTGCGCGGGGTTTTCCTCGGCAACGATACCGGGGACAAACCAGCTGGCGGACACCCCGAGCTGCTTGAACAGGCCGAGCATTCGCTCGACGCCACGTTGGGTGCCGTAGCGCCATACCGACAGCGTCTTGTCGCGCCCGGCGACCTCCGGGGCCTGGGTGAGGATGCCGTGGATGTCGTTGTAATCGACAGTCAGTACCACCGCGCAGCGATAGCCTTTCGGCCAGATAGGGGAGTCAGCCATGGTGATGCTCCTTCAGCCACCACTGGGCAACGTCGCGGCAGGTGGCGAACCACACGTCGTCGCGCGTGCGCATGTGCTCGAAGAGTTTTTCCAGTAGCAGGATGCGTCCCGGCTTACCGGTAATCTTGGGGTGGAAGAGGGTGGTCAAGCATAATCCCTCGTCCATTGCGCCGTCGTATTCGCGGCACCAGTTATCCAGGGTCAGCGCGTAGCTGGCCGTGCGGTCCAGCCCGGAAGGGAAGTTCGGCGCACGGGTATAGGCGAGAGAGGCGTAGTCGTCCATTTCCCAGCGACCGGGAATTTCCACCAGTGGCGTGTCGAACCCCGGCACGTTCACCAGGTATGGCCGGTCATCGCCGCGCATGCTGCTGGAATAGCGCACGCCGGCTTCCACCAGCATCGCCGGGGTTTCGGCGCGCCAGTCGCCGGACGGCGTACGAAAGCCTTCGGCGCGGATGTTCAGATGCTTCCAGAACACCTCGCGGCAGATATTCATCACCTCCTTTTGCTGATCCAGCGTCAGGGCATAAAAGGACTCGTGCCTGTAGCCGTGATAAGCCACCTCATGCCCGCGCTCGATGATCGCCTGGCACTGTCTCGGCCAGTTCTCCACGACCCAGGCCGGGACGAAGAATGTCGTCGGAATCTGGAACTCGTCGAGCAGGTCGAGCAGCCGCGGCAGCGCCCGATAAGGGCCATAGCCGCCGAAACCGAAGTACTCGGGCTTGCGCCAGATCGAGCCGTTGAGCATGGCATCACCGGTCGGACCATCGAGGTCGAAGGCCAGGGCCAGACAAGCCTTGTGCGGGCCGGGCCAGGTGGGTAGGTGTGAGGAAGACATCTGTAGTGCTCCGATAATTTCAAATACACACCCGATCCCCTGTGGGAGCGAGCTTGCTCGCGATGAGGCCGGCACATTCAGCATGTTCGGTGAATGAAACACCGCTATCGCGAGCAAGCTCGCTCCCACATTGGATTGTGGATCAGCTCCGTTACTTCCCGGCGTTAATGGTCACGGTCTTGATCGCACCCAGTTCCAGGTCCCATTTCTTGAGGATCGCCTGGTAGCTGCCGTCATCGATCATGCTCTGCAGCGCAACCTTCACCGCTTCACTGAGCTCAGGTTTTTTCTTGCTTACGCCCATACCGGTGAACTGCTCGGAGATCGGCAGGCCCACGGTCTTGTACATGTCCTTTTCCTGGGTCTTGAGGTAGGGCAGGGTTTCGCTGCCCTGCATGGCCGCATCGATGCGGCTCTGGCGCAGTTGCGCCCGGGCATCGGCCGAACCCTCGGTGCCGACCACGTTGATCGCAGGCTTGCCGGCGGCTTCACAGTTGGCTTTGCTCCACTCGGCGATCTCCGTCGGGAAAGTGGTGCGGCGGCTGGTGCCGACCTTCTTGCCACACAGGTCGATGATCGCGTTGGTGTCCTTGTTTTTCTGCAAGGTGTAGAACTGCGGCCCGCTGGTGAAATAGTCGACGAAGGTCACGCTGGCCTGACGTTCGGCGGTGTCGGTCATGCCCGACAGCACCATGTCCACGCGGTCGGTGGTCAACGCATTGATCATTTGCTCGAAGCCGGTCTCCTGCCATTTGATCTTCACGCCCAGGCGTTCGGCCAGAGCATTGCCCAGGTCGTAGTCAAAGCCGGTGAGGGTGTTGGTGGCCGGGTCCTTGAAATCCATCGGCGGGTAGTTCGGCATGATCGCTACGACGATTTCGCCCTTGGCCTTGATGCTGGCCGGCAATTGGGCGGCGAAGGAAAAACCGGATGCCATAACGCCTGCGAGTACTGCTGGAATAACGAAGTTCTTCATGGTCGTTCTCTTATGAGTGTTGTGAGCGCCAGCGGGCGCCTAGGTTCGAACGGCAGAAATGAAGCTCTGGGTGCGAGGGTTTTGCGGACTTATTAGTATTTCTTCGGGGCTTCCAGCCTCCACGATCTGCCCGCCGTCCATGAACACCATGCGGTTGGAAACCTCGCGAGCGAAGCCCAGTTCATGGGTGACGACGATCATGGTCATGCCGGTCTGCGCGAGATCGCGCATCACCGACAGCACCTCACCGACCAGTTCCGGGTCGAGTGCCGAAGTGGGTTCATCGAACAGCATCAGCTTGGGGCGCATGGCCAACGCACGGGCAATGGCGACACGTTGCTGCTGACCACCCGACAGCTCGATCGGGTAGCTGTGGTGCTTGTCGGCCAGGCCGACGCGGGCAAGCAGCTCCAGGGCTTCTTCGTGCGCCTCTTTAGGTGAACGCTTGAGCACCTGGCATGGGCCTTCGATGATGTTTTGCAACACGGTCATGTGCGGGAACAGGTTGAACCGTTGGAACACCATGCCGGTGGCCAGGCGCTGGCGGGCGATCTGCGTTTCGTTGAGTTCGTGCAGCTTGTTGCCGACGATCCGGTAACCCACCAGCTCGCCATCGACCCACAGGCCGCCCTTGTCGATTTTTTCCAGCTGGTTGACGCAGCGCAGCAAGGTGCTCTTGCCCGAGCCGGACGGGCCGATAATGCACAGCACTTCGCCTTGCTCGACCTCGATGTTGATGTCCTTCAGGGCGTGGAACTGGTCGTAGTATTTGTTCAGGCTCACGGCCTTGACGATGCTTCTCATGTGCGGCTCCTCAAGAACGCTTGCCGGCGCCGCGAGCGAAACGACGCTCCAGCCGGCTTTGGCCAAAGGACAGGACGGTGACCGTGGCCAGGTACCAGATCCCGGCGACGATCAGCAGCTCCATCACGCGGGCGTTGGCGTAGTAGATGTTCTGGGCGTTGTAGAGCAGTTCCGAGTACTGGATCACGCTCGCCAGCGAGGTCATCTTCACCATGCCGATGAACTCGTTGCCCACCGGTGGGATGATGATCCGCATGGCCTGGGGCAGGATGATCCGGCGCAACGCTTGCAGGCGCGGCATGCCGATCGACTTGGCGGCTTCGTACTGCCCGGTGTCCACCGAGAGCAGGCCGGCGCGGACCACTTCGGCGGTGTAGGCACCCTGGTTGATGCTCAGGCCAAACAGGGCGGCCACGAACGGAGTCATCAGGCTCACGGTGTCCATTTCAAACACGCCGGGAATGCCGATGGTGGGGAAGATCAGCGCCAGGTTGAACCACAACAGCAACTGCAGAATCAGCGGCGTACCGCGAAACAGCCAGGTGTAGGTCAGCGCCACGTAGCGCAGGATCGGGTTGGCCGACATGCGCATGATCGCGGTGATCACGCCGAACACGATACCCAGCGCCATCGCCAGCACCGCCATGACGATGGTGTTGAGCAGCCCCCACATGATCGCCTCGGAGGTGAGGAACTGGCCGATGTACGACCATTCGATCTTGCCTTCGGCGAAGGCGCGCACCAGGCCGATGAGCGCGATGACGATCACCGTGGCGAAGAAGATCCGCCCGTAATAACGCCGGGGCACATGGTCGTACTGGGTAATGTCGAACTGGTTTTCCGCCAGCTTGCGCTCCGCCTGGAGTCGTTCTGCCTGTGTCTGGCTCATGTTGGTTCTCCGTACATTCTTCCCGGTCCACCACATTCCCCTGTGGGAGCGAGCCTGCTCGCGAATGCGGTGGGTCAGTCAACATTGATTTAATCGGGATACCGCGTTCGCGAGCAGGCTCGCTCCCACACGTTTTGCGTCATGACCTAAAGGCGGAACCCTTGGTATTCCTCGGTCCACGTTTGCTGAGCGGCGAGCGCGCTTTTCAGCCGGCCGAGCTGTTCACGCACCTGTTCTGGCGCGGTGCCGCCCCAGCCGCTGCGGGCGGCGATGGCAGCTTCCAAGGTCAGGCTTTCGCGTACTTCGGGGGTAAGGCGCGGGTCGATTTCCGTCAGCAGTGCCGGGGAGGCTTCCCACAGTTCGATAGCGTGTTTCTCGCAAGCCTGGACCAACGCACCGGTGATCTCGTGAGCCTCCTTGAACGGCACGCCGCGCACCGCCAGCCAGTCGGCGACTTCGGTGGCGAGGGTAAAACCCAGCGGTGCCTGGCGACGCAACTCTTCGACGTCGACCTTCATCGTCGCCACCATTCCGGCCATGGCCGGCAGCACCAGCAGCAAGGTGTCGACGCTGTCGAGCACGCCGTGCTTGTCTTCGCTCAGGTCGCGGTTGTAGGACAGTGGCAAGGACTTGAGCGTGGACAGCAGCCCGGTCAGGTTGCCGATCAGGCGACCGGCCTTGCCCCGTGCCAGTTCGGCGATGTCAGAATTCTTTTTCTGCGGCATGATCGAGCTGCCGGTGGCGTAGGCATCGTCCAGCGCGATCCAGCGAAATTGCCGCGACGACCATAGGCAGAATTCTTCGGCGAGGCGAGAAATGTTGATGCCGAGCATGCTGGCGATGAACAGGAACTCGGCGACGTGATCGCGGCTGGCCACGGCGTCGATGGAGTTCTCGCAAACACCGCTGTAGCCCATCTCCTTTGCCGATTGCTGAGGTAAACGAGCGATCGCCGAACCGGCCATGGCCGCCGCACCGAGTGGTGACAGCGAAGTGCGCGCGTCCCAGTCCACCAGGCGCTGCACGTCGCGCAGCATCGATTGGGCGTGGGCCAGCAGGTGATGGGCAAACACGATCGGCTGTGCCTGCTGCAGGTGAGTAAATCCGGGGCAGATGCTCTCGATGTGCTGCTCGGCCTGGTTCACCAGCGCTTGCTGCAAGCCCAGCACTTCAACGGCCAGGGTACGTACGTGGTCCCGCAGGAACAGCCGCAGATCGTTAGCCGTCTGGTCGTTGCGCGAACGCCCGGCTCGCAGCTTGCCACCGAGTGCACCGAGGCGTTCGGTCAGCAGCCGCTCGATGAACGTGTGGACGTCTTCATCGTCCAGGGTCGGGGCGATGATGCCAGCGCGGAAGTCCGTGCCGATGCGCTCCAACGCGTCGAGCATGGTCAGGGTTTCTTGCTCGTTCAGCAGTCCGGCACGCTGTAATTCCCGTGCATGAGCCTTGGAGCCGGCGAGGTCGTACGGCGTGAGCCGAAAGTAGCGTTCAGGGCAACGGGAGAGGGCCGCCAAGGCTTCGGAAGGGCCGCTTTTGAAACGCGCCCCCCAGAGACGGTCGGTGGGTTGGGACATTGTTGTTTTCCTCGTCGGTAACGCGAACTGAAACGGGCACTCCAGGTCGCAACATCGCCACAAAACAAGCGAACGAAGTCAGGCCAGAGCAGTTTTCAAGAGGGCAGTTGCATCGGTGCGAGTGCTGATCGAAGTGTCAGCTTTTAATGTTTTGCGATCAGCGCCTTGGCACTGATGTTCTGGATTTATTGGCGGTTGCCAAGCCTGGTTTTCTGTGTTCATTATTATTAGGCCAGCGTGTTTTTGTTGTGGGCACAGGTTGTTGAATTGGGCGTCAGAGGTAAATAAGCATTATGGAAACCCCACTTTCCAATTCCGGAAACCCGCCGCCGAAAATGCCGCAACGGGCACCGTTAGCCCTCAGCGGGCTGGACTTCAAACTGCTCAAAGTGTTCAAGGCCGTGGTCGAGGCAGGGGGCTTCAGTGCCGCCCAAAATGAGCTGAATGTGGGATTGGCTGCCATCAGCAAACAGATTTCTGACCTGGAAATCCGCATCGGCATGCGCCTGTGCACACGCGGGCGCGAGGGCTTTCACCTGACGGAAGAGGGGCGCCTGGTGTATCAGGCGTCAATCGATTTATTTGCCTCGGTCGACAACTTTCGCGATCGCCTTAGTTCAGCGCAAAACGAACTTGTCGGTGACCTGGGCGTGGGCGTTATCGATAATACGATCTCTGACGTAAACTCCCCGTTAGTTGCCGCGCTCAGGCGCATGAACGAACAATCGCCGAAGGTCAGGTTTCAACTTCAGGCCAGCCAACTCGACGAGGTTGAAAGAGGCGTCGTCGAGGGGCGGCTAGTGGCGGGAATCGTGCCGATCTATCAAAAACGCGAGGAGTTCGACTACTACGAGCTGTACGAAGAACGCTCGGAAGTCTATTGCGCCCTCGGCCACCCGTTATTCAGCATGGCGGAGGCGGACATGGGCGAGGATGTGCTCAAGGCCCACGAGTGCATCAACCATCGTTACGCGATTCATCGCGACAAACTGAAGTTTGCTCACTACGACAGTTTTTCTGCCTCGGCCACCCAAGTGGAAGCCGTTGCGCTGCTGATCAAAACGGGGCGTTTCCTGGGATTCCTGCCCCAGCATTACGCCGCGCCGATGGTGGCGCGGGGCGAGTTTCGCGCGGTACGGCCGGACCTGATCAACATCGTCACCCCGTTCAGTCTGATCCTGCGTCACAACACGGTGCGCAGTCCGCTGGTCAAGGCGTTTGCCCAAGCACTGGGCGTGGATTTGAAGGCTCCGGTCTGACTGCTCTAGGCGCCTGGGCTCATCTCGACTCGATCAACTTTGATGCCTTCTGAACGCTGCATGGTTTCCGGAACCCCAACCCATAACAGCAAAAATGCCGCTCCGGCGACTCCAGCAAGTGTCAGGAATGCCGCATCGTATCCCGCCGCTTCAACCACAAATCCCGCCAGACCATTGCTCAACGCCGCACCGAGGCCAAACACCGTTGTGAGTGCGCCGAGGCTGATATTGAAATGGCCGGAACCGAGCGTTAGATCCTTGACCATGACCGGGAACAACGCGCCGAAAAGACCGGCGCCGACACCGTCGAGCAGCTGTATCGCGACCAACCAGTACGGATCATCCGACAAGGTGTAGAGCAGACCGCGCAACGGCAGGATCAGAAAACCCGCCAACAGCAGCGGCTTGCGCCCCCACTGATCGGCTTTGGCGCCAGCCAACAGCGCCATCGGCACCATGACCAGCTGCGCCGCGACGATGCAGGCGGAGGTGAGCGGGGTGGCCATGTGCAGATTGGCTTGCGCAAGCTTTTGGCTCACCAGCGGCAGCATGGCGGCATTCGCCAGGTGGAACAGCGCGCAGCAAACCGCAAACATCAACAACGGTCGGTGGCTGAGCAACACGGCAAACCCGGAGGGCTGAGGGTGATCGGGGCCACGAGGTTCGAGACCGCGAGCCAAATCATGGTCGATCGCTTCAGCCGAGACGAACGCCACGGCACACACGCTTGCCAGCGCCATGACCGCCATCAGGTAAAACACCGCCACCGGACCGAACAGGTAAGCAGACAAACCGGCCAGCAACGCCGCGCAGGCGTTGCCGGCATGGTTGAAAGTTTCGTTGCGCCCGGTTCGCCGCGTGAAAGCGCGAGGACCGGTGATGCCCAGGGTAATTGCCGAAATGGCCGGGGCAAAAATCGATGCGGCCACCGCACTCAGGGCCTGCGTAAGCGCCACCAGTCTGAATGACGAGACGAAAGGCAACACCAGGCAACTGGCGGTCACGACCAGCGCGGCGATCACAATCAGCGCGCGCTTGGCACGGCTGCTGTCCACCAGCGCTCCAGCGGGCGTCTGCGTGATCAGGGCCGCGACGCCAGCAATCGTCATCACCACGCCGATGCTCGCCGGGTCCCATTGATGCACCGCCAGCAAGTAAATCGCCAGATACGGCCCGAGACCGTCGCGCACGTCGGCGAGAAAGAAGTTGAGGCTGTCCAGCGACAGGTTGTTGCGGCGATCCAGATGAGCAGTCACGGGGGGAGTCTTTACGAAGTGAGGTTCGGCGAAATTGACTCAACCTCGGCGAGGTTAGAGACCGGTGCGGTGGGGATTAGTTGCAGGGGGGCGGAGCACCCAGAAGAAAATAACCGAATTTCATCTAGATAAAAAATATTAACGAAAACAATTGATAAAACATTAATTTGCTTGGTTTTCTAGAAAATTTTTGTTAAAAGCAATTCCGGCGTTGATTGTCGCAGCAGAAGAAGGGAAGCAATCTATTAAATAGAGGTGGGCTATAGAGATCGCCGATTACGATTGATTTTTTTACCAGAGGCTGTGCACAACTTGCACTATAGGTAACAGCTGTCTACCTTTAGGAGCATGGATCTATCTGGAATGCCCCAATCATAAGGAATTGAGATAAGGATCAGCATATCCACAACCTATAATGGGGGTGGTTATGCCTAAGCGTGGCAGAACATCATATTTACCAATCGTGGAAAGCATTTTGGAAATCTCTGGGCTGTATACAGCTTTAGGGCCAAAGATGTGTTATTGCTTTCCACTGACAGGCAGCTGGCGCACTGGCTTTTATACTTAGAGTTCTCGTCTTCCATTGCAAGCTTTAGTTTTAAGAGTGGGACTAAGGAGTTTTCTGAAAAACCAAACTATATCTTGAATTATCATGCTGAGGTTTTGCCGGTAGAGGGTTGTAATGAGCTGCATTATCTACAAGTGGAAGGGAACACGGAGTCTTGCGCAGAAAAAATTCTTGTGGCGAGAAAATATAAATATAATTACCGCGAGTTCAATGATGAAGATTGGCTCCCACGCCGAGACAAAATACTCCCGCTTCTTAAAGTCGCTAGTTATCTAGCAGGAAGCCGAAGTCTATACATCCCGCCAACACTGCTGGAAAAAGCGCTCCATTACATTCTAACACTCCGTTCGGGGACCTTACGCGGTTTTTTATCAGCGCTAGCGGATTATGAAAAAAATCTAATCTTGGTGGTTTTTTCGCGAGCCTATTCGGAGCGTTTGATCTCAGTCGACTTTGAATTGAGCTTTTTCAGCCAAGACACGCACTGGAGGTTAAATGAAATCTAAAATCACACAAGAAAGAATTTCCTTCGTTGGATTCCAGAAAGTAGACGCCTCCGCTATGGACGACGATGACCGAGCTCTATTTCTAAGGAGAAAAAAGGCGATCGATATGAGACTGGAAGGCTACACGGGTAGAGAAATTCGAAACCAAACCGGCATAAGTGAGAGCGAGGTTACGCGTTTATTCAAGCGTTATACATTAATGTTAGTGGAAGGGCTATTTGTCGGAGAGGCGGGTTTGATACCGCACTCGCGTGTCAGCTGCAATGTCAGACAAAAAGCACTACCGGTTAAACATACCGAAGGGCAGGGAGGGCTTTCCGGCGCCTTGGGGTATACGCTGAAAAAACACCCACGAATAGCTGTTGAATTTGAACGGCAGGTATTTCGCGAGGAATTTAAATTTGGTCACGGGGCTCATTACGATAAAAAACATCTTTGCGCGGTTTTTTATTCCATTTGTAGAAATGAAGGCGTACAGGAAGACGAGTGGCCACTCAATCAACCGCGCGGGGCACGGAGGACGATAACAAAACTCATTAATGAAATTCTGGCGAGCGACTTTAAAAGAGCATCTCTTGCCACTGGGGGAAGGCTTGCATTAACCCACTCCAAGGTGGGTACGGGACACGCTCGGCTTTTTGATAACTATGATGTCTTTGACCTAATTGAGATTGACTCGTATCATGTAGATTCTTTTTTTTTACTTAATATCACGGGTGACAGGCGCAGCCGAACGAAAGACGTCATTAGTCGCATTTGGATGATTGCGGCCGTATGTAGAAGAAGTAACGCGGTACTCGCTATAAAATTCATTTTTTCCAGTGAAATAAGAGCTCAAGACTTAGTCGATCTGATTTGCGAAGCTTATTCGGGTGGCTGGAAACCTCGTCAAACATTGAGCGTACTTGATTTAAAATATTCGAACGCTGCTGGAATGCCGGGGCACTCGTTTCCTGCTCTAAAAAACCATATCTGGGGAGCGGTATGCTTGGATAATGCGATGCAGCATCATGCTAATCAAGTATATGAGTTAGCGTTGCATGCGGTCGGATTTGGCATAAATTTTGGTCCTCTTGAGCAGCCAGCGCGAAGGTCTAAGGTTGAAGCGCTCTTCAAGCGTATTTCATCAAGGGTAATGCATCAAATTGAATCCACAACCGGATCTTCGCCTGGAGATGGGCGTGCAGAATCGCCAGAACAAGCCGCAATCTATTATCAGATTGATGTTGATGATGCACTGGAAGTGATGGACGTCTACGCAGCTAATTACAATGGTACTCCCCAAGGAGGATTGAACAAAGGTAACAGCCCCTTGGAGATACTATCTGATTATTGTAGCGATCTGAACGTGCTGTTGCCCGCTTCCTCTGAGGTATATCTGAATAACATCGCATTGGGCAGCACTAACCGAAAGGCACGGGTGACGGGTAACATAGAGAAAGGTATTAGACCTCGAATCAAACTCGACCAAGCTATTTATACCAGCCCAGATTTAGCAAATTCCGCGGGACTTATAGGAAAAATATTGACGATTCGGATAGCACCCAACGACTATCGGTACGTAGAAGCCTATCTACCTGATGGAGTTTATTTCGGTACGTTGATAGTGGAGGCCGCTTGGCGAAAGATTAAACACAGCGTGACTACCAGGCGATTAGTGAACCGAGCTCTCTATAAGCGAGAGTTTGAAATTATGGAAGGCGAAAACCCTGTTATTGCGTGGCAAAGGCATATGCAAATGAATGCCAGTCCTAAAACAAATCGTGAACTGCAGCGGCTCAAGGAGGAAACCAAAGGGCATCTTAGGGAAGAGCCGTTATATTTGGTAGAGGAGGAGATGCCACACACACAGGTAATGAATGAGCGATGGAAAGATCTTGGTATTCTTAAATAGGTACTGAAGATGGATCATTCTCACCCAATTTTGAGTAGAGAGTACAGGCTGAACACACCTGCTTTGCTTGCAGTGGTTCAAAACGCCTGTTTCAAGGTGCTCATGCGGAAAACAGGTGTTGTTTATACCGGAGAGCCAAGAGTTGGTAAAACTGTGTGTTGTGAAGCGCTCCTTGAAGAAATACCCAAGCGGTTTCCGAATATCTACGTTTTTATGATACCCGCGACGAACAAGGATGCGTCATCGCCTCGCTACTCCTCAATCGTGCATCAGCTTATTGAACAGGAAGGTATTACTCCCAAAGCGCGAGCTACATTTATTCAGCGTCAATCAATGTTGGTAGAGCGACTTAAGACTAGAGCCGAGGCGCGACACGCGAAGCAAATAGTGCTACTTATTGATGAGCTTTCAAGATTATCGATCGGTGACTTTAAGCAACTTGCTGATATCTACAATAAGCTTCGGGCTGACAAATTCACACTGACCGTTATATCGTTTGCAATGCCATCCATAGAAAAAGTTGCAGAAGATTTTCTTCGCAACGATGACAGGCATATAATTGGGAGATTTTTGTCCGATATCCGTCCTTTATATGGCGTAACAACAGCGGCGCAACTTACGCAGATAATGCGTCTCTATGATGACAACCTAGAGGAAAAACCTTTTAGTCATGGCTTCACAAGAAATGTGCTTCCGAAGGCTTATGCGGATGGCTTTAGAATTACAAACCTTGCGAGCGATGTATGGCGGGAAATGTCTCGCGTTTCCTCTGGAAATTATGTGAATAACTTGCCGATGGAGCACGTTGCGCAAGTTATTGCTTATCTATTCGTGATCTTGGGGTGTGACGACTCTTGCTCTCTTGTGGTGCCTCCGGATCTAGTTGAAGAAGCAGTGCGTGAAAGTAACTTCAAGGAGTTCTGCAGAAAAATTACTGACTGGAAGGGGGGGTGATGAGAACCTTATTCTATCCCGAGTGTGGTCCAATGCCTTACGAGTCTATTCTGTCCATCTACTTGAAACTCTCCCACAGTAATTTTATAGAGTTAGCCGACCTTCGAAGGAACCTTGGTGGGCTTTGGACAAATGGCGAAAGCGGCCGCCTGCTCATCAATTATAAGATAGAAGAATGTCTAGAGAGGGAAATTCACGAGATTGCGCATCACCTGCCATGGAAGTATGCGCCTGCGATCGCACTGAGTAGTCCAGCATCTGCGCTAAGATTCTGCGCTGAATGCGTGAAATTTGGTTACCACTCCGTGTTTAATTCGATCCAATTTCATCGCATGTGTCCTTTACATAAACGAGCGCTAAGCTTGGCATGCGTTACCTGCCGACAGCGTTTCCTGAAAGGATTTACCACTTGTCAAACCATACCTAATACAATTGGGATCTGCAGCACCTGCGGATTTCAAGATATGGGACTTCGCGATGAAATAAAAAAGCGTCGCGCACCTGGACTTGCGATTGCGTTAGAGCATTTCGGAAGAGCCCAAGCTCGATGGTATCAAGAAATTTACAGTTTCCATGCCCGTGAGCCTGGCTATAGCGAACTTTATTATCAGTCAGAGTTGGGGCGTGCTGAGCTTTCAGGGCCGTGTGAACGTTTCTTCAATATGCATAGTCCGGAAAAACTCTCGGGTCGTCAATACATCTCGCCTCCGATCACTTGTGTTGGAAGCTTCAGGACCTACCTGCATTGTCGTTTATATATGGCCGCTTCAAGATTTGCTTTGGGAGACCATCTGAGATTGCACTCGCAAATTGAAATATTGATTCGCGTAAAAGAACGGTACTTGGGGAAACACGCCGATTGTTGTCGCGATATGTGTAAGATAGCAGACTATCCTGATGGAAAGTTAGTTATAAGACCAATGTGCTCTGTAGCGACGGCTTATATTCTTCTTTGCATGAAGGCTCGCTATAATGTTTGGCCGTCCCCTGGAAGTATTTGTCAAGATTTTTCGTTGTTGGCGTCCTTAGGCAGTTCCGCGCCCTCTTTTGTATCTTGCTGGACCTATCGTGAGGCGGTACTGGTATTTTTTACAATCTTAGCGCGCTTAGAGTACTACGTTTCTGAGGGGGCCAACTTTTTTGTAATCTGTAGATCTGAAACGGTCTATTTCCCAAGCCGGCGCGGCTTGACCGTCTTGAGGAAAGCCTCGTACAAATTCCGTTTTAGCTGTCGGATCCCCTCTGAGAAACTTTTAATAGCTCGCGATGGATTGGGGGGAGCTCTGATGATCATATGCACTCCGCAACGAGACCACGCTGACCCTCACTCTAAGTTAAAAACGCTTGTCGTTTAGTGTGGACGCGTTCAGATATTCTACCTTTAGGCTACCGAACCGATATTTTAGTGATCGGCCTGTTCAATCAGTAATTTTGTTTGCTAAATTCTGCCTTATTTCTTTCAGGCTCTACTTCGATGCCAAACTGTGAATACTGCCGTCAACCAGGCCCCTTAACGAAGGAGCATTTATGGCCAACCTCCCTGCACAGGCGGCTCCATGCTGTCAACCAGCAGACAAAAAACATTTTCTGGCTAAGCAGGCTACAGCGCGAAATTTCAAACGAACCACAAATACGTGATGTATGCGCGTATTGCAACAATGTCACGCTTTCCACGCTCGACGATTATATGTGCAGGCTTTTCGACTCTGCTTTCACCAGGATCGTGGAGCGCTACGCAGAGGTCGTATTCGAATACGACTACCACCTTCTCAAAAGGTGGCTACTGAAAATGAGTTACAATTCCGCACGGATACACAATTCACCTGACCGCGGCGCCCTTAAATGCGTTCTTCCGTATATTTTAGGCGCTGACCTTCGAATGGGCCGCTCAATACAACTTTTCGTCCGCCTCGTACATCCTCAAGTAATTTCTGAGAGCGAGACTAGCAAGGATGGCGACCCGCAAACGAAGGTCGTGATTGACCCGTCAATACATAGATTGGGGCATGTGATATTTCGAGCCCATGGAATTGGGCAAAAGACCCTTAGGGCGATTCATCTACGCTCCTATACTTTCTACCTTGCATACTGGCAGCCCGGAAATGGGCGGGCAGAGCAACAAGATTTCGCGGAGATATTCAAACAAGGGATGCCTGGCGTACAACTCCTTCGCCCCTCCGACGAAAAGATCAAACTTTTCTGCGATGGCATCGGTGCGTGGGATTCACTTAAGGATGCCCGTAATGCCCGTTTTTCCTCTGCGGTTGATGCATAACGACTCAACTTAGCTATGGCCAGAAATGTGGGGCAGGACGAGGAAGGAGCTGACTTGTTTTCCGTTATAGTGGAAAGCGTTAATTTTTCCCAGTTATCCCAATCTCTTCTGTCGGGGCGACAGCAGGTATCAACTCAGTGGCTCGGCTGCCCAACAACGAGCCTGCCTGAAAATAGCCCATTACCGAGCCGACGCTACGGTGCTCAGTCATGGCCATCACCTCGCCGAGCGGCACTCCCTGCCGTCCGGCTTCGGTTACAAAGCCAGAACGCAAGCTATGCGCAGCCCAGTCCCCCTCCAGTCCGGCCATTTTGGCTCGGCGCTGGACGATGCGCGCGACCTGATCGGCCGACAGCGCTGTAGCGCCCACCTTGTTGCCTTTGTGCAGGCGACGGAATAGCGGTCCACTGCTTGCGGGTGCCGCCGCCAACCAAGCGGCCAATGCGATTGCCGCCGGCCCGCGCAGCGGCTTCTCACGGCGTACGCCACCGGTAACGGTCTTGGTGGTGCCCAAGGCATACATCCAAGTGTCGGCATCCAGTCGGCGAACATCGTCCACTTGCAGTCCAACCACTTCCGAGCGCCGACGACCGCCGCCGCTCCAGGTCAGCAGGAGCAGCGCGCGATCACGAACCCCGCGCACGCCGTCGTCACAGGTGGCGAGCAGCGCCTGCAATAGCTCGAGCACGATCGCGGTTTTCTTACGCACGTTCACGCCCTGGCGCGATTGTGCCTTGCGTGCTTCGCGCAGCAGTGTTTTTAAAGCCGGCGCTTCGGTCGGGCTGTCCCACTCATTGATTCGGTGCCATTTACCGAGTACCGCCAAGCGGTGACTGACGGTATTGAACGCCAGTGGTCCCAGCTTGCTCTTGACCCGGGCGGTGACCAAGGCGGCGTCGATGCCGGGCGGCAATAGGTGCGCCCAGCCGCCACCTGCCAACGGCCGTGCTAGGTGATCGAGGACAAACTGCACGGCTACAGTTGGGGGAAGGGGCGCATCGCCCAACGCCTGGCCAAAACGCAGCTGCAACCAAGCCGACCAGTAGGCGAGGGCGCTGCGGTAACTGCGTACAGTATTTGCCGCGGTGCCGGCGGCAATAAACGCCGCCGCTGCTTCCTGAGCGTGGAGCGCCAAGGATTGCAGGTCCAACGGCGTTTCGTCGACCAAGGTCAATTGATCTGTAATATTCAATACGTTCAACGTATGATAATTCCACTATATAGAAATTAAGGTCGGATAACATTCTATTATCAGACCTAATATAGCGGGAGATGAGTCATGGCAGTAGGGGTGCCGGAAAACGACGTGTTTGCCGCGGCGGATGCCGTCTTGGCGCGCGGTGAACGCCCGACGGTCGAACGTGTGCGCCTGGAACTGGGACGCGGCAGCCCTGCGCGAGTCGGCGGTTTGCTTGACCATTGGTGGGCGCGCCTTGCTGAACGGCTGAACGGCGAGACCCGCCTGCCGGCACTTCCCGGCGAGGTGTCGCAGGCCTTTGTCGCGGTATGGCAGCAGGCGATTCAACTGGCGCAGGGCGTCGTCGAACGGGGTTTGACCGAGCAGCGGCAAGTGCTCGATGCTGAACGTGAACGGATTGCGGCGGCGGAAGATCAAGCGCGTCAGGACATGGCCAAAGCGCGCCAGCAAGTTTCCGACGCCGTCGCTGGGCGTCAGGCTATGGAGCTACGTTTGGCTGACTTGGAACTTCTTCTTTCTCAACGTCAGAGGCAGATCGAGGATCTGCAGCAGCAACGGGAGAGCTTGGTGCACGAGCGCCGCGAAGCCCAGCAGTACAATCAGGTATTGCAGCAGGAACTACAGGCGTTGCGACTCACGGTCGAGCAGGAGCGAATCACACAGGAGAACTATTTGCGTGGATTTGAAGATCGGGCTCACAGAGAGGTTGATCGGGCCCGGGAAGAGGGCAAAGCCGCAGTAAGCCAATTCAAAGTAGCGAGTCGAAAAAATGACGACCTACAACGAAAACTGGAGTCGGCCCAGGACGAGCTCAGTCAAGCAATGCAGCGCGCCGCGGCACAACTCGCGCGGGCTGAAACCTTGGAGCAGCAGTTGAAACAGCTGCGGCAGCTGCCCGAGGCCAAGCGCAAACCGCGAGTTAGAAGAAAATCTGCATCAAGCAGTCCAAAAGACTGATCGCAGGGTGTCAGCTAACGGCCAGAAGCGGTCACTTCAACTCGCACGTTGGCCGTTAAGTTCGAAACGCTCGTGTCCACCGCCGCACTTCTTTTGATACCATCGCGCCATCGGAAAGGAGGCAAGCATGGCCAATCGGAGTGCTATTCCAGTTCCGCAAGCTACTGATTTTCATAAGCTAGAACCCCGCGTTTTTACTGGGCCGCCTTTTAGGTTGCGGAACGCTTTTTTTCCAAATGCTTCGTTAAGGTCTGCGAGGCTCGGCAAATTTCAGACAAAGTCTCCCTTGTTCCAGCAGCTGAACTGGTACGGCTTCTGGCGCACGCCGGCGTATCCCTCCCCCCACCAAGAGTTGGTCTTGCCGTCAAACACTCGGTTGCGAATCGCACAAGCCACAGCGATCTGGCCGGCCAGGCTTTCGCCGCGAGCCTCACCCCACAGGGTCTGGGCAAGGATGTTACGATCTCTTTCAGTGACGATCATGCTTTTCTCCAGGCAACAATAAACCCGTTCAATGGCGGGTTGAGATGTTTACAAACTTTCGTGTAACCACGGAAATCTAACTGGTAAAGCCGCAATTCTATTTTTGCGGCGGCGCCAAACCCGAGCGTGTATAATCCTTAGCTTTTGTTTTCACTGACAAAAAATCGATGATTTAAATCAACTCGAAGCCTACAAGGAAGCTTTTCGCAAATGGGAAACAACTTAACACTTCAGAATATACAGTCCCTGAGATGGCTAGCTGCGGCACTCGTTTTTATGCAACATTCTATTTTTTTTGCAGGACAAACCACTGGAGACTCAATGATGAGTTTCAGGGGCTATAACTTCGGTGGCATCGGGGTATACGTATTCTTTATCATTTCAGGATTCGTTATTGCCATGCAAACAGAGAAAAAACCTTTGCAGTTTTTATTGCATCGAGCATTCAGAATATATCCCGCTTACTTTTCAGCCGTCGCACTGTCATTCGTTATTTTATACCTATTCTCTACTCAAACACCAAGCCTCAACACTGATTCACTTTCGATGCTATTAATTCCAACAGGAACACTCAACAGCTCATTTCAGATTCCTTACTGGACATTAATCTACGAAATTTTCTTTTATTCACTAATACTTTTGTTGATGGTTATTTTGAAAGGTAGGCAATCTCTGATAGATGGATCTATTTTGATTTGGCTTGCTGTCGTGATTTTCACCACCCAAATGGGACTAAAGCTAGACATACACGCGCCCTCGCTCAAAGACATTATTTTTTCACCCATGAATATCTATTTCATGTGCGGATATTTTCTTTCTAGAGTACTATTGTCAAACGATAATAAAATAGCTTTCTCGGGCCTATTGATAATTGCCGCCTCAGGAAGCTTTTTCCTATCAGTGCGGTATCAAGCAACTGTGTGCGCACTTGGTGTTTGTGCAATTGTTTTCTTTGCAAAATCGAAACCTTTCAAGAAGGCAATCAACAAACTTGGCGACTACTCTTATGGAATTTACTTAATTCATCTTCCTATGATCTATTGTATTTTCCTAGCAATGAAAGGTGCTGGCGCGAATTTTTCAATATCACTTTCAATGATGGTTTTGATTGCCTTGCCTATATCCATAGGATTCGGGAAATTAGAGCATATGATTTACAACCTGAAAATACGCCCAGCACTTAACTCATTCATAGCCGACAACAAATTTAACGCCATCAAGTCAGGATAACCAATGAGAGTTAATGACCGATACATAGGCCTCCACATTTGTTTATATTGAAAACTATTGCAGAATTTCAGCGACGTCAGGGTTTGCCAGGAGAAAGGCCTTCAGCTTTTCTAGTGGATCACTTACAACCACAATCGGTGGCGGATTGAGGAATGCGATGTGGCGCGGATCGTCATCCTCGATTTCGACAACATCAGGCCGATACTCACTATCTGGCTGAATGGCAAACATAGTGCCGATGATCTTTTTCTTCTGATCCGTGAATTTCGCAAAAATCTTCATTCTTTACCTCAGAAGGAATAGCCGTTAATACCGATGATTAGGGTTGCCGTACCAGCACTTGTTGCGCATGAGTAAAATGCAGTTTGCGGCGCAACTAACGGAACGTCCCCACAAGAGGCGCTCAGGCCACCATTCACAGCACCGTTAGTTATAGCCATGCTGATCTGGCCAATTGGGACAGATGCGCCGCTAATCGCGAACGACAAGTTTGCAGGATTCGTTGTCGAAGTAATTGCTGCCATCCCTCGGAATGTTTTGGCATTCCTTGGCACAGCTGCCGCCAGCGGCAGCGACGTGAGCGAGGCCTGCATCGTAGTCGTGCTGAGAATCTGAACCGTGTTGGTCCAGATGTTTCGGTCAACCTGATAACCGGTATCGAATGCGGTGTCAGAGGTTGTTCTCCAGACAGAAACCAGCGCCGAAGCCGTGTACCCGGCTGGCATGCTCCCCCCGCATATTTCAGGCGCCACTATCGAAGTTGCGTTGACGCCTAGCAACGCCGGGTTCGTTGCGGACAATGCCGAGTTGGGGTTGTAAATCAGATAAACAGCAACTGCACCGCTTACTGGCGCGATTCCTACATCCATACCCCCTACCCCAGTTACCCCGCCGCTCAGTGTTCTGTTGATGCCCGAGAGCAACCGCCTCTCCCCCTTGGTAAGGCGTTTTTTATCTAGTAGCGCTGCTTTTAAATCATATATATCAAAATAGCCATCCTTTCTTCTAATCAGTAAGTCAGGATTTATAGCCTGATCAAAACACGTACCATCATGTTCAAGCCAAACCATACTAGGTTCGTACAAAAAGCAATCAGTATCAAACGCCTGCTTAATTATTTCAGGATGCAGACTCACGAATTCACCGATAGTGGTTTCTCGCAACCCTGTCTGAAGATATAGATTTTGAAATTGACTTACCACAGCTAGCCGAGCCCCAGCATCACCATCAACCGTGTGGACTCCTCGCACGTGCCCTTGCGCATCCTCAACCAGATACTGCCGAAGGTATGTATCAACCGCAGATTTACTTGATCGACTGTTACATATAAACATGCTCAATATATTCTTACAGCGATGCAGTGGACCCTTGGTGTTTATCAGTACACAGTTACCGATAAAGCACCTTTCGAAATCATCTCTGAACTCGAACACACAACCATTATCACCCGCTCCGCCACCAAACAAGTGAGTACGATATGTGTGGATATAGGGAAATCTTACTTGTATGGAATCCAGTGCACGCGAGGTACCCAAGCTATATGAGACACCACCGGAACCAATAGCGAACAGAGGACTACTACTTTTCCCATCAAATTGGTCTAGGTATCTGTACACCGATGGCTGCTCATTGCGTTTTATTACCAATCCTTTATAACTTTCAGATGCACCAAACAATTCACAAATGTAAAAGCCTTTGCACTTTGTAAAAAGAATCATATTAGGAAATAGCGGTCTCCCGTCGGAAACCAGGTTACCTTCAGATTTGTGCTTAGAGACACCCGTAAAATAGTGACGCCATATTGCGCTTACCTGCGATACAAAATCCTCAAACAACATGGCATTCCATCCGTTTGTCAGGGTTTTACTACAACACCATCATTTCACGGCTGCTGCACGTGATCATGGAAGCGAATGTAGCACACACAAATAGGCACCTAGGAAGCAGTAATCGAGAAGCTCGCATAGAGGACAAAAGGTGTTCACGGCACCACACACACCATGAGTTGCGGAAATCATGTCAAAAATTGCGGAAATGAATTTATTTCTCAGACAACAAAAAACCCCGTAGATCGTTGATCTACGGGGTTTTTGATAGTGGAGGCCGAGGTCGGAATCGAACCGGCGTAGGTGGATTTGCAATCCTCATGCGATCCGGGATTGGACCCTCGGCTCAACTTCGCAGCCTCGATATTCCCGTGGTGGCGGACCTGCCGGTGGGCGCGAGACTTCAGGATCACCCCCTTATTTACAGTGTCTACGCGCTTAAGGCGGAGCACAAGGCGATGCTTCCTGCCGCCGGGGCGCTGGTGTGGACCGGTTCTAAGAGCGCGACTGCTGGCAACCTAGATCTTCAGATTTCTGCTACGCACTTCTTCGATCCCACGCACAGCCCCACCGGCGGCGCGATCGTGTTGGCCTCGGCGTTGGTGTTGCCGCGCTCCTTCGGCTCGCTCCGGCTGGTATCTCGCGATCCTCGGGTTGCGCCGTGCATCCACTATAACTTCCTCGACGACCCAAGCGACCTTGAGCGCCTGATGGAGGTGGCCCGACTAACAAGCCTTATCGCCAGCTCCGAGCCGTTCGCCGGCCTGATCGACAGCGAAATCACTCCGCCTCTGCCACGAGATGACGCCCAGTTGCGCAAATACATCATCGAGAACGTCTCCACCTATGCCCATCCGACCTCCACAGTACCAATGGGCCGCGACGATGACCCGACGGCCGTGGTTGACGCCTGGGGGGCGGTGCGCGGCATCAGGGACCTTCATGTCGTCGACGCGTCAATCTTTCCTGATGTTCCCTCGGTGCCAACCAACGTTACGACCGTGATGGTTGCCGAGCGGATTGCAGCTCGGCTGGGCAAGACCTTGCCTTCCGTCCAAATCAAACAGTTTGCAGGAGTCGATCATGATTATTGATACCATGCACAAACTCTATCCCGCCCTGAACTGGGTCGACGGCGAGTGGGTCGGCTCAGAAACGATCCGTGAGTCGATCAACCCAGCCACCTACGAGGTCATCGGTAGCTACGCCGAAGGAGGGGTTGAAACCGCTACAGCGGCCATCGTTGCGGCGAAACGCGCTATGCGCGAGACCAATTGGGCGCACGACCGCAAGCTGCGCGCACGCGTGCTCGACAAGCTCGCAGATGCTTTCGAACGCAACCGCGATGAGCTCATCAAGATCCTCTACACTGAGAACGGCAAGATCCAACGCGATGCCTCGTTCGAAGTCGACCTTTGCGTGCCTTCGTTGCGCTACTTTGCCGGCATCGCACGTACAGAAGCTGGACGGGTAGTGGACTCCAAACCGGGCAGAATTGCCATGATGGTGCGCCAGCCGATGGGCGTTGCGTGTGTCATTGCGCCCTGGAATTCCCCTGTTATCTTGATGATACGATCACTGGCGCCTGCTCTGGCTGCCGGCTGTGCCGTCATCATCAAGATGCCGGGCAAAAGCGCCCAGATCACTTCGACCATCTCCAAGATATTTGCCGATGTACCGGAACTACCCCGCGGCGTGATTAACGTGTTCACCGACGAGACTGGCGACGGTGCAAAGCATATCGTCGCGTCGCCGGATGTGCCGGTCATCAGCTTCACCGGTAGCACCGCGACCGGAAAGGCAATCGCGCTGAGCGCCGCCCCGCACTTTAAGCGCATCGGACTTGAGCTCGGCGGCAAGACCCCCTCAATCGTATTTGATGATGCGGATCTCGATCTCGCCCTGCCGATGCTCGAGATGGCATTGACGAAGTTTGCCGGGCAATTTTGTGTAACCTGCCAGCGGGTTATCGTGCAGGAAGGGATCGCCGACGAGTTCCGCAAACGCTTCGCCGAGCGACTGCGCGCGGTGAAGGTCGGACCTGCAACGGACCTGTCGAGCGACATGGGCCCGATGATCGATCGCGAGAACGTTGAACGGGTTAATAATGTGGTTGAACGGGCCATTGCCGACGGCGCTCAGGTCATCGTGCGAGGCGGGCCTATTATCGAAGGCCCACTGTCGAAAGGCGCGTTCTATTGCCCATCGTTTCTGGAAGTGAGCAATCCAACGATGCAAATCGTCCAGGAGGAGACCTTCGGCCCCGTCATCACGATGCAGCGTTTCACCACCGAAAAGGAAGCGGTCGACATGGCCAACGACAGCATCTATGGGTTGGGAGCCAGCATCTGGACGCGCGATCTTTCCAAGGCGCTGCGGATAGCGCCCAGGATCGAAGCGGGTCTGGTCTGGATCAATGAATGGGGTGCGGTCGGTGAGGACACTGAGGAGGGAGGCTCCAAGCACTCGGGCCTCGGCCGCCTCAATGGCGTGACGGCGATCGACGACTTCACCGAAATCAGGACCATTACACTTAACCCCGGGCTGATGGAAGCATAGGCGTGCCCTGATGTTTACCTCGACCTCGCATCGTTCGAAACGGCAGTGGACAGCCTTGACCCTGGGCAGAGCGGCTCGCGCGAACTTCTCCCGCAAGGCACGACAGTGACTTTTTTTGCAGCTGCCGCTTACAGAGTTAGGCTACCGCCCTGACTAGGGCGGCGGGGCGAACGCATAGGCTGCCACGCAGATATAGGGAAAACGAGCATGTCTGAAGTTTCGGGTGTAGTAGTCAGCCACATCATACGTCCGGCCCACGAACAGGCATTTGTAGAATGGGCGAAAAAAATGGCGGAGCGTGTTCGCGCAGCGCCCGGCTTTCGCTCAATCATTCGGCTCGATCAAGGTCCCGCGATTTCCCATACGCTTGTGCAGTTCGACTCCCAAGAGCAACTCGACTGTTGGCTGGCTTCAGATGCATTTCTGCTGTTGCGCGCTGAAGCCATGAATTATTCGTTGAGGATTATCCAGCCTCAAGCCGGGCAAACGGGCGCCATCAGCATTCCAGGATCAGCCAGCATGCCCAAATGGAAGCAGGCGGCTGCGACTTGGCTCGGTGTCTACCCGACGCTTGTCGCGGTGAATATTTTCATGATCCGCCCACTTGCAGACTCAGTGAACTGGCTCGTGCTCCTGACAGCCAGTTCGCTGAGTTGCGCTATATGACCTTTTAGATGTGAATTCTGATCCTGTAGATTTTCTATTTTATTAAGAAGCTGCTGATTGACATAATGCTTGCAGATTGGGCTAATGAAAATGGGTGGACTGACCTAGACATCAGGGATTATCTGCACCTTACCTCCGAAAGGAGTATCTATAGTCTTCATCCGTTGCGTAGAAAGATCCTTGAACCTCCGTTCAGGTTGAAACCTTGGGGTCCGAGTTGCTGGAGCTGACCAAGAAAGGAAGGGAAGGGAAGAAAGGCGCCCGATAGCTTGCAGCCCTTCGTCACCGGCCAGGCATCCAGACCAAAGCGGCACGTTATTGATAGACCCCCAGTTCGACTCGTTCTAGGTAGTCTTCGACAGCTTGAAATCCGAGTGGGTTACCCACCAGATCAAGGGGGATGTTACCGTCCAAATATCTACAGGGCTTGGCAAGCCACTCCTCGGCAAGTCGCAGGGTGCCAAAAACAGTCATTGCGTGTTCGAGAACCTTTGCGTATTGAAAGGCTATCGCACTCTCAAAAACGCCAAGTCGACCAGTCGTGGTTTTATCGTTTTTACCTTGCATCGTTCGGCTAGGCTTACCAACGATCCGCTTGATGACGTTCCATGACAAGTAAAGCTCGGAAAGCGAAACCATTGAGTAAACGTCGCTCAACGCGAAACCCTCCTTAGCAAGCAAGAAAACGCCGAGCGGGCTAAGATTTTCAATGCTGACCCGGGTTAGGTATTCCGTTGGTTTCCGGGCCAAAGGTGTCGGTTTCTCTGCCTCTGTAAAAGGGTCTGCCATGGGACTGACTCCGCTGCAACGGATCACTAGATTAGCTCGATTCGATACTAAACGCACGAAAGACGCTCACCATGAGAGTTATAATTGCCAGTTGCCATCTCCAAAATCCGAATTGTAAGGGCAGGGAACAGCATGATAAATCCTAAATCAAATGTGCTCACATTAGAAAAAGTCATGTGCGCTGTTGCCGATTTAAAAAAACAAGGCCTTAAAATAACCATCAAGGCTGTACGAAATCAGACGGGTTATGGTTCATACACGACCATTTCAAAGTTTCTTAGAGAAGCGTCTTTGGTAGAGAAGGAAAATCTCTCTCCTAGTGAACGGCTCGCTCAGTTTCCAGATCAGATCAGAACAGCATTTCTGTCGGTTTACAAAGAACTAATCAAAGCTGCAAATGCTGAAGCAAACAAAAAACTCAACGAAATTCAGGAGATTGAAGAAAGACTTCGAAGCAGATGGGCAGCGAACATCAAGGAGAAAATTAGAGCGCTTCGAAGTCTGGAGATCGAAACAAATGCCTGCGCCGAACTCAGAGCTGAGCTGACACGAGCGACTCAAAACAACTTGCAAAATCAGGAGGTCATAACGAACCTTACCGCACGACTGGTTAAAGCGGAGTGTGAAAATGTGCAGCTGTTAGAACTAACGGAAAAGATGAAGAATGATATAAAACAACGTGAGAGGCACATTGAGTATTTCGAAAAGCAGGTACTTCAGCAAAGACACGCAGATAACCAGATGCATCTGCTTAAGGTTGCAAAACTCGAGCAAAACTTGATGAGTAGTCAGGCTCGCGTATTGGAGCTGTCGGTGGCATTAGTGGGGAAATCCGAAGACGGTTAAACCACGTGACCATACTGCTCAACAAATTTGCTAGGCGTTGCATTGAAGGTAAGATCCAAAATCGGGCAAAAAATCTGAATTTCGATCTTTAGGTCTCAAAAATTTCGATGTTCACTTCCGGGTACTGGCGGATCCGGATTCTAAACGTCGGACGTAAACATCTCGTTTAACATAATATACATTATGCGTAACAACATGTTTCGCCTTGGCGGCCATGCCGGGCTCCTTTTCAATACTCACGGCAGCTCTGGCTTTCCCCGCAACCTGAACCCGGACCATCTGGCTCAAGACGCTCCGAAAAAGCCGGCCTGCCAACGCTTCGTGCGGTAGCTTCACGCTGATCGCCGACTGCTTGACCAGCTTGCATTCCTACAATGGCTCCGCCGTTTCAATGAGCGAATTGAGCACCAGTTTGATTTCCGCCGCTGGATCTTTATGTCCTTGCAATATCAAACCCTCCGACAGCGCCGTGAAAGTCTTCGCGAGTGCTGCGTACGCCAACGGAGGTTTCTTGCCGGCATGGTTGAAAATGATAGTGATCAGCTTGCCCAGCGCCTCGCTGTTTTCTTCATGCAGATCGTAGTAATGCTTTGCGAACGCTTCATCGCGTAACGCGATCAGTTGCATTTCGGCGTCGAGGATGGCGCAGTTCGTATTGTTTTTAAGTGTATCGATGTAGGCGTTCAATCCGTGCGCGAGTTGCTCTGCGGTATAACCCGCGGCCAACGTCTCGCCCAAGCGGTCTATTTCAACCCGTTTGAAACGCTGGGTCAGTTGCAGGAGCAGTTCCGACTTGCTTGAGAAGTTGGAAAAGAACGCACCTTTCGAATAACCTGCCTCTTCGGAGATAATATTGACACTGGCGGCGTGAAAGCCTTTTTTGATCATGAGGTCAGTGGCGGTATCAAATAACTTGTCTCGTGTTATTTGCTGGCTTTCCTCGCGACCTAATCTTTTTTTAATCACGCCCTCGGCTCCTTTGGCCCAATATGTTTGTTTGTAACTAGATCAAACAGTTCAGTGGATCAGATGTTTGCACCTTACCATCCGTACCCGTCCTTTGCATTTAAAGTTTTAAATCTGGCATGTAATCGCCGCCTATTTTTGGCTGGATCGGACGACAGCAAGGTGACGGTTTTCATCGAAATGCAACGGATTCAGAGCGACCACTGCCCTGCCCCCTTTGGGGAAAAAACCGCTCACATGCCGGAAAAATGGCGTCATCAGCCTGGCGAATTCGTTGAGACATCACGTCTCAGGCCCGTCCCAGACACCTCGGCTTTCACTCGATAATGAAATACCGCTTGATTTCCAGATACCGAATGGTTTTTACTGGCGCCGTTGGGTCATCCAACGCCTGTTCAGCGACGAAGCTGCACGAGCAGGCTATCTCACAGGAGCTGGATTTTAATGGAATATGCCTTTGTTACAGGTGCTACAGGCCTGCTTGGGAACAATGTCGTCCATGCACTTTTAAAACGAGACATCAAAGTAAGGGCGCTGGTACGTTCCATTGAAAAAGCCAAGAAGCAGTTCGGCGGCCTGCCCGTCGAACTTGTCCAGGGCGATATGCTTGATGTTGATGCATTCAGCCATGCCCTTGAAGGCTGTGATGCCTTGTTTCATACAGCGGCCTATTTTCGCGACAGCTATAAAGGCGGAAAGCATTGGCAAAAGCTTTACGACACCAATGTAACCGGCACCGAGCGGTTGTTGCAGGCCGCCTATGCCGCGGGCATTCGCCGTGCGGTCCACACTTCCTCCATCGCGGTCCTGAAGGGAAACCGCGATCAGGTAATCGACGAGACCATGTCGCGCGACGAGTCCGAGGCAGACGATTACTACCTGAGCAAGATCCTGTCTGAACATAAAGTTCAGGAGTTCTTGTCGCTGCATCCGGACATGTTCGTGGCGATGGTTTTACCCGGTTGGATGTTTGGCCCAGGCGACATCGGTCCTACCTCGTCAGGTCAGTTCCTGCTGGATTTCGTAGGACAAAAGTTGCCGGGGGTTCTTCCCGGGAGTTTTTCAGTCGTGGACGCCCGTGACGTGGCGGAACATCAAATCGCAGCGATAACACGTGGCCGATCGGGAGAGCGTTATCTGGCTGCCGGCAATCATATGGACATGAAGACTATCTTTCGGGCACTGGCCAACGTCAGCGGGATAAAGGCACCGGAACGGCCTGTTCCGTTGTTCATGCTGCGTCTTATTGCTTTCGCCTATGAAATTTATTACCGGGTTACTAAAAAGCCGGTGCTTATCAGTACTTCCACGGTCAAGCTCATTGAGCAGGAACAAGGGAGGACTCATTTCAGCCACAGCAAAAGTTCAAGTGAACTGAAATGCGCGTTCCGCCCGGTTACTGAGACCCTGACCGATACGCTGGACTGGTATCGGAACAATAACTACATAAAGCTCAACTGAAAAATTAGCCTGCCTCTGCAGTACTTATTTATCTGGCCATGACTTCAAGGATTGAGAGGTTGGTGGAATGAAAAGCCTTACCTGTAAAGAAGGTTTCCTGCATCGCTTTGTCGGTTTTTCAGATTTGCACCCCGACGCCATAGCTATCAGGAATCTCGATGCGGAAGAAACCTTCACGTACCGCGACTTGCTGAACAAGGCCGAAGCGTGCAACGGTTTGCTCCATGCCCTTGGGGTGTCGTCCGCAGAGAAAGTTGCGCTTGTCTTGCCCAATGGGGTGGATTTCATCGCGTATTATTTGGCGATCATTGGCCATGGTGCTATCCCCGTCATCCTTAACCACAAGCTGACGACGTACGAACTGAGCAACGTGCTGGGCCTCGCCGGGCCCGCATTGACCGTCACGACCGATTCGTTGTTCGAGCAACACCGCGAAGTCTTTCAGTCGGTCCGTTGCCTCGTCGTCCGCACCGCCGATGAGCAGCCGTTGTCGTTGCCCGAACACGCAACGGCAGCCTCTGATCTTCCGCATCAGCTCTGGCCCTTGTCGCTGCCTGAAGGCAACCCGGTCGTTTCGGTACAGTTCACGTATCGGGGCGTTGGCATGCCGCTGGCTGTTTCTCATCGTTATCTGGACCTGACGCAGTCAAGCGATGGCTTGCACGAGCAGTTCCACCCTCAAGGCCTTGGGTCGGTCCACTTGGTGACCCTGCCGCTGTACGCGATCTTCGGCCTGTCCGTGATGATGGTTTTCCCGCTCAGCATCGGCGCTACGCTGCTGATGACCAACAGCCTGCTCAACAGGGACCTGGCGCAAGTCTTGTCCGAGCACCAGGTGTCCTTTGCCTGCCTGGTGCCGGATGTCATCCGCTACTTCAATACCCGGCTGGCCAAACGCAAGGGCCCACGGCTGCCGCTGCATCCGCAACTGATGATTTATTCCGGCGGCAGCCATCTGCCGGCGGATGAAGCGCAAAAGCTTGGCGATTTGCTGGGGTGCGGCCCTGTATTGCAAGGCTACGGACTGACGGAAAGCATGCCGGTGATTGTCCAGAGTTCGGTCGGCGAGGTGCATCGCGGTGCGATGGGCCAACCAATCAGTGGTGTCGAGTTGCGAATTGTCGATGGTCAGGGCCGCGACGTGGCCGTGGGACGTATCGGCGAGCTGCTGGTACGCGGCCCGATGGTTATCCCGGGCTATGACGATGCGCCGCAGATAAATGCCCGGTTTTTCCGTGACGGCTGGTTCCACACCGGCGACCTGGTCTGGCAGGACGACGACGGGCACGTATTTTTCTGCTGCCAGCGCCTGCGTATCTCGAAAATCAAAGCGCAGATGATCGACCTGGAAGAAATCGAGTCCATTGCCCTCAAGCATCCCGGTGCAGTGCGGGCAAAGGCCTACATCGTCCCGGACCATAAAGCCATCAACGTACTGCACTTGTCTGTGGAAGGTAGCGCAGACCTTAGCCAGAACAGCGTATCCACCCTGCTCGCCCGTTACCTTTCCGCCTTCAAACTACCCAGGAACATCGAGATTGTCCCGCTCAAGGAAGAGATTCATGCACGCTGATCACACGCGACCGGTGCTGGCCGTTTTCGATTTCGACGGCACATTGACCGACAGGCATACCTTCTGGCGCTACATGCGTTTTATCGTCGGAACCCGGCCCTTCTGGCTCAGGATCATCCCCCTGCTGCCAAAAATGCTCAGCGTGATCCTGGGAATCACACCGCTGATGCAGGCGCGACTGGCGTTTATCGCCTGCTATCTGGGAGGCCTGAGCGTCGAGCAGGAGCGCGAACATGCCAGGTACTTCATCAGTGAACAGCTGCCGCTCTGGCTCAGGCCCGAAGCGCTGCGTCGGCTGAAGTGGCATCAATCCATGGGACACGTCACGGCGCTGGTCAGCAATTCGCCGGAGAACTACCTGATCCCGTGGGGGCAGGCAGTTGGTTTCGACTACGTGTGCGGCACCCGCCTGGCGACGGCCCGGAACAAGCTGACCGGGGGCATATCGGGAGCCAACTGTGTCGATGGGGAGAAAGTCAGGCGCCTCAAAGGCTGCGTCGGCAACCTTGAAGATTTCTACGTCTATGCCTATGGCGACTCGTCAGGCGACGAGGCCCTGCTCAGCGTTGCCAACTCTCCCTTCTATAGAAACTGGTACTGACAGATGAATACTCTGAGCACTTTTGTCCCCGCGCATTACAAACAGCCGGGCAAGGCGCCGGCGGTAATGATCGTAGGCGCCGGCCCTATCGGCTTGTCGCTGGCGATCATGTTGCAGAAATGGGGCGTCGCTTTTCGCATCATCGAGAAAAACGCCGGCCCCTCCACCGCGACCAAGGCGATGGCGATCCATTCCAGGACCCTGGAAATCTTCCGCGACCTCGGCGTCGCCGACCAGGCCATCAACGATGGTTTTACCATCAATCAGTTTTCGGTGCAGTCCAACGCCCGACGGGTTCTGAATTACAACTTTTCCTGCCTGGATGCTACCTATCCCCTGCTCCTCAGCCTGCCGCAGCCGCAAACGGAAAAGATCCTGCTGGAACGATTGACTGAGCTGGGCGTGGAAGTCGAATGGAACACCGAGCTGGTGGACATCGAGAACCAGCCCGAGTCCGTACGGGTCACGCTGCGTCATGGCGACGGTCGCGAGGAATCCTGCGCCAGCCGCTGGGCAGTGGCCTGTGACGGTGCTCGCAGCAACATCCGAAAACGCCTGGAGATGACTTTCGAGGGATCGTCCTACGATCGTTTTTTCATGCTCGCCGACGCTGACATCGAGTGGTCCGGCAGCAAGGACGAAGGCGCTTTTTTTCTTGGCGCGCAGGATGGGTACGTGGCGGTTGCGCCGATCAGCGCACAATCGCGTTATCGGCTGTTTATCGAGATGCCCTACGACTTGCCACCGGAAGGCGAGCGCCCCTCCTTGAGCCTGGAGAACTTCCAGCGGCTGTGCGAGGGACGTGGGCAGAACATGACCCTGTCGAACATCTCCTCCACCACCATTGCCTCTTTCCAGCATCGCCGGGTGCAGTCATTGCAGCAGGGCTCGGTGTTCCTGGTCGGCGATTCTGCGCATATCGGCAGCCCGATCGGCGGCCAATGGATGAACCTGGGAATTTCCGAGGCCTACAACCTGGCGTGGAAGATCGCCTATGTCGATCAAGGCCTGGCGGATCCGTCACTGCTCGACAGCTACAACGAGGAACGTTATCCGGTGGCCCTGGAAGTCGAGAAGACCGCGCATCGGTTGACCGGGTTGATCACCGTAAGGCAACGGGCCCTGGTGTGGCTGCGAGATAACGTCCTGCCACTGCTGAGCAGCAGGCCCAAGGTCCAGCGCAAACTGCCCTCGATGATCTCCGGCCATCAGTACCACTACGCCAAAAGTGACTGCATCCAGGAGGCGCTGACGAAAAAGCAGCGCCGCAACTGGGCCAGGAAAGGAGCCCGGACGGCGTTCCAGCCGCCGGTGCCTCGCGCGGGGCAACTGGCACCCGATGTCGAGCTTTGGCAACAGCAAGGGGCGCTGCCGGCGCGCTTGATCGACCTGTTCCACGGGACGTACACGTTGTTGATCTTCACCGCGGCGGATCAATTTTCTCCCATCTTGCCAGGCCACTATGCACTGGCCGAGTCAGTAGAAAAAGATTATCCGGGCATCAAGGCCTACTGCGTGGTCGACGCCCTCAACAGCGCGGAACTGCCGGCATGGCACTCGACATTGCTCGACCCCGACTGGAGGCTGCACAAGCGTTATCACGCCAGCGAAGGCACGCTGATGCTGATTCGTCCTGACGGGTACATCGCGTTCCAGGGCGCCGACGCGATGACACTCGTGACGTACCTGAGCGTGAGGTCCGGATTGCTCAAGGCCCCAAGGGAAACCGCCTCCCCGACAAGCGAGGCAGTGCAAATCCAGCGGCCAGTCGCAACCGCTCACTGATTGCTTGACGGCGCCTTGCCCGGGCCCACGACTTTCGATACTCGTCTAAAACACCTACCGATTTACGGTTAAGGAGAACCTCATGCGCTTGCAACTCAATGAAGTTGTGCAGGAATTCATCGTGTCCAACGGAAAAATAGCCCATAGCTATTTCTCCCTTTCGGAAAAAATCATCGATTCACTTTGCGAATCCAACATGGCGAAGGAATCCATCCTGATGCGCCTGCTGGAACAGGCTGAATCGGTCACCGCCCATTATTTCAATGCCCACCAGCAGGTGCTGGAAGGCGTCTATGCCCATGGCATCGAGGCGGCTGCTGGTAGAAGCGTCGCAACGCTGGAGCCCGTGCCTGCACACTCGACCGTGTTGGCCGCCGCCCCCTCGACGGAGGAACCTGTCGCCCTCAGCTATGAGCAATGGTTGCGCGCCGAGATCAGTTCGGTCACCGGTTTCAAGAACGAGCAAATCGACTTCGAACGAAGTTTCGAAAGCCTGGGCATCGACTCGCTAGGGCTGGTTGATATTTTCGAGTCGTTGGCCCAGCACTTCCCGGACAAGAAAGAACAGACCTCGGAACTCTTCGATGCCCTCACCCCTACGGCCCTGCTGGCCAGGCTCGAAACCGATCCGAAGCCGCCTGCCGCACCTTCCGAGGCGCCGTTGCCCGGCTCCGCCGATGCGCAGACGCAGCTCGGCGCGGTGCTGTTCAACGCCCTCTCACCGCTGGTTTCGGACGCACCGCAGTCACCGGACGTCAACACGCCTTTTACCGATTTGGGACTCAACGGTTTCGACCGGCAAGCCCTTTGCCAATCAATGGCACAAGAGTGCCCCGTCAGTGAGTTTGCTGGTGAGGCATTGATGTCGCGTCGTACCCCGGAAGACGCACTGGCGCTTCTGGCAAGAATGGGCTGAGGCCCGACGGCACACGCTGCCCGCACATGGAATGGACACCGGGTGATCGCCAGGTCACCCCGCTTTTTGGCAATCAGGAGACAGGGTATGAGTGGCGCGGTAACGACAGCGGGCGAGTTGTGCTTCAGCGCAATGGCCGGCGAATTTCCAGGGGCGTCGTCCACCGACGCACTTTGGCACTTGCTCTCGCAGGGCGGCATAGCGCCCATCCAGGCAATGCCGGCGCGCTGGGGGTTGCAGAAGGCGTCGATATTTTCGAGCAAGGCCGGCGAAAAGGATCGTGTCTACCTGGACAGCGCATTCTGCCTTTCAGATGACCCATCGATGCCTTCCCGTTATGAAGGTCGGCAAGTCGCGATCGGCAAGAACGTGCTCCGGACGCTTTTTGCCGAACTCGCGGCGCAAGGCACGGTATTGAATACCGAGCGAACCGCATTGGTGGTCGCGACGTCCTGGAGCGATGAAAGTTATTTCGCCACGGCAGTGCCCGGCGGTACCGACACGCCATCCGGTTTCACGCCCGGTGAACAGGTGGCCGGGCTGGCGCGCGCTTTTGCCTTGGGCGGCCCGGCCTTATCGGTGGACACCGCTTGCAGTTCGTTCCCCTATGCCATCGACATGGCCAAGGCTCTGCTCAACAGTGGCCAGGCGGACAAGGCGATCATCATGGCGCTCAACACCGTTCTGCCCCCGGCATTGTTCCTCGGTTTCTCCCAACTGACGGCTTTTTCCGCCCGGGCCAGCATGCAGGCGTTCGGCGAGGATGCCGACGGTATTGTCCCGGGCGAATGCGCCACGGCGTTTCTGGTCGAGCCCGTGGCCGATGCCCTGAACGCCCGACGCCGGCCGCTGGGCGTGCTGAGAGGGTTGGGGCTTTCCGCCGATGGTGCCGAAGGGTCGGTGTTTGCACCGGGCAGGCAGGCCCAGTATCGCGCCTATCAACGGGCTTACATGGACCTTGATCCAGGCCGCGTGGATTACATCGAAACCCACGGCACCGGCACCCCGTTAGGGGATGCGACCGAACTGGCCTCGCTGAACAGCTTCTTCGCTGCCCATCGCAGCGCCGACGAAAAAATCGCCATCGGTTCGATCAAGTCCGTTATCGGCCATCCCTTGGCTGCGGCGGGAGGCGCTTCGCTGGCCAAGGCGTTGATGATCCTGCGCCACAAGGACATCCCACCCCAGCCGGACTACCGTCCCAGTCTGAAAGTCGACGACACCTGCCTGCGCCTGGCGACACAGCGAGTCCAGCCACTGGAGGATCGTCAATCGCCGATCCGCATAGGCATTTCCAGCTTCGGCTTCGGTGGCGCCAACGCCCATCTGGTGGTGGATGAATATGTGCCCGATGGCCTCCCTGCCCCCACGCCGGTGGCTTCAGGCGTGCAGATCCTGGACCTCGCGATAGTCGAGGCGGAAGCCGCACTGGGCGGTTGCGATTCACTGCACTCGTTCAAACGGCGGCTTGAGCAACCGGCTAGCCCACCGGTCGCTTTCCCTTACGGGCGTTTCGCCGATTGCAAGGGGGCCTCGGCCGGGCCGTTGTCGGGGAGATTCCTGGCCCAGGACCGCGTCATCGATATCGACGGTTTTGGCATGGGGCCAAAGCCCCTGGCCCACGTCGATCCCTTCAAACTGTTGATCACCGACCGCGTCAATCACCTGTTGCGGCGCCTGCCGGGCGTTGCCGGATCGGCCGGTACGGCAATGGTCATGTGCTGCAACATGGGCGGGGAGCGGTTCAGCAACGCCTACAGCAGTGCCGAGCAATTCTATTCACGGGCCCAAGGCAGCCCGCCGGGCGTGGAAGTGACCGACGTGGCAACCATGTTGCCGAACATGTTGTCCGGCTACCCGGCGCAGATTTTCGATTTCAAGGGTTTTCATCAGACCCTGGCCGGCTCACCAGGGCTGTTCTGGCAAACCCTGCTGGCATCCCGGCAATGGTTCGACGACGGCATCACGACGCTGCTGCTCGGAGCCGGCCGCTTCATCAGCGGCGAAATCGAGGTCGATCGTGCTCGCCGCAGCGCTACGCCGCAAGGTGAAGGGCTCGGGCTGCTTGCGCTGCGTCCTTATCGAGCGGGTTCAACGGACACGGCCCTGCTGGTGATTCGCGCAGCGGTCCTCGCCCATGCCGCGGCTTCGCTGGACGAAGCGTGCCGATTGGCCGGCAAGGAGCGCGCCCAGTACGCGGCAGTAGAGGTTTGTGAGTTGCAGCCTGATAACGTCCCGGTGGACGGGTCGTTGCAGGAGATGACCGGTTTTCTGGCTGAAGCCTGCGGCATCGAAACGCTCTTGTCGGTGACGATGAACTCCGCGGTTCACACGGTGATCGAGGTGCGTGAGGCCGGCAAGGTTGTGATGTGGCTGTTCACTGAAAAACTGCGCGAATGGAACCCCGCGACGGCGAGCCCCGCCCCTGCGATCAGACACCCGTTCACGTTGCGCTTTGCCCACGAGCCCCATGAGCTGCAGCAGGTCATCACGCCGGTGCATGCCGGCGAAATCGTCCGCGAGCCACAACACGACGGTGTCGATGTGTTGCAACTCAGCGACATGCTGACCAGCACGGTTCTGGCCGGGTTGCGGGTGCGAGTCCGGGCCATGGAGGGGCTGTTCGCCCTGCACCGGGGGGCTCGTACCCAGCGCCCGGCGCCCTGGCAGCGTCGAGCGGAACACGTGGTGATTTCCCACATCCAGCGCGAGCCGCGTTCGCTGCGGGCACGGCTGGTGGTAGACGAAGGTCACCCGTATTTCTTCGACCATCCGCTGGATCACATCCCCGGCATCCTGTTGCTCGAAGGGGTGATGCAACTGGTCGAACTGGCCATGCCCCCGCTGAATGGTCGCGTCGCCTACGTGAAGACGCTCAGCATCAAGTTCCAGCAATACGTCCAGAAGGAGGACGTGATCGACCTGCTTCTGGAGCAAGGCCGCGATGGCCAGGAATTTCAGGCAACCGTCACGCAGGCTGGAAAAGTCATGTGCACCTGCGTTCTGGGCATGGCCTACAGCTCGGCCTTCGAGACCTCGCCGGCGGCTGAGTTCACGGCCGCGCGCTGTGTCGACAAGGCCCTGCTGCACAAGGCCCGGGAGGAAAATGTCATCGTCAGCGCCATGAGCAGCCTCGCCCAGGGGCTGAGCGTGGATACGGTCAGCCTGCCGGATGGGCATTTTTTCCACGAGGGCGATCCCGAGCATTTCTCGATGGTGTATTTCCTCGAGGTTGCCCGCCAGTGCTACATGCAGATTGCCCACGGTCATCTGCGTATTCCGCTCAAGACCCCGATGAATCTGCTGGCCCTGAGTTTCACCCTGGACCGGCCAATTCCGAGGAACAGCCCGTTGTCACTCGCTCCGCAAGCGAGCCTCGGGACGCAGCTTCAATCATTCAAGACCAACCGTATTCATATCGACCTGTTCAACCGGGGCGAAAAGATCGGCCAAGCCAATATCACCGCTCAAGTATTGAGCCAGGCCGCGCCTGCTGCCTGAGGCCGGGCGTTGATCAAACTCAGGGGCACAAGTGTGCCCGCAACAGACAGGGTGTCGCCGTGAACGATGTCAAGGTTCAACTCATAGTCAAATCACCACCGTCGGAAATCTGGAAGATCTGGAGCAATTTCCAGGAAGCCCCGCTCTGGGATACCGACGTCAGCCATTGCCAACTCGAGGGCCCGTTCCAGGCGGGAACCGCGGGTCAGTGTGTGCTCAGGAATGGCTTGAAAATGCCATTGAGGCTGCTGGCCGTGGAACCGCAGGAAAGCTATCGCAACAGCGCGAGACTGCTTTGGATACGGCTCGAATTCGACCACCGGATGCGCAGACTGTCTCCGGACGAAACCCAGGTCATCCATAGCACCAGGATCTCCGGCCCGTTGAGCTTCGTGTACCGCGGACTGCTGCGCAAAATGCTGACGACGGCGATGACCACGGCGCTGGGCAATCTCAGAGCCCTTGCCGAACAACGCGCCAACGCTGTCGACGCCCCGGAGCGCGACAAAGCGCAAGCACATCTGCACCTCGTATGACCTGTTCGCGACGCCAGCGCCGCGCGCGCCGGCTCTCGCAATCTTTTGAATAACGGCACACTTCGGACCGAGCATGAACTTACTGAAAAACACTCAATACCTGGTGATGGGCATCATCGGCATGGGCGCTGTTGCCCCGGCGTCCACCTTCGCCGACACGCTGGGCCCCTACGCCAGCCTCATGGGCGGCCTGAACTGGGTATCGGCGCAGGACCTCAACCAGAACAACCTGGATTTCGTCGAGATGGAATTCAACCAGCCGCTCCATTCCGGCTACGCCACCGGCCTGGCGTTAGGCTGGCGTTTCCCGGTCGGGCTGCGCCCGGAGGTGGAACTCGGTTATCGCGAAAATACCCTGACCCAGTTCAACAACCGGGTCTATGAGGGCGGCGGGAGCATCGAGGGCGAAGGCGAAGAGAAAGCGGCCAGCCTGATGGTCAACCTCTGGTACGACGTCTTGAACCTGCCCGCGCCTTTCAACCGGTTTACCCCTTACCTGGGCGGCGGCCTGGGTTACGCCACCCTCACGGTCAGCGGCCTGGAAGCCGGTGGCGTGGAGTTCGGCGGTACTCACCGCGACACCGTCTCGGCTTACCAACTGGGTGCCGGGGTGGGTTACGAGCTGAACGAAAACTGGTTGATGTCCTTGGATTACCGCTGCCTGAAAACGCGCGAGGCGCACTTCGGCGACATCGAACGGCTGCCCCAAGGCGATGTCAGCACCGAATATGAAGCCCAATCGGTGATGCTGGGCCTGCGTTACTGGCTCTGAATCGGCAGCCAGACCAGCGCCTTGCCTCGACGAGGCGCCCTCCTCGGCGACGTCAAGCCGCCGAGCTTTGCCACGGCCCCTCCCCCAGCGCTGCGGCGATCGTCCGTTCGCCCAGCGCCAGTCCCACGCTCATGCCCAAGCCGGTATGCATCAGCACTGCCGTGACGCCTTGCGCAGCTGAAATCACGCTGAACGGTCCCGGCCCCCGCGCGCCATATACACCCTGCCAGCGTTCCAGTACATCGATCTCGCCGCCCAGGGTGTGCTGCGCCAGGTCAATCAGGATGCGGTCCACCTGCTCGGCGTTGAACGGTGAAATGTCGCTGCCGTAGACATGGGAATCGCCGATGATCAGGTCACCGTGGGGAGTTGGACTGATGAGCAGATGGATGCCATGGGCTTCGAGCTCTGGCTGGTGCGTGCGGATCTGCGTGCGGATGGCCTGCGCTTCAGGCAGGTCGGCAAAGGCGCCGTAGTGCACGCAGCTCAGCCCCGTGAGCAACGCGTGGCGTAACGCCAGGGGCTGGCGCGGCCGTACGCGGAGCATTTGCAAGCCGCACACTTGCGGGTTGAGCCCGGCGATTTGCTCGGCCAGCAGCGTCTGATAGTCATGGCCCGAGCACACCACAATGTGCCGCGCGGTAAAGCGTCCGGCGCTGGTGAGCGCACGGTGGGGTTCGACATCGCGGACCAGCGTCGAAAAATGGAATTCGACGCCCAATGCCCGGGCCAGGTAATCGACGATCTGCGACAGTGCCTCGCGGGAATACAACTGTTGGTCGTCGAGGCCGAGCAATGCCGCGCGGTGATGGGCAAAACGGCCATCGTAAAGCGCCGCCAACGCCTCGCCACGCAACAGCTCGGTGCGATAACCCAATGCTGCGCCCCGCCCGCTCACGAACGCTTCGAGCAGCGCTTCTTCGGCTTCCGTACGGGCGAACAGCAGCGAGCCTCGCTGATGCATGTGCAGCCCGGCAGCCCGGCCCAGCGTTTTCCACAAACCGTTCGCCTGGCGTGCCAGGTCGAGCATGACACCCGGCGCCTGGCCGCCGACCAGGGCCTGCCCGAAGTTGCGTACCGAGGCGCCCAGGGGCGTATGGCTACGCTCGAACACCTTGACCTTGAGGCCGCGCCTGGCGCCAGCCCAGGCGTGGGCCAGGCCGAGAATGCCGGCGCCTACAATCAGCAGGTCACAGTCGTGCTCAGACATGAAAACTCCTTGAAAACAATCATCAGGTAAGGCCCGCTCGAAACAGCCGGGCCTGTGAAGAAGGTTATTTGGCGACCGGCTCGGACTTGCCGTCGTAACGCTTGCGCCACTCGGCCAGCACCTTGTCGCGGTTCTCCGACGCCCAGGCGAAATCATTGCGGATCAAGCGTTGTTCGTAGTCCGTCGGCAGCTCGGGCAGGCGTTCGGCGATGCCCGGTTGCGCCAGGACCGCGAAGTTCGCTTTGTATAACTGCATCGCCTCGGAGCTGGCGGAGAAGTCGGCGAGTTTTCTGGCAGCCGCCAGCTTCGGCGTGCCTTTGATGATGGCGGTGGCTTCGATTTCCCAGCCCAGGCCTTCGGCAGGCAGGACGATGTCCAGCGGCGCGCCTTTGCGCTTGAGCTGGATGGCTGGGTATTCGAACGAAATGCCTATGGGGAACTCGCCGGCGGCCGCCAGCTTGCAGGGCTTGGAGCCGGAATGCGTGTATTGGCCGATGTTTGCGTGCAGCTTGTCCATGTAGGCCCAGCCCTTGGTCTCGCCGAAGGTCTGCAGCCAGGCACTGACGTCCAGGTAACCGGTGCCGGACGACGCCGGATTGGGCATGACAATCTTGCCTTGGTACACGGGGTTGGCAAGGTCTTCCCAGCGGGTGGGCTTGGGCAGGCCGAGCTTTTGCGCCTCCACCGTATTGAAGCAGATGGCGGCGGCCCAGACGTCCATGCCGACCCAGGTGGGCGGCGTGTCGGCGTCGCGGTATTGGGCGGAAATCTGGCCGAGGTTCGCCGGGCTGTAGGCGTCCAGCAGGCCCTGCTGCTTGAGAATCGCCAGGCTCGAGCCTGCCAGACCCCAGACCGCATCGGCTTGGGGGCGATCCTTTTCCGCCAGCAGCTTGGCGGTGACGATGCCGGTGGAATCGCGCACCCACTTGATCTCGATGTCCGGGTTCTGCTGCTCGAAGGCCTGTTTGTAGGCCTTGAGCTGCTCGACTTCGAGGGCCGTGTAGACGGTCAGTTCGGTATTGGCATGGGCCTGCAGAACACAGGCGGCAAGCAGGCCGGCGGCCCAGGCAGTGCGTTTGGACATGGTACGGCTCCGTGTCAGTCAGTGAAGTTTTTCAGGCATGGGACGGCAATACGCCGCGGGCCAGTTGCGTGTTGATGTGGTCGATCACGGCGGGCAGTTCGGCAATCGTGTCGATCAGGTAATGCGGACGGCTTGCGGCAAACAAGCCGTCGATGCGCTCGCGCTCGGCCGCCAGCTGCGGCGCCGACAGAGCCTGGAACTGCTCCCAGTCGAGGCCGAGAAAATTGCCGGAAAACCTCAGTGCCACGGTCCACATCCCTGCCCTGCGGCCTTCGAGGATGCCGGGCTCGGTGTCATCGACTTTCACGCAGGCGGCGACATCGTCCAGGCCCAGGGCGATCACGTTGGCCAATGCCTGCGCCGGGCTTGGCCGGCCTTTGGGCACGTCGTCGGTGGCGACCACATGGTCGGGGCTCAAACCCTTGGCGGCGGCCAGTTCGACGACCTTGTCCATCACCTGCCGGGGGTAGCCTGAGCAACTGCCGATCCTGAGGCCGCGCTGGCGCAGTGCGGCGATGCTCTCCAGTGCGCCGGGAATCAGGTCCGAGTGGTCGGCGACCCTGGCGATCTGCAGCGGCATGAAGCGCTCATAGATAGCAGTCACGTCGTCATCGCTCGGTGCGCGCCCGAACCGGCGCGCAAACCGTTCCGCCACGCCCGGTTGGTTGCACAAGGTGCGGATATGGTCCCATTTGCCCATGCCCATCGGGCCACGGGCTTCCTCCAGGCTGATCTCGATGTCGAAGCTGGCAAAGGCTTCAACGAAGATCCGTGTCGGCGCGAACGAACCGAAGTCCACCACGGTTCCGGCCCAATCGAGAATCGCTGCCTGCAGGCGAGTTGGCGTTTGGTAGTGCATCAGAATCTCCAAAAAAAGTTTTCAAAGACCCGGCGCCGGCTGGCGCCAGGCCTGGGAGCGGCGCAGCAGGCGGCGCGACAGCATTGCCAGCAGTAGCGATACGCTGGCCGAGGTCAGCAGGATCAGCGTCGCCATCGCGGCGGCCCCGCCGACGTTGCCGGCGTCGTCCATGTTCAGCACGGCCACCGCAGCCAGAACGCTGTCAGGGCTGTAGAGAAAAATCGCCGCTGAGACCGTGGTCATCGCCGACACGAACAGGTAACGAACGATGTCGAGCAACGCCGGCAGGCAAATGGGCAGCGTCACCCGCAGGAAGTGACGAACCAGCGGGACTTTCAGCGCCAGGGCGGCGGCCTCGAACTCATCGTCGAGCTGGCGCAAGGCGGTACTGGCCGTCATATGCGCGGTGGTCAGGAAGTGCGCGACCGTACAGACCACCAACAAAGCCAGGCTGCCGTAGAGGCTGCCGAGCGGATTGCCCGGCAGATTGAAAAAGAATACGTAGCCCAGGCCCAGCACCAGCCCGGGCACAGCCATCGGGACGAAGCTGAGCAGCCGCAGAGTGCGCGTCAATGCGCTCTGCCGGGTCTTCTCGATCAGGTAGGCACCGGTGAAGATCGCCAGGCTACCGAACACCGCGCTGCACACCGCCAGCAGCAGGCTGTTGCGATAGGCCAGCCAGCCGCCGGGCAGTTCGGAGAAGGCATAGTTGTCCAGGGACAGGGACAGGTCGTACGGCCAGAACTGCACGAGCGATGCGTACACTGCCATGCCGAACACGCCGAGCAGAACGCCGCCGATAAGTGCCGTGACGCTCAGGAACGCTGCATCCCGCCCCCGCGACGGTTGCGGGTGATACACCTGGGCGCGGCCGCCCATGGCGTCGCGTTGAGTACGGCGCAGCCACATGTCCACGGCGAAACTGAGCAATGCGGGCAGCAGCAGAATCATGCCGATCAGCGCGCCGCGACCAAACTGCTGCTGGCCAACGACAGACTTGTAGGCTTCCAGCGCCAGCACCTGATAGTCGCCGCCGACCGTGACCGGCACGCCGAAGTCGGTGATGCACAAGGTGAACACCAGGCAGAAAGCCGCGAACACCCCTTGCCGGCTGCCGGGCCAGGTGATGGTGCGAAATGCCCGCCATGGCGAGGCGCCCATGCTTGAGGCCGCGTCGAACAGCCGTGCGTCCGCCAGCGCCAGCGCCGACATCAGCACCATCATGGCATGGGGAAAGGTGTAGATCGCCTGCCCCAGGACAATGCCCCAGAAACCATAGATGTTGCCGGCGCTGAAATCGCGCAGCAGCCCCTGGTTGCCGAACAGATAGATCAGCGCAATGCCGGGCAGCATCGAGGGAGCCAGCAGCGGCAGCAGCGAGATGCCCCGCCACACCGGCTTTGCCACGATGCAGGTGCGCTGCAATGCGTAGGCGAACGCATAGGCCAGCGGCACGACGATAAGCGCGACGGTCATTGAAACCGTCAGGCTGTTGCCCAGCAGCCAGCGGAAATTGGCACTGGCCAGCAGCGTCAACGTCGCTTGCAGGCCTCCGCCCTGGCCGGCGTCACCGCTGAAGGCGCGCCACAGCATGGCGAGCAATGGCAGCAATACCGCCAGCACCAGCAACACCAGCAGCAGCCACTGACCGCCGCGTATGAACAATCGGTCTGCGAGGTCACCGGGCACCTGAGGTGCCTGCACTGCGGTCGGCTTGAGGATCATCGTGTTTTGCATATCAATTGAACACCTGCAGGCTATGGGCCGGCAGCGCGATTTTCAGCCGCGCCTGGGGCAGCCCGGGCATGGCCTGCGGCTCCAGCTCGGCGAGCAGGGTGTGGCCCGGCAATGCGTCCAGCTCGAAGCTCAGGCGACAGCGATTGCCGAGGTAGGTCAGTTCGCGCAGTTGCGCATCGAACAGGTTGCATTCTGGTGTCGACGGGTTGATCCGGATGGCTTCCGGACGGCAGAAAAGTCGACCGCTGCGCCCCACGTCAGCGCCCTCCACGCTGAGGCTTAGCCCGCCGACGCGAACCTGTCCGTCGTGCCCGCAGTCGAAAGGCAGCCAGTTGCCCTGGCCGACGAAATCAGCCACAAAGGCGCTCGCCGGCGCGCGGTAGATCTGTTGCGCACTGGCGAACTGTTCGACGCGGCCCTGATTGATCACCGCGATGCGATCGGCCATCAGCATCGCCTCGTCCTGGTTGTGGGTGACCATCAACGTGGTGATGCCCAGGCGTTTCTGCAGCTGACGCAACTCGCCGCACAGGTGCTCGCGCACCCGGGCATCGAGGGCCGACATCGGTTCATCGAGCAGCAACAGCGAGGGCGCCGGAGCCAGGGCGCGAGCCAACGCCACCCGCTGCTGCTGGCCGCCGGAGAGCTGGCCGGGATATTTTTTCTCGCTGCCACACAGCCCGACCAGTTCCAGCATCTCGCCGACCCGGCTGCGGATCGTCTCGCGGTGGTTGCCCGCCAATCCGTAGCCGATGTTCTGCTCCACGGTCAGGTTGGGAAACAGTGCGTAGGACTGGAACAGAATGCCGTAGTCGCGAGCCTGCGGTGCCAGGGCGGAGACATCCCGCGCACCGATCATGATCGTGCCGCGGTCTTGCCGTTCCAGGCCCGCTATGCAGCGCAACAAGGTGGTCTTGCCGCAGCCGGAAGGCCCCAGCAGGCACACCAGCTCACCGGCGGCGATTTCCAGCGATACCCCATCCAACGCCTTGAAGGCGCCGAAGCCCTTATGGATGTCGCGTATCTGCAGGTCTACGGAAGGTGTTCTTGTCATGACATAACCTCGATGAGCTGTCAGCTCGACGAGGGTCATGGTAGGCAGGCAGTACGAAGGCTTGATTGCAGTTGGCTAAAAGCTGCCGATAGTGGCATCGGCGGATTTGTGTAGCGAATTCAGGATGCGCTGGTCTCTCGTGCCAGGCCGAGGAATGCCGACGGCAGCCGGGCCTGGCGGCGCTCCTTGAGGCAGTACAGATACTCGGCGATCAGCGGCGCGCCTTCCAGCTCGACCACCTTGAGCTGTGGATTCTCCGGCACCTCGTGACGGGCGATGATGCTGATGCCGATGTTGCGCAGGACCGCTTCGCGAATCGACTCGCGACTGCCGATCTCCAGCAGCGGCCCGGTCGCCACCCCGGCCTCGCGCAGCAGCGTTGTGGTGAGCGCGCGGGTGGTGGAGCCGGTTTCGCGCATCAGCAGGCAATGCCCGGCCAGGGCGCTCGGGGCGACACGGTCGTGGCTGGCCAATGGGTGCTCGCGATGTACCGCCAGTACCAGTGGATCGTGCCCCAGCACCAGCCGGGTCAGGCGCGCATCCTCGACCAGTTGCGAGGACGCGGCCAGGTCCACGCGGTACTCTTCCAGCGCCTCGATGACCTGCAGTGAGTTGCCGATTTCCAGGGTCACTTCGCACAGCGCAAACTGCTCGCGAAAAGCCTTGATGATATCCAGCACGTAATACGGCGCGGTGGCACCGATGCGCAACGTGCCTTGCACCTGGCCGCTGTTGCGCAGGAAAAACTCGATGTCGGCCTCCTGCTGCAGCAGTTTCTGCACCATCGGCAACAGCTGCGCGCCCTGGTCACTGAGTGTCAGGCGGCGCCCGCCGCGATAGAACAGTTCAACGCCGTACTGGGCTTCCAGGCTGCGGATCTGCGTGGTCACTGTCGGCTGGCTGAGCCCGAGCTTCTTGGCCGCCTGGGTGACGCTGGCCAGGCGAGCGACCATGTGGAAAGACTTCAGCTCGGCGCTGAGCATGTTGTGACGCTCCAGAAAAGTGACGGGACAATTTACTCGAGAAAAATGATCTATTTGTGGCGAGGGAGCTTGCTCCCGCTCGGCTGCGAAGCAGTCGTAAAGCGCCGGGTGCGGTGTGTCTGATACTCCGATCTGGCAGGTTTTGGGGCCGCTTCGCGGCCCAACGGGAGCAAGCTCCCTCGCCACGGGTTTGTCGATTGCCTTGGTTGAACAGCATTACGCTTGCATCGCGGCGTTGACCTTGTAGCATCCCGGCATCGAAACGGGCCAGGATTTACCTGGTCGGCAGAAACGATCAAGATTGCACCTGTTCGTCTACCCTCACAATGCGCCAGGCCAACGCGGCTCCTCAACGCGTGCCTGGCGCTTGAACACTCACGCCCTACATGCACCGGAGATTTACATGCTCAAGCGTACCCTGGCACTGGCCGTCGGTTTGACCCTGTCCCTGAGCGCCCTTCTGACGCAGGCGGCCGACACCTTGAAGGTCAGCGCGATCCCCGATGAAGCGCCGACCGAACTGCTGCGCAAGTTCAAGCCGCTGGGGGCGTACCTGGAGCAGAAAATCGGCATGAAAGTCGAGTTCGTACCGGTGAGCGATTACCCCGCCGTGGTCGAGGCGCTGGCCACCGACCGGATCGACCTGGCCTGGCTGGGCGGTTTCACCTTCGTGCAGGCTCGCCTGAAGACGGGTAACGCCATTCCGCTGGTGCAGCGCGAACAGGATGCCCAGTTCACCAGTAAATTCATCACCGCCGACCCTGCGGTCAAATCCCTGGCCGACCTCAAGGGCAAAAGCTTTGCCTTCGGTTCGATCTCTTCCACCTCGGGCAGCCTGATGCCGCGTTATTTCATGCTCAAGGACGGCATCAAGCCGGAAACCTATTTCAGCCGCGTCGGCTACTCGGGCGCCCATGATGCGACGGCGGCCTGGGTCCAGGCGGGCAAGGTCGATGCCGGTGTGCTCAACGCCAGCGTCTGGGACAAACTGGTGGCGGCCGGCAAGGTCGACACCAGCAAGGTCAAGGTGTTCGCGACTACCCCGGCCTACTTCGATTACAACTGGACCGTGCGCGGCACGCTCGATCCGGCGCTGGCGGCGAAGATCAAGGCGGCGTTCCTGGACCTCGATCCGGCGAACCCGAAGGACAAGGAAATCCTTGATCTGCAGGCCGCCAGCCGCTTCATCGAGACCAAGCCCGAGAACTACAAAGGCATCGAAGAAGCCGCACGCGCCGCCGAACTGCTGAAATGACATTACGTCTGACCCGAGCCAGCGTCATCCACGCCAACGGTGCGCAGGCGCTGCGTGGCGTGGATCTGCACATTGGCGCGGGGGAACAGGTCGCCATCATCGGCCCGTCCGGCGCGGGCAAGTCGAGCCTGCTCAATGTGCTCGCAACCGCCCTGCGGCCGGGCGCTGGCGAGGTGCAGGTACTGGGCGAGCCAGTCTGGCAATTGTCCGCGCGCCGGCGGCAGCGTCTGCGCGCACGCATCGGCCTGGTCCACCAGGCGCCTCCCCTGCCGCCGCGCCTACGTGTAGTCACGGCGGTGCTGGCCGGCAAGCTCGGCCAGTGGGGCCTGGGCAAGAGCCTGCTGAACCTGCTGCACCCGCTGGACATTCCCGGGGCTCGGTCAGCGTTGGCCCGGCTGGACCTGGGCGACAAGCTGTTCGCGCAATGCCAGCAGTTGTCCGGCGGGCAGCTGCAACGTGTCGGTATTGCCCGCGTGTTGTACCAGGCGCCCGAGGTATTGCTTGCGGACGAGCCGGTATCGGCGATGGACCCGGTGTTGGCCGAGCACACACTTGCGGTGCTCTGCCAGCATGCCCGGGAGCACCGCGTGACCCTGGTCACCAGCCTGCACGCGGTGGAGCTGGCGCTGGCGCATTTTTCCCGGATCATCGGTCTGCGTGACGGGCAGATTCTGTTCGACTTGCCGACCGAAGCGGTCGACCGCCAACTGCTCGACACGCTTTATGCCAACGAGCAATTGGAGTCCATGTCGAGCCCTCCACTCCCTATGAGCGTGCAGATTCCGCGATGCTGAAGCGTGACGCCCGGGACCCCGCCACCCGCCCTCGCCTGCTCCTGACCCTGTTGGCCCTGGCCCTGCTGTGGCCGGGCATTCGTTTCAGCGAGGTCGACCTCGGCGTGCTGCTGGCCAGCGACAGCCAGAGTGAGATGGGTCGGTTCGTCGCGGCGTTCTGGCCACCGGCCCATGACGAAACGTTTGTCGACCTGCTGCTGCAAGCCACCCTGCAGACATTGGCGATTGCCACCGCCGGCATGGCCCTGGCGCTGCTGGTGGCGGTCCCCGCCAGCCTGCTGGCCAGTCGCGCATTGTCGTTGTCGGCCGCCTACCGCTCCGGCAGGCCTGGCAATCTCGGTCAATGGTTGCGTTGGCCGATACGCGGCCTGTTGATCTTCCTGCGCAGCGTGCCGGAAATCGTCTGGGCCTTGCTCTTCGTGCGCGCTGTCGGCCTGGGTCCGACGGCCGGGGTGCTGGCCATCGCCATCACTTACAGCGGGATGCTGGGCAAGGTCTACGCGGAAATCTTCGAATCGGTCGACCAGCGCCCGGCACACGCTTTGATGCAGGCCGGCAGCGGCCGGCTCGCGGCATTCTGCTACGGGATCCTGCCCAACGTCGCCGCCGAGCTGCTGTCGTACACCGTGTACCGCTGGGAATGCGCCATCCGCGCGTCAGTGGTGATGGGTTTTGTCGGCGCGGGTGGCCTGGGCCAGCAGATGGACCTGTCGTTGCGTATGTTCGCCGGCGGTGAAGTGGCCAGCCTGCTGCTGACCTTCCTGGTGCTGGTGATGTTCGCCGATCAGCTCAGCCGCCTGCTGCGCTGGAGACTGGCATGAGTCGGCTGTTCAACGCGCTATTGCTGCTGTGCATCGGTGCGGCGGTCGTCGCTTCGTTCGGCTATCTGGGCATCGACCTGGGCGCATTGGGTGATAGCGCGAGTCTCAAGCAGATGACCGCTTATGCGCAACGCTTCCTCAGTCCGGACCTGAGCCCGGCGTACCTCAAGGCGATCGGCCACGGCGCACTGGAAACCATCGCCATGTCCGCCATCGGCACATTGCTCGCGGCGGTGTTGGGGCTAGCACTGGCACTGCCGGCCGCCGGGCGCCTTGGCTGGCCGTTGCAAAGCGTCTCGCGCCTGGTGTTGAACGCGTTGCGCGCGGTTCCGGAACTGGTGTGGGCGGCGCTGATGGTGTTTGCCGCCGGGCTCGGCCCCAATGCCGGTACGCTGGCGCTGACCCTGCACACCATCGGCGTGCTCGGCCGGCTATTTGCCGAGGCGCTGGAAAACACCCCCTCGCAACCCGCCGATGCGATCCGTTTGCAAGGTGGCAGCGCGCTCGCGGCTTTCTGCTACGGCACCCTGCCCAACCTGATGCCGCAGCTGCTCGCCTACACCCTCTACCGCTGGGAAAACAACATCCGTATGGCCAGTGTGCTGGGCTTCGTCGGCGCCGGCGGCCTGGGCCAGATGCTCTATGTCAGCCTCAGCCTGTTCCAGGAAGCCCAAGGCAGCACGGTGATCCTGGCCATGCTGTTGCTGGTGTTCATTGTCGATACCCTGAGCAGTTGGAGCCGCCAGCGCTGGGTCAAGGCCTGACGGCCGCCCGGCGCGCCGTCACCACAGCGCCATCGAGTAACTGACGATCAGGCGATTTTCGTCCAGGTCATTGCCAAAGTTCGAGCGCACCGAGGCATTGCGCCATTTGAGCCCCAGCCCCTTCAACGTGCCGTCCTGGATCACGTAGGCGATATCGCTGTTGCGCTCCCATTCCTTGCCTTCACCCGGCGCGCTGCGTTGCACGTTGTCGCCACTGATATAGCGAGTCATGAACGTCAGTCCCGGCACGCCGAGGCCGGCAAAGTTATAGTCGTAACGGGCCTGCCAGGAGCGCTCGTCGACATTGGCGAAATCACCGATCTGGACGAAGTTGACCAGGTACGGATCGCTGCGCGAGATGTAGGGAAATGGGTCGTCGCCGCTCATGCGTTGGTAACCCAGGCCCAGCGCGTGCCCATCGAGGCTATAGGTGAACATCGCGCCGAACGCCTGGTTGTCGATAGCGCGGAAGCTGCCGTCCTCGGTGCTGCGGGAATAACGCACGTCGCTTTTCAATGATTGCCCCGCGCCCAGGTCCAGGCTATGGACCAAGCCCATGTAGTTCTGTTGGTAGATGTCCTCCAGTTTGCCGTAGCGGTATTGCGCCGTGAGATTCGGCAGGAACTGGTAGTCCGCTCCGGCGAACTGGAAGTGGTCGCTGATGCCCCCAATGCGGTTGGCCGTCATGTCCTGATAGTGGGTGGAATCGACGAAATTGATCTGTGTAAGCTGCCCGGCGGTCAGCTTCAGGCGGTCGACTTCCTGCACGCTCAACAGCCCGCCCTTGAAGGTCCCGGGGAGCAGGCGCGTATCGTTGGAATTGACCACCGGGTCCTTGATTTGCAGGGTGCCCACTTTCAGGGTGCTGTTGGACAAGCGTGCCTTCGCGGTCAGGCCAAGTTCGCCGTAGCGGTCCTGGGAACCCCCGGACGAGTCCGCCGGCAACAGATTGGTGCCTGCCGTGCCGCCGCCCGAATCCAGTTTGAAACCGGCCATGGCCAACGCATCCAGCCCGAAACCCAAGGTCCCGGCGGTGTAGCCCGACTCGATGCGCAACAGAAAGCCTTGCGCCCACTCCTCGGCCTTGTCCCGCGCGCCCTCCTGCCGAAAATCGCGGTTGAAATAGAAGTTGCGGGCTTCCAGGCTGGCTTTGCTGTCGCTGATGAAATCGGCGTGAGCACTCGACGCGCTCATCAGACCGAGGCCGAGCAAGGTGCCCACGGGTTTACGGTTGAAGTGATTAGCGATGAAACGGTGCATGGCGTGCTCCTTTTTTATGGGCGCGAGTGTTCCCGTCGGGGACGGCTGGCGCGCCTCGCTTATTGTTTGGGGCAGATTCTTCCCACCGGCGCCGGACAGCGTCAAACGGGAAAAAAGTCGGCTCGGGCATAAGAAAATCTGATGCATGGCGGGTCGCAATTGATCTGACTTCGCTGCCTCGACCGTCGGATAACTTTTTGTTGTCAGGGGGTACCAGTTTTCCTTGTTGGACGCCGTCGTCCGGGGCTTCTACAAAGGAGCTCTAACAAAAAACCAATGGAGATCCCAGATGCCGCCGTCCGCCCTGACATTCGAACAACTGCAGCAGTGTTCACCCCAGGCCCTGCGCCAGAACATCGCGGCAGGTCGCTACCACGGCCACACCAGCGGCCTGGGCCAGGGCCGGGTGCAAGCCAACATCGTGATCCTGCCGGGTGACTGGGCCGACGAATTCCTGCGCTACTGCACGCTCAACCGCCAGGCGTGTCCGGTGCTGGACGTGAGCGAACCGGGGGATCCGTTCCTGCGCAACCTCGGCGCGCCCATCGATATCCGCCACGAAGTACCGCGCTATCGGGTCTTTCGTCACGGCGAGTTGAGCGAAGAGCCGATGGATATCGAACACCTGTGGCAGGACGACATGGTGACCTTCGCTCTCGGCTGCTCGTTCTCGTTCGAGCAACCCTTGCTGGAGGCCGGTATACGCCTGAGGCACATTGACCTGGGGCGCAACGTTGCCATGTTCCGCACCAACATCGACACGCGCCCCACCGCGCGCCTGTCTGGCAAAATGGTCGTGAGCATGCGCCCGATGAAGGCCGCCGCGGCGATCCAGGCGATCCAGATCACCGGACGCATGCCCAGCGTCCATGGCGCCCCGGTCCACATGGGTGATCCGTCGTTGATCGGCATTCATTCTTTGGACACGCCGGACTATGGCGACGCGGTGCCGGTGGAAGCCGACGAGGTCCCGGTGTTCTGGGCCTGTGGCGTGACGCCGCAATCGGTGGTGCAGGCTTCGCGACCGCCGCTGTGCATCACCCACGCACCGGGTTGTATGCTGGTGACCGACGTTTTGAACAGCGCGTTGTGATACCCGACCTGAAATGGAGATCTGATGAACAGCCCGCAGCGATCAATCGAACATTACATCCGCGCCAAGGACGGCAACCGCCCTCACCTGCTGGACCAGGCCTTCATCCAGGGCGCAGTCCTGAACATGGTGGTCCGCACCGGCTCCATCGCCTTCCCGGAGCATGTCGAAGGTCGTGGCGCGATGGGTGACGTGCTGGTGAGCCGGTTCAACCAGGCGTTCGAAAACGTCTACACGTTCTGCCTGGGCAGCCCTCCTCACGCCAACGTGCGCACCTACGAGTGCAAATGGTTGGTCGCGATGTCGGACAAACACAACGGTGAGGTCAGGGTCGGTTGTGGCCGCTACGACTGGCGATTCAGCGCCGAGTCCGGGCTGTCCGAGGGGCTCACGATAACCATCGAACACATGAAGACCCTGCCGCCAGCCGAGCTTACGGAAGTCATGGCCTGGGTGTCGGGTCTGGAATATCCGTGGTGCGACGCCGCTGCGGTCCTCGGCGAGGTGCCGGATTCAAGGGCGCTTGAAGACGTGGTCCAATACCTCTCGTCCAGGAATTGCAGGACCGGTTGATCACCGGCGCTCCCGGACAATCCAATACCTTGCCCCGCCCGTTTCAGGAGCCGCCGCCCATGAATATCAAGTTTCTGGAAACCTTCGTCTGGGTCGCCCGCCTGAAGAGCTTTCGCCTCACGGCGGAAAAGCTGTTCACCACCCAGGCGTCGATTTCCAGCCGGATTGCAGCTCTGGAAGACGAGTTGGGCGTGCGTCTGTTCGTGCGTGATTCCAAGGGCGTGTCATTGACTTCCGAAGGCCAGCGGGTGCTGGAGTACGCCGAGCGCATCATGGACACCATGCACAGCATGAAAGCCGTGATCAAGGACCCGCGCCAGGTACGCGGGCGGATTCGCATCGGCGCGATGGACACGGTGATCCATACCTGGCTCAGCCCGTTGGTCACGCGCCTGATGGAATGCTACCCGGCGCTGGAAATCGAATTGTCGGCCGACACCGCGAGCAACCTGTGCACGCAACTGGAGAAAGGCTACCAGGACATCATTTTCCAGACCGACATCCTGCGCCTCGACAGCGTGCGCAATGCGCTCCTGACGCGTTATCCGATGCACTGGGTGGTGCGCAGCGGCTCATCCTTTGACCGCCACTACGCATCGCTGGACGAACTGTCCCAGGAGCGCATCGTGACCTTCTCGCGCAACTCCCGGCCCCACCAGGACCTCCTGAACATGCTGCACTCGGCCAATATCGTCTCGCCGCGGATCAATTGCGTGAACTCCGCCTCGGCGATCACCCGCCTGGTTCGTGACGGCTTTGGTATCGGCGCCATGCCGGCGGCGCTGGTGGTAGGCGAATTGAACCAGGGCAGCTTGACGCTGGTGGACGGCGTGCCGTTGCCGTCGGTGATGGACATCGTCGCCAGTTGGCGGACCGGCGCCGGCATGGAGCGGGTCGAAGACATCGTCAGCCTGACGCGGGAAGTGGTGGACGACTACGTGGGGCAACTGCCGGCGCCGTACCGGTTGGTGGCAAGCGAAGCCCTGGCGAACTGTCAGTGAACTGCAACATCCCGGGCACCGGCGACCTCCTGCGAGCGCACATCCCGATGGGCCGGGGGCAATCCTGCGAATTACCCATCGCGCAGCAGGCGTGGCCGCGAGCCAGAAGTGCTTGAACGCATAGCTTCAAAATAAATGCACTCAACCAGCATTAATATGAATTTGTAAGCAAGGTTGGCGAGCGGCACACTGTGTACCGTTCCTCCCCCAATTGTTGGAACACTTAAAGGGCTTTCAGGGATTCTCCCGTAAGCCCCTTTTTTTGTTCGTTTTTTGGATGTTCGCTTGATGCTTGCTCGCTGGTTCCCCGCTGCTATCAATACCCGCCCCACCGAATGGAGTCGCGCCGCCATCGGCATGGCCCTTGGAACAATGTTCAGTGTCTGGCTCTGTGGCCAGGTATTCGGTCTTGAAGTGGCGCAACACCTGATCGGCCCGCTCGGCGCCTCGGCCGTGCTGTTGTTTGCGGTGTCATCAGGTGCCCTGGCCCAACCCTGGTCGATCTTCGGTGGTTATCTGTGCGCATCGGTCGTGGCGTTGCTGGTCGCCCATGTGCTCGGCCGCACGCTGGGTAGCGCATGCCTGGCGGCCGGCATGGCGCTGGTGCTGATGTGCTGGCTGCGTTGCCTGCATCCACCGGCCGGCGCCCTGGCGGCAACGCTGGTGCTGGCGGACGCATCCATCGTCGCCCTCGATTGGCAGGCGCTTGGCGCCGCCATGCTGGCCGGCTCCGGCCTGCTCGTCTTCGCGCTGGCCTACAACAATTTCACGCGGGTGCGCTATCCCAAGCGAGCCAGCGAGCCGGCAGCGGTGATTCCCGCCGACCATCCCCCCATTGATCGCCAGGCGATCACCGCCGAAGACTTGAAACTTGCGCTTGAGGAAATGGAAGCATTCTTCGACGTAACCCCCGAAGATCTCGAACAATTGATCCACGCCAGCGAGCGGCATGCTAAGCGTCGCAGCATCACGGAGGTGCTGTCGGGTCGCGGCTGAGCCTGTGGCTGCTATAAATATGCAGACAGGACCTGCACGTATCTCGGTTGTGCAATGCAAATTTGCGCTGTTACGATCCGGACCGGGTACGCGCTTAAAAATTTATAAAGAACAATAAAAGCAGGGAGTTAGCGATGACAGTTCAGGTTTCATCCCAAGCTGCGGGCAGCATCGAAACCGCGCCCTACGAGGTGTTGGTCGACGTTCGCAACCACATCGGCCACCTGACCCTGAACCGCCCCGCCGGCCTGAACGCCCTTACCCTGGGCATGGTGCGCAGCTTGCAGCAGCAACTCGATAGCTGGGCCACCGATTCGCAGATCCGCGCCGTTGTCTTGCGCGGAGCCGGCGACAAGGCGTTTTGTGCGGGCGGCGATATCCGCTCGCTGTACGACAGCCACAAGCAGGGCGACACGCTGCACGAAGACTTCTTCGTCGAGGAATACGCCCTCGACCTGACTATCCACCATTACCGCAAACCGATCCTCGCCTTGATGGACGGTTTCGTGCTGGGCGGCGGCATGGGTCTGGTGCAAGGCGCCGATCTGCGGGTGGTGACCGAGCGTAGCCGACTGGGCATGCCCGAGGTCGGCATTGGCTATTTCCCGGATGTCGGCGGCAGCTATTTCCTGCCGCGCATTCCCGGTGAACTGGGTATCTACCTGGGCGTCAGCGGGGCGCAGATCCGCGCTGCCGACGCGCTGTACTGCGGCCTGGCCGACTGGTATCTCGACAGCCAGAAAATCACCCAGCTCGATGAACGTCTCGACCGCCTGGACTGGCGCGATTCACCGCTCAAGGACCTGCAAAGCCTGCTGGCGAAAATGGCGGTCCAACAGTTGCCTGCCCCGCCCCTGGCCGACTTGCGGCCGGCCATCGATCATTTCTTCGCCCTGCCGGATGTACCGAGCATGGTCGAGCAGTTGCGCCAGGTCACGGTCGCCAACAGCCACGAGTGGGCGCTGAAGACCGCCGAGCTGCTGGAAACCCGCTCACCCCTTGCGATGGCGGTGACCCTCGAAATGCTGCGACGCGGCCGGCACCTGAGCCTGGAAGACTGTTTTGCCCTGGAGCTGCACCTGGACCGGCAATGGTTCACGCGCGGCGACCTGATCGAAGGCGTACGTGCCCTGCTGATCGATAAAGACAAGAACCCGCGCTGGAACCCACCGACCCTGGAGGCGCTGGACGCCGACCATGTGGCGAGTTTCTTCGACGGCTTCGACTACCACGGGAATTGAACATGCACGACCTTGAGCTGACCGAAGAACAAGTGATGATCCGCGACATGGCCCGTGATTTCGCCCGCGGTGAAATCGCGCCCCACGCCCAGGCCTGGGAAAAAGCCGGCTGGATCGACGATGGGCTGGTGGCAAAAATGGGCGAGCTGGGCCTGCTGGGCATGGTGGTGCCCGAGGAATGGGGCGGTACCTATGTCGACTACGTGGCCTATGCCCTGGCGGTGGAGGAAATCTCGGCAGGTGACGGTGCTACCGGAGCACTGATGAGCATCCACAACTCCGTAGGTTGCGGGCCGGTGCTGAATTTCGGCAGCGATGAGCAGAAACAGACCTGGCTGGCGGATCTCGCCAGCGGCCAGGCCATCGGCTGCTTCTGCCTGACCGAACCACAGGCCGGCTCCGAGGCGCACAACCTGCGTACGCGGGCGGAACTGAAAGAGGGTCAATGGGTAATCAACGGCGCGAAGCAGTTCGTCAGCAATGGCAAGCGCGCCAAGCTGGCGATTGTGTTTGCCGTGACGGATGCGGACCTTGGCAAAAAAGGCATTTCGGCGTTCCTGGTGCCCACCGACACGCCCGGTTTCATCGTTGACCGCACCGAACACAAGATGGGCATTCGTGCCTCGGACACCTGTGCCGTCACGCTGAGCAACTGCACCATTCCTGAAGCCAACCTGCTGGGCGCACGGGGCAAGGGCCTGGCCATCGCCCTGTCCAACCTCGAAGGCGGGCGCATCGGCATCGCCGCCCAGGCCCTGGGCATCGCCCGTGCGGCATTCGAAGCGGCGCTGGCCTATTCCCGGGATCGGGTGCAGTTCGACAAACCGATCATCGAACACCAGAGCATCGCCAATCTGCTGGCCGACATGCACACCCGCCTGAACGCCGCTCGCCTGCTGATCCTGCATGCCGCGCGGCTGCGCAGCGCCGGCAAGCCATGCCTGTCGGAAGCATCGCAAGCCAAGCTGTTCGCCTCGGAAATGGCCGAGAAGGTCTGCTCCTCGGCGATTCAGATCCATGGCGGCTATGGCTATCTTGAGGATTACCCGGTGGAGCGCTATTACCGCGACGCGCGGATCACCCAGATCTACGAAGGGTCGAGCGAGATTCAGCGGATGGTGATTGCTCGGGAGCTCAGGCACTACCTGGTGTAACGCCAAAAGCTTCGCGAGGCAAGCTCGCTCCCACAGTGGATCGGCGGGGTACGCAACATCTGTGTACGCCGCCAAACCCTGTGGGAGCGAGCTTGCTCGCGATGGCGTCAGTGGTGACGTCGCATTACTTGTCTTGGAACTCCGCCGCGCGTTTGGCCACGAACGCCGCCATGCCTTCTTTTTGATCCAGCGTGGCGAACGCCGCGTGGAATACCCGGCGCTCAAAACGCACACCCTCGGACAGGCTGACTTCGAAGGCGCGGTTGACGCTCTCTTTGACCATCATGCTGATGGGCACCGATTTGGAGGCGATCAAGGCCGCGGTTTTCAGGGCTTCGTCCAGCAACTCGTCAGCCGGAACGATGCGCGCCACGATGCCGCAGCGCTCGGCTTCCACCGCGTCGATGAAGCGCCCGGTCAGGCACATGTCCATGGCCTTGGCCTTGCCCACCGCACGGGTCAGGCGTTGGGTGCCGCCCATGCCCGGCAGCACGCCGAGATTGATTTCCGGCTGGCCGAACCTGGCGTTGTCACCGGCCAGGATGAAGTCGCACATCAGGGCCAGCTCGCAGCCGCCGCCCAAGGCAAAACCGTTCACCGCCGCGATGATCGGCTTGCGGCGATTGGCAACCCGGTCGCTGTCGCTGAACAGATCGTCCAGGTAGATCTGCGGATAGGTCAGTTCGGCCATCTCCTTGATATCGGCGCCGGCGGCAAAGGCTTTTTTCGAGCCGGTCAGGACGATGCAGCCGATCTTCGGATCCGCCTCCAGGCGATCCAGTGCCTGGTTCAGCTCGCTGACGATCTGCGCATTCAGGGCGTTCAGCGCCTGGGGACGGTTGAGAGTGATCAGGCCAACACGGTCCTTGATCTCCAATAAAATCGTTTCGTAGCTCATGCGGGACTCCTGTTCAAAGGTTGCGCGAAATGACCATGCGCTGAATGTCGCTGGTGCCTTCGTAGATCTGACAGACCCGCACGTCGCGGTAGATGCGCTCCAGCGGGAAATCGTTGAGGTAACCGTAGCCACCGAGGGTTTGCAAGGCCATGGAACAGACCTTCTCGGCCATTTCCGAGGCGAACAGCTTGGCCATGGACGCTTCTACCAGCGCCGGCTGGCCGGCATCGCGCAGCGCGGCGGCGTAGTGCACCATCTGCCGCGCCACGGCGATCTGGGTCGCCATGTCGGCCAGGCGGAACGCCACGGCCTGATGCTCGATGATCGGCTTGCCGAAGCTCTGCCGTTCACGGGCATAGTCGCGAGCGGCTTCGAACGCCGCGCGGGCCATGCCCACCGACTGCGCCGCGATGCCGACTCGCCCGCCTTCGAGGTTCGCCAGGGCGATCCTGTAGCCATCACCCTCCTCACCGAGACGATTGGCCACCGGCACCTTCACATCCTCGAAAAGGATCTGGCAGGTATCGGAAGCATGCTGGCCGAGTTTGTCCTCGACCCGCGCGACGCTGTAGCCCGGCGAATCGGTCGGCACAATGAACGCACTGATGCCACGCTTGCCGGCGCTCGGATCGGTGACGGCAAACACGATCACCACCCCGGCATTCTGCCCGGACGTGATGAACTGTTTGCAACCGTTGAGCACGTAATGATCGCCCTCCAGCCGCGCCCGCGTCTTCAGGCTGCTGGCGTCGGAGCCAGCCTGGGGCTCGGTCAGGGCAAAAGCGCCGAGCATCGCGCCACTGGCCAGCGGCGTGAGGAACCGGGCCTTTTGCTCGTCGGTGCCGAACTTGAGGATCGGCACGCAGCCCACCGAGTTGTGCACGCTCATGATCGTCGAGCAGGCACCGTCGCCGGCGGCGATTTCCTCCAGGGTCATCGCATAGGCCAGGTAGCCCGTGTCACAGCCGCCCCATTGCTCCGGCACCAGCATGCCGAAAAAGCCCAGTTCGGCCATTTCAGCGATGGCCTCCTTGGGGAAGCGGTGCTCACGGTCCCATTCGGCGGCGAACGGCTTCAGGCGCTCCTGGGCGAATTGCCGGGCCATGTCGCGGATCTGGGTCTGTTCTTCAGTCGCAAGCATTGTGATTCCTCAGTACAGGCATTCGACGGCCATGGCGGTGGCTTCGCCGCCGCCGATGCAGATCGCCGCGACGCCGCGCTTGAGGCCTTTCTGGCGCAGGGCCGAGAGCAGCGTCACCAGGATTCGCGCGCCGGATGCGCCGATCGGGTGGCCAAGGGCACAGGCGCCGCCGTGGACGTTGACCTTGTCGTGGGGAATTTCCAGCTTGTCCATGGTCACCAGGCCGACCACGGCGAAAGCTTCGTTGACTTCGAACAGATCGACGTCGCCCAGCGACCAGCCGGTCTTGCTCATCAGTTTTTTCACCGCACCAATCGGTGCCGTGGGAAACAGGCCCGGGGCGTCGGCGAACGCGGCGTGGCCGTGAATCACCGCCAGCGGTTTCAGACCGCGCTGCTGCGCCTGGCTCTGGCGCATCAGTACCAGGGCGGCGGCGCCATCGGAAATCGAGCTGGCGTTGGCCGCCGTCACCGTACCACCGTCGCGGAACGCCGGCTTGAGCGTGGCGATCTTGTCGATCCGCGCCTTGGGCGGCTGCTCGTCGTGACGGATGGTGACCTGTTCCTTGCCGACCATGACCTGCACCGGCACGATCTCGGCGTCGAAGCTGCCGTCCTTGATCGCCTGCTGGGCACGGGTGGTGGACGCGATGGCGAAGGCATCCTGAGCTTCACGGCTGTAGCCGTTGGTCTCGGCGCAGTCTTCGGCAAAAGTGCCCATCAGGCGGCCCTTGTCGTAGGCGTCTTCGAGGCCGTCGAGGAACATATGGTCAAGCACCTTGCCATGGCCCATGCGCAAGCCGCTGCGGGCACGATCGAGCAGGTACGGCGCGTTGGACATGCTTTCCATTCCGCCAGCCATCACCACCTCGGCGCTGCCGGCGACGAGCATGTCGTGGGCGAGGATTGCCGCTTCCATGCCTGAACCGCACATCTTGTTGAGCGTGGTGCAGCGGGTCGATTTGTCGAGCCCGGCGCCCAGCGCCGCCTGGCGTGCCGGTGCCTGGCCCTGGCCTGCGGCAAGCACGCAACCGAACAGCACTTCTTCAACCGCCTGTGGCGAAATGCCGGCCCGCTCCACGGCGGCCTTGATGGCGGCGGCACCCAGCTGCGGCGCGCTGAGGCTTTTCAGTTCGCCCTGGAAGCCGCCCATCGGGGTGCGGACGGCGCTGACAATGACAATCGGATCGTTGGACATGACAAATCCTCCTATTTGGCGGCCATGCGCAAGGCGCCGTCGAGACGGATCACCTCGCCGTTGAGCATGCTGTTTTCAATGATATGCCGGACCAGCGCGGCGTACTCGGCGGGTTTGCCCAGGCGCGGCGGGAACGGCACGCCGGCGGCCAGGGAGTCACGTACTTCCGGCGTCATGCCGGCCATCATCGGGGTTTCGAAGATCCCTGGCGCGATGGTCATTACGCGGATACCGAAGCGCGCCAGTTCACGGGCGGCTGGCAGGGTCAGGCTGGCAATCGCGCCCTTGGACGCCGCGTAGGCGGCCTGGCCGATCTGACCGTCGAAGGCTGCTACCGAGGCGGTATTGATGATCACCCCGCGTTCGCCGTCGGCATTGGCCTCGGTCTCGGCGATGGCCGCTGCAGCCAGGCGCAGCAGGTTGAAGCTGCCGATCAGGTTGACGTTGATCACCTGGCTGAAGCTTTCGAGTGCGTGCGGGCCGTTCTTGCCGAGGATCTTCTCCCCGCGCACGATGCCGGCGCAATTGACCAGACCGTTCAAGCCGCCGAACGCATCCACCGTGGCCTTGACTGCCGCTTCTGCGGCCGCTTCGTTACTGATGTCGGCGACCACGCTCCGGCAACCGAGCTTTTGCGCCTGGCCGGCCACCGCATCGGCGTTTAGGTCGACCAGCATCACCTTGGCGCCGGCCTTGACGAGCATTTCGCCGGTGGCCGCGCCGAGGCCGGAAGCACCGCCGCTGACGAGAAAAATCTTGTTATCGATCTGCATCATGGTTTCCTTGGATTCAAGCTGAAACGTTCTGCGCCACGGCCTCTTGAGCCTTGGCGATCTCCTGGTTGCGCAAGATAAAGCGCTGCAACTTACCGCTGGGGGTCTTCGGCAAGTCGCTGACAAATTCGATTTCACGGGGGTACGCATGGGCCGCCAGGCGCTTGCGCACATGCTGGCGCAATTCTTCGGCCAGCTCCGGCGCTGCGCGGTACTGAGCGCTGAGCACCACAAAAGCTTTCACCAGCTCGGTGCGTTCAGGGTCGGGTTTGCCGATGACCGCCGCTTCCACCACGGCCGGGTGCTCGATCAGCGCGCTTTCTACGTCGAACGGGCCAACGCGATAACCGGACGTGGTGATCACGTCATCGCTGCGGCCGACGAAGCTGATGCTGCCGTCGGGGTTGGATTCGACGGTATCGCCACTCAGGTAATAATCGCCGACGAACGCCTTGGTCGGCCCGCCTTCGTAGCCGGCGAACCAGCACATCGGCGACTGGCTGCGATCGACGGCAAGAATGCCTGGCTGCCCTACCCCCAACTCCCGTTGATTTTCATCCAGCACCACGATGCGGTGGCCCGGCGAGGCAAAACCGGCCGCGCCCAAATGCACCGGGTGGTCGAGGCCGTGGTGGTTGCACAGCACCATGCCCAGCTCGGTCTGGCCGTAATGGTCATGGATCACCACGTTCAGGTTGTCGGCAAACCAGCGGATCACTTCCGGGTTCAGCGGCTCGCCGGCGCTGCTGACAATGCGCAGCTTGCCCTGGATCGAGCGGGCGAACTGCTCGCCGCCAGCGATCAGCAAACGGTAGGCCGTTGGTGAGCCCGCCAGGTTGCTGATGCCATGTTTGTTGATCACCCGGCAGGTGCTTTCCAAGGTGAAGGGACCATCGTAGAAAGTGATCGGATGTCCCAGCGCCAGAGGCCCGGTCACGCCGAAATAGATGCCGTAGGCCCAGCCCGGGTCAGCAACGTTCCAGAACGCGTCTTCGGGGCGCAAGTCCACGGCGTCACGCATGTAGCTCTGGAACGCGACGATGGCCTTGAGCGGAACCGACAGCGCCTTGGCCGGCCCGGTGGTGCCGGAGGTGAACATCAGCAAAAACGGATCTTCGCCGGTCAGCATCAGCGGTTCGCACTGGTCGGAATGGTTGGCCAGTTCGGACCAGAAACTGTAGTCGCCGCGGACGATGCCCTGGCCCTTCGCCCCGCCGACCGTAACGATGGTGGGGCACCCGAGCACTTCGTTGAGCTTGGGCCGGTTGCTGGCGTCAGTGACCACCACGCGCGCGCCGGAACTGCCGAGGCGGTGCTCGATGGCCTTGGGTCCGAATGCGGTGAACAGGGGCTGGTAGACCGCGCCGATACGCCAGGTGGCGAGCACCACGATCAGCAGTTCGGCATTGCGCGGCAGCAGGCCGGCGACCTTGTCACCCTTGCCAACACCTTGGGCGCGCAGGAAGTTGGCGAAACGCGCCGCGTTGTCCTGCAGGTCACGGTAGGTCCACGTCGCATCGCTGCCGTCACGCCCCTCCCAGAACAAGGCAATGCGCCCCGGCAAGGCATGCCGGTCGCAACATTCCACGCAGGCGTTGAGCGCCTCGAGCGAACCGTGCAAAGCGGCATTGGCGGTGTGCAGGTAATCGAACTGCGACGTGGCGGACGAATAATCGCGCATGACCAGAATCCCTCTGTACTTTTTATTGGTGGGGAACCGTGAATAGCAGGGAAATACTCGCGCCGAAGGGGCTGCGGGGCAATGGTCAAAGCTTTCAAGTTGCTTGACTGGTTTGGCCATGGTTCGGGGGATGTGTTGTCAGTGAGGTCTTCTTCGCGAGCAGGCTCGCTCCCACATGGGACAGCCAATATTCCAATGTGGGAGCGAGCCTGCTCGCGAAGACGGCAGCCCATTCAACAACAAATCCGGATCAGTCAGCCTCGTTGAGAATCAGGCTGCGATAGTGCCCGGGATTGGACCCGGACCACTTGCGAAACGCCTTGTAGAACGAGCTGGCATCGGCAAAACCCAGCCGCGCGGCGATTTCGACGAAGCTGATGGAGGGCTCGGCCAGCCAGGCGATCGCCAGTTCCTTGCGCACACTGTCTTTCAGACCCTGGTAAGTCTGGCCCTCATCCGCCAGGCGGCGGCGCAGGGTCGATGCGGAAACGCAGAGTTGTTGAGCCAGGGCCTCGGTTTCCGGCCACTGCTCGGCAGGCAGCTGGCGCAGATCATGGCGGATACGGCTGGCGAGGCTTTGCGGGTCGCGGTATTTGACCAGGATGTTCGCCGGGGCCTGGGCCAGGAAGCGCTTAAGCTCCTCCGGACTGCGGCGGATGGGCAGGTCCAGGCAGTCGGCGGAGAAGATCATCCGCGTACGGGGCCGGTCGAAGCGCAGGTTCTGCGAGAACATCACGCGGTAGTCATCGCAGAAATCCGGCGCCGGGCAACGCAACTCGACGGACAGGATTGGAATGCGCCGCCCGGCGAGCCAGCAGGCCACGCCATGGACGATCATCCAATAGGTGAAATAGGTAAAGGCCCGGCGCGGGTCCTGGTCGTCTTCGAGCAGGACGATTTCCGCCAGGCTTTGCTGGCGAACCCACTGCGCCGGCAGGTGTTCAAGCATCAAGGAGAGGAAACCCAGACCCGCCGTCAACCCGGTCGCCAACGTCGGCTGGGCCATGGCGCACTGGCACAGGAAGGCCAGGCTGCCGGACTTGAGCTTGCGCGGGTCCATGCCGAAGAACTCGTCATCCAGCCGCCTTGCCAGCAGGCGCCAGAGTCGCGCATAGGCGTGGGCCGGCACGCGCGCCTGGGGCTCGTCGAGCCATGCGGGGTCGATACCGACCTTGCTCAGGACTTCTTCGGTGGCGACTCCAGGGGCGCAGCTTTGCAGCAGCGCCTCGCGCACCAGCTGGATGGAGATGGTGTCTTTTTCCGACATGGCGCGGCGGTTCACAGGATCCGGTAAAGCAGTCGCTCTATTCGCACCCGGCTGACCCGTTTCAGGAACTTGCTCACCGCGGCGGGATAGTCCGGCAGGGTCTCCAAGTCCAGGTAGCGTTCGATCCGCCGGGTGTGTTGATAGATCCGCTCCAGCTCAGCCTGCCGCGGCCCCAGCAACTCCCCTTTGGGATCGTCGAGCAACAGGGCGTTTTCCAGATCCAGGCGAAACGCCCGCGGGTTGAGGTTGTTGCCGGTGAGCAAGGTGTAGCGCTCGTCGACCCACATGCCTTTGAGGTGGTAGGTGTTATCGCCGTCGCGCCACAAACGCAGGTTCAACTGGCCGCTGTCGATGAAGCGCTGATGCCGCTTGGCGAAGCGGCGCAGGCTGATCTCGTACAGATAGGGCAACGCCGCAATGATCTTGAACGGCTCGCTGGGCGGGATATAAAAATCGTTTGCGGTCTTGTCGCCGACGATGATGTCGATCCGTACCCCGCGCGCCAGGGCACGGTTGATGTCCCGGGTCACGGCCAGCGGCAGGTTGAAATAGGGCGTGCAGATGGTCAGTTGCTGACGGCTGCTGGCGATCAGCTCGCTGATCGCCTTGCTCAGCGGATTATTCTTGCCGACGCCAAGCAGCGGGCTCACCGACAGGCCGTCTTTATCGAGGCTGCCGGCGGTAGTGTCATAGGTTGCATATTTGAGGCGGCTGCGCAGGTCGCCGATGTCCTTGCGCAAGCTGCGGGTGCTGGGCAGGTTCGGCAGGTCAAGGCGATGCACCGCCCTGGATGCGATCAGCCCATGTTGCACCAGATGATGCATCGAGTCGGCCAGCGCGCTGTTCTGCAGCAGGTGATATCGGTCGTAGCGGTATTTGTCGAACTTGTGCAGGTAGACGTTGTTCAGGCTCGCGCCGCTGTAGAGCACACAATCATCGATCACAAATCCTTTCAAGTGCAGCACGCCGAACAGCTCGCGAGTCTGCACCGGCACGCCGAAGATCGGCACTTCGCTGTCATGGACGCGGGTCTGCTGCTGGTACCACGCCGAGTTGCCCGGCTGCTTCTTGGCGCCGATCAGGCCGCGCTGGGCCCGTAGCCAGTCCACCACCACGGCGATGTCCAGCTCGGGGCGCGCGGCTTTGGCGGCATGCAAGGCGTCAAGGATTTCCTGGCCGGCCTCGTCCTCTTGCAAGTAGAGCGCGACGATGTAGATGCGCTGGGTCGCCTGGGCAATTTTCTCCAGCAGGCAACGGCGAAACTCGGCGGCGCCGTCGAGGATGGTCACAGCCTCGGCGGTGAGTGGAAAGCTGCGCAGCTTGGGCAGCAGGGAGCGTTTGAAAAGCGACGGCATAGGGCTCGCAAAAGGTCGAATCCGAAGAACGGATGAGCTTACACCATGACGCGCGGGTTTGGGCCTCCCCTTCGCGACGAAAAAACAATTGACCAAGGAGAACGATCGTTCTACTGTTCGATCCATGAACGAAATCACTAGCAATGAAACACGCGACATCATCCTCGATGTCGCCGAAAAGTTGATCTACAAAAGTGGCATCGCCGCCACCGGCATGGACCTTTTGGTGAAAACCGCCGGCGTCTCGAGGAAAAGCATCTACCGCTACTTCGCCAACAAGGAGGACCTGGTTGTCGCCGCCCTCAAGCGCCGCGATGAACGCTGGATGCACTGGTTCAGCAGCGAAGTGGACAAGGCGCCGACGCCGCTCGCGCGGTTGCTGAACCTGTTCCCGGTGCTCAAGGGCTGGTTCGACAGCGAAGGTTTTCGCGGTTGCGCCTTCATCAATACCAGCGGCGAAACCGGCGACCCGCAGGACCCGGTCCGCCAGGTGGCAAAGATGCACAAACAGAAGCTGCTCGACTATGTAACCCGCCTGTGCAGCGATCAAGGCATCGAGCAACCGCAAGTGCTGGCGGGGAAGCTGCTTATCCTGATCGATGGGGCCATCACCGTTGCACTGGTCATGGGCGATCACAATGCAGCCGATCAGGCACAGCACGTTCTGAAAACCCTGCTGGCTATCGAATAAGCAACACGCGTATCGCAAGACCGTCGTTGAGACAGACTGCCGTTGAGACAGAAAACAGTGCAATTCATCATTCATTTATCGGGAGCTTAACCATGTCGTCCTCTGCTGAAGTTCGCCCGCCGCTGCCGCCGTTCACCCGTGAAACAGCGATCGAGAAAGTTCGCCTGGCCGAAGACGGCTGGAACTCTCGCGATCCGCAGAAGGTATCGTTGGCCTACACCCTCGACACCCAGTGGCGTAACCGCGCCGAGTTCGTCCATAGCCGGGAAGAAGCCAAGGCCTTCCTGGCCCGCAAATGGGCCAAGGAGCTGGATTACCGGCTGATCAAGGAACTCTGGGCGTTCACCGACAACCGCATCGCCGTGCGTTATGCCTATGAATGGCACGACGACTCAGGCAACTGGTTCCGCTCCTACGGCAACGAAAACTGGGAATTCGACGAGAATGGCTTGATGTTCAATCGCTACGCCTGCATCAACGACCTGCCGATCAAGGAAAGCGAGCGTAAATTCCATTGGCCGCTGGGTCGTCGTCCGGATGATCATCCGGGGCTGTCCGAATTGGGGCTGTAAACCCGTTCTTGTGGGAGCGAGCCTGCTCGCGAAGGGGCCATCACAGTCGATATTTTCATCGGCTGTCAAACCGCTTTCGCGAGCAGGCTCGCTCCCACAGGGGGCTTTGTTCGTGTCAGTCGTGGCCGCGATCCAGCAGGAATTCCAGCAACGTTACCGCGCAGGCCTCGATACTTCCTTCCAGAATCAGCTCGTAACCGTGGGTGTTTTCAGTCGGAATGGCGATGCAGCCACCCTGGGCCGACACGCCGCTGCTCATGATCGCGCTGGCGTCACTGGCAAAATCCACCAGCAGCGCGAACTGAGGCGTCAACCCGCGACGTTTGCCGGCCTGGTACAGCTGGTCGACGATCTCGCGGTTGTAGCAACCGTTTTTATCGCCAGTGTTGATGATCGGATCGACGCTCAGTCGGGTAGCGTATTCGGAAATGATCGGGCCCACCTCAACCGCTACCGTGGCATCTCCAGGCAGGTGGCTGGCGGCATAAAGCGCTCCGGCATTGGACTCTTCCTCTTGTGTGGTGAAGACGAAATAAACGTCGTTTGCCAGTTCTTCGCGGCGCTCAGCCAATAACCTTGCGGCTTGCAGTGTCGCGACCATCGGCGCGCGGTCGTCGAGGAAATGCGCCGCGATGGCATCGCCGACCCGGAACGGACGTCGCCAATGCTGGCTCAGCACTACCCGGGTACCGGGCCGCACTCCGTGCGTTTGCAGCTGCTCACCGGAGCACCGGGTGATCACATGGACATCGCCCCAATTGACGTTCCCCGACAGCACATCGGCGCCCTGATGGGTTTCACCGGTGCTGTGCATCGATCCGAACGACAGTACGCCGGGAATGAAATCCCGGTCGCCGAGAATGTCCACCGGGCACACCCCGAAATTGATCGGATTGGCGCCGCCCAGGGCCACCACGCGCAATGTGCCGTCCGGCTCGATGCGTTTGACCAGCATGGCGATTTCGTCCAGGTGCGCCATGATCCGGATGGGCTGGTTCACCTTGCCGCTCGGGCGTGTGCCCTTGATCAGGCCAATGACATTACCCGCCGGGTCGACCCGGGTCTCGTCGCAATGCGGCCGCAGTTCCCGCAGGCAGATGTCGCGCACTTCATGCTCCTGCCCGCCGGGCCCACGGGCCATCAGCAATTCTTCCAGCAGCGGTAAGGTGGACGGATCGGGTTGCATACGATGGGTTCTCCTTTTTCCAAGAGCGGCCCAGCTATCGGAGCGAGCCGCGACGTGTTTGTCTTCTTGAGCCCGCGCGGTGCTGAAAAATTTGATCGGATTGCGGCAAAACAGACGAGCGGCCCCTATCCGGACGCGGACAAGCGGCCCCTGTGGAGGGTTGACCAGCGCGCCGCGAGGCATCACATTGCCGGGGTCGTCCCTACGCCCAAAGGCGGTTTTGTTGTGTCGCAGAACTTGTGAAGCCCATGACCGCGTCGATGCCGATCCGTCCCCCCTGCCCGCCCGGCGTCTGTGATTGCGGGCGTGATGCGTTGCTGCAAACGCCAGGCAGCGATTTGCGCATCCTTTGCCTGAATCGCCAGGAAGAAAAACGCCTGCTTGAGCGACTGGAAAACATCCAGAGCCTGGACGAGCTTGAACGCTTGCAGCAGCGGCTGTATGAGAACCTCGGCGTACGGGTGACCATCGAGCCGGGTTACAACGAAGTGCGGACCATGCGCGGCATTGCTATCGAGTTCCAGGAACAGCCAGGCCTGTGCCGCAAGATCCGCCAGTCGATTCCGGCGGCGATCCGTCGGGGGTTGGACAAACGGCCTGAAATCGCCTGGCGGCTGCTGGATGCCCACGACCTGTTTCGCGACGGCTGACATTGTTTTTTACAATGCCAATGCATCCCCTGTGGGAGCGAGCCTGCTCGCGAAAGCGGTATCACATTCAACGAAGATGTTGAAAGTTCCGGCCTTTTCGCGAGCAGGCTCGCTCCCACAGTTGGATTGGGCGACCAGAATTTCATGGCTGCTCGCTCCCACAGGATAAACAGCAGCTCCGGTCAGAAATCGACAGTCGCCGACACCAGGTAAGTGCGCGGCGTCGCCAGGGTCAGCCCCGGCTCGCTGTCGTCCGAAGCCCCGGCCGAGCTCCAATAGCGCTTGTCCGCCACGTTCTCGATATTGGCGCGCAAGGTGATGTGCTTGTCATCGACCTTGAAGGCATACCGCGCACCGACGTCGAACCGCTCCCAGGAATCGATTTCCTTGGTGTTGGACGGATCCAGGTACTGCGAGCTGGAATAGATGCCGCGGCTGGTCAGGGTCAACCCCTGCACAGTCGGCACATCCCATTCGGCGCCCAGGTTGACGTTGTACTCCGGTGTCGCCGGCGCGCGGTTGCCGTCAAACGCAGGGTTGGTGGTGTCGGTCAGTTCGCTGTCGATGTACATCACGCCACCGAGCAGGCGCAATCCCTTGACCGGTTCACCGAATACGCTGACTTCCGCGCCGGTGTTCTCGCGCTTGCCGTTCGGCCCGAAGACGTTGGTCGTGGCGTCGTTGGCATAGGCCGGTTGCTTGATCCGGAACACGGCGGCGGTAACGGCCAGCGCGCCGGCATCGTACTTGGCGCCGACCTCGACCTGGCGGCTGATGAACGGCGGGAAGATTTCATCGCTGTTGTCCGAGGACGTCGGCGCGATCTTGCCCTGGCTCAAGCCTTCCATATAGTTGGCATAGAGGGACAGCTTGTCGGTGGCCTTGAACAGGATGCCGCCCGACGGCGAGACTTTTTCCTCGTCATAGGCGGTGGGACCCTTGATCCCATCGGACCAGTCGTCAACTTCCACCCGCTGCCAGCGGGCGCCAAGGGTCAGCAGCAGCCGGTCATCGAAGAACCCCAGGGTGTCGGACAGCGCCACGCCGCTGAAGTGGTTCTCGGTGTAGACCTTCGGGTCCGGCCGTGTGGGGGTGTTCGGCGTCGGTGTCGGCACCGGGTCATAGAGGTTGCTGCGCCCGTTCGCATAACGGGCGCCGCCGTTCTCGAAATCCATGTAGAAATAACTGGCCGCCAGGTTCAGCTCATGGCTCACCGGGCCGGTTTGGAACCAGTTGCGCACCCCGGCATTGGCCGTGCGGACATTCTCGTCCCGGGTAAAGTCGCGGGGCGACACGGTGAAATCGCCGGCCGCATTAGTGACCGATACGTTGTGCCGCAGAAAGTCGTGGTTGCTTTTGCGCGCCCCGACACCGCCGTAAAGCATGACCGAGTCGCTGACGTCGAATTCGCCGTTCACAGCGCCGAAGGTGTCCTCGGTACGCGCCTTGCTCCAATGCTGCGCGTAATTGCGTCGCACATCGCTGGCATGCGGTACCGGCGCGGCGGCGCCAACCTGGACGCGCTCTTGCGGTGCGTCTGTGTCACGCTCGGTGTGGCCGATATCGGTAGAAAGACGCAGGCGTTCGCCACGAAAATCCAGGCCCAGCACGGCCATCTGGCGGTCCACGCGCTGATGATCCCAGTCGGTGTCGCCGGCCTGCTTGACGCCGTTGAAACGCACGCCAAACTGCTTGTCCTCGCCAAAACGGCGGCCGACATCCACGGCAGCGCCGGGCTGGCTGTCGGAGGCGTAGCTGCCGGTCAGGGACGTGATCGGCTTGTCGGTGGCCCGCTTGGGCACTACGTTGATCCCGCCGCCGACGCTGCCTCGCGGCGAGATCCCGTTGATCAGTTGGGTCGGGCCCTTGAGGATGTCGACGCGATCGGCCATCTCCATGTCGATTGTATAAGTCGGCAGCACGCCATAAAGGCCGTTGTAGGCCACGTCACTGTTGAACAGGCTCAAGCCACGAATGGTGAATTGCTCGTAACGCCCGCCCGCCGGGTTGGTGGCGCGCACCGAGGGGTCGCTGGCGACCAGGTCACCGAGGGTCCGTGCTTGCAGATTCTTGACCGTCTCCCCCGTGTAGGTGGTCATGCTGAACGGCGTTTCCATGAAGTCACGGGAGCCGAGCAAGCCCTGGGATCCACGCCGTGCCACCTGTCCCCCTGCGTAGGGATCGCCTTGCGTCGCGCCGGTGGCGCCGAAAATCGAGGTCGGCGCCAGTTGCAGGCTGCTGCCTTGCGCCGCAGGAGTGAGCATGTAGGCCTGTTCCCCTACTGGCTGCAGCTGCAGGCCAGAACCCTGCAGCAGCCGGGCAAAGCCCTCCTCCACGCCAAACTCGCCAGCGAGCCCGGCACTGTTGCGACCGCTCACCAGGGCCGGGTCCACCGAGAGGTTGACGCCAGCCTGGCCGGCGAACCGGGTCAGCGCGGCGCCGAGGCTGCCGGCGGGAACCTGATAGCTGCGCCGGGCGCTTTCCTCGGCCTGGCTGGGCGAGATGAAAAACGCACCGGAGCTCAGGCTCAGCATGAGGCTCAGGTTCAGCAACGGGCGCCAGCCAGCAAGGGCCGGACGAAAACGTAAAGATACTGCTGCGGGCATTGGAGCAACTCTCGTTTTTTGTTCAGTTGCCTTGAATGACAAGCGAGACAAAAAAAGGGGACAGGCTTCAGGCGATATTTTTTCGCGGCGTCAAGGTGACCCAGTAGCGGGTACGCATGTGCACCTCAAGCGGCAGGCTGGCCGAGAGCAGCGCGAGGATCCGGTCGGTGTTTTCCAGGCGGAAGCTGCCGGTGACGCGGAGCGCTTCCAGCCCTTCGTCCCAGCGCAACACGCCGGGGCGATAGCGGTCCAGCTCCCGAAGGAAATCCCCCAGCGGCTGGTTCTGCGCCACGAGCACGCCTTCACGCCAGCCCATCTGCCCGGCGTCGAAGGTGCTGGTCGCAGCCGCGCCAGTTGCACTCAGGTCGACCTGTTGGCCTTCTTCGAGCCTCAGCGCTGGCCCTTGCGCAGGTTGCAGTTGCGCCGCGCCGCTGACTACCGAAACCCGGCAGTTGCGTTGATCCAGCCGAATACAGACTTCGCCTCGGCCGACGCTCACCTCACCGTAGGGCAGCTGGACCGCCAAGGGGACGTCGACGACTTTCAGCGCGATCTCGCCGCGCAGCAGCATCAGGCGGCGCGCCTCAAGGTCAAGGTCGACAGCGCTATCGGTGTTCAACTGCAAAACGTTGCCACCGGCCAGCGTCCACCGACGGCGTTCCCCGGTGGCGGTGTGCAGGTCGGCGCGCCAGGCGTCCAGCGGCAGTTCACGTCCCAGCAACCACGCGGTCGGTACCAGCGCGGCGACACCCAACGCGCGCTTGAGTACGCTGCGACGGGACAGTGCGGGACGATCCAGGGTGGCCAGGCCCAACGATGACGGCACCTCGGCAAACCGCTGGCGCAGGCGCTGGGCTTTTTGCCAGGCCGCTTCATGCTCGGCCTTGCTTTCGCGCCAGCGCTGCAGCGCGCCATGATCGAATTCATCGGCGCCTGACTCGATCAGCGCCAGCCAGCGGGCCGCCGCCCGGGCGACTTCACGGGCTTCGGCCGACGGAGCCTGGCGCATCAGAAGTCCACCAACAGGCAATGTTCGTAGGCCTGGGCCATATAACGCTTCACGGTGCGTTCGGAGACTTGCAGGCGCTCGGCGATCTCGCGATAACCGAGGCCTTCGAGCTGGCTCCACAGGAACGCCCGACGCACCACCGGCGGCAGGCCATCGAGCAACTCGTCCAGGGCCTGCAGGGTTTCCAGCAGCAGCCACCGCTGCTCTGGAGACGGCACGCATTCGGCGGGCAGGCTGGCCAACGCGTCGAGATAAGCCTGTTCCAGATGGCGGCGCGTGTAGAAATTGCTCAACAAGCGCTTGCCCACCGTCAACAGGTAGGCGCGCGGTTCATGCAGGTCGGCCAGCGACTGGGCGCTGGACAGTACGCGCAGGAACGTATCCTGGCGCAGGTCGGCGGCATCCCAGGCATTGCCCATGCGCCGTCGCAGCCAGCCTTCCAGCCAACCGCCATGGTCACGGTATAACGCGTCGAGGGCGTGCTCCGCCGGCTTAGCTGCATCAAGCATGTGAAGTGGCCCTGGGCAAGAATGTCTTAAATGAGACTGATTCTAATTAATGTTCCCAGGTGAATCCAAGGCTTTAATTCATCGACGGTCAAAACGTCTGGCGAAGCAGGCGCCCTTGGACACCCAGGGCGCGCCGTATATTGCCTGCGGTCAGTGGCTGGCCTGCAGGGTCTTCGGTACTTCCGGCATGGCCGACGAGTGATGGTTGATGATTTTCCACTGACCGTCGAGTCGCTCGTAAAGGAAGGTGTAGCGCGCCTGCACTTCCCGCTTGGAACCGTCGGCCTGGGTCAGCGTAAAGGTATAGACTCCGCTGTCCATCGCCGCGTCAGGCCCCATGTGACGGATTTCCCGGTAGTTGATCACCCCGACCGGCTTGGCCGCCAGGAAGTGCACGAAATAGTCCTGGATCTGCGCCGGGGTACTGCGCACCTTGTTGGAGACGGTCGGTTGCAGAATCGCATCCGGGGCGTACAGGCTGGTGACCGCGACGGCGCTGCCGGTCTTCAACGCAGCGTTCCAGCGGTCGAACAGCCCGGCGATTTCACGGTCGTTGACGTTCTGCGGCTGCTCGGCCACGGTGCTGTAGACAAACGGCGTGGTCTCCAGCGCTTGGGCAAGGGGTGCGCCCAGCAGGAGAAAAGCGGCAATGGCACAGGTTTTCATTTTCATCGTAGCGTTCCTTTGGGTTTCAATGAGCCCACTGTGCCGGCCTTCGCGAGCCTCGCCATCGGCCAACCGGTGCCGATCGCCTATGCCATTCGGCAGATAGGCCGGGTGTCGATCACAGGGTTTAATGAAACCATCACCAACCGCGCCGGTTTGCCCTTCCACGCTGGAGTTCCCCATGCAAAGCCCACCCCATGACCCTGGCAGCGCCTTGGCGATCCGCACCCAGTACCGCCAGTCGCAAAGCCGGGCGGCGCGCCTGGGCCTGTTGTTGGGCACCGGGCACGAACTGACCCGCCTGCCGTTGGCGCAGATGCGCCAACGCGCGGTGGAACGTGCGTGCGCGTTCGTCGCCATGGATCACGGTCTGTTGCTGGAATGGACCGCTGACAGCCAGTTGCAGACCGTCGCCAGCCACGGCAGCGGCGAGCGCCTCGAGCTGCTCGCCGAGCTGGCCCAACCGCCCTCGCCCGCTTCGCAGTGGATGGATCGCCCCGGCACGCCGTTGCCGCAGATCCTGCGGATCCCTCTGCGCGGGTCCGACGGCGTTGCGTTCGGCGCGCTGCTATTAGGCAACAGCGTGCCCTTGGGCGCCCCTGACAATGAAGACATCGAATCGCTGCAGCTGCTGGCCACGCTGTTGGCGGCGCACCTGGAGAACAGCCGCCTGCTGCAAACGCTCCAGGCCCGCGAGCGGACCATGTCCGAGCTGGTCCATCGGTTGTTCAGCGCCCAGGAGGACGAGCGCAAGCGTGTCGCCTATGACCTGCACGATGGCCTCGCGCAGAACCTCGCTGGATTGCATCAACGCCTCCAGGGCTTCGCCGGTCGCTGCCCGCCTTTGCCGGCGGCGCTGGCCGATGAACTGCGGGGCATTCTCGAACTGGCCCAGGGCTGCGTCGGCGAAGGTCGGCAACTGATCGGCGGCCTGCGTCCGCATGTGCTCGATGATTTCGGCTTGTACAAAGCCGTCGACAAGGAGGCGGATCGTCTGCGTGACGCCGGGCTCCGGGTCGATTGGGTCGAGCACAGCATTGCGCGCCTGCCGGGCAATACCGAGATTGCGTTGTTTCGCATCGCCCAGGAAGGCATCAACAACATTCTCAAGCACGCCCAGGCCAATCAGGTTTCCCTCGGGCTGGCGGTGCGAGACGGCCAGGCTTGGCTGCGGGTCCAGGACGATGGCTGCGGCTTCGCCCTGGAACAACCCATCGAGACCAATGGCACCCGCCACCTCGGCCTGGCCGCCATGCAGGAGCGCGCGAGCCTGCTGGGTGGCCAGTTGAACTGTCGTAGTGCACCCGACCGCGGCACTCGACTGCTGGCCAGCGTGCCGTTGCCAGCCCACGGAGCACAGCCATGAGTCGTCCCTTGCGCCTGCTGTTGGCCGATGATCACGAAGTGACCCGCACCGGGTTCATTTCCATGCTCGCCGGTACCGAAGGGTTCGAAGTCGTCGGCCAGGCCTGCGACGGCCAGGAAGCGCTCGACCTGTGCGAGCGGCTACAGCCGGACATCGCCATCCTCGATATCCGCATGCCCGTGCTCAACGGCCTCGGCGCGGCGCGCATCCTGCAACAACGCCAGCCGCAGATCAAAGTGATGATCTTCACCATGGACGACAGCCCCGACCACCTCGAAGCGGCCATCGGTGCGGGCGCCGTCGGCTATCTGCTCAAGGATGCCAGCCGCGAGGAAATGCTCCAGGCCCTTAGGCGAGTCGCCCAGGGTGAAGAGGCACTGAACAGTTCGGTCAGCGCCCGCCTGTTGCGCCGCATGGCCGAACGCAGCGCCAACGGTGCAACGCCCGTCCAGGCCCTGACCGCGCGCGAACGCCAGGTACTCGGGCTGGTGGCCGGTGGGTTCAGTAATCGCGAGATCGGCGAAAAGCTCGGCATCGCCCCCGGCACGGCCAAAGCGCATGTGGAGCGGGTCATCGGCAAGCTCGGCGCCGCCGACCGGACCCAGGCGGCGGTGCGCGGCGTTGCCCTGGGCCTGGTGGCGCAACCCAGCGGACAATGGCCATGAGGTTTCTGGCCGCCCGGAGATGGGCCGACTTGCCGTTGCGGGGCAAGGCGCTGGTGGTGATCTCGCTGCCGTTGGTGGTCCTGCTGCTGTCGCTGGTGCTGATCTACATCACCGAACGCCAGACGGCCCGTGCCGAAGAGGATGTGCGCCGGGTGCTGCTGGTCCAGGGCGACATCCAGGCCGTGCACACCTTGCTGGCCGAGGCCGCGGCCAGCGTGCGCGGTTACCTGCTGACCCGGCGTGAAGATTTCCTGCCCGGCTACGAACAGGCCACCCCGAGGATCCAGGCTGCATTGCAACGCCTGGATCACAATATCCGTGACGCGAGGATGCGCGAGCACCTCAAGACCATTACCCCGCTGATTACCGAAAAGCTTGCCGGGTTGCAGGCGTTGCGCACCGGCAAGGCCGACGACACCGCGGCCATCACCGCGATCCTGATCGAAAACAAACAGGTGCTCGACGTACTGCGCGAGCAGATCAGCGCCATGCGCATCCGCGAGGATGCCCTGCTCGCCGACCGCAGCGCCGCCGCGTCGGCCACGCGCATGCGGCTGCTGTTCGCGACCCTGCTCGCGGCGGTCTGCGGGTTGTTCGGGGCCATTGTCGCGGTGCTGTTCCTGTCCAAGGGCATTGTCGCCCGGGTCCAGCAGGTGCAAGGCAACGCCCAGCGCCTGGCGCTGGGCCAGCCATTGTTGCCGCAACCGCCGGAGAAGGACGAAATCGGCCAGTTGGGCACCCGTCTGGTGGAGGCCGGGCAGTTGCTCGCCGAACGCGAGCGCGCCCTGCGCGATAACGAGGAACGCCTGCGGCTGATCATCGATGGCGTCAAGGACTACGGCATTTTTGCCCTCGACGCCAAGGGCCATGTGATCACCTGGAATGCCGGGGCCGAGCGGATCAAGGGCTATACCGAACAGGAGGTACTCGGTCGGCATTTCTCGCTGTTCTACCTGGCCGAAGAGTGCCCGGCCCACCCCGAAATGGCCCTGCGCGAGGCCACCCGCGACGGCCATTACATGGAAGAAGGCTGGCGTTGCCGCAAGGACGGCAGTCGCTTCTGGGCCAGCGTGGTCATCACCACTCAATACGACAGCACCGGCGCGCTGCGTGGTTTCTCCAAGATCACCCGCGACATCACCGACCGGCGCACCGCTGAAATCGCCCTGCGTACCGCCCGTGAGGAAGCGGAAAGCGCGAGCCGGGCCAAGAGCGAATTTCTTTCGCGCATGAGTCATGAGTTGCGCACGCCGCTGAACGCCATCCTCGGCTTCGCGCAATTGCTGGACATGGACTCGGTCGCCGGCCAGCGCCCGCAGGTCAGCCACATCCTGCGCGCCGGCCAGCATTTGCTCGCGTTGATCAACGAAGTGCTCGACATCGCCCGGATCGAAGCCGGCCGGCTGCCCCTGAACATCGAGCCAATTGCCCTGCCGACCGTGCTGCACGAAGCCTTGACGCTGGTGTCGCCGATGGCCGCGGATTCAGGAATTCATCTGGCCGCCCTGCCCGCGCTGCCCGAAGGCAGTGGCGTGCTTGCCGATCGCCAGCGCCTGGTCCAGGTGCTGCTCAACCTGCTCTCCAACGCCATCAAGTACAACCGGCCCGGCGGTGAGGTGCGCATCGAAGTGAACGTCGAGGGCCATCAGGTGGGCATTGCCGTCAGCGACACCGGGCACGGCATCGCCCCCGAACAGTTGGACCAGTTGTTCAAGCCGTTCGAACGCCTGGGCGCCGACCCGCAGGTCGAAGGCACAGGCCTGGGACTCTCCCTGAGCAAAAGCCTGCTGGAGATGATGCAGGGTAGCCTTCAGGTACTTAGCGAACCGGGACAAGGCTGCTGCTTCACCTTGCGCTTGCCCGCCACCCAGGTGTCCGGCGCCCAGCTGCCGCCATTGGCGGCGTTGGAAATCACCCGCCCGCGCACCGATTTCGACGGCAAGGTCCTGTGCATCGAAGACAACCTGTCGAGCCTCGCCTTGATCGAAACCCTGATGCAGCGTCGCCCGGGCATCCAGCTGCTATCGAGCATGCAAGGCCAGTTGGGCCTGGACCTGGCGCGCCAGCACGCGCCGCAGCTGATCCTGCTCGACGTGACATTGCCGGACCTGGAGGGGCTGGAAGTCCTGCGTCGGTTGCGCCAGTCTGCGGCGACCGCGTCCACGCCCGTGCTGATGATCACCGCGGATGCCAGCGACCTCACTCACCGCGCCCTGCGCGAGGCCGGCGCCACGGCGATCCTGACCAAGCCCATTCATATCCAGGCCTTCCTCGGCCACCTTGAACGTTATTTACCGGAGTCCGCATGAATCGCGATCTGCGCATCCTGATTATCGACGATCAGCGCCCCAACCTTGAGTTGATGGAACAACTGCTGGCCCGTGAAGGGCTGCACAACGTGCTGAGCAGCACCGAGCCGTTGCGCACACTCGACCTGTTCAACAGTTTTGAGCCGGACCTGGTCATCCTCGACCTGCACATGCCGGCCTTCGACGGGTTTGCCGTCCTGGAGCAGCTCAACCGGCGCATCCCGGCCAATGACTACCTGCCGATCCTGGTGCTGACCGCCGACGCCACGCGCGACACCCGCCTGCGGGCCCTGGCATTAGGCGCCCGGGACTTCATCAGCAAGCCCCTCGACGCCCTGGAAACCATGCTGCGGGTCTGGAATCTGCTGGAAACCCGAGCCCTGTACAAATCGCTGCGTACATTGATTCCCGCCGAGCAGATCGAATTGTTGCGCCAGCATCGAGGGACGGCTGACCAGCGCATCGAGCCGTCAGCGTAGTGTGGCGTGGCGTGGCGAGGGAGCTTGCTCCCGCTGGGCTGCGTAGCGGCCCCAAAAATCTTACGGTCGCTGCGCACTGGAGCGCCAGCCCGGCCGAGCGGGAGCAAGCTCCCTCGCCACAGGGGCCTTACCTCCCAGCAGTGAGCGGGTTCAGTGGCCGCGGATGTAATGCTCCAGCTGGCGGATCAGGTCCGCCTGCTCGACCAGCGCTTCCTTCACCAGGTCGCCGATGGACAGCAGGCCAATCAACTGGCCGTCGTCCAGCACCGGCAGATGGCGCAGGTGGCTCTCGGTCATGACTTCCATGCAGCGTTCGATGCTCTGCTGGCTGTCGGCGGTGATGACCGGCGCGCTCATGATGGTGCGTACCGTGGTGCCCACTGAAGAACGCCCCTTGAGCACCATCTTGCGGGCATAGTCCCGTTCGCTGAACACCCCCACCACCTCGCCGGCCTCGATCACCGGCAGCGCGCCGACGTTTTTCTCGGCCATGATCTGCAGCGCTTCAAGCACGGTCTGGTCCGGCGCGATGCTGTGGACCTGCCGGTTCTGCACACTCTTGAGCTTCACCAGTTGAGCGGCGGTTTTCATTGTTAATCCTCAATCTCGAACCAAAGTGATCGCTGTCGTGGCGAGGGAGCTTGCTCCCGCTCGGCCGGGCTGGCGCTCCAGTGCGCAGCGACCGCAAGATTTTAGGACCGCTGCGCGGTCCAGCGGGAGCAAGCTCCCTCGCCACAAAAGCACCACTAAGGCGGCCTTAGCACGGATCAGTCCGCGCCAATCTCCACCACATCCCCGTTCAACCGCACCGGCCAGACCCGCAGGCGCTGTTCGGGATATTCCAGGCAATGGCCGTCTTCCAAGCGAAAATGCTGCTTGTACATCGGCGAGGCGATCACCAGTTCGCCCTTGATGCTGCCCAGCAGACCACGACCGATGACGTTCGCGCCGGACTTGGGGTCGCGGTTGTCGACGGCGTACAGCGGCTTGTCCGTATGCTCCGGCAGGTAGAGCAGCGCCACTTGGCGGCCGTCATGCCAGGCAACCACGCCGGAATTGGGCACCAGGTCCTCGCGGCTGCACAGGGTGCGCCATTGGACGGGTTCTTGAGCGATACGAACGACGTTTGACTGGCTCATCAGAGCACCTCCTCGGTGACGGGAATCAGGTGAAGTTCGCCGGCATGCACCGGCCGGCGCTGGCCGCGTTCGCGGACAAAATGGACGTCCGGATCGTCGCGCTTGTCGTTGACGAAGGTGCGGAAGCGCTTGAGTTTTTCCGGATCCTTCAAGGCGTTGGCCCATTCGCACTCGTAGCGGTCGACCACCAGTTGCATCTGCGCTTCGAGCTCGGCGCCCAGGCCCAGGCTGTCGTGGATGATCACGTCCTTGAGGTAGGCCAGACCGCCTTCCAGGCTCTCGCGCCAGACCGAGGTGCGCTGCAACTTGTCCGCGGTGCGGATGTAGAACATCAGGAACCGGTCGATGTAGCGGATCAGCGTGGCGTCATCCAGGTCGGTGGCGAACAGCTCGGCGTGGCGTGGACGCATGCCGCCGTTGCCGGCCACGTAGAGGTTCCAGCCCTTCTCCGTGGCGATCACACCCACGTCCTTGCTCTGCGCCTCGGCGCATTCACGGGTGCAACCGGACACCGCGAACTTGAGCTTGTGCGGCGAGCGCAGGCCCTTGTAGCGGTCCTCGATGGTCAGGGCCATCTGCACGCTGTCCTGCACGCCGTAGCGGCACCAGGTGCTGCCGACGCAGGACTTCACCGTACGCGTCGATTTGCCGTAGGCGTGGCCGGTCTCGAAACCGGCTTCGATCAGCTCGGCCCAGATGTCCGGCAACTGGTGCAACTGCGCGCCGAACAGGTCGATGCGCTGGCCGCCGGTGATCTTGGTGTAGAGGTCGTATTTCTTCGCGACCACGCCAATGGCGATCAGTTTGTCCGCAGTGATCTCACCGCCGGCGATGCGCGGCACCACCGAGTAGGTGCCGTTTTTCTGCATGTTCGCCATGAACGTATCGTTGGTGTCCTGCAGCGGCACCAGGTGCGCGTCCATGATCGGCTGGTTCCAGCACGACGCCAGGATCGAACCCACCGCCGGCTTGCACAGGTCGCAACCGGTATGGCCGCGACCGTGTTTGGCCAGCAGCTCTTCGAAACTGATAATCCCTTCCACCCGCACCAGTGCGTAGAGCTCCTGGCGGGTATAGGCGAAGTGTTCGCACAGGCTCTTGTCGACGCTGACGCCACGGGCGATCAGCTCGTGCTCGAATACCTGCTTGACCAGGGCCGCGCAGCCGCCGCAACCGGTACCGGCCTTGGTGTCGCACTTGAGCTGGCCGAGATCGCTGCAGCCGCCATCGATGGCCGCGCAGATCGAGCCCTTGGTGACGTTGTGGCACGAGCAGATGGTCGCCGCTTCGGGCAGCGCCGCCGGGCCCAGTGTCGGAGCGCCCTCGGACGATGGCAGGATCAGGCTGGCGGCGTCCTTGGGCAAGGCGATGCCGTTCTGCATGTATTGCAGCAGGGTGTCGTAATAGCTGTTGTCGCCCACCAGCACCGCGCCGATCACGCGCTTGCCGTCGGCGTCCACTACCAGGCGCCGATAGCTGGCGCTGGTTTCGTCGATGAATTGGAAGCTGCGCGCACCCGGCGTGTTGCCATGGGCGTCGCCGATGGAACCGACGTCCACGCCCAACAGCTTGAGCTTGGTGGACATGTCCGCGCCGGTGAACGCCTCGCCAGCCTCGCCGCACAGGCGCGCCGCGACATTGCGGGCCATCTGGTAGCCCGGCGCGACCAGGCCGAAGATGCTGCCATTCCAGGCGGCGCATTCGCCGATGGCATAGATGTCCGGGTCGCTGCTCTGGCAATGGTCGTCAATCACCACGCCACCGCGCGGGCCGATCTGCAGGTCGCACTGGCGAGCCAGGGCATCCTGGGCGCGGATACCGGCGGAAAACACGATCAGGTCGGTTTCCAGGAAGTCGTCGGTGGCGAAGTTCATCCGGTAACGGTATTGCTCACCGGCGCTGATGGATTGGGTGCCCTTGGACAGGTGCACGCCGACACCGAGTTTTTCGATGCGCGCCTTGAGGGCCAGGCCGCCCTGCTCGTCCAGTTGTACCGGCATCAGCCGTGGGGCGAATTCCACCACGTGAGCTTCCAGGCCAAGGGTCTTGAGGGCATTGGCCGCTTCCAGGCCCAGCAGGCCACCACCGACGACCACGCCACGCCGGGCATTGTTCGCGGCGGCGCGGATGGCGTCGAGGTCTTCAAGGGTGCGGTAGACCAGGCACGAATCACCTTCGGCGCCCTGGATCGGCGGCACGAACGGGTACGAACCGGTGGCGAGCACCAGCTTGTCGTAGCTGAGGCGCTCGGCGGCGGTGACAACCTGGCGCGCCTGGCGATCGATTTCCAGCACCGGCACGCCCAAGTGCAGCGTGACGCCGGGCGTCTGGTACAACGAGGCTTCGCCCAGGGCCAGCGACTCGGCATCGCGGCCCGAGAAATACTCGGACAAATGCACACGGTCATAGGCACGCATCGGCTCTTCGCTGAACACATGCACGCGGTAATGATTGAGGGCACCGCGCTCGATCAGTTGCTCGACGCAGTGATGGCCGACCATGCCATTGCCGATCACGATCAGCGTTTGCAGCTTGTTCAGGGAAGCAACGTTGGAATTCATAAAAAGCACCCGACAAAAGCCCATCACGGTTTTTTGAAAGCAAAAAAAGACGCCTGAAACCTTGCGGTTCCAGGCGTCTTTGCCTGTTCTGTGCGGTATCGATCCGGCGACTGCGCCCTGACCTACCGTAATATCCCCGGCCTGCTGGCGCTCGATCTTCGTTGACCGACGGGGCTGCCCACTCGATTGTGTTCGCGGTGGGCCTGCCAAGCCTCTTGCAGCGAGCGTGCCAGACTTCATTTTTGCCCGCCTCCACCCCCTCGCATGCACCCACAATCCCCTGTGGGAGCGGGCCTGCCCGCGAAGAGGCCGGTCCGGTCACCGGAAGCCGACCTGCATCAGCCCCGTCCACAGCGGCACCACTCATTGCCTTGCGATGGTGCGATCCCCCGCCACGGGCTTCATAAAAGTGCAGGTCTTGATGCCCGCCGGCAAAAATCCTGAACCATCGCCGACGCGGATTTTCACAATTAATGGAAACCGGGCCAGGCGCCAGACCCTGCCCCTGGCCAACCCAGCGAAACCATAAGCGCCCCAGGCGCAGCAATTGATCGGATGAACGCAATGGATGAGCGAAACCCACCTGTCGTTGTGATCTGCGGCGCCACTGCCGGCGTCGGCCGCGCGACCGCCCAGCGGTTTGCCGCGTCCGGCTACCGCGTCGGGCTGTTGGCCCGGGGCGAACAAGCGTTGGCGGCGACGCAAGAAGAACTCAAGCAGCTGGGCGCGACGAGCCTGGCGATCAGCGTCGATGTTGCGGACGCCGATGCGGTATTCGAGGCGGCGCAACGGATGGAGCGCGAGCTGGGGCCCGTCGGCGTCTGGATCAATTGCGCGATGGTCACGGTGTTGTCGCCAATCCGCCAGTTGACCGCCGAAGAAATCCACCGGGTCACCAAGGTCACGTACCTGGGCACGGTGCACGGCACGCTCGCGGCGCTGGACCTGATGGGGCGGCGCAATCGCGGGGTGATCATCCAGGTCGGCTCGGCGCTGGCCTACCGGGCCATTCCGCTGCAGGCGGCCTATTGCGCGGCCAAGTTCGCGGTGCGTGGTTTCACCGATTCCTTGCGCTGCGAACTGCTCCACGAACACAGCGACATCAAGGTCTGCATGGTGCAATTGCCGGCGATCAACACGCCACAGTTCGATTGGGCCCGCAACAAGCTCGCCAAGCGCCCGCAACCGGTGCCGCCGATCCACGACCCGGACGTTGCCGCCCGGGCGATTTTCAGCGTGGTGAAGCGTACTCCCCGGGAGTTGTGGTTGGGCGTGGCCTCGCTCAAGGCGATCGTCGGCACTTGCCTGATGCCGGGCCTGCTCGATCGTCTGTTGGCCCGCAGCGCTTACGCCGGGCAAATGACCGACGAAGACGACGACAGCCAGCGCCCGGACAATCTGTTCGAACCGCAGGAGCCCTTGCATCGTACCCGCGGGCGGTTCAATGGCCGCTCGAAGGATTCAGCGCTGGCTTTCAGCTCGACCCAGGTGTCCGCGTTGCTGCTGGCCACCGGTGGGTTGCTGGCTGTGGTGCTGCTACTGTTTTGAGCCGGTGCGCCGGAACCAGCGGTAACCGTATCCATGCAATGTCAGGCTGGCTGCGGTCGAGGCCGGATACGCGCGGTCCGAGAGGACTTCCTCGAACCCCTGCAAATCCACTTCCCGCAACTGCACAGTGACTGTCTCGGGGCTGAGGTTCGCCAGCATCACCGAGGTCGCTTCGCACTCATGGGCGATGGCGAAGACTGCACGATGGTCGACCGTCAGCAGTTGCGCCTTGCCGTCGCCAACCTCGCGCAAGCGCCTGCGCGCCAGCAGCAGCCGGCGAGTCCGAGCCAGCAGCGAATCGGGATCGTCCTGTTGGCCCTCGACGTTCAACTGCGTGTAGGCAAACGGTCCTTCATCGATCACCGGCGCGGCGAGGCGCTGGGCGGTTGAAAAGCCGGCGTTGGCTTCATCGCTCCATTGCATGGGCGTGCGCACCGACAGGCGTTCGGGACGGGACAGGTCATCGCCCATGCCGATTTCTTCGCCGTAGCGCACGATGGGTGTTCCGGGCAGTGACAGCAGCAGCGCCTGGGCCAGCGCCTGGCGATGCACATCACCGTCGAGCATCGGCGCCAGGCGCCGGCGGATGCCGCGGCCATACAGGCGCATGTTCTGGTCCGGGGCGAAGGCCTGCATCACCTCCTCACGCTCCTGCTCGGTCAAGCGTTCGAGGTCGAGCTCGTCATGGTTGCGCAGCCACACCGCATAATTGGCGCCGTCAGGCGGTGCCGGGCGGCGGGCAATGGCCCGTTGCAGAGGCTCGGCTTCGCCTCGGGCCAAGGCCAGGAACAGATGATTATTGACCCAGAAATCCAGCACCAGGCCCAGGCGTTCGCCGGTGCCGAAGTAATGGCTGTAGCGCTCGGGCTCGACATCCACTTCGCCCATCAGCACGCCTTCCGGGTTGATGCGGGTCATGTGCTTGAACAGCCGTTCCAATAACCACACGCCCTGCTCTTCATCGCCGCCACCGGCCTGCTCAACCAGGTGCGAAGCGGCATCGAGACGAAAACCGGCGATCCCCAGTTCAAGCCAGTGATCCATGATCCGCTCGATCTCTTCGACCACCCGCGGGTTCGCCAGATTGAGATCCGGCTCATGGCGATAGAACAGATGCCGAAAGTACTGCCCGGCCTGTTCGTCCCACTGCCAGATGCTGTCTTCCACCGACGGGAAGATCGGTTGGTTGCCGTCGTCCACCGGCGTGTCGGACCACAGGTAATAATTCCGATAGACGCTGTCCTTGTCGCGCCGCGCCCGCAGGAACCAGGGATGCCGGTCGCTGGTGTGCTGCACCACCAGTTCGAGGATGACCCGGATGCCACGCTCCCCGGCCTGGACGATCAACTGGCGCAAGTCCTCTTCGCTGCCAAAGCGCGGGTCCAGCGCCATGAAATCGCTGACGTCGTAACCGGCGTCCTTGAACGGAGACCGGTACAAAGGCATCAGCCAGAGTGCGCCGACGCCCAGCGCTTGCAGATAATCGAGCTGACGAATGATGCCCTTCAGGTCGCCACGGCCATCGCCGTTGCTGTCGTAGAACAGCGAGGGGTCGATCTGGTAGATCAAGGTATTTCGGTGCCAGTTGGCTTTCATCGGTGACTCCTTATCGACAAAGGTTATCGACACAGGATCAGGGCCTGTTCGGCAGCCAGACGCCCGCTGAACGGCCGGCCTTCATCCGCGCCATCGCTGGCGATTTCAACTCGCCAGGGGTCGGCCAGCGGAAAGGTGTGCTCGCTGTCGGCAAAATTGATGCAGACCAGGCGTTCGTCGCCCTCGCAAGAACGACGATAAGCCAGCACCTGCGGGTGCGAGGGCAGTTCCTCCCAGCCGCCCAGGCGCAGCGCCAGGCTATTGCGCCGACACGCCAGCAGCCGTCGGTAAAGCGCCAGCACGGAATCGGCGTCGCGCTCTTGGGTCTCCACCGACAACCGGCCGGGATCCGCAGCGAAAGGCAGCCATGGCGCCTGACCAGACCAACCGTGAGGCGCCTGTTCCGTCCAGGGGATCGGCGCCCGGCTGCCGTCCCGTCCGCCGGGGTCGACGCGGGTCTGGGCGGTCACTTGCGTATCCTCCAGGCCCAGCTCCTCGCCCTGATAGATGAAAGGCGTGCCGCGCAGCGTCAGCAGCATCACCGCCGCGGCCCGTGTCCGCCGCAATGAGCCACCGTAGCGAGTGCGGTGGCGGCTGTTGTCATGATTGGACAGCACCCAGGTCGGCCAGGCCTGCAACGGGCCGAGGTCGTTTTCCACCTCGCGTACGCACATACGGAACACCACCGGGTCCCACGGTGCATCCAGCGGCGGGAAGTTGAACGACATGTGCAGTTCGTCACTGGCGCCGTAATAGGCCGCCACCTGGGCCGTGGAACGGATGTTGACCTCGCCGATCAGCACCCGCTCGCCGGGGTAGCTGTCGACCAGGCGCCGCAGCCCGCGCAGCACTTCATGGCTGTAGGGCTGATCGTTGATCTTGACCATGGTTTCACCGGCCATGCAGCGCGGGTCATCGGCAAAGCTCTGGTCCTTGCCGACGCAATGCACCACGTCGACGCGGAACCCGTCCACGCCACGCTCCAGCCAGAAGTGCAGCACTTGATGCATGGCCGCGACGACTTGCGGGTTGCGCCAGTTCAGATCCGGTTGCTCGGGCAGGAAGAAGTGCAGGTAGTACTGCTGGCTGGTTTCGTCCCAGGTCCAGGCGCTGCCGCCGTCAATCGAGGCTCGCCAATTGTTCGGCTGGTCACGCCAGATGTACCAGTCGCGCTTGGGGTTGTCGCGGCTGGAGCGCGACTCGATGAACCAGGGATGCTGGTCGGAAGTGTGATTCGGGACAAAGTCGAGCAAGACCTTCAAGCCCCGTTCGTGGGCCTTGGCGATCAACGCATCGAGGTCGGCCAGGTTGCCGAACAGCGGATCGACATCGGTGTAGTCGCAGATGTCGTAGCCTGCGTCGCACATGGGCGAGCGGAACACTGGCGAGAGCCACAACGCATCGATGCCAAGGCGTTGCAGATGGTCCAGGCGTGCTGTCAAACCGGGAAGATCGCCGACGCCATCGCCGTTGGCATCGGCAAAGGAGCGAGGGTAAACCTGGTAGATCACGGCGTTCTTCCACCAGGGCGAAGGGAAGGAGTTGGGCATGTCGCCTCCTCTGATCGCAGTGTGTGGTGGGCAAGACCGCAGCCCCGCCTGCTGTCCTTTCATCAAGGCACATCAGTTAAGAACCGGAAAAGGGGCTCGGGGTTCGTTTTTTCTTGATGGGGAGTGAATCAGCGGAAGAGATGTTGGATGTGCCGCCGTCATCGTCGGATCGCCGCCCGGAGCAAGCTCGCTCCCACAGGGGACAGGGTTCACAAAGGTCCACTGTGGGAGCGAGCCTGCTCGCGAAAGCGTCAGCCTGACCAACTCAGAACCCGTGGCGAGGGAGCTTGCTCCCGCTCGGCTGCGCAGCAGTCGCAAACCGGCGGATACAGTCTGCCTGAGAGGTTGCTGGGGCCCGCTTCGCAGGCCAGCGGGAGCAAGCTCCCTCGCCACGCTAACCTGCTCCGGCGCGACAAATATCAAGTCAGACCGATGTCCCTGCCTCAGGATCGGGCCGCCCCATGTGGGAGCGAGCCTGCTCGCGAATCGCCCGATCAGTTGGAGGCGATGCCAGCGGCCCGATTGACCATCGCCACGATGCTGACGAACAGCTCCTGCTTGGCCTCGTCCGCGCTGATTTCCCCGTTGGCCGCCGCATCGGACAACGCTTCCGCCGCCCCGAGCATCGCGCGCAGGCTCGCTTGGGACAGGCCCCGGCTATCGGCGAACGGCTCTAGCACCGCCCGGCATTTATCCAGGAACAGCCTTTCGTACTCCCTTTTGATGCTCTCCAGTTCAGGTGAACTGGAGAGCGCCGCACTGACGCCCGGAATCTCCCGGCCCTGAAGCAGGACGCATTCGACGAACGCTTCGGCAATCACCCGCGAACGGCTCTGCAACGTGGGTTCGCTGGCGTCGAGTGCAGCGTCCATGAGCGCCGTCTGGCGCGCATCGAAATCCTGGTAGAGCGCCGCCAGCAGCCCCGATCGGGTAATGAAATGGTCGTAGACGATGGGTTTGGTGACGCCTGCCTGGTCGGCCAGCCGGGCCAGGGTCAACGCTTCGCTGCCCTCCTCCCGAACCAGGCGCCAGGCGACATCCAGCAATTGCCGTTGCCGATCGGCGCGGGAAAGTCGGCGACGAGGCGCGGCAATGGGCGGTGCATTTTCATCTGTGCTTGACATGCTAACTTTACCAACCGTAACTTACTAACCGTAACTTAACCCAGCATACTCGCTTGACCTCGGGTAATGCCAGAAGGAGATTCGCCATGCACGCCCTTATCGTGGTTGCTCATCATGACCCCCGCTCTCTGACGCATGCGCTTGCCCAGGCCATTGGCAATGGGATTCTCCAGGCCAATCCCAGCGATACCTTCGAAATCGCCGACCTGGCCGCTGAAGGCTTCGATCCACGCTTCGGCTTCGCCGACCATGCCGTCCACCACCGTGAGGCCTTGCCGCCTGCCGACGTGCTGGCCGAGCAGGCCAGGATCGAACGGGCCGACGCCCTGGTGCTGGTCTACCCGATCTATTGGTGGTCGATGCCGGCGTTGCTCAAGGGCTGGATTGATCGGGTGTTCTCCAATGGCTGGGCATTCGACTTCAAGCTCGACGAGTTCTTTATGCAGAAACTGCAGCATTTGCGGGTCCATCTGGTCGCCCTCGGTGGAGCCGACGCCGACAGTTTTCAACGCCACGGCTACGACCAGGCGATGGTCACGCAGATCGACCACGGGATCTTCGGCTACTGCGGTGCCCGCGTGGTGAGCTCCGAGCGCTTGCTGGACTCGGAGACCCTTGATCCGGACGTACATCTGCAAACGGCCCGAGCCCTCGGCCAGCGGGTGTTCTCGGCCATCGAGCAGACCACGCCCGTAGAAGCCAACGCCGCGTGTGCATGATCAGAGTGCTCGACGGTCGGCGGCAGACAGGGGCACATCGCGCTGGTAGATATCCGGGATATACACCGCCCGCCCCTGGCTGTCCGCTTGCACTGTCCAGTATCCAAGCAGGATCGGCATCGGCTTGGCCAGCCTGAATTCATGGGTCAACTCGCTTGCCAGCAAGGTGTCGGTGCGCGTGCGTTCGGCCGGGGTCACCAGCAGATCGCGCAGGTGCATGACTTGCTCGATGCGTACGCAGCCTGAGCTGAACGCCCGCGGGCCTTTGCTGAAAAGTGCCTGGCTGGGCGTGTCGTGCAGGTATACCGAAAACGGGTTGGGGAAGCGCACGACCAGTTTACCCAAGGGGTTTTTCGAGCCGGCGTCCTGGCGCAGCATCAGATTGCCAGGGTGATCCCAGTCGATATTTTCCACCGCCAGGGGCAATCCATCGCGATCGATCACCTTGAGGTTGTGCCGGGTGAGAAACTCCGGGTCGCGGCGGATCTCGGGCAGTTTGTCCTCGCGCATGATCGTCGGCGGAATGGTCCACGTCGGGTTCAGCGTCAGTCGGGTGATACGCGACTTGATCAGCGGTGTCTGGCGTTCGGCGCGGCCAACCTGGGTCCGGGTCTGCCATACCGGGGCGCCAGCCTGGTAGACCGTCAGCTGCGCCGCCGCCACGTTGACCAGCACGCTGTCGGGCTCCAGATCCTGAGCCAGCCAGCGCATGCGCTCCAGGTTGATCCGCAATTGCTCGCGGCGCATGGCCGGGCTGACGTTCAGCTCGGTAACCGTCCACGGCCCCACTACCCCATCGGCTTGCAGTGAATGGTGGAGCTGGAAGCTTTTCATCGCCTCCACGAGGCTCGGGCTGTAGTGCTCATCGGCTTCCAGCGGCGGCACGCTCAGGTAGCCTTCGTTGAACAGGCGCCGGGCCAGTGCGGGCACGCGGGCGTCACGTTTGTCGGGTTGCAGCAATGGGCCGGCCGGCACTGACTGCCAGTCAGCCAGCGGTTGTTGCCGTTGCCGGGCGTAGAGTTCGCGCAGGTTGCGATACAGGTCCAAGGGCGGCCGCGCCTGTGCAAACGCCTCGGCGGGGTCGCGCAAGCCGGCGACGGCGAAGTGCAGCACCATGGCCTGACGGTCCGGCAACTGCGGATTGGCCTTCCAAATCGGCTCCAGGCGGTTCTGCGGCAGGTAGCCGAAACGCAGCTCATGCAGCGCTTGCAGGTAGCGTTGGCTGATGGCGATGTCGGTACAGGCCACGTTGACGTAACGGCCATCGCCCGGCAGGTCGTAGCGGGCCGGATCGAGTCCGTCATCGGCCAGTTGCTGTAGCTGGGCTTGCAACGCCTGTAACCGCCCGTCGTCCGCCCAGATCGCCTGGCCTGCGTTTTGCTGGTACAAGGCCTGCAGGCTCATGACCGTCGGAAAGTCGACGCCACCGGCCAATTCGGGGCAATTGACCGACAGTTGCGCCAGTGTGGTTTGCGCCTGAGCCGGATCGCCGTCCTCGGCCGTGGCGACCAATGGCGCAACGAGCAATAAAAGGCTCAGGTAACATGCGGACTTTTTGAACAACTGCTTTACTCCAATCCATGGCCGTCTCGTTGACGGTGAATTTTGCGACAGGTACGACCCGCCATCATGCAGACAAACGAAACCGGACGGGATGCCGCAAACGAACGCCACCGCAAGCTGCCTTCACCTGTATCGGCATTCTTGCGCCGATTCTGCCTGGTCGTGACTGGCCTTGGCATCCTGTGCAGCCCGGCGCTGGCCGAAAAACTCAACACCCAGCCTCTTTACAACAGCCTCGCCCACGCCGCGCCGGAACTCAATCCCCAAGCGCTGAAAAGTGCCCTGAGTGCGATGCAGTGCGCAGTTGCCAACGGTGCTCGACAGGCTCGCCACCTGGCGGTGATCGATTATTCGCAACCTTCGACGGCCCGGCGCTTGTGGATCTTCGACCTGCGCCAGAAAAAGCTGGTCCTGCGTGATCTCGTGGCCCACGGGCAGAAATCCGGGGAAAACTTCGCCACCCAGTTTTCCAACCGACTGGGCAGCTATCAATCCAGCCTGGGACTGTTCCGCACCCAGGAAAGTTATCAGGGCGCCCATGGTTATTCGCTGCGCATGGACGGCCTGGAGCCCGGATTCAATGACCAGGCGCGCGACCGCGCGATCGTCATCCACGCCGCCGACTATGTGAACCCGCTCTGGAGCGTGCGCCAGGGCCGCATCGGCCGCAGCCAGGGCTGCCCGGCCGTGCGCCCGCAAGTAGCGCGCCAGGTGATCGACAAGCTCAAGGGCGGGCAGTTCATGTTTTCCTGGTACCCGGATCCGGCGTGGCTCAAGCGTTCGGCCTATCTCAATTGCCAGGCGCAGCAGGTGGCGAGCATCCTCGCGACCAGCGGGGGCTGATAAAGCGGATTGCAGTGCATGGGTTCGTGGTTAAAATGCCGGCCTTTCGAGCTGCTGGCGTTTTTTATCTGATGAACCCTCAAGCCCTTCAAACATTGCAGAGCCTTTTGCTGACGGCGCTGGAATCGGCGCCCGACGAAACCCGTCGCCTGTTCCATGGCCGCGGGCGCTGCTGGCCGGGGCTGGAACAGATCACCGTCGACTGGCTGCAAGGCGTGGTGTTGGTCTCGCTGTTCAAGGAACCCGATCCTACGCAACTCGATGACCTGTTCGCCATGCTGCGCACCCTCGCCTCCTTGCCCGCCTGGCAACACAGCGGCGCCCACACCCTCGCGGTGCAACATCGGTACCTGCCCGACAGCCTGACCCAATGGTTGGTGGGCGAACCGATCGATGAATGGACCCTGACCGAAGGCGGCCTGCGTTATCGGATCGACCTGGGCAAAAAGCAGAACAACGGCCTCTTTCTCGATATGCGCTATGGCCGCGACTGGGTGCGCGCTCACGCCCAAGGCAAGCGCGTGCTCAACCTGTTCGCCTATACCTGCGGTTTCTCGGTGGCGGCCATCGCCGGCGGTGCCCGCCACGTGGTCAACCTGGACATGTCCCGCGCAGCCCTGAGCCGTGGTCGTGACAATCATCGCCTGAACGGCCATGACCTGGGCCAAGTGAGCTTTCTGGGGCACGACCTGTTCAAATCCTGGGGCAAGGTGATCAACAGCGGACCCTATGACCTGGTCATCATCGACCCGCCCACGTTCCAGAAAGGCAGCTTCCTGCTGACCAAGGATTATCAGCGAGTGCTGCGCCGCCTGCCGGAGCTGCTGACCGCCGCTGGTACGGTCCTGGCGTGTAGCAACGACCCGGCGACCGGCCCCGGCTTCCTCATCGAAGGCGTCATGCGCGAGGCGCCTGGCCTGACGTTCGAAGAGCGGTTGGCAAACCCTCCGGAGTTTCCAGATGCGGACCCCGCCTGTGGCTTGAAGGCCTTGGTGTTCAGGCGTGACGACTCGGCCATCGGCTGAGAACTTCGTGCCGGGATTACACATTTCCACTATTTGATGGATCTTGCTCGCAGCTAGACTGCTTCACGTTGCCTGCAGTGAACCGGTCCGGTTGCACTGCGGCAACCTCGAACCCGGACTGTTCAAGGATTGAAGAACCATGTCGCAATCACATCCCTCTCACCCGCGCCAGCGCTGGCGCGCATTGATCGTCTTGTGCCTGGGCGTGCTGATGATCGTGCTCGACGGTACGGTGGTGAACGTCGCCCTGCCCTCGATCAAGGACAACCTGCAGTTCAACGACACGGCACTGGCCTGGGTCGTCAATGCCTACTTACTGACCTTCGGCGGTTTCCTGCTGCTCGGCGGTCGCCTGGGCGACCTCTATGGCCATCGCCGCCTGTTCACCTTGGGATTGGCGGCGTTCACCCTCGCGTCGCTGGCCTGTGGACTGGCGTCATCGCAGTCATGGTTGATCATTGCCCGGGCTGTTCAAGGCCTTGGCGGCGCGGTGGTCACGGCGGTGGCCTTGTCGTTGATCATGGACCTGTTCACGGAACCCGGCGAGCGTGCCCGGGCGATGGGCGTGTACAGTTTCGTCTGCGCTGCAGGCGGCAGTATCGGTGTGCTGTTGGGTGGTTTGCTGACCGATCTGCTGAGTTGGCACTGGATCTTCCTGGTCAACCTGCCTGTCGGCCTGATCGTCCTCGGCCTGTCCCTTAAATTGCTGCCCGCCATGCGCGCGCAAAGCAGTGGGCAACTGGACGTCACCGGCGCAGTAACCGCCACCCTGTCGTTGATGATCGCCGTATACGCCGTGGTCAACGGCAATGAGCAGGGCTGGACTTCCCTCCACACGCTGGGCCTGCTGGCAGCCTCGGCCTTGTTGATGCTGGGCTTCATCATGCTCGAACGGCGGATTGCCCATCCGTTGATCCCGATGGGCCTGTTTCGCCTGCATAACCTGCGCATCGCCAATCTGCTCGCCGTGCTCTGGGCCGCGTCGATGTTCGCCTGGTTTTTCCTGTCGGCGCTCTACATGCAATTGGTGCTGGGCTATACGCCGATGCAAGTGGGATTGGCCTTCCTGCCAGCCAACGTGATCATGGCGATTTTTTCCCTGGGTCTGTCCGCGCGGCTGGTGATGCGCTACGGCACACGAACGCCGTTGGCGGCAGGCCTGCTGCTCGCCGCCATCGGCCTGGCACTGTTTGCACGGGCTCCGCTGGACGGCCAGTTCGTCGGCGACGTTCTGCCGGGCATGTTGCTGCTGGGGTTGGGCGCGGGGATGGCGTTCAATCCGATGTTGCTCGCGGCGATGAGCGACGTGGAACCCAAGGATTCCGGCCTGGCGTCAGGCGTCGTCAATACGTCGTTCATGATGGGCGGCTCGGTGGGCCTGGCGGTGCTGGCGAGTATTGCCGCGTACCGGACCAAGACGGCTGCGTCCGATCTCGCGCCGCTGGTTGCGCTCAATAACGGGTATCAGCTGGCGTTTCTGATCGGCGCAGCGTTCGCGCTGACCGCGGCCGTACTGGCGGGACTGCTGCTGCGAAGCACCGCGACGGGACAGCAGGCGAAGGTCGACTCCGCAGCCCACCCTGCCTCTTGATCGCACTGGGCGGCAACGGCAGTCATCGAGTGATGCCTGACGTTGCTGCCGGTCCGATCGAGTCTCAGGCGGCCATCCGCTCACAGGCCTCGGCGCAAGACTGGCAGGCCTTGGCGCAATCCTGACAATGACCCGCTTCGTGCTTCGCGCATTCTTCGCCACACGCACGGCAGATGCTCGCGCAGACGATACAAAGATCCGTCGCCACCCGGCTGTCGCGCTGCATTAGCGTTGCCGCGAGACGGCACAAGTCGGCGCAGTCGCGGTCCAGCTCGATGCAACGCGCCATCATCTGGACGTTTTGCTCTTGCAGGCACGCACTGGCGCAGGCCTCGCAGGCCATGGCGCAGGCCAGGCACTCGTCGATGCAGGTTTGATAACGGCTGTTCATGGCACTCTCCTTTTTTGAAGGTCGATCAAAAAATGCATACCGCCTGTTCTAGGCAGGTATAAGCGTGCGACTTGACGCATGAACCGCGGGTTTCAAAAGAAAAATTACATTTTCGTCAGCTGGACCGGCCCTGCCGTCTTCCTGCATCGTGGATCAGACCACCAGCGTCAGCCACGCCGACACCAGTAGCAACACGGCCATGACGCGATTGAAGCGCCCCATCGCCACGGCGGAACGGCAGAACTTCGCCGCGCCACGCCCCAGGTAGGCCCAGGCGGTCATGCAGGGAATGGAGATGGCAAAGAACGCGAAGGACAGCCAGAGCACCCGCACCGTACGGTCTGCCTCGGCGCCGGCGAATACGCTGACCACCGCCAGGGCCATCATCCAGGTCTTCGGGTTCACCAATTGCAACCCGGCGGCGCCCGCCAGGCCGAGCCGTGGGCCTTCGACCGGGCGGTCTGGATCGATGGCCTCGGCCGGCGCGCTGAAAATCTGCCAGGCCATCCAGCTCAGCCAGGCGATGCCGGCCCAGGACAGCGCCGTTTGGATCGCCGCATGTCGCGCCAGCAGGTCGCCCAGCCCGGTGCCCACCAACAACACCAGCAACGCGGCAGCCGCGCAGGCGCCGAGGATGAGTGGCCAGGTGGTCGCCAGGCCGAAGCGCGAGCTATGGCTCAGCACCAGGATATTGGTCGGACCCGGGGTGATGGAGGCGACAAACGCAAACAAGGCAAACGGCAGCAACTGATCCATGGCGCAACTTCTCGATGAATGATCGTGAACCTGATCATCCCGTTGCAGCCTGGCTCAGTCTGGAACAATTGAGCAGCGCTTGCGGTAGTCCGCCGGGCTCATGCGATAGGCGCGCTGGAACCAGCGGCCCAAGTGACTCTGGTCGGCGAAGCCAAGCATGGCGGCCACCACCACGGCGCTTTCGCCACCGGCCAGCAGACGCCGCGCCCGGGCCAGGCGCAGCTGGATCAGATACGCGTGGGGCGCCAGGCCGAAGGCCGCCTTGAACGCACGACTCAGGCGAAAACGATCCACGCCGGTGACGCGCACCAAATCGTCCAGACTGATGTCCTCGCTCAGGTGGCCGTGCAAATAATCCCGGGCCTGCTGGGCGACCAGTGGCAGACGCGGGTCGGGATTGATCCGTGTTCGCCAATGCAGGTGTTGAGTGAGGTTCGACAGCAGCGTGTCGAGGGCGGTCTGGCGGACGATCAGGATGTCCTGTTCGTGCAGGCTCTGGAAAGCCGCGGCGGTAGCCCTTGCCAGCCGCGCGTCATCGTTCAGCGTGACGGCAAAGCCCAGTTGCGCGTTGTCTGGCGCATCCTCGAACAACGAGCGCAGTTCGCGCTCCAGCCATTGCGGCTCCAGGTACAAGGTGCGATAGGTAAACCCGTTTTCGTGCGGCGCGTTACCGTCATGCAACTCCCCCGGTTCAAGCAGGAACACTTTGCCCGGCGTGCTGTTGTGTTGCTGCTGACGGCAATGGAACTGCTGCACGCCCTGCTCCGTCACGCCCACCAGATAGGCATCGTGCCAGTGCGGATCGTAGGCGTGCCCCTCGAAATGCGCGCGCACGGTCTCGATGCCGGACGTGGCGTCCTGCTTGAGATCGATCCAGTTGCGCGCTGTCATGGGCTGCCTCGTTTATGTATCGGCTGGCTGAGATTAAACGACTTGGATGGGGTGGTCTGGAAGATTTGTGCAGTTTCACTCCGGCATTGTGTTCCTCCTGTGGGAGCGAGCCTGCTCGCGAAGGCGGTGTATCAGTCGATGAAGATGCCGGATGTACTGGCCTCTTCGCGAGCAGGCTCGCTCCCACAATAGCTAGCGGGCTGACGGAGATCCAATGTGTGCGAGCTTGCTCGCGATGCGGTGGATCAGCTTGCATTGATGTCGAGAGTGCCGACGCCATCGCGAGCAAGCTCGCTCCCACAGGGTTCGCGCCAGCCCTCAGGCATCCGGCGTGATCACCGGCAACACCGTCTCCACCGCCAATCGCGCCAGCTCCGCATCTTCCTCGGCCTTGACCCCGGACACGCCGATGGCACCGATGCACTGACCGTCGTGACGGATCGCCACGCCACCCTCGAGCATGCCTTGCAAGTGCGGCGCACTGAGGAAGGCGATGCGGCCACCATTGATCATGTCTTCAAAAACCTTGCTGTCCCGCCGGCCCATGGCGGCGGTGCGGGCTTTTTCGGTGGCGATGTAGGCTGACAAGGGCGAGGCGCCGTCCAGGCGCAACAGCCCCAAGGGATGCCCGCCATCGTCGACCACACAGACCGATACGGCCCATTGACGCTGGTGGGCCAGCTCTTTGGCTGCTACCAGCAACTGGGCAACGTCCTGTTCGGTGAGTACCGCTTTGGTTTTCATGAATCACTCCATGCTGTGCAGCGTGAGGCCCGTCAGCCGACGCTGCGGGCGATGGACACGGCGACGGTCATTCGCCATAGATATCAAAATCGAAGTACTTCTGGCGAATCCGCTCGTAGGTGCCGTTGGCGCGAAGGGTCGCCAGCGCCTGGTTGAAACGGCCCGCCAGCGGATCATTCTTGCGCACGGCGATCCCAATACCCGTGCCGAAGTATTGTTCTTCGACGAAGTTTGGGCCAACAAATTCGAAATCCTTGCCTTCAGGACGCTTGAGCAGGCTTTCGTCGATGGCCACCGAACTGGCCATCGTCGCGTCCAGGCGTCCGCCCAGCAGGTCGAGGAAGACTTCGTTTTGCGAGCCATAACGGATCACCTCGGCCCCAGCCGGGGCAAATTTGTCGGTAACGTAACGATCGAAGTTGGTCGCCCGTTGCACGCCGATCCGCTTGCCTTTGAGCTGCGCGGGAATATCCTGGATGCCACTGCCCTTGCGAAACACCAGCCGCGCCGGAATCCGATAATAACGGTCGGTGAAGTCCACCGACTTCATCCGCTCCGGGGTGATCGACATGGAAGAAATCACCGCGTCGACTTTTTTCACCTTGAGCGCCGGGATCAAGCCGTCGAACTCCTGCTCCTGCCAGACGCAACGAACCTTCATCTCGGCGCAAAGCGCCTGGCCGATGTCATAGTCGAAGCCGACGATGGCGTTGTCCGGGGTTTTCGAGGCGAAGGGTGGGTATGCCGCCTCGATGCCGATGCGCAGCGAGGTTTCGGCGGCGTGCAGATTGGCGCCGAATGCCAGCAGCGAGACGAAGCCCAGCTTGAGTGCAATGCGTTTAACGTTCATTGATTAGCTCCGGATGCGATGTTATTGATTTCGGACGCTCCACGGGAAGTCGTCCGTTATGGCAGCAGCAATCTGAACAAGCGCGGGCGACCACTCTGGCGGTGGTCTTGCCCGATAGCGGCACAGCGGCGTCCGGCGGTCCTACACCGCCGCGGTCACGATCAGTTCCAGCAGGATCTGCGGGTCATCGAACACCACCTGTGCGGTGGCTCGCGCCGGGGTGTGCGCGGCGTCGACCCAGTCGCTCCAGATTGCGTTCATCGCAGCGAAATCGCGGCCCATGTCTTTCATCCAGATCTGCACGCTGAGCAGGCGGCGCTTGTCGCTGCCCGACGCGGCGAGCAATTCGTCGATCCGCTGCAGCACCTGGCGGGTCTGGCCCTGGATGTCCTGGTTGCAATCGGCGGCGACGATGCCGCTGAGCCAGGCCACGCCGTTGTGCACGACGCTGCGGCTCAGGCGCGGGTTGCTTTCGATACGTTGAATAGTCATGACGGTTCCTCGACGCAGTGACGTTCGCCGGCCAGTTGGGCCAGCGTGATGGGTTTGAGGGGGGGACGGATGCGGTAGTAACCGACTTCAGCGGGCGACACGCGGCGCTGGGCGGAGATGATCTGGGTGACGCTCAAGCCGCATTGGCGCCCTTGGCACGGGCCCATGCCGCAACGGCTGAAGGCTTTGGTCTGGTTGGGACCCAGGCAACCGAGGTCGACGTAGCGGCGGATAGCGCCAGCCGTGACTTCTTCGCAGCGACACACGATGACGTCGTCGGGTGGGACGCAACTTTCTGCCGGGGGGCGATACAACGCATCGATCAAGGGCCGCGCAGCACGAGCACGACGCAGGCCTTTCTCAAGGCCGCGTGCTCCACGGGAAACACCGGCAATCGCCATCGCAGCGAGTCGCCCTTCCAGGCGCGCCACCTGCGCGCCGCCAATCGCAGCGCCGTCACCGGCGATGAAAATGCCCGGTGCGCTGGTTTGGCCGAAGCCATCGCGCCGTGGAATCCAGCACAGCTGCGCCTCGCTCCAGTCATGCTCCAGGCGCAACGACCAACTGATCTGCGTGTGCGGAACCACACCCTGGTGCAATAAAATCAATCCGGCGGGCACTCGCAAGTGCTGCCCTCCACTGTCAAAGCTCAGTGCACTGGCGCAGTCCTCACCCTCGACACGCAGGTTGCCGGCACCGCGAAAGTGGCGGATGCCGCCACGCTTCAACTCGGCCAGCAGCCCCACGCCCTTGAACAAGTCGCGCCAGCCGCGCAACGCACCGGGAATCAGTCGCCAGGCCCGCAGCAGCTCGCGACGATGGCTGGTATCGACCAGCGCCTCGACGGCAATGCCGGCGCGCAGGTACTGCGCCGCCAGCAGGTACAACAGCGGACCGCAACCCGCCAGGACCACCGGCCCAGCCGGTACCAGCGTCGCGCTCTTGAGCAGGATCTGCCCCGCACCGGCCGTCATGACCCCAGGCAAGGTCCAGCCGGGAATCGGCATCGGCCGTTCGAAGGCGCCCGTGGCGATCAGCAGATGGCGCCCGCGCAAAACCTCTGCGCAGCCGTCGATCAGGTAGTGCACCTCACGCTGGGGGGTGACTTGCCAGATCGCCGCGTTGGGCAGGTAACGAGCCCCGCATTGGAGAAAATCCGCCGCCAGCTGCGCACCGGCGCTGTAGTCTTCGCCGAGCACCGCGCGGCTGCGGGCATCGGCTTGAAGCACCTGGCGATAAATCTGCCCGCCAGGACTGGCCTGCTCATCCAGCACCACGACCGACAATCCATGGTCCCTGGCCTCGATGGCGGCGCTCATGCCGGCCGGTCCGGCACCGATGATGATCAAGTCGATCACGGCGTTACTCATCGTTCCGCTCCTCGTTCGGCGCCAGGCTGACGGCGCCGCGTTGGCGTTGCACACGCATGCCCGGGCGCACCGCCACCAGGCACGACTGGACGTTGGCCTGGCCGTCCACTTGCACCAGGCATTCGAAGCACACGCCCATCAGGCAGTAGGGCGCAGCGGGCCTGCCGCTGACAGCGCTTTCACGGGTATGCCGGACTCCGCTGGCGAGCAGCGCCGCCGCAAGGCAGACTTCACCCGGCACGCTCAAGGGCTTGCCATCGAACTCGATCAGTACCTGGTTCTGCGAGACGGCCAAAGGCCGGAACAGGCTTTCAGCCGACATGACGCACCTCGGTTGGCGAATTGAAGCGCTGCAGGCCGAATGGCTTGACGGCTGGGTCATCGAACTCGCCGGCAATCCACGGGGCCAGGCGCAGGGCGTGAACAGCGGCCAAGGTCACGCCGCTGTGACAACTGACGACCGCCAGGCCCGGGCAGCCCTGGGGCATTTCGTAAATCGGAAACCCGTCGGCGCTCATCACCCGCAACGCGCCCCAGGCCCGCACCAGGCGTACGTCACCCAGCAGTGGGAAACACTGCACGGCGCGTCGGGCGATCGCGGCCATGACCTGGCTGCCGGTGCTGTCGTCGAAGCCGGCCGACTCATGGGAATCGCCCAGTTGCACGGTGCCCTCGTCGGTCTGGCGCACATACGTCGTGGGGTAATGGAGAAACGGCTTGAGTCGTTCGGTCACCAGGATCTGCCCGCGATTGGGTTGCACGGGCACGTCCAATCCGACCCTTTCGCCCAATGCCCGATTGCCCAGGCCCCCGGCCAGGACAACCTGAGCGGCAGACCAGCGCTGATCGGCGGCGCGCAGTTGCAAACCCGTGGCGTGCGGTTCGATGGCCTCGACGCGGTGACCATTGATCAACGTCACGCCACGCGCTTTGCAGGCCGCATACAGCGAACGCAACAGCTTGAGCGGGTTGACGTGACCATCCATGGGCGAGAAACAGCCGCCCACCACGTCGGGGCCGACACCCGGCAGACGGCCGCGCAGTTGTGCTCTGTCCAGCAGCTCATAGGGATAATCACCGTCGAGGGCCTCGCGCAGCCAGGCCAGGCGCGCGGCTTCCTCGGCCATTTCCGCTTCGCTCAGGCACAACTGGAAACCGCCCTGCTGGCGCAGATGGATATCGATACCCGTGTCGGCTTGCAGCGCTTCGGCGAAGCGCGGCCACAGCGCCACCGAATCACGGGTCCATTGTGCATACGGGCTCATTCCGTAGCCCTTGCCCTGGACCCAGAGCAAACCGAAGTTGCCACGGGCGGCGCGAATCGCGTCGTCGCCCTCGTCGAGCACGCTCACCTGGCGCCCGAGCAGGGCCAGGCCATAGGCAATGGACATACCCACTAGGCCGCCACCTACGATGATCACATCAGTTTTTTGCATGACTGCTTTATCGCTGTTCCAAAGGCCTTGAAGTACGGCGAAGTGCCGATTCATGGCCGGGCGAGTTCATGCGATCGATCCTAGGATGCTGCCACGCTCATTAAAAATGCTTTATTTTTGATAGCTCATGTCTTTTTGTTATGGGTGAGCATCCTTATGAACCTCCGCCAGCTGGAAGCGTTTCGCGCGGTGATCCTCGGCCAGACGGTGACCCGCGCCGCCGAAATGCTGCACATCTCGCAACCCGCCGCGACCCGGTTGATTGCCAGCCTGGAAGAAGACATCGGCTTCAGCCTGTTCGACCGTATCAAGGGCCGGCTGCAACCGACCGCCGAGGCGATGACGCTGTATCAGGAGGTGCAGCGCTCGCTGCTGGGGGTGGAGCGGATCGCGCGCACGGCCCAGGACATCCGCAACCTCAAGCGCGGTTCGCTGCACATTGCCTGCGCGCCGGCCATGGGTTTGTCGTTCCTGCCGCGGGCGATTGCCGCGTTCATGGCCGAGCATGAGCAGGTGCAGATCTCGCTGGTGGTGCATTCCTCGCGGGAAGTCGTCGACCTGGTGGTAGGCCAGCGCTGTGACCTGGGCCTGATCGTCCTGCCCAATACCTACCCGAGTCCCCGCGCCGAAAAGCTGCTGGCTACGCGCATGCTCTGCGCCCTGCCCGCCGGCCATCGGCTACAGGACCGCGCGTCCATCAAGCCGGAAGACCTGCAGGGCGAACGGTTCATTTCCTATCCGCAATCCATCGGCTCCCGGCAACACATCGACGCCATTTTCGCCGCTCACGGCGTCGAGCGTGAGCTGCGCCTGGAAACCCAATTGTCCCAACCGATGTGCACTTTTGTTGAGCAAGGCCTGGGCGTCGCCCTGGTAGACGCCATCAGTGCCGTTGAATACCGCGGCAACGGCATCGTCTTCCGTGCCTTCGAACCGGCCATTGAAATGGACTTCAGCATGCTGCTGCCAATCCATGGACCGCTGTCGAAACTGCAGGCGCGCTTCCTCGAACACATGCAGCGATTCATCGAGGCGCAAGTGCCGGCGGCCTATCGGTTTTAAAGCTGTCAATGGATCCATTGATAAACACCGATCATCTGCGCAACCACCAAAATCGTTGACAAGCAAATTAGTTAAGAGAGTTAATGGATCCACAGATAAAAACAAAACCAGCCTGGAGATCCCTCTCATGTACCCCAAGAACGCCTGGTACGTTGCCTGCACCCCGGACGAGATTGCCGACAAGCCGCTGGGCCGACAGATCTGTGGCGAGAAAATGGTTTTCTACCGCGGGCAAGCCGGCAAAGTCGCCGCCGTCGAGGACTTCTGTCCCCATCGAGGCGCACCGCTCTCGCTCGGTTATGTCGAGAATGGCAACTTGGTGTGTGGCTACCATGGGCTGGTCATGGGGGACGACGGCAAGACTGTCGAGATGCCCGGGCAACGGGTTCGGGGATTTCCTTGCAACAAGACCTTTGCCGTGCAGGAGCGCTACGGGTTTATCTGGGTCTGGCCGGGTGAGCAGGCATTGGCCGACCCCTCGCTGATCCACCCTCTGGAATGGGCGGAGAATCAGGAATGGGCGTATGGCGGCGGGCTCTTCCATATCCAGTGCGACTATCGCCTGATGATCGACAACCTGATGGACCTGACCCACGAAACCTACGTGCATGCCTCGAGCATCGGCCAGAAGGAAATCGATGAGGCACCGCCAGTGACCACGGTCGAAGGCGACGAGGTGGTCACCGCCCGCCACATGGAAAATATCATGGCTCCGCCCTTCTGGCGCATGGCGCTGCGCGGCAACAACCTGGCCGACGACGTACCGGTGGATCGCTGGCAGATCTGCCGATTCACCCCGCCCAGCCACGTAATGATCGAAGTCGGCGTGGCCCATGCCGGCCACGGTGGCTATCACGCCGCGCCGCAATGCAAGGCGTCGAGCATCGTCGTTGATTTCATCACGCCGGAAACCGAGACCTCCATCTGGTACTTCTGGGGCATGGCCCGCCACTTCCAGCCTCAGGACGAAGCGCTGACCGCGAGTATTCGCGAGGGCCAGGGCAAGATCTTCAGCGAAGACCTGGAGATGCTCGAACGCCAGCAGCGCAACCTGCTGGACCATCCGCAACGCAATCTGCTCAAGCTCAACATTGATGCCGGCGGCGTGCAGTCGCGTCGGGTACTGGAACGCTGGATCGCCCGCGAGCGTGAGCAACAGGCCGCCCTGATCGCCAGTACCCGGCAGCCGCAACACGCGGAGCAACGGCCATGATCGAAGTCCAGGTCGCGGCACGCACTATTGAAACCCCGGACATCTGCAGCTACGAGCTGACCAGCATCGACGGTCAGCCATTGCCGGCGTTTACCGCCGGCGCCCATATCGACGTGCATTTGCCCGATGGGCTGGTTCGCCAGTACTCGCTGTGCAACCACCCGGAGGAACGGCATCGCTACCTCATCGGCGTGCTCAGGGATCCCTCGTCACGAGGTGGCTCACGCAGCCTGCATGAACAAATCCAGCCGGGCGCACGGCTGCTGATCAGCGAACCGCGCAACCTGTTTGCCCTGGCCCCTGCGGCCCAGGGCAGCCTGCTGTTCGCCGGCGGCATCGGCATCACGCCGATCCTGTGCATGGCCGAGCACCTCGCCCAGAGCGGCGCCGCGTTCGCATTGCACTACTGTGCCCGGTCCCGGGACCGCGCCGCTTTTGTCCAACGCCTGGAGCAGTCGCCTTACGCCGACCGGGTATTCCTGCATTTCGATGAAGAACCCGCCACGGCACTGGATGCCGTTCGGGTACTGGCTTCGCCCAGCGCCGACCTGCACTTGTATGTCTGTGGTCCTGGCGGGTTCATGCAGCACATCCTCGACACCGCCAAGGCCCAGGGCTGGCAGGAAGCCAATCTGCACCGGGAATACTTCGCCGCGGCGCCGATCGACACCACAGGCGATGGCCGCTTCTCGGTGAAGCTTGCCAGCAGCGGCCAGGTTTTCGAGGTGCCGGCGGACCGCAGCGTGGTCCAGGTGTTGGAAAGCCACGGCATCGAGGTTCCGATTTCCTGCGAGCAAGGCGTCTGCGGCACCTGCCTGACCCGCGTGCTGGAAGGCGTGCCGGACCATCGGGACATGTTCCTGACCGAAGCCGAGCAAGCCTGCAACGACCAGTTCACGCCGTGCTGTTCGAGGTCGAGGACACCGTTGTTGGTGCTGGATCTCTGAGTACCAATCCTATGCGGGGTCTCTAAAACACCCTAATACCCTGTGGGAGCGAGCCTGCTCGCGAAAGCGGTCTGTCAGAAAATATTTATGTTTCTGACTAGCGCTTTCGCGAGCAGGCTCGCTCCCACAATAAAAAGGTCATTCAGTTCTAAGGATCACTTTCATCCGCTCATCCGCCAGCGTCGAGCCAAACACCTCGGCGTAGCGCAGGGTCGCGTTGGCGTGCTCGCGCATGATCGCCTCGGCCCGGGCGCCCTGGCGATTGACCAGCGCATCGAACACCGAATGATGCTGCATGTGGGCGTAGTTGAAGCGCCGGTATTCGCCGGCCATGTTCTGGCGGTCGACCGCCAGGGCCGTGACCGAGGCGAACGGCAAATGATCGTTGCGCGCCAGGGCGTCGGCGATGGCCGGGTTGTGGCTGCCCTCGACGATTACCTGGTGAAAACGCATGTTGAGGTCGTGATAGACCTCCAGGTCCTCTTCGGTCACATAACCTTTGGCGAACAGTTCGTCGCCATCGACCAGGCACTGCTCAAGCGCCCGGCGAGCCTCCTCGGACAAACCGCGTTCGGCGGTTTGCCGGGCAGCCAGGCCCTCCAGCACCCCACGAACTTCCACCGCCCCGGCAATCTCCTCGGCGCTGACCGAGCGCACCTGGAAACCCCGCCCGCCAAAACGCACCAGCAGCCCTTCCTGCTCCAGGGTGCGAAACGCCATGCGCACCGGCATCCGCGAGACGCCGAACAACTGCGCCGTGGGAATTTCCATCAGCCGCTCGCCGGCCGCCAGCTCGCCGGAGGCGATCATCCGACGCAACGCAACCAGCACCGTTTGGCCGGGCTTGCTCATCCAAGTGATTTCCAGAGAAGAGAGAGCCGCCATAGTAATTGCAATCAAATGTGGGAGCGAGCCTGCTCGCGAAAGCGGTGGTTCAGCAATATCCAATTCTCGCTGATACACCGCATTCGCGAGCAGGCTCGCTCCCACAGGGTTTGGTGTTAATTGCCAGCGCGCAGGACCGTTGGGTCTTCTCCCCGATACAGCGCCTCGACCTTCGCCGCGCGCCATTGCAACACGGCGCGCTGGTTGATCGAGCCCTTGTCGGTGATTTCGCCACGGTCGATGGAAGCGGGTTCGTCGAGCAGTGCGATCCACTCCACACGACTGGCGTTGCCGTTGGCTTCGCGGTTCAGGCGCTGCAACCAGTCGGCAAACCACTGGCGCACCGGCGGGCTGGCCAGGACCTCGGCGTCGCTGGCGTCCTGCGCCAGGCCCGAGAGGCGCCGGCAGTCATGCAGGCGCGGGAATACCAGCGCGCCCAGGTGCGGGCGGTCCGGCGCCGTCACCACCAGGTCCTGGACGTACGGCGTGCCCTCCAGCACCGCGCGGTTGCGCAACGGCCCGACGCTGACGAACACGCCGGAGGACAATTTGAAGTCTTCGGCGATGCGCCCGTCGAACATCAGCCCCAACTGCGGGTTGGCGGCATCGGCCAGCTTGATGGCGTCGCCCGAACAATAGAAACCGGCCTCGTCGAATACCTCGGCGGTCTGCTGCGGCGAACGCCAGTAGCCGGGCATGATGTGCGGCCCGCGAAAGCGCCCTTCGAACTTGCCGTCCACCGGCACCATCCGCACTTCGCAACCTGGCGCCGGCAAGCCGATGTAGCCGGCCATGGACAGCGGCCCGGTGGTGAAGGTGCAGGACGGCGACGCTTCGGTCATGCCCAGGCCGGCCATCATGCGGATGCGCTCGCCGCAATGCTGCTCGGCCACCTTGTCGAGGCGATCCCAGGTGCTCTGCGAAAGCCCCGCCGCGGCGAAGAAGAACAAACTGATGCGTTTGAAGAAGCGCTCGCGCAACTCAGCGTCCTGTTCCAGCGCGCTGACCAATTCTTCCCAGCCCTTGGGCACGGTCAGGTAAGCGGTTGGGGAAATTTCCTTGAGATTGCGCAAGGTTTCGGCGAAGCCCTGGACGGTGGGCTTGCCATCGTCCAGATAGAAGGTGCCGCCGTTGTACAGCACGATGCCGACGTTATGGCTGCCACCAAACGTATGGTTCCAGGGCAGCCAATCCACCAGCACTGGTGGTTCCTCGCCAAACACCGGGAAGGTCTGCAAGAGCATCTGCTGGTTGGCGCAAAGCATGCGTTGGGTGGTGATCACCGCCTTCGGCAGCTTGGTGGAGCCGGAGGTGAACAGGAACTTGGCGATGCTGTCCGGGCCGGTGGCGGTGAAAGCCCGCTCGGCCTCGCTGCCGCCCGGCTGCGCCAGCAGGCTGGCGAAGCTTGTCCTGGCGCGGCCGGGTATTTCTCCGCGCACGCTGACCAGGGGGATATCCATAGGCAATACCGCATTGATCGCGCGCTCGAACGGCGCGGCCTCGCTGACAAATATCAGCCCCGGCTGCAACAGGTCGCAGACGTGCCGCAACTTGGCGAAATCCTGGGACAGCAACGAATAGGCCGGCGACACCGGGCAATAGGGAATCCCGGCGTACATCGCGCCCAAGGCCATTTGCAAATGCTCGATGTCGTTACCCGAGAGCAGCGCCAGGGGTTTTTCGGCCGACAGGCCATAACGAAGCAGGCCTTGGGCAATGGCCCGCACGCTGTCGAGCATTTCCGCATAGCTGACGTGACGCCAATCGCCTTGGTTTTCGCGAGCGGCAATGAACGTCTGGTCCGGTCGCACCCGGGCCCAGTGCACCAGGCGATCGAGCAGGCGCGACGGCAACGGCGCCAAGGGCTCCAGGGAGCGCATCTGCAGGATGCCCTGCTCTTCCTTCACTTCAACGGCTGGATGCCCGATCGACACCTGGCGATAGCGCGCAGGTTCGGGCCGGGAGGATGATCTGAACTCGGAACTCACGGTGCATCTCCTCCATCAAGGCACACTCGGGTCGCTTGACGCGAGCGGAGCGTGGCAGCGTCTGGCTGCGGCCTTGTGATTGTCATGTCTGGCCTGCATCGGGCGATGGCTCGGGCGGCCCATCGCCGGCGATGCGACGGATTTTCAGATCGGGTAATGCCGTGGGCCGTTCTGCATCGTCACCCAGCGCAACTGGGTGAAATGCTCGATGGCGGCCTTGCCGCCAAAGCTGCCGTAGCCGCTGGACTTGACCCCGCCGAAGGGCATTTGCGCCTCGTCGTGCACGGTCGGGCCATTGATGTGGCAGATGCCGGATTCGATTCGTTGGGCCAGCGCCAGGGCGCGGCTGGTATCGCGGCTGAAGATCGCCGCCGACAGGCCGAACTCGGAATCGTTGGCCAGGCGCAGCAACGCTTCGTCACCGTCGCCGCGCAGCAACACCGCCACCGGTCCGAAGGACTCTTCGTGGTACAGGCGCATGTCCGGGGTGACCCCGTCGAGCAAGGTCGGTTGGAGGATGCTGCCGTCCAGTTGGCCGCCGGCGACTAGTCTGGCGCCTTTGGCCAGGGCATCGTCGATCAGGCCTTTGATGCGCAGTCCGGCGCTGGTGTCCACCAGCGAGCCCAGCACCGAATCACCCGCGGCAGGATCGCCGGCGCGCAGGGTCGCAATCTTCGCGGTCAGTCGGGCGACAAAGGCATCGGCCACGCTCGCGTCTACGATCAGGCGCTCGGTGGACATGCAGATCTGGCCCTGGTTGAAGTAGGCCCCAAACGCCGCCGCCTGCACCGCTGCGTCAAGATCGGCGTCATCGAGCACCAGCAGCGGTGCCTTGCCGCCCAGCTCCAGCAATGCCGGCTTGAGATGACGCGCCGACAGTTCGCCGACGATGCGGCCGACGTGGGTCGAGCCCGTGAAGTTGACCCGCCGTACCGCCGGGTTGGCGATCAGGCGCTCGACAATGGCCGGCGCATCCGTGGGCGCATTGCAGATGACATTGACCACGCCATCGCCCAGACCGGCGTCCTGCAGCACCTGGCCGATCAGGTGGTGCACGGCCGGGCTGACTTCCGAGGCCTTGAGTACCACAGTGTTGCCGCACGCCAGGGGCATGGCGATTGCGCGGGTGGCGAGAATGACCGGGGCGTTCCACGGCGCGATGCCCAACACCACGCCACACGGCTGACGCAAGGCCATGGCGAAACTGCCGGGCACGTCCGAAGGGATGACTTCGCCATTGATTTGCGTGGTCATGGAGGCGGCTTCGCGGAGCATGTTTGCAGCCAGATGCACATTGAAGCCGTACCAGTTGGCCATGGCGCCGGTTTCGCCAGCGGCGGCAATAAATTCGCCGCTGCGCGCCTGCAACTGCTCGGCCGCGCGCAACAGACGGGTGCGACGCTCGTTGGGCGCCAGCGCGGCCCAGGCCGGGAAGGCAGCGTGTGCGGCGGCCACGGCGGCGTCGGCATCTTCCAGCGTGGCGGCGGCCACGCGGGACACCACTTCACCGGTCACCGGGTTGCAGCGCTCGAAGGTCCGGCCATCGCGGGCCGGGCACGACTGGCCGCCAATCAACAGGGGCACGTCCAGCATGGTGATTCCTCTTTATTGTCTTTATCGGGAACACGTTCACAGTAGCGCCGAGGGCCTTGGACGAACAACCTGCGGGCCCACGATGGCGCCCGCCGCGCTGTCGTCTCAGCGTTTGTAGGTTTGCAGGCCCGGCTTGATGCTCTTGTCGTCCAGGAACTGCTTCATGCCCTGCTCGCGGCCGCCCTCGGTGTCGAGCAGGCGCGACTGGTCCAGCTTGGCGTAGAGGTAGTCCTCGTTCTGCTCCCAGGTCAGCTCGCGGCAACGCTTGAAACCATGCTTGGCCGCGCGCAGCACCACCGGGTTTTTCTCCAGCAGGTTGCGCGCCAGCTCCACGGTGACCTCACGCAGCTGTGCCAGGGGTACGCTTTCATTGACCAGGCCCATCTCCGCGGCTTTTTTCCCGCCGAAGGTCTTGCCGGTCATGATGTAGTACAGGGATTGGCGATGGCCCACGGTATCGGCCATGGCTTTGCTCACGAGGTTGCCGGGCGGGATGCCCCAGTTGATTTCCGAAAGGCCGAAGGTGGCTTCGTCGGCGCAGATCGCCAGGTCGCACGCCACCAGCGGGCTGAAGCCGCCGCCGAAGCACCAGCCGTTGACCATGGCAATGGTCGGCTTGGCGTACATGCGCAGCAGTTTCCATTGCCATTGCGAGGCTTCGCGACGGATTTTTTCCTGGAGGATTTCCGGCCCGGCATCCACTTCGCGGAAATATTCCTTGAGGTCCATGCCGGCGGTCCAGGCCTCCCCCGCACCGGTCAGCACCAGCACGCCAGCGGCGGGATCCTGTTCCAGGGTCTCCAGCACATCGATCATCTCGCGGTTGAGGGTCGGGCTCATGGCGTTGCGTTTTTCCGGGCGATTGAGGGTTACCCAGGCGATGCCTTCCTCGATGTCGACCTTGACCGTTGTCCAGCGACCTTCGTAATTGCTCATGGCGCGTGCTCTCTTGTTCTTGGCTGAAGATGGAGAAAAACTAACCTTGAATATTAGTTATGTCAATTAACTATTAATCGATTTATCTGTATTTTCCTGGCGGCCTGGATGCAACGCCGGAGAACAAAAAATACCAGCGACCGTAGCCACCGAGCGGCAACCCCGGCAAACTGGATAGCCTTGTTAATCACTGACCTTGAGGATGCACCTTTCGATGGCCAAGTCTTCCAAGCTTGCCGAAGCCGCCGCCGCGCCCCTGGCCGACGGTACCGACACGCAGGCGCCGCTGGATTCCGCGCTGGATGACCTGATCGGTTACGCCTTGCGTCGTGCGCAGTTGAAACTGTTCCAGAACCTGATCAGCCGTCTCGCGGTCCACGACTTGCGACCGGCCCAGTTCTCGGCCCTGGCGATCATCGACCAGAACCCCGGCCTGATGCAGGCCGATCTGGCCAAGGCGCTGGCCATCGAGCCACCGCAAGTGGTGCCCTTGTTGAACAAACTGGAAAGCCGCGCCCTGGCCGTACGGGTGCGCTGCAAGCCGGACAAGCGCTCCTACGGGATTTTCCTGAGCAAGACCGGCGAAACCCTACTCAAGGAGCTCAAGCAGATCGCCGCCCAGAGCGACCTGGACTCCACCGCCGCCCTCAATGGTGCCGAGCGCGAGGAACTGCTGCGGTTGCTGAAGAAGGTTTATCAGTAGGGAACCTCGCGGTTATCTCTGTGGCGAGGGGATTTATCCCCGCTGGACTGCGCAGCAGTCCCTCCCCCTTGGACGCCTCGATCGACCAGGCGGATCAAGGCGGCAGATAGAAGGGGGCTGCTGCGCAGCCCAGCGGGGATAAATCCCCTCGCCACAACAGCTGAACATCGCCGCCTTACATCACCAGATCGGCACGCTGTACGTCACCAGGAACCGGGTCTGGTTTTCATCGCGAAACGCCGCCGTTCCCGGGAAGTCGTTTCGGTAGATCGACTTGCGCGCCAGCAGCCCGACGTTTTTCAGCGGGCCGCTCTGGATCACATAACCCAACTCCATCTGGAACTCACGCTCCTTGCGATCCTCGGCATTGAGGGCCGCCAGCTCGATATGGTCGCCACGCACGTAACGCAACCGGGTCCGCAAGCCAGGCACGCCAACGGCGGCGAAGTCATAATCGTGGATCGCTTGCCAGGTGCGCTCCTTGGCATTGAGAAAGTCCGAACTCATGGTCATTTCGCTCAAACCCATCAGCTCGGTGCCCGACACGTACGGTGTTGCCGTATCGCCGCTCGAATGCATGTAGCCCAGGCTGACGCGATGCCCGCCCAGGCGATAACCGACCAACGCCGAGACGTTGCGGTTATCCACCTTGCCAGCCTTGGCGGCACCCTCCTCGCTGCTGAAAAAACTCCGTAGATCGGTGGTCAGCACTCCATCACCCAATGGCAGGTTATGCAGCAAGGCGAAGGTATTCTGCTGGTACAGATCGGCAACTTCGGCGTGGTAGATGCGCAGGTCGAGATCCTTGTTGACCTGATAATCGCCTCCCACGTACGCCATGTGAGACGAGGTCGCCGCGCCGTTGAAACGACGATTGGGCGAGGCGATGCTCATCGGCTGGTAATCGGTGGAATCGCGCCGGGCGATGCGATCGATGTAACCGGTGTTCAGCGTCAATCCGTCGACGTCCTTGGAGCTCAGGGTTGTCCCGCGAAAGGTCTGCGGCAATAGCCGCGATGGACTGGCGAAGGCAAACGGCAGGAAAATCGAGACATCGCCGGTCTTTACCGTGGTTTGGCCGAAACGCAACTTGCCGGTCACGCCCAGCCGCGAATACTCATCCGCCGCGCGCTTGTCGCTACTCGACACCGGCAACAGTTCGGTGCCGCTGCGGTCCGGCGAGGAGTCGAGCTTGATGCCCAGCAGCCCCCTCACATCCAGGCCAAATCCGAGCGTACCCGGGGTGAATCCCGACTCGACGTTCATGAACACGCCTTGGGCCCACTCCCGGGCCGCAGTCTTGGCGCCGTCGTCCTTGTAATCGCGATCCATGTAGTAATTTCGCAGGGTCAACGTGCCGTGGCTGTCGTCGATGAAGTCTTCGGCCAGCGCCACGCTGCAAAGAAGACTCAGCCCGGTTCCTGCCAACCAGTGAACGAGCGGTGAAACAGGGATCGCCGCCTGGGCGTCCCGGATGATATCTGGCATGTTCGATGTCCGCTTTTTGTTGTTGTTTTCTATCGAGGCAGCCCCGAGTGGAGGGCTGTGCGGACAGAGAATGGAAACGGCCCGGTACTTCGTCAATCGGCAATGTCCGATAATCGAACGTTAATATAATTAACCAATATGACGACTGTTTCTCCTGTAGGTGTCAACTTGCTGAATTTCCAAGAGAAACCAAAGATTTCGCGAGTTAGCTCCTCGCGATTCATTTTTTAGTTAGCTTTGTTAATCTTAATCCCGCGCTGCGGCGTCCCTCCGAGCCGCAGTCCCGACAAAAACAATAAGAGGATTCGCCATGAACCATCCGCCGCGTCGTGCGACGTTGACCATTGCCCTGTGTTTCATCGTCGCGCTGATCGAAGGCTTTGATCTTCAATCGGCCGGCACCGCCGCTGCCGGCTTGCGACAGACCTTCGCCCTGGACCCGAAGATGATGGGCTGGGTCTTCAGCGCGGGGATCATCGGCCTGCTGCCAGGTGCGTTTTTCGGCGGCTGGATTGCCGATCGCATCGGCCGCAAGAAAATCCTGATTGCCGCTGTCCTGCTGTTCGGCGTGTTTTCCCTCGGCACCGCGTTTGTCGAGCAATTCTCCAGCCTGCTGCTGGTGCGCTTCATGACCGGCCTGGGACTGGGCGCCGCCCTGCCCAACCTCATCGCCCTGTGCGCTGAAGCCGTGGGCGAACAACGCCGTGGTACCGCCATCAGTGTCATGTACGCCGGGGTTCCGCTGGGTGGCGCGCTGGCGGCAGTGGTCGCCATGACCTTTGGCGAGCACTGGCAGATGACGTTCTTCATCGGTGGCCTGGCGCCCTTGCTGGTGGTGCCGTTGATGCTGCTGTGGCTGCCGGAGTCCAGTGCTTTCAAGCAGATACGACACGTCGCGGGCGAGGTCCGTGGTTCGACCGGTCAGGCGCTGTTCGGCGAAGGCCGGGGGCTGACAACGCTGGGCCTCTGGTTGAGTTATTTCTTCACCCTGACGGTGATGTACATGCTGCTCAACTGGCTGCCTTCTTTGCTGGTGGAACAAGGTTTCAGCAAACCCCAGGCCGGCCTGGTGCAGATGCTGTTCAACATCGGCGGGGCCCTGGGATCGTTGATCGGTGGTTTGTTGCTGGACCGTTTCAACGCCGTCAAGGTAGTGCTGTTTGTCTATGCCGGCCTGCTGAGCGCCCTGGCCGGGGTCGGTTTGTCGGTGGGCATCATGCCGATGGGCATCGCCGGGTTTGCCGCCGGGCTGTTTGTCATGGCGGCGCAACTGGTGCTTTATGCCTCGGCGCCGCCCTCCTACCCTACGGCGGTGCGCGCAACCGGCGTCGGCGCAGCCGTTGCCATCGGGCGCCTGGGCTCGGTGGCCGGGCCTTTGGCCGCCGGCCAGATCCTCGCGGCTGGCGGCGGGACCACTGCGGTACTGCTGGCGACTTCCCCTGGATTGGTGGTGGCGACGTTGGCCATCCTCAGCGTGATCCGCCGTTCGGCCGGGCCACGGTTGGGCACGGCAGAGCCGGTGGCGCAGAAATCCTGACGGGGCTATTGCTCCCACATCGGACTTTCGGTGGTCATGACAAAGGTCTGCCCCAAGTTCCCTTGTGGGAGCGAGCCTGCTCGCGAAAGGGCCTGCACGCTCAGCCTGTTCACCGACTGACGCTCCGCTTTCGCGAGCAGGCTCGCTCCCACAGGATCACCGTTTCAGCCCCTCACCCAGCGCTCCCGCCGGCTCAGTTCAGGCTTCTTTTCAAACACCTTCCGCGGCAACAGCCACCATGCCAGGGCCGGCAGCAGGATCAGGGCGCCAAGCATGTTCACCAGGAACATGAAGGCCAGCAAGATCCCCATGTCGGCCTGGAACTTGATCGGTGAAAAAGCCCAGGTCGACACCGCCACCGCCAATGTCATGCCCGTCAGCAATACCACTTTGCCGGTGAACAACAGCGCCTGGTAGTACGCCTGGGCGAGGGTGTCGCCGGCACGCATGCGCGCCAGGATCACGCTGAGCACATAGAGCGCGTAATCGACGCCGATGCCCACGCCCAGGGCGATGACCGGCAGCGTCGCGACTTTCACGCCCATGCCCAGCCCCACCATCAGCGCCTCGCACAGAATCGAGGTGAGCATCAGCGGCAGCATCGCGCAGAGGGTGGCGCGCCAGCTGCGGAACGTCAGCAGGCATAACAGGCTGACCGCGCCGTAGACCCAGAAGAGCATCTCGCGCATGGATTTCTTCACGACGATATTGGTCGCCGCTTCAATCCCCGCACTGCCGGCTGCCAGCATGAACTTGACCTCTGGCAGCTGATGTCCGGCGATGAACTGCTCGCTGGCCTCCACCACGCGGTTCAAGGTGTCAGCCTTGTGATCGGCCAGGTAGACGTACAGCGACAGCATCGAGCAGCCCTGGTTGAACAGCTCTCGTGGCGCGCGGGTTTGCACGGCGCCCAGCGCGCCGTCGTTGGGTATCAGTTCATACCATTTGAAATTGCCCTCGTTATACCCGGCCGTGGCGATCTTGCTCAGCGCCGCCATCGAGGTGGTCGATTCCACGCCGGGCAATTGCTCCAGTTGCCAGGCCAGCGCGTCGACCGCGGACAGGCTGGCGTAACGGGTGCACTGATCCTCCGGGGTCTTGATCATGACCACGAAGATGTCCGAGCTGGCCGCATAGTTTTGCGTCATGAACAGCGCATCGCGGTTGTAGCGAGAGTCGGCACGCAGTTCCGGAGCGCCGGGGTCCAGGTCGCCGATCTTCAGGTGCAGGCTCACGGCAAAACCAGACGCGGCCAACAACAAGCCAGCCAGCATGGCGCCAATGGCCCAGCGCCGCTGGGTGAACAGATCGAGCACGCGCCACAGCGGATGTTTGATCTGCGCTTGCTGTTCGGTGGTTTCCGCGCTCAGGCTGCGTTGCGCCGCTGCCGGGCTGACGCCGATGTAGCTGAGCAGGATCGGCAAGAGGATCAGGTTGGTGAAGATCAGCACCGCCACCCCGAGGCTGGCGGTGACCGCCAGGTCCTGGATCACCCGGATGTTGATCAGCAGCAACACCGCAAAGCCCACCGCATCACAGAGCAAGGCGGTGATGCCGGCGGCGAACAGCCGGCGGAAGGTATAACGCGCGGCAACCACCCGGTGGGTGCCCCGACCGATGTCCTGCATGATGCCGTTCATCTTCTGCGCGCCGTGGCTCATGCCGATGGCGAACACCAGGAACGGCACCAGTGCCGAGTATGGGTCCAGCTCGTAACCGAGCAGTGCCAGCAGCCCCAGTTGCCAAAGCACGGCGGCCAGCGAACAGGTCACCACCACCAGGGTGCTGCGCGCACAACGGGTGTAGCCGAACAGCACCATCACCGTCACCAGTACCGCCACCACGAAAAACAGCAGGACCTGGGTCATTCCCTCGATCAGGTCGCCGACGATCTTGGTAAAGCCGGTGATATGGATCCGCAGGTCGTCGGTCTGGTACTTGTTTCGCAACGCCTCCAGTTGCCGGGAAAACTCACCATAGTCCAGCGCCTTGCCCGTCTGCGGGTTGATCTCCAGCAGCGGCACGAAGATCACACTGGACTTGTAGTTGCCGGCGATCAACTGGCCGACTTCACCGGAACGGCCGACGTTGGTGCGCACCTGTTCGATGCTGCTGGCCGAGCCATCGTAATCGTCAGGGATCACCGTGCCGCCATCGAGCCCCTCCTCCGTCACGGCGGTCCAGCGCGTGGTCGGGGTCCATAACGATTTCATATAGGGGCGGTCGACGCCCGGTAGCAGATAGAGCTCATCATTGAGCCTGGCCAGAGTATCGAGATAGTCCTTGGTGAAAATACTGCCCTGCCTGACCTCCACGGCGATGCGCAGCGAATTGCCCAGGCCACTCAACTCACTGCGATTCTCCAGGAAGTTGGCGACGTAGGGATGCCCGGTGGGAATGGTCTTCTCGTAACTGGCATTGATACCGATGCGCGTGGCTTGCCAGCCCAGCACCAGGGTCACCAGCAGGCACAGCAGGATTACCAGCGGTCGATGGTTGAAAATCGCCCGCTCGGCGAAATTGCCCGACGTCCGGTCGAAGTCTTCCTGGCGGCCGATCACGGTTTGGATTCTGTCGTCTTTCAAGTTTGACTCCTGTTGCACGAGCCGTGGCCCGATAGCGCTACACCGTGAAGTTTCAAGGTTTACTGGAGCCTCGCGGATCCTGGTCGGCGGCCACGCCGCTCAAACCGACGCTGGCGAGGCTGCCATCGACCGCCTGTTGCACGGCGGCAACCGTGCCACCGCTGCGGCTCTGACGCTTGTCAAAGCTGCGGCCTTGGTCATGGCTGAATAAAAACTCACCGCCCTGGCTGGCCAACAACAGGCTGCCGTCGCGCAGCTCAAGCGCCGCCGCCAGCGTCGACTCGATAGCGGTCTCAAGGCGTCGCCAACTGTTGCCTCGATCGTCCGACCACCAGGCATTGCCACGCAGACCGTAGGCAATCAAGGCCCCGTCGCGGGTGCCAAGCAGGCCGAAAAAACTGCCTTCATACGGTGACTTCAAGGCGTGGAACGACTGTCCGCCATCGCTCGAACGCAACAGCAGGCCGCGCTCTCCCACCAGCAGCAGGTCCTTGCCCACGCCGCGGACGCCATACAGGTTCAAGCCCTGCGGGTTGTCGACATGACGCATCCACGGTTGCCAGCTACGCCCGCCGTCGTCGGTACGGTAGATCTGGTTGTACGCCCCCACGACGTAGCCGTGCAGGCGATCAACGAAATACAGGTCAAGGAGCGGTTTATCCGGCCCGTCGGCGAGCATATGCCGAGCCTGCGTCAACTGGCTGGCACCGCCGGGCTCATCGGCATCGCGCTCTGCAACCTGCATCGCGAGGGCGATCGCACGCTCGCCATCGAGTTGCTTTTCCCAGGTTTCGCCGCCGTCCCGGGTGTGCAGTACCACGCCCAGATGACCGACCGCCCAGCCCTGTTCGGCATCGACAAATTGCACCGCCGTCAGGCTGACGCTGACCGGCACCTTGGCCTGGCGCCAATTCATTCCGGCATCGTCGGAAAGCAGCACGATCCCGCGCTCACCGACCGCCACCAGGCGCTCACCGGCCCGGGCCAGCCCGAGCAATACCGCGCGTGGCGCCTTGGCCGTGGGCAGCGCCGGTTGCTGCAGTACGGCCAAGGTCGTGGCGTGCGCGACCCAAGGCACGCTCGCCCACAGGCAGCACACCAGGGCACAAACCGCCCATAGCGGACCGCGGCTCGCGAAGATTTTTTCAACGTTCATATCGTCATCCCGCCTGGAAAATCGTCAGTGGCCGCGCCGAACTCCCTCGTCACGGCCACCACTGGTTCAACGCATGTTTTCGTTGGCCATGGCATCCGGCGTGAAATAGGACGCTGAAGGCTTCGCGACCTTCTGGTATTGGACTGTCAGGTCGTTGCTCGACGAATTGAGGAAGTAGGCCCCGGTGTCGAGGTTGTAGCTGCCCCACATGACCTGTGCGGTCAAGGCCGGCAGGTCCGGTGCCAGCAGCGTCAGCGAATACATCTGCCGACCGAGCTTGCCCTGGGCGTCATAACCGTCGGCCATCAGGATCTGCCAGGAGTCTTCGTCGACGTAGTAGGTGCGACGCGGCACGACATGGCGCTTGCCGGACTTGAGCGTGGCCTCGACGACCCAGACCCGATGTTTCTCCCAGCGCACCAGGTCAGGATTGAGGAAACCGACCTTGACCAGCTCGTCGCTCTTGGCCAGCGCGGCGCGGTTATTGTTGTAGGGGACGATCAGTTCTTTTTTGCCCACCAGCTTGAGGTCATAACGATCGGTGGGCCCGAACAGCATGAACGCCTCATCGAACAGGCCGACGCCGGAGGTGACGAAGTCCGGTGTGTCGTAGGCAATGTTCGGTGCACGACGAACCCGGCGTTGACCGACCAGGTACTGCCAGGCCGCACGATTGGCCGGGTCCAGGTCCCAATGGGTCATCAGGCCCTCGCCGGCCTTGGACGAGGGCAATTCGGTGAACAGCTTGCCCAGCAGGTACTTGCCCGAATAGTTTTCCAGGCTGCCGCCTTCGACGTAGTAGGGAAACTGATAGGTGTACTGGGCCCGGGTCGCCTGGACTTTCTTGCCACCGGCGGTCATCAGCCAGGTATCGAACGGCGAGCTGATGGTGTCGCCGCCCTGCCAGGACAACCGATAGTTCCACAGCACCTGCGCACCGTTCTCAGGGATCGGGAACGGGATGCCGCCATAGGCGTTGGAGACTTTTTCGCTGTCCACGTCCAGTGCGGCGCGCGTGGCATTCTTGCTGGTGTTGTCGTACACCCATTGCGGCGCGGCGGCCGAGCGATGAGTCGGGTACACATCCAGGCGATAGTCCGGGTATTTCTTCAGCAGCAGCTGGGTGCCCTCGGCCAGTTGCCCGGCGTACTGCGTCATGTTCGAGGCCTTGATCGAGTACAGCGGTTTCTCGCCGGCGAATGGATCGGGGCGCTTGTCACCCGGTTTGTAGCCGGGCGCGACCTGGGTGTAACCGCCCTGCCAGGCCGGGATGCTGCCATCGGCGTTGCCGGCGCGCTCACCACCGAAGGGGGTCAGATCGGTTTTCAAGCGCGCGGCCTGCTCAGGCGATACCGCCGCCTGCGCCAGGCTCATGCCGGCCAGGGCAAGGGCGAGGACGCAGGTGTTCAGGAATGCTGGGTTCTGCATGGCGAATCCACCTTGTTAGAATGAGGTTTTCACATAGAGCGAGACGAAGTCGCGGTCGGCCAACGACTGGCCGTAACTGAAATTGCCGTCCTCGCGCAGCCCGGCCTTGGGTGCGCCGAAGAAGTTCACGTAATTGAGGCCGACATCCCAGCGCTGCAGGTAGGTGGCTTTGAGGCCGACGCTCCAGTCGCCGGAATGGGTATTGCCGAAGCCGGATTTGTTCACCGCCGATGAACGTCCATCAAGCACAATCCCCATGCCGATCGGCACGGTGAGGTCGATCCCGTCGACGATCTGGAAGTACGCCGGTTCCATCAATACTCGCAACGCGGTGGCATCCCGGGTGGTATTGGAATCCAGCGCGGCAGCGTTCTCGGTCACGCTCAGGGTGCGGTTCCAGGCCAGCTCGGCCAGGGCCGAGCCGCCGTCCCAGAAAGCGGTGGGCGACAGCAGGTAGATCGCCGACAGATTGACGTGCGCGGTCTTGCCTCGGGCGAACAGCGCATCGTCGCCACCATCGGCCTGCATGCCGGGGGTCACTACTTGCAGGTTGCTCACCAGCGGCGCGTTCCAGCGCACCGACGATTCACCGGCAAAGTTGAACGGACCGTAAGCGGTAGAAAAGCTGACGCCGGCGGTCTTGATGTCTTCGGCGTAGACCTGGCGATAGGAGCCGAGGATCGGCAGTCCGCTGGCCGCAGCCGCCGGACCGTCCAGGTAGGCATACAAGCCGATCGGCACCTTGTCGTGATACTGGGCCGCGTAGAAACCCAGCTCCAGCTCTGTGCCGGCCGGCTTGAAGCGGATCTGCATACCGCCCTGCCCCGAATTGCGCGGTTTCAGGTCGCCGCCGTTCACCGTGTCGTTGCCGAATACCTCACGCAGCGGACCGCTGCCGTAACCGATGGCGTCGGCGTCGCTCAGGTAGCTGCCGGCGCCGGGCAGGTTGGAACGTTCCCACTCGAACTGATAGTAGGCGCCCACCGACAGCTGCGGGTTGATCTGCAACTGCCCGGAAATCTGATTGACCGGACGCAGGATCTCCTTGAACTGTGTGCCCGGCACGCTGAGCAACTTGACCACATCGGTCGGCCCCTGGGCATTGGCAATGCCGTTGCCGCCGTAGAACAGGCTTTCGCCGTAGATCAGGCTGTGGCGTCCAAGACGCGCCACGCCTTGGGAGTCATCCCCGAGGTCTCCGCGCAGGAACACGAAGGCATCGAGAATCTCAGCGTCGCGTCCATGCAGCTCGCGGGTTTCGCTGAGGAAATGTGGCTGCTCGCTGCTGTCGGTGTCCTGGTTGTAGATATCGTCGTACCAGGCCGCGCCGCTAACCCGCAGCCCGTAGTTTTGCCGGCTGAGGTCCATTTCGGAAAACAGGTCGAGACGGTTGGAGACCAGGCCGCGACTGAAGTTCTTGTCGCCCTGGCTCTGGATCGAGGGGTACAGGCCATTGGCGGTCGGCGCGTTGACCAGACGGCTGTCCTGTCCGTGCAGGCGCCAGGCCTGGCTGTACTTGATCGTGTTGTCCCAGCGCAGTTTCCAGTCGGAGTCACCCAGGTCCATTTGCATGGCCTCGGCCCTCTCGCCCATCACACCGCTGCTGCAAAGCGCCAGGAATAGCGCGCAATGCTTGAAACCAAAGCTGTCTTTGAGGTTGTCCATGGGGTGCTCTCATTATTGTTATTGTTTGGCATGGCTTTGCCGCCACCCGCTCGGGTGGCGGCTTGGGTTCTCAAACGTAGGTGGAGGCCAATCCACCATCGACGGGCAGGTTGACGCCGTTGATCCAGCGCGACTCGTCGGCACACAGGAAGGCGATCACCGCCGCTACCTCATCGGCGTAGGCGGGACGCTTCATGCGATGGGCATCGGCCTGGGTCCGAGCCTCGCCGAGCATGCTCACGAAGTCGTCGAGGATGGGCGTGAAGACCGGCCCCGGCGCGACACAGTTCATGCGCACCGAATGCTCCAGGAACCAGGGTTGGGCCTGCAGGTAGGTCCAGACGATCAAGGCTTCCTTGAAATACTGGTAGCAGGTCTGGTCCGGCACCGGGTGGTCAGCCAGCCAGGCTTGCCCGGCGGCAAACCCTTCGCTGCGCGCCAGCGCCTTGTGCTGCTCTACGCGTAGCGGCCATTCGGCGCCAAGGATCGAGGCGATATTGACGATGCTCCCGCCCGCATTGATGCGTGGCAGCAACGCCTGGCTGAAGTGGCGCAACCCGAGGTAGTTGACCCGCGCCAGCAGTTGCGGATTGGCGGTGCCCGGCACCCCGGCAATATTGCACAGGCTATCGAACCGTGCGGGTAGCTGCGGCAGCAGGCGGTCGATGTTCTCGGCGCTGCTCAGGTCACCCTGTACAAAACCGTCCAGGGTCTGGTGCGGCGCCTTGAGGTCCACGCCGATCACCCGGGCGCCGTGGGCACGCAGCAGGCTCGCCGTGGCGGCACCGATGCCCGACGAGACGCCGGTCACCAGTACAATTTTGTTGTCGAGTTTCATGTTGAATCCTCTTGTTATTTTTATCTGCCCCGTTGAAACCGACCGGTCAGAACGGATAGACAGGCGCCTTGTCCTTGACCGTGACCCACTGCCACTGGGTGTACTCGTCCCAGTCCGCCGGGCCGCCGACGCTGCCGCCATTGCCCGAAGCGCCGCGCCCACCGAACGGGTTGATGCACTCGTCGGCGACAGTCTGGTCATTGATGTGCAGCATGCCGCACTGCAATCGCTCGCCAATCGCCATGGCCCGGCCCACCGAGGGTGAAATGACCGCCGCCGACAGGCCGTACTCGCTGCGATTGGCCAGCTCGATGGCTTCCTCGTCGCTGGCGAAACTGACCACGCTCGCCACCGGACCGAAGACTTCATCCTCGAAGGCACGCATGCCCGGCTTCACGCCGCTGAGCACGGTCGGTTGATAAAACAAACGGTCGTAGTTACCGCCGGTTTCCAGCCTCGCCCCCGCGCGCACGCTGTCATTGACGATGTCGTGCACGCGCTGCAACTGGCGTTGGTTGATCAACGGTCCGAGCGCGGCTTCCTCGCGGGCGGCGTTGCCGACCGTCAACGCCTGGGCTTTATCCACCAGTTTCTGAATGAGGGCCTGAGCAATCGACTCATGGGCGAGGATCAACCCGGTGGCCATGCAGATCTGCCCCTGATGCAACCAGGCGCCCCAGGCCGCATTGCGGGCCGCGAGGTCCAGGTCGGCGTCTTCGAGGACAATCAAGGGGTTTTTGCCGCCCAGCTCCAGCGCGACTTTCTTGAGGTTGCGCCCGGCCACTTCGGCCACCTTGCGACCGGCGCCGGTGGAACCGGTGAAGGCGATCATCTTGACGTTGGGATCACGGCACAGCGCTTCCCCGGCGTCGGCCGCACCGGGCAATACCTGCAACAAGCCCTTGGGCAGGCCCGCGGCTTCGAAGAGACGGGCAATCAGAAAGCCGCCACTGACCGGCGTCTGCGGATCCGGCTTGAGCACCACCGCATTGCCCGCCGCCAGGGCCGGCGCCACGGAGCGCATCGACAATACCAGGGGAAAGTTGAACGGCGAGATCACTCCGATCACACCATGGGGCAAGCGCCGCGCATAAGACAGGCGCCCTGCCTCGCTGGGCAGCACCACGCCATGAGCCTGAGACAGCATGCCGGCGGCCTGATGCAACAGCACGATCGCCTCGCGCACCTCGTGTTGGCCCTTGAACAATGCCGCGCCGGTTTCCCGTGCGACGTACAGCGCCAGTTCCGCGAAGGAGCGTTCGGCGACGTCAGCCGCCTTGCGAAAGATCGCCGCCCGTTCCCGTGGACCGAGGGCGGCCCAGGCCGGTTGCGCCAGGGCCGCATCGCGACTGGCCTTGGCGATATCGGCAGCATCGGCCGAAGCACTGCGCATCAGCGCCTCACCGGTGGCCGGCTCGATGATGGTCAGCAACGGGCCCGAGGCAGGCACCCAATTCCCGTTGAAGACACATTCGGACGCGATCACCTGGGCTAGCAGGTGGTTTTCGGATGCAGACATTTAAAGCTCCCGGCTCTTTGTTGTTGTCATCGTTTGCCACGCCTTGCCGACGCTGGCGCAAACGCCGTAGGAGTGGCTGAGCAAGCCGTGTGCCGAATTCACCCGCGGTCCTGCACAAACTTGGCGCAAGGCTCTGGATCAAGGCTCTCCGGCTGGCAAAGGGCAGCGTTGCTGGCGTCGAACCAGCCGCTGGCCGATCGCCACTTGTTCATTTGATAAAGTTATGCTTAATAACTATCTGACCAGGTGTTCATTTCGACTACCACCTCAGGGGCAATAACAATGAATAATCCCCACTGTCCGCTGCCGGAGCGGATCGCTGCCGAGCCTTTTCGTCCACGCGGCGATAGCAAGGAACTGAGCGACAGCAGCTCGCCAACCCCGGCAGAACTGACCAACTGCCTGTTTTTCTCCCCCGATGACGGGCGTATCTGGCTCAACGACCAACGCATGTTGTTGCTGCACAGTTCGTCCTTCGGCGCGTTGCGTCGGGAAATCATCGAGCGCCAGGGGCTGGAGCAGGCCCGGGGCATGCTCACCCGCACCGGCTATTGCTCCGGCGCCCGGGACGCCCGGCTGATTCGTGAACGCTGGCCCCACGCCGACGCAGCCGCGGTGTTTCGCGCAGGCACGCACCTGCATACCCTCGAAGGCATGACCAAGGTCGAGCCGCTGCATTTCAAGTTCGATGCGGAATCGGGGTTCTACGAGGGGGAATTTCTCTGGCACCACTCCTGCGAAGCCGACGAACACATCGCCGCCTATGGCACCGGGCAGGATCCGGTGTGCTGGACAGAGCTGGGGTACGCGATCGGCTTCGTCAGCGGGTTGTTCGGGCAACTGGTGGTCTTTCGCGAAGTGGAATGCCGGGGCATGGGGCATGAGCGCTGTCGTGTCGTCGGCAAGACCGCTGAGCAATGGGGCGATATCGAGCGCGACCTGAGCTACCTCAATGCCTCACAGCCGGCGGCGCCTTTGCCGTCCGACGCCAGGCCCGACCCAATGGCTGCCAGTGATCCGCTGCCTGACAGCGAACAACCGCTGATTGGCGCCAGTGCGGCGTTCAACGCGGCGACGCTGGCTCTGCAACGGGTCGCCTTGACACCGGCCACCGTGCTGGTCACCGGCGAGTCTGGCGTGGGCAAGGAAATGTTCGCCCGTCAGCTGCACCAATTGAGCCGGCGCCGCCAGGGGCCGTTCATCGCCCTCAACTGCGCGGCCATTCCCGACAACCTGATCGAAGCCGAGCTGTTCGGCGTCGAGCGCGGTGCCTATACCGGCGCCACCCATTCACGCCCCGGCCGTTTCGAGCGGGCCGATGGCGGCACGTTGTTCCTCGATGAAATCACCTGCCTGAGCCTGGCCGGCCAAGGCAAGCTTTTGCGCGCGTTGCAGGAGCGGGAAATCGAGCGGGTCGGTGGCGGCCATGCCATCAAGGTCGACGTGCGAGTGGTCGCGGCGACCAACCTCGATCTGCGCAAAGCCGTGGCGCAAGGCGAGTTTCGCGAAGACCTGTTCTACCGGCTCAACGTCTATCCCATTGCCCTCCCGCCCTTGCGCGATCGCCGCGATGACATACCGTTGCTGATCAATGCCTTCCTCAAGCGCTTCTGCCGGGAATACGGTCGTACACCGGTGGGCCTGACCATGCGCGCCTTGAAGATGCTGCTGCGCTACGACTTCCCAGGCAACGTGCGGGAACTGCAGAACCTCATCGAGCGCGGCTTGATTGCCAGTGAAGAAGGCCAGGCCATTGATCTGGTGCATCTGTTTCGCGACGAGCGATTGCCGGCGGATGCGTATTCGGTGGACGGCAATGGCGGGCTCACGTCATTGGCGCCGGCCGCGAGCGACGCCACGGCGAAGGCGCCGTTGTTGCCGTCCCTGAGCCAATGGGACGCGGACTTCTCCATCGATGGCCTGGAGTCGCGCCTGATCAACGAAGCCCTGCAACTGAACAGCGGCAACCTGGCGGCGGCAGCCAGGTCACTGGGCTTGAGCCGGGCGCAGTTTGCCTACCGGTTGAAGAAACACCAACGCGGTAAGCCAGACTGAACACAGAACTGGCACCAAACCTGTGGTGAGGGGATTTATCCCCGCTGGGCTGCGCAGCGGCCCCCAAAACTGGACTACTCGGTAGTCCCAGGCAGATTGAGTTAACTGCTTTAGGGCCGCTGCGCAGCCCAGCGGGGATAAATCCCCTCGCCACGGAGCCTGGTTCAATACGCGACCGCGCTGTGTGGAACCCTAGCCACAGTTCTGTATCTGCGCCCGATATTGAGGCCTTTAATCCGTCGTGCTCGCCGTCAGCACACCCAGGGTCCGGCGCTCGGGATTCCAGATGCTCAGGCACCACACCCCCCACCACTCCAGGCCATCATCGAAATAGTCGCTCCAGGGATCCCGGGCGGGATCGGGCTCGTCGCTGGCCAATCCGTTGAAGTTGAAGTTTTCGACCCAGTCCAGCACCACCACGCCGCTATCCGGCACAAGCCCCAGCAAATCGAGCCACTCTTTGAACAGCGCCTGGGGCGTGTCGTTGTTGAAGCGGGTGCTGTAGGGCGGCTCGCAAAACGCGTCGTACAAGGCATAGGCTTGCGGGTTGCGTTCAGTCTTTCTCGCGCGCATGAGGCGAATGACCTGATCCTGACCCAGCGCCTTGGGAACGGCCTTGCTCAGGTCCCAGTGCATGCTCGGTGGGGCGATATCGGCATAGCGCGGATCAAGGCGCAGTTGGCGATCTCGTTCAAGCCATTGTGCCTCGATGTGCTGGAACAGTCGGTCCACGGCCTGGCGGTGCAGCGACTGATCGACGATTACATCCGCCTCGGGAGCAAGCGCCAGGAATTCGAAAGCGCAACCGGCCGCCTCCATTCGCTGGCGCAACGCTTCACTGGCTGCCTGCTCGACAATGCTCAACATGCTGGCTCCGCTAACCTTTCACGCACACGACCTGACGCAGCGTATGCAGCACTTCGACAAGTTCACGTTGTGCATGCATTACCTTGTCTATGTCTTTGTATGCCATCGGAATTTCATCAATCACCGCAGCGTCTTTCCGGCATTCCACATGGGCGGTCGCGCGGACCTGATCCTCGACGCTGAAACGCCTTTTCGCCTCGGTCCGGCTCATGACCCGGCCGGCACCGTGGCTACACGAACAAAACGATTGCTCGTTGCCCAGGCCGCGCACGATAAAGCTCCTGGCGCCCATCGAACCGGGGATGATACCCAACTCGCCTTTCCTGGCCGACACCGCGCCCTTGCGCGTCACCAGTACGTCGTGTCCGAAGTGTCGCTCCTTCTGCACATAGTTGTGATGACAATTCACCGCTTCCAGCGCCACTTCGAACGGTTTGCCGATGACCTGCCGGGCGGCGCGTATCACCGCGTCCATCATCAAGGCCCGATTCTGCCGGGCGAAATCCTGGGCCCAGCCCACCGCTTCGACATAATCGTCGAAATGCCGGCTGCCCTCCTCGAAGTAGGCCAGGTCACGGTCTGGCAGATTGGCGAGGTGCTGGCGCATGTCGGCCTGGGCCAACTGGATGAACAGATTGCCGATGGCATTGCCCACGCCCCGGGAACCGCTGTGCAACATGAACCAGACCCGATTGGCCTCATCCAGGCACACTTCAATGAAATGATTACCGCTGCCCAGCGTACCCAGATGCTGCCGGTTGTTGGTCCGGGCCAGCTTCGGGTATTTGTCGGTAATCGCCTTGAAGCGCGCAGCCAGCGCGACCCACGCCTGGTCAGCCTCGCGTGGGACGTTGCTCCAGGCGCCCTTGTCGCGTCCGCCATGGCTGAGACTGCGCCCATGGGGCACGGCTTTTTCGATAGCGCTGCGCAGGGCCTGGAGGCTGTCCGGCAAATCGGCGGCATCGAGCGAAGTGCGCGCGGCGATCATGCCGCAACCAATATCCACCCCCACTGCCGCCGGAATGATCGCGCCTACGGTCGGGATCACGCTGCCGATGGTCGAGCCCTTGCCCAGGTGCACATCGGGCATCACCGCCAGGTGTTTGAAAATGAATGGCATTTTTGCCGTGTTCAGCAATTGCTGGCGAGCTTCGGCCTCCACCGGCACGCCCTGGGTCCAGAGTTTGATGGGCTTGCCGTTGGCGACTTCCAGCAATTCGTAGGTTTTCTGGTGCATGGTCGCGGTTCTGTTCAATGACGAGCCGCGCTTGATTGCCGGCTCACAATTTCGACACTGGGCATGAACGCAGATTCAGCGAGGATTTGTCGAATGCGGGTGCGTGTCTGGATGTGGCGAGCCGGAAATAACGCCCCGGCGATAGTCGCTGGGCGTCTGGTTCATCTCAATGCGGAAATGCCGATTGAAGTTGGACAGGTTGTTGTAGCCCACCTCAAAACAGATGTCAGTCACCGCCATTTCGCTCTGCGAAAGCAGCCGGCAGGCGCGCTGGACCCGGAGCTTGCGCATCAGGTCGATGAATCCGTGGCCGGTGATGCGCTTGAAGAAGCGAGAAAAACCAGGTTCGCTCATGCCCAGTTGCCGGGCGATCACCGACAGACGCAGGTCGCCGGTCAATTCGGCTTGCAAATATTCGAAGGCTTTCTGAATGCGCGCCGAGCTGCGCTCATCGAGCGTCGGCGCGTAGCAAGGGCTGGCCAGGCAGAAGACATCGCTTTCGCAGGCGCGGCCAAGGGTGTCGAGTAGTTGGAAAAACAGCGCCAGCCGCGCCAGCCCCTGGGCCGGGCCGATCGCTTCGAGCAGGTGCGCCGCGTGCCGCGCGGTGTCGCCGCTAAAGGCCAGGCCACGGCGTGCCTGGTCGAACAGGCGTTGCAGGTTTCCCAGTTCCGGCAGTGTCTGACGCAGGGCCATCAGGGTGGCTCCGTCAAACTGCAACACCACGTCGCGCCCAGCCAGATGCTCGCCAGGCGCTAGGTCGCCCATCCAGTCGTGGGGCAGGTCCGGACCGATCATCGCCACATGGCCGGGCCCAAACGGGCCGATGTAGTCACCCGCCAACAGCTTGCCACTGCCCCGACGGATCAAGTGAATTTCAAACTCCGGGTGGTGATTCCAGCGCGCCATGGGATAAGGATAGTCATGCTCGTACCAGCGGAAGCTGTTCTCCGGCTCCGGCAGGATGACTTCCAGCTCGGGCGGCTGCTGGCCGTAAAGGAGCGTTCGGTGATCAGGCATGTTGCGCCTCTCTTATCGTTATGGACCGCACCTTACGCCGGGTGCCCAGCGGTCCGCCAGCTTCGCTCTGACGCTCCACTGATACTTTTTTTACCGCCATGTTGGTCAGTTAAAAAAGTATCACGCAGGGATCCTCTGCGTGTTTGTCGACCTTCAATGGCACTGCTGTAATCGCCATCGACACGGCGGATCCGTCCTGCTGCCCAAGCAATGACGGTTCATCCAATACCCGTGGCGAGGGAGCTTGCTCCCGCTCGGCTGCGCAGCAGTCGTAAAACCGGTTAATGCGGTTTACCTGACGAAACGCATTGGCCGTTTTTGGGGTTGCTGCGCAACCCAGCGGGAGCAAGCTCCCTCGCCACAAGAGCCACCGACCTTCATTTTTGTTACCAGAACAGGACCATTCCCCATGAAACGACTGCAAGGAAAAAGCGCGCTGATAACCGGTGCCGCCCGTGGCATCGGCAGGACATTCGCCCAGGCCTATATCGACGAAGGCGCGACGGTGGCGATTGCCGATATCGATCTGGACCGGGCCCAGGCCACCGCCAGCGAACTGGGCGACAACGCCTACGCGTTAAGGATGGACGTGACGGACCAGGTCTCGATCGACCAGGCGATCGAGGCAGTCGTCGCCCGGGCGGGCAAGCTGGACATCCTGATCAACAACGCGGCGCTGTTCGATCTGGCGCCCATCGTCGAAATCACCCGGCAGAGCTATGAGCGGCTGTTCTCCATCAACGTGGCCGGCGCCCTGTTCACGCTGCAAGCCGCCGCCCGGCAGATGATCCGCCAGGGCCACGGCGGCAGGATCATCAACATGGCGAGCCAGGCCGGCCGGCGTGGCGAGGCCTTGGTGGCGGTCTATTGCGCCTCGAAGGCGGCGGTGATCAGCCTGACCCAGTCCGCCGGGTTGGACTTGATCAAGCATCGGATAAACGTCAACGCCATCGCTCCTGGCGTGGTGGATGGCGAGCACTGGGACGGCGTCGACGCGCTGTTTGCGCGCCACGAGAACCTGACCCTGGGGGAAAAGAAGCGTCAGGTCGCTCAGCAGGTCCCCTATGGCCGGATGGGTACTGCCCAGGACCTCGTCGGCATGGCGGTTTTCCTGGCCTCGGCTGACAGCGAATACGTGGTGGCGCAGACCTATAACGTCGACGGCGGTAACTGGATGAGCTGACGCATCGCAGGTTTTACGGCCTTGAGACGATGAAAATGGACCTATTCGCCTGAAAATTGATCCCACTACTTGAGGAGCGTCCCGAACGGTACCAAACGGTGCCGTCCCTGGGATTTCAAGAGAGCGTGAATACCGTTGCCCCAGCGGGGCAAAAATTGCGCATCATAGGCGCCGTCCGCTCAAGGGAGATTTACATGCGTGCGATTTTTTCCGTCATGCGTCTTGCCGCGCTGTCGCTGGGGCTGACGTTCGCCGTCAGTGCGGTAGCCACCGAAGAGACGAAACTGGTCGAGTCCATCAACCTCTACCGCAGCCAGTCCCAGAGCTGCGCCGGCCAGGCGTCCCTGGAGCTGCCGCCGCTGGCGATGGATTCGCGGTTGATCCTGTCGGCCAATGGCATCGGCGATCTGCAACAGGCGTTGGCCCGGGCGGCCTATCCGATGGTCAACGTGCAAGCGATCAGCCTGTCCGGGCCGCGCGACGCGCAAGCGGCGATGAAGGCCGTGCAGGAAAGTTTCTGCCAGGTCGTGCTGGACCCGCAGTTCATTGACGTCGGTGTCAGCCGACTGGACCGCGAATGGCGCATCGTGCTGGCTCGCCCGCTGTTGTCGGCGCGACTGGGCGATTGGCAAGCCGAAGGCCAGAAACTGCTCAAACTCATCAACAGCGCCCGCGCGCAACCGCGCCGCTGCGGCACCGAGGCCTACACCGCGACCACTCCACTGGCCTGGAACGCCACCCTGGCCCTGGCGGCGGTGAATCACACCCGAGCCATGGCCAACAACAACTTCTTCGACCACAAGGACCGCGATGGCCGCACGCCCGGCGACCGCGCCGAACTGGCCGGCTATCTGGGCCAGGCCATCGGCGAAAACATCGCCGCTGGGCAAGACACGGCTTTGAAAGTGGTGGACGGCTGGCTGGCCAGCCCCGGGCATTGTGCCAACCTGATGAACCCGCAATTTCGCGAACTGGGAGCCGGGTATGCGGTGGACCCGAAAAGTGACGCGGGGATCTACTGGACGGCGATGTTCGGTACTCAATGACCGGTGCTGACCGGGCTTGCGCCTTCGCGAGCAGGCTCGCTCCCACAGAAGAGCACCTGAAGCGTCATTCGGGTACGCCGCAATCAATGTGGGAGCGAGCCTGCTCGCGAAGGCGGCAGACGGCCCCACATCAAGCGCCCGCCTCACCCCCCCCGCAAAACCCGCCGCACATGTCCCATGAACTGGCTCAACGACGGCGATTGTGCCACCGGCTTGCGCTGCAACAGCCCGATCGAACGCTTGGCCGGCTGATCGATCGGGGTTACAGCGCACTGTTCGCCGATGTTGAACACCGCCGTGCAACTGGCCGGCAATAAAGAGAATCCCAGCCCCTCCCGTACCAGCGCCGTGGCCGTGCTCATATGCGCCACCTCCCAGGCTGGGACTGCATCCACGTTCAAATAGCGCAGCGCCGCGTCAGCCAAAGGCCGGATGCTCGTATCAGGCGTCAGGGCAATGTAGGGCTGCTGCGTCCACTCCTCCTGGCCGTCACCCTGCGAGGGCTTGTGGCTCAGCAGTACCAGATTGTCATCCAGCAGGCGCTCGAAGCTCAGCCCAGACAGGTCGTCAGGCAGCGAACTGATGCCGGCGTCTACCTCGCCGCGCTGCACCCAGCCGAGGATCTCTCCGGCGCGGCCATCCAGCAGGCTCACCGTCACGCCGGGGTTTTCACGCTGGAAAGCAGCCATGGCGATCGGCAGAAACGACGCGGCAGCCGTGGGCAACGCCGCGAGCCGAAGCGTGCCGCGACTCAGGCTCAAGGTGTCGCGAGCATCGCGCACGGCATCGTCCATGTCCCGCAGCATGCGCCTGGCCTGGGGCAGGAAATGCTCGCCGGCTGGCGTCAACTCGACGCTGCGGGTATTACGCGCAAGCAGCTGCAACCCCATGCTTTCTTCCAGTTTGCGGATGCTGTAGCTCAGCGCCGGTTGTGACAGATGCAACTGTTCCGCGGTGCGGGTGAAGCTTGAAGTCTCGGCGATGAGGATGAAGGCTCGAAGCTGTCGGAAAGAAACGTTCATGACCGGCTCATAAAATTACTGGATCAATTGATTCTATCTTTAAAATTCACAGATTAATTCTGTCTCTCCACTATGGGGCCACCCTTCAGTGGAACACGAACATGACAAAAACAATTCTCGTCGGGTGTGGCGCAGGTTTTGCCAATGATCGGCCCGACGCCGCGCTACGCCTGGCCCAGGACATGGCGCAACGCAGCGGCCAGCGCTACATCATGCTGGAGCTGCTGGCTGAACGGACCCTCGCCGAGGCGCAATTGCGCAAGCGCCTCGATCCACGGTCGGGCTACTCCGCGCGCCTGTTCGACTTCCTCGAACCCATGCTGGACATTTGCATCGAAGCCGGCATTGCGATCATCACCAACGGCGGCGCAGCCAACCCCAGGGCCGCCGCGCAACGGTTGCGCGACGAATTGGCCGGCCGTTTCCCGGCGCTGAAAATCGCCTGCGTACTGGGCGACGACCTGCTCGAAGAAACGCCTCCGCGCTATGAACGATGGCTGTCGTCGAGTGCCGATGAACAGCCTGTTTCGGTGAACGTCTACACCGGGGCCGACGGCATCGTCCAGGCACTGGCCGAGGGCGCTGGCATCGTGCTGTGTGGCCGGGTTGCGGATCCGTCCCTGGCGGTAGGCGCGATCCGCCATGGGTTGGGTTGGAAGGCCGACGATTGGCAAAAAATGGCCGTCGCGACCGCCGCCGGGCACCTGCTGGAATGCTGTGCCCAGGTCACTGGCGGCTATTTCGCCCATCCCGGAATGAAGGACATCCCGGATCCGGCCAACCTTGGCTGCCCGATCGCCGAAATTCAACAGGACGGCCGCTTGATCATCGGCAAGACGCGCAACAGCGGCGGACGAGTCAGCGAGCAGACCGTCAAGGAGCAATTGCTTTACGAAGTCCATGACCCGCGACGTTATCTGACGCCGGACGTCGTGCTGGATCTGGGCGCGGCTCACGTACAGGACCTGGGGAACGACCGGGTGGAAGTCACTGGTGTGATCGGCCATCCGCGCCCCGACACCCTCAAGGGCCTGGCGGGGATGCGCGGACTCTGGTTCGGCGAGGCCGAGATTTCCTATGCAGGCCCCGGTGCCGTGGCGCGTGCCGCCCTGGCGCGCGACATCCTGCTGCAGCGTTTCGATCGTCTGGCGCCAGGTGTACAGCCCTGGATCGACCTGTCGGGAGTCGCCAGCCTGTTCAACGACCAGGGTGGCCGTTATCTGCAAAAACACCTGGCCCAGGCGCCTTTGCTGGAGGACGTGCGGGTGCGTATCGGCCTGACCCACACCGACCGATCGCTGCTCGAAACCCTCCTGGCAGAAGTCGAGTCGCTCTACACCAACGGACCGGCTGGCGGCGGTGGCGTCCGGCGCCACCTCGCAGAAGCCGTTACCACCCGCAGCTTCCTGCTGCCGCGTGATGAAATCCATACAGCCCTGGAGTGGTACTGATGAGCCTGGTCACCCTAGCCGACTTCGCCCACGCCCGTGCCGGCGACAAAGGCAATATCCTCAGCATCGCGGTATTTCCCCACGACCCGGCCCATTATCCCTGGCTGCTTCGGGTGCTGAGCTGCGAGCGCGTCGCCGAGCAGTTCGCGACGCGCCAGCCCTCCAGGGTGCATCGCTATGAACTGCCGAACCTGAAGGCGTTGAACTTCGTGCTCGAGGACGCCCTGGAAGGCGGCGTGAATCGAAGCTGCGGTCTCGACCGCCATGGAAAAAGCCTGAGCTACCTGCTCCTGGCCTTGCGCCTGCCGGGACCGGAAGACTGACCGATTCGCCGCCTGCAACACCATCCGACAACAATAAAAAGAGAGGCTGCAACATGATTACAACCCTGGGTTTCCTGATGATGCTTGCCATTATCGGGCTGATATTGCTGCGCCGGATCAGTCCGGTGGTGGCGTTCACCACCCTTCCCGTGGTCGTCTGCCTGCTCGCCGGCTTCAACCTCGCGCAGATCGGCGAGTTCATCAAGGCCGGCCTGGTCACCGTCGCGCCGACCGCCGCGCTGTTTCTGTTTGCCATCCTGTTCTTCGGCATCATGCGCGACCGTGGGCTGTTCGATCCGCTGGTCAACCTGTTGATCCGCAGCACGGGCGGCAAGCCCCTGGCGGTGGCGCTGGTTACCGTTCTGGTGACTTCAGTGGTGCATCTTGACGGCGTCGGCGCCGCGACGTTCCTGCTGACGATCCCGGCACTGCTGCCCTTGTACAAGCGCCTGAACATGAGCCCGACGATGCTGTTGTGCCTGGTGGGGACCACGGCCGGGGTCATCAACATGGTGCCTTGGGGCGGGACGACTGCGCGGGCCGCTGCCGTGTCGGGGCTCGATGCCACCGAGCTGTGGCTGGGGTTGCTGCCGGTGCAGATGGTGGGCCTGGTGTGCATGCTCGGGGTGGCGACGATACTGGGGTCGCGCGCCCAGCGGCGCCAACCGATGTCGCTGGGCGCGGCCGCGACGCGTGGCATGGACGACCTGCAAATGCAAAGCCGCGAATTCAGTCTCTCTCCCCGGCAGCTGCGCTACTGGCTGAATGTGGCCCTGACCGGCGGCATTCTGCTGTGCCTGTTCACCGGTATCTTTCCGCTGTACGCCTGTTTCATGGTCGGATTGGGCATCGCCCTGCCCTTGAACTTCCCACCCCTCGACGCCCAGGCCGAACGCCTCAAGGCCCATGCGTCCGATGCGTTACAGATGGTTCTGGTGATGATGGCCGCCGCCGTGCTGCTGGGCGTGCTCTCCGGAGCGAAGATGTCAGACGGCATGGCCTTGGCGCTGATCGACATTCTGCCCGCCGGTGCTGCCCAATACCTGCATGTGATTGTCGGGTTCTTCGGCGTCCCGCTTGGAATGATCTTCTCGCCGGACGCCTACTATTTCGCCCTGCTGCCAGTGATCAAGGACGTCGCCATCGCCGCTGGCGTTCCTCTCGAAGCGGTGGCCCGGGCCATGCTGATCGGTGAGAACACCGGCTTCTCCATCAGCCCGGTGGTACCCAGCGTGTATCTGGCCCTGGCACTGTCCGGCGTAGAGTTGCGCAAGCACATGGCCTATACGTTTTTCTGGGCCTGGGGCGTCAGCCTGGTAATGCTCGCCTTTGCCGTGGCAACCGGGGCTGTACAAGTCTGAAACTCAAGGGTGGGCTTGGAAGATCAGCGACCGATGCACCCCGGAGCCCGCCCTCACCCCATCGCCAACGGCCAGCGCGACCGAGCCGAACGGCATGGCCGCATCGCCGCAGGCAAATATGCCCGGCACGCTGGTTTCCCGGGTCATCGCGTCGCTTTGGATGAACGCGCCAAGCGGACCCTCTTCAAACGCGCAGCCCAGGGCTGCCGCGAGTGGACTGGCAACCCGCGTACGCGGCAAGACGAACAGGCCGTCGATGGCGACCACCCGACCGCTGGCCAATACCACGTCGGCCCGCTCGCCTTCGATACGCGCCACTCGCTCGGTCACCACGGTGACGCCACGCTGATCGAGGCTCGCCTGTTGCTCCGGATCAAGCTCCAGCACGCCATTGGTGAAGAACGTCGTCGGCCCCCAGTCAGGCAGCATCAGGGCGTGGTGCAGTGACATCGGCGAGGTTGCGAGAACGCCGATCGGCCCTTGGTCCAACTCGTAGCCGTGGCAATACGGGCAATGGAAGACGCTTTTGCCCCAGCGCTCAGTCAGCCCGTGCACGTCGGGCAAGTCATCAATCACGCCTGTGGCCAGCAACAGCCGGCGAGAACGGTAACGCAGGCCGTTTGCGGTCTCGACCATAAAAGCTTCGGCATCCCTGCTGGCTTGGGTCGCGGTGTCGCGAACCCATTCAACCGTCGGGTACGCCATGAGCTGAACATGGGCGTCGCCGGCTATATCGTCCGGGGCACGACCGTCCTGCCCGAGAAAACCATGGGATGTCGCGGCGAAGCGGTTGCGACGCTCGCCCGCGTCGATCACCAGCACCTTGCGCCGGGCGCGGGCCAGTTGCAAACCCGCGGACATACCGGCATAGCTGCCGCCTGTAATGATGACGTCGTATTCCATGGGCGATCTCCAAGAGTGGTTTCGATGGCACGGCAAGTCTCGACACATCGTAAGTTTCTTGAAAAGCCGCTGTCAACAGTCTCGTAACTTTTGCGATTACGGGTAATACTCCCACATGCCCCAGCAATGGAATCTGTCAGTCCGATGAGAAACGACACACGCCTGTCCCGCATGCTCCATGTATTGATCCACATGGACCGCCACCAGCAATCCGCCACCTCCGACACCCTCGCGCAGATGCTCGGCACCAACCCGGTGGTGGTGCGCCGGACCATGGCATTGCTCAAGGAACAGGGTTACGTCACGTCGGAAAAAGGCCATCGCGGGGGTTGGGCCCTGGCCAAGCCGCTTTCGGAGATGACGCTGCTGGATATTCATCAAGCGTTGGGCAGCACGTCGATCTTTGCGCTTGGCCTGTCGACCGACCACCCGCAATGCCTGGTGGAACAAGCGGTGAACGCAGCGCTGACGGACGCCTTCGACGAGGCCCAGGCGTTGCTGCTCAAGCGTCTGGGCAGCATTACCCTGGCGCAGTTGGCCGAGGACTTTGATGCGCGGTTTCGGGGCGCCCACGAGGTCGAGCCTCACCACTGATCCCTGTGGGAGCGAGCCTGCTCGCGAAGAGGCAGCACACTCGACATTTAAGCAAACTGACACAACGCTTTCGCGAGCAGGCTCGCTCCCACAGGTGGGCCTAGCCTGCAAATGAAAACGCCGCTCAATGAGCGGCGTTTTTGTACCTCACCAGACAGCGTCCGGTTTACAGCGCCATGTCGGCCGCTGGGTTGGCCTCGCGAGGAGCAGCCGGTTGGGCCGGTGCTACCGCGGTGCCTGGCTTGCCGATAGCCGGAGGCGGATCCAGTTGCAGGACTTCGCTGGTGTAGGCCCATTCCTGTGCGACGCGCTCAGGATTGTCGTTCAGCTTGGTGCCGTAGCTCGGTACGATCTGGCGCAGTTTTTCCTGCCAGGCCGGGGTGGCTACCTTGTCCTTGAAGACCTTCTCAAGCACGCTCAGCATGATCGGTGCAGCGGTCGAGGCGCCTGGCGAGGCACCCAGCAGGCCGGCGATGCTGCCGTCCTGGGAAGCGACGACTTCGGTACCGAGTTTCAGCACGCCGCCCTTCTCTTCGTCACGCTTGATGATCTGTACGCGCTGGCCGGCTTGCCACAGGCGCCAGTCTTCCTGCTTGGCGTCCGGGAAGTATTCCTTCAGCGCGTTGAAGCGGTCCTCATCCGACAGCATCAGCTGGCCGGCAAGGTATTCAACTAGTGGGTACTGTTCGATACCGACCTTGGTCATCGGCCACACGTTGTGGGTCGTGGTGCTGGTCAGCAGGTCGAAGTACGAACCGTTTTTCAGGAACTTGGTGGAGAACGTGGCGAATGGCCCAAACAGGATCACGCGCTTGCCGTCGAGCACACGGGTGTCCAGGTGCGGAACCGACATCGGTGGCGCGCCAACCGAAGCCTTGCCGTACGCCTTGGCCAGGTGCATCTGGGCGACGGTCGGGTTTTCGGTTACCAGGAACGAACCGCCCACAGGGAAACCGGCGTATTCACGGGCTTCCGGAATGTCCGACATCTGCAGCAGGTGCAGCGCGCCGCCACCGGCACCGATGAACACGAACTTGGCGTCGGTCTCGGTTTCGGTACCGTCTTTCAGGTTCTTGTACGAAACGCGCCAGGAGCCATCCTCGTTGCGAGTGATGTTTTCCACTTCGCTGGACAGCTTGAGCGAGAAGTTCGGCCTGGTTTGCAGGTGGGCAGCGAACTGGCGGGTGATTTCGCCGAAGTTCACGTCAGTACCCAGCGGGCTCCAGGTGGCCGCGACTTTCTGGCTCGGGTCACGCCCTTGCATCATCAGCGGAACCCACTTGCTGATCTGCGCAGGGTCTTCGGAATACTGCATGCCGGCGAACAGCGGGCTGGCCTGGAGAGCGTCGTAGCGCTTCTTCAGGAAGGCGATGTTCTCGTCACCCCACAGGAAACTCATGTGCGGGGTGGAGTTGATGAACGAGCGCGGGTTCTTCAGCACGCCGTTCTTGACCTGCCAGGACCAGAACTGACGGGAAATCTGGAAGGCTTCGTTGATTTCGATAGCCTTGGAGATGTCGACCTTGCCGTTCTTGTCTTCCGGCGTGTAGTTCAACTCGGCCAGGGCGGAGTGCCCGGTACCGGCGTTGTTCCAGCCATTGGAGCTCTCTTCGGCAACACCGTCCAGGCGCTCGACCATTTCCATGGTCCAGCCCGGCTCCAGCTCATTGAGCCAGACGCCGAGGGTCGAACTCATGATGCCGCCGCCAATGAGCAAGACATCCACTTTTTTCGGCTCGGCGGCGTGCGTGGTCGCAAGACCCATCGCCATCGCCAGGCCCAGCAGCGCCGTATGTGTTTTCTTCAACATGTGTGTATCCCTAGGGTGGAACGCCATTCCGTCCCCCAATCCTGTTCGAGCAGGGTCCGCACCCATGCCGGCATGGCCAGCAGGCGGGGATCGATGGACTGGAGGAAGGACCTACAGGGGCCGAGCAATATCGGCCTCACATTTATGTCTCTCCGGCGCTGACTTCTTGTAGGTCTTGGCTTCAGCTGGGTGAGGGACACTGCAAAACGGTCTGGATCGGGCCTGCCAAGGCCGTGCCCGATTGTCGCAGCGGGGGGAGTTTACAGAAGGAAATAAGCAGACCGAAGCGCATTTTTGCATTCGAGGTAAAAACGCCGACCAAATGACGGCGTTTTAATGGCTCGGTTGCGCGCCGTGAATACGCGCTCCGCCCCGAAATCAGAGGTACTTGAGGATCGCGATGTCACGCCGACGTTGTTTCAACGCTGCGAACCAACGCGTTGGAAAAAACAGGACGACGCTCAACAACACGCTCCACAACCAGACCATCGGCAAGTGGTCGAAGCCGAAATAAGCGCCCTGATTGGTGCCCCAGATAAACACCGCCACCAGGTACATGGCCTTCAGCACGTAGAGGTGCAGCAAGTAGAAAAACATCGGCGCGCCGCCATAGATGGCCAGAATCGCGATGCTGCCCTTCGCCTGGGCTTTTTCGAAAAGCGCCAGCAGGATCAGGCCCACCGCCAACGTCGGCATCAGGAACATCAGCGACGGCGGATACTTCGTCGCGCTCATGAAACTCATGAAGGTGCGCAGTGCATCTCCGGTCTGGACCCAGGGTTTGTCACCGTAGACGTTGAGATAACGGATAAACACGAACGCCACCAGCAAGCCGATGCCGACCTTGAGCAGGCGCCGCACTCGCGTGGCCGCTTCGATGTCCTTGCCGAACCATGGCCCGATCGCCCAACCCAGCAGGATCACGCCGATCCATGGCAACACCGGGTAGGTGGTGCGTGCCCGGGTGAACTCGGTGATCTCGATGAACGACCGCTGATGAAGAATCGACCACGGCACGAAAAACGGCGAGTCCGGCCCCAGCACCACACCATCCAACAGGTTATGCCCGGCAACGATGGCAACGCCCAGCACGATCAGCCAGCTGCGTTTGAAGTGCAGCAACGCCGCCAGGGCGATCATGCAGATGCCGATGCACCAGATGACCTGCAGCCACAAAGTCTTCGGCGGAAACTCGGCGTTCCAGGCGAAACAGACGAACGTGAGCTCCAGGAACACCAGGAACAGACCACGCTTGAGCAGGAACACCGAAGTCTCGCTGGCGGTGTGTTTCTGGCTGTAGAGCCAGGCCGACAAACCGGTAAGGAAGATGAACACTGGCGCACAGAGCGTGCTGAGCAAACGAGTGAAAAACAGGTCCGGGGTCACGCTCAATGCATCGATCGGGTCAGTGACCTGGCGGTGCAGCAGGAACGTTTCGCGGACATGGTCGACCAGCATCAGCAACATGACAAAACCCCGCAAGGCATCGATGGCGAGCAGGCGCGTCGCGGTTGTTGCGGTACTGGAAGCGAGGGTTGGAGCGATGACAGCGGACGGGCTTGTCGCGCTTGGGGATAGGCTCATGGCGATACTCAGGAGTCGGGGGCTTTGCAGGATCAGAAATGAGAATTCCTGCCAAAAGAAAGGGGATAACATAACACAAAATATTGTTATCCATTCCGATGCCTTTGTGGGAGCGAGCTTGCTCGCGATGGCGGTGGGTCAGCCGGAACATGTTTGCCTGACACTCCGCTATCGCGAGCAAGCTCGCTCCCACAGGTTTAATTGAAGACCGACTACCCCAGCAACTGGCTCAACACCGCCCGCAACTTGCCCGGCTTTACCGGTTTGTTTAGCAGCGGCGCATTCAGCTTGCGCAAGGCACGGCGGCACTGGTCGCTGCGGTCGGCGGTGATGATCACAGCGGGGATCGCTTGCTGGAAATGTTCGCGCAGGTGCTTGACCACCTCGCAGCCGACCACCCCATGGTCGAGGTGAAAATCCGCCAGGATCAGCTCCGGTGCGCGGCCTTGCAGCACATCGAAGGCGCCCGCTTCGTCGGTGGCGGTCAGCACTTCGCACCCCCACTGCCCGAGCAGTGCCGCCATGCTCTGCAAAATGCTCAGCTCATTGTCGATGACCAGTAACCGGCGCCCAGGCAACGGGTTTCCGGCGACGGCCTGAGCAGGCGCGTGGGTCAGGGGCAGTGGCTTTTCGGCAGACAATGGCACCTCGATGCTGAACACCGAGCCGCGTCCCGGCCGCGAACGCACCCGCACCCGGTAGCCGAGGATATGAGCGATACGCTCGACGATCGCCAGCCCCAGGCCGACGCCCTTGCGGTCCGCCGCGCGGCCGACGTCCAGTTGGTTGAACTCGAGGAAAATCGATTCCAGGCAATCGTCGGCAATGCCCCTGCCCGTGTCCCAGACCTCCAGGCTCAAGCGCCCTCCCCGGCGCCGCGCCGCCAGGAGGATGCCGCCCTGGTCGGTGTAGCGACAGGCGTTGCTCAGCAGATTGCGCAGGATGCGGGTCATTAACCGCAAGTCGGTCAGCACCGCTTCATCGGCGAATCGCACGCGCAATTCCAGGCCCGCAGCGCCGGCCACCGATTGGAATTCCGACACCAGCGGCGCGAGCAGCTCATCCAGCCGATACGGCGCCGGGTCGGGTTTGACGGCGGCCTGGTCGAGCCGGGAAATATCCAGCAGGTCGGTGAGCAGGTCCTCGGCGCCTTCGAGCGCCTGGTGGGTGCGTTCTACCAGCAGATGCTCGGCGGCTGGCATCTGGCGTTCACGCAATGTAGCAATCAGCAACCGCGCGGCGTTGAGCGGTTGCAGCAGATCGTGGCTGGCGGCGGCCAGGTATTTGTCCTTGCTGCGATTGGCGGCCTGGGCGGCGTCCCGGGCATCGCGCAGCTGTTGCTCGACCAACTCGCGCTGGGCGATCTGCTGTTGCAGGTTGTGGTTGGCCTCCAGCAACGCATCGGTGCGCTCCGCCACCCGTTGCTCCAGTTGGTCGTTGAGTTGCTGCAGATGCTGGCGGGCCTGTTCCAGTTCGGCGAGACGCGCCGCCAGCTCCGGGTAATGGCTCTTGCGCGTCGAATGATTGCCCAGTCCCAGCAGCCCGGCGAGGGCCTTTTGCTGTTCGTCAGAGGGCTTCGCCATAGACGACCTCGACATCCCGCTGACTCGACTCCCGTGGATTGGTAAGGATGCACGGGTCATGCATGGCGTGTTGCGACAGGAACGGAATGTCCGAGGTACTCACCCCATGCAAGCCGAGGGTTTCGTGGAAACCGATGGTGTGCTTGAGGGCAATCAGGTGTTCCACCAGCCGCGTGCGGATCTGTCGATGGTTGAGCCCGCGACAATCGATGCCCAGGGTTTCGGCAATCACCTTGAAACGCTCCGGCGCCGAGTTGTAGTTGAACGCCACCACATGCTCCACCAGCACTGCGTTGCACAAGCCATGGGGCAGGTCGAGGAAGCCACCGAGGCTGTGGGACATGGCATGCACCGCGCCGAGGATCGCGTTGGAAAACGCCAGCCCGGCCTGCATGCTGCCGAGCATGATTTTCTCGCGCAAGGCGACGTCGGCCGGGTTGGCGATCATCTGTACCAGGTGGGTGTTGATCAGGCGCATCGCCTCCAGCGCATGAGGATCGGTCAACGGCCCGTGACCGGTGGAGACGAACGCCTCGATGGCATGCACCAGCGCGTCGATACCGGTACAGGCCGAGAGGAACGGGTCCATGCTCAAGGTCGTCTCCGGATCGATCAACGACACATCCGGCACCGCCGCCTTGCTGACGATGGAAAACTTCATGCGCTCCTGCTGGTTCGAGATGATCACGAACTGCGACACATCGGCCGAGGTACCGGCCGTGGTCGGGATCAGGATCAGCGGCGGGCTGGGTACCTGCAGGGTGTCGACGCCTTCGAATTCGAGGATGCTGCGACCGTGGGCGACAACGATGCCGATCGCCTTGCCGCAGTCCATCGGGCTGCCACCACCGACCGCGACGATCACGTCACAGTGGTTTTCACGGTACGTCTCGGCGCCGAGCATGACTTCCTCGACCCGTGGGTTGGGCGAAACGTCGCTGTAGATGCAGTAATCGATGCCCAGGGCTTGCAGGCTGGCTTCGACATCACCGACCCAACCGGCGGCGATGACCCCGCGGTCAGTGACCACCAGCACCTTCCGGGCGCCGAAGGTCTTGGCGTAGTTGCCGACATTGTGCCGGCAGCCGGCACCGAACATGATTTCAGGAGAAACGAACTTGCGCAGCGGGCTGAGGCTCATTTTTTCAGGGGGGCTCATCGGTAAGCCTGTTGTTATTGTCGTGGGATACCTTGAGCCTAAAGCATCGCGCCGTGAATGCAATCCGACCAATGGGTAGCCCGGCCCGAACGCGTCAGGCCGGGCCGGCACTCATCGGGTGGCGAAGTACATCGTCACTTCAAAGCCGATACGCAGGTCGGTGTACGCGGGTTTAGTCCACATGGGTCTTTCCTCTTCTTGTACCGGGCGATTCCGGCAGGTTCATTAATGCACGGGGGCGGCCTGGGGCCGAATGCTACTTTCGAAGGAGTGCATGGGGTGCGTTCGTAGCAATTCAGAAGCCACACAAATCCAATGTGGGAGCGAGCCTGCTCGCGAAGACGGTGTATCAGTCAAAATCATGCTGACTGAGCTGGCGCTTTCGCGAGCAGGCTCGCTCCCACAGGGCGTTCGACGTCTCGGATCAGAAGAACCCCAACGGATTGACGTCATAGCTCACCAGCAGGTTCTTGGTCTGCTGATAATGGTCGAGCATCATCTTGTGCGTCTCACGCCCGACGCCGGACTTCTTGTAGCCACCAAACGCGGCATGCGCCGGGTACAGGTGGTAGCAGTTGGTCCAGACGCGACCCGCCTTGATCGCCCGGCCCATGCGGTAGGCGCGGTTGATGTCGCGGGTCCAGAGGCCGGCGCCGAGGCCGAACTCGGTGTCGTTGGCGATGGCCAGGGCTTCGGCTTCGTCCTTGAAGGTGGTCACGCCCACCACCGGCCCGAAAATTTCTTCCTGGAACACGCGCATCTTGTTGTGGCCCTTGAGCAGGGTCGGCTGGATGTAATAGCCGCTCGACAGGTCGCCTTCAAGGCGTTCCGCCGCGCCGCCGGTGAGCAATTCGGCGCCCTCTTCCCGGGCGATGTCCAGGTACGAAAGGATCTTGTCGTACTGCTGCTCGGACGCCTGGGCGCCGACCATGGTCTCGGTGTCCAGCGGGTTGCCGCGCTTGATCTGCTGGATCTTCGTCAGCACTACTTGCATGAATTCGTCATAGATCGACTCCTGGACCAGCGCCCGGGATGGGCAGGTGCAGACTTCACCCTGGTTGAAGAACGCCAGCACCAGGCCTTCGGCAGCTTTTTCGATGAACGCCGGTTCGGCCTGCATGATGTCGTCGAAGAAGATGTTCGGCGACTTGCCGCCCAGTTCCACGGTGGACGGGATGATGTTTTCGGCGGCGCATTTCATGATGTGCGAGCCGACCGGGGTGGAACCGGTGAAGGCGATCTTGGCGATGCGCTTGCTGGTGGCCAGGGCTTCACCGGCTTCGCGGCCGAAGCCGTGGACGATGTTCAGGACGCCGGCTGGCAGCAGGTCGGCGATCAGCTCGGCGAACACGGTGATCGACAGCGGCGTCTGCTCCGCCGGCTTGAGCACGATGCAGTTGCCGGCGGCCAAGGCCGGGGCGAGTTTCCAGGCGGCCATCAACAACGGGAAGTTCCACGGGATGATTTGCCCGACCACGCCCAGCGGTTCATGGAAATGGTAGGCCGTGGTCAGTTCGTTGATTTCCGCGGCCCCGCCCTCCTGGGCGCGGATGCAGCCGGCGAAATAACGGAAATGGTCAGCCGCGAGCGGTACGTCGGCATTGAGGGTTTCGCGCACGGCCTTGCCGTTGTCCCAGGTCTCGCTGACCGCGAGGAGCTCCAGGTTCTGCTCGATACGGTCGGCGATTTTCAACAGCACCAGGGAGCGATCCTGGACCGAGGTTTTGCCCCAGGCGTCGGCAGCGGCATGGGCGGCGTCCAGGGCCTTGTCGATGTCGGCGGCGCTGGAGCGCGGAAACTCGCCGATGACTTCGCCGTTGACCGGCGACGTGTTGGTGAAGTACTCAGCGTGGACCGGCGGAACGAATTCGCCGCCGATGAAATTGCCATAGCGCGGCTTGAAGGAAACGACGGCGCCTGGGGTTCCGGGTTGTGCGTAAATCATGATGGGCCTCTGCCTGGTCGATGCCTGTCGCGGGACAGGCGATAGGCCGATGGTAGAGAGCCCCGCGCGATGGACGAATGCGTCATTGGCAGGGGGCGCTCTCGTTATTTGGTCGTAGGTAATGCCGCGACTTACCGATGGATGGTGTTTTGTGTGGGAGCGAGCTTGCTCGCGATGAGGTCGGCACATTCAGCATTGATGTTGACTGATCGGCCGCCATCGCGAGCAAGCTCGCTCCCACAGGTTTGCATTTACGGGAGATACAAATTCAGCTCAGCGCTTGGCCACCAATTCTTTCGGCAACTTGAACGTCCAGAGCATGCCGCCCTGGTTGAAGTCCTTCACGCGCTTGGCCACCTCGCCGCCCCACAGCGGTACCGCGCCGCCCCAGCCGGAGACCACCGAGACGTACTGCTCGCCGTCCATCTCCCAGGTAATCGGCGAGCCGAGCACGCCGGAACCGGTCTGGAACTCCCAGACTTTTTCCCCGGTCTTCGCGTTGAAGGCTTGCAGGAAACCTTCAGGCGTACCGGTGAATACCAGGTTGCCCTTGGTGGTCAGCACCCCGCCCCACAGCGGCGCGAAGTTCTTGTGGCGCCAGACTTCCTTGCCGGTCTTCGGGTCGATGGCCCGCAGCACGCCGATGTAATCCTCGTTCAGTGGCTTGATGGTGAACCCGGCCCCGAGGAACGCCGCGCCTTTCTTGTAGGCGATGCCCTCGTTCCAGATGTCCATGCCCCACTCGTTGGACGGCACGTAGAACAGACCGGTGTCCTGGTTATAGGCCATCGGCATCCAGTTCTTCGCGCCGAGGAACGCCGGGGCGACGAACACCGAACTGCCCTTGGCTTCGCTGCCCGGTGCGCCCGGCCGGCTGGTGTCTACGTAGATCGGGCGCCCGTCCTTGTCCAGGCCGGAGGCCCAGGTGATCTTGTCGACGAACGGGAAACCACGGATGAACTTGCCATTGGTGCGGTCGAGCACGTAGAAGAAACCGTTACGATCGGCCGTCGCTGCCGCCTTGATGTCCTTGCCACCGTCCTTGTAGTTGAACGAGATCAGTTCATTGACGCCGTCGTAGTCCCAACCGTCGTGTGGCGTGCTCTGGAAGTGCCACTTGATGGTGCCGTCGTCCGGGTTCAGCGCCAGGCGCGACGAGGAATAGAGGTTGTCGCCAGGGCGCAGGTGGGAGTTCCACGGTGCCGGGTTGCCGGTACCGAACAATAGGAGGTTGGTTTCCGGATCGTAGTAACCGCCCAGCCAAGGCGCGGCACCGCCGGTTTTCCACAGATCGCCGGGCCAGGTCTTGCCGGCCTCGCCGCCGGAAATACCATTCTCCACGGCCTTGCCGTCCTTGTAGACGTAGCCCATGTGGCCTTCCACGGTCGGTCGGGTCCAGAGCAGTTCGCCGTTTTTCGGGTCGAAGGCGCTGATCTGCCCAACCACGCCGAACTCGCCGCCCGCCACGCCGGTGATGAGCTTGCCATTGACGACCATGGGCGCGGCGCTGATGGAATAACCTTCCTTGTGATCAGCGACTTTTTTGCTCCACACCACCTTGCCGGTGTCCTTGTTCAAGGCCACCAGCTTGGCGTCCAGCGTGCCGAAGAACACCAGGTCGCCGTACAGCGCCACGCCACGGTTGATCACGTCGCAGCAGGGACGGATGTCATCGGGCAGGCGCGCATCGTATTGCCAGAGTTTCTTGCCGGTGCGTGCGTCCACCGCGAACACCCGCGAATAGGAGCCGGTGAGGTACATCACCCCGTCCTTGATCATCGGCTGGGCCTGCTGGCCGCGCTGCTTTTCGCCGCCGAAGGAAAACGCCCAGACCGGCCGCAGGTCCTTGACGTTGTTCACATTGAGCGTGTCGAGCGGGCTATAGCGCTGGCCCTGCACACCGAGGCCGTTGGTCACGATTTGCTGTGGGTTTTTCGGGTCCTGGAGAATTTCCTGGTCGGTCACGGCGGCCAAGGCCGAGCCGGACAGCAGCATGGCACTGAGCAGCAGGCTCACGGCGAAGAATTGGCGACGTGCGGGATGAGTCATGACGGCTACCTCTGCGGTTATTGTTATACCCGGGAAATTTTCCCGGTCTGCCACAGATTCTTGGGCTCGGGGCCGTCGCCAACAATTGCCCGCAATGTTGAGTTTTCTAGTTCCTTGGTACAGGCCGCCACCCCTGTGGCGAGGGGATTTATCCCCGCTGGGCTGCGAAGCGGCCCCAAGACCTAAAACTCGATATGCCAGACAGATCCAGGGGGCCGCTTCGCGCCCCAGCGGGGATAAATCCCCTCACCACAGAAGCCTCTCACCGCCGCAGTTACTGGGGCTTTGTGTCCACCCGCCTCATCGCCGCCCGCTCATAACGCGGGTAAAGATGGCTGACGCTGCGAATCAACTCATACCGGCTCAGGCTGATCGCGGCGAAGCGCTCGGGGATGGGGCTGCGGATCATCTCGGCCATGTCGTCGCCCCGGGCCGCGCCGTCGCGCATCAGTTGGTCAAGCCAGCCGAGGTAGTCGCGCATCTGCGCGAATGGCCGGGCATCCGCCGTCACCGGACCATGTCCGGGCACGATCTGCTTCCATGGCAGGCCCTGCAAGGTGTCCAGATCCTTGAGCCATACCTCCAGGCCGGGGCTGTTCGGGGTGGTCAGCGCTCGCTCATAAAACACCAGGTCGCCGGCGAACAGCACGCCCGTGGTTTCATCAAGGATCGCCAGATCCGCCCCGGTATGCCCGGCCAGCGCCAGCAAGCGCAACGGATGCTCACCCACCTGCAGCGTGCCGGGGCTCAACGCCTGCGTCGGCAGCACCACCTCGGTGCCGCGCATCCAGTCGCCCACCAGCCGGTACATGTTTTCCGCCATCGCGTCGCCCTGCTGTCGCAGCAGATCGGTGGTGCCGGGCAGCGCCCCGATGGGCACATCGCTGAAGGCCTGGTTGCCCAATACATGGTCAGGGTGATGATGAGTCAGCAGCACCTGAGCCACCGGCTTGTCAGTCGTTGCGGCGATAGCCTGGCGCAGCGCCTCGCCGTAGCGCTTTGACGGTCCGGTGTCGATGACCACCACGCCGGCCTCGGTGACGATGAACGCGGTATTGACGATATTGCCGCCGTTGGCCTTGGCAAAATTATCCGTGCTGCCTTCCAGCAGCCACGTGCCCTCGGCGATCTGCCGTGGCTTGAGCGAATACTCGGTGGCGGACCAGGCCGGCAGGCACAGCCCAAGACAGATCAGCAACAACCAGCGCATGGCGTGCTCCTTGTGGTCAGGGAATGGCAGCTTCGAACTCGTTGCCGCTGTTGTCGCGCAGCAACAGGCGGGTCTGTCCCGGGCCCTGGATGTCGAAGCCCAGGGAGGGGTTTTCGCTGACCGCCGGAAACAGCTCCAGGCGCGCCAACAGCTTGCCGTCGGCGTCCAGCAGCCGAGCCTGGTTGATGAAAAACTCCGGGATGCCGCTGACCAGGCCGTTGTCCATGGGGTGGGCAACCTGCAGACGCAGGCGACTCGAATCGCCCCGCGGGTAGCGACCGCCCAGCACTTCGCCCAAGTGCTTCTCCCAACCCGGTTGGGTGCGCACGACGCTGGGCGCGGTGCAGCCGCCACCCGCCGCGTCGATCAGCGTCGAACCGACGTGCCACAGCCCGTCGCGGGTTTGCACCGCCGCACGCAATGGAGTGGCTTGCTCGATGCGAATACGGATCGACAGCCAGGGCAGCACCCGTTCCGTGGGCTGGAAGTCGACAATCTTCGGCAGCGGGTTCAATTCGGCCCAGGCCAATATACGCACGACGTCACCGGTAAAGGCGCGGGCATCGATTTCCAGCGGCACCTGGCGCGCGTCTTCGGCAAACGGTGGCGCCAGCAGCCGGACTCGCTGGTCGAACACGAACGGCGCGTCCGCCAGCAGTTGCTTGTGATAGAAAGCCCACATCACGGAAGGCACCGGGTCCTTTCCCGGCTCGATAGCGCTCGCCATCAACGGCAGGCAACACCACAGCAGGCCCCACGCTCGCCAGTTCATCGCTGCGCTCCTATTGATACATGTCCGGCACTTCGTAGCGCAGGCCATAGCGGGCATACACGGCCTTGAGGCTGCCGTCGCGGATCAACGCTTCCAAGGCTTCCTCCACCGCATAGGCCAGTTGCCGGTTGCTTTCGTGCACGGCCATGCCGATTTCCCAGCGCTGCTTGCCCATGTTCGGATAGGCGTTCTCTGCCAGGGCCAATTGCGGATCAGCCGTCCGGTGCACTTGCCAGTCGATTTCCCCGCGCATCGCCATGACGGCATCGACCTCCCCGGCCTGCATGGCCCCGAACGCCTTGGCAACGCTGGGATAATGGCGGGTCTTGGCACTGAGCATGCCGTTGAACACGGACGTCAGGTAGAACGACGGCACGCTGTCGACTTCAACGCCAATGGGGTGTTGCTGGAACACCGCAACGCTGCCCACCGAGTCCAGTCGACGCCGGTCGTACGCCACTTGCCAGCATTCCTGCTGATACGGACCGAACATCACGACCTGGGCGTTCTCCAGCTCGCCAACGTCGTTGCGCCTTTGTACATAGTCATGGTCATAAGGCACTCGCATCATCAGATCGGCCAGTTGTCGATCGTGCAGCGGACTGCTGCGCCAGATGTAGTCGCGCAAGTCGTCGTCGAGCTTTTCGCCGGGCGGTGCCCAGAGCAATTTCAGCCGTACGCCCAGGGCCTTGGCCAGGGCCTGCGCCAGCTCCACGTCAACGCCCCGCGGCTGACCCTGGTCTTCAAAGCTGTAGGGAGCGAAGTCCTTGTAGACCGCGACCTTCAATTCACCGGCGGCAATCATCTGGTCATAGCTGCGCACCTGCGCCTGCACCGCCTGGCCACACAACAGCAGGCTGCACATCACCCACGCGAACAGGCGCATGGCAATTACTCCTCGACGTGCACGCTGTCCAGGTAGGTACGCACCGCCCACAGCGCTTCCTGGCTCAGGTAATCGGCCATTTTCGGCATATACACCCGGCCATCGCGCACCGCGCCATGGCGCACGCGTTCGACAAACCATTCATCGCCAGCCTCGGCGGCGTCAAGCATGCGCAAATCCGGGGCAATACCGCCGGACTTGGCCTCAAGGCCATGGCAGGCCGCGCAGTTCTGGTTGTAGGCCGAGGCGCCGATCTCCACGGCTTTTTCGCGTTCGGGAGAATTGCGATACGGGTTCTGTGCCGCCCAGCCGTCGGCATCCAACGGCAGGTTGGTGTCCTTGATCGGCGTTAGCCCTTGGGTTTCCACTGCCTGGGGCACTACGTTGCCATGGGCCCACGCCGAGCCTGCGCCAGTCAGCCCTATCAGCAATGCGGTAGCGATGATGGCGTTGCGTTTTGTTGTCATTGTTATGCCCTCGAAATTGCACGCAAGACCTCTTCACAGAGGCCGTGCCGTCATCTTAGGAAGCGCCCGCCGTCGGCCGAATGCTGCTTTGGTGGCCGGGGTCTAGTTCCTTGGTAGCGGGCCATACGACGCAAGTCGCAAAGACAGGCGCTTTGGGAAGTCTTCCCGGCAAGGGCGGGACTTTTTCCGTATCGGACAAAGCTTGCGAGACCGACCCTAGTCAGGCCAAAACCTCACTGGGAAATCCCACCATGACAATAAAAACGCTACCTGCCCTCTCCTCCCTGAGCGTTGCCTTGCTGCTCGCCGGCGGCCTGTCCCTGGGGCCGCAGGCGCACGCCGCCGTGACCTGGGAAGACATTGCCAACGATCACCTGACGACGAAGGACGTGCTGCAATACGGCATGGGCACCAACGCCCAGCGCTGGAGTCCGCTGGCCCAGGTCAACGACAAGAACGTGTTCAAGCTCACCCCGGCCTGGTCCTACTCGTTCGGTGACGAAAAACAACGCGGCCAGGAATCCCAGGCGATCGTCAGCGACGGCGTGGTGTATGTCACCGGCTCCTACTCCCGGGTGTTCGCCCTCGACGCCCGGACCGGCAAACGCCTGTGGACCTACAACCACCGCCTGCCGGACAACATCCGGCCGTGCTGCGATGTGGTGAACCGTGGTGCGGCCATTTATGGCGACAAGATCTACTTCGGGACTCTGGACGCACGGGTGGTTGCCCTGGACAAGAACACCGGCAAGGTGGTCTGGAACAAGAAATTCGGCGACCACGCCGGCGGCTACACCATGACCGGCGCCCCGGTGCTGATCAAGGACAAGGCCAGCGGCAAGGTCCTGCTGATCCACGGCAGCTCCGGCGACGAGTTCGGTGTCGTCGGGCAACTGTTCGCCCGCGACCCGGACACCGGTGAAGAAGTCTGGATGCGGCCGTTTGTCGAAGGCCACATGGGCCGCCTCAACGGCAAGGACAGCACGCCGACCGGCGACGTCAAGGCGCCCTCCTGGCCTGACGACAAAACCACCGAGACCGGCAAGGTCGAGGCCTGGAGCCACGGTGGCGGCGCGCCTTGGCAGAGCGCCAGTTTCGACCCCGAGACCAACACCATCATCGTCGGCGCGGGCAACCCCGGTCCCTGGAACACCTGGGCGCGCACGGCCAAGGACGGCAATCCGCATGACTACGACAGTCTCTACACTTCGGGCCAGGTGGGAGTCGATCCAAGCACTGGCGAAGTGAAGTGGTTCTACCAGCACACGCCCAATGACGCCTGGGATTTCTCCGGCAACAACGAGCTGGTGCTGTTCGACTACAAGGACAAGGACGGCAAACAGGTGAAGGCCACCGCCCACGCCGACCGCAACGGTTTTTTCTACGTGGTGGATCGCAACAACGGCAAGCTGCAGAACGCTTTCCCCTTCGTCGACAACATCACCTGGGCCAGCCACATCGACCTGAAGACCGGTCGGCCCGTGGAAAACCCCGGCCAACGTCCGGCCAAGCCGTTGCCAGGCGAAACCAAGGGTAAACCGGTGGAGGTTTCGCCGCCGTTCCTGGGTGGGAAAAACTGGAACCCCATGGCGTACAGCCAGGACACCGGGCTGTTCTATGTGCCAGGCAACCAGTGGAAGGAGGAGTACTGGACCGAGGAGGTCAGCTACAAAAAAGGCTCGGCCTACCTGGGCATGGGTTTTCGCATCAAGCGCATGTACGACGATCACGTCGGCAGCCTGCGGGCGATGAACCCCACCACTGGCAAGGTGGCGTGGGAACACAAGGAGCCGCTGCCGTTGTGGGCCGGTGTGCTGGCGACCAAGGGCAACCTGGTGTTCACCGGCACCGGTGACGGCTTCTTCAAGGCCTTCGACGCGAAAACCGGCAAGGAGCTGTGGAAGTTCCAGACCGGCAGCGGCATCGTCTCCCCGCCCATCACCTGGGAACAGGACGGCGAGCAGTACATCGGCGTGACGGTCGGTTATGGCGGCGCCGTGCCGTTGTGGGGCGGCGACATGGCCGAACTGACCAAACCGGTGGCCCAGGGCGGGTCGTTCTGGGTGTTCAAGATTCCGAGTTGGGATAAAGCGACGGCGCAGAAATAACCCTGACCCAACCTGAGCCCTGCCCCCACCACAACCCCTGTGGGAGCGAGCTTGCTCGCGATGGCGATCGTTCAGTCGATATTTATGTTGACTGACACTGCGCTATCGCGAGCAAGCTCGCTCCCACACTTGCCCGAGTGTAGGCCATGAAACCACTGCCCTTGCTGCTTCTGCTCCTCGCCGCCGGTGCCAACGCCGACGACACCCCACTGACCATCAACGGCTGCCTCATCGCCGAATCCAGTCAATGCCCCGGCGCCAACCTGCGGGGCGCCAACCTGGCGAGCCAGGACCTGCGCAAGATGAATCTCGCCGGTGCCGACTTGCGCGAGGCCGACCTGCGTCATGCGCGGCTGGACCTGGCCAACCTTGAAAAGGCGCAGCTCCAGGGCGCCAACCTGAACCGTGCCAGCCTGCAACAGAGCAACCTGCGCCTGGCGGATTTCAGCGGCGCCACGCTCAAGGCAATCCAGGGTTGGGGGCTGTTCGCCCAGGGGGCACAGTTCCAGCGGGCCGACCTGAGCGGTGCCTACCTTCAATTCGCCCGTTTGTCCGGGGCTCGCCTGCACGAGGCCAACCTGCAAGCCGCCGACCTGGAGATGGCCTGGCTGAGCAAGGCCGACCTCAAGGGCGCCGACCTGCGCGATGCCAACCTGCAAGAGGTCAAGCTCGCTGAAAGCAACCTGGAACAGGCCAACCTGAGTGGCTCGCGCCAGCATTACGGGAATTTCCAGGATGCGAATATGCAGGACTGCATCGGCTGCCCCACAAGTTGGGATCACTGAGACCGTGGCGAGGGAGCTTGCTCCCTCGCCACGGGGATCAGCATTTCACCCCGCCACCCGCACCACGCCCATATCGATTCCCAGGTGGACCAGTTCGGCATGGGAGCTGACCTGCAGTTTGCTCTTGAGCAGCGTCAGATGGTTGGACACGGTCTTGGCGCTGATGCACAGCTGTTCGGCGATGGTCCGCGCCGGGGTGCCCCTGGCGAGCATGACGAAGATCTCCAGTTCGCGTTGGGTCATCGATTGCAGGCGCGGGTCCGCATCGGGCCGCGTGCTGGCGCAGGCCAGTTGGGTCGCCAGGGTCTGCTCGATATAGGCATGGCCGGCCAGCACCCGGCGCACCGCCTCCAACAATATTTGCGGTGCCGAATTTTTGGTCAGGTAACCCGCGGCGCCGGCGTCCAGCGCCTGGCGCACCAATGGCAGTTCGTCGTGCATGCTGAAAAACAGCACGCGCAGTTGCGGCAAGCGTTGACGCAGGCGGCGGGTGGTTTCCAGGCCGCTGATGCCCGGCAGGCCGAAGTCCATGATCACCAGGTTCGGCACCTGTTCCTGCACCTGGCTCAACGCTTCTTCGCCCGAGGCCGCTTCGCGCACCAGCAGTTCCGGCATCAACGCTCGCAACAGGCTGGCGTAACCTTGCCGAACCACAGCGTGATCGTCCACCAACAAGATGCTCATGAAACCTCCAGGGGAATATTCAAGGCCAGCGCCCACCCGGCGCCGGGCTGGCTGATGATGCGCAGCTCACCACCAAGGCTGCGGGCCCGTTCGGCCATCGAATGCAGGCCGACACCCGCCCGGGCCGGTTGCTGCGCGCCACGTCCGTTATCGCGCACCAGCAGGCGCAGGCGGCCGCTGCGGTGCTGCAAGCGAATCCGTACCTGACTGGCGTTGGCGTGCCGGGCGATGTTGGTCAGTGCTTCCTGCAACAGGCGATAGAGGTGGGCCTTGTCAGGCCCGGATATCGACAGCGACGCTCCATCGACTCGCAACTGACAGGCGATCCCGTGTCTGTCCTGCCACTGCCTCGCGAGCAGCCCGATTGCCTCGCACAACGGCAGGTGCTGCAACACCACCGGATACAAGTCGTGGACCAACGCGCGAAAGCCTTTTTGCAGGTGATCGCAGTGTTCTTCCAGTTCGTTTGCCGTTTGCTCCAAGGCTGGCGGCTGATGGATGACCAGGCGCAGCAGACAGGCCCGTGCGCGAATACCGGCCACGTATTGGCCAAGGTCATCGTGCAGCGTCTGCGACAAGCGCGTGCGCTCCTGTTCCTGCACTGCCAGCAGTGCCCGGGTCAGCTGGGCGTTGTCCGCGCGGGTCTGGGCCAGCGCGGCGGTCATCCGATTGAAATGCTCTGCCAACTGCTGGGCTTCCGAAACGCCTTCGGTGCGCAGGCTGACCTGCAAGTCCCCGGCGGACACCTGGCGCATCGCGTGGAGCAATTCATCCAGCAAACGCACGCCCCGGCGCACCGCCCAGCGAATCACCAGCAAACTGACGAAGAGTGCCATCAGGCAGACGCCGAACAGTTGCGCCAGGGAATCGAGGATCTCGTCGATTTCATCCCGTGGGTCGACAGCGATCCAGGCCCGACGCCCGTCCTGCAGGACCACCATCTGCGCAACCGGGCCGTCGGCCAACAGTTGGCGACCCAGCCAGGCCTGCAACCCGGGATCGTTCGCCGGGGCGTTCTCCCCAGGCGCCAGCCAATGCACCCGCACGTGACGCAGGCTGCCGGTAAGGCGCGATTGCAGGCTGGTCGGGTCTCGCTCGGCGGTTTCGCGCAGGTAATGCACCACCGACTCGGCCGATTGCAGTTCGCGCTGCACATCGGCGGTGGCCTGGTGCAGCAGCAGCGTTGCGCAGGCCACGGCGACCAGGGCAAAGAACACCGTGACCCAGAGGTTGATTCGCCAGAGGGCGGACATGGCTAGCGCCCCGATCCCTGGTCTGAACCGGCCCCGTGTGGAACACCGGCCTCCTGTGGGACACCGGCCCCCTGTGGGAGCGAGCCTGCTCGCGAAAGCGGTCGCCCAGGCGACGTCATGGGTGGCTGGGCCGCCGTATTCGCGAGCAGGCTCGCTCCCACCGGTAAAGATGGGGGGCGACTAACCCCGATCAGGCTCAGGATCAGCAACAACGGCAACAGCAGCGTCTTGAGTATCCGCACGATCCGTCCGCTCCCTGATGAATGACGTTATCGCCATCCTAAAACCCCGACGCCCGCGCCGAGCTACTACCTTGGTACTGCCCCGGCGGTACTTTCTGCATATTTCCCCGCGCTCGTGGCCTTCCTATGCTGGCGCTACCTGCAATGGAGGATGTCATGCGCCGGCTCGCACGTTTTGCCCTGGTTTATCTGCTGGCTACGACCACCGCTCAGGCCGGCGATGCCGTGGCGTTGCAAGTGCGCATCGGCTACCTGGGTTATCGCCCCGATCCCGGCCCGCTGCTGTCCAATGTGATTGCCGAACCCACCGATGCCGGGCTGCGCGGCGCCGAGCTGGCGATTGTCGACAGCAACAGCACCGGACGTTTTCTCAAGCACGACTACCGCCTCGAAAGCGCCAGCGTAGACAGCCCCGAAGCGCTGCTCCAGGCCGCCCGCGCCCAGCACGATCGGGGCCTGCGGCTGTTCGTGGTGAATGCACCCGCTACCAGCCTGCGCCAGCTCAGCGCCGCCCTGCCCGACAGCCTGCTGTTCAACGCCGGCAGCCCCGACGACAGCCTGCGCACCAGCGACTGCCTGGGCAATGTGCTGCACACCCTGCCTGATCGGGCGACACTCGCCGATGCGCTGATCCAGTTCAGCGTTGTGCGCAAATGGCAGCGCGCCTTGCTGATCGTCGGCCAGACACCCGCAGACCAGGCCTACGCCGCCGCACTGCGCCGGGCCATGAAGCGTTTCGGCATGAAGATCGTCGCCGAGAAACCCTGGCAGTTCGACAACGACCAGCGCCGCAGTGCCCAGGCCGACATGCCGCTGTTCACCCAGACCGCCGAATACGACGTGGTGCTGGTGGCCGACGAACGCGGCGATTTTGGCGAGTACGTGCCCTACCAGACCTGGTACCCGCGCCCCGTGGCCGGCACCCAGGGACTGACCCCGACCGGCTGGCACAAGACCGTCGAGACCTACGGTGCGGCGCAGTTGCAAAAACGCTTCGAAGCCTTGGCCGGACGCTGGATGAACGACCGCGACTTCGCCGCCTGGATCGCCGTGCGCAGCATCGCCGCCGCCGTCGGCAAGCTGCGTCAGGATGACCCGTTCGCCATCCGCCAACTGGCCCTCGGCGACCAACTGCCGCTCGACGGTTTCAAAGGCCGCAAGCTCAGCTATCGCCCCTGGAACGGCCAATTGCGCCAACCCATTGCGCTGGTCCAGCCACGCGCCCTGGTCAGTACCTCCCCCCAGGACGGGTTCCTGCACCCCAGCAACGAAATGGACAGCCTGGGCTACGACCAGCCCGAAGTCAGCTGCCGCTACCCCTGATCAATAACAACAACAAGGAAAACGCCATGCGCCGCTCCCTGCTTTGCCAGATCCTCGCCTTCGGCGCTGCGTTGATCGCGGCGGGCCCTGCCGTCGCCGCCATCGCCTGGGTCTCCAACGAGAAAGACAACAGCCTGAGCCTGATCGATATGCACAGCCTGGAAGTCGTCGACACCCTGCCGGTGGGCCAGCGCCCTCGGGGTCTGCTGCTGTCCCATGACAATCGCCTGCTGTACATCTGCGCCAGCGATTCGGATCGCGTCCAGGTGATGGACGTTGCCACCCGCAAGATCATCAAGGAGTTGCCCTCCGGCAAGGACCCGGAACAGTTCGCTCTGCACCCCAACGATCGCTGGCTCTATGTCTCCAACGAAGACGATGCCCTGGTCACGGTGATCGACACCCAGACCTCCGAAGTACTCGGCCAGATCGCTGTGGGCGTCGAGCCCGAAGGCATGGCCGTCAGTCCCGATGGCAAGTGGGCGGTCAACACCAGCGAGACCACCAATATGCTGCACTGGATCGACACCAGCACCCAGACATTGGCCGACAACACCCTGGTGGACCAGCGGCCGCGCTTCGTCGAATTCAACCGCGACGGTACGCAGCTCTGGGCCTCGGCCGAGATCGGCGGCACCTTGAGCATTCTCGACGTCGCCACCCGCCAGGTACTCAAGACCCTGACCTTCCAGATCAAGGGCGTGCACCCGGACAAGGTCCAACCGGTGGGCATCAAGCTCAGCGCCGACGGCAAGCTGGCATTCGTCGCCCTGGGCCCGGCCAACCATGTCGCGGTGATCGACGCGCAAACCTTCGAAGTGCTGGATTACCTGCTGGTGGGTCGACGGGTCTGGCAGTTGGCATTCACCCCGGACCAGAAGCAACTGCTGGCAACCAATGGCGTCAGCGGCGATGTCTCGGTGATCGACGTGCAGAGCCGCAAGGTGCTCAAGTCGGTGAAGGTCGGACGTTATCCGTGGGGCGTGGTGGTCACGCCATGAACGCCTTGGAGGTCAGAGACCTGAGCTTTGCCTACGGCGCGCGCGAAGCCCTGCGCCAGATCAGTTTCAGCCTGCCCGCCGGACGCTTCGCCGCGCTGCTCGGGCCCAATGGTGCCGGCAAGTCGACGCTGATTGCCTTGCTGACGCGCCTGTACGACGTGCAACGCGGCGAGATCCGGGTCGGCGGCCACTCGTTGCAGGGCGCGCCACGCCAGGCCTTGCGCCAGTTGGGGGTGGTGTTCCAGCAAAGCACCCTGGACCTGGACCTGAGCGTCGAACAGAACCTGCGTTATCACCTCGCGCTGCACGGCTTTGCCCGGCGCCAGGCCGACGTCCGGATTGAGCTCGAACTGGCTCGCCAGCACCTGACCGAACGGCGTCACGAGCGGGTGCGCAACCTCAACGGCGGGCATCGGCGCCGGGTGGAAATTGCCCGCGCGCTGCTGCACGAGCCGCGCCTGTTATTGCTCGATGAGCCGAGTGTCGGCCTCGATCCGGCCAGCCGTCAGGCCCTTGGAGAGCATATCCGCCAACTGTGCCGCGAACAGGGCATCAGCGTGCTCTGGACCACGCACCTGCTGGACGAAGTGCAGCCCTTTGACGACTTGCTGATCGTGCATCAGGGGCGGCTGGTCGCCAGCGGTCGCGCCGAGGCGGTGAGCCTGGAACATGGCGGCAGCCTCGGCTCGGCCTTCGATCGATTGACCACCCCGGGAGTGGCCGCATGAATGCGTATTGGCAATGTTTCAGCGGCATCGTGATGCGCGAATGGCTGCGCTTCGTGTTGCAACGCACGCGGTTGCTCAGTGCCCTGGTACGGCCGTTGTTATGGCTGCTGGTGTTCGCCGCCGGCTTCCGGGCCGCCCTGGGCATTGCGATCATTGCGCCCTACGACACCTACATTCCTTATGAGGTGTACATCGTGCCGGGGCTGGCCTGCATGATCCTGCTGTTCAACGGCATGCAGGGCTCACTGTCGATGGTCTATGACCGGGAAATGGGCAGCATGCGCGTACTGCTCACCAGCCCCCTGCCCCGGGCCTTCCTGTTGGCGAGCAAGTTGCTCGCGACTTCGCTGATCTCGCTGATGCAGGTCTATGCCTTTCTCGCCATCGCCTGGTTGTATGGCGTCCAGCCTCCAGCCACGGGCTTGCTGCTGGCGCTTCCGGCGTTGCTGCTGGTGGCCTTGATGCTCAGTGCCCTCGGCTTGTTGCTGTCCAATGCGATCCGCCAGTTGGAGAACTTCGCCGGGGTGATGAACTTCGTCATCTTCCCGATGTTTTTCCTGTCTTCGGCGCTGTACCCGCTGTGGAAAATGCTCGAGGCCAGTCCGTGGTTGTACTGGCTGTGCGCGGTGAACCCGTTCACCCACGGCGTGGAGCTGGTGCGCTTCGCCCTGTATGGGCAATTCAACCTGCTGGCGATGGCCATGTGCGTGGGTCTGAGCCTGGTGTTTGCGTTGCTGGCGGTGTGGACGTTCAATCCGCAGCATGCGGCATTGCGCAAGGCGAGTTGAGCAGCCGATACGCACGACCCCTTGTGGGAGCGAGCTTGCTCGCTCCCACAGGGTCTGGGTGGATACATCCGCTCGAAATTACTACTTTAGTACCGGTTTTCCTGTCTATGGTCGCATTCACAAGACCTCGACCGTGACATGTAATGGGCGCATAACAAGAAGGATAAAACCTATGCCCCGTTTGCTCGCGATCGTCTTGCTGGGCCTGTCGCTGAATGTCGCGCAGGCCGACACCTCGCTGTTTTCCCCGCAGGGCTTTCGCATCACTCAATACCGCAGCCCGACGCCCGCCTCCGCAGACAGCGCGCAAACCGTCGACACCGAAGCCTTGCAGCGCCTGCTAAAGCAAACGCCCGCGCCAGTGCTGATCGACGTCTACCGCCGGCCCTGGGTCCAGGGCCGGTTCATCGACACCGAACCCCATGCCAACCTGCCCGGCAGCTTGTGGCTGGCCAACACCGGCGACGGCGAACTGGACGCGACCTGGCAGGACTACTTCACGTTTTACCTGCGCAAAGCCACCGCCGGCCAGGCCGATCAACCGCTGGTCTTTTACTGCCGCTCCGATTGCTGGTTGAGCTGGAACGCGGTAAAACGCGCCGCCGCCTTGGGCTATAAACATCTGTATTGGTACCGCGACGGCCTGGATGCCTGGGAGGCGGCCAACCTGCCCCTGCAAGCGGCCCGCCCCGAACCCTTGCCCTGAATGGCCGAGAGCCGTGCAACTGCCCCAACACGACAATAACGAGGTGAATGGCCATGTATAAAATCCTGATAGCCGACGATCACCCACTGTTTCGCGAAGCCATCCACAACGTCATCAGCGACGGTTTCGCCGGGAGCGAGGTGATGGAAACCGCTGACCTGGACAGCGCCCTGGCGCTGACTCGCGAACACGATGACCTCGACCTGATCCTGCTCGACCTGAACATGCCCGGCATGCACGGCCTCAATGGCCTGATCAACTTGCGCAACGAGGCACCGACTATCCCGGTGGTGATCGTGTCCGCCGAGCAGGACAAGCAGATCGTCCTGCAGGCCATCACCTATGGCGCGGTGGGTTTTATCACCAAGTCGTCGCCGCGCGCGCAGATGACCGACGCCATCGAGCAGATCCTCAATGGCAACGTGTACCTGCCGCCAGACATCATCCGCACCCAGAAGAGCCCGACGGGCCGGCGCCTGAACGAGACCCCGGCGTTCCCGCCGGAACTGCTCCAGGCCTTGACCCGCAAGCAATTGCTGGTGCTCGAACGCATGACCAAAGGCGAGTCGAACAAGCAGATCGCCTACACGCTGGACATCGCCGAAACCACGGTCAAGGCCCACGTCTCGGCGATCCTGCGCAAGCTCAACGTGCATAACCGGGTGCAGGCGATTCTCAGTGCGGGGGATATCGATTTCGGGGCTTACCTGCGGCGTTGAACCGCGGCCTGGAGAAGATCGCCCGTGGCGAGGGAGCTTGCTCCCGCTGGGCTGCGCAGCGGCCCCAAACCCAGGCAACGCGGTGTGTCAGTCTGGTTGAGTTGAATGGATGGGGGCTGCTGCGCAGCCCAGCGGGAGCAAGCTCCCTCGCCACAAAAAGCGGTTCTTCTCAACGGCTGGTTGCCTGGCCCAACAAATGACTCATCGCAATCTTCAGCTTCATCGGCCGCACCGGCTTGTGCATCAGCGTGTGCCCGCGCTCGCGGATCTGCTGCTTGAGTTCGTTGCTGTAGTTGGCCGTGATCATCATGGCCGGGATCGGTGAGGTGCGGCAGGCGTTGATCCGGGCCACCGCGTCCATGCCATTCTGATCGTGGTCCAGGTGATAGTCGGCAATCAGCAAGTCCGCCTCGGCGCGGTAATCGTCCACCTGGCGTGCCAGGTCCTGTTCCGACAGTGCAGTCACCACGCGGCAGCCCCAACCTTCGAGCAAGGTGCGCATGCCGGCACAGATCGCCGCGTCGTTGTCCAGCACCCAGACCCGCGCGCCACGCAGGCGTTCGAGCATCGGCTCGCTCATATCCAGGCACGCCAGCGGCTTGGGTGCGGTAGCGCTGAGCGGCACCTCGATGGCGAACACCGAGCCCTGGCCCGGCCAGGAGCGGACCTTGATCGGATGCCCGAGAATCCCGGCGATCTTCTCGACGATCGCCAATCCCAGGCCGAGTCCGCGATCCTGGTCAGGGCGCTGGACGTCCCCACGCTTAAATTCCTGGAAGATTTCCTCCAGCCGATCCTGGGCAATGCCGATACCGGAATCCCAGACTTCGATCGAGACACGGTTACCGTGACGCCGGCAACCCAGGACCACCCGCCCGCTGGGGGTGTAGCGAATGGCGTTGCTCAACAGGTTGCGCAGGATCCGCGCCAGCAACTGAATGTCGCTGCGCACCAGCACCGAACAAGGCACGAAGCGCAACGCCAGGCCCTCGCTACGCGCAACCTGAAGGTATTCGGCGGCCAGGGTGTCGAGCAGCTCACTGAGGGCGAACGGCGCCACATCGGCCTTGATCACCCCGGCATCCAGCTTGGAAATATCGACCAGGGTGCCCAACAGGTTTTCCACGTCCTGCAGCGAATTGCTGACGTTGCGCACCAGTTGCGCGTTCGCCACCGGTTCGCGGCGTTCGAGCAAGGCGCTGGTGAACAGCCGCGCCGCGTTCAACGGTTGCAGCAGGTCATGGCTGACCGCGGCGAGAAATTTGGTTTTCGACAGGTTGGCCCGCTCGGCCTCGCGCTTGGCTTCGCGCAGGCGCAGCTCGACCCGGCTGCGTTCGTCGATCTCGCGTAGCAACTGGTCGTTGAGCGTGGTCAGCTCGGCCGTGCGCTCCTGCACGCGCTGCTCCAGGTTCTGGTAGGCCTGATGCAGGGCCTCGGCGGTGCGGCGACGTTCGGTGATGTCGCGGATCAGCACGAAGATACCCACCACCTCGCCGTTGGCCAGCCGATTGGGCACGTAGGAGCGCAGCATGTAGCGCTCCTGATTGTTGATGTTGGTCTCGGCGAATTCGAAGGTCACGCTCTCCCCGGCCAACGCTCGGGCCACGTAGGCTTCCAGGCGCTGGTAATGCTGCTCGCTGTGGGCTTCGCGCAGGCTCTGGCCGAGCATCACGCCCCGCGGCCAGCAATACCACTGCTCATAGACCTTGTTGGTGAATTCGTAGACCAGGTCGGCGTTGAGGTAGGCGATCAGTGCCGGTACGTGATCTGTGATCAAGCGGATCCAGCGCTCGCTTTCGCTCAGTGCCTCGGCATGCTGGTAGCGCTCGGTAATGTCAGTGAAGGTATTGACGTAGCCGCCGGTCGGCAGCGGATGAGTCCGGATCTCCAGGACCCGGCCATCGGACAGGCGCTGTTCGCACTCCTGGATCAACCGCCCATTGCCGTCGCGACTGGCCGGCGTCAGCAGTTGCAGCTCACTGTCGGCGATCACCTCGATGAATGGCCGATGAGCCGCCACCGGCGCCAGGCCGCTGAGTTCCAGGAAGCGCCGGTTCCACAATTCCAATATGCCCTGGGCATTGACCATCGCTACGCCCTGGGACAGGTTGTCCACCGCACGCTGCAGCAAGTGGGATTTCTGCGCGATGGCTTGCTCACGGCGTACGGTTTCGCTGAGTTTGACGTCAGTGATATCGGTAAACAGGAACACCCGCCCGCCTTCCTGGGTCGGCCGTTCGCTGACCTGCAGCCAGCGGCCGTTCTGCAATCTGTACAGCACCGGCTCATCGGGCTGGCCGCGGGTTTCTTCGCTGAACAGGCCATTGGCGGTCATCAGGCGCTTGACCTCGCCAAGGCGCATCCCCGCGATGATCCGCACCCGGCTGTGAGCCCAGAACGCCTTGAAACGGCTGTTGAAGAGGACGATGCGTTGCTGTTCGTCGAACAGCACGAACGCATCGGAAATGCTCTCGATCGCATCGATCAGATGGCGATGGGCGGTTTCCGCCCGCAGCCGGGCTTCGCCCAGAAGATGGTTGCCGGCCTTGAGCTCGGCCATCGCCTGGTTCAAGGCGTCGGTGCGCTCGCGGACCTGTTCGGCCAGCACCACCGAATGCTGGAACGCTGCGTACGGGTCGCTGCCACGGGTCACGCCGGATTCGACCCGCTCGATCAGCGCCGCGTTGATGCGCCGCAGCTTGTGGTTGTCGTGTTGCAGGGCGGCGATCTGTGCCTGCAGTTCAGCGATGACCGGGGACGCGATGACGGGCAATGGCAACTCCGGTGAAGGTCTGGTTGATGTGCATGCCATTGAACTGTTCTCCATAGGTGTTGAACCCCGTCACCCGTTGTTCGCGCAGGAACTGGCCGATCTGCTCCAGGCCAGCGCTGTCTTCCAGCTCAAGGCGCCTGAGGAAGCAGTCGCAGCCGATGGTCAACAACAGGTCACCCAGGCGCTCCTGCAAGCCGTCAAACAGCGCTTGCAGGTTATGCAGCAGAGGCCCCGGGCGCATGGCCGTGAGCACGATACCGTTCTCTACGGCGCAATAAAAACTCAGGCTCAGGTCCGAGTGGACCTGCTGGATCGCCCGCACGTAGTACTGATCGTTGATGCGCACGGCCAGTGGATGGGCGGCAAAGATCCGGTAATCCAGCGCGCTGACCGGCACACCGATATGCCGGGCGTATTCTTCGGCGGCGGGTTCGGCATTGAGTTCGTAGACCCGTCGCGAGGCGCTGTCGGCGCCGGTCACCACCAGCTTCTCCTGGCGAGGCAGGATGTGATGGGTGGTGAACACCTCGAACTCCAGCCAGGTATTGATCAGCACCACCACGGCGGCGCCGCTGTGGAACTGGCCTTCAAAGTAGACGTGGGTGTGGGTCAGGTAATTGTCATCGCCGGCCGAGCCACCGAAATGCGGGATGTCGCCCAAGGCTGCGCTCAACGCGGCCAGTACCATTTCCTCGCGACTGGACAGGCCGTCGAGCAAGGTCAAGGCAAAACTGTGGCCCTTGATCGGCGCCAGGACGTTGCTGCGACAGCCACCGGCCAGTCGCTCGACCATCTGCTGGGCGTCGATCAGGCTGAAGTGCTCCATCTCGCCGATCAGCTCGGCGGCAATGGAAAAATGCCGATGATCGAACCCCACCGCCGTCACGCAGTTGCGACCGTAGCCCTGCGGGGTGATTTCCCCGGCGCTGGTGCAACCGACCAGGCGAATCCCGCCGAAACTGCGTGACAGCGCCTGGCCGAGGGCCGGCAAGTTGTATTCGGCGGAACAGAAAAACAGCACGAAACCCAGGTACGGGTGCAGCAGCTGTCGCGCCAGTTCCTGGGCCACTTGCTCGACGTCCGTTGCCTGGGACATGGCGCTGACCACACCTTCGCTCTGGGCCTGCTGCATCTGCGCCTCCGACGGTGCGTGATAGAGCCCTGAGTGTACGAACCCGCGCCCGGCGGACGAATGCTACTTGGGTAGCGGGTGGACACTTCCATGGGAGGAGAACCGTGGCGGCCCCGACCGCGATGCGCACGGCAGGGGCTGCCACGAAAACCTGGATTGATGCTTTTGTGGCGAGGGAGCTTGCTCCCGCTGGGGTGCGAAGCAGCCCCGAAAATCTGACTGAATGAGCCTGATATACCTCAATCCCAGTTCAAGGGGCTGCTGCGCACCCCAGCGGGAGCAAGCTCCCTCGCCACGTGCCTTACCAGGTCAGCACGGCCCCCACCGCGAAGGTGTCGGTGTCTTCGTTCTGCGCGCTGGTGTCGTGGCCGTTGATTTCGAACTGGTTGTATTCGGCAACGAGCTTGAGGTTGTCGTTGATGTCATGAAACAGCGCGACACCGCGAGTCTCGTAGTCGGCACCGCTGCCGACCACTCCGTTGCCGTCGTCCTCGGTCTTGCCGTAGGACAGCGCCAGGCGATTCTTGCCGAGCTTGTAGGAACCCTGCAGCAGATATCCCTTGCTATCAACGTTGCGCAGCGTGGCCTCGCCGGCGTTGTTGGTGAAAAACGGGTTGATGCCCTTGGCCTGGAACCCGGAGCCGGTGAGCGAGAGCCCGCCCATCTTCGCTTGCACGCCATAACCCAGGCCTTTGGAGGTGACCGATTCGACATTGGTATCGGTGTTATCCGAGGTCTGGTAGCTGCCGTTCAGCCAGCTGTAGATTTTCGCCCCGCCGAGATCGAACTGATAGGTGACCTCGCTCTCGGTACGCGGGTTTTCCTGGTAGGCCTTGCCGGTGGCGCTGCTGTCGTTGGTGTCCACCGGGTCCATGATGCCCACCGCCACACGCAACCCGTCCATCACCGGAGTGCGATAGGTGATCTGCGAAGTCGGGAACGGGTATGGGTAGCCGCTGCCGATATTGCCGAACGACACCCCGCCGCCATCCACCAGGCCGAGGGTGTCGCTGACCTGGCCGTAACCGGCCAGCAACTCATCAAGCAAGATGTTGGAGCGGGCGAACAGGCCGAAGTCCTTGCCGATCAGCACCTCGCCCCACTCCGGATTGGCGACGGTGCCGTAGAACTGCCGCACGTCGATGGCGGTGTCGGTGCCGTTGGTTTCGCTGTCATTGATGGTCACCCAGAACGAGGCGCGGGCGCCGAGTTTGAGGTCATCGACCTGCTTGCCCATGTTGAATCCCAGGTAGTTGGGCAAAAAGCCCATCTTGACCCGCGACTGGCGCCGGTCGAACTGCTCCCCCGCCCGGTCCACGTCGCTGTTGACGTAGAAGGCGTTGATGTAGCCATCGGTGGAGAAAGTGGTCTGGTCCTTGTCGTACAGCATGATTTCGGCTTGCGCCCAAGGCGTCAGGCCCAGGCTCGACAGGCCGGCGATGACCGCAGGCAAAAAACGCAGGCAGGTATTCTTATTGTTGTGCATGGCGCGCTCCGCAACAGGGGACGGGATGTCGGAGGCGATTATCGAAAGGCACCCGGGCGCGTCATACGCTGCCTTGGAGGGGATTACCGGCTGCTTTGGCAGCGCCGGCCCGGCGCGGCAGTTTGGGTGTAAGACGGCGAGGCTGGCGGGCGCGGTACTTTGGGTGGGGGCCAGCGGTATTGCCCGAGAAGGCAACAGCAGGCCCTGTGGGAGCGAGCTTGCTCGCGATGGCGCCGGATCATCAACATAGATGTCGATTGATACACCGCTATCGCGAGCAAGCTCGCTCCCACAGGTTTCTCACCATGTTGCTCTTGTGGCGAAGGAGCTTGCTCCCGCTGGCCTGCGCAGCAGGCCCCCTTGGAAGTATTAGAACCGCGGTTTGACCGTGGTCCAGTCCGGCCGGTAGCGCCGCATCTGCCGCACATCGTCGCGCTGGCGAATGCCGCAACTGAGGAACTGCTCATGCAGCTTGCCCAGTTGATCGCGGTCCAGCTCCAGGCCAAGGCCCGGCGCCCGGGTGATCTTCACGCAACCGTCGACAAATGCCAGCTTGCCGCCCTTGATCACTTCTTCATCCGGTTCCTGCCAGGGGTAATGGGTATCGCAGGCGTAGTCCAGGTTCGGCACCGAAGCCGCCACGTGGGCCATGGCCATGAGGCTGATGCCCAGGTGCGAGTTGGAGTGCATCGACACGCCCAGACCAAAGGTCTCGCACATCTTCGCGAGCATCTGGGTATCGCGCAGCCCGCCCCAGTAATGGTGGTCAGCCAGGACAATCTGCACGCTGTCCTGCGCCACGCTGCGGCGGAATTCGTCGAAGTCGGTGACCACCATATTCGTCGCCAGCGGCAATCCCGTGCGCTTGTGCAGCGCGGCCATCCCTTCGAGCCCGGGCGTGGGGTCTTCGTAATATTGCAGGTCATCACCGAGCAGCTCGGCCATGCGGATAGAGGTCTCCAGCGACCAGTTGCCATTGGGATCGATGCGCAGCGGCAAGCCAGGAAACGCCTGTTTCAAGGCCTTGATGCAGGCCACTTCATGCTCCGGCTCCAATGCCCCGGCCTTGAGCTTGATGCTCTTGAAACCGTACTCCTCGATCATCCGTCGGGCCTGGGCGACGATCTGCTGCTCATTCAGCGCCTCGCCCCAACTGTCCGCGGGGTACGGAGAATCGATGTGCTCGGCGTATTTGAAAAACAGGTACGCGCTGAACGGCACTTCGTCGCGGATCGCACCGCCCAGCAAATCCACCAGCGGCACATTCAGGTAATGCGCCTGCAAGTCCAGGCAAGCGACTTCGAAAGCGGAATAGGCATTGCTCACCGCCTTGCTCGCATGCGAACCCGGCGCCAATTCCGCCCCGGCGACGCTCGCCGGTTTGTGGGCAGCCACGGTGGCCTGGACGATAGCGCGCAACTGGTTGAGATTGAACGGATCGAGGCCAATCAACTGGCTCTGTACCTGCTGCTGGATCGCCAGGGCCGGCGCATCGCCGTAGCTCTCGCCGAGGCCGATGTAACCGTTGTCGCTTTCGATCTCGATGATCGAGCGCAGCGCGAACGGCTCATGAATGCCGCTGGCGTTGAGCAAAGGTGGATCGCGAAAAGCGATGGGGGTCACGGTAACGCGTTTGATCTTCATGCAGCGGCTCCCGATGGGCCAGGTTTCAGGGCTTGAGATTTGTTCAGCAGGTCAGCTTCGACCGAGTGTTCAGGCTGGCCGGACAGCGCGTCAGGTTTGCCGCGCCCCGGTTGGGTCCGGGCGAAAAAGATCACCACGGCGGCAACCAGCGAGGTGATCGCCAACCCATACAGGCCGCCTTCGATGGAACCGGTGGTCTGCTCCAGGAATCCGAAGGCCGTCGGGGCGACGAAGCCGCCGAGGTTGCCGATGGAATTGATCAAGGCAATCACGGCCGCCGCGATGCGGGCGTCGAGATAGCCTTGGGGGATCGGCCAGAACAGCGCCGAGGCGGCCTTGAAGCCGATGGCCGCGAAACAGATGGCGACGAAGGCGAAGATCGGCCCGCCGGTGGTGGACATGAACATGCCGAACGCGGCGATCACCAGCGTCACCGCGACCCAGGCCTGCTGGAACTTCCACTTGCCGGCCAGGGCAGCGAAGCCGTACATCGCGACGATGGAGATGATCCACGGAATCGAGTTGAGCAAGCCGACCTGGAAATCCCCCAGGTTGCCCATTTTCTTGATCATGCTCGGCAGCCAGAACGTGGCGCCATAAATGGTCAGGGCAATGGAAAAATAGATGAAGCAGAACAGCGCGATCTGCCGGTCGGCGAGCAATTTGAACATTGAAGGCTTGATGACCTGGGCGGCTTCCCGCGCCCGCTGCTCTTCGGCGATGGCGGCGATCAACACGGTTTTTTCTTCAGCGGTCAGCCATTTGGCCTGGCTGGGGTGCGATTGCAGCCAGAACCAGACAAACCCGCACAGCACGATGGACGCGCCCCCTTCGATCAGGAACATCCATTGCCAGCCATGCAGGCCCAGCCCGCTGATGTGCAGCAAGGCGCCGGATACCGGCCCGGAAATCACCGAGGCGATCGCCGAACCGCTGAGGAAGATCGCCATCGCCTTGCCGCGCTCGTTGGCCGGCAACCATTGGGTGAAGTAATAGATGATGCCGGGGAAGAACCCCGCCTCCGCCGCGCCCAGAATGAAGCGCAACACATAAAAACTGGTTTCGCCACGCACGAACGCCATGGCCATGGCCGCCGCGCCCCAGGTGAACATGATGCGCGTCAGCCAGGCCCGGGCGCCGTAGCGCTGCAAGAGCATATTGGACGGCACCTCGAACAGCGCATAGCCGATGAAGAACAGCCCGGCACCGAGGCCATAGGCTGCTGCGCCAATGCCCAGGTCGGTTTCCAGATGGCTGCGGACGAAGCCGATGTTGACGCGGTCGATGTAGTTGACGATGAACATCACCACCACCAACGGCAGGACGTGACGTTTGACCTTGGCCGCGGCGGTGGCCAGGGTCGAGTCCGATATGTGATTCAAGGGTGCCTCCCAATCTTGTTTTTGTGGGGCTTTGTGCTTTTGCGAGGAGCGGATTGATGATGGACGCGAGGGATTGTTCCCGTCTAATCTAACTTGGCACTTGATTGATACCGGGATTGAATCAATGTTTGAACTGGCCCAACTGCGCTGCTTCACCACAGTGGCAACCGAACTGAATTTCCGCAGGGCCGCCGAACGCCTGAACATGACCCAGCCGCCCCTGAGTCGACAGATCCAGTTGCTGGAGCATCACCTCGGCGTCGAGCTGTTTACCCGCAGCACCCGCAGCGTCGCCCTCACCGCAGCCGGCCGGGCATTTTTCATCGAAGCGCAGAACCTGCTGCAACAGGCGCAACAAGCCGCCGAGGCCGCCAAGCGTTTTGCCCAGGGCGATATCGGCTCGGTCACCATCAGCTTCGTCGGCAGCGCGGTGTATGAATTCCTGCCCAAAGTCATTGCCGAGGCGCGGCTCAAACAGCCACAGGTCAAGATCGTCCTCGCGGAGATGAACACCTACCAGCAGCACGAAGCCTTGCGCGCCCGGCGCATCGACCTCGGCATCGTTCGTTCGCCGTTGCTGGAAACCGGCTACGCGACCGAATGCCTGGTACGCGAGCCGTTCGTCCTGGCCGTGCCGGCCGGCCATCCGCTGGCCAGCGCCGAGTCTGTCAGCGTGCAGGATCTGGACGGGCAACCGTTCCTCATGTACTCCCACTCCGCCTACCCACCCTTCAACGAACTGCTCACCGGCATGCTGCGCTCGGCCCGCGTCGCCCCGCAGTTCGTGCAATGGCTCGGTTCATCGCTGACCATCCTGGCACTGGTCAACGCCGGCATGGGCGTGGCGCTGGTGCCCCGGTGCGCGACCAGCGTGGTGTTCAAGCAAGTGGTGTTTCGCGAGATCGATCTGGGCGAAGGCGTGCAAAGCGAATTGCATCTGGTGTGGCGGGAGGATAACGACAATCCGGCGTTCACGATGCTGTTGGAGGGGATTCGCGGGGCGGTTCGGGAGGGGTTGTAAGAACATTTACGGGACCACGTGGCTATTCCAGTCTTTCCTGACAAGTTGTACGATGACCGACGAGAGCTCACGCCTCGTTCCTGCATACCTACAACAACAAGGAAATTCTCATGAAAAAAGCGCTATCGGTCATCGGCTTTCTGTGCCTGTTCAGCGGCTACGCCGCAGCCGCCCCCGCCTCGGCTGAAAAAGAGGTTGCCGAAGCGGTCGACCACCTGACCCAGGCCATGCTGCACAAGGACATTCCCCAGCTTCAGGCGCTCGCCGCCGAGAACCTGACCTACGGCCATTCCAGCGGCAACATCCAGGACAAGAAAGCCTTCATCGCCGACATCGAAACCGGAAAAAGCGCGTTCAAGACCCTGGAGATGAAGAATCAGAAAATCACCCTGTCAGGCGATGTGGCCCTGGTGCGCAATCATTTTTCCGCGCAAGCACTCAAGGGCACCGAAGTGATCCCGACGGAAATCGAGAACTTCCAGATCTGGCAGAAGCAGAATGGGAAGTGGCTGCTGATCGGGCGTCAGGCGTTTCGGTTCTGATCGCGAGTAGCGTTATTTGAAATATTGGTGATCCATCGTGGCGAGGGAGCCTGCTCCCTCGCCACGGGGAATCCGGCCAGGCCGGGCGCCTGCTTCAGCCCTCGGCCCATTGCTGCCGATACCCCAACAGAAAATCCACAAACGCCCGCACTCGCTGCGGCACGTAACGGCCGTGGGGGTACAGCAAGGTGAACGGGCGCGAGCGTCCCGCGAACGGCGCCAGCACCTCCACCAGTTGCCCGTCCGCCAGTTCCTTTTCCACGATGAATCTGTAGGTCTGGAACAATCCCGCGCCATGCCTGGCCAGCGTTACGCCGCCCAGCACATCATCGGAACAGCAATACCCGCCCTGCCCGAACACCTCCTTCTCCTTGCCCTCGACATTGAACAGCCAGGAGATACGCCGTCCGCTGCTGGGCAGTTCGAACTGGATGCATTCGTGTAAGTCGAGGTCTTCCAGGGTGAGCGGCGTGCCGGCCCGTTGCAGGTACTCCGGGGACGCAACCACCACCAACCCGGCGTCCTCCAGCAACCGGGCGATCATCGAAGAATCCGGCTGGGCGCGTACCCGTATCGCCAGGTCATAACCTTCGGCAACGAAGTCAATGTTGCGGTTGCTCAGGTGGACATCCACGCTGACTTGCGGGTACAACGCGCGAAATGCCGGCAGCAGCGGCAGGATGCGATGATGACCGTAAGTCGTGGGCACGCTGATGCGCAGTTGCCCGGACGGCACCGTTTGCGCGCCCATCACTTCCTGTTGCGCCTCGACCAGTTGCGTCAACGCCTGGCGACATTGCTCAAAAAAGGTCCGGCCGGCATCGGTCAGCCGGATGCTTCGAGTGGTACGCACGAACAGCCGCGAACCCAGGCGCTCCTCCAGGCGAAAGATCGACCGGCTCACCGCCGCCGGAGTCACCCCGGCCACCTGGGCGGCCGCCGTGAAGCTGCCCGCCTCGGCCGCCAGGCAGAACAATTCGATGCTGCCCAACTGCAAATCTTCGAAATGCCGCTTCATGATTCATTACACCGCGTATCAACAGAAGATTCCCGATGCCTGTTTATCAGCCCGTGACGTATAAATACAGTGGTCATCGATTGCGCGGCATCTGCTGCGCACTTTCCTCAACTGGAGTGCATCATGCCTTTCGTCAATGTTCGTATCACCCGCGACGGCGTTACCCGCGAGCAGAAAGCCCAGGTCATCAGCGAAATCACCGAGACCCTGCAGCGCGTGCTGGGCAAGGACCCGCACCTGACCCATATCGTGATCGAGGAAGTCGACACGGATAACTGGGGTTATGCGGGCATGACGACAACCGAGTATCGAAGCAAGCCCAAGGAATGACCCTTCATCCCTGACGAGCCCGGTCCGAATGACCGGGCTTTTTTCTGCCCACCATCCCGCGACCTCTGTGGGAGCGAGCTTGCTCGCGATGGCGGCGGGTCAGACAGTTCAAATGTGACTGATGGGCCGCTATCGCGAGCAAGCTCGCTCCCACAGGAGTTGGGTGAATTTCTGCAGGATTGATTACACCAAGTATCAACTCAAGTACCAGAACCCCCATTTATCAAACCCGAGCGCATCAATAACCTGATCTCAACCCCGCCAACCCAGGCGCAGCGGTTCTAACCCAACGTGATCAGGAGTCAACATCATGAGCAATCGGAAAACCGTCATCATCACCGGCGCGTCCAGCGGTATCGGCCTTGGCCTGGTCAAGGCGTTCCTCGCTCGCGGCTACAACGTGGTGGGCAATGCCCGCTCGCAATCGGGCCTGGATGACGCGGCCGGCCAGCTCGGTCACCCGGCGAGCTTCATCGGCGTGGCCGGTGACATTGCCGCCCCGGCAACCTCTACCGCCCTCATCGGCAAAGCCATCGAAGTCTTCGGCGCGGTGGACGGGCTGGTGAACAACGCCGGGTTCTTCCTGCCCAAACCCTTCATCGAATACAGCCCCCAAGACCTCGAATCGCTGTTGGACACCAACCTCAAGGGGCTCGTCTACGCCAGCCAGGCTGCTGCCGCACACATGATCAGCCGCCGCCAGGGTTTCATCATCAACATCTCCGCCTCGGTGGCCCTGCAACCGAACATCCAGGTGCCGGCAGCGCTGCCGGTGCTGATCAAGGGCGGTGTCAACCAGATGACCCGTGCCCTGGCGCTCGAACTGTCGCCACACAACATCAAGGTCAACGCGGTAGCGCCTGGCATCATCGACACGCCGATGCATGACCCGGCCAATCGTGACTTCCTCAACAACCTGGCCCCGGCCGGGCGGGTAGGCACCATCGACGAGATTGCCGAAGCGGTCCTGTACCTGGCGGGTGCCGATTTCACCACTGGCGCGATCCTGCCGGTGGACGGTGGGATGAGCACCGGCAAGTGGTAAAAAACAAAACCCCGAAGGCGAAACCTTCGGGGTTTTTCGTGCAGCTTGGCCTGGTCGCTACAGCGTGTAGGAAATACCTGCCTGCACGGTGCGCGGCGCGCCCGGATAGGCGTACACACCACCAAACGCGCCCTCCTCGTAATCCGCATCGAACAGGTTCTTGAGGTCGAGGTTGAGGCGAATGCGCTCGTTGACCTTGTAGTAGCCGAGCAGGTCAACCACCGTGTAATCGTCCATGGTGAAGGTGGTGGCCGCGGTGTTGCCGGCCCGCTCGTCGACGTACCTGGCGCCCAGGCCAAGGCCCAGTCCCTTGAGGCCGCCGTCCTGGAACTCGTAGACGTTCAACAGGCTGAAGGAGTTCTTCGGCACGTTGAGCAAGCGCGTACCCGTGGGGATGTTGACGTCCTTGGTCACTTCGGCATCCACATAGGCGTAGCCGCCAATCACGCGCCACTCCGGCGTCAGGTTGCCCGCCACGTTCAGGTCGAAACCACGGCTGCGCACCTCGCCGGCCGCCACGCTGAAGGTCGAATCCAGCGGATCGGGTGTCAGCACGTTGCGTTTTTCGATCTGGTATATCGCTGCATCGACGCTCAACTGACGATCCAGCGCCTCCCATTTGACGCCCATTTCGTAAGACTTGCCTTCCTCCGGCTTGAACCCGCCCCCTTCGCGGCTGGCGCCGTTATTGGGTTTGAACGAACGGGCGGTGTTGGCATAGACGGCGACCGTGTCGGTCAGGTCATAGATCACGCCCAGGCGTGGGGTGACGGCGTTGTCGGTGACGTCCCAGTTGCGGCTGCCGGGACGCGCCTGGGGAACGAAGGTTTCGTACTCATGCTCGAACCGCTCGAAACGCGCACCGGCCAGCACCTTGAGACGCTCGGTCAGCGCCACTTGGTCCTGGATGAAAAAGCCGAAGGTCTTGAGGTTTTCCTGGTCATTGGTGGGCGTGCGGGTCAACGCCGGGCGCGGCTGCCCATACACCGGATCGAAGATGTCGATCGGATACGCACCGGCACCGGCAGCAGAGCGCTGGATGATCGACTTATAGTCGTAGTCTTCATACTCGACACCGGTCAACAGCGTGTGCTCGAACCCGCCGGTGGAGAAATGCCCGGTGAGATTGAGCTGGGTATCGCGGTCGGTCCATTCCAGTTTGCGATAGTTGAAGTTGCGCCCCAGGGTCTGCCCATCGGCGCCGATGCCGTTGGCTTCGACGGCGTTGCCCTGCAACGTGCCGTCGAGCCACTGGGTGCCGCCGGCGAGGGTCCAGTCGTCGTTGAGCATGTGCTCGAAACGCACCTGCAGCATGCTGTTGTCGTTGTGCAGCTTGCCGGCGTCTTTCTCACCGAAGAAGGTATCGCGGGACGCCGTGCCGCGCTGGCCGGGATAATGGGTCAAGCCACGGTCCAGCGGATGGTTGTTGCGCATGAAATCGCCTTCGAACGTCAGGCGCGTGGTGTCGTTGACCTGCCAGGTGACCACCGGGGCGAGGCCATAACGCTCGGTCTCGACGTGATCGCGAAACGTATCGCCGCCCTCGCCGATCACGTTCAGGCGATAAGCCAGGCGCCCTTCTTCATCCAGCGGCCCCGACGCATCCAGGGTGCCGCGACGCATGCCCTGGTCACTGACCTGGCTGCCCAGGGTCACCGTACGCTCGGCCAGCGGTTGCTTGGATACGATATTGAACGTGCCACCCGGGTCGCCACGGCCATACAGCATCGTCGCCGGGCCGCGCAGTACCTCCAGCCGCTCGATGGTGTTGGCATCCGGCATGTTCGGATAGCCGCGGTTGATCGGAAAACCATTGCGGTAGAACTCGCCCGTGGTAAAGCCGCGCACCGTAAAGGTGGTCAGGCCCTGGCCGCCGAAGTTGTTGGCCCTGCCGACGCCACCGGCATAATCGAGGGCATCCTGAAGACGCGTGGCGCTGAGGTCCTCCACCACATCGCGGGATACGACGGAGATCGATTGTGGGGTTTCATGAAGCGCGGTGTCGGTACGCGTGGCACTGGCCGAACGGGTCGCGTGGTAGCCCTTCACCGGCCCCTGCGCGGTCTCGAAGTCCGAGGTGCCGACGATATCGGTGGCTTGCAGCTCCAAAGGCGCCCTGTCCGTCGTGCCGGGTTCTTCTGCCCAAGTGGAAATGGAATAAGCCTGAAGCACACACAGAGAAACGAGTATCCGACGCATCGACACACAATCCTAACGAAAGAACGCCAGCCTGGAGACCGGCAGGAATAGGTCGCGAAAGATACAGCAACTCATTCCTATTTGATATCTATTCCCATTAGCACTGCCGTCCCAACAGTCGATTCCTGTTCAATCTGACGGAAAAAAGCCTGGGCACGAGCATCCTGGGTATACGCCACGTTCAGGCGCAACCAGTCACTGACCTCCCCGTTCGGCAAGAACGTCGCCCCTTGGGACAACTGCACCTGCAATTGCTCGGCGATCGTTTGCACGCGCGCCGCCGGCACATGCCGAGGTCGCGCCCAGATGAACAGGCCACCCGAGGGCTCGGCAAACACTTCCCAAAGGGCCGGCTCAAGCTGGCGCAACGTGCTTGCCATCTGCTTGTTCAAACGCAGGCGCAAGCGCTGGATCAACTTGCGATAAGCGCCGTTGGCCAACAGCGTCGCCACGACGTTTTCCGCCAGCAATGAACAGCCGATGCCGGTCACCATCTTGATTTCAGCCAGGCGGTTGATGATTTCCGGCTGGGCCACTACGTAGCCGACGCGTAATGAACTGGACAAGGTCTTGGAAAAACTCGCCAGGTAGATCACCCGGTCCAGGGCATCGAGGGAAGCCAGGCGTGAGGTCGGACCGTTCTGGAAGTCGGCGTAGATGTCGTCCTCGATAATACGGAAGTCATGCAGCGTCGCCAGTTGCAGCAGGCGATAAGCAACGCTCGGCGCCAGGCTGGTGCCGGTGGGGTTCTGGTACATGCTGTTGACGAAGAAGTACTTCGGCTCATGCGCGCCGAGCAAGCGCTCCAGGCTCGCGACGTCCGGGCCCTGCGCGGTCCTCGGAACTGCCAGAGTCTTGACCCCGTGCAGCTTCAGCAGGTTGAACAGGTTGTAGTAACCGGGGCTTTCCACCAGTACCAGGTCGCCGGGTTTGAGCAACGTGCGCACCAGCAGGTCGAGGCCATGACTGGCGCCCTGGGTCGTGATGATTTGCGCCTGATCGACGTGAATATCGATCAGGCCCAGGCGCTTCTGGATCTGCAGGCGCAGAGGAGCGGAGCCCAGCGGGGTGCTGTAGTTGAACAACGCGTGACTGTCGCAGCGCACCACTTGGCGGATCGCCTGGCCCAGGTCGCTGTCGTCGCGCCAGGCGTCCGGCAGCCAGCCGCACCCCAGCTTGAGTTGGGTCGATGGGTTATCGAACAGTTTCCAGGCGACAGCCTCCTCGGCTTCCGGGGCCAACGCCTCGGGGCGGCGTTGCGCCACGAAAAACCCTGACCCATGCCGGGATTCCAACACACCGCTGGCGACCAGTTGGTCGTAGGCCTTGATCACGCTCGACAGGCTCAAGCCATTTTCCGTCGCCAGTTGGCGAATCGAAGGCATGCGGGCGCCAGGGCGAATGCCGTGGACGTTTATCCAGTCGCTGACGCTGGCGACGAGTTGCCGGACCAGGGACCCCGTAGCGTTGCGATTGATGTTCAGGTCCATGACACGGGCTCTCTCCAAGTGTTCTTGAATTTCGCGAAAACAGTTAAACATAAAAGGCGTCCGTCTGTTCCTTGTTTGCCTGCGGGACGGCCGCGATAGTTCGCCGAGACTCCGCACTCTCAAGGAACGCTCTTGAACGCATCGCAACGACACTCATGGGGCCTGGCATTCGGACTGTGCCTGATCACCCTGGCGGTCAATCTCCAGGCGCCGCTATACACCACCTATGCGCAGCTTTCCGGCTATGGAGCCGGCGCCACGGCGGTGGCGTTCTCCGGTTATGTGCTGGGGGTGTTGCCGGTGCTGCTGGCCTTCGGCGGCTTGGCCGACCGGGTGGGCCGCAAACCGTTGATCATCGCGGCGCTTGCACTGTCGATGCTGGCGACGCTGGTCACCGTGTTCTGGCCCAACCTGATCGCCCTGGGTGTGGCGCGCCTGATGATGGGGGTCGGGACCGGGCTGGCCTCGGCGACCGCGACCGCCTATATGACGGAACTGCTGGCAACCGCCGACAGCCGTTCACCGGCCAACCGGGTCACGGCCAGCACCTCCCTGGGTTTTGGCCTGGGCGCGGCGCTGACCAGCCTGTTTCTGTTCGTCTGTCCCAGCGTTATCCCTGGCAGTTTCTGGCTGCAATTGGTGCTGGCTGGCCTGGCGCTGATCGTCGTCTGGCGACTGCCCGACCCCGCGGTGCGAATCGAGCAGGCGCCGCTGCTGCGCCTGCCGCTGTTTCCCGCCGGGAGCCTGCCCTACAGCTTTTCCATGCTGCTGGCCTGGGCCACTTCCGGGCTGGTGATCGCCATCCTGCCGTCGGTGCTCGCCACCCATGACTTGCAGCGTTGGTCGGGATTGTCGACGTTTACCGTCATCAGCTGCGGGCTGCTCTTCCAGCCCTGGGTGCGACGCATGCAACCGGCCAGAGCTACTGGCTTGGGCTTGTTGGTCTTGCCGTTGAGCTATGCATTGCTCGCCTGGGGCGCGAGCATCGGCTCCCTGGCCGCGGTGCTGTTCGGGGCCCTGGGCGCCAGCAGTGCGTGCTACGGCTTTTTGTACCTCGGCGGGTTGTCGGCCGTGACCGCCATGGCCGGTGCGCAGAAAGCCCGGGTCAGCGCCGGTTTTTTCCTGTTCGCCTACATCGGGTTCAGCATCCCGGTGGTGGTGACCGGGTTGCTGGCCGATCGTTTCGGCGCTGACATGGCGCTGCTGGTGTTCGGCCTGGCACTGCTGGCGGGCGCAGCGGTCACCGGGTTGCTGATCGTTCGCAGTGAAGCTTTCATCGCCCAGCCATCCCATGGCTGACCTCGTCACACCAGCGCTCGACATCGCCGCAGGCAAAGTCGTATACCATATCCCCAACGCAGCCCGAACGACTCGCCGCCGTGACATTATCCAAGTTCAACCTGCCCGACCTGGGCAACACCCCCTCCACCTCGGAGATCATCACCCGTCACCTGCGTGATGCCATTGTGGCCGGGCACTTTGCCGAAGACGAGCCGATTCGCCAGGACGACATCGCCCGGCAGTTCAATGTCAGCAAGATCCCCGTGCGCGAGGCGCTCAAGCGCCTGGAGGCCGAAGGCCTGGTGCTGTTCCAGCGCAACCGCGGGGCGATGGTCACGCGGATTTCCGAAGCGGAACTGGCGCAGATGTTCGAGGTGCGGATGCTGCTCGAAGACAAGGTCCTGCGCCTGGCCATTCCCAACATGACCGAAGCGACCTTCGCCCGCGCCGACAGCATCTGTCGCGAGTTCATCGGCGAAGATGACGTCGGCCGCTGGGCCGAGCTCAACTGGCAACTGCACGCCTGCCTTTACGAACCGGCGCAACGGCCGTTCATGGTCGGGCTGATCCGCTCGGTCCACGACAAGCTGGAACGTTATCTGCGCATGCAGATGAGCCTGTCGGCGGGCAAGGAGCGCGCCGACCACGAGCACCGGGAAATTCTCGACGCCTGCCGGGCCGGTGATGTCGAACGCGCGGTGAAGCTGCTGGACGAACACATCGCCGGAGTCTGCCAGACACTGTTCGAATTCCTGCCGTCGAGCCGATGATGCCTTCGCGCTGTGCCGATTTCGTCACGAGCGACAGATAAAACCCTCAAGCCGCCACCCCCCGGCGCGGGCCACGCTTGCGTTCACTCACCTGAACGGACGTGGCGCCATGAAACGCATCACTGTGATCGACTCCCACACCGGCGGCGAACCGACCCGATTGGTCACCGCCGGTTTCCCTGACCTGGGCCAGGGCAGCATGGCCGAGCGCAGGCAGCGCCTGGCCGAACAGCATGATGCCTGGCGCACCGCGTGCGTGCTGGAACCCAGGGGCAGCGATGTGCTGGTGGGCGCCCTGCTGTGTGAACCGGTGGACCCGACGGCCTGTGCCGGAGTGATCTTTTTCAACAACAGCGGCTACCTGGGCATGTGCGGCCACGGCACTATCGGCCTGGTGGTGTCATTGGCGCACCTGGGCCGGATCGGCCCCGGCGTGCATAACATCGAGACCCCGGTGGGCAAGGTGCAGGCCACTCTGCACGAAGATCGTTCGGTCAGCGTGCGCAACGTGCCGGCCTACCGTTATCGCCAGGCGTTGCGCCTGGAAGTGCCCGGCATCGGTCCGGTGGTGGGCGACGTGGCCTGGGGCGGCAATTGGTTTTTCCTGATCGCCGACCACGGCCAGCGGGTGGCGGGCGACAATCTCGATGCCTTGACCGCCTACACGTTCGCGGTCCAGCAGGCTCTTGAACAGCAGGGCTTTCGGGGCGAGGACGGCGGGCTGATCGATCACATCGAACTGTTCGCCGATGATCCCGATGCCGACAGTCGCAACTTCGTGCTCTGCCCCGGCAAGGCCTATGACCGCTCCCCTTGCGGCACCGGCACTAGCGCCAAACTGGCGTGCCTGGCCGCCGACGGCAAGTTGCAACCGGGACAGATCTGGCGTCAGGCCAGTGTCATCGGCAGTGAATTCGAAGGCTCGTACGAGCGTTCAGGTGAGCGCATCGTCCCGACCATCCGCGGCCGCGCCTACATCAGCGCGGAAACTACGTTGATCATCGATCCGGACGACCCGTTCGCCTGGGGCATTCGCCCGTGAGCGAGGGGCCTGTCGCCGATGTCATCGTCATTGGCGCCGGCATCATCGGCGCGGCCTGTGCCCGGAGCTTGGCCCTGCGTGGCTTGCGGGTGCTGGTGCTCGACGCCGGCTGGCACGGCGCCACGGCGGCCGGCATGGGGCATCTGCTGGTCCTCGACGACAACCCGGCGGAGCTGGCCCTGAGCCGATATTCCCTGCGGCGATGGCGCGAGTTGGCCCCCGCCTTGCCTGAGGGCTGCTCCTGGCGCAATAACGGCACGCTGTGGCTGGCCGCCAACGCCGAAGAGATGGCCGTGGCCCACGACAAGTACCTGAATCTGATGGCCCACGGCGAAGCCTGCGAACTGCTTGGCCAGGCCGCTTTGCAGCAACGCGAACCGGAACTGCGGACGGGACTGGAAGGCGGTCTGCTGATCAAGGGCGACGGCATTCTCTACGCGCCCGCCGCCGCCCGCTGGATGCTCGATCACGACAACATTCGCCAGCAGCGTGCCGAGGTCAGCGAAGTGGACGGCCACCGCGTGCGTCTCACCGGGGGTCACTGGCTGAGCGCCGAAGCGGTGGTGCTCGCCAACGGCATCCAGGCCACCGACTTGTGTCCGGAGCTGCCGATCGAACCCAAGAAAGGCCACCTGTTGATTACCGATCGCTACCCCGCCACTGTCACCCACACCCTGGTCGAACTGGGTTATGTCACCAGCGCCCACAACGCCAGCGGGCCATCGGTGGCCTGTAACATCCAGCCGCGCCCGACCGGACAACTGTTCATTGGCGCGTCTCGGCAATTTGGCAACATCGATCCGCAGGTCGAGGGCTGGATGCTGGCGAAAATGCTCAAGCGCGCCGTCGATTACATGCCTGGCCTGGCGCATCTCAACGGCATCCGCGCCTGGACCGGTTTTCGCGCGGCGAGCCCCGACGGCCTGCCGCTGGTGGGCCAGCATCCGCAACGCAAGGGCTTGTGGCTGGCGGTGGGTCACGAAGGACTCGGCGTCACCACCGCGCCGGCGACGGCCGACCTGCTGGTCGCGCAACTGTTCAACGAAACCGCGCCGCTGGCCGCACAACCTTATCTGCCGCAACGTTTCCTGGGAGAACCTGCCCATGCTTGAACTCTGCATTGATGGACGCAAACTCTCGATCGCTGAAGACTCCACCGTCGCCGCGGCTTTGGCCCTGGGCTCCGACGGCTGCAGCCGAACCTCGGTGACTGGCCAGCGACGCGCGCCCTTGTGCGGCATGGGCATCTGCCAGGAATGCCGGGTGCTGATCGACAGTCGTCGGCGCCTGGCCTGCCAGACGCTGTGCCGTGATGGCATGCAAGTGGACACCCGCGCATGAATGAATCCACTGACATTCTGATCATCGGTGCCGGCCCTGCCGGAATGGCGGCGGCGCTGGCGGCGTCCGGCAGCGGCGCGCGCATTGTGCTGCTCGACGACAACCCGGTCCCCGGCGGACAGATCTGGCGCGACGGCCCCCAGGCCAACCTGCCCAAGCAGGCACGGCGCTTGCGGGAACGTGTGCGCGCTTGCACCAATGTGTCCTGGCGCATGGGCGCCCGAGTGATCGCCAGCGCCGCCGATAAAACCCTGCTGGTAGAAGACGCCGAGCAGGGTTGGCTGATCGCTTATGACCGCTTGATCCTGTGCACCGGAGCCCGTGAACTGCTGCTGCCCTTCCCTGGCTGGACGCTGCCCGGTGTCACCGGCGCCGGCGGCCTGCAGGCGTTGATCAAGGGCGGCCTGCCGGTGCGTGGCGAACGTTTGGTGGTCGCCGGCAGCGGGCCGCTGCTACTTGCCAGTGCGGCCACGGCGAAACATCACGGGGCGCAACTGCTGCGAATCGCCGAGCAAGCCAACCGCGCCGCCGTGGCGGGTTTCGCCGCGAGCTTGCCGCGCTGGCCGGGCAAATTGTTGCAGGCGTTCAGCCTGTTTGATGCGCACTACCGCACCGGCACCCATGTGTTGGAGGCATTGGGGAAGGACAGACTCGAAGGCGTGCGGCTGCTGCAACACGGCAAAACCGTTGAACTGGCCTGCGACCGGTTGGCCTGTGGCTTCGGCCTTATTCCCAATACCCAGCTGGGCCAGGCTTTAGGCTGTGGCCTCGATGGACAAGCGCTTGCGGTCGATGCCCGGCAAGCCACCACTCGCGTTGATCATTACGCCGCAGGTGAATGCACCGGTTTCGGCGGCAGCGAACTGGCCCTGGTGGAAGGCGCCATCGCTGGCCACGCCGCTGTCGGCGATACCCCGGCCGCCGAGCGTCTGTGGCCTGGTCGTGCACGCTGGCAAGGTTTTGCCCGGGCCTTGAACACTGCCTTTGCCCTTGATGCCCATTTGAAGAACCTGCCCCAACGCGACACCTTGGTCTGCCGTTGTGAAGACGTGGCCTATGGTGAGCTGAGCGATTTTGAGAACTGGCGTGAGGCAAAACTGGCGAGTCGTTGCGGCATGGGGGCGTGTCAGGGCCGGGTCTGTGGCGCGGCGCTGGAGCATCTGCTTGGCTGGACGCCGCCTGCTCCTCGCCCGCCTTTCAGTCCGGCGCGGATTGAAACGTTGCTGAGGTTGGAGGATCTCCCGTTCAATTGAGAACGGCCCTGTGCTTGAAAAAAAGAATTCCACGCCCGTGCCAAGGTCTGTAGAGCATCAACGGCAAGAGGAAGAAATGCGTGGATTATCTGGGATGGGTCCAATGGCCCGCGATGGCGGTAACGGTATTGGCCGCGTGGCTGATCGGCTCACGCCAACCCCGCCGGCGGGTCGCTGGGTTCAGTTGTTTTATCGTCAGTAACATTCTCTGGGTCGTGTGGGGTCTGCACACCGATGCCTATGCGCTGATCGTCCTGCAGTTCTGCCTGTGTGCGATGAACCTGCGGGGCTTCAAGAAAAATACCCAGTAGCTGCGCAAGTCGCTTTGCTGGCGAGGGAGCTTGCTCGCGCTGGGTTGCGCAGCGACCCCAAGACGGTTTATTTCATCGTCTGCCCAATCACCTGCACCAGATCAATCTGCTTGAACGGCTTGGTCAGCCGTGGCAACTGCGTGGCGAAGCCTTCCAGGCGCTCGGCGTAGCCAGTCGCCAGGATGATCGGCAGCGTCGGCTGACGGTCGCGCAGCAGTTTCGCCAACTGCGCACCGTCCATCTGGGGCATGGCCATGTCGGTGATCACCAGGTCGATATCCGGGTTGCGCTCATACAACTCCAGCGCCTGGGGGCCCGACAAAGCGCAAAGCACCCGGTGGCCCAGGTCTTCGATCAGCAAGCGGGTGCTGGTCATCACCAGGCTGTCATCGTCGACCACCAATACCAGCAGCGCGTGGACAGGTGGCGTAGCTGTCTCTACTGCGGGCGGCTTGTCCGTGGTCGACTCATCAGCCACCGGCAACCACAGCTCGGCGGTGGTACCTACGCCTTTTTCGCTCTTGAGGATCAGTCGTCCGCCCAGTTGCTCGGCCAGACCATGCACCATGGACAATCCCAGGCCGGTGCCCTTGCCCACGCCCTTGGTAGTGAAAAAAGGATCCACGGCCGAGGCCAGCGTCATCTCGTCCATGCCATCGCCTTCGTCGTTGAGCGACAGGCAAATGTATCGCTCGTTGCCCAACGGCCTTCCTGGACCACCGGCCTGGCTACCCAGCCGCTCCTGCGCCTCGATCAAGATCCTGCCGCCCTGGGGCATGGCATCCCGGGCATTGGTCGCCAGGTTGAGGATCGCCAGTTCGAGCTGGTTGACGTCGGCCAGCACCGGCGACAACGCCTCGGCAAATCGGGTCTGGATATGAATCGACGGGCCCATCGAGCTTTGCAGCAGGCCGCTGATGCCTTGCACCAGCGTCGCCAGCTCCACTGGTTCGGAGCTGAGCTTCTGCCGACGGGCGAACGCCAGCATGCGCTGGGTCAAGGAAACACCGCGAAGCGCCCCCTGGACGGCGTTGTCCAGCAGTTGGGTGAGTTTTGGTTCGCTGGGCATGCGCTTGCGCATGATTTCCAGATTGCCGAGGATCACTGTCAGCAGATTGTTGAAATCGTGGGCGATGCCGCCGGTGAGCTGGCCGATCGCTTGCAGTTTCTGCGCTTGAAACAGTGCCTCGCGAGCCTGCTCCAAGGCCTGTTGCGCCTGCGTGGCATCGGTAATGTCGCGGGTGATCTTGGCAAAGCCCAGGAGTGTGCCGGTATCGCTGCGAATCGCATCGATAACCACATGAGCCATGAAGCGCGTGCCATCCCTGCGCACGCGCCAACCCTTCTTTTCAAAACGGCCGACGCTGGCGGCGATGCTCAGGGCCCGCTGCGGCTCCCCGGCCTCCCGGTCTTCGGGAGTGTAGAACATCGAGAAGTGCTGGCCGATCGCTTGGGCCGGCAGGTAGCCCTTGATCCGCTGCGCACCTTGGTTCCAGTTGGTCACCTGCCCGTCCGGATCAAGCATGTAGATGGCGTAGTCGGTGACGCTTTGCACCAGCAGGCGGAACTGTTGCTCGCTCTGCTTGAGGGTTTCCTCGGCCATCTTGCGATCGGTCAGGTCCCGGGTGATCTTGGCGAAACCGAGCAGTTCGCCGCTCTGGCTGTCGATGATCGGGTCGATGACCACATGGGACCAGAACAGCGTGCCGTCCTTGCGCACCCGCCAGCCTTCGCCTTCGAAACGCCCCTCGCGCACGGCCGTATCGAGGGCCAGTTGCGGCAGCCCGGCGGCACGGTCCTGATCGGTGTAGAACCGGGAAAAGTGCAGGCCGAGGATCTCGGATTCCTCGTAGCCCTTGAAGCGTCGAGCGCCAGAGTTCCAGCTGGTGATGATGCCGGACGGGTCGGTCATGTAAATGGCGTAGTCGACCACGGCATCGATAAGCAGCCGAAAGCGCTGTTCTTCGTTGATGCGGGTAGTCTTTGGGTTGTTCTCAAGCATGTTGGCCGAGGGATCAGAGGGATTTGTGCGGAGTATGGAACAACTGCAGCCCGAGTAAAAACCTGATTTATGTGGGGCTATGCAGCCCCTTGTGGGAGCGAGCCTGCTCGCGAAGCGGTTGAGCCAGCCTGCGAAGGTGCAAGAGGGTCCGACGCCTTCGCGAGCAGGCTCGCTCCCACAGCTGGAGTATCCTGTTCCTGCCTGACGGTCCACCACTGCGGCAATAATCGCTGCACCTTGGCCTCGCCAAAGCGGTCGTCGATCAGCATCACCACGCCGCGATCCTGCTGGGTGCGGATGACCCGGCCAGCGGCCTGCACGACTTTTTGCAGGCCGGGATACAGGTAGGTGTAGTCATAGCCGTCGCCAAAGATCGTCGCCATGCGCTGCTTGATCTGTTCATTGACCGGGTTGAACTGCGCCAGCCCGAGGGTGGCGATGAACGCTCCGATCAGCCGCGAGCCTGGCAGGTCGATGCCCTCGCCGAACGCGCCGCCCAGCACCGCGAAGCCAATGCCCTGGCTGTGCTCCATGAAGCGTTCGAGGAACGCCTGCCGCGGCGCCTCGCCCATGCCGCGCGATTGCGTCCAGGTCGCAATGTGCGGATGTCGCTCGGCCAACAATCCGGCCACCTGTTGCAAGTAATCGAAGCTGCTGAAGAACGCCAGGTAGTTGCCGGGACGCTCGGCGAACTGGCGAGCCATCAGCGCGACGATCGGTTCAAGGGAGCCCTGGCGATGGGCGAAGCGGGTGGAGATCCGGCTGACCACCTGGACATCCAGCTGTTCGGCCTGGAACGGCGACTCGACATCGATCCACACCGTGTCCGCGGGTGTCCCCAGCAAATCGGCGTAATAGCGCCGCGGGCTCAGCGTCGCGGAGAACAGTACGCTGCTGCGCGACGCCGTGAACCTGGGTCGCAGGAAACCGGCCGGCACCACGTTGCGCAGGCACAGCGTCGACAGGCTGCGCTGGCGGCTGGATTCGCGCTTGTGAATATCGAACAGGAAATGCTCATCAAATGCCTCCGCCACGCGACCGAACTGCAACGCATCGAAATAAAACGCTTGCAGCTGACTGTCCAGCCCTTGGGGATGGTCATTGAGGTAATCGCCGATGGCGCTGGTGCACGTTCCCAGTGCCTGAAGCAGTTTCTCCGGTGGTTTTTCATACGCCTGGTAGGCGGCAATTTGCGGCTCGTGCAAGGCGTTCCACTGACGGCTGACCTTGCGCAACGCTTTCTTCAAAGGCTCCGGCGCCGTTTTCAGCACCGTCGCCAGCGCAAGCTGGTCCAGGCTCGCGCTGTACATCTGGCGCCCTCGCTCCACCAGGTTGTGGGCTTCGTCCACCAGGGTCGCAACGGTCCAGCCATTGGCCTGGGCGAGGCCGAAGAGCAAGGCGCTGAAATCGAAGTAGTAGTTGTAGTCCGCCACCACCACGTCGGCCCAACGGGCCATTTCCTGGCTCAGGTAGTACGGACAGACTTCGTGGCTCAGGGCGATGTCGCGCAACGCCGCCTGGTCCAGCAGCGTGACCTGGCTCGCCGCTGCCCGGGCCTGCGGCAGGCGATCATAAAACCCCCGGGCCAGCGGGCATGATTCGCCGTGGCAGGCTTTGTCCGGATGCTCGCAAGCCTTGTCCCGCGCGATCATTTCCAATACCCGCAGCGGCATCGCCGGGGCGTTGTTGGTGATCAGCCGGGCCGCATCCAGGGCCAGTCTGCGTCCGGGGGTTTTTGCCGTGAGAAAGAACACCTTGTCCAGACGCTGCGGCGCCAAGGCCTTGAACATGGGGAACAAGGTGCCGACGGTCTTGCCGATGCCGGTGGGCGCCTGGGCCATCAGGCAGCGCCCGGTGCTGACCGCCTTGAATACCGATTCAGCCAGGTGACGTTGCCCCGGCCGAAAGCCGGCGTGGGGAAACGTCAGCGCCTGGGCGCCCAGGTTACGCGCCTGGCGATGGCGCATTTCCTGTTCGGCCCACGCCAGGAACCGTGCGCACTGCTGCTCGAAGAACGCCTGGAGCTGCGAGGCTTCGCAGCTTTGGGCCAGGCAGGTCTCCTTTTCACTGACGATGTTGAAATAGACCAAGGCAACGTCAATGCGCGGCAACTGCAACTTGTCGCACAGCAGCCAGCCATAGATTTTCGCCTGGGCCCAATGCAACTGGCGGTGGTTGTCCGGTTGCTTGCTCAGGTCGCCCCGATAGGTCTTCACTTCCTCCAGGCGATTGCGGGCCGGGTCGTAGCCGTCGGCCCGCCCCTTGACCTTCAACGTCTGATAGACGCCTTCCAGGCTGACTTCGGCCTGATAGCCCTCCTGGCGCCGCGATGCCACGGTACGGTGGCCGACGATACCTTCCAGGGCGGTGGGTGACGGCGTGAAACGCAAGTCGAGATCGCCAACCTTCGCGGTGAACTCGCATAACGCCCGCACGGCAATGCTGTAGCCCGGCATCTCGGTCACGCGCCCTGCTCCGCCCATTGCACATAACAGACGGCGACGGGCATCCGGTGTTCGTGGCAGAACTCCAGCCAGCGCAGTTGGTTATCCTGCAGGCGATCGCCGGGGCCTTTGACTTCGATCATGCGGTAGGTCTTGTGCTGCGGCCAGAACTGGATCAGGTCGGGCATGCCGGCGCGGTTGGCCTTGATGTCCAGCAGCAGACGGCCGAACCAGTGCTTGAGGTGTTCGGCCGGCAGACAGTCAAGCGCCTGGTCCAGCAGGTCTTCGGACAGTGCGCCCCAGAACACGAACGGTGACTGCACGCCCCATTTTTCCGCGTAACGTTGACGGATGGTCTGCCGATAGCGCCCGTCGTCCAGCTCGGCGAAACAGGCCGCGAACAGTTCGGCGCGACGGTCATGGAAATCTTCGTTCAGCAGGTCCACCGGCCCGCGCTGGAACGGGTGGAAAAAAGCCCCCGGCAGCGGCGCGAAAATCGCCGGCCAGCACAACAGGCCGAACAGCGAATTGACCAGGCTGTTTTCGACGTAATGCACCGGGGCGGCTTCGTCATGCAGATGAGCCTGGACGTAATATTCCACCGACAACGTCGGGTCGACACGCGGCAGATGCAAGTCCAGTCGTTCGACCTCCCTGGCCACGGCGCGGGCCACCGGCGGCCCGCCCAGTTTGCGCCGCAGTCGGGGCACGATCCGGAGCAAGGCCTGGCGCTCGGCAGCGCTTTGGGGCGACTGGGCCGCGGCTTCAGCCAGTTCGAGGGCCAGGGCATATTCGCCGATGCGCTCCAGCACGCGGATCATTCGCAGTCGCGCGCCGGGGTAGGTACAACCGCGATAAAGACTCAGGGCCTGGGCAAAATCACCGATGCGTTCGCAATGCTGGCCGATCTGGAACAACAGCTTGCCCCGGCGCCGCTCAAGCCAGGGATTGCCCAGCTCCAGGGCATTGACCCGGGCGATGATCGGTTCGAGCGGTTCGCCGGCGTCGAAGCGTTGCTGGCATTCATGCAGGAAGACACAGGCATCGATGTCCTCGCGGCTGCGCAGCCCCCGGGACTCGGCGCTGAACTCAACGGCTTCATAGACAAAGATACCCAGGTCCGCCAGCACGAACTCCGACCAGTCCTGATAGAGATTGCCGAAGAACATCAACCGCAAACGGTCGCACAGCCCCATCACCGTGAGGCTGTACAGCCGCTCTTCGAGTTGCGGGCACCAGGCGCGAAACGGCTGCGGCTGGCCGTCCTGATTACTCAGCGCCTGCAGCCATTCGGATTTGCGTGCCTTGGGTTGCTCGATCAGATGCCCCAGGCACAGAAGTACTTCCGGCTTGAGCAGCACCTCGAACAGTTCGACAAGGCTCAGGCACGCCTGCTCTTCGACCCAGCCCAGCGCCAACAACGGCGCCACGGCGTCGGCGATATCGCCAATTTCCGCGTAGCGCAGTTTGGTGTGACGAAAGTGCAGGCCCTTGCGCATCACCATCCGCACCAGCAAGCCTTGGGCCGGACGCGGCAAAGCGATGAAATCATCGATAAACCGCTGCTCTTCGACACTCAATACGTCGGCATAGCGTTGCGTCAACCAGGCGAGGACCCGCTGGAAGTTGTTCAGGTAATAAAAGGGGTCGTCAAGGGGATTGGCTGTCACGAAAAAAAAGCGCCACGCATGCTGAAATACTGGTTATGCGTACAGATATCAGCTACTCGCCGCGCAGGCAACTGCAAAAGATGAGCGGTCGCCTATATTTAAAGGAGAAATCCTTCCCTGTGCGATGAACTTTCCTACAACAAGCGAGACCAATGGCGGTTGACTCAGTGATGGCCCGGTCGAATCAGCCGGGCTGCGTCCTTTCGAAAGAGGTTATGGATATGAACATCAGGTTTCTCGGCCTGCCCTTGGTCGTCACCGCGCTGCTGGCGCTGGCCGGCTGCGCCTCGCCGACCGTGGTGACCTTGCAGAACGGTACCCAGTATTTGACCGAGGACACGCCGAACACCCGCACCGCCGATGGCTTCTACGAATTCGAAGACATTTCTGGCCGCAAAGTCCGGGTCCGCGCCGATGAAGTGGCGACGATTCGCAAGGAAGACTGAACCGTTTCCTCCAGGCTTATTGCCCCCCGGGTTTTTTGCGCGCGTATTGATCCGCGCAAACCTCTCTCATGCAACCTCTTAACCAGCGATGCACCGGATCGGCATCCATACGCGGGTGCCAGAGCATCGCGATAGTGAACCCGGGCAGCGCAAACGGCAGCGCAAAACTGTGCATGCCGGCGCGCAAGCGGGTGGTGTAGCGCTCCGGCACGCTGGCGATGAGGTCGCTGGACCGGGCGAGCCCCAGCGCAGCGGAAAACCCCGGGACGCTGGTGATGATTTCACGGGACAGACCCAATGCCCCCAACGCCTGATCCATCGGTCCATGATCGAGGTCGTGCAGGGACACGCCGATGTGCGCGCCCATCGCATAGTCGGCAGCGCTCACCTCGATCTGGCTCAGCGGATGCCCTGGGCGAACCACGCCGATGAGGCGGTCTCGAAACAACGCCTGCGTGCGCAACTCCGGACGGGTGCGCTCATCCACCACGGCGGTTTCCAGATCCACACTGCCCTCGCGCAGCGCGGCGCTGTCCTTATCGGCCTTGTCGACGAAACACAGCCGAACCCCTGGCGCCTGTTCGCTGACTCGGGCAATCAGCTCCAGCGCGAAATTCTCCACGAAGCCTTGCCGGGTACGCAGCGTGAAGGTTCGGTTCACTCGACGCAGATCCGGCGCCTGCTCCGGGCGCAGCGCGGCCTGGGCGTCCTGAACCAGTTGACTGACCTGCTCGCGCAACGCCAGCGCGCGCGGAGTTGGCACCAGACCCCGCCCGGCCCGCACCAGCAACGGGTCGCCAGTGGCCTGGCGCAACCGCGCCAATGCCCGGCTCATGGCCGATGGACTGAGGCGCAGCCGCCGCGCCGCACCAGCCACGCTGCCTTCGGACAGCAGCACATCCAGGGTGAGGAGCAAATTCAAATCGGGTGCGGACATTGACGGGACTCGATCACAGATGGCGTTGTGTGCAGCTATAACATGCAACTGCTGCGTCTTCCGCCATGTTATGCCTCGGCGTACCGTTCTGACAGCTGCGCCGAAGGAGCCGCAGACAGAGAGGACACGATGAAACCCGTTACTGCAGATCACCTGTCAACAAATGCCGACAATCCACCGCAGCGCAAGGCACATGGGGCCCTGGCCAGCCTTGCACTGGCAACGCTGCTCGCATCCCTGGGCGCCAGCGTCGCCAGCGTCGGCCTGCCGGTGCTGGCCCAGGCATTCGATGCGTCCTTCCAACTGGTCCAGTGGGTGGTCCTCGCCTATCTGCTGGCGATCACCACGCTGATCGTCAGCCTCGGACGCTTGGGCGACTTGATCGGGCGCCGCAAGCTGCTGCTGGTGGGCATCGCGCTGTTCACGCTGGCTTCGGCCCTGTGTGGCCTGGCGCCGTCGTTGTGGCTGCTGATCGCTGCCAGGGCCCTGCAAGGCGTGGGCGCGGCCATCATGATGACGTTGACCCTGGCCCTTGTCGGCGAAACGGTCGACAAAGCCAGGACCGGCAGCGCCATGGGCCTGCTCGCCACGCTGTCAGCGGTCGGCACCGCCCTCGGGCCGTCCCTTGGCGGCGTATTGATCAGCGGATTTGGCTGGCAGGCGTTGTTTCTGGTCAACATTCCTCTCGGGTTACTGACGCTGTTGCTGGCCTGGCGTTTTTTGCCTGCCGGATATCCGGCGCAAAAGACCGGGCGCGTGGGTTTCGATGGGCTGGGCACGCTCCTGCTGGCTTTCACACTGGGCGCTTATGCCCTCGCCATGACACTCGGACGTGGGAGCTTTGGCGCACTGAATTTCGGCCTGTTGCTGGCGGCGGTCCTGAGCGGCGGATGGTTCGTCCGGACGCAGAAACGACTCGCGTCGCCGCTGATCCCGCTGCCGATGTTCCGCGACCGCCTGCTCGTCTCGAGCCTGGCTACAAGCGCGCTGGTAGCCGCGATCATGATGGCGACCCTGCTGGTTGGCCCGTTCTATCTCGCCATCGCCCTCGGGTTGCCTCCGACAACGGTGGGACTGGTGTTGGCGGCAGGGCCGTGTGTCGCCGCCCTCGCCGGCATGCCCGCTGGGCGGCTGGCGGACCGTTTCGGCGTGCGCCTCATGCGTCTTGTCGGGCTGACGACCCTGATGTTCGGCTGTCTGCTGCTGTCGCTGGTTCCTCCCGCCTTGGGCATAGCCGGTTATGCCGCGGCCATTGTAGTCACGACACTTGGCTATGCGATGTTCCAGACGGCCAACAATACATCGGTCATGGCCGAGCTCCCCGCCCATCAGCGGGGGGCCATTGCCGGCTTGCTCAACTTGTCGCGCAACCTGGGATTCCTTACTGGCGCATCGGCGCTCGGTGCAGTCTTCGCCAGCACTTTGCCGACGAACGGTATCGGCGCTACAACGCCCGGGACTGCGGCCCACGGCTTGCACGTCACCTTCGCCATTGCCCTTGCAATAGCGGGCCTGGCACTGCTGATTGCGCTGAAATACCGCGATCCAGAGGCGTCGTCCCAACGGCAATAAACCTCACGCAACCGATGATGTCATTCTGAACATTCCCGGTTAAGTCATGATCCAGATCAAAAAAACTGAACCAATCGCCAAACGGACTGAAAAAATCCACATCAGCTTCATTTTCCGGTGCTATTTTAATTCTCACTGGTAGGGCCATGATGGCTCTTCCTTCCTGACATGAGCAAACGGAAGCGCTTGATGAAGAAGGCGGGCTACAGATGAATAAAGGATCTTTCAGCAAGGTTACGTTCCCCAACGCCTGCCAATTGATGCGCTGGCATTTCCATCCCATGGGCTTCGAGGCCAGCATGGATGCGCCGGGCAGCATGGTTGCGCGGTTGTTCGACCGTGCCAGCGGCGAAACCATGATCGCGATTGCAGGCATCCCCTGCGCCACCGTGATGAACGCGCCCGATGTGGAGCGGATCATCGAAGCGGTGGAAGCCGAGCTTGAAGCCTTCGTACCGCCGGTTGGCTTGCGACGATTCGCTTCCTGAACAAAAAGCCCACGTTAACGTGGGCTTTTTTGTGATTATCGACTGTGACACGTATCAGCCGCGCGCACGGCGATGATCGACAAAGAATGGCTTGCCCGCCGCGACACGGTCCGAGGCTCTGGGCGCGTTGGCGGCTTGACTGTCCTGGCCGTCCACATACCAGTAGCAATGCTGCACCGCCCGCGTGATCCCCACGTATGCCAAGCGCAGAATTTCATCTTTTTGCGCCGTGTCGTACGGTTCGGTGTCGCCGTCCTGGCCCAGCCCGGCCATCCGGTAGACCTGGTTCTTGTACGGCGAACTGGTCAGATGCTGGCAGTCACCCAGCAGGAATACCGCATCCGCCTCAAGGCCTTTCGCGCTGTGATAAGTCATTTGCCTGAAGCGCCTCATTGGCACCGGCAAGCTAGAATCAACATTAACTATTGGCTGAATATGCTTTTCCAACAATGACTTGTCGCTACTTCTTCGATACAGCATCAAGATCGAATCACCCTTCCGGTAATGCTCATCAAGCCGCCGCGCCAACCCTTCGTCATCCCGATCCAGCACATTGACCGGACTTGGCGTTCGTGACACGCCGCTGGCCTTGGCTTTTTTGCCAGGCATGGCCGCCGCCGCGCGCACGACATGCTCGGCGGCGTCGATGATGTATTGATGGCTGCGGTAGTTTTCGGTGAGCATTACCCGCGTGCTGGCCGGGGACGGGAATTGCTTGTTGAAGGCCATGAAGAAACTTGGCGAACTGCCGCGCCAGCCATAGATCGATTGCCAGTCATCACCCACGCATAACAGCGAAGAACGCTGGGCGGCGCGCCCCACGTGCAGGGCGGTACCGCGCCTGCGCACTTCGCGCAGGCTCGCTCGGATCCAGGAAACGATCTGCGGCGACACATCCTGGAACTCGTCGATCATCAAGTGGGCCATCGGCCGCAACAGCGCGTCATCGAGCAGCTTGAGGTTTTCCTCTGAATGCTCGCTGAACAGCGCAAACATGCGGTTGTAGGTCATGACCGGCGGCGACTGGTCGAGCAGATGATCCTCGAAAGCGCGCCAGAAGCGGCTCAACGCTTCGAAGAAATACCGATCGGGATCGTCATGGGAGAAACTCATCTGGCCCACGGCATCAGGGACATCCAGGCCGAGATTCTCGATGAACCCTGCCGCCGCGACAAAACAGTCCAGCAAAGGGGCGGAGCCCAGCTCTCCCTTGACCTTGTAATCGAACCCCGGACCGGCACTGGCCTCCCCGGCCAACGAGGCCAATACGCGCCTGGACTCCTCATAACTATCTAGCCATATCAAAGGTTTACGGCAGAAAGCTTGAAACAGGGTCCGCTTTACAGCCCATTCCGCGCGCAGGCTCAGCTTGGCGCCGGGCCGGCTGAGCTGAGAATCCTCACGTGGATCGAAACCCAGCATTACCCAGGCGTCCAGCGACGGAACGTAACCGTGGCAATGAAACCTGGAACCATTGACTTCGAAGGCCTGGCGTTTCGGCTCGATCCCCTTGAGTGGCCAGGCGCCCGCCTTGAACCAGAGATCCTCGATCGCGTCGCACAGTGCTTCGTCGCGCTGGGCCGCCAGTTCAGTCACGGCTATCCGCTTCTGCACATCCGGGTGATCGCGCTCCAGCGTCTTGAGCTGCAAGGCGTGCCGGGAAAGCGGCTTGATCAGCTCGCGGAAACGCTCGTCACGCTTGTAGAGGCTGTGATAACAGGCGTTGAGGTGCTGGCGCTGGACCTCGTTGATGCGCAGGTCGAATGGGCTGGCCAAGGCGCCATCGTCACTTGGCCCGGCGCGAAGGCTCAGCGCCTCGAAGGCCTGGAGCCGTTCGAATCCAGGCAGGCTGCGCACCATGGGCAGGATTCGTGAGTGGAACGTGCGCACCAGCTCGCGTGCCTGCGCCAGGCTGATCGCATGCCCCCAAAGCGCAAACATGTCGATGAGCTTCTGCATGAAGTCCTTGCGCGATTCGCGGGTAAACGTGACCACGGTCATCGAATCCAGCTCGAACCCCAAGTAATGACAGAGCAGCACGATGCGCAGTACCAGCGTTGTGGACTTGCCTGCGCCTGCTCCCGCGACGACCGACGTCGCCGGGGTATCGCTGAAAATCATCTTCCACTGTGCGCTGCTGGGTTGCGCATGCGCCGGTAGCAGGCGCGCGACGTCGGCCTTGATGCGCTTCTTCAGTTCGGCGGTAAGCGGCAGGCGCCAGTCATCGAACAACAGATCGTCGACTTTGGGCCCCGGATGCTCGGTGCTGCGCGAATCCCTGATCAGCAGGACCTGACGCCCCTCTTCCAGGCCTTCGGCTTTGCCTTCCTTGAAACCATAATCAAAACCCGCGGTGTGCCCGCTACGAAAGCCATCGGCCTGGCCATGCAACCAGGACGCCCGATGCTGGGCGCGCAGGCGCGTCAGGCCATGACCAAAAAATCGCGCAGCCAGGCGCTTGAGCCAGGGCATCTGGGCCAGTGGCAGGAGTTCGGGAGGAAGATCGGGAGTGTGTTGCGACACGCTGAAGGACTCCGGTGTTCAGAACCATGAGGGCTATGGTGTCTGGATTTGCAGCCGGATTCCAGCCAAAAGCTTTGCCGTCAGCTATTTAGGCGATGAAATGAAAGTGACATGGCAGGTTGGCATTGCGCTATTTCAGGGGACTAGGCCCTTCGCCAGCAGGCTCGCTCCCACGTCAGATTACCTGTGGGAGCGAGCCTGCTCGCGAAAAGGACTCGATCACTGCCCGGAAATTGCGCCATCCACGAGCGCCTGGGCCTCGACCACCAGCTGTTTCAGGTGCTCGTCGCCAATAAAGCTTTCGGCGTAGATCTTGTAGATGTCCTCGGTGCCGGACGGACGCGCGGCAAACCAGCCATTTTCGGTCATGACTTTCAGGCCGCCGATGGCCTGGTCGTTACCCGGGGCGTGGCTGAGGATGCTCTGGATCGTTTCGCCCGCCAGCTCAGTGGACTGGACCTGATCCGGCGACAGCTTGCTCAGCAGCGCTTTCTGCTGCGGGCTGGCCTTGGCATCGACACGTACCGAGAACGGCTCGCCCAGCTCGTCCGTCAGGGCGCGATAGGCCTGGCTTGGGTCGAGACCGGTGCGAGCCGTCATTTCAGCGGCCAACAAGGCCGGGATCAGCCCATCCTTGTCGGTGCTCCATACGCCGCCATCCTTGCGCAGGAACGAGGCACCGGCGCTTTCTTCGCCGCCAAAGCCAAGGGAACCATCGAACAGGCCGTCGGCGAACCACTTGAAGCCCACCGGCACCTCATAGAGGCGGCGGCCCAGGCGCTTGGCCACGCGGTCGATCAAGCCGCTGCTGACCACGGTCTTGCCGACCGCCGCATCGGCACGCCATTGCGGCCGATTCTGGAACAGGTAATCGATGGAGACCGCCAGGTAATTGTTCGGCGCCAGCAAGCCGCCACTCGGCGTCACGATGCCGTGGCGGTCATGATCCGGGTCGCAGGCGAAGGCCACGTCGAAGCGCTCCTTCAAACCGATCAACCCTTGCATGGCGTGGCTGGAGGACGGGTCCATGCGGATCTGCCCGTCCCAATCGACCGTCATGAAGCGGAAGGTGGAATCCACCTGGGTGTTGACCACTTCCAGGTCCAGTCGATAGTGCTCGGCGATGGCGGGCCAGTAGCGCACGCCAGCGCCGCCCAGCGGGTCTACGCCCAGGCGCAGCCCTGCACCACGGATCGCATCGAAATCGATGACGTTGCCGAGGTCTGCCACGTAGGTATTGAGGTAATCGTGACGGTGAGTGGTGTCGGCCTTGAGCGCCTGTTCGTAGCTGATGCGCTTGACGCCAACCAACTGGTTGGCCAGCAGCTCGTTGGCCTTGGCTTCAATCCATTTGGTGATATGGGTATCGGCCGGACCGCCATTGGTGGGGTTGTATTTGTAGCCGCCACTTTGCGGCGGATTGTGCGACGGCGTAATGACGATGCCGTCAGCCAGCCCAGTGGTACGGCCACGGTTGTAGCACAGGATGGCGTGGGAAATCGCTGGCGTCGGGGTGTACTCGTCACCCTCGGCGATCATCACGGTCACGCCATTGGCGGCCAGCACTTCCAACGCGCTGGCTCCCGCCGGAGTCGACAGTGCATGAGTGTCGATACCGACAAACAGCGGTCCGTCGATGCCCTGGGCTTCACGGTACAGGCAGATCGCCTGACTGATGGCCAGTACGTGCCATTCGTTGAACCCCAGATCGAACGAACTGCCACGGTGCCCGGAAGTGCCGAACGCGACGCGCTGGGTCGCAATCGAGGCGTCGGGCCGGCCGGTGTAATACGCCGTCACCAGTCGCGGGATATCGATCAACAACTCTGCCGGCGCCGGCTTGCCCGCAAATGGACTGACTGTCATGCAAAACCTCGGAATGGAGTGGCTCGGAAAAATGAAGGCAGTTTACTGACAGTTCGACCATCACGCGACGGGTTCGATCCATCGCCCCGCGATCAGGATTGTTCGAGCCTCAAGGCCTCGGCCAGTGCGCAGAAGGCCGCTTCCCGGCCGCCCACGCCGTCGAGAGCATGAGCCAACCGAAAATGCTGGTCATATCGTCCTTGGGTGCTGAACAGCTCTCCCGGCGCGATGACGATTCGCCGGGCGAGCAGCCGTTGGAAAACCCGCCGCAGATCGACCTGGCGTGAAGAGCGTACCCAGATTGTTGCGCCGCCCTCGGGCTCCTCCCATTGCAGGCAGTCTCCGACTCGCTCGCGCAACAGTTGCGTCGCCGAAGCGGCGCTTTCGCGTAGCAGGCGTCGCAATACCAGTAGATGCTGGTCGATCCGGCCATTGTTGTATAAACGCGCAATCGCTTTCTGGCGAATCGGCGAAAGACGAAATGCGCGCAACAGGAAATGACGCTGCAACATCAGCGTCAGCTGGCGCGACAGCACATAACCGTAGGGCGCCTCGGGCCCTATGGTTGTCTCGAAGGTGGAATACACGATCAGCCGGTCCGGGTCGAGCCACTCTCGAAAAGGCAACGCGCCGGGCTCGAATACCAACTCCGTATGGCTGTCGTTCTCCAGTACCCACGTGCCGTACTGTTCCAGCAGACGCGCCAGTGCTCGCCGGTCGGCTGCACTTTTCAACCTGCTCCTGGGCATGCTCAACACCGAAGACACCACCATCAGGCATACCGTTTCATTCGCCAGCAACCGCTCCAACTGTTCAATATCGATTTCCCCCTCGTCCAGCAAGGGCAGCTCGATGACGCGGATATCGGCCGCTTGCAACAAACGCAGGACGGTCCATTCGCAGGGCGACTCCACGAGCACCGTGTTGCCCTTGAGTGCCAGCACCGCTATCAGGATTTCCAGAACGCCGCGCAAGTCAGCGCCGATATAGACGTCATCGGCACTCCAGCATCGCGACGGTGAAGAGGTGTAGCGTGCCGCCAGTGCGGTTCGCAACTCCTGCTCTCCCCAGGGCTGTAGGGGATGTTGTGAAGCGCGGGGGTACTGGCGCAGGAGCTCGCGTTCAAGCAACAGAAGCGGACTGTCGAGCGGCTGCAACGAAGCCGGTTCATCACCGCTGAGCACCAGCATGCCTGGGCGACGCGCGTTGACGTACAGGGTCTCCAGCAAATCATCGCCATCGCCAAGAGTGGACACGCTGACCATCGGCAATGCGTAGTATCCGGACTTGGCAATCGAATAGACCCGCCCTTCCTTTTCCAGCAGGGAATAAGCGTACTGGATGGTGGATATGGAGACATTGAGGCGCTCGGCCAACTGCCGCAATGACGGCAGACGCACCCGAGCATCAGCGCCCAGCTCATTGATCAGGTTCGTCAGGTACCGATAAACCGCCTGGTAGGTGAAGTCTGTTTCACGGTGGCCCTTCATGAGACCGGCCCACCGGACCGAACCTTCACCAACCGGGCCTGAGTGTCCACGACAAAATACGTCAAACCCCGTCCCTCAGCGCCGCGCTGCACGTTCGCCGGGATCATCGGCGCCCTGCCCGCCCTGGTCCGTATCAGCGCGCTCCATGGCCGTTTGCGGGTCCGCCCGGATGATTTCCGGCTCCGGCGTGGTGATTCTGGCCCGGTACAACTTGCACAGCATCGCAACGGGCAGGCCACTGACATCGACCATCCAATGCGCCACCTGATCCGTGACCGGGCCGCCCCGCAACGCCCTGTGCAGATCGGGCATGCCCACCAGCATGCCGGGATGACAGCACCGCAGGAAATGCTCCAGGCCGGCGCCCTTTTCAACGAAGGGCGCAAACAGCATGCACACCAGTTGCGTTTCGTTCAGATTCAGATTTTTTTCCGTTTCCAGGGCGATCACGGCTCGACGCTCGGGAATCTCCGACGGTGAACCCAACAGCCCCTGGACCTGCTGGCAGACGGGCTCCGGCATACGCTTGCGGTGCATGACCATGATCATGCGTTGCACATAATCGGTGTAGCCAGCCGCATAGCCGCGCTCCTGCTGATGACAGGCCTGCAAGCCACATAGGTGGGCCGAGAGGTACGGACTCAGGTATTCATGCTCAAGCGATGGCGCAACCAGCTCATCGGAGCTGACGCCGAGGAATTCGCTGAACAACGCCCAATTGCTTTCTTCCAGCCGCTCGGTGATCAGATCATCGATACGGATGTGCCCGACTTGCCGGCAGGCCTCCAGCCGCCCTTCGGGTTGCCAGACACCCAGGTGCTCCTGGCCATAAAAACGCCGGAACAGGTCACTGCCCAGGAAATCGAGTTGGGCAAACAGGCCGTCGAATCCACCCACGGGCTCAAACACCAGACCGATCTTGCGGGTCGCCCGGCGCAACCCGGACAGGAACTGCTTTTGCTGGCGTGGCGTGTCGCAACTGACCCATGAATCCACGCCCGCATCCCAGCGAGCCATGTTCTTGTAGAACTCCGCCATCGCCAGGTAGCCTTCGTCGCCCACGCCCAGGAGGCTGTCGGAGGAACGCAGGTGCCCAAGCATCAGCATGTCAGTGCGATTGGCCTCGCGCCCTTGCGCCGATAACGGCTTGGAGCGATCAAACGGCACCACCTCTCGATTGTCCGCCATCAGCAGCTCTACCCGTGGGTCGTCGTAGAGAAACAGAGCGCTGTAGCAACAGTGGATATTCTCCAGGGTGGCCTGGGTCATCTCGCCCAGGCGTGGCGTGGCGACGCGCAGGTCGAAAGTCGTCGGATGCCGGCCAGCAATGCTCAACTGCGCGGCGCGCAGGGCCGTCAGCGCATAGAACCCCTCCCGACTGCCATTCTGGGCCACCAGCACCCGATAGGTGCCAATTCGTTCAATACCGCCAGCGGCGACGATCAATCGCTGGACCAGAAGCTGCAGTGCGGTCCGTTCCGCACGGGAATAAAATTCCAACAAGCGTTGCAATACCTGTTGATATACGTAAGTCATTGCCTGTTGATGAATTGCACTCATAACTTTTACCTAAAATCCGTTTATCGACGTCGCACCCACACCACGTTGATTGCTCGACGCGCCAGTCGGGTGAATGCCTTTGCCATTTATTAAGAGTATTGACGATACACTTTGCTTTCGCGCGATGTAATTAATCTACACATGTATGGATCGTGCCCCCTGCTTTTCTCTTTTCGCCAAAAGCACCCGTATTCATTGATCTTCGCCCACCTATCAAACCGTCCTAGGAGATTTCTTACAGCGTCCCACAGACAATGGAGACAGAAAACAAGGAATATGCCGAGCGACGCTTTACCTCTTGCCAAGATAATCTTCTTCAAGGCAGCAGGCGACCCAGAGCAAACAACACCCCGGACACTTTAAATAGGAACAAGAAACAGCAGACGGCCGCGCAAACGAGTGCTGCGCAGCAATTCCTCCTTGAGTTCGAGAGTCAGTATTCAATTATCAAGACTTGAGTAATGATTAAAAGATACAGATTGGCGGCAAAAACCAGTTCAGTTGCTTTTTGCAAGATGCCGCCTTTCGACAGCCGGGAGTAAACGGCGTCGTTGATTCGTGCGCAGCCATGCGCAGGCCTGCTGAAGGACAGACACACAGAACGGTCAAGAAGACTGGCCAGGGCGGCCGAAAACAGCGCAAGAGTCGAAACGATGACTCTTGCGCAAGAGAGGAAATCAGGCGGGGTCGACTACCTGGAGGGCAACGCGTTCACGGCAAGGACATTCGCCCATGTACCGATGGGCCTCGACGAACTCGGAGAACGGGAACACCCGAGTCTTGAGGGGCAACAGGACACGGTCGGCGGTCAACTGGTTGATATCACGCAACGCCCGTTGCAACGCGACCTGGTCCTGGAGAATGCCCAGCTCCGGCTTGCCGGTGAAATTGCCGATGCAGTGGACAAAGAACTGGATGTTCTTCTGGAACGCCGCGCAGGCTGGAAACGGTGTCTGGTTGCCGCCCTGCAAGCCATACAGCACCAGGCTGCCACGGGGCGCCAGGACATCGCCGAGCAGAGACATCTGCGGCCCGCCCAAGCCGTCGAACACCACATCGACGCCACGGCTGTCGGTGAGCTTGTTGATTTGCATCAACAAGTCCTGCTCTTCGGTGACGATGACTTTTTCGGCGCCCAGCGACAGCAGGTATTCACGCTCTTCAGCCGTCTTGGTGGCGGCGATCACCCGCACGCCCAACGCCTTGCCAAGTTGCACGAAGGAAGGACCGGCGCAATGGCTGGCATCGGTCACCAGCGCAAACTGCCCGGGCTTGACCCTTGCCAGGTCCATGTAGGCGAAATAGGCGATCAGCAGCGGCGTGTAATGGACCGCGGCCTCGATCGGGCTGAGCACGTCGGGATAGCGGGTCAAAGCGGTGCGCGGCAGGACGATGACCTCACCGTACACCGGATAATCGTTCGGGCTCTCGGCGGGGAAGCTGGCGACTTTGTCGCCTACGGCCAAGTCATCGACCCCGTCGCCGACGGCTGTCACCACGCCGGCCATTTCATGGCCAAGGCCTGAAGGCAGGCGCGCCTGGGACGATGCCAGGTTCTGGCGCCACAGGGTGTCGTACCAACTGATGCCGATCGCTTCGACGCGGACCTGCACTTCTCCTGGCGCAGGAAGAGCCGCCGCATGCTCTTCGCATTTGAGCACCTCGGCACCACCAAACTTGTGAAAACGGATCGTGCGGGACATCGCAAACCTCGTCAAAGTAACCTCTAATGCCATGAACTCTATCCGGGCTTTGTAGCCAAGACCATCAGTGGCTATTAATAGTCGACATGCCTGTCATTGATTCCGCAGCAAGAAAACTGAACCGGCCCTGTAGGACCCCGCCCTGAAAAATGCAATTAGCCGGTGCAGAGTACCAGCCTTTCCCCGTAAGATTCATGCCGGCCATTGTTCCCATATGGCCGCCCACGTCAAGCTTGCCGAATCTGCCAGGACCCCAGATGAATCGTAATGACCTGCGTCGTGTCGACCTGAACCTGTTGATCGTGTTCGAAACATTGATGCATGAGCGCAGTGTGACCCGCGCCGCCGAGAAATTGTTCCTCGGCCAACCGGCCATCAGCGCCGCGCTGTCGCGCCTGCGCAGCCTGTTCGACGATCCGCTGTTCGTGCGCACCGGGCGCAGCATGGAGCCCACCGCGCGGGCGGTGGAAATCTTCGCCCTGCTCTCTCCGGCCCTGGATTCGATTTCCACGGCGGTCAGCCGGGCGGCGGAATTCGATCCTGCCACCAGCACCTCGGTCTTTCGCATCGGCCTGTCGGATGACGCCGAGTTCGCCCTGCTGCCGATGCTGCTCAAGCGCCTGCGGGCCGAAGCGCCAGGCATCGTGCTGGTGGTGCGCCGGGTCAATTACATCCTGATGCCGGGCTTGCTGGCCTCCGGCGAAATCTCCATCGGCGTCAGCTACACCGACGACCTGCCGGCCAACGCCAAGCGCAAGGTCTTGCGCCGCAGCTCGCCGAAAGTGCTGCGCGCCGACACCGCGCCGGGACGTCTGACGCTGGACGAATTCTGCGCCCGCCCCCATGCGTTGGTGTCCTTTGCCGGCGACTTGAGCGGGTTCATTGATGAAGAGTTGGAAAAGCTCGACCGCAAGCGCCATGTGGTATTGGCCGTACCGCAGTTCAACGGCCTGAGCACGCTGCTGTCGGGCACCGACATCATCGCCACCGTGCCCGACTACACCGCCGAAGCACTGACCGCCGCCGGCGGCGTGCGCGCTGAAGACCCACCGATCCCCGTGCGCAGCTTCGAACTGCACATGGCCTGGCGCGGCTCCCAGGACAACGACCCGGGCGAACGCTGGTTGAGATCGCGGATTCAGATGTTTTTTGGGGACCCTGAGAGTCTTTAGGCGTTGTCTGGCAGGCTGTTTATCTGACCATTTTGCCTTTCGACAAACCATGGAGCTCCGTTCACTTCCAGTGGATGGCTACATTGGGGGCACATCTGAGGGCATGATTTGGATGGTTTGAAAAGGATGCCCCCAGCCTGAGGTTGAGTCTCACCTAAATCAATGCACCGCCGGCTGAGGTTTTGGCTCAACGGGCGTGGCACCATTGCGGCCCCCACCATGGATAATCGCAGGTGTGAATGCGTCCGATGGGGCGCGCTGACGTTCCTTTGAACGAAAGGCTGGCGAACAAGTAGGCATGGCTGCTAGCAAGCGCGCAGCGCCAGAGTTAGCAGCACGCTCGAACTTCCTTATCCAGAAGAGCTTCCATAGGCCAAACGTATCACCCCCTGGCTCTCAACTGGTTGACCAACGCTTCCACCAGCGGATTCGGACGCAGCGTATTCCAGGCCACGGCAGTCGTGACGACATTGAGTTTCTGGCTCAGCGGGCGCAATACCACGTTGCTGGGCGCCAGTTTCTTCAGCGACGCCGGTACCAACGCAATACCCTGGCCACAACTGACGAACGCGATTTGCGATGCCACCGAACGGACTTCGTGCAGGACCCGCGGAGAAAATCCGCTGGCGCGGCAGGTGGCAATCAGACTGTCGAAATACACCGGGCTGACCTTGCGAGAAAACATCACTAACGGTTCGGTAGCCAGGCTGGCCAGGCTGATTCGCTTGCGTGATGCCAATGGATGATCGACGGGCAGCGCGACCATCAGGCGGTCTTCCGTTAATGGAAATGATTGGATCGACGCGCCAAAGTCACCGTCGAGGCGAGCAAAGGCCAGATCGATGTCTCCCGCCTCCAGCGCCGGAATCGCCTCGACGCTGTCAATTTCCCGAACGGATACGGTGAGCTGCGGATACTGGATTTTCAGTTGCTCGATCACGCCAGGCAGAACATCGAACATGGCCGTGGAAATCGCGCCGATGGTAAGCATTCCGGACTGCCCCGCCACCGCCTCTTCCACCGCGAGCTCCAAACGCTGCAGTTGGTCGGCAAATTTGCGCACGGCTGGCAGAATCGCAGCGCCGACCGGGGTCAACCTGGCACCACGGCGCGAACGTTCGAACAGCGTGACTTTGAGTGCTTGTTCAAGGATCTGGATTTGCTCGCTCAACGGTGGCTGCGACATGCCAAGGCGTTTGGCGGCGCGGCCGAAATTCTGTTCCTCGGCCACCGCCAGAAACAACCACAGATGACGAATCAGGCGAAAGTTAATCATGGGGTTCCATAGGTTCAACGTATGTAATACATCCGTGATTCGTAATATACCTATCAAATCCCCTCGCTGACACTGGGCTCCTCCGCTATCAAGGGGCTCCTCCATGAATCAAGCTCATTTACTCCAACGCCTGGCATTGCTGGACACCAACACCGTGTCCGATGCACTCGATTTCCTCGGTTTGCCCGGCGCCACCGTCGGGCTGCGCCCGCTCTGGAGCTGCCCGAAGATCGTCGGCCGCGCCAGTACCGTGCTGCTGGCGGCAAAGACCGACAACGCCCCGACGGTGCACCTGATCACCCCGGTTATCGAACGGATCGACAGCGATGATCGGGTGCTGGTGATCGCCGGCGGACTCGACGGCGTTTCCTGCTGGGGCGACATCCTCGCCAACGCAGCGGTGGGCAAGCAGATACGCGGCACGGTGATCGATGGCTACAGCCGTGACATCGACGGCAGCGCGACGATTGGGTATCCGGTGTATGGCCGGGGCGTGACCATGGTCAGCGCGCGCAATCGGGTTATCCAGATCGATTCGGCCGTGACCCTCGACATCGCCGGCGTGCCTGTCAGCGAGGACGACTTTGTCATCGCCGACAGTTGCGGGACCGTCTTCGTGCCCCAGGCCCATATCGAAAAAGTGCTCGACCTGGGCGAACGCATCGCCCGCCGGCAGGACGGTATGGTCGAGGCCGTCCGGGGCGGCCGCTCGGTCGCCGAGGTCATGCATGACCGCCAGTTCGAAGCCATCCAGGTGGAGCACGCACGATGAATGTCACAAACGAGGCAGTCGACGTGAACATCGATATCCAACGCTTGAATCCACGTCTGGCGAGTGCCCAGCCTTCAGCGACCTACCGCATCATGGATCGGGTGGCGGAACGCCGGGCGCAAGGCGCGAACATTATCTCCCTGTGCGCCGGCGAGCCGGATTTCGATACGCCAGAGCACATTCGCCAAGCGGCGATCAAGGCAATTGAGCAAGGCCACACTCGCTACACCCAGGTGGCCGGCGTGCGCGCATTGCGTGAAGCGGTGGCTGCCAAGTTCCGCCGCGAAAATGGCTTGGACGTTGACTGGCAAGACACCCTGGTCTGCAACGGCGGCAAGCAGGTGATCTACAACGCGCTGGCCGCAACGCTGGACGAGGGCGATCAAGTCATCATGCCGGCGCCCTATTGGGTCAGTTATCCCGAAATGGTTCAGTTGTGCGGTGGCGAGCCGCGAATCGTGACGTGCCACGCCGACAGCGGCTTCAAGCTGACGCCTGCGGCATTGGCCGAGGCGATCACGCCAAAGACGCGATGGCTGCTCCTCAATTCACCGTCCAACCCGACCGGGGCCGTGTACAGCCGCGACGAGTTGCTCGCCTTGGCGCAAGTGCTACTGGCCCATCCCCACGTACTGATACTTGCGGATGACATCTATGAGCACCTGATCTTCGACGATCAGGTCTTCCATACGCTGGCAGCGGTGGAACCGCGACTGGCCCCGCGAACCCTGACCATGAACGGCGTTTCCAAAGCCTACGCCATGACCGGCTGGCGCATCGGTTTTGCCACCGGGCCGCGCTGGCTGCTGCAAGCCATGGAGAAGCTTCAGGGCCAGCAAACCTCTGGGGCCTGCTCCATTTCCCAGCAAGCGGCACTGGCCGCGCTGAGCGGCCCGAAGGATTTCATTCAGCAAAGCCGCGCCGCGTTCCAGGAGCGTCGTGACACGATGGTCGCGCTGCTCAATGCCACGCCGGGCCTGGAATGCGCCAGCCCTGGCGGCGCGTTTTATGCGTTCGCCTCCTGCGCCGGCCTGATTGGTCGCAGCTCGCCTGCAGGGCGGCGGTTGCTCACCGATGAAGACGTCGCCCACGCCTTGCTCGATGAAGCGAACGTGGCGGTGGTCCATGGCAGCGCGTTCGGCCTCGGCCCTTACCTTCGCATCGCTTACGCCCTGGATGATGCTTCCTTGCGCCAGGCCTGCGAGGCAATCCGGCGTTTTTGCGAGGCCTTGCGCTGACCGGGCCGGACGAACAGACTCGGCGGATCGGCATCGAATCACTTCCTACCGGGTCTGACTGCGCATGATTACCTTCAAACAACTGGAAGCCATTTATTGGATCGTCGAACTGGGCAATTTCGAGTCGGCGGCCATGAAGCTGAACATGTCCCAGTCGGCCATCTCCAAGCGTATCCAGGAACTGGAGGAGGTTTTCGACATGCCCATCTTCGACCGTTCCAGGCGCAGCGCCCGGCTCACCGAGAAAGGCGCCGAGCTGTTCGAGGAAGCGTCGCAGATCCTGCGCCAGCGCGACTTTCTGCTTGAGCGCATCAGCGCCAAGGAAGTGCTGGTCAGGCGCTTTCGTATCGGCGTGACCGAACTGACCGCCATCACCTGGTTGCCGGCGCTGATCGAAGCCATTCGCAGCGCCTACCCGAAAGTGGTGCTGGAACCTTCGGTGGAGCTCAGCACTGAACTGGTGGCCAAGCTGGAGAACGATCAGCTCGACTTGATTATCGTGCCCGACATTTTCGCCGACGCGCGCTTCGTCAGCACGCCGCTCAGCTCGGTGGAAAACGCCTGGATGTGTGCGCCCTCGCTGCACCAGGGCGGCGCCAGCGTGAACATGCAGACCCTGTCGTCGTACACCGTGCTCACCCAAGGCGGCAGCTCCGGCACGGGATTGATCTACGATCGCTGGCTCGCCCAGAACGACGTGCGCCTGAACCGCACCCTCAAGAGCAACTACCTGATCGCCCAGTTGGGCCTGACCCTCTCCGGCGTCGGCATCAGCTATTTGCCGCGCCAATGCCTCTCGCCGCTGGTCGATCAGGGACGGTTGCAGGTGATCGAAACCGAGCCCGGGTTGCCGCCGATCCACTACATCGCCGCACACCGTGCCGACCGGCTCCAGGGCCTGAGCGTCGAGGTCGCGCGCCTGGCCGCCGAGCTCTGTGATTTCAGCAAGATGGTCTGGTAATCCCGCACCCGAAAGGAGAAAAAAAGTGATGGGGTTGCATAGATAAATATCGCTAATCCTGGCCAACGACCTTTCTTAAGATGCGCTTATCGCCCGCCAGGGTTATTCGTAAGTGAGGTCGCCATGTCATTGCCCGGTTCACGCATCCATCCATCTCCGCCCCAGGCTCCGGGCTCCTTGCTGGACGCATTCCGATCGGTTGTCACGCCCCATATCAGCGACAACCTGGGACGCCACATCGGCGCCCGGGGCCTGACGCGCTACAACCTCACCGGCAAGCTGGTGGGCACCGCGCTCACGGTGAAAACCCGCCCTGGCGACAACCTGTACATCTACAAGGCATTGACGCTGATCGAACCGGGCCATGTGCTGGTGATCGACGCCCAGGGAGACGACACCAACGCCGTGATCGGTGAGCTGATCAAGCTCTACGCGCAACAACGTGGCTGTGTCGGTTTCGTCGTCGACGGTGCTATTCGCGATGTCGCGAGCTTCCAGGACACCCCCTGCTATGCGCGCAGCGTAGTGCATTGCGGCCCTTACAAAAGCGGCCCGGGCGAGATCAACGTGCCGGTGTCGATCGGCGGAATGATCGTCAACCCCGGCGACATCCTGGTCGGCGACGAGGATGGCCTGGTGGCGTTTCCTCCAGACGTCGCTGAGGAACTCCTGCGCAAGGCCCACGAACACGACGCCCATGAACAGGAAGTCAAAGCCGAAATCGCCACCGGAGCAATTGATCAGTCCTGGCTGGACAGGGTGCTGGAAAAAGCCGGGCTGGCGAACTGACGCCCGGTTTACCGGTGCGCTGGCGATGCCCCCAGCCGCACCAAGAACCGCTTGACCAGACAACCGATAAAAACAAGGTCCGCTTCCATGTCCATGCCCGAAGTCTTGAAGCCTGCGGTGCGCAGCAGATACCGCTGGGTCGTTGCCACGCTGATTTTCCTGATCTACACCATTGCCGCCGCCGACCGCGCCAACCTCGGCGTGGCGCTGCCTTTCATCCGTAAAGAATTCGAGATGAGCAACGCCGAAGCGGGCGGCCTGATGAGCCTGTTCCTGCTGGCTTATGCCATGGCACAGATTCCTTCCGGTTTCGCCTTCGGACGGTTTGGCGTCAGCAAGATTCTCCCAGGCGCGATGATCCTGACCTCGGTGATGACCGGTCTGGTCGGCACCGCTGGTTCGTTGCTGGCGTTGAAACTGTATCGCCTGGGCCTCGGCCTGGCTGAAGGTCCATTGCCGATCAGCATGACGACCACCATCAACAACTGGTTCCCACCACGGGAAAAAGGCACGGCGTCGGGCATCTTCCTGTCTGCCGTCAAATTCGGCCCGGTGATCGTGCCGCCACTTTGCGCAGTGATCATCTCCGTCTGGGGCTGGCGAGAGATCTTCTACTTCTTCGCCATACCGGGCATCGTCCTCGCCGTGGTCTGGTATTTCATGGTGGCGGACCATCCGTCCCGCAGTCGCTTCGTCAACGAAGCCGAACTCAACTACATCGCCGACGACAAACCCGTTGCCCAGGCCGCCGAGGCCGTGCGGCCACCGGAACCGCCGACGTGGGTCAAGAAACTCGATCGGTTCATTCGCACCCGTGATGTGGTTGCCCTTGAAACCAACCGGCAGGTGTTCAAGTCGTGGAATATCTGGGGCTGCGCCACCAGCTATTGTTTCCAGCTCGGTGTCTCGAGCGTGCTACTGGCCTGGATTCCGACCTACTTGATGACCGTCAAACAGTTCTCGATCATGAACATGGGACTGGTGTCGGCCGCGCCGTGGGTGGGTGCCGTACTGGGCAACCTGCTCGGCGGCCTCTGCTCGGACCGGTTGATGGGCGGTCGGCGCAAACCCGGCATGCTCCTGTCAGCGCTGGGCACCTCGGTGATGATGTACCTGCTGATCAACTCCCCCGCCGAGCCCCTGCCCTATGGGCTGCTGCTGATGCTGACCGGCGTGGTCCTCAGCCTCGGGTTTTCCTCCTACATGGTTTACCCGATGGGGCTTACCACCAAGAAAACGTTTCCCATTTCCAACGCCGTGGTGAACATGATCGGACAACTGGGCGCGGCCGCGACGCCGTTCATTACCGGCCTGTTGCTGGACAACTATGGTTGGAACTATGTGTTCGCCTGGTTGGCGATCGGCTCGTTCATCAGCTTCATCATCCTGCTGACCATCGCCGAGCCAAGGCCCGCCGCCGCCCGTGCCGATTGACGCATCTAACCACCCGTGCGCAGCACCTTGAGCTGCGCTGATTTGAAGAACAAGAGGAATTATTTATGTCTCCCGAAGACCAGGAACTGGTTGCACTGTTTGAAGGCCTGGATACACCCGGTGTGTCCGACGCCCTGGACAAACTCGATCTGCCCGGACAATGCCTTGGGGTCATGCCGCTGGATAACTACCGTCAGGTGGTGATCGGCCCGGCATTCACCGTGCGCTACGTCAGCGCCAGTAGCCCGCCGGGAACGGTCGGCGATTTCATCGAGGATGTCGCCGAAGGCGATGTCGTGGTCATCGACAACGACGGGCGCACCGACTGCACGGTCTGGGGCGACATCATGACCCAATATGCCGGCAGCAAACGCATCGCCGCGACGGTGATCGATGGCGTGTGCCGGGACGTCAGCAAGGCATTGGGCGACGGGTATCCGGTCTTCAGCAAAGGCCGGTTCATGCGCACAGGCAAGGATCGGGTCGAAGTCGCCTCGGTCAATCAGCCGGTCTCCATCGGCCAGGCCCGGGTCTGCGCCAGGGACATCGTAGTCGCCGACGCCAACGGCGTGGTGATCGTTCCTCGAGAAAGGGCCCGTGAAGTGGCCGCCTGCGCCCGCTCGATCGAAGAAGTCGAATCGCGTATTCGTGCCTTGCTCGCTGAAGGCAAATCTCTTAAGGACGCCAGAACAGCACTGAATTACCACACCTTGCAGCGCAAATCCTGACCCTGCCCGGACGTCTTCCCCTTTGCCCTCACGGCCTGCCCACGACAGTGCAGTGTGAGGGCTTTTTATATTGCCGCCATATGACTCAATCTCGGAAAAAACGCAGAGCCTCCAGGGCATCAGCCAGGCGTGGTGGCCAGCAACAAAGAGTCTCTGCGTTAAACCTAACCTAGTTCACGGCTGAGTTGCTCACGATCCAGAGCCCCATCCCAGCGGGCAATGAACAGCGTGGCGACACCGTTACCGATCACATTGATCAGCGCGCCGCCTTCGGAGATAAACCGGTAGACGCCTAGCACCAGTACCAGGCCTGCCGCCGGTATTACATCGATCGAACCGAGGGTTGCCGCCAGGGTGATGAACGCGCCTCCGGTCACACTCGCGGCGCCCTTGGACGTCAGCAACAGGATCAGTAACAGCGTTACTTGATGATAAAGAGACACGTCGATGTCCAGGGCCTGGGCAATGAAGATCGCCAGCACCGTCATGTTGATGCAACTGCCGTCAAGATTGAAGCAGTAGCCGGAAGGTACCACGAGGCCGACGGTGGACTTCTCGCAGCCGAGCTTCTCCAGCTTGCCCATCAGGCGCGGCAACGCCGACTCCGACGAGGAAGTGCCGAGCACCAGTACTAGCTCTTCGCGAATGTACTTGAGGAACTTCCACAGGCTGAAACCAGCCAGCCGCGCCACCAGATTCAGCACCACGAATACGAATACCAGCCCGGTAAGGTAGTAACACACCAGCAGGTTCACATAGGCCCCGAGCGATTGCACGCCGTACTTGCCCACCGTGAAAGCCATGCCGCCGAAGGCTCCCAGAGGAGCCAGGTACATGACGATCTTGAGCATGCGAAAGAACGCCTTGGCCACCAGGTCGATGGTATTGAGCAGCGGCTTGCCAGTCTCGCCCAACAATTGCAGGCCGAAGGCGAACAGCACCGAGATGAATAGCACTTGGAGGATATCGCCCTCAGTAAACGCGCCGAACACCGTGGTCGGCACAATGTGCGTGAGGAACCCGACCACGCTTTGATCATGGGCCGCCTTGGTGTAGCCCGCGATAGCCGAAGCGTCGAGGCTGGCCGGGTCGATGTGCATGCCGACACCTGGCTTGAGCAGGTTCACCCCGATCAAGCCGATCACCAGGGCTATGGTGGTCAGCACCTCAAAGTAAATCAGAGACTTGAAACCGATACGCCCGATGCGCTTAAGATCCTGCATGCCGGCGATACCGCTGACCACCGTGCAAAATATGATCGGTGCTATCAGCATCTTGATCAGCTTGATGAACGTATCGCCCAAGGGTTTCATCTGCTCACCGAGACCGGGGCTGAAGTGACCGAGGATCACCCCCAGCACGATCGCTGCGAGGACTTGCACGTAGAGGTGCTGGTAAAACGCTTTGCGCCGTGGAAGCGGTTCATCCACGGATTCGACTGACGAGCTGATTATTTTTGTCATGGCTCTGCCTTATGGGGTTGTAATTGGGGGAGCTGAAGGTTCAAGTCACCACGTTGATCGGTTGATGGGCGGCGAACGCCGCTATATTGGCTGCCAGCACGGCTTTGAGCCGCTCGACACTGCTTTGGCTGGCCCAAGCGACGTGGGGCGTAACCAGCAAATTGGGATGTTCGCAGTGCAGCAAGGGATGGTCGGATTGGGGCGGTTCCACCTGGAGTACATCCAGCGCAGCCCCGCCCAATCGGCCGCGGGCGAGCCCGTCGAGCACGGCGTTTTCATCTACCAGTGCACCGCGTGCGGTGTTGATCAGCAAGGCACCGGATTTCATCCGTGCGATCTCGGCGCAACCGATCAAGTTACGGGTCTGCGGCGTCAATGGACAATGCAAGGTCAGCGCATCGGCCTTGGCCAATACCGTGTCGAACGCCGTGTAGCCTTCCCTCACCCGCGACGCGCCACGGTGTTCGGCAAACAGCACGGTGATGTCCAAGGCCTTGGCCAGGCGCGCCACGCGGCTGCCGATATCACCTCGGCCGATGATACCCAGGGTCGAGCCTTGCAGGTCTTGGACCGGCGCCGCATGCACGCAGAAGTGCGATGACTGTGGCCACAACGTGGTCGACGCCGCACGATACGCCATGAGGTGACGACGTAGCGCAAACAGCGAACCGATCACCGCTTCGGCCACGCTGACCGCGCTGTACGCCGGCACGTTGCACACCGTCACGCCTTGATCACGGCAAGCGGCAATATCGATGCAGTCGTAGCCAGTCGCAGCCACACAGATCAGCTTCAAGCGTGGCAGTTGCCCCAGGGTAGCTCGGTCGATGCGTACCTTGTTGGTAATGGCCACATCGGCTTCGGCCAACGCCTGCACAACCTGGTCGGGAGTGGTTTTTTCTCGTTCAGTCCACGCGCTGGCCTGGGCCGGGCGCGCCAATGGCGACGGCAAGCTTGCACCGTCGAGAAACACGATATTCATACGAGCACCTGTTCAGAAATTTCGATGAGGTTCAGGTCTGGGTCGCGCACATATACCGAACGAATCGGCCCAGTGGCGCCTGTACGCGGCACCGGGCCTTCGATGATCGGCCAGGCCTGGGCCTGCAGATGGGCGATCACTTCCTCCAGCGAGGTGCTGGTGATAAAACACAGGTCCAGCGCACCGGGCACGGGCAGATGGGCCTTGGGCTCGAACTCTTTCCCACGCTGATGCACATTGATTTTCTGGTTGCCGAAGCGGAACGCGAGTCGGCCGTTGCCAAAGCTCTCCAGGTGCATGCCCATGACGCGAATGTAAAAGTCTTTGCAGGCTGCTACGTCGATCGTGGTAAGAACCAAGTGGTCTAGATGATCAATCATGGGGTGCGCTCCAGTTCAGCGTTGGCCACTTGCTTGCTTAGGCTGTGTACGTGATCGGGGATGGGATGCAGGTCCAGGCGTTTGCCGGCTTTGAGGATCTGGCTGGGGATGTCGTGACCAATCAGACCGGGCAACTGGGCGGACGCCGCCAGTACGCGGTCCAGGTTCATGCCGGTGTCGTAGCCCATCAGGTCCAGCATGTGCACCAGGTCCTCCATGCACACATTACCGCTGGCACCAGGGGCATACGGGCAACCGCCCAAGCCGCCCAGGGATGCATCAAAGCGGTCGATGCCGGCCTGCAGCGCCGCCAGGGTATTGGCCAGGGCCATGCCACGCGTGTTATGAAAATGCAGAGTCAGTTGCAACTCAGGAAAGCGCTCGCGCACCTGGCGCGACAACGCCTCCACTTGCGAGGGATAGGCCATGCCGGTGGTGTCACACAGGGTGACGCCACGCACGCCCAATTCGGCGAAACGCCCGACCCAACCCAATACATCGTCGGCCGGCACGTCGCCCAGCATCGGGCAGCCAAATACCGTGGACAGCGACACGTTGACCGCCACCGGCCCGCGCCCAATTACCCCCACCACATCTCTGAGCTGGGCGAACGATTGTTCACGCGTCATGCGCAGGTTGGAGCGGTTATGCGGTTCGCTCACCGACATCACCAGGTTGGCTTCGTCGATTCCACACCCCAGCGCTCTTTCTGCCCCCCGAATGTTGGGCACTAGCACCGTGTATTCCACATCTTTATGCCGCTGAATCGCGGCCATCACGGCCTCGGCGTCGCGCAACGCGGGAATGGCCTTGGGCGAAGTGAAGGAAGTCACTTCGATCTTGGCGTAGCCGCACTGGCTCAGCGCATCGATCAAGGCGATTTTCTTTTCGGTGTCGATAAAGGTCTTTTCGTTCTGGAAGCCGTCACGGGTCGCGACTTCCTGCAGGTATAAGCGTTTCATTGAGGTACTCCTGGTTTCAGATGAGGCCGCGAGCACGCCAGGCTCTACGGGTCGGCGCATCGATACCGATGCTCTCAAGCACCGCATCTGTGTGTTGTCCAAGACTCGGCGCACGCGAACGCACACGGCCGGGTGTGGCCGTCAACTTGGGAACGATGCCGGGCAAGGTGACGGCAGTGCCGTCGTCCAACTGGCTGGCAAGTAGCATGTCGCGTGCCTGGTAATGGGAGTCGCAGGCAATGTCGGCGGCGTCATAGATCTTGCCGGAGGGGATGTTGGCGTCCTTCAACGCGGCGAGCACATCCTCAAGGTTCCGCTCGGCCGTCCACGTGGAAATTGCCGCATCAATGCGCGCCACATGGCGCACACGGCCATCGTTCTGCGCCAGTTCCGGGTCCTCGGCCAAGTCCGGGCGTTCGATCTTTTCCATCAGGCGGCGATAGATGCTGTCGCCGTTGCCCGCGATCAATGCGTACTTTCCGTCCTTGCAACGGTAGGCATTGGTCGGCGCAATACCCGGAAGGCTGCTACCGGCCGGCTCGCGCACCGTGCCAAACACCGAATACTCGGGAATCAGGCTTTCCATCATGTTGAAAACCGACTCATACAAAGCCACATCTACCTGCTGGCCAACACCGCGATTTTGTTCGCGATGGCGTAGTGCAAGCAGCACTCCGATCACACCATGGAGTGCGGACAACGAGTCGCCTATCGACACCCCGACCCGCACCGGTGTGCGCCCTGGCTCGCCGGATAGGTGACGCAAACCGCCCATGGCTTCTCCGATAACGCCGAAGCCTGGCAAGTCGCGATAAGGCCCGGTCTGGCCGTAGCCGGACACCCGCAGCATCACCAGGCCAGGGTTGATAGCGAACAGCTCATCCCAGCCCAACCCCCATTTTTCCAGTGTTCCAGGACGGAAGTTCTCGATCAGGATGTCGGCGCCCTTGACCAGCCGCTTGACCACCTCCCGGGCTTCGGCCTGACGAAGATCGAGGGTGACCGATTGCTTGTTGCGCGACTGGGCCGCCCACCAAACTGACGTACCGTTGTGCAGCAAGCGCCATTTGCGCAGGGGGTCGCCGGTGACCGGCGGTTCGATCTTGATAACTTCAGCGCCGAACTCGGCGAGGATCTTGGCGGCGAAAGGCCCAGCAATCAGTTGGCCCATTTCGACCACCTTGATGCCTTCTAGCGGTAGGCTCATGACGTTTTCCGTTCTTGTTGGAGGTGATGGTCGGATAATCCACTCAAACGCACGGCGTGAGAATTTCAAAGATTTCCACTACTCTTTCCAAACTGGAAACACAGAGGTGGATATGTTCAATTTGTTGCAGCTCGATTTGGTGTCGCTACGCCTGTTGGTATTGACCGCCAAGACGGAGAACCTGACCCAGGCCGCAAACAGTGCGCACATGACCGTTTCCGCAGCGAGCAAGCGGCTAGCTGAACTTGAAAGGGTGACCCACTGCACCTTGTTCACCCGCATGGCCCGAGGACTGCAGCTCACTCCCGCTGGGCGCGGCCTGGCAGAACATGCGCGGGCCATCCTCGACGTCGCACAGCAGATGGCCCACGACGCCACCGACTACGCGAATGGTGTTCGCGGCCATGTGCGGTTGTTTGCCAATACCTCGGCAGTGATCCAATTCCTGCCGCATGACCTGGCGATATTTCTGGCGGCCAACCCCCACGTACGTATCGAGCTTGCGGAAGCGCTCAGCGACAGCACCATCCATGCGGTGGAAAGCGGCCAGGCCGAGATAGGAATCTTTGCCGACAATGCGCCTGCTCCCGGGCTGCAAATGCAGCCCTATCGACGCGACCGCCTCGTGGTGCTGGTGCCCCAAGCCCACGAGTTGGCGCAGCGTGCCGCCGTGACCCTGGCTGACACGCTGGATTTTGATTACGTGGCTTTGAATCAGGGGAGCTCACTGCTGCGTCGCATCAACGACGCAGCTGCCAGCACTGGGAGGCTGCTGAAAGTACGGATTCAAGTCAGCAGTTTTGACGGTATCTGCCGCATGATCGAGGCTGGATTAGGCATTGGCATTCTGCCGCTCGGGTCGGTCCATCCCGAACTGCTCGAATCGAAACTACGAGCGATACCGCTGGAGGGGGCCTGGGCGACGCGTACGTTATATGTCGGCGTGGCTGACGCCTCGCGTCTGTCACCGGAAGCAATGAACTTATATAACTATCTCGGGAGTCTGGAGTAGGAAATAGAGTTGACCGAAATCGGAGTTAAACGCTATCCCTTCTGGCGCCGTCTTGATTGACCATGCAGCGAGCTTGTGTCAGTTGCTCTTTCCTTAGCGGTCTCCGCAGTCGGTAGCTGGCGCCTGGTTTGCGTGGTGTCAATTATTGTCAGCGGCTTCAGGCGCAATACGATCTGGTTACTCAGGGCCTCAGCGGCAGGAATCGTCACTCGCGATCGCTCGCACACTCGGTTCGAATTGGGGCAAAACTGGGGCACAAGTCGATTTTTTCAGGCTGTGATCAGCAACCTGGCCCAACGGCTTAACTGGCCAGGAATAGCGAACTATCCGGAAACCAGCGGTTTACTTGCCCAGAATATTCTCCAACGCAGCGGTGTGGCCGGACGGGTCGTTTACGCTGGACATCACTTCGATGATAGTGATGTTCTGATCGTTCATCGTCATCAACGAGGCCATCAGTAGTTTCAGGCCGTTGAAATCGTCGGTGCCGTCCAGGCGGTACATCTTCAGGCCGTTCACCTGAATGGTCTTCTCGCCAGTCATGCGAAAGTTGGCTGACGCGGCCTGCTGCTTTTCCTTCACGGTATCCACGGCAAGGCGAAACGCAGCGTCCTGGGTGGTGCCCGCAGTCGGCGCCGGACCTTCGGTAACGATGATGGCCCGCTCGCTTTTCGGATCGAAGTACATCGTGCCGCCGTTGTCGCTGTTCAAGGTACGGGCCTCGACGCCGTTCAGCACGAACTTCAGCTTGCCGCCTGCCAGGGACACCGCTTGCGTATCCGATGCCGTCGTAGCGGTTTTTTCAGGCGAGGCAGCAACTGCCATGGTGGCCGCGCCGCTCAAGGCAGCAAGCACGCACAAGGAACGGGTCCAGCCCAACAGCAAATGCTTCGACATTGATAGCGCCTTTGTTTTCAGGCCGTCGACTACCGACGGCCTGTCGTGCGAACAGCCTAACTTACTTGCCTGCTCATTTGCCCAGGATGTTGTGGGGGCGCTGGTTCCGGGTTGTTGCTGGGGTTGGATCGGGATGACCAGCAGCATCGAGCCTAAGTCTCACGACTTGGGCAGCCTGCCAAGGAAGTCATCCACCGACGCTCAAGATCCCGTCAGCAAATTTTCCTGGCGCCTCTTGAGGCACGTTGTGGCCAATGTCTTCCAGGATTTCCCGGCGATACGACCCGGTAAAATGACGGGCGAATGGGTCCTCCTCGGCAGGCGGATCAACCGCATCAGCGCCACCCTCCAGAACCAATGAAGGCACCCCGATCCCGGGTTGTGCGGCAAGCCGGGATTCTATGTTCCGATAGGCTGGATCTCCCTCGACCAATCCGAAACGATGACGGTACGAGTGTGTTACCACGTCAACAAAGTCGTCGTTCTCAAACGCTGCAGCGGTCGTTTCGAACGCCTCCTGGGTGAACCTCCAGGTTGGCGACCACATGCGCCATAACAAGCGGCAGAAATCCCTTCTGTTCGAGGTCAATCCAGCGCGACCACGGCTACCGTGAAGATAGTACTGATACCAGAGGAGGTGCTCAGCCTCGGGAGAAACAGGCCGGTACGCTTCAGCGATATTCTGAATACTGTAGCCACCACAGCTGACCAAACCGCTTACCCGTTCCGGCCATAGCGCGGCGACGATGCAAGCCGCTCTTGCGCCCCAGTCATAACCCGCAAGTACAGCTTTTTCGATTTTCAGTGCGTCGAGAAAAGCCAACAGGTCGGCTCCTATTGCCGCCTGCTCTCCAGAGCGCATTGTCTGCTCATCCAGAAATCGGGTGGGGCCGTAGCCACGAAGGTAAGGCGTCAAGCATCGCTTTCCAGCTGAAGCCAGGATCCTGGCGACTTCATCGTAGGCATGCACGTCATAGGGGAAGCCGTGGAGCAACACCACGGGGGCCCCGTCGACCGGACCGACCTCCAGATAGGCGATTTCCAGAACACCGGCTTTAACAGTTTTCATCATTGCCTCCTGCATGGCACCTGCGATCGAAAAATCGGACAAGGAAAAACACGCCCATGCTCAATGAATCGATAACCTCGCCTTCCATCAGAAGCGACAAGCGTCCCGCCCGGAATCGACGCCAGCGCACCGCCGATTGCGCCAGGAAAACCTTCAGGCATGGGCGCAATCGGGAATGGCGGCGCGGGCCGTATGGGAGGGCAATTCCGCGAACAGCTCCTGATACTCCGCGGCAAAATGGCTGAGGTGATAAAAACCCCATTGGGCGGCGGCGTCGCCGATCGACAGACGGGACGCCCGGGTAGACATCAAGGTCCGGCGCACACCGTTGAGCCTGACGGAGCGCAGATAGTTGATTGGCGTGGTCTCGGCAACCGAGCGGAAGCTGTTCTGCACGGTACGCCGGCTCACCTGGAGGCGCTGGCAGAGGTCGTCCACGCTGGGCACGTTGTTCAGTTCCGCGGTCGCCAGACGGTGGCATTTTTCGACAATGTAACTGCGCGTCGAGCTTGGCGTGCGCTGCTGCTTGTCGCAGGCCGGATCGGTCATCAGTTGCAGCAACTCGCCGAGCATGGCCTGTTCCAGCGCCAGCTCGCGATCTTGCGTCGGGTCGAGCTCTTCGCTTGAGACAGCCAGGGAGAATGCCGCCAGCATGCGACGGCGGGCGTCGGCATAACGTTGAGTGGGCAGCCTGATGACCGGCTGCCGCAGCAATTGACCGATTTCCTTTGCCGAGGTGGTTTGTGCCAGCGCCTGCTCGAACCATTCGCGCTCGAAGGTAATGGCCAGCAGCTCCATGCCCATCGGCATATGGAACATGAACTCCTCGCCCCCGTGCAGGAAGAACAGGCTGCTGTCGTCGACCTCCCGCCCTTGCATCCGGATCGAGCCCGGAACCGTGATGGGCACGGCGAAACACATCTTGCCCCGGGGCGCGACGCCGTGCTGCACGACACGCTGGTTGATCTTCTCGCGGAATACGTGGCAGCGCGCGGTGCTCAGCTGTATGAGCGAGCTCTCGGCCGAGCCGGCGGTCAGTTGGTTGTAATCCTGGTTCCACTCCTGGACGGTAGCGGCGTGAACATGAATATCGCGGAAATGGCTGATGTTGTGGTTTTTCATGATGACAAAAGCCTCTGCCGATATTCTTGTTTTTGGGATCGTCTTTGTGCGCAATATTCTCACGATAGGAGAATTCCGCAAATTTATTTGATTAGCTGTCAGCACTCATGCCGGAACGCTTGTGGCGGCCAGCCAATGTGCCGATTCGGGCTACCGGCCGCGCACGGGCGACGGGGATGATCGGGACACTGAAACCGACATCCTGAGAGACCGTCATGAGTGAAGCCAAACTTGAATCCCTGCATTTTGCGGATGCCCCGCGGATCACCTCCGCCATTCCCGGCCCCCGGACCATCGAGGCCCTGGCGTTATCGGCGCGTACCGAGTCGATGGCGCGCGGCGGCGGACGCATGCCCGTGGCCATCGACCGGGCTTTTGGCGCGACCTTCAAGGACCCCGATGGCAACACCTATATCGACCTGTCCGCCGGCGTGGGCGTCAGCAGCGTAGGCCGCTGCCATCCTAAGGTGGTGCAAGCGATCCGTGAACAGTCCGAAGTGCTGATGCACGCCCTGGAAGTGAACAGTACCCGGCGCACCGAACTGGCGGCGAAGATTGCCGAAATCGCTCCCGACGGCTTGCGCGGCGATTGCATAACGTTCTTCACGCAAAGCGGCAGCGACGCGCTGGAAGCCGCGGTCAAGTTCGCCAAGCGCATTACCGGGCGGCATCAGATCATCGCTTTCCACGGTGGCTACCACGGCGTCTGGAACGCCTCGGGCGCGCTGACCACTGGCACGGCCTACCGCAAGGGCTACGGTGCCCAGATGGGCGGGGTCATTCATGCGCCCTACCCCTACGCCTATCGTTTTCCCTTCGACACCACGCACAAAAGCGCCGAGCAGATCGCCGGCGAATACGTGGATTACTTGCTGAACACCCCTTACACAGCGGCCGATGACGTGGCCGCGGTGATCGTCGAACCGGTCCAGGGCGAAGGCGGCTACGTGCCCCCGTCGCCAGAGTTCCTGCAATTGTTGCGCAAGGCCTGCGACCGCAGTGGCGCGTTGCTGATCGTCGATGAAGTGCAGTCCGGCGCGGGACGCACCGGCAAGATGTGGGCGGTCGAACATTCAGGCGTGAAGCCCGACATGCTCACCTTCGGCAAGGGCATCGGCAGCGACCTGCCGATGGCGGGCCTGATCATGCGCTCGGACCTGGCGGCGGCGATTCCTGACGGCTCGGTGCCCAATACCTTTGCCGCCAACTCACTCTCGGCGGCCGTGGCGCTGACCAATATCAGCATCCTCCAGGACCCCGAGCTCGACCTGCTCAACCGCGCCCACACGCTCGGGCTGGAAGCACAGGAACGCATCCGCGGTTTCGACAGCCCGTTCATCGGCGAGGTACGCGGTCGCGGCCTGATGATCGGCATCGAGCTGGTCGAGGACCCGGTCACCAAGGCGCCGCTGGCGCCGGCCAGGATCGGCCAACTGATGGGCTACCTGCTGAACCACGGCGTACTGATGATTCCCTGCGGTCGCTACAGCAACGTGATGCGGGTGATGCCTTCGCTGACGATCCCACGCTCGCTGTTCTTCAAGGCCCTGGACATTTTTGGCGACGCCCTGGCCACCCTCAAGGCATGACCGTCCACTTCACCTTATAACGGATCGCAAAATGACCCAGCACTTCAAGCACTTCATCGAAGGCGCGGCCGTCGAAGCCTCTGGCGGCCGCCGCATCCCCCTCGTCGATCCAGTGACGGAACAGGCCTACGGCAGCTCCGCGCGTGGCACCGCCGAGGACGTCGACCGTGCGGTGAACGCTGCACTTGACCAACTTGAGCGTGGCGCCTGGAGTCGGCTTGACGGCGCCCAGCGCGCGCGACTGCTGTCGAAACTGGCTGACCTGGTCGAGCGCGACACCGAACAGCTCGCCGACCTCGACGCCAATGCCATCGGCCGCTCCCCCCTCGAACCCCGCCGGATGGACATCCCCAACGCCGTTGCGAACCTGCGCGCCGCCGCCGGCTGGGCCAATCAGCTGGAGGGCCGGACCATCCCTTCCGGCGGCTATTTCGGCACCAGGACCCTGTCGTATACGGTGCGCGAGCCGGTGGGCGTGGTCGGCGCCATCGTGCCTTGGAACTCACCGCTGATGATCACCGTCTGGAAGCTCGCCGCGTTACTCGCGGCAGGCTGCACGGTGGTCATCAAGCCTTCGGAAGAAACCCCGCAATCGGCCCTGCACCTGGCGGCGCTGGCCCAGGAAGCGGGCTTCCCAGACGGGGTGATCAACGTGGTGACCGGTTACGGCGATGAAGTCGGCCGTGCCCTGTGCGAACATCCCCACGTCGCCAAGATCAGCTTCACCGGCAGCCCCGAAGCGGGTCGCGAGATCCAGCGCACCGCCGGTGTGCTGTTCAAGCGCGTCGCCCTGGAGCTGGGCGGCAAGAGTCCGCAGATTGTCTTCGATGACGCACCCTTCGACGATGCGCTGCATGGCTGCTCGCTCGGCCTGTTCGTCAACCAGGGACAGATCTGCGCGGCCGGCTCGCGCATCCTGGTCCAGCGCGGCATCGCCGAGCGCTTCGCCGCGGCGCTTGCCGATGCGGCACGAGCGGTCAAGGTCGGCGATCCTCGGCAAGCTGACATACAGATGGGCCCCGTGGCCAAAAAGGCCCAATTCGAGCGCGTCAACCGGTACATCCAACTGGGCATCGAGCAAGGTGCCACGCTGTTGGCTGGCGGCGTATCGACGCCCGAAAGGGGCTGGTTTGTCCAACCGACCATCTTTGCCAATGCACGCAATGACATGGCGATCGCCCGGGACGAGATCTTTGGCCCGGTCGGCACCGTGATCACTTTCGACAGCGAAGACGAGGCTCTTGCCTTGGCCAACGATTCGGCCTACGGCCTCGCGGCGACGGTCTGGACCAACGACCTGGCAAAAGCGCATCGCGTGGCTGGGGCGGTGAAGGCCGGCGCCGTGGGCGTCAACTGCTGGAGCCCGCTGGACGCCAACCTGCCTTGGGGCGGGGTGAAAGCCAGCGGCATTGGCCGTGAGGGCGGATTTTCCGGCGCGGTGGCCTACACCGAAGAAAAAGTCATCACCGTATTGCTGCCCACCTGATAGCCATCCCTGCACTGACCGAGCGACCCTCGATGCGCTGATTACCCGAGGGTCGCTCAGGTGCATTTTTGTTACCGATGGAGAGACCGCGATGAATCCGGCAAATCAAACCCCTGTTGATCGGTATCCTACGTCCCTGCGACTCCTGCATTGGACGCGCGCCGTGCTCATCGCAGGCCTGCTCTGGGCAGGCTGGCACATGACCGGGCTGGATGACGAGGTGGCGAGCAAATACGAGCTTTATTATCCGTGGCACAAATCGTTCGGGGTGTTGGCATTCTTGCTGGTCCTGGTCCAGATCGTCTTGCGCGTGCGAACCCCCAGGCTGCCGCAGCCACCGGAATCATTGGCGCGCTATGAACGGGTTTCGTCAAGACTCGCCCACCGTACCTTGTATGCGCTGCTGGTGATCGTGCCGCTGATGGGCTATTCGATGTCGAGCACCTACACGATGAGCGACGGGGTGTTCTTCTTTGGCGTGAACCTCCCGGAGCTGCTTGGGAAAAATGACGATTGGTTTGTCGTCTTCCAATGGCTGCACAAGGTGCTCGCCTACACGCTGCTCGGCCTGATCCTGCTGCACGTTGCCGGCGCGCTCAAGCACCGGTTCCTCGACCGCGATCCCCGAAGCGACGTGCTGCGCCGCATGCTCTGACGGCTTTGCAAACACTCGTCGGACACCGCGGGAGGCCTTGATTATGCGTTCACATCAACGACCGTACGCCCGCGCACCTTTCCTTCCAGCACCTGAGCGGCGACCTGCGGAACCTGCGCCAGGCCGACGACCTGGGTAGTCCGGGCGAGCTTGTTCACATCGAGATCCCGGGCCAGTCGCGCCCATGCCTGCAGGCGAACATCTTGCGGAGCGTTCACCGAGTCGATACCGGCGAGGGTCACGTTGCGCAGGATGAAGGGCAGCACCGAGCCGGGCAGATCCGCCCCCTGGGCCAGGCCGAAAGCGGCGACAACGCCACGATATCGAGTCTGTGCCAAGGCGTTGACCAGGGTATGGCTACCGACCGAATCGATGACGCCGGCCCAGCGCTCCTTGGCAACCGGAGCACCCGGCTCGGACAAGGTGTGGCGATCGATGATCTCGAAGGCGCCTAGATCGCGCAGATAATCGGCTTCTTCCGGGCGGCCGGTCGAGGCAATCACCCGGTAGCCCAGGCCTGAGAGCAGCGCGATCGCCACCGAGCCCGCTCCGCCATTGGCACCGGTCACCAGGATGTCGCCACGCTCAGGCGTCAGGCCGCCATGCTCCAGGGCCAACACACTGAGCATCGCGGTATAGCCGGCGGTGCCGATGGCCATGGCCTGGCGGGTCGAAAAAACCTCCGGAACCTTCACCAGCCAGTCGCCGCTCACGCGCGCCTTCTGGGCAAAGCCGCCGTGGTGGGTCTGGCTCAGCCCCCAGCCGTTGAGCAGCACCCCATCGCCAGCCTGGAAAGCGGCATGACTTGAGCTTTCGACAACGCCGGCAAAGTCGATGCCGGGAATCAGCGGAAATTGGCGGATCACTGGTGTGCGACCGCTAAGCGCCAAGGCGTCCTTGTAATTGACGGTGGAGTACTCGATCGCGACGGTGACGTCGCCGGCCATCAGGTCCTCATCCTTGAAGTCGACCAGGTTGGTGGAAATCACATCAGCGGGTTTGGTGCAAAGCAGCGCTTTGAAGGTCATTGTTGGTTTCCTCTTCATTCTGAGCGGGTCGGGGTCAACGCAGCGAATGCAGGCGCTGGCCCGGCTGGCAATTCACGCGAGCTGCAGGGCCTTGCGGATGCCCGTGTCCAGCACGCCAGCCGGCGCGAAGCGACGCATGAACTGCAACTGCGCGGCTGTCTTGCCGGCGGTGTAACGCAGCTTCGGCCGCTCGGCGCGAACAGCCTTGAGCACCACGTCAGCCACCACGTCGGGGCCCTCGGCGGTCGCCATTGCCTGGTTGACGACCTTCGTTACCTTAACCCGAATGTCCTCGTACACGTCCAGCTTGGCGTCGGCCTGCAGGCTGTTGCTTTCGAATGCCGTGCGCGTATAGCCGGGCTCGATGACGACCACCCGGATGCCATGGGTGCGCAACTCGTGGTCCAGCGCTTGGGAATAGCCATCCACCGCATGTTTGCTGGCCACGTAGAGCGCCACATAAGGTACGGATACGACACCAAGAATGGAGCCGATGTTGATGATTCGACCGCTGCCCTGACGTCGCATGTGGGGCACAACGGCGCGGGTCATGCGCACGACACCGAGAAAATTCGTATCGAAGACGGCCTTGGCCTGCTCGATCGAGCTTTCTTCCGCCGCGGCCGGAGCAAGCCCGAAGCCGGCATTGTTGACCAGCAAATCGATACGCCCTTCCCGGCGCAGCAGCTCGGCGACAGCGGCGTCGACGCTGGCGTCGTCGGTCACGTCCAGCGCCAGCATCGAAAATGCCTGATGAAGCGCCGGTGTACCTCGCCGGCTAGTGCCATATACGGAGTAGCCAGCCGCCGCGAGTCTGTTCGCAATGGCCTCCCCGATGCCGGACGAAGCGCCGGTCACCAACGCTACGGGTTTAATGGTGGTCATACAGTGTTCCTCTGGCTGCCTGGCGGGATCCGGCATCAACGCGTGTCGGGAAACTCTATGATGATGATCATAATTATAGACGTCAATACTTTTGATTTCGACTGACATCTAATTTACGAGAGCGACAGGCGGGCATAATCACCAGCGGCAGATCGACGCGGTGCAGTGCGTTGAGGGAGAATCGTCGTCGGCCCGCGCCGCTAGGCGCTTGGAAACGCAGGTGATGGCAGGGGGAGGACCGCAGGCTCGATGGAGAGGCATGCGCCCCTCCACCTCAGCCGTTTACTCTCGCGCTTGTATCAAGCCAGCAGATCGTTCGAGCTCAAGGAATTGACGCCTAGCAACTGAATCTCGAAATCCGCGTTCAGGTCGCCATTGACGTTGCCATAAAGCACGTGGTCGACGAAGCGTAATTGCCCGGCCCCGGTAAAATCAGCCGAGTCGATAAAGCTGAACGTATCGTTCAGCGGCGTCAGGAGACTGGCATCCAGTTTCGACAGGTCAATCTTGTCGCCCTGAAGACTGTTGAAGTCGAAGATACTGTCGCGAGTGCTACCTATGCCCAGCTCATTCAGCACGCTGAAAACAAAACGGTCAGCGCCATCTCCGCCGATGAGGACATCAGCGCCGGCTCCGCCATCAACGCTATCGTTGCCCGCCCCACCATCCAGCACGTTGTTGCCTGCGTTGCCGATCAGCACGTTGCTCAGGTCATTGCCAGTAGCATTGACGGCCGCGGCCCCGGTGAGCGTGAGGTTTTCCAGGTTCGCCCCCAGGCTCCAGTCCACCGACGAGCGCACGGTGTCGACCTCACTGGCCAGGGTGCTGGTTTCACTGATGATGTCTGTCAGGTCGTCCACCACGTAGGTGTCGCTGCCGGTGCCACCGATCAGGGTGTCGATACCGCCCACGCCATTGAGGACATCGTTGCCCGCTCCGCCGTCCAGCACGTTGTTGCCTGCGTTGCCGATCAGCACGTTGCCCAGCGCATTGCCGGTGGCGTTAACGGCAGCAGTGCCGGTGAGCGTGAGGTTTTCCAGGTTCGTTCCCAGGCTCCAGCTCACCGACGAGCGCACGGTGTCGACCTCACTGGCCAAGGTGCCGGTTTCGCTGATGATGTCCGTCAGGTCGTCCACCACGTAGGTGTCGCTGCCGGTGCCACCGATCAGGGTGTCGATACCACCCACGCCATTGAGGACGTCGTTGCCCGCCCCGCCATCCAGCACGTTGTTGCCCGCATTGCCGATCAGCACGTTGCCCAGCGCATTGCCGGTGGCGTTGATGGCCGCGGCGCCCATGAGCGTTAGGTTCTCCAGGTTCGTCCCCAGGCTCCAGTTCACCGACGAGCGCACGGTGTCGACTTCACTGGCCAGGGTGCTGGTTTCGCTGATGACATCGGCCAGATTGTCGACCACGTAAGTGTCGTTGCCGGTGCCACCGATCAGGGTGTCGATGCCGCTGCCACCGTCCAGCACGTTGCTGCCGGCATTGCCAGTCAGTACGTTGTTCAAGGCATTGCCAGTGGCGTTGACGGGCGCGACGCCGGTGAGTATGAGGTTTTCCAGGTTCGCCCCCAGGCTCCAGTTCATCGAAGAGCGCACGGTATCGACCTCACTGGCCAGGGTGCTGGTTTCACTGATGATGTCCTCAAGATCGTCCACCACGTAGGTGTCGCTGCCGGTGCCACCGATCAGGGTGTCGATACCGCCCACGCCATTGAGGACATCGTTGCCCGCTCCGCCGTCCAGCACGTTGTTGCCTGCGTTGCCGATCAGCACGTTGCCCAGCGCATTGCCGGTGGCGTTAACGGCAGCAGTGCCGGTGAGCGTGAGGTTTTCCAGGTTCGTTCCCAGGCTCCAGCTCACCGACGAGCGCACGGTGTCGACCTCACTGGCCAAGGTGCCGGTTTCGCTGATGATGTCCGTCAGGTCGTCCACCACGTAGGTGTCGCTGCCGGTGCCACCGATCAGGGTGTCGATACCACCCACGCCATTGAGGACGTCGTTGCCCGCCCCGCCATCCAGCACGTTGTTGCCCGCATTGCCGATCAGCACGTTGCCCAGCGCATTGCCGGTGGCGTTGATGGCCGCGGCGCCCATGAGCGTTAGGTTCTCCAGGTTCGTCCCCAGGCTCCAGTTCACCGACGAGCGCACGGTGTCGACTTCACTGGCCAGGGTGCTGGTTTCGCTGATGACATCGGCCAGATTGTCGACCACGTAAGTGTCGTTGCCGGTGCCACCGATCAGGGTGTCGATGCCGCTGCCACCGTCCAGCACGTTGCTGCCGGCATTGCCAGTCAGTACGTTGTTCAAGGCATTGCCAGTGGCGTTGACGGGCGCGACGCCGGTGAGTATGAGGTTTTCCAGGTTCGCCCCCAGGCTCCAGTTCATCGAAGAGCGCACGGTATCGACCTCACTGGCCAGGGTGCTGGTTTCACTGATGATGTCCTCAAGATCGTCCACCACGTAGGTGTCGCTGCCGGTGCCACCGATCAGGGTGTCGATACCGCCCACGCCATTGAGGACATCGTTGCCCGCTCCGCCGTCCAGCACGTTGTTGCCTGCGTTGCCGATCAGCACGTTGCCCAGCGCATTGCCGGTGGCATTGATGGCAGCCACGCCGGTGAGTGTGAGGTTTTCCAGGTTCGTTCCCAGGCTCCAGTTCACCGACGAGCGCACGGTGTCGACTTCACTGGCCAGGGTGCCGGTTTCGCTGATGATGTCCGTCAGGTCGTCCACCACGTAGGTGTCGCTGCCGGTGCCACCGATCAGGGTGTCGATACCACCCACGCCATTGAGGACGTCGTTGCCCGCCCCACCGTCCAGCACGTTGTTGCCCGCGTTGCCGATCAGCACGTTGCCCAGCGCATTGCCGGTGGCGTTGATGGCCGCGGCGCCGATGAGCGTGAGGTTTTCCAGGTTCGTCCCCAGGCTCCAGTTCACCGACGAGCGCACGGTGTCGACTTCACTGGCCAGGGTGCTGGTTTCGCTGATGACATCGGCCAGATTGTCGACCACGTAAGTGTCGTTGCCGGTGCCACCGATCAGGGTGTCGATGCCGCTGCCACCGTCCAGCACGTTGCTGCCGGCATTGCCAGTCAGTACGTTGTTCAAGGCATTGCCAGTGGCGTTGACGGGCGCGACGCCGGTAAGCGTGAGGTTTTCCAGGTTCGCCCCCAGGCTCCAGTTCATCGACGAGCGCACGGTGTCGACCTCACTGGCCAGGGTGCTGGTTTCACTGATGATGTCCTCAAGATCGTCCACCACGTAGGTGTCGCTGCCGGTGCCACCGATCAGGGTGTCGATACCGCCCATGCCATTGAGGACATCGTTGCCCGCTCCGCCGTCCAGCACGTTGTTGCCTGCGTTACCGATCAGCACGTTGCCCAGCGCATTGCCGGTGGCGTTAACGGCAGCAACTCCGGTGAGCGTGAGGTTTTCCAGGTTCGTTCCCAGGCTCCAGTTCACCGACGAGCGCACGGTGTCGACTTCACTGGCCAGGGTGCCGGTTTCGCTGATGATGTCCTCAAGGTCGTCCACCACATAGGTGTCGCTGCCGGTGCCACCGATCAGGGTGTCGATACCGCCCACGCCATTGAGGACATCGTTGCCGGCCCCACCGTCCAGCACGTTGTTGCCCGCGTTACCGATCAGCACGTTGCCCAGCGCATTGCCGGTGGCGTTGATGGCCGCGGCGCCGATGAGCGTGAGGTTTTCCAGGTTCGCCCCCAGGCTCCAGTCCACCGACGAGCGCACGGTGTCGACCTCACTGGCCAGGGTGCTGGTTTCGCTGATGACATCGGCCAGATTGTCGACCACGTAAGTGTCGTTGCCGGTGCCACCGATCAGGGTGTCGATGCCGCTGCCACCGTCCAGCACGTTGCTGCCGGCATTGCCAGTCAGTACGTTGTTCAAGGCATTGCCAGTGGCGTTGACGGGCGCGACGCCGGTAAGCGTGAGGTTTTCCAGGTTCGCCCCCAGGCTCCAGTCCACCGACGAGCGCACGGTGTCGACCTCACTGGCCAGGGTGCTGGTTTCACTGATGATGTCTGTCAGGTCGTCCACCACGTAGGTGTCGCTGCCGGTGCCACCGATCAGGGTGTCGATACCGCCCACGCCATTGAGGACATCGTTGCCCGCCCCACCGTCCAGCACGTTGTTGCCCGCGTTGCCGATCAGCACGTTGCCCAGCGCATTGCCGGTGGCGTTGACGGCAGCAGTGCCGGTGAGCGTGAGGTTTTCCAGGTTCGTTCCCAGGCTCCAGTTCACCGACGAGCGCACGGTGTCGACTTCACTGGCCAGGGTACTGGTTTCACTGATGATGTCCTCAAGGTCGTCAACGAAGTAGGTATCGTTGCCCGCTCCGCCAGTCATCGTATCCTTGCCCGCCCGGCCATCCAGGGTATTACCCAGCGCATTGCCAATCAGCGTGTCATCGTAGGCTGAACCGACCGCATTCTCGATTTTTGCGCCATAGGCAATCGCCAACCCTTCGTTGAAGAGAGACAGTGTGTTGACGTTCAGGAACGCCTGGCCGATCTTGCTGAACGCGCCCTCATTCAGATTGATGCGTACCGCTGCCGCCTGATTACTCGCGTCGATGGTGTCATTGCCACCCGCATCCCAGATTGTCTCGAAAACCGACTGGCCAGCAGCCCAGCTATAGGTGTTATTCCCGGTCTGCCATTGGTTATTCGCCCCATAAAGGCTCTGTATGGCAGCGATGTCGAGCAGCATCGGCGTGGTCGGTTCATAGAGGTACGGGTCGTTGTAACTCATGACCGTGTAACGTACGTCGTCGAACTCGGTAGCAAGCACCGTGGGGTTGAAGCCGCTAGTGGAAAACGGATGTTTGAGGCCCAGCGCGTGCCCGATCTCATGCACAAAGGTCAAGTAGTCGTAGGAGCCTTTGACGGGCGCTGGATCATTCGTCGACGGGCCGATCCAGACATCACCGGCAGTAGGGCTGGTGCCAGGCATATAAGCCCAGGCGGCGACGCCGTCATCCATCCCTTGGTAACCACCAAATCGCAAGTCACCGACATCGCTGAAGGATTCGCCAACCTGCGTGAATTGAATGTTGGCAACCGAACTCCACGCACCCAGCGCGCTGACGACGCTGTTCTGCTGGGCCGGAGTCAGGACGTAGGTGGCCAGGTCCTCGTTGTTGTTGCTGTAATCGAAGGTGAAACGTGAATTATCGGTAATGAAGCTGTACGTCAATGAGGTAACGGGCATGCCATTGTTCGTTGAATTGCCTGACCAATAAGTGCCGTAAAGCAAACTATCGACTTGCGCATTGCCGGTCAGGCTGGCAGACGAAACAGATGAATAACCGAAAAATGGACTAGGCATGGGAGCTTCCTGTGGGCAATCTGCGGTCTATCCTGGATGCGACCGCTACAAAGGGATCATTTTGCATCAGAAACTGACGCATTAATATCATTTGGCCATTATTGTGCCGAACGGTCTGACCAAGGCGCAACCAGCCAGTCGTTGGCCTTGCGGATATCCTCGTCTGCCAATCTTCCACTCCAGCGATGCAGCACGAGCAGACTGGTCACGAAGCGGTATTGGGACTGATAGAAATCGCGTCGTGCACGAAACTCTTCCTGGATACTATCCAGCACGTCCACGGCATGCTTGACGCCGTAGTTGAAGGCTTTCTCGGTAGCTATTCTGGACTTTTCAGCGGACTCCAGGGCGCGTCGGGTCGCCTTGATACGGCTGAGTTCGGCCGTCATGCCCAGATAGGCAGTGCGAGTTTCCTTGATGACCTGGCGGCGCAAGGCCTCCAATTCCTGCTGGGCGACCTCCTTGTCGCTTTCCGAACTGGACACCCGCGCGCGGGTGGAGCCGCCACTGTAGAGAGGCACTTGCAAATCAAGGGAAGCGACCAGGTTATCCGTGCGGGGAGTCAAGGCACCTTCGTAGCCGATGTCACTACGTTGCGCCGTGAGATTCAGGCCCAGCCTGGGCAGATGACCGGCCCTGGCTTCACCAACAGCCGCCTCGGCTGCAAGGATACTGTGTTCGCGGGCATGCAGTGCCGGGTTGCTATCGAGCGCTGCATGCACCCAATAGTCCTGTGCTTGCGCCGGCAGGCTGAAGGCAGGATTCTCTGCGATGCGCTTGAACGGCTCATGGACATCACGCCCCACCAGCTCGGAAATAGCCTCACGACTGATCGCAACCTTGTTGCTGGCTTCGATCTCGTCTGCCTTGAGCGCATCCACGCGGGCCTCGAGATCAAGCCTGTCGGTTACCATCGCCATCTGGCGCGCATACAAGGCATTTATTCGCTTGAGGTTGCGCTCGGTTGCGTCCAGTTCACTGCGCACCAGGGACAGTTCATCCTCGGCCGCGAGAACGGCAAAGTAGCGTTCAGACAAATCGATACTGGCCTGCACCTGGGTGTCGTCGGATTCGTATTCACTCTGCCGGGCCAGCTCCACATATTTGCGGTAGCTGCGCCAGACCTGCGGATCGTAGATCACTTGGTTGAGCACCACGGCCATGCGCTTGCCGTTGTACTGGATGCGGCTGACATCATCGTCACGCCGGCTGCGATTGACGCTACCGCTGGCGTTGAGCTGCGGCAGCAGTTGGCCGAACGCGGCGCGCTCGTTGCCCTTCCCGCTGCGAATCAAGGCCTGTGCTCGCAGAACGCGTGGATCGGCGCCCTGCGCTTCCTGATGCAATTGCCACAGATCCACGTGGGAAGACGTTGGCACGCTGTCCGCAAGGGCGCCGAGCGGCGCGAGGATCGCGCACAGGATGATCAGAGATCTCATGTCAATCCTCGATCATCGAACGGGCGAAAGCATTGCTGGCAGGCTGCATCAGGTACTCCAACAACGTCCGCGCCCCTGTGTTGATCAGCACTTCGACCGGCATCCCCGGCACCAGGGCACGTTCGCCCAGCGCCTGGCGTCCCTTGTCGGTCAACGCTACACGTGCCAGGTAATAAGCCGTGCCGGTGTCCTGGTTGACCAGACGATCCGCCGATATCTGCACCAGTTGCCCTTCGATGACAGGCGTGGTGCTGCTCTTGAACGCGCTGAAGCGAATGTCCGCCAGCCTGCCCGGCGCGATACGGTCGATGTCCACGGTCGAAACCTGCGCCTCGACAATCAGCTCTTCATTGGCCGGGACAATGTCCAACAGGGCGGTCCCAGGGCTGACCACGGCGCCCAGGGTGTGCACGGTCATCCCTATGACCCGGCCTGACTCCGGGGCGAGGATGTCGGTGCGCTGGTCGCGATCCTGCAAGGTGGCCAGTCGTTCGCGCAACTCGTAGACCTTGCTTCGCGCTTCACCCAGCAAACCTGCCACTTCACTGGCGAAGGTTTTTTTCAGCTGGAGAATCTTCAGTTGCGCTTCGTCCGCATGGACGCGCGCTCGTGCGCTCTCCGACTGGCTTTCGGCTATTTCGGCCTGCAAGCGCGACAGGCTGCGCTCCTGCTCGCGCAGACGTTGTTTATCCACGTAGCCTTCGGCCAACAATGCACGCAGGTCGACAATCTCTTCTTCATAAGACGTGGCCAGCGCTTGCTTGCTGGCGACGATGGCCTTATAGCCTCGAATCTGCTCTTCGATCTGGCCGATGGACTTCTCCTGCAAGGCAATTTCGCCCTGCAGCGAGGTCCTTCGGGCCTGGAAGATCCGCGCTTCACTGTCGCGGGCTTCGTGAACGCGCGGGTCGGCGGGGTCGAGGGTGGACACGGCCAGCGGCTCCGGCAACGCGTCACGCTCCGCCACCAGTCGGGCTTCGAGTTCGAGCGCAGCAATCAATTGGCTGCGCATCGCCTCCATCTCCGAACGGGCCTGGGTATTGTCAAGCACCAGCAGCACATCGCCCGCTTTCACCAGGTCACCCTCACGCACACGTAGCTCGCGCACGATGCCGCCTTCAAGATGCTGCACAGTCTTGCGATAGCTTTTTACCGTGACCACACCCGGCGCGAGGGCTGCGCTGTCCAGCGGCGCCAGGGCCGCCCAGCCGCCAAACAGGCCAAAGGTGACCAGCAGCAAGGAGTAACCGATGCGCCGTACCGGCCTGTCATCTATGGCCAACCCGGCCACATCAACGGAAAACTGCTTACTGTTTTGCATAACGCTGCCCATCCGCATCCTGCGGCTCAATGGCTCCAGCCTGGCGAGCCGCAGGCGTAGCGCCCTGCAGCCGCGCCATGACACTGTCGCGAGGCCCGAACAGGCTCCTTTCGCCATGGTTGAGAACCAGTAATTTATCCACCTGGGCCAATATCCCGGATCGATGGGTAATGACAAACACCGTGGCCCGGCTCTGCCTGAGCTTTCGCAGCGCCTCGGCGAGCATTTTTTCTCCGGCGTCGTCCAGGTTGGAATTCGGTTCATCGAGCACTACCAGGCGCGGTTCGCCGTACAAGGCGCGGGCCAGCCCGACACGCTGGCGCTGCCCGCCGGACAGTCCACCGCCGTTGGCACCAATCAGCGTGTCGTAGCCATCGGGCAATTGCAGCACCATCTCATGCACCCCGGCCATGCGTGCGGCGGCGACCACCGCAGAAGCGTCCATCGGGCCGAAACGCGAAATGTTCTGGCTGATGGTGCCTTCGAACAGTTCGATGTCCTGCGGCAAGTAACCGATATACGCACCCAGCTCCTCCCGGCGCCATTGGCTGATGTCCGCGCCGTCCAGGCGCACGGTGCCGGTCAGACTTGGCCAGATTCCCAGCAACGCCCTGGCCAGCGTCGATTTGCCTGCCCCACTGGGGCCAATGATGCCCACTGCTTCTCCAGGAGCTACGTTGAAGTCCAGGCCACGGATAATCGGTTTACGACTGCCCGGAGAACCGACCGAAAGGCCCTCGACGCGGACCGCGCCCTCCGGCGCAGGCAGTGACATGCGCTCCGGATCCGCGGCGTGCCTGGCCAGCAACTCATGCAGTCGTGCGTATTGCGAGCGTGCGCCCAGGAAGTTTTTCCACACACCAATCAACTGGTCGATGGGGGCCAGCGCGCGGCCCAGCAAAATGGAGCCGGCGATCATCAGTCCGGGCGTGATTTCATGATTGATTGTCAAGTAAGCGCCCAGGCCCAACACCAGCGATTGCACAATCTGGCGGAACGTCCTGGATATCGCCGCAACGGTCGTGGCGCGGTCGCTGGCCAGGCTTTGCAGGGATAACACTGTATGGACCCGCCTGCTCCAGTGTTCGCGAAGGCTGGCAAGCATGCCCATCGACTCGACCACCTCGGCATTGCGCAAGCTTTTGTTGGTAAAAGCGGTGGCGGCCATCTGCTCGCGATTGGCATCCTGCAGCGGCACTTGCGTGAGCTTTTCGTTGACGAAGGCCAGCGCCCCCAGCAGGACCGCGCTCAACAACCCCATCCAACCGTACCAGGGATGGAAGATGAACATGACGGCCAGATAGATTGGAATCCATGGCGTATCGAAAAACGCAAAGAGACCGTTGCCGGTCAGGAACTGGCGCAACGCGTTCAGGTCGCTCAATGGCTGTGCTGTGGCGTCCATGCCGCTGGTATTGAGTGCCTGCCTGAAACTGGCGTCGAACAGACGCTGCCCCAGCAGCGTGTCGAGGCGCGTGCTGATTCGTACCATGATCCGCGAACGAACCCATTCCAGGCCGCCCATCGTGCTCATCAACAGCAACATGATCAGCGTCAGCATCAACAGGGTGGACAGGCTGGCGCTGGCTACCGCGCGGTCATACACCTGCAACATGTAGAACGAGGGGACCAACATCAGCAAATTGACGAAAAAACTGAAAAAGGCCACGGAAAGAAAGCTGCCCTTGCATGCGGCAAGCGCGCCTTCCAACTCGGTCCGGGTGTGGGCTGACATGGTTCATTCCCTGAGGTCCGCTTATGTTCAAACCTGCGAGGATCGTAGGGAGTACAGATACACGAACGCCTTCAAAAACAGTCGCAGGACAGGTCGCAAAGGCCTGCGCGACAAAGATTATGTGCGCTGTATCGGCAAACACGAGCAGTTCTGTAGGGAAACTTTTCAGCTGCAACAACCGGCTATTAATTACGAGCCCGCAGGCTTTCGCCGGCAGGATGATCTATACCTACAGGTGTACGCACCCGGGCTACACGACAATAAAGACATGCCCGGGAAGCACGGCCGAACCGCCAGGGAAACACCGCCCTCCCCGGCACTGGCCTGAACGATAATGTACCCTGCGCCGCGCATGTAGAATGGCGGCCCTTTTTTCAATGCCTGAAGTATCGACCATGAGCCGGATCCCACGCGTATTGAATGGTCGTCCCAAGGCACTCTGGCGGCTCTGCTTTTCGCTTTTGTCATTGGTTATCCTTCATGCGCACGGTGAGCCACAAGTCATCGAGCTGCACATCCCGGACGCACCGCCGCTGACGTTCATCAACGACCCCAGGGGGTACGGCATCGTCGGTGACGTCGCGGTGCAGGCGATTACCCGGGCCGGGTATACGCCAAAGATCCACCTGCTGCCTTGGGCAAGGGCACAAAAACATGTCAGCGAAGAACACGACTACCTGATAGCTCCCTTGTCGCGCATTCCTGTGCGCGAGGATCGCTTCAGCTGGATCGCTTCGATCATGCCCATGGAGCGCGCCTTCTTCAGCCTCGACCGGCAGGTCACCAGTTTCGCCCAGGCGAAAGCAACCTACCGCAAGATCGGCGTCGGCCTGGGCAGTGCACAGGAGGACATCCTGCGCGCCGAAGGCTTCAGCGACGAACAGATCTACCCGCTGGCCATCGGTGACAACCCTGCCCAGATGCTGCTGATGGGACGTATCGATGCCTGGTTCAACGGTGTTCCGGAGAGTCGCTATATCTGGCCGAAGGTGTCCAGGCGCAAACTGCTGATGAGCCCGGTTGGCAGCAGCGCCGACCTCTATCTGGCGTGTTCCAGGCGCTGCTCCGAAAAAATCGTCGAAGACTTGCGTGGGGCCGTCGAGGCGCTGCGCAAGGACGGCACGATCAAGCGGATACGTGAGGTATATCTGCCTGACTGAATGGCCGGCTGGCACCGATCCACTGCACAGTTGCCGTATGCCATGGCTCATCAATGGCTTATATCATTCCGAATGATAGTTACCTTTGCTTCATTCGATTCGTTCCTTTCAGCCTTGCCACGCATCATCCGCCCATCTCAATACACTTGGCGGATGCTATCCATGGAACATTCACTTTCTAAATTGCGCTTTCCCCTGGCACTGTTGGCAGTGCTGGTGATCAGCGCGTGCGGCAAGACCCCCGACACGGCAGCTTCGATGCCGGCGGCCAAAGTCAGTGTGGCCAAGGTACTGGAGCAACCCGTCAACGAATGGGACGAGTTCACCGGGCGCCTCGAAGCGCCGGAAACCGTCGAGATCCGCCCGCGGGTTTCCGGGCAGATCGATGAAGTGGCCTTCACCGAAGGCGCGCTGGTCAAGAAAGGCGACCTGCTGTTCCAGATCGACCCGCGCCCGTTCCAGGCTGAAGTGCGTCGTCTCGAAGCCCAACTGGCCCAGGCTCGCGCCACCGCGACCCGCAGCGAGAACGAGGCCCAGCGCGGCGAACGCCTGCGCTTGAGCAATGCGATTTCCGCCGAACTGGCGGATTCGCGCACCACCGCAGCCCAGGAAGCCCGCGCCGCCGTGGCCGGCATCCAGGCGCAACTGGACCTGGCCAAGCTGAACCTGAGCTTCACCCGGGTCACCTCGCCCATCAACGGCCGTGTCAGCCGGGCGGAAATCACCGCCGGCAACCTGGTGACCGCCGACGTCACGCCGCTGACCAGCGTGGTCTCCACCGACAAGGTCTACGCCTATTTCGACGCCGACGAGCGCGTCTTCCTCAAGTACACCCAACTCGCCCGCCAGGGCCAGCGCGGCCAGGCCACGCCGGTCTACATGGGCCTGTCCAACGAGGAAGGCAACCCGCACCTGGGCCAGATGAACTTCGTCGACAACCAGGTCAACCCGCAGACCGGCACCATCCGTGGCCGCGCGGTGTTCGACAACAAGGACGGCGCCTACACCCCTGGCCTGTACGCCCGACTGAAACTGGTGGGCAGCGGCACCTACTCCGCCGTACTGATCAACGACGAAGCCGTCGGCACCGACCTGGGCAAGAAATTCGTGCTGGTGATGGACGCCGACAACAAGCCGGCGTACCGCGCCGTCGAGCTGGGGCCGAAGATCGAAGGCCTGCGTATCGTGCGCAACGGCCTGAGCAAGGACGACACCATTATCGTCAAGGGACTGCAACGGGCCCGTCCGGGTTCGCCGGTCACGCCTGAAACCGTGCCGATGGCCAGCGAGCAGACACTCGCCGCCCTGGCACAACAACGTAAAGCGCTCGAAGCCAGCAACCTGCCCCAGGTCGCGCCCAACAAGGCAGCGTCCGGCTCCGCAGGCAAACTGGCTTCTGCGTCCCCACGCGGCTAAGGGACTGAACTCAAGATGAAATTTTCCCAGTTCTTCATTTCGCGGCCGATCTTCGCAGCGGTGCTCTCGCTGCTGATCCTGATCGCCGGTGCGATCTCGCTGTTCCAGCTGCCGATCAGCGAATACCCCGAAGTCGTGCCGCCGACCGTGGTCGTGCGCGCCAACTTCCCCGGTGCCAACCCCAAGGTCATCGGTGAAACCGTAGCCGCGCCTTTGGAACAAGCCATCACCGGTGTCGAGAACATGCTCTACATGTCCTCGCAGTCCACCGCCGACGGCAAGATCACCCTGACCATCACCTTCGCCCTGGGCACCGACCTGGACAACGCCCAGGTGCAGGTACAGAACCGCGTCACCCGCACCGAGCCCAAGTTGCCGGAGGAAGTGACCCGGATCGGCATCACGGTGGACAAGGCGTCGCCCGACCTGACGATGGTCGTGCACTTGACCTCGCCGGACAAACGCTACGACATGCTTTATCTGTCCAACTACGCCTTGCTCAACATCAAGGATGAGCTGGCGCGCCTCGGCGGCGTCGGTGATGTGCAGTTGTTCGGCATGGGCGACTATTCGCTGCGGGTCTGGCTGGATCCGAACAAGACTGCGTCGCGCAACCTGACCGCTACCGACGTTGTCACGGCGATCCGCGAGCAGAACCGCCAGGTTGCCGCCGGTGCCCTGGGCGCGCCTCCAGCGCCGAATGCCCAGGCGTTCCAACTCTCGGTCAACACCCAGGGGCGCCTGGTCAGCGAGGAAGAGTTCGAGAACATCATCATCCGTTCCGGCGCCAATGGTGAAATCACTCGCCTGAAAGACATCGCACGGGTGGAGCTGGGCTCCAGCCAATACGCCCTGCGTTCGCTGCTCGACAACCAGCCGGCGGTGGCGATCCCGATCTTCCAGCGCCCGGGTTCCAATGCCATCCAGATTTCCAACGATGTGCGCGAGAAAATGGATGAGCTGAAAAAAGGCTTCCCGGCCGGCATGGACTACAGCATCGTCTATGACCCGACGATCTTCGTGCGCGGCTCCATCGAAGCGGTGGTGCATACCCTGTTCGAAGCGCTGATCCTCGTGGTGCTGGTGGTGATCCTGTTCCTGCAGACCTGGCGCGCCTCGATCATCCCGCTGGTGGCAGTGCCGGTGTCGCTGATCGGTACATTCGCGGTCATGCACCTGTTCGGCTTCTCACTCAATGCGCTGTCGCTGTTCGGGCTGGTACTGGCCATCGGTATCGTCGTGGATGACGCCATCGTGGTGGTGGAGAACGTCGAACGAAACATCGGCCTCGGGCTCACGCCGGTGGAAGCCACCAAGCGCGCCATGGGCGAAGTGACCGGGCCGATCATCGCCACGGCACTCGTACTGTGTGCGGTATTCGTTCCCGCCGCCTTCATCAGCGGCTTGACCGGGCAGTTCTACAAACAGTTTGCCTTGACCATTGCCATCTCGACGGTGATCTCGGCGTTCAACTCGCTGACCCTGTCGCCAGCCCTGGCCGCGGTATTGCTCAAGAGCCATGACGCGCCCAAGGACCGTTTCTCGCGGCTCCTCGACAAGATCTTCGGCGGCTGGCTGTTCCGTCCGTTCAACCGCTTCTTCGACCGCGCCAGCCACGGTTACGTGGGCACCGTCGGCCGCGTGATCCGCAGCAGCGGCATTGCCCTGATCGTTTACGCTGGCTTGATGGTGCTGACCTTCTTCGGTTTCTCCAACACGCCAACCGGTTTCGTGCCTGGCCAGGACAAGCAATACCTGGTGGCCTTCGCGCAACTGCCCGACGCCGCGAGCCTGGACCGCACCGAAGACGTGATCAAGCGCATGTCCGAAATGGCCCTCAAGCAGCCGGGCGTTGAAAGCGCGGTGGCCTTCCCGGGCCTGTCGATCAACGGCTTCACCAACAGCCCGAACGCCGGCATCGTCTTCGTGACCCTCAAGCCTTTTGATGAGCGCAAGGACGCGAGTATGTCGGCCGGTGCCATCGCTGGTGCGTTGAACGGCCAGTATTCGGAGATCCAGGAAGCCTACATGGCGATCTTCCCGCCGCCGCCGGTACAGGGCCTGGGCACGATCGGTGGTTTCCGCCTGCAAATCGAAGACCGGGGCAACCTGGGCTACGACGAGCTGTACAAAGAAACGATGAACATCATCACCAAGAGCCACAACGTGCCGGAACTGGCCGGGTTGTTCACCAGCTACACGGTGAACGTGCCTCAGGTCGATGCCGCCATCGATCGTGAAAAAGCCAAGACCCACGGCGTAGCCGTCAGCGACATCTTCGACACCCTGCAGATCTACCTGGGTTCGCTGTATGCCAACGACTTCAACCGCTTCGGCCGTACCTACCAGGTCAACGTCCAGGCCGAGCAACAGTTCCGCCTCGAGTCGGACCAGATCGGCCAGCTCAAGGTGCGCAACAACCGTGGCGAGATGATCCCGCTGGCGACCTTCATCAAGGTCAGCGACACCTCGGGGCCGGACCGCGTGATGCACTACAACGGCTTCATCACCGCTGAAATCAACGGTGCCGCCGCCCCGGGCTACAGCTCCGGCCAGGCTGAAAAAGCCATCGAGAAACTGCTCAAGGACGAATTGCCCAACGGCATGACGTACGAGTGGACCGACCTGACGTACCAGCAGATTCTTTCGGGCAACACCGCGTTGTTCGTGTTCCCGCTCTGCGTATTGCTGGCGTTCCTGGTGCTCGCGGCCCAATACGAAAGCTGGAGCCTGCCTCTGGCGGTGATCCTGATCGTACCGATGACGCTGCTGTCGGCGATTACCGGGGTGATTCTCTCCGGTGGCGACAACAACATCTTCACCCAGATCGGCTTGATCGTACTGGTCGGACTGGCCTGCAAGAACGCGATTCTGATCGTCGAGTTCGCCAAGGATAAACAGCTCGAAGGCATGACCCCGCTGGCTGCGGTACTGGAAGCTTGCCGCCTGCGTCTGCGGCCGATCCTGATGACCTCCTTCGCCTTCATCATGGGCGTGGTGCCCCTGGTGCTCTCCAGCGGCGCCGGTGCGGAAATGCGCCACGCCATGGGTGTCGCGGTGTTCTCGGGCATGCTTGGGGTGACCTTCTTCGGCCTGCTGCTGACCCCGGTGTTCTACGTATTGATCCGTAACTTCGTCGAGCGCAGCGAGGCCCGCAAAGCGGCCCGGGCCTTGAAACTGGAGGCGCAACAATGAGTTTGAAAGCGTTCGTGCCGAGCTTGCTGGTGTTGGCCTTGAGTGCCTGTGCTGTAGGCCCGGACTACAAGGCCCCGCAAACGGAGGCGGCGAATATCACCACCGCCACCGACGGCGCCGCCGGCCAGAAGAACTTCGACCGCGCGCGGTTCGAAGGTATCTGGTGGCAGCAGTTCGACGACCCGACCCTCAACGCGTTGGTGACTCGCTCCCTGGACGGCAACCGCGAGTTGCGCGTGGCCTTCGCCCGCCTGCGGGCCGCCCGGGCGATTCGCGACGACGCCAGCAATGATGCAATGCCGACCATCACCAGCCGCGCCAGCAGCGAACTGGGCAAAGGCCAGAACCCGATGGGGCAGACCGACGACCGGGTCAACTCCGAGCGTTATGACCTGGGCCTGGACATGGCCTGGGAACTGGACCTGTTCGGCCGCATCCAGCGCAACCTGGAAGCGACCGATGCCGACCAGCAGGCCGCCGAGGCCGATCTCTATCAGTTGCAGGTGAGCATGATCGCCGAACTCGTGGACGCCTACGGCCAACTGCGCGGCGCCCAACTGCGTGAAAAAATCGCCCTGGCCAACCTGCAGAACCAGCAGGAGTCGCGCAAGATCACCGAAAGCCTGCGTGATGCCGGCGTCGGCGATCAGCTCGACGTGGTGCGTGCCGATGCGCGCCTGGCCGCGGTGGAAGCCAGCGTGCCGCAACTGCAAGCCGAACAGGCGCGCCAGCGCAACCGCATCGCGACATTGCTGGGCGAGCGTCCGGACAAGCTGAGCGTGGACCTGAGCCCTAAACAGCTGCCGGCGATTGCCAAGGCCCTGCCGATTGGCGACCCCGGGCAACTGCTGCAACGCCGTCCGGATGTCCTGAGTGCCGAGCGTCAACTGGCAGCTGCCACGGCGCGCATCGGCGTGGCCAAGGCCGACCTGTTCCCAAGGGTCAGCCTCAGCGGCTTCCTCGGCTTCACCGCCGGGCGTGGCTCGCAGATCGGTTCCTCGGCGGCCAATGCCTGGGCGCTGGGTCCAAGCATTACCTGGGCCGCGTTCGACCTGGGCAGTGTGCGAGCGCGCTTGCGCGGTGCCAGCGCCGAGGCTGATGGCGCCCTGGCGAACTATGAACAGCAGGTGCTGCTGGCCCTGGAAGAGTCGGAAAACGCCTTCAGCGATTACGGCAAACGCCAACAGCGGCTGATCTCGCTGATCCGCCAGAGCGAATCGAGCCGCGCGGCCGCCGACCTGGCCGAGATTCGCTACCGTGAAGGCACCGAGGACTTCCTCGTGCTGCTCGACGCCCAGCGTGAACGCCTCGCTGCCGAGGACAGCCAGGCCCAGGCCGAAGTGGACCTGTATCGCGGCATCGTCGCGATCTACAAGGCCCTGGGCGGCGGCTGGCAACCGGAAACCGTCGCCAGCAACTGAGCCCTCCCCAACCGAGCTCCTTTGGTTGGCCGCAACCAACCAATCCCTTTGCCCCGCGTCTCATTCGGTCGCGGGGCTTTTTTGTTTATCGACCAGCGCTTTTGGAAAAGCCTGTTGTGGGAGCGAGCCTGCTCGCGATGAGGCCAGCCCAGATACCCCGTGGCGAGGGGGCTCGCTCCCGCTCGGCTGCGCAGCAGTCGCAAAACCGGCTGACGCGGTCTGCCTGAAGACAGCCAGGGCCGGCTTTGCCGGCCAGCGGGAGCAAGCTCCCTCGCCACAGCGTTGTCTGATATATCGGGTTCCTGGCGATGAAATGTCATTGCCTGTCCCACCGTCATCGCGAGCAAGCTCGCTCCCACAGGTCCTTCACCGCTATTCAGGTTTGACTCAAGCCCGGACCTGACCGAAGCTTGCGACACTTCACGCTTCTGGTTACGGATTACCTGAATGTCCTCGTCTCGCCGCTATCTGCTCCTCAGCCTCGCCGTCGTCCTGGTCATCGGTCTCGTCGCGATATGGCTACGCAGCACCACGCCGCAAATCCCCGAAGCAATCAAGCGTGGTTACAGTGAGGCCCTGGACAACGCCCGCAACGGGCAGCCCGGCGCGGCGCGGATGCTTTACCAGCAACTCGGACGCCCGGACCTCTCGCCCAAGCGCCGCGTACGCTTGCACGCCGAGCTACCCAACTACCCGAGCCCCCAGGCCCTGAAACTGGCACAAGCGGACTTGCACAGCGAATCGCCGCAGGTGCGCCGCGCGGCCATCGACAGCATCGTCGGGCTGGTACCGAACGCCCAGCGCAGCCTGTTGCTCGGCCCGCTCCTGGAGGACAACGAGCCGGACGTCCGGTTTGCCGCCGTGAATGCCCTGCTGGGTCTTTCGCCAGATGAACTGGGCCTGTATTTCGGCGCGATGCAGATCGCCGCCGATACCTGGAAGCAGGTACTCAGCGACGCTCCGCCCACCACCGAGTCGCTCTATCAGCTCGCCCGGCTGTACCTGCATAACGCTGACCTGGAAAAAGCCCAGCAGGCGCTGGAGCAGGCCCTGCGCCTGCAGCCGGACAACCTGCCGGCGCTGGTCATGCAGGTCGATGTGCTGGACCGACAAGGCCAGGCCGAAGCTGCACGACAACTGCTCGCCCGGCAGTTGCAAACCCAGCCGGCATCGGCTTATCTGCAACATGCGCTGGGCATGTGGCTGCTCCAGCACGGGCAGACCGAATACGCCGTGCTTGGCCTGGCCAAAGCGGTGGAGCTTGAGCCTGAGAACCGGCACTACCGCTATGACCTGGCGACCACTTTGCACGCCGAGCAGGAGGTGGAAGCCGCGCAGAAGCAGCTACAGGAAATCGTCCAGCGCTACCCCGCCGATCGCAAGGCGCGGGTATTGCTGATCAATTATTGGAAGGAGACCGGTCAGTTGCAGCATGTCCAGGTTTTATTGGCCCAACTGGAACAACTGAACCCCGACGACCCGGCGATACAACAAGGCCTGTAGGCCCATTCGCGCGGGTGGAAAGTTGTGCAGCAGTGCGCGTTTTGTCAAAGGAAGCGGAACCGCCATCACTGCCAAAGGTCAAGTGTTCAGGCAGTTCATTTTCAGGCGATACCCCGCCTGCTGCCCACTTCCCTAGTCATGAGAGGGTTATTTTTGATTACATCTAACGAGTCGATCAGCGCAAAAGCCGCCACCGGGATCGAAGGGCTGGACGATGTCCTTTCCGGTGGTTTGTCCCGGGGTCACGTGTTTCTCCTGGAGGGAGAGCCGGGCACCGGTAAAACCACGGTCGCGTTGCATTTCCTGATGGCCGGCGCCAAGGCCGGCGAACGCTCGTTGTATATCACGCTGTCGGAAACCGAGCGTGAATTGCGTCAGGGCGCGGCCTCCCATGGATGGACGCTCGATGAGAGCATCCACATCTTCGAGCTGACCCCGCCCGAGAGCCTGCTCAACGCCGATCAGCAGCAGAGCCTGCTGTATTCCTCCGACCTGGAACTGGGGGAAGCGACCCGGCAGATCTTCGAAGTGGTGGAGCGCATCAAGCCGACCCGGGTCGTGCTGGACAGTCTTTCGGAGATTCGCCTGCTGGCGCAAAGCTCTCTGCGCTACCGTCGGCAGATCCTCGCGATCAAACACTACTTCGTGCGTTATGACGCCACGGTCCTGCTCCTGGATGACCTGACCACTGAATCCCTGGACAAGACCGTGCACAGCGTGGCCCACGGCGTCATCCGCCTCGAGGAACTGACCCCCAACTACGGTGCCGAACGGCGCCGGCTGCGGGTGGTCAAGTATCGCGGGCAGAAATACCGTGGCGGCTACCACGATTTCACCATCATGAGCGACGGCCTGCACGTCTTCCCTCGCCTGGTGGCCGCCGAGCATCGTGGCCAGTACTTGCGTCAACAGCTGTCCAGCGGCATCGCCGAAATGGACGCCCTGTTGGGCGGTGGCATCGAGACCGGCTCCAGCACGCTGATTCTCGGTCCGGCCGGTACCGGCAAATCGCTGATCTCGTTGATCTTTGCTGCAGCTGCCGTACGCCGCGGAGAAAAAGCCGCGCTGTTCATCTTCGACGAAGAGTTGGGCCTGCTGTTCGAGCGCATGAAAAACATCGGCATCGATCTGCACGAATTGCAAAAAACCGGCAATCTGCTGATCGAGCAGGTCGATGCCGCGGAGCTGTCTCCGGGTGAGTTTTCCCATCGTGTGCGGCGTTGCGTCAGTGACGGCAATATCAAGACCGTGGTGATCGACAGCATCAACGGCTACCAGGCCGCCATGCCGGAAGAAAACGCCCTGGTCTTGCATATGCATGAGCTGTTGCTCTACCTCAACCGCAAAGGCGCGGCGACCTTCATGACCGTCGCGCAACACGGGCTGGTGGGCGACATGCAGGCTCCAGTGGACATTACCTACCTCGCCGACACCGTCATCCTGCTGCGTTACTTCGAAGCGCTGGGCAAGGTTCGCCGGGCGGTTTCCGTTATCAAGAAGCGCACCGGCGCCCATGAGTCGACTATCCGTGAATATCGCATCAGCAAGCTGGGCATGACCATCGGCCAACCGCTGGAAGCATTCCAGGGCGTGTTGCGTGGCGTACCGACCTATATGGGTGCGGACAACCCGTTGCTTGAGGATGGCACTCCGTGACGTCGGCCGAGCCACTGTCCGAGCGGGCGCTGATTCTCGCGCCGCTCGGACGGGACAGCCAGATTGCCCTGATGATTCTCAAGGAAGCCGGTTTCAACGGCCTCGTTTGCAGTCATCTGGGCCATTTATGCGAAGAATTGGGGCAAGGCGCAGGCCTTTTGGTGATTTCATCGGAAGCCCTGGTCGGGCCGGATCTGGAGACCCTGTTCCAGCACATCGAACAGCAGCCGGCCTGGTCCGACTTGCCGATTGTCCTGCTGACTCATCACGGTGGCCCGGAGCAGAACCCGGTGGCACGCATCGGCGTGCAGCTGGGCAACGTGACGTTCCTGGAGCGTCCGTTCCATCCGGTGACGCTCGTCAGCCTGGTGACCACCGCGCTGCGCGGACGCCGCAGGCAATACGAAGCGCGGGACCGGCTGATCGACCTGAGCAACAGCGAGCTGCGCCTGCAAACGACCCTCGAAACCCTGGAACAACAGGTCGAGGAGCGCACCGCCCAGCTGCGACATAACGAAGAAGCCCTGCGCCAGTCGCAGAAAATGGAAGCCGTCGGCCAATTGACCGGCGGCATCGCCCATGACTTCAACAACATGCTCACCGGAATCATCGGCAGCCTCGAACTGCTGCGCCGACGCCTGGCGCGCGGCCGCACCGAAGACCTGGACAGCCTGATCGACCTGGGCGTGACCTCGGCCAACCGCGCGGCAGGCCTGACGCATCGGCTGCTGGCCTTTTCCCGGCGGCAATCGCTGGACTCCAAGGCTGTGCAAATGAACACGCTCGTATTATCCATGGGCGAGTTGCTGCAGCGCAGCCTCAACGAGAGTATCCGCCTGGAGATGCAACTGGACGAGCAGCTCTGGATCGCCGAAGCCGACCCCAATCAACTGGAAAGCGCCCTGCTCAACCTGGTACTCAACGCCCGCGATGCCATGCCCGGTGGCGGCAAACTGCTGGTGCAGACGTTCAATCGTTACCTGGACACCGGCTTCACCGACGCCTACACCAACCTGGAGCCCGGGGACTACGTGGTGTTAAGCGTGCAGGATAGCGGATGCGGCATGCCGGAATCGGTGATGCACCGTGCGTTCGATCCTTTCTTCACGACCAAGCCGATCGGCCAGGGCACCGGCCTGGGTCTTTCGATGATCTATGGCTTCAGCAAGCAGTCCCGTGGCCACGTTACCATCGACAGCGAGGTCGACAAAGGCACCACCGTGAACCTTTATCTGCCGCGCTTTGTGGGTGAGGAGATACACGAACCAGCCGCCGTCACCCAGCAGGCGCCTTATGCGCAGGATGGCGAAACCGTGCTCATCGTCGAAGATGATGCGGCGGTGCGGGTGTTGGTCAGCGCAGTGCTGAGCGAGTTGGGCTACGCCTTCGTCGAGGCCGGCGACGCAAACGCGGCGATGCCGATCCTGCAATCGAACCAGCGCATCGACCTGTTGATCAGCGATGTGGGCCTGCCCGGCATGAATGGGCGGCAACTGGCCGAAATCGGCCGGCAGATCCGCCCCGATCTGAAAGTGCTGTTCATCACCGGTTACGCCGAACACGCGGCGGTGCGCGGTGGCTTCCTCGACCCAGGCATGCAGATGATCACCAAGCCGTTCACGTTTGATCTGTTGACGGCGAAGGTGCGGGAGATGATCAAGGTTTGACACTTCCGTTCAGCCAGCGTCATTAACGGGGCGCCGAATCAACGCCTCCAGCCAGGCTGGCGATTCTTACGGCTGTACGTCGATCAAATTGTGGGAGCGAGCCCGCTCGCGAAGACTGAGTGTCAGTCAATGCAGATGTGGGATGGACTGGCCCCTTCGCGAGCAGGCTCGCTCCCACAGGGATCCTGTGTGCCGTGGGGCCTGTGTCTCCCCAAAATCCAACGTGGGAGCGAGCCTGCTCGCGAAGACTGAGTGTCAGTCAATACAGATGTTGGATGGGCTGGCCCCTTCGCGAGCAGGCTCGCTCCCACAGGGATTAGAGTGTGCCGTGAGGCCTGTGTCTGTCGAAGGTCCAATGTGGGAGCGAGCTTGCTCGCGATAGCGGTGGGTCAGCTACGCAAATGCTTGCATGTGCCCGCTGCTGCTCTTGCTCTTGCTGTGCTTTTGATGTTGATCTCAGCGCCCCGTTAACCACGCTGGCCGAACGCAGGCATTGTGCAGTGGGCATCCCGGCATGGATGCCGGGATAGCCGCGCTGGGCCAGGGACGGCCCTTCGCGGCGGGCCCACGGAGCAATGCCGAAGTGAGGGCATGCCGAGCCTTGGCGAGGCACCGAGTGGTGGGGCAATATACGGATCACCCACATGGGTTACAAAAAAGTGCACTCACATAGGTAACACCCGGAGTGTCACGTAGCCATCAATGGCATCTCTTACGTCAATCCGTCCAAGGATGATTGGGCCGAAGATAACATCCCAGATCCCGTCCTCTATTTGCTCCAGTCCAATGGTCTGGTGCTTGAGCACATAGCCGACGTAGATCCTTAGACCACGACGATTGACGATGCCCGAGCAGTCCGCTTGGAGGCTATCGATATGGCTCGGGTAGGTCATCTCAGGAAGCTTCTCAGGGTATTGGCGGGACGAAGGCTCATAGCAGGACGCGGGTGTCTTCTGCTTTAGAGCCTCGTGGAAACGCTCATAGTTGTAATGTTGCCTGAAACGATCAAAGTGCCGTTGTTGGGCCTCCCACGCTACCGCTGGTGGTGACGGAAGAGTACTTTTCAACGTTCGATGCATACGTTCATGCCGGCCATTTTGCTCCGGCCTGCCGGGTGCGATCCGCTCAGGAATGATCCCTAGACGCAACCACCAGATGGATAATTGGGAAAGGCCCGCACGCCCTTTGCTCGCAAACGGAACACCATTGTCGGTACGAATGCGCTCCGGCAGACCATGCTCACGAAACACCTGAGTAAACACCGCCTGGGTTTCCTGGAAGTTGGTGTTAGCCATGCTGTGGCAAGCGAGCAAGAAACGACTGGCATGGTCCATGATCGTCAATGGATAGCACCAGACACCCGCACCTGTCAGGAATTGGCCTTTGTAATCGGCGCTGAATAGCTGGTTGGGAGCCTCTGCTTTCTGCAGTGGTTTGGGATAAACCGCCACCCGTTGACGCAATCGGCGTGGTTTGACCAGCTCAGCTTTCTTTAGAATGTTGTAGATCGACGTCTTTGATGGCGGCGTCTGGTCAGGGAAACGCTCGAGCAAAGCCGCCTGAATTTTCTTGGGGCCAGGCTCTGTCTCACCCCGACCGCGTAATTCAATGATCGCCTCACGGACAGCCAGGGGCACTACCCATTCCTGGGTAAGCCGACGACGACTATGTTCTTCCAGTCCCGCCGGCCCTTCCTTCTCATACCGCTCGACCCATTTATAGCCAGTCTTGCGACTGATCTCGTAAGCCTGGCAAAGCGCACTGAAGCTTGGCGGGCCTTTGATGTAGTCCGCGATGAATAGCAGTTTCAGGTCCATAGGTTTCAGCTCTCGCCATGGCATGGTCAGATCCTCGAAAACCGACCCTGCCAGTTAAAAACTGTTACCTATGTGAGTGAACTGATTTGTAACCTATGTGGGTGAGTCATACCGCAAAGCCTTTTTGGTTACTTTTTTGGCGTCTGAAAAAAGTGACCCGCCGTAAGGGCGGAACCCTAAGCGGCCGTCACGCAAAAAATGGATATACACCCAAGCCCAACAGCGAACCGCCCGGCTGAACTACGACAACATCCCCTGCATGATCTTCTGCAACACATCCAGATCAAACGGCTTGTCCAGAATCGGCGCCTTGCGCGTGATGGGGCTGTCAGTCTCGCGCACTTCCTGAGCATACCCACTGATAAAGATGACCTTCAGGTCCGGACGCAACCTCACCGCAGGCTCAGCGATCTGCACCCCGGAAATCCCCCCCGGCAGACGGAAGTCGGTAATCATCATGTCCAGGTGAGGCTTGCTCGCCAGAATCTCGAACGCCTGCTCGCCGTTTTCAGCCTGGAGCACCCGGTACCCTTCGCCAGACAGGTAGGCCGACAGCACCATCAGGATCGACGGATCATCCTCGACAATCAGTACAACGTCTTGCGCATCTTCACTCATGAGAAGCCTTTGTTGGATCAATAGCTGCTGATACGACCTTGGGGCCACTCAGAGGTTGCGTCCGTTCGCCAGTTTTCTGAAAAGGCAGACAAACGCGAAACAACGCCCCTTCGTTGAGGCGGCTATTGACCGTGATGATACCGCCATGGGCGGTGACAATCTGCTCGGAGATGAACAAGCCCAGCCCCAGGCCAGCGGTGGCGGCCTTGGACGATACCCGCTCGAACTGCTGGAAGATGCGTTTCTGGTTCTCTTCGCTGATGCCGATACCGTGATCCTGCACTTCGATGCAGGCGTGGTCGGGCGTCTGGTAGACGCGCACTTCGATCGGGCTCTTGCTGCCATAACGCAACGCATTGGTCAGCAGGTTCGAGACCACCTGCTCGATGCGAAACTCATCCCAGTGCCCTTCCACCATAGGCTCGGCGGTACAATTCACCGAGCATTCGGCAGCGGCGATCTGCGGCTGGAAGTTGCGCAGCAGGTTCTCCACCAGCGCCGTCAGGTTGAAGCGGGTCGGACGGATGGACAACTTCCCGGTGCGAATCCGGGACACGTCCAGCATGTCCTCGATCAAGCGGATCAGGCTCTTGATCTGGCGCTCATCGCGTTCAACCATCGCCTTGATCTTGTCCAGGGTGAACGCCGAGGCGTTGTCGCGCGCCAAGTGCATCTTGCGCAACTGCGTTTCCAGGATCAGGCCGTTAAGCGGCGTACGAACCTCGTGGGCGACGATCGACATGAAATCATCCCGCATGCGCACCGCCTGCTCGAGCTCGCCACGGGTGGCTTGCAACTGCTGGAGCAATTGCTCCTGCTCCCGGCGACTCTGCTCGAGAGCGAGCACCTGTTCCTTCATCGCCTTGCGCTGGCGATAGAGCTCGACGAACACGCTGACCTTGCTTTTGACCGCGTGGGTGTCCAGCGGCTTGTGCAGGAAATCCACCGCGCCGCTTTCATAGCCGGTGAATGCATAGTTGCGCTCGCGGCCGGCGGCGCTGACAAAAATGATCGGGATGCTGCGGGTCTTTTCCGTGCCGCGCATCAGCTCGGCCAGTTCGAATCCGTTCATGCCCGGCATCTGCACATCAATGATCGCCAGGGCAAAGTCGTGTTGCAAAAGCAGCGAGAGCGCTTCATCCGCCGACAAGGCCTTGAAGACCTCGCGGTCTTCGCGCTTGATCAGCGCTTCCAGGGCCAACAGATTCTCAGGCAGATCGTCGACGATCAGCAGTTTGGCTTGAATATCTCTTGGCATGTGGTTCATTCCAGCCCGGCCAGCAACTGGCCGATGCCCTGTAAAGTTAGGATATGGTCGGGCTCATGCAACGTAAGCGCCGCTTCGGGCATGGTGGAAACCTGTGCCTCCCTCGGGTCCTGGACGACGGTGATGCCGCCCAGCTCTTTCACCCTGGCCAGCCCCCTGGCGCCGTCACTGTTGGCACCAGTCAGGACCACTGCCAGCAGACGAGGACCATAGACATCGGCGGCCGACTCGAACAACACGTCGATCGATGGCCGCGAATGGTGCACCGGCGCTTCAAGGCTCAGTGACAGGCTGCGATCAGCCTCGATCGACAGGTGATAACCCGGCGTTGCGACATACAACGTGCCCGGGCGTATGTCCTGCTTGTCCTGGACTTCTTCGACAGGTATCGCCAGGCGATGACGAAACACCTGGGCCAACTGGCTGTTACGTTCGTCGGGCAAATGCAGCACCACGAGGACAGGCAGGCTGAAGCCCTTGCGCAGAGGCGTGAAGATGTTGAGCAGCGCCTCGACGCCTCCGGCGGAAGCGCCGACTACGATGGCCTCGATCAGGGGCCTGGATCTGTCCGTCATTGGGCTCATAACTTGCGATAGATCCGTTCCTGTTTGACCAACGGCTCGAACTGCTTGCCGAAAGCCGAAAAATCCAGTGTTTCCTTACTGCCCAACACCAGGAAACCACGATGGCAGAGGGACTCATGAAACAATCCAAATGCGCGATCTTGCAGCTTTTTATTAAAATAAATCAATACGTTACGACAGGAAATCAATTGAGTTTCGGAAAACACACTGTCCGTCGCCAGGCTGTGATCGGCAAAGGTCACGTTCTGACGCAGGGTTTTGTCGAACATGGCGTAATCGTAGGCGGCCGTGTAGTAGTCGGCAAACGAACGCCGGCCTCCGGCGAGCTGGTAATTCTGGGTGTAGGCCCGGACATTCTCCAGGGAAAAAATGCCTTGCTTGGCTTTCTCCAGTGAACGCGGATTGATGTCCGTGGCGTAGATCAACGTGCGGTCCAACAGCCCTTCTTCGTGCAGCAGGATCGCCATGGAGTAGACCTCTTCACCGGTGCTGCAGCCGGCGATCCAGATCTTGATCGAGGGATACGTCTTGAGCAGCGGCACCACTTCCTCGCGAATGGCCAGGAAGTGCGCAGGATCGCGAAACATCTCACTGACCGGAATCGTCAGCAGTTGGAGCAATTGCATGAACGCGCTCGGGTCGTGCAGTACGCGTTCTTGCAAGGCCGAGATGGTCTTGCATTCGAACTGATTCAACGCATGCAGGACCCGGCGCTTGATGGAGGCGCCGGAATAGTCACGAAAGTCGTAGCTGTACTTCAGATAGATCGCTTCGATCAACAAACGAAGTTCGATGTCAGTGTTTCGTTCCACTAGATTCTTTCCATATTCGGCAACCACACGCGAATCAGTGAGAACAGGCGATCCAGGTCGATCGGCTTGGCCAGGTAATCGTTGGAGCCCGCCGCCAGGCAACGCTCCTGGTCATCCTTCATGGCCTTGGCGGTCACGGCGATGATCGGCAACTTGCGCCAGCGCGGGTCCTTGCGGATCAGCGCGGTGGCTTCAAAGCCGTCCATCTCGGGCATCATCACGTCCATCAGCACCAGATCGATATCCTCGACTTCGTTCAGGCGTTCGATCGCTTCGTAACCGTTACGGCCGATGACCACGACGGCGCCTTTCGCCTCCAGGGCGCTGGTCAGGGCGAAAATGTTGCGCACATCGTCGTCCACCAGCAGCACCTTGCGGCCTTCGAAAACCTTGTCGCGGCTGCGGGCGGTCTGCAGCATCCGCTGTCGTTCATGGGACAACCGCGATTCGACTTTGTGCAGAAAGAGTGTGACTTCGTCCAGCAGGCGTTCCGGCGAACGCGCGCCCTTGATGATGATCGAGCGCGAGTATTTGCGCAGTTCGGCTTCTTCATCACGGGTCAGGTTGCGCCCGGTGTAGACGATCACTGGCGGAAACGAGCAGATCTCCTCGCTGGACATGCGCTTGAGCAAGTCATTGCCGAGCATATCCGGCAGCTTGAGGTCGATGATCATGCAGTCATAGACATGCGTGCGCAGCAGGTCCAGGGCCTGCTGGGCCAGGCCGACCGCGGTGATTTCGATGTCATCGTCGCCGATCAGCCGGGTAATGCTGTCGCGCTGCAAGTCATCGTCTTCCACCAGCAGCACGCGCTTGACCTTCTGGGTCAGCTTGGCTTCCAGGCGCGCGAAAACGTCCTTGAGCTCTTCTCGGGTCGTCGGTTTGACGGCATAACCGATCGCGCCCATGTGCATCGCCGCTTCGACGCGGTCCTCGACGGAAATGACGTGCACCGGGATGTGCCGGGTCTGGGCCTGCTCCTTGAGCCGCTGCAACACGGTCAGCCCGGAATGGTCCGGCAAACGCATGTCCAGCAGGATCGCGTCCGGGCTCAGTTGCAAGGCCAGGTCAAAGCCTTCGTCAGCGCCATGGGCGACCAGGCACTGATAGCCCAGTTCATGGGCCAGATCGAACAGGATACGGGCGAACTTCGGTTCGTCTTCGATAACCAGAATGCAACGGGTAGCGAAAGGCGCCTTGTCCCGGTCATCGGCAAATTGCGGGACAGGGGTTTCCACCTCGGCGACCAGTGTCGGAGGCGGCACATGGGCCGGGGCAGTGGTCGTCGGGGTGAACGCCATCGGTTCGACAGGCGCCTCCCCTGGCTCGACATAACGCCCAGGCATCACCAGCGTGAACACACTGCCCTGCCCCGGCTCGCTGGAGACCGAGATCGAGCCGCCGAGCAACGTCGCCAGATCGCGGGAAATCGACAGCCCCAGGCCTGTGCCGCCGTAACGCCGATTGGTGGTGCCGTCGGCCTGGCGGAACGCCTCGAAAATACTCTGCTGCTGGTCGGCGGCGATGCCGATCCCCGAGTCGCGCACCATGAACGCGATACCCGAGCCGGGCTGGCCGGTGATGGTCAGGCAGACGGAACCCTGCTCGGTGAACTTCACCGCGTTGGACAAAAGGTTCTTGAGCACCTGCTCAAGGCGCTGGCGATCGGTATACAGCATCGACGGCGCGTCAGGCTGCAACTGCACCTCGAAACTCAGGCCCTTGTCCGCCGCCAGCGGCTTGAACATATCCCGCAGCCCCTCGACCAGGCGAGGCACGCTGGTGTTTTCCGGGCGCACCTCGAGTTTTCCGGCCTCGACCTTGGAAATGTCCAGAATGTCGTTGATCAGGTTCAGCAAGTCATTGCCGGCGGAGTAGATCGATTCGGCAAACTTGACCTGTTCGTCGCTGAGGTTCTTCTGCGGGTTCTCCGCCAGCAGCTTGGACAGGATCAACGAACTGTTGAGCGGCGTGCGCAGCTCATGGGACATATTGGCGAGAAATTCGGACTTGTACTTGCTCGAACGCTGCAGCTCTTCGGCGCGCTCCTGCAATTGGATCTGGGCCAGGTTCAACTCGCTGTTCTTCTGGTCCATGGCGTCGCGCTGCTCGGCCAATTGCTCGTTGGTCTGCTCCAGCTCCTGCTGCTGGGCTTCCAGGTGGGCCTGGGATTCCTTGAGAATGCGCGACTGTTCCTCGAGTTCTTCGTTGGCCGTCTTGAGTTCTTCCTGCTGCACCTGCAACTCTTCGTTGAGCTGCTGGGTTTCGGCCAGTACTTCCTGCAGACGTTGACGGTAACGGGCCGCCTCGATGGAGGTGCCGATATTGCCGGCAACCAGTTCCAGCAACTCGATGTCCCGCCCGGCCAGGGGGCGCAGGAAGCCCAACTCGATGACACCATTGATGCGGTCGTCGTCGCGGGTCGGCACCACCATCACGCAATTGGGCAACCCTTGGCCCAGCCCTGAGCTGACCTTGAGGTAATCGCGTGGCACGTCATCCAGACGGATGAGCCGCCCTTGGCGCACGGCCTGCCCGACGATGCCTTCGCCGTCCATGACCATCTGGTGCTGTTCGTCGTCTTCCCGGGACATGCCATAGGTGGCGATGCGCTTGAGCACGCCGTTTTCTTCCCGCGCATACAGTGCGGCAACAACGCTGCCCAGGTACTGGGCGCAGAACTGCAGGATGTTGCGCCCCAACAGATTCAGCGTCAGTTGGCCGAGCACCTGCTCGGCCAGTTGAGTCTGGCCGTTGCGCAACCACGCCTGCTTTTCCAGATGCAGGGCGCTTTCTTGCTGGACTTTCAGGCTCGCGCTGTAGTTGCTCGACAGGGCCAACAGATCGCGCCGCCCCACGTAGGCCAGCAACCCGCTGATGGCCGCGACGAAGAGCAAATACAGGGCAATGCTCCAGAGCGTGGTGGTACGCACCTGCTCGTTGCGCTCGGCGCGCAACTGCTGCTCGGTTTCGACGATGTCTTCGAAGGTCGTGCGGATCTCGTCCGTCAACCGTTTGCCACGCCCCTTCTTCACCGCGCCGCGGTAATCACCGCTACTGCGCTGCAGGTCGATCATGCTCTGGGCATAGTTGGCCCATTCCGTCTGCAGTGCCTGGACCTTACGCAGGCGATCGGTCTGGACGGGATTGTCGGCTGTCAGTTCCAACAATGTATCCAGGGCCACGGCGATGCGCGGCTTGGCCACCTCGTAAGGGTCGAGGAAATGCTCGTCGCCGCTCAGCAGGTAGCCGCGCATGCCGGTTTCCAGATCGACGCTCAGCTTCAGCGCTTCATTGGCATTGTTGATGACGCGATCGGTGTGCCCGACCCACTGGATCACCGACAGCAGATAAGTGATCAACACGATGAAAAACACCGCGCTGAGTGCACCCATGCCCAGCGGCAGGCTGATATTGCGGCTCAGGAGCTTGCGAAAACTTTGTTCGTCGACCGAAGACGAAGGAGTCATGGAAAAGGCCTTGGTGGACAGTTGAAGACGATGGAGTTTGCCCAAAAATACGGGTTGGATCCACACATCTGACAAGGCAATGCCACAATTTCCTGACGGTACGACCGGGTCATAAGGATGCGACTATCCTTGTCAGCTCTTGTACTATAGATCCTTTCTTGTACAACCTCGGGAACTTGTACCGCTTCGCTACTTACTCATGCATACGGCTACTTTTTGCCGCGCCCCTACCGATTCCATCTTCCGAGAAGTCTATTATGTCCGTCCCCGCTTCTGACACCCCCTCCACCATCCTGGTAGTCGAAGACGACAACATCGTGCGCATGTTGATTGTCGATGTCCTGGAAGAACTGGAATACAAGGTTTTGGAAGCTGACGGCTGCGAGCAGGCACTTGAGTTTCTGAACGATGACGCTCAGCCCATCGCCCTGATGATGACGGACGTCGGCCTGCCGGTCATGGACGGCCGCGAACTGGCGAAACGGGCCCAACTGGCCAGGCCAGGGCTGCCGATCCTGTTCGCCAGCGGTTATGCCGAAAGCATCGATGTGCCCGAAGGCATGAACGTGATCGGCAAACCCTTCTCCATCGACCAACTGCGCGACAAGGTCAAAAAGATTCTTTCTTGAGCCCAGGCGCATTCTTGGTCACTATCGGCGCCCCGCGCGCCGACCGCGCCTGACCCGCCTCAAGGAATGTCCCTCATGTCTCATCCCACCGCCACCAAAGTCCTGGTGATCGGCTATGTCTGGCCCGAGCCACGCTCATCGGCGGCCGGTGGGCATGTCATGCAGTTATTGGAGGCTTTTCTCGGGCAAGGCTGGGACATCACTTTCAGCAGCCCCGCCAGGCCCGGGGAAAACCGCGCCGACCTGATCGCCCTGGGCATCCGCGAGGTACCGATCGAGCTCAATAGCAGCAGTTTTGACGCATTCATCAGCGAACTCGCGCCCGATGTCGTCCTGTTCGACCAGTACATGATGGAAGAACAGTTTGGCTGGCGAGTCGAGAAGCACTGCCCCGACGCCCTGCGCGTGCTGGAAACCTCCGACCTGCAAAGCCTGCGCCACGCGCGGCATCAGCGCTTGAAGGATCGTTTGAAAGCCAATGAAACCTGCGAGGATTTCAGCGACCTGTTCGCCCCCGCCCTGCGCGAAGAATTCGAGCTGATGGCCGACACCGACCTGGCCAAGCGCGAGATTGCCGCTCTGTATCGATGCGATCTGAACCTGATGGTGTCGGAAGTCGAGATCGAACTGTTGGTGGAGCACTTCAAGGTGCCCCGTGAGCTGTTGCTCTGGTGCCCATTGATGCTCGACCTGCCTGAGCAAGCCTTCGTACCTTTCGAAGAACGGGCGCACTTCCTCAGCATCGGCAATTTCCGCCATGCACCGAACTGGGACGCCGTACTCTGGATGAAAAATGCCGTGTGGCCGCTGATTCGCCAGCGACTGCCCGGTGCACAGCTGCACCTGTATGGCGCCTACACCCCGCCCAAGGCCGCCGCGTTGCATAACCCGGCCCAAGGCTTCCATATCATGAACTGGGCAGAGGATGCCTTGCAGGTCATGTCCGCAGCGCGCATCTGCCTGGCCCCCCTGCGTTTCGGCGCCGGTATCAAGGGCAAACTGATCGAAGCCATGCTCTGCGGCACGCCGAGCGTCACCACGCCCATCGGTGCCGAAGCCATGCACGCCGGCATGCCCTGGCCCGGTGTCATCGCGCAGAGCGCCGAGGACATCGCCAACGCCGCCGTACACTTGTATAGCGATCAGGCACGCTGGGCCGATGCCCAGGACGCCGGGCTGGCTTTGCTGGCGGCGCGCTTTCGCCGGCAGGTGCACGGCCCGGCGCTGATCGACAGCATCAATGCCTGTCGTGCCGATCTGGCGCGCCGACGCCGGGACAACTTCACCGGCAGCATGCTGCGCCATCACCAGCACAAGAGCACCCAGTACATGTCCCAGTGGATCGAAGAGAAGAACCGCAACAGCTGACCGGCCCTCGTCCCGGGGCTGGAACCTGCGCGGCGAAGGGGGCATTATCCAGCGGCGATAACAATAAAAGCGCCAGGCCCATGACCCGAACAGCCAGAGTCACCGACCCTTCCTACGAGTTGATGGACGACCACAACGGGCTGTCCATCATCTATCGCCAGCACGGCTTTCCTTGCCCGCTGGTGCGCTGGCATTTCCACAAGGAATACGAGCTGCACCTGATCGTCGCCAGTTCGGGCAAAGTCTTCATCGGCGACTACATCGGCAATTTTTCTCCGCAGTCGCTGTTCCTTACCGGCCCCAACCTGCCCCACAACTGGATCAGCCAGGTGGCCGAGGACGAAGTGGTGCCCAAGCGCGACATGCTGGTGAACTTCACCGATGAGCTGTTTGAAAGCGGCAACCAGGTGTTCGCCGAGCTCAAGACCCTCGCTCCGCTGCTGGAGCGTGCCCAGCACGGCATCGAATTTCGCTGCAAGCGCACCATCCGCCAGGCCATGACGTTGATGCAACGCATCGCCGACGCCCAGGGCATGAGCCGGCTGGGCTACTTTTTTATCCTGATGGAGCTGCTGGCGGCCTGCGACGACTTCCAGCTGCTTTCGGGCGCCACCACACCACACGCGGCGGACGAGCACAGCATCGACCGCACCAACCGCGCGGTGGATTACATCTTTGCCCATTACGCCAGGGAGTTGCCCCTGGAAGAAGTCGCCGAGCACCTGGGCATGAAACCCACCTATTTCAGCCGGGTTTTCAAGCAAGCCACGGGGCGTTGCTTCATCGAATTCGTCAATCGCCTGCGCATCAGCAAATCTTGCGAGCTACTGGCCGATGGCGACAAACCAGTGACCGATGTGTGCTTCGAGTCGGGCTTCAACAATATTTCCAACTTCAACCGACGCTTCCAGCAACTCAAGGGCATGACCCCCTCGCACTACCGGCGGCTGGCGGTGCAGCGGCTGACCGAGCAGAACCAGGCCTGATCTCTACCTTGCCTGCTCTTAAGTGCAAAAAAGTATCAGTAAAAGTGCGACGAATGATTTGTCATGCAATCCATTGAGGGCTGTAATCAGCGCACATTCTTCCTCTCATCCGGAAGACACAAAAACAATAACTGTCCTTCTGCAGCCCGTGGGCGCGGAAAAGGAGTGCGCGATGAAACCTTCGGTAAAAGCTCTGCTTGTCTCCACCTGCATGACCCTCAGCAGCGTCAGTTTCGGCGCGCAAACCCTGACCATTGCCACCGTCAACAACAGCGACATGATCCGCATGCAAAAGCTTTCGAAGACTTTCGAGGCCGAGCACCCGGAAATCACGCTGAACTGGGTGGTGCTCGAAGAAAACGTCCTGCGCCAGCGCCTGACCACGGACATCGCCACCCAGGGTGGACAGTTCGATGTGTTGACCATTGGCATGTACGAAGCCGCACTGTGGGGAGCCAAGGGCTGGCTGGAGCCGATGAAGGACCTGCCGGCGTCCTACGACCTGGAAGACGTCTTCCCTTCCGTGCGCGATGGCTTGTCGGTCAAGGGCTCGTTGTACGCCCTGCCGTTCTATGCCGAAAGCTCGATCACCTATTACCGCACGGACCTGTTCAAGAACGCCGGGCTGAGCATGCCTGAGCACCCGACCTGGACCCAGGTCGGTGAATTCGCGCAAAAGCTCACCGACAAGTCCAAGGAACAGTATGGCCTGTGCCTGCGGGGCAAGGCCGGTTGGGGCGAGAACATGGCGCTGATCACGACCCTGGCCAACGGTTTTGGCGCGCGCTGGTTCGATGAGAAGTGGCAGCCGGAGTTCAATGGGCCTGAGTGGAAGGATGCCCTGAACTTCTACGTCGACAACATGAAGAAATCCGGCCCGCCGGGCGCGTCCAGCAACGGCTTCAACGAGAACCTGGCCCTGTTCAACAGCGGCAAGTGCGCGATTTGGGTCGATGCCAGCGTCGCCGGCTCGTTCGTGACCGACAAGACCCAGAGCAAGGTGGCCGATCACGTCGGGTTCACCTTCGCCCCCCACGAAAAAACCGACAAGGGCACTTCGTGGATGTACTCCTGGTCGCTGGCCATCCCGACCAGTTCCAAAGCCAAGGACGCGGCCAAGGTCTTCACCACTTGGGCAACGTCCAAGGAATACGGCCAACTGGTCGCCAAGACCGACGGCATTGCCAACGTACCGCCAGGCACCCGCGCCTCGACCTACAGCGACGAGTACATGAAGGCCGCGCCGTTTGCCAAGGTGACGCTGGAGTCGTTGAAAGTCGCCGACCCGAAAGCACCGACGCTCAAGCCCGTGCCTTACATCGGCATCCAACTGGTGACCATTCCTGAATTCCAGGCCATCGGCACCCAGGTCGGCAAGTTCTTCTCCGGCGCGCTGACCGGCCAGCAGAGCGTGGACCAGGCATTGACCGCCGCGCAGTCCACCACCGAGCGCGAGATGAAACGCGCCGGGTATCCAAAGTAAAGACTTGTAAATATCCATTTGTGGCGAGGGAGCTTGCTCCCGCTGGCGGGCAAAGCCCGCCCTGGCGATCAGAAAGATTGCCTATCGGCATGGGCCCGCTGCGCGGTCCAGCGGGAGCAAGCTCCCTCGCCACAGGGAATGTGTCGCATAAGAGTAAGCGCTCATGAATAGCTCAACGACAACAGTCAAAGCTCCCATCGAAATAGCTCCGCCAGCCCGCAAGATCCGCCTGGCCAACCCCGGCTGGTTCCTGGTCAGCCCGTCGGTCGCCTTGTTACTGCTGTGGATGATCGTGCCGCTGGGCATGACCGTCTATTTCTCGATGATCCGCTACAACCTGCTCTACCCCGGCGAAAACGAATTCGTCGGGCTGGAGAACTTCACTTACTTTCTGACCGATTCGGGCTTCATGCCCGGCGCCACCAATACCCTGCTGCTGGTGGGCAGCGTGCTGCTGATCAGCATCGTGCTCGGCGTGTTGATCAGCGCGTTGCTGGAGGCCAGCGAGTTTTTCGGTCGCGGCATCGTGCGGGTGTTGCTGATCTCGCCGTTTTTCATCATGCCCACCGTCGGTGCGCTGATCTGGAAGAACCTGATCTTCCATCCGGTCTCCGGCATCCTCGCCTCGGTGTGGAAACTCTTCGGTGCCCAGCCGGTGGACTGGCTGGCGCATTACCCGTTGCTGTCGATCATCATCATCGTGTCGTGGCAATGGCTGCCCTTCGCGATCCTGATCCTGATGACCGCCATGCAGTCCCTCGACCAGGAACAGAAAGAAGCCGCGCGCCTGGACGGTGCCGGACCGATCGCGATTTTCTGGCACCTGACCCTGCCGCACCTGGCGCGTCCGATTGCCGTGGTGCTGATGATCGAGACGATTTTCCTGCTGTCGGTGTTCGCCGAGATCTTCACCACCACCAACGGTGGCCCTGGCTACGCCTCCACTAACCTCGCCTACCTGATCTACAACCAGGCGCTGGTGCAGTTCGACGTCGGCATGGCGTCAGCCGGTGGCCTGATTGCCGTGGTGATCGCCAACATCGCCGCCATCATCCTGGTCCGGATGATCGGCAAAAACCTCACCGACAAGCATTGAGGCCGTCGCCATGACTCTTCAACAATCCCGTCGCCTGCAAAGCCTGCTGCTGGGCACGTTGGCCTGGGCCATCGCGATCCTGATCTTCTTTCCGATCTTCTGGATGGTGCTGACCAGCTTCAAGACTGAAATCGACGCTTTCGCCACGCCGCCGCAGTTCATCTTCGCGCCGACACTGGAGAACTACCTGCACATCAATGAGCGCAGCAACTACTTCAGCTTCGCCTGGAACTCGGTGGTGATTTCCTTCAGCGCCACCGCCCTGTGCCTGCTGATCGCGGTGCCGGCGGCCTACTCCATGGCGTTCTACGAAACCCAACGCACCAAAGGCACGCTGCTGTGGATGCTCTCCACCAAAATGCTGCCGCCGGTGGGCGTGCTGATGCCGATCTATCTGCTGGCCAAGCAGTTCGGCCTGCTGGACACGCGCCTCGCGCTGATCATCATCTACACGCTGATCAACCTGCCCATCGTGGTCTGGATGATTTACACCTACTTCAAGGACATCCCCCGCGACATCCTCGAAGCCGCGCGCCTGGACGGTGCCACCCTGTGGCAGGAAATGGTCCGCGTGCTGCTGCCGATCGCCAAGGGCGGTCTCGCGTCAACGGTACTGCTGTCGCTGATCCTGTGCTGGAACGAGGCGTTCTGGTCGCTCAACCTGACCTCATCCAAAGCCGCGCCGCTGACAGCACTGATCGCCTCGTATTCCAGCCCCGAGGGCCTGTTCTGGGCCAAGTTGTCCGCCGTCTCGACCCTGGCCTGCGCGCCGATCCTGATTTTCGGCTGGATCAGCCAGAAACAGCTGGTGCGCGGTTTGTCCTTCGGCGCGGTGAAGTAACGCGCCCTACACAGTCATCAGAAGTGGAGGCCCATCATCATGGCCAACCTGAAAATCAAGAATTTGCAAAAAGGCTTCGAAGGCTTTTCCATCATCAAGGGCATTGACCTTGAAGTGAACGACCGCGAATTCGTGGTCTTCGTCGGCCCCTCGGGCTGTGGCAAGTCCACGCTGCTGCGGCTGATCGCCGGCCTGGAAGAAGTCAGCGACGGCACCATCGAGCTGGACGGCCGTGACATCACCGAAGTCAGCCCGGCCAAGCGCGACCTGGCGATGGTGTTCCAGACCTATGCCCTGTACCCGCACATGAGCGTGCGCAAGAACATGTCCTTCGCCCTCGACCTCGCCGGTGTGCCCAAGGCCGAGGTGGAAAAGAAAGTCAACGAAGCGGCGCGCATCCTCGAACTGGGGCCGATGCTGGAGCGCAAGCCCAAGCAGCTGTCCGGCGGCCAGCGCCAGCGCGTGGCGATCGGCCGGGCCATCGTGCGCAACCCGAAGATCTTCCTGTTCGACGAGCCCTTGTCGAACCTCGACGCCGCCCTGCGCGTGCAGATGCGCCTGGAACTGGCGCGCCTGCATAAAGAGTTGCAGGCAACCATGATCTACGTGACCCACGACCAGGTCGAAGCCATGACCCTGGCCGACAAGGTGGTGGTGCTCAACGGCGGTCGCATCGAGCAGGTCGGCTCGCCGCTGGAGCTGTATCACCAACCGGCCAACCTGTTCGTCGCCGGGTTCCTCGGCACGCCGAAGATGGGTTTTCTCAAGGGCAAGGTCACCGGCCTGGACGGCCAGGGTTGTGAAGTGCTGCTGGACGCCGGCACCCGCATCAGCCTGCCGCGCAGCGGTGCCAACCTGAGCGTCGGCGGCGCGGTAACCCTGGGGATTCGTCCGGAACACCTGAACCTGGCGCAACCGGGTGATTGCACGCTGCGGGTCACCGCCGATGTCAGCGAACGCCTGGGCAGCGACACCTTCTGCCACGTCGTCACCGCCTCCGGCGAAGCCCTGACCATGCGCGTGCGTGGTGACCTGGCGAGCCGTTTCGGCGAGCAACTGGAGCTGCACCTGGACGCCGAACACTGCCACTTATTCGATGCCGAAGGCGTTGCGGTTTCCCGCGCGCTGCGCGCTGCCGCCTGATTGCCGAGATTTGCGATGAAACTCAACCGACAGAACCTGCACAACCTCAACGCCGAGGTCGCCCTGCCCGCTTACAACCTGGGCGACCGCCGCCAGGGCATCGCCCACATCGGGGTCGGCGGTTTCCACCGTGCGCACCAGGCGTATTACACCGATGCGTTGATGAACACCGGCGAAGGCCTCGACTGGGCAATCTGCGGCGTCGGCCTGCGGGCCGAAGATCGCCGGGCCCGGGATGATCTGGCTGGCCAGGACTACCTGTTCACCCTGTATGAACTGGGGGATACCGATGACACCGAAGTCCGGGTCATTGGCGCGATCGCCGACATGCTGTTGGCCGAGGATGGCGCCCAGGCGCTGATCGACAAACTGGCCGACCCGCAGATCCGCATCGTCTCGCTGACGATCACCGAGGGTGGTTATTGCATTGACGACAGCAACGGCGAGTTCATGGCCCATCTGCCGCAGATCCAGCACGACCTGGCCCATCCGGACGAACCTCAGACCGTGTTCGGCTTCCTCTGCGCCGCGCTGGCCAAACGCCGGGCTACGGGGACGCCGGCGTTCACCCTGATGTCCTGCGATAACCTGCCCCACAACGGCGCCGTCACGCGCAAGGCGCTGCTGGCGTTTGCCGCATTGCGAGACCCCAAACTGAGACAATGGATCGAGCAGAACGTGAGCTTCCCCAACGCCATGGTCGATCGCATTACCCCGATGACCAGCAGCGCCCACCGCTTGCAGCTGCACGACGAGCATGGCATCGACGACGCTTGGCCAGTGGTGTGCGAACCCTTTGTGCAATGGGTGCTGGAGGACAAGTTTGTCAATGGTCGCCCGGCCTGGGAGAAGGTCGGTGTGCAGTTTACCGATGACGTTTCGCCCTATGAAGAGATGAAGATCAAGCTGCTCAACGGCAGCCATCTCGCGTTGACGTACCTGGGTTTCCTCAAGGGGTATCGTTTCGTCCACGAAACCATGAACGACCCGTTGTTCGTGCGTTACATCCGCGCCTACATGGACCTGGACGTGACGCCACAACTGGCGCCCGTGCCGGGCATCGACCTGACGGAATACAAGGACACCCTGGTGGAGCGCTTCTCCAACCAGGCCATCGCCGACCAGTTGGAACGGGTGTGTTCGGATGGCTCGTCGAAATTTCCCAAATTCACCGTGCCGACCATCAACCGCCTGATCGCCGACGGCGGCCAGACCCGCCGCGCGGCGCTGGTGGTGGCGGCCTGGGCTGTTTACCTCAAAGGGGCAGATGAAAATGGCACGACCTATTCGATCCCCGACCCACGCGCGGCGTTCTGCCAGGCGCTGGTGGCCGACGACGCGCTGGTGGCCCAGAGAATGCTTGCAGTGGAAGAAATTTTTGGCACGGCCATCCCCCGTTCGCCCGAGTTCGTGGCAGCATTCGAATGGTGCTGCAACAGCTTGCGCGAGCAAGGGGTGACCAAGACGCTTGAGCGGGTACTGGCTGATCAAGGCTAGATACGATCCGCTTTTCGTGGCGAGGGAGCTTGCTCCCGCTGGGTTGCGAAGCGACCCCCTGGGTTTGTCAGGTTCACCGCGTTGCCTGGGTGGGGCTGCTGCGCAGCCCAGCGGGAGCAAGCTCCCTCGCCACAGGTATTCCATGATCCTGACCATATTGCATGTCCCTGACCATAATGTAATCGAGCTGCTGACCCGAGGATTTCCATGGCAAACCAACAACTGTTCCTGGGCATCGACTGCGGCACCCAAGGCACCAAGGCGCTGATCCTCGATTCGATCAGCGGCCAGGTACTTGGCCAGGGCGCCGCCGCCCACGACATGATCAGCGGTGCCAACGGCCGCCGGGAACAAGACACCCGGCAATGGCTTGACGCGTTCACCCAGGCCACTCGGCAAGCGCTGGCGGATGCAAAGGTCGATGGCCAGTCGATTCTCGGCATCGGCGTCTCTGGCCAGCAGCACGGCCTGGTATTGCTCGATGAGCAGGGCCAGGTCCTGCGCCCGGCAAAACTGTGGTGCGATACCGAGACGACCGCGGAAAACGATCGTCTCCTGGCGCATCTCGGCGGTGAAGAAGGCAGCCTGGAGCGCCTCGGCGTGGTGATTGCGCCGGGCTACACGGTGTCCAAACTGCTCTGGACCCGGGAACAGCACCCGCAGATTTTCGAGCGGACCGCCAGCATCCTGCTGCCCCACGACTTCCTCAATTACTGGCTTACCGGGCGCCATTGCAGCGAGTATGGCGATGCCTCGGGCACCGGTTACTTCAACGTCCGTACCCGCCAGTGGGATCGCGCGCTGCTGCGCCATATCGACCCCAGCGGCCGGCTGGAATCGGCCTTGCCCGAGCTGATCGAGGCCCATCAGCCAGTCGGCAGGATCCTGCCCGAGATCGCCGCACACCTGGGCCTCAACCCCGACGCGGTGGTCGCCAGTGGCGGCGGCGACAACATGATGGGCGCCATCGGCACCGGCAACATCCAGCCCGGCGTGATCACCATGAGCCTCGGTTCCTCCGGCACGGTGTATGCGTATGCCGCCGAGCCCGTGGTCAGCCCGCAAGCATCCGTGGCGACGTTCTGTTCGTCGAGCGGCGGCTGGCTGCCGTTGATCTGCACCATGAACCTGACCAACGCCACCGGAGCGCTGCGCGAGCTGCTGGAACTGGACATCGATACGTTCAATACCCTCGTGACCCAGGCGCCGATCGGTGCCGAGGGCGTGTGCATGCTGCCGTTCCTCAATGGCGAACGCGTCCCCGCCCTGCCCCATGCCACCGGCAGCCTGCTGGGCCTGACGACCACCAACCTGACCCGGGCCAACCTCTGCCGCGCGGTGGTCGAAGGCACGACCTTCGGCCTGCGCTATGGCCTCGACCTGCTCCGTGCCAACGGGCTCAAGGCCCAGAGCATTCGCCTGATCGGCGGCGGCTCGAAGAGCCCGGTCTGGCGACAGATCGTCGCCGACATCATGGACACTACCGTCATTTGCACCGAACAGAGCGAAGCCGCTGCCCTGGGCGGGGCGATCCAGGCGGCGTGGTGTCATGGCGCCGGGCAAACATCCCTGGCCGACCTGTGCGAGCGCTGCGTCAAACTCGACCCGGCCAGCGAAATCCGGCCCGTCGCCGCGCACGTCGCGGCGTCACAACAAGCCTACGAACGTTACCGGCAACACGTCGCAACCCTTTGAGAGCAGGCAATTATGTATCTGGTATGTGGTGAAGCGCTGTTTGATTTTTTCAGCGCAAACGAAGCGCAGACTCCGGCTTCGCAAGTGAACTTCAAGGCGCTCGCCGGTGGTTCACCGTTCAACGTGGCGGTGGGTTTGCGTCGACTGGGGATCGAGTCGGCACTATTCACCGGGCTGTCCACCGACTATCTGGGCCGGCGCTTGAAACAGGTGCTGGTGGACGAAGGCGTCAGCACTCAATTTGCCCAGGACTTCGAGGCCCCCACCACCCTGGCCATGGTCGCTGTCGGCGCCAACGGCTCGCCCCACTACAGCTTCCGTGGCGAAGGCTGCGCAGACCGGCAATTGCGCGCGGAGCATTTGCCGACGCTGGGCCCGCAAGTGCGCGGCCTGCATGTGGGTTCGTTCTCATTGGTGGTGCAACCGGTGGGCGATACGCTGCTGGCACTGGTACAACGCGAAAGCGGCCGACGCCTTATCAGCCTCGACCCGAACGTGCGGCTCAATCCGCAGCCAGACATCGAGTTGTGGCGTTCACGGATCGCGACGCTGGTGGAATACGCCGACCTGATCAAGGTCAGCGATGAGGACCTGAGCCTGCTCTACCCTGACCGGGACCCACATGAAGTAATTGGGGGCTGGCTGGAGCACCGCTGTCAGTTGGCCTTCCTCACCCGTGGCGGCCAGGGCGCAACGGTGTTCAGCCGTCAGCATGGCGTATGGTCGCTTCCCGCCTGCCCGGTCCAGATCGCCGATACGGTGGGCGCGGGCGACACGTTCCAGGCTGCGCTGATCGCTTGGCTGACAGAGCAGCAGTTGGATGATGTGCAGGGTTTGCATTCGCTGAGCGCGGAGCAGATCGGGGAAATGCTCCATTTCGCCATGCGCGCCGCGGCACTGACGTGCGGCAAAGTCGGGCCAGACCTGCCCTATCGGCAGCAATTGGTCTAGGAAAAATCGAAAGCTGGACGCCGGGTTCGAACAATATCGGACCCGGTCGTCAGGTTTGCAAAGGTCGGGCGGTGCTTAACGCCCGCTCATCCGGTGTTGCTGGTGGAAATAGTTCCCGTGGCCGTGACCCTGGCCACGGTCGAGTTCGGTACGCAGTTCCGCAATCAGATCGTTGATGGCCCGGCAGCCGGTGAGCTTGGTGGCGTCAATATCGCTCTTGACCAACGCCACGCGGTCGGTCTGGTGGTCGTCGTAGATTTTAACGGTCATGGACAGATCAGGTGACAAGGTGCATTGCGAGCGTTTGGGCAGCAGGCTGCTTTCAATGATGTTTCGCATTTCGAGGGCAGATAAAAACATGGCAACTCTCTCCTTTTGAGGCAGCCAATTCATGTTCACGACGGCGGTATTTTCGTCCGATTCTTCCCTGCGGACAGGACTTCGAATGCCGTGCCGTTCGTTCATTTTGGCGTTTTCTGGTGTTGGAGCCCGTCATCGGACTCGGGTATCAACTCGCAAAAAATATGCCCGTAAATCAGTACAGCGACACTGTTACAAATCAATTACTTAGCAGTCAGGTCCAACGCAACGGCCATGCAAAATGCAAGGAAACGGTGTTTTATCCATGCAAACTGCATCGCGCCGTTCAACTTGCCAGGCTGGAGATTAGCCACTATTTCGACTTCACGGGCGGGCACCCGTCGGCTACTTCAAAAAACATGATGCGCGGGAGCACCTCAAGACGCAGCCACTGCCGCGCGCTCTGCCACGTGGCCCAAGCTGTCGAAGTTGATGTTTGCGCCAGAGTTGATCGCCACCAGTGTCTGGCCCTGCGCTCCGCTGTCCGTCACGTAGCGCTTGATCCCCGCCACCGCCAGGGCGCCGGACGGCTCGGTGATCGCGCGGGTGTCGTCATAGATATCCCGGATCGCGGCGCAGAGTTGGTCGTTGCTGACGGTGATCACTTCATCGACGCAGAAACGACAGATATCGAAGCCATGGGCGCCGATCTGCGCGACGGCCACGCCGTCGGCGAACGTGCCGACGCTCGCTAGCGTCACCCGCTCCCCTGCTGCCAGTGCGGCCTGGAGGCATGCGGAGTGTTCCGACTCGACGCCAATGATGCGCACCTCCGGACGCAGGTATTTGACGTAAGCCGCCACCCCGGCAATCAAGCCGCCACCGCCGACCGGAACAAAGATGGCATCCAGCTGACCTGGATGCTGGCGCAGGATCTCCATCGCGACGGTTCCCTGCCCGGCGATGACTTGCGGGTCATCGAACGGCGAGACGAATTCCCGCCCGGTCTGCCGGGCCAGGTCCAGGGCGAATTCCAGGGCGAATGGAAAACTCTCACCATGCAGCAACGCTTCGGCCCCGCGACTGCGCACGCCCAGTACTTTCAGTTGGGGCGTCGTGCGCGGCATGACGATGCACGCCGAGATACCCAACGCTTGAGCCGCCAGCGCCACGCCTTGGGCGTGGTTGCCCGCCGATGCGGTGATCACGCCACGGCTGCGTTGCTCGGGGGTCAGTTGCACGAGCTTGTTATAAGCGCCGCGGATCTTGAACGAGAACGTCGGTTGCAGGTCCTCGCGCTTGAGCAGAATTCGATTGCCCAAGGCCTGGGACAGCGCCGCAGCCGCTTGCAGCGGCGTGGGCACCGCCAGTTCGTACACCGCAGCGGCAAGGATCTTCTTGACGTAGTGCTCCAGCAGCGTCTGCTCGGGGCTGGTTGGGGTCATGGCTGTCTCCTGGTCGGGTAAAGCCCTGGAGACAGAAAGAAAAAACCCGCCTCTAGGGCGGGTTGGGTGCAGTCGTCAGCTAGCCCGCCAGATAAGGAATGGCGGTAATAATGCTTGGCTGGCTGCGCAGTACGGTGGAAGTCATGGCTGAAAACTAGCCGCGAGGGGCCGGGAAGTCAATGGAAATCCCCGGCCTCCGTGATCCTTTGACGCTTTTGATCCTGTGGCGAGGGAGCTTGCTCCCGCTGGGTTGCGAAGCAACCCCAAGATTGGACACTCGGTGTGTCAGGCTCATCGCGTTGCCTGCATGGGGCTGCCACGCAGCCCAGCGGGAGCAAGCTCCCTCGCCACAAAAAGCTTCATGACATGCTTATTGCTTCAGCCCGACCTTGTACAGCGCACCATCATCGTCGTCTGTCAGCACATAGAGGAAACCATCCGGCCCCTGGCGAACATCGCGGATCCGCTCCTTGAGCTCGCCGAGCAAGCGTTCTTCATGGACAACCTTGTCGCCGTCGAACTCCAGGCGAATCAGGTCCTTGGAAACCAGCGCCCCGACAAACGCGTTGCGTTGCCAGGCCTTGAACCGGTCATTGTCGTAGAACGCCATGCCGCTGAGCCCTGGCGATACCTGCCAGACGTGATGGGGACCGACGGTACCCTTCGCGGTCTTGCCTTGGGCCTCGGGAATCGGCGCGCCGGAATAGTTGTCGCCATGAGTCGCCAACGGCCAGCCATAGTTCTTGCCGCGCTCGATGATGTTCAGCTCGTCACCGCCCTTGGGGCCATGCTCATTCTCCCAGAGCGTGCCATTCCAGGGATTGAGCGCGGCGCCTTGGGGATTGCGCAAGCCGTAGGACCAGATCTCGGGACGGACGTTTTTCTGCCCCACGAAAGGGTTGTCGTCCGGCACCTTGCCGTCGGGATAGATCCGCACGATCTTGCCTTGCAGCTTGTCCAGGTCCTGCGCGGTCGGACGGTCGTTGTTTTCGCCCAGGGTGATGAACAGATAGCCGTCCCGGTCGAATACCAGGCGCGAACCGAAATGGTTGCCCGTCGAGAGCTTGGGTTGCTGGCGGAAAATTACATCGAAGTTGTCCAGGCGCGTCATGTCGCTGGACAACTGCCCACGGCCCACCGCCGTGCCGGCCTTGCCATCCTCGCCCGCCTCGGCATACGACAGGTAGACGGTGCGATCCTGTTTGAAGTCCGGAGACAGCACAACATCCAGCAAACCACCCTGCCCCTTGGCCCAGACCTCGGGAACACCGCTCAACGGCGCAGACAATTTCCCGTCGGCCTTCACCCATCGCAGGTTACCGGGACGCTCCGTGACCAGCATGCCCTGCTGCTCCGGCAGGAACGCCACGGACCAGGGCCGCTCCAGCCCCCGGGTGACCGTGGTGACTTCGACGGTGCCGTCCTCGGCCTTGAATTGCTGGACTGGCGCGGCAGAGGCCGGCGCTGAAAGGGCCAGGACAGCGCTGGCGCAAAGTGTTGCCAGGAATGTTTTACGCAACATGCACACTTCCTTCTGTGGTGGTGTTGATCGGCACGGTGTCTCAACGATTGCCGTTATTGGTGTGCCGGGGAGGCGTCGGCGACTCGATGGTGGGGCGTGGCGACCCCGATGGCGGTCCGGAACGCGGGTAGCCGTTGCCGATGCCGCCATTCTCCAGGGTCGGCGGTCGGGGAACCGGAACCGTCGGGTTGTTCCGTATGCCTGGCACGTTGGGCTGGGTGCCCTGCATGCTGTTCGGGTTGGCCCGGCGAATCGGACTGTTGTAGGGATTGTTGTTGCCCGGCAGGTTCTGCGCCACGAGTACTGGATCGGCGCCGGGCGTAGCCGCCTGGGCAGTGGCTGCCGTCAGCAGCACCAGGGTGGCGAGTATCAGTCTGTTCATCGAGACCTTCCTGATTTCATGGGTACGGCACCCGCATTTCGAAAACACGCTACGCCGCAGGTTCGCCGTTGTTAAGCAAAATATCCTCATGAAGATGTAACCAGGCGTCTCCAACTCAGCGCCCCTGGAGCACCCCAACCGCAGCCAGCCGGCGCCCGGTGGAAACTTTTCCAGAGACCCAAGGGTCACCAGAGAGACTATTCACCGGCAAGGAAAACTCCACCATGGCACGGGCTATCTGGAAAGGCGCAATCAGTTTCGGGCTGGTCCACATTCCCGTGGCCCTGGTGTCAGCCACCGCGTCCCAAGGCGTGGATTTCGACTGGCTGGACAAACGCAGCATGGACCCGGTGGGCTACAAGCGGGTCAACAAGGTTACCGGCAAGGAGGTGACCAAGGACGACATCGTCAAAGGCGTGGAATACCAGAAAGGCCAATACGTGCTGATCAGCGAAGAGGAGATTCGCGCCGCCCACCCCAAGTCCACCCAGACCATCGACATCTTTTCCTTCGTCGACAGCGAGAAGATCCCGCTGCAGAACATCGAAAAGCCGTATTTCCTCGCGCCTGACAAACGTGGTGGCAAGGTCTACGCCCTGCTGCGCGAAACCCTGCTCAAGACCAACAAGGTCGCGCTGGCGAATGTGGTGATGCATACCCGCCAGCACCTGGCCGCGCTGATGCCCCTGGAATCGGCCCTGGTGCTGGTGCTGCTGCGCTGGCCCGCCGAAGTCCGCGAACTCGACGTCCTGGAACTGGGCGACGAAGTCACCAACCCGACGCTGGCGAAGGGCGAACTGGACATGGCCAAACGGCTGGTGGAAGACATGAGTGGCGACTGGGAACCCCAGGACTATCGCGACAGCTTCCAGGAAAAGATCATGGAACTGGTGGAGAAAAAAGCCACCGAAGGCCGGCTCGAAGCGGTGGAAACCGACCCCGGCGAAGAACAGCGCAAAACCGCCGACGTTATCGACCTCACCGAACTGCTCAAGCGCAGCCTCGGCGGCAAAGGCAAGACGGCGGAAAAGCCTGCCGAAAAGCCTGCGGCAAAATCGACCAAGACGCGCAAATCCGCTCCTGCTAAAAAAGCCACCAAGGCCTCCCGGGGCTAACCCCCGGGCGCCTGTAATACAAGGGAATCTGTCATGGCCAAGGCCGAGAGTGAATATGCCCGCCTGTCCGCCGTGGAGGCGGATGAACCAACGACTCGTAGCCGCACTCGCCGGAATGCGCAGACCGACACGGGCCGAATCCCCGAACGTCTGTCGCCGCAATTGGCGACACCGGTGGAGCAACCGCCGGCCGGTGAGTGGCGCTATGAAGTGCAGTTTCATGGCTACCGGTTGATGACGCGCATCCAGAACGGCGAGGTCCGGCTGTTCAATCGCCACCATGCGGACTGGACCGATCGCCTCACGCTGCACGCCGACGCCCTGGCCCAGTTGAATCTGGGCGACAGCTGGCTCGACGGCGAACTGGTGCTGCTCGATGAAACCGGGCACTCCGACTTCCCTGCCCTGCGCCAGGCCTTCGAGATCGGCCGCAGCGTCGACATGCTGTATTTCCTTTTCGACGCACCGTTTCTCAATGGCGTCGACCTGCGCGACAAACCGGTTGAAGAACGCCGCGCAGCCTTGAAAAATGCGCTCAAGAGCAACGCCAGCAAGCGCCTGCGGTTCTCCGAGGCGTTTTCCGCCAGCCAGCATGACATCTTCGAAAGCGCCAGCGCCCTGTCACTGGACAGCGTGGTTGGCAAGCGTCTGGGCAGCCCTTATGCCTCGGGACGGAACGCCGATTGGGTCAAACTCAGATGTCGGCTGCGCCAATGCTTCGTCATCGTCGGGTTCACCCGCCCGCAAGGCACGCGCAACGGCTTCGGCGCACTGTTGCTAGCGGTCAACGGGCCGTCGGGGCTGGTCTATGCCGGCCGGGTCGGCACGGGCTTCAGCCAATCCCAACTCAAACAACTGCATGAACAGCTATGTGCCTTGGAACGTGAAACGTCGCCACTCGACCAGCTGCTCAAAGGCGCACCGGCGCGCGGCGTGCATTGGGTCGAGCCGACGCAGGTCTGCGAAATCGAATTTGCCGAATGGACCCGCGACGGGCTGGTGCGCCAGGCGGTGTTCCTCGATCTGCCCGGCGACCGGCAGGTCAGTCGGGTGACGCGTGAACAACCCATGCCCATCAAAGCCACGCCCGCCAAGCCCAAACGCCGCGGCAAGGCCGACACCGCGAAAGTCGACGGCGTGGTCATCACCCACCCGGACCGCGTCGTCGACAGCGTCAGCGGTGTGCAGAAAGCCGAACTGGCCCAGTATTACCTGGACATCGCCCCCTGGATCCTGCCGCATCTCAAGTTGCGGCCGGTCTCCCTTGTACGGGCGCCGGAAGGGATTGGCGAGGAGCTGTTTTTTCAGAAACACGCCGATCGCCTGGAAATCCCCCATATCAGGCAACTCGATCCGGCGCTGGACCCGGGCCATGCGGCTTTGATGGAAATCGACAGCATCCATGCCCTGGTCGGCGCGGCGCAGATGGGCGCGGTGGAACTGCACACCTGGACGGCGACCCATGACCGGATCGAGACGCCCGATCTGTTTGTGCTGGACCTGGACCCGGATCCATCGTTGCCCTGGAACGCCATGCTCGACGCGACGCGCATGACCCTGTCAGTACTCGACGAACTGGGTTTGCAGGGGTTTCTCAAGACCAGCGGCGGAAAAGGCATGCACGTCATCGTGCCACTGGCGCGAAGCGAGGGGTGGGACGTCACCAAGGCCTTTGCCAAGGCCATATCGCAGTTCCTGACCCGGCAGATGCCGCAACGAATCACCGCGACCATGGGCCCGAAAAACCGCGTGGGCAAGGTCTTTATCGACTACCTGCGCAACGCCCGTGGTGCCAGTACCGTCGCCGCTTATTCGGTGCGTGCCCGGCCGGGCCTGCCGGTTTCGGTACCGATCGCCCGGGACGAACTCGCCGGCCTGCGCAACGCGCAGCAATGGGATATCCATACCGCGCTGGAACGGGCCAAGGGCCTGGGCGCCGATCCGTGGGAAGGCTACAACCATCGCCAACGGATCACGGCGAAGATGTGGGAACAGTTGGAGGCTGAGAAACCGGGCGGCTGAACCGTTCAGATCCAGATGAAGATCGCCAGCAGGCCGCCAAAGAACGCCCATTTCTGCAGGTAATACAGCTTGCGATTGCGCTTTTTCAGCGCTTTGCCTTGCAGGCGGATCTTGTACAGCCGGGAAAACGCCCGGTTCAGGCCACCGGTCCGGTCCCCGGCGTCATTCGGCGCGCCAGCGGCGGCCATCACGGTACGACTGAACCAGCGATTGAACGCGGTGGCCCAACGAAATCTCATCGGCCGCTCCACGTCGCAGAACAGGATGATGCGGTTCTGCGCCGTGGTGTTCTCGGCGTAATGAATGAATGTTTCGTCGAACACCACCGCCTCGCCGTCGCGCCAGTGATAAGCCTCACCGTCGACATTGATGTAGCAGCCGGCGTCGTTGGGTGTCTGCAGCCCCAAGTGGTAGCGATAAGACCCGGCATACGGATCGCGATGACGCACCAGCTTCGAACCCGGCGGCAGCTCGGCGAACATCGCGGCCTTGATCGAGCCGATGCTCTGCACCAGTTCGGTGGTGCGCGGGCACAGCTTCATCGCCGAGGGATGGCTGTCGCCATACCACTTCAGGTAGAAGCGCTTCCAGCCAGTCTTGAAAAACGAGTTGAAGCCCACGTCGTCATATTGATCGGAGCGCTTGATCTCCCCCGCTTGCAGCAGGCTCTGGCCTTCGGCGAGGATCTCTTCCCAATGGGCCTGCAAGGGGCTCAGGTCGGGAAACTGGGCCGGGCTCAGGAAAGGCCTGTTGGGCAGTTTCGAACACAGGTAGAGCAGGCAATTGATCGGCGCAAGGAAGGATGAGTGATCGCTCAACTGGCGCCCGAGTTTATGCCGCACGCGCCCGCGCAGGTGCACATAGCCAATGGAAAGTACGTAGATTGCGACAATAATGAGCTTCACGGATTCGGTCAGGGTCCAGAAGTGAACAGGCTGCTTCTCCGGGGCCAGCCAAGCGGCAAGGGAGATGGCGTCGAGTGAGATGGCATTTTAGCCACAGTTGGCGATTTAAAGTTATCCCTGCGTTGTGAAAAACCGTCTTGCCTGGGTTACACCCTATCGTTAACGCGGCCAGATCAGTACAATCGCCGCCAACTATCAAGCGCCCCCTCTGGCTGACACCGGCGATCCCGGCTTCGGCGCATATCCACTCGGGCCAGGCGCTCCGTATGCAGCTGTCCTCTATATGCCGGATGGACCCTTGCGCCAGTGACCGCCAAGCCGCTTGCGCGGTCGGGACTTGCGCAAACAGGTACTGAACAGGTACTGCCGCACCCTTAGCTACTCTGAATGTTCCGCAGGATAAACCTTTGATCTCTACAGCTAACATCACGATGCAGTTCGGCGCCAAGCCACTGTTCGAAAACGTCTCTGTCAAATTTGGCGCGGGTAACCGCTACGGCCTGATCGGCGCCAACGGTTGCGGCAAGTCGACCTTCATGAAAATCCTCGGCGGCGACCTCGAGCCGTCCGGCGGCCAGGTGATGCTCGAGCCGAACGTGCGCCTGGGTAAACTTCGCCAGGATCAGTTCGCCTACGAAGAATTCACCGTGATCGACACCGTGATCATGGGTCACGAAGAGCTGTGGAAGGTCAAGGCCGAGCGCGACCGCATCTATTCGCTGCCGGAAATGACCGAAGAAGACGGCATGGCCGTGGCTGAGCTGGAAACCGAATTTGCCGAGATGGACGGCTACACCGCCGAATCTCGCGCCGGTGAACTGCTGTTGGGCCTGGGGATTGGCATCGAGCAGCATTTCGGTCCGATGAGCGAAGTGTCGCCAGGCTGGAAACTGCGTGTGCTGCTGGCCCAGGCGCTGTTTTCCGACCCGGAAGTGCTGCTGCTCGACGAGCCGACCAACCACCTGGATATCAACACCATCCGCTGGCTGGAAAACGTGCTGACCCAGCGTTCGAGCCTGATGATCATCATCTCCCACGACCGTCACTTCCTGAACAGTGTCTGCACCCACATGGCGGACCTGGACTACGGCGAGCTGCGCCTGTTCCCGGGCAACTACGACGAGTACATGACCGTGGCGACCCAGTCCCGCGAGCAACTGCTGTCGGACAACGCCAAGAAGAAAGCACAGATTTCCGAACTGCAATCGTTCGTCAGCCGTTTCTCGGCCAACGCCTCGAAAGCCAAGCAGGCCACCTCCCGCGCCAAGCAGATCGACAAGATCCAGCTGGCCGAGGTCAAGCCATCGAGCCGCGTCAGTCCGTTCATCCGTTTCGAGCAGACCAAGAAGCTGCACCGCCAAGCGGTCATCGTCGAACGCATGGCCAAGGGCTTCGACGGCAAGCCGCTGTTCAAGGATTTCAGCTTCACCGTCGAAGCCGGTGAGCGCGTGGCGATCATTGGCCCGAACGGCATCGGCAAGACCACCCTGCTGCGCACCCTGGTCAATGAACTGGAACCGGATGCCGGTACCGTGAAATGGACCGACGCCGCGGAACTGGGCTACTACGCCCAGGACCACGCCCATGACTTCGAAGATGACGTCAACCTGTTCGACTGGATGGGCCAGTGGACCCAGGGTGGCGAGCAGTTGGTTCGTGGCACCTTGGGCCGCATGCTGTTTTCCAACGACGAGATCCTCAAGTCGGTCAAGGTCATCTCCGGTGGTGAACAAGGCCGCATGCTGTTCGGCAAGCTGATCCTGCAAAAGCCGAACGTGCTGGTGATGGACGAACCGACCAACCACCTGGACATGGAATCCATCGAAGCGCTGAACCTGGCGCTGGAAAACTATCCGGGCACGTTGATCTTCGTCAGCCACGACCGTGAGTTCGTATCGTCCCTGGCAACCCGCATCATCGAGCTCAGCGCCGACGGCGTGGTCGACTTCAGCGGCACCTATGACGACTACCTGCGCAGCCAGGGCGTGTTGTTCTAAAACAACTGCAAGCTGAAAGTAAAAGCCCTGTCCATGTGATGGGGCTTTTTCATTCCTACAGCAAACACAACACCCTGTGGGAGCGAGCCTGCTCGCGAAGAGGCCATCGCTGTCGGCATCTGACTGCCTCACACCACCGCCTTCGCGAGCAGGCTCGCTCCCACAATGGCCCTGTTCCCAAATATAAGTGGGTGACTTCAGCTGACTATGAGGCTATCACTGATGGCGAACCGTTAGCCTGCTTCCTTTTCTCCCCCGCACGCGCCATGATGAAGCACTCTTACCGCTGCCCGCGAACGAGCCGCCATGCCAACGCCCCAGCCCGCCCCCAGTTCCCTGTCGATCACCTTGCAGATCGTCTCCATCGTTTTTTATACCTTCATCGCCTTCCTCTGCATCGGCCTGCCGATTGCCGTGTTGCCTGGGTATGTCCATGAGCAACTGGGCTTCAGCGCAGTGGTGGCCGGGCTGACCATTGGCTCGCAGTATCTGGCGACCTTGCTCAGCCGGCCCATGGCCGGGCGACTGTCGGACAATGTCGGCACCAAGCGGGCGATCGTCTACGGCCTGGTGGGCATCCTGCTCAGTGGCGTGCTGACGCTGTTGTCGACGCTGCTGCAAAGCTTTCCGTTGCCCAGCCTGTTGATCCTGATTGCCGGGCGTTTGCTGCTCGGGGTCGCCCAAGGCCTGATCGGCGTCGGTACCATCAGCTGGTGCATGGGACAGGTCGGCGTGGAGCACACTGCCCGTTCGATCTCCTGGAACGGCATCGCTTCCTATGGCGCCATCGCCATCGGCGCACCGCTGGGCGTGGTCATGGTCGGCGGCCTGGGCTTCGCCAGCCTGGGCATCGCCTTGTCGTTATTGGCCGGCGGCGCATTGCTGCTGATTCGCAACAAACCCTCGGTGCCGGTCGTTCGCGGCGAGCGCCTGCCCTTCTGGGCCGTGTTCGGACGCATTGCACCGTTCGGGACAAGCCTGTGCCTGGCCTCGATCGGCTATGGCACGCTGACCACCTTCATCACCCTGTTCTACCTCAGCCGAGGCTGGACCGGCGCCGCCTGGTGCCTGACCGTTTTCGGCGTCTGCTTCATCCTGTCACGGTTGCTGTTCATCTCCAGCATCGCCCGCTTCGGTGGCTTCAGTTCGGCCATTGTCTGCATGAGCATCGAGACCCTGGGCCTGGTGCTGCTGTGGCTGGCGCCGTCCACCGCATTCGCCTTGGTCGGCGCGGGGCTGGCGGGCTTCGGGTTGTCCCTGGTGTACCCGGCGCTGGGCGTGGAGGCCATCAAGCAGGTGCCCAACAGCAGCCGCGGCGCCGGCTTGAGTGCCTATGCGGTGTTCTTTGACCTGGCACTGGCGATTGCCGGACCGTTGATGGGCGCGGTGGCATTGAGCCTGGGCTACTCGTCGATATTTTTCTTCGCCGCCTTGCTGTCGATCATCGGCCTGGGCCTGACGCTCGTGTTGCGTCGGCGAGCCGAAAGCCCGCATCACTGATCGGCAGTTCGCAGGCCCGCACGGGTCGGCTTTCCCAGTGCCTGGCTGAAGAAGCGACTGGCTTCGGTGATCATCGTGCGGTGGATGTCCTTGCGATCAACGCCGTCGGCATCGGTACACAGCGCTGGCATCGCCGCGATCTGCTCGTCCGTACAGGGCGCCATGAAAACAAAGTGCCCGGCCCCGGCCAACGTCTTGAAATCCGGCGCGGTAGGCAGCTTGCGCGCCAGGGCCGCGGCGTTCTTGTCGAAAGCCACCAGTTTGTCGCCGTCGCCGCTATAGAGCAGCACCGGCACATGGACATCGGCCAACGTGTGCCGACCGAACTTCAAACTCAACGGCGCCATCAGCAACAGCGCGCGGACCCTGGGATCGGCCACTGGATACAGGTCATCGCGGTCGGCAATCAGCTCACCCTGGGTATTGCAGGCGTCACGGTCATCCGGTCGCTCCTGGCAATAACGGCGCAGGCGATTGAGGTCCGGCGTGGCGCCAGACAGGATCAGCGCGGTTTCGCCACCGGCCGAATAGCCGATCACGCCGACCTGCCCGGCGTTGACGAAGGGCGCCAGCATCGGGTCGTTCAGCGTCGCGGTGATGGCTTCGGAGATCTGGATCGGCCGCCCGTACAAGTTACTCAGCGTACCGAGTCGGCTGTGATCCTGGGCGTTATCGCCGGGATGAATCACCGCCACCACGACGAAGCCCTTGCGGGCCAGCGACGTGGCCAGATCATGCAGGGCCAGCGGCGTGCCGGTATTGCCATGGGACAGCATCAGCAGCGGAAACCGCCCGATGGCGATCTGTGCATCCGCCGCCGCATCGATCTGGTAGCCGCCCAACAGACTGGATTGCTCCTTCGCGGTGGAGGGGTAAAACGCGATGGCATGCATCGGCTGGTGGTCCAGCGGATCAGGAAAATCCAGCTCATGAAAGCCCGCGCTCCAATGCGGATGTGGCGCCGGCGCGGCCTGCACCGAACCGAGACCGCTCACCCAGCAAAACAGCAGCAGCGCACCAAGACGCATCATCGAATAGTCCACCTTCACCCACCCACCAGGAGCCACGTCGCTCGCCGCTCCGGCCATGCACGACCTGCGCCATGTTTCCCAGCGCCAAATGCAGGAAAACCCTGCACCCCAGCCATCCGATGACGACGAGAATACAGGGTTTCCGAAGGTTGCCCGCAGAGCTTGATGCCTCTACGCAAACCTTACGCAGCGGCGAACTGCTGGCTGATCTGCAGCTTGGCCTCGCTGATGGCCTTGGTGCGCATGTCGTCACCGTAGGCCAGGCCTTCTGCGCGAACAAATTCGATGTCGGTGATGCCGAGGAAACCGAACATCAACCTCAGGTATTGTTCATGCCCCACGCTGCTCGGTTGACCGGCGTGCAGGCCGCCCGAAGTGGAAACGATGACCAGCTTCTTGTCGCCACACAGGCCTTCCGGGCCGGCTTCGGTGTAGCGGAAGGTCTGGCCGGCCACGGCGATACGGTCGATCCAGGCCTTGAGTTGGGTCGGGATGCTGAAGTTGTACATCGGTGCTGCGATCACCACCGCGTCGGCGGCGAGGAACTCGGCCAGGGTCGACGCGCTGAGGTCAGCTTCGTGCTGTTGAGCGGCATCGCGCAATTCGGCGCTGGTGCCGGCAGCGACTAGGGTCTGCGCGGAAAAGTGGCTGATGGCGTCAGCGGCCAGGTCACGATAGGTGACGTTGATAGCGGGCTCGGCGGCTTTCCAGGCTTGCACCAGTTCACGGCTCAGTTGGCGCGAAGCGGAGTTGTCGCCGAGGATGCTCGAATCGATGTGCAACAGTTTCATGTGAATGCTCTCCAAGTGAGGATCGCAACCAGGCGATCAATTGAGAACAATCCTATCGATGAAGCCAATCCGAGATAAGTCTGCAAGAATGTGATGGTTCGTTCCACTGACAGGACAATCGATTCTCCATGCAAGACCTTAATGACTTGTATTACTTTGCCAAGGTGGTTGAAGCCGGTGGCTTCGCGGCCGCCGGGCGCTTGCTGGGCATCCCCAAGTCACGCTTGTCACGGCGAATCGCCGAGCTCGAAGAGCGCCTTGACGCCCGTCTGCTGCAACGCACCACCCGCCAGTTGAAGCTGACCGCCGTGGGTGAACGTTACCTGCGTCATTGCCAGGCCATGTTGCTGGAAGCGGAGATGGCCGACGAAGCGGTGGCGAGCATGTCCAGCGAGCCCCGTGGGCGTTTGCGGGTGTCGAGCCCGGTGGGCCTGGCGCACCAGTTCCTGCCGCTGATCATCGAAAGCTTCCTGGCGAAATACCCCCAGGTGCAGTTGGAAATGATCCTGCTCAACCGGCGCGTGGATCTGATCAGCGAGGGCATCGACGTGGCGTTGCGCGTCCGTGACCTGGGCGACGAAGACCCGCTGCTGATGACCCGGCGCTTGCGCCAGGCCCGCCTGACCCTGGTTGCCAGCCCGGTGCTCATTGAAGGGCGGCAGATCGAGACTCCGGACGACCTCAGGCAATTGCCGGTGCTGGGAGCGCTGGAGGCGGACCGTCTGGTGCATGTGCGCTTGCTCAGTACCGCAGGGCAAAGCGTCGAGCTGACCCTGGAGGCGCGCCTGGGCATCGACGACTTTATCGTGCGGCGCGCCTGCACCCTGACGGGTCTGGGCTTTACCCTGCTGCCGAGCATGTATTGCGAAGAAGAACTGCGCGACGGTCGACTGGTGGAGCTGTTGCCTGGATGGTCATCACCGGATGGCTGGCTCCAGGCGGTCTATCCTCACCGGCGCGGCATGCTGCCGGCGGTGCGCGCGTGGATCGATCATCTGGTGGAAGCTTTTGCACAGTGTGGAGACAGGACGATATGAGCTTGAGCGAAGAGGACGTCGCGCAATTCTGCCTGGGCTTGCCGGGCGCCCGGGAAGACTATAAATGGGGCGGCGTGCGAGTATTCTCGATCGCCGGCAACAAGATGTTCGCCTTGCAGAACCTGCGGGGGGATTCGTTGGCGTTCAAGGTCGACAAGGACCTGTTTCTCGGCCATTGCGACCGCCCCGGCATTCATCCGGCGCCGTACCTGGCCAGGGCCCAATGGATCATCATGCAAGTCCCCTACCCGCTGGGCGATGAGGAGCTGCGCAGTTTGTTGCGACGTTCCCATCAGTTGGTGGTCAGCAAGTTGCCCAAGCGCACGCAGGTTGGGTTGTTGCTTTAGCGCGATGTGGTTGTCCAGTTATATGAAAGGTGGCTTTGCTGCCGCCTTCGCGAGCAGGCTCGCTCCCACATTTGAGCATCAGCGCGCACAGATTTATTGTGGGAGCGAGCCTGCTCGCGAAGGCAGTCTCCAGCCAGGCATCAGAACAACGCCAACAGATGGCCGCCCAGGAACAACTGGTCGATCCAGAATCCCTGGTGCAACACCACGATGAACCAGAACACCACTTGAAACGACACTTTGCGGGTCTTGTGGCGAAACACCTGCTGGGCCAGCAATGCACCCGGCCAGCCACCGGCGAGTTCGACCGCGTGCAGAACGTTCTCCGGCGTGCGCCAGGCATCGGCGCGTGCCTTGCGCTTGTCGCTCCAGTAAAGCAGGAACGCCACGGCACTGACGACTCCGTAAGCCGTCATGGGCACCCACGACTCGCCCCGCAATCCTAGCAGCAGCGAGCCAAAAAGCGGCAACGCGCAAAGAATCGCAAATACCGTCAACTTGAGGCGCAGGTTCTGCACCGCCCCACCGGTGTTACGTGCGACTCGCCTGGCCGATTCGTTCAAGGCTGGGCAGCCGTCCAGTCGACCCAACCGAATTGCCAGGTCGCCAGGATCAACAGGCCGAACGCAATCCGGTACCAGGCGAACACCGCATAACTGTGGCTGGCGATGAAGCGCAGCAGGCCCTTGACCGCGATCATGGCGAAGATGAACGCGGTGATGAAACCGATGGCAAACACCGGGAAATCCGCCGGGACAAACAGCTCGCGGTATTTATAACCCGAGTAGACCGCCGCGCCGACCATGGTTGGCATGGCCAGGAAGAACGAGAATTCGGTGGCGGTCTTGCGCGACAGGCCGAACAGCAGGCCGCCAATGATGGTCGCGCCGGAGCGAGAGGTGCCGGGAATCATCGCGATGCACTGGGCCAGGCCGACTTTCAGCGCATCCTTCCAGGTCATGTCATCCACGGTTTCGGCGTGCACCGTGTGCTGGCGCCTCTCGGCCCAGAGCATCACCAGACCACCCAATACCAGCGCCGTGGCGACCGTGATCGGGTTGAACAAGTAATGGTGGATCCAGTCGGCAAGCAGTACGCCCAGTATCACCGCGGGAAAAAACGCGATCAGCAGATTGGCGGTGAAGCGGCGAGCGCCGGGCTGGGTCGGCAGGCCCAGCACCACGTCGAAGATCTTGCGCCGAAACTCCCAGACCACCGCCAGGATCGCACCGAGCTGGATGATGATGTTGAACGCCATCGAGCGCTCCCCACCGAATTCGAGCAAGTCGGCGACGACGATCTGGTGCCCCGTACTGGAAATCGGCAGGAACTCCGTCAGCCCTTCTACCACGCCGAGAATCAATGCCGAAAAGGCCGTCCACAAATCCATTCATCCCCCAGAAAAGCCTGTCGTTTCAGGCCTTGTCGCTATTCAAATGTTACGCAGGTGCACGCAGCGGCTGCACGATAACCGCGACCTTGCAAAAAAAACCAATGAAAAATCAGAAGCGACTCAGGTTTTGCGCTGCGGGGCCGAAATCCTATCAGACAAGCCCTGATAACGCTGCCGCGTTATGACCCAGGTCAATCGCGCGTAGACGTCGAGCGTTAAAGTGCCGCCGTCGTTAATGACAAGAATAAAAACCGGAGTGACAGCGTATGAATAGCTTGCGCAGTGTATCGATCAGCCGACGCCTGTGGCTCATCCTGGTCGTGGCCATCGTGATGTTGTTCACGCTGGGCGCGTTCATGCTAAAGCAGATCCACATCGATCTGTATCAGGCCAAGGTGCAGAAAACCCAACATGTAGTGCAGACCGCCAGCGGCGTACTGAGCTATTACCATGGCCTGGAGACCGCCGGTACCCTGACGCGCGAGGCGGCGCAGAAGCAGGCGCTCAGCGCGGTGCGCGGCCTGCGTTATGACCACAATGACTACTTCTGGATCAATGACCTGGCGCCGGTCATGGTCATGCACCCGACCAACCCGAAACTTGAAGGGCAGAACCTTTCGGCCATCCGCGATCCGAACGGTTTTGCCCTGTTCAACGAAATGGTCGCCATCGCCAAGGCCAAGGGCGCCGGCATGGTCGATTACCTTTGGCCCAAGCCGGGCGCCGAGGCACCGGTGGGGAAAACGTCCTATGTGAAATTGTTCGAGCCTTGGGGCTGGATCATCGGTTCGGGCGTGTACGTGGATGATGTACAGGCGGAATTCCAGTCCCAGTTGATCAAGGCTTCCTTGATCGGCTTGGCGATCACCTTGTTCATGGGCCTGCTGTTGACCCTGATCGTACGCAGCATCGTCCGGCCCTTGCAGGAGACAGTCAATGCCATGGCCAACATCGCCAGCGGCGAGAGTGACCTGACCCGCACCCTCGATACCCATGGCCAGGACGAAGTCACGCAATTGGCCAGGCACTTCAATGCCTTCACCGCCAAGCTGCGCCAGGTGGTGGGTCAGTTGCAGGTCTCAGCCAGTGAGTTGGGGCAATCGTCCAGCGACCTGGGCAACGACGCCGCCCAGGCCCAGCAGCGCAGCCAGCAGCAATCGCAACAGATGGAGCTGGTAGCGACCGCCATCAACGAAGTGACTTATGGCGTGCAGGATGTGGCGAAGAATGCCGAACACGCCGCCAGCGAAATGCGCGACGCCGAATCCCAGGCCCAGCAGGGCCAGGTAAACATCGACGGCAGCCTGCAGCAGATCGACCGGCTCTCCCAGACCATCGACCAGGCCGTGGAAGTGATCCGCACCCTGGCCAGCGAAAGCACCCAGATCGGCAGCGTGCTGGAAGTGATCCGCTCGATTGCCGAGCAGACCAACCTGCTGGCGCTCAACGCCGCCATTGAAGCCGCCCGCGCCGGCGAGCAAGGCCGCGGTTTTGCCGTGGTGGCTGATGAAGTGCGCTTGCTGGCCCAGCGCACCCAGAAGTCCACCGCTGAAATCCAGGCGATGATCGAACGCCTGCAAAATCATTCCGAAGCCGCTGTGAAAGTCATCAGCGACAGCAGCCGTGCCTCGCAGCTGACCATCGAACAAGCCGGGCTGGCCGGCGCCAGCCTCAACGCCATCGGCCAGGCCCTGCGCAACCTCAACAGCCTGAACGCCTCCATCGCCAGCGCCACCCTGCAACAGGCGCATGTGGTGGAAGACATCAACCAGAACGTCACCCAGGCCGCCGGCCTTTCTCACAGCACCGCCATGGCTGCGGAACAGTCCAGCGTGGCAAGCGCCCGCCTCAAAGGCCTGAGCGAACAACTGAACGGCCTGCTCAAGCAGTTTCGAGTCTGAGGCCGGTAGTCCCACAGTGGTTTTGTGTTGGCCCCAGATTTGGTGCCCACCACAAAACTCCCTGTGGGAGCGAGCCTGCTCGCGAATGCAATAGCACATTCAGCATTGATGCAAGCTGACCCGCCGCCTTCGCGAGCAGGCTCGCTCCCACATTGGTTTTTGTGTTGGCCCTGGATTTAGTGCCCAGCGCAAATCCCCTGTGGGAGCGAGCCTGCTCGCGAAGGCGATAGCACAGCCAGCACCTGGATTGGAGCTCCGCCCGCCATAACGTTTACAATCCCCGCCCTCTTCGTCTTCCCCAAGGAACCGCCATGTCCGGGCTTGAACTGTTTGCCGCAGCCCTCGGCGTGATCGCTGTCTGGTTGACCGTCAAGCAGAATCCCTGGTGCTGGCCGATCGGCCTGGTCATGGTGCTGCTGTACAGCTGGTTCTTCTTCGACGTGAAGTTGTACTCCGACATGCTCTTGCAGATGGTCTACGCCGTCCTGCAACTGTATGGCTGGTGGCAGTGGACCCGCGCCGGACACAATCACCATGGTCGGCAGGTGACGTATCTGGGTACGCCGTCAGTGTTGCTCAGCCTCGCCCTCGGTGCGACGGGCAGCCTGATGCTCGGGGCGGCCATGGCGCATTGGACCGACGCCGCCCAGCCCTGGCTCGATGCGGCGCTGACCGGTTTCAGCCTGGTGGCCCAGTGGTGGATGGCGCAAAAGCGTGTGCAGTGCTGGCCGCTGTGGATCGTCCTCGATGTGATTTTCGTCGGCCTGTTCGTCTACAAGGGTCTGTACCTGACCGCCGCGCTTTATGCGCTGTTCACTCTGCTGGCGGTGCAAGGCTGGCGGGAATGGCGCGCCGACCCGGCCCTGCGCACATGAAAGTAGTGGTACTGACCGGCCCGGAATCCAGCGGCAAAAGCTGGCTGGCCGGGCAACTGCAGGCGCATTTCGGTGGTTTGCGGGTGGACGAATACGTGCGCCACTTCATGGAGCAAACCCAGCGTGATACCTGCCTGGCCGACATCACCGATATAGCCACCGGGCAACTCGCCTGGGAAGACGCGGCTCGCGCCCGGCAGCCGGCGCTGCTGATCCTCGATACCCATCTGTTGAGCAATATCCTCTGGAGCCAGACCCTGTTCGATGATTGCCCGGATTGGCTCGAACCCGCCTTGCTGGCGCGCCATTACGATTTGCATCTGCTGCTCAGCCCCGAGCAGGTCGAATGGGTCGGCGACGGTTTGCGCTGCCAGCCGGAGCTGGCAGAACGGGTGAGGTTTTTCGAAACCATCAGGGACTGGCTGGTTTGCCACCAACAACCGTTCCTGTTGATTGAAGGCGACTGGGAGCAACGGCGCGAGCAAGTGTTCGCGGCCGTTGCGCGGCTCCTTCAGGCCTGAGGTTGTTTCATCGTTGAAACATCATTGATGCGCCGAGCCCGGATTCAAAGCCACTCCGATCCGTTACGACCCTGACTGTAAAGTCACTGATACACCGCCCCCCAACGCCTGGATCCGGAGCCCTGCGGCAGCGGCGGGCCGTTGCGGGCCGCGAGCCTGTCTCAGCGATGAAACAGGTTCCGCCAACGGATCTGCGCCCTTCTCACAAGCCATTGAATCCGAAGTCTTTTCCAAACACGGCACAACACCTGCTCTTCCCTTCGCAGCGCTGACTAGGGCCAGCGTCCAGCGAAGAAGGAATCGATGTCATGGGGACTTCCAACAGAAATCTGACCTGTCTGTTGTTGATCGGCTGCGCCGTCGGTGCGACGACGCTCAGCCTGCCGGCCCAGGCCGAGGGTAACGGTGTCATCGTACTCGACCGTGACGTGCAACCGGTTCATTTCGGTCGCAATGGCGGCAAAGACCCCTACCCGACCACCGTCAATGCCAATCCGTCCGTCCGGATCAACCAGGCGACCGCCAGTACCGAGCTCAGCGACGGCGAATTTGCCGGTGTCGCCAGCGGCTCGACAATCCGCAACACCATCACTGCGAACACCGGCGTGCAGGGCGTCAATGTCGTGACCAACCCCAACGGCATGCCGGGCATGAGTGCCGGCCACGGTGGCGGCAGCGGTGGCGCCATCTCGGGCACCATCAACCGCTCGCTGAGTTCCGGCCTGGCCCCTCTGGGTCGGTTGGCGGGAGGCCAGTGAGATGAATCCAACCTGGCTCATGGTTGCCCTGCTCGGCAGCTCAACCGTGCTCGCCGCCCCGGGCGTTGCGGTGGTCAACCAGGCCGACCTGGAAAATTCCGGCGGTCGTTACACCGGTAATTTCAACGTCAACCAGGCGGCCGGCGACCAGACCCAGCAGACCAACACCCGCGCCATCGCCATCGGCACCGATGCCCACGCAAGCACCGTCGTGCACCAGCGCCTCGATACGCCGGCCAACCCGGCGATGAACGCGAGCGCGCGTATCGGCGGCAATTCTTTCACCAATGGCAAAGGCGTGCTGGGCGTCAACCAGTCCGCCGGGGCCAACAACCAGATGGCCAATGTCATGCGAGTGGGCATCAGCGCCCACCCGCAGAGCATGGACGAGAGTGCCCTTTCCCAACAGAACGTGGCGCTGGTACCGAACTCGGGAGCAACTGACACCCCAACCGGCAGTCGCCAGGTCGCCACCAGCGACCAGGCCTTCACCGGCAGCCGAGGGGTGATCCAGGTGAACCAGAGTGCCGGGGTGGGGAACCGCATGGCCAACACCCTGAGCATCCGGGTCGCAGACTGACCCGGCGCAGTGGATAAGAACGTACCGACACTTAACCAACGACACGCAAGGAGAAACACCATGAAACCTACAATGGCGCTCAAACCATTGGTTTTCGCTCTCGCCGCTGTCATGGCAATGGCTGCGCAGGCCGGCGGAAACGGTAACGGCCACGGCAACGGTCATGGCAACCACGGCCCTCAAGGGCCAACGCTGGATCAGTTGCTTTCCATCAGCGCCGGCGCAGGGGCCACGGTGCTGGACGAGCAGAACAGCGATGGCAACGTGGTGACCAACCAGGCCACCCGCAACACCGCTGAAGCCACTGATTCGCTCAACGGCAGCAACGGCAACATGGGCGCCAACATCGCCGCCGGCGACGGCAACCAGCAAGACAATGCCGCCGCCCTGGCCACCGCCGACGAGAGCTTCATCTTCGGCGCGGCTGTCGCAGCGTCCAGCGCCACACAAGTCAATAACAACAACTATGTGAAGAACAACTCGACGCAGAACAACGCCTCGCTCACCAGCGCGGGCAACAACGGCTCCGGCAACATCGGCATCAACGTGACCGCCGGCAACTTCAACCAGCAGAAAAACAACCTGGCCATCGCCGTATCGGGCGGCCGCGTCGCCCAGGCTTCCGCCGCGGCCGACCAGTCGTCCACCGGCCTTGTCGTCGACAACAAAGGCGTGCGGACCTACAAGACCGACACCCTCACCAGCACCTCCGAGGCTTCCGGCACCTTCAAGGCCAAAGGCACCGGTACCGTCGAGGATGACGGCGGCTGGGGCAACAAGGGCGGCTACGGTGGTGGTCACGATGACGACAAGTTCAAGTTCTCCGCCGTGGGCACCTTCGAACTTGCCGGCAGCAATACCCAACAGGTGCTGACTCGCGACGGCTGGAAAAATCCGGTCTACAACAACGCCACCATGACCAACTCCATGAACGGCTTCTCCGGTAACGGCGGCGCCAACGTGTCGGCGGGCGTGGGCAACCAGCAAAGCAACTCGCTGTCGATTGCTGCCGGCTGCAAGGCTTGCATGTAAAAAAGTACCACTGTGGGAGCGAGCCCTGCTCGCGAAGGCATTGGATCAGTGACCTTGGTGTTCCTGACACATTGCTATCGCGAGCAGGCTCGCTCCCACAGGGGCTTTTCCCCGGGTATCACTAGGCGTATCGACCATGCGTGCGACTGCCCTTTGCCTGTTGGTTTTGCTTGCCGGCTTGACCGAAGCCGCGCAGATGCCGGTCGCCGCCCTGCCTGGCGGCATGTTGGTCTACAAACCCGTGCAAAGCGTACGCGAGCGCAAGTTCAGCGACATCGTCGAGCAGAAGACCGATTTCAGTTGTGGCGCCGCGGCGCTGGCCACTGTGTTGCGCCAGGCCTATTGGCTGGACGTCGACGAAGAGCATGTCATCAAGGGCATGCTGGTCAATGCCGACCAGGATCTGGTCCGCACCCAGGGTTTCTCCATGCTGGACATGAAGCGCTACGTGGAAACCATCGGCATGCGCGCCCGCGGCTATCGGATACCACCGGAAAAACTCGCCGCGGTGACGATCCCGGTCGTGGTCCTGATGGAAATTCGCGGCTACAAGCACTTCGTGGTATTGCAGCGAGCGGACAAGCGATGGGTGTATATCGCCGACCCGGTGCTTGGCCACAAACGCTACGCCCATGACGAATTCGTTAAAGGCTGGAACGGCATTGTCTTCGCCATCGTCGGCCCCGGCTATGACAAGACCAACGCCTTGCGCAGCCCTCCGCAACCTCTGACAGCGCGCAACAAGCTGGACGGTTTTAATCCGGTCAAGGACGCGGAACTGATGGATTTCGGCTTCATCCAGAGCGACTTTTTCTAATCGCCGAACAACTGCCAATAAAAAACAAAAGGAGCAGGACGCTCCGGGAGCAACAGATGAAACGCTCATACTGGCTCACGCTGGCCTGCCTGGCCGCAACGACGTCGGGTCTTGCCCACGCCGGTTTCAAACCGATCGAAGTCCAGGACCAGGAGCTCGCCGAGCTGCGCGGTCGCTACGTCATGCCCGGACGAGTCATCAGTTTTGGCATCGTCATGAGCAGCACCTGGCGCAACGCCAGTGGCGACCTGATCGGCGCTTCCAGTTCCATGCAGATCCAGGCTGCAACGGTCAAACCGCAGTTCTACGTCTCCACGATCAAGCAGACCGGCAACGGCAGCGCCCCGGAACAGGGTGGCGGCACAATCACCGGCGGCGCCGGTCTCGGCTCGGGCCAGGGCGTAACCCAGAGCGTGCGCGCCGCCGGCGACAGCAACAGCGCGTACAACAATGTCAGCATCAACGTAAAAGAAAGCAGCCAGGCACCTGCCCTGGCGCCCGCCCAAGGCCAATTGCTCGACAAGGGCCAGACCATCAGCGGCAGCAACGCCGCCGGCAGCGTGGCGGTCACCGCCACCGGCAGCGGCGTGCAGATGGCAATCCAGGCCAACCACAACCAGGGCAGCACCCTGCAACAGGTGGCCCAGGGCGGCTTGCTGCAAAACACCCGCCTGCTGGGCAACGGCAACCTGGTCAACAACATGACCCAGCTCAACGTGGTGCTGAACAGCAACGGCCCCAGCGCCGGGGCATTGGACTGCAACCTGACGCAGCTGCGCGGCCTTCGAAACCTCGGATATTGAACTACGCTGATCTCCGATCATTGGGCTAACTAGGGACGGCATATTTCATGTATCGATCCGTATCGTTGCGCGCTGTGATGTGTTTAAGCACGATGTTTCCGGCGACCGTGCTGCAAGCGGCACCCGACGCGGACATCGAGGCCCTGAAGCAAGAACTTCTCGAGCTCAAGCAACGCTACGAGGTCCAGCAAAAAGCCCTGGCGGTACTCGAACAGCGAGTCCGCCAGGTCGAGGATCAACCCGCCGCCCCGCCGCCCAAGCGCCTGGCCAAATCTCCCGCCGACATGAAAGGCAACCAAGGCGTGGCCGGCAGCGGCGCGGCAACGGCGGGTGGCAGCGGCTACGGGCAGTCCCTGGCCGACGACTCGCAACCGGCCCAGAGCGTCTCCAACCTGTATGACGAAGCCAGCGGCTTTTTCGGCGGCGGCAAATTCAGCTTCGAAACCGGCGTGACCTACTCGCGGTACGACACCCGGCAACTGATCCTCAACGGCTTCCTGGCCCTGGATTCGATTTTCCTTGGCAACATCAACCTGGACCGGATCAAGGCGGACACCTGGACCCTGGACCTTACCGGTCGCTACAACTTCGACAATCGCTGGCAGTTCGACCTCAACGTGCCGGTGATCTACCGCGAGTCCACCTACCAGTCCGGTGGCGCCAACCAGGGCGCGGCCGGCGTCACCAGCGAAGAAACGGTGACCCGCGACCCCACCATCGGCGACGTCAATTTCGGCATTGCGTACAAGTTCATGGATGAATCGGTCAACAGCCCGGACGCGGTGGTGACTCTGCGCGTCAAGGCACCCACCGGCAAGGATCCGTTCGGCATCAAGCTGCGCCAGTCCCAGGCCAATACCAACCTGTTCGTGCCGGAAGACCTGCCCACCGGTAACGGCGTGTGGTCGATCACGCCCGGGATATCCCTGGTCAAGACCTTCGACCCGGCAGTACTGTTCGGCAGCCTGTCCTACACCCACAACTTCGAAGAGTCGTTCGACGACATCAGTTCCACCGTCAACCAGGAAGTGCCAGGCAAGGTGCGCATCGGCGACAGCTTCCAGATCGGCGCGGGCATCGCCTTTGCCCTGAACGAGAAGATGAGCATGTCGTTCTCGGTCTCGGACCTGATCCAGAAAAAAAGCAAGCTCAAGCAGGACGGCGGGGACTGGGAATCGGTGGTCTCCAGCGACGCCAACGCCGGTTACTTCAACATCGGCATGACGGTGGCCGCCAGCGACAACCTGACCATCGTGCCCAACCTGTCCATCGGGCTGACCGACGATGCGCCGGACTTCACCTTCAGCCTGAAATTGCCGTATTACTTCTAAGGCCGGATGACGCCCCACGGCATTCCAGGGTGGGAGCGAGCCTGCTCGCGAAGACGGTGTGTCAGTCGACATGATTGTGGCTGTTCCGCCGCCTTCGCGAGCAGGCTCGCTCCCACTTTTTGACTGGTCGTTGGGCTGCTCAGCGAATCTGATGCTTGTGCAACAACCGATAGAACGTCGGCCGCGAAACGCCCAGCACGCGGGCCGCCACGCTGAGGTTATCGCTGTGGCGGTTGAGCACATCGCTCAACGCCTGGCGCTCGGCGCGGGTCTTGTAGTCTTCCAGGGTACCCATCGGTGCGGCGACGCCCTGCTGGCCGACAAGGCCAAGGTCGCGAGCCTCGATCTGCCGTCCTTCGGCCAGCACCAGGCCGCGACGGACGCGGTTGGCCAGCTCCCGCACATTGCCGGGCCAGTCGTGCATGCCCATCGCCACCAGCGCGTCCTCGCTGAAACTGCGCGGCCGGCGACCGGTTTCGTGGCTGTAGAAATGGGCAAAGTGGCTGGCCAGCATCGACAGGTCGCCATGGCGTTCGCGCAGCGGTGCCATGACCACCTGCAAGACGTTGAGGCGGTAATACAGGTCCTCACGAAAACGCCTATGCTCGATGGCCGCCTCCAGGTCGACATGCGTCGCCGCCAGCACCCTCACATCGACGGCAATCGGTTGGCTGCCGCCTACACGCTCGATGTGCTTTTCCTGCAAAAAACGCAGCAGGTTGGCCTGCAGCTCCAACGGCAGATCGCCGATCTCATCGAGAAACAACGTGCCGCCATGAGCGGCTTCGATCCGTCCGATCTTGCGTTGATGAGCGCCGGTGAAAGCGCCCTTCTCGTGGCCGAACAGCTCGGACTGGATCAGGTGCTCGGGGATCGCGCCACAATTTATGGCAATGAACGGCTTGTTACGCCGGTGCGATTGGCAATGCAGGGTGCGCGCGACCAGCTCCTTGCCCGTGCCGCTTTCACCACGAATCAATACCGGCGACTCGGCGGGGGCCAGCTTGCCCAATAATTTGCGCAGCTCGCGAATCGGCTTGCTGTCGCCCAGCAGCTCATGTTCAGGCTGATTGATGTGAACCGCGCCCCGGCCCCTCAACCGCGCCATGCCGAACGCCCGGCCCAATGTCACCTGGACGCGGGAGACATCGAACGGCAAGGTATGGAAGTCAAAAAACCATTCGCAGACAAAATCGCCGACGTTTTGCAGGCGCAGCACTTCCTGACTGAGCACGGCGATCCACTCGGCGCCGCTGCGGCGAATCAATTCCTTGACGGCCTCGGGACGCTCCAGGTGAAAAGGCTGCAGGCGCAACAAGCCGACGTCACACGTCCGGTCGCTGGCGTGTTCCAGGGAGCAGCTGTCGACGTCCCAACCGATGTCGCGCAGGCCCGGTAACAGGCGATAGCAATCATCGCAAGGATCGACCACGAGCAGACGACGCAACGCACTGGTTTCAATCACGACTGATCCTTGGCGCCAAAATAAGGAAATATGATTAGAAACAGGCGTTTGGCGAACCTGCATGTAACAGTAGCAAGAACTTGACACTTGCTTGTATCGATTAGTTATCAGGACATCAGAGAACCGGTTATAAGCGGGCGTTTCGTTAGTTCACCTCGCTGCGAATCTTTCATCCCCTTTCAAACAAAAATCCGAAAGCCTGGTCTGAAAGAAAATCGAAATTTATTCATCGATTGTGTGACCTGCTCCCGGGTTCGGGACATCAGTACAAGTAACCAGCCGCACGGTACGCCCAACCGACGGCAGATCATTTGATTGGGCACTATTGAGAGATAACGCCATGAACGCCCCGCTCCGTATCAACGAAGCTCTTTTGATTGCCGACCGCGCATTCCGTCCTTTCCAATGCGTGGCCTGGGCCCCACAAGACGGTAACGGCGAACTCAGCCTGACCGTCATCGACCGCACCAACACCCACATTGGCCGTACCCAGATCCCCAGCAGTGCCTATACGGACCCGGCGCAACTTGCCGACCTGTTGAAGCAGGCCCGTGCCGAGTTGAGCCAGGAAGGTTACAAACTGCAATCGTGGTCCATGCCTGAATAAATCCATGACCAGCCGGTGGTTGTTTGCCGGGCCTGGCATCGGATCGAAAGCCTTAATCGGCACTGAGGCCGGATTTATCCGGCCCCACGCTTGATATTCCTCTTTTGTTACGGCAATTTGCGCGCTTCTAATTAAAAGGAGCAGCCAATGTCCGGCCCAATGGCTCAAGCGTTCGCGCACAACTTTCTGGGGCATTCTCCGCGCTGGTACAAGGCGTGCATCATCACCTTCCTGATTCTCAACGCCGTGGTGCTGTTCACACTCGGCCCGGTCGTTACCGGCTGGCTGTTGGTTGTGGAGTTCATCTTCACCCTCGCCATGGCGCTGAAATGCTACCCGCTGATGCCGGGCGGACTGTTGATGATCGAAGCCCTGGCCATGGGCATGACCACGCCCAAGGCCCTGTATGACGAACTGCTTCACAACTTCCCGGTCATCCTGCTGCTGATGTTCATGGTGGCGGGCATCTATTTCATGAAGGATCTGCTGCTGTTTCTGTTCTCGCGCCTGCTGTTGGGCGTGCGCTCCAAGGCGCTGCTTTCCTTGATGTTCTGCTTTCTCTCGGCATTCCTGTCAGCGTTTCTCGATGCACTGACGGTCACCGCGGTGATCATCAGTGCCGCCGTCGGGTTCTATTCGGTGTATCACCGCGTTGCGTCCGGCAATGACCCGCGCCAGGACAGCAGCGTTGATGAAGACCATGACCTGCCTTCCCTGCACCATGAAGATCTGGACCAGTTCCGCGCGTTCCTGCGCAGCCTGCTGATGCATGGCGCCGTGGGCACCGCGTTGGGTGGTGTCTGTACTTTGGTGGGCGAACCGCAGAACCTGCTGATCGGCCATGAGATGGGTTGGCATTTCGCGGAATTCTTCCTCAAGGTCGCGCCGGTGTCGCTGCCGGTTCTGGTAGCCGGACTGGTGACCTGCGTGGCGCTGGAGAAGCTGCGCTGGTTCGGCTATGGCACGCTGCTGCCGGAGAATGTGCGAGCGGTTCTGGCCGATTACGCCGAACAGGACAATCTCGATCGCACCGCACGCCAACGCGCGGCACTCATCGTCCAGGGTCTCGCGGCGCTGCTCCTGATCGTCGCCCTGGCCCTGCACATTGCCGAGGTCGGCCTGATCGGCCTGGCAGTGATCGTCCTGATCACCGCCTTTACCGGAATCACTGACGAGCACCGACTCGGCAGCGCATTCAAGGACGCCATGCCGTTCACTGCGCTGCTGGTGGTGTTCTTTGCGGTGGTCGCGGTCATTCATGACCAGCAGCTGTTTACACCGCTGATCCAATGGGTCCTGGCCCTGCCGGCCGATCAGCAGCCCGGCATGCTGTTCATCGCCAATGGCCTGTTGTCAGCCATCAGCGACAACGTCTTCGTCGCCACCATCTATATCACCGAAGTGAAACAGGCCTTTGTTGCCGGCCACATGAGCCGCGAGCAGTTCGAGACCCTGGCGGTCGCCATCAACACCGGCACCAACCTGCCCAGCGTCGCCACGCCCAACGGCCAGGCAGCGTTCCTGTTTCTGCTGACGTCGGCGATCGCTCCGCTGATCCGCTTGTCCTACGGTCGGATGGTCTGGATGGCCGTGCCGTATACGGTGGTGATGGGCGGCCTTGGCTGGTATGCGGTGACTTACTGGCTGTAACGCCATGACTGAAGGGGCGTGACTCTCTGTGGCGAGGGGATTTATCCCCGTTGGGCTGCGCAGCAGCCCCAAACCAGTCAACTCGGTGTATCAAAAAGATTGAGTTCGCTGGTTTAGGGGCTGCTACGCAGCCAGTGGGGATAAATCCCCTCGCCACAACACTATTTGGCTGTCTAGCGCGGCAGGATGTACCGCTCGATAGCCAATGCAGCACCGTCCTCGGTGTTGGCTGCGGTAACGACATCCGCCTGACGCTTGATCGCCTCTTCCGCCTGCCCCATGGCAATCGACAGCCCCGCGCGATGGAACATCGCCGGGTCGTTGCCACCGTCCCCCATGGCGGCGGTCTGCTCCAGCGGCACGCCGAGGTAGTCCGCCAGCGTTGACAGCGCCTCCCCTTTGTTCGCCTTCATCGCCGTCACGTCCAGGTAGATCGGTTGCGAACGCGACACCTGGGCCTGGCCCTTGAGCAGCGGATGCAAGCGAGCCTCCAGTTCGACCAGCAGATCGGTATTGGCGCTGGTCGCAACGATCTTGTCGATGCGTTCAAGGTAAGGCTCGAAGCTTTCTACCTCCAAGGGCGGATAACCCAGGCCACGGGTTTCAACCGGCACCATTGGCCCATGGGCATCGCGCACCAGCCACTCGCCATCGGCGAACACCCAGACCTCGATGCCCGGTTGGTCGGCGTACAGGGCCAGGGTGCTCAACGCCGCTTCAGGCGGCAAGTAATGAACGGCGAGAAAACTGCCATCGGGGTGCACCAGCGTACCGCCGTTGAACGCCGCCGTGGGCAGGTCGACACCCAGGGCTTCGATCTGCTGCAACATCGCCCGGGGCGGACGCCCGGTAGCGAGACTGAACAGCACGCCGGCCTCACGCAAGGAGCGGACGGCTTCGATGGTGCGCTGGTTGAGGCTGTGGTCAGGAAGCAACAAAGTGCCGTCCATGTCACTGAGCAGGAAGCGGATAGGACGTCTCAACTGATCAGTCATCCGAGGCCATGCCAGACGCGATCATCGCGAGTCAACAGATCTTGTGCCGCCGCTGGGCCATCCTCGCCAGCCTGGTAAGGCTGGACGCTTGCATCCTCGCGCCAGGCATCGAGGAAGGGTTGCACCGCGCGCCAGCCGTTTTCAATGTTGTCGGCGCGCTGGAACAGCGTCTGGTCGCCCGTCAGGCAATCATAGATCAGGGTCTCGTAACCCGTTGATGGCTGCATTTCAAAGAAGTCCTTGTAGGCAAAGCCCAGCTCGATATTCGCCATGTCGAGTGCCGGCCCGGGCCGCTTGGCCAGCAGGTCGAACCACATGCCTTCGTTGGGCTGAATCTGGATTCTCAGGTACGTAGGTTGCAGTTCGTCGACCTCGGTGTCACGAAACTGCGCATACGGTGCCGGCTTGAAGCAAATGACGATTTCCGTGTCGCGCACGCTCATGCGCTTGCCGGTGCGCAGATAGAACGGCACGCCTACCCACCGCCAGTTATCGATCATGACCTTGAGCGCAACGTAGGTTTCGGTGCTGCTGTCGGGCGCGACGTTGGTTTCCTCGCGGTAACCGCTGACAGGGTTGCCGTTGATCTCACCCGCCGTGTACTGGCCGCGCACCGAGTTGGCCCGCGCCTGCTCGACCGACCAGGGCCGGATTGCGCCCACCACCTTGGCCTTTTCGCCTCGCACCGCGTCGGCGCCGAACGCGGCCGGCGGCTCCATCGCAACCATCGCCAGCAACTGGAACAGGTGATTGGGCACCATGTCCCGCAGGGCACCGGTATGTTCATAAAAGCTGCCACGGGTTTCCACGCCGACGGTCTCGGCGGCGGTAATCTGCACGTGGTCGATGTAGTGATTGTTCCAGAACGCCTCGAACAGGCTGTTGGAGAAACGGCTGACGAGAATGTTCTGCACCGTTTCCTTGCCCAGGTAATGGTCGATCCGGTAGATCTGCTTTTCACTCATTACCTTGAGCAGGCAGGCGTTGAGCGCCTCGGCGGTTTGCAGGTCGGAGCCGAACGGCTTCTCGATCACCACGCGCCGGAAGGCGTCATCCTGCTCTTGAAGCAGCCCCGCCGCGCCAAGGCGGCGGACCACTTCACTGAAAAAGCGTGGCGCGGTCGCCAGGTAGAAGACCGCATTGCCGGTGCCGCTGGCGGCGATCTTCGCCGCCAGCGCTTCGTAGGTACTGTCATCGAGAAAATCACCCTGGACGTAACTGATGCCCCGGGCCAGGCTGGCCCAAAGCACCGGATCGAGCGCCTGGTCGGGGTCGCCTCCCTTGCTCGCCGCTTCGTTACGGATGAAATCCTCGAGTTTTTTTGCAAAATCCACATCGCTGATAGCGTTGTGGTCGACACCAATGATCTGCAGGCCATCCCCCAACAACCCGTCACGACTCAGGTGGTAGAGCGCCGGCATGAGCAAACGCTTGACCAGGTCTCCATGAGCACCGAACAGGAACAACGTGCTCGGTGGTGCCGGTTCAGCCTTGGATTTCCTGCCGATCGAGGTCATTTTTTCGGCGTCTCCACATGGCCGCCAAAGCCGAAGCGCATGGCCGAGAGCATCTTGTCGCCATAGGTGGCTTGCTGGCGGGAACGGAAACGGGCGAACAGCGAACTGGACAGCACCGGTACCGGCACCGCTTGCTCGATGGCCGCTTCGATGGTCCAACGGCCTTCCCCGCTGTCGGCAACCTCGCCGGAGAAGCCATCGAGCTTCGGATCGCTGGCCAGCGCATCAGCGGTCAGGTCCAGCAGCCAGGACGAAACCACGCTGCCACGCCGCCAGACCTCGGCGATATCGGCCAGGTTGAGGTCGAAACGCTGCTCCGGTGGCAGGCTTTCGCTGGATTTGGTCTTGAGGATGTCGAAGCCCTCGGCGAAGGCCTGCATCATTCCGTATTCGATGCCGTTGTGGATCATCTTGACGAAATGACCGGAACCGGCCGGGCCCGCATGGATGTAGCCACGCTCGGCGCGGTCGTCGTCAGACTTGCGGTCACGGGTACGCGGGATATCGCCGATGCCCGGCGCGAGGCTTTCGAACAACGGGTCCAGGCGCCGCACGACTTCAGCGTCACCGCCGATCATCATGCAATAGCCGCGCTCAAGCCCCCAGACGCCGCCGGAGGTACCGACGTCGATGTAGTTCAAGCCTTTTTCCGACAGCGCCTGGGCGCGCCGGATGTCGTCCTTGTAGTACGTGTTGCCGCCATCAATGATGACGTCCCCCGGCTCGAGCAGGTCGCTGAGCACGTTGATGGTGTCTTCGGTGGGTGCGCCGGCCGGCAGCATGACCCAGACAGCCCGAGGCTTCTCCAGGCCGGCGACCAGCGCCGGCAGGTCCGCGACGCCCGTCGCGCCTTCCTGGCTCAGGTTTTCGACAAAAGCGGCATTGCGGTCATAGACGACGGTGGTGTGCCCATTGAGCATCAGGCGCCGCGTAATATTGCCGCCCATGCGGCCCAGTCCAATGATCCCGAGTTGCATGTGCTGATGCTCCCTACTACAAATAAAGGTGTGTCAAAGGTTTAGCTCAAGGTGACTTGTGGAGGTTAGTCCAGAGCATTGCCGCATAGTTTCCGGGTAAATCGCCCGATCACAAAGGATAACGTTCAAAAACCGGCCGAAGACACGCGGACCATGAAAAATAAAAAAGTTCCATCAACGGGCAAAAGTATTCAGAATTGGTGCCGATAAAGAATTGTCGCCAAGAAACTGACGACATCTCTCTAGTTGATGTAGCCATTTGCGAGGTGAGCAATGGGCCCTGTCGTTACCGCACGTCCTCCACAAACCCTTTATGTGACCATTCGTCGCGACGAATTACGCCTGCTGAAGGAAGAGCGTGATCTGCTGCTTGATGAAGTGACGCAGTTGCGCATGCAGTTGCAACACGCACAGCTCTCACACCAGGGCCAGGCTTTGGCTCGCTGATCCTGTCCTCCGGGCAAGACACTTTGGTGACGCCGGGCAAACCGGTGTCACGCTGACAAAAACACCGCACAACCTGTGGTGAGGAAGCTTGTTCCCCATCACAGAATCGCCCCTGCAACCCCGCCCCCAGGTGCGCGCGACCTTTTGTAGCTGAAAAACTCACGAAGTTTTCACACCTGGTCCGTAATAATCCTGCAATCACAAATAGTTACGGCGACGGCCCGTGCGCACCAGTCCGGTGCCGGCAGTCTCGTCGGTGAACGCTGGAGCGCTTGATGAGTGTGTTCAAACGCAGCAAAACGACTGCGAAAGGTTTCGATTGGGCCGGGTTCGGCTGGCTGTTTCTGTTCTTCTGGTATTTTTCCGGCATCACCCAACTGCTGATCCTGTCGAGCGGCACCGCCGGGTTCGCCGGGTTTCGCCAGGCCTTCGTGATGAGTGCGTTGTGGTTGGCACCGCTGCTGCTCTTCCCTGCCCGCACCCGCCTGCTCGCCGCGATCATCGGGATCGTGCTCTGGGCTTGCTCGATGGCCAGCCTGGGCTATTTCTTCATCTACCAGCAGGAATTTTCCCAAAGCGTCATCTTCATCATGTTCGAGTCGAACGTGTCCGAAGCTGGCGAATACATGACCCAGTATTTCGCCTGGTGGATGGTGCCGGCGTTCCTGGCGCATACCCTGGTCGGCTACTTCCTCTGGACGCGCCTGCGCCCGGTCTACCTGCCACGCAGCCAGGCCTGGGCGGCAGCGCTGGTCATCATGGTGGCCGTGGTCGGCTACCCGCTGACCAAGCAGACCCTGCGCACTGGCAGCCTGGCCAAGGGCTTCGAGAAGTTCGAGAGCCGCGTCGAGCCGGCGGTGCCCTGGCAGATGCTGGTAGCGTACCGCCGCTACACCGAACAGCTGGAAAACATGCAGGGCATGCTCCACAGCACCAGCAAGATTGCGCCCCTGCGCAACCTTCAGGACACCATGGCCAATGAGCCGGCCACCCTGGTGCTGGTCATCGGCGAATCGACCAACCGCCAGCGCATGAGCCTGTACGGCTATCCGAGAGAAACCACGCCAGAACTGGACAAGCTCAAGGACCAGCTCTCGGTCTTTGACAATGTCATTACACCGCGCCCCTATACCATCGAGGCCCTGCAGCAGGTACTGACGTTCGCCGACGAGGAGAACCCGGACCTTTATCTCAGCACGCCCTCGCTGGTGAGCATGATGAAACAGGCCGGCTACAAGACGTTCTGGATCACCAACCAGCAGACCATGACCAAGCGCAACACCATGCTCACGACGTTTTCGCAACAGGCCGATGAGCAGGTCTACCTGAACAACAACCGCAACCAGAACGCCGCGCAGTACGACGGCGACGTGATCGAGCCGTTCAACAAGGCCTTGGCCGACACCGCGCCGCGCAAGCTGATCGTGGTGCACCTGCTCGGCACCCACATGAGTTATCAGTACCGGTATCCACCGACCTTCAACAAATTCACCGACCGCCAGGGCGTGCCTGCCGGGGTGCGTGACGATCAGGTGCCGACCTACAACAGTTACGACAACGCGGTGCTGTACAACGACTTCGTCGTGTCCAGCCTGATCAAGGACTACGCCAAGAGCGACCCCAACGGCTTCCTGCTGTATCTGTCGGACCACGGCGAAGACGTCTTCGATTCACCGGGCCATGGCACCCTGGGCCGCAACGAGGCCAAGCCGACAGCGCCGATGTACACCATCCCGTTCATGGCGTGGGCTTCGCCGAAGTGGCGCGAAACCCATGACTGGAATTTCGCTGGCGACCTGTCGCGGCCGTACAGCAGCTCGCACCTGATTCACACCTGGGCGGACATGGCGGGCTTGAGCTTTGATGAGCTCGATCGCAGCAAGAGCCTGGTCAGCGATGACTTCAAGTCGCGGCCGCTGTTGATCGGCAACCCCTACCAGGACCAGCGCAAGGGGCTGATCGATTTCAGCCTGATGCAGCCCAAGGGCCCCGCGGGCCAGGTCGTACAAAAGTAGTCGAAAAGCCACAGCCCGCATCTGGAGTAATGCGGTTCACTTGAGGTAGTCCCGTGGCGAGGGAGCTTAAGTGAACCTCATGACGCCCCTAGAGGGGCTTGATCCAGAACAGCATGCGCCCGTGGGCCGGGTCGAACATGCCGGCGGCAAAGCCGAACTTGGCATAACTGGCCTGGGCCACGGCGTTGCCTTCCAGCACTTCCAGGGTGATCTTGCAGCACCCGCGCTGGCGGGCGATGTCTTCGACTTTCTGCAGCATCTTCTGGCTCAGGCCAAGCCCACGAAACGCCGGCATTACGGCTACATCGTGGACATTCACCAAAGGCCGGCAAGCGAAGGTCGAAAACCCCTCGAAACAGTTGACCAACCCCGCCGGCTCGCCATTGACGAACGCCAGCACACTGAAAGCGTGGGAACGCTTGGCCAGCTCTTCAGGCAGATGGGCCAACACCTCGGCCGGCAGCGAATGCCCACCGCCCATCGGATCCTCGGCATAACCGTTGAGCACATGGCAGATCGCTTCAGCGTGGACCGGGTTGGTGTAGCTGGCTTGCAGTACAAGGATATCCTTGGCTTCTTCCATGATCTTCCATCTCGTTTCGATAAGGCCGACGGCTTAGCGTCGGCAGGGTCGGGTCAGGCGGGCTGACCAAAACGTTGCAGTTGCATTTCCTGAAGGCGACTGAGAGTACGGCGAAACGGGAATTGCAGATAGCCCTGCGTGTACAACTGGTCCATCGGCACCTGGGCCGACAGGTACAACGGCACTTTGCGGTCATAACATTCGTCGACCAAAGCAATGAAACGCCGTACGCCGTCGTCATGAATCGACAGCTGCGGCAGCTCGCGATCACCGGCCTCGACCCGCTCGACCCCGTCTTCGGTGCCTCGGGCAATACGCCCTTCGCGTTGTTCGGCGCTCAGGCAGGGTACGTCACTGAGAAGAATGGCCTTGAAACGATCACACAGCGCCATGAAATCAAGCGCCGAGAATGGTTGCTCGCAAAGATCGGGGTAACGGCTCCACAGCACTGTATCGCTGGCCTGGACCGGAACGATCTGGCGATGGCCGACCTCGAGCGCCTGGTTGCGGGTTTTCTGCCCGGCGCTCAACTGGGCGAAAACCTCCGCCAACGGATCAGGCTGGGCCGGGTCACGCAGCCAATAACGCTGCTGCAAGGCGCCCGGGTGCTGGCGATGATCCTGCCAGCCATTCACCGGCACGACCTGCATGTACTGCTTGATGGCCGTTATGGTCGGCAGGAAGCGCTCACGGTTGTGACCGCTGGCGTACAGCTCATCCGGCGGCAGGTTGGACGTGCTGACCACCACCATGCCCAGCTCGAACATCACCTGGAACAGGCGGCCGAGGATGATCGCATCGCCGATGTCGGTCACGAACAACTCGTCGAAGCACAACACCCGCACCTCTCGGCTCAGCTCTCGAGCCAGGGCCTGCAACGGATCTGGCGTGCCGGTGAGCTGGAACGAGCGCTGATGCACCCAGGCCATGAAATGATGGAAATGCTGGCGACGGGCCGGAACCTCGAGGCTTTCATAAAAGCGATCCATGAGCCACGTCTTGCCCCGCCCGACCGGTCCCCACAGGTAAACACCCTTGATTGCCTTGCGGCCTTCGTGCAGCGCCTGGTGGCACTGCTCCAATGCCAGGATTGCCAGCTCCTGGGCTTCGTCCTGGACGAAGCCGTGGTGTTCGATGGCATGCTGCCAGGCGCTCAAGGGGGAAGTGAAAGTCATGCGACCCGGGTCCGGAAGGCGAAGGTCTGGAGTATGCCATGCAGCAGGATCCGAGAAGTATTTCATGATTCACCACAAATCCCGTGGCGAGGGAGCTTGCTCCCGCTGGGTTGCGTAGCAGCCCCAAGCTTTGCGGTCGCTGCGCAACCGAGCGGGAGCAAGCTCCCTCGCCACAAAAGTCAGGCGGAAATATCCAACCGACTGATCTTCCCCTGCTCATCGAGCCGGAAGGTGTAGCGCAACTCCAGTGGACTGCCGGGAAAGGTTCCGGAGATCAGGTTATGGACCAGCACCTTTCCGGTGCGTTGCTGCACGTTGAGGACTTCGACCCGCGGTTGGTAACGGCGCGCGGTATCTTCCATCCATTGGGCGATGGCCTGGGTACCGACCCGGTGGTTGCCTTCATCGAACACATTGGCATCCTCGGCGAAGAAACGCGTCACCGCCGAGCTGTCGCGAGCATTCGCGGCAGCGATGTAGCCGGCGATGGCCGGGGCCAGGGAAGAGACGGGATTGGACATGTCAGGGGCTCCTTGTTGTATCGATCCGGAGCCATCCTAGAACAGCGCTGTGTCAGTTTTTGTCAGGAGTAAAACGCCCCGCCTCATCGAGATTCATCAGCGCCAACCAGGCTCGCAGCAAGTCGCTGCGCCTGCCGGGGTAGCGCTCGCCCTGGACGCTGGCTGAGGCAATCCGGTCGGTACGAAACGTCCGATAGGCACCGCGTAGTTCGCACCAGGCCACCACCACCCGCGCCTCATTGAAAAAGCCCAGGGCCAACGGCCATATCAACCGCTGGCTGGGGGTCTTGTTGACGTCGGCGTAATCGATGTGCAATTTGGCTTGAGTGCGAATGGCCTGGCGGTAGACATTCAGCTCCACGGCGTTCTGCGGATAACCGTAACCCGGTGGGCCGGGCAATACCGTGGGGTTGTGCAAGGCATCGCGCAAACCAGGGGCCAACACCGCCTCGACCTTTGCCAAAGCGTCGGCGGCGGCCTTGCCCAGCACCTCGTCGCCACGCTGGTCAACGTAGCGCAAGCCCAGCACGATGGCCTCGATTTCATCGGCGGTGAACATCAGCGGCGGGAGAAACAGGCCGCTGCGCAGCACATAACCTATGCCCGCCTCGCCCTGGATCGGCGCGCCCAGGGCAGTCAGTTCGGCTATATCGCGATAAAGCGTGCGCTCGGACACCCTCAGCTCGGCCGCCAGCGTCGCGGCGGTAACCGGGCAGCGCTTGCCCCGCAAGACTTGCAACAAGGTCAGCAGCCGAGTGGTTCGCGACACGATGGCGGATCCAGGGAAAAGATGAAGCAGATTAGCAGAGGCTGGTGTCAGAAACTGTCAGTAGATAAGGCATTGACCTAGACATTGTGGCGAGGGGATTTATCCCCGCTGGGCGCGCAGCGCCCCGTCATTTTTGCGGTCGCTACGCAACCGAACGGGGATAAATCCCCTCGCCACAGGATTGCCGGTTTCCGGATATGCCATGAGTTATGGTACCTACACGTTTCTAACGCGAGAGAGCATTTCCATGCGCAGAATCTTCCGTTTGCCCCTCATCCTGATACTGCTCAGCCTGAGCGCCTGCGCCCTCTTCCCGCACCGCGACCCGCTGAATATCAACGTGGTCGGTATCGAGCCACTGCCCAGCGAGGGTCTGGAGATGCGCTTCGCGGTGAAACTGCGCTTGCAGAACCCGAACGAAACCGCCATCGACTACAGCGGTGCGGCATTGGATCTGCAAGTCAACGGCCGCACGTTGGCGACCGGCGTCAGTGACCAGAGCGGCTCGATCCCACGCTTTTCCGAAGGAATCCTGAGCATACCGGTGAGCATCTCGGCGTTTTCAGTGATCCGCCAGACCCTGGGCCTGAGCCAGACCCAGAGCCTGGACAACCTGCCCTACGTGCTCAAGGGCAAACTCGCCGGCGGCTTGTTCGGCACCCTGCGCTTCGTCGATCGCGGAACCCTTGATCTACCGAATTCCGCAGCCGCCTGGTGAATCATGCAATGAAACGCACAACCGGCCTGGCTCGCTCATCCACCACCAGCCCGAATACATCGGGCCGGGCATAGTGCCCGACCACGTAATCCTTGGTCTTACAGGTTGGCCTGTCACAGCTCGAAGAGTCGAGACTTTACCTTTCAGCACTCGCACTCGACAGGGTCCTGCCAGCCAGATTGAACTTATGGTGAATTTAGAGTTGCGTAAATAGGCGCTTCTTGCACTTGTGCGCAGAATCGTCTGAACCATTGGTTTTTAGGTGCACCACCTGGTCACTCCAACCAACTCAACCGTTCGAACAAGCGCAATAATCTGCGCTTGTTAAGCTAAGACGACAAGACAATTTTTTGTGCTGTCATATCTAAGTTACGGCCTGAAAAACCCTTTATAAAAAAGAGGTCAGGAAATACCCGACCCCCGTTCAATACCTTCTCCAGAATGTCATTTTTCCGGAGGTTCCCAAGACCCACTATGGGGAGGGAAATTAACCTCTAACCTTATCCTTTCTCAATCGTAAATACCTCCGCGCCCAGCGTGCCTGCCGGTGAATCTGGGCAGTCTGGGTCGCTTACTGTAAGACTGTAAACCGCATCCACCCCTTCTTTTCTGTCTGACTTGATTTTGACTGTTGCTTGATCGGTTGGCCCAGCGAACTCGTACCCCCCTGTGCCCACGGCCCACTTGTACCCTTTCTTCCCACTCGGTGTAATAGAGCTACTGGCATCTAATATGTACTCCTTGCCCACCACTCCTTTTTCCACCGGTTTTTTTACCACAGGCGTAATTTTTGCCGGTTCTTTATACTTTGACGAATACACAACGTAACATTTGCTGTCGGACGCCGCTTGAGCATAAACGCTTGCGCCCAATGATGCCAGTACAGTACTGATGATCACGCCCGTTTTTAAACTGTTCATTTTGTCATCCTTTTCTAAAGTTGAGATTTTCCGTTAATGCAACTACAGATTAGATACAAACAAAATCTTACGCACCTGTAAGAAATGACAGGTGCTTATATCTTTTTATCAGTAATTTTTTATCTAGCTGGTTTTCGCAATAAGGTGCAGCCTTCCTGGTGAATCATGCAGTAAACCGCACACCCGGCCTGGCGCGCTCATCCACCACCAGCTCGAATACATCGGGCCGGGCGTAGTGCCCGACCACGTCATAGTCGTAACGCGCCCGCACCAGCTCATCGGTATCGATTTCAGCAGTCAGCAATCCGACGGAGCCCCTCAACGGCCCGGCCAGCACGTCGCCCATGGGTCCGACAATCACGCTGCCGCCCGCGATCAACGGCCGCTCCGCCGGCCAGTTCGCCACCTCGATACCCAGCTCTGCCGGCGAGGCCTGGACCTGGCAGGCACTGACCACGAAGCAACGCCCTTCATGAGCGATATGCCGCATGCTCACCTGCCACATTTCCCGCTCATCCACCGTCGGCGCGCACCAGACGTCCACGCCCTTGGCATACATCGCGGTGCGCAGCAGCGGCATCATGTTTTCCCAGCACACCGCCGCGCCCACGCGCCCAACCTGGCTGTCGATCACCGGTAACGTCGAACCGTCACCCTTGCCCCAGATCAGCCGCTCAGTGCCGGTGGGCATCAGTTTGCGATGCCTGGCGACCAGGCCGGCGTCCGGTTCAAAGTACAGCGCGGTGCAGTACAGCGTATTGCCGGCGCGCTCGATGACGCCCAACACCAGGCTTGCCCCGGTTCGCGCCGAAAGACCCGCCAGCGCCTCGGTTTCCGCACCGGGCACGTCGATGGCGTTGGCAAAGTAGCGGGCAAACGCTTCGCGCCCTTCCGGTAGCCGATAGCCGAGCTGGGTGCCAAATGTCTCGCCCTTGGGATAGCCGCCCAACAGCGCCTCGGGCATGACCACCAGGCGTGCACCGGCCTCACGAATAGCGTCTTCGTAGGAAAGAATCTGCGCGAGGGTTTCGCCTTTGCCGCCTGGCAGCGAGCCGATCTGCAAGGCAGCCACAATGGATTTGGGCATGGTCTTCAACTCCGTGATTTCAAGTGTTGCTGATTCTCAGGCGCCGACGGATCATGAATAAAGCCCTGCCCGCTGCTAAAAGATATGAAGCAAATGAATATCGCCGATGTAGACCTGAACCTGCTGAAGACCTTCGAAGCCCTGCACGACGAATCCAGTGCAAGCCGCGCCGCCCTGCGCCTGGGCGTCACTCAATCGGCCATCAGCGCGGCGCTGCGCAGGCTGCGAAGCGTGTACGACGATCAGTTGTTCGTGCGCACCGGCCGCGGCCTGGCGCCGACATTGCGGGCCAACCAACTGAAACCGGTGATCAGCGAAGCGTTGGACAAATGCCGCCAGAGCCTGGCGATGATCGATCCGGGCGCCAGCCACTACGAGGGCCGCTCAGTCATCGTCGGGCTGTCGGATGATTTTGAAATTGCCTATGGCCGGCGATTGATCGAGGAAGTTGCGCGAAGAGCGCCGGGCCTGCGCTTGATCTTTCGCCAGACCCACAGCCAGATCGTCGGTCGCGCCTTGATGGAGCGCAGCCTGGACGTGGCGATTACAGCGGGAGGATTTACCGAGCGGCTGCTCAGTCGCCAAGTCCTCGGCGAAGGCGGCTACGCCTGCCTGGTGGACCCTGCCAGCCTGACGGAGGACCAGCAGGGCCTGAGCCTGGAAGCGTTCGTGGCGCGCGAGCATCTGCTGGTTTCATCGGGCGGTTTCATCGGCATCACTGATGAAGGACTGGCCGCACTCGACCTGCGCCGACGGGTGAGCGCCTCGACCACTCACTTCGCCGCGCTGCCGTTCCTGCTCAAGGGCAGCCAGGCCGTGGCGACCATTCCGGACCATGCCGCCACGGCCATTGCGGCGCTCAGCGGCCTGTCGCTGTTGCCCTGCCCGCTGGCGTTGCCGCGCTACCCGATCGAGCTAGGGTGGCGGACCCATGCGCAGCGGGATCCGGCCGTGGAGAAAGTGCGCGAGGCCATTGTCGCGACCTTCAACTGAGGTTATTTGTTCGCGGCCATCAGTCGATTGACCTCACTGCGCACCATATTGGCGTACTCCGGAGGCGACATGCCGTCCAGCTCGGCGCGCACCCACTCGGCCCATTTGCCCTTGCGCTTGGAGCGTTCGCCAAACAACCGCGCAGCGTCACCCTTGGCCTTGCCCAGATTGTTTTGCCACAGCTCGAAAAGTCGGGATTTTTCATCTTCCAGCGCCGCACGCTCGGCCAGGGGCTTGTCAGCCAGATTGAAACTCATGGGGAATTTCCTGTTGCGTAAATAGGCGCCATCTTACACCTTGCACAGAAACGTCTTAACCATGATTTTTGCCAGCGGCCCTGGGCCATGCCAACTGCTGCAACTTTTGCCCAAGCGCAACACTCCATTGTTCACTGCCATCAACCTCAAGGAGTACTTCAATGGCTCGCACAAGCGCCGCGCAAGCGAACGGAGAGCAAATCAAGGATCAAGCCTTCAGCGAACTGAAAGCATTGATTGAAGAGTCGGAGAAGCTGCTCAAGAGCGGTGCCGCCCTGGTTGGCGAGGACGCGGAGAACCTGCGCGAGCAGATTTCACAGAAACTGCGCCAAGCCCTGGATTCGGTCGCCAGCGCACGGGAGCGCACGCGCCCGATGGTTGATGCCACGCAAGCCTATATCGGCGGCCATCCCTGGCAGACCGTAGCGATTTCCGCGGGTTTCGGGCTCGTGGTGGGCTTGTTGCTGGGACGCCGTTAAGCCCCAGCCAAAAAAGCCTATAGCCCCGCCAACTCGCGCAGTTGGCCCAGCGTCTGCTCGTCCAGCACAATCCCCTGTTCGCTGGACTTGCTGCGCTCACGGTGTCGGCGATCCCCTGGCAACCGACGCAATCCGACACCGTGCATCTGCCTGACCAATTCTTCGCTGCGTGAAGCGAAATCCTGGCCGGCGGCCTTGCTCGGATCGATCACGATCAACAACTGTCCGGTCCAGGGAGTCTTGGCTCCGGGATGGTTGTGCCAGTCGAACTCGAACGAAAAGTTGCCCCCCGTCAGCGCGGCCGCCAGCAGTTCCACCATCATCGACAAGGCCGACCCTTTGTGACCGCCAAACGGCAGTAGCGCGCCGCCCTCCAGAATCGCCTTCGGATCACAGGTCGGCTGACCGAGACTGTCCACCCCCATGCCGGGAGGCAATCGCTCACCTTTGCGCGCGGCAATCTGCACGTCGCCATGGGCGATGGCGCTGGTAGCGAGGTCGAAAACAATCGGCTCGCCGCCGTTGCGTGGGGCGGCGAAAGCAATGGGATTGGTACCGAACAATGGCCGATCCGCGCCATGGGGCACCACACAGGTCATGCTGTTGACCACGCTCAAGGCCACCAGGCCTTCATAGGCGAACGGCTCGACATCCGGCCACAGCGCGGCGAAGTGGTGAGAGTTGCGTATCGCCAGCACCGCGATACCGGCGCTGCGAGCCTTGTCCACCAGCAATGGGCGGGCGGCGGCCAGGGCGGGCTGGGCAAAGCCGTTGCAGGCATCGACCCGGACGAACCCGGACGCAACATCCTCGACGATCGGCACGGCCTGGCCGTTGACCCAGCCGCTGTTCAACGTCGAAACATACCCGGGCATGCGAAACACCCCATGGCTGTGGGCGCCATCGCGTTCGGCGCCGGCGCAGTTCTCGGCCAGGGTGCGGGCGACATCGATCGAGGTGCCATGGCGCAGGAAAATCTGCTCCAGCAAACTCACCAACGCTTCATAGGACAATGTGCAAGGACCGGCAGGATCGGGTAGCGCGGGCATCTGAAGCTCCAGAATGATTATTGGAGGTAGCAACAGCGTGAAGAGGCGAGCTCGCTGATTACCGCTTCACGGCCGCCATGTCAACCGTGCAACGCCCGCGCCGTGGTCCGACAGGCCTGCAGCTTGCGTGCGGTAACTATGTACCACCTTCGCCCGTTCCTCGTTGCCTACTCTGGCCCCTCACTGATGGCCGTATCGCCTTGAGGCGCCTGATCGAGAAGCAACGATGACTAGTGCAAACCCGCCCCTGCTATTTCCTGAAATATTCAAAGCCCGGCGCCTGAATGAATTGACCGCGCCCCACGGGTTGACCCAGGCAGATCTTGACTGGCTGCATCACGCTGCCCTGCCCAACTACACGCAACGCGGCGAGCAGTCACCCGCAATGACGATCGAAACAATTACCCTGGATGTCCAGGGCAAACCCTTTATCCCGCTCGCCGGTTGCCTGGTGCTCAGCGCGCAGGGCGATCACCCTGCGTTCCTCTATACACCGTACGGCGGCATCGCAAAGTTCGATAGCCCGGAGACCCTCGAGCACAGGCTTGATGAAATGCTGGCGACACCGCTGGAACGGGATGAGCTGTTTTGCCTCCTTTCGCTCTCCCAGCGCAACGAACTCTATGGCGCATCCTTTCAGAAAACCCGCCGAACAGTCTACGGAGATCCGCTCGAGACACGATTGGCATCGATCAGCAATGCCCAGGAACTCAACGCCCAGGCAATGGTGCATGAGTTGCTCCAGGTTCCGTCGTTGGCAGCGATGCTTGACCAGATATTGCAGGAGCTGTTGGACAACTTCGATCATAAGCAGGCACGCGTCTCGCTCAGTCTCATCAAGGGCGCGGACGTCCCGTTACAGCAGTGGACCCGGAACATGCCACTGAGTGATGCAGTGCTGATCTACTTCCATCATCAGGGCTGGCCTGACGGATACGAGGCGGCTTTCACTCACCCCTCCACCGAGGAATCGCCCGCAAACGCCTTGCACTGGCAGACCATGGTAAAGCTCACCGCAAGGAATCTGGTGCGCCACCTCACTGATCGCCTCGAGGCCTACTGGGACGCTGCGAGTGCCCTGAACATTTCACGGCGACAGTTTCTGTCCCGTGTCATCGACGACAAGCTACGGTCAGCGATCGTTATCGAAGGCGAAAAAGGCCAACTGACAGAAGCACAAAGCAGCGAGCTGCATCGTCTGTTCCGGCCATCTCGCCACGACGAGAGGCTGATGTTCATCGAAACGATTCGCCTCTGGGAACATGAAACCCATAGCGTCGAACTGGCGGGCTCGTTGATGATCAGCGCGAATGGGCACTACCTTTACACCCCTGGCAAAGGCATTCAGCAAGTTGACCATCATCTGGGCTTCAGGGATACGTTGCTGGGCCCGCCCACTGCGGCCCCGCAAATGGACGCCCTTTATGGACTGCTGAGCCTTGAGGAACGCAACCGTATTCTGCGCTTCGACGCTCCGCAGGTCTCCGGCAAGGAGGTGAGCTTGCCCGTAGCCGAGTCCCTGGGCCAGGCGATCATTGCCAAACAGGTGGACAATATTCATTTCGCACTGGAAATGTCCCGCCAGGGCGAGGTCGATATCCATGCGCTGTTGGACAAGGCGCTCGATATACGCACCCTGATCGACAACGGCCTGCTCGACCAGAAGGTGGACGGACACTGGGGCGCGCGCGCTGCGTTTTATGGAAACCTGCGCCCCTCCAATTTCATCGCCGATGTGCTGCACAGAAAGCTCAAGACCTATGACAGCGTGCAAAAAGCTTTCGATAGCGAGTTCACAGAGTTACCCCATTCAAGCGAATCGGAGCTCCTCGACAGCGAGCTGAGGAAGCTGCTTCCCAAGCTATGCAGCACTTTTTCCCTGGGCATCCGGGAGGAGGCTGAGCTGCGGCAGCTCAACGGGACGCTGTCGACCGACGCCCACAAGCTCATCAACAGCGTGTTTGCCTTCGACGCAAACTACCCCGACCGCGAACAACGCCCCAGCGTCAAAGGTTTCCGCCCGGACGTATATTCGCTGAAGTTGACCTGCACAACGGAAGGCGCCACGACCGTCGTTTCTCCGGCCAGTTGCTTCCTGCTGACCGAGCGTGGCGGGCTGGATACGCCTTTTTCCGGCATGGCAATCCTGTGGTTCCCCACTTGCGGACTCAAGGTTTTTCCATCCATCGCCCTTGCCAGCCAACAGTTGAATCAATACCTGTCCAACTCCCGGTCGCGTTTCGATGTGCTGACCAATCTCACGCCCGCGCAACGGAATCCCCATGCCCGCTACCAGCTCGAGGCATTTGAACTGATCGAAGGCAATGTGCTGATGAATCGGATGACTTCGTTCAGCGAACACTTTGCGGCCGAACACGCGTATTTGCGTGCATTACAGATAGGTGACTGGCGACTGACCGAACCGGCAATGCTCGAAAGCCTGAAAGCACTGTTGGACAAGGGCGCCGCTACCAACCTGCCAGTTGCCGAGCGCATCGCCCATGCCTACCGGTTCCAGCAAAAGCTTCCCGCCTGGTTGGGTGCCGCCTCGCTCGAGGACCAACGACAGCACATCGAACTGCTTGAACAATATCGAAACAGCGTAACCGAGGACAAAGACTACCTGGACGGCATAGAACCTCTACGTAACTACGTCGACAGAACCTTGAAGGCGCTGTTGGAAACACGTTTTCCCGATACGGGCCTTGACCCTGCCACACTGCTGATTTCGCCCCATCTTGCGCTGGCAGGCCCGGCAAGCAGCCTGACCGATTTCGCCCTGAATCATCTCGACAGTCGCCAGCGACCCGGCTTCACGATTTCGTCGATGCTCTCGCAAAAACTACCCAACCACTTGAACGAAGCCGCTCTCAGGCAAATGTTGCTGTCGTTGGGTACGTCAACCCGCTACAGGGCGCATGTGCTGGACAAGCTGTCCGACAGCGCAGAGGGCATAGAGCAAAGGAAAAGTCGATTTTATCAACAACTACCCTGGCAACTGCTGCAACACGCCCACGCCAGATATTTGCAACAGAATCTCTCTCCGTTTGCCTTCAGCTTGATCAGCCAAGTGTTCGATATGCCGGACAGCATCGCCCGGCTGGAAGCAGACGGGGCCGAGGCAATCATCCGCCCGATGGAACTGATCAAGACGCAAGGCGCCGAAGCCGTCAAGGCTACCGGGCTCTATCTGATCGGGTCGAGTGTCGATGCAAAAGCCCCGCATATCCTGTATTCCCCTTACCACGAAGGGAATGTTTTCACCGAGTTCGAGAACGAAACGAAGGTCATCGCTGCAGTCAATGCGCCAGGGGTGCTTCAGGACATGCTGATTCACCGGCTCCCCGAAAGCCAGCAAGCCACGTTCCGAAATCTGTTCGCGTCCACGGCAGGAAAACTCTCGGAGATAACCCTGGCTTCGAACCCGATTGCCAACCTGCTCGGTACGTTGTTCAACGACAACACCTCATTACTGGCAGGCATGCTGAAAACCCACACCGATGGCACGCGCCAGTTCGACTGGCAAACCGTGGTGCATTTGTTCAGTACCGGCATCAAGGCCCTTGGCCGGGAACTGCCTGGCAAACTGGCGTTGATCGAGACTCTCAAAGATGCCTATGAGGATTTCAAGGCGTCTTCCGAGGATTTCCAGCAGGGCAATTGGGGGGCAGGCTTGCATGATTTCATCTGTGGCGCAGCGGAAATGGTCTCCCTGGGCTGGCTCAATCGGGACGATACCTTCGGCCTGCTCGATCCGGTGGGTCCCGCCGCCCTGCCTCGCCCCGCGGTAAAAGCATCTCACTGGCAGCACCTGACCAGCGCAGCGCGTACAGACCTGCAGCCATTCGAAGCCCTCAAGGTCAGCCTGGCCGACCTCAAGAAACACCCGTTCGATGGAACCTACGAAGCCCTGGCGTCCGGCAAGCACTACGCACCGGTGTTCGGCAAAGTCTTTCAGGTAGCAAAAGCTGCCCATGACTGGCGCATCACCCATGGCCACGCCGAGGGGCCAGTGCTCAAGCGCTCGTCTGAGTCCGGGCAGTGGTTGATCGATCCAGACTCGCGGCACATTCGCTACGGAAAAGTGATGTCAACCTTGACTGATATGCATAGCGACTTCAACGCGAAGGAAGTCATCAATATTGAAGCACGGGGTATGAAGCAGATACGCCGGATGTCCCCCTCCCGCGCGAACATGATCGAGCAAGCCCTGGAAACGGCACGGCATTACTCCCGCAACGCGCTGCAAAATCTTGAGCAGGTCAAAGGCGGCATGCCTGCCGGGTCCCGACTGGACACCTTCCTGACGACTTTTCTCGGCGTCAGGGTGATCGACGCGCGCCTTGTAGAAAAAATACACACCGCCATCGCCCCGATCTGCCAGACGCTGGCGGATCCGTTGTGGCTTCATAAAAACGGCAGTCGCATCGTTATCGGCATCGCCAAAAGCGCCAACTATGATGCGAGTGCCTTCGTATTCGAGGCCGGCAAGGGCGGCAGGATTTATCTCACCCAGGAGTTTTTCGCCATGGTGCCGCATTGGTACAGCAGTGCCGTGCCCGATACATTCAATGTCGACGCGCACGCCCAAGGCTCAACCTTCATTCATGAACTGTCCCATCTGCTGTGCGACACACTGGATATCGTCTACCTGGGCGCCTACTTACCATTCCACGACCTCATTTCAACAGTGACTCAACTGGCACAAAAAAAAGCCGATGAACAAAAGGACCTGCAACTCAACGGTTTTTCGTGGACCACGCCGCGCGCACGCCTGTTCACGGATTGGGACCGTGCAACCCATTCGTTCAAGAGCCTCGACCTCCTGCCCAAGCACAAAGATACCGTCAGAAAAATCCTGCAAATCACCAGCACTGCAAATCTGGAGCAAGCCCGCGACGCATTTCTGGACCTGAACTCAGCGGATCGACGGATCGACGTCATGTTTAAAAATGCCGACTCTATAGCGCTGCTCATTTGTGAGCTGGGGCGACAAATGGATCCGCCTCCGGTGGCTACGCCATAGCATCATCGCTGGAACGCGTTTGATCTTTTTTTCACGCCGTTTGTGCGACGGTACGGCCATACGGGGCAACGCCCGGTTTTATCACATGAAAAACAAGGGTATTTGATGCTTAATCGCCATGTCGGTTGTTCTCGGCAGCTGCCGTCGAAGGTTAGAATGCGGCAAACCAGGAACAGCCAATGACCGAACGAATACTCTCGGAAGCCGAATACGACGCCATCAGCGATGCGGCCGCGCATTGGTGCATGCGTTTGCACGCTGATGACTGCACCGATGCCGACCGATTGGCGTTCAAGCAATGGCATGACGCCGACCCTCTGCACGCTTTCGAATACCAGGCCATGCTGGAAATCTGGGGCGTGGCCGAGCATCTGCCGCGTGTCGAATCCGCGCCGACCCTGCCAGCCCGGCGGCCACGGCCGCGCTGGAGCCGTCTGGCTGTCGCCGCCGCGGTGATCGCGCTGGGCTTGCCCTTGGCCGCGATTACCGGTTGGAACATGGGGTGGCTGCCTAACTCGTACCAGCGCCTGGAAGCCGGCGCGAGCGTACGTCATGTCACGCTGGGCGATGGCAGCCAGGTGGAGCTCAACCTTGGCAGCGAACTGGTGTTCGCCAACTACAAGCATGAGCGTCGGGTCACGCTGAAAAAAGGCGAGGCGTTCTTCGATGTCAGTCACGACACCCGGCATCCTTTCGTCGTTCGGGCGGGCCAGGGCCAGGTGCGTGTGACAGGCACCCGTTTCAACGTGTGGATGTATCAGGACCAGGTTCGGGTCACATTGGTGGAAGGCTCGGTATGGGTGACCAGCAACATGAACGCCACTGCGGGCGGCTCGCAACTGTCACCGGGAATGCAGGCAAGCTACAAGGCGGGCGACTACCAGCCGCAGGTACGCGAGATCGAACCCGGCGACAGCTCCCTGGCCTGGCGCAACGGCAAGCTGGTGCTGAATGACCTGGCCCTTTCCGACGCACTGCCATTGATCAATCGCTACCTCGAACGTCCCGTCATGCTGGCCGACCATGCTACCGGCACCCTGCGTGTCGGCGGCATCTACAACCTCAACGAAGTGAAGAACCTCGTGCCCTCGCTGCCCAAGGTCCTGCCGATCTATCTGACCCAGAACCAGGACGGCAACCTGGTCCTCAATTCCATCGGTCATCATCCGGCCAAACATTAAAAAAGCCGCGCCCATTCGGGTCGCGGCTTTTCTTCACGACAAAGCTGCCTTACTGCGTCGCGACCCTGCCCGCCTCATCACGCTCGCGGATGACCTTGGCCTGGTAGTTCGGATCGGCCTTGATCTGCTGCTCGGTAAAGGGCAGCGTGCTCCACTGCCGCTTCGAGAATGCCTGGGTCTGGTCCGCCGAGTAAGGCGAGGCCGGGTCACTGGAAATGGAAAACGCCAGCAGTCCCTGGGCCTGCGGGCCGCTGCCATCGAATGTCACCACTTGCAGATAGCTGGTGCCGCTGACCACTTCCCGCTTGCCGTTCGCCCCCGGCACACTCTGGATCGCGTTATAGATTCCCAGCTCCGCCGGGCCGCCGTGGATCGGCGTCTGCCGACCGCCCTGGCTGGCAACCTGGACGTCCCGCCAGCGGCTGTCCGCTGACAGCCCCGCCGATTTCACCGACTCCCGTGAAGCCAGCATGGCCTGGCGCAGCGCCTCGGCCACCGCAGGCCGCTCGATTGCCAGGCCCCGCGGAGTGTGTTGCGGATCTTTCGGATCGAACGCGACGCGCCAGGTATCAGGCACGGCTTGCAGCGTTTTCATGATCTGCTGGAAATGCACGAAGCCGACGCCGCTGTCCAGGCTCGCCGTGCGATCCCAGGCCTTCAGGCGGGTGCATACTGCAGTCAGAGCGGCGGCATCAGCCTTCAGGTCCCCGGCGCAGAAGGCCAGCAGGTCCGGCATCAACTGTTCCGCCAGGTAAACCTGGTCGTCCATGACCATGCGCTGCAACTCATCCACTTGCACCGGCCCGTCTTTGCCAAACTGGCCCAGTCGATCCAGCGCGAAACGTGCGCGCAACCCCAGCGGTTGGTCCTGCTGGCTGATCAGTGGCGAATAACCGGACAAGGGCTGAGCGGGATTGACCATCCAGGCCGAATCGTTGGAGTTCTGCACGTAATCACGACGCGACAACTGCGGCAGTTTGTCGGCGGCATAGATGCCCTTTTGCGCGGCCTTGGGGTCCACGCTCCAGTTGCATTCGCTGCGCGAGCCATCCAGCACGATCAGTTTCAGCCCGGCCCTCGGATCACTGCACCGCGCCAGCTTGGCCGCGTCAACGTTGGGCACCACCGAAACGTTCATGTAGAGACTTTGTCCCTGGTCGTCCACCGCCAGAGTATTGACCCAGGGAATTCCGTGGATCCGCTGGACCGACGCCTGCAGATCCTTGAGCGTGACGGCCTGATTCATGGCGTACCACTGCGCCAGCACGCGATCGTTCTCCAGGTTCGCGTCCCGCAGGCTGTAGGCGAAGCGGTTGTCCCAGTCCAGCTTGCCAGGCCATTGCACAACCGGCCCGAATTGCGAGCCGTACACCACCCGCGAAACCGGCTTGACCTGCCCGCCGGCCTGCTTGACGTCCACCGTGACCACCTGTTGGCTCATCGGCACTGACTTGCCGTCCAGCAGATAGCGGGTCGGGTCCTTCGGGTCGAGCTGCAAGCGGTACAGGGTGAAATGCTTGGAGGTGTCGACGGTATGGGTCCAGGCCAGGTGCTGGCTGAAACCGATATTGATCATCGGCAAGCCGGGCAACGCGGCGCCCATGACATCCAGCTTGCCGGGAATGGTCAGGTGCATCTGATAAAAGCGCATGCCGCCCACCCAGGGGAAATGGGGATTGGCGAGTAACATGCCGCGACCGTTGAACGAACGTTCGCTGCCGATTGCCACGGCGTTGCTGCCGCGGTCGAGGGCGAAGCGCTGCTGGCGGGTCGCGGCGACCTCGAAGCCGGACATCGAGGTGTCGGCCTGTGTGGTCGCCTTGGGCGGCTGCGCGCCCGCCACGGCCTCGGCGAACTGGCCGACGCCACCTTCCACCAACAGGCGCCGGGTCAGCTTGACCAGGTCCAGCGCCGTGATTGGCCGCACCCATTCGCTGGCGCACTGTGCGGGCAAGCCCTGTGCCTTGCGCTCGGCCAGTGCGCGGTTGTAACCGGCCACGTAGCCTTCGACCAGTTGCTGCACCTGGGGCGTCTGGGCCTGCCAGAAACCGGATACGGCCTGAGGCGTGTTGAGCCAGCTGAAGAACAGGTCGCTGGCCCGGTTGGACCGCTGCTCCAGGGTGACCTGTTCGGGGCCGAAGTAACGCGAGCGCTGGCCGTTGACCGTCACGATCTCATTGGCCAGCAGGCAAAGATTATCCTGCGCATACGCGTACCCGATGCCGTAGCCCAATCCACGCTCATCCTGGGCGCGTATGTGCGGCACGCCAAAACTGGTGCGGCGAATCTCGGCGGTGGCCTGCTCCACCTCTCCTCGCGCGCTGACAACGGTACTGACACCCAGGGCCATCCCCAGCAACGCACCCGCAAGGCAAAACCTCGATAACTGCCCGGACATTCTCACGCTCACTCCTGATCGAAAACCAATACGCCTCCCTTGGGAACGAACCGGATGAAAAAAATTTAACCGCAGACAGCCGCCTGACTGCGGGGCTTTGCTGATTTCAGGCATTTTTTTCACATCGCCCCCTTCATGATTCGCCCTCCTCGTTCGTCTTATAGAAGAGAGCATTTCATGACCTTTTCTGATCAGGCTGTTAAGGAGTCTTTACATGCATAACGCACCGATGCCCATGGAGGGCAAGCCAGGATCGGCACGTGTGTCAATGAGCACCACCAATAACGTTTTCGCCAAGCCAACGGAACGCGGCGGCAATGACCACATCAGGCGCCTGCTCAAGAGCTACGGGCTGCGAACGAGCCTGATCCGCCTGAAGGTGATCGATGCGCTGCTCAAGGCCGCCGAAGAGAATCGGCAACTGGGGGTGCGGGGCGTGCATAGCCAGTTGCTGGGGCTGGACATTCCGTTGTCCTTCCTCAGTGTACGCGAGGTGCTCAAGCGCCTGTGCAGCGAGGGGGTCGTCAGCCTCCATCCGGATAAAAGCTACAGCTTGCACCCGAGTGCGGTGGCCGTGCTCAACGCCAAGCAGTAGCCGGGGCTCAAGGCTTGACCTTGCGCCTCATCACCCCGTTGATCACCACCACGATGACCGCCACGGCAATAGCAATGTATTGAAACAGCTGCTCGCTGATCATGCCTTTACCTTGCATCCATGACAGCCCGAGCATGATTGCCAGGACAACGAGGACCACCAGGATCGAGTATTTCAAACGTTGCGAATGAGTCATTTGCCAATTTCCTGAATGTATTCGTGCTGTTTCCGCGCGCCTGCCAGGCTCGTGCCCAGTGCGATGGCGAGGCCGCAAACGGATGCCCATGGTACAGCCGTCGGAGCGTTTTTGGCGCAGTTACGACGGGTCCTGAACCAACAAAGTGCGCCATGGAGTTCAAGACCGCTGGCGATAGGCCGATAAAGACAAGTACGTCCGTTCCACTTGTCTCTAGAAAGCCGCCATCGTGCAAGGAATCTCTACATGCCCGCATTCCGCACCATTCAAGCCCGCTATACGCTGTTCCTGGTTCTGTTCATCCTGGTGCTGTCCATCCTGACGGTGGTCGGTATCAGCTATCTGGTCGCGCCAAAGCTGCGCCAGACCGAGGAACAAGTAGCGCTGAACCGCATCGAAGAGGTCGCGGAACAGATCCAGGGCGAGCTGAGCAAGGTGCAGGCGCAGCAGCGGAGCATCACCCAGACCATCCCGCTGCTCGACAGCGACGCCATCGACAAGGTATTGCCTGGCCTGGTGGATCAATACGGCGAATTGAAGGTGTTCGGCGGCGGGATCTGGCCACTGCCCAACCAGCGCGCCGAGGGTCGCAGCAAGTTCAGCACGTTCTGGCACCGCGACGCATCCGGCAAACTGGCGGTCAACACCTTCTGGAACAGCGACGCTGCGCCGAACTATTTCGAACAACCGTGGCACAAGGGCGGCATGGCCACCCCTCCCGGCAAATGCGCCTGGGCCGCCGCCTACAAGGACGACGCCAGCGCCGAGCCACGGACCAACTGCGCCATGGCGATCCAGAAGAACGGCGCGCCTTACGGCGTTTCCACCATTGACGTGACCCTGGGCTTTTTCAACGATCTGATCGCGCGCAAGGAAGCGGAACTGAGCGCCGAGATGCTGATCGTCGAAGCCGACGGCAAGATCATCAGCAACAGCTCGCGTATCAGCGGGCCGATCGTGCTGAAGAACATCAGCGAGCTGGCGGCTACCTCGCCGTTCGCCGCTCAGGTCAAGGCAGGCCTGGCCAACCGTGACCAGCCGTTGCAACGGCTCGAGTTCGACAACAAGGGTGAGGCCAGCACGTTTTTCATGCGCCCCATCGAAGGCTCCCCATGGTTCCTCGCCACTGCCCTGCCGACCCGCCTGATCACCGCCCAGCGTGACGACGTGTTGAGCACGCTGAGCCTGCTGCAGATTCCGCTGGTGATCCTGTTGGTGCTGATGCAGTTGTACGCCATCCGCCAACTGACCCACCGCATGAAGGTCCTCAAAGGCAATATCGACGCGCTGTCCACTGGCGATGCCGACCTGACCCGACGCATCACCATCCGTGCCGAAGACGAACTGGGCGCCATTGGCCATTCGGTCAACCGGTTCATCGCCTATCTGCAAGACATGATCGGCGAAGTCACCCAGGCCACCGGCGCCATGGCCTCGGGCCTGGACAGCCTGCAGCGGAGTTCGGCCCATACCAGCGAAATCCTGATGCGCCACGCCTCGGAAACCGACCAGACCGTGACAGCCATCACCGAGATGAGCTCCACCGCTGAAAGCGTGGCGCAAAACGCCGCCGAAACGGCAGCGTTCACCCAGCGCGCCAATGAGCATGCCGATCGTTCGCGGGTCGTGGTCGGTGAAGCGTCCAACAGCGTCGTGGCGCTGATCGATGAAGTCGCCAGCGCCACGCGCAAAGTCGAAGACATGCAGCAGGACGCGCAACGCATCACCGAGATTCTCGGCGTGATCGGCGCCATCGCCGGGCAGACCAACCTGTTGGCCCTCAATGCCGCCATCGAAGCGGCCCGGGCCGGCGAGCAGGGCCGTGGCTTCGCGGTAGTCGCCGACGAAGTCCGCGCCCTCGCCGCCCGCACCCAGGCCAGCACCTCGGAAATCAATGAAATGCTGACCCGCCTGACCCAGGGCGTAACCTCGTCGGTCGCGGCCATGGAAAACACCCAGGCCAGTTGCCAATCGGCGGCCGACGCCACGTCCCGGGTCAACTCGGGCCTGGATGAAATGGCCGGCTCCGTCAGCCAGATCAACAGCCTGAGCACCCAGATCGCCACCGCCGCCGAACAGCAGAGCGCAGTGACCGAGGAAATCAACCGCAGCATGGTTCAGATCCGCCATATGGTCGAGGAACTGGTGGAAAGCGGCCTGGCCAGCCAGAACAACACCCGCCAGCTGCTGGAAGCCAACAGCCGGGTGAATGCGATCATGGGGCGGTTCAAGGTTCGCTAAGAGGCATTCACCAATAACTGTGGGAGCGAGCTTGCTCGCGATAGCGGCGGCATAACCAGCATTATCGTAGCTGACCCTCCGCCATCGCGAGCAAGCTCGCTCCCACAAAAGGCACCGGCATCCCCCCGGCCACCTGCTTTGGCAAAGCTGACAAATCTGTAATCCGCGCCTCAGCCTCGTGTCAGCCGCTCGCCGCTAGTCTGTTATCCTCCTTCCAAACTGTTCGCTACGAGACCACTCCCATGGCCCATCCCCTGCATCTGCTCGCCTTGAGTACCTTGCTCATTTCCGCCCTGGCCCAGGCCGCCGAACCGGCGACCATCGATGTGCACCGCGATGCCAATTGCGGTTGCTGCAAGAAGTGGATATCCCACTTGCAGGAGAACGGTTTCAAGGTCAACGACCATGTCGAGGCCGACATGAGCGCGGTCAAGCAACGCCTTGGCGTCGCGCCCAACCTGCGTTCCTGCCACACCGCCGAAATCAACGGCAAATTCGTCGAAGGCCACGTTCCTGCCGAGCAGGTGCTGGCATTGAGCAAACGCGACGACCTGCTTGGCGTGGCCGCGCCCGGCATGCCGATGGGCTCGCCGGGCATGGAGATGGACGGCATGAGCGATGCCTACCAAGTGATCGGGCTGAAAAAAGACGGGACGCAAACCGTGGTGGCGGACTATCCGGCCCATTGATGGGCGAAGCGTATATCGGGCTGTTCTTTGCAGCGTTTGGCGCGGCGACCCTGCTGCCGTTGCAATCCGAGGCGCTGCTGGTGGGCCTGCTACTCAGCGAACGTTACGCGATCTGGCTGCTGCTGGCAGCTGCAACCCTAGGCAACGTCCTCGGTTCGCTGGTGAACTGGTGGCTGGGCACACGCCTGGAACAGTTCAAGGATCGCCGCTGGTTTCCGGTCAGCCCGTCCCTTCTGGACAAGGCCCGTCGGCACTACCAGCGCTATGGCTACTGGTCGCTGTTGCTCAGTTGGCTGCCCATCATCGGCGATCCGCTGACATTGGTCGCCGGCGTGATGGGTGAGCCCTGGCGGCGCTTCCTGTTGATCGTGACGCTCGCCAAAGGCCTGCGTTATGGCGTGCTCACCTGGGCGACCCTCGGCTGGATGGGTTGAACGTTCCTGCGCTTGGGTTGCCTGTGGTTAATGTCGCCATAATCGAGCCGTTCCAGGATCGGCCGGTTGCCTCAAGGAGATTGCCCATGTCGCGTTTGACCGCCCGCTGGCTGCCCAGCCTGTTCCTCACCGCTGCCTTGCCAATGCTCGCCCAGGCCGCGAACCCACCTGAAGGCCCGGCCTATGGCCCGCAGCTTGAGGGTTTCGAGTACCCCTATACGCTCAAGCATTTTGCCTTGCAGTCCCAGGGCAAATCGCTGCAGATGGGCTATATGGACGTGCCCGCCCAAGGCAAGGCCAACGGCCGGACGGTGGTGCTGATGCATGGCAAGAATTTCTGCGCCGCCACCTGGGGCGATTCGATCAAGGCGCTCAGTGACGCCGGTTACCGGGTCATCGCCCCGGACCAGATCGGTTTTTGCACGTCGAGCAAGCCGGACCATTACCAGTACAGCTTCCAGCAGTTGGCGATCAACACCCAGGCCCTGCTCAAGGCCCTCGGCGTACAGAAGGCTATCGTGCTGGGCCACTCCACCGGTGGCATGCTTGCCACCCGCTATGCCTTGCAGTTCCCCGACCAGGTCGAACGGCTGGCGATGGTCAACCCCATCGGCCTCGAGGACTGGAAAGCCCTTGGCGTGCCTTACCGCACCGTGGACCAATGGTACGAGCGCGAGCTGAAACTCAACGCCGAGGGCATTCGCAACTACGAGCGCAACACCTATTACGGCGGGCGCTGGAAACCGGAGTTCGAGCGTTGGGTCGACATGCTCGCCGGCTTGAACAAGGGCCCGGGACATACACAAGTAGCGTGGAATTCGGCGCTGATCTACGACATGATCTTCACCCAGCCGGTCTATTACGAGTTCAAGGACCTGAAGGTCCCCACGCTGCTGTTGATCGGGACGTCCGACACCACCGCCATCGGCAGTGACATTGCCCCACCGGCCGTGAAAGCCCGGCTGGGCCGTTACGAGGTGCTAGGCAAACAGGTCGCCGGACTGATCCCGCAGTCGACCCTGGTGGAATTCCCCAACCTGGGGCATGCGCCGCAAATGGAAGAGCCGGCGCGGTTCCACCAGGCGCTGCTCGGCTGGCTGGACAAACCCATTCCCTGATAGAGGTGTTCCATGGCGGTGCAAATAGCAGTCATCGACGATTGGCAAGACGTCGCCAGGGACGTGGTGGACTGGTCGGTGCTCGATAGCATTGGTGAAGTGACCTTCCTGCACGATTACCCCGCCGACCGCGACACCCTCACCGAGCGCCTGCAACGCTTCGACGTCATCTGCGTGATGCGCGAGCGCACCCGCTTCGACGAAGAACTGCTGCGCCGCCTGCCCAACCTGAAGCTGTTGCTGACCGGCGGCATGCGCAACGCCGCCCTCGACCTCAAGGCTGCCGCGACACTGGGCATCCAGGTCTGCGGCACCGAGAGCTACAAGCACGCTGCGCCGGAACTGACCTGGGCGCTGATCATGGCCCTGAGCCGCAATCTTGTACCGGAAGCCAACGCCCTGCGCGCCGGACTGTGGCAACAGGGCCTGGGCGGTGATTTGTACGGCAAGACCCTGGCGATCCTGGGCCTGGGCAGCATCGGCACGCGCGTGGCGCAGTTCGGCCAGGTGTTCGGCATGCGTGTGATCGCCTGGAGCGAGAACCTGACCGCCGAGCGAGCGGCAGCGGCCGGCGTGCAATACGTGAGCAAACAAGCGCTGTTCGAGCAGGCTGATATCCTCTCGATCCATCTGGTGCTCAGCGAGCGCAGCCGGGGCCTGGTGGACGCCCAGGCCCTGGGCAGGATGAAACCCGAGGCGCTGCTGGTCAATACCGCGCGCGGGCCGATTGTCGACGAGGCGGCCCTCATCGACGCACTCCGGCACAAACGCCTGGCAGGCGCCGCGCTGGACGTATTCGCCGTGGAACCGTTGCCGCCCGAGCACCCGTTCCGGACCCTCGACAACGTGTTGGCCACACCTCACGCGGGTTATGTGAGCCGGCAGAATTATCGGCAGTTCTACGGCCAGATGATCGAGGACCTGCAGGCCTGGGCGGCTGGCAAGCCGATCCGGGTGCTGACCGCGGCTGGTTGAATATCCCCTCCACTGTGGGAGCGAGCTTGCTCGCGATGGCGGTAGATCAGTTGCAGTTGTATGGCTGACACACCGCTATCGCGAGCAAGCTCGCTCCCACATAAGGCATATGAACGCGCTCTTATAGGCCATCAAAACGCCTCCATTCAGCCCGCCCCCTTATGGTGCGAAGCGCTGTGGAACCGTGCACGCGATTGAACCATCGCGCCCTTCCTACACTCAGAATGTTTCAAACAACCTGCACTTCGTCGGTTCGTATTCCCCTGCTTCGTGTAAGACATTGCCGACAATCGACGTGATTGTCGGACAATTCGACGAACCGAACCGCAGCGCTCTAGCTTCTGACCTAGACTGCCTTTCCGTGGGGAAAACCGACCGGTCATCCGAAGGAAAAAAAGTCGAAACTTTTCACAACGGCGACAGGTCAGGTTAGAGGAAGGGCAACAACTGCTGGAGCATTCCTTGCAACGGCCCCCTCACCTGATTCGCTTCGCCGCATTGGGCAGCGCTTTGCTCTCCTTGCGTAGCGCTCGTGCGCCTGGCCGCAGGATTCGGCCAATGAAACAACAGCTCTGGCGCTTGCCGGAAACAGATCGAGAAATAGGAGTTATTTATGATCAGTGCTGCCTTGGAACCACAGCAAGTCCGCTCTCAATTACCGCCGGCGGCTGAATCGCCGACGGCACCGGTGCTGGCCACCGGAGGCAAGGCACTGCTCCCTGTCGTTCGACAGAACCCCAACCGCAAGAAGATCCTGTTCGTGACCTCGGAAATCGCCGACCTGGTCAAGACCGGTGGCCTGGGCGACGTTTCTTCCGCCCTGCCCCGGGCCATGGCCGGCCTGCATGATGTCCGGGTGCTGATCCCCGGGTATCCGCAAGTCATGAACAGCGGCAATCCGATCCATATCATCGGCGAACTGGGCGGCCACGCAGCGCTGCCGCCGTGCAAGATCGGCCGCATGGACATGGCCGACGGTCTGGTGATCTACGTCCTGATCTGTCCCGAACTGTATGCCCGCGAAGGCTCGCCCTACGGCGCCAACAATGGCCGCGACTGGCCGGACAACCACATCCGCTTCGCCCGCCTGGGCCTGGCCGCAGCCGACATCGCCGCCAACCTGGCGCAGATCCACTGGTGCCCCGACCTGGTCCATGCCCACGACTGGCCGGCCGGCCTGGCCCCCGCCTATATGCACTGGCGCGGCCAACGTACCCCGACCCTGTTCACCATCCACAACCTGGCGTACCAGGGCGTGGTCAGCCTGGCTTCCTGCCCGGAGCTGGGCATCCCGGAGCACGCGCTGCAACAGGAAGGCATGGAGTTCTACGGCAAGCTGTCGTTCCTCAAGGCCGGCATGGCCTATTCCAGCCACATCACCACGGTCAGCGCTACCTACGCCCAGGAAATCACCACCCCGGCGTTCGGCTGCGGGCTTGACGGATTCCTCGCCGCCAAAACCCAACAAGGCCTGCTCAGCGGGATCCCCAACGGCATTGACGAGAGCTGGGATTCGGCGACCGACTCACATCTCCAGCGCCAGTTCTCCATTGGCGACTGGGAAGGCAAGGCGGTCAACGCTGCCCATGTACGCAACCTGTTCGGCCTGGATGAAACGACCGGCCCGCTGTTCGCCGTGGTATCGCGCCTGGTGTACCAGAAAGGCCTGGACCTGACCGAGGCCGTCGCCGAATTCATCGTCGAATCCGGCGGACAGATCGCAATCATTGGCCGCGGCGAACCGGAAGAAGAACAGGCCATGCGTGAACTGGCGTTGCGCTTTCCCGGCAAGATCGGCGTGCGCATCGGCTTCAACGAAACCGATGCCCGGCGGATGTTCGCCGGCAGCGATTTCCTGCTGATGCCATCGCGCTACGAGCCGTGCGGCTTGAGCCAGATGTACGCCCAGCGCTTCGGCTCGCTGCCGGTTGCGCGCAATACCGGCGGCCTGGCGGACACCATCGAGGATGGCATCACCGGGTTCCTGTTCGACGAATCCACCGTGGAAAGCTACCAGCAGGCCCTGAGCCGGGCTTTCAAGGTATTCGAGTTTCCCGAGCTGCTAAATGCCATGCGTTGCCGGGCGATGTCGGCCCCCTTCAATTGGTCCAAGGCCGTAGAGCCCTATGCCGAACTTTATGAACAACTGGTAGCTAAATCGCTGGGAAAATCGGCCAGACAATGAGGTAACCGATGCCGTCAAGGACGCCTGAAACCTGGACCCACGGCGCGGTCTTGCTCGATTCCGAGCACACCCGCTTCGCGCTATGGGCCCCGGATGCCTTTTACGTCAGTGTCGAACTCGACACTGGAGAATCCATACCGATGCTGCCCCAGGCCAACGGCTGGTTCATGATCCAGGCTCGTTGCCCCGCTGGCACTCGTTACCGCTTCAACATCGATGGCGAGCTGGAGGTGCCCGATCCAGCCTCCCGCGCCCAGGACGGTGATATCGATCGCCACAGCGTGGTGGTCGACCCCCACGCCTACCAATGGCGACACACCAACTGGGCCGGTCGCCCCTGGTACGACGCGGTCATTTACGAACTGCACGTTGGCGCCCTCGGTGGTTTTGAAGGCGTCGAACAACAATTGGCACGCCTGGCCGGGCTTGGCGTGACCGCCATCGAACTGATGCCCCTGGCGCAGTTTCCCGGCGATCGCAACTGGGGCTACGACGGTGTATTGCCCTACGCTCCCCAGGCCTCCTATGGCACGCCGGACCAGCTCAAGCATCTAATCGACAGCGCGCACGGCCATGGGTTGGCGGTCATTATCGACGTGGTCTATAACCACTTCGGCCCCGATGGCAACTACCTGCACCGCTACGCCAAGGGCTTCTTTCGCGAAGACAAGCACACACCCTGGGGCGCGGCGATCGACTTCCGGCGCCGCGAGGTCCGCGATTTCTTCATCGAAAACGCCCTGATGTGGTTGCTCGAATACCGTTTCGACGGCCTGCGCCTGGACGCGGTGCATGCGATCGAAGACCCGGACTTCCTCCAGGAGCTCGCCACCACGGTGCGCCAACAGGTCGACCCGACGCGCTACGTCTGGTTGACCGTCGAGAACGAACACAACCAGGCCAGCCTGCTGGAGCACGGCTACGACGCCCAGTGGAACGATGACGGGCACAACGCCTTGCACGTGCTGCTGACCGGCGAGACCGATGCCTATTACGCCGACTATGCCGAGCAGACCACGGAAAAGCTCGCGCGCTGCCTGAGCCAGGGGTTTGTTTTCCAGGGCCATACCAACCGCCACGGTGAGTCCCGCGGCGAGGCCAGCGGTCACCTGCCGCCCAGCGCTTTCGTCCTGTTCCTGCAAAACCACGACCAGATCGGCAACCGGGCCTTGGGCGAGCGCCTGCACCAGCTGGCCCCGCCACAGGCGCTGCAAGCCGCGACCGCCTTGTTGCTGCTGTCACCGATGATCCCGCTGTTGTTCATGGGCGATGAAGTGGTCGCCGAACAACCGTTCCTGTTCTTCACCAGCCACCATGGCGAACTGGCGGAGTTGGTGCGCGAAGGTCGACGCAACGAGTTCAAGGCCTTTGCAGCCTTTGCCGACCCCGAGAAACGCGAGCGGATTCCCGACCCGAACGCGGCCGGCACGTTCGACGCTTCACGGCCCAACCTGGAAGCCCATCAACCGGAACAACTGGCCAGCGAAACCCTGTATCGCCAGTTATTGAAGATCCGCCGTGAGGAAATCGTCCCGCGCCTGCCCGCCGCCCATGCCCTGGGCGCGGATGTGCTGGGCCATGGCGCCGTCAGCGCGCGCTGGCAGATGGGCGACGGCAGCGTGTTGCGCATCGACCTGAACCTCAGCGACAAGCCGGTCGAACACAGCGCACCGCAAGATGCGCAGATTCTTTTCGAACATCCACCGCAGGCCATGGGTCTGTTGCAACAAGGGGTGCTCACGCCCCACAGCGCGCTGGTCAGTCTGACGCAAGCGACAACCTTGCCCAATATCACTGGAGAGCGCCTATGAGCGATGCGCAACTGGAAATCCTCGCTGGCCGAGCGGGCCTGGCGGTGGACTGGATCGATGCCAATGGCCGTGCCCAGAAAGTTACACCCGCGGTGTTGCGCTCGGTCCTCATCGGCCTGGGGCATCCCGCCGGCACTGCCCAGGAAATCGACGCCAGCCTGTTGCAGTTGCAGGAAGACCAACAGAACCATCGCCTGCCGCCGCTGCTTACCGCAGACGCCGGCGTGAATGTCGACCTGAGCCGCTATTTCGAACCCGCGACCCCGTGCGAGATCCAGCTTGAAGATGGCGCGACGCTGAATCTGAAACTTGACGCCGACGCGACGCTTCCGGGGATCGTCCCGGTGGGCTATCAGCAGGTCAGCATCCAGGGCCAGCATTTCACCCTGGCGGTGGCGCCCGCCCGTTGCTACAGCGTGGCGGATGCGGTGGACGACCCGATCCCCAGGGTCTGGGGCCTGAGCGCGCAGCTCTATTCCCTGCGCCGCCCTGGCGATGGCGGCTTCGGCGACACCCAGGCCCTGGAAGAACTGGCCCGGGTGGCCGGCGAACGTGGTGCCGACGCCCTGGCCATCAGCCCGATGCATGCGATGTTCAGCAGCGATACCGGGCGCTACAGCCCTTATTCGCCCTCCAGCCGGCTTTTTCTCAACAGCCTGTACGCCGCGCCCGGCACCATCCTTGGCGAGCGTGCGTTGCGCACGGCCATCGACGCCACCGGCTTGACCAACCAGTTGCGCAGCCTCGAAGAGCAGCCGCTGATCGACTGGCCGGTGGCTGCCGAAGCCAAGCAGCGGGTTCTTCGCGCGCTGTACGACGGCTTCAGCCAGGGCGAACATCCGCTGCATGAGGATTTCAGCAGTTTCCGCCACAGCAGCGGCGAGGCCCTGGAAAACCATTGCCGCTTCGAAGCCCTCCAGGCCGATCGCGCCGCTCGGGGCGAAAGCCTCGACTGGCGCCAGTGGCCGCAAGAATGGCGCGATCCGCGCAGCGCCGCGCTGGCCCGTTTCGCCGAGGAGAACGCGGATGAAATCGGCTTCTACGCCTTCTGCCAATGGTTGATTGCCCGCTGCCTGGAGCGCGCCCAGAGCGCGGCGAAGTCCAGTGGCATGGGCATCGGCCTGATCGCCGATCTCGCCGTGGGCGCTGACGGCGCCGGCAGTCAGGCCTGGAGCCGCCAGGATGAGTTGCTCGCCTCGCTCACCGTCGGCGCACCGCCGGACATTCTCAACCGCTCCGGCCAGGGCTGGGGTATCTCGGCGTTCTCGCCAGAAGGGCTGGTACGCAACGGTTTTCGCGCATTCATAGAAATGTTGCGGGCCAATTTCGCCCACGCCGGCGGCTTGCGCATCGACCACATCATGGGTCTGCAACGATTGTGGGTGATCCCCAACGACGCCCCGCCCACCGATGGCGCCTACCTCTATTACCCGATCGATGATCTGCTGCGGCTGCTGGCCCTGGAATCCCATCGCCACCGGGCCATCGTGCTCGGCGAGGACCTTGGCACCGTGCCCGAAGGCCTGCGGGAAAAACTCGCGGCCCGCGCCATCCTCGGCATGCGCGTGCTGTTGTTCGAACAGGACAATACGCACTTCAAGCCGATCCTCGATTGGCCGGATGACGCCCTGGCCACCACCAGCACCCATGACCTGCCGACCCTGAACGGTTGGTGGCACGGACACGACATCGACTGGAACGCCCGGCTGGACCTGATCGACTCCCACACCGAGATGGACTGGCGCCGGCACCGCCAACGCGAGCGTGACGGGTTACGCAATGCATTGAACCAGGACCCGCAGAATTTTCGCGAAGAACACCGCGAAACCGACCAGGTGCTGGACGCCAGCGTGCGCTTCCTCGGCCATACCCGCGCGCCGCTGGTGCTGTTGCCCCTGGAAGATGCCCTGGGTATCGATGAACAGGCCAACCTGCCCGGCACCACCGACACTCACCCCAACTGGCGGCGGCGCCTGGCTTTGGAAAGCCGCGCGCTGCTGGATGACCCGGACGCCGCACGGCGTCTGGAAATACTCGCCTGCGCGAGACTTCAGGCGAACGAGCGTGACCGATGAACCAGACACTGATCCAACCGCTGCAGGCCACCTTGCGCCTGCAATTTCATAAAGGCTTCACCCTCGACGATGCCGTAGCGCAAGTGCCCTACTTCGCAGCGCTGGGCATCAGCCACATCTATGCGTCTCCCCTGCTTAAGGCTCGTGCCGGGTCCATGCACGGTTACGACGTGGTCGACCCGACCCAGGTCAACCCGGAGCTGGGCGGAGAGGCTGCGCTCAAGCGCCTGGTCGCCACCTTGCGCGAGCACCGGATGGGCCTGATTCTCGATATCGTGTCCAACCACATGGCCGTTGGCGGCAACGACAACCCCTGGTGGCTGGACCTGCTGGAGTGGGGACGCTTGAGCCCTTACGGCGAATTCTTCGACATCCAGTGGCATTCCCCCGACCCGCTGATGGAAGGCCAGTTGCTGCTGCCATTCCTGGGCAGCGACTATGGCGTGGCGCTGCAGGAAGGCACGTTGAAACTGCGTTTTGATTCCGCGCAAGGCAGCTTCCATGTCGAACATTACGAGCACCGCTTCCCCATCTGCCCGATGCAATACGGTGAGCTGCTCAAGCCTGCGGACGCTCTGGAGCCCGAGCAGATCGACGCGCTCAAGGCGCTGGCCGAGCGCTTCACCACGCTGAACTACCAGACCGACGCCCACTCCCTCGCCCGCCCGCTCCGGCAAGAGCTGCGAGATCTCGCCACGCAATCGGCCATTCTCAGCGCCATTGAAGACAACCTGCGCGGCTACGATTCCACCGAGCCTGCAGGTTTCGAGCGCCTGCACCGATTGCTCGAGCGCCAGAGCTACCGGCTCGCCAGCTGGCGCACGGCGGCGGACGATATCAACTGGCGACGCTTCTTTGATGTCAACGAACTGGGCGGCCTGCGGGTCGAGCGGCCGGCGGTGTTCGAGGCGACCCACGCCAAGATCTTCGAGCTCATCGCCTCGGGGCTGGTGGACGGCCTGCGGATCGACCACATCGACGGCCTGGCCGATCCTCGCGGTTACTGCCGCAAGCTGCGCCGTCGTGTCGACTCGCTCTCGCCCTCGCGGCACCTGCCGATTTTTGTCGAGAAAATCCTCGGCGACGGCGAAACCCTGCGCCGCGACTGGAACATCGATGGCAGCACCGGTTACGAGTTCATGAACCAGATTTCGCTGTTGCAACACGACCCGGCCGGCGCCGAGCCCCTCGCCGAGTTCTGGAGCCGGCACAGCGAGCGCCCGGCGCACTTCATCGAAGAGGCCCGCCTGGCCCGCCAGCAGATTCTCAACGGCTCTCTTGCCGGAGATTTCGAAAGCGTCGCACAGGCCCTGTTGCAAGTCGCCCGGGACGACGTGATGACCCGCGATCTGACCTTGGGCGCGATTCGTCGGGCGTTGCAGGAGTTGATCGTGCATTTCCCGGTGTATCGCACGTACATCAACCCGCTGGGACGCTCCGCCGAGGACGAGGTGTTTTTCCAGAAAGCGCTGGAAGGCGCCCGGCAAACCCTGAGCGAAGCCGATTGGCCAGTGCTCGACTGCCTGGCCGACTGGCTCGGTGGCATGCCATGGCGCAAGCGGCCTCGCGGCAGTGAGCGCAAACGCCTGCGCCATGCCTGCGTACGCTTCCAGCAACTGACCTCGCCGGCAGCGGCCAAGGCTGTCGAGGACACTGCACTGTATCGCTCGGCGGTCCTGCTTTCGCGCAATGACGTGGGCTACGACACCGAGCGCTTCAGTGCCCCGGCCGAGGAATTCCATGAAGCGTGCCGGGAACGGCTCGAACACTTTCCCGACAACCTCGTCACCACCGCGACCCATGACCACAAGCGCGGCGAAGACACCCGAGCCCGGCTGGCAGTGATCAGCGAACGCCCGGACTGGTACACCGCGTGCGTGGAGCAATGGCGCATCCTCTCGCCGTCGCTGCACAGCGACCCAGCAGCCCCATCGGCCGGTGATGAACTGATCCTTTACCAGGCCCTGCTCGGCAGCTGGCCGCTGGACCTCGACCTGCAGGACCCCAAAGCCTTGGCCGAATACAGCGAACGCCTGTGGCAATGGCAACGCAAGGCCCTGCGCGAAGCCAAGCTGCAAAGCAGCTGGGCGGCGGTCAACGATGCCTATGAGCAAGCCACCCAGATGTTCCTTGAGCGGTTGCTGCTGTGCGACGAGGGCCTGCCGTTGCGCAGCGCCATCGCCGAGGCGGTCCAGGCCATCGCTCCGGCGGGCGCCCTCAACAGTCTGGCGCAAACCTTGCTGCGCATGACCGTACCCGGCGTCCCGGACCTGTACCAGGGCAACGAGTTCTGGGATTTCAGCCTGGTGGATCCGGACAACCGTCGCCCGGTGGATTTCAACGCTCGCCGTGAGGCGTTACAGGGCGACAGCTCACCGGCGACGCTGGTACGCGACTGGCGCGACGGTCGGGTCAAGCAGGCACTGATAGCGCGGACGCTGGCCTTGCGCGCCGAATACCCGCAGCTGTTTCGCCAAGGCAGCTATCAACCGCTGCCGGTGCTTGGCGAACACGCTGGGCGGGTGCTGGCGTTCATGCGCGAATACCAGCAGCAGCGGGCGATCGTGGTGGTCCCGGTGCACGCCGCCCGCCTGCTGGAAAACGGTGCCTTGCCCCACGTGGCTGCATCGGACTGGGGCGATACCCGGGTGTCGTTACCGTTCGCCGCCGAGGATGGAAAACTGAAGGGACTTTTTGCAAGCGCAGCAGTCACACCCCAAAGGGAGCTGATGGTCAGCGCCGCGCTGGGGGATTTCCCGGTCAATGTCTTTATTGAATCTTGAGTTTAGTCAGGAGCACTGCGATGAGTACCGACGATAAACGCATTCGTGAATTTGCCTATCAGATCTGGGAGTCCGAGGGTAAGCCCGCCGGGCAGGAAAAACGTCACTGGGAAATGGCGCGCAAACTGGCTGAAGCCGAGGCACTGGCGCCTAGCAAGCCGCCGAAAGCAGCGAGCAAGACCGCCGCCAGCAAGACCGACGGCACCAAGCCGGCACCCGCCAAGAGCGCTGCGACCAAGACCGCTGCGAAGAACACCACACCCAAGGCCAAGCCTGCGGCCAAACCCTCCGCGGCGACTGCCGCAGTGGTCCCGCCCGCCGACAAGGCGGCCGCGAAGAAGCCACGAGCGGTGCGCAAACCACCGGCGGTCTGATCCAGCGAACTCATCGTTCTCAAGCCCGTGCTCCTTCCAGCGAAGGGGCCTGCTTGTGGCATGACGCTTTATCGTCTCGCCACAAGCGCAAGGCACGCAGTCCTGCGTGCGTCGCATCACCGAATCTGTCTTTTGCAGGAGCAACTATGACCCGTCCAAAAAACACCACGCCGCCGCCGGTTATCGAGGCTTCGCGGATTCGTGAAGGGCTGCCGTTTCCGCTTGGCGCGACCTGGGATGGCCTGGGGGTCAATTTTGCGTTGTTCTCAGCCAACGCCACCAAGGTCGAACTGTGTATTTTTGATGACACCGGCGAAGTCGAACTCGAACGCATCGAGTTGCCGGAGTACACCGACGAGATTTACCACGGCTATCTGCCCGATGCCCATCCGGGGCTGATCTACGGCTATCGTGTCTATGGCCCTTACGATCCGGAGAATGGCCACCGCTTCAACCCCAACAAGCTGCTCATCGATCCCTACGCGAAACAGCTGGTGGGAGAACTGAAATGGTCCGAGGCCTTGTTCGGCTACACCATCGGTCACCCCGACGGCGACCTCAGTTTCGATGAACGCGACAGCGCCCCTTTCGTGCCCAAGTGCAAGGTCATCGACCCGGCCCACACCTGGGGCAACGACCATCGCGTCAGCGTGCCGTGGGACAAGACCATCCTCTACGAGACCCATGTGCGCGGCATCACCATGCGCCATCCCGCGGTGCCTGAGAACCTGCGTGGCACCTTCGGCGGCCTGATGGTCGACGATGTACTCGAACATATCCGCAAGCTGGGCGTGTCTTCGGTCGAACTGATGCCCATCCATGCCTTTGTCAACGACCAGCACCTGCTGCACAAAGGCATGACCAATTACTGGGGCTACAACAGCATCGCCTTTTTTGCCCCTGACCCGCGTTACCTGGCCAGCGGCAAGATCGCCGAGTTCAAGGAAATGGTCGCGCACATGCACGAGGCCAATCTTGAAGTGATTCTCGACGTGGTCTACAACCACACCGCCGAGGGCAACGAACAGGGCCCGACCCTGTCCATGCGCGGGATCGACAATGCCTCGTACTACCGGCTCATGCCCGACGACAAGCGCTATTACATCAACGACTCGGGCACCGGCAACACCCTCGACCTGAGCCACCCGTGTGTGCTGCAGATGGTCACTGACTCCCTGCGCTACTGGGCCACCGAAATGCACGTCGATGGCTTCCGCTTCGACCTGGCGACGATCCTGGGTCGCTACCATGACGGTTTCGATGAACGCCACAGCTTCCTCGTCGCCTGTCGCCAGGATCCGGTGCTGCGCCAGGTGAAACTGATCGCCGAACCTTGGGATTGCGGGCCTGGAGGTTACCAGGTCGGAGGGTTCCCACCGGGCTGGGTCGAATGGAACGACAAATTCCGCGATACCGTGCGCGCCTTCTGGAAAGGCGACGACGGCCAACTCGCCGACTTCGCCAGCCGCATGACCGCTTCGGGCGAAATGTTCAACCAGCGCGGTCGCCGCCCTTATGCCTCGGTGAACTTCGTCACCGCCCACGACGGTTTTACCTTGCACGACCTGGTGTCGTACAACGACAAACACAACGAAGCCAACGACGAAAACAACCAGGACGGCAGCAACAACAACCTGTCCTGGAACCATGGCGTCGAAGGTCCGACGGATGATCCCGAGATCAACGCGCTGCGCCACCGGCAGATGCGTAACTTCTTCGCAACGCTGTTGCTCGCCCAAGGCACGCCGATGATCGTCGCGGGCGACGAGTTCGCCCGCACCCAGCATGGCAACAACAATGCCTACTGCCAGGACAGCGAGATCGGCTGGGTCAACTGGGACCTGAGCGAGGATGGCGCGGCGCTGCTCAAGTTCGTCAAGCGTCTGATCAAGCTGCGTCTGACTTACCCGATCCTGCGGCGCGGACGCTTCCTGGTGGGCAATTACAACGAGGACATCGGCGTCAAGGATGTCACCTGGTTGGCCCCGGATGGCAACGAGATGACCATTGAACACTGGCAGGACGGCCAGAACCGCTGCCTGGGCATGCTGATGGACGGGCGCGCCCAGGAAACCGGTATCCGCCGCAAGGGGGCCGACGCCACCTTGTTGCTGGTCGTCAACGCACACCATGACATCGTCAACTTCCGCTTGCCGGAAGTGCCGGAAGGCAGTTTCTGGACGTGCATGGTGGACACCAACCAGCCGACGGTGCGCGGCCAGGAGCGCTTCGATTTTGATGCCGAATACTCCGTGACCGGCCGCTCGTTGCTGTTGTTCGAGCTGCAACGCGACGAAGAGGAATAAGACGGCAAATCGACAAAACCGCAGGGACGCGGTTTTTCTGGTCGCTCACACGACGCAGTTCGAATAAAAAAAGCGGATCAGATACGCAATCTGACGCGACGAAACCGCCAGCATAGTCAATACTTCGCGTACGGCGGTTCCAGGACTCGGAGCGCCGCGAATCACAGTCAGCCCTGCGGGGCGACGCCGGGCAGTCGGTCCGGTGCATGACTGAACGATTGAACAGCACAAGGACGTAGCCTCTATGAAACCCGCCTCCCGCTTGCAACGCCGGCAGCACCCCCAGATATGGAACAGCGCGCCGCAACTGGCCGACATTCCCATCATCAGCACCCAGACACTCATATCCGCCGGCTCCCGCGCGGTCATCCTTGCCCCGCACCCGGGCGACGAGGTCGGTGCCTGCGGGGGACTGCTCCAGTTGTTGAGCAACCTGGACCATCCCATGCTACTGATCTCCGTCACCGACGGCAGCCTCGGCCACCCGGGTTCGCCATTATGGAACGATGAGCGGCTGCGCACGTTCCGCCCCCACCCCCAGGAAAGCGTCGACGCCCTGCATCGCCTGGGTGTGCCGCCCAACGGCCTGCAATGGGTGCGCGGCGGCTTCCCGGAAAAGAGCCTGGCCGAGCACGAGGAGCCACTGGCCGCGTTCATCGGTCATCATCTTCGCCCCGGTGACGTGGTATTCAGCACCTGGCGCCAGGACGGCGACAGCGATCACGACACTGTCGGACGCGCAGGAGCCCTGGCAGCCGAAGTTATCGGTGCGGTGTTCAATGAACTGCCGGTATGGGCGTGGCATTGGCCCCTCCGCGAACAGAAGAGGATCCCCTGGCATCGGGCTCGCAAACTGCGTCTGGATGTCTGGACCACCGCCCGCAAGCGCCACGCCATGCATGCTTACTCCAGCCAGCTCAACGGTGAACCGGCCAGCGGTATCGCACCGCTGGTACCGCGGGTGATTCTCGACCGCATGGGCATGCCGTACGAAATCGTTTTCATCTGATCAGTTCCCGTCCTGTGGCTAGGGCCTGTTTATCCGGGCACCACAACCTTGTGGGAGCGAGCCTGCTCGCGAAGGCGGTTTGATTGGGTACATATCCATTTTTTTGGTAACGGCCGCTTATGGTTCCGCTCTTACAGCGGGTCACTTTTGGAAAAGCGCCAAAAGTAACCAAAAACGCTTCGCCCCACCACTCGGCACCTCGCCTGGGCTCGGTGTGCCCTCACTCCGGCATTGCTCCGTGGGCCCGCCGCGAAGGGCCATCCATGGCCCAGCGCGGCTAACCCGGCATCCATGCCGGGTTGCCCACTGCGCAATGCCTGCGTTCGGCCAGCGTGGTTAACGGGGCGCCCCAGATCAAGATCAAGATCAAGATCAAGATCAAGATCAAGATCAAGGTCTAAAGCGATGCTCCGGATGGCGCAGCTCCACTGTGGGAGCGGGCCTGCCCGCGAAGAGGCCAGTCCATTCAGCATCTTCATCGCCTGAAACACCGCCATCGCGAGCAGGCTCGCTCCCACAGGATTTTGTGTTGTGCCTGGGTGCTCCGGATGGCGCAGCTCCACTGTGGGAGCGGGCCTGCCCGCGAAAAGGACAGTCCATTCAGCATCTTCATTGCCTGAAACACCGCCATCGCGAGCAAGCCCGCTCCCACAGGATTTTGTGTTGTGCCTGGAGCTCCGGATGGCGCAGCTCCACTGTGGGAGCGAGCCTGCTCGCGAAGAGGCCAGTCCATTCAGCATCCCTGTCGCCTGAAACACCGCCATCGCGAGCAGGCTCGCTCCCACAGGATTTTGTGTTGTGCCTGGGTGCTCCGGATGGCGCGGACTCCACATTCAACAATTCCGGAACTGCCGCAGCCGTCGTCAGTCGCATGAACACATATATCTGATTCAGGAGCGAACGTGGCTGGCGATTCCAACTGGCAGGCCGAGCAACCCGCGGCGGCGGATGCATCTGCGGCGGTTCATCGGCTGCGGGTCCTGACGGTCAATACGCATAAGGGGTTTACCGCCCTCAACCGCCGCTTCATCCTGCCCGAATTGCGCGAAGCGGTACGCAGCACGGGGGCCGACCTGGTATTTCTCCAGGAAGTGCTGGGTGAACACGACCGCCACGCGTCACGCTATGACAATTGGCCCCAGACCTCGCAGTACGAGTTCCTCGCCGACAGCATGTGGAGCGATTTCGCCTATGGCCGGAACGCGGTCTACCCCGACGGCCACCATGGCAATGCCCTGCTCTCAAAATATCCGATCCGCCAGTTCCGCAATCTGGACGTGTCCATCACCGGCCCGGAGCGGCGCGGGTTGCTGCACTGTGTGCTGGACGTGCCAGGGCACGCCGAAGTCCATGGGATCTGCGTTCACTTGAGCCTGCTCGAAAGCCATCGCCAACTGCAGCTTCAATTGCTCTGCAAGCTACTCGATTCGCTGCCCGAAAACGCGCCCGTCATCATTGCGGGGGATTTCAATGACTGGCAGCTGCGCGGCAACACCACCCTCGCCCGCCGCCGCTACCTGCACGAAGCCTTCGAACACCACCATGGCCGCCCGGCCAGGACCTATCCGGCGCGTTTTCCCCTGCTGCGCCTGGACCGCATCTATCTGCGCAACGCCACCAGCCATGCGCCGCAGATTCTCGGCAACCGACCTTGGACACACCTGAGCGACCATTTGCCGCTGTCGGTGGAGGTGCACCTGTAGCCGCGGTCACCATCGCTGACCTGTAAGATCTGACAGTAGCGACCCTCATCATCCGTTGTTAGCGTGCCCCATATACAGCAAGCGTTGCGAGGCCCGTGAGCCTTCTGTAGAGCAACCGAGGCTGGATTGCGGCATGCCACGGATGCCGATGCTGAGGGAAAGCGGATGAACTTGCGCAATCATGGCGTCAACCGGCTGTTCAATGCCTTGTGGCTGACTACACCGCTGTTGCTGGACGCATCGCCCGCCATGGCGGCATGCACCCTGACGCCGACGGCAGGCAATGACAGCTATGTCTGCGACAGCGGCACCAGCCCTGGATTGAGCGACCTGTCGGGAGATAACCGCCTGACGATGCCGGCCCATGGCAGCGGTGTGATCCAGGGAGACGTCACCTTCGGCGCCGGAGCCGATTACGTCGAGATCAATCCCGACGGCATCGTGGCAGGCGACGTGCGACAAGGCTCGGGCACCGATGATTTTGTCATGCGCGGCGGCAGCATCCAGTCACTGGCCCAGGGCGATGGGCTCGATACGTTCCTGATGACCGGCGGCACCATCGTCGGCGCGTTCGAAGACGGAGACCAAGCGACAATGACCGGCGGCACCATCGGCCGGGTCGACATGAAACTCGACGATAATATTTTCGACATGTCAGGTGGGCAGATTCTTGGCAATCTGGTGACCGGCTTTGGTCGGGATACCATTATCGTTAGCGCGGGACGCATCGGCGGAAACGTCAGTGTCAGTGGCGGTGACGACCGTATTGCCGTGAGCGGGGGCGAGATCGTCGGCGAGGTTCGAGCCAGTTTCGGTAATGACCAGTTGCAGTGGAGCGGCGGCCTCATCCGTTCCGCCATCCTGATGGGCGAAGGCAACGACACGGCGCTGTTGAGCAACCTGGATAAAACCCTGCTCGCCACCACACCCAGCCTGGATGGGGGGTTGGGCCAGGACACACTGGCTTTTGTGGCCAGCACGGCCGGCGATGGCGCCCGTTACCTCAACTGGGAATCGGTCAGCCTCACCCAAGGCTCGCGCCTGGACTTGGGCGACACGCTGGTCTTGGGCGACGGTATCACCGGCACCGGCACGCTGAACATCGACGCAAGCAGCCTGTTGACGGCCAGCCAGGGCAGCATTCGCCCGTTCACTGCTGGCCAGATGGCGACGCTTGAAAATGCCGGAACCATCGACCTCGGCGCAGGCAACACCCACACCAGCGACACCCTTACCGTACAAGGCAACTACGTCGGCAATGGCGGCCAGTTGCGCCTGCAGACGCTGCTCGGTGCAGACGACTCGCCGAGCGACAAGCTGATCGTCAACGCCGGCACGCTCGGCGGCAGCACGGCCATCACCGTCACGAACATCGGCGGTGCAGGTGCCTTGACTGCCCGCGACGGCATCGAGCTGGTCCAGGCTCAGGGCGGCGCCGTCAGCGACAGCGGGGCTTTTTCACTGGCGCGTTCGGTGTCGGCCGGCGCGTTTGATTACCGTTTGTTCAAGGGCGGCGTGACCGGTAATGAAAACAGCTGGTATCTGCGCTCGACCGTGGTCGCCGGTCCGATCGCCGTGGCCAGCCCCACGCTGCCGGCCTTGCCCGTCGCCGTGCCGGGCGCAGCGCCCATTGCGCTGTACCGTCCGGAAGTACCCGTCTGGTCGGCGTTGCCTCCCGTCGCCGCCCAACTGACCCTGATGGCCCTGGGCACGTTCCATGATCGCCAGGGCGACCAACGCCTGCTGACGGAAACCGGCGCCTTCGGGGCCGGTTGGGGCCGAGTCTACGGCAAGGACCTCGATCAGACTTGGGCCGGCACGGTGACACCGAGGTTCGACGGCTCCATCAAGGGCTTCCAGGTGGGCAACGACCTTTACAGCGCGCCGGTCTTCGACGGCCAGACCCAGCGCATCGGTTTTTTCGTTGGCCATAGCGAATTGAACGGCAACGTCGACGGCTACAACCTGGGGTTCGAAGGGCGGCGCGCCGGCAAGGTTGAACTCGACGGCGACAGTTATGGCTTGTACTGGACGCTGACCGCTCCCTCCGGTGGTTACATCGACACGGTGGTCATGGGCACCCGGCTGAATGGGGACAACCGCTCCGAGCGCGGCCTCAAGCTGGATAATCGCGGGCATGCGCTGACCCTTTCGGCGGAAGCTGGCTACCCATTTGCCGTGGGCAGTGGCTGGGTCGTCGAGCCACAGGCACAGATCATCCATCAGAAGATCTCCCTGGACACCCAGGATGATGGGATTTCCAGAGTCGAATTCGATTCCGACAGCGCCTGGACCGGCCGGCTCGGTGCCCGTCTCAAGGGTCGCTACCTGATCAGCGACACGCCGGTGGAGCCGTACCTGCGGGCCAATGTCTGGCACACGTTCTCTGGCACCGACACGGTGACATTCGACGACGCCCAACGGATCGAGACCCAACAACGCAGCTCAACCGCCGACCTGGGCGCGGGCGTCATCGTCAGCCTTGCGCCTGCGGTCAGCGCCTATGCCGGAGTGGACTACGGCAATAACCTCGACAGCAACCAGCAACGCAGCGTGGCCGGAAATGTCGGTGTGCGAATCAGTTGGTGATCGAGGATGGCGACTAATTGACGCCTGATAAGAGTCAAAAATAACCAACTGTAATCAGCCATTTACTGACCACTGATTTCAGCGTGCCACTGGTCGGCCATTTTCTTGACGCACCCGCATCAGTCCTCTTGACTACAACGTACTACCCCCGGAAACACAGTCAGGGGCAGGCCTCTGGAACCCCGTTACGACGGGCTGCCCGAGGCTTGCCCCAACCCATTCGGTCGCCCCTCATTCGGGGTAGGAGAGACGCCCTGAGCGAGAGATACATGCGATTGCAAGGCAGGCCCCCATGAAAACGTCCCAGCGCCCCCAAGCCCTTCAAGCTACCCTCTGCACCGTCTCCACTTCGTTATTGCTGTGCTCCTCCATGGAGCTCCAGGCCGAGCCCGCCGGGCGGCCGGCTTCCCTTTGGTATGACCGAATGCCAGCCGACGGCCAGACGGACAACGACGCCGTAACGGGCAGGAGCCCCGCCCTGCTTACCCTGCGAAACGACAGCGGTCACACCCAACGGATGGGTTTGATCAGCGCTTTTCACCAGATCACTTCCAACCATGGCGGACTGCTGGTTACACCGGCCATGAGCGATCCCGGCAAGGATGCGCTGAACCTGCAGGGCCCCAGCCTCGGCGCCTACTGGAGCCTGACCGGTCCGGCAGGCTGGCACCTGGATTTGAGCGCGAGCGGCGGACGCGTCAATGGTTACAGCCTGACCGAACAAGGCCAGCGCCAGGCCACCGAGGGCAACGCCGTCACGCTGTCGGTCGAGGGCGGATTTCCCATCGGCATCAGCGATAACTGGATCGTCGAACCCCAGGCCCAACTGATCAACCAGCGCATCACACTCGACACACCGAATGCCGGCAATGGCAACAACAACAAACTCAACAGCTGGAGCGGCCGCGTCGGCGCCCAACTCAAAGGTACGTACCAGGTCAACGGCCTGGGCGTGGAGCCTTACGTGCGCACGAACCTGTGGCACACGGTCCAGAGCGCCGACACCCTGAGCCTGGACAAGGTCGAAAAAATCAGCAGCAGCCGCAAGGCTTCTACCGTTGAGGTGGGCCTGGGGCTGGTGGCCCGGGTGACGCCGGTGGTAAGCCTGTATGTCAGCGCTGACTACAGCAGCGACGTCGACGACAACGACCTCAATGGCGTCATTGCCAGCCTCGGCGTGCGGATGCGCTGGTAAGTGCTCGCCGTTCAAAGCCGCTCCCTCGTGGCGAGAAACCGGCATCTTCGCCACGCGGGCATTGCGCTCGGCGGAGTGAATGGCATGGCCTCGCGTCCTGGCACACTTAAAAAACACCTCCATTAAGGCGTATAACGCTAAAAGCGATTCATGCCTGCCGCAGCCCATGGCTCATTTCATTGATGGAGTAACGACATGACCACAGCCAACTTCCTCGCCAATCTGTTCCCCGGTGCCGCCGACATCCCGCCAGCCTACCGCCTCGAAGGCCAGGTGGAGCAGCGTGAATACCTGGTCGATGGCGTCCTGAAGACCTGGCAGGGTCCGCTCGCCACGGTGCGCAGCCCGGTGTACCTGGCCGGCGCCGACGGCGATGAACAGGTCATTCTCGGCAGCACGCCACTGCTGGATGCCGAGACCGCCCTCACGGCCCTTGACGCTGCCGTCCGGGCCTATGATCGCGGCCAGGGCCAATGGCCGACCATGCGTGTCGCCGAACGCATCCGTCATGTCGAGACTTTTTTGGCGCGGATGCGCGAACAGCGTGAGGCGGTGGTCAAGCTGCTGATGTGGGAGATCGGCAAGAACCTCAAGGATTCCCAGAAGGAATTCGACCGCACCTGCGACTACATCGTCGATACCATCAATGCCCTCAAGGAACTGGACCGTCGATCCAGCCGCTTCGAGCTGGAACAGGACACCCTCGGACAGATCCGTCGCGTGCCATTGGGCGTGGCCCTGTGCATGGGCCCTTACAACTATCCGTTGAACGAAACCTTCACCACGCTGATTCCGGCGCTGATCATGGGCAACACGGTGGTGTTCAAGCCGGCCAAGCTCGGCGTACTGCTGGTACGGCCGCTGCTGGAAGCCTTTCGCGACAGCTTCCCCGCCGGCGTGATCAACGTGATCTACGGCAGCGGCCGGGAAACCGTCAGCGCCCTGATGGCCAGCGGCAAGATCGACATATTCGCCTTCATCGGCACTAACAAGGCCGCCAGCGACCTGAAGAAACTCCATCCGCGCCCGCATCGCCTGCGTGCCGCGCTGGGGCTGGACGCGAAGAATCCTGGCCTGGTGCTGCCCGACGTCGACCTGGACAATGCCGTCAGCGAGGCGCTGACCGGTTCGCTGTCCTTCAACGGCCAACGCTGCACCGCGTTGAAGATACTCTTCGTCCACGAAGACATCGCTCCGGCGTTCATCGAGAAATTCAATGCAAAGCTCGCTGCGCTGAAACCCGGCATGCCATGGGAAGACGGCGTCGCACTGACGCCATTGCCCGAAGCGGGCAAGGTCGATTACCTGCATTCGCTGGTAGCCGATGCGATCGCCAAGGGTGCCGGCGTCATGAACCAGCACGGCGGCGAATCCCGGGCTTCGTTTTTCTACCCGGCGGTACTCTATCCGGTGAACACCGCCATGCGGGTCTATCACGAAGAACAGTTCGGCCCGGTCGTGCCCATCGTGCCGTACCGCGACGTCAATACCGTGATCGATTACGTCCTCGAGTCCGACTTTGGCCAGCAACTGAGCATTTTCGGCACCCACCCGGCCGAAGTCGGCAGGCTGGTGGACACCTTCGCCAATCAGGTCGGACGCATCAATATCAACGCCCAATGCCAGCGTGGCCCGGACACCTTCCCGTTCAACGGCCGGAAAAACTCCGCCGAGGGCACATTGTCGGTTCACGACGCACTGCGGACCTTTTCGATCCGCACATTGGTCGCGACCAAGTTCCAAGACAACAACAAGGCGCTGATCAGCGACATCATTCGTGAGCGGGATTCGAACTTCCTGACCACCGATTACATCTTCTGATCAGCATCGGTCCTCAACTCAGGGCTGGGCGGCGCGACTTGATGCCCCAGCCCTGTTGCATGCCGGCAGCCGCCAGCAGGATCGCCGCCACGCCGAGCCATTGCAGCGGCTCGAGGCGATGGCCGAAGGCAAGCCAGTCAACAAAGATCGCCGCGATCGGGTAGATAAAGGACAGAGCGCCGGTCACGGCAGTCGGCAAGCGTTGGATCGCGCTGTACAGCAGTACGTACATCACGCCGGTGTGAATCATGCCGAGGGTCAGCAGGCTGGCCCAGGCCTCGGGTTGCTGCGGCAAGGCCGAGAAATTCGCCCATGGCGCCAACAAGAGGATGCCGGTGGCGACCTGGATCAACGCGATCAAGTGCGGCGGCGTGCCGGTCAGGCGCTTGATGATCAACGCCGCAACGGCGTACAGGAATGCCGCCCCCAGCGCCAGGGCGATACCCACCAGATAATCCTCGCCTCCCTGCCCCTGCTCGCCGTGGGCGCTGACGATGGCCAGCATCCCGAGAAACGACACCGCCAGCCAGAACAGCTTCTGCGCAGTGATCTTCTCTCCCAGGAACAGCGCGGCCAGCCCCACCAGCATGAAGGGCTGGACGTTGTACACCGCGGTGCCGATGGCGATCGAAGCGCGGGAGTATGAAGCGAACAACAACACCCAATTACCGACGATCGCAACACCACTGAGCACCGCCAGCAGGAAGGTCGTGCGGGTCAGGATATCCCGGCGCAGGAAACCGAAACCGGCGCAGATCAGCAACAACGTGCCGGCGCCAAACACGCAGCGCCAAAACACCACATCCAGCACCGGCAGGCCGGACACCAGCACGAACCAGCCGATGGTTCCGGAAATCAGCATGGCGGCGGTCATTTCGAGCGAACCGCGGCGTAGGGTCTTGTCCATCTTCAGGCTCCTTCAGTGAATGGACACAGTATGCCGACCCGCCTGGGTGCTTCTCCATGGTTTGAAAAAGGCTAGACTGGCTTTCGACCTTTTTTATCAAGGCAACTTCGAGCATTTGCCTAACGGAGCGAAAATGACTGACGACATCGACCAGATCCTCATCAGCGCCTTGATGGAAGACTCACGACGTTCCCTGAAGGCCCTGGCGAGCCTGAGCGGCCTTTCATCCCCCAGCGTTGCCGAACGCCTGCGCCGGCTGGAGGAACGTGGCGTGCTCAAGGGCTACACCGTCGAGGTCGATCCAAAGTGCTTTGGTTACCAACTTCAGGCCATCGTGCGCATCCGTCCGTTACCGGGGCAGTTGCAAGAAGTGGAGCGGCAGATCCAGGCCATCGGCGAATTCACCGAATGCGACAAGGTGACGGGGGAAGACTGTTTCATTGCGCGACTGCACGTGCGCTCGATGGAGCAGTTGGATGTGCTGCTGGACAAGTTGAATGTGCTTGCCGAAACCAATACGGCGATCGTCAAGAAGACACCGGTCAAGCGGCGCTTGCCGCCGATGGAGTAAGGGCTTTCGAAGTGACCGCATTTCTGTGGGAGCGAGCCTGCTCGCGAAAGCAATATCACAGTCGATGAAGATGTTGGATGTGCTGGCCTCTTCGCGAGCAGGCTCGCTCCCACAGGGGCCGGTATCCGAGTACAAAAAAACGGCGCCTTCCCTTTCGGGAAAGCGCCGTTTTTTACTTGAACAGCTCAGGCCATGACAGCCGTCACCGCCCTATCAGTCGTCGCGGCTCATCAACCCGAACAGTTGCAGCAGGCTGACGAACAGGTTGTAGATCGATACATACAGGCTGACGGTCGCCATGATGTAGTTGCGCTCGCCGCCATGGATGATGGCGCTGGTCTGGTAGAGGATGCAGACCGACGAGAACAGCACGAAGCCGGCGCTGATCGCCAGTTGCAGGCCGCTGATCTGGAAGAAGAAGCTGGCCACTACCGCACCCAGCAACACGAAGAAACCGGCGGTGATGAAACCGCTCAGGAAGCTCATGTCCTTACGCGAGATCAGCACGTAGGCCGACAGGCCACCGAACACCAACGCCGTCATGGCGAAAGCCGAGCTGACCACTTCGGCGCCGCCCTGCATGCCCAGGTAGCGGTTGAGGATCGGGCCGAGCAAAAAGCCCATGAAACCGGTCAGGGCGAAGGCCGAAACCAGGCCCCAGGCCGAATCGCGGAGCTTGTTGGTGAGGAAGAAAAGGCCGTAGAAACCGATCAGCACGACAAAGATGTTCGGGTAGCCGACACGCATCTGTTGTGCGACGAAGGCCATCACACCGCTGAAAGCGAGCGTGAGTGCCAGCAGGCCATAAGTGTTGCGCAGGACGCGGCTAACCTCTAGCTGCTCAGCCTGCACGCTGTTGTTCACTGCGTAATCCTGTTCGCGCATGGCGACACTCCTCCGGTTTTGAAACATTCAGTGGCAAGGATAATAACAGACGCTCTGTAACAAGCTACGTAGAGAGTTTGACAGTGTGTTTCATTCGGGTATTATGGCGCCCGCAACGCAGTACGGAGGTGTGGCCGAGTGGTTTAAGGCAACGGTCTTGAAAACCGTCGACTGTAACAGGTCCATGAGTTCGAATCCCATCGCCTCCGCCATCTTCTAACGTTAAAGCCCTGATCATTCAGGGCTTTTTCGTGTCTGGCGTTTGAAAAAACAGTGACGGTCTTCACAAAGGAAACAGTGCATGCCATCCCCTACCCCACTCAAGGAAAGTAAAGTGACCAGCAAAACCATCGGTTCGATCGTCGCGGCAATTATCGGCGTGGTCCTGTTATGCGTGTTCTTTGGCAGCTGGTACACGGTGGATGAAACCGAGCGTGGCGTGCTTTTGCGCAACGGCGCCCTGGTTGGGGTGGTTGAGCCGGGCCTGTCGTTCAAGACGCCTTTCATCGAGTCGGTCCGCCTGATCAGCACACAGAGCCAGGTGACGTCCTATGACGACCTGCAGGCGTACAGCAAGGACCAGCAATCAGCCGAGCTCAAGGTGTCCGTGTCCTGGCATATCGCGCCTTCCGATGTAGCGAAGGTCTATACCCAGTTCAAGGACCTGGAAGGCATTCGCGACCGGATGATCAGCCGCCAGGTGCCGACTCAGGTGGAAAACGTGTTCGGCAAGTTCAACGCCGTCGCCGCCGTGCAGAACCGCGTGCAACTGGTCAATGATATTTCGGCGGCGATCAAGGCAACTATCACCGGGCCGGTGATCATCGACAGCGTCCAGGTTGAAAACATCGATTTCAGCGACGCCTACGAAAAAGCCATCGAAGCGCGCATGGCCGCTGAAGTGCAGGTCAAGACTCGTGAGCAGCAGCTCGCCACCGAGCAGGTGCAGGCTCAGATTCGGGTGACCCAGGCCCAGGCGGAAGCCGATTCGCAAGTTGCCCAGGCCAAGGCCGACGCGCTGGCCACCGAGCTGCGCGGCAAGGCTGAAGCCGAGGCGATCAAGGCGCGCGCCCAGGCGCTGGCCAGCAACCAGAACCTGGTTGAGCTGACCAAGGCCGAGCGTTGGAACGGCGAGCTGCCCACCACCATGCTGCCCAACACCGCGCTGCCCTTCATCGATCTCAACAAGTAATGCCCCTCGGCGCGGCCAGTCCTGGCCGCGCCTCCTCGCAGCACAGTGTGCCCGGAGCACATCCGTCCGCCTCGTTGACGCTACACTTTGCTCACTGACGCATCCGACGTTTGAACGTTAGCAGGGAGCTCTACGTGTACCCAGGCCAAAGCAGCTCGACGAAACACCCCGTCTCCCTTATCAAGAAATACAAATGGCCCGCCCTGTTGGCCACTGCGCTGGTTGTGTTTTCAGCCCTGATATTCTTCCTGATCAAGTCCTACACGGGCGACACCGCGACCTTCTTCGAGTCACGCGACTTCATCCGTCAGCTCAAACAAGCCGACGCCAACTGGAACGTGAAGATTCTCAGGAAAAAAATAGGCGTCAGCAACAACCTGTCACTCGCTCCGCCAGCCGACGCGCATAGCCGATGGGAGCAATTGGAGCAACTGAACAGTTCCGGTCCACTGGCTGCACTTTGGGCGTCGAGACGCAACGGTTACATGGACGCGGTCAGGAACAAGACCCTGTTGGTGGAACAGTTCGAGCAGCACAATGCCAATCTGCGCGCCTCCCTGGATGCACTTCCGACGGTAGAGGATGAAATTCAGACGCTGCTGCAACAGATGAAGGATGACGGAGAAATCGCTCGGCTGACGGCAGCCTCCAGCGTTCTCGACCTGGCGCTGACCACACTGGAATACGCGCTTTATGTCACCTCGGACAAAGCCAGCGAACTGCAAGAACAGCTAAGCGAACTCGAACATCGGATCGACCAGTTGCCCTCGTCCTATCGGCCGGCTTTCACCTCACTGACCCGGCACGTCAAGACCGTCATCCAGGAACAGCCAGTAGTCAACGATCTGCTGGATCGCATCAGCGTCATCCCCGTCGCCCAGGAACTGGACAGCATCAACGAGCTGCTCAACGAAACGCAGCGCAGGACGGCCGCGATCGATCGCAAATATCATATGTACCTGGCCGTCTGCGCCAGTCTGATGGCGCTCTTGATGATCTACCTCGCCGTACGGCTGGTGCGCAGTTCTTCGCTCATCAACCAGATCAACCATGAGCTGCAAACGTCCAACGACAAGCTGGAGCAACGCGTGGAGGAGCGTACGCGCGAGTTGAAGGAGGCCGAGCGTGAGCTGGTGGACGCCGCGCGCATGGCAGGCATGGCCGAGATCGCCACGAACGTGTTACACAATGTTGGCAATGTCCTCAACAGCGTCAACATCTCAGCGGAGCTGGTGACGCGCAAGTTGAAGAACAGCAAGACGCAAGGGCTGGGCAAAGCGGTAAGGATGATGAATGAACATGCCACGGACCTGGGTCAGTTCATCACCGAGGATGAAAAAGGCAAGTTGTTGCCCCGGTATTTCAATGAACTGGTGGATTCCATCGCCACCGAACAGGGGTTGCTGATTGAAGAACTCGCGCAACTGACCAAAAGCATCGACCACATCAAGGAGATCGTCACGACTCAGCAGACCTATGCCGGGGCTGCGCGGCTGATCGAGCCGCTGAATGTGGCCGACCTGTTCGAAGATGCATTGCGCATGAATTCGGGGGCGCTCAGCCGACACCAGATCACCGTGATCAAGGATTATCAGGACATTCCGATGATCATGGGCGACAAGCATCGCCTGCTGCTGATCCTGATCAATCTGATCAGCAATGCCAAGGCCGCCATGTCCAACGTCGAGCCGCCAAGGGAAATGACCCTGGGGGTCCGCATCGTCGATCAGACAACGCTCTGCGTCAGCGTCAGGGATCGTGGCGAAGGGATCGCGCCTGAAAATCAGGCGAGGATCTTCAACCACGGATTCACCACCCGCAAGGATGGCCACGGTTTTGGCCTGCACAGCTGTGCCCTGGCGGCGGTGGAGATGAACGGTCGCCTGCAGGTTCAAAGCGACGGACCGGGGCAAGGCGCCCTGTTCACTTTGGAAATCCCGTTGGAACTGGCATTTTCCTGAGACAGGTTGACTTCGCGGCGAGCGTCTACTCCCGCCGCGAAGTCAACGGAGCGTCTGTTTACCTGACGTTCGCGGACGCAGCGCTGCGGCGTTTCCGGGCGGGCAACGCGGCGGCATAGGCCAACGCCTCTTCGCGCGAAGCAAAGGAACCCAACCGGTCCGCCTGGGTGCAGACCCTCCAGGGCCCGCTGTTCACGCTGAGCACGTCATAGCCGTTGATGTGCATTTTGGTCAGCATCGCAGTACTCATGATCGTCACCTCCTCAAGAAAACGGGGTTACCGCGCCTACCTTACTCCCGGTGCGCCCATAAGGGCCAACCGAGCGTCGCCACGCTGGCTCGTCAACGCCCCTCAGTCAGGATTGCGCTTCCATAACCAATCCCACAGACCGGGCAGGCGCACCGGCTGGGTGGCGTCCTTGAGGGTCCGGGCCATCGCTGCGCGCTCCAGCGCCTGGCGATCGTCATAGAAAGGTTTCGCGTAGGTCTTCAATCCGGTGGCCTGGGCGCTGTCGATCAGGATCTGCAGATATTCCCGCGCATGACGGGCGGTATAGCGGTTGAGGTCATGGAAGGTCACTACCACCGGAATCACTCCATCCACCGCAGGCAACTGCCCGGCGGCGATGCGCTCACGCACCTCCGAGAGCTGGCGTAGCAGGTTTATCCGCCGGCGAGGACTCATGGTGATGCCCCAGACCTTGCCATCGTTGGCGCTCAAGTCAGTCAGCAAAACATGCATGCCATGCCGTTGATAGGCGGCGAAGGTGCGCGGGTCATAGCTCCAGAATGGCGGCCGGACCAGGGTCGGCGGTGCGCCGGTAACCGCGGCGATGTCGGCTGCACCGTGGGTAAGCGAAAGCTCCAGCTCATCGGGATCGAGGGATCGATGGTTGGTGTGCCAATGGGTAGCCGTGTGAAAACCCAGGACATGCCCCTCGCGCTGCTCACGCTGCAGCACCGAGCGACCGATGTCGCTGCCACCGGCCCGTGGCGCTCGCGTCTGGACAAAAAACAGCGCCTTGATTCCCGGCTGCACCGGGTTGTCCGCAAGGGCGTCGAGCACGTCCAGGCTCGGGTTCCAGAAGGATGAGGCGCTGGGACCGTCATCGAATGTCAGGAGGAAACGGATCGGCGGCTGGACGCGCAAGCGTTGCTCGGTTTGCGCGGTCAGCTCGATGGGCGGGCCGATACATCCCGACAGGCCGTTGGCAAGCAGCACCACAAGCAGTGCCTTGGCGATCTTATTCATGTCCTGCCTTTATTCAGTGCCAAACCTGCGTCGCCTTCGATCCCTGGCACCGGTGTTGAAGCCCACCTTGGAGAAGGTTAACCGGGTTTGGTTCCTCACCATAAGCGCCTTCATTCACGGTGTGTGATACATCTCACGCGGCAGCCCTGCCCGCCCCGATTTTGACCGTCCGGAAATTCGATGGAATTTTCCGAACGCCTCCGTATCCATCCGTATAGGATCAATTAGGGAGGATTTATGGGCGGTCCATCGCTTTACATCATCGACTACGTGCTCCATGGCGAGCCCAAGTCTTTCATCATTCGTGCAGAAGTGATGAATAACTCCGAAGCTTGGCACTGGGCCAGTTGCGATGCGGGTGTCGGACGTATACCCAAATTCGGCAGGGAAAAAGTCAAGCGGGTCTCCAAACCCATGGCGGAAAAATATGGCATTACCGATGTGCGCTGGCGAGCTTCCGTCGCGCCGTCCTGGGTCAGGGAGTCAGGCTGAAACAGACATGAACACGTCCGGCGTACCGATTGTCCAGTCGTACGCCGGATATCGACCGATCAGAAATATCTCAACTACGCTTAACTGCAGCATGGCGCGCCGTCACTGGCGGGTTTTGCGCTGCCCCATCCTGACCTTTAACGGAGGTGTGACATGTCTGAAAAAGAGTCCATCACCACCCTGTTGACCTTACTGGAATCGCGCCAGGCGCGGCTGACAGCCGCCTGCAAGGAAATTGCCGACTGGGTCGATCACCAGGGCGGGCACCCCGCCGCCGTACGAATCCGCGACCGACTCAATGATATCGAGAAGGACGCCCCCACGATCCAGAGCGCGCTGTCCTCATTGAAGCCCGCGGAACCGCCGCTGCCCAAGTTCCGTTAGCCATCGCCCCAGGCAGGCCTCCCCCGTTCCATGGTTGAAAAACAATGGAACGAGCATGTTTTTTGCGCCTCGATATCGTTAGGTATCGGTGCAAAATCGTCTTGAAAGGGAGAACATCATGAATGCCAAGGTCCTGCTTCTGATTGCCTGTGCCAGCCCTGCGACTGCCCTGGCGCAAGGTTGTGACGTCATCACCCGGTCCCAGAGCCAAGCGGTGCCGGAAATCGAAACCCGCAGTTGCTATGAGTACAAGGGTGTTCCTGCCGAAGCCATCGGCTGGTCGTGCAGTAACGAAAGCAAAGGCACGCTCAGCACCGAGAAGAAACCCGTCGAACGCTGCGCCGAAGGTTATGTAGCCACCTGCCAGGCGAGGCTGACCCAGGAGGCCCTGGCCAATCCCCGTTCCACCAGCAAGGACCGCAGTGGCAGCTCGGCGAATCTTCCGGACAATGCCCAGGTCACCCGGTACTACTACGGCGCAGAACAGCTGCAGCAAGCGAAAAAGGACTGCGAAACCACCGGCGGCCAATGGAAAAACCGTTGACCGGGGTGGCCCGCATGTCCCGATGTCAGCCCTTGCTGTGCTCGGGCGACGAAGGCGGATTCTTCATGCCTCGCGGCCCGGCCACACCCCAGATAATCAAGCCCAGCACCGGCAGGATGACCAGCAGCAATGCCCAGCCTGCCTTGGTCCCGGCCGATTTGTCGCTGCGAAAGACGCTGACGATCGCCCACAGATCCAACAGCAACACGATTACCGCAACCGCGATCCAGAAATAACTGGCTAGTTCAGACATGGCCTTATCCTCTTGTCAGTCTATGGATTAGGCATGACCGCTGCGGGACCGTTCAAAGAATCTGCCTGTTACCTGCGGCGAGAGGCGATGCGGCTACGCGCGTTCATTCAGATAGGCGACCCATTGCTCATAGGCCTCATGTTGGCGCCGGACGGCCTCATCCCAGGCAGTCCCGGACATTTGATGGACACAGATCAGCGCCATCATTTCTGAGGTCGCTGTGTCGAGCTCGACTAAAAGTTCGTGGGATTTGATTTTGAAGTCTTCAACGGTGGTCATCTCTTCTCGCTCCCCCATTACCGGGACCGGATCGTCCACCCAACATTGATACGTTTTTCCGGCGCTGATTCATTTTTTGCGATGACCGGTCGATGCCGCGCAACACCGACAGCCATTGGTGAAATAAACGCAGCCTTTCATGGCTGCCCACGGTCCCAGCGGTATGAGCCGAAATACTTTTTGAACGCGCGAATGACGCAAGGCTCAAATATTGCAGTTATATTGCAATTTAATGACAGTCGGTGAGTGGGCAAGGTTATGAAAATTCGAGCGACCGTCATCTGTGAAGAAGACCGCCACATCCTCCTGGTTCGTAAGCCCAAGAGCCGCTGGGCCTTGCCTGGCGGCACCGTCGAGCGTGGCGAGACGCATGCCGATGCTGCCTTGAGAGAACTGGCGGAAGAAACCGGATTGAGCGCCGAAAACCTGCTCTACCTGATGCGGATCAGCGATGGCGACACCGAACACCACGTCTTTGAGGCTTCGGTCAACGACTCGAAGGGCGCCAGGCCGCAGAATGAAATCAGCGACTGCCTGTGGCACCCCCTGGATGCCCTCGCCCAATTGCAGATGAAAAAGGGCATGCGGGAAATACTCGAGGCGTTTCGGCGCAGGTTGTAAAAACCCGGCACAGCGGCCGGGTTTTGTGGAGCCCTTTGCAAACTACTTCGCCCCGCCATTCTGGCGGTTCGTCTGGGCGTCCTGATCGGATCCGGGGTTTCCCGGCGGCGGATTCCAGTCTTCCGGCCTCTCGCCAGTGCCCTGCTTTGGCTCAGACTCAGCTTGTTCAAGACCGGAATCATGACCTTCGCCAGTCTCAGGCGTCTTTTCATCAGGTCCCGGGTATGGCGCTTCCGGACCGTTGTTGTCGATTACCATAATGTGTCTCCCGTTCTGAAGCGCAGGATCTGCGCATACCTTTGAGAGGGTTTGCTCAGGGAGGAAGTGCTATGGCGTCGACGAGCGGATGAAAAACGGCTGGTCGGCCTGTTGCTGCCCACTCTCAATGGAAACGACAGCCCCGTGGCGAGGGAGCTTGCTCCCGCTCGGCTGCGAAGCAGTCGTAAACCAGCGGATGCGGTGTGTCAGACGCTCCGTGCTTGGCAGGTTTTGGGGCGGCTTCGCGGCCCAGCGGGAGCAAGCTCCCTCGCCACGGGTCTGTGGTGATCAGCCGGGCTGTTTTTACGGTTCCCAGAAACGAAAAAGGGCTTGCCTCAGCTTTCGCCCGCAAACCCTTGATCTTGGATGATGCCCGAAGCCGGAACCTAACTTGACGATAAAACTCCAGTATTATTGGCTACCTCTAAAGATAATCCATTCTGATGTACTGATCCGTGTACTAATTGATTGTCGCTGGCTCGATTTGACCGACTCGCAGGCCTCACCTTACCACCTGCTGTTACAGTTCGTCGCCTCGCCCTCGCTCGGATCATAGCGCCTCGATCACTGTATATAAAAACAGTATCAATCAAGGCATGGTCATGGACCCGTATGAAATAGAAGACACCAGCGACTGGCTGGGCACCCCAACCCCTGGAAATGTACAAGCACTCCTGCCTCATGCTCGAGAACGAGGTGCAGGAACTCACGACCCAGTTGCGCAAAGCCCGTCAGGACATTTTCGGCTTGATCGAAATGCACGGTGCAGAAGCCAAAGAGTCCGCCAGGCTGCGGGCTGAGCTGAAGCGGGCAAGGGAGCGATGGAATTCAGAGCATCTTTTATATGGCGAACTCAAGAACAAGTCGGACTTCGACTATATGGCAAGATCCGCGCTGATCGCCGACCTGTACCGGCGACTGAAGGTCTACGAGGGTGACAGCCTCCCCGAGTACATCATCACCAACAACCAGCCAAAGTAGCGAAAATGAGGGTTTTTCATGTGCGGACGACTCTCGCAGTACACCGGCATCCACGACTTCGTGGCTGTGTTGAGCATGCCTAATGCACTGGTCAACACCGTTGGTGACCAGCCCTTGGATCGGTACGACGGCGCACCGGCGCAGTAGCTCGCCTTGCTCCATCAGGAAGACGACACGCTGCATACTGACCTGGTGCGATGGGGATGGCGGCCATACTGGGCCAAAGACAGGGCCGCACCGATCAATGCCCGGGTAGAGAAAGTCTCCCACGGACCGTTCTATCGCCCGATCTGGCCGAACCGCGCCATCACGCCGATCAACAACTGGTTCGAGTGGGTCGACGAAGGTGGGCCGAAGAAGCAGCCCTACCTGATCCGCCGGCGGGACCAGGCACCGATCCTTTGCGCATCGATCGGCCAGTTCCCCACCGGTGGCCGTGAGCGTGGCGAGCATGACGGCTTCGTCATCATCACCGCCGACAGCGCGGGCGGGATGTCGACATCCACGACCGCCGGCCCGCGGTGCTGACGCCTGAGCTTGCCCGGGAATGGCTGGACCCGGCCACGCCAAAAGAACGCGCCGAGCAAATGGTCCTGCACCAGGGCGAGGCGGCCGAGGCCTTCGAGTGGTTCAAGGTGGATCGCGCCGTCGGCAATGTGCGCAACCAGGGCCCGGACCTCATCAAGCCTATCGCTGACTCACTTCTCTGATGTTCTAGGGGCGCCAGACAGAGCGCCCTGGGTAAAAACTTTCCTTAAGGATGCGGCTGTAGATCCGCCAACTTTATTCATGGGGAGCTCCACAAATTGATAGGAGACAACCGATATAACGATGGTTAGGGGTACAGAGATCGCCGCGTAGACTATTGCGTTTTCAACCATCGACATCTGACCAAGCGGTATTCCAAGCTTAACGCAAAGTTGCCTAGTCAGAATCATTCCAACCAAGTGCATTAAATAAAACGAAAAGGATATCTTGCCAAGGAATGATAAAACCGGGCGATTAAGCCATTGCATAGAATCAGAGCGTCCAATGCTCAGAATCAAAGCGCCCGCACATACGGTCTGGAGCATAATTGACGAGTCTGTCTTGTACCCCAACAGCATGTCTGAAACTAGCATTACCAGCAACGCCGAATAAGCAGCTACAGGGCCAACGGCTACACTCCTGCTAAAGTTCGCTATAATGCCACCCACAAAAAAAGCGGGTAAATATTTAGCGTAAATAGGCATCAAATAGCCACCAAAGAACAGGGCAGTCAACATCAATCCAACCAGTATCAAGCCTGGCCTAAAAATTCTCCCGACCATGAACGTCGCGAATACAACCAGGCACCCTACCAGCTCTACCTTTAATGTCCAGGCAACGCTATTGATAGAAGTGTCCATTAAAAGCATGTTTTGGACAAGCTTCTGAGACGGGTAGCTTATAATGTATCCAAGAATAATTAGGCTGAAAATCAGCGCTGGGAATATTCTATAAATTCGCCTTACTACAAAAACCGAAAACTCTTCCAAATAGTTCGTGGAAGTTATTCTCTTAAGCGAAAGGGTTAAGACGAATCCGCTCAAAACAAAGAATACAATAACTGCCGAGTGAGCATTGAAGACGAGCTGTATAGCCCTGGCTAAAACACCCTCGACATTTGAAAAATCAATCATGGACCAAGTCTGGGCATGGTATGGCTGCGTCGAAAAAGGCGGTGAGGCAATGCGCCACGGCGACACACAGCGCCGCCAAGAACCGCAATGAATCAAGACTGCTGTTACGGTCCATTCGAACCTCCTTGTAAAAAAGCAATTGTCGCTGAATAGGCCGGTTACGGCAAAGCCATTCATTGGTGCGAGCCAACTGCATCGGGGCCACTCGGCCCCGACAAGCTTCCTTTAATTCAATCGTTACGGCACGTCCTTGAAAAAGATATGATTGCCCAGGCGGAAGGTCTGGGTCGCATCCTTGGACCAGGCCGGGGGCTTCGGCATCGTGGTCGCGTAGTAGTGGGTCGCGCCGCGAGTGATGTCCGGCTGGGCGCCGGAGATCACCAGATCGGCCGCCCGCAGCGCCTGGGCGAACTGCGCCGGCGGAATTGGCTTGGCCCCGCTCAGGTACGGATAGTTCCGGTCGTTCTGGTTCCAGCAGCTGAACTGGTACGGCTTCAGGCACACGCCGGCGTACCCCTCGCCCCACCAGGACTTTTCCTTTCCATCGTTCACACGGTTGCGGATCACGCAGCCCACGGCGATCTGGCCGGCCAGGCCCTCCCCGCGAGCCTCGCCTCACAGGGTTCGGGCGAGAATGTCGCGGTCCTTCTCGGTTGCATTCATATCTTTTCTCCGGGCGCAAAAAAACCGCTCAGCGGCGGTCTACTGGCGAATCTGTTGTGAGTTGGTTAGAAGGGGCTCAGCTCAACACTGAAATGCTGACACACGATGTCCCCGGCGCTGGCCACTCCATTTCGCCTTGGACCCTAACAATGACCGCGGCGGCCTCATCTACAGTGCCGGTCCCCGTAGCGATGGAATTACTGACGCTCTGCACATCGGACCGGCGGATATATTCCTGATTACCAGCCGAAATCAGCTCGATTTCTGCATCAATCCGCCAGGCACCACCGTTAGTGGTGGCAGCCCACCCCCCGGCATTCAGCGCGCCGAAAAAGATTCGGATCGTTTTGTTGTTCGCGTTCGCCGCAAACGTGCCGTAGGCCAAAATCTTAACTTTCTGCCCAACTTTTAGAGTTCCGGCAGAAATCGTATAAGACATCAGATCAGTAGCTGTAACGCTGGCGGGGGTACTTGAGGATCCGGTATCGCGATGAACTACAGGTGCAGTGTTGCCGCCAACCAATCGCCCTCCGGAAATCGAAACGCTGCCTACAACTCGAACGTCTCCCTCGACCGTCTGCCGCGATAGCGGCACCAGGTACGGCGGAACAATCCCTTCCCCCTTCACCCGAATCATCTTCTTCAACTGCTTCACGGTGCCGGCTGGCACCGTCCAGAGCGCTGCTTCGAAGTCGAATTGATCGATGGTTGCGCTGCGCAACTCGATCGTACGGACACCAGTCAGCAGTAACAGCCTGATAGCGCTATGGAAGAATCGGCGGCGGCCTGCTTCTCTTTTCGGCGATGCGATAGAGGATCTACTCCTTTCGCGACAAGCGAACGAGCATGATCCCGCTGCTCACGAGCCTCTTTCAGGGAGATTTCTGGATAGGTTCCAAGTGACATGCGCGGCTGCTTGCCATGCCATGAGAACCGGAAGTGCCAGGATTTCGTGCCATTAGGGGCGACGAATAGAGAAAGGCCGGCGCCGTCGGCGATAGAAAATTCTTTGTCGGCCGGTTTGGCCTGGCGCACAGCGGTGTCTGTGAGGGGCATTAGTACACCACCAAGTCAGTCGAACTGAGAAAGGACTGAATGATGTACTAAAAAATGAGATGTGGTGATAATTAGCGAGAACCGCCGAGAACAAAAATACCCGACTCCATTGCGGATACCGGGTTTTTTGAGAATGGGTGATAAAGCCTGAGAATCGTAAATGGTGCCCGAAGCCGGAATCGAACCGGCACGCCCTTACGAGCGGGGGATTTTAAGTCCCATGCGTCTACCAGTTTCGCCATTCGGGCGGTAGCGCGGTCAAGCCGTGTGAAACTGGCAGATGTACATCTGACAGGATCCAGGCTGGTGCAACAGAGCGGGAAATATATACATCCCTCTCCTGTGAAGCAAGGTTGGCATTGGCCTTTTAAAGACAAAACCTTTCCTTGCCTGGAAATAAAAAAGCTCTGTAGATCAATAATCTACAGAGCTTTTAAAAAGTGGAGGCCGAAGTCGGAATCGAACCGGCGTAGGTGGATTTGCAATCCACTGCATAACCATTTTGCTATTCGGCCTCAAAACGCCTGATGCACTACAACCACATCAACCGCATACAAACTGTATCGGAGCCCAGCTCGCTTACAGCGCGCTATCTCCTTGAAAACATTGAAGTTTTTTACGCTCCGATGCATTCGATGGGCGCAATTATGTACTCATTTGCCCAGGCTGACAACCCCTTGATTTCAAAAAAAATTTACCTGACGGCCAGGCCAAAGCGGCTTTTCCACGGGGTAGCGCAACGAGCTGGACCCTTGTCCTCCTGCTCATCGGGAAACCATCGACTTAAACGGAACAACCTCCTTCACCCTCGGTTCATTCGTTATGTCGTCCTTGAATCAGTAAAGGAGAACCATCATGACTGAACGCCCACAACTGGTGGCGAGCCGGGCTCCGGTGCCCACGCCTTCGCATCCCAATCTCGGCAAGCCGGAGCGCCTGATGTCGCTGGCGGCCGGTTCATTGTTGATTGCCAACGGCCTGCGCCAAGGCGGCCTCAAGGGCTGGCCGCAGGTATTGCTTGGCGCGTGTGCTGCCTGGCGTGCCTATTCCGGCACGTGCCGGGTCAAGCGGGCGCTGACTCATAGTCCGTTCGAGCAGACCTTCGAACAGGATCGTGACTGGGGCGGCAGCAAGGTGATTTCCCGCAGTATCACGGTCGGCAAGCCCAGGGAGGAAGTGTTCGCGTTCTGTCGCGACCCCGCCAATCTGGGTGCGCTGATGCCCTGGATCGACGCCATCGAGCAGACCGGCGAACGCACTTATCGCTGGGTCGCCCATGGCCCGATGGACAAGACGTTGCACTGCGACCTCGAACAGTGCGAGCCCAAGGAAGACCGCAAACTGCACTGGATCGCCGGGCCGGACACACGATTCAAGCACGATATCCAGATGCATTTCAGCGATGCTCCGGGCGGGCGCGGTACGCAGATCAAGGTCATTGTCGCTTGCCAGACGCCGCTCGGCGCGGCTGGCTACGCGCTGGCGGCGGCGATTTCCCGGTTCTCGGACAAAGCCTTGTTGAATGTGCTGCGCAGTATCAAGCAGCAGCTTGAAACCGGAGAAGTCAGCACCAACAAGATGCGCCCGGAGCAGACGCAGGACTTCCTCTTCGTGCACCCCGCCAACAGCGCGACCCAGGCACCCGCCAATGACTCATCCACTGACAAGCCCGAACTCAACGGAGGAACCGTCTGATGCGCGCATTGACTTGGCAAGGCCCCAACAAGCTTCAGGTCGAGACGGTCGACGACCCGTCCATCCTCAACCCTCGTGACGCCATCGTACGGGTGATCCTGTCCTCGGTGTGCGGCTCGGATCTGCACCTGCTGGGCGGTTACGTGCCGACCATGCAGGCCGGTGACATCATTGGCCACGAATTCATGGGCGAGGTGGTGGAGACCGGCTCGGCCGTCACGCAATTCAAAAAGGGCGACCGGGTTGTCACGGTGTCGATTGTCGGCTGTGGAGAATGCGAGCACTGCCAACGGTCGGACTTTTCCTGCTGTGACAACTCCAATCCGAACCCCACGGCGACAGACATTGCCTACGGCCAACCGGCGTGCGGCATCATCGGCTACAGCCATGCCTTCGGCGGTTATGCCGGCAGTCATGCGACCTATATCCGCGTGCCCTACGCCGACGTCAATCTGTTCAGCATTCCCGAAGGCGTCAGCGATGAGCAGGCCGTGTTTGTCTCCGACGCAGTGCCTACCGGTTATTTCGCCGCCGACAACGCCGACATTCAGCGCGGCGATACGGTAGCGGTCTGGGGCTGCGGCGGGGTCGGGCTGATGGCAATCACCAGTGCCTACCTGCTGGGCGCCGAACGGGTGATCGCCATCGACCGTTTTGCCGATCGCTTGCGCCTGGCCGAGGAAAAGGCCGGGGCCATCGCCCTCAACTACGAGACCACCGATGTGCATGCCGCCTTGCTGGAGCTGACCGGCGGCCGTGGTCCGGATCGCTGCATCGATTGCGTCGGCATGGAGGCCCACGGCACCGAGGTCGATTATTTCTACGACAAGACCAAGCAGATGCTGCGCCTGCACACCGAGCGCGGAACGGTGCTGCGCCAGTCGATCCGCGCCTGTCGCAAAGGCGGGACGGTGTCGGTGGTCGGGGTCTATGGCGGCTTGCTGGACAAATTCCCGATGGGCGCGATCGTCAACAAATCCCTGACCCTGCGTTCCGGCCAGCAACCGGGACAGCGCTACGTGAAGCGCTTGTTCGAACACATCCAGAACGGTGAGCTGGACCCCTCCTACCTGCTGACCCATCCCATGGGGCTTGAGCAGTCGGTGGACGGCTATGCGATGTTCAAGGAAAAACGCCAGGATTGTCTGCGGGCGGTATTTCGGCCGGAGTGAAGCTCCTCGTGGCGAGGGAGCTTGCTCCCGCTCGGCTGCGCAGCAGTCGTAGACCGGCGGGCGCGGTTTGCCTGATGCACCGTGTCGGGCAACCTGGGGCCGCTGCGCAGCCCAGCGGGAGCAAGCTCCCTCGCCACGAAAGCGGATGCGCAGCCGCGCGATTTCCTCACGGAGCATTTTCCCCTTGCCCCGATCGACGCACTGGTGGATAAGACACAGCTTTGTCGCCCTGCGAATGTGTCCATGCCCCATATAGGTCTCCCCCAGGCTTCCAGTGTGCGCCTGCTCGTCTTCCTGCTGTTCTCCATCCAGCTGGTTTCCATGGGCGCGATGGAAATGAGCGGGCCGTTCTGGCCTGTGCATTTGCGCCAGCTGACCAGCAACGACGCGCTGTTCAGCTTTGCCAGCACGGCGGTGTACGTCGGCCCGATGCTGGGCATCATCCTGACCAGTGCCTTCTGGGGCCGGATCGGTGATCGTTACGGCCACAAGCTGATGATGATCCGTGCGCTGGCGGGGCTCTCGTTGACGCAGCTCGGGCTGGCATTGAGCAGCGATATCTGGGTAATCCTGCTCCTGCGTTTCCTGCAAGGCGCCTTTGCCGGTTATATCGCGCCGGCCCAGGCCTATGGGGTGAGCATCGAGGCACCGTCGCGGCGGGCCAGGCTGTTTGCGATCCTGCAGATTTCCACCAACGTGGGTTCGTTGCTCGGGGCGGTGGTCGGCGGGCTGATTCTCGATCATGCGACGTTTTTCTGGATCAACATCGTCGCCTCGGGCCTCTGTGCCGCATGTACCGTTGTCGCGGCGCTGGCGTTGCCCAACGTGGCGCCAGTAAAAAAAGCACCGCTGGCAGGCAAGCCGCCCCTGCCGCCCAGGCTGTTCAACCCGGCGATCAATTGGCTGCTGGGCATCATGGGCCTGCTGCTGCTGGCGCGAATGCTGCCGCAGACTTCGTTTTCCTTGTACGTGGGGGCGACCTTCGAGGTCAGCAATGCCATGGTCGGGCTTTGCTACGGCTTGCTAGCCCTGGGCTTCATTCTTTGTGCGACGTCCTGGTCGCGCTACTTCGAACGGCGCAACCCGGCGCAAACGCTGCAGGCCATGGCGAGCATTGTCATCGGCCTGGTCATCGTCACCGCCGTGGCCGGCCTGACGCGCCAGCCGGTCGTCTTCGCCCTTGCCTATTTCATCTGGGGCCTGCTGTTGGGCGCAACCACGCCGGTGCTGACGGCGCTTATCTCCAGAAGCGTCGACAACAGTCGCCAGGGCCAGGTGCTGGGGTTGGCCCAGGGCGTTTCACAGACGGCATCGATCATTGGCATCTCCCTTGGCGCATTGCTCAGCCAGGTGTATGGCCTGAAGCACATTTTTCTTTATGTCTGCCTCGCCTACGCAATCGCACTGGTGCCGTTGATGCTGCTGCGCCACAAACCACTCGGAATGGCCGACAGGGCTGGCGAATAGCGACACAAACCTAAATTGCCCGCCTATCAACCTTGCGCGGCACTGAGCGCCTCCACTACTATTGGGAATAATTCTCACTATCAAAAAAAATACAACAGCCATGAGCGATCCAGGGTCAGCGGTCAACGATTGTCACCTGCGCACCGTCGCAGACCTCTACAGCGGACACCATGGCTGGTTGTACGCCAGGCTTTATCGAAAACTGGGCAATGCGCTGGACGCCGCCGACCTGGCCCATGACACGTTCATTCGCATCCTCGCCTCGAAGGTGGCGGTGATCGAGGAACCGCGTGCGTACCTGAGCTGCGTCGCCGGCGGCATCCTGGTCAACTGGTTCCAGCGCAAGGCACTCGAACGCGCCTACCTCCAGGCACTGGCGACATTGCCCGAGCCCGAGGCGCCATCGCCCGAACGACGCTTGCTGGTGCTCGAGACGCTGCATGAAATCGACGCCATGCTCGACACCCTGCCGCCCCTGGTAAAGCGTGCGTTCCTGCTGTCGCAGATCAATGGCCTGAAATATGACGACATCGCCACGCAACTCGGCGTTTCGCTGATCACCGTCAAGCGCTACATGAAACAGGCTTTCCTGCACTGCCTGATGCTGGTGGACTGAATGCCTGCCCATGACCGCCACGCCCTCGACCCGGCCATTCTCAACGAAGCCGCCGATTGGCTGATGCGCCTGAGCGAAGGCAGCGTCAACGACGCCGAACGCCTGGAGTGGGAACGTTGGCGTACCAGCAGCCCGGCCCACCGCCAGGCCTGGGCGCGGGCCGAACTGCTGCTGAGCAAGCTGCAAGGCTTGCCGCCCGCGCTGGCGATGCCGGCGCTGGACCGCCCGAGCAATCCGGCGCGCCGTGCCGCCATGGGCAAGCTGGCCGCCCTGCTCGCCCTGGCGCCATTGGCCTGGGGCAGCTGGAAGCTCAACGACTGGCAGCAGTGGACCGCCGATTACCGCGCTCCGGTGGGCGAGCGGCGCGACCTGACCCTGACCGACGGCACCCGCCTGACGTTGAACACCGACACCGCAATCGATGTATTTTTCGACGAACACCAGCGCCTGCTGCTGTTGCGCCGAGGCGAAATACTGGTCCAGACCGCAGCGGACCCATCAGCGCTCGCCCGGCCGTTCCGGGTGCAGACCGACGAAGGCCGGATGCAGGCGCTCGGGACGCGCTTCAGCGTTCGCGAAGACACCGGCCATACTCGCCTCGTCGTGCTGGAAGGCGCGGTGCGCATCGAGGTCAAGGGCATCGGCGAGCAAGTGGTCGGGGCTGGCCAGAGCAGCGGTTTTACTGCCCGGGGCATCGACGCCCTGAAACCTGTCGACAAGTCGGTGCTGGCCTGGACCCAGGGCATGCTGATGGCGGACAACATGCGCCTGGCGGATTTCGTCAACGAACTGAGCCGTTATCGCAACGGCGTCCTGCGTTGCGACCCGGCGATCGCCAACCTGCGGATATCCGGCGCCTTTCCCCTGAACGACAGCCGGCAGACCCTGAACATGCTCGCCCGAACCTACCCCATCCGCGTCACATCCCGCCTGGGCGATTACTGGGTCATGCTGGCGCCGGCTTGAGCGCTGAAAAAATAATCGGGCGGGGCTGATACTTTTTTCAATCCTGGCTGGCTTAGAGAGCAAACCCTCTGCACAGGATCACCCCGCCATGCCCGTTGCCTGCCCCCTGCGTTCGGATCGCAAGCTGAATCTGGCGATTCGCAGTGCCATGCTCAGCGTTGCACTTTCCACCTTGAGCCCGTGCACCTGGGCGGCACCGGACGCGCCGCTGGACAACGTTGCCAGCCAGTCCTACAACATCCAGCCAGGTCCCTTGGGTGCCACGTTGTCGGCTTTCGCCGTGCAGGCCGGCATCGCATTATCGTTTGAACCCTCCCTGACCCAAGGCTTGAACAGCCCGGGCCTTTCAGGGCAGTTCACCGCGCGTGAAGCGTTTACCCGATTGCTGGCCGGCAGCGGCCTGGAACTGGTCGCCCGCGACGATGGCAGCTACACCCTGGAAAAATCCGCCGGCGACGGTGGGCTGGCCCTGGCGCCAACCACCATCAATGCCGCCGAGGTGCGCCCCGGGGATTTGCCGGCGGCCTACAGCGGTGGCCAGGTGGCCCGTGGCGGCCGGGTTGGCCTGCTGGGGAACAAGGACCTGATGGACACGCCATTCAGCGTCAGCAACTACACCTCGACCCTGATGAAGGACCAGCAGGCCGTGACCGCCGCCGACGTGCTGGAGCGCGACTCCTCGGTGCGCTCCACCGGCCAGACCGGCGGCATCGTCGATTCGTTCTTCATTCGCGGTTTCCCGGTGGGCGAAGGCAACCTGGGTGAGCTGGCGTTCGACGGCGTGTACGGCGTGGCGCCGAACTACCGGGTGTTCACTGAATATGCCGAGCGCATCGAGGTCATCAAGGGCCCGGCAGCGCTGCTGTACGGCATGTCGCCCAACAGCGGCGTCGGTGGCGTGATCAACATCGTGCCCAAGCGCTCGCTGGACCAGGACCTGACTCGCGTTACCGCCAGCTACGCCATGGACACCCAGGCAGGCGGGCATGTCGACATCAGCCGCCGCTTCGGCGAGGAACGCCGCTTCGGTGTGCGCGTCAACGGCAGCCTGCAGGGTGGCGACACCGCGATCGACAAGCAGTCCCGGGATGTCGGCATCGGTGCGATCTCCCTGGATTACCAGGGCGACCGGTTCAGGACCAGCCTGGACCTGATCAGCCAGGAAGAACAGTGGGACGCACCCTCCCGGCCGTTTGCCATCGCCAGCGGTGTCGAGGTGCCTTCGGCGGCCAACGGGCGCAGCAACGTGACCCAGGAATGGGGCTGGTCCGAAACCCGCGACAAGTCGGCGCTGCTCAGTGGTGAATATGACCTGAGCGACAACCTGACGGTATTCGGCCACGCCGGGGGCGGCAAGTCCGATGTGGCACGACTGTCGGACCAGACCCCGACGATCCTCAACAGCGCCGGAGACACCCGCTCGGTACCGGGCTACTACAAGTTCGAGGTGGAGCGTTACACCGTCGATGCCGGTGCCCGTGCCCGCTTCGAAACCGGTCCGGTCAGCCACAGCGCCACCTTGCAGGCCAGCCGCTATCGCGATGAATTGCGCCGAGGAATCAATTCCGGCGCCCCGGTCTTTTCGAATATCTATCACCCGGTGGCGCGCGACAAACCGTCCATCGCGTCGCCGGATGTGGCGAAGGTCTCGGATACCGAGCTGTCCGGCGTGGCCCTGGCCGATACCTTGTCGATCCTCGATGAACGGGTCCAGGTAACGCTTGGCCTGCGCAAGCAGAGCATTGAATCAAACAACTACAACACTCTGGGAAATGTCACCAGCGCCTATGACGAAAGCGAAACCACGCCTTTGTTCGGCGCGGTGGTCAAGCCCTGGGAACATGTGTCGTTCTACTACAACTACATCGAAGGCCTGAGCAAGGGCGACACCGCGCCGGCCACTGCGAGCAACTCGGGCGAAATCTTCAAGCCCTACATCTCTCGCCAACAGGAGGTCGGGGTCAAGGTCGACTACGGTACGTTCACCTCGACCCTGGCGCTGTTCCAGATCAAGAAGCCCGCCGGCGAATTGACCAACGGCACGGCCGGTGGCGTGTATTCGGTCCAGGGCGAGCAGCGCAACCGCGGCATCGAACTGAACATGTTCGGCGAACTGCGCGAGGGCACGCGCCTGCTCGGTGGCGTCACCTTGCTCGACGGCGAACTCACCAAAAGCGGGACCGCCGCCAATCGCGGCAACAAACCGGTGGGCGTGCCCGAAGTGCAGGCCAACCTCTGGGCCGAATGGGACACCCCCTGGGTCCAGGGGTTGACGTTGACCAGTGGAGCGATCTACACCGGCAGCCAGTACGTCAACCAGGCCAATACCCAAGAGCTCGATCCGTGGACACGCTTTGATGCCGGCGCCCGCTACAGCACGGTACTCGATGGCCGGCCGACCACGTTGCGCGCCACGGTGCAGAACGTGTTCGACCGCGAATACTGGTCCGGCGTGGCCTCCTACGGCGCGTTCTCCCAAGGCGCGCCACGCACCCTGTTGCTTTCAGCGACGGTCGACTTCTGATTGCGCCTCGCCCCGAACAGCGCGTGCACCGCTGGCGGGGCGATCCCTGACAAGGTTCCAACCATGCAGATTCAATCTCTGAAGCGCTCATCGCTCATCGCCTGGCTGCGGGGTGCTGCCACCCTGTTGCTGAGCGGCCTGTGTTTTTCAGGCACATCGCCTGTCACCACAACCACCGTCACCGACTTGCTCGGCCGCCAGGTCCAGGTGCGCATTCCGGTGCAACGGGTCATCCTCGGCGAAGGTCGCCAGTTGTACCTCGTCGCGGCACTCGACACCGACAACCCGATCCGCCGCATCGTCGGTTGGCGCAAGGACCTGATCCAGTCCGACCCGGACACCTACGGCGCCTACCTGCGGCGGTATCCGGCAATTGCCCGGATTCCGACCTTCGGCGGTTTCGAAGACGGCACCTTCGACATCGAGCAAGCGATCAGCCAGCAACCGGACGTGATCGTCCTCAACATCGAGGCCCAACACGCTACCGAAGACGCGCGCTACATCGAGAAACTCGATGCGCTGGGCATTCCGGTGGTCTACGTCGACTTTCGCAACAACCCGATGCAGAACACCGAACCGACCATGCGCCTGTTTGGCCAGCTGTTCGGCGAAGAGGCACGTGCCGAGGCGTTCATCGCCTTTCGCAACCAGCAGATCCGTCGCGTCACCGATGTGATCCAGGCCCGCCAGCCGCCCCGCCCGAAAGTGTTCATCGAACGCATCGGTGGCTACACCGAAGATTGCTGCCTGAGTTTCGGCAACGAAAATTTCGGCCGTTTCGTCGAGCTGGCCGGGGGCCGCAACATTGCCAGCGCAATCATTCCCAACACCTTTGGCCAGTTGAACGCGGAACAGGTGATCGTCGCCAACCCGGAACAGGTGGTGGTCACCAGCGCCAACTGGGAGGCCTTTGCGCCAGGCGGGCACTGGGTCGGTGTCGGGCCCGGCGCCGATCTGGCCGAGGCGCGGCGCAAATTGCAGTGGTACACCGCCCGCCCGGCCTATGCCGGGATCAAGGCTCAGCAAACCCAGGGCTTTCATGCCATCTGGCACCAGTTCTACAACAGCCCGTACCAGTTCATCGCCATCCAGCAACTGGCCAAGTGGTTCCATCCGGAGCTGTTCACCGACCTGGACCCCGACGCGACGTTTCGCGAGTTCCACCAGCGCTTCTTGCCTGTGCCCTATGAGCCAGGCTATTTCGTCAGCCTCAAACCCGCGCAGGCCCAACCATGAATGGCCGTATCGAGGGTATCGCCCTGGGCACGATTTACCGCGAGCAGGTCTGGCGCAAACGCTTGATCCTGATCGGCCTGGCCCTGTTGCTGCTGTTCAGCGTGCTGCTCGACCTGGCCCTCGGCCCGGCCAGCTACAGCCTGGATGAAGTCCTGGGCGCGCTGTTCTCTCCGGATGCCGCGGCGCCGCAAGTGCGGGTGGTGATGTGGGATATCCGCCTGCCGGTGGCGCTGATGGCCGTGGCCGTGGGCGCCGCGTTGTCCCTGGCCGGCGCGCAGATGCAGACCATCCTCAACAACCCGCTGGCGAGCCCATTCACCCTGGGCATCTCGGCGGCAGCCAGTTTCGGCGCGGCCCTGGGCTTGGCATTCGGCGTGGCCCTGGTGCCGGTGATCGCCCAATACATGGTGCCGCTCAATGCCTTTATCATGGCGATGCTCTCGGCGCTGCTGATTCATGTCCTGAGCCTGCGCCGGGGCATGACCAGCGAAACCATCGTGCTGCTCGGTATCGCCCTGGTGTTCACCTTCAATGCACTGTTGGCGCTGGTGCAGTTCTTCGCCACCGAGCAGGCCGTGGCCGCCGTGGTGTTCTGGACCATGGGCAGCCTGACCAAGGCCACCTGGCCGAAACTCGGCGTGATCTGTTTGGTGATCCTGGTCACCTTGCCGATCTTTGCCCGCCGCGCCTGGGCCATGACCGCCCTGCGCCTGGGGGATGAAAAAGCCGCGAGTTTTGGCATCAACGTGCGCAAGTTGCGCTTGCAGACGCTGGTCATGGTCAGCCTGCTGGCCGCGTTTCCAGTGGCATTTGTCGGCACCATCGGCTTCATCGGCCTGGTGGGGCCGCACATCGCCAGGATGCTGATCGGCGAGGACCAGCGTTTCTTCCTGCCGGCCTCACTGCTGACCGGCGCGTTGATCCTGTCGGCCAGTTCGGTGGTGAGCAAGACCCTGATACCCGGGGCGATCTTCCCGATCGGCGTGGTCACGTCGCTGATCGGCGTGCCGTTCTTCATTTCTCTCATTCTGGGCGGCAGGAAACAGTCATGGTGACGATCGAGCTGCAAGGTGTCGGCGCTCGTTATGGTCGTCGGTCGATACTGGACGGGATCACTACGCCGGTGCTCACGGGTGGCGAGGTGGTGGCGGTGGTGGGGCCCAACGCGGCCGGAAAATCGACCCTGTTCAAACGCATCGCCGGCCTCATCGACGGCCCCGGCCATGTTCGCCTGGAAGGTTCGCGCAGAGGCCAGCAGGGCATTTGCTACATGCCGCAGAACCTCAACGCCAACGCCCGGCTGACGGTCTACGAATCGGTGCTGCTCGCGCGCAAACAGCAGGCGCCCGGCTGGACAGTACAAGCTGATGAGCTGGAAGTGGTGGACCGCATCCTCGCGTCGTTGGGCATCAGTGATTTGTCGTTTCGCAACCTCGGTGAACTGAGCGGTGGGCAACAGCAACTGGTGTCGATCGCCCAGACGCTGGTGCGCGAGCCCGAAGTCCTGTTGATGGACGAACCCACCAGCGCCTTGGACATGCACCGCCAGGTCCAGGTACTGAGCTTCATGCGCGCCCTCGCCCGCCAACACTCGATCATCGTGTTCATTGCCATTCACGACCTGAACCAGGCGTTGCGCTTTGCCGACCAGGTGCTGGTCATCGCCGAGGGCACCCTGCAAGGCTGCGGTCGAAGTGAAGAAGTGATCACCGAGCAGATGCTGCGCAACGTGTATCGGGTCCAGGCCCGGATCGAACGCTGTTCAAGGGATGAGCGGCACATCATCGTGGACGACGTGGTTTGAGTGGGTAGCGTGGCGAGGGAGCTTGCTCCCGCTCGGCTGCGCAGCAGTCGTAGACCGGCGGGCGCGGTTTGCCTGATACACCGTTTGCGGCAATTGGGGCCGCTGCGCAGCCCAGCGGGAGCAAGCTCCCTCGCCACGATTTGACGCAGTCGCGGCCCGGCGTTGTTATGGGTAACATAGCGGCCTTTCCCGCAGTCTTTCTGCGCCCTGCCGAATAAGCCCCCATTCCATGCCTTTTGAACTCAGCGTCGACCTCTCCACCCTCGCTATCCTTGCCGTCGTCGCGTTCATCGCCGGCTTCATCGACGCCATCGCCGGCGGCGGTGGGCTGCTTACCACGCCGGCGTTGCTGACCGCCGGCCTGCCACCGCACCTGGTGCTGGGCACCAACAAGCTCAGCTCGACCTTCGGCTCAGCCACGGCCAGTTTTACCTTTTACAAGCGCAAGCTGTTTCACCCACGGCAATGGACCCACGCCCTCGTCGGCACGCTGGTCGGTGCCTTGGTCGGCGCCGTCGTTGCTCATTACCTGCCCGCCGAGTGGCTGAACAAGATGCTGCCGGTGATTGTCTTTGCCTGTGGCCTGTACCTGTTGTTCGGCGGCACGCCCAAGGCGCCGCTGGACAGCAATGCGCCGATCAAGAAGACGTGGCAGTCATCCCAGGGTTTCACCTTGGGATTCTACGACGGCGTGGCCGGCCCGGGCACCGGTGCGTTCTGGACCGTCAGCAGCCTGCTGCTCTACCCCATCGACCTGGTCAAGGCCAGCGGCGTGGCCCGCAGCATGAACTTCGTCAGCAACATCGCGGCGCTGTCGGTGTTCATCTTTTCGGGCCAGGTGGATTGGATCATCGGCCTGAGCATGGGCCTGTCGGTGATGGTCGGCGCGTTCTTCGGCGCGCGCACCGCCATCAGCGGCGGCGCGAAGTTCATCCGCCCGGTATTCATCACCGTGGTGCTGGGCCTGACCGTGCGCCTAGCCTGGCAGCACTGGTTCAGCGTGGCCTAGACGTCGGGCGACATACAGGTCGATCAGGTAGCGGGCGATGGAGCGCGAGGCCGGTAACGGCGGCAGGTCATGGACGCTGAACCATTGGGCGTCCTCGATCTCGTCTTCCTGGGGCACGATCTCACCGCCGGCATACTCGGCATGAAAACCCAGCATCATCGAATGGGGAAACGGCCAGCACTGGCTGCCCACGTACTGGATGTTCTTCACTTCGATGCTGACCTCCTCGCGTACCTCCCGGACCAGGCAATCCTCGGCCGACTCGCCCGGCTCGGCAAACCCGGCCAGGGTGCTATAGACACCGGTGACAAAGCGCGGCGAACGCGCCAGCAAGACCTCATCGCCACGGGTAATCAGCACGATCATGCTCGGCGAGATTCGCGGGTAATGCCGCAGATCGCATGCCTCGCAGTACATCGCCCGCTCTCGCGGCACCTGGATCATGCGCTGGCCGCAACTGCCACAAAAGCGATGTTCGCGAGCCCAGGTGCCGATCTGCGCCGCATAACCCAGCACCTTGAACAGCGTGTGGTCGTCCTCGAGCATGAAGGCCCGCAGGCCTTTCCAGTTGCAGCCGGGAATCTCCAGCGAGCTATGCAGTTCCAGCAGGTAGACCGGCTCGCCGTCGAGATGGCCAATGCCGTGCTCGGCGAGAATCGACACATCCTGGCGCTTGAGCCACTCGCGGGGAAACAACGCGCCGTTGTCGTCGTAGAGAAAGCCCTCCGGGCTGCGGGCCACGGCCCAGCCGCCCGCGAGGTCGGTGTCGAGTACTGCGGTGGTCCAGCGTGAAATCATGATCGATCAATCCAGAAATTCGGGTTTCTGTTTGCTCATATGGGCGGCCATGGCCACGCGCAGGTCATTCGATTGCAGCATGGCGGCATTCCACGTGGCGACGTATTCCAGCCCGTCGTCGATGCCGTGATCACGCATGTAGCCAATCATTTCCTTGGTGCCGGCTATGGCGATCGGCGACTTGGCGGCGATTTCCCGGGCGATGCCCATCACTCCGTCAAGCAGGCTGGCGGTATCGCTGTAGACACGATTGACCAGACCAATGCTGCGCGCTTCGTCGGCACCAAAGGTGCGCCCCGTATAAGCGAGTTCACGCAGCATGCCGTCCCCGATGATCCGGGGCAAGCGTTGCAATGTGCCAACATCGGCCGCCATGCCGATGTCGATTTCCTTGATGGAGAATTGCGCATCCTCGGCCGCGTAGCGCATGTCGCAGGCAGAAATCAGGTCGATGGCACCGCCCAGGCAATACCCCTGGATCGCCGCGAGAACCGGTTTGCGGCAATTGTCCACGGCGTTGAACGAGGCTTGCAGTTCGAGGATCTTGCGCCGCAGCACACGGGCGTTGCGGCCGACGTCCTTGCCCAGTTCGTTCGCCACGCCGGCCAGCATCATCAGATCGATACCCGACGAAAAATGCTTGCCGGCACCGCTCAGGACCACCACCCGCACTTCGTCGGTATCGTCGATCCACTGGAAGATCTCGATGATCTCGCTCCAGAACGCGGCGTTCATGGCATTGATCTTGTCGGGGCGATTGATCTGCACATGGGCGATTTTGTCTGCAAGTTCGACGTGGAACGCTTGGTATTGCGACATGGCAGTGATCCTTTACCGGCTGAAAAGAGGCCTGAACTATACCAAGCCATCGCCAAGGGACGTAGGCAGCGCATCGGCCAAAAGCGGGACTGGCTTCGCCGAAAGCCACTGTGGGAGCGAGCTTGCTCGCGATAGCGGTGGTTCAGCCAAGGAGATGTCGCCTGGGCTGCCGCCATCGCGAGCAAGCTCGCTCCCACATGGATAGCGCTGGGTATCAGTCCGCTGCTGGCTGTTCGCTCGCCTGCAACTGCCCATCCCACCCGCCGCCCAGCGCCGCGATCAGTTGCACGCTGGCGATCAACCGGCTCTGTTGCAGGCTCAGCATGCTGCGTTCGTTGCTCAGGGCGGTGGCCTGGACGGTCACCACGTCGAGGTAGCCGATCAAGCCGGCCCGGTACTGGTTCTGGGTCAGGCGCAGGGACTCGCGGGCGGCGTCGAGTGCTTCCTGGCGCACGCGGGCTTCGTCTTCGAGCACCTTGAGCTGGATCATGTAGTTCTCGACCTCGCGAAAACCGTCGAGCACGGTCTGCCGATAGGTCGCCACGGTCTGGTCGTACGCCGCGACGCTGCGGTCGACTTCCGCCGAGCGCTGGCCGCCGTCGAACAGCGTCATCGCCAGCTGTGGCCCGACCGACCAGAAGCGGTTCGGCACACTTATCCAGTTATCGTAGGTACTGCTGCTGTAGCCGCCACTCAGGCTCAGGGTCAGGTCCGGATAATAGGCCGCCTTCGCCACGCCGATGTTGGCGTTGGCGGCCATCACCGAGCGTTCCGCCGAAGCGATGTCCGGACGTCGTTCGAGCAATTGCGAGGGCACCGCCACCGGGACCTGCGGCAGCGCCGGGACGTCCTCGGTTTCGGCCAGGCTGAATTCGGCCGGAGGCAGGCCGATCAGCACGGCGATGGCATTTTCGAACTGGGCCCGCTGCCAGATCAGGTCGATCAGGTCGCCCTGGGCGGTCTTGAGCTGGTTCTGCGCCTGGGCCACCGCGTCCTTGCCCGACACCCCGGCGCGGTACTGGTTTTCGGTCATTTTTAATGAGCGCTGATAGTTATCGACCGTGGTCTGCAACAAGCGCTTCTGTTGGTCGATGACCCGTAACTGCAAGTAGTTCTGCACCAGTTCCGATTGTTGGCTCAGGCGCATCGCCGCCAGGTCGGCAAAGCTGGCTTGCGCGCTGGCTTCATCGGCTTCCAGGGTGCGGCGCAACTTGCCCCAGACATCCGCTTCCCAACTCACCCCGGCCTGGGCGCTGTAGGTGTCGCGAATGCCGCTGGAAGAACTGCTCAGGCTTGAGCTGCTGCTGCCGGTGCCTTGGCTGGAGCGGTTCTTGCCGACGGTAAGGTCGACCGTTGGGAAAAAAGCTCCCCGCGCACTGCGCGCCAACGCCTGGGCCTGACGATACTGGGCTTCGGCCTGGGCCACGGTCTGGTTGGATGCGTTGAGCTTTGCCACCAGCTCATTCAGCCGGGCGTCGCTGTACAGCTCCCACCAGGCGCCCCGGGCCAAGGCGTCGCTGGGGTTGGCCTGGCGCCACCCTTGGGCTTCCTTGTACTGCACCGGCGCAGCGGCCGCCGGGCGCTGGTAATCCGGGCCGATCGCGCAAGCGCTGAGCAGCGCCACGCACAGCGCCAGGCTCAATACCCGCGAGCCACGGGCGGCTGCCAGCGGTGCGGCAAGGTTGAAAAGCGAACAGTCGGTCATAGCGGAGTTTCCAGGGCAGCATCGGTGCGCACCCCACGCCAGCGGTTGAAGCGGTGGCGCAGGTTATCGAGATAAAGGTAAACCACCGGCGTGGTGTAGAGCGTCAGGACCTGGCTGAACACCAGGCCGCCGATGATGGTCAGGCCCAGCGGCTGGCGCATCTCCGAACCTTCGGCACCGCCGAGCAACAGCGGCAAGGCACCGAGGATCGCCGCCACCGTCGTCATCAGGATCGGCCGCAAGCGCAACAGGCAAGCACTGCGGATCGACTCCAACGGCGTCTGGCCGGCGCGCTCCAGTTGCAGCGCGAGGTCGATCATCAGGATCGCGTTTTTCTTCACCACGCCAATCAGCAGGAACAGCCCCAGCAGCGAGATCAGGCTGAACTCGCTGCCCAGCACGTAGATCGACAGCAACGCGCCAACGCCGGCCGAAGGCAACGTGGACAGGATGGTCAACGGGTGGATGTAGCTTTCATACAGCACGCCCAGGACCAGATACACCGCCAGCAGCGCCCCGAGCACCATGAACGGCTGGCTTTTCTGGGTGGCGGCGAAAGCGTCGGCGGTCCCGGCCATTTTCGCGATGACGTCTTCGGGCATCCCCAGCTTGGCGATCGCCCGTTCAATGGCGGCCGTGCCCTGCTCCACGGTTACGCCTTCGGCCATGTCGAAGGAGATGCCCTCGGAAGCGAACTGGCCTTCATGGCTGACCCGGTCGTCTTCCAGGCTGTTCTCGTAATGGGCAATCGCGGACAGCGGGACCCGTGCGCCATCGGCGGTAATCACCTGGACCTGTTCGAGGGTGTTGGGGTCCTGGGCGTATTTGGGGTTGACCTCCATGACCACCTGGTACTGGTTGAGGCTGTCGTAGATGGTTGATATCTGCCGCTGGCTGTAGGCGTTGTTCAACACCGATGTGACCATGTCCATGTCGATACCCAGGCGCTTGGCCTGGTCGCGATCCACAATCAGGGTTACCTGCTGTGCGCCGCCACCGTCACGGGCATCGATGGCGGTAAGCTCCGGCAAGGCGCGGAACGCAGCGACGACCTTGGGGTACCACTCGCGCAGCGACGCCAGGTCGGCGCTCTGCAGAATGTAGGAATATTGCGAGGTGGTCTGCTCGCGGCCGCCACCGAACTGCAGGTCCTGGTCGGCCATCAGCATCAACTGGCCGCCGGGCACCTTGGGCATTTCCTTGCGCAGGCGCTCGATGACTTTCTGCGCGGAAATCCGGCGCTCGTTGATCGGCTTGAGGCGCACCAGCATGAAGGCATTGTTGGTGCCGTTGTTGCCGCCGATAAAACCGGCCACGCTCTGTACGGCCTCGTCCTTGAGCACCGCGCGACGGAAGATCTCCATCTTCGGCTGCATCACGTTGAACGACAGCCCGTCGTCACCGCGCACGAAGCCGATCAACTGGCCGGTGTCCTGCTGGGGCATGAAGGTTTTCGGCACCACCACGTACAACGCGATGTTCACGCCGATGGTCACCAGCAGGCTGAGCAAGGTCAGGCGCCGATGGCGCAGTACCCAGTCCAGCGTGCGCGCATAGCCACGGACCATTCTTTCGTTGGCGCCCTGGCTCCAACGCTGCAAGCGGTTCTCCTGCCCTGGCACGTGAGGTTTGAGCCAGCGCGCGCAGAGCATCGGCGTAAGCGTCAGGGATACGATAAGCGAGACGACGATGGCCGCCGCCAGGGTGATGGAAAACTCCCGGAACAGGCTCTCGACGATCCCGCCCATGAACAGGATCGACAGGAACACCGCCACCAGCGAGGCGTTCATCGACAGCAGCGTGAAGCCCACCTCCTCGGCCCCCATATACGCGGCCTTCAGCGGCGGCACGCCCTCATCGATGTGCCGGGAGATGTTTTCCAGCACCACGATGGCGTCGTCCACCACCAGCCCGGTGGCGAGGATCAACGCCATCAGCGACAAGTTGTTGAGCGAGAAACCGTACAGATACATCACCGCGAACGTGCCCACCAGCGACACCGGCACCGCCAGGGTCGGGATCAGCGAAGCGCGGAAATTGCCGAGAAACAGGAACACCACCAGTACCACCAGGGCGACGGCGATCAGCAAGGTCATTTCCGCTTCGTGCAGGGTCGCCTTGATCACCGGCGAGCGATCCATCGCCAGGTTCAGCTTGACGCTGGCGGGCAACACGGCCTGCAAGGCCGGCAACTGGGCCTTGATCTCGTTGACGGTCTCGATGATGTTGGCGCCGGCCTGGCGATTGATCACCAGCAACACGGCGGCATCATCGTTGAAGAAACCGCTGTTGTAGCGATCCTCGACGCCGTCGCTGACCTTGGCCACGTCCTTGAGCCGCAACACCGAGCCATCCTGGTAGCGGATGATCAGTGTTTCGTAATCCTTGGCCTTTTCCAGTTGGTCGTTGGCCTGGACTTGCCACATCCGCTGGTCGTCCTCGACCGAACCCTTGGGCCGGCGCACGTTGCTGTTGGCAATCGCCGTTCGCACGTCGTCCAGCGCCACGCCGTACTGATTGAGCAATTGCGGCTCCAGTTCGATGCGCACCGCCGGCAGCGAACTGCCGCCGATCTGCACCTCGCCCACGCCCGACACCTGGGACAGGCTCTGGGACAGAATCGTCGAGGCCAGGTCGTAGAGCTGGCCTTTCTCCAGCACATCCGAGGTCAGCGACAGCACCATGATCGGCGCCTGGGACGGGTTGACCTTCTTGTAGGTCGGCATGCTGCGCATCCCGCTGGGCAGCAGGTTGCGCGAGGCGTTGATGGCCGCCTGCACCTCCCGGGCCGCACCGTTGATGTCGCGGTCCAGGTCGAATTGCAGGATCACCCGGGTCGAACCCTGGCTGGACCGACTGCTCATGGTGTTGACCCCGGCGATCGCGCCGAAGGAACGCTCCAGCGGCGTCGCCACGGTAGAAGCCATCACCTCGGGACTCGCCCCCGGCAGGTTGGCCTGGACCACGATCACCGGGAAATCCATCTGCGGCAGCGGCGACACCGGCAGCAAGCCAAAGCACACACCGCCGAGCAGCATGATGGCGAAGCTCAGCAGCATGGTTGCTACCGGGCGGCGGATGAAGGGGCCGGAGAGGTTCACTGGTCGCCGCTCCAGCTTTCAACCAACAGGCTCTTGTGGCGAGGGAGCTTGCTCCCGCTTGAGTGCGCAGCGCTCACAAAAGGGGCCGCTGCGCGACCCAGCGGGAGCAAGCTCCCTCGCCACGGAAAGCACCCACGGAGTCCGGACATCATACCCGCACCTCTTTCTCCTCAGGCCGGGCAAACCGACGGCCCAGACGATCGAAGTACAGGTAGATCACCGGGGTGGTGAACAAGGTCAACACCTGGCTCACCAGCAACCCGCCCACCATCACCAGGCCCAACGGCTGGCGCAACTCGGCGCCGGAGCCGGTGGCGAGCATCAGGGGCACCGCGCCAAACAGCGCCGCCAGCGTGGTCATCAGGATTGGCCGGAAGCGCAGTAACGCGGCCTGGTAGATGGCCGTCTGCGGATCCAGGCCCTGGTTGCGTTCGGCGTCCAGGGCGAAGTCGATCATCATGATCGCGTTTTTCTTGACGATGCCGATCAGCAGGATGATGCCGATGATCGCGATCATGCCCAGGTCATTGCCGGTGAGGATCAACGCCAGCAAAGCGCCGATGGCCGCAGAAGGCAAGGTGGACAGGATGGTGATCGGATGGATGTAACTTTCGTACAAGACCCCCAGCACGATGTACATGGTCACCACCGCAGCCAGGACCAGCAGCAAAGTGCTCGACAACGATGCCTGGAACGCCTGCGCCGCGCCCTGGAACTCGGTTTGCACGCCCACTGGCATGCCGATGTCCTGCTGGACCTTTTCGATCACCTCCACCGCATGCCCGAGGGCCACGCCCGGCGCCAGGTTGAACGACATCATCACCGCCGGGAACTGGCCGATGTGGGCGATTGCCAGTTGCGCCTGACGCTCTTCGACACGGGCCAGGCTCGACAATCGGACCTGGCCACCGTCGGTGGTCTTGACGTGGATCTGGTCCAGCGCCTGCGGCCCGAGATTTTCCCCGGCCTGGGCCTGAAGCACCACACGGTACTGGCTGGCCTGGGTATAGATGGTGGAGATCTGTCGCTGGCCGAAAGCGTCGTACAGCGCATCGGTGATGTTCGACACCGACACGCCCAGGCGCGAGGCGGCGTCGCGATCGATGACCAGGTAGACCTGCAAGCCTTTGTCCTGCAGGTCACTGGCGACATCGGTCAGTTCCGGCTGTTGGGCCAGGGCCTCGACCAGACGACCGCTCCACAGGCTGAGCAACTCGGCGTCCGGCGATGACAGGCTGAACTGGTACTGGGTGCGGCTGACCCGGTCTTCGATGGTCAGGTCCTGCACCGGCTGCATGAACAGGCGAATGCCGACCAGCCGGTCGAGCTGCGGTTGCAGGCGGGTGATGATCTCGCTGGCGCTGTCGTCCCGCTCGCTGTGGGGCTTGAGGTTGATCAGAAGGCGTCCGCTGTTTAGCGTGGCGTTGTCGCCGTCGACACCGATGTAAGAGGACAGGCTCTGCACCGCCGGGTCGGCGAGGATGACCTTGGCCAGCTGCTGCTGGCGCTCGCTCATGGCGGCGAAGGAAATTGACTGCGGCGCTTCGGAAATGCCCTGGATCACGCCCGTGTCCTGCACCGGGAAAAAGCCCTTGGGCACGGCCAGGTACAACACCACCGTCAGCACCAGGCTGCCCACCGCCACCAGCAGGGTCAGCGGCTGATGCTTGAGCACCCATTGCAACTTGCGCCCGTAGGCGGCGATCAACCAGTCGATCCAGGCACCGCTGGCCCGGTAGAAACGGCCCTGCTCCTGTTCCTTGGGCTCGCGCTTGAGCAAGCGGGCGCACATCATCGGCGTCAGGGTCAGGGACACCACCAAAGAAATCAGGATCGCCACTGCCAGGGTGATGGCGAACTCGCGGAACAATCGGCCGACCACGTCCGCCATGAACAACAGCGGGATCAGCACCGCGATCAACGACAGCGTCAGGGAAATCAGGGTGAAACCGATCTGCCTGGCGCCCTTGAGCGCGGCTTGCATCGGGCTGTCGCCCTCCTCGATGAAGCGCGCAATGTTCTCCAGCATGACGATGGCATCGTCCACCACAAAACCGGTGGCGATGGTCAGGGCCATCAGGGTCAGGTTGTTGACGGAAAACCCGGCCAGGTACATCACGCCGAATGTACCGATCAACGACAGCGGCACGGCCACCGAGGGAATGATCGTGGCGCTGACCCGCCGTAGGAACAGGAACGTCACCATCACCACCAGGGCAATCGCGATCAGCAGTTCGTGCTGCACATCGGTGACGGAGGCGCGGATGGTCTGGGTGCGGTCGGTCAGCACGGTCACGTCAAGGCCGGCCGGCAGGTTATCGGTGATGCTCGGCAGCAGCGCCTTGATCCGGTCCACCACCTCGATGACGTTGGCCCCGGGCTGGCGCTGGATGTTCAGCAGCACGGCCTGGTTTTCGTTGGCCCAGGCGGCGAGGCGTTCGTTCTCCGCGCCGTCGACGATCTGTGCCACGTCCTTGAGCCGCAATGGCGCGCCGTTGGCGTAGGCCAGGATCAGTTCGGCGTAGTCCTTGGGCGAGGTCAGCTGATCGTTGGCGTCGAGCATCGAGACCCGCGTCGGGCCGTCGAAGTTGCCCTTGGGCTGGTTGACGTTGGAAGCACCGATCAGGGTCCGCACATCGGCCAGGTTCAGCCCGGCGGCCGCAAGTGCCTCCGGGTTGACCTTGATCCGCACGGCCTGGCGCTGGCCGCCGGCGATGGTCACCATGCCGACGCCGCTGATCTGCGCGATCTTCTGCGCCATTCGCGTGTCCACCAGGTCATTGAGCTTGGGCAGCAGCATGGTCTTGGAGGTGATCGCCAGCGTCAGCACCGGGGTGTCCGCCGGGTTGACCTTGTTGTACACCGGCGGCGCCGGCAGATCGGTTGGCAACAGATTGGTCGCGGCGTTGATCGCGGCCTGCACCTGCTGCTCGGCGACATCCATGTTGATGTCCAGATTGAAACGCAGGGTGATCACCGACGCACCACCGGAACTGGTGGAAGCCATTTGGGTGAGGCCCGGCATCTGCCCGAACTGCCGCTCCAGGGGCGCGGTCACGGCGCTGGTCATGACGTCGGGACTGGCGCCCGGGTACAGCGTCATCACGCGGATGGTCGGGTAGTCGACCTGGGGCAGTGCCGAGACCGGCAGCAGCCGATAGGCAATCAGGCCGGCCAGGACAATCGCCAGCATGCTCAACGTGGTGGCGACCGGGCGAAGGATGAACAGCCGCGAGAGATTCATGCGCCGCCCTTTTTCGCCTTGTCGGCCGCAACCGGCTCAGTCGGGGCCGCGGCCGTCTTGCCTTGCAGGTGCTCGGTCGGCGTGGTCGGCACCTCCTGGCTGTCGTTGACCACTTCCACCTCGCTGCCCTCCTTCAAGCGGTCGGTGCCTTCGAGCACCACCCTGTCGCCGGCGGCCAAGCCCTCGGTGACAATGGTTTTTTCGCCATCGCTGGCACCGATCTTGAGCTTCCTGATGGTGACTTTCTTGTCGCCATCAAGCGCGTAGACGAAGGTGCCGTTGGTGCCGAACTGGATGGCTGCGGTCGGCGCCAGGACCACGCCCTTGAGGGTGTCGGCCAGCAGGCGCACGTTGACGAACTGGTTGGGGAACAGCGACTGGTCGCGGTTTTCGTAGCGCGCCTTGAATTTCAAGGTGCCGGTGGTGACGTCGATCTGGTTGTCCAGGCTTTGCAGAACACCGCTGGCCTGGAGTTTCACATCGCCACGGTCCCAAGCCTCGACCGGTAGTTTCGCTCCGCTGCGATAGCGGGCGAGCACGGTTTCGAGGTTGTTTTCCGGCAGGGTGAACACGACGCTGATGGGCTGGGTCTGGGTGATGACGGCCAGGGCCGTGGTGTCGTTGGCGGCCACCAGGTTGCCGATGTCCAGTTGACGCAGACCTACGCGGCCGCTGATCGGCGCGCGGATCCTGGTGAATTCCAGGTTGAGCTTGGCGTCGTTGACCGCTGCCTGGTTGGTCTTGACCGTACCCTGGTACTGGCCCACCAGCGCAGCGGCGGTATCGAGGGTCTGCTTGGCGATACTGTCTTCGGCGTACAGGCCGCGATAGCGTTCCAGGTCGACCTGGGCATTTTTCAGTTGGGCCTGGTTTTGCAGCAGCGTGCCTTCGGCCTGGAGCAAGGCATTCTGGTAAGGACGTGGGTCGATTTCCGCCAGCAGGTCGCCGGCCTTGACCATCTGCCCTTCTTCAAAGGCGATCTTCACCAACTCGCCGCCGACCCGGCTGCGAACGTTGATCGTATTGAGCGCGGTGACCGTGCCCAGCGCCTTGTAGTACAGGGGGAAATCCCCGGTGACCGCTGGCGCCACCCGAACCGGAATCGGCCCCGCCGCACCGCCAAACCCCGGCCGCATGCCACCCGAGCGTCCCGCGTGTCCAGCCGCGGCTTTCTGCTCTGCGCCGTTTTTCGGGTCGGTACTGGCGGGCCAGAACTTCCAGGCCAGCAGCGCGATGACCAGTACGACAAACAGGCCGAACAGCCAGCGACGGGATTTGCGGGAAACAGAGGATTGCATGGAGTGGTCAACCATTGGGCGCGTGAGCTTCTTTTACAGGAGGCTGAACGATAAGCACTGGCGGATATTTAGCAAAGCGCCTTTACCGGCAATTTACCTTGGGCTTACATTCCGCCCGGTTAGCTAAAGCCTTGAAACACAAATGAAAACGGCCTGGTCAGGCCAGGCCGTTAACAATTGTAATAAATACTTTATTTCAGAGCAGTTATTTCAAAGCACTTACTTCAAGACAGCCAGCGCCGCGTCGTAGTTCGGCTCTTCGGCGATTTCCTTGACCAGCTCGCTGTGCAGCACGGTGTCGTTTTCATCCAGCACCACCACGGCACGGGCGGTCAGGCCTTTGAGCGGGCCGTCGGCAATGGCAACGCCGTAGTTCTCAATGAACTCGGCACCGCGCAGGGTCGACAGGTTCTGCACGTTTTCAAGGCCTTCGGCACCACAGAAACGGGCCTGGGCGAACGGCAGGTCGGCGGAGATGCACAGCACTACGGTGTTGTTCAGATCGTTGGCCTGGGCGTTGAACTTGCGCACGGAAGTGGCGCAGGTCGGCGTGTCGACGCTTGGGAAAATGTTCAGCACTTTGCGCTTGCCGGCGAAATCCTTCAGGGAAACGTCCGACAGATTGCCGGCTACCAGGGAAAAGGCTGGCGCCTTGGAACCGGCTTGGGGCAACTGGCCGTTGACTTGGACAGGGTTGCCTTTGAGAGTGACTTGAGCCATGAACGGATTCCTTCTGACAGGTTTGAAAATGGTGAGGCCGGAGTTAACCATGAAATGGTGCTCCGACCTATGCCTGCACACAAAAAGTCACGAGTGACCGGGCCTGCTATTTAGCCTTGAGCTGCAAATATGACTGATGCAGATCCGCCGCCCAGCCATCGATGACCCCTTTGACATCATCGGGCTTCATGACCTGGGACTCGTTCGACAACGGTTTACCCGTGCCCTTGCGCACCACCTGGGCGATTACCGCATTATTGCCACCGTCGAGAAACACCGCTTCGGTGCCCAGGGTGGTTTCCTGGTCACGAATGCCGCTGGCGGTACTGACCGCGGCGGCCACCAGGGCGATCGGAATCACTTCGTAGGGTTTCAGGCCCTCGGTCTTGCTGCTGACCGCGGTGATCGCCGCCCGCACCACCAGGACACCCGGGCCAGGGCTGGTCGCCAGCGGCAGGGACTTGCCGGCTTCACGCTTGAGCGCCTGGTCGTAGTAGCTGGTGATGCCGGCCAATGTTGCCGACGGGATTTTCACCGTCGCTTGCGGCTTGGGGTACAGCTGGGTCGGTTCGATATAGATGCGGGAATACTTCGCCAGATCGATCTTCGGATCGACCCAGCGCATCACCTCGGCCCCCGACGGCGATTTTTCTTCCTTAAGCCGGCTGTAGTCCCCCAGGAACCCGGAATACTCGTCCGGCTGGGTGACTTTGCTGGAGCAGCCCGCGAGCGCGAGCGAGGCGATGCAAACGGTGCCGATCATGGAGGCGAACTTCATGCTGTTACTCCTGTAAGCCACACCCGACGGGGGGCGGAACTACAGGTATAGCCAATGCGCGGGGTTTTGCCCGGCCAAGCGTATTCAGCTTCGCTCGCGCGGTATAAGACTCTGCAACTGCTGAGCGAGGAAATTTGCATCGAAGACGTAGGTGTCCGGATCCTTCAACCCGTTGGTCCTGCGCCATTGCCACTGCGTTGATGGCGGCTGGCAAACCAGGGAAATGCTGCCGTGGCGAGTGGCGGTCAGGCCGATGATCGACAAGGAAATCAACCCGCCCGCGCCCATCACATCCGGCACAAACTCAACCGGTTTACCGGTAATGGACAACGTCAGTTTTTCCGTCTTGAAAGTCGACGTCTCGGCAGGAACACTCGGCCCATGGGCGACATACGCGCCACGGCTCAACTCCAACAGGTTCGGCGCCAGGACCGGCGCCAACCATTGCTCGATCTGCCCGTACAACGCCTCGATCCGCTCAGCCCATACCGCCGAGTGGGCCTGGTGCTGCTGCTTCTTGTGCGCTTCGCTGTCGGCGTAGTGACGGAGCATTTCGCCCAATTGCTGTACATCGTCCATGGCGCTGTTCCTTTATCAAGGGGTGTTGCGAAGCGCGATGATGACAGGTTCGCACGGCTGCGTACGCAAAAGAACCGTGCCGCCAACTTCGCGAGCAGGCTCGCTCCCACAATGGATCGGTGCCCGGCCGAAACCCTGTGGGAGCGAGCCTGCTCGGGAAGGGGCCTCAGGCTTTATTGGATAAATTACTGATGCTGCACCTGCACCATCGAGCTCACCTGCACCCGCGCGTGCATCTGCTCCGCCCCGCCGCCCCGGCGCATGCCGCGCACCGGGCAGGCGTCGAGATAGTCCAGGCCGATCGCCAGTTTCAGGTGGCGATCGGGACGGGTCAGGCGATTGGTTACGTCGAAACTGTACCAGCCATCCCCCAGCCAGGCTTCAGCCCAGGCATGGCTCGCCAGGTGGTTTTCGTCTTCGGTGCACAGGTAGCCGGACACATACCGCGCCGGCACGCCCAGGCTGCGGGCACACGCCACGAATGCATGGGCGTGGTCCTGGCAGACGCCGGCACCGCCGGCAAACGCCTCGGCCGCCGTGCTGCTGACCGCAGTGGTGCCCGGAAGGTAGGCCATGCGATCGGCAAGGCCATTCATCAAGTCGGCCAGCGCCGAACGATCACGCCGTGCCCCGCACCGGGCCACGGCGAAAGCGCTGAGGCTCTCATCGGCCTGGCTGAGACGGCTGGTGCGCAGGAACGGCAGCGGTGACTGGCTGTCGGGCTCCATCTCGACGGTCTGGTCGATCTGTACTTCACCGTAAGCGGTCAGTACCAGAGCCCCATGCGGCTCGTCCATGGTCATGACATGCAGGATGTTGCCGTAAGGATCGAGCTGGCTGCGCACCAGGCGTGGCAACTCCAGGTGCCATTGCAGAATGCGCTGGCGCGGGCTGTCCTTGGGCGTCAGGCGCAGGAACTGGATGCTGGTGCAGACTTCGTCGGCATAGCTGTAGGTCGTGTCGTGGCGAATGGACAATTTCATACCACCTCCAGGTAGGCATCGTGGACGGTCTGGCCCAGGTGGCGGATCTGGCCGATGAGTTCGGTCAGCCATTGATGCAGGCCCGACGCGAGGATCTCGTCGATGCCGGAATAACGCAGGCGCGCATTCAATTCCGCGGCCAGGCGCTGGGCCGGACGACCGTTGTTGCCAGGCAGGCTGGCGAGGATATGGTCCAGTTCTTCGATGCACGCATGCAGCGAGCGCGGCACGTCGGCCCGCAGCAGCAACATCTCCGAGACCTGCTCGGCGTTGGGAGCGTTACGGTAGATCTCGTTGAACGCCTCGAACGAAGACAGCGCCCGCAACAAGGCACTCCATTGGTAATAGCCGCGCGCCGAGTTGTCGCTGACCTCCTCCGACTCCTCGCCGAACATCTCGTAGCGCGCGTCCAGCAGGCGCAAGGTGTTGTCCGCGCGCTCGATGAAGGTTCCCAGGCGAATGAAACTGTAGGCGTCGTTGCGCATGATCGTGCCCGACGTCGCGCCGCGGAACAGGTGCGAACGCTCCTTGACCCATTCGCAGAAATGGCTGATGCCGTAGCGGCCCAGGCCGTTACTGGCGATGTTGCGCATCTCCAGCCAGGTCGCGTTGATGTTTTCCCACATGTCGGCGGTGATGCGTCCGCGCACGGCGTGGGCATTGGTGCGCGCGGCACGCAGGCAGCTATAGATACTGCCGGGGTTGGCTTCATCCAGAGCAAAGAAATGCAGCATGCGCTCGCTGTTGAGCGCGTCATAGCGGGCGTTGTAATCGTCCAGCGTACCGGCCGCCAGCAGCGACATCGCCAGCTCGGCATGCCCGTCGCTGCGCCCGGCCTGGGGCATCAACGACAGCGAATAACTGACTTCGAGCATGCGCGCCAGGTTCTCGGCGCGCTCCAGGTAGCGGGACATCCAATAGAGGTCCGAAGCGGTTCTTGAAAGCATGTCTTAGTCCTCCACTACCCAAGTGTCCTTGGTGCCGCCACCCTGGGACGAGTTCACCACCAGCGAGCCTTCGCGCAGCGCCACGCGGGTCAAGCCGCCCGGTACCAGGCGGGTTTCCTTGCCGGACAGCACGAAGGGACGCAGGTCGATGTGGCGCGGGGCGATGCCGCTTTCGACAAAAGTCGGGCACGTGGACAGGCTCAAGGTCGGCTGGGCGATGTACGCCTCCGGCCGGGCCTTGAGACGGGCACGGAAATCCTCGATTTCCGCTGCGGTGGCGGCCGGCCCCACCAGCATGCCGTAGCCGCCGGAGCCCTGGGTTTCCTTGACCACCAGGTCGGGCAGGTTCGCCAGTACATGGGACAGGTCCTGGGGTTTGCGACACTGCCAGGTGGGCACGTTCTTCAGGATCGGTTCTTCGGTGAGGTAGAAGCGGATCATTTCGTCGACATACGGATAGATCGACTTGTCGTCCGCCACGCCAGTGCCGACGGCGTTTGCCAGCACCACATTGCCGGAACGATAGACCGCGACCAGCCCGGGCACGCCGAGCATCGAATCGGGATTGAACGACAGCGGATCGAGGTAGGCGTCGTCAAGGCGACGGTAAATCACATCCACCTGCTGGGGGCCGGCGGTGGTGCGCATATAGACGTGGTCGTCACGCACGAACAGGTCGGCGCCCTCTACCAGCTCCACGCCCATTTCCCGGGCCAGGAACGCATGTTCGAAATAGGCACTGTTGAAACGCCCCGGGGTCAGCACCACGGCGGTAGGGTTGTCGAGTGGACTTGAGCTTTTGAGGGTATCGAGCAGCAGGTTCGGATAGTGGTCGATGGGCGCCACGCGCTGGGCGGCGAACAACTCGGGGAACAGACGCATCATCATCTTGCGGTCTTCGAGCATGTAGCTCACGCCGCTGGGCGTGCGCAGGTTGTCCTCCAGCACGTAGTAGCTGCCGTCGCCGTCGCGAACCAGGTCGACACCGGCAATGTGCGCGTAGATGCCACGGTGCAGGTCCAGGCCCTGCATTGCGATCTGGTAGCCCTCGTTGGCGAGCACTTGCTCGGCCGGAATGATGCCTTCCTTGAGGATGCGTTGCCCGTGGTAGATATCGGCCAGGAACATGTTCAGGGCCTGGACCCGCTGGATGCAGCCACGCTCGACCGTCTGCCATTCGCTGGCCTTGATGCTGCGGGGGATGATGTCGAAGGGGATCAGGCGCTCGGTGCCCTGCTCGTCGCCGTAGAGGGTGAACGTGATGCCCGCGCGATGAAACAGCAGGTCGGCTTCGCGGCGGCGTTGCTCCAACAGCTCCAGCGGCGTATCCGCCAGCCAGCGCGAGAAGGCTTGGTAATGCGGGCGGCAGTCACCCTGTGCGTCATACATTTCATTGAAAAAAGCGTGGGGCATAGCCAACTCCCAGCCGTGTCGTACACGGCATTTCTTATGACTTCGTCATTTCACCAGTCTGGCCTTGCCTTGTTTGATGAGCCTGTTCCTTGGAGCACCTCTTGGTTCTTGCGTCTTTGAGCCGTAGCAAACGCTGTGCCTAAGCGCGGAGACATCCACACAATGCTGGAAAAAACGGCGCGCAACGCTGAAAAAGCGAAATTTCTTTTCTATTTGACGGCAAAAATCGGTTTGCTGGCTGAAACGTTTATTTCAGTGCCCGGCGTCGATGTCACAAACGGGTCGAATCGGTGCAGTCGGGCGAGCAGTTGGCCCCGGATGCCCTGAAAAGGGGAAATTTATACCCACCGGCAAAAATGGCCGGGTTTACCCAACGATAGCTCAAGCGCCGAGATTTCGCGGGAAAGCACATCGTGGCGAGGGAGCTTGCTCCCGCTGGGGCGCGAAGCGGCCCCATCATCGGCAACCATTTCACCTGTTACACCCAGTGGACTCCTTTGCGGCGACTGCGTCGCCGAGCGGGAGCAAGCTCACTCGCCACGGGGTTCCCTGGCATCCTCAAGACCTCCTGCCCGCCCCCAGCCTTCCGTCGCCTCCCCTCGCACAAATCCTAAGTCGCCACTTGCACCGGCAGTATTATGGTATACCATCATACGCACAGACACTTTCCCCCACGGAGCAGCTCATGAGTTTCGAAATTCGCAAGATCGTCAGCTATGTCGAAGAAACCTTCATCGAAGGAGGCAAGGCCACCGACAAGCCGGTGACCATGGTCGGGCTGGCGGTGGTCATGAAGAACCCTTGGCTGGGCCGTGGTTTTGTCGAAGACCTGAAACCCGAGATCCGCGCCAATTGCTCCGATCTCGGCGCGCTGATGGTCGAGCGCCTGGTGGGCATCATTGGCGGTGCGCAAAAGATCGAAGCCTATGGCAAGGCCGCGGTCGTCGGTGCCGACGGCGAGATCGAGCACGCCTCCGCCGTGATCCATACCCTGCGCTTCGGCAACCATTACCGCGAAGCGGTCAAGGCCAAGAGCTACCTGAGCTTCACCAACAAGCGCGGCGGCCCCGGCACCTCGATCCAGATCCCGATGATGCACAAGGACGACGAAGGCCTGCGCTCGCACTACATCACCCTGGAAATGCAGATCGAAGACGCTCCACGCGCCGACGAAATCGTCGTGGTGCTGGGCTGCGCCGATGGCGGGCGCCTGCATCCACGCATCGGCAATCGTTACATCGACCTGGAAGAACTGGCCGCCGAACAGGCCCAGTGATCCCACCGGGGCAACCACAATAAAAAAGGCATGCAGGAGCGCTCCATGATTCGGCTCACCGCTGAACTCACCCCGGCCGGCACCAGTTACCTGGCAACCGGCCAAGGCCAGCCCGTGGTCCTGATCCACGGCGTGGGCCTGAACAAAGAAATGTGGGGCGGCCAGGTCGTTGGCCTGGCCACGAAGTACCGCGTCATCGCCTACGACATGCTCGGCCATGGCGCCAGCCCGCGCCCTGCCACCGGGACTGGCCTGCTCGGGTACGCCGATCAGCTGCTCGAATTGCTGGACCACTTGCAACTGCCCCAGGCCAGCGTGATCGGCTTTTCCATGGGCGGCCTGGTGGCACGCGCCTTCGCCTTGCATTACCCGCAACGCCTGCATGGCCTGGTGGTGCTCAACAGCGTGTTCAACCGCAGCGCCGAACAACGTGCGGGGGTCATCGCCCGCACCGCCCAGGCCGCCGAGCATGGCCCGGACGCCAACGCCGAAGCCGCGCTGTCGCGCTGGTTCAGCCGCGAATACCAGGCGGCCAATCCGGCGCAGATCGCCGCGCTGCGCCAGACCCTGGCGCAGAACGATCCCCAGGGTTACCTGACCACCTATGAGCTGTTCGCCACCCAGGACATGTACCGCGCCGACGACCTGGGCAGCATCCAGGCGCCGACGTTGATTGCCACCGGCGAACTGGACCCCGGCTCGACCCCGGAAATGGCCCGGCAACTGGCCGAGCGGATTCCCGGCGCCACGGTTGCCGTGCTCGCCGAGCAACGGCATATGATGCCGGTAGAGTCGCCGCGCCTGGTCAACCAGTTGCTGCTGGAATTCCTCGACACGGCCAATACACGAAAAAATCCAATAAAGGGAATCGTTGCATGACACTCGCACGCTTTTCGATGTGCATCGGCGGTGAATGGGTCGATGCGCTGTCCGGCAAGACCTTCGAGAGCCTGAACCCGGCGCTGGCCGAGCCCTGGGCCGAGCTGCCCGATGCCGACGAAGCCGATGTCGATCGCGCCGTACAAGCCGCACAAACGGCTTTTGACAGCCCGGCCTGGCGCGGACTGACCGCCACTGCTCGGGGCAAACTGCTGCGCCGTCTCGGTGACCTGATCGCCGAAAACAAGGAAAAGCTGGCCCAGCTCGAAAGCCGCGACAACGGCAAGCTGATCCGTGAAACCCGTGGCCAGGTCGGCTACCTGCCGGAGTTTTTCTACTACACCGCAGGCCTCGCTGACAAGCTCGAAGGCGGCACCTTGCCCCTCGACAAGCCGGACCTGTTCGCCTACACCGTGCACGAAGCCATGGGTGTGGTCGCGGCGATCATCCCCTGGAACAGCCCGCTGTACCTGACCGCGATCAAGCTCGCCCCGGCGCTGGCGGCCGGCAACACCATCGTGATCAAGCCGTCCGAGCACGCCTCGGCGACGATCCTGGAACTCGCCCGCCTGGCCTTGGAGGCTGGGATTCCGCCGGGCGTGGTCAACGTGATTACCGGCTATGGCCCCAGCACCGGCGCCGCCCTCACCCGCCATCCGCTGGTGCGCAAGATCGCCTTCACCGGTGGTGCCGCCACGGCCCGGCATGTGGTGCGCAGCAGCGCCGAGAACTTCGCCAAGCTGTCACTGGAGCTGGGCGGCAAATCGCCCAACATCATCTTTGCCGACGCCGACCTCGACAGCGCCATCAACGGTGCGATTGCCGGGATCTACGCCGCCTCCGGCCAGAGCTGCGTGTCCGGATCGCGACTGCTGGTGCAGGATGAAATCTACGACGAGTTCGTCTCGCGCCTGGTGGAGCGCGCCCAGCGCATTCGCATCGGCAACCCCCAGGAAGACGCCAGCGAAATGGGCCCCATGGCCACCGCGCAGCAACTGGCCGTGGTCGAAGACCTGGTGGCCGATGCCGTCGCCGAAGGCGCACGCCTGCGTACCGGCGGCAAGCGCCCGCCGAACCTGGGAGACGGCTGGTTCTACGAGCCGACCCTGTTCGAGTGCGATCGCAATTCGATGAAGATCATGCAGGAAGAAGTCTTCGGCCCGGTGGCCTCGGTCATTCGTTTCAAGGACGAAGCCGAAGCCCTGGCGATCGCCAACGACTCGCAGTTCGGCCTCGCCGCCGGCATCTGGACCCGTGACCTGGGCCGCGCCCATCGCCTGGCCCGGGACGTGCGATCCGGGATCATCTGGGTCAACACCTACCGCGCGGTCTCGGCCATGGCGCCGATCGGCGGGTTCAAGAACAGTGGCTATGGACGCGAAAGCGGCATCGATTCAGTGCTGGCCTATACCGAGCTGAAAACGGTGTGGATCAACCTTTCCCAGGCGCCCATGCCTGACCCGTTCGTGATGCGCTAGGAGTCCTGAGAAATGATCGAACCCGGCATCTACAAAGAAGTCATGAGCTCGTTCCCGTCCGGCGTCACGGTGGTTACCACCCTGGACCCGGAGGGCAATATCGTCGGCATCACCGCCAGCGCTTTCAGCGCCTTGTCCATCGACCCGGCGCTGGTGCTGTTCTGTCCCAACTATGCCTCCGATACCTACCCGATCCTGCGCGACAGCAAGCAGTTCGCGATCCACTTGCTGTCCGCCGACCAGACCGCCGAAGCCTACGCCTTCGCCGGCAAAGGCAAGGACAAGGCCAAAGGCATCGACTGGCACCTGAGCGACCTGGGCAATCCGTTGCTGGGAAAAGCCACGGCGATCATCGAGTGCGAGCTGTGGCGCGAATACGACGGTGGCGATCACGCGATCATCGTCGGCGCGGTGAAGAACCTGATCCTGCCCTCGCAACCGGTCACGCCGATGATCTACCACAAAGGCAAGCTGGGCCCGCTGCCCGTGCTTGCTTGAAGGCTGCACATATCCCCCTGTGGGAGCGAGCCTGCTCGCGAAGGCGGTGGATCAGCTGGTGATGATGCGTCTGACACAGCGCTTTCGCGAGCAGGCTCGCTCCCACAGGTCCATCACTATTTTCGGGGATTCGTATGAGCAACGAAAAATACCAGCAAGGCCTGAAGATCCGCACCCAGGTACTGGGCCAGGACTACGTCAACCGGGCCATCGAGAACGCCGACGATTTCACCCGGCCGCTGCAGGAAATGGTCACGGAATATTGCTGGGGCCATGTCTGGGGCCGCGAGGGTTTGTCGCTCAAGGAGCGCAGCATGATCAACCTGGCGATGATCTCGGCGCTCAATCGTCCGCACGAACTCAAGCTGCATGTGCGCGGCGCCTTGCGTAACGGACTGAGTCGTGAGCAAATACGCGAAATTCTGCTTCAGGTCGGCATTTATTGCGGCGTCCCCGCTGCCGTAGACAGTTTCCGGCTTGCCCGCGAAGCCTTCGCCGAAGCCGACGCCGAGGCCTCCAGTCAACCCTCGGCTGTTTGAACTGAACGAGCATGGATGTTTGCCCGTTTTGCATGGACAGCCACATCACAGAGCGGACCCCATGAAACGCCTGCCACTCGACGACAGCTTCAAGGTCAATCGCAACCCCGTTACCCTGCGCGAAATCGTGCTGGATAAACTGCGAAGCGCCATCATGAACTTCCAGCTGCTGCCGGGCGATCGCCTGGTTGAACGCGACCTGTGCGACCGCCTGGGCGTGAGCCGTACGTCGGTGCGTGAAGCCCTGCGTCACCTCGAATCCGAAGGCCTGGTGGAGTTCGCCGATGCCAAGGGTCCACGGGTGGCGATCATCACCCTGGCCGACGCCGGTGATATCTATGAGCTGCGGTGCGTGCTCGAAGGCTTGATCGTCCAGTTGTTCACCCTGCGGGCCAAGGCCAAGGACATCAAGGCGCTGGAAAAAGCCCTCGAGGAAAACCGCAAGGCCCTCAAGGACGGCGAGCTGCAGCAGGTGCTGGATTCGGTCCAGGGTTTCTACGACGTACTGCTTGAAGGTTCCGGCAATCACGTTGCCGCCACCCAGTTGCGCCAGTTGCAGGCGCGCATCAGCTACCTGCGGGCGACGTCGGTGTCCCAGGAAAACCGCCGTGGCAGCAGCAACCAGGAAATGGAACGCATGGTCGAGGCGATCAAGAGTGGCGATCCGCTGGTGGCCCACCAGGCCTGCGTCGATCACGTACGCGCCGCCGCCAAGGTCGCGCTGGAATACCTCAAGCGCCAGCAGGAAGAGACCGGCAACATCCCGGAAATCACCGCGCCCATCGCGTTGAAAGAACCTCGCATAGGACGCTGATCATGTTCAGCCCGAGCTTTTGTCCAAAGTGTGGCGGCACTGACTTGAGCCAGCGCCTGCCAGCGGGCGATACCCATGAGCGGCTGATGTGCGGCGGCTGCGGCTACATCCACTACGTGAACCCGAAGATCATCGCCGGCTGCATCATCGAACAGGACGGCAAATACCTGCTGTGCCAACGCGCCATCCCGCCGCGCCCCGGCACCTGGACACTGCCGGCCGGCTTCATGGAAGGCAACGAGACCACCGAGCAGGCGGCCCTGCGTGAAGTCTGGGAAGAGACCGGCGTGCGCGCCGAAATCATCTCGCCCTACTCGATTTTCAGCGTGCCGAAAATCAGCGAGGTGTACATCATCTTCCGCGCCATCGCGCTGGAGATCACCGGCGAGTTCGGCGCGGAAACCCTCGCCTGCCAATTCTTCGCTGCCGAAGACATCCCATGGGACAGCATCTATTACCCGGCCATCCGGCAGATCCTCGAACGTTACATCGAGGAACGCCAGGCCGGGGTCTACGGCATCTACATGGGCAACGACGACAGCGGCAAGATTCACTTCATCCGCTGACGCCTGCGATCAGGGCGCCACGCCCTCGACGATGATCACCTCGGCCCGCGCCACACCCTCACGATGCTTCTTCGCCTGCTGATACTCCTCGCAGTGATAGCAGGCCAGCGCCTGTTCGTAGGAATCGAATTCGATCACCACGCTGCGCTGCGGCGTGGCCCTGCCTTCCATCGCTTCGCTGCGTCCGCCCCGGGCGAGCATCCGTGCGCCATACAAGGCAAACGCCGCTGGCGCGCGCTGGGTGTATTGGCTGTATTGATCGGGGTCGGTGACATCCACATGAGCAATCCAGTACGCCTTCATAGTGACCTCTGTGTTTGTTTTGTATTATGGTATACCACAAGCTGTTTCCATCCTGCACCTCCAAAACAAAGAGAGCCCGCCATGGCCTTTAACAGCATTGAGGAAATCATCGAAGACTACCGCCTGGGCAAGATGGTGTTGCTGGTGGATGACGAAGATCGGGAAAACGAAGGCGACTTGCTGCTCGCCGCCGATTGTTGCAATGCCCAGGCGATCAGCTTCATGGCCCGCGAAGCACGCGGGCTGATCTGCCTGACCCTGACCGATGAGCACTGCCAACGCCTGGGCCTCGAACAGATGGTGCCAAGCAACGGCAGTGTGTTCAGCACCGCTTTCACGGTGTCCATCGAGGCCGCCACGGGCGTGACCACCGGTATCTCCGCCGCTGACCGGGCGCGCACCGTCGCCGCCGCTGTTGCTCCTGATGCGGGACCGACGGACATTGTGCAACCGGGGCATATCTTCCCGCTGCGGGCCAAGGAAGGCGGCGTACTGACCCGCGCCGGGCATACCGAAGCCGGATGCGACCTGGCGCGCCTGGCAGGCTTCACGTCGGCATCGGTGATTGTCGAAGTCATGAACGATGACGGCACCATGGCGCGCCGCCCGGACCTGGAAATTTTCGCCCGCAAGCACGGGATCAGGATCGGCACCATCGCCGACCTGATCCACTACCGCCTGAGCACCGAGCACACGGTGGTGCGCATCGGTGAACGGGAACTGCCGACGGTGCACGGTACCTTCCGCCTGTTCACCTTTGAAGATCGCATCGAAGGCGGCGTGCACATGGCGATGGTCATGGGCGATATCCGTCGGGAAGAGCCGACGCTGGTGCGCGTGCATGTGATCGATCCACTGCGCGACCTGGTGGGTGCCGAGTACAACGGCCCGTCCAACTGGACGTTGTGGGCGGCGCTGCAACGGGTCGCCGAGGAAGGTCGTGGCGTGGTGGTGGTGCTGGCCAACCACGAGTCATCCCAGGCGTTGCTCGAGCGTGTGCCGCAGCTCACCCAGCCGCCACGGCAATTCAGCCGCTCCCAATCGCGCATCTATTCTGAAGTAGGGACCGGCGCGCAGATTCTGCAGGACCTGGGTGTTGGCAAGCTGCGGCATCTCGGGCCACCGCTCAAGTATGCCGGGTTGACCGGGTACGACCTGGAGGTGGTGGAGAGCATTGCTTTTACCGGGTAGGCCTGTGCCCCATTTCCTGTGGGAGCGAGCTTGCTCGCGATGACAATGGACCTGTCGACATCAATGGCGACTGACAAACCGCTATCGCGAGCAAGCTCGCTCCCACAAGGTTCATGGACATAGGAAAAATCCGCGTCAGGCAGATAGCCGGTACGGCAAAACCCTTGCAGAAAGTTTGGAATACCATAATATGATATTCCATCGACCGAACGCTTCTGCCTACCCTGGCGCGGTCGCCTGCAAGACCCGCTTGACCCAAAGCTCCCGATAAGTGGGCGAACAGAAGCCCACTCAATAAACACAACAATGAGGGCGTGAACATGGTGTTGAAGAAAAGTGCAGCCGCAATTCTTTTTGCCGGCCTGCTGAGTGTCACCAGCCAGGCGACGATGGCCGCTGAAAGCGTCAATTTCGTCAGTTGGGGCGGCAGCACCCAGGACGCGCAGAAGCAGGCCTGGGCCGATCCGTTCAGCAAGGCCAGCGGCATCACCGTGGTCCAGGATGGCCCGACCGACTACGGCAAACTCAAGGCCATGGTCGAAAGCGGCAACGTGCAGTGGGACGTGGTCGATGTCGAGGCCGACTTTGCCCTGCGTGCCGCCGCCGAAGGCCTGCTCGAACCTCTCGATTTCTCGGTCATCCAGCGCGACAAGATCGACCCGCGCTTCGTCTCCGACCACGGTGTCGGCTCGTTCTATTTCTCCTTCGTACTCGGCTACAACGAAGGCAAGCTCGGTTCTGGCAAGCCAACGGATTGGTCCGCGCTGTTCGACACCAAGACCTACCCCGGCAAACGCGCGCTGTACAAATGGCCAAGCCCTGGCGTGCTGGAACTGGCCCTGCTGGCCGATGGCGTGGCGCAGGACAAGCTCTATCCGCTGGACCTGGACCGCGCCTTCAAGAAACTCGACACCATCAAGAAAGACATCGTCTGGTGGGGCGGCGGCGCCCAGTCCCAGCAATTGCTGGCATCCGGCGAGGCCAGCATCGGCCAGTTCTGGAACGGTCGGATCTATGCCTTGCAACAGGACGGCGCGCCCGTCGGCGTGAGCTGGAAGCAGAACCTGGTCATGGCCGACATCCTGGTTATCCCGAAGGGTGCGAAAAACAAGGCCGCCGCCATGAAATTCCTGGCCAACGCCAGCAGCGCCAAGGGTCAGGCAGACTTCTCCAACCTGACCGCCTACGCCCCCGTCAACGTTGACAGCATCGCGCGCCTGGATTCGGTGCTCGCCCCCAACCTGCCGACCGCCTACGCCAAGGATCAGATCACGCTGGATTTTGCGTACTGGGCCAAGAACGGTCAGGACATCGCGACACGGTGGAATGAATGGCTGGTCAAATGAAAATGGCGGCAGCGGCAACCCCTCGCACCGGGGGCGCCGTCGGCGCTGCCGGTCCGGCCGTGGCGCGCAAGCAGACGCCGTCGTTGATGCAGCGCTGGCGCGGCGCCGGCAACCTGATTCCTGCGCTGCTGTTCCTCGGCCTGTTCTTCCTGGCGCCACTGATCGGCCTGCTGCTGCGCGGCGTGCTGGAACCCGTGCCGGGCCTGGGCAACTACGAACAGCTGTTCGCCAACTCGGCTTACGCCCGGGTGCTGTTCAACACCTTTTCGGTGGCCGGGCTGGTGACGTTGTTCAGCCTGCTGCTGGGCTTCCCGCTGGCCTGGGCCATCACCCTGGTGCCCCGTGGCTGGGGCCGCTGGATGCTGAACATCGTGCTGCTGTCGATGTGGACCAGCCTGCTGGCGCGCACCTATTCCTGGCTGGTGCTGTTGCAGGCCTCCGGGGTAGTGAACAAGGCATTGATGGCCCTGGGCATCATCGACCAGCCGCTGGAGATGGTGCACAACCTCACCGGCGTGGTGATCGGCATGAGCTACATCATGATCCCGTTCATCGTCCTGCCGCTGCAGGCGACCATGCAAGCCATCGACCCGATGATTCTGCAGGCCGGTTCCATCTGCGGCGCCAGCCCCTGGACCAACTTCTTCCGGGTGTTCCTGCCGCTGTGCCGGCCGGGGCTGTTTTCCGGCGGGCTGATGGTCTTCGTGATGTCTCTCGGTTACTACGTGACCCCGGCGCTGCTGGGCGGCGCGCAGAACATGATGCTGCCGGAATTCATCATCCAGCAGGTGCAGTCGTTCCTCAACTGGGGCCTGGCCAGCGCCGGTGCCGCCTTGTTGGTGGCGATCACCCTGGTGTTGTTCTACTTCTACCTGAAGCTCCAGCCGGAATCCCCGGTGGGCGCCAGCAACGCGAGGTAAGCCATCATGCTCCTGACTCCCAATGCCATGAGCCGGCGCATGCGGTTCGGCCTGTATTTCACCACCGGGCTGATCGCGCTGTTCCTGCTGCTGCCGATCGTGTTCATCGTGCTGCTGTCGTTCGGCTCGTCGCAGTGGCTGGTGTTTCCGCCGCCGGGCTGGACCTTCAAATGGTACGGCCAGTTCTTCTCCAACCCCGACTGGATGAGCGCCGCGCTGACCAGCCTCAAGGTCGCGCTGCTGACCACCGTCTGCGCCGTGGCCCTGGGCCTGCCTACCGCATTTGCCCTGGTACGTGGACGCTTTCCCGGCCGGGAAATGCTCTACGGCCTGTTCACCCTGCCGATGATCGTGCCGCTGGTGATCATCGCCGTGGCGGTCTACGCGCTGTTCCTGAAACTCGGCTACACCGGGACGATGTTTGCCTTCGTGGTCAGCCACGTAATCGTCGCGCTGCCGTTCACCATCATCTCGATCATCAACTCGCTCAAGCTGTTCGACCAATCCATCGAAGACGCGGCGGTGATCTGCGGCGCCTCGCGCCTGCAAGCGGTGTTCAAGGTGACCTTCCCGGCGATTCGCCCGGGCATGGTCTCCGGCGCCTTGTTCGCATTCCTGGTGTCGTGGGACGAGGTTGTGCTGAGCGTGATGATGGCCAGCCCGACCCTGCAGACCTTGCCGGTAAAAATGTGGACCACTTTGCGCCAGGACCTGACGCCTGTGATCGCCGTCGCTTCGACGCTGCTGATCGGCCTCTCGGTGCTGGTAATGGTGATCGCCGCCGCCCTGCGCCGGCGCAACGAAATCAGCGCCTGAGCGCCTAGGAGATAAGATGAGTGCCGTCAAAGACCCCGCACAGCAGAACAACAAGACCCTGGTCAGCCTGCGCAACCTGAACAAGCACTACGGCGACTTTGCCGCCGTGGACGATATTTCCCTGGAGATCCAGGATGGCGAATTCCTGACCTTCCTCGGCTCCAGCGGCTCGGGCAAGAGCACCACCTTGTCGATGCTGGCCGGCTTCGAAACCCCCAGCAGCGGCGAGATCCTGGTGGACGGCAAATCCCTGGTCAACGTACCGCCGCACAAACGCGACATTGGCATGGTGTTCCAGCGCTATTCGTTGTTCCCTCATCTGTCGGTGCGCGACAACATCGCCTTCCCGCTGGCGATCCGCAAACTGGCCAGCGCCGAACGCGAACGCCGGGTCGATGCCATGCTCAAGCTGGTGCAACTGGAAGAGTTCGCCCATCGGCGCCCTTCGCAACTGTCCGGCGGCCAGCAGCAGCGCGTGGCGATTGCCCGGGCGCTGGTCTATGAACCGCGCATCCTGCTGATGGACGAACCCCTCGGCGCGTTGGACAAAAAGCTGCGCGAAGATTTGCAGGACGAACTGCGCCAGTTGCACCGCCGGCTGGGCATCACCATTGTCTACGTCACCCACGACCAGGAAGAAGCCATGCGCCTGTCCCAGCGCATCGCGATCTTCAGCCACGGCAAGATCGTCGGCCTGGGCAGCGGCTACGACCTCTACCAGAATCCACCGAACGCCTTTGTCGCCTCGTTCCTGGGCAACTCCAACTTCCTCAAGCTCAAGGCCCAGGGCAATGCCGCGGCGACCTTCGAAGGCCAGTCACTGTCGATCCGCCTGACCACCGGCCTGCAAACCGACCAGGACGTGTTGCTGATGGTCCGCCCGGAAAAAGCCCTGGCCCTGAGTGTCGAGCAGGCGACCCAGGACACCCTGCCGGCCGGCTGGAACGAAGTCTCGGCCACGGTCGTGGAGGTGCTATTTCTTGGCGAAAGCCAGACCTGCAGCGTGGTCACCTCCGGCGGCACCCAGATGACCGTCAAGGCGCTGTCCGCCGCCGGCATGCCGCTCAAGGCCGGCGACCCGGTGCGGGTGCGCTGGGCCGCCGCCGATGCCTGCGTCTACACCCAATGGGCCGAGAGCGACCTGAACAAGGCCGCCGGCGCCCACTGAGAACACTGCGTCATAACCGCCTGCGAGCGAGGACTGCGAAATGATCGATGCCAACCTCTACAAACAAGTCATGGGTTCGTTCCCGTCCGGGGTGACGGTGATCACCACGCTGGACGATGACGGACAAATCGTCGGGTTGACCGCCAGCGCCTTCAGTTCATTGTCGATGGACCCGGCCCTGGTGCTGTTCTGCCCCAACTACAGCTCCGATTCCTATCCGCTGCTGATCCGGAACAAACGCTTCGCCATCCACGTGCTTTCCGGCGGCCAGCAGAACGAAGCCTACGCGTTCGCCCGCAAAGGCAAGGACAAGGCCCAGGGCATCGAATGGACCTTGAGCGAGCTGGGCAATCCGTTGTTGGGCAACGCTACCGCCATCATCGAATGCGAACTGTGGCGTGAATACGAGGGTGGCGACCACGCCATCATGGTCGGCGCCGTGAAGAACCTGATCGTGCCGCAACACACACCGGGGCCGCTGGTTTATTGCCACGGCAAGATGGGCGCCCTGCCCGTCCTCGCCTGAACCGATCGTCAACAATAAAGAGAAAGCGCCATGAAATTTTCCCTGTTCGTACACATGGAGCGCTGGGACGAAAGCGTCAGCCATCGCCAGTTGTTCGAAGACCTCAGCGAGCTGACGCTGATGGCCGAAGCCGGCGGTTTCAGTACCGTGTGGATCGGCGAACATCACGCCATGGAATACACCATTTCGCCAAGCCCGATGCCGCTGCTGGCGTACCTGGCCGGCAAGACCACGACCATTCACCTCGGCGCCGGCACCATCATCGCGCCGTTCTGGCACCCGCTGCGAGTGGCTGGCGAATGCGCGTTGCTCGACGTTATCAGCAACGGCCGCATGGAAGTCGGGCTGGCCCGGGGTGCCTATCAGGTGGAATTCGACCGCATGGCCGGCGGCATGCCAGCCTCTTCCGGCGGCCAGGCATTGCGGGAAATGGTCCCGGTGGTGCGCGCGCTGTGGCAAGGCGACTACGCCCACGACGGCGAGATCTGGAAATTCCCCACTTCCACCTGCGTGCCCAAGCCCATCCGCAAGCCTCATCCGCCGATGTGGATCGCCGCCCGCGACCCTGACTCGCACAACTTCGCCGTCGCCAATGGCTGCAACGTGATGGTCACGCCTTTGATGAAAGGCGATGAAGAAGTCCTCGACCTGAAGAACAAATTCCAGGCCGCCCTGGACAACAATCCCGACGTGCCACGTCCGCAATTGATGGTGCTGCGCCACACCCATGTGCACGCCGAGGACGATCCCGAGGGCTGGAAGATCGGTGCCCAGGCAATCTCGAAGTTCTATCGCACCTTCGACGCCTGGTTCGGCAACAAACAGGTGCCGGTCAATGGCTTCCTGGCGCCAAGCCCGGAAGAAAAATTCGCCGAGCGCCCGGAGTTCCAGCTGGAGAACATCCGCAAGAACACCATGGTCGGCACGCCGCAAGAGATCATCGAGCGGATCAGGTACTACCAGGAACTGGGCGTGGACGAGTTCAGCTTCTGGTGCGACAACAGTTTGCCGCATGCCGAGAAGAAAAAATCCCTGGAGTTGTTCATCCAGCAGGTGGTGCCGGCGTTTCGCTGATCCTGTGGGAGCGGGCTTGCTCGCGAAAGCGTAGTGTCAGTCAGTATCAATGTTGAATGTGCCACCGCCTTCGCGAGCAGGCTCGCTCCCACAGGGTCTGGAACACCCGCAGCCTATGTGGGAGCGAGCCTGCTCGCGAAAGCGGATTGAAGCTGAAAAAAATGCCCGGACATTTGATGCCCGGGCATTTTTATTCAAGCACTGCGATCAGAACGTCACGCTGGCGCTCAATCTGGCAGTACGCGGCTCGCCGACGTTGACCTGCAACTGGCTCCCGGTAGACGACGGGTAGTACTGCTTGTCGAACAGGTTGTCGACGTTCAACTGCAACGAGGTCTTTTGTCCGAACACCGGCGACTCCCAGCGCAGGAACGCGTCGGCGACGGTGTAGCTGCTGAGCCAGAAATCGTTGGCGTTGTTGGCGGCGCGTTCGCCGACATACCGCGCTCCGGCCCCGGCGTGCCAGGCGCCGAATTCGGCCGGCACGTTCAGATGGTGGCTGAGGTATAGGCTGGCGGTGTGCTTGGGAGCATCGGCCAGACGGTGGCCTTCGTCCTCCGGATCGTCGAGGATTTCCGTATGGGTGTAGGCGTAAGTCCCGATCAGGTCCCAGCGGTCGGCGAGGCGGCCCGTGATGTCGAGTTCCAGACCCTGGGAACCTACCTTGCCGGCGGCTTCCGCCAGGGTCACGCCATTGACCGTGGAGGACGTCACGACGTTTTTCTTCACGATGTCGAACAGCGCAAGGTTGATATTCAAGCCTGGGAGCGGATCGTACTTTGCGCCGATTTCATAGCTGCGGCCCTCTTCCGGATCGAAGGTATTGCCGGCGTCGTCAACGTCGTCGTTCGGCTTGAAGGAGCGGCTGTAGTTGCCATATAGCGACAGGCTGTCGGTGGCTTTGTAAACCAGGCCGAGGAATGGCACGAAGGCGTCGCCGTTGTCATCGCGATTGAGTTCGTAATCCCTGCCTACGCCTTGATCGCTGTATTGGTCGTAATGTTGATAACGACCACCGACTACAAGAATCCAGCGGTCATCCAAATGCCAGTTGTCTTTCAGGTACACGGAACTGGAATTCAATTGATTTCGCAGGTCACTGTCGGTAGTGCTGACCAAACTCGGCTCTGGCAGGTTGCCGTAAACCGGTGAAGTTATGTTGAAGCCGGGCTGCGGGTTGCCACGATAGGTCTTGCCCCGGAATTGATCGGACACTTGATTATCGATGCCGAGCAACAGGTCATGACGCTGGCCGAGCAGCTCTTGCTTACCCATGAAATCCCAACTGGCGTAACGGGTCTCATCATCATAATGGGCGCCATTGGCCCTGCGGCGCAGAACATTTCCTGTGAGCGTAGCGGGCTGGGCAATCGCAAGACTGTAGCGGTCATTGTTCCAACCGTAGGTCACCCGGGTTTTCCACGCCTCGCTCAGCTCGTACTCGAACCGTGCGGTGGCCGTCTCGCGGATCCCGACGCTCTTGGCCCAAGGCTCGTCCAGGCGCTTGTCATAGTCGATGTCGGCCGGATGCCCATTCTTGAACACCGTGCCACGGTCAAACGGGTTGGAATATTCGTTGTACTCATAACTCAGGTTCAACGAAGCACGCTCACCGGTCCAGGCCAGCGATGGCGCCACCAGCGTGCTCTCGTTGACGCCGTAGTTGCGCCAGTAATCCTCATGGCCGCGTTCGGCGATCAGGCGATAGGCCAACCCGGTGTCGCCCAACGGCCCGGTGGTGTCCAGGGCCATGGTGCCGCCGCCCTCGCTGTAGGCGGAACCGCTCAATGTGGTGCTCTGGGTGTATTCGGGCTTCTTGCTGATGACGTTGATCAGGCCACCCGGTTCCAGCGCGCCGTACAACATAGAGGCCGGGCCCTTGAGCACTTCGACTCGCTCAGTGGTGGCGCTGAAGTTATGGCCCAGGTTCGAACGCACACCATCGCGCAGGATCGAACCGTCATCGTTGGTGCCAAAACCGCGCTTGACCAGCGAGTCCCGGGAGCCCCCCAGGGTGTTGCCCTGGCTGACGCCGCTGACGAACTTCATCGCGTCGTTCAGCGAGCGCACCTGGTAGTCCGCCAGGGTCTGCTGGGTCACCACGTTGATCGACTGCGCCTCTTCCTTGATCGGTACATCGCTCTTGCTCGCCGTGCTGGCTTGCGTCGCCGTGTAGCCTTCGTCCTGAATGATCCGACTGCCTTGCACATCCGTGGTGGGCAGTTCAAGGGTGTCCTGGGCCTTCAAGGGGCTTGCCATGAAACAGCAGGACAGCGCAGGTAAAACACATTTGACGAGGGCATTGCGGTAAGCGAGGGGGGTGGAACGATTCAAGACGCTGCACTCATGGGGGGATGTGAATGAGAGCGAATATACTTTGAGAATCATTCCCAGTAAATCTTTTGTATCAAATTGATAGCGCTATACACCCTGTAGGAGCGAGCCTGCTCGCGAAAGCGGTGGGTCTGCCAGCATTGATGTTGGCTGTACCTGCGCCTTCGCGAGCAAGCTCGCTCCCACAAAGTGATATCAAATCGCCCTGCTACCCTAAAGCTTTGGCGTCAGCGGTCGAATGTATTCCATTCAGTGATTTTTTTGCCCAGGAGCAGCGGCATGCAGACGTTAAAGGCCTTGTACGAGTCTATCGAGATGCAATTCTTCGATACCCTCACCAAAAAGCTTTCAAGCCTTTTCCTGCTGGTCGTCGTCAGTGGCCTGCTGTACTGGGTCGCCGTCAGTGCCCGGGCCGATATTCTCGTGCAGTTGCGCACGGCCCAACTGGACGCCGCGCTGCTGGGCCAGATCGAAGATCGCCTCGACAGCCTCACCCATGCCCTGCTCTTCGGCGCGCTCCTGACGTTCGGCATGATCAGCTTCATGGTCTGGTATTTCCGCCACCTCATCGTGCGCCCCGTCACTGTGATGACCAAGGCGCTGGAAGAGATCGCCAACGGCGAAGGCGACTTGTCCAAGGACTTGCCGCTGGTCACCCATGACGAGATCCGCACGCTGGCCGCCACCTGCAACCGCTTCCTGGCCAAGCAGCGCGAGATCATCAGCAACGTCCAGGCCTTGACGGTGCACATTGCCGTGGAGTCGGCCCGTTCATTGAAGAACATCAGCGACTCCAGCGACAGCGCGACCCACCAGGCGCGCTTCGCCAAGGAAGTGATGGACCAGAGCAACACCGCCGTGGGCCGTATCGAAGAAGTCTCGCGCCAGACCCAGGGCATCTCCAGCACCACCGCGCAGAACCTGAACATGGCCCGCGATTCCTATGCCGAGTTGCTGGAAGTGACCGGCAACATCAGCGAGATCTCCAGCAGCCTGGGTGAGTTCGCCACGCTGGTGGACGCGCTGAACCAGCGTTCGTCGAGCATCAAATCCATCGTCGGGCTGATCCAGCAGATTTCCGCCCAGACCAACCTGCTGGCACTCAACGCCGCCATCGAAGCGGCGCGCGCCGGGGAAAGTGGCCGTGGCTTCGCCGTGGTCGCCGATGAAGTGCGCACCCTGGCGCAGAACGTCAGCCGGGCTACCGATGATATTTCGCGCAACATCGACGCGATGCTCCAGGAAGTCAGTTCCACCCACGAGCAGACCACCCAGATCAGCCACAGCGCCCGGGAAACCCAGAAGGTAGTGGAACGTGCCTCTGGCCATTTCGAGAGCATGATCGTCGACTTCGAGTCCACCAATGGCAAACTGGCGGATATCGCCGACCACATCCAGCAGTTCGCCGACTCCAACACCGGTATCAACGAACGCGTCACCCAGATCCATGCCGACAGCCAGTCGATCGACCAGCGCATGCAGCAGTCGGCGACCGCCACCCGCGATCTGTCCGGTGTTGCCGAGAAGGTCCAGACGCTGCTGGGCCGCTTCGTGCTCGGCCACGGCAAGCTGGACGCCGCCATCACCCGCGCCAGCGAATGCCGCGACACGCTGCAGGTTCAGCTGCAGGCGCTGCAGGAACAAGGCATCAACCTGTTCGACCAGAATTACCAGCTGATCCCGGGTACCGATCCCAAGCAATACATGACCAGCTACACCGAACGCTTTGCCCGGGTCTGCCAGGAAGAATGCGACAAGCTGACCCGCAGCACGCCGGGCGGCAAGGTCTCGTTCATCGTCGATACGAAGGGCTATTGCCCGGTCAACAACAGCTGGGTGTCCAAGCAACCCACTGGCGACCGCGCGGTCGACCTGCCGGTGTGCCGCAACAAGCGGATCTTCAACGACCCTATCGGCCTGCGTGCGGCGGGCAACGTCCAGCGCTTCCTGCTCCAGACCTACCTGCGCGACACCGGGGAAATCATGACCGAGATCGACGTACCGTTCTTCTTCGGCGGCCGTCACTGGGGCAACCTGCGGGTGGGGTTTGATGCGGCGGTGTTGCTGGCTGACTGATCAAAGGATCAAGCCAGACAATTGTGGCGAGGGAGCTTGCTCCCGCTCGGCTGCGCAGCAGTCGCAAGACGGGCGATGCGGTCAGCCTGAAGAACCGCCGGGGCCTGCTGCGCACGCCAGCGGGAGCAAGCTCCCTCGCCACATTGGCCTTTCTGCGCACATACAATCCTGAGTCTGCCCCACAAGGGCATCTGTGGCACATGCAAATCCTGGGTCCAACCGAAAACAACTGTGGGAGCGAGCCTGCTCGCGAAGGCGTCAGGTCAGTCGACATCTTCATCGACTGACACTCCGCTTTCGCGAGCAGGCTCGCTCCCACAAGGGCATCTGTGGCGCATGCAAATCCTGGGTCCAACCCAAAACAACTGTGGGAGCGAGCTTGCTCGCGAAGGCGTCAGGTCAGTCGACATCTTCATCGACTGACACTCCGCTTTCGCGAGCAGGCTCGCTCCCACAGGGGATTACTTCAGTTCAACAGCATTTGGGGCCACCCTTGCCACCGTAACGGGCTTCCTGGCGTTCTCGGAAGAACGCCTCGTAGTCCATCAGCGGCTTGTCGGGGTGCTTGGTTTGCATGTGCTCGACGTAGTTGTCGTAGTCGGGCATGCCGACCATCAGGCGGGCGGCCTGACCGAGGTATTTACCGAGGCGACTCAAGTCATTGAACATCGTTGCAATCCCCTATCAAGCGTCCGGCAGCGCCTGGAATGGCGCTTCCTTGTCCGTGCGTTCTTTCGTGCCCCAGGCGGCGATGCCGACCTTGAGCGCGTAGAACAGGATGCTGAAGACCACGAACAGGAACAACACCGTCAGCGTTGCGTTGGTGTAGGCGTTGAACACCACGTGCTGCATCTGCTCGATGCTCTTGGCCGGGGCCAGGATCTGGCCGGCGGCCAGGGCATCGTTGTATTTGCGCGCCAGGGCCAGGAAGCCGATCGCCGGGTTGGCGTCGAACAGCTTGATCAGGCCTGCGGTGGTGGTGCAGATCAGCAGCCAGCTGGCCGGCAGCAGCGTGACCCAGACGTAGCGCTGGCGCTTCATCTTGATCAGCACCACGGTGGCGAGCATCAGCGCGATACCGGCCAGCATCTGGTTGGAGATGCCGAACAGCGGCCACAAGGTGTTGATGCCGCCCAGCGGATCGATCACGCCCTGGTACAGCAAGTAACCCCACAGCGCGACGCAGCCGGCGGTGGCGATCAGGTTGGCGGTCCACGATTCGGTGCGCTTGAGGGCCGGGACGAACGAGCCGAGCAGGTCCTGCAGCATGAACCGCCCGGCACGGGTGCCGGCGTCTACCGCGGTGAGGATGAACAGCGCTTCGAACAGGATCGCGAAGTGGTACCAGAACGCCATGGTGTTCTCACCCGGCAGCACCGAGTGAAGGATCTGCGCGATACCCACCGCCAGGGTCGGCGCACCGCCGGCACGGGCCAGGATGGTGGTCTCGCCGATGTCCTTGGCCACCGCTTGCAGCGCGTCGGGGGTGATTGCAAAACCCCAGCTGCTGACGGTCTGGGCCACAGCCACCACGTCGGTGCCGACGATCGCCGCCGGGCTGTTCATGGCGAAGTACACGCCCGGCTCGATCACCGAGGCCGCGACCATCGCCATGATCGCCACGAACGACTCCATCAGCATGCCGCCGTAACCGATGTAGCGGGCGTTGGTTTCGTTATCCAGCAGCTTGGGCGTGGTGCCCGAGGAGATCAGCGCGTGGAAACCCGAGACCGCGCCGCAGGCGATGGTGATGAACAGGAACGGGAACAGACCGCCCTTCCACACCGGCCCGGTGCCGTCGGTGAACTGGGTCAGCGCCGGCATTTTCAGCTCGGGCATGGTCACCAGGATGCCGATCGCCAGGGCGATGATGGTGCCGATCTTGAGGAAGGTCGACAAATAGTCCCGTGGCGCCAGGATCAGCCACACCGGCAGCACCGCGGCGACAAAACCGTAGCCGATCAGCATCCAGGTGATCTGGATCCCGGTGAAGGTGAAGGCCTTGGCCCAGACCGGGTCGGCGGCGATCTGCCCGCCCAGCCAGATCGAACCGAGCAGCAACAGCACGCCGATGAGCGAGATTTCACCGATGCGGCCCGGGCGGATGTAGCGCATGTAGATGCCCATGAACATCGCGATCGGGATGGTCGCCATCACCGTGAAGATGCCCCACGGGCTCTCGGCCAGGGCCTTGACCACGATCAGCGCCAGCACCGCGAGGATGATGATCATGATCAGGAAGCAGCCGAACAGCGCGATGGTGCCGGGGATGCGGCCCATTTCCTCGCGCACCATGTCGCCCAGGGAGCGACCGTTGCGGCGGGTCGAGAGGAACAGGACCATGAAGTCCTGCACCGCACCGGCCAGCACCACGCCGGCGATCAGCCAGAGCGTGCCGGGCAGATAGCCCATCTGCGCCGCCAGCACCGGCCCGACCAGCGGCCCCGCGCCGGCAATGGCCGCGAAGTGGTGGCCGAAAAGGATGTGTTTGTTGGTCGGGACGTAGTCCAGGCCATCGTTGTTGAGCACGGCGGGCGTGGCCCGGCGCGCATCGAGTTGCATCACGTTGTTGGCGATGAAGAGGCTGTAGTAGCGGTAGGCGACCAGGTAGATGGCCACAGCCGCGACGACGATCCAGAGGGCGTTGATCGGCTCTCCGCGGCGCAGGGCCACGACGCTCAACGCACACGCTCCCAGAACAGCCACGGCAAACCAGGCGAGGTGTTTAACCAGACGGGTTGTCATTGCATGTCTCCTGCCGATATCCAATGGATTGCGGCGATTGTTTTTATAGTGTGGCCCCGGCAATTCGGAGCTGGCCCAATATCCCTGCTGGCCGTCAATAAATAAATCCGTAGTACTACGTAGATGCCAATTCCTCCCTGTGGGAGCGAGCCTGCTCGCGAAGGCGTCGGATCAGTCAGCATTGTCGTTACCTGACACACCGTCTTCGCGAGCAGGCTCGCTCCCACACAGGCTCGCTCCCACAGGTTTTATGTTTCACCCATGGGTTTGGCATATGATGCCGCCATTCGCCTCCCCGCCGGATCCGGACAGGAGTACAGATGCTGCTCAAACACAAGATCGTCGCTCTCGGGATCCTGCCGCTGGTCCTGGCGATTGCCGTTATTGGTGCCTTGGTCATCTCGCTCAATCGCCAGTTGGGTGACCAACAGGCGCAGCTGATCGAAGACAGTATCCTGGCCAGTAAACGCGCCGAGCTGAAGAACTACGTAGAGATGGCGCAGAGCCTGATCGCCCCGTTGTACAACGACGGCCAGGGAGATGCGCGGGCACAGCAGCAAGTGCTGGAAGAACTGCGCAAGCTCAGTTTTGGCATCAACGGTTATTTTTTCGTCTACGACCGCCAGGGTCGCAGCCTGATGCATGCCCGCCAGTCGGAGCTGGTGGGGCAATATCTCTGGGACATGAAGGACCCACAGGGCCTGCCCGTCATCCAGGCCTTGCTCAAGAGCGCCGAATCAGGCGAAGGCTTTCAGCGCTATGCCTGGAACAAGCCCTCCTCCGGCCAGGTGACCGACAAGCTCGCCTACGTCGTGATGCTCGATCGTTGGGGCTGGATGCTGGGCACCGGGATCTACCTGGAAGACGTCGAACGCGCCACCCAGCAGGCTCGCGCCGAAGTGGCCCAGGGCATCCACACCACCATGCAGGCCATCGCCGCCATCGCGTTGGTCGCGGTGCTGCTGGTGTTTGCCGGCGGCATCACCCTCAATGTCAGCGAGCATCGCCTGGCCGACAAGAAACTGCAGCGCTTGAACCAGCGTATCGTCAGCTTGCAGGAGGAAGAGCGCTCACGGGTGTCGCGCGAACTCCACGACGGCATCAGCCAGCTGTTGGTTTCGATCAAGTTCCAGTTCGAACTGGCCAGCCATGTGATCGAGAACGGCCAGGAAAATGGCCTCGGCATCTTGAAGAATGCGACCGATCGACTGGGCGAAGCGATCGGTGAAATCCGTAGCATTTCCCATGATTTGCGTTCCTCGTTGCTCGATACCCTGGGCCTGCCCGCCGCCATCGGCCAGCTCGCGGCGGAATTCGAACAGCGCAGTGGCCTGGAAGTGTCCTACCGAAGCAACGAATTCGACTGTCGCCTGGAAAACGGCGCCCCGGTCTCGCTGTTCCGGATTGCCCAGGAGGCGCTGACCAACATCGAGCGACACGCCGGGGCGAAACGAGTCGCCATCACCCTGTTCGGTTCGGGCCAATCCCTGCGCCTGACCGTGGTGGATGACGGGATGGGCTTCAACGTCCCGCAGGTCGAGCGTGGTCACACCGGCATCGGCCTGCGTAATATCCGCGAACGGGTCGAGCATTTTGGCGGGCGGCTGGAAATGACCTCGGTTCCGGGACGAAGCGAACTGGATATCCTGTTGCCCATGACCCTGTCGGCCACGGAAAGTTGATGCGCGTTCATTTCCACAAGAGCACCTGCCCATGACCCTGCCCCCCGCCATACGCGTCGCCCTGGTCGACGATCACTCGCTGGTTCGTGATGGTATTCGCGCGCTGCTGTCCGTCATGCCTCGCCTGGACGTGGTCGGCGAAGCGGAGAACGGCGCGCAGGCGATCGACATGGTCGGGCGCTGCCAGCCGGACCTGCTGCTGATGGACATCGGCCTGAAGGACATGAACGGCCTCGAGCTGACCCGGCTGCTGGGCAAGCAATACCCCGGCTTGAAGATCCTCATCCTGAGCATGTACGACAATCATGAGTACATCAGTGAATCCGTGCGCGCCGGTGCCAGCGGTTACGTGCTGAAGAATTCACCTTCCAAAGAGATCATTGCCGCCATCGAAGCCATCATCGGCGGCGGCACCTTCTACAGCGCCGAGATCGCCCAGCGCCTCGCCACCGACCCGAACACCGACAGCGAACTGACGCCGCGCGAGAGCCAGGTCCTGGCGAAAATGGTCGAGGGGCTCAATAACAAGGAAATGGCCCGTGAACTGGACATCAGCGTACGTACCGTCGAAACCCACCGCCTGAGCATCCGCCGCAAACTCAATATCGACAAGCCTGCGGCGCTGGTGAAATACGCGATCGATCACGGACTTGTTTCCCGCTAGCGAGGGAGCTTGCCTGGCTGCCTTCCGAGCAACACCAAAGCCACTACAAACGACAGCGCCACGGCAATGGCGCCGCCCAGGTAAACCGCACCAATGCCCCAGCCACTCGCCAACAGGCCGGCCAGCGGGCTGGTGATGCCCAGGGCAATATCGAGAAAGGCGACATAGGCGCCCATGGCGAGACCGCGAGCCTGTGGTGGTGCACGCCGCACCGCCTCCACGCCGAAACCGGGAAACGCCAGGGAATAACCGAAACCGGTGAGTGCCGCCCCCAGGTAGGCGCTGGTCGCGCTGTCGGCGCTCCAGATCAGCAGCAGCCCAACGCTTTCGATCAATACACAGACCAGAGCCACACGGGCGCCGCCGATCTTGTCCGGAAGGTGCCCGAACAGCAGCCGCGCACCGATGAACGCCACGCCGAACGCGGTGAATGCCAACGAAGCGTTGCCCCACTCCCGGGCCGCGAACAACAGCGCGATAAACGCCGTGAGAACACCAAAACCGACGCTGCAGAACGCCAACCCCAGGCCGGGAACCCAGACAGCGCCGAGCATCTTGTAGAACGGTGTACGCCGGGTCGCCGTAGGGGCGACGGCGCGCACGCCGGCGACAATCGCCAAGGCCAGCAGCGGCACGAACATCGAGGCCAGGACGATGCCCACGAAGCCCCAACCGGCATTCAACGCAACACCGAGCGGCGCACCCAGTGCGTAGGCGCCGTACATGGCGATGCCGTTCCAGGCCATGACCTTGCCGGCATGCTGCGGCCCCACCAGGCCGATGCCCCAGCCCATCGCTCCGGTGACGATGAGGCTTTCCCCGATCGCCAGCAGCACGCGGCCGCCCGACAAAAGCCAGACCGACGTAACCGGCTCGGCAACGAACGCCAGGGAAAGCAGATAGACCAGCCCGGAAACGGCGGCCGTCACCAGCCCGGCCATGACCGCGCGCTTGCCGCCACGCACGTCGGCAAAATTGCCGGCCCAGGCCCGTGACAGCAGCGCCGCGGCGAACTGTGCCCCGACCACCAGGCCAATCACCAGCGTGCCCATGCCCAGCGTGTCATGCAGGTGCAGCGGCAAGACCGGCAATTGCATGCCGATGGTGAGGAAACCGACAAACACGGTCAGTGTGAGCGGCAACAGCTTGAGCGCCGGATTGGCCTCGACGGTTGCCCCGAGCGCCGATGCGGCGCCGAGATGAAGTTTTTCTTGAGTCATGACCCTACCCATGGAAAGGAAGCGAAGTGAAGTTGAACGGCGTCTGCGCAGCCGACTAGAATGCGATCAATTAGTCGCATTCAAGATACGAATAATCCGTCGCATTGCCTATTCGCATTCCTTTTGAGGTGCATGAACTTCATGTCTGAACGCCCAAGCCCGCAGATTTCCTCGCGCAAACAGCCAAAACAGGCCCGCTCCACCGAACTCGTGGCGGCCGTCCTGGAGGCGGCTGTTCAGGTTCTGGCAAGCCACGGCGCCCCGCGTTTCACCGTGGCTCGTGTGGCGGAGCGCGCGGGCGTCAGCGTCGGGTCGGTGTATCAATACTTCCCGAACAAGGCGGCGATCCTGTTCCGGTTGCAGAGTGACGAGTGGCAACAAACCACCGCCATGCTGCGGGACATTCTGGAGGACCAGGGCAAGCCGCCTCTGCAGCGATTGAGGGATCTGGTGCACGCGTTCATCCAGTCCGAATGCGACGAGGCGCAGATACGCATCGCCCTCAATGACGCCGCCCCGCTCTACCGCGATGCCCCCGAACATCAGACGGCGCGAATCTCGGTGCAGCAATCGGTGGACGCTTTCATGCAACAAGTGCTGCCGGAAGCCAGCACGCAGACCCGCGCCCTGGCCGGTGACCTGATCATCACCACGCTCGGTTCCGTGGGTAAGCGATTTTCGGCAACGCCACGCTCCGGCGAGGAAATCCGGGCCTATGCCGATGCCATGGCCGATATGTTCTGTGCCTATCTGGAGAGTCTGCGGCAGAAAGCCGTCGAGATCGCGCCAGGCTGACTGCTCGTCCCGACGATCCGGTGACAGCCCGCCGACACTTTTACTACACTCGCCCGTCTTGTCCCTCCCTTTGCGAGACGTCCGATCCATGAAAACCATAACAAGCACGATGACGTTCTGTGGCCTGCTGGCGTTCTGCGGCAGCGCCCTGGCCGAGCCAACCCCTTCGCATCTGGACAAGGTCCTGCAACAAGGTGAACTGCGGGTGTGCACGACGGGCGACTACAAGCCCTATACCTACAAGGCCGCATCGGGTGAATACGAGGGCATCGACATCGACATGGCCCGTTCCCTCGCCAGCAGCCTCGGCGTCAAAGTGCAATGGGTCCAGACCACCTGGAAAACCCTGATGCCAGACATGTTGGCCGGCAAATGTGACCTCGGCATGGGCGGGATTTCGGTGACCCTGGAACGGCAGAAAAAAGCCTATTTCAGCAGCACCCTGGACGTTGACGGCAAGATCCCCCTGGTGCGTTGCGAAGACCAGTCGCGCTACCAGACCATCGAGCAGATGAACCAGCCTTCGGTACGTCTTGTAGAGCCTGCCGGCGGTACCAACGAAGCCTTCGTGCGGGCATTCCTGCCCAAGGGCCAGCTGGCGTTCCATGACAACGTGACCATCTTCCAGGAGCTCCTGGAAAAACGCGCCGACGTGATGATCACCGATGCCTCCGAAGCGCTCTACCAGCAGAAACTCAAACCGGGCCTGTGCGCCGTCAACCCGACCCAGTACCTGCAATACGGCGAGAAGGCCTACCTGCTGCCGCGCGATGACCACACCTGGAAAATGTACGTCGACCAGTGGCTCCACCTGAGCAAGGCCAATGGCAGCTACCAGAAAGTGATCGGACAGTGGCTGGCCGTCCCCGGCGCCCAGTGATGTATCTGCAAATAAAAAACCTGTGGGAGCGAGCCTGCTCGCGAAGGCGTCCGCTCAGTCGACATCTTCATCGACTGACACACCGCTATCGCGAGCAAGCTCGCTCCCACAAGAGCACCTGTGGCGCATGCAGATCCTGAGTCCAACCCACAAGAGCATCTGTGGCGCATGCAGATCCTGAGTCCAACCCAACAACTGTGGGATCTGTGGCACATGCAGATCCTGAGTCCAACCCAACAACTGTGGGATCTGTGGCACATGCAGATCCCGAGTCCAACCCAAAACCACTGTGGGAGCGAGCTTGCTCGCGATGGCGTCCGCTCAGTCGACATCATCATCGACTGACACTCCGCTTTCGCGAGCAGGCTCGCTCCCACAGGAATGGCACGGTCAGGCGTGTTGCCCTGACCTCACTGCCCCGCCCGCACCTTGGCGATTTCGGCGTACATCATCTTCACCAGCTCACCGTCCAGGGATTTGGCGAATTTATCGATCACCGGCTGCACGCGTTCGCGGAAACGATCTTTCTCGGCCGGGGTGATTTCGTTGACGGTCATGGCGCCCGCCAGCGTCGCCTTGGCCTTGTCCATGCTCGCCGCGGTGACTTCACGCTGGAACTTCTGTGCCTCGCTCGCGGCCTCGCGGATCAGCGCCTTTTCATCGTCGTTGAGGCGGTTCCAGGTTTTCTGACTGATGATCAACGACTGCGGATTGAAGATGTGGCCCGTCACCGAAAGGTACTTCTGCACCTCGTAGAATTTGTTGCCTTCGATCACCGTGAACGGGTTTTCCTGACCATCAATAGTGTGTTGCTCCAGGCCGGTATAGACCTCCGGGAAAGCCATCGGCACCGGGTTGGCGCCCAGGGCACTGAAGGTTTCCAGATAGATCGGCGACTGGATGACGCGAATCTTCAAGCCCTGCATGTCTTCAAGTTTCGCCACTGGATGCTTGCTGTTGGTCAGGTGACGGAACCCCAGGTCCCAGTAACCCAGGCCGACCAGGCCCTTGCTGTCCAACTGCGCCGCGAGTTTCTGGCCGACCGGCCCGTCTATCACCGCGTGGGCTTCCTCGGCGTTGTTGAACAGAAATGGGAAATCGAGCATGGCGAAATCCGCGGCCTGGGCAGCGAGAATGCCGGAGTTCAGCACCGTGATGTCCAGCGTGCCGCCTTGCAGGGCCGAGACGGTCTGCACATCGCCGCCCAGGGTTCCGCCGGGGAACAGACGAACCTTGAGCTTGCCGCCGCTCTTTTCACTGAGCAGGTCGGCAAACTTCTGCGCGCCCTGCCCCTGCGGATGCTCCTTGACGTTCTGGAAGGCAAAACGCAGGGTGCGCTCGCGGATCTCAGCGGCGTGGCCGGCCACGCTGCCGAGCAGCAAGCCTGTTGCGCAGGCCCCGGCCAGCAAGGTTTTCATCAGTTTTTGCATGTCAGTCTCCGATCTTTATTGTTGTTGGTTTCGAGCTGCTACGGATTGCACCGGCATCAACCGGTGAAGAACTTCAACGGTCCCAGGACGAGCTGAGGGAACAGCACCAGCAGGAACAGCACCGCAAATTGCGCAAGCATGAACGGCCACACGCCACGCACGATTTCCTCGAATTCCAGCTTCGCCACGCCGCAGACCACGTTGAGCACCGTGCCCACCGGCGGCGTGATCAGGCCAATCGCGGTGTTGATCAGAAACAGCACGCCGAAGTACACCGGGTCGATGCCCGCCTGGATCACCGCGGGCATCAGCACCGGCGTGAGGATGAGGATGGTCGGGGTCATGTCCATCACCGTGCCGACCAGGATGATCAACGCCATCATTACCAGCAGCAGGAGGGTCTGGTTGTCCATGAACGGTGCCAGCAGGTCGGCCAACTGGCCCGGCAGGTCGGCGATGTTCACCAGCCAAGACGAGACCATCGCGGCCGCCACCAGCAACATCACCACCGAGGTGGTCCTGGCCGACGACAGGATCACTTCGTACAGCTGGCTGATCTTCATTTCCCGGTAGATCACCAACGACACGAACAGCGAATAGACCGCCGCGACCACCGCCGCTTCCGTGGGGGTGAAGATGCCGAACTTGAGGCCGAGGATGATGATCAGCGGCAGGCCCATCGCCCAACTGCCGTCCAGCAATGTGCGCAGCACCTCGGTACGGGAGCGCTTGGGCGCCGTCTCGACATTCTCGCGGCGGGAGATGAACCACCAGGCGATGGCGAGCCCGACACCGAGCATGAGCCCGGGCACAATTCCGGCCAGGAACAGCTTGGAGATCGATACCCCGGAGGCCACGCCAAAAACGATGAAACCTATGCTCGGCGGAATGACCGGCGCGATGGTGCTGCCAGCGGCGATCAGCCCGGCCGAACGCCCTCGGTTGTGCCCGGCCAGGACCATCATCGGCACCAGCAGCGCTGCCAGTGCCGCCGCATCTGCCACCGCCGAACCGGAAAGCGAGGCCAACAGGCAGGAGGCGATGATCGCGACATAACCCAGGCCTCCGCGCTTGTGCCCCACCAGCGCCATGGCGATGTTGACGATGCGCTTGGACAGGCCGCCGACATTCATGACTTCGCCGGCCAGCATGAAGAACGGCACGGCCATCAACGGAAAGCTATCAGCGCCATTGAGCAGGTTCTGCGCGATGATCTGGGCATCGAACAGGTCCAGGTAGAACATCAGCGCGACGCTGACCACCAGCAAGGCAAAGGCAATCGGCATACCCAGCGCCATGCTGCCCATCAACGACCCGAGGAAAATGGCCAAGGTCATGGGCGGCTACCTTTGAGGGTGTCGTGGTTGATTGCCGAAGCATCGCTGGCCTCGACCATCACCAGCTCGTCATCCGCGAGTTTGCCGAACAGCGCCAGGTACAGTTCATACAGCAGAATGACGGTGGCGCTGACGCCGAACACCAGGCCGGCGGCGTAGAACAACGCCATCGACAGACCCGAAGCCGGCGCAACCACGTCCAGGTTGATCACCGCCTGTTGCCAGCTGCCGCTGACGATCAAGCCGCAGATATACAGCATCAGCAAGTGGCTGATGACCAGGCAGGCACGCTTGCCGGCGGGCGGCAAGCGCTTGACCAGGCTGTTCATGCCCAGATGGGCGCGGTCCTTGAGCGCCACCAGGGCGCCGAGGAAAATCATCCAGACGAAGAACCAGCGCGACAGTTCTTCCGAAACGCTGATGCCGGAGTTGAACGCATAGCGCAGCACGACGTTGCCGAACACCAGCACGATCATCGCGACCATGCACAGGACAATCAGCAGCTTCAGCAGCTTGAAATACAAATCGACGACTTTTGTCATCTTGAAGACCTCACAGGTTGACCGAGCGCCGACATGCATCCGGCGCGACAGAGCGCAAACGCGTGCGCTATCGGATCGAAACCGAAACGTCCCGGCAGATACCGGGGCTGGAGGCGTGAGACGGGGCGAAAGCCATTGGACGGGAGCGCATGAGGACCTCTGTTTTTTATTATGGCCTTGCCTGGGCATGGCGAGGCTGAGTGCCAGCTAAAATGTACTACCCAGTTAATTCGGTCAATAACCTTGCAGGGCCTGAGCACGGATCAAGACGGAACTAGCGTGCGATTATCGGTCACTGGTCAGTGGATTACGGGTCTGACCCGCTGGTTACGGGGGGATTTGTATCGCTGTGTATATGGGCAGCGAATTGATACGAATTCGCCGATTTCACGCCTTACCGGCACACATCGCCGATACACCTGCGCGTTTAACTGCACACACCGGACAGCAGCACACAGGCGCTGCCACGGCCCACTCAATAACGCGCAAGGAGAATCACCATGTTCAATTTCTCGAAACTTTCATCCCTCGCAATCGCCCTGACGCTGGTTGGCGGTGTCGGCTTGTCGACGGCGGCCTCGGCCAAGAGCTCCCCTTCCCATGTCCAGGCTGCGCAGCAGCTGGCTGAGGGTGGCTCTGATCGTCTGATTCAGAATCGCGTCGCTGAAGGCGGGGCTGATCGGTTGCAGGAGCTGCGTGAACGCAGCACCGCATGAAAGCGCTGTTGTGGCGAGGGAGCTTGCTCCCGCTCGGCTGCGCAGCAGTCGTCAACCTGCCAGCCGGTTTTTCCTGGAGAACCGGGTTGAATGGTTTTGGGGCTGCTATGCAGCCCAGCGGGAGCAAGCTCCCTCGCCACAAAAGCTCCAAGCTCCAAGCTCCAGGGTTCAGGGCTTGATGTTTTTCAATTCATTGAGCAAACCCAGCAACTGCTGCATTTTTTCTTCGCCGAACTGTTCCTCGATCCGCCGGTAGTTGCTTTCCATGCCTTCGCTCATGGACACGAAACACTGCTGGCCGCGCTCGGTCAGGCCAACGAAAACCCGACGCTGGTCCTGGCTGGATTTCTGCCGCCGCACCAGCCCGTCGCGCTCCAGGCGAGTGAGCACGCCGGTCATGCTGGGCTTGAGGATGCAGGCCTGATGGGCGAGCTGGTGGCTCTCCAACTCACCCTGCTGGTGCAGAATGCGGATCACTCGCCACTGCTGCTCCGTAAGATCATGCTGGTTCAGCGCCGGACGAAAAAAAGCCATCGCCGCTTCGCGGGCTTGCAGCAGAGTCAGCGTCAGTGAAGGTCTCGGGTTGGCCATGTTCTAACTGTATGGATGGGCGAGTCGGCAGCTTAGTGTCGCCGGCAGGCTGCTGCAAGCGCCTCGCTTTTGTGGCGAGGAGGCTTGCTCCCTCGCCATGGGTCCATCGGTCTATTTGAACAACATGCCCGACTGCCGCTGCCGATACTCCCCCGGTGTCAGCCTGGCGTAACGCTGGAAAAACCGGCTGAAATACGCAGGGTCCTTGAAGCCGAGCTGGTAGCAGATTTCATTGGCAGAGCTGCCGGTGAACAACAACAGCCGCTTGGCCTCCTGCATCAGGCGCTCCATGATCAAGCGCTTGGAAGGCAGGTCGGCGATTCGTCGACACACGTCGTTGAGGCGCGCCTCGGTCACGCCAATGTCCGCGGCATAACGCGACAGGGGCCAGTGCTGGAAATAATGCGCTTCGATCAACTCATTAAAACGGTGGAAGATCTTCAGGTCTTCATGCCGCGCCGGCCTGGCTTCCAGGGAGTTGGAGCACAGCCGCAGCAGGCTGATCATGATCAGCCGCGTCAAGCCGTCCAGCGCCGCGCTGCGCCCCGGCCGCCCGGCCGTCACCTCTTCGCTCAATTCCTCGAACAGGCAGTCCAGCCGCCGCACCTCCCCCGTCTGCTCCGGCCCCAACTGCGCCAGCGCGACGCAGGACGCCGGCATCTGCACGCCTGCCGGCGCCAGGCTCGGATCGGCATCGATCAATTGCCACACCAGTTGCTGACGCACCGTCAGTACGTGTCCGTCGCTGTCGGCTTCGGTAACAAAAGCGTGGGGAATGGTCGGCGGCGTGAGAAAAAACATCGGCCCTGATTCGACGTACTGCCGATCATCCAGATACACCCGCACGGTGCCGCTCTTGACGTAGTGAACCTGGAAGAACCGGTCATGCCGATGGACCGGCATGTTGCGCCCAAAAAAGCCGGCCAGGTTGGCGAGCCGGTCGTAATGCACTTCGGCATCGCTGTAGCGCTGGTCGTACACCTGGCCAATATTGATGTTCGGGATCGGCTGCCGGTCGGTCATCGCATTACTCGTTTTTATTCTGATTCAGGCCACTGCCTGAGCTCATGCTGCGCCGAAATCGGCAGGGCAACCAGTGCCGGAAGATTCTGCCACGCTTGACGATAGTTAACATCTTAATTATAACTGTTAACACATTAACAATATCCGCAGAGCACTGGTCTCTGCCATCCCAGGAGACAAGCATGAGCCGTGCCCTGCATGACGTCGCGACCGGCACCCTGTTCGGGGTCGCGCTGAACTACCAGGGGCTGCTGAAGCAGCGCCTCGCCGAGTTCGAGCAAGCGCCTTACCAGAAGCCGCCGCTCAAGCCCGTGCTGTTCATCAAGACGCCGAACACCCGCAACCAGCACGAGGCCGAAGTGATTCATCCAGGCCAGGGCGAGCGCCTGCAACCCGGGCCGGCGTTGGGTGTGGTGATGGGCAAGTCCGCCAGCCGCGTCAGCGCCGACGAGGCGTTGAACTACGTGGCCGGCTACACCGTGGTCAATGAATTCAGCCTGCCGGAGGACAGCTACTACCGCCCCGCCGTCAAGGCCAAGTGCCGGGATGGCTTTTGCACCATCGGTCCCGACCTGGTGCCCAGCGCCAACGTTGCCGACCCCCACAGCCTGGCGGTCACGCTGTACGTCAACGGCGAGGTTCGCCAGCAGAACAACACGGCCAATTTCGTTCGCGACATCCCCCGCTTGATCGCCGAGATCAGCGAGTTCATGACCCTGCATGCCGGCGATGTCTTGATCACCGGCACGCCCGAGGGCCGGGTCGATGTACTGCCCGGCGATCGCGTCGAAGTGGACATCAGCGGCATTGGCCGACTCGTCAATACCATCGTGGCCGAGGAAACAGGAGCCGCCTCATGAAACGCGCACGCATTCACTTTGAAGGCCGGGTCCACGCCGTCACGGTCGAGAACGATAACGCCGTGCGCCTGGCCAACGGTCGGCTGCTGGCCGAAAACCAGGTGCAATGGCTGCCCCCGGCCACCGGCAGCATGTTCGCCCTGGGCCTGAACTATGCCGATCACGCTGCGGAGTTGGCGTTCAAGCCGCCGACCGAACCGCTGGCTTTCATCAAGTCCCCCGGCACCTATACCGGCCACAACCAGATCACCTGGCGCCCCGACAACGTTGCCTACATGCACTACGAGTGCGAGCTGGTGGCGGTCATCGGCAAACCGGCGCGCAACGTCAAGCGTGAGGACGCGCTGGACTACCTGGCCGGCTACACCGTCTGCAACGACTACGCGATCCGCGACTACCTGGAAAACTACTACCGCCCCAACCTGCGGGTGAAGAACCGTGACGCCACGACACCGGTCGGTCCGTACATCGTCGACGTTGCCGATGTTGCCGACCCCGGCAACCTGACCTTGCGCACCTGGATCAATGGCGAGTTGCGCCAGCAAGGCAGCACCAAGGACATGATCTTCGATATTCCCTACCTCATCGAATACCTGTCCAGCTTCATGACCCTGCAACCCGGCGACATGATCGCCACCGGCACGCCCGAAGGCCTGGCCGATGTGGTGCCGGGCGATGAAGTGGTCGTGGAAGTGGAAGGCGTCGGTCGCCTGGTCAACACAATCGTCAGCGAAGCCGAGTTCTTCGCGTCCCGGAAAGAGGCTTGAGCAGCATGATCAAACACTGGATCGATGGCCGTGAGGTCGAGAGCAAAGACGTCTTCGTCAACTACAACCCCGCCACCGGCGAGGCCATTGGCGAAGTCGCCAGCGGCGGCGCCGAGGAAGTCGCCCAGGCTGTCGCGGCGGCCAAGGCAGCGTTTCCAAAATGGGCCAACACCCCGGCGAAAGAACGGGCCCGGCTGATGCGCAAACTCGGCGAGCTGATCGAACAGAACGTGCCGAAACTGGCCGAACTGGAAACCCTCGACACCGGCTTGCCGATCCACCAGACCAGGAACGTGCTGATCCCAAGGGCTTCTCACAACTTCGATTTCTTCGCCGAAGTCTGCACCCGAATGGACGGTCATACCTACCCGGTCGACGACCAGATGCTCAACTACACCCTGTACCAGCCGGTGGGTGTCTGCGCCTTGGTCTCGCCGTGGAACGTGCCGTTCATGACCGCGACCTGGAAGACCGCGCCGTGCCTGGCACTGGGCAATACCGCCGTGCTGAAAATGTCCGAGCTGTCGCCGCTTACCGCCAACGAACTCGGGCGCCTGGCCGTCGAGGCCGGCATTCCCAACGGGGTGCTCAACGTGATCCAGGGCTACGGCGCCACGGCTGGTGATGCGTTGGTGCGTCACCCGGACGTGCGGGCGATTTCTTTCACCGGCGGCACCGCCACCGGCAAGAAAATCATGCAGACCGCTGGCCTTAAAAAGTACTCGATGGAACTGGGCGGCAAGTCACCGGTACTGATTTTCGAAGATGCTGATCTTGACCGTGCCCTCGACGCGGCACTGTTCACCATCTTCTCGTTGAACGGCGAGCGCTGCACCGCCGGCAGCCGGATCTTCATTCAGGAAAGTGTCTACCCACAATTCGTAGCCGAGTTCGCCGCCCGCGCCAGACGCCTGATCGTCGGCGACCCGCAGGACCCCAAGACCCAGGTCGGCTCGATGATCACCCAGGCCCATTACGACAAGGTCACCGGCTACATCAGGATCGGTCTCGAAGAAGGCGCCACCCTGCTCGCCGGTGGCCTGGAGCGTCCGGCCAACCTGCCGGCGCATCTGAGTTGCGGCCAGTTCATCCAGCCGACGGTGTTCGCCGACGTGAACAACAACATGCGCATCGCCCAGGAAGAAATCTTCGGCCCGGTGGTGTGCCTGATTCCGTTCAAGGACGAGGCCGAAGCCTTGCGGTTGGCCAACGCTACCGAATATGGCCTGGCGTCCTATATCTGGACCCAGGACATCGGCAAGGCCCATCGCCTGGCTCATGGCATCGAGGCCGGCATGGTGTTCATCAACAGCCAGAACGTGCGCGACCTGCGCCAGCCTTTCGGTGGCGTAAAGGGTTCCGGAACCGGCCGCGAAGGCGGACAGTACAGCTTCGAAGTCTTCGCCGAGATCAAGAACGTGTGCATCTCCATGGGCAGCCATCACATTCCGCGCTGGGGGGTATGACCTAGGAAAACCTGGTGATTAACCTGTGGCGAGGGGATTCATCCCCGCTGGGCTGCGCAGCAGCCCCAAAGCCTGACCACACGGTGTGTCAGGCAATTTGAATTGGGGGCGCTTCGCACCCCAGCGGGGATGAATCCCCTCGCCACAAAAGCTCCAACACCAGCAAGACCTGTTTCACCGTTTTGAAGATCAACAAGAACAACATTTCAGGAGAATCATCATGGGCGAAGTCGTCCTGGCTGCGAAGATCTGCCACGTTCCGTCGATGTACCTGTCCGAGCTGCCCGGCAAGCATCACGGCTGCCGCGCGGCAGCGATCGCCGGGCACAAGGAAATCGGCCGCCGCGCCCGTGAACTCGGCGCCGATACCGCCGTGGTGTTCGACGTGCACTGGCTGGTCAACAGCGCTTATCACGTCAACAGCGGCGAGCATTTCAAAGGCATCTACACCAGCAACGAACTGCCGCACTTCATCAAAAACATGGAGTACGAATACCCGGGTTGCCCGGAGCTGGGCGAGTTGATCGCCGCCGAGGCCAACGCCGCCGATATCAGGACCTTGGCCCACAACATCCCCAGCCTTGAGCTGGAATACGGCACCTTGGTGCCGATGCGCTACATGCACATGGATGTACCGGCGGAGCAGAAATTCAACGTGGTGTCGATTGCCGCCTGGTGCGCCTGGCACCGCCTGCAGGACAGTTTCACCTTCGGCGCCGCCGTGCGCCGGGCCATCGAGAAGAGCGACCGCAAGGTCCTGGTCCTGGCCTCCGGCTCGCTGTCCCACCGTTTCTCCGACGACCGCAACGCCGAAGCCAATATCCACAACTGGACGCGGGAATTCGACAAGCAGGTCGATCTGCACGTCGTGAAGTTGTGGCGCGAAGGCCGCTGGAAAGAGTTCTGCGCCATGCTGCCGGACTACGCCGAACATTGCTTCGGCGAAGGCAAGATGCACGACACGGCGATGCTGCTGGGGCTGCTCGGCGGGCCGGACTACGCCAAACCCGCCGAAATCATCACCGAGCCCTTCGGCAGCTCCGGCACCGGCCAGATCAACGCGATTTTTCCAGTCTGAACAACAGCCGCAAGCTCAAGCTGATCGCCTCAACTTGCCGCTTGCCGCTTACAACTCGAAGCTGCCCACGCAGGAGGCCCCCCATGCCCCATTTCATCGCCGAGTACACCGATAACATCGAGCAGCAGGCCGACCTGCCCGGCCTGTTTGAAAAGGTCCACGTCTTGCTGGGCGACAGCGGCGTGTTTCCCTTGGGCGGCATCCGCAGCCGTGGCGTGCGCCTGGACACCTGGCGCATGGCAGACGGCAGGCACGATTACGCCTTTGTCCATATGACGCTCAAGGTCGGCCATGGTCGCGACCAGGCTACCCGGCAAAAGGTCGCGGAAAAACTCTTCGAACTGATCACCACGCACTTCGCCGACTTGCAGGCCCAACGCCTGCTGGCGTTGTCATTCGAGATGATCGAACTGCACGAGCAGCTCAACTTCAAGGCCAACAACGTCCACGCCTTTCTCAAGGGCCAGCCCAGCTAGCCCGTTCGCCCCATCGGCCTCTCAGACAAAAAGTACAAGATCATGAGCACAGCCAATACTGCCGAAACCGCCGGCACCCTCGCGCACGACCGCACCCATGCCAGCATCACCTGGCGGCTTATGCCGCTGTTGCTGGTCTGCTACCTCTTTGCCCACCTGGACCGCATCAACATCGGCTTCGCCAAGATGCAGATGAGCGCCGACCTGCAATTCAGCGACACGGTCTATGGCTTCGGCGCCGGTCTGTTCTTCATCGCCTATGCGCTGTTCGGCGTGCCGAGCAACATGGCCCTGGACCGGGTCGGCCCACGTCGCTGGATCGCCACGCTGATGGTGGTCTGGGGCGCGTTGTCGACCGGCATGTTCCTCATCGAAAGCGCCAGCGGGTTCTACGTGTTGCGCTTCTTGCTGGGCGTCGCCGAGGCCGGGTTTTTCCCAGGCATCCTGGTCTTCCTCAACCGCTGGTACCCGGCGCGGCGCCGGGCCCAGGTCACGGCGCTGTTTGCCATTGCCGTGCCGATGGCGGGCGTGATCGGCGGGCCGTTGTCAGGCGGCATATTGGAACATTTCCATGACTTCGGCGGCCTGCGCGGCTGGCAATGGATGTTCATCATCGAAGGCTTGCCGGTGATCCTGCTCGGCCTGGTGGTGCTCAAGTGCCTGCCCGACAGCTTCGAGACGGTCAACTGGCTCAGCGCCGACGCCAAGCAGCAACTGCGCGAGCAACTGAGCCACGAAGAACAGCGCAAATCCATTACCTCGTTCTCGGCCATTCTCGGCAACCCGCAGGTCTGGCTGCTGGTGGCGGTGTATTTCGCGGTAATGCTGGCGGTCAACACCCTGGCGTTCTGGATGCCCACCCTGATCCATGGCGCCGGCATCGGCAGCGATGGCAAGGTCGGGCTGCTCAGCGCCGTGCCTTACCTGGCTGGCTGTTTCTTCATGATCGGTTGCGGACGCTCGTCCGATCACCACCGCGAACGCCGCTGGCACCTGTGCGTACCGCTGTTGATGGCGGCGGCCGGCATTGCCGTCGCCGGGCTTTCCCCGGCCAATCCGACCCTGGTGCTGGGCGGCCTGATCCTCGCCGGCATGGGCGCCAGTGCCGCGTTGCCGATGTTCTGGCAACTGCCACCGGCGTTCCTGTCCAACAGCACCCAGGCCGCCGGCATCGCACTGATCAGTTCCTTCGGCAGCATCGCGTCGTTCTTCGCGCCCTACCTGATCGGCTGGATGCGCGACACCACCCAGAGCGCCAGCCTGGCCCTTTACGTCCTGGCACTGCTCATCGCCCTGGGTGGCCTGTTGGTGGTGCGCACCCAGGCAGCCATCGTCAATCCACAGTAGAGACCCTTGTCATGCTCGATCAAAGCCTCATCCAGCAAGCCGCCGCGCGTCTTGACCAAGCCGAACACTCCCGTGAACAGGTGCGGCAATTTTCCCTCGATCATCCAGGCATCACCATCGATGACGCCTACGCCATCCAGCGCGCCTGGGTCGCGCAAAAAATCAACGACGGGCGCAAGCTGGTCGGTCACAAGATCGGCCTGACTTCCCGCGCGATGCAGGTCTCGTCGAATATCACCGAACCGGATTATGGCGCGCTGCTGGACGACATGTTTTTCGATGAAGGCAGCGATATTCCGTTCGAACGCTTCATCGTGCCGCGCGTGGAAGTCGAGCTGGCGTTCATTCTCGGCAAGCCGCTCAAAGGCCCGAACGTGACGCTGTTCGACGTGCTTGATGCCACCGAATGGGTGATTCCGGCGCTGGAAATCATCGATGCGCGTATCCAGCAGATCGACCCGCAGACCAAGGTCACCCGCAAGGTCTTCGATACCATCTCCGACAACGCCGCCAATGCCGGCGTGGTCATGGGCGGCCGTGCCGTGCGGCCCACCGAGATCGACCTGCGCAAAGTGCCGGCAGTGCTCTATCGCAACGGCGTGATCGAGGAGTCCGGCGTGTCGGCGGCGGTGCTCAATCACCCGGCCAAGGGCGTGGCCTGGCTGGCGAACAAACTGGCGGCCTACGACGTCACGCTGCAGCCGGGCCAGATCATCCTGGGCGGCTCTTTCACCCGCCCGGTGGCGGCCAATCCGGGCGATACCTTCCATGTCGATTACGACATGCTCGGCTCCATCGCCTGCCGTTTCGTCTGACCGGAGACTTCACATGGACATGCTCGTCAATACCTTCAAGCAACGCCTGCGCAGCGGTGAAGCACAAATCGGCCTGTGGCTGGGCCTGGCCGACGCCTACTGCGCGGAGCTGGCGGCCAATGCCGGATTCGACTGGTTGCTGATCGACGGTGAACACGCGCCCAACGATCTGCGCACCCTGCTCGGCCAGCTCCAGGCCATCGCGCCCTACCCCGGCCAACCGGTGATTCGCCCGGTGATCGGCGACACGGCGCTGATCAAGCAACTGCTCGATATCGGCGCGCAAACGCTGCTGGTGCCGATGGTGGAAAGCGCCGCCCAAGCCAGCGAACTGGTGCGCGCCATGCATTACCCGCCCCACGGTGTACGCGGCGTCGGCAGCGCACTGGCCCGGGCCTCGCGCTGGAACAGCATTGCCGGCTACCTCGACCACGCCGATGAGCAGATGTGCCTGCTGGTGCAGATCGAAAGCTGCGAGGGACTCGCCAACCTGGACGCCATCGCCGCCGTCGAGGGCGTCGACGGGGTGTTCATCGGCCCAGCGGACTTGAGCGCATCGATGGGCCATCGCGGCAATCCCGGCCACCCGCAAGTGCAAGCCGCCATCGAGGACGCCATCGCGCGTATTCGCCAGGCGGGCAAAGCGGCCGGGATCCTCAGCGCCGACGAGACACTCGCCCGACGCTACATCGAACTCGGCGCAGCCTTTGTCGCCGTGGGCGTGGACACGACGGTGCTGATGCGCGGGTTACAGGCGCTGGCTGCAACATTCAAGAACACCCCAAAACCATCGACCGGCGGCGTCTACTGACTCACCGTCACCTTGTGGTGAGGGAGCAAGCTCCCTCACCACAAGGTGAACCACTCGCGCCTTCTAGCGTTTGATTGTCTTGAGATCATCAAGCAACCCCAACAACGTCTGCAATTTCTCCTCCCCCAACCGCCCCTGCAGACGCTGGTAGTTTTCCTCCATGCTCTGGCTCATCGAGTCGAAGCATGCCTGGCCCTGGGGTGCCAGGCGCACCAGCACGCGGCGCTGGTCCTGTTCGGCCTTGCGCCGCACGACCATGCCCGCGGCTTCCATGCGTACCAGTACGCCGGTCATGCTCGGCTTGAGAATGCAGGCCAGTTCGGCCAGGCGATTGATTTCCAGCTCGTCATGCTGGCTGAGGATGCGGATGACCCGCCACTGTTGCTCGGTCAACCCGTGCTGGTTCAGCGATGGACGGAAAAAAGCCATGGCCGCTTCACGGGCCTGCAGCAGGGTCAAGGTCAGGGATTGCCGGGGTTTGGGCATGACATGTTTTCGCGAAAAAAATAGTTAATGAGTTAACCAAATCTTATCAGCTTCACGCTGGAACACTCAGCTTTGTGCGAACTGTTTGAAAACCCATAAAAAAGCCCCGCTTCTCTCGAGGCGGGGCTTCTTCATTCAGCGGTGTATCAGTTGGCCGTGACCACCGCCTGACCGCTCAGCGCCAGGTCGAGCAGTTCGCGGTTGGCGACTGCGTACATGGCGTAGTCGGTACCACTGGCGGCACGGATGTCCACCAGCATGGCGCGCCAGCGCTCGACCATCTCGCGGTGCTGCTCCAGCCACAGCGCCAGACGGGTTTCCACGTCCTGGCTACCGTCGCCTTCCTGCAGGACCGAGATAGTGATCGCCCGCTGCTGCCAGTCGATGTCATCGCGGAACGCTTCACGGGCCAGGGCCTGCCAGTTGTTTTCAACCGGCAAGGCGCTGATCTGTTGCAGGTACCAGGTGATGTCCAGCGCACTGCCCACGGCGAAGTAGGCCTTGGCCACATCGGCGGCGTTCTGGCCGGTGACGTCGGACGCCTCGATGATCGGCAGCAAGGTGTACAGGTGCGTGGTGCCGGCAACCATGCGCGCCAGCAACTCCGGCACGCCGGCGGCCACGTAGGCCTGGTAGCGGGTCTGCCAGCCTTCGCGGGTCGGGCCTTCCAGCAGTTCGTCGAGCTTGAGGCCCAACGCCGCCAGGTGCGGACCGAAGTGAGCGACGTCACGAGCAGCATTCTGCTCGTTGCGGCGGCTGCGCAGGAACCAGCGCGTGGCGCGACGGCCCAGGCGCATCAGCTCGTCCATCAGCTCCAGTTGCACGTCGGCGGAAACCTGGTGGTCCAGGGCTTCGATCTGACGGAACCAGTGCGGGAGATGGAAGATGTCCCGAACGATTACATAAGCACCGGCCACGTTCGCCGGGCTCATGCCGGTCGACTCTTTCAACCGCTGGACGAACGTGATGCCCATGTGGTTGACCAGATCGTTGGCGATCTGGGTGCTGACGATTTCGCGTTTCAGGCGATGGCGACGCATGGCCTCGGAGAACTTGCTCACCAGCGTTGGCGGGAAAGCCGTCTCCATGTCGCGGGTCAGGTAGTCATCGTCCGGCACCAGGGAATTGAGCAGCGCTTCCTTGAGGTCGATCTTGCTGTAGGAGATCAGTACCGAAAGCTCGGCACGGGTCAGGCCCTGGCCTGCCGCGACACGTTCGGCCAGTTGGTCTTCGGTCGGCAGGAACTCGATGGCACGGTCCAGCTTGCCGCGAGCTTCCAGGTCGTTCATCAGACGCTTGTATTCGGCGATCCGCACAAAGGCGCGACGCGCCGCCAGGGACAGGGCCTGGGTCTGCTTGTAGTTGTTGCCCAACACCAGGCCGCCGACTTCGTCGGTCATGCTCGCCAGCAACTGGTTGCGTTGCTTGTCGGTCATGTCGCCGGCCTGCACCACTTCGTTGAGCAGGATCTTGATGTTCACTTCGTGGTCGGAGCAGTCCACGCCACCGGCGTTGTCGATGAAGTCGGTGTTGGTGGCGCCGCCATGCAGGCCGAACTCGACGCGGCCGAGCTGGGTCATGCCCAGGTTGCCGCCCTCGCCCACCACCTTGCAGCGCAGCTCGTTACCGTTCACGCGCAGCGCATCGTTGGCCTTGTCGCCGACATCGGCGTGGCTTTCGGTGCTGGCCTTGACGTAGGTGCCGATACCGCCGTTCCACAACAGGTCTACCGGCGCCTTGAGCAAGGCGTTCAGCAGCTCGGTCGGGGTCAGCTTGTCGGCCCTGATGTCGAAGCGCTCTTTCATCTGCGGCGAAATCGCGATGCTCTTCGCGCTGCGCGAGAAGATACCGCCGCCTTCGGACATGATGCTGGCGTCGTAGTCGGTCCAGGCCGAACGCGGCAGGTCGAACAGACGCTTGCGCTCGGCGAAACTGCTGGCCGGCTCCGGGTTCGGGTCGATGAAGATGTGCAGGTGGTTGAAGGCCGCGACCAGTTGCAGCTTGTCGGACATCAGCAAGCCGTTGCCGAACACGTCGCCGGCCATGTCGCCGACGCCCACCACGGTGATGCTGTCTTCCTGTACGTTGATGCCGCGCTCGCGGAAGTGACGCTGTACGCCAACCCACGCGCCTTTGGCGGTGATGCCCATTTTCTTGTGGTCGTAGCCGGCCGAACCGCCGGAGGCGAACGCGTCACCCAGCCAGAAGCCGTAGTCGATGGCGATGCCGTTGGCGATGTCGGAGAAGGTCGCGGTGCCTTTGTCGGCCGCCACCACCAGGTACGGGTCATCATCGTCATGCCGCACGACGTTGACCGGCGGCACCAGGGCGCCGTCCTTCAGGTTGTCGGTGATGTCCAGCAGACCCGAGATGAAGATGCGGTAGCAGGCGATGCCCTCGGCCGCGATCTCGTCCCGGCTGCCGCCCAATGGCAGGCGACGCGGCAGGAAACCGCCCTTGGCGCCCACCGGCACGATCACCGAGTTCTTCACTTGCTGGGCTTTTACCAGGCCGAGTACTTCGGTGCGGTAGTCTTCCTCGCGGTCGGACCAGCGCAGGCCACCGCGAGCGACGTTGCCGAAGCGCAGGTGCACGCCTTCGACCCGTGGCGAGTAGACGAAGATCTCGAACTTGGGCACCGGCTTTGGCAGTTCCGGAATCAGGTGCGGGTTGAACTTGAAGCTGAAGTACGACTTGTTATGGCCGTTGGCGTCGGTCTGGTAGAAGTTGGTCCGCAGGGTCGCCTTGATCAGGTCCAGGTAACGACGCAGGATGCGGTCTTCATTGAGCACCTGCACATCGTCGAGGGCCGTGAGGATCGCCTGTTCCAGACGCTGTTGCTTGTCTTCCAGGTCATCGCCGCTGAGCTTGCGCGCCAGGTAGAAACGCGTCTTGAACAACCGGGTCAGCTCGCGAGCGATATCGGTGTGGTTGTTCAGGGTGCTGGCGATGTAGCCGAGGTCGAAGCCCAGGCGGATCTGCTTCAGGTAACGGGCGTAGGCACGCAGCAACGCCACGTCGCGCCATGGCAGGCCGGCGGTCAGCACCAGGCGGTTGAACGCATCGTTCTCGGCATCGCCACGGACGATGTGGACAAAGGCGTCCTGCAGGGTGTCGTTGAGTTGCTGGATGTCGAGGTCGAGGCCTTCGGCGGCGGTGAACGCGAAATCGTGAATCCAGAACTCGCGGCCGTTGGTGTGGCGCAGGCGATACGGGAACTCGCCCAGCACGCGCAGGCCGAGGTTCTCCAGGATCGGCAGCACGTCGGACAGCGCCAGCGGCGTGTCGGCGTGATACAGCTTGCAGTGCAGCTCACGCTGGCCGGACACCTGGCCCAACGGCTGGTAGAAGCTCATCACCAGCGGATTGGTTTCATTCAGGCTCAGCAGGTGTTGCATGTCCACTACGGCCGAGTGCGCGGCAAAACGCTCGCGGTAGCCGGCCGGGAAGCCTTTCGGGAAATCCGACAGCACGTTGGTGCCCTGGGCTTCGCCGAAGCTCTCGATCACCAGGCTGGCGTAGTCGTCCTTCCAGCTGCGGCAGGCCTGCACGACTTCTTTTTCCAGCAGGACCGGGTCGATGTCGAGACGGTTTTTCGGGTCCACGCGCAGGATCAGTTGCACGCGGGCCAGTACGGATTCAGAGAAGAACGTCCAGAACTCGCAGTCCGAGGCTTTCAGGCGATCCATCAGCACTTGCTGGATCTTCTGGCGCACTTCGGTGGAGTAGATGTCACGCGGCACATAGGCCAGGCAGTAGCAGAAACGACCGTACGGGTCCTTGCGCAGGAACACGCGGATCTTGTTGCGTTCCTGGATCTGGACGATGGACATCACCGTGCTGAACAGCTCGTCCACCGGGGTCTGGAACAGGTCGTCACGGGGCAGCACTTCGACCACCTGGGCCAGTTCCTTGCCCAGGTGCGCCTTGGCCTGGAAGCCCGAACGACGTTCGATTTCCTCGACCTTGCGACGGATATACGGAATGACCCGCACGCTTTCGCCGTACACCGAAGAGGTGTACAGGCCCATGAAACGGCATTCCTTGATGACCTTGCCGTTGGCGTCGATTTCACGGATCGACACGTAGTCCGGGTAGGCCGGACGATGCACTCGGCTTGGATGCGCGGCCTTGGCGAACGACAACACGGTCGGTTCGCGCAGGTAATTGACCGCGTAGTCTTCGATGCGCAGGTCTTCGGCGGTCAGGCCGGCGCGCAGCAATTTGGTCAGGCCGAGGAACGATTCAGGATCGTATTCGATGTGGCCGCCGTCGGCTTCATCGCGAACCACGAACTCTTCGTAGCCGAGGAAAGTGAAGTGGTTGCCCACCAGCCATTCCAGGAAGCTCTTGATTTCGGCTTTTTCGTCGGCATCGGTGGTGTAGGCGCTGTTGTCCAGGCTCGCGAGGATTTCCCGGACCTTGGCTTTCATCGGCTCGAAATCGGCCACGGCCACGCGCACTTCGCCCAGCACCTGCTCAAGTTCCTTGCTCAGGACATTGAGTTCAGCGGCATTGGCGCAGCGGTCGATCTCCAGGTACATCAACGACTCTTGCAGCACGTCGTCGCCCTGGGTGCCTTTGGGCAGGATTTCCAGCAACTCGCCCTTGCTGCCGCGACGCACGCTCAGGACGGTGGTTTGCAGGGTATGGATGCTGTAGCCGCGACGGTTCAGCTCGGTGCGGACCGAGTCCACCAGAAATGGCAGGTCGTGGTGCAGCACTTCGACGGCGGTGTGGGTCGACTGCCAGCCGTGACGTTCATAATCGGGGTTGTAGACACGCACCTGCGGTTGCGCGTGATCGAAGCGCTCAAGCAGGCGCCAGGCGGACAGGGTGCAGCCGGCGAGGTCGGACAACCGGCGCTGGGTGAGTTCATCGAGGGAAATGATGCCGAAGAATTGTTCAGCGAACAGCGCCACTTGTGGCAGTGCCTGTTCACTGATGTGCTGCGCCAGTGCCGCTTGCAGTTGGTGCTGGAAGTCGGCTTTGCTGGCTGCGGTGAAGAACGCCATCTGTGGTACTCCGCTTGGGCTTGTTATTGATGGTAGCGTCGCGTGCAACCCCTTTCGGGGCCGTCGGCCATCCTGTTCCTGATTCTCGGGCAGAGGAAACAGGATGACAGGTGGGTGAAGCTGGACGAGACCCGCAGGTCACATCCTTTTCCATGTAATTCCATGTCATGGACACCTGCAAAAAACACCCTCGGGTGGCCTTTGCAGGTGCACATCCGTTGCGCAGCTTAACGAGTGCGACAATGTGCCTGCTTGCAACGCTGCGACATATTCGGTCATCGGCTAGCTTTATGACCGCTCTGCATCGAACAACCCTAGCAGCCTGGAGCCCAAACGGCACCCGAAGGTGGTAATCCTGCAGAAAATCGTCCGGACTGGCAGAATTCCCTTTTTCGCCCCCGCAAGGCTCATCGAGCCAGGAGCCCTCCCCCATGCAAATGACCACCGCCCTGCTGATCGCCAACCCGTGCGACGAAGAAGAGGACAACATGGCCATGCTGTGCTGCCACAGCAACCAGGGCGACATGTTCCTGATGACCCGCTATCCCGACGAAGACGAACTGGAGATCACCCTCGACGGCGAGCCTTCGACGTTGGAAGGCGTCAAGGTCACCCTCAGCCCAACCTTGTTGAAAATCGAAATCGCCGCGGCGGATGCCGATGCACTCAACGGTGATGACGTGCTGGAGATAACCTACGACGCAAACGTGACGGATCTGGCGGAAGTGGAACTGACGTTGCAGAACATTCTCAAGGGAACCGGTACTTACCTCAGCCAGCTCTGAGCTCCCCGTGGCGAGGGAGCTTGCTCCCGCTGGGTTGCGCAGCAACCCCAAAACCAGGTATCACAAATCTGCCAGGGAACCCGCATCGGCCGACTTGCGACTGCTGCGCAGCCGAGCGGGAGCAAGCTCCCTCGCCACAGGGGGGCGGCTTTATTCGCCGTCTTTCACCAGATTGCCATCCGCGTCATACACCAGATACTCATCGCTATCACCCGGTCCCCTTACATAATAACGGGCCTCATTGCCGTTATCCGGCACCTTCATGCTGGTGTAGGAGCCCAGTTTCTTGAACAGTTTGTTGTCTTGGCTGATCAACACCAGGGCAGAACCACCACCGGCCCGGGTGGCGGCTGCGTAGCGGGTCTGGAAGGCGTTGAGCCGGTCATACTCCAGCGGCACCTTCAGCCTGCCGGCCAGGTCGATGGCGCCGTAGCTGCCATCGCGCCCGACCACCGCCATGCCGTTGGAAAACGGCTCCACCTCGTCATAGGGCAACTTGATAGGCAATCGCGCGCCCTGGCGATTGATAAACGCGAACTTCTTGCTTTTAACCTCCTGCACGAGCAGCGGTTGCTGCCCCACGAAGCGACCTGACGTGTTGTATCCCTCGGGGTTGATCCGCTTGCCGTCCAGGTTGTAGACATCCTGCCGGGTCCGATCGGCGGAACTGGCGTAGAGGTAACCCTCGCTGTGCTCGATGCCGGAAAACTGCGCTGGCAGGATTTCCTTACCCTCCAGGGTATAGGCGCCGTACAGGCCTTCCATGAGATCGGTGCGCTTGCCGAGACGGGCAATGAACACCTTGCCGGCCACGGTGGGGTTGACGAATTTCATCGGCAAGATGAAACGATGCTTCCTGGCATCGTAGAGCCCATAAGGGCCGTTGGTTTCTCGCTCCACCAGCAGCAGGCCATCGCTCAATGCCTCGGCGATGTACTCGAATGGCAGATCGACGAGCTTGTTGCCGCCCGCGGGGAAATAGGCGAACTGGCTGCGCAACGCCTGCCCGTCCGACTCCGGGTCGCTGGGCTTAGCGGCTGAAAACAGCGTGTAGGCATCCGCCATCAGGCTGTCCTGTATCTGTACCCAACGGGGCTTGGTCAGCCACTGGCCGGCCTCATCGATGAAGCCGTAGCGCTCGGTGTCTCGGTCAAGCGCGATGTAACGCGCCTGTGGCGCAAGGACGTTGTTGACCTGGCCGAATTCAACGCTGTTGTCTTCCAGCGGCTCGAGCACATGAATGACGATACGTTGCGGGGTGGCCTCGAACTGGTACTCGACCTCGGTGTTTTTCAACGGCCCCACCTGGGCGACAAGCGCTTCGGTCAGGCGCTCCAGCTGTTGTTGCACTGCCTGGCCGGTCTTGAGTTGCTTGAGATCATCCTTGGTCTGCTGCAGCGCTTGGTAATAATCCTGCAACGCTGCGATATCGCTCTCGGAGGGAAACGTCCGCGAACTGCTGCCGTTGCTGTAGAGCGCCTTGCCCGTCCCATCCAGGCCCTGCACGACGAAAGTCGACGACTTCGGCGTGCTCAAGCGCACGGAGGCGCTCGCGTCGCCCAAGGCGGTGAGCTGGAAGGATTGGCCGTCGTCCAGCGTTACTTTCGGCTGATCCTTGTCCAGTTGCACTTTCCTGAACGCCGGATAGCTGCGGTAAGCAACCGTCAGGCCGATACTCGCCAATGGCTTGTTGACATCGATCAGGAAGGCGTCATGGGACGCGATCATGTCGTCAGACTCAATTTCGGGGGGTGCCTTGAGTTCGGCGAAGGCTTTTTCGCTGCCATCACGAAAGCGCAGGCGTTGCGGCAGGTACCGCTCGGCCACGGGCTCGTCCGGGGTGCCGGCGCGCTTCCAGAGCGGATCGAGGCTGCTGGTGTCGAGCCTTGCTTCGGAGCCATCGGCAAACAGCCTCTGGGCAAAACGCAGGCCTTGGATCGTCGCCAGTTCAGCTTTCAGCTGCGCGCTGGTGAACGGGACAAACAGCGGCTCGTATTGCAACGACTGCTCGCCGGCAGACTCGCTCGTTTCGATGGACAAGCTCAGTTGCGCATCACTGACCAACTCCAGGGACCGCAGGGTTTGCCCGGTGTCCTGAAGCAAATAGTTGAGGCGCTTTTCCACCTCGGGCAACGCCAGCGTGCCGATGTCTTCCAGGCCCCCTTCGTTGATTTCCCCGGCGACAAAACCTTCGTCTTGCGGCGCGCCGCTGTGACGAAACAGGGCGTAGGACATACCGCCTATCACCAATACGATCACACTCAATATCGACAGCAATCTCAAACGAGGCTGGGTAAGGTTCATGGTGGCTTCGGCAGTCAAGGGGCTGGGAACGTCAGGCAGCTAAACACACGGCCTGGCGCGCTGCAAATCGCCTGCCTGGCCCGGTTCTGACAAGACCTGCCTGAAGCGTCGCCACGGCCCCGCGGCTGCGAAGCACCGTTGGTCGCTCCTGTGACGCGCCGCCCTTGACGCCCGATGAGCTTCTGGTGTTTCCTGAAACCGGTTTCAGAACCGCTAATAAATCCAATAAGCAGGTTTAAATCCGTGACTTCTTTCTCCGCCGCCCAGCGCAGCCGCGTGACCATGCTTGATGTCGCCGAGCGCGCCGGGGTCTCCAAGGCCAGTGTCTCGCGCTTCATTGGCGAAGACCGCGCCCTGCTTTCCGAAGCCATCGCCCGGCGCATCGAGCAGGCGATCGACGAGCTGGGCTACCGGCCCAACCAGATGGCCCGCGGCCTCAAGCGCGGCCGCACCCGCCTGATCGGCATGCTCGTGGCCGATATCCGCAACCCTTATTCGATTGCCGTGATGCATGGCGTGGAAACCGCTTGCCGTCGCCACGGCTACAGCCTGGTGGTGTGCAACACCGACCGCGATGACGAGCAGGAACGCCAGCACCTGGCGCTGTTGCGCGCCTACAACATCGAAGGGCTGATCGTGAACACCCTGGGTCATCACCGCGACGAGCTGTTCGAGCTGCGCAGCGAAATGCCCATGGTGCTGGTAGATCGCAAGGTCGACCGGCTCGACACCGACCTGGTCGGGCTGGACAATCCGGCGGCCGTCGAGATGGCCCTCGATCACCTTGACCAGCGAGGCTACCGCGACCTGCTGCTGGTGACCGAGCCATTCGATGGCACGAGTTCGCGGATCGAACGGGTCGAGAGTTTCAAGACCGGCATCCAACGGCGTCCAGCCCTGGCCGGGGCCGTGGTGGAAACCGGCGATCAACTCCTTGCGCGCATCAAGACCTTTCTCGCCCAGCCGGACCGGGGCCCCAAGGCGCTGTTCTGCGCCAACGGCATCGCCGCGCTGGCCGCCACTCAGGTACTGCGCGACCTCGGTTGCCATTTGTTCAACGACATCGGCCTGATCGCCCTGGATGACCTGGACTGGTACCCGTTGGTGGGCAGCGGCATCACCGCCCTCGCCCAACCCACCGCCGAAATCGGCGCCCGTGCATTCGAATGCCTGCTCAAGCGCTTGCGCGGTGACAACGGGCCGGTGCAGACCCTGGATTTTGCGGCGCGGTTGATTGAGCGCGGGTCGACACGGGGAAACTTGCGGTGATCGGGCTGGCCCCTTCGCGAGCAGGCTCGCTCCCACACTGGATCGGCGTCGCACTGGAGATCCCTGTGGGAGCGAGCCTGCTCGCGAAGCGGCCCTGAAGCAAAACCCTTTTTTTGAACAGAACTGAAACCGGTTTCAGAGGTACAACAACAATGACCAGACCACACGTTTCCATCAGCCTATCCAGCTTCGGCGCCGACCTCGTGCGCCAACGCGGCCAAGGCAGCTTCGTCGAACTGCTGGCCGCCGCCGGTGCCTCGCGCATCGAATGGCGCGAGGAACTGTTCACCCACGAACAGCCCGACGAGCTGGCTGCTGGCGCCCGGGCTCAAGGGCTGGCAAGCATTTATTCATCGCCACTCGAACTCTGGCTGCCCGGCCAACCCAGGCCCAATCCCGCTCTGCTGGTCGCCTTGCAACGTTGCGAGGCGTTCGGCTCGTCCTGGCTGAAAGTGTCCCTCGGCCACTTCACCGATTCCCATGATCTCTCGGCCCTGGCGCCAATATTGGCGACAAGCCCGTTGCAACTGCTGGTGGAAAACGACCAGACCCTGCAGGGCGGACGGATCGAACCCCTGCAGCGTTTTTTCACGGCAGTTGAAGCACAGGGGTTGCCCGTCGCCATGACCTTCGACATTGGCAACTGGCAGTGGCAGGACCAATCGGCCACCGTGGCGGCGCGCCAACTCGGACGGCATGTGGCGTATGTGCACTGCAAGGCCGTGGCCCGACGTGACGACGGCAAGCTGATCGCCGTGCCCCCGGCGCTGGCAGACCTGCACCTGTGGGAACAATTGCTCAAGCACATGCCCGTCGGGGTGATGCGCGCCGCCGAGTATCCGCTGCAAGGCGACGACCTGGCGCAACTGACCGCTGAACATGTCGCCACCCTGTCCCGCCTCGGGCAATCGCGTCGGGAGAGTGCTCATGCCTGAGTTCGATGTATTGTCGTTCGGCGAAACCATGGCGATGCTGGTGGCCGACCAGAGCGGCGACCTGGCCAGCGTCGACCAGTTTCACAAACGCATCGCCGGGGCCGACAGCAATGTCGCCATCGGCTTGGCGCGGCTGGGTTTCCAGGTGGCCTGGCTCAGCCGGGTCGGCGCCGACTCCCTGGGACGCTTCGTGGTGCAGACGCTGGAGAGAGAAGGCCTGGATTGCCGCCACGTGGCGGTCGATCCGGCGCACCCCACCGGATTCCAGTTCAAGTCCCGCACCGATGACGGCAGCGATCCGCAGGTCGAGTACTTCCGTCGCGGCTCGGCGGCCAGTCACTTGTCGATCGATTCCATCGCACCGCCCCTGCTCCGCGCCCGTCATCTGCACGCTACCGGCATCGTCCCCGCGCTGTCGGACACAGCCCGAGCAATGTCCTTCGAATTGATGAGCCGCATGCGCGAGGCCGGCCGCAGCCTGTCGTTCGACCCCAACCTGCGCCCGAGCCTGTGGGCCAGCGAAGCGTTGATGATCAGCGAGATCAACCGCCATGCCGCCCTCGCCCACTGGGTCTTGCCGGGCCTCGGCGAAGGTCGGTTGCTGACCGGTTTTGACGACCCGGCCGACATTGCTGCCTTTTACCTGGACCAAGGTGCCGAAGTCGTGGTGATCAAGCTTGGCCCGGACGGCGCCTACTACCGCACCCAGCTGGGCCAGGGATTTGTCGCCGGCGTGCCGGTGTCCAGAGTAGTGGACACCGTCGGTGCCGGCGATGGTTTTGCCGTCGGCCTGATCAGCGCGTTGCTCGAAGGCCGCGACGTCAGCGAGGCGGTACAGCGCGCCAACTGGATCGGCAGCCGCGCGGTGCAGAGCCGCGGGGATATGGAAGGCTTGCCGACACGCCAAGAATTACTGGCCGAATTTGAAACTGCCGATCGCGAGCAGGCTCGCTCCCACAAGGGCCGCCGCTGACCCTGTGGGAGCGAGCCCGCTCGCGAAAAGGCCACCACAAACGCACCTGCTGAACAAAAACAACAAGCTCAGGAGTCACAACATGCAAACGCTCAACCTCGCCACCCGCCGCTGGTGGTACATCATGCCCATCGTGTTCATCACCTACAGCCTGGCCTACCTCGACCGCGCCAACTATGGCTTCGCCGCCGCGTCGGGCATGGCCGAGGACCTGATGATCACCCCTGGGCTGTCCTCGTTGCTCGGCGCACTGTTTTTCCTCGGCTATTTTTTCTTCCAGGTGCCGGGAGCGATATACGCGCAAAAGCACAGCGTCAAGAAGCTGATCTTCGTCAGCCTGATCCTCTGGGGCTCGCTGGCGACCCTCACCGGGGTGGTGTCCAACGCGTACTGGCTGATCGTGATCCGCTTCATGCTCGGCGTGGTGGAAGCCGCCGTGATGCCGGCGATGCTGGTCTATCTGTGTCACTGGTTCACTCGGGCCGAACGCTCGCGCGCCAACACTTTCCTGATCCTCGGCAACCCGGTGACCATGTTGTGGATGTCAGTGGTCTCAGGCTATCTGGTGGAGCAATTCGACTGGCGCTGGATGTTCATCATCGAGGGGCTGCCGGCGGTGCTCTGGGCCTTTGTCTGGTGGCGCCTGGCCGATGATCGCCCGGCCCAGGCCAAGTGGCTCAGCGACCAGGAAAAACAAGACCTGGAAACCGTGCTGGCGGCCGAACAGGTCGGCATCAAGGCAGTGAAAAACTATGCCGAGGCCTTCCGCTCGCCCAAGGTGATCATCCTGGCCCTGCAGTTTTTCTGCTGGAGCATCGGCGTCTACGGGTTTGTGCTGTGGTTGCCGTCGATCCTCAAGGCCGGCCTGAAAATGAACATGGTCGAGGCCGGGTGGCTGTCATCGCTGCCTTATCTGGCGGCGGTAATCGCCATGCTGATCGTCTCCTGGGCGTCGGACAAGGTGCAGAAGCGCAAGCGTTTTGTCTGGCCGCCGCTGCTGATCGCCTCCATCGCCTTCTACGCCTCCTATTTGCTCGGGGCGGAACATTTCTGGTGGTCCTACGCCTTGCTGGTGCTTGCCGGCGCGTGCATGTACGCGCCCTACGGTCCGTTTTTCGCCATCGTTCCGGAAATCCTCCCGGCCAACGTCGCCGGCGGCGCCATGGCGCTGATCAACAGCATGGGCGCGCTGGGCTCGTTCGGCGGCTCGTACCTGGTGGGCTACCTCAATGGCTCCACCGGCTCCACCGGCATGTCCTTCCTGCTGATGAGTGGCGCGTTGCTGCTGTCGGTGGTGCTGACCCTAGCCCTCAAGCCCGGCGCCAGTGACCGGGTCGTGTCCAAAACCGCGACGCCAAACCCGGCGCCAGCACGTTCCTGAATGAGACTTCCCATGAAAAAACACGTGGTGTTGTACAAAACGCTGTCAGCGCAACTGATGGAGCGCCTGCAAGCGCAGGCCCAGGTCACCCTCATCGAACGCCTCGACGCCCAGGGTCTTGCGCAATTGCGCGAGGCCCTGCCCAGTGCGCATGGCTTGCTCGGCGCGAGCCTGAGGCTCGATGCGCCGCTGCTGGACCTGGCGCCTGACCTTGAGGCCATCGCCAGCGTTTCGGTCGGGGTCGACAACTACGACATCGATTACCTGAGCGAACGCCGGATCCTGCTCACCAACACGCCGGATGTACTGACCGAAACCACCGCCGATACCGGGTTCGCCTTGATCCTGGCTACGGCCCGACGCGTCGTCGAACTGGCCAATCTGGTTCGGGCCGGCCAATGGCAGCAAAGTATCGGCCCGCGGCATTTCGGCAGCGATGTCCATGGCAAGACCCTGGGCATCGTCGGCATGGGCCGCATTGGCGAAGCCCTGGCCCAGCGCGGCCACTTCGGCTTTGGCATGCCGGTGCTCTATCACAGTCACTCGCCCAAGCCTGCGGTGGAACAACGTTTTAATGCGCGCTACTGCGACCTCGATACACTGCTGCACGAAGCCGATTTCATCTGCCTGACCTTGCCCCTGACAGCTGAGACCCAAGGGCTTATCGATGCGCAGGCATTTGCACGGATGCGGCCCGAAAGCATCTTCATCAATATTTCCCGGGGCAAGGTCGTGGACGAAGCGGCGATGATCGAAGCCCTGCGCAGCGGGCAGATCCGTGGCGCCGGGCTGGATGTGTTCGAACACGAGCCCTTGAGCCCGGACTCGCCACTGTTGCAGATGGACAACGTGGTCGCGACGCCGCACATGGGCTCGGCGACCCACGAGACACGCGAGGCCATGGCGCGCTGCGCCGTGGACAACCTGCTGGCGGCGTTGGCGGGTGAGCGGCCGATGAATCTGGTGAATCCGGGGGTTTGGAAAGGCTGAGCGGTTTTTTCCACGTGGCGAGGCGCTCGTTTCCTCGCCACCGTTCCACCTATGCCGAATATTGATGACTGACTGGCGTTGCTCAGGCCTAAATCACCTAATTAATCTCGCACCCTCTCCTTTTGAGAATGAGTAAACATCTCAACCCATTGAATTGGACAAGCAAAAAGAACAGTTTCAACAGAAAACCGGTTTCTTACAGGCGCGTCCTACTGCTTACCAAGACCAAACCTACGCAAGCATCGGAAGTTGCACCCTAGCCCATCCATAAGCCTACTGTTATTAATTATGCACTTGCACATAACCGTGCAAGTCAGGTGATCGCGACGCGACACTGAGTCATCAACAGAGGAGTAAAACGATATGGGCAGTAAACGCTCTGAAATAAATACCTTTGACGGCCTTCCGCAAGCCATGGGCTTTTCCAAAGGACTTCTGGCAACTGAAGCAAACTTTTTCGCCTCTCTGACCACCTGAAGTCATTGATCGATAAAGTGCCCTAAACAGCGCCGAAAGGCTTATACCTTTCGGCGCTCAGCAAACCAGAGGTTGCCATGTCTGAACGAGAACTAACAGCTCCCGAAGCCTTATTCAACATCATGTCCACCCTTCACGCGCTCGATTTCCGAGCCGAGGCACGATATACAACTCCGTCAAGACTGGTAGCAACAGCGGAGATTTTTGATGGCGACAACAATTTCATTCAGTCAGGCGCGGGCAAAGGGCCGGACTCATTAATAGGCGCGCTGGCTGAAAGCATTGAGCACTTCAGCACCTTTCAAACCAATGAATCAACATGGCACCAGACCGACGATATTGTCACTCAGGAGGCAACTTTACACGACGGGTTCTTTATCGGACTCCCCCGCAGCGAGGAGCCGATAGACTGTTTCACCCTCACCTCACTGGACAGAAAAGAAAAGCTGATCGTTCCAAGTGCTCTGCTATGCCCCGCGGTGGCCCAAAACATCTCCGATCACGCTAGCCCTACCCTACAATTCCTGTCTCGCTACTCATCCAATTCAGGCATTGCTTTCGGTTGTACAGAAAACGAAGCGCTACTGCATGGTATTCAAGAAGTAATCGAACGACATGTGTTATCCCTTTTCTTCATGGCGGTATGCGGAATCGGCCCCGATATGCAACTGTACAATCCGTCGAAGGGTTTGCTGGCCAAGGCGCTGTTAAACAACGCATCCGCCATGGAGTCTGCCGATGAGCTTCAGATTATTATCGTGAAGGACGTATTATCCGTTTACTTTGCCGTTGCATTTCCCAAAGCAGGTCCAGGGGACCAGCACCTTTCGCCAATTGGCTCAGGCTGCTCGCTGGACATTTGCATCGCCATTCAAAGAGCGGTGACAGAACAATTCCAATCCAGCGACCTGTACGACGTTTTTGAAGAATCATCGGATAGAAGAACTTCCAGCATGCTGTCACGCTCAGACAAGCTCAAAAACCTGATTGACTTGGCTCCGGTTAAAACCTTAAAGCTCCCTGAGCTTGATTGCCCGTCACATGACAACACCGACTCCGTCTCAGTACAAATGGAAACCTTACATAAGTTACTATCAAGCTCTGGCAAGAAAATATTCCATAGAACTGTAGCGCGCTACTCAAACAACAGCATCGTCACTCAAGCCTACATCCCAGGATTAGAGCGCTTCAACATCATTCGAAATGGGCGCCTTGTAGTGCCCCAACACATATTGCGCAACTGCTGATCCTCGAACCCTCTAAACAACCCGCAGATGGTCGTACGCACCCTATGCAAACATTTATTAGAACAGCCTGCAAAAAACATACGACACTTCTGTTAACGACCATCGCAACAATAATAACCCTCAAGTTAGTAGCACTCGCCCCGCCCCTGCTTCTAGGGACCATCATCGACACGTTATATGGCAAAAGTGATGCAACGGCGAACACATTACTCATGCTAACGGCGGGCCTTGTCGCCGCCGGATGCGCCCAAGCGATTATCAGCCCACTGCAAATCCATTTTCTATCAAAACTGGTTCAACAGGTTGTCATGGCCGCGTCTATTGAGTGGCTGACAAACCTGATGCGAAAGGAGTTTGCTCGATTCAACTCATGGCGAATAGGCCACTTCATAAAATCAGTCGAGCGTGGGATTAACGCTCACGAGCAACTATTGACATTTTTTGTCACCGTGGGACTGCCGTTGTGCCTGGAATTCCTGATTGTTGGCGGTGCGTTTTTTTACATGGGTGGCAGTGAAGTTTTTGCGGGAATGACCGGTTTAGGAATCATCTATCTAGCTGCTACCCACAGGATTATCAGATGGCGCAGAAAACACATTGATGCCGTCAACGAGCAGGAAGATGAATTGAGCGCTCATTTGTACAACACCCTCAATGCCGGCAAAGCAATAAAGCTGGAAAATGCCGAGCCCACCGCGATACAACCGCTAAACGAGGCTTTTAAAGGCTACGCCGACGCTGCGGTGGGCGCGGCAACCTCGGGTGGTTTTCTGAGTGCCGCCAAGATTCTGTTCGTTAGCCTCTCCACGGGTGGATTGCTGGGATGGGGGGTTATTGATCAGCTTTCGATCCAGCCCAGTATCAGTGTCGGTCAACTGGTCGCCATCTTTTCAATCGCCGGCAGCTATTTATTGAATATCGCAGCGTTGACGGAGGGCTATCGAGTAACGGATCAGTTTCTTGCCGATCAGCGTCGACTTCAGAGCCTGCTTTCGCTCCCAAACTTTGACCATTGCGATCGGAAATCGGAGGTCTCTTTTCGGGAGTCATCGACACTGACTCTGCTGCCATGCGGACTCACCGAAAACGACGACGTACGCCTGTCGATTACGCAAGCGCTGACTTTCATTCAGAATCAATCAGTGGCAATCATCGGTCAGAGCGGTGCAGGCAAGTCTACGTTATTGGAAGTTCTTGCCGGTCTGGACCTGGAAACGCGAAGTCAGCTCAGTATCGATGGCACCCCGATTTCCCTATTGAACCCTCGCGTTCATTTGAATGCGTTGAGGTACTGCCCTCAACAACCGCGTTTTTTGGAAGGTCGCTTTGAACGCTCCGTTCTATTCGGCGCTAAATCATCGCCTCGCCTCGACCGGGCAATACGGCGACTGCAGCTTCAAACAATCGTTTCTGACCGGACCATCGGTGAGCACGCATCGAATATTTCCGGAGGTGAAGCCAAGCGTCTGTCGCTGCTGCGTCTTATCAACAAGCCTGGACGATTCAACTTGTTCGACGAGCCTAGTGCATCAATCGAGCCCGGGCTGACCAATGCCTTATGGGACCTGCTGTTTGATATTTTCTCAAAACGCGGGCTGATCTGTGTCACCCATGATCTTGATCATCTGTTGCGCTTTGATCGGGTGATTGTCCTGCACAACGGTGCAATCGTTGACGACGGACACTGGCGGGAGCTGGTCAACAGGCCAGCAATCAAATTGTTGCTTGATGACATCAAGACCGGACCCTAGCCGAAATACGGGAAATAGACCTGAACTCCAGCTTTCTCTAGAAGCTCGGCTCCCTCGTATTAGCGGTGGATCAGGCGACATGGAGGCTGAATGGTCGGCCGTCTTCGCGAGCAAGCTCGCTCCCACATTGGGATTGGAACATAGCCGAGAGACAGGTCGGCCGTAAGGCCGCCTCGCGGTGGACGTTGATTTCGGCGCCCCGTTAACCACGCTGGCCGAACGCAGGCGTTGCGCAGTGGGCATCCCGGCATGGATGCCGGGATAGCCGCGCTGGGCCAGGGACGGCCCTTCGCGGCGGCCCACGGAGCAATGCCGGAGTGAGGGCACACCGAGCCTGAGCGAGGTGCCGAGTGGTGGGGCAAAAGCGTTTTGCTTACTTTTGACTGGGCCGGCTTCCGGGTTTCATAAAAGTGAGCCGCTGTAAAAGCGGAACCATAAGCAGCCATTACCGCAGCAACGGATATGTTCCCAGTCAACAAACCCCAGGCCAGCTGTCAGACCGCCATCGCGAGCAGGCTCGCTCCCACAATGGGATCGAAGTATGCCGTGAGAAACAGGCCGGCTGAATAAACCATCCAGGGTAGTTGTTTCCACACCACACCGAAGCCGATCACAAATCCGCACGCTCCATCAAAATCCCGTTAGTCGCCACCCCCCGCCATGCATTAAAGTATCGCCCCCAGCCCCGGCGTTATCCGAACGCCTGGGCCACCCTTTCCAGGAACAGTCACCGATGGAACATCGTGAAGCGCTGCTGGCGCTGCGAACCTTTCTTTCAACGCAGATTCTCGGCCAGGAAAAACTCATCGAGCGCCTGCTCATCGCCCTGCTCGCCGACGGCCACATGCTGGTGGAAGGCGCGCCCGGGCTGGCCAAGACCAAGGCGATCAAAGAGCTGGCCGAGGGCATCGAAGCGCAGTTCCATCGCATCCAGTTCACCCCCGACCTGTTGCCCGCTGACATCACCGGCACCGAGATCTATCGCCCGGAAACCGGCAGCTTCGTGTTCCAGCAAGGGCCGATCTTCCACAACCTGGTGCTGGCGGACGAAATCAACCGTGCCCCGGCCAAGGTCCAGTCGGCCCTTCTCGAAGCGATGGCCGAGCGGCAGGTCAGCGTCGGGCGCAGTACTTATGAGCTGTCGCCACTGTTCCTGGTGATGGCCACGCAGAACCCGATCGAGCAGGAAGGCACCTACCCGCTGCCCGAAGCACAGCTCGACCGGTTCCTGATGCACGTCAAGATCGGGTTTCCGGACGCCGCGGTCGAGCGCCGGATCCTGCAGCAGGCACGCGGTGAGGCGTTGAATGGCGAAACCAAGCCTGAACGTCGCGTCAGCCAGCAGGCAATTTTTTCGGCGCGCAAGGAGATCCTCGGGCTGTACATGGCCGACGCCGTGGAGGAGTACCTGGTGCAACTGATCATGGCCACTCGCAACCCGGCCAAGTTCGACCCGGAGATGGCCGAGTGGATCGCCTACGGTGCCAGCCCGCGGGGCTCGATTGCCCTGGACCGCTGCGCCCGGGCCCACGCCTGGCTGGCCGGACGCGACTTCGTCAGCCCGGAAGACATCCAGGCCGTGCTGTTCGACGTGCTGCGCCATCGCATCATCCTGTCGTTCGAAGCCGAAGCCGCCGGCATCGACCAGGACCGGGTCGTGCAGCGGATTCTCGACGTCGTCGCTGTCGCTTGAGCATGAATCATGAATAACCCACTGGCGCCCGTCCCGGGCATCCGCGTCAGCCTCTCGGAGCTGATCGAGATGCGCCATCGCGTGCGCGAAGTGCAGTTGTTCTCCACCCCTGGCCAGCGCAGCCCGCTGATCGGCCTGCACCATTCCAAGCTGCGCGGGCGCGGAGTGGACTTCGATCAGGTGCGGGTCTACCAGGCCGGCGACGACGTGAGGACCATCGACTGGCGCGTCACCGCCCGAACCCAGGAGCCCCACACCAAACTGTTCCATGAAGAACGCGAACGGCCGATCTTCATCATGATCGAGCAAAGCCACCGCCTGTTCTTCGGTTCCGGGCAGGTCTTCAAGTCGGTACTCGCCGCCCAGGCCGCCAGCCTGATCGGCTGGGCCGCGCTGGGGCACAATGACCGGGTCGGCGGCCTGGTGTTCGGCAATAACAGCCACTACGAGGTCAAGCCTCGGCGCAGCAAACAAAGCCTGCTGCAACTGCTCAACCGCCTGGTGCGCGTCAATCAGTCGTTGCACACCGAAGGCGAGTCGGACCGCGACTCCTTTGGTGTCGCCTTGCGCCGGGCCAGGGAAGTCCTGCGGCCCGGCAGCCTGGCGATCGTGATCTGTGACGAGCGCGCCCTCTCCGACGGTGCCGAGCAGCAGTTGAGCCTGCTGTCGCGTCATTGCGACCTGCTGCTGCTGCCGCTGTCCGACCCGCTGGACCACGCCCTGCCCGCCGCCGGCCTGCTGCGGTTTGCCCAGCGCGGTGAGCAATTGGAGCTCGACACGCTGAACCTGGAACTGCGCCAGACCTACCGCGCCCAGGCCGAGGCGCGCCTGGAGCGCTGGGAAATGCTGGCGCAGAAGCTGCGGATCCTGATGCTGCCCTTGAGCACTCAAGGCGACATGGTCGAACAACTGCGCGAGTACCTGAACCCCAAGCGCCCGGGGAAAACCCGATGAGCAGCCTCGATCAGTTGCAACCACTGATGGCGCCACCGACCATCGGCTTCTGGCCGCCCGCGCCGGGCTGGTGGTTGCTGCTGGTATTACTGCCATTGCTGGGCCTGGGCCTGTGGCACTTGCGCCGGTTCATTCCCGCCAAGCGCACCCAGGACCGCGCCGAGCAACCCCTGGATCCGGTGCGCCTGGCCGCGCTGGCCGAGCTGGCGCGGTTGCCCAAGCCCTACGACGGCGCGCCGGCCGGGGCCTGGCTGCAGCAACTCAACGGGCTGCTCAAGCGCCTGTGCCGCAACCATTACCCCTACAGCCAGAGCCATACTCTCAACGGGCGCAAATGGCTGGCCTTCCTCGACAACCGCTGCCCGGCCGCCGGCCTGACCCGCTGGATGATCCTTGTAGAAGGTGCCTACAAGCCCGAATGCAAGCTTGACGACAAAGCCATCGCCGGCCTGACGCAAGCGGTCGAGACGTGGATTCGCAAACATGTTTGAGTTCGCCTGGCCGTGGATTTTCGCCCTGCTGCCGCTGCCCTGGCTGATGCGCATGGTGCTGCCTGCAGCAGACAGTGGCGAACCGGCACTCAAAGTGAGTTTCCTCGAGGACCTCGAAGGGCTGGTCGGGCGCCGGGCCCGGGCCAATCTGCCGACATGGCGCCAGCAGGCGCCTTTCATCCTGCTTTGGTTGTTGCTGCTGATCGCCGCCGCCCGCCCGCAGTGGCTGGGCGAGCCGTTGCCGATTGCCGCCAGCGGTCGCGACCTGCTGGTGGCGGTGGATGTCTCCGGGTCCATGGATTTTCCTGACATGCAGTGGAAAGACGAGGACATCAGTCGCCTGGCGCTGGTCCAGCACATGCTCGGGGATTTTCTCGAAGGTCGGGAAGGTGACCGGGTCGGCCTGATTCTGTTTGGCAGCCAGGCCTACCTGCAGGCGCCGCTGACCTTCGATCGCCGCACCGTACGCCACTGGCTCGACGAGGCGCGCATCGGCATCGCCGGCAAGAACACGGCGATCGGCGATGCGATTGGCCTGGCCCTCAAACGCCTGCGGCAACGCCCGGCCAACAGCCGCGTGCTGATCCTGGTGACCGATGGCGCCAATAACGGCGGCGAAATCGACCCGCTGACTGCCGCCCAGCTGGCTGCCGACGAAAGCGTGAAAATCTACCCGATCGGCGTGGGTGCCGATCCGGAGCAAAGTGGCACGGCGGGATTTCTCGGCGTCAACCCCAGCCTGGATCTCGACGAAGCGACACTCAGGGAAATCGCTCAGATCACCGGCGGCCGGTATTTCCGCGCCCAGGATGGCGAGCAGTTGCTGGCGATCAAGACCACCCTCGACCAACTCGAACCGGTGACCCAGCAGCCGACCCAGGCCCGTCCCGCCCAGGCGCTTTATCATTGGCCGCTGGCCGTTGCCTTGCTGTTGAGCATGTTGCTGGTGGTTCGTGAGCGCTGGCCGGACAACCCCTTGCAACGCCTGTTCACCCAGCCGCTGTTTCAACCCTCGCAAACCTCTGAATGGCGCCAGCGGCTCAAGCGCCTGCGACTGCGGAGGCGCCGATGATCGCGCTCTGGCCGCATTGGCTGCGTCCCGCTTTTATCTTGCTGCTGCCCCTGTTGGGCTGGCTGCTCTGGCAACTGTGGCACCGACAGAAACGCGTGGGCCGCTGGCAAATGATCCTGCCGCCGGCGTTCCATGCCGTGCTGCTCACCGGTGGCAGTGGTCGCGAAAGCAAGCTGCCGTGGATCGCCCTCGGGCTGGGCTGGCTGCTGGTGGTGCTGGCCTTGCTCGGCCCCAGCTGGACGCGGGTCGAACAGACCAGCCAGAAACCCGCCGATCCGCTGGTGGTTATTCTCGAACTGACGCCAGAGATGCTCGCCACCGACGTCCCGCCCACGCGCCTGGAACAGGCCCGGCGCAAAGTGCTCGACGTGCTGCAGAACCGCAGCGACGCGCAGACCGCAATCATCGTCTATGCCGGCAGCGCTCATACGCTGGTGCCGCTGTCCGACGACCTGGCCACCAGCGCCAACCTGCTCGAAGCCCTGGCGCCATCGATCATGCCGCAAGGCGGCCACCGTGCCGACCTGGCCGTCAACAAGGCCATGGCGTTGCTGGACCAGGCCGGGCTCGGCCACGGCCGGATCCTGTTGATCGGTTCATCCCTGAACGAGCAGGAACGCCTTGGCATAAGCCAGGTGCTCGACGGTTCCGCCACTCGTTTGCTGATGCTCGGCATCGGTACGCGTCAAGGTGCGCCCGTGGCCCAGGAAGACGGCAGTTACCTGAAGGATGCCCAAGGCGCGATCCTGGTGCCGCGCCTGGACAGCCCAAGCCTCAAGTCATTTCTCGATGAGCTGGACGGCCGTTACCGTCCCGCGCACCTGGACGACAGCGACCTGCGCGGCCTGGGCCTGCTGGACGGTCCGCGCCGCCTGCGCAGCGATGGCCAGAAACTGCGCCTGGACACCTGGGCCGACCAGGGTTATTGGCTGCTGTTGCCGCTCCTGCTGCTGGCCGCCTGCGCCGGGCGTCGGGGCTGGCTGTTCTGCCTGCCGCTGCTGTTTGCGCTGCCGCAGACCAGCCATGCCTTCGAATTCGAGGACCTGTGGCTGCGCCCCGATCAACAGGGCCAGCACCTGCTCAAGCAGAAACGCCCGGCCGAGGCCGCCACTCGCTTCGAGGACAGCCAATGGCAAGGTGTCGCCCTCTACGAGGCCGGCCAGTACAGCGAGGCCGCCCGGCGTTTCGCTGAAAGCAACGATGCCCGCGCGCATTACAATCGCGGCAATGCGCTGGCCCGCAGCGGCGAACTGGAGGCCGCGATCGATGCCTATGAGCAAGCGCTGGAATTGCAGCCGGACCTGCGCCCGGCGCAGACCAACAAGGCCTTGGTGGAAAGCCTGCTGAAAGAGCAGGCTGCGCCACCGGACACCACCAAGCCTGACGAAAACCAGGACCCCGCGCCCACCGAGCAATCGCCGGATAGCGATACCCCGAATCAGTCGTCCGAGCCGGGCCAGCCTTCTTCCGAGGCGCCAGCGACGCCGGAGCAATCCCCGGCGTCCCAGGCGCCACCGACCCGCGCCGAGGACGTGCCCGGCAGCGAACTGCCCGACGAGCAGACCACCACCCCGCCACTGCGCCCGGCCGCGGGCCAGCGCAACGCCGAAGAACAGCGCCAGGCACTGGAACAATGGCTGCGCCAGATCCCGGACAACCCGGGCGAACTGCTCAGGCGAAAATTCTGGTATGAACAGCAAAGCCACCAGGCTCAGGAAAAACACCAATGACCCGCTTCACCGCCTATCTCCTCGTCTTGCTGCTCTGGGCTGCCGGGTCCCAGGCCGCGCAGCTGACTGCCAGCGTGGACCGCAGTCGCCTGAACTCCGGGGAGACCGTCGAGCTGACGCTGGAGTCCAACGATGCCACGCTGTTCGGCAAACCTGACCTGAGCCCGCTCCAGGCACTGTTTGATGTGCGCGGTACCCGCCAGGTCAACCAGTTGACCACCCTTGACGGCGAGAATCGCGCCACTACCCGCTGGATCGTCACGCTGCTGCCGCGTCAGAGCGGCACGGTGGTGATCCCGCCGCTGCAACTGGGCGAAGTCAGCAGCCAGCCGATCACTTTGCAGGTGATCGAAAGCGAAACCCGCAACGCCTCTGGCACCCTCGCGCCGGTGTTCATCGAAGCCAGCCTCGACCAGCGCGAGGTGTACGTGCAGGCCCAGGCCATCCTGACGCTGCGCATCTACCATTCGGTGTCGCTGTACGACGACAGCAGCCTGACACCGCTGCATATTCCCGATGCGCGCACCGAGCAACTGGGCGAATCGCGCACCTACGAAAAAGTCATCAACGATGTGCGCCACGGCGTCATCGAGTTGCGTTACGGCATCTACCCGCAGCGCAGCGGCGAACTGGCGATCCCGGCCCAGACCTTCAGCGCCACGCTGGTTGAACCAACGGCCCAGGGCACCGCAGCACCGGGCGCCAAACCCGGCCAGTTGATGCGCGTCAGTTCCACGCAACTGCAACTGACCGTCAAGCCCAAGCCCGCCAGTTACCCGGCCGACCTCCCCTGGCTGCCGGCGCGCAGCTTGTCCTTGAGCGAAAGCTGGAGCCCGGAACCGACTCACAGCCAGGTCGGCGATTCGCTCACCCGCAGCCTGACCCTGGAGGCGGAAGGCTTGACCAGCGCCCAGTTGCCGCCGCTTCCGCCTACCGAAATCAATGGCCTGCGGCGCTACCCCGACCAGCCGGTGCTGAGCAGCCGCAGCAGCGAGCGCGGCCTGGTTGGCAGCCGCGAGGACCGCGAAGCCCTGGTGCCCAATCGTAGCGGCACCATCGAGCTGCCGCCGGTGGAAGTGGTCTGGTGGAACACCCTGGAAGACCACCTGGACCGCACCAGCCTGCCGGCCCGGACCCTGCAAGTGGCGAACAACCCGAGCCTGATGGTCGACACACCCGCAGGCGCCACTCAGATCGTCACCACTGTCGACAGCGAAACCCTCTGGTACTGGCAACTCAGTACGTTGATCCTGGCCTGCACGACGTTGCTCGGCTTCGGCCTGTGGTGGCGCGCGCGCTGGCAACCGGCGATCCTGCGCTCGGCCCAGGCCGGGCCGAGTCCACGCACACTTCTGGATGACCTCAAGCGCGCCTGCCTGGCCAACGACTCGCACGCCACCCGCCAGGCGCTGGATGCCTGGGCTCGACAGCAACCGGAAACCTTGGCCGACATGGCGGCGCGTTTCGTGCCACTGTCCGACGCCCTCGACGGCTTGAACGGCGCCCTCTACAGCGAAACCGGCCAGTATTGGCAAGGGGAAGACCTGTGGCGGGCGATCCGGACCATTCCGCCTCTGGAAGGAGCGCCGGACGCTGCCAGTGATTCGAGCCTGCCGCCGCTCTATCCCAAATAACCCGGTTTTGTTGCGCAGGGCTGTTGTGGCAAGGGAGCAAGCTCCCTCGCCACAACAGCCGCGCCGGTCCATCCGACAAAGTTGGGCAGCCCCTCCCCAGCGTTTCCCAGTAAACTCTGCATTTTTGCGCCGCCTCTCCTCCCGCGGCCATCGTCTGTATTCTGGAGTCTGCCTTGCGTCTGTTTCACACCTCCGACTGGCACCTGGGGCAAAACCTCCACGGCCAGGATCGCGACTTCGAACACGCCTGTTTCCTCGACTGGCTGCTGCGTCAACTGGGCAGCGAAAAGCCCGATGTGCTGCTGATTGCCGGCGATATCTTTGACACCGTCAACCCGCCGGTCAAAGCCCAGGAGCGGCTGTACGACTTCATCGTCAGCGCCCACGAACAAAACGCCAACCTGACCATCGTCATGATTGCCGGCAACCACGACTCCGGCTCACGCATCGAACTGCCGGCGCCGTTGATGCGGCGCTTGCGCACCCATGCCCTGGGCCGGGTGCTGTGGCTGGATGATGGACAACTGGACGTCGAGCGCCTGTTGCTGCCATTGCCCGACGCCAAGGGCAAGGTCCGCGCCTGGTGCCTGGCGCTGCCGTTCCTGCGGCCGGCGGAAGTCACCGGCGCGCAGTTGGGGGATGATTACCTGCGCGGCATCGGCCAGGTCCATGAATGGCTGATCGCCGCTGCCAATGACAAACGCAAGAAAGGCCAGGCACTGATCGCCGTCAGCCATGCGCACATGGCCGGCGGCTCGGTATCGGAGGACTCCGAGCGCAGCCTGATCATCGGCAATGCCGAAGCGCTGCCCGCCAGCCTCTTCGGCCCGAGCATCAGTTACGTCGCCCTCGGCCACCTGCACAAGCCGCAGAAGGTCAATGGTGAAGAGCGCATCCGCTACAGCGGCTCGCCGATCCCGCTGTCGTTCTCCGAGATCGGCTATCAGCACCAGATCCTCGACGTCACCCTGGACGGCGAAACCCTGGTGAACGTCGAACCCCGGCTGATTCCCCGCGCCGTCAACCTGCAGCGCCTGGGCCCGGCGCCGCTGGCCGATATCCTCCGACAACTGAAGGACCTGCCGGACATCGACCTGCTGGCGGACGTGCAGCGCCAGCCCTGGCTGGAGGTTCGAGTACGCCTCGACGAGCCGCAGCCCGACTTGCGCCATCAAGTGGAGACGGCACTGCAAGGCAAAGCCGTGCGCCTGGTGCGCATTGCCGCCGAGTACGCCGGCACTGGCGGCTCCAGCGGTGTCGAGGACGGCACCGCGCTGGTCGAACTGGACCAGTTGAGCCCGCACGAATTGTTCAGCCGTGCCTGGCAGGACACCTACGGCAACGAAGTGGACGAACAGACCCTCAAGGATTTTGCCGTGTTGTTGCAAGACGTGCAGATGGAGAGCGAGCAGCCATGAAGATCCTCGCGATCCGCCTGAAGAACCTCGCCTCCCTCGCCGGGCCATTTGAAATCGATTTCACCGCCGAGCCGTTGGCCAGCGCCGGCCTGTTCGCCATCACCGGCCCCACCGGCGCCGGCAAGAGCACGCTGCTCGATGCTTTGTGCCTGGCGCTTTTTGGTGCGGTGCCGCGCCTGAACAACACCGGTCGTGACGCCAAGGTACCGGATGCCGATGGCGAGATCGCCACGGGCGATCCGCGCACGCTGCTGCGCCGTGGCACCGGTGACGGTTATGCCGAAGTGGATTTTCGCGGTATCGACGGGCGCCGCTACCGGGCTCGCTGGGAGGCCAATCGCGCCCGGGAAAAAGCCGGCGGCAAATTGCAGGCCAGCCGCCAGAGCCTGCGCGACCTGGACAATGACCAACTGCTGGCCAGCCAGAAAGGCGAATACAAGACCCAGCTCGAAGCCGCCTTGGGCCTGAACTTCGAGCAGTTCACCCGCGCCGTGCTGCTGGCCCAGAGCGAGTTCAGCGCCTTTCTCAAGGCCGACGACAACGACCGCAGCGAGCTGCTGGAAAAGCTCACCGACACGGCCCTGTATACGCGTCTGGGCCGCCGCGCCTTCGACAAGGCCAAGCAGGCCAGGGAAACCCACAAGCAGTTGCAAGACCAGGCCAACGGGGTCACGCCGCTGGCCGCCGAAGCCCGCGCCGAGCTGGACCAACGCTTCAACGACGCCCAGCAACTGCTCAAGACCCAGCAGGCACAGCTCAAGCAATTGGAACAGCAGCACACCTGGCTCAGGGACCTGCGCCAGTTGCAGGACGAACAGGCCAGCGCCGCTGAACAACTGCAACAGGCACAGGCCGATTGGGCTGCGCTGGCCGACGAACGCCTGAAACTGACACGCCTGGAACAATTGGCGCCCCAGCGGCACCAGTTCATCCGCCAGGCGGAATTGAACCGCCAGCTGGAGCCGCTGGCAGTCAGGATCCAGCAACTGACCCAGCAGCAAGTCGAATTGCATGAGCAACAGGCCGAACTGGAGAAGGGCCTGGGCGTGGCGCAATTGGCCTTGGCCGCCGCCCGCCAGCAGAGCGCCGACAACGCACCGCTGCTACGCCAGGCATTCGATGAACAGAGCAGCCTCGCCCGCCTGGCCAGGGAAACCGGCCAAGGCGCCGAACAGTTGCAACAGGTCCAACAGGCTTGCACCGACGGCCAGCGCAGCATCGACACCCTGCTCGAACAGCAACGGCAGGTTGATGAGCGCCTGCAAAGGATCGCCGGCGAACTGGAACAAAGTACCGATCTCGCACCGCTGGGCGATGCCTGGTCCGCCTACCGTGATCGCCTGCAACAGTTGATGTTGATCGGCAACCGGCTGAACAAGGGCCAGGACGAACTCGCGCTGCTGGAACAAAGCGCCACTCGCGCCGCCGATGACCTGGCAACCCGCCGGCAAAACCTCGAAGTGCTCTACAAGGAAGCCGGGGCCGAACCGCAAGCGGTGGCGGAACAGATCCAGTTGCTCGGCAACCTGCTGCAAGACAATCGCAAGCAACTGCGCGCATTCGAAGAACTGGCCCGGCTTTGGGCCAGCCAGCAGGAGCTGGACAAACGCAGCGCAGAGCTGGAGCGACGCCAGCAGCAAGCCTTGCAGGAGCGCGACCGGCTGGTGCGCGAAGGCGGCGAAGCCAAGGCCGAGCTGACCATTGCCGAACAGACCCTGACTGTCACCCGTGAACTGCTGGAACGCCAGCGCCTGGCTCGCAGCGAAAGCGTCGAGCAACTGCGCGAACAGTTGCAGGACAACCAGCCGTGCCCGGTCTGCGGCAGCGTCGAACACCCGTACCATCAGCCCGAAGCGCTGCTGCAAAGCCTCGGCCGATTCGATGAAAGCGAAGAGGCCAATGCGCGCAGAGTCGTCGACCTGCTCAATGAAAAAGTCATCGATCTGCGAGCGCAATACAGTGGGGTCATTGCCCAGCTCAAGGAATTCAAACAGCAACAGGAACAACTCGCCGCCCAGCAACAAGGCCTCGCGCCAAGCCTCGAAGCCCATCCGTTGTCGGAACAGTTGCTGGCTCAGGATCCAGACCAGCGCGACGCCTGGCTGGCCCAGCAAAACAGCCAGTTGAACCTGCGCATCAGCCAGGACGAACAACGCCAGGCCGCCCTGCTCACCCTGCAACAGGACGCCACGCGCCTGGCGCAGCAACTGCGCGAAGCGGAAACCGCCAGCCAGCAGGCGTCACTGCACCTGGGCAACCAGCAACAGGAAATGGCCCGCGACCGCCAGCGCCTGGACGAAGAGCTCGGGCATTTCAGTGCGCTGCTGCCGGCCGATACCTTGCAGGCCCTGCGCAGCGATCCCGCCGCGACGTTCATGCGACTCGACCAGCGGATCACCCAGCGCCTGGCGCAACTGGAACAGCAACGCGAAGAACTCGGCGAACAACTTCAACGCCAGCAAGCCCTGGAGAAAGAGCAGGACCGCCAGCAGACCCGCGTGCAGCAACTCGAAGCGGCGCAGCAGCAATTCAACGCACTGAATGAACAACAGCAGACCTGCCAGCAAAAACTCACGCAACTGCTGGGCGAACATTCCAGTGCCGAACAATGGCAGCAACAACTCGACCAGGCCCTGGAACAGGCCCGCCATGCCGAGGCAGCGGCCGGTCAGCAGCTACAGGAGTTGCGCAATACCCTTGTGCAACTGGCTGCCGAGCTCCAGGCCCGGCATGAGCAGGCCCAGTCGCTTGAGGCCGAACAGCAGACGCTCGCCGCCGGCATCGCCCAATGGCGCGTTTCTCATCCGGAACTCGACGACGCCGCGCTCGATGCCTTGCTCGGCCTCGGCGAGCAACAGGTCAGTCAACTGCGGCAACGCCTGCTCACCAGCGAAAAAGCCATCGAGCAGGCCCGCGTCCTGCTCACCGAACGCGAGCAGCGCCTGCACAACCACCAGGCCCAACACAACGGCAATTTGCCGCCTGAAGAACTGACCCAAGCCTTGGCGGTGCTGCAGGAGCAGTTTGCCGCCAGCGAACAGCGCTGCGCCGAGTTGCGTGCCGAACAGACTGAAGACCAGCGTCGGCAGCATGCCAACCAGGCCCTGGCCCGACAGATTGAGCAGGCCTATGCCGAATATCAGCGCTGGGCGCGCCTCGACGCCTTGATTGGCTCGGCCACCGGCGACCGCTTCCGCAAACTGGCCCAGGCGTACAACCTCGACTTGCTGGTCCACCATGCCAACGCCCAGTTGCGCCAACTGGTTCGCCGTTACCGGCTCAAGCGCGGCGGCAGCATGCTTGGCCTGCTGGTAATGGACACGGAAATGGGCGATGAACTGCGCTCGGTGCATTCGTTGTCCGGCGGCGAGACCTTCCTGGTCTCCCTTGCCCTGGCGCTGGGCCTGGCTTCGATGGCGTCCAGCACGCTGAGAATCGAATCGTTGTTCATCGACGAAGGCTTCGGCAGCCTCGACCCCGAATCGCTGCAACTGGCGATGGACGCCCTCGACGGCTTGCAGGCCCAGGGGCGCAAGGTCGCGGTCATCTCCCATGTGCAGGAAATGCACGAGCGGATCCCGGTGCAGATCCAGGTCCGTCGCCAGGGCAATGGGCTTAGCACGCTGGAGGTGAAATGAGCCGCGCCACGCTGTACTCCTTCCGTCGCTGCCCCTATGCCATGCGCGCACGCATGGCGTTGCGTTACAGCGCGGTCGAACTGACGATCGTCGAAGTCGGCCTGAAGGCCAAGCCCGCCGAGATGCTTGCACTCTCGAGCAAAGGCACGGTGCCGGTGTTGCAGGTCGATGGCCGGGTGATCGATGAAAGCCTGGAGATCATCAACTGGGCCTTGGCCCAACACGATCCGCAGGACTGGCAGCTACGGGACGATGCCAAGGCCCAGGCGTTGACGGCAGCGTTGATCGAGGAAAACGACCAGGTATTCAAGCTTCACCTGAACCGCTACAAATACCCGGAGCGGCATCCCGAATACACGCAGGAACACTACCGCAGCGAAGGCGAAGTTTTTCTGCGCAAACTGGAAGGACTGCTTGAAACCCGTCCGTTCCTGGCGGCGGAGCATCAGAGCCTGGCCGACGTGGCGGTGATGCCCTTCATACGCCAGTTCGCCCATGTCAATCGCGACTGGTTTGCCCAGGCGCCCTATCCGCGGCTGCAAGGTTGGTTGCAGAAATCCCTGGATTCCGAGCTGTTCGTAGCGATCATGGCCAAGTGAGCTGCATCGCCGTCGTGGCGAGGGAGCTTGCTCCCGCTGGCCTGCGCAGCAGGCCCATTCGGTCTACACCCAAGGCGTCTGCTGCGCAGCCGAGCGGGAGCAAGCTCCCTCGCCACAAAAGCCCGTAGATCCCTTCAAGCGGCGACGCTGCACATGCGCACCACCGCGCAATCAACCTGAAACGGCCCAAACTCAGCCACCCTCGGCGTCGACGGCGGATTACCCACCAACACCCCCAATGCCCTGGCGGTGAGGATGTTATGGGCGATGTTGTGGTTGCACTCGATCGTCCGCGCCAACGACCCCGCCGACGCCTGCCCCAATCCAAGCAACGAAAACCCGTTGGTGATAAACGCCAGGAAGGCAATCACCCAGAACCTGCATCTGCTCATGCGCCGACAGCCCCTTTGCCTGCGCCGCGTTCGGCGGCGACAGTGGAAACCGACGCATGCAGCGATGCATCAACGAAGCCTTGGTATTGGGCGCCGACGCTGACCACCAGCACCAATGCGACGTAAAGGCCGATGGCGATGTAAGCGCCGTGTCTGGCGGAAGAAAGGATTGCGCGGGCCATGGGGTTCTCCGTGGGCATGTTTCGATGCCCACAGAATCAATCAAATAAACCGTTATGAATAGCGACGATTATGCATAGTCACCATCAGGTTTATTGATTGATGAAACCCTGAAATCAGTCGTTGACCAAGCTCAACAATCGCTCGCGAGCCACTTCCAGCTCTCCAGGAATTGGCTGGGCCGCCGAGACAATCGGAGTGGAGTAGAGAAACAGCAGCATCACTGCCAGACGCATCGCCATGGTGTCGATCCTTATTGGTAAGGAGTCAATTAACTAGCGTCAAATTTAAACACATGGCCATGTGATATCACAACGGGATTTTCTGCCCACGCACGAAACCTGCGATCTTTTCTCTCCGCTGGCATCCAGCAGGAAATGAAAAGATCGCAGGCTTCAGGGTCAGCGTGATTCAGTGTTGGGTCTTGTGATCCAGTGCGGCGTAGAAGTTGGCGCTCTGTTGCAGGTATTTCTCAGTGTAGCTCTGGGTGCGGTTTTTCTTGTCGCTGATTTCGATGCTGGCACTGGCTGGCAATGCCACGGTAGCAGAGATAGCGGAAGCGGCAATAACGGAGAAGAGATTCAGATTCATGGCGGTAGTCCTCGGATTCAGTTTGCTGATTTGCCCGGTGGGGCCGTGAAGCAAACTTACGCGCCGAGGCGTCTCGTCTTGAAATGCTTTGTAATACTAGCGACTATCAGTCTTGTTGATACAACGGCGAAGGCCCCGTAAATCGGGGCCTTCAGCTTATTGACGAACCATGAATTTCAAGTCGCTCGGCGCATCCATCGCCAGCTTCTGGACGGTTTTACCCAGCAGGCCGGTGTTCGGATCACGCTCGATGATGACGATCTGGTTGCTCTTCTGGTTGGCCACCAGGACAAATTTTTCACTCGGGTCGAGGCTGAATTCCCGAGGATGGTCGCCCTCGACAGAGCGCCGCTGAAGTTCTTTCAGCGTGCCAGCCGCCGGGTCGATGGCAAACACCACCAGTTCGTTGGTGGTGCCCCGATTGCTGACGTACAGGAACTTGCCGTCCCTGGACGCATGCAGCGCTGCCGCCGCTTTACCCGGCTGGGGCTTGCCGGCGGCGAGGTCGACCAGTTGACGCTGGGTAAGGCGGCCATCCTGGTAGTCGAACACCGCAACCTGGGCGGTCATCTCCATGGTCAGCCAGGCGTGCTTGCCATCGTTGCTGAACAGCAGGTGACGCGGCCCGCTGCCCGGCGGCAACTGCACGAATGCCGGATCGGCAGGCGTCAGCGGCAGCTCGGGGTTGGCTTTCGGGTCGTAGCGGTAGACGAATACCTTGTCCGCCCCCAGGTCGTTGGCAAACACATACTTGCCGTCCGGCGAAGGCACCGCCGAATGCACATGCCCCGACTTCTGCCGCTCAGGGTTGACCCGACTCGGCTGATGACTGCCCGACTGCACCACCGGCGCGAGCTTGCCATCCGCCCCCACTGGCAGCACGACCAAGGTGCCGCCCGGGTTTTCCAGAACGGAATAATTACTCACCAGCAGATGCTGGCCGTCATGGCTCAGGCTGGAATGAGTCGGCTCGTTGCCCAGGGACTGGACCTGATTGATCAGGCTCAGTTCATGGGTCTTGGGGTTAACGGCGTAACTGCTGACCTTGCCCACCGGGTCTTTCTGGCCCGGGCCGTTTTCGTTGACCACGAACAGCCGGCTCAGGTCCTTGGAAAGGGTCAACCAGGACGGGTTGTCCGTCTTGATCACCTGCAGGGGCTTGGCGTCGAGCTGGCCGGTCCGGCTGTCGAACTGCATGCGGTAGATGCCCTGGCTCTGGTCCGCCGTGTAGGAGCCCACCAGCAATTGATAGTGTTCGGCGGTTTCTGCCTGGACGCCCATGGCGCCCACGCTGCCGGCCATCAGCAATGGCCAGAAACTACGCATCTTCATGCTCGGAGTCCTCGTCGTCGTGGCCGCTGGTCGCCTCCACGCATTCCAGATGGTGATCGCCCGAATCACTGGTGATGACCCAATGTTTCGAGGCTGTGTCGAAAGTCGCGGCCTGCATCTGTGCCGGCGTGAAACGCCAATGCTCGAGGGTGCGGCCGTTCATGCATTCGACGTGCAGTTGGTCCTGCTCGTCGAGGGAAAAATCGAAAGCGTGCAGCCCGTCGATGATCAGCATGTCGCAGTGTTCGAGGGCGTGCAGCAGAGTGTCGGTCGGGGCAGTCATAGCGATCAGTCAGTCATTGGGAAAAGCGGCATGATAACCCAATGTCAGAGTGGAGCTTGGGCCATAAGGTTCGAAAGCGGTGCTGGCCGACCTATCGCTTTCGCGAGCAGGCTCGCTCCCACAAAGGATTCATACCCACCAGAAATCCCCTGTGGGAGCGAGCCTGCTCGCGAAAAGGCCGGCGCATTCAACATGAATGCAACGGCCTGTTCAGCTCCTCAGAGCGCCTCGCGCCCCGGCACGCCATCTACCAGCCGCAGGATCCCCAGCGGGTTGGCGTTCTTCAACGGCTCTGGCAACAGGCTGTCGGGGTAGTTCTGGAAGCACACCGGACGCAGGAACCGATCGATCGCCAGCGTGCCGACCGAAGTGCCACGCGCATCGGACGTCGCCGGGTAAGGCCCGCCATGGACCATCGAATCGCAGACCTCCACACCAGTTGGATAACCGTTGAGCAAGATGCGGCCGACCTTCTGCTCCAGCAGCGGCGTCAGTTCGCCGAACCGTTCGAAGTCTGCCGGTTCGCCAATGATCGTGGCGGTGAGCTGGCCGTGCAGGCCATGCAGCGCAGCGCTCAATTGCGCCTGGTCCGCCACTTCGACAAACACCGTGGTCGGGCCGAAGACCTCTTCCTGCAACGCCTCGTCACCGTTGATCAACAGGCTGGCGTCAGCCTTGAACAATTGCGGTTGCGCCTGGTTGCCTTGCTGCTCGCGACCGGCCAGGTGTTCGATGCCTGGGTGGGCCAGCAATTTTTGCAGGCCTTTGCCGTAGCTTTGCAGCGTGCCGGCATTGAGCATGGTTTGCGGCGCCTGGTCGCCGATCAGCGCAGCCACCTGCTGGGTGAAGGCAGTGAACTCAGGTGAGCGGATACCGATCACCAGGCCAGGGTTGGTGCAGAACTGACCGCAGCCTTGCACCACCGAGGCGGTCAGGTCGCGAGCAACACTTTCGGCGCGCGCTTGCAACGCCTGCGGGAGGACGATCACCGGGTTGATGCTCGACATCTCGGCGAAGACCGGGATCGGCTGGGGCCGCGCGGCCGCCATGTCGCACAGGGCACGCCCGCCTTTCAGGGAACCGGTGAAGCCGACGGCCTGGATCGCCGGATGCTTGACCAGCCACTCGCCGACGCCACCGCCGTAGATCATGTTGAACACACCGGCCGGCATCGAAGTCTTTTCAGCCGCGCGAATGATCGCATCGGCCACATGCTCGGCGGTGGCCATGTGGCCACTGTGGGCCTTGAATACCACCGGGCAACCGGCGGCCAGCGCGGCAGCGGTGTCACCGCCAGCGGTGGAGAATGCCAATGGGAAGTTGCTGGCGCCAAACACGGCCACCGGACCGAGACCAATGCGGTACTGGCGCAGGTCCGGGCGCGGCAGCGGCGTACGCTCCGGCAAGGCCCGGTCGATGCGCGCGCCGTAGAAATCGCCACGGCGCAAGACCTTGGCGAACAGGCGCATCTGCCCGCTGGTGCGGCCGCGCTCGCCCTGGATCCGTGCGGCCGGCAATGCGGTTTCGCGGCAGACCACGGCGACGAACTCATCACCCAAGGCGTCCAGCTCATCGGCGATGGCATCGAGAAATTCGGCCCGGCGCGCCGCGCTCAGGCTGCGGTAGGTTGGATAAGCCGCCGCGGCGGCCTTGGCGGCGGCGTCGACTTCTTCCGCCGTGGCCTGGACGAAATCATGCGGCAAGGCCTCGCCGGTGCTGGCGTCGAAACTTTGCAGGCGAGTCTGGCCGGCCGCGCTGCGGGCGCCACCGATGTAGTTGTGGCCAAGGATCTGATTCATCGCAAGTCTCCTTTTAAAGTGTGCCGATAGTACCTGGGTTGAACACCGCGTCTACCGGAGCAATGCCGTTGATCAGCGGTGCGCCGAATTCGGCCTGGCTGATTTCGAACACGTCCCCCGGCTGGGTGCGGATGCCGTCGGCGAACGACAGCGTCGCGGTGCCGAAGAAGTGAACGTGCACGTCCCCGGGGCGCAGGAACTGACTGTACTTGAAATGGTGGAACTCGAGGTTCTCGAGGCTGTGGCACATGTTCGCCTCGCCGCTGAGGAATTCGTTCTGCCACAGCACTTCGCCGTTGCGCAGGATACGACTGGTCCCGGACAGATGTTGAGGCAGTTCGCCCACGCGAAGTTCCGGGCCGAAGCTGCAACTGCGCAGTTTCGAATGGGCCAGGTACAGATAATTCTTGCGTTCCATGACGTGATCGGAAAATTCGTTGCCCACCGCAAAGCCCAGCCGATATGGCTTGCCGTCGTGACCGATGACATACAGGCCGCTGATTTCCGGCTCCTCGCCAGCGTCTTCGGCAAAGGGCGGCAGCGGGAACGGATGGCCGGGACGGACGACGATGCTGCCGTCGCCCTTGTAGAACCATTCCGGCTGAACGCCAGCCTGCCCGGCGGCGGGTTTGCCGCCCTCCACGCCCCATTTGAAGATGCGCATGGTGTCGGTCATGGCGCTCTCGTCGCCAGCCTGTTGGTGCATCTTGTCCCGGGCCGAGGCGCTGCCCAGGTGAGTCAGGCCGGTACCGCTGACCAGCAGGTGCGCCGGGTCCGGGTGATCCAGCGGCGGCAGGATGCGCAATTCGCTCAGCAGTTGCGCATAGTCATGGCTCGCTCCCAGGCCCAGGCCGTCGACCTGTTGCTCAAGCTTGACGCCCGCCTCGATGGCGGCCAGCGCCAGGTCGCGCACCGTCGTGGCGCCCTGCACTTCGCGCACCTGCTCGCCGTCAACTACACCGACGCGGCGTTCGCCGTTACTCAATTCGAACTGAACTAAACGCATGGGTTTCTCCCTGTAAACAAAACTTGAATATGAACGCCGAATCGCTTTGCAGGCTTTTTGTGGCGAGGGAGCTTGCTCCCGCTGGGGGGCGAAGCCCCCCTACTTTCAGGCGCCGAGTTCATTCAGGCAAAACACATCGCCCATATTGCGACTGCTGCGCAGTCGAGCGGGAGCAAGCTCCCTCGCCACAAAAGCTGCAATAAATCAGCTACGCGTCGCCCCGCGGGCGCTCGCCGCGAACTGGTCAGCCGGCAATACGTGCTTGCGTTCGAGCAAGCGATAGACCACCCCGGTCAATACCAGGCCGAACACCATCACGCACGACAGGAAGTACAGCCCGGACGCCAGGTTACCGGTGTATTCCTTCAAGGCGCCGATCACGAACGGGCCGATATAGCCGCCCAGGTTGCCTACCGAGTTGATCAAGGCAATGCCCGCCGCCGCGCTGGCACCGGCGAAAAACCGCCCCGGCAAGGTCCAGAACACCGCCGTGCAGGAAAACAGTGCAAACGCCACCAGGCACAACGCCGCCAGTTGCAGCACCGGCACGGTCAACCAGGCGCTGAGGAACAGACCGATGGCGCCCAATACATACAACACGGCCAGGTGACCGTAACGGTCGTTCAGGCGGTCGGAGCTGCGAGGAATGATCAGCAGGCCAATGATGCCGAAGATATACGGCACGGAAGAGACAAAGCCGGTCACCAGGTCACTGCCGCCGAACTGCTTGATCAGCGTCGGCAGCCACAGCCCCAGGCCGTAGATGCTCAGGGTCACCGGCAGGTAGAACAGCGCCAGCAGCAGGACGCGCTTGTCCTTGAGCGCATGCAGCGGGTTGCCATGACGGGTCTGGCCGTATTCTTCCAGGTCCTTTTTCAGCTCACCGGTCAGCCAGTCCTTCTCGGACTGGTCCATCCATTTGACCTGTTGCGGGCCGTCCGGCAGATAACGCAGCACCGGCCAGGTCAACAGCACCGCCGGCAGGCCGATGACGATGAACAACCACTGCCAGCCGTGCAGGCCGAGGATGCCGTCCATGCCCAGCAAGCCACCGGAAACTGGGCCGGTGATCATCATCGCAATGGGTTGGGAAAGAATGAACAGCCCGAGGATCTTGCCGCGATGGCGCACCGGGAACCACTGGGTGATGTAATACAGCACGCCCGGAAAGAACCCGGCTTCGGCCGCGCCCAGCAGAAAGCGCATCACGTAGAAACTATAGGGCCCCTGCACAAAAGCCATGCCGATGGTGATTGCGCCCCAGGTGATCATGATCCGGGCAAACCAGCGCCGCGCACCGAAGCGCTCCAGCATCAGGTTGCTGGGAATCTCCAGGAGGAAATAACCGATGAAGAACAGGCCCGCGCCGAGGCCGTAGGCGGCGTCGCCGATGCCGATGTCCGCGCCCATGTGCAGCTTGGCGAAGCCCACGGCGGAGCGATCCACGTACGCGATCAGGTAAAGCAGGATCAGGAAGGGAATCAGTTTGAGTGTGATGCGACGTATAAGCCGCAATTCCTGGCTCATGGGACCGGTCTCCGATTGTTGTTGTTATAGAACCTCGGGGGATTTCTCTCGCGAATGACCGCCAGGACAACCCCTCCGTTAAATCGGACTATATAGTAATACTATTTACCCAACAACACTTCCAAACGGCGTAAATTGCGCTTATGTTACGCTTCAGCTCGAACAATATAGTCATACAATAAGAGAATCGATCATGTCTGATAAGAAACCCTCCCTGCGCTCGGCCCAATGGTTTGGCACCGCCGACAAAAACGGCTTCATGTACCGCAGCTGGATGAAAAATCAGGGCATCGCCGACCACCAGTTCCATGGCAAGCCGATCATCGGTATCTGCAACACCTGGTCGGAGCTGACACCGTGCAACGCGCATTTCCGGCAGATCGCCGAGCACGTCAAGCGCGGCGTGATCGAGGCCGGGGGCTTTCCGGTGGAATTCCCGGTGTTCTCCAACGGCGAATCGAACCTGCGCCCCACCGCCATGCTGACCCGCAACCTGGCGAGCATGGACGTGGAAGAGGCGATTCGCGGCAACCCGATTGATGGCGTGGTACTGCTCACCGGTTGCGACAAGACCACTCCGGCCCTGCTGATGGGCGCCGCCAGTTGCGACGTGCCGGCCATCGTCGTCACCGGCGGGCCGATGCTCAACGGCAAGCACAAGGGCCAGGACATCGGCTCGGGCACCGTGGTCTGGCAACTGAGCGAACAGGTCAAGGCCGGCACCATCACCATCGATGACTTCCTCGCGGCCGAGGGCGGCATGTCCCGCTCGGCCGGTACCTGCAACACCATGGGCACGGCGTCGACCATGGCCTGCATGGCCGAGGCGCTTGGCACTTCGCTGCCCCATAACGCGGCGATCCCGGCGGTGGATGCGCGCCGTTATGTGCTGGCCCACATGTCCGGCATGCGCGCCGTGGAAATGGTCCGCGAAGACCTGAAGCTGTCGAAGATCCTGACCAAGGAAGCTTTCGAAAACGCCATCCGCGTCAACGCCGCCATCGGCGGTTCGACCAACGCGGTGATTCACCTCAAGGCCATCGCCGGGCGCATCGGCGTGCAACTGGACCTGGACGACTGGACCCGCATCGGTCGCGGCATGCCGACCATCGTCGACTTGCAGCCGTCCGGGCGCTTCCTGATGGAAGAGTTCTATTACGCCGGTGGCCTGCCCGCCGTGCTCCGTCGTCTCGGCGAAGCGAACCTGATCCCCCACCCGAACGCACTGACGGTGAACGGCAAGAGCCTCGGCGAAAACACCAAGGACGCGCCGATCTACGGCCAGGACGAAGTCATTCGCACCCTGGACAACCCGATCCGCGCCGACGGCGGCATCTGCGTACTGCGCGGCAACCTGGCGCCATTGGGCGCAGTGCTCAAGCCGTCCGCGGCCACCGCCGAACTGATGCAGCATCGCGGTCGCGCGGTGGTGTTCGAGAACTTCGACGAGTACAAGGCGCGGATCAACGATCCGGAGCTCGACGTGGATGCCGACTCGATCCTGGTCATGAAGAACTGCGGGCCGAAGGGTTATCCGGGCATGGCCGAAGTCGGCAACATGGGCTTGCCAGCCAAACTGCTGGCCCAGGGCGTGACGGACATGGTGCGTATTTCCGACGCGCGCATGAGCGGCACCGCCTACGGCACCGTGGTGCTGCATGTGGCACCGGAAGCGGCGGCCGGTGGGCCTTTGGCCGCGGTGAAAGAAGGTGACTGGATCGAACTCGATTGCGCCAGCGGCCGCCTGCACCTGGACATCCCCGACGCCGAACTCGCCGCGCGCCTGGCCGACCTGACGCCACCGCAGCAATTGCTGGTCGGTGGCTACCGCCAGCTGTACATCGACCATGTGCTGCAAGCCGACCAGGGTTGCGACTTCGACTTCCTGGTGGGCTGCCGCGGCGCCGAGGTGCCGCGTCACTCCCATTGACGCCCCATCCCCCCTGTGGGAGCGAGCTTGCTCGCGATGGCGTCGGATCAGCTGGTATCACTGCTGACTGATCCACCGCTATCGCGAGCAAGCTCGCTCCCACAAGGGGGTTGAGTCAGCATTGAAAATCGCACTAGCGACCCGCCCTCGCCGCGCCTGCTATCATGCGCAGCACCCCTCGCACACAGGATCGCGCCGCTCCCCATGGATTACCGCAAACCCTCCGATCGCAAGAGCATGCACGCGCGCATCGTCCAGGAACTGGGCATGCAGATCGTCTCTGGCCGCTTCAAGCCCGACGACAAACTGCCCGCCGAAGCCTTGCTGTGCGAAGAATATGCCGTCAGCCGCCCGGTGCTGCGCGAAGCCACGCGCGTGTTGGTCGCCAAGGGCCTGGTGTATTCGCGGCCGCGAGTGGGCACGGTGGTCAAGCCGCGTCGGGAATGGCATATGCTCGACCCCGATGTGCTGCACTGGCTGATGCAGAGCAGCCCGCAGAACGAGTTCTTCGGACTGCTCACCAGCGTGCGCAGCATCATCGAGCCGGCCGCCGCCGCCCTCGCCGCGCAATTCGCCACCGACGCCGACATCGCCGCCATTAGCGAAGCCTACCAGCGCATGGAAGCCGCCCCGACCCCGGAAGCCCTCCTGCAACCGGACCTGGACTTTCACAGCCGCATCGCCGACGCCACCCACAACGACCTGCTCGCCAACCTTTGCAACATGCTGTCGGTGGCCATCGCCGAAGCCCTCAAGCACTCCAACCAACGGCCCAACCTGCACGAGCTGGCGATGCCACGGCACAAGGCGATCCTCACCGCCATCGAGAACCGCGATGCCCTCGGCGCCCGCCATGCCACGCTGGTGCAACTGGATGACGCCCGCAGTGCGCTGAATGTCGTGCTGGGCAGCGATCCCGCCTGATTCACCGCCGATTTTACTGGAGCCCTTCACAAACCTGCACGCCTGGCATTCAAGGGTGCGGTACCTATGTACCGCACGCCTGGGACAGTCATGGCGATACTGCGCGAGTCGTCATCCTGACGACCATGGGTTTATGAAAAGGAACTTCACATGGCATCGCCTTCCCCGGCTGACAACGCCAACACACAGGCACAGAACGTCAGCCTGCAATTTGCCGGTCGACCCACCTTCGAGCAGGTTGTATTGAGCACGTTTCAGCAGGCTATTCGAAAGGAATACCCCTGGAATGCGCTCAACCTGTCCAAGGTGCTGTTGGCAACTCCCGACAGGGCCTCTAAAAGCTGGACGACTACCCGCCTCATGACGCTCGTCCTCGATTACCTGGCTACCGGCACGCCCATCGACTTCGAGGAGTGGAGCGAGCGTGGCTGTTTCCTTTCCGAAACGATGCCGCACCGTCTCAAGCTGGACGCGCAGGACATGCTCACGCTGGAAAAGCTGCTACTTGAACTGCCTTGGACAGTACCGATCGGATTCGAGGATGCGCTGGTCCGCTACTGGAATGCCGACATTGACCCCCATCAAGGCACCAGCCGCTGGAACTGGCTCAGCGGTGCACTGCGAAACCTGTTGCAGACCCGTGGCTTGCAGCAACCAGGGCTCAGCGACCCGGCACGTGAGATGCTCGACCAGATCACCCGCCGGCCTGTCAGCAAGCAACACTTGCGCGCCGACGGTCAGTCCAGCGTCTACGCCTACAGCCTGGAAAGCACGCTCGTTAAAGCCGCTTCCCGTTCGGTCATATACGGTAGCGAGATTCTACTGACGCGCACCACCGAAGGTGGGACCCTCCTGCTGCTGTGCAGCCCTGGCAGCGCCGTCAAACCCTTTGAATCGCTGGAGGACTTTCACCGTCACTGGAGTGAACTCATCGCCAGCCGGTACCTTGTCGACACCGTCACTTGCACACGCACCGAGATCGCTGGCAACGTGTTCGAGACCCAGGCAGCACTGATCCTGGAGCAACAGCTGGCCGACCTCCGGGCGGTGGAATTGCCTTCCCGCGTCGGCTCGCAGCACCTGCGTGCGCTGTACCACGAACTGAGCGACCCGGCCCGCTACCTGCTTGACACCCCGTACCCGTCTCCTCAGATGTCGAAGCTCATTGCGCCGCTGGTGCCCGAATGGTTGAAGGAAGCGTCCGTTGTCGACCAGACCAGGCACCAGCATTACTGCCTGGCGTTGGCCAGCGCCAAGAAACGCAGTCCAGGCCAAACCTTCCTCAGCGATATCGAGAATATCCACTCCTTCACGTCCCAAGCCCTGCTTGAGCGCATGGGTCGAACAAACGATAGCTCGTCGACCCAGGCCCAACCCTCCCGCTACAACCCCGACGACGTGCTACTGACTTTCACCGTGGCGGCGGGCCTCCCCGGTACGATCGGGATTGTCGAGAAAAAATCGATGAAACTGAGCGAACTGGCCATCCGCAATCTCGTCGCCCGCCCCAGTGGAAACCCGATCCTCAGCCATCGCCTGGGCCTGACCCTGCCCGAATGGTTGACCCCGGACTACATCACCCGCCAGGGCGGGCTGATTGAACAGGTCGACATCGGCACCGCCTACCCCCGATATCTGCAGCACAAGCTGTTTGACGATTTGCCTACCCTGCGTCAACAGAGATTCGCCGACCAGGTCCCGACAGAGCTGCTTCTCGAAGCGCTCAAGCAAAAGCTCGACCACCAGAACAGCATGACCCGTCAAGGCCTGGACCTTCTCGAAGCCGTCCTTCAAGCCGATGTCGAGGAACAACAGGTCGACGGTCGTCCGGTGGTGATTCGTCCCCTGGCCTTTCTGCGTAAACCGAAGGCACGACCTGATGTTGTGACGAATATGTTCATCATCGAACCGCAAGCCGTCGAAACGGGACCACACCTGCTGTATCGCCCGCTTCACTCGCCCTCGTTGATTGAGTTCCCGACACGCCAGGCGCTGTTGACTGCCATTGGCCTGGACGGCGAACTGCAGACCAGCGTCTTGACCTGGTTATCGGATACCGCGCGTCCGGTGTACGCCAATGGGGGGTTCCTGGAGCCACACATCGTGCGCTTTCTTCCAGGCGATGAATTCGCCCCTTTCGAAAAGCCGACCCCGGCGACACTCGCAATCGAGGGTGACAACGACGAGTTGTTGCAATTCCTGCACAACGGCAAGCTGATGGAGTATCTCTACGGCAGTAACGCCCGAGCCCTGGTCGCGCAGGCCGACAGGGATTCGGTGTCCAACGCCGAGAGCCGCTGGGCTACCCTTCTCGAGGGAGGCGGCCTGTTGTTCAACACACTGTTGGTGCCGATCCTGCGCGGCCCATTGATAAGCGTCGGCTGGTTATGGAACGTGATCGCCGTCGCCGGGCAAGACATCCCGGCCATGCAGAGCGGAGATCCGACTACGCGGGAGCTCGCTACCGTCGACTTTCTCTTGAACTTCGCCATGCTCGGACATCAGGCGTTGTCCCTCGACGAGCCTGTTCGCAAGCCACTGCCCCACGAACTGGAAGACCAGGCGATGCGTGCGCCTGCGCCACGCATCGTTCCCGAGCAATGGCCCAAGCCGGCCCTGCCAGACGTCATCGAAGGCCCCGTCTACCTGCCCGGGGAACACGCCCAAGCTGCTTTTGAGCACCTCGACTTCAGTTTCGCCAGCGCCCGTCGGCGCCTGACGCTGGAGCAACGCACCCGCTTGCAGCGCCTGACAGTGCAGCGTCCCGCAGTGATGCCCGCTTCCCTTCCCTCTGGCCCTTATACCGGCCTTTATCTGATCAATAAAAAATGGCATGCCGTGGTTGAGGGCGAGTTGTATCAAGTCGACACATGGAACAGCACCGTACAGATCGTCGACCCGCACGACCCGGCACGCAGGGGGCCGGCGCTAATATCGGACGGCCACGGCAGCTGGTCCTTGGACCTGGGCCTGGGCCTGCGTGGCGGGATGCCGCCCAAGCGCGTGGAGGAACAACGTCGCTTCAACGAAAAAAGAAAAGCGGAAATCGCGGCGGAAACCAGGGAGTTCTTCGAAAAAAGTGCCGAGCGGAAAAAGAAGCTGGATATCACCCACGACCTGCTGAGCTTATTGGAGATCGGTACGCCCCCTGATGAGAAGCGGATGGCCCCCATACGTAAAAGCTTTCATGAACAGTTAAAGGAGCAGGCCGAAGCCGATCTGAAGATACTGGGGAACGAGCTCGAATCCATCAAGCTGAATAGCCCAATTTCCCCCGGGAATATTTCCCAGATCACTGAATCGTTGATCGAATGTTGTCGTACAGCCATTGCCGTTGTCGTAAAGGATATACAAGCTCTGAATGCTGCCCATTCCTCATTCGTGGGACCGTCTGCGTCTGACATTCTGGAGGCAGTTGAACATGATCCGCAGGGCTATTTGAGGTTCGCCGCGCAGTTATTTGAGCTCAATGAGCGCTCGATCCATTGGCTGGAGCTTGAACACCGCACGCTTGATACGTTATTGAACCGGGGCAGCAAGGGCCGGGAAATGTTCGATCGCCTGACCCATGACCGACCGGTGGCGAAAACCGCTTCGTTGGCTGGCCAAGAGCTCCAGACGACGTTGGCCACAGTGCTCGCTTCGCGCGGCGAGAGCGAGTCGAGGGAGCACCTGCGAACCATCAGCAAGCCGCTAAAGGAACAAATACAATCTCACGCTACATTGTGGACGTACGACTTCTCGGAACGGCTCGAGGTATTGGAGAGCTTGTCCGAACACTATGGCAAGGCGCTGGATGCCCTACAGATCGTGAAAGTGCTTCACGCCGATGAGATGGACCTGCCTTATTTCGACAAGCTGGTCACCTTGGTCGAAGAATTGTATGAGGAGGTCTCCCAGGAACTGGCCACGGAAATAAAACCCGAACCGAAACCGCGCGCGCGCGCTTCCAAACGCACCGGAACATCCGCCGGACGCCCTCAGAAAAAAGTGATCCGAACCCGCCACAATGGTGTATTGGTTGGCGACCTGAGACCTGCCGGTACAACCTTGGAGATTGATGTCGTCGAGCTGCGCTCCGAAAACGATAACCAGTTGCTAGGCACCTATTCCCGTCATGAAGACGCCTGGGACCTCGTCAAGGAAGAGCGACCGGCCGCGCCGCTGAAAACGAGACCTGTCAGTGAAATCAAAGGCGCCGCACGAAAACTGCTCGGGCAACTGGAAAGACTTCTGAAAAGGGCAAAAAGCTATAAAGCCCAGTGCCGTTACCCGCAGGAAATCGAGGAAGTCATGAACAACGAGGCGGATCGTTTTCGCAAAATTGCCGAGGAGCTTGAACAAGCCGTCAAGGCTTCCCCAACAGAGCCCGGCCCGCGAGACCAGACCTTAATCGAGGAACTGACAAAGGCCGCCACCCGCCTTGCAGCACAGGGCGGCTACCTGCGCACCGAGCTGAGCCTGAAACTGCCACCCACCGACGGCAATCTCCGCTATCTGTTTGCAAAAGAATTGATCCAGGTCAGCAAGTACGGCGACCGCACAGCCATGAGCGGAGTCCGCAAGGACTTCATTCAGGAATATGCAATCAACGACCGTAACGGCTTCCCCCTCTGGTATGCCCATTTTCACTATGAAAAGGCCGACACCCCGAAAGCCGACTACAGCGTTGCACACGTGAAAACCAAGGAGCAACGGAAGGAAAGCTACTATTCAATGCTGTCCAAAGCTGAAGGCCCCTACGCCGTCGTGAACGTGCATCGCGGCCAGATCGGCAAACCTCTGGCGCAACGCTGGTTCTTGCCCCTGGACCAATAATCGCTGAGCTATCGGCACGCTTGTGCGAAGCCGGATGCAAAAAGCCGCAACCTCAGGTTGCGGCTTTTTCGGTCCAGCGTCCGGTCAGTGAGCAAACAACGAATTGCCCTTCTGCCCCGCCAGCTTCTCCGGCTTGATCAGGAAACGCGCCAGCGCGGGCAGCAGCCACAGCGCACCGAACATGTTCCACAACAACATGAACGTCAGCATCAGGCCCATGTCCGCCTGGAACTTGATCGCCGAGAAAATCCAGGTGCAGACACCGATGGCCAGGCACAGTCCGGTGAACAGCACCGCCTTGCCGGTGGATTTGAGCGTCTGGTAATAGGCCTCCTGCAACGGCAGGCCGGCCCGCAGGAAACTTTCCAGACGACTATAGATGTAGATGCCGTAGTCCACGCCGATCCCTACGCCGAGGGCTACCACCGGCAGTGTCGCGACCTTCACGCCGATGCCCATGAACGCCATCAGCGCGTTGCCCAGCACCGAGGTCAGCACCAGTGGCAGGACGATGCACAGCGTCGCTGCCCAGGAACGGAAGGTGATCATGCACATCGTCGCCACGCAGATATACACGAGGATCAGGATGGTCAGTTCCGACTCCTTGATCACTTCGTTAGTGGCCGCCTCGATCCCGGCGTTGCCGGCGGCGAGGATGAACTCCAGGCCATCGCGGTTGTGCTCCTTGGCGAAGTCCTGCACCGCCGTCACGGCGCGGTCGAGCGTCTCGGCCTTGTGGTCGTTGAGGAACACCAGCACCGGCGCCAGGGAACAGCTGTTGTTGTACAGGCCGTCGGCCCGGGCAATGGAGCTGTTCAGTACATCAGGGTTGCGCGACAGGGTTTCCCATTTCAGGTTGCCCTCGTTCATGCCCTTGATCATCTGCTTGGACACGGTCACCAGGGAAATCGCCGACTGCACGCCCTCGGTGTTCTGCATCTTCCACATCAGCTCGTCGATGGGCGCCATGGCTTCGTAGCGCGAACAGCCTTCGGCCTTGGTCTTGACCATCACCACCAGCACATCGGAACTGGTGGAATAGTTGCTGATGATGAAGTTGTTGTCCTGGTTGTAGCGCGAGTCCGGACGCAGTTCCGGCGCGCCCTGGTCGAGGTCGCCGATCTTCAGGTTCTGGCTGTACCAGAGGCCGCCGCCAAACGCGAGCACGGCCAGGGCAATCGATACCGGCGCGACCTTGGCGCTGGCAAAGTTCGACAGCAGGCGCCAGAACGGATGTTCGCGGGTCGCATCTTTCTTGCTGCGCTCGACCGCGCGCTTGCTGATACCGACGTAGGAAATCGCCACCGGCAGCAAGATCAGGTTGGTGAACACAATCACCGCCACGCCGATGGACGCGCCGATGGCCAGTTCGCGAATCACGCCGATGTCGATGATCAGCAAGGTGATGAAGCCGACGGCATCGGCCAGGATCGCGATCATTCCCGGCAGGAACAACTGGCGGAAGGTCCGCCGCGCCGCCGTCAAGGCGTTGTCCGCCTCGCTGGACTGCAAGGCGATGCCGTTGATTTTCTGTACGCCGTGGGAAATGCCGATGGCGAAGATCAGGAACGGCACCAGCATCGAATATGGATCCAGGCCGAAACCGGCCGCGTGCATCAGCCCCAGTTGCCAGACCACCGCCACCAGGGTGGTGCTCAACACCGCAACGGTGCTGCGCATGCAGTTGGTGAACCAGTACAGCAGGATCAGGGTGATGACGAAGGCCACGCCGAAGAACAGCACCACCATGACCAGGCCATCGATCAGGTCGCCGACCTTCTTGGCGAAGCCGACGATGTGAATCTGCACATTCGGGTTCTGCGCTTCGAACTTGTTGCGGATCTTGTCTTCAAGCTCGTGGGAAAACTTCCGATAATCGAGGGCGAGCAATTTGCCTTGGTCTTGCGGGTCGGGATAGGACTCCAGCAGCGGGATATCGATGATGCTCGATTTGAAATCGTTCGCCACCAGGCGCCCGACCTGGCCGGACTTGAGTACGTTGTTGCGCAGCAGGTCGAGGCTGTCGGCCGAACCGTTGTAACTCTGCGGGATCACCTCGCCACCGGCGAAGCCCTCCTCCGTCACTTCGGTCCAGCGCACGCTCGGGCTCCACAGCGACTTCAGGCCGGAGCGGTCGACGCCGGAGATGTAGAAGACCTCGTCGTGGATCTGGCGCAGGGTCTCCATGTATTCCTTGGAGAAAATATCGCCGTTGGTAGCTTCCACGGAAATCCGTACCGTGTTGCCCAGGTTCGCCAGGTCATTGCGGTGTTCGAGCATCTTCTCGATGAACGGATGCTCGAGGGGAATCATTTTTTCGAAACTGGTGGACGGCCGGATCAGCGTGGCCTGCCAGAACAGGAAAATGCTGACCAGCAGGCAAATGATGATCACTGCCGGGCGGTTGTTGAAAATCAGGCGCTCGAGGAACGTCGCCTTGTCTTGGTGATGACTGCTCATGGGGTCCGCCTTCTTGTTATTGTGCCCGTCTGACAGGCCCGGCTCATTTGCTCAGTTCGGCGCCAGTGGGCGTGGTAGCGCGTACGCCACCCTGTCCCGCCAGGATCAGGTTGCCGTTGCCCGCCGCCGTGACGGCCGCCACGGAAATGCGATCCGGACGGTTGAACACGCTGAAGGTCACGCCATCATCGGTGCTGCGAATCACGCTGCCGCCGTTGCCGACGATCACGATCGAGCCATCCGGCAACAGCGTCGCCCCCGACAAGCCGAATTCCAGCGCGCCACGGGCCGCCTTCAGCTCGACCTGCTCCCAGGTGTCGCCGAAATCCGTGGAGCGATAGAGATTGCCGCGCAGGCCGTAGGTCAACAGGGTCGAAGGCTGGGCGGTGCCGATGGCGCCGAACAGCGAGCCTTCGTACGGACCTTCGAGTTTTTCCCAGGTCTGCCCCCAGTCGGCGGAGCGGAACATGCTGCCGGCCTCGCCGACGATGAACAGCCCGGCGTCTTTTACCGCGGCGATAGCGTTGAGGTGATATTGGTCTTCATTCTCGAGGCGGTCGCCGGCCTGCTCCCAGTGCTTGCCGCCATCGGTGGTCGCGTACAGCGCACCGTAGGCGCCCACGGCCAGGCCATTGCTGGCGTCCTTGAACCAGACGTCGAGCAGCGGTGCTTCACGGGTGAGGTCTTCGAACTGCTTGGTCCAGGTGGTGCCGCCGTCCTCGCTGGCGAGGATCTGCGCGTCGTGCCCCACGGCCCAACCGTGCTTGTCATCGACAAAGAAGACCGCAGTGAGCAGTTGGCGGGTCGGCACCTTGGCCTGGGTCCAGGATTTGCCCTGGTCATCGGAAAAGACGATATGCCCACGGTCACCGACCGCGACCAGGCGCTGGCCGGCGTGGACCACATCGAGCATGAGGGTTTTGCTGGCCTTGGCCGATTCGACAGAATAGATGACATCGGCCGTCGACGCTGCAACCGCCAGCACCGGCGCCGACAAAACGGCAGAGCCCAGCAGCGAGAGCGCCGAGACCAGCAGCGCAACTCTGCGCAGCACTGGCGGGCGGCAGCGGCCCACAGCCATCACAGGCTCACTCATAGACCTTTCCCCCATTTATTATTGTTATGGCTTGGTACGTTGCAGTCCTGAAGCATAGTCCTGAAACCTGCAATCTAGAGCCGCTTCGCAAGCTGGACCTATCCTATCGGGCTTTCGAAAGGTCTGACAATCGACGCCACGTTATCTTTTGTTAACCGTGGGGGGTTGGTGACAAGGGTGAATGGCGGGGTATTCGGTGGGGTGATGGCGCGAGTTTCAAGTGGATAATAATCGCGCCCCCTTCGCGAGCAGGCTCGCTCCCACAAGGAATCCACGTCGATCACAGAGTATGTGTCCACAGAAGATCCATTGTGGGAGCGAGCCTGCTCGCGAAAGGGGCACCGTGGTCCGCCAGGCAGACCGCGGCATCAAGGTCAAGCCAGGCTCTTGCTCACCACTTCAAACACATCGGCCGACAGCCCACCGGACGCCAGGATGCGCTCCAGCTCGCCCTTCATCAGGGCCTGGCGGGCGCTGTCGTATTTGCGCCAGCGGGTCAATGGCGCCAGTTGCCGCGAGGCGATCTGCGGGTTGAAGGCGTTGAGCTGGATCACCAGGTCCGCCAGGAAGCGATAACCGGAACCGTCGGCGGCGTGGAAGTTGATCAGGTTCTGCCCGGCGAACGCGCCGACCAGTGCCCGCACCTTGTTCGGGTTCTTGATGTTGAACGCCGGGTGCTCCATCAACGCCTTGACCCGCGCCAGCCCGCCCGGCAGCGGGCTACCGGCCTGGACGCTGAACCATTGGTCCATGACCAGCGGGTTGCCCTTGAAGTTCTCCGCGAACACTTCCAGGGCCTTGGACTTTTCGGTCTCGAACGGCGAGTTGACCAGCACCGCAAGCGCCGTGAGGCGCTCGGTCATGTTGTCGGCGGTGTCGAACTGTTCAAGCGTGGCGCTCAACACTTCGGGCTTGTCGGTCAGCATCAGGTAGGACAGCGCGATGTTCTGCAACGCACGCCGCGCGAAGTGCTCGGCCTCGGCCACGTACGGCGTGCGCCGGGACAGGTCGCGGTTGGCCTCGTAGCGCAGCCACAGCGCTTCGAACAGGTTTTCGGCCAACTGCCGACGAGCGAATTCGCGGGCGGCGTGGATCGCCTCGACGTCCGCCACGTCGCTGATTTCGGTCAGGTAGGCTTCGCTTGGTAGCGAGAGCATTTCCGCGACCATCGCCTGATCCAGGGACTCATCCGACAGCACGCTGCGCAAGGCGCTGACCAGCCGAGGGTCGAGCACCAGGCTTTCGCCTTTCTGGTGCTGGCCGATCATTTCCTGCAAGACCTGCACCGACAATTGCTGGCCGGCGTCCCAACGGTTGAAGCCGTCGCTGTCGTGTTGCATGAGGAACATCAGTTGATCACGGTCGTACGGGAAGCTCAGCTTCACCGGCGCCGAGAAGCCGCGCAGCAACGAAGGCAGGGGCTTTTCAGCGATATCGACGAAGGTAAAGGTCTGCTCGGCCTCGGTCACCGAGATCACCCGGGTCGTGCCACTCGCCGCCGCTTCGCCGCTCAGGCGCAGTGGAATTTCGGCGCCATTGCTGTCCAGCAGGCCCAACTCGACCGGAATCACGAAGGGCAGTTTCTCGGCCTTGTCCGGCGTCGGCGGGCAGCTCTGGCGGAACGTCAGGCTGTAAGTCTTCGCCGCAGCGTCGTAGGACTCGCTCACCGCCAGCCGTGGCGTACCGGCCTGGCTGTACCAGCGTTTGAACTGGCTCAGGTCGACGCCATTGGCATCCTCCATGGCCTTGATGAAATCGTCGCAGGTCACGGCCTGGCCATCGTGGCGCTCGAAGTACAGGTCGCTGCCCTTGCGGAAGCCTTCGGCGCCCAGCAGGGTATGGATCATGCCGACGACTTCCGAGCCCTTTTCGTACACGGTCAGGGTGTAGAAGTTGGAAATCTCGATGAAGCTGTCCGGGCGCACCGGGTGAGCCATTGGGCCGGCGTCTTCAGCGAACTGGTGGGTACGCAGGTACGCCACGTCCTGGATGCGCTTGACCGTGGCCGAGTTCATGTCCGCCGAGAACCCAGCGTCGCGGAACACCGTGAAGCCTTCCTTGAGCGACAGCTGGAACCAGTCGCGGCAGGTCACGCGGTTGCCCGACCAGTTATGGAAGTATTCGTGGGCGACGATCGCCTCGACTCGCTGGTGCGCGGCGTCGGTGGCGGTTTCGGCGCGGGCCAGTACGGCGCTGGAGTTGAAGATGTTGAGGCCCTTGTTCTCCATCGCGCCCATGTTGAAATCGTTGACCGCGACAATCATGAAGATGTCCAGGTCGTATTCGCGCCCGTACACCTCTTCGTCCCAGCGCATCGACTTCTTCAGGCTGGTCATGGCGTGCTGGCACTTGTCGATGTTTTCCGGCTCGACGTAAATGCGCAGCGCCACGGTGCGCTCGGTCATGGTGGTGAAGGTGTCTTCGACGCACCACAGGTCACCGGCCACCAGGGCGAACAGGTAGGCCGGCTTCTTGAACGGGTCTTCCCAGGTCGCCCAGTGCCGGCCGTCTTCCCCAGGGCCGCTGGCAATCGGGTTGCCGTTGGAGAGCAGCACCGGGTAGCTGTGCTGTTCGGCGACCACGGTGGTGGTGAACTTGCTCATCACGTCCGGGCGGTCGAGGTAATAGGTGATCTTGCGAAAGCCTTCGGCCTCGCACTGGGTGCAGAACATGCTGCCGGATTTGTACAGGCCTTCCAGGGCCGTGTTGGTTTCCGGATGGATGCGCACGGTGGTATCGACGGTGAACGCCTGGGCCTTGGGCTGCAAGGTCAGGTGGCTGTCATCCAGTTGGTAGTCGCCCTGCCCCAGGTCGGCGTCGTCGAGCTTGATCGAGAGCAATTCCAGCTGCTGGCCATCGAGCACCAGCGGCGGCAATCCGGCGCCGCGCTCGGGGTTGCGGCGCAGCACCAGTTGCGCATGGACCAGGCTGTGGTCCTCGAACAACTCGAAGGTCAGGTGCGTCTCGTCGATCAGGTATTCAGGCGCCTGATAGTCCTTCAGGTAGATCATCTTCGGTTGTTCGGTGCGCATGGGTCGAATCCTTCTACTGATGCACGGCGAGCTGGTAGGCCGTGTATTTACGAATATTGATCACGCCGGTGTCGAAAATCAGGTACTGGCCCTTGATTCCCAGCAGCGTGCCTTCGGCGATCGGGTCCTTGTCCAGGTTGAAGCTGACGATCTTCGCCGGGTACTGCTGCACCGGATAACGGATCTCGATCGGTTCGACGTCCGCTATGGTCTGGATCGCCTGCAAGCCGAATCGTTCCTGCAAACCCTGCAGGCCCTGGGCGCAGCTTTCAAACAGTGAATCACGGATCTGCCGCAAGTCCACCGCCGCAGCGTCGCCCTTGAGCAAGGCGCGCCAGTTGGTCTTGTCCGCCACCTGGCTGCGGAACAGGTCTTCGACGAAACCCGACTGCTGGCGGGTGGCGACCCGCAGGATCGGCAGCGCCTGGCTTGCACCCTGGTCGAGCCAGCGAGTCGGCAGTTGCGTGGCGCGGGTGATGCCGACTTTCACGCCCGATGAGTTGGCCAGGTAGACCACATGATCGGTCATGCAGAACTGCTCGCCCCAGGCCGGGTCGCGACAGGTACCCGCCTCGAAATGGCAACGCTCGGGGCTCATGATGCAGAGGTCGCATTGGGCCAGTCTGGTCATGCAGGGGTAGCAATAACCCTGGCTGAAACTGGTCTTGGTCCGCCGTCCGCAATGGGTACAGTGGATCGCACCGAGGTATTCCAGGCGAACCCTGCTGCCGATCAACGGGTTGACCGGCACCTCGATATCGCCCAGGCGAAAGGCGTATTGAACGGTCGGCCCGTCAAGGCGTGCCGACATCTTGCTGATTGCACCGCGGCCAATCTCGATCAATGGATGGCGTCCGACTTGAACAGGATATTCGGCACGACGGTGGCTTTCGACTGGCACTCCTGCGGGCCCATATAGCCGGTGCGCTCTTCTTCGGGCAGGTTCTGGATTTCCCAGGCGATCATCGCTTGCAGCGACAACTCGCGCTGCTCGGCGGTGAGCTTGTTGCCATCGGCCCATTTACCGATTTCCACCGCCAGCTTCAGGCTGCGGTAGATGTCGGGGGTGATGTTGTTGATCATTTCGTTGAAGGAAGACATGGGTTCTCCGCGCAATTGCGCATTCTCAAAAGGCACAGGCGCCGATCAAAGGGCCATTTTACGGCGGCCGAACAGCCCGCCCAACAAGCCCGTGAAGCAGCCGACGAGCAGCCCGCCGACGTGGGCTGCGTTGGCGATCTCGCCGAAACCGATCAGCGAAACCAGCCCGGACAGGCACAGCAGCAACCACACCAGCATCATCACCAGCACCCCACGGGGCAAGTGATAGGCCGGGTTCGGCGCGAGCAACTGGTAGATCCAGCAATGGCCCAGCAGGCCGTACAACACCCCGGAAAGCCCGCCGAACAGGGTCGCGCCGCTGAACAGGTACTGGGCGAAATTGGACACGAGGCTGAACAGCAGCGTCAGCCCCAGCAGGTTGATCCCGCCCTGGCGCGCTTCGATCCGGCGTCCCAGTTCCCAGTACCACATGCCATTCATGGCGATGTGCAGGAAGCCGAAGTGAACCAGCATTGGCGTCACCAGCCGCCACCACTGCCCCGCCGCGAGGCTGTCGGCCAACGGCGTGAACTGGATGTAGTCGCCGACGACGCGAAACTCGAGGAAGGTCAACCAGCGCAGGGTTTGAAGATTTTCCCCCAGCAGGGTCACGGCACTGACGATCAGGCTCAGCAGCAATATCAGGGCCGTCACCGGACTGCGGGCCAGTTGCTGAACGAACCCTGCCCGCCGGGACGTGCTGCCGGTGTCAGGCAGTTCCAGCTGTTGCTCGGGATCGCCGGCGGGAAAACGCTCGTACAACGAACGCACGTTTTCGCTGATTTCATCCGGCACCCAGAGCACCTGCTCGCCCGCCTCTTCGCTGACGCGATGAGGCACCTGCATGCGCTGCAGCAGCTTGACGAAACCGCTCAGGTCCACTGCCAGGGGCAGGCGCAGGACGGCGACGACGCTCATCGCCCCATCTCCGGCCGCTCGACATCGACCCAGACGAACTTGTGCGGGTCCAGACGGGTTTCCTGGTCGAGTCGATAGGCGACCAGCTTGCCGTAGAGCACCGCGCTGTAGTCCAGGCAGGCCAGGTTCGGGCGGATCGGCGCCGGTTTGCCGCTGCGCCAATAGTGGCCGACGAACAACATCGGCTCATCGACGCCATACCGCAGCAGGTTGTTTTTTTCGTCCGGTGACAACGGTGTGCGGGCCACCGGCTCCGGCAATGCGTCGGGCTGGAAGACGATGTCGCCGTAGGTCTGCGGGTTGTCTTCCCAGAATTTGGTGCGAAAGAACGCGCGGGTCAGGCCGTCGCCGCCCGTCAGGGTCATGCCATGGGGCAGGCGCATGTCGGTGCCGCGCAACAGGCGATCGAACACTGTGCAGGCAAAACTGCCCGATTCGGCCGAAGCCTGGAGAAAATGCTCGTCGATGCAGCCTTCCGGGAACAAGCCGCGCAATGGCTCGATCAGGCCCGCGTCCCAGCAGGCGTGGACGACCCGGAAGCGCCCGGCGTCGACAAACAGCGGCAGCTCGTAGAACCACTTGAGGAAATCACGCCATTCACCCGGGTGCTGATCGAACTGGGTCAGGGTTTCGTTGAGCAAGCGGGCATGGCGCGGCGTGTGTTCGCGCACGTAGCGCTGGCCGCTGCCCGGCAATGCCGGGGTGCTCCAGCCCAAGGCATTGAATTCGTGGTTGCCCATGATGCACAGCGCCTGGCCGGCCACGACCATGTCGTGGACGATGTGCAGCGCCTCGCGAATCCGCGGGCCCCGGTCGATGATGTCGCCGAGGAACACCGCCATGCGCGAAGGATGTCGCCAGGCCCCGGCCTGCTTGCGGTAACCGAGTCGGTCGAGCAGGTGTTCCAGGGTCAAGGCGCATCCGTGCACATCGCCGATCAGATCGTAACTGCGCGCGGGATCGAGCATCAGTCGCCTCCACCCCCCAAACGACTGCCCCAGCCGAGCTTGGTCCGGCAGACTTCGTAGTAATTGTGATCCAGCGGATGGATCAGGCGCAGCTTCTGCGCCTTCTTGCTGACGGTGATGGTGTCACCCGGCGCGCAGGTGAAATGGTTCTGGCCGTCACAGGACACTTGCGGGTAGATCTGCATATCCTTGGACACGACGATTTTCAGCTCACTGTTGCCATCGACCACGATGGGTCGCCCAGACAAGGTATGGGGGTACATGGGCACAATCACAATAGCGTCGAGCTTGGGATGCATGATCGGGCCACCGGCCGACAGCGCGTAGGCCGTGGAACCGGTCGGGGTGGCGACGATCAGGCCGTCGGCCTTTTGGCTGCAGACAAACTGGCCGTCGATGTACAGCTCGAATTCGATCATGCGCGTGGATTTGCCAGGGTGCAGCACCACGTCGTTGAGCGCATCGCCCTGGCCGATGGCCTCGGCGTGACGGCGCACCTCGGCTTGCAGCAGGAAGCGGTTTTCCACCAGGTAATGGCCGTCCAGCACCTCGGCGACCTTGATCTCCAGCTCGTCAGGGCGGATATCGGTGAGGAAGCCCAGGCTGCCACGGTTGATCCCCAGCACCGGGATGTTGTGCCGCGCCAGGGCCCGGGCGGCGCCCAGCAGGCTGCCGTCGCCACCGACCACGATGACCATGTCGCAGACTTCGCCGAGCATCTTGCGTGACGACGTCTGCAGCCCGTGGCCCGGCAGCACTTCGGCGATGGTATCTTCGAGGATCACGTGCAGGTGCCGCTCCAGGAGGAAGCGCTTGAGACGGCGAACGGTGTCCAACACCTGGGAACTGCCCAGGCGACCGATGATGCCGATATTGCGAAATTGCTCCATGAGGCTCCTGCGAGGTCTGCGACGGGCGAAAAACCCGATTATGGGCGAAACCGCGCCGTAGACAAAATCCTTTAAGCCTTCAGCGCAACGGCTATGCTCGGAACATGATCCTGTTTCCCGAATTGCTCGACCTGCCCCGCCGCCTGCGCCATCCCGAAGTACGGGACCTGGCGTGGGTGATCGTCGCCCCGCCGATGCTCATCGACACGCCCTGGCCCCAGCGTCATCCGCTGGCGGGCAGCGGCTGGGTGCAGCAGCCCCATCACCTGGAACACTGGTTGCGCGAACTGGACCGCGACAGCTATCCGTTGTTGCAGTGCCTGTCCCAGGGGCGCACGCGGCGCCTGGGGCTGTATTACGAAAGGCTCTGGCAATTTGCCGTGCAGCATGCGCCGGGCATCGAACTGATCGCGGCGAACCTGCCGATCCGGCGCGAGGGCCATACGCTGGGCGAATTGGACCTGCTGCTGCGCGATGATGAAGGTGTGCATCACCTGGAGCTGGCGATCAAGTTGTACCTGGGCCCGCAACAAAGCAGCGGGCGGGATACCGCGCAATGGCTTGGGCCCGGCTGCCATGACCGACTCGACCGCAAGCTGACGCATCTGCATGAGCATCAACTGCCGATCTCGGCACGCCCGGAAAGTCGCGAGGCCTTGGCAGCGCTGGGCATCGAATCGTTTCGCTCGCACCTTTGGCTCGGCGGCTATCTGCTCTACCCCTGGCCTGGCGAGGCCGAACCGCCGAGCGGTGCGCACCCCCGGCATTTGCGCGGCCGCTGGTTGCACCAGCGGGACTGGCCCGGATTCGTCACCCAGCGCCCGCCGGGGCGCTGGCAGCCCCTGCCCCGCGCGGCCTGGCTGGCCCCGGCCCATTACCCGGTTGACCAGGTCTGGACTGCCGGACAACTGGAGGCCTGGCGAACCGCCCTTGATCCCATGGCACCGGCGCAACTGATGGTGCGCCTGACCGAAAATGCCGAGGGCGAATGGGAAGAAGCCGAGCGGGCGTTCCTGGTGGCGGATCTTTGGCCGGATGTGCCGGGTAATGGTTGAGGTTTGGGGGGCTGTCAGGGGCCCTTCGCGAGCAGGCTCGCTCCCACATCTGGAATGCAGTGCCCTTGGAGGAATCAATTCCCCTGTGGGAGCGAGCCTGCTCGCGAAGGCGTCGCCACGGCCTAGAGCGACAACCGCACAGCCAGCGCCGCCAACGTCACCAGCAACACCGGCACCGTCAGCACAATCCCGACCTTGAAGTAATAACCCCAGCCGATGCGGATATCCTTGCGCGCCAGCACATGCAGCCAAAGCAAGGTTGCCAGGCTGCCGATCGGAGTGATTTTCGGCCCCAGGTCACTGCCGATGACGTTGGCGTAGATCATCGCCTCCTTGACCACGCCAGTGGCCTGGCTGGCATCGATGGACAAAGCGCCGATCAGCACCGTCGGCAGATTGTTCATCACCGATGAAAGCAGCGCGGTCAACAGCCCGGTCCCCATGGCCGCGCCCCACACCCCATAACCGGCGAAGCCATCGAGCCAGGCGGCGAGGTAGCCGGTGAGGCCGGCGTTGCGCAGGCCATAGACCACCAGGTACATGCCGAGGGAAAAGATCACGATCTGCCAGGGCGCTTCTTTCATCGCCTTGCGCGTGGAGATCTTGTGTCCTCGAGCCGCCACCGCCAACAGCAGTGCAGCGCAGACCGCCGAAATCGCGCTGATGGGAATGCCCAGCGGCTCCAGGGCAAAGCAGCCCAGCAAAAGGATCGCCAACACCACCCAACCGGCATAAAAAGTTGCCGTATCGTGGATGGCGCTTGCCGGGTCGTCCAGCTGCTGCGGGTCATAGTCGCGCGGGATATCGCGACGAAACATCCACAGCAGTATCGCCAGGCTGGCCGCGACGCTGACCAGGTTCACCGGCACCATGACCGAAGCGTAGCGGTTGAAGCCGATGCCGAAGAAATCCGCGGAAACGATGTTCACCAGGTTCGATACCACCAGAGGCAGGCTGGCGGTATCGGCGATGAAACCGGCGCCCATCACGAACGCCAAGGTCGCCGCCGGCGAGAACCGCAGGGCCAGCAGCATGGAAATCACGATGGGCGTCAGGATCAGCGCCGCTCCGTCGTTGGCGAACAATGCCGAGACCAGCGCCCCGAGCAACACCATGAACGCAAACAGCTTGCGGCCGCTGCCTCGCCCCCAACGGGCCACATGCAACGCGGCCCAGGCAAAGAACCCGGCCTCGTCCAGCAACAGGCTGATGATGATCAACGCGACGAACGTACCGGTGGCATTCCAGATGATCTGCCACACCAGGGCAATGTCCCCGACCTGTACCACGCCGCTCAGCAAGGCCAACAGTGCACCAAGGGTGGCACTCCAGCCGACGCCCAACCCCTTGGGCTGCCAGATCACCAGCGTTATGGTCAGCAGGAAAATCAATGACGCGATGAGCATGCGTTACAGCCTTGAAAGAAAAAGAAAAAACCAGCAGCAGGACGCCACTGCGCCAGCGAACGGCGAAGATAGGGAGTTTCGAATATTCGGTAAAGCAGGAATTGAACGGCTTATGCGGTCATGGATGCACTTGTGGCGAGGGAGCAAGCTCCCTGGCCACGGGTTTCACGGAGGTATCAAACCTTCTTATGCTGCTCCACCCACTTGCCATAGGCATCGATGAACTTCTGCAAAAACGGCCGCACCGATTCCGACAGGTTGCCCGCCTCGTCGAACGCCGTTCCCGCACCGCTCAGGTAGGCTTCCGGCTGTTGCATGCAAGGCACGTCGAGGAAAACCAGGGATTGGCGCAAATGGTGGTTGGCGCCAAAACCGCCGATGGCGCCGGGTGAGGCGCTGATCACTGCGCCCGGCTTGCCGCTCAGGCAACTCTGACCGTAGGGGCGCGAGCCGACATCAATGGCATTCTTCAACGGGGCCGGCACCGAGCGGTTGTATTCCGGTGTCACGAACAACAACGCATCCGCCGCGCCGACCTTCTGGCGAAACGCGGTATAGGCCGCCGGCGGCGAGACGTCGATGTCTTCGTTATAGAGCGGCAGTTCGCCGATTTCGACGATTTCCAGTTTCAGGTTGGACGGCGCCAGGTCCGCCAGGGCCAACGCGACCTTTCGGTTGATCGACGCCTTGCGCAGGCTGCCCACTAAAACCGCCACTGTGTAGACATTACTCATGAGAGGCTTCTCGACTATCGGCTCAAAGGGAGCCTGTAGTTATAGATGATCGGCACCACAATTGGACCAGTGGATCACCCAAAACCTGCCAACCGGACTATTTTTTTACTGTAGGAAAACTTACCGCACTTGACCAAGGTCTACAGAACCGCAAATCGAGTGATCTATTTTCAGAGGTTCCAAGCAATGGCAGCAGTACTTGTCGGACAATTTCATGCACGGGACGCCGAAGGTCGCGTCTATTCGGTGCATGAATTCCAAGAATCAGACCCGTCACAAGACGGCATTGGCAAGGATGTCATCACTTATAAGCTGGCCATTGGAGATCGGGTCAGCAAAGTCGACGAGGACACGTTCATCCTGGTGCAAACCGGCATCCACCTGACCCGCGAGCCTGAAACGCCACGGCAGCCTCAGGCGCCAGTCGAAACGCAGATCGCTCTATAACTGTTTGCATGAGCAGAAGTCGCACCCGTAATTGGGTTAGGATTCAGCCACTCAATGGCTTACCTGCCTAATACGGACCTCTTGCATGCGTTTACGCCACATCGAAGTGATCCAGGCGCTGCTGCAGACTGGCCACCTGGGTACCGCGGCCGAATGGCTGCAATTGCCGGTGGCCGAAGTCGACTCGATCCTGCGCGATGCGGAGGCCCAGCTCGGTTTCATGCTGTTCGCCAGCGTGCGCGGACGCTTGCAGGCGACGCGGGAAACCCTGGAATTACGCGAAGGCATCACGCGGCTGTACGACACCCTCGAACCGATACAGCGAATGGCCGCCAGCCTGAAGCATTATCAGGCGCCGCCCCTGCGCATCATCTGCACCCCACCACTGGCCCAACAGCTGTTACCCCTGAGCATTGCCGCCCTGCGTCGGCGCCATCCGGATGCGCCGTGCACCCTGCTCAGCCAGCCGATCCGGGAAATCGTCAAAAGCCTGCTGCTGCGTGAAAGCGACTTGGGCCTGAGCCTGCACGACCCAGAACATCCCGACATCGATTGCCAGATGATCGCCCAAGGCAAACTGCAGCTGCTGGCGCCCCATGGCTGGCTGCAACCACGACAGAAATACGTGTCGGTTCAGGATCTGGCGGGCCAGTCGCTGGTCGGCCTGGAGGGGCATGATCCGCTGAGCCCGGCGTTCGACCACAAGCTTGGCGCACTGCGCCCGGCGCCGGTGGTGCAGATACGCGTGCAGACTCATCAGATGATGCGGGCAATGGTCGAGGCCGGCGAAGGCCTGGCGATTGTCGACCCGTTTACCGCCTCGGGGGCCAGAGGCGGCGACCTGGACATTTGCCCGGTATCGCCGGCCGTTCCCATCTGCCTCTATGCATTGAGCCTGAACGGTGCCACGCCTTCACCGGCGGTCCAGTCGTTGCTGGAACGGATCACGGAACAAGCCGAGGCGTTGCTGAACCACTGACCGTCATGCCCAGCGGATCGTCAAACAACCGGTACCAGAACAGCGCCACCTCGGCGGTGTGCCGGTCAATGCCGCGATAGCGCAGGTGATCGATGCCGCCGAGCACATAGCCGCAGCGCTCGTAAAGCCGGCAGGCGCCCAGGTTGTTGTTCTGGGTTTCCAGCATGATGCCCGGCAGTTTTTTCTTGCGGCTCCAGAACTGGGCCACATCGAGCAAGGCCTTGGCCACCCCATGCCGGCGAGCCGGGGCATGCACCGCCAGCTCGTCGATATGGGCATACCCGTTCCAATTGGTGCTGACGACCAGATGGCCGACCGGTTGGTCGTCCAGGTAGGCCATGAAGATTTCGCTGTCCGGGGCATCGCGAAAACTGCCGAACTCTTCAGGGTCGATGCCGTAGCACTTGCGGTAGGGAACGATCGGCGTCACCGGCCACTGGCTCACCGGCCGGCCGATCTGCGCCGTGCCATAGACGCTGACTTCGAAACTGAAATCGCTGCCCCAGATATAAGCGGCGAAGCCGTCATCGGCGACGCGCACCGACAGGCCGGGGTGCTTGGGATTCATGACCGGTTGCATACTGGGGAAGGTCCTCATTCCTTGAGACAACCAACGGCGCGAAGCCATCCATTGCCCTTGCTTGTCGAATCTTCACACGTCACGCGGATAACCATGGCCTGCCTTTACTTCAGATTGGAAGGTATTGGCGATTGCGCCGGAAACTGCATGATGAAAGCTCTTGTGTGAGCGAGCCTGCTTGCGAAGGCGTCGGCACATTCGACAGTTGCCAATTGACCCAGCGCTTTCGCGAGCAGGCTCGCTCCCACAGATATCTCATCAACTCGCGGCAGCCTGCGCCTCGACCAATTGCGTCCACAATGCCGGGGCACCGGCGGACTTGGCGATGGCTTCCAGACGCGCGGCATGTTCGGCCAGGTCGCTTTCGCTGGCGCGGATGATCCGGGCCGGCTTGCGGTCTGCCGGCAAACGCCGGATCTCGCTCGCCTGGTTACCCGAACCTTCGCCGGTGCCATTGCCGTCAGACGCATTGCCGGCCAGGGACAGGCTGGTCTGACCGCCAGTCATGGTCAGGTAGACGTCGGCGAGGATCTCGGAGTCGAGCAAGGCGCCGTGCAGCTCACGACCGGAGTTGTCGACCCCGTAGCGCTTGCACAAGGCATCAAGGCTGTTGCGCTGGCCCGGATGCCGCTCCCGCGCCATCATCAAGGTATCGAGGATAGTGCAATGCCGGGTGATGTCGGCCCGGTCGTGCTGGCCCATCAGGGCGAATTCGTTGTTGATGAACCCGACGTCGAACGCCGCGTTATGGATGATCAACTGCGCGCCCTGGATGAATTCGAAGAACTCATCGGCTACCTCGGCGAAACGCGGCTTGCCCACCAGGAATTCGTTGGTGATGCCGTGCACGCCAATGGCACCCTCGTCGCTTTCGCGGTCCGGTTGCAGGTAAACGTGGAAATGACGACCGGTCAGGCGTCGACCGATCAGCTCGACACAGCCGATTTCGATAATCCGGTGACCGTCGGTCACCGGCATGCCGGTGGTTTCGGTATCCAGTACTACAGATCTGTTGGCCATCAGTGTTCAGCTCTCAAACGGGCAGTCTTGCAAAAGCGCGGATGTTAGCACGCTATTCGGTGGGATAAGCCCGGGACCGCTTTTGGATCAAGCCTGCTTGTACCCCCGCACCTCATCCACCCCACGATTGGCCAACTGGTCGGCCCGCTCGTTGCCGTGATGGCCGATGTGCCCGCGCACCCATTTCCAGGTGACGTTGTGGCGGTTGACCTGCTCGTCCAGCAGCTTCCACAGATCAGCGTTCTTGACCGGCTCCTTCGCCGCCGTTTTCCAGCCGCGCTTCTTCCAGTTGGCCATCCACTCGTTGATGCCTTTCATTACATACTGCGAGTCGGTCACCAGCAGCACATCACATGGCCGCTTGAGTTCTTCCAGGCCGCGAATGGCGCCCATCAGTTCCATGCGATTGTTGGTGGTATTGGCTTCGCCGCCCCAGAGTTCCTTTTCCACGCCCTTGCACACCAGCAACGCACCCCAGCCACCCGGGCCCGGATTGCCCTTGCAGGCGCCATCAGTGAAAAGTTCTACGCTATCGCTCATTCCAATCTATCCAGAAAAAATGCAAAGGCCCACCGGCCGGGAACGCTCGACGCCCGAAGCCGAATGCCGGCCAGAACCATTGGAAATAAAAGTTACGGCTCGATGTGACGGCGATTGACCTTGGCCATCGGCAAGGGAATCAGCTTGCCCACCGGCTCGCGCCGCGCCTGGCGTACCGGGCGCAAGCCGACCACGATCTTGCGCGCCACCAGCAGATAGAAGCCGCCGCCGGACAATTGCCAGTCACCGGCCTTGCGCTCCCAGCCGGCCAGACGGGCCTGCCACTTGGGCGACGCAAGCGGCGGACGATAGCACCCGAAGCGGCGTTTCTCCAGCGCGAAGCCGAGCAGGTTGAGCCAGTCGCCCACTCGCGATGCCGAGATGCAACGGGCCTGGCGCAGCGCGTCGCCGGCGAATACATGACGCAGCCCCCAACTGCTCCAGGGGTTGATGCCGACAATCAACAAATGGCCACCGGGACGCACGCTGCTGGCGGCCTCGCGCAACAGGCCATGGGGCGACAGGCAGAAATCCAGGCCGTGCTGCATGACCACCACGTCGGCGGCATGCTCGCTCAACGGCCAGGCCTGCTCCTCGCAGACGATTTCCACGCCAGGCAACGGCGCGCCCAGGCGTACGTTGCGCTGCACCTGCGGGGCCGACGGTGGGGTCTGCGCCGAGGGGCCGTAATGCACCAGGTAGCCGCCGAAGAACCGGCCCAACTCGTCTTCGAGCATGCGCCGTTCTTCTTCCAGCAGGAATTGCCCGACAGGGCCGGACAGCCATTCACGGGCGGAACTGATCAATGCCAGCCATTCAGGATCAGCCTGAGCGAACGCTTCATCGGTCATTGCATTCTCCAACGCGCCAGGAAGTTCTAAGATGCGCCTTTGTTTTGAGCTTGGCGAATTCAGCGATGATACAGATCAGTGCCCTGCCCGCGTTTACCGATAACTACATCTGGTTGTTACAGGATCACTCGACCCAGCGCTGCGCCGTGGTCGACCCGGGCGACGCCGCCCCCGTACGGGCCTGGCTCGACGCCCATCCGGGCTGGGTCCTGAGCGACATCCTGGTCACTCATCACCACCATGACCATGTCGGCGGTGTCGCGGCGCTGAAAAGCGCGACGAACGCCACCGTCTACGGGCCGGCCAGCGAAAACATCCCGGCGCGGGACATCGCCCTGGAGGACAACGCCAAGGTCAACGTGCTGGGCCTGGACTTCGATATTCACGCCGTGCCCGGACACACCCTTGGGCATATCGCCTACTACCATCGCGGCCTGCTGTTCTGCGGCGACACGCTGTTCGCCGCCGGTTGCGGCCGGCTCTTCGAGGGCACGCCCGAGCAGATGCACCACTCCTTGAGCCGCCTCGCCGCACTGCCCGACGATACGCTCGTCTACTGCACCCATGAATATACCCTGAGCAACCTGAAGTTTGCCGTCGCGGTCGAGCCGGCCAACCCGGACATTGCCGCGCGCCTGGAGAAAGTCACCGAGCAGCGCAGCCAGGGTGTCATCACCCTGCCGTCGACCCTGGCCCTGGAAAAGCTCACCAATCCGTTTTTGCGCATCTCTGAAACATCCGTTAAAGAAAAAGCAGACGAACGGAACGGCCAGCGTAACCAGACGGCGAGTGAGGTTTTTGCGGCCTTGAGGGCCTGGAAAGATAAGTTCTAAGCCCGCTATCAATTGATACAAAAATTCTGAATGGTTGACCTGTTGGGGTGCGCTTCCTAGAATCGGCCGACATTTTTGCCCGGAACTTACTTCCAGCCAATGTCGTCATCTATTCGCAGGTCCGTCCAGTCAGACACATTGACCCGCTTGGCTCAAGCCATCGCGGTGGCTGTGTCCGCCACGCTGGCCGGCTGCCAGAGCACCAGCCAGGTGCCGCAGGCCGATGTCGCGCATACGCCGAATATCGCCGCGCGAGCCAAGCAAAAACCCGTCTGGCTGACGGAAAAACCCAGCCCGCAAGTGCCCCAGGACGTCTGGGAACGCATGCGCCAGGGCTTCCAGCTGCAGGAAACCGCCGGGGTCAACCCGCGCATCGAGCAGCAGCGCCTGTGGTTCGCCAGCAATCCGTCCTTCCTGGAAAACGCCGGCGAGCGCGGCAGCCTGTACATCCACTACATCGTCGAGCGCCTGGAAGAGCGCAACATGCCGCTGGAGCTGGCGCTGTTGCCGGTGATCGAAAGCGCCTATAACCCGATGGCCTATTCCCGCGCCAACGCGGTGGGCCTGTGGCAGTTCATCCCCTCCACCGGGCGTTATTTCAACCTGCGCCAGACGCGTTTCTACGACGGACGTCGCGACATCACTGCGTCGACCACGGCCGCCATGGATTACCTGACGCGCCTGCATGACATGTTCAATGGCGACTGGCTGTTGGCGCTGGCGGCCTACAACGCCGGTGAAGGCACGGTCAGCCGGGCCATCGAGCGCAACGAAAAGCTCGGCCTGCCCACCGACTACTGGAACCTGCCTCTGCCCAGCGAAACCCAGGCCTACGTGCCGAAGCTGCTGGCGCTGTCCCAAGTGGTACTGGCCCCCGATGCCTACGGCGTGAACCTCAACCCGATCGCCAACGAACCCTACTTCCAGGTCGTCGAGATCAACCAGCGCATGGACCTTTCAAAAGTCGCAGCGGTGGCGAACATCGACGAAGACGAGCTGTTCCAGCTCAACCCGGCGTTCAAGCAACGCACCACCGTCGACGGCCCACAACACCTGCTGGTCCCGACCTCCAAGGCACAGTTGCTGACCGCCAGCCTGTCGACCATGCGCCCAGAAGAATTGATCAGCCCGCGCTCGCTCAAGCCGGTCTTCGAAAACGCCGATGACAGCGAAGTGGAAGGTGTACGGCGCAGCTACCGGGTCAAGCGCGGCGACAACCTGGCCCAGATCGCCAAGGCCAACAACGTCCAGACCAAGGACCTGCAACGCTGGAACAAGCTCAGCGGCAACAAGCTCAAGGTCGGCCAGACCCTGGTCATGCAAGACGTCAAGGCCACCAAGGCAACCAAGGCCAGCGGCAAACGCATCAACACTGTCGTAGCCGCCAAGAGCAACGAACAGAAGAAGCAGACCCAATACAAGGTCAAGCAAGGCGACTCGCTTTACGTCGTTGCCAAGCGCTTCAACGTCGAAATGCAGCACCTCAAGCGCTGGAACCCGCGCATGGGCAAGGCGCTCAAGCCTGGACAGATGCTGACGGTCTATTCCCCACACTGACACCGCGGCTCCGGCGAGGAGCTTGTTGTGGCGAGGGAGCTTGCTCCCGCTGGGCTGCACAGCAGCCCCAAAAGCAGCGACTCAATTCACCTGTCACACCGAGGTGCCAGGTTCACGGGTTGCTTCGCAACCCAGCGGGAGCAAGCTCCCTCGCCACAAAGGCACTCTCGCCATGGATCCAGGTAATCCAGCGCTTTGAGCCCCCGCCTTTTTCCTGCCGATACAAGCTGTTACTGTACAGGCCATAAAAGCCCAAGCCGCCTGGATCGGATCTCAGACTTGATACGTCCCCTCCTCCTGTTCCTGATCAGCCTGGCCTTGAGCTCCCCCGCCGGCGCCACCATCAGCGAAAGCCATGGCTATGCGCAGTTCGGCACGCTCAAGTACCCGGCCAGATTCACCCACTTCGACTGGGTCAACCCGCAAGCGCCCAAGGGCGGCACCTTGCGGGTCATGGCATTTGGCACCTTCGACACACTCAATCCGTATACCTTCAAGGGCAGCAGCCCGGTTTCCACGGCAAATTTCCTGCAATACGGCATCAATGAATTGAACGAGCCGTTGATGGTTGGCACCGGCCAGTACGCACCGTCCGGCGACGAACCGACGTCGAGCTACGGCTTGATCGCCCGATCCGTGGAATACAGCGAGGATCGTAGCTGGGTGGTGTTCAACCTGCGGCCAGAGGCGCGGTTCCATGACGGCGTGCCGATCACCGCTTATGACGTGGCGTTTTCCTACAGGACGCTGCTCAAGGAAGGTCATCCGCAATACCGCACCAACCTGCAGGAAGTGCTGCGGGTCGATATCCTCAATCCGCTGAAAATCCGCTTTGTCTTCAAGCGTGCGGGCAATCCCTTGCTGATCCTGCGCCTGGGGGAACTGCCGGTGCTGCCCCAGCACTACTGGAAAGACCGCGACTTCAAGGCGACCACCTTCGAGCCTCCCCTGGGCAGTGGCCCTTATCGCATCACCAAGGTGCAGCCCGGTCGCCAGCTGGTCTTCGAACGGGTCAAGGACTACTGGGGCAAGGACCTGCCGGTCAATCGCGGCAAATACAACTACGACCGCATGGTCGTCGAGTTCTACCGCGACAGCGAGGTGGCCTTCGAAGCGTTCAAGGCCGGTGAATTCGATATCTACATCGAACACCAGGCCAAGAACTGGGCCAACGGCTACAACTTCCCGGCGATCAACCGTGGCGATGTGATCAAGGCGCAGATTCCCCATCAGATTCCGACCCAGACCCAGGGCCTGTTCATGAACACGCGGCGCAGCACCTTCGCCGAGGTCAAGGTGCGCGAAGCCCTGGGATTGATGTTCGATTTCGAATGGACCAACCGCACGCTGTTCAGCGGTGCCTACAAACGCACACTCAGCTATTACCCCAACAGTGAGTTTTCGGCCACGGGCCTGCCCGTGGGCCACGAATGGCTGCTGCTCAAGCCCTATCGCGAACAATTGCCGCCCCGGTTGCTGACCGAACCCTTCAGCCTGCCTCGCACCGACGGTCGCGGCGTTCCGCGCGAGACACTGCGCAAGGCCCTGGGTCTGTTGAAAGAAGCCGGATGGACCCTCCACGGCCAGCACTTGCTGAACGCCGACAAGCAGCCCTTGCGCTTCGAAATCCTGTTGGTGAATCCGAACCTGGAGCGCATCCTCCAGCCCTACGTCGAGAACCTCGCCAGCATCGGCGTCCAGGCCCGTCTGCGCACGGTGGACCGCGCCCAGTACAAGCAGCGCCTGGACCAGTTCGATTTCGACATGATCCTGCTGACCCTGAGCCAGACCCTCAGCCCGGGCCTTGAGCAATGGCAGTATTTCCACTCCAGCCAGGTCGGGATCAAGGGCAGTAAAAACTATGCGGGCATCGCCAACCCCGTGGTCGATCACCTGCTGGAGAAGCTGCTCGCCGCCCAGACTCGCGACGAACAGGTCGCCGCCGGCAAGGCCCTGGACCGCGTGCTGCTATGGCAGCATTACTGCATTCCCAACTGGTATCTCAATTATCATCGCCTGGCGTACCGCAACCGGTTCGCCTTCGTCACTACGCCGCCCTACACCCTGGGCCTGAGCGCATGGTGGCTGAAATCTTCGGAGAAAGATCAATGAAGCCTTTACGCGCCCTGCTCCTGCAGGCCAGCGGCCTGTTATTCGCAGGGCTGGCCTGTGCCGCGCCGCAACACGCCTTGACGTTGTATAACGAGCCGCCGAAGTACCCGGCCGACTTCAAGCATTTCGACTACGTGAACCCGGATGCCCCCAAGGGCGGGATATTCCGTCAGGGCGGGTTCGGCGGCTTCGACAGCCTCAACCCGTTTATCAGCAAGGGCGTACCGGCCGAGGATATCGGCCTGATCTACGACACCCTGGCCAAGCAAGGCCTCGACGAGCCCTTTACCGAGTACGGCCTGATCGCCGAAAAGATCGAGAAGGCCCCGGACAATGGCTGGGTGCGCTTCTACCTGCGCCCCGAAGCCCGCTTCAACGACGGCCATCCGGTGCGCGCCGAAGACGTCGTGTTCAGCTTCGAGACCCTGACCAGGGACGGCGCACCGATGTTCCGCGGTTATTACAACGACGTCGCCGAAGTCGTCGCCGAGACGCCACTCAAGGTCCTGTTCAAGTTCAAGCACACCAATAACCGCGAACTGCCGCTGATCCTCGGCCAATTGCCGGTATTGCCCAAGCACTGGTGGGCCAACCGCGACTTCAACAAGGGCAACCTGGAGATCCCTCTCGGCAGCGGCCCCTACCGGGTCACCGAAGTGAAGGCGGGGCGTTCGATCCGCTACGAGCGCGTCAAGGATTACTGGGGCAAGGACCTGGCGGTCAACCGCGGCTTCTACAATTTCGACGTACTGACCACGGATTACTACCGCGACAACACCGTGGCGGTAGAGGCATTGAAAGCCGGGCAATTCGATTTCTGGCTGGAGATGGCTGCCAAGAACTGGGCCAACGCCTACAACATTCCCGCCGTCAGCGAAGGCCGCCTGATCAAGGAACAGATCCCCAACGGCAACCCCACCGGCATGCAGGGTTTTGTCTACAACCTGCGCCGCCCGATCTTCCAGGACGTGCGGGTGCGCCAGGCGTTGAGCCTGTTGCTGGACTTCGAATGGACCAACAAGCAGTTGTTCCACGGTGCCTACGCCCGCACCCGCAGCTATTTCGAGAACTCGGAAATGGCCGCGACCGGCCTGCCCGGCGAAGACGAATTGAAGATTCTCGAACCGCTGCGCGGCAAGATTCCCGAACAGGTTTTCAGCGAAACCTTCCAGCCGACGGTCTGCGATGGCAGCGGCATGATCCGCGACCAGCAGCGCAAGGCCTATCAATTGTTGCAAGAGGCCGGCTGGCGCATCGTCGACGACAAGATGGTCGACGCCCAGGGCAAACCGGTGGTGCTGGAATTCCTCCTGGCCCAGACCGAATTCGAGCGGGTGCTGCTGCCCTTCAAGCGCAACCTGAGCGACCTCGGCATCGAGCTGGTGATTCGCCGCGTCGACGTGTCCCAGTACATCAACCGCGTGCGCTCCCGGGACTTCGATCTGGTGGTGGGCAGCTTCCCGCAGTCCAGCTCGCCGGGTAACGAGCAGCGCGAGTTCTGGATGTCGGCTGCCGCGGACAAGCCTGGCAGCCGCAATACCATGGGCCTGAAGGACCCGGCCGTCGACCAGTTGGTGGAACAGTTGATCAACGCCGATTCGCGCAAAAGCCTGGTAGCCCATGCCCGGGCGCTGGACCGGGTGCTGCAGTGGGGCTACTACGTGATCCCCAACTGGCACATCAAGACCTGGCGCGTGGCCTACTGGAACCACATAGGCCACCCTGAAATCACCCCGACCTACGACATCGGCACTACCACGTGGTGGGTCAAACCGGACATCAAGCCGGCCGAAGAAGTGGAAAAACAAGTGATCGAGCAGCAAGTCGCCGCCCCTGTGAGCGTGGAGTAACCTGATGCTGGCTTATATTTTTCGGCGCCTGCTGCTCATCATCCCGACCCTGTTCGGCATCCTGCTGATCAACTTCGTGATCATCCAGGCCGCGCCCGGTGGGCCGGTGGAACAGATGATCGCCAAGCTCGAAGGTTTCGAAGGCGCTACCAGCCGCATCGCCGGCGGCGGCGCGGAAGTGTCAGTGGCCGGCTCCTCCTACCGCGGCGCCCAAGGCCTGGATCCGGCACTGGTCAAGGAAATCGAGCGCATGTACGGGTTCGACAAGTCGGCCCCCGAACGCCTGTGGATCATGATCAAGAACTACGCCCGCCTGGACTTTGGCGACAGCTTTTTCCGCGACGCCAAGGTCATCGACCTGATCAAGGAAAAGATGCCGGTGTCGATCTCCCTCGGGCTGTGGAGCACGCTGATCATGTACCTGGTGTCGATCCCGCTGGGGATTGCCAAGGCCACGCGGCACGGCAGCCATTTCGACGTGTGGACCAGCTCGGCGATCATCATCGGCTACGCGATCCCGTCGTTCCTGTTCGCCATCCTGCTGATCGTGGTGTTTGCCGGCGGCAGCTATTTCGACTGGTTTCCATTACGGGGCCTGACGTCGAACAATTTCGAGGAGCTGAGCCTGGGCGGCAAGATCCTCGATTATTTCTGGCACCTGGCCTTGCCCGTCACCGCCCTGGTGATCGGCAACTTTGCCACCATGACGCTGCTGACCAAGAACAGTTTCCTCGATGAAATCAACAAGCAGTACGTGGTCACCGCCAAGGCCAAGGGGCTGACGCGCAACCGGGTGCTCTACGGGCATGTATTTCGCAACGCCATGCTGCTGGTGATTGCCGGTTTCCCTTCGGCGTTCATCGGGATCTTCTTTACCGGCTCGCTGCTGGTGGAAGTGATCTTCTCCCTCGACGGCCTCGGGTTGATGAGCTTCGAAGCCGCCATCAACCGTGATTACCCGGTGGTCTTCGGCACACTGTTCATCTTTACCCTGCTGGGGCTGGTAGTGAAACTGATCGGCGACCTGACCTATACCTTCGTCGATCCGCGTATCGACTTCGAAAGCCGGGAGCATTGAGATGAACCTCTCTCCTCTCAATCGTCGCCGTTTCGAACTGTTCAAGGCCAACAAGCGTGGCTGGTGGTCGTTGTGGCTGTTTCTGTTCTTGTTCGTGCTCAGCCTGGGCGCCGAGCTTATTGCCAACGACAAGCCACTGGTGGTGCACTACGACGGCGGCTGGTACTTCCCGGCCCTGAAGCGTTACCCGGAAACGACGTTCGGCGGCGAATTCCCGTTGGAGGCCAACTACAAGAGCCCGTATATCCGCGAGTTGCTCGCCGCCAAGGACGCCTGGGTCGTGTGGGCACCGATTCCATTCAGCTACCAGAGCATCAATTACGACTTGAAGGTCCCGGCCCCGGCACCGCCCTCGTCGGTGAACTGGCTGGGCACCGATGACCAGGGCCGCGACGTGCTGGCGCGGGTCATCTATGGCTTTCGCATCTCGGTGCTGTTCGCGCTCACGCTGACGGTGCTCAGCTCGATCATCGGGGTGATCGCCGGTGCGTTGCAGGGCTTCTATGGCGGCTGGGTAGACCTGGCCGGCCAGCGTTTCCTGGAAATCTGGTCCGGGCTGCCGGTGCTCTATCTGCTGATCATTCTCGCCAGCTTCGTCCAGCCGAACTTCTGGTGGCTGCTGGGCATCATGTTGCTGTTTTCCTGGATGAGCCTGGTGGATGTGGTGCGCGCCGAGTTCCTGCGCGGGCGCAACCTCGAATACGTGCGCGCCGCGCGAGCGCTGGGCATGCAAAATGGCGCGATCATGTTCCGCCACATCCTGCCCAACGCCATGGTCTCGACCATGACCTTCATGCCGTTCATCCTCACCGGCGCCATCGGCACCCTCACCGCCCTGGATTTTCTCGGTTTCGGCCTGCCGGCCGGAGCACCATCCCTCGGCGAGCTGGTGGCCCAGGGCAAGTCCAATCTGCAGGCGCCCTGGCTGGGCATCAGCGCATTCGCCGTGCTGGCGATCATGCTGAGCCTGTTGGTGTTCATCGGCGAGTCCGCTCGCGATGCCTTCGATCCGAGGAAGTGAAATGAACCAGGACAATCTGATCGAAGTACGCGACCTGGCGGTGGAATTCATCGTTGGCGAACGCCGCCAGCGCGTGGTCGAGGGCGTCAGCTTCGACATCAAGCGCGGCGAAACCCTCGCGCTGGTGGGTGAAAGCGGCTCGGGCAAGTCGGTGACGGCCCATTCGATCCTGCGCTTGCTGCCCTACCCGCTGGCCCACCACCCGACCGGGACCATCCAGTACGCCGGCCAGAATCTGCTGGGCCTCAAGGAAAAGACCATCCGCCATATCCGTGGCAATCGGATCGCGATGATTTTCCAGGAGCCGATGACTTCCCTGAACCCGCTGCACTGCATTGAAAAACAGCTCAATGAAGTGCTCGGCATCCACAAGGGCCTGACCGGCAAGGTCGCCACCCGTCGCTCCCTTGAGCTGCTGGAACTGGTCGGCATCCCCGAACCGCACAAACGGCTCAAGGCGTTGCCCCACGAACTGTCCGGTGGCCAGCGTCAGCGGGTAATGATCGCGATGGCCCTGGCCAACGAGCCGGAACTGCTGATAGCCGACGAACCGACCACCGCGCTGGACGTCACCGTGCAGCTGAAAATCCTCGATCTGCTCAAGGATTTGCAGGCGCGCCTGGGCATGTCGCTGCTGCTGATCAGCCACGATTTGAACCTGGTGCGAAGAATTGCGCATCGCGTATGTGTCATGCAGCGCGGTTGCATCGTCGAACAGGCATCGTGCGCAGAGTTGTTCCGCGCGCCGCAACATCCGTACACTCGGGAATTGCTGGCCGCCGAGCCCAGCGGCAACCCGGCGACCAACGTGGTCGGCCCGCCGCTGCTGGAGGTCGAGGACCTGAAAGTCTGGTTCCCGATCAAGAAAGGCCTGTTCAAGCGCACGACGGATTACATCAAGGCGGTGGACGGAATCCGCTTCAGCCTGCCCCAGGGCCAGACCCTGGGCATCGTCGGCGAGAGCGGTTCCGGCAAGTCCACGCTGGGGCTGGCGATCTTGCGGTTGATCGGCAGCCAGGGCGGGATCCGCTTCGAGGGCAAGCAGCTCGATAGCCTGTCGCAACAGCAAGTCCGGCCGTTGCGCCGGGAGATGCAAGTGGTGTTTCAGGACCCGTTTGGCAGCCTGAGCCCGCGGATGTGTGTGAGCCAGATCGTCGGCGAAGGACTGCGGATCCACAAGATCGGCACCGAAGCCGAACAGGAACAAGCGATAATCGCGGCATTGAAGGAGGTAGGCCTGGACCCGGAAACCCGGAACCGCTACCCCCACGAATTTTCCGGAGGGCAACGGCAGCGCATCGCCATTGCCCGGGCCCTGGTGCTCAAGCCGGCGTTGATTCTGCTGGACGAACCAACGTCGGCCCTGGACCGTACCGTGCAACGCCAGGTGGTGGAGCTGTTGCGGTCATTGCAAACCAAGTACAACCTGACGTACCTGTTTATCAGCCATGACCTGGCTGTCGTCAAAGCGCTGAGCCACCAGTTGATGGTGGTCAAGCATGGCCAAGTGGTCGAACAAGGTGATGCCCGCAGCATATTCGCCGCGCCGCAACACCCCTATACACAGCAGTTGCTGGAGGCCGCTTTCCTGGCCCCGACAACTGCCGAATAACCTGAAAGAGGAGCAACACATGGGTTTTCTCGCCGGTAAGCGCGTACTGATCGTCGGTGTCGCCAGCAAGCTGTCCATCGCATCCGGCATCGCTGCCGCCATGCATCGCGAGGGCGCTGAGCTTGCCTTCACTTATCAGAACGACAAACTCAAGGGTCGTGTCGAAGAGTTCGCGCAAGGCTGGGGTTCGAGCCCTGAGCTGTGCTTCCCGTGCGACGTCGCCAGCGATGAAGAAATCGCCAAGGTCTTCGAAGAACTGAGCAAGAAGTGGGATGGCCTGGACTGCATCGTGCACTCCGTGGGCTTCGCCCCGGGCGACCAACTGGATGGCGATTTCACCGAAGCCACCACCCGTGAAGGTTTCCGCATTGCCCACGACATCAGCGCCTACAGCTTCGTGGCCCTGGCCAAGGCCGGTCGCGAGATGATGAAAGGCCGCAACGGCAGCCTGCTGACCCTGTCGTACCTGGGCGCCGAGCGCACCATGCCGAACTACAACGTCATGGGCATGGCCAAGGCATCCCTGGAAGCTGGCGTTCGCTACCTGGCCGGCTCCCTGGGCCCGGACGGCACCCGCGTGAACTGCGTATCGGCCGGCCCGATCCGCACCCTCGCCGCTTCCGGCATCAAGAACTTCCGCAAGATGCTGGCCGCCAACGAAGCGCAAACCCCGCTGCGTCGCAACGTCACCATCGAAGAAGTCGGCAACGCCGGCGCCTTCCTGTGCTCGGACCTCGCGTCGGGCATCAGCGGTGAAATCATGTACGTGGACGGCGGCTTCAACACCACCGCCATGGGCAACATCGAAGAGTAAATCTTCACGTTGCAATAAAACGCCGCTTGCCCTGGAAAGGCCAAGCGGCGTTTTTTTATGCCCTGCAAAATCACCTGTGGGAGCGAGCTTGCTCGCGATGGCGGGGTTTCAGTCGACGGGGATGCTGAATGTACTGGCCTCTTCGCGAGCAAGCTCGCTCCCACAGTGGTTCTGCGCCATCCGGAGTGTCAGGCACAACACAAAATCCTGTGGGAGCGAGCTTGCTCGCGAAGGCGGTTTTTCAGTCGCCATAGATGCTGAATGGGCTGGCCTCTTCGCGAGCAGGCTCGCTCCCACAGTGGTTCTGCGCCATCCGGAGTGTCAGCACAACTCGAGACCGTGTGGGGACGAGCTTGCTCGCGATGGCGGTGCATCAGTCGACGGGGATGCTGAATGGGCTGGCCTCTTCGCGAGCAAGCTCGCTCCCACAATGGAGCTGCGCCATTCGGAGCATCCAGGCACAACACAAAATCCTGTGGGAGCGAGCCTGCTCGCGATGGCGGTGTTTCAGTCGACAGGGATGCTGAATGTACTGGCCTCTTCGCGAGCAGGCTCGCTCCCACAATGGAGCTGCGCCATCCGGAGTATCCAGGCGAAACACAAAACCCTGTGGGAGCGAGCCTGCTCGCGAAGGCGGTTTTTCAGTCGCCATAGATGCTGAATGGGCTGGCCTCTTCGCGAGCAAGCTCGCTCCCACAGTGGTTCTGCGCCATCCGGAGTGTCAGGCACAACACAAAATCCTGTGGGAGCGAGCTTGCTCGCGAAGGCGGTTTTTCAGTCGCCATAGATGCTGAATGGGCTGGCCTCTTCGCGAGCAGGCTCGCTCCCACAGTGGTTCTGCGCCATCCGGAGTGTCAGCACAACTCGAGACCGTGTGGGGACGAGCTTGCTCGCGATGGCGGTGCATCAGTCGACGGGGATGCTGAATGGGCTGGCCTCTTCGCGAGCAAGCTCGCTCCCACAGTGGAGCTGCGCCACTAGGAGCATCCAGGCACAACACAAAATCCTGTGGGAGCGAGCTTGCTCGCGAAGGCGGTGGGTCAGTTGACAGGGATGCTGAATGGGCTGGCCTCTTCGCGAGCGGGCTCGCTCCCACAGTGGTTCTGCGCCATCCGGAGTGTCAGGCACAACTCGAGACCGTGTGGGAGCGAGCCTGCTCGCGAAGACGGTGGGTCAGTTGAGGGTGATGTCGGGGGGCAGCTCAATCAGTTTGGGCTATTGCGCCGTCCCTGCTTCTGCGCATACATCGCCGCATCCGCCTCTGCCAGCAGGCTGTCGATCGACTCATGTCGCTCGGGGTCGTATTCGATCTGGCCCACGCTGAAATCGATGTCATAGCCGCGCTGCAACGTTATGTTGCGCTCGTCGAGCATTTCCCTGAGCCGTGCCATGATCGCCGTCGTCTCGACATGGGAGGCGCCGGTGAGCAGGGCGACGAACTCGTCTCCGCCCATGCGACCGATCACGTCGCTTTCACGAAAGGCAATGCGCAATACGTCGGCGAACGTCTTCAGCGCGCCGTCGCCTTCCGCGTGCCCGAAGCGATCGTTGATCGGCTTGAAGTCGTTGAGATCGAAAAACAGCAGTGTCGCCGGCCGCGAAAGACGGCTGCAGACACTCAGCGCGTGCTGGGCCAGCGTCATGAAGCCGCGCCGATTGGACAGCAGCGTCAATTCATCCATGCTGGCCATCTGCACGGCAACCAGCTCCTGCTCGGCCATGCTCGCCAGATCGCGAAGCAGCTCGCGTTCGTCGTCGTTGAGGGTGCGCGGCCGGGTGTCCAACAAGCACAGGGTGCCCATCTTGCTGCCATCATCCAGCCCCAGCGGATGCCCCGCATAGAAGCGGATGCCAGGTTGGCCCTTGACCAACGGATTATCGTGGAACCGCACGTCCTGTTCCGCGTCGCAAATCTCCAGGATCTCGTCCTGCAAGATCGCATGCCCGCAGAACGACACCTCGCGCGGGGTCTCACTGGCTTCCAGGCCGGCGCTTGACTTGAACCATTGCCGATTGGCGTCCACCAGCGACACCAGGGCGATCGGCACGTTGAACAGACGCCGGGCGAGACGGGTCAGGCGGTCAAACCGCTCCTCGGGAGGGGTATCGAGCAGCTTGAGCGACTGCAATTGTTTGAGGCGAACGGCTTCGTTGTCAGGTTTGCCTGGCGCAAGCATCGGTAACTCCGTTGGCGGAACTCATCAGAGTCTAGCCCAGACCGGAGCAAACTCGAACGGGCATTTTCCGGCACGGACGCATACACTCAGGCACAGCCAATAAAACAGGACATTGCCTGATGAAGCCCGCCAACCACGACGCCGCCCCACGCTTCTGGCGCGACGCGGCGCTGCCTTTCATCGAGGCCCGGGCCATCGCCGATGGCCGCAAGGTCTGTTATTCACGGCATTCCCATGATCACTTTTCCATCGGCGCGATCACCGCCGGACGCAGCACCTACCTGCACGAACAATCGCGGTTCCAGGTCCAGAGCGGCACGGTAGTGCTGATGAATCCCGGCGACGTCCATGCTTGCAATCCGATCGACGATCAGCCCTGGTCTTATGTGATGCTGTATGTCGATACCCAATGGCTGCGGGATCTGCAACGCCGTATCGGCTTTGACCCCTCGCTGGACTTCCAGGCATTCGGCACAACCCATAGCCGTGATGTCGCGCTTTTCTCCGGCCTGTGCGGGCTCTACGAAACGCTGGTGGCTGAACATATCGATACCAGTGGCAAGCAAGTCGCCGCCGAAGTGTTTTTCACCGATCTCCAGCATCGACTCAACCCGGCCGGACGTCCGGAGCGTGGCAGCCACCCGGCGCTGATGCGGGCGGCGCAGTTCATTCACGACCATTGCACCGAAGCCCTCAAGCTTGAGGATATCTGCGCCTTCGCGCAGCTTTCGCCATCCTATTTGAGCCGGGCTTTCAAGCGCCACTACGGCATGACACCGCATGCCTTCCTGATCAACCGGCGCATCCAGTTCGCCCGCCGTCAACTGCGCGAGGGCAAGCTGATTGCCGATGTGGCGCTGGACAGCGGGTTTGCCGATCAGGCGCACTTCCAACGGGCGTTCAAGCAACACCTGGCGGCTACCCCCGGGCAGTATCGCGGCTGATATAGCCACTTGACTCCGTGGCGAGGGAGCTTGCTCCCGCTGGGCTACGCAGTAGCCCCAAAACCTGGCGACTGCTGCGCAGTCGAGCGGGAGCAAGCTCCCTCGCCACAAAAGCTCTGCCAGTTGGACACCTCGTCAGACTCAAGGCAACAACAGATACACCGCGCTCGCCACCAACAACGCCGCCATCAATCGATTGAACAGGCGCATGGTCGCCGGGTTACCCAGCCACGTGCGCAGAAAGCTGCCCGCATAGGCCCAGCAACCCACCGAGACATAGCAGATGACCAGGTAGATCGCCGCAAACTGCCACACCAGCCGCGCCTCGCCGTCGGCCACGAAGGCGCCCATCCCCGCCACGCAAGCCAGCCACGCCTTGGGGTTGAGCCACTGCATCAACGCGCCATGGAACATCGAAGGCGCGCGCCCCTCGTCCCGGTCACCCAGCTCGCCGTTGTCCACCGCCAGTTTCCAGGCCATGTACAAGAGGAACGCCACGCCAGCCAGTTGCACCACACGCGTGAGCCCAGGCCAGCGTTGCAATACTTCATGCAACCCCAATCCCATCAAGACCAGCAGCAGGACGAACCCGAGGGTGGCGCCGGCGACATGGCGCAAGGTTGCGCGAAATCCATATCGGGCACCGGAGCTGAGGGCGACGATATTGACCGGGCCCGGAGTAATGGAAGCCACCAGGGCAAAGGTGGCCATGGAAAATATCAAGCTCATCACATATCTTCTTCAGTTCAGGAAAGAGGCCCCAAGGTAAAGGGGTCGCCTGCTCGGGTATTGAAGAAAACTGCCTTTGTCGTCGAGCACTTCCGCTTCATTTTTTTACGCAAATTTTACGCGGTAAGCGATTCACCAAATCGATACTGGGCAGCTCTTTGAATCAGGCGTCATCCATGTCTATAGCGGTTCTGCGTCTCATCGGTTTCATCCTCGGGATTTTCCTGATCACCCTTGCGATCAGCATGGCGATTCCGCTGTTTACGCTGATGTTCTACGAGCGCAACGATGACTTGTCGGCATTTCTATGGTCGAGCCTGATCACCTTCGTGTGCGGTGTGGCACTGGTGGCCCGTGGAAGGCCGGACCACGTCCAGATGCGCCCCAGGGAAATGTACCTGCTCACCACCGCCAGTTGGGTAATTGTCTGCGCATTCGCCGCCCTGCCGATGGTGTTCATCCAGCACATCAGCTACACCGATGCATTTTTCGAGACCATGTCAGGCATCACCACCACCGGCTCGACCATCCTGACCGGGTTGGATAGCGCATCGCCCGGCCTGTTGATCTGGCGGTCGATGCTGCACTGGCTCGGCGGAATCGGCTTTATCGGCATGGCCGTGGCGGTCCTGCCGCTGCTGCGGGTCGGCGGCATGCGGCTGTTCCAGACCGAATCTTCGGACTGGTCGGAGAAAGTCACGCCGCGCTCTCACGTCGCGGCCAATTACATCCTGTGGATCTACATCGGCTTGACCGCTCTCTCGACGTTGGGGCTGTGGCTTGCGGGCATGACGCCTTTCGAAGCGATCAACCATGCGATGTCGCTGATTTCCACCGGAGGTTTTTCCACCTCCGATGCGTCCCTGGCGCACTGGCCCCAACCGGCGGTTCATTGGGTGTCAGTGGTCGTCATGATGGCCGGATCGCTGCCCTTCACGCTGTATGTCGCGACATTGCGGGGCCATCGGCGCGCCCTGCTCAAGGACCAGCAAGTCAGGGGCTTCATCGGTTTCCTGGTCGTTACATGGCTGCTGGTGGGTACCTGGCTGAGCCTTAACAGCGATCACGCGTGGTGGGACGCGGTCCGTATCGTGGCGGTCAACGTTACCTCTGTCGTCACGACCACTGGCGTGGCGCTGGGTGACTACACGCTGTGGGGCAGCTTTGCCCTGCTGCTGTTCTTCTACCTGACGTTCGTCGGCGGCTGTTCGGGATCCACGGCCGGGGGCCTGAAGATTTTTCGCTTTCAAGTCGCCAGGGTGCTGCTGATGGGCAGTTTGAAGCAGCTGATCCATCCCCGGGCGGTGATCCAGAAGAAATACAACAACCATCCCATCGACGAGGAAATCGTTCGCTCGCTGCTGACGTTCTCGTTCTTCTTCACCATCACGATCGGCGCCATCGCCCTGGGTCTGGCCCTGATCGGCCTGGACTGGACGACCGCCTTGACCGGTGCCGCCACTGCCGTCTGCAACGTGGGTCCGGGCTTGGGCAACATCATCGGCCCGGCCGGCAACTTCTCGACCTTGCCGGATGCGGCAAAATGGCTGCTGACCATCGGCATGCTGCTGGGACGGCTGGAAATCCTGACGGTGCTGGTGCTGTTCACGCCGGTGTTCTGGAAGTACTGACTCGTCGAACAGGACTGAACGCCAGACGAAAAAAAATCGCGAGGCCCGGAAACAGGCCTCGCGATTTCATTCAAGCAATCAGCGGTCGTTCTTCATCGATGAACGGGTCGCGTTGCTCAAGCCCTTGGTGTTATGGGTGCCCGGCGTAGCGGCGGAAATCGCCGAGGCCTTGGTCAAGCCGCGAGTATCACGGTCCTTGGCAATGGCGGACGTCGCCGACGCCTTGCTGGTGCGATCGGTGCGGGTGGTGCCGGTGTGCTTGCCGCTCAGGCCATGATCGCGAGTCCGGGTACCGGCGTGATCACTGGCCAGTCCTTTGCCGTGGCCGCTGGAGTCGCTGGACTTGCCACCGTTGCCATTGCCTTGCCCGCCGCCCACGCCGCCACCGTGGCCGCCGCCATTCCCTCCGCCATTGCCGCCACCGCCTCCATTACCGCCGCCACCGCCGTTGCCACCGCCCGCGGCATAGCTCGAACCGATAGGTGACAGGTCGGCAGGCAACAAAGCCGAGGCGCCGAACGCCAAGGCACAGACAGCTACGGCGATGAGGGATTTCTTGTGTTTGGACATGATGTCTCCGAAAGACAAAAACAGCGGGTGAACCTCTAAGACTTGAAGGTTCAATTTTTGTTCGCGGGCATCCGACCAAATGATCATGAATTCATTGTCGATTTTTCGGTGGAGTCGTCCCGGCCACGGTTCTATGCTCTGCCCATGAACCTACATCACTCGCTGCTTCCGCCTCACGCCGAGATGGTCCGCGCCATGCTTGAACGAGACACCACCTACGAGGGGGTCTTCTTCACCGCGGTCAAGACCACCGGTATTTTCTGTCGCCCCAGCTGCACGGCACGCAAGCCAAAGCCGGAGAACGTCGAGTTCTTTGCCCACGCCGACGAGGCGATGTCGGCCGGTTATCGGGCCTGCCTGCGTTGCAAGCCGCTGGATGCCGCCGCCATTGCCCCGGACTGGATCCAGGCATTGCTCAAAGCCGTCGACGCCGAACCAGACCTGCGCTGGACCGACGCCCTGCTGCTGGAACAAGGCATCGAACCGCTGAAACTGCGCCGCTGGTTCAAACAGCATTTCGGCATGACCTTCCACGCCTACCTGCGCACCCGGCGCTTGGGCATCGCCCTGGGCGGAATCAAGGAAGGCGCCTCGATCGACAATGCGGCGTTCGACTCCGGCTATGAATCGCTGAGCGGGTTTCGTGATGCCTTCGTCAAATCCTTCCACATCACCCCCGGCCGCGCCGGCCTCAGCGAACCCTTGCTGTTTACTCGCCTGACCACGCCATTGGGGCCGATGCTGGCCATGGCCGAACGTCGCGGCCTGGTATTGCTGGAGTTTCTCGATCGCCCGGCCTTGACCAGGGAGCTGGAGGAACTGCAGCAACGCTACGGCTACACGGTTGCGCCGGGCCACAATGCGCATCTGCAACAGATCGAAAGCGAGCTGGCCGACTATTTCGCCGGCAAGCTCACGGTTTTCAACGTCCCGTTGCACATGCCTGGCAGCGCCTTCGCGGCCAGGGTCTGGGCCGAGCTGCAGAAAATCCCCTACGGCGAAACCCGCAGCTACGGCGTCGTCGCCAACGCACTGGGCAGCCCTGGCGCCAGCCGCGCCGTGGGCCTGGCCAATGGACAGAACCGCCTGGCCATCGTCATCCCTTGTCACCGGGTGATTGGGGCGGATGGCTCTTTGACCGGCTATGGCGGCGGTCAGCCGCGCAAGGCGTTTCTATTACGGTTGGAGCGAGCCGCGGAGCAGGTTTCGTTGCCTTTGGCGTTTTGACTGATGGCGGCGCCTTATCAGCAAGCGAGCACTTTCCTGGCAGGCCTGGACGAAGACTGGCGGCGCCATATCGAGTCGATCGGTCCTTGCCTTCTGCAACCCAAACCGGCCCGGGATCCGTATGAGGCGCTGATGCGGGCGATTGCCTATCAGCAACTGCACGCCAAGGCCGGGGATGCGATCATTGGCCGGCTGCTCGGGCTGTACCCATCGGGGACGTTTCCCGGGCCTGAGCAAATACTGGCAACTGATGCAGCGCAATTGCGCGGTTGTGGATTTTCAGCCAGCAAGATCGCCACTCTCCAGGGTATCGCCCAGGCCACGCTGGACGGCATCGTGCCGGATTACGCCACGGCGCAGGCCATGGACGATGAAGCACTGATCAAGCGCCTGGTCACCCTGCGCGGCGTCGGACGCTGGACCGTGGAGATGCTGTTGATCTATAGCCTGGAACGGCCGGATATCCTGCCTGCGGATGATTTTGGGGTTCGCGAGGGTTATCGGCGGCTCAAAGTGCTGGAAACCCAACCGAGCACAAGACAGATGAGCGAAATCGGCCGGGCCTGGAGCCCTTATCGGACGGTGGCGGCGTGGTACCTGTGGCGGGTGCCCAAGTGATGCTGGCTATACCAACGCCTTCGCGAGCAGGCTCGCTCCCACAGCGGATTTGTGGACTTCCCGATTCCAATGTGGGAGCGAGCCTGCTCGCGAAGGCGTCCGCACATTCAACATAAATCCAACCGGCAAAAAATGCCGACCGTCTAGGCTGTACTGAACCATTTCCAATCCACTGGAGGTTCCCATGCATCTCGAAGGATCCTGCCACTGCGGCGCCGTGTCGTTCAGCCTGGACAGCAGTCACCCCTACCCTTACCAACGTTGCTACTGCTCGATCTGCCGCAAGACCCAGGGCGGCGGTGGTTTTGCGATCAACCTGGGGGGAGACGCCACGAGCCTGAAGGTGCAGGGTCGCAAGCACATCTCGATCTACCATGCGCGGCTCAAGGACGAGGGCGACAAACGCGCCCATCGCAGCAGCGCCGAGCGGCATTTCTGCTCGCTGTGCGGCTCGGGATTATGGTTGTTCAGCCCTGAATGGCCGGAATTGATCCACCCTTTCGCCTCAGCCATCGACACGCCGCTGCCGGCGCCGCCAGAACGCACCCATCTGATGCTGGGCTCCAAGGCGCCATGGGTCGAGGTCGAGGCGCGCTCGGGCGACCAGCAGTTCGACGTGTATCCCGAAGAATCGATTGCCCAGTGGCATGAACGCCTGGGTTTGACCCTTTGAGATGCAGCGCGGCTTTGGGCCCTATCGCGAGCAAGCTCGCTCCCACAGGGGATTCGGGATGGACTCAGGATTTGTGTTCAAAGAGAGTCCAATGTGGGAGCGAGCTTGCTCGCGATGGCGCCGTCATGAACACCACGGTTCCTAAAGCGCAGGCACACCACTATGAAACCGAAACTCCACGTCCACTGATTCGATCAACTCGCGCTCCGCCTCGCGGACCCTCTCAATGACCTGGGCAATATCCTTGGCGTCGCCATACTGGTAGGCCAGTTTCAGGTAACCCTGAAAATGTCGGGCCTCGCTTTTCAGCAGGCCGAAATAGAACTTGCCCAGCTCCTCGTCCAGATGCGGCACCAGGGCCTCGAAGCGCTCACAACTGCGGGCTTCGATAAAAGCGCCGACCACCAGGGTGTCCACCAGTTTCACCGGTTCGTGGCTGCGCACCACTTTACGCAGGCCCGAAGCGTAGCGCCCGGCGGAGAGCTGGCGCAGGGCGACCTTGCGTTTTTTCATCAGGCGCATGACCTGCTCGTGATGCACCAGTTCTTCCCGGGCCAGGCGCGACATCATATTGATCAGGTCGACATGGGAGTGATATTTGGCGATCAGGCTCAAGGCAGTGCTGGCAGCCTTGAATTCACAGTTCTTGTGGTCGATCAGCAACGTTTCCTGGTCGGCCAGCGCCGCCTGGACCCAGACATCGGGGGTGCGGCAGCCGAGGAATTCGTGGATTTCGGGAAGGATCATGAGACTCACGGGCAAAGGTAGTCGAGCGAAGGGCGCCGATTATACCGGCCTGCCCCCAGACCACCAGCCACCAGCGTTGATATGCATCAAGTCGACGGGCCGTCCAGAACAACTATAGTTGAGCAACGCCGTGCCTTTTCATTGCTGGAGACGCCGATCATGCAAGCCATTCGCAGCATCCTCGTGGTCATCGAACCCGAACATTCGGAAAGCCTGGCATTCAAGCGCGCCAAACTGATCGCCGGCGTGACCCAGGCCCATTTGCACTTGCTGGTCTGCGACAAACACCATGACCATGCCGGGATGCTCAGCGTCCTGAAGGCCGCACTGGCGGCCGACGGCTACAGCGTGACCACCGAGCAGGCGTGGAACGAAAGTCTCTACGAAACCATCATCGACGTGCAGCAGGCCGAAGGCTGTGGCCTGGTCATCAAGCAGCACTTCCCCGACAGCCCCTTGAAGAAAGCCCTGCTGACCCCGGCCGACTGGAAACTGCTGCGCCATTGCCCGACCCCGGTGCTACTGGTCAAGACGTCGGGATCCTGGAAAGACCGGGTGATCCTGGCCGCCGTCGACGTGGGCAATGCCGATGGCGAGCACCGCCACCTGCACTCGACGATTATCGACCATGGCTACGACATCGCCCTCCTCGCCAAGGCGCACCTGCATGTCATCAGCGCCCACCCGTCGCCGATGCTCTCGTCCGCCGACCCGACCTACCAGCTCAAGGAAACCATCGAGGCGCGCTACCGTGAGCAATGCCGGGCGTTCCAGGCCGAATTCGACATTGATGACGAGCACCTGCATATCCAGGAAGGCCCGGCGGATGTCCTGATTCCATACATGGCCCACAAGCTCCAGGCCGCTGTCACCGTGATCGGCACCGTGGCCCGCTCGGGTTTGTCAGGAGTGCTGATCGGCAACACCGCCGAAGCCGTGCTCGATACGCTGGAAAGCGATGTGCTGGTGCTCAAGCCGCAGGAGGTGGAGGACCATCTGGTGGAGATGGCGGCAAAAGAATAAAAAGGCTTAGGCGATCAAGCTTTTGTAGCGAGGGAGCTTGCTCCCGCTCGGCTGCGCAGCAGACGCCTGGGTTTTTCAGGCTCAAAATTATTCGGATCAAGAGCGAGGGTCGCTTCGCAACCCAGCGGGAGCAAGCTCCCTCGCCACAAGAGCTACTGGGTACAAAGCAACTTGCCACACATAGGGCCTGTCAGCCGCCAATCGCATCCTTCAAGAACCCCGGCGCGATGTAGCGCTGGTAATGCGCTTCGGACAGGAGGAAAAATTCCCGATCAATGGCATCGCGCAGGTCGGGCAGTTCCCAGTCGCGAAATTCCGGCAGCAGCACCATGCCGTACGCTTCCAGGTTATTGATCACCCGTGCGCCCCGGGCGATCAACTGATAGGCCCAGCAATATTCCGACTGGTGCGGCACGAAGCGGATCTTGCGCGATTCCAGTTGCTGGCGCAGCAGCTGCGGGTCGAAAACCTCCAGCTTGGCCACCATCACCTGCACCAGCAGCTGCTCGAGGCGCAACCACACCGCGCGTTTCTCTTCCTCGTTGTAGCCGTTCCAGTGAATCACTTCATGGTGGAACCGCTTGCAGCCACGGCACACCAGGTCACCGTAGACAGTGGAACAGAGGCCGACGCAGGGGGTCTTGATGAGCTGGTTGGGCATAAGGCAACGCACACGCAAAAACAGGACAGGCCGGCATGTTAGCCCTTTGTCTAAGATTGATCACCCCTCAAACTTCCAGGCTCAACTTACCTTTAATTTTTTTTTCCCGTAGAATCAGCCAGCCTTTTAAGGCGCCAATGTCCGTTAGAAGCTGTTTTCAAAGCGTCACGAGCACAGTCGTTCCTTCAGAGCGGTGTTGGCGAAGGGTCTTTCCAGCGGGGAAAGCCCAACGCCAACCCTCATCAGCTCCCGTTCTGCAGGCGTAAAACTTTGAAAGCAGCTTCTGTGAGGAACTCCGGCAATTCTGGCGTGGAGGCCCAAAAAGCCCCCTGACGCGCATGAGTGCCGTGAGTTTCTGGATGAGCGTCCCGGACACCCATTTGGGACCACTGATGAGGGTAATAACTGTGCTTGAAGCCTACCGCAAACATATCGAAGAGCGCGCAGCACTGGGTATCGTTCCCCAGCCGCTTAACGCCGAACAAACCGCAGGCCTGATCGAGCTGCTGAAGAATCCCCCGGCTGGCGAAGAAGCTTTCCTCGTTGACCTGATCACCAATCGCGTTCCGCCTGGAGTCGACGAAGCCGCCTACGTCAAGGCCGGTTTCCTGTCCGCCCTGGCCAAGGGCGAAGCCCAATCCCCTCTGATCGACAAGAAGCGCGCTGTAGAACTGCTCGGCACCATGCAGGGCGGCTACAACATCGTGACCCTGGTAGACCTGCTGGACGACGCCGAACTGGCCCCGGTCGCCGCCGAAGAACTCAAGCACACGCTGCTGATGTTCGATGCCTTCCACGATGTGGCGGAAAAAGCCAAGAACGGCAACGTCCACGCCAAGGCCGTCCTGCAATCCTGGGCCGATGGCGAGTGGTTCAAGAACCGCCCGGTGCTGGCCGACAAGATCAGCCTGCGGGTCTTCAAGGTCACCGGCGAAACCAACACCGACGACCTGTCCCCTGCCCCTGACGCCTGGTCCCGCCCGGACATCCCGCTGCACGCCCTGGCCATGCTGAAAATGGCTCGCGACGGCATCGTGCCCGATGAGCAAGGCAAGACCGGCCCGATGAAGCAGATCGAAGAGATGCGTGGCCAAGGTTTCCCGATCGCCTACGTCGGTGACGTGGTCGGTACCGGCTCCTCGCGTAAATCCGCCACCAACTCGGTGCTGTGGTTCTTCGGCGACGACGTCCCGTATGTGCCGAACAAGCGCGCCGGTGGTTTCTGCTTCGGCAGCAAGATCGCGCCGATTTTCTACAACACCATGGAAGACGCCGGCGCCCTGCCGATCGAATTCGATGTGTCGAACATGCACATGGGCGACGTGATCGACCTGTACCCGCATGCCGGCAAAGTCTGCAAGCACGGCACCGATGAAGTCCTGACCACCTTCGAAATGAAGACCCCGGTCCTGCTTGACGAAGTCCGTGCCGGCGGTCGTATTCCGCTGATCATCGGCCGTGGCCTGACCGAAAAAGCCCGCGCCGAGCTGGGCCTGCCGCCTTCGGACCTGTTCAAGAAGCCTGAAGCGCCGGCCGAAAGCACCAAGGGCTTCACCCTGGCGCAGAAAATGGTCGGCAAGGCTTGCGGCGTGACCGGCGTTCGCCCGGGCACCTACTGCGAGCCGAAGATGACCACCGTCGGCTCCCAGGACACCACCGGTCCGATGACCCGTGATGAACTGAAAGACCTGGCGTGCCTGGGCTTCTCGACCGACCTGGTGATGCAGTCCTTCTGCCACACCGCGGCGTATCCGAAGCCGATCGACGTCACCACCCACCACACCCTGCCAGACTTCATCATGACCCGTGGCGGCGTGTCCCTGCGTCCGGGCGACGGCATCATCCACAGCTGGCTGAACCGCATGCTGCTGCCGGACACCGTCGGCACCGGTGGTGACTCCCACACCCGTTTCCCGATCGGCATCTCGTTCCCGGCCGGTTCCGGCCTGGTCGCCTTCGCCGCCGCCACCGGCGTGATGCCGCTGGACATGCCCGAGTCGATCCTGGTGCGTTTCAAGGGCAAGCTGCAACCGGGCGTCACCCTGCGTGACCTGGTCCATGCGATCCCTTACTACGCGATCCAGAAAGGCTTGTTGACTGTCGAGAAGAAAGGCAAGAAAAACGCCTTCTCCGGCCGCATCCTGGAAATCGAAGGCCTGGAAACCCTGACCGTCGAGCAGGCTTTCGAACTGTCCGATGCCTCGGCAGAACGTTCGGCCGCAGGTTGCACCATCAAGCTGTCCAAGGAATCGATTGCCGAGTACCTGAAGTCGAACATCACCCTGCTGCGCTGGATGATCGGCGAAGGCTACGGCGATGCCCGCACCCTGGAGCGTCGTGCCCAGGCGATGGAAGCCTGGCTGGCCAACCCGGAACTGCTGGAAGCCGACAAGGACGCCGAGTACGCGGAAATCATCGAAATCGACCTGGCCGACGTCAAGGAGCCTGTGCTCTGCGCGCCGAACGACCCGGACGACGCCCGCCTGCTTTCCAGCGTTGCTGGCGAGAAGATCGACGAAGTGTTCATCGGTTCCTGCATGACCAACATCGGTCACTTCCGCGCTGCCGGCAAGTTGCTCGATCAGGTCAAGGGTCAGCTGCCAACCCGTCTGTGGCTGTCGCCGCCGACCAAGATGGACGCTCACCAGCTCACCGAAGAAGGCTACTACGGCATCTACGGCAAGGCCGGTGCACGGATGGAAATGCCGGGCTGCTCGCTGTGCATGGGTAACCAGGCACGCGTGGAACCGAACTCCACCGTGGTCTCCACTTCGACCCGTAACTTCCCGAACCGTCTGGGTGACGGCGCGAATGTCTACCTGGCTTCGGCTGAGCTGGCATCCGTGGCGTCGATCCTGGGTCGCCTGCCGACCGTCGAGGAGTACATGGAATACGCCGGCAAGATCGACAGCATGGCAGCGGACGTATACCGCTACCTGAGCTTCGACCAGATCGCCGAGTTCCGTGAAGCGGCTGCCAACGCCAACATCCCGGTCGTTCAAGCGTAAAGCTTAAAACGCCCGACAAAAAACGCCGCCCTTCTTGCGAGGGGCGGCGTTTTTTTATGCCTGGGGATTTGATGCAAGCTGACATACCGCTTTCGCGAGCAGGCTCGCTCCCACAGGGATTTTTGTGGCCGCTGCAATTTTGGCAGACAACCCGGAACCCATGTGGGAGCGAGCCTGCTCGCGAAGGCGGCGGCACAGCCAACATCCCTGCCAACTGAACCACCGCTTTCGCGAGCAGGCTCGCTCCCACATAAACGCAGGTCAGGCCATGAGGGAATAGACCAACGCAGTGATCGCCACCAAGCCCACCGACACCACAAAGACATTCGACGCCTGGCCACGATAGCGGGCCATGGCCGGGACTTTGCGGATGGCGTACATCGGCATCAGGAACAGGATGGCCGCGATGACCGGGCCGCCCAGGGTTTCGATCATGCCGAGGATGCTCGGATTGAGAGTGGCGACGATCCAGCACACCACCAACATGAACGCTGCGGTCAGCCGATCGAGGGTCTTGGGTGCCGGGCGGCGACCACTCTTGACGACCAGGCCCTTGAGGCCCTCGCTGGCGCCAATGTAGTGCCCCAGGAACGACTTGGAGATCGCCACGAAGGCAATCAGCGGTGCCGCGAAGGCGATAGTCGGGTTGCTGAAATGGTTCGCCAGGTACGACAGGATCGACAGGTTCTGCGCCTTGGCCTCGGCCAGTTGCGCCGGGGACAGGGTCAGCACGCAACTGAACACGAAGAACAGCACCATCACCACCATCAGCACATGGGCACGCGACAGGATCTGCGCACTGCGTTCCTCGGCGTTGGCACCATAGCGACGCTTCTGGTCCACCGCGAATGCCGAGATGATCGGCGAATGGTTGAACGAGAAGACCGTCACCGGAATCGCCAGCCACAAGGTGTGCAGCAGGGCCGAAGGTTCAGGCACCGTGGACGCCGTGGTGAGGATGCCGCCGTTCCAGTGCGGGATCAGGAACACCGCCAGGAACAGCAGCGCCACGATGAACGGGTAGACCATCAGGCTCATGGCCTTGACGATCGCTTGTTCGCCGCAGCGCACCACTGCCAGCAGACCGAGGATCAGCACCAGTGACAACACGGCCCGGGGCGGCGGTTGGATCTGCAACTGATGCTCCAGGAAACTGCTCACCGTATTGGTCAACGCCACGCTGTAGATCAGCAGGATCGGGAAAATGGCAAAGAAGTACAACAGCGTGATCAACGCGCCGGCCTTGATACCGAAATGCTCTTCCACGACCTCGGTAATGTCCGCGCCGTCACGGCCCGACAACACGAAGCGGGTCAGCCCACGATGGGCGTAGAAGGTCATGGGAAATGCCAGCACAGCCAGGATCAGCAACGGCCAGAAACCACCGAGGCCGGCATTGATCGGCAGGAACAACGTGCCGGCACCGATGGCGGTGCCAAACAGGCCCAGCATCCAGGTCGTGTCATGGCGACTCCATTCGCCGAGGGTGGCGGGGGCTGTCGTTTCAAAGCGCTCTTCGACGCTGTTGGCCTGATCATTCATCCGGTCGGATCTCCGCATTCCGGTCATATGCACCCGGCCGGGACGAGTCGGAAAAATCCGACAGGCAGCGCCCCTGGCCGAAACAGGGGCGCGATTGTCCGGGATTCATGAACAGAAGCAAAGACTTAGCTGAGGAATGGTTATCCGGAGCAGGGTCATTGCACTGAACATTGACCTGCATTCCTGTGGGAGCGAGCTTGCTCGCGATGGCGGTGGGTCAGTCGACATTCATATTGGACGTGCCATCGCCATCGCGAGCAAGCTCGCTCCCACAAGGGTCCGAAAATGAAATACAAAAAGCCCAAGCTACACCTCCCTGCGGCCCCTACAATCAGGTTGAATATCAAAATCGCCCGCGCCCACAGGAGCACAGCATGACTGCAACCGTTCTGGTACTGGTTGAAACCGTTAACGAATACCTGCCGATCCTGGAGCGCCAAGGCTATCACTTGGAACTCGCGCCCACGCCCGCCGAACGCAAGGCAGCGGTTTTCGAACACGGTGAACGGTTCAGCGCGGTGTTGACCCGCGGCCCCTTGGGCTTGACTGCCGAGGAAATGGCCGCCCTGCCCAACCTGAAGATCATCTGCGTGATCGGCGCCGGTTATGAACAAGTGGACCTGCAAGCCGCCAGCGACCGAGGCATCGTCGTCACCAACGGTGCCGGGGTCAACGCTTCATCGGTGGCCGACCATGCCATGGCGCTGTTATTGGCCTTGGTGCGCGATGTGCCTCGATCCGACGCAGCCCTGCGCCGGGGCGAATGGCCGCGAAGCACGCGCCCTTCCCTCGCTGGCAAGCACTTGGGCGTGCTGGGACTCGGCGCCGTGGGCATGGCGATTGCCAAGCGGGCCGCCCTCGGTTTCGACATGAACATCAGCTACCACAATCGCCGCGTACGCAGCGACGTGCCCTACGCCTTCTGCGCAACGCCCACCGAACTGGCCCGGGTCTCGGATTTTCTGATTATCGCCACGCCCGGAGGGCTGGACACCCGCCAGTTGATAAACAAGCAAGCCCTCGACGCCCTGGGTCCCAACGGATTCCTGGTCAACATTGCCCGCGGCAGCGTGGTCGCCACGACCGAGCTCATCTACGCCCTCGAACATCGGCGAATTGCCGGGGCTGCGCTGGATGTATTCGACCATGAACCCGAAGTACCCGACGCCCTGAAGCATTTGTCCAACGTCGTGCTGACACCTCACGTGGCTGGCCTGTCGCCGGAAGCGACACGGGCCATGGTGGAGTTGGTCGGCGATAACCTGAACGCGTTTTTTTCCGGCAAACCGGTGCTGACGCCAGTGGAGCTACCCGACGCGCAGCATTAGAGGACCCCGAGTAACGTCCACAGCCGTCGGGACTCGGCATCGGCACTGATCAGTTCTCCCAGCAGCTCGCTCAGCGGCTTGTTGCCCCACTCCACACCGCGCCGGATCAGATAAGGCACGGGACTGTGGGGCTCGGTGCGCGCCAGGTAACCAGCAATGACCAGCAGCTGTCGATACGCCTCTTCACGATTGGCCGGTTCCTGGAAGACCTGGGCAGGTGCCGCCGTCGGCTGGGAGGTCGGCGTCGTTGTCACCGTGGGCGTTTGCGCGGGCACGACGGCGGGTTGCTGTGGATGCATCGCGATGAACTCCTCTACCAATGCCAACATGGCTTGCATCACGTCCTGCAAGGATTTGTAGCCCGGCGCCAGATGACCCAGGTAGGCGTCGCTCCAGGCTTCGAGTCGTTGCAAGTGTTGCAGGCTTAACATCAGGCTGCCCTGGCGGTGCAACCAGAAGGACAACGGGGTGTTGCGAATCAGTTCGCTGAGTTTCTTTTGTTCGTTGCGCGCCGCCTCCGCCGAGGCCTTGGCGTTCTTGCTGTCGTTGCCCAGCACTTGCTGGCGCTGCAGGCGCTGCCAATCGTCCAGGCTGAAACCCGCGAAGGCTGGGTCACGGCCATCAAGCAACGGCACCCGCGTCAGCAGCACTTCGCTGTAGCGACGGGCCAGCCATTCCAGTGGAATCACCCGCCACGATTGATCGCCATCCTCGGCAAGGGGGTGCAGATGTTCCGGATAGCGCTCGCACAGCCCCGCCACCAGTGCCAGGCTGCCGGGCAAACCTTCCAGCCCGGCCAGGTGCAGCCAGGCCTCCCCCAGCCAGGCGCTGATCATCAGGTCCTTGCTGCGCTCAAGCAGCAACGTGGTCGCGAGCCGCTCCAGGTCCGGCCAAAGCGCGCGCTTGATGGAGGACTGCCACACGCCGGTGGGCAGGCTGGTGTCGTCTTCCCGACGTAATTCGCGTAGCTGGTCGTACTCCGTTTCGTAACGCAGATCCTGACCACAGGGCGACTCGGCGCTGATCGGTTCGAGCAATTGGCTGACCAATTCGGGCAACGGGGTTATCGGCAAACTCACAGGCCCTCCTCACGGGTGGCAATGGCAGGCCTCGACGCAGGCGCGAGGAAAGGTGACCGCGGCGCCTGTGTCGGCAGCGGCGGGATCGACAGCGGCAATTTGGAACCCTGGCTCATCAACGACAGGCGCACGAACATCAAGGTCTGTTGCGCCGTGCGGGCTTGGGTCTGGGCGGTCACCGGCAGTTGCAGGGCCAGGGGAAAATCGGTGTAGTCGACATTCGGCTGGCGTTGGGCCGAGCCCAGCGAACGCATCAGGCGCAGCAACGACCATGGCCCTTGGTATTCCCAGCCGGCTTCGAAGTCGCGCACCACCAGGTTCGGTTGCAACGGATCGTTGGCCGGGCGCTGGTAGCCGTTGCGGGCCCAACGCAAGGTCAGGCGCACGGGCTGGCCGACCATCCAGCGCAGGTTCTGCTGGCCCTCACCGGGGTAGTTGATCTGCTGGTTGCCGGCGTCCAGGCTCCAGGCGATGACCTGGTCGGCGCCGCGCTCTTCCTCGCGGTCGGTGCGCCAGCGCACGTCCATCTCCACGCCCAGGATGCCGCTCTTGTCCCGCACGAACAGCGGCCCGAGCCAGACACCGGCCTGCTTCAAGCGATTGAGGAAATCCTCGGCCGCCAACCGCTCCGGCGTCTGGCTCAGCGTCAGCCCGGCCTGGGCCAGGGGCACGCGTGTCTCGATCAGTTCCAACAGGTGCCGGACCCGTGCCGGGTCGGCATCACTGGCCCGCACGTCCTGGGAAAACGGGAAGCGTCCCGCCAGGTACTGGTTGAAATAATTGGCCAGGTCATTCCAGGCCATTGCCGCCTGGTTCTGTTGCAGGTACAGGCAACGCTGCAGCGCCCCCTGCTGCAATGCGACGGTGCGCCGAGCCAGGTCGCCGCGCCCACCGGACAGGCTGGAGGTCTGCAAGATCTGCGCGCAGGACGCGGTGTCCATCGCATTGAAATCCCGACTTACCAATTGCTCCAACTGGGCAGCCGAACTGGCCGGGTTCTGATTCTTGTACTTGAGCAGTTCGTCGTTGAGGGCCATGAACCGCGCCACCTGGTCATGCTCCAGGGCGGACAGGTCGTCCTGCTGGACGATCAGCCATTCCAGGGCAGGCATGCGCTGTTCGGCGATCTGCAGCATGGCACTGAATTGCTGGTTCAGGTTCAGCTTCAGTTCCTGTGGATCGTTGGCGCCATACAGCTGCAAGCCGAAGTTCTTCGAACCGTCCCAACGCTCGATATCGGCGCGCTGGCTGAATAACGGCTGGGCATCGATTTCGGCCAGGCCATTGTTGATCTGCGCCAATGCCCGGCGATTGAGCAGGCGCTGGAAACGTATCGCCAGGTCGCCCCGGTGCACGTCCATGAAGGCTTTCTGCAGCGCCACGGCTTGGCCGGTCTGTACGTTGAAGCCCAGGCCCGGCGACGGCTCGTCGCTTTCATCCAGGCTCAACCACATGGCCCGTGCCGCGGCGTTTTCGGCGGCCTGCATCAGCGCGTCACGGTAATCCGGCGGGATCCGCGACAGCTCTTCGCTGGCATAGCTCTTGTAGCTGGCGAAATAATTCAGGGCGACGCTGAAATCATCACTCCCATCGCCCTGGCCTATTGAATCCGGATTGCCGGGCGACGGATCCTTCTGCATCGCCAGCGCCACGAAATCCCGTTTGAACAGCGCTTGCACCGCGCCGTCCAACGCCGTGACATGGTCCTGCAACACCAGCAAGCCACTGCCCTGCTGCACCAGCAGATTGTCCCGGGAACCACTCTGGACGATCCACTGGTCGCGAAAACTTTGCTGCAACTTCGCCGCCTGGCTCTCCAAGTCCTGTGTGATATCCGGGCCAAGCAAAGTGCTGTGGCTGACCTTGTCCAGCATCTGGGTGTAGCCAGGCACGAGGTCCTGGCCCTTGCCCCGCCCCCAGGCGGAGTTGGTCAGGCTGACCAGCGTCTGCAGGTCATCGATCAGCGCCATCAGGTCTTCCAGCTCACTCAAGGAGTTGCCGCTGCCTGCCTCCAGTCCTTGCAGGTGCAACTTGAGATAACCGGCCTGGCGAACGAAGTTGTCCGCCAAGAAGTAATGGTCCAGCCAGCGTTGCATCAGGCCGGTGAAATTATCGGTAATCACAGGGCGCGCGGCGTTCAGGTCCAGCCCTTGCAAATCACTGTTTCGCGCATCGAACAGGACCCGGTTGTAAAACTGTGGGCGACTCAAAGTCCCGGTGTTCAGGCCCAAGGACAACGCTGCGTTGCTCAACTGCACCAGTTCGTCCAGTGGCGCCTTGGGGTCGTTCACCACTTGGCTGAACATCTGGTTGTGCTGCTCGAGGCGTGCCGCCAGATCCACCAGCGCCTTGGCCTTCAGGTAGCTTTGCCACTGCGCCGGATCGTCGTTCTCGACGTTGCCCCGGCGCTCGGTGTTGCGGATGGACTTGAGCTGTTCCAGGTCGGAATCGAGCAAGTCTCGCAGCGGTAGTATCCAATGGTGCCGGGCGGTCAGGCGCAAGCCATCCTCCAGCTGCGTGTCCACGGAGGAAAACCAGGAGGTGGGGAAGACGACCGAGACATAACGCCAGCGCGGGGCTTTCTCCAAGACGTTCCAGTAGTTCTGCACGTTATGCCGGGTCGGCTCCAGTTGCGGCTGGTCCGGGTCAATGACAATGTGGTTCTTGTGGGCACTGAGGACCAACCGCGACAGTCCCTCGGCGTTTTCCACCGAATCGCGCCAGACCCAGACCATGCCTCCCAACCAGACCAGGCCCACCACCAACGCCACCGCGCCGGCCAGCCGATGACCGCGTTGGCGCACGCGCAGCAAGCGAGGCACCGGCTGGGCCAGGCCGCGTTCGGCCATAAGACGTCGCGACCACAATTGCCGGGCAAACACCGTTTGCCGCTGGCCATTGTGATGGGCGGCCAAACTGTCGCCGCTGACGGCCGGTGCCTGACTGGCGGTGAAGTACACGCCGCGAAATCGCGGCGCTTCGCCTTGGGCGTTGCCCTGGAATACCGGCTCCAACAAGATCTGCAAGGTTCGTCGCAGGCCTTCGAAGCGTTCCGGCAGGCCATAAAGATCGGTGCTCAGCTGTCCCGACAACGCACCGATCTCGATGATCGATTGCGCCAGCGCGGCGTTGATCTCATCCAGCGCCTGGTCACTCCAGTGCGACTGCCACGCCGCATCCGGCAAATAAGGCGACGACCAACCCAGCATCGAGTCCCGCGCCTTGGCAGGCAGCGCGCTGACCAATTCCTGGAACCCGGGCAACTCTTCCATCCCGGTTATCACCACGTAAACCGGCAGGCTCAGGCCAAACCGTTGCAGCAAATCGATAAAAACCCGTCGGACCTTGAGGCTCAGCTCAGTGGTGTGCTCGATGTCATCGAACTTGCTGAACGGTACTGTCCAGATCACCCCGTCCAATGGCCGCTTGCTGCGCAGCCGCAACAGCAGGCCCAGCAGTCGCCACCAGTTGCCCCGTTGCCGGTTCATGCCTTCATCGGGCAGGAACAACGCCTGGGGCACTACCAGTACGGCGCCTTCGGCATCGCAAAACCAGCGCCCGAACCAGCCCGCCTTGTCCGTGGGTTGCAAACGCCATTGGCTGCACAGCTGGGCGCCGTCGGTTTCGTTGCCGAGCATCATCAGCCAAGGCGTCTGATAGCGGTCGCGGGTGCCCTGCTCCTGCTCCATCTGGCGCACCGCCCCGTAGAAATTGCGAACCGCCGCGCCGCCCTGGGTTCGCAACCACCAGACCGCTGCCGCGATCACCAGCACCACGACAATGGCGAGCAGCACCAAGGCGACGATGCTCAGGGTGTTCATGAATCCTGCTCCTGGACTGACGACTCGTTCAATTGCAACACGGGTTCGAGCTCCAGGCGGATGTCACGCCAGAAGACCTGCCCCAGGCCAGTCAACAACAGCACCATCGCCACGATCGCCAACCCCAGGCGAAAGCCGTCCGGCAAGGATTGCTGCGCGGGCATACGCGCGGGCGTCGCCGCCGCAGACATCGCCAGGCGCTGGCTGACGTCGACGTAATCGGGTTCGTGCTGCCAGGCAAAGGTGAACAACGCCACGCGCCATTTTTCGTGCTGGATCTGGCCAGGCTCGCCGCGCAAGCGCCCTTGGAATCCCAGGATCAGGCATTGCAGGTAGACATTCGCCAGGTCCCGAGTGCCCGGCATCTGCTCATCCAGCAGTTTCTTGATCGCCGCGGGCAAGCGCTCGCCGGCCTGGCGGCTGGCGTACATGCGTGACTCCAGGGGATGCTGCTGCCAGGCCAGTTGGCCGGGCCAGGTGCTGAACAGCAAGGTCTCGTCCACCAGCGCGACGAATGCATAGACCAGCGCCTTGACCTGCTCGGAAGCGGCATCGCCGACGGTGGCATAGGCCACCCGCCAGAGACGCTGGGCGCCGCGACCGGAAAACTCCACGACCCGATTGACCAGCACCGCAGGGTCGCTGTCCTTGGGCAAGTCTTGCCATTCCTGGGACCACTTCAACCAGGCTTGACGAAACGCACTGCTCAGCGGCGCCTCGTGCAGACTCCGAACCACCCCGCCACTTCCGTCAGGCATACGACTCCCCTTTTGCGATCAGGCATTTTCACTGGCTTGCGCCACGAACAACACCACTTGCCACGGGCTGCTGGCCTGGGCTGAGGCCGGCGCCACGATGTGCAGCGGCAATTGCCCGTCGAACCATTGCCCGCTCGCGGCCACCACAAACAAACGGGTGTCGTCACCGACGCTGTAGGCCACCTGCTCGTTGCGGCTCATGGCCTGGTGCGGCAAACCACTCATGCGCTGGCGGCTCAGCAGCGCAATGTGGGGCGCCGACGCGATGATCGCGCCGCGCAACCATTCGGCCGCCGCTTGTTCGCCGGCGCCGTTGGGCATGCGCAAACCGATCACCAGGCGTTGATTGGGCTGGTCGTCAGGCAACTGGATCGAGAAGACCTGCTCGTTGCGCTCGAATGCCAGGCTGCGGTAGCCGGCGCGGACCAATTCCAGGGTGGTTTCCAGCCAGTCGAGCAGCGGCTCGTAGCCGCGCTGCAACTCGAGAAAATCCAACGGGGCGAAAGCCGGGACGCCCGCCAACGGGTCCAGCGCCGACCAGCTCCCGGCCAGCCCCAGCAGCAAACCGTAGAGCGCCTGGGGCGTCGCCACCCGGGTATTCAGCATCCCTTCGAGTTCCGGCAAGCGCGCCCACAGGGCCGTCAATTGCCGACGGATCTCCATGGCATCGTCCTGGTTGCCAGCCGCCTGGGCCTGACGCAAGCGACCGGCGAGAAACATGCACTTTTCCCTGGCCCTCGCGCACACCCCGGCCACCCGCCGACCAAGGGCCGACTCCGGCAGCAGGATCGGCGTTGGCGGCGTATACGGCACGCGCCAGAAACCGCCGCCTTCCTTGCGGATGCGCAGCAATGGCAAGCAGATCGAATCAGCCTTGCTCAATTGCGTGCACAACCTCGGGTTGGGCCGCCAGACGGTGATCGACTCGGGAAACTCGCCGCTGGTGAGGTCTGGCAAAGCCTCGCCGACCACCGATTGCAAACGTCCCTTGAGCGGCAGCAACTGCCCGGCACGCCACAGCGGGCTGACCGCCAGGTACACGGTCACGGTGGCGTCGTCGGTCTTGTCGATCGCCTCGCTGACGTCCAGTTCCAGGGTTGGCCCGACACCGGCCAGCAGATTGACCGGCAAGCCGTCCGGCAAGGTGCCTTGCAATTGCAACAGGCGTACCTGGCCGGCACTCAGGGCCGAAGGATCGACTTCCAACTGGCTGACGCCCCAGAACCAAGGGTTGCAAGCCCCGGCAAAATGCGCGGCGAGGGCCTCGGCGCGCAGTCCTTGCAACTGAAAATGCTGGGGCAACAGTTGCATGCCCTCGTGCCAGCACACCGCGTCAGGTAACAGGCTCATACGACTCCCTTCGACATCCCAAATTGCCGCGCGAGGCGGCCCGCGGTCACTCAAGGCTGCTTGTGCCGATCATCATTCACGAGGGTCATCTCGCGACTTTCGAACTTCAGCCAGGCCTCGTGCTGATCGTCCAGCCGAAGCCGGTGGGCTCCCGGAGTGTTATAGCTGGCGAAGACCAAAAGTCCAGCGGCGCGCCGGCCCTCCAGCGGGAAGGGTTGGCGGTCGATGAATTGCCCCGGGACCAGCTCCAGCCCCCACACCGACATGAGCTGACGATAGTCGCGCTGGAACTGTTCGCGCTCGGCAAACCACTGGCTAGCGGTGATGCCCGAGAGTTGCTTGAGCAGGTCCGGGTCGTTTACCGCAATGAAATCCACGGCGATCGGCGTGTCGTCGTTGGCCCGGGGCGCGACGTCCAGGGTCAGGCTGTCGAGGTCGACGCTGGGGGCAAACAACGAGCACCCGCTGAGCGCCAGGCTGAAAAAAAATCCATGAAAAAACGCACGCAAAATGAATCTTCCTTTTCTCAGCGGTCAAAAATTGTTTTTGCTTGCTTTTTTATAGACCTGTTCTAGCGTCTTGGATAGTTCGACCCACACAGTCGAATGGACCAGGTTCGTCAAGGGAATGACAGGTTTTCTGCCGTCCATTTGCAACCTGCGGATCAGCAAGGGAATGCGATGAGCGGGACTCCCGATGCATTGCTTCCACACCTGCATCGGAGTCGGCCACCATGGCAGAAAGTACCCAGCACAAGCTCGACAGAGTCCGTCCTCCCCGCGTCCAGATCACCTACGACGTGGAAATCGGCAACGCCATCGAGAAAAAAGAACTGCCACTGGTCGTCGGCATTCTGGCCGACCTCTCGGGCAAGCCACTGGAGCCGCTGCCCAAGCTCAACGAGCGGCGCTTCACCGAGATCGATCGGGATAATTTCAACGAGGTGCTCGCCTCCATCTCCCCCCGCGCCACGCTGCAGGTGAACAACACCCTCAGCGGCGACGACAGCAAGCTCAATATCGAACTCAACTTCCGGCACATCGACGATTTCGACCCGGTAAAGGTCGTCGAGCAGGTCACGCCGCTGCGCCGCTTGTTCGAAGCCCGGCAGCGCCTGCGGGACCTGTTGACCAAGCTCGACGGCAACGATGACCTGGACAAGCTGCTGCGTGACGTGATCGCCAACACCGAAGGCCTGCAGGAGATCAAGTCGGCCCGGCCCCAGGACGCGACGCAAGAACTGCCCACCGTAGCCGCCAACGATGACCCTGCCCCGGTCGAACCACAGGCCTGATCGCGCGCCTCATTCAAGGGAGATAAAGCCATGCCTGCTTCATCCAGCGCTCAAACCAGCGAGAGCACGACCCAGACCCTGTCCTTGCTGGACAAGATCATCGCCGAAGGCCGCATGGCCCACGACGACAGCCAGCAAGACTACGCCCGCGACATGCTGGCGGAGTTCGCCACCCAGGTCCTCGACGAAGGCATGGCCATCGACAAGGACACCGTGGCCATGATCAACGACCGCATCAGCCAGATCGACGAGCTGATCAGCGCCCAGCTCAACGAAGTCCTGCACCATCCCGACCTGCAAAAACTCGAGGCCTCCTGGCGCGGCCTGCACCTGCTGGTGCAAAACACCGAAACCAGTACCCGGCTCAAGTTGCGCCTGCTCAACGTCACCCAGAAAGAACTGCAGAACGACCTGGAGAAAGCCGTCGAATTCGACCAGAGCGCGTTGTTCAAGAAGATCTACGAGGAAGAGTACGGCACCTTCGGCGGGCACCCGTTCAGCCTCCTGGTGGGCGACTACACCTTTGGCCGGCATCCGCAGGACATCGGCCTGCTGGAAAAACTCTCGAACGTCGCAGCCGCCGCGCACGCGCCGTTCATTGCCGCCGCCAGCCCGCGGCTGTTCGACATGACCAGCTTCACCGAACTGGCGATCCCCCGGGACCTGTCGAAAATTTTCGAAAGCCAGGAGCTGATCAAGTGGCGCGCCTTCCGCGAAAGCGAAGACTCGCGTTATGTGTCCCTGGTGTTGCCGCAGTTCCTGCTGCGCCTGCCGTACGGCCCGGACACCCTGCCGGTGGAAGGCATCAATTACGTCGAGGACGTCAACGGCACCGACCACAGCAAATACCTGTGGGGTAACGCCGCCTGGGCACTGTCGCAACGCATCACCGAGGCCTTTGCCAAATACGGTTGGTGCGCGGCGATTCGCGGGGCCGAGGGCGGTGGTGCGGTCGAAGGCCTGCCGGCCCATACCTTCCGCACCAGCTCCGGGGACCTGTCGCTCAAATGCCCGACCGAGGTGGCGATCACCGACCGTCGCGAGAAAGAACTCAATGACCTCGGCTTCATCGCCCTGTGCCACAAGAAAAACAGTGACGTGGCGGTGTTCTTCGGTGGCCAGAGCACCAACAAGGCCAAGGTCTACAACACCAACGAGGCCAACGCCAACGCACGGATCTCGGCGATGTTGCCGTATGTGCTGGCGGCCTCGCGTTTCGCCCATTACCTGAAGGTGATCATGCGCGACAAGGTCGGCAGCTTCATGACCCGCGACAACGTGCAGACCTACCTCAACAACTGGATCGCCGACTACGTGCTGATCAACGACAACGCGCCGCAGGAGATCAAGGCGCAGTACCCGTTGCGCGAGGCCCGGGTGGACGTGACCGAGGTGGCTGGCAAGCCCGGGGCCTATAAAGCGACGGTGTTCCTGCGGCCGCACTTCCAACTGGAGGAACTGACCGCCTCGATCCGCCTGGTGGCGACGCTGCCGCCGCCGGTAGCTGCCTGACGGTTGAAATCTGTGGCGAATAGCTTGTTGTGGCGAGGGGATTTAGCGAAACGTCGCACCGCCCCGTTGGGCTGCGCAGCAGCCCCCTAAGCGGTCAACTCAATCTGCCTGACACACCGGGTTGTCAGGTTTAGGGCCGCTTCGCGCCCCAGCGGGGATAAATCCCCTCGCCACAGGTTTTGCGTTGAACATCCCACTCGAATTCAGGAGTTCCAAACAATGGACGCAATCATTCTCGACCTCGGCGGCGACATCAAGGGCGACAGCCTGCTGGAGGGTTTCACGGACAAGATCGAGGTCATGTCCTACAGCCACAACGTGGCGATGCAGGTCACCAACGACGTCAGCAACTCGGAGCGCACCTCCGGCCGCCCGCACATCGGCGAGTTCACCCTGACCAAATTCATCGACAGCTCAACTCCGTCGCTCAATGAATATTGCTGCGCCGGTAAGCCGATCCCGCAAGCCGTCGTCACCATCGGCCGCAACGCCGCCGAAGGCAGCGGCCAGATCATGCCGTTCATCGTCTACACCCTGACCAACGTCGTGCTGTCCAACGTCAGTGTCAGCGGTGGTACCGGTGGCAAACCGGTGGAAACCCTGTCGCTGAACTTCACCAAGATCAAATGGGAGCTCACCGCCCAGAAAGATGACGGCACCAAGGAAGGCACGGCCGGCACGACCTGGGATTTGGCCGCCAACAAAATGACCAAGTAAGGACGCCGCGCCATGGCTGGCTTCGGGCTGCGCCCGCCCCTGTTCGAACGTTTGGCAAGCCCGGCAGACGATGCCGGGCGGGTGTTCGATCGACAGGCATTGCAGGACTCGGTACATGCCGAACTGTCACGCCTGTTCAATACCCGGCGCGGCCTACGGGCGCTGACCGAACCACCGAGCATCCTGGACTACGGCATCGCCGACTGGACCGCGCTGCAACAGCAGCGCAGCGATGACCGTCGTCAACTGACCCGGGAAATTCGCCAGGCCATCACCCACTTCGAACCGCGCCTGCGCCTGGGCGAGGTAGAAGTCTGCCCGGTGCCGGGCCATCCGCAGCAACTGTGCATACGGCTGTCGGGCGAACTGCGTGGCGACCCGCACCCATGGCCCGTGGCGTTTGTAATCGAGCACGCCGGCGACGGCCTTGAGGTGCGCCATGAGCGACTCGATTGACCCGCAACTGTTGGATTACTACCAACGCGAATTGACTTGGCTGCGCCATGCCGGGAGCCTTTTCGCCGAGCGTTACCCCAAGGTTGCCCGGCGCCTGGAATTGTCCCCCGGTGAATGTCCCGATCCCCACGTCGAACGACTATTGGAAGGCTTCGCGCTGCTGGCCGCGCGCTTGCAACGCCGGCTGGATGACGACTACGCCGAATTCAGTGATGCCCTGCTCGAACAACTTTACCCGTTGGCCATGCGACCCTTGCCATCGTGCGCCATCGTGCAGTTCGAGCCCGACCCGAGCAAAGGCAACTTGAACGAGGGCTATCCCCTGCCCCGCGACACGCCATTGTTCGTCACCACGGACAAAGGCCAGAGCATTCATTTCCGCACCACTGCTGCCGTGCATCTATGGCCACTGCAAGTGAGCGAAGCGTTGCTGCTGGGCAGTGACGAGGCCCAGGCGTTGACCGGAGTAGTCCAGGCCCGCTCGGCCTTGCGCCTGGAGTTGCGTTGCCTGGGAAAAAGCCAATGGTCGACGCTGGGCATCGATTCGCTGCGGGTACACCTGGCGGCGTCACCGATGATCAACGCCGGGCTGTACGATTTGCTTGGCGCTCACGCCATCAAGGTCCTGGCTGGCGCGCCGGGCAGCGTGCCGGAACCGTTGGCGGGTTTGCCACGCATCGTCGGTTTCGCCAGCGACCAAGCCTTGCTGCCGGACGAGGACGGCGTGCACCCAGGCATGCGCCTGTTGGCGGAGTATTTCGCCTTTCCGGACAAATTCGGCTTTTTCGACCTGCCGCTGGCCGGCGCCCACAGCGACGACGCTTCTTTATACCTGTACATCGCGTTCGACCGGGCACCAACCAGCCGCTTGCCGCTCCAGGCCAGCGACATCGCCCTGGGCTGCGCTCCGGTGATCAATCTGTTTCCCCGGACCTCCGAGCCGCTGCGCCCGGACGGCACTCGCAGCGAGTATCGGCTGGTGGCCGACAGTCACCGGGAAAACAGCGTCGAGATCCACAGCATCCGGGGCATGCGCGCCATGACCGAACAAGGAGTGCGCAAAGTGCCGGCCTATTACGGCAGCCAGCATGGCAGCGACGAGCCCTGTTATTGGCATGCGCGACGGGTCAGCGGCATGAGCCCGAACCGACTGGGCACTGACGTGATGGTCAGCCTGGTGGACACCCGCTTCGACCCACTGGCCGAATCCCGGGATTACAGCCTCACCGCCGAACTGCTGTGCACCAACCGCCACCTGGCCCAGAGCCTGCCGGCCGGCACGCCATTGGGTTTCGAGCGCCCCGGACCGGTGGCCTGGGCGCGCCTGCGCAATCCTCCCAGCCCGCAGAGCCTGCCGCGCCTGGATGGCGAGTCGCGCTGGCGACTGGTGTCGCAACTGACCCTCAATCATCTGTCACTGGTGGAAGGTCCCCAGGCGCTTGACGCATTGCGCGAGATTCTCGAATTGCACAACCTGCGGGACGAGGCCAGCGCGCGCCGCCAGATCGAAGGCGTATCCGGACTGACCTGTGAACGGGTCATCGCCCATGTTGGCGAGGATGCCTGGCGCGGGTGGCGCAACGGCTTGGAGGTGCGCCTGCAACTGGATCCGCATCACTTCGTCGGCAGCAGCGCCGTGCTGTTCTCCGGCGTGCTGGCGCAATTCTTTTCTCTGTATGCCACCGCCAATCGATTTGTGCGCACCGTGCTGGTCCAGTCCGACAAGGAGGTGAAGACATGGCAACCCCAAGCCGGCAAACCCCTCGCGCTCTGAACCTGGGCGAGCGACTGCGGCGCGACCCACAACGCTTCGAATGGCTCCAGGCCCTGTTGCTGCTGGAACGCGAACATCCCCAGGCCGAGCCCCTGGGCAGCGGCACCGCGCCACAGGCCGAGGCCGTGCGTCTACGTGGACCGCTGACGCCACTGTTCGCCGCCAGCGAGGTCGAAAGCCTGGGCCAGGAACCCGGCCTGCCGCCGACCCTGACCACGCCGATCTTTGGCCTCGGCGGCCCGGACGGCCCGCTGCCCTACGCCTACCAGGAATGGCTGCAACAACGGGCGCGGGCGAAGGATCATGCCCCGGCGGAATTCCTCGACCTGTTCCAGCACCGCCTGCTCAGCCTGCTGTACAAGGTGATGCGCAAGCATCGCGTCGCCCTCGGTTTCACGCCCCCTGGCGCGTCCGCTGTACACGCACAACTGCGCGCGTTGACCGGCCTGCTGCCCAAGGCCTTGCAGGAACGCCAGGCCGCCCCCGACTCGGCGGTCCTGGCCTGCGCCGCGCTGTATGCCGATGGTCGGCGTTCCCTGGCCGGGTTTGCGGCGATTGTCCGTGAACAGTTCGGCTTGCCCGTCGAGCTGAACGCCTATGAAGGTGGCTGGCGTGAAATCCCGCCGGCCAGCCGCAGTTGCTTGCAGCCGGACGGACGCAACCTGCGCCTGGGCCGCAACGCAGTCGCCGGTACTCGGGTCTGGGACGAACATGCCGGCGTGCGCCTGACGCTGGGACCGCTGAGCGCGCCCCAAGCCAGCGGCTTGCTGCCCACTGGCGAAATCCATCCGCTGCTCGCCAGCCTTTGTGCGCTGTATTTCGGCCCAGACCTGGATTGCACATTGGTCCTGCTGGTTCGTGGCGCCGGCCCGTTGCAGTTGAGTCGCCAGACTGCGCCACGGCTGAATTGGAACGGTGGCCTGCAACGCCAGCCGAGCCTGGCCGTGCAACGCATCGAAACCCGCCTTCGCCAGCCGGAGATCGCCTGAAATGGAACTGGCCAGCCTGATCGGACGCCTCAATCCGGACAATCGCCGAGCCCTGGAACGGGCCGCGCAACGCTGCCTGCAACGCAGCCACCACTACGTCGAAATCGAACACCTGCTGTTGGAACTGCTCGACATCGAAGGCGGTGACTTCGCCTGCCTGCTGCCGCGTTTCGGCCTGGAGCGTGACGCGGTGGCCGCCGAAACCAATAAGGCCCTGGACCTGTTCAAATCCGGCAGCACCCGCACGCCCGCCCTGTCGGCACAAACCATCGGCCTGCTGGAGGACGCCGTGGTCCAGGCCAGCGTGTTGGGCCTGGACAGCATTCGCTCCGGGCTATTGTTGCTGGCGTTGTTGGACCGTGACGAACGTCGCAGCCTGCTGCTCAACAGCGCCTCGTCCCTGCTGCGCATTCCCCGCGATGCCCTGCGCGCCCATCTGTTGGAATGGACCGAAAGCTCCCGCGAGCATGTCGGCGGCGTGCGCCCGGCCAAACCCGGCGAAGCACCACCGAAACAGGACCCGGTGCTGGACCAGTACACCCAGGACCTGACCGCCGATGCCCGGGACGGCCGCATCGACCCTATCGTCGGCCGTGACGGCGAGATCCGCCAGTGCATCGATATCCTGCTCCGACGCCGGCAGAACAACCCGATCCTGGTGGGCGCACCGGGCGTCGGCAAGACTGCGGTAGTGGAAGGCCTCGCCCTGCGCATCGCCGCCGGGGATGTGCCGCCGTCCTTGCAGGAAGTCACCCTGCGCGTGCTTGACCTGGGCCTGTTGCAGGCCGGCGCGGGCGTCAAGGGCGAGTTCGAACAGCGCCTCAAGGGCGTGATCGACGCGGTACGCAGCGCGGAAAAACCGATCATCCTGTTCATCGACGAAGCCCATACGTTGATCGGCGCCGGTGGTGCGGAAGGCGGCAGCGACGCGGCCAACCTGCTCAAGCCAGCCCTGGCCCGGGGCGAATTGCGTACCCTGGCCGCCACCACCTGGCTGGAATACAAGAAATACTTCGAGAAGGACCCGGCCCTGGCTCGGCGGTTCCAGTTGGTGCAGGTCGAGGAGCCGGACGAGCTCACCGCCGTGGAAATGCTCCGGGGCGTGGCGAGCAAACTGGAGCAGCACCACGGCGTGCAAGTGTTGGACGCGGCCATCCACGAGGCGGTGAAGCTGTCCCACCGCTACATCTCCGGACGACAGTTGCCGGACAAAGCCATCAGTGTGCTCGACACCGCCTGCGCCCGGGTCGCCCTCGGCCAGCACGACGTACCACCGCCGCTGGAAAGCTTGCGCCATCGCGAGAACAGCCTCAAGGATGAAGTCGAACGGCTACGCCGGGAACAAGCCACCGGGCTGGATCATCGCGAGCGCATCACCTTGCTGGAAAGCGAATCGAGCAGCAACGTGCAGGCCATCCGCGAGCTGGAAACCCGCTGGGGCGAAGAGCGCGAAGCCGTGCGCGAACTGCTCGACACCCGCCGCGAACTGCTCGCCTTGAGCGAACGTGCCGACAGCGAAAAAGCCGACACCGAAATCGATAACCGCATCGACCACCTCGCCGCCGAACTGCTGCGCCTGGAAGCCGGCCTCGATGCCATTCGCCAGGACGATCCGCTGGTGCCCGAACAGGTGGACAGCAAGACCGTCGCCGCGGTGATTGCCGGTTGGACTGGCATCCCGGTTGGCAAGATGCTCGCCGATGAAGCCCACGCCGTGCGCACCCTCGGCCAACGCATGGGCCAGCGAGTCATGGGCCAGGGCACCGCACTGAATACCATCGCCCAACGCCTGCAAGCCTACCGCGCCGGTCTCACCGACCCGCAGAAACCGGTCGGCGTGTTTTTGTTGGTAGGCCCCACGGGCGTGGGCAAGACCGAAACCGCCTACGCCTTGGCCGACGCCTTGTACGGCGGCGAACGCAACCTGATCAGCATCAACCTCTCCGAATACCAGGAAGCCCACACCGTCAGCCAACTCAAGGGCGCCCCGCCCGGCTACGTCGGCTACGGCAGCGGCGGCGTGCTCACCGAAGCAGTCCGCCGAAAACCCTATTCCGTGGTGTTGCTGGATGAAATTGAAAAGGCCCACCCGGACGTGCTCGAAGCCTTCTACAACGTCTTCGACAAAGGCCTGATGGAAGACGGTACCGGCCTGGTGGTGGACTTCAAGAACACCGTGATGCTGGCCACCAGCAACGTTGGCGCCGAACTGCTGCTGGACACACCGACCGCGCAATTGGGCAGCGACGCCTTCAACGAAGCCTTGCATAACGTCCTGCTGCAAGCGTTCCGCCCGGCGTTTCTGGCGCGCATGACGGTGGTGGCGTACCGGCCGCTGGATGAAGCGACGCTGGAAGGGATTGTGTTGGCGAAGTTGGAGAAATTGCGCGGGCGCTACAAGGCCGCGACTGGCAAGCAATTCGAATTCGATGCGGGAATCGTCAAGGCTGTGTTGGCCAAGTGCAGCGCGGCGGGGGCACGGGATGTCGAGAATGTGTTGATGACGCAGGTGACGGGGAAGTTGGCGGAGTGGGTGTTGGAGTAAGGATCGACAAAAAACGGTTTGCACATAACCCAAAGGGCATAGAGGGAACGCATGATGGCCAACACAGTATTTGCTAACGCGGCAGAAGCCGAAGTCAGTTTAAGAGCCAACAACTTTCGCTTTACCAAATTCGCAAACGGCGAGCGTAAAACGGCTCCGGCGCCGCTGGATGATGCTCTTTTCTATACTGCCTACTCAAATATCGCGGCTTTCCTTTGCAATGACCTTCATTTCCAAACCAGTCTGACCGAGGTCTCTGCAAAGATCTGGGAACATTATCGAAGACTAACCCCGATGACGCCGAACAAGTTTACCCGGGCAATGGGGCTGGTCGCCGCCCAGTATGGATTTCAGTACCACGAAGGTTTACGTAACGATACCTCGGAGCGAGGGCTGCCCATCGCCGTGCGCCTGATCGGGGGCGATCGCTTCCTTGGCCAACTGCTACGCGCCAGTCTGTTCTGGAAAGACAGTATGGATGGCCGACATGGCGAACATACCCACAGCCTGCAATGGCTGGCCATTGCCAACGGTCTATTGGGCACAGTGGCGGAGATCCCACGCCTGTATAGCTACACCGCCGATTATCGAGCACCTTCGCAAAACGATAAGCCGGGTAAGCCGTCCCTGTTTCTCTGGCAATGGCTGGCTGATTGCTTTCCAACTGACTTGAATGGATATGCCACCGAGAAGTTCATTAACGATGAAACCCTCGAATCGCAAAGCTACCGGGCGCCGCAAGTCATCAGTGATTACTTGTTCGGGAAACATCCCAGGACCGAACAGCCGATTCCAGGGCATTTTGTTTCCAATTACTTATTTCACCGTTATAGAAATCGGGAATGGCTGCAGACCAAGGAACAGTTCAACGCCGCCAGCGGAGAAAACGAGACAGTCATCACGAAGTGGTTTACCGGTTCCATACAGACTGATGCCAAAGCTAGCGCACCGGCTCATCGGTGGGGGCCAGCCTACAAAAATGACGCGCGCCTAGTTCGTAATGCCGCAGCGGAAATAGACAAATTAAAAGAAAAAAAGCCACAGGCCATCAATAGTTTTTTTCATGGGAAGCCGGGAAAGCTCTGGTTTGGTAGTTAAATATCGTCAAGCCAGAATCTAGTCTATGCCTTGAGGCTGCTCCATGCCCCGTACCGTCGACATCAACACCTCCCTCTCCCTCACCTCCACCTCGCTGTCGGCGCTGTACCCTGACTCACTGTCCGGCGAAGAACGCCTCAATGCCTTGGGCTCGCACATCCTCAACGGCATCAACGACGGCGCCTCGCTGGACCTCACCACGGCCGTCGCCAGCCATGTAACCACAACGCTGCACAAGGACGCCCTGCTGCGCCCGCAGGATGGATTGGTGGCCGAGATTCGCCAATTACCAGCCGACGCCACCGCCGAGCGCTATCAACTTTTACTGAGACCGTGGCTTTGGTGGTTGAGCCTTGCCAGCAACAACCGGGTGTTCCAGAACCTCGCCACCTCGGACATCGTCACCACGATTTTCAAGGCCCACGGTTTCACCGATTTCCAGCTCAAGCTCAGCGGCAGCTACACGCCGCGCGAGTACTGTGTGCAATACGGCGAAACCGACCTGGCATTCATTTCCCGTCTGTTGGAAGAAGACGGGATCTTCTGGTTCTTCAGCCACGAACAAGGCAAGCACACGCTGATACTGGCCGACAGCAACGACGCCTTCGCACCCATACCCAATGGGCCGACGGTGAATTATCTCGGGCAGAAACTGGGCGAGCGCGAACTGCACGGCATCCGCTCAGGGCAGGTATGCCTGCAAGCGGTGGCCGGGGTTTACCAGGCCACCGATTATGAGTTCACCACGCCGACCACCTCACTCTTCAGCCAGGCTGAAGCCGTGGCCGGGCCGAGTTTGATGTACGCACATCCCGGCGGCTATACCGCCAAGGCCCAGGGCGATGCGCTGACCAAACAGCGGGTGGACGGCCTGCGCAGCCAGGAGAAACGCTTTGTCGGCGAAAGCGACTGCCGCTGGCTGATCCCGGGCTATTGGTTCACCCTCGCCGGCCATGAAGACACGACGCTGAATATCGATTGGGTAGTAACGTCGGTCAGCCATGAAGCCAGCCACGACAGTTACCGCAACCGCTTCGAAGCGATCCCCAAGACTACCGCCTACCGACCGGCTCGCATCACGCCAAAACCGCGCATGCACACCCAGACGGCCGTGGTGGTGGGCAAGGCCGGCGAAGAAATCTGGACCGATGAATACGGCCGGATCAAATTGCAGTTCCCCTGGGACCGCACCGGCAAGAACGACGAGACCTCCTCCTGCTGGGTGCGCGTGGTCCTGCCCTGGAGCGGCAAGGGCTTTGGCATGCAGTTTGTGCCGCGCATCGGCCAGGAAGTCATCGTCACCTTCATCGACGGCGACCCGGATCGGCCGTTGGTCACCGGTTGCGTCTACAACGGCGACAATGCCCTGCCCTATGCGCTGCCAGCGAACCAGACCCAGTCCGGGATCAAGACCAACTCGTCCAAGGGCGGCGGCGGTTTCAACGAGTTGCGCTTCGAAGACAAGAAAGACGCCGAGGAGATGTTTCTCCAGGCGCAAAAGGACTTCAACATCAACGTGCTCAACGACACCACCGCCACCGTCGGCCACGATGAAACCCTCACGGTGCAGAACGCCCGCACGCGCACGGTGAAGGACGGCGACGAAACCGTCACCCTTGAGAAAGGCAGGCGCAGCGTGACCATCCAGACCGGCAGCGACAGTCTCGACGTGAAGGACACCCGCACCGTCACCGTGGGCTCGGACCAGACCCACAGCACCGGCGGCAATTACGATCACAAGGTCACCGGCAATTACAGCCTGACGGTGGACGGCAACCTGACCATCAAGGTCAGCGGCACCCTGACCCTGCAAAGCGGCGGCAGCTTCGCCATCAAGAGCGGCGCGGACCTGGCCGCCCAGGCCAGCACGTCCATCAGCCAGAAGGCCGGCACCGCCTTGAGCAATCAGGCGGGTACTTCGCTGGAAAACAAGGCCGGCACCACCCTGACCAACGATGCTGGCATCAGCCTGGTGAACAAGGCGGCCGCCGAACAGACCGTGGACGGCGGCGGCATGCTGACCATCAAGGGCGGCCTGGTGAAGGTCAACTGAGGAAGCGGCCATGGCCTCGAAAAAACTGGACGTCGAGCGTGGTGACAGTCAACTGAATGGGCGACTGATCGATGGCAAGCTCGACGGCCCCTTGCAGATTGAAGAAGCGCAGCGCCCACAAGCGAAACTCAACTACAGCCAGGGTGAACTGGAAGGCACCAGCACGTTGTATCACCCCAATGGCAAGGTCTCGGCCGTGTTGCCGTTCGTCAAAGGCAAACTCCAGGGAATGGCAAGCTTCTACGCGGCCGAAGGCGGCTTGCAACGCCAGGCCAGTTACTGCCGCGGGTTGTTGCACGGTGAGGCGAACAATTATTTTCCCGACGGGAAACTGGCCGAAGCCGAGTTCTATCGCGACGGCGTGCGTGACGGCCATTATCGGCGCCTGCACCCCAACGGCAGCCCGGCAGTCGAGGCCCGCTACCTCAACGGCCAACTGCTGGAACCGGCCCAGGCCTACGCCGAAGACGGCCGGCCACTGGACGCCGAGGGCAAGCCGATCTCCCGGGTGCGCTGGTGGTTCAGGCGCTGGAATGATCCGGCGCAGGCCTGAATTTTCTGCCTTACCCTTTCCCTTGTGGGAGCGAGCCTGCTCGCGAAGACAACAGTTCAGTCAACATCGAGCCGGACTGGACTGGCGCCTTCGCGAGCAGGCTCGCTCCCACAGGATTCATTCCTGCCTGTCGGTTCGCGCCATCAAGGAATCAACATCTGCACCTGCCCCGGCACGACGATCTTGATCACCCCGGCCCAGGTACACATCAACGTGCTGTTGGCGTCGATAGCCGGCATGTTGCCGAGCAACAGGGTCGGTGCGCCGCCGGGGATCCACGGGGTCGCGGTGGCCGGAATGCATGGCATGGGCGTCAGCACGCCCAACGCCGCCGCAGTGGCCGCGGCCACTGTCGGATTCGCCAGGCTCTGGCACATGCCGAACGTGGTGATGTTCACCAAGGGAATATGATCCATGATATTGGCCGCCGGCATCCCGCCGGTCAGCAGGCGATTGACCGGCAGCACATTGAGCACCGCCGGCGCCACGCCGAAGCTGCATTGCAGGGTCGCGGTGCCACAGACTTGCGGACATCCCATCGCGGTTGCTCCTTGGAGGCGACAGTCTCCAAACCTTAGCTCGCAAGCGCCCGCTGCGCACGGACGCCATGCATCAAGGCCGCTGATTATCCAGCAACACGCTAACCTATAAGACCCCGGCGTGCTTGTGACGCCTCCCACGCGCCATTAGATTAGCCAATGATCAATGGCCTCCAAAATAAGCAGAAGGGATAAGCATGGCAGTGACTGATCAGTCCACCCGCGTGCGCGACGGTGAAGAACTCGATGCCAACCTGATCGACCCGTACCTCAAGGCCCACATTCCTGGCTTGACCGGCACGCCGGTGATCAGCCAGTTTCCCGGTGGCGCGTCGAACCTGACGTACCTGCTGGAATATCCCGAGCAGGAGTTCGTCCTGCGGCGTCCGCCGTTCGGCCACAAGGCCAAGTCGGCCCACGACATGGGCCGTGAGTTCCGCATCCTCAATCAGTTGCGCGAAGGTTTCCCGTACTGCCCCAAAGCCTACGTCCACTGCACTGACGAATCGGTGATGGGCGCCGAGTTCTACGTGATGGAACGGGTCAAGGGCATCATCCTGCGCTCCGAATTGCCGCCGGAACTGGGTTTCGATGCAGCCCGCACCGAAGCCCTGTGCAAGAGTTTCATCGACCGGCTCGTCGAACTGCACCGTGTTGACTACACCGCCTGCGGCCTGGCCGACCTGGGCAAGCCCGAAGGCTACGTGGCCCGGCAGATCCGTGGCTGGAGCGAGCGCTACGAAAAAGCCCTGACCCCGGATGCGCCCAAGTGGGAGACGGTCAAGGCATGGCTCAACGACAAGATGCCTGCCGACCATCCAACGTCGAGCATCGTCCACAACGACTACCGCTTCGACAACGTGATCCTCGACCCGGACAACCCGATGCAGATCATCGGGGTGCTGGACTGGGAGCTGACCACCCTTGGCGACCCGTTGATGGATTTGGGCAACAGCCTCGCCTACTGGATCGAGGCCGGCGATCCGGCACCGGTGCAATTGATGCGCCGTCAGCCAAGCCACGCGCCGGGCATGCTGACTCGCCGCGAATTCGTCGATCACTACGCCGAGCGCGCCGGGATCCGCATCGACAACTTCGACTTCTACTACACCTACGGGCTGTTCCGCCTGGCCGGCATTGTCCAGCAGATCTACTACCGCTTCTTCCATGGCCAGACCCAGGACAAACGCTTCGCGCAGTTCGTTCAGATGAACAAACTGCTGGAGCAGATGAGCCTGCAGGTCATCAGCAAATCCACGCTCTGAGCGCACCTATAACAAGGAAACAGCATGTCCAAGACCCAGTTGTTCGACCTCGACGGTAAGATCGCTTTCGTTTCCGGCGCCAGCCGCGGCATCGGCGAAGCCATCGCCAAACTGCTGGCCCAGCAAGGCGCCCACGTGATCGTTTCGAGCCGCAAGCTCGACGGCTGCCAGCATGTCGCCGATGCGATCATCGCCGCTGGCGGCAAGGCCACCGCGATCGCTTGCCACATCGGCGAAATGGAGCAGATCAGCCAGGTATTCGCCGGCATCCGCGAGCAATTCGGGCGCCTGGACATCCTGGTGAACAACGCCGCCACCAACCCGCAATTCTGCAACGTGCTGGACACCGACCTGGGCGCGTTCCAGAAAACCGTCGATGTGAACATCCGCGGCTACTTCTTCATGTCGGTGGAAGCCGGCAAGCTGATGCGCGAGAACGGCGGCGGCAGCATCATCAATGTCGCGTCGATCAATGGCATCTCGCCGGGCATTTTCCAGGGCATCTATTCGGTGACCAAGGCTGCGGTGATCAACATGACCAAGGTCTTTGCCAAGGAGTGCGCGCAGTTCGGCATCCGTTGCAATGCCCTGCTGCCGGGCCTGACCGACACCAAGTTCGCCTCGGCGCTGGTCAAGAACGACGCCATCCTGAAGACCGCCCTGGCGCAGATCCCCCTCAAGCGCGTGGCCGACCCGAGCGAAATGGCCGGCGCGGTGTTGTACTTGGCCAGCGATGCGTCGAGCTACACCACGGGCGTGGCGTTGAATGTGGATGGTGGGTTCTTGTCCTGAGGATATTTCCCTTGTGGGAGCGAGCCTGCTCGCGAAGGCGTCAGGTCAGTCGGCCTCAATGTTGACTGAACTATCGTCTTCGCGAGCAGGCTCGCTCCCACAGGGAATTCTCAAGGGCAGGGTAATGAATATTTATTCCACCATTTGCAATTAGAGAATATTTATTCCATAAAGAGCCTTCTGAAAATAACAATTCAAAGGGCTCTTTCTCATGCGCGAACTCGGCATCGGTCTGATTGGCACCGGCTTCATGGGCCGTGCCCATGCTTTGGCATTCCATAACGCCAAGGCGGTGTTCGACCTTCCCCTGAATTTGAAACTGGCGGCCCTGGCCGACGCCGATCCGCTACGTGCGCGCCAATGTGCACAGAGTTGGGGCTTCGAGACGGCTCACAGCGACTGGCAACAACTGATCGACGACCCGAACGTCCAGTTGATCGCCATTACCACGCCCAACCATCTGCACTTTCCGATGGCCATGGCCGCGTTGGCGGCGGGCAAGCCGGTCTATTGCGAAAAACCACTGGCGGTCTCCCTGGAACAGGCCGAGCGGATGCGCCAGGCCGCCAAGGCGGCCGGGGTGGTGACACGCGTCGGCTACAACTATCAGCACAACCCGATCATCAGGTTGGCGCGGGAAATGATCCAGCGCGGCGAGCTGGGGCAGATCGTCAGCTTCCAGGGCGAATTCAGCGAGGACTTCATGGCCGACCCGACCTCCCCATGGTCCTGGCGCTGCGAAGCCGAGCATGCCGGCGGCGCCCTGGCTGACCTGGGCAGTCATTTGCTGGCCATGGCTCGTTACCTGCTGGGCGCTGTCGATTCGGTGTGTGCCGACAGCCAGACCGTCCACAACCGACGTCCGGCCAGCGCCGGCGCGATCGAACAGCGGGTCATTGCAGTTGACGACCAGGTCCAGGCGCTGCTGCGCTTCACCAGCGGCGCCCGGGGCTCGGTGAGCAGCAGTTGGCTCAAGCACGGCTACAAGAACCACTTGAGCTTCGAGATCAGCGGCACCCTCGGGACGCTGGCCTTCGATCAGGAACGACTGAATGAATTGCGCCTGTGCCGCGCCGGCCAGGCAGGTTTCCAGCGACTATTGGCCGGCCCCGACCTGCCGGGCTACGCCGCCTTCAGCCCGGCGGCCGGGCACCAGCTGGGGTACAACGAACTGAAGACATTGGAAGTCCAGGAGCTGGTCATGGCCCTCGCGGGCGATGGCGGCAACGGGACGGATTTCGAAGAAGCCTGGGAAGTCGAGCGCCTGGCGGCGGCGATTCGCACAGCGGCGCGGGAGGAGCGCTGGGTGAAGGTCAGGGAGCTCTAATCACCGACTTTCACACCTTGGAAATACTCTGTGGCGAGGGGATTCATCCCCGCTGGGGTGCGAAGCGCCCCTGAAACTGACGCCTCGGTGTGTCAGTAGATCCTTTGGGGCCGCTACGCGGCCCAACGGGGATGAATCCCCTCGCCACAGGGGGCATGTTCAGTCTGAATTTTTTTGGGTTTGTAACTCAATCAAGCGCGCGGCCAGCGTCTTGGCCTGGCTCGCGACATCCGTCACGGCGGTGCTTTCCCACCACACCCCGCGCAATGGCGGGCCCATGGCAAACAGGCGACTGGCCGGCTCGCCAAGGGCGTCCAACACCGCGCCATCTGCACGCGCGGCGATGCCCAGTGCCAAGGGACCGGGCAGGACCAGACCTCGTGCCAGCAACTGCTGCGGCAACGGTCGCGCAACCCGGCGCCAATCGTATTCGATACCACTGGAGTTGATCAACGCGGCGCCCTGCACCACTTCCAGTCCAGCCTCGCCCCGTCGGCGAATGTTGATTGCCACTGATCCTTCGCCAGCCGATACCAGCCCCTTGTACGACGCCGCCTGAATCCGCAACCGCCCTTCCCCATGCAGACGCGCCACCAGTTCCGCGCTCAACGGCGGCGAGCGATGGTGGTGGCTTTCCCACCACGGCCGCACATGCCGGACGAACTGTCGACGTTGCACGTCGCTGGCCTGGTTCCACAAACGCCCGATGTGCGCGCGCACGGTATCCAGCGGCGCCTGCCAATCGATCCCCTCGGCCTCGGCTTTACGGCACTGCTCGCGCAGCGCACGCATCAACTGCAATGGCGAACGCAAGTTGTGATCTTCGGCGAGGAAATCCACCCAGGCCGGTGGCTGGCGACGCACGTGAGGCAACAGGCCATGGCGGGAAAACACTTCGATCGGCCCACGGTGCCCGGCCTGCTCCAAAGACACCACGGCATCGACCATGGTCAGTCCCGAGCCAATGATCAGTACCGTGGACTGCGGATCGAGATGGCGCATCACGGCCACATCCCAAGGATCGAGGGCTGCGGCGTTCAAGCCGCTGGACTCGGTCTGCGGGGTGCGCGCCGCCGGGAACATGCCGGTGGCCAGCACCGCAAAACGGCCATGCAAGACCTGGCCGTCGCCCAGCGTCACCATCACGCCACCGTCGGCAAGCCGCAGGTCCACGGCTTCCCCGCGCACATGCTCGGCGGTCGAACCGTTCTGTGCGCCCGATTCGCGAGCTTCGGCTAGACGTTGCTGTACGTAGAGGCCAAACATTCCTCGGGGCGGAAACAGCTCGCTGATCGGCACGTGTTGCTGATCCGACTCGGGCCAGCCGCCGGCTTCGATGAACGTGGTGAGCCATTGGGTCAAATCGTCGGCGTTGTCCGGGTCGACACTCATGCGCGCCGCGTTACCGTTCAAGGTGTGGCCCAGCTCCACCGCGCTGTAGGCCTCGCCCCGGCCCAACTCGCTGCGCGGCTCGACAATCAACACTTCGCGTTGGCCTGGCAGGCGCAGCAGTTGCGCCGCCAACATGGCACCGCTCAGGCCACCGCCGATGATCAGGACATCGGCGGAACGGGGAATCGAGGTTGGCACGTCAGTCATCGAACGCTTCCGTCATGAAAACAGCGGTTATCATTCGCAGCTCAAGGCCCTGACGGGGCGCCGAAGCAACGGAACGACGAGACGCTACCTTACTGCCATCGCCTGATGCTCCGGAAGCGTTCTTTGGTAGCACTCGCGATGCAATGGAAGTTCAGATCACCACATTGCGCACAAACCGCGCCGCCACCAAATCGTTGTTGCGATAGGCATGGGGCTGGTTGCTGGCAAACATGAAAAATTCACCGGCCTCGATTCGACGCTCCTCGCTGCCCAGCAGTAGCGTCAAACAACCTTCGAATACATAAAGCTGCTCGCTCCAGCCGTCCGCGTCAGGCTCCGAGACATAATGCTCGCCGGGCTCCAGGCGCCATTCCCAAAGTTCCACTTCGCGGTTGGCGGTGGCCTTGGCCAACAATACGGCTTTGCTGCCTGGAATCACGCCGGCCCAGGCCAGCTCATTGATACGGCTCGGGTCGCGGGCATCCGGAGCCTGGATCAAATCGCTGAAGGCCACATCCAACGCTTCGGCGACACGGTCCAGAGTGGTCAGGCTGACATTTTTTTCGCCAGCTTCGATGGCGACCAGCATCCGCCGGCTGACCCCGGACAGCTCGGCCAGCGCCGTCTGGCTGAGCTGCGCGGCATGCCTCAGGCGACGGACGTTCTGGCTGACGTGTTGCAGGACCGATGCCCGCTGGCCATTATCTTTGTGCACTATATTGCTCATCTGCCGGGGTTGCGCATTATACTGCCCAACTTATTCGTTCGGGCGCATTGTGCGTCCACCTCAAGTGGCGCGCAAGATCATGGCATTGGTGAACTCCCCGCAAGCTTCCTCCCGTTTCTCACGGTTCAGCAAGGCCGAATGCGTGCTGGTGCTGATCACGATGATCTGGGGCGGGACATTCCTGCTGGTCCAGCACGCGATGACCGTCAGCGGACCGATGTTCTTCGTAGGCTTGCGCTTTGCCGCTGCGGCGGCATTCGTTGCGCTGTTCTCCTGGCGGCACCTGCGCGACCTGACCTGGTTCGAACTCAAGGCCGGAGCCTTCATCGGTGTGGCGATCATGCTCGGCTATGGCCTGCAGACGGTCGGCCTGCAAACCATCCCCAGCAGCCAATCGGCCTTCATCACCGCCCTCTACGTACCCTTCGTGCCGTTGTTGCAATGGCTGGTGCTGGGCCGCCGACCAGGGTTGATGCCGAGCATCGGGATCATGCTCGCGTTCACCGGGCTGATGCTGGTGTCCGGCCCGGCCGGCGCGTCGCTGAATTTCAGTCCGGGGGAAATCGCCACCCTGATCAGCGCCATCGCGATCGCCGCCGAGATCATACTGATCAGCGCTTATGCCGGCCAGGTGGATGTGCGCCGGGTCACGGTCGTGCAACTGGCCAGTACCGCCGTGCTGGCGTTTCTGATGGTGGTGCCGACCCGGGAAGTGATTCCCGGTTTTTCCTGGCTGCTGCTGATCAGCGCCGTAGGCCTGGGCGCCGCCAGCGCGGCGATCCAGGTGGCAATGAACTGGGCCCAGAAAAGCGTCTCGCCGACCCGCGCCACGCTGATCTATGCCGGCGAACCGGTGTGGGCGGGTATTGCCGGGCGCCTGGCCGGCGAACGGTTGCCGGCGATCGCCCTGGTGGGCGCCGGGTTGATTGTGGCGGCGGTGATCGTCAGTGAGCTGAAGACTCGAAGCAAAGCCGGTGTCGAAGTGGACAAGGTGCTTGAGCGCGAGCAGTAATACCGATCAATCAGCGAATAGCCGCGAAAAAATTCCCTGTGGTGGTGGATTGAACCTGTTGAACCTGTGGCGAGGGGGCTTGCTCCCGCTGGGCTGCGCGGCAGCCCCCCGCAGACCACCCAATCAACCTGGAATATCGCGTCGCCAGGTTTCAGGGCCGCTGCGCGCCCCAGCGGGAGCAAGCTCCCTCGCCACGGGTTATGTGTATGCCGCGCTATTGAGCGCTATCTCCTACCCGAGCGCCTTCGATCACGAGTCGCGACGCTCGTTGAACACAGCATAGAGCGGCTCCAATCCCGAGTCTTGGGGAAATACCACGACGTAGTCATCAAATCCAACCTCTCCAATGGAGTCGAAGGATTCCAACGTCGGTACCGGCGATGAGTGAATAAAACCGGCAGAATCGAGTCGATTTTGCTCGGATGCCATCGACGCCTCCATGGAGTCTGCGAAGGTCCATTCGAGCACTCGTGGTTGCGGGCCGTCCGTGGTCAAGCGAAAAAACCGTCCAGCTCCATCCCAAACCGCCAACCTCACGCGCACCTTGGACGGCAACACACCGGTGGCAGGCGTGATGTATATCTGAAAAAGCTCACGTATTTCTTTCAGGCCCCTGAAATGGCTGCCGGGTTTTGTCGCGATCATTGCCGTGCCCATTCGCAACGGCAACTCCACCTCGCCCTTCCGTGCGGCGAGAGCCTGCCAGTCTTGTTCGATTGCAGACATCTCGGCCAGCGCAACACACAGGCCAAAACGCACTTCTTTGGTTCGACTGACAAGATCAAAACTAAGGACTCCGGCATATTGCCCGGTGTGTGCCTGTTCTGGATGCGTCATCAGCCAATTGAACTCGGCGACAGCTGAACGAATGGATTTTTGCAAGTCCACCTGTTGACTGGTTCTTAGCGGCGGCGCGTCGCTTAGCAGCAGATTCGGACGCCTCATATCCTGGATCGCGGACATACGAAACAACACCGAGCCGTTGTCCTGCCCGCGTAACCGCATGAGTTGCTGCGAGGAACGCTCCAGTACCGCTTCAGCGGCGGCATGAAGAACGGCATTGCGCTGAGCGATAGAGGACAAACGCGCAAGATAACGGTCATGATTGGCGGTGGCCTGCCGTGCATTCGCTTGCCAAAGCGCTTGGTCGGCTTTGTTATAGGTGAGATCACGCTGGGCGCCACTCAAGGCGAACTCGACACGCATTTTATAGCGCTCAAACGTGTGAACGGCGATGACCACTTCGTGTTGTGCCTGCTCCAGTCGCCGCATCGCCTGCTTGAGTGCGTCCAGCGTCTGCTCTGCATCGGGTTGGTTTTGTCGTTGCTGGGTAATAAGCTGCAGCTGGGTAAAGGCCTTTTCAACCGTCTGCTCTGCGGCGGTGATGTCCGAGGCCAACCGCTGTGCATTGGCAAGCTCGCGCTTGGCCCTTGCCGTCGCGTGTTGCGCCATGCTCAAGCGGGGTGCGGGCTTGGCCGGGGCAGGCAGTACCCCGCCCTTGAAGGGAATAACGTTCTTTTTGAAATGCCACTGTTTTACGAAGTGGACAATCGTTTCCGGGGCGTTCGTATTCCCGGTGTCTTCGGGGTAAAACAACAGGTCCGCACCTTTGGGGTGCCCGACGATTCGGTCGAAGTGGTTGATCAGTCGGTCATGCTCTTCTTTGCCCATGTCGACATTCCAGATTTTTCCTACGAGCGCCTGAAACTCGGTTTCAGTGTAATCCTGGAGCTTGGGTTTAAGTTCCATCTATGGCTTTCCTTGTTTAGCGTGCATGCTCGGTAACGCACCTGCTCGACTGGTCGAGCAGATGCGTACACGGGGCTTGGTCTATTCCGGTTTGAAGCCGGGTCTGTTATTGCGGGCGCGCCATTCCTTGACTTCTTTCAGGATGCCTTCGGGGCTGTCTTCCTGGCCCTCCTTTGGGTAGAAGAGAACATCTGAACCGTCGGGGTGTTCTGTAATAAGTTCGAAATGATCAACCAGTTTATCCAGATACTTCCCCAGCTCCTGCCCTTTAAGATCACTCGTATGATGGAATAGCTCCCCGAGAAAGGATAAAAATTCCAGCTCGGTATAATCTTCCAGCGCTTCTTTAAAGATCATTATCCTTAACCCTCCCTGTGGTGTTGGATGTGACGCTTGGGCGTAAGTACACGAATGTTGTCCACGTTATACACATCACCACCTTTTGAAATTTCAATCTCATGATGGAGTTCAAATACTTTTCGTCCTCCTACTTGGTCCTTTCTTATGGAGTATGGTGACTGGCCATTTCGCATCCTATCCAAATTGATGCCGGTAAATTGCTGACCCAGCTCCACATCCGCCGCCACGGCCTTCCAAACTGCCTCCCTGAACCGATGAAAGTTCGCAAACTCCCTCCCCCTCAACTGATCCGCAATCCGATCAGGAATAGGTGCGCCGGTTGTCCTCGCCGCCTCCCCCAACCAAATGCCTGAGACTGGCTGCCCAAACCCGAGCGCCACGCCACGATCATCCCGCCGGTCATAAAACAGCGCATCCGGCGAAGGCAGCTCCATATCGCCCGGATACCCAGGAATATTGGCACCGACTTGCCCCGGATCAACAGCCGGAAACGTCTCGTTTTCCGGTAGGACCGGGATGACAGGATTGCCGGGATATACCGACGAGAGTGGCGGTGTAATCGGTGAGGTGGTCGGGCCAAGCTGTTCGATGCCCGGCGGGACCAGGGGTGTCCGGGTCCCTTTGCCGATTGGAGGCGCGGGCCAGGGGATGACAGCCGGTACGATGCCCGGCCTGCCCAGCAGGCTGTTTGGCGTGGCGATGCTGATGCGGTCGAGATTGAAAGGGTTTTCACCCAGCTCGGCCCGGTTCTGATAACGCAGTTCGAATTCGCGACGCTCGCCGACCCACGTGCTTTTCGGCGCATAGGGGGCAAAGCCGCGTTCGATGCGTTTTTTGTTGATTTCGTCGGCGTTGCCCGACACCGACAGCGTTGGGTGCTCGGCGAGGGCGCGCCACAGTGCCTGGTCGAAGGCACTGAAGGACTTTATTGGCTGCGCCCGCATCTGATGACCGACTTGCTCGGGAATGGCGGCGCCTTGGGGCTGGCTGGCCGTGCTCCACCAATCATTCGCAGCCGGCTTGCCGGCGCCCGTGACGATGCCCGAGCCCAGCGGCGGCAAATCGAATGAGAAATAGGTCGGTGGCAAACCGGGAACGCAGACGATGCAGTCTTGAATGCGCAGGTCCACGCCCGCTGGCAAGGTCTCCACCTGAGGCGCCATCGCCGTCAGAACCGGTTGGCTTGCAGGCATCGCCTGGCTGGCGGCATCGGCGGTAAATTGCAGGTGTCGGGTCGGTGAGCCGGGGACTTCTGCGTTGTAGAGGCCGGTCAGCGGATCAAATTGCGCGTTGATGACGGGAACATGAGCGCCGATGGTGTCGCCGGTGCTGGCAATGTTAAGCGCTGTGCCTTCAGCCACAACTTGCGGCTTGAGCCGGTACGCCAACTCAACCGAACCGCCTGCATCAGCAATCGATTGCAGCGCGGGTCCGTCGGTGAGACCGAGCGCTTGCGCCGGTACGCCGACGCCTTGGAACAGGCGGCTGCGTTGTTCTGAAGTCAGTTCGCCGTCGCCCAGCGTTGGTGAGTAAACCATCGCCGTGACGAAGACCGGCCCCGTTCTGGCGAGGATCCGCCCGTAGTCCTTGAGCGTTTCGACGGAAGTGGCGACAGCCTGTTCCAACACCGCTGCGGCTTGCTGGCCGACGAACACGGCGTCACGGGTCAGTACCATGCCGCCCGCAGTCAACGAAGGCGCAGGTATGCTCAGGGTATGGACTTGCCGGAACCTCTCCAGCCGCGTGCTTTCATCAACTTGCTGTTTGAAGCGGATCCGCGCCGCCCGTTGTTCGGCGTATTGACGCTGGCGCTCCCAGACAGCTTCCCGTTCACGCCACACCACCGTCTGTTCGGCATGGTATCGGGCCAGCGTGCCGGATTTTTCGCTCAAGGCCCTGATCAGCTCGGACAGCAGCCGCGCCTCTTGGGCCGCGGTGTAACTCTGCTCCCAGAGTCGATGACCGTCATCGAGCGCGGCGCCGAACTGATCCAGTCGCGTGCGGTAGTCGTTCACCGAACGTATGAGCGGATCCTGTCCATCAAAGACGCGGGCAGCGAGTTTCCTGGCGTTGAGTTCCTGGGTCTTGCGGGCGATCAGCCCGTCGATTTCGCTTTTTTCTCTGGTGATGGTGTAAAGCTGCCAACGCTCGGTCGAGTTCGAGGCGGGTGGCCGTTTTGCTGCCGAAATTTCCTTTTGAAGCGACGTCTCGAGTTGTTGCTTTTTATTCGCGAAGTTTCGATCCACCTCGGCCCGGGTGGAGGTGTGGCGTTGCACCATGGTCGCCAGTGCTTGTTGGCGTGCCTGCTCATTGGCGTTTGCGGCAGCCGCAGCCTTGGCTTTCACAGAGTCTGCTTTCACTTTTGAAGCGGCATTCGCTTCCTCGGCCTGGCGCTTGAGCGTCGCTTGCCGCCGCTTTTTCATCCCCCTGGCTGAACGCTTGGGACCGCCTGTTGCTCCGACGCGGTTTCCTCCGAAGCCGCCGCCATACCCTCCGCCGGAACCGCCGCCCGATGAGGGGCGCCCCGGTCTGATGACTACCGTTCCATCTGATCCATCGCTGAATGTTCGCTTTGCCATACAGTTCTCCTTTTCTGTATGGCGCACAGTGGCGATGGAACCGCGTTCGGGTGCGGTACATATGTACAGCGCCCGGATATTTTTTAGTTGCGTGGTTGCTGTACTCGTGGCGGATTCGGACGCGGCGTCCCCTCGCCCAAACAACGCAAAGTCAGGAAACTCCACCTACCCTGTAGGATTCTGCGACACCCTGGCGGTTGGTGATCCGGAATACGCCACGTATGATCCCGGACATCCCTTGCCGAATAGAAGCCTATGTCACTGATAGTTCTATTGCTTTTGCCCTTTATCGGCAGCTGTGTCGCGGCGCTGTTACCGCATAACGCCCGTAACGCCGAATCGCTGCTGGCCGGCCTCGTAGCCCTGGCCGGCGCTGTTCAGGTGGCCTTGTGGTACCCGCAGATCGCCGATGGCGGCGTAATCCGTGAACAATATGATTGGCTGCCAAGCCTCGGCCTGAATTTCGTGCTGCGCCTGGACGGTTTTGCCTGGCTGTTCTCGTTGCTGGTGCTGGGCATCGGCACGCTGGTGTCGTTGTATGCCCGCTATTACATGTCGCCGGACGATCCGGTGCCGCGTTTCTTCGCGTTTTTCCTCGCGTTCATGGGCGCGATGCTCGGGCTGGTGATCTCCGGCAACCTGATCCAGATGGTGTTCTTCTGGGAACTGACCAGTCTGTTCTCGTTCTTGCTGATCGGCTATTGGCATCACCGCGCCGACGCCCGACGCGGCGCCTACATGGCGTTGATGGTGACCGGTGCCGGCGGGCTGTGCCTGTTGGCCGGTGTGATGCTGCTCGGCCATGTGGTGGGCAGCTATGACCTGGACAGGGTCCTGGCCGCCGGCAACCTGATTCGTGACCACGCCCTCTACCCCGTCCTGCTGCCGCTGATCCTGATCGGCGCCTTGAGCAAAAGTGCTCAGTTCCCCTTCCACTTCTGGCTTCCCCACGCCATGGCCGCACCCACACCGGTGTCGGCGTACCTGCACTCGGCAACCATGGTCAAGGCCGGTGTCTTCCTGTTGGCGCGGCTGTGGCCGTCATTATCGGGCAGCGAGCAATGGTTCTATATCGTCGGCGGCGCGGGGGCCTGCACCCTTGTGCTGGGCGCCTACTGCGCGATGTTCCAGAACGACCTCAAGGGCCTGCTCGCCTATTCGACCATCAGCCACCTCGGGCTGATCACCCTGCTGCTGGGTCTCAACAGTCCGCTGGCGGCGGTGGCGGCGGTGTTTCATATCCTCAACCACGCCACGTTCAAGGCCTCGCTGTTCATGGCCGCCGGAATCATCGACCACGAAAGTGGAACGCGGGATATCCGCAGGCTCAGCGGCCTGGTGCGACTGATTCCGTTCACCGCCACCCTGGCGATGGTCGCCAGCGCGGCGATGGCCGGGGTGCCGTTGCTCAATGGTTTCCTGTCCAAGGAGATGTTCTTCGCCGAGACGGTATTTATCTCAGCCACCGCCTGGGTCGAACTGGCGTTGCCGATCATCGCCACCATCGCCGGCACCTTCAGCGTCGCCTACTCCCTGCGCTTCACCGTGGACGTGTTCTTAGGCCCCACCGCCAGCGACCTGCCTCACACGCCCCATGAACCGCCACGCTGGATGCGCGCGCCGGTCGAGCTGCTGGTATTCACCTGCCTGCTGGTGGGGATTTTCCCGGCCCAGGTGGTCGGCTCGTTGCTGGCCGCCGCCGCACTCCCCGTGGTGGGCGGCCCGCTGCCCGAATACAGCCTGGCGATCTGGCATGGGCTGAACGCGCCCATGCTCATGAGCCTGGTGGCGATGGCCGCGGGCATCGTCCTGTACCTGCTGCTGCGCAAGCAATTCAAGCAAGGCCAAATCAAGCATCCGCCGCTGATCGGCCGCCTCAGCGGCAAGCGCCTGTTCGAACGCTGCCTGGTGCTGATGATGCGCCACGGCCGTCGGCTGGAGCGCAAGATCAGCACTCGGCGCCTGCAGGCGCAACTGTTCCTGCTGGTACTGGCGGCGCTCCTGGCCGGGTTGATCCCGATGCTGCACAGCACGCTGGTCTGGGGCGACCGGCCGAAGATTCCCGGCTCCGTGGTGTTCGTCACCCTGTGGGTACTGGCGATCGCCTGCGCCCTGGGCGCGGCCTGGCAAGCCAAGTATCACCGTCTCGCGGCGCTGACGATGGTCAGCGTCTGCGGCCTGATGACCTGCGTGACCTTCGTCTGGTTCTCGGCACCGGACCTGGCCTTGACGCAACTGGTGGTGGAGGTGGTCACCACGGTGCTGATCCTGCTGGGGCTGCGCTGGTTGCCCCGACGGATCGAGGACGTATCGCCCCGGCCCAACAGCGAACGGCGCGCGCGCATCCGGCGCCTGCGGGACCTGCTGCTGTCCGGCGCGGTGGGCGGCGGCATGGCGCTGCTGTCCTATGCGATGCTGACGCGCCAGACCCCCAACGACATTTCCTCGTTCTACCTCAGCCGCGCGCTGCCTGAGGGCGGCGGTAGCAATGTGGTGAACGTCATGCTGGTGGACTTCCGCGGCTTCGACACCCTGGGGGAAATCACCGTGCTGGCGGCGGTGGCCCTGGCGGTGTTCGCCCTGCTGCGGCGCTTCCGTCCACCGAAGGAAAGCATGCAACTGCCGGCGCAACAACGCCTGCTGGCGCCGGACGTAGTCACCGACCTGGTCAACCCGCGCCACGCCAGCGATACCGCGCTGGGCTTCATGATGGTGCCGTCGGTGCTGGTTCGCCTGTTGCTGCCGATTGCCCTGGTGGTGTCGTTCTATCTGTTCATGCGCGGCCACAATCAACCCGGCGGCGGTTTCGTGGCCGGGCTGGTGATGTCGGTGGCGTTCATCCTGCAATACATGGTCGCCGGCACCCAGTGGGTCGAAGCGCAGATGAGCCTGCGACCGCTGCGCTGGATGGGCACCGGGCTGCTGTTCGCCAGCGCCACGGGGTTGGGGGCGCTGGCGGCGGGTTATCCGTTCCTGACCACGCACACCTGGCATTTCGAATTGCCGCTGCTGGGGGATATTCACCTGGCCAGCGCGTTGTTCTTCGACATCGGCGTCTATGCCGTGGTGGTCGGTTCGACCCTGCTGATTCTCACTGCCCTGGCCCACCAGTCAGTGCGCGCCCACAAGCCGGGCCTGCACGCCAAACCCGTCGCCCCTCTCAAAGGAGCCAACGCCTGATGGAAGAAGTCATCGCAATCGCAATCGGCGTATTGGCCGCCTCCGGTGTCTGGCTGGTGCTACGGCCGCGGACCTTTCAAGTGGTCATGGGCCTGTGCCTGCTGTCGTACGGCGTCAACTTGTTCATCTTCAGCATGGGCAGCCTGTTCATCGGCAAGGAGCCGATCATCAAGGACGGCGTGCCCCAGGACCTGCTGCACTACACCGATCCGTTGCCCCAGGCCCTGGTGCTGACCGCCATTGTGATCAGCTTCGCCATGACTGCCTTGTTCCTGGTAGTCCTGCTCGCGTCCCGGGGCCTGACCGGCACCGACCATGTGGACGGCCGGGAGCCGAAGGAATGACGTTGACGCCACACTTGATCGCCGCGCCCATCCTGCTTCCGTTGCTGACCGCCGCGGTGATGCTGATGCTCGGCGAGAAGCACCGCCCGCTCAAGGCGCGGATCAATCTGTTCTCCAGCCTGCTGGGCCTGGGCATCGCCGTGCTGTTGTTGCACTGGACCCAGGAGCAGGCGCTGCCCGCTTCCATTGGCGTCTATCTGCCCGGTAACTGGCAGGCGCCGTTCGGCATCGTGCTGGTGGTCGATCGCCTGTCAGCGCTGATGCTGGTGCTGACCGGCATCATCGGCGTCTGCGCGCTGCTGTTCGCCATGGCCCGTTGGGACCGGGCCGGGGCGAGTTTCCATGCGTTGTTCCAGATTCAGCTGATGGGGCTTTATGGGGCCTTCCTCACGGCGGACCTGTTCAATCTGTTCGTATTTTTCGAGGTGCTGCTGGCGGCGTCCTACGGCTTGATGTTGCATGGATCGGGCCGGGCGCGGGTGTCGTCGGGGCTGCACTACATTTCCATCAACCTGCTGGCCTCGTCGCTGTTCCTGATTGGCGCAGCCCTGATCTACGGCGTTACAGGGACCTTGAACATGGCCGACCTGGCCCTGAAGGTGCCCCTCGTGCCGGAAGCCGACCGCGGCCTGCTGCACGCCGGCGCGGCGATCCTGGCGGTGGCGTTCCTGGCCAAGGCCGGCATGTGGCCGCTGAATTTCTGGCTGGTGCCGGCCTACAGTGCAGCCAGTGCGCCGGTGGCGGCACTGTTTGCGATCATGACCAAGGTTGGCGTCTACACCATCCTGCGGCTGTGGACCTTGCTGTTTTCCGGGCAGGCCGGCGCCTCGGCCTATTTTGGCGCTGACTGGCTGGTCTACGGCGGCCTGGCGACTATCGCCTGCGCGGCCATCGCCATCCTCGCGGCCCAACGCCTGGAGCGCATGGCCAGCCTGAGTATCCTGGTCTCGGCCGGCATCCTGCTGTCAGCCATCGGCTTTGCCCAGCCAAACCTGGTGGGGGCTGCGCTGTTTTACCTGGTGAGCTCGACCCTGGCGCTGTGCGCGCTGTTCTTGCTGGCCGAGTTGATCGAGCGTTCACGCTCGGCCAATGATCTGCCGCTGGAAGACGATCTCGACAGCCTGCCGCGCCCACTGGAATCGCTGCAGCCGCCCAAAGGCATCAACCTCGACGACGAACAGAAAGCCGTAGTCGGCCAAGTGATCCCCTGGACCATGGCCTTCCTCGGCCTGAGCTTCATCGCCTGTGCGCTGCTGATTATCGGCATGCCACCGCTTTCGGGCTTCATCGCAAAACTCGGGCTGCTCAACGCGTTGCTCAACCCCCAAGGGCTCGGAGCAAGTACCGACACGCCCGTCTCTGCCGCCGCCTGGGGCCTGTTGGCGCTGTTGATCCTGTCCGGGCTCGCCGCGCTGATCGCCTTCTCGCGCCTGGGCATCCAGCGCTTCTGGACGCCACAGGAGCGGCCGTCGCCACTGTTGCGGCCGTTCGAATGCGTGCCGATCATCGCGCTGCTCGGCCTCGGAATCGCCCTGACCTTCAAGGCCGAGCCGCTGCTGCGCTACACCCAGTCTGCCGCCGATGCGCTGAACACACCTGAACATTATGTGATGGCGGTGCTTGCCACCCGCGCCGTCCCCAACCCACAAGCCGACACCGAAGTGCAGGCGGTGCAACCATGAAGCGGCTGTTTCCCGCACCCTGGTTGTCGCTGGCGTTGTGGCTGCTCTGGCTGCTGTTGAACCTGTCCGTCAGCGCCGGCCACCTGCTGCTGGGCGCGGCGCTGGGCTTCCTGGCGCCATTGATGATGCGTCCACTGCGGCCGCGGCCCATTCGCATCCGCCGGCCCTGGGTCATGCTGCGGCTGTTCATGCTGGTGGGGCGCGATGTGCTGGTATCCAACCTGGCCGTCGCCTGGGGCGTACTGAATGCCGGACGCCGCCCGCCTCGCTCGCGTTTCGTCAAGGTGCCGCTGGACCTGCACGATGCCAATGGCCTGGCGGTGCTGTCTATGATCACCACGGTGATTCCCGGGACGGTCTGGTCGGAGCTGGCGCTGGACCGCAGCATCCTGTTGATGCACGTATTCGATCTGGAGGACGAAGGCGCATTCATAGCGCACTTCAAGGCCACCTACGAGCGCCCATTGATGGAGATTTTCGAATGAGCCCGTTGCTGTCCAATGCCATCCTGCTGAGCCTGTTCCTGTTCTCGCTGACCATGGTCCTGACCCTGGTGCGCCTGTTCAAAGGCCCCTCGGCACAGGACCGAGTCCTGGCCCTCGACTACCTGTACATCGTCGCGATGCTGATGATGCTGGTGCTGGGCATCCGTTATGCCAGTGACACCTACTTCGAGGCCGCGCTGCTGATCGCCCTGTTCGGCTTTGTCGGCTCGTTTGCCCTGGCCAAGTTCCTCTTGCGTGGCGAGGTGATCGAATGAATGTCGAGCTGTCGATGTGGGTGGAAATTTCGGTGGCGATCCTGCTGGTGGCCAGCAGCGTGTTCGCCCTGCTCGGGGCAATCGGCCTGGTGCGGTTGAAGGATTATTTCCAGCGCATGCACCCCCCTGCCCTGGCGTCGACGCTGGGCGCCTGGTGCGTTGCCCTTGCCTCGATCATCTACTTTTCCGCGATCAAGTCCGGGCCGGTGCTGCATGCGTGGTTGATACCGATCCTGCTGTCCATCACGGTGCCGGTGACCACCCTGCTGCTGGCCCGGGCGGCGTTGTTCCGCAAGCGTATGGCCGGCGATGACGTGCCGGCGGAGGTAAGTAGTCGCAAGAATGACTGACAAACCGGCTTTTTGTGGCGAGGGAGCTTGCTCCCGCTGGGGTGCGCAGCAGCCCCTGGATCTATCACCCCGGTGAGTCAGGCTGATTGGTGTTCAGTCTTTTTTGGGGCTGCTGCGCACCCCAGCGGGAGCAAGCTCCCTCGCCACGGGGTTGTGGTTGTATTCAAGCCCACGCCACCGTCAGCAACCCCGCCCCCAGCACGACACACAACGGCGAATAGACCCAGGTGTCGAGCCGGGCAAACGTCGAGCCCTTGACCTCCTTGAAGAAGCCCACCAGGTTCGACTCGCCAATGGCCCGGGCGAACATCAGCAAGGCAATCGCACTGATCAGCCATTGCAAGGCGCGATGAGTGACGGGCGGCGAAATCAGCCCGACCCGCAGGCACACCAGCAGCGCAATCATCAACAGCGCAAGGGCCACCAGCAGCGTCAGCCATCCCGACGGGTTGAACGCCGGTCGCAGCGTGTCGCCCTGCTTCACCGGAACCTGCGGTACCACCGCCAGGGCTGCCCAGCGCCCACCCAGGGCCCAATACAAATGAAACAAGCTGATGGTCGCAAACACTGCGACCAGCGACCGAGCCAATAAAAGCGTCATTCGCCAGCCTCCTGAAAAAGGTTGAACAATCATCCTAGCTTGAATCTGACATTTCGCTGGACGGGCTCAGGTTGCCAGGTTCCAGCGAATGACGATTTGCCCGGGATCAACTGTTCAACAGGCTGGCATCACAAAGTTCTACAGCCCCGCCGCGACTTTGTCGGCGACGTCCTTGGGCAACCAGGCCTGCCAGACCTGTGGGTGGGCCTTGAGGAACGCCTCGGCGGCTTCGCGGGGCGGCGTGCGTTTCTCGCTCATGTCGGCCAGGGCCTTGTTCAGCGGCTCGATGGGCAGGTCGACCTTGCCGAAGAACTCGGCGATGTCCGGATGCTGCTTCTGGAACGGCACGGACACACCGATCGACAGCTTCGAGGCCAGGGAGCGAGTCGGTTTCGGATTCGGATTGTCGGCGTCGGTCAGAGTCTTCCAGGCCTCGGCATCAAATGGTGGTTCTTGCAGTTGCACCAGTTTGAAACGCCCCAGCAACGGCGTGGGCGACCAGTAGTAAAACAAGATCGGCTTGCCACGGCGGATCGAAGAAGTAATTTCCGCATCAAGCGCGGCCCCGGAACCGCTGCGGAAATTCACGTAGCTGTCGGAAAGACCATAAGCCTTGAGTTTCTGCTTGTTGACGACTTCGGATGTCCAGCCGATGGGGCTGTTGAGGAAGCGCCCCTTGTCGGGGCTTTCAGGATCCTTGAACACATGTTTGTAGCGCGCCAGGTCCTCGACGCTGCGCAGGTCCGGCGCCAGCGGCTTGATCCCCTTGGCCGGGTCGCCCTTGATGACGTATTCCGGCACCCACCAACCTTCGGTCGCGCCCTTGACCGTATCGCCCAGGGCAACCACCTTGCCCTCGGCCTCGGCCTTGACCCACACCGGGCTGCGCCCCGCCCACTCTTCACCGATCACCTGGATATCGTTGTTGGCCAGGGCGGTTTCCAGGGTAATGGTGGTGCCCGGTAACGTGTCGGTCGATAACCCGTAGCCTTTTTCGACGATGATCCGCAGGATGTCGGTGATCAGGCTGCCACTTTCCCAGTTCAGGTCGGCAAAGTGGATCGGCGCCGAAGCAGCAGCGGATGCCGGAAGTGGCGAAACCAACACAGCGAGGGTGGTGGCGCACGCAGCCAGCCACTGTCGAACTCGTTTCATGCTTGATACCTCATGCCGGACACAGCAATAACCGAACGGCGTTGCGAAGCGAACGCAAGCCTGTGAATAGTTCAGTCATTTGACTGTAGCCAAGGTTCCAGCAACAGCCTTTTAAAAAACTGTCAAAGGTATGAGGATGCCGAAAAAGATTCAGACCCATGCGCCATTTCCCAATGGGCGCGGACTGACTATTCGCTGGCCTTGAACGTCACGAGTTCGCCCTTGCGCCATTTGGCGGCCTTGGCGGTGACCGCTTTCAGCGTCTTGGTCAAACCTTCCTGCAACTGTTCGTGGGCCGCGAAGACGGTCAACACGCTGTGGCCTTCCTTGAACAGAATCGCATGGCCATCGGCAGTCGTGACGAAGGCATAGTCACCGAGGCCATAGACCGTCAACTTGATTTCACGAAAACGGATTTCAAACTTGCCACCCTCGCGACTTGGCAATACCGCCGCGCGAAAATGATCACCGACCTTGAGTTCAAGCCGAGGCTTGTCATCAACCACCAGCGCCGATTCCGTATCGAGTTCGGCAACATAGATGCCCTCGGCGGTTTGTTCGGTGATGTAGACAAAACGTGACTGGAATTGCTTGACCAGCTTTGCCCGAAGGTCACCCAGTACAAATAACGCGTGCATGTCGAGATTACTTACTGCCAAGGAAACATCCCCATCTTTGAATGACCCGCCCTGAAAGACGGACCACGAGAACCCGCAAGGTCGCAATGACCTGTAGTTGAATTCGAATTGAACGACGCGCCCAGACCCGAGCGAGAGAAGACTAATGGATTGCCACTCTCGCTGCCTTTCCCCGCGATCGTCAGAGGCTGAAGGAAAACGCCACTCTGCGCATCGGAAAAGGTGGGACTACTAACTTTAGGGAAATTTCTCAGTTAAAAAAGCATTTTTCTGACATCGAGGGCAAAAAAAATTGCTTTAGATAGGCACAGCCGTCCACACGGCGCCGTCGATTCTAGAGCAGCCGATGGCGCGCAGACTACTCGAAACAACCGGCAATTCGTCGGTAAACCATGAAAAGGAATTCCCATGGGTACTTCCCCAACGTTGCTCCGCCCCCTTGATTCGCGTATTGCCCAAGCATATGAGCGCCCTGGTGCCGAGAACCACCTCGCAACGGCCTTGATCCTGCCGCGATACCGAGTCGTGCTGGCCGGGACGTGTTTTTTCCATATCGAAGAAACGGCGACTGGACGCGTAAGAGGTTTCCGCGCCGATCATAACGAAGCCTGCTACCTGGCCAGGCGCCTCGAACAGAACGCTTGCGTTTTATCCGCACCCCGTCCATGACTTAACTCAGCCGCCGACCGGCAACTGCTGCCATACTGGCCGCCCAGCGCAGGCCGCCATCGATTGGCGGCCTGCGCACAATAAAATGACTTTGAAGGGAAGGCGCGACGTGACGGAATTGGATATCGGCGAATTTTTCATCCGGGGCGAAGCCAGAGAGGTCGAAGGCGAGTTCCAGGCCGTCATTGTGATGCGCGCCAAATCACCTTCCAACGCTGTCACTTACCACCAGGTGGAGAAGGATCGCTGGTTCAAGACTACGGAGATTGCTGCCGAAGCCGCCAGGGATGCGGCAAAGGCATTGAAGCTCGCCGTGGATGAAGGTGCGTTGAAAGCTTGAAATCGATCGAACTCCTGACGACTGCCTGGCCTCAGATAAGGGAAGCAACCGAGGCGCCATGACGGCGGCAGTCCAGAGGAGTCCTGCAACATGGAACAACCATCACACGAGCTCAAAACCCTGTTTGATCAATTGGGCCTGCCTTCGGAAGGCAGTGCCATCGACGACTTCATCATGGCACACCCGCTGGATCCGAACACCAAATTGGTCGATGCGCCTTTCTGGTCGGACCAGCAAAGAGACCTGCTGCGCGAATGGCTAGTCGCCGACGGTGAGGAAGCAGTGCTGGTGGATCAATTGAATGTGCGCTTGCACGACGGCAAGTAACGTCAAGACCACCGCCAAACTGCTCTTGTGGCGAGGGAGCTTGCTCCCGCTGGCCTGCGCAGCAGGCCCATGATTTGCGACTGCTGCGCAGCCGAGCGGGAGCAAGCTCCCTCGCCACAAGAGCTCTTCCCACCGTAGCGTTGAGGCTCAGCGCGGCTTCTCGGGTTTGTAACCCAACCGCAATCCCCCCCAGTGACGCCCCTTGAGCATGATCGGCACCGACAGGTCATGCATCAGTTCCCCGGTGTCACGCGTATAGGTTTGCAGCAACACCGGCTGCTGGTGGCTGCCGCAGCGAATCCCGGTTCGATCGGAAAACTTGCGCTTGGTGCGGTTGCTCAGCGTGTCCACCTGGGGATCGCCGGTCAGCGGCTGGCAGAAGGCGTTGTTGTGGGTCGGCACATAGCCTTGCTGGGTACAGGCAATCGCAAACACCAGGCCTTCATGCCGGGCGAGTAGCGGTTCCTGGATGGCCGGCAGTACCTGATCGGTGTAGCGGTCAAAACGGGTCTGGAACTTGGCCGGGTGGGTATTGGGGATGGGCTGGTAGTTGCGGTCGAACAGGTCTTCGAGGCTGATACGCCCCTGATCGATATCCGCTTCGAACTGCGCGGCAATCCGGCTCGCGCCTTCGCGGGCCAGGTCATAGACCCGCTGGTGGTAATCATCGAGGCCCACCTCGGCCAAACGCTCGCTGATGGTTTCGGCCTGGCCTTCCATCTGTACGGCCGCCTCGGCCAGGCGCTGGGTCTGTTGATCGCTGATCGCCAGGTCGCTGCGCATCTGCTCGATGGCATGGAACAGACTGTCGAGCTGCTCGCGGTTGGTATCGGTGCCTTGGGCGATGGCGCTGACCTGGGTTTCGACACCCGCGGCGAGCCGGGCAATGTTCTCCAGGTGTTGGCCGGTGTGCTCGACTTGCTGCACGCCGCTGTCCAGGTCGCCAGCCAGTTGCCGGATCTGTTCAACCACCTGCGCAGTGCGCTGCTGGATGTCCGCCACCATCACCCCGACCTCGCCGGTTGCCGCGGCGGTGCGCCCGGCCAGGCCGCGAACCTCGTCGGCCACCACCGCGAACCCGCGGCCATGCTCACCGGCCCGGGCCGCTTCGATGGCGGCATTGAGCGCCAACAGGTTGGTCTGGCTGGCGATCGATTGAATCACCAGGCTCACGCGCTGGATTTCGTCGCTGCGCACGCTCAGTGCTTCGATCAACTCACGGCTGTCATTGGCGCGCTGGCTGAGCTGATGCATGCGGCTGATGGATTCCACCAGTTCGCTGCGCCCGGCGACACTGCTGCGATGGGCCTCGCTGGCCGCGCCCAGCGCCTGCTGGCTGAGCTGCGAGGTGGCCTGCTCGGTCGCGATCATCGCCTCGGCATTGCTGACGATCTGCGCCGCGGCGCCCAGCTGCGACTGGACCTTGCCGGCCAATTGCTTGACCGAATAGGCCACCCCCGCCGCCGACAGAGCGTTATGGCTGGTGGTGTAGGAAAGATCGCGAGTCAGCTCGGCCAGGCTGTCGCTCGCCGCCGGCGCGGGAGTACTGGCCAGGCGTGAGCGCAGACGTGGCAACCAGACGATGAGCAGCGCCACCGGCAGGCCCAGATACAACGACCAACCGCCCAATGTCATGCCGCAAAGCAGCAAAACCAGCGCGACGCTTTGCAAGGTCGGTGCAACCCAGCGCGCCGTGCCACCCGCCGCGGGCACCGAGGCCGACGCTGTCGCCGCCAGAGATCCGTCTGTCGCCATGTTTGTCACCCACATTTCTCATTGTTATGCACGCATTAAACGCCACTACAAGGCCATTATCCATGGTCCATTAGTCGTGTTTTTTGCATCAGCTCAATGAGCATAGGCGAACAGGCGAAAGCAAAAAGATCGCAGCCTCCGAAAGAAGGCTGCGATCTTTTTCTGGAACGGAATCAGGCCTGACGCTGGTGCTTGTCGATCTGTTCGTGACGTTCCTGGGCTTCGATACAGTACTTGGTGGTCGGGCTGATCAGCAGGCGCTTGAGGCCGATCGGCTCGCCGCTGTCGTCGCACCAGCCGAAGCTTTGGTCGTTGATGCGGTCCAGGGCCTGCTCCAGTTGCGGCAGCATGCGTTGGTCGCGATCGATGGCGTTGACCAGCCAGGTGCGCTCTTCTTCCACGGAAGCGGCGTCCGCCGGGTCGGCCGGGGTGTCCAGGCTCTCAATGGCGATTCGGTTCTGTTCGATGCGCTCGTGGGTTTCGACCTTCATGTTCTGCAACAGCTTGGTGAAGTAAGCCAGTTGCTCGGCATTCATGTAGTCATCCGCCGGCATGGCCAGCAACTTTTCCTTTGTCATTGATATCTCTATAAAAAAACGTGCATTAAGGCGAATTATGGAGCGTCCCGCACCGGACTTGGTACGAAAGGCGCCTGCGTGACTTCTCGTACCCGTCCTGAGCCGCCACGCTCATCGGGAAGGCGCCGTTTATTCCAAGCGCCACCCGGCACTCAATTTACGAGGGGCGGCAGTCTAAGGCCGAGTTGGGGTGTCAGCAACCGAAAACATGGGGAAAATGTCCGACAACCGCTTCAAATGCTGCCTCGACAGGCTTCTACCGGCCATCGGAGTGCGTTTATAACAAGAAATTCGCTGCAATGGCTGTATTTAGAAGACAAATGGCAACGCCACGCGGTCAGGCGTGGCGCTTTGTCGCATCGGCAGTGACCTAGCGCTTGAGTTTGCGCTTGTTGCGGTATTGGTCGATGACCACAGCGACCACGATGATCAGCCCCTTGATGATGTCCTGGATATAGGCGTCGACACCGACAAAGGTGAAGCCGCTGGCCATCACCCCGAGGATCAGCGCGCCGATCACCGTCCCGGTGATGCGCCCCACCCCGCCGGCCAGGCTGGTGCCGCCGATCACCGCCGCGGCAATCGCGTCCAGTTCATAAGACATGCCCATGCCCGCCTGCCCGGTCGCCGCACGCGCCGAAGCCACCACGCCGGCGAGTCCCGCCAGCAGCCCGGCGATGCTGTAGACGATCACCAGATGACGCTTGACGTTGATGCCCGAGGTCCGCGCCGCCTGCATGTTGCCGCCGATGGCGTAGGTGTATTTGCCGTACTTGGTGTAGCGCAAGGCAATGTGAAAGATCACCGCCACCACCAGGAAGATGATCACCGGCATCGCGCCATGACCGATGGCCGTATAGGAATCAGACAGCATGCTCACCGGCTGGCCTTCAGTGTAGTACCGCGCCAGGCCTCGCGCCGAGACCATCATGCCGAGGGTGGCGATGAACGGCGGGATGCCGGTAAGGGCGATGATGCTGCCGTTGATTGCGCCGGCCAGCAAACCGACCCCCAGCCCCGCCACCACCGGGATCCACACCGGCAAGTCGGTCAGCGAGGGAAACACCGCCCGGGCGAAATCCGAAGTCTGGGCCAGGCTGGCGGCAATCATCGCCGACAACGCCAGTACCGAGCCGGATGACAGGTCGATGCCGGTGGTGATGATCACCTGGGTCACGCCGATGGCCAGCAGGCCGATGATCGACACCTGCAGGATCATCAGCACCAGGCGCTGCGAATTCATCAGGAAGCTCTGGTCGCGCATGATCCAGCCGAACATCTCGAACACCAGCCCGATGCCGATCAGCACCAGGAAAATGCTCAGTTCCGTCGGCAACCGTCGACGCGTCCTGGCCGGTGCGGCCGCGGGTTTGTTTTCCAGTATCGCGTTCATAGCCATTTACCTTCGTTATCTGGGCGGACGGGCAATCAGGACAGGCCCGACGCCAGTTGCATGACTCGTTCCTGGGTCGCTTCGCTACGGTCGAGGGTGCCCATCAGGTCACCTTCGTGCATCACCATGACCCGGTCGCTCATGCCGAGCACTTCGGGCAGCTCCGAGGAAATCATGATGACCGCCATGCCTTCGCTGGCGAGGTAGGAAATGAGTCGGTAGATTTCCGCCTTGGCGCCAACATCAATGCCGCGGGTCGGCTCGTCGAGGATCAGGATGCGCGGGTTGGTCATCAGCCAGCGGGCCAGCAACGCTTTCTGCTGGTTGCCGCCGGACAAGGTGTCGATGCACTGCTCGAGGGACGGCGTCTTGACCCGCAGTTTCTTGCACATTTCTTCGCACAGCGCGCGCAGGGCTTTTTGCTGGATGAAGCCGTTGCCGACGTAATGGGGCAACACCGCCATCTCCATGTTTTCCAGCACCGACAGGCAGGGAAACAGGCCGCTGAGCTTGCGGTCTTCGGTCAACAGGGCGAAGCCCTTCTCGATCGCCATGTGCGGATCAGTGATGCGCACCGGCTCGCCGTCCAGCAGGATCTCGCCGCCGGTGGCCGGGGTCACGCCAAAGATCGCCTCGGCGACATTGGTCCGGCCCGAGCCCATCAACCCGGCGATGCCAAGGATCTCGCCGGCATGCAGGTCGAACGACACGCCTTTGAATATACCGTCCAGGCTCAGGTCGCGTACCGACAGCACCTGATCGCCGATGGGCTTGTCCCGCTCGGGAAACAACTGGCTCAACTCGCGCCCGACCATCATCGAGATCAGGCTGTCGCCGTCCATGCTGTCGGCCCGTTGCAGACCGATGTAGGCACCGTCACGGAACACCGCCACCTCATCGGCGATGGCGAACACTTCATTCATCTTGTGGGTGATATAGATGATGCCCTTACCCTGGGCCTTGAGGTCGGCGATGATCGAAAACAGATGCGCGACTTCCGTCTCGGTGATGGCCGAGGTCGGTTCGTCCATGATCAGGATGTCCGAGTCATACGAAACGGCCTTGGCGATCTCCACCATCTGCCGTTCGGCGATGCTCAGGTTACCCACCTGCTCCTCGGGGTCGAGCTTGATTCGCAGGCGCTCCAGCAAGCGCGCGGTGCAGCGGTGCATCTCACCGTGGTCGATCATGTGCAGGCCGTTGAGCTGCTCACGGCCGATCCAGATGTTCTCGGCGATGCTCATGTGCGGCATCAGGTTCAGTTCCTGGTGGATCATCGCGATCCCGGCCTGCAAGGCCGCCAGCGGGGTGTCGAACGTGATCGGCTTGCCGCGCAGGCGCAGCTCACCGGCATCCGGCTGGTAGATGCCGGCGATGATTTTCATCAGCGTGGATTTGCCTGCGCCGTTTTCGCCCATCAAGGCCAGCACCGAGCCGGGGCGCACCCGCAGTTGCACGTCGGACAGGGCCACCACGCCGGGAAAACCCTTGCTGACGTTGACGACTTCCAACAGGTACGGTTCGTCAGGTAATGCGCCCGGCTGGAAAGTCGCCGCCGGGGCGCTCGTAGCAGTCGCTGATGCGAACATGGTCAGGTACTCCCTCGGCAAGATCGGCGCGGCGACCTTGCCTGTTTATTGTTGTGATGGAACGGGTGGGACGTCACTTGAACTGATCGACGTTCTCCGGCGTGATCAAGCGATAGGGCACCACGACGGATTGCATCTTCTCGCCCTTGGCCATTTTCACCGCCGTGTCGATGGAGCCATCGGCCTGGCCCTTGGCGTCCTGGAACACCGAGACCGCCATCTCGCCTTTCTTGATGGCGTTCAAGCCGTCCGGCGTACCGTCGACTCCAGCTATCAGGACACTGCCCTTCTTGGTGCCCGCTTGCTTGAGGGCCATGGCGGCGCCGATGGCCATCTCGTCGTTGTTGGACACCACAGCCTGGAACTCGCGGCCCTGGGTCAGCCAGTCATTGACCAGGGTCATGCCCTTGTCCCGCGACCAGATGCCGGTCTGTTCCTGTTCGATCTTGATGCCCGGGTACTTGGCCAGCACTTCCTTGACGCCCTTGGTGCGGTTGGTGGTGGAGTTGTTGGCCAGGTCGCCCAGCAGGATCACGATGTCGCCCTTGCCGCCCATCTTGTCGGCCAGGTATTGCATCTGCATGCGCCCGGCTTCCAGGTCATCGGAGGCCACGGTGACCACCCCTTCCGGCAACTTCAGATCGTCCGGGCGGCGGTTGACGTACACCAGCGGGATGCCCGCGGCCACCGCGGCCTTGGTGATGCGCTGGGTCGCGGCGGTGTCAACGGGGTTAACGATGAGCGCGTCGACCTTCTGGCTGATGAAGCTTTCCACCTGGCTGAGCTGCTTGACCACGTCACTGCGCGCATCTTCGAATTGCAGGGTGACGCCGTCCGGCAGGGACTTGGCTTTCTTGTCCATGGATTCGCGCAGGTAGGTCAACCAGGTGTCATCGAACTGGGACATGCTGACGCCGATCTTCAGGTCCGCCAGGGCAACGCCGCTGGCGAACATCAACGACAGGGCCAGCGAGGCAATACGGGTCTTGGTCTTCATGAACGGTCTTTCTCCACATTTTTGTTGGTCTTATGGATAAGGCGTGACGGACTTCAGGAACGCGGCAAACGCACGATCGGTGCGCCGGGCATGCAGCACACCAAGGCGCCCTTGCGCTGGATGCACAGGGATTCGAAAAAAGGAAGGATTGCGGACAGGCGCAAGGGCAGTGGCAGGTGAAACGCAGAGCGGTTGAAGGTTTTCATCGACGGTACCTGGCTGTGTTTCTTGTTTTTGTTTAGTTCGTCGTTCATTCAAGCCGGGCCTGGATAAACGCGAACAGGGTTGTCGGTCACCTGGAATCGACTTTATTGGAAAATATTTTCCATATCAACTGATTTTAGAATTTTATTCGTTTTTTGTTCCATGACCAACGGGCGTGGATAAATACACCACGTTGCCCTGCTCCGCGCTTTGCCTTGCAGCGTCCAGGACACGGGTCGTGGCCAAGGCGTCGCGAGCGGCGACCGGCAGCGGCCCGTCGCCCTGCAAGGCGGCCTGGAGACTCTGGTAGAACGCCAGCCAGCAACCGCGTTCCGAGGCCACGCGCTCGCGCTCGGCACCGTGTTCGAACCAGCCCCAGCGCCGGTGCTCCTCGGCGCCCCAGCGCTCGCCTGCGGTGGCCGGGCTCAATCCCGCCAACGCCTGGGCTTCCTGCCCATCGAGGCCTTCGACGGTATAGCAGCCTTCGCTGCCACTGACCCGAAAGCGTGGGCGCGGCGCGTCCTGCAGGCAACTGCCGCGCAAGTGCGACACGACGCCATTGGCGTGGGCCAGCGACATGAAGAAGCCGTTGTCGTAGGCCTGGTCCGGCTGTCGATAATCCAGCTCGGCGTAAACCCGCAGCACCGGGCCAAACAATTGCAGTGCCTGGTCCACCAGATGGCTGCCCAGGTCCCGCAGGAATCCGCCGCCGCTGCCCTTGCCCACCGAGGACGGTGAGTAACGTTCGACGCTGGATTCAAAGCGAGTCACCTGGCCCAGTGCGCGGGATCCGAGCAACTTGCGCACGGTCAGGAAATCCGAATCCCAGCGCCGGTTCTGGTACACGCTCAACGGCACATTGCGCCGTTCGGCGGCCAGCACCATCGTTTCGGCCAAGGCGGCGTCAAGGGCGAAAGGCTTGTCGCTGACCACCGCCACGCCGAGTTCGATGGCTTCCAGCACCAGCGCCGGGCGCGCTTCCAGTGGCGTGGACACCACCACCGCATCGACGCCGGCCGCCACCAGTTGCGCAAGGCTGTCGAACGTTTGGGCCTGTGGATGCTCGCTTGCCAATTGCTGGCGCCGCTCGGCGGAGCGGGTTACCACGCCGACGAAAGTAGCCCCCGGCAGGCTGCTGATCAGCGGCGCATGGAAAAAACGCCCGCCCTTGCCGTAGCCTACTAATCCGATTCGCATGAAAGCCCCTTATGTAGATGCAACTCCTGTGGGAGCGAGCCTGCTCGCGAAAGCGTCAGGCCCGCCAGCATTAATATCGCCTGCCCCACCGCCATCGCGAGCAAGCTCGCTCCCACAATTTGACCGAGTACCCCTGGGATAACACAGTCGACCGTGGGAGCGAGCTTGCTCGCGATAGCGTCGGATCAAGCTGGATTGTGTGACCTGACACACCGCCTTCGCGAGCAGGCTCGCTCCCACAGTTTGACTGCATGCCCAAAGGGCATGTGCTCAGCCGTAGAATCGTGGCCGTTCGGGCAGCTCGACCTTGACGATCTGCCCACTCTGCTGCGCTTCGATACACGCGTCCGCCGCCACCGCCGCGGCGAACCCATCCCAGGCCGAGGGGCCGCCCACCTGGCCGGCGCGCACGCCGTCGATGAAGGCCTGCAGTTCGACGTCGTAAGCACCGATGAACCGATCTTTCCAGTCCATCAGGATCGCATTGGAAAGCTTGGCGCCGCTGCGCAGTTGCACCTGGGACGGTTCTGGCAGCCTGGCGATGCCGGTCTCCCCCACCACTTCGCACTGGATGTCGTAGCCGTATTGGCAATTGACGAACACTTCGACGTCGATGCGCGTGCCCTTGGCGGTTTCCAGCAGGACGATCTGTGGATCGCGCAAGTGCGCCAGGGCCTTGCTGGTCTTGCGTGGAAACACCACCTGCACCGAGACGTAATCGTCGGCCAACAGCCAGCGCAACACGTCCAGCTCGTGAATCAAGGTGTCGGTGATGGCCATGTCGGTCTTGTAGTTTTCGCCCACGCTGGGGTTGCGGTGGGCACAGTGCAGCATCAACGGCTCGCCGATCTGTCCGCTGTCGATCACCGCCTTGAGCGCCCGATAACCTTCGTCGTAGGGGCGCATGAACCCGACCTGTACCAGGCGCTTGCCGTGGGCCACTTCGGCCTCGACAATCCGGCGGCAACCTTCGGCGGTAACGGCCAACGGCTTCTCACAGAACACCGGCTTGCCGGCGGCGATGGCCGCCAGCACGAATTCTTCATGACTCGGGCCCCAGGACGTGACGAGGATCGCCTCGACGTCCGGCGCCTTGACCAGTGCATGGCCGTCGGGATAGACCTCGGCGGTCAACTTCAGGTCGGCCACCACTTTCGCCGCTTGCACCAGGTTGATGTCGGTCACCGCGACGACCTGGCTGTTGAGCAACGTCTGGCTGCAACGACGGATATGGTCCTGGCCGATGGCCCCGGTGCCGATGACGCCCAGCTTCAAAGACATGTGGAACTCCTTTCGTAGGGTTGGGGCAATCAGTATTGACGGGCCTTGGCCAGTCGTTCGTTGAGGGTCTTGGCGACGGCATCGGTACGGGCGCTGGTAGAGACTTGCGCCACGCCGACCCGCCACCACGACAGGTACTTGTGGATCATGGTCTTGGGCAGGACCTTGATGTCGATCAGCGTCGAGACCGTCTGGAGTCGGGCGTCGGCCAGCGCGGCGTGCAGTTCCTCCAGTGTCTTGACCTTATAGGTCTTGCAACCGTAGGCCGCCGCGCTCATGGCGAAATCCACCGGCACGAAGGCGCCGTCGAGCTTGCCCGTCTCGGGGTTGCGAAAGCGGAACTCGGTGCCGAAGCTGTCCATGCCGTGTTCCATCTGCAGGTTGTTGATGCATCCGAACGTCATGTTGTCCAGCAGCACCACATTGATCTTGCGGCGCTCCTGGATCGAGGTGGCAAGTTCGGAGTGCAGCATCATGTAGGAGCCATCGCCCACCAGCGCGTAGACCTCTTTGTCCGGCTCGGCGAGCTTCACGCCCAGGGCGGCATTGACCTCGTAGCCCATGCACGAATAGCCATATTCGACGTGATAGGTGTTCACGCCCTTGCTGCGCCAGCTGCGCTGCAAATCACCCGGCAGGCTGCCGGCGGCGGCGACGATGACGGCATCATCGGCCAGGGTTTCGTTGAGGGTGCCGAGCACGCGGCTCTGGGTCAGGCAGGATCCGGTGAGCTCGATGAACTCGCGAAACACCGCCGGGTCCATGTGGTCGTTGATCTCGGGGACGAAGTCATCAGCCTGGAAATCGGCCTGGTAGACCCGGTCCACTTCCGCCTGCAACTGCGTCTTGGCATCGGCGATCTGCCCGCCCCATTCGGCGCGATAGGCGCCCATCGCGGCGGACAAAGCCTCAAGCCCCGAACGCGCATCGGCGAGCAGTTGCACACCGTCGAGCTTCAAGGCATCGCACGGGCTGATGTTGAGGTTGAGAAACTGCACCTCGGGATGCTGGAACAGCCATTTCGACGCCGTGGTGAAATCGCTGTAGCGGGTGCCAACGCCGATGATCAGGTCCGCTTCCTTGGCCAGCAGGTTCGCCGCCAGGCAACCGGTTTCGCCGACGCCGCCGACGTTCAATGGATGAGTGGAGACCACGGCGCTTTTGCCCGCCTGGGTTTCGGCGAAGGGGATGTCGAAACGCTCGGCAAAGGCCTGCAACGCGGCGTTCGCCCCTGAATACCTGACGCCACCACCGCAGATGATCAACGGCCGGCGCTTGCCCTTGAGCAGCGCCAAGGCATCGCCGAGCATCGCCTCGGTGGCCGGGCGACGGTCGATGCGGTGGACACGTTTTTGCAGGAAATAATCCGGGTAGTCGTAGGCCTCGGCCTGTACATCCTGGGGCAGCGCCAGCGTCACCGCGCCGGTTTCGGCCGGGTCGGTGAGCACGCGCATCGCATGGATCGCGGCGGTCATCAGTTGCTCGGGGCGGTTGATCCGGTCCCAATACTTGCTCACGGCCTTGAATGCATCGTTGGTGCTGATGCTCAGGTCATGGAACTGCTCGATCTGCTGCAGCACCGGGTCGGGTTGGCGGCTGGCGTAGACATCGCCGGGCAACAGCAGCAACGGAATGCGGTTGGCCGTCGCGGTGGCGGCGGCGGTCAGCATGTTCGCCGCACCGGGGCCGACCGACGAGCTACAGGCGTAGATCCTGCGCCGCAGGTGCTGCTTGGCAAAGCCGATGGCGGCATGGGCCATGCCCTGCTCGTTGCGGCCCTGATGGACCACCAGGTCGCCGCTGTCCTGCTCCAGCGCCTGGCCGAGGCCCAGCACGTTGCCGTGGCCGAAAATGGTAAACACCCCGGCGACGAACTTGCTCTGGACGCCATCGACCTCGATGTACTGGTTATCGAGGAATTTCACCAGGGCCTGGGCCATGGTCAGTCGTGTTGTGGTCATGCTTGCACCTTTTCAAACGCAACTCGGTCAAGTGTGGGAGCGAGCTTGCTCGCGATAGCGGTGTATCAGGCAACTGATGTGTTGAATGGGCTACCGTCATCGCGAGCAAGCTCGCTCCCACAGGGGTTCTCCATCGTTTTGAGATCAGGTCAGGCCTGCGAGCTTTGCAGGTGGCTCATACTCGCCCCCAGCGCCTGGCGGATATCGGCCAGTTCATGGACGCTTTCGGCAAACGGCTCGAAGGACAGGTAGCCTTCATAACCGCCCGCGCGCAGCGCCTCGATCTGCGCGGCATTGCCAAGGATGTCGGCGTCGCCCACCAGCACCCGGTGGCCGTCGCGAATACTCGCCAACGGTGCCTGCGCATCCTCGACGCCGGAGATGTGCACCAGCCCGGTCAGCTCGGGAAAAAATTCCTCCTCGCCGGCCAGGTGATGGTGAAAGGTGTCATGCACCAGGCGGAACACATCCAGCCCGCCGATGGCCTTGATCGCCTCCACCGCCGCGCGTTTGCGCCGCAACGAGCACTCCTCGAACCCCAGGGGTTCGATAAAACCGTAGATGCCGAAGGCGCGCAGGATCGGCGCCAGCTCACTGAGCGCGGTGCGTAGCCCCGCCGCGCGTTCGGCGGCGTTGCGCGGGTCGGCGCGGTCGTTGAGCGGGCACATCACCAGGCCCTCGGCGCCACACTCGCGGGCGTAATCGGCCAGGCGCACGGCCTGGGCGCGGCGCTCTTCATTCCATACGTCGAACGGGTACAGGGCGTTGATCGACAGCACCTTGACGCCGCGTTCGTCGCACAGCTCACGGACCCGGGCGGGCGGCATGCCGTCTTCGATTTCGACGCCCTTGAGGTCATTGCGGATTTCGATGGCATCGGTTTTCAACGCCAGCGCCAGGTCGATGAAAGCGGGCAGCGACAGGCGCGGGGCAACCATTCGATTCAAGGCAAAACGCAGGGGCTTGTTCATTGTTGTTTTCCCTCCGGCATTCATGGAAATAAGTTATTGAGCAGTGGGCATGCTGAATTCGGGACCCTTGGCGATGCTGTCCGGCCAGCGCTGCATCACGCTCTTGTAGCGACTGTAGAAGCGCAGGCCTTCCTCGCCATAAGCGTGGTGGTCACCGAACAGCGAGCGCTTCCAGCCGCCAAAGGAGTGCCAGGCCATGGGCACCGGAATCGGTACGTTGATACCGACCATGCCGACCTTGATGCTGCGGGCGAATGCCCGGGCGATGCCGCCGTCACGGGTAAAACACGACACGCCGTTGCCGAATTCATGGGCGTTGATCAGCGCGACCGCCGTGGCGAAATCCGGCACACGAACGATCCCCAGCACCGGGCCGAAAATCTCCTGCTGGTAGATACTCATCTCGGCAGTGACCTGGTCGAACAGCGTCGCCCCGACAAAGAACCCCTGCTCGGCCCCGGGCACCTTGAAGCCCCTCCCGTCGACGATCAGCCGCGCGCCCTCGGCTACGCCGGAATCGATGAAACCTTCAACCTTGGCCTTGTGCTCGGCAGTCACCAGCGGCCCCATGTCGGTGCCGGGCTGCTGGCCATTGCCGACCTTCAACTGGTCGATGCGTGGCAACAATCGCGCGATCAGCTCATCGCCGACGTCACCCACCGCCACGGCGATGGAGATCGCCATGCAGCGCTCACCGGCCGAGCCGTAGGCCGCTCCGATCAGCGCATCCGCCGCCTGGTCGAGGTCGGCGTCGGGCATGACGATCATGTGGTTTTTCGCCCCGCCCAGGGCCTGCACGCGCTTGCCGTTCGCGGTGCCCTGCTGATGGATGTATTCGGCGATGGGCGTGGAGCCGACAAAGGAGATCGCCTCGATGTCCGGGTGCTGCAACAGCGCATCCACCGCCGTCTTGTCGCCCTGGACCACGTTGAACACGCCATCCGGCAACCCGGCCTCGGTCAATAACCGAGCCATCAGCAGACTGGCGGACGGGTCGCGCTCCGAAGGCTTGAGGATGAAGCAGTTGCCCGCCACCAGCGCCAGGGGAATCATCCACAGCGGCACCATCACCGGGAAGTTGAATGGCGTGACCCCGGCACAGACGCCCAGGGGCTGGCGCAGGTTCCAGTTGTCGATGCCACCGCCGATGTTGTCGCTGAAATCGGTCTTGAGCAGGCTCGGCGCACCGCAGGCGTACTCGACGATCTCGATGCCCCGGGTGACTTCGCCGTGGGCGTCGGAGAGTACCTTGCCGTGCTCGCGGCTGATGATCTGCGCCAACTCGTCGTGGTGGCGGTCAAGCAGTTCCTTGAACTTGAACATCACCCGGGAACGGCGCAACGACGACTGCTCGGACCAGCCGGGAAAGGCCGCCAGCGCCGAAGCCACCGCTGCCTCGACGGTACCCGGTTCGGCCAGCGCCACCCGGGCCTGTACCGTGCCGGTAGCGGGATTGAAGACGTTGCTGAACCGCGCGGCGTCGTTGCTGTGCACCTGACCGTTGATGTAATGGCCTATTACCGGGGTGTCGCTCATTGTCCTGGTCTCCGTTGGAATGTTCGAATTCAGAGGTCGAGCAGCCAGCTATGCTGCGGATCGTTATGGAATTGCCAGACCCGCTTCGGACCGGCCATGACGTTCAGGTAATACGACTCGTACCCGTAGGGCACGCTGACCGGGTGGTAACCCTTGGGCACCACGACCAGATCGCTGTTTTCCACGGCCATGGCCTGGTCGATGCTGCGATCGTCGGTGTAGACCCGTTGGAACACGAAGCCCTGGGAAGGGTTGACCTGGTGGTAATAGGTCTCTTCGAGAAAGCTCTGGTGCGGCAAGTCGTCGGTGTCGTGCTTGTGCGGCGGATAGCTGGACGAATGCCCCGACGGCGTGCGCACTTCCACCACCAGCAGCGAATGGGCCGGCTCGCTGTCCGGCAGGATGTCGCAGACGTAGCGGGTATTGGCGCCCTTGCCGCGCACGCTGCGCTTCATGCTCTCGGGACGGATCAGCCGTGGGCCGTACGCATTCGGCGCGCCGCCCGGCGCGGCGCACACCGCCACTTGCACATCGCTCAACGCGGTGATCTGGGCCTGGCTGCCGGGCGGCAGATACGCGGCGTAAGGGGATTTGTCCTCGAATACCGACTGGCGATCGCCGAGGTTGTCCCAATCGAAGGCGCCCTGCCCCGGTGCTTCGCCCTTGAGGTTGATGCGGCCGCTGAGCAGTACCACGCACAATTCCCGGTCTGCGGCGGCCACCGGCAGGCTTTCGCCAAGGCTCAAGCGGTAGGCGGCAAAACCGACGTATTCCAGCGCGTCGCGTGGCAGTTCAACCATGGTCCGGTCGCTGGGATTGCTCTTGATCAGCAGGCTCATGGCGCAGTTCTCTCCTGCAACAGGGCACGCAAGGTGTCGTAGCCCTTCTTGGCATAGATATAACTCGGCGCCACCGCCGGGTCCTGCTCGGCTTCCACCACCAGCCAGCCCTGATAATCGGCAGCCAGCAGGACATCGAGCAACGCAGCGAAGTCGATATCGCCATCTCCAGGCACGGTGAACGTGCCGTTGATGATGCAGTCCGGAAAGCTCCAGAGGTTGTTGCGCGCCAACTGCACCACGGGTTTGCGCACGTCCTTGAAGTGCACATGGCAGATGCGCTCGATGTGTTTGCGCAGCACCTGCAGCGGTTCGCCGCCGCCCATGTAGCAATGGCCCGAATCGAACAACAGGCCGACCTCGCTGCCGGTCAGCGCCATCAGCTTGTCGATGTCCGAAGGCGATTCAACGTAGGCGCCCATGTGGTGGTGGTAGGCCAGGCGCACGCCTTGAGACAAGGTGAAGCGGGCCAGCTCGGTGAGCTTGTCGGCATAGGCCTGCCAGGCCTCGTCAGTGTGAAAGCGTGGCCGCTCGATCAACGGAATGCGCTGGCCCTGGATCGAATCGGCCACTTCGCCATAGACCAGCACCGTTGCGCCGTTCTGCGCCAGCAGCTCGACATGGCTGGCGATGGCGTCGATCTCCTCGGCCGCCGAACGACGCGCCAAGCGACTGGAATACCAGCCGGAGACCAGCGCCAGGTCGTAAGGGCGCAACACGTCGCCGACGCCCTTGGCGTCCTTGGGAAACTTGCCGTTGAGCTCGAAACCTTCGTAGCCGATTTCCTTGCCTTCGCTCAACGCCGTGCTCAACGGCGTCTCGCCGCCCAATGATGGCAAGTCGTCGTTGCTCCAGGAAATCGGGTTGATGCCAATTCGAATAGCGGGCATGGCTGCACCTTTTGTTGTTTTCTCTAATGTCCAACCGATCACCTGTGGCGAGGGAGCTTGCTCCCGCTCGGCTGCGAAGCAGACGCAAAAACCAGTGGCTACGGTTTACCTGTCGCATCGGGGTAGCTGACTTCGGGACTGCTTCGCAGTCCAGCGGGAGCAAGCTCCCTCGCCACAAAAGCCCTGTATCTCAGGCACGCGCAGCGCGCCAGGCCTCGATCAATTCCACAAACCGGCCCTGCACATCCCGGATCAGCGTTTCATCATCGATCTCCCCGGCCAGCCAGGCGCGGCTCGGTTCCTGGAAGATCGTCCGGCCCACGGCAAACCCTCTGCAAGTGCTGCTCTGGCTGGCCTGGCGAAAGCCTTCGGCCAACGCGGCCGCAGGGGCGTTGAGGCCCAGCAGCACCACGCCACGGCAATACGGATCGCGCTGCTGGATCAGCTCATCAAGTTGTTTCCACTCATCGCAGGTCTGCGCCTCGATTTTCCACCACGCCGGGAAAATACCCAGGTTGTAGAGCCGCTTGAGCGCCCGATACAGCACGTCCGGATGGGCCGATGGATGATCCTTGGGCGGAATGACCTCCAGCAGCAATTCATGGCCGCTGGCCTGGGAGGCCTTGTACAACCCCATCAATTGCGCCTCTTGCTCCAGGCGCAGCAGCGGTTCGTCGTCAGGATGAAATTGCACCAGGCATTTGATGATCTGCTCTTGTGGCCAGGCAATCAGGTTGCTGCCGATGGAACGGCCGTGTTCGAACGCCAGCGGCCGCGAGCCCTGCACCTCCACCGGCCGCGCGACCCACCAGCCGCGCCCGGTGGCCGCATTCAGGGAATCCTGGCCGAAACGCTGGTCGGCCAGCAGACCGACATCCGCCTCGATGCCCTGGCGTTGCAGGTCAGCCTCGACCCGCTCCACGGCCTGGATGAACAGTTGCTTGAGCTCGCCGATGCTGTCGAGGCCACGACCGCCCCGCTGGGCCAGTTCCACCAACTGCCAGCGATGGTCAAAGGCAAAGATGAACAGCTGTTTCCAGACCCTGCGCGGCACGCTGACCTGATGCAGCCGTTGCAGCACGACATCCTGGTCAGGGCGGGTGATCGGCACCGGGCTGGCAAACAGGTAATCGAGCTCGGCCCGGGTCGGCATCGCCGGGGCGCAGGCATGACGCGACACCACCAACCCGCCACAGGCGTTGGCCAACTGGCAGCAGCGTTCATCACTGGCGTCTTCCAGCCAACCGGCGAGGAAACCCGACATGAACGCGTCGCCCGCGCCCAGCACATTCAACACCTCGACCCGCACGCCGGGGTAAATGGCGCCGTCTTCCAGGCGGTTCGGGATATCGCCGTGGATCACCGTGCAACCTTGCGGGCCAAGCTTCACCACCAGGGTCGCCGCCGTCAGCGAGCGCACGGTACGCAGCGCGGCCAGCAGATCTTCGCTGCCACCGGCGATCAAAAACTCTTCTTCGGTGCCGACGATCAGGTCGAAACGCGCCAGGATGCCTTGTACGTGCTGGCTGACCTTGCGGTCGGCGACAAAACGGGTCTCGCCATCGGCCTTGGGCGCCAGGCCCCAGAGTACCGGGCGGTAATCGATATCGAGGATACGTTTGACCTGGTGCGTCTGCGCATAATCCAGCGCCTGGATGCTGGCCTGGTAGACGCTGTCGGTGGAGAAGTGCGTGCCGGTGATCAACAGCGCCTTGCTCGAGGCGATGAAAGCTTCGTCGATGTCCTCGGCCCGTAGCGCCATGTCCGCGCAATTTTCACGGTAGAACACCAGGGGAAAGGTCTCGCGGTCCTTGATGCCGAGCAACACCATGGCTGTCAGTCGCTCGGGGTCGACCTTGATGCCGCTGACGTCGCAGCCTTCGCGCATCAGGGACTCCACCAGAAAGCGCCCCATATGATCATCGCCCACCCGGCTCAGCATCGCCGACCGAAGCCCGAGACGGGCCGTGCCAAAGGCGATGTTGGCAGATGAGCCACCCAGGTACTTGGCGAAGCTCGAGACATCCTCAAGCCGCGCACCGACTTGCTGCGCGTAGAGATCGACGCCCAGGCGCCCCAGGCAGATCACATCCAATTGACGTCCACTGGCAAAACGAGTCTGGCCCATGCTGGCTCCTGTTATTTTTATCAGCCTGCGCTTGACGCCGGAACCGACGCCAACGCTTTGGTGAATGCAGACTAAAACGAGCGAACGGCAATAATCAATATTTTTTCCATAAATTTTTATAGTGGAATATTTTTTCCAATAGACTGTTACTTGGCCGGACCAGACGCGGTGCATCGTTTCAGCACGGCTCACAACTGCGCGCGCTCATGATTTTCCCCGCGGCTACGCTGTAGACTGCGACCAGCCAACCTATTGTCGAGGACCAACCCGTTTCCCAGGGCGTCCTATAAGAACAAGCCAGAAGGATTTTCTATGACCCGCCCCGATCTGCCGGTGCCGTCCGAGAGCGCGTCCGAACCCGCCCTCCCCAGCCCACCGATCAACGCCGAGCGGCTGCTGCAATTGATTACCGAGGAGTACGAAGGCCTGCCGCGCCAGCTCAAACGCATCGCCAGCTACATGAGCCAGCAAAGCGACCGGATCATGGTCGATCGCATCAGCGACATTGCCCGGGAGTGCGAAGTGCACCCCTCGGCCATCGTGCGTTTTTCCCAGCGCTTCGGCTTCAGCGGGTTCAGCGAAATGCAGGCGCTGTTTCGCGAGGCCTACACCCACAAGACCACGCCGGTGCAGAACTACCAGCAACGCATCCGCAGCATGATCGCCAACAAGTCGCAGAAGGCCAGCGCCGGCGATCTCGCGCGCGAATGCGTCAACGCCACCCTGTCGGGCATCGAGCGCCTGGGGCTGGAACTCGACGACGAGGCGTTCGAAAAAGCCGTCGACCTGGTGGTCAACGCCGATAACATCTACGTCGTTGGTGTGCGGCGCTCGTTCGCGGTGGCCGATTACCTGGTCTATAACCTTCAGCACACCAACAAGCGCATTCACCTGGTGTCGGGCCTGGGCGGCAGTTATCGCGAGCAGATGCGCAGCGTCCGGGCCAATGATCTGGTCATCGCCATCAGCTTTACCCCGTACGGCAAGGAAACCCAGCACTGCCTGCGCATCGCCCAGCATCACCAGGCCAAGACGCTGATCATCACCGACAGCAACCTGTCGCCCCTGGCCAAGCGGGCCAATGCGGTGCTGCTGGTGAACGAAGGCAGCTCGTTCGCCTTTCGCTCGTTGAGCGCCACCCTGTGCCTGTGCCAGGCGCTGTTCATCGCCGTGGCCTACCGGCTTGAACTCAAGGTTGATGAAATCCACGAACAGGTCGGATTCGAAGATTGAGCCCGACCTGAAACAAACCGCTGAAGGAGAAGCCATGAAACTGATCGGCATGCTGGACTCGCCCTATGTGCGACGCGTCGCCATTTCCGCGAAACGCCTGGGCATCGCCCTGGAACACCAATCGGTTTCGGTGTTCAGGCATTTCGAGCAATTCCAGCGCATCAACCCGGTGGTCAAGGCCCCGACGCTGGTGCTGGATGATGGCTCGGTGTTGATGGACTCGACCTTGATCATCGATTACCTGGAAACCTTGGCCGGGCCCGGGAAGAGCCTGATGCCGAGCGATCCGGGGCAACGGTTGCAATCGTTGCAACTGATCGGGTTGGCATTGGCGGCGTGCGAAAAATCGGTGCAGATCTATTACGAACGCACTTTGCGCCCAGCACAAATCCAGCATGAGCCGTGGCTCGCGCGGGTGTCGGGCCAGTTGCTGGCGGCATATGGCGAGTTGGAAAAGGCATTGGTGAAACAACCATTGCCCACCGATGGCTCGCTCGACCAGGCCGGCATCAGCGTTGCGGTGGCGTGGACCTTCACCAACCTGTTGGTGGCCGATCAGGTGCAAGGCAAGGCCTTCCCACAGATCAGCGCGTTTACCGCTTATGCCGAAGGCCTGGAAGCGTTTGTCAGTACACCGGTGGAATAACCTTCCACAAGGGATTGTGGTGAACAAAAAAATCCTGCTCAACCGAAAAACACTGTGGGAGCGAGCCTGCTCGAAGGCGCCAGCGCGTCGACATTGGCGTCGACTGACACGCCGCTTTCGCGAGCAGGCTCGCTCCCACACTGGGTTCGACCCGGCTCTCAGGCCGGTTGCATTTTCCTCGGCTCTGCAACCGCCGCCAGTTCAAACCGGTCCGCCAGGAACGGTGTGATGTCCAGCGGCAACGGCTCGTCGTTCACCAGTTTGTCCAACAGCACCCCGGTGATGGCCGAGGTCAGGATGCCGGTGCGAAAATGCCCGCAGGCGTTGAGGTAGCCCTCCACGCCGCGCATCGGCCCAAGGATCGGCAATTCATCCGGTGAGCCGGGACGCAGGCCGGCCCAGGTGCGTTTCAGGTTGATGTCGGCCAGTTGCGGGATACACCGCACCGCGCCTTGCACCAACCCCTCGATTTCGGGGTAGGTGGTGGTCACGTCGAACCCTTTGTCTTCCGTGGTGCTGCCGATCAGGATCTCGCCGTTGTCCTTCTGCGCCACATAACAATCGCTGGTGGTCAGGCATCCCCTGAGGATCTTCGGCAGGCGCTCGGTCAGCAGGATCTGCCCCTTGACCGGCTTGACCGGAATCCGCACGCCCGTCGCCTGCTCGCTCAAGTCCGCCGCCCAGGCGCCGGCAGCATTGATCAACGTCCGGCAGTTGAACGTGCCGGCTTCGGCGGTTTTCACCCCTGTCACCCGACTGCCGTCACGTAATACGTCAGTCACGTTGGTATTGAAAAACAGATCAACGCCATTCTGCCGCGCGCCCTCGGTGTAGGCGTCGGCCAGGCGGAACGGGCTGACCTGGTGGTCGCAGAGAAACTCCAGCGCACCCAAGGCCTCATGGCTGACACTCGGCTCGGCCTCGCGCAACGCCGCCTGGTCGAGCCAGCGCACCTGATCAGCCAGGTGGGGAATGCAGGCGACAATGTGTTCGGCGTAGGAGCGGTCCTCATCGTCATAGATCACGAACTTGAGCCCGGTCTCTTCAAACTTGAAATCCATGCCGTGACGCTCGATCAACTCGGCGTGCAATTGCGGGTACATCGCGTTGGACTGCAAGGCGAAATCAAAAAACGAGTCGGGCAGGATATGCGGCGTGCTGGCATCCACCGCCACGGCGGCGCCTTGGGCCTGGCGCTTGCGATCGGCCGACATCATGCGAAAAAAAATCACCCCACAGCCCAGCCCCACCGATTCGCCGATGGCCCACAGGCCGCCGGCCGACGCGCGGGTGGCGTTGCCTGGACGCTTGGCATCGATCAGGGCGATCTTCAGGTGCTTGCGCTTGGACAGTTGATAGGCGCAGGACGCTCCGATCACCCCTCCACCGGCGATCACTACGTCATAGTGCCTGATCATGGGATAGCGCCTCCGGGTCGTCGTTCTGGAACGCAGAGAAAGGAATCGGATCGATCGGAAAACGTGGCCGTAGCCAGCCCACATCGGTCCGTCCGGTAGCTTCGCGCAGGCGGTCGCTGCAGTAGCCGACACACAGGCGACCCTGGCAATCGCCCATGCTCACCCGGGTGCGCATTTTCAGGCTGGCCATGTCTTGCACGCCCTGTTCAAGGGCGCGGTCGATGTCCGCGCGGGTGGCGTGTTCGCAACGGCAGATCACCGTATCGGCGGCTGGCAGCGCGGTTTGCCCGGCGCCGCGCCGGGTGTAGCGATCAACAGCGGCGCGAAAACGAATGATCCGGTCCAATTGGGCCTGATAGCGCCTGCGGCGCCCCAGCGCCGTGGCCTCATCCAGGACATTACGCTGCAGCAGGACCGACAACGCCGCGATGCGCCCGCTCAACATGGCCGCTTCACCGCCGCGGATCCCGCCCATGTCGCCCGCCAGGTGGATATGCGCTTCGCTGCTGCGCTGCCAGGCATCGGACACGGCGCGCAGGTAGCCGTCCTCGCTGAAGCCATGGTCAAGCCCCATCTGCTGGCTCAACTGCGTGCGCGGAATAAACCCGTAGCCGACCGCCAGCGTCTCGGCCGGCAGCTGTTCGGCCTGTCCAAGGTCCGGTTTCCAGTCGGCGGAGTAAGGCGCAACGGTCACGCTGCTCAGTTCACCCTCGCCCTCGGCGCGCACCACGCCCCAACCATAGCGCACCCGGATGCGGTGCCGCTTGAGGTACGCCAGCATGCCCAGGCCATCGAGAAACAATTGCGGTTTGTTCAATAACGCCAGGCTTTCCTTGGCGATCCTGCCGAAGGCACAGGCTTCGTAGACACCCGCCACGGTGACGCCCGAGGCGTGCAGCTGGCAGGCCACCAAGGGCAGCAACGGGCCGGTGCCGGCAATCACCACCGGGCTCGGCGGCTTGACCACGCCACTCTTGATCTGCAATTGCAGGCCACCGAGCATCATCACCCCCGGCAGTGTCCAGCCGGGGAACGGCACACTGCGTTCATGACAACCGGCTGCCAGGATCAACTGGGAATAGGCCACTTCCCGCAAGCGCTCGTAGCCGTCCAGCAGCATCAGGGCCCGGAACCCCTCGGCACCGATGACCCGACTGCCCAGTCGCACATCAATCAGGCCGGCGTTGCGCTGGAATTCCCCATGGAGCTTTGCCAGGGCCTCACTGTAACGCGCCCCCAGGTAGTCCAGGCTCACGCCATCGCGCAACGGCCCGCGGTACACCACGCCGCCCAGGCGTGGCGCTTCTTCGAGCAGCGTGCAACGCAGACCATTGGCGGCCAGCTCGATGGCCGCCGCCATACCCGCCGGCCCGCCGCCGACAATCACCGGATCGAGGTTCATGGCGCCTCCGTTGCGGCGATGCGATTGGCCCGGGTTTCGATCTGCATGCCCGGTCGCACCAGCGTCTGGCAGGCCCGTCGCTTGTGGCGGCCATCGATCCTGACGAGGCAGCATTGGCAAATGCCCATGCCGCAGTAGGCACCGCTGACCTGGCCGTGGTCGTTGCGGGCCACCTGGCGTTGGCCCATGGCCTGGATGACGGTGAGTACGGTCTCACCCTCGGCGGCGTCGACAGTCTGGCCGTCCAGGCGAACGCTCATGTCGGCCCGTTTCAGCGGTTGAATATCAAATTTACGGCGTAGAACATTCTGGGAGTTGATCATGCGACTCATCCTTAAGGTTCAGTAGGTCTCGGCTCCTTGCGCCACTTGCCACCAGCTTCTCGTCAGTGCCCGCCAGCGACAGCGCGGCGGAACACAGCGAGGGACGCAGCATGATGGTGCGTGCCGGAATATGTTAGGGATTATTTGTGACGAAGTATTGATCCAGGCCAGGAAATGCATTTGCCGGCGCCCATGAACTTTTTTTCAGAAAGCCGACAGGTAATCTTTGGCAGAATGCTGCGCAATAGCTCCACTTCCCAACCGGTAACGCCCATGAACCGTATCCTGACCATCGAAGACGACGCCGTGACCGCCCGTGAAATCGTCGCCGAACTGACCCGCAACGGCCTGGACGTCGACTGGGTCGACAACGGCCGCGAGGGCCTGGAACGGGCTGTCAGCGGTGACTATGACCTGATCACTCTCGACCGCATGCTGCCCGAACTCGACGGCCTGGTGATCGTCACCCAGCTGCGCAGCATGGGCGTGGCCACGCCGATCCTGATGATCAGCGCCCTCTCCGATGTCGACGAGCGGGTGCGTGGCCTGCGGGCCGGTGGCGACGATTACCTGACCAAGCCGTTCGCCACCGACGAAATGGCCGCCCGGGTCGAAGTGCTGCTGCGCCGCAACAACGGCGCCCGCGAGCCGGAAACCGTGCTGCGGGTGGCGGACCTGGAGCTGAACTTGATCAGCCGCGAGGCCAGCCGCAACGGCCAGTTACTGAGCCTGCTGCCCACCGAATACAAGTTGCTGGAATTTCTGATGCGCAACAGTGGCCAGATCCTCTCGCGCATGATGATTTTCGAAGAAGTCTGGGGTTATCACTTCGATCCGGGCACCAACCTGATCGACGTCCACATCGGTCGCCTGCGCAAGAAGATCGATCCGCCGGGCCTGGAACCGCTGATTCGCACGGTACGAGGCTCCGGCTATGTCATTGCTGAACCCCGCTAAGGGCTGGCGCTCCTCCAGCAGCCGCCTGCTGGCGCTGTACAGTTCGCTGTTCGTGATCTGGAGCGCGATCCTGATGGGGGTCATGTATTACGAGGTGTTCGGCTACCTCGACAGCCTCGCCAAGCATTCCCTGATGCAGCGCCAGCACCTGTTCGCGCGCATCCATGGCGAACAACTGGAAGACGCGCTCATGGCCAGCCTGTCGCTGGATGAACGCGGCGTCGACGCCTACGGCCTGTTCGACCCGCAGCTGCGCCATCTGAGCGGGCGGATCCAGCGCATCCCCGCCGACCTGCCGCTGGACGGCAAGATCCATATGCTCGGTGGCTGCGTCGACTCCGACGACCCGATGATCCCCTCCGACAGTTGCGACGCGGTCGCGACCCGGACCCAGGACGGCCGCTGGCTGGTATTGGCGCGGGACAACGGCTCGCTGTTCGCCGTGACCCGCATCATCCTGCACGCGCTGCTCTGGGGGGTCTCGTTGACTATCCTGCCGGGCATCGCCGGCTGGCACCTGTTGCGACGTCGACCGCTGCGGCGTATCCGCGCCTTGCAGGCCAGCGCGGAAGCCATCGTCGCCGGCGACCTGACCCATCGCCTGCCGCTGTCGAGCCGTCGCGATGAACTGGACATGCTGGCAGCCATCGTCAATGCCATGCTCGATCGCATCGAACGGCTGATGAATGAGGTCAAGGGCGTCTGCGACAACATCGCCCATGACTTGCGCACCCCGCTGACGCGCCTGCGTGCCCAACTCTATCGCATCCAGCAGGAGGCCGCGGACGGCTCCCCGGAAGCGTTGCAGATGGATCAGGTGATCGCCGAGACCGATACGCTGATGGCGCGGTTTCGCGGTCTGTTGCGGATTTCGGAACTGGAGGACCAGCAGCGCCGCTCCGGTTTCGTGCGTCTGGATCCGTTGCAGTTGTTGCAGGAACTGCATGACTTCTATCTGCCGCTGGCCGAGGAACGCGAGCTGGTGTTCAAGCTGGAAGTGCCCGACACCCTGCCCTTGCTCAACGGTGACCGGGCATTGTTGTTCGAGGCGGTGTCGAACCTGTTGAGCAACTCGATCAAATTCACCCCATCGGGCGGCGAGGTGATCTTGCGGGGCGTCGACCAGGGCGACAGCAGCCGCATCGAAGTGCTCGACTCAGGCCCTGGCATTCCCGAGGCGGAACGCAAGGCGGTGTTCCGGCGCTTCTACCGCGCCGAGGGCAGCAGCCAGCACGGCGGCTTCGGCCTGGGCCTGTCGATCGTCGCGGCGATTGTCACGCTGCACGGGTTTACGCTGGAGGTGGATCGCAGCGAGCTGGGCGGGGCGCGGTTGGCGCTGGATTGTCGGGCGACGTTGCTTTGATTACGCAGTCCCATTGATGACGCGGTCTCCGTGGCGAGGGAGCTTGCTCCCGCTCGGCTGCGCAGCAGCCGCAAGCTGTTAAACGCGATGTGCCTGGGGACTGTCGATTCTACAGGTTTGGGATCGCTGCGCGATCCAGCGGGAGCAAGCTCCCTCGCCACGGGGGATCGCGTCGGTCTTATGGATCAGGCTGGATCGCTGCGATGCAGCGGCGTGTTGTACAGCTCATAACGCAGTTCATCGATCAGCTTGTTCAAGCCTTCTTCGGAGCGGATGCTGTCGACGCTCATGCCGCTCACCACCAGGTCGACCTCGCCGCTTTCCTGGCGGTACAGGCGAATGGTCAGGGTGCCGTCGCCGTTGAGGCTGCATTCACAGGCCAGTGGCGCAAAGCTTTGCTCGAGACGGGTACGTAACGGAGCCAGATGGGTCATCTGTGTACCTCAGCTTCGAAGTCGCAAATGACCGGTGGCCGGCCTCCTGGCTCCCATAGACGTCCTGTCGATCTCACACTTGAAGGGTTTGCTGCACATCGGGGCGTATTCCTTGACTGTTTCGTGGGGACGCGGCGTTCAACAGCAATGCCGCACCCCTCCAGCCTAGGGAGGTTATAGCCCGCGCAAAACCTGAATTTGCACCAGAATACCAGGTGCATTTGCACTGGCTATCATGGTGCCTTTATCCGCCATTCGTTCGCGAACAAGCCCCGCTCCCGCGCCCAGACAATCGCCTCGCTACGACTATGGACGTCGAGTTTCGAATACAGCGTCGCCACGTGATTGCGCACGGTGTTGGGGGCCAGTTTCAAGCGCGCGGCGATTTCCTTGTCCGCCAGACCCTCGCAAATCAGCCCCAGTACGTCACGTTCGCGGGCGGTCAGCTCGGTGAAAGAAGTCGTCGGGGTCTGCGCATTGATGCTCTTCACATTGGCCAGCTTTTCGATCAGGGTGCGGCTGAACCACGACGCGTCCTTCATCACCTCTTCGATGGCTGCTACCAGCTCCAGCTCCGAGCGCTTGCGTTCGGTGATATTCATCAGCACCAGCAGGAAACATGGCTTGTCCTGGATGATGACGGTATCGGCCGCCACTTCGCAGTCGATCTGCTCCCCGCCTTTCTTGTGCACCTTGACGTCGACCCTGGACACGGTGGCAGTCTTTTCCAGGCGCCCGAACAACGTCGCCGCCGCTTCCTTCTCGAGGAAGCCGATCTCCTCCACGGTCTTGCCCAACAGCTCTTGGCTGGCATAACCCGTCGCCTGGAGGAAGGCCTCGTTGATTTCCGCCAGTTGCAGCTCGGCGCTACAGATCAGCGTCGGCACCGGTGACAGCCGGAACGACTTGGCAAAACGCTCCTCGCTCTGGCGCAGCGCCGTTTCGGCCTTGCGCCGCGGCTCCATGTCCATGAACGAAAACAGCATGCAGTCTTCATCGTGGAGGTCCAGCGGCTGGCCAGCGACGATCACCTGTTTGCTGGTGCCATCGGGCAAGCGCAGTTCGGCCTGCATCTGCGGGATGGTCGCGCCCTGCCCCAGGCGCTCGACGGCTAGGTCGCGCTTTTCGGCAGCCTCGAGCACATCCAGTTCATAAACCGAACGCCCGATCACCTCTTCGCGGCTGTAGCCGGTCATTTCCAGGAAACCCGCGTTGACCTTGATATAGCGCAAATCGCTGAGACGGCAGATCACCGCTGGTGCCGGGTTGGCGCCAAAGGTTTTCTCGAAGCGCTGTTCGGCGCTGGCCCATTCCGTGGCATCGCTGAGAATCAGCACCAGGTATTCCGGCTCGTCGTTGCGGTCGGTCAGCACCATGCTGCGGATGCGGTGCACCCAGGTGCGGTCCGGATCGGCCACCGGCGTCACCTCCACCAGCACATCGCTGAATTCGTCGCCGCGGGCCACGCGGGCGATGGGATAGTTGTCTTCGGGGAGCGAATGGTTGTTGCGATAACGCAAATTGAAACGCCGGGCGTACTCCTTGGCGTTGGTGCCCAACTCGCCAAGCTCCTCGACTCCGTGCATGGTCAAGGCCGCTTCGTTGGCCCAGGCAATCGTCTGGTCGACTTCGATCAGCATCACGCCATCCGATAGCCCGGCGATGATCTGCAGCAGTTGGCGGCGATTGGTATCGGTGCTCGGGACTTCCAGATTCATTGGATCTCCGTGGGGGTCAGAAACGCATGGAGGTTACGACTCCTGCACGCGTGACGCGTTCCCTGTGCAGGAAACGGCTTTCTTCTGCGGGTCATTGCTGTTCGGCGGCCGTGTCGATGCTCACCACCACCGACATCCCTGGCCGCAGGCGTTCACTTTCGGGCTGGTCCGGATCCACGGTGATGCGAACCGGAACGCGCTGGGCAATCTTGACGAAATTGCCGGTGGCGTTGTCGGCCTGCAGCAGGCTGAACTCGGAACCGGTGGCCGGGGAAATGCGTTCGACATGCCCCTGGAAGCGGCGATGGCCGAGGGCATCCACGGTGAAGCTTGCCGGCTGACCGACCCGTACCTTGTCCATCTGGGTTTCCTTGAGGTTGGCGATCACCCACTTCTGGTTCGGCACCAGCGCCATCAACTGCGCTCCGGAATTGACGTAGGCGCCCAGGCGCACGCCGATCTGCCCCAGCTGACCGTCCCGTGGCGCCAACACGCGCGTGTTGGACAGGTCGATGCGCGCCAGTTGCACCGCCGCCTCGGCGCTGGCGACAGCCGCTTCCAGGGAGCCGCGGTTGACGATGACGGTTTGCCGGTCCTGACGGGCAATTTCCAGGCTGGCCTGGGCCTGGGCGACGGCCGCGGTGGCTTGGGCGCTGGCGGCGCGACTGATATCCAGTTCACGCCTGGACACCGAACCGTCCTTTATCAACGCCTCGTTGCGGCGCAGGTCGGCGGCGGCTTTGTGGGCCTGGGCCTGGCTGTCGGCCAGCGCGGCCTGGCGCAGCTTGATGCTCGCCTCGGCGCTGTTGCGCTGCTGTACGACGTTGGCCAGGGCCGCCTGTTGCACCGCCAGTTGCGCCAGCGCCTGGTCGAGCCGTTGCCGGTAGATGCGGTCATCCAGGCGCACCAGCAGATCGCCGGCCTTGACGAACTGGAAGTCCTGCACCGGGACTTCATGGACATAACCACTGAGCTGCGGCCCGATGATCGTCACCTGCCCGCGCACCAGAGCATTCTCGGTGGTTTCCACGGCGCTGCTGAACGGCGGCAATTGCCAGGCATAAAGCACCACCAGCACGCCGACGATCGCCACTGCGGCGAATCCGAGGGATGAAAGCATCCGCACTCGCAGGGAGCGCGGTTTTGTCGCCGGAGCGGCAGGAGGCGCCTGGTCTTCCGGCGTATCGGCGATGGCATTGGTGGTCGTGGTGGTCGGCTCGGTCATGAAGAGGTGGCACCGCTGGGTTGTGTCGAAGGGGCAGGCGCTGCGGCGGCGGGCTGGGTGGTGCTCATCAGCCACAGGGCACGAATGGAAATCCAGATCATGGTCAGCACGGCGATCACCGCGATCAGCATGAACACATCGTTATAGGCAAGTATGTTGGCTTCGCGGGTAGCGGCCGTGGCGAGGCTGCGAAGGCCTTGCAGGTGACGCAGGCCCGGATCGGCAATCAGCGAACCCACCGCCGAGCCGCCGCTGTCCACCCGCGCGGCGACGCGAGGGTCGAACTGACTCAGGTTCTCCACCAGATGGCTGGAATGGAATTTCTCGCGTACTACCTGGAACGTGCCGAGCACCGCAGCCCCCACCAGGCCGCCGAGGCTCTGGCAGATCCCGAACAGCACGGAAAAACTCACCAGGTTTCGCGGGTTGGTCAGCACATTGCGTACCCCCAGGATCATCGTCGGCCCGAGGAAGAACGTGCTGCCGAACGCCAGCAGGAACTGGCTGAAATACATGTTTTGCGGACGGCTCAGGTTGTTCGAATAACTGTCCATCACCGACCCCGTGGCCATCAACGCCAGGGAAATGATCAGCGGCATGAACAGGTGCGCCGGGTTGATGGTCAGCGCGCTGGTCACCAGCCCGGCAATACTGCCGATCAGCATCACCACGTAAAGGCTGTGCATCTGCTGGCTGCTCATGTTCAGCGCTTGCAGGAAACCCACCGCCCCGGTGGACTGTTCCGAGGTCACCATGCGTATCAGAATCACCGCCAGGGCCAGGCGGATCATCACCCCGCTGCCGAGCCAACGCGTCATCAGCATCGGATTGCTGCGGTTATGTTCGATCGCCAGGCCCGCGAGGATCAAGACGATGGAAGCCGCCGAGGCCACGCCGATCCATGGGGCTTCCAACCACCAGTCAATGCGCCCCAGCGACAACACCGCGCACAGCAAGGCGACGCCGCTGGCGAGCACGGTGAAAGTCAGGAAGTCGAGTTTTTCAAAGGTCTTGAAGCGATCGCCGGGCGGCAACTTGAGCAGCAGCACGCAGCCCAGCGACAGCAGCGCCATGCCCAGTTCGAACAGGTACAAGCCGCGCCATTCGGCGATTTGCAGCAGGTCTTCAGAGAACAGCCGGGCCATTGGCAAGGCCAGTTGCGAAGTGCCCAGGCCCAACACCAGCGCCTTGAGCCGCCACTTGGCCGGGAAAGCCTGGACCATATAATACAGGCCCAGGGAGCTGAGGGCCGCACCCACCATGCCATGGGCCGCACGCACGGCGATCGCCGAGTTCAGGTCGTTGACGAACAGATGGCCGAAGGTCACCAGGGCGTAGAGCGCCAGGAACACTTCGGTGAACGCGCGCAAGCCGAACTGCTGGCGAAATTTCACCAGCAGCAGGTTCATCGAGACGTTGGTCATGACGTAGGCCGCGGGCAACCAGGCCATCTCCGCCGTGGTGGCGCCCAGGGACCCCTGCAGATAAGGCAGATTGGCGATCACCAGCGAATTGCCCAACCCCCCGGTCAACGCCACCAGCACGCCAACCAGCGCGTAGGCAAGCCGCTTGGGCGTGGGATGCAACGGCGTCGAGGGCGAACCGGGCAGCGTCGGCCGTTCGTGCGGCTGCCAGGCGCGCGGGGTGTAATGATCCATTCAAAAACCTTGCGGGAACATAGCGACAATAGGTCGCTGGAAACTTTCCAGATGCCTGTTCGACGACAAGGAGCGTCAAGAAGTGCCGCAGACGCTTTCGTGGCGAGGGAGCTTGCTCCCGCTGGGCTGCGCAGCAGCCCCATCACTGAGAACTCGGTGCCGCTGATGCGGAATCTTCAAGAGGGGCTGCTACGCAGCCAGCGGGAGCAAGCTCCCTCGCCACGGATCGAGATGGTTCAGGCGTCGCTGGCAGGGCCTGCCGCTTTCGAGCGGGCGCGATCCTTGGCGGCCTTGGCCTCGGCGGCGAGGCACTCCAGGCAGAACTGCTCGGCGTAAGACATCAGGATTTCGGTAGTATCGCCCTTGATCGTACGCGAGCCCGCAAGAATGTAGCGCATGCGTTTTTCAGTGACGCCGATGCGCAAGGCAATCCAGGCCGGCGTCTGGCCGATGCGGTCGACGAGTTTGTTGGCGTATTCGGTGGAGTGGTTGTAGCGCTCGGCATTGGGAAACATGAGGAGGGTCCATGGAAGGGAATCAAAGCAGGGCGGCAGGTTACTCCTTTTTGCGCTGGCAGCCTGTGTTTGTGCCTGTTCGATGACTGGAAACGCCGCCGATGCTTTGTGGCGAGGGAGCTTGCTCCCTCGCCACAAAGCTTTATAGGCTGGCCCATTCGACTAATGTCTTAGACCAGTCATCGCACAACCCGATCTGCTCGCAGCTATTCTTCAGACCGCAGCATGCCTCACAGCGAAGCCCTTCCAGCCTAAGGTGCGCCCATAACCCCACGAGATGCCCACCCATCAGCGGCTATCGGGAAGCAAAATTCGAAGTAATGGCCAGTTGACAAGAATCACCCGCCACCAAATAATCCCTGCCATGTTGTACGACGACGTATAACAGATAAAAACAACAAAAAAGCAAGGGAGCGTCAGAGTGAGCACACGTGTCCGTTTTTCGCCCAAGAACCGTCCAACCCGTCCTTTTTCCCCATCGAATGTCGCCCTGGGCCTGATCAGTTGCAGCAGCCTGGCCATGTTCCTGCCCATGACTGCCAGCGCCGCAGGTTTTGTCGATGACGCCAAAGCCACGCTGAATCTGCGCAACGCCTATTTCAACCGCAACTTCGTCAACGACGCCGCCGCCCAAGGCAAGGCCGAGGAATGGACTCAAAGCTTCATCCTCGACGCCAAGTCCGGTTTCACCCAGGGCACGGTCGGTTTCGGCGTGGACGTGCTCGGCCTGTACTCGGTCAAGCTCGACGGCGGTCGTGGCACCGCCGGCACGCAGTTGCTGCCGGTGCACGACGACGGTCGTCCGGCCGATGACTTTGGTCGTTTGGGCGTGGCCCTCAAGGCCAAGGTCTCGAAGACTGAATTGAAAGTCGGCGAGTGGATGCCGGTGCTGCCGATCCTGCGTTCCGACGACGGCCGCTCCCTGCCGCAAACCTTCCAGGGCGGCCAGGTCACTTCCACCGAGATCAACGGCCTGAGCCTCTATGGCGGTCAGTTCCGTGGCAACAGCCCGCGCAACGACGCGAGCATGGAAGACATGTCGATGAACGGCCGCGGTGCCTTCACTTCGGACCGTTTCAACTTCGGCGGCGGCGAATACGCCTTCAACGAAAAACGCACCCAGGTCGGCGTCTGGTACGCGGAACTGTCCGACATCTACCAGCAGCAATATTTCAACCTGACCCACAGCCAACCCATGGGCGACTGGACCCTGGGCGCCAACCTGGGCTACTTCACCGGCAAGGAAGACGGCAGCGCCCTGGCCGGCGATCTCGACAACAAGACCGCGTTCGCCATGCTCTCCGCCAAGTACGGCGGCAACACCTTCTATGTCGGCCTGCAGAAAGTCGGCGGCGATGACGCCTGGATGCGCGTCAACGGCACCAGCGGCGGGACCCTGGCGAACGACAGCTACAACTCCAGCTACGACAACGCCAAGGAAAAATCCTGGCAACTGCGCCATGACTTCAACTTCGCCGCCGTCGGCGTGCCGGGCCTGACCCTGATGAACCGCTATATCAGCGGTGACAACGTGCACACCGCCACCGTCGATGACGGCAAGGAATGGGGCCGCGAGACCGAGCTGGCTTATACCGTGCAGAGCGGTGCGCTGAAGAGCCTTAACGTAAAATGGCGTAACGCATCGATTCGTCGCGACTTCAGCACCAACGAATTCGACGAGAACCGGATCTTCATCAGCTACCCGATTTCGCTGCTGTAACGGAAGGATTCAGCCTGGGCGCATCCCATGGCAATCTACGGCAAGGACGCCGTTCCAGAGCGGTTCGTCGATCAAACGTTGACAAGGCAGCAGAAGGATAAGGATATTCGCCCTCGGTCGTACGACAACTTATAACAACTGTACCTCTCACTGTTTGCTCAGGTAATGCCATGACCACGACACAGATTCGCCACCCTTTCAATCGCTTGCTGTTGACCGGCGCCGCCGGCGGCCTTGGCAAAGTCTTGCGCGAACGCCTCAAGCCTTACGCCCGCCATATTCGCCTGTCGGACATCGCCAACATGGCACCGGCCATCGACGAAAGCGAAGAAGTGGTGCCCTGCGACCTGTCGGATAAACAGGCCGTGCACCAGTTGGTGGAAGGCGTCGACGCCATCCTGCATTTTGGCGGTGTGTCGGTCGAGCGTCCGTTCGAAGAGATCCTCGGCGCCAACATCAGCGGCGTGTTCCATATTTATGAAGCCGCGCGCAAGCACGGCGTCAAGCGCGTGATCTTCGCCAGTTCCAACCACGTCATCGGTTTCTACAAGCAGGACCAGACCCTCGACGCCCTCTCCCCTCGCCGTCCGGATGGCTACTACGGCCTGTCCAAGTCCTACGGCGAAGATATGGCCAGTTTCTACTTCGATCGCTACGGCATCGAGACCGTGAGCATCCGCATCGGCTCGTCATTCCCGGAACCACAGAACCGCCGGATGATGAGCACCTGGCTGAGCTTCGACGACCTCACCCAACTGATCGAATGCTCGCTCTACACCCCGAAGGTCGGACACACCGTGGTCTACGGCATGTCCGCCAACCGCGACGTCTGGTGGGACAACAGCCACGCCGCGCACCTGGGCTACCAGCCCAAGGACACCTCGGAAATCTTCCGCGCCAAGGTCGAAGCCCAGCCGATGCCGGCCGAAGATGACCCGGCCAGGATCTACCAGGGCGGCGCCTTTGTTGCCGCTGGCCCGTTCGACAACTGATTCGCCTGTTTCATGGGATACACACGAACCAAGGAATCGCCATGCAAGCCGAATTGATTGTCGACGCACGCAATGCCGTCGGGGAAAGCCCGGTGTGGGTCCCCGAGGAAAATGCCCTCTATTGGGTGAACATCCCCAGCGGCGGCCTGCAACGCTGGAACGCCAGCACTGGAAAAATCCAGGGCTGGGAAGCACCGGAAATGCTCGCCTGCATTGCCCGTCACCAGGACGGCGGCTGGGTCGCGGGCATGGAAAGCGGTTTCTTCCGTCTGCAGCCCAATGACGATGGCAGCCTGGACAGCGAGCTGTGCGCCAGCGTGGAGCACAGCCGTACCGACATGCGCCTCAACGATGGCCGCTGCGATCGCCAGGGCCGTTTCTGGGCCGGCAGCATGGTGCTGAACATGGGCGCCAACGCCGACGAAGGCCGGATGTACCGATATGACGCCGGGCAACGCAGCCCGGTCGAGGCACAGCTCAGCGGTTTCATCGTACCCAACGGCCTGGGCTTCAGCCCCGACGGAAGGACGATGTATCTCTCCGATTCGCACCCGTTGAGCCAGCAGATCTGGGCCTTCGACTACGACATCGACAGTGGCACCCCGTCCAACCGGCGGCTGTTCGTCGACATGATGCCCCTGGCCGGACGCCCGGACGGCGCGGCGGTGGATGCCGACGGTTGCTACTGGATCTGCGCGAATGACGCCGGGCTGATTCACCGCTTCACCCCGGACGGTCGCCTCGACCGTTCGCTGGAAGTGCCGGTGAAAAAACCGACCATGTGCGCCTTCGGCGGAAGCCAGCTCGATACCCTCTTCGTCACCTCGATCCGTCCGGGTGACGACAATGATCCGCAATCCCTGGCCGGCGGCGTGTTCGCCCTCAATCCCGGCGTCAAGGGCCTGGCTGAACCTGCTTTCGGAGGACGGAAACACTCCGCGAACTGATCCGTTTTGCCGCTTCACATCGATAGACATAAAAACAACAACACTGGAGATTGACCATGAATTTCAAACGCACGCTTCTGATCGCGGCCCTGCCCCTGGCCTTCCTGGCCCAGGCGGCACACGCTGAACTCACCCTGAAAATCGCCGACATCCACCCCAAGGGCTACCCGACCGTAGTCGCCGAGGAGTCCATGGGTAAAGCCCTGGAAGCGCAGAGCAAGGGCGAACTGAAGTTCAAGTACTTCCCGGGTGGCGTACTGGGTTCTGAAAAGGAAGTCATCGAGCAGATGCAAGCCGGCGCGATCCAGATGTCTCGCGTCAGCCTGGGCATTGTCGGCCCTGTGGTGCCGGACGTGAACGTCTTCAACATGCCGTTCATCTTCCGCGACCAGGCCCACATGCGCGCCGTCATCGACGGCGACGTGGGCGACGCGATCCTCGACCGGATCACCAAATCCGAATTCGGCCTGGTGGCCCTGGCCTGGATGGACGGCGGCACCCGCAACCTCTACACCAAGAAACCGGTGCGCAAGCTCGAAGATCTGAAGGGCATGAAGATTCGCGTCCAAGGCAACCCGATGTTCATCGAGACCTTCAACGCCATGGGCGCCAACGGTATCGCCATGGACACCGGCGAGATCTTCAGCGCCCTGCAGACCGGCGTGATCGACGGCGCGGAAAACAACCCGCCGACCATGCTTGAGCACAACCACTACCAGAACGCCAAGTTCTACAGCCTGACCGGCCACCTGATCCTGCCTGAGCCGATCGTGATGTCGAAAATCACCTGGGACAAGCTCACGCCGGAGCAACAGGACATGGTGAAAAAAGCCGCCAAGGCAGCCCAGGCTGAAGAGCGCGTGCTGTGGGACAAGAAGTCCGCCGCCAGTGAAGAAAAACTCAAGGCCGCCGGCGTCGAGTTCATCACCGTCGACAAAAAACCCTTCTATGACGCCACCGCGCCGATCCGGGCCAAATACGGTGCTCCGTACGCCGACCTGATCAAGCGCATCGAGGCTGTCCAGTAAGACCCTCTTAATCTGTACTCATGAAAAGGCTGGGCGCGCCTGCGGTTAAAAGGCGCGCCCAGTTACGGTGGAACCCGATGAAGAATTTGCTGCTGCGTATCAACGACACGATTTACATGACTTGCATCTGGGTGGCCGGCCTCTCTGTCCTGGCAGTTGCGCTGATGATTCCCTGGGGTGTGTTTGCCCGTTACGTGCTCGGCTCAGGCTCGAGCTGGCCGGAGCCCACCGCCATCTTGCTGATGATCGTGTTCACTTTCATCGGTGCAGCTGCCAGCTACCGCTCCGGCTCGCACATGGCCGTGGATATGGTCACCAGCCGCATGCCTCCGCACTTGCAAACCTTGGCTTCGGTTTTCACGCAACTGTTGATGGCGGCGGTATGCATTTTCATGACTGTCTGGGGCGCCAAGCTGTGCATGACCACCTGGAACCAGTTCATGAGCGCCATCCCTACCCTGCGCGTTGGCATCACTTACATGCCGATCCCGATCGGTGGGTTCCTGACCCTTATTTTTGTCCTGGAAAAACTCTTGCTGGGTGATCAAAGCAAGCGTCGGGTCGTGCAGTTCGACCTGGTTGAAGAAAACGAAGGTGCCGTTTAATGGACGCTCTGATTCTGCTGGGCAGTTTTTTGCTGTTGATCCTGATCGGCATGCCGGTCGCCTACGCGCTGGGCGCTGCCGCCCTGATCGGGGCGTGGTGGATCGATATTCCGTTCCAGGCCATGATGATTCAGGTAACGGGCGGGGTGAATAAATTCTCGTTGCTGGCCATTCCGTTCTTCGTCCTGGCCGGCGCGATCATGGCCGAGGGCGGCATGTCCCGCCGATTGGTGGCATTCGCCAGTGTGTTGGTAGGCTTCGTGCGCGGTGGCCTGTCTTTGGTCAACCTCGTGGCCTCGAGTTTTTTTGGCGCGATCTCCGGCTCCTCGGTGGCCGATACCGCCTCGGTCGGCTCGGTGCTGATCCCGGAAATGACACGCCGGGGCTATCCGCGTGAATACGCCACCGCCGTCACTGTCAGTGGTTCGGTACAAGCGCTGCTGACACCGCCCAGCCACAACGCGGTGCTGTACTCCCTCGCCGCTGGCGGCACCGTCTCCATTGGTTCGCTGTTCATGGCCGGCATCGTCCCCGGCATCATGATGAACCTGTGCCTGATGGCGCTGTGCCTGGTTTTTGCGAAAAAGCGCAATTACCCCAAGGGCGAAGTGATTCCGCTCAAGCAAGCGTTAAAGATCTGCAAGGAAGCCATGTGGGGCATGATGACCCTGTTCATCATCCTTGGCGGCATTCTCTCGGGTGTGTTCACCGCCACCGAATCGGCCGCCATTGCCGTGGTGTGGGCATTCTTCGTGACCATGTGCATCTATCGCGACTACAAGTGGAGCGAGTTGCCGAAACTGATGCACCGTACGGTACGCACCATCTCCATCGTGATGATCCTGATCGGCTTCGCCGCCAGCTTCGGCTACATCATGACGCTGATGGAAATCCCGGCGAAGATCACCACCGCGTTCCTGACCCTTTCGGACAACCGCTACGTGATCCTGATGTGCATCAACGTGATGTTGCTGCTGCTGGGCACCGTGATGGACATGGCGCCGCTGATCCTGATCCTGACGCCGATCCTGATGCCAGTGATCGTGGGCATCGGTGTGGACCCGGTGCAGTTCGGCATGATCATGCTGGTGAACCTGGGTATCGGCCTGATCACACCTCCGGTGGGCGCGGTACTGTTCGTCGGTTCCGCCATCGGCAAGGTGAGCATCGAAAGCACCGTCAAGGCCCTGCTGCCGTTCTACGCCATGCTGTTCCTGGTCCTGCTGTTGGTGACCTACGTTCCTGCCATTTCGCTGTGGCTGCCGAATCTGGTGTTGTAACCCCAACAGTGAGCAAGCCCTCTTGTGGCGAGGGAGCTTGCTCCCGCTGGACTGCGCAGCAGGCCCCTGCGGTGTCAATCGGGGCGTCTGCTTCGCAGCCGAGCGGGAGCAAGCTCCCTCGCCACAAAAGCTTTCAGCCCTTACAAAAAAGACGCCGCCATGACACCACCTCTCCTTCACCTCGAAGACGAACTCACCCGCCTCACCCTGGCCCCGCACCTTGGCGCCAGTCTCGTTGAATGGACATTGCGCAGCAGCGGAGCTCCGCTGCTGCGCCCGCCCGCACCACAAGCGCTGGAAAACCGCCTGCCAGGAAAACTCGGCTGCTTCCCGTTGATCCCCTGGTCGAACCGGATCGCCCAAGGCGGTTTCGATTGCCCGGGCGGCTGGCTCGCCCTGGAAGCCAACAGCCCCAACGATCCCTTTCCGATCCATGGCAGTGCCTGGCAGCAGCCCTGGCAGGTCACAGAACGGACCGACCAGGAAGTCTTGCTGCAGCTGGACAGCCAAACCCCGTTCGCCTATTGCGCCAGCCTGCGCATCCGCCTCAGTGGCGGCCAATTGCAGATAGCGCTGCACGTCACCCACATGGCCGAACAGGCCGCCTGGCATGGATTGGGGTTGCATCCATATTTGCCACGCACCGCCGGCACTCGCCTGCAAACCCGTGCCAGCGAAGTCTGGATGTGCGACGCCTCGAAACTGCCAACGGAACTGACGGGCGTACCCCCAGCGTGGGATTTCCAGCAACCTCGACTACTGCCCGACACTCTCGTCGATAACGGTTTCGGCGGTTGGGATGGGCAGTGTCTGATCCAGCAACCTGACTTGGGCTACGAACTGGAATGCCGCGCCAGCGGCAGCGAATATTTCCTGTTGTACTGCCCCGTCGGTCTGGATTTCTTCTGCATCGAACCGGTCAGCCATCCGGTCAACGCGCATCACCTGCCAGGACGGCCGGGGTTGCGCTTGCTGGAGCAAGGGCAGTCGGTGGCGTTGGGGTTTTCGATGCAGTGCCGGGAGTTATAAGCACCACGCGATCTACGTGGCGAGGGAGCTTGCTCCCGCTGGCCCGGTCCGACGCTTCGGGCGAAGCAGGCCCATCCATTATCAAGCCTGGCGTCTGCTTCGCAGCCGAGCGGGAGCAAGCTCCCTCGCCACAAAAGCCTTCTCCTGCGCTAAGCCCGCAACAACATGAACCCCGCCACCGCCAGACACACCCCGGCAAACCCCACCTGCAACGCCCGCGCTGGAACCTTCGCCGAGAAGCGTCGCCCCAAAATCATCCCGACGATGCTCGCCGCAATGAACGCCGCCCCTACCCGGTCGATGCTGACCCCGGCATGAAACGCGCCCACCACGCCGATCAACGAAATCAGGCTGATGACCATCAAGGAGGTGGCGACAATGCCGCGCATCTGCACGTCGGTCAGTTGCTTGAACGCCGGGACGATCAGGAAACCGCCACCCACCCCCAGCAGGCCCGAAACCATGCCCGTGACCGCGCCCAACGCCGACAGCGTGGCGGTGCAGCGGGCGGTCCAGGCCAGGCGCCCGGTCTGCTGATCCAGCATGCAGTTCTTCTGGCCCCAACTGGCCGCGCCGTGGTCGCTGGGTCCCGGCTGCGGGGTTTCTCGGCGCAGCATGCGCGCCGCCACCAGCACCATCAGCAGGCTGAACAGAATCATCAGGATTTTTTCTGAAAGCTGGTGGGCGAAATAGACACCCACCGGCGAGAACACCGCGCCCAGCAGCGCGATGAGCAAGGCCGCGCGGTAACGCACCAGCCCATGGCGCAACCCATCGATGGCGCCGACAGCTGCGGCGCTGCCCACCGCAAACAACGCCACCGGCGCGGCCTGGGTCATGCTCCAACCCAGGCCCAACACCAACGCCGGCACGGCCAGAATTCCGCCGCCCGCCCCTGTCAGGCCAAGGATCAGGCCCATGATCACACCAAAAAAACTTGCCAGTAACATAACCGTCTCTCAAGCCGCGCACGCCTGTTATCAGGCGTGATCGCATTTGCAGGACGCGGTGGCCCTCACTTAAGCTGCGGACCATATGTTGTAAGTCCCAAGCGTTGCAACCAGCTATTCATAGATTGGTCTATGACGAGGGAGCTTGCTCCCGCTGGGCCGCGTAGCAGCCCCTTTCATGAGTTCTTCCCGCACAGGTTCGTTGTCATGCCCGCGCAGATCCAAAGCTTCCTCGACCCCGCTTCAAAGACCTATACCTACGTCGTGTATGAACACGCTGGCGGGTCCTGTGCGGTGGTCGACCCGGTGCTCGACTACGACCCGGCGTCAGGCCGCAGCGGCACGGAGCAGGCCGATCGGGTGATCGCTTTCGTGGCTGAACACCAGTTGACGGTGCAATGGCTGCTGGAAACCCACGCCCATGCCGATCACTTGTCCGCCGCTCCTTACCTGAGGGGAAAACTGGGCGGCAAGATCGCTATCGGCGAATCCATCCATCAGGTACAGAGTGTCTTCAAGACGCTGTTCAATCTCGAAGCGCAATTTGCCGTGGATGGTTCACAGTTCGATCACCTGTTCGCGGCCGACGAATCTTTTTTTATCGGCAACCTCAAGGCCACCGCGCTGCACGTTCCCGGCCACACCCCGGCGGACATGGCCTACCTGATCGATGGCGATGTGATCCTGGTGGGTGACACGCTGTTCATGCCTGATGTGGGCACTGCCCGCTGCGACTTCCCTGGCGGCAATGCCTGTCAACTCTACGCTTCGATCCGCAAGCTGCTGGCCTTTCCTGCCGGCGTTCGACTCTACGTTTGCCACGATTACCCGCCGGAGGGCCGCGAGCCCCAGTGCATGAGCACCGTGGGCGAGCAGCGCCAGCACAACATCCATGTTCGCGACGGCATCGACGAGACCGCATTCGTGGCCATGCGCACCCAGCGCGACAAGACCCTGGGCATGCCGACGCTGCTGTTGCCGGCGATCCAGGTGAATGTGCGGGCGGGCCACCTGCCGCCGGCGGAGGGGAATGGCGTGACCTATCTGAAGATTCCGATCAATCAGCTCTAAGATCACCCCATACCCAATGTGGGAGCGAGCTTGCTCCGGGCGGCGATCCGACGAAGGCGGTGGGTCAGCTTGCATTGATGTCGGATGTAATGGCCTCATCGCGAGCAAGCTCGCTCCCACAGGGATCGGCGGCGGTCATATTGCCCGGTCACACCATAAATCCAATGTAGGGGCGCAGCCTTTCAGGTGCCCAAGGTCAAGCCATTGGCTGGCAGCGGCAACGCGGTCTTGTAGCGCACCTGCTTGAGGGCGAAGCTTGAGCGGATGTTTGCCACCCCGGGGACTTTGGTCAGGAAATCCATCATGAACCGCTCCAGCGACTGGATGGTCGGCACCAGCACACGGATCAGGTAATCCGGGTCGCCCGCCATCAGGTAGCACTCCATCACTTCCGGCCGGTCGGAGATCGCCTCTTCGAAATGCTGCAGCGCCTCTTCCACCTGTTTCTCCAGGCTGACATGGATAAACACGTTGACGTGCAGGCCCAGCAGGTCGGCATCCAGCAGGGTGACCTGCTCGCGAATCACTCCCAGCTCCTCCATCGCCCGGACCCGATTGAAGCACGGCGTCGGCGACAGGTTGACCGAACGGGCAAGGTCGGCATTGGTGATGCGGGCGTTTTCCTGAAGGCTGTTGAGAATGCCGATGTCGGTGCGATCCAATTTGCGCATGAGACAAAATTTCCTGTTTCTTATCGTTGTGCAGATTTTTTATCTGCAAATCATCTAAACAGCAAGCCAACAGAGAAAAAAATTCTTCTACGTCGAGCCTATGATTGTTGTAGGACAATTTCCCACCTACCCAGGGAAATTCGTCAGCTAGCGCGCCCACTACAAGAAATTCACAAGATCGAGCGTAGAAAGCCATGAACCCAGCGTACGAACCGCTACGCCTGCACGTCCCCGAACCTTCGGGCCGTCCCGGCTGCAAGACCGACTTCTCCTACCTGCATCTGACCGATGCCGGCACGGTGCGCAAACCTCCCATCGACGTCGAACCCGCCGACACCGCCGACCTGGCGCGCAGCCTGATCCGCGTGCTCGACGACCAAGGCAACGCCTTGGGCGAGTGGGCCGAGAATGTCCCTGTCGAGATTCTGCGCAAGGGCATGCGCGCCATGCTCAAGACACGCATCTACGACAACCGCATGGTCGTCGCCCAGCGCCAGAAAAAAATGTCGTTCTACATGCAGAGCCTTGGCGAGGAAGCCATCGGCAGCGCCCAGGCCCTGGCCCTGAACATCGACGACATGTGCTTCCCGACCTACCGCCAGCAAAGCATCCTCATGGCCCGCGACGTGCCGCTGGTGGACCTGATCTGCCAACTGTTGTCCAACGAGCGCGATCCGCTCAAGGGCCGGCAGTTGCCGATCATGTATTCGGTCAAGGACGCCGGTTTCTTCACCATTTCCGGCAACCTCGCCACCCAGTTCATCCAGGGCGTGGGCTGGGGCATGGCCTCGGCGATCAAGGGCGACACCAAGATCGCCTCGGCCTGGATCGGCGACGGCGCCACCGCCGAATCGGACTTCCACACCGCCCTTACCTTCGCCCACGTCTACCGCGCCCCGGTGATCCTCAACGTGGTCAACAACCAGTGGGCGATTTCCACTTTCCAGGCGATTGCCGGCGGTGAAGCGACTACTTTCGCCGGACGCGGCGTCGGCTGCGGCATCGCCTCGCTGCGGGTCGATGGCAACGATTTCATCGCCGTCTACGCCGCGTCGCGCTGGGCCGCCGAACGGGCTCGCCGCAACCTCGGTCCGGCCCTGATCGAATGGGTCACCTACCGCGCCGGCCCGCACTCCACATCTGACGATCCTTCGAAATACCGCCCCGCCGATGACTGGAGCCACTTCCCGTTGGGCGACCCGATTGCGCGCCTCAAGCAGCACCTGGTGAAGATCGGCCAGTGGTCCGAAGAGGAACACGCCGCCGTCACCGCCGAACTCGAAGCCGAGGTGATCGCCGCGCAGAAAGAAGCCGAGCAGTACGGCACCCTCGCCGGCGGGCAGATTCCGAGCGCCGCGACCATGTTCGAGGACGTCTACAAAGAGATGCCGGAGCACTTGAAGCGCCAGCGTCAGCAGTTGGGGATCTGACATGAACGATCACAACAACAATATTGCGTTGGACACCGCCATGACCACTACCACCATGACCATGATCCAGGCGCTGCGCTCGGCCATGGACGTGATGCTCGAGCGCGACGACAACGTCGTGGTGTTCGGCCAGGACGTCGGTTATTTCGGCGGCGTGTTCCGCTGCACCGAAGGCCTGCAGAACAAGTACGGCACCTCGCGGGTATTCGACGCGCCGATTTCCGAAAGCGGCATCGTCGGCGTGGCCGTGGGCATGGGCGCCTATGGGCTGCGGCCGGTGGCCGAGATCCAGTTCGCCGACTACGTCTACCCGGCGTCGGACCAGATCATTTCCGAAGCCGCGCGCCTGCGCTATCGCTCGGCCGGCGAGTTCACCGCACCGATGACCCTGCGCATGCCCTGCGGCGGCGGCATCTATGGCGGCCAGACCCACAGTCAGAGCATCGAGGCGATGTTTACCCAGGTCTGCGGGCTGCGCACCGTCATGCCGTCCAACCCCTACGACGCCAAGGGCTTGCTGATCGCCTCCATCGAAAACGATGACCCGGTGATCTTCCTTGAACCCAAGCGCCTGTATAACGGCCCGTTCGACGGTCACCATGACCGCCCGGTAACGCCGTGGTCCAAACACCCGCAGGCGCAAGTGCCCGACGGCTACTACACCGTGCCGCTGGACGTCGCCGCCATCACCCGTCCGGGCAAGGACGTGACGGTGCTCACCTACGGCACCACGGTCTACGTCTCCCAGGTAGCAGCCGAAGAAACCGGGATCGACGCCGAAGTCATCGACCTGCGCAGCCTGTGGCCGCTGGACCTGGACACCATCGTCAAATCCGTGAAGAAGACCGGCCGTTGCGTGGTGGTCCACGAAGCCACCCGCACCTGCGGTTTCGGCGCCGAGCTGGTGTCGCTGGTGCAAGAACATTGCTTCCACCATCTGGAAGCGCCCATCGAGCGTGTCACCGGTTGGGACACCCCCTACCCGCACGCGCAGGAGTGGGCGTATTTCCCTGGGCCGTCCCGTGTGGGCGCGGCGTTGAAACGGGTCATGGAGGTCTGAATGGGCACGCACGTTATCAAGATGCCGGACATCGGCGAAGGCATCGCGGAAGTTGAATTGTCGGTGTGGCACGTCAAGGTTGGCGACATGGTGGTCGAGGACCAGGTGTTGGCCGATGTCATGACTGACAAGGCGATGGTGGATATTCCTTCGCCGGTGCATGGCCGGGTCATTGCCCTCGGTGGTGAGCCGGGTGAGGTCATGGCAGTGGGCAGCGAGCTGATCCGCATTGAAGTGGAAGGCGCCGGCAACCTGAAGGAATCGGCGCAATCGGCGGCACCGGTGGCCAAGCCTGAGCCCGTCGCGAAGCCTGAACAGGCTTCCAGACCCGAGCCTGTGACGGAAAAACCCGTCGCCGCGCCTCGCCCGGCCCAAGCGGAACAGGCGCCGGTGGCCCGCGATCCCGACGAGCGCCCGCTAGCCTCGCCGGCCGTGCGCAAACACGCGCTGGACCTGGGTATCCAGCTGCGTCTGGTCCAGGGCAGCGGCCCCGCCGGGCGGATTCTGCACGAAGACCTGGAGGCTTATCTGGCCCAGGGCCCGTCGTCCCAGGCCAAGGGCGGTTCGGGTTATGCCGAACGTCACGACGAGCAGCAGATCCCGGTGATCGGCATGCGCCGCAAGATCGCCCAGCGCATGCAGGAAGCCACCCAGCGCGCCGCCCATTTCAGCTACGTCGAGGAAATCGACGTCACCGCCCTGGAAGAACTGCGTGTTCATCTGAATGAGAAACACGGTGCCAGTCGTGGCAAGTTGACGTTGCTGCCGTTCCTCGTGCGCGCCCTGGTCGTGGCGCTGCGGGATTTCCCGCAAATGAACGCCCGTTACGATGATGAAGCCCAGGTCATTCACCGCTCCGGCGCCGTGCATGTCGGCGTCGCCACTCAGAGCGACGTCGGCCTGATGGTGCCGGTGGTGCGCCACGCCGAGGCCCGCAGCCTGTGGGACAGCGCGGCGGAAATCTCGCGCCTGGCGACAGCGGCCCGCAACGGCAAGGCCAGTCGCGACGAACTGTCCGGTTCGACCATCACCCTGACCAGCCTCGGCGCGTTGGGCGGCATCGTCAGCACGCCGGTGCTGAACCTGCCTGAAGTAGCGATCGTCGGCGTCAACAAAATCGTCGAGCGGCCCGTGGTGGTCAAGGGCCAGATCGTGATCCGCAAGATGATGAACCTTTCCAGCTCCTTCGATCACCGAGTGGTCGACGGCATGGATGCGGCGCAATTCATCCAGGCCCTGCGTGGCCTGCTCGAACAACCCGCCACTTTGTTTGTGGACTAATCATCAATGGAGCAGGCCATGCAGACTCTGAACACCAAGCTGCTGATCATCGGCGGCGGTCCTGGCGGTTACGTGGCGGCGATCCGCGCCGGCCAACTGGGCATTGAAACGATCCTGGTGGAAGGCCAGGCGTTGGGCGGGACTTGCCTGAACATCGGCTGCATTCCGTCCAAGGCGTTGATCCATGTCGCCGAGCAGTTCCACCAGACCCGCCATCACAGCCAGGGATCGGCCTTGGGCATCACCGTGGCGGCGCCGAGCCTGGACATCGGCAAGAGTGTGGAATGGAAGGATGGCATCGTCGATCGCCTGACCACCGGCGTCGCGGCGTTGCTGAAAAAGCACAAGGTCCAGGTCGTTCACGGCTGGGCCAAGGTGATCGATGGCAAGACCGTTGAAGTTGGTGACACCCGCATCCAGTGCGAACACTTGCTGCTCGCAACCGGCTCGAAAAGTGTCGAGCTGCCGATGCTGCCGATTGGCGGGCCGGTCATCTCGTCGACCGAAGCCCTCGCCCCCACCTCGGTGCCCAAGCATCTGGTGGTGGTCGGCGGCGGCTACATCGGGCTGGAACTGGGCACCGCCTATCGCAAGCTCGGCGCCGAAGTGAGCGTGGTCGAGGCCCAGGAGCGGATCCTGCCGGCCTACGACGGCGAGCTGACGCAACCGGTGCACGAGGCGCTCAAGCAACTGGGCGTAAAGCTGTACCTCAAGCACAGCGTCGAAGGCTTCGATGCCCAGGCCAGCACCTTGCAAGTGCGCGATCCCAACGGCGACACGCTGAACCTGGAGACCGACCGCGTGCTGGTGGCGGTCGGACGCAAGCCCAACACCCAGGGCTGGAACCTCGAAGCGCTGGACCTGGCGATGAATGGCTCGGCGCTGAAAATCGATAACCGGTGCCAGACCAGCATGCGCAATGTCTGGGCCATCGGTGACCTGAGCGGCGAACCGATGCTCGCTCACCGGGCCATGGCCCAGGGCGAAATGGTCGCCGAGCTGATTGCTGGCGAGCATCGGGAATTCAACCCGATGGCCATCGCGGCAGTGTGCTTCACCGATCCGGAGGTGGTCGTGGTCGGCAAGACGCCGGACGAGGCCAAGGCCGCCGAAGTCGATTGCATCGTGTCGAGCTTCCCGTTCGCCGCCAATGGCCGGGCCATGACCCTGGAATCGAAAAGCGGCTTTGTCCGGGTCGTGGCGCGCCGGGACAATCATCTGATTATCGGTTGGCAAGCGGTCGGTGTCGGCGTGTCGGAGCTGTCCACGGCGTTTGGCCAATCCCTGGAGATGGGCGCGCGGCTGGAAGACATCGCCGGCACCATCCACGCCCACCCGACGCTGGGCGAGGCCGTGCAGGAAGCGGCGTTGCGGGCGTTGGGGCATGCGTTGCATCTCTAGACGTGTAGCGCATCTGTAGGCATGAGTTTCACCTGTGGCGAGGGAGCTTGCTCCCGCTGGGCTGCGAAGCGGCCCCGTTTTTGCGACTGCTGCGCAGTCGAGCGGGAGCAAGCTCCCTCGCCACAGATGTGAAACGCCAGGAAAATATGCCTGCCCCTTATCGAGCGGGCTGCGAAACACCCCCGGAATGAAGTATTGTTGTCCCCATTAAAAAACGTCAGAAGCCTTGAACCGTTTCGACGGTTGTCAGGAAATAGAGGGTGTCATGGGTAACGAGAGCATCAATTGGGACAAACTGGGCTTTGACTACATCAAGACCGACAAGCGCTATCTGTCGCACTGGCGCGACGGCGCCTGGGATGCGGGCACCCTGACCGACGACAATGTGCTGCACATCAGCGAGGGCTCCACTGCCCTGCACTACGGCCAGCAATGCTTCGAAGGCCTGAAGGCCTATCGTTGCAAGGACGGTTCGATCAACCTGTTCCGCCCGGACCAGAACGCCGCCCGCATGCAACGCAGCTGCGCCCGCCTGCTGATGCCACATGTCGACACCGAGCAGTTCGTCGAAGCCTGCAAGCAAGTGGTCCGCGCCAACGAGCGCTTCATCCCGCCGTATGGCACCGGCGGTGCGCTGTACCTGCGCCCGTTCGTGATCGGCGTGGGTGACAACATCGGCGTGCGCACCGCGCCCGAGTTTATCTTCTCGATCTTCTGCATCCCGGTCGGCGCTTATTTCAAGGGCGGCCTGACCCCGCACAACTTCCTGATCTCCAGCTTCGACCGCGCGGCCCCGCAAGGCACCGGCGCGGCCAAGGTCGGTGGCAACTACGCCGCCAGCCTGATGCCCGGCTCGCAGGCCAAGAAGGCCAGTTTCGCCGACTGCATCTACCTGGACCCGCTGACCCATTCGAAAATCGAGGAAGTCGGCTCGGCCAACTTCTTCGGCATCACCCACGACAACAAATTCATCACCCCCAACTCCCCTTCGGTATTGCCGGGCATCACCCGCCTGTCGCTGATCGAACTGGCCAAATCGCGCCTGGGCCTGGAAGTGATCGAAGGCGACGTGTTCATCGACAAGCTGTCGGAGTTCAAGGAAGCCGGCGCCTGCGGTACCGCAGCCGTGATCACGCCGATCGGTGGTATCAGCTACAAGGACAAGCTGCATGTGTTCCACAGCGAAACCGAAGTCGGCCCGATCACCCAGAAGCTCTACAAAGAGCTGACCGGCGTACAGACCGGCGACGTGGAAGCACCCGCGGGCTGGATCGTCAAAGTCTGACCCGGTAGCAAAGGCTCGCTCCCACGGGATTGCCGATGTCCAGAAATCCTGGATTCACCTCAAATCCACTGTGGGAGCGAGCCTGCTCGCGAAAGCGGTGGGTCAGCTTGCAGATATGTTGAATGTGCAGGCCCCTTCGCGAGCAAGCTCGCTCCCACAAGGATTGCCGGTGTCCAGAAACCCTGGATTCACCTCAGGTCCACTGTGGGAGCGAGCCTGCTCGCGAAAGCGGTGGGTCAGCTTGCAGATATGATGGATGTGAAGGCCCCTTCGCGAGCAGGCTCGCTCCCACAGGGATTGCCGGTGTCCAGAAATCCTGGATTCACCTCAAATCCACTGTGGGAGCGAGCTTGCTCGCGATGGCGCCTGTGGGTACGACATCGACTTCTGCATTGACCCCGAACCGCCCCGCCATTTCCCTGCGTCCGCAGGCCGTCAATGTCAGGGCCCGGCTGTCCAGGTCCTGCCGTACCCACTTGCGCTTGATCGCCAGTTGCAGCAACGCCGCGCCCAAGGCACCGCCCAGATGCGGTCGGCGCATGCTCCAGTCCAGGCACGGGCAGGCGAACCGGCGTCGTTGAATCATCAGCGTAGAAACGTCCATGCCCAGCCCTTCAAACAGCGCTTCGCCGGATTCACTGAGCCGATAGCCCTGCCCTTCCACCTCCACCAGCCACCCGGCTTCCAGCAAGCGATCATGCAACCGCACCGCCAGCGTACCGGCCATATGGTCGTAGCAAGTGCGGGCGAACTGCAGGCGATCCGGCGTGCGCGGCGTGAAGGTCGGCCTGGCGCCCTGGCCAATCATCATCAACGCCTCCAGAGCCTCGGCTACGCGCTGGTCGGCGAGGCTGTAGTAACGATGGCGCCCCTGGACGTGCAAACGCACCAAGGCGAGATCCTTGAGCTTCGCCAAGTGCGCACTCGCGGTGGAAGCGCTGACCTCGGCAATCGCCGCCAACTCCGTGCTGGTGCGAGCGTGGCCGTCCATCAGCGCGCAGAGCATTCGGGTACGGGCCGGTTCGGCAATCGCTGCGGCCACCTGGGACACGCCCATGTCATGGTGTTCTGCGTTCATATTTCGCTCCCGGACGAATCAAGCCATGCATCGACTGGAGATAGTAGCAACACTTTCTCCACCACGAACGAGGCTGCGCTTCATGGACCCGATCACTGCCGCGACTCACGCTGATCCCTACCCTTACTACGCCAGCCTGCGAGCCAACGGAGGATTCGGTTTCGACGCGCATCTGAAACTCCGGGTCGCCAGCAGCGCCGAGGCGGTGTGCGCGGTACTGCATCATCCCGATTGCCATGTGCGCCCTGCTGACGAGCCGGTGCCCAAGGCAATTGCCCATGGCCCCGCCGGCCAAGTGTTCGCACACCTGATGCGCATGAACGAAGGCGAACGGCAGCGCTGTCCGAGGGCGGCGATTGCGCCGCGGTTGCAGGACATCGATCCGCGCCAGGTCGAGGCATTGGTCAGGGCACGCTTGCTCAGGGAGGGCGCCGCAGGTCTGCACCAGGCGCAGTTCGTCGGACCGGCCAGCGTGGTGGCGGCATTGCTGGGTTTCAACCCGGCGGAGAGCCGCCTGATCAGCGAATTGACCGCAGACTTCGTCGCCTGCCTGTCACCCCTGAGCCAGGTGAAGCAGCTTGAAGCCGCGCACCGGGCCAGCGGGCAACTGATGAGCCTTTTCCAGGAGCGGATCGAGGCACAGGACGCTCTGTTGCTGAGCCTAATGTGCCAGGGTTTTGAAGGCGCCGCCCCGGACAGCCGGATCGCCAACCTGATCGGCCTGCTCTCGCAAACCTACGAAGCCACGGCGGGCTTGATCGGCAATGGACTATTGGCGTTAGCTCGCGACCCCGCTTTACATCACCAAGTTCGGGACGATCCCAAACAGATCGGCGCGTTGCTGGCTGAAGTGCAGCGCTTCGACCCGGCGGTGCAGAACACTCGACGCTTCATCGCCATGCCCTGCGAAATCCTTGGCACTGCGCTAGAACCGGGAGATGTGGTACTGGTCCTGCTGGCTTCAGCCAACCGCGACCCGCAGCTCAACCCGCAACCGGACGCCTTGCTGCTGGCTCGCGCCAACCGCCGCAGTTTCAGCTTTGGCAGCGCCCGCCATGAATGCCCTGGCCAAGACTTGGCCATGAATATCGCTCGGGCCACCGTGGAAACAATCCTTGAGCGCAATCCACGCCTGGATCGGTTGAGCTGGTGCTATCGCCCCTCGGTCAACGGGCGCATCCCGCTGTTCAGCAATCGGTGATGAAAAAAGGCGCCATCAATCGTCGCGGGTCAGCACTTCCAGCAGCTCGATTTCGAAAACCAGGTTGCTGTTGGGCTTGATGTGAGCGCCCATGGAGCGTTCGCCATAGGCCAGATGGGCCGGCACCAGCAGCTTGCGCTTGCCGCCGACTTTCATCCCCATCAGGCCGATGTCCCAGCCCTTGATCACGCGACCGGTGCCGATCACGCATTGAAAGGGCTTGCCACGACTGTAGGACGAATCGAACTCGGTGCCGTCCTCGAGAGTGCCGCGATATTGAGTGGTAATCAGCGCGCCTTTGACTACGCTTTTGCCGTCGCCCTGTTCCAGGTCGATGATTTGCAGCTCTTCATTCATGGCGTTATTCCCGTGTGATCCAGGCGCGGGGTTTTCGCAGAAATCCGCGCGACAGGCAACCTTTTGCGGCAAAGGGGAACCGCAACGGCCACTTCGGTTCACATGGGTATCGACCCTGCATTTTCAGATAAGGACTTTCTGATGATCGACTCTCGCCCGCTCCACGGTTTCATTCCGCCTTATATCCTCAATCGCATCATTGCCCATGGCTCAGAACAGCAACGTTCCAGCGCCCTCGGCACCCTGACCCACGTCAAGAATCTGCGCCACAACCCTGGCCCGCCGAGCAACCCACCCGCCACGGCGAAACTGCCCAGACCCGGCAAGGCCGGTCATCCACAGCGCAGCGTGCACGACGCGCAGAACACCATGGAGTTGCCCGGCCAGCCGGTACGCCTGGAAGGCCAGGCGGCCAGCGGCGACCCGGCGGTGGACGAAGCGTATGACGCCCTCGGCGCCACCTATGAGTTTTTCTGGAAAGTGCTCGGGCGCGATTCCATCGATAACAAGGGTTTTGCATTGGTCGGCAGCGTGCATTACGGCCAAGGTTATGAGAATGCCTTCTGGAACGGCGCGCAGATGGTGTTCGGTGACGGTGATGGCGAGATCTTCCAGCGTTTCACCCGCTCCCTGGACGTGGTGGCCCATGAACTGGCCCATGGCGTCACCGAAAGCGAAGCCGGCCTGATCTATGCCAACCAGTCCGGGGCGTTGAACGAGTCGATCTCCGACGTGTTCGGCGTTTTGGTCAAGCAATTCGTATTGGGCCAGACCGCCGACCAGGCCGACTGGCTGATCGGCGCCGACCTGCTCACCGACAGGATCAACGGCGACGGCCTGCGCAGCATGTCCAACCCTGGCACCGCCTACGATGACCCGCTGCTGGGCAAGGACCCGCAACCCGGGCATATGCGCGAATTCGTCATCACCCGTGAAGACAACGGCGGCGTGCACATCAATTCCGGCATTCCCAACCGGGCCTTTTATCTGGTGGCAACAACCCTGGGCGGATTTGCCTGGGAAAAGGCCGGGCGAATCTGGTATGACACCTTGTGCGACAGACAACTGGCCAACGACGCCTCCTTCAGTGCGTTCGCCCGCCTGACCGTCGAGCATGCCCGCCAGCGTTTCGGTGAGCAGGAAGTGCAAGCGGTGCAGGATGGCTGGGCGCAGGTGGGCGTCGACCTGAACGAGGAGAACGGATGAAAACCCTTCCAGACCTTGACGATAAAGCCGTGGTCAAGCTGTCACGCCAAGGTGGCGTGGCGGCCATCCATGCCCTGACCCGCCCCCGGGAAATAGAATTCGCCCAGTGCGATATCAACCAGCGCTCACGTATCTGCTCGGTGCTGGAGGGCTGCCTGCCGCTCACGTCCTCCACGCCGGGTCGGGGCGACCAAAGGTATTTCCAGATCGAGGTGCGTTATCGGGCGAACGATCAGGATGACGAGATGGTGCTGCAGGTGCCCGAGGACCGGGCACCTGGCGAGCTGGTCCACTTGTGGGACAAGGGCGAAGTGCTTTGAGGGTCTAGCGTGTGGCGGGAACGATCTTGACGATGGCGCCGGACACGGTTTCGATCAGCAGGTACTTGTCGTCGATCTGCACCCATTGCTGCTCGTCGGTCGGCTGCTCGAGTTTCTTCTGCTTCCAGTCCTTCATGGCCCTGTCCGCGCGCTGATAGTCTGCCGGTACCCGGTCATTTTCCACCAGCCGGCGGCCATTGCTCGGCGAATGCTCAAGGGCGTCTCCGGTTTTCTCGACCGCTTGCGCAACGGGCCCAAAGGCTCCGAGGCCGGCGATCAGGACCAGACTGGCGATCAAGGTTGGTTTACGCATAAAAAACTCCAGTTATTCAAGGTACTGAATCTGGGACTGCACTGGCGGCGAATCATTCCTTTTTCCATGAACCGCGTCCCCGTGCCGAGGAGCTTGCTCCCTCGGCACGGGTCTGGCATGGCATAGTGGCGAGCCTTGGCCCAACACCCGCCGGACGGACCCAACATGAGCACCACCACCTCTTCCCCCGCCCTCAAGGAAATCTTCAACGCCGCGCGCCTTGAACACATCGCCAGCGAAATGCGCGCGGTGTACCCGGCCTTCGATGCCAAGGCGTTCTTGAACCTGGCCAACGACGGATTGGCCGAATTGTCGGTCATGCAGCGCATGGCTCGGGTCAGCGAGTGCCTGCATGAGGTCCTGCCGCTGAGTTACGAAGCCTCGCTGGAGGTGCTGCGGGCCGTGGCCCCGCGTGTGAACAGCATGTTCGTCAGCCTGTTCCTGCCGCACTATGTCGCCTCCTACGGTCGGCACACCTTCGAGCTGTCGATGGACGCGCTCAAGTATTTCACCCGGTTTGGCTCCGCTGAGTTTGCCGTGCGGCATTTTTTGCGTGACGACCTGACGCGCACCCTCGGGGTCATGCATGACTGGGCGCTGGACGCCAACGAGCACGTCCGCCGCCTGGCCAGCGAAGGCAGCCGGCCGCGCTTGCCTTGGTCGTTTCACCTGGAGCCGATCCAGGCCAACCCGGAACTCGCCGCCGGAATCCTTGATGCGCTCAAGGCCGACGACAGCCTGTACGTGCGCAAATCCGTCGCCAATCACCTGAACGACGTGACCAAGCAGCATCCCGATTGGGTCCTGGAGCGGATCGAAGGCTGGCCATTGCACGATCGCCATAGCGCATGGATTGCCCGACACGCGCTGCGTAGCCTGATCAAGCAAGGCAATCTGCGGGCGCTGGCGGTTATCGGCGCGGGCGCCAGGGCGCAGGTGGAAGTTTCCGAGCTGCAAGTGACGCCAGCGGTGATTCGCCTGGGCGAGCCCATCACCTTGTCGTTCAAGGTGCGGTCCACGTCCGGACAAGGCCAGCGCCTGGTGATCGATTACGCGATCGACTACGTGAAAGCGTCCGGCGGCACGTCAGCCAAAGTGTTCAAGCTGAAGACCTTCGACCTGCCCGCCCTGGCTTCTGCCAGCCTCAGCCGTTCCCAGCAGATTCGCGAGCTGACCACCCGCCGGCACTACGCGGGCCGGCATGCGGTCCATCTGCTGATCAATGGCGAACGGCTGGGCAGTACCGCGTTCGAGATCGTTCCCTGAGTAAATCGCCTCAGGCCATTTCGACGCGTCGCGCCTGGCGGATGTTCTTCAGGAAGTGTTCGGCCGGCTGCGGGTGCCCGAGCAGATACCCCTGCAGCGAATCGCAGCCCAACTGGGTGAGGAAGTCCTGTTGCACATCGGTCTCCACGCCTTCGGCAACGATCCGCAGGCCCAAGGCCTGGCCGAGGGCGACGATGGCCGAGACGATGGCCGCGTCGTCACTGTCGTGCTCAAGGTCTCGCACGAAACCACGGTCGATCTTCAGCTCGTTGGCCGGCAGGCGCTTGAGGTACATCAGGCTCGAATAACCGGTGCCGAAGTCGTCGATGGACAGGTCCACGCCCATGTCCGAGAGCTGTTGCAGTACCGTCATGCTCGCGTCCGCGTCGCTCATGGCAGTGGTCTCGGTGATTTCCAGGGTCAGGCTGTTGGCCGGCAGGTGGTGCGTCTCCAATGCCTTGGCCACGCTCTGCACCAGGCCCGTATGGCAGAACTGCAACGCTGACAGGTTCACCGCGATACGCCAATCGGTGTAGCCCAACACGTACCATTCGCGCATCTGCCGGCAGGCTTCGTTCAGCACCCATTCGCCGATCGGGATGATCAACCCGGTCTTTTCCGCCAGGTCGATGAAAGTGTCGGGCATCAGCAGGCCCTGGGTCGGATGGTTCCAGCGCAGCAGTGCTTCGGCGCCCACCGGGCGGCCTTTCGCTGCGTCGAACTTGGGCTGGTAATAAAGGCTGAACTGGCGCTGTTCGACCGCGATGCGCAAATCCTGCAGCAGTTGCAGTTGCCGGCGGGCGTTGCTGTTCATCGAGGCGTCGAAAAAGCTGTAGCCATTCTTGCCGGCACCCTTGGCGTGGTACATCGCCGCGTCGGCATTCATCAGCAATTCATCGGCGCTCTGGCCATTGCCAGGGTACAGCGCGATGCCGACGCTGGCGGAAATCTGCAGGTCATGGTCGGCGACCCGGAACGTGCGACCGATCAGCCCGACCTGACGCGCGGCCAGGCGCAAGGCGTCGTCCGGCTCGGCCAGTTGCACCAGCAGGACAAACTCGTCACCACCGATCCGCGCCAGGGTGTCCTGGCTGCGCAGGTCTTCACGCAGACGCAGCGCGACGTCCCGCAGCAACAAGTCACCCATGTGGTGGCCAAAGGCATCGTTGACCGGTTTGAAGCCGTCCAGATCGATGAACATCAGGGCGAAACAACCGCCCTGCTCTTGCACCCGGTGCATCGCCTGGCCGATGCGATCCGCCAGCAAGACCCGGTTGGGCAGGCCGGTCAGGGGGTCGTGCAGGGCCAGTTGGGTCAGTTCGCGATTGGCCTGGGTCAAGGACCTGGCCAGTTCCGCGGTACGGGCTTCCAGGCGCGCATCGAGGATCGAAGTCAGCAAGGCAATCGCCAGCACCGCCAAGGTGGTGATCAGCACCAGGTTATCCAGGCCCTTACCGCTCAAACCGTCCAGGGAACCGCAGAAACTGCCTTCGCTGAACTGCGCCGCGGCCATGCCGGTGTAATGCATGCCGACGATGGCAGCGCCCATCACCACGGCGGCACCGGCGCGAGCGAGACGTACATGAGGGGTGTTCTGGCGCAGGTGAAAGGCGATCCATAACGCCGCCGCGCACGCCACCACGGCTATTACCAACGAGGCGCCGAACAGCGTCGGGTCATAATCGATGCCCGGCTGCATCCGCAGGGCCGCCATACCGGTGTAATGCATGGCGCTGATGCCAGTGCCCATCACCAGCGCGCCGAACACCAGCTGCCAGGTCCGCAGTTGTGGCTGGCTGACCAGCCAGAGGGCAAAGCCGCTGGAAAGGATGGCGATCAGCAGCGACAACGCAGTAATTGCCACATCGTAGCCAAGCTCCACCGGCAAGCTGAACGCGAGCATGCCGATGAAATGCATGGACCAGATGCCCACCCCCATCGCCAAGGCACCACCCGCCATCCAGAAATGCACGGCCCGACCCTGGGCAGTGGTTATGCGTCCGGTCAGGTCCAGCGCGGTATAGGACGCCAGGATCGCGACAAACAGGGAAATCGAAACAAGGGCGGGGGAATAGCTGCCGATGAGCATGGATTTTTCTCGTGGCCAAAAGGCCGAACTGCTTCCATGCCTGGTTGAAAAGTCGGCGATTGTACACAATTGGTACGGCGGTGCACGAACCAAGCATCAAAAAGCCATCACCGGTGGAATATTTGCGACGAAAGACACCTCGCCATCGCGATCAAGCTCGTCCATACACAAATCCATGTGGGAGCGAGCCTGCTCGCGAAGGCGGTAGTCGCCGCAAATGAAGAACCCGAGCCTGAACTGCTTCGGCTAAGATCTGATTCATACTCCCCGGCATTCCCACGCCACAGTGAGCTCCCATGCCCCGCCTCACCCGCACTCACCCGCGTCTTTCCTGCGCCACGGTCATCGGCCTGGCGGCGGGCCTGCTGATCCCCGCAGATTCGATCATCGGCAAGGTCCTGATCGGCTGGAACGTCGGGGTCTGGACCTACCTGGCGCTGATGTTCTGGCTGACGGTGCGAGCCAAGGCACCTGACGTCAAGCGCATCGCCGAAATCGAAGACGAGAACGCCGGGCTGGTCCTGCTGATGGTCTGCATCGCGGCCTTGGCGAGCCTGGCGACCATCACCTTCGAACTGGCCGGCAGCCGCGACCTGCAAACCGCAGGCAAGCTGCTGCATTACGGTTTCACGGCATTGACCGTGATCGGTTCATGGCTACTGATCGGGGTGATTTTCAGCGTGCACTACGCGCGCCTTTATTACACCTGGTCCGGCAAGGAGCCCGCCCTGCGTTTTGCCGAGGGCCTGACCACGCCGAACTACTGGGATTTTTTGTACTTCTCTTTCACCATCGGCGTGGCGGTGCAGACTTCGGACGTGGGTGTTGCGACGCGGCAGCTGCGCAAGATCGTGTTGGCGCAGTCGTTGATCGGGTTTGTATTCAACACGGCGATCCTGGGGTTTTCGATCAATATTGCGGCGGGGTTGTTTGGCTGAAGGGGGGCCACTTTGTGGCCCAGCGGGAGCAAGCTCCCTCGCCACCGGAGGTATCAGCAGGTTGGGGGTAGCCAGAGCCGGAAGCGTGCCCCGCCCAGCGGCGAGGCTTCGACCGTCAGGGTGCCGCCCTGGGCTTGCAGGGCGCGGCGGCTGATCGCCAGGCCGAGGCCGAAGCCGCCCGTGGCGCGATCACGGCTGCGGTCCAGCCGGTAGAACGGCTCGAATACCCGCTCACGCTCGCTGTCAGGAATGCCGATGCCGTCATCGTCGACCCAGATTTCGCAGCCTTGCTCGCTGACCAGCACCCCCACCTGGATGCGTTTTTCGCAATAGCGCATCGCATTGCGCAGCAGGTTCTGCAAGGCCCGGGCGGTGAGGCGCGGGTCGAGCTCGAAACGCTCCAGCGCCCCGTGCAGCAAAACGTCGATCACCACCTCCGGCGCCGCCAGGTCTTCATCGAGGCTGCCGAGGATGCTGTCGATGAACTCGTCCAGCGGCACTTCGACCCGCTCCGGCAGGCGCTCGGGGTTCTGCAGACGGCTATAGGACAACAGCTCCAGCACCAACTCATCCAACTCGCGAATGTGCGCCACCAACCCTTGCAGACGCTCGCGGCTGGGCGCCGGCAGATCCTCGGACAAGGCCAGTGCCAAGCCGAAGTCAAGCCGGGTCAAAGGCGTGCGCAGTTCATGGGATACGGCATTGAGCAGGTCGCGCTGCTGATTGAGCAGGTTCTCGATATCGCCCGCCATGGTGTCGAAAACATGGGCCAGGCTGCCGATGTTGGAGCGCGGCGCGATGTGCGTGCGCTCACCCAGGTGGCCCTTGCCGAAACGCTCGGCGGTGCGTTTGAGCCGCTCCAGGTCGCGCCAGTGCGGCCGCAGCCAGAGCAGCAGACAGCCGAGCATCGTCGCGCCGATCAGCACGTTGATGCTCCAGTACAGCCAGCTGACATCCGCCGGATCCGGGGGAACGATCATCTTCACCGCGGTGCGCCCATCCAGCGGCGCGGCCGCCAGGGTTCGCCAACCCCAGTCGCCGATGCGCACCACATTCTCACCGCGTTGCAGACGCGCCTGCTCGGCGGTGGTGAAATCCGCATCATCGGTGGCGGCGAGCTCGATGCGCAGCGGCTCGAACTCCTTGTCCATCTGCGCTGCCAGCGCCGGCCATTGCGCGCTGGGTACGGCGCGAAACTGCTTGGCCATCAAGGTTTGCAGGCCACGGGAATAGTCGAGGTTGTAAGTCTGGAAGCGCTCATGGAACAGGCGGATCACCAGTTCCGGCATCAGGTAGATCGCCGCGCTGTAGGAGACGATGGTCACCAGATACAGACGAATCAGCAGTTTCCACATCGATCAGCATTCCCACTCGGAACGGCTGAACAGGTAACCCTTGCCCCACACGGTCTTGATCTTGCGCGCCTCGCCGGCGTTGTCGTCGAATTTGCGCCGCAATTTGGAAATGGCCACGTCCACCGAGCGATCGGTGCCGTTGAATTCGATGCCGCGCAAGCGCTGCAAGATCTGGTCGCGGCTGAGCACCTCGCCGGAATGCCGGGCCAGCACCACCAGCAGGTTGTACTCGCCGCTGGACAGCTCCACCGGCTGCCCGCGCCAGGTGACGGTGCGCTCGGACAGATCGATGCACAGGTTGCCCATGACAATACGGTCGTTGACCGTTTGCGGTTCAGTGAGGCTGCTGCGCCGCAGCAGCGTGCGTACCCGCGCCAGCAATACCCGCGGCTCGCAGGGCTTGGTGACGTAGTCATCGGCGCCCATTTCCAGGCCCAGCACCTGGTCGTGGCTGTCATCCCGAGCGGTGAGCATCAGGATCGGCAGGGTCGCCGAATCGGCGCGCAGCAGGCGGCAGACCTGCAAGCCATCCAGGCCCGGCAGCATCAGGTCGAGGATCACCAGGTCCGGCGGATTGGCCCGTGCCCGCTCACGGACGTGATCGCCACGGTTGAGGACGCTGACCTGATAGCCGTTGCGCTCCAGGTAGCTGGAGATCAGTTCGCAAAGGGCGGCGTCGTCTTCGACGAGGAGGATGTTGGGCATGGGGTGGTCCAGAAAATACGGTGGCGCCTGGGCGGGACTCATCGCGAGCAGGCTCGCTCCCACAGGGGTTTCGGTACGCAGCAAAAACCGTGTGGGAGCGAGCTTGCTCGCGATGGCGGTCCCACAGGCGCAAGAAATCTCAAGCCACCAAGGATATACGCCGGCGCCCGTGGTCGAGCAAAACCCTTACACAATTTCACACAGCTTCTACAAAACTTCACCAATCGACCTGCAGCAAGGCCGCCGCACACTCGACGATCCGCCGACACGCATCCGCCAATTGCACTTGGTCGACCACCAGGCCGATCCGGATATGCCCTGCCGCGCTCGGCCCGAACGCCTCGCCCGCCAGCACCGACACGCCATAGCCGTCCAGCAGGCGCTCGGCAAATGCCTGGGCGGCGAGACCCGTCTGGCGCACGTCGACCATCACGAACATCCCGCCATCAGGCCGTACCGGCCTGAGGCCCGCACGCCCCTCCAGCGCCGCGCACACCAGGTCACGGCGCTGGCGATATTCCTCGCGCATCCGCGCCACTTCAGGCAGATCCCGCTCAAGGGCAACCTGGGCGGCGCGCTGGACGAAGTCCGGCAGGCCGAACAGCATGCACAGCGACAGGTTGGCCAGATGCCCGGCAAGGGACTCGGGGCCGATGGCCCAGCCGATGCGCCAGCCCGTCATGGCGTGGGATTTGGACAGGCTGTTGAGGGTGGCGGTGCGCTCGGCCATGCCCGGCAGGCTGGCCGGGCTGATATGTTCGCCGTCGTAGAGCAAGTCGCTGTAGACCTCATCGCTGATCAGCCACAGGTCATGCTCGATGCACAGTTGCGCCAACGCTTGCCAGGTGGCCAGCGGCAGGCTGGCGCCGGAGGGATTGTTGGGGCTGTTGAGCAGCATCGCGCGGGTACGCGGCGTGATCAGCCGGGCCACGTCGGCAGGCTCTACCCGAAAAGCGTTTTCCGGACGTACCGCCACCGGGACCACTTTCGCCCCGCAGGCGCCAAAGACCGCTTCGTAGGTGACGTACATCGGTTCGGCGACAATCACCTCGTCGCCGGGGTCGAGCAGGCACTGCGCGACCGCGAAGACCGCACACTGGGCGCCGGGCAGCACCGTAACGTGCCCGGCGCCCACCGGTTGGCCGCAACGTTGCTGGTGGCGCCGGGCGATGCTGGCGCGCAACGCATGCAGGCCACGGGTATCCGAATAATGCGTGTCCCCCGCCCGCAGGCTGGCGACGGCGGCCTCGACAATGGCCGGTGGCGTGTCGAAATCCGGATCGCCCACTGACAGCAACAGCACCTCCCTGCCCTGTTCGCGCATGGCCAGCGCCCGGTCATGGATCTGCCAGGCGGCGGCGCCGTCGCCGGTGATGCGTTGGGTCAAGGCTGAAAAGCGCATGCATTGCTCCTGTTAGCGCGATATCCAGCTTCAACCCTATCTCAAATAACGAAGCGCGCCACCGTCGCATTCAAACCCACCGCCAGCCGCGACAGTTCGTGAGTGGCGTCGCTGGTCTGTTGCGCGCCGCTGGCCGATTGGGTCGCCAGATCACGGATGTTCATCAGGTTGCGGTCCACTTCGCGGGAGACCTGGGCCTGTTCTTCGGACGCGCTGGCAATGACCAGGTTGCGCTCGTTGATCTGGTGGATCGACTGGGTGATCTGTTCCAGCGCCACGCCGGCGCCACGGGCCAGTTCCAGGGTGCTTTGGGTGCGCTGGTTGCTTTGCTGCATCGACTGCACGGCCTGGCCGGTGCCGTTCTGGATGCCGGCGACCATTTTTTCGATTTCCTGGGTCGATTGCGCGGTGCGATGAGCCAAGGCGCGGACTTCATCGGCCACCACCGCGAAACCACGTCCGGCCTCCCCGGCCCTGGCGGCTTCGATGGCCGCGTTGAGGGCCAGCAGGTTGGTCTGTTCGGCGATGGCGCGGATCACGTCCAGCACCTTGCCGATGTCGCGGCCCTGGACTGCCAGGCCCTCGATCATCGCGGCGGTGGCTTGCACGTCGTGGGTCATGGTCTGGATCGCATCGACGGTCTCCACCACTCGCGTGCGCCCTTCCCGGGCCGCCTGGGTGGACTGGTTCGAGGCTTCGGAAGTGGACACCGCGTTGCGGGCAACCTCCTCGACCGCGGCGGTCATCTCATTGACGGCGGTGGCCGCCTGTTCGATTTCGCTGTGCTGCCGTTGCAAGCCACGGGAAGACTCCTGGGTGACGGCACTCAACTCTTCAGCGGCGGCGCCCAGCTGGGTGGCGGAACCGGCAATCTGCTCGATGGTCTGGCGCAGACTGCCCTGCATGGCGCCCAAGGCCTGGAGCAATCGCGCAGGTTCGTCCTTGCCGTCGTCGACGATGACGGTGACCAGATTGCCGCTGGCAATGGTCCGGGCTGCTTCGAGCGCTCGATTCAGCGGCGTGACAATGCTGCGGGTCAGGAGCAAGGCCAGCAACACGGTCGCCAGCGCGGCGATGACCGAGACGACGATGATGCCGGTGATGGCGCTGCTGTAGTAGCCGTCAGCCTTGGCCGATGCTTCGCCGGCGCTGGTCACGTTGAACTCGATGAGTTTGTTGAGCTGTTCGCCCATCAGGTCGGTGCCTTCCTTGATCCGCGTATTGATATGGGCGCGCAGTTGATCAAGCTTGTCCTGACGCGACAGCTGGAGCATTTCCTGCTGGGCCTCGAGATACTTTGCAAGCGTCGCGGAAAAAGTCTTGTACAGCTCGGCCTCTTGCGGGGTGGCCGGCAGCGCCGCATAGCTGTTATTGGCCTTGTGCAGTTTTTCCACCAGCACACCGATGCGCCCGTCGGCCTCGTTCAGGCTGGCCGGGTCACGGTTCACCAGTATGCGAAACGAGAGGATGCGCATGCGCAAGACGCTTTCCATCACACTGGCCAGATGGCTGACGCTGGGCACCTGGGTCTGCTCCATGTCCACCGAAGCCTGGCGGATGACCGACATGCGATTGGCGGCGAACACGCCGAGGACGACGACAAGCAGTGCGATGACAGTGAAGCCGAGAAAGGCTCTGGGGGCGATATTCAAGCTGCGTAGGGACATGGGAAGACCTCGGATGGTGGTCGAGCGTCCATGCCGCCGGCGTATTGTTTGGGATAATTGTGGGTACGCCTGCCTCGTTATCGGCCCGACTTGAGGCTTTTGCAGGGGGAGATGGAAAATATTCCGTGATGTCAGCGGCGCGAAGCCGCGATTGACGCCCCGGCCTCGCCCATGGTCTCCTGTCGGCCTAGTTACGGGTGCCCTTCACAGGGTGAAACGGGAAACCGGTGAATCGTGTGCTTTACTCCAAGGCCACGTCAGTCCGGTGCTGCCCCCGCAACGGTAAGCGAGCGAAGCGTCGAATCCACTGTGCCTTGGCATGGGAAGGTGACGCTTGCAGGCAAGGCTTCGGCCCAGCCCCTCGCGAGCCCGGAGACCGGCCCATGACTCAAGCTCAACAAACCCGCGGTGGGCGGGCGCTGTTCGAATTCTGGCGAGCCCTCGCCCGGATTTTCATTGCGCTCGCTTCCCCGCCGACAAACCCGAGGGAAGCGCCATGTCGACCATCAGCAGCACCGCCCGTACCACCAGCAGCACTGTCACCCTGAGCCAGCGCCTGAGCGCGGCGGTCCTCGCCTCGATCCTCGGTGCGGGCCTGGTCTACTTCGCCGGTTTCTCCCACATCGAAGCGGTGCACAACGCGGCCCACGACACCCGGCATAGCGCCGCGTTCCCGTGCCACTGAGACCTGACGACATGATCAAGCGTATCGCTCGGACTGCCGGTTTCAGTGGGCTGCTGGCCGCCCTGCTGTTGACTCTTCTACAAAGCCTGTGGGTCTCGCCGTTGATTCAGCAAGCCGAAACCTACGAAAAGGCCCCGGCCAGCGAAGTCCATGAGCATGTTTCGGGCGCTGCCCACAGCCATGACGACGAAGCCTGGGAGCCGCAAGACGGCTGGCAACGCCTGCTCGCCACCACGGGCGGCAACCTGGTGGTCGCGGTGGGTTTCGCCCTGATGCTGGCGGGCCTGTACACCTTGCGCGAGCCGACGCGTACGTCCCAGGGCTTGCTTTGGGGACTGGCCGGTTACGCCACCTTCGTCCTCGCGCCAACGCTTGGCCTGCCACCGGAACTGCCTGGCACGGCGGCGGCTGAGCTGGCCCAGCGGCAGATGTGGTGGATTGGCACGGCGGCGTCCACGGCGGTAGGCATAGCCCTGATTGCCTTCGGCCGGCAGTGGCTGCTGAAGCTGCTGGGTGTCGCGACCTTGGTCGTTCCTCATGTCATCGGCGCGCCGCAGCCTGAAGTCCATTCGATGCTGGCTCCCGAGGCGCTGGAAAGCCAGTTCAAGATCGCCGCGCAACTGACCAATGTCGCGTTCTGGCTCTCCCTGGGCCTGATCAGCGCCTGGCTGTTTCGCCGTGGCGCCCAGGCTCGCCACGACGCATGAGTAGCGGGCCGCTCCTGGTGGTCGGCCTGGGCTGCCAACGCGGTTGCCCGGCCAGTGCGTTGCGGGCATTGCTTGAGCAGACGCTATTGGCCCACGGCATTGCGCTTGGTGACGTACAGGCCTTGGCCAGTATCGATCTCAAGCACGACGAACCGGGCCTGCTGGAGCTGGCCGAGCAATTGGCGCTGCCACTGACCTGCTTCACTGCCGAGCAGTTGGCGGGTTATCAAACGCAGCTCAGCCAGCGTTCCCGGATCGCCTTCGAGCGTACGGGCTGCCACGGCGTCGCCGAAAGCGCCGCCCTTGCCCTGGCCGATCAACTGGGCGATTCGCCCGCGAGACTGCTGATTACCCGCCAGAAAAGTGCGCAAGCCACCCTGGCATTGGCGGCAGCTTCGTAACCCTCGATAATCGCCGCCGGAATCATGAGCGCTGCTCATGCAAGGCCCTTTTCTACAGGAACCGGTCATGACCGTTTACTTCATCGGTGCCGGCCCCGGCGACCCGGAACTGATCACCGTGAAAGGCCAGCGCCTGATCCGCCGTTGCCCGGTGATCATCTACGCCGGCTCCCTGGTGCCGGCGGCCGTGCTCGAAGGCCACAGCGCCGAACAGGTGGTCAACAGCGCAGAGCTGCACCTGGAACAGATCGTCGAACTGATCAGGATCGCGCATTTGAACGGCCAGGACGTGGCCCGGGTGCACTCCGGCGATCCAAGTCTGTATGGCGCCATCGGCGAGCAGATCCGCTGCCTCCGGGAGCTGGACATCCCTTTCGAAATCGTTCCGGGCGTCACCGCCACCTCAGCCTGCGCGGCCCTGCTCGGCGCCGAGCTGACGCTACCGGACGTGTCCCAGAGTGTGATCCTGACCCGTTACGCGGACAAGACCGCGATGCCCGCCGGGGAAGAACTTGCCAGCCTGGCGCGGCATGGCGCAACCATGGCAATTCACCTGGGCGTCAATCACCTGGAAAAAATAGTCGCTGAACTGCTGCCCCACTACGGCGCGGATTGTCCGATCGCGGTGATTCACCGGGCCACGTGGCCGGATCAGGATTGGGTGGTGGGTACGCTGGAGGATATCGCCGGGAAGGTCCAAGCCAAGGGCTTTCGACGTACGGCGCTGATACTGGTGGGGCGCGTGTTGGGCAATGATGTGTTCAGCGAATCATCGCTGTATCGCGCCGGCCATGCGCATCTGTACAGGCCCTGACTCGTCGATATGGCTCAACTGGAATCCCTTGTGGGAGCGAGCCTGCTCGCGAAAGCGGCGGATCAGCCGGCAACGATGTCGAATGTGCCGGCCCCTTCGCGAGCAGGCCCGCTCCCACACGACTGGTGGTGCCCGCCGGAATCGTGACCCTGACCCGGATCCTGTGGGAGCGAGCTTGCTCGCGATGACCATGGGACGTTCAACATCAACGCAAGCTGACCCACCGCTATCGCGAGCAAGCTCGCTCCCACAGGGATCGGCGGCGCCTCTAAGATGGCATGCTGGTCGCAGAAGCTTTTGTGGCGAGGGGATTTATCCCCGCTGGGCTGCGCAGCAGCCCCATATTCCAAGGGGGCGCTACGCGCCCCAACGGGGATAAATCCCCTCACCACAGATAAGTCCCCTCACCACACATAAATCCCGGCGCCACAATCAGTAGTAGGCGTTTTCTTTCTGCGTGTGGTCGGTCACGTCGCGCACGCCCTTGAGTTCCGGGATGCGCTCGAGCAAGGTGCGCTCGATGCCTTCCTTCAAGGTCACGTCAGCCTGGCCGCAGCCCTGGCAACCGCCGCCGAACTGGAGCACGGCGATGCCGTCTTCCACCACGTCGATCAGCGACACCTGGCCGCCGTGGCTGGCCAGCCCCGGGTTGATCTCGGTTTGCAGGTAATAGTTGATGCGCTCGTTGACCGGGCTGTCGGCGTTGACCATCGGTACCTTGGCGTTCGGCGCCTTGATGGTCAGCTGGCCGCCCATGCGGTCGGTGGCGTAGTCGACCACCGCATCGTCCAGGAAAGCTTCGCTGAACGAGTCGATGTACGCGGTGAAGCTCTTGAGCCCCAGCGCGGTATCTTCGGGTTTTTCTTCTCCCGGCTTGCAGTAGGCAATGCACGTCTCTGCGTACTGGGTGCCGGGCTGGGTGATGAAGATGCGGATCCCGATACCCGGGGTGTTCTGCTTGGACAGCAGGTCGGCCAGGTAATCGTGGGCGGCATCGGTAATGGTAATGGCGGTCATGGAAACTCCTCGCAGGCTTGCCGGCAGTTTACGCCAATCATCGCGCCGGACAAAGTCCCAGTATTTTTGTCAGGAAAGCAGCCGACCGCGCAAGGGCGCGAAGCAGCAACTGCCGGGCGAGGTCGCGCTTGATCCGCGCCATCTTCGCTGCGCTCAAGCCATAGGTGATGTGGGTCTTGTGCACGATCCCCCCTGCACCGGCCAGAGCCGGTAATAGATCGGGCCGGTACCGCTTGCAAACATGAGCTAGATTCATGCAAAAGCCCTCCATGATCAAATCCTGCACAGGTTTGCTATCATTCCGGCCTTCGTAATGGTCTTTTTTCCAGGTAGTCCTATGTCTGATCGCAGCGCTCGCCTTTATCTTCTCCAGCAGGCCCTCAAGGAACGCATCCTGATCCTCGACGGCGGCATGGGCACGATGATCCAGAGCTACAAGCTGGAAGAGCAGGACTACCGTGGCAAACGCTTCGCCGACTGGCCGAGCGACGTCAAGGGCAACAACGACTTGCTCGTGCTGACCCGCCCCGACGTGATTGGCGCTATCGAAAAGGCCTACCTGGATGCCGGCGCCGACATCCTCGAAACCAACACCTTCAACGCCACCCAGGTGTCCCAGGCCGACTACGGCATGCAGGGCCTGGCCTACGAGCTGAACCTGGAAGGCGCGCGCCTGGCCCGCAAGGTGGCCGACGCCAAGACCCTCGAAACCCCGGACAAGCCGCGCTTCGTCGCCGGCGTGCTCGGCCCGACCAGCCGCACCTGCTCGCTGTCGCCGGACGTGAACAACCCCGGCTACCGCAACGTGACCTTCGACGAGCTGGTGGAGAACTACACCGAAGCCACCAAGGGCCTGATCGAAGGCGGCGCCGACCTGATCCTGATCGAGACCATTTTCGACACGCTCAATGCCAAGGCCGCGATCTTCGCCGTGCAAGGCGTCTATGAAGAGCTGGGCATCGAGTTGCCGATCATGATTTCCGGCACCATCACCGACGCCTCCGGCCGCACCCTCTCCGGCCAGACCACCGAAGCCTTCTGGAACTCGGTGGCCCACGCCAAGCCGATCTCCGTCGGCCTGAACTGCGCCCTCGGCGCCAGCGAACTGCGCCCGTACCTGGAAGAACTGTCGAACAAGGCCAGCACCCATGTGTCGGCGCACCCCAACGCCGGCCTGCCCAACGAATTCGGCGAATACGACGAGCTGCCGGTGGACACCGCCAAGGTCATTGAAGAATTTGCCCAGAGCGGCTTCCTCAATATCGTCGGCGGTTGCTGCGGCACCACCCCGGCACACATCGAAGCTATCGCCAAGGCCGTCGCTGGTTATGCTCCGCGGCAGATTCCCGAGATTCCCCGGGCGTGCCGCCTGTCGGGCCTGGAACCGTTCACCATCGATCGCAGCTCGTTGTTCGTCAACGTCGGCGAGCGGACCAACATCACCGGCTCCGCCAAATTCGCCCGGCTGATCCGCGAAGACAACTACACCGAAGCCCTGGAAGTGGCGCTGCAACAGGTCGAGGCCGGCGCCCAGGTGATCGACATCAACATGGACGAGGGCATGCTCGATTCGAAGAAGGCCATGGTGACCTTCCTCAATCTGATCGCCGGCGAACCGGATATTTCCCGCGTGCCGATCATGATCGACTCCTCCAAGTGGGAAGTCATCGAAGCTGGCCTCAAGTGCATCCAGGGCAAGGGCATCGTCAACTCCATCAGCATGAAGGAAGGCGTCGAGCAGTTCATCCATCACGCCAAGCTGTGCAAGCGCTACGGCGCGGCCGTGGTGGTGATGGCCTTCGACGAAGCCGGCCAGGCCGACACCGAGGCGCGCAAGAAGGAAATCTGCAAGCGCTCCTACGATATCCTGGTCAACGAGGTTGGCTTCCCGCCGGAAGACATCATCTTCGACCCGAACATCTTCGCCGTCGCCACCGGTATCGAAGAGCACAACAACTATGCCGTGGACTTCATCAACGCCTGCGCCTACATCCGCGACGAACTGCCCTACGCGCTGACCTCCGGTGGCGTGTCCAACGTGTCGTTCTCGTTCCGTGGCAACAACCCGGTGCGCGAGGCGATCCACTCGGTATTCCTGCTGCACGCGATCCGCGCGGGCCTGACCATGGGCATCGTCAACGCCGGCCAACTGGAGATCTACGACCAGATCCCGGTGGAACTGCGCGACGCGGTGGAAGACGTGATCCTCAACCGTACACCCGAAGGCACCGACGCCCTCCTCGCGATCGCCGACAAGTACAAGGGCGACGGCAGCGTCAAGGAAGCGGAAACCGAAGAATGGCGCGGCTGGGAAGTGAACAAGCGCCTGGAGCACGCGCTGGTCAAGGGCATCACCACCCACATCGTCGAGGACACCGAGGAATCGCGCCTGTCCTTCGCCCGCCCGATCGAAGTGATCGAAGGCCCGCTGATGGCCGGCATGAACATCGTCGGCGACCTGTTTGGCGCCGGCAAGATGTTCCTGCCCCAGGTGGTCAAGTCCGCCCGCGTGATGAAGCAGGCCGTGGCGCACCTGATTCCGTTCATCGAAGCGGAAAAAGGCGACAAACCAGAGGCCAAGGGCAAGATCTTGATGGCCACGGTCAAGGGCGACGTCCACGACATCGGCAAGAACATCGTCGGCGTGGTGCTGGGGTGCAACGGCTACGACGTGGTCGACCTCGGCGTGATGGTGCCGGCGGAGAAGATCCTTCAGGTGGCCAAAGATGAGAAGTGCGACATCATCGGCCTGTCTGGCCTGATCACACCGTCCCTGGATGAAATGGTGCATGTGGCGCGGGAGATGCAGCGCCAGGACTTCCACCTGCCGCTGATGATCGGTGGCGCCACGACCTCCAAGGCCCACACTGCCGTGAAGATCGAACCCAAGTACAGCAATGATGCAGTGATCTACGTCACCGACGCCTCCCGCGCCGTGGGCGTGGCGACGCAGTTGCTGTCCAAGGAGCTCAAGCCGGCTTTCGTCGAGAAGACCCGCCTGGACTACATAGACGTGCGCGAGCGCACCTCCAACCGCAGCGCCCGCACCGAGCGCCTGAGCTACCCGGCGGCCGTGGCGAAGAAGCCGCAGTTCGACTGGAGCAGCTACCAGCCGGTCAAGCCGACTTTCACCGGCGCACGGGTGCTGGACGATATCGACCTGAACGTCCTGGCCGAGTACATCGACTGGACGCCGTTTTTCATTTCCTGGGACCTGGCCGGCAAATACCCGCGCATCCTCACCGACGAAGTGGTCGGCGAAGCGGCCACCGCGCTGTACGCCGATGCCCGGGCGATGCTGCGCAAGCTGATCGACGAGAAACTTATCAGCGCTCGCGCGGTGTTTGGCTTCTGGCCGGCCAACCAGGTGCATGACGACGACCTGGAAGTCTACGATGACCAAGGCAAGCCACTGGCGCGCCTGCATCACCTGCGCCAGCAGATCATCAAGACCGACGGCAAGCCGAACTTCTCCCTGGCCGACTTCGTCGCACCCAAGGACAGCGGCGTGACCGACTACGTCGGTGGCTTCATCACCACCGCCGGCATCGGTGCCGAAGAAGTCGCCAAGGCCTACCAGAACGCCGGCGACGACTACAACTCGATCATGGTCAAGGCCCTGGCCGACCGCCTGGCCGAAGCTTGCGCCGAATGGCTGCACCAGCAGGTGCGCAAGGAGTATTGGGGCTATGCCAAGGATGAGCGCCTGGACAACGAGGCGCTGATCAAGGAGCAATACACCGGCATCCGCCCTGCCCCCGGTTACCCGGCCTGCCCGGATCACACCGAGAAAGCCACCCTGTTCCGCCTGCTCGACCCCGAGGCCAGCGAACTGAAAGCCGGACGCAGCGGCGTGTTCCTCACCGAACACTACGCGATGTTCCCGGCGGCGGCGGTCAGCGGCTGGTACTTCGCCCATCCCCAGGCGCAGTATTTCGCCGTGGGCAAGATCGACAAGGACCAGGTCCAGAGCTACACCGCGCGCAAGGGCCAGGACCTGAGCGTGACCGAGCGCTGGCTGGCGCCGAACCTGGGCTACGACAACTGATCAGGCGCCCCTGAAAGATCGCAGCCGAGGCGCGCTGCGATCTTTTCCCTGGGGTTGTCTATGCTTGTCCCAAACCCATGGCAGACGAGGGATTTATGGACGATCCAGTCGACAACAAGCCGCCGACCCTGTTGCAGATGATGCACAGCGTGCTGGCCGCCGCTTTCGGCGTGCAGAGCGGCAAGAACCGCGCCCGGGATTTCACCCACGGCAAGCCGAGTCACTTCGTGATACTGGGAATCGCGTTCACGGTGATCTTCGCCTTGACCCTGTTTGGCATCGTCAAGCTGGTGGTGCACCTGGCGGGGTTGTGACGCCCTCCAACATCACACACATACCCCTGTGGGAGCGAGCCTGCTCGCGAAAACGATAGTCCAGTCGATGATGATGTCGACTGACACATCGCTTTCGCGAGCAGGCTCGCTCCCACAATGGGTTATGCGTGGATTGGGAGGTTATTGATGACTGACCCAGAACACCGCCGTGCCCACCACCAGGATAATCAGGAACAGGATGGCCCAGGCATCAACGGTACTGTCGCTTTTCCTTGCTTTGGTCGGATTACTCATTGCATCGCCTCTTGTCGGTTTTGTAGGTGATTGCATAGGGACTCGACCACAGTTAAGACGATGATTGCCCGTACGACAAATGTGGGTTAGCCAATAATCGCAGGCATTAGTCGATTTGGTTCTTTACATATACTCAAACATCACTTTTGCGCATAACTCAAAACAGGTATCTTGCACCGGCTCCTCTAGGAGTGCGCGGCCGTGCGCGCAGAATTGCCGAGGCAGAACCCGATTTCAGCGAGCCAACCTGCAGCTGTTTCTGATCGGCCCAAGCCTGAGAACGAGACTTATATGTACGTATATGACGAGTACGATCAGCGGATCATCGAGGACCGCGTCAAGCAGTTCCGTGATCAGACCCGACGCTATCTGGCAGGCGAGCTGAGCGAAGAAGAATTCCGCCCTCTGCGCTTGCAGAATGGCCTGTATATCCAGCGCTTCGCCCCGATGCTGCGCGTGGCGGTGCCTTATGGCCAACTGACCGCGCGCCAGGTGCGCAAGCTGGCCCAGATTGCCCGCGACTATGACAAGGGCTACGCCCACATCAGTACCCGGCAGAACGTCCAGTACAACTGGCCTGCCCTGGAAGACGTGCCCGAGATCCTGGCGGAACTGGCCACCGTGCAGATGCACGCGATCCAGACCAGCGGCAACTGCCTGCGCAACGTGACCACCGACCAGTTTGCCGGCGTCGCGGCCGACGAACTGATCGACCCGCGCCCATGGTGCGAGATCGTTCGCCAATGGACCACGTTCCACCCGGAATTCGCCTACCTGCCGCGCAAGTTCAAGATCGCCATCAATGGCTCGACCTCGGACCGCGCGGCCATCGAAGTCCATGACATCGGCCTCGAAGCGGTCTACAACGCCGCCGGCGAGCTGGGCTTCCGCGTGCTGGTGGGCGGCGGCCTGGGCCGTACGCCGGTGGTCGGCGCGTTCATCAACGAGTTCCTGCCATGGCAGGACCTGCTGAGCTACCTCGACGCCATCCTGCGGGTGTACAACCGCTACGGGCGTCGCGACAACAAATACAAGGCGCGGATCAAGATCCTGGTCAAGGCCCTGACGCCTGAAGTGTTCGCCGAAAAGGTCGAGGCCGAAATGGTCCACCTGCGTGGCGGCCAGACCACCCTGACCGAAGCCGAAGTCCATCGCGTGGCCAAGCATTTCGTCGACCCGGCCTACAAGGCCCTGGACAACCAGGACGCCGAACTGGCCGCCCTCGACAAGGAACACCCGGGCTTCGCGCGCTGGCGGACACGCAACACCCTCAAGCACAAGAAACCGGGCTACGTCGCAGTGACCCTGTCGCTGAAGCCGACCGGTGTCGCACCGGGCGATATCACCGACAAGCAGATGGACGCCGTGGCCGACCTGGCCGACCGCTACAGCTTTGGCCAGCTGCGCACGTCCCACGAGCAGAACATCATCCTGGCGGACGTTGAACAGAGCCAGTTGTTCACCCTGTGGGGCGAGCTGCGCGAGCAAGGCTTCGCCACGCCGAACATCGGCCTGCTGACCGACATGATCTGCTGCCCGGGCGGGGATTTCTGCTCGCTGGCGAACGCCAAGTCGATTCCGATCGCCGAGTCGATCCAGCGCCGCTTCGACGACCTCGACTACCTGTTCGACATCGGCGAGCTGGACCTGAACATTTCCGGCTGCATGAATGCCTGCGGTCACCACCACGTCGGTCACATCGGCATCCTCGGCGTGGACAAGAAAGGCGAGGAGTTTTACCAAGTCTCCCTCGGTGGCAGCGGCAGCCGTGACGCCAGCCTGGGCAAGATCCTCGGCCCGTCGTTTGCCCAGGATGACATGCCGGATGTGATCGAGAAGCTGATCGACGTGTACATCGAACAACGTACCGAAGACGAGCGTTTCATCGACACTTATCAACGTATCGGCATCGACCTCTTCAAGGAACGCGTCTATGCAGCGAATCATTAAGAACAACGAGGTCATCGACGAAACCTGGCACTTGCTGCCCAAGGACGCGACCTTCGATGGCATTTCCAACTGCGACGACCTGATCGTGCCCCTCGCGCTTTGGCGCGACCATGCCCATGCGCTCAAAGCCCGTGATGGCGGCCTGGGCGTGTGGCTGGATGCCGACGAAGAAGCGGAAGAAATCGGCGATGACGCCAATCAGCTCCAGGTCATCGCGCTTAACTTCCCGGCCTTCACCGACGGGCGCAGCTACTCCAACGCGCGCCTGTTGCGCGAACGGTATGGCTTCAAGGGCGAATTGCGCGCCATTGGCGATGTGCTGCGCGACCAGTTGTTCTACATGCGCCGCTGCGGTTTTGACGCCTTTGCCCTGCGTGCCGACAAAGACCCCTATGAAGCCCTCGAAAGCCTCAAGGACTTTTCGGTGACCTACCAGGCGGCCACTGACGAACCGTTGCCACTGTTTCGCCGCCGCTGATAGTTGAAGTATGAAAAAGCCCTGATCCGGGTGTACCGGGTCAGGGCTTTTTTGTTGGTCTCGACTCGAAACCTCTGTGGGAGCGAGCCTGCTCGCGAAAGCGGTGGATCAGCTTGCATCCATGGCGAATGCACCGCCGTCTTCGCGAGCAGGCTCGCTCCCACAGGGAACAAATTTGGCGTTAATCAGTGGACTACCAGAACCGCTGCTGCGTCAGGCGGCTCCACCAGCTCAGCAGCACCCGGTCCACCGAACCGCTGGCCGCCATGCCGATGCGCTCTTGCAGGCTTTTGCGTTCGGCATAGTGCAGGTGATAGAGCTCGGCACCCTTGGCCCGTTCGGCCAGGTATTCATCGCTGGTCTTGAGCTCGTCCACCAGGCGTTTCTCCAGCGCAGCGACACCGAGCCAGACCTCGCCGGTTGCCACTTCATCGATAGCCAGTTGCGGGCGGTAGTTGGACACGAAGTTCTTGAACAGCTCATGGGTGATGTCCAGGTCCTCCTGGAATTTTTCCCGGCCCTTCTCGGTATTCTCGCCAAACACCGTCAATGTGCGTTTGTACTCGCCGGCGGTCAGCACTTCGAAATCGATGTCGTGCTTCTTCAGCAGGCGATTGACGTTGGGCAATTGGGCCACGACGCCGATGGAGCCGAGGATCGCGAACGGGGCGCTGATGATCTTCTCGCCGATGCACGCCATCATGTAGCCGCCGCTGGCTGCAACCTTGTCGATGCACACCGTCAGCGGCACGCCGGCCTGACGGATCCGCGCCAGTTGCGACGAGGCCAGGCCGTAGTTGTGGACCATGCCGCCACCGCTTTCCAGGCGCAGGACCACTTCGTCCTTCGGGGTCGCCAGGGTCAGCAGCGCGGTAATTTCGTGACGCAGGCTCTCGGTGGCGGAAGCCTTGATATCGCCATCGAAGTCCAGCACGAACACCCGGGGCTTGGCCGCCGGTTTGTCTTTCTGTTTCTTCCCGGCTTTTTCAGCCTTGCCTTCGCTCTTGCGCAGTGCCTTGAGCTGGTCCTTGTCCAGCAGCGTCTGCTCCAGACGCTCACGCAAGCCCTTGTAGAAATCGTTGAGCTTGCTGACTTGCAACTGCCCGGCCGACTTGCGCCGTCCCTTGCTGCGCAACGCAGCAAAACTGGCCATGACCACCAGAATGGCGATCACCAGCGTCACCGTCTTGGCCAGAAAACCGGCGTATTCGACAAAAAACTCCACAGCGACTCCTTAAATGCAATGCGCCACTGAACGCAGGCGCGTAACGGTCCCAGCATACCCATGCGCCTGCCCCGCTGCCAGCCATGAAACCTGCTGTTACCGTAACGCGGGTGAGTCCGGACGGGCCTGTAACGGTCATTTCAAACGAGCGTATGTTTTTTCGTTGACAGCCCTCCGCCATCCTCATAACCTCGCCAAACCTTCAACGTACCGGGATGACGCGGACGTGGGCAGCATTTATCTGATACGACATGGCCAGGCCTCCTTTGGTGCGGATGACTACGATGTCCTTTCGCCCAATGGCATACGTCAGGCCCAAGTGCTCGGCGGCCACCTGGCGGAGCTCGGCGTCGTGTTCGATCGCTGCCTCTCGGGCGACCTGCGTCGCCAGCAGGACACCGCTATCGGCACGCTGGGCGCGATGTCCGCTGTCGGGCTGCCGGTTCCCGAGGTGGAAATCGACGCGGCGTTCAACGAATTCGATGCCGACGCGGTGATCCGCGCGCTGCTCCCGGACATGCTGCCCCAGGAGCCCGAAGCGCTGCATATCTTGCGCAACGCGGCGCAGAACCGCGGAGAGTTCCAGCGCATTTTTGCCTTGATCGTCGAACGCTGGCTCAGCGGCCAGTATGACCCGCCCGGGCTGGAGAGCTGGCTGGGTTTTGTCGAGCGGGTCCAGGCCGGCCTGCACCGCATCCTCGAAAAGGCCGACAAGACCCACAAGATCGCCGTGTTCACCTCCGGCGGGACCATCACCGCCCTGCTTCACCTGATCACCCAGATGCCTGCCCGGCAAGCTTTCGAGCTGAACTGGCAGATCGTCAACACCTCGCTCAACCAACTGAAATTCAGAGGCCGCGAGGTGGCCCTGGCTTCCTTCAACAGTCATGCGCATCTGCAACTGCTGAAGACCCCGGACCTCATCACCTTCCGCTGAGGCCGGATTACTTGCAGACCCTTGCTGTACCACTCAAATAAGGATCGAAACAATGACCTCCGTAGCCGACGCAGTAAAAGCCATGCAAGCCAAGTTCAACCCAGCCGCCGCTGCCGGCCTGGACCTGGTATTTGGTTTCAATATCACTGACGAAGACAAGCAGTACGCCCTGATCGTCAAGGATGGCACCTGCGATATCCAGGAAGGCGCGAACCCCGACGCCAACTGCACGCTGGTCCTGGATAGCCAAACCCTCAAGGACATCGTCAGCGGCGAAACCGACGGCATGCAAGCCTTCATGGGCGGCAAGCTGCGCGTTGAAGGCGACATGATGCTGTCGATGAAACTGTCCGAGCTGTTCCCGTCCTGAGATCGGGTCGCGCCCTGGCTGTAACCAGATCCCGCCCTTGTGGCGGGATTTTTGTTTTTCGCGAGCAGGCTCGCTCCCACAGGGATGTGGATGGTATCGGATAGCTGGGCCAGCTCTTACAATGCCCGCTCCACCCGCTTCGGCCCGACCATGGACATCGACCTCGCCCGTACCTTCCTGGAAATCGTCCGCCACGGCAGCCTCGCCGCTGCGGCGCAAAAACTGCACGTCACCCAGACGGCAATAACCGCCCGGGTCCAAAAGCTCGAAAGCCAGCTCGGCTGCGCGCTGTTCGTGCGTAACCGTGCCGGCGCGCGACTGACCGCCGATGGCGAAGCCTTCGTGGTCTACGCCAACCAGCTCGTACAGACGTGGGAGGCCGCCCGCCGGGACCTGCCGCTGCCCGAGGGTTATCGCAATGTCTTGCATCTCGGTGGCGAGGTCAGTTTGTGCAATCCCCTTATGCTTGCCTGGGCGGGGGAGCTGCGCCAGAAAATCCCCGGCCATGCCCTGCGCATGGACATCCGCGACGGTGAAAAACTCTTGCAGCAACTGGAGCTGGGTCTGCTGGATGCGGCGGTGGTCTATCAGCCTGAGTACTGGCCGCGATTGCAGGTGGAGCAGTTGCTGGAGGAAAAACTCATCCTGGTGCGCCTGGTCGCTCGCCCCGAGCCCTACGTGTACATCGACTGGAGCGCGGACTTCCGACGCCAGCACGACACGGCGCTTCCGGACAAGGCCAAGGCCGCCGTGACCTTCAATCTCGGTCCACTGGCGTTGCAATATATTCTGGAAAACGGCGGTAGCGGCTACTTCCGCACCCGGGTCGTGCAGAGCTACCTGGACAGCGGCATTCTGGAGCGGGTGCCCAAGGCGCCGGAGTTCAACTACCCGACCTACCTGGTGTATTCCAGGGACCGCGATTCGGCGGCATTGCAGCAGGCGTTCGAGGTGCTGCGGGGGATCGTCAAGGCTGGCAGCGACTGGTCCCAGCGTTGGGATCCGCTGGGCTGATGCCCGGTTATCTGTGGCGAGGGGATTTATCCCCGTTGGGCTGCGCAGCAGTCCCTCGCAACCTTCAAATGGGGCCGCTTCGCGACCCAACGGGGATAAATCCCCTCGCCATAACGGTTCCTAGCTGATCGCTATGCGCCTTCTATATCCGCGCGGCGATCTTGTCCTTGGTCTGCAAGCGTTCTTTCTTGAGTGTCTCCAAAGCAGGATCGGACAGCGTGACGGGCGGCTTCTCGGCATTCACGACCTCGGCGTCGATTCGCGCATATTTCTTGAGCAATTCGTCGAGCGTCGGATCCTCGCTACGCTTCTGCTGGATGTGGTCTTTTGTGCAATCAAGATCCTGGCAAAGATCATGGGACACCGGCATGGAGCACCTCCTTTGGTTGGTTCGGTGGCGAGTGCTTTTCATGGCACTGCCTGTCACCAGCATGGCCTTGCCGGTCGGCTTCTGTCGACCGCCAATCCGACCAGCGGTGACCGTTCGTCGTGCCGCGCCGCGCTCCGATCAAACCTTCGGCCCCTTCCCGCTCTCCATTGAACAGTGACCACAAGAACACTTGTACAACCTGTGTGGAGACTTACCTATGGACAGATTTACCCTGCGTCAACTCGGCCTGGCAGTTGCCTTGAGTACCAGCATGGGCATGGCATGGGCCGCGACGTCCAACGACTTTGTCGATAACGCGGCGGCCAATGGCATAGCGGAAATCGAAACCAGCAAGCTGGCGCTGCAAAAAAGCCAATCGGCGGACATCAAGGAGTTCGCCAACAAGATGATCACCGACCACACCAAAGCCAACGAAGAGCTGAAGGCGCTGGCGCAAAAACACGACATCGAAGTACCGGATGACACCACGCTGATGAAAAAGGCCAAGGCCAAGATTCTCGATGTGCGTGACGAGTCCTTCGATCCAGCCTTCGCCAACAACCAGGTGATGGCCCATGAAGAAACCATCGCTCTGTTCAAGAAGGAAGCCGAGACCGTCACCGACGACAAGAAGCCCGGCAATACCGAACTCAAGGCGTTTGCCCAGAAAATGCTGCCCGACCTGCAGCACCACTTGGAAATGGCCAAGAAGCTCCAGGCCGCGCATCCTAGTAAATAACTCAAAGCAATGCATGAAAAAGCCCGACTCTCGAGTCGGGCTTTTTGTTGGCTAGCTGTCGGCGGTATCGATGTCGGCGTCGGTCTTGTCGCCGGGGCCAGGTCGATCCGGCTCTGGCTTGAAGCCAGGGCTGTAGGTGTTGTCGTTGTCCTGGTGATGTTGTTTCTGATCGACCTCGCTGGCAGCGCTGTGAGCCTGGTGCGTTCCAGCCGGACCGGCGGGCGGGTTGCCCGGCGCTTGGGGATCGACGGCCGGATCGTTACGCGAAGACTGGGTCTGCGTCTGGCCTTGTTGCTGGGTATTTGCAGGATCGCTCATTGGACACCTCGTTCATGACAGGGCCGGTTCAATCGACGGCCTTGGTTATTCGAAGGTGGCAAGACGGCTGGGTTCCATTCTTTTGCAGCATGCTCAGCCGCCCAGTACCGACCTGACCATCCGGGTCAGCGCATCCGGGCTATAGGGTTTGCTCAGCAGATGGGTGTCCGGGCTCAACTGATGATTGCGCGAGATGATGTCGCGGGTGTGCCCCGACGTGAACAACACCGGCACCGGCGGGGACTGGACCTTGGCCCAGGCGGCCAGGTCGGAGCTCTTGATCAGCCCGGGCATGACCACATCGGTGAAGATCAGGTCGACCGAGATGCCTTCCAGCAACAGTTTCATGGCTTCGTCGCCATTCGCCGCGGTCAGGGTCCGATAACCCGACAGCTCGAGCAATTCCACCGAGGCTCCGCGCACGTCATCGTTGTCCTCGACCACCAGGACAGTTTCCTGCAAGCCCGACTGATTCGTGCGGTGGTGCGTCTGCTCCTCCGACTCGGGCCTATGGCTGCGCGGGAAGTACATGTGCACCTGGGTGCCTTCTCCCGGATGACTGGAAATCTCGATATGGCCGCCGCTCTGCTTGACGAACCCGAACACCATGCTCAAGCCGAGTCCGGTACCGTGGCCGTCGGTCTTGGTGGTAAAGAACGGCTCGAAAACCTGTTTGAGGACTTCAGGCGCCATGCCCGCGCCACAATCGGTCACCGACAGCCGTACGTAATCGCCAGCCGCAACACCTTTACCGGCGCATGATGACTCATCCAGTGCGATGTTCTCGCCGATCAGGCAGATGGTCCCTTCGCCGCCCATGGCATCGCGGGCGTTGATCGCCAGGTTCAACAGGGCGTTTTCCAATTGGTTGCGGTCGACATGGATGCACCAAGGCTCATCCGGCAACGCCACGTCGATCCGGATGGTTTCCCCCAGTGCCCGTTGCAACAACTCGCCCAGGCCATCGTAGATGCGCCGGGGGTTGTAGACGGCCGGGGACAAGGGCTGGCGCCGGGCAAAAGCCAATAGTTGCGATGACAGCTTGGCGCCTCGCTCCACGGCTTCAATGGACGCCCCGACCCGCCGTTGCACGTTGGGATTGTCGGGTTCGTGGCGAGCCAGCAAATGCAGGTTTCCACCGATCACCTGGAGCAGATTGTTGAAGTCGTGGGCCACGCCCCCCGTAAGCCCGCCGATGGCCTCGAGCTTCTGCGATTGGCGCAACTGTTCTTCAGCCGCCAGCCGCGCCTGTACTTCATCGGCGACCCGTTGTTCCAGATCGCGGGTGAACTTGAGCAACGACGCTTCGGCAGTCTTGCGCTCATTGATGTCGATCAGCACACCGGGAAAACGCAGGGGCTTGCCCAACGCATCGAACTCGCAGCGGCCGCTGGCCAGCACCCAGAGGTATTCGTCCTCGCCACGGCGCACACGGTATTCAGCGCTGTAGGGCGCGCCCGTGCGCACCGTCAGGTCGACACGTTGCTCCACGTCGGCAAGATCATCCGGATGGATGCGCTGGCGAGCGATCTCGATGGGCAGTGCATCCAACGAACATTCGGGCGGATAGCCGAACGTACGGGCGAAACGCTCGTCGCCGGACAGTGTGTCGGCCGGGATATCCCAGACAAACGAGCCCAGCAACGGCCCGGCCGAAAGCGCCAACTGAATACGCTCGTTGACCGCACGGTAGCTGCGTTCCGCCTCTTGTCGGGCCCGCTCGCTGAGCACCAGTTCGGTGGTTTCCACGACGATCGCCAGAACGCCAGCCGGCGAATGATCATCGTCGGGCACCGGGCTGTAATAGAGGTCCATCCAGACGTCTTCGGGCTTGCCGTCGCGCAGCAATACCAGTTCCTTGCTGCGGTAGGACAAGGTGCCGCCCGCCAGGCACACGTCGAGTACATGGCGATTGAATTCAGCGACTTCCGGCCAACCCAGCTCCACCGCGCGCCCCAACAGGTACGGGTGACGGCCGCCGGCAAACTCGGCATAGGCATCGTTATAAATCATGAAGCCCTGGCGGCCCCACAACATGACCATCGGCAAGGGCGAAGCCAGCATCAACTGGACAGCGCTGCGCAGGCTGGCGGACCAGTGCTCGATTGCGCCCAGATCGGTGCGACTCCAATCGTAGGCCCGGATACGTCGGGCCATCTCACCGTCCCAACCGGGACACCCGTTACTCTGGGATAAGAACTTCATGGAACGACTCTCACCTCAAACTACCAGCAGGGAAGCGGCATACCACAAGTCCCTTGTGCTAGTGCTTCGAGCGCGGGGTTGGCAATTGGTTCATGCAGAAGCCTCTGCGCCGGTCCTGTCTGGTCCGGGGGACAGGGTGAACACTAAGGGTGTGGGTGTTCAGCGGAAATCGCGGCTGCGCACATTGATGCCCGCCAGCAATCCAGTCAGGTCGCTCAGGCGCCCGGCGATCAGGTGCCGAACCTCGCCGACACTCTCCCAGCGCCCGTCCACCCGAAGCAATTGCGAACCCACCAGAACCTTGCGTTGACGCTCGGCCAGGTCGCGCCAGACCACCACGTTGAGGTTGCCGAATTCATCTTCCAGGGTGACGAAGGTCACGCCACTGGCCGTGCCCGGGCGCTGGCGGCCGGTGACCAGCCCGGCGACGCTGACGTTGCGACCGTGTTCCACCGCTTGCAATTCCCGCGAACTGCGGCAGCGCCGGGCGCGCAATTCGGGACGCAACAAGGCCAGCGGATGCGGCCCCAGCGTGGTGCCCAACGTGGCGTAGTCGGCGAACAGGTTCTCCCCCACCGTGGGCGTCGGCAAGACCACGGGCGGTTCCTCCTCGCTGGGCAAACCTGCGAACAGGCCCAGTTGTTTTTGCACCCCGGCAATTTCCCAGCGGGCACGGTGACGATCGCCGGCCATACCGCGTAACGCGCCGGCGTCGGCCAGTTGCTCCATGGCCCGGGCATCGAGTCGAGCCCGTTCGGCAAGGTCCGCCACATCGCTGAAAGGCCGCTGCCTGCGAGCCGTCTCGATACGGCGGGCATCGTCTTCACGAAAGCCCTTGATCAGGCGCAAGCCCATGCGGATCGCCGGCTGCCGACCCTCCAGGGGTTCGAGGCTGGATTCCCAGTCGCTGGCGCGCACGTCCGTCGCACGGATCTGCAAGTGATGCCGACGTGCATCCTGGAGGATCTGGTCCGGGCTATAGAAACCCATGGGCCAACTGTTGATCAGGGCGCAGGCGAACGCCGCCGGTTCGTGGCATTTGAGCCAACTGCTGGCGTAGGTCAGCAAGGCGAAACTGGCGGCATGGGATTCCGGAAAGCCATAGTTGCCGAAGCCCTTGATCTGCTCGAAGATCTGCGCGGCGAACTCGGGCGTGTAGCCGTTGTTCTTCATACCTTCCGCCAGGCGCTCGCGATGCGGCTCAAGGCCGCCGTGGCGTTTCCACGCGGCCATCGAGCGACGCAACTGGTCCGCCTCGCCGGGCGTGTAGTCCGCCGCGACAATGGCGATCTGCATTACCTGTTCCTGGAACAACGGAATGCCCAAGGTGCGACCCAGTACTTTTTTCAGTTTTTCCGAAGGATAAGTGACGGGCTCTTCGCCATTTCGTCGCCGTAGATACGGATGCACCATGCCGCCCTGGATCGGTCCCGGCCGTACGATCGCCACCTCGATCACCAGGTCGTAATACTCCTTGGGCTTGAGCCGGGGCAACATCGCCATCTGCGCCCGGGATTCGATCTGGAACACGCCGATGGTGTCGGCGCGGCTGATCATCTCGAACGTCGCTCGATCGTCCTTGGGCAACGACGCCAATGTATGCCGCACACCCCGGTAATGCGCGATCAGGTCGAAACAGCGGCGGATCGCGCTGAGCATGCCCAGGGCGAGGATGTCCACCTTGAGCAAACCGACCGCATCGAGGTCGTCCTTGTCCCACTGGATAATGGTGCGCTCAGCCATCGCGGCGTTTTCCACCGGCACCAGAGTGTCCAGCGGTTGCTGGGAAATCACGAAACCGCCTGGGTGTTGGGACAGGTGCCGGGGGAAGCCGATCAGTTGCCGGGTCAGGCCCAGCACCCGGCGCAACACCGGGCTGTCCGGGTCGAAACCACCTTCGCGCAAGCGGTCCAGGGGCGGCGCTTCATCGCTCCAGCGCCCGCAGCAATCGGCCAGCGCATTGACCTGATCCGGCGGCAGGCCCAAGGCCTTGGCCACATCGCGCACCGCCCCGGCGCCGTGGTAACTGCTGACCACCGCCGTCAACGCCGCGCGATGCCGGCCGTAACGCTGGAACACATACTGCAAGACTTCTTCGCGGCGCTCGTGTTCGAAATCGACATCGATGTCCGGCGGCTCATTGCGCTCGCGGGACAGGAAGCGTTCGAACAACATGTCCGTCCGGCTCGGATCGATTTCGGTGATGCCCAGGGCGTAGCACACCGCCGAGTTGGCCGCTGAGCCTCGACCCTGGCAGAGAATGTGGCGGCTGCGGGCGAAACTGACGATGTCCTGCACGGTGAGGAAGTAGCTGTCGTAGCCCAGTTCGGCGATCAGCTTCAATTCCTTGTCGATCTGCAGGCGCACCTTGTCTGTCACGCCGTTCACCCAGCGCTCGCGCAGGCCGCGCTCGGTCAATTCCCGCAGCCAGGACGCCGGATCGTGACCCTCGGGCACCAGCTCGCGGGGGTATTCGTAGCGCAACTGGCCGAGGTCGAACGTACAACGCCGGGCGATTTCCAGGGTTTCATCGAGCAAGGCATGCGGGTAGAGATCGGCCAGGGCCTGCAAGCTGCGCAGATGGCGTTCGCCGTTGGGGTGCAGGCGCTGGCCGGCCTCGGCCACGGTGACGTGGTGACGGATGGCGGTCATGGTGTCTTGCAAGGCACGCCGACCACGCACATGCATGTGCACATCTCCCGTGGCGACGGCGGGAAGGCCCAGGTGTCCGGCCAACGCGAGCAAGTCCGCCAGCCGCTGGCGATCGTCTTGGCCGCAATGCAACTGCACGGCCAGCCATAATCGCCTGTTGAAAACCTGTTGGAGCCAGCGCCCCTGCTCCTCGGGCGCCTTGCCTTCGGGGATCCACAGCGCCAGCAAACCCGGCAGAGGTTCGTCGAAGTCTTCCCGAACGATGCGATAACAGCCTTTCTCGCTACGCCGCCGGGCGCGGGTGATCAGCCGGCACAAGGTCTGGTAGCCCTCGAGGTTCTCCACCAGCAGCACCAGTTTCGGGCCGTCCTCGACCTGGATTTCGCTGCCGACAATCAGTTGCAGTCCAAGCTCCCTGGCCGCCTGCCAGGCCCGGACGATCCCGGCCAGGGTGCATTCATCGGTAATCGCCAGGGCCGCATAACCCTGCTCCTTGGCGCGGCGACACAATTCCAGGGCGCTGGAGGCGCCGCGCTGGAAACTGAAGTTCGACAGGCAATGCAGCTCGGCGTATTCGATGCTCATGCGAACCAACCCTGCAGCCACAACGGCCCGCCCTCGCCCACCGGTCGGTAGGCCCAGCCGCGTTGCCCGGCGCGGGTTTCGATCAGGTAATAATCGCGACGCACGTCGGCTCCGTCCCACCAGCCGGACTCGATGCGCTCCGGCCCCATGAGGATGCGCGCCTGGCCATCGGGTAACGCCTGGGGCTCGCCGAGCAGCCAGCCGGGACGCTGGACTTCCTCGCGCAGCGGGCATGCCTGTTGTCGCGGCTGGGGAGTCATCTGCCAGGCGCACTCGGGTCGATGATCGTCACCGAATCCCAGCCCCAGCACGGCGTCATCCCCCAGGCGCGCCCGCAGCCGTTCGCGCAGTTGTTCCCAGGGCAAGGACTGTTGAGGACGTTCGTCGAACAACTCCAGGCGCTGGGGCACGAAGCTCGGCAGGTTGTCGGCACACAAGCGAAATCCGCGCACTGGCGCCTCGACCTGTACCTGTTCAAGACGACCACGGGCCAGTTCGAACAGCATCGAAGGCTCTCGCTCGGCGCTGAGCAGGCCGACCTTGATCATCGTGTCCGGCAGACCGGCGTGTTCCAGATGCAAGTCGAAACGCTGCACACCGCTATCGCGCCCACACAGGAAAGCCGACAGGTCACCGGTCAACCGGCGCAGCGGAAACAGCAGTGCCTGATGGGACTGCACGTCGTAATTGAGTTCGATGCGCACATCAAAACGGTCCGGGGGCAGGTAGAACGACAGTGCCAGGGTACGACTGCCCGTCAGCGCGTCGAGGTGCTTGAGCACATCGGCCTCGAAGCGCCGCGCCAGGGTGTGCCGAGGCAAGGCCCGGATCTGATCCAGGCGGCGCAGGCCCATGCGCGACAGTGCCGTAGCGACGTCGGCGGCCAGGCCGATGCGGTCCACCGGCATTTGCGCCAGGTACGCTTGCAAGGTTTCGCCATCGGGCACCACCAGGGCGTCATGGGCATTGGCCAACATCCGCGCCGCCACGGGGTTGGGGGCGGCGACGATGCGATGACGGAAACCCAGTTCAGTCAGCTCGGCCCGCAACCGAGCCTCGAACACCGGCCAGGGCCCGAACAGCCCCAGGCTCGATTCGATCTCGAACAGCACAGTGCGCGGGTAATGCACGCTGACCTGGGAACTGAAGCGGTAGGCCCAGGCCGCCAGGAATTGTTGCCAGTGCTCGATCTGCGCCGCGTCGTATTCGGCCGTGGCGAACCCTTTGTTCAGGGCCTGGGCGGCGGTCATGGTCTGGCCGGGCCGCAAGCCCAGGGCGCGCGCCGGCTCATTGACCGCTTGCAACACCCGGCGCTGGGCCGGACCGGTCAACAGCGCCAGGGGCTCGTCGGGATCGGGGCGCTGGCGCAGCGCGGCGTCCAGCGCCAATTGCGGGAAGAGGATACAGACCCAGCGCATTGCAACCTCAATGCCCCGTGTGCGTGGTGAACGCAATCGGCGCCGAACGGGCCAGGCCACCCCGGGACTTGAGCACCCGCAATTGTGCGGGGCGAGCATCGATGGCGATGCGCAAGGCCGCCGGGGATGGGTTGATCGCTTCCTGGATCGAGCGCCAGGCGAACGCCAGGGTCTGGCCGGTTTCCGCCGCGACCTGCAGGCGGCGCAAGGCCCGATCATCCGCTTGGCGGGGCCAGCACAGCACCGCGCCGCAACTGCCCGAACGCAGGCATTGCTCAGTGGCCCACAAGGCATCTCGTGGGTCGGCCTGGATGATCGACAACTGGCGCAGGTCCACCCCGGCATTTCGCCAGGCCTGGGGATAGGGCACGAACGGCGGCGCCACCAGCACGATGCGCTCCCCCGCCGCCGACAGCCGCGCCAGGGTCGGCCACACCAGTTGCAACTCGCCCACGCCCGGCGCGCCGATGAGGATTTCCGTCAACGCCGCGTCCGGCCAGCCACCACTGGGCAATGCCGCGTCCAATGCAGCATGACCGGTGGGCTGCGGGCTGGCGGCCGGCGGCGCAGGCCGGCCCCTCCAGACCTGGCCGCCATTGAACAGCGTGTCCAGCGCAACGACGGCGCCCATCAGCCTTGTCTCACCAGGCCACAGAACACGCCTTCGATCGCCAGGTCCTGGTCGGCTTCGACGATGATCGGCTGGTAGGCCGGGTTGCGTGGCAACAGGCGCACGCGCTCGCCGACTCGCTCGAAGCGCTTGATGGTCACTTCACCGTCCAGGCGTGCCACGACGATCTGCCCGTTGGCGGCCTGGGGCGTACGTTGTACACCGACCAGATCGCCATCGAGGATACCGTCCTCGATCATCGAATCGCCCTGGACCCGCAACAGGTAATCCGGCGCCTTGGTGAAAATCGCCGGGTCCAGCAACAAGCGGCTGTGGACCTCGGCATCGGCGCCAATCGGCAGGCCGGCGGCCACCCGACCCAACACCGGCACGTCCAGCAGCTCGGGGCGCGGCGGCTGGTTCAACAGCCGGATGCCTCGGGCCTGGTGCGGATTGACTTCGATGAAACCGGCTTCGGTCAGCGCCAGCACATGCTTGCGCGCCACGCTGCGGGAGGCAAAACCGAACGCCTCGCTGATTTCAGCGAGGCTGGGAGGCTGGCCCTGCTCGGCGATGCGTTCGCGGATGAAGGTCAGGATGGCGGTACGGCGGGGAGTGAGAGTCGTCATGGAGTACATTTGTACTCCTGTCGGTTTTGCCTGACAAGCGCCGCCAGTCAGATCATGCGGTGGCCTTGTTGGGGTGTATATCCATTTTTTTGGTAACGGCTGCTTAGGGTTCCGCCCTTACGGCGGGTCACTTTTATGAAGCGTAAAAGTAACCAAAACGCTTTTGCCCCACCACTCGGCACCTCGCCTGGGCTCGGTGTGCCCTCACTCCGGCATTGCTCCGTGGGCCGCCGCGAAGGGCCGTCCCTGGCCCAGCGCGGCTACCTCGCCATCCATGCCGAGGTGCCCACTGCGCAATGCCTGCGTTCGGCCAGCGTGGTTAACGGGGCGCCGAAATCAACGTCCACCGCGAGGCGGCCTTCGAGCCGACCTGGTTTGGTGGGTTTTGCATTTCCTCTGTGGGAGCGAGCCTGCTCGCGAAAGCGGTGGCTCAGCTTGCATGGATGGCGAATTTGTTGTTTTCCCCAAGAAAAGGATAAACCCGTGGCGAGGGAGCTTGCTCCCGCTCGGCTGCGCAGCAGTCGTAAAAAACCTGCTGGTGTCCGGATGAATCCTGCTGAATGGTTTTGGGGCTGCTGCGCAGCCCAGCGGGAGCAAGCTCCCTCGCCACGGGGTTCATCGTCGTCTTTGAATGAACAACATTCCCTCAAGGAGGATTTGTTGTGAGGGCTTCAACACATTCAACATCCATGCGAGCAGTCCCACCGCCTTCGCGAGCAGGCTCGCTCCCACAGTTAGATCGGGGTATAGCTGAAGAGATGCCGCCTCGCTTTTGATCTTGATCTTGATCTTGATCTTGATCTGGGGCGCCCCGTTAACCACGCTGGCCGAACGCAGGCATTGCGCAGTGGGCATCCCGGCATGGATGCCGGGATAGCCGCGCTGGGCCAAGGATGGCCCTTCGCGGCGGGCCCACGGAGCAATGCCGGAGTGAGGGCACACCGAGCCCAGGCGAGGTGCCGAGTGGTGGGGCGAAGCGCTTTTGGTTACTTTTGGCGCTTTACAAAAGTGACCCGCTGTAAGAGCGGAACCATAAGCGGCCGTTACCAAAAGATGGAATATGTACCCAATCAGACCGTCTTCGCGAGCAGGCTCGCTCCCACAAAAAATCTGTGAACAGTTGGATTCAACTAAAAACCCGCCAGATAAGCCCAGGGAAAAATCCCCCGCTGATGCCCATCACTGAACACCAGCTGAACCCCATACCCCTGGGCATTGACCTCAACCACACGCACCCGGGCATCGACCTGAACCGTCAACCCTTGCAGGCGAAACGCCCGGCATTGGGAACATGGACATTGCCTGCGTAGCTCGACATGGTCCAGCCGTTGCTCGCGACCATCGGGCCAACTCAGCCGCAATTGGCCCTTGTCCCGGGAATTGCCGATCGTCAACGGACTCATTGCAACTGGCCCAAGGCGATGCGCACGGCCTTGCGCACTTCAGGGTCGCCATCGTCCCGGGCTGCCTGCAAGGCGGGGATCGCTCCCGGATCGTCCAACTCGCCCAACGCCAACGCCGCTTCCTTGCGCAGATTGCTGATTCGATGGCCCAGGGTTTCGATCAGTGCCGGCAATGCCTGGACATAACGCAAGCGGCCAAGACTGCGGGTGGCGCGCAGGCGCACTTGCCAGTAATCATCATCCAGGGCATCGATCAGGGCCGGGCCGGCGTCGGCGTGACCCACTTTGCCCAGCGTGGTGGCGGCCTCTTCACGCACCGTCCAGGCCGGGTCGCGCAGGGCCTGGCGCAGCGCCGGCAAGACTTGCGCATCCGCAGCCAGGCCCAGGGCGCCGGTGGCCGCGCGGCGCACTTCGCTGTCCGGGTCGGCGCTGGCGAGCCGGGCCAGGGCCGGCAGAGCCTCAAGCTGCTTGAGCCAGCCCAGCACGCCAACCGCCTCGCGACGCACGCCGGCATCGGCGTCGACCAGGGCCGCGATCGCAGCCGGTGCGGCAGCGCCCAGGCGCAACTCGCGCAAGGCCCGGAACGCAGCGATGCGCACGCTGGCATCCGCGTGGGTGGTCCAAGGCAATATCACCTCCCCCGCCGCCTCGCTCTTGAGCAGGCTCAGGCTCTGGGCAGCCGCGGCCTGCACGGTCGGGGCGGTATCGGTCAGGGCCTGGCACAGGGCCGCGACCACCGGCGCGTCCTCCCAGGCTTCGAGCAAGCGCGCGGCTTCGGCCCGCACCTCGGCGCTGGGATCCCGGGCCAGACGGTCGACAAGCCACAGCAGGCCTTCGGGTTCTTCCAGGTCAGCCAGTTCGATCAGGGCGATGCGGCGCACCCCGGCGTCGTCGTCCGTCAGGCGTGGTTGCAGGGCAAGAATGTCATCGTTATCGGTGTTTTCGAATAGAGAAGTCATAGGGCAAATCGCGGCAAGGAGGTTTCAGGAGGAAGCCCGAGGGGATTGAGGCGCGGCAATTGCCGGCCATCTTCATGGCGCAGCAGCTCGAGGCAATGGCGTTTCAATCGGGAAAACTCAGGGCGGGTGACCAGGTCGGTGGTTCGTGGCCGCGGGAAATCCAGGCGCAAGTCCTCGATGATCCGGCCCGGGCGCGGGCTCATCACCAGCAAGCGATCAGCGAGGAATAACGCCTCGTCGATGTCGTGAGTGACGAAGACAACGGTGGTGCGGATGCGCGTCCAGATGCCCAGCAGCAGCTCCTGCATGTTCAACCGGGTCAATGCATCCAGCGCGCCGAAGGGTTCGTCCATCAGCAACAAACGCGGGCGGTTGACCAGCACCCGGGCGATCTCCACCCGTTGCTGCATGCCGCCGGACAGTTGGTCCGGCCAGTGCCCGGCGAAACCTTCCAGGCCCACCAGGGCAAGGATTTCATCGGCAGCCCGGTATCGTTCAAGCTTGCCCTGGCCGCGCATCTTCAAGCCGAAAGCGACGTTGTCGCGCACACTGCGCCACGGAAACAGGGTGTGCTGCTGGAACACCATGCCGCGCTGGGGCGACGGGCCGGCCACCGGCAGCGCATCGACATTCAGCGTGCCGGCACTGGGTTGCAGGTGCCCGGCAAGCGCGCCGAGCAACGTCGATTTGCCGCAGCCGGACGGCCCGAGGATGCAGACGAACTGGCCGGCCTCGATCTGGCAATCCAGCCCCTGCACTGCTTCGAAGGCCTGGGCACCCTGGCCCAGGACAATGGATAACTGGCGGATATCGATCCGCCCTTCAGGGGCTTGTATTGCGCTCATCAGGCTTTTCCTCGGGGTCGGTGCCAAGGCGTGAACAGCCCGCCCAGGCGCTTGATCAACAAACTGCTGCCCATGCCCAGCACGCCGATCAGCAACATGCCGACGACAATGTCGGGGTAGTTCTGCACGGTGTAGGACGCCCAGGTGTAGTAGCCGATGCCGTACTGGCCGGCGATCATTTCCGCCGTCACCAGGCAGAACCAGGACGTGCCCATGCCGATGGCGAGGCCGGTGATGATGCTCGGCGCCGCGCCCGGCAGGATCACCTCCAGCAGGATCGCCCGGCGCCCTGCCCCCAGGCTTTTCGCAGATGCGACCAGGCGCCGGTCCACCCCTTCGACGCCGTGCACGGTGTTGAGCAGGATCGGGAACAGCGCACCGGTGAAGGTGATGAACACCATCGACAGTTCCGACGAGGGAAACATCAGGATCGCCAGCGGAATCCAGGCCACCGCCGGAATCGGCCGCAGCACTTCCAGCGGTGGCAGCAACAGGTCCTCGGCCCACCGGGAACGGCCGATGGCCAGGCCCAGCGCCACGCCCACCAGCAACGCCGCGCCATACCCGGCGAAGACCCGGCCCAGGCTGCTGCCCAAGTGCCGAACGAGATTGCCCGACTCGCCCAGGCCGAGCGCGGCCTCGATCACTGCCAGCGGGGCCGGGACGTTGGCGAAGGTCACCAGGCCGAGGTCCCAGTGGCCGTTGGCGGCGAGCTGCCAGAACAGCAGGCAGAGCCACAAGGAAGCGGCTCGCAGGAGCCAGCGTTTGGGTGATGGGTACACTGATTTCCCCTCAGTTATGGAGATCCCTTGTGGGAGCGAGCCTGCTCGCGAAGCCGCTGTATCAATCAAATCAATTTCAACTGATCTGACGCCTTCGCGAGCAGGCTCGCTCCCACAGGTTTGCTTTCGGTCGAGTCAGGTCAGCGGGCGGCGACTGCCTGGGTGGTGGCTTCGGTAAAATCCAGGACCTTGCCGCCCTCGGCCGTGGCAAATTGCTCAGCCTGCCCTTTCAACAGGAACGCGCTGAGTTGGCCCTTGGCATCGCTGGCGAACCACGCCTGCTCGGCCAGCAGCTTGATTCCGCTGTCGCTGGCCTGGGCGTAGACGGCGCGGATGCCCTTGCCTTCCTGTTTGAGATTCGCCAGCGCGGTGAAGGCCGATTGCGCCGAGGCGTAATGGCGCACTGTCGGCTCGCCGCGTACCCAGATCTGCGCCACATGGCGGGGATCGGTGATGGGCTGGCCGGTCAAGGCATCGGGGTTGCCAAGGGGCGTCTGGGCGTAGTTGCCCAGTTGCGCGGCGTAATCGAGGTTCGACGCCTTGAACGCGGCGCGGATGTACTGATCGTCGATGAAGGTGTTGAGGTCCAGGCCGCGATCAGCCTTCTTCAGCAATTTGAGGGTGTCGATCGCGGTGCCGACGGCTTGCCGGTATTCGGGTTTCCAGGTCAGGTCGCGAGTCTGTACGCCCAGCGGCCCGTGGAACAGGTAATTGACCTCGGCATCCACCCCGGTGACCTTGGCGATCAGCTCGCTGTATTTCTCAGGCTCGGCGGCCAGCAATTGATTGGCCTCGATGGTCGCGCGCAAATAAGCGACGACGATTTCCGGGTACTTTCTGGCATAGGCCTGGTCCACCAGCGCGCCGTGGAAAGTCGGCGTCCTGGCCTGGGCACCGTCGTAGATCTTGCGGGCGAAACCGCGGCTGGGGAACAGTTCGGCGAACGGTACGAAATCGGCGTGGGCGTCGATCTTGCCAGCTTGCAGCGCCGAGCCGGCGACCTCCGGCGGCTGGGCGATGATGTTCACGTCCTTGAGCGGATCCCAGCCCTGGGCCGCGACGGCTCGCAGCAACATGCCATGGGCGGTGGAAGCAAACGGCACGGAAATCGTCTTGCCCTTGAGCTCGGCGAGGGACTGCACGCCCGAGGCGCTGGGCACGACAATGCCGTTGCCGCTGCCCTGGGTGCTGCCCGACAACACGCTGATGAACAGGCTGTGCTTGCCGGCGGTCTCGAACGCCACGCCGTTGAAAGCCCCGGGGAAGTCGGCCATGGCGCCGAAGTCGAGTTTGCCAGCAACCATCTCGTTGGTCAGCGGCGCGCCGCTGGTGAAGTTTTTCCACTGAATGTCGTACTCGGCGTCCTTGTACGCGCCGTCGTGGGGCAGGTATTTGTCCAGCAGGCCGAGCTCGCGGATCAGCAACCCGCCAGCGGCGCAGTTGATGGTGGTGTCCTGGGTGCCGATGGCAATGCGGATGGTTTCTGCCTGGGCAGGCAAGGTCAATGAAGCCAGTACCAGACCGGCCAGCGCTGCACGCAATAACATGGGTGTGTCCCCTCGAATCATTGATTGGATGTTCGTCTCCGCCACGATCAGGGCGCGGTGGGAAACGAGGGGTGTTCCGGTTTTAGCGTCCGGAGTGGCCGGATGGCTTTTTTTGGGGGCTATGGTGGCCTCTTCGCGAGCAGGCTCGCTCCCACATCGGACCGAGTCGCCGCTGAAAAACTGTGGGAGCGAGCCTGCTCGCGAGGCGTCTACTCAGTCACCGCAACAGATACGGAATCTCCACTTTCACCGCCCCCGTCGGGCAGTCCTTTTCACAGGGCATGCAATACCAGCATTCATCGAACGCCATGTAGGCCTTCTGGGTGGCCGGGTTGATCGCCAACAGGTCCATCGGGCAGACATCGACGCAGACCGTGCAGCCCTTGTGGGCGATGCATTTGTCCTCGTCCACGGTGACAGGGGCATTGGAGCGGAAGAAGATTTCCTGGGGTTGATAGGCCATGGGCATTCTCTCTTGGTGTAGGGCTCACGCCGCGTCGGCACCGAGCCGAAGCCGGTCGTAGGCCTGCAGTTCGTCGGCATCGAGGGCGATGATGTAGGGCTCGACGGCTTTCTTGAACGAGGTCATCGCGCCGTCCTCGCCTTTCTTCAAATGGCAATGGCAGAACCAGTCGCTGTCGTTGCGTTGCGGATGATCGACCCGGTAGTGGTACAACCCCCAACGGCTTTCGGCGCGAAACAGCGAGGCGCGAGCGGCCATCTCGGCGCAATCGCGGATCACGCTGACTTCCATGGCGCGCATCAATTCGTGGGCGTTGTGGGCCTTGAGCTGATCAAGGTCGCGCTGGATATCGCTGAAGCGTTGCAGGCCGATCTGCATTTTTTTGCTGACCTTCGGCGGTTGCAGGTAATCGTTGACGAAGCGGCGCAACTTGTATTCCACCTGGGCCGGCGGCAGGCCATGCGCACGGTCGAGCGGCGCGTAGACGCGGTTTTTTTCCTGCTCGATCTGCTGAGTATCCAGTGCCGAAAAATCCTTACCAGCGACAAAGTCCGCCGCGTTCTGGCCGGCAAACCAGCCGTAGGTGAACGCGCCGAGCATGTAGTTGTGCGGCACTGCCGCCATGTCGCCCGCCGAGTACAAACCCTTGACCGAGGTCTCGGCCCGCTCGTTGACCCACACTCCAGAAGCCGAATGACCGCTGCAGAAGCCGATCTCGGAAATGTGCATCTCCACCATCTGCGTGCGGTAATCGGTGCCCCGGTTGGCGTGGAACTGCCCGCGACTGGGGCGCTCGTTGCTGTGCAGGATTTCCTCGATGTTCTGGATGGTTTCCTCGGCCAGGTGATCGAGCTTGAGGAACACCGGACCGTTGCCGCCTTCGAGCTCCTGGTGGAACTCCCACATCATCTGCCCGCTCCAGTAGTCGCATTCGATAAAGCGCTCGCCCTTGTTGTTGGCGGTGTAGCCGCCCAGCGGGCCGGTGACGTAGGCGCACGCCGGGCCGTTGTAATCCTTGATCAACGGGTTGATCTGGAAGCACTCCAGGTTCGCCAGCTCGGCCCCGGCGTGATAGGCCATCGCATAACCGTCGCCGGCATTGGTCGGGTTCTCATAGGTGCCCATCGGGTAGCCGGAGGCCGGCAACCCCAGGCGCCCCGCCGCGCCGCAGCAGAGGATGACGGCCTTGGCCTTGATCACATGAAAGTCGGCGGTGCGGCAGTCAAAACCCATCACACCGTTCACCGCGCCCTCCCCGTCGGTCAGCAACCGGGTGCAGACCAGCCGGTTGGTGATGCTGACTCGCGCCCGTTTCAACTGGCGATAGAGGACTTTCTTGATGTCGTGACCTTCCGGCATCGGCAGCACATAAGCGCCCATGTGGTGAACCTTTTTCACCGCGTAATCGCCGGTTTCGTCCTTCTCGAACTTCACGCCCCAGCGGTCCAGCTGCTCGATCGTTTCGAAGCTGTGGGTGGCGTAGGCGTACACCGCCGCCTGGTTGACGATGCCGTCGTTGGCGATGGTGATTTCCTTGGTGTACTGCTCGGGCGTCGAATGGCCCGGGATAATCGCGTTGTTGAGCCCGTCCATGCCCATGCTGATGGCGCCGCTGCGCTTGACATTGGCCTTGTCGACCAGCAACACGCGCAGGTCGCGGTTGCGCTCCTTGGCCTTGATCGCCGCCATGGGGCCGGCGGTGCCGCCGCCGATGACGACGATGTCATATTCCTGTTCGAGGATATTCCTGGAGCTCTGGGTCATGCCTGCGTCCCTTTTTGCCGGTCGATCCGCAAGCGATACTGGAAGGCATCGCCACGGTAGTAGAGGTATTCGAAGTCCAGCGGCTGGCCGCCGGCGTCATGGGTCAGCCGTTCGATGCGCATGACCGGCGAGCCGGGCTCGACGTCGAGTGCCTGGCACAAGTCGCTGTCGGCCAGCACCGCATCGATGGCAAGGTCGGCGTGACCGAGGGCCAGGCCACAATCGTTTTCCAGGATCAGGAAGATGTCGCGGGTCACCAGGTCGGCTTTTTCCAGACGCTCGCCGAGGGCCTTGGGCAGGTAGGTGATTTCCAGGGAAACCGGCTCGCGGTTGATCAGCCGCACCCGCTTGATCTGCGTTACCACGTCGCCTTCCGCCAGTTTCAGTCGCTCGGCCACCGACTTGTCCGCCGGGATGAACTTGAAACTGCGCAGGCGGTTGATCACCTCGTAGCCGCGACCGGTCATGGACTCGGCCAGGCCCTGCAGCGTGCTGACGTTCTGGAAGGTCTTGGGCTTGGCGACGAACGTGCCTTTGCCATGGATCTTGAAAATCAGCCCTTCCTTTTGCAGGTCGCCCAAGGCCTGGCGCACGGTGATGCGGCTGACGCGAAACAGCGCGCCCAGCTCGCTTTCCGAGGGCATCTGGCTGCCTTGCGGGTATTCACCGTCAAGAATGCGCGCGCGCAGCACGTCGCGCAGTTGGGTGTGCAGCGGCACGCTGCTGAGGGAAAGAAGGTTGTCAGGCATGGGTAGCAGGTCACTTGTCATAACGAGTTATGACGTGATCTTAGGGAAAGCACTCGATGCTTGAGAAATACCGTTTGGACATAACCTTAGAGCCGGGTCAGGGCAACAGCAGCCCTTGCTCGCGCTCGCACAACTGCACCACGTAATCCCACAACACCCGCAACCGGACGGACTTGTGCAGCTCGCGGCGAGTGCTGATCCAATAGCTGCGGCGGATGGTTTCGTCCGGCAGCAGCGGCACCAGCGTCGGATCGCTGCTGGCCATGTAGCACGGCAGCACGGCGATCCCCAAGCCCGAGCGCGCGGCCTGTTGCTGGGCAATGACGCTGGTGCTGTGGAACACCACGCGAGGGTTTCGGCAAAAGCTGTTGAGGAACATCAGCTCCTGGCTGAACAGCAGGTCATCGACGTAGCCGATCCAGGCATGGCGGGCCAGATCCTCGCGACTGCGTAACGGTGGCGAACGGTCCAGGTAAGCCTGGCTGGCGTAGAGCGCCAGGCTGTAGTCGGTGAGCTTGCGCGTCACCAGCAGGTCGGCCGCCGGGCGTTCGAGGTGAATGCTGATTTCCGCCTCGCGGTTGAGGATGCTGACAAACCGCGGCACGGCCACCAGTTCCACTTCAAGCCCGGGATAGCGCTGGAACAAGCCGTCCATGCGACTGGCGAGGAACATGATGCCCAGCCCTTCCGTCACGCCGAGGCGGATCTTGCCCAGCGGCGCGCTGGATTGGGTGATGTCTTCCTGGGCCAGCAACGCGACATTCTCCATGGCCTCGGCATGCTTGAGCAGCGCTTCGCCTGCCGGGGTCAATTCATACCCTTGGGCGTGCTGGACGAACAACGCAGTGCCGAGGCTTTTCTCGATCGCCTCGATGTGCCGCGCCACCGTGGCATGGGTGGTGTTGAGCCGTCGCGCGGCCGTCAGCAGGCGGCCGCTGCGTTGCAGTTCGAGGAAATAGCGCAGGTCATTCCAGTCGAACATGAGCCATCCTTGAATCGCCTGAAGTCATGGCTGTTCATAAACGCACAGCCGCTGCGCAAAAACTAACATTCTTTTGACGAAAACTAACAACTAGGATGAGTCCCACAAGAACAAAAAATGAGGTCGCGAATGCAACCTGTCGTCGATGAATACGATTACGTGATCGTGGGCGCCGGCCCTGCCGGCTGCCTGCTGGCGAACCGGCTTTCGGCCAATCCGCAACACCGCGTGCTGCTGCTCGAAGCCGGCGGGCGGGACAATTATCCGTGGATCCACATCCCGGTCGGCTACCTGTTCTGCATCGGTAACCCACGCACCGACTGGTGCTTCAAGACCGAAGCGCAACCCGGCCTGCAAGGGCGCGCCTTGAGTTATCCGCGCGGCAAGGTGTTGGGCGGCTGTTCGTCCATCAACGGCATGATCTACATGCGTGGCCAGGCGGCGGACTACGACGGCTGGGCCGCCGAAGGCAATGTCGGCTGGGGCTGGAAGGATGTGTTGCCGCTGTTCCGGCAGAGCGAAAATCACTTCGCGGGGGATTCCGAGCTTCACGGCGCAGCCGGGGAATGGCGAGTCGAACGCCAGCGCCTGTCATGGCCGATTCTCGATGCCTTCCGCACCGCCGCCGAACAGAGCGGCATCCCCAGCGTCGAGGATTTCAACGGTGGCGACAATGAAGGATGCGGCTACTTCCAGGTCAACCAGAAAGCCGGGGTGCGCTGGAACGCGGCCAAGGCCTTCCTCAAACCGATTGGCAATCGCCCCAACCTGACGGTGCTGACCGACGTCGAGGTTGATCGGGTGTTGCTGCGTGACAACCGCGCCGACGCCGTCAGCGCCCGCTGGCAGGGCAAGAACATGAGCTTCAGGGCGCGCAAGGAAATCGTCCTGTGCGCCGGCGCCGTCGGCTCGCCGGGCATCTTGCAGCGCTCCGGGATCGGCCCGCGTAGCCTGTTGCAGCGTCTGGGCATCGGCGTGGTGCATGAACTGCCCGGCGTCGGTGGCAACTTGCAGGACCACTTGCAACTGCGGCTGATCTACCAGCTGGAAAACGCCCGCACCCTGAACCAGATCGCCGGCACCCTGTGGGGCAAGATGGGCATGGGCCTGCGTTACCTGTACGACCGCAGTGGCCCGCTGTCCATGGCCCCCAGCCAACTCGGCGCGTTCGCCCGCTCGGGGCCGGAACAGGCCTCGGCCAACCTCGAATACCACGTACAACCGTTGTCCCTGGAACGTTTCGGCGAACCGCTGCACAGCTTCCCGGCGTTCACCGCGTCGGTGTGTGACCTGCGCCCGATGAGCCGTGGTCGCGTGGACATCCGCTCGGCCGATCCTCATGAGGCGCCGTCGATCCAACCCAATTACCTGAGCCATCCCGAGGACCTGCGGGTCGCCGCCGACGCCATCCGCCTGACTCGACGGATCGTCGCCGCGCCAGCCCTGAGTGCTTTCAAACCGGTGGAATACCTGCCAGGCCCAAGCCTGCAGACCGAGGAAGAACTGCACCAGGCCGCCGCCCGCATCGGCACGACAATTTTTCATCCGGTGGGCACCTGTCGCATGGGCCAGGACGGCGATGCGGTGGTCGATGCGCAACTGCGCGTCCACGGCATCAAGGGCCTGCGCATCGCCGACGCCTCGATCATGCCGCGCATCACCTCCGGCAACACCTGCTCGCCGACACTGATGATCGCCGAGAAGGCCGCGCGGATGATGCTTGAGCCGGCCACCGTGGGCGCTACGCTGCAGAAGGAGCCTGCCACGGTCTGAAATCGCCAAGTCTCTCTGTGGGAGCGAGCCTGCTCGCGAAGGCGTTATGTCAGTTGAACAATATTGACTGATACACCGCCTTCGCGAGCAGGCTCGCTCCCACAGGTTGAAAGGAGTGTGATCCAAGGAAGTGTGACAAATCAGGAGACGCCCCAACCCGGCGTCGACAGTGGAACAACAAAAACAATCACTGTGAGGGATACCGCTATGTCTGAACATGTTCAGCCCCTGGAAGCCACGCGCAGCGCAGGCACCAGCCAGGAAACCCAGAAAGTCATCTTCGCCTCGTCCTTGGGGACGGTGTTCGAGTGGTACGACTTTTTCCTCTACGGCGCCCTCGCGGCGGTGATCAGCAAGCAATTCTTCGCCGGGGTGAACGACACCACGGCGTTCATTTTCGCCCTGATGGCTTTCGCCGCCGGTTTCATCGTGCGGCCCTTCGGGGCGCTGGTGTTTGGGCGGCTGGGGGACATGATCGGGCGCAAGTACACGTTCCTGGCAACCATCGTGCTCATGGGCCTGGCGACCTTCTGCGTCGGCCTGCTGCCCAACTACGCGAGCATCGGCATCGCCGCGCCCATCATCCTGGTGGTATTGCGCATGCTCCAGGGCTTGGCCCTGGGCGGTGAATACGGTGGCGCGGCGACCTATGTGGCCGAGCATGCACCGATGGGCAAGCGCGGCTTTCATACCAGCTGGATTCAGTCCACCGCGACACTGGGCCTGTTGCTCTCGCTACTGGTGGTGCTCGGTTGCCGTTACTTCACCGGTGACCAGTTCGAAGTCTGGGGCTGGCGCATTCCGTTCCTGCTGTCGATCCTGCTGCTGGGCATCTCCACCTGGATCCGCCTGAGCCTGCACGAGTCGCCGGCCTTCCTGAAAATGAAAGAAGAAGGCAAGTGCTGCAAGGCGCCGATCCGCGAGTCCTTCGGCAAGTGGGAAAACCTGAAGGTGGTGCTGATCGCCCTGTTCAGCATCAATGCCGGGCAAGCGGTGACCTTCTATGCCGCGCAATTCTACGTGCTGTTCTTCCTCACCCAGTTCCTCAAGATGGACCCGGCCCTTGCCAATAGCCTGTTGATTGTCAGCGTGGTGATCGGCGCGCCGTTCTTCATCTTCTTTGGCTGGCTGTCGGACAAGGTCGGGCGCAAACCGGTGCTGATGATCGGCCTGCTGCTGGCGACGGCGTTGTACTTTCCGATCTTCAAGACGCTCGCTCATTACGCCAACCCGGCCATCGACCTGGCGAGCCGCCAGGCGCCGATCACTGTCGTCGCCGACCCGGCCACCTGCACCTTCCAGTTCGACCCGGTGGGCAAGGCGCGTTTCGACAGCCCTTGCGACAAGGTCAAGACCTTCCTGGTCAAGCAAGGCCTGCCCTACACCAGCGTCGCGGCACCGGCCGGCAGCACCGTGCAGGTCAGCGTCGGCGACGTGAAACTTGAAGGCTACGACGAAGCCGCCCTGCGCGGCGCGGTGACCCTGGCGGGCTACCCGCAACAAGCCGATGCCCAGCAGATCAACCGGCCGATGATCGTCGCCCTGATCGTGGCGCTGATCATCATTTCGGCGATGTGCTACGGCCCGCTGGCGGCGCTGATGGTCGAACTGTTTCCGACCCGCATTCGCTACACCTCCATGTCCCTTCCGTACCACATCGGCAACGGCTGGTTCGGCGGTTTCCTGCCAACCGTGTCGTTCGCCCTGGTGGTCTACACCGGGGATATTTTCTACGGCTTGTGGTACCCGGTGGTGATCACGGGCGTGAGCCTGGTGGTGGGGATGATCTGCCTGCGGGAAACCCGCAACGTCGATCTGGATACCAACTGAAAACCGCCCGTGGCGAGGGGCAGACCCCCTCGCCACGGCACTCAGAAGCGCGCCTTCACCGTCGCGGTGAAATTGCGCGGCTCACCGTAATAGTTACCGAAGCTTTCGGTGCCGATGGTGGTGTAGTAGCGCTTGTCGAACAGGTTGTTGCCGTTGAGCGCCACCGACCAGGTGTCATCTATGCGGTAGCCGATCCGACCGTTCCACACCGCATAACCGGCCTGGGTGATCTTTTCACCGCTAAGCGGCGATACGCGGAAATTATCGCTCTGCGCATTGACCCCGGCGCCGACGCTGAACCGCTCGAAGGCGCCACCGAGGGCGTAATCGCCCCAAAGGCGCAGCACGTGGCGCGGCACATAGCTGTTGAACGAACCGCCATTGAGGCTGCTGTCAATGTCGTCCAGGGTCTTGGTCTGGGTGTAGGTATATCCGGCGAGCAGTTGCAGGCGCTCGATGACTTCGCCGCTGATCTCGGCCTCGAAGCCCTGGGCGCGGACCTTGCCAGCGTTCTCGTAGCAGTAGCCGTCCGATGAGGCGCAGGTGGAGTTGTAATCCGTCTGAGCCTGATCCTTCTGCACGGTGCGAAACAGGTTGAATGCCGTGTTCAGGCGCCCTTCGAACCACTCGCCCTTGATCCCCAGTTCATAACTTTCGCCCACCAGCGGCTTGAGCGCCGAGCCGCTTTGCGAGCGGTAGTTGCCTTGGGGCGTGAAGATGTCCGAGTAACTGGCGTAGGCGGTCAGGTGTTCGTTGAGGTCGAGCAACACGCCGGCAAATGGCGTGACCTGGCCGGTCTCGGTGCTCCTGGCGTGTTCCGTACCGCCGGTGAGAAATACCGAGTCGCTCTTGGAGCTGTACCAGCTCACCCGGCTGCCGACAACGAAGGTCAACGGATCCGCCAGTTTCAGGCGCAACGTGGAATACACGCCCTGCTGTTCGGTGAGGGTCTTGACCGGCCCGCCGCGGGTCGAGTTATCAATGAAGTAGCTGTCGTCCGGCTCCGGGATGTGCCGATCCGGGTCGAAGACGTTCTGCTTCTGCGGCAACAAAGCGACCGAATAGAAATCATCCTTGTCCGAACGACTGGCGTTGGCCCCGAAGATCATTTCATGTTGCTGGCCGAAGGCTTCGAACTTGCCGTCCAGGTAGGCGTCGAGGCCGTAGTCGACCTGATCGTAGTCATACAGGCTGCCCAACAGGTTGGTGGTAGAGCCCCCCGGCGTCACCGCACCCGATGCAAACGCGTATTTGGTGTCCTGGGTGTTTTTTGTATAGACGCCTGCGACTTTCACGGCCCAGTCATCGTTGAGCTGATGTCGAAGGTCGCCGAAGACCGTGGTCCGTTGGCTGCGCCAGGTGTTCCACGACGGGTCCAGGCAAGTGGAACGGCCGAGTTTCAGGTCGCTGCCATTGCGGTAGCGTGGCAGCCCGCCCCAGCAAGGGCTCGCGTCGACATCCTCGTACGCCACGCCCAGGCCGAGCGTGGTGTCGGGTGCAAGGTCCATATCCAGGGCGCCGTAATAGACCTGATCCGTACGCCGGGCATCGTCGTAGAAATAGCGCCGGCTCTGCTCGGCGATCACCGCCCTGCCCCGCACGGTGCCGGCGTCGTTCAACGGGCCACCGGTATCGACCTGCCCGCGATAGTTGTTCCAGGTGCCGCCCGAGAGGCTGAGTTCAGTCTGCGCCGTAGCCTGGCCGCGCTTGCGGACGAAATTGACGCCACCGGACGTACCGCCGGATCCCTTCATCATGCCGGCAGCGCCGCGCAGGACTTCGACCCGGTCGTAATAGGCCATGTCACTGCTGAAGCTGTCGGCCTGGACATAGCTGTTGCCCATGTCCAGCGGCACGCCGTCGTACTGGTATTGGCCGGACATCCGGAACCCGCGGGAATAGAAATACTTGCCGCCCATGGTCGAGTCGTAGACGGTGATACCCGGGGTCTTTTCCATCACCTGCTCGATGGTGTTCAGGTTCTGATCGTCGAGCATCTTGCGGGTGATCACGGTGACCGATTGCGGCGTTTCGCGCAGCGAATGCTCGCCTTTGCCGATGGTCACCGCCCCAGTGGTATAGGACCCGCTGTTTTCGGTGGTTGCCGTGAGCAGTTGGCCGTCGATGGTCGTGGTGCCGAGCTCCAGCGCCGAGCCGGGCGCAGGTGCGGTACGCAGCCGGTAGGTCCCGTTGGCCTGGGGTTCGGCTTGCAGGCCGTTACTGCCGAGGATGCGCGCGAAACCTTCGGCCACGCCAAAGGAGCCTTTCAAGCCTGGCGACCGCATCCCCTGCATTTGTGCGGCATCGAACGAAATCGCGACGCCGGCGAGGCTGGAGAAACGCGTCAGCACATCCACCAGGGTGCCAGCGCCGATATCGTAGGCCTGCGCCGAGTGTTGTGGCACCGAAGCCTGCGCAACCGGACTGGCGTACGCCGCCCAGGCGCCGAAAGACGTGGCGGCCAGAAAACCGATTTTCATTGCGATTGCCAGACGACCTGGCGTGTTCACGCGAGACATGTGTCCCCTCCCCCCAAAACAGTCAAGAAAACTCACTGAGGGATGAGCCGAACGATGCCGAGGAAAAGTGCAAAAACATTTTCAACCGGACCAACGGGAGCGCGTCGGCCTTGTCAGGCACGCGACACCTGGACCCAGAACCGGCTGTAGCGAGTCACGCGCAACGAGAAACCGGTTTCGAGTGCCGCCAGGGCAAGATCGGTATTGTCGATGGGAAAAACGCCGGAGACTTTCAAGTCGCCGATGGCCGGGTCGCAGCGCAATATTCCCGTGCGATAGCGGGAAAGCTCCACCAGCAAGGCCGACAGCGGGCGGTCGATGGCGATGATGCTGCCCTGTTGCCAGGCACCCACCGATACATCATTGGCGCGCAACGCACCCAGCGACCGACCGGTGAAGCCCAGGCGATCACCCGCGTCGACCCGCTGGGCTGGCCCGCCGCTGCGCAAACTGACTTGCACGGCCTTCTCCAGCACCGCCACCTCACCGCCGTCGTCCTGAGCGCGGACGATGAATCGCGTCCCCAGGGCCAGCACTTCGACTTGGCCAGTGACGACCTTGAATGGCCGCTGCAAGGGATCGACCCCGGTCGTTACGAGAATTTCGCCCCACAACAGCGTCAATGTCCGCTGGCGGCCATCGAAACGGACGTTTACCGAGGTGTCGGTGTTGAGCAGCAGCGTGCTGCCGTCCACCAACTGGAACTCACGCCGCTCGCCCACGCCGGTCCGGTAATCGCAAAGCAGGTTCTGCGCGGTCTCGCTGCGCCAGCCCAGCCATCCCAGGCAGCCGGCGGAGGTCAGCAGCAAGGCGCTGCGCAGCACCTCTCGACGAGGTCGGCCAGGGTGGGCACTCAAGGTTGGCGCAGCCAATGCGCCCGGCACGCTGGCCATCTGTTCCGATACCGCCGCCATGCGTTGCCAGGCCTGCTCGTTCAGCGGATCCGCGGCCAGCCAGGCCCGCCATCCGTCCCGCTCCGCATCAGTCGTCGTGCCGGAATGAAGCCGGGCATACCATTGCGCCGCGACACGGATGGCCTGCAATTGCTCGGGCGACACGTTCATGCGAGCTGCAACTGGATTTGCATCAGACAGCAGTGTTCCATGGCCTTGGCCATGTGGTTGTTGACCGTACGTACGCTGACGCCGAGGCGCTCGGCGATCTGAGGGTAGGTCAAGCCGTTGAACTGCGAGAGGATGAACGCCTGCTTGACCTTCGGCCCCAGGCCTTGCAGCAGCCGATCGATTTCCATCAGGGCCTGGAACAGGATCGCCTGCTCTTCCAGCGATGGCTGCTGCGCTTCAGGCATCGCGGCCAGCGCTTCGAGGTACGACTGCTCAAGGGAACGGCGGCGAAAGAGATCGACCAGCAGCCCTTTGGCGATCATCGACAGATAGGGCCGCGGCTCGCGGATATCCAGTGCCGAGCGCGCCTTGATCACCCGAACGAAGGTATCCTGGGCCAGGTCCGCCGCATCGAAGGTATTGCCGAGGCGCTTGCGCAGCCACCCCTGAAGCCAACCATGATGGTCGCAATACAGATCGTTGACGGCGCTGCGTAGGGACAGATCGTGGGCGGACATGACAATGGAATAATTCGCGACTGATAATGACTCGCATTGTCATCGTAGCGACCGCCGTATTGCAACCGGATGAGAGCGAAAAAACCTGCCGTGGCTTCAGCCTGATCAGTGAACCGAATGGCTTTTCACCGTGCTCTCCACCAGATCGAGCATCTGTCCCAGCGCCCATGGCTTGGCGATGAACGAGGCCTGGTGCTTGATCCCCGCGCTTTCCGGCGTCTCGAAGCCCGACATGATCAGCAGCGGTATCTGCGGCCAGCGGTCCCCGGTCAGGTTGGCCAGGTCCGCTCCGTCCATCGCCCCGGGCATGGTGATATCGGTCAGCAGCAGGTCCACATAGTCGGCGCTCTCCTCCAAGAATGTCAGCGCCGAATCTGCGCTTTCCCGAGGCTCGACGACAAACCCTTCCTCTTCCAGGATTTCGCACAGAAACTCCAGGATGGTCGGATCATCCTCAACGACGAGAATCAAACGTGTGGTCGCCTGTCCGTTGCCCTTCGGCATCGAATTCATGAAAGTGACTCTCCTTGATTCCATTAGCTTGCTTTGCGGTTTCAGCCGCTCTGCAAGTTATGAGCGACGCCCTTGCGAGAAATTCATTCTGCTTGTGCAGACAACCGCCGGGCGTTGCGCCAAACGGCCCGTTGCAACGCAGCGCAACGTTTTATCTGTATATCCATACAGATAAAGCTTGCCGCGACGCCGATCCCTGACCATGCTAGCGCCCCATGAAACCTGCTTAGGAAGAGGCGTTATGCGGCTGTACCTGTGTGAAAAACCGTCCCAGGCCAAGGATATCGCCGCGGTGCTGGGCGCCACGCGACGCGGCGACGGCTGCTGGCTGGGCGCAAACGTCACGGTCACCTGGTGCATCGGTCACCTCCTGGAGACGGCCCCGCCCGACGCCTACGATGCCCGCTACAAGCGCTGGGTGCTGGCCGACCTGCCCATCGTGCCGGCGCAATGGAAGATGACCGTCAAACCGAAAACCGCCGGCCAGTACAAAGCGGTCAAGCGCTTGCTGGGCGAGGCAACCGAACTGATCATCGCCACCGACGCCGACCGCGAGGGCGAAATGATCGCCCGCGAACTGGTCGAGCATTGCCGCTATCGCGGGCCCATCCAGCGCCTATGGCTGTCGGCGCTGGACGAAGCATCGATCCGCAAGGCCCTGGCCGCCCTCAAGCCCGGAGCGGAAACCTTCAACCTCTACCACTCGGCCCTGGGCCGCTCTCGGGCCGACTGGCTGATCGGCATGAACATGAGTCGCCTGTTCACGCTCCTTGGGCGTCAGTCCGGCTATCAGGGCGTGCTGCCGGTAGGCCGCGTGCAGACACCGACTTTGCGGCTGGTGGTAGACCGCGACCGTAGCATTGCCGATTTCGTCCCGGTCGCCTACTGGGCCATCGACGTGCGACTGAGCCACGCCGGCACGGCCTTCACCGCCCAGTGGCGCGCCGATCCGGATGCCTGCGACGACCAGGAGCGCTGCCTGAACCAGGCCCTCGCCCGCGATGCGGCAAAAGCCATGGGCAGTGCCGCTACCGCCAGGGTGATCAAGGTCCGCACCGAACGGCTGCGTGAGGCCGCGCCGCTGCCGTTCGACCTGGGCACGCTGCAGGAGGTCTGCTCGAAGAAGCTCGGCCTTGGCGCCCAGGAAACCCTGGACATTGCCCAGTCGCTCTACGAAACCTACAAGCTCATCACCTATCCGCGCAGCGATTGCGGTTTCCTGCCCTTGAGCCAGCACGGCGAAGCACCCGCCATTCTCGCCGCCCTCGCCCAGGCCGACCCGGGCCTTGCGCCGCTGCGCGAGCACCTGCAACCGCAACGCAAATCCCGCGCCTGGAACGACGCCAAGGTCAGCGCGCACCACGGCATCATTCCCACGGCCGCGGCGAAGAACCTCGACAAGCTCGCCGGCAAGCAACGGGCCGTCTATACGCTGATTCGCGCGCGCTACCTGGCGCAATTCCTGCCCAACCATGAATACGACCGGACCCAGGCCGACTTCGATTGTGCCGGCCAGGCCCTGCGGGCCGTCGGCAAGCAGATCATCGAACCCGGCTGGAAACGCGCCCTGCCCGAAGCACTGGCACCCACACGCGGCCGCGAAGCCCCCGCGCCACAAACCCTGCCGCCGCTCGCCGAAGGCCGCGATTGCAATGTGGACGAGGTGATCCCCAAGGACCTGTGGACCCAGCCGCCCAAGCCGTTTACCGAGGGCGACCTGATCAAGGCGATGAAAAATGTCGCCAAGCTGGTGGAGGACCCGCTGCTCAAGCAGAAGCTCAAGGACACCACCGGCATCGGCACCGAAGCAACCCGAGCCTCGATCATCCAGGGTCTGCTCGATCGTGGTTACCTGGTGAAAAACGGCAAGGCCCTGTCCGCCACTCCAGCGGCGTTCAGCCTGATCGACGCGGTGCCTCGGGCGATCGCCGACCCCGGCACCACCGCCATCTGGGAACAGGCCCTGGACATGGTGCAGAGCGGTGAGATGAGCCTGGAAGAATTCGTCACGCGACAAGCCGCCTGGATGAGCAAGCACGTCGCCCGCTGCCAAGGCATGAGCCTGACCATCAACGGCACGGCCAGCCCCGCCGGACGTGGCGCGGCGCCGTGGAAGAAAAAACGCAAGCCGGCCAAGCGCAAGGCCGACGGCGCACCGCGCAAAGCGGGCAAGGCCAAGGCCAAGGCCACCTGAACCCACTGAGTCCCTTCGTGGCGAGGGGATTTATCCCCGCTGGGGTGCGAAGCGCCCCCAGAAATATCTACCACCGCCGTGCTTGCGCAGGAATGCCCGGGGCCGCTTCGCGACCCAGCGGGGATAAATTCCCTCGCCACAAAGAACCCCCTCATCCTAAAGATGCATGATTCCTTTTCGCTGGTTTTTCATACCCAAACCATTTTGTCCGACAATATGTAGTGACTAAAAATAATCACTACAAAACCGTTGACGCCTCCGATTTGCCCTTGCATGATGCAGACGTCTCCCCGATCGGGAGTACGGTAAATGTTTGAGCAAGCTCGTCTGACCGCCGAGCTGTTTTTTTCGATAAGGGACTGCCCACAAGGCAGATTGAAGGTGCTGACCTGGCAAGACCGTTCGGTAACAAGGACGAGAAACGCTGGCGATCAATCCTCATGACGCATGGGCTCGACTGTCGAAAGTCGACACTGACCTGAAGATTCTTCGCTGTTTCTCATCGTTGTAGCGCATTTGCGTAGCAGCCCTTCGATAACACTACACAACCGATGCACGACCCCGTCGGATTCGACGGACGAGCGCTGACGACCTGCTTTCGGTAGCAGGCAGGCAATTACCGAACAGCGAAGTTTTGCGAACCACCAGACAGATCAACCAAATGGTCAAGGGGCTTACACATGAATCTGAATAATCAACCATCTATTGATGAACTGGCTCGCATGTTCGCAGCACACAAGGACACCCTGGATAGCCATATCCTGTGGATCAGCAAGACTGGCCAGGTCCATATGGACTGCCTCTCGCCTTTCACCCAGGAAGAAGAATTCGAGAAAAGCCAGGAAGACCTGTGTGCCCGGCTGAAGATGTACCGTCGCGGCCAGGGCTACGTCGGCAAGAAAGCCGCCGCTGACAAGGATTTCATGGGCCGCGTGCTGCAAACGCTGACCCAGGCCTGGCAGTCGGTGCAGAACTCTGCCGAGGTCCGGGTCATCGACCGCCTCTGCTGACATTCCACAAATACAAAGGGCCCGCTCCTGCGTCAGGAGCGGGCCTTTTTTGGCTTCTAGAAAACCGACCAGCCGATCCGTTGGCTGAGCAGTTCCAGCGCGGCCATGCCAGCCAGGGAGTTGCCGGCGGTATTGAGTTCCGGCGACCAGACGCAGACGCTGAACTGCCCGGGCACCACCGCCACAATCCCGCCGCCCACGCCGCTCTTGCCAGGCAGGCCAACGCGATAGGCGAAGTTGCCGGCCTCATCGTACAAGCCGCTGGTGGCCATGATGGAGTTGACTTGCTGGGTCTGGCGAGCGCTAAGGATCTGCTCACCGCTGTGCTTGCAAAAACCATCGTTGGCCAGGAAGCAGAACGCGCGGGCCAGGTCGATGCAGTTCATTCGCAGCGCGCAATGGCTAAAATAGCTGCGCAATACCGCTTCCACGTCGTTATGGAAATTGCCGAAGGACTGCATCAGATAAGCCATCGCCGCGTTGCGCGCGCGGTGCTGGTATTCCGACTCGGCAACCTTGCCGTCTACCATCACCTGGGGATTGCCCGACAACCGTCGGACGAAATCGCGCATCGACAACGCCGGAGCGGCGAAGCGTGACTGGTTGATATCGCAAATCACCAAGGCACCGGCGTTGATGAACGGATTACGCGGCCGGCCGCGCTCGAATTCCAGTTGCACCAGGGAATTGAAGGGCTGGCCAGAGGGCTCATGGCCCAAGCGCTCCCAGATGGCTTCGCCGGAATGCTCGATGGCCTGCACCAGGCTGAAAACCTTGGAAATACTCTGCACCGAGAACGGCGTCTCGGCATCGCCCGCGCAATAGATCTCGCCATCGTTGCTGTACACGGCAATGCCGAGTTGATTGGCCGCCACGGTGCCGAGGGCAGGAATATAGTCGGCCACCTTGCCCTGACCAATCAGGGGGCGAACCGCATCGAGGATCTCGTTCAACAGTGCTTGCATGTGCGCAGGGGTCCGGTCATTCCCCGTTCGAGTGCGGGGATACAGACGCTAGACGCTGGTGGGTGGGGTCAGAGCACACTGAGTTGCCCGAAAAAAACCGTGGCCAGGAGCGTGGGCGCTTGTCGTGAAATCCTGCGGTCTATAGTCAAGGATCAACCCGCAGGAGGTAACCGATGCGCCAGATCATGCAAAAGGAACCCTGGTGGGCCGCGCCGCCCCGGCCTGGGCAGGATGAAAGTGAATTGGAATGGGGCTGGCTGGTGGTCTACAGCGAAGGCGAGCCGCGTTTCGAGTTCATCAAGGAGCGCCCCACGGACGAACAGATCCGTCAGCGCAAAGGCTGCCGGGTCACGCTCGGGTCCGAGTGACCGCGCTCATGGTTCGATGACAGGCAGGAACACCGGTCGGTTGCTCAGGTCTGCCGCCACCAGGCTATCGTCGATTTGCCCGGCCAGGTAGTAGACCGCCGCCATGACGCCGCTGAGGGGATGCCTGAGCGACTTGAACCACGCTTCGTCGAACGCCGCACTCAGGCTTTTACGGATCTGCGCTTCCATTTCCGGCCGTTCGCCCTCATGGATGATCGCCCGGATGCCCGCCACGCCTACCGAAATCAGCGCCCCTGCCGCCTTCCCGGCGACGGCCGCCGCCGCACCGGTCGCTCCTCGCGTGGCGAACTGCGCCTCGATTTTTTCACTGGTACGTTGCGCCACCGTGGCAATCACGGCGTCCGACGGACCGGAACCGGTGTCGGCGGCTTTGTCGACATGATCGATCAGCGCCGCATAGGCCGGCAGTGTATTGAGCGGTTCGGTGTGGACCATTTCGTACAACGTTGCGTTGCGCGTCGCTGGCGGTCCCAGGTTGACGGCCGTAATCGCGTGCAGACGTCGATTCATCAGTTCGGTCGGGATTCGGTGCCGTTGCGCAATGACCTGGACCTGTTGGTTGAGCAGGCGCAGGTAATACCCCGTCGCGTTGGCCCGGATCGCCTCGGGATCGATTTCCACCGCCACCGGCTCCAGCACTTGCTCGCGATATTGTTCCTGCAGGTAACCCGCCAGGCGCCTGGACGACGAGTCCGCATCGCCCTTGGCGCTTGCCGAATACCAACTGACCTTCACGGCCAGCCACTCCTGGGTCCAGTAGCTACTGAACCAGGGGATGAATGCAGCCTCGGTGCGCTCGTAGACCAGCACTCGCCAATGTTCCATCGATCCGCGCGCATAGAGTTCGGCTTGCTCGGAGGCGCTTTTCGACGCGGCGATGATCTGCCGGTCCGCCTGCCGCCAGGTGTCCGGCGCAATCATCACCGGGGCGACCTGTTGGCCGCGCTGCGACGTGGCGCACCCCGCCAGAACGAGCATCACGGCCAGCATCAGCGAACGCCGCACGATTGCGCCACCTTGGATTTTTCTCAACCATGGACTGAGTGTAGGCCGTCAGACAAGTCAATGTGGGAGCGAGCTTGCTCGCGATGGCGGCGTATCAGTCGATGTCAACTTTGCTGACACACCGCTATCGCGAGCAAGTTCGCTCCCACAGGGTCTGCCACAAGCTCCCTCGCCACGAGTCGCGGTCGTGTCAGTTAAAACCGGGTGAAATGTTCGAATTGCCAGCTATCCGCAGCGCCCTCCTCGGACTGTTTATGCGAAGTGCCACTCGGCGTCCAGTCGGTGCGCTGCCCCACCAGAGTGCCGAGGTAGGGCCTGGCGATTTCCAGCACCCGCTCATGGTCCAGCTGTTCCGGCTCGACGATGCCGCGATCCGGATGCTCAACCGCCCAGACGATGCCAGACAGCACGCCTGCCGCCACTTGCAGAGTGGTAGCGCTGTTGAAAGGCACCAGCGCGCGAGCTTCGTCAATGCTCAGCACCGAGCCAAACCAGTAGGCATTCAGCTCATGCCCCATGAACAACACCCCCAGCGCATCTGCCCCGCCGCTGTCGATTTCGCCGTTGAGGATGCGCTGCCGGGCTTGGGTTTGCCAGCCGCGACCAATCAGCTCGTGGACCGAGAGCAAGGCGTCGTTGCAGGGGTGGTAGGCGTAATGCAGGGTCGGGCGATAGATCAGTCGACGCTGGTCCTTCACGGTAAGCAGGTCGGCTGTGGAAGCGGTTTCATGATGGGTGATCATCAGCCCCAGGCATGGCCCGCCCAACGGCGTCCAGGTCTTGACCAGCACGCTGGCGCTCTGGCGTGCCAGGTAGATCGCATTGCGACTGCCGAAGCGATGGCGCCGGGCAGACGCTGGCCAGGTTCGCTCATGGCTGCCCCATGCCAGCTCCGCCGGTTGGCTGCCTTCACTGATGAAGCCCTCCACTGACCAGGTGTTGACGAACTCGTCGTCCTCCTTGGGTTGCCGGGAACGCTGGGTATCACGCTCGGCAAAATGAATCACCTTGATCCCCAATTCCATGCATAACCTGGCCCAATCGACACCGGCGCGGCGCTGAGGTATCGGATGCTCCAACTGCACCGCCAGCTCCACCAGGCCGGCCTTCAGCAAGTGAGTGATCAAGCCCGGATTGGCCCCGTGAGCGACCACCGCCGTCGGCCCTCCGGCCAATTTCTTGCGCAGGCTCAGGACCTGATAACGCAGCGCGTAATTGGTGCGATGGGAAAAATCCAGGTGCGGATCGTCATATCCGCCGGCCCACGGTTCGACACAGGTATCCAGGTACAGGGCGCCCTTGGCGCAGGCATATTCGATAATGGCCAGAGAGCTGACTTCCACCGAAAGGTTGACGATGAAGTCACCGGGTTTGACCCAGCGATCCAGCGTCTGCGCGAAGGTTTGCTCGGTCAATGCCTTGCGGACAAAACGGATCCCCCGATCCTTGAACCAGAGGTTCTGGTCGATCACCGGCGCGATCACGGTGATTTGCCTGACCTCGATATGGTCCTGCCCCAGTACCAATGGCAACGTGGCCCGGGCGATGGAGCCGAAGCCGATGAAGACCAGGTGGCCGCTGAACGGAACCTGATGGTTCATGTGCCGCCTCCTTGACGGTTTACCGCGCCTGGAAATAACCAAGGCTGCCGTGAATCCCGACAGATACGGCGCGGGTCTCCCCGCGCCGTATCATTGCCCGTTTACGAGGTACCCAGGCCGCCAGACAGATCCGCGCCGGAATGCGCATGCCCGGTGGCCGGCGCAGCGCTTGGCTCGTCACGGTGCTCGGTGGTCTTGCTCACCGTATCGCGGACCGTTTCGTAGCCGTCGCGGGCCTTTTGCTTGGCCTTGTCGGCCAAGCCGGCGCTGGTTTTGCCCATTACCCGCTGTTCGGTCGACGTGCTGGGTAGGGCTGCTCCGAGCATGGCGCCCAAGGCGATACCCGCTGCCGCCATCATCAGCGGTTGCTCCTTGAGCAGGCGGCTGAACTGATCGCCCAGATCCTGGGAACCGTGGGCCAGACGGTCGCCTGTCTGCGTGGCGCTATGCCGTGCATTACGGGCGCTCGCCCCCAGGCCATCAGCCAGATGCGACGCCTTGTCCTTGAGCTGATGAAACCCTTCGCGCAAGGAGTTGGTGGTGTCATGCAGATGACCGCGGGCGCTGTCCAGGCCACCGGACAGCCCCTCGCTCCAGCCATTGGTGTCCTGGTCGGGGCCAACGCGATAACCGACCCGGGGCGGGTGGTTCTGGCCGAGCATCAGCCAGCACAAGCCGACCGTGGTCAGCACGGTTGGCACCGGATTGTTGCGCACCGTCGTGCCCAGGTTGCCGAAAAATTCGGCGCCATTGCCTTTCACCATGCCTAAGGCCTGATCAAGCATCTGCCCCGGCGTGAACTTGCTGCCCAAGGCATCGACGATGTGGCTGATATGGGCGCGCTGTTCGTCGATCTCGCGCTCGATGGTCTCCGGGCTCTTCTCCGCTTCAGTCTTCAATTCATCCTTCATGAGGCTTTCCTCCGCAGGGCTTCCTGGTCTTTGTGCATGGCATCGAGCGTTCGGTCAGGCTTGAAATGGGAAGGCTCGAATTGCTTCTTGCCGGACTGGACCATGACAAAACCGATGATCATCACCACCACGCCGACAATCAGCGCGGCCAGCCACGGCGCCATCATCGTGCTCAGGCCATACACCACTGCCATCAGGAGGATGATGAAGCCGGCCATCAGCACCATGGCGCCCCCGGCCACTGCGGCGATACCTGCCTTCAGGGTGTTGAGGCTCGCCTGGAATTCAGCCTTGGCCAGCGCCAGCTCCTTGGTAAAGAGCGAGGGGACTTCGTGGGTCAGTTGCCGCAGCAAGCCCATGACCGAGGCATCGTTTTCGGGCGTCGAGGCGCCGGCGGAACGCTGGATATCCGGGTCTGGTCGATTCATCACAATTCTCCTCTGGTATTGGCCGAACCCGGCAGCGAGCCGGTGGCGGAATCACTGGGATGGTCCTGAACGCTGGGTGAAGTCGGGGTTACGCCGGTGGCGAGGCCGCTGCTGGTCCCCGCCCCCGGACCGATAGGATCAGGCACGGGGTCAAAGGGCTGCGCGTCGAAGGGCTGGGCGCCGAAACCTTCGGCGGCTGGATCCGACTCCGTGGAGGCAGGGCTTTGCACTTCGGTGGTGATCGGCGAGGTGCCAGCCTTGAGGAAACGCGACAGCCCAAACCCCACCGCAATACTGCCGGCGAGGAACAGGCCGGGGTTATCCCGCGCCAGGCGAGAGCCATCGTGCAGCAGCTCTTCAGCGCTCTTGTTGCGCAGTTTGCTGGCCAGGCCACTCATGCTGTCGGCCATGTCCGCCAGATAATGCGACAACCCAAGGGTGTCGTTGGCTTCAAGCTCGGACATCGCGGACTTCGCGCCACGCGCCAGTGCATCGATCTGGTCCGCCGCGGTATCGCGGTACTGGCCGAAATGCGCATCGGCCTTTTCGCGGGCGCTGCCGATGGCTTCGTTAACGTCCTCCTTGATGTGGTTCAGGGATTCTTCAGGTCGTCCCTGGTTTGCGTTACCGCTTTGTCGCTCGGTGTTGTTGTCCGGGATAGTCATGTCTGTCCATCGCCTCCGTGATGAAAAACTCAACATCAGGCAAGCGCCGAAACGTTGCCTGGATAAGTGCCTCTCAGAACAAGTGACGGGACGCGCGGGAGCGTAGTTCCAACGAGTTTTATTGTCAGACGCTGTGCGGTCGTTGGGGGCGTTCGGCTGGGTTTCGCTTAAAAAAAATCGGGCATTGGGTGAACACCAATGCCCGATTCAACACTGCACCCGTGGCGAGGGAGCTTGCTCCCGATGGGTTGCGCAGCAGCCCTGAAAATTCCAGCGTCACCAAAATCCTGGGACTGCTGCGCAGTCCAGCGGGAGCAAGCTCCCTCGCCACAAGAACTCGTCAATTCAACCTCAGGTTTCCATCGTCGCCGCCTGGTTCCCGCCCTGCTCGGCGATTTTCGAAAGTTTCTCGTCGGTGGCTTTTTCTTCCTTGAGCGTCGCCAGCAACAAACCGACCACTTCGTCGCCCAGGTTCAAGTGCTTGGCCATGGCGATCAGCGTGCCGTAGCTGGCGATTTCGTAGTGCTCGATCTTCTGCTGGGCACCGATCAGCCCTGCATCGAGCACTGCGCCTTTTTCGATTTCTTCGATCAGCTCCTTGGACTCTTCCACCAGCCCTTCCATGGCAATGCATTTCATGCGCTTGAGCTTGATACCCGCCACTTCGACAAGGGTGTCGATGCGTTCGATCTGGCCTTGGGTTTCTTCAAGGTGATCGTTGAAGGCTTGCGCCAGCAAGGGGTTGGTGGTGGCTCGGGCCATGCGGGGCAAGGCACGAGTGATCTGCTTTTCGGCGCTGTAGACATCGGACAGTTCGTGAATGAACAGGTCCGTCACGGTTTTTCTGGCCATCTCGGCATCCTCCTTCGGGTTGAAGTGGTGAAGCGCCGCTTCACCTGTCATCAACACTGACCCGGAGCAAAATGCGGATGTTCAAGAAAATCCGTGCACGCCTGGACAGAGGGTTTCGGGTGCGCTTTAACCCAGCGCGGTATCGAGGAACATCATCACCGCAAAGCCCATCATCAGGCCCAGGGTCGCGGGTGTCTCGTGGCCGTTGCGATGGGTTTCCGGAATGACTTCATGGGAAACCACGAAGATCATCGCCCCCGCCGCCAGCCCGAGGCTGATGGGGTAAGCCACGGCCACGCCCGAGGACATGCCCAGGCCGATCACCGCGCCCAGCGGTTCCATCAATCCCGAGCCGACCGCGATAAGTGCGGCCCGCAGGGTGCTGATCCCGGTCACACGCAGCGCCATGGCAATGGCCAGGCCTTCGGGGATGTCCTGGATCGCGATGGCGGTGGTCAGGGGCAGACCGACCTTGAGATCGCCATTGGCAAAGCTGACGCCGATGGCCATGCCCTCCGGCAGGTTGTGCAGGGTGATCGCGAGGACGAACAACCACACCCGGTTGATGCGCTTGGCCTCGGGACCGCGGCGCCCACTCAGCTCATGTTCGTGGGGCACGAAGCGGTCGAGCCCGACCATCAGCGCGACGCCCAGCGCCAGGCCGATAACGACCACCAAGGCAGCAAGCAACTGGTTGCCGCAAATGATCTGCGCAGCCTCGATCCCCGGTAATATCAGCGAAAACGAGCTGGCCGCGAGCATCATCCCGGCAGCGAAACCGAGCATGATGTCCTGGGTGCGCGACGAGATATCGCGTAGCACCACCGCCATCATCGCCCCCAGCGCGGTAGCGGCAAAACCGGATAACCCACCCAACGCCGCATAGCCGAGGTGTTGACGATCGGCCCCCACCAGGGCGTTGTAGCCGCTATACAGCAGCAGTACGGCGACCAGTGCCAATCCCAGCCAGAAGCTCACGCCCAGCAGCAGGTTGTTTTGCACAGGATCAAGCCAGGTACGCCAGGGCGATCGGATCCGGGAGGTGGGCTGGTCCATCAAAGGTCCTTGTTGATTTGGCCGTGCAATACCCGACCGCCGAGCGCATTGGCAGAACGATCGGGCGGAATTTTCGGGCGGGGGGGCAAGGCCCCCTCGCCAACTTCTTACAGTTTGTCACCTTGCATCCCCGAACCCAAGTCGGCGCCCGTGGTGGGATTGCTTTCAGGATTGGACATCGTCCGCGCCTTCATGTCCATCAACAGTGCCTCGTCCTTTTCACTCAACTGCACGCTGGCCAGGCCATCGCCGCCGTCGACCGCTGGCGTCGGATTCTCGACGTACTCCCAATCGTCGCCCTGGTTCCATGGACCGCGCACGGTAGGTTCACCCTGGGACATGTTGAAGTACACGTTGGTGAACTCCGGCATGCCTGGCAGTTTACCTTGCGGGAAGTTGGGCTGGATGGAATGCAGGGCTTTTTCGAACGACAGCTGGTGGGCGATTTCCCGGGTCATCAAGAAGCCCAGGGCTTCTTTCACACCAGGATCGTCAGTGACGTTCATCAGCCGCTCGTAAACGATTTTAGCCCGGGCCTCGGCGGCGATATTCGAACGCATGTCCGCCGTCGGTTCGCCGATCGTATCGATGTAGGCGGCGGTCCATGGCACACCGGCCGAGTTGGTCAACGGCGAGCCGGCGCCATACAGCACACTGGTGATGTGCGAGTCATTGCCGGCCCCGTTGATTTCCCGGTACAGCTGGCCCTCCTGCTCGACGCCTTCAGCCATCTTGCCCTTGGCACCCTTGTTCAGCATGACGATGATCGAACCGATCACCTCCAGATGGCTGAGCTCTTCGGTGGCAATGTCCATCAGCAGGTCTTTGCGGCCCGGATCATCTTCGGACAAGGCCTGGGTGAAATAGCGCGACGCCGCCGCCAACTCGCCCTGGGCGCCGCCAAACTGTTCAAGCAACAGATTGGCCAGTCCTGGATTGGGCTCAGCGACACGCACGGTATATTGCAGTCGTTTGTTATGTACGAACATGGTAGAACTCCTCGATCAGGACACTCATGAGAACACTGCCGACGGCAGGCCCATGAAAGTCAGAAGAAGTTAAACGGATAAGATTTGTTTTTTATTCAAGGCAGAAGACGAATGGTAGTTTCAATCAACAGAAACTCATCCACGTCTTAATATAAGTGAACAAACGGAGCCGGGCATGACATGACCGACGCTATTTAAATCGATAGTGGCCGGAACAGACCCCATGCCAACGGCATGGGGCCTGCAGAGACCACGGGACATTACGATTTACGACCGCCACCGTGGCTGTTTTCACCGCCTTTCTTACCGGCTTCGGAAGCTTTTTCCCGGTCGTTGGCAAAGTTGCCACCCGACGCCTGGCCACCTTTGCGGCCCGCTTCAGAAGCCCGTTCAGGGTCATTGGCAAAATTGCCACCCGAGGCTTGACCACCTTTGCGGCCGGCCTCTGCGGCACGTTCCGGATCGTTGGCAAAATTGCCACCCGACATATGGCCACCCTTACGGCCGGCCTCGGCTGCGCGTTCCGGATCGTTGGCGAAGTTGCCACCCGATGCCTGGCCGCCTTTCTTGCCGGCTTCCGATGCTTTCTCACGATCGTTAGCGAAATTGCCAGGGTTGTTATTGCCTGTATTTGCCATTTCATTCACCTCGTTAGTTGCTATTTGCGAACCCCGTTGGCTCGTACTTATTCGGAAAACCTGAACCGCTCAAGGTTTGAAGAAAGTGCTTCAAACGGCGACGAACGGTCATCGTCTTATTTATATACCGCTGCGCTTGGCATGTATTGAAATCGGCTATCGCACAAGCGGCGATCAATTAACAACAGCAAATACCAAACAATGTAGGAGCGAGCCTGCTCGCGAAAGCGGTAGAAAGTTCAACATTCATATCGAATGATAAATAGCATTCGCGAGCAGGCTCGCTCCCACAGGGACCTACTCCAAACCTCAAAAACAGTGCGTGTCTTTCCACGCTGTCCGCCAAGGGCCGGATGGCGCCAGCACCCCATTGCACCGGTCTCGTCACCCAGGCCGCGCGCCGTTCCAGGAAGCCAAAACTCGCGAGCTGCCGGTGTTGTCTTGCACCACCGCACTGACCGGCTTGCGGTGTCCGGGCACCCTGTCGCCGATGCCCGGATAAAGCGATGTTCAGGGTGAAATCGGATCGCTGGCCGGGAACGTTTCCTCCAGCGCTTCATCCAGTTGGTTATTGGTAATGTCCCGCTCGCCGACCTTGCCACTTTGTTCACAATGACAATCCGCCGCCGGACATGGCTCGCCATTCGGGTGTTGTTCCGCGCAGGCCTGGCTGCAATAGGCCTCGCCGTCATGATTGAACACCCGTTCGGGATCTACCTCGCAATGGCAGCCGGGGCAGCCACACTGCAGTTCGCTCATGTTTGTCCTCCAGGGGTCCGCTGTCGTCAGGATCCCACCAGTAATTGAACTTCAAGGTTGGCCGCCGCGACGCCGTGCTTCGCTACATACACTTCGTCGGTCCAGCCTTTGGTCAGGTTGCGATAAGTCTGCGTGCCAAGGGCCGCTCCGCTGTTCCATTCAATGACATCGCCAATGTCGACATCATTGGCGGGGCCTAGCTCGAGCACCGTATGGCCGTCTTCTTCCGCCACATAGACGCCCACCCTGGCACTCTGTCGATTGATGGCTCTAACCTCACCGGTGGTCTGCTTCATACCTGTCCTCTTTGCGGTTGATGGCAGGTTTGGCGCGGCCGAACCGTGCCGGGCCGCGCCTCGCATTGCACCTCAGCGCTTGGCTTCGGTATGCGGATTGGCCGAACGCTCAAGGAACGCCTGGGTGATTTCCGGCAGATGATCGCGCAGCCATTCAGCCATGGCGATTTCCTGCGGCAGAATCTGCTCGCAGGCCTTTTGCGTTTCCACATCGCCGGCCACTTTCGCCGCTTCGATCAGCACCGTGTACGAAGCAATTTCCAGGTTCTCGAAGACGTAGCCACTCATGGCGCCCTTGACCACTTCGTCGCTCATCGCCATGCCACCCATGGCTTGACCGAACGCCATCAGCTTGCCGGCCATGTCCTTGAGCATCGACGGGCTACCGCCCAGGCGCTGGATGCATTGTTCCACCAGCTTCTGCTGGCCGAGCGTCTCTTCGATGTGCTGTTCGATCCGCGCCTTGAGCACGGGGTAGTGCTCCAGCCGCTCGGCCTGGGCCTTGAGCATTTTCTCCGCTTGCTGTTCCATGGCATGAGCGTCGTTGAGCCAATCCAGCAGGTTCTCTTTAGGGGTTGCCATTTACCTTCTCCTTAATCAGTGTTCATCGACGCACCGCAGTGCGAGAGCGCTGAAATACCGCACATAAGGTGGATGTCGCGCGCGCCGGGAAAGTTTGAACAATCACCTTCGGCGGGCGACGAAAGGCGCTTGGCGAAGCCGATGCTACCCTCAAGGAATCCAGGCCAGCGGAGTACACCCATGCCCGACGATCTTCACCGTGACCCCGTCGAACAATTGCACGAATACCTGACCGGACGGCGCTACCTGGTGCTGACCGGAGCGGGCATCAGCACGCCGTCCGGCATACCCGATTACCGGGACAGCGACGGCGTGCGACGGGGCAGGCAACCGATGATGTACCAGGAGTTCCTCGCCAGGCCCGAAGCGCGGCGGCGCTACTGGGCGCGAGCGATGCTGGGCTGGCCACGCTTGCGCCAGGCACGGCCGAACCAGGCCCATGAGGCCTTGGCGGCGTTGCAGGGCCAGGCGCGCATCAGCGGCTTGATCACCCAGAATGTCGACGCCTTGCATGACCGGGCCGGGAGCCGCGATGTCATCGAGTTGCACGGCAGCCTGCATCGGGTGCTATGCCTGGACTGCGGCCAGCCGAGCGAGCGGCAGCAGATCCAGTTGTTGATGGAGGACCAGAACCCGTACCTGGCCGGTGTCGATGCGGTGCAAGCGCCCGACGGCGATACCTTGCTGGACCCGGCCTTCGAGGCCCGCTTTCAAATCCCCCGTTGCCCGCATTGCGATGGCGAACGCTTGAAACCCGACGTGGTGTTCTTTGGTGAAAACGTCGCCGCCGCTACCGCGACTCGCGCCACCGAGGCAGTCGGGCAAGCGGATGGATTGCTGGTGGTGGGTTCATCGCTGATGGCGTATTCGGCCTTTCGCCTGTGCCGGGCGATCAAGGATCAGGGCAAGCCGCTGCTGGCGATCAACCGAGGCAAGACCCGCGCCGATGAGCTGTTGGATCTGAAGGTTGAAGTGGCTTGCGAAGCCTTGTTGCCATTGCTGATCTAACACCGCCATCCACTGTGGGAGCGAGCTTGCTCGCGATAGCGTTGGATCAGTTGCATCAATGTTGGCAGACACACCGCTATCGCGAGCAAGCTCGCTCCCACAGGGATTGGGTTATGCCGAAGGTAACTGCGCGCCCATATCCTGATCCCTGAGCGTATCGAACATCGCCTGGGCCGCCGCCGACAATTCATGACCCGGCTTGGTCAGCACGCCGATGGCCCGCTCTATTACCGGATCGCTGAGGATGATGCAGCGGGCGCCCAGCTCGTGCATCTGGCCGACACACAGGGCCGGTACGGCGCTCACGCCCAGGCCGCTGGCAACCATCCGTCCGACTGTCGCCAACTGATGACTTTCAAACTCGACCGGCAATTTCATACCGCGAGCCTGCAGATGCTCTTCGAGCATCACCCGTACCGTCGAGGGTCGTTGCAAGGTGATGAACGGCTGCTCCAGCAGCATTTGCCAACGGATCTCGCCGAGCTTGGCCAGCGGCGAATCCAGCGGCACCACCGCGACGAAGCGATCCAGGTACAACGGCGTGAACGCCAGCGATGAACTTTGCATCGGCTCGAACGCAACGCCCAGTTCCACGTGACGATCGCGGACCATTTCCAGCACCTGCTCGTTGATCACGTCGTTGACCGTGACGTTGACATTCGGGAACCGGGCGCGGAAGGTCTTGAGGATCGGCGGCAGCAGGTTGCCGGCAAACGAGGGCATCGCCGCCAGCGTCACGCGGCCGCGCTGCAAGGTGAAGCGCTGGCGCATTTCATCCTCGGCGTTTTCCCAGTCGGCCACCAGGCGGCGTGCCAATGGCAGCAGCGATTCACCTTCGGGCGTCAACGCCACGTTACGGGTGTTACGACTGAACAGGCGACCGCCGAGTCCTTCTTCCAGGGCCTTGATCGTCAGGCTCAGGGCCGATTGGGACAGATGCAGCCGCTCGCCGGCGACGGCGAAGCTCAGGCTCTGGGCCACGGCGAGGAAGGCGCGGATTTGCTTGAGGGTCATGGTCGCTGCGCTCCCAGCGGCAAGCAGTGAGTTTCAAGCTGCAAGTGAAGGGCAGCAACTATTGAGTTTTATCAATCAATCCCACGTAAAAATCAACTTAACAAATATATGACTTGGCGCAACACTGCATTTCATTGCGACCCCACTCAAGAATAAAAGAGGTGTCTATGGCAGGTTTCGACAAACGCGTGAGCTCCTATGAGGAAGCGCTTGAGGGCTTGAAGGACGGCATGACTGTCATTGCCGGCGGCTTCGGCCTGTGCGGTATCCCGGAAAACCTGATCGCCGAGATCAAGCGCAAGGGCACCCGCGATCTCACCGTGGTTTCCAACAACTGCGGCGTCGACGGTTTCGGCCTCGGCGTGCTGCTGGAGGACCGGCAGATCCGCAAGGTAGTCGCCTCCTACGTGGGGGAAAACGCCCTGTTCGAGCAGCAACTTTTGAGTGGCGAAATCGAAGTCGTGCTCACCCCTCAAGGCACCCTTGCGGAAAAAATGCGTGCGGGTGGCGCTGGCATCCCGGCCTTCTTCACCGCCACCGGCGTCGGCACGCCAGTGGCCGAAGGCAAGGAAGTGCGTGAGTTCCATGGCCGCCAGTACCTGATGGAAGAGTCCATCACCGGTGACTTTGCCATCGTCAAAGGCTGGAAGGCAGACCATTTCGGTAATGTGGTCTATCGCCATACCGCGCAGAACTTCAATCCGCTGGCCGCCACGGCGGGCAAGATCACCGTGGTCGAAGTCGAGGAAATCGTCGAGCCCGGCGAGTTGGACCCGGCGCACATCCATACGCCCGGCATCTACGTCGACCGGGTCATTTGCGGCACGTTCGAAAAGCGCATCGAACAGCGCACCGTGCGTAAGTGATCCCCTGCCCCCGGCCCGAATGAAGGAATAACACCATGGCACTTTCCCGCGAACAAATGGCTCAGCGCGTCGCCCGCGAAATGCAGGACGGCTACTACGTGAACCTCGGTATCGGCATCCCGACCCTGGTAGCCAACTACATTCCCGAAGGCATGGAAGTCATGCTGCAATCGGAAAACGGCTTGCTCGGCATGGGCGCGTTCCCCACCGAAGCCGAAGTCGATGCGGACATGATCAACGCCGGCAAACAGACGGTTACCGCGCGCATCGGTGCTTCGATCTTTTCTTCGGCCGAATCCTTCGCCATGATCCGTGGCGGCCACATCGACCTGACCGTACTCGGCGCGTTCGAAGTCGACGTCGAGGGCAACATCGCGTCGTGGATGATTCCCGGCAAGCTGGTCAAGGGCATGGGCGGCGCGATGGACCTGGTGGCCGGTGCCGAGAACATCATCGTCACCATGACCCATGCGTCCAAGGACGGTGAGTCGAAACTGCTGCCGCGCTGCAGCCTGCCGCTGACCGGCGCCGGTTGCATCAAGCGCGTACTGACTGACCTCGCCTACCTGGAAATCCAGGACGGCGCCTTTATTCTCAAGGAACGTGCCCCAGGCGTCAGCGTCGAGGAAATCGTCGCCAAGACCGCCGGCAAGCTGATCGTGCCGGACCACGTACCTGAAATGCAGTTCGCTGCCCAGTGAGGAGAGATTCGATGCAAGAAGTCGTGATTGTCGCCGCTACCCGTACCGCCATCGGCAGCTTCCAGGGCTCGCTGGCGGCCATTCCCGCGCCGGAACTTGGCGCCGCGGTGATCCGTCGCTTGCTGGAACAGACCGGTCTTTCCGGCGAGCAGGTCGATGAAGTGATCCTCGGCCAGGTATTGACTGCAGGTTCCGGACAGAACCCGGCGCGCCAGGCGTCGATCCTCGCCGGCCTGCCCCATGCCGTGCCAGCACTGACTCTGAACAAGGTCTGCGGCTCGGGTCTCAAGGCGCTGCACCTGGGCGCCCAGGCGATTCGCTGCGGCGATGCCGAAGTCATCATCGCCGGCGGCATGGAGAACATGAGCCTGGCCCCGTACGTGTTGCCAGCGGCCCGCACCGGTTTGCGCATGGGCCACGCGAAGATGATCGACAGCATGATCACCGATGGCCTGTGGGACGCGTTCAACGATTACCACATGGGCATCACCGCCGAGAACCTGGTGGACAAATACGGCATCAGCCGCGAGGCGCAGGATGCTTTCGCCGCGGCGTCCCATCAGAAAGCCGTCGCCGCCATCGAAGGCGGGCGTTTCGCCGATGAGATCACGCCGATCCTGATTCCCCAGCGCAAGGGCGATCCGGTGGCCTTTGCTACTGACGAGCAGCCCCGCGCCGGTACTACCGCTGAATCCTTGGCCAAGCTCAAGCCGGCCTTCAAGAAAGACGGCAGCGTCACTGCGGGCAATGCGTCCTCGCTCAACGATGGCGCCGCCGCCGTGATCCTGATGAGCGCGGAAAAAGCCAAGGCGCTGGGCTTGCCGATATTGGCAAAAATCAGTGCCTACGCCAACGCCGGTGTCGACCCGGCCATCATGGGCATCGGCCCGGTCTCGGCCACCCGTCGCTGCCTGGACAAGGCCGGCTGGTCGCTGGATCAACTTGACCTGATCGAAGCCAACGAAGCCTTCGCCGCCCAATCCCTGGCTGTCGCCAAGGAACTGCAATGGGACATGGACAAGGTCAACGTCAACGGCGGCGCCATTGCCCTGGGCCATCCGATCGGGGCATCGGGTTGCCGGGTGCTGGTGACGCTGTTGCATGAAATGATCAAGCGCGACGCCAGGAAAGGCCTCGCGACACTGTGCATCGGCGGCGGTCAGGGCGTGGCTCTCGCACTGGAGCGGGCGTAACCGGCAACAGGCAAAACGGTGGCTGCGCGGACCCACGATATCCGCGTGACCACTGGCAGCAGACCGGCGCAACTTTGGTTGCGCCGGTTTTTTTTGCCTGCACCGGCCCCGTGGCGAGGGAGCTTGCTCCCGCTCGACTGCGCAGCAGTCGCAAAACCGGCTGACGCGATCAGACTGCGAGAATGCAAGGGGCCTGCTGCGCAGGCCAGCGGGAGCAAGCTCCCTCGCCACGGGGGATTCGCCATGGCGCGGAATCCGGCAGCGCCTGCAATCGAATGTGGGAGCGAGCTTGCTCGCGAAGGCGACAGACCAGGCGACGCGGATCTTTCAGGTCCCTGCGCCAAACCGGTCGCGGCTGTTGGTCAGGTGCAGCCACATGGCGGCGCGGGCGGCATCGGGGTCCTGGCGCTGGATGGCGTTGAAAATCGCCTCGTGCTCCAGGTTCGCAAACTGCGCCAGCTTGCCCAGGTCCGCCTGGCCGCGTTCGGCCATGTTCACCCGGGTGCGGGGGATCATCGCACTGCCCAGGTGCTGCATGATTTCGACAAAACAGCTGTTATCCGTGGCCTCAGCAATCAGCAAATGAAAACGCCGGTCAGCCTCGACGCAGCTGTCGTTGTTGTTGAGCAAGCGCTGGTAGTCGTCCAGCGCCTGGCGCATCTGCTGCAATTGCTCCTCACTGCGGCGCTGGGCCGCCAGCGCCGCGGCCTGGGTTTCCAGGCCCAGGCGCAATTCGAGAATCCCGCGCACGCCCGCTGCAGTATCGACGTTGAGCCTCAGCCCCTGCTCTCCCGTCTGCTCCAGCACAAAAGTACCGATGCCATGGCGAGTCTCCACCAACCCCGAGGCCTGCAATTTGGAGATCGCCTCGCGCACCACCGTGCGGCTGACCCCATGCTCGCGCACGAAAGCACCCTCCGACGGCAGTTTCTCTCCAGGCTTCAACTGCCCCAGCAGGATGCTCTGGCTCAACTTCGCCACCAGGTCATGGGCCAGGTTGTGGGTGCGCTTGCGCAGAGGCGTTTGAGTGTCTTGCTGCATGTGCCACGGGTTCCTTGAAAACAGGCTCGTCGATCCTACCATCCGCCGCGTCGGAGTTGTTTGCGGATGCAGGCCAACTTGTATGACAACAGCCAATATCACGCTGGCTTAATCCTGGAAAGCTCACCAGGCGTTTGCTGTCTCAACGCCTGAGCAATCCGGCCACAACCTCATCAAAGCCAACAAACACGGTATAAGGATGACCACATTCAATCCAATCGTGCTCAAAAACTGCTTGTCAGATAAAAAAATCAACTTGTATGATGTCTATCAACATCGGCACCTGCACGATGCCCCGCATAAAAATAAACAGTGGGAGAAAATCCAGTGAACTCATCCAGCCTCAAGGCAGATGCCGGCGCGGATCCGGTGCTGTCCTCGGCCATATCCAAGGTCAAGCGCCACATCCTGCCGCTGTTCGTCATCATGTTCATCGTCAACTACATCGACCGTGTGAACATCGGCTTCGTCCGTTCCCATATGGAGCACGACCTGGGCATCGGCGCAGCCGCCTATGGTTTTGGCGCCGGCCTGTTCTTCATCGGCTACGCGCTGTTCGAAGTCCCGTCCAACATCCTCCTGCAACGCATCGGCGCCCGTATCTGGCTGACCCGCATCATGCTCACCTGGGGCCTGGTGGCGGCAGGCATGGCCTTCATCCAGAACGAAACCCACTTCTACATCCTGCGTTTCCTGCTGGGTGTGGCCGAAGCCGGTTTCTTTCCCGGCGTGATCTACTACTTCACGCGGTGGCTGCCCGGCGTCGAGCGCGGCAAGGCCATCGCGATTTTCCTCAGCGGCTCGGCGATCGCTTCGCTGATCTCCGGCCCGCTGTCGGGGCTGCTTTTGCAGATCAACGGCCTGGGCATGCACGGCTGGCAGTGGATGTACTTCATCGAGGGGATGTTTTCGGTCTGCCTCTGTGTGTTCGTCTGGTTCTGGCTGGACTCCAAGCCTCACGACGCCAAGTGGCTCAGTCGCGACGAGCAGGATGCGCTGGTCAAGGCCATCGACGATGAACAGGCGGCCCGTGAAGCGGCGACGCCGATCAAACTGTCGATCGGCCAATTGCTCAAGGACCGCCAGATCATCCTGTTCTGCCTGATCTATTTCTTTATCCAACTGACCATCTACGCGGCGACCTTCTGGCTGCCGAGCATTATCAAAAAGATGGGCGAGCTCAGCGACCTTCAGGTCGGCCTGTTCAATTCGATTCCCTGGCTGCTGTCGATCGTCGGCATGTACGCCTTCGCCTCGCTGTCGGCCAAATGGAAGTTCCAGCAGGCCTGGGTTGCCGCTGCCCTGTTGATCGCTGCGGCAGGCATGTTCATGTCCACCACCGGCGGGCCGATCTTCGCTTTCGTTGCGATCTGCTTTGCGGCCCTGGGTTTCAAGTCCGCCTCTTCGCTGTTCTGGCCGATCCCCCAGGCCTACCTGGACGCACGGATCGCCGCCGGTGTCATCGCGCTGATCAATTCGGTGGGCAACCTCGGCGGATTCGTCGCCCCGACTACTTTCGGCCTGCTTGAGCAGCACACCGGCTCGATCCAGGGCGGGCTCTATGGCCTGGCGGCCACGTCGATCATTGCCGCGATCATCGTGTTTGCCGCGCGCAATACGCCCAAGCCGAAAACCCTAAAGCCTTCCACCGACCCGGCTACCAGTCACGCCTGACCACAACAATAACTCAAGGATCCGTACACGATGACTACCCAAGAAACCAGCAAAGCCCCGATCATCACCAGCATGCAAGTTGTGCCCGTGGCTGGCCACGACGGCATGTTGCTCAACCTCAGCGGTGCCCATGGCCCGTTTTTCACCCGCAACATCGTGATTCTCAAGGACAACGCAGGGCATACTGGCGTGGGCGAAGTGCCCGGCGGTGAGCGCATTCGCCAGACCCTTGAAGATGCTCGCTCACTGGTGGTTGGCAGCCCGATCGGCACCTACCAGAAAATCCTCAACAGCGTACGCCAGGCCTTTGCCGATCGTGACGCCGGCGGTCGCGGCCTGCAGACCTTCGACCTGCGTATCACCATCCACGCCGTCACCGGCCTGGAAGCTGCGTTGCTCGACCTGCTCGGCCAGCACCTGGATGTACCGGTCGCCGCCCTGCTCGGCGAAGGCCAGCAGCGCGATGAAGTGAAGATGCTCGGCTACCTGTTCTACGTCGGTGATCGCCAGCAGACCGACCTGCCCTACCGCAGCGAACCGCAGGCTGAAAACGACTGGTTCCGCGTACGCCACGAAAAAGCCCTGGACGCTGACGCGGTGGTACGTCTGGCCGAGGCGGCCCACGCGCACTATGGCTTCGAGGATTTCAAGCTCAAGGGCGGCGTGCTCAGGGGCGATGAAGAGATCGAAGCGGTGACGGCGTTGGCCGAGCGTTTCCCCCAGGCGCGCATCACCCTGGACCCGAACGGCGCCTGGTCACTCAAGGAGGCCATCCGCCTGTGCCGTGACCAGCACAAGGTGCTGGCCTATGCCGAAGACCCTTGCGGTGCCGAGAATGGTTATTCGGGTCGTGAAGTCATGGCCGAATTCCGTCGCGCCACAGGCCTCAAGACCGCCACCAACATGATTGCCACCGACTGGCGCGAAATGGGTCACGCGATTACGTTGCAGTCGGTCGACATTCCCTTGGCGGACCCGCATTTCTGGACGATGCAGGGTTCGGTGCGGGTGGCGCAAATGTGCAATGAATGGGGCCTGACCTGGGGCTCTCACTCCAACAATCACTTCGATATTTCCCTGGCGATGTTTACCCACGTCGCGGCCGCCGCACCGGGCGACATCACCGCCATCGACACTCACTGGATCTGGCAGGACGGCCAACGGCTGACCAAGGCGCCCTTGCAGATCCGCGGTGGCTGCGTGCAGGTGCCGAAGAAACCGGGGCTGGGGATCGAACTGGACATGGACCAGTTGGCCAAGGCTCATGAGTTGTACAAAGGCATGGGACTTGGGGCGCGGGATGATTCGGTGGCGATGCAGTATCTGATCCCGGGCTGGACATTCAACAACAAGCAGCCGTGCCTGGTGCGCTGAGAGGCTGAGGACTTTTAGCTCAGCACTGTGGGAGCGAGCCTGCTCGCGACAGCGGAGTGTCTGTCAGCACTTTTGTGACTGACTGACCGCCATCGCGAGCAAGCTCGCTCCCACATTGGATCAATGTGATCCAAATGAATCCGGGCCTATCCCTCCGGTCGCAGGATCAGCACCGCCAGCGGCGGCAGGTTCAGTTCCAGCGACAGCGCCTGGCCATGGCTGGGGATCGCCTCGGTGGATGCACCGCCGCCGTTGCCATAGTTGGAACCGGCATAGGTGTCGGCGTCGCTGTTGAGCAATTCCACCCAGCGTCCGCCAAACGGCACGCCGACCCGATACGCCTCGCGCGGCACCGGCGTGAAGTTGGCGACCACCAGTACCGGCCGGCCATCCTTGCTCCAGCGCAGCCATGCATAGACACTGTTGACCGCATCGTCACCAATCAGCCATTGGAAGCCTTGCGGCGCATCGTCCTGGTCATGCAGCGCCGGTTCTTCGCGATAGAGCCGGTTCAGGTCGCTCACCAGCTTCTGCACGCCCCGGTGCTCGGGGTATTGCAGCAGGTACCAGTCCAATTGCTGGTCATGGTTCCACTCGCGCCATTGGCCAAACTCGCAGCCCATGAACAACAGTTTCTTGCCGGGATGGCCCCACATGAAGCTCAGGTAGGCGCGCAGGTTGGCGAATTTCTGCCAGCGGTCACCGGGCATCTTGTCGATCAGCGAGCGTTTGCCGTGGACCACTTCGTCATGGGAAATCGGCAAGACAAAACGCTCGGACCAGGCGTAAACCAGGCCGAAGCTCAGTTCGTTGTGGTGATGAGCGCGGTACACCGGGTCCTGCTGGATGTAATGCAGCGAATCGTGCATCCAGCCCATGTTCCATTTGTAGGCGAAACCCAGGCCGCCCTGCTGCGTGCTCTGGCTGACACCCGGCCACGCCGTGGACTCCTCGGCAATCACCAGCGCGCCGGGCGTCTCCAGTGCAACCACGTCGTTGAGGTGGCGCAGGAAGTCGATGGCTTCCAGGTTCTCCCGTCCGCCGTGGCGGTTGGGTACCCACTCGCCGGCCTTGCGCGAATAGTCGCGATACAGCATCGAGGCCACCGCATCCACCCGCAGGCCGTCGACATGGAAATGCTTGAGCCAATGCAAGGCCGAGGCCAGCATGAACCCATGGACTTCGGTGCGCCCGAGGTTGTAGATCAGCGTGTCCCAATCCTGGTGGAAGCCTTCCAGCGGGTTGCCGTATTCATACAGCGCGGTCCCGTCGAACTGGGCCAGGCCGTGGGTATCGGTCGGGAAATGCGCCGGCACCCAATCGAGGATCACGCCGATATTGGCCTGGTGGCAGGCGTTGACGAACGCGGCGAAATCATCGGGCGAACCGAAACGCGCGGTTGGGGCAAATTGCGACAGCGGTTGATAGCCCCACGAGCCGCCAAACGGGTGTTCCATGATCGGCATCAGTTCGATGTGGGTGAAGCCCAGGTCCTTGACGTAGGGAATCAACCGCTCGGCCATTTCATGCCAGTTGTACTGCCGGGAAACCTCCCCCGCCTCGTCGATCTCGCACTGCCAGGAACCGGCATGCAACTCGTAGATCGACAGCGGCGCGCCGGGTAGCTGGCGCTCGCGGCGGCTTTGCATCCACTCGTCGTCTTGCCATTCGATTTTCAACGGCGCGGCGACCTTGGATGCCGTGTCCGGTGGCATCTGGGTGGCCAGGGCCACCGGGTCGGCCTTGAGCGGCAGGATGCCGTGGGCGCCAAGGATTTCGTATTTGTAGCCTTCACCCGGACCGAGCCGCGGGATGAATATCTCCCACACGCCGGACGGATAACGGATGCGCATTGGATGCCGGCGCCCGTCCCAGACGTTGAAGTCCCCCACCACCGACACCCGGCGCGCGTTCGGCGCCCAGACCGCGAAGCGCACACCGTCGACGCCATCAACCGTCTTCAGTTGCGCACCGAGGCACGCGCTGAGGTCGCGGTGATTGCCTTCGGCGAACAGGTAAAGATCCATCTCCCCCAGCAGCGGGCCGAAGCTGTAGGGGTCTTCGGCAACCTGCTCGCCGCCCGCCCAACGGGTGCGCAGCAGGTACGGCTGTGCGCGGTCGAAATGGCCGACGAACAGGCCCGGCGTTTCGGTGGCCTGCAATTCGCCCAGCTCCTCGCCGCCGTCACGGGCGAGCACATGCACGCTCAACGCACCGGGCAGGTACGCGCGGATAAATTGTCCGCCCGCCCCGTCGCCATGCGGGCCCAGGATCGAGAACGGATCTTGGTGTTCGGCGCGCACCAGCGCGTCGATGTCGCGGGGGGCCGGCAACAATGCCTCTTTGGCCTGCCCCTGGGTTTCCTTGTTCGAGACGCTCATGATTCTCTCCACTAAATCGGTCCGGCTAAATCGGAAAAGGGTTGCAGCCCACTCAACAGCCCGTACAGACCGTGCAACGGCACGGGCAGCCAGGCGGGGCGATTCTCGGCTTCATAAGCCACTTCATAGGCCGCCTTCTCCAGGCCGAACAACGCCAGCGCGGCGTCCTCGCCTTCAGCATCCTTCCATTCATGGGCAAGACTAGCTGCCGCCAGCCGATACGCCTCGACAAATGCCTGGCGGGCCTCAATCAAATAGCGGTCGGCGACCCGTTTGCGCGCCGCATCGGCGTCGGCCGTCGTGTCCACGGTGTGCAGTTGGACCGCCATCGCTGCCGCGTAATCGAAGGAACGCAGCACGCCGCTGACGTCTTTGTACGGGCTGTGCTTGCCACGCCGCTCATGCAACGGCCGCGCCGGCTCACCCTCGAAGTCGATCAGGTAGGCGTCGCCCTTGATCACCAGCACCTGCCCCAGGTGAAGGTCGCCATGCACCCGGATACGCAAGCCACCGGCCGCCTTGCCGGCCAGTTCCTGGACATGGGCCAGCACGGTTTTCCTGTGTTCCAGCAAGCGTGCGACCATGGCTTGGTCCGCCGGGTTCAATTGCCCCTGGTTCTGCTTGAGCAGACGCAAGGCGTTTTCCACCTGGGCGACAACGTCCTTGCCGATCGCCTGGGCCTCTTTGGTGCTGGTGGCCTGCGGCGCGAAGTCCGGGTTGTCGGTGGGCTGGGCAAGCACCTTGTGCATTTCCCCCAGACGCTGGCCGAGCATGCCGGCGAAGTCCTTCAGCTCGCCCAGGGCGTTGTAGTGCTGTTCCTGTTCGGACACCGCGTCCGCCAGTTCGTCGCGCAAGGCGCGCTCGAGGTTGTTCTGTGTCCATTCCCACGCATCACCCTGATTGCTCAGGTAACCCTGGGCGATCATCAGCAGCGCATCCTCGCCCCTCGCGTCGCGGCGAATCACCGAACCCAGCAGCGGCGAAATATTGCTGAAGCCGGCAGCGGTCAGGTAAGCGCTCATCTCCAGTTCCGGATGCACGCCCGACGCGACCTTGCGGATGAGCTTGAGCACTAGGCTGCCGCCAACCACCACCGAACTGTTGGACTGCTCGGCGGACAGGTAGCGCACCTCCGGCTCGGCGCCAAGGTTCAGCGCCGCCAGGCCTGCGGTGGGTTCAAAACGCAACTCGCCATCGGCGCACGGCAATACCGTGTTGGCCTGGATGCCTTGCATCACGGCTCGCACGAAGCTCTCCAGGGTGAACGCATCGGTAATCAGCCCGACCTGACGCCCCCGGCGGACCCGCGACAAGGCCAGTTGCTGGGGCAGCGCCGGGCCCACCTGGTCCTCGGCCAACAGACCGAATGGCAGTTGATAGCGCAGCGTCTGACCGGCACTGGTCACGTCGATTTCGCTCAACAGCACAGGCCGTTGCGGATCACCGAAGCGCACGCCATAGACGATGTCGACTTTCTCGATAGCGCTGTCCTTGCCGGCGAACCAGCGACGGTTCTGCAGCCAGCTTGGCAGAATGCTCTGCTCCAACGTGGTGCGTGACGGCGCCTCGAGCAATTCTTCCAAGCGCTTTTTCAGTACCAGCGTGGTGAAGTCCGGCAGGCTCTGCGCAGGTTCCACATGCCAGCTCGGCATCTGGTTTTCCGCCGCCAGGGCGAACCAGTAGAAGCCGTACGGCGCCAGGGTCAGGAGGAAATTCAACTGACCGATGGGCGGGAAGGCATTACCCCCGAGCATTTCCACCGGGACCATGCCGGCATAGGCCGAGAGGTCCAGCTCCGCCGCCTGGGCGCTACGTGAAACGTTGGCGACGCAGAGAATGATTTCATGCTTGCCATCCGGGCCGGTGTATTCACGGGTGTAGGCAAGGATCCGGCGGTTACTCGGCGACAGCATTTTCAGCGTGCCCCGGCCGAAGGCCTTGGACTGCTTGCGCACCGCGAGCATCCGACGGGTCCAGTTGAGCAGCGAGTGCGGGTCGCCGGCCTGGGTCTCGACGTTCACCGAGAGGTAGCCGTACTGTGGATCCATGATCGGCGGCAGCACCAGACTCGCCGGGTCGGCGCGGGAGAAACCGCCGTTGCGGTCGATGGACCACTGCATCGGCGTGCGCACGCCGTCGCGGTCACCGAGGTAGATGTTGTCGCCCATGCCGATTTCATCGCCGTAGTACAAAGTCGGCGTACCGGGCATCGACAGCAGCAAACTGTTGAGCAATTCCACGCGGCGACGGTCGCGCTCCATCAGCGGCGCCAGGCGACGGCGAATGCCCAGGTTGATCCGCGCCCGGCGATCGGCCGCGTAGTAATTCCATAGGTAATCGCGCTCCTTGTCGGTGACCATTTCCAGGGTCAGCTCATCGTGGTTGCGCAAGAAAATCGCCCATTGGCAATTGGCTGGAATCTCCGGAGTCTGGCGCAGGATGTCGGTGATCGGGAAACGATCCTCCTGGGCCAGCGCCATGTACATGCGCGGCATCAACGGGAAGTGGAACGCCATGTGGCATTCGTCGCCATTGAGGCCTTGAGCGTCGACATCGCCAAAATACAGCTGGGTGTCTTCCGGCCACTGATTGGCCTCGGCCAGCAGCATGCGGTCGGGGTAATTGGCGTCGATCTCGGCGCGGATCAACTTGAGGACGTCATGAGTCTCGGGCAAATTTTCGTTGTTGGTGCCGTCGCGCTCGATCAGGTACGGAATCGCGTCCAGGCGCAGGCCATCGATGCCCATGTCGAGCCAGTAGCGCATCACCGACAGCACGGCCTTGATGACCTGCGGGTTGTCGAAGTTGAGGTCCGGCTGGTGGGAATAGAAGCGGTGCCAGAAGTACTGGCCGGCCACCGGATCCCAGGTCCAGTTGGACTTCTCGGTATCGAGGAAAATGATCCGCGTGCCGTCGTACTTGTGATCGTCATCCGACCAGACGTAGAAATCACGCGCCTTCGAGCCCTTCTTGGCCTTGCGCGCGCGCTGGAACCAGGGATGCTGGTCCGAGGTGTGGTTGATGACCAGCTCGGTGATGACCCGCAGGTTGCGCTTGTGGGCCTCGGCAATGAAGCGCCGCGCATCGGCCATGGTGCCGTAGTCGGGGCTGACGCCACGGTACTCGGCGATGTCATAACCGTCATCGCGCCGGGGCGAAGGATAGAACGGCAGCAGCCAGATGGTGTTGACGCCCAGGTCGGCAATGTAGTCGAGCTTCTCGATCAGCCCGGGAAAGTCGCCGATCCCGTCGTTGTTGGAGTCGAAATAGGATTTGACGTGGACTTGATAGATGACCGCGTCCTTGTACCAGAGCGGGTCATTGATAAAGGTGGCAGACCGGGGTTTCTTGGCCATTTGCAACTCCTGAAAATTCGATAGAACCGCGGGTCACAGGCTTGTTTCTTTTGTGATGCAAGATCTCTGTGGCGAGGGGATTTATCCCCGCTGGGTTGCGAAGCGACCCCAAAAGCTTCAGCGCGGCCAACCGGACGTATCCGTTTTGACCCATTGGGGCTGGCCCAGCGGGGATAAATCCCCTCGCCACGAGAGCCGTTCTCGCGCCTCACGCCACGCTGATCCGCCAGATCCCGAACGGCTGGTATGCCGGGTCGATCCGCATGAACTGGTACTTGCCATACCAGGTCCAGCGGTGGCCGTTCATCAAATCCTCGCCCTGGGTCTGGGCATCGTCCGGCAGGCCCATCTCCCACAACGGCAATTCGAAATTGGCTTCCTGGACATTGCGCGGATCGAGGCTCACCGCCACCAGGATGAAGTTGCTGCCATCCGGCGTGCGCTTGCCGAAGTACAGGATGTTGTCGTTCCAGGCGTTGTAGATCTTCAGCCCCAGGTGCGTATGCAGCGCCGGGTTCTGGCGGCGGATACGGTTGAGCTGAGCGATCTCGGCGATGATGTTGCCCGGCGCGGTGAAATCCCGTGGCCGGATCTCGTACTTCTCCGAATCGAGGTATTCCTCCTTGCCTGGCACCGCTGCTGATTCGCAAAGCTCGAAGCCCGAATACATGCCCCACAGGCCCGACCCCATGGTCGCCAGCGCGGCGCGAATCAGAAAACCGGCGCGCCCCGACTCATGGAGGAACGCCGGGTTGATATCCGGCGTATTGACGAAGAAATTCGGCCGGTAGCATTCGCGCAAAGGCGACTCATTGAGCTCAGTGAAATAGGTCGCCAGTTCGGCCTTGGTGTTGCGCCAGGTAAAATAGGTGTAGCTCTGGGAATAACCGACCTTGCCCAGCCGCGCCATCATCGCCGGCGTGGTGAAGGCTTCCGCCAGGAACATTACGTCCGGGTACTGCGTGCGCACATCGGCGATCAGCCACTGCCAGAACGGCAACGGCTTGGTGTGGGGGTTGTCGACGCGGAATATCTTCACGCCCTCGTTGACCCAGCCCACCACGATGTCGCGCAGTTCGGTCCACAGGCTCGGTATCGCATCGGCGGCGTAGAAATCGACGTTGACGATGTCCTGGTATTTTTTCGGCGGGTTCTCCGCGTATTTGATCGTGCCGTCAGGCCGCCAGCTGAACCAGCCCGGATGCTGCTTGAGCCAGGGGTGATCCTGGGAACACTGGATGGCGAAGTCGAGGGCGATTTCCAGGCCGTGATCGGCTGCGGCGGCCACCAGGCGGCGGAAATCCTCGCGCGTCCCCAACTGCGGGTGAATCGCCTCGTGCCCGCCCTCCTCGCTGCCAATGGCGTAAGGGCTGCCCGGATCGTCGGGGCCGGCGGTCAGGGAGTTGTTCGGACCTTTGCGGAAACTGCGCCCGATCGGGTGGATCGGCGGGAAGTACAGCACGTCGAAGCCCATGTCCTGGATCACCGCCAAGCGCGAATGCACGTCGTTGAATGTGCCGTGGCGGCTGGGATCATCGGTGATCGAGCGAGGGAACAACTCATACCAGCTGGCGAACTCGGCCCGCTCACGCTCCACGTCCAGCGGATATTCGGGACTGATGCTCAGGTAAGGCCGATGGTCGGCCAGCGACATCAGGTCCGCACTGCGTGGTTCAAGGAACAGGGCGACCTGTTCTTCTGGCAACAGACTCGAAAGCTGCTGGTGCAACTCGGCCAGCTGTTCGCTCAATTCCCCATCGCTGCGCTCGGCAGCCTGTTGCACGTGATTGCGACCCTCCTGCAGCTCCAGGCTGATGGGGACCCCGGCGGCGAATTTTTTTTCCAGCTCGTAGCGGAAGCTGGCGAACTGATCAAACCAGGCCTCGATGCAAAACACGTAGCGGCCGACGGCCGGTAGGTTAAATTGACCGCGCCAGCTGTTGTTGCCCAGCTCGGTCATCACTTCGCTGTTCCAGATATCGTCTTCCAGCGCACGCCAGCGGATCCGCACAGCCAACTTATCGTGGCCATCGGCAAACACCTTGCTGGTCACCGTCACGTCCTGTCCCGCCAGGGCCTTGGCGGCAAACTGCCCGCCATCGATCACCGGCATGGTGTTTTCAATCGCAATACGTGGCAATAACAACGCCTGGGACAACGGCAGATGCGGGTTGTACGCCAGGTCATTTGGCTGTTCGGCAGTCATCGAGCATCGCTCCTTCTACGCCCCATGGACGCGCTTGTGGCGGTAAAGGCCCAATGGGTCCCTGATTTAACTCACTTAAGCTCCGAACCGGACCGGCGACCAAAAGTTCAGCACGATTTACTGGCCGGCACCGGGGAATCAAACCCGTCGGGCCATGGTCAACCAGACAAGCACGACTCAAGCCACATCCAACCCGGAGGCCCGATCGAATGACCATTCCCATCCCGGCCGAAACACCCGATCCGAACATCGACGACCCAATCCTGCCGCCACCCGGTCCGGATCCCGAGCCGATTCCAGAGAAAGACCCACCGCTGGACCCGCAACCGCCTTTGGGAGATCCGCCGAGCGAGGCGCCGCCGGAGCGGGTTTGACTCGACAGATCAGTGATAAACCTGTGGGAGCGAGCCTGCTCGCGAAAGCGGTGTGTCAGTCAGCATAGGTGGTGCTGATTACTCCGCCTTCGCGAGCAGGCTCGCTCCCACAGAATTCAATGCCCAGTCCGGCGAATGGTTACAACTTTTCATCTTTTTCCAGCGCCCGAACAATCATCGGCATCACACTGAAAATCGCCAGCGCCAGCACCGTACTGAGCAACGCTGTCGCTTCCCGGCCCAATCCGGCGGCAACGCCGATGGCGGCGGTCATCCACAGGCCGGCGGCGGTGGTCAGGCCTTTTACGTGGCTTTCGTCGCCATTGTCGTTTTTCAGGATGGTGCCGGCGCCGAGGAAGCCGATGCCAGCGACGACGCCCTGAATCACCCGGCTCATCGCGTCGGCCTGGGAGCCGGACATCTGCGGCACCAACACGAACAGCGCGGCGCCCAGCGCCACCAGCATATGGGTGCGCACGCCGGCGGCCTTGCCCTTGTGCTCACGCTCGAACCCCAGGATGCCCCCCAGCAGTGCAGCCATTACCAGGCGCACCGTCACCCGTGTCATCTGCTCGGTATCGGTGATGTCGGCGAATTCAGCTTGCAGGGTTATCCATACTTCATCCCACCACGATTCCATGGACCTTCCTCTCTTCACTCGATAAATGATGGACCACAAGCGATGCGAGACGTGCGACCGACCGCTGATCAGCCGCAACGAACCCTGCCGGCGGCACGCCACCTAACGTTCAGACATTGAAGGAAGGAGCATCAACATGACTGTACGAATCGATGACAACCGGACCTGCCACTTCGTCACCCCCAACGGCCAGGAACAGCGACCGGCGAGCGAGTTGACGATCATTACCGACCCGGACAAGGCCATGTCAGCCGTGGAGCTCAATGGCGGGCGGGTCTACCTGACCGAGGCGGAAGTGGATGCCCTGACCGTGGCCGGAGCGGCTGACGGACGGCAGAACCTGAAGGCGACTGACAGCGACTCAGTGATCTGACTCCACGTGGCGAGGGAGCTTGCTCCCTAGCCATAGGAGGGGGGTTGTTCGGTCATCGCCGGGTGCATCAAAGTGTCGCAGGGCCGGGGCCGCGCGGTATCTGATCCGTTTTTTATCCCGCTACCTGAGTCTGTTATGCAAACAGTTCAATGGTCATAGTGCTCCGGCCAGATAGCGGCTGATGAGCGACCGACCATGAGCGAAAGAATCCCCGCCCAGTTGATACAGACTTTCGACCCCGCACCCACGAGAATCAGGGCCAGGACTACCAACAACCTGATCCACACCCGTAGCTTCAGCGGTTTGTTTCGTACCCTGCGCATCAGCGGTGCCGGCGTCCTGTTCCCGCTGTTCTTCGGCACGGTTTGGCTGGACTGGAACGGTCGCCAGGCAGTGCTCTGGGATCTTTCCGAGAGCAAATTCCATATTTTCGGCGCGACCTTCTGGCCCCAGGACTTCATCCTGCTCTCGGCGTTGTTGATCATTGCCGCGTTCGGCCTGTTTGCGATTACCGTGTTCGCCGGGCGCGTGTGGTGCGGCTACACCTGTCCTCAGAGCTCATGGACCTGGATCTTCATGTGGGTCGAGAAGATCACCGAAGGTGAGCGCAATCAGCGGATCAAGCTGCAAGCCGCGCCGTGGGGCGTGAACAAACTGCTGCGACGCTCGGCCAAACATACGTTGTGGCTGGCCATCAGCCTGCTCACCGGCCTGACGTTCGTAGGCTACTTCACCCCGATCCGGCCGCTGGCGGAAGAGCTGCTGACCCTGCAAATGGCTGGCGTCAGCCTGTTCTGGGTGGTTTTTTTCACCGGGGCCACTTACCTCAACGCCGGCTGGCTGCGCGAAGCCGTGTGCATGCACATGTGCCCTTATGCGCGATTTCAAAGCGTGATGTTCGACAAGGACACGCTGACCATTTCCTACGACGTGGCCCGTGGCGAAATTCGCGGCCCGCGCAAACGCGATGCGGTCCCGGCCAACATCGGGCTGGGCGACTGCATTGACTGCCAGATGTGCGTACAGGTCTGCCCGACCGGCATCGATATTCGCGACGGTCTGCAAATGGAGTGCATCGGCTGCGCGGCCTGCATCGACGCCTGCGATTCGATCATGGACAAGATGGGCTACGCCCGTGGCCTGATCAAATACACCTCCGAACGTCAGCTGCAAGGCGGCAAGACTCACCTGCTGCGACCACGGCTGGTCGGCTACACGGCGGTACTGATGGTCATGATCGCTGCGCTGGCCCTGGCACTGGTGGAGCGGCCAATGGTGTCGCTGGATGTGAGCAAGGACCGTGGGCTGTTCCGTGAGAACAGCCAGGGCCAGATCGAAAACATCTACAGCCTGAAGATCATCAACAAGACCCAGCAACGCCAGGCGTACCAACTGTCGCTGGTGGACAGCGACGGTTTCGTCCTGCAAGGCAAGACCCAGTTGAGCCTGGCGCCCGGAGAAATCGTCGACGTGCCGGTGTCGGTGGCGATGCTCAACGAACGGCCGGACAAAGGCTCGCAGGAACTGACGTTCAAAGTTGCCGACAGTGATAAGCCCGATGTTTACAGCGAAGCAAAAAGCCGTTTTGTAGCACCGATGAATCGGTGAACCCTTAAGATGCCTTGCTTTTGTGGGAGCGAGCTCGCTCGCGATGGCGGCCCGCCAGACGACCTCAACGTTGTATGTGCAGGCCTCATCGCGAGCAAGCTCGCTCCCACATTTAAAAACGCGAACCACGCGTTATTCCAAACCGGGCCTGCCATGAAACGCTACGAAAAATTTGCCGACGATATCGCCGAACTGATCCGCTCCGGCATGCTCGGGCCGGGCCAACGGGTGCCGTCGGTGCGCTACGCCAGCCAGACCTACGGCGTCAGTCCGTCCACCGTGTTCCAGGCCTATTACCTGCTGGAGCGACGTGGTCTGATCCGTGCCCGGCCGCGCTCCGGCTACTTCGTCAATCATCACGCGCCGAGCCCGTTCTGCGAGCCGGTCGCGAGCAGCCAGGTCCACGAGTCAACCGAGGTCGACGTCAGCGAACTGGTATTTTCGGTGCTCGACTCGATCAAGGATCCGACGACCGTACCGTTCGGCTCGGCATTCCCCAGCCCGACGCTGTTTCCCCTGCAACGCCTGTCCCGCTCGTTGTCCAGCGCCACGCGGGACATGGATCCGCGCGTAGTGGTCACCGACATGTCGCCGGGCAACCCTCAACTGCGCCGCCAGATCGCCCTGCGCTATATGGTCGGCGGGCTGATGCTGCCCATGGAGGAGCTGCTCGTCACCAACGGCGCCCTGGAAGCATTGAACCTGTGCCTGCAAGCCGTGACCGAGCCGGGCGACCTGGTGGCAATCGAGGCGCCCGCCTTCTATGCCAGCCTGCAAGTGCTCGAACGGCTGAAACTCAAGGCGGTGGAAATCCCCGTCCACCCACGCGACGGCATTGATCTCGATGTGCTGGAACAGACGCTGGCGCGCCATCCGGTCAAGGCCTGCTGGTGCATGACCAGCTTCCAGAACCCGATTGGCGCGACCATGCCCGAAGCGCGCAAACAGGCCCTGGTCGAACTGTTGCGTCGCTACCAGGTGCCGTTGATCGAGGATGATGTCTATGCCGAACTCTACTACGGCCAGCAGGCACCCAAGCCGGCGAAAGCGTTCGACACCGAAGGCCTGGTGATGCACTGCGGCTCGTTCGCCAAGAGCCTGGCCCCGGGCTACCGCATCGGCTGGGTCGCCGCCGGGCGCTACGCCCGGAAGATCGAGCGACTCAAGCTGATGACTTCACTGTGCGCCTCGATGCCGGCCCAGGCCGCGATCGCCGATTACCTGCAACATGGAGGCTACGACCGTCACCTGCGCAAGTTGCGCTACGCGCTGGAAGAACAGCAAAGCGCCATGCTCGCCGCCATAGCCCGGTATTTTCCGGCGCAGACTCGGGTGAGCCAGCCGGCGGGTGGGTACTTCTTGTGGCTGGAGCTGCCGGAGCAGATTGATTCGCTGAAACTGTTCCAGATGGCTCTGGCGCAAGGCATCAGTATCGCACCGGGGCCGATCTTTTCAGCGACCCGGCGCTTCAGGAACTGTATTCGCCTGAACTATGGCGGGCCCTGGACCGATGTGTCGGAAAAGGCCATGGAGACGTTGGGGCGGATTATCCGGTCGTTCTGAGTGCGGTGTTGCCCTTAGGATTGCCATCGCGAGCAAGCTCGCTCCCACAGGGGATCGCATTCCAATGTGGGAGCGAGCTTGCTCGCGATGGCGCCGGAACAGGCAATCCAGGATCAGCGCCCGCCCCCCAGCTCCACAAACGTCCCGGTCGCATACGAAGCCTTGTCGGACAGCAGCCAGATAATCGCCTCGGCCACTTCGTCCGGACGTCCGCCCCGGGCCATGGGGATCGCCGATTCCAGCTTGCTGACCCGCTCCGGATCGCCGCTGAGGGCATGGAAATCGGTGTAGATGTAGCCCGGGCGGACCGCATTGACGCGAATACCTTCGCCAGCGACCTCCTTGGAAAGGCCGACGGTGAAGGTGTCCAATGCGCCCTTGGAAGCCGCGTAGTCGACATATTCACCCGGTGCGCCCAAGCGGGCGGCAACCGAGGAAACGTTGACGATGCTGCCGCCCTGCCCGCCATGCCGGGGCGACATGCGCAGCACCGCCTGCTTGGCGCACAACATCGGCCCGAGCACGTTGGTCTTCAGGATCTTGAGCATGCGGAACTCGGACATTTCATCGAGTCGGGACTTGTGGGCAACCGTACCGGCGTTGTTCACCAGGGCGGTGACGCGGCCCAGCTCGGTGTCCACGCGGTTGAACAGGCCGACCACTTCGTCCTCGATGCTCACGTCGGCCCGCACCGCAATGGCCTGCGCGCCCTTGGCACGGATCTGGGCGAGCACATCCTGGGCGGCGTTTTCATCCGACTGGTAGTTGATGCAGATCCGATAGCCCAGGTCGGCCGCCAACAACGCCGTGGCCGCCCCGATCCCACGCCCGCCACCGGTGATGACGATGACTTTATCCACGCTTGCTCTCCCGTTTCCAGGCAAATACGTCGGGCCCAAGGATAGCGTTGACTCGACGATTTGCACAACGCGACCAGCCTGCCGGAGCGGGACGCTGCTTAGCGGGCGAGAGCCCGCAGGTCCAGGCGCCCGTCCAACTGCGGCGGGCACCAGTAGTAACCACCGGTAATCGGCCGGCTCATGCGATACAGGCCATCGGTAATACCGTCCTCCAGACCGCTCATGCGCCGCAATTGCGCCTCGAAGGCGTCCAGGGAAAAACCGAACGCCAGGAACATCAGGCCAGCGCGGTCACCTTCGATCCAGGGCATGGAACGGCGTACGACAAAAGCCTCCGGAGCAAAGCTTTCCTGGGCCGTGCGCTTGACGTGGGCAGACTCAGGCGCATCTTCGAGCTCTTCGTTATCGCTCAGGCGCCGGCCCATGATGTTGTCTCGCTCATGGGGCTGCATCGCGGCGAAACCGTCCAGGTCATGCTGCCATTGCTGGATCGCAGCAAAACTGCCACCGCGCAGCCCGTCGTTGCCCTGGGCCAGGGCGGCGGCCACGGCCGCTTCGTCGTGAGGGTTTTCGGTGCCATCTTCGTAGCCGGTCAGGTCGTGGCCGGTCATGTGTCGAAAGGTTTCGTTCATCTGCACCAGACGCAGTGCCGGCGCCAATGCCGCTTCGATGGCGCGACTGCGGTGCATCAGCTCGCCCCGGTCCTCGCCGTGCAGCCAGCACCAGAGCGCGTGCTGGGTCGAAGGGTTGTCCACGCCGACGCCCGCCAGCGCCGGGAACGCGCGCAAGCCCTCGACCTTGGCGCCCAGCGCCTGAACCAGCGACTCGCCAAAGCCGACTACCACGCGGCCATCCAGTTGCAGCAACAGCTTGTCGATCGCAGCCGGCAGTGCCTCGACCGATTCCAGGGCAAAAAACAGATGACGGGCCTGAGGCGGAACAGGGGTGGCGAGAATGCCGGGCTGGTAGTAACTCATGGGAACTCCTTTGGAAAGAGCCGCGAGTTTACCCGGCGGCCGCCGCTTTGTGTGGTTTGGCTTGAGGCCGGTCGCGTCAGGCCGCCGAGCTTTTTTGTAGGAATGCTCCCGTATCCTTGTGGGACCATTCTGAACCTGGCCTCTACTCGATAGCCTCGGATTGCCCGACAGCGGAAAACGTCCTAGATTGACCGCCCTCAAGGAAGGCTAACGAGAGCGGTCCAGATGCACATTGCCAAATCGATACTCGCCGGGACTTTTGCCCTGGCCTGCGGGACGACCCCGGGCTTCGCCCAGGAGCGCATTGAAGACACGGTCAATGCCGTTATCCAACCCTTGATGAAAGAACAGGATATCGCGGGCATGGCCGTGGCGATCACGCACAACGGCCAGCGCCGGTTCTTCAATTATGGCGTTGCCTCCAAAGACACCAGAAAATCCGTCACCGAGCAGACCCTGTTCGAAGTCGGCTCGATCAGCAAGACCTTTACCGCGACACTCGGCGCCTACGCCCAGGCCCAGGGCAAACTGCAGCTGTCAGACCTCGCCGGGCGCTATGCCCCCGAATTGCGTGGCAGTGCCCTTGAAAACGCCCGCCTGCTCGATCTCGCCACCTATAGCGCGGGCGGCCTGCCGTTGCAGTTTCCCGACGATGCCGACCATCCCGACCGGATGTTCGGCTACTACAAATCCTGGAAACCGCTCTACCCGGCCGGCACCCAGCGGCTCTATTCAAACCCGAGCATCGGCTTGTTCGGCTTCCTGGCGGCCCGCAGCCTGGGTCGACCGTTTGATGAGGTGATGGAACAGACCCTGATGCCCGGGCTGGGCCTCAAGCACAGCTACGTACAAGTGCCACACAATCAACTGGCAACCTACGCCCAAGGCTACGCCAAGGATGGCAAGCCTGTGCGGGTCGGGCCTGGCGCGCTGGCCTCCGAAGCCTACGGGGTGAAGATCAGCTCAGCGGACCTGATCCGCTTTGTCGAGGTCAATCTGCAACCCGGGAAACTGGACGCGGACCTGCAGCGAGCCATTGCTACGACACAAACAGGTTTCTACAAGATTGGAGGGATGCACCAGGGGCTGGGCTGGGAGTTCTACCTACCTCCGCTCACCCTCGATGGGTTGCTCGCCGGCAACAGTCCACAGATGGCTTTGACGCCGCAAAAGGCCGAGCTGCTCACCCCACCGCGCCCCGCGCCCGACGGCGCCTGGATCAACAAGACAGGGTCGACTAACGGTTTCGGCGCATACGCAGCGTTCGTCGCTGGAGAGGACTTGGGGATCGTGATGTTGGCGAACAAGAACTACCCGATTGAAGAACGGGTGAGAGCCGCGCACCAGATCCTGATGACTCTGGAACAGCAATGAGAGCCCAATGTGGCGAGGGGATTTATCCCCGCTGGGGCGCGAAGCGGCCCTGCAATGCTGCGACTGGGTCTGTCAGACAGATGAAGTAGAATGTTATGGGGCTGCTTCGCAGCCCAGCGGGGATAAATCCCCTCACCACAAGGGGATCTCATCGCTTAGGGGAATCAGTCATCCAACGGTTTCGGCGCAGCCGCAGGCTTGGTTGCCTTGCCCGGCTTGGTGCCTTTGGCGTCCTTGGCCGGCTCGGGTTCCGGCGCTGGCGGTGGGGTGGGCGCCGTGGCTTGTTTTTCCGTCTCGGGCAGCTTGTCGACGGTATCGAACAGTTGCTTCAGTTCGATCGCGCCGGAATGCTCAAGCTTCTTTTCCCCGTCCTTGCCTACCAGGATGATCTTGGTCTGCGCTCCCGCTCCCAGCTTGAGAGAACGGATCAACGCCATGGTGCTTTGCGGGTCGAGGTCCTTGCCATCACGCTGGCCGATGGTATTGAGCACGGTATAGAGCACCATGTTGCGCTCCGAAAAACCCTGCTTGCCCGCCGGCTCGTCCAAGGCTTTCTTCAGGCTGACCCACGCAGGATCGACAGAGCTGGGCGCAATGACAATCACAGGCCGGGACTTGCCCACCTCCGCTACCAGGGGTGAGTCGCCATCGGCGGCGAACAACGGGCCGGCGATGGCCAGCAAGGTAGCGAAGGTCAACGACCGAATAAGCATGCGCCTCTCCTTTTGATAATTACGCTGTACTGATTGCACATGGCGGCGATTGTTCCGCGAGAGTCGCCCGATACCGCTATTGCCTGCCTGAAGCTTAGGCCAACGGACCCATAGCGCAACCACGGCAGACCTGCTTCAGAGGCCAAACGGGAAGGTGTCTTCCTCGCGTTCCAGCGTGTGCGGCGTGGGCAACGGCGTGACGGCTTCGGTCTGCTCGAACCAGAGCCAGGCGTCGAACTGCTCGGCCAGTACCGCTTCGAAATAATGACTCTGGCGTTCGGTTTCAGGGCGGTAGATCACCCCGATGGCGCGTTCGAGCAACGGCTCGGACAGCACGTCCAACAGCGCTTCGTCCGGGTCGGTCCGCCAGTCCGTAAGCGATGCGCGCACACCCGCCAGCGAAAACTCCCGCTCCCAACTGCCGGCCAGCGCCGGCACCACCTGCTTGATTTTCATCGGCGCGTCCCAGTCATCGGCTGCCGCCACGCTGCCACGGTCGGTGCCCATGCCCAGCAATACCGCGTCGCGGCCATAAGCCATGCGGCACAACTGGCCGATGTTGAACTCACCCTCCCAGCCCATTCGTGTCGCGGCGGCGTTTCCGATGTGAGAGTTATGCGCCCAGACGATCGCTTTCGCATCGGGCCCGCGATGCTCCAGCAGGCTTTGCAAGGTGTCGAACATGTGCCGGTCGCGCAGGTTCCAGGATGACTTGCCGCCGCGATACATGGCGCGGTAGTACTGTTCGGCGGCGCGTACGACCCGGGCGTTCTGCACCGCGCTGAAGAAGCCCTCGTCATCCTCGATCAACGGATCAAGGCGCTCGGCGAGCAGCGTGTTGAGCTGTTCGACCACGGCGTCTTCGCATGTCGCCAGGTTGCCGCGCTCGGTGAAATGGCCATACAGCGCCGGGTCGTCGTGCCAGGGCGTCAGACAGCCATAACGATGGCGGGCGTCACGGGCCAGGTGGGGATGGCTCTTGTCGAGGTAATCGAGCACCTCGTCAATGGAGTGGCGCAGACTATAGACGTCCAAGCCGCGAAACTCCACGCGGCGAGCGTCAGGCTGGCCGAGGTTGTAGCGGCGCAACCAACGTACAAAGTCCTGGACATCGGTGTTGCGCCACATCCAGCTGGGAAACCGGGCGAACGCCTGCTGTTTCCAGGCCGAAGGCCCCAGGTCGCGCACGCAGCGGTCGATCTGTCCGGCATCGGGCCAGTCGGCTTCGACCGCGACAATGCCGAAGCCGTGACGCTCGATCAGGTGCCGGGTAATAGCAGCGCGGGTGCGGTAGAAATCATGGGTGCCGTGGCTGGCTTCGCCGATCAGCACGACCTTGGCGTCGGCGAAGCGATCAAACATTTCACCAAAGCTCGGGCTGTCCTCGGCAGGCAGCGGTTCGGCGTGACGGCGCAGAATGTCGGCGATATCGGTGCGCGGTTCGGCGCGACGACGGCGCAGGCGTTGCAGCAGATCTCTGGCTGGGCTGTTCATGGATCGAGGCCTCATCAGTACCTGGTTTACAGGTATGACTATGCCGAGGCAGCCATGACTCCGACCAAATCAGAACGCGAGCTTGAAACCGATCATGGCCAACATCACCGCCAGGCAAGGGCGCAGGAGCTCGTCGGAAATGCGTCCCGACAAGTGGCTGCCCAGATAGATGCCCGGCAACGAACCAATCAGCAGAAAGCCGAGGATGTGCCAGTCCATGTTGCCCATGCTTGCATGGCCAAGGCCCGCGACCAGGGTCAACGGCACGGCATGGGCGATTTCGGTGCCGACCAGGCGCTTGGTGACCAGGAACGGATAAAGGATGAACAGCGCGACGGTGCCCAGGGCGCCGGCGCCGATGGAAGTCAATGCGACCATCGTGCCCAGCACCAGGCCGGTGATGACAGTCAGCAGGTTGAGCCGCGAGCCACTGGGGTTGTAATGACCGCCGGCGCGGTCATGGGCAAACTGCAGCAGGCGCTTCTTGAACAGGATTGCCAGGGCGGTGGCGAACAACACAAAGCCCAGGGCTTGCTTGATGACCGCGTTCATCGCGTCGGGAGAACTGTTCAGGCTGCTGAGAAACCACAGGGTCAGCCCAACCGCCGGCACACTGCCCAAAGTCAGCCAGCCGGTGATGGCCCAGTCGATATTGCGGTTTTTCGCATGGACCAGAACGCCGCCGGATTTGGTAATGGCCGCGTACAGCAGATCGGTCCCCACCGCCGTCGCGGGGTTGATGCCGAACCACAATAAGATGGGCGTCATCAGCGATCCGCCGCCGACGCCGGTCATCCCGACGATGAAACCGACCACCAGTCCCGCTACGACTAAACCGACATTACCGAAATCCATCAAACCCGTCTCAGCGCGACCGCATGAAAAATCTGGCCGCGAGCATAGCGATTTTTCTTATAACTCCCTATATCGATGTGATCTATGTTTATTCCATTTGCACGACGCAGCTACTGAACAGGCAGGAAATTGAGAAACAGCAGACTCTGCGCATAATTCAAGCCGATTCGCCGATAGCGCTCGTCCAGCATCTGGGTCAGCAGGTCGAGGCGCGCGACGATCTTCCCGAACTCCACGGCAAAGCTCAGGTTGCTGCCCTCCTCCGAGATTTCATTGGAGAACAGCATCGGCGTGCCGTCCTTGTTCTGCCGCTGGCCCAACAGCCACGTGGCTTTCTCGATGTTGCGCGCCGCGTTGCTGACGAAGCGCGGATCTATGGTGTCGGTCATGTAGAACTCGAGACGGTTGCCGTGAGCCGTCACCAGCATGCTGCCAATGGCATAGATGAACGCTCCGACCCGGTCACCGAGAAACTCGGGACTCATCGCATAGCTCAGCGCTGCCAGGTCCTTCCTGTTGCCCAGGGCCGGCAAGGGTTGCTGCTGTTCAATCGCCTCGCGCACCTGTTTCACGGCGATACGGGCATCGAGAAAGCCGGATTTACGCAGTTCTTCCGGGTTGCGCAGGTAGAGCTTGTGCATCAGCAGGTAAAGGCTCTGCAGGTTGTCATGCATCGACAGCGTGGCCATGCGGTCAACGCTGGTCTGCAAAAACTCCTGGGGCCTGGCATTGCTGAACTGGGTAACCATGTCCTGGCCTTGCTGATGGCTGCATCCGCCGCTGAGCATCAGCAACAGGCTCGCCAGCAGCAAGCCGCAGCGACGTGGCAAGACCCTCACGGAATGTAAGACAGCGGCCATCGAATCTCGGTCTGGGCATGGGGAAGCGGTGGGGAATCGCCGTTTCCTGGCCATGGATAGAGCGGCAAAAACCGTAAAAGTGCGGTAGCGGCCGTGAAAGTGCACGTTTGGCCAAGGCTCGTCTCGCTCAATTAGTCTTACTTTTTAATTGATAAATCTCGATTTATAGCTATAAATCCCTTCTCCACCCTCAAATAGAAAGACTACTGAACAGAAAAACCTTCATCGCTGTCCGACAGATAACGGACTCGACCACGTTAAAAACAACAACAAAACAACAGGAAAGGAAGGTCACACCATGCTTGAATCCAGACATCTGCTCACGGCCCTCGGAGTCTCTCTGATGATTGCCACCTCTGCCCAGGCCGCCGGCCTGACCAATGAACGCGTTGCCTTCGGCAAGACCAACGACGGCACGCCGGTTGAAAAATACGTACTGCGCAACAGCCACGGCGTCGAGGCGACCGTCATCACTTACGGCGGGATCCTCCAGTCACTGATCGTGCCGGACAAAAACGGCATGACTGCCGACATCGTGCTCGGCTTCGATGATGTGCAGGGCTACCAGAAGAACGGCAACGTGTATTTCGGCGCGACCATCGGCCGCTTCGGCAACCGTCTGGCCGGCGGTGCGTTCGAGCTGGATGGCAAACGCTACCAGGTGCCGCAGAACGACAAGGACAACTCCTTGCACGGTGGGCCGCAAGGCTTCGACAAGCGTGTCTGGAAGGCCGAGCCGAGCAACGGCAAGGACTCGGTAGGCGTGACCCTGACGTATGTGTCGGCGGACGATGAAATGGGCTTTCCCGGCAACCTGAAGACCGACGTCACCTACAGCCTCAACGACCAGAACGAATTGCGCATCGACTACAAGGCCAGCACCGACAAGCCGACCGTGCTGAACCTGACCAACCACAGCTATTTCAACCTGGCCGGCGCCGGTAATGGCGACATCCTCAAGCAAGTCGCGACGCTGCACGCGTCCCGCTACACACCAGTGACCGCCAAGCTGATCCCCACCGGCGAGCTGGCGCCAGTAGCCGGCACCCCGATGGATTTCACCAAGCCCACGCCTATTGGCGCGCATATCAAGGCGGATCATCCGCAGCTGAAATTTGCCGAACCGAAACAAGGCGGCTTCGATTTCAACTGGGTACTCGACGCCAAGGGCGACGTGAGCAAACTCGCCGCCGACGTCCTGGATCCGCAGTCGGGCCGGCGCCTGCAGCTTTACACCAGCGAGCCGGGCGTGCAGTTCTACACCAGCAACTTCCTCGACGGCACGATCAAGGGCAAGCAAGGCAAGGTCTACCCGCACTGGAGCGCGTTTACCCTGGAAACCCAGCATTATCCCGATTCGCCGAACCAGCCGTCCTTCCCTACCACGCGACTTGATCCGGGCCAGACCTACACCCAGACCATGGTGCTGAAGTTCTCGGCCGAGTAATCCTGCCATCCACCGATCGTTCCCGCCTTATGCGCGGGAACGATCAAGGTTGGAACGCCTGGTCTATCCTGCTGCCACACGCTGTATCGACCAGCACGACAGGAGATGTGCATGAGAACTGTGGAATTGGCCGGCGTATCCGTACCGGTAATCGGCCAGGGCACCTGGCGGATGGGTGAGGAACCGTCCCATCACAAGAAAGAAGTAGCTGCCCTGCGCCTGGGCATCGAACTGGGCATGAGCCTGATCGACACGGCCGAAATGTATGCCGAGGGCGGCGCCGAGCAGGTCGTTGGCGAAGCGATCACCGGGCTACGCGACCAGGTGTTCCTGGTGAGCAAGGTCTACCCGCACAATGCCAGCCGCAAAGGCATTCCGTTGGCCTGCGAGCGCAGCTTGCGGCGCCTCGACACCGATTATATCGACCTCTATTTGCTGCACTGGCGCGGCCAGTACCCACTGGAGGAAACCGTCGAAGCGTTTGAGCGCCTGCGCGAAGAAGGCAAGATCGGCCGCTGGGGCGTGTCGAACTTTGACGTCGACGATCTGGAGGAGCTGGCCTCGCCGGTCTGCGCTACCAATCAAGTGTTGTACAACCTGCAAGAACGCGGCATCGAATTCGACCTGCTGCCCTGGAGCCAGCATCAGCGCATGCCGGTCATGGCCTATTGTCCGGTCGGCCAGGGCGGGCATTTGCTCAAGGACCACACTCTGCAACAAATCGCCGAACGCCACCGGGCGACGCCGGCACAGATCGCCCTCGCCTGGCTGCTGCGCCGGGACAATGTCATTGCCATCCCCAAGGCCGTGCAAGCTGAACACGTGCGCCTGAACGCCGAAGCGGCGAATCTGCAGCTTGAGCCTCAGGATCTGGCGGCATTGGACCTGGTGTTCCCGCAGCCACAGGGCAAGCAGCGGTTGGCGATGGTTTAGTCCACTCGAACGCCGTGGTGATGAGCGCGCCCTTATTCCAGCGGCGCGCTCTTGTGGCGAGGGAGCTTGCTCCCGCTCGGTTGCGCAGCAACCGCCAGAAACTCAGGGCCGCTACGCAGCCCAGCGGGAGCAAGCTCCCTCGCCACAAGGGCATCCCTGCGGCCAACAATGTCGATCAGAACAACCCCATCTGCCCACCGATCAACGTTGAAAAATCATCATCCACAAACGGCAGGATCGCATCCGCCACCGGCTGCAGCTGCTTCGTCACGTAGTGGTCATAGTCAATCGACGCGCTACGGATTTCCAGCGGCTCGGGGCCGGCGACGGTGATGACGTAGCTGATCCAGCCGCCATTCTGGTATTGCCGTGGCCGGCCCTGGCGCTCGTTGAACTCGTCGGCCAGCCGCGCGGCGCGCACATGTGGCGGCACGTTGCGCTCGTAGTCGTCCAGCGGACGACGCAGGCGCTTGCGGTAGACCAGGCGTTCGTCGAACGCGCCGGCCAGGGTCTGCTGGACATAATCGCGGACGTAATCCTGATAGGGCTGGCGATGGAAGATCCGTCCATACAGTTCCTGCTGGAACTGCCGGGCCAGGGGCGACCAGTCGGTGCGCACGGTCTCCAGGCCCTTGTAGATTATTTCATCGCTGCCGTCGGCACGGCTCACCAAACCGGCGTAGCGCTTCTTGCTGCCCTCCTCCGCGCCGCGGATGGTCGGCATCAGGAAACGCTTGAAGTGGGTTTCGAATTGCAACTCCAGCGCGCTTTCCAGTTCGAACTCTTCTCGTACGTGATCACGCCACCATTGGTTGACGTGAGCGACCAGCTCCCGGCCGATCGTCGCGGCTTCTTCCTGGCCGTGGGGGCGGCGTAACCAGACGAAGGTCGAATCGGTATCGCCATAGATCACCACATGGCCCCGCGCTTCGATCAGTTGCCGGGTACGCTGCATGATCTGGTGGCCGCGCAAGGTGATGGACGACGCCAGGCGCGAATCGAAGAAACGACAGCCACTGGAGCCAAGCACGCCGTAGAACGCGTTCATGATGATTTTCAGTGCCTGGGACAGCGGCGCGTTGTGTTCGCGCTTGGCGGTTTCCCGGCCGTCGGCAACCCGCGCCACGATGGCCGGCAGGCAGTGCCGGGTGCGCGAGAACCGCGCCCCGCGAAAACCTGGCACCGACTCGGTGTCGTCCGGGTGGCGCAGGCCTTCGATCAAGCCCACCGGGTCGATGAGGAAGGTGCGGATGATCGACGGATACAGACTCTTGTAGTCCAGCACCAACACCGATTCGTAGAGCCCCGGCTGGGAATCCATCACAAACCCGCCAGGGCTGGCCTCCGGCGGACGCTGGCCGAGGTTCGGCGCGACGAAACCCTGGCGATGCATCAACGGCATGTACAGATGCGTGAACGCCGCCACCGAGCCGCCGCTGCGATCCGCCGGCAGGCCGGTGACGCTGGCCCGTTCCAGCAAGAACTTGAGCAGCTCGGTCTTGGCGAAGATGCGCGTGACCAACTCGCAATCCTTGAGGTTGTAGCGAGCCAGGGCCGGTTTATCCTCGGCGAACATGCGGTTGATTTCGTCCATGCGCTGGTACGGATTGTCGATGGACTTGCCCTCGCCCAACAGGGTCTGGGCGACGTTTTCCAGGCTGAACGAAGGAAAACTCCAGGTCGCCGAGCGCAAGGACTCGATCCCATCGATGATCAACCGGCCAGCCGCCGACGCAAAAAAATGGTTGTTGCGCGCGCCGTGCTCGCGCCATTGCATTTCTTCCCCGCCACGGCCAAGACGCAGCGGCACGGCCAGGCGGCGGGCGTGTTCATGCAGCACGCGCAGATCGAACTGCACCAGGTTCCAGCCGATGATCGCGTCGGGATCGAAGCGGGCGAACCACTCGTTGAGTTTCTTCAACAGCGCCGCGCGGGACTCGCAGTATTCCAGCTGGAAATCCACCTCACGATCATCGCCATTGGGCGGCCCGAGCATATAGACCTGGCGCTCGCCGCAGCCCTCCAGGGCAATCGAATACAAATCGCCCTGGGCGGTGGTTTCGATGTCCAGGGACACCAGCCGCAGCGGTGGCCGGTAGTCGGGCGCGGGTTTCATCTGGGCATCCAGGAGCAAGCCATCGGCTGAGGGCCTGCCGCCGAACCAGACCGGTGCGGTGATGAAGCGCTCCATCAGGTAGCGTTCCGGCGGCCGGACATCGGCCTCGAATACATCCACGCCAGCCCGCCGCAATGTCGTGTCCAGCCGCATCAGTTGCGCATGTTGCCGGCAATACAGGCCGAGCACCGGTCGGTGCTCGAAATCCAGCAGGTCCAGGGGCCGCAACTCGACATCCTTCTCGCCCTGCAACAGCGCCTCGACATGGCCACGCTGGATCTGCGGCACGAACGCCACCGACGTCTGCACTGGCAGGCGCACGCGCCGGGGACCGGCATCCGTCGCCAGCCAGAACTCGACTTCGGTGCCCGCCGGGGTATCGCGCCAATGCCGGGTCAGGACGAAGCCCTGCTGTAGATCCACCGCTGAAACCTCGAATTTTGCGTGTTACGCATTCTACCTGACCTGGGGACTTCACCTGCCCTTGGATCTGCTTTCGTGGCGAGGGAGCTTGCTCCCGCTGGGTCGCGCAGCGGCCCCCCTGTATCTGCCTGACACACTGGGTTGTCATGGCTTTTTTAGGGCCGCTACGCAGCCCAGCGGGAGCAAGCTCCCTCGCCACGACAGCGTGCCACAATAAAATCAGTGGTTTTTCACCATCCATGACGGTTTTGGACGGCTGACTGCCGCTTTACCGCTTGCTCTGCGCCGTTGGGTCTACGATTCTTGAACCACCCGCAAAAACAACACCCGAGGCTTCCCCATGAAAACCGTCGCGCAGTTGCTCCGGATAAAAGACGAGAAAAACCAGCAAGTGCACACCATTTCCCCGGATGACATGGTCTTGCAGGCCCTGATGCGCATGGCCGAGAAAAATGTCGGTGCCTTGCTGGTGGTCAAGAACGATGAAGTGCTGGGCATCATCAGCGAGCGTGACTATGCGCGCAAAATGGTCCTGCACGGACGCTCTTCGGTGGGCACGAAAGTCAGCGACATCATGGTTTCGCCCGTGATCACGATCGATCCACACCAGAACGTCGAGACCTGCCTGAGCATCATGACCGAGAAACACCTGCGGCATTTGCCCGTGGTGGAAAACGGCAAGCTGGTCGGCCTGTTGTCCATCGGTGACCTGGTCAAGGAAGCCATTGCCGAGCAGGCGGACCTGATCAGACAACTGGAGCAATACATTCGCGGCGAATGATTGGCTCGGGCGGGTTGCTCATTCTCGACTCACTTCTATATTGAAGGAGTTGCCCCCGCCGAGCATCCTCATGGCCGTTACCGACCGACTGATCATTTGTGAACATTGCGATGCAGTGTACGAGCCGGTTGCGCTCGCCCCGCATCAAAAAGCCTCGTGCGTGCAATGCCATGCAGTGATCCAGCGCTACAACGGCCTGACCATCGAACAGCGCCTGGCCCTGACCATCACGGCAGCGGTGCTGTGGGCCTTCGCCAATGTCTATCCGGTGATGAGCATCCGCCTCCAGGGCCTGAGCAACAGCGCGACCCTGTGGGATTCGGTCGTGGCCCTGAGCCAGGGACCCATCACCTTCATCGCCCTGGTGGCCGCGGTCGCGATCATCATCGCTCCGGCGTTCCAGTTGGCACTGCTGCTCTGGGTGCTGGGCTACGCCCATTCCAACCGGCGCGCCCCGGCGTTCAACCTGTGCATGCGCAGCCTGGAAACCCTGCGCCCGTGGAGCATGCTGGAGGTGTGCTTGCTGGGAGCCCTGGTGGCTGTCATCAAGCTTGCCGGGTTGCTGGATGTGCTTCCCGGTATCGGTCTATTCGCCCTGGCGGCCTTGAGTCTGTTGATGATCCGCATTGCCGGTCGCGATGTGCGCGACCTGTGGAACACCCTGTGAACGCCGCAACGCCGGGCAATCCGCCCCGCGCCAGCGATCTGAACCTGTGCCTGTGCCACAGCTGCGGCCTGGCTTGCGACATGACCGACGAACCCGACACCTGCCCACGCTGCGATGCCGCCGTGCACCGGCGCAAACCCGATACCCTGACTCGCACCTGGGCCTACATGCTGGCGGCACTGGTGTTCTACATCCCGGCCAACCTGCTCCCGGTCATGAACACCCAGATGCTCGGCGACGGTGCGGACAGCACCATTATCAGCGGCGTTCTCGAGTTCTGGCAGAGTGGTGCCTGGGACATCGCGCTGATCATCTTCATCGCCAGCATTGCGGTGCCTGGCATCAAGTTCGTCGTGCTGACGTTGCTGCTGGTGACCGTGCAACGGCGCAGTACCTGGGCCCAGGTGCAGCGCGCCAAGCTGTATCGGCTGGTCGAAGTCATCGGCTACTGGTCGATGCTTGACGTGCTGGTCGTGGCCCTGGTGGCGGCACTGGTCAAGTTCCAGGCCCTGAGCGACATCGAACCGCGACCGGGGATCCTGTTCTTCGGCCTCGTGGTGCTCTTTACCATGCTGTCGGCCATGAGTTTCGACCCGCGGCTGATCTGGGACACCCAACCATCCGAGGAGGTCATGGATGAAGTCACAAGCCACTGACGGACAACCCGCACCGGGCCGCGCCCATGTCTCCACCCGCCGCTGGACCGTGTCGCTGGTGTGGATCGTGCCGATCATCGCGGTGCTGGTGGGCCTGTCCCTGGTGGTCAACAACTGGCTGCAGGAAGGCCCGACCATCACCATCACCTTCAAGACAGGCGAAGGCCTGACCGCCAACAAGACCCCGGTCAAATACCGCAATGTGGTCATTGGCCAGGTCACCGACGTGCAACTGAGCGACGATCAGAAGAACGTGACCGCCACGGTCAAGCTCGCCAAGACCGCCGACACCTTCACTCATGAAGACTCGGTGTTCTGGGTGGTCCGGCCGCGGATTGGCGCGGGCGGGATCTCCGGGATCGACACCTTGCTGTCGGGGGACTTCATCGGCGCCGACGCCGGTCATTCGAAAGTGCGCGCCAAGTCGTTCACCGGCCTGGAGGCTCCGCCACCGATCACCTACGGCGAACCGGGCAAACGCTTTACCCTGCATTCCCAGGACCTCGGTTCGCTGGACATCGGCTCGCCGGTGTATTTGCGCAAGATTCCGGTGGGCCAGGTGGTGTCCTACGCATTGGACGCCGATGGCAAAGGCGTCAATATCGAGGTGTTCATCAACGCGCCAAATGACGCCTACGTCACCGAGAACACCCGGTTCTGGAACGTCAGTGGCGTCGACGTGAACGTCGGCGCCAACGGTTTTGCGGTCAAGACCGAGTCGCTGTCTGCCCTGCTCGTCGGCGGCATTGCATTCCGGGCCCCGGAATACAGCCCCAACGACACGCCCGCGGCCGAGGACAAGGATTTCGAACTGTTCGCCGACCAGCAAAGCGCCCTGGCCCCGCCCAGTGGCAAGGCGCAGTACCTGGCCTTGCGCTTCGACCAGGCCTTGCGCGGATTGCGCGTCGGCGCCCCGGTGGAATTCCTCGGGATCGAGATCGGCCGGGTGGTCTCCATGAACCTGGACTTCGACGAAAAGCAGCGCACGTTCCCGGTCAACGTAGGAATCGTGATCTACCCGCAACTGCTCGGCAAGGCCCACGAGAAACTGCTCAAGTCATTGAACTACGACCCGGAAGACGAAGCCGCCGCCGCGCGCCTGGTCGGCAGCTTCGTCGAACGCGGCCTGCGCGCCCAGGCCCGCAGCGGCAACCTGCTGACCGGGCAGTTGTACATTTCGCTGGATTTCTACCCCAAGGCCGAGAAAGTCGCGTTCGACCTCGCCGCGCGCCCCCTGCGGATCCCGACTATCCCGGGCAGCCTCCAGCAGTTGCAGGAACAATTGCAGACGGTGGTCGAGCGCATCAACAAGCTGCCGCTGGAAAGCATCGCCAGCAACCTGGACGGTAACCTCGTGGAGCTGCGCAAGGGCCTGTCGCAATTCAACAGCAAGACCCTCCCGGGCGTGCAAAGCACCTTGCAGGACGTGAGCAAGACCTTGCAGTCGGCGAACTCGACCCTGGCGGAAGATTCGCCGCAGCGCGAACAATTGACCCAGACGCTGGATGACCTGGGCCGAATGTCGCGTTCGCTGCGCGAGCTGTCCGATTACCTGAGCCGACACCCCGAGTCGCTGCTTCGTGGCCGTCCGAAAGATGCTCCGGCGCAGAACCTTACCTTTCCGGTGAAAGAATGATCACAGGAGCACGCCCGATGCCGCTGATGCTGAAATGTTCGTTGATCGCCCTGGCGCTGCTGCTCGGTGCCTGTCGCAGCGATCCCATCCACTACCACACCCTGAGCCCGGTCCAGCCGGCTGGTCAGGCGCGTGCAGGGGTGGATATCCAGATCGAACAACTCAGCGTCCCGCCGCAAGTGGATCGCACCCAGATGGTGATTCGTCAGGGCGACAGCGGTCTGGCGATCCTGGAAACCGAATGGTGGGGCTCAAGCCTGGCGGATGAACTACGCAGCAGCCTGGACGAGCAATTGAGCAACCCCGGGGCCCCCAGGCGGCTGTTGCGGGTGGAGGTGCAACGCTTCGACTCGATCCCCGGCCGCTATGCGCGCATGGACGTGCAATGGCGCTTGCGTAGCCATGGCAACGAAGCTCAGGCCGTTACCTGCCGCAGCAGCCTGCAGACACCGGCTGGCGGCAGTATCGACGACCTGGTGAAAGGCCATCAGCAGAACGTTCGACAGCTTGCAGAACTCGTCCGCCAGGCCGCCTCGCGCAGTGCGTGTCCCTGATTCATTCGGGCCAGTGCAATGAAAGCACTGGCGCGACTCGCGGATGGCGGTCGATGCGCTCCAGCAGGGCGTAGAACTCAGGACGGGCACTGAGCATCGCTTCGCGGGTTTCGACCCACTTGGTAATCACCGCCGCCAGGATATCCAATGCACCGGGCTCGGCACCGCCGAGGAAAGGGCTCGCAGGAAACTGGTCGGCAAACAACGCCCAGTTGCGATACAGACGTTGCTTGGTGCCCGCCACCAATCGCTCCCGAGCAGCGTCGTCGGCGTCGGGCAGCCAGCGCTGCGGAAAATCGATGATGCCGATCGGTGTATAGCAATTGGCGGCGATATACACCAGGCCGCGTATGACCTGCGCACGCTGGGCCGGATCATCCGGCAGCAGTTTCGATTCCGGAAAAGACAGCCCCAAGTGAATCAGGATCGCCGCCGCCTCGGTGAGCACCGAGCCGTCCGGCAATTGCAGGGTCGGGACCTGCTTCTGTGGATTCAGGGCTTCGAGTTCCTTCGCCGCGTCGTTGTCCTCGGTCGAATAGGTGTCTACCCGGCGGTAAGGCACGCCGCAAAGATCCAAGGCGACCTCTACGGCAGAGGAACCGGATTGGCTGTGGCCGAATAACTGATACATGGACTGGCCTCCTTCAAAAGGGATTCAGGTCGGTAGAGCGCACCGGTGCCCCAGTGTTCCATCAACCTGGCTGACACCAACCCGGCGAGCTATCACCGCCATCGATGTTCACCATCACGTCAATGAAGTTCTCACGATCGGTGCCCGGCGCAACAATGGCCCCACACAAACCAACGCACCCCGGAGCACACCATCATGAAACGCCAAATCATCCTCAGCCTCGCTTTCTCCGTTCTGGCAGCCAACGTATTCGCCGCCACTTCCCAGCCCGTCGTTGCCGAAGGCGGCTCTGACCGACTGATCGAAAACCGTGTTGCCGAAGGCGGTGCCGACCGTCTGCTGGAACGCCGCGTCGCCGAAGGTGGCTCCGACAAGCTGATCGAAAACCGTGTTGCCGAAGGCGGAGCCGATCGTCTGCTGGAACGCCGCGTTGCCGAAGGTGGCTCCGACAAGCTGATCGAAAACCGTGTTGCCGAAGGCGGTGCCGACCGTCTGCTGGAACGCCGCGTCGCCGAAGGTGGCTCCGACAAGCTGATCGAAAACCGTGTTGCCGAAGGCGGTGCTGACCGTCTGCTGGAACGCCGCGTTGTCGAAGGTGGCTCCGATAATTTGGCCAAGAACCGCGCATGAATTGTTACCACCGTGCTGCAAGATCCTTCAAGCCATCACAGTAGAAGCCCGGCCTCATCCGCCGGGCTTTTTCATGGCCGAAGATTCAGCGCCCCGAAGCCCGCGTCATGCACCGCTGATACCGCTCGTCCACGCGCTTGGCAAACCATGCAGTGGTCAGCTTGCGAGTGATTTTCGGACTCTTGAGCACGATGCCCGGCAACACCGCCCGAGGCAGCGGCTTGCCCTCGGCCTTCTCGGCCAATTCGAACACCCGCTTGTAGAGCTTGCTGTCCTCGAACGCCAGGCTGTCGCCCAGTTCCAGCTGATCGCGGATGGTCGGGTTGCGCATGCCCAATGACTTGCCCAACGTGCGCACCGCCAGCTCCGTGCTGCCGGGCATGATCGAATCAGGCAGGATCAAATCACCGTCCAAGGCCAGCGTAATGCCCGAAGCGCGACTCACCGCATGCTGGAAGGCCGCGTTGCGACTGGCATACCAGCCAGCATTAAAATCGGCGAAACGGTACAGCGGCTCGGTATAACTGACGGGATACCCCAACAAATGCGCGATGCCGAAATACATCCCTCCGCGACGACTGAACACTTCCCGACGAATCGAGCCATCCGCCGTGTAGGGATAATCGCGCGCATTGGCCTGGGCAAAGGCGATGCTGACCTGCATCGGCCCGCCCGTATGCACCGGGTTGAAGCCATCGAACAGGGTTTTGCCGAGCGGCACCATGCCGATGAAATCATCAAAAATTGCGCTGAGTTCCTTCTCGCTGCGCGCCGCGTTGAGGCGGTCGCTGTAGCTTTTGCCATTGGACGAGCGCACCTGGAGGGCGCCGCTCACCAGAAACCCGGGGATGCGTAGCTTCGCCGCCCGGCGATCGATTTCCTGCCGGGCGATCTTGCCCAGCCCCGGCACCGCGGGATCGGCCTGGAAGGTCGACTCCTGCTCGGTCACCGCCAGCACCGAACAGATGTTCTGGGTCGTTGGCGGGATCTGCTGCGCCGCAAAGGCCACGTAGATGTCCGTGGCCCAGCCCTCCCGATCGGCGGTCTTGGCCGGCAATAAGCGCACGATCTGCGCCTTGACTTCGGCAGGCTGGCGCTCAGGCTCCTGGGCCTGACGGCTGCCGCAGCCGGCCAGGGCCAGCAATGCGGCAAGAGTGATCATCAGTCGAGTGAAATGCATGGTGCTCCATCAGTTCCCTTGTTCGGGAGCAACCATACGATCAAAAACCTGTGGAGGCTACTGATGCAAAGCGAGCACAAACCTTGTGGGAGCGAGCTTGCTCGCGATGGCGGTGTGTCAATCACCCCAAATGCTCGATGATGGACCGCTATCGCGAGCAGGCTCGCTCCCACAGGAGTAGTGCTGGCTCAGATCCCGCTCAGCGCCAGATCCATCGCGAAGTACGTGAAGATCAGGTCCGCCCCTGCCCGCTTGATCGCGCCGAGGCTTTCTCGCACGACTCGGGCTTCGTCGATGGCGCCGGCCTGTGCGGCGAACTTGATCATCGCGTACTCGCCGCTGACCTGGTAGGCCGACAATGGCAGGTTCGAGGCCTCGCGGATGTCGCGGATGATGTCGAGATAGGCCCCGGCCGGCTTGACCATCAGTGCATCGGCGCCCTCCTGCTCGTCGAGCAGCGACTCGCGCAGGGCTTCGCGGCGATTCATCGGGTTCATCTGGTAGCTCTTGCGGTCGCCTTTCAAGGCGCTGCCGCCGGCCTCGCGGAACGGCCCGTAGAGCGCGGAGGCGAACTTGGTGGAATAGGCCATGATCGCCGTCTGGCTGAAGCCCGCGTCATCGAGCGCCTTGCGAATGGCCTGGACTTGCCCGTCCATGGCCGCCGACGGCGCGATGACATCGGCACCGGCGCGTGCCGCCGCTACCGCTTGTTTGCCCAGGTTGATCAGGGTTCGGTCGTTATCGACTTCGTGACCGTGCAGCACGCCGCAGTGGCCATGATCGGTGTACTCACAAAAACAGGTATCGGACATCACGATCATTTCCGGCACGGCGTCCTTGCAGATTCCGGCCATGCGCGAAACCAGGCCACGCTCGCTCCACGTGTCGCTGCCGTCGCTGTCCAGATGATGGGACACACCAAAGGTCACCACCGCCTTGATACCGGCACGAGCATACCGCTCGATTTCCCCGGCCAGCTTCGATTCCGGGATACGCACCACGCCGGGCATGCTCTTGATCGGCACGAAATCGTCGATTTCCTCTTCGACGAAAATCGGCAGTACCAGATCATTCAAGGTCAACTCGGTTTCCTGGAACAGGTTGCGCAGGCTTGCATTGCGACGCAGACGGCGTGGACGGGCTGCGGGGAACTGACTGGACATGGGACTCCGGAGGCGAAATGGAACACGAGACAAAGCTTATGCCCTGACCAGGCAGGGCACAAACGCCGACGCAGGAACAGAGTGTTACCGGTCAGGCAATAATCCACTCACGACGTCAGCGCGCCGCCGATGCAAGTCACCCAAGCGAATCGTCCGGTCATTCCGGAATCTTCAAGCCGCGCGCCACCGCCGGCCGCGCCAGGAAACGTTCCAGCACCCGCGTCACGTTCGGGAAGTTCTGGATACCCACCAGGTCACCGGCCTCATAAAAACCAAGCAGGTTGCGCACCCATGGGAACGTGGCGATATCGGCGATGGTGTAGCGCTCGCCCATGATCCAGTCGCGTCCTTCCAGACGTCCATCGAGTACCTTGAGCAAGCGTTTGCTTTCCTCGACGTATCGGTCGCGCGGCCGTTTGTCCTCGTAATCCTTGCCGGCGAATTTGTTGAAGAACCCCAGCTGACCGAACATCGGCCCGATGCCGCCCATCTGGAACATCAGCCACTGGATCGTCTCGTAGCGCGCCGCCGACTCCTGGGCAAGCAGCTGGCCGCTCTTGTCGGCCAGATAAATCAGGATCGCTCCCGATTCGAACAACGCCAACGGCCGATCTCCCGGCCCATGGGGGTCAAGAATCGCCGGGATCTTGTTGTTGGGATTGAGCGAGAGGAACTCGGGGGACAGTTGGTCATTGTTGCCAAAGTCCACCTTGTGCGGCTCGTAGGGCAGACCGATCTCCTCCAGCATGATCGACACCTTCACGCCGTTGGGGGTCGGCAGGGAATAGAGCTGGAGCCATTCAGGGAACTGGGCGGGCCATTTCTGGGTGATGGGGAAAGGGGTCAGGTCGGGCATGCATGGGTTCCATGGATCAGTCGGAAAGCCCAAGCATAAATCAGCCGAGCAGGCTTTGGGGCCTTTGAACACAAGCCTTGGCTCTTGAGGAACAGCGCCTCTTTCTTAATTCCGCAACATCCTGTCGCTAACATTCGCTGCGTCCCTTGGCGGGACGCCGCTACAGTGCCCGGCATCAACCAGGATCGCCCCCAGGATCGAACCAAAGAAGCAGCGGGGACTCTGAGAGATGCCCCGAGCAATCGAAGCGGCCATAACGACAGGGAAAACACCCGGAGCCAGAGGCTTTGCGGTGCCGGGGTTTGTCAGCCTGAATCGAGAAGACAAAGACGTATATCGATGATCAACCCACTGAAGTTCGCCCAGTTGAAACGCCGTCCGTGGCTACTGCTACCGACGCTGCTCGTGACCTGTGGGCTGGTGCTGTCGCTGGAATCCAGCGTCAGCAGTGCCCAGCCCGTCGACGGCGTGCAAACGCTGGTGTTCCTGCGCCACGCGGAAAAACCGGTCGGCGGCCTCGGCCAACTCAATTGCCAGGGGCTGAACCGCGCCATCGACCTGGCCACCCTGCTGCCAGAAAGATTCGGCGAAGCCGACTACGTGTTCGCGGCCAATCCGACCCGTAACGTCGAAGAGGGTGAGCTGGACAACTCCTACAGCTACATTCGCCCCTTGATGACGATCAGCCCCAGCGCCATCAAGCTCGGCCTGCCGGTAAACATCGAGTATTCAGCCAACGACACCAGTGACCTGGCTGATGAATTGATGCAGGACAAATACCACAACTCCACGATCTACACGGCCTGGTCCCACGGCTACCTGCCTGAACTGATCAACAAGGTCGCGGGTGAAGCGGTGGGCAAGCGGCAGACCATTACCGACGACTGGGCATCGAGCGATTTCGACTCCCTGTATGTACTGACCCTGACCTGGCACAACGGCAAGGCCAGCCTCACCAGCCAAAGCTACAAGCAAGGCCTGGATAACGGGCAGAAGACCTGCCCGACGTAATCTGCCAAGGATTACTGTGGGAGCGAGCTTGCTCGCGATGGCGGCGTCACGGACGAAGAAGATGTTGAATGTGCTGGCCTCTTCGCGAGCAGGCTCGCTCCCACAGGAAATCGGTGGTGGACGCAGAATCTGTGAGCAGCCGCAAATCCATGTGGGAGCGAGCTTGCTCGCGATGGCGGCGTCACGGACGAAGAAGATGTTGAATATGCTGGCCTCTTCGCGAGCAGGCTCGCTCCCACAGGTTGTGTGCCAAGACTTGAGTTTTATCCTTCCCGAGCGGCGCGTTCACGCAGATATTCCAATACCGCCGCCTGCTCCCCGACAAACTCTATGCGCCCGCCCTTCTTTTCCCGCTGGAATACATACATCGGGTCGTAGTACTCGCGCAGCAAGCCTTCGATCCAAGCGCGATGCAGGTCGACGGCGCCGCTGGCGGCCTGTTCGGCCAGGGCGGCTTCCATGATGCCCAGCAATCGCCGATGGCGATCGCCACCCAGGCGTTTGTGGATGTTGTCCAGGCTCGCCAGCAACCGTTCGCCAAACAGCGAAAACCCTTCGTCGCCATGGACCTCGACAAACTCGGCGCAGAGGTTGATCACGTAGTCGCGGAGGATCCGCTCGACCCGCCGCTCCAGGCGATCTTCCAGCCAGACCATCGGCACCTGTTGCATGCGCTGGTACAACGGCAACGGCAAGGCGCAGCTGCCGACCATGCGGCTTTCATCCTCCAGCACGAATTGCTCGATGCCGGCGGCACGCTTTTTCAGCACATCCACCGCCAGCAGGTTTTCGAAATCGATATTGGAAGGCTGCCCGGTCGCCCGCTTGCCGAAGCTCGAACCGCGATGATTGGCATAGCCTTCCAGGTCCAGGCCGTTATTGAGCTGCGCCAACACCTCGGTCTTGCCGGTGCCGGTCATGCCGCCCAGCAGGACCAGATCGCACTGAGCGACCGCCTGGTCGATAGTGCCCAACAGGAACGTACGCATCGCCTTGTAGCCCCCGCCGACTCGGGCATATTCGATGCCCGCCTCGTCCTTGAGCCATTGCTGGACGATCTGTGAGCGCAAGCCACCGCGAAAGCAGTACAGCAGGCCATCAGGATGGGCCTGGGCGAATTCGGCCCAGGCCTGGATGCGTTGGGCCTTGGTCTCGCCGCTGACCAGTTGATGCCCCAGGACAATGGCGGCCTGTTGTCCCTGCTGCTTGTAGCAGGTCCCGACGCGTTGCCGCTCGATGTCGGTCATCAACGGCAGGTTGACCACGCCGGGAAACGCGCCCTTGAGAAATTCCACCGGCGCGCGAGTGTCCATCATCGGGCGATCATTGAGGAAAATATCGCGGTAATCGGTGATGTCGTTGGGCATCAAGACACCTCGACCGCGTGGCTCTGTCGCTCGACCAATTCACCAATCGGTTCCAGCGCCAGACCCAGTTCAACGGCGACCCGCAGGAACTCGCTCTCCCCTTCGGGTGTGACGGCAATCAGCAGGCCGCCACTGGTCTGCGGGTCGCACAGCACTCGCTTGTGCAGCTCCTGGACGCGACCGACCTTGCTGGCGTAGCTGTCATAGTTGCGCAATGTGCCGCCTGGTACGCAGCCTTGATCGAGGTAGTACTCGACGCCTGGCAGGCGCGGCACCGCGTCGTAGCGGATACGCGCGGTCAGTTGGCTGCCATCGGCCATCTCTACCAAGTGCCCGAGCAAGCCGAAACCGGTGACATCGGTCATCGCCGTCACGCCATCAAGCTTGCCGAAACGGCTGCCGGGCTTGTTCAGCGTGCACATCCAGTCTCGGGCCAGGCCCACGTCGGCGGCGCGCAGCTTGCCTTTCTTTTCCGCCGTCGTGAGGATGCCGATGCCCAGGGGTTTGGTCAGGTACAACCGGCAGCCCGCGGTGGCGGTGTCGTTGCGTTTCATGTGGCGCTTTTGCACAAGGCCCGTCACCGCCAGACCGAAAATCGGCTCGGGCGCATCGATCGAGTGCCCGCCCGCCAGGGGGATGCCTGCCTCGTCGCACACCGAGCGGCCACCGCGAATCACCTCGCGCGCGATTTCCGGGGCCAGCACGTTGACTGGCCAGCCGAGGATCGCAATTGCCATCAGCGGATCACCGCCCATGGCATAGATATCACTGATGGCATTGGTCGCGGCGATGCGACCGAAGTCGAACGGATCGTCGACGATCGGCATGAAGAAATCGGTGGTCGAGACCACGCCGCGCTCCTCGTCGATGGCATAGACCGCCGCATCGTCCCGGGAAGCATTCCCGACCCACAGGTTGGGATCAAGGTTTTGCGCACCGCTGCCGGCCAGGATCACTTCCAGCACCTGGGGCGAAATCTTGCAGCCGCAACCGGCACCGTGGCTGTACTGGGTCAGGCGAATCGGCTCGCTCATGGGCATACCTCTCGTAAGTCAAGGTGGCCGATTCTAGCAGCAACGCCAGCCGTTCACTGCCGGTCACGACCAGTCGGCACTCATCCGACGGAATTTTTCCGTTGCCAACAGACTCACTTGAACATTAGCCGAGCCTTCATCCGGGAGATTGCCGATGGACTTGAACCCACGCGTGGACACCCACCTCGATTACGGCCTCGACACGCTGTTCGGACGCGAAACCAAAAGCGTCGACTGCCAGTTCGATGTCAAGCGTCTCGACGACGGCGAGCCGCCATGGTTCGCCCTGCATGTACGCCCACCCCTGCCCGAAGACCTGGCAAAAGCCCAGATCGTGGTGTTCAGCGTCGAAGGCCGGCGCATCAGCGGCATAGTCCGACGTACCGAGCGCCTGGCCGATGACAGCCTGCAACTGGACGTCGAACCGGACTGAGCCGTTCAGTTCCGCCGCGTACTGCTGCGATACATGAACACCAGCGCCAGTGCCAGACAGGCCATGGCCAACAAGCGGCTGGCGGACAGTTCGACAGGCGGATTGCCCAGCCAGCCGAAGTTGTCGATCAGCATGCCCATGGCAAGTTGCCCGACGATGACCGCGACGGTTGCCACGGCTGTGCCGACTCTCGGCACCGCGCCGACCATCACGATCATGTACACCACACCAAACAATGCGCCGCTGAGCTGCCATTTCGGCACGTCCAACAGGCTTACCGCATGGGCCGGCTCGAAAAACACGATCAACAGACCGGTCACCACCGTGCCGACCGCAAAGGTCAGCAGACTGCTGCGCAGTACGCCGACCGTCTCGCCCAGACGCCCGTTGATGGCCGCCTGGACGCTCAATACCGCGCCGGCGGCGACAACCACCAGCAATAACAGGATCACGCTCATGTCAACCTCGGGCAATCAGGACAAGGGCCACGACAATCAACGCCAACGCCAGCCAGCGCTCGCGGTTGACACGCTTGCGGCTCGCGCCGAACCAGCCGAAATGGTCGATCAGCACGCTTTTGCCGACCTGTCCGGAGAGAATCGCGATCATGGTCATGGCAATGCCGATGTGCGGGGTGGCGAGCGTCAGTACCACCACGTAGATCGGCCCCAGGAAGCCACCGATCAATTGCCAGCGCGGCAATTCATTCAGGGCCGGGCCCCGTTGCGGACCGCTGAGCAGCAACAGCAGGAACAACAGCGCCGCGCCAACGCCAAAGATGCTCAACGTTGCCCACAGATGACCGACCTGGACACCGAGCGGCCCGAGCAGCCCGGCCTCCACCGATAGCCCCATGCCCGCCAGGATCACCAGGGGTAGCAGGAGCCAGCGCAGGAAAGTCCGGGGTGGCGCGGCATCCGCTACCGCTGCGGCGGAGGGGGTGGATGTTGATTGCATGAGATAACCTGCCTGAAAAGAAACGACGGGCATTATCGGCTGGCGCTGTTGTGCGATAAATGGGAGCATTCTGACAACTCTTTTGCGTAACACGCACAGCGGATTCCCATGCACGGTCTTGATGAACTGGGTTTCAAGGCACTCCGATTGTTCGTCGCGGTGCTCGATCTCGGCAGCTTCTCGGAAGTCGCGCGGCGCGAGGGGCTGGCGCCTTCCTCGATTTCCCGGCAGATCCAACTGATGGAGCAGGCGCTGAACCAGCAGTTGCTGTATCGCCATACCCGCGCCGTTTCGCCCACCGAAGCCGGCCGCCTGCTCGGGCACCATGCACGCTTGCTGCTGGTGCAATTGGAGGAAGCCGAACAAGCCTTGCAGGAACAGCGCAGCGAACCGGCCGGACTCGTGCGGATCAACGCCCCGGTAGTCTTCGGACAGCGCCACCTGACGCCCTGGCTGGGACAACTGTGCGAGCGCTACCCGAAGCTGCAGCTGGATATCCAGCAGACCGACAGTTACGTCGACCCGCTGCAGGAAGGTGCCGATCTGCTCTTTCGCATCGGCTCGTTGCATGACTCCAGTATGCAAGCGCGGATCATCGCGCCGCACCGTTTCCAGATCGCGGCGAGCCCCGCCTACCTGGCCCGCCACGGCGTTCCACAAGAACCCGAAGACCTGGCGGCCCATCAGTGCCTGGCCTACAAAGGCGTAGCCGGGCAACAGCGCTGGTTTTTCCGCAAGCCGGGTCAAGCCTGGATACGCTACAGCGTGAGCGGGCCGATCACCGGCAACCACGCCGACACCCTGACCCAGGCCGCCGAACAAGGCCTGGGCCTGGTGATGTTTCCGTCATGGCTGATCGGCGAAGCCGTGCGCAACGGCACGCTGGTGCCGGTCCTGGGCGATTACGAAGCGTCCAACAGCCTCGAACCCCAGCAAATCGCCATCCTCTGGCCCGGCAGCCGACGCCTGTCAGTGAAAGTGCGCACGGTGATCGATTTTTTCCTCGAGTGTTTCGGCGAAGTGCCCTACTGGGATCGTCCTTGATCGCCCGGGGTGGCTCAGTCGAACTTGACCAGATTCAGCACCGGCAACGGGCCGCCGGGGAATTGCGTCAGGTGCGCTCCGGCGCTCAGCGGGCCGAGGTCCACGGCGAAGAATCCCAGCCGCTCGATCAACCCGGCCACTTCCACACGCGCCTGTTGGTCATCGCCGGTCAGGAACAGCACACGCTTGCCACCCTCGGCCGCCGGATCAGCCTCGAGCAATTTCGCCAGCATGTGGTTGAATGCCTTGACCACCCGCGCGCCGGGCACCCACTCGCTGAACACCTCGGTGGAGGTCCGCCCGTGCAGATCGATCGCCTGGAACTCCGGCACCTTGATGGCATTGTTGGCGTCAATCACGATCCGCCCGGCGAAATCCGGCAAACCTGCCAGGGCTTGCGGCAACTTCTGCCAGTTGACGGCCACCAGCACCATGGGTTGCGCGGCAGCTTCCTGCACGGTGCCGGCACGTACGGTCGGGCCCAGTTCGGCGACCAGCTCGGTCAGGCTTTCCGGCCCGCGACTGTTGGAAATGACCGCATTGATGTCTTGGCGAGCCAGGGCCCGGGCGAATGCGCTGCCGATGGCGCCAGCGCCGATAATGCCGATGGTGTTCATGTGATGTCCTCAATGGTTGGAAAAACCGTGCGGTGATGTCCGCCGTTGAGGTGCATATTGCGCTTGCCATTGCGCCCTGATTAGTCGGTAATGACTTGAATTATCTTCAAGCATTACTATCAGGTCCCATCAAATGGAAACCCTCGCCAACCTCGAATGTTTCGTGCGCAGTGCCGAGACCGGCAGTTTTTCCGCTGCCGCCAGGCTGCTGGCGCTGACGCCCGCCGCCGTCAGCCGCAACGTGGCGATGCTGGAGCGAAACCTGGGTGTGCGCCTGTTCCAGCGTTCGACCCGCAAGCTTTCCCTGACCGAAACCGGCGAACATTTCCTCGCCAGCATCGGCGGCAACCTTCAAGCCCTGCAGGTTGCGATTGGCGCGGTGAGCGCCGAACGTGGCGAGCCGGCCGGCGTGTTGCGGGTCAGCCTCTCCCCCAGCTTCGGCATGGCTCACGTCTTGCCGTTAATGCCTGCTTTCCTCGGTCGATATCCCCTGATCCGGCCGGAATGGCATTTCGAAAATCGTCGGGTCGACTTGATTGCCGAGGGTTTCGACGCGGCGATTGGAGGCGGTTTCGAATTGACCCCCGGCGTGGTGTCCCGGACCTTGGCGCCAGCCCACCTGATTGCCGTCGCCAGCCCGCAGTACCTGGCCGGTCGTGCCCAGCCCCAGCATCCGGAGCAATTGGCCGATCACGCTAACATCGTCCTGCGCTCCAGCCTGACCGGCCGTGTGCGCCAACCGATGATGCGCAACAGCGCCGGGCTCGAGTGCGCGGTGTCGTTGCCGGAGTCGATCACCTTCAACGATCCGGTCGCGATGCGTGAATCTGCCTTGCTCGGCCTGGGCGTTGCGCTGTTGACGGTGCCGGATGTCTTGCCCTGGCTGGAGCGCGGCGAGCTGGTGCGGCTGCTGCCGCAATGGTATGTCGACCTTGGCGCGATCTCGCTCTATTACCCGAGTCGTACGCTGATGCCCGCCAAGACCCGGGTCTTTGTCGACTTCATTACCGAGCACTTCGAACGTCAGGCGCTGGCGCGGCGCTTCAGTGCCGTCGGTGTTAACGTATCGAACCCATGACCGACAAGGACGACTCGTGTTCCAGTTTCAAGCCAACCAGCCCATGGAGCGTTTTAATGTCATTGCTGAGTAAACCAGCCGCCGCCCTGCTACTGGCAGCGATCACCAGCCTGGTCGCATTCCCGGCCCTTGCCGCCCAGCCCAAGAAACCCGTGGCGCAAGCACCGGCCCAGAAGGTTTCGATGCTGGGCGGCAAGTTCAGCTTCACCCTCCAGGGCTTCACGGCGACGCCCTTGTCAGCAGGGGACGTGGCGCAGGGAACCGCCGGGGCGAGCGGTACGATGTACAGCAATGCCACCCGCAAAACGGTGGTGATCACGGCGGAGAACACCCTGGTTGACGGGGCAAATGTAAACGATAACGACGCAGCCTTCCTGGATACGGCCTTCGCCGATTTCGCCGTCCAGAAGACCAAGGCCCTGCCGGATGCCAAGATCCTCGGGGAAAAAAGCCTGACCCTGAAAGCCACCGGCCTCGGCCTGCGCCAGCTCGACACCCGGGCCACCCAAGGTGGCGGGCCCACGTTGGACACTACCCTGATAGGGGCTTCCGGCACGCGCATGGCCGTGGTGCAGATCATCTCCAGGGCGAGCGACCAGGCCGGTCATGAGGCATTGGTCAAGCAGATCGCCAGCGGGAAGTGACGGGCCTGTGCGGTGTGCCTGGTGGACCCCATTGCTGCATTCGCGAGCAGGCTCGCTCCCACAGGGATCCGGCTGGATCAAGGGTTGAGCCGCTCCAGCCAGGCCCGCAGGTCCTTCACCTCCTGCGCGCTGATATTGTGACCAAGCCCCGGATACGCGTGGAATTCCGGTTCCAGGGCCAGGGTCTTGAGGAACGTGTCAGCGTCGGTGCCGTCGTGGTAGGGAATGATCGGGTCCACCGTGCCGTGGCCTATGAACACCGCCAGCGCCCGGCGCGATTCATCGGGCGTCAGTTCGGCGCGCAACACCGAAAGAACTCGCCCGCCCATCGCGGCAATGCCGCCAACGGCTTCGGGGTGTCTCAGGGCTACCTCGTAGCTCATCATCGCGCCTTGACTGAAACCCACCAGATAGACGTTGCTCGCATCGGTCGGGTATTTGGCCCGAGCCTTCTCGATGAATTCCAGGAGCATCTGGCCGCTGGCCTTCAGGTCTGACGTGTCACCTTCATAGGCGCCCTCGCCTTTCCTGGCAAACCATTGGTAGCGCCCCGGCTCCATCGACTTGGGTGCCCGCACCGAAAGGTAGTTGTAGTGCTTGGGCAGTTCGTCGGCGAGCGTCAGCAGGTCTTCTTCGTTGCTGCCCGAACCGTGCAGGAAAATCACCAGCGGCCGGTTCCTGGCCTGTTCATCGGCGCGGGCCAGGTAGTTGAGTGGCAAGTCGGTATGCAGCGACGGTTGGGCCTGCGCTCCGGCAGACACCAGCAGCAGAAACAGGGCGAACGCTTTGAACATCGGTCTTCCTCCAGCATTGGATAACCGCACGGTGACGACCGTGCGGTGAGGTAGACAGCACTTATCAGTCGTTGATCAATTTCCCCGCCCGAATCGGCTCACGCCCGGCGACTTTCGCCTGCCAGATGCCCGGCTGGGTATAGCGCCCGCGATCCAGGGCGAACAATACGCCGCTGGTGCCGGCGCGGACCGTGGTCACTCGGTCGTTCAACGGATCGACCACCTCGAACAAAGCACCGCCCCGCTCCACCCACTCGCCAGCTTCGCGCAGGAAGCTCACCACGCCATGGTGCGGGGCAAACAGGTATTCGGTGCCTTCGAACGGAAAACCCTCGCAGCATTGCGCCGGCGCGGCCGGCCAGTCACCGCCGATGAGTCCCTGTTCGGCGAGAAATCCGAGGATGGCCTCGCAATTCGCCCGGGCCTGCTCCACCCGGGTGTCGCCCATGCTGCCCAATTCCAGCGTCGTCGCCAGGTTGGCCGCCGGAATGGCCGCTTGCGGAAAGATCCTCGCCAGGCGCAACCAGGGCGTGGAACAGGACTCATCGAACGAGCTGCCGCCGGAATCTTCGCACAACAACGCCACACCGGCCCTCAGCCGCGCGGCCAGCGAGCGCCACTGCGGCCATTGTTGCGGCAACGCGTACAAGTGGATCGTGGCCTCGAAATCGCAGTGCAGGTCGAGCGTGATGTCGGCGTCGCAGGCATGGCGAAGCAACAGCCGATGCATGGCTTCGAGTTGCGAAGGTGGCGCGGGTAGTTCGTCGAGCACCTCGGCCATGGTTTGCCGGATCAAGGTGACGTTGGCAGCCGGATCGTCGCCCAGACGAGCCCCGATGCGCTGCGCCACCGGGGCGCTGAGTTCGACGAAGGAACGGTTGAAATTTTTCCCGCTGCCCAGCTCGAAACGCCCCATGTGGGCACTCTGCAGATGCTGGTCCAGGCCGATGGGATTGGCCACCGGCACCAGTTCGATCACGCCTTTGAGCAGGCCCCGGGACTCAAGGTCGCTGAGCCGTTGTTTCAGTTCCCATGCCGTGCGCATGCCCGGCAGTTCATCGGCGTGCAGGCTGGCCTGGATGTAGGCCTTGCGCGGGCCATGGCCGAAACGAAACACGCTGAGCCGGCGCTCCGTGCCCAGGTGGCTCCACGGCAGGGTATGGTCGATGCGTTGCATTGGCACTCCAGATATCGGTTCTCGACAGGCTCAGGGTAAAACAATCGCCCATGAAAAAGGTGGCCGGCCGGGTCAGCGGCGGGCCACCTGTTTCCTTCAGCGATTAATGCCCATAGACGTCAAAAGCGAAGTATTTGTCCTGCACTTTCTTGTAGGTGCCATTGGCGCGGATTTCGCTGATGGCGGCGTTGAATTGGTCCGCCAGGGCCTTGTCACCCTTGCGCACCGCGATGCCGGCGCCGCCGCCAAAATACTTGGCGTCTTCATAGGTCGGCCCGACGAAGGCAAAGCCTTTGCCAGCGGCGGTTTTCAGGAAACCTTCGTCGAGGTTGACCGAGTCGGCCAGCATCGCGTCGAGGCGACCGGCGACCATGTCCAGGTTGGCTTCCTGCTGGGAGCTGTAGCGCACCAGGTTGATTCCCGCCGGCACCAGCACTTCGGTCGCGAAGCGGTCATGGGTACTGGCGCGCAGCACGCCGACTTTCTTGCCCTTGAGTTCGGTCAGCGGGTCCTTGACGTCCGTACCTTCCTTCATCACGAAACGCGCCGGGGTGTGGTAGTACTTGATGGTGAAGTCGACGTTTTTCTTGCGGTCATCAGTGATGGTCATCGACGACAGGACCGCGTCGATCTTCCTCACCTTCAGTGCCGGAATCAGCCCGTCGAACTCTTGCTCGACCCAGGTGCACTTGACCTTCATCTGCGCGCACAGCGCGTCGCCGATATCCACATCGAAGCCGGTCAGCTTGCCGTCAGGCGTCTTCATCGAAAAAGGCGGATAACCGGCCTCGATCCCGAGACGGATCGGCTTGGCGTCTTCGGCCACAGCCGACAGGGAGAGTACGGACAGTGCCAGGGCACCGAACATGACAAGCTTCTTCATTTTTGCTCCTGAGTGCGCAGGTTTTTTTGATCGTTATGGGCAGATTCGGAAACAGCGTTCGGTCAGCGAAAACCGAAGTGGGCAGGAGTCTAGAGGGGCACCCGGGAGCGGAATTGCGTATAGGCGACAAATAGTTATAAAGATGCAGAGCATTTGCGAAATTGAAAGCAATCAGCCCTTGTGGCGAGGGAGCCTGTTTTCCTCACCACAAGGAGGACGCACCGTTCAACAATCGCAGCTGACCGCCTGCTCCGCCACGCGCTCCACCGAACCGGTCAGGCGGAAACCTTCGTCGAGCCAACCCATGACGCCACCGATCATTTCCTTGACCGGGTACCCCAGGGTCGCCAGGCGCACCGCAGCCTTGTTGGCGCCGTTGCAATGCGGCCCCGCACAATAGACTACGAACAAGGTGGTCTGGGGATAGGCCGCAAGCGCCTCGGTGGTCAGCGTGCGCGTCGGCAGGTTGATCGCCCCGGGCACGTGCCCGCGTGCGTAAGCCTGCGGCCCGCGCACATCGACGAGGACAAAATCGATCTCAGCGGCGTCCTGGCTGGCACGTACGTCGGAACAATCGGTTTCGAACATCAGGCGCCGGCTGAAATGTTGCAGGGCAATGTCGGACGGGGCGGCAGGCACTTCGCGAACAGGGCTGGTCATCGTGGTTTACTCCAAGGACGTATAAGGGCTTGGAGAGACTTTATCCACCCGCCGCCAACCGCTACAGTGGCGTACAAGACACTCTGTGGGAATTTTCCGCCAAATGCAGCCTACCCCTGGCCTCGTCGCGATTCTCGCCTACGACGGGCTGTGCACGTTCGAATTCGGCGTCGCCGTCGAGATATTCGGGCTGGCACGGCCCGAGTTTGATTTTCCCTGGTATGAACACCGCATCGTCGCTGTCGACGACGGCCCGATGCGCGCCATGGGCGGCTTCCAGGTATTGGCCGATGGCGGCATGGAACTGCTCGACAGCGCGCGAACCATTATCGTGCCGGGCTGGCGCAGTCGCAGCGAACCGCCCTCCGATGCCCTGCTCCAGGCCTTGCGACGAGCCCATGCCCGTGGCGCTCGCCTGTTGTCGATCTGCTCGGGGGCTTTTGTCCTGGCGGCCACCGGGCTGCTTGACGGCTTGGGCGCCACCACGCATTGGCGCTACACCGACGAACTCGCCGACAGCTACCCGACCATCGAAGTCGATCCCGATGTACTTTATGTCGACTCCGGCCAGATCATCACCTCGGCTGGCAGCGCGGCCGGCATCGATGCCTGCCTGCACTTGGTGGCGCGGGATTTCGGCGCCCAGGTCGCCAATGCCGTGGCGCGCCGGCTGGTCATGCCGACCCAACGCACCGGTGGCCAGGCGCAATTCATCCCCTCGCCGGTCAGTCGCACGCCGCGCAGCGATTTGTCCGGCGTCATGCAATGGGCCCGGGAACGTCTCCACGAGCCGCTGGGAGTGCGCGACCTGGCCAGTCACGCCGCCATGAGCGAACGGACCTTCCTGCGTCGCTTCACCCAGGCTTGCGGCCTGTCGCCCAAGGCCTGGCTGCAACATGAGCGCCTGGCACGGGCGCGGGAATTGCTGGAAAGCACGCAAGACAACACCGATAACATTGCCCAGCTGTGTGGCTATCGTTCGGTGGAAAGTTTCCGGGTAGCGTTTCGCAACGTGGTAGGGCTGGCGCCGTCGGTGTACCGGGAGCGGTTTGGGCGAGGGTGACGACGTCTTCGAGGTCCTCCGTGGCGAGGGAGCTTGCTCCCGCTGGGTTGCGCAGCAACCCCGATGCACAGATGGCTGATGTCTTGCGCCTGCTTCGCAGTCGAGCGGGAGCAAGCTCCCTCGCCACGGGTTGATCCGCACCATCAGGGTTTGCGCAACAAATACGTATCCATGATCCACCCATTCGCCTGTCGCGCCGCCTTGCGGGTGCGTTCGATGTCGTCGGCCACGTCCCCCAGCCGTCCGGCAATGAGCAATTCATCCGCCATTCCCACGTAGGCGCCCCAATAGATCTGCGTATCAGGATCGCTGACCTGGCGATACGCATCCTCGGCATCAAGCATCACCACCGTGCTCGCGGCATCGCCAACCTGCCCCACCGCCAGCCTGCGCCCCGTGGTGATCTCCAGCGAGCCGCCGATACTGTTCAACGGCACCTTGTGTCGCGCCGCGAGGGCCTGGACGCTGGTAATCCCCGGAACGACATCGAACTCGAAGACGCAGCGCCCCGAATCAAGGATCGCCTGCAGGATGCGCAGGGTGCTGTCGTACAGCGATGGGTCGCCCCACACCAGGAAACCGCCACGCTGCCCGTCAGACAATTGCTCATTGATCAATCTTTCGAACGTTGCCTGCTTCGCCCGGTTAAGTGCCTCGACACTGGCCGTGTAGTCCAGATCCTCGCGCTGGCGCTCGGGACTGCCGGCTTCGACAAAACGGTAGGTTCGATCAGTGATGTAGCGGCGACAGATGTCGCGACGCAGGTCCAACAGCGCATCCTTGCCGGGCCCTTTGTCCATCAGGAAAAACACATCGACCTGATTCAGGGCCTTCACCGCTTGCATCGTCAGGTGATCGGGATCACCGGCACCGATGCCTATCACCGACAATCTCTTCATGCTTGCGGCTCCCGGCCAGGCCCCTGGGTGCGAAATCGCCACACCCCGTTGAAACGCAACTCAGTGACGGAAAGCGATTCGATGTCGATCCGGTGGAACATGCCCAGCGGGCAACCCATTACGTTCAGCAGGGCAGCGCGAATCACGAACGGATGGGTAACGGCCAGCCAGTGGCCCGGAGTGTGTTGCAGCGTCGTCAGCCAGTCGCCGACCCGGCGACATACCCCGCTGACGGACTCGCCGCCGTGGGGCGCGGCGTCCGGGTCGTCACGCCAGGCTTGAAGGCATTCCGGCTCCGTCTTGAGCAATTCATCGACAGACATCCCGCGCCAACGCCCGAAATCACAATCGGCCAACGCCTGGACCACCTGCGGATCGTCGCCCAACAGCGCCGCGGTCTGGCGGGTGCGCAGCTCTGGCCCGCAGAGCAGGCGGGGGACGTTCCGGTATTCATGGCCAATCTCGGCACGCGTCGCCAGCCAGCCGGCGTCCAGCGGTTCGTCCAAGCCGAAACGTGCATCTTTCTGGGCGGCGGTGCGGGCATGGCAGATCAGGGTAAGGCGAGTGGCTTGCACATTGGATACTCAGGCTGTCGGACGGCTCAACACAGCAACCCCCCCGTATTTTCTTGTACAACACCTTATATGAAATCAAATAACCCGGACAAAAAGGCGGTATGTCTGACACAGACGGGAGCGATAGCTGACATACATTGGCGTTCCAACCAAACCCTTGCCCTACAAGGCCTCTACAGGCCTTGAGGCTTTTTAAACGGAAAGTAAAAACCTCTGGACACGCGACACCTGCTGCCCAAATACTATTTTCGGCGCTAGAAAAGAAACCAGCACTCATCCCGGCAAGGAGCACGGATGCCTCTCTTCAGAGACCCGATCACTGATCCGTGCCTGGCTATGATGCTTTCGGTACACAAGGTCATATGTGCCCTGTATGGCCGGGCGCCGCCCGACGCCTTGCCCCAGGCGCTGTCACCAGCCGAACTTTGTGAGCACTATGCGTGAATCCATTGAATGTGCCGAATCGGGCCTCTATACCAAGCCTGCTTTCCGGTTGCTGCGTGAAGACTCCGAGCATCCATTGTTGCTGGTTTGCGAACATGCCAGCCGCTACATTCCTGATGCACTGAACGACCTGGGCCTGGATGAAACCGCCGCTCAGGAACATATTGCCTGGGACATCGGTGCGCTGGCCCTGGCCGAGCGGCTGTCCGAAACCCTCGGCGCCACCTTGCTGTCGGCCAACTATTCAAGGTTGTTGATCGACCTGAACCGTCCGCTTCACGTCGCCGACAGCATTCCGGCGCAAAGCGAGATCTACCAGATTCCTGGCAACCAGTCCTTGGATGACGCTACGCGCGCGTATCGCCAACGGTGCCTCTTCCATCCATTCCATGATCAATTGCGCGCCTTGATCGACCAACGCCTGGCCGACAAGCGGACCGTGCGAGTGGTCGGCATCCACAGTTTCACCCCGGTGTTCTACGGCCAGCCGCGGGCCCTTGAGGCCGGGGTATTGTTTGGCGAAGCCCGGGAATATGCCCAGCGCATCGTCGACGGGTTGGCGCGCCATTCGCTGCGGGCCGCCGGCAATCAGCCCTATAAGGTCAGCCCGTTGAGTGACATGACGGTTCCAGTCCACGGCGACGGCCGCGGCCTGGATTCGGTGCTGATCGAAGTACGCAATGACCTGTTGCGCAGTTCCGAATCGGTGCGGACCTGGAGCGCCTATCTCGCGCCGCTGCTGTAACGCGACAGTGTCAAATCTCTGCTACAAGCTTCAACGCGTGGACATCGACAGTGATCGTCAGGCCCGGCACCTCTCGGCGGGCTCTTTGAAACAGGAGTGTTATCCATGCTGGCTTTACGTCCAGTTCAGTTAACCGATTTGCCGCAGTTGCAGCAGCTGGCCCGCGACAGTCTGGTGGGCGTCACCTCGCTTCCCGACGACACTGATCGCCTGCGGGACAGAATCCTCAGCTCATGCGCCTCGTTCGAAACCGACGTGCAACGCCCCGGTGCGCAGAATTACTTTTTTGTCCTGCAGGACCTGGTGTCGAGCCGCCTGCTGGGCTGCTCGGAAATCGTTGCGGCCACCGGTTGCGACGAGCCGTTCTACAGCCTGCGCAACCGGCCGTTTTCCAGCGAGTCCCGGGAGTTGAACATCCAGCATGGCGTACCGGCACTGTCGCTGTGCCAGGACCTGAATGGCCAGACGCTGCTGCGCGGCTTTCATATCGACGCCGCACACGTGCACACGCCGCAATCGCAATTGTTGTCCCGCGCCCGGCTGATGTTTATTGGCGCCCATCCCCAACGCTTTGCCGACTCGGTGATCACAGAGATCGTCGGGTACAGCAGCGAGGAAGGCCATTCGCCCTTCTGGGATGCCATTGGCCAGCACTTTTTCGACCTGTCCTACACCGAAGCCGAACGATTGTGCGGCCTGCAGAGTCGGACCTTTCTCGCCGACCTGATGCCGCAATACCCGATCTATGTCCCTATGTTGCCGCCCCAGGCCCAGGCTTGTATCGGCCGGATCCACCCCGACGGCCAGGAAGCCTTCGACATTCTCGAACGCGAGGGTTTCGAAACCAATAGCTACGTGGACATCTTTGACGGCGGGCCGACGATGCATGCCCGGGTCGCGAACATCCGCTCGATCATTCACAGCCGCTCGGCCGTCGTGCGTCCGAGCCAGCAGGTTGACGCCACGGGGCGCTACCTGGTGAGTAATGATGGCCTGGGTAATTACCGGGCCATCATCGCCGATCTGGACCTTGACGCCGAAGGCTTCGTGCGCCTGTCCCCTGACATGCTGGCAGCGCTTGACGTTGCCGACGGTGACCGGGTCCGGGTGGTCAGCCTATGAACTGCAATCGATTGCGCATCGTGCGCCAGCGTCGCGCCCGGCCTGTAGAAGGAGGCGCTTCGTGGTAGTCCGCCCGGTTGCCCTGACCGACTTGCCCGCATTGATGGACCTCGCCCGTTGCGCCGGCCCTGGGTTCACCAGCCTGCCGGCCAACGAGGAGCGCCTGGCGCACCGGGTACGCTGGGCCCAGCGCACCTTCGCCGGACAGGTCGAACGGGCGGACGCCGACTATCTGTTCGTGCTCGAAGACGACGACCGTCAGGTAGTGGGTATCAGCGCTCTCACTGGCGCAATCGGACTGCGCGAGCCCTGGTACAACTATCGGCTCGGGGTCACGGTCAGCTCGGCGCCCGAGCTGGGCATCCAGCGGCATATTCCGACGCTGTTCCTCAGTAACGAGATGACCGGGCAGTCGGAAATCTGCTCGTTGTTTCTTCATCCCCAGCACCGTCGCGGCCATAACGGGCGCCTGCTGTCCCTGGCGCGCCTGCTGTTCGTGGCGGAGTTTTCCGGGCTGTTTGGCGATAAGCTGATCGCCGAATTACGCGGCCACGCCGATGAACAAGGTTGCTCGCCGTTCTGGGACAGCCTGGGACGACACTTTTTCCAGAAGGACTTCAGCCACGCCGACCAGTTGTCCAGCATGGGCAACAAATCCTTCATCGCCGAGCTGATGCCCCGCCAACCGCTGTACACCTGCCTGCTCACCGAGCAGGCCCAGGCCGTGATCGGCAAGGCTCACCCCAACACCGAACCGGCCTTGAAGATCCTTGGCGATGAGGGTTTTTCCCATAAAGGGTACGTGGATATCTTTGACGCCGGCCCGGTGATCGAAGCGCCGGTATCGAACATCCGCAGCGTCCGCGACAGCCAGTCGCTGACGCTGACCATAGGCACCCCGGACGAACGGGCGCCGGTCTGGCTGATTCATAACCGGCGCCTGGAGAACTGCCGCGTCACCAGCGCCCGGGGGCACCTGCACGGCCAGGGCCTGGTCGTCGATCGCCTGACCGCCAAACGCCTGCAAGTACAACCGGGTGACACGGTGCGCGCCGTGCTGCTGTTCAAACAGGATCGCCAGGCGGTGGCGGCATAGCGGCGCGGCGCCTGCCCTATCTCATGGGATCGACTTCGACCAGCCTGTCCCTGTAAATTCGTCATCATCCTTGGCCGTCCCGCGTGATAGCTTTCCATCCTTAGGCGTTGACACTTTTGCTCAAGCCCTTCCATTCCATTGGTGGAACTCATATGTCCAGGCTTTCCCATCAAGATTTGCGTCGAAATTTCCGCCAATTGCTGGCTTCCACAAATTGCTACCACACAGCTTCAGTGTTCGATCCGATGTCGGCGCGCATTGCCGCCGACCTGGGTTTCGAGGTAGGCATCCTTGGAGGCTCGGTGGCGTCACTGCAAGTATTGGGCGCGCCGGATTTTGCCCTGATCACCCTCAGCGAATTTGCCGAGCAGGCCACCCGCATCGGACGCGTCGCGCAACTACCGGTGATCGCCGACGCCGACCACGGCTACGGCAACGCACTGAACGTGATGCGTACCATCATCGAGCTCGAACGCGCCGGCGTGGCGGCGCTGACGATTGAAGACACCTTGCTGCCGGCACAATTTGGCCGCAAATCCACCGACCTGATCAGCGTGGCCGAAGGCGTCGGCAAGATTCGCGCGGCTCTGGAGGCGCGGGTCGACTCGGAAATGGCCATCGTCGCCCGCACGAACGCGGGGATTCTGCCGGTCCAGGAGATCATCAGTCGCACCCGGCAATACGAGCGCGCCGGCGCGGACGGCATTTGCATGGTAGGCGTGCAGGATTTCGAGCATCTGGAGCAGATCAGCGAGAACCTGAACGTACCGCTGATGCTCGTGACTTATGGCAACCCGCTGCTGCGCGACGATAAACGCCTGGCTGAACTGGGCGTGAGAATCACGATTGACGGCCACGGCGCGTATTTCGCCGCGATCAAGGCTACCTACGACAGCCTGCGGGAACAGCGTCAGATCTTCACCCAGGCATCAGACCTCAGCGCCACGGAACTGACCCACACCTACACCCAGCCCGAGGAATATATCCGCTGGGCCGAGGAGTATATGAGCGTCAAGGAGTGAGCTGATTCATCGACCTGGAGGCCGCCATCGCGAGCAAGCTCGCTCCCACAGGGGCTTGTGGTGAGCGCCAATAACGCGTCCACCGATGAACCTCTGTGGGAGCGAGCCTGCTCGCGATAGCAGTCTCAGCCTGAACGAGCTTCAGCGCCCGCTACGCAACATCTCCTTGGGCACATACTTGCCGATCTCGAACTTGCCGATAGCCGCCCGATGGACCTCATCCGGACCATCGGCCAGGCGCAGCGTGCGCTGCATGGCATACATGTAGGCCAGCGGGAAATCGTTGGAAACCCCGGCCCCGCCGTGGATCTGGATCGCCCGATCAATGACTTTCAAGGCCACGTTCGGCGCGACGACCTTGATCTGGGCGATTTCGCTCTTGGCCACTTTATTGCCGACCGTGTCCATCATGTACGCCGCCTTCAAGGTCAGCAGGCGCGCCATGTCGATTTCCATTCGCGAGTCGGCGATCTTGTCGATGTTGCCACCCAGGCGCGCCAGCGGCTGGCCAAACGCGGTTCGACTGATGGCGCGCTGGCACATCAATTCCAAGGCACGCTCGGCCATGCCGATGGAGCGCATGCAGTGGTGAATCCGGCCCGGCCCGAGGCGACCCTGAGCAATTTCAAAGCCGCGTCCTTCGCCCAGCAAGACGTTTTCGTACGGCACCCGCACGTTATCGAACAGCACTTCGGCGTGGCCGTGAGGTGCATCGTCATAGCCGAACACCGGTAGCGGCCGGACGATCTTTACCCCGGGGGTGTCCACCGGCACCAGGATCATCGAGTGCTGGGCGTGACGAGGTGCGTCGGGATTGCTCAGGCCCATGAAGATCAGGATCTTGCAGCGTGGGTCGCAGGCGCCCGAGGTCCACCATTTCTTGCCGTTGATGACCCATTGATCGCCGTCACGCTCGGCACGGGCCGCCATGTTGGTGGCGTCCGACGAAGCAACGTCCGGTTCGGTCATGGCAAAGGCCGAACGAATCTCGCCCCGCAGCAGCGGTTCGAGCCAGCGCTGCTTTTGTTCCTCGTTGGCGTAACGCACCAGCACTTCCATGTTGCCGGTGTCCGGCGCCGAACAGTTGAACGGCTCCGGGCCCAGCAGCGAACGCCCCATGATCTCCGCCAGCGGTGCATATTCCAGGTTGGTCAGGCCGGCCCCCAACTCGGACTCGGGCAGGAACAGATTCCACAACCCTTCGGCTTTGGCCTTGGCCTTGAGCTCCTCCATGATCGCAGTCGGCTGCCAACGGTCGCCTTCAGCCACTTGCCGTTCGAACACGGCCTCGGCCGGGTAGACATAGGCATCCATGAACGCCGTGACGCGCTCACGCAGTTCCTGAACCTTGGGGGAGTAGGCAAAATCCATGGGCAGCACCTTCTTGGCAGAGGTTGTTTTTAGGTCATGAAATCGATGCTAGTTCAGCTACGAAAATTTACCTAACCTATTCTCAGCGTGTATTAACATTCATCACCGATATATGGTTCACTGATTCGCATCGCCTTCCGGCACCTCACAACAAGCCCAAGAACAAGAGTGCAGCGCCATGAATCTGAGCAAGGTCGACCTCAACCTTTTCATTGTCTTTGATGCGATCTACACCGAAGCCAACCTGACCCGGGCCGGGCAGATCGTCGGCATCACTCAACCGGCGGTGTCCAATGCCCTGGCGCGTTTGCGCGAGACGTTCAACGACCCGCTGTTCGTGCGTACTGCCCAAGGCATGGTGCCCACGCCGATGGCCCAGAATATTATCGGGCCGGTGCGCAACGCCCTGTCGCTGCTCCGGGTGTCGGTGCAGGAAAGCCGGATCTTCAACCCGCTGCAAGCCGTGAAGACCTATCGCATCAGCATGACCGACCTCACCGAGGGCGTGATCCTGCCGCCGCTGTTCCAGCGCCTGCGCCGCCTGGCGCCGACCGTGGCCATCGAGAGTTTCCTGTCCAAGCGTCGGGAAACCACCAAGGAGCTGGCCGCCGGGCGCCTGGATTTCGCGGTTGATGCTCCACTCAATACCGATCCGCAGGTGCGCCACGTCAAGCTGATGGAAGATCGCTACGTGTGTGCCATGCGCAAGGGCCACCCGTTGGCGGGCAAGGAAAAACTCAGCCTGGATGATTACCTGGCCCAGACCCATGTACATATCTCCAGCCGCCGCAACGGCCTCGGTTATGTCGACCTGGCATTGGGCAAGATGGGCATCCAGCGCAAAATCGCCCTGCGCTCGCAGCATTATCTGATGGCCTCCCAGGTACTCCAGCAGACCGACATGGTCATGACCGTTCCCGAACGTTTCGCCCGTCGCCACGACCTGCATGCCTTCCTGTTGCCCGTCAACGATGTGCCACCGGTGGAAACCCATCTCTACTGGCACGAAAGCACCGACCAGGACCCGGCCAACCGCTGGATGCGCGAGCAGATGATCGAGCTGTGCCAGCAGGTGACGGCGCATGAGAAGAAGCTTGATAAGGTTTAGCCCGTCCAATGTGGGAGCGAGCAGGCTCGCTCCCACAGGTTTCGCCGACAGCTCATTGCTTGACGTGAACGTCAACCTGCCATTAGCTTAGCGCCAACCCCTTTCGTTTCGAGCGCTTACATGAGCAGCCAGACCTACAGCATCTCCGACCTCGCCCGCGAACTGGATATCACCACCCGCGCCATCCGCTTCTATGAAGAACAGGGTCTGTTGCGCCCGGAGCGCCGTGGTCAGGAACGTATCTACTCGCCGCGGGACAAGGTCAGCCTGAAACTGATCCTGCGGGGCAAGCGCATCGGTTTCTCTCTCGCCGAGTGCCGTGAGTTGATCGAACTCTACGACCCCAGCAGCGGCAATCAGAAACAACTGCACAGCATGCTGGCGAAAATCGCCGAACGGCGCGAACAGCTCGAACAGCAGTTGCTGGATATCGAACAGATGAAGCTGGAGCTCGACACCGCCGAAGAACGTTGCATCCAGGCGCTGGAGCAGACGATCAAAGGCGAGGAAGTCGTCCAGTAACACGACACGTCCCCTGTGGGAGCGAGCCTGCTCGCGATGGCGGTGTGTCAGTCATATCAATTTTGCCAGTCGTTCCGTCATCGCGAGCAGGCTCGCTCCCACAGGGGTGCTCATCATCGTTCTCGATGTTCTGGCAACTCACTACAGGTCAATCCCCATGTCCCTCCCCTCCTTTGTACGTTTGATCGAAGTCGGCCCCCGCGACGGCCTGCAGAATGAATCCCAACCCATCAGCGTGGCGGACAAGGTGCGTCTGGTTGACGCCCTGAGCGATGCGGGCCTGGGTTACATCGAAGTCGGCAGTTTTGTCTCGCCCAAATGGGTGCCGCAGATGGCCGGTTCGGCCGAGGTATTTGCGCAGATCCAGCGCAAGCCTGGCGTGACCTATGGCGCCCTGGCACCGAACCTGCGGGGTTTCGAGGATGCACTGGCGGCGGGGGTCAAGGAAGTCGCTGTATTCGCCGCGGCGTCCGAAGCGTTTTCCCAGCGCAACATCAATTGTTCGATCCAGGAAAGCCTGGAACGCTTCGCACCGATCATGGAGGCGGCGAAGCACAGCGGCGTCAGCGTGCGCGGCTACGTGTCCTGCGTGCTGGGCTGCCCTTATGAGGGCGAGGTCAAGCCCGAGCAGGTCGCGTGGGTCGCCCGGGAGCTGTACGCCATGGGCTGTTACGAGGTGTCCCTCGGTGACACCATCGGCACCGGCACCGCCGGTGCAACGCGCAGGATGTTCGAGGTAGTCGGCGCGGACGTGCCCCGGGACAAACTGGCGGGACATTTCCATGACACCTATGGCCAGGCCATGGCCAACGTCTACGCCAGCTTGCTGGAAGGTATCGCCGTGTTCGACAGCTCAATCGCCGGCCTGGGCGGCTGCCCTTATGCCAAGGGCGCCAGCGGTAACGTCGCCACGGAAGACGTGCTGTACCTGCTCAACGGCCTCGGCATCGAGACCGGCATTAATCTGGATGCACTCATCGCCGCGGCCCAGCAGATCTGCGACGTGCTGGGTCGCTCGACCGGTTCGCGGGTGGCCAAGGCGCGCCTGGCGCGGTGAGGTGTTACCGCCCCGCTTGTAACGGGGGCGAAACGAGTAACACGGAAACAATTTGTCTGGAATCGTCGTACCGGGTTTTCAGCCAGAAAACCTAATCTCTTGATTTAAAAGGTTTTTATAAAGTTGGCACGGCACCTGCTATATCTCCAGTACAACAAGAATAAAAAAAAGCGACAAACCCAATAAAAACAAGACGAAACGACTCTGACATAACAAAAACAACACGGCAGAGACGCAGCTAACAGATTTTTTTGGAGAAGATGTGCTTTTCAGGGTGCTTCCAGGAGCAACCCGCAACCGGGCAGAGAATAATAAAACTACCTCCAGGTAGCTCCCGAATCGGTTGGATCGCAAGGCGAAAAAGCAGATCAGCGCTCAAAAAAATACGTTTGCTCTTGATCCCGGATGGGGATCGCCAAAAACAGCGGTAAAGGGTCACGGCTGCCAAAAACAACAACAGGCCGCCCCTCAATAATAAAAAAAGAGCACGCGACGACAAAATTAAAGGGGAGCTTCGGCTCCCCTTTGTGCTGTCTGGGGTTTGGTTTTTTTTCCTGGGGGTTCAAAGTGTGGTGTGTCACACCCTGGCAGCTTGAATGACACACCGTATTCGCGAGCAGGCTCGCTCCCACACTAGGATTGTGGTTCCTGGCGATTGCGCAGCTCTTCGATACTGATTTCGCGCATGCGAAATTTCTGGATCTTGCCGGTAACCGTCATCGGGAACTGCTCGACAAATTTGAAATGACGCGGTGTCTTGAAGTGAGCGATGCGTTCCTTGCACCACGCTTGCAACTGCTCCTCGGTGACGCTGTGGCCGGGATGGAGTTTGATCCAGGCCACGATCTCTTCACCGTAGCGTGGGCATGGAATGCCGATCACCTGCACATCCGCCACGGCGGGATGGGTGAAAAAGAACTCCTCCAGTTCGCGGGGATAAACATTCTCGCCGCCACGGATGATCATGTCCTTGTTCCGTCCGACGATACAGACGTAACCCTGCTCATCCATGCTCGCCAGGTCGCCGGTGTGCATCCAGCCCTGCGCATCGGTCGCCTCGGCCGTGCCCTTGGGGTTGTTCCAGTAGCCGAGCATCACGCTGTAACCACGCGTGCACAATTCGCCGATGGTGCCGCGGGGGACAACCTCGCCGTTCCCGTCGATGATCTTGCTCTCCAGTTGCGGCTGGGTACGCCCAACGGTGGTGACACGCAACTCCAGTTCATCCGTGGGACCAGTCTGCAACGACACCGGGCTGGTTTCCGTCATGCCGTAGGCAATCTGCACTTGGGCCATGTGCATCTCGCTGATGACCCGCCGCATCACCTCGATCGGACAGGTGGCTCCGGCCATGATCCCGGTGCGCAGGCTGGACAGGTCGAAATCCCCGCGCTGCGGCTGGTCCAGCATGGCGATGAACATGGTGGGGACCCCGTACAGCGCGGTGGCTCTTTCTTCGGCCACGGTCCGTAGCGTCAGCAACGGATCGAAGGCATCGTTGGGGTAGATCATGGTACTGCCGTGGGTCATGCACCCCAGGTTACCCATGACCATACCGAAGCAGTGATACAACGGCACCGGGATCACCAGACGATCGCCGGCGGTCAGGCCGAGGCTTTCACCGACCATGTAACCGTTGTTGAGAATGTTCTGGTGACTGAGGGTGGCGCCCTTGGGAAATCCGGTGGTGCCGGAGGTGTACTGGATATTCACCGGCTGCTCGAAATGCAGGCTGTCCTGGCGCTCGGCCAATTGCCCAGGCGAGATGGCTGCACCGAGGTCGGCCAGCTGCGACCAGGGCAGGAAGCCTGAAGGCGGCTGGGAATCGAGGCTGATCACGCCGCGCAGATCCGGCAAGCATTCGCTTCGCAGTTGGCCGATCGATTGCTCTGCCAGTTCCGGCGCCAATGCCTGCAACATGGCGTGGTAATCCGAAGTCTTGAAAGCCCCCGCACACACCAGCCAGCGGCATCCGGACTGCTTGAGCACGTATTCCAGTTCCGAGGCCCGATAGGCCGGGTTGATGTTGACGAGGATCACGCCGACCTTCGCGCTGGCAAATTGGGTAATGCACCACTGCGCGCAATTGGGTGCCCATATGCCCAGCCGATCGCCGGTTTCCAAACCCAGCGCGAGCATGGCCCGGGCGTGCAGATCGACCGCCGCGGCCAATTCGCGCCAGCTGTAGCGCAATGATTGGTGGCGAACCACCAGCGCTTCGCCGTCAGGACAGTCGGTCACCGTCTGGTCAAACGCCTCGCCGATGGTTTGGGCCAGCAAGGCCTTGGCCTGGGAACCGCGGGTATAGCTGAGTTGCGTATGCGAACCGGGTTGATCCATGACGCCCCCTGTTGTCTTTATTAGTGGGTGTATCGGTGGAATCTCACGACTTCGAAAGCTGTTCAAGCGGCCTTACTCTGGCCCAAGTTGACGTTAACGTAAAGAGCGATTGACAGCCATGGATCGCGCGCTTACGTTAACGTAAAGGTGAGAGCGCTCCCGCCGCTCCCCGCACCCGACAAAAAATCCAAAAGGTGTCCCATGAGCTACCCATCCCTGAATTTTGCCCTCGGCGAAACTATCGATATGTTGCGCGACCAGGTGCAATCCTTCGTCAAGGCAGAGTTGGCGCCTCGGGCGGCGCAGATCGACATCGACAATCTGTTCCCCGCCGATATGTGGCGCAAGTTCGGCGACATGGGCCTGCTGGGCATCACCGTCCCGGAAGAATATGGTGGCGCTGGCCTGGGTTACCTGGCCCATGTGGTGGCGATGGAAGAAATCAGCCGCGGCTCGGCCTCGGTCGCCCTCTCCTACGGCGCCCACTCCAACCTGTGCGTCAACCAGATCAATCGCAACGGCAACCATGAGCAGAAAACCAAATACCTGCCCAAGCTGATCAGCGGCGAACACATCGGCGCCCTTGCCATGAGCGAACCGAACGCCGGCTCCGATGTGGTCTCGATGAAACTGCGCGCCGACAAACGCGGCGACCGCTACGTTCTCAACGGCAGCAAGACCTGGATCACCAACGGGCCTGACGCCAACACCTATGTGATCTACGCCAAGACCGACCTGGAAAAAGGCGCCCACGGCATTACTGCGTTCATCGTCGAACGCGACTGGAAAGGCTTCAGCCGCAGCAACAAGTTCGACAAGCTCGGCATGCGCGGCTCCAACACCTGTGAGCTGTTTTTCGACGACGTCGAGGTGCCGGAAGAAAACATCCTCGGCGTACTCAATGGTGGCGTGAAGGTCCTGATGAGTGGCCTCGATTATGAACGCGTGGTCTTGTCCGGCGGCCCGACCGGGATCATGCAGGCCTGCATGGACCTGATCGTGCCCTATATCCATGATCGCAAGCAGTTCGGCCAGAGCATCGGCGAATTCCAGCTGATCCAGGGCAAGGTTGCGGATATGTACACCCAGCTCAACGCCAGCCGCGCCTACCTGTATGCGGTGGCCCAAGCCTGCGAGCGCGGCGAAACCACGCGCAAGGACGCCGCCGGAGTGATCCTCTACAGCGCCGAACGCGCGACGCAAATGGCCCTTGATGCCATCCAAATCCTGGGCGGCAATGGCTATATCAATGAATTCCCGGCCGGGCGCCTGCTGCGTGACGCCAAGCTGTATGAAATCGGCGCCGGCACCAGTGAGATCCGACGGATGCTGATCGGCCGCGAACTGTTCAACGAAACCCGCTAACGGAGCTGACCATGGCCACGCTGCACACTCAGCTCAACCCACGCTCACCGGAATTCAGCGCCAACCGCGACGCGATGCTCGGCCAGGTCGAGGCCCTGCGTACCTTGCTCGCCCACGTCCAGCAAGGCGGCGGAGCCAAGGCCCAGGAACGGCATACCTCACGGGGCAAATTGCTGCCCAGGGAACGCATCAATCGCTTGCTCGACCCGGGTTCGCCGTTCCTGGAGATCAGTCCGCTGGCGGCTTACGAAGTGTACGGCGAAGACGTTCCGGCCGCCGGCGTGATCGCCGGGATCGGTCGAGTAGAAGGCGTCGAATGCATGATTGTCGCCAACGACGCGACCGTCAAAGGTGGTTCGTATTACCCGCTGACGGTGAAAAAACACCTGCGCGCCCAGACCATCGCCCAACAGAACCGCCTGCCCTGCATCTACCTGGTGGATTCCGGCGGTGCCAACCTGCCGCGCCAGGACGAAGTCTTCCCCGATCGTGAGCACTTTGGCCGGATCTTCTTCAACCAGGCCAACATGAGTGCCCAGGGCATCCCGCAGATTGCCGTTGTCATGGGTTCCTGCACCGCTGGCGGCGCGTACGTGCCGGCGATGGCGGACGAGGCGATCATGGTCCGCCAGCAGGCAACGATTTTCCTCGCCGGCCCGCCGTTGGTAAAAGCGGCGACTGGAGAGGTGGTCAGTGCCGAGGACCTGGGCGGCGCCGACGTGCACTGCAAGATTTCCGGTGTCGCCGACCATTACGCCGACAGCGATGAACACGCCCTGGCGCTGGCCCGCCGCAGCGTGGCCAACCTCAACTGGCGCAAGCTCGGTGATGTGCAGCGACGCCCGCCCACCGCCCCGCTGTATTCGAGTGAGGAGCTGTACGGCGTGGTTTCGGCCGACGCGAAGCAGCCATTCGACGTGCGGGAAGTGATAGCACGTCTGGTGGACGGCTCGGTGTTCGATGAATTCAAAGCCCTGTTCGGAACGACCCTGGTGTGCGGTTTCGCCCACTTGCACGGTTACCCGGTCGCCATCCTGGCCAACAACGGCATCCTGTTCGCCGAGGCCGCACAAAAAGGCGCGCACTTCATCGAACTGGCCTGCCAGCGCGGCATACCGCTGCTCTTCCTGCAGAACATCACCGGGTTCATGGTCGGTCAGAAATACGAAGCCGGCGGCATCGCCAAGCATGGCGCAAAACTGGTGACCGCGGTGGCCTGCGCCCGGGTGCCGAAATTCACCGTGATCATCGGCGGCAGTTTCGGCGCCGGTAACTACGGCATGTGCGGCCGCGCCTATGACCCACGCTTTTTGTGGATGTGGCCGAATGCGCGGATCGGCGTGATGGGCGCCGAACAGGCGGCCGGCGTGCTGGTGCAGGTCAAGCGCGAACAGGCCGAACGCAGCGGCCAGCCGTTCAGCGCAGTTCAGGAGGCCGAGATCAAGCAACCGATCCTCGACCAGTACGAAGAACAGGGGCATCCCTACTATTCCAGCGCGCGGCTGTGGGATGACGGCGTCATTGACCCGGCGCAGACGCGCGATGTGCTGGGCCTGGCCTTGTCCGCGTCGCTGAACGCGCCCATCGAACCGAGCCGCTTCGGCGTGTTCAGGATGTAACCGGGGAACGCCCATGAATCATTACAACACGCTCCAATTGCAGATGGACCCGCGCGGCTTCGCCACCTTGTGGCTCGACCGCGAGTCGAAAAACAACGCGTTCAACGCCGAGATGATCCGCGAGCTGATCCTCGCCCTGGACCAGGTCGGCAGCGATCCGACCCTGCGTTTCCTGCTGATCCGTGGTCGTGGCAAACACTTCAGCGCCGGCGCCGACCTGGCCTGGATGCAGCAGTCCGCCGAACTCGATTACCACACCAACCTCGACGACGCTCGGGAACTGGCGGAGCTGATGTACAACCTGGCCAAGCTGAAGATCCCGACACTCGCCGTTGTCCAGGGCGCGGCATTCGGCGGCGCGCTGGGTTTGATCAGCGCCTGTGACATGGCCATCGGTGCCGATGATGCACAGTTCTGCCTGTCCGAAGTACGCATCGGCCTGGCGCCGGCCGTGATCAGTCCATTCGTGGTGCAGGCCATCGGCGAACGGGCGGCACGGCGTTACGCCCTGACGGCTGAACGTTTCGGTGGGCAACGGGCGAAGGAAATCGGTTTGCTGGCGGACAGTTACCCGGCCGAGGCGCTGGATGATCAGCTCGGCAAGTGGATCGACAACCTGCTGCTCAACAGTCCGGCGGCCATGCGCGCCAGCAAGGAACTGCTGCGCGAAGTCGGCAACGGTGCGTTGACCCCGGCGTTGCGGCGCTACACCGAAAATGCCATCGCGCGGATACGGGTCAGTCCTGAAGGCCAGGAAGGCCTGCGGGCGTTCTTGCAAAAACGACCGCCGAGCTGGCAAGCCGAGTCCAACAACAAGGAGCCGCGTCGATGAGCGCCCCTGCCCTCACTACCCTGTTGGTCGCCAACCGCGGCGAAATCGCCTGCCGCGTCATGCGCACAGCCAAGGCCATGGGCCTGACCACCGTTGCGGTGCACAGCGCCACCGATCGTGACGCGCGTCATAGCCGGGAAGCCGACGTGCGTGTCGATCTGGGCGGCAGCAAGGCCGCCGACAGCTATTTGCAAATCGACAAACTGATCGCTGCGGCGCAAGCCAGTGGCGCCCAGGCTATCCACCCAGGCTACGGTTTTCTTTCCGAGAATGCCGGGTTCGCCAGGGCCATCGAAAATGCCGGGTTGATCTTTCTCGGCCCACCCGCCTCGGCCATCGAAGCCATGGGCAGCAAGTCCGCCGCCAAGGCCTTGATGGAAACCGCCGGCGTGCCGCTGGTACCCGGCTATCACGGTGAAGCCCAGGATCTGGAGACGTTCCGCGCCGCCGCCGAGCGCATCGGTTATCCGGTGCTGCTCAAGGCCACGGCAGGCGGCGGCGGCAAAGGCATGAAGGTCGTCGAGGAAGTCAGCCAACTGGCCGAGGCATTGGCCTCTGCGCAGCGCGAGGCGCAATCGTCGTTCGGCGATGCGCGAATGCTGGTGGAAAAATACTTGCTCAAGCCACGCCACGTGGAAATCCAGGTGTTCGCCGACCGGCACGGCAACTGCCTGTATCTCAACGAACGCGACTGCTCGATCCAGCGTCGCCATCAGAAGGTCGTGGAGGAGGCACCGGCGCCGGGCCTGGGCCAGGAATTGCGCCGGGCGATGGGCGAAGCCGCCGTACGGGCGGCCAAGGCGATCGGCTATGTCGGCGCGGGTACGGTGGAGTTTCTGCTGGATTCGCGAGGCGAATTCTTCTTCATGGAAATGAATACCCGGCTGCAGGTCGAGCATCCGGTGACCGAAGCGATCACCGGGCTCGACCTGGTGGCCTGGCAGATCCGCGTCGCCCAGGGCGAGCCATTGCCGATCACCCAGGAGCAGGTGCCGCTGCTGGGTCACGCCATCGAAGTACGTCTGTACGCCGAAGATCCGGCCAATGATTTTCTTCCCGCCACGGGGCGCTTGTCGCTGTATCGCGAGTCGGCCGAAGACGCGGGTCGCCGGGTAGACAGTGGTGTTGACGAAGGCGATGAGATCTCGCCCTTCTACGACCCGATGCTCGGCAAGTTGATTGCCTGGGGGGAAAACCGTGAACAGGCACGTTTGCGGTTGTTGGCCATGCTCGACGAGTTCGCCATTGGCGGGCTGAAAACCAACATCGGTTTTCTCCGCCGTATCATCGCTCACCCCGCCTTCGCGGCGGCGGAACTGGACACCGGTTTCATCCCGCGCTACCAGGCGCAATTGCTGCCGGAGCCCGGCGAACTGGATGACGATTTCTGGCGCGCTGCGGCCCAGGGTTTCGCCTTGAGCCTGACGCCACGTGTCCGCGCCGATGACAGCAACTCGCCATGGGCCGCTACCGCCGGGCTGCGCCTGGGGCTGCCAGCGGAAATCACCCTCCACCTGAGTTGCGATGGCCAGGACCGCGCCGTGACGCTGGATGTTGCTGGTCGCGGCGCCGAGCTCAGGGGCGAGCAGTTGATCATCGAGCACAACGGTGTGCGCCGCGAACATCGAGCCATTCGCCACGACGACAGCCTCTACCTGCAATGGAAGGGCGATCTGTATCGAGTCGACTCCTACGACCCGCTGGCGGCGGCCGAGGCCAGCCACAGCCAGCAGGGCGGCCTGGTCGCCCCCATGAATGGAAGCATCGTTCGGGTGCTGGTGAGCGCTGGCCAGGCGGTGGAAGCCGGCGCGCAACTGGTGGTGCTGGAGGCGATGAAAATGGAGCACAGCATCCGCGCGCCCAAGGCTGGCGTGATCAAGGCGGTGTATTGCCAGGAGGGAGAGATGGTCAGCGACGGCAGCGCGCTGGTGGAACTGGAAGAATAGCCATTCGGCCCGGTTTCCGGGCCGATCCAGTCAGAACCTGATGGTTGCCTGTACGACCACGCCGATGATGCGGCATTGGTCGGTAAACAGGGTTTTCGGATAAGTCGGATTGAGCGGAACCAGGTAACGCTGCCCGCTCTCTTCCATCAGCTTGCGGAAAGTCGCTTCGCTGCTGCCTGGCAATCGGGCAATCACCAGTTTCCCGGGCACCGCTTCGATCGCCGGATCCACCAGGATCGACATGCCCTCGGGAATGCTCAAGCCGCTTGGCGCCGTCATCGCATCCCCCATCACCACCAGCCAGAACGCGTCGCCCCGTGCATGGTAATCCGTCAGCTCATAGCGCGGCTGGCCGTAGTCCGCGACATTCTCTTCGCGAACGAGACCGATGTCGCGCCAGTCACTGACCGGGTAGCGAAAGTACGGGTTGTACTTCTGCGCCAGGGCCATCCCCTCGTCGGTGGAAGTGTCCGGCTCGCGGATCACCATTGCCACCTCGAGGAACTCCAGCCCCAGCTCCTGCAGCACCCGGTTCATGTCTCCAAGACTGGGTTGTCGGCGCTTGGTCAGCCAATGGCCGACCCCACCCTGAGACATCCCCAGACGCTCTGCGAGCACCACTTGCGTGATGTGCTGCTCCTTCATCCTGGCCTTGACCAACTCTATCCATTTATCCATGAGCGGCACGATACGTGGCTGACGCCGTCCAGCAAAACACAAGTTGTAGTATTTAAATTATCGTCACAATTACGCCGAGTACTAAGCTGGGATCAGGATTTCCAAACCCGCACGGAGAAACTCGACATCATGGACAAGCCCAACAACGATGAGCCCGCAGCCCCCTCGAACAACCCATTTTTGTCGCTTCAGGATTGTCCGGCGGCCAAACGCGCCCTGGACCATTACCTGAAACCGGATATTGCCGACAACCCGGCGGAACATCGCTTCTTCGACGTCAACCGAAACATCAGTGGGGAGGAAGCCCTGGTTCATGCTTGCGACCTGCTACGTTGTGCAGCCGCGACCGCCCACGAATCCGCCAGCCGATTGAACGGCCCGAGCCGTGACCTGGCATTTTCGGTGGTGCATATGATCGATCTGGTCAAGGTCATGCTCGACCGGACCCTGGACGGCTATCCGGCACGCTAGTCGCAACGCTTGAATGACGCCGCGAACGCGGGCCACGAGAAATAATTTCCAATTGAGGCAATAAAAACATTTGACTTGCAAATGATAATGATTATTATTGCATCAGCTGGTCGCGAGATCAGTCGATAGCCCAGAGGACCTTAGGTCGGACCTCTGGAATATCTCCTCATCAGGCTAATCACGGTTTTTGACCCGGCTTTTTGCCGGGTCTTTTTTTGCCGATTTTTCGGCTTATGGCTTCAGGCTAATGAAGTCTTTGGATGTTGCTGATTCGATGACGGCGATGATAGCAAACGCACTTCGCTCGCCAAAGCATCTGCGCTGCAACAGAGTGAATGAACGACAGGCAGCACTTGAGAATCATTCAGGGACTGTCTAATCTGCTTAAGCGTCCAGGGAGGGCGCCCCCTTCTTTTCATGGCGCTGATCGTCCCGGTTCGCCCGTCCTGCGTGTAAAGTAACGGCCACCAGATCCTCTACCGGAACCGTGACCGTGGCTAAATCTTCCTTTGATATCAGCGCCAACTTCGACAGTGGCAATATTGACGTCGTGGACATCAGCAACCCGTTGCAGTCGCTGCTGAAAATCAGGCCAGACACCCGTAGCGCGCATTTCCAATGGTTTCATTTCAAGGCCAGTGGCCTGCACGTCGGCCAGGAATATTCCTTCCGCCTGCTCAACGCCAGCCAATCGTCCTACAACAAGGCGTGGACAGGCTACCAAGCCGTAGCGTCCTACGATCATGTCAACTGGTTCCGTATTCCTACGCAATTCGAGGGCGACGCCCTGCGCTTTCATCTGGAAGCCGAACAGCCCCACGCCTGGTTTGCCTATTTCGAACCCTACAGCCGCGGCCGTCACGACTGGCTGATCGAACAGGCGCAGCACAAGGCCGGTACCGAACTGCTGGCGATCGGCAAAAGCGTCGAGGGCCGTGATATTCAATTGCTGCGCAAAGGCAGCGGTGCCGAGGGCCGACGCAAGATCTGGATCATTGCGCAGCAGCACCCCGGCGAGCACATGGCCGAGTGGTTCATGGAAGGAGTAATCGAACGTCTCCAGCATCAGGACGACGCCCAGCTGAACCGTTTGCTCGCCAAGGCCGATCTGTACGTGGTGCCGAACATGAATCCGGATGGCGCGTTCCACGGGCACCTGCGCACTAACGCGATGGGCCAGGACCTCAACCGGGCCTGGCAGAGCGCCAGTCCGCAAATCAGCCCCGAGGTCTATTTCGTACAGCAACAGATGGAAAAGTACGGCGTCGATCTGTTCCTTGATGTCCACGGTGACGAAGAGATACCCCACGTCTTCACTGCCGGTTGCGAAGGCAACCCGGGCTATACGCCGCGCATCGCCGGACTCGAAGAGCGCTTTCGCAGCCACCTCAAGCACCAGACCAAGGACTTCCAGACCGCCCATGGTTACATCCGCGACGAACCGGGTCAGGCTAACATGACCTTGGCCTGCAACGCGGTTGGCCAGAAATATGATTGCCTGTCCCTGACCTTGGAAATGCCGTTCAAGGACCACGACGATCACCCGAACCCACGCACGGGCTGGTCCGGCAGACGCTCAATGCAACTGGGCAAGGACGTGCTGAGCACGGTCGAGGACATCATCGACGAATTGCGCTGATATTCCCCGGCGCCCCGCTCCCCGTGGCGAGGGAGCTTGCTCCCGCTGGGTGGCGTAGCCACCCCGAATGGATTGATGCAGTTTTTCAGACATATCGCGTCAGCCGGTTTTACGACGGCTGCGCCGCCGAGCGGGAGCAAGCTCCCTCGCCACGGGTTACGCGTCAGTCCTTGCCGCGCAACATGCTGCCCAACACCTCATCCCGGCGCACCCACCCATGGAACAGCGCCGCCGCCAAATGCACCAGCACGGTCAGGAACAACAGATAGGCCAGGTAGCCATGGGCCTTGCGCAGCCACGCAAAAGTCTGGGCATCCGCTGGCAGGATGGAGGGCAACCGCAGCGATTCGCTAAGCATCACCGGGTCGCCTGCTGCCGAAATCATGCTCCAGCCCAACAGCGGCAGGATCAGCATCAAGGCGTACAGCAAGACATGCGAGGCCTTGGCCGCCAATACCTGCCACCCCGGCAGATCGGCTGGCAGCGGCGGCGTACGGCGGGTGAAGCGCACCACCAGGCGCACGATCACCAGCAACAGAATCGCGATGCCCAGAGGTTTGTGCAGTTGGAGCAACCATTCGTGGCGCTCGGACACCGAGGCGACCATGCCTGCGCCGATAAACAGCATGGCGATGATCATCAGGGCCATCAGCCAATGCAGCAGCCGAGCCAGCGGTGCGAAGTGTCGAGGGGCGTTCATTGACGGGACTCCTGGGTAGCGGGCAATTGGCTGACTTCGCTGGTGCGCCGCAGATAGGAACTGGCATAGGCTGCCGAGCGGGCGGCCAGCAGCGGATCATCCGAGCCTTCGATGCCACTGGGCAGGATCAGCGGGTCATAGTTGATGTCGCGGCAATCCCCGTTGTCCTGCGCCTGGGCGCGCTCCAGTACCAGGGTACCGGCGTTGAGCGCCTTGCGGTCGCCGGGCCAGGCCTTGCTGGCGTCGTTGACCGGGTCGCCCGGATTGGCCAGGGTAATGTTCAGCTGCCAGCGCAGTGGCCCGGCAGCCAGGCGTTTCGTCAGGTCCTGCTCAAGGAAATCAGCGCCTTGGGGCGGCGTGGTCTGAGCCGCGTCCTGGCTAGTTGGTACTACCGCCCAGCGCACCGCCTGGCGCTCCCCCGAGGGGTTGACCAGATAGAACGCGTTAATCCCGTTATAAGTTTCGGTGGCATAGCTGGCCGAGGGTTTTGCGGTCTTGATCCATTGCAGGAACGGCATCGCCTCGGGATGCGCGGCAAAAAACGCCGGCACCGCCGCCGGATTCGGTTTACCCGTGGCCGGATCCGGCGACTGGGCCTGTTGAAGCTGGAAGAACGCCTCGGGCGTCCCCACCGGGAAAACCGGCATGCTGTTCATGCCCGTGCGCCATTGCTGGCCATCGGACTGGGTAAAACGCAACGCCAGGCTGCGGATCGGCACGCTGCCATCGGGTGCGTAGGGGTTGCCGCTGGGCAGTGCAAAACGACCCACCACCGGCGTCCGCGCATCATTGAACACCTGCGCGCTGGAGTAGGCTCGCGCCTCGCCGCTGTTCTCAAAATAGCCCGCAACGCAGACACCTTTGGAGTGATTGCGCCGAAAACCCGGATGAACCCCGTTATTGGTTTCCAGCACGTTGACCAAGGCCTTGGGCGTCAGTCGTTGCGGGTCCAGGGTACCGTTCACGTAAGCGAATGCCCCGGCCAGCGCGGCGACGACCGCGGCGATGCCGGTCAGGCGCAACGCCAGGCTGGCAGCGCTCAACGGCGGCCGACTCGATTCAGAAGAAGGGTCAACCATTTGCAGACTCCAGGGCACACGGCCATCTGTGGAAAGGACCCGTCAGACGAAAGCCCGACGGGTTTATTCCCACGTCGCGTATTTATTTTTCCTGCGCTGGAATAATCTCGTTCCCGGGTCGTCTTTCCAGTCCCAACCCAGCGATTGCCCAACGAAGCTGCCCGCCCATGAACGAACTCGACGACCAGTTGCGCCTGCTCATCCCACGGCTACGACGTTTTGCCGTGTCGCTGACTCGCAACCCCAGCAATGCCGATGACCTGGTGCAGACATGCCTGGAACGGGCCTTGTCGAAATGGACCGACAAGCGCCCGGACGGCGACCTGCGGGCCTGGCTGTTTTCGATTCTCTACCGGCAGTTCCTCGATGCCCATCGCCGCTCCCGACGTTATGCGCGGATGCTCGAACTGTTCACCGGCCGCGACGATGCGCACCCTTCGGCCGAACGCAGTGTCATCGCCCAATCGTCACTCCAGGCCTTCGATCAACTGCCCACCGAGCAACGTGCGCTGCTGTTATGGGTCTCGGTGGAAGGCTTGAGCTACCAGCAAGTGGCCGACATCCTGGACGTGCCGACGGGCACCGTGATGTCGCGTCTGTCCCGTGCGCGCCAAGCGTTGCGTCAACTCAGCGAAGGCGAAATCGCCCGCCCTGCCCTGCGGATACTCAAATGATCAGCATGCCCCCCAGCGACAGCGACCTGCACGCCTATGTCGATCGCCAGCTCAGCGAAGACGACCAACGCCAGGTGCAGATCTACCTCGACAGCCATCCCGATGTCGCCGCGCGGGTCCGCGGATGGCAGCAAGACACCCAGCAATTGCGCGCGGCCATGAGCGCGGCCCTGCAGCAATCACCCAACCCTGGCCTGGATCCGGCGATCATTCGGCAACGCCTCAGGCACCGGTCCCGACGCCAGCTGGCCAATGCGGCGGTGCTGGTGCTGGCGGTCGGGGTCGGCGGATTCGGCGGATGGCAGGCCCGGCAGATGACCCTGCTCAGCGCCGCAGCGCCCATGGCTGATGCGCTGCAGGCCTATCGCTTGATTGCCCAGCAGGGCGTCCTGCCCGCGGACTACCAGACGGGCGACGAGCAAAGCATGCAAGGCTGGCTCGACCGCTACTTCACCCAGGCCGACCGCTTGCCGGATCTCTCGGCGGCGGGCTTCAAGCCGGTCAGCGGACGATTGCTCAGTACTGACCAAGGCGCCGCTGCGATGGTGGTCTATCAGGACCCGAGCGGCCTGAAGATCAGTTTCTACGTGCGTCCACCTGGCCCGAAAAACTACCTGCTGCCCCGTGGCAGCCGGCGCGACGGTGAATTGCAGGCCGAATACTGGTCCGGGCCGGGATACAACTATGCGATGGTCATCCCGAGTGATATGCCGGCGGCGCAGAAGCTCAAGCAAACCCTGAACTTCTGATCGCCACTGCCGCCTGCGGGCCCCCTGTGGCCCCCTGTGGGAGCGAGCCTGCTCGCGAAGACGGCGTATCTGCCCCGGTGATGTCGACTGGCACACCGCTTTCGCGAGCAGGCTCGCTCCCACAGAGAGTAGCGACGGCCAGCAAGCGCTGCTCACCCCTGCCTGAACACCTGCGAAGGCCTGCGCAGCAGCGGGTCGAACGGGTTGATGCGCGGACCGATCGCCGCGGCTTCGCGCTTGAGCATCTCCACCACCGTCGGCAGGCGATCCGGCCCGAGCCGGTCGCTGATGGTCGCCACGCTCAGCGCTGCGACGGCCCGGCCTTCACGATCGAGAATGGGCACCGCGACCCCGGCCATGCCTTGCAACACACCCGTGTTGCGTCCGGCGTAGCCCAGTGTCCGCACGTTCTCGACCTCGGTGCGCAGGAAGACTTCATCGTACAAATGAAAATCCTTGAGCCGCGGCAGGTTGTAATGGATCACCGTGTCGCGCTCCTCCTCTGGCAGGAATGCCAGGATCGCCAGGCTGCCCTGCCCCACGCCCAGTGCCACGCGGCCGCCGATGTCACCGGTGAAGGTGCGAATCGGAAACGGCCCCTCGCTGCGATCCAGGCAGATGGCATCGAAACCGCAACGCGCCAGCAGAAACAGCGAATCCCCCAGCGACGCCGACAGCCGCAACATGGCGGGCCTGGCCAGTTCACGCAGGTTACCGGTATTGCCGGCGCGGGCAGCCAGGGCAAAGAAGTCCAGGCTGAGCCGATAGCGTTTGCTGCGCGCATCCTGCTCGACCATGCCCTCGTCCATCAGGTTGCGCAGCAAGCGGTGCGTGGTCGGCTGGGACAGGCCGATGCGCTGGGCCAGTTGCGTCACGCGCTCACCGCCTTCAACGGTCTCGCCCAGGCTGCGCAGCACCGCGAACAGCCGTGAGACCGAGCCGACCCCAACTTCACCTTTTTCTAAATTCCGCTCAGTGGAATAAGGCATGTCATTTCTCTTCAGATAGTTTACTCACCGGATGAAACTGAAAATAGTTGTCGTCTCAGTGAAATAGTCCATTGAGCCCATCCTATTCTTCGTCCTACTCTGCGTCCATACAGGGGCGATTCGAACAACAGCGGCAGCCGACTTGATCTCGAGCGCCAACGCACCCCGCGACATCCTTTCGTATCTGCCCATACAAAAAAGCGCGCCTCGCGGCGACGCATAACAATCTCAGGTGGAGCGCAGTCATGGCTTTCGTGCAACTTGAAAACTTGAGCAAACGTTATGGCGACCTCGACGCCGTGGTCGCCACCAACCTCTCGGTGGAAAAAGGCGAGTTCGTCTCCCTGCTGGGGCCATCAGGTTGCGGCAAGACCACGACCCTGCAAATGATCGCCGGCTTCGTCGAAGCCAGCAGCGGGCGCATCCTCCTCGACAGTCGCGACATCACTCACGCCAAGCCGGCCAGCCGGGGCCTGGGCGTGGTGTTCCAGAGCTACGCGCTGTTCCCCCACATGACCGTCAAGGACAACGTTGCCTTCGGCTTGCGTATGCGCAAAGTGCCGAGCACCGAATTGCAGACACGGGTCGATCGGGTACTCAAGCTGGTGCGCCTCGACCAGCACGCCGAGCGCTACCCGCGTGAACTCTCCGGCGGCCAGCGCCAGCGCGTGGCTTTGGCCCGGGCGCTGGTGATCGAACCGCCGGTGCTGCTACTAGACGAACCGTTGTCCAACCTCGACGCCAACCTGCGCGAGGAGATGCAGTTCGAGATCCGCCGCATCCAGCGCGAGGTCGGCATCACTACGTTGATGGTGACGCATGACCAGTCCGAGGCGCTGTCGATCAGCGACCGGGTGGTGGTGATGCAGGCCGGGCGCATCACCCAGATCGACGCGCCCTACACGCTTTATGAACACCCGCGCACCGAGTTCATTTCCGGTTTTGTCGGCAAAGCCAACCTGCTCCCGGGCCAGCGGGACAGCGCCGGCGTCGTGCAAGTCTTTGGCGCCGGTCAAGGCGAGCTGACCCTGAGCCTGCGCCCGGAGAAAATCGATCTGTGCGCCGCCGGCGCGGGGCGGCTGCAAGGCACTGTCACCAGCCGTTTTTTCCTCGGCAGCCAGTGGCTGTACGGCGTCGACACCCACCTGGGCGAGCTCAGCGTGGTGCGCCGCAACGACGGCTCGGCGCCCCTGACCGAAGGCACCGCCGTCGGCCTGGACTGGGATCCGGCGCTGCTGCGGGTGCTGAGCGTGGACGAGGTGTCGGCATGAAGCTGATGTATGCCATCAAGCGCGGCCGCCAGGGTTACCTGATGTCGGCCCCGGCCCTGGCCTTGTACCTGAGCCTGCTGGTCATTCCCCTCGGGTTGACGCTGGTGTTGTCGTTCAACGTCTTCGACTACGGCTCGGGCATCAACAGCGAGGCCTACACGTTCGAGCATTACACCAGCCTGCTGGGCGATCCGTACTTTTATGAAATCTTCCTGCGCACGTTGTGGATCAGCGCCCTGACCACCGTGCTCTGCGTGCTGATCGGCGTGCCCGAGGCCTACATTCTCAGCCGCATGGGCGCGCCTTGGCGCTCGATTTTCCTGATTCTGATCCTCACGCCGCTGTTGATCTCGGTGGTGGTGCGGGCCTTCGGCTGGAGCCTGCTGCTCGGCGCCGACGGCCTGGTCAACCAGACGTTGCAGGCCCTTGGCGGCTCGCCGATGAAGCTGCTCTACACGCCGTTTGCCGTGGTCATCGCCCTGGTCCATGTAATGTTGCCGTTCATGATCATTCCGGTCTGGACCTCGTTGCAGAAACTCGACCCGGCCGCCGAACAGGCCGCGCTGTCCCTGGGCGCGAGCCAGTTCACGGTGATCCGCAAGGTCGTGTTGCCGCAGATCATGCCCGGCGTACTGTCCGGCACCCTGATTGTGTTCGGCCTCGCCGCCAGTTCCTTCGCGATACCCGGCCTGCTCGGCGGGCGTCGCTTGAAGATGGTCGCCACGCTGATCTACGACCAGTACCTGTCGGAACTCAACTGGCCCATGGGCGCGGCCATTGCCGTCGCGCTGCTGCTGCTCAACCTGCTGATCATGCTCTCGTGGAACCGCATGATCGAAGGCCGCTACAAGAAATCATTGGGGTAATTCTTCATGTCCAGGAACGGTCCTTTCGCCCTGTTGTTTCACGCCCTGGTCGTGGTGTTCATGCTGGCGCCACTGGTGGTGGTCTGCCTGGTGGCCTTCACCCCGGAAAACACCCTGAGCCTGCCCACCACGGAGTTTTCCCTGCGCTGGTTCCGTGCCGTGTTCGAGCGCGCGGATTTTGTCGATGCGTTCTACAACAGCCTGGTCCTGGCGTTCTGCGCGGCGTCGCTGGCGACGTTGATCGCGGTGCCGGCGGCGCTGGCAATCACCCGGCTGGAGTTTCCTGGCCGGGATTTTTTCAACGGCCTGTTCCTGTCGCCGATCATCATTCCGCACCTGGTGCTGGGCGTCGCGTTACTGCGCCTGTTTGCGCTGATGGGCGTGAACGGCAGTTTTACCTGGCTGATCTTCGCCCACGTGCTGGTGATCACGCCCTATGTGCTGCGCCTGGTGCTGGCTTCGGCCATCGGCCTGGACCGCAGCGCCGAACAGGCTGCGCAATCGCTGGGCGCGGGGCGCTTCACCCTGTTCCGGCAGATCACCTTGCCGATGATTCTGCCGGGCGTGGCCGGAGGCTGGTTGCTGGCGTTCATCAATAGCTTCGATGAAGTCACGCTGTCGATCTTCGTCACCTCGCCGGCCACGCAAACCCTGCCGGTGCGCATGTATGTGTACGCCACCGAATCCATCGACCCGATGATGGCGGCGGTGTCGGCGCTGGTTATCGGGCTGACTGCATTGACGATGATTTTGCTCGACCGGGTCTATGGCCTGGATCGGGTCCTGGTGGGCAAACAATGAGGGCGCCATGGCTCTGCTGAAACGACTGGCCGAGCGCGATCGCCCGGCCTTGGACTTCACGCTCGACGGCTTGCCTGCCAGCGGTCTGCTCGGCGATACCGTGCTGACCGCCGTGCTGACCTGCGCTGAGCACTTGCGCGGCAGCGACTTCGGCGCGGAGCCCCGGGCCGGTTTCTGCCTGATGGGCGCCTGCCAGGATTGCTGGGTCCGATTGGGCGACGGTCGCCGCGTGCGCGCCTGCTCGACGCTGCTCGAAGCCGGCCAGCAGATCAGCCGCGAACCGGGGCGCAAGGTATGAATGACTTTGGCAGACGCGGCCTCTTCGCGAGCAGGCTCGCTCCCACAGAAGAGCCGGCATCATCACAACCCCATTGTGGGAGCGAGCCTGCTCGCGAAGGCGGCATCAGCCACTCCACCGGTCTCCAAGCATCGCCAGCGAGGTGGCCATGAACCCCATAGCCATCATCGGCGCCGGCCCCGCCGGCATCCGCGCTGCGCAAACCCTGGTTGCCCATGGCGTGTACCCGGTCCTGCTGGACGAGGCGGCACGCGGCGGCGGTCAGATCTATCGGCGCCAGCCGGCCAACTTCACGCGCACGCCGAACCAGCTCTATGGCTTCGAAGCGCACAAGGCCAGCGCCCTGCACCAAACCGTGGATGAATTGCGCGAGCAGATCGACTATCGCCCCGACACGCTGGTGTGGAACGCCGAGGGCGGGCTGCTGGATACCTTGCATGAAGGCCGCGCCGCGCGCCTGGCGTATGCCAGCGTGATCGTCGCGACGGGCGCCACCGACCGGATCCTGCCGGTGCCTGGCTGGACGCTGCCGGGGGTGTACAGCCTGGGCGCGGCGCAAATCGCCCTGAAGTTCCAGGGCTGCGCCATCGGCGAGCGAGTGGTGTTCGCCGGCAGCGGGCCGTTGTTGTATCTGGTGGCGTACCAATACGCCAAGGCCGGCGCCCATGTCGTCGCGGTGCTCGACAGCTCCCCCTTGAGCGCCCAGTGCCGCGCCCTGCCCGGCCTGCTCGCACAACCGGCCACCCTCGCCAAAGGCCTCTATTACCGCGCCTGGCTCACAGCCCACGGCATCGCCGTGCAGCAAGGCGCCAGCCTTTCGCGCATCGACGGCGAACGCCGGGTGCAGTCGTTGTCATGGCAAAACGGAAAAGGCCAGCACCGGCTCGATTGCGATGCGGTGGCCTTCGCCCACGGCTTGCGCAGCGAAACCCAACTGGCCGACCTGCTCGGTTGTGAATTTGCCTGGAACCCGCTCAACCGAGCCTGGTTGCCGCAGCGCGACCGCGCCGGGCGCAGCAGCTCGCCAGGGGTCTACCTGGCCGGCGATGGCGCCGGGATCATGGGCGCCGATGCCGCCGAAATGGCCGGCGAACGGGCAGCCCTGGCATTGCTCGAAGATCTCGGTTACCAGATCGACCCGCAACGCTGCGCCCAGCTGGAACAATCCCTCGAACGCATCGGCCGTTTCCGGCAAGGCCTGGAGCGCGCCTTTGCGTTTCCCGAGGACTGGGCGGACCGCGCCGCTGATGGGCTGATGATTTGCCGCTGCGAAGAAGTCAGCGTCGGTGACATCCGGCAAATCGTGGGTGAAGGCCACTGGGAGATCAACCGGGTCAAGGCCCATTGCAGGGTCGGCATGGGCCGCTGCCAGGGGCGGATGTGCGGTGCCGCGGCGGCGGAAATCATCGCTCGGGAAAGTGGACGCAACGTTCAGGAAATCGGCCGTCTGCGGGCACAGGCGCCGATCAAGCCGGTCCCGTTTGGCCTGGAGGTCGAGTCATGATCGAAGTGGATGCGCTGGTCATCGGCGGCGGTATCGTCGGCGCCTCGGCGGCGTTGTTCCTGAGCCAGGCCGGGCGGAGCGTGGCGCTACTGGAGCGGGACTTCTGCGGTTCGCATTCCAGCGGCGTGAATTATGGCGGCGTACGGCGCCAGGGGCGGCCATTGTCGCAACTGCCGTTGTCGCAACGCGCGCATGAGATCTGGGCGCGATTGCCGCAACTGATCGGCATCGACGGTGAGTATCAGCGTAGCGGTCATCTGAAGCTGGCCCGCAGCCTCGATGACCTGCGTGCGTTGCATGATTATGCCGCGAGCAGTCATGGCTTCGGCCTGGATCTGCAATTGCTGGATCGCGATCAACTGCGCAGGCGGTTTCCCTGGGTCGGCGACGTCGCGGTCGGCGCCTCGCTGTGCCCGGGCGACGGTCACGCCAATCCGCGCCTGGTCTCGCCGGCATTTGCCCAGGCGGCTCGCAGGCATGGCGCAAAGGTTTACGAACAATGCCAGGTCAGCCAGGTGACGCACGACGGCCAGCGCTTTGTCGTGCGCACCGAGACAGGCCTTGAGCTGCGCGCGCCGTGGCTGCTGAACTGCGCCGGGGCCTGGGCGAGTCGGTTCGCCGCGCAGTTTGGCGAGGCCGTACCGATGCACGCCGGGCACCCGGCCATGCTGGTCACCGAGCCGCTGCCGGTCGTGATGGACGCCAGCACTGGCGTAGAAGGCGGCGGCATTTATGCGCGCCAGGTCGCCCGGGGCAATTGCGTGTTGGGTGGCGGCCAGGGTTTCGCCCTCGATGACGCCCGCGCCCGCCCCGGCCAGAACGCCGTCATCGAGATCCTGCGCCAGGCCGTCGAACTCTACCCTTTCCTGGAGGGCGCCCAGGCGATTCGTACCTGGAGCGGCACCGAAGGTTACCTGCCCGATCGCCAACCGGTGATCGGCCCGAGCAGTACCCAGTCCGGCCTGTTGCATGCGTTCGGCTTTGCCGGCGCCGGTTTCCAGATCGGCCCGGCGGTGGGCCAGGCGCTCACTGAGATCATCTGCTGCGGCGCCTCAACCACGCCGCTGGATGCGTTTTCCATCACTCGGTTTCACTCCATCTCCGTTGCTTGATAGAGGAAGGTCGCGCCAATGAATAACGTCAAACGCAGTGCACTGTTCGGTTTCTGCTCGCTGGGCTCCGCTTGCCTGGGCGCCCTGCTCCCGGTCACCCAGGCGTTGGCCGAACCGACGCTTTACCTGGGCATGAACGGCGGCACCATGGAGCGGCTGTATGCCGACAAGGTCCTGCCGGCCTTTGAGAAAGCCAACAACGTCAAGGTGGTGATCGTGCCAGGCACCTCGGCCGACATCCTCGCCAAGGTCCAGGCCAGCAAGGGCAACCCGCAGATGCACGTGATGTTCCTCGACGATGGCATCATGTACCGCGCCATCGCCATGGGGCTGTGCGACAAGCTTGAAGACAGCCCGCCCCTGGCGCAGATTCCGGCCAAGGGCCGGATCAAGGACCAGGCCGTAGCTGTCAGCCTCGGGGTCACCGGGCTTGCTTACAACACGCGGCTGTTCAAGGAAAAAGGCTGGAACACACCCACCTCGTGGATGGACCTGGCCGATCCGCGGTTCAAGGACAAGGTGGTGTTCCAGTCCATGGCGTCGTCAACCTTCGGCCTGCACGGTTTCCTGATGTTCAACCGGATCCAGGGCGGCAGCGAAACCGACGTCGAACCGGGTTTCAAGGCCTGGCCGAACACGATCGGGCGCAACGTGCTGGAGTACATTCCCAGCTCGGCGAAAATCTCCGAAATGCTGCAAACCGACGAAGCCGCGCTGTTCCCGCTGACGCCGACCCAGGTGACCGCCTTGAAACTCAAGGGCATGCCAGTCGAGTATGCACAACCGAAGGAAGGCGCAGTGGTGCTCAACGTCGCGGAATGCGCGGTGGCCCACAACAGCGAACCCGAACTCGCGCAGAAACTTGCCGCGTTCCTGCTGACGCCTGAAGCCCAGGCCATTGCCCTGGAGGAAGGCGACCAGATCCCGTCCAACCCCAACACCCCGACCACCGACAAGACTCGTGGCCAGGTGGAAGCGATGAAGCAATACCTGGAAACCGCGATCGCGGTGGATTGGGACCAGGTCAATGAGCAACGTCCGGCCTGGAACGCGCGGTGGAATCGCAGCATCGAGCGCTAGGCAACAGGCGCCGGTCTTTTTGTTTATCATGCGGGTCAACAACGCCAACGAACTCGACGCTTGATCCCTGTGGCGAGGGAGCTTGCTCCCGCTGGGCTGCGAAGCAGACCCCGAATCTGACACCTCGGTGTGTCAGGTTGATGGAGTTGCAGCTTTGGGGCTGCGCTGCAGCCCAGCGGGAGCAAGCTCCCTCGCCACGGGTTCGGTGCTGATTTCGATATTTGCGCTCTCCTCATGGCCTCTATGCGAACCCGCCCATGCACACCCTCACCCAACTGCGTACCGGCCAGCTGTCAGGCATTACCCGACTGAAGCTCTCGTGCGGCCTGACGGAGTTTCCCCGGGAAATTTTCAACCTGGCGGACTCCCTCGAAATCCTCGACCTGAGCGGCAACCAGCTCGATACGCTGCCCGACGACCTGTATCGGCTGCCGCACCTGCGCGTGCTGTTCTGCTCCGACAACCACTTCACTGAATTGCCCGAATGCCTGGGACGCTGCAGCGCGTTGACCATGATCGGCTTCAAGGCCAACCGCATCGAACACGTGACCGCTCAGGCTTTGCCGCCACTGCTGCGCTGGCTGATCCTGACCGATAACCGCGTCAGCCAGTTGCCGGATGAACTGGGCCATCGCCCGCACCTGCAAAAGCTGATGCTGGCGGGCAATCGTCTTCAGCAACTGCCCGAGAGCCTCGCCCAGTGTCATCGCCTCGAATTGCTGCGCATCGCCGCCAATCAACTGACCGAATTGCCGTCCTGGTTGTTTGAGCTGCCTAGCCTCAGTTGGCTGGCCTACGCCGGGAATCCCTTGGAAGCCCAGGCCGAGGCCGCCGCGCTGCATGCCGCCACGCCTGTCGACTGGCTGCAACTGAGATTGCAACACACTCTCGGCGAAGGTGCTTCGGGGGTGATTCATCAAGCGCTGTGGCAAGCACCGGGCCGCCCCGCGCGAAACGTCGCGGTCAAGCTGTACAAAGGCCAGATGACCAGCGATGGCTCGCCACTGCATGAAATGCATGCCTGCATCACAGCCGGCAAGCATCCTAACCTGATCGAAGTATTGGGCCAGGTCAGCGGTCATCCCGGGCAACAGGCCGGGCTGGTGATGGCCCTGATCGGACCCGATTACCGCAACCTGGCCGGGCTGCCGAGCCTGGCGTCCTGCACCCGCGACGTCTACGACGACGAGCTGCGGCTGAGCGCAGCGGCGGCCTTGCGCATCGCCCAAGGCGTTGCGTCGGTGGCGGCGCACCTGCATCGCCAGGGCATCACCCATGGGGATCTGTACGGCCACAATATCCTCTGCAACGACCAGGGCGATTGCCTGCTCGGCGACTTCGGCGCGGCGTCTTTCCATGCCACGGCTGACACGCCGCAAACGCGCGCCCTGCAACGCATCGAGGTGCGGGCGTTCGGGATTCTGCTGGGGGAGTTGCTGGCGCGGATCGAGCCGGCGCTCGCGGATGAGACGCTTGAGCGGTTGCGACAGCTGGAGACGCGCTGCTGTCAGCCGGACGTACTGGCGCGGCCGGGGTTTGACGAGATAGCTGGCTTGTTCGGCGACCGTGGCGAGGGAGCTGCCTCCCTCACCACAAGGTAAGTCGCTTAACCGGCCAGGCCGACAAACATGTCCTGCACATCGTCATGGTTGTCGAGGCCTTCCAGGAACGCCTCGACTTCGGCCATCTGCTCGTCGCTCAGGCCGCTGACCGGGTTTTTCGGCTGATAGCCCAATTTGGCCGACAACACGGTGAAACCCTGCTCCGGCAACGCTTTCTGAACGGCGTCAAGGTCGGCAGGTTCGGTGATGAAAAGCGTCGCCCCGTCTTCGCCCGGCTCGAAATCCTGGGCACCGGCCTCGATGGCGGCCATTTCCGGATCGGCGTCAGGGCTGTCCGGCGCAGCTTCGATCATGCCGACATGGTTGAAATCCCAGGCGACCGAACCGGAAGCACCCAACTGGCCCTTGCGGAACGCGACACGGATTTCGGCGACGGTACGGTTGATGTTGTCGGTCACACACTCAACGATCAGCGGCACCTGATGGGGCGCGAACCCTTCGTAGGTCACGCGATGATACTGAACGGTTTCACCGAGCTGGCCGGAGCCTTTCTTGATCGCGCGCTCCAGGGTCTCGCGGGGCATCGAGGCCTTTTTCGCCTGTTCAACCACCAGGCGCAGGTGTGCATTGGTAGCGACATCGGCGCCGTTACGCGCCGCGATGGTGATCTCCTTCACCAGCTTGCCGAAAATCTTGCCTTTGGCGTTGGCAGCCGCTTCTTTGTGTTTAACCTTCCACTGTGCGCCCATTACTCACTCTCTTGTCTGACGCGCCGAGACATCTGCCGGCCGGCGCTGTGGCGCCAAGTTTATACGGCCTAAACCGGCTGATCGACCAAAAAATCGCGCTGGCCGGATCGACATTTTCACAATCTGACGTAGGGAATTTCTGAAAGTGCCGTTCGGGTACACCTTAGTGCACAGCGGTTTCGTACCCTCAGCGCCCTCTCCCAGTAAATAAGAGCTGCGATGCGCAACGACACGGATTATTCCTTCAGCCTCACACTCACCGAAAGCAACCTGCAGCTTCACGTCCAGAGATTTGGCGGCCGAGAAGCCCTCAACCAACCTTTTCGGTTCGACCTCGACTTGCTCGGCCTGACGCCGCCGATCGACCTCGATATCATTCTCGGCCAACAGGCGTTCCTGCACCTCAGTGCCGAGTCGGGCGTGCATGGGATCATCGCCAGCGTCAGCCTGACCTCCCATTCCCGGCAATGCGTAGGCTACCGCCTGACGCTGGTGCCTTACCTGCAGAGGCTGGAGCAGAGTCCGCGACGCCGGGTCTTTGGCCGACTCAGCGCAGTCCAGGTGCTGCAACACTTGCTGGAAGAACACCAACTGCCCACCCACAGTTACCGGTTTGAATTGCCACACGGGCACTACCCATGCCGGCCGTTCTGTGTCCAATACGACGAAAGCGACCTCGAACTGTTGCAACGGCTGTGTGAGGAAGAAGGCATCCACTATCACTTCGAGCACGCCCCTACCGGCCATGTGCTGGTATTTGCCGAAGAGGCGACAAGTTTCCCTGATCAGCCGGTCGGGTTGAACCTGCATCAGGAGGAAGGCCAACCGGCCGTTGAGCGCCTGTATCAGCGCCATCACCTGACGCCACCTCTGTTGCCGGCCAACGCCAGGGATCGGGCGTTGGCCGGGGTTTCTGAAACCTCGGCAGCCAACCACCCTTTCACCCCCACGCTGGAGGCGGCCTGGACCAACGTTGCGCAAGCCCAACAGGCAGGTCGCCGTACCCTCGAGCGGCTGCGCTGCACGCAAAGGGAAATCCACGGCCAGAGCAGCCAACCGACCTTGCGCAGTGCCTCCATCGTGCAGATCGGTGGCCATCCGATATCTACGTTCAACGATCAATGGTTAATTTCCGAGATCAAGCATCGCGGGCGACAGCCGTCGATCCTCGAAGCCCCATCTTCCTCTCCTGCGTCGCAACACTATCGCAATCGGTTCCTGGCCATTCCCTGGTCCACTGTGTTCAGGCCAGCCCTCAAGCACCCAAAGCCGCGCATCGCCGGCAGTCATCTTGCCTATGTGCACGGTCAGCATGGGCATGACCAGGTAAACGTCAGCCTTTGGACCCCGGAGGGCGAAGTCATCACATTGCCTCTGTCGCGGTTGACCTTGCATGACTGCCAGGCGCCGCCGGCTGGCAGCCTGGTGCTGGTGACTTTTCTCGACGGCGATCCCGACAGGCCAGTGCTATGCCCAGGAATATTCAGCCTCCCGGGCTCCGGCGCCGGCGACCTCGGCGGGTCAATCGTTGGCCCCTCAACGCCGCCCTGTCGTGATGCGGGGTTATTGCTGGACTGGCTGCTGAACCGCCCTGACCCCATCGCTTGAACGCGCGGATTATTGAGCGGCCGCCCCCCTTCGATGTGGACCACTCGAAGCGTCGGTACCGCCCGGCAAGGTTGCGAAAAGATGTAAAGGCATCAATTAATTTTATGGTGATCTTTATCCAGCAAATCCCCGTCGGGATACAACACGCTGCCATCCGGATATTGAATTTCGCCACTGGCAAAAACAATAGTTCCATCAGGATGCTCCACTGTTCCGTCATCATACTGAATAATCCCATCCGGCCGCGTCACGGAAGTTTTTTCAGCATCGACCACACTGCCATCGGGTAAAGAAGTGGTTCCATTATTGTTCTTAATACTTCCGACCGCATCGACTAGATTTACAATAGCGACAGAAGCGTCAAGGAGATCCAAAACAGGCCAGGGGTTCAACGGAGGCGACGGCGGGAGCGTGGGCTTAGGCTTATTTTGTGGAGGAGTTGACGGCGCGTCGTTTGGTTTGGGCTTGGATACTGGTCGATTGCCCGGCTTATTTGGGGGTGTGACCGGTGGCTTGACCGGCTTTGGCGGTGCGACCGGCGGTTTGACCGGCTTTGGGGGGGTGGCCGGCGGCTTGATTGGCGGTTTGACCGGTGGCTTTACCGGTGGCTTTACCGGCGGCTTGACCGGCGGTTTGACCGCTGGCTTGACCGGCCTCGGCCTCGGCGGCCCGATTGCCATCAGTTTGCTCGCGATACCTTTATAACCGTAGCTGCCACAAAACTTATTCATATTCTAATTCCCTTTAAAAATTAAGTACGATCAGGCTAAGCTGAATCGTTAGTTCGCCAATCCAGCAAACTTGCGGACAACAATAAATAGATCCCCTCCATCTTACAAATGATAAAAAGCGTACAAATATGAATCCAGCCAAACCAGCAATACTCACCTGCATTGCTGGGTATAATGCCGGAACATAGTTGACGGTCGATTAATCGAACCCGCGGCGACCTTGCAAGCCGCCGGTGTGAACGAAAATCAAGCGAGTGCCGGCGACAAATGTCCCGGCTTCAATCCGGGCCCTGAGCAGCATCAGCGCCTTGCCCGTGTACAGCGGTTCCAGTTCGATAGCGCTGGTAGTTTCGATGAACTCGCTGAGCCCGGCATCCACCCGGGCAAAACCGCCACGGCTGCCGTCAAGCAACTCATAAGCTGGATTGCCCAGCCCCGCCTCCACCAGAATGCTTTCAACATGTTGCAGCACCCCATGGTCTTCAGGCACCGCCAGGACACCATGAACCGGATGCTCGCCCGCTTCAGCCAGAACCAACCCCGCCAGCGACGTCCCGGTGCCGCAGGCCAGCCACCAACCGTCATGATCCTCCCAACCCAACGTGGCCAATTGGCTGCGGGCGGCCGTTACCCAGGACATGCAGCCTTGCGCGCCGGGCAACCCCGAGCCCCCTTCAGCTATCGGCCATAAATGCGGGTACTTTGCCTGCCAGGGAGCCCAGAACCCCGGCTCATGCCGCTCTCGATACCCGCCGTAACCCAACCAGTGCAAGGTCATGCCGAACGTCTGTAGATCAAGCGTCGTAGGCGTCTCCCGGGGATGGCCGCGCAATAACCCCACCGTCTGGAAACCGAATCGCTGCCCCGCCGCCGCCAACGCATGCAAATGATTGGAATAGGCGCCGCCGAGGCTCATCACGCCCTCCGCGCCGTTGGCATGGGCAGCACGCAGATGATGAAGCAGCTTGAACCATTTATTGCCGCTGATAAGCGGATCGATCCGGTCCAGGCGCAAGACCGCCACCTCGATACCGGCCCGCGCCAGCCAGTCGAGGTGAAGGGGTTCGAGGCGCGGTTGAGGATGCCAGTCGAGGGCAGACAAAAGCATTGCAGCAGACCGGATGGGAAGGTGCCGGGATCTTATCAGCTTGGTGGCGGCCGGTATGAAGGATCCGGATACACCCCATTCCTTGTGGGAGCAAGCTCGCTCCCACAAGGGCAAACCTTTCCCGGAAGGCTGAGCGCTACAACTGCGCCGCCAACCGCGAGCCCTGGTTGATCGCGCGTTTGGCATCCAGCTCCGCCGCCACATCCGCGCCGCCGATGAGGTGGACAGTCTGCCCCGCCGCCTCCAGGCCTTCCTGCAACTCGCGCAACGGATCCTGGCCGGCACAAATAACCACATTGTCGACGGCCAGCACTTGTGGCTCGCCCGTTTCGCCGATGCGAATGTGCAGTCCTTGGTCATCGATCTTCAGGTATTCGACGCTGTTGAGCATCTGCACCTGTTTGTTCTTCAGGCCGGTGCGATGAATCCAGCCGGTGGTCTTGCCCAGCCCGTCGCCGACCTTGGACTTCTTGCGCTGCAACAGGAACACCTGCCGCGCCGGTGCATGAGGTTCGGGCTTGATTCCAGCCACGCCGCCGCGAGCCTGCAGCTGGGTGTCGATGCCCCACTCCTTCCAGAACGCCTCACGGTCCTGGCTGGTGGCAACCCCCTGATGAACGAGAAACTCCGACACATCGAAACCGATCCCGCCGGCCCCGATCACGGCGACACTGCGGCCCACCGGCTTGCGCTCAAGGATCACGTCCAGGTAGCTCAGCACCTTGGGATGCTCGACACCCGGGATCGCCGGTACGCGCGGGGCGATGCCGGTGGCCAGGATGATCTCGTCAAAACCGCCGGCCACCAGTTGCGCCACATCGACCCGGGTGTCGAGGCACAACTCGACGTGGGTAGTCTGCAGCTTGCGTTTGAAATAACGCAGGGTTTCGAAGAACTCCTCCTTGCCCGGAACGCGCTTGGCGACGTTGAACTGGCCGCCAATTTCACTGGCCGAATCGAACAGTGTCACTTGATGACCGCGTTCGGCCGCCACGGTGGCCGCGGACAATCCGGCAGGACCGGCGCCCACCACGGCGATTTTCTTCACCTGGGTTACGGGCAGGTAATTGAGTTCGGTCTCATGGCAGGCCCGCGGATTCACCAGGCAACTGGTGAGCTTGCCCCCGAACGTATGGTCGAGGCAGGCCTGGTTGCAACCGATGCAGGTGTTGATTTCGTCTGCGCGGCCAGCGGCGGCCTTGTTGACGAACTCCGGGTCCGCAAGGAACGGCCGCGCCATGGACACCATGTCGGCGTCGCCCTCGGCGAGGATCTGCTCGGCCACCTCAGGGGTGTTGATGCGGTTGGTGGTGATCAACGGAATACTCACCGAGCCGCGCAGCTTGGCGGTGACTTTACTGAACGCCGCCCGCGGGACCTTGGTGGCGATAGTGGGAATACGCGCCTCATGCCAACCGATACCGGTATTGATGATAGTTGCGCCGGCCTGTTCGATGGCCTTGGCCAACTGGACGATTTCATCCCAGGTGCTGCCACCCTCAACCAGGTCGAGCATGGACAGGCGAAAGATAATGATGAAATTCGGCCCCACCGCTTCGCGTACGCGGCGCACGATTTCCACCGGCAGGCGCATGCGGTTTTCGTAGCTCCCACCCCAGCGGTCGGTACGGTGGTTGGTATGCGCAGCCAGGAACTGGTTGATGAAATAGCCTTCCGAGCCCATGATTTCGACACCGTCGTACTCGGCCTTTTGAGCCAATACCGAACAGGTGACAAAATCGCGGATCTGTTTCTCGATGCCCTCTTCGTCCAGCTCCTTGGGCTTGAACGGGTTGATCGGAGCCTGGATCGCGCTTGGCGCCACCTGCTTGGGGCTGTAGGCATAACGTCCCGCGTGGAGGATCTGCATGCAGATCTTGCCCCCCGCTTCGTGCACGGCCCGCGTGACGACCTGATGCTTGAGGGCCTCTTCCTCGGTGGTCAGCTTGGCCGCGCCGGAGTACACGCCACCTTCATCGTTCGGCCCGATTCCACCGGTGACCATCAGGCCGACCCCACCCCGGGACCGCTCGGCGAAGTACGCCGCCATGCGCTCGAAGCCGCCGGGCTTTTCTTCAAGGCCGGTGTGCATCGATCCCATCAGGGTACGGTTGCGCAACGTGGTGAAACCCAGGTCCAACGGGGCCAGCAAATGCGGGTAATGAGGGGCGGTCATCGATAACTCCACGGGCGATCACGGAAAAATGCGGAAGCTCTGCGGCTTCCATCAGTCATGACCGACAGCGTAAGAGTCGGGATGCGAACGCTCAATGGCCGTAACTGACAACTTGATGATCGAAATGCACAGAGCCCGCGCCGGCAGACGGTTCCCGAAGTGCACGCATGCGCCCTTTCGCTAAACCGTTGTTTTACCGTACCCTGCCGCGTGACTTCTGATGAAAATCACGAACCTGTACGCGGCCATCGACTGTCCCCATGCGCAAATTTCTGTACCTGCTGTTCTCAATGGCCCTGACGGCCGTCCTGATCACTTACGCACTGTGGACAGCAGACCGTCCGGCGGGCCATTACCTGTCAGACCTGCGGATCAACCTGGCGGTCGACCGGGGCACGCCGGCCGACCGAGGCAACCTGCTGGGCATCCAGCCGGAATTGTTCCCCACCGACTACCAGAGCCCCGAACGCCTGCATCGCAAGCTGGCAGCGTACCTGCAGACTGCCCGCGACCAAGGGTTCGTCAACGAAAAAACCGTCGTGGTGCTGCCCGAGCATATCGGCACCTGGCTGATGGTCAGCGGCGAAAAGGACGAGGTGTACCAGGCCACTACCTTCAAACAGGCCATGAACTGGCTCGCCATCAGCAATCCGCTGGCCTTTATCCGCGCATTGGCGGACGCCCAGGGCGACAGCCGGCTGGACGATGCGTACCTGCGCATGAAAGCGGACAGCATGGCCCATGACTACCAGGCGCTGTTCGGTGGACTGGCCAAGGAGTTCGGCGTAACGCTCGTGGCCGGCTCCATCGTACTGCCCGAGCCCAGCGTCAGCGAAGGCGAGCTGAAAATCGGTGGTGGCGCGTTGTACAACAGCAGCCTGGTGTTCGGTCGTGACGGCCGGCCGATCGGCCAACCACAACGCCAGCGACACCCGGTGTTTGACCAGCAGGACGTGCTTGGGGCCGAACGACCGGACGTCACCCATGTCATTGACACGCCGGCCGGGCGCCTGGGCGTGCTGATCGGCAGCGACAGTTGGTATCCGCTTCATTATCGACAACTTGACGAACAAGGGGCCCAACTGATCGCCGTGCCCGCCTTTGTCATCGGCCGCGACGCCTGGAACAAGCCTTGGGCCGGCTACAAAGGCCTGTCCACGCCAAGCGAAGTGAGCCTCAAGCCTGGTGAGGTGAGTGAAGGGCAGGCCTGGCGTCGACTGACGTTGACCAGCCGGTTGCCCATCAGCCAGGCCCGCGGCGGCGTCAGCGTATTCTTGCGTGGGCAGTTCTGGGACAACGGCAGCGCTGGCCAGAGCTTCATCAGCCACAACGGCGAGCAATTCACCGATGGTGAAGCCCGTGGCGCACGCCTGCTGAACTTGTGGCTTTAGGTATGCAAAAGCCTATGCGCCTGGGTGACCTGTCCGTAGGTTTCGTCCATAGCCTGGCGGACGCGGTGGCCAGTCACGGCCATGATCCACAGCCATTGCTCGAACAATACGGCCTCGATGCCGCGCGCCTGGCTGAGCCCGGGGCGCGCCTGTCGATCCCGCGCTACATGCGCCTGGGCCATGCCGCCATCCAACTGACACAGGATCCGGCCCTGGGCCTGCGCATGGGCCAGCTCAGTCGCCTGAGCCAGGCCGGGCTGGCCGGCGTCACCGCGGCCCAGGCGCCCACCGTACGCGAAGCCGCACGCTGCATGATCCGCTTCGAGCCGCTGTACGGTTCCAATTACCGTGGTCAATCGAGTCTTCACGAGGACGCCCGGGGCGCGTGGCTGCGGTTCTACTCCATCAGCCCGTATAACGCCTACAACCGCTTCGTCGTGGACTCGATCATTGCCGGCTGGCTCCAGCAACTGTCCAGCGTCTGTGACGTGGTGTTGCGGGCCGAACGTATCGAAATCGAATTCGAGGAGCCAACTTACCTCGAAGCCTACCGCAGCCTCGGCGAAGGCCCGATCCAGTTCGCAGCCGAGCAGAACCAATTGCGCCTGGGGCTGGAAAGCCTCGCCCTGCGCAACCCACAGCATTGCCCCAGCACCTGGCGCCATCTGGTTCAGTTATGTGAACGGGAACTGGAACAGCTGACTCGCACCCGCACTCTGCGCGAGCGCATCATTCAATTGCTGGGGCCGCTGCTCAACGGCGGACGGGAGCCGGATCTGGAAGAAGTGGCGATGCGCCTGAAGCTGCCGACCTGGACGCTGCGCCGCAAGCTGGCGGAAGAAGGTACGCAGTTCCGGGCGATCCTCAACGACACTCGCCGAGACCTCGCCATGACGTACATCCGCGACACGGAGCTGGCCTTTGGCGAAATCGCTTACCTGCTGGGGTTCGCCTCGGCCGAGGCATTCCAACGGGCTTTCAAGCGCTGGAACAACCAGACGCCGGGAGAGTTCCGGCGTAGCCGTAGAGCGACTTGAACACCAGGCTCCCGGCCTGCACTGTAATGTCTCCTACCTACAGTTCCGTGGCGTCTTCGGCAGGTTCCAGGGGGTCCAGTTCATAAGCCTGATATTCGAGCAGCTCTTCCTGATAATCGTCCATTGCCTGTCCTTCCCAATAATCGTTGAAACCGATGCCTGATGGCCTTGGAATCAGCATAAAGCTGCTTGATGAACAAAACATGAAGCCAAGGCTTCCTGAATTAAACGTAGCACAGCATTGGGAATTTAATCAGCGCAGGTGTGGCAAGGCGTTACCGCCCGACCACAGGCTCAGGATGCAGGAAGCGGCTGGATCGGCTCGGTTGGCGCCGGCAAGGAACTGGGCGGTGGCGGAGTAATGCTCTCTGTCGACGGGGGTGCGTAGGACTCCGGCTCGCTGGGAGCGATTGGCGCAGGCTCGGCAGGCGGCGCGACCGGCTCGGAAGCGGCCGGCGCGGTTTCGACAGGCGCTGGAGCAGCCTCTTCGACCGGCGCAACGGGAGCAGGAGTCGGCTCGGGTACCGGGACTGTCGCGGGCGCTGGAGTTGCGGCGGGAGCCAGGGCAGCCGGCTCCACCTTCGGCTCTGGAATGCCCAGTTCGGCTTTCGGTTTGTCGACGTTTCCAGCGGCTTTTTTCGCTTCGGGAGGCAGGAACACCTCCACCAGCGCAAAGAAACGCTCATAGAATTTGGCTGCGGACACCGTTTCGCTGGCGACCTTGACCATCGAATCGTCCGACGAGCCAATCGGCATCGACACCGACCCCAATACACCCACGCCCAGGCTGGCGGAGTTATTGGTCTTCTTCAGGGCATACCGGTCCTGTAGAGCGTTGGCAAAGATCGTGGCGCGGTGGCCCGGACCGCCATCTTCGGCACAGACCAGGTTGAAACTGATCTCCATGTGCGTGTCGCCAGTCTGCTGGAAACTCTTGTGGCCGCTGACCAGCTTCGGATCGCTGCTGGTGATGATGTACCCCTGGCTCAGCAGCGCACGACGTCCTGCTTCACAAGTCGCCACGTCAGTCACCGGATAGGTACGCGAGAACGTGCCCGAATCATCGAAGTTCTCGTGCTCGTAAATGGCCGCTTTCTTGGAAGAGCAACCGGTCGCGACGACTAGCAGCAATGCCAGCCCAACGGTGCGCATGTGAAATGATCTGAACATTGAACATCCTGAGGAAAACAGTCCGGGGCGTATTGTGCAACAGAATGCGGCCGGACAGCTTGGGTAATCTTGTCTCAAAGGGCTTACAAGTCTACGGGGGGATGCCAGCGGGAAAAAGAAGCAATCCTGATGAATCGACGAACATCGCCGTCCTGGCAATACACGGATACAAAAAGACCCCGACCTTTCGGCCGGGGTCTTCAGGGTCACGCATCAAGTCAGAAGCGCTTGATGTCTGCCTCGCTTTCCAATTGCTTGCGATAAGCCGCGAAGTCCTGCTGGCCGACACGGGACGCCAGGTACCGACGGTATTCGGCCTTTTCTTCCTCGGTCGGAGCAGCACCTTCGTTGACGCCGTTCAAGCGCAGGACCGTCACGCCGCCGTCAGGCAGGGTCACGCTGGCGAATGTCGGCTTGTCCTTCGACTCAGGCTTGGACATGCGGAACAGCGCCTGCAGCACCGCAGGGTCGATACCTTCCTGGCTGCGGGTCGCCGCCTCGACGACTTTCCAGCCTTGACCGTTGACAGGCTTGTCCAGCGCCGTCTTGCCATCACGCAGGCTGGCAATCAACTCATCGGCCTGGGTCTTGGCGGCAGCGCTGGCGTGTTCCTTGGCCAATTGGGCGCGGATCGGCCCGGCCACGTTTTCCAGCGGAAGCTGCTGAGGCTTGCGATGCTCCTTGGCGCGCAGCACCACGACGGTTTCCGGATCCAGCTCGATGGCGGTACTGTTGGCCCCCTCCTCCAGCACTTCCGGGCTGAACGCAGCGGTGATCACGGCACGGTTGGCCGCGATTCCTTCGCCGCCTTCACGACCGAACGGTGCCGACGTATGGACGGTCAGCTTAAGGTCCTGGGCTGGCTGGGCCAGGTCGGAAGCCTCGAACGAAGCGTCTTCCAGTTGCTTGGTCGCCTCGACGAACCGCTGCTCCACTTGCTGGGTCTTCAGGTCGCGGGTCAGCTTGTCCTTCAGGCTCGCAAAACTCGGAACCTCAGGCGCTTCGACACCCAGCAGCTTGATCAGGTGCAGGCCGAAATCGGTTCGCACCGGTGCCGAGACCTGATCCTTGTTCAACGCATACAGCGCCTTTTCGAACTCCGGATCATAGACACCTGGACCGGCATAACCGAGATCGCCGCCGTTGTTGGCTGAGCCCGGATCCTGGGAGAATTCCTTCGCCAGCGCCTCAAACGACTCGCCTTTGGCCAGTCGAGCCTGGATTTCCTCGATCTTGGCCTTGGCCTGGGCTTCGGTGACCTTGTCGTTCACTTCAATCAGGATGTGCGCAGCACGACGCTGTTCGGAAAGATTGGCGATCTCTTTCTGGTAAGCCGCCTGCAGATCTTCATCCTTGACGCTGACCTGATCGAAGAACGAAGCCTTCTTCAGCTCGAGATAGTCGATGACGACCTGATCAGGCGTCATGAACTCCTTGGCGTGCTGATCGTAGTAAGCCTTGACCTCATCGTCGGTCAGCTTCACGGCCGCCGGATCCGCCTTGACGGTGAGCGTAGCGAAATCACGGGTCTGCTTTTCCAGGCGGGCGAATGCCAACACCTGGGCATCGGTGACAAAACCGCTGCCAGCGAGACCGGCACGCAATTGGCCAATGAGCATTTCCTGCGCCAGCATCTCGCGGAACTGCAGTCGGCCATAACCCAACTGGCGAATCACCTGGTCGAAACGCTCAGGACTGAATTTACCATCGACCTGGAATTCCGGCGTTTGCAGGATCACCTGGTCCAGCGCGGCTTCGGAGAAAGCGAATTTCGCATCGTGTGCGCCTTGCAGCAACAGCTTGCGATCGATCAGCCCTTTGAGCGCCGAGTCACGCAGCATCTTCTCGTCCAGCAGGGAGGCGTCGAAATCCTTGCCCAGCTGTTGCATGAGCTGACGGCGTTGCATATCGACCGCCTGGCTCAGCTCGTTCTGGCTGATTTTTTCCCCGTTGACCTTGGCCGCGTCATTGCTGTTGGTGGTGGCTTGAAAAATAGCTTCGAAACCGGTCAACGCCATCAATGCGACGATGATTCCGATGATGGTCTTGGCAATCCAGCCTTGTGAATTGTCCCTGATATTCTGCAGCATGCGTCCCCCAGAAACGGTTGAACTTCAAAATTAGGCAACCGTGGAGCGTGGGTAGAATCCGGATAGAAGAAAGGCGCATCCGAGGATGCGCCTTCTCGTAACTGGCGGAGCGGACCGGGCTCGAACCCGCGAGCCCTGGCGTGACAGCCCGTTTGTGCCGGCTGCATTACCGCTCCGCTGCCAAGCCAGGCATGACCCCGACCCGGATAAACTCAATGAAACCTTAGTTGACGGCTTCTTTCAGCGCTTTACCAGCTTTGAAGCCTGGCTTTTTGGCAGCGGCGATTTGCAGCGTCTTGCCAGTCTGCGGGTTGCGACCAACACGAGCTGGACGATCGGTAACGGAGAAAGTACCGAAACCCACCAGAACAACAGAGTCGCCAGCCTTGAGAGCGCCAGTGACGGATTCGATTACAGCGTCCAGCGCACGGCCAGCAGCAGCTTTCGGGATATCAGCGGATGCAGCGATAGCATCAATCAGTTCCGACTTGTTCACTCTAAGTCCCCTTATATCTATTTGAGATGATTCTAAGTTTTTTTGGTGAAAGCAAAAACGAGTGCTGAATGGCCTGCAGACACTTAAGAGCCGCTTTATAACAAGGGCTCTAAAAAACTGTCAAGGAAGCCCCCCAGGCAAATGCGTATTAATGCGTGCTAATTCTTTCCTTAGAGTCAGACTCTCGCTTTTCTTCCTTTGCGACAATCTCCGGAGCCACATCCGGCAAGGGCTCCGGCGCGTATTGCAGCGCAATTTGCAGGACTTCGTCAATCCATTTAACCGGTTTGATCTGAAGATCCTGCTTGATGTTGTCGGGAATTTCCTTGAGATCACGGACATTCTCTTCCGGAATGATCACGATCTTGATCCCGCCACGGTGAGCTGCCAGAAGTTTTTCTTTCAGGCCGCCAATCGCCAGGACCTGGCCACGCAGGGTGATTTCACCGGTCATGGCGACATCCGCACGCACCGGAATGCCGGTCAATGCAGAAACCAGGGCGGTGCACATGCCCACGCCGGCGCTCGGTCCATCCTTGGGTGTAGCCCCCTCCGGCATGTGGATATGCGTGTCCCGCTTCTCATGGAAATCCAGGGGAATGCCCAGGCTGCGCGCACGGCTGCGCACAACTGTCAGCGCCGCGGTGATCGACTCCACCATGACATCGCCGAGGGAACCGGTCTTGATCAATTGGCCCTTGCCCGGAACCACGGCGGCTTCAATGGTCAGCAACTCGCCGCCGACCTGCGTCCACGCGAGGCCGGTCACCTGACCGATCTGGTCCTGTTGCTCGGCGAGCCCGTAGCGGAACTTGCGCACACCGAGGAAGTGCTCCAGCAGATCGGATGTCACCTTGACCGCGAAGCGTTTTTCCAGCGCGTGCTCCTTGACCGCCTTGCGGCAGACCTTGGCAATCTGCCGCTCGAGACCACGCACACCGGCTTCACGGGTGTAGTAACGAATGATGTCGCGAATCGCCTCCTCGTCAAATTCCAGCTCACCCTTTTTCAAGCCGTTGGCCTGGATCTGCTTGGGCGAAAGGTACTTGACGGCGATGTTGATCTTCTCGTCTTCGGTGTAGCCCGGCAGACGAATCACCTCCATCCGGTCCAGCAACGCTGGCGGGATATTCATTGAGTTGGAGGTGCACAGGAACATCACGTCGGAGAGGTCGTAGTCGACTTCCAGATAGTGATCGTTGAAATTGTGATTCTGCTCGGGATCGAGCACCTCAAGCAACGCGGACGCAGGATCACCGCGCATATCGCTGCCCATCTTGTCGATTTCATCCAAAAGGAACAGCGGGTTGCGCACACCGACCTTCGTCATCTTTTGAATCAATCTTCCTGGCATGGAACCGATGTACGTGCGGCGATGACCACGAATTTCCGCCTCGTCACGCACCCCGCCAAGCGCCATTCGCACAAATTTGCGGTTGGTGGCGTGGGCGATCGATTCCGCCAGGGAAGTTTTACCGACACCCGGAGGACCGACCAGGCACAGGACCGGGCCACGAATCTTCTTCACGCGTTTCTGCACGGCGAGGTATTCAAGGATGCGTTCCTTGACCTCTTCCAGGCCGTAATGGTCCGCATCGAGGATGTCCTCGGCACGCGCCAGGTCCAGGCGGACTTTGCTCTGGGCTTTCCACGGCACCTGGACCAGCCAGTCGATGTAGGAACGCACCACGGTGGCTTCGGCAGACATCGGCGACATCTGCTTGAGCTTGTTCAGCTCGGCCTGGGCCTTGGCGAGCGCATCCTTTGGCAGGCCAGCGGCATCGATGCGCTTCTTCAGCTCTTCGATTTCGTTGTGACCTTCGTCGCCATCGCCGAGCTCTTTCTGAATGGCCTTCATCTGCTCATTCAGATAGTACTCACGCTGACTGCGCTCCATCTGTTTCTTGACGCGACCACGAATGCGTTTTTCAACCTGAAGCAGGTCGATTTCGCCGTCGAGCAATGCCAGTACGTGCTCGACACGCGCCGACAACTCGATAATCTCGAGGATTTCCTGCTTCTGCTCGATCTTGAGGGCCATGTGGGCCGCCATCGTATCGACCAGGCGTCCTGGCTCGTCGATGCTGTTGAGCGACGACAGGACCTCGGCAGGCACCTTCTTGCCCAACTGCACATACTGTTCGAACTGCGACAGCAGGCTGCGGACAAAAACCTCCGACTCACGCTCCGGCGCCTCGACTTCGTCGATCAGCGACACCTCGGCACGGCAATGCCCGTCCACTTCGCTGAAACGCTCGACCGCCCCGCGCTGTTCGCCCTCGACCAGGACCTTGACGGTGCCGTCAGGAAGCTTGAGCAGTTGCAGGACCGTTGCAATCGTACCTACGCGATAAAGTGCGTCTTCACCGGGATCATCGTCGGCAGGGTTTCTCTGAGCGATCAGAAGAATCTGCTTATCACCCGTCATCGCGGCCTCGAGGGCTTCGATGGACTTCTCGCGCCCCACGAACAGCGGGATAACCATGTGCGGATATACCACGACATCGCGCAATGGCAGGAGAGGCAATTCGATGGTTGTCTTCATGATTTCGCCTCTACGGCGGCCGTAAGGCCGTGAACAGATGGAAGTAAGCTTGAAACCAAGATGGGGGCAGCCTTCAAAAAAAACAAGCGCTAAGACGCGTCTAAAACGCGCTAATAGCAAAGGGGCCCGAAGGCCCCTCCTTTATTCCGACAGCGGGACACTTATGCGTCCGGCGCAGCCTTGGCAGCCGGCTCACTGTTTTCGTAGATATACAGTGGCTTGGACTTGCCTTCTATGACGCTTTCGTCGATGACGACTTTACTCACCTCGGACTGCGAGGGGATTTCGTACATCGTATCGAGCAATACGCCTTCGAGAATCGAACGCAACCCACGGGCACCGGTTTTACGCTCCAGGGCACGCTTGGCGACGGATTTCAGCGCGTCGGAACGGAATTCGAGGTCTACGCCTTCCATTTCGAACAGCTTGGCATATTGCTTGGTCAGGGCGTTTTTCGGCTCGGTCAGAATCTGCATCAACGCAGCTTCATCCAGCTCGTCCAGTGTCGCCAGGACCGGCAGACGACCGACGAATTCCGGAATCAAGCCGAACTTGACCAGATCGTCAGGCTCGACTTCACGCAGGGATTCACCGACCTTCTTGCCCTCTTCCTTGCTGCGAACCTCGGCGTTGAAGCCGATGCCGCCGCGGGTGGAACGGTTCTGGATGACCTTTTCCAGACCGGAGAACGCACCACCGCAGATGAACAGGATGTTACGTGTGTCGACCTGCAGGAATTCCTGCTGCGGGTGCTTGCGACCGCCTTGGGGCGGAACGGAAGCGACCGTGCCTTCGATCAACTTGAGCAAGGCCTGCTGCACGCCCTCGCCGGAAACATCCCGGGTGATGGACGGGTTGTCGGACTTGCGGGAAATCTTGTCGATTTCATCGATGTAGACAATGCCCATCTGGGCCTTTTCCACGTCGTAGTCGCACTTCTGCAGCAGTTTCTGAATGATGTTCTCGACGTCCTCACCCACATAACCCGCCTCGGTGAGGGTGGTTGCGTCGGCGATGGTGAACGGAACGTTCAGCAAACGGGCCAGGGTTTCGGCAAGCAGGGTCTTACCCGAGCCTGTCGGGCCGATCAGCAGGATGTTGCTCTTGCCGAGTTCGACTTCGTCATTCTTCTTGTCACGCTGGTTCAGGCGCTTGTAGTGGTTGTACACCGCTACGGCCAGTACCTTTTTCGCGCGCTCCTGACCGATTACATACTGGTCAAGGATGCCGCTGATTTCTTTGGGCGAAGGCAACTTATGCGCGCTGCTTTCGGCCTGGGCTTCCTGCACCTCCTCGCGGATGATGTCATTGCACAGGTCGACGCACTCGTCGCAAATGAAGACCGAGGGGCCGGCAATCAATTTGCGTACTTCATGCTGGCTTTTGCCACAGAAGGAGCAATAGAGCAGTTTGCCGTTGTCCTCGCCGTTGCGGGTGTCAGTCATTCGATCGATCCAAATCCGATAGGCTTGCAACACAAGATGAAGGCAATTGCGGGCTTTTTCAAGCCCGCAGATGATCGGACCTGCCGATCAACCTTATTTTGAGCTGCTTATTTTAAGCGGGGCGCTGGCTGATCACTTCATCGATCAGACCATATTCACGTGCGGCTTCAGCGCTCATGAAATTGTCGCGATTGGTATCGCGCTCGATTTCTTCAAGCGTGCGCCCGCTGTGCTTGGCCATCAACGTGTTGAGGCGCTCGCGGATGAAGAGGATTTCCTTGGCATGGATTTCGATATCAGATGCCTGGCCCTGGAAACCACCCAAAGGCTGGTGAATCATCACGCGGGAATTCGGCAGGCAGTAACGCTTGCCTTGGGCACCGGCCGTCAGCAAAAACGCACCCATGCTGCACGCCTGACCGATGCAGGTCGTCGAAACGTTAGGCTTGATGAACTGCATGGTGTCGTAGATCGACATTCCCGCCGTCACCGAACCGCCCGGGGAGTTGATATAGAGATGGATGTCCTTGTCCGGGTTTTCGGCTTCAAGGAACAGCAGTTGTGCACAGATCAGGTTGGCCATGTAGTCCTCTACCGGACCTACCAAAAAGATCACTCGCTCCTTGAGCAGACGCGAATAGATGTCATAGGCACGTTCGCCACGGGCGGACTGCTCGATAACCATAGGGACCAGGCCGCCTGCGGCCTGGATGTCAGAGCTCTGCTGATAAAAAGAATTGCGGGACATGTCTCGCAGTCACTCCCAAATAGTTATGTCTTGAATACGCATAAGCCAGCGCGAAGGCTGGCTTATGGTGTGTATTTCTTACCGCAGAACCATCAATCGGCTTGTGGAGCTTCCACCGGCTTGACCGCTTCTTCGTAAGAGACCGCTTTGTCGGTCACGCTAGCTTTCTGCAGAACAGTATCCACAACTTGCTCTTCCAGCACAACCGAACGGACTTCGTTCAGCTGCTGCTCGTTCTTGTAGTACCAGGACACTACCTGCTCAGGCTCTTGGTAAGCCGAGGCCATTTCCTGGATCAGCTCGCGAACGCGGGCTTCGTCAGGCTTGAGTTCGAACTGCTTGACCACTTCAGCGACGATCAGGCCCAGCACGACGCGGCGCTTGGCTTGCTCTTCGAAGAGTTCGGCCGGCAGTTGGTCAGGCTTGATGTTGCCACCGAACTGCTGAACGGCCTGCACGCGCAGACGGTTCACTTCGTTGTCCAGCAGAGCCTTCGGCACTTCGATCGGGTTGGAGGCCAGCAGACCGTCCATGACCTGGTTCTTGACCTTGGACTTGATGGCCTGACGCAGCTCGCGCTCCATGTTCTTGCGAACTTCGGCGCGGAAACCTTCCAGACCGGTTTCCTTGATACCGAACTGGGCGAAGAACTCTTCGTTCAGCTCAGGCAGCTTAGGCTCGGAAATGCTGTTGACGGTCACGGTGAATTCGGCGGCTTTGCCGGCCAGATCCAGGTTCTGATAGTCCTCTGGGAAGGTCACGTTCAGAACGCGCTCTTCGCCAGCCTTGGCGCCAACCAGGCCGTCTTCGAAGCCCGGGATCATGCGACCGGAGCCCAGCACCAGCTGGGTAGCCTTGGCGGAACCGCCAGCGAACACTTCACCGTCGACCTTGCCGACGAAATCGATGTTCAGCTGGTCTTCGTTCTGGGCGGCACGATCAGTGGCTTCGAAACGGGTGTTCTGCTTGCGCAGGATGTCGAGCATCTTGTCCAGGTCGGCATCCGAAACGTCAGCGCTCAGGCGCTCGACGGCAATGGACTCGAAACCGGCGACGGTGAACTCGGGGAACACTTCAAAGGTGGCAACGAACTCGAGATCCTTGCCTTTCTCCAGCACTTTAGGCTCTACGGAAGGAGCGCCAGCCGGGTTCAGCTTCTGCTCGACCACCGCTTCGTAGAACGAAGACTGGATCACGTCGCCCACGGCTTCCTGGCGCGCATCAGCTTCGTAACGCTGACGGATCACGCTCATTGGCACTTTGCCTGGGCGGAAACCTGGGATTTTGGCCTTTTGGGCAGTCTGCTGCAGACGCTTGTTGACCTGAGTCTCGATACGCTCAGCTGGCACGGTGATGCTCATGCGGCGCTCAAGAGCAGAAGTATTTTCAACAGAAACTTGCATGGATATTCCTCGTTGCACAGACGTTGGCCGGGCGTTTCCGACCCCAGAATCAAGGGCATGCATTCTAGTAGGTCAAACTCAAGAAGTCACCCTACTGAAAACACGCAGGAAACAGACGCCGAATTTATAAGCAGGGCCATGGTTCATGCCCCGCCCGGTTTGCTAATACAGTCGATCACCGCCAAGGCTCTGCGCAGCACCTTCCTATATAGAAGCACCGCAACCGCGCGCTTGGCATGCGGCCTTTTATAAAAAGACCGACGGGCATGCCGAGTATCATCGCGAAACACAATCGCGAACACTGCCGCCGCGCGCCCGCCCCAAGGACCGACGCCGACACGTAACCGGTGAAAACAAAAACGGCGCAGCCCCTTCTCAGGTTCTGCGCCGTTCTCTGCTAATTAAATAGCGACTTGTATGGTGCGGACGGAGAGACTCGAACTCTCACACCTTGCGGCGCTGGAACCTAAATCCAGTGTGTCTACCAATTCCACCACATCCGCGTATCAAGCTTTTAAAGCAAAGGCGCCAGATTGTTAGATCTGGCGCCTTTCTAGAATATGGGGTGGACGATGGGGATCGAACCCACGACAACGGGAGTCACAATCCCGTGCTCTACCAACTGAGCTACGCCCACCATATTGCCTTGTAGCGTTACTTGTGCCAAAGCTGCCTAATTGGCGCACCCGGCAGGACTCGAACCTGCGACCATCCGCTTAGAAGGCGGATGCTCTATCCAGCTGAGCTACGGGCGCCTTTTTAATCTGTATTCTTGGACGATTACAAACTAAGTGCTTTCAGTTTTGCCGAGTTTAAACTACCAACTCCGCTCAACCTTCTTAACCAGTGCTAGGCTGTGCCCGACAAGTGCGACGAATGTTATAGACGGCCCGATAGGTCGTCAACTCTTTTTTAAAAAAAATTCATTTAATTAAAGGGGTTAGGGGAATTTGCAGACCAAGCGCCTTTGCCCTCACGCCTCGGCATGCGAGAATGCGATCTCTTTTTTTCCCCTCTCGATGGTTAACCACGCGCAATGACTGCACAACTTATCGACGGCAAATCGATCGCCGCCAGCCTGCGCCAGCAGATCGCCCAACGAGTCACCGAGCGCCGCCAGCAAGGCCTGCGCACGCCCGGCCTTGCGGTGATCCTGGTCGGCAGCGATCCTGCCTCTCAGGTTTATGTCTCGCACAAGCGTAAAGACTGTGAAGAGGTCGGCTTCCTTTCCCAGGCCTACGACCTGCCTTCCGAAACCACTCAGCAAGCGCTGGCCGATCTGATCGACCGCCTCAATGACGATCCGAACATCGATGGCGTGCTGCTCCAGCTACCGCTGCCCGAACACCTTGACGCCTCTAAACTGCTGGAGCGTATCCGCCCGGACAAGGACGTCGACGGTTTCCATCCTTATAACGTCGGTCGCCTCGCCCAACGCATCCCATTGCTGCGCCCGTGCACGCCCAAGGGCATCATGACCTTGCTGGAAAGCACTGGCGTGGATCTTTACGGGCTCGACGCCGTGGTCGTGGGCGCCTCCAACATCGTTGGCCGGCCGATGGCCATGGAATTGCTGCTCGCTGGCTGTACCGTCACCGTGACCCATCGCTTCACCAAGGACCTGGCGGGCCACGTCGGTCGGGCTGACCTGGTGGTGGTGGCCGCCGGCAAGCCGGGCCTGGTCAAAGGCGAATGGATCAAGGAAGGCGCCATCGTCATCGACGTCGGCATCAACCGCCAGGACGACGGCAAGCTGGTGGGCGATGTGGTCTACGAGACCGCCCTGCCCCGCGCCGGCTGGATCACGCCGGTACCCGGCGGCGTAGGACCGATGACCCGGGCCTGCCTGCTGGAAAACACCCTTTATGCGGCCGAGACGCTGCATAGCTGAATTAGCCGTTTCAACTCAGCCACAAACCCTGTGGGAGCGAGCCTGCTCGCGATAGCTTGGGATCAGCCAATATCAATGCTGGCAGAGACACCGCTATCGCGAGCAGGCTCGCTCCCACAGTATTTTGTCATCTGATCCCTGATCGGCGGACGTCGGCCCGTGCAGCGCGCCCCCGAATCTGCCAATTTACAAATTTTTCAGATCCGATTCGCCAGAATCGCCTTCATTAAACTTTATTTATTGATGCGCCCCGACGGCACAGGCATATAGCGCTGGCGTCGCCCATACTCCTAAAATGCGGCGCTTTTTCAACAAGCCGCTGCTCGACAGCACCTTCAACTCCATCGAGTCTACTCGCGTGAAAATCCGTCTTTCGATCCTCAGCCTGTTTTTCCTTTTCACGGGCACCTTCATCACGCAGAACATCAGCGCGCAGGAAACCATTGCCCCGCCACGAGACACTTCAAAACTGCAGGTCGCCTCCGGCAGTGCGATCCTGCTGGACCTGCAGACGGACAAGGTGGTCTATTCGAGCAATCCGGACGTCGTGGTGCCGATCGCATCGGTAACCAAGTTGATGACCGGCCTGATCGTGCTGGACGCCAGGCAGAACCTGGACGAATACATTTCCATGACCATCGCCAACACGCCGGAAATGAAAGGTGTGTTTTCCCGGGTCAAGCTCAACAGTGAACTGTCACGCCGGGACACGCTGCTGATCGCCCTGATGTCGTCGGAGAACCGCGCCGCCGCCAGCCTCGCCCATCATTATCCGGGCGGCTACGCGGCGTTCATTGCGGCGATGAACGCCAAGGCCAAGGCGCTGGGCATGTCCAGCACCCACTATGTCGAGCCCACCGGCCTGTCCATTCACAACGTCTCGACCGCCCGGGACCTGACCAAGCTGTTGATCGCCGCTCGCAAGTATCCATTGCTGAGCGAATTGAGTACCACCAAGGAAAAGACCGTGACGTTCCGCAAGCCGGTCTACAGCCTGGGCTTTCGCAACACCGATCATCTGGTCCACAAGGCCAACTGGGACATTCAGTTGACCAAGACCGGCTTCACCAACCAGGCCGGTCATTGCCTGGTGCTGGTGACAAAAATGGGTAATCGTCCGATGGCGCTGGTGATTCTCGACGCGTTCGGCAAATACACTCATTTTGCCGATGCCAGCCGTATTCGCAGCTGGGTCGAGACAGGCAAAAGCGCCAGTGTCCCGGCCGTGGCCTTGCAATACAAGGCCGCCAAGAACCTCAAGAGCCGCCAGAGTGGCGTGGTAGAAGCGTCAAAATAATTCGGCCAGGCGCAAACAGATAGCCCCGACTCGTCGGGGCTATTTTTGTCAGGGCTTAAGGTTACCCAGTGGGTCATAGGCTCTCGAGGAAGGTGGTTCCTCATCCTCCTCGTCCCGGGGCGCCTTGGCCGGCCCTACCGGGTCCACTTGCGGATCGTCGAGATCCGGCGAGTCCGGATCGAATCCCAAGTCATCATCACCGGATGAATGCTCGGAAGAATGCGGCCCTGAAGGTGTTTTCGACTGTGCCATGGTTGCCTCCTTGAATCATGGCCCGGAAATTCCAGGCCCTGACGTTAAGAACCCGAGGCATGCGAGGTCGTGCCCGAAAGCTGACGAACGGGGACGCGACTCAGCGTGCGGAGCCCAGCGCCTTGGTGGCCCGCGCGGCGGCCTGCTCCTGCCCCGCCCCGGCTAACTCGTCGGCGGCCTTCAACCAGCGCTGGGAGTCAACGTTGGCCGGAAGTTGCGTGGGCTGCTGTATCAACACCGCCCAACCGCCCGCGCCTTTGAACGCCGATTCGAATGCATCGAAACTCATCAACGACCGCCGGTTCATCCCCGACCGCAGCAGCACGGTACGTTTTTGTCGGTTGTAGCCAGCCAGGATCGCGTAGCGTGGCCCGGACCAGAACGCCGAACCCTCGGTGTAGCGCAACAGCACGGGATAACCCGCCGCCACCTGTTCGAGCAACGCCGCGAGCTCATGGTCGAGGGGATAGACGACCAGTCCGTATTCACGCGCCAAGGTTTGCAGACTCTGCTGCAAACGCGCCTCGCCACCGGGCAGGTGTAACGGTTTTTCCAGCAACCCGGGCGTGATGACCGTCCCTTGCAGAGTCAGCAGAGCCGCCAACGATTGCGGAGCGCCCTGATACATCTCGCCGCGAAAGAACGGCACGCTGTTGAGTTCGACCCGCTCGGGCAGACGCTTTATCTGCGGCGACACGCCCCCCGCGCACCCAACCAGGACAGCGGCACAGGTCAGCGCCACTACCAGTGATCGAAAAGATGAAATTACCGGCACCATTAATGACTCTCTTGTTCAGGCAGACCCGGCATCCGGGCCGGGCTTGGGCCGACGATCATAAAGTGCGCGCCCGCCTGGGTATAGCCACAAGCAAGAGATTCACAACCGCGATAGAACAAACCGATCCGTCGCCACTGCCGGCGATCGACTGCTCGTAACACTCGAGCGGCTAGACTGTCCATTGTAATGAGTGCATTGCCCGAGTCCGGGCTGAAGGAGGCACAGATGAGCCTGACGACGACTATTCTGATGCTGATATTTGGCTGGCTGAGCGTAGCGACCGCCATGTTGTGGGGCGTAATGCGGATCGCCCGGCGCCATCATCACGCACCTCCCCCTCAAGCGAAACGGCCCCCCAAACCCGCCAGGCGCCACGCCACCGCACACTGACATTATCGCCGCGCATGAAAAAGCCGCCCGGGCCTTGGACCCGGGCGGCTTTTGTCTGCCTGGTATCAGGCTTTGTCGACGAGCGCTTTCTCCCTGGCGCGTCGGGACAACATGTTCAACACCTCGATCGCCGCCGAGAAGGCCATGGCCGCGTAGATATAGCCCTTGGGCACATGGGCACCGAAACCTTCGGCGATCAGGGTCATGCCAATCATGATCAGGAAGCCCAGGGCCAACATGACCACGGTGGGGTTGTCATTGATGAACTTCGCCAACGGCTCGGCGGCCAGCAGCATCACCAGCACCGAAACCACCACGGCGATGATCATGATCGGCAAGTGTTCGGTCATACCCACCGCGGTAATGATGCTGTCGATGGAAAACACCAGGTCGAGCATCAGGATCTGACCGATCGCAGCAGCGAACCCGAGGGTCACGCCCGATGTGGCCGACTTGGGATCGTTCGGCGCCGGGTCCATGCTGTGATGGATCTCGGTGGTCGCCTTCCACAACAGGAACAGGCCACCGGCGATGAGGATCATGTCCTTCCAGGAAAAGGCCTGGCCAAGGATCTCGATGACCGGTTCCGTCAACTGCACAATGAACGCGATGGTGCTCAGCAGGCCCAGGCGCAGGATCAGCGCCATGCCGATACCGATCCGCCGCGCCTTGGCGCGATGCTGTTCGGGCAGCTTGTTGGTCAAGATCGAAATGAAGATCAGGTTGTCGATGCCAAGCACGATTTCCATGACGACCAGGGTGGCCAAGGCAATCCAGGCGGTGGGGCTGGCGGCAAGCTGTAACAGATAATCCATGGGTCAGTCCTGACTCGATATGACGGGGTTAGATGGTCTTGGTGGAGGATTCGGATTCTTCAGCGTCTTTCTCCGGCTCTTTTTTGGGGCTTATCAGCCCACCGGTAGCCTCGCTGATGGCTTGCTCGGCAGCCTTGTGAGTATCGTCGATTGTCTGCTTGGCCGTCTCGACTGCTTGTTCCTTAAGTTGCTCGGCCAACTGCTGGGCGCTCTTTTCCGCTTGTTCACAACCCACGAGCGCTATCGATGACAGCGACAGGAAGGCTGCAAGACCCAAGGATTTATACGTCATGGACAGTGCCTCTTCAGAAATGGATGGAGCACAAAGATGGCTCACCGATGGCCTGGCATTCTAGAGAGGCTGATACTTCAGGAAAATTCGTATTTTCAGCGGCTATACTTCGGTTTTTACGAACCGGCGAAAACCATGCTCAATTATCGACAGCTGCATTATTTCTGGGTGGTGGCAAAAACCGGCAGCATCGTGCGCGCCTGTGAGCAATTGAACCTGACCCCGCAAACCATCAGCGGGCAGATCTCCCTGTTCGAACAGACCTACAACATCAAATTGTTCCAGCGCGTCGGGCGCCAGTTGGAGCTGACAGAAGCCGGTCGCCAGACGTTGCCTTACGCCGAACACATGTTCCAACTCGGCGGTGAACTGGAATTGATATTGCGCGCCCAGCCCAACGAGCAGCAGACACTGTTTCGGGTCGGGGTGGCGGATGTCGTGCCCAAGTCCATCGTCTATCGGCTGCTGGCCCCGACCATGGAACTGAGCGAGCCACTGCGTATCACCTGTCGCGAGGACAAGCTCGAACGGCTGCTGGCGGACCTGGCAATCCAACGCCTGGACCTGGTGATTTCCGACAGCCCGATGCCGACTCACCTGGATATCAAGGGCTACAGCCAGAAGCTTGGAGAATGCGGGATCAGCTTTTTTGCCACCGCCGCGCTGGCCGATCGTCATGGGCAGAATTTTCCCCATGGCCTGCATGACGCCCCGCTGCTGATCCCGGGACCGGAAACCGTCGTACGCAGCCGCCTGCAACGCTGGTTCGCCGAACAGCAGATCCAGCCGCGGATTGTCGGCGAGTTCGACGACAGCGCGTTGATGCAGGCATTCGGCCAGTCAGGCAGCGGGATTTTTATCGGTCCCAGCGTGATTGCCGAAGAGGTCAAGCGGCAATATGGGGTGCAGGTCATCGGCCAGACCGAGGCAGTGAGCGAGTCGTTCTACGCCATTTCCGTGGAACGCAAGGTCAGCCACCCTGGCATCGTCGCAATTGCCGAAGGGGCACGCCGCGAGCTGTTCAGCGCCTAGCAATCAGCGCAGGCATTGCGGGGCTTGAACGTCATCAGCAACAGCGCCAGCAGGATCGATACCAGGATGAATCCGGCCGCGGCGAAACCGACGCTGCCCAGGCCCAGCGTATCGATGACCCGACCGCCCACCAACGCCCCCAGGCCAATGCCCAGGTTGGCCCCGGCGATGTTCAGCGAAGCAGCAAACGCCGGCGCTTCAGGGGCCGCTTTCATCAGCCGCACATGGCTGACCAGGAACAGCGCCGCCTGGGTCACGCCCCAGATACCCATCGCGGCGGCCAACCCCAGCGTCGAATGAATGCTCGGCACCAGCGCCACCATGCCGCCGATCATGAACAGGCAGAACACCATTGAGGCGATCAGCGGATGCCGGTCTACCGCGCGACCACCCAGGGAGTTGCCGAGCAGGCCCACGGCCCCGAAGCCCATCAGGCACCAACCCACGAGCGTACCGTCGAACCCGGCCAGGCGTTCGAGGATATCCGCCAGATAGGTATAGGCGGTAAACATGCCGCTGAATACCAGGATCGACAGCAGCACATGCCCCTGCATCAGGGGGCTGCGCAGGATCTTGAATTGCGAGCGAAAGCTCACTTGGTGCTGGTGCAGATTGGTTTTCGGCAGGTAGATAAACAGCAGCAGCGCCTTGGCAAACGCGATGACCGCCAGGATTGCAAAAGCGCTGCGCCAGCCGAATGCGTCGGAGATCAGGGTGCCGACCGGAATGCCGAATACCGTGGCGCAGACGATACCGAAGCCGATCCGCGCGATGGCTCGCCCGGCAAACTGCGGCCCGACGATGTCCACTGCGGTTTCACTGGCCAACGCCCAGAATACCGGCAGGCCCAAAGCCGGGACCAACCGGGCAATGGCCATGACCCAGATGTTCGGCGCCAGCGCCGCCAAAGTGTTGGCCAGGCCGAACATCACCAGCACGCTGATAAACAGCCGACGCCGCTCGACACGGGCAAACCACGCGGTCAGGAACGGCCCGAACGCCGCGACAGTAAACGCGAACAAAGTCACCAGCAGTCCAGCCTGAGGGATGGTGACTTGCAGGTCCCGGGCGATGGCTGGCAACAGGCCGACAATGATGAATTCCGTGGTCAACACCGTGAAGCCGGCGGCGGACAACAGGAAGATGGGCAACAGCATGCAGAACTCCAACAAAACGACGACACCAGCGTTAGCCCAAGGGCCCGCTGGAAAACAAATGAAGTGAGAGTGGCAAAGCCTAACAGATTGGGGCCGTTAGAAAAAAGCAGATAAACAGGCAGGTGACGGATCGTCACAGGTCCGTCAGATTTTTCGCCGGGCTGTGATAAAGTCCGCGGCCTGCAAATGCTCCACACTCTTTTCGGTCCCGATCATGTGGCCTGCCCGCTTGTTGCCCTGATTGACGGACCGTTGCACATAAAAAATCAGAGATACCGTCATGACTGCTGTGTCCTCTTCCCTTCTGCACCGCTTCAAACGCACCAGCCTGGTGACGCAAATTGTCATCGGCCTGATCGCCGGCATTGTCCTGGCGTGGCTGGCCCCTGACGTGGCGAAATCCACGGCGTTCATCGGCAAGGTCTTTGTGTCGGCGCTCAAGGCGGTGGCGCCGATCCTGGTGTTCGTGCTCGTCATGGCGTCGATCGCCAACCATAAGCACGGCCAGGAAACCCATATCCGCCCGATCCTCTTCCTTTATCTGCTGGGCACTTTCGCTGCGGCCGTGGTCGCGGTCATTGCCAGCACGCTGTTTCCCTCCAGCCTGGTGTTGAGCGCCCAGGACGTTGCCGTTACCGCGCCCGGCGGGATCAGTGAAGTGCTGCAGAGCCTGTTGCTCAGCGTGGTGGACAACCCCGTGCGAGCGCTGATGGACGGTAACTTCATCGGCATCCTGGCCTGGGCCATCGGCATGGGTATTGCCATTCGCCATGCCGGCGAAACCACGCGCACCGTACTCGAAGACTTGTCCAATGGCGTGACCGTGATTGTGCGGCTGGTCATCCGCTTCGCCCCGCTGGGTATTTTCGGCCTGGTAGCCTCGACCCTGGCCACCTCCGGCTTTGGTGCGCTGCTCGGTTACCTGCACCTGTTGACCGTGCTGATCGGCTGCATGCTGTTCGTGGCACTGGTGGTCAACCCGCTCATCGTGCTCTGGAAACTGCGTCGCAACCCCTTCCCGCTGGTGTTCACCTGCCTGCGTGAAAGCGGCATCACCGCGTTCTTCACGCGCAGCTCCGCGGCCAACATTCCCGTGAACCTGGAGCTGAGCAAGCGCCTCGGCCTGCACGAAGATACCTACTCGGTCTCGATCCCGCTGGGCGCCACCATCAACATGGCCGGGGCCGCCATTACGATCACCGTGTTGACGCTGGCGGCCGTACATACCCTGGGCATCGTGGTGGATGTGCCCACGGCCGTATTGCTCAGTGTCGTCGCCGCCATCTGCGCCTGCGGCGCGTCCGGGGTCGCCGGCGGTTCGCTGCTGTTGATTCCCCTGGCGTGCAGCCTGTTTGGCATCCCCAGCGAAATCGCCATGCAAGTGGTCGCGGTAGGGTTCATCATCGGCGTGCTGCAGGATTCAGCTGAAACCGCGCTCAACTCGTCCACGGATGTGCTGTTCACGGCGGCGGCTTGCCTGGGTGAAGAAGAGCGGGCGCGGCGTACTGCATAAACCGTGCGTCTTCATCGCGAGCAGGCTCGCTCCCACAAGGACCCTGCGCAATCATTGATTCCTGTGGGAGCGAGCCTGCTCGCGAAGCGGCGCAACAGGCGCTGATGACCTGACAGACAACCACAAAAAAGCCCGGAACGGCTCACACCGTCCCGGGCTTTTTCATGCTCGCGGGTTTAGAACGCGCCCATGTAATCGCGCTTGCCTACTTCTACGCCGTTGTGACGCAGCAGTGCATAAGTGGTGGTGACATGGAAGAAGAACTGCGGCAGGCCGTAGGTCAGCAGGTAGGTTTGACCGCTGAAGCGTTTTTCCTTCGGGGTGCCCGGACGGGTGACAATTTCAATGCCTTCCTTGCCATCGATCTGCTCGGGGCTGATGCCGTCGATGAAGGCCAGCACCTTGGCGATCAGCGCTTGCAGCTCAGCGAAGGTGGTCTCGCTGTCGTCGTATTTCGGCACTTCGATCTCGGCCAGGCGCGCGGACACGCCCTTGGCGAAGTCGACGGCGATCTGCACCTGACGCACCAGCGGGAACATGTCCGGGAACAGGCGTGCTTGCAGGAAAGCGTTCGGATCGATGTTTTTCGCGGTGGCGTGGGCTTCGGCCTTGTTCAGCACATCACTCAGGGCGTTGAGCATCTGTTTGAAAACCGGGACGGAGGCGGCGTACAGGGAAATGGTCATGGCGATCTCATGCGGGTGGTAGGAGGAAACAAATCAAACGTCGGCGATTATAGCCACGGCTTGTTGCGCTCCTTGTCTTTTATTACGCAAGGATTAGGCTAGGCGGCTTCCACGGCATAGGGAAACGCGCAATGAGCATCGAAGAACAAAGCCAGGCCGAAGAACCACGGCTCAACAGCACGGAAATCCGCATCCTTGGCGCCCTGATCGAAAAACAGGCCACCAACCCCGAGACCTACCCTCTCACCCTCAACGCGCTAGTGCTGGCCTGCAACCAGAAGACCAGTCGCGAACCGGTGACCAATCTCAGTCCGGGCCAGGTCGGCCAGAGCTTGCGAGCCCTGGAAGGCCGCGGTTTTACCCGGCTGGTCATGGGCAGCCGCGCCGACCGCTGGGAGCACCGGGTCGACAAGGCGCTGGAGTTGGTGCCGGCCCAGGTGATCCTGATGGGATTGCTGTTCCTGCGCGGCCCACAGACCGTCAATGAACTGCTGACCCGCAGCGGCCGCATGCATGATTTCGAAGACACCGAGCAGGTCGTGCATCAGCTTGAGCGCCTGATCGCCCGAGGCCTGGCGCTGCTGGTGCCGCGCCAGGCCGGCCAGCGTGAAGACCGCTACGTGCACGCCATGGGCGACCCCGCGGACATCGAGGCCATCCTCGCCGCTCGCCAGCACCCGATAGAACGCAGTGGCGCCGGCAGCGGCGTGTCACTGGAACGCCTTGAAGAGCTCGAAGCGCGGATCGCCGCGCTGGAGGAGCGTCTGGCGCGCCTGGAGTAATCAGGACCGGGCGAAAGCCACGGCCCTGTCGAATTGCTCCAGGTTGGGCCGCACGCCCGTGTACAGCACAAACTGCTCCAAGGCCTGGATCGCGATCACCTCCAGCCCGGTGATGACCCGCTTGCCTTCTGCCCGGGCCCGGACGATCAACGGCGTTTCCGATGGAATCGCCACCACGTCGAATACCGTCTCGGCTGCCACGAGGGCATCGGGCTCGAACGCCAGGTGGCCCGCTTCAGGACCGCCGGCCATGCCGATCGGCGTCACGTTGATCAGCATTTGTGGCCGGCGATCGCCCAGCTCGGCTTGCCATTCGTATCCCAGGGAGTCGGCCAGGGCTCGGCCGGTGGTTTCGTTGCGGGCGACGATCAGGCCATTTTTATAGCCGCCATCGCGCAAGGCACTGGCGACCGCCTTGGCCATGCCGCCGCTGCCACGCAGGGCGAAAGTCGAATCCTTGGGTACGGCGTGGGTCTGCAGCAATTGGGCGACGGCAATATAGTCGGTGTTGTAGGCCTTCAAATGGCCGTCAGTGTTGACGATGGTGTTAATCGACTGGATCGCGGCGGCGGAAGGGTCCAACTCATCGACCAGGGCGATGCAGGCCTCCTTGAACGGCATCGACACGCCACACCCGCGGATGCCCAGGGCGCGAATTCCGCGCACCGCACCCGGCAGGTCGCGACTGCTGAACGCCTTGTAGTAGAAATTCAGGCCCAGTTGTTCATAGAGGTGATTATGAAAGCGCAGGCCGAAGTTGCCCGGGCGCCCCGATAGTGACATGCACAGCTGGGTATCTTTGTTGGGGTTCATCTGCATGCTCGTCTCCTTGATACACTTTCGGATAAACGCGATCGCCGTACCGACCGGTCCTGTTCGATGCTCAGACCTCGGGCGCAGCGCAGCGACTCGCCATCCGCTGTAAAAAAATCAGCCACAGACCTTACACAATATTTACCCAACGGCGGTGCAAATCCTGGGAAAATCGCTGTCAGAGCAAGTATCCCCGCGCCCCTGATCGGGTCTGTCGCAGGCCACAGGCGCCGGGGCCGGAACGAGGAATCGCCATGAAACGCAAACTTCCCATTATCGCCCTGCTCGTGGGGGCACTCGCGGTCACCGGCCAGGCATCCGCCCATGGTCGCGGTGGTTGGGAGGGTCCCGCGGTGTTTGGTGCAATCGTCGGCTCGGCCATTGTCGGCTCCGCGCTCATCAGCCGCGACCGACCGGTTTATGTCCAGCAACCGGTGTATGTCCAGCCACAACCGGTCTACGTGCAACAACCTGTCTATGTGCAGCAACCGCCACCGGTCTATTACGCGCCGCAACCGGTATACATCGAGCGCCCTGTCTACTATCGCCCGGCGCCGGTGTATTACGGGCCACCACGGGGCTATTACGATGGCCCGCCGCGCGGCCATTACGGTCGCTGGTAGTCCGTTCAGGGGTCATAAAAAAGCAGCCGGTGATCGATGATCACCGGCTGCTTTTGTTTTCACTCCTCTGCGATCGCCAGATCAGACGTGCTCGCTGCTCTTCAGCCGCACCGGGCCGTGCTCTCCCGGCGAGTGGGCGGGTTCCGCCACCACTGGAATCTCGTTGCCGTCGCAGTCATGCAATTTTCCGTCGCTGAAATAATCACCTTCACGCAGTGCAGCAAGGTCCTGGTAGCGCAGCACCCGCTCGGTACCGGCGGCAAAAACTGACTGCTGGTCGGAGTTGCCGGTGGTGAAATGGTTGAACGCCAGGTTCAGGATAATTGCCATGATTGCCGAAGAGCTGATCCCCGAATGGAAGATCGTCGCGAACCAGCTGGGGAAATGGTCGTAGAAGTTCGGTGCGGCGATCGGGATCATGCCGAAGCCAATGGAAGTGGCGACGATGATCAGGTTGACGTTGTTGCGGTAGTCAACCTTCGACAGGGTTCGGATACCACTGGCGGCAACCGTACCGAACAGCACGATACCAGCACCACCGAGCACCGAGGTCGGCACGGCGGCGATCACCCGCCCCATGAACGGCAGCAGCCCGAGCACCACCAGGAATATCCCGCCAGTTGCCACGACAAAACGGCTCTTGATACCGGTCACCGCCACCAGCCCGACGTTCTGGGCAAAGGCACTCTGGGTGAAGGAGCCAAAGATCGGGGCGATCATGCTCGACAGCATATCGGCTCGCAGACCATTGCCCAGACGGCGGGAATCGACCTTGGTGTCGATGATTTCCCCCACCGCCAGGATGTCAGCGGAGGTTTCCACCAGCGTCACCATGATCACGATGCACATCGACAGGATCGCGGCGATATGGAAAGTCGGCATGCCGAAGTGGAACGGCGTTGGAAACCCGAACATCGGGCCTTCGCTGACGGACGAAAAGTCCGCCATGCCGAGGAATACCGCGATGACGGTGCCGATGACCATCGCCAGCAGGATCGACAGGCGGGAAATCGTCGCACTGCCCATTTTGCTCAGTACCAGCACCAGTACCAGGGTCAGCGCAGCCAGGCCGATGTTCGCCATGCTGCCGAAATCCGCGGCGTGGCTGTTGCCGCCCATGGCCCAGCGCGCCGCCACCGGCATCAACGTCAGGCCTATGGTGGTGATGACGATGCCGGTGACCAGCGGCGGGAAGAACCGGGTGATGCGCGAGAATACCGGAGTGATCAACAAGCCGATCAGGGACGCCGCGATTACCGCACCAAGGATGGCCTGGAAGCCCCCTTCCCCGCCGGTTCCAACGATCGCCACCATGGTCGCGACGCCGGAGAACGAAACGCCCTGCACCAGCGGCAACTGGCAGCCAAAGAACGGCAGGCCAAGCGTTTGCAGCAACGTCGCCAGCCCTCCCGCGAACAATGACGCGGCGATCAGCAGACCGATGTCCGCCGGCGACAAGCCGGCCGCCTGGCCGATGATCAAGGGCACCGCGACGATGCCGCCGTACATGGTCAACACATGTTGCAGGCCGTAAGCCATATTCGCGCCGACGCCAAGGTTTTCGTCCTCGGGCCGTGGGAGTGAAACATGGGGCGTTTTCATGGTTCGGGGGTTCCCTGTTTTTTGTTATGCGCACACTGTATTCAAAACTCAGGACAAATGTCCATAGAGTTGTATACAACTTGTTGCGCACTGATCACGGGCAAGGTTGCAAATCCCGAACCAGATTGCATTCAACTTCGCGCTATCAGCCCTTCCAGCGCCGGCCGCAGCAGTTCCCGTGGCGGCACCCGCAGCCCGAACTCCGTCTCCAGCAGGTCGATCAACTCGTCGGCGTCCATGATTGTGCGTCGTTCGCTTTCCTGCCCGATCCGGTGCACGGCATAGCTGTTGCCGTTGAGGGTCTTGCGCAAACCGTCACCCGTGCGGGCGACCATCAACCGGTCCTTGAACGGGGAATCCGGATGACTGCAGACGTACCAATTACCGAGGATGTAATCGATCTCTTCCTGACGCTGCAGGTCGAACAGGTACATGGGCCGCCATTCGCCCCCTACGTTGGCGCGCAGCATGTAGCCGTCTTCAGTGGTCTCGATGCGGTATGGCTCGTGAGGAGTGGCCTGGACCTCGCGACTGTCCAGCAACAGTGGCGCGGTCGGCACCATGCCACCGAAGCCGACGTCGGTTACATAGCGCACGCCGTCAAGCGTCACCAGGCTCAAGCGATGGGTGCGTGCGGTCCAGGCGCCTTCAGGCGCGTTCATCACTACTCGCCCGGTAATGCCGCGGGCCTCGAAGCCCAGGTCCTGCAAAAGGGCCAGGAATAGCTGATTGAGCTCGTAGCAATAACCGCCGCGCCCTTGCTCGAAGATTTTTCGTTCCACCGACTCAAGGTCGATCGGCACCGGCTGCCCCAGCAGCGTCGCGAGGGTTTCGAAGGGGAACTCGGTCGTATGACGCCACTGCAACTGGCGCAACGAATCGAGCGTCGGGGGTGGCGCCGTGTCGAAACCCAGGCGCCGCAGATAACGACCGCAATCACTCAGTCGAGGTTGGTTCATGGGGTGTCCTTTCCTGTTCAGGTGCAGGGCTTGTGCAGGCACCCCGCCGTTGGCACAGGTATAAGGCATTTCCCCTGGGTGGACAATGATCCGGCGGCTTCAACGGCGCTTGCGCGAAGACAGACGAATCCACGTCGGGGCATGGTCGCTGGGGTGTGGCTGGTTCCTGACCCAGGCATCCACCCCCGCCTCGCTCAGGTAGGCACTGGCGGCAGGGTTGAGCAACAGGTGGTCGATACGTAGCCCGGAGTTTTTTTGCCAGTGCTGGCGGAAATAGTCCCAGAACGTATAGATCCGTTCTTGCGGGTAGAGATGTCGCAGCGCATCCGTCCAGCCCTGGTCCAGCAGGCGCTGGTACCGCTCGCGACTTTCCGGCTGCAACAGGGCATCCTTGAGCCAGGAGCGTGGGTTGTAGATGTCGAAGTCGGTGGGCACGACATTGTAGTCGCCCGCCAGCACCACCGGGTGATCGCTGGCTTGTAGTCCCTGGGCATAATCGATCAGCCGCTCGAACCATGCCAGCTTGTAGTCGAACTTCGGACCAGGCTGCGGATTGCCGTTGGGCAGATAAAGGCAACCTACCAGGACGCCATGCACGGCTGCCTCGATATACCGACTGTGACTGTCTTCCTCTCCGCCCGGCAGGCCGCGCCGACTTTCCAGCGGTTGCGCATCGCGGGCCAGGATCGCGACGCCATTCCAGGAAGCCTGGCCGTGCCAGATCGACCCGTAACCGGCCGACTCAAGCTCCGCCGCCGGGAAATCCTTATCGGCAGCCTTCAACTCCTGCAAGCAGGCGATGTCGGGTTTCTCCCGCTCCAGCCACTCCAGCAGGTTGGGCAGCCGAGCCCGGATACCGTTGATATTGAAGGTCGCGATTCGCAGCTTTTTCATGGGCAGGCAACTCGAAAAACCAACGTACTAGCTGTGACCGATGACAAGCCGCGGAGGTTGCAACAACCGCTCAGGAACCGGTTTTCGACAGGGGCGGAGCGCTTTCCAGCAGATGCGCGAACGCCTGCTTGTCGATGGGGCGGCTGAGAAAATAGCCTTGCACCTCGTGGCATTCATCCGAACCCAGCGTGCCCAGTTGGGCCAGGGTTTCGACACCTTCGGCGGTGACTGTCAGGCCCATGGCCTTGCCCAGGTTGATGATCGCCTGGACCACGGCGCGGTCGTTGCTGCTGTTGCTCATGGAGGCGATGAAGCGCTTGTCGATCTTGATGCCATCAAACGGATAGGTGCGCAAATAACCGAGCGACGAATAGCCGGTACCAAAATCGTCCATGTTCAGGCGCACCCCCAGTTCCTTGAGCGCATTCATGACCTGGAGCGCACCGTCCACGTCGTTCAGCATGACGTTTTCGGTGATTTCCAGCTCCAGGCGACTTGCCGGGAAGTGGGTTTCGATCAATACCTGGCGCACGTCCTCGACCACATCGCTGCGTTCGAATTGCGCAGGCGAGAGGTTGACCGAGACCATCAGCTCGCCCGGCCAGGTCAACGCGGTTTCGCAGGCCTCGCGTAACACCCAACGCCCAAGCGGGACAATCAGGTCGGTTTGCTCGGCCAGCGGGATAAACGCGTCGGGGCCCAGCAAGCCCTGGGTCGGATGTTGCCAACGAACCAGCGCCTCGACAGCGACGATGGTCTTGCCATCGACGGTATAGCGAGGCTGAAAATGCAGGACGAATTCATTTTTCTTCAATGCCTGGCGAAGGTCGCTTTCCAGCTGGCGACGATGCTGGATCTGATCGTTCATGTGCGAGGCGAAGTAGCACCAGGTCTTCTTGCCCTCGGATTTGGCCTGGTACAGGGCGATGTCGGCGCAACGGATCAACTCGCCCGGCAGATAACCTTGGCGCCGGCTTACGGCAATGCCGATGCTGGCGCCAATGTGCAACGAATGGGTCTCGTAATGGATCGGTTGCTGCAGGCTGTCGATCAGCCGTGCGCAAAACCGGTCGATTTCGGTGGAGTGCTCCACTCCGCTGAGCACCACCACGAACTCATCCCCACCCAGGCGCGCCACCAGATCGTGCTCTCGGGTGCAGTCGCGCAGGCGCTGGGCCACTTCCAGCAGCACCGCATCGCCGGCCGGGTGGCCCAGCGAATCGTTGATCGGCTTGAAGTTATCCAGATCCACCATCAGCAAGGCCAGCGGTACGGAATGCTCCTTGGCAAGCAATGCATCGTCCAGGTGCCGGGCCAACTTGTTGCGATTCGGCAGGCCGGTCAGCGCATCGTGCATCGACAGATGCTGGACCTGGGCGTGGGCGGCAACTTCATCGGTGATGTCGCTGGCGGTGCCGCGATAGCCCGTTACCAAGGCCTTGTCATAGATCGGCCGCGCCGATACCCGACAAAATCGCAACTGTCCGGAATGGTCGCGGTAGGAACACCGCAGGTTGCTGGCATTCTGTTCTTCGACCAGTTTGCCCAGCCACAAGGCAATCGGCGTGGTGTCGCAATACAGCAACTGTTCGATGTCCTGTCCCAGCCATTGCTGATCGGAAAAACCGGTAACGGTGTTGAAGCGCCCCGACAGATAGGTGATGCGCTGCTGGCTGTCGATTTCCCATATCCAGTCCGACGCCGCCTCCGCCACGGCACGGAAGCGCTCTTCGCTCGCCTGGAGCGCCTGCTTTGAGGTTTCCAGGCTGTCGTAGCTGGCGTCCACCTGTCGAGCGGTACGCATGGCATAGCGGAAAAAATAAGCGGTGAGCAACGCCAGGATCAGCAACGCCCCGCCCAATGGCGGAACCAGGGACCACAACAATTGGTGGCCTGGCCGCTCCAGCCGGGATACCAGGCTGTAACCGGTGCTATCCAGCGGTACGGCTGGCTGACCGGGCGCCAGCGCCGTATCTTTCACCAGGTTCAACTCGTTCAGGCCGTAGCTCTTGCCTACCTTACGAAGCTTGACCGGCGTCAGCTGGTCGACAAAAAGCAGCACCGACGTCCCCTTGGCCTCGACCTGAGGACGTTCGTCGTTGGGCAGGATCACCGAAGCCGTGACGATGGCCGGCCAGCCTTCGAACAAGGTGTAGCGGATCATGGGCCTGGTCAGGTCCGGTTGCGCCTGGAGCTGATCGACAAGGTCCCTCAGCGGTGTATCGATGTAGGCCGTCGCCTCTGCCTGGACATTTTGTCCCCGCACCACCGCATATTTGGTGCGTTCACGGTCGATGACGAACACCCCTTCGTATTCATCGTTGGTGAACAGGGTCTTGCCGATGTTCTGTTCGGCATAGGCCCATTGCACATCGACCTCGCCGTTAAGACGCTCATAGCCGGTGGTCCAGTAGGCGTAACTGGCCATGTAGTTTTTCGACGCGGTGATGCGATTCTCGAGCGCGCGCTCAATGTAGAAGTGGGTCTTGCCCACGTCGTCCGCGTCCAGCTTTTGCGCAATGTTGAACAGCGCGGCGACAGCCATCAGGACACCCATTACGAACAGCACGCCGACCGCCACCACCAGGCGACGGGTAATCGGCGTGTGACGCGTGACGTCAGGGGGGATATCGGCAGCGGTGTCCATTGACCTGCTCCTGTCCTTCGGCGTTGGCTTCGCCGTGCAAACTTCACTGCATGAACTGCGTTTGACCCTTGGGTTTTCTTAACCTTAGCAGCCGCTGCCGCGTCAGTTGGCGAGCCTACAGAGTTTGACGAAAAGGGCTACGCGTCGCCTGTGCGTTGAACAATGGACCTTGATCCGCCACCGATGATTCCGACGAATCTCAGCGATCGGAACGCTCCAGCGCATCGAACGCGTCTTCCCTGGACAACGCCGCGACACAGTTGCGACCGCTGTGTTTGGCCTGATACAGCGCCGCATCGGCTCGCTGGATGAAGACTTCCGTACTGTCCAGGCTGCTGGGCACGAAGGCATGGCAACCCAGGCTCACCGTCAGGTAGCCGGAGGGGGCAGCCGAATGGGTAATCTGCCTGTCGATGACGCGGCGGCGGATCTGTTCGGCCAATGCCATGGCGCCGTGCAGGTTGGTATCGGGCAGCAGGACAGCAAACTCTTCGCCACCAAAACGCACCGCCAGGTCGGCCTTGCGATGACAGCAGTCCTTGAGCACTTTCGCGACCTCCGCCAGGCAATGATCACCCGCGACATGCCCGTAGGTATCGTTGTAGCGCTTGAAAAAATCGATGTCGAGCATGATCAGGCTCAGGGGGCTGCGCTGGCGGGCGCCTCGGCCGAACTCGATGCCCAGGGCCCGCTCGAACAGCCGGCGATTCGCCAGCCCGGTCAGGCTGTCATGAGTGGCGATCAGCTCCAGCGCTTGCTGGGCCTTGCGCAGGTCCGCTTCAATCCGCTCGCTGTTACGCACCTGATGCACGAAAACCCAGCCAAACAGACAGATACCCAGCACCACCAAGGCCACGATCAGGCTCGATTGCACCGCCCGGTCATACCAGCCCGCCAGGATCGCTGACTCGGACATCGCGGCAACGACCACCAGTGGGTAGGCTTGCAGATGCCGATGGCCATAGAGCCTGACGATATTATCGGTGTCGGAGCGGATCATCTCATCGCCGGAAGCCCCCACCACCGGATCGTGCTGGAAAATATGATGCCGCGCCATGGACGCACCAATCAGCGCCTCGTCGAAGGGCCGGCGCGCCAGCAAAGTCCCATCGGACAACGCCAGGGCCATCTCGCCTTGGTCATCGAGATTGAAACTCCTCAGGAACTGGTCGAAATACGACATTTTGATCCCGGCCATCAGCACGCCCTGGAAATTGCCTTTGCGGTCATTCAGCCGACGGGAAACGGGGATGATCCATTCGCCGTTCTGCCGGCTGCGGATCGCCGGGCCGATATGGGCGACGAGCGAGGCATTCTCCTGGTGAAACTGGAAATACTCGCGATCCGCGATACCGGATCCCCGGTGCAGCTTTTCAAACGAGGTGATGATCCACTGGCCGCTCTTGTCGAACAGAAACAGGCCATGCAGTTGTTCCAGAGATAACACGCGCCGGGCGAATGTCTGTTGCAGGCGCGCGCGCACGGCCGGGCCGTAGCCATCGATCTGGATCCCGTCTGCCAGGCTGCCGAGCACGAGATCGGCCTGCAGGAAAGTATCCTGGGCCTGCTGGGCCATGGCACGGGTAAGGTTGGCCGAAGCAATCCGCGCCGACTCCAGGTCGTGACGACGAGATTGCTCCAGTTGCAGATAGAGCAAACCGCAGAGGCACAGGCAAACCGCCGCAATAAACGCCACCGCAGCCTTGAGCAATGGCAGGCGCTTGAGGGTGCCGCCGGGCGCATGGAGCGGATCGTTGATGGGGATAGGCAAGCGAATTCCTGAAGAGGGCAAAGCATGAGCAAAACGCTCAAAGCCCCCAATATTCGTGAGCTTAGCGTACCGCTTGGAGGCCGGCAATTTGCCAGTGGGGCGTAGTCGATGGATGGCGCAGTGGATCCAAAATCCCCCTCATCATCTGGCAATTCTGCCGCCCCTTGGCGCGTTTTTTTACACGCGAACCTTACCGGGGGCTATCTAAAACGTGTCTCGCCCCATAACGTAGGTGGCCTTTATATCAAGGCCCCGCGGACCATGAGCACTCCGAACCCGAGCACTGTAGAACAGGTACAGACCAGACCGTCGACCGTCAGCCTGCGAGAGGCCTTCTGGTTCTGGCTGAAACTGGGTTTCATCAGCTTCGGCGGACCGGCGGGCCAGATCTCGATCATGCACCAGGAATTGGTGGAGCGTCGGCGCTGGATCTCCGAGCGTCGCTTCCTCCACGCCTTGAACTACTGCATGCTGCTGCCCGGCCCCGAGGCCCAGCAACTGGCGACGTACCTGGGCTGGCTGATGCATCGAACCTGGGGCGGAGTAATCGCCGGGGCGTTGTTTGTCCTGCCCTCGCTGTTCATTCTCATCACATTATCCTGGCTATACGTCGCCTTTGGCGAAGTGCCGGTGGTGGCCGGCATTTTTTATGGCATCAAGCCCGCCGTGACGGCGATCGTCGTGCATGCCGCGCACCGGATAGGCGCGCGCGCGCTCAAGAACAACTGGCTGTGGGCAATCGCCGCCGCGTCGTTTACGGCGATCTTCGCCTTCAACGTACCCTTCCCGCTAATCGTACTGGGGGCGGCGGTCGTCGGTTACTTCGGCGGTCGCTGGGCACCGGCAAAGTTCAGCCTGGGCGGCCACGATGCCAGGCACAAGTCGTTCGGCCCGGCGCTGATCGATGACGATACACCGACCCCGGAACACGCTCGTTTCAGTGCCACCCGCCTGGCCCGACTGCTGATCGTCGGGGCGCTGCTGTGGATTCTGCCGATAGGCCTGTTGACCGCGATGTTTGGTTGGGAAGGAACCTTGACGCAGATGGCCTGGTTCTTTACCAAGGCGGCACTGCTGACTTTCGGCGGCGCCTATGCGGTGCTGCCCTACGTGTATCAAGGCGCCGTCGGACATTTCGGCTGGCTGACACCGACCCAGATGATTGACGGCCTGGCCCTGGGCGAAACCACTCCGGGACCGCTGATCATGGTAGTCGCGTTCGTGGGTTTCGTCGGGGGTTACGTGACGCAGGTGTTCGGCCCCGAACAGGCGTTTCTGGCGGGCGCGGTTGCGGCCACGCTGGTGACCTGGTTCACCTTCCTGCCCTCGTTCCTGTTCATCCTGGCCGGCGGTCCGCTGGTGGAATCGACCCATGACGAGTTGAAATTCACCGCGCCGCTCACAGCGATCACCGCGGCGGTGGTGGGGGTGATTCTCAACCTCGCCTGCTTCTTTGGTTATCACGTGCTCTGGCCCAAGGGCTTACACGCAGCACTGGACTGGCCATCGGCAATTCTTGCAGTCGCGGCGTTCATTGCATTGTTCCGCTATAAACGCGGCGTCATCCAGGTATTGCTGGCCTGCGGCCTGGCCGGGCTGGCGGTGCATCTGCTGCGCTAAGAGAGGCGCTTGAGTCAGATCAGCGGCCCATGCCGGGGCCGCTGACGGCAAGAAAATTGAACGGGCCTCTGCCACCTGCGAACTAACCAAGTTCATGGCCCGGCCGGTGCGGCCAGGGCACAACCTGAACAGAAATGGCACAGGTGATCCATCCATGGACTCAAGCTCCCTCGATATTTTTACCGACACCCAGGTACTGGGCATTTCCATCGCCAATTGGCTGCTGGCACTGAGCGTGATGACGGTGAGCTTCATCATCGCCAGGGCTGGCGTCGGTTTTCTATTGAAAAACGTGCGTGCCCGGGCACAAAAACCCGACGCTTATGTCAGCCACATCGCCGTCGAAGTACTGTCCAGTACCAGCAATACCTTGTTATTGCTGGCCTCGATCCTGATCGGCGTTGGCGTACTGGACTTGCCGGAACGCTGGCTGAGTCGAGTCAGCAGCCTCTGGTTCGTGGTGGCGGCCCTGCAAGTGGGATTATGGGCAAACCGAGCGATCGCCCTGGCGTTGATGCATTATTTCGCCCGCCACAGCCACTCCGACATTCATCAGAAAAGCGCCTTGGCCACCCTGAGCCTGTGGGGTGCGAAAGTATTTCTCTGGGCGGTGGTGCTCCTGGCGATGCTTTCCAACCTGGGCGTGAACATCACGGCGTTCGTTGCCAGCCTCGGCGTGGGCGGCATCGCCGTGGCGCTCGCGGTGCAGAATATCCTCGGGGACCTGTTCGCTTCGCTGTCGATTGCCGTGGACAAACCTTTCGAAGTCGGCGACTTCATCGTCGTCGGCTCCCTGGCCGGGACCGTGGAACATGTCGGCCTGAAGACCACGCGAATCCGCAGCCTGGGTGGCGAGCAAATCGTCATGGCGAACGCCGGCATGATCAGCACCACCATCCAGAACTACAAACGCCTCCAGGAGCGCCGGATCGTCTTCGAATTCGCCCTGCCCCAGGAATGCTCGACAGAACAACTGCGGCAAGTGCCGGTCATCGTCGAAAAGATCATCAAGGCCCAGGAAAAAACCCGCTTCGACCGCGCGCATTTTCGCGGTTTCGGCGAAAGCGCACTGGAGTTCGAAACGGTCTATATCGTGCTGGACCCCAGCTACAACGTCTACATGGACATCCAGCAGGCGATCAACCTGGGCATGATGGAAGAGTTCGCCACGATCGGCGTGCGCTTCGCCATGCCGTCGCGCGCGGTGCATGTGGCTTCGTTGCCGGATGCGGTGGAGCGGATGGCCAGCAGAGGCAACGAGAGGCCCCCCACGCAAAGCGCTCCCTCGTTTCGGGCGCAACACTGAGTCCACGCAGACGTTGGAGATTGCCGTTACAACTCACCAGATGAATAGGGGAGCTGCGTCCTATAGCATTGTCCGCCGGTGATCAACGCAAGGCGTTGAAAATGATCGTCGAGCAATGGAGATAACCATGAGCAGATTTTTCGATGAGCTGATGGAAAGCGTGCAACAGATGGATGAGATTGTCCGAGGAGAGCGTCAGCCGTCCCGGGAATTCATCGTCGATGCGCTGCAGGTGAAGGAGATACGAAAAGCCACCGGCCTGACCCAAGCCAAGTTTGCAGCATTGATCGACGTTCAGTTGGGCACGCTACGCAATTGGAAGCAAGGGCGGCGCGAGCCAACCGGTCCCGCGAAAGCTCTGTTGCGCGCCATTCATAACGACCCTGAACACGTCATCAATGCCCTCGCCATATAGGTCACCAGATTCGAAAGGATACTCGCATATGGCTGCGAAACGCCCGAAATCAGCTCGCTGCGCAAAACGAAACCGCGCCATGACCCAGCGCAACTGAGCCCCCACTCCATCAGCTACGCTCAACCTATCACCACGACAGGGAATCGACATGAGCAAGGCAGACGAACTCGCGGCGAAGCTGAGGCAGGCCCAACGAACCCCAGCCGACATCGACAACTGCGCCGACCTGGCCATCGAATACTGGCCCGGCCAGGTCTATGACTTGTACCGTCAGATCGAAACGTGGCTCGCGCCGGTGTGTGAGGCGGGCCTGGTTATCCGGCGCAATCCGACCCACGTCTTCGAGCGCCACTCCAGCGGTTCGACGTACAACTACGCCATTGACCAATTGGTGATCGAGGGCAACCACCGGCGCATCTCGCTCGATCCGATCGCCCGCTTCTCCACCAGCGCAGAGGGATGCATCGAAATCCATATGCAAGGCGTGAAGCATTGCATCCTGCGCACCGTGGGCAAACATGGCGAATCACTTTGGCAGCTGCGGCCGGCCGGGCAACACACCGAACCCGTAGCGCTGGATGAAGATGCTCTTCTCTTGATCATCGAAGAAGGGTTGGGGCTTTAAAGCAAATGGGCGACCTATCGAGTCGCCCATTTCTGAAGACAGGAGGATCAGCCGGCAGCCGATTCAAATGCTGCATCGGGCCCGCTTTGCACGGGATTGCCAGGCGTAGCCGTATACCGGCCGACCAGGACTGCCAAGGCGTTATCGATCTGGTCAGCTGCGCCTTGAGCGTGCTGGGCATCCGCCCAGCTCCAGTAGCGCTCGGACACCAGCCCGCCCACAGCCTGCGCGCAAAGTTCATCACAACTGACGCCCATCTTGCCCGCGGCCGCAATGACCGCCAGGAGCGCCTGCTCCAATTGGGAAATTCTTTCAGTAGACACAACTAACCAACTCGGTAGGTAACGAGCTTGAAGCTTACCAAGATATCAATATGCCACCAAACTGCAGGCGCCCAACGGTCTCGTCCAGCTTCGGTTGCCCGATAGCATCAGGGATTTTTTCCCCTGCTTATGGATCAACGAAGCCTGCATTGGTTTCGATCAGGTTGACTCCCGCACCGCGCCATATGTCGCGTCGCTCGACGCTTGCGAAGACTTGCGAGCCGCGGCACGGGCCGCCAGCATGGTCAGCACCGCCGCAACGACCAACACGGCCGCGCTGGTTTCAAACGTCGCCCGATAACCGCTCAGGTCGAACAGGACGCCACCCACCGTGGCACCAGACGCAATGGCGAGCTGGACGATCGCCACCATCAATCCGCCGCCGGCCTCGGCATTTTCCGGCAACGTCCTGGCCAGCCAGGTCCACCAGCCAACCGGCGCCGCCGTTGCCACCAGCCCCCAGACGCCCAGCAGCACCGCGGTCATGACCGCTGACCCGCCGAACGCAACCAGCGCAAGAGCGATTGCAGCCATCAACAACGGGATGACGATGAGGGTCCGATACAGGCCGCTCCTCAAGAACGAACCGATCAGGAAGGTTCCGAGCAAACCGGCCAGGCCAATCACCAACAACATGAACGACAACAGCGACACGCTCACCTGCGTCACCGTTTCGAGGAAGGGACGCAGATAGGTGAACAACATGAACTGGCCCATGAAGAACGTGCTGACGGCCAGCATGCCCAACGCAACCGGTGCCTGGGTCATCAGTTTGAAAGGATTGCCGCTGTCCTGCTTCACCCGCGAGGGCAGCGAGGGCAGGCTCAACAGCAACCACGCCAGGGCGAGCGCGGCGACGGGGACGGTGCAGAAGAACGCGCCACGCCAACCGATGATTGCGCCCAGGAAGCTGCCCAATGGCGCAGCGACTACCGTCGCCAAGGCATTGCCGCCGTTGACGATGGCCAATGCGCGGGGGACTTTGTCCTCCGGCACCAGGCGCATGGCCGTAGCCGCCGACAGCGACCAGAAGCCGCCAATCGCAACGCCGATCAAGGCGCGGCCGACCATGAACGTCACGTAGTCGGGGGCCAGCGCAGCCACTGTGCCGGAAACTATCATCAGCAGTGTCAATGCCGAGAGCAGCCATTTGCGGTCGACCCGGGCGGCAATCGAGGCGACGAACAGGCTGGTGACCAGGGCGAAGGCGCCGGAGACGGCGATGCCTTGGCCGGCCTGCCCTTCGCTGACATGAAGGTCCGCCGCTACCGGTGTCAGCAGGCTGACCGGCATGAATTCCGAGGCGACCAGCGCGAAGGCAGCCAACGACATGGCAAGCACCGCGCCCCACGCAGGCTTACCCCGCGGGGTGGGCGATAAAGTATGGGTCATGGGTAACAACCTGAAATTTATGGAAGGGTTAGAAACCCTTGGGCGAGCGAGCTCGTTCGCGATGACGGCGGCGCAATCCGCGCACAGGCGACTGGAACACCGCGATCGCGAGCAGGCCCGCTCCCGCATCAATCGGGCCTGAACGCTTTGAGACTTACATTCAACCGGCCAACGTAGCGTTGTCGATCACGAAGCGATACTTGACGTCGCCCTTGAGCATCCGCTCGTAGGACGCGTTGATCTGATCGGCACGAACCAGCTCGATCTCGGCAACGATGCCGTGCTCAGCGCAGAAATCCAGCATTTCCTGAGTTTCGGCAATCCCACCGATCATCGAGCCGGCAATGGTTCGACGCTTCAGGATCAAGTTGAAGACATTGGGCGACGAATGAGGCGTCGCCGGAGCGCCCACCAGGGTCATCGCGCCGTCGCGCTTGAGCAATACCAGGAAAACGTCGAGGTCGTGGGGCGCCGCCACGGTGTTGAGGATGAAGTCGAAGCTCTTGGCGTGGGCGGCCATTTCATCAGCATTGCGCGACACGATGACTTCATCGGCGCCCAACTGCCGGGCGGCCTCGCGCTTGGATTCCGAAGTGGTAAACGCCACGACGTGTGCGCCCATCGCGTGAGCGAGCTTGATGCCCATGTGCCCCAGGCCACCGATCCCGACCACGCCGACTTTCTTGCCCGGCCCGGCGTTCCAGTGACGCAATGGCGAATAGGTGGTGATGCCTGCACAAAGCAGTGGCGCGACGGCGGCCAATTGCTCTTCGGGGTGACGGATGCGCAGCACATAACGCTCATGCACCACGATGTTCTGCGAGTAGCCACCCAGGGTCCAGCCCGGTTCGTCCGGCGTCGGGAAGTTGTAGGTACCGATCATGCCGTCGCAGTAGTTTTCCAGGCCGCTTTCGCAGTCCTCGCAGTGCTTGCAGCTGTCGACAATGCAGCCGACGCCGACCAGATCACCGGTCTTGAACGCGGAAACATGGGCGCCCACCGCCGACACGCGGCCGACGATTTCGTGGCCAGGGACGCAAGGGAACTGAGTGCCTGCCCACTCGGCGCGCACCTGGTGCAGGTCCGAGTGGCAGATCCCACAAAAGGCGATGTCGATCTGCACGTCGTGCGCGCCGGGTGCGCGGCGATTGATTTGCATCGGTTCAAGGGGTTTGTCGCCCGCGTGGGCGCCGTAGGCTTGTACACGCATGAGATGACTCCTTGTTGAGTTGAATTCGACTGGCAGTTTCAGGGACCGGCGCCATTCGCCGGTAGAACATTTCGCTGAAGTTCTTGCCCGATCCTGTGAGCCTGCCTATTTGCCGTAGGCAGCGCTTCGCTTGGCGAGTTAAGGTTCTGCCTATAACTATCACCCCGACAGACAATCGACATGACCAGCCACGGCAAATCGCCGCAAAAGATGCTCGCGGACCTCATCGCTCCCCGGACCACAGAATCGGGAGACGTCGAAACGTCGATGCCTGGCCTCTGCCTCTTCCGGCGCGACGCCCCTGCCCCGCCCGCGACCTGCATGATCGAACCGAGCATCGTCCTCGTCGCCCAGGGGATGAAGCAGGTCTGGATTGGTGGCCAGGCGTATGGGTACGACACCGGGCGATTCCTGATGACTTCACTGGATATGCCGGCAAATTCCGAAGTGATGGTCGCAAGCCCGGAACAGCCATGCCTGGGCTTGGTGTTGCGGCTGGATTTGCGCATGGTTGCCGATCTGGTCGCCCAAGGCGGGCTGGCGCCGCGTCTTGAGCGCCCAGTCGGGATTGGTGCGGGAATCGGCACCAGCACAGCGGACTTCCTGGCGCCGTTCGTACGCCTGCTGGCATTGCTGGATGAACCCGAGGCGATCCCCATCCTGGCGCCGCTGATCCAGCGCGAGATCCATTACCGATTACTGATGAGCGACCAGGCGGCGCGGCTGCGCCAGATCGCGTCCGTCGACAGCCAGGGCTACCGGATCGCCAAGGCCATCGACTGGCTGAAGTTGAACTACGCCGCGCCAATCCGCGTGGATGACCTGGCGGCGCGGGTGCAGATGAGCGCCCCGACCTTTCACCATCACTTCCGCCAGCTCACGGCGATGAGCCCCCTGCAATATCAGAAGTGGCTGCGGCTGAACGAAGCAAAACGGCTGATGCTCAACGAACACCTGGACGTGGCCAACGCCGCCTACCGAGTGGGTTACGAAAGCCCCTCGCAGTTCAGCCGCGAATACGCCCGCCTGTTCGGTGCGTCGCCCAAGCGGGACATTGCGGCGTTGCGCAGGCCGGCAAGTGCGAGCAAGGGTATCTGACTACTGTGCCGGAGCCATCGTGGGCGCTGTCTTATCCCTGTGCCCCTACCGCAGCGCCTACGACAATCCGCTTACCCATCTTCTCCCCCACCTCCAACGCCTGCCCATCCCTCTGCTTCCCCTGCCGCGCCTGCCCCACCAGTTGAGGAATCAATTCCCCCTCAGGCAAATGCTTCCAGAACCGCCCGGGCATGTGCTGGCGCAACGCGGTCGGGTTGAGCCTCGCCGGGTTGAAGATGTGCCTGTAATAGGTGCGCCACAACTCGGCGCCGGGGTCTTCGGCGTGGCGGGCCCATTGTTGCCATTGCGCGGGGCAGTGGCGCTGGTAATCCAGCGATTGGCCGTCGAAACGAATACCGTCGCGAGGCGTTGCAATCAGCCAGCGTTGCCGACCGAGCCGCTCGGCAAAATGACCGCTCGCGCTTTCGAGGATGTCGTGCGCCGGCTGGTGGAACGCCACCAGGTCCAACTGCAATTGTTCTGCCACGGCTGGCGGCAAGGGGATGAAGCGCACGAAGGCGTGCAAGTGATGAGCCTCGCGACTGACCTGCTTGATGCGCCGTTGCAACTCGCTGCCCAGGCGATCGCCCGCGAGCATGGCGGTGCGGTCGCCATGGGCTACGCGCCAGAGCACTTCGTACAACAGGTTCCAGCGCTGTCCGCCGTGATAACGACTGGCCTGTTGCAACTGGCTCAACAACGCTGCCGGGACGCGAGTGCGGAACGGACCCGGGCCTTGCGGCAAGGGCGTCGGCATTGCCAACAGATCGGCGATGGGCCCCTGGGCCCAAGTCACGTCACAGGGGTCTATTCCGTGACCAAGCAACGTCCGGGCTTGGTCGCGCCAGATGGCGAAATCGTCATCGCAATCCAGCGCGATCATCCCCACAGCCCCATTTGCACAGGCCTTTGCGGATCGCGCAAACGTGCCCGCAGCAAGCCGCTGCGCGTTTGCGCGTCAGCGGGCCGGTAATCGCTGGTCACAATGAACGGGCGGGCCTTTTCCAGCACGCAGCGCAACTGCACCAGATCGTCATACCGAATCCGCCGCTCCCTGCGCAGCGTCACCAGGCGCTGCACGCTACGCAGGCCGATCCCGGGAATGCGCGCCAGCAGCGCCGGCTCGGCACGGTTGAGGTCAAGTGGAAACACATCGCGATTAGCCAGCGCCCAGGCCAGTTTCGGGTCGATGTCCAGGTCCAGGTTGCTGGACGTGTTCAACAGTTCGCCTGCCTTGTAGCCGTAGCCACGCATCAGGAAGTCGGCTTGATACAGCCGATGCTCACGCAGTAACGGCGGCGCGGCGAGCGGCACACTGGCTGGGCTGTCGGGAATCGGACTGAAGGCGGAATAGTAGACCCGCCGCAAACCATAGCCCTGGTAGAGCGACTCGGCGTTGCTCAGGATGGCATGGTCGTCGGTAGCATCCGCTCCCACGATCACCTGGGTGCTCTGCCCGGCCGGCGCAAAGCGCGGCGCCCGCGGCTCGCCAGCCACCGCCTGCTGACCGTCATGGATGGTGCCCATGGCCTGACGAATCGTGGTCAATTGCTTTTCCGGCGCGAGGCGCTTGAGGCTCACCTCGGAGGACAGTTCGATGTTCACACTCAGGCGATCCGCTAGCCGACCCGCCTCCTCGATCAATAGCGGATCGGCATCGGGAATGGTCTTGAGGTGAATGTAGCCTCGGAATTGATGCTCCTCGCGCAGCAAGCGCGCCACGCGAACCAGTTGCTCCATGGTGTAGTCGGCCGAGCGAATGATGCCGGAACTCAGGAACAGCCCGCTGATACAATTGCGACGATAGAAATCCAGCGTCAACCGCACCACTTCCTCCGGCGTAAAGCGCGCCCTCGGCACGTTGCTGGAACGACGGTTGACGCAATACTGGCAGTCGTACAGACAGAAATTGGTCAGCAACACCTTGAGCAGCGAGACACAGCGCCCATCCGGCGTGTAACTGTGGCAGATCCCCATGCCATCGGTGGCCCCAAGCCCATCGCGACCACGCGAACTGCGCTTGGGCGCCCCACTGCTGGCACACGACGCGTCATATTTGGCGGCGTCTGCAAGAATGCCGAGCTTGGCGATGAGCTGCATGGAGAATTCCCGAATACTGGATGCATGAACAGTATTTGGAGATGCGCCGATATGCAAGTCCCGTTGGTCAATCCGTTTGCCGATGGACCGACTGATCCGGACCGCGACATAGGCCTTGCCGGGGCGATGGGCTATAATTCGCCAACCAACGCGATTCGAGGTCCACCCCGATGGGCACTGTCAGCCTGGAAACAAAAAAGGCCTACGCGGCCAGGACTCGCCGGTCCAACTACGCGGCCAGCCTGCGCCTGGAAGGGTTCAAGGTGTCTGCGCAAGACAGCGAAGACAAGCTGCCTTCCCGTGAGGAAGTCTTGAAGACCTTCACCAAGACTCGAGCCTGATGCCCGACAAATACGGCGTCGGCGAAGACGCCTATTGTTACCCGGGCTCCACGGTCCTGCGCAATAAACTCGATATCCGCGATGAACAGACCTTGAGCGAAGCCGAACAACAGCTCTCGGCCATCGCCGCGGGCAACGTCGAATTCAACCCTCCTCCCTACAACCTGGCTTATCTGCAGGATATTCATCGAGCGCTGTTCTCGGATTTGTTCGAATGGGCCGGAGCGCTGCGGACCGTTGGCATGGCCAAGCAAGCCACGCGTTTTTGCCAACCTGAATACATGGAAAAGGAAGCCAACAAGATATTCGCCAACCTGACGGCGTCGAACTGGTTCGAGGGACTGAGCAGAACTGAACTGATCATCGCCGTGGCGGATGCCTATTCCGATATCAACATCATCCACCCATTCCGCGAAGGCAACGGCCGCGCCCAGCGCATCCTGTTCGAACACCTCATCATGAATGCCGGATTCGAGATCAGTTGGTGGGGGATCGATAAAGACGAATGGATCGACGCCAATATCGCGGCTTATAACTGTGTGCTGGGCCCCATGGAGGCGGTTTTTGAGAAGTGCATTGGGGAAATGATTCAGACCTGAGCCGCGGACAGTTGCACTTCATCACTGATAAACTGCGCCGATCCGCCCTTCTGATTCAAATTCCCAATGTCTTTACACTCCGCTCCGCTTGCTTAGCGCCGCTTTCTTCATCGTTCCTGGTGCAAATATCTAGCAACCACAGCTTGGCGCGTTTACAACCGTGCGGCGCTGGCCGAGAATCACACCGCTATGTAGGGTGGGTTCCGCTTGGTAGCGAGAGGTAATGAAATTGGGAGGGGGTGAGCTCAGGGTTACCTGATTTCTTTCGCCGAAACGCAACGATTGGTACTGAAATTGGTACGAGATCTACCCGACCCATACGTTGAGAGTCCCGCGTCGGTTGCAACGACGACGCCTTTTCATAGCTGAACCCAATCATCAAACATATGCATCTCAGTTTGCGCTCAAGTGCAGATATGAATTGACATCTGGTCATTGCCCTAAACGACAAGCTGGGTTAAGAAAATGGATATCAAAGAGTTTTGCCTCGCTCATGGATTCGATATGAGCAAATGTGCAGTCGCGTTAGGTGGTGGGAGCTTCGTATTGGTGAAGCTCAAAACCTCGCCTGTGGAATTCTTGAGCTTAGCGGAAGACGATTTTGAACGAGGCGGCCTGTCGGCCCTTATCAATGCAACAACTAATGTGAAGCGCGCAATTGTCTGTCAGCTTGACCAAAGATAAGGCGATTGAGAGCGCTTGGCTTACTGGCGCCGAGCCTTTTGCGTAAAGTGGTCAAAATGCGGAATATTCTTGAGCATGAATATGGACTCCCAGAGCTTAAATCAGTTGAGGAAGCGCTAGACATCGCAAGTCTGTTTGTAATGTCCGCTTCAGCTATGTTCATTCCTTTTGATGATGTCTTAGAATTTACGCTTCCTGACGGTTCAAACGGAGAAAGCCATCTAACGCATCTCACTGCAGGTTTAAATCGAGACTCTCGTGGTGTTTTCTATACTGTCTAGGCATATGAGCCCGGCGGATATGGTGGGCGATGCGTTGGTCAATGTGAGATTAAATCAGGGCACGTGCTTTTCGAAGCGATGGTTAAGCTTTCTGCATCGTTGATGCTTCGCTACAAAGTCGAACAGGCTTTCAGTGATTTTGACAAGGCGTACACGCTGATATGAGCCTTGGGGAACGTTAGCGGCATGGCCGACGGTGTCGCTTCACACCGAGCCATCGAAAATGAGTCCAAGTTTCTGTTTTGGAAAAAGGGGACGGATCATTTATACAGCTACCGACACAAATCCAATCAGCAGCCCTCAAAAAGCCGCCTCATCGGCGGCTAATTTTTTTGGAAAGATATTTTAGCGACTAAGCCTTCAGTTCTTCTGGCTTATGCGTCTTAAGCCAATCGGCCAAGGCGGCGTTCATCCTTGTTTGCCAGCCCGGCCCTGAAGCTCTGAATCTCTCCAGCACGTCGGCATCGAAACGAACATTGACGTGCTCTTTAGTGGCTGCCGACTTTGGCCGGCCACGCTTCGGCTTGAGCATTTCCTTTGCCTGAGCTCCACCAAACAACCCCACAAGCGCCTCGCTGGCGGGTTTGGCCTTGGCAAAGTCCTCGGTCGACCATTCGGGGTTTGCCGTGTCGACCTTCTCAGGACTGGGTTTCTTGGTCATAATTTTTGACCTCCCGTTTGTTGGCTTTACGAAAGCTGATGACGTGGACCGCGTCACTCCGTGGTGTAAACACTACGACATGCAGCCGATCCCCTATGTATCCCATCGCCCGATAACGACACTCACCGTAGTCGAATCGATCATCTTCCAGGATCAATGCGGTAGACCATTCAAAGTCCCGCACGAGGGCAAACGGGAGTCCACGTTCTTCCACGTTGCGAGCATCTTTGGCTGGGTCATAAGTAATCTGCATGCAATTATCGTATCCACAATAATTTATCAACACAAGGTGCGCGTCGAACCCTAACCGAGCATGTGATCCGACTGGATGTCACCGAAGATCGAGTGGCGAGGCTCGAGAACCCGCCAAGTACCCGACAAGCAACCCTGATAAACTGCGCCTCATTCGCCCCGATGACTCAGATTTCCAATGCCCCTACAACCTGCTCCGCTGTCCCGCCGCTTTTCCGTTGCCCCCATGATGGATTGGAACGGCTGATCCTGAAGGCCTCGTAATACGTGGCTTTCAGCGAACCATAAAAACTCGCGTACCATTTTCGTACCACCACTACTTCGAAACTCACCATGCTGCCAGGGCGTAACGTCCCTTGCGGCAGTGCCTGTCGCTCCAATCCGCAGCATCGCCCCAGCAATCCAGTCCACCGCAAATTATCTACTCGACAAATGCCAGTCGTACGTGCGCGCCTACACGTCTGGGGCCGAGAGAATCGAAATATTTAGGGGGGCAAAAAAAAGAGTAACATGAGTAACACCGCTGAAAAACTAAGATCAAGCCCTTGAAATTAAAGGCTTTTTTGAAAACTGGAAAAGGTAACATTTAAGTAATATTGAAGTAATCTGATTACTCTTATTTCATGTAATTCGAGCCGATTTGAAAACCCTTTAAAATCAATAGCTTGAGAGGCTGTTACTTTTTCAGTTACCTCTTTGTTACTCCTCTTTGTAATCAGCAGAGCCACGGAATACGTGGGCTACAGGCCATCCACCACCACTGATTACTGAAATTACTCTTTTTCCACACCGCCCCCTCCCCCAAGCCAAACGCGTGTCGAAGTGACTGAGCAAATCCCTTCGACGTGCAGGGATCCGCAGGTTTCTACGCCCCTCAGAATCGCCAGATGCCCCCCAGCCTGGCTCGTTTAGAGCAAACCGCAGGCGTGCAGAAAAAAAGACCTATTTAGCCCGCAGGCGAGGTGGGGGGACGACGGCGCGCGCCAGGTTTGAAGCACGCCACGGCCCGCCGCTGGCGCACTATTTCGGGGCAAAAAAAAGCCGCCTCGGCGGGCGGCTCATGGGTCAGCGGGTCATCGACAGGACACTTGCCACAGCTGGTCCAGCCTGGTCGTGTAACTCTGGCTCATCATCTCCCGCCGCATGCCCCAGTCAGGGTTGACGGGCACGCTGGCTGATCGGAGTGTCCCTCTACCCCATCGCCCGTTGATCTGGTCCAGCACCGCCATCAACTTCGTGGCGTCGGCTGGTTGGGAGGTGGCAAACAGGTCGTCGGTGTACTCCCCCTGTTGACATAGGTTCATCAACAACACCTCAGCCTTGCTGTACTTGAAGCCCGGCCGAAACACGCGATCGAGCGCGTCCACTGCTGCCTTGGTCAGCAGCCGCACATCATCAGTGGGGTACGGCATGTCGATCAGCACACCATTGGCGTACTTCGCCTCCTCCGGGTTGAACATGCCAGTGCGGATGCTGACGCGGATCTTCTTGCACAGCGACTGCTGCGCCCTGAGCTTTTCCGAAGCACGCATCATGTAGGTAGCCACCGCTTCCTTGATGGGTGCCAGGTCCGTAAGCCGGTTCCCGAACATCCGACTACAGCAGATTTCCTGCTTCGGTGGGTCCGGCTCGTCCAGCTCCAGGCACGGCGTGCCGGCCAACTCGCGGGCAGTCTTCTCGATCACCACGCTGAACTTCTTGCGTAGCGTCCACGGGTCGGCCTTCGCCAGGTCCATTGCGGTCTTGATGCCCATGGCGTCCAGGTGAAGTTTCATCTTGCGACCGACGCCCCAGACCTCGGACACGTCGGTGTTGCGCAGAACCCAGTCACGCTTGAACGGGTCGCAGATATCGACCACACCGCCGGTTTCCACCTGGAGCCGTTTGGCGGTGTGGTTTGCCAGCTTTGCCAGAGTTTTGGTGTGGGCGATCCCCACCCCGACCGGTATGCCGGTGCAGCGCAGCACTTGGCTGCGGATCTTCCGCCCGAGGGCCTCCCGCCCGTCGATGCCGGTCATGTCGGCAAAAGCTTCGTCGATGCTGTAGACCTCGACGGCAGGCACCATTGATTCAATGAGTGTCATGACCCGCTCGCTCATGTCGCCGTAGAGCGCGTAATTCGACGAGAACGGGACGATGCCGTGCTTGTGCAGCTTGTGCTTGATCTGGAAATACGGTTCGCCCATCTTCACATAGGGCTTGGCGTCGTAACTGCGGGCGATCACGCAGCCGTCGTTGTTGCTCAGCACCACAATGGGCACGCGGGCCAGGTCGGGTCGAAACACGCGCTCGCAACTGGCATAGAAGCTGTTGCAGTCGATCAGAGCGAAAACTGGCTGGGGTTTAGACATGGCTGCGCACGCTGCATGTAATGACGCCCCAGATCACCAGTTCGTCGCCCTCAAGCACGTACCTCGGTGGATACTTTGGGTTCTCCGACAGGAGAATCACCTCCCTGCCGCGAATGCAAAGCCGCTTGCATACGGGCTCGTTGTTCAGCAGCGCTACGACGATATGACCGTGCGCAGGCTCCAAAGCGCGGTCCACCACAGCGAGATCGCCTTCAAAAATACCGGCGCCCTGCATGCTCTCCCCAGCGATTGAGACCAGATAGACATGCGGGGCGCGAATGTTCAGAACCTCATCCAATGAGATGTGCGCTTCGATGTGGTCCGCTGCCGGAGATGGAAAGCCGGCAGGCACTCGAAACGAACACAAAGGCAGCTTCAAGCCACCCGTAGCAATAGGACCAAGAATTGAAAAGGTCATGACGCACGACATCCGAAATACTGTACGGACATACAGTTAACTTTGTACAAGTTTTCTGGTCAATTTGTATAGGAAAAAATCTGACAGGCGGAGGGAGACGCCCCCCCCCAAATCCGCTTGTCTCACCTGTACGAAGGAACGACGTCCAGGCTGATCAAGCTCACACCACCATTCATGCGCATTGGCCCTTTGCAAATGCGGAAATCACAGGCAAAGTCGCCTTTCACTCAGAAAGGAGCTCTTAATGTCTAAGTACGCAGATGTAAACAAGGCTGTGCAAAATTACATCGCATTTGGGAACCGCTGGGAAAGAGTCCGACGCGACTTTGATGCATTTTGTGAGCATCTCGACAATTTGGAGGGAGCCGGCGTTAAAGGCATTACAATTACAAGAGATGAAAACAAGCAGCATTTAGATATTAACGCGTACGGCCGCAAATTTGGCGTAGAACTTCTCCCACAAGTCACCGGGGAAAGCATTCGTGGGTACGCAATATTTTTCGAACTTCTTTTAGACAACTCCACACGCACAATAAAAAAATTCGTATTAGATGGTGGCGGTTTTATCTCCGATCCTGACCAAACTAACTCCCTGCCTGCTTATGATGCTAGCTCCTTACAGCTAAAATACTGGATCAACTTAATAGACCTAGCATTAACACTTGAACCAACTCTAGACAAGAACAACAACCCGTAAGATCTTAGCGCATTATCGGATAGAAAATAGCGCAACAACCATCGCATCATTTAATGCAATTGGTTAAAATTCTCAACAAACCAAGGAAGCGGAATGCCGTATGCAAAACCAAAATTATCAATCCCAAGGGCCGGGTATAATTTCTGAATTAGCACAATCAGCAACCATTCTAATCCCTTTGGCTTACCTCTTGGGCAGTAATTATGCAAAAGGCTACTTTACGGAATTACAATGCGGCTGGGCTTATAAATTTTTAACCTTCCAAGAAACGCTATCATACGCACTTCCTACAGCGCTCGCCATTCTACTGGGGTTTATATTAACTCTGAACTTATTGCTTGATTCAATTAAGTACATCAAGATCCTTAAATTTTACTTGTTTGTTCCAGGCTCCATCCTCGCTATAGCTTTAGTTGCAAACCACTCCCTAGAATTTATGACCGTTAACGTAATATTGTGGATTATAGCCTTTTGGATAAGCGTTATATTTGGCTCTTATGCGGCTGACACATTGTATATCTTAAGATCTCCAAACAAAGAAGGACTGAAAGGTTCGGTTGCGTATCTGCTAGCGTGTTCCTTTAGCATTTTCGGAGCAGCGTACATGTTCGGAAGCGCATCCGCGCGTTACGATATCGAAAATATGGATAGAACCTTTCCACAACTGAGCGATGGTTACATTAGCAACATCGCCCCATCTAAAAGGCTAATTGCAAAGGTCGGAGACAAATATTTAATATCCAACTTAGAAAAAACCAAAAGAACTTTTTTGCTCCGAGAAAATTTGGGGAATTTTACAATCCAGTTTATGCCGTCATCATCCCGACAATCCGACTAATTAAGGTGCTCTGCCATCATTGAACCGAATCATATACCCTGAACCGAAAAACTTCGTCGCCAAGCCATTCATTTACCTGGGTCATCCTAGCCTGTATAGGCTCTAATTCGTTCAAGGCGAAGATCTGAGCCGCCTCTCGAATAGATCCAAACCCACCCGCATTTTGCGGCACAATGCCCATCAGTTGTGGCGGAATGCGCAGGCTCGCCAGCACGTCATCACGGGTCTGGTTCTTGATAGAGTTGAATTCGTCTTTGGCCGCTACCTCGCTTACAGGGATGAGCTGAATCCCATCCTTCTTGCCCGTGGGTGAGTAGACAAACAGGTTGCGAAAATTCCCCGGCCCCTTGGACTCCTTCAACGCCTTGCGCAAGGCATCGATGTCCGCCTCGGTCTGGGCCGCGTCGGTCATGTACAGGATGAAACCGGCGTGACTGCCGTTCTCGTAATACTTGCGCCGGAACAGCGTCGCCGACTCGTTGAGAAGTGCTGACTGCAAGGCACTGATCCACTCCGGCAGCCCATAAATTTCTTGGTGCAAATCCGCCTCGCGCAAGTGGAAGATGCTGCCTAGCTCAAACGCGTGCTCGTTCTTCCAGCCCTGCACCTGGTAGAACTGCCCCTCCGGCCCTACCCGCATGTACTTCGCCAACGACGGCACCAATTGCCTGGTGCTGCCCAGCACCGAACGGCGCTTTTCCAGATAGCCATTGCCCAGGCACAGGAAGTCCAGGGCGAATTGTTCAAAAGCCGCCCGGGACAGCATCGGATGCGGGATAAAGGTCTTGCTCAACAGGTTGCGCTTGAACATCAACCCCGAATGCAAATGCACGCTAGCCCCCACCGACCGGGCCAGGCCGTTAAGCGACAACGGCGGCTCATACCACCGCCCGTTGAACCAGCATTCCAAGTAATCGAACACCTCCCGCCCACCCAGCACTGGCGTCGGCTCCCCAAAGCTGAACACCTGGGTCCCCGCACTGGCGGCGTCAATGGTGGCCGGCAAATGTGTCTGGCTGGCGAGTTGTTCGGTCATGAGAAAATCTCCATACGCCCGGTATTGGCAGTGGTCTGCCCTTCGAGCGGTTCGTTGTGCAATGCGTGGAAGAGTGCCCAGGCCAGGTCGGCATGGCCGGTGTTGTCGTTGCGGCCGGCGGTGTAGGTGAACTGGCGACCGCCGGCGGTGATGGTTTTGCGAATTGCCATGAGCGACTGGGCCATGTCGGTCCAGCCGGCATCGAACTCCAGCCGGCCCTTGTGGATCACGTCGTAGGCCTTCAGCACCAAGCGGGTTTTCACCTCGGGCGAGTAGCTGAAAGTAGTCACAGCCGGGAAGAACTGGCGCACCAGCTGGGCAACGCCGCTACCCAGGCCGGTGACGTCGATACCGATGTAGGTGACCCAGTAACGGTCGCACACGCCCTTGATGGCGGCGGCCTGGGCGGCGAAGTCCATGCCGCGAAATTGGTGGCGCTCGAGCACGCGGAATTTGCCGCCGGGTACCAGGGGCGGCGCGACGACCACAAGGCCGGAACAATCGCCCGTCTCGGCCGGGTCGTAGCCGACCCACACCTGACGGTCGCCAAACGGACGCATGGCGAAAGGTTTGTAGTCCTCGGCCCACTCCACCCAGCTATCGACCATGCAGGACTGCAACACCGATAGCGGGAAGATGCTCGCGCCGTCATCGACGAACTCGCACATCAGCAGGTTGGCGAAGGCCTCGGGGCTGTACTCACGGCGCAACTCTTCGATGTCGAACAGATCGCACCCGCCCCGCTCGGCGTCGAGGATGGTGACGATCTGTCGCCACAACCGATCCTCACAAAACCGGCCCTGCTGAAGCGCGCCGTGGGTCACGTCCACTTTGGTGTGCTGCGCGGCAGGTTTGCCCTTGTTGAAACGCTCACCGGTCCAGAAGGTATAAGCCTCGTGGGCCATGCTCGACGGCGTGGAGAAATACGTTTTTCGCCACTTCTTGTGCATCGCCATGCCCGAGGCGACCTTGTTCAACTCCTCGAACTTGAACGTCCAGAAGAATTCGTCGAAGTAGAAATTGCCGTGATAGCCCTGGGCGGTGCGGGCGTTGGTCCCGAGGAAAAACAGCTCGGCGCCGTTGGGCAGCACAATCGGGTCACCGGTCAGCTCGACGCCGATGGTTTCCCGGGCAAAGGCCTGGATGTAGCCCCGGAACAGATAGGCCTGGTTCTTCGAAGCCGACAGGAAAATTTGGTTGCGGCCGGTGTCCAGGGCGTCGATGAACGCCTCGCGAGCGAAGTAGTACGTGGCGCCGATCTGGCGGCTTTTGAGGATGACGCGGGTGCGCTGGTTACCCGCCCGGTACCAATCTTTCTGGTAGTCGAAACAGCCGTCGATGAACGCCTCGCGCAGCAGCTCGATCTGGTCTTCGCTGATGTCGTTCTTCGGCGACTTTTTCTTCGGCCCCTCGTTGCGTTTGGCGAGGTTCGGGTTGAGGTCGGTTTCGGTGCCGCCGCCCTGGAAACGCTGAATGCGCGCCTGGCGCTCAAGCTGCCGATGCAGCAGATCGATCTCCTTGAAATCGCCGCCGGTCTTGTTGTCCTTGAGGATCAACTGCACCAAGCGCGCTTCCAGGGCGCCGCCGATGCGCTCGACGTTGTCGGCCCGGTCCCACTCGTCGCGGGCCTTCCAGCTGTGTAGCGTTTTTTCCTTTTCACCCGTAGCCTCGGCAATCTCGCAGATGCGCCAACCCATCCAGTACAGGAACTTGGATTGGCGTCGGGGATCGATAGGCAGCAGGCAGGTCGTCGTCATGGCCGAGATGCTGCCGCCCATGGCGACGACTCAATAGCGCCGCCCCTTGTACCCTCCCCGCCTACAGTCCCGCCTCGTTGCCGCCGCTCGCGCCCGTGACGACCATGCCCCTCATTGCAACGCACTGCTCAACCCAGCAGGCGCCCCACGCACTGAGGATTCCCGGCATGAAGAAGTTTCGCAGCAACTGGTTCCGCGTCGCCGTCGAGGGCGCTACTTCGGACAAGCGCACCATCAAACGCAGCTGGCTGGAACAGGCCGCCAAGAACTTCAACCCGTCCACCTACGGCGCCCGTATTTGGCTGGAGCATTTCCGCAGCCTGTTGCCCGATAGCCCGTTCAAGGCCTACGGCGATGTCCTGGCAGTGAAAACCGAAGAGGTGGACATCAACGGCCAGAAAAAACTGGCCCTGTTCGCCCAGGTTGAGCCCACCCCTGAGCTGATCGCCATGAACAAGGCGAAACAGAAGATCTACACCTCCATCGAAATCGACGACAGCTTTGCCGACACCGGCGAAGCCTACATCGTCGGCCTGGCGGTCACTGACTCGCCCGCCAGCCTGGGCACCGACGTCCTGGCCTTCTCTGCCCAGAAACCTGACGCCAGCCCCTTCAAGGATCGCCACTACTCGGCAACGTCGATGTTTACCGAGGCGGTGGAAACCGAGTTGAAGTTCGAGGAAATCGAAGAGAAGCCCAGCATCGGCGCCCAGTTGTTCAACAAGGTGCAAGCGCTGCTGACCGGCAAGCAGGCCAAGGACGACACCGAGTTTGCTCAGATCGGCGAAGCCGTCGAAGCCATCGCCGAACACGTCAAGGATCTACCCGACCAACTGGCCGCCGAAAAGAAATTCTCGGCGGGGCTAAAAACCCAGCTCGACCAGATCAGCACGGAACTCACGGAGCTGAAAGCCAAGCTCTCCACCACCCAAGACCACAACCAAAAGACGCGCCCTCCGGTTACCGGTGGCGACAAACAGGTCATGACCGACTGCTGACAGCCGGCCACCCACAGCCCCGAACAAACGAAGGACGATATTCATGCGCAACGACACTCGCGAACATTTCAACACCTACCTGTCACAAGTAGCTCGTCTCAACGGCGTGTCCTCGACCGCCGCCACCTTTGCGGTTGACCCGACGGTTCAGCAGACGCTGGAAACCCGCATGCAGGAGTCCAGTGACTTCCTCGGTCAGATCGGCATCATCGGAGTTGATGAACTGAAAGGTGAAAAAGTCGGCCTGGGCGTCAGCAGCACCATCGCCGGCCGCACCGACACCACTGGCAATGGTGTGCGCCAGCCTCGCGACGTATCGTCGCTGGACAAGAAGGGCTACGAAGCCAAGCAAACCGACTTTGATACCGCGATTCGCTACGCGCAGCTTGATGCCTGGGCGAAATTCCCGGACTTCCAGGCGCGCCTGCGCGACGCAATCCTCAAGCGCCAGGCCCTCGACCGCATCATGATCGGCTTCAACGGCGTCAGCGCTGCCGCCACTACCGACCGCCAGGCCAACCCTCTGTTGCAAGACGTCAATATCGGCTGGCTGGAACAGTACCGCCTCAACGCACCTGCGCGTGTCCTCAAAGATGGTAAGGCTGCCGGGAAGATCGTCATTGGCACCGGTGCAGAGGCCGACTACAACAACCTAGACGCCCTGGTGTTCGATGCCGTCGCTAACCTCCTCGACCCCTGGCACCGCAAAGATCCGGGGATCGTTGTCATCCTCGGTAGCAACCTGGTGCACGACAAATATTTCCCCTTGATCAACAAGGAACAGCCAGCCTCCGAAAAATTGGCAACCGACATGATCCTTTCGCAGAAACGCATGGGCGGGAAGCAACCGGTCGAAGTGCCGTATGTGCCTGACGGCGCGGCGTTGGTCACCACCCTGGCGAACCTGGCTATCTATTGGCAGATCGGCGGTAGACGTCGCTATGTCAAAGAAGCACCAGAAAAAAACCGCATCGAAAACTACGAGTCCAGCAACGACGCGTATGTCGTCGAGGATTACGGCCTCGGCTGCCTGATCGAAAACATCGAGCTTGAGGGGGCCTGATCCATGGCTAACAGCCTCGCCAAGCGCCACTACCAGCGCGTCACTGCCGCCATTGAGGCGGCAGCGACCGAACCCACCCAAACCATGGCCGGCGCTACAGCCTACGAACACCAGCTCAACCAACTGCTGCAAGACCGCCTGCGCCTGAAACAGGTCCAGTCCAACCAGGGCAAGGCCGAACTCAAGCGCCAGTTGCTGCCGAGCTATGAATCCTATGTGCAAGGTGTGCTGGAAGGCGGCCAGGGCGCGCAGGACGAGGTGCTGACCACCGTCATGGTCTGGCGCTTCGATGCCGGCGACTTCACCGGTGGGCTCGACATCGCGACCTACGTGCTGGAACACAAGATGGTCATGCCCGACCGCTTCGCCCGCACCTTGGGCTGCCTGGTCGCCGAGGAAGTCGCCACGGCAGCCTTCAAGGCCCAAAAGGTTGGCGAACCGTTCGACCTGGCGATCCTGCACCGCACCGCCGCACTCACCGACGCCGAAGACATGCCCGACCAGGCCCGCGCCAAGCTGTTTCTCGCCATGGGCCGCGCCACGCTGGAAGGAATCACCGAAGAGGCCCCTGGACAACCCGGCCAGCTCCAGGCCGGTGTGGATCTGCTGAAAAAAGCCATCGCTCTGCACGACGCCTGCGGTGGCAAGAAAGATCTGGAGCGGGCCGAACGCCTGCTCAACAAACTTGCCGGCCCTGCCGGCTAACCGAGCGTCCCCACGCACCCCGCCGGCTCGGGGCGGATCGGCCAGGCCGCTCCTCCTGAACGTGAAGCCCCGACCACCGGCGACCTATTTTTGAGTGCTGTTCATGAGCGGATTCGTAGCCAGCGGCCCCGTCGCCAGCGGCCATATCAACACCGACGCCTTCTGGCCCTCGATTGATCTCGACGAGCTGCGAGCCACCCTGCGGATCGATGCCAGCGTCACCGCGCCACGTTTGGAAACCGCCGCCGTTGCCGCCGCCATTAGCGTCAACCGCGAGTTGAGCGGATGGCGCGCCATTCAGCAGGCCGCAGGCCATGCCGAACTGGCAGACGTTCCCGGCGAAAAAATCAACGATGTATCTGTCTTGGTGCACCTCTACCGCCGCGCCATCGAAGCCGCCACCGGCGCCGAAGTGTGTGAGCGCTACCGCTCCTACGACAGCACCAACAGCGGCAACCAGAACGCCGAAGACCTCACGCCCAACATCGACGACTACCGCCGGGACTTGCGCTGGGCCGTGCGCGACTTCCTCGGCATCAACCGCACGACCGTGGAGCTGATCTGATGCCCGTCACTGTCCGCGCCTTTCAAAACGACACCGTTGACGCCCTGTGCTGGCGTCACTACGGCCGCACCGCCGGTGTGACCGAAGCAGTACTCGAAGCCAACCCTGGCCTGGCCGACTACGGGCCGATCCTGCCCCAAGGCCTGGCCGTGCAAATGCCCGAAGCCCAGACGGCCGCGCCACAGCGGCAGATGGTGAACCTATGGGACTGACCACCTCCAACCAAGGAACCCTGCGCCATGGCTGATCCGACTTCCAGCGCCGTGACTGGCGTTGTCATGGGCCTCGGCTTGGCGACCGCCATGCCAATCATCGACGGCGAAGCGCTGTTCGGCGCGCTGCTCGGTGCCTGGCTGGTGACCAGCACCAAGCACGACCTCAAGGTATGGCAGCGGCTGGGTTCGCTGTTTCTGTCCGCCGGCGTCGGCTACTTGTTTGCGCCGATGGCGTTGCAGCTAATGCCCTTTCTTACCAGCGGCGGCGCGGCGTTCGGCTGCGCCCTGGTCATCATCCCGATCAGCATCAAAGCCATGGTGTGGGTGGAAAAGGCCGACCTCTGGGAAATCGTGAGACGTATCAGAGGAGGTAGCTGAGCATGCTCACCATCGAACTGATCATCCCCCTGACTACTGCCCTGGCCTATCTGCTCAGCGCCCTGCGCCTGGCTTGCTACAGCCGAGGTGCCGCACGGTTTCGCCGCGGTATCTCACTGCTCGCCAGCCTGTTCGGCGCCTCCCTGTGCCTTTGCGGTTTGGAAATCATTCTGTACCGGCCACCAGTCAGCCTCTGGCACGCCATCGCCACGGTGCTGCTGTGCACCCTGATTTTTCGTTCTCGCGGCAACGTCGCCGCCCTGTTGAGGCCCAGCGCATGACCATCACGTTGCGTCACGGCGACCGCTCCCAGGCGGTGCGCATCCTGCAAAAAAATCTGAACGACCACGGCGCCAGGCTGGTGGTGGACGGCGACTATGGCGATTCCACCGAGGCCGCCGTGCGGGCGTATCAGTTGAAAGTCGGCTTGGTCGCCGATGGTGTTGCCGGCGAAAAGACCCAGGCCAGCCTGGCCGGCGGTGACTGTCAGCTTCTGTTGAGAAACGAAGACCTGGTGCAGGCCGCGCAGATCCTCGACGTACCGCTGGCAAGCGTCTACGCCGTCAACGAGGTTGAATCGAAGGGCAAGGGCTTCCTGGCGAATGGCAAGCCGGTGATTCTGTTCGAGCGGCACATCATGTACCGCCAACTCACCACACCGCGACACGAAGGCGACAACCCCGACGAACTCAAGCGCCACGCCGACCAGCTCGCCGCCGCCAATCCGGCCATCGCCAACCCGAAGTCCGGCGGCTACGCCGGCGGCACTGCTGAGCACCAGCGCCTGAGCCATGCGCGCCTGATCGATGACACCGCCGCGCTGGAATCCGCTTCCTGGGGTGCGTTCCAGATCATGGGCTTCCACTGGTACCGCCTGGGCTATGCCAGCGTGCAAGCGCTGGTCGAGGACATGAGTGCAGGCGAGTCTCAACAGTTCGCTGCCTTCGTGCGTTTCATCCAGACCGACCCGGTGCTGCACAAGGCGTTGAAAGGCCGCAAATGGGCCGAATTCGCCAAGCTCTACAACGGCCCGGACTACCAGCGGAACCTGTACGACATCAAGCTCCAGCGCGCCTATGAGCGGCACGCTGAGTGCGGCTGCGGCCAGGCGGTGGCGGCATGATCGATCTGGAGGCGGTGCGCAAACTGGATGTCCAGGACGGCAACCTGTTGGTGGTGCCGGAAAATACTGGGCAAGCCGATATGGAGCTGCTGTGCGAAGCCCTGGCTTACATGACACCCGGTTGTCGGGTCGTCATCGTGCGAGGTCCGGTGGAGCTGCTGGACGTCGGCGGCATGAACAAACTGGGCTGGTACCGCGCATGAGCACCCTGCGCCAGGCGCTGTACGGCATCGCCCTGCTGGGCGCCCTGGCTCTGCTGATCTGGGGCCAGGAACAACGCCTCACCGTAGCCGAGAAGAACACCGAGCTGGCGGAGAAGGACACCAAAACCGCACGCGATGAGGCTGACAGGCTGCGCACCACGGTCGGCACGCTGCAAACCACCCTGAATGCCGAACGTGTTGCCCAGGCCTTCCTGCGGACCCAGCAGGATCAGCTACGCCAAGGCCTGGCAAAGCGCGAGCAAACAATCGAGGCGCTGAAACTTGAAAACGAAGACCTTCGCAATTGGGCTGACCAGCCTTTGCCTGAGCTTGCTCGCCGGCTGCGCGAGCGCCCCGCCCTCACCGGCGCCGACGCTTATCGTCAGTGGCTGTCCGGCCGTGGTGCCCTGCACCCTGCCGGCGACAAGCCCGCTCAATAACGGCGATCAGCTCACCGACCAGGACCGCGTCGAAGCCGCATGGGCTGAATGCGCCGGGCAGGTAGACATGGTGTTCAACCATCAACAGGCAGCCCCATGAACAAACCCGAAAGCCTGCGCGCCCACCTGCTGGCGACCGTGACAGAACTCAAGCACAACCCCGACCGGCTGTTGATCTTCATCGACAACGGCAAAATCCGCTGCACCGCGGCTGCCTCGCTGTCGTTCGAATACAGCTTTGATTTACAGGTCATCCTCACCGACTACGCAGGTCACCCCGACAGCGTCATGTTGCCGTTGCTGGGCTGGCTGAGCGTGAATCAGTCCGAGCTGCTGGAGAACTTGAACAAGTCTGCTCAGGGCATCCAGTTCGAGGCCGACATCCTGGACAACAGCAAGGTGGACCTGAGCCTGACACTGCCGCTGACCGAGCGTGTGGTTGTGGGGAAAGACGCCGACGGCAATACCACCGTCCACCATCCGGGTGAACCTCGGCAGGTAGCCGCGTTCCTCGATCCGGCGTGGATACCTGGCGCCCAAGGCACCGGCAGTGAATGGGTTGTGCCGAAGTGACCAACCGGCTGGAAACATTGGAGGATTGGGCGGCTGGCCTGCTCGGGCAACTCGCACCGGCATCGCGCAACAAACTAGCCCGCAGCATCGGTCAGGCGCTGCGGCGCAGTCAGCAGCAGCGAATCATCGCTCAGCGCAACCCGGACGGCAGCAAGTACGTACCGCGAAAGCAGCGTAACCTGCGGGGGAAGCAAGGGCGGGTAAAGCGGAAGGTGCAGATGTTTCAGAAGCTGCGCACGACGAGTTTTCTGAAGGTACACAGCGACGGCGATGCCATCAGAGTGGGGTTCACAGGCCGAATCGCCAGAATTGCCAGGGTCCACCAGTACGGTTTAAAGGATCGCGCCGAGCGTGGCGCGCCCGACGTGCGCTACGAGCAGCGCGAGGTACTGGGGTTCACTGAGGCGGATCTTGATTTGATTCGAGACGGATTAATTGCCCACATCTCTGAATAAAATGTTTACTCGCGCACAACAATCTCCACACGACTAAGAACTAACAGATAAGGACTGCAAAAAAATGGTACGCCAAAGTTTTAGAATAATTGCTGGCTTATGGATCGCTGCTTTTCTCTTAACATTTCCGTCCCCTATCATCGCAGGCATTTACAAGCAACCTGAACTAGCAATATTCACGTTAATTATCGGAATATTCTTAACTTTAATACTAGTTCTTGATATAAGACAAGACCGCATAATCAAAGGACTGTTAATAATATTGCTTGGAGTATCATTCCAAACAATCTACTTAGAATTAGTATTCATTTTCGTTCCCGAGAACACAATTCCAGAAGATTGGAAAAGCTACCTTGATATCTACTCGCAAGTTTTACTATTTGCATGCTCAGGCGCGGGAGGAAGCATAATTGCGGCTCACGCAGACAAAACTTCTCTAGATAACGACGCAGCTGTGCCAAGCAATAAAATTCCAGACCTGAAACCGGAATTAAAACACCTAACAACAGCCATAGAAAATTTAAATAAAAAATTCAACATCACCATCGGCGTACTGACCGCCTCAACATTAATGATTCTAGGGATATATTTAATCCAATAGGCCGAACAAAAATATCATCCTAAGAAACATGCGCAATGGTGCTGAACACTGCATAGATAAACTGTAAAGGCCCCGCCTACAACACCCCCGAGCTGCACTCCCGCACGCGTGGCGCCACTATCGGCGCCATGAACGACTTAGCCACCCTCGCCCGCCTGATCGAAAACCTCATCCGCTTCGGCACCATCGCTGCCGTCCAGATGCAGCCCCCGCGTGTGCAGGTCAAAACCGGAACCCTGACCACTGCCTGGTTACCGTGGATCGCCCTGCGGGCCGGCGCTGACCGGGTGTGGAACCCGCCGACCGTCAACGAACAAGTTCTGCTCTTCAGCCCCTCGGGCCAACTCGGCAACGGCGTCGCCTTGACCGGCCTCTTCAGCGACCAGATCCCCGCCAATGGCGACCGCGAAGGACTGCACCGCGTCACGTACCGCGACGGCACGGTGATTGAGTACGACAGCGTCGAGCACCACCTCAATGCCACGCTCGCCGATGGCGGTACCACCAACCTGATCAGCACCGGCGGCATCAACATTGTCGGCAACATCACGCACCAGGGCGATTACACCCAGACCGGCAACCAGAACGTCACCGGTAAGGTCACCGTCTCGGTGGATGTGGTGGCCGCAGGTATCAGCCTGGTGAAGCACCCGCACGGTGGCGTCATGCCTGGCAGCGGCAAGACGGGGAAACCGGAATGAACCGACACACCGGCGCCGCCATCAGCACCGTGGAAAGCATCGCCCAATCCATAAGCGACATCCTCAGCACGCGCATTGGTACCCGGGTCATGCGGCGCGAATACGGCAGCCTGTTGCCCGAGCTGGTTGACCACCCCTTCAACGACATCACCCGCTTGCAGGTGTACGCGGCCACCGTCATGGCGCTGATGCGCTGGGAGCCGCGCATCAGCCTGAGCCGCGTGCAGTTCCTGGGCGCCACGCTGCAAGGTCAATCCTCGCTAGACATCGAGGGCAGCATTGTCGATAGCAACGAGCCGCTGAGCCTTAGCGTCCCACTGAACTTGGGGGGTAGCGTATGAACTCATTCGTCGCGATTGACCTGGGCCAGCTTCCCGCGCCTGAGGTCGTTGAGCAGATCGATTACGAGCAGATCCTCGCCGAGCGCAAGGCCTACACCATCAGCCTCTGGCCGGTCGAGGAACAAGCCGTAATCGCTGCACGGCTTGAGCTGGAGTCTGAACCCCTGACCAAACTGCTCCAGGAAAACGCCTACCGCGAGACAGTGTGGCGCCAGCGCGTCAATGAGGCGTCCGTCGCCAACATGCTGGCCCTGGCAAAGGGCAGCGATCTGGAGAACCTGGCCGGCAATTACAACGTCAAGCGCCTGGTCATCCAGGCCGCCAAGCCCTCGGCCGTGCCGCCGGTACCGTTGCTGATGGAAAGCGACGACAGCCTGCGGGAGCGGGCTCAAATGGCGTGGGAAGGATTGAGCACTGCCGGGCCGCGTAACAGCTACATCTTTCATGCGCGCTCTGCTGACGGCCAGGTTGCCGACGCCACTGCCGAGAGCCCCGCCCCGGCCGAAGCGGTGGTGACGGTGCAATCAATCCTGGGTGATGGCACCGCCTCGCCCGCGCTGCTGGCAAAGGTCAATGCCTACCTCAGCGACGACGACCGCCGCCCTGTCGCGGATCGGCTCACCGTGCAAAGCGCTCAGGTCATCAACTACCAGGTCAAAGCAAAGCTGTTTCTTTCGACGTCCGGCCCGGAGAGCGAATTGATTCTCGCGGCAGCCAATGCGCAGTTGCTGACCTTCGTCCACCAACGGCGCCGCCTGGGCTTGGAAGTTTCGGAATCGATTATCCACGCCTCGCTGCACGTCGAGGGTGTGCGCAAGGTCGTGCTGGAAGATTGGGCAGATATCGTTGCCATGAAGTACCAGGCCCCGTACTGCACGGCCATCGACTTGGCGGTGGGAGTTGAATGATGGCAGACGCGCCCCTGATCCCCAGCACTTCGACGCCGTTAGAGCGCCAAGCGGCGCAGGCGCTGGCCCAGATCCAGCGTGTGCCTATCCCGTTGCGCACGCTGTACAACCCCGACCTTTGCCCACTGCCCCTTTTGCCCTACCTGGCCTGGGCCTTCTCAGTGGATCGCTGGGACAGCAAATGGACCGAAGCGGCCAAGCGCGCCGCCATCCGCAGCGCGTACTACATCCACTCACGCAAAGGCACCATTGGTTCACTGCGCCGCGTCGTAGAACCGCTCGGCTACCTAATTGAAATCATTGAGTGGTGGCAGACCGTGCCGGTCGGCCCTCGGGCCACCTTCAAGCTCAAGGTCGGCGTGCTGGACACCGGTATCACCGAAGAGATGTATCAGGAACTCACCTGGCTGATCGACGATGCCAAGCCCCTGACACGCCACCTCACCGGGCTCGCCATCAGCCTGGAAACCACGGCCTTGTTCATATCGGCGCCTGCATCACCGAAGGCGACGAAATCGATATCTATCCACCCACGCAGCGCGACATCGAGGTCACGGGCTATATCCACCAGGGCGGCCGTGAGCACCAGATAGACACCATGGACATCTACCCATGACAGACCAAAACACCCAGTTTTTCGCAATTCTCACCGCCATCGGCAAGGCCAAACAGGCCAACGCCGACGCCCTGGGCATCCCCTGGACGTTCGCGCAGATGGGCGTCGGCGATGCCAATGACACCGACCCGATCCCCAACGCGCAGCAAACGCGGCTGATCAATGAGCGCAGGCGCGCCCCGCTGAATCAGCTCAGCGTTGATCCTGCCAACCCCAATATCATCATCGCCGAGCAGGTCATCCCCGAGAACATCGGCGGCTGGTGGATTCGTGAGGTTGGTCTGTACGACGCCGACGGCGACCTGGTCGCCGTGGCGAATTGCGCGCCAAGCTTCAAGCCGCTTCTGACTCAAGGATCTGGCCGAACCCAAGTGGTGCGGATGAACCTCATCGTCAGCAACACCGCCAACGTCGAGCTGAAGATCGACCCGAGCGTCGTCCTGGCAACCCGCAACTACGTGGACTCGAAAGTACGTGAGGAGCTGTACAAGCTCGACAGCAAGCAGTCGGTGCGCGTGGCTACAACGGGAAACATCTCGCTGTCAGGTCTTCAGGCGATCGACGGGGTGACGTTGGCGGCAGGCGACAGGGTGCTGGTGAAGAATCAAGCAGCGGCGAAGGACAACGGACTATGGATTGCTGACCCTCTGGAATGGAAACGTGCACCGGATGCAGACAGCAATGCCGACGTCACGTCAGCGTTACAGGCTTCTGTGGAGCAAGGCAACACCCAAGCCGATACGCGTTGGCAGCTGGTGACGGACGGGAACATTGCACTGGGCACCACGCCGTTGGTGTTCCAAAACGTCAATCATGGTTTGGCTCCCATCAATTCCCCTGCATTTACCGGTACGCCTATCGCCCCGACAGCGCCGGTGGGCACCAATACCAACCAGTTGGCAACGACGGCGTTCACCCAGGCCGCCATAGCAGCATTGGTGGATTCTTCGCCAGGTGCCTTGGATACGCTGAACGAGTTGGCCGCCGCGCTGGGCGATGACCCAAATTTTGCAACGACGGTCACGAACTCATTAGCCACGAAAGCGCCGCTCAACGGTCCGGTTTTCACCGGCGAGCCACGAGCGCCTACCCCGGCGCCTGGGGATAGCGACACCTCCCTGGCGACCACCGCCTACGTTCAGCAGGCATTGAATGGCGGCAGCGTGCTCAACGTTGCAGGCTCGGGGAATATCGTGTTGACCGCCTCGCAACTAGGGGCCGGGTTGGTTGTGTTAACCGGTGCTTTGACTGGCAACAGAGTGGTAATTGTTCCTACAGTGATCGGGCGTTATCAGTTCTGGAACGCCACGACCGGAAACTTCACGCTTACAGTAAAAACTGCGGCGGGGACCGGCGTCGGTATCAGTCAGGGCCAGTCGTCGCTCCTGTTCGGTGACGGCTCGAATATTTACCTTCAGCAATCTGACTTCATCAGTCCTGTACTGAGAGGAACGCCGACGGCGCCCAAAGCGCCGCGTTTCGATGTCAGTGATCAGGTGATGACGGCGGCAGCGGTACAGACCCGGGGCCTTCAATATTCCGGTTTTGTTTCTCTCGGCGGCGCAGTGCCAGGCAACGTTTCGCATATCGGTGGGATTGTGCATTTTACCGGTGCGGGCTTTCCCTCCTACAGCCTGCCCGACTCCACCGCGAACAACATACTCCCAGGCGCGGTAATACGGCTTCACAATTGGTCCGTTTCAAACCTGGCGCTCGCTGTTCAAGGCGCAGACAAAGCGCAGGAAAACAATGACACCACGTCTTCTGCGGCCACCCGGTCGATTCCGCCGGACACCTACGTAGATTGCATATACATCGGATCTGGAGTTTGGATGTTGATGGGTACAGGGGTCGCTGGGAAAACCCGTCAGTTCGGCGCTCTGCTGGCCCCGAATGGTTACCAGCGATTGCCGTCTGGCTTGTTGATGCAGTGGATGACTGCAAACTTTGCTTCGGCACTTAAGGGGGTCGTCTTCAATCTGCCAGCTGCTTTCCCTAACCAGTTTTTCGGGTGCAGTGTCAGCCTGACGGACAGCGCCATTTACGACAGTACCGGTCAGCCCTTCGTCGCGGGCATGCCCAACGGACTCGGCCAGGTTCTTTTGCAATCCAACTACACCGCCAGTCAATCGGCTGTTCGGGTGCACGCGTTTGGTTACTAAGGGGGCACAATGATCTATTCCAGCAAAACAACAGGCCTGTTCTATGACTCGGACTTAGGAGGGGACCTGCCGGCGGACGCAGCTGAGATATCACGTGAGCTGCATCAGCACTTACTGAGGGGACAGATGGAGGGCTTGATTATCAACTTCGAAACCGAGCCGCCGTCTCTTCTGGAGCGACCACCGTTGTCGATGGATCAATTGGCCGAGATCGAGCGTAGCTGGCGAGCATCGCAGTTGTCCGCCACTGACGGAGCGGTTGCGCGCCACCGCGACGAATCTGAAAGCGGTATGACAACAACGCTCACAGCGGAACGATACGTTGCGTTGCAGGCCTACCGGCGCCAGTTGCGAGACTGGCCGCAAACGAGTCAGTTTCCTCTGGAAGAACATCGGCCAGTTGCCCCGTCCTGGCTGGCTGAACACATCCGTTAAAGTTCAGGCAAACCCGCTTGAGCTTTGTAGCGCCCTCCCCTACAACCCGCCGCGCTCGCCCAACCGGCGCGCGCGCGGCAGCCTGTGCACTGTCATCCCAATCACTGCGCAGGCAAACCCATGGCCGATTATCTTCACGGCGTGCGGGTCATCGAACTCAACGACGGCACCCGCCCCATTCGCACCATCCCCACCGCTGTTATCGGCATGGTCTGCACGGCCGACGACGCTGATGCCACCGCCTTTCCATTCGACACGCCGGTACTGCTGACCAACGTCCAAACCGCCATCGGTAAAGCCGGCACCACGGGCACCCTGGCGAAGAGCCTTCAGGCCATCGCCGACCAGACCAAGCCCTACACCATCGTCGTGCGAGTGAAGGAAGGCGCCACCGAGGCAGAAACCACTAGCGCCTTGATCGGCACCACCACGGCCGAGGGCAAATACACTGGCATGAAAGCCCTGCTCGCCGCCAAGGCTCGCGTCGGCATGGTGCCGCGCATCCTCGGTGTGCCAGGCCTCGACAGCCTGCCGGTTGCCACCGCCCTGGTCACCATCGCCCAGCAATTGCGCGCCTTCGCCTACGTCAGTGCCTGGGGCTGCAAAACCAAGGAAGAGGTGGTCGCCTACCGTGACAACTTCGGCGCTCGCGAAGCCATGATCATCTGGCCGGAGTTCCAGAACTGGAGCACCGTCACCAACGCGACCGTCACCGCCTCGGCTGTGGCCCGGGCATTGGGCCTGCGCGCCAAGATCGATCAGGAAGTGGGCTGGCACAAGACGCTGTCCAACGTCGCGGTCAATGGCGTCACCGGCATCAGCGCCGATGTGTTCTGGGATCTGCAAAACCCGGCCACGGACGCCAACTACCTGAACAGCAACGAAGTCACCACCCTCATCAATGAAGGCGGCTTTCGCTTCTGGGGCAGCCGCACCACCAGCGAAGACCCGTTGTTTGCCTTTGAGAACTACACCCGCACCGCGCAGATCCTCGCCGACACCATGGCCGAAGCGCATATGTGGGCCGTGGACAAGCCCATGCATGCCTCCCTGGTGCGCGACATCATCGAAGGGATCAACGCCAAGTTCCGCGAGTTGATCGCGGCTGGGTACCTGATCGGCGGCAGGTGCTGGTATCCGGAGGACGCCAACGACAAGGACACGCTCAAGGCCGGCAAGCTGTTCCTGGATTACGACTACACGCCGGTGCCACCGCTGGAAGACCTCACGTTGCGGCAGCGCATCACTGACCGCTACCTGATCGACTTCGCCAGCAAGATCAACAGCTAAACCGGGCCTCCCCGCAAGGGGAGCTGACCCTGTGCCTGAGCAACGGAGAACCCCGCCATGGCCATGCCCCGCAAACTCAAAAACCTCAACCTGTTCAACGACGCCAACAGCTACCTGGGCGTGGTCAAGTCGGTCACCCTGCCCCCGCTCGGCCGCAAAATGGAAGCCTATCGCGGCGGCGGCATGAATGGCCCGGTCAAGGCCGATCTGGGCTTCTCGGACGACGGCATCCAGTTCGAATGGAAGACCGGCGGCCTGGATCTGATCGCCCTCAAACAGTTCGGCGCCGTCAATGCTTCGGGCGTCGCGTTGCGCTTCACTGGCTCGTTCCAGCAGGACGACACCGAAGAAGTCAGCGCCGTGGAGGTCGTCATGCGCGGCCGGCATGAAACCATCGAAATGGGTGATGCACAGCCGGGCGAAGACACCGAGCACAGCATCACCACCACCTGCACCTACTACAAATTGATCGTCGATAACGAAGAAATCATCGAGATCGACTTGCTCAACTTCATCGAGAACGTGAACGGCGTGGACATGCTGGAAAAGCAGCGCCAAGCCCTCGGCATCTGACCCCACCCGCCCTTTCGCAGGGCGGTTAACCCTGCAAACCGGAGCCATTTATGAAACCTGAAGACACCCTCGAAGCGCTGCCACCCGTTGATGACAACACCGTCACCCTGGACACCCCGATCACCCGGGGAAAGACCGTCATCGACAGCATCACCCTGCGCAAACCGCAATCCGGCGAGCTGCGCGGCGTGCAACTGGTCGAGCTGCTGAACATGGACGTAGCAACCCTTATCAAGATCCTGCCGCGCATCAGCTCACCCGGCATCACCGCGCCCGAAGCCGCCAGCATGGACCCGGCCGACCTGCTCGCCTGCGGCAGCAAGATATCCGGTTTTTTGTTGCAGAAGTCGGTGAAGACGGACGCATCCCTCATTGCGTAGAAGACGCCATGGCCGATCTGGCCGTGGTTTTCCATTGGGCACCGGTTGACATGGACCAGCTGGGCCTGCAAGAACTGATGGAGTGGCGCGAGCGCGCCCGGGTGCGGAGTTCCACCGATGGCGAATGATTTAAAACTTCAGGTTCTGCTCAACGCCATCGACAAGGCGAGCGGCCCCCTGAAGGCCATCAACAACGGCAGCATAGGTGCCGCCCGCGCCCTCAAGGAAGCCCGCGACCGCCTCAAAGAACTCAACACCCAACAGAAGGACGTCAGCGCCTGGCGCACCCAGCGCGCTGCCGCCGAACAAACCGAGCAAGCCCTCGTCGCCGCCCGCGACAAAGTACGGGCGCTGTCCCAGCAGTTCGCTGCCACCGGTGCGCCGACCAAGGCAATGACCAAGGACTTTCGGGCAGCCGTTCGCGAAGCGCAGAAACTCAAGGAACAACATCAACAACAGGGCGAACAGCTCCAGGCCCTGCGCAGCAAGCTGCAAGGTGCCGGCATCAGCACCAAGAACCTCAGCAGTCACGAACGCCAGCTGCGCGAGCAAATCAGCGCCACCAACGCCAGCATCAGCGAACAAGGCAAACGCCTGGTCGCGTTGAACGCTCAGCAAAAGCGCCTTGCCATCGAGCGCGCCAGGCTGGAGAAAACCCAGAACCTCGCCGGCAACATGGCTATGAACGGCGCCGCCGGCCTGGGTGTGGGATATGCCGCGAGTCGGCCTGTGGCTAAGGCCATCGGTGCCTTCGCGCCGAACGAAGACTCGGCCACGCAACTCAAGGTTTCGATGATGGACGGCACCGGCAAGGTGTCTGAGGATTTTCAGATAATCACCGACCTGGCGACCAAGCTGGGCGACCGCCTGCCTGGTACCACGGCCGACTTTCAGGAAATGATGACTATGCTGCGGCGCCAAGGCCTCAGCGCAAAAAGCATCTTGGGCGGCACCGGCGAAGCTGCCGCTTACCTGGGTGTTCAGTTGCAGATGCCCGTAACCGCCGCGGCTGAATTTGCCGCGAAGATGCAGGACGCCACCCGAACATCAGAAAAAGACATGATGTCCCTGATGGACATCATTCAGCGTGGGTTCTACTCAGGTGTCCAGCCCACCAACATGCTCCAGGGCTTCAGCAAGATTGCACCGGTCATGGACACCATCAAAAAATCTGGCATCGACGCCGCTGCCGAACTGGCGCCGCTGCTGATCATGATGGACCAAGCCGGCATGGATGGCGGCGCGGCCGGTAACGCCTTCCGGAAGATCTTTCAGGCCGGGCTGAACAAGGACGGGGTCAAGGACGTTAACAAAATCATGGAGCTGGAAGGCAAGCCCATCCGCTTCAAATTTACCGACAACAAAGGCAACTTCGCGGGCCTGGAAAATCTGTTCGCTCAGGTCGAAAAACTCAAGACACTGAACGACGAAGACCGCACCACCACCATCAAGGATCTGTTCGGCGACGACTCCGAAACCATGACCACCTTGAACACCATGATGAGCAAGGGGCTCGACGGTTACCGGGAAATCCAGCAGAAGCTGCAGAACCAGGCCGACCTGCGCGAGCGCGTCAATGAACAACTCGGTACCCTCACCAATGTCATAGAGGCCGCTCAAGGCAGTTGGACAAATGCCATGGCCGAGTTCGGCGCCGCCGTGGCGCCTGAGCTAAAAGAGGTGATCCAAACCTTGGGAGAGGTCGCCAACAACGTTGGCGCCTGGGCCCGCGCGAACCCCAAGCTGGCCGGCGGCCTGGTCAAGGTCGTAGCTGCTGTAGCCGGCCTGGCCTTCGTGTTTGGTGGCCTGGCATTGACGATGGCGAGCCTACTCGGCCCTTTCGCCATGGTGCGATACGGCATGGGCATGTTTGGCATCCGCCTGGGCATTGTTAAAGCCCAGTTGATCGGCACGCGCACCGCAGCAGCAGGCGCCGGTGCCAACATCGGCAGGCTTGGGAAAGTCTGGCGGTCTTTGGTCGCGACGCGCTCGGCGGGCGGCTTGCTCAGTGCGTTACCCGCTTTTGTCAGCAGCGCACGCCTGGCTGCTGCCAGCGTGCTGCCAATGCTCGGTGGCGCGATCAGTGCAGTTGGTACCGCCATCATGGCGACGCCCATCGGCTGGCTGCTGGCGGCCATTGCGGCCCTGGTTGCGGCGGGTGTGCTGGTCTACAAGTATTGGAACCCCATCAAGGGCTTCTTCCTCGGTTTCTGGCAAGGCCTGGTCGGGGCCTTGCAACCGGTACTCGATAGTTTCGCCGGGCTCGGCCAATCGCTGCTGAACCTGGGCCAGGTCGTCATGACGCTGCCAGGTGTCGGCGCGGCGATGGAGCTTCTGGGCAACATCGCACGCCCGCTGTTCAGTCTGATATCAGATGGCGTCAGCAGTTTGATCACCTGGTTCGGCCAGCTACTTGCGCCCGTCGAAGATGTCGGTGGCGCCGCTCAGTCAATGGGCGAACGTTTTGGCGCTGTCATCGGCAATATGCTCAGCCTTTTGTTAGGCCTACCTGCACAGTTCGCTGAACTGGGTACGCAGATGATTCAAGGCCTGGCAAATGGCATCACCAACAGCCTGACCGTAGCCAAGGAGGCCATTACCGGGGCAGGCGATGCGGTGATTGGCTGGTTCAAGGAAAAGCTCGACATCCACAGCCCCTCGCGTGTGTTCGCGGAGCTGGGCGGCTTCACCATGGCCGGTCTGGCCCAGGGGCTTGAGGGCAGTCAAGACGGGCCGCTGGACGCCATGACAAGCCTGAGCAAACAACTCACGGCAGCCGGCACACTGGCCCTCGGTGCAACCGCCATGCCTCTGGCGGCCATGCCGTTGCAGCAATTCCCGGCCGGGGCTGCCGCTGCCTCTTCGCTGTCGATCGATGATCGTGCGCCCATCAGCCCTGCCCCGGCACCTGTCCATGACAGCCACGACACCTACGAAATCAACATCCACACCACGCCAGGCATGGACGCCCAGGCGATCAGCCGCGCCGTGCGGGCCGAGCTGGCGCGCATCGCCAGCGAAAAGGCTGCCCGCCAGCGCAGCAAACTGTCAGATCTGGAGTAACCCACCATGATGCTTGCCTTGGGCATGTTCGTGTTCAGCCTGTCCACCGCCGCTTACCAGGAGCTGCAACGTCAAACGGATTGGCGCCACGCGAGCAACAGCCGCGTCGGCGCCGCTCCGGCTCGACAGTTTGTCGGGCGCGGCGACGACACCATCACCCTACCCGGCGTCATCCTGCCGGAGCTGGCCGGCACCGCCCTTAGCCTCGACGCCCTGCGCCTGATGGCGAACACCGGCAAGGCCTGGCCGATGGTCGAAGGCAGTGGCCGGATCTACGGCTTGTGGATTATCGAAGGCCTGAGCGAAACCAAGACGCTGTTTTTCCGTGACGGCACGCCTCGGCGTATTGAATTCACGATCAACCTCAAGCGTATCGATGACAACCGGATCGATCTGCTCGGCGCTGGTACCAGCGCAGGCGTCAACATCTTGAGATCGCTGCTGTGATTGATGCTGCCCTGTCCAAGGTTACTGGCTACGTCGAAGACCTGGTCGAACGCTACCGCCGCGATGCGGCCTACCCGGTGCCGGCGTTTCGTATCACCGTCGATGGCAATGACATCGCCCAGTTGATCAGCCCACGGCTGATGAGCCTGGAGCTGACCGACAATCGCGGGATCGAGGCCGACCAGCTCAGCATCACCCTCAGCGACCACGACGGGCTGCTGGCGATCCCGCCCAAAGGCGCGACCATCCGGCTGTGGCTGGGTTGGAGCGACACCGGCCTGGTGGACAAAGGCACCTACACCGTCGATGAAACCGAACACAGCGGCGCGCCGGACGTACTGAGTATCCGCGCCCGCTCGGCGGATCTTCGCAAAGGACTGAAGACTAAACGCGAGCGCAGCTGGAGCAACACCACCCTCGGCGACGTCCTGGGCGATATCGCCTTGGGCAACGGCCTCACCGCCACCATCGCCGGCGCCCTGGACGGATTGCCCATCCTTCAGCTGGACCAGGCCAACGAATCCGACGCCAACCTGATCAGCCGCCTGGGGGAAGAGTTCGACGCGGTGGTCACCGTCAAGGCCGGCTGCCTGCTGTGCCTGCCGGCGGGCGGCGGCAAAACGGCCACCGGCGCCGAGCTGCCGCATATCACTCTCACCCGCACCGATGGAGACCAACACCGTTATCTGCAAGCTGACCGCGACAGCTACGACGGTGTGCGCGCCTATTTTTACGACGTGAACAGTGCGAAGAAACAGGAGGCCATCGCCGGTGGTGGTGAAAACCTCAAAGACCTGCGCCACACCTTCAGCGACCGCCAGTCCGGCCTGCGCGCTGCCCGGGCGGAATTCAACCGCCTGCAACGTGGCAGCGCGACGCTCAGCTATACCCTGGCGCGGGGGCGGCCTGACCTTATTCCCGAACTGACCTACACGCTCCAGGGCGTGAAACCGGAGATTGACGAGATCATCTGGTACGGCGGCAACGTGCAGCACACCCTTAGCCCGGACAATGGATACACCGTGAGCCTGGAGCTGGAGAGCAAGCTGCCCGAGGATACGGTTGAGGGGTTGGCAGAGGAAAACAAAGGGGATTACACGGGTATCATTGCGTATTATCGCGACAAGAAAACCGGGAAGGAAAAGACTGTGACGGCGGGGGATCAGAGCAAGCCGAAGCGGTTGCGGTGGTTGTACGCAAGCGAGAGAACAGCGAAGCGTGCCGCGGATCGCGAGCAGTCAAAATTGGTTAAAAAAACTCTGGAAGGTTAGCTCTCAAAACAGCCATCGTCATCTTCTCAGGTGCACGTCTCCATATGTTGTAAGCCATTATGAGACCTGTTATTTCCTTCTCCTGGACTCTCCAATAGAATTGCTCAAAGCCCTGTACTTTTACGAAGAAATACAGCATTTCATTGCTGAATGCATAGAACTCGTCGTGAGCTAGATCCCGTGCCTCCGCAGCTTCAAGTAGCTTTAGATAATAAAAAGCGATCTCATCTTGATCATCCCCGCCCTGGGCTCCTATCGGTAGACTCAAATCCGGCCTCCCATTGAAGCCTTCATGTGCGACCTTATGGCATTTGCGACAAAGCGTGATTCCATTGCCCGTTTCGTACCTTGCCCGTGGAACCAAGGTTCTCCTGAACACATGGTGCGCTTCAATCCGGTCATCAGAATCGCAAACGATGCATTGATAACCATCCCTGGCCCTAATAAACCGGCTCCAGAGCGCCAGACACCAACGATCGGAACGACCGTGTTCAATTGCTCTCGTAAGCCGGTCTCTAAGACGAATCAGAAGATCATTTTCCTTAATGCGCATGTCGGCGACGCTCATCATTCCTACCATGACTGTATAGATCGTTTGCAGCAGTATAAGTGAAGGATTGATGGACGTTCACCACACAAAGCCAAGCCGATCCACACGCAAAGGCCCTACCCGGCTCAATGACCTGATGCTTCTATGCTCCATCTGCTACCGCATGACTCACGTGCGCCTCCAATGGCCGATTCTGAACAGCTCAAAGCACTGACACAAGCAGCGAGGCAGCAAACGTAAAAGACATGTATATATTTTCAGTGCCCGACCTCGATCTTTACCGTCTTACGCGCTAGAATGCCTCCCGCTCGGAGGCAAAAAAATGTTCAAAATTGACGCTGTAGACCTTTTCTGCGGAGCTGGTGGCCTGACCGCGGGATTACGCGAGGCCGGAATTCGGGTACGCGCAGGTTTTGATATCGACGCTAGCTGTGAATATGCTTACACGCGGAATAATGGAGCCGTATTTTTCGGGAAAAACGTTGAAGACGTTACGGCTGAAGAAATCGAACGGTGCTATACGCCTGGATCAATAAAGCTTCTCGCTGGCTGCGCGCCTTGCCAGCCGTTTTCGTCCTACAACCAAGGCAGGGACACCACAACCGATCGAAAATGGCCCTTGCTCTATGCATTTCAACGCCTCATAAGAGAGGTTCAACCCGAGTTGGTAACCATGGAGAACGTTCCAGACGTTACCAAACACCAGGTTTATCATGACTTCGTAGCGTCCCTTCAAGATCACTACGAAATCTGGTCCGGAACCGTCGCCTGCGCCGATTATGGCTTACCCCAACGCCGCAAAAGGCATGTACTACTTGCCTCAAAGCTTGGAAAAATCAAGCTGATTGATCCGACGCATGCTAACGACCATGTGACAGTTAGGAAAAAGATTGCGCACTTTCCTGCCATTGCGGCCGGCGAATGCCATCCATCAGACCCAATGCATCGATCCGCCAGCTTGACACCAATCAATCTTGAGCGAATCCAGCAATCTGTTGAAGGAGGCACATGGAAGGACTGGAGACCAGATCTTCGAGCCAAGTGCCATCAGAAAGAAAGCGGTAAAACATATCCAAGTGTTTATGGGCGCATGAGCTGGGATAAGCCCAGCCCGACCATGACTACGCTTTGTTATGGATTTGGAAACGGACGTTTCGGTCACCCCAGCCAAGATCGAGGAATCTCTTTGCGGGAAGCTGCGACACTTCAGTCTTTTCCTGAGGATTACCTATTTATGCCACCAGACCAAATAACTTTCAAAGCTGTTGGACGAATGATTGGTAATGCTGTCCCCGTGCGCTTAGGCGAAGTAATTGGCGAAAGCCTCTTAATTCACATAAAGCAAATCAAGTTAAAATAAATATGGCTACAGCGAACAGCTTAAACCGCTGTTCGCAGCATCATATCCACAGCTGCACTATTTAACTTATTCCTTATCATATACTCACTGACAACTTTCCATCCACATAGAGAATGTATGGAATATAAAATCAATTCAAAAGAACTAGCCGCCATCATGAAAAAAGCGGGATAGCTTACAGGAAGCCAATTTTCTACCCCAGGAATTATCGCTCCGCAGTCAGTGGAGCGGATTGGTTGTATGTGAAAAAAATTATGTTTATCACCTGCATTTTCTGGGTGTTCGTATCTATAACCAAATCCTTTATACTCACCGGCCATTTGCTTTAATGATACAATTTCGGCATTGATTTTGTTGTTATCCTTTGCAATTAATCGAATTAACGTAACCCAATCTTTTCTTTCATCGGCGTCCAACAGATAAAACGGAGTTAATCCTCTAGGATTTTTTAGAAAATCCGCCAAATCCCTTTCAAGCTTAACTTTATGATCGCCCGCAAAAAGAAAATCAAACCCCCCGACCGTTCTAGGTGTAGCGCGCAACCCCCAGTATTTTTTTAAACTACCGACTGTTTGCAACCGATCGGAATTCCGAGCGTGCAACTGAACTAAAAATTTCCCTAAAGACTCAAACTCCTTACTCATGGAAAACCTCTACATCAGCAGGTACGACTGTGGTTCATAATTAACCTCAATAGCGAAGTCGGGAGAGCCGTTTTTCACCCAGCGTTGTTTTTCAAAGGCTGGTAAATCACTAGGAAAATCTGTCGCCTCTTCCTCGCAAACAAACTGGGAAGTGTCCTCGCAAAAAACTAAATTTGGTATCTGCGAGACATCAAAATCATCAGGGCGAACCAATTTTTCTTTTAACATACCCCCCCAGTAAACAGGTCGTGAAAACATAAAATCCGGTACAAATGCATATTCTTTAGCCAAAGGATTCAATTCAGCAGTCAATGTCAAATCACTGAGTCGATTCCACTGTTCAGAATCTCTCCAACCTGTAAAGATCCAAGGTAATTCAAGAGCCAAGTGAGGCAGATCAGAAAGTGTCTCTTGACTAGGTAGAACTATTTTTTCAAGCCAACGCCAAACAACGTTAGCCGTAACTCTTGCCAAACGATCATTATCCATAGCCTGCAAAATTTTGAGATCTTTCTCAAGAATATGAAAGACTCGCACGTCAGTCGCAGTAGTGAGCAGCTCTCTAAAAGTCACGTCCTCATCCTTTATTCCTAGAAGCCCGGAGAGCTCGTATCCGATATATTTAGGAGAAGAGGTGTCTTCTAAAACAAATCCAAATGTTTTGATGATACTGGCATCTAGTCTTTCCCGTACAAAGTCTGTCATTTTCGAAAAGCGAGCCGCCTCTTCCTGAAGATTTGGCCAATGCCAAGGCCTAAAACCAGAAAAACCATTTGACTTCCAGGCTCCAGGATTCACCACCTGATGACTACCCATATCTAAGTCAGCTTTCGAAAACCAAGAGCGCTTCATGGTCAGATCAAAAGAGTTATTCCCGTATTGATTCACAACCACCAACGGCCCCACGTCACACATAAGCCTGGCAGCGTACGCAATTTCCGCCCCGGTAGACCAGCCTGCATTACCACCACTCGAGTCTAAACCAAGCAAGTCGTAATCTATAATCACCAAATCATAACCATCAAGTGCTTTAACGCTTTCAAATCTACCATTTCTTGCTTCAATTCTCTTTTGCTGTATTTCGTTTATAACATCCGAAACTTCATCACGGTTAAACACCTTAACTTCGCTTCCATCAACCAGAAACTTCCGTATGGTATCCGCCCACGTTTCGGCGCGACCTGTTTCATCATCCAAAATTAGAAATTTCATGCCACCCTCAACTGAACCATTCAATTTTAAATGCGGTTTTAAACCCTGGTAACGGTTCCGCAAATGAAACATCGCAACCAAGCGAGTCGGCCACCATTTTGACAATAGTCAGGCCTAACCCAACCCCACCTAAGCCGAGAGCTTTTCTCTCATCTGGAATTTCGAGCCTGCGGATAAAAGGTTTGAATAAGTCAGCGCTGTCGTGCAATCTCACCCCAACGCCCGTATCCATCACATAAACTACGGAGCGACCGTTTTCGAAATTCTCTCCGAAACAAGAAATTTCTTTAACGTCAGAATCAATCATCGCATTTATTGAATTTATTAAAACATTCTGAAAAATGGCATTCCATGCAGCTAAAGTCCCCTCAGGCAATATGACCGTCTTAGAAACCCTCTCCACACTAACTGATACATTCCTTAGTAAGGCTTCGGAATTATTTATGACGTTTTTGAGCACCTTTTGTGCGTTGTACTTATTTCTGCCCTCGCGATCATATTGACTCATAAGCGGTGAAAATAGCTTTCGAGCTTTTGCGGATCTATCTGCCCAAGACCTTATAATAGCCAAAAGCTCAGAACCCTGACCGAGCGAAACTGCATCTGTATTATTAGAAAGCCGTAAGATTATGTCATTTAAAGCCGTGAGTTCCTTCCCTAATTCATGCTCCAAAGCTATTGCAGCCATACCTGTGGTAGCTAAAGCGCCAAGCAGTACCCGCTCCTCATTCAACGCAGCTCTACGTTTTCCCTCAAGATCTTCAAGCTCTTTAAACCGGTTGGATACGACCTCAATTTCGCTCGCTATAGAATCAGGTACTTTAAGCGAGAGCTGAAACAACCCCTCTCTAATCTCAGATATTTTCTGCTCGGTTTTAGGGACATCAAGTCGAGCGGCATTTTTCATCATCTGTCGTCGTTCAAATGAACGCATCGCATAAAAATCGATCGCCCATCTTACTGACCTTTCCAGCTCATCAAATGCGAGATTATCAATAAGCCTATCTCGCGTGACCTGTACGTTAAGATAATTACCTCGCTCAACATCTTCGTAAGAGGCTGCACTCCGCTCATGCGAGGTCGATATTTGAGAAACACCAAATATACGACCATTTGTGGGTAGATCGTTCAACCCGCTTGATACTTGCAAGTTGGCAGGCAAAAGCTGGGATTTATTAAGACGGTGGGAGTGATCAATCTCCAACTGAAGCCAGTCCTGCTCCCCCCCACCATAGAATGGCAACCGAAAGCTATTATCGTAGATATGAACACCACCAAACTTTTTAAAATACTCTCGCGCGTCCCCAACTTTTACATCGCCTGCTTGCTTACCTGACAACTTGAAGACAAAAATCTTGAACTTTACCTCATCAAGCACCCGTTTGCTTGGTTCGAACGAAGCCTCATAGACATCTCCATTCTTGAACGTAACAGTAACATTTGTTTCACCTTTCCCCCTACCATCCTCCAGCGACCCTTCGATAATTGCGATCCAATTATCTAGGGCTTTATTCATCTGCCTAGAAAATTCGCCTATGTCCTCATCCGGCAATCCCTTCACGATGACATCAAATTGGTCTTTTACATCTAGCCCACCCATAAGTTTCGCGGGAGGACGCAGAAACCAAAGCTCCTTTGCCAACTCTCGAAGATCATCAGAACTCCAAATCTGCTTCAAACCTTCAATTTTTACGCAAGTGCCGTTAGGATATTTTTGATAAATCAAACTAGAGTGCTGGCTGGTGTCGATGAATGCACCCGCATTTATCATCTCACCAGCACCTCTAGCGTTGCTCCAATTTACAGTAGCCTCAACAAATTCTCGCTCGTTACGCTTAACAGTCTCAATCGTTAGGACATCACCCAAAAATTGAGCCGACAATCGCCCAACTCCTTTAGAGCCCGTTATTGACCGATTAAGATTCGCAGTTACTTGTCGCTCTTGCTTATGAGTAGTCCCAACTCTTAACCAGTAATTGATAAAATCATTTTTGGACATGCCGTCGCCGTTGTCCGCAACGATGATACTGTCGTCTTTAAACTCTATGGTCACCTCTGTAGCTTCTGCATCGTAAGAGTTCTTTACAAGCTCTGCCAATGCAACGTGAGGTTTCCCAACTAGTCGCTCGCCCAACTCTCGGAACAATGCAGCATCGACCGTAAACTCGTGAAAGTCACCTTTAGGCTCTTCAATCACGATTAATGGTTCAGGCATAATGAACCCCGCGAAAATTTGAAATTAGACATGGCAGCGATTGCTGTCTTTTATCGGAAAACAAGGCATAGAGCATGCTTCTTGCTTACTACATAAGAATGAGAGTTCTGTACGTATAAGCTCTTGCGAATATTTTACTGACGCAGAGACGAGATTTTTCCTAAGCATGCATCACGTCCCTTGTGCGGCGGAGGAAGCGTAAGTCATCGGCCTTACGCCGTTAGCGAATACATCCGTTCTTAATGGGTACAGATTATGCTGGCCGTTTGGTATCGGCAAGGGCTTCAGTCAAATCCTTGAGGCGCTGCTCAATGTCCATTAAGCGTTTCTTTTCCTCAGCAGCGCTTTGTATCTCCCGTTTACCCGCCTCTCCCAACGACCGGAACAGCTCAAGCATGGCCTCCTCCCGGGGATCAATCAGCGCTGGTGAGGGCTTCGTCTCAGGAAGATTGCGATGCATAGGGCCCTCACCCGCAAGCAGCCAATCAAGTGAAATTCCTACGGTGTCGCTCACGCTTACGCACAATGCATAAGGAATTGACTGACGACTTCGCCAGCTGCCGAGCGTCTGGCGGTTCACATGGAGCTTTCTAGCCAGCTCGCTATCGTTATCAACCGAAAATACCGTCATCAAACGATCAAGCACGGCGTCGAGCGACGTTTTATTCATTTAGAGTCAATACCGCTTGATTTATTCAGAAAGAGTAAATAGGCTTATGCGTAACGAGTACATCTTAACCAAACAGGAACACATCAACCATGAGCCAAGCCATGGAAAAGCGTCAGATTCAGGCGCGACTGATTGAGCACGGCAGTAATTTCCGCCAGTTCGCGATCAGTCACGGCTACGAGCCACGCACGGTGACTCAGGTAGTCCAACGCTGGGCCGGTCACGACACGCTGCCTCGGGGGCGATTGTCGTTCCGCATTCTGCGTGACCTCTCCAAGGTGATCGGCAAGGAAGTCCTACCCGGAATCCTGGCGGATTCCAACGAGCAAACAGAATGCAAGGCTGTGTGAAGTGACTGTAGGGCCGATGGCGCCAGGGAGAAACCAGAACATGAAACGCCCACTACTAGCGACCAAGCGCCAAGTGATGAGCGCAGTCATCTGCGCTTACCCCGGCGGGCGCGAGTGCGCCGCTGCCCGGCTCGGTTATGAACTCAAGAAGTTCGATAACCATGTTTACGAAAACGCCGGCAGCCGCCCCCTGAGCGATGAGCAGATTCACTTGCTTGAGCAGGACGCCGGCACGACCCACCTGCCTGAATACGTCGCAGCCATGTATGGCGGCATGTTTGTGCCGCTCGCTAAACCCGAGACGCTGGACAACATCGACCTGTACAGCCGGTCGGTACACGCCGCAGCGAAGCGCGGCTATGTCGATCAGATCATTGCGAAGGCGCTAGAAGACGGCGTGGTTGAACCAGGCGAGGCTGCGGCAATTCTCGGTGCTCACAATCGCTACATGGCTGCGCGCCATTCCGAAGTGCTGGCCACCATCCAGCTGCACAGCAAGGAGCGCAAGCATTGAGCACTTACAAGCTGGTCTGCCCTCACTGCCTCGGCCGCATGCGTATCCGCACCAGCGAAGGCACACACATTTTCCTGCGGGTGGCCTACCTGCAATGCACCAACGAGGCCTGCGGCTGGTCGGTGCGGGCTGAGTTCGAAATGACTCATGAAATGAGCCCCAGCGGCATGGCTAACCCCACCGTCAAACTGCCCATCGCCGACATTGCTCTGCGCCGTGCCGCGATGAAATCCGCCAACGATCAACCCGACCTGCTCGACCAAATGGAAATGGAGTGTGCGCAATGAACCATGAAGAGCTTGACCACGATTACCGCAGCAGCATGCAGCGGGTGGCGTTCGCCTACCTGCAACGGCACGAAGCGCAGCACCTGGTGGACTCCGATCTGTTGTACGAAAACTGCGTTCGGCACATGACCACCGCGATGGAAGTGCCGGTGTTCATGGCGCAAAAGCTGGTGCACAACGCCTGGACTGAATTGCAGGTCATCAACCAGCGCAGGTGGATCGGCGTGGACTGGGGAAACAGCCCAGGCAGCACTGTCGTCCACCTTATCGATACTCGGGCCGACCTTCGGTACCCGGTTCCGGCAAGGCTGCTGCCACAAACCCTGCTCGCCCAGCGCGATGACGCGCTGAAGCAACACCCTCAGTAACCCCCGTTTAAACAACCCGCCCTGCCCCGCTTCCCGTGGGTTTGGGTGAGCTTTGCCCGAAATTCGAGGTGGACCATGCAAATCGACGTCGCCATCACCGCAAAACTGCCACGCGAAGAGGCCGAAGCGCTGCTCCAAGCGCTACGGAGCCAGTACGCCCAGCAGTTCAACGAGCATTGGTACGACGACCGCTTTCGCATGATCCCCGAGGGGTTGCGGCATGGCTCGTTGCTCGCGGCCTTCCCGGTGATGGCCGCGCAAAAACGCCTGATCGGCGCCATTAAACACAGTCTCGACGAAGCGAAGTAAGCCACGATGGAAATGGAACAAAGGCTGCGAGCCGACGTCATCCAACGCATTGAGCGGGACTACCAGCTCAAGCACATGCCCGGCACCAACTACATGCGCAAGGGTGTATGCCCTGCGCCAGGATGCGGCCAGAAGACCCTGTACACCTTCTACGATTCGCCCTGGACGCTGATCTGTGGCCGGCCGGAAAAATGCGGCCACCGTGTCCACGTCAAGGACGTCTACGCCGACTTGTTCAACGACTGGAGCAAGAACGCACCATCTACACCAGATAACCCGGTCGCCACAGCACGCGCCTACCTTGAGTTCGCTCGGGGCTTCAAATTTGAGCTGATCGCCGGTTGGTTCACCCAGGAGAACTACTGGGATAGCCGGCTGAACATCGGCAGTGCCACGGTGCGTTTCCCCCTGGAAAAAGGCGGCTACTGGGAGCGCCTGATAGACCGACCTGACCGATTCGGCAAGATGAAAGCCCGCTTCCGACCAACCGGTGAAGGCTTGCCAGGTTACAAGGGCGTCTGGTGGTGTCCGCCAAGCGTGGACCTGCTGAACGTCGATGAACTCTGGATTACAGAGGGCATTTTCGATGCCATCGCACTGCTGCATAACGACACCTCGGCCGTGTCGATGATGTCCAGCGCCCCCTGCCCGACCGACTCGCTCAAGGCCCTGGTCAAGCTGCGCCACGACGCAGACAAGCGCCTGCCGCGCCTGGTTTGGGCGTTGGATAACGAGCCCGTCGCAAAGGCCAACATGCGCCGCTGGGCAAAGGAAGCCCGCGACCTGGGATTCACCTGCAAAGCCGCAGTGATTCCGCAGCCCAATGGCAGAAAAGTGGACTGGAACGACCTTCACCTACGGTGGAAGTCGATCGAGGGCGACGACAAACGCGCCGAGCAGATCAAGCGAGACTTCGACGAAGCCCTTCACCATGGGGACTTGCTTCTGGCTGATTCCGCAGAGGAAAAGGGATTTCTGATCTACCTGCGCGACGAGCGCAAGGAATTCCATTTTTCGTTTCGCAAGCGCCTGTACTGGTTTCGGCTGGACCTTGAACGGTACGACCGTGCCATGGGTGACCTGGAGAGTTCGGACCGGCATGAGGATCAGTTGCTCACGGATGAACAGCGCCGCTACAAGGCGTTGCGTCAATCGGGCTCGGTCACCAGCATCGCCAACTGCAATTTCCAGGCGCTGTATTACATGCGCAACGATCTGACCGACGAGGCCTGGTACTACTTCCGCATCGAGCGCCCGCAAGGTGCCGTCATCAAAAGTACGTTCACGGCCAAGCAGCTCACCTCTGCGCCTGAATTCGCGAATCGCCTGCTCAACGTTTCCAATGGCGCGATGTTCGAGGGTAGCGCCCAACAACTGAAACGGATCCTGGCGCCCCAGCTCGATTGCCTGAAAACGGTGAACACCATTGAGTGGATCGGCTACAGCCGCGAGCACGGTGCCTATGTGTTCAACGATCTGGCCTTCTACGGCGGGACGATACAGAAGCGCAACAAGGAAGACTTCTTCGACCTCGGCAAGCTGAGCATCAAGTCGCAGAGCCAGTCGCCGGTGCTGCACATCAATACTGACCTCAATACCTATAACGAAGGTTGGTTCGACATTTTCTGGCGCTGCTTTGGCGTACAGGGCCTGGTGGTGCTGGCCTGGTGGCTGGGCGCCTTGCACGCTGAGCAGATCCGCCAGATCCACAAATCCCTGATGTTTCTGGAGCTGGTGGGTGAAGCCGGTTCAGGCAAAACCACATTGATCGAGCTGCTGTGGAAACTCGTTGGGCGCACTGACTACGAGGGTTTCGACCCATCCAAAGCGACAGCCGCGAGCCGTGCACGAAATTTTTCGCAGGTCAGCAACTTGCCGGTGGTCCTGATCGAGTCGGAGCGTGAACAGAAGGATGGCCAGCCTGTTAAACACTTCGATTGGGACGAACTTAAAACCGCCTACAACGGCCGCAGCGTTCGCTCCACCGGCGTGAAGAACAATGGCAACGACACCCATGAACCGCCGTTCCGCGCAGCCCTGCTGATCGCGCAGAACAACCCGGTGAGCGCCTCGGAACCCATCCTGCAGCGACTTTGCCATGTCCACCTGACGCGGGAGCACCACACGCCGGAAACCAAGCAGTTCGCCGAGCAACTGGAACGCATGCCGATGGAAAACATCAGCGGCTTCCTGGTCAAGGCCCTGCAACGCGAAGCCAGCACCATGAGCCTGATGGAGGAGAACACCTCCCGCTACGAACAGGAGCTGCTGGCCCAGCCCGGCGTGCGCACCGTGCGTATCGCCAAGAACCACGCCCAATTGCGCAGCCTGGTGGATGCATTGGCAGAAATAGTGCCCCTGGGCGAACGCCGCAAGGCTCTGGCGCACGCCGAAGTCAGCCGCATGGCCTTGGAGAGACAGCAGGCAATCAACGCCGACCACCCGACCGTGCGCGAGTTTTGGGACCTGTACGAATTCCTCAATGGCCTGGATGAGAAAGGCGCGCTCAACCATGCGCGTCGGGACGGCCTGATCGCCGTGAACCTCAACGAGTTCGTAGAAATGGCCGCCAACAAGCGGCAGCAGGTGCCCGCGCTCAGCGACCTGAAACGCCTGCTTAAGACCAGCAAGTCACCCAAGTTTCTGGAGTCGAACAAGCCCGTTAACTCGGTGCGGTTGCTGGATGCTTTCGACAAGCCGAAAACCATTCGCTGCTGGGTTTTCCAGGGCGTTTAACCACCGCAACAAAAGGAGAGTTCCCATGAACACGGCGCCCCAAAAACAACAGACCAATTGGTTCCAGCAGTTGCAAGAGTTCGAAGCAAAGCGCCCCGCCGTCCGCAAGGCCGGTATCAAGGCACTGAACCGCCTTATCCCTGTCGCCCAGCGCGGTACAGGCCAGAGCGCCGTTGTCGGCCGTTTCCTGCTCGGGCTCTACAACGGCCACGACTACCCGTTTGTGCTGACAAGCCTACGCGGCCTCGACACAGCGCTGTTCGAAGACTGCCTGGCCGTGCTGCAACTGGATTTCTCACCAGAACAGGAAGTGCACACCTACTTCCCCAACGGCGACGCCATCTGGGCAGAACTGATCAGGGCTTGGGCATGAAGTGGGCACCGAAACGCAACCGAGACGGGCAAGTGCAGCAGAACTGCTGGGTTACCGACAGCGGCTACACCGTGGCCGAGTGCCGGTTGCCAGAAGCGCGTTACCCCATCACTCGCCCAGGTGGCGAACTGCCTTTCGCTTACGCGAAGGATCGGGATGAAGTCATCGCAATCATCAAGCAAGACCAGGCCACAACGGCCTGAAAGATGGTGTCGAGGAGCGCCAACTCCCCGACACCTACCACCACTAAGGAGCAGCACCATGCAAGCACAGAACCCAAGCAGCAGCGCCGCGAAGACTAGCACGAACACTATGGATGCCGGCGAGGCCACCGTATGAGCGTATTCCTTCTGCTCTATCTATGTGCAGACGCGACACGAACGGATTGCCAGGTCTTGCCCGCTCAACGCTGGGACGGTCCCGACGCTTATGAGCAGTGCGTCAGCGCAGTGCCAGGGCTTACTCAGGCATTGAGCGCACCGAACCGGGAGCGACATCGGTTCGTTTGCGAGATCCAGACCGACAGCGCACAGCCGGCAAGGACTACCGCCCGACCGACGCTCATTCACCAATCGTTTCGGATGTGAGGGACATCATGAACACAGCCTTTATCCTGATGGCCCAGTACGACGGCCAGGCGATTATCTCGCTGGAGCAGGTCTGCCGGGACTACTTCACGCACCTGACGCCTGACATGTTCCAGCGCAAGGTGATGAGCGGTCAGATCAAGATCCCCATCACCCGCCTGGAACGCAGCCAGAAATCGGCCAAGGGGATCCATATCACCGACTTGGCCGCTTATCTCGATCTACAGCGGGCAGCCGCGGTTAAGGAGAACAGCCAGCTCAACGGGTTAAAACACGCCTTTTGAGCCACTTCATTGATGCGGCGCCCAGTTGGACGGGCGCCCTCAATATTTCTTCGTACCACTCCCACTTCACATAGCGATCACCCTTGCCACGTAGGTGGGTGTATCGCCTCAGCGAATTCCAGTCACGATGCCCCGAAACGCTCGCCACCCGGGGAATGTCCCAGTCCATTTCGAACAGGCGGCTTACACCTTCGTGCCGCAGGTCATGGAAGTGCAGATCATTGATTTCCAGGAATTTGCAGGCCTTTGCCCATGAGGTGGAAATTGATTCAGGGCTGTATGGGAAAATATCCTCGCCGGCACGGGGCATGGTCTGGAGGATCTTCCAGGCCTCGTCTGGGATGTAGCACCAGACGTCGTTGCCAATCTTCTGGCCTGGGTTCTTCATGTCGCGTACCAACACCCGCTGGCCGGCCTCGTCGAGGTCATCCCAGCGAATTCGGGTGATTTCGTCGAGACGGCGCGTCGAGAACAGGGCGAAGCCCACCACTTTCATCATGTTGATGATGCTGCGACGCCGGTCCTGCATATCCCGGTAGTGCTTCATGAGCTCCCCCAGCTCATCCAGCGTGGGGCGCCGGTCACGCTCGCGGCTCTTCAAGTTGTAGCCCAGCTTGCGCAGCACACGCCGTGCGCCGCCCATCGCCATGGGATCGAGCTGATAACCCCAGGCGTCTTTGCCGATGGAAAGCACGGCGCCAAGGTGCGCCAAGTCGTTGCCGGCGGTCTGCGCCTGGACGCCTCCCCCCTCTGGGCTCATCCGCCACAGCGCGTAATCAACCAGGCATTGGGTGTTGATGTCAGTGTCGGCCAACTTGCCCATGTACGTCTGGCCGATGGCCGTAAGGGTTGCTCGCTTTGTCTTGCCCAGCGGCCGGGCTTTCTCAACCTCGATTAGATATCGATCGATCATGTCTTTGAGCGTGACGCCTTTCCGGCTCGCCCGCTCAATCGCACCAGGCTCATCTAGCTCGGACTCACGCTTGCGTGCCCAGGCCTGCGCCGCCTGTTTCCGGGCGAAGGTCTGGCTCTCTTGATAGACTTGCACTCCGTCGCGCTTGATGCGGATCTGAGCCGTGTAGCTAACAGACCCATCCGCCAGTTTTCTTGCCCTGATAGTCGCCATGTCAAAAGTGGTACGCGTCAGTTTTGAAGTGGTACATCGTACCACCGAGCCTTCAAAAACGCCTGAAAACGCCCGAAATCACGCCCAGAACACGTTGAAGAAAATGCTAGATAAACAGAGTTTTAGCCCAGTGAATTCAAGGCCTACGCTGTCTCGGCGCTTTAGTGTTGCCCCCATGATGGATTGGACTGACCCCCATTGCCGGTACTTCCTGCGCATCCTCTCCAAACATGCCCTGCTCTACACCGAGATGGTCACCACCGGCGCCCTGCTCAACGGTGATCACGAGCGTTTCCTGCGTCACCACGAAGCCGAGCACCCGCTGGCCCTGCAATTGGGCGGCAGCGTTCCCGCCGACTTGGCCGCCTGCGCCCGAATGGCCGAGGAACATGGCTACGATGAAGTCAACCTGAACGTCGGTTGCCCCAGCGACCGGGTGCAGAACAACATGATTGGCGCCTGCCTGATGGGCCATCCCGGGCTGGTGGCCGATTGTGTGAAGGCCATGCGTGATGCGGTGTCGATTCCAGTGACGGTGAAACATCGGATTGGAATAAATGGTCGAGACAGCTACGAACAATTGTGCGATTTCGTCGGGACAGTGCGTGAGGCCGGGTGCGGCAGTTTTACCGTGCATGCGCGAATCGCCATTCTGGAGGGGTTGTCGCCCAAGGAAAACCGCGACATTCCACCGCTACGTTATGACGTGGTGGCGCAGCTGAAAGCTGACTTCCCTGAGCTGGAAATCGTCCTCAACGGCGGCATCAAGACGCTGGAGGCGTGTCATGAACACCTGCGGACGTTCGACGGGGTGATGCTCGGACGCGAGGCATACCACAACCCTTATCTGCTGGCCGAAGTGGACCAGCAATTGTTCGGCAGCACTGCGCCCGTCATCAGCCGCGCCGAGGCCTTGGCGCAATTGCGGCCTTATATCGCCGCCCACTTGGCGGCTGGCGGCGCCATGCATCACATCACCCGGCATGTGCTGGGGCTGGGCACGGGGTTTCCGGGGGCGCGGCGGTTCCGGCAGTTGTTGTCGGTGGACATTCACAAGACCAAGGATCCGTTGGCGCTCCTGGATCAGGCCGGGCAGTTGCTTGAAGGGCGTTAACCATCACTTGCTTTGAACCTGCGCGCTGTTTTGGCATCGTATCTACCGATAGTTGCCCCGGCCTTTCAAACAGCCGTTTCCGGGTTGTTGCCGCTGGGGCCATCGATACCTCTTCACGCCCTTGAGTGGCTGCCGGCCCTCGGGTAATGTCAACGGACCCATAGGACAGAGCACGCTCATGACTTCCAAGCTGGAACAACTCAAGCAGTTCACTACCGTCGTGGCCGATACCGGCGACTTCGAAGCCATCGCCCGCATCAAACCGGTGGACGCCACCACCAACCCGTCCCTGCTGCTCAAGGCTTCGGCCATTCACGGTTATGCCGAGCTGCTGAACGCCTGCGTGGCGGATTGCAAGGGTGACGTGGGCCTGGCCAGCGACCGTTTTGGTGTAGCGGTCGGGCAAGAAATCCTCAAGGTGATTCCGGGGCGCATCTCCACCGAAGTGGATGCACGCCTGTCGTTCGATACCGAGGCCATGTTGAAGCGCGCCCATCGCCTGGTCGACCTGTACGAAAAGGCCGGTGTGGGCCGGGATCGCGTGCTGATCAAGATCGCCTCCACCTGGGAAGGCATCCGCGCCGCCGAGCAACTGGAGCGCGAAGGCATCCAGTGCAACCTGACGCTGCTGTTCTCCTTCGCCCAGGCCGCGGCCTGCGCCGACGCCGGTGTGTTCCTGATTTCGCCATTCGTGGGCCGTATCTATGACTGGTACAAAAAGGCCAATGGCAATGACTACACCGGGGCCGACGATCCCGGCGTGCAGTCGGTGACGCGCATCTACAACTACTACAAGGCCAATGACTACAAGACCGTGGTCATGGGCGCCAGCTTCCGTAATCTCAACCAGATCGAGCAACTGGCCGGCTGCGACCGCTTGACCGTCAGCCCCGAACTGCTGGAAAAACTGGCCGCCGACGAGGGCAAGCTGGAACGCAAGCTGGCGCCTGGCCAGGCCGGGGAAGCGCGCCTGAGCCTCAATGAGGCGCAGTTCCGCTGGTTGTCCAACGAGGATGCCATGGCGACCGAGAAACTGGCTGAAGGCATTCGTCAGTTCGCTCGGGACCAGGAGAAGCTGGAAGCGTTGCTGCAAGCCAAGCTTTGAGCTGAACCGGCGGCATGAAAAAGGGCGAACCTGGATGGGTTCGCCCTTTTTTGTTCTGTTTGGCTCAAAAGATATGGCGGATCGACAAACGCCATCGCGAGCAAGCTCGCTCCCATAGTTTCTGACCGAGTCCAACCTTGATCCCTGTGGGAGCGAGCCTGCTCGCGAAGGCCTCAGCTCGGTCTACAACACCCAGGAATCAGGGCCGCTCCAACGCACTCACCAAGTCATGGAACGCTTCACGATTGGAGTCGTTCAGCCCCATGAGGATCTTGTGCGCTTCAAGCACCTTGATCCGCACGTCCTCTTCGGACTGGTCCTGATCAGGCAGATCATCCAGGCATTCCGGGCATGGCACCGGATCGCCGACGATGTTGAACACCTGATCGAAGCCCATCGACTGCAGCAAACGGGTAATGTCGTTGTGGGTGGTGACAACGGTCGGCAGCAGGCCGACCTTTTGCCGCGACAGGATCGACAATTTGGCCAGCAGGCCCAGGGTGGTGCTGTCGATGCTGCGGGTTTCGGTCAGGTCGATCACGATGGCGTTGAAGTTCAACGCGGTGAAGATCTTCTCGATTGTCGCATCCAGCGCCGAACACAAGGTCAGGCGCACTTCACCGACAAACTTCAGGACGAAGGTGCCGTCCTGCTCGGCGAACTGGATTCTACCGGTACTCATCAAAGATTCCTGCTCAACACTAACAGGGCGATATCATCCGGCATCTCCCCTAGCGTGGCTAATCCAAACACTTGCCGCAGGCCTTCCAGGCTGCCGCCCGCCGCACTTACCCGTTCAGGCAAGGCCGCTTCTTTCTCTTTGAGTGTAGGTTCCGACAAAAGGTCCAGAATGCCATCAGACATCAGCGTCAGACTGAAAGCCGGGGGCAGTTCCAGCACGTGATCTTCATAGGTGGCCTCGTTGAACAGGCCCACCGGCAAGCCACGCCCTTCCAGGTAACGAACACTGTCAGGTGTGTACAACACGGGCAACGGCAGGTGACCGCCGATGCTATACGTCAACAAACCAGTCTCCTCGTCGATGACTCCACCGACCATCGTGACGTGTTTGCCCAGCTTACAACTGATCAGGCCTCGGTTGATATGCCCAAGGACCTCCGAAGGCTTGAATTCGGGCAACGTACCATTGCGCTTGGATTCGAACAGCAGGCGCGTGGTCATGAACTTCAGCAGTACGGTCACGAATGCCGACGAAGCACCGTGTCCGGAAACATCCGCCAGGTAGAAAGCCACTCGGCGCTCGTCGACCCGGAAATAATCGACAAAATCACCCGACAGGTACAACGACGGGATGATCTGGTGGGCAAAACGGAAACCGTCGACGGTCCAGGGGCTGACCGGCAGCATGTTCATCTGCACCTGACGCCCGGCGTTCTGGTCTTCCTGCAACAGGTTCAGGCTGGCTTCCAGCTCACGGTTGGCCGTTTCCAGCTTCTCGCGATAGCGCTGGTTCTCGACCAACAGCCGCGAGCGGTCCAGGGCTCGACGCACCGAATGCTCGAGCACGGCAAGGTCTTCGAGGGGCTTGATCAGGTAATCCGCCGCGCCCAGGCGCAATGCCTCGACCGCGTCGTTCATCACCCCCGCGCCCGACACCACGATCACCGGAGTCTGTGACGACAGCTCGGTGACCTGGCGAATGAGTTCGAGTCCGCCCATCTGCGGCATGCGCAGGTCGCAGATGACCAGGTCGGGCTTGTCCTGCTCGAATACCTGAAGACCCTGCTGGCCGTTGCTGGCCTGCAGGACGCTGAAACCACTGTCTTCCAAGTAGGCGGCGAGGCTGGCTCGCACCACTTCGTCATCATCGATTATCAGCAGCGTGGCACTGGTTTTTGGCATGTGGGCAAACGGCGCCAGAATTAGGTTGGCGTAGGGGGCTGGGCAACTGGGCCTGGCACGCACTACTGGATTCGCTTTCTAGCCTCTCTGTCGTACAGGTTTCAGGCGTTTGCCCTACACGCATATACATCAGAGGTGCCCTTCTAAGGCGCAGACGGTACTCCCATCCGCGGGGCGTTTCAAGCTCATGCAGATAGCCCGCTCGAGCTCTTTATTTGTCAAAGCACAGAGAGTTATAAGAACCGAGCGAAGCGTAACTCAATGGAAGGTTGATTCCGGCCCTGGACATAAGCCAAAGCACGAAAGGCGGCCTTTCGGGCCGCCTTTCACATTCAACCGGCCGAACTCAGAAATCGTCTTCGACCTGACCATCCTTGACCTTGAATTCACGGTTCTGCAGGAAGGCGTTGCGCAGGAACACATACTTGTCGCCACTGACCATTTTCTCGGCCGATAACAGGCTGGCGCGGGTATCGACGATGTTCAGGCCCCAGATCGAATTACGCACCGAGACGTTGTCGATGTAGGGGTATGGGGTGGCGTAGCTGTCGACCAGTTTGGCCGGCGCATCACGCAGAGTGCTCGGCCCCAGCAGTGGCAACATCAGGTAGGGGCCGCTGCCCAGCCCCCAATATCCCAGGGTCTGGCCGAAATCTTCATCGTTGCGCTGCAGCCCCATCTGGGTCCCGACATCGAAGAAGCCCAGCAGGCCGAACGTCGTGTTGAAGATCAACCGGGCAGTATCGACTCCGGCGGCAGCCGGCTTGGCTTGCAGCACATCGTTGGCCAGGTTGCCGACGTCACCGATGTTGCGAAACATATTGTGGATGCCGTCCTCGAGGAACTGCGGCGTCACGTACTGGTAACCCTGGGCCAGCGGCTTCAGCGCGTAGGTATCGATGGTGTCGTTGAAGGTGAATATCGGACGGTTGACGCTTTCCCAAGGATCTTCTTCCGTGGCGGCGTGAGCGGCGAACGGCACCAGCAGAACGCTGGCAGATAGACACAGCTGAGCTAGACGATGGCTCCAGCGCATAGGGAAAAACTCCTTGGATTATTCAGGCAAGGGCGCCGAGCCCAGGCGGTAAGGTGGCTAGTATAAGGCGGAACGCGTGGATAGGCAGCAGAGAAAAAGGAAGCTCTCCGTAAGAATTTTCCATACGGGTCGCCTTCATCCCACTGTAACCGGACTGTCATCGTGCCTCGTTAGGCTGCGGGTTATTTCAAGGACGTCCACATGCCCCGCGCCGAAACCAAGCCGCTCCCCGCCCCCAGCCTGACGGCCGTCCTGTTTGGCCTCAGCGGATGCCTGGTTGATTTCGGCTCGCGTGCTCGCCAGCCAGGGATTATGCCGGCCGAGCACACGCAACTTACACCCGGGGCGTTGGAAAGCCTGCAACGCCTGCGGCAGCTCGACATCCCCTGCGCCTGGCTTGACGAATTGCCACCCGCCATCAGCCACGGGTTGGCGGCCTCACTGCCGGCATGGGTGAAATCTCCGCAACTTCCTGCAACAAATAATCCGTGGCCAGCGCCCCATGCCTGTTGGCAAGCCCTTATGGCGCTGGATGTCAGGCAACTGGATGGCTGCGTATTGGTCAGCGGCGAACCGAAGCTGTTGCAGTCGGGGCTAAACGCCGGTCTATGGACCATCGGGCTGGCATCCTGCGGGTCGCTGTGCGGCCTTACGCCCGCCGAATGGCAAGCCTTGAGCCAGCAGGAACGGGAAATCAAACGGGCCAAGGCCACGGTGCAATTGTTCGGCCTGGGCGTGCATTCGGTGATCGATCACCTGGGCGAACTCGATACCTGCCTGGCCGATATCAGCCTGCGTCGTCTCAAAGGCGAGAAGCCGTGACCAGGATCATGCAGGGCGCTTGAGTGTGGATTACTCTTAAGGCAAGCCACGGACTTTTGACGCAGCGTCGCGGTCCATGGCAGTGCCTATCAATAAAGGGAGTACGCCAATGCCTGCCCGCGAATTGCAAGAACAGCTCAACAAACTGCGCGAGCAATTGGAACAGAATCCACCGCTTTCCGAAGTCGAGCGCGACGACCTGCACGCGCTGATGCAACAGATAGAACTTGAGCTTGAGTTGGAAACCCAAACACCGGACACCAACCTCGCTGACAATGTGAACCTGGCCGTCGAACGCTTCGAGCTGGAGCATCCAACGATTGCCGGAACACTGCGCAATATCGTTAACACCTTGGGCAGCATGGGGATCTAAGCCCGTCAAACGCAAAAAGCCCTGCTATCGCCAGCAGGGCTTTTTAGTATCTGCAAATTGAAATGCGATCCACTGTGGGAGCGAGCCTGCTCGCGAAAGCGGCGTGAAAGTCAGCACATGCGTTGAATGTACGACCGCTTTCGCGAGCGGGCTCGCTCCCACAAGAGTCCTCCCACAAGAACTCTTCAGCAAGAAATTTTATTGACGAACCAGACGCTGGTTCGGCAGTTGCACATCCTTGGTGCTGCGATACGGATTTATATCCAACCCACCCCGGCGCACATACCGCGCATACACCGTCAATTTCTCCGGCTTGAGCAAGCGTTGCAGGTCGAGGAAGATCCGCTCGACGCACTGTTCATGGAAGTCCGAATGCTGGCGGAAGCTGACGATGTAAGCCAGCAGGCTGGCGTGGTCCAGCGCCGCGCCGCGATACTCCACCGCCACGCTGCCCCAGTCCGGCTGGCTGGTTACCGGGCAGTTGGACTTGAGCAGATGGCTGTGCAGGCTTTCCTCGACGATACGCGATGCATCGCAACGCAGCAGCTCCGGACGCGGGTGCTCGTAGGAGTCGACAGTGATGTCTAGGTCGTCAACGCAGACACCGGGTAATGCAACGGTGCCTTCGCTTTCGACATCCTTGAGGCTGCGAATCCGCACGTCTACCGGCTTGCCCGCCGCGGCGGAAAGGTCCTGGCGCAGCGTGGCTTCCAGGCTCGCGCTGTCGTTGAACGCCGTCTGGTTCAAGGAGTTCAGGTACAGCTTGAAAGATTTGGATTCGATGATATTCGGCGAATCCGCCGGGATCGCGAATTCACCAATGGCGACAACCGGCTTGCCGGACGGCAGCAGCCATGACAGCTCGAAACAGTTCCAGAAATCCACGCCCTTGTACGGCAGGGTCTCAGCCGTCAGGCCCAGTTCCGCCCATTTCGCGGTGCGCGGGATCGGAAACAGCAGTGACGGCGTGTACGTGGCGATGTATTCGCTGGATTTGCCCAGCGGCGAGTGTTCGGCTGCGGGATGCATGACGGAAACCTGACTGAAGAATCAGCGGATTCTACCAGCCTTTACGGTTTCCTTGAGCGCTTGCTCCGCCAACTGGCTTACAGTTGCATTACAACTTTGTCAGCTTGCCCCATGACATCATGCACCACGGTATAACGCCCACGTTCAAACACAGCCTTGAGCCCGACCATGAAACTGCTGATCGTCGAAGACCAACTGAAAACCGGCCAGTACTTGCGCCAGGGTTTGAGCGAAGCCGGGTTCAACGCCGATCTGGTGGCTGATGGCAGCACCGGCCAGCAACTGGCCGTGAGCGGTGAATACGCGCTGTTGATTCTTGACGTGATGCTACCCGGCCGCGATGGCTGGCAGATTCTGCAAGCGGTGCGCGGCGCCGGGCTGGACACGCCGGTGCTGTTTCTCACCGCGCGGGATGCGATAGAGGATCGTGTGCATGGCCTGGAACTGGGTGCCGATGATTACCTGATCAAGCCCTTCGCCTTTTCCGAACTGCTGGCCCGGGTGCGCAGCCTGCTGCGCCGAGGCAGTTCGGCGGCCCAGGAAACCAGCCTGCAACTGGCGGACCTGCGGCTGGACTTGATCCGGCGCCGGGTAGAACGCGGCGGCAAACGCATCGACCTGACCGCCAAGGAATTCGCCCTGCTGGAGATGCTGCTGCGGCGCCAAGGCGAGGTATTGCCAAAGTCGTTGATTGCCTCACAAGTCTGGGACATGAATTTCGACAGTGACACCAATGTCATCGAGGTGGCGATCCGGCGTCTGCGGATCAAGATCGACGACGAGTTTCCCGACAAGCTGATCCACACCGTGCGCGGCATGGGCTATGTCCTTGAAGAGCGCAACCTGTGAGTCGCCGATGGTCGCTGAGCAATCGGTTGGCGCTGCTTTTTGCCGCCTGCACTGCCATCGTGTCGTTGTTTGCCGGCGTGCTGTTCAGCCGCGGCAGCGAGGCACACTTCATCGAACTGGACCAGCAGTTGCTCGAAGCCAAATTGACTGGCGTGCGCCGCGCCCTGCAAGATGGCCCCAACCCCCAGGCGCGCCTGGCGGACGAGTTGAGCCGCCAGCCGGACCTTGCCTTGCGCATCAAGGACCGCGATGGCGTGCGCTGGCATGACAGCTCGATCCGCCTGCCGGCCCAGGTGCCTGAACGGCCGGGCCTGTCGACCCTCAACGACACCGACAATGACTACCGCGTATTAAACGCGCCGCTGGATCCCAATCGTGCGGATTCGCCCCAACTGACACTGTTGCTGGACATCACCCACCACCAGCATTTCCTGCAACGCATGCAGCGTCTGATCTGGCTGACCGTCGGCCTCTCGGCGCTGGCGACCGCCCTGCTTGGCGCCTGGGCCGCCCGGCGTGGCTTGCGCCCCCTGCGCCGTATGGGCGCCATTGCCAGCAGCGTCTCGGCACGTTCGCTCAATGCTCGACTGCCAGAAGAACACATGCCCGCCGAACTGGCGGAACTGGCCCACAGCATCAACGACATGCTTGGACGCCTCGACGATGCCTTCCAGCGCCTCTCCGCCTTCTCCGCCGATATCGCCCATGAGCTGCGTACGCCGTTGTCGAATCTGCTGACCCATACCCAGGTCACGCTCACCCGCGAACGCTCGCTGGACGACTATCGCGAAGCCCTGCACAGCAATCTCGAAGAGCTGCAATGGATGGCGCAACTGGTCAACGACATGCTTTACCTGGCCAAGGCCGACCATGGCTTGCTGGCCGTCCAGCGCGAGCCGCTGGAGCTGGCGCTGGAAACGGACCTGCTGCTGGAGTTTTTCGCGCCACTGGCCGAAGACGCCGAGGTAAAGCTGAGCCGCGAAGGGAACGGACGTATCGAGGGCGACCGCAGCATGCTGCGCCGCGCGCTGTCCAATCTGCTGGACAACGCCCTGCGCTTCAGCCCCGGTGGTGGCGAGGTGCGGATACGGATTGTCGACGGGCCGCAGACTGTGCGCATCGACGTGGAAAACATTGGCGGGGAAATTCCGGCGGCGCTGCTGCCGCGCCTGTTCGACCGTTTTTACCGCGCCGACCCGGCTCGCCAGGAAGGCAGCAGTGAACACGCCGGGCTGGGGCTGGCCATTACCCGCTCCATCATCCGCGCCCATGGCGGGGATATCCGCTGTGAATCGGCCGATGGCTGGACGCGGTTCGTGATCGAGTTGCCCAAGGATAATTAGGCCGGACTCAACCCCTGTGGCGAGGGAGCTTGCTCCCGCTGGGCTGCGCAGCAGCCCCAATCTCACTAGTGATAGGAGGAGTTTAGATTTTTGGGAGCGCTGCGCACTCCAGCGGGAGCAAGCTCCCTCGCCACGAAAGCCTGTCCAGGCTCAGGAATACCGCAACGCCTGCGCAGGTTCGATCTTCGCCGCGCGCCAGGCCGGGTATACGGTGGCGAGGAAGCTGAGGATGAACCCGGCGGAGCAGATCAGCAGCACGTCGCCACGCTGCAGTTCCGACGGCAGGTTGCTGACGAAGTACACATCGGAACTGAAAATGTGCTGGCCGCTGACCCTTTCCAGCCAACCCACCAGCGCGCTGACATTCAACGCCGCAATCACCCCCAGCACCCCGCCGATCAACGTGCCCACCACGCCGATCACCGTGCCCTGGACCATGAAGATTGCCATGATCTGTCGCGGCGTGGCGCCGATGGTACGCAGGATCGCGATGTCCGCGCCCTTGTCGTTCACCACCATGATCAACGTGGCGATGATGTTGAACGCCGCCACCGCGACGATCATCAACAGCAGCAGGCCGATCATGGTTTTTTCCATTTTCATGGCGCTGAACAGGCTACCCTGGGTGTGGGTCCAGTCGTCGGCCTTGTAGGCCGCGCCAAGCCCGCTGGCGATGTCACCGGAGACTTTCGGCGCCGCGTACAAATCTTTCACCGCCAGGCGCACGCTCTGTACCTGGTTCGGTTGCCAATGCTGCATCTGCGCGGCGTCAGCCAGGTGAATCAGCGCCATGGAGCCGTCCAGCTCGGCACCGACCTTGAACACCCCCACCACATTCAGCCGTTGCATCCGCGGGGTGATACCCCCCGGCGCGGTGCTGACTTCCGGCACGATCAAGGTGACCTTGTCGCCGACATTCAAGCGAAAGCGCCGCGCGGTGATCTCACCGATCACCACGCCGAACTCGCCGGGCTTCAAGGCGTCGAGACGCCCCTGGACGATGTGCTGGGCGACGATCGAGACCTTGCCTTCCTGGGCCGGATCGACGCCGCTGATCTGGATCGGCTGCATCGAGCCTTTATGGCTCAGCATCCCTTCCATCTCGGTGAACGGCACCGCAGCCGTCACTTCAGGGTTTTTTAATGCCGCGGCGGCCACCGGCTGCCAATCGTCGATCGGGTTGACCCCGACGATGGTGGCGTGAGGCACCATGCCGAGGATGCGCGAGCTCATTTCGCGCTGGAAGCCGTTCATCACCGACAGCACGACAATCATCGCCAACACGCCAAGGGCGAGGCCGATCATCGAGGTCATGGAAATGAACGAGACAAAACGATTGCGGCGCTTGGCGCGGGTATAGCGCGTGCCGATGAAAATCGATAACGGTCTGAACATTCGCTGGGCACCGTATGAAAATAAAAGACCCGGCGCCGTATCAGCTACCGGGTTTCGGTCGGTCAGATCGGCGTCAGGCAACCTTCCTGCAAATGCAGGACGCGGTCCATCTGCCGGGCCAGGTTCATGTCGTGGGTCACCACCAGGAACGCCGTGCGCATCGAGGTGCTGAGTTCCAGCATCAAGTCCTGAATGCCTTGCGCGGTGTGGGAATCGAGGTTGCCGGTCGGCTCGTCGAGCATCACCAGCCCAGGCTTGTTGACCAGGGCCCGGGCAATCGCGACGCGCTGGCGCTCGCCGCCGGACAGCTCGGCCGGCTTGTGCTCCAGGCGATGGCCCAGTCCCACGCGCTCCAGCAACGCCGTAGCTCGCTGGCGGGCTTCGGGAATAGCGGTGCGGCCGATCAACAGCGGCATGCAGACGTTTTCCAGCGCGGTGAACTCGGGCAGCAGATGGTGGAACTGGTAGACGAAGCCCAGGGAGCGGTTACGCAACAGGCCGCGGGCCTTTTCGTTCAGCGCCGAAAGCTCTTCGCCCGCCAGCCAGACGCTGCCGGCGGTCGGCGTATCGAGGCCACCGAGCAAGTTCAACAAGGTACTTTTGCCCGATCCGGAAGTCCCGACGATCGCCACGCGTTCACCGGGATGCAGCTCCAATTGGAGGCCCGACAACACCACCACCGATTCCGGGCCTTCCTCGTAGGACTTGCCCAGGTTGCGGCAGCTCAAGATTGCTTTTTCACTCATGCCCGACTCACTCATAACGTAACGCCTCCGCCGGCTGGGTGCGCGCGGCACGCCAGGCTGGATACAGGGTGGCGAGGAAACTCAGGATCAACGCGGCGCCGCAGACCATCAACACGTCATCGGCCTGCAACTGCGAGGGCAGGTAGTCGATGAAGTACACGTCGGCGTTGAGAAACTTGTGCCCGATCAGCCCTTCGAGGGCGGCAATCGCGGCGCTGACATTCAGTGCGGCGAACATCCCGACCAAGGCGCCTACAAACGTGCCGATGACGCCGATGACGGTGCCCTGGACCATGAAAATCCGCATGATCTGCCCCGGCGTGGCGCCGAGGGTGCGCAGGATGGCGATGTCGCCTTTCTTGTCGTTCACCACCATTACCAGCGTGGAAATGATGTTGAACGCCGCCACGGCGACGATCAGCAACAGGAGCAGACCGATCATGGCTTTTTCCATGCGGATCGCCTGATACAGGTTGCCGTGGGTGCGGGTCCAGTCGCGGGCGTAATAACGGTCTTCGCCGAGCTGCTGGGCGATGCTCCACGCCACGCGCGGCGCCTGGAACAGGTCATCGAACTTCAACCGCAGGCCCTGGACCTGATCCGGCTTCCAGCGATGCAGCCGCGCGAGATCCTGAAGGTTGGTCACCCCCAGGTAACCGTCCAGCTCGCCGGCGCCAACATGGAAGATGCCGACCACGGTGAAGCGCTTCATGCGCGGAAACATGCCGCCTGGAGTGACAGTGACCTCCGGCGCGACAAACGTCAGCTTGTCGCCGATGGCCACGCCGAGCTTGGTCGCCGCCTTGTCGCCGATCACGATACCGAAGCTGCCCGGCGCGAGGTCGTCGAGTTTGCCCTGCCGCATGAAGTTGTCGATGATCGACACCTGCCGCTCCAGCCCGGGATCGATGCCATTGAGCAAGACCTTGGAGACCTTGCCGTCGTTGGTCAGCAACCCCTGCATCTGGGTGAACGGCGCAACGGCCAACACCTGCGGGTTCTGCTTGACCTTGGCGGCCAGGCTTGGCCAGTCGCTGATGGCTTCGCCGGTTTCGAGGGTCGCGTGGGGCACCATGCCGAGCACGCGGGTGCGCATTTCATGGTCGAAGCCGTTCATGACCGACAGCACGACGATCATCACGACCACGCCAAGGGCCAGGCCGATGATGGACGTCAGGGAAATGAACGATACGAAATGATTGCGACGCTTTGCACGGGTATAACGCGTGCCGATGAATACGAAGAGAGGTCTGAACATGTCGGGGCTTGTTCGGAGGGAAAAGGAACGTCCTTGTGGCGGGGGTCACAAACCAGCTTTACACTCAGACCACCGCCGCTACCATGGGTTCGCCATGTCGACATTAGATGAAGAAGATCGCCGCGAATACTACCGTATCGAGGACACGATCGCACTGGAAATTCGGCCCCTGTCCATTCCTGAAGCAGCCAGCCAGGAAGTGTTGCAGGATGAGTCCCCACTGTTCAACCTCCTCAGCGAGCTGCACCTGAGCGAGTTCGAATCACAACACCTGTTGCGCCAGATCAGCGAGCGCGAGCGCAGCATCGCGGCCTACCTCAAGGCCATGAACAAACGCATCGACCTGCTCAGCCAGGTCATCGCCGTAACGGTGCTCGGCGAAATCGGCGATCCCCAGCCGGTAATCATTTCCGAAGGCGGCATCGATTTCCAGTACCCCAGCGCCATTGCCGTCGGCGCGCACCTTTCGGTCAAGCTGGTGCTGATGCCCCAGGCCCTGGGGCTGTTGTTGCGCGCCCGCGTCACCCATTGCGACCCCAAGGGCAACGGTTATGACGTAGGCACCGAGTTTGAGCACCCGACCGACGCCCAGCGCCAATTGCTGGCCCGCTACATCCTGCAGAAGCAGGCGCAGGAACGGCGCCTGGCCCGGGAACTGAACGAATCTGGCATCGATAAGGAATAACCGTGACCCTCATTTATGGCCACCGCGGCGCCAAGGGCGAAGCACCGGAAAACACCCTCACCGGTTTCCAGGAATGCCTCAAGCACGGCGTACGCCGTTGCGAGCTGGACCTGCACCTGTCCATGGACGGCGAGTTGATGGTGATCCATGACCCGACCCTCAAGCGCACCACCGATCGCCGGGGCAAGGTGGTCGAACACACCGCTGCTGAACTGGTGACTTATGACGCGCGCAAGGGTGGCCCGGGCTGGATCAAGCCGTGCCCGATTCCACGCCTGGAAGAGTTGTTCGAGAAGTGTGATTTCGAGCACTGGCAACTGGAGGTGAAAAGCGCCTCACGCACCCGCGCCGCCGCCACCGTGCTGGGCATCCGTGAAATGGCCCAGCGCTTCGGCCTGCTGGACAAAATCACCATCACTTCCAGTTCCCGGGAAGTGCTCAAGGCCGCGCTGGATCTGACTCCGGACATTTCCCGTGGACTGGTCGCCGAATACGCCTGGCTCGACCCGTTGAAGGTCGCCCAGAGCTATGGCTGTGAGATTCTGGCGCTGAACTGGACCCTGTGCACGCCGGAACGCCTGATCAAGGCGCAGCGCCAGGGGCTGCATGTGTCGGTGTGGACCGTCAACGAGCCCGCGCTCATGCGCAGGCTCGCCGACTTTGGCGCTGACAGCCTGATTACAGACTTTCCCGGTTTGGCCACCGCCACCCTCGAGAATTGCTGAAATCGGTCTCCCCGGCCGGCTCAGGCCACCGGCCGGAGCCGCTCAAAAAAGCCGGTTGAGCCCGTCATAGGCCGCTACCCGATAGGCTTCGGCCATGGTCGGGTAGTTGAACGTGGTGTTGACGAAGTACTTCAACGTGTTCAGCTCGCCCGGCTGGTTCATGATCGCCTGGCCGATGTGGACGATTTCCGAGGCCTGGTAGCCGAAGCAGTGCACGCCCAGCACTTCCAGGGTCTCGCGGTGGAACAGGATTTTCAGCATGCCTTGCGGCTCGCCGGCGATCTGCGCCCGCGCCATGCTCTTGAAGAAGGCCTTGCCGACCTCGTAAGGCACCTTGGCCTGGGTCAGCTCCTGCTCGTTCTTGCCGATCGAGCTGATTTCCGGAATGGTGTAGATGCCGGTCGGCACGTCATTGACGAAACGCCAGCTGCCGTTGTCGACGATGCTGCCGGCGGCCGAACGGCCCTGGTCGTGGGCGGCACTGGCCAGGCTCGGCCAGCCGATCACGTCACCGGCACCGTAGATGTTCGGCACGCAGGTGCGGTAGTTCTCGTCGACCTCGATCTGGCCGCGGCTGTTGACCTTCACGCCGATGTTTTCCAGGCCCAGGGTGTCGGTGTTGCCGGTGCGGCCGTTGCACCAGAGCAAGGCGTCGGCCTTGATCTTCTTGCCGGACTTGAGGTGCAGGATCACACCGTTGTCCACGCCTTCGACGCGCTCGTAATCCTCGTTGTGGCGCACGGTGATGTTGTTGTTGCTGAAGTGGTAGCTGAGGGCCTGGGAAATTTCCGAGTCCAGGAAGCTCAGCAATTGGCCACGGTTGTCCACCAGTTCCACCAGCACGCCCAGGCCGCTGAAGATCGAGGCGTATTCGCAACCGATCACGCCGGCACCGTAGACGATAAGTTTGCGCGGGGTATGCCCCAGGCTCAGGATCGTGTCGCTATCGTAGATACGTGCGTGGTTGAAATCGATGTCCGCCGGGCGATACGGACGCGAGCCGGTGGCGATGATGATGTGCTTGGCCACCAGTTTCTCGACTACGCCATTGCCGCAGACCACTTCGACCGTTTGCTCGTCGGCGAAGCTGCCGGTGCCGAAAAACACGTCCACACGGTTGCGGGCGTAATAGCCGGTACGCGAAGCCACTTGCTTGGAAATCACCTTCTCGGCGCTCTTGAGCACGTCCGGGAAGGAGAACCAGCGCGGCTCGCCGATTGCCCGGAACATCGGGTTGGTGTTGAACTGCATGATCTGCCGGACCGAGTGACGCAAGGCCTTGGACGGGATGGTACCCAAGTGGGTGCAGTTGCCGCCAACCTGCCGACGGCTGTCGACCATCGCCACCTTGCGCCCTGCCTTGGCGGCGTTCATTGCCGCGCCTTCCCCCGCCGGGCCGGAACCCAGTACCACCACGTCGTAGTTGTAGACAGCCATGCGTACTCCTCAGAACAGGCCGCGATGCCACAGTTGGCACCGACGGCTAAATCATGCCGGCCGGCGGCATGAAGGAACAATTTGGGACCGGTTCACGCGCCCGGCCACAGTCTATAGAAGCGTCAACGCCGCGCACATTACCCCTTGGTCGCGTCGTAGGCTAGGGGGCGCTCCCCTTTACCTGCGCTATTTCGCCACAGGTAACCTTTCATGGCGCTGTCATGCATATACAAAAACCTGCCTGCATCATCGTGGCGAGGGAGCTTGCTCCCGCTTGAGTGCGAAGCGCTCACAAAAGGGGCCGCTACGCAGCCCAGCGGGAGCAAGCTCCCTCGCCACGGATTCATTGCTGGACGATCTATTGGGTTTTTTCGCCGGCCATCCGTTCAAACGCATCGTTTGTACGTACGACGAAACGCTCTCCATCGCGCAGCACAAAAAATACTCCGATGCCGTGCTCCTGGGCATAATCCCAACCCTCTTCGGGACCGAGAATCAGCAACAGCGTCGATAGTCCATCGGCCAACATCGCTGAAGGATGAATTACCGTGACTGACGCCAGGTTGTGTAGGACCGGCGCCCCGGTGCGCGCATCAAAGGTGTGGGAGTAACGCTTGCCGCCCTGCTCGAAATATTTACGATAGTCGCCCGACGTTGAAACCCCGTAGCCGTTGACCTCGATGACACGCTCAGCCATTTGCCGATCGTTCCGAGGCTCTTCCAGGGCGATGCGCCAGGCCGACCCATCCGGCTTGTGCCCGACAGCCTTGAGCTCCCCGGTGGCTTCGGCCAGGTAGCTGTCGATGCCCAAAGCCTGGAGCTTCGCGGCGATGCGGTCGACGGCATAACCCGCCGCGATGCTGTTGAAATCGACTTCCACCGCGGCGTCCTTGCATAACCGGTCGCCTTCGATCCGCAAGTAGCCATGGCCAACCTGTCGTCGCGCCAGGGCCAGGGCCTCGGCGCTGGGCACCGCCTCTCGCCGGGATTGCGGGCCGAAGCCCCACAGGTTCAGCAAAGGCTCCACCGTCAGATCGAACGCGCCATGGCTTTGCGAAGATAGCTGCTCACCCACCCGGACAAGTTCAAACACAGGTCCCGGCATGGTCAGGCAACTGCCGCCAGGCAGGGCATTGAAGCGCTCGATTTCCGAATCGCTGCGATAGGTGGAAAACAGCCGATCCACTTCAGCGAGAATTTTTTCCACCTCGGCCTGCACCACGTTCGGACCGGGCGTGGCGGCATGCCTGACGTACTGGACGGAATAACGGCTGCCCATGGTCGGGCCATCGAAGCGTTCCAGGGTATCGCCCCGGCCGCAGCCGGACACAACGCCGGCCAGCATCACAAGCCCAATCCATCGTCCAGTTAACAAATCTTCATCTCCCCACAAAACCACGCCGGCCATTATGGGCTACAGCGCATGCAAAAAAACCTGTGGGAGCGAGCCTGCTCGCGAAAGCAATGGACCGATCAAGGTCAAGGTGCCTGACACACCACCTTCGCGAGCAGGCTCGCTCCCACATGGATTGCAGCGCTTTCATACAAGATTGCCAGAGTGAGTACCTACACATGCCTTCCAACACGAGCAACGGCAAGGCGATTTTTCGCGTTGTCAGCGGCAACTTCCTGGAGATGTTCGACTTCATGGTCTATGGCTTCTACGCCACGGCCATTGCCAAGACGTTCTTCCCGACCGACAGTGCCTTCGCCTCGCTGATGCTGTCCCTGGCGACATTCGGCGCCGGGTTCCTGATGCGTCCGCTGGGCGCGATCTTCCTTGGCGCCTACATCGACCGTCACGGCCGGCGCAAAGGCCTGATCATCACCCTCGCGATGATGGCCGCCGGCACGGTGCTGATCGCCTGTGTACCGGGTTACGCCACGTTGGGCGTGGCGGCGCCGCTGCTGGTATTGCTGGGCCGATTGCTGCAGGGCTTTTCCGCAGGCGTGGAGCTCGGTGGGGTCTCGGTGTACCTGGCGGAAATCTCTACGCCGGGGCGCAAGGGCTTTTTTGTCAGTTGGCAGTCCGCGAGCCAACAGGCCGCCGTGGTCTTTGCCGGTCTGCTGGGGGTTGGCCTCAATCATTGGCTGAACCCGCAAGAAATGGGCGAATGGGGCTGGCGCGTGCCGTTCCTGATCGGTTGCCTGATCGTACCGGTCATTTTTGTAATTCGCCGCTCGCTGGAAGAAACGCCGGAATTCCAGGCGAGAAAACACCGCTCTACCCTGTCGGAAATCGTCCGCTCCATTGGCCAGAACTTCGGCATTGTCCTGGCCGGCATGGCACTGGTGGTGATGACTACGGTGTCGTTCTACCTGATCACGGCCTACACGCCGACATTTGGCAAGGCTGAGCTCAACCTGTCGGAGCTGGATGCGTTGCTGGTCACGGTGTGTATCGGCTTGTCGAATTTCTTCTGGCTGCCAGTCATGGGCGCGCTTTCCGACAAGATCGGGCGCAAACCCCTGCTGCTGGCTGCGACAATCCTGGCGATCCTGACCGCCTACCCGGCGCTGTCCTGGCTGGTGGCGAACCCCAGCTTCAGCCATTTACTGATCGTCGAGCTGTGGTTGTCGTTCCTGTATGGATCGTACAACGGCGCCATGGTGGTCGCCCTGACGGAAATCATGCCGGTTGAAGTGCGTACTACTGGCTTTTCCCTGGCCTATAGCCTCGCGACGGCAACGTTCGGCGGGTTCACGCCGGCGGCCTGTACCTATCTGATCCATGTGCTGGATAACAAAGCGGCGCCGGGGATCTGGCTCAGTGGTGCGGCGGTGTTGGGGTTGATTGCGACGTTGGTACTGTTCAAGGGTAATCGGCATGAACTGCGCACGGCGCAGGCCTCTGTAGTGGGCGGTGCCTGATAAATCGTCATCGCGAGCAAGCTCGCTCCCACAGTTGACCGAGTTGTTGCTGATGTATGCGGTCCAATGTGGGAGCGAGCTTGCTCGCGATGAGGCCCGCCCAAACACAGCAAAACCCAGACAAAAAAACGCCCCGACAAGTCGGGGCGTTTTTTCACCAGCAGCTAAAGCTTTAAGGCTTAGCGCGGAAACGCAGGCGGATTCACATCAGCCATGTCTTCCATTACGCGAACTACCTGGCAGCTGTAGCCGAACTCGTTGTCATACCAGACGTACAGGACAACACGATTGTCCTGGACGATGGTCGCTTCGGCGTCGACAACGCCAGCGTGGCGCGAACCGACGAAGTCAGTGGACACCACTTCCTGCGAGTTGACGAAGTCGATCTGCTTGTGCAGGTCGGAGTGCAGCGCCATGTAGCGCAGGTACTCGTTCATCTCTTCACGGGTGGCGGCTTTCTCAAGGTTCAGGTTGAGAATGGCCATCGACACGTTCGGCGTCGGCACACGGATCGCGTTGCCGGTCAGCTTGCCAGCGAGCTCAGGCAAGGCCTTGGCGGCAGCAGTGGCGGCACCGGTTTCGGTGATGACCATGTTCAACGCGGCGCTACGGCCACGGCGATCGCCCTTGTGGAAGTTGTCGATCAGGTTCTGGTCGTTGGTGTACGAGTGAACGGTTTCGACGTGACCGTTGATGATGCCGAACTTGTCATTCACGGCTTTGAGCACCGGCACGATGGCGTTGGTGGTGCAGGAAGCGGCAGAGATGATCTTGTCGTCAGCGGTGATTTCGGTGTGGTTGATACCGTGAACGATGTTCTTCAGCTTGCCCTTGCCAGGTGCGGTCAGGACAACGCGGTCGATACCCGGGCAGGCCAGGTGCTGGCCAAGGCCATCGGCATCGCGCCATACACCGGTGTTATCCACCAGCAGGGCGTCCTTGATGCCGTACTGGGTGTAGTCCACCTCGGTCGGGTTCTTCGCGTAGATCACCTGGATCAGGTTACCGTTGGCGGTGATGGTGTTGTTTTCTTCGTCGATGGTAATGGTGCCGTTGAAGGAACCATGCACCGAGTCGCGGCGCAGCAGGCTGGCACGCTTGGTCAGGTCGTTCTCGGCGCCCTTGCGCACGACGATGGCGCGCAGGCGCAGGCCGTCGCCACCACCGGTTTTCTCGATCAGGATACGCGCAAGCAGACGGCCGATACGACCGAAGCCGTACAGGACCACGTCGGTACCTTTACGAGCCGAAGCGTTCTGCTGACCAACCACGTCAGCCATTTCTTCGCGCACGAACTGTTCGGCGCTACGGCCATTGGCTTCGTTACGGAATTTGAACGCCAGCTTGCCCAGGTCCACCGAGGCCGCGCCGAGCTTGAGCTCGCTCATCGCCTTGAGCAGGGGGAATGTTTCGTGGACGGAGAGTTCGCTGTCGTCGGAAGAACGGTGGCGAGCAAAGCGGTGGGCCTTGAGGATCGCGATGACAGACTGGTTGATCAGGCTGCGGCCATAGATCGAGCTCACCACGTTGTTATTGCGGTAGAGCTGACCGATGAGAGGGATCATCGCTTCTGCGAGTGCTTCACGATCAATCCATTCACCAAGACACTGGTCGGGCTTCTGAGTCACGGTAACCTTCCACATGTAGGGGCTGAAAAAAGGGGCTACATTATGCCGCCGAGTCATCGGCGGAGCAATGCGCGCCCGTCGCGCCGTGGTTTTGCGTTCCTGCAGCATAGTCCGCGACTGACAGCAGCCCCCTTCCCCCGCTACAATTGTCGACTTTGTCGCAACGCTGGAGCTCAACCTTCCGTGCCCGTTCTGCGTCTTCCGCTTCTCCCTGCCGCGGCAGGTAAACAGCACTGGGGCAACCTGCCCGGTGCCGCCCTGAGCCTGGCCATCGCCGAGGCTGCCAGCGCTGCAAAGCGCTTTACCCTGCTGCTGACCGCCGACAGCCAAAGCGCCGAACGGCTGGAACAGGAGCTGGCTTTCTTCGCCCCGGATTTGCCAGTGCTGCATTTCCCGGACTGGGAAACCCTGCCCTACGACCTTTTTTCGCCGCACCAGGACATCATTTCCCAGCGCATCGCCAGCCTTTACCGGCTGCCGGAGCTCAGTCATGGCGTTTTGGTAGTGCCGATTACCACAGCCCTACATCGCCTGGCGCCGACCCAATTCCTGCTGGGCAGCAGCCTGGTGCTGGACATCGGCCAGAAGCTCGACGTCGAGCAAATGCGCACCCGGCTTGAGGCCAGCGGCTACCGCTACGTCGATACCGTGTACGAGCACGGCGAGTTCACGGTCCGCGGCGCGTTGATAGACCTGTTTCCGATGGGCAGCAAACTGCCCTATCGCATCGACCTGTTCGATGACGAGATCGAGACCTTGCGCACCTTTGATCCGGAAAACCAGCGTTCCATCGACAAAGTGCAGTCGATCCGCCTGTTGCCGGCCAAGGAATTCCCTCTGCAAAAAGACGCGGTGACGCGTTTCAAGGCGCGGTTTCGCGAACGCTTCGACGTGGACTTCCGGCGCTGCCCGATCTTCCAGGACCTCAGCAGCGGCATCACCCCGGCCGGTATCGAGTATTACCTGCCGCTGTTCTTCGAAGAAACCTCCACCCTGTTCGATTACCTGCCCCAGGATACCCAGGTATTTTCCCTGCCCGGCATCGAGCAAGCGGCGGAAAACTTCTGGAATGACGTGCGCAACCGCTACGAAGAGCGGCGTGTCGACCCATCCCGTCCTCTATTGCCGCCCGCCGAGTTGTTCCTGCCGGTTGAAGACTGCTTCGCCCGCCTCAAGAGCTGGCCGCGCGTGGTGGCGAGCCAACAGGATGTGGAAACCGGCGTCGGTCGCGAACGCTTCCCCGCCAGAGCGCTGCCGGACCTGGCGATCGAAGCCAAGGCCACGCAACCGTTGGCGGCCCTGGCCGGTTTCCTCGACCAATTCCCTGGCCGCGTGCTGTTCACCGCCGAGTCCGCCGGCCGTCGCGAAGTATTGCTGGAGCTGCTCGAACGCCTGAAGCTGCGACCGAAGACTGTCGACAGCTGGCCGGATTTCGTCGCCGGCAAGGAGCGCCTGGCAATCACCATCGCGCCGCTCAATGACGGGCTGGTCCTGGATGATCCCGCCCTGGCACTGGTCGCCGAGAGCCCGTTGTTCGGCCAGCGGGTGATGCAGCGTCGCCGTCGCGAGAAGCGCGCAGACGCTGCCAACGACGCGGTCATCAAGAACCTTACCGAGTTGCGCGAGGGCGCGCCGGTGGTGCACATCGACCATGGCGTGGGCCGCTACTTGGGCCTGGCGACCCTGGAGATCGAAAACCAGGTCGCCGAATTCCTCACTCTGCAATACGCCGAGGGCGCCAAACTTTATGTGCCGGTGGCGAACCTGCACCTGATCGCCCGCTACACCGGCAGCGACGATGCGCTGGCGCCGCTGCATCGCCTGGGCTCGGAAACCTGGCAGAAAGCCAAGCGCAAGGCCGCCGAACAGGTGCGCGACGTGGCCGCCGAACTGCTTGACATCTACGCCCGTCGCGCCGCGCGCGAAGGCTACGCGTTCGCCGACCCGAAAGCCGATTACGAAACCTTCAGCGCCGGCTTCCCGTTCGAGGAAACCGTCGACCAGCAGACCACCATCGAAGCCGTGCGCGCCGACATGCTCGCGCCCAAGCCGATGGACCGACTGGTCTGCGGCGACGTCGGCTTCGGCAAGACCGAAGTGGCGATGCGCGCCGCGTTCATCGCCGTGCATGGCGGCAAGCAGGTGGCAATCCTGGTGCCGACCACCCTGCTCGCCCAGCAGCACTACAACAGTTTCCGCGACCGCTTCGCCGACTGGCCGGTGACTGTGGAAGTGATGAGCCGCTTCAAGTCGACCAAGGAAGTGAATGCCGCCGTGGCCGACCTGGCCGAGGGCAAGATCGACATCGTCATCGGCACGCACAAACTGCTCCAGGACGACGTGAAATTCAAAAGCCTCGGCCTGGTGATCATCGACGAAGAACACCGCTTCGGCGTGCGCCAGAAAGAACAGCTCAAGGCCCTGCGTAGCGAAGTCGACATCCTGACCCTGACGGCCACGCCGATCCCGCGCACGCTGAACATGGCGGTGTCGGGCATGCGTGACCTGTCGATCATCGCCACGCCGCCGGCCCGCCGCCTGTCGGTGCGTACGTTCGTGATGGAGCAGAACAAAAGCACGGTCAAGGAAGCGCTGCTGCGGGAGTTGCTGCGCGGCGGCCAGGTCTATTACCTGCACAACGACGTGAAGACCATCGAGAAATGTGCCGCCGACCTCGCCGAGCTGGTGCCGGAAGCCCGTATCGGCATCGGCCACGGACAGATGCGCGAGCGCGAACTCGAACAGGTGATGAGCGACTTCTATCACAAGCGTTTCAACGTGCTGATCGCCTCGACCATCATCGAGACCGGCATCGACGTGCCGAGCGCCAACACCATCATCATCGAGCGCGCCGACAAGTTCGGCCTGGCCCAGTTGCACCAGTTGCGCGGCCGGGTCGGCCGTAGCCACCACCAGGCCTATGCCTACCTGCTGACGCCGCCGCGCCAGCAGATCACCCCAGACGCGGAAAAGCGCCTGGAGGCCATCGCCAACACCCAGGACCTCGGCGCCGGCTTCGTGCTGGCCACCAATGACCTGGAAATCCGTGGTGCCGGCGAATTGCTCGGCGACGGCCAGAGCGGCCAGATCCAGGCCGTCGGCTTTACGCTGTACATGGAAATGCTCGAACGCGCGGTCAAGTCGATTCGCAAGGGCGAGCAACCGAACCTCGACCAGCCTCTGGGCGGTGGGCCGGAGATCAATCTGCGGGTGCCGGCACTGATCCCGGAAGATTACCTGCCAGACGTCCATGCGCGGCTGATCCTCTACAAACGCATCGCCTCGGCCACCGACGAGGAAGGCCTGAAAGACTTGCAGGTGGAGATGATCGACCGCTTCGGGCTGCTGCCGGAGCCGACCAAGAACCTGGTGCGCACCACGCTGCTCAAACTCAAGGCCGAGCAACTGGGCATCAAGAAAGTCGACGGTGGGCCCAACGGCGGCCGCATCGAATTCGAAGCCCAGACGCCGGTCGATCCGCTGGTACTGATCAAGCTGATCCAGGGCCAGCCCAAACGCTACAAGTTCGAAGGCGCCACGATGTTCAAGTTCATGGTGCCCATGGAACGCCCGGAAGAGCGTTTTAATACCGTGGAGGCGCTGTTCGAGCGCCTCACTCCGACCACTGCTTGAAGGACGCCCAATGCGCCTGTTTCGCTCCTTGACGTTGTTGATGACCCTGGTCGCCCCCCTGGCCTTCGCCGACGACCTGTATCAGGTGGAAATGATCCTGGTTCGCCAGAATGCCGAGCCGGCGATTCTCAGTCGCGCCGCGCCGGAAGACTGGGACGCCGGCGCACAACGCCTGCCCCCGGACAGCCAGCGCACGCCAGCATTGGGCAATATCGTCGAAAAACTCAACGCCAGCGGCCAATACAGCGTGCTGATGCACAAGGCCTGGCAACAGAACCTGGGCGAACAGGGCAGCAAGGTCGCTGTCAGCGACGGCACCGAACAGTTCGGCCAGTTTCCCATCGAGGGCACCCTGGAAATGAAACTGGGCCGCTTTACCGACGTCGACGCCGACTTCTGGGTCAACCAGATCGACGCCAATGGCCTGGTCACCGCCAGCGAACGCCTCAAGCAACAGAGCCACACCAAGAACGGCCAGCTGAATTTCCTCGATAACGGTCACCTCGGCCTGCTGATCAAGATCACCTCGCTGACCGCGCCCGCGCCACGGCAGGCGCCCGAAGCGATTCCGGACTGACCGGCGCGCCTATGCCCTCGCCCCTGAGCAAACCCCTGGCACCCTCCTGGGTCAATCGATTCAAGGAACAAAGCCTGGAGCGCGGACGCCGATACGCGCTGGAAAATCGCGTCAGGATCGTCGAGACCGGAGACAGCAGCATCATCGCCAGCTGCGAAGGCTCTGGCGGCAGCGTCTATCGTCAGACCATTCGCCTCAAGGAGTCAGCCAAGGGCACGCTGATCCTGCTCGAAGCGGCCTGCTCCTGCCCGGTGCGCATCAACTGCAAACATTGCGCGGCGGTCTTGTTGCAGGTCCAGGAAACCCTGGCCTACCCAGCCGCCGAGAAAGACGCGCATCTGCTGGAAAAACTCCAGACCGTGCTCGACAACCGCAGTCCCAAGGCCCCGCCGCAGGTGCTCGTGGAAAACGTGCAACCGGTGCCGCGCCTGTGGCTGGCGAGTATCGAGTTCAGCGCCTTCGAGCCGCGCAACGGCAAGATGCAGCGCTACATCCAGCACCGCGCTGCCCTGTCCTTCAGCTATCTGGACGAATACGTCAGCGGCCAGCGCAACACTGACGTACTGATTCGCCAGGAAACCCAGACGCTGCGTATTAAACGCCAGACCGATGTGGAACAGTCCTACCGCGAACAACTGCGAATCCTCGGTTTCAAGGTCGCCACCCGGCAAAGCAAGGCGCTGCCGGAAAGCGCCGGCGAGCTTTACGAGATGGTCAACGACAGTGCCTGGTTGACCTTTACCCTCAATGACCTGCCAAAACTGCGCAACCAAGGCTGGGAGCTGCAGATCGACGAGGATTTCGGCTTCGACCTGACGGCCGTGGACGAGTGGTACGCCAGCGTCGAGGAAACTCCGGAGCGAGACTGGTTTGATCTGGAATTGGGGATCATCGTCAACGGCGAGCGCTTGAGCCTGCTGCCGATCCTGCTGAACCTGATGCGCTCGCACATCGAGCTGTTCAACCCGGAACGCCTGGCCCGGCGCCGCGACGACGAACTCATCCTGGTCAACCTGCCGCACCGTCCCAATTCGGAATTCGGCCCGCAGCAAGTCGCCCTGCCCTATGGACGCCTGAAGCCGGTGCTGGCGACCCTTGGCGAGTTTTACCTGCAAGAACCCGGCACCAGCAAACTGCGCCTGAACAGTGCGGACGCCCTGCGCCTGAACCCGCTGCAAGACATGCCGCTGCGCTGGGAAGGGGGCGAACATATCCGTGGCCTGGCCCAGCGGCTGCGCGACATCAAGGACTACACCGCGGCGGCACCGGAAGGCTTGAACGCAACGCTGCGGCCCTATCAGCTCGAAGGCCTGAGCTGGATGCAATCGCTACGACAACTGGAGGTTGGCGGCATTCTCGCGGATGACATGGGCCTGGGCAAAACCCTACAGACCCTGGCGCACATTCTCAGCGAAAAAAACGCCGGCCGCCTCGACAGGCCGTGCATGGTGGTGATGCCGACGAGCCTGATTCCCAACTGGCTCGATGAAGCCAGCCACTTCACCCCGCAGCTCAAGGTATTGGCCCTGTACGGTGCCGGACGCAAGAAACATTTCGAGCGGTTGGCCGACTACGACCTGATCCTGACCACCTATGCATTGCTGCCCAAGGATGTCGAGCGCCTTAAAGCGCAACCGCTGCACGTATTGATCCTGGATGAAGCCCAGTACATCAAGAACCCCACCAGCAAGGCCGCCCAGGCCGCCCGTGAGCTCGATGCCCGGCAGCGGTTGTGCCTGTCCGGGACACCGCTGGAAAACCACCTGGGTGAATTGTGGTCGCTGTTTCATTTCCTGTTGCCGGGCTGGCTCGGCGACATCAAGGATTTCAACCGCGACTACCGCGTGCCGATCGAAAAACGCGGGAGCGCCGTACGATTGCAGCACCTTAACGGTCGGATAAAACCGTTTTTGCTGCGCAGGACCAAGGAACAGGTCGCAACCGAATTGCCGCCCAAGACCGAGATCATCCATTGGGTCGAACTCAGCGACGCCCAACGGGATGTCTATGAAACCATGCGCCTGGCGATGGACAAGAAGGTGCGTGACGAAATCACCCGCAAAGGCGTGGCGCGCAGCCAGATCATCATCCTCGAGGCGCTGCTCAAGCTGCGCCAGGTGTGCTGCGACCTGCGCCTGATCAGCGACGCCGCCCTGCCAGCCCGAGGCAGTGCTTCGGGCAAGCTCGACAGCCTGATGGAGATGCTCGAGGAGTTGTTTGAAGAAGGTCGGCGGGTGCTGCTGTTTTCCCAGTTCACGTCCATGCTGGCGCTGATCGAAGACGAACTGAAAAAGCGCGGTGTGGAATACGCCATCCTGACCGGCCAAACCCGGGACCGACGCACTCCGGTGAAGGAATTCCAGAGCGGCAAGCGTCAGATCTTCCTGATCAGCCTGAAGGCCGGCGGCGTGGGTCTGAACCTGACGGAAGCGGACACGGTGATTCACTACGACCCGTGGTGGAACCCGGCCACCGAAAACCAGGCGACCGACCGCGCTTATCGCATCGGCCAGGAAAAGCCGGTGTTCGTCTACAAGCTGATAGCCCGGGGAACCGTGGAAGAAAAGATTCAACTGCTGCAGAAGGAAAAATCCGACCTCGCGGCCGGCGTGCTGGATGGGCGCGTGGCCGGGGACTGGAAACTGCAGAACGAAGACATCGATGCGTTGTTCGCACCGCTGCCGGATAAGCTGGAGAAGCGCTGAGGTTCGTTTATGCCTGTGGGAGCGAGCCTGCTCGCGATGGCTACTTCACAGCCACCCTCGTAACAACGGTTAACCGCTTCGCGAGCAGGCTCGCTCCCACCCTGCGTCAAGATGGCCGGATCAGCCTGTCGCCAACACTCGCGCCAGGGTCGACTTCACCTTCCCCATCCCGTCATGCAGCGCTTGCTCGATCTCGGCCATGGTGATCACCGCCGTGGATTTGCCTGCCGCGGGATTAACCACCAGGGCCAGGCACCCGTAGTCCAGCTCCAGCTCGCGAGCCAATGCCGCTTCCGGCATACCTGTCATGCCGACGATGTCGCAGCCATCGCGTTCCAGGCGGGCGATTTCAGCCACCGTTTCCAGGCGCGGCCCCTGCGTGCAGGCATAGACGCCATGGCTGCTGTAGCCGCAGCCCTCGGCGGCCAGGGCGGCAATCAATTTCTGGCGCAGCGTCTCCGTGTAGGGATAGCTGAAATCGATATGGGTAACCGCTTCCAGGTCATCGGCAAAATACGTGTGCTGGCGGCCACTGGTGTAATCGATCAACTGATGGGGCACGCAGAAATGCCCGGTGCCCATCGCCGCGTGGATCCCGCCCACGGCGTTGACCGCCAGGATGGCCTCGGCACCCGCCTGCTTCAGGGCCCAGAGATTGGCGCGATAGTTGACCTGGTGCGGCGGAAAACGATGAGGATGGCCATGACGGGCCAGGAACAGCACCTCACGCCCGGCATATTCGCCAATCTGCACGTCAGCCGATGGCGCGCCATAGGGCGTTTCCACCGCCAGGGACTGGCGAATGGTCAGGCCTTCCAGCTGGGTCAGGCCTGTGCCGCCGATAATTGCGTAAACGGTCATAACAAACGTCCTTAATCGATCAGTTGGGCGGCTTTCAGTGCGCCAATCGCTGTCAGCCAGCGTGGATCCTGGCGATACTCGGTACTGGCGAAGGCTTGGCCACGCATGCGGGCGATCCGCGCCGACGGCTTGATCTTCAAGCGTTGGGCGGCGCTCAATGCCAACTCTGCGGCAGCGCGGTCGTTGCACACCAACCCCATGTCGCAACCGGCAGTCAATGCGGCCTCGATACGACTCGCGGCATCACCCACCACATGGGCACCGGCCATTGACAGGTCATCACTGAAAATCACCCCGTCGAACTGCAACTCGCCTCGCAGGATATCCTGCAGCCAACGTCGAGAAAACCCGGCCGGGCTGGCATCGACCTGCGGATAGATCACATGGGCCGGCATCACGGCGCCAAGCTGCTTGCCCAGCCTGGCAAACGGCAGCAGATCGTTGGCGCGGATCTGTTCCAGGCTGCGCTCATCATTGGGGATGGCCACATGGGAGTCCGCCTCGGCCCAGCCGTGCCCAGGAAAATGCTTGCCCGTGGCGGCCATGCCCGCGGCGTTCATGCCCCGAATGAAAGCACCGGCCAACAATGCGGCGCGTTCGGGATCGCCCTCGAATGAACGACTGCCAACCACGGCACTGCGCTGATAATCGAGATCCAGCACCGGGGCGAAACTCAGATCAAGGCCGACCGCCAGCACCTCGGTGGCCATGATCCAGCCGCATTGTTCGGCCAGGTATTCGGCATTCGGGTTATCGGCAATGGCCCGCATCGCCGGCAGACGCACGAACCCTTGGCGCAGGCGCTGGACACGCCCGCCCTCCTGATCGACCGCCAGCAACAGGTCGGGACGAATGGCGCGGATCGCCGCACTCAGCTCGCGCACCTGGCGCGGATGCTCGATGTTGCGAGCGAAGATGATCAAGCCGCCCACTTCGGGCTGACGCAACAGATGGCGATCCTCGGCCGTCAGCCAGGTACCGGCGACGTCCACCATCAACGAGCCTTGCAGGCCAGCAGTCATAGCAATTCCTTAATAACGATGGATGCGCACGGCGACGCATGCACGATGACGCCGCCAGGCTCCAGGCCTGGCAGGTCGCGCATCGGCGATGAATTTAATACGAACTCAAAGGCAGAATCGGCATGGGCGGCTAGCTTAGCGGATGTAAGCAGCCGCGCCCACCCGTGGCCTTACGCCTTGGCGAGCGCCGGGGCGGATTTGCTGCGAGGACGCAACTGCGCTGTCGCCATTGCCTCATCGGTGACGCCGCTTTCGGCACGCATGCCGGCAGCCAGAAACGGCACCATCAGACGCATGACCTGTTCGATGGATGTATTCACGCCGAAATCGGTTTCGGCGATGGCCCGCAGCGCCTTGATCCCAGACATGCTGAACGCAGCGGCGCCAAGCATGAAGTGCACGCGCCAGAACAATTCGATCGGTGGTATGCGTGGCGCGGCTTCATTGACCAGCAGCATGTAGCGACGGAACACCTTGCCGTACATGTCTTCCAGATAACGCCGCAGGTGACCCTGGCTTTGACTGAATGCCAGGCCCAAAAGGCGCATGAAAATGGAAAGATCATTACCGCTGCGTGGTTGGACAACAAGGGCCTGCTCGACCAGGATCTCGAGCAGCTCTTCCAGGGTGGGCTTGACGTCAGGCTTGGCCTGGCGACGTTCCAGTTCACGGTCGAGGCTGATACAGAACGGCCCGAGGAAACGTGAGAACACCGCCTGGATCAGCGCCTTCTTGGAACCGAAGTGATAGTTCACCGCAGCCAGGTTTACCCCGGCCTTGCTGGTGATCAGACGCAAAGAGGTTTCGGCAAAACCTTTTTCCGCGAACAACTGCTCGGCAGCATCGAGAATGCGTTCAACGGTTTCCGACTGGGCCATGGCTACTCCGCCTGACAAACACTTGTTTGAAACATACGTTTCAGCCCTGGGCTTGTCAAGCCTGCCGGGACGTTTTGCGAACGCTCGGTCAGCTATTTAACCACACCTTCATCCGGGCTGTAGCCCTGCCCTTCATAGCGGCCGAAACGACCGTCGAGCGGCGCACGAAAAAAGGGGCATTGCCAAGCGGCTCGCACTGTATATAATCCCAGTCACTGTATAAAAAGACAGAGCGATCGATATGCTAAAGCTGACGCCACGCCAAGCAGAGATTCTGGCCTTCATCAAACGTTGCCTCGAAGACAATGGCTACCCGCCGACCCGTGCGGAAATCGCCCAGGAACTGGGCTTCAAGTCGCCCAACGCGGCGGAAGAACACCTCAAGGCATTGGCCCGCAAGGGCGCGATCGAGATGACACCCGGTGCCTCGAGAGGCATTCGCATCCCCGGCTTCGAAGCCAAGGCTGACGAAACCACGCTGCCAATCATCGGCCGTGTCGCCGCTGGCGCTCCGATCCTAGCCCAGCAGCACGTTGAAGAATCCTGCAACATCAACCCCTCGTTCTTTCACCCGAGGGCTGATTACCTTCTTCGCGTGCACGGTATGAGCATGAAGGATATCGGCATTTTCGACGGCGATCTGCTGGCTGTCCACACCACCCGCGAGGCTCGCAACGGGCAGATCGTGGTGGCGCGCATCGGCGACGAAGTCACCGTCAAGCGGTTCAAGCGCGATGGCAGCAAGGTCTGGCTGATAGCCGAAAATCCCGAGTTCGCCCCCATCGAAGTGGACCTGAAAGATCAGGACCTGGTCATCGAAGGCTTGAGTGTCGGCGTCATTCGCCGCTAAAGGAGGCTTTATGCAATTCCCTCACACACCACAGCACACGCAACTTCCGCTGTTCGAGGCATTCATGGCCCAACCGCTGGTTCCAGTCCTGAAAGAGGTCATCGAATCGCCTTGGGGCGTCGAGCCCGAGGCCTTCAGCGAATTGTCGTTGCGTGGTGCGGCCGGGAATTGCCTGAATCTGCTGGCACCTATTCTGCGGGAGTTGAGCCAGGACCAGGACGCTCGGTGGCTGACGCTGATCGCGCCACCCGCCAGCGTTACCCAGGCCTGGTTGCGGGATGCCGGTCTCAATCGCGAGCGGATCCTGTTATTGCAACCACGCGGCACACAGAGCGCCCAGCAATTGACGTGCGAAGCGTTGCGCCTGGGCCGCAGTCATACGGTGGTCAGCTGGCTCAACCCCCTGACCGCGACAGCTCGCCAACAGTTGATCAGCGCCGCACGCACCGGGGACGCACAAAGCCTGAATATTCGATTGGGTTAAGACAAACGCAGGGCTTCTCCAGGGCAGAGAAGCCAGAACAGCTACCAGATCTCAAAAGTCGCCGAACAGGATCAATGAAGAACCCGTGGCCCCTCTTCTTTGTTGAATTCGCCTTCAACCAGGCGGCCAGCCATCTGGACACCCACGCTCAGCATCGCCTTGGCGACCTCAACGTGTTGACCTTGCAGGAATACCTTGGCGTCCTCAGAGAAGTTCAGGGTAACCAGAGACCCCTCGTCTTCGGCCCGGCGCAGCTCGATGCGGCCATCAGGAAGCTCGACAATTTCTAGAAAGGACGTAGGCATAAAAGTCTGTTCTCCACGAAAGGCGGGGATTATATAGTCATCGGCCAGGCTTCGCTCGGGATCTTGACCAAGCGTCGTTAGCGAACGTTACGGGACGAACTGAACTCAGCACTCGTTCAACCCTTCGCGAAAGCGAATGGCCAGGTTCTTGAGATTCTGCCGCCAGCTCTCCAACTCTTCCCGATTAAGCTCTTGCTCTGGCTCTTCTTCGTCAAGATTGACCGCCACGATCAGCGGCTGGGTCACGTCGCCCTTGGGCTTGCGCGGAGCCCGTGGTGGCTGGAACAGCGCCTGGTGGGCCGCCAGCAATCTGGCCAGCCAGGTTTCCGGGTTCTGCGCCAGTTCGACCATTTCGGCCAGCTCCGGAATTGCGATTGTTTCCAGCACCTCACGAGTCAACACCAGCTCGGCCCGTGACGCATTCGCCTGGGGCAAGCGATAAAAACCGGCGATTTCGTGGCACAGGCCCAACAACGCACCGTACAAATGAAACAACGCCGATTCGCGCCCCGCCTGGACCAGCGCAGGGGAATTCATTGCACGCCCATCCTCCGCCCGCGCAAGCGCTTCAAGCGAAAGGCCGGCGAAATAAATTTTCTGATTGGTGCGGGTATAGAGTTCGTGGGCCATGGCGGCATCTCCCCAACGAAATAAAAGCGTCACGCAGGTGCGACAGTGTCGTGGATCAACCGAGGCCACTGCAAGCCAAAAACAGCAAGGCCGCATGAAAACCCATAGGTTGTCATGCGGCTTTTTTTTGCCTGAAGTGCAGGACGACGACACGTCGGCGAGTGAGAGCAAGCTCCTTCGCCATCAAAGGCCCTTACGCCATCCCGATCAGCGCTTGTCTTCGACGGTCCACTTGCCGCCGTCGTAAAACGCCTTCCAGCCGGTAGGCTTGCCGTCAACCTCGGTCTGCACGTATTGCTCTTTGGTCTTGCGGCTGTAGCGAATCACCGCCGGGCGGCCGTCCGGGTCTTTCTGCGGTGCGTCGCAAAGGAAGTGATACTTCGGATCGATTTCGTCCTTGTGCGGGACAATCTCCATCACCAACGGCGCACGGGTTTCACGATTTTTCGGGAACTGGCTCGCCGCCAGGAACAGGCCAGAAGCACCGTCGCGCAAGATGTAGGTGTCATTGACCTTCTCGCACTTGAGCTCGGGCATCTTCACCGGGTCCATTTTTGGCGGTGCCGCATCGCCGCTCTTGAGCAGCTTGCGGGTATTCTTGCAGGTTGGGTTCGTACAGCCGAAAAACTTGCCGAAACGCCCGGTCTTGAGCTGCATCTCGCTGCCGCACTTGTCGCATTCCAGGCTCGGACCTTCATAGCCCTTGATGCGGTAGCTGCCCTCTTCGATCTCGTAACCGGCGCAATCCGGATTGTTACCGCAGATGTGCAGCTTGCGCTTTTCATCCAGCAAATAGGCGTCCATTGCGGTGCTGCAGATCGGGCAGCGATGCTTGCCGCGCAGCACCAGGGATTCCGATTCACCTTCGTCGTCCGCAGCGATTTCATCACCGGGCACCAGGTTGACCGTTGCCTTGCAGCGCTCCTTTGGCGGCAGGCTGTAGCCCGAGCATCCGAGGAAAACACCGGTTGAAGCCGTGCGGATCTGCATCGGTCGGCCGCAGGTCAGGCACGGAATATCAGTCATCACCGGCTGGTTGGCGCGCATGCCACTGTCAGGGCTTTCGGCCACTTCGAGCTTCTTCTTGAAGTCGCCGTAGAACTCGTCGAGCACGTTTTTCCAGTCCCGCTCACCCTGGGCCACGTCATCGAGGTTCTCTTCCATGCCGGCGGTGAAGCCGTAGTCCATCAGGTTCGAGAAGCTCTCGGACAGGCGCTCGGTCACGATGTCGCCCATCTTCTCCGAATAGAAACGACGGTTGTGCAGCGCCACGTAGCCGCGGTCCTGGATCGTCGAAATGATAGCCGCATAAGTCGAAGGGCGACCGATGCCACGCTTTTCCATTTCCTTGACCAGGCTGGCTTCCGAATACCGGGCCGGCGGCTTGGTGAAGTGCTGGGTAGGATCCAGCTTGAGCAGCTTCATCACGTCGCCCTGGGCCATGTCGGGCAGGACGTCGTCATCCCCTGGCTTGGCGATCTGCGGCATGACACGGGTGTAGCCGTCGAACTTCAGGATACGGCCCTTGGCACGCAGCTCGAAGTCGCCAGCACCGACGCTGACGGTGGTCGACAGGTATTGGGCCGGCAGCATCTGGCAAGCCAGGAACTGGCGCCAGATCAGCTCGTAGAGACGCTCGGCGTCGCGCTCCATGCCAGACAGCTTGCTTGGCGTGGTGTTGGCGTCGGATGGACGAATCGCTTCGTGAGCTTCCTGGGCGCCTTCCTTGCTGCTGTAGACGTTTGGCGTTTCCGGCAGGTATTTCTTGCCGAACTCGGTTTCTAGATAAGTACGCGCCATCGCCACGGCATCGACCGAGAGGTTGGTCGAGTCGGTACGCATGTAGGTGATGTAGCCCGCTTCGTACAGACGCTGGGCCATCATCATGGTTTTCTTCACGCCGAAGCCCAGGCGGTTACTCGCGGCCTGCTGCAGCGTGGACGTGATGAACGGCGCCGAAGGCTTGCTGCTGGTGGGCTTGTCTTCACGCTTGACGATGCTGTAGCTAGAAGCCTTGAGCTTTTCCAGCGCGGCCATGGCCTGCGCTTCATTGAGCGGCTTGAAGGCCTCGCCTTTCTCGCGGGCCACTTCGAAGCGCACGGTGGCGCCCTTGGCGGTACCCAGATCAGCGTGGACTTCCCAATATTCTTCAGGGATGAACGCGCGGATTTCCCGCTCGCGCTCCACTACCAGTTTCACCGCGACCGATTGCACACGTCCGGCGGACAGGCCGCGAGCGATCTTGGCCCACAGCAATGGCGAGACCATGTAGCCCACCACGCGGTCAAGGAAACGTCGCGCCTGTTGAGCGTTGACCCGATCGATATCCAGCTCGCCCGGCTGGGAGAAGGCTTCCTGGATGGCCTTCTTGGTGATTTCGTTGAACACCACACGCTTGTAGCGGCTGTCATCACCACCGATGGCTTCGCGCAGGTGCCAGGCAATGGCTTCCCCTTCGCGGTCCAAGTCCGTCGCGAGATAGATGGTGTCGGCATCCTTGGCGAGCCGGCGCAGCTCTTCGATGACCTTTTCCTTGCCCGGGAGGATCTCGTACTTGGCTTTCCAGCCGTGTTCCGGATCAACCCCCATGCGCGAGACCAACTGCTTGCGCGCCTTTTCCTTCGGCGACAACGCTGGCGCTTCGCCGGCGGCAGCCTTGCCGCGCTTGGCAGCAGGCTCTTTGCTGGCGCTAGCCGAACCGCTGGTGGGCAGGTCTCGGATATGGCCGATACTCGACTTCACCACGTATTGGTTACCCAGATACTTGTTGATGGTCTTGGCCTTAGCCGGGGATTCCACAATGACCAGCGATTTGCCCATGGATCAGAAAATTCCTGAATTCTAAAAAGTGAAAGGCGGTTGGCGCCTGACGCGGCACCGCTATATATAGTGGCTGCAAGGTGAGGTCAAGGGCAGGCTCGCCCTCATGTTGGCCTCAAGGCCTGGAAAAAATGCTCTCCTCGGCCTGCACCAAAGCAAAGCGTGGCACCTGTTCGCCGTCAACCTCGACGGACTCCTGGAACATGCTCAACGGACGCACCCAGAAACCGTAATCGCCATACAGGGCTTGATAGAAGACCACTTCTTCCTCGGTCTCGGAATGCCGCGCAATACTGAATACGCGGTACTGCGGGCCTTTGTAATGTTGGTAGAGCCCAGGTTGTATCGGCATGCTTTGGCCCTCGCTGAATCTTTCCAAAATAAAAACAAAATTTTTCTTGTTGAAAACCCAGAAAAACAAAAACCGGGGCACTTGGCCCCGGCTTCCATCGACGTGACGCTTAGATGCGCTCGAAGACGGTGGCGATGCCTTGGCCGAGGCCAATGCACATGGTGGACACCCCAAAAGTGCCGCCGTTCTGCTTCATGACGTTGAGCAGCGTGCCGGAGATACGCGCACCGGAGCAGCCAAACGGATGACCCAGGGCGATGGCGCCGCCGTGCAGGTTAACCTTCTCGTTCATCTTGTCGAGTATTTTCAGATCTTTCAGCACTGGCAGGGCCTGTGCGGCGAAAGCTTCGTTGAGCTCGAAGAAGTCGATGTCGGAGATACTCAGGCCCGCGCGCTTCAAGGCTTTCTGCGTGGCCGGTACTGGACCATAGCCCATGATTGCGGGATCCACACCGGCGACGGCCATCGAACGAATCACCGCCATCGGCTGGATGCCCAGGTCCTGGGCACGCTGGGCCGACATCACGATCATGCACGAGGCACCATCGGTGATCTGCGACGAGGTACCGGCTGTCACGGTGCCGCCCTTTGGATTGAAGGCCGGCTTCAACGTCGCCAGGCTTTCCAGGGTGGTTTCCGGACGAATGGTCTCGTCGTAGTCAAACAGCTTCAGGAAGCCGTTCTCGTCGTAACCCTGCATCGGGATGATTTCATCCTTGAACTTGCCTTCCACCGTCGCCTTGTGGGCGAGCTGGTGGGAGCGCACGCCAAAGGCGTCCTGCTGTTCGCGGGTGATGCCGTGCATCTTGCCGAGCATTTCCGCGGTCAGGCCCATCATGCCCGAGGCTTTTGCCGCGTACAGCGACATGTGCGGGTTCGGATCGACGCCGTGCATCATGCTCACGTGGCCCATGTGCTCGACACCGCCGACGACGAATACATCACCGTTGCCGGTCATGATCGCCTGGGCGGCGGTGTGCAGCGCGCTCATGGACGAACCGCACAGGCGGCTGACGGTCTGGCCGGCCGCGGTGTGAGGGATCTGGGTCATCAGCGAAGCCATGCGGGCGATGTTCCAGCCCTGCTCCAGGGTCTGGTTCACACAGCCCCAGATCACGTCCTCGACCTCGTTGGGGTCGACCTTCGCGTTGCGCTCCAGCAGCTTGCTGATCAGATGCGCCGACATGTCCTCGGCACGGGTGTTGCGGTGCATGCCGCCCTTGGAGCGGCCCATCGGCGTACGACCGAAGTCGACAATCACGACGTCTCTAGGATTCAAGCTCATAAATGTTCTCTCGCTCTAGTCGTTGGGCGCTTAACCGAAGAAACGCTGGCCGTTCTTGGCCATTTCACGCAGCTTCGCGGTCGGGTGGTACAGCGCGCCCAGATCAGCGTACTGGTCAGCCAGGGCAACGAACTCGGCGACACCGATCGAATCGATGTAGCGCAGCGCACCGCCACGGAATGGAGGGAAACCGATACCGTAGACCAGACCCATGTCGGCTTCGGCGGCGGTTTCGACAATGCCGTCTTCCAGGCAACGCACGGTTTCCAGGCACAGCGGGATCATCATCCAGTTGATGATGTCCTCGTCGGTGACTTCGCGCTGCTCGTAGACGATCGGCTTGAGCACTTCGAGCACCGACGAATCGGCGACTTTCTTCTGCTTGCCGCGCTTGTCGGTCTCGTAGGCGTAGAAGCCCTTGCCGTTCTTCTGGCCAAGGCGCTTGGCTTCATAGAGCACGTCGACAGCCGAACGGCGATCGTCCTTCATACGATCCGGGAAGCCTTCGGCCATGACATCGCGACCGTGGTGGCCGGTGTCGATGCCAACCACGTCCATCAGGTACGCCGGGCCCATCGGCCAGCCGAATTTTTCCATGATCTTGTCGATGCGCACGAAGTCCACGCCAGCGCTGACCAGCTTGGCGAAACCGCCGAAATACGGGAACAGCACGCGGTTGACCAGAAAGCCCGGGCAGTCGTTGACCACGATCGGGTTCTTGCCCATTTTTTTCGCGTAGGCCACGGTGGTGGCGATCGCCTGCTCACTGGACTTCTCGCCACGGATGACTTCCACCAGCGGCATCATGTGCACCGGGTTGAAGAAGTGCATGCCGACGAAGTTTTCCGGACGCTTGAGGGCCTTGGCCAGCAGCGAGATGGAAATGGTCGAGGTGTTGGAGGCAAGGATCGTATCTTCCTTGACCTTGTCTTCGACTTCAGCCAGTACCGCCTGCTTGACCTTCGGGTTCTCGACAACGGCTTCGACCACCAGGTCGACATGGCCGAAATCGCCATAGGACAGCGTCGGGCGAATGCCGTTGAGCACTTCGGCCATCTTCGCGGCGGTCATGCGACCTTTGTCCACACGGCCGACCAGCAGCTTGGCAGCTTCGGCCAAGCCTTGTTCGATGCCATGTTCGTTGATGTCTTTCATCAGGATCGGCGTGCCCTTGGACGCCGACTGGTAGGCGATACCACCGCCCATGATGCCAGCACCCAACACAGCCGCCTGCTTCACGTCGCGAGCGATTTCGTCGTAGGCCTTGGCCTTTTTCTTCAGCTCCTGATCGTTGAGGAACAGGCCGATCAGGCTTTGCGCAGCCGAGGTCTTGGCCAGCTTGACGAAACCGGCGGCCTCGACTTCCAGGGCCTTGTCGCGACCGAAATTCGCGGCTTTCTGGATGGTCTTGATGGCTTCGACCGGCGCCGGGTAGTTCGGGCCAGCCTGACCGGCGACGAAGCCCTTGGCGGTTTCGAAGGCCATCATTTGTTCAATGGCGTTGAGCTTGAGCTTTTCCAGCTTCGGTTGGCGCTTGGCCTTGTAGTCGAACTCGCCGCTGATGGCGCGCTTGATCGTCTCAAGCGCCGCTTCCTGGAGCTTGCCAGGTTCGACCACGGCATCCACGGCGCCGACTTTCAGCGCGTCTTCGGCACGGTTTTCCTTGCCAGCGGCAATCCACTCGATGGCATTGTCGGCACCGATCAGGCGCGGCAGGCGCACGGTACCGCCGAAGCCCGGGTAGATGCCCAGCTTGACTTCCGGCAGGCCGATCTTGGCGGAGGTGGACATGACACGGTAATCGGCCGCCAGGCACATTTCCAGGCCGCCACCCAGGGCGATGCCGTTGATGGCCGCAACCGTTGGCACGCCAAGGTCTTCGAAATCGCTGAAGATACGGTTCGCTTCGAGGTTGCCTGCGATCAGTTCGGCATCGGGCAGCTTGAAGTTGTCGACGAATTCGGTGATGTCGGCGCCGACGATGAACACGTCCTTGCCGCTGCTGACGATCACACCCTTGATCGAAGCATCTGCCTTGATAGTGTCCACGGCCTGACGCAATTCGTTCAGGGTTAGACGGTTGAACTTGTTGACGGACTCACCCTTGAGATCGAACTTCAGTTCGACAATGCCACTTTCAAGAGCCTTAACCGTGATGGCTTTACCTTCGTAAATCATCAACTGATCTCCACGATATGGAAGCTGAACAGTACACGTTGAACGCTGACCGCTGGTTCGGCATGGACATTACCGTCGATGCTACGCCAATCCGCCAGGCACACCCGCCAACGCGATCGTCGGGTTCTGTAGGAACGTTCTGAAAATACAAACGCTCAATTCATACGCCCGTTTGATTTGGGTACGTCACCTTCACGGAATTTCCGTCAATTGTCAATCGCCCTAAACAAGCGCTTGAACGCGACTTTACGGTCATTTCCGTACCCTGCGGATCCGCAACACGACGCCGCATGGGCAGCCATTCATAGAATCAATAATTAGAAAAGTCGCCCTAATTCCGAGCGCGCCTTATTCAACCGGCTAAGCTGGTGACAAGACGTTTGAGCCGAATGAAGAAAGGACGTTCGAATGAACGTCCCGAGGAGATGGTTTACCGGCCTGCCTGGCCAACCCGCCCGATGAATCTGTCGGGCTTTTTTACGCCTCAAGCCAATGCGTTGAGCACTGCGGATATATCCTGCAAAACACTCGCCTCGCCCTTTTCGCCCCAATACAAGGTAATCATCTGCTTGTCGGCTTCGATTTTGTACACGTTGGCGGGCAGCTTGTGGAAATGCGCCAGCAGCGACTCGTCCAGACAGGGCTCGCGCCACTGATTGACCCACACGCCAGGGGCGCTCTGCCAGTAGCTCCAGAGGGCCGGCTGCTTGCCACGTCGGGGCCGGTGGTACTGAGCGCAAGGGTTGGGCGGCGGCTGACTGAGCCAGTGCGGCCACTCCTGGGTAGCCAGTTGCATGGCCAGGCCGAGGCGTCGCGCCTCCATGCGCAGGGCCATGCGACCGCTCTGGACACGCGATGGCCGCAACCATGCCAAGGGGCTCAATACCACCAACAGGATTGACACCACTATCCAGACCGTCATATCTGTACTCCCGAATTCTGATGAGCCCGTTGACCCGCATCGCCGTCAATGCGCTTGAAACCAGCCATACTTACCGTATCGCCATTCTCTGGAGTGCTTTTCATGTACTACGAACACGTCCTGGTCGCCGTCGACCTTACTGAAGAATGCGATCCTGTCGTCAAGCGAGCCCTCGCTCTCTGCGAAGGCCGGGACAACAAACTGTCGCTGGTGCATATCGTCGAGCCGATGGCCATGGCCTTCGGCGGCGACGTCCCAATGGACCTTTCCCAGTTGCAGCAGCAACAGTTTGACCAGGCCAAGGAACGCCTTGATCGACTGATCGTGAAATACCCGGCATTAAAAAAGGAAAACAGCCACCTGACCTACGGCCAGCCGCGCCAGGAAATCCATCACCTGGCCAAGGAACAGGGCTGCGACCTGATCGTTGTCGGCAGCCATGGCCGCCACGGTCTCGCGCTGCTGCTGGGCTCCACCGCCAACGACGTATTGCATGGCGCTCCATGCGACGTGCTGGCGGTGCATCTGGTCAAGCGCTCGTAAACGGCAAACCTGTGGGAGCGAGCCTGCTCGCGAAAGCGCCATGACAGCCGACGTTCAAGTCGCCTGATACACCGCTTTCGCGAGCAGGCTCGCTCCCACAAGGGCAAGCGTTTCGAACAAAAATCCCGGTACTCATCGCTGAGTGCCGGGATTTTTTACGTCAACGGATCAGGCGTCCAGTTCAGCCCAGCGCTCTACCAGCGCATCCAGCTCGGCCTGCAACTGCCCCAGGTGGGCAATCACCTTGGCGGTTTCGGCCGCTGGTCGCTGGTAGAAACCGGCGTCAGCCATCTCGGCCTCCACCGCTGCAATCTGCTGCTCCTTCGCCTCGATATCGCCAGGCAATGCTTCCAGCTCACGCTGAAGTTTGTAGCTGAGCTTCTTTTTCGCAGGGGCAGGCGCGGCAGTGGCGGCAACCGGAGCCGGCTCAGCCTTGACGACCGCCGAATTCAGGTCGGCCTTGCCGGATTTGCTCTCGGTCACGCCCAGGAGACGTGGCGAGCCACCCTGGCGCAGCCAGTCCTGGTAACCACCAACGTACTCGCGAACCAGCCCTTCGCCTTCGAAAACCAGGGTGCTGGTGACCACGTTGTCGAGGAAGGCCCGGTCGTGGCTGACCATCAGCACGGTGCCGTTGAAGGTCAGCAACACCTCTTCCAGCAGTTCGAGGGTTTCCACGTCCAGGTCGTTGGTCGGTTCGTCGAGCACCAGCAGGTTCGCCGGCTTGCTGAACAGCTTGGCCAGCAACAGACGAGCGCGCTCGCCACCCGACAACGCCTTCACCGGGGTACGGGCGCGCTGCGGACTGAACAGGAAATCGCCGAGGTAACTCAGCACGTGGCGGCTCTGGCCGTCGATATCGATGAAGTCGCGACCTTCGGCCACGTTGTCGATCACGGTTTTTTCCAGATCCAGCTGGTGGCGCAACTGGTCGAAATAGGCGACATCGATTTTTGTCCCCTCTTCCACCTTGCCGCTGGTCGGCACCAGACCGCCAAGCATCAGCTTGAGCAAGGTGGTCTTGCCGGTACCGTTGGCGCCCAGCAGGCCGATCCGATCGCCGCGCTGCAGAACCATGGAGAAGTCCTTGACCAGGAACGGGCCACCCGGGTGGGCGAAGCTGACGTTCTCCAGCACCATGACCTGCTTGCCCGACTTGTCGGCGGTTTCCAGCTGGATATTCGCCTTGCCGGTGCGCTCGCGTCGCTCGCTACGCTCAACGCGCAGGGCCTTGAGGGCGCGTACGCGACCTTCGTTACGGGTACGCCGGGCCTTGATGCCCTGGCGGATCCAGACCTCTTCCTGGGCCAGGCGCTTGTCGAACAGCGCATTGGCGGTTTCTTCCGCCGCCAGCACTGCTTCCTTGTGAACCAGGAAACTGGCGTAGTCGCCGTTCCAGTCGATCAGGCCGCCGCGATCCAGTTCGAGGATGCGGGTCGCCAGGTTCTGCAGGAAGGAACGGTCGTGAGTGATGAACAGCACCGCGCCCTGGAAATCCTTGAGGGCCTCTTCAAGCCAGGCGATGGCGCCGATGTCGAGGTGGTTGGTCGGCTCGTCGAGCAGCAGCAGATCGGGTTCGGACACCAGGGCCTGGGCCAGCAGGACGCGGCGACGCCAGCCACCGGACAGCTCGGCCAGGGTCTTGTCGGCCGGCAGTTGCAAGCGGCTCAGCGTGCTGTCGACTAATTGCTGCAGGCGCCAGCCGTCACGGGCTTCGAGGTCGTGCTGGACATGCATCAGCTTGTCCAGGTCGGCATCGGTGACGATGTTCTGGCTCAGGTGATGATATTCGGCCAACAGCGCGCCGACACCGTCCAGGCCTTCGGCGACCACGTCGAATACCGTCCGCTCGTCGGCTACCGGCAGTTCCTGGGGCAATTCGCCGATCTTCAGGCCTGGCGCGCGCCAGACCGAGCCGTCGTCGGGCTTCTGGTCGCCCTTGACCAGCTTCATCATGCTGGACTTGCCAGTGCCGTTGCGGCCGATGATGCACACCCGCTCTCCACGGGCGATCTGCCAGGACACCTTGTCCAACAACGGCATCGCGCCGAAAGCAAGGGACACATCGCTGAATTTGAGCAGGGTCATGAGCTTCTCCAAAAACCGGGCGCGCATTCTACCTGAGAAGAGGCCTCAAAGGTCCGCCAATTTCGCCTCCGAAGCACTCTGCACAACAATTGTTGCGAACTTGCGCGAACGGCCCTGCAAAGCTTTCGCCGGTTGCTGGCAAAAGGCTAAGCTACAGGCAGTTACCCCGGGCTCCCCCCGGGCTTGTCTTGTTTTTTCTGCCCGGACGTATCATGCGCAGTCGCCTTTTCAGTGTCTTATCTTGTTTGTTTGTGTGTGCCACTGCCGTTCAGACCGCCCAGGCGGTGGATATTTCCACCCAGCGCCAGTATTACGATGAGGCCAAGCGCGCCCTGGCCAAAGGTGATTCCGGCCCCTATTTGCGCTACAGCCAGGCCCTGCGCGATTATCCGCTGGAGCCCTACCTCGCCTACGATGAGTTGACCGCTCGCCTGAAAAGCGCGAGCAATGCCGAGATCGAGAAATTCCTCGCCGAACATGGCGACCTGCCCCAGGCCAACTGGATGAAGCTGCGCTGGTTGCGCTGGCTGGCTGAGCGTGGCGACTGGGCAACCTTCGTCAAGTATTACGACCCCAAGCTCAACTTCACCGAACTCGATTGCCTCAACGCTCAATATCAACTGAGCCATGGCCTCAAGGCCGAAGGCTACGCCAACGCCGAGAAACTCTGGCTTACCGGCAAATCCCAGCCGGCGGCCTGCGATGCGCTGTTCGGCATGTGGGCGGCCCAAGGCCAACTGACTGAACAGAAACGCTGGGAGCGCGCCAAACTGGCCGCCCAGGCGCGTAACTATCCGCTGGCCAACAGCCTGGTGAGCGGCCTGACCACCCTGGCGCCTCGCGGCAGCCTGTTGATCGACGTGGCGCAGAAGCCCGAACTGCTCAACCAGCCTTCGCGCTTCGCGCCCGCCGATGAACCGATGTCCGATGTCGTGAGCCTCGGCTTGCGACGCCTGGCCCGCCAGGACCCGGAAAAAGCCATGGCGTTGCTGGACGGGTATGCCAGCACCATGCATTTCTCTCGAGACGAGAAAGTGGCAATCGCCCGGGAAATTGGTCTGACCCTGGCCAAACGCTTCGACAGCCGCGCCCTCGACGTGATGACCAAATACGACCCGGAGCTGCGCGATGATACTGTCTCGGAATGGCGTTTGCGCCTGCTGTTGCGCCTGGCCCGCTGGGAAGATGCCTATCAGTTGACCCGCCGCCTGCCCGAGTCGCTCGCCACCACCAACCGCTGGCGTTACTGGCAGGCCCGCAGCCTGGAGCTGGCGCAGCCGCAGAACCCGCAAGCGGTGACGCTCTACAAGCAACTGGCCCGGGAGCGTGACTTCTACGGCTTCCTGGCGGCCGACCGCTCCCAGTCACCCTATTCGCTCAACAACAAGCCGCTGGTGATGAGCCAGGCGCTGATCAACAAAGTGCGCAACACCCCTGGAGTGCGCCGCGCGCTGGAGTTTCATGCGCGCGGACAGATCGTCGATGGCCGCCGCGAGTGGTATCACGTCAGCCGCCATTTCAACCGGGACGAAATGGTTGCCCAGGCGAAACTGGCCTATGACCTGAAATGGTACTTCCCGGCCATCCGCACCATCAGCCAGGCCAAATACTGGGACGACCTGGATATCCGCTTCCCGATGGCCCACCGCGACACGCTGGTGCGCGAAGCCAGGATCCGCGGCCTGCATCCAAGCTGGGCGTTCGCCATCACCCGCCAGGAAAGCGCATTCATGGACGATGCCCGCTCCAGCGTCGGTGCCAGCGGCCTGATGCAGTTGATGCCAGGCACCGCCAAGGAAACCGCCCGCAAGTTCAACATTCCCCTGGCATCGCCCCAGCAAGTGTTCAACCCGGACAAGAACATCCAGCTCGGCGCGGCTTACCTGAGCCAGGTGCACAGCCAATTCAACGGCAACCGGGTCCTCGCCTCCGCCGCGTACAACGCCGGCCCTGGCCGCGTGCGTCAATGGCTGCGTGGCGCTGACCACCTGAGCTTCGACGTCTGGGTCGAAAGCATCCCTTTCGACGAAACCCGCCAGTACGTACAGAACGTGCTGTCCTACTCGGTGATCTACGGCCAGAAACTCAACTCGCCACAACCGTTGGTGGACTGGCACGAGCGCTATTTCGATGATCAGTGAGTATTAGCGAGAAGCTGTCCTGAGAAGAAAAAAATGCCCGCATCGAAAGTGCGGGCATTTTTTTGGTCGGTTACTTGGTCGGTTACTTGGTCGGTTACTTGGTCGGTGCTGGACCTTGTGGGAGCGAGCTTGCTCGCGATGCCGTCGGCACCTTCAACATGGATGCAAGCTGACCCACCGCTATCGCGAGCAAGCTCACTCCCACAAGGGATTCGTGTAGACGCTGCGCTCAGTCGGCTGCCGACTCCAAGCCAACGTTGAACTGCAACGCCGCCAACCGCGCATACAGCGCATTACTCGCCACCAACTCCTGATGAGTGCCCACGGCGACCACCCTGCCCTGGTCCATCACCGCGATCCGGTCGGCATTTTTCACCGTGGCCAGGCGGTGGGCGATGACCAGGGTGGTGCGGTTTTTCATCAGGCTGGGCAGGGCTTGCTGGATGAGGTGTTCGCTTTGTGCATCGAGCGCGCTGGTGGCTTCGTCCAACAGCAGGATCGGCGCGTCGATCAGCAGTGCCCGGGCGATGGCCAGGCGTTGGCGCTGACCACCGGACAAACCCAGGCCGCCATCGCCCAGATGGGTCTGGTAGCCATCCGGCATTTTCTCGATGAAGTCATGGGCGTGAGCGATCCGCGCCGCTTCGCGCACCTGTTCGTCGGTGGCTTGCGGATTGCCGTAGCGAATATTTTCTTCCACCGTACCGAAGAACAGTGCCGGGCTCTGCGAGACCAGGGCGAAGTGACGACGCAGGTCCAACGGGTCAAGCAAGGTCAGCGGCACACCATCGAGGTATATCTGCCCCTGCACTGGATCGTAGAACCGCAGCAGCAGGTCGTACACGGTGGATTTGCCCGCCCCGGACGGACCGACCAGCGCGACGGTTTCGCCAGCGTTGACGCTCAGGTCCAGGCCATCGACCGCATAGCTTTCCGGCCGCGACGGGTAGGAAAACCGTACACCTTCAAGGCGCAGGTCGCCCCTGACCCGCTGCGGCAACGTGACAAGGCCCGTCGCCGGCGGCTGGATGATGTTTTGCGAACGCAGCAACTCGGCAATTCGCTCAGCGGCGCCGGCCGCCCGCTGCAGCTCGCCGATCACTTCGCTGAGCGTACCGAAAGCGCTCCCGACAATCAGGCTGTAGAACACGAATGCCGCCAGCTCACCGCCGGAAATGCGCCCGGCGATCACGTCCATGCCACCGACCCAGAGCATTACGCCCACCGCACCCAGCACCAGAACGATCACCAGAGTAATCAACCAGGCACGCTGGGCGATGCGCTTGCGGGCAGTGTCGAAGGCCTGCTCCACGGTAGCAGCGAAACGGTGCTCGTCCTGGACCTGGTGGTTATAGGCCTGCACCGTCTTGATCTGGCCGAGGGTTTCGGAAACGTAACTGCCGACATCGGCGATGCGGTCCTGGCTTTCGCGGGACAGGCTGCGCACTCGCCGGCCAAAGACCAGGATCGGCGCCAGCACCAGCGGCAGCGCAATCACCACGATGCTGGTGAGCTTGGGATTGGTGACGAACAGCAGCACGATGCCTCCGACCACCATCAGCGCGTTGCGCAGAAACAGTGACAACGACGAACCGATCACCGATTGCAGCAGCGTGGTATCGGCGGTCAGGCGTGACTGGATTTCCGAACTGCGGTTGTTTTCATAGAACCCGGGATGCAGATACACCAGGTGGTTGAAAACCTGTCGGCGGATATCGGCCACCACCCGCTCGCCAATCCACGACACCAGGTAGAAACGGGCAAACGTACCGACCGCCAACCCCGCCACCAGGACCATGAACAACCCGATCGATTGATTGAGCAGATGCGGCGAGCGCGTCATGAAACCCTGATCCACCAGCAACCGGATACCCTGCCCCATGGACAAGGTAATGCCGGCGGTGACGATCAGGGCCAGCAAAGCGCCAAAGACCTGTTTGCGGTAAGGAGCAATGAAGCCGCTGGCCAGGCGTATGGCACGGCGTTGTCGGGAAGAAAGCATCGAGGGCATCCGATAATGCAACGGGAAAAGGAGTCGGTCACGAGCACCGAAACGCAGCGGAACCAATTTGAGTCAGGATGAGTCAGGTTAGATATGACCGCCAAGATCAGGCTCTAGATGTTATCGGTCTAAAGTCTGGCTGGAAATGCGTCAGCGTTTCTGGTTGAGTGGAGCTGTCGCCGTGAACCTTCAAGGAGTGTCATGGCTCGGTCACCTGGCGACATTACTATAGGCACGCAACCTGATGAGGAGACAGGCCATGTCCTTGCAACACAGCAGCGAAGACAAGATTCAAGTGATCCGCACGCAACCGGACCAGTCCTTGGGCTGCTCGTTCATCGATGCCCAAGGGCGCGAAGTACCGATCACCGAAGACATGATCCAGAAAGCCTGCAGCGAACTGGAAAAACGACTGGTCAAACCTGCCGAACAAAAGTGATACAGCCCGTCTTCAGCTGAACCCGACCTTGATGTCGGGTTTTTTATGCCTTTGATTTGCCGCCTTGCGGGGTGAAGGAGCTTGCTCCGGCTGGACAGTTGCAGTCGGCGACTGCTTCGCAGCCGAGCGGGAGCAAGCTCCCTCGCCACAAGGCGCTCTATGCTCAAGCAATGGTGGCGCCCAGGGCTGCCACGATATTTTCCAACGTCGGCGATTGCCCTTCGATCCGCACCTTCAAGCTGTCGATTTCCCGGCGTGGCGGATAATGCTTGCGCAAGGCATCAAAGGCGCTACGTTGCTCGCTGTCGGTGCCGATAAGGCTGCGGCGAAAGTCCGCATCGTCACGGCGCGGGTCGTAAACGCTCCGGCACAACGCCGCCAGGGCCCAGGCCGGGTCGGTGGCGGCATCCAGCGTGAGGCCGGCGAGCCACGGCCGTGGCAACAGCTCGGCCAGGCTGACTTCCACCGGCCGCTGCAGGAATCCGCACAAGGCTTCATAAATCTGCGCCGTGCCACGCTGGCGACCGTCAAGGCTATAGCCGGCGATGTGCGGAGTGGCGATCACGCAGAGGTCGGCCAGATCGACGTCGACTGTCGGCTCCCGCTCCCAGACATCCAGCACCGCTTGCAGATCTTCACGCTCCAGCAGCACCTCGCGCAGCGCCATGTTGTCGATGACCGGGCCGCGCGCGGCGTTGATCAACCAGGTCCCCGGCTTGAGGTTGTTCAATCGTTGCTCGTCGAAAAGGTGCCAGGTCGGTTGCTCGCCATCGCGGGTCAGGGGTGTGTGCAGGCTGATCACATCGCACTGCTCGATAATCTGCTCCAGGCTCAGATAATCGCCGCCTTCGGCAGCCTGACGCGGCGGATCACAGACTTTCACGACCCAGCCCAGGTCTTTGAGTACCTTGATCAATCGCCCGCCCACCTGCCCCGCGCCGACGACGCCAAAGGTGCGCTGCGCAAGATCCGCGCCTTCGATTTCCGCCAGGGTCATGAGACTGCCCAGCACATAGTCCACCACACCGCGGGCGTTACAGCCCGGGGCACTGGCCCAGCGGATGCCGGCTTCGGCGAAATATTCCAGGTCCAGGTGATCGGTGCCGATGGTGCAGGTCCCGACAAAACGCACCTTGCTGCCTTCCAGCAGCGCCCGATTGACCTGGCTGACCGAACGCACCAGCAGCACGTCAGCCTGCTCGACCAACGCCCGGTCGATGCCCCGCCCCGGCACCCGGCGGATTTCACCAAAACCTTGAAAAAACGCATCGAGCAAGGGAATGTTTTCGTCGGCAACGATCAGCATGGCAAAGCTCCTTTGGCGGGGTGGGCAGTGTAGGCGTTCCGGTTGCTTCGCGCATTACCAGGAGCGAGCAGTACCATTGTGGCGAGGGAGCTTGCTCCCGCTGGCCTGCGAAGCGGGCCCAAAATGCCAGCGACTGCTGCGCAGCCGAGCGGGAGCAAGCTCCCTCGCCACGAAAGCTGCCGTACTGCCCGATTACAAATCCCCAACACAGGTTTTTTCCTGACCGATGCGTCAAGGCGTAGAATTCGCCGCCTTGCGCTTAATATTTTCGGATGCTTGCCCTGTGAATCCTGTGATCGACACCGCCACCACTCTCTCCCGCCCGGCCCGGGTGCGCCTGGAGCTCAAGACCCTGCTGGCCCTGGCCCTGCCGATCATGGTGGCGCAATTGGCGACCACCGCCATGGGCTTTGTCGACGCGGTGATGGCCGGCCGGGTCGGGCCGCGGGATCTCGCGGCGGTGGCGCTGGGCAACTCGATCTGGGTTCCGGTATTCCTGTTGATGACCGGCACGCTGTTGGCTACCACGCCGAAGGTGGCCCAGCGTTTCGGTGCCGGTACGTTTGAACAGATCGGTCCATTGGTGCGTCAGGCATTGTGGCTGGCACTCGCGGTGGGGCTGATCGCAACGTTGGCGCTGCTCAGCGCCGAACCGATCCTGCATGTCATGAAAGTCGATCCCGAACTGATCGGCCCTTGCATGGAATACCTGCGCGGCATCGGCAGCGGCCTCCCGGCGGTGGCAATCTATTACGTGCTGCGCTGCTTCAGCGACGGCCTGGGGCGTACGCGACCGGCGATGGTGCTGGGGCTGTGCGGGCTGGCCCTGAACATTCCGCTCAACTACATCTTCATCTATGGACACCTGGGCGTCCCCGCCATGGGCGGTGTCGGCTGCGGCTGGGCCACGGCCATCGTGATGTGGTTCATGGCGGCGGGCATGGCCGCCTGGACACGCTGGGGCCCGATCTATCAATCGAGTCAGCTGTTCAGCCGTTTCGACTGGCCGCAATGGTCGGTCATCAAGCGCCTGCTCGGCATCGGCCTGCCGATCGGCATCGCGGTGTTTGCCGAATCGAGCATCTTCGCGGTCATCGCCCTGCTGATCGGCAGCCTCGGCGCCACGGTGGTGGCCGGACACCAGATCGCCCTGAATTTCAGCTCGCTGGTGTTCATGATCCCCTATTCCCTGGGCATGGCCGTGACCGTACGGGTCGGCCAGGCGCTGGGGCGTAGCCAGCCTCGGGAAGCGCGCTTTGCGGCGGGTGTCGGCATGGCCACGGCCCTGGCGTACGCCTGCCTGTCGGCGAGCCTGATGTTCGCGTTGCGTGGGCCTATCGCGGCGATCTATACCGCCGACCCCGTGGTGATCGAAGTGGCATCGATGCTGATCGTCTACGCGGCGCTGTTTCAGTTTTCCGATGCCATCCAGGTCACGGCGGCGGGCGCGTTGCGCGGTTACCAGGACACCCAGGTGACGATGATCCTGACGCTCTTCGCTTACTGGGGCATCGGCTTGCCGGTGGGTTACGCCCTGGGCCTGACCGACTGGCTCGGCACCGCCAGCGGCCCAAGCGGATTGTGGCAGGGTTTGATCGTGGGATTAAGCTGCGCGGCGTTGATGCTGTCAATCCGACTGACGCGCAGTGCCCGCGGGCAGATTCGCCTCAGTCGCTCGACGGGTTAAGCGAGCTTCTTGCGGATCCAGTAGCGGTAGGTGCCGTCCACTTCATCCTGGCTGACCAGTTCGTGATCGAGAAACACGCAAAACTTGGGGATATCACGGCGAGTTGACGGGTCGGTGGCAATGACTTTCAGCAGTCCGCCGGGGGCCAGGTCACGGATATGCTGATGCAGCATCATCACCGGCTCCGGACAGTTGAGGCCGGTGGCGTCCAGCGTGCCGTCGACCGGCGTTTCGTTCATTTCACTCATGTTCTACTCCTGAAACTGGCCGCCATTGTCGCGCAATGTCGGCGCTCTTAACAAATGCGCATCCAACTGTGGCGAGGGAGCTTGCTCCCGCTCGGCTGCGCAGTAGTCGTCGCTCTTGGAATCCGACAGGGCATTGGGGTCGCTTCGCAACCCAGCGGGAGCAAGCTCCCTCGCCACAAAGGCTGGCTCTTTGGCTTTAGCGAGACTTCGGCTTCTTGCTATCCAGCCGCCGCAGATGGCACGTCACTTCCTCACGGTCGTGATACAGCTGCTTGCAGCCAATCTCGACCTTGATACCCCGGGCCTTGAAACCCTCGGCGATGCGTTCGAGCAGACGCTTCACCTCGGCGTAACGCTGCTTCATCGGCAGTTTCAAGTTGACCACCGCTTCACGGCAATGTCCCTCGCCAATCCACTCTTCCAGCATCGCCGCATTGCGCGCGGGTTTTTCGACGATGTCACAGACCATCCAGTCCACCGGCTGCTTGGGCTTGAACGTGAAGCCGTCCGCCATCAAGTGCTGCACCAGGCCGGTGTCCATCAGGCTTTCAGCCATCGGACCGTTGTCGATGGCCGTCACCAGCATGCCCCGGTTGACCAATTGCCAGGTCCAGCCACCCGGCGCGGCGCCGAGGTCCACGCCGGTCATGTCGCTGTGCAGCCGCTCGTCCCATTGGTCACGGGGGATGAAATGGTGCCAGGCCTCTTCGAGTTTGAGGGTCGAGCGGCTCGGCGCTTCCCGAGGGAATTTAAGCCGCGGAATACCCATCGGCCACATTGCCGAATTGTCGGCTTCCGCCAGGCCAAGGAACACTTCGCGGCCACTCTTGAACGTCAGCAGCAGGCGCGGCTTGTGCGGGTCGTCCACCAGCTTGCCGGCGCCACTCAAGGCCTTGCGCAACGGACCTTCGAATTTCTTGCAGAAGTTCGACAGCTCTTTGCCGTCGTTGGTATCGACCACTTCCAGCCACAGGCTGCCGCACGTCGGGAAAGCCGCCAGATGGGCGAGGATGACGCTGATGCGGTCGGTCTCCGGCAACTCGATGAACGAGCCACGCGCCCACTGGCGCGGGAAAATCAGCTCGGCAAAGCGCTGTCCACGCATCAGCCGCTCGGCGCCGTCTTCTTCAGTGCAGACGAATTCGGCGCAGGCGCTGGCCGGCTTGGCCTTGGCGTAGCCGGCCACGTTCAGCCGCGCGGCATGTTCGGCGATCTCGGAACAGACCTCGCCTTCGAAGCCCGGTCGGCAGTGCATAAAAAGCGTGTTCATTGAAACTCCGTAGCAAAGCCTGTCACGAAAACCGCCGCATGATAGCGGAGTTCGGAACCGCGAACCTGTCCATAGAGTCCAGTGATTAGTCATACGCTCAAAACAGGGCTAGGTTAAAGGCTCTGTCCGTTCCGTCAGTCCGTAGCCGTGCGGACTCAAAGGAGTGATTTCAATGCCGTCCCTCGATAGCCTGAAAACCCTTAAAACATTGCAAGTCGACGCCAGGACTTATCACTATTTCAGCTTGCCGGACGCCGCGCGAAGCCTCGGTGATCTGGATAAACTGCCGATGTCCCTCAAGGTGCTGCTGGAAAACCTGCTGCGCTGGGAAGATGAAAAAACCGTCACCGGCGCCGACCTCAAGGCCCTGGCCGGTTGGCTCAAGGAGCGCCGCTCCGACCGCGAAATCCAGTATCGCCCGGCGCGGGTGCTGATGCAGGACTTTACCGGCGTGCCCGCCGTGGTCGACCTGGCCGCCATGCGCGCCGCCGTGGAAAAGGCCGGAGGCGATCCCCAGCGAATCAACCCGTTGTCACCGGTCGACCTGGTGATCGACCACTCGGTGATGGTGGACAAATTCGCCAGCCGCCAGGCCTTCGAGCAGAACGTCGACATCGAAATGCAGCGCAACGGCGAACGTTATGCCTTCCTGCGCTGGGGCCAGAGTGCCTTCGACAACTTCAGCGTGGTGCCACCGGGCACCGGCATCTGCCACCAGGTGAACCTGGAATACCTCGGTCGCACCGTCTGGACCAAAGAGGAAGACGGCCGCACCTACGCCTTCCCGGACACGCTGGTCGGCACCGATTCTCACACCACGATGATCAATGGCCTCGGCGTGCTCGGCTGGGGCGTCGGCGGGATCGAGGCGGAAGCGGCAATGCTCGGCCAACCGGTATCGATGCTGATCCCCGAGGTTGTCGGCTTCAAGCTCACCGGCAAGCTGCGCGAAGGTATCACCGCGACCGACCTGGTGCTGACCGTCACGCAGATGCTGCGCAAGAAGGGTGTGGTGGGCAAATTCGTCGAGTTTTATGGCGACGGTCTCGCCGACCTGCCCCTGGCCGACCGCGCCACCATCGCCAACATGGCCCCGGAATACGGCGCCACGTGCGGTTTCTTCCCGGTGGACGATGTAACGCTGGATTACTTGCGCCTGTCCGGGCGCCCGGCGGAAACCGTGAAACTGGTGGAAGCCTATTGCAAGGCCCAGGGCCTGTGGCGTCTGCCCGGCCAGGAACCGGTGTTCACCGATACGCTGGAACTGGACATGGGCAGCGTCGAGGCCAGTCTCGCTGGCCCCAAGCGTCCCCAGGACCGGGTCTCGCTGCCGAATGTCGGCCAGGCCTTCAGTGATTTCCTCGGCCTGCAGATCAAACCCACCAGCAAGGATGAGGGCCGCCTGGAAAGCGAAGGCGGCGGAGGCGTCGCGGTAGGCAATGCCGACCAGGTAGGCGAAGCCGAGTACGAATTCGATGGCCAGACCCATCGCCTGAAAAACGGCGCGGTGGTGATTGCCGCCATCACCTCTTGCACCAACACCTCCAACCCCAGCGTGATGATGGCCGCCGGGCTGGTGGCAAAAAAAGCCGTGGAAAAAGGCCTGACACGCAAGCCCTGGGTCAAAAGCTCCCTGGCGCCTGGCTCCAAGGTAGTGACCGACTACTACAATGCCGCGGGCTTGACCGAGTACCTGGACAAACTCGGCTTCGACCTGGTGGGCTACGGCTGCACAACCTGTATCGGCAACTCCGGCCCTCTGCCCGACCCCATCGAAAAAGCTATCCAGAAAGCCGACCTGACCGTGGCTTCGGTGCTGTCGGGTAACCGCAACTTCGAGGGCCGGGTGCATCCACTGGTGAAAACCAACTGGCTGGCCTCGCCGCCGTTGGTGGTCGCCTACGCCCTGGCCGGCACCGTGCGCATCGATATCAGCAGCGAACCGCTGGGCAACGACCGGGACGGCAATCCGGTCTACCTGCGCGACATCTGGCCAAGCAGCAAGGAAGTAGCCGACGCCGTGGCCCAGGTCGACACCAGCATGTTCCACAAGGAATACGCCGCCGTGTTCGCCGGTGACGAACAGTGGCAAGCCATCGAAGTGCCGCAGGCGGCTACTTATGTATGGCAGGACGACTCGACCTACATCCAGCATCCGCCATTCTTCGACGATATCGGCGGGCCGCCACCGGTGGTCAGGAATGTCGAGGGCGCGCGCGTCCTTGCGCTGCTCGGAGACTCGGTGACCACCGACCATATCTCGCCAGCCGGCAATATCAAGACAGACAGCCCTGCCGGCCGTTACTTGCGCGAGCAAGGCGTGGAACCGCGGGACTTCAACTCCTACGGTTCGCGACGGGGCAATCACCAGGTGATGATGCGCGGCACCTTCGCCAACATCCGTATCCGCAACGAGATGCTCGGCGGCGAAGAAGGCGGCAATACGATCTATATCCCCAACGGCGAAAGAATGTCGATCTACGATGCGGCCATGTTGTACCAGGCCACCGGCACGCCTCTGGTGGTCATTGCCGGGCAGGAATATGGCACCGGTTCGAGCCGGGACTGGGCGGCCAAGGGTACCAACCTGCTGGGCGTGAAGGCCGTGATCGCCGAAAGCTTCGAACGCATCCACCGCTCCAACCTGGTGGGCATGGGCGTGCTGCCGCTGCAATTCAAGCTCGATCAGAATCGCAAGAGCCTGAACCTCACTGGCAGGGAGACCCTTGATATCCTCGGGCTGAGCGATGCCGAGCTGACGCCGCGCATGAACCTGCCCGTGGTCATCACCCGTGAGGATGGCAGCCAGGAGCGGATTGAAGTGTTGTGCCGGATCGACACCTTGAACGAAGTGGAATATTTCAAGGCTGGCGGGATCCTGCATTTTGTCCTGCGGCAATTAATTGCAGGATAAAAAAAGAAGCGTCCTACGAAAACACCGCCTCTTGAGGGCGGTGTTTTCGTTTGGGTCTGCCTATAATCCCGCCGGCCCCGACAGCCTCGAATGTTTCCGCCCCAAAGGACTCCACATGCTCTCCCTACCCTGGCCGTACCTGGCCCTTCTCTCGATCGGTTATGGCCTGGCCCTCGCGTACGGCCATCTGGCCTGGACTGCCATCATCTCGGTCGCGCTGCTGCTGTTCGCCGGGTACGCGGTTCGCCAGCGGCAGACGCCGGTCGGGCAGTTTCTCGGGCATTGCCTGTTCATCGTCCTGGCGGTCGCGTTGGCATTGCATTGGATGCCGGGTTTCTTCAACGGCCGGGCGATCGCGGCGCAACGTTTGAGCGATGACGCCGTGCGGTTTGCGATGTATCTGAACCAGGACAAGCCCCTGATCGGTTTCTGGCTGTTGCTGGCGTGCCCCTGGATCGTTGGCCGCCGCTCGTTTCGTGGCGCGGTCTACGGCACGGCCCTGGGTCTTGCGCTAAGCGCGATAATGGCCTTGGGCGGGGCCATGTTGCTGGGCATGATCCATTGGGCACCGAAGTGGCCGGACCAGGCCTGGATCTGGGTGCTCAACAATCTTTTGTTGGTGACCTTGGTCGAGGAAGCACTGTTTCGTGGCTACATCCAGGGCGGCCTGAGCCGACGCTTCGAACATCTGCGCCATGGCGACAACCTCGCATTGCTGCTGGCCTCGCTGCTGTTCGGCCTGGTGCATGCCGGTGCCGGCTGGCAGTGGATATTGCTGTCGGGGCTGGCCGGGATCGGTTATGGCCTCGCCTATCGGTTTGGCGGCCTGGGCGCGGCGATTGCCACACATTTCGGCCTCAACCTGCTGCATTTCGCCCTGTTTACTTACCCGATGCTGGCGTGACGCCGCCGGGCAGAATTTTTTCAACAAAAAGCTGACGGTGCCGACAACCTTTCAAAGCCTTGCGGACTACACCACCATGCGTAACAACCAACCTATTACACAGCGCGAAAGGACCTTCCCGGCCCAGCAGAGATTGATTTCCACCACCAATACCAAGGGTGTGATCACCTACTGCAACGACGCGTTCGTTGAGATCAGTGGGTTCTCGAAGGAAGAGCTGATCCATGCGCCGCACAACCTGGTACGCCATCCCGACGTTCCGTCGGCCGTGTTCGCCCACATGTGGGACACGCTGAAACAAGGCTTGCCATGGATGGGCATCGTCAAGAACCGCTGCCAGAACGGTGACCATTACTGGGTCAACGCATACGTCACGCCGGTATTCGAAGGCAATCAGGTGGTCGGCTATGAATCGGTACGGGTCAAACCCAGCGCCGAGCAGATCTCCCGAGCCGAAGCGCTTTATCAACGCATCAACCAGGGCAAGGCCGCGGTACCCGGCAGCGACAAATGGCTGCCGATCCTGCAGGACTGGCTGCCATTCATCCTGGTCAGCCAGTTGAGCTTCGTCGTCGGCGCGTTCCTCAATTCTTCCTGGGGCTTCGCCCTGGCAGCCCTGCTGTCGGTGCCGTTGGGGTTGATGGGCCTGCAATGGCAGCAACGCGGGATCAAGCGCCTGCTGCGCCTGGCCGAGCAGACCACCTCCGATCCGTTGATCGCGCGGATGTATACCGACAGCCGTGGTGTCCAGGCACGCCTGGAAATGTCGATCCTCAGCCAGGAAGCACGTCTCAAAACCTGCCTGACCCGCCTGCAGGACACCGCCGAACATCTCAACGCGCAAGCGCGGCAGTCCAATTCCCTGGCCCACGACAGTTCCACTGGCCTGGAGCGTCAGCGGGTGGAAACCGAGCAGGTGGCCACCGCCGTCAATCAGATGGCCGCGACCACCCAGGAAGTCGCCAGCCACGTGCAGCGCACCGCCGATGCCACCCAGGAGGCCAATCGCCTGACCAGTCGCGGTCGTGACATTGCCGGAGAAACCCGTGAAGCCATCGAACGCCTGTCGGTGGTAGTGGGCGAGACCGGGCAGACCGTGACCCAGCTGGCCAAGGACAGCGACGAAATCGGTGGTGTGGTCGACGTGATCAAGGGCATCGCCGACCAGACCAACCTGCTGGCGCTCAACGCCGCCATTGAAGCGGCCCGCGCCGGTGAAATGGGCCGCGGCTTTGCCGTGGTGGCCGACGAAGTAAGGCAACTGGCCCAGCGCACCAGCGAATCCACCGGGCAGATCCATGCCCTGATCGCCAAGCTTCAACAGACCGCCAACAACGCCGTACAGACCATGGATGCTGGCCATCGCCAGGCCGAAGAAGGCGTGGCGCGGGTCATGGAAGCGGACCAGGCGCTGGTCGGGATCAGCGAAGCGGTGGCCCACATCACCGACATGACCACCCAGATCGCGGCTGCCACCGAGGAGCAGAGCTCGGTGGCCGAGGAGATCAGCCGCAACATCAGCAACATCTCGGAACTGGCCGACCAGACCTCGGGACAGGCCCACAGCTCGGCGCTGCTCAGCGAAGAACTGACTCGAACGGCCAATACCCAGTATTCGTTGGTGGAGCGGTTCAACCGCTGATTTGGATTGGAAGACTGAAAACCCGGACAGCGACAGCTTCCGGGTTTTTTCTTGTCTGAAAGATCGCTTTCGCGAGCAGGCTCGCTCCCGCCCTGGATTTGCAGCGTTCACTCCCCTGTGGGAGCGAGCCTGCTCGCGAAGAGGCCGGAACAATCAGCATCAGTCTTGGAAAAGAAACCCAGCCACTCTCTGCGCCGCCGCCTCCAGATGCTGCTCGTGACTGAACCCCGAAGCCTTCAGCGGCTTCAAGTCATGATCCCCGGCCGCCAACCACAGCACTTCGATGCCAGGTGACAAGGCATAACCTTCGACCGCCTCACGATTACCCAGCGCATCCCGCTCGCCCTGGACAATCAGCGCCCGGGTGTTCAACGCCGCCAAATGTTCGACCCGCGGTTTCTCCGGTTTGCCCACGGCATAGAAGGGATACCCGAGGCACACCAGCGCATCGGCACCCAGCTCATCGGCCACAAGGCTTGCCATGCGCCCGCCCATGGATTTTCCGCCAATCGCCAGCCGCCCAGCGACATAGGGTCGCACCGTGGCGTAGACCTCACGCCAGCATTCCAGCAGCTTAGGCGCCGGGTTGGGTGGGCGCTTGCCGCCGTCCAGGCGCCGTTGGGCCATGTAGGGAAACTCGAAGCGCAACACATTGATGCCTTGCGCGGCAAGGCGCGCGGCCATTTCGTTCATGAAGCCGCTGTCCATCGGCGCACCCGCACCATGGGCCAAAATCAGCGTCGGCGATTCGGCGCCAGCACCGGGTTTCGCGGCTGTCCACAACCAGCCGCGCTCGGTCACGCATCGCGCCCATTGATCCCCGTCAATACTGGCCTTGTGCTTTTTGTTCATGCTTGCCTCGCTTTCAGTCTGCCTATAACTCCAGGCGAAGAACGCTGCACCTGCCCTGCGCGGGCGCGCACTTCGGCTGAACCGTGGATGGGGAACCATGAACACTTCAATCAGTACCGCCTACAACTACAAGGTGGTCCGCCAATTCGCCATTATGACGGTGGTGTGGGGCATCGTCGGCATGGGCCTCGGGGTTTTTCTCGCGGCCCAATTGGTCTGGCCACAGCTCAATTTCGATTTGCCCTGGACCAGCTTCGGCCGCCTGCGCCCACTGCACACCAACGCGGTGATTTTCGCCTTCGGCGGCTGCGCCCTGTTCGCCAGTTCGTTCTACTCGGTGCAACGCACCTGCCAGACCCAGCTGTTTGCGCCGAAACTCGCCGCGTTCTGCTTCTGGGGCTGGCAACTGGTGATCCTGCTGGCGGCCATCAGCCTGCCACTGGGCTACACCAGTTCCAAGGAATATGCCGAGCTCGAGTGGCCAATCGACATTCTCATCACCATTGTCTGGGTCGCCTACGCCATCGTGTTCTTTGGCACCGTGGCCAAGCGCAACACCAAACACATCTACGTCGGCAACTGGTTTTTCGGCGGTTTCATCCTGACCGTGGCGCTCCTGCACATCGTCAACAACCTGGAACTGCCGGTGAGTCTCACCAAATCCTACTCGGTGTATGCCGGCGCCACGGACGCGATGGTGCAGTGGTGGTACGGGCACAACGCCGTGGGCTTTTTCCTCACCGCCGGTTTCCTCGGGATGATGTATTACTTCGTGCCGAAACAGGCCGAGCGCCCGGTGTATTCCTATCGCCTGTCCATCGTCCACTTCTGGGCGCTGATTACCCTGTACATCTGGGCCGGCCCGCACCATCTGCACTACACCGCCCTGCCGGATTGGGCGCAGTCGCTGGGCATGGTGATGTCGCTGATCCTGCTGGCGCCCAGTTGGGGCGGCATGATCAACGGCATGATGACCCTCTCGGGGGCCTGGCATAAATTGCGCAGCGACCCGATCCTGCGCTTTCTCGTGGTATCCCTCGCGTTCTACGGCATGTCGACCTTCGAAGGCCCGATGATGGCGATCAAGACCGTCAACGCCCTCTCCCATTACACCGACTGGACCATCGGCCACGTACACGCCGGTGCACTCGGCTGGGTGGCGATGATTTCCATCGGTGCGCTGTACCACATGATCCCGAAAGTCTTCGGCCGGGCGCAGATGCACAGCATCGGCCTGATCAACGCGCACTTCTGGCTCGCGACCATCGGTACCGTGCTCTACATCGCCTCGATGTGGGTCAACGGCATCGCCCAGGGCCTGATGTGGCGAGCGGTGAACGAGGACGGCACGCTCACCTACTCCTTCGTCGAAACCCTGGTGGCCAGCCATCCCGGCTTCATCGTGCGGTTGGCGGGCGGGGCGATCTTCCTCGCCGGCATGCTGCTGATGGCCTACAACACCTGGCGCACCGTGCGGGCCTACCAGCCAGCCGAAGCCGCCGCTGCCGCGCAGATGGCTTGAGGAGTCCGCCATGAAACACGAAACAATCGAAAAAAACGTCGGCCTGCTGATGCTGCTGATGGTCCTGGCCGTGAGTGTCGGCGGCCTGACCCAGATCGTGCCGCTGTTCTTCCAGGACGTGACCAACAAACCGGTGGACGGCATGAAGCCCTACACCGCTCTGCAGCTTGAAGGCCGCGATATCTATATCCGCGAAGGCTGCGTCGGCTGCCACTCGCAGATGATCCGTCCGTTCCGCGCCGAAACCGAACGTTACGGGCACTACTCCGTCGCTGGCGAAAGCGTCTGGGACCACCCCTTCCTGTGGGGTTCCAAGCGCACCGGCCCGGACCTGGCCCGGGTCGGCGCGCGCTACTCCGATGACTGGCATCGCGCCCACCTGTACAACCCGCGCAACGTCGTCCCCGAGTCGAAAATGCCGGCCTACCCATGGCTGGTGACCCAGGCGGTCGACAGCAGCCACACCGAAGGCAAGCTGCGCGCCATGCGCACCCTCGGTGTGCCGTACAGCGACGACGACATTGCAGGCGCGACAGCCTCGCTCAAGGGCAAGACCGAGATGGACGCACTGGTGGCCTACCTGCAAGTGCTCGGCACTGCCATCAAGAGCAAGAGGTAAGCGCGATGTTCCTTGAAATGAGCACTGGAATGATTCGCGGCCTGGGCACGGTCGTGGTGTTTGTGGCCTTCATCGGCCTGACCCTTTGGGTATTCAGCAGCAAGCGCGGCCCGGAATTCGCCCAGGCGCGCCTGCTGCCGTTCGCCGACGAGCCGCCCGCTGACGCTACCCCCCAAGACCCCGCACCAAGGAGTACCCGGTCATGAGCACTTTCTGGAGTACGTGGATCTGCGTACTGACCCTCGGCAGCCTCATCGGCCTGACCTGGTTGCTGATCGGCACCCGCAAGGGCGAAACCAAGGGCAGCGTCGACCAGACCATGGGCCACAGCTTCGACGGCATCGAGGAGTACGACAACCCATTGCCGCAATGGTGGTTCCTGCTGTTTGCCGGCACCCTGGTGTTCTCCGTCGGCTACCTGGTCCTGTATCCCGGCCTGGGCAACTGGAAAGGTATCCTGCCCGGCTACGAGAATGGCTGGACCGGCGCCCACGAATGGGAAAGGGAAATGGCCAGGGCCGACGCCAAGTTCGGGCCGATCTTCGCCAAATTCGCCGCAATGCCGGTGGAAGAGGTTGCCAAGGACCCGCAAGCCTTGAAAATGGGGGGCCGCCTGTTCGCCTCCAACTGCTCGGTCTGCCATGGCTCGGACGCCAAGGGCGCCTTCGGCTTTCCGAACCTGGCCGACAGCAACTGGCGCTGGGGCGGCACTGCCGAGACCATCAAGGCAACCATCATGGGCGGTCGCATGGCGGCAATGCCGGCCTGGGGTGAAGTGCTGGGGGACGCCGGGGTCAGGAACGTCGCCGCCTATGTGCGCCACGACCTGGCTGGCCTGCCTCTACCGGCCGACAGCGGTGCCGACCTGCAAGCCGGCCAGCAAGCCTTCAACACCACTTGCGTGGCTTGCCACGGCGCCAACGGCCAGGGCACCGAAGCCATGGGCGCGCCGAACCTGACGCAACCGGCCGGTTTCATCTACGGCACCAGCCTGGCGCAGTTGCAGCAGACCATCCGCCATGGCCGTCAGGGCCATATGCCGGCGCAGAATGAACTGCTCGGCAACGACAAGGTGCAACTGCTCGCCGCCTACGTCTACAGCCTTTCCCACGGCGCCGGTACCGAGCGCCTGCAAGCTGAACGCGAAGGCGAATAAATCCTGTCCGTTTGATCAGTCGCATTCATCCGGATGCGGCTGATCCATGTCATTGCGCGACGCATTGTCGCACCCTTCCAAGGTCTTCCTTTCGGTTCGCTGCAATCGCGTCTAAGCTTGCCCCAAAGCATGTGGGCGACTGCCGGGACCTGGTCGAGCCGACCCGATGTGTTTGCCGCTCGTTCGATAAAAACCCCGCGAAGTCAGGTAGATACCGACGGTTGCGAGGACACCTGGGCATCCCCCGAACGCAGCGTTTGAACACACCCCGTTACAACCGACCCGCCCCCCTCGCCTCGTACATTTGACGCGACAATTTGTCGGGGGCGATTTTTGTCCCTACGCGGCGCATGGAAAGGCCGCAGAATCAGCGTTGGAAAGCATTGACGCAGGTCATGGCGCGTTGCAATGACCCCCCGCTTTCTCCATACTTGCGGCCGATTTTTATCCTAATAAAATACCCAAACCGTGGAACCTTAGAATGAGCACAGCAATCAGTCCGACTGCTTATAACTATAAGGTAGTCCGCCAGTTCGCCATCATGACGGTGGTCTGGGGGATCCTTGGCATGGGGCTCGGTGTCTTCATCGCCTCGCAACTGGTCTGGCCGGAGTTGAACTTCGATCTGCCATGGACGACATTTGGACGCCTGCGCCCGCTGCACACCAACCTGGTGATCTTCGCCTTCGGTGGCTGTGCGTTGTTTGCCACCTCCTACTACGTCGTGCAGCGAACCTGCCAGACGCGACTGATTTCCGACAGCCTCGCCGCCTTCACCTTCTGGGGTTGGCAAGCGGTGATCGTCGGCGCGATCGTGACCTTGCCAATGGGTTTCACCACCACCAAGGAATACGCGGAACTGGAATGGCCCCTGGCTATTCTGCTCGCCATTGTCTGGGTGACCTACGGTCTGGTGTTCTTCGGCACCATCGTCAAGCGCAAGACCAAGCACATCTACGTCGGCAACTGGTTCTACGGTGCATTCATCGTCGTGACCGCCATGCTGCACATCGTCAACCACGCGTCGCTGCCGGTCAGCTTCTTCAAGTCCTACTCGGCCTACTCGGGCGCGACCGACGCGATGATCCAGTGGTGGTACGGCCACAACGCCGTGGGCTTCTTCCTGACCACCGGCTTCCTGGGGATGATGTACTACTTCGTGCCGAAACAGGCCGAGCGTCCGATCTATTCCTATCGCCTGTCCATCGTGCACTTCTGGGCGCTGATCACCCTGTACATCTGGGCCGGTCCGCACCACCTGCACTACACCGCGCTGCCGGACTGGGCGCAATCCCTGGGCATGGCAATGTCGATCATCCTGCTGGCGCCAAGCTGGGGCGGCATGATCAACGGCATGATGACCCTGTCGGGCGCCTGGCATAAGCTGCGCACCGACCCGATCCTGCGCTTTCTGGTGGTATCCCTTGCGTTCTACGGCATGTCGACCTTCGAAGGTCCGATGATGGCGATCAAGACCGTCAACTCCCTGAGCCACTACACCGACTGGACCATCGGCCACGTACACGCCGGTGCGCTCGGCTGGGTCGCGATGATCTCCATCGGCGCCATCTACCACATGATCCCGAAACTGTTCGGTCGTGCGCAGATGCACAGCACCGGCCTGATCAACGCGCACTTCTGGCTCGCCACCATCGGTACCGTGCTCTACATCGCCTCGATGTGGGTCAACGGCATCACCCAGGGCCTGATGTGGCGCGCGATCAACGACGACGGCACCCTGACCTATTCGTTCGTCGAAGCACTGCAAGCCAGCCACCCCGGTTTCATCGTCCGTGCCCTGGGCGGCGCGTTCTTCGCCAGCGGCATGCTGCTGATGGCCTACAACGTGTATCGCACCGTTCGTGCCTCTGACCCGGTTGAAGCAGAAGCCGCCGCCAAGATCGCCGTAGTTGGAGCTCACTGATGAAGCACGAAGCAGTAGAGAAGAATATCGGCCTGCTGGCCTTCTTCATGGTCATCGCCGTCAGCATTGGCGGCCTGACCCAGATCGTTCCGCTGTTCTTCCAGGATGTCACCAACAAGCCGGTCGAAGGCATGAAGCCGCGCACCGCCCTTGAACTGGAAGGCCGCGACGTCTACATCGCCAACGGTTGTGTCGGCTGCCACTCGCAGATGATCCGTCCGTTCCGTGCTGAAACCGAACGCTACGGTCACTATTCCGTTGCCGGTGAAAGCGTCTGGGACCACCCGTTCCTGTGGGGCTCCAAGCGCACCGGTCCGGACCTGGCCCGCGTCGGTGGTCGCTACTCCGATGACTGGCAGCGTGCGCACTTGTACAACCCGCGCAACGTAGTGCCTGAATCGAAGATGCCGGCCTACCCGTTCCTCGTAGAAAACAAGCTCGACGGCAAAGACACCGCCAAGAAAATGGAAGTCCTGCGCGCCCTCGGCGTGCCCTACACCGACGAAGACATCGCCGGAGCCAGGGATGCCGTGAAAGGCAAGACTGAAATGGACGCGCTGGTGGCCTATCTGCAAGGCCTGGGCACCATCATCAAAAGCAAACGGTGATCTGGATGGATATCGGGATGATTCGTGGCCTGGGCACCGTCGTCGTGATGGTGGCCTTTATCGGCCTGGCCCTGTGGGTGTTCAGCCCCAAGCGCAAGTCGGAGTTCGAAGACGCGACCTTGCTGCCGTTCGCGGATGATCCCGAAGCCATCAAGCACGTCGAGCAAGCTTCTAGGAGTAACAAAGAATGACTACGTTCTGGAGTCTGTACGTCACAGTCCTCAGCCTGGGAACGATCTTCGCCCTGACCTGGCTGCTGCTGTCGACCCGCAAGGGCCAGCGCAGCGAAGCCACCGAGGAAACGGTTGGCCACTCCTTCGACGGGATCGAGGAGTACGACAACCCGCTGCCGAAATGGTGGTTCATGCTGTTCATCGGCACCATCGTGTTCGCCCTTGGTTACCTGGTGCTCTACCCTGGCCTGGGCAACTGGAAAGGCCTGCTGCCAGGCTATAACTACCTGGACACTGAAAAGCAGACATCTTTCGCCAACGGACAGACCGGCTGGACCGGCGTGCACGAGTGGGAAAAGGAAATGGCCCGCTCGGATGCCAGGTTCGGTCCGATCTTCGCCAAGTTTGCCTCCATGCCGATTGAAGAAGTCGCCAAGGACCCGCAGGCCCTGAAGATGGGTGGCCGCCTGTTTGCCTCCAACTGCTCGGTCTGCCACGGCTCCGACGCCAAGGGCGCCTACGGCTTCCCTAACCTGACCGACGCCGACTGGCGCTGGGGTGGCGAGCCAGAGACCATCAAGACCACCATCATGGGCGGTCGTCATGCCGTCATGCCGGGCTGGGCTGCCGTGGTTGGCGAACAAGGCGTCGCCGACGTGGCTGCCTATTTGGTAACCAGCCTGCACAGCCGCAAACTGCCAGAAGGCGCCAAGGCCGATCCGGCCAACGGCCAGAAGCTGTTCGCCGCCAACTGCGTGGCCTGCCACGGCCCCGCCGGCAAAGGCACGCCCGCCATGGGCGCACCCGACCTGACGCACCCGGCCGGTTTCATCTACGGTTCGAGCTTCGCTCAGTTGCAGCAGACCATCCGCTACGGTCGCCAAGGCCAGATGCCGGCCCAGGCCGATCTGCAGGGCAACGACAAGGTCCACCTGTTGGCTGCCTATGTCTACAGCCTGTCCCACGGCGAAAAGGCTCCGGCTGCTGACGCTCAGTAAGGCAAGCAGCTGATACACGAAGGCCCCGCCAATCACATTGGCGGGGCCTTTTTTGTCCGCAGGGAAACATGCTGCACCTGTTCACCCTTGCTTGCATCCGGCGCCGGTAGTAACGTGCCTACATTCACACTCAATGGGGACGCCGCCGTGTCCATCACCACCATTTCCAGCCGCGAGTTCAACCACGACACAAGCGGTGCCAAAAAAGCTACCCGAGAAGGCCCGGTCATCATCACCGACCGTGGCAAGCCGGCCCATGTGCTGCTAAGCATTGAGGAGTACCAGAAACTGACCGGCGCTGGCACCAGCATCGTCGAGTTGCTGGTCATGCCCGATGCGCCGGATATCGACTTCGATCCCGAGCGCGCCGTCATCACGCCCCGCTCGGTGGACCTGTCCTGAATGTTCCTGCTCGATACCAACGTCATCTCGGAGCTGCGCAAGCCCCAGGCCGATAAAAACGTACAAGCCTGGGCGCGCAGTGTCCCCGCTCCCAGCCTGTATGTTTCGGCCATCACCGTGTTGGAACTGGAAACCGGAGTCTTGCGCTTTGAGCGCAAGGACCCGGCGCAAGGCAGCCGTTTGCGTGCATGGCTGAATAACCACGTCATGCCCGCGTTTGCCGGCAGGATCCTCGCGGTCGACCGCGCCGTGGCCCTGCGTTGCGCCCGCCTGCATGTCCCGGACCGCAGCAATGAGTGCGATGCGCTGATCGCCGCCACGGCGCTGGTCCATGGGCTGACCGTGGTAACCCGCAACGTGGCGGATTTCAGAAGCAGCGGCGTGGCGCTGATCAACCCATGGGTTAGCTAGCCAAGCAACAGATGCGCGCGCCGGAAACCATGACATGGCTATAGTCAATTGATCTGGGTCATGAGTTGTTACATCCGCTACACCATTCGGCGCCGACGCCCAACGCGACCAAAGGTCGCACGCTTGAGCCAGAGCGACAGGCGTATCATTGCGCCATTGCAACACCCTTTCTGACCGCGGTCGGCACGTACTGGCCTCGGCATTTTTCCACTGCCGTGGGATGCAATTGATGAGCAACCAGATTCCGGTACATGACGTTACCCCGCCTGCCAAGGACGCCAACAAAAGCGTCGACCTCTATGCCTCTCGGGAAAAAATCTACACCCGCGCCTTCACTGGCCTGTTTCGCAACCTGCGCATGGTTGGCGGGGCGGTTCTGTTCCTGCTGTATTTCGGTACCGTCTGGCTGAACTGGGGCGGTCATCAGGCCGTCTGGTGGAACCTGCCGGAACGCAAATTCTTTATTTTCGGCGCGACCTTCTGGCCCCAGGACTTCATCCTGCTCTCGGGGCTGCTGATCATCGCGGCCTTCGGCCTGTTTTTCATTACCGTCTATGCCGGTCGGGTCTGGTGCGGCTATACCTGCCCACAAAGCGTATGGACGTGGATTTTCATGTGGTGCGAAAAGGTCACCGAAGGCGACCGCAACCAGCGCATCAAGCTCGACAAAACGCCCATGAGCGCCAACAAATTCCTGCGCAAGTTCGCCAAGCACAGCCTGTGGCTGCTGATCGGTTTTGTCACGGGCATGACCTTCGTTGGCTACTTCACCCCGATCCGTGAGCTGGTCTTCGAGTTCTTCACCGGCCAGGCCGATGGCTGGTCGTATTTCTGGGTCGGTTTCTTCACCCTCGCCACCTATGGCAACGCCGGCTGGCTGCGTGAGCAAGTGTGCATCTACATGTGCCCGTACGCCCGCTTCCAGAGCGTGATGTTCGACAAGGACACCCTGATCGTCTCCTACGACCCGCGTCGCGGCGAAGCCCGGGGCCCGCGCAAGAAAGGCATCGACTACAAGGCGCTGGGCCTGGGGGACTGCATCGATTGCACCATGTGCGTCCAGGTCTGCCCTACCGGCATCGACATCCGCGACGGCCTGCAGATCGAATGCATCGGCTGCGCAGCCTGCATTGATGCCTGCGACAACATCATGGACAAGATGGATTATCCCCGCGGCCTGATCAGCTACACCACGGAACACAACCTCTCGGGGCAGAAAACCCATAAACTGCGCCCGCGCCTGATCGGTTATGCCCTGGTGCTGCTGGCAATGATCAGCCTGTTGGTGACCGCGTTCTTCATGCGCTCGCTGGTGGGTTTCGACGTCAGCAAGGACCGCGTGCTGTACCGCGAGAACGCCGAAGGCCGGATCGAGAACGTCTACAGCCTGAAGATCATGAACAAGGACCAGCGTGACCATACCTACGTGCTGGAAGCCACCGGTTTGCCTGATCTGAAGCTGCAGGGTAAACGGGAGATCAAGGTCGCGGCCGGTGATATCTACAGCCAGCCGGTAGAGCTATCCAGCGCACCGGAACAATTGCCGTCCAGCACCAATGAGGTGACCTTCATCCTCAAGGATGCCGATGACGACAGCGTCCATGTTGAAGCCAAGAGCCGGTTCATCGGCCCACAGACTCGTTGAGAGAAATGCACATGCCTGCAGCAACCGCCACCAGCCCTTGGTACAAGCACCTCTGGCCGTGGATCATCATCGGGATCCTCGCTTGCTCGGTGACGCTGAGCCTGACCATGGTGACCATCGCGGTGAAGAACCCGGACAACCTGGTCAATGACAACTATTACGAAGCCGGCAAGGGCATCAATCGCTCGCTGGAACGCGAACTGCTGGCCCAGACCCTGCAGTTGCATGCCAACGTGCAATTGGACGACCTCACCGGTGAAGTGAGCCTGCGCCTGAACGGCAACAGCCGGCCCCAGACCGTGGAGCTGAGCCTGATCTCCCCAACGCAGCCGGAGAAAGACCGCAAGATCCTGTTGACCCGCAACGACAGCGAACCAGGACGCTACGTCGGCCAACTGGCGGACAAGATCGAAGGTCGGCGTTTTGTCGAATTGCTGGGTGTGGAACACGATCGGACCTGGCGCTTGTTCGAAGAAGAACAGATCAGCCACGGCCAGGACATCCAGCTTGGCGACGAGCCGCTGCAAGGCGCTGAAGACCTGAAAAAGTAGACCGCTGTTGTGTGGCGAGGGAGCTTGCTCCCGCTGGGGCGCAAAGCGGCCCCGCTTTTTAATCCAGGCATTCCTCAGGCGTATTGTTGTACTCAGACTGCGACTGCTTCGCAGCCGAGCGGGAGCAAGCTCCCTCGCCACAAAAAGGTTTTCACGCGACAACATGACCACTCCACAGCCCTGCTACCACTGCGCCCTGCCCGTCCCGCCCGGCAGTCGCTTCACCGCCGTTGTCCTCGGTGAGACCCGCGAGCTGTGTTGCCCCGGTTGCCAGGCGGTGGCCGAAGCGATCGTTGCCGGCGGCCTTGAGCATTATTACCAACACCGCAGCGAAGCGTCGGCCAACCCACAAACCCTGCCCGTTCAATTGACCGACGAGCTGGCGTTGTACGATCGCCCCGATGTGCAGCAATCGTTCGTCCGCCATGAAGGTGAGCTGGCCGAAACGACTCTGCTGATGGAAGGCATCAGTTGCGCCGCCTGCGGCTGGCTGATCGAAAAGCAATTGCGCAGCCTGCCGGCCGTGGCCGAGGCGCGGTTGAACCTGTCGAACCACCGCCTGCACGTACGCTGGGCCGACGCGCAACTGCCGCTGAGCACGCTGCTCGCCGAACTGCGCCAAATCGGCTATGCCGCGCACCCGTACCAGGCCGATCAGGCCAGCGAGCAGCTCGCCGCGCAAAACCGCCTGGCCCTGCGTCAATTGGGCGTGGCCGGGTTGCTGTGGTTCCAGGCAATGATGGCGACGATGGCGACCTGGCCCGAATTCAACATCGACCTGAGCCCGGAGATGCACACCATCCTGCGCTGGGTCGCACTGTTTCTCACCACGCCTATCGTGTTCTACAGTTGCGCGCCGTTTTTCAAAGGTGCGCTGCGAGATTTGCGCACCCGCCACCTGACCATGGACGTTTCGGTGTCCTTGGCCATCGGCGGCGCCTACGTCGCCGGGATCTGGACCTCCATCACCGGGGTGGGCGAGCTGTACTTCGATGCGGTCGGCATGTTCGCCCTGTTCCTGCTCGCCGGCCGCTACCTGGAACGCCGGGCCCGGGAGCGCACTGCTGCGGCCACCGCCCAACTGGTCAACCTGCTGCCAGCGTCGTGCCTGCGCCTGGACGAGCGCGGCCAGAGCGAACGCATCCTGCTCAGCGAACTGCGCACCGGTGACCGGGTGCTGGTCCAACCCGGAGCGATCCTGCCCGCCGATGGCACGATTCTCGACGGCCAGTCCAGCGTCGACGAATCGCTGCTGACCGGCGAATACCTGCCGCAACCGCGCCAGGCAGGCGACGCGGTAACGGCAGGCACGCTCAACGTCGAAGGCGCCCTGACGGTCGAGGTACGGGCGTTGGGACAGGACACGCGGTTATCGGCCATCGTGCGCCTGCTGGAACGGGCCCAGGCCGAAAAGCCACGACTGGCGGAAATCGCCGACCGCGCCGCCCAATGGTTCCTGCTGTTCTCCCTGGTCGCAGCGGCGGCCATCGGCCTGTTGTGGTGGCAGCTGGATGCTTCGCGTGCGTTCTGGATCGTCCTGGCGATGCTGGTCGCGACCTGTCCTTGTGCGCTGTCCCTGGCGACACCAACCGCTCTGACAGCTGCCACCGGAACCCTGCACAAACTCGGCCTGCTGCTGACGCGTGGTCATGTGCTGGAAGGCCTTAACCAGATCGACACGGTGATTTTCGACAAGACCGGCACCCTCACGGAAGGTCGCCTGGCGTTACGCGCCATCAGGCCATTGGCCGCCCTCGACGGTGATCAATGCCTGGGCTTGGCCGCGGCCTTGGAAAACCGTTCGGAACACCCCATCGCCCGAGCTTTTGGTCGCGCACCGTTGGCCGCCGAACAGGTACACAGCAGCCCAGGGCTGGGACTCGAAGGCCTGGTCGCCGAACAACGCCTGCGCATCGGCCAGCCCGGTTTTGTCTGCGGACTGAGCGGCTCGGCCGTACCGCCGATGCCGGACGAACCCGGACAATGGCTGTTGCTGGGCGACTACATCGGGCCACTGGCCTGGTTTGTCCTCGATGACCGCCTGCGCGCTGATGCGCCGGCGCTGCTCGCCGCCTGCAAGGCGCGGGGCTGGCGTACGCTATTGCTCTCCGGCGACAGCTCGCCGATGGTGGCCAGTGTCGCCGCCGAGCTGGGCATCGACGAGGCCCGCGGCGGCTTGCGTCCGGACGACAAGCTGGCCGTGCTCCAGCAGTTGCACCAGCAGGGTCGCAAGGTGCTGATGCTCGGTGATGGCGTGAATGACGTGCCGGTGCTGGCGGCGGCGGACATCAGTGTCGCCATGGGTTCGGCCACCGACCTTGCCAAGACCAGCGCCGACGCAGTGCTGCTGTCCAACCGCCTGGATGCCCTGATTCATGCATTCAGCCTGGCCCGGCGTACCCGCCGCGTGATCATAGAGAACCTGCTCTGGGCAGGGCTGTACAATGGCCTCATGTTGCCGTTCGCCGCCCTCGGCTGGATCACGCCGGTGTGGGCCGCGATCGGCATGTCCATCAGTTCGTTGACCGTGGTGCTGAATGCCTTGCGGCTGACCCGCCAACCGCAAGCGCAGGTTGGCGAAACCACGCCCGATACCCGTCCGCTGCCGGCCTGAGCCGCGCGGGCATGGAGTTCCGAGATGCCAGCTCTCTACGTGATGATCCCGGCCGCACTGTTGATCGTGGCCGTCGCCGTCTACATTTTCTTCTGGGCCGTGGACAGCGGCCAATACGACGACCTCGACGGCCCGGCCCATAGCATCCTGTTCGACGACCAGGACCCGAACCACAAGGCGGCCGTCGAGGAAGCCAGCAGCGCGGACCACAAGCCGGACGACAAGGCGCCGCCCCATGCTTGACCTCGCGCCAATGCTGGTTTCCGCCGTCATCCTCGGCGTGCTCGGTGGCGGCCATTGCCTGGGCATGTGCGGTGGCCTGATGGGCGCCCTGACCCTGGCGATTCCCAAGGAGCAACGCAGCCGCCGCTTGCGACTATTGCTCGCGTACAACCTGGGACGCATCGTCAGCTACGCCGCGGCCGGCCTGCTGATCGGCCTGGCCGGCTGGGCCGTGGCGAACAGCCCGGCGGCGATGATCCTGCGCGTGCTGGCCGGTTTACTGATGATTGTCATGGGACTTTACCTGGCGGGCTGGTGGAGCGGCCTGACCCGTATCGAAAGCCTGGGCCGTGGTTTGTGGCGGCGTATCCAACCCATCGCCAACCGCCTGCTGCCGGTGTCGAGCCTGCCCCGGGCCCTGCTGCTCGGCGCGCTGTGGGGCTGGCTGCCCTGCGGACTGGTCTACAGCACCCTGCTGTGGTCCGCCAGCCAAGGTAACGCGGTGGACAGTGCACTGCTGATGCTCGCCTTCGGCCTGGGCACCTGGCCGGTCCTGCTCGCTACCGGCCTCGCGGCAGAGCGCGTCACGGCACTGCTGCGCAAACGCAGCGTGCGCATGGCCGGGGGGTTGCTGGTGATGGTCTTCGGCATCTGGACATTGCCGGGGCCGCATCAGCATTGGCTCATGGGGCATTGACCGAGCTCACAGACAATGGGGAATGCTCAGCAACCCTGTGGCGAGGGAGCTTGCTCCCGCTGGCCTGCAAAGCAGGCCCCAACGATCCCAGGCAGGGCTCATTGACATTGCGTCTGCTGCGCAGCCGAGCGGGAGCAAGCTCCCTCGCCACGGGTTTTGAGTTGCCTGGGCTGGCATGATCACTGACTACCCCATGCCCCGTTGACGCAAATCAACACGCCCCTTCCCTTCGCCTCATAGACTTCAAGCATGCCAGCCTAACCGGGGAACGCCCGCATGCTCGACGCCATTCGTTGGGACTCAGACCTGATCCGCCGCTACGACCTGGCGGGACCGCGCTATACCTCGTACCCGACCGCGGCCCAGTTCGCCGGCCAGGTGGGCACGTTCGACCTGCTCCATGCCCTGCGCGACAGCCGCAAGGCCCGCAGGCCTTTGTCGCTTTATGTGCACGTGCCGTTTTGCGCGAACATTTGCTACTACTGCGCCTGCAACAAGGTCATCACCAAGGACCGCGGCCGCGCCCATGCCTACCTGCAACGCCTGGAGCAGGAAATCCAGCTGATCGGCTGCCACCTGGACCCGGCCCAGCGCGTGGAACAGTTGCACCTGGGCGGTGGCACGCCAACCTTCCTCAGTCACGACGAGCTGCGCCAGTTGATGGCCAGGCTGCGTGAGAGTTTCAACCTGATGGACGATGACTGCGGTGACTACGGCATCGAGATCGACCCGCGAGAGGCGGATTGGTCGACCATGGGTCTGCTGCGGGAATTGGGTTTCAACCGGGTCAGCATCGGCCTGCAGGACCTTGACCCTACCGTGCAGCGTGCCGTCAACCGCCTGCAAAGCCTGGACGAAACCCGTGCGGTGATCGAAGCCGCCCGGACCCTGCAGTTTCGCTCGATCAACATCGATCTGATCTATGGCTTGCCCAAGCAGGCGCCGGAAAACTTCGCCCGCACCGTCGAGGAAGTGATCAGCCTGCAACCGGACCGTCTCTCGGTGTTCAACTACGCCCACCTGCCGGAGCGCTTCATGCCGCAGCGGCGCATCAACAGCCAGGACCTGCCGAATCCTGTGCAGAAACTGGCCATGCTACAAGGCACCATTGAACAGCTGACCGCCGCCGGTTATCGCTACATCGGCATGGACCACTTCGCCCTGCCCGATGACGAACTGGCGATCGCCCAGGAGGAAGCGACCTTACAGCGCAACTTCCAGGGCTACACCACCCACGGCCATTGCGACCTGATCGGCCTCGGGGTCTCGGCCATCAGCCAGATCGGCGACTTGTACTGCCAGAACAGCAGTGACCTGAACCAATACCAGAACGCCCTAGCCGACGGGCAATTGGCAACCAGCCGGGGCATTGTGTGCAATGCCGACGACAGGCTGCGACGCGCGGTGATCCAACAACTGATTTGCCATTTCAGCCTGGCATTCGCCGAGATCGAACAAGTCTTCAATATCGATTTCCGGGGGTATTTCGGCTCTATATGGCCGCAACTACAGACGATGAACGACGACGGGCTGGTTGAACTGACGGCTACGCACATCAAGGTACTCCCTGCCGGACGTCTGTTGGTGCGTTCGGTTTGCATGGTATTCGACGCGTATCTGCAGCAGCAGAATCGGCAGCGTTTCTCCCGCGTCATCTGAGCGCGACAATTTGACGGCAATACCACACTGGCCGGTGTTTGCGTGCTGAGTTACCCTTACGGCTTATGTGTGTTTTCCCACAAGGATTTAAGAAATGTCCGAGCCAGTCAAATCGCGCGCTCATAACCAGGCCCATTGCAAGGACTGCAGCCTGGCCCCTCTGTGCCTGCCACTTTCGTTGAATCTGGAGGACATGGACGCGCTGGACGACATCGTCAAACGAGGCCGCCCGTTGAAAAAAGGCGAGTTCCTGTTCCGCCAGGGCGATGCCTTCGATTCGGTCTACGCCGTGCGCTCGGGCGCCTTGAAGACCTTCAACCTGAGCGACGGTGGCGAAGAACAACTCACCGGTTTCCACTTGCCCAGCGAGCTGGTCGGCCTGTCGGGCATGGACACCGAGACCCATCCGGTCTCAGCCCAGGCGCTTGAGACGACCTCGGTGTGCGAGATTCCGTTTGATCACCTGGACGAACTGGCCTTGCAACTGCCGCAACTGCGTCGTCAACTGATGCGCGTGATGAGCCGGGAGATCCGCGACGACCAACAGATGATGCTGCTGCTCTCGAAGAAAACCGCCGACGAGCGCATCGCGACCTTCCTGGTCAACCTCTCGGCGCGTTTCCGCGCCCGTGGCTTTTCGGCCAATCAGTTTCGCCTGAGCATGTCGCGCAACGAGATCGGCAACTACCTGGGCCTGGCGGTGGAAACCGTGTCCCGGGTGTTTACCCGTTTCCAGCAGAGCAAACTGATCGCCGCCGAGGGCAAGGAAATCCATATCCTTGACCCCATCCAGCTGTGCGCCCTGGCCGGCGGCTCGGTCGAAGGCTGATGCGCCTGCGCGGCTGAGGCTTTGCCGCCGCCGCGCTATACTGCCGCGTTTGCAGCCAGCCAGGACACCTCGACGATGGTCTTCGACTCCTTCGACATCAAATCCCTGATCCGCCCGGTAATCGACTTCCCCAAGCCAGGCGTGATCTTTCGCGACATCACCCCACTGTTCCAGTCCCCCACCGCGCTGCGGCTGGTCATGGACAGCTTCGCCCATCGCTACGTCGAGGCCAGCTTCACGCACATCGGCGCGATGGACGCGCGCGGCTTCCTGATCGGCTCGATCCTGGCCTATCAGTTGAACAAACCGCTGGTGCTGTTCCGCAAGCAAGGTAAATTGCCGGCCGACGTGCTGGCCGAGGGTTACCAGACCGAGTACGGCGAGGCTTTCCTGGAAGTACACGCCGACAGCCTGTGCGAGGGCGATTCGGTGGTGATGTTCGATGACCTGATCGCCACTGGCGGTACGCTGATCGCCGCCGCCAACCTGATCCGCCGCATGGGCGCCACGGTCCATGAAGCGGCCGCGATCATCGACTTGCCGGAATTGCTCGGTTCCCGGCGGCTGGAGGACATGGGAATACCGACGTTCTGCCTGACCCGGTTTTCGCTTAGCGAAAAATAACCTCAGGGCGATGAATAGCCCTGTGGGAGCGAGCTTGCTCGCGATAGCGGTAGATCAGTCGATACCTATACCGGCTGACACACCGCTATCGCGAGCAAGCTCGCTCCCACAGGGGATTTGTGTTGCGGCTATAAGGCGATCGGCTTGCGCCCGGCAAACGAATGCGCCAGCGTCCCGCCATCCACCAGCTCCAGCTCGCCACCCAATGGCACGCCATGGGCGATGCGGGAGGCAACCAGGCCCTTGTTGCCCAGCAACTGAGCGATGTAATGGGCGGTAGCTTCGCCTTCCACCGTCGGGTTCGTCGCGAGGATGACTTCGGTGAACGTGCCCGCCTCTTCGATGCGCGCCATCAGTTGTGGAATGCCGATGGCCTCCGGCCCCAGGCCGTCAAGCGGCGACAAGTGGCCCTTGAGTACAAAGTAGCGGCCACGGAAACCGGTCTGCTCCACCGCGTAGACATCCATCGGCCCCTCCACCACGCAGAGCAGGCTGTCGTCCCGGCGCGGGTCGGCACATTGCGGGCAGAGGTCGTCTTCGGTGAGGGTGCGGCATAAGCGGCAATGCCCTACCCCTTCCATGGCCTGGCTCAGGGCTTGGGCCAGGCGCGACCCGCCGCTGCGATCACGCTCAAGCAATTGCAACGCCATGCGCTGGGCAGTTTTCTGACCCACACCCGGCAAGGTTCGCAGGGCATCGATCAGTTGGCGGATCAAAGGGCTGAAGCTCATGGAGGAAACGTCCGACATAACAACGAGACGCGGTTTATACCCGCGCCTCCGTTTAGCGTCAAATACTCAATCCTTCGACACGCGTATCACCAATTTGCCGAAGTTGCGCCCTTCCAGCAGCCCGATGAAAGCCTGCGGCGCGTTCTCCAGGCCATCCACCACATCTTCGCGGAACTTGACCTTGCCATCGCGCACCCACGGCGCCATCGCGCTGATGAACTCCGGCTGGCGGTCGCCGTAGTCGTCGAACACGATGAAGCCCTGGATCCGCACGCGTTTGGTCAGCAACGTGCGTTGCAGCTGCGGCAAGCGATCCGGACCGCTTGGCGGCTGATGATCGTTGTAGGCCGCGATCAAGCCGCAAAGAGGGATGCGTGCCTTGGCGTTGAGCAGCGGCACCACCGCGTCGAAGACCTTGCCGCCGACGTTTTCGTAATAGATGTCGATGCCTTGGTCGCAGGCCCGGGCCAGTTCGTCGGCGAAATTCGCACTCTTGTGATCGATGCAGGCGTCAAATCCCAACTCGTCGACCACGTATTTGCATTTTTCACTGCCACCGGCCACGCCCACCACCCGCAGCCCCTTGATCTTCGCCACCTGGCCGACCACCGAGCCCACGGCGCCCGATGCCGCCGCGACCACCAGGGTCTCGCCTGCCTTGGGTTGGCCGATGTCCATCAGTCCCATGTAGGCGGTCATGCCCGGCATGCCCAGTACGCCGAGCGCCATCGAGGGGCTGGGGAGTCCGGACGGGATGGGGATGACGTTGCGGCCATCGCTGATGCAGTGGCTCTGCCAGCCAGTAGCGCCGACCACCAGATCACCTTCCTGGAATTTCGGGTGCATCGAGCGCTCCACACGACTGACGGCGCCACCGGTCATCACTTCGTCGATTTGCACTGGCGCTGCGTAGGAAGGCGCGTCACTCATACGCCCACGCATGTAGGGATCGAGCGAAAGGTACAGCGTCTTTAGCAGGATCTGCCCGTCCGCCAGGTCCGGCAGCGTCACGTCTTCAAGACGAAAGTTTTCCGGGGTTGGCGCACCTTGGGGGCGCGAGGCCAGGACGATGCGCTGATTGGAAATCGATGACATGGAGGCGGTCTCCTTGTTCGGTGAGTGGACACGTATAGGGAGCAGACCATTGCCGAGGGGGCGGCGTTCGATGTTTGTTCAGTTGGTCCGCAGTGGCCGCATCGCGAGCAAGCTCGCTCCCACAGGGTTCATGGGTGAACACACATCTTGTATTCATCACAATCCACTGTGGGAGCGAGCTTGCTCGCGATAGCGATCTGGCATCCACCGCTATCTCTGAAGCAGAAACAAAAATGCCAGGCGCGATGCCTGGCATTGTATGTAGCCCATCCCGAGCGGGATGGCGAATCAGAACGGCAGCTTCATGCCCGGCGGCAGTTGCATGCCGGCGGTCATGCCGGACATTTTGTCCTGGCTGTTGGCTTCGATCTTGCGCACCGCGTCATTGACGGCGGCGGCAAACAGGGCCTCGAGCATTTCCTTGTCGTCTTCGCTCAAGCCCTCGACCACGCTCGGGTCGATGCTGACGCGCTTGATGTCGTGGCGACCGGTCATGACCACGGTCACCATGTCGCCGCCGGACTTGCCGGTGACTTCGGCGTTGGCCAGCTCTTCCTGCATCTTGGCCATTTTTTCCTGCATCTGCTGCGCCTGCTTCATCAGGCCGGCCATGCCACCTTTCATCATGGGAATCACCTCGAAAGTACGTGGATAAACACAGCGCCCGGCGTTCAGGCCGGCGCTTTCAATTATGAGCCCTGGGTAACCGGGGCCTCGACAGGTTCGATAGTATCGTGACGGACCACGGCGCCGAACTGTTGCATCATCTGCTGGATGAACGGATCGTTGTGGATCGACTCCTCGGCTTCGCGCTGGCGGTCGGCACGCCGGCGGGATGCGGCCTGGGCCGGGGTTTCCTGCTCGGGCTTGATCAGCTCGATGGTCAACGTCAGGGTGCGCTGGTGATATTGGTTCAGCGCATCGTTCAGGCGACGTTGCTGGGTCGCGTTGAACAGCGCGCTGTGGGCCGGGTCCAGGTGCAGCAGCCAATGGTCGCCGTCCACCGAAATCAAGGTGCAGTTGGCGGCGATGCTGCCGGTCATGCCACTGATCTGCAGCTTCGGGAACAACTCCAGCCATTGCAGCGCCAGCCCGGTGGCCGGCATTGCCGCCGGTTCCGGCTCGGGCTCCGGCGCCGGCTCGGCGGCGTGCTCGCTGGCCAGGTCGTCCAGATAGCTGTAGGCCGAGTCCATGTCCGGCTCGATGTAGTCCTCATCCAACGGTGGCTCATCGTCCAGGTCGATGCCCGGCGTGGCGACAGCAACGTCAGCCACCGTCGGCTCAGGCATCGGCGCGGCCACCCACTCGGGTGCATCGGGCACCACACTGTCAGGCGTGGGCATCGGCATCGGCGGCAGCTCAGGCTGCTCGGCGACGGTTTCCAGCACCGGTTCCACGGCAGGTTGCTGGACGATTTCTGGCTCGACCGGGTCATTCCAGGGCAGGTCGACAATGGCTTCGGCGACCGGCTCGGATGGCGCCTCGACAGCCGGCTCAGGCTGCGACTCGACGACCGGCTCGGGTGTAGCGACGACAGCTGTCGGCTCGGCCACGGGCGCCACCGCTGCCGGGGCAGAAGCCGCTGCCGACGCAACAACGGGCGTGGCAGCCACTGGCTTGGCGGAATCAGCTGTGGCCTGGCTGATTCCCACTGGCTTTAGCGCTTGTCTCGGCGCGTCCGGCGTATCGGCCGGCCGGAACGCGAGCATGCGCAGCAGGACCATTTCGAAGCCGCCACGCGGATCCGGGGCCAAAGGCAAGTCGCGTCGACCGATCAGGCCCATCTGGTAATAGAACTGCACGTCTTCGGCCGGCAGCGCCTGGGCCAATGCCAGTACGCGATCGCGGTCCCCGTGACCGTTATCGACACCCTCAGGCAAGGCCTGGGCGATGGCGACACGGTGCAGTACGTTGAGAATTTCCGAGAGTACGCCATTCCAGTCCGGCCCCTGCTCGGCCAGGTGACGCACCGCTTCAAGCAGCGCCTTTGCGTCACCTTCTATCAGCGCATGCAACACGTCATAGACCTGGCCGTGATCGAGGGTACCGAGCATGGCGCGCACATCGGCAGCCATGACCTTGCCCTCACCAAAGGCGATCGCCTGGTCGGTCAGGCTCATGGCGTCGCGCATCGAACCATCGGCAGCGCGGCCCAGCAGCCAGAGCGCGTCGTCCTCGAAGGGCACGTTCTCGACCCCGAGGACGTGCGTCAGGTGCTCGACCACCCGTTCCGGCGTCATGTTCTTCAGAGAAAACTGCAGGCAGCGCGACAGAATCGTTGCCGGAAGTTTCTGCGGGTCGGTGGTGGCCAGGATGAATTTGACGTAGGGCGGCGGCTCTTCGAGGGTCTTGAGCAGCGCATTGAAGGAATGGCTGGAAAGCATGTGCACTTCGTCGATCAGGTAGACCTTGAAGCGCCCGCGGCTCGGGGCGTACTGCACATTGTCGAGCAGCTCGCGGGTGTCTTCGACCTTGGTGCGGCTGGCGGCGTCGATCTCGATCAGGTCGACGAAACGACCTTCGTCGATTTCCCGGCAGACCGAACATTCGCCGCAGGGCGTCGAGGTGATACCGGTTTCACAGTTCAGGCACTTGGCAATGATCCGCGCAATGGTCGTCTTGCCCACGCCACGGGTGCCGGTAAACAGGTAGGCATGGTGCAGCCGCTGGCTGTCCAAGGCGTTGATCAGAGCCTTGAGCACATGGGTCTGGCCGACCATTTCGCGGAACGAGCGCGGACGCCATTTACGTGCAAGAACCTGATAACTCATCGAAAACCGTCGCAACGAAGGAACATAAGCGGCTAATGCTAGCGGAGCAGGGCCGAAATTGCATCCGGTGGCTCGTCTAATCTGACTAAGCTTGAGTTGGGGCTCGGTTGTCGACGCGGTTTTGCACAGTCAGGAGAGTTTATGCGCTCAGCCATGGGGGCTTTGCTGTTGCTGGGTACAGGATGTTTCGCCGCCGAAGGGCCCCTGCGCTTCGCCATTACCGATGGCTGGGCCATGCCCATGGTACAGATCGAACGGGGCCGTCCGACCCAGGGCATTCTTCCGGACGTCATGACCAGCCTGGCAACTCAGGTCGGCATACCGGCACAGTTTCATGTCCTTGCCCGCGCGCGATTGGACAGCGCCATGGAACACGGCGAAATAGACATGCGATGTTACGTCTCGCCCGACTGGGTGAAGGATAAAGGGGGCGATTACCTTTGGAGCGTCCCGCTGTTCTTTCAGCGCGATGTGCTCGTTGGCTCGGCCAGCGCCCCCGCCCGAGTGACACCGGCAACACTCGCCCAGCAATCCATCGGTACCGTGCTCAGCTATCGCTACCCGACGCTGCAACCCTTGTTCGACAGCGGCCATCTGCGTCGTGACGACGCGCGCAGCCAGGACCAGGTGCTGGCGAAACTGCTGGCCGGCCGCTACCGCTATGCGGTCAGCAATCAATGGGCACTGGACTGGTTCAATCAACGGCATGGCGCCGACCGGCAACTGCATGAGGTTGCCGTCCTCCAGGAACAGCAACTGAGCTGTTATGTGCGCAATGACCCGGACATTCCGGCGCAACGCATTCTGCGCACCTTGTTAAAAATGAAAATGTCCGGGGAAATCGACGCGATCATCCAGCTTTATACCGGCCGCAACGAAGGGTCGCAGGCCGCCTCCCCTTGACTGCCCGGGTGGGCCTGCCACTGCGGCGGCGAGATGAAGTCCCTTACCCAGCCCGGGACCTCGTCGGCCGGCATGGGCCGGGCGATGAAGTAACCTTGGGCCACTTCGCAGCCCAGGCGCAGCAACAATTGCCCATGTTCGAGACTGTCCAGGCCTTCCGCGACCACTTGCCGGCCGAACGCCCGGGCCAGGCCGATTACCGCCTCGGTCAATGCCAGGTCGTCCCGGTCGTCGAGGATGTCGCGCACGAACGTCTTGTCGATCTTGATGGTTTGCGTGCGCAAGTGCTTGAGGTCATTGAGCGAGCAATAACCCGTGCCGAAACCGCCCAGTGAAAACCCTACGCCCAAGGCCTGGCACGCTTGGAGGCAGGCACTGACATGGGCCAGATTTTCCACGGCTACCGACTCGACGATCTGCAGATCGAGCATCCGCGGCGGCACCGTCGGATGCCGTTCCAGCATGCGCTGCAGCCGCTCGACGAAATCCGCCCGCTGGAAATGCCGCGCCGAAATATTGATGCTCACCGGCCAGCCCTGCCCAGCCTGCTGCCATTGCTGAAGCAGCGTCAGGACCTGGCCCATGACCCATTCGCCGATCTCGACAATCAGGTCGGTCTCTTCTACCAGTGGCAGGAATTCGCGCGGCGGCACCAGGCCTCGTTGCGGATGCTTCCAGCGCAACAAGGCTTCGAGACCGACTACCGCGCCGTTGCGCATATTGACCTTGGGCTGGAAATGCAGCCGCAGCTCATCGCCGGCGAGTGCCTGCCGCACCCGATCGACAATCTGGTAAGTGGCCCGCACTTCCTTGTCCCGGGATACATCAAACAGATGAAAACGATTGCGGCCGCTCTGCTTGGCGACATACATCGCTTGATCGGCGTGGCGCAGCAACGTATCGGCGTCTTCGTTATCCCATGGCGACAACGTGACACCAATGCTGGCGAAGACGTTGATACTCTTGCCGTCGATCGCATAGGGCATGGAAACCGCAATCAGTACCCGGTTCAATGCGGCATGCAGCTCGTCCATTCCAAGCACATGACGCAGCACCAGTACGAACTCGTCGCCAGCCAGTCGCGCCACCACATCCTCGCCGCGCACAATGCTGCGCAGCCGCCGGGCGACTTCCACCAGCAGCCGGTCACCGCTGGCATGGCCATAACCGTCGTTGACGGCCTTGAAACCATCCAGATCGAGCATGCACACCGCCAGGGGCAGACTTTCCCCCCGCGAAAAGTCCAGGGCCTGGTCCAGCAGCTCGGACAGGTAGGTGCGATTGGGCAACCCGGTCAGCACGTCGTGCCCGACACGCCATTGCAACGAGTGCAACAACCGGCGCTTTTCGCTGACATCGAAGCGAATCGCCAGGTAGCGCTCGATGTGCCCGCTCGTTTCGTCGGCTACCGGTACCAGGGTGGTATCAACCCAATGCAGCGTGCCGTCCTTGGCCCGATTGCAGATTTCACCTTTCCAGACATTACCCAGGGCGATGGTGCGCCACATCGCACTGAAAAATTCGCTGGGGTGCTGCCCCGAGTTGAGCAACCGGTGGTTGGATCCCAGCAGCTCATCGCGTCGGTAGCCAAACAGGGCGCAGAATTGATCGTTGACGTAGGTGATGCGCCCGCTCAAATCGGTTTCGGAAAAGATCGCGGCGGCGTCAACAGCCCTGCGGTACTTCTTATCCATCGAAGCAGTCATCCATGAGTCAGGCTCGTTTGTCGCGCGCGGTTGCACCGCCCCCGGACGGGCGAAAATCAACTAGGCTCAAATACCTTGAGAAAGCTGGAGCACGGACGCTGGCGGTGCGACCTGCATGCTCCAGGCCCCGCCTTGTGTCGCTGCAAAGAAGCGCGAGCCCCGGTCTTTTCGCACACCCGGCTTCTGAAGCAGGTCACCAAATCCCCATGCCAAAGGCTGATTCTACGAAACGCATCACATTTTGCAAAGCAAGGTGATGGAACGCGCGGTTGCCTAATGCGAAAATCTATCGTTAAGTTCTTGATTCTGAATGGGAATTAAGCGATGCAAATTTCAAGTCTGGGCTCGGCCATCAGACGCTACCGCAAAGTAGCGGGGCTCACTCAGGCTGAACTTGGCGAAAAGACCGGTTTTGACCCCAAAACCATCAGCCGCTTCGAGACCGGCACCTACACTCCCAGCGTCGAAGCCTTGTTCCTGCTGGCCAACGCGCTGGACGTACAGCCCAAGGCTTTTTTCGCCGACATGGGCGAGGAAGATGAACAGCGGGCATACCTGTTCAATGTCATTCACAAAGCCACTTCGAAGGATCTCGGGAAGCTGATTGCCGCGGTTGAGCAGGCGTTGGCCAAGTCTTGAGGTGGATATGAAAAAGGAGCCCAACCTGTCGTTTTTCGACGGATCGGCTCCTTTTTTCATTCAATCGTCGAGCAGACCAAAGCGTGGGACAGCCGAGCGCGACGATCTATATGGATCAACAGAAAAGGCTAGGTAGTATTCGGCAAACCTTGCGAACGAAGGCCTTGGGCGTTATGGAGGCAACCCCACCAGCCACACCCCGGCACACAATGTTCCCGCTGTGGCTGCTTCCTTCCGGATCTGACCAGGTTCACGGGTAATCGTTGCGGGGGGACCGATGGGGTCACCATAACGACGCCCGCCTGACGGCGAGCCGCGCCATTGTACCTATCTGACAAGAAGTTACAACCGTTCGTGCGGGATTAAAAACTGATTAAGCTCAAGCACTTGCTTCGGCTGATCTGCACACATCGACCCGGATGCAGGCGGGCCGGACGCTTTCGCGAGCAGGCTCGCTCCCACAGAACAGATAAGGTATCCAAAGGTGGGAGCGAGCCTGCTCGCGAAGGCGTCGGTACATTCGAGATAGGGGCAGCCTCCTTCCACAGACTACAACAGCACCTCATCCGCCCGGCCACCCTCCTCCTGAATCACCAGATGGATGAAATGCAGCTTGGTGATCACCGCCGCCGGCACGACGAACGGGTAGAAATCCGGCTGGCCCATGCTGCGCGAGAGCTCGTTGAGCATGCCGGCCAGTTCGATCCAGGCGTTGACGAATGACAGGAACGCCGCGCCGCCGGTGTGCTCGGGGTCGAACAGGGTTTCGGGGGGAAATGGCTGGTAGTCGAAATCCATTTCCCGCGCGCTCATGCCAAAGCCCAGCGCCGTATCCACCGCGTCCATCATGTGCAGGTAATGAGCCCAGGTTTCGGCCCAGTCCTCCCACGGATGCATGGTGGCGTAGGCGCTGACGTAACGGGACTGCCAGTCCATCGGCGCGCCTTGCTGGTAGTGCCGCTCCAAGGCTTCGGAATAGCTGGCGCGCTCGTCGCCGAACAGCTCGCGGAAGGGTTCCAGCCAATGGCTGTCGGCAATCAGGCGATCCCAATAGTAATGACCCACCTCATGGCGAAAGTGTCCGAGCAAGGTGCGATACGGCTCGCGCATCTGCTGACGCACGTGTTCGCGGTGAGCATCGTCGGCCTCTTTGATATCGAGGGTGATGAGTCCACTGGCGTGCCCGGTCGTCGGCGGTTTGCCGTCGAGGTCGACGCCGATGAAATCGAAGGCCAGGCCGATATTCTCGTCGACGGCCTTCGGAATGACCGGCAAACCGAGGGTGATCAGTTGCGCTACCAGGCGACGCTTGGCGGTTTCGACCTTGCGCCAGCGCTCGGGATTTTCGGGGACCGACAGGTCGGGAATCGTGCGATTCAGGCAACAAGCGATGCACAGCGTGTCTTGCCCGTTGGCAGGCAGCAGCCAGTTACACGACGCCGGGGTATCGAGATTGGCGCAGCGACGAAACAGTCCCGCCTGCGGATCGACATCCAGGGTCCAGGTATCCGGTTGCGCGCCGGGTTGCAGGGACGACAGGCGGCTCTGCTCCGGCTGATAGCCCAGCGCCGCCAGGCAGGCCAGGCACTGGCTGTTGCGAAAGAACAATGACTGGCCGCAGCGACACGGCCAGATCTTGCTGTTGCGTGATCGGTCGCCCAGGAACGGCGCAGCGATGCGTGAGCTCAGTTGTTCGAAGAAGCGGTACATGGCGATCTCTCCCTGGAGCGTGCAAGACTAGATCACCCTGCGTGCATGATCGTTCCCACGCCATGTACTGCTGGCACCGGATAATCGTGGCGAGGGGATTTATCCCCGCTGGGTCGCGCAGCGGCCCCAAAGAAGCTGGACACTATCCACCTGACACACAAAGCGACAGGTCCAGGGCTGCTGCGCAGCCCAGCGGGGATAAATCCCCTCACCACAAAAGCCGGGCGCCCACTCACACTGTGATGCCATGCCCCTTCAAGAAATCGACGAAGGCTTGTTCGTCGAGCACCTTGAGCCCCAGCTCATTGGCCTTGGCCAACTTCGAACCGGCGCCCGGCCCGGCCACCACGCAATGGGTCTTTGCCGACACGGAACCGGCCACCTTGGCGCCGAGGCTTTCCAGCTTGTCCTTGGCGACGTCGCGACTCATCAATTCCAGCGAGCCGGTCAGCACCCAGGTATGCCCCGCTTCAGGCAAACCCTCGACGACTTTTTTCTCGCTCTGCCAGTGCATGCCGAAATCGCGCAATTGCTGCTCTGCGGCCACGGCCAGCTCGCGGCTGGCGGCGCTGGCGAAGTACTCCCGCACGGCGTTGGCCTGCTTTTCCGGCAATGCCTGGCGCATGTCCAGCCAGTCGGCATTCATGACCGCTTCGAGGGAGCCGAATTTGTCCGCCAGTTTTTGCGCCCCGCCCGGTCCGACCGAAGGGATGTGCAGCTTGTCGAGGAAGCCGCCCAGGGCGGTGCTGGCGGAAAACTCGGCGCCGAGTTCGCCCTGGTCCTGAATCTCCAGGCCATGACGCAGCAAATCCTTGATGACCTGGCGATTGTGCGGATCCTCAAAAAAGCTGTGGATCTCATGAGCGACTTCCAGGCCGACATCCGGCAAGTACGTCAGCACTTGGGGCAAGGCCGCCTGCACGCGCTCCAGCGAACCGAGGGAGCGGGCCAGGACCTTGGCGGTTTCCTCGCCCACGTCCGGAATGCCGAGGGCATAGATGAAGCGCGCCAGGCTCGGCTTCTTGCTGTCGACGATAGCCGCCAGCAGGTTCCTGCTCGACAACTCGGCGAAACCTTCCAGATCGACCACTTGCTCGAACGTCAGCGCGTAGAGATCGGCTGGCGAGCCCACCAGACCTTCATCCACTAACTGCTCGACGCTTTTTTCACCCAGGCCTTCGATGTCCATCGCCCGGCGCGAGACAAAGTGGATGATCGCCTGCTTGAGTTGCGCGCCGCAGGCCAGCCGACCGACGCAGCGGTACACCGCGCCTTCGCTGACGGTTTCGCGGCCCTTGCTGCGTTTGATCAGCTGCGTGCGCTCGACATGGGAACCGCAGACCGGACACTGCTCAGGCACCTGCACCGCCCGGGCGTTGTCCGGACGACGCTCGGTGACGACTTGCACCACCTGCGGAATGACGTCACCGGCGCGGCGAATGATCACCGTATCGCCGATCATCAAGCCCAGCCGCGCCACTTCGTCCATGTTGTGCAGCGTGGCGTTGGCCACGGTCACGCCAGCCACCTTGACCGGTTTGAGCCGCGCCACGGGGGTGACGGCGCCGGTGCGGCCGACCTGGAACTCCACGTCCAGCAACTCGGTGAGTTCTTCGCTGGCGGGGAATTTATGCGCGATGGCCCAGCGCGGCTCCCGTGCCCGGAAACCCAGCTCGCGCTGCGAGGCGATGCTGTTGACCTTGAACACCACGCCGTCGATTTCGTAGGGCAGCGAATTGCGCCGTTCGCCGATGTCGCGGTAGTAGTCCAGGCATTCGTCGATACCGTGGGCCAGCTTCAGCTCGCGGCTGACGGGCATGCCCCAGGCCTTGAGCTGCTTGAGGTTGCCGATGTGGGTATCGGCGATGTCCGAGGTCACCTGGCCGATACCATAGCAGCAGAACTCCAGGGGACGGTTGGCGGTGATCCTCGAATCCAGCTGGCGCAAGCTGCCCGCCGCGGCGTTGCGCGGGTTGGCGAAGGTCTTGCCGCCCACCTCCAGTTGCGTAGCGTTGAGACGCTCGAAACCGGCCTTGGACATGTACACCTCGCCACGCACTTCCAACACCGGTGGCCAGCCGCTGCCCTGCAGCTTGAGAGGAATATTGCGCACGGTGCGCACGTTGACACTGATGTCCTCGCCCGTGGTTCCGTCACCGCGCGTCGCCCCGCGCACCAGCATGCCGTCCTGATACAACAGGCTGACGGCCAGACCATCGAGTTTCGGTTCGCAGCTGTACTCCACCGCCGCGCCAGCGCCGAGCAAATCGCCCGTGGGCAAGTCCAGGCCTTCCGTCACCCGGCGGTCGAAGTCACGCATGGTGTTTTCATCGAAGGCGTTGCCCAGGCTGAGCATCGGGATTTCATGACGCACCTGGCTGAACGCCGACAGCGCCACGCTGCCGACCCGTTGGGTCGGGGAATCGCTGGTCACCAGCTCCGGATGCTGCTCTTCCAGGGCCTTGAGTTCGTGGAACAGGCGATCGTACTCGGCGTCCGGGATGGTCGGTTCGTCAAGGACGTGGTAGCGATAGTTATGCTGGTCCAGCTCGGAGCGCAGCTCCAGGATGCGGGTTTCGACGGCGTTCATGGGTGTTCTCTCATAAAGCAAAAGAGCAGCCTGGGCTGCTCATTTTTTCAAGACTTTCTGGGAGGGCTTCGCCCTCCAGCGGGAGCAAGCTCCCTCGCCACATAAAGCCCTAGCCATAAAGACTCTGGCGACTTCAGCGTTTCTGGGTCAATGCCCGGCGCTCGAACTCGACGATGCGCTGGCGGTAATGCTCGATGGTCTGGGCGGTCAGCACGCTGCGCTGGTCATCCTTCAATTCACCATTGAGTTCCTGGGCCAGCTTGCGAGCCGCGGCCACCATCACATCGAAAGCCTGTTTTGGATGGCGCGGGCCTGGCAGCCCAAGGAAGAAGCTCACCGCCGGGGTACTGAAATGATCGATGTCGTCCAGATCGAACACGCCTGGCTTGACGGCGTTGGCCATGGAAAACAGCACCTCGCCATTGCCTGCCATGCTTTCGTGGCGATGGAAAATATCCATTTCGCCGAAACGCAGGCCACTTTCGAGGATGTTCTGCAGCAACGCCGGGCCCTTGAAGCCGGCTGGATCGCGGCAGATCACACTGATCACCAGCACTTCTTCAGCCTGGGCCTGGTCCTTGTCACCGTTGGAACCGGAGGCCTTGCTCTCGTCCGGGAAATCACCGTCACGGCTGCTGAAGCCTGGACCGCCATCGAGGTCGAGGTTCAGGTTCAGGTCGCCCTGGGACGGCTCACTGTTGCGCTTGCCGCGCTTGGAGCCCGACTCACGTGGCTCGCGCGCCGGCGCGCTCATGGACGGCAGGTCGTGTTCGTCCAGCTGCGGCTCCTTGTGGGTATCCAGCACCCGGGGCGGGCCCAGCAGTTCGGCACTGTCATCTTCATCCGGCAGGTTCGACAGGCTGCGATCCAGGCGAAACTTGAGTTTCCCCTTGCCGCCGCGCATGCGACGCCAGCCGTCGAAAAGAATACCGGCAATGACAATGATGCCGATGACGATCAGCCACTCGCGCAGACCGATTTCCATGTAATCCCGTGCCTCTATAAAAATGCTGATAAATAAGGGGCTTAGCTATTTGCAAACCGCTTTAAAACGTGGCGCCAACTCTATGTTCTGAATGGCGTTTTGCCCACGCACACGAAAAATTGACATTAAACTAGCACGACCAAAGACAACTTTACACCGTCTGTCGCATTGGCTTATGCCCAATCTGTGAATTGAGTGACAAGCCAAAAGGGTAAAAAGGCCTACAACGCCCTACGCAAAGCGCCTACAGACATGCTTTACGCATCAACCATCGCCATGGCCTCTTCCACATCCACCGCCACCAGTCGCGAGCAACCCGGCTCATGCATGGTGACGCCCATCAACTGATCGGCCATTTCCATGGCGATTTTGTTATGGGTGATGTAGATGAACTGCACCGTTTCAGACATTTCCTTTACCAGACGTGCGTAACGGCCCACGTTGGCGTCGTCCAGTGGCGCATCGACTTCGTCGAGCATGCAGAACGGCGCCGGATTCAACTTGAAAATGGCAAAAACCAGGGCCAATGCGGTCAGGGCCTTTTCGCCACCGGAAAGTAAATGAATGGTGCTGTTCTTCTTGCCGGGAGGACGCGCCATGATTGTCACCCCAGTATCGAGTAGATCTTCGCCCGTCAGTTCCAAATAGGCACTGCCGCCGCCGAAAACTTTCGGGAAAAGTGCCTGCAAACCGCCGTTGATCTGATCAAAGGTATCCTTGAAGCGATTGCGGGTTTCCTTGTCGATCTTGCGAATGACGTTTTCCAAGGTCTCCAGCGCCTCCACCAGGTCATCGTTCTGGGCGTCGAGGTAACGCTTGCGCTCGGACTGCTGCTGATACTCGTCGATGGCGGCCAGGTTGATCGCGCCCAGGCGCTGGATGCGCGCGGCAATGCGTTCGAGTTCTTCCTCGGCCTCTTTCTCGTTGGCACCTGCCACGAGGGTGGCGAGCACTCCGTTGAGGTCGTAGCCGTCCTCCAGCAACTGGTCCTGCAAGGCTTTGCGGCGGACCGTCAGGGCCTGCCATTCCATGCGCTGCTGCTCCATCTGGCCGCGAATCAGCTGGGATTGCTGCTCGGCCTGGCTGCGGCGCTTCTCCGCGTCGCGCAGTTCGCGGTCGGCGTCCTCCAGCGCGATCTGCGCGGTCTTCAGTTCTTCGTCGACACTCATGCGTTTGTCGAGCAATTCCTCGAGTTTCAGCCGCAGCTCCTCCAGCGGCGCCTCGCCCTCCTCCAGGTTGAGGCTCAGCTGTTCGCGCTTTTCGGTGAGGCGTTCGGATTGCATTTCCAAACGTTCCAGCGCCTGGCGCGTGGAATCGTATTGGGCCTGGAGCGAGCCCAGGCGCACTGCCAGCTGATGGGCATGATCCTTGTGTTGGCGCGCTTCCTGGCGCACCCGATCGAGGCGTTCGCGCAGGCTGTCACGCTGGGCCAGGAGCAATTCGCGTTGTTCGGTGTCCAGCGCCATGGCGTCGAGGGCTTCCTGCAATTGCAGGCGCGCCTCGCCGATCTGTTCGTGCTCCAGCGCTCGCTGTTCGCCCAACTCGGCCATTTCTTCATCGAGACGGGTGCGCCGCAGGGCCAGTTGTTCAACCTTGGCCTTGCCGGCGGACAGCTGCGCCTTGAGTTCGCCCTGCTGGCGCGCCTCGTCCTGCAACAAGCGGCGCAGGTGTTCGCGACCGTTTTCCTGCTGGCGCTGTTGCGCCCGCAGGTTCTGCAATTCGGTTTCCAGGGCTTCGACGCTGGCCTCGCGCTCTTCGCGCTCGGCGACCAGACGCTGGATTTCCTGGCCACGGGCGAGCATGCCGCTTTCGGCCTCGCCGGCCCGGCGCACCCGCAGGAAATGCCGGCCGACCCAGTACCCGTCACGACTGATCAGGCTCTCGCCGGCGGCCAATTGACCACGCAAGGCCAGCGCCTGCTGCAGGCTATCCACGGGTTTGACCTGACCCAACCAGGGCGACAAGTCAACCTGGGCCTCGACTTTGTCCAGCAGACTTCCAGGGATCCGCACGCCATCGCCAGCCGGACTGAGCAGGCGCAAATCGCCTTGGGCAAACCCCGAGAGATCGAAGCCGGCGAAATCATCCACCAGCACCGCTTGCAGGTCGGCGCCCAGCACGGTTTCCACCGCCAGCTCCCAGCCCGCGTCGACTTTCAACCCCTCGGCCAGACGCGGGCGCTCGGCCAGATGCTGGTCGCGCAACCACTCGGCCGTGCCGGTGCCTGGGTCCAGCGCGGCCTGTTGCAACGCTTCCAGCGAGGCCAGGCGGCCGTTGAGGCGTTGCAGTTCGCCCTGGGCCTGCTGCTGGTTCTGCAAGGCCAGTTGCAAGGCTTGGCGCAGTTGTTCCAGCCGCTCGACCTGGGCGTCTTCGCTGGCCTGCAAATCTTCCAGGGTCGCTTCGCTGGTGGCGAGCTGCTCGCTCAGGTCGAGGATCGCCGCGTCTTCCGGATCCGCAGCGAGCAACGCCCGCTCTTCAGCCAGGCGCCGTTGCCGTTCAGCCAAACGTTCCATGCTGGTTTCGAGCTGCTGGATGCGCGACTGCTGCACCTCGGCCTGGCGCCGCGGTTCGGCGGAAGTCAGGTTGAAACTGTCCCACTGCTCCTGCCAGCCGTGCATGGTCAGCTCGGCTTCTTCCAGGGCTGCCGCGGCCTCTTCGGCGGCGGCGCTGGTGATTTCCTGTTCCGGCACAAGACGGTCCAGCTCTTCACCAAGGGTCAGCAACAAGGTGCGGTCGTGGCCCAGGTGGGATTCGGTTTCCAGGCGCGCGCGCTCGGCTTCCTTCAAATCGTCCTGCAACTGGCGCAAACGCTGTTGGCCGTGCTGGATACTCTGTTCGACCCGGGCAATGTCGCCACCCACCGAATAGAAGCGTCCCTGCACCAGATTGAAGCGCTCGGACAGTTCGTGGTGCCCGTCGCGCAGGCGCTCGATGGCGGCATCGGCATTGCGCTGCTCGGCCACCAGTGCTTCGAAACTGACTTCCTGGTTGCCGATGATCGCCTCTCGCTGGCCGACCTGTTCGTTCAACGCCTGCCAGCGCAACGCTGAAAGCTGGGCCTTGAGCTGGCGCTCCTCGCCCTTGTATTCCTGATACTTCTTGGCGGCCTCGGCCTGGCGATGCAGTCGTTCGAGCTGACGTTCGAGCTCCTCGCGCAAGTCGGTCAGGCGCGCAAGGTTCTCGTGGGTACGGCGGATGCGGTTTTCGGTTTCCCGGCGCCGCTCCTTGTACTTGGAGATGCCGGCGGCTTCCTCGATGAAATTACGCAGGTCTTCCGGCTTGGCCTCGATCAGCTTGGAGATCATGCCCTGCTCGATGATCGAGTAGCTGCGCGGGCCCAGGCCGGTGCCGAGGAAGATGTCAGTGATGTCGCGGCGACGGCATTTGGTGCCGTTGAGGAAATAGCTGTTCTGGCTGTCGCGGGTCACTTTGCGACGAATGGAGATTTCCGCGTAGGCCGCGTATTCACCGATCAAAGTGCCGTCGGAGTTATCGAACACCAGCTCGATACTGGCCTGGCTCACCGGTTTGCGACTGGTGGAGCCGTTGAAGATGACGTCGGTCATCGATTCGCCGCGCAGGTTCTTGGCCGAGCTTTCGCCCATCACCCAGCGCACGGCGTCGATGATGTTCGACTTGCCGCAGCCATTGGGCCCGACCACCGCCGCCATGTTACTGGGGAAGTTCACCGTGGTCGGGTCGACGAAGGATTTGAACCCCGCCAGCTTGATGCACTTGAGCCGCACGTCAGGCCGCCGTCAGGGCCGAAACCACCAGATCGCAACTGCGCTGGGCATAGGCCGTCAGCACGATGCGGATCTGCGGCAGATCGCGGGCCAGCACCGCTACAAGCAGACGCTGGAACAGGTCGAGGAATTCGCTCATTTCAGCCTTGCGCTGCTCAAGTGCCAGGAAGTAGGCGCGACTCATCGCCGGTTGCAGGTTCTCGACGGTCTCTTGCAGATACGGATTGTCGGCAAACGGATAGGCCGCGCGCATCACGCTGAAGCTTTCATCGACGAAAGTGCGGATGTCCTGGCGCTCGTAAGCTTGCTGGAGGCGTTGCTGGATCGCCACGAACGGGGCCATGTCGGCCTGTTCCTTCCAGCCATGAGCCACCGCGTTGCCCAGCAGGATGTAGAGCTCGCTCATCAAGGCGCACAGGCTGCGCACCTTGTGCTCGGTAAGCTCGGTGACGTGGGCGCCACGGCGCGGCAGGATGGCGATCAGGTGACGCCGTTCGAGGATCAGCAAGGCCTCGCGGACCGAGCCGCGACTGACATTGAGCGCCAGTGTGACCTTTTGCTCCTGGATGCGCTCTCCCGGTTTCATTTCGCCGCGAATGATGCGTTCGGCGAGGTAATGGGCGATTTGCTCGGCGAGGCTGTCCGGGGCCTTGAACGTCATGGTTGTCCTTCAAACTCTTCGATCTGCACAAGCGGCGCAGTGTAGCGCACTCGATACGTCATGGCGCAGGGCCTGCACCGGGTTTTTGGCACGATATAAGCAAAAACTTCAGGAGTTTGTACCGAAACAAAAAACTGTGGGAGCGAGCTTGCTCGCGATAGCGGTCTGTCAGCTTGCATCCATACTGAATGTAACGCCGTCATCGCGAGCAAGCTCGCTCCCACAGGGCTCTACAGTGTCCATAGGTCATTGTGTATCGACAAAACAGCTTTTCTTGACCTTTAAGTCAGAAAATCGTTGACCGAAAAGTCAGAACTGCTAAATTCAGCCCACGTCGATACAACAATAATGAATCTGCGAGGCCTTCCGTGATCCAGTTTTTACTCAACCAGGAACTCCGTAGCGAGCACGCCCTGGACCCGAACCTGACCGTGCTCAACTACCTGCGCGAGCATGTAGGCAAACCCGGCACCAAGGAAGGCTGCGCCAGCGGCGACTGTGGTGCATGCACCGTGGTGGTGGGCGAACTGGAAACGGACGCGAACGGTAGCGAGCGCATCCGCTACCGCAGCCTCAATTCGTGCCTGACCTTCGTCTCGTCGCTGCACGGCAAGCAACTGATCAGCGTCGAAGACCTCAAGCACAATGGCCAGTTGCACAGCGTCCAGCAGGCGATGGTCGACTGCCACGGCTCGCAATGCGGTTTCTGCACCCCGGGCTTCGTGATGTCACTGTTCGCCCTGCAAAAGAACAGCGAACAACCCGACGCCCACAAGGCCCACGAAGCCTTGGCCGGCAACCTGTGCCGCTGCACCGGCTACCGGCCGATCCTGGCGGCGGCCGACCAGGCCTGCTGCGGCAAACAACCGGACCAGTTCGACGCCCGCGAAGCCCAGACCATCGCCCGCCTGAAAGCTATCGCCCCGACCGAAACCGGAGAGCTCAACAGCGGTGACAAGCGTTGCCTGGTGCCGCTGACCGTGGCCGACCTGGCCGACCTCTACGACGCCTATCCGCAGGCGCGGCTACTGGCGGGCGGCACCGATCTGGCCTTGGAAGTCACGCAGTTCCACCGCACCCTGCCGGTGATGATCTACGTAGGAAACGTCGCCGAACTCAAGCGCATCGAGCGTTTTGAAGACCGTTTGGAGATCGGCGCCGCCACCGCGCTTTCCGATTGCTACGAGGCATTAAAAGCCGAATACCCGGATTTCGGCGAACTGCTGCAGCGTTTCGCCTCGCTACAGATCCGCAACCAGGGCACGTTGGGCGGCAACATCGGCAACGCCTCGCCCATCGGCGACTCCCCGCCCCTGCTGATCGCCCTCGGCGCGCAGATCGTGCTGTGCAAGGGCCAGACCCGCCGCACCCTGGCCCTGGAAGACTATTTCATCGACTACCGGGTAACCGCCCGCCAGGAAAGCGAATTTATCGAAAAGATCATCGTGCCCCGAGCCAGCGCCGAACAGACGTTCCGCGCCTACAAGGTTTCCAAGCGCCTGGACGATGACATTTCCGCAGTGTGCGCGGCGTTCAACCTGCATATTGAAAACGGTCTGGTGGGGGACGCGCGTGTCGCCTTCGGCGGCATGGCGGCAACACCCAAGCGTGCCAGGCACTGTGAAGCCGCACTGATCGGCGCGCCGTGGAACGACAGCACCCTCGAACGCGCCTGCGCGGCCTTGGCCGAGGATTTCACGCCGCTGTCGGACTTCCGCGCCAGCAAGGAATACCGTCTGCTCAGCGCTCGCAACCTGCTGCGCAAATACTTCATCGAGCTGCAAACGCCGCACATCGAGACTCGGGTGACCGCTTATGTCTAACCATCACGCCGTAGAGAAGACCCAGGCCGAACTGGCCGAGCTGTTCGCCCGCGACCTGACCACGGGCGTGGGCCGCAGTGTCAAGCATGACAGCGCTGCCAAACACGTGTCCGGCGAAGCCCAGTACATCGATGACCGGCTGGAATTTCCCAACCAGTTGCACGTCTATGCCCGGCTGTCGGATCGCGCCCATGCGCGAATCCTGCGTATCGACACCACGCCCTGCTACGCCTTCGAAGGGGTGCGCATCGCCATTACCCATCAGGACATACCAGGCCTGAAGGACATTGGCCCGTTGTTGCCCGGCGACCCGCTGCTGGCGATCGATGACGTGCAGTTCGTCGGCCAACCGGTACTCGCCGTGGCGGCCAGGGATCTGGAGACCGCACGCCAGGCAGCCATGGCCGCGATCATTGAATATGAAGACCTCGAACCGGTGCTGGATGTGGTCGAGGCGCTGCGCAAGCGGCACTTCGTGCTCGACAGTCACACCCACCAGCGCGGCGATTCGGCCACGGCGCTGGCCACCGCCGAACATCGCATCCAAGGCTCGCTGCACATCGGCGGCCAGGAACACTTTTACCTGGAGACCCAGATTTCCTCGGTGATGCCCACCGAAGACGGCGGCATGATCGTCTACTGCTCGACCCAGAACCCCACCGAAGTGCAGAAGCTGGTGGCCGAAGTGTTGGGCGTGTCGATGAACAAGGTCGTGGTGGACATGCGCCGCATGGGCGGCGGCTTTGGCGGCAAGGAAACCCAGGCCGCCAGCCCGGCCTGCCTGTGCGCCGTCATCGCGCATCTCACCGGCCAGCCGACCAAGATGCGCCTGCCCCGGGTGGAGGACATGCTGATGACCGGCAAGCGCCATCCTTTCTATATCGAATACGACGTTGGCTTCGACGACATCGGGCGCCTGCATGGCATCGCCCTGGAACTGGCCGGCAACTGCGGTTGCTCGCCGGACCTGTCGGCCTCGATTGTCGACCGGGCGATGTTCCATGCCGACAATGCCTACTACCTGGGCGATGCGACCATCAACGGCCATCGCTGCAAGACCAACACCGCGTCGAACACCGCTTACCGTGGTTTCGGCGGGCCCCAAGGCATGGTCGCCATCGAAGAGGTGATGGATGCCATCGCCCGGCACCTGGGGCTCGACCCGCTGGCGGTGCGCAAGGTCAACTACTACGGCAAGACCGAGCGCAACGTCACGCACTACTACCAGACCGTCGAGCACAACATGCTCGAGGAAATGACCGCTGAACTGGAGGAAAGCAGCCAGTACGCCGAGCGCCGCGAAGCGATCCGCCGCTACAACGCAGGCAGCCCGATCCTCAAGAAAGGCCTGGCGCTGACGCCGGTGAAGTTCGGCATTTCCTTCACCGCCAGTTTCCTCAACCAGGCCGGGGCTCTGATCCACGTCTACACCGACGGCAGCATCCACCTGAACCACGGCGGCACGGAAATGGGCCAGGGGCTCAATACCAAAGTCGCCCAAGTGGTGGCCGAGGTGTTCCAGGTGGAAATGGACCGCGTGCAGATCACCGCGACCAATACCGACAAGGTCCCGAACACATCGCCCACCGCCGCGTCCAGCGGCGCTGACCTGAACGGCAAGGCCGCGCAGAATGCCGCCGAAACCATCAAGCAACGCCTGGTGGAATTCGCCGCGCGGCAATACAAGGTCAGCGAAGAAGACGTGGAATTCCACAACGGCCACGTGCGGGTGCGCGATCACATCCTGACCTTCGAAGCGCTGGTACAACAGGCCTACTTCGCACAGGTCTCGCTGTCGAGCACCGGCTTCTACAAGACCCCGAAAATCTACTACGACCGCAGCCAGGCCCGTGGCCGGCCGTTCTATTACTACGCCTTCGGCGCCGCGTGTGCCGAGGTGATCGTCGACACCCTCACCGGCGAATACAAGATGCTGCGCACCGACATCCTCCACGACGTTGGCGCCTCGCTGAACCCGGCCATCGATATCGGCCAGGTCGAGGGCGGTTTCATCCAGGGCATGGGCTGGCTGACCATGGAAGAACTGGTGTGGAACGACAAGGGCAAGCTGATGACCAATGGCCCGGCCAGCTACAAGATCCCGGCCGTGGCCGACATGCCGTTGGACCTGCGGGTGCGACTGGTGGAAAACCGCAAGAACCCCGAAGACACGGTGTTCCATTCCAAGGCCGTGGGCGAGCCGCCGTTCATGCTCGGCATCGCCGCGTGGTGCGCCATCAAGGACGCCGTGGCGAGCCTGGGGGATTATCGGCAGCAACCGAGAATCGACGCGCCGGCGACGCCGGAGCGGGTGTTGTGGGGATGTGAGCAGATGCGCCAGTCAAAGGCTGTGAAGCCTGCGGCAGCCGAGGCTGAGCTGGCTCCGCTTTAGACCGCGACGCGGCCTTCGCGAGCAGGCTCGCTCCCACAAGGGATTTGTGAACACCGATCCAATGTGGGAGCGAGCTTGCTCGCGATGAGGCCGGAACAGACAACAAAGATGTCGAGGTGAATATGTACAACTGGATCAGCGCCCTCGCCGACCTGCAAACCCGCGGCGAACCCTGCGTGCTGGTGACGATCATCGAGGAGCTCGGCTCCACCCCGCGCAACGCCGGCTCGAAGATGGTCATCAGCGCCCGCCAGACATTCGACACCATTGGCGGCGGTCATCTGGAATACAAGGCGATGGAGATTGCCCGGCAGATGCTTGCCAGCGGCCAGCAGAACACCCATCTCGAGCGCTTCAGCCTCGGCGCCAGCCTGGGCCAGTGCTGCGGTGGCGTTACCGTGTTGCTGTTCGAACCCATGGGCCAGGTCCAGGCGCGAATTGCCGTGTTCGGTGCCGGTCATGTCGGCCGCGCCCTGGTGCCGCTACTGGCGAGCCTGCCTTGCCGGGTGCGCTGGATCGACTCGCGGGAATCGGAATTTCCTGAGCAGTTGCCCCACGGCGTACAGAAAATCGTGACTGAAGACCCGCTGGACGAAGTCGACGAACTGCCCGCCGGCAGCTACTGCATCGTCATGACCCACAACCACCAGCTCGACCTGGAACTGAGCGCCGCGATCCTCAAGCGCAACGACTTCGCCTACTTCGGCCTGATCGGCTCGAAGACCAAACGCGTCAAGTTCGAACATCGCCTGCGTGATCGCGGCTTCGACAGTGGCGCCCTGCAACGCATGCGCTGCCCGATGGGCATCGGCGAAGTCAAAGGCAAGCTGCCCGTTGAAATCGCCATCTCCATCGCCGGCGAAATCATCGCCACCTATAACGCGGATTTCGGCCAGCACACCTCCCGCGCCGAACCCATTGCCAGGTTGCTGCCGGTCTCGCGCCGCAACCAGCGTTAACCCTGTTATCGAGAATTCCCATGCCCCTGACACGCAAAGCCTACCGCGCCGCCCTGCTCCACAGCCTCGCCGACCCGGCCGAAGTCGGTATCGAGGCGTCCTATGAGTATTTCGAGGATGGCCTGCTGGTAGTTGAAAATGGCCTGATCAGCGCTATCGGCCACGCCAGCGATTTGTTGCCGACCCTTCCGGCGGATATCGAGATCACGCACTACCAGGACACCCTGATCACTCCCGGCTTCATCGACACCCATATCCACCTGCCGCAGACCGGCATGGTGGGCGCCTATGGCGAGCAGTTGCTGGATTGGCTCAACACCTACACGTTCCCCTGCGAAAGCCAGTTCGCCGACCCGGCCCACGCCGAGGCGGTGGCGGACATTTTCGTCAAGGAACTGCTGCGCAACGGCACCACCACAGCCCTGGTATTCGGCAGTGTGCACCCGCAATCGGTGAACGCTTTTTTTGAGGTTGCCGAGAAACTCGACCTGCGGATGATCGCCGGCAAGGTCATGATGGACCGCAACGCGCCGGACTACCTGGTCGACACCGCCGAATCCAGCTACACCGAGAGCAAGGCGCTGATCGAACGCTGGCATGGCAAGGGTCGCCTGCATTACGCCGTGACCCCGCGCTTCGCGCCGACCAGCACACCGGAGCAGCTGACCCTGGCCGGCCAGTTACTCGGCGAATACCCGGACCTGTACATGCAGACGCACATCAGCGAGAACCTGCAGGAAGTGCAATGGGTCAAGGAGCTGTTCCCCGAGCGCAAAGGCTACCTGGACGTCTACGACCACTACCAATTGCTCGGCGAGCGCTCGGTGTTTGCCCATGGCGTGCATCTGTGCGACGAAGAATGCGCACGCCTGGCACAAACCGGTTCGGCCATCGCGTTCTGCCCGACCTCGAACCTGTTCCTGGGCAGCGGCCTGTTCAACCTGCCGATGGCCGAGAAGCACAAAGTCAATGTGGGCCTTGGCACCGACGTGGGCGGCGGAACCAGTTTTTCGCTGCTGCAAACCCTGAACGAAGCCTACAAGGTCATGCAGTTGCAAGGTGCGCGACTGAGCCCGTTCAAATCGCTGTACCTGGCCACCCTCGGCGGCGCCCGGGCCTTGCGCCTGGAAGACCGGATCGGCACGTTGCAGCCGGGCACGGACGCGGACTTCCTGGTGCTGGACTACAACGCCACGCCGCTGTTGAGCTATCGCCTGAAGCAGGCCAAGGACATGGCCGAGCGGTTGTTCGTACTGATGACCCTGGGGGATGACCGGACGGTGGCGCAGACTTATGCGGCAGGCCGGTTGGTGCACCAGCGCTAACTTTCAGCGCCTGCCAGACCGCTTTCGCGAGCAGGCTCGCTCCCACAGGGTTGCCTGACCCCAGAAGCCAGATTGGTGTCCAACTTTCTGGAGACAGTCCAGGGTCAGTGTGACCAACACAAATCCACTGTGGGAGCGAGCCTGCTCGCGAAGGGCGCGCCTCGGCATCGCTGACTCAACTCAATCAGAGCTTGGCCGTCGACCGCCCCGGCTTCTTGCTCTGCAACAGATGCGAGAACACTGCATGCAAATCGTCCGACGCGCTTTCTTCGTCGAGGTTGAGCTTGCTGTCGATGTGATCCATGTGATGCATCATCAGGTTCACCGCCAGGGCTGCGTCACGGGCCTCGATGGCGTCGATCAGCTGGGTGTGTTCGTCATAGGAACAGTGGGAACGGTTACCGCTTTCGTACTGGGCGATGATCAATGAAGTCTGTGATACCAGGCTGCGCTGGAAGCTGATCAGCGGCGCGTTTTTTGCCGCCTCGGCCAGCTTGAGGTGGAACTCGCCCGACAACCGGATACCGGCGCCACGGTCCCCCCGGGAAAAACTGTCGCGCTCGTCGCTGACCATCTGCCGCAGCTCGGCAAGCTGTTCGGCGCTGGCGTGCTGTACCGCCAGCTCAGTGATTGCCTTCTCCACCATGCGCCGGGCAAAGAACACCTGGCGTGCCTCTTCGACACTTGGGCTGGCGACCACCGCACCGCGATTCGGGCGCAGCAGCACCACGCCTTCATGAGCCAGGCGCGACAGCGCGCGACGAATGATGGTGCGACTCACCCCGAAAATCTCCCCAAGCGCCTCTTCACTCAACTTCGTACCAGGCGCCAGACGCTGTGCGAGGATGGCCTCGAAAATGTGCGCGTAGACAATATCGTCCTGGGTTCCGCTGCGGCCGGCTTTGCCTGCTCGCGGTTGTTTCTTGAGGGGTTGCAACTGTTCGTTCATGGGCACTCGAGTCGGGAGAACTGCGGCGATTTAACCGTGACTGTAATACGGCACAGCGGGTCGCTGGCAAGTATCGCGTAATAAACACGGCGATTGTACACAACCTCTGATGGCAACACGACTGTACGGCTCTTTGCGGGCATGGCTGTATTGCAATCGACAACTGCGTTGAGTTTAGGCTTGATCCGGCAATCCGTGGCTCCGCCAGTCCAGCCAATCTACAACAAGGACAACCGCTCACCATGACCGAAATCAGCACCGCGCCACTTCGCCCCCTGGCCGATACCTCGCCCTCGGCCATCGTCGCCGGTTTCATCGCCATGATGACCGGCTACACCAGCTCACTGGTACTGATGTTCCAGGCCGGGCAGGCGGCGGGGCTGACCAGCGGGCAGATTTCATCATGGATCTGGGCCATCTCCATCGGCATGGCGGTGTGCTCCATCGGCTTGTCGCTGCGCTACCGCACGCCAATCACCATCGCCTGGTCAACACCCGGCGCAGCCTTGCTGATCACCAGCCTGGGCGGCGTGAGTTATGGCGAAGCCATCGGCGCGTACATCACCTGTGCGGTGCTGGTGACGATCTGTGGCCTGACCGGCAGCTTCGAGCGCCTGGTCAAACGCATTCCGGCTTCGCTGGCGGCCGCGCTGCTGGCGGGAATCCTGTTCAAGATCGGCAGCGAAATATTTGTCGCCGCGCAACATCGCACCGGCCTGGTGCTGGGGATGTTCTTTACCTATCTGATCGTCAAGCGCCTGTCGCCCCGCTATGCGGTATTGGCCGCGCTGCTGGTCGGCACTGCCCTGTCGGGCTTGCTCGGACTTCTCGACTTCAGCGGTTTCGCCCTGGAAGTGGCGACACCGGTCTGGACCACGCCAGAATTTTCCCTGGGGGCCACCATCAGCATCGGTATCCCGCTGTTCGTGGTGGCGATGACCTCGCAGAACATGCCTGGCATCGCCGTGCTGCGCGCCGACGGCTACAACGTACCGGCCTCGCCATTGATCACCAGCACCGGCGTTGCGTCGCTGTTGCTGGCCCCATTCGGTTCCCATGGTATCAACCTCGCCGCCATCAGCGCGGCGATCTGCACCGGGCCACATGCCCATGAAGATCGCGACAAGCGCTACACGGCGGCCGTCTGGTGCGGGATTTTCTACGGCTTTGCCGGGGTTTTCGGCGCAACGCTGGCGGCGCTGTTCGCTGCGCTGCCCAAGGAGTTGGTGCTGTCCATCGCGGCATTGGCGCTGTTCGGCTCGATCATCAATGGCCTGAGCATCGCCATGAGCGAAGCGAAGGAACGGGAAGCGGCGTTGATCACCTTCATGGTCACGGCGTCGGGGTTGACGCTGTTTTCCATCGGCTCGGCGTTCTGGGGGATTGTCGCGGGGGTGGTGACCTTGCTCATCCTGAACTGGCGGAATGCCTGAATCTTGAAAGCTTCGCGAGCAGGCTCGCTCCCACATTGGGTCGGTGTTCACACATCCCCGGTGGGAGCGAGCCTGCTCGCGAAAGCGACCTGAAGGACAACAATTACCCAACCGACAGGCACAAAAAAACCGGCACCCAAACGGGTTGCCGGTTTTTTTCAGACCATCAAGCCTTGTTGATCGGCTTTTCCGGATACCAGACATCCATCAGCGGGCTGACTTCAACACTGGTCAGCTCAGGACGGGCCTTGAGCCAGGCTTCAACGGCAGCGCGCTGCTCTTCGGTCACCGAGCCACGCTTCTGCAGGCAGACCAGACCATAGTCGTCACCGCCGACATAGCCCAGGCCATTGGCTTCCATGGCTTCTTTCAGGAAAGCGTCGAGGAAAGCGTCAATAGCCTCATCGGCCAGATCTTCTTTGAAATCCAGGTTCAGTTCGAAACCCAGCTCTTGAAATTCATCCACGCACAGCTTTTTGCGCAGACGCTGGGAACGGTTAGTCGCCATTGGAACAATCCTCATAAGTAATAACGGCCGGCACTTTACCAGTTTGGTGCGTCGATTGCCCGACTGATCGGGCAAGTCCGCCTACCGCCGGTAAAAAAATACCGCTTCGCTGGGCTTGGGCACGGCACAAGCCGTTGCGCCTTGGGGCATAATGCCGACACTTTCATGACCGTTGAGGGCGTTCATTTTCATGTCCTCGTTCTTTTCCCCCTCGCCTGCAGGGTTTTATTTCACATGATCAAATCTTTGCGCCCATTGCTTCTGGCCAGCCTTCTTCTTCCTTTGGCCCTGCCTGTCCCCACCCAAGCCGCCACCATCAACACCGCCCTGTCGCCGAATGTGCAAAAGGCCCTGAAGAACAGCAAACTGCAAGACCACGCCCTGTCCCTGGTGATGGTACCGCTCAACGGCCCCGGCACCCCGACGCTGTATAACGCCGATGTCTCGGTGAACCCGGCGTCCACCATGAAGCTGGTAACGACCTACGCAGCCCTGGAAATGCTCGGGCCGAACCATCAGTGGAAAACCGAGTTCTACACCGACGGCACCCTCAGCGGGGGCATTCTCAACGGCAACCTGTACCTCAAGGGCGGCGGCGATCCCAAGCTGAACATGGAAAAGCTCTGGCTGTTGATGCGTGACCTGCGAGCCAACGGCGTGCAGCAGATCACCGGCGACCTGGTGCTGGACCGCAGCTTCTTCATCCAGCCGCAATTGCCCGAGTTCAACGACGACGGCAATGACGAAAACAAACCCTTCCTGGTCAAGCCCGATTCGCTGCTGGTCAACCTCAAGGCGCTGCGCTTCGTGGCCCGCAATGACGCTGGCCGGGTACTGATATCGGTCGAACCGCCCATCGCCAGCATCCGCATCGAGAATGTGGTCAAGGCCGCCAACTCCAAGCAATGCACCGGTGGCGTGCGCTACAACCCGGTGGCCCAGGCTGACGGCAGCATGACCGTGACCGTCAGCGGCCAACTCGGCGAGGGTTGCAGCTCCCAGACCTACCTGTCGCTGCTCGACCATGCCACCTACACCGCTGGCGCCGTGCGAGCGATCTGGAAGGAGCTGGGCGGCAGCATCCAGGGCAGCGACCGCCTGGCCGCGACGCCGAAGAACGCCAAGCTGCTGGCCCGGGCGTTCTCCCCGGACCTGGCGGAGATCATCCGCGACATTAACAAATACAGTAACAACACCATGGCCCAGCAACTGTTCCTGAGCCTGGGCGCGGAGTTTCGCAACGAGGCCGACGGCGACGATGCCAAGGCTGCGCAGCGAGTGGTGCGCCAGTGGCTGGCCAAGAAAGGCATCACCGCGCCGCACCTGGTGATGGAAAACGGCTCCGGCCTGTCCCGCGCCGAACGGGTCAGCGCCCGGGAAATGGCGGCGATGCTGCAGGCGGCATGGCGCAGCCCGTATGCGGCGGAGTTCATCAGCTCGATGCCCATCGCCGGCACGGACGGCACCATGCGCAAACGCCTCAAGACCACCGCCATGGCCGGCGAAGCGCACGTCAAGACCGGTACGTTGAACACAGTCCGCGCCATTGCCGGCTATAGCCGCGACATCAATGGCAATACCTGGGCGGTCGTGGCGATCCTCAACGATCCGAAGCCATGGGGCGCCTCCTCCGTGCTCGACCAGGTGCTGCTGGACTTGTATCGCCAGCCGAAACTGCCGCAGACGGCGTCGGTGCTCTGAGCCAGCCCCAACACAAAACCAGATGTGTGGGAGCGAGCCTGCTCGCGAAAGCGCCGGAACATTCAGACTCTTCATGGACTGAATCACCGCTTCGCGAGCAAGCTCGCTCCCACATCGTCTCGGGGTGAAGTTGGCTAGCCCAACTGCACCTCGACCCGATCCCGCCCGGCCTGCTTCGCCGCGTACACACCTGAGTCGGCGCGCAACAGCAGCGCGTCGGCACCTTCGCCAAGGCGCCAGCTGGCGATGCCAAAACTGGCGGTGATGGTGCCGATGTCGTCGATCGGCGAACCCCGCAGGCCGTCCCATAACCCCAACGCCAGGGTGTAGGCACTTTCATTGTCCGTATCCGGGCAGAGCACCACGAACTCTTCGCCGCCCAACCGGCAGAATACGTCGGTGCGGCGCAGCCGTTGGGTGATGCGCTGGCAGACCGCCTGCAACACCCGATCACCCACCGCATGGCCATGCTGGTCGTTGATGCGCTTGAAGTGATCGATGTCGAGCATGATGACCGCCAGCTCGCCGGAGCCCCGTTCAACCCGGGCCATCTCCGAAGTCAGGCGCTCCTGGAAATAGCGTCGGTTGCGAATGCCGGTCAAGGCGTCGGTGATGGACAGTGCCCGCAGTTCTTCTTCCACGCGCTTGAGGTCGGAGATGTCCGAGACATAGCCGTGCCACAACACACCGCCGCCAGGCAATTGCTCGGGCGTGGCCTCTCCGCGTACCCAGCGCAGACCGCGCTGCGGCAGTTGCACCCGGTACTCTTCGCGCCACGGGCTCAATGTCTCCGCCGAGATGCGGATCGAAGCACGCACCCGCGCGCTGTCCAGCGGATGGATGCGCGAAAACACCGCTTCGGCGTGCCGTACCAGCACGTCAGGCTCCAGTTCGTAGATGTCGCGGATGCCGTCGCTGGCATAGATCACGCTGAACTCACCGGTAAAGTCCATCTTGAACTGATAGATGCCGCCGGGGACATGGGCGCTGAGTTTTTTCAACAGCAGGTCCCGTGCGGCCAAGGCTTCGTGGACGCGCTTGCGTTCGGTGACGTCGATGCAGATTGCCAGGTGCCCGACCCACAACCCTTGGTCGTCGAGCACGGGCGTGGCCAGCATGTTGACCGTCAGGTGGCTGCCGTCGCGGCGCACCAGGGTCCACTCCCGAGCCTGTTGGCCGCCCTGCTCACCGCCTTCGAGCAGCATTGCATGGCACGTCGGGATTGGCTTGCCGAAACGCACGGCCAGCTGTGCGGCCCGATGCTGCAGCTCACGCGGAACGTGAAGACTTTCCAGGGTCATGCTCTGCAAGACATCGCAACTGCGATAGCCGAGCATCTGCTCGGCGCCGGCATTGAACGTGGTGATGACACCGCGCAGGTCGGTCGCGATGATCGCGACTTGCGTCGCGGCGTCGAGCACGCCTTTCAATTGGCCGTGGGTGCCGCGCAGTTCCGATTCCCGGGCATGCAGTTCCCGGGTGCGCTGTTCCACCAGCGCCAAGGCCCGCTGTCGCTGGCTGACCAACGTATACAGCAAGACGCTGAGCATCAGGCTGAGCAGCCCGCCCAACACCGTGACGCTCACGACGCTGGAATGATTGTTCGACAGGAACGCGAGACTGGGCCGCAACTCCACGCGGAAGTCATGATCGGCCAGGCGCAACATCCGGACCGCCGACAGCTCGCTTTTACCCGGTCGGTTGGATGTTTCGAACAGGACTTCCCAAGGGGTATCGTGGGCGGAATCAATCACACGCATCGTCAGACTGTCATCCTCCGCCTCCGGCAGCCCATCGGCGACCAACTGGCGCATGCTGATGGCCGCCACCACGTAGCCGAACGGCTCGCGGGCCAGAGGCTTGAGAACGGGCGCCGCCAGCATCACACCTCGGGCAAAGGCCGGATCGCTCCCGATCAGATCAATGGGCTCGGAAACTACCAGGGCGTTACGCTGGCGCGCCCGTTCCAGCGTGGCACGGCGCAGTGGATGCGAAAGCAGATCCAGGCCCAGCGGCGCGCCATAGGATGGCTGGCTCTGGATATACAGCAGCGGCGCGTATTCATTCCGCTCAGCGGCCTGGCGCAGGATTCCGGCCTCGTCTCGTTCACGAACGGTAAAGGTAGTGGATACTTCGGCTCGTGCCTGTTGCTCGAATGCCTGGCGCTCCTCCCGCAGCACCCGTGGCGCCCAGGCAAAGGCCCGGGTACGCCGCAAGAGCGCTTCGGTATAGCCATGGAATTCGGCGCCAGACACTCCCGCGGAGTTGGCAAAGAACCGCCTCAGACTGTCGAGACGTTGCTCCTGGTCCTGGAAACGCTCGTCGAGGCGGCTATAGCGTTCTTCGGCGAGCAATTCGAAGCGCTGGCGCAATTGCTGGTTGAACTGCTTCAACGTGCCCCAGGCCAACAAACCGGTCAGCAGCAGGCCTGCCATCAGGACGACGCAAGCCACGAGCCATGCTGAAACATCTTCGCTGATAAAGCCCAGGATCCTGGGACGCACCTGATGTAATGCCATAAACATGACTCAGAAAGGACCAGGCATTGGTCCAGCCCCGGTCACACACTAAGTTATAGCTATTTGCCATTACTTTTGCCAGTCCCAAAAACGCCTGCAAGCCTTGAATTTCAAGGCCTGCATGGATCCAATCGACCGCCGGTCAGCGCGCCATGATTTTCCAGGCGCGGTGAATCTTGCTGTTTCGGGCAAAATCCGGGTCGATGGTCCCGGCGGTGATTTCCTCCACGGCGTAACGCTCGCCCAAGTTGTCTTCGAGCTGGAACTTGCGGAAGTTGTTGGAAAAATACAGCACGCCACCCGGCGCCAGGCGCGCCATGGCCAGATCCAACAGCTGGACGTGGTCGCGCTGCACGTCGAACACGCCTTCCATGCGCTTGGAGTTGGAGAACGTCGGTGGATCGATGAAGATCAGGTCGTACTCGTCGCGACTGGCTTCAAGCCAGGCCATGACATCGCCCTGCTCCAAGCGGTTCTTGTCGGAAAAACCATTGAGCGACAGGTTGCGCCGCGCCCAGTCCAGATAGGTTTTCGACAAATCGACGCTGGTAGTGCTGCGCGCCCCGCCCTTGGCGGCATGGACGCTGGCGGTCGCGGTGTAGCAGAACAGGTTGAGGAAGCGCTTGCCGGCGGCCTCTTTCTGGATCCGCAGGCGCATTGGCCGGTGATCGAGGAACAACCCGGTGTCGAGGTAGTCGGTGAGGTTGACCAGCAGCTTCACGCCGCCCTCGTTGACCTCGGTGAACTTGCCCTGGGCGCTCTGGCGCTCGTACTGCTTGGTGCCGCTCTGGCGCTCGCGGCGCTTGATGACAACGCGGCTCTTGTCGACATTCAAGGCCTGGGGAATGGCGGCCAGCGCATCGAACAACCGGGCCGAGGCCTTTTCCGGGTCGATGGACTTCGGCGCGACGTATTCCTGGACGTGCACCCAGTCGTGATACAGGTCGATGGCCATGGAATATTCCGGCATGTCGGCATCATAGACCCGGTAGCAGTCGACGCCTTCACGCTTGGCCCACTTGCTCAGCAGCTTGAGATTTTTCTGCAGGCGATTGGCGAACATCTGCCCGCCTTCGCTCAACCGCGCCTGCTCGACCACAGGGGCTGGCGCCGGGGCCGGTTTGATCGGGTTGCCATTCTTGTTGTACTGGCGCTCTTGCGGTACTTCAGGGGTTTGATCGTAGACAGCCTGTTCACGCTCGGCCTGGCGTTGTTCCGGGGTGCGACGCTCGCCAGTGACGAACTGATCCGGGAGCACCTTGATCAGTAGCAACTTGCACGGCAAGGCGCCGTTCCAGAACGAATACTGCTTGTGGCTGCGAATGCCCATGCGCTTGCCCAGGTCCGGCGCGCCAGTGAACACCGCGGCCTCCCAGTTGAGGCAGGCCTGGCGCAGGCGTTCACCAAGATTCTGGTACAGATAGAGCAAGCTGGCTTCGTCGCCCAAACGCTCGCCGTACGGCGGGTTGCAGATCACCAGGCCCTTCTGGTTCTGGTCCGGGCGCGGCTCGAAGGTGGCGACTTCGCCCTGATAGATCTTGATCCACTCGCTCAGGCCCGCACGTTCGACGTTGTTGCGGCCCGGCTGGATCAGCCGTGGGTCAGCTTCGTAGCCGCGAATCCACGACGGTGGCTTGGCCAGCCCGGCGGCGGCGCGCTCGCTGGCTTCTTCGTGGAGTTTTTTCCATAACGCCGGCACATGGCCGAGCCAGGCGGTAAAGCCCCATTGCTGGCGACGCAGGTTCGGCGCCATGTCGGCGGCGATCATTCCGGCTTCCACCAGGAACGTGCCGACGCCGCACATCGGGTCCGCCAGTGCCCCGCCTTCGGCGGCAATGCGTGGCCAACCGGCGCGAATCAGGATGGCGGCGGCGAGGTTTTCCTTCAGCGGGGCGGCGCCCTGCTGCAAGCGATAGCCACGTTGGTGCAGGCTATGGCCCGAAAGGTCGAGGGACAGGATTGCTTCGCCACGGTCCAGGCGCAGGTGGATGCGCAGGTCCGGGTTGAGCTTGTCGATGGATGGCCGCTCGCCCGACGGCGTGCGCAGCTTGTCGACAATGGCATCCTTGACCTTCAAGGCGCCGAAATGCGTGTTGTCGATGCCCGAGCCGTGACCGCTGAACTCGACCGCCAAGGTACCATCGGCGAGCATGTGGTCTTGCCAGTCGACGTCCAGCACCCCGTGGTACAGGTCTTCAGCGTCTTTCATCGCGAAGCGCTTGAGCACCAGCAATACGCGGTTCGCCAGGCGCGACCACAGGCACAGGCGATAGGCCGTTTCCATGTCGGCGATGCCGCGAACGGCCGAGGTGTGCTCGCGCGCCTCTTCAAGGCCAAGCCCGACGGCTTCCTCGAGAAGCAGGCCTTCGAGGCCCTTGGGGCAAGTGAGGAAGAGTTCGAAACGATCGGACATGGGATTCAGAGCCTTTGGCTAAGTGGGCCGGGCAACGCATTGCCGGGCCGGGTTCAATCAGGTGCTTTTCTCAAGAGCACCCGCGTGGCACGAACGTGTGCCGTTCCGTACTCGCCGCTCAGGTTCAAAGAGCTTAGATGCGAGGACAGATAGAAAATTCTGTGCAACAAATTGTGAAAAATTGTCCCTTTCGTCGAATAGTACCCGAGTGCAACGGGGGGACATTCTCATTCGACACCGGCGGCCGCCCTTCGGCGCAGGGCTGATCATACAGGGGTCTGACGCAAAAGCGGGCGCCGAACATGATGTTACTTATCGCACTAACATCTTTCTTGTTACGTGCTTATGACAAAACGATCATTCCATCCATGTGACGCTTTGGTTAGAACTCACCACAGGTTGACGTCGCAACGGCGTCAACACCCTTGGCTCGTCACGCCGGCAACGAGCCACCAACGGCAGAATGATTCTGCCCCGGCCTCGATAGAGGTCGACGCTAAGCAACAGTCAACAAGTGAGGGCAACACCCTATGAGAAGACTTAAGCGTGATCCGTTGGAAAGAGCATTTTTACGCGGTTACCAATATGGCGTTGGTGGTAAATCCCGTGAGCTTTGCCCCTTTACTCTACCGTCGGTACGTCAAGCCTGGATCAACGGCTGGCGAGAAGGACGCGGCGACAACTGGGACGGTATGACCGGCACTGCGGGTATCCACAGACTCAACGAACTTCACGCCGTCGGCTGACACAGGGCCCTGATAATCAAAAACCCGACAATCTGACATTCAAATCGTTTTAACCACGCACGTCCCATCCGGGCGGCGGGCTACGGCCCAGAGGGCTCCCTTGAGGAGCCCTTTTTATGCCTGGTTCTTGACCTTGAGCTGCGAACGCTGCTGTGGCGAGGGGATTTATCCCCGCTGGGCTGCGAAGCAGCCCCAGTAAGCAGCCCTCGGTGTGTCAGGTTTATTGTGTGATTTTTTTGGGGCTGCTGTGCAGCCCAGCGGGGATAAATCCCCTCGCCACAAATGGGCCTCACCAGCCTTGGGAATCAACCCAACGCCGCAATCGCATCCACCGACTCGCGAATCAACGTCGGGCCCTTGTAGATGAACCCGGAATAAACCTGCACCAGGCTCGCCCCTGCCGTGATTTTCTCGGCGGCATGCCGGCCTTCGGTAATACCGCCCGCCGCGATGATCGGCAAGCGTCCCGCCAATTCGCCGGCCAGCACTTTCACCGTGTGGGTGCTCTTGTCGCGCACCGGAGCGCCAGACAGGCCGCCCGCCTCCTCACCATGCTCCAGGCCTTCTACACCTTCGCGGCCCAGCGTGGTATTGGTGGCGATCACCGCATCCATGCCGGTCTCGATCAAGGCCTGGGCCACTTGGACGGTTTCTTCGTCGCTCATGTCCGGGGCAATCTTGATGGCCAGCGGCACATGCCTGCCGTGCGTCACCGCCAGTTCCGCGCGACGTCGCGCCAGGTCGGCCAGCAGTTGCTTGAGCGAATCGCCGAACTGCAGGCTGCGCAGCCCTGGCGTGTTCGGCGAACTGACGTTGACGGTCACATAACTGGCGTGAGCGTAGACCTTGTCCAGGCAGATCAGGTAATCGTCGACGGCGCGCTCCACCGGCGTATCGAAGTTCTTGCCGATGTTGATCCCCAGCACACCCTTGTACCTGGCAGCGGCCACACGGGCCAGCAAATGATCGACGCCCAGGTTGTTGAAGCCCATGCGGTTGATGATTGCCTCGGCCTGCGGCAAACGGAACAGCCGTGGCTTGGGATTGCCCGGCTGCGGACGCGGCGTCACGGTGCCGATTTCAACGAAGCCGAACCCCAGCTGGGCGAACCCGTCGATGGCCGCACCATTCTTGTCCAGGCCTGCGGCCAGGCCGACCGGGTTGGGAAATTCGAGGCCCATGACTGTCACCGGCAGTTTTGCCGGAGCCTTGCAGAGCAACCCGTTGAGCCCCAAACGTCCACCCGCGCCGATCAGGTCCAGGGACAGATCATGGGAAGTTTCCGGGGAAAGTTTGAACAGCAGTTCACGGGCCAGGGTGTACATGGGCGGCTTTGACTCGATCAGAGAAATGAGTCGGCGATTATAGCCGGGCCGGAAGAGGCCAGGCGAGCAACCCTGTCAATAGAGCGCTATTTGATAGTTCCGCCTCCCGGAAGCGCTTGATGATTGAACAGCCGTAACAGCTCATCGGCCCCCCAATCATGCAGGATGAATAATGATCCCTTTGACTCCAGGCTTGATTACCTCACCTTTCAACCCATCAGGCGTCAACACGAACGGTCCAGCGGCCAACACCACGAACAAACTTCACACGACCATAGAAATGGGCGATTGCACCAAGGCTCATAGCGAGCTGCTCGAACATTTGAATGAGCCCGACCAGCGAATGGATCGACTTCGGATGGATAACATCATCCCGATACTGACAAGGATCAACGATGAACTTGGCGATCTCATAACACAGGGCATGGAGAATGCTCCGATCAAGGTCCAGGAGCTGGTTCTTGACATACAAGCGTTGATGCAGGGCGTCCCCGACCGAATAAAAGACCGGAGCGACTACATCGTCCTGGATATCGAGAGTCCAGAGCTGTTCGATAACTCGATACACTCCGCAGAGCCCGAAACACTCATACAACGCGGCACAATCCTCATGGATTATCTCGGCGAGCAGTTGGGCAAACTGGCCAGGAACGAATTCGAAGGCGATCTCGGACGCTGGGCCAGCAACCTGACCATTTCCACGGTGCGCACCGGGCTGGTTACCGGCACCTTGACGGTGCTCAGGCAGCTCATCGGGTTCGCCGTGGAAAAAGCCTTGCAATCCAATGCCGCCTCGCCTCTGACTCGCAACGTTATCGGTGGGATAGCCCTGGCGATCGGCCCGGTGCTGAACACCCTCGGCGCGATCCGGGACGAGTGCAACGGAACCGCAAATGCAGAAACTCGCCTGGCTCGCCTCGCCGCATTCGCGCTGTCGATAGCCGCTTTCGCTGCCGCGGTATCGGTACCCACCGTGCTGCCGGCTTTGGCCTCCTTCGGCCCACAAATGGCCTTCTACACTTTTGCCCAGGACCTGGTAAACCTGTTTTGCCCGGCCAAAGACAACACAACGGCCAACGCCAACGGCACGGCAGCCACCGGAGCGCTGAACGGCGCCCTTCAGTTCCTGTCCTTTACCGGCATGAACTACACCGCACCGCATTCCGGACCCGGATACGTGATGGCGCAAAGTCGCGAGCCACTACCGCCCGAGACGGAAGGCCTGGCCTTTCAACTAGCATCCTGGGCGGAACAACAGGCGAGTATGACTCTCGATGCCAATCTATCGGTCGAGGCCCGGGCCAACCAGATCGTCGAGTCCCTGGTTCCGGTATTGGGGCACGATGCATTGCGGGGTGTTTTCAACGCCGGCGCCGACGTCGCCGGGCAAGTGCTCGGGGGTGAAGTGATGCATTTCTTTCAGCCGAACGCTTCTGAAAAAGGCTACCGGCTTGATCCCCTCGCCCTACGAACCCCTACCACCGAGCAAGCGCTTGACCAATTGCTGTCCACCAACGCGATACGAACCTCCACGGGCCAAACGCTCTATGGCATTTTGTTCTCGACGTCCCGATATTTTTCGACCCTGCCAATCCCGAAAGAAACGGTGGACCATATCGCCAATCTGCTGATTGCTGCCTTATTTTTCGTTGCGCGCGGGAGCAGCGTGTACATCAACCAACGCTCAGCGCCGTAACAACTTCTTCCAGAGGAAAAACACCTGCGCCTCGCTTCTCGCCAAGGCGCATGGCATTTACCACTCAGTCTTTTCCCAGGCCTCATCCCCCATCGGCTGGAACACCTGCCGCATGAAGTCTTTCGTGAACAGATCCATCGAGAACGCCCGGCCATTGGCGCCCGCGACTTCCTCGTACAGGCATGAGTCCCTCAGCCCCCCCTTCACCAATTGAACCAAGACCCGCTGAGTAACCCCCAGCAACTCCTTGGCGGTGGGATACGCACGCGTCTCTCCATCTGCACCCAGTCGCGTGCGGATGAACTCGTAGATCGCTTTCTCCCCTTCCCCCTCCATCGCCAGCAGCAATTGATACAGCTGCTCGAACTGCGGATCCGAAGACGGGCTTTCTACCGCCGGCTGGCGAGCGGCAAGCAGCCGGGACTCCAGGGGCTCGACGGGCAGACAGGCACTTGAATCCGGCACGCCGGCACCGGTCATTGCTTCAATTTTCACGGTGAACCTCGGCTTCTGCAGTGGATGGCGAATCTGCGGGTTGCTCGGCAAAACTCGAGCACAAGTCGATGAGCATCTGTCTCGATGTCTGGTCTAGGGCGCGGACAGCCTCAGGCAGATTGGCGACTTTGGCCAACAACCTTGGCTCCAGCCTTTGCCGGGCAGCTTCGACGTCAAACTCCAGCAGTTGGTCAGCGAGCCGCAGCACATAGCGCTCTTGAGCGTGGTATTCCAGGCTCAGTCTGCCGGACCAGCGTTCACGCAAGTGTCCCAGCAGTTCGTTGCCTCGCGAACGGCAATGCAACGGCAGCAGCAAGTGCAGTACCGCGTCAGAATCGTCTGGTAGCTGTGCCTGAAGCCAACACTCAAGCATTTCATCCAGCCAGTGCGGGCTACTCAAAGCTTGCGAGAGCACCTCACCCGCCGCCCGGGCCAGGTCCTTGCGCAATTGGAACGCCAAGGTTTGCGCTTCAAGCAAAGCGTCGGCCAGATGCCCGGTCGCGCGCAGGATGCCCTCGGCATAGCCCTGCTGGAACGCCTTCGCGTGTACCGCCTCGACGTCGCGGTGTGCCTGCTCGATATACTCGCGCGCCCGACGCTGGGCCTCACGCTGCATGGCGTGGCGGCGACGCGCAGCGACGATGTCCTCGCGCGCCAGGTACGCATCGCTGCTGGCAGGCAGGTCAGTCAGGGTTCGGATGGAGTCGAGCATGCTGCACCGCCAGGAAAAAAAGAGCTGGGTCAGGTTTTGCGAGCGGCCATTGCCTGTGCAGGCGAACAACCGGCTCGGAGAATTGCAGGGGCAGGCGCTCCAGCAGATGGGGCGGAACCTGCTCGCACCAGCTGCTTAACGCGTTGAGGCCAGCGGCATCGACCTGGTCCACTGAAATCGGTGAGCCATCGAACATCAGTGCGCCGCCACTACCGAAACCGTAGCAGGCGAACCGGCGGACCGGCTCCGCCAGGCGCAGCAGCGCCGCGCCGCGCGCGAGGTCAGGCATCAAGCGAGCGGCCCCGATCAACCTGGCGATATAGGGCAACTGTTGCCAATGACGAACCCATTGTTGCGCCACAGCCGTCAGCGGCGCCGACGCTAACCCCGGTCCCTGCAGCGCCAGCCCGTCCAGCACCATCCGATTGAGCAAGCTGCGCGCTTCGGGCCCATCGAACCCTGCCGGGACAACCAGCCGTTGCCGGTGCAGGTAAGCCAAAGGCTCGGCCAGGATCGCCTGCAGACATGCCTCGGACGACATCACCGCGCCCTGCGCCTGACGACTGGATAGGCCCAGGCCGCGCCACCGATAGTCAGTACAGCGGTTATCCCGATCAGCCACCAAGGCCAGTTCGACCGCCCTTGAGTGACAGCCACCGAAGGCGCGACATGCTGGATAGGCGCTCGCTTGGACAGTACCACCGAAATGTTTTCGTAGCCGACGGCCGCGAAGCTGTTCTTGAGGAAACGCTTGATATCGGTAATCAGCAGTTGCGGTTCGACATCGCGCTCATGCAGGACCATCGCAGAAAGATGAATGGGCGGCGCCGCACGCCCGCCTTCCCCGGCATCCAGGTCGTAGCTGACGTGCACCCGGGCGGAAACCACACCTTCAAGTACGCCCAACGATTGTTCGATACGCTGCTCCAACGCTGAATACAGCCGGGCTTTTTCCGCCCGGGGCGAGGCCACCAGAGCATCTGCGGGAAACATCTCGGCCACCTGCAGGCGTGGTCGCGACGGTAACGAATAGAGGTTGAGCAGATCGACCGCGGCCGCGAAGTCGCGCTGATCTATCTTCACTGCATAACCGGTTTTTCCGCCATCGACTTTAACCGCCACGATGTTGTTACGCTGCAGCACCGCAAGCACTTCGTTGGCCTGCTGCTGGTCCAGGCCTTCGAGCAGGCTGGGCTGTCGGCACGCAGACAATGCGAGGCACAACAGAATCAGCCACACGCCTGGCTTCATGATGCACGCAAAAGGGTTTCAGCCGTGCCTACCGCTTTGCGGACCAGCACGTTGAGCAAATTGATGTCGACGTTGTACTGCCCTGTCAGTTCCTGCAACTGTGCGAGCACTTCCGGGTCGGTGACATCGGCGCGCTGGGTCAACTGGTTGATTGCCGAAACTTCCTGCCCGCTGTTGACCGCCGAGCCGGCAAACGCCTCGATCAGTCGTGATTCAAGTGAAACGACCGGGACTTCTCCGGGGCTACGCAACTCTCTGAGGGACGACTGGGCGATGAGCGAAGGGGAAACGTTCTGGATGGACATAGGTGCACCTGTGCAGGTGGCCATTGCCGCGGGGACAATGGCCAATGAAGAAGAGAACGCTTCAGCGCGCCGCCTGGATGATCGCCATGTCGATGTCCTTGAAGCCCTTGACCGTGTTGGTCTGGGCGTTTCGGAACACCGTGTACGACGAAAATGCGGCCTGGTAGGCGGCCAGCATCGAAGGATCGGAGGCATTCCCCTTCAGATCCTCAAGGGCTTTATCCAGAATTCTTTTGAGCTCCACGGCGCCAGACTCAAATGCAGCCGCTTGCTGCCCTAGAAAATCATCGTGAAATTCAGGAACTCTTATGGGCAAGGTATCGTTCATTCTTCACCTACTGTGTTTGTCTGGGAAAAATGCCAGGACGAAGCACTCGTCTTGACGTAGCCCTGCGGGCCGGTTTGAAACGACTTGCCCTTGAGCGCGTCGTCCTTCAGCTCGACAGTGAAATGCACATAACGGTTGCCCCACTGCCGGTAAAAGTCGTCGACGTACCGGCGCGCCGCGGCCAGCTCGTAGTCCTGCAGGTTGCCTGCGACGGCGAACGTGAAGCCGCCTTCGTGCTCGGTCCGCTCGAAACCCAATGCAAGCCGTTCCAGGCCTCCTTGCGCCGCGTCGGCAAGCAGCGCGTCGTCCTGCATCTGCACCACGATGTCGCGGGCATACGGCGCCGCCGCGAGCAGCACTTCAAGTAACCCTGCCTGCTTGTCCGGTGAGAGCACATTGCGTTGCGCGCTGAGCAGCAGACGCGGCACCGAGGGGTCCTTGAGATCGAGGAAATGCCAAGCCAGTTGCGGATCGTGATCGACCAACAATTGCTCCAATCGACGGCGCTCCTGATCGATCAGCAACACCTGGCCGGCCGAAGTGTCGTGACGCGTCAGTACCTGCCGACTCCAGCCGGCATCGCGTTCGGAAGCGACAAAGACGTACACCGAACCATCATGGCCGCGCAACACTTGCGCCTTCGTACTGGCCCCAGCGATCAATGCGTGGATATCCGCCTCGGGCGTCGGCTCCGGCAGTCCCCAGAAACTTGTGGCGATCACCGACACAAGCAGCGCCAGCCCGCCGGCGGCCCAGCGCATCGACGGCGCAGTCCAGCTTGCGAAAGCATCTTGGTGAATCGGCTCGCTGCCCGGCAGGGTGAAAAGTCCGCAAGCCCAGGACTGGTTTTCGGGACGCAAGGCAATTTCCAGTCCGCCCATCCAGACCCGGACCTGGAAGGCACAACGGCGTACCTCCACCGAGTCGCCCAGCAGCCGCACCGGCGTTCCATCGGAAGTGGCCTGATCGGCCAATACCTCGAAATTGCATCCACCCTGTTCCAGCGGCACGTAGATCGTACTGACGGGAACGCTGGCGCAACGCGTTTCGTTCCCCAGCACCTGCGCAGGCCCGACCACAAACAAGGTCGAGCCTTCGTCCAGCAGGAACTCGGCACCCTGCAACGGACCGTTGAAGATCCGCAGGATATAGCGCTGTAGAACGGTGGCCGTCGGGACTGTCATGGTAGAAATTCCGGCGCAGACAAGTGAGCAAGCAGGGTAGGAAATCCGTCCGTGAACTTCCTGATGGGATTCTGTCGACTGCTGCCTGCGCAGGATCAGAATTACCGACCCGCCGGGTCATTGGCACCGTCATTCCCGGGCTTGGGTGAGCACTTGATAGCGCTGCCAGACCTTGCGCGCATAACGTATCCGCGCGGCCTGACGGTCGGGAGAGTTTCCCGCGTTGTAGGCGCCGACCGCCGTCCAGTTATAACCGTAACGCTTGATGAACCCGGCGAGCACCGATGCGCCGACCTCCACCGACAGGCAAGGTTCGGCCAGCAAACGTCGCTCGGTAATACCTCGCGCGCGCAATCGTTGCAGGTGGATGCTGTTGATCTGCATCAGGCCGATATCACGCGTGCCATTGCCATTGTGGTTGATTACATCGGAGCGCCGGGAGGATTCGACGTCGGCAATCGCTTGCAGCAACTCGGGCTCGATCGCATGCGCCTCGCCCGCCTTGCTCCAGCAGTAGGCGTGCGCCTGAGGCATGCTCACTATCAGGCCCAGGTAAAGCGGCCAACGAAACCAGCGAACCCCGCGCCGGCTCATGCCAGACACCGCTCATGGACAGGACGGCTGCCTCCCGGTTGCAGGTTCCGATACGCCCAGGCACCCACCGATTCGCCATCGCGCCCAAGCTCAATTCGAGCCTGCAAGGCTTGCGCCCGGACACACCCTGGATCATGTTGCAGGCACTTGTCGATACTCCGCGCAGCCTGATCGCTGCGCTGCCAGGACCAGTGGTGCCAGGCATGGAAATAGTGGACATCCGCCTGGTCGACCGACAACAGGCAGCGCCGGAACAACACTTGAGCCGCCTGATCGCAACCGCGCAAGCTGGTCAGCAGCGCCAGTCGCGTCAATGCCGGGACGCTGTATGGGTCCAGCGCCAACGCCTGGGAAACCGCCGAATGCGCTTCTTCGATCGCCCGCTCCGGCTCACCCAGTCCGATCATTACCTGCCCCAGCCAGACATCCGCCACACCGCACCAGGGCGGCGCATACCCGGCATCGAGCTTCAGGCAATGCCTGAACAACACCAGGGCGTCACGCAGACTTTGCGCAGTGTGTTGCTGTAAGCAGCACAGCCCATTGAGATAGGCCATCGCCACCGGATAAGACCCACAACGATCACCCACCGGGCGCAAGCCGGGCACACGCTGAGCAACCAGACAAGTCAGCGCGCCCAGTGCCTCCCCTCGGTCGAGGGCGTCCAGCGTCTGCCCATGCAGCAGCGCCTGGTCACCGCCACGAATCAATTCGACCGACCAGTGTCGCTGTTCACCCAAGCCGATATGACGCCCGCTCAGGCAATAATCTGCCGACAGTCGCCCGGCCAGCGACCGTGAATCCGCCGACACCAGGGCGGACGCGATCAGCCCCGAGGGAATGACATGCAGCGCCTCGCCGAATGCCGTGGTCAGTTGACGGATCATTAGGTCCTGCAGATCCAGCGCCGCCATCTCATCCAAGTGACGAAAAGGCAAAACCGCCAGCGACGGCGCTATCACCCTCGCCTGGCTCGGCACATCGAGTTCAACCACGCAACCGGTGAATCGATAACCCTGGCCGTAAACCGTCGCAATGTAATCCTTGTCCTCCCTGAGCAACTTGCGCAGTGCATAGATACAACGGGTCAACGACTCCTCCGCCGCATCCATTCGCGGCCAGACATGATCTAGCAGGTAATCCTTGTGGACGACCGTACCCGCCGTCCGCAACAACAGGCGCAGCACCTGCAACTCTTTGGGTGGAACGTGAACTCCTTGTCCCTCTCGCATCAGCGTTCCATCGCTTTGCAATAACCAGCGGTCAAAAACATATGACTGAGCCGGTGTTTGATCAGTTGTACTGTCCATACGCAGGGATTTCTCTATAGAAAGTTACTGAAGCGCGATCAAGCCCGGGGTGTGATCGGGCTCGGGAGACGAGCTGCGTGACTATAGGAAGATGTTTGGGAGGAGTCCGTAGGATTTGGATGCTGTAGACGTAGGAAATCGCGACACGAATTGTGGGCAGCGATCACCCCCGAAAATGTATGGGGATAGTTAAACCCTCCGATTTGAAAATCCTCTAGCTACTCATCTAGCGTGAACGCATAAATATACTCACGCAACTCAACCGCCCCAAAAAACGGAATCATCTTCTAACGAAGAACATCATATTTCCGGCGGCAAAAAATTAAGGACGCCGCCACGGGTTGCCAACAAAATCAACCTTTATTCCTTCAAACTCTCTTTTACCCCAAGCAGCGGTATACATAAAATACTTTCCTGAACTGGTTTTCGGCACTGATTCCAAAACCTTCATCATTATATCGTCATCTCGCACATGCTCATCTTGGAGGATTGATATTAGCGCCTCCAGCTTCAGGGCATTGGTGTCCAACTCGCCAGCCGGTAGCCGCTGATTGACTCGAACATGGATATGCAGCCCTGCCGTTTTTTTCCCATAGATAGGACTATGAAAATAAAACTCAACTTTATCTCCTTCGCTCACGCCATAAGTCTCGGAAAGGTGATTCAACGCGACAGCCTTGAATTCCTCCAACATTGTTAGATGCATTTTCTTTACATCAACCAAGTTGGTGATATGCCCCAACCCCGTACGCGCCTTGTACTGATTAACCGTTTCAAGCTGCAAACAATCGCTGCCCTCAACGTTATCGTTGACACCGAACAGCTTTTCGAAAACCAGCTGAGTTCCGTAGATCTTCGGCGGCACCCAGTAAGCAACAAGGGCAAAGCCGCCTTTGTTCAGTGTATCTTTTTTGACCGAGCCCGGATCAGAAAAAATCTCCACCTTGCCCGGTATATGCTTGGCATTAGGCATTATGAAAATCCCACCAAGCTCTTCAGAAAACCGAGTCGCCGCAAACTGCTCAGGACACGAAAAAAAACCTTGAGCTTTCCGGCTCCCTGGCTTAGTCAAAAATTCATGTACGAAATCCGGCACGACGCTATTCTCACCATACCGTTCCATTCGCAACTTCAGAGCTTGCAATTCAACAAGCCCGACCTCCTCGCTGTCATATTTCATTACTGACTTAGAAGACATTTTATAGATACCGTTATCTGACGCGACTCCGTCAGGTGAAAAGCGCCCTCGCGCGCCATTCATCAACTGCTTAACGGGGTCAGCCCACACATTTGGAAGTTTCTTGAATTCCAGGCCATTGGCTTTCAGCTCTTCGGTGGAAAATTCGAGATAGCCACCAGTGGCAGCTCCGCGAAAACCAACAATTTTCCCATGCGTTTCTAACTGCTTCAATACATCATCAATATAAAATACACGAAGATCCGTCTCCAGTGGATGCTGAGGCACGCTTACCCTGACATGGACATGGAAGCCGCAACTATTGTTCAGATAGAAGGGTCCATGCGTATAAATTTCAACAGCCTCTTTCGTCGCATCACACTTATATTGCTCTTGAAGATGTGCAAGCGCCCTCTCTTTAAGCTCTTCAAGTAACGGCAGATGTTCTCTTCGAAGGTTTAACGGAACTGAAATAAAGTCCACACCCGAGCGCAATTTATATGCCTCGTTTGATTCTTGCGTGGAGCGTCTCCCCTGCCTGTTAAAAACATCAGCAGCCGAAACCTCCACCACCGGAGCATTTTCAGGAACCGCCGTACCGGGAAACAATTCCTGAAACATCGGGTACCGCTCATACGTGCAGGGAGGCACCCAATACGCGACCAGTCCAAACCCTGCCCCGCCACGAGTTCTCTCTAGAAGAGTTGCTGAATCATCCGTATAACTTTGCCCTCTTTCCGGGATATTGCTCTGATTCGGCGAAATGATGAAGCCTCCCAATCGCGGGTGAAATGACGTTGTGCAAAATTGTTCGGGACGCTGCACATAGCCCTCAGTCCTGCCCCCGGGTTCCCCTCTGAGAAATGCATCTATGAATCCTGGTACGCCGCCAAAAACTGAAGACTTATTATATAGATCCAAGCGCAATCTCATACTTTCTTCCGACACCAACCCAACCGTCGGGCCGTTATATTTCTTCGCAGCTTTCTCTGATGGCCTCGGCCGCTCCTGCACCTCAGACAACCTTGCCAAATCATAACGGTCATAGCTCTTAGGAATAAGTCTGCAATCGGAGTTGCCTGCTCCCCCGCCATTGCTCTTCAACTGATTAAAACAAGCCATATCCTCTGCCTCCCACCCCTTACGAATGACCGGAACAGAGCTTGAAGTCGATATGCCAATTATTTCCGACGCCAGCAAGGAGGCTTTGATATTTTCCCCAGCCAACGGCAATACCGTTGTTACTTTTGAATCTATACGCATGACCTTCTCTCAAACCAAAAAAAGATACTTCACTTCCCCAACAAACTGCTCACCCCTAAACCAAGGACTGTTCGGCTCGAACCAGACAACACATATCAGCCACCGTCCTCAAGTCCGCTACCCGCCTTCGGGCAGCACGACGCTGAACACATCATTGAGCGTCATCACGATTTCTAGCAACCCGATCGAGTCCATATATAATTCCTCAATTAAGTTTGAGCGGAGCGTAATCACTTCCTGCCCAATCGAAAAATGAACGGACAAGAGCTTAAATATTTTTTCTTCTGTTGCAGACTTCATATTCAGTCGACCTCGAAAGCCAGCAGCTTTCTGCCCAGGGGACACCCGTTCACACCAACTACTGGGTTTCGTTAGTACTATTTTACTTCGCTCAAAAACTCAACATTGCCTTCAACATATCCGCAAACTGATTCAAGTGCGCCGATAACGTCTTGTTGAAATTATCGTGATATGAATTGGCGTTCGAATATTTCTGCGTCAAGGACTGCAGCATGTTTTTCATGCGTTCTTCCTGGGCGTTGAAGCCGGTTTGCCAGGCGTTGAACCTGGCGGTGTCCCACGTTACGGTGCCGCTGGACGGCAAACTGCCCGTCATACTCCAAAGCGGGCCTGTATCGATGACAACGCACCAGGTTTCATCGGCATTTTTCTTCAGACATTGCGGGGGCAGGCCCAGCGCCTGAAGCCACTTCTTTGCTGCTTCCTCGCTAGCTCCGTCGTCACCCGGTTTCGGAAAAAGAACCGAGGCAGACTCGGGATGGGTGTACTTGCCGATAAGCTCAGTCAATGCGGCGTGCAATGCGCCCGCATTCAACTTGACCTCCTTCCCGTCGTTCGCCCCTTCGACCCAATCCTTCATCATCGCAGTGATTTTCGAGTTGAACTCGGCGAAAAAGTCCGAGTAGGCCTTGATGATATGTTCATAGCCGGCAAGGTAGCCGTTCTTGATCAGGTCGATCAGGTCACGCAATTTCTTGAAGAAGTCCTCGGGTTCCTCGGTATTGAACGCGGCGATCTCCGGCGGGGTCCGCTGTGCATCCAGGCTGTTCAGAATCTTGTCCTGCTTGTCTGCCAGTTGCTTAAGCTGACCCTCGCTCAGGGACGCCGCCTGGATGCTGTAGGTCATCACGGCGAAACATTGCTGCAACTGCTGCGCCCACATTTCGTAGCGCGCTCCCTTGGCCTGCCCGGTCGACCCGTCGAGTGCACGATCGAGATGTCGATTGAGATTTTTTACCGAACGTTCCAGCGGGTCCGTCAGATCAAATCCCGGCCCGACGGCGGCGGGCATTTCGGCGGGTGTCGGCGGCGAGGCTGCGGTGTTCGGTTCGGTGAGTCGGTGGTTGGTTGGGGTGAACCCTTGAATGATCATCTGATTGACTCCTAGGCCGTCAGGGCACGAATGACATCGCTCCGCGATTGAAAGAGCTGCATCACCATTTCCATCAGTTTTTGCACCAGCGCCGCTTCCGCTGCGTCTTTCTGCCCAACCTCATCGCCCAAGGTCTTTTGGCTGGCCTGGGCGCTCTGCATCAACACCTCCTTTTCCCGCGCCGCGTGCTCGGCCATGCGTACCGTGTTCGCCACGACCTGGCTCATGCTCATCGACATCGCGTTGAGTGCGCGCCCGATTTCCAGTTTCTTCTCGATGCCCTTGCTGCCCATCTGGCTCAACCAGTCGGAGGTCTGGCCGACCTTCTGGGCCTTGAGGATCTCGCCGTCGAACCAGGCCTGTTCCTGCTGTGTCAGTGCCGCCCCCTTGGGTTTGAAATCGACTGTCGTCGGGCGACCGAAGTCATCGAGTGTCTTGAGCTTGTAAGTGGCATCCGGATTCCAGTCATTGCGCTCGCGCTCAAGCTTGAGGTCGCGCTCAACGTTGCCGGCATCCAGCGTGTTGCGCTTGTTCAGGTCGATATCCGCATGCTTGAGATTCTGGCCCTGGAAAGTCTTGACCATGGCGAAGCCTGCGATGGCGCCGGACACGACCGCCGACGTGATGGCGCTGTTGAGCGCCGCCCGCCCTGAATCGACGATAGCCGCCCCCTGGGCCTTGGCCGCCTCGGCGGCCATGACGCCGAAGTGGCCGCGTAGCTGCGCGTTGGCGACCCGTGCGATGTTCAACGCGATGATCGCGGCCACCAGAACGTTGGCATGTTTCTCCCAGGCGCCCGGGTCAAACACCAGGTCGTTGCGCACGTCTTCGCCGACCATCGACAGGGCTTCATCGAAGTCCTTTCGATCGGATTCAGTAGGCTGATAGGCGTTGATCCGGTTTTCCAGTTCCGTAACCGATGGCGTCGGAAACTGGCTGTCCTGGAGTACCTGCTTCGCGGTGATCCGGTCGAGCATCGGCGAACCCGCGAGGGACTTGTCCCGCGAAGGTCCGCTCGGCCCTGTGTCGTTGGACGAGTCGTGGTGAACGGCAGCGGGAACGATCCCGACCGTGGTGGTAATGAGGGTCATGATGGGTTCCTGTCGGATGGGATGTCAGACGTGCCGGGCCATTTGCAGGCTGACGGAATGGCTTCGTTGCAGGTCGGCAAACAGTTGTTCGATCTGACGGGTACGGGCCTGCATTGCCTGGCCGTAGTCCTCGACCACTCGGGTGAGGTAGGTGGTGACTTCCTCGCTGATGGCCATGCGCACCCGCACATCGGCGAGGTGCACGGCCGCCTGGGCCTGGTGCTGGCCGCTCTTGATCTGTAATCCGCCTTGCACCGCCACGTTGCCGAATTCGGTGATTGCCTGGGTGATCTCCAGGTTGGCGGCATAGCGCGCCAGCGTTACCGGATCGGCGCCGTTGGTAATGATGCTGCGCAGTTGCGTCAGCATCTGGGTCAGTGTATTGCCGACCGAGGTTGCCACTTGCTTCATCGCCTGCATCGCCGCGGGTGCGGCCTGGGCGACCATCGAGGCAAGTTTCGAAGCAACGGCGCTGAGCATCGGCCCGATCACCTGCGCCCCGACCACGGCTACCAGCGCGACGGCGGCCAGCGTCGCGACGATCCCCTGGATCATGCCGGCGATCTGCGCGATTTCCTTGGCCTTGTCCTCATCGACGCCCAGGCCGACCAGCAACCTGGTGTAGAGCTCGGTGAACAGCTTGATGGCTTCCTGCATGACGATGGTCAGCGGCTTCATGACTTCGCCCATGAACGACACTCCGGTTTTATCCTTGATCACCGAATCGGCGATCATCACGGCCGCGCCGACCACGCCCACCGCGATCAGCACCGGATTGGCGGTCAAGACACCGGCGGCAATTGTCGCGATGGCCAATATCGCGCCAACGATCTTGCCGATGCAGCCCATGGTTTTCTGCAATGCCTCAGCCTTGCGGACTTCTTCCAGGTATTTCTCCGACTCACGTTCCATGTGGGCCTGGAGCCTGGTCTGCAGCTCCTGGAAAAGCTCCTGGTTAAGCTCCTCCTTGTTTTTCGCCGACTCGCCGAGCAGCTCGATGATTTGCAAACGGCTCAACAACGCTTGCGCCCCACTGGAGAGGGCTTTTTCGTCGGCTTGCCGAGCGCCGGGCGTGTTGATGCCGGAGGCATGCACTTTTGCGCTTGTTTCGCTCACCGCCTTGGCACAGGCGTTGGCCACTTCGATCAATTTCAGATGAGCATCGGTTGCCAGCTTGAAGGCTTGGGTGTGGCTCGCCAGCTCGCCTTTGAGCTGGTCGCGACGCGCCAGCTCCCGCGTGTATTCCGGCGATTGCGGGTCGAGCTTCATCAGCCGGGCCTCGCTTTCGTCCAGCCCTCCCTGGGCATGCGCGACCCGTTCACGCAACTGCTCGAGGTGTTGCTGGCTACTGCCGACGTCGCCCTCGGCAACTTCCATCGCCTGGACGGCAGCGGTGTATTCGGCGGACAACTTTTCGTGCCCTTGCTGCCTGGCACCGGCCATGCTCTGGAGCATTGCCAGGCGACTCTTCAGCTTCTTGACGTCGACCTCGCCGATCAGCTCGTTGATCATTGCCATCAACAGCGTGAACAGATCGCCACTGGTATCCGGCTTGCCGCCGTCGGCGCGCGGAGGCGGCGCTTGCAGTACGGGTTTGCCTGCGTTGGCACCAGGCTGACCGTCGCGGCCTTCGTACTTCACCGACATCAGGCGTGCCAAGGCGTCCTGCCCGGCCTTCTGGTAGTCCACCGTCCGTGCGGCCTTGACGGCCGCCTCGGCGTATTTTTCAAAGGCCTCGCCACGGCTCATGGGGCCGTGATGCCCCGGGTGGCCAGTCGTCCTTATTTCGCTCATGTGCGGTCCTCCGGACCTTGCTGTTCCATCATGCGAGCCAACGTGTCGAGATATACCCTGGCTTGCTCGTGCAGCTCGTCTTGCGTGGTTTGTTCCAGTACATACTCGAAACACAACCGGGCCTTGCCGACCTTGCCCAAGGCCAGGTGACACTGGCCGGTGTACAACATGGGCCGGTAGTCGTTCTTGCCCTGGGCAAAGGCAATCGCATACAGGTCGATGGCTTTCTGGTGGTTTTGCTTGAGTTGATGCACCGCAGCCAGTCCCATCCAGTAATGGCTGTTGTAGAAGTCGTAGATGCACAGGAAGTGGAAGAACTTCTCGGCATCGTCCAGCCGCCCCTGTTCATAGAACTGGAAGGCAAAGGCATACAGACTGTCCATGTGTTCGTCGGTGATGCCTTGCACATCCTTCAACGCCGCGCCGCCGAGCACGGCGTCGACGACATCCAGGGCTACCTGCTCGTCTTGTTTGTTGTCGCGACTCATCCGCCACACTCCTGAGAAAACGCCAGCGTTGCTGACCGATGCATTGAGCCAAAAACGCTGAAAGGCCGCTGCCAGATTGCGCTCATGCCGTTGTGCCGCGATTGCTCCCCCGCCAAGCCTGGTTGTCCTTCAAGCCTGCTCGACCTGTTCGAGCCAGATCAGCAGGCGCAGCACTTCCTCGACTTCCTGCACCTGGAGGAAGCTGTAGCGCTGGTGGGTCTTGAAAATCCGCCGGGCCAGGGCGATGTCGTTGACCACCGGCACGCCCACCTCCTTGGCATATGCCCGCACGGCCAGGGCGCGCTGGTTGGTTTCCATCAGCGAGATGAACGGCAGCAAGGTGATTTCCGGGCGGAAATACACGCCGATGGCGATGTGGGTCGGATTGGCGATGATCATGCGCGAGCTGCGCACATCGGACTTGACCTGCTCCGACAGCAGTTCCATGTGCAGGTCACGGCGGCGGCCCTTGATCTGCGGGTCGCCCTCCTGCTCCTTGTGTTCACGCTTGACCGCGTCCTTGTCCATCATCTGGTCTTTCATGAACAGCCAGTATTCGCTGAGAGCATCGAGCACGACGATCAGCAGGACGCAGGCGAGGAAGGCCAGCACCAGCACCAGCAACAAGTGCCCCCAGATCGCGAACAACTCCGGCGCCTGGACAAACAACTGGGCAAACAGTAGCTGCCGCTGAGTGATCCAGACGATCCACAGCGCCATGGCAAAACTGACCAGGTACAACAACGCCTTGAAGGTGTCCTTGACGGTCCGCAGGCTGAACAGTTTCTTGAAGCCGTTGACCGGGTTCAAGGCGTCCAGATTGAGCTTCAACGCTTCGCTGGCCAGGGCAAAACCGCTTTGCAGCAACGCCGGCAGCGCGCTGGTCAGTACACACACCAGCAACAGCGGCAACAGCGTCTTGAGGCCGAGCAGCACCAACGTCGCCGAGTAACCTTGCAGATCCGCCTGAAAATCGCTGGCGATGATGCGCCGATAAACGTCCATGATCTCGACCAGCGAGCTGTTGAATACCATGTAGGCAATGCCGCACAGGGTCAGGCAGGTGATGACCAGGTCCTTGGCCTTGAACGTCTGCCCTTTGCGCGCCGCGTCCCTGAGCCGCTTGGCGGTGGGCTTTTCAGTCTTCGACGCGCTGGACGACATGACTGGCCTCTCCGCTTTCCAGATAGCGCGCCAACCCATCAGCCTGCATGCCCATGCGCAGGACTTCATCCGGCAGATGCACGCCGAAATACAGGATCAGGACTACCAGTGCCACCAGGCTCTTGACCGTCAACGACACGGAAAAGGCGTTCATCTGTGGCGCATAACGCGAGAGCAAGCCGAGCAAGGCCTCGCTGATCAGCAACGTCGCCACCACTGGCGCGCTGATGACCAGCGTCTTGCTCACCAGCGCATCCAGCAAATCCAGGACGGCAGGCAGGATCACCTGGCAGTGATTCGCCGGCGCACAGATGCGATAGCTATGACTGACGGTCTCAAGCATCAACAACATGCCGCCACCTTCGAGATAGACCGCAGCGGCAAACAACTGGAGAAAATTCGCCAGCTCCGAAGTATCGACGCCGTTGGCCGGGTCCACCGTGCTGCTGAGCATCGCGCCGCGCTGGTTGTCGATCAGGTTGCCCATGGCATGCAACACCCAGAACGGCCAGCACAGCAGCACGCCCAACAGCACACCGATACCCGCCTCGCGCAGCATCAGGGCGAAGAACGCCAGGCTGTCGAGGGCTGGCGCGGGCACGCCGACGTAACGCCAGAACCCCAGCGCCACCAGCAGGATCACCGCGTGGCGTGCCACGCCGGTCAGCACACCGCTGTTGAGAAACGGCAACATGAAAAAAATCGGTGCCAGGCGAGCCACGCCCAGTGTTGCGGCGGCAAACCCGGCATAGAGTTCGAAGAACAGCGTCATGGACATCGCTAACCCAACGCCAGGCGGATGACTTCACGACTGAAATCGAGCAGGGTTTCGCCGTACCACCCCGAGAGCAGGAACAGGCACGCCGCGACCGCCAGCAACTTGAAGCCGAAGGGCAGCGTCTGTTCCTGCAACTGGGTCACGGTCTGGATCAACCCGATCACCAGCCCGACTACCGTGGCGACGATGATCGGCCAGGCCACCATGAGCAGGATCAAGTACAAGGTCTTGTTACCGGCATAAACCAGATCATTCATGGCCGCGCCTATGCCAGCAGCGTCAGGTATTGCTTGACCAGGCCGGTCGACAGCAGCGCCCAGCCGTCCAGTGCGACAAACAGCACCAGCTTGATCGGTACGGAAATGATCACCGGACTCATCATCATCATGCCCAACGCCAGCAGGATGCTGGAAATCACCAGGTCCACAATCACAAAGGGCAGGTACAGATAAAAACCGATCTTGAAGGCACTTTTGATCTCGCTCAGCGCATAGGCCGGCAGGAGCGAAAACAAAGACGGCGTCAGTTCTTCATCGGCCGGCGGGTCTGCGTCGGTTCCATCCTGGACCGCCTGGGCCCGCTCGAAAAACAGCGCCAGTTCCGGGTCGGTGTACTTGCGCAGGTAATCCTTGTAGCCGCCCAGGCCGTTCTCGGCGAAATTCACCACCGACTCGATATCGGTAAAAGCCACCGCTTCGGTCTTGTAATAGTCGTGGCCCTGCTTGACGACCGGCGTCATGACAAAAATCGCCAGCATCAGCGCAATTGCATTGAGGGCCATGTTCGACGGCACCTGCTGCAAGCCCAGGGCGTTGCGCACGATGACAAAGACAATGGAAAACTTGATGTAGCAAGTGCCTGCCGCCACCAGGAACGGCAGCAGCGAGGCGAAGGCCAGCAAGGCGATCAGCGAAACATCATTCATCGCCACGGTCCCGATAGACGTCCAGCAGTTCAACGCCAAGTTGTCCGTCCAACTGCACCAGCTCACCACGGGCGACAGGCTTGCCGTTGGCACGGACCTCGATGTTTCGCGCGACATCCCCGGGCAGAGGGATCAGTTGCCCGTCGCTGATCTGCGCGAGCATGGCCAGATCGGTTGCATGGGTGGCGAGGACGAATTCCAGGCGCACCGGGAGCGCCCCCAGGTCGATCTGCGCGCCGGGCCCCGACGTTTCTTCCGGGCAGGCATCAGCCAGCGTTGGTTGCATGCGTAAACCCTCCTGGGTCAAGGTGAAAGTGCCAAGGCATTGCTGTATTAAAAAGCACTGCCGGGTCAGCCGGGTGATCCGCAGGACATCGCCCTGAGCCAGGCGCAGGCGACTGGCGAGGCTCAGGTGGCTGATGCCCAATACGAACATCAGTCGCAACGGCAGATCGCTCAGCCATGAATCCGCCTCCAAAGGGACGCAGGCAGTGCCAGGCGTCGGTAGCTGCTGCAACCACAGGCGTCCCCGCGGCGTCGCGATCCATGGCAAGGGGTAAGTGGGTAATCGCGTCGGGGCGACGCATTCGATGTCGCACAGATCCCGGTAGCCCAGCTCGTCCACGTCCGGCAACAAGGGCCGTGGCACGGCTCGAAACAAGGCGACGATACTCGGCAACGGGCATTCGGCCGTCAGCAACGGTTGCAGGGTGGGGATCGAGTGATGCAACCAGTCGTGGGCCATGATCAACCCTTGCCAGCCGCCCCCCTCGCCCTGCGCGCGAAATCGCAGATAGCCGCGACGCTGCGGCATCTGCTCCAGCCCCGCGTCCCGCCCGGCACGCCGCCAGCGTTGAATCGCTTGGGCATGAGCGTGCGCCGAAGCGTCGACGCGGCGCAGCTTCAGCGCGCTCATGCCGAATGCTCCGCCGATTCATCCTGATCCTCATCCGGCGATGGCTGCGACCCTTGGCGCTGCTGTTCGCCACCACGTTCAGCGAGTCGCCAGGCCGGCTCGCGGGCCAGCTCGAAAGGCTCCTTGAGCTGCTCGAACACCAAGGCATTGCTTGGGCTGAGCGTCAGGTTCCGAGTGGGCTCTTCAGGCCCGCGGCTGATGACCACCTGACCACTGGCCGCGCCTTTGTTGAAAGGGATCTGCAACAAGCCCCGGTCTGCCGATGGCAGTGCTTCAACCAAGGCGTCGGTTGTCGAGGACGGCATGGGCGGCAGCGGGCGCTGCACGGAAACAACTGACGACACCTGGCGCGGGGCTTGAAGATTCGACGGCAGTTGGGGTATCTGTTCGGCGCCGATGGGGGCCGTTGGCGTATCACTGGCGAGGGGACGGTTTATCGGCTCGGGCAAAAGTGCAAGCGCTGCCGGCATCACCTTGTCGACAACAGATGCCGCCGGCTCCGGACGTTGTGGCAACGCCTGTTGTACCGGTGTAGCGGACAACAAAGGCTTTTCCGAAAAAGGCATGGCTGCCCGGAGATTCGGCTGAACGGTGTCTGGTTCGATATCCATCGTCGCCTGGACAATCGGTGCAGTGCCGTCGAATTCAATTTCCACGCTTCGCCGGGCAGCGACTGTCGTGTGCCAGGCCATTGCGCCACGGGGTTCGGCAGGTCCCGGCCGTATCAGCAAAGCCATCAGGTCAAGGACACCTTGCGGCAGCTCGTCCAACTGCACCGGAACCAGCTCGGTCCGGTGCTCATCGCTCGAACGCTGGTCGGCGGGATCCTCGATCTGGATCGGTCGAGTGGGAACCACGGATATCTTGCTCATCGACGAACTCCGATCATCTCTTCCAGCTCCCGCTCTTCCCGGCGCGCCGCTTCAAGCCGTTGCGCGCGCACCAGTCGCTGGACTGAATCCACATATTTGTCATGTCGGCGCTGCAATGAACGCAGCAGCTCACGTTGCCCGAGCAAATGCTGCTCGGCCTGCCGGCACTGCTGCTCGACGCGGTCACGCTCGACGCGCAACACGTCGATCCTCCGGCGGATCACCGCCTGGGTGCGCAGCAGCGTCAACAGTTGTCCGTGATCCAGCACACAATCGTTCACCCGATGGCTGGCCAGCAGGCGTCGCAGCGCAGCTTCCTGTTCATCGAAACCGGCGCGTTCTCGCAGCAGCGGCTGCAACTGACGCTGGGCGCGCACCACCGCCAGTTCGCCGCGTTGCCGGCGAAACAGACTGAAGGCCAGCAAGCGCCGTCGATCATGCAAGGAGTTCATGCAGGCTCCGCAGTGCTTCGTCCGGCGCGCAATATTCGGCTGTCGGTTGGCGCAGCCACCCGTCAAGCGCGTCGCGACGTTGCAGCGCGTGGTCGTTGGCGGCGTCGGCACCCGGGCTGAATTCGCCCATGTCGAGAAAAACCTGCAACCGTTCCAGGCGCGCCAGGATCTCCCGGGCCGCCGCAGCCAACTGCCGGACCTCTGGCGAGGTGACTTGCGTCGCCACCCGACTGGCGCTGCGCAGGACGTCGATTGCCGGGTAGTGCCCCTTGGCCGCCAGGGCACGGCTGAGGTAAACATGGCCGTCAAGAATGGAGCGAATCTCCTCGGCGATCGGGTCCGGCTCGTCGTCACTTTCCAGCAACACCGTGTACCAGGCGGTAATGCTGCCCGAGGCGGTCACCCCGGGTCGTTCCAGCAGACGCGGCAAGGCATCGAACACCGAGGCCGGATAGCCGCGCCGCGCCGGCGCTTCGCCAGCCGCCAGGGCCAGATCGCGTCGCGCGCGGGCGTAGCGCGTCAGCGAATCCAGCAGCAACACCACGCGCCGTCCCTCGTCACGAAAATATTCGGCGATGGCGGTGGCCTGTAACGCTGCGTTGCAGCGATCCACCGAGGAGAAATCCGAAGTGGCGTACACCACCACGCAACAAGAGCGCTTGGGCGACTGGCGCAGGTGCTCGATGAACTCGGTCACTTCGCGCCCGCGCTCGCCAATCAGGCCGACCACGAAGACGTCTGCGTCCGTGTGCTCGATCAGCATGTCGATCAGGGTGGTCTTGCCGGAGCCGGCGGCGGCAAAAATGCCGATGCGCTGGCCCACTCCGCAGGTCAGCAAACCATCGATGACCCGAATGCCGGTTCGCAAGGGTTCCACGACTGGCCGCCGCTGCTGGTACGACGGCGGATCGGCATCCACCGGGCAGTCGCGCTGGACGGTCAACGTCGCCGGCGCCAGGCGCTCGACCACGACGCCCTGCGGATCGACCACGCTGCCAAGCAAGGCGTCGCTACAGGTCAGTTGCAAGGACGAGCCCGTCGGCACGATCATCGATTCGCGGGACAGGCCTTTCGCATCGCCAAGCAAACTGAGCAGCACCGCACCGGGCTTGAAGCCGATGACCTGGGCCCTGGCGGCGATGTCGGGCGAGCGCCAGTGCCGACGCACCTCACAGATCTCGCCAATGACCACCTCGCTCAACGCCGCCTCGATCAAGGGACCGCTCAGGCGCAACGGATGGGCCGCCCGTCGTTCCAGCCGGAAGTTGATCAACGGAGGATTTCCAGGAGGCGTCCAAGGCCCTGCACAAAGGAATCGAGCGCCTGGGCCAGATGCTCGGCATCGCTCAGGGCTTGGACGTTGGCCAGCAAACGCAACTCCAGCCGCCCCTCGACTTCGCACAGGTGCAGTTGCCCGGTACGGGAAAACGGGTTGCCTTCGAGCAGGAACTGCAGCAGATCGAAAGCACAATAATTCAACGACTGTGGCATCGCCTCGGCGACTGCTGCCCAGAGCCACGTATCGCCTTCGACGATAGCCAGATGCACATCGGGCAGATTGCTTAATTGCATCGCTATCGTGCCGTGGCTGTCGAAGTCCCCTATCTGACTGTCCACGCAACCGCTGTGACGCAGTGCTTCGCGCAACAGGCCGGCAATATCCATCGGTATCATTTGCAGGGTTCCTTAGAGCGTCTTGATGACATTGACCGAGACGGTCTCGGAAACTTCGCCGAACGACATGACGTCCAGCTCCCGGAAACGCCCCTCGATCAGCCGCTTGATGTAGCGCCGTACGTCGACCGAACACAGCAGCACCATGTCCTTGTGGGCGATGTGCAGACTGTCCAGGCCGACACTGAGTCGGTCCATCAGCTCTTCCGACTCGGAAGGTTCCAGGTTGAGAAAATGGCCGCCCGAGGTCTGCCGGATGCCACGGCGTACCACGTCCTCGAATTCCGCCGACAACAGCAACACCGGCAGCTCGTTGCCCCGGGCAAACTTGTTGCTGATATAGCGGGCCATCGCGCCGCGAACGTGCTCGACCAGCGCCAGTACGTCTTTCTCGCGGGAGGCCCAAAGGGCCAGTGCCTCCAGGATGAGCTTCATGTTGCGTACCGAAATGCGCTCGCCGATCAGCCGTTGCAGCACTTCGGCGATCTTTTGCACCGTGACGTGGCGATAGACTTCCTTGAGCAGATCGGGATACCGCGTTTCCATTTCGTCGAGCAGGTGCTTGGTTTCCTGCACGCCGAAAAATTCCTGGATGTTGCGCGCCAGCAACGTGACCAGGCAGCGGTAGCATTCTTCGTCAGCCGGTCGCAGGTGGTAACCCAACTGTTGCACCCGCTCCCGGTCGGCGGCGCTGACCCAGACTCCGCCGAGGCGATTGCTGTCGTCGCCGCGCACCAGGGCAAAGCCCAGCGGTTCCAGCTCGGGGGAATAGTCCAGCAGGCGCCAATGGTCGAAATGGATATCGAACTGTTCGGCGCGCACTTCGTTGATCAGCACCGCCACTTGATGCGCCGGCAGCGCTTCGCTGGCCCGTAGCCGCGGCTCCGGAATGCGCAGCCCGTAGTCGACGAAGAACTGGCTGCGAAAGCGCGCCGCCCAGCGGTTCTTTTCCAGCTCCTGCAGGCGTGCCGTGGGCACCAGCAGCATCAGCGCAATGGTTTCTGTCGCGATGTTGTCGACATTATCAAGCAACCCCGATTCGCCCTGGACCGCGCCCTGTTCGGCGGGTTCGACGCGGCTTTCGTCCGCCCCCGCCTGGCGCAACGAGCGGCGATGGCGAACAAACACAACCAGCCCCAGCACACTGGCGATCGAGAGGAATGTCAGCAACGGAAAACCGGGCAACAGGCCCACGCCCACCGCCAGCAGCGCGGTCACACCCAGGACGAACGGGTTGCCGAGCATCTGGGCGAGCATGTTGCGCCCCAGGTTGCTGTCGTCACCGTTGACCCGGGTGACGATGAAACCTGCGCCAATGGCGATCAGCAGCGCGGGTATCTGTGCGACCAGGCCGTCGCCGATGGTCAGCAGGGTGTAGGTCGACAGGGCCGTGGACATGTCCATGCCCATCTGCCCGACACCAATGGCCATGCCGCCGATGAAGTTGACGAAAATAATGATGATGCCGGCGATTGCGTCACCCTTGATGAATTTCATCGCACCGTCGAAAGAACCGTACAACTGGCTTTCGCGCTCCAGCACACTGCGTTTTTCCCGCGCCTGGGTCGCATCGATGGCACCGGCCTTGAGATCGCCGTCGATACTCATCTGCTTGCCGGGCATGCCGTCCAGGGAGAAGCGCGCCGCCACTTCGGCGACCCGCTCCGAGCCTTTGGTGATCACGATGAACTGGACAATCGTGACGATGGAAAAAATCACGAACCCCACCACCAGGCTTTCGCCGATCACGAAGTCGCCGAACGAGGCGATGATCTCCCCGGCATCGGCCTGGCTGAGGATCAGCCGGCTGGTGCTGATCGACAGCGCCAGGCGGAACAGCGTGGTCAGCAGCAGCAATGCCGGGAACGTCGAGTAGCTGAGGATGCGTTCGATATAGAACGAGCCCATGAACACCAGCAGAGAAATGACGATGTTCAGGCCGATGAGGAAATCCACCAGCACCGTCGGCAGAGGAATGATCAGCATGGCGATGATCATCACCATCAACGTCAGGATCAGCAGCTCCGGGCGAGCACTGACATTGCGCAGAAAGACGTTGAGCAGCGAGGCCGGGGGGCGGGAGGACATCATGGTTGGGTCTCGCTGCGGTGCTGCTCGATGCACTCGTGGGCATGGGCAACATCGGCCAGGCGCGTGAACTGCAAGGCCAGGCGCTGCGGCGCGGCTTCGTCGACGAACAGTGGCGCGGGCAAGCGCAGGCAGAGCCGACGCACGGCTTGCAGCAACATCGAGCGTTCACGGTGGGAACTGAGCAGCACCTGCTCGCCCACTGTGCCGAGCAACAGTTGGTCGAGATCATCGGGGCAGGTCAACACGCCGAGCAGGAACACCAGCCAATCGGCCTCGTGGGGGTTGTGCCGGCAGATGAGCCCATCGTCGAGCACAGCACCGACGAACAGCTGGTCGGCCGAGCGCAGGCGCTTGATATCGGTCACCCTGGCAAAAAGCAGGCCGAACTCGATGCGCGAGCAACTGGGGTCCTGGGCACTGATGTCGGTCAGCAATGCGGCCTCGATGAAGGCCAGCACATTCATGCGCTGTGGCGCGCCGTACTGGGCAATCCAGTCCTGGTAGCAACCGAGCGAGCCTTCGTCGGACTCGAGGAAATCGCGGTAGGTCTCGCGTAGCAGGCTGGCCCGCACCGCCATGGTCGAACCAGACATTCGCGCCTTGAGCGCCGCATTGATCCCGGCGTTCATGCGCTTGGGATCAGCCTGGGCAACCACCGTCTGCTTCAGCGCCGTGAGTCGCTGCCGCGTGGAGGCTTCGAGTGTGCGGCGGCGCAACAACGCTCGCAGCACCAGCACCAGATCGCTGTCATCGGGAAACAGGCTGCGTGCCATCTGCAGCAACCAGTCGACAGGTTTGTCCGCCAGCCGGGCCAGGCTCAATACCTGGCGCGCCTTGGGCACGGTATCGTCCTCGAGCACTCGTTCGAAGGTATCGGCCTGGGTGCCTGACTTGAGCTCGAACAACCGTCGGCCACGGAACTGTGCGAGCGCCGCCGACAGTTCGTCGCTGATCTGCACGATGCGCTGCGCCACCGCGGCCGTCGCGCTGTCGTCCGGGCCCGTCTCGACGTCGACTGACGGCTGGCGTTGCTCGGCGGCCTTCTCGGTATTCAAGCGCGCCTGGGCGGCTCGCCCACCTGGGGAAGTCGGGGTCAGGATCATTTCTCCGACATCCGGAAGTACATTCGGCGCACCCGTTCGTGCAGCTCCGGGCTCAGCACTTCTGCGCCCTGCTCCAGCGTGGCCGGCTCAAGGGCATCGACGATCTCCTTGGGCTGGATCAGGAACACCCGAACCGTGTTGGCCGAGCGGCTCTGGCGATAGCTGAACAACCTGCCGATCCAGGGAATCGAACCCAGCACCGGGATGCGTCCGATCTGCTCGCCGTGGTCATCGCGGGTGAACCCGCCGACCAGCAGGCTCTTGCCTTGTGGCACCCGCGCCACGGTGCTGATACGCGTGCGCCCGACCGTCGGCAAAGCCCCTTGCTGTTCGCCCTGGCCGGGGTTCTCCACCTCGTTGCCGTCCTCGATATTGAGCAGCATCTCGATTTCATCCGACTGGGCGAAACGCGGCAGAACGCTCACCAGCGTGCCGTAGGTCACATGCTGCAGATCGACGCTGCGCTCGCCTACCAGCGGCGCGTAGAACGTGCGGTTGTTATCGAAGATCGCCGGCACGTTCTCTTGCGTCAGGATGACCGGGCGCGAGACGACGTTGGCCCGCTGGGTACGCTCCAGCGCCATGACCTGGGTGACGAACGAAACACCGTCCAGGGTGGTGGCCGAACCGGCGTTGAGCGATGCACTGAACTGGCCGCCCGACTTCAATGCGCCTTGCCAGTTGATGCCCAGTTGATTGAGCTCATCCTTGTGCAGGTCGATGATCCACAACGACAACTCGACGTGTCGTTTCGGCGTGTCCAGGGCACTGACGAGATTTTCGATGAAGTGGACCTGCTCCGGCAGCCCCTTGACCAACAGGCTGTTGGTATCCGGATAGGCCACCACCCGAATGTTGCCGGCGGCCAGCTCCCGCGCAATGATCCGTGGTGCCAGCGGGTCCTGGTCCGAGGAGGCGTTTGCCAGTCCCTCCAACGGGAACTGCGGCATCGATCCACGCGCTTGTTGCGCGGGGGCTTGCGCCACTACCGGCTCGACCCCACGCTTCTCACCCTGCAATAACTGCTCGATCACCGTGGCCAGCCCGGGGACGGTGACCTTGTCGTCACGCAGCTCATACTTGCGGTCACCGACGAAGGTGTTGCGCACATGGATGACGCCGATCTGCTGTTTGCCCAGCAGCAGCTCCGAGCGCTGGTTGTCCATCAAGCTTGCGGCTTGCGTCACCAGGTCGACATAGATCGGCGGCCCCGACACATGGAAGGTCCGTAAACCGTCGTGGCGCAACGGATAACGCGGATCATCCAGTCCGGAACGCCCGAGGAATGCCTGTAGCCTGGCCACGGTCAGGGTTTGCAGCGACATCATCGAGCTCTTGAATTCCGCAGCGTCATACAGGTAGATCGCCTGGCCATCGCTGTACCAGATCAACCCCATCTGCGCGCTGACTCGCTCGAAAGTCCGCTGCGGCGTACGCAGGTCGAACGTCCCACCGATCCGCTTGACCGCTGCGGCCTTGCTGACAATCACCGGCTTGCCCAAGGCTGCGGACAATTCGCTGAAAAACGTCCGCGCGCTCTGCTCCCTGGCTTCGAACGCATAGACATCGGCCTGCGCGACAACGGGCGCAAGCGCCGCGATGCCCAGGCAATAGACGAGAAGAGCGGTAAGGGACAATCGGCGTGTCATCGGTTCACTGGCCTGGGCAAGTAGGTAATGTCAGCCAGGCTGCTGGGCGTAAAACCCACCAATTGACGAATCTCCCGAGAGAAATGCGAAGAAGAGGCAAAGCCGAACTCCAGCGCCACGTCGGTCAGGGAACAGTCCCGCAGGCTCATGTCCAGTAACGCCTGGGCCGTGCGCCAGCCACGCAGGGCCGGTTTGGCCGCGCTCCCCAGGGCCTGTCGGCAAAGCCTGCGAAAATGCGAAACCGAGACGCCGTAGCGCTGTGCCAGGGTGTTGAGCTTTTCGCTGTGAGTGCCCTGCTCCAACAGAAAACGCACCAGCCCGTAACTCTCGTGGTGACGCAACAGGTTGGCCACCGTGTGATAGGCCTCGGTGCCGCGCATCGCCTGCTCGATGTACCAGCGTTCGAGGCGCTGCGGCGAGCGGACGATTTCTTCGTTTACCGGCAACAGCGCCCACGGCGCAACATCGGCCTTTTGCCCGGAGAAGGCAGCGCTCATGTCGAAAAAAGCCAGTAGCTTCACCAACGGCGCTTCGTCAATCGGTGTGACGTGCAATTCGCCGCCGTGAAATTGCAGCGAATCGCTCAGCACCAGCAGCCCCTCCCACCCGGACGGCAGTGTCTGACCGAGGCCCGGCTGCCCCGCGTTCAGTTGAACCGGGCCCAGGGCAACACGCAGGTGCAGCACTCGCCCGCGCAGATCAGGCGAGGCCGGGAAGCAAAACGATTTTTCCTGCACATCCGTCTCCTTTGCCAGGTGGCGATGAAAGGAGCGACAGGATGCAAGGCACGCCGCCCGCAATCCTGATGGGAAGGTGATGAGGCGCTAGCTGGCATATGCCTTGCACCCTTCGTGTTCATCGGCACCCATCCCAATGGCGGAATGAGTGCCACACTGTTTCAAGGACAACGGCGTCGTCCTCCGGCCTTGCTCTGGCATCGGTCCGGGCACGGCGCTTTTTTATGCGGAAGGTGATGCGCGATGAATGAAATTCCAGCCCCCCCCCTGGCTTGGGTCAATGGCAGCGATGCCCCGGAAAAGAGCGCGATCAACCTCGGCTTCATGGCCCTGAGCGACTGCGCCCCGGTGGTCGTGGCCGCCACCCAGGGCTTCGCCCAGCCCTACGGCTTGACGCTGAACCTCAAGCGCCAGGCCTCCTGGGCCAACCTGCGGGACAAGCTGGTCAGCGGTGAAATCGACGCGGCCCACAGCCTGTACGGCCTGATTTATGCCGTGCACCTGGGGATCGGCGGCGTCGCGCCGACCGACATGGCCGTGCTGATGGGGCTGAACCAGAACGGCCAGAGCATCAACCTGTCCCATGGTTTGCAGGCGCAAGGCGTGACCAGTCCTGAGGCACTGGAGCAGCATGTGCACCAAACTCGCCCGAAACTGACCTTCGCCCAGACCTTTCCCACCGGCACCCATGCCATGTGGCTCTATTACTGGCTCGCCGCCCAGGGCATTCATCCGTTGTCGGATGTCGACAGCGTAGTGGTGCCACCGCCGCAGATGATCGCGCACCTGCAAGCCGGGCGCATCGATGGTTTCTGCGTCGGCGAGCCCTGGTGCGCCAGCGCCGTGAAGCAGAACCTCGGTTTTACCCTGGCGACTACCCAGACCATCTGGCCCGACCACCCGGAGAAAGTCCTGGGTTGTACCCGCGCGTTTGTCGAGCAATACCCCAACACTGCCCGCGCGCTGGTGATGGCCATCCTCGAAGCCAGCCGCTTCATCGAACAAAGCACTGAAAACCGCCGCAGTACCGCGCAATTGTTGAGCGCCCCGGAATACCTCGACGCTCCGCTCGATTGCATCGAGCCGCGCCTGCTCGGGATTTATGCCGACGGCCTGGGCAACAGCTGGCAGGATCCCCACGCCATGCGCTTTCATGGGGACGGCGAGGTGAACCTGCCGTACCTGTCCGACGGGATGTGGTTCATGACCCAGTTCCGGCGCTGGGGTCTGCTGCGCGAAGACCCGGACTACCTGGCCGTGGCCCGCCAGGTCCAACAGCTCAAGCTGTATCGTGAAGCCTGCGCGGCGCTGGGCGTGACGTCGCCTCGCCAGGACATGCGCAGCAGTCAACTGATCGACGGCACGACCTGGGACGGCTCGGACCCGGTCGGGTATGCCCGCAGCTTCAAACTGCACGCCTTGAGCGATGCGGCTCCCCTTCTCGCCAGCCGCTGACAGGAGCCTCGATTATGCTGCGTATCCTGCTGATCAACGACACCGCGAAAAAAGTCGGGCGTCTCAAGGCGGCCCTGATTGAAGCCGGATTCGAGGTGATCGACGAATCCGGATTGACCATCGACCTGCCGGCGCGCGTCGAAACGGTGCGTCCGGACGTGATCCTGATCGATACCGAGTCACCCGGGCGCGACGTCATGGAGCAAGTGGTGCTGGTCAGTCGTGACCAGCCACGACCGATCGTCATGTTTACCGACGAGCACGACCCGGATGTGATGCGCCAGGCGATCAAGTCAGGCGTCAGCGCCTACATCGTCGAAGGCATCCATGCCGCACGCCTGCAACCGATCCTCGACGTGGCCATGGCCCGCTTCGAAAGCGACCAGGCCCTGCGCGCGCAACTCCTGGCCCGGGACCAGCAACTGGCCGAACGCAAGCGCATCGAACTGGCCAAGGGCATGCTGATGAAGATGAAGGACTGCAACGAGGAACAGGCCTACACCCTGATGCGCCGCCAGGCCATGAGCCGCCAGCAGAAGCTGATCCAAGTGGCGGAGCAGATCATTGCCATGAACGAGTTGCTCGGCTGAAAGCCTTGTAGCGCCTGACCAGCCGCCTTCGCGAGCAGGCTCGCTCCCACAGGTTCGGAGAACACTCTGATTCCATGTGGGAGCGAGCCTGCTCGCGAAGGCCTCCCCCAAACCTCGCAGGTTGGCACAGATCTCGCTTAAGCAACCCCACAGGTAACCAACGGCGGTTGCCCCACCTACGACAAAGACGTCGCACACCCTCCTCGCCTCTCTGGCGATCCGGGTTGCGGCGTTTTTTTGTTTTGGCCCCGCGGGGCCGGTGGTGCGACCACAGACGGCGCACTGCTCAAAGCACTGACTCATTTCTCGAGACTTTTACAGCTGAGGTGCGCGATGAATTCAAGCTTCTGGAAATCCGGCCACACCCCGACATTGTTCGCGGCCTTCCTCTATTTCGACCTGAGCTTCATGGTCTGGTACCTGCTCGGCCCGTTGGCGGTACAGATCTCCGCCGACCTGCACCTGACCACCCAGCAACGCGGCCTGATGGTCGCGACGCCAATCCTCGCCGGCGCCGTGCTGCGCCTGTTCATGGGCCTGCTGGCCGACCGCATTTCACCGAAGACCGCCGGCATGGTCGGCCAGGTGATCGTGATCGGCGCGCTGTTCTGCGCCTGGAAACTGGGCATCCACAGCTACGAACAAGCCTTGCTGCTGGGCCTGTTTCTGGGCGTGGCCGGCGCTTCGTTCGCCGTGGCCCTGCCGCTGGCTTCCCAGTGGTATCCACCACAGCACCAGGGCAAGGCCATGGGCATCGCCGGTGCCGGTAACTCGGGCACCGTGCTTGCCGCGTTGATCGCTCCGGTGATGGCGGTGGCCTTCGGCTGGACCAACGTGTTCGGCTTCGCGGTGATCCCGCTGGTGATTACCCTGGTCTTGTTCGCCTGGCTGGCCAAGAACGCACCGGAGCGGCCCAAGGCCAAATCCATGGCTGACTACCTCAAGGCCCTCGGTGACCGCGACAGCTGGTGGTTCATGTTCTTCTACAGCGTGACCTTCGGCGGCTTCATCGGCCTGGCCAGCGCCCTGCCCGGCTACTTCAACGACCAATATGGCCTGAGCCCGGTGACCGCCGGCTACTACACCGCGGCCTGCGTTTTCGGTGGCAGCCTGATGCGGCCCTTGGGTGGCGCGCTGGCGGACCGTTTCGGCGGCATCCGCACCCTGCTGGGCATGTACACCGTGGCGGCTGTCTGCATCGCCGCGGTCGGCTTCAACCTGCCGAGTTCCTACGCGGCGCTGGCCCTGTTCGTCTGCACCATGCTCGGCCTGGGTGCGGGCAACGGCGCGGTGTTCCAACTGGTGCCACAACGTTTTCGTCGCGAGATCGGCGTGATGACCGGGCTGATCGGCATGGCCGGCGGCATCGGCGGCTTCGCCCTGGCGGCGGGCATGGGCGCGATCAAGCAGAGCACCGGCAGCTACCAGCTGGCGCTGTGGTTGTTCGCCAGCCTCGGTGTCCTGGCCTGGTTCGGCCTGCACGGGGTCAAGCGTCGCTGGAGGACCACCTGGGGTTCGGCAGCGGTCACCGCGGCTCGGGTATAACCTGCAACCATGAGCCTGCAACTGAGTTTTGCCGAAGCCAGCGCTACCGGTCCCCGAGAGGAAAACCAGGACGCCCTGCGCCTGGTCACTCCCGCCCCGGCCCTGGCCGCCAGCAAGGGTTACCTGTTCGCCATCGCCGACGGCGTGAGCCAATGCGCCGATGGCGGATTGGCCGCGCGTTCGACCTTGCAGGCACTCGCCCTGGACTACTACTCCACGCCGCAGACCTGGGGCGTGGCCCAGGCGCTGGACCGGCTGCTGCTGGCGCAGAATCGCTGGCTGCAAGCCAACGGTGGCGGCCAACCGCTGCTGACGACGGTCAGCGCGCTGGTCTTGCGGGGGCGGCGCTTCACCCTGGCCCACGTCGGCGATTGCCGGGTCTACCGGTGGCACGCCGACCATTTGCAACGGGTCAGCGAAGATCACGTCTGGGAACAACAGGGCATGCAACATGTGCTCAAGCGTGCCTTGGGGCTGGATCAGCATTTGATACTCGACTTCCTCGACGGTGAGCTGCGTGAAGATGAAACCTTCGTGCTGCTCAGCGACGGCGTCTGGGCGGTACTGGGGGACACGGCCATTGCCGGCATCCTGCGCGACCAGCCAGACCTGGATCGCGCGGCGCAGACGCTGGTCAACGCCGCGCACCTGGCCGGTAGCCAGGACAACGCCAGCGCGCTGTTGGTGCGGGTCGATGCGGTGGGCGAAGCGAGCATCGGCGACGCGCTGATCCAACTGCAACAGTGGCCGCTGCCCCCTGCACTGAAGGCGGGCCAGGTGTTCGAAGGCTGGCAGATCGAAAGCCTGCTCGGCCAGAGCCAGCAATCGTTGCTCTACCGGGTACACGATGGTCAGGGCCTACCCTGGCTGTTGAAAACCTTGCCCGTGCAGCTACGGGACGACACCCGCGCCGGCCAGGCGCTGTTGTCGGAGGAATGGTTTCTCAAGCGGGTCGCGGGTCGGCAGTTTCCGGAGGTGCATGGCGTTCCGCAGCGTCAGCATTTGTACTACGTGATGCGTGAATATCCGGGCGCGACCCTGGCCGAACTGTTCAACCAGGGCGGTCCGTTGCCCCTGGCTCAATGGCTGGAGCTGGCGCAGCGACTGGTGCGCGCGGTGGGCCTGTTGCATCGAAGGCAGATCTACCACCGCGACATCAAGCCGGAGAACCTGCACCAGGGCGACGATGGGGAGTTGCGCTTGCTGGATTTTGGCCTGGCGTACTGCCCCGGTTTGTCCGAAGACCAGGCCAACGTCTTGCCTGGCACCCCCAGCTACATAGCGCCGGAAGCCTTCGGCGGCGCCGCGCCGACGGCGCAACAGGACTTATATGCGGTCGGCGTGACCTTGTATTTCCTGCTGACCGGGCATTACCCCTACGGCGAAATCGAAGCGTTCCAGCGACCGCGCTTTGGTGTGCCCGTGAGCGCCAATCGTTATCGACCGGACCTGCCCGAATGGCTCGGGCAGAGCCTGGAACGCGCCGTGGCGGCAGACCCTGCGCAGCGCTTTGAAACGGCAGAAGAATGGCTGTTGCAGCTGGAACAGGGCGAGCGGCGAAGCTTGAGCGTAAGGCCCCGGCCATTGCTTGAGCGGGAGCCGCTGAAGGTCTGGCGGACGTTGGCGCTGGTGTCGTTGGTGGTGAATGTTGTGCTGCTGTTTCTGGTGTTTCATAGCTGAAGCCCAGTTGCCCCCTTCGCGAGCAGGCTCGCTCCCACAGGTTGATCGCGGTCTCCTGTGGGAGCGAGCCTGCTCGCGAAAGCGGTGTAACAGCCGCTACCTGTGCCAAGGCTGACGCTCCATTACCGGGCAACACGCTTTGATTCGGTGCAATAAATCCCCCCGCAACGCGGCCAATCCGCGCCTCCTCCAGTAAATCCAAGCCCTCGCGCCACTTGGCACAACCACTGCATAACCTCTTCCACCATACATAAAGCAACGCCTCCAACGATGAAGGCGGTGCTTCCCGAGAGAACGGGACCAGGACAAAGGCGTCCTCGCTAGTTTGCTAGCGAGACGCCTTTTTTTGTTTTCGAAAAAATTGCCGAGCCAGCCCGACCGCCGTGATGAAACGGGCCTGAGCTTGCGGAGAACCCTGATGAAAAAACTCAAACTGGTAATGATCGGCAACGGCATGGCCGGGGTTCGCACCCTCGAGGAACTGCTCAAACTGAGCAACGAGCTCTACGACATCACGGTCTTCGGCGCCGAGCCCCACACCAACTACAACCGCATCCTGCTCTCGCCCGTGCTGGCCGGGGAACAGACGTTCGAAGAAATCGTGCTCAATGACCTGAGCTGGTACCTGGACAACAACATCAAGCTGCTGCTCAACCGCAAGGTGGTGGAGATCGACCGGGTCAAGCGCCGGGTCATCGCCGAAGACGGCAGCGAAGCCGAATACGATCGCCTGCTCATCGCCACCGGCTCCACGCCGTTCATCCTGCCGATCCCTGGCAACACTCTGGATGGCGTGATCGGCTACCGCGACATCGCCGACACCCAGGCCATGATCAACACGGCCAAGACCCACAAGCACGCGGTGGTCATCGGTGGCGGCCTGCTCGGCCTAGAAGCCGCCAATGGCTTGAAACTGCGCGGCATGGACGTGACCGTGGTGCACATCGGCGAATGGCTGCTGGAACGCCAACTGGACAAGACCAGCGGCCAGCTGCTGCAAACCGCCCTGGAAAACCGTGGCCTGAAATTCCGCCTCAGCGAGCAGACCCAGGCCTTGCACGACGCCGGCAACGGCCGGGTCGGCTCGGTCCAGTTCAAGAACGGCGACATCATTCCCGCCGACCTGGTGGTGATGGCTGCCGGTATCCGGCCCAATACCGAACTGGCGGAAAAATCCGGCATTCCGTGCAACCGCGGAATCCTCGTCAACGACACGATGCAAACCTATGACCCGCGCATCTACGCCATCGGCGAGTGCGCCAACCATCGCGGCACCGCCTATGGCCTGGTGGCGCCGCTGTTCGAGCAAGCCAAGGTCTGCGCCAATCACCTCGCGCAACTGGGCTTCGCCACTTACAAGGGTTCGGTGACGTCGACCAAGTTGAAAGTCACCGGTATCGATCTGTTCTCCGCCGGGGATTTCATGGGCGGCGAAGGCACCGAGACCATCACCCTTTCCGACCCGATCGGCGGCGTCTACAAAAAGCTCGTCATCAAGGATGACGTGCTGGTCGGCGCCTGCCTGTACGGCGATACCGCGGATGGCGGCTGGTATTTCCGCCAGATCCGTGAGAACCATGGCATCAGCGAGATCCGCGATCACCTGATGTTTGGCGAAAACGCTTTGGGCGACGTCGGCCATCAAGGCCAGGACAAAGCCATGAGCATGGCCGACACCGCCGAAGTCTGCGGCTGCAATGGCGTGTGCAAGGGCACCATCGTCAAGGCGATCCAGGAACACGGCCTGTTCAGCGTCGATGACGTGAAAAAACACACCAAGGCCGCCAGCTCCTGCGGCTCCTGCGCCGGCCTGGTGGAACAGATCCTGATCAACACCGTGGGCGGCGCGGCGGACGTCAAGCCGAAAAGCGAAAAAGCCATCTGCGGCTGCAGCGACCTCAACCATGGGCAGATCCGCCAGGCGATCCGCGACCAGCACCTGCTGACCATCGCCGGGACCATGGGTTACTTGAACTGGCGCACCCCGAACGGCTGCGCCACTTGCCGTCCGGCCCTGAACTACTACCTGATTTCCACCTGGCCCGGCGAAGCCCAGGATGACCCGCAGTCGCGCCTGATCAACGAGCGGGCCCACGCCAACATCCAGAAAGACGGCACCTACTCGGTGGTCCCACGGATGTGGGGCGGCGTGACCAACCCATCCGAGCTGCGCCGCATCGCCGACGTGGCCGACAAATACAACGTGCCCATGGTCAAGGTCACCGGCGGCCAGCGTATCGACCTGCTGGGCATCAGGAAGCAAGACCTGCCCGGCGTCTGGAAAGACCTCGACATGCCGTCCGGCCACGCCTATGGCAAATCCATTCGCACCGTGAAGACTTGCGTGGGCAGCGAGTTCTGCCGCTTCGGCACGCAGAACTCCACCCAATTGGGCATCGAGCTGGAACACGACCTGTTCAACATGTGGTCGCCGCACAAGGTGAAGCTGGCGGTCTCCGGTTGCCCACGCAACTGCTCGGAAGCGGGCATCAAGGACGTCGGCATCATCGGCGTAGATTCCGGCTGGGAGATGTACATCGGTGGCAACGGCGGGATCAAGACCGAAGTCGCCGAGTTTTTCGTCAAGCTCAAGACCGCCGAAGAAGTGCGCGAATACAACGGCGCCTTCCTGCAGCTGTACCGCGAAGAAGCCTTCTACCTCGAACGCACCGTGCACTACATGCAGCGTGTCGGCATGGAACACATCAAGAAAGCCGTGCTGGAAGACCCGGAGCGGCGCAAGGCCCTGCACGAGCGCTTGAAGTTTTCCCTGTCGCTGGAGCAGGACCCCTGGAAACAACGGCTGGAACAACCGCAGCTGAAAAAAGAGTTCGAGGTCATCCCCGTGAAGAACCTGGAGGTACTGGCATGAACTGGCTGGATATCTGCGCGCTGGAAGACATCAACGCCTTGGGCTCACGCATCATCAACGGGCCGAAAGGCGATATCGCGATTTTTCGCACCAGCGACAATGAAGTATTCGCACTCGACGACCGTTGCCCGCACAAGGGCGGCCCGCTGTCCCAAGGCCTGATCTACGGCAAGCGCGTGGCCTGCCCGCTGCACAACTGGCAGATCGACCTGGAAACCGGCCAGGCCCAGGCCCCGGACGTGGGCTGCGCCCATCATCATTCGGCCCGCGTCGAGAACGGCCGGGTGATGCTGGCCCTGCGGGACGCAAGCTGATGAACCGCCAGACGACTGCCTCGACCTGCTGTTATTGCGGGGTCGGTTGCGGCGTGCTGATCGAACATGACGGCGAGCGCATTCTCGGCGTCAGTGGCGATCCCACCCATCCGGCCAACTTCGGCAAACTGTGCAGCAAGGGCTCGACCCTGCACTTGACCGGCGACCTCGCCGCGCGCGCCCTCTATCCCGAACTGCGGCTGGGCAAAGGCCTGGCCCGTGGCCGTACCGATTGGGACAGCGCCCTGGACCATGCCGCCAACGTCTTCGCCGACACGATTGCCGAGCACGGACCGGACAGCGTGGCGTTCTACATCTCCGGCCAACTGCTGACCGAGGATTACTACGCCTTCAACAAACTCGCCCGGGCGCTGGTCGGTACCAACAACATCGACAGCAATTCCCGGCTGTGCATGTCCTCCGCCGTGGTGGGCTACAAGCGCAGCCTGGGTGCCGACGCGCCACCTTGCAGCTATGAGGATGTGGAACTGAGCGATTGCGTGATGATCGTCGGCAGTAACATGGCCTACGCCCATCCCATCCTGTTTCGTCGGCTCGAAGAAGCCAAATCCCGCCGGCCGCAGATGAAAGTCATCGTCATCGACCCTCGGCGCACCGACACCTGCGACCTGGCGGACCTGCACCTGGCGATCCTGCCTGGCACCGATGTCGCCTTGTTCCACGGGATCTTGCATCTGCTGCTGTGGGAAGACTGGGTCGACCGCAGCTTCATCAAGGCCCACACCGAAGGCCTGGCGGACCTGAAGAATCTGGTGCGCGACTACACCCCCGCCATGGTTGCCCAGCTGTGCGGGATCAGCGTCGAGCAACTGCACCAATGCGCCGAGTGGGTCGGCACCTCGCCAAGTTTCCTCTCGTTGTGGTGCATGGGCTTGAACCAGTCCACTGCCGGCAGCGCAAAAAACAGCGCCCTGATCAATCTGCACCTGGCCACCGGCCAGATCGGCCGACCGGGCGCGGGACCGTTCTCGCTGACCGGCCAGCCCAACGCCATGGGCGGCCGCGAAACCGGCAGCCTGTCCAACCTGCTGCCGGGCCATCGCGAAGCCGGCAATCCGGAGCATCGCGCCGAGGTCGCCAGCTATTGGGGCGTGGAGCAATTGCCGAGCACCACAGGCTTGAGCGCTATCGAATTGTTCGAGCAGGTACGCAGCGGCAAGATCAAGGCCCTGTGGATCGCCTGCACCAACCCGGCCCAGTCGATGCCGGACCAGGCCGCCGTGCGCGAAGCCCTGCAAGCTTGCCCGTTCGTGGTGTTGCAAGAGGCCTTCCGGACTACCGAAACCGCCGCCTTTGCCGACCTGCTGCTGCCGGCGGCCAGTTGGGGCGAAAAAGAAGGCTCGGTCACCAACTCCGAACGACGCATTTCCCACGTTCGCCGGGCGATAAACGCACCGGGTGAAGCACGGCCGGACTGGGCGATCACGGTAGATTTCGCGCAACGACTGGAGAAACGCCTGCGCCCCGGCCAGCCCAGCCTGTTCGCCTTTAAAACCCCAGCCCATTTGTTCGATGAATACAAGCAACTGACCCGTGGCCGCGACCTGGACCTGTCCGGAATCAGCCATGACGTGATCGACCGCCTCGGCCCTCAGCAATGGCCCTTCCCGGAGGGCGCCACGGTCGGAACAGCGCGCTTGTACGGGGACGGGATTTTCCCGACTGACAGCGGCCGCGCCCGATTCGTGGCCGACCCTTATCGCGCCGCCAAGGAATTGCGCGACGCACGCTACCCCCTGACGCTGAACACCGGTCGGCTGCGCGACCAGTGGCACGGGATGAGCCGTACCGGTACCGCCGCGCAGTTGTTCGGCCATGTGAACGAAGCGGTGCTCAGCCTGCATCCCGACGAATTGCTTCGCCATCGCCTGCAGTCCGGCGACCTGGTCAGTCTGAAGAGCCGTCGCGGCAGCGTGATCGTGGCCGTGGACAGCGACGACAGCGTGCGCCCCGGCCAGGCCTTCCTGCCCATGCACTGGGGCGACCGGTTTCTCAAGGGCGGGGTCAACATCCTGACTCAACCGGCATTCGACCCGTTGTCGAAACAGCCGGAACTCAAGCACAGCGGCGTACGCCTGGAACCAGTGAACCTGCCCTGGCAGCTTTTCGCCCTGGTTGAAGGCAATGTTCAACAGCATCTGGAGGCGTTGCGTCCGCTGTGTGAGGCGTTTTCCTACGTCAGCCTGAGCCTGACCGGCCGCGACCGTCCAGCGTTGCTGATACGCGCTGCCAGCGCCGTGGCGCCCGAACCGCAGCTTTTGCAGGCGATCGACGAACAGCTGGGGCTGATCGAAGGCCCGGTCCTGGCCTATGACGACCCGCGCCGCGCCATTGGCAAGCGGGTACGGATCGAAAACAGCCGCATCACCGCCATTCGCCTGGCCGGCGAAACCCTGGCCCGGCATTGGTTGCAAAACCTCTGGTTGGAAGGGCGCGCCGACGACCAGTTGCGGCGCTGGCTGCTGGCCCCCTTGAGCGCACCGCCGGGTAACACCGGCGCCGCCACGGCTGGTGGGAAGACGCTGTGCAATTGCATGAATGTCAGCCAGCGTGCGGTTTGCGCGGGCATCGAGCGCGGCCTGGATTTGCAGGGCCTGAAAAAAGAACTGGGCTGCGGCACGCAGTGCGGTTCCTGCGTACCGGAAATCAAGCGCCTGCTGGTTGCCACCGCGCAACCGGTCGCCGCGATCTCGTGAGGAAAACACTATGAACGCAAAAGTCTGGCTAGTAGGTGCGGGTCCTGGCGACCCAGAATTGCTGACCCTCAAAGCCGTGCGCGCCCTGGGCGAGGCCGACGTGGTGTTGATCGACGACCTGGTCAACGACGCGGTGCTGGAGCACTGCCCCAGTGCGCGCATCATCGCCGTCGGCAAGCGCGGCGGCTGCCGCTCCACTCCCCAGGCGTTCATCCACCGGCTGATGTTGCGTTATGCCCGCCAAGGCAAATGCGTGGTGCGCCTCAAAGGCGGCGACCCGTGCATCTTCGGCCGGGGCGGTGAAGAAGCCCAGTGGCTGCGCGAGCACGGCGTCGAGGTGGAGCTGGTCAATGGCATCACCGCCGGTCTTGCGGGCGCGACCCAGTGCGACATCCCACTGACCCTGCGCGGGGTTGCCCGGGGCGTGACCCTGGTAACGGCTCACACCCAGGACGGCAGCAGCCTGAACTGGCAAGCCCTGGCGCAAAGTGGCACGACCTTGGTGGTGTACATGGGCGTGGCGAAACTGAGCGAGATCCGCGAGCAACTGCTGGCCGGCGGACTGGCAGCGGACACGCCGGTAGCGATGATCGAAAACGCCTCCCTGCCCCATCAACGTGACTGCCGCAGCGACCTGGCCTCGATGGAGACCGATGCCGTCGCGTTTCAACTCAAGAGCCCGGCGATCCTGGTGATTGGCGCGGTGGCCGGTGCAGCCGAACTGGCCGCCTCCCCGCCGGTCTTCGCCCAGGCATCAACCATCTGACAGCCCTGCACAATGTGGGAGCGAGCCTGCTCGCGATGCAATGTATCAGCAACCTCACTGGTGACTGATTTACCGCATTCGCGAGCAAGCTCGCTCCCACAATGGGATTGAGGTACGACTGGGAGAGATAGGTCGACTGTCAGGCCGCCTTCGCGAGCAGGCTCGCTCCCACAGGGAAACGCGGATCCACCCAAAACCAGGTCGGCTATAAGGCCGCCTCGCGGTGGACGTTGATTTCGGCGCCCCGTTAACCACGCTGGCCGAACGCAGGCATTGCGCAGTGGGCATCCCGGCATGGATGCCGGGATAGCCGCGCTGGGCCAGGGACGGCCCTTCGCGGCGGGCCCACGGAGCAATGCCGGAGTGAGGGCACACCGAGCCTTGGCGAGGTGCCGAGTGGTGGGGCAATATACGGATCACCCACATGGGTTACAAAAAAGTGCACTCACATAGGTAACACCCGGAGTGTCACGTAGCCATCAATGGCATCTCTTACGTCAATCCGTCCAAGGATGATTGGGCCGAAGATAACATCCCAGATCCCGTCCTCTATTTGCTCCAGTCCAATGGTCTGGTGCTTGAGCACATAGCCGACGTAGATCCTTAGACCACGACGATTGACGATGCCCGAGCAGTCCGCTTGGAGGCTATCGATATGGCTCGGGTAGGTCATCTCAGGAAGCTTCTCAGGGTATTGGCGGGACGAAGGCTCATAGCAGGACGCGGGTGTCTTCTGCTTTAGAGCCTCGTGGAAACGCTCATAGTTGTAATGTTGCCTGAAACGATCAAAGTGCCGTTGTTGGGCCTCCCACGCTACCGCTGGTGGTGACGGAAGAGTACTTTTCAACGTTCGATGCATACGTTCATGCCGGCCATTTTGCTCCGGCCTGCCGGGTGCGATCCGCTCAGGAATGATCCCTAGACGCAACCACCAGATGGATAATTGGGAAAGGCCCGCACGCCCTTTGCTCGCAAACGGAACACCATTGTCGGTACGAATGCGCTCCGGCAGACCATGCTCACGAAACACCTGAGTAAACACCGCCTGGGTTTCCTGGAAGTTGGTGTTAGCCATGCTGTGGCAAGCGAGCAAGAAACGACTGGCATGGTCCATGATCGTCAATGGATAGCACCAGACACCCGCACCTGTCAGGAATTGGCCTTTGTAATCGGCGCTGAATAGCTGGTTGGGAGCCTCTGCTTTCTGCAGTGGTTTGGGATAAACCGCCACCCGTTGACGCAATCGGCGTGGTTTGACCAGCTCAGCTTTCTTTAGAATGTTGTAGATCGACGTCTTTGATGGCGGCGTCTGGTCAGGGAAACGCTCGAGCAAAGCCGCCTGAATTTTCTTGGGGCCAGGCTCTGTCTCACCCCGACCGCGTAATTCAATGATCGCCTCACGGACAGCCAGGGGCACTACCCATTCCTGGGTAAGCCGACGACGACTATGTTCTTCCAGTCCCGCCGGCCCTTCCTTCTCATACCGCTCGACCCATTTATAGCCAGTCTTGCGACTGATCTCGTAAGCCTGGCAAAGCGCACTGAAGCTTGGCGGGCCTTTGATGTAGTCCGCGATGAATAGCAGTTTCAGGTCCATAGGTTTCAGCTCTCGCCATGGCATGGTCAGATCCTCGAAAACCGACCCTGCCAGTTAAAAACTGTTACCTATGTGAGTGAACTGATTTGTAACCTATGTGGGTGAGTCATACCGCAAAGCCTTTTTGGTTACTTTTTTGGCGTCTGAAAAAAGTGACCCGCCGTAAGGGCGGAACCCTAAGCAGCCGTTACCGCAGCAACGGATATGTACCCAGTCAACAAAACCCTGGGCCGACTGTCAGGCCGCCTTCGCGAGCAGGCTCGCTCCCACAGGTTCCTGGTTTTTCCAGCCGGCCACTAATTCACCAAATCGCAGGCAAAGAAAAGCCCGGCCTGAGCCGGGCTTTTCCAAAGCTTTGGGCTAATTACTTAGCTTGGGCTTCAACCTGCGCTTCTACGCGACGGTTAACTGCACGACCAGCTTCAGTGGCGTTGTCAGCAACTGGGCGGGATTCGCCGTAGCCAACAGACTGAACGCGGGACGATTCAACACCGTACTGGTTGGTCAGAACCTGCTTGACGGCGTTTGCACGACGCTCGGACAGCTTCTGGTTGTAAGCGTCAGGACCGACGGAGTCAGTGTGACCTTCAACAGTGGTGCTGGTGGATGGGTACTGCTTCATGAAATCAGCCAGGTTCTTGATGTCGCCGTAGCTGTTTTCTTTAACGACCGACTTGTCGAAGTCGAACTTGACGTCCAGCTCAACACGTACGACTTCAGCAACAGCTGGGCAGCCATCAGCGTCAACGGTTACGTTGGCTGGGGTGTCAGGGCACTTGTCGACGTTGTCGCACACGCCATCATTGTCGCTGTCGGAGCAGACTTCAGCAGGTGCTGGAACTGGAGCAGCGGCTGGCTTGGAACCGCCACCGAAGTTCACACCGATACCAACGCTAGGCGCCCACTCGGTGTCGCCCTGGTCGATGTTGTACTGAGCTTCAACGCCGGCACGGGCGTAGAAGTTGTCAGTGAAATACAGCTTGGCGCCGCCACCAACGTTGGCGAAGGTAGAACGGTTACGACCGTTGCTGCCATTCTGGTCGATGCTCTGGTCCGAGAAACCGGCAGAGACGTAAGGACGCAGCATGTCGCCTGGGTTGTTGAAATGGTACAGAGCGTCCAGAGCGGTGTTGGCGCCCTTGACGTTAGTGCCGTCGTCGGTACGTGCGTTGTGCACTTCGTCGTAGGCCAGACGCAGTTCAACGTCGTCGGTCAGGAAGTAACCAACCGAACCGCCAAACAGGTTGCCGTTGTTCTTGAAATCACGAGCGCTGTCGAACATTTCTTTCTTGGCGAAGCCTTCGATTTCAACTGCGCCTTGGCCTTGTGCCAGAGCGCCGAACGAAGTGGCAGCAATCAAAGAACCAATGGCAAAGCCCAAGGTGTTTTTCAGTTTCATCCGTTAAATCCCCATCTGGTGATTGTGAAGCAGTCCCGCAAACCGGGGGACAACTCGGCGGCAAGTCTATCAGAACTTGCCTACACGTAAGAGATATTTGCGCCGAACTAAGTTTCGGCAATGCCTGCAAATTTCTCACGCAGCTTATCGAGCGCGCGCTTGTAACGCATTTTTGTCGCGCTCAAACCCATATGCATTATGTCTGCGATCTCCTGGAATTCCAGTTCTGCGACAAATCGTAGCACCAGAATCTCCCGATCGATCGGGTTCACATAAACCAGCCAGCGGTCGAGCCCACCCTTTTCCTCGGGCTTGGGCGCCTTTTCTTCAGACGCTTCCTCGAGGGGGTCCAGGCTCAAAGCGTCCATCAAGCGACGCTTTCGCCGTTCCTTTCGATACTGCGTGATGCATTCGTTGTAGGTGATGCTGTACAGCCAGGTCTTGAACTTCGATTTCCCCTCGAAGTTCTTCAACCCGTAAAGCACCTTCAACATCACCTCCTGACAGACATCATCAGCATCGCGATCGTTCCCAAGATATCGTGCACAAACGTTAAATAAAGTTCTCTGGTAACGGCGCATCAACTCTTCATAGGCGCGCGTGACGTGGAACAGCTCCGTATGCGCGCGCGCGACCAACTCCTCATCAGAGAGATCACGGGGGTCGTAGCGCGTGGATAGCGATTGGGGTTTGTTCAAAACAAGTCGGGCCGACAGTCTAGGTCAATGTGCGCCGCAACCCGCCGTGGCGGGCATTTTGCGGCGGCATACATTAGCAGGATTTGCCGGGTTAGCGGCTACTCACATGCTGCTCCAGCAGGATCCGATTAGACAGCGATACCAGTTCGCCCTCCTCGGTCAGCAATGTGGTTTTCACCGTGCCGATCTCTTCGATCTGGCCTTCGACCTCGCCAACACGCACTTGTTGCCCAACCTCATACAATTCACGCACATAGATTCCCGCAAGAATCTGACCGGCGATTTCCCGGCTCCCCAACCCCATTGCCAGCGCGACTGCCAGACCAACGGTAATCAGGACGATCACGATCACGTGGTTGAGCAGGTCCGTCTTGACCTCCAACTGGCTGATCGCAACCGAAATACTGATGATGATCACCAGGCCCTGGGCGATACGCCCAACGCCCGAGGCATAATCCAGCCCGACGCCCTCTGCCGCGCCACGCACCAGCCCGTTGGCCAGTTGCGCCAGCAGTACGCCCACCAGCAGCACCAACGCGGCACCGAAGACCTTTGGCAGATAGAGCGCAAGCATGTCGAGCGTGGCCGAGACCCGCTCCAGCCCCAGGGACTCAGCCGCCGAAACCAGGAAAATAAGCAGGACGAACCAGTAGACAATCTTGCCCACCAGCGTCGAGATCGGAACCTGGATGCCGCCACGCGACAGCAACTTGGTCAGGCCGGTACCGCCCATCAGGCGGTCGAGGCCAAGTTTGGCGAGCAATTTGGAGAGCAGCGTGTCGAGGAGCTTGGCCACCACGAAACCCAGCAACAGCACCACCAGGGCGCCAAAGAGGTTGGGGATGAAGTTAGCCACTTTGGTCCACAACGCAGTCATTGCCGTGACGAGGCTCTGGGTCCAGAGATCAAGTTCCATATTCAGTCAGCCTTATCAGCGGTGCGAGTAACGGGTTTGCGACGGGAGACCGGCGAGACATGGGCCGACCCGTTGTTCAGGGCGATCATCAGCGCGGGCAGCCAGCGGCCCAGCAGGCTGAAAAGATCACCGGCGCCAACCTGACGGTTGGCGGTTTTGAGTACGCGTCCCAGGCATGCGTCGTCGTCCCGGCTGGACGGCGAAGCCTTGAGCATGTCGCGCAGAGACTGTTCAAACGGATCGTGCATACGCGCACCTCTCGTGATGTCTGTGGAAGACGCGATCAGATTTCGTTGGGTCACATGAAGCCTCGTCACACCCAGCGCAAACGGCGAAACAGCCACCACTGCCCCAGGGCCACGCACAGCATCAACAGGCAGGCAACGAGGAAACCATAGGGGCTTTCCGAAAACGGAATGCCGCCGACATTGATCCCCAGCAGCCCGGTGAGAAAGCTCATCGGCAGGAAGATGCCGGTGATGATGCCGAAGCGATACATCGTACGGTTCATGCGCACCGAAAGACGCCGGTCCTCGGCCTCCAGCACAAGCCCCACGCGCTCCCGGGTCAATTCCAGCTCTTCCAGGTAACGGGTCAGGCTGTTGTTCAATTCATTCCAGTAGTCGCCGTCGTCCTCGACGAACCAGGGCAATTTGATCCGTGACATCTGGCCGAAGATATCCCGCTGCGGGGCCAGGAATCGCTTCAGTCCGGCCGCCCTTCGACGGATATGCAAAATGGCGTCGTGCTCGGGAGTGTACCGTTCGTCGGTATCGAGTTTTTCTTCCTCGCCGTCGACGATTTCCGAGAGACAGGTGACCAGGTCCTGGACTTTGTTGGTCAGGTATTGCGCCATATAAAGGATGAGTTCCGAAGCCGTCTTGGGCCCCTTGCCCTCGGCCAGTTCCGCCAGCAACTCATCGGTGGCGCGCAACGGGCGCAACCGCAGGGAAATCACCCGCTGGGCCGAGGCGAAGATGCGCACCGAGACCATGTCTTCCGGTTCCGCGCCCGGGTTGAGGTTGATCCCGCGAAGAAACAGCAGCAGCTCGGCATTGGGCAGCGGCAGCAGGCGCGGCCGGGTGTTCTCTTCCAGCAGCAGGTCGCAATTGAATTCGCTCAGGCCGCTGGATTTGCGCAACCACGTGTGGGTTTGCGGATGACTGCGGTCCCAATGCAGCCACAGGCTTTCATGAGCCTGCAACTGCAAGTCGTCCAGTTCGGTCCGGGCTATCGAACGCGCGCCGCCTTTACCATCCAGCACCAGGGCATGCACCAATCCCCACTGCGCGTTTTCTTCCTCGAACATCCTCATCCCTTATGGCTGTAGCGCTTCATTCAGGCATTTTCAGCGGGCTCGGCGAAACAATCACGCCGTTGTTGTCCGCATAGACATACTCGCCCGGGCGAAACGTCACGCCAGCGAAGGTCACCGGTACATTAAGATCACCAATGCCGCGCTTGTCGGTTTTCATCGGGTGGCTGGCCAGGGCCTGGACCCCGAGGTCGGTCTGGGCAATGACGTCGACATCGCGGATGCAGCCGTAGATCACCAGCCCTTCCCAGCCATTCTTCGCCGCTTTCTCGGCCAGCATGTCACCCAACAGGGCCCGCCGCAGCGACCCGCCACCGTCGACGACCAGCACTTTGCCCTTGCCTTCGAGCTCAACCTGCTCCTTGACCAGCGAATTGTCTTCGAAGCACTTGATGGTCACGATTTCACCACCAAAGGAGTCGCGGCCACCGAAATTGCTGAACATCGGTTCCAACACCTGCACCAGGTCCGGGTAGGTATCGCACAGGTCGGGCGTGAGGTAATGGTTCATCGGGCAGCTCCTGCAAGGGTTGGACGTCTGGCTGAATGAATAACCGTTTGTGACCGAAACAACGTAGCGCGTCATATCTTAGCCGCAAGCCGACCAGAGCGGAATGCCCTTGTCAGAGCCTTCCCCTCAAACCGCTTCGGCCAGGCGAGGCTGGTCTGCCGACAGCGGCGCGCGCTGATCTTCCAGCCAGCGCGCCACCAGCGGCCAGACCTCGGCTTGCGCGGCTTTGCTGACAAGCATTTCGACATGGCCGTAATCATCACCGAAGCCCTGCGCCCGGCCCAGGCAGACAAACTGCTTGCGCTCGGAACCGATCTGCTCGAAAAGTTTTCGACACGCCCAGGTCGGATCCTGCTGATCGCCGGCGGCACTCACCGCCAGTACCGGCACTTGCACGTCCGCCAGGCCGGCCCACCAGTTCTTCTCGGCATCGCCGAAACGCCCGAACAGGCCATACCAGCGCATGCTCTCCAGGGCCAGGCCGATAGGCTCGTCTTCCGGGCCGCGCTTGAGCCTTGGGCCGGACAATTGGGAAAAACGCTTGAGAATGAAGCGCCCGCTCCACTCCACCGGGGGGATTTTCAAGGGCCAGTAAGTGCGGCTGACCTGAGTGCCGAAAAACGCCGCCGACGCCACGGCGGGCTCGCCCAGGTAATGGCCGCCCAACGCTGCCGCCAGGGTGATGCCACCCAGCGAATGGCCAATCCAGTGGGGCACTTGCCCGCTTTGCTCGCGCACAAAAGCGCCGATGGCTGGCAAGTCGTAACGGGCATAGTCCGCGACCCGGTTATTGCGGTAGCCCTGGTTGCGCTGGGATAACCCATGGCCACGCATCTCGGGAATCCAGACATCGAACCCCAGGCGCACCAGGTACGCTCCCAGCCCCAGGCCCTTGGGCGAATACCAGAAGCGCCGGTTGGAAAAACTGCCGTGGAGCAGGATCACCGGAACACCACGGACCTCGCCGGCATCGGCCATGCCCAGGCGGGTAACGGCCACTTCGACGCTGTAGTCCGGGCTGTTGCCAGGTTTCAGGCGATACACATCTTCGCTCAGATCACCGCGCCGCTCGGCGCTGATCAGGGCGACAGGAAATAGGTTGCTGCTGCTTTGCATGATCTTCTTGCACAAAAAAGGGCGGCGTCCTGGTGGAGCCCGCCCTGCTTCAAATCAAAAGGGACTGGGAGACTGGTCGCCCGCGAACCTGTGGGAGCGAGCCTGCTCGCGAAGACGATGGGTCAGTAAAACCCGTATCGGCTGACACTCCGCAATCGCGAGCAGGCTCGCTCCCACAAGGCATTCCTCGGTTTACATCACCAGCGAAGCCCCTTCACTCAATCAGACCGCAGCCTGACCCTCAGCCAGGAAGAACCAGGTTTCCAGCACGGAGTCCGGGTTCAACGAAACGCTCTCGATGCCCTGCTCCATCAGCCACTTGGCCAGATCCGGGTGGTCGGAAGGGCCCTGGCCGCAGATGCCGATGTATTTACCGGCCTTGTTACAGGCGGCAATCGCATTGGCCAGCAGCTTCTTGACCGCCGGGTTACGCTCGTCGAACAGGTGGGCGATGATCCCGGAGTCGCGGTCCAGGCCCAGGGTCAACTGGGTCAGGTCGTTGGAACCAATGGAGAAGCCGTCGAAGAACTCAAGGAACTCTTCGGCCAGGATCGCGTTGGATGGCAGCTCGCACATCATGATCACGCGCAAGCCGTTTTCGCCACGGGCCAGGCCGTTTTCCGCCAGCAGGTCGACCACCTGGCTCGCTTCGCCGAGGGTGCGCACGAACGGCACCATGATCTCGACGTTGGTCAGGCCCATCTCGTTACGCACGCGCTTCAGAGCCCGGCATTCGAGCTCGAAGCAGTCACGGAACGACTCGCTGATGTAGCGCGAAGCTCCGCGGAAGCCCAGCATCGGGTTCTCTTCTTCCGGCTCGTAGAGCTTGCCGCCGATCAGGTTGGCGTACTCGTTGGACTTGAAGTCCGACAGGCGCACGATGACTTTTTTCGGCGAGAACGCCGCCGCCAGGGTGCTGATGCCTTCCACCAGCTTCTCGACGTAGAAACCGACCGGATCGTCGTAGCCGGCAATGCGCTTGTCGACGCTGTCCTTGATTTCCTGCGGCAGGCCGTCGTAGTTCAGCAGCGCCTTGGGGTGCACGCCGATCATGCGGTTGATGATGAATTCCAGGCGGGCCAAGCCCACGCCGGCATTCGGCAACTGCGCGAAGTCGAAGGCGCGGTCCGGGTTGCCGACGTTCATCATGATCTTGAACGGCAGCTCCGGCATCGCGTCCACGGAGTTCTTCTTGATGTCGAAGCCCAGCTCGCCTTCGAAGATGTAGCCGGTATCGCCTTCGGCGCAGGAAACGGTGACGCCCTGGCCGTCCTTGAGCAATTGGGTGGCGTTGCCGCAACCAACAACCGCCGGGATGCCCAGCTCACGGGCAATGATTGCCGCGTGGCAGGTACGCCCGCCGCGATTGGTGACGATGGCGCTGGCGCGCTTCATGACCGGTTCCCAGTCCGGATCGGTCATGTCGGAAACCAGTACGTCGCCGGCCTGGACCTTGTCCATCTCCGAGACGTCCTTGATGATCCGCACCTTGCCCGCGCCAATGCGTTGGCCGATGGCCCGGCCTTCCACCAGCACGGTGCCGGTTTCCTTGAGCAGGTAGCGCTCCATGACGTTGGCCTGGGTGCGGCTCTTCACGGTTTCCGGGCGGGCCTGGACGATGTACAGCTTGCCGTCGTCACCGTCCTTGGCCCACTCGATGTCCATCGGGCACTTGTAGTGTTTCTCGATGGTCATCGCCTGCTTGGCCAGTTCACTGACTTCGGCGTCGGTCAGGCAGAAGCGCGCGCGATCAGCCTTGTCCACCTCGACGGTCTTGACCGAGCGACCAGCCTTGGCCTCGTCGCCGTAGATCATCTTGATCGCCTTGCTGCCGAGGTTGCGACGCAGGATGGCGGGGCGGCCGGCTTCCAGGGTGCCTTTGTGGACATAAAATTCGTCCGGGTTCACCGCGCCCTGCACGACGGTTTCGCCCAGGCCGTAGGCGCCGGTGATGAACACCACGTCACGAAAGCCCGACTCGGTGTCGAGGGTGAACATCACACCGGCGGTGCCGGTTTCGGAGCGGACCATGCGCTGCACGCCGGCGGACAGGGCGACCAGCTTGTGGTCGAAGCCCTGGTGCACGCGGTAGGAAATGGCGCGGTCGTTGAAGAGGGAGGCGAAGACTTCCTTGGCGGCCCGGATGACGTTTTCCACGCCACGGATGTTCAGGAAGGTCTCCTGCTGACCGGCGAACGAGGCGTCCGGCAGGTCTTCAGCGGTGGCCGAGGAGCGGACGGCGACGGCGATGTCGGGATTGCCTTCGGACAGCTTGGCGAAAGCAGTACGGATCTCGGCGTTGAGTTTCTCGGGGAACTCGGCTTCCATGATCCATTGGCGGATCTGGGCGCCGGTCCTGGCCAGGGCATTGACGTCATCGACGTCGAGGGCGTCGAGCGCATCGTGGATCTGCTGGTTCAGGCCGCTCAGTTCCAGGAAATCACGATATGCCTGGGCGGTCGTGGCGAAGCCACCTGGCACCGAGACACCGGCGCCGGCGAGGTTACTGATCATCTCGCCCAGGGATGCGTTCTTGCCCCCCACATGCTCTACATCATGGACGCCGAGCTTATCGAGGGAAACTACGTACTCTACCAAGGTGATCTCTCCACTGACTGTGTTGGAAAAGCTCAAGTACCGGCAGCTCCAGGGAGCAATCGCCGGCGATATGGCCTGGACCTGGAAAATAAGTGAGAATGCTGGCCACGGGCGGCCGGCAAATCGCGCCTATCATATCCAAGAATCGTTACTAGCTCACTAGCTTAAGGCCCAAGGCGCAAATGAAACGATCCGCTTTCTTTATCTCCGACGGCACCGGCATCACGGCCGAAACGCTGGGCCAGAGCCTGTTGGCGCAGTTCGAAAACATAACCTTCACCAAGCTGACACGGCCGTATATAGACAGCGTCGACAAGGCGCGGGCCATGGTACAGCAAATCAATAAAGCCGCCGAAACCGACGGTTTTCGCCCGATCATCTTCGATACCATCGTCAATCAGGACATCCGTGAGATTCTCGCAACGTCCAATGGTTTCATGATCGACATTTTTTCCACGTTCCTGGCGCCCCTGGAGCAGGAACTGAGCGAACACTCCTCCTACTCGGTCGGCAAGTCCCATTCCATTGGCCACAACTCCAACTACATGGAGCGGATCGAGGCGGTCAACTTCGCGCTGGACAACGACGACGGCGCCCGCACGCATTATTACGACAAGGCCGATTTGATCCTAGTGGGTGTGTCGCGCTGTGGTAAGACGCCGACGTGTCTGTACATGGCGATGCAATTTGGGATCCGCGCGGCCAACTATCCGCTGACCGAAGACGACATGGAGCGGCTGCAACTGCCCAACGCCTTGCGCGCCCATCAGCACAAGCTGTTCGGCCTGACCATCGACCCGGACCGCCTCACCGCGATTCGCAACGAGCGCAAGCCCAACAGCCGCTATTCGAGCTATGCCCAGTGCGAATTCGAAGTGCGCGAAGTGGAAAACCTGTTCCGGCGGGAGAATATTCCCCACATCAACTCCACGCATTTTTCCGTGGAGGAGATTTCGGCGAAGATCCTGGTGGAGAAAGGGGTGGAGCGGCGGTTCAAGTAATCTAGACGCCCAAAACCAAAACCTGTGGGAGCGAGCTTGCTCGCGATAGCGGTGGATCAGCAACATTAATGCCGGCTGACTCTCCGCTATCGCGAGCAAGCTCGCTCCCACAGGGGTGTTCTCAGAACTTCTGTATCAATGGGCCACAGTCGCCTGCTCTTCCATCTTCTTGCGCAAGCTCAACGGGCGCATGTCGGTCCAGACCTCTTCGATGTAGGCCAGGCACTCCTTCTTGAAGCCGCTCTTGCCCACGGTCCGCCAACCTTCCGGAACGGCCTTGTAGTCCGGCCAGATCGAATACTGCTCTTCGTGGTTGACCACGACCTGGAAGAGGATGTCCTCGCGGTCGAATACTGAAGTCATGGTGTTTCTCCGTCGTTGCTCAAGGTTCGCCGCGCCATGGGCGCAGCCAAGGTATGAAAAGGAACGTACCGGGCCGGATGAAAATTAGGCGTCGGCCACGGCAGCCTCCAGGGCGCGCCGGAACAGCTCGGCCACACGGTCGATTTCCACCGCGGTAATGATCAGTGGCGGCAGGAAACGCACCACGCCACCCTGCCGTCCACCCAGCTCCAGGATCAGGCCGCGCTTGAGGCATTCACGCTGCAACCGCGGCGCCAGCCGTGCGTCCACCGGAGGATGGCCCAAGGCGTCCGGCTTGCCGGTCGGGTCCACCAGCTCGACGCCGAGCATCAGGCCGCGACCGCGGATGTCGCCCAATTGCGGAAAATCCCTCTGCAGGATATGCAGGTGCTCGCTCAAGCGCGCGCCCATGGCGGCGGCGTGGGCCGGCAGGTTGTGTTCGACCAGGTAGCGCATCACCGCGCTGCCCGCCGCCATCGCCATCTGGTTACCGCGGAAGGTCCCGGCATGGGCGCCCGGCAACCAGGTGTCGAGCCAATCGCGATACACCACCACGGCCAGTGGCAGGCTGCCGCCGATGGCCTTGGACAGCACCACCACATCCGGAATGATGCCGGCGTGCTCGAACGCGAACATCTTGCCGGTGCGACCGAAACCACTCTGGATTTCATCGACGATCAGCGCCACCCCGGCCTGCTCGGTGATTCGCCGCAAGCCGCGCAGCCAATCAAGATCGGCCGGTATGACCCCGCCCTCGCCCTGCACCACCTCGACGATCACCGCCGCCGGTAACTGCACCCCGGCCTCGGGATCGTTCAGCAGGTTTTCCAGGTAATGCAGATTGGCCTTGACCCCCTCGACGCCACCGAGCCCGAACGGGCAGCGATAATCGTAGGGGTATGGCATGAACTGCACGCCGTTGCTGAGCAATGCCCCCAAAGGCTTCTTCGGCCCCAGGCTGCCCATCAGGCTCAGCGCGCCCTGGCTCATGCCGTGATATCCGCCCTGGAACGACAGTACGGTGCTACGCCCGGTGGCGGTGCGCACCAATTTGAGTGCCGCTTCCACCGCGTCGGTCCCCGTGGGGCCGCAGAACTGGATCTTCGCCTCGGCGGCGAGGCTCGCCGGCAACAGGCCGAACAGGTCCTGGACAAACCGGTCCTTGACCGGCGTGGTCAGGTCCAGGGTATGCAGGGGCAACTCGTCGGCGAGCACCTGCCGGATCGCCTCGATCACGACCGGGTGGTTGTGCCCGAGGGCCAGCGTGCCGGCGCCGGCCAGGCAATCGATGAAGGTGCGGCCTTCGACATCCTCGACGTAAAGGCCCTTGGCGCGCTTGAGGGCCAGGGGAATCCGCCGGGGATAGCTGCGAGCATTGGATTCCTGCCGGCTCTGGCGGGCCAGCAACGGTGATTCGTTGAATTGATAGAGCGTCTCGCCCGACGCGGGACTGACCCGCGCTGGCGCTGCTTCGACAGAAGGATTGGCGACTGACATTTCTCGACCCCGCGATGAGTGACCAAACGGCACACCGGACAGGTGCGCATTCAAGGCGCACATGCAGGTTTCCTGTTGTGGAAACGCATCAGCGAGGCAAGGATTTACTATCACCCTATCCCGTGGCGAGGGAGCTTGCTCCCGCTGGGCTGCGCAGCAGCCCCCTCAAGCCAGAGCACGCGGTAGATCAGATTGACCGAGGTGAAAAGTTTTGGCCCGCTGCGCGGTTCAGCGGGAGCAAGCTCCCTCGCCACGAGATCTACTGGCCCGAAGAGACTTGCACTGGCACGGTCAGTTCGACCCGCAGCCCATCCGGGCGGCTGTCGAAATGCAGACCGCAGCCGCAACGCTGGACGATCGCCTGGACGATCGCCAGGCCCAGACCGCAGCCGGTGCTGTGGCCGTTGCGCCAGAAACGCTGGGTCAGGTGCTGGATATCGTCGGCGGCGATTCCGTCGCCATGATCACGTACCAGGAAACGCACGCGCTGGCCGATCATCTCCAGGCTCAGTTCGACCTCGGTATCGGCCGGGGTGTGGCGCAGGGCGTTCTCCAGCAGGTTGCGCAACGCGGCGATGGCCAGCACCGCCGGCATTTGCACCGGCGCATCGGACAGCGGCGGCGATAGGTGCAGCCTGATCCGCTGGGGCGCGCCGCCGGCCGCATCCTGGATCGCCAGTCGCGCGACCTGCTCGGCGTTGCATTGCACGCCATCATCAAACGAAAGGCTGCCCTCGACCCGCGCCAGCAGCAACAGTTGCTCAAGGGTACGGTGCAAGCGGTCGGCGCCCTCCTCTGCCCGGGCCAAGGACTGATCGCGCGCAGCCCCCTCGGTCATGCGCGCCACTTGCAGATGCGTCTTGATGGCCGTCAGCGGGCTGCGCAATTCATGGGCAGCGTCACCGGTCAACCGGCGCTCGCGCTCGATGGTCTTGCCGATACGCTGGAACAGCTGGTTCTGGGTTTCCAGCAAGGGCCGCAGCTCGCTGGGCAGCGGATGGATCTGCAGGGGTTCGAGGGAGTCCGCGTTACGGCGCATCAACGCATCACGCATGCGGTTGAGCGGCGCCAGGCCCTGGCCGATGCCCAGCCACAACAAGCACAGGCAACCGAGCAACGCCACGCCGACCGGCACCGACGCTGCCAGCAGCACCGACAGGTTCAACGCTTCGCGTTCGATCTGGCGGTCGGCCGTGGTAATGCGCAAATCGCCTCGAACCAGGGTAAAGCTGCGCCATGGCGCACCGTCGATCATCTGGTCATGGAAGCCTGTCTTCTCGGCTTCCAGGGCCTGTTCCGGGTTACCGTGGCTGCGTGCCAGGATCTCGCCGCGCAAGGAACTGACCTGGCAGGCCATGCCGCCCGGGATGCTCAACTGCTCCGAGCTCAAGTGCGTGCCTTCACCTTTGCTGGGCACCGGTGGCAACTGCTCCAGCAACCCGGCGACCATCCGCGCCGAAGCCACCAGGCGCTGGTCGAGGGAAAACATCATCTGGTTGCGCAGGTCGCTGAGCATCCAGGCCGCGGCCAGGGCCCAGATCAAGGTAAAGGCCGCGCCGAGCGTCAGGCTCAGCCGTAGCCGCAGGCTCATCACTTGGAGGATTCCCCGCCATCGGCCGGCCCCAGCCGATACCCCAGGCCACGCACGGTCTCGACAATGCCGTTGCCCAGCTTGCGGCGCAGATGGTGGATATGCACGTTCAAGGCGTTGCTTTCCAGCTCGTCACTGAATCCATAGACACTGTCCTTGAGTTGCTCGGTGGACAACACACGACCGCGACTGTGCAGCAGCGCCTGCAACAGCGACTGCTCGCGGCGCGAGAGGTCCACCGGCTGGCCGCCCAGGGTGGTTTCGCGGCTGCTGGGGTCATAGGTCAGGCGACCGTGCTCGATCAGGTTGACGCTGCGCCCCGCCACGCGCCGCAGCAAGGTGTGCAGGCGTGCCGCCAGTTCCCGCAGATCGAAGGGTTTGAGCAGATAATCATCGGCCCCGGCCTGCAGGCCGTCGACCCGATCGGTCACCGAATCCCGCGCGGTGAGGATCAGCACCGGCGTCTCCAGGCCTTGCTGGCGCAATTGCTTGAGCAGCTTGAGACCATCTTCATCGGGCAGGCCAAGATCCAGCACCATGACATCGAATTCGGCGACACCCAGCATCGCCCGCGCCGCCGAGGCGGTGGCGACATGTTCGACGGTCAGGCCTTGAGCCGTGAGCCCGGCGACAATGCCGCTGGCGATCAACTCGTCGTCTTCGCAGACCAGTACGCGCATGGTAAGCCCCGTGGAAAAAGGTACATTAGGCCGCCGGCCGATTAAGTCGACATTATGCGACGAGTACGCCAGGCATGGGTGATCTTCGCTGTAAACCGGCCGTCGCCGGGTTAATCGACGGTTAATCGCCAGCCACCAATGTGCATTCCACTTGCTTCGTTCTAAGGCTTTATCCATGCGTCGATTGTTTTTGCTGTGTCTACTGCTGATCTCGGGTCTGGCCCAGGCCGCCAATCCCTTCGAGACCAAACCCGACTTCCTGCCGGTGGAAAAGGCCTTCGTCTTTACCTCCGAACGCCTGGACTCGGGTGAGACTCAGTTGTTCTGGCAGATCGCCGACGGTTGCTACCTGTATCAGCAACGGCTCAAATTCGACGGCCTGGCCGACGCGCAGAAGCCCAGGCTGCCCGAGGGCGAAGCTCACAGCGATGAGTTCTTCGGCGACCAGCAAGTCTATCGCCAGGCACTGGAGCTGAAGATTCCCGCCGGGGCCACCGGCAAGATCAAGGTCGGTTTCCAGGGTTGTGCCGACGCGGGCCTCTGCTATCCGCCCCAGACCCAGGTGGTCGACCTGGGCGGCGACGCACCGGCCACGGCCAGTGGCGAGGCGCAGGACCAGGCCCTGGCCAGCGGCCTGCAACAGCGCGCGCTGGGCTGGAGCCTGCTGGTGTTCTTCGGCCTGGGGCTGCTGCTGGCGTTTACCCCGTGCTCGCTGCCGATGCTGCCGATCCTGGCGGGGCTGGTGGTGGGCAGCGGCGCCGGGCCCCGGCGCGGCCTGGCACTGGCCGGCAGTTATGTCATCAGCATGGCGCTGGTGTACGCCGCCATGGGCGTGCTTGCTGCGCTGTTGGGCGCCAATCTTCAGGCATTGCTCCAGCAACCCTGGCTGCTGGGCACTTTCGCCGCGGTATTCGTGGTGTTGGCGCTGCCGATGTTCGGTTTCTTCGAACTGCAACTGCCGGCCGCTCTGCGTGATCGATTGGAAAATGCCGGCCGCCAGCGCCGCGGCGGCAGCCTGGTGGGCGCGGGCGTTCTCGGGGCGTTGTCCGGCCTGCTGGTCGGCCCCTGCATGACCGCGCCCCTGGCCGGCGCGCTGCTGTACATCGCCCAGAGCGGCAACGCGCTGCATGGCGGGTTGATCCTGTTCACCATGGGTGTCGGCATGGGTCTGCCGCTGTTGCTGCTGGTGACGGTGGGCAATCGCTTCCTGCCCAAGCCCGGCGCCTGGATGAATCTGCTCAAGGGCGTGTTCGGTTTCCTGTTCCTGGGCACCGCGCTGCTGATGCTCCGCCCGGTCATCGATGGCTCATTGTGGATCGGACTGTGGGGCGCGTTACTGGTTGTCGCCGCCTATTGCGCCTGGCGCCAGACCCAGGGCTTCGGTCGCGCCGCCTATCTGTGGGGCAGCGTATCGCTGCTGTTCGGCCTGTGGGGTAGCGTGCTGGTGATTGGCGCGGCGGGCGGCAGCGACGATCTGTTCAGGCCGCTGCAGGTCTACAGCGGCGCCAGGGGCAGCGCCACCGTCAGCGCCCACGATGCCTTCGTCACGGTCAGCGAGCCCGCCGCCCTGCAGCGCGAACTGGACGCCGCCAAGGCGCAGGGCCAATGGGTGTTGCTCGATTACTACGCCGACTGGTGCGTGTCCTGCAAGATCATGGAAAAACAGGTGTTCGGCCGCGTCGAAGTGCTCGACGCCCTGAAAGGCGTGCGCCTGCTACGCCTGGACGTCACCGCTGACAACGCCGCCAGCCGTGAGCTGCTGGGTCGCTACAAAGTGCCGGGGCCGCCGAGCCTGTTGTGGATCGGTGCCGACGGTGAAGAGCGCCGCAGCCAGCGGATCACCGGAGAAGTGGACGCCGAGGCGTTCCTGGAACGTTGGAACATGACCCGGAACGCACGCTGATGCTGACGTTTACCCTGGGCACCTTTGCCATCGCCCTCAATCATCTGCTGCTGATCAGCGCACTGGCCTTGGCGACTTTCGTCGGCTGGCGCGTGGCCAAGCGCGGCGGCGAGAACCCCGAGTCGGTGCTGTTCGGGCTGTTCCTGCTGGGACTGCTTGCCGCGAGAATCGGCTTCGTCGCCGCGTACTGGAACCATTACCGGGACGACCCGTGGCAGATCGTCGATTTACGCGACGGCGGATTCCTGGCCTGGCCTGGCATCATCGCCCTGCTGGTCGCCGCGCTGCTCTGGGCGCGTCGCCGACCCGCCCTGCGCCGGCCCCTGGGCTTCAGCGTCGGCAGCGGTCTGCTGTTCTGGCTGGTGGCGACAATGTCGCTGACGATCTACGAGCAAGGCACCCGGCTGCCGGAGATCGAGCTGCGCAACGCTGAAGGCGAAACCGTGAACCTCGCCGACTACCAGGGCGGCCCCTTGGTGATCAACCTGTGGGCCACCTGGTGCCCGCCTTGCCGACGGGAAATGCCGGTCCTGGAAGAGGCGCAAAAACAGCGCCCGGACCTGACGTTCCTGTTCGTCAATCAGGCCGAAAGCATGCAAAGCGTCAGCACCTACCTCGCCACCCAGGGCCTGAGCCTGACCAACGTGCTGTTCGACGGCAGTGGACGCCTCGGCCAGGCCGTCGGCTCCATGGCCCTGCCAACGACCCTGTTCTACAGCGCCGAGGGTCGCCTGCTGGGCAGCCACCTGGGCGAACTGTCGGAAGCGAGCCTGGCCCGCGCCCTGGAAAATTTCGAAACGCCGGGTTCCACCACGGCGATCCACCCCGCGACAAGGAAATTGCCATGCCCCGCCTCCACCACCTGCTGACCCTGGCATTCGCCGGCGCACTGCTACAAGCGCCGCTGCTTCAGGCCGAAGAGCTGCCCGCGGCGATCAGGAAGATCGAAGCCAAGGGCGCAAAGATCGTCGGCACCTTCGACGCACCGAACGGCTTGCGCGGCTACGCGGCGCAGTACCAGAGCCGCGGCATGACGCTCTACCTGACGCCGGACGGCCAGCATGTGCTGCTGGGCAACCTGTACGACGCCGATGGCAAGGACCTGAGCCTCGAACCCCTGAAAAAGCTGGTCTACGATCCGATGTCGAAGGAAATCTGGGCGAAGATGCAAGCCAGCAGCTGGATCGCCGACGGCAGCAAGGACGCACCGCGCACCGTGTATCTGTTCAGCGACCCGAACTGCCCGTACTGCAACATGTTCTGGGAGCAGGCGCGGCCGTGGGTCAATGCCGGCAAGGTGCAGTTGCGCCACATCATGGTGGGCATCATCCGCGAAGACAGCCCGGGGAAATCAGCCGCATTGCTGGCCGCCAAAGAACCGGAAAAAGCCCTGGCGGACCACGAAAAGGCCGGCAAGGGCAGCGCCCTGAAACCGCTGAAAGAAATACCGCCGGCGATCCAGGCCAAACTGGACGCCAACCAGCAACTGATGGATGAACTGGAGCTGTCCGCGACCCCGGCGATTTTCTACCTGGACGAACAGGGCGACCTGCAACAGCAGCAAGGCGCGCCCTCGCCGGACAAACTGGTGAAGATTCTCGGGCCGAAATAAACCCCCGGCCACCTGTGGCGAGGGGATTTATCCCCGCTGGGCTGCGCAGCAGCCCTGAAACCTGACACCACGGTCACCTGATACCGAGTCGACAGCATTAGGGCCGCTTCGCGACCCAGCGGGGATAAATCCCCTCGTCACAAAGTCAATCCCTGCGCTTTAGGAACCCCAGCAACGCCTCGGTCACAGACGCCGGGTTCTCCAGGTTGGAAATATGCCCCGCCTCGGGAATCAACACATGCTCGCAGCCGATCAATTCAGCCATCTCCAGCGCCTCGGACGGTGGCCGTGGCTTATCCTGGTCACCACACATCACCAGCGTGCGCTCGGCGTTCAACTCAAGCAATTGCCCCAGGATGTCGTCCCGACCAAAGATGATCCGCCCCAGCGGTACGATGCTGTCGCGCAGGCGGTCGGCTGGCAACGCCGCCAAGGTGGCGCGAAACTGCTGGTAAAGCGCTGATTGCGGGTCGATGCCGGGCCGGAAGAAAATCGGCACGACGATGTCCAGCAACGGCTCCGGGATTCCACCGCTGGCCTCGATCTTGTCGAACAGCGAAAAGTAGTACAGACGGGTCGGCTCCGGCTCGACGCCCACATAGGTGTCCATCAATACCAGCGACTGCACGCGTTTGGGCGCCGCCAGCGCCAGGCGTGCGCCCCACATGCCGCCCACCGACAGCCCCACCAGGCTGAAGCAATCGATGCCCAGCTGATCGAGCAACGCCAATGCCTGGCGAGCCAGATCGTTCAGCGAGGACGTATTCTCGGGCAAACGTCCGGACTGGCCGTGGCCCCACAGTTCAGGGACGATGACCCGATAGTGCTTCGACAAGGCGTCAATCTGCGGCGCCCACATGCTGTGGTCCCACAAATAGCTGCTGCCAAGCAGCACCACCGGGCCCTGGCCCTGGTCGAGGTAATGGAGCGGTTGTCCGTCGATCGTTGCGAAGGGCATGAGTGAATTCCTTGATTGAGTCCGGAAAAACCTTCAGGAGACTGGGCCGCGATGAGCGGGTCGTCAACTTCGGCTTTTGCACTGTTTATGCAGACGCCTTCGCGAGCAGGCTCGCTCCCACATGGATCATGTCCACCAATCCACTGTGGGAGCGAGCCTGCTCGCGAAAGGGTCCTTATAGACGCCGCAAAACTACATTCCTTCCAATTCCGCCATCAAATCATTCAGTCGATCGACTTTCTCCTCGGTGATTTCACTGGCTTCCAGCCCTGCGATATATTCGGCCAGTTCCTGCACCGTGCTGCACTCGAACATGGCCCTGAGCGGCACGTTGCGCTGCAGGGTTTTTTGCACGCGCGAGGCGATCTGTGTGGCCAGCAATGAGTGTCCGCCCAGCTCGAAGAAGTTGTCGCGTACGCCCACCCGCTCGACCTTCAGCACCTCGGCCCAGATTTCCGCCAGGGTCTGTTCCAGCTCGTTGGCCGGGGCCTGGTAATCCTGGCTTTGCAACTGGCCGATCTCCAGGGCCGGCAAGGCCTTGCGATCGAGCTTGCCGTTGGCGTTCAGGGGCAGGCGGTCGAGCCACAGCCAGTGCAGCGGCACCATGTATTCCGGCAATTCGCTGCGCAGGCGCTGCTTGATGCGATCCAGGCGCTCGGTCGGGCTCAGCGTCGCGTCGGCGGCGACCAGATAACCCACCAGATGTCTGCCATTGGCGCCTTCCTGCACGCCCACTGCCGCATCGCGTACTTCGGGCTGTTCATGCAGCCGCGCTTCGATTTCCCCCAGTTCGATGCGATAGCCGCGAATCTTCACCTGGTGGTCGATCCGCCCGACATATTCCAACACCCCATCGCTGCGGCGGCGCGCCAGGTCACCGGTGCGGTACAGCCGGTCGCCCGGCGCCCCGAACGGATCGGGCACGAACACCGGCGCCGTGCGCAGCGGATCGCCGACATAACCGCGCCCGACCCCGGTGCCGGCGACGCACAACTCGCCCACCGCGCCCAGCGGCACCAGCTCCAGCGCACCGTCGAGCAGGTACAGGCGGTTATTGTCGGTCGGCGTGCCGATGGGCAGGTAGCTGCCGCGCGTCGAAGCCAGGTCGACCCGGAAGAACGCCACGTCATCGGAACATTCGGCCGGACCGTAGGCATTCACCAGGCCGATGTCCGGATAACGCAACAACCATTGATGGGCCAGTTCCGGCGGCATTGCCTCGCCGGTCGGAAGCATCCAGCGCAGGCCTTCCAAGCCGATGCGTTCCTCGGCGAGCATGCCCTGGATCAACGATGGCACGCTCTCCAGCACGCTGATGCCCTGGCGTTTTACGTGCTCCAGCAGCCCTTGCGGATCGTGGGCGATGGCATTGGGCACGATGTCCACCCGAGCACCGAACAGCGGCGCGGCAAGGAACTGCCACACGGAAATGTCGAAGCTCTGCGACGCCGTCTGGGCGATCACATCCGTCTCGTCCAGCGCCAGGTATGGCACCTTGCTGAGCTGGTTATTGAGCATGCCCCGCTGTTGCACCATGACGCCTTTGGGCAAGCCGGTGGAACCGGAGGTGTAGATCACGTAGGCCAGGTTCTCCGGCCCGCTGTAGAGGCGCGGATTGTCCCGCGACACATCGCTGGCCTGAACGGTTTCCCAGACCAGCAGCTTTGGCCGGCCGGCGCAGGCGAACTCTTCCAGCAAGGCCAGCGCCTGTTCATGACAGGCCTGGGTGCAGACCAGCAACGGCGTGCGGCTCAGTTCGATGATACGGCTCAGGCGCTGGCTCGGCAGGCCCGGATCAAGCGGCAGGTAACCGCCGCCGGCCTTGAAGCTGCCGATGATCATGCCCAACAGGTCGAGATCGCGTTCGGCCAGCAGCGCCACCGGTTGATCGAGCCCGACGCCAGCGGCGACCAACGCGTGGCCGAGGCGATTGCTGCGCTCGTTCAGCTCGGTGTAAGTGCAGCGGTCCTCCAGGCAACTGGCGGCGATGCGTTGCGGATGGGCCGCCACCTGGGCCTCGAACAGCTCGACATAACTGCGCTCCAGCGGATAGGCGCGCTCGCTCTGGTTGCAGCCTTCGATCAGGAAGTCCTGTTCCGCGCTGCCAATCAGCGGCAGCTCGGCCACGTCACCGTGGAAACCTTCCATCAAGGCCAGCAGCAATCGCTTGAACTCGCCCAGCAGGCCCTGGACGGTGGACTCATCGAAATAGCGCTGGTCGTAAGACAGGTGCAGCCCCAGGTCATCGCCCGGATAGCAGACCGCCGTCAGCGGGAAGTTGGTGTGGGTGCGGCCCGAGTCCGAGGTGGCATTGAGACTCTGGGCACGATCCAGCACCGAGACTTCCACCGGTGCGTTCTCGAACACGAAGAGGCTGTCGAACAGCGGTTGGCCCTTGGGCAGTTCGCTGACTTCCTGGATGCTCACCAGCGGCAGGTATTCGTATTCGCGCAATTGCATGTTGCTGTCCAGCAAGCCGTTGAGCCACTGACGCACGCTGCAACGCTGGTCATCGCCCGGGATCTGCACCCGCAGGGCGACGCTGTTGATGAACAAGCCCACGGTGTGTTGCATCTGCGGCAATTCCACCGGGCGCCCGGCCACGGTGACGCCGAAGAGTACGTCCCGATCGCCGCTGACCCGGCGCAGCACCAGGGCCCACGCGGCCTGGGCGAACGTATTCACGGTCAATTGATGGGCCTGGGCCAGTTCTCGCAGTCGCGCGCCGTCCCGAGCGTCGAGCCGGGTGTAGCAGTCACCGACGACCATGCCGCCACTGTCACCGGCGTGTTCGCGCAGGAACGGGCGATCGGCGGGGATCGGCGTGGTCCGCTCGAAGCCTTGCAGGTTCTGCTTCCACCATTGCCGGGCTTCAGCCAGGCCCTGGCGTTGCAACCAGCCGATGTAGTCGCGATAGCGCGGCGGCACGGCCAGCCGGGGCTCGCGATGTTCACCGAGGGCGGTGTAGATCTCGAAGAAATCATCCATCAGCAGTGAGCGGCACCATGCATCGATCAGGATGTGGTGGTTGCTCATCATGAACCAGTAGCGCGCCGCGCCGACCCGGATCAATCGCAGGTGAAACGGTGCCTCGTTGAGCAGATCGAAACCGGCCTCGCGCTCGCGCTTGAGCAGCGCCTGGAGCTTGGGCTCCTGATTGTTCTCAGGCACGTGCAGCCAGTCGAGGTATTCCACCGGCGTGCGCCCGGGCTTGTGGATGATCTGCAGCATGTCTTCGCCGACGTTCCAGCAGAACGAAGCGCGCAAGGCTTCGTGGCGGGCAATCACCGCCTGCCAGGCCTGGGCGAAACGCTGCGGGTCCAGTTCGCTGTTGATGCGGTAGCGGTCCTGCATGTAGTACAGGCCCGTGCCCGGTTCGAGCAGGGTGTGCAGCAACATGCCTTCCTGCATCGGCGTCAGCGGGTAGACATCCTCGATCTGCCCGGCCGGCACCGGCAGGTTGTCCAACTGCGCCTGGGTCAGTTTTGCCAGCGGGAAATCCGACGGCGTCAGGCCGCCCGCCTCGTCCGCCAGGCAATGTTCGATCAGCCGCTGCAACTCGTCGAGATAGGCCTCGGCCAGCGCGACGATGCTTTCACGGTCATGCCGCTCGGCGCTGAAGGTCCAGCGCAACAGCAGTTCGCCGCCGCTGACCTGACCGTCGACGCTCAGCTCGTTCGGCAGTGGCGCGTCAGGGTCATGAATGGCGCCAAGAGGCGCATCCAGCGGTTGGAACAACGCGTCCTGGCCGAGCGTATGGTCAAGCTGACCGAGGTAATTAAAAGTGATCGCCGCTTGCGGCAAACCGGCCATCGCCTGGCGTGTGCCGGTGTCCGCCAGATAACGCAGCACGCCGTAGCCGAGGCCCTTGTGGGGCACCGCGCGCAGTTGCTCCTTGATGGCTTTGATCGACGCGCCGACATCATCGGCCGCTGGGCTCAGGCGCAGCGGATAGACACTGGTGAACCAGCCCACGGTGCGCGTCAGGTCGACGTCATCAAACAGCGCCTCGCGGCCATGGCCTTCGAGCTGGATCAGCGCCGATTGCTGATTGCCTTGGCGGCACAGCACGCGGGCGAGCGCCGTGAGCAGGAGGTCGTTGACCTGGGTGCGATAGGCGCTCGGTGCCTGCTGCAACAGTTGCCGGGTACGCTCGGCGTCCAGGCGCACGCTGACGCTTGCGGCGTGTCGCTCCTGCCGCCCGCCGCCAGGGTTCGCGCAAGGCAGCGTAACGTCCGGCCCGCTCAGTTGGTCGCGCCACCAGTTCAATTCCTCGCGCAGGGATTCGCTGCCGGCGTAGGCCTGCAACCGCGCAGCCCAGTCACGCAACGGGCTGGTCTTGGCCGGTAGCCGCAGCGTTTGCCCGCCGGCAGATTGGCGGTAAGCCGTCTGCAGATCGTCCATCAATACCCGCCATGAAACCCCGTCCACCACCAGGTGATGGATGGCGATCAGCAGGCGCTGCCGACCGTCCGGCAAGTCCGCCAGCACGGCGCGCAGCAACGGCCCGCTCGACAGCTGGAAGCCAAGCTGCGCCTGGGCAAACAGCGCTTCGCAGGCTTGTGTGGACTCCACCGAAAGATGCTGCAGCAACGCCCCATCGAACAAGGGCTGGTGCTCGGCGCGCCAATGCCCGTTGGTATTGGCGAAGCCAAGGCGCAAGGCATCATGCTGCTGGAAAACAGCCTGCAACGCCTGCTCCAGGAGCTGTGGTTCGAGACGCGTGGTCGGCTCCAGCAGCAACGCCTGGTTCCAGTGATGACGGTTGGGTATCTCGCTGGCGAAGAACCAGTGCTGGATCGGCGTAAGTCCCGACTCACCGCTCAGCAGCCCTTGCTCGACACTCACCTGCTCGCTGCGGGTGGCGATGGCGGCCAGGGCCTGCACGGTCTGATGCTGGAACAGGTCTCGCGGCGTGAAGTGAATGCCCTGCTGCCGGGCACGGCTGACGACCTGGATCGACAGGATCGAATCGCCGCCCAGCTCGAAGAAGTTGTCGTTGAGGCCAACCTGTCCGACGTTCAGCACCTCGCACCAGATCGCTGCGAGCGCTTGTTCCAGGGCATTGCTCGGCGCCACGTACTGCTGGCGATTGAGCTCCGGATCGGGCATCGGCAAGGCGCGGCGATCGAGTTTGCCGTTGGCGGTCAGCGGCATGCTCGCCAGCAGGATCAGGTGAGTCGGCACCATGTAGTCCGGCAATTGCGCCTTGAGGTGCTGCTTCAGCGCTTCGCGCAGGGCCGCTTGCGCCGTGGCGTCCTGCTCGGCGATGTCGCTGGCCAGATAAGCGGCCAACTGCTTGCCGCCCGGCATGTCGAGGGCCAGGACCACCGCTTCGCGCACGGCAGCGTGCTCCAGCAGGCGGTTTTCGATTTCCCCCAGTTCGATGCGGAAACCGCGAATCTTCACTTGATGATCGATTCGTCCCAGGTACTCCACTTGGCCGTCGGCACGCTGGCACACCAGGTCGCCGGTGCGGTACAGCCGACCGCCATCGGCGGCAAACGGATCGGCGACGAAGCGCTCGGCGGTCATGCCCGGACGCTGGTGATAACCCTGGGCCAGGCCGGCGCCACCAACGTACAGCTCACCCGTCGCGCCTGGCGGCACCAACGCCAGGTCCGCGTCGAGAATGTAGGCCCGCCGGGCGCCGATCACGCTGCCGATCGGTACGCTGCCCGCGCCCTCCTCCAGTTGTTCCGGCGCCAGGCTCGCCAGCGGCATCACCACCGTCTCGGTCGGACCATAAGCGTTGAAAAACAGACTCGGGCTGAACGCGGCGCGGATGCGCTGCAGGTGTTCGCCGGTCAAGGCTTCGCCACCGGTGATGCACATGCGTACCGGCAACGTTTGCCCCTGGGTCGCCAGCCATTGCGCCAACTGGCTGCCATAACTCGGGGTAAAGCCGAGAATATTGATGCGGTGCTGACGGATCAGCCCGCAAATCTCCTGAGCATCCCACTGGCCCTGGGCGCGCAGCACCAACTGAGCGCCGCTGAGCAACGGCACCAGCAGGCGTTCGGTGGCCGCGTCGAAATTGATCGAATAGAAATGCAGCTCGCAGTCGTCCGGGCGCATGCCGAAACGGCGGATCACCGCCTGGCAATGCATGGCGATTTCACCGTGGGACACGACCACGCCCTTGGGCTTGCCGGTGGAGCCGGAGGTGTAGATCAGGTACGCCTGGTGCTGCGGCAGATTGATCAGCGATGGCGACTGGTCCGGGTACTGCGCCAACGCCTCGCTGTCGTCCTCCAGGCACCAGCGCTGCACGCCCGGCGGCAATGGGCCGAGGGCCTGGAACATGGTCCGGTCGCTGAGCAGCAGACCGACGCCACTGTCTTCGATCATGTAGTGCAAACGGTCCAGCGGGTATTCCGGATCCAGCGGCACGTAGGCGCCACCGGCCTTGAGGATCGCCAGCAGGCCGATGACCATTTCCAGCGAGCGCTCCAGCGCCAGGCCCACCCGCACCTGCGGCCCGACGCCCCGCTCGCGCAGCATCCAGGCCAGGCGATTGGCGCGGCGTTCGAGTTCGGCATAGCTCAGGGTCTGCCCAGCGAACGTCAGCGCGGCTGCGTCGGGACGCGCCCGGGCCTGTTCTTCGAACAGCACCTGGAGGCATTGATCGAGGCGATGCTCACCGGGCTCGACGCCCAGGCTGTCGAGCATTTGCTGCTGCTCGCCGACGCCAAGCAACGGCAATTCGCTCAGCCGCCGAGCCGGATCGACCAGCAACGCCTCCAACAGGTTGCGCCAATGACCGGCCATGCGGGCGATGCGCGGCTCATCGAACAGATCGGTGCTGTAGGTCAGGCAGCAACCCAGGCGCTGGTCGAGGTCGGTGACTTCCAGGTTGAGGTCGAACTTGGTGGCGCGGGCGTCGTTGACCAAGTAATCGACGCTCATGCCGGCCAACGTGCGGCTCTGTTGGAATTCCCAGCGCTGGACGTTGCACATCACCTGGAACAGCGGGTTGTATGCGGCACTGCGCGGTGGCTGCAGGGCTTCGACCAGATGATCGAAGGGCAAGTCCTGGTGGGACTGGCCTTCGATCACGGTGTGGCGCACCTGCTCGAACAGTTCGCCCACCGACATTTGCCCGTCGAGCTGGCAACGCAGCACCTGGGTGTTGAGGAACGCGCCGATCAGCCCTTCGCTTTCCGGGCGGATGCGGTTGGCCACCGGCGCGCCGATGCGCAGGTCGGTCTGGCCGCTGTAGCGATAGAGCAGCACGGCCAGGGCGGCGGTCATGGTCATGAACAGGGTCAGGCCACGTTCGGCATTGAAGGCGCGGACCCGCGCGGCCAACTCATCGCTGAGGTCGAAACGGAACAGTTCGCCACGATGACTTTGCACCGGCGGACGCGGGCGATCGGCGGGCAGCTCCAGCAAGGGATGTTCGCGGCCCAGTTGGGCGGTCCAGTAGTCCAGCTGACGCTGGCGCTCGCCGGATTCCAGCCATTGGCGCTGCCAGACGCTGTAGTCGAGGTATTGCACCGGCAACGGCTCCAGCGGCGACTCGCGATCATCGACGAAGGCTTCATACAGCGCGCTCAGCTCACGGGCGAAAATATCCATCGCCCACCCTTCGGTGACGATGTGGTGCAAGGTCAGCACAAAGTAATGCTCATGCTCGGCGGTCTTGACCAGGCAGGCCCGCAGCAGCGGCCCGGCTTCCAGGTCGAAGGGTTCGTGGGCCTCGCTGTCGGCCAGTTGCCGGACCCGTTGCTGGCGCATGTCGGCGTCCAGCATCGAGAAATCCTTCCAGCCCATGCGCAGGCCCGTCTCGCCGTGTACCTGTTGGCGAGGCACGCCATCAATGCTCGGGAACGTTGTGCGCAGGGTTTCGTGGCGCAGGATCAGGGCCTGCAACGCCGCTTCAAAGCGTCCGACATCCAGCACCCCGCGCAACCGCGCCATGCCGCCGACGTTGTAGGCTGGGCTATCCGGCTCCATTTGCCAGAGGAACCACATACGCTGTTGGGAATAGGACAGCGGCACCGGTTGGCTGCGGTCGACTTTCTCGATCGGCGGCTGGCGGTTGGTCTGGCCGCTGGCCTGGATCAACCGCACCTGCTCAGCGAAGGCGCCCAGCTCACTGGCTTCGAACAACGCGCGCAGCGATAGCTCGACATCGCAGGCCTGGCGGGTGCGGGAAATGATCTGGGTCGCCAGCAACGAATGGCCGCCCAAGGCGAAAAAGTCATCGCGCAAGCCAACGCGCTCCAGACCCAGCACGTCGCGCCAGATGCCGGCGACCCGCTGTTCAAGGGCGCTGACCGGCTCGACGTGCTCGCGCACTTGCCACTGCGGCTCGGGCAAGGCGCGACGGTCGAGCTTGCCGCTCGGACTCAGGGGCATGACGTCCAGGCGCAGCAATTGCGCAGGCACCATGTAGTCGGGCAATTCACCGACGAGGGCGTTTTTCAGGCGAGCAGCCTGGACGGTTTCATCTTCATCGACATCGACCGCGGTGTAGTAGCCGATCAATTGCGCACCGGCCGCGGTGTCACGCACCAGCACCGCCGCCTGGGCGACGCCCTGCTGGGCGAGCAGTCGCGCTTCGATTTCCTGCGGCTCGACCCGGAAACCACGCAGCTTGACCTGCTGGTCGAGGCGGCCGAGGTATTCGATGACGCCGTCAGCGCCCCAGCGCGCCCGGTCGCCGGTGCGGTACAGCCGCGCGCCGGCCGAACCCAGCGGGTCGGCGACAAACCGCTCGGCCGTCAGCCCCGGTCGCCCCAGGTAACCCCGGGCCAGGCCGAGGCCACCGATGCACAATTCACCCGGCACACCGACCGGCACCGGATTGAGGTCACTGTCGAGGATGCGGCAGAGCACATTGGCCAGCGGACGACCGATCGGCGAGCGCTCGCCATCGGCCTCGCTGCAGTGCCAGTGCGTGACGTTGATAGCGGTTTCGGTCGGGCCGTAGCGGTTGTGCAGCTGCACCGCCGGCAGTTGCGCCAGCACCCGGTTGCGCAACTCGGCCGGCAACGCTTCGCCGCCGGAAAAGATCCGCCGCAAGCTCGTGCAGCGGGCGCTCAACGGCTCCTCGAGGAACAGGCTGAGCAGCGGCGGTACAAAATGCAGCGTGGTCACGCCAAACCGCTCGACCAACTGCGCGATGCGGTGCGGGTCGCGGTGCTCGCCGGGGCCGGCCAGTACCAGTTGGCAGCCGTTGATCAGCGGCCAGAAGCACTCCCACACTGACACGTCGAAACTGATCGGCGCCTTTTGCATGAGCACGTCGGTTTCATTCAGCCCATAGGCGGCCTGCATCCATTGCAGGCGCTCGGCCAGGGCGGCATGGGTGTTGCCGACGCCCTTCGGCTGACCGGTCGAACCGGAGGTGTAGATCACGTACGCCAGATGCTCGCCATGCAAATGCAGCCCCGGCGGGTTGCTCGGCCACTGTTCCAGGTGCAGGGCGTCCATGGCGATGACGCTGACGCCTGCGCAGGCCGGCAAGCGGTCCAGCAAGGCGGTTTGGGTGAGCAGCAGATCGACGCCGCTGTCACCCAACATGTAGGCCAGGCGCTCGGCCGGATAATCGACATCCAGCGGCACATAGGCGCCCCCCGCCTTGATGATCGCCAACACGCCGATCAGCAACTGCGGCGAACGCTCGGCGGCAATCGCCACGCAGACGTCCGGGCCGACGCCTTTGTCCCGCAGGTAATGGGCCAGGCGATTGGCCTGGGTGTGCAGCTCGGCATAGTCCAGCGCACCACCGTCCCACTGCAACGCGGTACGTTGCGGGGTGCGGCGGGCCTGTTCGTTGAGCAGTTCCGGCAGCCACTGGCTGGCCGGCTCGCAAGGCCCCGAGCCCCATGGCAGTTGTTGCGCGGATTCAGCGTCGCTCAACAGCTGCACGTCGCCGATCGCCTGTTGCGGGTTGCTGCAAACCGACCGAAGCAGGCTGCAAAAGTGTTCGGCCAAGCGGGCGATAGTCGTCGCCTCGAACAGCTCGTCAGCGTAATCGAACGACAGCGTCAGCCGTCCGTTGCGGTCCTCTTCGCTATGCAACTGCAAGTCGAACTTGGCTTCGCGGCTGTGCCACGGCAACTCATCGGCCAACAGCCCCGGCAGGCGCCGCAACGCGCCGAGGTCGCGCTGCTGATGGTTGAACATGACCTGGAACAGACCTTGGTCCCGCGCCTGTGGGTACGCTTCCAGCAGTTGTTCGAAAGGCAGGTCCTGATGCGCCTGGGCGCCCAGCGTGGCTTCCCGGGCCTGGGCCAGCAGCGCGGCGAATGGCTGGCGCGAATCGGTTTGCGCGCGCAGCACCTGGGTGTTGATGAAGAAGCCGATCAGGCCCTGGGTTTCCCGGCGCGGGCGGTTGGCGTTGGGCACGCCGATGCGGATGTCGGACTGGCCGGTGTAGCGCTGCAGCAGCGCCTGGAATGCCGCCAGCAAGAACATGAACGGCGTGGCGTCATGGGCCTGGGCCGTCCGGCGCAGGGCATCGCCGAGGTCCTTGTCCAGGCGCAGGCTGTGGCGCGCGGCGCTGCGCTGATGCAGGGCGCTGCGCGGATGATCGGTGCTCAGCGCCAGGGTCGGATGCTCATCGCCCAGTTGCTGTTTCCAATAGGCCAGTTGGCGCTCGGCTTCACCTTGCCCGAGCCATTGGCGCTGCCAACTGCCGTAGTCGGCGTAGTGCAGCGGCAACGGCGCCAACTCGGCGACCTGTCCCTGGGACGCCGCGGCATAGAGCCGTGAGAACTCCTCGATCAGGACGTTCATCGACCAGCCATCGGCGATGATGTGGTGCATCGTCACCAACAGTTGGTGGTCGTCCTGATCCAGGCGCAACAAGGTGACCCACAGCAGCGGACCCTTTTCCAGATCGAACTGGGTGGCGGCTTCGTCTTCGCGGATCTGCCGCGCCCGCGCTTCGCGCTGGTCAGCAGGCATGTCGCAAAGATCGATCACCTGAAGATTGAACTCGCCGGCCGGATCGATTTGCTGCAAGGCCACCCCATCGCATTCCAGGAACCGCGTGCGCAGGGACTCATGGCGCTCGATCAATTGCTGGAAGCTGGCGCGCAAGGCGTTTTCGTCCAGCTCGCCGCGCAGACGGATGGCGCCGGGAATATTGTAGGCACGGCTTGCCGGATCCAGCTGCCAGGTCAGCCACAAGCGGTTTTGCGCCAACGATTGCGGCAGCGGCTCGTGGCGTGGCAACCGGCTGATGGCGCCCTGGGCCTGGCCGCCGTCCTGCTGCAGGTTCGCCACTGCCGCGGCAAAAGCGCCGAGCGTTGGGGCTTCGAAGAGCAGGCGCAGGTTGAGCTCCAGGCCGAGGGTTTCGCTCAGCCGCGCAATGACTTGGGTGGCGGCGATGGAATTGCCACCCAGCAGGAAGAAATGATCGGCGCCCTGGACCTGGTCGACCTGTAACTGCTCGCACCAGATCTGGCCAATCAGCGTTTGCAGCTTCGATGAAGCGCCCGCCTCATGGGTTTGCACCTCGACCGAGGGAAACAGCGCATAGCTGTCGAGGCTGCCGTCAGCCAGTCGTGCCCGGCAGGCCGAACGCTGCAGCTTGCCGCTCGAAGTCTTCGGCAAGGCCCCTGGGTTGAGCAGCACCACCACGCTTGGGGCTTGCTGGCAGGCATCGGCCACGGCCTGGCGAATCGCTTTGATCAAGGCCTCGGCCGGGAGGATTTTCTGCACGCTGCGGCTGATTTCCGCGGCAATCCCGATCCCCTCTTCGCCGCCGTTGTCGACCGCGAATGCAGCGACCCGCCCCTTGCGCACCACCTCGACTTCGCGCTCTACGGCTTGCTCGATGTCCTGTGGATAAAGGTTATGCCCGCGCACGATGAGCAAATCCTTCAGGCGCCCCGTGATGAACAGCTCGCCTTCGCGCACAAAGCCAAGGTCGCCGGTGCGCAGCCAGGTGCGGCCGGCATGCTGGACGAATGTCCTGGCGCTGGCCTCGGGGTTGCGCCAGTAACCGTGGGCGATGCTCGGCCCGGCGGCCCAGACTTCGCCGACCTGATTGTCGGCCAGCGGCTGTAGCGTGGCGGGCTCGACGATCAGTACCGCGTGGTCCGGCTGGCTCACGCCGCAACTCATCACTGCGTTGCCCTGCCCCGGCTCGGCGCGGTTTTGCGCCAATGCCGCGTCATCCATTCGCATCGCGGGGATCCCTAGGCCACGCGGCGTGCCGGCGACGAACAGGGTGGCTTCGGCCAAGCCATAGGAAGCCATGAAACTGTCCGGCGTGAAGCCGCACGAGGCAAACTTTTCGGCGAAGCGCTCCAGGCTGTCGAGGCGAATCGGTTCGGAGCCGGAATAGGCCACGCGCCAATGGCTCAAGTCGAGGCGCTCCAGGGCCGACTCGCTGACCCGCTCGCTGCACAGCCGGTAGGCGAAATCCGGGCCGCCGCTGATGGTGCCCCCGTACTCGCTGATCGCTTCCAGCCAACGCAACGGTCGGGCGAGGAAATACGCCGGCGACATCAGTACGCACGGCACTCCGCTGAAGATCGGTTGCAGCAAACCGCCGATCAGGCCCATGTCGTGATACAGCGGCAGCCAGCTGACAATGACGTCGTCGGGATTCACGTCAATCCCGAAGCCATGCCGGATCAGCGCTTCGTTGGCCACCAGGTTGCCGTGGCTCACCTGCACCCCCTTGGGCAACGCAGTGGAGCCGGAGGTGTATTGCAGGAAGGCGATGTCGTCGTCTTGCAGGTTCGGCGCCCGCCATTGGCCGGCGTGGGCCGGATCGAGGATATCGACACAGAGTACCGGCGGTGCCGATTCGATGGCCTGCAGCGTGTCGCGCACCTCACTGCTGGTGAGCAACAGCCGCGGCTGGGCGTCGGCGATGATCGACAGCAGACGCTCCTGATGGTGGCGGCGGGTGGACTCGGGTGGGTAGGCCGGAACGGCGATCACGCCGGCGTACAGGCAACCGAAAAACGCCGCGACGTAATCCGGGCCGCTCGGGAATAGCAGTACGGCGCGATCACCCAGTTCCGCCTCGGCCTGCAAAGCGGCGGCGATGGTCCGGGCGCGCAAGTCCAGGTCGCGATAACTCAACACGACGCCCTGCTGCGGGGTGTCGGCAAGAAAGCGCAAGGCCACCCGGTCCGGCGTCAACGCGGCGCGGCGCTGGAGGGCATGGGCCAGGGTGCTGGGGAGTTCGAACGCGTCGGTCATCTGGGGTTCCTGCCTGGATTCGGCTTGCAAGTGGTCACCCTTGGGAACGGATTACACCGGCAAATAATTAGTCGCAGGCCTTGCCTCCGCGCATCCGGATGATCATCGGTCGGCGCCACGCCGCGGCAACGGGTCGCAGTTTCCAGGCTGGACTTCCGCCCATCAATAATTCTTCTTCTCAATTGACAACGATTATCATTAAGCCTAATTTGGCGCTCGACATGTAGGACGGATCCGATGCACGGGTCGTCCCGCTAACTATTTGCAGTAAGGTGAATTCCATGACGGAACAAGTATCCACAAGCAGGTGCGACTCACCGCTACTCCAGGCCTTCGTCGACAACCGGATGATCCTGGTCAAGATCGCAGCGCGTATCACCGGTTGCCGCTCCCGCGCGGAAGACGTGGTCCAGGATGCGTTTTTCCGGTTGCAATCGGCGCCCCAGATCACCTCGTCCTTCAAGGCTCAACTCAGCTACCTGTTCCAGATCGTGCGCAATCTGGCGATCGACCACTACCGCAAACAGGCGTTGGAACAGAAATATTCGGGGCCGGAAGAAGAAGGGTTGAACGTGGTGATCCAGGGTGCTTCGCCAGAAACGTCGCATATCAACTTTTCCACCCTCGAGCACATTGCCGACGCGCTGACCGAGCTGCCCAGCCGAACCCGTTACGCCTTCGAGATGTACCGCCTGCACGGCGTACCGCAGAAAGACATCGCCAAGGAACTGGGCGTCTCGCCGACACTGGTGAACTTCATGATCCGCGACGCCCTGGTGCATTGCCGCAAGGTGTCAGGGGTGCGTGGGGATACGTTCGCCCGGCGGTGAAATCCGCATTGGGTTGCTGTCCTCATCGCGAGCAAGCTCGCTCCCACAGGGTTCACGACCAACCTGTGGGAGCGAGCTTGCTCGCGATGGGGCCTTGAAGCCCTACACCAACGAACACCGGTCAAAAAACCGCTCGCGCCCCAGGATCATCAGTGCCGCGCGCTTGTGCGGGAAATCGAATTCCTTTTCACAGTGAAAACACTGGTTATGCAGATGCCCGATCATCCGGGCATTGTCGGCCCGAGGCTCGGCCACCACGCGCTGGGTACGCGGATCGTCGAGAAACAGGTAATGCACCAGCGCCGATAACCAGCTTGCGACCTTGTGCGGACCTCGATGCTGCTCTTCGCCCACCAGCATGTGGATGCCGCGGTCATAGGCGTGAGCGTCATAAAACGGTGCGATTCGATCCTCCTTGGCCCAATAGGCTTCGAAGTAGGCGAATGGCTGCTCATCGAAACAACCGATCAAGGTCAAGACCCGAGGGTCATGCTCAAGCCTGGTCAAGTACTCGCGGTGCTGTTCCAGGCTGCCCTCCTCCTGCCAGAAGCTCGCCACCCTGGGACTGTTCTGCCAGCGGTTGAATCGCGTCAGGTCTTGCTCGATTTCAAGCGTGCGCAAAGACACCCAGGCCCCTAGCCGCGCGTCGAAACGGCGATACACCTCGCCGCGCGGCTTGATCGGGCGACGTGGATGGCGCTTGCCGTCGGTGACGATCATCTGTTGCGGATAACTGCCGCTGAACGACTCTCCCAACCAAGGCTGCGGCAGTTGCCAGAACAGCGTGCGTTCGCAGATGTATTCGTCGCTGAGTTCCCCGCCCGTCAGCAAACCACTGAGCAGGGCCTCACCGGGACGCTCATTGAGGTGCCAGACCAGGCGCTGACATTCGGGATCCCTGGCAAACAGCCAATAGCAGGCCGCCCAGAGTGCCGGGCCGACCGGCCGGTCGTTGTTTTCCTGCAAATGCACGTGCAACTGGGGACCGCGCTCCAGGCGCAGGCGGATCAGCGGCGCGCCTTCGAGCATCAGGCTCAGGTGGCGTTCGGTTTCATCGGCACCCAGGCTGCGCCCGCCGGGCAAGGGCAATAGGGTCGGCTGATTGAGGTTGGACATGGGAGCTCACGTTTTCGTCGGTGGTCAACGTGTGACGTGAGCCAGGCAGATAAATTTAAGGTCCGGTTTCAATGGGCGTGGGTCGGCACCAGCTCGATCCGGTAGGGCTGGAAGATTTCCAGCAACTGGCCGTCGTCCCGCAACTTCTGCAATATCTGGGCGAACGCTTGGGGGGAAATGGGCGCCTGGGGCCGAATCAGCGCGTAATGGTGGTAAATCTGGTCGATGCGTTCGGATACCAGCAACTGCGAGGCCGCTTGCGGATTGCGCAACACGTAATCGCTGAGGTAGGAACGGGTCACCAAGGCAATGTCCGCGCGGGTGCGTAGTACCATTTGCAGGTTGCTGTCGTGGGAATAGGTCAACGTGGCGTTGTATTGGCCGATGAGGAACTTCGGATCGGCGTTGAATTCTGCAAACGCATAGTGATAACCGCTGAACAAGGCCAGGCGCTTGCCCCTGAGATCGGCGAAATAGCTCTGCTGGCGATCCGGCTGGCGTTGGGCGACGAATATCTCCGCATCCTCCAGGCCCATGTCTACCGGAGTATGGGGCACATCCTGCCAACCCCAGTCGGGGTTTTCAAAAATCGCCATGTCGACCCGGCCCTGCTTGAAATCGTTGAACCGGCGCGGAATCGAAGTGGGTACCAGCACGAATTCATAATCGGCCTGTGACCGGTTCAAGGCTTCCACCAATTGCGGTAACAGACCGGTGTCGGCGCCGTTTTCGGGACGAACGGTATAGGGCGGGAAATGCGCCGCGCCGATCCGGACCACTTGTGCAGCTTCAGCTGACACGGTCAAGAACATGGCCAGGACGGCCAGCAAGGTACGTGAGGTCATCCCCATCGGCGAACACGTCAAGATAACCACTCCCCAAAGTCCCCATCACTCTTCACGCTAGGCGGTTTCAGCCGCTTAGCCAGCCGCACGATCAATTTAAAACAGCGGCTCGATCATTGTTCTTCTTTCATCCGGTCGCGCGGGGCAATTTAAGCTGGCCAAGACAACCAAGCAAGCGCTCGGACAGCGAACAGCCATCTTCCATGCAGGACAACCTCCATCAGGCCGGTCTGGTCGCTCGGGCGTCATCAGGGACTAGGCGGATGCTTCGGGTTTGACTACGCTCAAACCCATCTGCACGCCGATACCGGGAACCTTGCAATGCCTTACTGGCTGGTGATTGATCTGGAAGCCACCACCGACGAAGGTGGCTGGCCGGTTACCGAAATGGAAATCATCGAAATCGGCGCCACCCTGGTGAATCGGGATGGGCGCGAGGTGGATCATTTCCAGCGCTTTGTACGGCCGCTGAGGCGCCCGTTGCTGACCTCTTTCTGTCGCACGCTGACGCATATCAGCCAGGCCAATATTGACGGCGCCGCACCGCTGACCGAGGTCTGGCCGGCATTCGAACACTGGCTGGCGCCTTATCGAGCGAACCTCGAAGGCTGGGTCAGTTGGGGCGACTACGACCGCAAGCAATTGCTTCAGGAATGGCAAGGCCAGCACTTGCACAGCGCGCTCGGCCAGGTACCGCACATGAATCTCAAGCAGCGCTTTGCCAAGGCCCGTCGGCTGGAGCGACCGCTGGGGCTCAATGCGGCGTTGCAACTGGCCGGCCTGCAGTTCTGCGGCCAACAACACCGTGCATTGGAGGACGCCCGCAATACGGCGCGATTGTTGCCGCTGGTGCTGACCGGCTGAGCGCCCTGCCAGGCGCGACAGATGACGACTGTTGTGGCCTTGTGCATACTGGCCGGCCTTTTTCAGCCCTTTCTCGAGGAATCGCCCATGTTCAAAGTCAACGAGTACTTCGACGGCACCGTCAAGTCGATCGCCTTCGGCACCGCCGAAGGTCCAGCGACCATCGGCGTCATGGCACCGGGCGAATATGAGTTCGGCACCGCGCAGCGGGAAATCATGCATGTTGTTTCCGGCGCCCTGACCGTGAAACTGCCCGACAGCACCGATTGGGAAACCTTCGCCGCCGGTAGCCAGTTCAACGTCCCGGCCAACAGCAAGTTTCAGCTCAAGGTAGCCGTCGACACGGCTTACCTCTGCGAATATCGCGGCTGAGCCGTGGCGAGGGAGCTTGCTCCCTCGCCACAAAAAGCGCCTGCATAAATAAAAATGCCCGTGTCCAGCGACACGGGCATTTTTTATTCAGGGATCTTCTATTCCAGCACCTCGACCGGCATGCCGACCTCAAGTCGGCCATTGCCATCGTTGACCAGATTCTGGCCGAACATCGCACCATCCGGGGTAGAACGGTACTGTTGCAACGTGGCGAAAGGCTCGCGCTGCGGATCGCGTTCGCCGGTTTGCGGATCGACCGTGGTCATGATGCAGCGTGAACACGGCTTGACCACCCGGAACTCCACCTCGCCGATACGAATACGCTTCCAGCCGTCTTCGGCGAACGCCTCGCTGCCCTCGACCACCAGGTTGGGACGAAAGCGCAGCATTTCCAGCGAGCGGCCAACTCTGCCCGATAAATCCTCCAACGAGGCCTGGCCGATCAACAACAAGGGAAAACCGTCGGCGAAGGCCACCTTGTCGTCATCCTTGCCGTAGCCGGCTGCCGTGGTACGAGCCAACTCCACCGGCACATGGACCAGCCGGGTGCGATTGCCGATGAACTCACTGACCCAGGCAGCCGCCGCGTCACCGGCATCCGGCACACGCAGCGTATCGCGCCAGATGATCACGCCACGCCGTTGTTCTTCGAGAGAAGGCGGCAGCGGCACCTCGATGGCGCCGTAGCCCGGCGCGCTGAGTGTCAGTCCGCCCGCCGCGTTCCACAACGCCGAAAGCTGGCTCAGCTTTGCCACGGCCCGCTGGGTCAGGAAGCGCCCGCTGGCCTCATCCACCAGCATCCAGCGTCGATCACCGTCGAGCCCGAGCTTGTCCAGGCCGATGCCCTGCAGCGGCTGCCCCTTGCCGGACTTCAACGGATACCGATACAGCGCGCTCAGCCGCAACATGATCAACTTTCCCTGATGACGAAAAAGCGCAACCTTATACGAGCGAGCCGGTGAAGCAAACCTCGATCAGCCTCAGCCGAGCATCAACCGCTGGCGCACCACGTCGACCAGCTTGTCCGGCTGGAATTTGGAAAGGAAGTTGTCACAGCCAACCTTCTTGACCATCGAATCGTTGAAGCTGCCGGACAGCGAGGTGTGCAGCACCACGTAGAGCCCACGCAGGCGTGGATCGTTGCGGATTTCCGTGGTCAGGCGGTAGCCGTCCATCTCGGGCATTTCCGCGTCGGTGAAAATCATCAGCAACTTGTCGGTCATCACTTCGCCGGTGTCGGCCCAGGCCTTGAGCATGTTCAGTGCCTTCAAGCCGTCGCTGGCGATGTGCATCTTCACGCCCAACTGGCCCAGGGTGTCACGCAACTGCGAGAGCGCGACATTGGAATCGTCCACCAGCAGGACTTCTCGACCGCGGGCTCGTTCCAGCACCGGATCCTCGAGCTTGTCCCGTGAGACCTTGGCGTTGTAGGGGACGATTTCGGCGAGGACTTTCTCCACGTCGATGATTTCCACCAACTGGTCGTCGACCTTGCTGATAGCCGTCAGGTAATGCTCGCGACCGGCACTGGTCGGAGGCGGCAGGATGGCTTCCCAGTTCATGTTGACGATGCGGTCCACGCCCCCTACCAGGAACGCCTGTACCGAACGGTTGTACTCGGTGACGATGATGGTGCTGTTAGGTCCCGGCACGAGCGGACGCATGCCGATGGCCTGGGAAAGATCGATCACCGGAAGGGTCTGGCCACGCAGATTGACCACACCACAGACGAACGGGTGGCGCTGGGGCATCAAGGTCAGCTTCGGCAGTTGCAGCACTTCCTGGACCTTGAATACGTTGATGGCGAACAATTGGCGCCCCGCCAGGCGAAACATGAGAATTTCCAGGCGATTCTCACCCACCAATTGGGTTCGTTGATCTACTGTGTCGAGAATGCCGGCCATCGATGACTCCTGGGCTTGTTCGGATGAATCTGTAAAGACGCTATCGGCGGTATGCGCCGGATCTTGACCCCGACATTAAATACCGCCGCGGGCATTGATGTCACATAGACATCATGCTTTACTGGCCTTCCGTTTTACATCCGTTTTTTCCGCTGCGCGACTTCCGTTGATGCAGTAAGTTCCCCTGCCTAAGGGATTCCCCTAGGCACAATCAGGTCTAACCTGATATTCCCGATATCCAATAGCCATTAATGTGACGCCATTCTCATTGCTGAACGGAGTCAGGCTTTTGTGCGCGACTGCAGAACAACGGATTTCCAGTCTCCCAACCGATTTCAGTGCAATCGTTTGCGAGGCCGAGTTTGCGATCCGCAAGGCACCTTCGTTCGTACCGGCCATGAGATCAAGCCGTTCGCCACACGCGATCTACTTTCGCCTGACATGATGTTGTGGAGATAAGCATGCCGAACGATCGCAACAATTGGAGCCAGCGCCTTCCCGAGTTCCTGATTGAAGCCGAGACACTCTTGGCCAAGTCGGAGGAATGCCTGAGCCATCTGGAGCTGATCAACAACGACAAGGACGCCATCGACTGCATGCTCAGCACGTTGCTGAAGCTGGCAAACAAGGCCGACGCTCTCGCATTGGAGGCCGTTTCGGAGTTTTCGCTGCATATCCATGGCTTGCTCAGTCATGCGCAACACCACATGGAGCTGCACGACCAGGCACTGGTCGCGCTGAAAGATTGCTTTACCCTGATGGCCTGGCAATTGGAGCTCGTCGACCACACCACCGGCAAACTGAGTCTGGACAACACTGAACAGACTTCCCTGATCGAAGCATTTGCCTTCCAGGTTGGCCAGAGTCCCTGCGAGGCGTTGCCGACGCCGCGCCCGATGGCGTTGGTTCCTTACGCACAAAAACAAGCGTGAGCTGGTAGCAGCCGACCAACATCATGTGCCTGGCCCGTCGTGCCTTGCCGCCGCCAAGCCGGGCGCGACCAACGAAATCCGAAGTGGTACTATGTCTCGCGTCAGTCGCCTCGGACAGCGGCGCAAGAAGCCGCCAACCGAAGCCGTCCCCGACCTGAAACATTTACCCGACCCGGCCCGTCAGATGCGCTGACTGGCCTGCCCGCAGCGAACATTCATTGGCTCCATCCGTTATGCACGCCAGCTTCAAGTCAATCATCACCTGGCCACCGTCCCGAGAAAACGCCCGCCGGTTCACATTGCTGCTGTGTATCTGCTCGACCCTCGGTTGCCTGCTGGCCTACTTGTTGGCCCATCCGCTGCCGCTGGGCTTGCTGATGCTCAATGGCGCGGCGCTGGCCTGTGTCTGGATCCACTATCGACTCTCGCGCAAGTCCATCAAGTTCCAGCCGCAGGAACTGGCTGACCGACTGCTGGAGGTCCAGGAAAACGAGCGTCACCGGCTCAGCCGCGAACTGCACGATGACATTGGCCAACTGCTGACCGCGGCAAAACTGCAAAGTGAATGGCTCAAGCGCCGCCTGCCGGAAGACTTGCAGGGCCAATGCAGCGTACTGAGCGACACGCTGGACGAAACCCTGAACAAAGTGCGTGATGTCTCGGCGATCCTCAATCCCAGGCAGCTGACCAGCCTTGGGCTCGAAGCCAGTCTCCGCGCTCATCTACTCAAGACATTGGCCAATACGCCGGTGAAATGGAGCCTCGATTGCCAGCAGCGCATGACCGGCATCCCGGATGAAATGACCGTCGCCGCCTTTCGGATCACCCAGGAAGCCGTCACCAACATGTTGCGCCACGCCCAGGCGAGCAATCTGCTGGTGCGCCTGCAACGCCGTCCTGAAGGGCTGACGTTGCTGATCAGCGATGACGGCCGAGGATTCGTCCCGGCCAGCCACCCCGGCCGCGAAGGACAGCGCGGCATGGCCGGCATGTCGGAGCGAGTCGAACAGTTGGGCGGCACCCTCAAGGTCACCAGCGAGGCCGGCAAAGGCACGCATATCGAAGCTCGTATTCCCTGGGCACCGCGTGCCCTTGAGCGGGCCAGCAAGAATAAGGTTCTCCATTGACTTGTAATTTGCTTCTGGTAGATGACCACTCGCTGATCCGGGCCGGTGTACGCGCCCTGGTCCTGGATCTCCCTGGCTACGCCGTCGTCGGCGAAGCCAGTGACGGCGCGCAATTGCCGGAACTGGTGGAACGCCTCAACCCCGACATCGTCCTGCTGGATATTTCCATGAAGGATACCGGCGGCCTGGAAGCCTTGCAGCAACTCAGGAAGGTACGCCCCCAGAGCAAGGTGCTGATCCTGTCCATGCACACTGACCCCGCGCTGATCATGCAGGCGCTGGAATCAGGAGCCCATGGCTACCTGCTCAAGGACACCACGGCCACCGAGCTGGCGCACGCCCTGGACGCGTTGCGCAACAACGAACGCTACCTGAGCCCGGCCATTGCCCATACCGTGATCAACCAGGCGCTGACCCGCGTTCAGAAACATCAGCCCGATCCAGCCCAGAACCACAACCTGACGGCGCGCCAGCTGGAGATCCTGCGGCTGATCGTTCGTGGCAAGTCCACCCGGGAAATCGCCAACGGCTTGAGCCTGAGCATCAAGACCGTGGAAACGCACCGGGCCCAGATCATGAAGCGCCTGCAGATCCATGACGTGGCCGGACTGGTACTGTTTGCGGTCCGCGAACAGATCATCAGCCTGGATGACTGAGCAGCGCCGCACCCTCCAGCAATGGCGAATCCGACGGCAGGTGCACCCGTAGCGCTTTCGGGCGCACGGTGAAACGTAGATCGTCGACCTGCAACGGCTCGCCATCCAGATTGATGTCCAGGCCCTGCGCCACCTTGATTTCCACCCAGGGCAAACGCGCTCGTACGAACATGTTGTCTATGCCCAGGCCACCGGCCAGCAGGTCCTTGAGCGTACTGACAACCTCTTGAGGCGCCGGGAGGATGCTGATATCGAGCAAACCGTCGTCGGCGAACGCCTGCGGACAGAGCAAATGCCCCCCACCCGCCTGCCGACCATTGCCGATGCCCAGCGCCAGCAAGTCGCCGCGCCAGTGAAAATCGGGGCCCTGCAGTTCGCCATAGGCTGCGCTCAACTCGCTGAAACGCGACAGGCCGGTAAACAGATAAGCGGCGCCCCCAAGGACTTTCTTCAAGTCCTCGGAGGTATTGGCGGTCACCTGGCTACCGAAGCCGCCCGTCGCCATGTTCAGAAAAATACAGCCGCCGACCTCGCCCACATCAATCGCCCTGGGCGTGACATCCAGCAGATCCAGGGCCTGGTCCGGCTCCAACGGGACGCCGGCCGCCCGGGCAAAATCGTTAGCAGTGCCCAGGGGGAGCAACACCAGGCTGGCATCGCCAGGCCGCTGGACCATCGCCTCGGCGATATCGCGCAGGGTTCCGTCACCGCCGCCGGCGATCAATCGGGTGTAACCGGCATCCAGTGCTTCGTCGACGCATCGCCGGGCATCCCCAGCTTCCCAGGTCAACCGTACCGCCAGGTCCCAGCCCTGTTTGCGCTTGAGCATCACTGCCGCGCGAACCTCTTCGTTGAGCGCTTGCTTGCCGTGCAGGATCAGTAGCGCCTTGCCTTTGCTCATCGTTGTCTCCGTCATTGGAAGGTTCAGGAAATGGGACCGCTCATTCAGCCGAAAAAGCCCGGCGCTGCTCAATTTATACAAAATAAGACCCAGCACCTCGAAGGAGGCGGCGGACTGCCTCTTCTCGGCAACCCTTCATTCAAGGACTTTTCCTACAAGATCTGGCGAATCAGCTCAATTGACCCTCCAGCCGTATTGGAACACCTTGGCATTCTGTTGCGCTGAATCGAAAAACACCCAATAGACAAGGATGAATAACCCATGGATGGATGCATCAAGGCCCGCAGGGCCAGGACCAATCATTTGAAGGCTCATGGACACCGCGGAGGAACGTCTCATGCCCGGCCATGAATTCAAATTGTCCCCCCGGCAATTTGGCCCGCTCAGGAGCGAGCGGGCCGATAAGCAGAACGAAGGCAAAAGTTGCATTAATCCCGTAGGAGGAATTGATTTGGAACCGCGCGTCGTTGAACTGGAAACTCACCTCAAATACATCCGCAGGGACATGGATGAAATCCGTACCGATGTGAAAGCGGTCCGACACCGGCTCGCCTATCTGGCCGGCGCAGCCGCAGTGGTGGTCGGCCTGCTGGGCTGGGTGGCGAACAGCCGCTTCGATCAGGTGGTGACGTTGCTGTCGCGATAAAGGCCGGCATAAGGCACGGTTACTCACTCGGGGCGGACAACGTTGCCAGGATTAATCCAGCACTTCGCTCAAGGGAATGAAGCTCACTTCATCACCCTGGACCAGTGTTCGCCCTTCGAGGACTTCGACCAACCCCTCGGCCCAGGCGGCGCTGCGCAGGACACCGGAGCTCTGGTTGCGGTAGATGATCGCCTGACCGTCTTCAATGCGACCTCGCAAATACTCTCGGCGAGAGCCCGCCTTCGGCCAGGTGAAGCCTGCAGGTATCTTGAACTTGAGGGGCGCCACTGACTGAACGCCCTGGCGCCGCAGCAGGTAAGGCCGAGCCAACAGTGCAAAGGTCACCAGCGTAGAAGCGGGATTTCCCGGCAGGCCTATTACCGGCAGGCCACGGAAGTGCCCGAACGTCAGCGGCTTTCCAGGCTTGATAGCGAGCTTCCAGAGCGTCAACTCGCCTTCTTCGCGCAATGCAACGCCTAGAAAATCCGCCTCCCCCACCGATACGCCGCCGGTGGAAAGGATCAGGTCGACATCCGACAGCCCGGCCAGACAGCGACGCGTAGCGGGCAAATCATCGGGCAGGATACCTGCGTCGACAACATCGCAACCCAGGCGCTGCAACCAGCTACAGAGCAGGACACGATTGCTGTTATAGATCTGGCCTGGACCCAGGTTCTGACCAGGCTCCACCAGTTCGTCACCGGTCGACAGCACCGCAACGCGTACTTTGCGCACCACTGGCAGCGATGCGCACCCCAGGGATGCCGCTAGACCCAACTCGATCGGACCCAGGCGGGTGCCGGCGTCGAGGACTCGCTCCCCGATGGTTGTTTCCTGTCCTTGAGGTCGAATGTTCTGTCCGCTGACCATGGGCTGGGTGAATCTTACCCGCTGATCATCGTCGACAATGGCGTTTTCCTGCATTTCGACGCAATCGGCACCCGGCGGGACCGGCGCACCCGTGAAGATACGCGCGCAGGTACCCGCGGCGAGAGCGTCTGGAGCCTGCCCGGCGAAAACCCGCTGACTGACGACCAAAGCCTCGCCGCTCCAGTCATTCAGGCGCAAGGCGTAGCCGTCCATCGCACTGTTGGGCCAGGGCGGCAGGTCAAGTGTCGAGACCAGGTCCTCGGCCAATACTCGCCCCTGCGCCTCGGACAGCGGCACGCGCTCATGCTGAGTAATGGGCGTGGCTGCCGCCATCTCGAGCAACCGCTCCAGCGCGACCTCGACGGCCATCAGGGCGCCGGCCTTGCCCGGTTTACCCACGGGATTCACAAGGGGCAGCCTGTTTCAGATGGGCGACGAAATTACACGGCCGATGGCGCGCGTCCAGTTGTTCGGCGAGGATCCCGTCCCATCCGGTACGCACCGCATTGGTCGAACCCGGCAAGCAACAGACCAACGTACCGTTGGCCAGGCCGGCCAGCGCCCGGGACTGAACGGTAGAAGTGCCAATGTCCGCCACGGATATCTGCCGGAACAATTCACCAAAACCATCGACCTGCTTGTCCAACAGGCACGTAACGGCCTCGGGCGTGCTGTCGCGACCGGTGAAACCGGTGCCACCGGTGATCAACACCACTTGCACCACGTCGTCGGCGATCCAGGTGGCGACTTGAGCGCGGATCTTGTACAGATCATCTTTAAGCAGTACCCGGGCCGCAAGGTTATGCCCCGCCTCCGTGAGGCGGTCGACAAAAACCTGTCCCGACGTGTCGGTTTCCAGAGTACGGGTATCACTGACAGTCAGCACCGCGATATTGAGCGGTACGAAAGGTACATCAGCCTTGGCTTTCATAGGCTCGTCCAGTTGTAGGGGAAACAGCCCGGTGTTATATCACAGCGGCCCATTTTTTCGCCTGTGCGGAGACACATCATGACCTCGAACGATCCCTTGCCAGCCTGCTCGATCCTGCTCCTGGCGGGTGGCCGCGGACAACGCATGGGAGGCCAGGACAAAGGCCTGCTGGAATGGCAAGGCGAACCGTTGATTGCCCACCTTCATCGGCGGACCCGGGCCCTGAGCGACGATCTGATCATCTCTTGCAACCGCAACCCGGAGCGCTACGCATTGTATGCCGACCAGCTGGTGCATGACGCCGAAGGGGATTTTCCCGGGCCGCTGGCAGGCATCCGGGCGGGCCTCAAGGTGGCGCGGCATGCGTATGTGCTGGTACTGCCTTGCGATGTCCCGCAAATCGACTCAAGCCTGCTCGACAGCATGCGCGAAACGGCAAGCCGCCATCCCGGCAAGCCGTTGATGGTGCGTCAGGGGGAGCATTGGGAGCCGTTGTTATGCATCATCCCACGGGTCCTGGCAGCAGACTTTGAAAGGGCCTGGGACGAAGGCGAACGCAGTCCCGGCCGCATCATGCGCACGCTACACGCCGTCGCCTTGCAATGCCCGGCCAACGATGCCCGGCTGGCCAATCTCAATACGCCGGAACTGCTGGCCCGGCATACAGGCGTGTCAGATTGACACTAGCCAGGAACTAACATGCGATGTATACGTCTTACGGTCAGTAACTTGAAGAATCCATTTCGGAGAAACACCATGACTCAACGGACCCTCGCCACTTTCATGCTCGCGCTGGGCCTCGCCACTCTCGCCGGGTGTGCATCGCCAACAGTGATTACCCTGAATGACGGTCGCGAAATCCAGGCCGTCGACACGCCAAAATACGACGAAGACAGCGGCTTCTACGAATTCGAGCAACTGGACGGCAAGCAGACTCGCGTGAACAAGGACCAGGTTCGTACCGTTAAAGACCTGTGATCTTCAGCGTTACAGCCAGATAGAAAAAAGCCCGCAAGCATTGCGGGCTTTTTAATGCCTGGCGGAAAGTGCGATGGCTACCAGCGCAGGGCAATATCACTCTTGAAGACCCGCTCCTGACCCGTGATCGGATCGATGAAACCTAATCTCTTGGCCAACAGCTTGAGCGGGTTGGCATAGTCATCCTGGGCATCCCTAATCACATCGGGATAAAACGGATCGTTGCAGATGCCAGCCCCCAAGGCACTCATATGCACCCGCAGCTGGTGCTTTTTCCCGGTAACCGGATACAGGCCGTACCGCCACAGGTCGCCGTTCCTCTCAAGCACTTCCATGGCCGTCTCGGTATTGGGCTCGCCTGGCCCCTCCTGCATCCGGAAAAAAGGCTCGCCGTCGATCATCCGGCTTCTGTGCACACACGGAAAAGCCACTCCGGGCAGTGCGGGGGCAATGGCTTCATAACTTTTTTCGATTCGCCGCGTCGGAAACAACGATTGATAAGCCGAACGCGTCTGCGGATTGGCTGAGAACAAGACCAGCCCGGCCGTGTGCCGATCAATACGGTGCAAGGGCACCAGATGGGGGTTGTCCAGGCGACGGATCAAACGGCGCAGCAATGTCTGCTCCACGTATTCCCCCGCCGGCGTGACAGGCAGGAAATGCGGTTTGTCCGCCACCACCAGATGCTCGTCGATGTAGAGAATCGACTCCACCACAGGGATCGGTTTTTCATCGGGTACTTCGCGAAAATAGTGGATCCGCATACCTTCGCGATAGGGCAGGTCAATACCGATCGCCCGCCCCTCCCCGTCCAACACCCGCCCCCGGACAATCCGATCCAGCCACTGCTCGCGGCTGATCGTGCTGAAATGCTCGCAAAGACATTCCAGCACCGTCTGCCAGGAGCCAGGCGGCAAGTACAGTGTGCTGGCCTGATGGTGCGCGGCGGAAAATGATGAACCGGACATTAAAAACTCTTGAGCGTTTACGGGGCCGGTATTATCCGCCACTCGCACAAGCCGGCACAGTGCTTATTGGCTCATGCGCGAACTGATGTCGGTTTTTCCGCTGCCTCGGTGAACTCCTTCAACCAGCGCAGCACCTCGACTGCCTCCCAACGTCCCGGGTCGTACAATGCATACAACAGCCCCTGGTAACCCACCACGTCCAATTGCTTGTGGTAACCGGCACGCTGGAACAACGCTTCGATCTCGGCAAAACAGGTGTTGAAATGCAGCTTGTTGAAGGGTGTCTTGCCTTCGGTTACCAGACCATCCAGGCGCAACTCCAGGACCGCCTCGCGCACAACGTCCGCGGACATCCTGTTCACGCTGTTTTTCAATTGTTCGACATTGACCAAGGGACGCACTCCGGATTGCTGTATGGGCATACAGTAACCGAAGAATGTCATTTCGCCAATGGCGGTGGATGGACTAAGGCGATGGAAGGTATCAACGTAGAAACGCCGCAACCCGATCAGGGTCATCGAAGGGCCAGTCCAGCTCCGCCCCTGTATCGATCCGACGGAGCACGGGGATGCGCAAGCCATAGGCTTCGGACAAGGCCTCGCTTTCGGCGATATCCACCAGTTCTACCAAGAGGCCATGCTCGACGAAAGGCATCAGCACGCCCTCGGCAACTTCACACAGGTGGCACCCCAGGGTGCCGAACAACTGGCATTCAGGCGGCATGGCAGGTAGACCCGAAAAAATAGACCATCATTCTAGGCTCGCTCCACGTGGCCGTCGAGCGGCGTACCGTGGCTCACCATGTTTCAGTAAAACACTGACGCAAATCATTGAGCCCAAATGTCTTTTCGGCAATGCTCGACGTATTTTCTCTCCTAAGCTGGATGTCAGCGTCTTGAAACGGAGTTCCTCTTGTTCGCCAACCTGCTGATCATCCTAGCCTCGTCCCTGGTAGTCATCGCCCTGTTCAGGCGATTACGCCTGCCACCGGTGCTCGGCTACCTCTGCGTCGGGCTGGCGGTCGGCCCCACAGCCCTGGACTGGGTAAACGACAGCGAGGAATTGCCGGATCTGGCCGAACTCGGCGTGGTCTTCCTGTTGTTCTCGCTGGGGCTGGAATTCTCGTTGTCGAAGATGCTCGAACTGCGCAGGGTGGTGTTCGGCCTCGGCAGTTTGCAGGTGGTGTGTTCGGGGGTGCTGCTGGGGGGCGTGCTGGTGATCTGCGGTGCCCCGGCGCTGGCGGCACTGCTCCTGGGCGCCGGGCTGGCGCTGTCGTCCACGGCCATAGTCAGCAAGGAGCTGACCAGCCTGGGGGAAATTTTCAGTAGTCACGGCCAGAACGCTATCGGTGTGCTGCTGTTCCAGGATGTCGTTGCGGTATTACTGCTGACCCTGGTGCCGGTCTTTGCCGGCAGCAGCGAGTACGCCTGGTACTGGGCGCTGCCCCTGACCCTGGGCAAGACTCTGTTTCTGTTCGGCGGTCTGCTGCTTGCCAGCCGCTGGCTGCTGCCCCGGCTATTCCATGAAGTAGCCGCGTCCCGGTCCGCCGAACTGTTCGTGCTGCTGGCGCTGGTGATCGTACTGCTCACCGCATGGCTGACGCACCTGCTCGGCCTGTCACCGGCCCTGGGGGCATTCCTGGCCGGCATGCTGCTGGGAGAAAGCCATTACCGGCACCAGATCGAGGCCGATATACGTCCATTCCGCGACATCCTGCTGGGGCTGTTTTTCGTCAGCATCGGCATGCTGATCGACCTTCGACTGTTCATCGACGATGGCCTGCAGATACTCGGATTGACCCTCGGCTTGATGATCATCAAGGGCTGCGTGGTCGCCGCACTGGTCAAGTGGCGCGGCAGCGACGGCGAAACCGCGTGGCGCAGCGGCCTGGCCCTGGCTCAAGGTGGCGAGTTCTGTTTTGCCCTGATGGCATTGATGCAGCAGAACCGCCTGATGCCCGCCGACATCGGCGGCCTGCTGTTGGCCGCGACATTCTGCTCGATGCTGCTGACCCCGCTTTTGCTGCGTGCAGCGCCGGCGATTGCCGCGCGCCTGCACCGCAAACCCAACCAGGAAGCACAACTGGACCAGATCAGCGAACTCAATGCAGGCTTGTCGGGTCATGTGGTGATCTGCGGGTATGGTCGGGTGGGCCAATCCATCGGGCGGTTCCTGCGCCGCGAAGGCCTGGCCTTTGTCGCCCTCGACGACGACCCGGTGATCATTCAGGAAGCCACGGTCGACGAGCGTTGCGTACATTACGGGGACTCACGCCGGGCAGACCTGCTGGCCGCCGTCGGACTGAGCCGCGCCCGGCTGCTGGTCATTGCGGTCGACAAGACGGACATCGCGCTGACCGTGCTCAGGGCAGCCCGACGCGTAAACTCGCAGGTACCGATCCTGGTGCGCACTCGGGACGACAGCCAACTGGCCGAACTGCAGGCCGCCGGAGCGACCGAAGTGGTCCCGGAACTGCTTGAATCGAGCCTGATGCTCGCCTCTCACGCGCTGGTCATGCTCGGGCTGCCGGAGCAGCGGGTCCGGCATCATGTGGATCAGGTTCGTCACGAACGCTATGGCCTGCTGCACGGGTTCTATCCCGGCAATCAGGACAAGGAACCGTAGCGCAGTGTTCAGTCCTGACTGACGGCACCGATCTTGTGGATCGACAGATCGGCGCCGTAGTACTCCTCTTCCTGGGTCAGCCGCAGGCCCAGCACGAACTTGATCGCACCATAAACCGCGAACCCGCCAACCAGGGCAATGACGACGCCCAACGCAGTGCCGACCAGTTGGCTGACCAGGCTGACGCCGCCCAGGCCACCCAAGGCTTGCTGGCCGAAAATGCCGCAGGCAATGCCACCCCAGACGCCGCACAGGCCATGAAGGGGCCAGACCCCGAGCACGTCGTCGATTTTCCACTTGCCCTGGGCCGCGGTGAAACACCAGACAAACAGCCCGCCCGCGATGGCTCCGGTCGCCAGCGCCCCCACCGGATGCATCAGGTCGGAACCGGCACAGACCGCCACCAACCCGGCCAACGGGCCGTTATGCAGGAAGCCGGGGTCGTTGCGCCCGATGATCAAAGCCGCCACGGTCCCGCCGACCATTGCCATCAACGAGTTGACCGCCACCAACCCACTGACTCCAGGCAACGTCTGGGCACTCATAACGTTGAAACCGAACCAGCCGACAATAAGAATCCACGAGCCCAACGCCAGGAACGGGATGCTCGAAGGCGCGAACGCCACCAGGCGCCCGTCCCGGTAGCGACCATTGCGCGGCCCGAGCAACAGTACCGCGGCCAATGCCAGCCAGCCGCCCATGGCATGCACGACCACGGAGCCGGCAAAGTCATGGAAACTGGCGCCGAAACGGGCTTGCAGCCAGCCTTGCAGGCCGTAGTTGCCATTCCAGACCAGGCCTTCGAAAAACGGGTAGATGAACGCTACTATCAGCACCGTGGCGCACAACTGCGGTACGAACCGGGCACGCTCGGCGATCCCTCCGGAAATAATGGCCGGGATCGCGGCGGCAAAGGTCAGCAGGAAGAAAAACTTCACCAGGCTGTAGCCGTGGTCAGCGCTGAGCACCGCCGCCGGCTGCAAAAAAGTCACGCCGTAGGAAATCCAGTAGCCTATGAAGAAATAGGCCAAGGTCGACACTGCGAAATCGCTGAGAATCTTCGACAACGCATTGACCTGATTCTTTTGTCGGACGGTGCCTACTTCAAGGAACGCGAAGCCGGCGTGCATGGCCAGAACCATGACCGCACCGAGCAGGATGAACAGCGTGTTGGAGCTGTGGACCAGATTGTCCACGGCGCTTTGCAGATTTTCCATGGTGTTGGCAGACCTGAGAAAGTTGAAAAGGCACCAAAGCGGTTCAATCGAGCGGCGGACGCACCAAGTTGAAACGCCTCATTCCCCTGCGAGCCGCTTTGGTGCGCGAAAACCGCTGTCACGACGTTGCGCAGCGTGGTGCTTCGCGGGTTTTGATTATTTGAGTTAAGGTTCTGCGGGCTTTTGCCCAGCTTCAGCGCACCGGCGCATGCTGACGCACCAGTACATGGCGGATGCCAGAGCAAAAGTTGTACCAGCAGTTTCACTGAACCTTCCGGCAAGGCTCATACTCGAACGCTTCAGACGTCACTTACGGAGATGCACCAATGGCCAGAACCCAGGCAAAGACTGCTCAAGAAACCTTGAAGGAAGACTTCCAGACGCTGGTCAAGGACACCGAACGGTTGCTGGACCACACGGCGACCCTGGCTGGTGATCAGGCTGACGAATTGCGCAGCCAGATCCACGAAACCCTTTTGCGCGCCCGTGAAACCCTCCAGCTGACCGAAGACTCGGTACGCGAGCGCGGTCAGGCTGCAGTGATTGCCACCGAAGAATATGTGCAGGCCAATCCTTGGCAATCGGTCGGCATCGCTGCGGGCGTGGGCTTTTTGATCGGACTGCTGGCGACACGGCGCTAATGATGGGCATCGACGAATCCGGCTCGCCCGAATCGGGCACGAAGCCTACCGCGCGGCGCCTGGGCGCGGCATTCCTCGGCTTGCTGCACAGTCATGTCGAACTGTTCGGCATCGAATTGCAGGAGCAGAAGGCCCGCACCGTCAGCCTGTTGTTGTTTGCCGGGCTCGCGCTGGTTTTCGGTTTGCTGCTGCTGGTCGGGCTGTCCGCACTGGTACTGATTCTGGTGTGGGATACCTATCGCCTGGCGGGGATCATCGGCCTCTGCCTGTTTTATCTGCTAGCGGCGTTGTTTTGCGGGCTTCGGCTCAAGGCAGCGATTTTTGATGAGTCCTCGCCTTTCCATGCCACCCTCGAAGAACTCGCCAACGACCGGGAGCGCCTGTTGCCATGAGTCGGCCCGATATTCCCCAAGCCCGTACCCGGCAGGAAATGCGCAAGGCGCTGGTGCGCCTGCGCATGGAGATGCACCGCCAGGAAATTCGTCAGGAAACCCGGCAACTGCTGCACCCGCTGCAACGGGTGCGCGGCTTTACGCAAAGCTGGCATGAGGGCTTCGGCCTGAAGCATGCGTCACTCTGGGGCGTGGCCGCCGTGTCCTTGCTCGGCTTCCTCGGCGGCAAGCGGACCCGAAGCGGACGCTCAGGACGCTCAGGTGGCTTCTCGCGACTGATCCGGCTGGCCACCGCGCTGCTGCCGCTGATCAAGCTGGCCAAGACTGTACGCAAACCCTGACGGCCGTGTCCGCGGACCGACCCTGAACGGGCCTTTCCATTGGAACGGCCCGATTGACCCGTCCGTGCAACACCCGGGTACAACAGGTCGATGCCTGCGGCCCTTGCAGGACGCGTCCCGAACCGGGAAGCTAGGGCATCGACTCACCAAACGGAGCAACTGGCCTTGGATTGGCACACCCTGCTGACTCGCGAACGCCTGGGCAAACCCCTGCACAGTCCGGAAGAACTGGGCCGCAGCCCTTTCCATAAAGACCACGACCGCATCATCTTTTCCGGTGCATTCCGTCGCCTCGGACGCAAGACCCAGGTGCATCCGGTCTCCAGCAACGATCATATCCACACGCGCCTGACCCATTCGCTTGAAGTCAGTTGCGTCGGGCGCTCCCTGGGCATGCGCGTGGGAGAAACCATCCGCGGCGCCCTGCCAGACTGGTGTGAACCCAGCGACCTGGGCATGGTGGTGCAATCGGCCTGCCTGGCCCACGACATCGGCAACCCGCCGTTCGGCCACTCCGGTGAAGACGCCATCCGCTACTGGTTTCAACAGGCGGCCGGACGAGGCTGGCTGGATGCCATGAGCGAGGCCGAGCGCAATGACTTTCTCAATTTCGAGGGTAATGCCCAAGGATTCCGGGTCCTCACGCAGCTCGAATACCATCAGTTCGACGGCGGCACCCGGCTGACCTACGCGACACTTGGCACTTACCTGAAATATCCCTGGACTGCCCGCCACGCCGACTCCTTGGGCTACAAGAAGCACAAGTTCGGCTGCTATCAGAGCGAACTGCCGTTGCTCGAGCAGATTGCCCACAAGCTCGGCCTGCCGCAAATCGAGGACCAGCGCTGGGCAAGGCATCCGCTGGTCTACCTGATGGAGGCCGCCGACGATATCTGCTACGCGCTCATCGACCTGGAAGACGGCGTGGAAATGGAGCTGCTGGAATACCCGCAGGTGGAATCGCTGCTGCTGGATCTGGTCGGCGATGACCTGCCGGAGACTTATCGTCAGCTTGGCCCGCTGGATTCCCGGCGGCGCAAACTGGCGATCCTGCGCGGCAAGGCCATCGAACACCTGACCAACGCCGCCGCCCGGGCGTTCGTCGAGCAGCAGGAGGCACTGCTGGCAGGCACGCTGCAGGGAGACCTGGTGGAACACATGCATGGCCCGGCCAAACGCTGTGTCTTGAACGCCAAGGACATGGCCCGCAAGAAGATATTCCAGGACAAGCGCAAGACCCTGCATGAAATCGGTGCCTACACCACGCTGGAAATTCTGCTCAACGGGTTCTGTGGTGCCGCCCTGGAACAACACGGCGGCCGTACACCCTCGTTCAAGAATCGGCGCATCCTCGATCTGCTGGGTAACAACGCGCCAGACCCTGACGGCCCCTTGCACAGCGCGTTCCTGCGAATGATCGATTTCATCGCCGGCATGACCGACAGCTATGCCAGCGAAATGGCACAGGAAATGACCGGTCGCACTCGTCAATGAGCTAAGCGCCGCCTTTATCGGCGGCTCACTCAACAACAGATAAACAAACTTTTCTCAAACTCGCTATCTCTACGAAATGAGCGAAACAAGCTACTGACGGACTATGCGCGCTTGATTAAAAGTTAAACATCTTGCCTTGAATAGAATATAAGACGCGCTCGTCCCACTCCATTCGCCTACCAATAACCTAAATACTTCGTAGTACCTTTCCTCTTTTCTTGTAGGAAACTTCCGAAACTGGAAATGTAGCCCCGTCTCCTCGTACGACCCTGACTTAACTGGGCTAAGGTGCGCGCTTTATTCAGTTCGCAGGGGATTTATTCATGAACTCCGTTTTCATTGTCGACGATCATCCGGTCATCCGCCTCGCCGTTCGAATGCTGCTGGAGCATGAAGGTTATAAAGTTGTAGGAGAAACCGACAACGGCGTCGACGCGATGCAAATGGTCCGTGAATGTATGCCGGACCTGGTCATACTGGACATCAGCATTCCCAAGCTTGATGGGTTGGAAATTCTTTCACGTTTCAACGCAATGACCGCCCCGATCAAGACGCTGGTGCTGACGGCGCAATCACCGACGCTGTTTGGCATCCGCTGCATGCAATCTGGTGCCTCCGGCTATGTGTGTAAACAGGAAGACCTCAGTGAATTGATCAGCGCAATTAAGGCCGTACTGTCCGGCTATAACTATTTCCCGAGCCAGGCGTTGACGCCCCTGCGTCATGATGATCCGCGCAGTATCGAGCTGGATCTTTTCAAAAGCGTCAACGATCGCGAATTGATGGTGCTGCAACTTTTCGCGCAGGGCCGTACCAACAAAGACATCGCCAAAGGCATGTTTCTCAGCAATAAAACCGTCAGCACGTATAAAAAACGCTTGATGCAGAAACTCAAGGTCAAGTCCCTGGTAGATCTGATCGAGATGGCCAAGCGCAACGCACTGGTTTGAGAAATAACAGCATGTACAGATGTCTACGCGAATTTCTTCTGCTGTCGTGCGCAGGACTCTATGTCGCGACTCTCATGGCCGCCCCGCAGTTGCCCGAGCGTTATACGCTGCTGAGTCGGGCGACGGCGGATCCCATGCAGATCAGACTCGACGCTCCCCATCGCGCCTGGCTGCAAGGTCGTCAGGAGCTGGTCCTGGGTACATCCGCACCGGATTATCCCCCGTTCGACCTTTCCACCAGTGGCCGCGATTATGAAGGCATGACTGCCGATTACGCGGGTGTCGTCGCCCAGGCGACCGGTTTGCCCATGAAGGTATTGCGCTTCAGTTCCCGTGGCGAAGCGATTGCCGCGCTCGAAAGCGGGCAAATCGACTTGCTCGGCAGCGCCAACGGTTTCGAGGCCAGCAATCCGGGCATCGCCCTGTCGAAACCCTATGCAGTAGACCAGCCCGTCCTTGTTACCCGGACGAGCGACAGCCCGTCCCTGACCGAAGATCTCGAAGGGCTGCGGCTGAGCATGGCCTATCACTACCTGCCCCTGGATGAAATCAGAAAACTCTATCCCAAGACGCAGATCACCACCTACACCTCTTACCAGAACGCCATCAATGCCGTCGCCTTCGGCCAGGCCGACGTATTTCTCGGCGACACCGTTTCTACCCACTATCTGATCAACAAGGGCTACCTGAGCAACGTCCGCATGGCCAGCTTCGGAAAACACGAAACCTACGGTTTCAGTTTCGCGGTCCGCCGGGATAATGCCCTGCTGCTGGAAATCCTGAACGCCACGCTGAGCCAGCTCCCGATTGCGGAGCAGACGGCGATCTCAAAACGCTGGAGTGCCGGCAGCGACCTGTACCTCACGGATCAGCGGATACAACTGACTGACCGCGAACAACGTTGGCTGACGAAGCATCCCGTCGTTCGCGTGGCCGTAAACGAAACGTTCGCGCCGTTTACGTTCTTCGATCCGGACGGTGATTTTCGCGGTATCAGCGCCGACCTGCTGGAACTGATCAGGCTGCGTACCGGCCTGCGCCTGGAGATCCAGCGGCGCCAGACTGACGGCGAAATGATCTCCGCGGTGGTGAAAGGCGAGGCCGACATGATTGCCGCGCTCCTGCCCAGCAGCGAACGGCAACAGTCCTTGAAGTTCAGCCGTCCCTACCTCGACAGCGCCTTTGTCCTGCTGACCCGCAAACAATCCGACACGCCCGCGACCCTCGACCAGCTCGCCGGCAAGCGTCTGGCAATCGCCGCAGGCAATCCCATCATCGACTGGCTACGCAGCGAATATCCGCATATCCAACTGGTCGAGGCCGCCGACTCCCTGCGGGCCGTCGACATGCTTGCCCAGGGTGAGGCCAATGGCAGCGTCAGTTCGCTGGTCATGGCCAATTATTTCCTGTCTTCCCACACGCTGCGCGACACATTGCAGATCAGCAGCACCGTAGGCACCCGACAAGCCCTGTTCTCGTTGGCCAGCGCAACGAACTCACCAGAGTTGAGCTCGATCCTGGACAAGACCCTGACCAGCATCGAACCCGCCGAACTGGGGGTCATCAACAACCGCTGGCGAGGGCATATCTCGGCGGCGGAGCTTACCTGGCGCACCTATCACCGGGTATTCCTGCAGTTTGTCGCAGGCGCCGGCCTGTTATTGCTGCTGTCCCTGGCGTGGAATGCCTATATGCAGCGGCAGATCAGGCAACGCCAGAAGGCGGAACTGGCGCTCAATGACCAGCTTGAATTCATGCATGCCCTGCTCAACGGCACCCCCCATCCGATCTACGTGAGGGACCGCCATGGGTTTCTGCAAAGCTGTAACGACAGTTACCTGGAATCGTTCAACGCAACACGCGAAGAAGTGATCGGCAAGGACGTCGCGGCGGTATCCATGAGCAATGTTTTCGAAGCGCAGGAATATCGGGCGGATTACCAACGTGTCATGGCCGAGGGCACCGCCTTGATCACCGACCGGCCACTGCAGATTGGCGCTCGGAAGCTGACGATCTATCACTGGATCCTCCCCTACCGTAACGCCGCGGGACACGTACAAGGCATCATCGGTGGCTGGATCGACATCAGTGAACGGCGCCAGCTTGTCGAGGAACTGCATGCCGCCAAGGAACAGGCCGACGCCGCCAATCGCGCGAAAAGCACCTTCCTGGCGACCATGAGCCATGAAATCCGTACGCCCATGAACGCAGTGATCGGCATGCTGGAACTGGCCCTCAAGCATGCCGACAAGGGACAGGTCGACCGTTCGACCATAGCGGTCGCGTACGAATCGGCCTCAGGCATGCTGGAGCTGATCGGCGATATCCTGGACATTGCCCGCATCGAATCAGGCCACCTGACCCTGGCCCCCGAACGAGTGAATGTCAGCGCCTTGCTGCGCTCGGTGGTCAGGGTATTCGAGGGACTGGCCCGGCAAAAGAATCTGCTGTTGTCGCTGCAAGTAGATCCCGCCGACGACAAACACGACGTCCTGATAGACCCGTCGAGATTCAAGCAGGTGATCTCGAACCTGATCAGCAATGCCTTGAAATTTACCGAGCAGGGCGAGGTGAAGGTCCGCGCCAGGCTTTCCCGAACCGCTCACGAAAATACGTTGCGGATGCAGATAGAAGTCAGCGACAGCGGCATTGGCATCAGTCCGGTGGACATGCAGCGCCTGTTCGAACCGTTTGCCCAGGCCGACAACAGCAGCCGGATGGCCCGCAAAGGCGCGGGGCTGGGGCTGGTGATCAGCCGCCAGTTGTGCCAGATGATGGGCGGTGAGTTGTCTCTGGACAGCCAACCGGGCGTCGGTACCCAGGTCCGGCTTACCCTGGAGCCGAGCATCCTGCCCGAAACGACGATCGGCGTCCCGGCTGAGCCTGCGGTCGAAACGGCCACGGCCCGATTGAGCGTCCTGGTGGTGGATGATCACCCGGCCAATCGTTTATTGATGACGCAGCAACTGGAATACCTCGGTCATCGCCACTCCCTCGCCAACGATGGCGCGCAAGGGCTCAAGGCTTGGCATGAGGGTGATTTCGACCTGATCATCGCCGACTGCAACATGCCCGTCATGAACGGTTACGAGCTTGCCAGGGCCATCCGTCGGTACGAGGCCGAACATCAACAGCCGCGCTGCACCATCCTCGGGTTCACCGCCAATGCGCAACCCGAGGAGAAGCAGCGCTGCAAGGAGGCCGGAATGGACGACTGCCTGTTCAAGCCGATCAACTTGAGCAGCCTGAGCCAATGGATGAACACGATCAAGCCCGCGAGCCGCCCAGCCGTGTTCAATGTCCGGAGCCTGCACATGCTCACCGGCGGCGACCCGATCTCCGTCCGGCGGCTGCTGGCGGAACTGCTCAGCAGCAACCGTTCCGACCGCCAGGAACTGCTCCAAGCCGCCCGTACCGGCGCTTCCCAAGCGCTCGCCGAAACGGCGCACAAGATAAAAGGTGTCGCCCGTATCGTGCAGGCAAATGGGCTGATCGAATTGTGCGAGGCTCTGGAAATCGCCTGTCATCAAGAGCAGGCACCCGGACAAATCGACGCCTGCGCGAAAGCGCTCCACCGAGCGATGACCGAACTGGAACAGGCGCTGGAAACGGAGATCGCCAAGGCAGGATAATCCAGTGTTTACTATGCTGTTGGCTCAGCAGTGCGTATCAGGGGGCGATCTCCCCCCGAACACTTGGAGTGACGGATATGCCCAGCGCACCGCGTCCGGAAAAACGCCGGTTTCCCCTGCACGTCCATATCAGCGTGATGTTTACCCTGCTCCTGCTGCTGACCGGCGTCGTGCTGGGCGTCTTCAACTACCGGCAAACCACCCAGATCATCCTGTCCAGCAGCGAAAAGCTGTTCAATCGAATTGAACAGGACGTACGCCTGGACCTGTACGACACCTACGAACCGATCCGTCATCTGCTGGGCCTGCTGGCCGATTACCCGGCGACGCGTGCGCCTGGGATGGCGCAACGGCTGGACCTGCTCGTGCCCTTCAGCCAGGCGCTGCGAGACAACCCGAACCTGGCGTCGCTGTACCTGGGTGACAGCAAGGGCGAGTTTTTCATGGTCCGGCCGTTGCGCACCGATGCCTTGAGGGCTGCGATGAAGGCACCGGTCGGCGCGCTGTATCAGGTCTGGACCGTTGAGCGCGCCGGCAACGAAGGCCTGGTTCGCTCGCAATCGTTGTTCTATGACCGGGACCTTAACCTTCTCAGCCGCCTGCAACATCCTGACGAAACCTACGATCCGCGGAGCCGGGGCTGGTTCCGTAGCGCCTTGAACAGCCATGAACAGATCACCACCGAACCCTACGTGTTCTTTTCCACCCGAAACATCGGCACCACCCTTGCGCGGCGCAGCGGCGAGCAGGCCGTCATCGGCGCTGACCTGACCCTCGCCGCCCTGTCCCAGACATTGGCCAAGCACAAGGTGAGCGCCGGCACCGAAATTGTCCTGATCGATCCCCAAGGCAACGCGGTGGGCTATCCGGACAGCCCCCGGTTGATCGCCGACATTCAGTCGTCCCGCCTGATCAAGGCGCGTGACCTTGCCCCGGCCATCGCCGCTGCGCTCGATGACCACACTGACACGCCACGCCTGGAAGCGGCCGGACGCCATTGGATCGTTTCCCGCAGCCACATGCAGGAGGGCGGGCCGCAGGGTTTGGAGTTGGCCTTGCTGGTGCCGGAGGACGAACTGCTCGCCGATGCCTATCGCCTGCGCTGGCAAGGCGCGCTGATTACCCTCGCCACGTTGCTGATGTGCCTGCCCCTCGGCTGGCTGACCTCGCGAATCCTGGTCAAGCCCTTGCGCGCACTGGTCAAGGAAGCCGACGCCATTCGCAGCTTCGACTTCAACTATCCGGTGTCCCGCCGTTCTCCGGTGCTGGAGGTCGATCAACTGGGTGTTTCGATGGCACGCATGAAAGAAACCCTGGCGAGTTTTTTCGAGATCACGGCCAGCCTGCGCGCTGAAACCCGCTTTGCCCCGCTATTGGAGCGGGTGTTGTTCGAGACGGTGAAAATCGGCCAGGCCCAGGCCGGCCTGATCTATCTGCGCGAACACGACGAGGAGCAAGTCAAGCCCTACGGGCTGGTGATCGATGGGACGCCTCGGGACCTGCAAGCCTTCGCCCTGCGAGGCTACGCACTGAATGGCGCGGACAGCCCGCCGTGGTTACAGGAACTGGCCACCGCGGAGACCCTGGTGTCCTCGCTGGGCTTCGAGCAGGCTGCCGATTTGCGCAGCGTCCTGCTGGAACTGGATGCCCCGCGCGTGCACCTGATCGGCATCCGCTTGCGCAACCGCCATCAGGAAACCGTTGGCATCTTGTTGCTGTTGATCACAGACAGCGGCGCTGAAGCCGACCTGGAGAAACTCCAGCCGGACCGCATCGCCTTTCTCCAGGCCGTTTCCGGCACCGCGACGGTGAGCATCGAAAGCCAGCGCCTGCAAGCCAGGCAAAAGCAGCTGCTGGACTCATTCATCCAACTGCTCGCCGGGGCGATCGATGCCAAGAGCCCTTACACCGGCGGCCATTGCCAGCGAGTGCCAGCCCTGACGCTGATGCTCGCCCAGGCCGCGGCCGCCAGCCAGGCACCGGCGTTCGACGCCTACCGGCCAACGGACGATGAATGGGAAGCGCTGCACATCGCTGCCTGGCTGCATGACTGCGGCAAGGTCACCACACCCGAGTACGTAGTGGACAAGGCCACCAAGCTGGAAACCCTGAACGACCGGATCCATGAAATCCGTACCCGCTTCGAGGTACTCAAGCGCGACGCCTGGATCAATTACTGGCAGGCCCTGGCAACCGGTGGCGAGTCGTCAGCCCTGGCCCGCCAGCGCGACGCGACGCTGGCCGCCCTCGATGATGACTTTGCCTTTGTCGCACGCTGCAACCTGGGCTCCGAAGCCATGGCCGAGCGTGATCTGCAGCGTCTGCAACGCATCGCCCAGCGCACGTGGACGCGCACCCTGGATGATCGTCTGGGAGTTTCCTGGGAGGAAAGCCGACGCCAGGCGCGCACACCTTCGCCGACGCTTCCGGTGACTGAATCGCTGCTGGCGGACAAACCCGAGCATTTGATCGAGCGGCATGCAGCCGAGCTGATTCCGGCAGACAACCCATGGGGCTTCCAGCTCGATGTACCGCGCTGGAAATACAACCGCGGCGAACTCTACAACCTCAGCATCACGCGCGGCACACTGACCCGCGAAGAACGTTATGTGATCAACCACCACATGGTGCAGACGATCCTGATGCTCAGCCAGCTGCCCTTCCCCAGCCACCTGGAAAACGTTGCGGAAATCGCTGGCGGCCATCACGAGAAAATGGATGGCACCGGTTATCCGAAGCGACTCAAGCGCGAGCAGATGAGCCTGCCGGCTCGAATGATGGCGATTGCCGATATCTTCGAAGCGCTGACCGCAGCGGATCGCCCGTATAAAAAAGCCAAGAAACTGAGTGAAGCCCTCGGCATCATGGCCACCATGTGCCGCGACGCCCACATCGATCCCGAGCTGTTCCAGCTGTTTGTCGACGAGCGAATCTACTTGCTTTATGCCGATGAGTTCCTGGACCCGAGCCAGATCGATGAGATCGACCCGGGCAGCCTGCTGGTCAATGCCGGGCTGAAGGCGTGATCAGCAATCGGTCAGCCGCAGGAAGATTGCCGCCAGTTGCTCGATGCCGGCCTGGTCGTGCTCGGTGAAGCGCGCCGGTTTCGGACTGTCCAGGTCCAGCACGCCGATCAGTCGTCCCTCTTTGACCAGCGGCACCACCAGTTCGCTGTTCGAGGCGCTGTCGCAGGCAATGTGCCCGGGAAACGCGTGGACATCTTCGACACGCTGGGTTTGGCGAGTCGCCGCCGCCGTGCCGCAGACACCACGACCGAAGGGAATGCGCACACAGGCAATCTGGCCCTGGAACGGCCCCAGCACCAATTCCTCGCTGCGGTTGAGGTAGAAACCGGCCCAGTTCAGACCCTCCAACTGACTGAACAGGAAAGCCGAGAATTGCGCGGCATTGGCGATGAAGTCGCGTTCATCCGCCAGCAACGATTGCAGCTGTGCCGACAACAGGCCGTAGCCTTCGAGGCCGTCACCGGTGTGGGTCAAATCGATCATGCTTTGTGCTCCAGGAGTTTGAGGCCCACCCAATAACGGGCAAATTGATAGGCGCAACGTCCGTTGCGGTTGCCACGTCCGGTTGCCCAGCGCACCGCCTGCACATCCAGTGCTTCGTCACGCTGCCAGTCGAGCCCGGCCTTGGCCGCCAGCTCGCCGATCCAATGCTCTACCACATCGAGGAAATGCTCCTGGGTAAATGGATAGAACGATAGCCACAACCCGAAGCGGTCGGACAAGGCGATCTTGTCTTCCACCGCCTCGCTGGGGTGCAGCTCGCCGTCGACCCGTTTCCAGTTCTCGTTGTCGCTTTCCTTTTCCGGTACCAGGTGACGGCGGTTCGAGGTGGCGTACAGCAGCACATTGTCCGGCGCCTGTTCCAGGGAACCGTCGAGCACACTCTTGAGCACGCGGTAGTCGCCTTCGCCGGACTCGAACGACAGGTCATCGCAGAACAGCACAAAACGCTGGGGCAGTTTTGCCACCTGCTCGACTACCCGGGGCAGATCGGCCAGGTGGTCACGCTCGATCTCGATCAAGCGCAGGCCCTGCCCGGCATGCTCAGCCAGCAAGGCCCGTACCAGCGACGACTTGCCGGTGCCGCGCGAGCCCCAGAGCAAAGCGTGGTTGGCCGGCATGCCATCGATGAACTGACGGGTGTTGCGGCCCAGTTGTTCAACCTGACGGTCGACACCGATCAGGTCCGACAGGCGCATGTCGAGGCTGACCGTCAACGGCATCAGGAAACCGCTGCGCCCGTCACGTTGCCAGCGCGCGGCCAGGGTCTGGTTCCAGTCGATGTCGGGCCGCGGGGCGGGCAACAAGGGCTCGATACGGGCAAGCACCGCATCGGCGCGCTCAAGAAAAGCATTCAATCGGGCGTCCACGTCTTTTCCTCGGACAAGTTCACGGTAATGATGACGCTACAGCGACGAAACGACGAGGCCAGCTGCGGGTCTGTTTCAGACAATGCAAACCGGCCGCACCGGTATTCGGAAATGATCAGCTATGCTTGACCGGCGAAGGGAAACGTAAGTGGTTCACCATCCCATGGACATCAGATTCACCCAACGGCTGTCGTACAAACAGGCTCGACTGACCGTCATGGTGGGTTTCGTGCTGGGCACCTTCCTAAGCCTGGTACAGATCGGCATCGATTATGCCAGCGAAGACGCGTCGATCAACCGTGAAATCCTCTCGTTGCTGGAAATCAGCCACAACCCGGCCTCGCGCATCGCCTATAACATCGATGCCGAGCTTGCCCAGGAATTGGCCCTGGGCCTGTTGCGCTCGCCGGCCATCGTCGGCGCCGAACTGATCGATAACAACAATACGGTGCTGGCCAGCGTCAAGCGACCCGAGCTGCAAAGCAGCTACCGATTTATCAGCGACTCGCTTTTTGGCGCCCAACGACAGTTCGAAGACCGGCTCTACCTGAATCATTCGCCGGGCGAGTCCCTCGGCGTGCTGCGACTGGATGTAGACACTTATGCGTTCGGCAGCCGTTTCCTGCGCCGGGCCGAGGTGACACTGCTCAACGGTTTCGCCCGCAGCCTGATCCTGACCGGCCTGCTGCTCGCGCTGTTCTACGTCATGCTGACCAAACCCTTGGTGCGGGTTATCCGCGAACTCAGCAGCCGCGACCCGGGCAGCAGCGAACAGCGCCCGCTGGAATGTCCTTCCGGCCACCAACACGACGAAATCGGCGTGCTGGTCTCGGTCGCCAACCAGCAGTTCGAGAATGTCTCCACTGAAATCCAGCAACGGCGCGCGGCTGAAAATCGTCTGACCGATTACCTGGCGCAACTGGAGAATATCGTTTCGGCGCGCACGGCCGAGCTAAAGGCCATCAATGCCCGGCTCAGCCAGTCCAACGAGGAGCTGGATATTGCCCGGCGCACCGCCCTCGACATGGCTGACGCGCGCTCCGCGTTCCTGGCCAACATGAGCCATGAGATCCGCACCCCCCTCAATGGCTTGCTCGGGATGATCGCCCTGTCCCTGGATGGCCCGTTGACGGCCGAGCAACAACAACAGCTGTCGATAGCGCATGACTCCGGCAAGGTATTGGTCGAACTGCTCAACGACATTCTCGATCTGTCCAAATTCGACGCCGGCCAACTGGAACTCGAACGTATCCCGTTCGACCTTGGCGCGCTGGTCGAAGACACCGCCAACCTGCTGTCGCAGAACGCGGCGCCAAGCGTCGAACTGGCGTGTCTGATCGATCCGCAGTTCCCAGCCCAGGTACTGGGCGACCCGACCCGCGTTCGCCAGATCGTCAGCAACCTGCTTTCCAACGCGTTGAAGTTCACCCGTTTCGGTCGGGTCGATGTGCGATTGAATCACTATGAAGGCGGCGTGCGGGTCGAGGTCTGGGACACCGGCATCGGCATTCCCCAGGAGGACCAGGCGCGGATTCTCCAGCCGTTCACCCAGGCCGGCGCGGGCATTACCCGCCAGTTCGGCGGCACCGGGCTGGGCCTGGCACTGACCTACAACCTCTGCGAGGCGATGCAGGGCCGGTTGACGATCAGTTCCGAGGCGGGCTTCGGCAGCCAGTTCTGCGCCGACCTGCCGCTGCCCGCCCACAGCCCGGCCGCGCCCGTCGAGACCTTGCGGGGCAACGTGGTCGCCATCACCACCGCCAACAGCGGGCTGGCCGAATTGCTGGGCATGCTGCTGCCGGTCTGGGGACTGGACTACATACAGCGCACCGTGGACGACGGGTTGCTGGGGCTCAAGCCGGACATCCTGATCACCGATTGCCCGGAATGCCTGTTCAATTTACGCCCGACCTTCGACGCCCCGATCCTGCTCGTCACCGCCTATGGCAGTTTCATGCCCAGCGAAGAAGCCGCCGCCCTCGCGCCTTTGCTGCAGCAGGCCCGACCGCTGGCGCGCCACGCGCTTTACCAGATCCTGCGCCGGGCCCTGCAAAGCGAGGCGACGACCATCAACGACGCGCAGATCGAAGCACTGGCGCCCTCGCGGCGTGGCCGGGTGCTGCTGGTGGAGGACAACCCGGTCAACCAACTGGTGGCCAAGGGCATGCTGGTCAAGCTGGGCTGTGAAGTGGTGGTCGCGGCCCATGGCGCCGAAGCCCTGGACCAGCTCGAACAGCAAGCGTTCGACCTGGTCCTGATGGACTGCAACATGCCGGTCATGGACGGTTACGAAGCCAGCCGGCAGATTCGCCGCAGCGGCCGCTGGCCGGACCTGCCGATCGTCGCGCTGACGGCCAACGCGATGCCCGAGGAACGCGAACGCTGCCGGGCCGCCGGCATGAGCGATTACCTGTCCAAGCCGTTCCGTCGCGAGGAACTGGCGGCATTGCTGGACCAGTGGGTGCCGACTACGTCAGCCCTTTGATCTGCTTGAGCAGGTGATCCAGGCCATCGCGCAACTCGCCCACGCGATCCAGATCGATCCCGCTGTCGCACAGCAGGCGCGCCTTGAGCGGGCCGACCTGCTCGCGCAAGGCGCGGCCCGCATCCGACAGGCTCAAATGCACCTCTCGCTCATCCTGGACCGAGCGTTGGCGGCGGATCAGACTCAGTTGCTCCAGGCGCTTGAGCAACGGCGTCAGCGTGCCGGAATCCAGCAGCAAACGCTCTCCAAGCGCCTTGACCGTGGGCTGCTCCGGGGTGTTGTCCTGCCATTCCCACAGCACCAGCATCGCCAGGTACTGCGGATAGGTCAGGCCAAGCTGATCGAGCATCGGCTTGTAGCCACGAATCACCGCCCGTGATGCGGCGTACAGCTTGAAGCACAACTGGCTGTCGAGCTTCAGCGAATCGACTGACAGGTCGCTCATTTCAGCAGGGCTTCGATCTCGCCGGTGAGATCCTCGGGCTTGGTGGTCGGGGCGAAGCGCTTGACCACCTGGCCGTCCCTGCCAATCAGGAACTTGGTGAAATTCCACTTGATGCCCTTGGACCCCAGCACACCGGGCGCCCGCTGCTTGAGCTGGACAAATAGCGGATGGGCGTTGGCCCCGTTGACATCGATCTTCTTGAACAGCGGAAAACTCACGCCGAAGTTGAGCTCGCAAAACTCGGAGATCGCCCGTTCGTTGCCTGGTTCCTGCTTGCCGAACTGGTTGCAAGGAAAGCCCAGCACCACCAGGCCCTGGTCCTTGTAGGATTGCCACAAAGCCTCAAGACCTTTGTACTGCGGGGTGAAGCCGCATTGGCTGGCGGTGTTGACCACCAGCACGGCCTTGCCGGCGAAATCGGCGAGCGTCTTCTGCTCGCCCTTGATGGTGGTGCAGGGAATGCTCAGCAGATTGTCGGTCATGGGACGGCTCCAGAGGGAAGTTGGATGCCGAAGATAGCGAGCAATTAAATTGTGTGCAATTTAATTTAGCTGCAAAACCGAGTCCTGTGGCGAGGGGATTTATCCCCGCTGGGTCGCAAAGCGACCCTGGAAGGTTGGATACCCTCGCTCTGCACACAGAAGAATGGGGCTGCTTCGCAGCCCAGCGGGGATAAATCCCCTCACCACAAAGACTGTGCCGATTACTCGCGAGGCACGAGATCCAGGCACACCGAGTTGATGCAGTAACGCAAGCCAGTGGGCGGTGGGCCGTCGGGGAAGACATGGCCCAGATGCGCGTCGCATCTGGCGCAGACCACCTCGGTGCGAATCATGCCGTGGCTGACATCTCGCACTTCCACCACCGCGCTCCCCTCGATCGGGGCGTAGAAACTCGGCCAGCCGCAGCCGGAATCGAATTTGGTCGTCGAATCGAACAACGGCTCGTTGCAGCAGATGCAGTGGTAGATGCCGTCGGTCTTGGTCGCGTTGTACTTGCCGGAAAATGGGCGTTCGGTGCCTTTGAGGCGACAGACGTTGTACTGCTCCGGGTCGAGCATCTCACGCCATTCTTCAAGGGTTTTCTGCAACTTTTCCATCGTCCTACCTCGGCAATTGAAAAAGCCCGATCCGACGCTTTTCCGCAGATCGGGCGGCACGTATGATTGCGCCTCGTCAGGCGCCAGTCTGGCAGTCACGTCATGCGCATTCAAATGGATTGTGGCGCATCTACCGCGTCCGGCCCGGGCACAGACGCAGGATCCCCAGTACGGTAGTTCATACGCCGCCTGGATCGTTCATTTTCGGGAACACATCGCCATGCAGGTCAGCAAATCGAACAAGCTCGCCAACGTCTGCTACGACATTCGCGGCCCGGTGCTCAAGCACGCCAAACGCCTGGAAGAGGAAGGCCATCGCATCCTCAAGCTGAACATCGGCAACCCGGCGCCCTTTGGTTTCGAAGCCCCCGATGAAATTCTCCAGGACGTCATCCGCAACCTGCCGACCGCGCAAGGCTACAGCGACTCCAAGGGCCTGTTCAGTGCGCGCAAGGCCGTGATGCAGTATTACCAGCAGAAGCAGGTCGAAGGCATCGGCATCGAGGACATCTACCTGGGCAACGGCGTGTCCGAGCTGATCGTGATGTCGATGCAGGCCTTGCTCAACAACGGCGACGAAGTGCTGGTGCCGGCGCCGGATTATCCGCTGTGGACCGCCGCCGTCAGCCTGTCCGGCGGCAACCCGGTGCATTACCTGTGCGACGAGCAGGCCAACTGGTTCCCTGACCTGGCGGACATCAAGGCCAAGATCACCCCGAATACCAAGGCCCTGGTGATCATCAACCCGAACAACCCGACCGGCGCGGTGTACTCCCGCGAGGTGCTGCTGGGCATGCTCGAACTGGCCCGCCAGCACAACCTGGTGGTGTTCTCCGACGAGATCTACGACAAGATCCTCTACGATGACGCCGTGCACGTCTGCACCGCCTCGCTGGCACCGGACCTGCTGTGCCTGACCTTCAACGGCCTCTCCAAGTCCTATCGTGTCGCCGGCTTCCGCTCCGGCTGGATCGCCATCTCCGGCCCCAAGCACCACGCTCAGAGCTACATCGAAGGCATCGACATGCTGGCCAACATGCGTCTGTGCGCCAACGTGCCGAGCCAGCATGCGATCCAGACGGCGTTGGGTGGCTACCAGAGCATCAACGACCTGGTCCTGCCCCAGGGCCGTTTGCTGGAACAGCGCAATCGCACCTGGGAACTGCTCAATGACATCCCCGGCGTCAGCTGCGTCAAACCGATGGGTGCGCTGTATGCCTTCCCGCGAATCGACCCGAAGGTCTGCCCGATCCACAACGACGAGAAATTCGTCCTCGACCTGCTACTGTCGGAGAAATTGCTGGTCGTCCAGGGCACGGCGTTCAACTGGCCATGGCCGGACCATTTCCGCGTCGTGACCCTGCCGCGGGTTGACGACCTCGATCAGGCCATTGGCCGCATCGGCAATTTCCTCAAATCCTACCGTCAATGAGCCAGACGGAGTGCGGGGCGTTCGCCTCGCGCTCTGTTTGATTCAGCAACATATCCATTTTCCTGCCTCCGCAGGTTTCTGACGCGGGGACTCGTTGTCCGATGGACGACGAGACGCAACGTTCACGGGGGGCAGCGGCCACATTTCTTTTCCGGCGCAACTTTCAGAAAAGTCTTTCAAACAATGAGGACCGCTGTAGGACACAGTTTGAAATAGAAGGCGAGTTGAATAGCCTGCGGCAGCACCTTATATACCCCGCATAACGCTACATCTTTAGCATGAGGAGATTGCTACCACCATGATGCGCATCCTGCTGTTCTTGGCCACTAACCTGGCGGTCGTGCTGATTGCCAGCATCACCCTGAGCCTTTTCGGCTTCAACGGGTTCATGGCGGCCAACGGGGTTGATCTCAACCTCAATCAGCTGCTGATCTTCTGTGCGGTGTTCGGTTTTGCCGGTTCCCTCTTCTCGCTGTTCATCTCCAAGTGGATGGCGAAGATGAGCACCGGCACCCAGATCATCAGCCAGCCGCGCACTCGTCACGAACAATGGCTGCTGCAGACCGTCGAGCAGTTGTCCCGTGAAGCCGGGATCAAGATGCCGGAAGTCGGGATCTTCCCGGCGTACGAAGCCAACGCCTTCGCCACCGGCTGGAACAAGAACGACGCCCTGGTTGCCGTCAGCCAGGGCCTGCTGGAACGGTTTTCGCCAGATGAAGTGAAAGCTGTGCTGGCCCACGAGATCGGCCACGTCGCCAACGGCGACATGGTGACTCTGGCGTTGATCCAGGGTGTGGTGAACACCTTCGTCATGTTCTTCGCCCGCATCATCGGCAACTTTGTCGACAAGGTGATTTTCAAGAACGAAGAAGGCCAGGGTATCGCCTACTACGTGGCGACCATCTTCGCCGAGCTGGTCCTGGGCATCCTCGCCAGCGCCATCGTCATGTGGTTCTCGCGCAAACGCGAGTTCCGCGCCGATGACGCCGGTGCGCGCCTGGCCGGCACCAGCGCCATGATTGGCGCCCTGCAGCGCCTGCGCGCCGAACAAGGCCTGCCGGTGCACATGCCCGATACCTTGAATGCCTTCGGCATCAACGGCGGCATCAAGCAGGGCCTGGCTCGCATGTTCATGAGCCACCCACCGCTGGAAGAGCGAATCGACGCACTGCGTCGTCGCGGCTAACCGCCAACTGATACAAGAAAGCCCGCAGCGATGCGGGCTTTCTTGTGCCTGCTAAGTCAAAAGCGGCAGCGGGCCCGTCCGGGACGGGGTCATTGAGCGCACCCCACGACTGGACACCAGATATACCCGCTCATCCAGCCGCTTCACGCCCGCCTGCAAGAACTTCCAACTCTCGCCCAGCACATCCTGCTTCTGCAGGACTTGCAATTGCCAAGCCCTGCCCAGCAACCGCTGCACCTCTTCATGTCCTACCGAGAACGGCGGCCCAGGCATCTCGTCCTGGTTGTAGTCCAGGGTAATCAGCAGGCCGACGCAGTCCGGCATTATGCTCTGCAGATGGGCCGCATAACGCTCGCGCATCGGTGCAGGCAGGGCGATCAGTGCCGCACGGTCATACAACGTCGCGCAATCCGCGACGTCCAAAGGTGTCAACGCAAAGACATCACCGCAGCGGATCTCGATGGCACCAGAACGAAATACCTTGAAGGCGCCCTCCTCACTCACGTTTGGCTCAAGCTGATGCTCCTGGAAAAAATCAGTGACGGCCTTTTCCGATAGCTCCACCCCCAGCACGGAAAAACCTTGTTGCGCCAACCACAGCAGATCCAGCGTCTTGCCGCACAAGGGCACCAATACTCGAGTTTCTTCAGGCAATCCCAACTGTGGCCAGAAACGCTGCAAGTAAGGGTTCACTTCCGGCAGATGAAAACCGATCTGGTTGGTTGACCAACGCTTGTGCCAAAACTCGGGGTCCATGGGAATCGCTCCATAAATTCGATCAAAACGGGTTAAAACTTATATTAGATTTCGATCGTTGACCTGACCGAAGATGAACCCATCTTAACGCTCAGGAGCCCGTCCATGCTGCCCAGCCTGTTTATCTCCCATGGTTCACCGATGCTTGCCCTGGAACCCGGCGAGAGCGGTCCGGCCTTGGCTCGCCTGGCCGCGCAAATGCCGAAGCCCAAGGCCATCGTGATTGTGTCCGCCCATTGGGAGAGTAATGAACTGCTGGTCAGCGCCAACCCGCGACCGCGTACATGGCATGACTTCGGTGGCTTCCCGAAAGCGTTGTACGAAGTGCAATATCCGGCGCCAGGCGATCCCCTGCTGGCAACGCAGGTCGCCGAACTGCTCAATGCAGCGCAATTGCCGGCACGCCTGGAGACAGTGCGGCCATCGGACCATGGCGTCTGGGTGCCGCTGTCGTTGATGTACCCCGAGGCCGATATTCCCGTGGTACAGGTTTCCCTGCCCAGCCAGCGCGGCCCGACACTGCAGACGCAGGTCGGCCGGGCTCTGGCAGGACTGCGCGAACAGGACATTCTGCTGATCGGTTCCGGCAGCATCACGCATAACCTGGGGGATCTGGACTGGAACGCCGGCCCTGACAGCATCGAGCCCTGGGCCAAGGCATTCCGCGATTGGATAGTGGCGCAACTGGCGGCCAACGACGAGTTCGCGCTGCATGATTACCGCCGCCAGGCCCCCAATGCGGTGCGCAGCCATCCCAGCGACGAGCACCTGTTGCCGCTGTATTTTGCCCGGGGTGCGGGTGGGAAATTCAGCATTGCCCATGAAGGGTTCACGATGGGAACGTTGGGGATGGACATTTATCGGTTTGATTGACCAGCAGACCGAGTCGCTCCAATCGCGAGCAAGCTCGCTCCCACATTGGATTTTCGGCCTCACAAATCCCCTGTGGGAGCGAGCTTGCTCGCGATTGGCTTCAACACCGCTCCCCCGGCAGGAACACCAGATAACAGGCAAAAAAAATCCCCGAACCAGTCGGGGATTTTTTCATGCTCGATCAATCAGCCTGCGGGCCGATCAATCCTCGCGGTAACGACGCAGCTTGAGCTGCTTGCCAGCCACGCGAGTGTCCTTGAGCTTGGTCAGTAACTTCTCCAGGCCTTCTTCCGGCAGTTCCACCAGGCTGAAGCTGTCACGCACCTGGATGCGACCGATCGCTTCGCGGGCCAGGCCGCCTTCGTTGAGGATCGCGCCCAGCAGGTTCTTGGCGGCAATGCCGTCACGAGCGCCCAGCGCGGTACGGCAGCGGGCACGGCCTTCGCCCAGCGGGATCGGCGCGCGACGCTCGCGATCACCACGGTCCGGACGATCACCGGTACGCTCGGGACGATCGCCACGCGGCGCGCTGTTCGGCACCAGTGGACGTTCCTTCTCGATCGCCGCCAGGGTCAGCGCCTGACCGTTGGTAGCCTTGCGCAGCAGGGCAGCGGCCAGGGCACGCGGGGTGCAACCGATGTCGGCGGTCAGGCGATCGAGCAGATCACCGTGGGTCGATTCGGCGTCAGCCACCAGCGGCGACAGGCTGTTGGTCAGTTTCTTGATACGGGCATCGAGGACGGCCTGGGCGTCCGGCAGGCGGACTTCCGCGACCTTCTGACCGGTTACACGCTCGATCACTTGCAGCATGCGGCGCTCACGCGGAGTCACCAGCAGCAGCGCGCGACCTTCGCGACCGGCACGGCCGGTACGGCCGATACGGTGGACGTAGGATTCCGGATCGTACGGCATGTCCACGTTGAACACGTGGGTGATGCGCGGAACGTCCAGACCACGGGCAGCAACGTCGGTCGCCACAACGATGTCCAGACGGCCATCCTTGAGGGAATCGATCACGCGCTCGCGCTGGTTCTGGGCAATGTCACCGTTCAGCGCAGCGGCTTTGTAGCCTTTGGCTTCCAGGGCGCTGGCCAGGTCCAGGGTTGCTTGCTTGGTGCGCACGAACATGATCAGGGCGTCGAAGTCTTCCACTTCCAGCAAGCTGAGAACGGCGGAAGTCTTCTGGTCAGCGTGAACCAGCAGGTGAGCCTGCTCGATCGCGGTAACGGTCTGGGTCTTGGTCTGGATCTTCACGTGTTGCGGATCGCGCAGGTGGCGCTCGGCAATGGCACGGATCGATTGCGGCAAGGTGGCCGAGAACAAAACAGTCTGGCGAGTCGCTGGCAGGGCCTTGAAGATGACTTCCAGGTCATCCATGAAACCCAGCTTGAGCATTTCGTCCGCTTCGTCGAGAACCAGGTGGTTCACGGTAGCGAGGACTTTCTCGTCACGACGCAGGTGGTCGCAGAGACGGCCCGGGGTGGCGACAACGATCTGCGCGCCATTACGGATTGCTTTCAGTTGTGGGCCCATCGGGGCGCCGCCGTAAACGGCCACAACGGTAACGCCAGGCATTTGCTTGGAGTAGGTTTCGAAAGCGGTTGCTACTTGCAGCGCCAACTCTCGGGTTGGCGCCAGGATCAGGGCTTGCGGCTCGCGCTTGGCAGGATCGATGCGATGCAGGATCGGCAGGGCGAACGCAGCGGTTTTACCCGTACCGGTTTGCGCCTGGCCAATCATGTCGTGGCCGGCCATGATGATCGGGATCGATTGCTGCTGAATAGCCGAAGGTTCTTCGTAGCCAGTCGCAATGACGGCAGCAAGAATGTTCGGGTTGAGATTAAAAGCGGCGAAGCCGCCGGTTTCCTGGGTCATGGGTCTGCCTCTAAGTGCATCCGCAAAGACCCATGCTCCAAAGCTGCGCATGCCGTGTTGAGACTCAAGAGTCGCCCTGGCTGCTTTGTCGGCGGGGATTTGCGAAAACGAATGAATGAAAAAGAACGTCGTGGAAGCATCCGTTGTGCGGACATGCAACCGAAGCTGGCTTCGGGGAATTGCGCTACCGTGACGCGGCCCGGCTAAAGGCCGGCGCGCACTATACCGGAATTCGTTGAAAAAGGGAGATTTTTTTATCAACGAAGGGTGTGGTGGGGCTCTGTGCAGCAGGCGTTGAGGGCGTTAGCTAAAACGGTTCACCTTTGGATGGCTAAGCCCTGTGATGAGCTCCCTGTGGCGAGGGAGCTTGCTCCCGCTCGGCTGCGAAGCAGACGCCTGGGTTGATATCTGAAATCGAAGGGGCCGCTTCGCGGCCCAGCGGGAGCAAGCTCCCTCGCCACGGGGGAACCCATCCAAAAGAATGCTTGAAAAGCCGATCAAGTCGCCGGGCGGATCGCCTTGATCAGCGACTGCAACGAATAACCCAGCCGCGGCGCGAGCCCTTCGGCACGGGCGACCAGACCTTGCATGTCCAATGCCTGGTCCAGGTCCGCCGGCACGATCAGGATGACGTTGCCCTCCTTCACCGGCAACTCCCAGTAGTGCCGGTGATACAAGCCGCGCAAGAGCGCCGCGCCCAGCGGCTTGCCATCGTCGGTGGCCCACTGGTTGATCACCAGCCAGCCGCCGGGATTGAGGCGCTTCTGGCAGTTTTCCAGAAATCCCCAGGCCAGGTGACCGACGCCGGGACCGACATCGGTATAGAGGTCGACGAAAATCAGGTCCGCCGGCTCCGCCGTTTCAAGCAGCTCCAAGGCATCACCGACACGAATGTACAGGCGCGGATCATCGTCCAGCCCGAGGTATTCGATGGCCAGGCGCGGCACGTCGGGGCGCAGTTCGATGGCCTCGACATCTTCCAGCGGCAGGAACTTGAGACAGGCCTGGGTCAGCGTACCGGCCCCCAGCCCGAGGAACAGCGCGCTCTCCGGTTGCTCGTGGCACAACGCACCGATGAGCATGGCGCGGGTGTAGTCATATTCGAGCCAGCTCGGATCAGCCGTGAACACGCAGCTCTGCTCGATCGCATCGCCAAATTCGAGAAACCGGTAATCGGCCACTTCGAGTACGCGGATCATGCCGAACTCGTCGTGCACCTCGGCGAGCAAATGCTCGACGCGCTCCTCTGTCATTTCCTCTCCTGATGTTGCCGTGCTGGCTCAAGCCCGCGCAAACGGGGCAAAGGCGCGATTGTCGGCGAAGCGAGCGGAACAGGTCACGCACTAATTTGCTGATAACATGAGCGCCCGAGCGTAAATCACCTAGAGATCATGATGAGCCAACCCTGGAGCCCTGACAGCTGGCGCGCCCTGCCGATCCAGCAACAACCCCGCTACCCCGACGCGGCGCATCTGCTGCAGGTGGAGCAGACCCTGGCCAGTTATCCGCCGTTGGTGTTTGCCGGTGAAGCCCGGGAATTGCGTCGTCAGTTTGCCGAAGTCACCCAGGGTCGGGCCTTCCTGCTGCAGGGCGGCGATTGCGCCGAGAGCTTTGCCGAATTTTCCGCCGCCAAGATCCGCGACACCTTCAAGGTGCTGCTGCAAATGGCGATTGTCATGACCTTCGCCGCCGGTTGCCCGGTGGTCAAGGTCGGGCGCATGGCGGGCCAGTTCGCCAAACCGCGCTCGGCCAACGATGAGACGATCGATGGCGTGACACTACCGGCCTACCGGGGCGACATCGTCAACGGCATCGGCTTCGACGAGAAAAGTCGCGTGCCGGATCCGGAGCGGCTTTTGCAGTCCTATCATCAGTCCACCGCAACCCTCAACCTGCTGCGGGCGTTCGCCCAGGGCGGGTTCGCCGATCTGCACCAGGTGCACAAGTGGAACCTGGACTTCATCGCCAACTCGGCCCTGGCGGAAAAGTACAGCCACTTGGCCGACCGCATCGACGAAACCCTGGCGTTCATGCGCGCCTGCGGCATGGACAGCTCGCCGCAACTGCGCGAGACCAGTTTTTTCACCGCCCACGAAGCGTTGTTGCTCAACTATGAAGAAGCCTTCGTACGCCGTGACAGCCTGACCAACGATTATTACGACTGCTCCGCCCACATGCTGTGGATCGGCGATCGTACCCGCCAGCTGGACGGAGCGCATGTGGAGTTCCTGCGGGGGGTGAACAACCCGATCGGGGTCAAGGTCGGCCCGAGCATGAACCCTGACGACCTGATCCGCCTGATCGACGTGCTCAACCCGGATAACGACCCCGGTCGACTGAACCTGATCGCGCGGATGGGCGCCAACAAGGTCGCTGATCACCTGCCGCAACTGTTGCGCGCCGTGCAGCGTGAAGGCAAGCAGGTGCTCTGGAGTTCCGACCCGATGCACGGCAATACCATCAAGGCCAGCAGCGGCTACAAGACCCGGGATTTTGCGCAGATTCTTGGCGAGGTGAAGCAGTTCTTCCAGGTGCATGAAGCCGAAGGGACCTACGCCGGCGGGATTCATATCGAGATGACCGGGCAGAACGTCACCGAATGCATCGGCGGCGCCCGACCGATCACCGAGGATGGGCTGTCGGATCGTTACCACACGCACTGCGACCCGCGGATGAATGCCGATCAGTCGCTGGAGCTGGCGTTCTTGATTGCCGAGACGCTGAAGCAGGTACGGCGGTGAGTCAGTAGGGGCTTCTTCGCCTGCTCAATCGCTTCGCGAGCAGGCTCGCTCCCACAGGTGACTGGCTGCGGACACAAAAGCCGTGGTCACCATAAATACCTTGTGGGAGCGAGCCTGCTCGCGAAGGGGCCAGCTCAGCCACCATCAACCCGCGCCAACGCCACCGCCAACCGCACCCCACCCTCCCGCTGGCAATTGAGCTGCACCCGCTCCAGTCCCAACCAGTCAGCCATGCGCCGCAGATTCATCGCCAGCGCCTGCATGCCCTCCTCGTCAAGCCCCGGCTCTTCCTCATGCACGGCATGCACGGCCAGCCGCCCCAAGGCCCGCTCCGCACGAAGATCGACCCGCGCCGCAATCCGCTCATTGTGCAAAAACGGCAAGACGTAATAGCCATACACGCGCTTGTGCACCGGCGTGTAGATTTCCAGGCGATAGCGGAAGTCGAACAAGCGCTCGGTGCGGCTGCGCTCCCAGACCAGCGAGTCGAACGGCGACAGCAAGGCACTGGCAGCGACCTTGCGGGGGATTTTCACGGTGGGTTGGCACCAGGCCGGCTGCTTCCAGCCCTGCACCTGACATCGCAACAACTCACCCGCCTCCTCCAACTCGGCCAGTCGCGCGCGGCTGTCGGCCGGATCCAGGCGGAAGTAATCACGCAGGTCCTTCTCGGTGCCGACGCCCAAGGCCTGCGCCGCATGCAGGAGCAACGCGCGTTGGGCATGGGCTTCGTCCAGCTGCGGTTGGCGCAGGACCGACTCGGGCAGCACCCGCTCAGGCAGATCATAGAGCCGCTCGAACCCCCGCCGCCCGGCTACGGTGACTTTGCCCGCGGCGAACAGCCATTCCAGCGCATGTTTCTCGGCGCTCCAGTCCCACCAGGGACCGGCCTTCTCCTGACGGGTGGACAAGCTGCCGGCGCCAAGCGCGCCCTGCTCCTGAACCGCCTGAAGGACCCGATGAATCACGTCCTGCTGCTCACGACCAAACCGCGCCAACTGCTGGTAAATGCCTTCGCCACGGGCCGCCCGCGCCATGCGCCAACGCATCAGCGGATACATCGCAACCGGCATCAACGAAGCTTCATGCCCCCAATATTCAAACAACGTACGGCGGCCCCCCTGGCTCCAGGCTGCCTGATCGAGCAAGTCGCGATTGTAGTGACCAAGGCGGGAGAACAGCGGGAGGTAATGCGAGCGCACCAAGGCATTGACTGAATCGATCTGCACGACGCCGAGGCGCTCGATCAGACGGTTGAGGCGCGCGGGTTGCACCGAAGCTGGCGATGGTCGCCCATCGAATCCTTGGGCGGCCAACGCCAGGCGTCGGGCCTGTCTGAGGGTAAAGGATACAGTCGCGGGCATGGAGATCTCCTTGTCTGCTCGCAACCTACCTCACCATTAAGCGGTTTGTGTAGGGAAGGATGGCTCATTTGTGCATCGGGTCATCCCAGAATGGCCGAACCACTTCCTTTTCAACATCGGCACGGCTGACACCTATGTCCTTGAGCGCCTCATCGCTCATCGAGGCGAGCAGTTCACGCTCGTGGTGCAATTCGTACCAGCGGCTAAACTTGTGCAACAGCGCGCTGAGCGAAAAACCGTGGGATGAGAATTTATCAATCAGCAAATAACCTTTTTGACCTTTCATCGTGATGTCCTCCGTTGGGGATGGCTCTAGTCTCGCGCCAGGGATAAGATCAATCCAACGAATGTTTCTTATGCAATACATCTCGGAGATTGATCAATTGTCGAGTTACCCGAGCATTGATACGGAAGTGCTGCGGACCTTCGTCGCCATCGCCGACCAGGGCGGCTTCACTCGCGCCGGGGAGCTGGTCAACCGTACGCAATCGGCCGTCAGCATGCAGATGAAGCGCCTGGAAGAGGACGTCTTGCAGCGCCGCCTGTTCGAGCGCGACGGGCGGCAGGTCAAGCTCACCGCCGAGGGCCAGGTGTTGCTGGGTTATGCCCGGCGGATCCTCAAGCTGCACAGTGAAGTCTTCAACACGCTGCGCGAACCGCACATGGTCGGCACGGTCCGCATCGGCACGCCGGACGATTATGTGATGCGCTTTTTGCCGGGAATCCTGCAGCGCTTCGCCCAGTTCTATCCACTGATCGAAATCGAAGTGCACTGCGAATCGTCCAAGCAACTGCTGCTGCGCCAGGATCTCGACCTGTCCATCGTCACTCGCAAACCAGGCGACGAGATCGGTCAGTTGCTGCGCAAGGAACGTTTTGTCTGGGCCGAGGCGGCCTGCTTCAACACTCATGAACAAACACCGCTGCCGCTGGCGATGTTCAACAGTGATTGTTTCTGTCGGCAATGGGCGTGCAATGCGCTGGACGCCATGGGGCGTGATTATCGCGTGGCGTACAACAGCTCAAGCCTGTCGGCGATCATGGCGGTGGTTGGCGCGGGCCTGGCGATCACCGCGCAACTGGAGAGCCTGCTGACCCCGGACATGCGCGTCCTCGGCGAGGCCGAGAACCTGCCGGAGCTGCCCGAGGCCAGCATCATGTTGATCCGCAACCTGCACAATCCGTCGCCGATCACCGAGTGCCTGGCCGAACACATCGTCGAAGGTTTCAAACTTTAAGCAGGAGCAACACCGCGCACAGCACCAGGAAGCCGCAGAACAGCCCGCGCAGCAATCGCTCCGGCATCGCGTGGGCGACCTTCACCCCCCAACTGATGCTCATCAGCCCACCGACAGCCAGGGGCAGCCCGATCCACCAGTTCACCTCATGGTGAAACGCATAGGTGGCAAGGGTCACGCCGGTGCTGGGCAAGGCCAGCGCCAGGGACAACCCTTGGGCGACGACCTGGGAAGTGCCAAACACGCTGGTGAGTATTGGCGTGGCGACAACCGCTCCGCCCACCCCAAACAGACCGCCCATGGTGCCCGATGCCGCGCCCAGCACGGCGAGCCAAGGCCAGCCGTGGCGCATCCGCGCCGAAGCCGGCGCCGTCGCGGCGAACATGCGGATCAGGTTGTAGGCCGCCAGGACCACCAGGAACACCACAAAACCAATCCGCATGCTTTGCGCGTCAATGCCCACGGCCCAGATGGAGCCAAGCCACGCGAAGCAGAAGCCCATGGATGCCAGCGGCAGGACATGGCGCATTTCGATACGATTACGCTGGTGATAACGCCACAGCGCCAGCATCACGTTGGGGACGACCATCACCAATGCCGTACCTTGGGCGAGATGCTGATCCAGGCCGAACCATACACCCAGCACTGGAATCGCGATCAGCCCGCCACCAATGCCGAACAATCCCCCCAAAGTGCCCAGCGCGGCGCCCAACAGCAAATACAGCATGACCTCGATCACAGACGACTCTCCCCTTAATCAGGGCGCCTATCCTACCCAGTTGGCGGTCACCAGGAAACGTAACGGCTGATCAATACGTCAGAATTATCTGGTGCATTAAAGGCTTGTCCGCTAGATTCGTAACGATCATTGATGAAAGGTTTTGCCATGACTACCCAACACGACACCCCCGATCCTTGCGAAGCCCTGCTGCTGGAAAACCAGGTCTGCTTCGCCCTGCACTCCACGTCGCTGTTGATGACCAAGGTCTACAAGCCCCTGCTCCAGGCGTTGGGCCTGACCTATCCGCAGTACTTGGCGATGATGGTGTTGTGGGAACAAGACGGGCTGACCGTCGGCGAAATCAGTAACCGCCTGCTCACCGACCCTGGCTCCCTGACCCCGCTGCTCAAGCGCCTGGAGGCCGAAGGCCTGTTGAGTCGCACCCGCAGCCGCGAAGATGAACGCGTGGTCATTGTCGAGCTGACCGAACAGGGCCGCGCCCTGCAGAAAAAGGCCCTCGACATCCCCCAATGCATCCTCGCCGCGAGCGGCCAGACGCTGGAACAACTGAAAAAACTGCAACATGACCTGCAGGAACTGCGCGGGCATTTGCAGGACAGCCTTTGATTTTTCTGACGCAACCAATCCTGTGGGAGTGAGCCTGCTCGCGAAGGCGCCGGCACCTCCAGCATCGCTGCCAACTGAACCACCGCTTTCGCGAGCAGGCTCGCTCCCACATTGACCTTCACTGGTCACAATATTAGTGCCCACCACCAATCCCCTGTGGGAGCGAGCCTGCTCGCGAAGGCGCCGGCACCTCCAGCATCGCCGCCAACTGAACCACCGCTTTCGCGAGCAGGCTCGCTCCCACATTGACCTTCATTGGTCACAAAATCCGTGGCCACCACCAACCCCCTGTGGGAGCGAGCCTGCTCGCGAAGGCTCCGGCACCTCCAGCATCGCCGCCAACTGAACCACCGCTATCGGGAGCAGGCTCGCTCCCACATTGACCTTCACTGGTCACAAAATCCGTGGCCAGCACGAACCCCCTGTGGGAGCGGGCTTGCTCGCGAAGGCGCCGGCATCTCCAGCATCGCCGCCAACTGAACCACCGCTTTCGCGAGCAGGCTCGCTCCCACATTGACCCTCACTGGTCACAATATTAGTGCCCACCACCGATCCCCTGTGGGAGCGAGCCTGCTCGCGAAGGCGCCGGCACCTCCAGCATCGCCGCCAACTGAACCACCGCTTTCGCGAGCAGGCTCGCTCCCACATTGACCTTTACTGGTCACAAAATCCGTGGCCACCACCAATCCGCTGTCTCGCGATAGCGTTGGCCGGCCTGCCAGACCTCGCACATCAAAAAAATTCAGCCCCCCTAAACCGCTCTAAACCAAGGCTCTCAGCCATCCAGGACTGGTCTGTCCAAACTCATTTCGAATTTTTATCTTGCGCGCAAAACACTTGCGTATTACATTCTTCCCACACCTACTTAGCGCGCAAATAATTAGCGCAGCAAACCAACCATCAAACGAGGCGTCCACCATGAAAACTCTCTACACCGCAATCGCAACCTCCACCGGCGGCCGTGACGGTCGTGCCATCTCCAGCGATAACATCCTCGACGTCAAACTTGCCACGCCCAAGGAACTCGGCGGTGCGGGCGGTGCTGCGACCAACCCAGAGCAACTGTTCGCCGCCGGCTACTCGGCCTGCTTCATCGGCGCGCTGAAATTTGTCGCCAGCCAGAGCAAACGCAAGATCCCGGACGACGCCTCGATCACTGCTCACGTCGGCATCGGCCAGATTCCCGGTGGTTTTGGTCTCGACATCGACCTGCACATCAGCCTGCCAGGTCTTGACCAGGTCGACGCCCAAAGCCTTGTGGAAGCCGCTCACCAGGTTTGCCCGTACTCCAACGCCACCCGCGGCAACGTTGATGTTCGCCTGCACGTAACCGTCTAAACCCCTACCCCGGACCGACCTTCAAGGAGATTCACATGAACACCCTCAGCAAAGCCCTGACCGGCACCCTTCTCGCCCTGAGCATCAGCAACGCCTTCGCCGACGGCATCGTCGAGCACAACACCCAGGCGTTCCTCGACGCACTGAATGCCGGCACCGGCAAACCGCTGGAGCAGTTGTCGCCAAAAGATGCCCGTGCCGTACTGGTCGGCGCCCAGGCGGGGGTGAAGTTGACGCTACCCAAGGCCGACGTCAGCGAGAAAACCATCCAGGTCGATGGCCAGTCGATCAGTCTGACCATCGTTCGTCCGGCCGGGGTCAAGGGTGAGTTGCCCGCGTTCATGTTCTTTCACGGCGGTGGCTGGGTACTGGGCGATTTCCCCACCCATGAACGACTGGTTCGGGATCTGGTGGCGGGTTCGGGTGCCGTTGCGGTGTTCGTCAACTACACACCATCGCCCGAGGCGCATTACCCGGTAGCGATCAACCAGGCCTACGCCGCGACAAAGTGGGTGGCCGAGCATGGCAAACAGATCAATGTCGATGGCAAGCGCCTGGCCGTAGCGGGCAACAGCGTCGGCGGCAACATGGCGGCGGTCGTCGCGCTGATGGCCAAGGACAAGGGTACGCCGGCGATCCGCTTCCAGGCATTGTTGTGGCCGGTGACCGACGCCAGCTTCGAGACGGCGTCCTACAACCAGTTCGCCGAAGGGCACTTCCTCAGCAAGAACATGATGAAGTGGTTCTGGGACAACTACACCACCGATGCGGGGCAGCGTAACGAGATCTATGCCTCGCCATTGCGGGCAACTACCGCACAACTCAAGGGCCTCCCGCCGGCGCTGGTGCAGACCGCCGAGGCTGATGTGCTGCGCGACGAAGGTGAAGCCTACGCGCGCAAACTGGATGCGGCGGGTGTACCGGTTACAGCCGTGCGCTACAACGGCATGATCCACGACTATGGCTTGCTTAACGTGGTGAGCCAGGTACCGGCGGTGCGTTCGGCGATGCTGCAGGCGTCCGAGGAACTCAAGCAACACCTGAAGTAATGGTGGAGCCACAGAGCCCGGATCGAAAATGAAGGAAATAAAAAGCCCGACTCAATGGTCGGGCTTTTCTTTCATACAGAAAGCTTCGCTTATTTAGCGCGGCCTTTGTAGGAACCGCCTTCGCGGGTATCGATCTCGATTTTGTCACCGATTTCGATGAAATCAGCAACTTGCAGCTCAGTACCGTTGCTCAGCTTGGCAGGCTTCATGACCTTGCCGGAAGTGTCGCCGCGAGCGGAACCTTCAGTGTAGTCAACTACACGCACGATAGTGGTCGGCAGTTCCACGGAAACCAGGCGCTCTTCGAAGAATACGGCTTCGCAGACGTCGGTCATGCCTTCTTCAACGAATGGCAGGACGCTTTCGATGTCTTCGGCGTTCAGTTCGTACATGGTGTAGTCAGTGGTGTCCATGAACGTGTAGGTATCGCCGCTGATGAAAGACAGGGTCGCCTCTTTACGGTCCAGGATCACGTCGTCCAGCTTGTCGTCCGCACCGTAGACGGTTTCGGTCTTGTAGCCGGTCAGCAGGTTTTTCAGCTTGGTCTTCATGATCGCGCTGTTACGACCCGACTTGGTGAATTCAGCTTTCTGAACCAGCCAAGGATCGTTGTCGATACGAATCACGGTACCGGGTTTGAGTTCTTTACCAGTTTTCATTGCGAATATCCGAATTTGGATGGGATTTACAAAAATCTAGGCCGCGTATCATATCCAATTTCGGTAAAACTTCACCAGCGCCGTGGCAAGATCGGCTCGAGAGGCCTGTTTCTCGCACCACGCCTGGGCATGTTCGGCGAGCACCTGGTGTTGCTCGCAGGCGGCGCTCCAGTGCTCTGCCACGCCTTGGCCGGCGTTCCAGGCCCGCCAGAAACCGCTGATCGCTTTTTCCGCAGCCTCCGGGAGCCCCTCGGTATACAAGCGGAGAAACGCCTCGAGTTTTTCCAGGTGGACGTCTTCTTCCTGTTGATAGATATGCCAGAGCAGCGGCCGGCCGGCCCACTGCGCGCGCACGAAGGAGTCTTCGCCACGCACGGCGTTGAAATCACAGCACCACAACAGTTGGTCGTATTCATCCTGGCGCACGAAAGGCAGCACCTGTACGGTCAGGGCGCCACGGCGATGCACGGCACCGGTTTTCAGGCCGTCGATTCCAACCCAACGCTCCACATCGGCGAGAATGCGGCTCTCCGGAACCAGCACATGCGACGGACGAGCATCCGTCGCCAGCGCATCAAACCAGCTGGCCAAACCGTCGTTCTCATAGGCAAACAGCGAAATCAGCCGCGCCCCTGACTCGCGCTCGACACCCAATCCTTGCAGGAAAGCCTTTTGCGCCTCGCCATCCTGCTGAAATTCTCGACGACGCCCCAACAAACCGGCCTCCCGCAGCAAGCCACCGGTGCCCTCCTGAAAGCCCGGAAAAAAGAAATATTTCTGCACATGTTTGTACTTCACCGACGGCAAACCGTGACAACCGATCACCCAATCCTCGGCGCTCAGGTAATCGAGGTTCATCCACAAAGGCGCCGCCGGACGCTCGGCCATCGCGTCCATGTAGGCGCTGGGCAACTGGCAGGCAAATGCGGCGATCACTACATCGGCAGCTTCGGTGGGCTGCCAGTCCTTGGGCCAGTGACGCACCTGTACGCCTTGCTGCCATTGCTCGGTCAGCGTGACATCGATAGACGGACATAACCGCTCGAAGGCGCGCAGGTCGTCGACCCACAGCCGCACCGCGCATTGATGCTCGGCGACCAATTGCCGAGCCAGGCGCCAGGTGACGCCGATGTCGCCATAGTTATCGACGACGGTGCAAAAAATATCCCAACGCACAGTCATTCCCGACTCCCTGTGGCAAAGCCTGATTGTCCCGCATTAAAGCCGTGAAGCAGAAGGGCCGACGGCGATTAATCTTCATGCGACAATCAACGCATCCTCCATGTTCATCGCCAGGAAGCAGACATGCCCGACCACTCCTCTCCCCGCCTCACAACGTTGCAACTGACGCTGGGCATCGCCTTGGGTTTGTGGCTGGGATTCCTTGCCATCGTGCTGACGGGATGGCTGCTGTCCAGGTTTCTGTTCGATGAGCAACTGGCCCCGGTGGCCGCCGCGGTTCATCAATTGGCGCAGCCGCCGGCAGCACCGCCAGCCCCGGAGCCGACCCCAACGTCAACCCCAATGTTCGAGCAGTATCAACAGAACCTGCAGAAGAACGAGCAACGCCAGGCCCTCGACCAGGCCCGCAGCAACCCTCGCAACCTGTCCAACCCAAAGTGTCAATTCTGGCTCCAACAGGACCAGAACGCGCCTAGCGAGAAAAGCCGCGCCAATGTCCTGCAATTCTGCGAATGAACATGAACAAACAGACCGTCCACCAACTGATTCTCGACAAGCTCAGGATTGACCTCGATATCGCCGAACGCGCCGCGCAGACCGCCTACGAAACCGCGACCCACGAGGAAAATATCGCCGAAAACAAATACGACACCCTGGGCCTGGAGGCTTCGTACCTTGCGGCCGGGCAAGCCAGGCGCGTGGAGGAAATCCGCCAGGCACTGGTGCTCTGCCAGAACCTCGCGCTGAGACCTTACGATGAAGAACGCGGCATCCAGGTCGGCACATTGATCGGGCTGGAAGATGAGGAGGGTCGCCAGCAGTGGCTGTTCCTGGGACCCGACGCGGCGGGGCTGAAGGTCTCGCTGGTGGGGCAGCCGATTACCGTCATCACCCCTCGCTCACCACTGGGCCGAGGCTTGTCGGGCAAATTCGAAGGGGATGAAGTGGAGATCGTCGTGGCAGGCGCCCGGCAACAGTTCGCTGTCACCGAGGCGATCTAGAGGTCTGCTTAATGCACCGGCAGTTCGACGCCGTCGAACAGTTCTTCGAGTTCCTGCTTGTTGTGGCACTGGATGGCCTTGGCCATGACTTCCCGGGTCAGGTGCGGGGCAAATTTCTCGATGAAATCGCACATGAATCCGCGCAGGAACGTACCGCGGCGGAAACCGATCTTGGTCACGCTGGATTCGAACAGCTCGCTGGCGTCCAGAACCACCAGGTCATTGTCGAGCTTGGTGTCGACCGCCATCTTCGCGACGATGCCCACGCCCAGTCCGAGGCGCACATAGGTCTTGATCACGTCGGCGTCGGCAGCGGTGAACACCACTTTCGGGGTCAGGCCGCGATGGCTGAAGGCTTCGTCGAGTTTCGAGCGACCGGTGAAACCGAACACATAAGTCACGATCGGGTATTCGGCCAGCGCTTCGAGGGTCAGCTTCGGCAGCTTGGTCAGCGGGTGCCCCTGAGGCACGACCACGCAGCGGTTCCAGCGATAGCACGGCATCATCACCAGGTCCCCGAACAGCTCCAGGGCCTCGGTGGCAATGGCGAAATCGACGGTGCCGTCAGCGGCCATTTCGGCGATCTGCATCGGCGACCCCTGGTGCATGTGCAGCGCCACGTCAGGGTATTGCTTGATGAAATTGCTGATAACCGGCGGCAAGGCATAACGCGCCTGGGTGTGGGTGGTCGCGATGGACAGGGTGCCTTTTTTCTCGTTGGAGAATTCCTGGGCGATCTGCTTGATGCTTTCGACCTTGCGCAGGATCTCGCCGGCGGTGGTGATGATGCGTTCACCGGCGGGAGTGACGCGAGTCAGGTGCTTGCCGCTGCGGGCGAAGACTTCGACGCCCAGCTCGTCTTCCAGGAGGCGGATCTGCTTGCTGATGCCAGGTTGCGACGTGTAGAGGCTTTGAGCGGTTGCGGAAACGTTGAGGTCGTGGTGCGCCACTTCCCAGATGTAGCGCAGTTGTTGAAGCTTCATATGTATCCCTCAAAGCAGTTGGACGTCACGGGCATCAGCGACGGTGTATATAACTATATGAATGGTCGCACCAATAAATCTAGAACTTTTTATAAAAAGCCATCATTTAGCCTCAAGCTTCGCCCTGGCGCCTGCGCTGGACCAGCGGCACCAGGTAGACCGGCACGCGGGATAACTGCAATACCCGCGCGGCGGTCCTGCCCAACGGCGTTTCGCCGCTCGCCCCCTGGCAATGACTGCCTACGATCAGCAAATCGACGGAGAGTTTCGCAGCCTGTTCAAGAATGACCTGGGAGGGGTCGCCCTGGAACACCCGAACCGACTTGATCAATTTCAGGTCCTGCTGCCCCTCGCCCAACTCTTCGCGAAAATTGTCGAGGACCCGCTGCTCGATGTTAGCCATCACCGTACTCAGACCCTGGCGATGAAATTCGTTCAACGCCTGCTCGTCGAGATAGCTCTGCAACACCGATTCGGCGAACAGCCCCATCGGCTCTACCGCATGCACCACATACAACTCGGCTTCAAACGTCCGTGCCAACGCCAAGGCATGCTGCATCACATACGGGGCGTACAGCCCCAGGTCCGTGGCATACAGCATCGAACGAATCATGTGACCTCCTCGAGTGCCAGGATGGCGGAGATTGATTCAGCTTAGCAGCGCCCCGGGGAACGGGCGCTCAGGGCTTCACTTCGTTACTGATACCGTGGGGCACATGCCCGGTGGCGACCACTTCCCGGGCAAGTTCGCAGTGCCCGGTCTGGTCGTCGAAAAACACGTCGGCGGCAAAGGCTTCGAGGAAGGCGGACTTGGTCAGGCCGCCGAGAAACAGCGACTCGTCCAGGCGGATGTCCCATTCGCGCAGCGTGCGGATGACCCGCTCATGGGCCGGCGCCGAACGGGCGGTGACCAGCGCGGTCCGGATCGGGCAGGCGTCCTCGGGGAATTCCCGTTGCAGCGCATTGAGCGCCGCCAGGAACCCCTTGAACGGCCCTCCTCGCAGCGGCTCGCGCGCGGCCTGGCGTTCGCTGGCCTGGAACGCCTCCAGGCCACCAGCCTGGTAGACACGCTCAGACTCGTCGGAAAACAACACCGCGTCGCCGTCAAAGGCAATGCGCAGCTCTTCGCTGGCGGCGCGGCTGGCACCGCCCGAAAGGATCGTCGCTGCGGCAAATCCGGCATCCAGGGCACTGCGTACATCTTCAGCGTGAGTGGACAGGAACAGATCGCAGCCGAACGCCTTGAGGTACGGGTATGGGCTGCGACCGCCGACAAACGCGGCACGGGAAATCGCCAGTCCATAGTGGTGAATCGAGTTGAAGACCCGCAGGCCGGTGTCGGCGCTGTTACGCGAAACCAGGATGACCTCGACGCGGGCACGGCCCAGGTGCTCGTTGAGGTTGAGCAGTTTCTGCACGAGCGCGAAGGCATCCCCCGGTTCAAGGACTTCATCCTCGTGTTCGATCTGGTATTGCCGATAGGCTTCGACGCCCCCCGACAGGTAAACCTTGTGGCTTTCGCTCAGGTCGAACAGCGCTCGCGACGAAATCGCCAGCACCAGCCTGTCATCGATATTGTTTGCCATGCTTCCCCCGTTTCGTCCGATCAGCGGTTGCGTCGATCGATGAACGCCAGTGCCTGATACAAGGCTTCGATTTTCGGCAACTCGCACCCCGCCGCCCTGGCCCTCGCCAGTGGCCGAGCGTAGATCGCCTCCAGCTCCAACGGGCGCCGTTGGGAATAGTCGTGGTACATGCTGGGCCAATAGTCGGGCATTTTTCCGGTCATCGTGAACAGATATTCCGCGTAGCCTGGCGCGATCTCATGACCGCAGGCTTGTGCGCCACGTACCACTTCAGCCATCAGCGCCTGGATCAGTCCACGACTGTGGTCGTCTGCCATCAACGGCGTCGTGCTCGCGCCAAGCAGAACCGAAAGGCCGTTATAGGGCACGTTCCACACCAGCTTCTGCCAGCGTGCCTGCCCGAGGTCTGGCATGGCCTGGGAATCCAGGCCCGCTGCCCGGAACAGCCCCGCTCCCTCCTCGACGATCGCCATGCGTGCGGCCTGATCCGTCCCTGGACCGCTGTGGTAACCAATGTTGATTGCCCCGAGCGCCTGGTGGGCAATGACGCCCGGGCCGAGCCGATTGACGCAGATCAGGCACAAGCCGCCAAGCAGGTGCAGTGAATCGGGTAATAGTGGTCGCAGCTCCTCCTCGACATCGAGGCCATTCTGCAGCAACAGCACTTTCGCGCCGTCGGCCGCGGCCTGGATGATGGCTGGGGCCAGGTCGGCATTGCTGGTGGTCTTGGCACCGACCAGCAGCCAGTCGCAAGGCGGCATGTCGGCCGCCGAGCGATAGGCCTGGGCCGGCTGGAGCGCCAGCGCGCCATGCACCGCGCTGTCGACCCGCAGGCCAGCCTCGGCCACGGCGGCAAATTCGCTGCGCAGCAGAAAGTGAACGTCGTAGCCGGCACGAGCCAGCATCACGCCATAGAACCCGCCAATCGCGCCGGTGCCGATCACCCCGATCCTCGGTTTACCGCCTGCCTGCATCACACGACTCCTCTGGTGAACAATCCCTGCACACTATCAGCGCGAGCGGTCAGGCATGCAAACGTCCTTACACCCGGTTACCTATTCCTTCGCGGGCCGACCCGATCACGGTTACCCGGAAAATAGGGGAGTAAACCCGCCCCTGCCCATTGTCGAGCCACCTCTTAACGCGCTAAGGTTCGGCTCCCCGCCGCGCTTAAATCCGCTGTGCACCGCCGCGCGGGGATCGCTGGCGGCCGGCACCCGTGACCTGACGAGTAACACGATGGCTGATTTACCGATCAATGACCTTAACGTCGCCTCCAACGAGACCCTCATCACGCCTGACCAGCTCAAGCGCGATATCCCCCTGAGCGATGCTGCACTGCGCACCGTGACCAAGGGCCGGGAAGTCATCCGCAACATTCTCGACGGCACCGACCATCGCCTGTTCGTGGTCATCGGGCCCTGCTCAATCCATGACATCAAGGCCGCCCATGAATATGCCGAGCGCCTGAAAGTGCTCGCGGCGGAAGTCTCCGACACCTTGTACCTGGTGATGCGGGTGTATTTCGAAAAGCCCCGGACCACCGTCGGCTGGAAAGGCCTGATCAACGACCCTTACCTGGACGACTCCTTCAAGATCCAGGATGGCCTGCACATCGGTCGCCAGTTGCTGCTGGACCTGGCCGAAATGGGCTTGCCCACCGCCACCGAAGCCCTGGACCCGATCTCCCCGCAATACCTGCAGGACCTGATCAGCTGGTCGGCCATCGGCGCGCGCACCACCGAATCCCAGACCCACCGCGAAATGGCTTCCGGCCTGTCATCGGCAGTGGGCTTCAAGAACGGCACCGACGGCGGCCTCACCGTGGCGATCAACGCCTTGCAATCGGTGTCCAGTCCTCACCGTTTCCTGGGCATCAACCAGGAAGGCGGCGTTTCGATCGTCACCACCAAGGGCAACGCCTACGGCCACGTCGTGCTGCGTGGCGGCAACGGCAAGCCGAACTATGACTCGGTCAGCGTCGCGCTGTGCGAGCAGGCGCTGAACAAGGCGAACATCAAGCCGAACATCATGGTTGATTGCAGCCACGCCAACTCCAACAAGGATCCGGCATTGCAGCCGCTGGTGATGGAAAACGTCGCCAACCAGATCCTCGAGGGCAACCAGTCGATCATCGGCCTGATGGTCGAAAGCCACTTGAACTGGGGCTGCCAGGCGATTCCGAAGGACCTTGCCGATTTGCAGTACGGCGTCTCCATCACCGATGCCTGCATCGACTGGAGCGCCACCGAGAAGACCCTGCGCGGCATGCACGCCAAACTCAAGGACGTGCTGCCAAAGCGTCAGCGCAGCTGATCGGGCTTTATCCACCAAACATCAACACATAAAAAAACGCCGGGCTTCTCAGTCCGGCGTTTTTTTATCGGGAATCATTGCGTCAGAGCTTCGCCGCGTGCCGCTGGTGCCGTTCCATGTAGCGCTCCACATAGGAGCAGGACGGGATCACCGTGTAGCCCATTTCTTCAGCGTACTTCAACGCCTCTTCGGTCAACTTCGCAGCAATCCCCCTGCCACGCAGCGCGTTAGGCACGAAGGTGCGATAGATGTCCAGGGTCTGTTTGCCCAGGTCCATGTAGGTCAGATAGGCACGATGACCGTCCACAATGGTCTCGAACTGATGACCAGCCTGGTCATGGTGGATGGAAACCGCCTCGCTCATCACTACTCCTCGCGGGTCTGAATGCCGACCCCTACCTTACCGATGTTTTTCCGGCGAAGGAACATCTACGCCACCCCGTGCCTGCCTGGTCACCGAGCGCAAAAAACCAATCGCTCAAACCCGAGCACGTCGTGAATAGTAGGCACCAATGACGCAAATGCTCAAGGCACGCCTGTCACCGAGGTGTTAAACCTCGACGGGTTTATCGATTGAGCGACACGGTCGCGCGGTAGTCGCCCAAGGCGCAATAGGTGAACATCGCCAGTTGTTGAGTCTTGGACGAGCGCCGATTGTTAAAGTCACCGTCACCGGCAATAAAAAGATGCCGGGACGATTGCACAAAAAATGAACAAAACTCTAAGGGAATCAATAAACAGCGACTTTAGCGCAGGCCTGTGAGTTGTCGCGTCAACGGAACTTTTCTTCATCGCCGTGCTCCATTCCGGGGCTTGGCGCTGGATATTTTTCAAACACCGCTCGGAAAAGTTGCTTGAAAAAGAATCACCGCCTACAATTTTTTTGCTTCTTGCGCTACGTCAGTTTACTTACTACAAGTAATGAGTAGTATGTACGCCGGCTAACTCCTCACTCTGGGGAGACAGTCACTAAATAGAAAGTCCTTTGAAGGGGAACACGATGAACAACGTTCTGAAATTCTCTGCTCTGGCCCTGGCCGCAGTTCTGGCTACCGGTTGCAGCAGCGCATCGAAAGAAACCGAAGCACGTCTGACTGCCACCGAAGACGCAGCAGCTCGCGCCCAAGCTCGTGCAGACGAAGCCTACCGCAAAGCTGATGAAGCTCTGGCTGCTGCTCAAAAAGCACAACAGACTGCTGACGAAGCTAACGAGCGTGCTCTGCGCATGCTGGAAAAAGCTAGCCGCAAGTAATAGTCCTTCGGGATTGTTATCGAGCCGACCCATTACTGGGTCGGCTTTTTTATTGCCCGGCGTTTTCCCCGGCGATAAAAAACCCGCCGACATCCTTGGATGTGGGCGGGTCAGGTTGGCGCGTCGCCCTATTGCGTCAGGTCGATCGGCGCGCTCGATACCATCGGTGCCGAGGCACTCGGAACAGCGATCTCTATCGGCAGGCCGTCTTCAGCGGCCACCACGTCACGCACCACATCCCAGTTCATGCGCAAGTTGCTGGTGATGTCCTCACGCTTGAGCATCGCGTTGATGACCGCGGTGTGTTTGTCCACCACCGACGGGTTGCCCTTGTCGTCCAGCGGAGTGTGGGCTTCCAGGTAAACCTTGCCGCCACTCAGGCCCAGTTTGTACGGGTCGTTGATGATCCGGACCGAAGTCCCCACCGGCACCATGCCGGCCATCTCCAGCACGTTGTTGTTGAACATCCGGAAGCAGCCGTGGCTGGTACGCATGCCGATGCCGAATTTCTTGTTCGAGCCATGGATCAGGTAACCCGGCGTTCCCAGCGTGAACTTGAACGGGCCCAGCGGGTTATCGGGGCCGGCCGGAACCACATTCGGCAAGGGATCGCCGTCGGCGGCATGTTCAGCCTTGATCGAGGCCGGCGGGGTCCACGTCGGGTTTGGCGTCTTGGCGATGATGCTGGTGTGGGCGATGGGCGAGCCCCAACCTTCGCGACCGATTCCCAGCGGGAAGGTGTAGACCACGTTCCGCCCCTTGGGGAAATAATAGAGACGGTATTCCGCGAGGTTGATCACGATGCCTTCGCGCGGGCCCGGTGGCAGGATAAAACGGGTCGGCAAGACGATTTCAGTGCCAGCACCCGGCAACCACGGATCAACGCCCGGGTTGGCGGCGACCATCTCGGTGTAACCCAGGTCATAGGTGGTGCCCAGGTCAGCGAAGGTGTCTTCGTATTTGGCCTTGATGACCTGCACCTGGCCGATGATGTCTTCACCCGGTGGCGGCAGAGGCAGCTCCAATGCAGCAACGGGACCCGCCATACACAGGGCGGCAAGAGACAGGCAGCGGGCGACGGCAGGCAAGCGCGGCAACATCCGGGAAATCCTTCGCAGATCGAACAGAGGGTATGAAAACGCGATTGTACACTGCGTCCCGTTATTTCGGGGAGAGCGGCGCCGAAGCGTCCGATGTGTAGCAGTCATCAAGCTGGTGAGCCCTTGTGGGAGCGAGCTTGCTCGCGATAGCGGTGGGTCTGTATGCACGGTATTGAATGTGCCGGCCAGATCGCGAGCAAGCTCGCTCCCACACTGGTCGCGCTGATCACAACTCGAACCGCAGCTCCGGCCAGATCGGCGAGGTACCGCGCTTCTGCGATTCCAGGATCGCCCGGCACAAGGAACAGAGGCGATGGTCCTGGAAAATCCTGCGGTCGACGGCCGACCAGCGTGGCTGCGCCGGCAAAAGACTGCCGCAAAGGGTCCGGTCGGCCGAGCCGCCGAGCTCCAGCTGCCGGGTCACCAGATGCACCCGCACTTCCTGGCAGGCGAACAGATCCAGCTGTTCGTCAGGCTCGATCAGTTGGTAGGCAAACAGGGACCAGGCGGGACGCGGCATCGGGGGCTCCAAATCGGGGGCGCCACATTAGCCGAAAGACCGCCTGTAGAAAAGCGTCAAAGCAGCGGTTTCAGCGTCGGCCAGACATTTTCCAGCAACTTGCCCTGGGCCGCGACGGACGGGTGCAATCCGTCGCCCTGCATCATTCCCTGAACGCCGCCGACATCCTTGAGGAAAAACGGCACCAGCGGGACGTTTTTCTCCTCGGCCAAGGTGCTGTAGACCTTCGAGAAAGCCTCGGTGTAGCGTCGCCCATAGTTCGGCGGCAACTGCATGCCCAGCAAAAGCACCTTGGCACCGCTGGCGCGGGAGCTGTCGATCATCGCTGCAAGGTTTTGTTGCAATTGTGTTGGCGGCTGTCCACGCAGGCCATCGTTGCCTCCCAACTCCAGGACCACCAGCTCCGGCTTATGGGCTGCAAGCAGCGTCGGCAGGCGCGCCAGGCCGCCTGCGCTGGTGTCGCCACTGATCGATGCATTGACCACTTTATCGTCGAAACCCTCGGCCTTGAGCCGTTGTTCCAGCAACGACACCCAGCCTTGGCGGGTATCCAGGCCGAAAGCCGCGCTGATACTATCGCCAACGATCAGGACTGTACCCGCCGCTGCGTTCTGGACCATGCACATCAAGGCCAGGCCGGCACTCAAAAACCACACTCGCATCGGATTCTCCATGGGCTCAAGCATTCTCACCGCGAAGGACCTTAGCAAAGTGGTTCCCAGCGCGGAAGGTGAACTGACCATCCTGCACGAACTCAGCCTGGAACTGAACAAGGGCGACAGCCTGGCCATCGTCGGCGCGTCCGGTTCCGGCAAATCCACGCTCCTTGGGCTGCTGGCCGGCCTCGACTTGCCCAGCAGCGGTGAAGTGACCCTCGCAGGCCAAGCCCTCAGCGCACTGGACGAAGACCAGCGCGCCCGGGTTCGCGCCGAACACGTCGGTTTCGTTTTCCAGTCGTTCCAACTGCTCGACAGCCTCAACGCGCTGGAGAACGTCATGCTGCCGCTGGAACTGGACGGCCGCAAGGATGCCCGGGAACGCGCTACACAACTGCTGCAACGGGTCGGCCTCGGCCAACGGCTGACGCATTCGCCACGCCAGCTCTCGGGCGGCGAACAACAACGCGTCGCGATTGCCCGCGCCTTTGCCGCCGAGCCCGACGTGCTGTTCGCCGATGAACCGACCGGCAACCTCGACAGCCACACCGGCGAACGCATCAGCGATCTGCTGTTCGAGCTGAACAAGGAACGCGGCACCACCCTGGTGCTGGTGACCCATGACGAACGCCTGGCCCATCGCTGCCGGCGCCTGATCCGACTTGAAGCCGGCCTGATGGTCGCGCCCCTGGAGCCTTGATGGCACGCTTGCCCCTGTTGCGCCTGTTCAGCCTTGCCCTGCGCCAGTTGCTGCGCGATGCCCGCGCCGGCGAGTTGCGCGTGCTGTTCTTCGCCCTGCTGGTGGCCGTGGCGGCGAGCACCGCCATCGGTTACTTCGGCGCCCGCCTGAATGGCGCGATGATGATGCGCGCGACCGAATTTCTCGGCGCCGACCTGCTGCTCGAGGGCAGCTCCCCTGCCCGCCCGGAGCAGATCCGCAGCGGCACCGAACTGGGCCTGGAACATGCCCGGGTGGTGGAGTTCTCCAGCGTTGTCGCCACCGACAACGGTATCCAGCTGTCCAGCGTCAAGGCAGCCGATGACATCTATCCCTTGCGCGGGGAACTGAAAAGCGCCCCGGCGCCCTTCGCTCCGGAAGAGACCGGTGGACGACCAGCCCCCGGGGAGGCCTGGGTCGAAGCACGGCTGCTGACCGCGCTGGACCTGAAGATCGGTGACAGCATCGATGTCGGCAACAAGACCGTTCGCCTGAGCCGCGTGCTGACTTATGAGCCGGACCGCGCCGGTAATTTCTACAGCCTGACCCCGCGCGTCATGATCAACCTCAAGGACCTGGACGCCACGGGCGTGGTGCAACCCGGCAGCCGGGTCAGCTATCGCGACCTGTGGCGCGGCCCGGCGTCGGCGCTGCAAACCTATCGCGACCTGGTCAAGCCAGGTCTTGAGCCGAACCAGCGCCTGCAGGACGCTCGCGACGGCAATCGCCAGATCGGCGGCGCCTTGGGCAAGGCCGAGCGCTACCTGAACATGGCCAGCCTGGTGGCGGTGCTGCTGTCCGGCGTTGCCGTGGCCCTCTCCGCCAACCGTTTCGCCACTCGACGCTTCGATGCCAGTGCATTGCTGCGCTGCCTTGGCCTGTCGCGCCGGGAAACCATGGTGCTGTTCAGCCTGCAACTGGCCGTGCTGGGCCTGTTGGCGAGCATCAGCGGTGCGCTGCTGGGCTGGGTGGCCCAGTTGGGATTGTTTGCCTTGCTGCATGACTTGCTACCCACCGCCGTCCCCCCGGGTGGCCTGTTGCCGGCGGTCGCCGGGATCGGCACCGGGCTGGTGGCACTGGCGGGTTTTGCCTTGCCGCCGCTCGCCGCACTGGGCCGGGTCCCACCGTTGCGCGTGCTGCGTCGGGACATGTTGCCGATTCCCTCCAGTAGCTGGGTGGTCTACGGTGCGGCCCTCGGTGCGCTCGGGCTGATCATGTGGCGCCTGAGCCTGGACCTGGTGCTGACTTTCGCGCTGCTCGGTGGTGGGGTGATTGCCGCACTGGTGCTCGGCGGACTGCTGTTGCTGGTGCTGCAGAGCCTGCGCCGGATGCTGGCCCGGGCCTCGCTGCCCTGGCGGTTGGGACTCGGTCAGCTGTTGCGCCATCCCTTGGCGGCAGCCGGGCAAGCCCTGGCGTTTGGCCTGATCCTGTTGTCCATGGCCTTGATCGCGCTGCTGCGCGGCGAGTTGCTGGACACCTGGCAAAACCAGTTGCCAAAAAACGCCCCGAACTATTTCGCCTTGAACATCCTGCCCAACGACAAGCAGGCCTTCACCGACAAGCTGATGGCGTTGTCGGCGCAGTCGGCCCCGCTCTACCCGGTGGTACCGGGACGGCTGATCAGCATCAACGGCGAGCCGGCCAAGGAGTTCGTCACCAAGGATTCGGCCGGTGACCGTGCGCTGCAACGCGACTTGAGCCTGACCTGGGCGGCGGAGCTGCCGGCGGGCAACGTCGTCACGGCCGGGAACTGGTGGCCGCAACAGCCACCGGACGATATCCCGGGGGTTTCGGTGGAAGGCAAGGTGGCCGAGAACCTCAAGATCAAACTGGGCGACCGCCTGGTGTTCAACGTCGGCGGCCTCAACCGGGAAGCCAAGGTCACCAGCCTGCGGGAAATCAACTGGGACAATTTCCAGCCGAACTTCTTCATGATTTTCCAGCCCGGTACGCTGAAGGACCTGCCGGCGACCTACCTCACCAGCTTTTATCTGGCTCCCGGCCATGACCAGCAGATCGTCGACCTGTCCCGCGCCTTCCCGGCCGTGACGATCCTGCAAGTCGAGGCGTTGCTCGAACAACTGCGCAGCATCCTGGCCCAGGTGACCCTGGCCGTGGAATACGTATTGCTGTTTGTGCTGGCGGCGGGGATGGCGGTGCTGTTCTCCGGCTTGCAGGCCACCCTCGACGAAAGGATCCGCCAAGGCGCGCTGCTGCGTGCCCTGGGCGCCGAGCGGTTGCTGTTGACCAAGGCCCGGCGCATCGAATTCGGCCTGTTGGGTGCGGTCAGCGGTTTGCTCGCGGCGCTGGGTTCGGAACTGGTCAGCCTGGTGCTCTACCGTTACGCCTTCGACTTGCCGTGGCATCCGCATCCATGGCTGCTGGTATTGCCGCTGGTGGGCGCGTTGCTGATCGGTGCGGCGGGCGTATTTGGCACTCGCCGGGCGCTCAACGCCAGCCCACTGACAGTGTTGCGCGAGGGTTGATAGACTTCGGGCCTCGCCATCACCAGAAGTTGCCATGAGCCGCTATCGTCCACCCCGTACCGCCGGCACCGCGCTGATCACCCCCGAGGGTGAAGCGCGGATGCGCGCTGAACTCCACGAACTGTGGCATGTCCGCCGCCCCCAGGTGACCCAGTCGGTCAGCGAAGCGGCGGCCCAGGGTGATCGCTCGGAAAATGCCGAATACACCTACGGCAAGAAGATGCTGAGGGAAATCGACAGTCGCGTGCGTTTCCTCACCAAACGCCTCGAAGCACTCAAGGTCGTCAGCGAAAAACCCAGTGACCCGAACAAGGTGTATTTCGGCGCCTGGGTCACCGTTGAGGATGAGGACGGCAAGGAATCGCGCTATCGCATCGTCGGGCCTGACGAGCTGGACCTGAAGCAGAACCTGATCAGTATCGACTCGCCCCTGGCCCGCGCCCTGATTGGCAAGACGCTGGACGCTGAAGTCAGGGTCCAGGCGCCAACCGGAGAAAAGCTCGTCTACATCGTCGATATCAGCTATCCGTAGCCCGACTCGCCTCAACGGCGAGTGATCAGCCCCTGCCGTGCAACACGGGTCAAGTGCCGGATCATTTCGGCAGCGTCCGCCGCCGTCGGTGACTGGATTACCGCCAGGTCGAAACTGTCATCGGCGAAACGCGCCAGCGACTCACCGTCTTCGACAAACTGGATCAGGAAGGCCGCGGGGCCATGGCTGCGTCGCGGCCAGCCGTCGAGATAACGCAACAGCGTAGGCTGATGGGTACCGCCCAGGAGAATTTTCGGATTGCGTTGCAGCAGGTTCGCCGTGATCGGCGCCAGACGTACGAGGGGGCTGGGTGCGTTCATTGTGTCGTGTCTCTGCCTCAAAAGTCTGCATGGCAGGTGAGAGGCAACACCGAACCAGCGCTTTAGCGGTATTTCGAAGCCTTGTTTCACGGCTTCTGTCGGTGACTGGATGAGTCACCTGGCGCCCCGCAAGTAGCTGTTTAAATCGGCGCATGAGCGGCATCCTAGAGAAGCTGACTGGCCAGTGTCAAGAATCGACGCGCACAAAAAAGGCCCGTACTGGACGGGCCTTGTTGTCTTGAGCAAGTTATCAACGGGCGATGGCGTTATCCGCCGACAGCTTGCCTGCACCTTCGATCAACACCGCGATACTGCCGGCCAGCAAGGCCAGGGCAAACTCATAACCGTTGTTGGCCATGAACAGACCGTTGCCGATGTGCACGGAGAAAATCGCCACCAGTGACAGGAAGGCCAGACCCAAAGCCGCCGGGCGCGTCAGCAGGCCGATGATCAAGGCCAGCCCGGCGAAAAACTCGGTGCCACCGGCCAGGGTTGCCATCAGGTAGCCAGGCGTCAGGCCGATGCTGTCCATCCATTGCGCCGTGCCCGCCAACCCATAACCGCCAAACAGCCCGAACAGTTTCTGCGAGCCATGGGCGGCAAAAATGACCCCGACGACGATGCGCAGGACAGTCAGGCCGTAGCCGGCGCGGGAAAACAGAACCTTGTTGATGAAAGTGCTCATGAGGTGCATTCCTTGGGAGATGTGTGTGTTGGGCGCCATATTAATCAAATAATCTCGAGTAAAAAGCGCAAAAAACCCACCAAACCAATCTATAAATTAGATGATTTAGTCGAAGCCACTTTCCGCTCTTGCGGCTCTAGGGATTCACGCTCTCGATCAAACGCCAGGTAATACTTGTTCACGCTGTTAACGTAGCTGACGGCGCCCATTCCCACCTGCTCCATGGCTATTCGCTCGACCTGGAAAAACCACTGGTCAGGGTTCAAGCCTCGCCGCCGGGCCTCGGCACGCATGCCTTGGACGCGCTCTGGTCCCATGTTGTACGCAGCCAGGACAAACGCCATGCGTTCGCGCTCGTTGAGCTTGGGGCTGGAGAAGAATTTGCGGCGGATCATGGCCAGGTATTTGGCGCCGGCCTGCACATTGGCATCCAGGTCCTGGATGTTGTTGACCCCGACCCGCTGGGCCGCGGACGGCGTGATCTGCATCAGGCCGGTGGGGCCGCTGCCGCTGCGCGCGTTGGGTTGCAAGGCTGATTCCTTGAACGCCAGGGCCGCCAGGTTGAGCCAGTCCATGCCTTGGGCCTGGGCATGTTTTTGCAGCACCGGCCGAAGTTTTTCCAGGCGTTGGCGATTGGCCCGGGCCAGCGGGTAGTGAACCTGGTACAAGCGTCGGTAGATACGCAGGAATGCGGCGTCCTGGTTGTCGGGGACTTTATAGGTGGTGAGGAATCGATCAATGCTCGCCCGCAGCATGGCGGCGTCGCGGCGGACGAACCAATATTCATCACTCGGCTCGCCGATGAGCACCTGGCGGTCGAAACGCAACTTGGGCAGGATCTTGCCCCAGCGTTCGGCGATGGGTTGTTCGACGATGGTCAAGTGGAAGATCCCACCCTGGACCATCTCCAACACATCCTCCACCGCCAGGGTGGGATCGACCCATTCGATTTTCACCGGCGGCAACTTGAGCAACGCCAGCTTCTGGTTGATCTGGCTGACCGCATCCCCCGCCGCACTGCCGTTGGGCAGCGCCAGGGTCTTGCCAGACAATTGCTCCACGCGCGAATAACGCTTTTCGCCCTTGATCCCCACCAGCAGCAACGGCACATCGGTGCGTATCGGCTCACTGGCGCTCACCGCATGGCCGGCTTGCGGCTCAAGCAATTCGCCTGGCGCCACCAGATCCCCTTCCCCGCGCTGCAGTGCGCCGAGCAATTGATCCTTGGCCTTGGGAATGATTTTGAGGGTGATTTCCTGGCCATCCCGGGCATGACCATTGAGGTACTGTTCGAAGGCCCGCAAGCGATGGTATTCGACGCCGATGGGCTGACCCTGGACTTCACCGGAGCTGTTGCGGCTCTGGTTGACCAGCACCTTCAGTACCCGGCTGCTGCGGATCTGCGCCAGATCACGCACGGTGCCCGGCGCCACCACTTGCAACGGTCCGGGCAGGCGTGCTTCGGCCGCCATTGGCAACAGCAGCGAACAACACAGCAGTAGCAATACCTGGGGACGAACCATCCACACTCCGGAAGAATGTTGCCGAGCCAACCCGGTGGCAAACCGTGGTTGATTCGGCAAAACAGAGCACCGTGGGGCGCTGAAAAGTGCGAAAGACTGGCACAGCGATGGCATTGATACCACCCCGACCTGTCTCGTGGCCTCAACAGACAGCCGCAACTCATTGTAGTTCTTGGCTTTTTTTATAAATCTACAGCTCTGGTATGCTTTCCGGCCTTTGGGCCGAGGTAGCACCATGCAACTCATCGATATCGGCGTCAACCTGACCAACCCCAGTTTCGCCGAAAAACACCAGGCGGTGCTTGAGCGCGCCTATGCCGCCGGGGTCTGCCAGTTGGTGCTGACCGGCACCAGCATCGAGGGCAGCGAACAGGCCTTCGAACTATGCCAGCAGCTCGACGAGGACGGGACGCGACTGTTTTCCACCGCCGGCATCCACCCCCACAGCGCCAGCGACTGGACAGCTGACAGCGCCAGGCATTTGCACGAGTTGCTCAAGCAGGACCGTGTGCGCGCGGTGGGTGAATGCGGGTTGGATTTCAATCGTGATTTTTCTCCTCGCCCGCTGCAGGAAAAAGTCCTCGAAGAACACCTCGCGCTCGCCTTGGAGTTGCAAATGCCGGTGTTTCTCCATGAGCGCGACGCCGACCAGCGACTGCTGGAGATTCTTCGGGACTTTCGCGACCGATTGCCCGCCGCTGTGGTGCATTGTTTTACCGGTGAGAAAAAAGCGCTGTTCAGTTACCTGGACTTGGACTTGCACATCGGCATTACCGGGTGGATCTGCGATGAGCGCCGAGGCACACATCTGCATCCGTTGGTGCGGGAAATTCCCCGCGGCCGGCTCATGCTCGAAAGCGACGCCCCGTATCTGCTGCCCCGCACCCTGCGCCCAAAGCCCAAGAACGGTCGTAATGAGCCGGCCTATCTGACAGACGTATTGCGTGAAGTCGCCTTGCACCGGGGCGAAAGCGAGGAAGACCTGGCGGCCCACAGCACGGCGTGTGCGCGGGCGTTTTTCGGCTTGCCGGTGATTTCCTGACCGGAATGGGCCCCTGTGGGAGCGAGCCTGCTCGCGAAAGCGGTCTGTCAGTCAGATTATCTGCAGTAGATCGATCGCCTTCGCGAGCAGGCTCGCTCCTACAAGGGTTCCCTGGTATCCATTGACCCACATCAAAACCCCGCCCCCTGCATAGCAGCAGAATACTGGCACCTTGCCAAAACTGTTTCCGCTATCAGAGAAAACCTTCCATGGGTGCCTGGCTTAGCAATATCTCGCTGAAGTACAAATTCTGGGCGGTCAATGCGGTCGCCTTTGTCACCACATTGCTGTTGGTGCTTTATGCCATGCACCTTGAACAGCAGGTCCGAGGGGTCAGCCTGGGCCAGGTGTTCGGCGAACGCTTCAGTCAATATGCCGTGGCAGTATTCGTGCTGATGCTGGCGATGTTGGGAGCATCGCAGCTATTGATCCGCTTTCTTCTCAGTCAGCTCAACACGTTGAAAGACGTGATGCTGCATGTGGAGAAAAGTGGTGACCTGTCCGCCCGCGTGCCTTTGGCCTGCAAGGACGAAGTGGGCCAGATGGCCGCTGCGTTCAATGCCATGCAAGCTGGCTACCAGCGGGTGGTGGACACCGTTGCCAGCACTGCTCGACAGCTGGATAACGGTGCGACGCGCCTGGCTTCGAGCATGAACGATGTGCGCCAGGGCATGCTCGGCCAGCAGAGCGAAACGGATCAGGCCGCCACGGCCATCAATGAGATGACCGCCACGGTCTATCACATCGCCCAGCACGCCGGCGCCACCCGCGACCTGTCGAAAACCACGGATATCCTGGCGGGTAACGGACGGCAAGTGGTCAGTCGCGTGCAGCAATCGATCACCGGGCTGTCCACTGGCGTGCAGCAGACCGCCGAAATGATCCAGCGCCTGGCCGAAGACAGCCAGAAGATCAACGGTGTGGTCAACGTGATCCACAGCATCGCCGAGCAGACCAACCTGCTGGCACTCAACGCCGCCATCGAAGCGGCGCGAGCCGGCGAAATGGGCCGGGGTTTCGCAGTCGTGGCCGATGAAGTCCGCAACCTCGCCAAGCGGGTCCAGACCTCGACCGACGAGATTACCGCCATGGTGTCGGCCTTGCAGGCAGGCACCCGCGATGCGGTGGAGTTCATGCAGCAAAGCTCGCACAAGGCTGACGACTGCGTGCAACAGGCTTGCGAGGCCGGCGACGCGTTGCTGCAGATCACCGAGGCGGTGGCGCAGATGCGCGAGAGCAACACGCAGATCGCGGTCGCAGCCGAACAGCAAAGCCAGGTGGCCGAAGACATGAACCGCGCCGTAGTGAGCATCCGCGACGTGACCGAAAATACCGTGCGCCAGACCGTGGATTCGGCCACCACCAGCGATGAGCTAGCGACGCTGGCGGGTGAGTTGAACAGGGCGATTGGGCAGTTGAAGCTGTAATTCCGGATCTGCTGCACAGCTCTTGTGGCGAGGGAGCTTGCTCCCGCTGGGCTGCGCAGCGGCCCCAGGATTTTACGGTCGCTGCGCAACCGAGCGGGAGCAAGCTCCCTCGCCACAAGAGCGGGTTCTTCTCACGAAGGAAGCCTTTATCATCAGGGCTGGCCTCATCCCAACAGCCATATGCCTATGACGCCTATCGTTACGATAGCCAACCGTGATTCGCCGCCCTGCCTGGCCCGGCCTATTCTTGGGTTATTCGGATTTCACGGACTCAAGGACAAAGCATCATGGGCAAACGTCACCCCAACCTTCCGGCCTGGCAATGGCGCGCCTATCCCGAGAATCACCGCCACCCGACCAACCTGGTGTTGCATCTGATCGCGGTGCCGCTGTTCATTGTCGCGTTTCTGTTGATCGTATCGGGCGTCTTCAGCCTGAGCCTGGGCGATGTCGCCATCGGCGTGATCGGTGTACTCGCCGCACTCGGATTGCAGCGCCACGGCCACGGTCTCGAGGCGCAGGCCTCAGAACCTTTCAGCGATCGCAAGGACGCCATGTCGCGCCTGCTGGTGGAACAGTTCCTGACCTTCCCACGCTTTTTCCTCAGCGGCGGATGGTGGCGGGCCTGGCGGGATCGCCACCGTCACTGAATCGCCGTAACGCCTTAGCCGAAAATCGTCACCGTCTGCCGGCTCATGGCGATCAAGCGGCCATCGGCGCTCCAGAACTTCGCCGCGACATGGCCATACCCATCCTGGGCATGCTCGATCTCGGCCAGGTACTGGCACCAATCCAATGTCGTGAGCTCAAGCAATGGCTGGACGAACTCGATGGTCCAGGTCAGCGTGCTGCCCGGTGCCATTTGCGTCAGGTGAGGCAACAACGCCGGCGGCCAGGCGTCCACCAACGCCAGGATATGGCCTTCGTCCAGCGCCTCCTCTTTCACATCACCACGCAAGCGCACCCAGCCGCCCATGCTTCGGGATTTGTTACCGGAAAACGGCAGGCCGCCGACGCTCCAGCGCATCGCCAGATGCCGCATGAATTCCGGTGTCCCGCCTTTGATGTAGGGCAATTCCTGGCATTGCTCGACGTCCTTGAACGGCGGCGCGGGATCAGCCTGTACCGCCACCACCGAGGTTCGCGATGCGCCAAAGCTGCCTTGCACCACAGTCACCACCTGGCCTTTCTGCACAGCGCGCCCCAGCACCTGGCTGACAGCCTTGCCCTCACGCAATATATCAACCTCGAAACTGACCGGGACATCCGGTTCGACCGGGCCGACAAAGGTGATCGCCAGCGAGCGCACCGGGCGATCGGCCGGAACCCGGGCACGCATCGCCTCGTATTGCAGCGCCGCCACCAGGCCGCCAAAACTGGCCCGGCCCTGACCCCACTCAGGTGGAATGGTGACGGCGCCTGGCTGATGACGCACGGCATCGATCAAATCGGAAAAGCGCATGGCAACCTCGAAGAGATGGGAAACGATGATGGATATTAACTATCCAAAGCGGGCAGTACAGCGCTCATTCCGGCCAAAGAGGCTGACAGAAAAGCCGTGTGTTCTGAATACTCCTCAATTCCCTGTGGGAGCGAGCTTGCTCGCGATGACGGTGGGTCAGTTTGCGTAAGGATTGACTGATACACCGCTATCACGAGCAAGCTCGCTCCCACAGGGGTTACGGGTAGATTCCGGACTTATCGAAGCAGCTGACGAGGAGTTTTTCGAGTACCCGGTCGGACTTGGCCTCGGCCTTTTCCATGGTGATCCGCCAAACCGGTACGCAGGCCCGCAAGTCGGCTTCCTGCTCGGCACGCGCCAGCCATTGCCAGCAATCATGCCAATCGCCCAACGCGCCTTGGGCGGCCTTGAGTCGGGGCATGGCCGCTTCCGGCAAGCGGTCGAGTTCGGGATAGGCTTCGATGGCATAACGCACGCGCTTGATCAGCAGGCGCAGTCGGTGGCGGTCGTGAGCCGGATCGCGCAAGGCCTCGCCGAGCTTTTTCCATTGTTTGTCGAGGCGCTTTTCGACACGTTTGCGCAACCCTGCAAGCAGACCCTGGCGCTGGGCAGCGCGGATGAAGCGTGGGAACGCATCGAGGATCATCAGCAAATGCGCCAACTCCGGACTGCTGGCCACGGCGGGATAGGCCTCGGCCATTTGCAGCTGGCGTCGCTGCGCGGCCTCGGTCTTGCCGTGCTGCTGAAGATAAGCTGCCAGCACCTCACGGTCGCGCAAGGGTGTGGTCAGGCTGCCAACTGCCGAAGCGGCTGTTTCCAACTGCTCGACGCCGGGCAATCCGCGCAACGGACGAAGCAGGCTGCGCAAACGGCGAACGGTGGTCCGCAGGTCGTGCAAAGCTTCGCTGTCGGTATGGGCATTCAAGCGGGCCTGACAGGCCAGCAGGCGGACTTCCAGGCCCAGAATACGGGCCACCAGCCGATCAATCATCGGGCGTACTCCGTACGCAGCTTCGAGTTTCGAGCCACAAGCCGCAAGAAAAAGCAGTTTCGCTTCTGCTTACAGCTTGCAGCTCGCCGCTGTGTTTATCGCCCCGCGCGGGATTCGCGAATGTAGAAACGCGCCTTCTCGGCTTTCTTGGCGCAGCCCTCGAAAGCTTCGAATTGCTGCTGGGTCTTGGCCCCGGTCAGCAATGAAAGAGCCTTGGAGTAGCTGACGGTGCCAGCGAAGCCTTCGGCCTTGGCCAGGTCAAGTTCGCGCCACGCGCTGTCGAGCTGGCTGCCGCAACTGTCGCGGTAAGCGGTCTTGCCGGCACAACCGGCCAAGGCCAGAACCATCAGGGACGCCACCAGGGGCAGGCAGATCCGGGCTTTCATCGATAACACCTCAAGTCAGGTCAACAGTCGTGCTGGTAAGACGGTTTCGCCGGCAAAAAGTGCCTCGGCGCGGCCGCTATATTCAAGTGGGCACGAGCATACGCAAATGCTGCTGCGACGTGTCAAAAAACGACGCCTGCGCTACAGCGATTGAGCCGGCCCGTCGATGAGTGCATTGTTGAGCTCTGTTCTACAAGAGGCCTGCTCATGACAAAACGTGTCGCATTGGTATTGGGCTCGGGCGGCGCCCGGGGCTATGCCCATATCGGAGTGATCGAGGAAATCGAACGACGCGGCTATGACATCGCCTGTATCGCCGGTTGTTCCATGGGGGCGGTCGTAGGCGGGATCTACGCGGCGGGCAAACTCGAAGACTACCGCAACTGGATCGAAAGCCTCGACTACCTGGATGTGCTCCGGCTGGTGGATGTCAGCTTTCGCCTCGGGGCCATTCGCGGCGAAAAAGTCTTCGGGCAGATCCGCAAGATCGTCGGCGAGCTCAATATCGAAGACCTGCGCATTCCTTACACGGCGGTAGCCACCGACCTGACCAACCAGCAGGAAATCTGGTTCCAGGAAGGTTGCCTGCACCAGGCGATGCGCGCCTCGGCGGCGATTCCCAGCCTGTTCACCCCGGTGATGCAAGGCAACCGCATGCTGGTGGATGGCGGCTTGCTCAATCCGCTGCCGATCGTGCCGGTGGTGTCGAGCCATTGCGACCTGATCATCGCGGTCAACCTCAACGCCACCAACCAGAAACAATACCGGTTGCCTGTGATCCAGCGCCCCGCCGCGTTCCGGCGGCGCTTCGACACCTTGGTCAGTTCCCTCGGTTCACGGTTGCCGTTTCGCCGCAAACAAGCCGAGCAACTGTTGCTGTTGGAACAGGAAGCGCTGAAGGCCGAGGCGGCCGATATCAACCCATGGCTCGATTCGGCCGAGCCGGAAGGCCAGCAACCGGCCGCCGCGCCCGAAATCGAAGGCGCGCCGAAATCCGCCACCGGATCTTTCATCATCGATAACGTCGGACCGGCCTCGTTGCTCGATCTGATCAACCAGAGCTTCGAGGTGATGCAGACGTCGCTGGCCCAATACAAGATCGCCGGCTACCCGCCGGATGTGCTGATCAACGTGCCAAAACGGGTGTGCCGATTCTTCGAGTTCTACAAGGCACCGGAGCTGATCGCGCTGGGACGGGAGATAGCCAGCGATACGCTGGATCGGTATGAGAGCGAGCAGAGCTGAAGGCTTCGAGTGACTGTTTCGGCCCCTTCGCGAGCAGGCTCGCTCCCACAATGAAATGCGCTCAAGTGTGGGAGCGAGCCTGCTCGCGAAGAGGCCAGCCAGGCAGGACAAGACTAAAACCCACCCTCCTCCAACAACCGATACCCCACGCCCGCCTCAGTCACGATGAACCGCGGCCGAGTCGGGTCGTCGGCGAGTTTCTGCCGCAGGTGACCGATGACGATGCGCAGGTAATGGCTGTCTTCGACGTGGGTCGGGCCCCAGATGTCCTTGAGCAATTGTTGCTGGGTGATGACCCGCCCTGGATGCCGCGCCAGTTGCGCCAGCACCGCGTATTCCTTGCGGGTCAGGGCCACTTCGGCGCCGTCCAGCAGGACCCGGCGGTAAGCCAGGTCGACCGTCAGCGGGCCGAACGTCAATGCCGCCGACGGTGCCTCGCCCGCTGGCGCCTGGCGCAGGAGCGCGCGCACCCGGGCGAGGAACTCCTGGATGCCGAAAGGCTTGGTCACGTAGTCATTCGCACCGTTGTCCAGCGCCTCGACCTTCTGTGCTTCGCTGGCGCGTACTGACAGGACCAGCACCGGCACGGCAGACCATTGGCGAAACTCGCGCAGTACCTGCTGGCCGTCCATGTCCGGCAGGCCAAGGTCGAGCACCAGAAGATCAGGCTTGTTCAACGCCGCCTGGGCCAGGCCCGCTGCGCCGGTCTCGGCTTCGAGCACCTTGTAGCCTTGCGAGGTCAGGCTGATCCGCAGGAACTTGCGGATCTGCGGTTCGTCATCGATGACCAAAAGGGTCGCGTTCTGGCTCATGGGGTCCGTTCATTTCCATCAAGTGGCGAGAGCATAACGCAGCGCCAGTCAGGCTTCATCGTCCATGCCCGGTTGTGCCTGCAAGGGCAGGTGCAAGGTGATGCAGGTGCCGCGCCCATCGAGCCCCTCGTCGACGCTGATCCGCCCGCCATGGGCGCCGACCATGCCCTGACAGATCGCCAGCCCCAGCCCGGTGCCCTGCCCGCCACGGTCGCCGCGCGCAGCGGTGTAGAACATGTCGAAGATTTTCTCACGCTCCGGCTCGGGAATTCCGGGCCCTTCATCGGCCACGGCGAAGCATATTTCATCGGTCGTCGCTGCGGCGCTCAACAGCAACCGACCATGGGCCGGCGAAAACCGCGCGGCGTTTTCCAGCACGTTGACCAGCGCCTGTTCGATCAGCGCCGCATGGACATACAACAGCGGCAAGCCGGTTGGCACCTCGATGCTGACCGCCAGTGGCGCCAGTACCGCCCGCAACCGGTTCAACGCACTGGCAACGATATCGGCCGGCGATACCCAATCGCGCGCCAGCTTCAGCGCACCGTGGCCGAGGCGGGTCATGTCGAGCAGGTTCTGGATATAACGATCCAGGCGCTCGGCTTCGTCGCGGGTGCCTTCGAGCAATTCGCGACGGTCCTGCAGCGGGATCGCCTCGCCCAGCGCCAGCAGGCTGTCGATGCTGCCGCGCATGGAAGTCAAGGGCGTGCGTAAATCATGGGAGACGGAGGCCAGCAAGGCGCTGCGCAATTGCTCGGTTTCGCCGTGCAGCCGCGCCGCTTCCAGGTCCTGCGCCAGCTGCGCCCGAGCCAGCGCCTGGGCCAGCGGCTGGCTGAGCGCCGCCAGCAAGCGGCGACGCTGACCGCTCAACGGCTTGCCGTCTTTCAGGCAGACTCCCAACAGGCCCAGCGGACCACCCTCAGACGACAAGGGCCACCACCACCAGCGCCCGGACGGCAGCGTCGCGGTGCCGGCGCCGGCCGGCTGATCGTGCTGCCAGGACCAGTCGGCGGCAGCGCGCTCGGCCTCGGTAAAGGTCAACGGTGCAACCGTCTCGACGTGCCAGCCGTGCTGTGCGTCGCGCTTGAGCAGGCACAGTTGCAGATCGCCCTCGCTGTTGAGGTGTTGCACGGCGGCGCTGATTACGGCCTGGCGATCGGTCGCGGCCGTCAGTTTGCGCGACAGATCCAGCAGCTCAGCGGTTTCCTGCTGGGTGTCGCGCAGCGCCTGCAATTGCCGACGCTGGCGCGCCGCGAGGTTGCCGGTCAGGGCGGCCATCAAGAGGAAAAACACCAGCGTCAGTACGTCTTCTTCGCGCTGGATCGTCAGGGAGAAATTCGGCGGGATGAACAGAAAGTCGTACGCCAGGAACGACAGCGCCGCACAGGCCAGCGCCGGGCCGAGGCTGCTGCGCACCGCCACCAGCAACACCGCCATCAGGAATACCAGGGAGATATTGGGCAACGCAAGCAACCCGGAAATTCCCCAGGCCAGGGCACTGGCGGCCAGCGTAGCGACCACCGCCAGCGCATAGTCGAACCCGGTCTGGACGGTGCCCGGACGCAGGCGGGGCGGCGGCGGTGCTTCATCGCCGTCCAGCACGTTGATCTCCAGCCCACGGGCATCGCGCAGCAATCGCGAAGCCAGGCCGCCGCCGAACAGGCGCCTGCGCAAACGCCGGCGGGACTGGCCGACCAACACCAACGTGGCACGCCGTTGCATCGCGTGCTGGATGAGCGTCCTGGCGACCTCTCCCGCCCGCAGCAGCACCACTTCCCCGCCAAGGCGTTCCGCCAGTTGCTGGGCGCTCTGCAGACGCTGGCGCGAGGACTCGTCCCGTGCCGTGCCGTTGTCTACATGCACCACGCTCCAGGGCAGATGCCGGCGCTGGGCGACCCGGCTGGCGTGGCGCACCAGCCGTTCGGCCTGGTGATCAGCGTCCACGCCCACCAGCAACCGGCCCTGGACCGCCGGAGCCGACTGGCCCAGTTGCCGATAACCCTGGGCCAGGTCGTTGTCCACTTGTGCGGCAGCGGTCTGCATGGCCAGCTCACGCAGGGCGGTGAGATTGGTCTGGGTGAAAAACGCATCGATCGCCGCGCGGGCCTGTTCCGGCACATAGACCTTGCCGTCGCGCAGACGCTCCAGCAGTTCGCGCGGTGGCAGGTCGATCAGCAGCAGCTCATCGGCTTCCTGCAAGACCCAGTCCGGCAAAGTCTCGCGCACCTGCACTCCGGTGATGCCACGAACCTGATCGTTGAGGCTTTCCAGATGCTGGACGTTGACCGTGGTGAAGACGTCGATACCGGCGGCGAGCAGTTCCTGGATGTCTTGCCAGCGCTTGGCATGGCGGCTGCCGGGGGCGTTGCTGTGGGCCAGCTCGTCCACCAGCGCCAGGCTCGGGCGAGCGGCAAGCAGGCCGTCGAGATCCATCTCCTCGAGCATCACGCCGCGGTATTCCGAACGCACCATCGGCTGTTGCGCCAGGCCATTCAACAAGGCTTCGGTCTCGGCGCGCCCGTGGGTCTCGACGACCGCGGCGATGACGTTTGTTCCTTGGCGCAACCGGGTATGGGCCGCTTGCAGCATGGCGTAGGTCTTGCCCACGCCTGGGGCGGCGCCGAGGAAAACCTTGAGGCGGCCACGGTCGTTGCGTGGCAGGTTGGCTAACAGTGCATCGGCGCGGCCGGAGTCGCTCATGCTGGGTCTCTTTCAGATTTGATCAAGATACCCTGTGGGAGCGAGCTTGCTCGCGAATGCGGTGGGTCAGTCAACGACAGTGTTGGCTGAGCTACCGCTTTCGCGAGCAGGCTCGCTCCCACAGCGGTTTACAGGTTTTCCAGGGCCAGGTTCAGCGCCAGCACGTTCACCACGGGCGGGCCCACCAAAGGCCGCTCGATATGGCTGTCGAGCAACTGCTGCAACGTCGACACCGGCAAGTTGCGCGCCGTGGCGACACGCGCCAGTTGATAGGCAATCGCGGCCGGAGGCAAGTGCGGATCCAGGCCGCTGCCGGAAGTGCTCAGCAGCGCCAGGGGCACCGGTCCCTGGCCGGGCACTTGCAGCTTGCCGGCGTCATCGATGACCCGGGCGGCCAGCGCCGGGTTGCTCGGGGAAAAGTTGCTCGCGCCGCTGGCGACCGTGGCGAAGGCGCCGGCCGAAGGGCGCGGATGAAACCAGGCATCGCCGGTGAAGTCCTGGGCGATCAATCGGGAACCGCGGACCTTGCCGTCGGCATCGTGGATCAGACTGCCGTTGGCCTGCTCCGGAAAAGCGATTTGTGCCACGCCGGTGACGAACAACGGGTAGGCGACGCCGGTGATCAGGGTCATCAGCAATAACAGGCTCAGGGCCGGGCGAATCATGGTGAACATTTCAAATCCTCAGTTGAAAACACATCTGTGATGGATGTCTTCAGGCTCAAACCAACCCCAACCCCGTCAGCAACAGATCAATCGCCTTGATCCCCACGAACGGCACCGCGATCCCGCCGAGGCCGTAGATCAGCAGATTGCGTCGCAGCAACGCCGCCGCACTTGCCGCCTGCACTCGCACGCCACGCAAGGCCAAGGGAATCAGCACGACGATGATCAAGGCATTGAAGACGATGGCCGAGAGGATCGCGCTCTGTGGGCTGTTCAGGTGCATGACGTTCAACACGCCGAGCTGTGGATAAATCGAGGCGAACAGCGCCGGCAAAATCGCAAAGTACTTGGCGATGTCATTGGCGATGGAAAAAGTCGTCAGGGCCCCGCGGGTTACCAGCAATTCCTTGCCGATCTGGACCACGTCCAGCAACTTGGTCGGGTCGCTGTCGAGATCGACCATGTTGGCCGCCTCCCGCGCCGCCTGGGTGCCGTCGTTCATCGCCATGCCGACATCGGCCTGGGCCAGGGCCGGGGCGTCGTTGGCGCCGTCGCCGCACATGGCGACCAGCCGGCCGTCGTTCTGTTCGTGACGGATGCGCGCCAGTTTTTTCTCCGGCGTGGCCTCCGCCAGCACATCATCGACGCCCGCCTCGGCGGCAATCGCGGCAGCGGTCAGCGGGTTGTCACCGGTGACCATGACGGTGCGGATGCCCAGCTTGCGCAGTTCGGCAAAGCGCTCGCGGATGCCGGGCTTGACCACGTCCTTGAGGTGAATGGCACCGAGCAATCTGCCGTCCACGCAGACCAGCAACGGCGTGCCGCCGCTCTGGGCGATCTTGTCGATTTCCCGCGCCAGTACCGGCGGCAGCTCGTTGCGTGGCAGGCCGATGAAACTCAGCAAGGAATCCACCGCGCCCTTGCGATAGACGCGCCCCTGATGATCCACGCCGGACAACCGCGTCTCGGCGCTGAATGGCACCGCCGTCAGCGCGTCCAAAGCAGGCTCGGGTTGGGGATGCAAGCCGCGCAGATACTCGACGATGGATTTGCCCTCGGCCGTATCATCGGCCAACGAGGCGAACAACGCGCCTTCAGCCAGTTCCCTGGCGCTCACCCCAGGAGCGGCATAGATCGCCGCACAGCGACGGTTGCCAAAGGTGATGGTGCCGGTCTTGTCCAGCATCAGCACGTGGACATCGCCCGCCGCCTCCACCGCACGGCCGGATTTGGCGATGACGTTCAGGCGCACCAGACGGTCCATCCCGGCGATGCCGATCGCCGACAGCAGCCCGCCGATGGTGGTGGGAATCAAGGTCACCAACAGTGCTACCAGAAACACCAGCGGCAGGCTGCCATTGGCGAAATGGGCGAACGGCTGCAGCGTCACCACCACCAGCAGGAAGATCAGCGTCAGGCCGATCAGCAGGATGTCCAGCGCCACTTCGTTCGGGGTTTTCTGGCGCTTGGCGCCTTCGACCAAGGCAATCATGCGGTCCAGGGTGGATTCGCCGGGATTGCTGGTGATGCGTATCAGCAACCAGTCGGAGACCAGCCGAGTGTTGCCGGTGACGGCCGAACGGTCCCCGCCGGATTCGCGAATGACCGGTGCCGACTCCCCGGTGATCGCCGCTTCGTTGACCGCCGCGATGCCCTCGATCACTTCCCCGTCGCCAGGGATCATTTCCCCTGCGGCGACACGCACCACGTCACCTTTGCGCAAACGGGTGGCGGGAATCACTTCAAAGCCGTCCGCCGTCTGGCGGCGAGCACTCAGGCCTTCGCTGCCGGCCTTGAGACTGTCGGCACGGGCCTTGCCACGACCTTCGGCCAAGGCTTCGGCGAAGTTGGCAAACAACACGGTGAACCACAGCCACAGGGCGATCTGCGCAGCGACGAAAGTCGGCACGGCGTCGTCGGGAACCAGGCACAGCACCGTGGTGAGGATCGCGGTCAGCTCCACCACCAGCATTACCGGGGCGCGGTGCAACTGGCGCGGATCGAGCTTGACGAAGGCTTGCACCAGCGCCGGCCGCCACAGCGCCGACAGCTGGGTTTGCGGTTGTTCCGGCGCCTTGGCGACGACGGTTTTGCTCATTGGCATATTCATCATCTATTCCTCAGAAACCCATGCTCAGGTGTTCGGCGATCGGCCCCAGGGCCAGGGTCGGCAAGAACGTCAGGCCACCCACCAGGAGGATGGTCACGGTCAGCAGGGTCACGAACAGCGGGCCGTGGGTCGGGAAGCTGTTCTGGCCGATCGGTGCGGTCTTCTTCAGCGCCAGGCTGCCGGCCAACGCCAGCACCGGCAGGATGTAGCCGAAACGGCCAATCAACATGCCCAGGCCCAGCATCAGGTTATGGAACGGCGTGTTGGCGCCGAAACCGGCAAACGCCGAACCGTTGTTCGCCCCCGCCGAGGTGTAGGCGTAGAGCAACTGACTGAAGCCATGAGCGCCAGGATTGCTCACCGCCGCGGCGGGCCCGGGCAGGCTTGCGGCAATCGCGCCGAGCACCAGCACACTCACCGGCATCACCAGCAGCGTCACCACCAGCAACTGCACTTCCCGGGCGCCGAGTTTCTTGCCCAGGTATTCCGGCGTACGACCGATCATCAACCCGGCCAGGAACACCGCGATCAACACGTTGAGCAGCATCCCGTAGAGCCCGGCGCCAACACCGCCGAAAATTACTTCGCCCAGCATCATGTTCACCAGCGCGACCATGCCGCTCAGCGGGTTGAGGCTGTCGTGCATCGCGTTGACCGAGCCGTTCGAGGCTGCCGTGGTGGTCACCGACCAGAGCACCGTGGCCGTGGTGCCGAAACGTGACTCCTTGCCTTCCAGCGGCGCGGCCTGTTCAACGGCCGCGTTATCAAGGGCCGGGTTGGGTTGGAATTCCGCCCACAGCGACGTCGCGCCGCCGATCAGGAACAGCGCCAGCATGCAGGCGATGATTGCCCGACTCTGGCGCAGGTCCTTGACGTAATGGCCGAACGTGAACACCAGCGCCGCCGGGATCAGGATGATCGACGCGACTTCAAACAGATTGCTCCAGGCCGTCGGGTTCTCGAACGGGTGCGCCGAGTTGACACCGAAAAAACCACCGCCGTTGGTGCCCAGTTGCTTGATTGCAATCTGGCTGGCGGCCGGGCCCAATGGAATCACCTGGTCGACGCCCTGCATCGTCACCCCGTGCACATACTGCGCGAAGGTTTGCGGCACGCCCTGCCACACCAGAAACAGCGCCAGCAGCAGGCACAGCGGCAACAGTCCATAGAGGGTGGCACGGGTCATGTCGACCCAGAAATTGCCCAACGTCGTCGCGGACTTGCGCCCGATCCCACGACACAGCGCCACCAGCACGGCCAAGCCGGTGGCGGCGCTGACGAAGTTCTGCACCGTCAGACCGACCATCTGGCTCAAATAGCTGAGGGACGCCTCCCCGCTGTAGGACTGCCAGTTGGTGTTGGTCACGAAGCTGACCGCCGTATTGAAGGCCTGGGTCCATTCCATGCCTGGCAGGTTTTCCGGGTTAAGTGGCAAATGACCCTGCAACAACAGGATCGCAAACAACAGCACAAATCCCGCCAGATTGAATGCGAGCAAGGCCAGGGTGTACTTCTGCCAACTCTGCTCGGCAGTCGGATCAATGCCGGCCACCTTGTAGCAACCGCGCTCCACCGGCCCAAGAATCGGCGACAGCCAGGTACGCTGGCCCTCCATCACCCGGTAGTAAAACCGTCCCAGAAACGGTGCCGGAATCAGCACCAGAGCAAAAAAGCCGAGGATCAGCCCGAAGTCATAACCGTGCATAACCGCTCCTAGTTCCGATCCGCGCGCAACAGCGCAACCAGCAGATAAATGAACAGCGCCACTGCCAGCAGCAATGACACCCCGTCCAGAACACTCATGGGATTTCTCCGTGGTACGGCGTCATGCCGTGTGTGGGGGGATTGTCGGCAGGGAGGGTGTAAAGGCGCGAGATCGAGGCAGGGTGTGGGGGATAAAGAATCTGTAAAAATCGACTTGATGGTTGGCTGGGCGGGCCCCTTCGCGAGCTTGCTCGCTCCCACAATGGCTCTGTTGTGAACAGAGATTTTGCGTCTACCGAAGATCCCTGTGGGAGCGAGCTTGCTCGCGATGAGGCCAGCCCAGACACCTACGCTCCGAACTGGGGCATAAATCCGGCCAATCCAGCAGTGAACATTCCCGATACGACACGATTTCGCCTATTACGACCGGTTCCAGCCCTGTGGCACGTCCACTGCACTGCCCTCTCCCCAGCGCTTTTGCTATTTATCGAGGGGAGCCACCGATGAACACACAACTCAAACCCACCCTGGGCACCCTGCACTTATGGGGCATCGCCGTTGGCCTGGTGATTTCCGGTGAGTATTTCGGCTGGAGTTACGGCTGGGGAGTCGCCGGAACGCTGGGCTTTCTGGTGACGTCGTTCATGGTCGCGGCCATGTACACCTGCTTCATCTTCAGCTTTACCGAACTGACCACCGCCATTCCCCACGCTGGCGGACCGTTCGCTTACAGCCGTCGAGCCTTTGGCGAAAAAGGCGGCTTGATCGCCGGCCTGGCAACCCTGATCGAATTTGTCTTCGCACCACCGGCCATTGCCTTGGCCATCGGCGCCTACCTGAATGTGCAATTTCCGGCGCTCGACCCGAAACACGCTGCCGTCGGCGCCTACATCGTGTTCATGGGCCTGAACATCCTCGGGGTGAAACTGGCCGCGACCTTCGAGCTGATCGTCTGCGTGCTTGCCGTCGCCGAGTTGCTGGTCTTCATGGGCGTGGTCGCACCCGCGTTCAGTTTCAGCAGCTTTGCCCTGAACGGCTGGGCCGGTTCCGACGTGTTCGGTGCACCGGCCATTGCCGGAATGTTCGCCGCCATTCCCTTCGCGATCTGGTTCTTCCTCGCCATCGAAGGCGCGGCCATGGCCGCTGAAGAAGCCAAGGATCCGAAACGCACGATCCCCAAAGCCTACATCAGCGGCATCCTGACGTTGGTGTTCCTGGCCATGGGCGTGATGTTCTTCGCCGGTGGCGTCGGTGACTGGCGCACCCTGTCAAACATCAACGATCCCCTGCCGCAAGCCATGAAAACCGTCGTCGGTGAAAGCTCCGGCTGGTTGCACATGCTGGTGTGGATCGGCCTGTTCGGCCTGGTAGCCAGTTTCCACGGGATCATCCTTGGCTACTCACGCCAGTTCTTCGCCCTGGCCCGCGCCGGTTACCTTCCCGCGTCCCTCGCCAAACTGTCACGCTTCCAGACCCCACACCGGGCCATCATCGCCGGCGGCCTGATCGGCATCGCGGCGATCTACAGCGACGGCCTGATCAACCTCGGCGGCATGACCTTGACCGCGGCCATGATTACCATGGCCGTGTTCGGCGCAATCGTCATGTACATCATGAGCATGCTCAGCCTGTTCAAACTGCGCAAAACCGAACCGAATCTCGAACGTACGTTCCGCGCCCCCGGCTATCCGATCGTACCGGGGATCGCCCTGGCGCTGGCGCTGGTGTGCCTGGTGGCGATGGCCTGGTTCAACACGCTGATCGGGCTGATCTTCCTCGGCTTCATGGCAGTCGGCTTCGTCTATTTCTTCCTCACGGCACAACTGCGCGCAGACGCGCCGGCCGATGCGATGTTGACCGGGCTATAAGGTGGACCCGGCATAACCGGCGTAGTATGGAACCACTGCGAACAGCCTTCGCTCATAAGTGGTAGAGGCAATGGCCAGCGAAATACTCGCTTGGCTACTGCCCCACTCAAGGAGAACCCTATGCCCTGGTATGCCTGGTTGATCCTGATCGTCGCCATCGGCTCGATCGTTGGCGGCCTGATGATGCTGCGTGACACCGCCAACAAGGTGGAACTGACGGATGAGCAACGCAAACGTGTTGCCGAGCGCAATGCGGAAATGGATGCGAAGGAGGCCAAGGATCGCTGAGCTGCTGTTGTGGCGAGGGAGCAAGCTCGGGACTGTCAGAAATTTTGTGTTCGGGCATAACATGCTGAAGAGGTGCATGTATGCCAACCAAAAAGAAGACGGCCTTGGAGGCCAAAGCCGAGCTCCCTTCGATCCCGAAGGAGCTGATTGATCAGTTCGTCAAAGGCCCAATGACTGCCGAGGCGATTCAGGATGCGTCGATGGCCTTCAAGAAGGCGCTTATCGAGCGAGCCCTGGGCGCAGAGCTGGGCCACCATCTTGGCTATCCTCAGGGCGCGGAGCGTCCCGAGGAGTCGAGTAACCAGCGCAACGGTAAAAGCGGCAAGACCGTTCTGACAGACGACGGTCCGCTTCGTCTGGAGATTCCCCGTGATCGCGATGGCAGCTTTGCGCCGATCCTGATTCCCAAGCATGAGCGGCGCTTTACCGGGTTCGATGACAAGATCATCGCCATGTACGCTCGGGGCATGACGGTTCGCGAGATTCGCGCGTTTCTCTTGGAACAGTACGGGACAGATGTCTCGCACGACTTCATCAGTTCGGTCACCGACGCGGTGATGGAGGAGATCGGCGCTTGGCAGCAACGACCGCTTGAGCAGATGTATCCGGTCATCTTCTTCGACGCGTTGCGGGTCAAAATCAGGGAAGAAGGACTGGTCCGCAATAAGGCCATCTACTTGGCCTTGGGCGTATTACCGGACGGAACCCGCGATATCTTGGGCATCTGGATCGAGACAACGGAAGGCGCCAAGTTCTGGATGAAGGTCTTCAATGACCTCAAGACACGCGGAGTCGAAGATGTGCTGATTGCCGTGACCGATGGTCTCAAAGGCATGCCAGAAGCCCTGAGCGCGGTGTTTCCTGAGACGACTTTGCAAACCTGCATCGTACATCTGATCCGCAACAGCCTCGACTATGCAGCCTGGGACAAACGTCGGGAACTGGCCAAAGCGCTTAAGCCGATCTATCAAGCGATCAACGCCGAGGCCGCCGAAGCGGCTTTGGACTCGTTCGAAAATGGCCCCTGGGGCAAACAGTACCCAACCATCGTAGCTGCCTGGCGACGCGCCTGGGATCGAGTCATCCCGTTTTTTGTCTTTCCGCCCGCCATCCGGAAAGTGATTTACACGACCAATGCAATCGAGAGCATCAACGCTCAACTGCGCAAGATCATTAAAACGAGGGGGCACTTCCCAACCGATGAAGCTGCCACCAAGTTAATCTGGCTGGGCTTGCGCAATATAACCGCAAACTGGGGCAGTGCAGCCCATGACTGGAAAAGCGCCATGAATCAGTTCGCGATCCTGTACGGGGATCGGTTCATCAGGCCGACGTGGTAAATGAAGGTCTGCCTAACGGCAGGCCGTTACCGGCCCGCACACAAAAAATCTGACACTCCCGCAAGCTCCCTCGCCACAACAAACCAGCAAACACAATTACTTCTCCCAATCCGCCTTGGCAATATGCAACCCATGCAGCCCCTTGTAAGCCGCCCGCTCCGGTTGACTCCAGCCCTGCAACAACGAATCCTCCAACCGGTAAACCTCCACCCCCAGCGGACGACAGACGCTTAAAGGATCCTCGGCATCCGGCCCCCACATGGCCAACGACAGATCACCCCCAGGACAGGTCGATAACGCGCACAACAAATCAATCTCTGCGAAGAACTCCAAGTAATCACCCTTCTGCGCCGGACACGCCTTCATGAAATACATGTCGTCATGATTCAGCCCGGTGCATTGGAAAATATTCAACACATCGTGCACATCGAACTCGGTCAAACCATGAGGCAATACCGCCCGGGTCAGATTCGAGTGGCAATGATGATGGAAATCCTCACCGGTCAGCATCTTGTTCACGTAAGGATCACAACGCGTCCCCAACAGATCATGTAGACGCCCGCCATGCTCGTCGATGCCGTAGCCGGCCAGGCTGTCATCAGTAATCGTCACCAGTGGACGTAGAAACGGCAAGTTCGACCACAACCGATCGTGGGTGCTGACATGCGCACCCTGGAGTTGCCGAGTACGCGCAGCCCACAGGCGCTCTCGCGGATCATGGGCATTCCAGACGTTGAAGTCTCCCACCTGCGGCCCCACCGGTGTGGTGACGCGAAACACATGCCCCGCTGGCACATGCCAAGCGCGACCGGTGCGGATCGGCACCTCGAACTGCTCGATGAGCGTGCGCTTGCCCTGCTCGGCGCGGATGCGCTCGTAGAAGGGTTGGTCTACTTGCAAGGCTGAGCCTTTGCTGACCTGGTAAGCAGCGGGGTAGTCTTTGTACATGGCGAGGTCCTTTGTTCATTGAGGTGTGGCGCAAACCAACAGGTGCAGAAGCAACTGTTCGGAATCGTCGAGATAAAGGTTCATCCCCTCCAGGGCTGCGAGCTTGTTGCCTTCAGCCAACCAGTCATGGATTTGTCGATCTCGGGCGAGCCAAGGCGCCTGGAAGCGCGCCTCATCGGGAGCGGAACAGAACACCAGGCGCATCTGGGCAACCACGTTAGTGAAAAACTCATCAAGCAAAGGACTGCGCATCAGCCCAACGATGTGCTGGTGGAACGCCAAGCCGTGGGTCCCGACGGCGCGCCAGTCCTCGCGCTCACGAGCCAGCTCAGCCGCTTCAAGGGTTTCGAGCATCCGGTCGGACTGATAGTCGCTCAAGGGCTTGCTGGCCATGATGGCCTGTAGCTCCAAGGTACGACGGACCTTGAACAGATCCCGCACGTCATCGGCATCCAACCTACGGACCATCACCCCTTTGTTACGCACGTAACGGGTCAACCCTTCCTGGCCGAGACGATGCAAGGCTTCGCGGATGGTATTGCGTGATGCGTTATAGGCGGATGCCAGGTTGTTTTCTATCAGCGCCATGCCTGGAACCAGGCGACCGCCGATAATATCGGCTCGCAGTTCGAGGGTGATCTGGTCGGCCAGGGAGAGAGAGCTAGTCATGGGTAAGCCTGGGATTGTTGAACAATCGTTTGCCAACAACCAACCATTTATCGTGCCAGATCGACCAGATATAAAAAGGCCAGTCGATTCGACCGGCCTCCTTCGTTACCTCAATTCACTTCCAGTTTGTCGCGGTTCCTGTCGAGGATCGCCTTTCCGATCCCTTTGACCTCCAGCAGCTCCTCTACTGAAGAGAAAGGTCCATTACTATCCCTATATGCAACAATCGCCTCAGCCTTTCCCTTGCCTATGCCGGAAAGCTCGCGCTGCAATGTCGCAGCATCTGCCCCATTGATATCGACCTTGGCGCTTTGCGTGGTGACCGGTTGCTCCACCGCTTGTGGCGCAGCCATTGACACCGGCTTGGCCGCTGGGGCCGCGATAGCAACGATCGAGGCGCTGGTAAGCAAGGCAAAGATCACCGAGTAGAGGTAGCTTGTACGCATAAGTGACGCTCCATGACATCGTTAAGAGAAAAGCAGCTTTTCCGAAGCTGCTTCTCAAACTTAGGCGATGATGGATGGCTGTCAAAAATGTGTACGTTTCGAAGTGTGTAACAATCAGGGTTCGAGACGGCGCTGCTGGTACACCCAGTCGACGATCTCGCCGTCGGGTGTATAGCCGTGGACAGTCTCGCGCAGCAGCTGTCGCACTCGAGTGAAATCATCTCCCTCGACCGCGACGAGCAATTCGCCCAACTTGAGCTTGAGTACGTCCCAAGGCAAATGATCCTCGTTGGCGGTCATGATCATCGGATGCTCGGTAGCCGCAACGTTGTCGCCGATCAGCAACTCCTCGTACAGCTTCTCACCAGGCCGCAGGCCGGTGAACTCGATGGAAATGTCACCCTGGGGATTGCGCTCCGAACGGATGCTCAAGCCGGAAAGATGAATCATCTTCTCCGCAAGCTCGACAATCTTTACCGGTTCACCCATATCCAACACGAAGACATCCCCACCCTGCCCCATGGACCCCGCCTGGATCACTAACTGCGCAGCTTCGGGGATCGTCATGAAATAACGGGTGATTTTCGGGTGGGTGACCGTCAGCGGCCCCCCACACTTGATCTGGCTGTGAAACAAAGGAATCACTGAACCCGAGGAACCCAATACGTTGCCAAAGCGAACCATCGTGAAACGGGTCTTGTTTACCCGCGATACATTAGCCCTGTCGCCAAACAACACAGGCGCAACCTCCCGACTCAAGGCCTGAAGCGTCAACTCAGCCAAACGCTTGGTGCTACCCATGACATTCGTCGGCCGCACCGCCTTGTCGGTGGAAATCAGAACAAAATTGGAAACCCCCGACTGCAGTGCAGCCTGCGCCGTGTTCAACGTACCTATAACGTTGTTCAACACGCCCTCGGCAATGTTGTGCTCTACCATCGGCACATGCTTATACGCCGCCGCGTGGTAAACGGTGTCCACCTTCCAGGTTTTCATCACATCCAGCAATTTTTCCGGATGACGGATAGAACCCAGGATCGGTAACAACTTGATCGAAGTAGACTCGCGATCAGTACGCTGCTGCAGCTCGGACAGAATGCTGTAGAGATTGAACTCACTGTGATCGAACAGTAGAAGCGTGGTCGGCCCCAAGGAAAATATCTGCCGGCACAGCTCCGAACCGATTGAGCCCCCAGCGCCTGTCACCATCACTGTCTTACCCTTGACGCAACGCCTGAGCAAGTCAGGGCGAGCCGGTACGGCATCCCGACCGAGTAGGTCGGCGATGTCGACTTCCTGGATATCGTCCACTTTTACCCGGCCACTGGCCAGATCAGTAAAGTTCGGCACGCTTCGTATGTGAAGCGGATAACCCTCCAACAGATTGAGGATCTCCCTGCGCCGTGCACGGGTGGACGACGGCAACGCAAGGAGAATTTCCTGCGCACCCGTTACATCAATCATTTGCTGGATGTGCTTGGGCTTGTAAACCTGAAGACCCGAGATGGAACGATCGGCAATGCCGGGGTCGTCATCAATAAAAGCGACCGGACGCATGACCTTTCCCATGCGCAACGCCGCAACCAACTGATTGCCAGCCACGCCCGCCCCATACACGGCGACCTTGGTCAGGCCATCGTCACGAGTGGTAAACGGCACATGCTGGGCAGCCGTAAACCAATCCCCCATGAAATACTGGCGCATACACAGCCGCAATCCGCCGATAATGACAAGGCTCAGCCACCAATAGTTAAAGATGATCGATCGTGGGATCACCGTTTGGTGGTTACTGTACCAATAGACAACGACCGCCAGAACAAGCGACGAAAGGCTGACCGCCTTGATAATGGCTACAAGAGCGTCGTTGCCAAAATAGCGCATGACCGCTCGATACATACCGAAACGGATGAATAACGGAATGGCGATGAGAGGAGCGGAGGCGAACAGCCAGACATGAGCCCTCAAAGGATCATACATGTCATCTATGCCGAGGCGGACGATGAAGGCCAGCCAGAGGGCCAACCACACAAGGGCTACATCTGTAACGACTTGAATGAGGCGTTTTTTCCGACGCGGCAAGCCTAAGAGGAACGTCCTCAGCCCCTTCATAACGTCATCGAACACTGTCGCTCACTCCCTTTTTTAATGACGCAGCGCTGGAATTGTACTGCCTGTTCAGTTTTAGCACATCTCCCGGACGAACTAACCTATAACCATCACCCCGGAACGAGCTTTCATGAAGCCACTGTAACGCCACCACAGCAAGGCTAAGCCCCCCAATGTTACATCAAGGACTCATGAACTGACGAAACCACACGCGAGTGGTGCGATGTGATTTTTCTGCATGAGCCGATCGCGCTCGTCCCAGTTCAGAAAAAAATCGAACCAATACACGAACGGTGACTCAGCGTTTCGAATAGATCACTTTTTCCTGACGAACTGCCTGTAGAAAAGACTTTTTAACGAATCCACTTTAAAATACCCATCCGGTACGTGCTGCAGGAGGCTTCGGCCATGGCTCCCGTCCGCAAGGACAGTCTGGCTCGAATTACGAAATCGTTATAGCTGCAAGCCAGCGCCGGCACCGCATCTATTTGGCAATGTTTGAGATTAAGAATGAATACGCGCCCTTCTCACACCGAATTGAATCTGCACACAGCAGCCGATATCGACTTGACAACTCATCACAGCAAAGTTGGTATTCTACTTTGCACCTATAATGGCGCTGCTTATATCCAGGAACAATTGCGCTCATTTGCAACCCAGACCCATAAGGATTGGGTAATCTACGCATCCGATGACGGTTCAAGCGACGACACCATAAAGCATCTCAAGAATTTCCAGCTCCAGAATGGAGAAGACCGCTTAATCATTCTAAATGGCCCGCATCAGGGCTTTGCAAAAAACTTCCTGTCTTTAATAAAAAACCGATCCATTGAAGCGGACTACTTCGCATTCAGTGACCAGGACGATGTCTGGTTTCCCGACAAATTAGAACGAAGTATCGCCCAGCTCGAGCCCCTGCAAGACACGCCGGCGCTTTACTGCTCCAGAACCCGTCTTGTTTCTGCCGACGGGCAGTTCATCGGGCTTTCGCCGCGCTTTTCAGCGCCTCCTCACTTTCGCAACGCATTGGTTCAAAGTATAGCCGGGGCCAACACAATGCTGATAAATCGTCAGGCCCGAGCGTTATTGGCGAAAACGCCCGACGAGTCAATAATTGTCGCCCACGATTGGTTGACGTATCTCTTGGTCAGCGGGTGTGGGGGCAAAGTTTTTTTCGATCAGACGCCCACCCTCGATTACCGGCAACATGACGGCAACCTGATCGGAGCAAACTCAGGCCTCAGGGCGCGACTGACTCGCTTGGTCAAGATGTGTACGGGACGGTTCAAAGAGTGGAGCGACCAGAACCTCAATGTATTGGCCGAATTCAAGCCGACATTGACAACGGAAAACCGACGCGCACTTGAACAATTCGAACAAGCGCGCCAAAGCGCCCTATTCCCTAGATTACGCCTGATGAAGGAAGCCGGAATATACCGACAGACGAGCAAAGGGAATATCAGCCTCTTCCTCGCCGCGTGCCTTAATAAAATCTGAACGCCTGTATAACGCAACGACGCCGTTTCTAGCCAGGCGTGCGCAAGCCAGTTGCGCCTAAGCGCGTGAACAAAATCATCCGGCTTCAGCCTGCCCCGCTTCGTATTTGATCGCAAGCAGTACCAAGGGTAAATAGGCCAGGGACAAACCTATAACCCCATCCAACCCGTACCATGTGACGCACACCGCGATGGGTAACAGCCACAGCAAGTTGATTCCTCCGACCACAACGGTCACAGGCCAGTGCCTGCGGTATCTACGCGATGCAACTTGATAGGCATGACTGCGGTGCGCCTCATAGACCTTCTCGCCGCGAATCAAACGCCGAAATAAAGTGAGGGATGCATCGACGATAAATACCCCTAAAAGAATCAACCAGCCCCAGAAAAACATAAATGATGTCCAGGCTGCATGAAGCGTGACGATACCAAGGATAATACCCAGGAACCCGCTGCCAGCATCCCCCATGAAAATTCGGGCCTGTGGAAAATTCCATAGCAGAAATCCGGCAGTGGAAGAGGCCAGCAAAAGAGCAGGCCAAACCAAGTGATCCGCATCGCCCAATGCATACAGCACACATGCACCCAAGCAAGCAGTAATCACTTCGATGCTTGCAATGCCATCGATACCGTCCATGAAGTTGAACAGATTAAGCATCCAGACAAGGAAGAATGCAGCCAATATCGACCCCAGCCAACCTAAGTTGACATGCTCGCCAAATACACTTATAGGAGCTAGACCGCCGATCCAACAAAGAGCCCATATCGCTGCTGCAAAATGTCCCAGTAACCGCCATCGCGCAGCAATATGCCCATGATCATCCATGAAACCTATTACTGCAACAAATGCTCCAGCTCCAATCGCAGACAGAAATAAATCGACGGGGATCAATTGCTCAAACAACAGTACCGACAGCGCGACCAGAAACGTCACGACGACAGCGACCCCCCCACCCCGCGGCGTAGGTATAGAATGAGAGCTACGGTCGTTGGGCATATCGATTAAACTTTTGCATAATGCATAGCGCCGCAACAGCGCCGTCAAAACAAACGCGCTGGTGAAACTGAACAGCAAAAACCAGAACCAGTTCATAGAGTCGCCATCCCAATCCGCAGAGACCACAAACAACACCGGCACGCCGCAAGCCAATCAAACTCGACAATCACCAAATGCATATAACTGTTCATTTCTTATGGACACCAACCACTTCATATAAAGGCCGTTTTGTCAGCATCCTCTTGATCTTCTGACGCACCTCATACGGAACGGAATCCCGAACCCTGTGCATTCCAGGCTTACGGTAAAGAGTCCAAAGAGCCAGCAGCATCAACTCTTTATAGGTCAACGAACTGTCCATATCAGCCGAAACAGCTGACCTAACCGGTAGTTGCAGTACAGCTTGACTGTCTCGGGCACCGTCGAATCCACAATGGCATAACGCGAGGTAATCGGTGTTGTAAAAATCATCCTGGCAGGCCGAGTTATCAACACACGGTGCGGGTAAACTTTGGCCGGCAGCCACTTCCTTAATGAACATCTGGATTTTTGACAGCAAAACGGCAGGTTCCATCCCGTACTCATAGATCAGGGTACTGTTTCGACCACTGAGCCGCTCCGGAAAAGCTCCAATATCGGGAGCGATGATGGGCAATCCTGACTCCATCGCAAAACTCAATGTATAGCTGTACGTTTCGGGGCACTGACTCGGAAACAGGAAGAGATCGATATCGTTAGCCTTGATCAAGGCGGCCAGTTCGTCAGATTCATAATGGCCAGTGCACTTAATACCGTTCAGTTCTCGGTAAGCAAATCCGATCAATTTAAAGTCGATAGGGGTTTGCGTGGAGAATGCGACTGCCGCCATCTGCTCCAGATAATCTGCGCCCTTTTCCTTACCCAACGCACCGATCACCCCCACGTTGTACCGTGATTTGGTCAACAATGGGGTTACCGCAGCGTGAATGTTACGCAAATGCTCGACGTGCCCTGCGATTACAGCGTTAGCCAATTCATAATGTCGTTTATAGATCGAAAGCGTATAGCTGGAAGGAAAAATCACCTTCAGGGCATGTTCTATAAATCCCCTTAGCTGTTCGCGCCAGTCCTGCGCGGAAACGCCACGAGGTAAAGGGAAGTTCGGATTTTCAATGTTATCCGCGTAAGCACCAGGGTAGAAACCTCGTTGATTTGTCAACGTAGGATTACCGCAAAGCCAATAATAGTCATGAACCGTCAAAGCATACGCGGCGTCCAGTTCTGCGGGCAGTTCCAGCAGCGCAGGATTGAGCCCTAACGAATGATGGAAATGCACCAAGTTGACTCCGCAGGCTTTTAGGAGCGCTACGAGGGCGCTGTGATCCTTGGGCAGCTGGAACACCAGTTCGTCCGCTCCGGTAAAAAGTCCCATACGCAACGTAATCGCAGCGGTGCCCCTGTGAGGGGCCAAGAACAGGCAGCACGCATTGGACCCGACCGCTTCGGCCAACTCTTCCAGATGCTGTCGAACGCCACCGCCTGCTTCATGAGAAATGTGCAACACCTTTGGCCGATCCAAAGACCCGATCAGTTGAGCAAAACGCCTGATACGGACGCTCTTCAGCGGATCTGCAACGATGAAGCGTTGTATGTCCAAGTGATAATCTGGATGAAGCTCCGCGATCATCTTGGAGGCATGGTCAGTCAGAGCCTGTTTGGAGGAAGAGAAGCTTACCCCTCCCTCATGAAAAGCATAAAGGTTAGGGGTGACGATGTTAAGCCAGCCCGCTTTCAGTCCGCGCTGACACAAATCGTTTTCCTCGCCGTAACCTCTACCGAACTTCTCTTCATTCAGTAGACCGATAAGCTCCAGGCAATCCCGACGTACATACATGCAAAAGCCTACACCCGTCGGCACCTGGGCGACTGGCAGACGCGGATTAGAGAACACCGAGTCGATCTCGTCGACGCTTAATCCGAACGCCGCTTCGTTCTCGAGCAGAAAAGCCGGGAAACTACAGATAGTAGCATTGTTGGAAAATGGGGTGACCGTGCCGATGTTGGGTGCGATGTATGCCTCCGACGCCAAACGCTCCAACCAATCCACCGGAACGATGACGTCACTGTTCAAAAAGACAATGTCGTCCTCAGGCCTATGGCGCATACCGCGATTCACGGTTTTGACGAAACCAAGATTCTGCTGATTTTCCAGAACCATGAGGACATCAGGCCATTGTTTCTGCAACTCAAGCAGCATGTCCTGCATGCCCGCGTCTGGACTGTAGTCATTAAGCGCAATGAGTTTCGACTCACAGGCAATAATGCCTGGCATTGCGGCCAGAATGCAGCGCCTGGTCATCTCCACATCCCTGTAGATAGGCAAGATGACACTTATGGAACGCACACGCTTTACAGGCTCCTCCACGACGCCATGAGTGGCTTCCAACATCGAAGCATTTATCTCTTGACCCCGTAGATAAGCGGTCAGCGTTTTTTTGGAATGCTCCAATCCCCTTTGAAGACAACCACTACCTTTACGCAGGGAGCGCGCAAAAAAACGGAGAGGTTTTGTTATGAGCCAGGAGTTGGAACTGACGATAGCGCCATAAATCGCCTCTCGTTCAACCAGCTGTTTGGATAATCTGTCGATCTCCTCTTCTGCAACGTTCAGGCCTCGAGAGGTTTGCGCCAGTAAGGTTTGGGAAACATTGAAGGCTGAGAACAGATTATCTTCAGTAATGATCTGATCACCGTCCCAACTCAGGAACTCACTGATCTCCCGACCATTGATGACGTTTTGAACTGACGCTTCGAGGAGCAGAAAATCTTTAACATCGTTATCGCTAATTGGATAACCGGCCGCCTCACAACTTTTGAAAACAAAACCTCTTCTCGTGACAGGTCCCGATTCAGCACCTTTAGCGAAGCGAGTTACCGATGACAACAACTGCGTCAAGGTTTTGAACAACAGAAATTCAAGTCGTACAGGCGAATTCAGCGCCCACTCCTTGTCGATTAGCTGAGGACTGCTATCACCGTTGACAATAATATTCTGCGGGACTGCGTCTATCAAAGTCCCTGGCAATATATTCAGCTCATTTCCCGCTGTTTCCGATACGAGTCCCAGAACAGTTACATATTGCTTAAGAAACGCCCCCACATCGGCGTACGTCCAGCCCTCGGCATTGACTATGTGGATCAGCTTGTTTACAAAAACCTCACCCTGTATGTAAGGCTCTGACTCAGGCAGCCTGAACTTGACGATGGTGCCCTCATCGGAGGCGTTGGCTGCAAGCTTGCCGAGCTTCTCATAATGCACGCGAATCCCATCGTTCGGGTTCATCCTGAATTCTGAACGCTTACAATAGACAGCGCGACGGTCGCAACTGTAATGCACAGCCAAGACCTCAGGCTCTACTCGTTTCCGCGACCCGGCCGAAGCAGCAATCAGGAAAGAATTGGCCATATCCAGCCCAAGGCCGTTACTGATTATTTGCGGCCAAGACAACTCAAGCGAAAACGTCGTAAGTTTCGGCAGCTGCGGATCGCGTCTAACGGTTTGCGTAGCGAAAGCACACGCATCAAAGACGGATTCATTAAACCCGCGCTCGGTTACAACTGAAACCGGCAGTTTGTAATCCGGAAAGGGCGCCATGAACTCTCGCGTTGAAAAACCCGCATCGGCAAGTAATGAACTCAGCGCCTTTTTTCCATAGGTTTGCGGGGTATGGCTGCTGTAACGACCTTCAACGCCAAACATTGGCGCGCTCACGTGATCTTCAGGAGCACCGGCAAAATATTTCAAGCCGAGCTGGTTCTCGATAGCGATGATCAACAATCCATCCGGCTTTAGCAGTGAGCGAACCTTTTCCAGCATCTTCGGTCCGGGGCTGTCTCCGGAAATGAATAAATTGGCATATTCAAACACGCCAATCAACGTAACGACATCAAACTTTTTATCAATATCAAAATCTTCAAATGACTCAGCCAACACGGAGACATTCTCAAGGTCTCTGGTTCGAGTTCGTGCAATACTTGCCCTTCGGTAACTGCCTTCCAGCGCCAAAACTCGCCCCCCCTGTTCGCCCAGGTAACGAGTGATAGCTCCGCAACCAGCGCCAATCTCCAACACGTCACCCGAAAACTCTGCCTCGAAAACCCGAAGCAAATTCGAACGACTGCTGGATAGATAGTACATCGACGGCCAATCTGTGCAGGAGCGGCGCAACTCATCGGAAAAAACACTGACATCGCTGGCTTGATCAAGCAAAAACTTTATGCGCAACTCAGTATTGTCGCCATCACTATAGTTAATGCTCGAATAACCTGGTTTTGACCAAATCTTGAGATTCTCATCAAAACGATAGCCGGCTTGCCTCAATAGAGTATTCAATTTACAACCTTCTTGGCACGAATGCTGGAGTCAAGATTCACCAGCCCAAAAAATTTATCTGTAGGACGAACCTGAATATGAATCGAGTCGTAGCGGCGATCCCTTGGCGTGACATCCTCTCCTTCCTTGGTCGAGACACCTATGGAAATGAAATAGTCACCAGGCGCCAGATCGCAGGAGATTCGCATTTCAACTTCAACAATATCGCCCTTGCGACCTAACATCCGGAAATCCGGACATTCCAGAGTCTCACTGTTGACACCATATACGGTTACACCTTCCTTGGTTTTGATTGTCATACCGAGGATAGGGCATACCAAATCGGTATCAAACTTCACAAAGACCACAAGCTTGATGTTCGATCCCGTATCGACGGCAACAGGATAATCGACTCCGGCACAACCAAGATAAAAATCGATGATCGTGGCGGCTCCATCGCCCCACCGGTACTCGTTTGGGTTGTAATTGGGATGCGATTCGAAAACGTCAGCACCTCCAGCGGGCGTAAGGTACGTCTGCGACTCACTCTTCACCGATTCGTCCATGGTGGCTACCGAATGCGGAGTCTTGCCAAAAAGCAAGTCCAGATAACGATTGACCACCTGGCGTGGTTCTCCCTGCTCCAGCTGCAGGCCATAATCCAGCAGGAACGCCTTATCGCAATGGGAAACTATCTGTTCACTCGAATGGGTAACCAGGAGAATACTGGTGCCATTCTCCTTGAGTTTTTTCAGGCGATCAAAACAGCGCGCCTGGAATTTAGCATCCCCGACGGCCAAGGCCTCGTCAACGATCAGAATGTCAGGTTCTACCTGAGCCTGAACGGAGAAAGCCAAACGTACCAACATGCCGCTCGAGTACGTCTTTACGGGCTGATTTATGAAGTCGCCGATATCGGCGAAGCCTATGATGGCATCGTACTTACTGTCTATTTCCGCCTTACTCAGCCCCAGAATCGAAGCGTTCAGGTACACGTTCTCTCGCCCGGTAAAGTCCGGATTAAAACCAGACCCTAGCTCTAGCAAGGCCGCTATTCGACCATGAGTTTCTACGGTTCCGCCAGTTGGATTAAGCGTGCCACACAAAATTTGTAACAGGGTCGACTTACCGCTGCCGTTACGTCCGACGATACCTACGGTTTCTCCTTTACGTATTTCAAAAGAGATATCGCGGAGCGCCCAAAATTCCCGACAGTAGCGTTTTTTTCCGCGGCTTAGCATTTGAAGCAATCGATCTCTTGGCTTGTCATAAATCTCATAACACTTACTGAGATTTTGAACCTTAATGGCGATTTCAGAGGACATCAGCAAACCCCTTACGTGTTTTCTGAAACCATGCGAAGCCCAACCAAGCCACCGTGAGCGAACCAGCCATATAGATCGCCAATACTTTAAAATCAGGCCACCGCCCCCAAAACAGCACATCACGTGCATACTCGACGGCTGGAGTGAGTGGGTTAAAAATCATGAAACTCTGATACCTCTCCGGCAACGCACTGACAGGATAAAAAATGGGTGAGAGGAACATTAATACGGTGGTTAATATACCTATAACTTGTGTCACGTCCCGCAAGTAAACACCGAGTGAGGCGAATAGCCACATCAACCCTAGCAGCAGAAATATCAGCGGCAATATTACCAAGGGGAAAAGTATGGCGGTCATCTGTGGCACTCCAAACAGCAGGATATAGGCGACCAGCCAGACGATCCAGCTGATTACCATATGAAACAGTGCAGAGCCAACTGTCACCCACGGTAGAATCTCCAGAGGAAAAACAACTTTCTTGACATAATTCGTATTGGCGATAATCAGTGTGGGACTTCGATTGAAACATTCCGCAAACAGATTAAACACAATCAGGCCCGCAAACAAAATCAAGGCAAACTCCGTTTTTGAATCACTTCCACCACTCCAGCGAGCCTTGAAAACGACGCTAAATACAAATGTGTAGACGGCCAACATGAATATAGGATTAAAAAAAGACCAGAGAATACCCATGAACGAACCCCGGTATCGTCCAACCACCTCTCGCTGTACCAATGCACTGATCAAACTGCGATTTCGCCAGAAACTGTTGATAGCTTCCTTCGGCGTCATGGGGAAATTTAGCACTAAATACACCTAAATATTCGAAGAATAAGCTACGTCAAAAACCGCCTGACCACGGCCATTTTGATATTCATGAATCGCTCTTGCCTTTCTGCACAGGCTCAAAAAATTCATCATTATGTAATGCCATTACTGCAATTGGGCCCTCTGCCAATGCATGGATAAGCGAGATATCGTATGCATTAATGAAGGTCCATCCTCTTCGGACAAGCCGATCCGGCGGAGCCTGCTTGCTCCCAGGTTTCCAGTTGATTCGTACTGGGCGCAATCCCGGGGGCGCGCTTGACTCCCTGACGTATTCCATCTCCGGTGCGACCGCCAGACCCCACAAGCATAATCTTTTTCCAGAGGCAGCCAGCGTCCTCATTTAGAGAACGCGTCCCGCCCCGAAGCGTCTACGTTTGGATCTCTGCTTCGCGACCTTCACCTCAGGCAATCTGCTTGTAGCCTCTTATGATGGGCGGTTAGCAACCAATTCAAGCGCCTCGTCCACGCTGACTGGCGGAGACCAACCTAACAAGGAGCATGTCTTTTCAATATCGACCTGTAATGAAGCACACAATCTGTCTGCCATCGCCTTCTTCCCCAGCAACGATGCAGCTAAGCGCAGCGCGGTTTCCGGCAACGGCAACAAATACACGCGAACCTCCAACGCTTCAGCCATCCGTAGGAGCAGTTGCGTCGTAGACAGATCCTCACCATCGCTCACGAGGAAAATTTGATTTGCGGCAGCAGGATGAGCAATACAGGTAATGACCAGATCCACGAGATTGTCCAGCGCCACCAAACTGCGGCGGTTGTTCAGCCCACCCAACGGAAGCGGCACTCCCCTGCTGAGCCAACGCATCATATTCAGGAAGTTGGCTTTTACTCCGGGCCCATACACGAGTGGCGGGCGGATGATCACAATTTCGATCCCAGTATCGCGGCTGACCTTCATCAGACCATCCTCTGCCTCCCGTTTCGATATTCCATATGCATCCACAGGAGCAGGCGTGTCGTCGGCCCTGAACGGCCTTCCCGGCCCAGTTCGCTCACCATTGACCTTGATCGAACTTATGAAGATAAAACGCTTGACGCCGGAGGCGGCTGCAAGCTTCGCCAGCCGCAGAGTTCCTTCGACGTTGGCTTTGCGATACTCAGCTAGCGCATCAACTGCGACGTCATTCATGACATGCACACGAGCGGCGGCATGGACAATGACTTGAACGTCCCGCAGTGATGGCAAGACGTCAGGGTCTGTTAAATCGAGGCGCTCAAATTGACACTGCGCATTGGCCGGCGTTTTGTCACGAGTTGCCCCGATAACGGCGTATTGGCGATCCGCCAACAAACGGGAAACCAAGGCTTTTCCAATAAAGCCGTTCGCCCCTGTCACGAGGATCTTTGAAACGCTCATCAGGCTGTGTTTTCTCTAAAAGCCACTACCCAGCAAACCAGAAAGAAAAACACTCTGTCTCGAAAGCAACGTCGGCACTTCCGAGCGCTGAACGACAATCTTATTAGTTGCTTACGCTGCAATCCCAACCAGCCTCTAACAAACGGTTCGTCTGAACACCCTACTAACTGGGCTATCAGCCGAACCTGATTGAACCACCAGCCGCTGCGAATTGCCTTATAGCGTGCCAGCAAAGAACTCAAGCCCTTGTTGGCACCCACCTGATTGCTTTCATGCTGGCGGTAACTCATTGATGGTTGAGGATCAATGTACCAACGATAACCGTGGGCACGGGCGTACGCATAGCAATACCAATCATGCAAGCTGACGCTTTGCAGTTGTTGCCAGTTTTCACAAACGGAAGTCGTGAGCGAAGCCGCCAGGCCCTTGCTCATCACGTAGGTACAGCCGGGCCCAGCTGCTTCAAATAGAAAATCCCATTCGACCTGGGGCTGCGCCTTGTCGAGCAAATGAGTTTTGCCGTCGGGCCAGAACGCCACTACATTGCTGGAGTACCCTTCTACATCAAGGGTGCGCATGATTTGGGTGGCGCGGTGGAGTTTATCAGGCTGCCAGATATCATCCTGATCAGCGAAAGCGATGAAATCATAATCACTGAAATCAACATCACGGACCAACCTGAAAAAATTGCGCGACGCCCCTCCGAAGCGACCGGCGGAAGGCAGGACGACAATACCGGAACGCTCCTCGGCGTAACTCGCGCACCATCCCTCAGTGCCGTCACTGGAAGAATCAATGCTGATAAAAACAGTTACATCCACAGTCAACTGACCGAGGATTGAATTCAACTGCTCTTCAATCCAGCGCATACCATTATAGGCAGCCAGCAAAACTGCAATCTTGGGGAGCTTTACCGACATGCCATTCCTGTATGCATTGGGCTAAACGAATAGAACAAGCGACTCAGGGATTGGACAAGCGCAGCAGTTTCTGCAAATACTGACCGTATCCGGTTTTTTTCAGAGCCTCTGCCTGGACAGCCAACTGCTCGGCGGTGATCCAGTCATTGTTGTATGCAATCTCTTCCAGACACGCCACTTTCAAGCCTTGTCTCTGCTCGATCGTATGCACAAAGTGACTGGCTTCCAACAGCGAATCGTGGGTACCCGTATCCAGCCATGCAAAGCCACGCCCGAGCATTTCCACATTAAGCTCCTTCTGCTCAAGATAAGCACGGTTGACATCCGTGATTTCCAGCTCTCCACGCGCAGAAGGCTTGATATTCCTGGCTATCTCTACAACCTGATTGTCGTAAAAATAAAGACCAGTCACTGCGTAGCTGGATTTCGGATTGGCCGGCTTCTCTTCGATGCTCAACGCGCGACCGGTCGCATCAAACTCCACCACACCAAACCGCTCAGGGTCCGACACGTGATATCCGAATACTGTTGCGCCTTGCTCTTGCATGCAGGCAGAACGCAGGTTCTCCGAAAAATGCTGACCGTAGAAGATATTATCCCCGAGAATAAGACAGCAGGGATCCTGGCCGATGAACGTTTCCCCAATAATGAAGGCCTGAGCCAGACCATCCGGGCTAGGCTGCTCGGCATAGGTCAGTTTGATTCCGTACTGGCTGCCGTCGCCCAGCAACTTACGAAAACATGGCAGGTCTTCAGGCGTGGAAATAATCAGGATCTCACGCATGCCTGCAAGCATCAGTACAGACAAGGGATAGAAAATCATCGGCTTGTCGTAAATCGGCAACATCTGCTTGGACACGCCGAGAGTCAATGGGTGCAGTCTTGTGCCTGAACCACCGGCGAGGATGATGCCCTTACGATTTGTCGTGGTCATTTGTCTAAAACTTCCCTAAGCATTCGGGTTACGCCACTTTGCCAATCCGGCAAGTGTAAAGAAAAACTGTCGCGCAGTTTCTGAGTATTCAATCGTGAATTCAAAGGACGGCGTGCGGTAGCGGGGTATGCAGTTGCCTCGATCGGTTCGACCGACTCGACAGCAAGCGCCTCACCGCTCGCCTTGGCAAAATCAATCACATAATTAGCATAACCGTACCATGACACTTCCCCCCTGGCCGCCAAATGGTAGAGACCAGCCAATTCAGGGTGGTCTATGGCCTGCCGAAGAACCAGGGCCGTCACGTCCGCGATTAATTCAGCACTGGTGGGGGCGCCAATCTGGTCCGCAATCACTCTCAAGGTTTCGCGCTCCGCTGCCAAGCGCAGCATCGTCTTGGCGAAATTATTACCACGAGCACTGTATACCCAACTAGTACGAAAAATCAGGTATTTGCATCCTGTCGCGATTATGGCCCGCTCGCCGGCCAACTTACTCATGCCGTAATAATTTACGGGCGCGACCTTGTCAGCTTCCTGCCAAGGAACCACCCCTTGGCCACCAAAAACGTAGTCGCTCGAGTAATGGACCAGCCAGGCGCCCAAGCGTAAAGCCTCCTCGGCCATCACCCCACTTGCCTGCCTGTTCACGCGATCAGCCAAATCCTTTTCAGACTCGGCTTTATCAACCGCTGTATAAGCTGCCGCATTGACAATAACGTCCGGCTCGACTTGGCGAATCATCGCACGCAGCGCATCAAGGTCGGATACGTCCAGATATGGGCCATCGTCCGAATGACGCGCGAGAGCGGTCAACTCTCCAAGCGGAGCGAGTGAGCGCTGAAGCTCCCACCCAATCTGTCCATTCTTACCAAGTAGGAGGACTTTCATGCGCTGTTAGGGCGTCCCGCGTAGTTCTGATCAATCCATTGCTGGTAGCTACCGCTCTTCACATGAGCCACCCATTCCGGGTTGTTCAGATACCACTCGACTGTTTTACGCAGGCCAGTCTCAAAGGTTTCCTCTGGCACCCAACCCAACTCGCGCTGGATTTTGCTGGCGTCGATGGCGTAACGCTGGTCGTGGCCCGGACGGTCCTCAACGTAGGTGATAAGACTGGCATGTGGATGAAAAGCAGAGTCCGGACACAGGTCGTCAAGGAGCTCGCAGAGCGCGCGCACGACTTCGATGTTCTGTTTTTCATTGTGTCCACCGATGTTGTAGGTTTCGCCTACGGCACCTTTGGTCACAACGCAGTAGAGGGCGCGAGCGTGATCTTCGACGTATAGCCAATCACGAACCTGATCACCCTTGCCATAGACGGGCAGAGACTTGCCTTCCAGTGCGTTAAGAATGATCAGCGGAATCAGCTTTTCAGGGAAATGGCACGGACCATAATTATTGGAACAATTGGTGACCAGCGTTGGCAGTCCGTACGTTCGTGCCCATGCACGGACCAAGTGGTCGGAGCTGGCTTTGCTCGCAGAGTACGGTGAGCTTGGCTGATAGGGAGTAGTTTCGGTGAACAGGTCTTCCGGCCCTTCAAGATCTCCGTAGACTTCATCGGTGGAAATATGATGAAAGCGAAAATCCTTCTTGCGCGCGGTATCGAGTGACGCCCAATAGTGGCGCGCAGCTTCCAGTAATGTGTAGGTACCAATGATATTGGTCTGGATGAATTCAGATGGGCCAGTGATCGAGCGGTCTACATGCGACTCAGCTGCCAAATGCATGATCGCATCAGGTTGATACTCATTCAGTACCCGGTCCATCTGGCTGCGATCGCAGATATCGACGTGCTCGAACGCATATCGCGGGCTCAGGCTCGCTTCGGCAAGCGACTCCAGGTTACCGGCATACGTAAGCTTATCGACATTGATGACAGAATCGGTGGTATTGGAAATGATATGACGGATGACTGCCGACCCGATAAACCCGGCGCCGCCGGTTACTAGAATTTTCACTCGAAACCATACCCTTGAGTTACTGACAGGCCTCAACGGAGCACTGTCTAAATCCATGAACGCAAAAGCCAAGCAAAATCGCCAGGATCTTCTGCGGAAATCATCTGACCGATGCAGGAACGATTCTGATCGTAGAGGCGCAGCATTTTACAGCTTAGCGAGGGATTTACTAATGGATAAGACAACTCGTAACGAAAAATCGGCAGGCAACTTCAGTGGTCGCTCTCAGCCTCCTTTATTACGCGAAGCTCTGAATCTGCGCCCTAGGCTCCACCCGATGAGCGGCCCGATGCTCATACCGAGCAGCAACGCGAAGACCATAAGCATTGAGATTGGGAGTTCCGGCGCCTTCCAACCAAGGAAGAGCAACGATGTCGGCTCCTGATTCTCCAGGACAAAGGTCAGGGTCGCCAGAACCAGCAACAGAGCAAACAACGCCAGTAGCGTGCGCATCATGTTGCGCATGGAACTCTTTTGATATCTGCTTCCTGTCAATGTCCCTCCTCCTCCTCATTCACGCGATCTCGCAACTCCTTGCCTGGCTTGAAATGAGGAACGAACTTTCCGTCGAGACTTACAGACTGGCCTGTCTTGGGATTTCGGCCGACACGTGGCGCGCGATAATGCAGGGAAAAGCTGCCAAAACCGCGGATCTCTATTCGATCACCAGTTGCAAGGCATTGTGACATCTGTTCAAGCATAGTCTTGATGGCCAACTCGACATCCTTGGACGAGAGCAGCCCTTGATGGGTGACAATTCGTTCGATCAACTCCGATTTCGTCATATTTTTCCCTTCTTTTTCAAGCAGCTAGACCAGCGCTTCAGTGGTTTTAGCACGCTCGGAGGCTTTTGAACAGCCCGCCGCCTTGACTTATCGCCCCACTCCCCTTCGTGAGTGAAGGCCTAGCCAACCGAAGCCCCTGAAACGCCCTCCACGGCTATTGCCGGATTCCTTCTGGAGGACACGCGAATATGATCGATGTCAGGACAAGGCAGTCGACGAAAATGCGACTGACCCGATGCAGCTCGCTACCGCTTTGCAACACCGGAGCGTAAGCACCAATCATTACAAAATGTTCGTCGTAGCGAATTATTCTGCCTTGGCCCCTGCCTGTCTTCCTCGAAAAAAAGCGATGAATTCCTGCGCTCCTCCCAAAGGGATGGCTTCAGGAGCTACTTATGACTATCATTCCTCCCGTGTAGGATTAGTGGACATACTCAGGTGAGATACTCAGCTGCAGTTGTCGGAAAAATCGACTTAACAACTGACTCGCCATGATTCCACCACCACGAATCTGTGCCTGGTCGCCCAGGACTTGGCTTGACATGACGAATTGTTTTCACCCACGAAATCCTCCTGCTACGACCACGCTGCGCTTCAGGTCTCTGGATGTGCCCAGCAGGTAGCAGAAGTGGGAAACACCGTCAGAGGTAGAAAGACCTCTTGCCCACAAAACGAGAGATGGAGAATGCGCTCAGCCCCTTGAACTTCACCCCGCTTGACCGGCCCGCGCGCCACAAAAACAGAACCTGGGTATCGACCTTCGTCGTCGGGCACCAAGCCTTCACCCAACACTTGCACAACACCCGATCGGTACGTAACGCCTTAGATCTTTGGCCAACCTACCTATAAGGATATTCCCATGTCGATTCAGCTGTTCGTTCCAAAATTCCGCATCGATGAATGCCTCGCTGCGATCCGCGAATGCCTTGAAAAAGGCTGGACCGGCCTCGGCTTCAAGACAGCCACCATGGAAGAGGAATGGAAAACCTACACAGGTTTGCCGCACGCCCACTTCCTGAGCTCAAACACCGTCGGCCTACACCTGGCCGTCGAGCTGTTCAAGACCAAGTTCGGCTGGGCCGACGACGATGAGGTCATCACCACTCCACTGACCTTTATTTCCACCAACCATGCCATCCTGTACGCGGGAATGAAGCCAGTGTTCGCGGATGTCGACGAATCCCTGTGCCTGGATCCGGAAAGCGTGGTTGAGCGAATCACCGCAAAGACCAAAGCACTGATTTTCGTCGGTATCGGCGGTAATATCGGTCAGTATCAGAAGATCGTGGAAATCTGCAGAGATCGCGGTATCAAGTTGATTCTCGATGCGGCTCATATGGCTGGCACTCGATTCAACGGCAAGCATGTCGGTCAAGAAGCAGACAGCGTTGTATTCAGTTTCCAAGCGGTCAAGAACCTGCCAACCGCCGACTCTGGCATGATCTGCTTCAAGGATCAGGAAGACGATGAACGCGTTCGCAAGCTGACTTGGCTGGGCATCAACAAGGACACCTTTGCGCGCACCGCGGCACAGGGCGCCTACAAGTGGATGTATGACGTCGAAGAGTTGGGTTACAAGTATCACGGCAACTCGATCATGGCTGCCATGGGCCTGGTACAGCTCAAGTATTTGGATCAGGACAACGCTTATCGCCGTCAGCTTGCCACTTGGTATCGCCAGAATCTCGCGGGTCATGCAAAGATTCGCATTGTCGACGTGACGCCAGGTTGCGAGTCATCGACGCACCTGCTTCAAATCCGAGTCAAGGATCGCGACGCACTGATGCTGGCTCTGAACGAGCACCAGATCTATCCTGGCGTCCACTACCGCGACAACACCGAGTATGCCATGTACTCATTTGGTGCAGGCACTTGCCCTAAAGCCGCACAGGCCAGCCTGGAAATCCTGTCGCTGCCAATGCACCTCGGCCTCACGCGCGCCGACGTCGATACCGTGTGCGAACTCCTGATCCGCTACGCAAAATGAAGCGTTCACTCCCCTCGTTTGGAGACGACGCGTTGCGTCTTCGCTTAATCGAAGAGAGTGACTTGCATGAGACCTTGTCCTGGCGAAACCGGGACGAGGCTCGTGTCTGGTTCAAGACTTCGGCCCTATTGACCTATGAGCAGCATTCCAACTGGTTCCACAATCACTACCAACCGAAGGATAATGACTTTCTGTTTGTAGTCGAAGCAGACGGTGCGCTGGTGGGACAAGCCTCGGTGTACGCGATTGACTGGCAACAGCGCTCAGCCGAAGTTGGCCGATTCCTGGCCGATCCCGATCACTCGGGACGGGGCCATATCAGCCGAGCCTGCGGGCACCTGCTGGACATCTGTTGGGACGCACTGGACTTGGAGTATGTATTTCTTGAAGTCATCGAGACTAATGAACGTGCAATCCGCCTTTATCTCCGGCATGGTTTTCGTGAAGAGCAGCGCTACGAGGGACTGATTAGAATGGGCGTCCGAAAGAACCAGGCGGGAATTGAATGACGAGTGTCACAAGACTGTTTATCGATAGCGGCCGCGCATTAAAGATGTGGCGTGTATGGACTTACCTAGGCGTTCAGGACATCAAGGCAAGATTTCATCGATCGTTCATAGGTCCTCTATGGATCGTGTTGACGACCGGTTTCTTCGTGATCGGTGTCGGCTTGATCTACGGATTATTGTTCGGCCAGCCCGTACATGAGTTCCTGCCCTATCTCGCGTGCGGTTTCGCTCTGTGGGGATTTATTGTCGCCTCCATCACTGACGCCAGTGCAACATTCGTCAGGGCTGAAGGATACATAAAGCAATTCTCCTATCCCAAGCAGATTTATTTGCTCAGAACCTTGATATCAAGCGTGATCGTACTACTGATCGGCATTGCCGTAGTGATACCGGTCCAACTCTTCTTCAATGAAGTAAGCGCAATCGGTTGGCTATGCGCAATCCCAGGCTTGTTGCTTCTTGTTATGGCGGCATTGGGTCATATCACGATCAGCGCCTACCTCGGCGCGCGTTTTCGGGATTTCCCCCACGCAATGGCGGTCATGCTGCAAATGTTGTTTTTTGTCACTCCCATCATGTTTCCAATCAAGATGTTGCATGATAAAGGACTCGGATTTATCTATCAGCTCAATCCGCTTTACTATCTCATTGATGTAGTACGCCACCCCATCATCCAAGGTGAATTGGCACTGCCGGAAAATTATCTTTGGGCAGGTGTCTATGTACTGGTCTCCTGGATAGTGGCACTGCTGGCAGCCCTCAAGCTCGACTCTCGCGTGGTTTTCCTGTTATGACTCATGCATCGCTTGTTTTGAAGAATGTCGATATCACCTTCGAAGGAGCATTGAGTAGCGAAGAAGGATTGAAAAGCTGGGTCAAACGCAAGCTGCTCACTCGTAAAGCTGCAACTGCCACCAACTATCGTATCGCCGCGCTTCAAGACATCAATCTTGAAATCAATCATGGAGAGCGCGTCGGCCTGATCGGACTCAATGGCGCGGGCAAAAGTACTCTGCTCAAAGTGATGGCAGATATCTACCCCCCGACATCCGGAACAGTTTTGATCAAGGGCCATGTCTGCCCAATGTTCGAATTTGCTACCGGCTTCGAAATGAATCAATCCGGCTGGGACAACATCCGTATCCGCGGGCTGCTCCTGGGGATGTCTCCGGAGGCGATCGAAGAAAAGCTTCCTGAGATCGCGAAGTTTACCGAATTGGGCGATTTCCTAGACTACCCGGTTCGAACCTATTCCTCTGGCATGTTCATTCGCTTGGCATTCGCTGTATCGACCAGTATCAACCCGGAAATCCTTTTGATTGATGAGGTGATGGGGGCCGGCGACATTTCCTTTGCCGAAAAAGCCAAGCGCAGAATGTTCGAGTTTATGGAGCAGGGAAAAATTCTCGTCTTTACCACCCACAACTTCAGTCTTTTGAACGATTTCTGCAACAGGACAATATGGCTGCATAAAGGTCAGATAGTGGCTGACGGCCCTACTGACGAAATCGTAAAACGCTACAACGAAGCGCATACGAATAGCCTGTGAGTTCAACGTTAACGAACAGCACCAAGCATCAGGAAGAATAATGGAAAGGACATCAGCATCAGCCCACCCCCTCATGTTACCCGTGTTTACCGTCCCCCTGCGGGAAGCACGGACATTTTCAACTCTCTGCTAATGACGATTTTGGCACGGCCCACCACGTCAACATTGGCAAGCTCACACCTTGGCTTTATCTGGAAATCCCGCCAATGGTTGAACGCCTTCTCTCTTTACAGCTCTATGCCTCAATTAGGCAGCCTTTGGAACAGCCATGAAATTTAGCGATTTTTCCACTGATCTGAAAATCCACGCCAGTCCCAGAGCTCCATCGACTCCCAAAGTCACCGTGATCCTGCCAACTTATTCTCGTGGTCATGGCCCGCTGCAGGAAGCCATCGAAAGTGTCTTGGCTCAAAACTACAGCGATTTCGAGCTGATCATCGTCGATGATGGTTCTCGGGACGGTACCGCGCTCGTGCTGCAAGAGTACCTGAAGAAAGACCCGCGAATCATCGTCCACTCCTACCACAAGAACAGTGGTCTGCCGGCTCTTCGGGTCAATCAGGCGGCGCTACGGGCGAAGGGCAAGTACATCGCCTATCAGTTCGACGATGATCAATGGACTGAACACAGTTTGCAGGTACGTGTAGAGCAACTGGATAAATGCAACAAACCGGCAGTAGTGTATGCGAATGCCAGTGTTGATATTGCCCTCGCTGATGGCACGACGACTTCAAGGACGCTGGGCGGCCCTTTCAATTACGGTCTCTTGATGAACGGTAACTACATCGCCAACAACACGGTGATGCATCACAAAGCGCTGTTCGACGTCGCTGGCATGTATGACGCTCACGTAATGATGCGCCGATACTCAGACTATGACTTGTGGCTGAGATTCGCCAAGCATGCCGACATCATTTGGGTCGACGAAGTGACGTCCCACGTGCGCGCCAACCTGGCGGACTCCTTGGGTAAGGAGATTCCATTGTTCTTCACTCGTTATCGCAAGAGCCTACCCATCCCCCGTGATCACCTGTTGACGCCTGCCGCGATCGACAATTATGACGTCGTTGACCTTTCACAGTTCTCCGGTGCATTTACCGATGCGGAGATCGATGAGTATCGCCGAATGGAGGCAATCCCCTTCCTGACGAAATTCAACGATTATTGCAGCGATGACGAAATGGCTGTGGCGGCAAGTGCCCGCGGCCGCAAGCTTCATCTGCTGACCGCCAAACCGGACTATTCCACGTCGATTGACGTCACAATAAATAACTTTGCGTTGCTACCGGCACAACGCGCAATCAGCAGTACATTCGTCAAAGAGAACGAGCTGTTGACTATCGACGTGACCGGTATCGACGTGGCTGTGCTCTACCGCACCGTTGGTGCTGCGGCCAGTCACTTCGTCAACATCCAAAAAGGTAAGACGCCTACGGCTTATCTGATGGACGATAATATGCTGCACTTTCACGCTGTGGGCCCGCAGCACGGTTTTCTTGCACCTGGAACACCGGCTTATCAGGAAATCGTTCATCAGATCAAGAACGTGGATACCTGCATCGGCTACAGCGAGGCGATCAATGAAGACTTGCTACAACTCAACAGCAAGACCGTGCGACTCCAAACCAACATCAATGCTCGTTTCGTCCGGCAGCGGAAATATGATCGCGCTAAACGCCTGAAAGTCGCCGTTATGTCCGGTGCGGTGCGCGAAGACATTCTGAGAGAGCTTTGGCCAGCCCTTGCGAACTTTGCCCGCCGGTATTCAGAGACGGTGGAGTTTCATTTCTGGGGCCTGGACCCGGAAAAATTCGGCCCCCTGGACTGTCCGGTCCATTTCAAACCGTTCACCCACGTCTATGAAAGCTATGTTCGGGATCTGAGCACGAGCAGCTTCGACGTAGCGCTGGTCCCACTGGACTTCGGTACCCGGGCAGCACGCAGCAAAAGCCCGGTCAAGCTCCTGGAGTCAGTCGCCGCTGGCGCGATATGCATCTTCACCGATACCATCCCTTACTCCAGTATTCCAGACGCTTGTTGTCTCAAGGTTGAAAATACCGTGGCAGCTTGGGAGGAGGCACTGCTAAAGGCCTATGAGATGGGCCAGCAAGAGCGAACGACAATGCTCGAAAATGCTCGTGAACTGGTTCTGTCCCGGTATACCACCGAGTCGCAGTTCTACGACTTCCTGGCGACGTTCGAATCCGTTCGCTTGCACTCCAGGCTCGGCGATAAAACAATCGCCTATGCATTTCACGAAGCCGCCCTGGGTGGCGCCACGCTTCACTTGATCAGACATGCAAGCCTGTTGGTATCCCTTGGCTTTCGCGTCGTAGGGATCGTTCCCAAAGACCCCATCTACAGCGCCGCTTTCAAATCTCGCTGGGACGCCGCCACTGACAGGGCGAATCTCATTGAAGAGAGCTGGCCTTCAGGCTACGTTGAGCCCCCCCTGCCCCAGCGCCCATTTCAACGCGAGGATGAGTTGGCGGCCGATCAACTTGCCCGTCGCCTGGCCCACCAGAAGATTGGTCTTCTTCACTTCGCGACGTGGTCGCCCACCATGAGTCTGCTGGCCAAGCGTTTGGGCATCCCGTGTACCGCAAGTGTCCACCAGTATTATGAAGGGGCGGAAGGCTTTATCGACCGTTTCGCCGATTCGATCCACTGCTCCTCGCTTACCCACGGGCTCAAATGGGCACGTCTGTCGAAAAGCCCTGCCAGACGAATCGTCTGTCCAGTCTCTTGCGACTACTTCGACTCTTTCCGAGTAAATCGGGAGCGAGTTGCAAAAAGTCGGAACACCTTGCGAATACTGGTCTCAGGTACGCTCCAGCCAAGAAAAAACCAGCTTGGCGCGATCCAGGCGGCGATACTTTTGAATGAGGCGGGCCTGGATGTATCGGTGGATTTGATTGGCTATGACGTATTCAATGATGCCTACTTGGGCCAGTGTAAGTCATTGATCGCAGCCAGCGACTTCAAAGACAAATTCACCATTTACGGTTTCATCGATGACCCGAAACCTTTTTATGACAAGGCGGATCTTCTGCTGATTTCAGCCATCGACGAATCGATGCCGCAAACCATGCTACAAGCCATGGCCATGGGCATCCCTGTTGTGTCGACCAACGTCGGCGGCGTAGCTGAGATTATCAAGCATCGCTACAGTGGCTTCATCTCCCGGGATCACAGCCCTGAAGCGTTGGCCGCAGCGATTTCGGAATATGCGCAGCTGTCGGCGGATCAGCGTTTGGAAATCGTTGACCGGGCCCAGCGATCAATGCAATTTCTCGCCAAACCTACATACGTTCGTTCCGAACTGGTGGACTTGTACAATCAGGCCTTTGACGAGTTCTCCAAACATAAGACCGGCGCACAGCCATCAACGATCGCAGAACACACGCTATCAATGCTCTCGCACGAGGACATGCTACTCGAAACACTTTTTGAAACGCGCAAACACATCAGTCAATTGAGCAGAGCGCTGGATAATGAAACCTGAAAACGAACCAGTAAGAATCGACCTCGGTTGCGGCAAACGCAAACAGGACGGTTTCATCGGAATTGACCGTTTCCCCATGCCAGAAGTCGATATCCTGGCAGATATCGATACCGTTCTGCCGCTAGAAGATAACTCGGTCGACGTATTGTTCTCGTCACATGCCCTGGAACATACCAAGGACTTGATGTTCACGATGCGCGAGATCTATCGGATTTGTAAGCATGGCGCGCAAGTATGTATCATCGCGCCCTACTACGAACAAAAGCTGAACGTCGCCAACCCCTATCATCTTATGGTGTTCAACGAACACACGCCTCGTTTCTGGACGGATCACCCCGAGACTCCGGTAGACGTACTTGACTATGCCGATCCGATACAGCGTCCATGGGGTCTTTCAAAGTCGGACAATTCGAACCCAGGGCTCGACATCCGTCTGATCAACGTTGAATTTTTCTACTTTCCCGAATACCGCCATTTACCCCTCGACCAAAAGAGAAAGTTTCGTAACGAACGATTCAATGTATGTGACCAGATCATGTACCAACTGATTGTTTGGAAGGGTGATGAATGCTCGCCTGATGCAAGCTTTGCGGATCACGTCAGCGCATTCGTCCCCTATGAACCTCATTACATCAGGCACCTCAAGATGCACGAGCAAGAAGAAATCATTCAGAAGTTCACTCAGACCGAAACATCGCTTCGTCAGCGCATCGAAGCTCTGGAGACGCAACTCGCCGGCAAGGCCGCCCCCCTTCATGCTCCTGATCGAAATGTCGAGCAACGAATCAGTGAGCTGTTGGAAGACCGTGCGCAATCCGAACGGCTGCTTCATGAAGCCAGGACGGAAAATCATCAACTTCGCCTGCAAATCATGGGGCTGTTTGAAAAAACTGAACTGCTCAGCACTCAATTGCAGGACAGCAATACTCGTCTGGTGAAATCCGAGCTGCAGCAACAGTTACTCGATGAGAAAACCATTGATCTCAACGAGCAAAACAGGCGTCTTCATGACGAGGCTGAACAAATGTCTGGCCGTCTCAACGAGTTGTTGGAACGTCTGACACATGCCCAGGCAAATGCCGTAGAGGCCAACCAGGAGATCCTGGTTCTGCTACGGACGAACCAGGAACTGCACGGCAAGCTGGAAGCTCTCGCAAAAATTGACGCAAAAGCTGCGCTGCTCAAGGCAGAACTTTTGACAGCCAACGGCATTATTGATTGGTATCGCACCAAGGAGGGATCCTGGAAAGGCGAGCAGGACAAATTCAAACAGGAACTACTGTCCCTGCAGCAGGTTTCGCAGGGACAGTCGTCTCCATTGCTGCAAGAAGTACAACATTTGAAACAGGCGCTGAACAACGCACAGCAACACGCTCATCATTCCCGCCATGAGGCGCTGCAGGTCATTGACAACCTTCAGGCGGAAGTGAGCGGGTATCGCGCTTCACGCTCGTTGCAACTGGCCTCTCTGTACAAGAGCAAAGGCTCGTTGTGGGATTCGATTTCACCAGCATTTTCCTCCCTCAGGAGCTTTACGGAAAAACACCTCCTCAACACTTCCCGCCCACAGTTGGCGCTGAGTGACGACCTGAGAAATATTCCGTATCGCGAGTATCTGATTCCAGTCAAACAGGAAGATCTATGCCGCGTAACCCTGGCGATCCGTCCGCTGATGCGCGGAACTCAAGGACTGGTTGGCATTGAAATTGTCTCGAAGGATAAAGCGGTGGTCGCTCAAGTCGTCCTGCCGCTCGCTAGCGTGGACCCTGATGCACCAACACATTTCGAACTGCCGGTACCAACCGCACTGGAGCAAAACTGGCACCTGAGGATCTTCGTAAAGGACTCGGACGTCCCCGTGGGTCTTTATGAAGTCAGCGAGTACTCGCTGATAAGGAAACGCTACAAATATTTCCCTTTTGCTGCATTACAGTAATGGTGGAAGGTCGCAGCTTGATAACGCCGAATATAGAGATCCTGCTGGTCATTGAGGGGGAGATTGCTACGACTCATTTGATTGAGCATATGCTCTCCGCCTGCAAACCTTATCGGATCGTTTACCGCAAGGTATTTCTTTCCGCTCTGAAGACGTCGGATATACGGAAGAGCACCATTCCGTTATTCGTCCGCAGCGGCGACCCGTCGCTGCGTCTCTGGATTGACAAGCTGCACAGGGCCAATCATCCCTATATATATTACCTGGATGATAATTTCTGGAAAATCGAAGGCAATTCTCCCATTGCCCTGTATTACCAGCATCCGCTAATTCGTCACACCCTGGAAGCAGCCGTCTGCGGGGCTTACCGGGTACTGACCAACTCGGATTTATTGGCGGAGTTTCTCTGCCAATTCAACAGCAAAATAGAAGTGTTGCCTTCGTTCTTCGATTTTTCCCTGCTAAAACCCGTGCAGGACATTTCCCACGACGAGCTGCGCATCGGATTTGCCGGGAGCCCATCCAGAGTTGATGATCTGAATATCATCAAACCGGTCATTCAACCCATCCTGGATACCTATCCGCACGTCGTTTTCGAGTTTATCGGCGCGATGCCGTCAGGCATAGAACCTGATAGCCGCATCCGCAGCTTTCCGCACAATGCAGATTACGAGGACTTCGTCCATTTCAAGCAGGGCCGTCAATGGGCAATCGGTCTGGCGCCGCTTATCGACAACTACTCGAATCGCTGCAAAACCAATAACAAGTATCGGGAGTATTCAGCGTGCGGCATAGCTGGGATCTATTCCGATATGCCACCGTATCAACGCTCCGTCACCAACGGCGAAACCGGCGTCCTGGCCGAGCACACCACGCAGGCGTGGTTCTCAGCCATCAGTCGACTGATCTCCGACCAGCCGCTACGAGAGAGCATCGCAGCCAATGCATATCAAGACGTATTCGAGAAGCACAGCGTTGAACGAGTAGCTACGATCTGGTCCGACCATTTCACACATGTGCAGCGACACATGAGGCGCACCAAAATCAAAGCGTTGCGAGTCAACAGGCTGAGGTCGTTTATCATCACCCGCTTCCTCCAGCTTGAATCCCTATGGGTAAGGGCTTCTACCGTCTACGCTGAAGGAGGCATGCGCCTGGTTGTCAGGAAGATCGTGAACCGCATCAAGTTCACCTTGGCGTCCAACAAAACTCTTTAAGAGGCCTCGACAGACCTCCCGTATTTATCAGGATCATAATTATGAGAGTTACAATTTTCGGCACGGGCTACGTAGGTCTCGTTACTGGCGCATGCCTTGCCGATGCCGGCCATGAAGTCATGTGCGTCGATATCGACGCCGGAAAGATCGAAGGCCTCAAGCGCGGGATCATCCCCATCTACGAGCCTGGGTTGGATGCGCTGATCGAACAGAATCAGTTGCAGGGCCGATTGCACTTCACGACCGCCCCGCACGAAGGCGTCGACTTCGCAGAATTGCAGATAATAGCCGTGGGGACGCCCCCCAACGAAGACGGCTCCGCAGATCTCCAACATGTACTGGCCGTCGCCCGCACCATTGGCCAGCATATGAGTGACCCAAAAATCATCGTCAACAAATCGACCGTTCCCGTGGGAACGGCCGATAAGGTAACCGATGCGATCAAGGAAACGCTTAGAGCCAGGCAAGTCGAGTTGGACTTCTCAGTATGCTCAAATCCGGAGTTCCTGAAGGAAGGTTCAGCCATTGAGGACTTTTCCAAGGCAGCACGCATCATTGTCGGGACCGACTCGGAAATGGTCAGAACAGTCATGCGTGAATGCTATGCCCCTTACAGCCGCAATCGCGACAAGTTGATTTTTATGGACGTGCGCTCCGCCGAGCTCACTAAATACGCAGCCAATGCAATGCTCGCGACGAAAATCAGCTTCATGAACGAAATTGCTCAGATGGCAGAACGCCTCGGGGCGGACATCGAGCACGTCAGGCTGGGTATCGGCTCAGATCCGCGAATCGGCTTTCAGTTTATCTATCCGGGCTGTGGCTACGGCGGCTCCTGCTTCCCCAAAGACGTCCAGGCGCTGGCTCGCACCGCGCAAGAAATCGGTTATGAAGCCGAGCTGCTCAACGCTGTGGAGTCGGTAAACAATCGTCAAAAAAATGTGCTGTTCAGCAAGCTATCCCACGCCTTCGACCATGAGCTGACCAACAAGACCATCGCAGTCTGGGGGCTTTCCTTCAAACCCAATACTGACGATATGCGCGCCGCTCCGAGCCGCAATTTATTGGAAGCGATCTGGGCAGCGGGGGGAAAAGTCCAAGCATTCGACCCGGCCGCAATGAACGAAACATCTCGGATCTACGGATCACGTAGCGATCTGAAACTGGTGGACAATCGCGAGCAGGCCCTGGAAGGCGCCGATGCGCTGGTCATTTGTACAGAATGGAAGCAGTTCCGTACTGTGGATTTCCAATGGCTCAAGACCCGCCTTAATTTTCCAGTGCTAATCGATGGGCGCAACCTGTTTGATCCGGTTGCCGCCAAGGAAGCCGGGATGATGTATTACGCAATCGGCCGTGGTGATGCCCCACAACCGGAAGGAACGCGCCTGTGAAGGTTTTAGTGACGGGGGCAGCTGGCTTTATCGGCTTTCATGTGAGCCAGGCGCTGCTTGCCCGCGGTGACGAGGTTATCGGCATCGATAACCTGAATGATTATTACGAGGTTTCCCTCAAGGAAGCCCGGCTCGCGCTGCTGACTCCTCATTCTAACTTTCGCTTCATACGGATGGACATTGGCGACCGTAATACAATGGCGGCTCTTTTTGCCAATGAAGGTTTCGACAAAGTTGTCCACCTTGCGGCACAAGCAGGAGTCCGTTACTCACTGGAAAACCCTCTTGCCTATGCGGACAGCAATCTTGTCGGTTTCTTGAATATCCTGGAGGGCTGTCGTCAGGGGAAAATACAGCACTTGGTGTATGCCTCCTCCAGCTCCGTCTATGGAGCAAATGAGAGCATGCCCTTCTCGGTGCACGACAATGTCGACCACCCAGTATCCCTTTACGCAGCGACTAAAAAAGCCAATGAACTGATGGCTCACTCCTATAGCCATCTTTATGGCTTGCCGACTACCGGGTTGCGCTTCTTCACGGTGTACGGGCCTTGGGGGCGGCCTGACATGTCGCCGTTCCTGTTTGTCAGGGCGATATTGCAAGGTAAACCGTTAAAAATCTTCAATTATGGGAAACATCGTCGCGACTTTACTTATATCGACGATATTGTCGAAGGCGTGCTGCAGGCTCTCGACCATACGGCAACGCCGAATACCGACTGGTCAGGGCTAGCGCCAGATCCTGCATCCAGTCGTGCGCCGTGGAAAATCTATAACATCGGAAATAGCCAGCCGGTAGAACTGCTCACCTATATCGGCCATATTGAAAATGCATTGGGGCGAAGCGCGCAGAAGGAACTGCTGCCATTGCAGCCAGGGGATGTTGAACATACTTATGCCGACGTTGAACAGCTAAAGATCGATACCGGTTATGCCCCCAGCACGTCAATAGAAAGTGGCATTAATAAATTCGTGAGCTGGTACAAGAACTTCTACAACGTAGCGGATTGACAACCTTTGGGATGCCGTCGCATTGGCGGCATCCATTGATGCTATTTCTGCTCAAAGCCAGAACGAACATACACCAGGAAGATCTACTCGCGCTTATCGGCACATGATCAACATCGTACGGGTCAGGTACCCTGCTGGATTAAAACCGAAAGGATACTGATCTTCATCTTTTGCATCATCGGACCGGGTGATGACCTTGTATCCCGCCCCTTTGCATTCCTTTACTGCCCGCTCGTGGCATTTCCCCCACCCCGCCCCTAGGCCCGAACAGTCGACTTGAATACCACTGACGCCGCGCACCGCATGAGGCTTGGCAGCTGTGGTGCACGCAGCCAATGCCAGCATCGTCACCATGATCAAGAATCTATTCATTAATATCCCTTACATCGAGCACTTATCACTCTCCAGTAGTAAGCCAAGAGTGGAAGAGCTAGCCGATCCGCCTAAGGAAGAGACAATTTAGCTGCCAAGTTGGTTTCGCAGCCGGCCGGACAATAGCACCGTTGCTTGCGCCCAAAATTCACCCACAAAAAAGGGCGACCGAAGTCGCCCTTTTTTATGGTCTGACAGAACTCAGTTCTGCTTTTCCATCTGTGCACGCAGCAGGTCGCCCAGAGTGGTAGGACCAGGAGCATCAGTAGCTGGCTTCTCGCGCAGGCTCTGGATTGCTTCTTTCTCTTCAGCATCGTCTTTCGACTTGATGGAGAGCTGGATTACGCGGCTCTTGCGGTCAACGCTGATGATCTTGGCTTCTACTTCTTCGCCTTCTTTCAGAACGTTACGCGCGTCTTCAACGCGGTCACGGCTGATTTCGGAGGCTTTCAGAGTCGCTTCGATATCGTCGGCCAGGGTGATGATGGCGCCTTTGGCGTCAACTTCTTTCACGATGCCCTTAACGATTGCGCCTTTGTCGTTCTCTTGAACGTACTCGGAGAACGGATCGCTTTCCAGTTGCTTGATACCCAGGGAGATGCGCTCGCGCTCTGGGTCAACCGACAGGATAACGGTGTCCAGCTCGTCGCCCTTCTTGAAGCGGCGTACGGCTTCTTCGCCCACTTCGTTCCAGGAGATGTCGGACAGGTGAACCAGGCCGTCGATGCCGCCGTCCAGACCAATGAAGATACCGAAATCGGTGATCGACTTGATGGTGCCGGAGATTTTATCGCCCTTGTTGAACTGGCCAGAGAAGTCTTCCCATGGGTTGGACTTGCACTGCTTGATGCCGAGGGAGATACGACGACGCTCTTCGTCGATGTCCAGAACCATGACTTCCACTTCGTCGCCGACTTGTACGACTTTCGAAGGGTGGATGTTCTTGTTGGTCCAGTCCATTTCGGAAACGTGTACCAGGCCTTCAACGCCTTCTTCCAGCTCAGCGAAGCAGCCGTAGTCGGTGAGGTTGGTAACACGAGCGGTAACGCGAGTGCCTTCTGGGTAACGGGCTTTGATAGCGACCCATGGATCTTCACCCAGTTGCTTGAGGCCCAGGGAAACACGATTGCGCTCGCGATCGTACTTCAGAACCTTGACATCGATCTCGTCGCCAACGTTGACGATTTCCGATGGATGCTTGATACGCTTCCAGGCCATGTCGGTGATGTGCAGCAGGCCATCGACGCCACCCAGATCGACGAATGCGCCGTAATCGGTGAGGTTCTTGACGATACCCTTGACCTGCTGGCCTTCCTGCAGCGATTCCAGCAGAGCTTCACGCTCGGCGGAGTTCTCGGCTTCCAGGACACTGCGACGGGAAACGACAACGTTGTTGCGCTTCTGGTCCAGCTTGATGACCTTGAATTCCAGCTCTTTGCCTTCCAGGTGCGTGGTGTCGCGCACTGGACGGACGTCAACCAGGGAACCTGGCAGGAACGCACGGATGCCGTTAACGTCGACAGTGAAGCCGCCTTTAACCTTACCGTTGATAACGCCCTTGACCACTTCCTCAGCTGCGAAGGCCGCTTCCAGAACGATCCAGCATTCAGCACGCTTGGCTTTTTCACGGGACAGCTTGGTTTCACCAAAGCCATCTTCAACCGAGTCCAGCGCAACGTGAACTTCGTCACCGACGTTGATGTTCAGTTCGCCAGCGTCGTTGTAGAACTGCTCAAGCGGGATCAGCGCTTCAGACTTCAGACCAGCGTGAACGGTTACCCAGCGAGCCTGGTAATCGATATCAACGATAACGCCGGTGATGATGGAGCCTGCCTGAAGGTTCAGGGTTTTCAAGCTTTCTTCAAAGAGTTCCGCAAAGCTTTCGCTCATTTTAATTCCTGTTGATTAGGGCGAAGTAAACGCCCATCTCCACACCCCAGACGATGTGGGTTAGTTTCATATAAAAGAAGCGCCGCAGGACTATGACTGGTCCCCTGCGGAGCTTCCTGTCACCCGGCGATATCGCGAAGCGCGATCTCGCTCATGATGCGTTGCAACACCTGATCAATGGACAACTCCGTGGAATCCAGCTGAATCGCATCGGCCGCCGGCTTTAGCGGGGCTACTGCGCGCTGGGTATCACGCTCGTCGCGTGCACGGATCTCATCTAGCAGACTCGACAGACTAACATCCTCGCCTTTGCCCTTCAACTGCAAATATCGGCGGCGAGCCCGCTCCTCCGCGCTGGCGGTGAGGAATATCTTCAGCGGCGCATCCGGAAATACCACTGTGCCCATGTCGCGGCCATCGGCCACCAGTCCTGGCGGCTCCTGGAACGCCCGTTGACGCTGCAGCAGCGCTTCGCGCACCGCCGGCAGCGCGGCGACCTGGGAGGCCCCGGCACCAACGCTTTCGGTACGGATGACGTCACTGACTTCGTCACCTTCCAGGATGATGCGCTGCAACTGGCCATCGGTGGCGGCGATGAACTGCACGTCCAGATGGGCTGCCAGGGCCTTGAGCAGTTCCTCGTTGGTCAGGTCGACGCCATGGTTCTTGGCGGCGAAGGCCAGCAAGCGATAGAGGGCGCCGGAATCGAGCAGATTCCAGCCCAATTGCTTGGCCAGCATGCCGGCGATGGTGCCCTTGCCCGAGCCGCTTGGGCCATCGATGGTGATGACCGGTGCCTTGATGTTCACGACTGTGCCTCTTGTGCTACTCGAATACCGACCTGCGCGCACAACGCCAGGAAGTTCGGGAAAGACGTGGCGACGTTGGCGCAGTCATGGATGCGGATCGGCGCGCTGGCGCGCAGGGACGCAACACTGAATGCCATGGCGATGCGATGGTCGCCATGACCATGGACTTCGCCACCGCCAATCTGGCCACCATCAATGATGATGCCGTCCGGCGTCGGTTCGCATTTGACGCCAAGGGCCAGCAGGCCGTCGGCCATAACCTGAATGCGATCCGACTCCTTGACCCGCAGCTCTTCGGCGCCGGTCAGCACTGTGCGGCCTTCTGCGCACGCCGCCGCCACGAACAGCACCGGGAACTCGTCGATCGCCAGGGGAACCAGCGCCTCGGGAATTTCGATGCCTTTGAGTTTAGCCGCTCTTACGTGTAAGTCTGCAACGGGCTCGCCGCCCACTTCACGCTGGTTTTCCAGGGTGATGTCGGCGCCCATCAGGCGCAGGATGTCGATCACGCCGGTACGGGTCGGGTTGATCCCGACGTGTTCGAGTACCAGGTCGGAGCCTTCGGCGATCGACGCGGCCACGAGGAAGAACGCCGACGAGGAAATATCGCCCGGCACTTCGATATGGGTCGCGGTCAGCTTGCTGCCCGATTCGACAGAAGCGGTGGCGCCGTCAACGCTGACCGGATAACCGAAGCCACGCAGCATGCGCTCGGTGTGGTCGCGGGTCGGTGCCGGCTCGGTGACGGTGGTCTTGCCTTCGGCATAAAGGCCGGCGAGCAGCAGGCAGGATTTAACCTGGGCGCTGGCCATCGGCATGGTGTAGGTCAGGCCCTTGAGCTTGTTGCCGCCGCGAATGGTCATCGGCGGGCGACCGTCGGCCGCGGTCTCGATCACTGCGCCCATTTCCCGCAGCGGGTTGGCGACGCGGTTCATCGGACGCTTGGACAGCGAGGCATCACCGGTCAGGGTGCTGTCGAAATCCTGGGCAGCCAGCAGGCCGGACAACAGGCGCATCGACGTGCCGGAGTTGCCCAGGTAGATCGGGCCCGGAGCGGGCTTCAGACCGTGCAGGCCAACACCATGGATAGTCACGCGGCCGTGGTGCGGGCCTTCGATGACCACGCCCATGTCGCGAAATGCCTGCAGCGTTGCCAGGGCGTCTTCGCCCTCGAGGAAACCTTCCACCTCGGTCACGCCTTCAGCCAGGGAGCCGAGCATGATCGAGCGGTGGGAAATCGATTTATCGCCCGGTACACGAATCCGCCCACTCAAGGAGCCACCAGGTTGTGCCAGGAAAATCAGATCGTTGGAGTTCATAGCGTCCACATAGGCCCGACGGGCCAGGATTTTACTGAAATGCTCGCGGGCCACCCTGGCGCGTGTGAAAACGCCCAGCAATTGGTGCCCGTCCCCTGCATCGACCGCGTCGCGCAAGGCGTCGAGGTCGCTGCGAAATGTATCGAGTGTGCGCAGGACAGCTTCGCGGTTGGCGAGGAAGATGTCGTGCCACATGACCGGGTCGCTACCCGCGATTCTCGTGAAATCGCGGAAACCGCCGGCAGCGTAACGGAAGATCTCAAGATTTTCATTGCGTTTGGCCAATGAATCCACCAGACCGAACGCCAACAGGTGCGGCAAATGGCTGGTGGCGGCCAATACTTCGTCGTGTCGCTCGACCTGCATGTGCTCGACATCGGCCCCCAGCTCGCGCCACAGACGATCCACCACCGACAATGCCTCGGGATCGGTCTGGTCCAGCGGCGTCAAAATGACCTTATGACGACGGAACAGCTCGGCGTTGGAAGCCTCTACCCCGCTCTGCTCGGAGCCGGCAATCGGATGACCGGGCACGAAGCGCGCCGGCATGCCGCCGAACGCCTCGGTCGCCGCCCGCACGACATTGCCCTTGGCGCTGCCGACATCGGTGAGAATCGCTTGCCCGAGGTCCATGCCGGCCAACCGGGCCAGCAGTTTCTCCATGGCCAGGATCGGCACCGCCAGCTGGATCACGTCAGCCCCTTGGCAGGCGACCAGCAGGTCATCCTCGCAGCGATCCACCACGCCCAGCTCGACGGCGAGCCTGCGCGATTGCGGATCGAGGTCGACCCCCACGACCTCCCGGCACAGCCCGCTTTCACGCAGGCCCTTGGCGAACGAACCGCCGATCAATCCCAGGCCGACCACCACCAGGCGACCGATCATAGGTGTCGCAGGTTGCAGCGAGGTGACATCAACCACGAGCCAGGACCTTGCTCAGCGCCTCCAGGAAACGGCTGTTTTCCGCCGGCAGGCCGACGGTGACCCGCAGGTGATTCGGCATGCCGTAATTGGCCACCGGACGGACGATCACGCCTTCGCGCAGCAAGCCCTGGAACACCGGCGCCGCGACGCAGCCCACGTCGACACAGATGAAATTGCCCTTGGAAGGAATCCAGCTCAGCCCCAGCTCACGGAAGCCGGCTTCCAGCTGCTGCATACCGGCCTCGTTCAAGCGGCGACTCTCGGCCAGGTAGGCCTCGTCCTGCAAGGCGGCGCAGGCGGCGGCCAGGGCGAAGCTGTTGACGTTGAACGGTTGGCGCACGCGGTTCAGCACATCGGCCACCACTGCGGTGGAGAGGCCGTAACCGACCCGCAGCGACGCCAGGCCATAGGCCTTGGAGAACGTGCGCGACACCAGCAGGTTCGGGTACGCGGCGAGGAAATCCAGGCCGTCGGGCAGGTCGCTGCCCTCGGCGTACTCGATGTAGGCCTCGTCCAGCACCACCAGCACGTGCTCGGGCACGTCCTGCAGGAAGTCGTCCAGGGCCTGGGCATCGAACCAGGTGCCGGTCGGATTGTTCGGGTTGGCGATGAAGACCACGCGGGTATTGGCGTCGATGGCGGCCAGCATGGCCGGCAGATCGTGTCCCCAATCCTTGGCCGGAACCACATGGGCATCGGCACCAACGGCTTGGGTGGCAATCGGATAGACCGCAAACGCATGCTCGCTGAACACAGCGTTGAGGCCCGGCGCCAGATAGGCACGAGCGACCAGCTCGAGAATGTCGTTGGAGCCGTTACCCAGGGTCACCTGGCTCAGCTCGACGCCGCAGCGCTCGGCCAGCAGGCTTTTCAAGGCAAAGCCATTACCGTCGGGGTAGCGGGTCAGCTCGGCCAGCTCGTCGCGGATCGCCGCCAATGCCTTGGGGCTCGCGCCCAGCGGGTTTTCGTTGCTCGCCAACTTGACGATGCTGGCCGGATCCAGATCCAGCTCGCGAGCCAGTTCGTCCACAGGCTTGCCTGGAACGTAAGGCGAAAGTTGTTGCACGCCTGGCTGCGCCAGTGCGAGGAAGTTGCCACTCATTGCTATCCGCCCTTAAAGAACTGCCTTGGGGTAGGAACCCAGCACCTTGAGTGCCACTGCTTCCTGACTGATTTTCTCCAGCACACCTTTGACCAGCGGATCGCGGTGGTGGCCGACAAAATCGATGAAGAACACGTAGGTCCATTTACCGCTGCGCGACGGACGGGTCTCGATCCGCGTCAGGTCGATCCCATTGTCGTGGAACGGCACCAGCAATTCGTGCAGCGCGCCCGGCTTGTTGCTCATGGAAACGATGATCGAGGTCTTGTCGTCGCCGGTCGGTGGGACTTCCTGGCTGCCGATCATCAGGAACCGGGTGGAGTTGTCCGGACGGTCCTCGATTTTCTCGGCCAGGCGCGTCAAGCCGTAGAGGCCTGCCGCCATATCCCCGGCGATGGCCGCCGAGTTCCACTCGCCCTTGACCCGCTTGGCCGCCTCGGCGTTGCTCGACACTGCCACGCGCTCGACATTCGGGTAATGCGCGTCCAGCCATTTGCGGCACTGGGCCAGGGATTGGGCGTGGGAATAGATGCGGCTGATGCTGTCGGTCTTGGTGCTCTCGCCCACCAGCAGGTGGTGGTGGATCCGCAGCTCGACTTCGCCACAGATCACCATGTCATGCTCAAGGAAGCTGTCCAGCGTGTGGTTGACCGCGCCTTCGGTGGAGTTTTCCACCGGCACCACACCGAAATTCACCGCGCCAGCGGCCACTTCGCGGAAGACTTCGTCGATGGCCGCCATCGGCTTGCTGATCACCGCATGACCGAAATGCTTCATGGCGGCAGCCTGGGTGAAGGTGCCTTCCGGCCCCAGGTACGCGACTTTCAGCGGCTGTTCGAGGGCCAGGCACGAGGACATGATTTCGCGAAACAGCCGCGCCATCTCTTCGTTGCCCAGCGGGCCCTTGTTGCGCTCCATGACGCGCTTGAGCACCTGGGCTTCGCGCTCCGGCCGATAGAACACCGGCACTTCGCCTTCAGCCAGGGAAGCCATCTTCACCCGGGCGACTTCCTGGGCGCAGCGTGCACGCTCGCTGATCAGTTCCAGGACTTTTTCGTCCAGGGCGTCGATGCGCAGGCGCAGCGCCTTGAGTTCTTGCTCAGACATCAGCCGTGTTCCTTCTCGAACTCTGTCATGTAGGCGACCAGCGCATTGACGGCGTTGATGTCTACGGCGTTGTAGATGGAGGCGCGCATGCCGCCGACCGAGCGGTGGCCCTTGAGGTTCAGCAGGCCGCGCTCGTCGGCGCCGGCCAGGAACGGCTTGTCGAGACGGTCGTCCGCCAGGCGGAACGGCACGTTCATCCAAGAGCGGTCGGACTTGTTGATCGGGTTGCTGTAGAGGCCGCTGGCGTCGATGAAGTCATACAGCGTGCGCTGCTTCACTTCGTTGAGCTTGCCGATGGCTTCGACACCGCCCTGCTCTTTCAGCCACTCGAATACCAGGCCCGACAGGTACCAGGCCAGGGTCGGCGGGGTGTTGTACATCGAGCCATTATCGGCCGCGACCTTGTAGTTGAGCATGGTCGGGCACAGGGAACGGGCGCGACCGAGCAGGTCTTCGCGGATGATCGCGACCAGGATGCCGCTCGGGCCGATGTTTTTCTGGGCGCCGGCGTAGATCATGCCGAAACGGGAGATATCCACAGGACGCGAGAGGATGTCCGAGGACATGTCGGCCACCAGCGGCACGTCACCGGTTTCCGGGATCCAGTTGAATTCCAGGCCACCGATGGTTTCGTTCGGCGCGTAGTGCACGTAGGCCGCGTCCTTGGACAGGTTCCACTCGTTCTGGCCGGGGATCGCGAAATAGTCGTAAGGCTTGGCGGTGGCGGCAACGTTGACGTGGCCGTAGCGCGACGCTTCTTCGATGGCTTTCTGCGACCAGATACCGGTGTCGATGTAGTCGGCCTTGCCACTTTCCGGCAACAGGTTCAACGGAATCTGCGCGAACTGCTGGCTGGCGCCGCCCTGCAGGAACAGCACTTTGTAGTTGGACGGGATGTTCAGCAGATCGCGCAGGTCCTGCTCGGCCTTGGTCGCGATGGACACGAACTCATCGCTGCGATGGCTCATTTCCATGACGGACAGGCCCTTGCCATGCCAGTCGAGAAGTTCACCCTGGGCGCGCTTCAGGACCGCTTCAGGAAGCGCCGCCGGGCCGGCACAGAAGTTATAGGCTCTCTTGCTCACATCCAATCTCGCTCTGATCTGGTGGTCACTTAAATCTTCTGATTTGCACCGATCCCACAGGGCTACCGCTCACTCAAGGCATGGATGAATTCGTGGCGAGGGAGCTTGCTCCCGCTGGGCTGCGCAGCGGCCCCTCTTTGTTGTGAGCGCTTCGCACTCAAGCGGGAGCAAGCTCCCTCGCCACGATAAATCAAACAAGCCTCAAGAGAGGGGCAGTCCCATAGGGAATGTGCAGTGTCGCAAATTTTCAAACGGAACAAACAACAAGGGGGCGAATCTTCATCCGCCCCCTGTGTGTCCGCTTAGTCCTGCGGTTCTTCTTCGTCTGCGGCGGCATCGAGCTGTTGATCGCCGACGGCGTCATCGACATCGGCACCGAGGGTGCCGTCGAACGCCACGCCTTCCTCGCCTTCCAGCTCCTCGCCTTCGACTTCCGACGGCTCCTGGACCCGTTCAAGCCCGACCAGCGTTTCGTCGCTGGCGAGTTTGATCAGCGTCACGCCCTGAGTGTTACGACCCAGGCTCGACACTTCGGCGACGCGCGTGCGCACCAGGGTGCCCTGGTCGGAGATCAGCATGATCTCTTCGCCATCGAGCACCTGGACAGCGCCGACCAGACGGCCGTTACGCTCGTTGCTGACCATCGCGATCACGCCCTGGCCGCCACGCTTGTACTCGGGGAACTCGCTGATGGCGGTACGCTTGCCGTAGCCCCGCGCGGAAGCGGTGAGGATCTGGCTGCCTTCTTCCGGAATCAGCATGGAAATCAGCTTCTGCCCTTCCGGCAGGCGCATGCCGCGAACACCACGGGCGGTACGGCCCATGGCGCGGACGTCGGATTCCTTGAAGCGCGTGACCTTGCCGCCGTCGGAGAACAGCATGACTTCACGCGCACCGTCGGTGATGGCAGCGGAAATCAGCACGTCGCCTTCGTCCAGCTCCAGGGCGATCAGGCCGACGCTGCGCTGACGGCTGAAGGATTCCAGCGGGGTCTTCTTCACGGTGCCCTTGGCGGTCGCCATGAAGATAAAGTGACCTTCTGTGTATTCCTCCACCGGCAGCATGGTGGTGATGTATTCGTCACTGTCCAGCGGCAGCAGGTTCACCAGCGGACGACCGCGAGCCGCACGGGACGCCTCAGGGATTTCGTAGGTCTTGAGCCAGTACACCTTGCCCTTGCTGGAGAACAGCAGCAGCGTGGTATGGCTGTTGGCGACCAGCAGGTGAGCGATGTAGTCCTCGTCCTTGACGCCGGTCGCCGACTTGCCCTTGCCGCCGCGACGCTGGGCCTGGTAGGCGGCCAGCGGCTGGGTCTTGGCGTAGCCGCCGTGGGAAATCGTCACCACGCGCTCTTCTTCCGGAATCATGTCGCCCAGGGTCAGGTCGAGGCGCGCATCGAGGATCTCGGTGCGGCGCACGTCGCCGTACTCGGCGCGGATCACTTCCAGTTCTTCGCGGATCACTTCCATCAGGCGCGTGGCGCTGTTGAGGATGCGGATCAGCTCGCCGATCTGGTTGAGGATCTCCTGGTACTCGGCCAGCAGCTTCTCGTGCTCCAGACCGGTCAGGCGGTGCAGGCGCAGTTCCAGGATGGCTTGCGCCTGTTCCGGGGACAGGAAGTACTTGCCTTCGCGCAGGCCGTATTGCGGGTCGAGGTTTTCCGGACGGCACGAGTCGGCGCCGGCGCGCTCGACCATCGCCACCACCGCGGAGGATTCCCAAGGGGTGCTGATCAGCGCTTCCTTGGCTTCCGACGGGGTTGGCGAGGCTTTGATCAGGGCGATGACCGGGTCGATGTTCGACAGGGCAACGGCCTGGCCTTCAAGGATGTGGCCGCGTTCGCGAGCTTTACGCAGTTCGAATACGGTCCGCCGGGTGACCACTTCGCGACGGTGACGCACGAAGGCTTCCAGCAGGTCCTTGAGGTTCAGGATCCGCGGACGGCCGTCGATCAGCGCGACAATGTTGATGCCGAACACGCTTTGCAGCTGGGTCTGGGCGTAGAGGTTGTTGAGGATCACCTCCGGCACTTCGCCACGGCGCAGCTCGATCACGACGCGCATGCCGTCCTTGTCGGACTCGTCACGCAGCTCGGTGATGCCTTCGAGTTTCTTTTCTTTCACCAGCTCGGCGATCTTTTCGATCAGGCGGGCCTTGTTCAGCTGGTACGGCAGCTCGGTGATGACGATCTGCTGGCGGCCACCGACCTTGTCGATGTCCTCGACGGTCGAGCGGGCGCGCATGTAGATGCGGCCGCGACCGGTGCGATAGGCCTCGATGATGCCGGCGCGACCGTTGATGATCGCCGCCGTCGGGAAGTCCGGACCGGGGATGTATTGCATCAGTTCATCGACGGACAGCTCGGGGTTGTCGATGAGGGCCAGGCAACCGTCGATGACTTCACCGAGGTTGTGCGGCGGGATGTTGGTCGCCATGCCCACGGCGATACCGCTGGAGCCGTTGACGAGCAGGTTCGGGATACGCGTCGGCATGACCGCCGGGATCATCTCGGTGCCGTCGTAGTTCGGCACCCAGTCCACGGTTTCCTTGTGCAGGTCGGCCAGCAGCTCGTGGGCCAGCTTGGTCATGCGCACTTCGGTGTATCGCATGGCCGCGGCGTTGTCGCCGTCCACCGAACCGAAGTTGCCCTGGCCGTCCACCAGCAGGTAGCGCAGGGAGAATGGCTGGGCCATCCGAACGATGGTGTCGTACACGGCAGTGTCGCCGTGGGGGTGATACTTACCGATCACGTCGCCGACGACACGGGCGGATTTCTTGTACGGCTTGTTGAAGTCGTTGCCCAGTTCGCTCATCGCGAACAGCACGCGCCGGTGCACGGGCTTCAAGCCATCGCGCGCATCCGGCAGCGCCCGCCCGACGATCACGCTCATCGCGTAGTCGAGGTAGGACTGTTTCAGCTCGTCTTCGATATTGACCGGGAGGATTTCTTTGGCCAGTTCGCCCATGAGAAGCCTGATTCCTTTTTCTGGTGAAACCTCGCTACATCCAGATGGGATGAACGAAGCTCGCCGCTGCAGGACAAGTGCCGTGCAGCGACTTACGACAAATCAACGAGTTATGCCATGGATCTGCGCAGTAAAGGCCACCTCGCGAGGCAGCCTTGGAAACCGCCGGATGTTATCACAAGAGCCGCCACGCACCTATCCCCCTGATGCGCATGGTGCGTAGTTAGTTGACCGATGACAGGCTGGAACGGGACGAGAGGGGCTCAGAGGCGCTGAAACGCAGATTTTGTGGCTGGATTTGGATTTTTTCTGACTTTGCCGGCCCTATCGCGAGCAAGCTCGCTCTCACAATGGAGCCATATCGCAATCAAATGTGGGAGCGAGCTTGCTCGCGATGGGGCCAGCTCAGGCGCCGAAAGCCTTCAATGCAACCGCTTGCGACACATCAATTGGGCCATCTTGGCCGTATCCGGCCGCTCGACGATGCCCTTCTCCGTCACGATCGCATCGATCAGGTCCGCCGGGGTCACGTCGAACACCGGGTTGAACGCATCGGCATCCGCCCCGACCCGCTTGCCGCCGACTTCCAGCAGCTCGCGCCCGTCGCGCTCTTCGATCGGGATGTCATCACCGCTGGCCAGGTTCATGTCGATGGTCGAGCTCGGCGCCACCACCATGAAACGTACGCCGTGGTGCATGGCACAGACCGCCAGCTGGTAGGTGCCGATCTTGTTCGCCACGTCGCCGTTGGCCGTGATGCGGTCGGCGCCGACGATGACCCAGGTCACGCCCTTGGTCTTCATGATGTGGGCAGCGGCGGAATCGGCGTTGAGCGTCACCGGAATGCCCTCGTTCGCCAGCTCCCATGCCGTCAACCGTGAACCCTGCAGCCATGGACGGGTTTCGTCGGCGTAGACCCGTTCGACCATGCCCTCCAGAAACGCCCCGCGAATTACCCCGAGGGCCGTTCCGAAGCCGCCGGTGGCCAGGGCCCCGGTGTTGCAATGGGTCAAGATGGCCTGGGCGTTGCCCTGGTGCTTGCGGATCAGGTCGACGCCAAGCTGGGCCATGGTCAGGTTGGCTTCGCGGTCACTTTCATGGATCGCAATGGCCTCAGCCTCAAGCACCGCTAGCGGTTCGGCATGCTCCTTCAAGCGTCCCAACCGGTCCCGCATGCGATCCAGCGCCCAGAACAGATTGACCGCCGTCGGCCGGGAATCGGCCAGCAAGGCGAAATCCGCTTCCAGCGCCGCTTGCCAATCGCCGCCCTCGGCCATCCGCGCCCGCGCCGCCAGCACCACGCCATAAGCGGCGCTGATACCGATGGCTGGCGCACCGCGCACCACCATCGAACGAATGGCCTCGGCCACACCGGCCACGCTGGTGTAGGCGATCCAGTTTTCCTCGAACGGCAAAACACGCTGATCCAGCAGGTAAAGAGCGCCATCGCGCCAATCGATGGCCTTCACCTTCTCCGCAGCCAACAGTCGATCGCGCATCCCTCACCCCGCACTCAAGAACAAAAGCCGCCGATTATAGCGATCCCTCCGCGAAGACGCTCGGGTATACTTCGTCATCCTTTATAACCCATGGAACCGTTCCACGATGCCCAAGCCTGCCGTTGCGCTCGACTTATTATTGCTGCCGACCTGGTTGGTGCCTGTCGAACCCGCCGGTATCGTGCTCAAGGATCATGGCCTGGGCATTCGCGACGGTTGCATCGTGTTCATCGGGCCACGGGCCGAAGCCATGCAATGCGCTGCCACGGAGGTTCGCGAACTGCCCGGCATGCTGCTCAGTCCGGGCCTGGTCAATGCCCACGGTCACGCGGCAATGACATTGTTCCGTGGCCTGGCCGACGACCTGCCGCTGATGACCTGGCTCGAACAGCACATCTGGCCCGCCGAGGGTAAATGGGTCGACGAGGCCTTCGTCCGCGACGGTACTGACCTGGCGATCGCCGAGCAGATCCAGGGCGGCATCACCTGTTTCTCCGACATGTACTTCTATCCCAAGGTGGCCAGCGAACGCGTGCATAACAGTGGCATCCGCGCGCAGATCGCCATTCCGATCCTCGACTTTCCGATCCCCGGCGCCGCCAGCGCCGACGAAGCCATTCGTCAGGGCATCGAATTGTTTGGCGACCTCAAGCACCATCCGCGGATCAAAGTCGCATTCGGCCCTCACGCCCCGTACACCGTCGGCGATGACAACCTGGAAAAGATCCGCGTGATCGCCGAGGAACTGGACGCGGCCATCCACATGCATGTTCATGAAACCGCCTTCGAAGTGCAGCAGGCTGTGGATAACACTGGCGAGCGGCCGATGGCCCGGTTGGCGCGCGTTGGCCTGCTGGGGCCGCGCTTCCAGGCGGTGCACATGACCCAGGTCAGCGACGAGGACCAGGCGCTGCTGGTAGAACACAATTGCAGCGTGATCCATTGTCCGGAATCGAATCTGAAGCTGGCCAGCGGTTTCTGCCCGGTGGAACGCCTGTGGCAGGCCGGCGTCAACGTCGCGGTCGGCACCGATGGCGCGGCGAGCAACAACGACCTCGATCTGCTGGGCGAAACCCGCACCGCCGCCCTGCTGGCAAAGGCTGTCGCCGGTTCGGCCACGGCCCTGGACGCGCATCGGGCGTTGCGCATGGCCACGCTCAATGGCGCCCGCGCGCTGGGCATCGAGTCGATCGTCGGTTCACTGGAAGTCGGCAAGGCCGCCGACCTGGTGGCCTTCGACCTGTCCGGCCTGGCGCAACAACCGATCTATGACCCGGTGTCGCAACTGATCTACGCCACCGGCCGCCATTGCGTGAAACACCTCTGGGTGGCCGGCAAGCCGTTGCTGGAGGATGGCCGCCTGACGCGCATGGACGAATCGCAGCTGATCGCCACGGCCCAGGACTGGGGCCGTCGGGTCAGCGGCCAGAACGAATAGCACAGCCCTTGAGCCACGGCTCGGGACCATCGATTTTTCAAGTTTTTCGAGGAGCTGCACATGAGCAACGTCGACCACGCTGAAATTGCCAAGTTCGAGGCCCTGGCCCATCGCTGGTGGGACCGCGAAAGCGAATTCAAGCCGCTGCACGACATCAACCCGCTGCGCGTCAACTGGATCGACGAGCGCGTCGGCCTGGCCGGCAAGAAAGTCCTCGACGTCGGCTGTGGTGGCGGCATCCTCAGTGAAGCCATGGCCCTGCGCGGCGCCACCGTAATGGGCATCGACATGGGCGAGGCGCCGCTGGCGGTGGCGCAACTGCATCAGCTGGAGTCCGGCGTCAGCGTCGAATACCGGCAGATCACCGCCGAAGCCCTGGCCGAGGAAATGCCCGGCCAGTTCGACGTGGTCACCTGCCTGGAGATGCTCGAACACGTACCGGACCCGTCATCGGTGATCCGTGCCTGCTTCCAGATGGTCAAGCCCGGCGGCCAGGTGTTCTTCTCCACCATCAACCGCAACCCGAAGGCGTACCTGTTCGCGATCATCGGCGCCGAATACATCATGAAGCTGCTGCCACGCGGCACCCACGACTTCAAGAAATTCATCCGGCCTTCGGAGCTGGGCGCCTGGAGCCGCATGGCCGGGCTGACCGTCAAGGACATCATCGGCCTGACCTACAACCCGCTGACCAAGCACTACAAGCTGGCTGCCGATGTGGACGTCAACTACATGATCCAGACCCTGCGCGAGGAATAAGTCGATGCGTCTCAAAGCGGTTCTCTTCGACATGGACGGCACGCTGCTCGACACCGCGCCAGACTTCATCGCCATCTGCCAGGCCATGCGCGCCGACCGTGGCCTGCCGCCGATGAACACCCAGCACATCCGCGACGAGATTTCCGGCGGCGCCCGGGCGATGGTCGCAGTGACGTTCTCCATGGACCCGGAATCGCCGGGTTTCGAGGAGTTGCGCCAGGAGTTCCTCGACCGCTACCTCAAGGGTTGCGCGGTCCACAGCCATCTGTTCGATGGGATGGCCGAAATACTGGCCGATATCGAGGCGGCGAATCTCATCTGGGGCGTGGTCACCAACAAGCCAGTGCGTTTCGCCGAGCCGATCATGCAGCAGTTGGGCCTGGCCGAGCGGTCGAAAGTGCTGGTCTGCCCCGACCATGTGAAAAACAGCAAACCGGACCCCGAGCCGCTGATTCTCGCTTGCAAGATGCTCGACCTCGACCCGGCCAGCGTGCTGTTCATCGGCGACGACCTGCGGGACATCGAGTCCGGCCGCAGCGCCGGGACCAAGACTTGCGCGGTGACCTATGGCTACATCCACCCGGACGACAACCCCAAGCACTGGGGCGCGGATGTGGTAATCGACCATCCTCTGGCGCTGCGCGAAGTGCTGGATAACGCGTTGTGCAGTTGCTGATCTGATGCTGGCGAGGTTGCTTTTGTGGTGAGGGGATTTATCCCCGCTGGGGTGCGAAGCGCCCCCAAAATCTGCCCTGCACTGCATCAAACAAGTTGTGAGGCGGACCGCTTCGCGACCCAGCGGGGATAAATCCCCTCGCCACAAAGGCCGGTTTCGTGCAGCTTTCAATTGTTGAGGTTTTTTATGTTTGACTACTCCGCCCGCCCCGACCTGCTCGAGGGCCGGATCATCCTGGTCACCGGTGCCGGTCGCGGTATTGGCGCCGCTGCCGCCAAGGCCTATGCCGCCCATGGCGCCACCGTGTTGTTGCTGGGCAAGACCGAAGCCAACCTGACCCAGGTCTATGATGAAATCGAGGCGGCTGGTCATCCGCAGCCAGCGGTGATCCCCTTCAATCTCGAAACCGCCCTGCCCCATCAATACGATGAACTGGCGGCGATGATCGAGACCGAATTCGGCCATCTGGACGGCCTCCTGCACAACGCCTCGATCATCGGCCCGCGCACGCCGCTGGAACAGCTTTCCGGCGAGAACTTCATGCGGGTGATGCAAGTGAACGTCAACGCCATGTTCATGCTCACCAGCACTTTGCTGCCGTTGCTCAAACTGTCCAAGGATGCATCGGTGGTGTTCACGTCCAGCAGCGTCGGTCGCAAGGGCCGGGCCTATTGGGGCGCTTATGGCGTGTCCAAGTTCGCCACAGAGGGGCTTATGCAGACCCTGGCCGACGAAGTCGACACGGTAGCCCCGGTGCGCTCCAACAGCATCAACCCCGGCGCCACCCGCACCAGCATGCGCGCACAGGCCTATCCGGGAGAAAATCCGCTGAACAACCCGACGCCCGAAGAAATCCTGCCGGTGTACCTGTACCTCATGGGCCCGGACAGTACCGGCGTCAACGGCCAGGCTTTCAACGCGCAGTAAGCGCCAGACTCGACGTCGCGGCGGTTTGCCGTCGCGGCGTGCCTCTCCTTGATCCCCCGGCCAGGCGAAACGCCAAAGCCCTGCCGCCCGTTGCTCACGCTACGAGCCTGCAACTTATTGATTCATCGACAAGTTTTATCACTATGAACTGAATGGCACGACTTTCGCTCTAATCCATTCAAACACGCCGTGTCCGGCGAGTCGGGACATTGGGACGAGACCTCCGCCAGCACAGCGAAGCGGACTAGACTCAACTCAGTGTCCTTCGGGACTGATGGATCAGTACGACGCGCAGCCCAGAGCCGCTTCACCCCCGCCGGTCAGGACCGATTCAGTTCAGGGGCTCACGCCATATGAAAACGCCCACGCAGACCAATGCTATTGATTTCGACAGCGCCAAGTTGCAGCGCCTGGGCCTCGCCCAGCCGTCGGCGCTCGTGACGCGGCCGATCAGCCTGACGCAGCTGCGCCAGCAATTGGGCCAGCAGTTGCAGACCAGCCTGGAGCCGCAAAGGATTCTCGGTTTGTTCTTCCGTGAAATCCAGCGGCTGGTGCCTCTGGACGCACTGGTTTACCAGCATAAACCCAGCGACCTGCGCCTGGAGTTTGGCCAGCGCGGGCACCACAACCTCAGCTACAACCTCAGCCATGAGGGCGAGCATCTGGGTGAGCTGGTGTTTCGGCGCAACCAGCGCTTCAGCAGCGCGGAACAAAGCGACCTGGAGTCAATCCTGTCGGCGCTGTTTTTCCCGCTGCGTAACGCATTGCTCTACCGCGCCGCCACCCAAAGCGCCCTGCGCGATCCACTGACCGGCACCGGCAACCGCATTGCCATGGACCAGACGCTGGAGCGGGAAATCGACATGGCCAGGCGGCACATGCAGCCGCTGTCGTTGCTGATGCTGGACATCGACCATTTCAAACGCATCAACGACAGCCATGGGCATGGGGTCGGCGACGAAGTACTCAAGGCCGTTGCCGACTCGATCAAGGGCCAGTTGCGCAATGTGGATATGGTGTTCAGATTCGGTGGTGAGGAATTCCTGATCCTGCTGGCCAACACCAGCCGGGAAGCGGCGGCCATGGTCGGTGAACGGCTGCGTTATGCCGCCCAGGCCCAGGATTATTTTGCCGACGGCACGAGGATCGAATTGACGGTGAGCCTGGGCTGCGCGACGTTGCTGCCGGGCGAGTCCGCTGAAAGTCTCGTGCGCCGGGCGGACAATGCGCTGTATGTAGCCAAGCGCGAGGGGCGGAACCGGTTGACGATGGCGGGCTGAAACCAGGCTTCTCTGCTGGCCGACACACCGCTTTCGCGAGCAGGCTCGCTCCCACCCAACTCCACAAAACCAATGTGGGAGCGAGCCTGCTCGCGAAGGGGCCGGACCAGTCAACGCAAGGTTGTCAGGCAGACCGCTATCGCGAGCAAGCTCGCTCCCACAGGGGGTGATGGCGGCCTCGGGATTTGCCAGCACCACAAAACCAATGTGGGAGCGAGCCTGCTCGCGAAGGGGCCGGACCAGCCAACGCAAGGTTGTCAGGCAGACCGCTATCGCGAGCAAGCTCGCTCCCACAGGGTGAAGCTGTCGGGTATCAGTTACTGGCCAGCGCCAGCCGTTCACGGCCAGCCGAGGCTTTTTCGCCGGCGCCCGAGTGTTCCAGCTGCATGCACCTTTCGAGAAACAGATACATGTAGTCGTAGCTCTTGCAAACGGCCTGGCGCAGTTCCATCTGCAACGCCTTGCTCGGGTTCATGCCCGCCAGCGTACAGATGATTTCCAGCGCTTCCCACGGGTGGGCATCGTCATACTGGGCATGCATCTTCAGCCACTTCATGGCCCGCTTGCGGTCTTCCTCGGCGAACGCCGACGCATAGACACCGGTAGAGCAGACCAGTGCCGACCACTCCCCGGTCGCCCCCTCGATGGCATAGTTGGTCGCGGCAATAGCCACGATCAGCGAGTCCGCCGAACTGGTGTGCCAGCACCAATGGCTCAACGCATGAAGCTCAGGCGGCACCTGCTGCGCCTGCAGGTCTTCGAGCGTCACGCCGTGAGCAGCGCTCCAGTTGACCCAATAATCGGCATGATTGAGCTCGACACGAATGTTGCGCATCAACCAACGACGCGCCATGTCCTCGCCGGGGTGGCGGGCGAAGCGGGTCTTGGTAAGGTTCTGTGCCATGTACAAGGCGAACTGTTCGACGACCGGCCAACCACCGATGAGGTAGTGGCGCATGGTCTTGGCGCTGAGCTTGTTGTCGCGCATGCGTTGATACAGTTCGTGTTCGACAACCCGGCGCTTGCTCTCGCTGCAGTCGGCAATGAGCTGCTGTGCCCATTGTGGATAACTGGCGGCGTCCATGAGCGGGCCTGTTCGGTTGAATGTGTCGATCACTGTCGGGCTCCTTCTGATTGTGATTTTTTCGGATCAACAAGAGGTTCAGCGAAACGTGCCGGGGGCCTTGAACAACAATGGCTGAGGCCTGGCCGGCCGGCATTGCAACGTGTCACAAGTAAACAGTTGTGGACGCTCGATGACATAACCCTGGGCGAAATCCACGCCGATTTCCAACAATGCCTGTTCGATCTGAGTCGTTTCCACGAACTCGGCAATGGTGCGCTTCCCCATGACATGGCCGATGTGATTGATCACCTCGACCATTGCCCGGTTAATCGGGTCGTCCAGCATATCCTTTACGAAACTCCCATCGATCTTCAGGAAGTCTACAGGTAAATGTTTCAAGTAAGCGAATGAAGACATTCCGGCACAAAAGTCATCCAGCGAGAAGTAACAACCCAAGCTCTTGAGTTCGTTTATAAAACGAATCGCGCTGCCCAGATTGGAAATGGCACTGGTCTCGGTGATTTCAAAACAAATCATTTCCGGGGGAATCGAGTAGGCAGCGAACTGTTTACGCAGGAAATCCAGGAACGCCTGATCGCCAATGGTGGTGCCTGACAGGTTGATGGCACACATGGCCAACGGACCTTGCCGCGACTCATTCAGGCATTGGCGAATGATCTTGAACACATTCTCCACGACCCAACGGTCCAGCGAGGTCATCAAGCCGTAACGCTCCGCCGCCGGAATGAAGCTGTCCGGCAGGATCATTCGCCCTGCCTCGTCATGCAGGCGCAACAGGATCTCGATATGTCCGCCATCGTGGTCACCCGGGCCCAACGCGGCGATTTCCTGGGCGTAGAGGCAGAAACGGTTTTCCTCCAGCGCCATGTGCAAGCGCTGCACCCAGGCCATTTCGCCAAAACGCAGGGACAACTCCGAGTCGTCGGCATGGTAGACCTGGACCCGGTTGCGCCCTTTCTCCTTGGCCATATAGCAGGCCATGTCGGCGGCACGCAATGAGGCTTCCAGCGTCGTCGGGCTTTGGGCGATGTGCACCAGGCCGATGCTCACAGTGGTCACGAATGGCCGGCCTTTCCAGACAAAATGCAGGTTCTGCACGGTCTGGCGCAGGCCTTCGGCGATCTTTTCCGCCGCCTCGGGCGAGCAGTTTTCCAGCAGGATGCCGAACTCGTCCCCGCCCAGCCGGGCAAGCGTGTCGTTTTCCCGCAACCCCGATTGCAGCAAGGCACAGATGTGTCGCAGCAACTCGTCGCCCGCCGCGTGGCCGCAGGTGTCGTTGACCAGTTTGAATTGGTCCAGGTCGAGAAACATCAACGCGTGGCGCCCGACCTGGCGCGTGAGGTTGTGCAGGGCCTGCTCGAGGCGGTATTCGAATTCCCGGCGGTTCGCCAGGCCGGTCAGGGCGTCGTGGGTAGCCTGCCATGACAGGTTGGCAATGTACTGGCGCTCCTGGGTCATGTCATGCAGCACCAGGACCGCGCCGCTGACTTTGCCGGCATGACGGATCGGCGCCCCCACCAGGGTCACCGACACCGTGCTGCCGTCAAGTCGCTGGATCAGCTTGGAATGCTCGCTGCCGCCGCCGAGTCGTCCGCTGAGTATGTGCTCGATCAAGGTCAGGCCTTCGGTCTGGGCATTGTCGTCAAGCAGATTGAACAGCGCCGCCAGGGGCAGCCCCGTGGCGTGCTCGGCTTTCCAGTGGGTCATCGCTTCGGCAGCGGGATTCATGTACGCAATGGCGCCTTCGACGTCGGTGGTGATCACGCCATCGCCAATCGATTGCAGGGTGATCTGCGCCCGTTCCTTCTCCAGTTGCAGCGCATTGGCGAAGACCTGCCGCTGTGCCAGTAACTTGTGCGTGCGCAACAGCGCCAGCACGATCAATCCCAGCGCGGTGGCGAAATTGGTCACCAGCAACAGGCGCAGGATAAACCTCGATCCTTCGCCCAGCGCGTCGCTGAATGCCTTGGCGGCAGGGGTAACGGAATCGTTGATGGCGAAAATCTGCGCTTTCCAGCCGCGGACATCGGCCTCGGAGGGTTCTCCCGCCGTGATGCTGCGATGCATCTGCCGGGCGACGTTATCCAGTTCGGTCAGGTAACCATCGCCAACCGTCCACAGATCGATGGCTTCTTCCAGATAACTGAAATGGCGAAAGTTGAGGTACAACCAGATCAGGCTGGCCACGTCGTCCGGATGATTGCCGCCCTGGAGAATCCCGACCCGCGCCGCTTCGAGATCCGGCGGCTGGCGATCCAGGGCCACGCGTAGATCGTGTCCACCCTCGGGCACGGCGATGGCCTGCTGGTATTTGCGAAAGATCGCCTCGTCACGGCTGTCGGCGTAAAGATTGAGGTAATAGATAGCGTCCTTCTGGCCCTTGGACCAAAGGCTCTCCCCCGCCACGTAGCCGCGAACTGCGGACAGGACATAAAGGCTGACGCCTCCTAGCAATGCTTGAAATAGCACGACGGCGATAAAGGGCCAGACGATGCCCAACAACCGAGGCGTTCCGAGAGTCCGCTTTTGCTTCATGAGGTCCCTTGCACAGGCATTGCCAATAGAGCACCCGCGAGAATTCCGTTCCTGACTCAACAGCCTAGGCTAGTTTTCGACCCTTCGAAGGACTGGATGTTCGGATCGCCCGGCTCAGGATGGAGATTTGGAAAAATCGACGGATTTGGCTGATTTTTTTCCGATACTAAGCACAGAAAAGTGCACGAAACTCAAGGTCGCTGTATTTGTTGCAAATGACCGTAGAGCCGGGCGTACAGGCCACCCTCGGCAATCAGCTGCAAGTGGTCGCCGTCTTCGGCGATCTGCCCGCCGTCGAACACCAATACCCGGTCAGCCTGTTTCACCGCCGACAACCGATGGGCGATGATCAACGTGGTGCGCCCGCTCAGGAACCGCGCCAACGCCTGGTGAAGGTTGTATTCCGTAGCCGCGTCCAGCGCGGACGTGGCTTCGTCGAGAATCACCACGCGCGGATCGGCCAGGACCATACGGGCGATCGCCAGTCGCTGGCGTTGCCCGCCCGACAGCCTCACACCGGAACGCCCGACGATGCTCTCCAGCCCCATCGGAAGCGCCCGCACTGTTTCGTCCAGTTGGGCAATCGCCAGGGCTCGCCAGCACGCCTCGTCGCTGCGCTCGCGGCCCATGGACAGATTGGCGCGCACCGTGTCGTTGAACAGCGCCGGATGTTGCAGGACCACCGCGACATTTTCGCGGATGGTTTCCAAGCCGATTTCCTCTTGGGTGGCACCGCCGAAGCGGATGCTGCCGGACTGTGGTGTGTAGAGCCCCAACAGCAGTTGCACCAGGGTACTTTTGCCGCCCCCGCTGGCCCCGACGATAGCGACCTTTTCCCCCGGCGAAATGGACAGGTTCAATTGGTCGAGCACCTTTTCCTCGCCGTAACCGAAGCTGAGCCCCTGGATGTCGATGCCCACGGTGTCGCGCCCCTTGAAAGGATCGACGCCACCGCTGTACTGGGGCTCATCGGCGCGCGCCAGCAGTTCGTTGATACGGTTCAATGCCCCACCCGCCGCGTAGTAGGCGTACTGCAAGTTAAGCAGTTGCTCGACCGGGCCGATCATGAACCACAGGTAGCTGAACACCGCGAGCATCTGGCCGATCGACAGATCGGAGAACAGCACGGTCAGCATGGCCGCCGCGCGAAAAATATCGATGCCGAACTGGAACAGCAAACCACTGGCGCGGTTCGAGGCGTCGGTTTTCCACTGCGAGCTCACCGCGTAGTCGCGCACTTCCCGGGCACGCGTGCCCAGGCGTCCAAGGAAAAACCCCTGGCGATTGCCGGCGCGCACTTCCTGGATCGCATCCAGGGTTTCGGTCAGGGCCTGGGTGAAGCGCGAGGTGCTGTCATTCTCCAGCTTCTTGAGGTGCTTGACCCGTTTGCCCAACTGCACCGTGGCGTAGATCACCAGCGGGTTGAACAGCAGGATCAGCAGCGCCAGTTCCCAATGCATCCATACCAGGATGCCCGCGGTGCCTACCAGGGTCAGCATCGCCACCAGGAACCGGCTCAGGGTTTCGCCAACAAATTTGTCGAGGGTGTCCAGGTCGGTGACCAGGTGCGTCGTCACCGTGCCGCTGCCCAGGCTTTCGTATTCGCCAAGGGAAATCCGCTTGAGGCGCTCGATCAACCGGATGCGGATGCGATAGACGATGTCCTTGGCGAGACTGGCGAACAGCCGCGCCTGCAACACGTTGAACAGCAAGGCGCCGCAGCGCAGGGCCAAGGTCACCAGCAACATCAATCCGATGTAGCCGGCAGCGCTCTGCCAAGCGCTCGGCAACGCCTGATTCATGACCTTCAATGCCGCGTCGCCGTGGCCCAGCAGCACTTCGTCCACGAGCAGCGGCAGCAATAATGGGATCGGTACACTGCACAGCGTCGCCAGCACGGCGACGCCGTTGGCGATCCACAGGGCTTTTTTGTGCGTAAGGGCCAGGCGACGGATTTCCGTCCAGCTCAACCGGTCGATGCGCCGCGAGGTCGATGCGTCATCTGCGGGCAGGTCAGGCACAGGCCGCACGCTCCAGCCAGCGCCCCAGCAATGGCGACAACTGGTCCAACGGTTGGTAGCCGTTGGTCAGCAGGGCCAATTGGCCGTCACGTTCGGCCAGCATCGTAGGGAATCCGGCGATGCCAAGGTCTTGCACCCAGGTGAAGTCGGCGGCGGTGGCGGCATGCTGGTCGGCGCGGTCGAATGCCGCGGCAAACTCGATGCGGGGCAGCCCGGCCTGTTCGGCCAGTTCCACCAGGACGCTGGCGTGGGTCACGTCGCGGCCTTGCACATAAAACGCCTGCTGGATCAGCTTCAGTAACTGCCAGGCCAGGTCCGGCGCCAGGCTGCGGGCCGTCACCAAGGCGCGGCATGCGGGTTCGGTGTCGTAGACAAAACCGTCCGGCAACGCGCCTTCAAGCTTGAACGGCTGGCCGGTGGCTTGGGTAACGGCCTGCCAGTGCTCGAGAATGTAGCGTCGGGTGGTCGGCTCGAGAGCCGAACCGCTGCCGGTGCGCAAGCCGCCCACCACCAGGTGCAACTCCACGCCCGCCGCCTGCGCCTGCTCGGCCAACGCTTCGGCCACTGGCGCGAAGCCCCAGCACCAGGAACACATCGGGTCCATCACATACAGCAGGCGCGACGCCATGGCTCAAGCCTCGGAAGATGATTGCTTGTAGTTGTAGCCGATCGGATGCGGCATGTTGCGCGCCTTGGCCAGTTCGATCTGCTTTTGCCGGTCGATGGCGCTGCGACGGGTCTTTTCGCTCAGTTTGTCCCAGCAATGCGGGCAACTGATGCCAGGCGAATAATGCTCCGAAGCACGATCCTCTGCGCTGATCGGGGTGCGACAGGCATGGCACTGATCGTAGTCGCCTTCGCTGAGATCGTGGCGCACGGTCACGCGGTTGTCGAAGACAAAGCAGTCACCGCGCCATTTGATCTCTTCCTGGGGCACCTCTTCGAGGTATTTGAGAATCCCGCCCTTTAGGTGGTAGACCTCTTCGAAACCCTCATTGAGCATGAAGCTCGAGGCTTTTTCACAGCGAATGCCACCGGTGCAGAACATCGCGACTTTCTTGTGCCGGGCCGGGTCGAAGTTGGCTTTGATGTACTCGGGAAACTCACGGAAGCTGGCGGTCTTGGGATCGATCGCGCCTTCGAAGGTGCCAATGGAGACTTCATAATCGTTGCGCGTGTCGATCAGCAGCACTTCCGGATCGCTGATCAGCGCGTTCCAGTCTTGCGGTTCGACATAGGTGCCGACCCGCTTGTTCGGGTCCACGCCTTCTACGCCGAGGGTAACGATCTCTTTCTTGAGCTTGACCTTGGTGCGGTAGAACGGCTGCTCGTCACAGTACGACTCCTTGTGGTCGATGTCGTCCATGCGCGGATCGTTCTTGAGCCAGGCCATCAGCCCGTCGATGCCTTCGCGGGTGCCGGAAACGGTGCCGTTGATGCCTTCCTCGGCAATCAGCAAGGTTCCTTTGATGCCGTTGTCGAGCATCGCCTTGAGCAGGGGCTCACGCAGCTCGACGTAATCTTCCAGGGTGACGAACTTATACAGTGCCGCCACGACAATCGGTGGTGTCATGGGTATCTCTCCAGGTGGCTACCCTCGCAAAGGGTGAACCGGATGCGAAAAAAAACGCGCCGGGGTTAGCGGCGCGTTGCGGATTCTAGCAAAAAACATGTGGCTTTAGGAGCAAGTGCCTTTGTCTCAAATATCAGTGCTTACTGCCACCGGCACAGGTTGGCGATGCCGGGGCTGCGTCGACCTGGGCCCATTCTTCAGGCGTGTAGGTGTGCAGCGCCAGCGCATGGAATTCGCCCATCAGCTCGCCCAACGTACCGTAGACCTTCTGGTGTCGCTTGACCCGATTGAGCCCCTCGAACTGCTGGCTGACCACCACTGCCTTGAAGTGGGTCTCAAGCCCACGGCTGTGCATGTGGCTTTCATCGAGCACTTGCAGGTGCTCGGGCTGCAGCAGCCCGAGGGTCGATTCAATGCGTTGTTGCATGCTCATGCCAGGGCTCCGCTTATGGCTTTTTCTTGGCCGGGGCGGCGGCTTTCGGCTCAAGCTCGGCGGTCATGTCGGCCAGCAGCTTGTTGACCACCGGCACCGCGCTTTCCAGCTTGGCCTGGGTCAGTTGCGCCGATTGCTGGGTCAGCTGCGGCATTTTTTCCAGGACCTTCTTGCCCAAGGGAGACTGATAGAAGGACACCAGGTCCTTGAGCTCCGATTCGCTGAAGTTGGAGGTGTAGAGCTTGACCATGTCCGGCTTGAGCTTGTTCCAGCCGATCGCCTGGTCCAGGGCGGCATTGGCCTTGGCCTGGTAGGTTTCCAGGGTGGCTTTTTTCGACTCGGGAGCCTTGGTCTGCTCAAAGCGCTGGGCAAACATCTGCTGTACCTGCATGTACACCGGAGTACCCAGCTTGTCAGCGTGCGCCAGGGTCAGGAACGCTTCGGCACTGGCGTTGTGGCTGGCGGTATCGGCAAGAACAGGGCCGCTGGCACACACCAGAGCAACTGCGGTACAGATGGCACGAAGACGGGTCATCGAGTTTCCTTTTCTAACAGGCGAGGTAAAACCCCAAGGGCGACCATTCTGCGCCTAAAAAACGCCGGGGCTCAACCCTGTACTTGGCTCGACTGATTGACGGGCCGAACCGGCCAGCCCTAGATTGAGGGAACCGGTGACGCCCGTCAGGGCCTAAACTGCGCATTCAGCCCTACAGGAGTTTGACCCGATGAGCCGTATCGAAACCGACAGCCTTGGCCAGGTTGAAGTCCCGGATGAAGCCTATTGGGGCGCCCAGACACAGCGCTCGATGATCAACTTTGCCATTGGCAACGAACGCATGCCGCTGTCGGTGCTGCATGCCCTGGCGCTGGTCAAGAAAGCCGCCGCGCGGGTCAACGACCGCAACGGTGACTTGCCCGCCGACATCGCCCGCCTGATCGAACAGGCGGCCGACGAGGTGCTGGCCGGCCAGCATGACGATCAGTTTCCCCTGGTGGTCTGGCAGACCGGCAGCGGAACCCAGAGCAACATGAACGTCAACGAGGTGATCGCCGGGCGCGCCAACGAGCTGGCGGGCAACCCCCGTGGCGGCAAGAGCCCGGTGCACCCCAACGACCATGTCAACCGGTCCCAGAGCTCCAACGACTGCTTCCCCACCGCCATGCACATCGCCGCCGCCCAGGCCGTGTACCAGCAATTGCTGCCGGCCATCAGCGAGTTGTCCGGCGGCCTCGCGGAACTGGCGGCGCGCCACATGAAACTGGTCAAGACCGGCCGCACCCACATGATGGATGCCACGCCGATCACGTTCGGCCAGGAACTGTCCGCCTTCATTGCCCAACTCGACTACGCCGAGCGGGCAATCCGCGCTTCGTTGCCGGCGGTCTGCGAGCTGGCCCAGGGCGGCACGGCGGTGGGCACCGGGCTCAATTCGCCGCACGGTTTCGGCGAAGCGATTGCCGCTGAACTTGCGGCGCTGTCCGGGCTGCCTTTTGTCACGGCGCCGAACAAGTTCGCCGCACTGGCAGGTCACGAACCGTTGACCACGTTGTCCGGCGCGTTGAAAACCCTGGCCGTGACGCTGATGAAAATCGCCAATGACCTGCGCCTGCTGGGCTCCGGGCCACGGGCGGGATTTGCCGAAGTGAAATTGCCGGCCAACGAACCGGGCAGCTCGATCATGCCTGGCAAGGTCAACCCGACCCAGTGTGAAGCCTTGTCGATGCTGGCGTGCCAGGTATTGGGCAATGACGTGGCGATCGGTTTTGCCGCCAGTCAGGGACACTTGCAGTTGAACGTGTTCAAGCCGGTGATCATCCACAACCTGCTGCAATCGATCCGCCTGCTGGCCGACGGCTGCAGCAACTTCCAGCAGCACTGCATCGCCGGCCTCGAACCGGATGGCGAGCAGATGACCGCGCACCTGGAGCGTGGCCTGATGCTGGTGACGGCGCTGAATCCGCATATCGGCTACGACAAGTCGGCGGAGATCGCCAAGAAAGCCTACGGCGAAGGGCTGACGCTACGGGAGGCAGCGGTGCAGTTGGGGTATCTGACCGACGAAGAGTTCGACGCCTGGGTCAGGCCGGAGAACATGCTGGAAGCGGGTGGCCAGGGCTGAGTTGTGCGTTGATCAATAGCCCGCCATCGCGAGCAAGCTCGCTCCCACAAGGAATTTGTGTGAACCGCGCTATCGCCTCCACCCAAGCTCCACTGTGGGAGCGAGCTTGCTCGCGATGAGGCCGGCAGGCTCGACATCACTGTTGCCTGACAGTCCGCTTTCGCGAGCAAGCCCGCTCCCACAGGGGGGCTAACGCCCCAGCGCCAGGCGTTCGCGCCGGGCCCTGAGCCCGGCGATGAGAGATGGCCCCAGCGCCACCAGCGCCGACCCCAATACCACCAACACTGCCCCACCGTAACCCAGCAGATTGATCTGCTCGGCATGCACATAGTCGGGCCACCACCAGGCAGCCATCGCCACGGCCGCGAAGGTCACCAGCGGCGTGATCGCCAGCGTCGCGCTGACCCGCGAAGCCTCCCAATGCGCCAACGCCTCGGCGAACGCGCCATAGGCAATCAGCGTATTGAGGCAGCAGGCCAACAATAGCCAGCCTTGCAGCGGGCTCAGTTGCAACGCTTCCAGTGGATGCACCCAGGGCGTGAGCAACAGCGCGCAGAACAGGTAGATCACCATCATTACTTGCAATGAATTCCACACCGTCAGCAATTGCTTCTGGCCCAGGGCATAGAACGTCCAGACGGTCGAGGCCAGCAATACCAACAGAACGCCGACGGTGTACTCGCTCAGGGATGTCAGCAATTCGACGAGGCGCTGATTGAAGAACAGCGCAAAACCGATCAGCAGCACCAGCAAACCAATGCCCTGCCCCACGCTGAAACGCTCCTTGAATACAAACAGGCTGGCGACCAGCAGCATGATCGGCCCCATCTGCACCACCAGTTGGGCGGTGCCGGGGCTCAGGCGGTTCAGGCCCATCAGGTACAGCACATAATTGCCCACCAGCCCCAGCACCGCCATGCCTACCAGCCAACCGCCACGGGGGCCGAGCACCTTGCGGCTGGGCAGGCGTCGGGTTGCCGCCAGGTAGATGAACAGCAGGCCACCGGACACCGTCAGCCGAAACCAGGTCACCGTCACCGGATCCATCACCTGCAGCACTTGCTTGAGCTTGATCGGCAGGATTCCCCACAACAAGGCGGTCAGCAGGGCGAGGAACAGGCCGTAGACCCAGCGACCGGACGATATGTGCATGCAACCCTCGAAGCCAAGACATGAACGAGTATTCTAGGTCCGAATCGCTCGGCAACACAGGGACAGTTGGCGCTGCGACGCTGATGGAATTGTAAGGGTCGTAGCCGTCGATCGGCTGGACAGGCGCAAAACGGCGGCACCACATATGCTCAATTGAAACGACCACGCAGCCCCCAATGGAGACCGAAATGCCTGGAACGCGCGCCGAAGATACAGATGCTCCCAAGACGATTTACCGCAGCAGCGATCGGATCGTCCGGGAGAATGGCAAGTTCTATTTCGATACGCGCGAAGGCACCCAGGAAGGTCCGTTCGAAAGCCGCGAGGCTGCGGAGCGGGAGATAGCGGCGTATATCCAGCGGATGCTGCAGCTGACCAGGTTGCCAACTGAGGGCTCGATAGCTGGTGAAGAGAAGCTTCCGTGGCGAGGGGATTTATCCCCGCTGGGCCGCGAAGCGGCCCCACAAGGTCATCCAATCGGGCCTGATATACCCAGTCGCTGATATCGGGGCTGCTGCGCAGCCCAGCGGGGATAAATCCCCTCGCCACACATAACCATCCTTGCCACTAGGGCGGCGGTTAGCGAACCGCCTCGAACAACCCCGTTGCCCCCATCCCGCCGCCCACGCACATGGTCACGACGCCGTAGCGCAGGCTGCGCCGTTGCAACTCACGCACCAGATGCCCCACCTGCCGCGAGCCGGTCATGCCGAACGGGTGACCGATGGAAATCGAGCCGCCGTTGACGTTGTATTTCTCGTTATCGATCTCCAGTCGATTGCGGCTGTACAGGCACTGGGATGCAAACGCTTCGTTGAGCTCCCACAAATCGATATCGCCGATCTGCAAACCCTTGGCCTGGAGCAATCTAGGCACCGAGAACACCGGGCCGATGCCCATCTCGTCCGGCTCGCAGCCGGCCACGGTAAAGCCACGGAAAAATGCCTTGGGCTTGAGCCCCAACGCCAGGGCTTTTTCCAGGCTCATCACCAGGGTCATCGAGGCGCCGTCGGATAACTGCGAAGAGTTGCCCGCCGTCACCGAACCGTCTTCGGCGAACACCGGTTTCAGCCCGGCCAGGCTTTCATACGTGGTATCGGGGCGGTTGCAATCATCGCGATCAACCACCCCGTCAACGATCTGCACCGCACCGGTGGTCTTGTCCTCGACCCGGTATTTCACCGCCATCGGCACGATTTCATCGTCGAACAGCCCGGCTGCCTGGGCCCGGGCAGTGCGCTGCTGGCTCTGCAAGGCGTAGCGGTCCTGCTCATCGCGGCTGACCTGGTAACGGCGCGCGACGATCTCGGCGGTCTGGCCCATGGGGAAGTAGATCCCCGGCACCTGCTCCTTGAGCAAGGGGTTGATCAGGTTGTCAGTGTTGACGCTTTTCATCGTCAGGCTGATGGATTCCACGCCACCGGCGACGATGATCTCGCTGCAGCCGGAGGCGATCTGGTTGGCGGCGATGGCGATGGCTTGCAGGCCCGAGGAACAGAAGCGGTTCAGTGTCATCCCGGCCGTGCCGATGCCCAGCTGCGAGAGCACCGCCACGTTGCGCCCGATGTTGTAGCCTTGGGCGCCTTCGTTGGAACCGGCGCCGACGATACAGTCCTCGACGCTGGCCGGGTCAATATCGTTACGCGCCAGCAACGCGTTGACGCAATGGGCCGCCATGTCGTCCGGGCGGGTCATGTTGAACTTGCCGCGAAAGGACTTGGCCAGGCCGGTCCGTACGCTGTCGACGATCACCACTTCACGCATGACGGTTACCTCATTGTTGTTATCGGTTCAGGAGTGGATTCGAGGATAAATCCAGCCCATAACCGAACGCGACAATCATTCACCTCGCGTATGCGCCGCCATCGGCCTATTTCTTTTTGCGCGCCTGCCTGGCGGAACGTTCGAACGCGGCCTCCAGCGCGTCGTTGAGCGTACGCAATACCTTGACCCGGGCCCAACGCTTGTCGTTCGCTTCGACCAGGGTCCACGGTGATATTTCGGTGCTGGTGCGATCGACCATGTCGCAGACCGCCGACCGATAGGCATCCCACTTGTCACGGTTGCGCCAATCATCCTCGGTGATCTTGAACCGCTTGAACGGGATTTCCTCGCGTTCCTGGAAGCGCTCCAGTTGGGTCTCCTTGTCAATGGCCAGCCAGAACTTCACCACCACCACGCCGGCATCGGCCAGTTGTTCTTCGAAGTCGTTGATTTCACCGTAGGCTCGCAGCCAGTCGGCACGGCTGCAAAAACCTTCGACCCGCTCCACCAATACCCGCCCGTACCAGGAGCGGTCGAACATGGTGAACTTGCCCCGCGCCGGAATGTGCCGCCAGAAACGCCACATGTAGGGGTGGGCGCGTTCTTCCTCGGTGGGCGCGGCAATCGGCACGATGCTGTACTGACGCGGGTCGAGCGCCGCGGCGACCCGACGGATCGCCCCACCCTTGCCCGCCGCGTCGTTACCTTCGAACACCGCCACCAGGGCGTGCCGGCGCATGCGCTTGTCCCGCAGCAGCCCGGCGAAGCGGGCCTGCTCGGTGATCAACTGCTCCTCATAATCGGCCTTGTCCAGGCGCAGCGTCATGTCGAGGCTGTCGAGCAAGGTCACTTGGTCGTCCAGTGCCGGCAATGCTGCCACGTTGACTTTTTCCGGGCTGATCTTCGGTCGGTCCAGGGCCTGGCGCAGGCCTTCGAGCAAAATCTGCCCGACCGCGAGGCTGCGATAACAGGCATCCACGCCTTCGATCACATGCCAGGGTGCGTAGTCGCGACTGGTGCGGCGCAGCACGCGCTCGCCGTATTTGACGAACTTGTCGTAGGTCTGGGACTGCTGCCAGTCCAAGGGGCTGATCCGCCAGCTGTGCAGCGGGTCGTCCTTGAGACTTTTCAGGCGGGCCTTCATCTGCTTCTTGGAGAGGTGGAACCAGAACTTGAAGATCAGCGCGCCCTCATCGCAGAGCATCTTCTCCAGACGCTCGGCGCCGTTGATCGCCTGATCGAGCCGCGGGTCCTTGAACTCGCCGTGCACCCGCCCCTGGAGCATCTGGCTGTACCAGTTGCCAAAAAAGATCCCCATCCGCCCCTTCGCTGGCAGCATCCGCCAATAGCGCCAGGCCGGCGGCCGCGCCAGTTCCTCGTCGGTCTGCTGGTCGAAGGTGCGCACCTCGATCAGCCGCGGATCCATCCATTCGTTGAGCAGCTTTATCGTCTCGCCTTTGCCCGCGCCTTCGATGCCGTTGATCAGGATGATGACCGGGAAGCGGCCTTGCTGATGCAACTCGTACTGAGCTTCGAGCAATGCTTCACGCAATGCCGGCACCTCGGCTTCATAGGTTTCTTTGTCGACGACGTGACCGATTTCAGCGGATTCGAACATGGACAGCTCCTTCCAGGAATGGGGCAAGACTAGCGGATTGGATACGCCGCTGCGCAGCAGATTCCCTTCAGACATGCCCACGCTTGCCGTGGATCAGGCATTGCGGCGCTGATCGGCTAGAATGGCGACCTTGTTTTGACCGAGCCAGCCATGACGCCCATCCAGCACCACGCCCAACTCGACTGGGATGACCAGGGTCGCCCCCGCTCCCGGGTATTCGGCGACGTGTATTTCTCCGACCAGTCGGGCCTGGAAGAAACCCGCTACGTGTTCCTTGCGCAGAACAACCTGGCCGAGCGTTTCGCCGCGCTGGCGGAGCACGGACGACTGGTGATCGGCGAAACCGGATTTGGCACCGGGCTGAATTTTCTCTGCGCCTGGCAGCTGTTCGAAGAATGCGCACCGACCGGTGCGCGCTTGCATTTCGTCAGCGTCGAAAAATTTCCCCTGAGCCCCGAGGACCTGCGTCGGGCCCTTGCCCTGTGGCCGGAGCTCAAGTACCAGGCTGATCAATTACTTGAGCAGTACGTCGCGATTCACCAGGGTTTCCAGCGCATGACCCTGGCGGGCGGGCGAGTGACATTGACCCTGTTGATTGGCGATGCACTGGAGCAACTGCCGCAGCTGGACGGACAGATCGACGCCTGGTTCCTCGACGGTTTTGCCCCGGCGAAAAACCCGGAGATGTGGACCGCCGAGCTGTTCGCCGAACTGGCGCGGCTGGCAGCGCCCGGCGCCACCCTCAGCACCTTTACCAGCACCGGTTGGGTGCGCAGGCTGCTCAATGCGGCGGGCTTCAAGATGAAGCGCACCCCGGGCATCGGCCACAAGTGGGAAATTCTCCGTGGGGTATTTCTCGGCTGGCCGGACCAGGTGCCCAAACCCGCCCCGGCCAAGCCCTGGTACGCCCGCCCCGCCCCGCCGGCTGGCGAACGCCATGCGCTGGTGATCGGCGGCGGCCTGGCCGGTTGCGCCAGCGCGGCGAGTCTCGCGGCCCGCGGCTGGCGAGTGACCTTGCTGGAGCGTCACGCCGGGTTGGCCGAGGAAGCGTCCGGCAACCCCCAAGGCGTGCTGTACCTCAAGTTGTCGGCCCACGGCACGGCGTTGTCGCAGATGATCCTCAGCGGTTTCGGCTACACCCGGCGCTTGCTCGAAAACCTGCAACGGGGCCTCGACTGGGACGGATGCGGAGTCTTGCAGCTGGCCTTCAACGAGAAGGAAGGCCAACGCCAGCGCCAACTGGCCGAGGCGTTTCCCGCGGGTCTGCTGCGAATTGTCGATCGCGCCGAAGCCGAGGCGCAGTCTGGTATCGGCCTGGCCTGTGGCGGCCTGTTCTATCCCGAAGGCGGCTGGGTACACCCGCCAGCCCTGTGCCGCTGGCAAGCCTCGGCTGCTGCGATTACCGTGCAGCCACATCGCGAAGTGCTTGAACTGCGACGTGTCGACGGCCAATGGCAGGCTTGGGACGGCGAACGTTGCCTGGCCAGCGCCCCGGTGGTAATCCTCGCCAGCGCCGCCGAGATCAAACGCTTCGAACCGGCCGCCGGGTTACCCCTCAAGCGCATTCGCGGGCAGATCACGCGGCTGACGCAAACCACCCGCAGCCAAAGCCTGGCGACGGTGGTCTGCGCCGAAGGCTATGTGGCGCCGTCGCGAATGGCCGAGCACACCCTGGGCGCCAGTTTCGATTTCCACAGCGATGACCTGACCCCCACCGCCGCCGAGCACGCCGGCAACCTGCAAATGCTCGAAGAAATCTCCCACGATCTGGTGGACCGCCTGAACGCCGATACCCTCGATCCGCAGCGCCTCGAAGGCCGCGCGGCGTTCCGTTGCACCAGCCCCGATTACCTGCCGATTGTCGGACCGCTGGCTGACAGCCGGGCGTTCGTCGAAACCTACGCGGCCCTGGGCAAGGATGCGCGCCAAGTGCCGGACACGCCGTGTCCCTGGCTCGACGGCCTGTACGTCAACAGCGGGCATGGCTCCCGGGGCCTGATCACTGCGCCGCTGTCGGGCGAACTGATCGCCGCCTGGCTGGACAACGAACCGCTGCCACTGCCGCGAAGCGTCGCCGAGGCCTGCCACCCGAACCGGTTTGCCTTGCGGGCGGTGATTCGCGGCAAGGCCAATTGACGACTGGCCATCCTTTCCCCTGTGGGAGCGAGCCTGCTCGCGAAAGCGGTAGATCAGCCACCATCGGGGCGCCTTACACAACGCTTTCGCGAGCAGGCTCGCTCCCACGGGGTGTTCGTCGGTCTGAATGACCTGCGATCCCCACCCGTCGGCTTATAACGCATCGATATAAAACTCAGAGCAATCCCTCCGGTCAGTTTCAGAGTACCCGCCATTTCGGTGTGTACGGATTGACCCCTCCCCAACGGAAAAACCGGTAAGGACTTATGTGCGGATTAGCTGGTGAGTTACGTTTCGATCAACAACCTGCGGACCTTGCGGCCGTAGAGCGCATCACCCACCACCTGGCCCCTCGCGGCCCTGACGCGTGGGGCTTTCATAGCCAGGGGCCGATCGCCCTCGGCCACCGGCGCCTGAAAATCATGGACCTGTCCGATGGTTCGGCCCAGCCGATGATCGACAATCAACTGGGCCTGTCCCTGGCGTTCAACGGCGCGATCTACAACTACCCGGAACTGCGCAGCGAACTCGAAGGCCTGGGCTACACCTTCTACTCTGGCGGCGACACCGAAGTGTTGCTCAAGGGTTATCACGCCTGGGGCGAAGCCCTGCTGCCCAAACTCAATGGCATGTTCGCCTTCGCCATCTGGGAACGCGACGCCAAGCGGCTGTTCATCGCCCGCGACCGTCTCGGCGTCAAGCCGCTGTACCTGTCGCGTACCGGCCAGCGCCTGCGCTTTGCCTCGGCGCTGCCGGCCCTGCTCAAGGGTGGCGACATCAATCCGGTGCTTGACCCGATCGCCCTCAATCACTATCTGAATTTCCACGCGGTCGTCCCGGCGCCACGCACCTTGTTGGCGGGCATCGAAAAACTGCCACCGGCGACCTGGATGCGCATCGAAGCGGACGGTCGCACCGAGCAGAAAACCTGGTGGACGCTGCCCTACGGCCCACGGTCCGATGAACAGAACCTCAACCTGGAAGACTGGATCGATCGCGTGCTCGACAGCACCCGCGAAGCCGTCGCCATTCGCCAGCGCGCCGCCGTCGACGTGGGCGTGCTGCTCTCGGGCGGCGTCGATTCGAGCATGCTCGTCGGCCTGTTGCGCGAAGTGGGCGTGGAAGACCTGTCCACCTTCTCCATCGGCTTCCAGGACGCCGGCGGCGAGCGCGGTGACGAGTTCCAGTATTCGGACCTGATCGCCAAGCACTACGGCACCCGCCATCATCAGTTGCGCATCGATGAGAAAGAAATCATCGAACAGCTGCCAGCGGCGTTTCGCGCCATGAGCGAGCCGATGGTCAGCCACGACTGCATCGCCTTTTACCTGTTGTCGCGGGAAGTCGCCAAGCACTGCAAAGTGGTACAAAGCGGCCAGGGCGCCGACGAGCTGTTCGCCGGTTACCACTGGTATCCGCAAGTGGACGGCGCCAGCGACCCGTACGCCGCCTATCGCGCCGCGTTCTTCGACCGCAGCTATGAAGAATATGCCGCGACCGTGCAGCCTGGATGGCTGACGGCCAACGACGCCGCCGGCGACTTCGTCAAGGAGCACTTCGCCCAGCCGGGCGCCGATGCGGCCGTCGACAAGGCCCTGCGCCTGGACAGCACCGTGATGCTGGTGGACGACCCGGTCAAGCGCGTCGACAACATGACCATGGCCTGGGGCCTGGAAGCGCGCACGCCGTTCCTCGACTACCGGCTGGTGGAGCTTTCGGCACGGGTGCCGGCGAAATTCAAGCTGCCCGATGGCGGCAAGCAGGTACTCAAGGAAGCGGCCCGCCGGGTGATTCCGAGCGAGGTCATCGATCGCAAGAAAGGTTATTTCCCGGTCCCGGGCCTCAAGCACTTGGAAGGCAACACCCTGGCCTGGGTTCGCGAACTGCTGCTGGACCCGAGCCAGGATCGCGGCTTGTTCAACCCGACCATGCTCGACCGTTTGCTGACCGATCCCAACGGCCAGCTCACGCCTTTGCGCGGCTCGCGGTTATGGCAATTGGCGGCGCTGAACCTGTGGCTCAGCGAGCAAGGAATCTGACTGATGAAACCCCACCCGACCCTTCACAACCAACGTCTCTTGCGTGGACAGCCACCGTCCTACGAACGCTTACAGGCGCGCCTGGCCGAAGATGGCAGCGAACTGGGCGCCGCTCCGATCGCCGTGCATTGCGGCTGGGGCCGCTTGCTCATCGGCCATACCTTTCCGGACCCGGCGACTCTTGCCCAGGAGCTGCTCAACGAGCAGCCCGGCGAGCGTGACATTGCCTTGTACGTCGCCGCGCCGCAGCAAGTGCTGGGGCTGGAACCGGCGCATCTGTTCCTTGACCCGTCGGATACCCTGCGCCTGTGGTTCAGCGATTATCGCCAAGCCACGCGAGTGTTTCGCGGCTTCCGGATCCGCCGGGCCCAGAGCGAGAGCGACTGGCAAGCCATCAACCAGCTCTACCAGGCTCGCGGCATGCTGCCCATCGATCCCGAGCGCCTGACCCCGCGTCACCAGGGCGGCCCGGTGTACTGGCTGGCCGAAGACGACGACACCGGCGCGGTGATCGGCAGCGTCATGGGCCTCAACCACCAGAAAGCGTTCAACGACCCGGAAAACGGCAGCAGCCTCTGGTGCCTGGCGGTGGACCCGCAATGTTCGCGGCCCGGCGTCGGCGAAGTGCTGGTGCGCCATCTCATCGAGCATTTCATGAGCCGTGGCTTGAGCTACCTGGACCTGTCGGTGCTGCACAACAATCGCCTGGCGAAAAATCTCTACGCCAAGCTCGGTTTCCGCAACCTTTCGACCTTCGCCATCAAACGCAAGAACGGCATCAACCAGCCGCTGTTCCTCGGGCCGGGGCCCGAGGCGCAATTCAACCCGTACGCGCGGATCATCGTCGAGGAAGCGCACCGGCGTGGCATCGAAGTGCAAGTGGATGACGCCGAGGCCGGGCTGTTCACCCTGGTGCATGGCAGCCGGCGGGTTCGCTGCCGGGAATCGCTGAGCGACTTGACCAGTGCGATCAGCATGACCCTGTGCCAGAACAAGAGCCTGACCCACAAGGTGCTGAAAAATGCCGGTCTGAACCTGCCGGCGCAACAGCTGGCGGGCAATGCCGACGACAACCTGGCGTTTCTAGATGAACACGAGCGCGTGGTGGTCAAGCCGCTGGACGGCGAACAGGGCCAGGGCGTGGCGGTGGACCTGCGGACCATCGAGGAAGTCCAGAACGCCATCGAAACAGCCCGACGCTTCGACAGCCGCGTGCTGCTGGAGAGCTTCCACGAAGGGCTCGACTTGCGAATTCTGGTGATCGGTTTTGAAGTGGTGGCGGCGGCGATCCGGCGCCCGGCAGAAGTGATCGGCGACGGCCAGCACACCATTGGCGCGCTGATCGAGGCGCAGAGCCGGCGGCGGCAGGCGGCTACCGGGGGTGAAAGCAAGATCCCGATGGATGCCGAGACCGAGCGAACGCTGAGCGCGGCCGGGTATGACTATGACAGCGTGCTGCCGGCGGGTGAGCATCTGTTTGTCCGGCGCACCGCAAACCTGCATACCGGCGGCGTGCTGGAAGACGTCACCGCGATTCTGCATCCGACCCTGGCCGATGCGGCGGTGCGCGCCGCGCGGGCGCTGGACATCCCGATGGTCGGCCTCGACCTGCTGGTACCGGCGGCCGATCAACCGGAGTACGTGTTCATCGAAGCCAACGAACGCGCCGGCCTGGCCAACCATGAACCGCAACCCACTGCCGAGCGCTTTGTGGATCTGTTGTTTCCCCATAGCCAGGCAGTGGTCTGACTCAAATCTCTCCGTGGCGAGGGAGCTTGCTCCCGCTCGGCCGCGAAGCGGTCGCTCAGGCCCCGAGGTCTGAAAAGAAGGACCGCTTCGCGGCCCAGCGGGAGCAAGCTCCCTCGCCACAAGGTTCCCCTATGCAAAACTTAACGTTCCGCGAGGAGTTTCCATGATCAGCAAAATTCCCGAACCGGATCTCGCATACCTGCAGAAAGTCCTGTTGGAAATGCTCGCCATTCCCAGCCCGACCGGCTTCACCGATACCATCGTGCGGTACGTTGCCGAGCGGCTCGAAGAGCTGGGCATCCCTTTCGAAATGACCCGGCGCGGCACGATCCGCGCCACCCTCAAGGGCCGCAAGAGCAGCCCCGACCGGGCCGTATCGGCTCACCTGGACACCATCGGCGCCTCCGTTCGCGCCATCAAGGACAACGGCCGCCTGACGCTGGCGCCGGTGGGCTGCTGGTCGAGCCGCTTTGCCGAGGGCAGCCGGGTCAGCCTGTTTACCGACACTGGGGTGATCCGTGGCAGCGTGCTGCCGCTGATGGCTTCCGGGCACGCGTTCAACACCGCCGTGGATGAGATGCCCATCAGTTGGGACCACATCGAACTGCGCCTGGACGCCTACTGCGCCACCCGCGCCGATTGCGAAACGTTGGGGGTGGGCATCGGCGACTATGTGGCGTTCGACCCCTTGCCGGAGTTCACCGAAAGCGGCCATATCAGCGCCCGTCACCTGGATGACAAGGCCGGGGTCGCCGCGTTGCTGGCGGCGCTCAAGGCGATTGTCGACAGCGGCGAGGAACTGTTGATCGACTGCCACCCGCTGTTCACCATCACCGAGGAAACCGGCAGCGGCGCGGCGGCCGCGCTGCCTTGGGACGTCAGCGAATTCGTCGGGATAGACATTGCACCGGTCGCGCCAGGCCAGCACTCCAGCGAACATGCGGTAAGCGTGGCCATGCAGGACTCGGGAGGCCCGTACGACTACCATCTGTCGCGACATTTGCTGAAGCTGGCCAAGGAGCACGAACTACCGGCGCGCCGCGACCTGTTTCGCTATTACTTCAGCGACGCCCATTCGGCGATTACCGCCGGGCACGACATCCGCACTGCCCTGCTCGCCTTCGGCTGCGACGCGACCCATGGTTACGAGCGCACCCACATCGACAGCCTGGCCGCGCTGAGCCGCCTGCTCGGTGCCTACATCCTGAGCCCTCCGGTATTTGCCAGCGACGCCCAACCGGCCCAGGGATCACTGGATCGCTTCAGCCATCAGATCGAGCACGATGCGCAGATGGAAAGCGACACCCGGGTGCCGTCGGTGGACAGCCTGATCGGGCACCGTTCGGATAGCTGAACCAAGCCCTTATCGATTCTTACGATGCTTTCGCGAGCAGGCTCGCTCCCACAAGGTAATTACGCCATCGAGGTGGGAGCGAGCCTGCTCGCGATGAGGCCCGCATGGCTCTACAGAACTCAGGCTAGCCGCAGCAGCGCATCCACCGTAGCATCCGCTCTATTGTTTTGCGGAGCCCCACCATGCTGATCCCCTACGACCAACTCGAAGTCGATACGCTCACCCGCCTGATCGAGGATTTCGTCACCCGTGACGGTACTGACAATGGCGACGATACCCCGCTGGAAACCCGCGTCCTGCGGGTCAGGCAGGCCCTGACCAAAGGCCAGGCCATGATTGTCTTCGATCCCGAAAGCGAACAGTGCCAATTGATGCTCAAGCACGATGTGCCCAGACATCTGTTCGATTAACCGACCTTGCGGTCGGATCCGGCCTTTTTTCTCTGGATCCTGTCGTAAACCTCGGAACGATGAACCTCCACGTGCCGAGGCGCTTCTACGCCAAAGCGCACGGTGCCGCCGCTGATCGACAGCACACGGACGGAAATCTCATCACCGATGGAAATCAACTCACCTACGGTACGGCTTAATACGAGCATGGTCTTGTCCTTAAGAGTGATTGGACATTGACCATGCACGGCCTGTTTTCCGAGCACAAGATACCGGCGGGAATTCAGTAAACCCCTACGAACAACTTTCCGTTGGCTGAAGGAAACGTCCTGCAAAACCCCGCCGAAACGGCAGTTTATGGCCCCGAAAAACGCGGACCGAACAGAATCACGCTGGCCCCCACGACACAGAGGGCCACGCCGATCCAGTCGGAACCCAGCGGCCGCACCCGTTCCACCACGGCCAGCCAGCCGATCGAGGCGATGATGTAAATGCCACCGTAGGCGGCGTAGGCACGACCGGCATAAGTGGCTTCGATGCGCGTCAGCAACAGGGCGAATAACGCAAGGCTGAGCAGCGCCGGCACGATCCACCAGGCACTCTTGCCCTGGCGCAACCACATCCAGAAGGCGTAGCAGCCAGCGATCTCGAACAGCGCGGCGAGAAAAAACCACAGGTAATTGAGCATTGCTATGTCCATCAGGAAGGCACGAATGGCGCCATCCTGAGGACACCCGGCAATCAGGTCAACTCAGGCCTGCCGTGCCTTGGCGCGCATCTTGTCGGCCATGGCGGTCATTTCGTCGTACAGCAGTTGCGGATTTTTCTGTTTGAGGGCCCAGGCCATGCGCCCCTGCTCGTGGGGCAGGATCATGAATTCACCCTGGGCGACATGCTGGTAGATGTAATCGGCAATGTCCGCCGCGGTGATCGGCGAGCTTTCCAGCAGTTTGCCCACCTGGGCCTTCATGGCCGGGGTCGGGCCACGGAACGAGTCCAGCAGGTTGGTCTGGAAGAACGACGGACATACCACGTGTACGCCGATTTCCTGCTGGGCCAGCTCGACCAGCAGGCTTTCCGACAGCGCCACGACGCCGGCCTTGGCCACGTTGTAGTTGCTCATGGCAGGCCCCTGCATCAGCGCCGCCATGGAGGCGATGTTGATGATCTTGCCGCGGCTTTTTTCCAGCAGTGGCAGGAACGCCTTGCAGCCCTTGACCACCCCCATCAGGTTGATTGCGATCTGCCAGTCCCAATCCTCCAGCGAGAGCTCGCTGAAGAACCCGCCCGAAGCCACGCCAGCGTTATTGACGATGATGTCGATGCCGCCAAGCTTCTCCTCGCAGGCCTGGGCGAATGCGGTGAGCTGGCTGTAGTCGCGCACGTCACAGCGCTGGACGAAACCCTCGCCACCGACCTCGCGCACCAGCCTGAGGGTTTCCTGAAGGCCGGGCTCGCTGACATCGGACAGGGCCAGGCGCCAGCCTTCACGGGCCCAGCGCAGCGCGATTTCGCGGCCCAGGCCGGAGCCGGCACCGGTGATCATCATGCGATTTTGCATAGGGAAACAGCCTTGTTGTTCCGGGAGAGATGCGCCGAGTGTAGCGAAGGACCCGAACAGACCCATGCACCATCAGATTGCTGAATGGCGAGGGCAAACCGTGGAGGGTTGAGGTACCGGGCGAGGGAGTGCTCTCGCTGGGCGGGCTGGCGTTCCAGCGCGGAGCGGCCTCCATGATGCCGCCTCGTTAACGGAGTCGGTTTCAATTAAAGGGCCGCTACGCAGCCCAGCGGGAGCAAGCTCCCTCGCCACGGGGTTTCAGTGCTCTTGTGTTTTACGCTCAACAATAAAAACTTTTGAATTTTTTACAGGACGTTACGGTCGGACTTAATAAGCCGCCCGGATTCAACGCACGCGCGCTGGCAGTTGAAAGTTACATCACTCCAGAACTGACCAATAAGGAAATCAACAATGGGCACTATTCTTATCATCATCCTGATCCTCCTGCTGATCGGTGGCCTTCCGGTCTTCCCGCACTCCAGAAGTTGGGGTTATGGCCCGTCCGGTATCATCGGCGTTGTGCTGGTCGTGCTGTTGATCTTGTTGTTACTTGGCAAGATATAAAACACCAAGCGTAAAAAAAGAGGCCTTTGAGGCCTCTTTTTTTATACGTCGCGATTATCAGTCCGGCTTGCCGTCAACAACACCGGCGGTGTTATCCAGCAGGCTCTTGGTCGCGGTTTGCAGGAACGCCTCGAGCTTGAGTTTCATCTGAGCGGTGTCAGGTGCGTCCGGAATGATCTCGGCATGCGGATTGGCCCCCAGCTGATAGCGGAACAGCTTCGCTGGCATGGCCTTTTCTTCCGGCAGTACCAGGATCGTGTCGTCGCGAATGATCGCGGTGGTCTGGTCGCTGCCCGACGGCTTGATCACGCCAAACCCGGTGTCGCCTGACGGCAGGTTCAACAGGTCACGGCCCCAGCACTGGTTACGCACCTGTCCGCCGAGCCGTCCCATGATGGTTGGGACGATATCGACCTGGGTGCCCACGGTGTGGCTGCGCTGGCCGAATTTTTCCTGGATGCCCGGGCCGATCAGCAACATCGGCACGTTGAAGCGGCCAAGGTCCATTTCGGTGATCTGACGCTCGTTGCCGAAGCCATGGTCGCCGACCACGACAAACAGGGTTTCCTTGAAGTAAGGCTCCTTGCGCGCTTTCTCGAAGAACTGCCCCAGCGCCCAATCGGAGTAACGCATGGCGGTCAAGTGTTCGTTCAGGCGACCACGGTCCGTGACCGGCTCGACCGGCAACGGCGTCGGCAGTGCGTAAGGCGTGTGGTTGGACAGGGTCTGCAACAACGCATAGAACGGCTTGCCGTTCTCGCGCGCCTTGAGCTCGATCAGGCCACGGTCGAACATGTCCTGGTCGGACACGCCCCAGGTCGGGTCGGAGAACACCGGGTTCACATAGTCATTGCGTCCGATGAACGTGGTCATGCCCTGGTTGCTGAAGAAACCCGACTGGTTGTCCCAGGCGAAATCGCCGTTGTAGACATACACATCGTCGTAGTCCCGGGCGCTGAGCAGTTGCGGCAGGCCCGAGAGCTTGTGACTGCCTTCCGGGGTCTGCATCAGGTATTCAAAACCGGGCAGGTTCGGGAAACACGCCATGGTGGCAAACATGCCCTGGTGGGTGTGGGTGCCGTTGGAGAAGAAGCGGTCGAACAGCAGGCCTTCCTTGGACAGCTTGTCCAGGTATGGCGTGATGTTACCCGGCGCGCCCAGGGCGCCGACCGAGTGACCGGCCATGCTTTCCATCAGGATCACCACCACGTTCTTGATCGGCAGTGTCTTGTCGGCCGGCGGCGTGTAGTCGCGTCTTACCGCGGCAGTCCCGGCGTCGACGAGCTTGTCGTCGGGCATCACCAGCATGTCGCGCACGGTCTGCTGCGCCAGCGACGATTCGAGGGTGGCCTTCCAGACATTGTCACGGTGTTCGGACATTCGGCTCTTGGCCGCCGCCACCAGCGACAGAGTACCGTTGAGGCCCAACTGGTTGGCGAAGTTCGAATCGGTGGTATAGACGTCGCCCCAACGCAGGGGCGGGCCTTGGCGCAAGGTGCCACGGGCGGCGGCGACGGCCACCACCAGGCAGACCAGGAACACCGCGACGCGGCCATACCACGGGGCGATCTGGCGGGTGCCGATGCTGCCGCCACTGAACGGCCCGCGTGGCCGGGTAGCGCGATCAGCACCTTTGAAGGCCAGGGCCAGGATCAGCGTGCCGCCGGCCCAGGCCAGCAGGTAGCGCACCACCGGGAAACCGTACCAGAGCATGCTCATGACGGTTTTCGGGTCTTCCTGCACATATTGGAAGACCAGGCCGTTGAGGCGCTGGTGGAACTCGCGGTAGAAGTCCATTTCCATCAAGCCGAGAAACAGCGCGATGCTGGACGTGACGGTCAGCCAGAAACGAAAGAATCCACGTGCCGCCATCGCCCGTGCGCTGAACAGGGCCAGCAGCAGCGGGATGCACAGGTAGACCACCAGGCGCACGTCGAAACGCAGGCCGTTGGCGAACGCTTCAACGAAGGTAGAGGCCGGTGTATCAAGGATCATCTCGCGGTTGTAGACCAGCAGCGCAACGCGCAGCAGGCTCAGCATGACCATTATCACCAACGCACAGAGCAACGTGTAGGCCAGGTGCGATTTGACGGTCGGTTGCAGCAGGCGATGCGTGGTGCGCTGCTGACTCAGGGCGTCCGGGATTGCCATGTCGTTTGAGGACCTATTGGAGTTGGAGTGACAAATAGAACAACGGCGCGCCCTCTGTTGGCCAGATATCAGGCCCGGGGCTTGCGCAAGTGCGCGAATGTCGCACGAACGGCCATGGCATTGCCATTAAATAACCGCTGGCGACAGAGCGCGGGGGATTGTCGACAAGACTTGGTGAAAATTTCGTTCAATGAATATCTGGAAACACAAAAGCACCCCAGCGCTCTTGTGGCGAGGGAGCTTGCTCCCGCTGGGCTGCGAAGCGGCCCCCAACACACGCTGAGGCAACTGGGTGTGTCAGGTAGATCCAGGAGGGCCGCTTCGCGCCCCAGCGGGAGCAAGCTCCCTCGCCACAGAAGGATCTCGCCTCAATTGCGAGGCCTCAGTCGTTGCTCGGCTTGTTGATCGCCTGCAGCACATATTGCGGCATGGCGAACGCGCCCAGGTGGATCTCGGGGTTGTAGTAGCGCGTCACGATACCGCTGCCAATGAAGCGCTCGCGCAGGGTTTCGCGAGAAAGCTTGCGGTGAGCGGTATCAGTCGAGCCCCAGGCGAAGGTCATGGCGCCGCCGATGTAGGTCGGCACAGCGGCCTGGTAAAAATGCCAGTCGGCGAACAGGCCGTGCAAGCGTCCGGCGGTGGTCTGCACTTCGCCCAGTTGCATGAACGGCGTGCCGTTCTGGGTCACCAGGATCCCGCCTTCGTTCAGGCAGCGATGGCAAGCCTGGTAGAAGTTTTCCGAGAACAGCACTTCGCCCGGGCCGATCGGGTCGGTGGAGTCGGAAATGATGACGTCGAATTTCTCCTGGGTGGTGGCGACGAAACGCATGCCATCGTCGATCACCAGGTTCAGCCGCGGGTCGTCGTAGGCACCCTTGGAGTGGTTGGGCAGGAACTCCTTGCACATGTCCACCACCGTACCATCGATCTCGACCATGGTGATGTGCTCGATGCCGACGTGCTTGGTCACTTCACGGAGCATGCCGCCGTCACCGCCACCGATGATCAGCACGCGCTTGACGGCGCCATGAGCGAGGATGGGTACGTGGGTGAGCATCTCGTGATAGATGAATTCATCGGCTTCGGTGGTCTGGATGACACCATCCAGGGCCATGACCCGGCCCATGCGCGGGTTTTCGAAAATCACCAGGTGCTGGTGCTCGGTGCGCACTTCGTGCAGCAGCTTGTCCATGCGAAAACGCTGGCCATAGCCTTCGTAGAGGGTTTCCAGGTAGTCGCCGGTCGGGGTGGTCGTCATGGTCAGGTGCTCCGATCAATACGCGTTGGCCAGTTAAGGCTCGCAAAGGCGCGCATTCTACGACGCTGGGGATGACAGGTCGAACCTTCTGGTGGCGAGGGAGCAAGCTCCCTCGCCACCAAGGCCCAGGCTTCAGTGAAACTTCTGTCCGAGCCCCGCCGGTACGCCTTCGATAGTGGTTTCTTCCCACGGGCCGTTCGGGCTGACGGAGCGGCTCCAGCCGTTGTTCCAACGATAATAGGTGCGCTGGCGATAGAACGTGTTGGGCTGCTTGTCCAGCACATAGACCCCGAGCTTGGCGTCCCAGTGGCTGTTGCCGCCCGGTGGTGGAGCGAAACTGGCGGAGGTGCGCGGCAGCGGCTTGGCCGGTTTGTTCGGGGTCACGGGTTTGCCGGGCGCGGTCGACGGGCCTGGTTTGGTGGTCGGCGTCGAAGGCGGAATCGGTGGCAATGGCGCCGAAGGCTCCGGTGGACGCTGGACCGCACAAGCGCTCAGGCCCAGGACGAGGGTGAGCAGGGTCATACGAGCGATGGCGGTCATGGTGCGAATTCCTGTCATTGGTCCGGACTGTCGATAATCAATTGTTGTAGCGCCGTGGTGCTGCTCGCCAGGGGCTGGCTGCGACCGATCCACTCGCCGGCGGTGGGTTGGCCGGCTCGGGAGATGCGCGCCACCAGTTGGACTTCAGGGAAGTTCGACAGTTTCAGCTGCGGCATCATCGCATCAGCGTCACCCAGCTCGACGCTGGCCGGCAGGTCGGCGACGGTCAGGCGCCTGGCCGCCAACGGCGCGGGCGGGCCCGACACGGCGCGCGCGAAAATGAACACGCTGTCGCCCGGCTGCACCTTGGCTTTGAGGGCCGGATCGAGCTCGACACGGACCTTGAGCAGCGCCGCAGGCTTGGCGACCGGCGCTTGGGCAACCTTGCCGCCATTGGCTTGCAGCTTCTCGGTGGCGCGAGTGATGCCCCCCTGCAACGCCTCCCGCGACTTGTCGCCTTCGGGCAACTGCGCCAGCAGGCGGCCCCAGTAATCGATCGCCTCCTGATAGCGCTCGCCTTCGAACGCGGCGATGCCCAACAGGCCGAGGCTGGTGACCTCCTTCGGATCGAGCTTCAGCGCCTCGTCGGTGAGGGCCTGGACCTTGTCCGACCATTTCTTGCCGTCGGCAAAATACTGCGCCTGGGCCCACTGTCCGAGCAGCTCGGGCTGGCGGCCGGCCAGTGCCACGGTGCGCTCGAAGATCTTTGCCGCATCCGCCGGCCGATCCTGCGCCATGTAGGTCCGCCCGAGGAAATACAAACCTTCGGCGGAATCCGGTTGTGCCGCCACCGCGCGCTCCAGGCGCAAAGTCATTTCTTCCATGGACTTGGGCGCCTGAGCGAATTCACGGGTCAGCTCGACCTTGTCGCTTGCGCCGAAATGCAGGTACAGCGCCAGGCCCAATACCGGCACCAATACCGCCGCGAGCAGCGGCAACGGCTTGCCCAGTCGCGATTCGCGCGGCGCCTCGGCGCCCTCGGTGTCGGCGAGCAATTCACGGGCGGCCTCGGCGCGACCGGTGTCCAGTTGCGCGGCGTTGAGCACGCCCTCCTCCCGCTCGGCCTGCAGTTCGGCGACGCGCTCCTGGTACAGCGCCACGTTCAGCGCAGTACGGTCTTCTTCCAATTGGGCGCGGCGGCCACGCAACACGGGGATCAACAGAAAACTCAGGGCAACCAGGAGAAGCAGACCTGCGGCGAGCCAGAAATCAATCATGCTTGGTTTTATCCAACAGTTGGTCGAGGCGCTGGCGCTCTTCGACAGAAAGCGTGTCCGGGGCGGCAGTGCGCTGGACCCGGCGGCGACGCACGATCACCGCGATGACGACGAAACCACCGAGCAGCAGCCCGGCGGGGCCGAACCAGAGCAGCGCGGTCTTGGAAGACAGCGCCGGGTTGTAGCGCACGAACTCACCGTAGCGATCAACCATGAAGTCGATGATCTGCTGGTTGTCCTTGCCCTCGCCGAGCATGCGGAAGATCTCCTTGCGCAGGTCGGCGGCAATCGGCGCGTTGGAGTCGGCGATGTCCTGGTTCTGACATTTGGGGCAGCGCAGTTCCTTGGTCAGTTCGCGAAACCGCTCGCGCTCGGCATCGTTGGCAAATTCGTAAGTGTCGATGGCGGCGTGGGCCACACCCGCCAGGCTCAAGCCGAGGACGGCAGCCGCTAACCAGCGCCTCATGGCTTGGCCTCGTCCACCAGTGCCTGATATTTGCCGGCCAGCTTCTCGCGCCAGACCTGCTCGTCGACCACCCCGATGAACTTGTCCCGGATGATGCCCTTGGCGTCGATAAAGAAGGTTTCCGGCGCACCGTAGACGCCCAGGTTCAGGCCGAGGGTGCCCTCCTCATCACGGATGTCCAGTTGATACGGGTTGTGGAACTCGGCAAGCCACTTCAAGGCATCGGCATTGACGTCCTTGTAGTTGACGCCGTAGATCACCACGCCGTTCTGGGCCAGTTTGTTCAGCACCGGATGTTCGACCCGGCAGGAAATGCACCAGGTGCCCCACACGTTGACCAGCGCCGGCTTGCCCAGCAGGTCGGCGCGAGTCAGCGTCTTGTCGCCTTGTACCGATGGCAGGGAGAACTCCGGAAACGGTTTGCCGATCATCGCCGAGGGCAATTCGGACGGGTTCAGGTAAAGCCCGCGGTACAAGAACACCGCCATCACCAGAAACAGCGCCAGCGGCAACACCATCAACCAACGTTTCATGCAGTGGCTCCCGTCACGCCCAGGGCTTCGCGCACCCGGGTTTTCACTTTGACCCGATAGCGTCGATCCAGCGCAGCCAATACGCCGCCCAGGCCGGTGAGCAGGCCACCGAACCAGATCCAGCGTACGAACGGCTTGACGTGGACGCGTACCGCCCAGGCGCCATCACCGAGGGGTTCGCCCAGCGCCACGTAGAGGTCGCGGGTGAACCCGGCGTCGATCCCGGCTTCGGTCATCACCGAGTTCTGTACGGTGTAGAGGCGTTTTTCCGGGTGCAGCACGGTGATCTCCTGGCCGTCGCGAATGACCCGCACGGTGCCCTTGTCGGACGTGAAGTTCGGACCTTCGAAATGCCTGGCGCCCTCGAAAACGAACTGATAACCGCCCAGGTCCATGGACTCGCCCGGTGCCAGGCGCAGGTCGCGTTCGGCGCTGTTCTGGCTGGACAGCACCACACCGAGGGCGCAGACGGCGATCCCCAGGTGGGCGAGCTGCATGCCCCAGTAACTGCGGGTCAGGGTCGGCAGACCTTTGAAAAGGCCTTTATGGCGGGTCTTGTCGAAAATATCCCGCACGCCCGCCAGCAATACCCACGCCGCCAGCACGAATGTCGCCAGCACCGCCCAGTTGAAATCGCCATAAGCGATGCCCGCCACCACGGCCAGGGCGGCGGTGCCGAGCAGCACCGGCGTGAGCATGCCCAGCAGCCATTTGACCGGCGTGTCCTTCCAGCGCACCAGCATACCGATCGCCATCACCACCATCAGGATCGCCATCAACGGAATGAACAGTGCGTTGAAATATGGCGGGCCGACCGACAGCTTGGCGCCGGACAACGCATCGAGCACCAGCGGATACAACGTCCCGAGGAGGATCATCGACGCCGCCACCACCAGCACCAGGTTATTGCCCAGCAACAGGGTTTCCCGGGACCAGAGGTTGAAGCCGACCTGGCTTTTCACCACGGGTGCACGCAGGGCGAACAGCGTCAGCGAACCGCCGACCACGAACAGCAGGAACATCAGGATGAATACGCCACGCTCGGGGTCCGAGGCGAAGGCATGCACCGAGGTCAGCACGCCGGAGCGCACCAGGAAGGTCCCGAGCAGGCTCAGCGAGAACGCCGCGATCGCCAGCAGCACGGTCCAGCTCTTGAACACACCGCGTTTTTCGGTGACGGCCAGGGAGTGGATCAGCGCCGTGCCGACCAGCCATGGCATGAAGGAGGCGTTCTCCACCGGGTCCCAGAACCACCAGCCGCCCCAGCCGAGTTCGTAATAGGCCCACCACGACCCGAGTGTGATGCCGATCCCGAGGAAGGCCCAGGCGACAATGGTCCATGGCCGCGACCAGCGCGCCCACGCGGCGTCGAGGCGACCACCGAGCAAAGCGGCGATGGCGAACGCGAAGGCCACGGAAAAGCCGACGTAGCCCATGTAGAGCATCGGCGGATGGACGATCAGACCGATGTCCTGAAGCAACGGGTTGAGGTCGCGGCCGTCCATCGGCACTTGCGGCAGGATGCGCTCGAACGGGTTTGACGTGAGGATGAGGAACAGCAGGAAACCGATGCTGATCATGCCCATCACCGCCAGCACCCGGGCCAGCATCACTTGCGGCAACTGTCGGGAGAACACTGACACCGCGAAGGTCCAGCCGGCAAGAATCAACGCCCAGAGCAGCAACGAACCTTCGTGGGCACCCCACACCGCGCTGAACTTGTAGTACCAGGGCAAGGCGCTGTTGGAGTTGCTGGCGACATAGGCCACGGAAAAATCGTCGGCCATGAACGCGTAGGTCAGGCAGCCGAACGCGAACAGCATGAATGCAAACTGCCCCCATGCCGCCGGCTGGGCGAGGCTCATCCACAAGCGGTCGCCACGCCAGGCACCGAGCAACGGCACAACCGCCTGGACCAGGGAAAAACACAGGGCCAGGATCATCGCCAGATGGCCCAGCTCAGGAATAAACAGACCGGCATTCATCGATCAACCCTCCTTCACGGGAGCGGGAGCGGGCGCCGACTGGCCGCTGTCTTTCAGGGCCTTGGTCACTTCCGGCGGCATGTATTTCTCATCGTGCTTGGCCAGTACCTCGTCGGCCACCACCACGCCGTCGGCGTTGAGTTTGCCCAGGGCAACGATGCCCTGCCCTTCGCGGAACAGGTCCGGGAGGATCCCGCGATAGCTGATGGTCACGGTCTTGTTGAAGTCGGTGACGTTGAACTTCACGTCCAGCGAATCACCGGAACGCGCCAGCGAGCCCTGCTCCACCATGCCGCCAGCGCGGATGCGCGTACCCTTGGGCGCTTCGCCATTGGCGATCTGGGTCGGGGTGTAGAACAGGTTGATGTTCTGTTGCAAGGCGCTGAGGGCGAGGCCGACCGCCGCACCGACGCCGACCAGAATCGCCAGGATGATGACAAGACGTTTTTTGCGCAGCGGATTCACTGACCGTTCTCCCGACGCAGACGACGCGCCTCTTGTTGCAGATACCGCTTGCGGGCCAGGATCGGCGCCGCCACGTTGAGGGCCAGCACCGCCAGGCAGATGCCATAGGCTGACCAGACATACAGGCCGTGATGGCCCATGGCGAGGAAGTCGCCGAATGACGCAAAACTCATCGAGCGGCCTCCAGGCTGTTCTGTACTTCGGCTTTCACCCAACTGGCGCGGGCTTCGCGCTTGAGTACTTCGAGGCGCATGCGCAGCAGCAACACCGCGCCGAAGAAGCAGTAGAAACCCAGCACGGTCAGCAGCAGCGGCAGCCACATCTCGACCGGCATCGCCGGTTTTTCGGTGAGGGTGAAGGTCGCGCCCTGATGCAGGGTGTTCCACCATTCCACCGAGTACTTGATGATCGGGATGTTGATCACGCCGACAATCGCCAGCACCGCGCAGGCCTTGGCCGCGCTGTCACGATTGCTGATGGCGTTGCCCAGCGCAATAAGACCGAAGTACAGGAACAGCAGGATCAGCATCGACGTCAGTCGTGCATCCCAGACCCACCATGAACCCCAGGTCGGCTTGCCCCAGATTGCCCCGGTGACCAGCGCCACGGCGGTCATCCAGGCACCGATGGGCGCTGCGCATTGCAGCGCGACGTCGGCCAGCTTCATCTTCCACACCAGCCCGACCACACCGCAGATTGCCAGCATCACGTAGACCGACTGGGCGAGCATCGCCGCCGGAACATGGATATAGATAATGCGAAAGCTGTTGCCCTGCTGGTAGTCCGGCGGCGCGAAAGCCAGGCCCCAGGCCAGGCCGATGCCGATCAGCAACAGGGCGGCGATACTCAACCAGGGCAGCATCTTGCCGCTGATGCCGTAGAACCACTTGGGTGAGCCGAGCTTATGAAACCAGGTCCAGTTCATTGCAGTTTCCATCACGGTTGCGGCTCGTCTTCACGAGCCGCCAGGTCAGCCTTCGCTTCCAGTGGAAGTGGTCAATTCCTGACCAGGCCGCATTATTATTCGCCGACGCTGATCTTCAGGCCAGCGGCTATTGCAAAGGGTGTCAGGGTTATCGCCAGGGCGCTCAGGCTCCCAAGCCACAGCAGATAACCGGTTGCCGGCAGGCCTTGCAGCGCCGCTTGCAAGGCGCCACTGCCGAGGATCAGTACCGGGATGTACAGCGGCAGGATCAGCAGCGCCAGCAACAAGCCGCCACGCTTGAGCCCTACCGTCAGCGCCGCACCCACCGCGCCGAGCAGGCTCAGCACCGGCGTGCCGAGCAACAGTGACAGCAGCAGCACCGGCATGCACGCGGCGGGCAAGCCCAGCATCATCGCAAGCAGCGGCGAGAGCAGCACCAGCGCCAGGCCGGAAAAAACCCAGTGTGCCAGTACCTTGGCCAAAACCAGAAGGGCCAGGGGGTGCGACGAAAGGACCCACTGTTCCAGGGAACCGTCTTCGAAATCACTGCGGAAAAGCCCGTCCAGCGAGAGCAGGACCGACAAAAGCGCGGCCACCCAGACCAGCCCTGGCGACAAGGTTTGCAACAATTGAGTCTCCGGACCGACCGCCAGAGGGAACAGCGCGATGACGATCGCAAAAAACACCAGCGGATTGGCCAGTTCAGCCGGACGCCGACATAGCAGGCGTGCTTCACGGGCAAGCAACAGGCCAAAGACGCTCATACCGCCCAGTTCCCCAGGTCAATGCTGCGATAGCCGGCGGGCATCCGGGTCAACGTGTGATGGGTCGTCAACAACACCATGCCGCCGCTCTCGCAATGCCGGGCCAGGTGTTCTTCGAGCTGGGCGACGCCCTGCTTGTCCAGTGCGGTGAAGGGTTCGTCGAGAATCCACAGCGGCGGGCTGTCCAGGTACAACCGGGCCAGGGCCACGCGGCGCTGCTGGCCGGCCGACAGTGTGTGGCTGGGCACATCCTCGAAACCCTTCAGACCTACCGCCGCCAGGGCCTGCCAGATCGCCTCGCGACCGGCCGGCCGGTGCAAGGCGCACAGCCAGCTGAGGTTTTCTTCCGGCGTCAGCAGGTCCTTGATACCGGCGGCATGGCCGATCCAGAGCAGGTTGCGGGCCAGTTCGCTGCGCTGGCTGTCGAGGGGCTGGCCGTTGAGCAGCACCTGGCCTGCGGTGGGTTGCATCAACCCGGCCAGCAGGCGCAACAGGCTGGTCTTGCCGCTGCCGTTGGGGCCACTGACTTGCACCATATCGCCACGCGAGAGTCTCAATTCGAGATTTTCGAAAAGCAGCCGCAGGTCTCGCTCGCAGGCGAGGCCGATGGTTTGCAAGAGAGGACTGGTCAAGGGATCGCGGGCCTTATACGGTTCAAGTCGGCAGTGCAGCGGCCGTTAAAGTGATGCAGCATAGATGCATTGACGGCCCGTTCCACAGAGCTGCGTCAAACAAATGCAAGATTTTCGCCGCTCTCTGGAAGGCGGGCGGCATTATACATGTGAAGCCTCGCTCCAAAGAGCGCTGATTTCCCCAAGGTAAGACCGCAGATGACAGGCGACATGAACATCCCGCCGCTGCCCCAGCCCACGGCAACGACACGTATGCCGGCAGTGACTGGCGAGCTGCTGAAGTTGCTGGCGCCGGCCGAGGGGCTGATCGGCCCGGGCCAGACAGCCAAGGCCGAGGTGTTGTCACTCAAGCAGGCGGACCAGGCCTTCCAGCTGTTGCTCAAGCTGACCCTGGAAAGCGGCCGGCAGGCCACGGTGCAGGCCACCAGCGCCCAGCCGTTGCCGCAAGGCACCAGCCTGGCCGTGACCCAGCCGTCCGCCAGCAACCTGGCGATTGCCGTGCAACAGGCCGTCGCCTCCAGCGTCGCCACCTTGACGCGCATCGACACCGCGCAGCTGCCGGTGGGCACGTTGCTGCAAGGCAAGGTGCTGACCAGCCAGGTGCTGCCGCAGTTGCCAGGGCAAGCGGCGGTATATCGCTCGCTGGTGAGTTTGCTCAACACCGTCCAGGCCGGCAGTACCCTGGACATCGACAGCCCCCAGCCCCTGCGCATCGGCACGTTGTTGAGCGCTCAGGTGCAGGATGTGCAGACCTTGAAGTTCGTCCCCCTGAGCAACCGCCAGGAACAATTGGCGGTCAGCCAGCAGCTGGTTACGCAGGTGAGCCGCCAGGGTTCGCTGGACAGCTTGCTCACCGCCCTGCAAAACCTTCCCGCCAGCGAAGACGCCGGCTCCGAGCTGCGCGCGGCGGTAACGCGCCTGTTGGCCGGTCTGCCAGACGTCCAGCAACTGAGCACACCCAAGGGCCTGGCCCAGGCCATGGTCGCCAGCGGCATGTTCCTGGAGAGCAAACTCCTCGCCGGGCAGCCGCCGAGCCTCGCCCCGGACATGAAAGGCGACCTGCTGAAACTGATCGCCCAACTGACACCGGCCCTGCCCGCGTCCACCAATCTCAGCGCCATCATCGCCGCCAACACCCTGGCCCAGGCTCTGCCCAACTTCGTGCGCAGTGCCTTGGGGATGCTTGGCCAGGTCAGCGCCAAGCCGCAGCCCACGAGTTTTCCGCTGCCCTCGCGCCTGCTCAAAGGCCAGGACGAAGAAGGCGATCTGGAGCACCTGTTGCGTCTGGCCGCAGCCGCTGTCTCGCGCCTGCAAAGCCATCAGTTGTCGAGCCTGGAGCAGACCGGGCTGACCGACGATGGCCGACTGATGAGCACCTGGCAGTTGGAAATTCCGATGCGCAACCTGCAGGACATCGTGCCATTGCAGGTCAAGTTCCAACGCGAGGAAACCCCTGCCCGGGAGCAGCCGGACGAGCGCCGCGAACCACGCGAAGCGAAACAGCAATTGTGGAGGGTCGAGCTGGCGTTCGACATGGAGCCGCTGGGCCCGTTGCAGATTCAGGCCCAGTTGCTCGGCGGCAGCCTTTCCAGCCAGCTGTGGGCGCAAAGGCCGTACACCGCAAGCCTGATCGAAAGCAACCTGACCGCCCTGCGTGAGCGTCTGGTGACATGCGGGCTGAACGTCGGCGACCTGGATTGCCACCTCGGCACCCCGCCCCAGGGGCCAAAGACCCGACTGGATCAACGCTGGGTGGACGAAACCGCATGACAACCCATACCGAACCCCGCCAGGCCATCGCACTCAAGTACGACGGCCACCACGCCCCCACCCTCACCGCCAAGGGCGACGAAGCCCTGGCCGAGGAAATCCTGCGCATCGCCCGGGAAAGCGAAGTGCCGATCTATGAAAACGCCGAATTGGTGAAATTGCTGGCGCGGCTGGAGTTGGGCGACAGCATCCCAGAGGAGCTGTACCGCACGATCGCCGAGATCATTGCCTTTGCCTGGAACCTGAAGGGCAAATTCCCCCAAGGCTTCGACCCCCACGCGCCGGACGTCGAAAAGGACGTGACGGACCGCGGGGATGATTACTGATTTGTGGCGAGGGGATTTATCCCCGCTCGGGTGCGCAGCAGCCGCTAAAAAGCGGGGTCGCTGCGCAACCCAGCGGGGATAAATCCCCTCGCCACAGGCCTGGGTAGGAATGACTATTTCTGAACGCCAGAAAAACCTGTGGGAGCGAGCTTGCTCGCGAAGGCGTCGGGTCAGTCAACATCTTTATTGACTGTCACGCCGCTTTCGCGAGCAGGCTCGCTCCCACAGGGTTCAGGGGGAGAAATAGCTTCAGCCGCCCTTGTGCAACTTGCTCATCAATTCCGCTTCGGCCTGGGTCAGACCACACGCCTGGGTCAGTTCGTCGACGCTGGCGCCCATGCCGACCAGGCGGGCGGCCTGGGCGAAGGACAGGCTGGAGGGGTCGCGCTGTTCCAGCTGCGCCAGTTTGTCCGGCAATGGCCCGACCACGGCACGCAGCTCATGGAGCGCTTCGCCCATGCGCACGGTGCCGTTCTGATAGTCGTCGACGCGCTTGGCCAGGTCGCGGATGCGCTGATCGCGCAGCGCATCGCCCTGGGCCTGCTGAGCGGCGATCTGCCGCTGGCCGCGTATATAGGACACGAACATTGCCAGCGTGCCTGCCCAGAAAAGGAACAGGACAATGACTGCTACCTCAAGAATCAAATCAGATACTCTCCAGTTCCGACCACTCTTCTTCGCTCATCATCTTGTCCAGTTCAACCAGGATCAGCAACTCGTTGTTCTTGTTGCACACGCCCTGAATGAACTTGGCGGACTCTTCGTTACCGACGTTCGGCGCGGTTTCGATTTCCGACTGACGCAGGTAAACCACTTCGGCGACGCTGTCGACCATGATGCCAACCACTTGCTTGTCGGCTTCGATGATGACGATCCGGGTGTTGTCGCTGATCTCGGCGTTCATCAGGCCGAAGCGTTGACGAGTATCGATCACGGTGACCACGTTGCCACGCAGGTTGATGATCCCCAGCACATAGCTTGGCGCACCTGGAACCGGGGCGATCTCGGTGTAGCGCAGCACTTCCTGAACGCGCATCACGTTGATGCCGTAGGTTTCGTTATCGAGCTTGAAGGTCACCCACTGCAGAATCGGATCTTCAGAACCCTTTTGAGACGACGCCTTATCATTCATACCCTGACCCCTCGAAAAACCGCCTGTGGCGGTGTGTGTTCTGTCCGGCGGCGCCCTGCGCCCCCGGTTGTCTTATTTCGGTTTCTGGACCGGCTTGCTGCCGCCCAGGTGTTTTGCCCCGCCGCTGGCGATCAGCTCCGCCAGTTCGGAAACGTCCAGCAAGGCGCACATGTGTTCGATCACCGTACCGGCCAGCCATGGCCGTTGTCCTCGATGGCTTCGCCATTTGATTTCGTTCGGGTCCAGGCGCAGCGAACGGCTGACCTGATGCACCGCCAATCCCCACTCGTAGCCTTGCACTGAAATCACGTATTGCAGGCCCTGGCGAAAATCATCGCGATAACGGTCCGGCATGACCCAGCGCGCGGTGTCCAGCACCTTCAGGTTGCCGGCCTGGCTCGGCAGGATCCCGAGGAACCATTCCGGCTGGCCGAACAACGGCGTCAATTCCTGCCCCGCCAGGGAATAAATCGATCCCAGGCACACCAGCGGCACCGCCAGGGTCAACCCGGCCACATCGAACAACAGACACTCGAACGGCTCGGCGGCCCAGGCCGGACGGTCGTCGCCCTGCACCGGCGGCGGTGTGTTGCTCGGCGGCGGCAAGTGGATTTCCACTACCGGCGTCACCAGGCCCTGCAACAACGGTGCAACGGTCGAGACCGGCGCCAGGATCGGCGCGGGCGCTTCCATCACGGCCACCTTCGGCTTGACGAGCGGCGCCTCGACCGCTGCGGCAGTCATGGAAATCCGTGCATCACGAGCCTGCTCTTCGAGCACGGCCGCCTGGAACTCGTCCAGTACAGCTTCAGCTTCGGCTTCGACGACGGGCTCGGGCAACGCCTCGGCCGCGCTCGGCGGCGCTGGCAATTCTTCGGTCGCTTCCTGCAAGAGCCCGTCCAGGTAGGACTGCAAGGCCAGTTGCGGACGCGAGGTTGTCTTGATCGGGCGGTTCATGAGAACTGTGCGCCACTTGAAAAGGTTATCGGCATGGATACGTCAGGACTTGAGCGCCCGCAAGCAAGCACAACGGCTGTGGAAAACTTCGTCACTTCAAGCCACCTGCTGCGGAACGAGCTGCTGGGCCAGCAAATGTTTGAGAAGCGCGCGATAGGCCAGGATGCCACGGCTTTTGCCATCGAATTGCGAAGGGGTCACGCCGGCGCGGCTGGCGTCTCGCAGACGCGTATCGACCGGGATATAACCTTGCCAGATGTCCTCGGGGTACATATCGCGCAACACGCGCAGGGTACCGAGGGACGCCTGGGTGCGACGGTCGAACAGGGTCGGCACGATGTTGAACGCCAGGGATTGCTTGCGCGAGCGGTTGACCATCGCCAGGGTGTTGACCATGCGCTCCAGGCCTTTGACAGCCAGGTGTTCGGTCTGCACCGGAATCACCAGTTGCTGGCTCGCGGCCAGGGCATTGACCATCAGTAGCCCGAGCAATGGTGGGCTGTCGATGATTGCGTAATCGAAATCCTGCCACAGCTGCGCCAGACTCTTGGCGATCACCAGGCCCAGGCCGCCCTGCCCGGGCGACTGGCGCTCCAGGGTGGCCAGGGCCGTGCTCGATGGCAACAGGGAAATCCGCTCGTCACTGGTAGACAGCAACAACTGGCCCGGCAGGCCCTCGGGCACGCTGCCCTTGTGCAGGAACAAGTCGTAGTTGCTGTGCTCCAGGCTATCGGGATCGTAGCCGAAATAGCTGGTCATCGAGCCGTGGGGGTCCAGATCGACGATGACCACGCGCTTGCCCGCCTCGGCCAGCAAACCGGCTAAAGCGATGGAGGATGTGGTTTTGCCCACACCACCTTTTTGATTGGCGACTGCCCAGACTCTCATTCGGATCGTTCCTCCCGGTCGAAACGGGTTCGACCGAGAAATAGCTCGGTTATAAAGCCGGTGACGGAGAATTGACGGCGTTCTGTCTTTCCGGCGACTTGACCGGGGTCGGTGCAGTTTGTGTGCCAGCCCGCTTCAATGCCGCATCGGGTTTTGCATTGGCGGTGCCGGTACCGGTCAGGCTGCGCCGGACATCAAGGTTACGCGACACCACGAGCACTACCCGCCGGTTGCGCGCGCGCCCTTCGGCGGTGGCGTTGTTGGCCACCGGTTGGAACTCGCCATACCCCACCGAGGCCAGGCGTCCGGGATTGACGCCCTGCATGGCAAGCATGCGCACGATGCTCGCCGAACGGGCCGACGACAGCTCCCAGTTGGTCGGGTACTGCGCGGTGCGGATCGGCTGGTCATCGGTGAAACCTTCGACGTGGATCGGGTTGTCGAACGGTTTCAGGATCGCCGCGACCTTATCGATGATATTGAATGCCATGTCGCTGGGCATCGCGTCGCCGCTACCGAACAGCAGGCTGGAGTTGAGCTCGATCTCGACCCACAACTCATTGCCGCGCACGGTCATCTGGTTGGAGCTGATAAGGTCGCCGAACGCCGCGCTGATGTCGTCGGCAATGCTTTTCAACGGATCGCTGCCACCGGCAATGCCAGCATCGACCTGCTCGCTGTCCTTGACCAACGGCTTGGCCGGGGTCGTCGTCTTCGGGCGTTCGTCGCCGATGGGAATCGGCTTGAGAGCACGGTCCGAATCAGTGAAAACGCCAATCAACGCTTCGGAAATGACCTTGTACTTGCCCTCGTTGACCGAGGAGATCGAATACATGACCACAAAAAAGGCAAACAGCAACGTGATGAAGTCGGCGTAGGAAACCAGCCAGCGTTCATGGTTGACGTGTTCTTCACGATGTCTGCGACGTGCCATCTTCCATATCCTCCATCAGTCCATGAAGCCCTGGAGCTTCAATTCGATGGAGCGCGGGTTTTCACCTTCGGCGATAGACAGGATGCCTTCCAGGAGCATTTCCCGATAGCGCGACTGGCGCATGGCAATGGACTTGAGCTTGGCCGCGATCGGCAGCAGCACCAGGTTGGCGCTCGCCACACCATAGATGGTCGCGACGAAGGCCACGGCGATGCCGCTGCCCAGTTGCGACGGATCGGCCAGGTTGCCCATCACATGGATCAGGCCCATCACCGCACCGATGATGCCGATGGTCGGCGCATAGCCACCCATGCTTTCGAAGACTTTCGCCGCTTCGATGTCGCGACTTTCCTGGGTGTAGAAATCCACCTCCAGGATGCTGCGGATCGCTTCCGGCTCGGCGCCGTCGACCAACAATTGCAGGCCCTTGCGCGAGTAGCTGTCGGGTTCGGCGTCGGCCACCCCTTCCAGCCCCAGCAAGCCTTCCTTGCGGGCGGTCAGGCTCCAGTTCACCACGCGGTCGATGCCGCCGGCCAGGTCGACCCGCGGCGGGAACAGAATCCACACCAATACCTGCATGGCGCGCTTGAAGGCGCTCATCGGCGACTGCAACAGCGCAGCGCCTACGGTGCCACCGATCACGATCAACGCGGCCGGGCCATTGGCCAACGCGCCGAGGTGACCGCCTTCCAGGTAATTGCCACCAATGATGGCGACGAACGCCATGATGATGCCGATCAGGCTGAGCACGTCCATTACAGGCACGCCTCGACCAGATGTTTACCCATGTCGTCCAGGCTGTAGACCGCGTCGGCCAGGTCGGCCTTGACGATTGCCATGGGCATGCCATAGATCACGCAACTGGCCTCGTCCTGGGCCCAGATCGCGCTGCCGCCCTGCTTGAGCAGGCGCGCGCCCTCGCGACCGTCAGCGCCCATGCCGGTGAGGACCACCGCCAGAACTTTGTCGCCGTAGGACTTCGCCGCGGAACCGAAGGTAATGTCCACGCAAGGCTTGTAGTTGAGACGCTCGTCACCTGGCAGGATTTTCACCGCGCCACGGCCGTCGATCATCATCTGCTTGCCACCCGGCGCCAACAGCGCCAGCCCCGGCCGCAGGATGTCGCCGTCCTCGGCTTCCTTGACGCTGATGCGGCAGAGTTTGTCCAGGCGCTCGGCAAACGCCTTGGTGAACGCCGCAGGCATGTGCTGGATCAGCACGATGGGCGCCGGGAAATTCGCCGGCAGTTGGGTCAGGACCCGCTGCAGCGCCACCGGGCCGCCGGTGGACGTACCGATGGCAACCAGTTTGTAGGCCTTGCGCTTGGGTGCCGGCGACGCTGCGCTGGCCGGTGCCGAGCGCGCCGGCGCCGGTGCCGGAGCACTGCGTACCGGGGCCGGATTGAAGCTGCTCGACGAGGAAGAAGACGCGGGCGCGGACGTCGGCGCAACAACCGGCGCGGGCGCCGGTGCGCTGTAGGCACTGACCCGGCGATTGCTGCGGGAAATGCTGTGGACTTTCTCGCACAGCAACTGGCGGACCTTGTCCGGGTTGCGCGAGATGTCTTCGAAATTCTTCGGCAGGAAATCGACCGCCCCGGCGTCCAGCGCATCGAGGGTGACACGGGCGCCTTCATGGGTCAGGGACGAGAACATCAATACAGGGGTCGGGCAGCGCTGCATGATATGCCGCACCGCCGTGATGCCATCCATCATCGGCATCTCGTAGTCCATGGTGATCACGTCCGGCTTGAGCGCCAGCGCCTGATCGATCGCCTCTTTGCCGTTGGTCGCCGTACCGACGACCTGGATGCTGGTGTCCGCCGAAAGAATTTCCGAGACGCGGCGGCGGAAGAACCCCGAATCGTCCACCACCAGGACTTTAACTACCATAAACACTCCGTTAGACGAGGCGCGGCGCCAGGCCGCACCCCTCCAGAATCAAATACGCCGGGCGGCGTAGCGCTTGAGCATGCTAGGCACATCGAGAATCAACGCGATGCGGCCGTCGCCGGTGATGGTGGCGCCGGACATGCCCGGGGTGCCTTGGAGCATCTTGCCCAACGGTTTGATGACCACTTCTTCCTGGCCCACTAGTTGGTCGACGACGAAGCCGATCCGCTGGGTGCCCACCGAAAGGATCACCACGTGGCCCTCGCCCTGCTCGACATGGGCGGCGGAGCTGACCAGCCAGCGCTTGAGGTAGAACAGCGGCAGCGCCTTGTCCCGCACGATGACCACTTCCTGGCCGTCGACCACGTTGGTGCGCGACAGGTCGAGGTGGAAGATCTCGTTGACGTTGACCAGCGGGAAGGCGAAGGCCTGGTTGCCCAGCATCACCATCAGGGTCGGCATGATCGCCAGGGTCAACGGGACCTTGATGACGATTTTCGAGCCCTGGCCCTTGGTCGAGTAGATGTTGATCGAGCCGTTGAGCTGGGAAATCTTGGTTTTCACCACGTCCATGCCCACGCCACGACCCGACACGTCGGAAATCTCGGTCTTGGTCGAGAAGCCCGGAGCGAAAATCAGGTTGTAGCACTCGGTGTCGCTCAGGCGGTCGGCCGCGTCCTTGTCCATCACGCCGCGTTTCACCGCAATCGCCCGGAGTACGTGCGGGTCCATGCCCTTGCCGTCGTCGGAGATCGACAGCAGGATGTGGTCGCCCTCCTGCTCGGCGGCCAGGATCACCTTGCCGCTGCGGACCTTGCCCGAGGCCTCGCGCTCTTCCGGCGACTCGATGCCGTGGTCGACCGCGTTGCGCACCAAGTGGACCAGCGGGTCGGCCAGGGCCTCGACAAGGTTCTTGTCGAGGTCGGTCTCTTCACCCACCAGCTCCAGGTTGATTTCTTTCTTGAGCTGGCGCGCCAGGTCACGAACCAGGCGCGGGAAGCGCCCGAAGACTTTCTTGATCGGCTGCATCCGGGTCTTCATGACCGCGGTCTGCAGGTCAGCCGTGACCACGTCGAGGTTCGACACGGCCTTGGACATCGCTTCGTCCTGGCTGTTGAGGCCCAGGCGCACCAGGCGGTTACGCACCAGCACCAGTTCGCCAACCATGTTCATGATTTCGTCCAGGCGCGCGGTGTCGACCCGAACGGTGGTCTCGGCTTCGCTGGCCGGTTTCTCCGCAGGCGGCGCAGACGGCGCACGGGCTGGGGCCGGCGCTGCGGCGGCGGCAGGCTTGGGTGTCTCGGCCTTCGGCTCCGGTGCCTTGGCAGCGGGCTTGGGCGCGGCCTTGGCGGCCGGCGCAGCAGTGGCGGCGGCAGGCGCGGCGGTGGCCGTGCCGACTTCGCTGAACTTGCCCTTGCCGTGCAATTCGTCGAGCAGGGATTCGAATTCGTGGTCGCTGATCAGGTCGCCACCGGCGGCGGCCGCGGTTGGCTTGGCCGGGGCTGGCGCAGCAGCGATGGCCGAATCCAGCGCATCGACGGCAAAGGTGCCCTTGCCGTGCAACTGGTCGAGCAATGCTTCGAATTCGTCGTCGGTGATGTCGGAGTTATCCCCCGCAGCCTTTGGCGCGGCCGGGGCCGCCGGGGCGGCAACGGCATCAGGGGCGAACTGGCCTTTGCCGTGGAGCTGGTCGAGCAACGACTCGAACTCGGCGTCGGTGATTTCATCACTGCCTGGGGCAGCAGCAGCGGCTGGCGCAGCGGGTGCGGCCGGAGCCTCGGCCTGGGCCTTGACGGCACTCAGCGAGTCCAGCAGCGATTCAAATTCGTGGTCGGTAATGTCACCCGATTCCTCGGCAACCGGCTCTTCAGCCACAGCCTCGGCAACCGGCGCGGTTTCGTCAGCCGACTGCGGCTCGGCCAGGCGCGCCAATGCAGCAAGCAGCTCAGGCGTGGCGGGGGTGATCGGCGAACGCTCGCGCACTTCGCTGAACATGCTGTTGACCGCATCCAGCGCTTCGAGCACGACGTCCATCAATTCCGAGTCAACGCGACGCTCACCCTTGCGCAGGATGTCGAACACGTTTTCGGCAATGTGGCAGCACTCCACCAGCTCATTGAGCTGGAGGAAGCCGGCGCCTCCTTTTACAGTGTGGAAACCGCGAAAAATTGCATTGAGCAGATCCGCATCATCAGGTCGGCTTTCCAGCTCGACCAGCTGTTCGGACAGTTGCTCTAGAATCTCGCCGGCCTCAACCAGGAAATCCTGAAGGATCTCTTCATCGGCGCCGAAGCTCATTAATGGCTGCTCCTAAAATAGGGCTAAAACTCAAAATCCAAGGCTGGACAGCAAATCGTCCACATCGTCCTGACCGGACACAACGTCTTCTCTTTTATCGGCATGAATCTGCGGACCTTCACCCTGAGAGAGATGTTTTTGTGGATCTTTTTCAGCAAGCATCGCCTCACGGTCGTGTTCGATGCCGGCAAAGCGATCGACCTGGCTGGCCATGAGCACCAGTTTGAGCAAATTGCTTTCCACTTCGGTGACCAACTGGGTCACGCGCTTGATCACCTGGCCTGTCAGGTCCTGGTAGTCCTGAGCCAGCAGGATGTCATTGAGATTGCTCGCCACGGCGCGGTTTTCGCTGCTGCTGCGCGTCAGGAAACCGTCGACCCGACGGGCCAACTCGCGAAACTCCTCGGCACCGACTTCGCGACGCATGAAGCGCCCCCAATCGGTACTCAACGCCTGGGCTTCCTCGCTCAGGCCGTTGACCAGCGGAGTAGCGCTTTCCACCAGGTCCATGGTGCGGTTGGCCGCGGCTTCGGTCAGCTTGACCACATACCCCAGGCGCTCGGTGGCGTCGGTGATCTGCGAGACTTCCTCGGCCTGTGGCATGTTCGGATCGATCTGGAAATTGACGATCGCGCTGTGCAGTTCACGGGTGAGCTTGCCGACTTCCTGGTACAGACCGCGGTCACGGGTCTGGTTGAGCTCATGAATCATTTGAACCGCGTCACCGAAGCGGCCCTTTTCAAGGCTGTCGACCAGTTCGCGGGCATGTTTTTTCAGGGTCGATTCGAAATCGCCCATTGAAGATTCGTTGTCCATAGCTCCCCCGTGGCGCCGTTAACCGATGCGTTCGAAGATTTTTTCGATCTTCTCTTTCAACGCCTGGGCCGTGAAGGGTTTGACCACATAGCCGTTTACACCGGCCTGGGCCGCTTCGATGATCTGCTCGCGCTTGGCTTCGGCGGTGACCATCAGCACCGGCAGGTGCTTGAGTTTTTCATCGGCGCGCACGTGGCGCAGCAAGTCGATACCGGTCATGCCGGGCATGTTCCAGTCAGTCACCAGAAAGTCGATGCTCCCGCTGTTGAGGACTGGAATGGCAGTGGTGCCATCGTCAGCCTCGACCGTGTTGGTGAACCCGAGGTCACGCAACAGGTTTTTTATGATCCGCCGCATCGTTGAGAAGTCATCAACGATGAGGATTTTCATGTTCTTGTCCAATTCGACCTCCAAGCAGTCTTAAACGCGCCCAGCACCTGGACGCGCCATTTCAATCAATCCGGCACAACACTCGACAACTGTATGGAGTCCCACGGATGGAGACTGGCCCGGCACATGCCATGCCAGCCCCGCTCGCAGCGTCCCCACACTGCCTGTCAGCGCGCTCGCCACTCCCCCAAACGCCCCCGCAAGCGGGCCGCGCACTGGCTGTGTAACTGGCTGACCCGCGATTCGCTGACCCCCAGGACCTCACCGATTTCCTTGAGGTTCAGCTCTTCGTCGTAGTACAGCGCCAAGACCAGTCGCTCACGCTCCGGCAAATTGGCAATCGCATCCGCCAGCGCGCTCTGGAAACGTTCGTCTTCCAGATCACGCGACGGCTCCATGTGAGCACTCGCATTGTCCTCGTGCAGCCCTTCGTGCTCGCCGTCCTGCAAAAGGTCGTCGAAACTGAACAGGCGGCTGCCCAAGGTATCGTTCAAAATCCCGTAATAATCATCGAGACTCAACTGGAGTTCGGCCGCAACCTCGTGATCTTTAGCGTCACGCCCGGTTTTAGCTTCAATCGCGCGGATCGCGTCACTGACCATACGGGTATTGCGGTGCACCGAACGCGGCGCCCAGTCGCCCTTGCGGACTTCATCGAGCATCGCTCCGCGAATCCGGATACCGGCATACGTCTCGAAACTGGCGCCCTTGCTCGCGTCGTATTTGTTCGACACTTCGAGCAGGCCGATCATGCCCGCCTGGATCAAGTCTTCGACCTGGACGCTGGCCGGCAAGCGTGCCAGCAAGTGATAGGCGATGCGCTTGACCAACGGCGCATAACGCTCGATCAGTTCGTACTGGGCGTCCCGTGCCGATTTTTTGTAGAGATGGTTGTAACCGCTGGCTGTCATAACACGGGCCCTGCCGTTTGTTGCACGAGACGCTCGACGAAAAATTCCAGATGCCCGCGAGGGTTGGCCGGCAGCGGCCAGGTATCGACCTTCTGGGCGATAGCCTTGAACGCCAGCGCGCATTTGGAACGTGGAAAAGCTTCATAGACGGCACGTTGCTTCTGGACAGCCTTGCGTACGCTTTCGTCGTAAGGCACTGCGCCGACATATTGTAGGGCGACGTCCAGGAAGCGATCCGTGACCTTCGTCAACTTGGCGAACAGGTTGCGTCCTTCCTGCGGGCTCTGGGCCATGTTGGCCAGGACGCGGAAGCGGTTCATGCCATAGTCGCGGTTGAGCAGTTTGATCAGGGCGTAGGCATCGGTGATGGAGGTCGGTTCGTCACAGACCACCAGCAGGACTTCCTGGGCGGCGCGGACAAAACTGACCACCGAGTCACCGATACCGGCGGCCGTGTCGATCACCAGCACATCGAGGTTGTCGCCGATGTCGCTGAAAGCCTGGATCAGGCCGGCGTGCTGCGCCGGCGTCAGGTGAACCATGCTTTGGGTACCGGAGGCGGCCGGCACGATGCGAATCCCGCCAGGCCCCTGCAGGAGCACGTCGCGCAGTTCGCAGCGGCCTTCGATCACGTCCGCCAGCGTGCGCTTGGGAGTGAGCCCCAGCAGCACGTCGACGTTCGCCAGGCCCAGGTCGGCGTCCAGCAGCATGACCCGTCGGCCAAGCTCTGCCAGAGCCAGGGACAAGTTCACTGACACGTTAGTCTTCCCGACGCCACCTTTGCCGCCGGTCACCGCGATCACCTGTACGGGATGCATGCTGCCCATGTTCGTTCTTTACCTTGTCTTACTTAGACGGAGGCCACATTACTGGCTGCGCGTTCGCATACGGAACAATGCATGGCAGACCATCGATGTAGGTACAAAAAATATTCATGATTACCTCAGCCGACCTGCTTGGTCGGGCTGTGGTAGATGTCAGCGAACATGTCAGCCATGGCTTCGTCGCTGGGTTCTTCCTGCATTTGCACACTCACGGCACGACTGACCAGTTGATGACGGCGCGGCAGATGCAAATCATCCGGGATCCGCGGCCCGTCGGTCAGGTAGGCCACCGGTAGTTCATGACCGATCGCCAGGCTCAACACCTCGCCCAGGCTTGCCGTTTCGTCCAGCTTGGTCAGGATGCAACCGGCCAGCCCGCAGCGTTTGTAGCTGTGGTATGCGGCGGTTAGAACCTGTTTCTGGCTGGTGGTTGCCAACACGAGATAATTTTTTGACTTGATGCCACGCCCGGCCAGGCTTTCCAGCTGCATGCGCAGGGCCGGATCGCTGGCTTGCAGGCCGGCGGTGTCGATCAGCACGACGCGCTTGCGCAGCAGTGGTTCCAGCGCCTGGGCCAGCGATTGGCCCGGATCCACATGGGTCACCGACACATTGAGGATCCGGCCCAGGGTCTTGAGTTGCTCCTGGGCGCCGATGCGGAAACTGTCCATGCTCACCAGGGCGATGCTCTGGGCGCCGTACTTGAGTACATAACGGGCGGCGAGCTTGGCCAGGGTGGTGGTCTTGCCCATGCCGGCCGGGCCGACCATGGCAATCACCCCGCCCTCTTCCAGCGGCTCGACTTCCGGCGTGGCGATCATCCGCGCCAGGTGCGCCAACAACATGCGCCAGGCCTGGCGAGGCTCTTCGATATCGTTGATCAGTGCCAGCAGGTCGCGGGACAACGGGCCGGACAAGCCGATGCGTTGCAGGCGACGCCACAGGTTGGCCTGGGCCGGACGGCTGCCTTGCAGCTGGTTCCAGGCCAACGAGCCAAGCTGGACTTCCATCAGCTCACGCAGGCTGTTGAGTTCAAAGCGCATCGAGTCCAGGGCACGTGGGTCGACACCCGCGGCTGGCGCGGCTGGCGCCGGTGCCGGACGACGCGGCTCGGCCTGGGCTGGCTCGATCAGCGGTTCGGCAGCGGTCAGCGGCAGGCCGGCCGTCAGTGGCTGGCCGGCGAACAATTGACGATTGGTCCCCGCGCTGCCTTCGCCTTCGCTGCTGCGCAGGCTCAGTTCGGCCTGGGCGCTGGCGATGCGCGACTGGGTCTTGCGCAGCTCATCCTCAAGCTCCATGTTCGGAACCCGCGGGGCCAGCGCCGACAATTTGTAATCCAGGGCAGCCGTCAGCTCGACACCGCCGGCGATCCGGCGATTACCGATGATGGCTGCTTCAGCGCCCAGCTCGTCACGTACCAGCTTCATGGCCTGACGCATATCGGCGGCAAAAAAACGCTTCACTTGCATAAACCACTACCTCAGCCGTTGGGCCCTACTGTCGCAACGATGGTCACTTGCTTGTTGTCCGGTATTTCCTGGTACGCCAGCACATGCAGCCCCGGGACCGCGAGGCGACCGAACCGCGAGAGCATCGCGCGAATCGGACCGGCCACCAGCAGGATCACCGGTTGGCCTTGCATCTCTTGCCGCTGGGCTGCTTCGATCAACGAACGCTGCAGCTTCTCGGCCATGCTTGGCTCCAGCAGAACACCCTCTTCCGAGCCTTGTCCTGCCTTCTGCAGACTATTGAGCAATATCTGTTCCAACCTTGGCTCCAGAGTGATCACAGGCAGCTCAGACTCAGTGCCTACAATGCTTTGGACGATTGCGCGGGATACGCCGACCCGCACCGCAGCGACCAACGCGGCGGTATCTTGACTCTTCGAAGCGTTGTTGGCGATGGCTTCGGCGATACTGCGAATGTCGCGCACCGGGACCTGTTCGGCCAACAGCGCCTGCAAAACCTTGAGCAACTGCGACAGCGACACCACGCCCGGCACCAGCTCCTCGGCGAGTTTTGGCGAGCCTTTGGCCAGTACTTGCAGCAATTGCTGGACTTCCTCGTGACCGATCAGCTCGCTGGAGTGCTTGTACAAAATCTGGTTCAAGTGGGTCGCCACCACGGTGCTGGCGTCTACCACGGTATAACCGAGCGATTGCGCCTGGGCCCGCTGGCTGATTTCGATCCACACCGCTTCCAGGCCGAAAGCCGGATCCTTGGCGGTAATACCGTTGAGCGAACCGTAGACCTGTCCTGGGTTGATCGCCAGCTCGCGGTCGGGATAGATCTCCGCTTCGGCCAGGATCACGCCCATGAGCGTCAGGCGATAGGCGCTCGGGGCCAGATCGAGGTTGTCGCGGATATGCACGGTGGGCATCAGGAAGCCCAGGTCCTGGGACAGCTTCTTGCGCACGCCCTTGATCCGGGCCAGCAGTTGACCACCCTGGTTGCGGTCGACCAGTGGGATCAGGCGGTAGCCGACTTCCAGGCCAATCATGTCGATCGGCGTCACATCGTCCCAACCCAACTCCTTGGTTTCCATGGCCCGCGCCGGCGATGGCAGCAGTTCCTGCTGACGCTTGACCTCTTCCAGCGCCTGGACCTTTTGCCCGTTCTGCTTTTTCCAGAACAGGTAGGCGCCACCAGCAGCCAGGGCAGCCATGCTCAGGAACGACACGTGGGGCATGCCCGGCACGATACCCATCACCGCCATCAGGCCGGCCGCCACGGCCAGGGCCTTGGGCGAAGCGAACATCTGGCGATTGATCTGCTTGCCCATGTCTTCGGAGCCCGAAGCACGGGTCACCATGATCGCGGCAGCTGTGGATAACAACAGTGATGGCAATTGCGCCACCAAACCGTCACCGATGGTCAGCAAGGCGTAAACCCTGCCAGCATCACCGAACGTCATACCGTGTTGGAAGATACCGACGGCCATGCCGCCGATGAGGTTGATGAACAGGATCAGCAGGCCGGCGATGGCGTCGCCGCGCACGAACTTGCTCGCACCGTCCATGGAGCCGTAGAACTCGGCTTCCTGGGCCACGTCAAGACGACGAGCCTTGGCCTGGTTCTGATCGATCAGGCCGGCGTTGAGGTCGGCGTCGATCGCCATCTGCTTGCCGGGCATCGCATCGAGGGTGAAACGTGCGCTCACCTCGGAAATCCGCCCGGCACCCTTGGTCACCACAACGAAGTTGATGATCATCAGGATGGCGAAAACCACGATACCGACCACGTAGTTACCGCCGATCACCACTTCACCGAAGGCCTGGATCACCTTACCGGCGGCAGCGTGGCCGTCCTGGCCGTGGAGCATGACCACGCGAGTGGACGCCACGTTCAGCGCCAGGCGCATCAGCGTGGCCACCAGCAGGATGGTCGGGAACACCGCGAAATCCAGCGGCCGCAAGGCGTATACGCAGACCAGCAGTACCACGATGGACAGCGCAATGTTGAACGTGAAGAACACGTCGAGCAGGAACGGGGGTATCGGCAGCATCATCATGGCGAGCATGACCAGCAGCAACAGCGGCACACCCAGATTCCCCCGGCTGAGGTCGGCTACGTTGCTGCGTGCGGTGCTGAATAACTGAGAGCGATCCACCAATATTCCCCGTTCCTGTGAAGCAAGTTTTTGACGCCCGGAGGGGGCGCAGACGGGGTATTGCAAGAAGCTTTCCAACTTTTGCAAAAGCTTGAAATAGAAAGGCCGAAGCGACTTCAACCCTGTAGGAGCGAGCCTGCTCGCGAAAGCGGTTTGTCAATCGACGCCTGTATCAAATGGATGGCCGCATTCGCGAGCAGGCTCGCTCCCACAGGGTAAATGCGGTTCGATTGAGAAATGATGTATCCGTGGCGAGGGAGCTTGCTCCCGCTCGGCTGCGAAGCAGTCGCAAACCGGCGGGTGCGGCGTGTCTGATGCCCCGCATCTGGCGGGTTTTGGGGCCGCTTCGCGGCCCAGCGGGAGCAAGCTCGCTCGCCACGGGTTTGTCGATGCCTTAAGGGAATAGCATCGCCTGACTCAGGAGTCACGCCGCAAATCCGGCGGGATCGGCAGGTCCTTGAGCGGTTCGGGACGCTTGCCCTTGCCGGCGCGGTGCTGGCGGATCTGGTAGACGTAGGCCAGCACCTGGGCCACAGCCAGGTACAGACCTCCGGGAATTTCCTGATCGAGTTCGGTGGAGTAGTAGATCGAGCGCGCCAGCGCCGGCGATTCGAGCAGCATCACTTCGTTGGCAACGGCGATTTCGCGGATTTTCAACGCCAGGAAATCACTGCCCTTGGCCAGCAGCACCGGCGCATTGCCTTTTTCAGGATCGTATTTGAGCGCCACCGCATAGTGGGTCGGGTTGGTGATGACCACGTCGGCATCGGGAATCGCCGCCATCATGCGCCGCTGGGAGGCGTCGCGCTGCAATTGGCGAATCCGCTGCTTGACCTCCGGCTTGCCCTCCGCGTCCTTGTGCTCGTCGCGCACTTCCTGCTTGGTCATCATCAGCTTCTGCTTGCTCTGATAGAGCTGGATCGGCACATCGATGGCAGCGATCAGGATCAGGCCGCAAGACATCCACAACGTGCTCCATCCCACCAGCTGCACGCTATGAATGATGGCCTGTTCCAGCGGTTGATGGGCGATGCGCAGCAGATCGTCGATGTCGCCCTCCAGCACCACCAACGCGACGGACAGGACCAGCAGGAACTTGCCGAAAGCCTTGAGCAGCTCCACCAGCGCCGTGGTGGAAAACATGCGCTTGATGCCGGCGGCCGGGTTCATCCGGCTGAACTTAGGTGCCAGGCTGCCGGCGGCGAAGAGCCATCCGCCCAGGGAAATCGGGCCGATGAATGCCGCCAACAATAAAAAAATCAGCACGGGCTGCATCGCCAGAAGCGCGATCTTGCCCGAATGCAGCAGGTACTGCGTCATGGCGCCAGGGGTCAGCAATACTTCCCGAGGCAAGGAAAAATTCAGGCGCATGATTTCCAGCAGTTCCAGCGCCAGCCCGCCGCCATAGATCAGCAAGCCGCCAGCGCCGGCGAGCATGATCGCCAGGGTGTTGAGCTCCTTGGAACGGGCGATCTCACCCTTCTCGCGGGACTCCCTGGTGCGTTTCTCCGTGGGGTCTTCTGTCTTGTCCTGACCGCTTTCGCTCTCAGCCATGGTTCAGCGCGCCTGTGCCATGTCGCGTAGCAGCTGCAAGGCCTGAGTCGCCAACGGCTGATACTGGTTGAGAATATCCCCCAGGCTGACCCAGAAGATCACCATGCCCAGCACCAGCGTGAGGGGGAAGCCGATGGAAAAAATGTTCAGCTGCGGCGCCGCGCGGGTCATCACGCCAAAAGCGATGTTGACCACCAGCAGCGCGGTGATGGCTGGCAATACCAGCAGCATCGCCGCCCCCAGGACCCAGCCGAGCTTGCCGGCGATGTCCCAGAAATGATTGACCAGCATCGCACTGCCCACCGGCATTGTGGTGAAGCTCTCGGTGAGCACTTCAAACACCACCAGATGCCCGTTCATGGCGAGGAACAGCAACGTCACCAGCATCGTCAGGAACTGCCCGATGACCGCGGTGTTGACGCCGTTGGTGGGGTCGATCATGGAGGCGAACGCCATGCCCATCTGGATCGAAATGATTTGCCCGGCCACCACGAACGCCTGGAAGAACAGCTGCAATGAAAACCCCAGCAGGACACCAATGAGGATCTGCTCGGCCACCAGCATCAGCGCACTGAGGTCAAGGGCATTGACCGGCGGCATCGGCGGCAGTCCGGGCGCGATGACCACGGTGATTGCCACAGCCAGGTACAGGCGCACACGGCTTGGCACCAGGGTCGTGCCGAAGACCGGCATGCTCATCAGCACGGCGGTGACGCGAAACAGCGGCAGGATAAACGACGCCACCCAGCTGCTGATCTGGGTGTCCGTCAGTTCGAGCATCGACATCGGGTCAGCCGATCAACTGGGGAATACTGCCGTACAGCTGCAGGATGTATTCCATGAAGGTTTGCACCAGCCACGGGCCGGCGACGATCAGCGTTACCAGCATCACCAGCAGGCGCGGCAGGAAGCTCAGGGTCTGTTCGTTGATCTGCGTGGCGGCCTGGAACATCGCCACCAGCAAGCCCACCAGCAGGCTCGGAATCACCAGGATGGCAACCATCACGGTGGTCAGCCAGAGTGCTTCGCGGAACAGGTCTACCGCTACTTCAGGCGTCATGTCGTGCTACCCGCGCAAGTGGTCTAAACACCGCCGAAACTGCCCGCCAGCGTGCCGATGATCAAGGCCCAGCCATCCACCAGCACGAACAGCATGATCTTGAACGGCAGCGAAATGATCAGCGGTGACAGCATCATCATACCCATCGCCATGAGGATACTGGCGACCACCAGGTCGATGATCAGGAACGGGATGAAGATCATGAAACCGATCTGGAACGCCGTTTTCAGCTCGGACGTCACGAACGCTGGCACCAGGATGGTCAATGGGGCCTGGTCGGGGCTGGCGATGTCGGTGCGCTTGGACAGGCGCATGAACAACTCCAGGTCGCTGCTGCGAGTCTGGGCGAGCATGAAATCCTTGATCGGCACCTGGGCCCTGGCCACCGCGTCCTGGGCACTGAGGGTTTCGGCCAGGTAGGGTTGCAGCGCATCACGGTTCACCCGGTCGAAGACTGGCGCCATGATGAACATGGTGAGGAACAACGCCATGCCCGTGAGGATCTGGTTCGACGGCGTCTGCTGCAAACCCAGGGCCTGGCGCAGGATCGAAAAGACAATGATGATCCGGGTGAAACTGGTCATCAGCATGACGAACGCCGGGATGAAACTCAGCGCGGTCATGATCAGCAGAATCTGCAGGCTGACCGAATACTCCTGAGCCCCTTCGGCGTTGGTGCCCAACGTGATCGCCGGAATCGACAACGGGTCGGCGGCAAACGCCAACGGTGCAGCCAGCAACAGGGCCAGCGCCAACAGAATGCGCAACGGCATTACTTTTTATCCTTCTGATCTTTACCCAGCAGTTCCATGAGCCGCTGGGCAAATTCGGGGGCGGCCTGCTCGGTGGCGGGCACCTGCACCGGCTCCTTGAGAACGTGCAAAGCGGTGATCGTGCCAGGGCTCAGGCCGAGCAGGATCTGCTCGTTGCCAACTTGCACCAGCACCAGCCGATCCCGCGGGCCGAGCGCGCGGGAACTGATGATGTCGATGACCTGGCCTTTGCCGGCAGGCCCCGCCTGTTGCACCCGCCGCAGCATCCACGCGAGGAAAAAAATCAACCCGAGCACCACGAGCAGGCCCAGCACCAACTGCGCCAATTGCCCGGCCATGCTGCCGCCACTTGCCGGCGCAACCGCCGCCGTGGCCGCGGGCTCGGCCGCCAGCACGCTGAACGGCAGCATCAAGGCTGCGGCGAGAAAGCCTTTCATTCAGCGCAGCTTCTTGATGCGTTCGCTCGGGCTGATCACGTCCGTCAGGCGAATGCCGAACTTCTCGTTGACCACCACCACTTCGCCATGGGCGATCAGGGTACCGTTGACCAGTACGTCCAGCGGTTCACCGGCCAGGCGATCCAGTTCGATCACCGAGCCCTGGTTGAGCTGCAACAGGTTGCGGATGTTGATGTCGGTGCTGCCCACTTCCATGGAAATCGACACCGGGATGTCGAGAATCACGTCCAGGTTCGGCCCGTCGAGGGTGACTTGCTCATTGCTTTTCGGCACGCTGCCAAACTCTTCCATCTGCATGCGATTGGAAGCGTGGTTGCCGGTATCGGCGGCCAGCAGCGCATCGATATCGGCCTGCCCGGCGTCGCCGGTTTCTTCCAGGGCCGCAGCCCATTCATCGGCCAGCGCCTGGTCATCCTGGGTATTCATATCGTCAGCCATCATGTTTCCTCGGCGGGCAAGAATCGGTAAAAAACTAGAAATCCGTTACAAACTTAAGCGATTGACAGCACTCAGCGGCGTTCGATCGGCTCGATCACTTGCAACGCGAGGTTGCCTTTGTGAGAGCCCATCTTGACCTTGAAGGCCGGCACGCCATTGGCGCGCATGATCATGTCTTCCGGCATCTCGACGGGGATGATATCCCCCGGCTGCATATGCAGGATGTCCCGCAGGCGCAGCTGGCGCCGGGCAACCGTCGCGCCGATCGGCACGTCGACGTCCAGCACGTCCTGGCGCAACGCATTGATCCAGCGCTCGTCCTGGTCGTCGAGGTCCGACTGGAAACCGGCGTCGAGCATTTCGCGCACCGGCTCGATCATCGAGTACGGCATGGTCACGTGCAGGTCGCCGCCGCCACCGTCGAGTTCGATGTGGAAAGTCGACACGACAATGGCTTCGCTCGGACCGACGATGTTGGCCATGGCCGGGTTCACTTCCGAGTTGATGTACTCGAAGTTGACTTCCATGATCGCCTGCCAGGCTTCCTTCAAATCGATGAAAGCCTGCTCCAGCACCATGCGCACGACGCGCAGCTCGGTCGGCGTGAATTCGCGGCCTTCGATCTTGGCGTGACGGCCGTCACCGCCGAAGAAGTTATCCACCAGCTTGAACACCAGCTTGGCGTCAAGGATGAACAGTGCAGTGCCGCGCAACGGCTTGATCTTCACCAGGTTGAGACTGGTGGGCACGTACAGCGAGTGCACATATTCGCCGAATTTCATCACCTGCACGCCACCGACGGCCACGTCGGCCGAACGGCGCAGCATGTTGAACATGCTGATGCGGGTGTAACGGGCAAAACGCTCGTTGATCATTTCCAGGGTCGGCATGCGTCCGCGAACGATGCGATCCTGGCTGGTCAGGTCGTAGCTTTTGACGCTGCCCGGTTCAGCAGCGTTTTCGGTCTGCACCAGGCCGTCGTCGACACCATGCAACAGCGCGTCGATTTCGTCCTGGGACAACAAGTCCTGCACGGCCATGTCGTGTTCCTACTGCAATACGAAGTTAGTGAAGAGCAACTGTTCGATCACCACTTTGCCAAGCTCTTTCTGAGCCACTTCCTGAACGCTGGCCGTGGCTTTCTGACGCAGCATTTCCTGGCCGACCGGAGTGGCCAGGGTGTCGAAACTCTGTCCGGAGAACAGCATCACCAGGTTATTGCGAATCAGCGGCATGTGCACCCGCAGCGCTTCCAGGTCAGCCTGGTTGCGGCCCAGCAGGGTGATGCTCACCTGCATGTAGCGCTGGCGACCGTTCTGGGTGTAGTTGGCCACAAATGCGGGAGCCATCGGCTCGAAAATCGCCGGCTGCTTGCCCACCGGCGCGGTTTCCACCACTTCTGCCGGTTTGCTTTGAGCGCTGTGCATGAAATACCAGGTCGCCCCCACGGAAACACCCATCGCCAGGAGCAAACCCACCACGATCATGATGATCAGCTTGAGTTTGCCTTTGGTTGCGGGGTCTTTTACAGCTGCTGCTTCACTCTTCGCCATGCCAATAATCCGTCGCTAATCGGGGGTTTCACTGTTGCACGGCTTGGCTGGAGCAAGTGTTATGCCAGAAGTGTGTCAGGGCTAAGGATGATGGTCGCTTGCGCTCTTCGGCACCGCATAAACCAATGTGGGAGCGAGCCTGCTCGCGATGGCGCCGGGTCAGCCCCCAAGGGTGGGTGACAGTGCGCTTTCGCGAGCAGGCTCGCTCCCACAGGGGAAAAACCGCGTTGGATCAGGCGTAGTAGTCGACCGCGCTGGTGCCGATGACGCTGGTGGTGTTGGCCGCCACTTCGGCAACGCTGACCGGCAACTCTTCGTCCACCGAATCCACTCGGCCGCCAGAGGAAGAGCTCGTGCGACCAGCCTGGGCCTGCTGCTGGGCTTGCTGTTCCTGACCCTGGGAGCCACGCGACTGATCCGACACGCTGACGTCGACCTGGCCCATGCCCTGCTGGGCAAAGCTGTCGCGCAGGCGATGCATCTGGCCTTCGAGGGCTTCACGGACGCCGGAATGGGCGCTCATGAACGTGACCTGGGTCTGCTGGTCGGGGACCATGTTCACGCGAATATCCAGGCGCCCCAGCTCGGCCGGCTGCAGTTGGATATCAGCCGCCTTGAGATTGACGCTCGACAGGTACATCACCCGGTTGACCACTTCTTCGGTCCAGCCGCTCTGGTTCATGGCGATGGGCTGGTTGACCGGGACCGCGTTGGCGGTTTTTGGCGTAGCCGCCTGGGTCAATGCCGCCAGGCGGTTGGCGAAATCATCTACCCGCGTGTCGCTGGAGGCGGCGGTCAGATCCTTGAGGCCTTCGTTGAGCAAGCCACTGAACGCCTTCTCACCGCCCTGGCTGCCGGCACTGGTACTGTCCTGGTCGGCTTGTACATGGAGCATGCTCGCCATGCCGGCCGCGAACGTCTGGGCCGACGTCGGCTCGCCATCGACGGACGCTGGCGCTGTTGCCTTGGGCTGCGCCTGGCTGGAAGCGGACACATGGCCGCTCTGCTCCATCGCCAGACGCAACGCCGGCAGGGCGTCGAGCGGATCGGCCTGGGGGTCGAATTCCGGATCGGTCACCGGAGCCGGCGTGGCCGGCGTGGCCGAGGCCACCACGGGAGCCGCGACTGCCGCGACGACTGGCGCCTCGGTCGGGCTCACCACAGGCGCGGGCAGCGCCTCGGCAATGACTTCAGGCACGATGACCCCGGGCAGCAAGGCCGGGTCGAGTGTCGGATCGACTGGGGCGGCGTCGGCTACAGGCGTCTCGGCCGTATCGCTATCGTCCTGCGTGGGCTTGTCGTCGGCCGTGGCCGGCTTGTCGGCGGGCAAGGGTTTGCCGCTATCGGCAACCGCCGGCTCAGGAGCGGCAGCCGTGTCGCTGCCTGCATCCTTTTTGACGGTGTTGTCGGAAGCCTTGTCGCGCACCGGCTTAATCTCCGGCTCAAGGGCCGTCGAGGGTTTGACGGGGGCCTGCTTGGCGAAGACCTGGGCGAAACTGGAGGCTTTAGTCCCGGCGTCCGGGCCAGCCGCCAACGGATTGACGGCGGCCTGCGGCTTGGACTGGGTAACGGCCTGAAGGAGTGTATTAGGCGTAACGGGCATGAAATGGTCTCCGCTGCACTGGGATCTTTGATGCAGTCGAGACAGGACAATGCAAGGGATGGGCCAACGCGCCGAACAACAACCTTTTTAACAGTGAAAGCCTTCGCGCTCTTCCTTGCAAAGCTTTCGAACGTAGGTAAATTCGCTGTTGATCTCGCTGACCAATTTTTCGATTCCACGCAGCGAGGGCTGCTTGGCGCGTTGTTCCAGCTCGCCGCACAGTTCAGCCAGGCGGATGGCGCCCATATTGCTGCTACTGCCCTTGAAACTGTGGGCGGTGGCGCTCAATTGCTCGGCGTCCTTGGCCTCAAGCAACACACGCAGGCGTGCCTCGGAATCGTTGAGGAACGTATCCAGCAATTCCGGATACCCTTCCTCCATGACTTCCTTCAACGTGCTGAGCACGTCCCGATCCAGATGAATCTCGCTCACTTGTTCGCTCCTTGATCAAGAATGGCCCCGATTATGCCAGAGCCTCCCAGAAAAACTCCACGCGCGCACTACGACCATCGTCGGACCAACTGGCCTCGTGGCATAGCTGGCGCACCAGGCTGACACCGCGCCCGGATAACCGGTCACGATCCACAGGCCGGGCCAGCACCCGGCTGACATCGAACCCCTGGCCGCTGTCCTCGACCTCAATGACCAGGCGCCCACCCTCCCCTTGGGGAGTCACGTGCAGATGCACGCGGATATGGCCGCTGTCCAGCTCATCCAGACGGATGCCGCGCTCCGTATAGTAGCGGGCAAACCCCGCCGCATCACGCTTGAGACTCGAATCGAGCCCCAGTACGCCGTGTTCCAGCGCGTTGGAATAAAGCTCCGTCAGGACACTGTACAAGGCGCCACTCTGGCCCCTGAGCCCATGGACCTCAAGCAATAGCTGCAACAGGTAAGGCATCGGGTTGAAGCGCTTGAGCGTCTGCCCACGGAACTCGAAGCTCACCGACCAATCCAGCGGGCTCGACTGGCCGCTATCGGAATAGACCGGTGGTGGCGGGCTGAGTTGCGTCGGCGCGACCAGCCGCACCTCGACCATGCTGAAGTCGTCGCGGGCCTCGCCGCGAAAATCACCGAGGGCCTGCTGGATATCTTCGAACAGTCGATCGGGCTCGCGGTTGGCCGCAAACACCTGCTGCAACCGTTCCACGCCAAACGGCTGATCATCGCGGTCGCTGGCTTCGATGACGCCGTCAGACAACAGGAATACCCGGTCACCCACCGACATCGGATGCACTTCAGTGCGATCATCAAACAGTTGCGGCGTGAGCACGCCCAACGGCAAGTGGCGCGCCGGCAACGGCGTACGCACGCCACTGAGGCTGTCATGCAGGTAACCATCGGGCATGCCGCCGTTCCAGACTTCGACGGTGCAGCGCTGGAAGCTCAGGCACAGCAGCGTTGCGCAACAGAACATGTCCACTGGCAGGATGCGCTTGAGCTTGGCATTCATCTCTCGCAGGATCTGCGCCAGGCCGTAGCCTTTCGCGGTCATCCCGTAGAACACTTCAGCCAGTGGCATCGCCCCGACAGCCGCCGGCAAGCCATGGCCGGTAAAATCCCCAAGCAGGATGTGCATGTCACCAGCCGGGTTGAAGGCGGCCAGCAGCAGATCGCCATTGAACAAGGCATAGGGCGATTGCAGGTAACGGATATTCGGCGCGCTCAGGCAACCGGAGTGGGCAATCTTGTCGAACACCGCCTTGGCAACCCGCTGCTCGTTAAGCAGGTAGTCGTGGTGCCGGGCGATCTGGTCACGTTGTTCGACCACCGTGGCCTGCAACCGACGCAAGCGGTCCATGGCCTTGATCTTGGCAGCCAGGATCACTTGGTTATAGGGCTTGGCGAGGAAATCATCACCGCCAGCCTCCAGGCAACGGGCCAGCCCTTCGCTTTCAGTCAACGAGGTGAGGAAAATGATCGGAACCAGTTGATCCCCGGCCAGTTGCTTGATCTGCTGCGCGGCCTCGAAGCCATCCATGACCGGCATCATCGCGTCCATCAGCACCAGGTGCGGACGCTGCTCCCGGTAGACTTCGACCGCCTCGGCGCCATCCGCTGCGGTGAGCACCTGATGGCCTTGACGGCGGACGATGGTCGACAACAGCAGCCGGTCGGCGGCGCTGTCTTCGGCAATCAGGATCGTCAGCGGCTCCGGCGACGATTGCATGGTAATCAACTGATATCGAACAACTTGTCGAAATTGGAAATCGCGAGGATTTTCTTGACGTCGCTGCTGCTGTTGACCACACGGATATCCGACTCGTCGCCACCGGCATGATCGCGCAACAGCAGGAGCATGCCCAAGGCAGAGCTGTCGAGGTAGGTGGCCTTCTTCAAATCCACCACGATAGACTCGGGCTTACTAACGAGTCTCTCGTAGGATTCACGAAACTCCTGATGCCGCCCGAAATCGAAGCGACCTTCAATCGCAATCGTCAATTTTTTCCCATCTTCGGACACTTCAGTTACGACAGACATATTCACTTCCTTGTCGTGGACATATGTGTACAAGGTGTAGCATCAGGTAGAGGTCTGAGCAAGGAATCAAACCCTCCAACCGACAGAATTCCGCTTTCATGATCAATACGGATCATGGCGCGGCAGACGCTGAGACAGTTCATCAAGCAACTTCTGCTCGCGCTTGTCTTCCAGCTGCCGAGCTTCATCGATATAACGCTGTACAAGTTTGCGCAGCCCTTCGACCCGGGCGAAGGCTTCCTGCCAGCTCTGGCGAGCCTTTTCCAGGTTGTTCTGGTGCCAGACGAGGCTTTGGCGCTGCTGATCGATCGCGGTGCCCAGTTGTGCGAGGAACCCCTGGTAGCCCAACAGCCATTGCCCGGAAACGCCATGACTGCCACGGGCAATCCACTGCTCCTGGTATTCGAGGCGAAAATTCTCCAGGTCGGCCAGCTTGCTCTCGGCCACGACCACTTGTCCCTGGAAATAAGCCAGCCGCTGAACGGCGGTCTTCTCGGCTTTTTCCGCCATGTCCACCACCGGCGCCAGGCGCGCCGCACGACTCGTGGCCATAGGCGGTTATCCGCCCGCGACGGGGGCGAAGATAGTTTGCAGGTGCGCTTCGCTGGCAGCCATGCCGATGTTGTCGTTCAAGCCTTGGCGCAGGTAGACCGCCATGGCCGGATAAAGATTGATGGCCATGTCGGTTTCACGATCACCGCCAGGCACATAGGCGCCCACGCTGATCAGGTCGCGACTCTGCTGGTAACGTGACCAGTATTGCTTGAACTGCTGGGCGCGCTTCATGTGCTCGGCACTAATGACCGACGGCATGACCCGGCTGATCGACGCTTCGATATCAATGGCGGGGTAATGCCCTTCTTCGGCCAGGCGCCGGGACAGCACGATGTGGCCGTCGAGCACGCCTCGGGCCGAGTCGGCGATCGGGTCTTGCTGATCGTCGCCTTCGGACAGCACGGTATAAAAAGCGGTGATGGAACCGCCGCCCTTCTCCGCGTTACCGGCCCGTTCCACCAGTTTCGGCAACTTGGCAAACACCGAAGGCGGATAACCCTTGGTGGCCGGCGGCTCGCCGATGGCCAGGGCGATTTCCCGCTGGGCCTGGGCGAAACGGGTCAGCGAATCCATCAGCAACAGGACGTTCTTGCCCTTGTCGCGAAAATATTCGGCGATACGCGTGCAATACATCGCGGCCCGCAGGCGCATCAACGGCGCATCGTCCGCCGGCGACGCCACCACCACGGAACGCTTGAGTCCTTCTTCGCCGAGAATGTGCTCGATGAATTCCTTCACCTCGCGGCCCCGCTCGCCGATCAGCCCCACCACGATGATGTCGGCTTCGGTAAAGCGGGTCATCATGCCCAGCAGCACACTCTTGCCCACCCCGGTACCGGCGAACAGGCCCAGGCGCTGACCGCGACCGACCGTCAACAACCCGTTGATGCAACGGATGCCGACGTCCAGCGGCACGCTGATGGGGTCGCGCTTGAGCGGGTTGATTGTCGGGCCGTCCATCGGCACCCAATCTTCAGCTTTCATTCCGCCCTTGCCGTCCAAGGCCCGCCCGGCCCCGTCCAGCACACGGCCGAGCATGCTCATGCCCATGGGCAGCCGACCGGTATCGGCCAGCGGAACCACGCGGGCACCAGGGGCTATACCGGCGACACTGCCCACCGGCATCAGAAATACTTTGCTGCCGGAGAAGCCCATCACTTCGGCTTCGACCTGCACCGGGTGATAACTGTCATCGTTGATCACCAGGCACCGGCTGCCCATCGCGGCGCGCAGGCCTTCCGCTTCTAGGGTCAGGCCAACCATACGCAACAGGCGCCCTTCCAGGATCGGCTGGCCGGCCAGCTCAGTGGCCTCGGCGTAGCTGCCCAGGCGCTTGCCGAAGCTGGTTCGGTCAAGGCGCATTACGGCCGTCCACTTCCAGAGCAGTCAGTTCGGCCGCGTCCGGATCGACGATGACGGCGGCCTCCGGTTCGTCCGGCAACTCCAGGCTGAGGTCGGCCGGAGCCGGATGCAGGGCCTGCTCGTGCAATTGGTCGAACAGCTTGGCCATGACCTGGCTGATGCGTGTTTCGATTGTCGCATCAATGCGGCTGTGCTCGGTTTCCACCCGGCAACCGCCCGGCAGCAAGGTCTCATCCTCGACGATGCGCCAGCTTTCCTCATGACGCTCGCGCAAGGCCTTGACCAGCTCGAAGTCCTGCGGATTGATGTACAGCCGCACATTGCCGACGCCCAGGGGCAGCAGCTTGAGGGCCTCGCGCATGACGTGCTCGATCTGGCTCGAATCGATGGCCAGCTCGCGCTGGATCACTTGTCGGGTGATGTGCTGCACCAGCCCGACCAGGGATTTCTCGATCTGGGTGTCCTGCTCGGCGATGGGTTCGAACAGGTTCAGCATCAGCGATTCCAGCGCCCGCAGCTTGGCCGTCAGCGCCACGTCGGCTTCCTGGCGGACCTTGATCGTGGTGCTGTGGAAGCCTTCCTTTTCGCCGATGGCGAAGCCTTCGTTGTAGGCCTCCTGGCGAATGCTCTCGACTTCTTCGAGGGTCAGCGGCTGGACCTCCTCCAGCGGCACCTCTTCCATCTCCGGCAACTCTTCCACCGGTTCTGGCTCAGGCTCGGGCACGTGGGGATCGAAGCTGGGCAGCGACCAGACGTCGAAACCACCGACGTCGCGGGCGCGGATCAGGTCGCTGGGTGAATCATCGCTCTTGGCAGACATAACGACCTTAGATCATCTCTTCGCCGCCCTTGCCACCGAGCACGATTTCTCCGGCTTCGGCCATACGGCGGGCGATGGTGAGGATTTCCTTCTGTGCGGTTTCCACATCGCTGACGCGCACCGGGCCCTTGGCCTCGAGGTCGTCGCGCAACAGTTCGGCCGCCCGTTTGGACATGTTCTTGAAGATCTTCTCCTTGACGCCTTCGTCCGAACCCTTGAGGGCCAGCACCAGCACATCGGAGGACACTTCGCGCAACAGTGCCTGGATACCGCGGTCGTCGACATCGGCCAGGTTGTTGAACACGAACATGAGGTCTTCGATCTGACCGGACAGGTCTTCGTCGACTTCGCGGATCGAGTCCATCAGTTGACCTTCGATCGAACTGTCGAGGAAGTTCATGATGTCCGCCGCGCGCTTGATACCGCCCAGGGTGGTGCGCGAAGCATTGGAGTTGCCCGAGAACTGCTTCTCGAGAATCTGGTTCAATTCTTTCAGGGCCGCCGGCTGCACGGTATTCAACGACGAAACCCGCAGGATGATGTCGAGGCGCACTTTATGGTCGAAGTTGCCGAGCACCTCACCGGCCTGGTCCGGATCGAGGTACGCGACGACGATCGCCTGGATCTGCGGGTGCTCGTAACGGATCACGTCGGCGACCGCGCGCGGCTCCATCCACTTCAGGCTGTCCAGGCCGCTGGTATTGCCACCCAGCAGGATCCTGTCGATCAGGCCGTTGGCCTTGTCCTCGCCCAGGGCCTGGGTGAGCATCTTGCGCACGTAGTCGTCGGAACCGACGCCCAGGCTGGTCTGATCGCCGACGATGTCGACGAACTCGCTCATCACCTGCTCGACCTGCTCGCGGTGCACATTGCCCATCTGCGCCATGGCCACGCCGACGCGCTGGACCTCTTTGGGTCCCATGTGGCGCAGCACCTGGGCGGCGTCCGTCGAACCCAGGGACAGCAGCAAAATCGCGGCTTTGTCGACCCGGGACAATTTGGCAACAGCGGCTCGATTATCACTCATCTGCGTTAATCCACTCTTTCACGACCTGGGCCACACGACCCGGGTCCTCTGCCACCAGACTCTTGATGGCGTTCAACTGAGCGTCATAGCCTTCGCTCGGGCTTGGCAGCAGGATGCTCTGCGGCCCGCCGAGGCTGACGCGATCGTTGGCCAATTCGCCATCCAGGCCGCCCATGCCTCCCAGCTCTACATCGCCCAAGCCTGCCAGCTGCTTGTTCTTGCCGCCACCGGTGATGTTGTTGAGCACCGGACGCAGCACTCCAAATACCAGTATCAGGATGAACAACACACCCAATACCTGCTTGACCACATCCCAGAACCAGGGTTGCGAATAAAACGGGATATCGGCGATTTCTTCACCGCGCTCCAGGGAGAACGGTACGTTGATCACGCTGACGCTGTCGCCACGGCTGGCGTCGAAACCGACGGCGTCCTGCACCAGGCGAGTGAAGCGCGCCAATTCGTCGGCGGTCCATGGCGCGCGGCTGGTTTCGCCGTTGGCCGGGTTGACCTTGACCTGATCGTCCACCACTACTGCGACCGACAGGCGATTCAAACGGCCCTGCTGCTGCTTGGTGTGGCTGATGGAACGGTCGAGCTCGAAATTCTTGGTCGATTGCTGACGCTTGTCGGCCGGGTATGGCGCAAGCATCGGCTGGCCGGTGGCCGGATCCATGATCTGCTGGCCATTGGCGTCGATCAGCGGCTGGCCTGGCTGCACCATGCCTGCGGCGGCGGTAGCGCCACCGGTGGTTTGCGGCGCGCTGGCCGGTGCTGGTGGCTGGTTGCTCAGGGCACCCGGTACACCTTGCGGGCCATTGCTGGCGGTCCGTTGTTCGTTCACCGACTGCTCGCTGCGCAACGCCGGTTGATCCGGGTTGAACTGCTCGGAAGTCGATTCGACGGCGCTAAAGTCCACGTCCGCCGAGACTTCGGCCTTGTAGCGGCCGTTGCCGAGGATCGGTTGCAGGATGTTGTGCACCCGCTGGGTGAACATGCCTTCCATGCGGCGGCTGTAATCGTATTGCTTGCCGGCCATGGTCAGTTCGGAATTTTCCGCCTGGTCGGACAACAGGTTGCCCTTCTGGTCGACCACGGTGATCTGCGACTTGCTCAACTCGGGAACGCTGGTCGCCACCAGGTTGATAATGGCAACGACCTGGCCTGGCTCAAGCGAGCGGCCGGAATACAGTTCGACCAGTACCGAGGCACTCGGCTTGCGCTCGTCGCGCACGAACACCGAGCTTTTCGGAATCGCCAGATGCACACGGGCACCCTTGACATTGTTGAGGCTGGAAATGGTCCGCGCCAATTCGCCTTCCAGGCCGCGACGATAACGAGTCGCTTCCATGAACTGGCTGGTGCCCAGGCCCTGGTCCTTGTCGAGGATCTCGAATCCGATATTGCCATCGGTCGGCGTCACGCCGGCGGCAGCGAGCTTGAGGCGCGCGCGAGCGACGTCGTCGGCCTTGACCAGCAAGGCGCCGGAATTGGGTTCGACGGTATAAGGAATGTCGGCGGAAGCCAGGGTTTCCATGACTTGTTTGGCATCCATGCCCTCCAGGCTGCCGTACAGGGGACGGTAGTCCGGCTGCTGGGACCAGAGGACCACGGCAAAACCAATCGCCACGCTGGCAGCCAGGCCGACCAACAGGCCAACCTGACGCAGCATGGTCATCTCGGAGAGGTTTTCCAGGAAAGACAGGCCGAACAACGGCGGTTTGCCGTCTACCGGAGTTGCCTTGGCTGGAACGTTATCAACGGCTGCTTCTGCCATGACTCAATAGCTTCCTTAGACCGGCATCTGCATGATGTCTTGATAGGCTTGAACCAGCTTGTTGCGTACCTGGGTCAACGCCTGAAACGAGACACTGGCTTTCTGCGAAGAGATCATTACGTCCGTCAGGTCGACGCCACTTTTGCCAATCTCGAAAGCACTGGCCAACTGGTTCGAAGCCTGCTGGGTATCGTTCACTTTATTGACGGCCTGACCGAGCATGTCGGAAAAGCTGCTGCCGGCCACTTGGGGCACCGCGACCGATTTAGGCTGGGCCATGGCGTCCATCTGCATGGAGCGCATGTCCAGCATCAACCGATTAAATTCAATACCTTGGCTCATGATCTATTCTCTCTGGCGGCCCGCATTTTTTTGACACTTACTCAGCGGGTACGTAGGTAGTAGCAACAAGGGTGCCAGCTCCGTGGCCGTCGGAAACAAATGCGCGCGCGGATCCTTTCAGGCTCCTGTGGGAGCGAGCCTGCTCGCGATAGCGGTGTGTCAGCCGACCCCCGCGTCGCGAGGACCATTGTCTTCGCGAGCAGGCTCGCTCCCACAGGGTTTGTTTAATGCTTCAACTGGCGAAGAGATAAGCCTCTACATCCATCCCGGCATCACGCATCTGCGCCAGCTTGTAGCGCAGGGTCCGCGGGCTGATACCGAGGCGCTCAGCCGCCTCCTTGCGTCGGCCGCGTTCGGCGCGCAGGGTGTCGATGATCATCTGGAATTCGCGACGGCGCAGGTCATCTTCCAGGGCGCCCGCGGTTTCCCCCATCACTTCCCCGGGAGGAATCTGCGCCGGGGCGGACTGCAACGCCGGCAAAGGCGCGCAGGCCACCGGGCCGGCCAGGCAGAAATCTTCCGGCTGGATCAAGCCGCCCTGCTGCAGGATCAGCGCCCGCTGGATAGCGTTGTCCAGTTCCCGGACATTGCCCGGCCAGGGATAGGCGATCAGGCAGGCCTGCGCCTCGGCGGACAACCGCGCCGCCGCGTGCTTCATTTTATTGACGTGTTTGGCCAGCAGGCGCTCGGCCAGCGGCAGGATATCGGCGGTGCGCTCGCGAAGTGGACGCCAGGCCAGCGGAAAAACCGACAGCCGGTAATAAAGGTCTTCACGAAAGCGCCCCGCCGCGACTTCCCCGGCCAGGTCACGGTTGGTCGTCGCCACCACGCGAATGTCCAGGCTTATGGGCTTGCGCGCGCCGACCCGCTCCACTTCCCGCTCCTGCAAGACGCGCAGCAGCTTGGCTTGCAGGCCCAGCGGCATCTCGGAAATTTCATCCAGCAGAATGGTCCCGCCATCAGCCTGCTCGAACTTGCCAGGCTGGGCCGCGATGGCGCCGGTAAACGAACCTTTCTCGTGGCCGAACAGCGTCGCCTCGAGCATGTTGTCGGGAATCGCCGCACAGTTGATGGCAATGAACGGTTCGCTGGCGCGCCGGGATTGCTGATGGATATATCGGGCCAGGACTTCCTTGCCCGTGCCGGACTCGCCGGAAATCAACACGGTTGAATCGCTGCGGGCCACCCGTGCGGCCAACTCCAGCAACTGCGCACTGGCCGGCTCGATGGCCACCGGCCCCTCGCCCTCGACAGCAGGGCTACCCAAGGCATGGCGAGCCACCAGGTCCAACAGGGCCTTGGGCTCGAACGGCTTGACCAGATAATCCGCCGCCCCTTGGCGCATGGCATCCACCGCCCGCTCGACGGCGCCGTGGGCGGTCATCAACAGGACTGGCAGTTGCGGCTGGCGTGCGCGCAGCAGGCCGAGCAATTGATGGCCGTCCATGCCCGGCATATTGACGTCGCTGACCACCAGGCTGAATGGCTCACGGGCCACTGCGAGCAATGCCTCTTCCGCCGAACCGACAGCGGCATAATCATGCCCGGCCAACAGCAGCGTATCGGCGAGTGCTTCGCGTAGCGCGCGATCATCTTCAACCAGTAGAACCTTGGTCGCCATTTGCTCACTCCACCCCTGGCGCGCTGGAAAACAGCGGCAAGCACACCGTCGCGCACGTACCGCGCCCCAGCCGCGAGCGCAGCCGCAATTCGCCCTGATGGGCACGCGCCACCGCCTTGACCACGGTCAGGCCCAGGCCGGTTCCAGTGGTCTTGGTGGTAAAAAATGGCTCGCCCAGACGTGCAAGCACGGACGGCTCGATACCGCTGCCGCTGTCGCTGACACACAGGCGCAGGGTGTTGTCGCGGGTATACAGGTGCACTTTCAGACGGACATCAACGTCACTGGCCTGAATCGCGTTTTCAATAAGATTTAATACCGCGCCCACCAGCGTGTCACGGTTGCACAGCACCTCGCCCGCATGGCTGTCGCACTGCCAGCGGATCGACACGCCCTGCACATGGGTCAGTGCTGCAGCCTGCAAAGACTGCAGCAGCACCTTGGGCGCGACGCGGTCGGTCAGCGGCAACTCGCCACGGGCGAACACCAGCATGTCGCGCACCTGGTGTTCCAGCTCATGCAAGCGCTCCTTCAAGCGGCCGGCAAAACGCTGCTGGGTCTCCATCGGCAGTTGCTGTTCGGTCAGATGACTGGCGTACAGCAACGCGGCAGACAGCGGCGTACGGATCTGATGGGCCAGCGACGCGACCATCCGCCCAAGGGAAGACAGACGCTCGTGACGGGCCAACTGGTCCTGCAAGTGACGGGTTTCGGTCAGGTCGTTGAGCAACACCAACTGTCCAGGCTCGGCGTCCAGCGAACGGGTCGAAATGGACAGCCGCCGACCATCCTTCAGGGAAACTTCGTGGCCGTCGTCATCGCGGGGAGCGAAGCAGCGGGCGATGACGTGTCGCCAGAGCTGGCCTTCCAGAGGCAGGCCGAGCAGCTCGCACGCCGCCGGGTTGGCTTCGCGCACAAAGCCGTGGGCATCGATGACGATGACCCCGCCAGGCAAGAGGTCGAGCAGATTTTGCAGCCGGTTGGCCAGGCGCTCTTTTTCCGCCAGCTCCTGCATGCGCTGGGCACTGACCACCGCCAGCTCCCCCTTGAGCTCGGTTACCCGCGCTTCAAGCAGACTGTAGGAGTCGGTCAACTGGCTGGACATCTGGCTGAACAGCGAAAACGCCTGTTCAAGCCCAAGCCGGCCAGCCTGTTCGACGGACGGCATATGACCCGGCTCGGGGACAGAAGACATCAGGGCGGCTTGGGTCATCGTGCTCTCTCGCTTGGCTGACCGTCAGTTAAACGGAACGTTGCGAGAGCTGTAGCAATACCCGTGCCGAAAAAAAACCGCCTGAAAATCAGGCGGTTGCAAAACAGGCGTCAATCATCCGCCTGTTCATCTCCTTCACGACGGCTCATGCCGTACTTGCGCATCTTTTCCACCAGGGTGGTTCGACGAATGCGCAAGCGCTCTGCCGCGCGGGCGACGATGCCGTTGGCGTCGTCCAGAGCCTGCTGGATAAGCCCTTGCTCCAGGCCGCCCAGGTAATCCTTGAGGTCCAGGCCTTCCGGCGGCAGCAAGGCATTGGTGGTGAAATCCGGCGTATGACCGTTGATCGCCACCCGCTCTTCCAGGTCGCTGCGCAGGCTGTCGACCATTTGCTCGTCTTCGTCATCGACGTAGCGGAATTTCTTCGGCAGCTCATTCACGCCGATCACACCGTAGGGGTGCATGATCGCCATGCGCTCCACCAGGTTGGCCAATTCGCGGACGTTGCCCGGCCAACCGTGACGGCAGAGGGACATGATCGCCGCCGAGTTGAAGCGGATCGAACCACGCTTCTCATGCTCCATGCGCGAGATCAGCTCGTTCATCAACAGCGGGATGTCTTCGACCCGCTCGCGCAACGGCGCCATTTCGATCGGGAATACATTGAGACGGTAATAAAGATCTTCGCGGAAGCTGCCGACCTCGATCATGGTCTCGAGGTTCTTGTGGGTCGCGGCGATGATCCGTACGTCGACACTCTGGGTCTTGTTGCTGCCCACGCGCTCGAAGGTACGCTCCTGCAAGACGCGCAGCAGCTTGACCTGCATCGGCAGCGGCATGTCGCCGATTTCATCGAGGAACAGCGTGCCGCCATTGGCCAACTCGAAACGTCCGGCGCGGCTGGTGATTGCACCGGTGAACGCGCCCTTCTCGTGACCAAACAATTCGCTTTCGAGCAGCTCGGCGGGAATCGCCCCGCAGTTGACCGGCACGAATGGCGCTTCGCGGCGCTTGGAATGGTAATGCAAGTTGCGCGCGACCACTTCCTTGCCGGTACCGGATTCGCCCAGGATCAGCACGCTGGCGTCGGTGTCAGCTACCTGCTGCATCATCTGGCGCACGTGCTGGATGGCACGGCTGGTGCCGACGAGGCTGCGGAAAAGGTTGGGTTCGCGATGCCGGCCGCGCTCACGCGCCTGGTCGTACATTTCGCGATAAACCTGGGCGCGGTGCAACGAATCGAGCAGTTTGCTGTAGCTCGGCGGCATTTCCAGGGTGGAAAGCACCCGGCGGCGCTGGTCTTCCGGCAGGTCGAGGGAAGAATTTTCGCCCATCAGCAAAACTGGAAGGAACTCATCCCAGGTCGAGAGTGTCTTTAGCAAGCCCAAAAGCGACGCGGGAGCATTTACCGTCCCGATAAGGACGCAAATGACTTCACGACTGGACGACAGAGAGCCGACAGCCTGCTGCCAATCATGGCTACCGCAGGGCAAATTTTCTTCGCCAAGAAAATTCAGGATCACCGCCAGGTCGCGGCGGCGGACGCTATCGTCATCGATCAGGAGAATTTTGGTTTCACGCCACATGCAATAGCAACTTCCCTAGTCAACTCAGTGCCCGGATTTGGGGGCAAGCTAGACGCTTGCAGACTTGTCATGCCTGTAGACGCCTGAAATCTGTAAACAGCCACTAGTTAAGTCAAAAAATCGTGCACAGTCAAATTTATGGCGCACTTTGTTCGGTATTAACTGAAAATTAAATCAGCCGAACAAGTGATAAACCTTCGCCGCGTTCTGTGCCTGATGAATCTGCGACATTTCGCTCACGATTGCCTGACGCTCGCCCGTCGCCGCTTCCAGCAACTGGCGATAAACCCCCAACAGTTCTTCCAGATTATTACGCAACGCCGCCTCGTCCACCTCGGACTCGCTCAAGACGTCCTCCATGCAGGAACGGCACGCCAGGTCCAGTTGACCAATGGCTTCCCAATTACGCTCAGCCAAGGCGCCAACCAGGGCATCACGGGTTTGTTCGATTCGCTGCAGGACAAGATTCATGGGAGCACTCCTTAGAACTGCGGGCCAGGCGTGGCGATGGCATCCCAGCCTTCCTTGACCGTGCGAAGCAGATCGGCGACTTCGTCGAGGATCTTCGGATCGGTCTTGGCGTTGGCTTCGGCCAGGCGTTTCATCATGTAGGTGTAGAGCGCATCCAGCTCGGCGACCGACTCGGCCTGGTTTTCCAGGTCCAAGCCTTCACGCAGGCCGCCGACGATGCCGATGGCCTTGCCGATCAGAATGCCTTTGTTTGGAATATCCTTGCGCTCCATCGCGCCTCTGGCTTGGGCGATACGGTCCAGCCCGCCTTCCATGAGCATTTGCACAAGACGATGGGGACTTGCTTCGGAGGTTTGCGCCTGGGCGCCAATCTTCTGGTATTGGCGAAGGGCTAACATCGGATTCATGTTCTACCTCATCAAAAAAACTTCGGTTCGTATAAACAGCATATCGACGCTGCGTCAGAAAACTTTAGGTCGGAAAAGCCGAAAGCCCGGAACGTAGTCGACACGTTGCCGGGCTTTTTGTATCGGTCGACAATCAGCTGTTTTTCTGCTGTGCCGTCATCGCTTCGAACATGGAGGTGATGTTGTTGGCGGTGGCTTTCAACTTGCCTACCAGGGTGTCCATGTCGTTGTACTTTTTAGTCAGTACCTTGGTCAGGGTTTCGATCCGACGATCCAGTGCTTCCTGATCCGCAGCCAGCTTTTTCTGGATAACAGTCAGGTTCTTGGAGCGAGCCGTCAGGATATTATCAATAGGCTTTCCCCCTGCATCCGTCTTGAGCTCGGTGTACGGTTTGATCGCTTTCTGCATGCGCTCCATCAAGCCGTTCTCGCCAGTGAACAGCGTTTGAACTTCCCCACCCAACTGTTTTGAATTCAAAGCAGTTGAAAATTTGGCACTGTCGAAATCCAACGCACCGGTCGTCTGGTTGGTGGTAATCCCTAACTGGGACAAAACTGTCAGCTTGTCACCAGCACCCGTTTGGGACAATGGGCCTCGGATAGCTTCCAACAGCGCGCGCGGCATGGCATCACCGGCCAATGCCGCCGGCACGGAATTACCGTCAGCGTCTGTCGTCGGTTTAGTCAGCGAGGTCACCGCCTTGGCAATGGCGTTATAAGCGTCGACGAATTTCTGGATCGAAGCCTTCAAGCCGTCCGCGTTGGTGGCAACGGTAACCGTTACCGCAGTGGCAGTAGGCGCAACCAATGTCATGCTTAAGCCAGTGACCGCATTGTCCAGCTTATTGGTCGGACTCGTCATTGCCAGACCGTCAATTTCGAATTTCGCATCAGTGGCAAGAGACAGAGAGCCGGAAGATGCCGCTGTCGGCGGGTTGGCCATGAGCGCGGTGCCGTCAGCGGTCAGACTGGCAATACCGCTTAAAGACAGATCATTCCCTGCACCGGTCTTTGTAGAACCTACCACCAGACGCGAGCCAAAGCTGTCCGTCACGATGTTGGCGTTCACGCCGCTGGCTTGATATTTGGAGTTGATTGCATCCCTGACCGATTGCAAGGTGGAGCCAGACGGAACATCAACGGCGTAGGACGCGCCGCTTTGGCTGCTGATCGTCAGCGTACCCGCTTCCACTGCGCTCGTAGCTCCGCCGGCGAAAGCAGCCGTCGACACCTTCGAGGCAGTAGCCAGATTGGTGATCTTGACACTATAGGTACCACCGACCGCCGAGTTACTCGACGTCGCGGTCAATATCTTGGCATCGGAAGATGTAGCGGCAAAGCCGGTGAACTGAGGGTTAGTCGTACTCCCCAAAGCTTCGAGCGCGGACTGAAACGTAGCCAGCAGGGCCTTCAACGAACCGATACCGGAAATGTTCGACGTATTCGTCTTCGTGGCACGGTCGATCTGACCTTGCTTGGCCGCCTTGTCAGAATCCACCAGCGCCTTGACGATCGCACCGGTATCAAGGCCTGAGCCTAGACCCAGTCCCGGAAGAATTGGACTTGCCATGGTGATACTCCCTTCAGTGTGTCGCCGGCCTTTTGGCCAATACACCGCCCAAAAGAATAGAGCAACAAAATTCGTGCCAGCTGTCAGGCTTCAGCGCTGAACAACAAGCTGTTTGCATCATTCAAACTGTCGGCCAGTTTCAGAACTTCTTCGTTCGGGATCTGACGAATCACTTCACCGGAACCACTGGCAATCACTTTGACCACTACTTTGCCTGAAGGCTCATCAATAGAGAACTCCAGGTTGCGCTTGACCGACTGGACGAACTTCTCGATTTCCTGAACGGCCTTCTTGAGTTTGTCCTGCTCAGCAGCAGCGTCTTTAGGCGCCTGCTTGACCGGGGTCACGGTGGCAAGCTCGGCTTGAGGCTTCCCCACGGACTTGTCGGCCACGGTAGGTGCCGGCTTTGCCGCTGGATAAGACAAGTTCAGCTTCACGCTCATATCCATGTCCATCACCTCTTGAACGGAAAAAGCGAGAGAGCACGCAAGCGCACTCCCCCGCTAAAACTCATCCGGCTATTACTGAAGCAGCTTCAGTACAGCGGATGGCAGTTGGTTGGCCTGGGCCAGAACCGAGGTAGACGCTTGCTGCAGAGTCTGCTGCTTGGTCAGTTGTGCAGTTTCAGCAGCGAAGTCGGTATCTTGTACGCGACCCAGTGCAGCACTGGCGTTTTCGTTGATGTTCTGCAGGTTGGAGATGGTGCTGGTCATACGGTTTTGTGCAGCACCGAGGTCAGCACGGCTGGCGTTGATCTTGGCCAGAGCAGCGTCGATCTTGGTCAGCGCGTTGTTCATCGAAGCTTCAGCGGTAGCCGAATCAGTACCGGTGATCTGAACGGTGGCGGAGTCAACCGACAGGGAAGCTGCGTCGAAGCCGCTGTCCAGGGTCAGGGTGATCTGGTTGTCAGCACCGGTGTTGGAACCAACCTGGAAGGTCATGGTGCCAGCGGTACCGTCAATCAGGTTCTTGCCGTTCAGGTTGGTAGACTTGGCGATACGGGTCAATTCGTTCGACATCTGAGCAAATTCTTTGTTCAGAGCTTCACGGTCAGCAGTACCGTTGGAGTCGTTACGGGACTGAACAGCCAGCTCACGCATACGCTGCAGAATGTTCGTGGATTCCTGCATCGCGCCTTCAGCGGTCTGAGCGATGGAGATACCATCGTTGGCGTTCTTGATCGCAACAGTCTGACCGCGGATTTGCGAGGTCATACGAGTGGAGATCTGCAGGCCGGCGGCGTCATCTTTGGCGCTGTTGATTTTCAGGCCGGAAGACAGGCGGGTCATCGAAGTGGAGAGAGCATCGGAAGCCTTGTTCAGGTTCTTCTGAACATTCAACGATGTGACGTTAGTGTTTACTGTTAAAGCCATGACGAATTCCTCGTTGGTTGGGTACTGCGGCTTCCGGCCCTGGCAACCGCCGGGTGTGGCCTAGAGAACCTTCGTAATAGTTATCGTCGTAATTGGAACTTGCTTTAGCAGAATTTTCAAAAATTTTGCCATCAGGGTGCCACCCCTCATAAATCAAGGACTTGGCCGCTGCTGGAGGGTGGAAAAATGACGTCAGGGAAACGCCGGTGACGGAGCCGAAGGCGGAGGACAGCGTTGAGTGGAGCGAAAGAGGTTATTTCGGCCGACCGGCGGTCAACAGTTGGGCCCATTCATACTCAAGATAATCGGCCAACGAAATCCAGTTCTGCGCCTGCTGATCAACCAGCATCAAGGCAAGCAGCCTGTTCCACGACGCAGGGACGTCGCCTGGCATCAATTCGACTAAAGGCTGCGCCGATTCGATCAGCGCGACCATCGCCAGCCCCGCCTCGACATCTCGTCCAAGGCGAAACAGACGCGCGCACTCACGGGCATCATCGATCACTACCTGTAGCTCGGTCATTGCACATATTCCGGATCAAAATCGGTGCCCACAATCAACGCTCCGTCTCGACTGCTGTTATAGAACCGCACCTGGGGATGCCTGGCGATAAAACGCTCCAGCTCACAGAGGTAGCTGCGGAAGTTGAGCTGGGTCTTGACTCGTCGGCCATGCCCATCAAGCACCCAGTGCCTGGACGCCTTTAACTGCGGCCCCAAGTCGCCATCGCCCCATCCTGCATGGGTCTTGTCGTTGGGAAAGGCAAAATCAGCACCAAAAAGCGTGATGTGCGCAGCGCCCATTTGCACCGCCAGATCAACCGCCGGATGAATCACGCTTCCGCCTACATGGAGTTCGGCCCGGTGCAGTTGCTCACGCATCTGGCGATAGACCGGGCTGGAGGAGTAAGCGACGTAGCGAGGCCCTTGCCACGCCTCAATCACCAAGGGGTCGGCCATCGGCAGATAAACCAGCGCGATGCCGTCGGTGTTTTCAGAGGGAAGATGACGCGCCGAGATACGCTGGTCGATGCTGACCACGATGTCGGGACGAATGCCGTGATCGATCAACGGCCGGTATGCCGTATCGACACAAATCAACAATGGTCGCTGGGCTTGCTCGCTCAGGTGACGCAGTCTTTCGAAATGCTGCTCAAGGCTGGGGCCGGTGGCCACGACAAGCGCCTTACGGCCCTTGAATGCGCCGAACAGCTCGACGACATCCCGATCCTCGCTCGCGAGACTGAAGGTCGATTGCAGGCGTTCAACAATCTCAGGGGACTGTGGATCGAACTCCCGATTGGTGAAAGCCAGATGGATTTCACTGATCAATCGATCACGAATCTTGGCATTGTAATCGTCGGCTAGCACCAGCTCGGCGGGCAGTGCAAAAAATGGCAACTGGATTTCCGCCAGGTCACCGGCATGAAGCAATACCACTCTCGGGTCGCACAGCCATGGCGATTGATCCAGCACCTGCAACACCAGGGCAAACACCGAACCATTGAGAATATGCACACACAACCTTTCGAGCCCCGCTCGCTCCAGCAAGCGGTTCTGCAGATCGCCCAGCCCGGTGCCGTATACATGCACCACGGGAGCGTCCAGCGGAAGCGTGGCGGCTTGCAGGTCGGCCTCGGCAAGACGGTCGTGTCGACTGGTCAGTTGAATGCCATTGACACTCAGTGTCGACCCAAGACCCTCTACAAGATCAGCCTGCAATTCACTGACATCCTCAAGCAACAGACGCTCGGCCAAGGCCGGCCAACGATGCTGGATCACCTGGAGGTTGCGTTCAAAGTACTCGCTCATGGCGTCTCGCTTTTGCGTCAGGCAAAAAAATAGCGTTCAAGGTTACACCTTGGACGCTATTTTTGTGCCTGGGTTTTATGGGCTCACGGGCGATAGATGATCGCCGAACCCCATGACAGACCTACGCCGAAGCCACTCAACGCCACACGCTTCCATTCGGAGTTGAGCACGTGTCTCTCCAACAGCAGTGGAATGCTCGACGACACGGTGTTGCCGGTCTCGACCATGTCCTTAATGAACTTTTCCGGCTCGCCTTCGAAACGACGCGCCACGGCGTCGACAATCGCGGCGCTGCCCTGATGGATACAGAACGCATCAATGTCACTGGGTCGCAGGTCGGAGTCGGCGAGCAACTCGTGCAGATGTGCCGGCACCTTGAGCAAGGCGAAGTTGAACACCTGGCGACCGTTCATGAAGAATACGCCATCGCTAACCTTCAGGTGCGGCGCACCGGAACCGTCGGTGCCGAACTTGGCCTTGCCCAATTGCCACGGCGCATTTTCGCCCATCCACGTAGCGGTGGCGGCGTCGCCGAACAGCATCGTAGTGTTGCGGTCTTCCGGATCGACAATCTTCGAGTAAGGGTCGGCAGTCACCAGCAGGCCGTTCTTCAGGCCGGCGGCTTCCATGAAACCCTTGATGGCGTAGATACCGTAGACATAACCCGAGCAACCCAGGGAGATGTCGAACGCTGCCACACTGGTGGGCAGGCCGAGTTTGTCCTGGACGATTGCCGAGGTGTGGGGCAAGCCTTCTTCGTCACCGTTCTGGGTGACGACAATCAGCACGTCAATGGATTCGCGCTTCAGATCGGGATTATTGGCAAACAGCGCATTAGCTGCTTCGACGCACAGATCGGAGGTTTCCTGCCCGTCATCCTTGCGTGGCAAGAAGGCGGAACCAATCTTGCCAAGGATGAATTCTTCATCCTTTTCAAATTTTGCACCTTGTGCGTAATTGTCCACGCCGGCTACAGGAACGTAGCTCGCAATGCTCTTTATGCCAATCATTACGGCTTCCCAATCAAAAACAGCCCAATACCACCGCTCGCAAGGAATCGAGGGGCGCCGACAAATGGGAAGTGTAAAGGGCTATCACTGGTCCTGATAAGGCCCAGGCGCCATCTTCCCGGTCAATACAATACAGTGAAGATGCGCGTTATGACTCGCAGGTCACGCTAAATGCTGAATAGGCCCCATCAAAAAGCTATTCAACTAACAACCAGGACAGCGGAGTGCCACGCTTGATAGCCTGCCGAGCGCGACGGCCCATCAATGAATCCTGGTGTTTGGGCGCGAGTCCAAGGCCCGGGCGGATGGCACGGACGTTCTGCGACGTAAACGCTTCGCCGGGGGCCATGTCTTGCGTTACGTACAACGAACGACGGTAGACCAAAGATTTGCGCTCGGCCTCGGTCACGCCGTAAAGCACCTGCCCCATGGCCTGCCAGGCACGCTCGGTTTCGATCACCAGCGCTGCCAATTCTGCAGGTTCCAGGGAAAAACTGGCATCCACCCCGCCAGCGGCGCGATCAAGGGTGAAATGTTTTTCAACGACAGTCGCCCCTATCGCCACCGCAGCAACGGACACGCCGACTCCCATGGAGTGATCCGACAAGCCCACCTCGCAACCAAACAACTCCCGCAGATGGGGGATGGTGCGCACGTTGCTGTTGGCTGGTGTGGCGGGATACGTACTGGTGCATTTGAGCAACACCAGATCCTTGCAACCGGCCTCGCGGGCGGCACGCACGGTTTCATCGAGCTCAGCGATGCTCGCCATGCCGGTGGAAATGATCAGCGGTTTGCCCGTCGCAGCGACCCGACGAATCAGCGGCACGTCCGTGTTTTCAAAACTGGCGATCTTATAGGCGGGCACGTCCAGGCTTTCGAGGAAATCCACAGCGGTCTCGTCGAACGGCGTCGAGAACGCGAGCATGCCCAGCGCCTTGGCCCGGGCGAAAATCGGAGCGTGCCATTCCCAGGGCGTATGGGCCTTTTCGTACAAGTCATAGAGCGATGTACCCGCCCAAAGGCTGCTGGGGTCCTTGATGAAGAATTCCCCTTCGCTCAGATCCAGCGTCATGGTATCGGCAGTGTAGGTCTGCAGCTTCAAAGCGTGAGCGCCGGCATGGGCGGCGGCTTCGACGATCTGCAAGGCCACTTCCAGGGATTGGTTATGGTTGCCGCTCATCTCCGCAATGATGAAAGGCGGCGCGTCAGCCCCGATACTGCGCTGACCGATCTTGAAACTACTCATGAGGATGATCCTTCAATACGCGCGTGAACACGCATGTGCCTTGACTGAAACCGGCTTGGCGGAACAGGTCCAGAGACGCTTGGTTAGCGGGCAGAACCTGAGCGGTAAAGCGGCTCAATTGCGGCCAGTGGACGGTAGCAAACGCCTCACCATGGGCCAGCAATGCCCTGCCCCACCCCAGCCCCAGGCGGTTCTCGAATAAATAGATCGATACCAGCGCTTCGCTGCCTTGCAGGTCATAACGCAATACGCCGACAGGTCCGTCGGACGCATCGCCAACCAGCAATAAACGCTGTGGATTGACCAGGCTGCCTTGCAGCCATTGGCAATGGCGATCCCAGTCGACGGGTGAACGATCCAGCGATACACGGCGCACGGCGTCGGCATTACGCCCCTCGAAAAGCAGATGGGTGTCAGCTTGCGTGGCCGGTCGAACCTGCAGCAACGCGCCGGCCATGGCTACAGCGACCCTGGATGCGCCCAAGCCATCGACCAACTGCAGGGAACGCTGGGCCAAACTTTGGCGCAACCCTTGGTTGCCGACGAGGAACCCGATGGCTTGGCGCAACTGCTCCATCGTAACGTCCTCTTTGGGTCCCAGATAAACATGAGCCCCGAATGTCGCCATCACCTCGCTGTTGGCCTGCTGATTGTTCGATACCGCGATACAAATCGTGGGCAACCCCATGGCGGCCCGCTCCCAACTGGTTCCACCACCGGCACCAATGAACAGGTCGGCCTCCAGCATGAGCCGATGAAAATGACTGACGAAACTGTGCAATCGCCAATGGGGACGACTCGCCGCCATCCGTTGCATGCGAGCCCACGCCGGGTTATCCGCACCGGCAACAAAATCCACTTCCAGCTCAGGGTAATCCGCCAGCGCCAGCATTGCGTGATGAGTTTGCATCGCCGCATCAAAACCGCCGAAATTGACAAGCACGCGCCTGACCTTCGGTTTTATCTCGATCGCCCCGCAACGAAACTCATCGCGCAACAACGCGTAACGCGGTCCCAGCAGCGTACGGCAATGCTCGGGCAGCAACCCTTCATACGCAGCTTGGGTACCGGACAGATTCTGATTAAGCAGGAGGTCGACGCTATAAGTCCGGGTCGCCAGGTCATCCACCGCCATGATCCTTGGCGCAAGGCGCCGGGCAGCGGTCTGCCAATGATGATCCAGACCATAGTGGTCAACGATGATCCAGTCGAAACCGGGCCTATCGGCCAGCGCCTGCTCCAACGCCTCGATATCCGCTTGCCAGGGCAACAATGACTCGATGGACTGTTGCGGATCTTCTCCGGGATAAAAGTCCGGCAGGGAGAACGTCTCGAAGCCCTCGGCCTCCAAGGCGTGCAGACGATGCCCGATGAGCAACCGACAGGCGAACGCGACGTGCGCGCCCTGCCCGCGCAGGACTCGCGCCAAGGTCAGGCAACGGGCGATGTGCCCGCTGCCGATGCTGGGTGAAGCGTCGGCGCGGATCAGCACTCTCATTGCAATTCACCGCCTGCTTTCAAAGCGGCGTAGAGATACTCGGCGCGCTTCCAGTCTTCGGCTGTATCGATGTCTTGCACCAGATGACGAGGCAGCACTACCGGCAGGCTTTTCGGCGAAAACAATGCATCGCCACGCAACCAGGCGTCCCGGCGCCCCCAATAGAATTGGCCAGCATCCTGAAAAGCTTCGGCCAGGTCCTGGGAGCGGGTGTCGCGAAATTGCGGGTACAGAGGCGTCAACGCGCCCTGTTCGTCCAGTGTCAACGCACGTTGCACCGGAAAGCCAAAACCGGTCACGGAAAACGCGAACGACTTCTCGGGATGCTCGCGCAGTAAGTCAAAACCTTCACGTAGAAACCGCGGTTGCAACAAGGGGGCGGTGGCATAAATGCAACAGACAAAGTCGAACGAACGCGCACGCAATTCATTCAGGGCATGGACAATCACCGTCGCCGTTCCGGTGAAATCATCCGCTAACGCTGCCGGTCGCAGGAATGGCACCTGCGCACCGTGAGCCTTCGCCACTTCGGCGATTTCTTCGTCATCGGTGCTGATGAACACCGCGTCGAACAACGTCGACTCCAGCGCCGTGCGAATCGAGCGAACAACCATCGGCACGCCATCGAATGGCTTGAGGTTCTTGCGGGGAATGCGCTTGCTGCCGCCACGGGCAGGAATGATCGCGATTGCGCTCACGCGTCGTTACTCCTCAAGCAATCGTTTCAGTTGCCCAACCACATAGTCCTGCTGTTCGTCGCTGAGGGAAGGAAACATCGGTAGGCTGATGGCCTCGGCGTAATAACGTTCAGCCTGTGGATAATCACCTTGGGCAAATCCCAGATCGCGGTAATACGGTTGCAAATGGACCGGTATGTAATGCAGGTTCACGCCGATCTTGGCCGCGCGCAAGCCTTCGAAAACCTGACGATGACTGAGGGAAATCTCATCAAGTCGCAAGCGCACCACATACAAATGCCAGGCCGATTCGGCGTCGGCTTGCACGCCGGGCAAGGTCAGCGGCGAACCACCCAGCAACTGATTATAGCGCGCCGCCAAACCACGACGCCGGGCGACAAACCCATCGAGCTTGTCCAACTGGGAAAGCCCCAGGGCAGCTTGAAGATCCGTGATACGGTAATTGAAACCCAGCTCCACCTGCTGATAGTACCAGGGCCCATGGCTGGGCTCGCTCATCTGCGCGGCGTCACGGGTCATCCCATGGCTGCGCAGACGTTGCAGGCGCTGCGCCAGCTCCGGGCGATTGGTCAGGACCATCCCGCCTTCAGCGCTGGTAATGATTTTCACCGGATGGAAACTGAACACCGTCATGTCCGCGAATTCGCCACACCCCACTGGCCTGTCGGCATAAGACGCGCCCACGGCATGAGAGGCGTCCTCAATGACCGTGAAGCCGTATCGCTCGGACAGGCGAAAGATCTCACGCATGTCACAGCTTTGCCCGGAGAAGGCTACCGCCACCAAGACTTTTGGCAGGGTCCCGTCACACTCGGCCCTGTCGAGTTTTATGGCCAAGGCAACGGCATCGAGATTCCAGGTCAGCGGATCGATATCGACGAAATCCACCTGCGCGCCGCAATAACGGCCGCAATTGGCTGAGGCCAGAAAAGTGTTTGGCGTGGTCCACAAGCGATCCCCAGGCCCAAGCCCCGCAGCCAGGCAAGCGATGTGCAGCGCGGCGGTCGCGTTGCACACCGCCACGGCATAACCGGCCTGGCAGCGACGGGCCATGGCCTGTTCAAAACGTTCAATCGCCGGCCCTTGCGTCAGCCAATCGGACTGCAACACGGCGACGACGGCATCGATGTCAGCCTGATCGAGGCTTTGCCGACCGTAGGGAATCATACCGATAGCCGGGCGTGCAGATCGGCGATCTGTTCCACCGACAAAAAGTGAGGATTGGTGTCAGAGCGATACTCGAAGTCCTCCGCGACGGGGGTGCCTCGTTCGCCCAGGTTGTCCACAGCGAAATCCACATCCACGTTGGTGAAGCGAATCGACGGCTGGATTGTGTAATGGTCTGTGAACTCGATCGTCATGCGTGCATCATCCAGCGGCACCATCAACTCATGTAGTTTTTCACCGGGGCGTATGCCCACGTTCTTGCGCGGCAAATGTCCAGCCATGCCCGACGCCAAATCGATGATGCGAATCGATGGAATCTTCGGCACGAACACTTCGCCGCCGTGCATGCGGGCGAAGCTGTCCAGCACGAATTGCACACCGTGATCGAGGGTGATCCAGAAGCGAGTCATACGTTCATCGGTAATTGGCAGCTCCGTCGCGCCCTCGGCGATGAGCTTGCTGAAGAACGGCACCACCGACCCCCGGGAGCCGGCAACATTGCCATAGCGCACGACGGCGAACCGGGTCTGCTGTTCACCCGCGATATTGTTGGCCGCCACGAACAATTTGTCCGACAGCAACTTGGTCGCGCCATACAGGTTGATTGGGCTGGCCGCTTTGTCAGTGGACAGTGCAACGACTTTATTCACACCGTTCTCGATCGCCGCTGCGATGATATTTTCTGCGCCATTGACGTTGGTGCGAATGCATTCGGTGGGATTGTATTCAGCCGCGGGCACTTGTTTGAGCGCTGCTGCATGCACCACATAATCAATCCCGCGCATGGCCTGGCGCAGACGATCGGCGTCACGCACGTCTCCCAGGAAATAACGCATGCAGGGAGCATTGAAGGTTTGTTGCATCTCGTACTGCTTGAGCTCATCGCGGGAAAACACCACCACGCGCTTGGGCTGGTACTGCTCCAGCAACCGGCGGATGAAATTACGCCCGAACGAGCCGGTGCCGCCTGAGATGAAGATCGATTTACCGTTGAACATACCTTGAGTCCTTTGCCTGATTACCAGGCCTATGCGAGCAACCTTGCCCAATCCACTGCCGCAGCGGTGCCCAGCGCAAAGCCGGTTCCGGTCAAGGCCAGGTTTGGGTTACGCACCGCGTCATGGCTGAAGCGCGCCTCCCACTTGTTGCGCAAGACCTTGGTCGCCTCCGGTGCATCAGGGAACGTACCGGAGTGCAGCATTTGGGCCTGGGGAGTCCAGACGGTGAGATAACCCGCATCCGCCGCTTTCAGGCACAGGTCGACGTCGGCAAACGCTTCACCGAAATGTTCCTCGTCCAGGCCGCCAACGGCTTCGAACAAGTCTTTGCGGATCATCAGGCACGCGCCGGACACCGCCGAGTAGTTCTGTTCCGCCTGATGGCCGTTTAGATAGCCCTTGGCGTCCTTGCGTTCGCCAACGAACACCGAGGCCACCCTCCCATCGGGCTTCAGTACCAGCCCTGCCTGGGTAGTGATACCACGGTTATCCATTTGCTTACTGCCGACAATCCCCACCTCGGGCCGCTGGGCCTGATTGAGCAGGCTGTCGAGCCAGTTGGCATTGATCACCTGCACTTCGGCCGACAATAGCACCAGATACTCGCCCTTGGCTTGCGAGCTCGCCCAGTTGTACAGAGCCGACGCACTGAGGCGACTGTCGCTGCGCAGAACGCGGATCCGCTCGCCCTTGCCTTCCAGGCTATCGAGCCACTGAGCCAGTTCCTCGGATCGGCTGTGGTTATCGGCAACCAATATTTCGTGCCGATGGTAGCGGGTGCGTTGCAGCACGCTGACCAGCGCCTGCTGTACCTGCTCGAAATTGTCTCGACTTTCGAGAATGATCGACACCAGTGGCCGCTCGGCATGCTGGTAATCGATCTGGTATGTCAGCGGTAGCGCCGAGATGACCTGGGCGCGATAGCCGCGGGCGGCCAGGTGGCGCGTCAGTACCTGACGCTCCTGGGGCTTTTCCTCTTCCGGCGGGGCGTCGCAGATCAGCAACGGCTCGGCCAGGTGCGCCAGGCCGGCCAGCCCTGCGTCTTCAATCAGGCGCAACAGCAGATCCTGCTCCAGGGCCTGGGTGTATTCGGGCGTGAATCCTCGGGCCTGGGCCAGCACTTGGCGATTAATCAGCCAATGCCGCGCCATCAGCGAAGGCACCGATTGCAGGAAATCGAGATTGACGCCAGGGCGGAACACATCGATGAGGCTGCCATCAGCCTTACGCTGGATTTCATCCATGGCCACCGCGCGAACGCCGTCGGCATCGATCAGCTCGAGGCTCGCGCGCAACAGGCCACTCGGGGTGAACTGGTCACCGGCCTCGGCAAGCACCATCCAGTCAGCAGTCGATTGCCCGATGATCTGATTGACGCGCTCAACATAATTGGAGGTGCTGACTTTGACGAAGTGCACGGTGTCGCGCACGGTGGTGGTCGCCGGCAGGTCGCCGGTGGTGAAGACCACCACGTTGAACGCCTTGCAGTGGCCATTGACCAGACTGTCGAAGGTGGCCTGTAGCTTGAACATGTCAGCGTCCAGGTCCAGCAGCAGAATGCCAAAGCGCGGTCCGCCCTGATGCTCGACCAGATGGGCTGCAATGGATGTGAGCTGTTGGGCGTTGGGGCTGCGTGCTTCAAGCCAGCTCAACAGACGGCCGGAGTGCATGTTATCCAGCAACCGGCGATCCTGCTGGCCCGGCACCGAATCCAGCCGCTCGGCCCAGGCCTGCAATTTCACCGCTTCGTCTGGTTCGTCGCTGTTTTTCAACGACTCGGCCAGGCGCTTGACCACTGTGCGGTTGAATGCGTAAAGGCCCTGGGCCTCCCATAACCGGCTGCGTATCGTGCGCTCGTTGTCGTTAGGTTGCAGCCGCATCAGTTCATGCTGACGCAGCAGGATGCCTTCCAACTGCTGAAGCTGAAGGCGACCGGCCGGCATTGCATGCAGCAGGAACTCAAATTGAGTGAGCAGGTCGAAGACCCGCTGATTGTAGAACGGCATTTCGACAAATTGCTGTGGGCCAAACGAACGGACCGGCTCGCCCCCCGCCTCCAGCCATGTCGAGCGGATGATCTGCGTGCCTTTGAGTGAGCGCCCCTGCACCAGGCAGTCAGCCATGGCCGCGAAGCTGTCCAGGGCAATCTGCTTGACGCGCCCCGGCGCCTGCTCGCGCAGAGGCGTAGGGAGAGACGCCAGGAACTCGGCGAACTGCTCACGCTCGGCGACGCTTTTGGCGTCTTTGTAACTCAGCACCGTCAGCACGTTGGTGTTGTGTTCGGAACCGCCGTAGTTGAGTTCGCGGACGGCGAACGGAATCGGCAGGATCCGTGCCTTGGCGCAAGCCAACAGGTAAAAAGTATGGCCAATTTCCTGCCACTCGAAACTGGTCCCTGGCGGCAGCATGCCATACCACTGTTGCAGCAGGTCGGTACGGGTCACGGCGTAGAACGGCGGCAGGAACTGATCCATGAAGCGGATCACCCGGTCCTCGGCCAGTTCGCTGTCGTAGTCCTCATGCACTTTGCGGTCACGACGGAAGTAACAGACTTCTGTCGCGCAGGACAGATACATGATTCCGTAGCCGTGACAGAGGCCGTAATCCGGATTGGCTTCGAGAAACTCCACCGACTCGGTCAAGGCATCGTGCAGCAGGAAGTCATCGTCGGCAGCGAACACCATGTAGGGCGTCTTGACCTGATTGACGCCATATACCAGCTTGTCCTGCAGCCCCTTGTAAGTGAACTGGGGCAGGTGGCGGTAATCGACCGACGGAAATTCCCGGGCAATCTGTTCATCCCGTTCCACTGATGAATCCAGCACCAGAATCGAACACGGATAGCTGCTGTAATAATGCAACGTACGGTGCAGGAATGCGCTGCGGTTGTGGGAGATGACCACCACGGTGAACCGCTCGTTCAGCGGTGCCACCTTGTTTTGAATCGTATTTCGAACCTGCATATTTCCTAGTCCCCACAACCTGCCAGACGCCAATGACTTGAAACGGATGAATCAACGAACCCGGCGCAGATAGCCATCCGGTGCGACAGTGATCAGCAGCTTGTTCTGCAGTTGCTGATCGATTTCGAAGTCACCGTTTTCTTCAAGGTATTTCCATACTGCGGTTTTCGGATTGTCGCCCGGGCCCCATGGGCGATCCGGGAAGAAGTCAGCCGGCATGTCTTCCACCACCGTGTCCATCACTACGCAATAACTGCCCACCGAAACCAACGGCGCATACAGGCGCAGCTCTTCCAGCACATGGTCATGGGTATGGTTGGAATCGAGCACCAGGATGACCTTCTTGCCTTTGGCCGCTGCATGGACCTGCTCGGCGATGGCCGGATCGATGCTCGAACCTTCGATCATCGAGATGCGCTTGCTCATCGGGTGGCTCTCGATGGCTTCGCGGTTATGAGGACGGATATCCAGGTCAATGCCTAGCACTTCTCCATGGCCCTGCAGCTCCAGCAACGAGGCGTAATAAATGATCGAACCGCCGTGAGCGATGCCACATTCGATGATCAGGTCAGGCTTGATCTGCCAGATCAACTCCTGCATCGCCATCATGTCCTGGGGCAACTGGATGATCGGCCGGCCCATCCAGGAAAAATGGTAGCTGTACTTATGGCGCGCCGATTCGTTGAAAAACTCCTTGGCCAAGCCGACGAGTTTCTGGTCTTGGCCTTGACCGGCGATTTCGGTCTGGCATTGGGCTTCGAAAGCTTTATGGATAGTGTTGTCGGTCATGTTCGAATCTCGCGGTTATTGGAACGAAGCGCTGTCAACGGCATGGTAGACGTAGCGCCCACCGGTCATCCGTTTGATCTCTTCGAGGTAATTGGAATTCATTACGAACAGATTGGCGCCTTCGGGCAAGGTGTCCATCGCCTCTTGGGGGGAAGACACTCGCACGCCACTCAGCGGCAAGTAGCGCCCCTGCTTGGCCGGATTGATATCCACCACGCGATCCACTGCAACGCCCGCGCGTTGCAGCGCCAATGAATAAATCACGCCTTTGGAGGACGCGCCCCAGATCGCCGAACCTCGCTCAGGCGCGCCCCGAATGATCTGCACGGCACGGTTGAGGCTGGCGGTGAAGTTTTCCGGCAGCATCAGCGGCTGTGGTGCCTTGGCGGGCGTGCTGCGCAAAGTGGAAAGATCGGCAACGATGAAAAGGTATTGGCCGCCGAACAAATGTCCTGCCTCGTGCACCGTCCCGAACATTGCACGCAAATCGGCAAGACGGAAGTAATTCACATGCTCGTAGAACACGTCGAACCAGGCGTTGTGCTGAATAATCCAGTCGAAACACGGCACTTCGATATAAATCTGTCCGCCCTGGTTGGCAGCGGCGAGCTCGGCCAGAAAACCCACCGGATTAGTGATGTGCTCCAGTACATGGCGCAACACGATGGCGTCAGCCTCCACCCCCAATTCCCGACTGAAGGGCGCCTTGATCACATCAGGGTTGTCACCTTCATAGGAAGGATCGATCCCGGTGATGGAGTAGCCCAGGCCTCGCAGCATTTCGAGGAAATAACCTTTGCCACAACCAACTTCAATGAGGCTTTTGTCTGTGAAATGTTGCGCCAGAATCGCTTCGACGTCATTCAGGTGCTGTTGAAACTGCACTGAGTACGCCTGCTCGTTTTGATAGTCGACGTCATAACTGAGTTTGCTGGCGTCGAATGCCTGATTGAAGATCAGACCGCTCTGGCTGTCCTGCACCAGCACGATATCCGCGCTGGCCGATGCCTGAGCCTGTTCGGCAGTGGCAAATGTACGGTTCTGTAAGATCGGCAGTCCGCTCGCCCGATACAGTTCATGCTGCATGTTCTTCTCTCCTGAGCTGCGAAATCCGCTGCGCATCGCCCCAAAACGCCATGGGCTCATGACCCGAATACCCATAGTGGCCCAGGTTCAAGGCGATCGCCGACTGGCGCTCACGCACTCGCTGTTCCACCAGCGCCCGCACCGACACCGGATGGCCACTGCAACAGTTGATCACCCCATCGACATCGCGCCGGGTTATTAGCGAGGCCAATTGAGAAGCGGCTTGTTCGATCTCCAGGTAATCACGCAATTGGTCGCCCGCCGACATGTTGAACTGCGCATCACCTTCGTCGATCGCCCGATCGAGACTGGCCAACAGACTGTTAGGATTCTGTCCCGGGCCGTGCAAATAAAACAGGCGAGCCCACTGCAACGTAAATGCACGTTCTCGCTGTAAGGCTTCAAGGAACCGATGCAAAGTATGCTTCGCCAGGCCATACGGCGTGCAGGGCTGTGCGATCACCGCCTCGCTCAATGGGCCACTTTGCAGTCCGTACTCGAAACAGGTACCGGTGACCAGAACATGGCTGACGCCGGCCTCGATCACGCGCTTGAGAAACGCGTAGTCCAAAGGCAAGGTTCGCTCGAAATGGAACAGCGCCTGATAGTTCGGCAGGCCAGGCCAAGCCAGATGAGCGATGGCATCGACTCCGTCGGTCAGCGCGCCCACATCCAGGTCCGGTGCATGGACGTCTGCTGTGCAAAACTCCACATCGTCAAACCACGGCATGGCACGCGCGCTTTCGACGTTTCGACCTGAAGCTCGAACGTTGAAGCCTTTGGCGAGTAAAGCACTGACCAGATGCCGACCGACAAAGCCGGTGGCTCCCGTGACCAGTACGGTCGAGGAGTGTCCCATTACAGCTGAACTCCACTGAAATCTTTGTCCAGCAACGGATGACTCGCATCTTTGGCCGACAGATTTTTAACCGGCAGCGGCCAGGAGATGGACAGTGCAGGGTCAATGACCGAGAGGCCGGCTTCATGATCCGGCGCGTAGTCAGCATCGGTTAGATACAACACTTCAGCGTCATCGGTCAGGGCTTGGAAACCATGGGCGAAACCGGCAGGAATCAGCAAACTACGTCCGTCATCGGCTCGCAGGTCCTCGGCATGCCACTGCAGGTAGGTTGGGGATTGCGGCCGCAAATCGACCACCACGTCCCATACCGCGCCCCGTACGCAAGTAATCAACTTGGACTCCGCGTATCCGGCCTTTTGGTAGTGCAGGCCGCGCACGCTACCTTTTTCGACCGTACGTGAATGATTGATCTGGCGAATAGCGAACGGTCTCCCCTGAAGCGTGAGGCGGGACTGACAGAACAACCGGGCAAATCGCCCCCGATCATCGCAGAAGACTTTTTGCCGGATCAGATACAAACCTTCCAGCGCTAACGCCTGAAGGGTGAAATCAGTCATAACCGCCCCCTGTAGAGATTCAATTGATTCAGCGTGATCGCACGCATGTCATCGCCGTTCTGCCAGGCCAGGTGCCAACCGAGGGTCTGGGCCAGGCACTGCTGCAACGACCAACGCGGCTGCCAGCCCAGCAATTGCCGGGCACGGCTGCTGTCCAGACGCAGCAGGCCTGCCTCATGCAGATCACTCGGTTCGATGCGCAAGCCAGGCGCTTGTGGCCAGCGCTCGGCCAGCAACTGGACGACATCACCGACACTGCACATGTCCGCTTCGCCGGGACCGAAGTTCCAGGCACCGGCAAATTCCGACCCCTGCTCATAGAGGGCAGCGGCCAACTGCAGATAACCGGCCAATGGCTCCAAGGCGTGTTGCCACGGGCGCACGGCGTGGGGATAACGCAGCGTCACCGGTTCGTCCGCCGACCAGGCCTTGAGCACGTCCGGAATCAGCCGCTCAGGGGCGAAATCGCCCCCACCCAATACGTTGCCAGCCCGCGCCGTGGCCAGAGCCAGGCCATGTTCGGCGTAACGATCGGCGGAGAAAAACGAGGCGGCATAAGACTGCGCCAGCAACTCGCAGCAGGCCTTGCTGCTGCTGTAAGGATCGTGGCCGCCCAGGGCTTCGTTTTCGCGGTAGGGCCACAGCCATTCCTGATTGGCGTAGACCTTGTCGGTAGTGACCATGACACAGGCGCGCACGCCACCAATCTGACGGATCGCTTCGAGCAGGTTAAGGGTGCCCATGACATTGCTGGAATAGGTACCCAACGGATCGCGATACGCCTCACGTACCAGCGGTTGGGCTGCCAGGTGCAGGACAATCTGCGGTTGCACGTCAGCCAGCACTTCGAGCAAGGCACCGAGGTCGCGCAAGTCGCCGCGTCGGTCATCGATGCCCTCGCCCACGCGGGCCAGTTCGTACAGGTTCGGCTGGGTGGCCGGGTCAAGGGAAAAACCACTGACCTTGGCCCCCAGGCTCTGCAGCCACAGCGTCAGCCAACTGCCCTTGAAGCCGGTATGGCCGGTGACGAGTACGCGCTTGCCACGCCAGAATTCGGGATTCAAGACCATTGTTTCCATGGGGCCTCGCCGCTTTGCCACAAGGCTTCGAGGTGGTTTTTATCCCGCAGGGTGTCCATTGGATGCCAGAACCCATCGTGCTGGAACGCCTGGAGCTGCTGCTCGGTCGCCAGAGCCGCCAGCGGTTCGGCTTCCCAGGACGTCTGGTCATCGGCGATAAAAGGCAAGACCTTTGGCGAGAGCACAAAAAAACCCCCGTTGATCCAGCCGCCGTCACCCCGGGGTTTTTCGGTGAAACCCAGAACGCTATCGCCGTCGCGCTCCAACGCACCGTAACGCCCAGGGGGCTGGACGGCCGTCACGGTGGCAAGCTTGCCATGGGACAAATGAAAATCCACGAGCGCGCCAATATTCAGGTCCGACACGCCATCACCATAGGTAAAACAAAACGCCTCTTCGTCTTCCAGGTAACGCGCCGCCCGACGCAGACGCCCGCCGGTCATGGTGTCCTCGCCGGTGTCGATCAGGGTCACGCGCCACGGCTCGCTGTAATTCTGGTGGACGTCCATGCGGTTGTTGCACATGTCGAAAGTGACGTCGGAGGTATGCAGGAAATAGTTGGCGAAGAAGTCCTTGATGGCGTAGCCCTTGTAGCCCAGGCAGATCACGAAGTCATGGATTCCATGAGCAGAGTACTGCTTCATGATGTGCCAAAGAATTGGCTTGCCGCCGATTTCGATCATCGGCTTGGGCTTGAGGTGCGACTCCTCGCTGATCCGCGTGCCGAGCCCACCTGCCAAGATAACTGCCTTCATCGTCTCCCCTCTTGTTCATCACCGGGCTCGGCCAAGCGTTGTTTTGCTTGCGGGCGCCGGGATTACACCTTCGATGCCGATCCGGGCGCTGCGACGGGGCCGCGAGCGCTCGTTTTATGGCGATATGAGGGGGACTTGCAGGAAACGCGCCAGATCGAAAGGCGGAGTTTTCGGGGGTAGAAGTCAGAAAGAGCACCGAGCCCTGCTTTTGTGGCGAGGGGATTTACCCGTCCCACCTATCAATCCGGTAACCATCCCCACAACCAATGCTGCAAATTATCGGCACTGAGCATGAAGTCACGAAGCACTGCTTCGCGCAGTTCATCGCCCATCCGATAACTGGCGTCAGGGTCGGCCAAGTGCATGCGGATCGCCGCGATCCACTCCTCGGTGCTGTTGCTGCGCACTTTGGTACAGGGCAGGAAACCGTCGTAGGCCTTGGTGTCGGTGCAGATTACCGGGTAGCCGCAGGCGCCGTACTCCAGCAAGCGCAGGTTGCTCTTGCAGTCGTTGAAGATGTGAAACTCCAGCGGCGCCAGTGCCAGGTCGAGGTTCAGACTGGCCAATTTGAACGGGTAGGTATTCAGGCCGACCGAACCGTGAAATTCATGAATGTAGGGGCGCAATACCTCAGGGCACATGCCGAAGAACACCCATTCCACTTCATTGGCCAGCTCGCGGACCACGTCGGCGATGATCTCCAGGTCGCCGCTGTGGCTGGTGCCACCGCCCCAGCCAACCCGAGGCCTGGAAGACGTGCTGCGGCGGCTGGTCAACCGGGCCCACGGCTCGGGTTGCAGCATGTTGGGCACCACGCGTATCTCGCTGTGCATACTGGACAGGGCATCGGCCAATGGTTGAGTGGTCACCACCACGCGATCACAGAGCCCGATGCCCTCGCGCAACATCTGCTCGGTATTGGCCGGCTTGTTGCGGGCATGGGTATTTTTCTTGGGTGCGCTGACGATGTAGTCGTCGAGCTCGAAAATTCGCAAAGCATTGGAATACTTCTTCATCCGCAGGATGTCGCCAGCGGAACCCTCGCTGTAGCGTCCCTGCAAAACGATAGTGTCTGGAGACAATCGCTCGATATCAACAGTGGAAGGCGACTCGTAGGCTACCCGGGCAATGACCCGTCCAGCCGCTTCCAGCTCGGCCAACGGGGCAGTGACACGATAGTGGCCCACCGCGGTTGCATTGACCGGCAGACCAAGCACCAGCGGCAAGGCACGAGTGCAGAACGGGTTCCAGTTGTTACGCAGCGAAGGTTCGAGGCTGAAACTGGAAACCCCCAGGCTCAAGGAAGGACTATAGGCCGGGTCTCGGGCGATCTGGGGCAACCACTTGCGATAGAATATTTCGCGCTCGCGCTCCAACCGTGTTGTTTCTTCAGGCTGACCCGATGACGGCGGAGCAACCTGCATGACGCTGGCATAAGGCGTCCAGACCACCAGGTAGCCATCCTTGCCCGCACGCAAGCACAAGTCGACATCGCTGAGGCCCAGCGTAAAAGTCGCATCATCCAGACCTCCAAGGTCTTCGAACACTTGCTTGCGCACCATCAGGCAATCGCTGCTGACCGAACTCCAGTTCTGGGTGACATGCAAGCGCTGCATGTAGCCTCGGGATGCTGCCGTCTCACCCTGAAACGGTGTGCCCACCGGCCCGGCCAACCCAAGAATCTGTCCGCCACCGGCAATCGTGCCCTGGGGACTGAGTATTCTCGCTCCGACCACCGCGACTTCAGGCCGCTGGGCATGATTGAGCATTTCGTCCAGCCAATCAATTTCACCCATGACGATTTGTGGGCTGAGCAACAACAGGTACTCGCCTCGGGCCTGGCTCGCAGCGAAGTTGTGCACCGCCGCATCGCTATCCTCGCCAGCGTAACGCAGCACCCGCAACATGCTCGCGCCCAGCTGTGACATGTTTGCCAGCCAGTCAAGCATGGCCGGAGCCTGGACGCCGCTGTCCACAATCAGAATTTCGTAATGGGTGTAGGCGGTGCGCTCGATCAGGCTTTCGGTGCAGCGCTGCAATACTGCAAGCGAATCACCGGTGCGCAGGATGACCGATACGAGCGGGCGTGTGCTGTGTCGATAGTCGATGCGATTGATCAATGGCAACGTGTCCTGGCGAATCTCATGCACCATGCCAATACGGTCAAGGTGCGCGCTAACCATCGCGGCATTATTCTCAATGACCTCGGGCCAGGACAACCATTGGGCAAAGGTGAGGACGGACTCCACCTGAATTTCGGCGATGTGCTCGATAATCTGCGGACCGGCTTCTTCCACCAGGCGCCAGAGCAGATCATGAGGTGCCAGCTCACCACGTGCCGGATCGAAACCGCCTAGGGCCATGAAACGCTCACGCTCAAAGGCCAGGGTTCGGCCGACGTAGGGATAGGCGCGCATCAGGTCCAGGTTGAAGTCAGGTTTGAACACGGGCTCGCATGATTCTGCATCCATCAGCGCTCCTTCGTCGCTATAGACGCAAAGAACCCCTTGTATCCCTGCCACGCGTTCGGCCAGGATTAACAATGCTGAATCACGGAGGGTATCGCCAGCGCGCAGCAGGTAGAACCAATGTGCGCCCTCCAACTGCGGAACAATGGCATTGAGTTGCCGTGCCCAGTCGGCCTGATAGGGCAGCTGCAGTACACGGTCATTGACCTCGCAATGGGCATCGGACAATACCACCACGGCGTGCGCCGGATAGAGCTGGCCATCAATGCCGCGTAGCGTCGCCATCAACGCCACACTGTCCCCAACGCTGTCGATGACAATGAGTACGATGTTCGGACGCGACGGCCAACTGTCGATGCGCGCAGGCATGGTGCGCTGTTCGACCTCGCTGAACCGGCGGATCGACAGCCATTCGCGATAGAACTCGGCGTAGCTTTCACTCTGCGCCCCCACTCGGCCATTGACCACGGTGTTGCGATTGCCCAGCACCCGGGTCACACACAGTTCCTGCCAGGCGTGAGGTTGATCGGTGACACTGCTCAGATCCACATAGCGCACCCAGCCCGAGGCGGGCGCCGCCTCGCCGTTTCGCACGGCGAGCATCTGTGCCAACCACTCCCACTCCACCTTCGCCGCCTTGAGCATTTCCGGAGTCTTGCTCAGCCGCCCGGGATACAGACGCTCGACACTCAGGACCGTCCCCTGGGCGACCAGATTACCGCGGCGCATCAAACAGACGAACAAGGCAAAGTCGAGCGTGGCAACGAATCCAGCACCCTCCTGGACCAGGGCCGGCAACAGTTCCAGTACATCGGCCCGACGCATCAGGGTCGAACTGAAATTGCCGATGAAGTTGGTCGGTGTTTTCTCGAAAATCGCCAGCATGTCGTCGCCCTTGAGCAGGGCGTCATTTGGCGCGAAGCGGCAATTTTCGATGCGCGGCGGCAAAATAAAGTTTCCCGCATCGCACAACAATCGCAGGGCAAATACCACGCTGACGTCCGCATGATCCATCAGTACCTGAGCCTGCATTGCAATGCTCGGCGCAAACAGTCGATCGTCATCGCACAACACCTTGATGAATTCGCCCTGCGCCTCTTCGACACAGCGCAACAGGTTGCCTTGGAGCCCCAATCGTTGCGGGTTTTTCAGATAACGGACGGGATGGGCCGGCTGTGTAAAAGATCCAACGATGTGGCGAATTTCATCGCCAGGCGAATCGTCGCAAATAATGATTTCAATATTTTCGTAGGTCTGGGCCAAGGCACTGAGCAGTGCCTGGTCGAAAAACCGAGGGTTGTAGGCAGGGATAACGATACTGACGAGGGGAAGTAGCTTCACGGTTAAAACTCTCGAGCGGCGGGCTCCGGCCTTTTCAGGTCGGAGCCCCGAAACCGCTTAAAAAAGACGGTTGGCGGCTCGGTCGATACCGGCTCAGATCTTGTTGAACAGACCCAACTGCGCGATTTTGCTGAAGGCCAGTTGCGAGGCTTGCAGCATGGTGCTTTGCATCGTCAGGCGAATCAATACTTCGGCTGAATCGGAATCACGAATCGACGATTGGGTCTGGCTGTTGGCCAGGACCAGACTCTGGTTGGTGCCGCTTTGGGTATCCAGCGACTGACCCCGACCGCCGACCGAACTCCGGGCACTGGAGAGTTGATCGGTGCCGCTCGTCAGGTTGCCGATACCGGAAGCCAACGAAGCCTGAAGTTTCTGTACCTCGAGAGGGTCACCATTGGTAGGGGTGTTCAACGCCTTCTTCAACTGGCTCACGGTGTCCAGGATATTCTGGGTTTCGTGGGTGTTGATTGCGACGCTGAACTGATCGTCCGCGGCGGGCGCGCCGTTCAAGGTGAAGCTGACGCCCGAAGCTGTTGCCACGTTACCGGCGAGGGTACCGCTGGAAACCGGCCGGCTGTCAGCGGTCAGCGGCGCGGCATAAAGTTCGAAATCGGTAGCGCTGGTGAACTTCAGCACTGCCGAACCGGTAGGGAAACTGGCGTGGTACGCCACCGGGTCGGTGATCTCACTGCCGGTGATCTGCACCGCTGTCGGGTTGCCGGGGCTGCGTGTCGGAACAAAGGTGTCCGGCTTGGCAGCCAGCGTGAAGGTGCGCCCTGGCAACACCGTGGCGGGGTCGTCACCCGTTTGCAGATTGATGTTCAGGGTCAGCTCCACGCCACGGAAATTGACTGCCTGACCACTCTTGCTGGCAGGGTCGAAACTGCCGCCCTGGCTGGCTTCCGCCGTCACGTCATTACCGAGCGAGTCGGTGATTTTCAGCTGCGTACCGCTGACGAATTCCACGGTGTACGGCTCGCCGCTGCGAAACTTGCTGTTGTAGCTGACACTGGACGACACCTGGCCGTCGGACAGCACGACACGACCGTCATTGACTGCCGGCGCGGTCATGGTGACCTGGCTGCGGCTGGTATTGACGGCTTGCTGGAACACTTCCCAGCCGGTGCTGTTGGTGGCCATGGACATGGTATCGCCGATCGGCAGGTCGAGGGTGACCTGATCACCGTTATAGCTGTAGGTGCCATCGTCGTTGCGGGTGAACGGGATGGTGTCGCCCTTGGACCCGGCGAATATGTACTTGCCGTTTTCGTCCTTGGAGTTCATCAGGCTCAGCAACTGCTCTTCGATCTGGCCCAGCTCCGAGGCAGTGGCTTGACGGTCAGCATCGGTGTAGCCGGCGTTACCGGCACTCACGGACAGTTCCCTGGCGCGCTGCAGCACGTTACCAATGCTCTCCATGACCGCTTCAGTAGTGCCCAGGGTCGCCCTGATGGTCTTGGTGTTGGTTTCGTACTGGTCGAGCAACGCCGCCTGGGTACCCAACTGCAGCAGACGCGAAGCGCCCACCGGATCATCGGCCGCGGTGTTCACGCGAACCTGGCTTGAGCTCTCTTCCATGGTCTTGAGGACTTTTGCGAAGTTCTTCTGATAGTTCGCAGCCGAGGTGTCATAAAACTGATTGGTGGAAATTCGCATGGGCTACGACTCCTTAAAGACTGTTGATCAAAGTGCTGAAGATTTCCTGCGCCGCCTTGATGATCTGCGAGGACGCGGTGTAGTACTGCTGGAACTTCACCAGGTTCCCGGTCTCTTCGTCCAGGTCCACGCCGGACAGCGAGTCGCGGGCGTCCGAGGCGTTTTTCAGGATCGCGCCAGTGGCGGCGCTGTCGAGCTTGCCCTGAGCGGCCTTGGCACCGACGCCTTCGACCAGCTTGCCGTAGGCATCGCTCAGGGAAATACCTTTGCTGTTGCTGTTGGTGTCGACGGTCTTGCCTGTCTGCAGGTCGGCCAGGGCGGTGCCGTTACGGTTGTCCAGGCTGCCGGGCTGGGTAAGCGTGACGTTGATGGCGGCACCTTTGGTCGGTGCGCCGGCGATGCTCATTTCAAAAGCGACCGTGCGTTGTACCGGCGGGGTCGCGCCATCCGTGATCGGGTTGCCATTGGCATCCTTGAGCGGAATGGTCAGGTTCAGGGTGTTGCTTTCGCCGGGCTTGATCGAACCGGTACTGATCTCGTTGCCCTGGGCATCGAGCAACTGATACGGCTGGCTGGTGCCATCGGCGGACGGATCACCGAACACCACCTTGACCGGCGTGGACGTCTTGATGCCATTCTGGATGATGCTGGTGGTGGCGGCGTCGTAGATGTCCAGCTTGGTCGTCAGGGTCGGCTGGCCGCTGGCCGGAATGCTCAGCGTGCCGCTGCCGCCGGGTGCGATGGCGGCGCCCAGCGGCGCGGCGATCGCCAGCCGCTTGGAGTCGGTCATCTCGGTCTTGATGCTGGCCGCCGCGTTGCGGGTCGGGGTCAGCTTGAACGAGTCGCCGGTTGCCGCCGTGCCGTTGACGAATTTCATCGAGAAACCGTCGATTTCCGGCGGGGGATTGGTCGTGGTGCTGAAGCTGCCCATCGACGTGCCGTCGGGCAGGCGCTGCACGGTGTAGTCGGTGCCGCTGGTGAAGGTGACCTTGTAGTCATTGGTGCTCAGCTTGCCGGTGTCCTTGATGGCCACTTCGAAGTTGCCGGACCCGGTGCTGTTGTTCAGCGATGCCACGCTGCGCTGGCTTACCTGCGCGGCGCTGTTGATATTGGAGAACAGGTTGGAGCCAAAATCACCGTTGCGGTCGATGCCCGAGGCCTGGATGGCATTCATCTGGTCGGCAACGACCAGGGCCACGCGCCCCAGCTCGTTCATGGCCGGGTCGAGCACGGTGCTGCGGTAGCGCATCAGGCCGCCGATCTCGCCGCCCGAGAGGACCTGAGTGAGGTCCATGACACTGGAACCACTGTTGAGCTGGATGCCCAGGCGCCCCGGATCGTTCTTGTCCGGCACGGTTTCCAGCTTGTTGACCGTGGTGCCCAGCACCAAGGGCTGGCCGGAGCCCAGGTAGATGTCCAGGCTGCTGCCATTTTCCACGACCTGGGTACCGGTCAGGCTGGAAATCTGCCGAATGACTTCGCCGCGAGCATCGAGCAGGTCGTTGGGTGCGCCACCGCTGTTGGAAACCTCGGCGATTTTCTTGTTCAACTGAGCCACGGTGTTAGCCAGGCTGTTGACCTGCTCGACCATGGTCTTGAGGTTGCCGTTGATGGTCTCGCTCTGTTTGTTCAGCTCGCTGGCGACGGAATTGAACCGGGCGCTCATGGCCTGGGCATCGCTGAGCAGCAACTGGCGGGACGCATCGTCGCCCGGCTTGGCGTTGACGTTCTGCACCGAGGCGAAGAACTTGGTCAGGGCACCATTGAGACCGGTGCCGGTGTCCGACAACAGCGCATCGAGCGGGGAAATCTGCGACTGGTAGGCCGCCGCGTCACTGTTGAGCGAGGTGGTGGTCTTCAACTGCGCTTCGAGATAGGCGTTGTATACCCGCCGCACGTCGGCCAGGGTGGTGCCGGAACCGATGAACACGTTGCCGTATTGATTGGAAGCCTTGGTGCCCTGCACGGTCTGCTGGCGCGAATACCCATCGGTATCGACGTTGGCAATGTTGTTACCCGTGGTTAACAGGGCGAACTGACTGGCCGACAGGCCCGACATCCCTATGTTGAGCAGACTCATGGTTCAATCCTTATAAAATCGTGGTAGCGCTTGCCGAAGCGAAGTTTTGTGGACTCGTCATCTGCCGAGCTATCTGCGAAATCTTGCTGGCGTAGTTCGGGTCGGTGGCGTAACCGGCCTTCTGCAATTCGCGTACAAACTGTTCCGGGTTATCGGCCGACTTCAGCACAGCTTGATAGCGACTGTTGCTTTGCAGCAGATTGACCAGGTCATGGAAGCTGTCGCGGTACGATGCGTAGGAGCGGAACTCGGCGGTTTCCTTGACCATCTCACCGTTGCGGAATTCGCTGGTGATTGCCCGCGCCGAATCGCCCGTCCAGTTCTTGCTGGCCTTGATGCCGAACAGGTTGTGACTGCTGCTGCCATCAGGCTGACGCATGACCGATTTACCCCAACCGGTTTCCAGGGCGGCCTGGGCCACCAGGTAACGCGGATCGACACCGATGCGCTCGGCGGCTTCCTTGGCCATCGGCAACATCGCATTGACGAATTCATCAGCATCGCGGAACGCCTTGCGGGCCGGCGCCAGTGGCGGTTGTGCCACGGCGCGCCCATAAACCTGTACCTGCCCTTTGGCCTCGGAATCCTTGAGCGCGGCCAGCCAGTCACCATTGCCCAATTCGCCGGTGGCCGGCTTGACGGCGGCAACGGCGCGGTCAGGCAGGATGTTCTGTGCGGGCGCCTCGGTCGAGGCCGCAGCCGCAGGCACCAGCCCGGCGAGCAGGCGGTCGGCCAATTTCGGCGGCAGCGCCAGGCGACGCTGGTTGAGCAATTCCATATCGTTGCGGTGCACGCCCTCGCCTGCACCTTGCGGCGCGTTCACGGCCCGCGAAGCCCACAGCGGGCGCTGGCCATTGGTGCGCGACAAAGGCCCGTCGGTGGGCAGCGTTCCGGCGGCCACCGGCGTTACAACCGGCTTGGTCACCTTGTCCAGCGCCTCTTGCTGCTTGGCGGCGGACAACGTAGCCGCCTCACCTGGCGCCGTCGGTTTGTTCTTCGACATCTGGCGCAGCAGCACGTCGGCCAGGCCGATACCACCGCCCTCGCGGGACATCGAAACGGCCAGCTGCTGGTCGTACATTTCCTGATACTGCTTGGCTTCGGCAGTATTCATCGGATTGTCCTTGCCCATCGCTTCGGTGGCCGAACGCATGGACTTGAGCATCTCGCCAAGGAACAGCGACTCGAACTCCTGCGCCACCTTGCGCAGGTTACCGTCGCTGTTCTTGTCGCCGACCTTGAGCTGGTTCAGGCGGTTGAGGTCCGAGTAGGACCCCGAATCGCCGCTGATCAAAGCGCCCTTGCGCATATCCATGGCTCGTTCCTTAAATCACGATCAGGTCGGCTTGCAACGCGCCGGCCTGCTTCAAGGCTTCGAGAATTGCCATCAGGTCGCCCGGTGCCGCGCCGACCTGGTTTACCGCCCGGACGATCTCATCCAGGGTGGTGCCCGGGCCGAACTTGAACATCGGCTTGGCTTCCTGTTCGGCATTGACCCGCGAGCGCGGAACCACGGCGGTCTGGCCGTTGGACAATGGCCCCGGCTGGCTGACGATCGGGTCTTCGGTGATGGTCACGGTCAGGCTGCCGTGGGTCACGGCGGCCGGCGAAACCTTGACGTTCTGGCCGATCACGATGGTGCCGGTGCGCGAATTGATGATGACTTTCGCCACCGCCTGGCCCGGATCGACCTCAAGGTTTTCGAGGATCGACAGGTAGTCGACGCGCTGGCTCGGGTCCAGTGGCGCGGTGACACGAATCGAGCCACCGTCGATGGCCTGGGCCACGCCTGGGCCGAGCATGTCGTTGATCTTGTCGACGATGCGCTTGGCCGTGGTGAAGTCGGAACGGTTGAGGTTCAAGGTCAGGCTGTTGCCCTGATTGAAGCCGCTCGGCACGGCACGTTCAACCGACGCACCGCCGGGAATACGGCCGGCCGACGGAACGTTGACGGTGATCTTCGAACCGTCACGCCCCTCGGCATCGAACCCGCCCACCACCAGGTTGCCCTGGGCGATTGCGTAGACGTTGCCGTCGATACCCTTGAGCGGGGTCAGCAGCAAGGTCCCGCCACGCAGGCTCTTGGAGTTGCCGATGGACGAGACAGTGATATCCACTTGCTGGCCGGGCTTGGCGAACGGCGGCAGGTCGGCACTGATCGACACCGCCGCGACGTTCTTCAACTGCACGTTGCCGGAGCCGGCCGGCACCTTGATGCCGAACTGCGACAGCATGTTATTGAAGGTCTGCAGGGTGAACGGAGTCTGGGTGGTCTGGTCACCGGTACCGTTCAGGCCCACGACCAGGCCGTAACCGATCAACTGGTTGGAACGCACGCCGGAAATGCTGGCGATGTCCTTCAGGCGCTCGGCTTGAGCGGTGAAGGCTGCCGACATCACCAGGGCACCGATCAACAGCTGTTTAAGATTCAACTTGATCACCTAGAAAGGGAACTTCGGGCTGAGGAAGAAACGGTCGAACCAACCTGGCTGACTCGCATCGGCAAAGGCACCAGTGCCCGAATAGGTGATGCGCGCATCGGCCACGCGGGTCGACGGAACAGTGTTGTCGGTGGAGATGTCATCGGCGCGGACCATGCCGGCAATACGCACCAGCTCATCGCCGGTATTGAGCGTCAACCACTTCTCGCCGCGTACGGCGATGATGCCGTTGGGCAGTACATCGGCGACGGTCACGGTGATCGAACCGGTCAGGCTGTTGCTCTGGCCGGACTGGCTGTCGCCTTGGGTCGACCGGTCGGAACCGTAGCCGGCGTTGAGGCTCAGGTCGCCGCCACCGATCGGGTTGTTGGTGGTCAGGCTGGAGCCGAACAACGACGTCAGGCCGACGCTGGTCTGGCTGGTCTTGTCGATCTGCGAGTTGGCGTTCTTGCTGGCCTGGGTCCGCTCGTTCAAGGTGATGGTGATGATGTCACCGACCCGGAAAGCCTTGCGGTCGCTGTACAGGTTCTGTTCGAAGCCAGCCTGGTAGATCGAGCCGTTATTGGCGGCAGCCGGCAACGGCGTGCGTGGCAACACCGGAGCGTAATACGGGTCATTGGGCTTGGGCGTTGGCGCGACACAGCCCGCCAGCGCGGTAACCCCACTCAATGCCAGAACAGATACAAAGCGATTCATGACCCTACCTCTTGGTGTTGCAGGCGACCCTGGGGCCACCCTATCTACCTAATGACGGATTTAGCGACGTATTACAGGTTCTGCGTGACGAACGAGAGCATCTGGTCGGCGGTGGAGATCACCTTGGAGTTCATCTCGTAGGCGCGCTGGGTGGTGATCATGTTGACCATTTCCTCGACGGTGCTCACGTTGGAGGTTTCCAGGGTGTTCTGCAGCGTGGTGCCGAAACCGTTCAGGCCTGGGGTGCCGACTTGCGGCGCGCCGCTGGCGGCGGTTTCCAGGAACAGGTTGTTACCCACCGCCTGCAGGCCGGCCGGGTTGATGAAGTCAGCGGTCTGCAGGTTACCGATCACCTGCGCAGCCGGATTGCCCGCGATGGTGATGGACACGGTGCCGTCACGGCCCACGGTGAATGTCTGCGCATCGTTCGGGATGACGATGGCCGGCTCCAGGGCGAAACCGCTGGCGTTGACGATCTGGCCGTTGGAGTCGAGGTGGAAGGTACCGTCACGGGTGTAGGACGTGGTGCCGTCCGGCTGCAGGATCTGGAAGAAACCGCGACCGTCGATGGCCATGTCCAGCGGCTGCTCGGTGGTTTGCAGGCTACCGGCGTTGAAGTTTTTCTGGGTGCCGACAATGCGCACACCGGTACCCACTTGCAGGCCCGAGGGCAATTCGCTGTCCTGGGTCGATTGGGCGCCTGGCTGGCGTTTTACCTGGTAGAGCAGGTCCTGGAACTCGGCGCGATCACGTTTGAAACCCGTGGTCGAAACGTTCGCCAGGTTGTTGGAAATAGTGGAAAGGTTGGTGTCCTGGGCGGACAGACCTGTTTTGGCAACCCAAAGAGCCGGAAGCATTCGATTCTCCTCATACGCCTGTTTTTCGGCGCAGCGCTGTAATTAATGATTAGATCTGCAAGACCCGAGCCATGGCCTCATCGCCTTCTTTGGCGGTGGTCATCATCTTGACGTGAAGCTCGAACTGCTTGGCCAGGGCCAGCACCGAAGTCATCTCATCCACGGCATTGACGTTGCTCGCTTCCTGGAACCCCGACACCAGCTGCACGTTGCCATCGATGGGCGCCGGCTGGCCGTCCTTGGAACGGATCGAGCCGTCCAGGCCTTTGGTCATGGTCTTGAGGTCCGGGTTGACCAGCTTGATGCGGTCCACTTCAGCCATCACCCGTGGGCCTTCGCCCATGGCGCGGATGCTGATGGTGCCGTCCTGGCCGATTTCGATTTTCTGCTCTGGCGGCACGGCAATCGGACCGCCGTTGCCCATCACCGGCATGCCGTTGCCGGCGCGCAGCACGCCAAGGGCGTCGACGTTGAGGCTGCCGGTGCGCACGTAGCTTTCGCCACCGTCGGGGTTCTGCACGGCCATCCAGCCCGGCCCGCTGACGGCCACGTCCAGTTCACGGCCGGTTTCAATCAGCGCACCCGGGGTGAAATCGGTAGCAGGCCGTTCGGACATGGCAAACGCCCGCGCCGGAAAGCTGTCGCCGAACACCGGCATCGAACGTGCCTGCTCCAGGTCTTTCTGAAAACCGTTGGTGGAGATGTTCGCCAGGTTGTTGGCATGGGCCCGCTGCGCCAGTGCGTTCTGGCTGGCGCCGGTCATTGCCACATAAAGGTACTTGTCCACTGTCGTTCCTCTGCATGCCGGACGTTTGCCGTCCACTGCTGTGTTGCAGAGCCTTAAGCAATTAGCAGACCAACTTTTTTCTGACGGGCCCGGGCCCGGTAAACAAAGGGCTGGAGAATTGTGGAAGGGATACTGGAGCAAGACCGGAGACGAAAAACCGGCGGTGGCATGCCGGTGGGTGGCAATGCTTGTCCCCGGCTGATGGCCACTGCCGCCATCGCGAGCAAGCTCGCTCCCACATTGGATCTTCAGCGCTCTGCGGGTTGGGGTGCATTTGGAAAACCCAGTGGGAGCGAGCTTGCTCGCGATGAGGCCGGCACAAACACAATAGATAAATAGCTATGACTCGGTTTTACCGACTTCATACTCGCGCAGCTTATTGGCAATAGTCGTATGGGAAACCCCCAACCGCTTGCCCAGTTGCCGGCTGCTGGGGTGTTCGGAGTACAGGCGCTCCAGCACCGCTTTCTCGAAACGCCCGACGATCTCGTCCAGCCCACCCTCCAGGGAAAAGTCGCCAAGGGGTTGGCGCACGCCGTAGTCCGGCAGGCGGATGTGCTCGGCCTTGACCTTTGCGCCGTCGCACAGGGAAACGGCCTGGAACAGCACGTTTTCCAACTGCCGGACGTTGCCCGGCCAATGGTAGTGGCTGAGACGTTCCATCGCCGCCGGGGCAAGCCTTGGCAGCGGACAGCCGATCTGGCGGCTGGCCTGGTCGAGAAAATGCTCCACCAATGGCTCCAGCCCATCGAGGCATTCGCGCAACGGTGGGATATGCAAGGAAAGCACGTTCAAGCGGTGGTACAGATCCTGACGGAATTCCCCTCGGGCGCAGAGTTCGGACAAGTCGACCTGGGTCGCGCAGATCACCCGGACATCCAGGTAGACCTCTTCGTCACTGCCGACGCGACGAAAGCAACCGTCCTGCAAAAAGCGCAGCAACTTCACTTGCAGGCGCGGGCTCATTTCCCCAACGCCGTCGAGGAACAGCGTGCCTCCCGCAGTCAGCTCCAACAGGCCGAGCTTGCCTTCGGCCCGGGCGCCTTCAAAGGCACCGGGGCCGTAGCCGAACAACTCGGTCTCGGCCATGGACTCCGGCAGCCCGGCGCAGTTGAGCGCCATCAGCGGTGACTGCCCGCGCGGACTGGCCAGGTGACAGGCGCGGGCCAGCAGTTCCTTGCCGGTACCGGTTTCGCCTTCTATCAACAGCGGCGCGTCCAGCGGGGCCATGCGCCGCGCCTCGCGAACCACTGCCGCCATCACTTTCGAACTCTGGAAAATACTGTCGAAGCCGCGCAGCTCCTGCTTGCGCACATTGTAGATACGCTCGCCGACCCGGTCGGCGCGGTGCAGGGTCAGTACCGCACCGGCCATGGCTTCGCTGTCGTCGTGCTCCGATTGCAGCGGGGCGATGTCGGCCAGGAACACATCGCCCTTGACCTTGACCCGCAGCCCGTTGATACGCGACTGGTTGGCGCGCACCAGCTCCGGCAAGTCGAAGTCCTCGGCGTAGCGGGACAGCGGGATGCCGGGCACTTCGTCGACCCGCACCCCGAGCAACTGCGCCGCCGCCCGGTTGGCCGCGACAATAGAGCCGCCCATGTCGATGGACAGCACCGGAAACTCGAGGGCGCCGAGCAAGGCGTTGAGCTCCATGTGCCGACGCTCGCTGGGCATCAGCCCTACCCGCTTGACGCCGAATACCCCGGCGATCCCTTCGAACTTGGGACGCAACGCCTGGAACTGGATATTGATCAGGTTCGGACAGTGCAGGTAGATCGCATTGCCGTGCTCGCCCCCCACTTCGCCACGAGCGACGTTGATGCCGTATTCCACCAGCAGGTTGAGGATGTCCCGCAGGATGCCGATGCGATTCTGGCAGTGGACTTTGATGCGCATAAAAGGGCCCAGGTGCATATGAGTAGAAAAGCGCGCCATTCCAGCCCCTCTGTGGCGAGGGAGCTTGCTCCCGCTGGGCTGCGCAGCAGACCCAAAACAGGGGCCGCTTCGCGCCCCAGCGGGAGCAAGCTCCCTCGCCACAAGTTTTTTCGGCGCAACAGCGCAAATAGTCGTCAAGATTATGTGACAGTTGTAGGAGCTTTTATAGCCTGATATCCCTTCAAAGCGGCGATACCCGCCAATACGTAACGAAAAGTTTACAAAATTGCCGCAGATAAGCCCTTCAATCTTGAATCGACCTGCTGCACCCGCTCCTGCTTCGAGTTATCTCTAATCCATCGCTGGACATAACAAAAAACAAGTCTTCCCTTGAGGGATAACAGCAGGAGAGCAGCATGAAGCAGACGCAATACGTGGCCCGCGAGCCCGATGCGCAAGGTTTTATCGACTACCCCGCCGAAGAACACGCGGTGTGGAACACGCTGATCACCCGCCAGCTGAAAGTCATTGAAGGCCGTGCGTGCCAGGAATACCTGGACGGCATCGACAAGCTTGGCCTGCCCCACGACCGCATTCCACAACTGGGGGAAATCAACAAGGTGCTCGGCGAAACCACGGGCTGGCAAGTCGCCCGGGTACCGGCGCTGATTCCGTTCCAGACGTTCTTCGAACTGCTCGCCAGCAAACAGTTTCCGGTCGCGACGTTTATTCGTACCCGTGAAGAACTCGATTACCTGCAAGAGCCGGATATTTTCCACGAGATCTTCGGCCACTGTCCGCTGCTGACCAACCCGTGGTTCGCTGAATTTACCCACACCTACGGCAAACTTGGCCTACAGGCTTCCAAGGAAGAACGCGTTTACCTGGCGCGCCTCTATTGGATGACCATCGAGTTCGGCCTGGTGGACACCCCGCACGGTCGGCGCATCTACGGCGGCGGCATCCTGTCGTCCCCCAAGGAAACCGTTTATTGCCTGTCGGACGAGCCGGAGCATCAAGCCTTCGACCCGCTGGAGGCCATGCGCACGCCGTATCGCATCGACATCCTGCAGCCGGTGTATTTCGTCCTGCCCGAGCTCAAGCGCCTGTTCGACCTGGCCCACGAGGACATCATGGGCATGGTCGGGCGCGGCCGGGAACTGGGCCTGCACGCGCCGAAATTTCCACCGAAAGCGGCGTGAACCGCTACTTTTGCTTTCAATTGAGTCTGTTGCGCCACGCGGCTTTGCTTTAGCGTGGGCGCATCGACGTTTTCCAAATATTCGATCCGGGAACACACCATGAACACTCTGAACCAAGCCCATTGCGAAGCCTGCCGCGCCGATGCCCCGCAGGTCAGCGACGAAGAACTGCCGATCCTGATCAAGCAGATCCCCGACTGGAACATCGAAGTGCGCGACGGCGTGATGCAGCTGGAAAAGGTTTTCCTGTTCAAGAATTTCAAGCATGCCCTGGCGTTCACCAACGCGGTCGGCGAAATCTCCGAGGCTGAAGGGCATCACCCCGGCCTGCTCACCGAGTGGGGCAAAGTCACCGTGTCCTGGTGGAGCCACTCCATCAAGGGTCTGCACCGCAACGACTTCATCATGGCCGCCCGTACCGACGACGTCGCCAAGACCGCCGAGGGCCGCAAGTAATGCATTTCGATGCCATCGGCCGCGTGCCCGGCGACCCGATCCTCGGCCTGATGGAGGCCTACGGGGCGGACAGCAATCCTGGCAAGTTCGACCTGGGCGTGGGTGTCTACAAGGATGCCCAGGGCCTGACGCCGATTCTCCAGTCAGTGAAACAGGCCGAACAGCAACTGGTAGACCGTCAGTTCACCAAGACTTACATCGGTGGCCATGGTGACGCCGCGTTCGGCCGGTTGATCAATGAACTGGTGCTCGGAGCAGACTCGCCGCTGCTCGCCGATAAACGCGCCGGCGCCACCCAGACGCCGGGCGGTACCGGCGCCCTGCGCTTGAGCGCCGACTTCATCGCCCAGTGCCTGCCGGGCCGTGGCGTCTGGCTGAGCAACCCGACCTGGCCAATCCACGAGACCATTTTCGCCGCCGCCGGCGTCAAGGCCAGCCACTACCCCTACGTCGGTGCCGACAACCGCCTGGATTTCGAGGCAATGTTGGCAACCCTGAACCAGGTGCCAAAGGGAGACGTGGTACTGCTGCACGCCTGTTGCCACAACCCCACCGGTTTCGACCTGACCCATGAGCAATGGCGCCAGGTGCTCGACGTGGTGCGCAGCCGCAGTCTGCTGCCGCTGATCGACTTCGCTTACCAGGGCTTTGGCGACGGGCTGGAGCAGGACGCCTGGGCTGTGCGGTTGTTCGCCGAAGCGCTGCCCGAAGTACTGATCACCAGCTCATGCTCGAAGAACTTCGGTCTTTATCGCGACCGCACCGGTGCGCTGATCGTCTGCGCCCACGATGGTGAGAAACTGGTCGACATCCGCAGTCAACTGGCCAACATCGCTCGCAACCTGTGGTCGACGCCACCGGACCATGGTGCGGCGGTGGTTGCGACGATCCTTGGCAATCCGCAGTTGAAAGGCCTGTGGGCCGACGAAGTGGAAGCCATGCGCCTGCGCATCGCGCAGTTGCGCGGCGGATTGCTGGAAGCGCTCGAACCCCATGGTCTACGCGAACGCTTCGCCCATATGGGGGTGCAACGCGGTATGTTTTCCTACACCGGACTCTCGCCGGAACAGGTCGGGCAACTGCGCGAGCGCCATAGCGTCTACATGGTCGGCACCGGCCGGGCCAACGTGGCCGGCATCGACGCGACGCGCCTGGATGCGCTGGCGCTGGCGATTGCGGATGTTTGCAAGTAAGCAACGTCTGTGGCTAGACATCCGTTGTGGCGAGGGGATTTATCCCCGCTGGGTTGCGTAGCAGCCCCAAGATTTGTATCGAGCCACTTGATATCCCGAGGCGTCAGCTTTAAGGGCTGCTTCGCAGCCCAACGGGGATAAATCCCCTCGCCACAGATAAATTCCCTCCGCCAAGGGCCAGGCTGGTTTTCTAGGCGCCGGTCCATTCCTGCACAAACTGCCCGATATCTTCCTGCGGCGCCGCGCGCGCCTCTTTTTGCGGTGTACCCAGGTAAAGGAAGCCGATCACCTCCTCCCCTTCCTCCAGGCCCAGCCCCCGCGCGACGTGGGGCGAATAGGCCAATTCCCCGGTACGCCACACCCCGCCAACGCCCTGGGCATAAGCGGCCAGCAAAATCCCATGGGCCGCGCAGCCGGCTGCCAGCAATTGCTCAGGCTTGGGAATCTTGAAATGGTCCTGCAATCGCGCGATCACCACCACGACCAAGGGCGCGCGCAATGGGCCATTGAGGGCCTTCTCCACCACGGCTTCCGGCACCAGCGGATCATTGAAGCGTGCCGCCTCGGCCAGCAGCTCACCCATGCGGTGACGTGCTTCGCCTTCGATGGTCAGGAAACGCCACGGGCGCAGTTGGCCATGATCCGGCGCACGCATCGCTGCGGCGAACATGACCTGGCGTTGTTCGGGCGTGGGCGCAGGGTCCACCAGACGCGGAACGGAAACACGGTTGAGCAAAGCGTCGAGAGCCTGCATCGGCGACCTCCTGGAAAAATGTTCGGCTATTCTAGTGGCTTGTGCCGCCAGTTCGTTAGTGCAAATTCAGTTGCAAGCAGCGCCGGGCGCCGGTTTACATGCCGCTTGTCACAGGTAGAATGGCGCCCTTTCCCCTATCAGCCCGAGCGGACTTCATGGCGTTGCCGACCCTGCGGATCATTGGTTTCATCATCGGCATCTTCCTGATCACCCTGGCGATCTTCATGATCGTGCCGATGGCCACGTTGCTGATCTACGAACGCACCAGCGACCTGCCATCATTCCTCTGGTCGAGCATGATTACCTTTGTCGCCGGCCTCGCGTTGATTCTTCCCGGACGCCCCGAGCACATCCATCTGCGCCCCCGGGACATGTACCTGCTGACGGTCAGCAGTTGGCTGGTGGTGTGTGTCTTTGCCGCGCTGCCGTTCTTGCTGACCCAGCACATCAGCTACACCGATTCTTTTTTCGAAAGCATGTCGGGCATTACCGCCACCGGCGCAACGGTCCTCAGTGGCCTGGATAAAATGTCGCCGGGGATCCTGATGTGGCGCTCGCTGCTGCACTGGCTCGGCGGTATCGGCTTCATCGGCATGGCGGTGGCGATTCTCCCGCTGTTGCGCATCGGCGGCATGCGGCTGTTCCAGACCGAATCGTCCGATCGCTCGGAAAAAGTCATGCCGCGCTCGCACATGGTGGCGCGGCTGATCGTGGCCTCCTACGTCGGCATCACCATTCTCGGCACGCTGGCACTGTGGTGGGCCGGGATGAGTCTGTTCGATGCGATCAACCATTCGATGTCAGCCATTTCCACCGGCGGTTTTTCCACCTCCGACCTGTCCCTGGCCAAATGGACGCAACCGGCCGTGCATTGGGTCGCCATTGTCATCATGATCCTCGGCAGCCTGCCGTTTGCCCTCTACGTCTCGACCCTGCGCGGCAACCGCCGGGCGCTGATCAAGGACCAGCAAGTCCAGGGGCTGATCGGCGTGCTGCTGGTCACCTGGCTGGTGCTCGGCACCTGGTACTGGGCCACCACCGACCTGCATTGGCTCGACGCCCTGCGGCACGTGGCGCTGAACGTGACGTCCATCGTCACCACCACCGGTTTTGCCCTGGGCGACTACAGCCTGTGGGGCAATTTCTCGCTGATGTTGTTCTTCTACCTGGGTTTCGTCGGCGGCTGCTCGGGTTCGACCGCCGGCGGGATCAAGATTTTCCGCTTCCAGGTTGCCTACATCCTGCTTCGGGCCAACCTTAACCAACTGATTCACCCGCGCGCGGTGATCAAGCAGAAATACAACGGTCACCGCCTTGACGAAGAAATCGTCCGGTCGATCCTGACGTTCTCGTTCTTCTTCGCCATCACCATCTGCGTGATCGCGCTGCTGCTATCGCTGCTGGGCGTCGAATGGATGACGGCGCTGACCGGCGCCGCCAGTACCGTGTCCGGCGTCGGCCCGGGGCTTGGCGAGACCATCGGCCCGGCCGGCAACTTCGCTCCGCTGCCGGATGCGGCCAAGTGGATTCTTTCAGGCGGCATGCTGCTCGGCCGGCTGGAGATCATTACGGTGTTCGTGCTGTGTATTCCGGCGTTCTGGCGTCACTGACCGGCGTCGCTACAGCCCGCGCCCGGTATTCGCCGGGCGTGGTGCCGAACCAGCGCCGAAAGGCCCGGAAAAAATTGCTCGGGTCGGCAAACCCCAACAGATAAGCCACTTCCAGAAGCGTCATGGTCGGCTGCGCCAGGTACTGCTCGGCCAGTTCGCGGCGCGTATCGTCCAGCAAGTTCTGGAAACTCGTGCCCTCATCCTGCAAGCGCCGCTGCAAGGTACGTTGCGACAAGTGCAGGGTCTGCGCGACCACGTCCCGCTTGGGCTCGCCCCGGGGCAGCAGCCGGCAGAGCACCTGCCGCGCCTGGTGGGTCACGCGGCTTCCGGAAAAACGCGCGAGGTATTCGCCGGCAAACCGATCGTGGAGCTGCGCCATGGCCTCGTTGGCCGTGGGCAGCGGCGCCTCCATGTCCTCCTGCTGGAAAATCAGCGCGTCATAGGGAGCATCGAACACCAGTGGCGCGCCAAAAGCCTGTTGATAAGGTGCCAGGTCAACGGGTTCGGAACCCTGGAACAGTACCTTTACCGGATGCAAGGTGCGTCCGGTCAACCAACTGCACAAGGACAGCGCGCAGGCCAGGGAGGCTTCGGCACTTTGCCGGGTCGGCGGAAGGTGATCGCCATGCACGGTGAGAATCAGCCCATAGCTCTCCTCCAGATGACGAAAACTCAAGTCGGCGCTTTCGGCAATGATCCGCTGGTAGCGCACCAGCCGCTGGAAGCCTTCGACCAGCGTGCGACTGGACATCAATGCGTAACCGACCACATGGAACGATGCCGGGCGTACCACCTTGCCCATGTTCAGGCCGATGGCGGGGTTGCCGGAGCGAGCCACCGCCAATTGCCAGAGCCGCGTCATCGAGTCCTGGGTAAAGCGCGCGTCGGGATCTTCCAGCGCAGCAAAATCCAGCGCCAGTTGCTTGAACAGCGCCCGACAGTCCAGGCCGTCCATTTCCAACGCCTTGACAATCCCCATCGCCCAGCTTGAAGAAGTCGTTCGTTCGCTCATGACGTTTTGCTTGCATGACGAGCCGCAGGGTACGGCTGGATTTGCGAAGGATACTAAAGTGGCGCTCTTTGTCACTGGCTATGGAGATTGTTCGCTCTAGACTCAATGTATGCGGCTCGACGCATCGGCCGCCAAAACAATAACCAAAGAGCCTGCATTCTTGGAAAACACCAGACGATTCAATACCTTCGCCGAGTTCTACCCGTATTACCTCAGCGAACACAGCAACAGCACCTGCCGGCGTCTGCACTTCATCGGCACCTCCCTGGTCATCCTGGTTTTCGCCCTGGCCCTCGTCGTCGGCGCCTGGTGGCTGTGGGTCGCGCTGCCGGTGGCCGGCTACGGCTTCGCCTGGGTCGGGCACTTCTTCTTCGAAAAAAACCGCCCTGCGACTTTCCAACACCCTCTCTACAGTCTGCTCGGCGACTTCGTCATGTACCGCGACATGCTGCTGGGCAAGGTGGCGTTCTAAGGAGATTGCCGATGACGTCTCACGCGCGCTTCACCCACATGCAGGACGGCAGCCGGGAAGACTGGGCAATCATCGCCGCCGACTTCAGCGCTTACGCGCGGCAGTTGCCGGGCCGGATTCTGACCCACCTGAGATTGCTCGATGGCGACTTCGGCGGTTTCCCCGTGGATCGCCTGACCCACTCCCTGCAAACCGCCACCCGTGCCTACCGCGACGGGCGAGACGAGGAGTACGTGGTCTGCGCCCTGCTCCACGATATTGGCGACACACTGGGTTCGTACAACCATCCAGACATCGCGGCGGCGATCCTCAAGCCGTTCGTCAGCGCCGAGAACCTGTGGATGGTGGAAAAACACGGGATCTTCCAGGGCTACTACTTCTTCCATCACCTGGGCATGGACCGGCACCTGCGCGAGCAGTTTAGGGAGCACCCGCAGTACCAGGCGACGATCGATTTCTGTGCAGAATACGACGCCGCGGCGTTCGATCCCGAGTACGACACGCTGCCGCTGAGTTTCTTCGAGCCAATGCTGGAAAGACTGTTTGCGGCACCGAAGCAATCGATCTACAAGGCGGCGATGGCCGAGAGATAAGACAAGGAACCCTCTGTGGCGAGGGGATTTATCCCCTCGCCACAAAAGCTCCTCTCCACTAAACGTTTAAAATTCAGGCAGGCTCAGTCACTTTCAACTCAGCCTTGACCAGCGCTTCGCGCGCCTGGGCGTCCGCCAGGCGATAGAGCTCGATCGAGCCGTCCCAATGCTCGATCAGCGCCGTGCACGACTCGACCCAATCGCCGCAGTTGAGGTATTCCACCCCGCCCACCGTGCGAATCTCGGCATGGTGGATGTGCCCGCACACCACGCCATGCAGTTCACGCTTCACGCATTCATGGGCGATGGCTTCTTCAAAGTCGCTGATGAAGCTGACGGCGGTCTTGACCTTGTGCTTGAGGTACGCCGACAGCGACCAGTAACCGTAGCCGTAACGGGCCCGCCAATGATTAAGCCAGCGATTGAGCGTCAGGGTGAATTCGTAGGCCGAATCCCCAAGAAAGGCCAACCAACGGTGATAACGGGTAATCACATCGAACTGGTCGCCATGGATCACCAGCAGGTGTCGACCATCGGCGGTGACATGCACCGCTTCGTCGACCAATTGAATGTTGCCCAGGATCAGCTTCGAATAGCGTCGCAGGAATTCGTCATGGTTGCCGGTGACATAGATCACCTCGGTGCCGCGCTTGCTCATGGTCAGCAAGCGACGAATGACGTTGGTATGGGCCTGGGGCCAATACATGCCACTGCGCAGTTTCCAGCCGTCGATGATATCGCCCACCAGATAGACCTTGTCGGCGTGATAGCCCTTGAGAAAGTGCGACAGGTGCTCGGCCTGGCAATCTCGCGTACCCAGGTGAACGTCGGAAATCCACAGGGTGCGGACACGCTGTTTGCGGCTGGGCCTGGCGAGCTCGGCGCTGGTCATTGGGCAACCCTCTGATCGTTTTCACCACAGTGCACCCCAGCGGTTAATGGCCCATGACAATAATGCGTCGGTTGCATGACAGCGCGAGGCGGCGCGCCCTCGGTGTAGACTGGCCGCCTGCCACGGGAGACCGCGATGAGACCGATCCTCACGCTACGCCACTACAGCCACGATCTGATTGTCCACAGCCACGACCATGCGCAGCTGGTGTTCGGCTTGTCCGGCGCGCTGGACTTCGAAGTCGAAGGGCGTGGCAGCCAGGTGGTGCAGCAGAGTTTCGTGGTGGTACCCGCCGGCGCCCATCACGCCTGCGGCAGCCCCCAGGGCAGCCGTTGCCTGGTGCTGGATGTGCCTGATGATGACTGGGTCGGGCAATGCCTGGGCGATCACGCCGATGCCAGCCGGCGCTTGCTCGACCGCAATATCCGCTTGCCCCTGGATACGGGGCAGAGCCAGTTGGTCAGTTGGCTCGCGGGCAGTCCGGTGGACGATCCGCTGATCGCCCAGCAAGGCGCGGTGCTGCTGTTGGCCAGCCTCAACGGCGCCCGCCAGCAAACGAGCGGCAGCCGGCGCCTGCCCTATGCCGCGCTGGACGCCCATATCGACCAGCACGCGGCCTATCCGCTGCAAGTGGCGGACCTGGCGCGGGTCGCCGGGCTTTCCAGCGCGCGCCTGCATGCGCGTTTTGTCGCTGAATGCGGGCAGACGCCAATGGAATACATCCGCAGCCGCCGCCTGCACAAAGCCGTGGGACTGTTGCGAGACTCAAACCTGCCTATCGGCGAAATCGCCCATCAGGTTGGCTACAGTTCGCAAAGCGCCTTCGCGGCGGCGGTGCTGCGCGAGTTCGGTGTTTCGCCGGGCAAGCTTCGGCGCTAGATCCGCGCTAAAAATCGCTAGGTTCGCGACAGACAGAAACGGCTGGCAAAGGGTTCAATAGCCGGACGCTCAACCGCTCAACAAGGATTGCAATGACTCCCCGTACCGCCCTCGGCGCCTTGCACATCGGCGCGCTCATGTTTGGCCTGACCGGCGTGTTCGGCAAACTGGCCGCCGCCTCGCCGGCGGTCATTGTGTTTGGCCGTGCGGTGTTCGCCGTGCTGGCCCTGGCGGTGTTTGCCCGGTTCGCCAGCCGCACCCGCTGGCAAAAACTGCGCGGCCGCGACGCTCGCCGGTTGCTGCTCGGCGGGCTGTTGCTGGCCGGACACTGGGTCAGCTTTTTCATCTCGGTAAAAGTCGCCGGGGTGGCCATCGCCACCCTGGGGTTCGCCAGTTTCCCGGCCTTCACCGTATTGCTCGAAGGGCTGATTTTCCGCGAGCGGATCCGTGCCAACGAAATTCTCCTGGTGGTGCTGGTGAGCGTCGGCCTGGTGCTGGTCACACCGGACTTTGACCTGGCCAGCGGCGCCACCACCGGTTTGCTCTGGGCCGTGGCTTCGGGACTGTTGTTCTCGCTGTTGTCGCTGACCAATCGCGCCGGCTCCGCGCACGTACCGCCGGTGCAGGCCGCGCTGTGCCAGAACGTGGTCGTGGGCTTATGCCTGTTGCCGACGGCCGCGCCACAACTGAGCGACGTGCGCCCCATCGACTGGTTGTGGATCGGCCTGCTCGGGGTGTTCTGCACCGGCCTGGCCCACAGCCTGTTCGTCGCCAGCCTCGCGGTGATCAAGGCGCGCACCGCGGCGGTAGTGTTCGCCATGGAACCGGTCTACGGCATTACCATTGCCTGGCTGCTGTTCGATGAAAACCCGACGCTGCGCATGCTGCTCGGTGGCGTGCTGATCATCGTTGCGATTGTGGTGTCGAGCCAGCTCGACGGCACGAAAAAATCCAGCGCCGGCGCCCAGGCCTCGTCTCACTGAGCCAGGTGACTGAAACGAGTCACTGAACCCGGTCGTTGTGCCCCAGGTCGCGCTCCGGGTCGATCCGGTCGCGGACCCGCTGCTTGAGGACCTTGGCCTCGGGAAAACCGCCGTCAGCCTTGCGCTCCCAGACCTGCGTACCGTCACAGCTGATATGGAACACCCCGCCGGTGCCCGGCACCAGGGACACCTTGCCCAAGTCGTCGCCAAACGTGCTGAGCAACTCCTGGGCCAGCCAGGCGGCGCGCAGCAACCATTGGCACTGCGTGCAGTAAGTGATGACGACTTCCGGTTTGTGAGCGGTCATTGCGGGTGAGCTCCTGCGGTCAAAGGCGTCGTTATACTACTCGCCTTTGACCGCCTGCCCCGAGATTGACGATGCGCCGCCTGCTGCCATGCCTGCTCCTGTTACTGCTGCCCCTGTTCGCCAACGCGGTCGAAGCGCCGCGACCGAAAATCGGCCTGGTACTTTCCGGCGGCGCGGCCCGTGGGCTGGCGCATATTGGCGTGCTCAAAGCCCTGGAAGAACAAGGCATCAGGATCGACGCGATCGCCGGCACCAGCATGGGCGCGGTGATCGGCGGTCTATACGCCTCCGGGTACAAGATCGACGAGCTGGAGAAACTCGCCCTGGGCATCGACTGGCAGCAGGCGCTGTCCGATGCCCCGCCGCGCAAGGACGTGCCCTTCCGGCGCAAGCAGGATGACCGGGATTTCCTGGTCAAGCAGAAGCTGAGCTTTCGCGACGACGGCAGCCTCGGCCTGCCATTGGGCGTGATCCAGGGACAGAACCTGGCCCTGCTCCTGGAAAGCCTGCTGGCCCACGCCAGCGATACCCGGGATTTCGACAAGCTGCCAATCCCCTTCCGCGCCGTGGCGACCGACATCGCCACTGGCGAAAAAGTCGTGTTCCGCAAGGGCCACCTGCCCAAGGTGATCCGTGCCAGCATGTCGATCCCGGCGGTGTTCGCCCCGGTGGAACTGGACGGGCGACTGCTGGTGGACGGCGGCATGAGCGACAACATTCCCTTGGACGTGGCCCGGGAAATGGGCGTGGACATGGCCATCGTCGTTGATATCGGCACGCCGCTGCGCAACCGCAAGCAATTGGTCACGGTGGTGGATGTGCTGAATCAGTCGACCACCCTGATGACCCGGCGCAACTCGGAAGAACAACTGGCGACGCTGAAAAACAACGACGTGCTGATCCAGCCCGCCCTGGCGAGCTTTGGCTCCACCGATTTCGGCCGCGCCACGGAGATGATCGACGCCGGTTACCGCGCCACCCGGATACTCGAGGCCCGCCTGGCACACCTGCGTCGCCCTGAACCGGCCGACGCCGAGCTGATGGCGGCGCGCACCCCCAGCGAACGCACGCCGGTCATCACCGCGATACGGGTGGAAAACGATTCGAAAGTCGGCGACGACGTGATCCGCTATTACGTTCGTCAACAGATCGGCGAGCCGTTGGACCTGGGTCGGCTGCAAACCGACATGGGCACCTTGTACGGCCTGGATTATTTCGAGCAGGTGCAATACCGCGTAGTACACAAGGGCGCGGACAACACCCTGGTGATCAGCGCCCGGGGCCGACGCACCGGCACGGACTACCTGCGCCTGGGCCTGAGCCTGTCGGACGACATGCGCGGCGACAGCGCTTTCAACCTCGGTGCCAGCTACCGGGTCAACGGTATCAATCGCCTCGGCGCCGAATGGCTGACACGGGCGCAGATCGGCGACAAGCAGGAATTGTACAGCGAGTTCTACCAGCCGCTGGACGTCGGCTCGCGCTACTTCATCGCGCCCTACGGACAATTCGAATCGCGCAACGTCGAATCGATCCTCGATAACGACCCGGTCGCCCAGTATCGGGTCGAGCGCTATGGCTTCGGCTTGAACCTGGGCCGACAGATCGGCAACAGCGGGGAAATCCGCTTCGGTGTCGGCCAGGCCTGGGGCAAGGCGGACGTGCGCATCGGCGATCACGACCAGCCCAGCGAAAACTTCAACGAAGGCTTCTACGAGCTCAAGTATTCATTCGACTCGCTGGACAACGTCTACTTCCCCCACGAAGGGGAAGACATCGGTTTGTCCTGGCGCCAGTACGAACCCGGATTAGGTTCCGACCAGCGTTATCGCCAGTGGGAATTCAGGTTGGACAAAGCCCTGAGCAGCGGCCCGGATACCTTCATCCTCGGCGGTCGTTATGGCCGGACCCTGGACACCGCCGAGGTCGTGACGTCGAGTTTCGTCCTCGGCGGCGCCCGACAGCTGTCGGGTTTTCGTGAAGACGGGGTATCCGGCCAGAACATGAGCCTGATGCGCGCCGTGTACTACCGCAGGCTCACGCCGCGCGCCTACCTGCCGCTGGATTTCCCGTTGTATGTCGGCGGTTCGCTGGAGCGCGGCCGGGCCTGGAACAACGACAATGAATTCGACAGCGGCTACATCAACGCCGCCAGTATTTTCCTCGGGTTCGACACGCCGCTGGGGCCACTCAACTTCAGTTATGGCTTCAACGACGATGATGAGCAGGCGGTGTATCTGAATCTGGGGCAGACGTTCTAGCGCTGTTCAAACTGTGGGAGCGAGCCTGCTCGCGAAGAGATGGTTCAGCCATGGAGATCCCCTGTACCGCCATTTCGCGAGCAGGCTCGCTCCCACAGGGGTAATCAACGAATCCCGGCCAGCAGCACCCGGGCCGTTTCCTTGAGCGGCTCGTCGCCCTCTTCCACCAGTTCCTCCAGCAGCGTGATGGCGCTCTTGAGGTCTCCCTCATCGATACGATTCTGGGCTTCTTCGAGCTTTTCCGAATGCTGCGAGGGTTGCGCCTCAAAGGACACCGGTTCGAGCGACAGGGAGTCGAATTCCGGTTCGGCGGTCAGCGGCTCCAACTCCAGCGACTGCTCTTCGTCGGCAAACCCGTCGAGAAAATCATCGTCCAACGACTCGGTTTCCAGAGGCGCGCCCCATTGCAGGTCGGGCTCATCGAATCCCGAGAGCGACAAGGTGCCGGTTTCGAAGGTTTCCAGGGGTTTCGGTCCAGCGGCTGCCTGCGGGGTGTCGGTCAGGTCCCAGCTGTTCTCCATGGACAAGCTATCGAGCTTCAGCTCGAATTCGTCGCTGGGGGGACTGGGCGGTTCGGGCTCTGGAATGCGTGCCAGGGGTTCTGTCGGCGCAGGCGCATCAAGTGGCGTATCACGCGGCGTATCAAGGGAGGTCTCAACGGGCGCGGTAACCATGGAGATCCTCGGGTAGCGCCCGCGGACTTCTTCCAGCGCCTGGCGATCGATACCCTGGGCCAGCAGGTGGTTCTCCTGGGCCTGGAAACCGATGACATCGCCCTGCTTGCCCAGCACGTCGAGCAACTTGAGGCCCAGGTCGGTACGCTCCGGCTCCGCCAGCAACGCGGCGCGCAACAAGCCCGCCGCTTCGGTGAAGCGGCCATAGGTCAGGTAGATTCCCACCCCTTCGAGCACATCGCCGAGGGGCGCATCGCCGTTATTGAACGACGCGGCGACTTCAGGGCGTTCGGCGTCCGATTGCCCGTAGGTTTCGGGTTCGTCATCGTCCAGGATCAATTCGCGAGGCTCGGACATCGGCTGCGGATCCGCCAGCTCCTGCTGTTGCCGACGGCGAAGAACCAACAACACGACGAGCAACCCCAGCAGCCCCACCAGCCCCGCTACCCACACCCAATCGATGCCCTCTGCCTCGTCGGCCGGCGCCGCCTCGACCACCGGAGTGGGCTCGACGTTTACCGCTGGCGCCGCTGGCGCGGCAACGGCAACCGGCGGCTCCTGGGCCAGTTGCGCCTGCAACTCGCTGATCTGCTGGCGCTGGCCGGCAATTTCCGCGTCCTGGGCCTGAAGCCGGGCTTGAAGTTCGTCGATGGTTTTCTGTTGTTGCTGGTTTTGCAGCACCGTGGCGGCGAGTTGCTCGGCATTGCTGTCGGGGGCGACAGAGGCCGGCGTTGAAGGGGTTGCGGCGGGAGGCGGCAATATGGCCGAGTCGGGCAGCAACAGGCGCTGACCGATGGAAAGCCGCTCGCTGCCCGGGTTCAGCGCCTGGATGCCCTGCATGAGCTCATTGACAGAGGCATTGCTGCCGGCGTCATGCAGGCGCTTGGCGATGATCCAGGGGTTGTCGCCCTGCACGACGGTGTAGCGCTTGCCTTGTGTGGCCGGTGGCGGCTTCATCGCGGGTGTCGCTTCGGCCGCAGCGGAAGGCTCGTCCACAGCCGGCACAATCCCTGGCGTGCCCGGCGGATCGATCAGCACGGTGTATTCGCGCAGCACCCGGCCGTTAGGCTGGTTGAGCTGTACCAGGAAATTGAGGAAGGGTTCTTCCACCGGCTTGCTGGAAGTCACCCGGATGAAGCTGCGCTCGCCGCGCAACACCGGCGTGAAACGCAGGCTGTTGAGAAAAAATACCCGCTCCACCCCGGCGCGACTGAAATCGTCCGGACTCGCCAGGCTGGCCGACAAATCCCCCTCGCCCAGGCCGGCCGCATCGACCAAAGCAATATCGGCGCGCAACGGCTGGTTCAGCGCGGAATGAAGCGTGATCTCTCCCAGCCCCAGCGCCGACGCCAGGGCCGGAAAGCCCAGGGCACCCACGACTATCAACACGTTGACCCAGTTGCGCAACGTGGACTGCAGACTTTCAAGCATGGGCATCCCTTTCGATTACCAGAACCAACCTCGGCGCAAACGCTTCCATTAGGAACGCTTACTACTGGTTATAGTTCGCTAACCGGCGAATCTCAAAAACCTGGTGTCAGGGATGTGCCTCAGGATTTTTCCAGGTTGGCCAGGATTCTGCCGTGAACCCGCATGCACACCCGCATATCCTCTTCGTCAACGCCTTCAAACAACTCCCGACGCAGCTGCGTGGCAATGGTTTCGATCTGTTCAATCAGCGGCAAGGCCGGCGCGCAGAGCACGATTTTCTTGGCGCGGCGGTCCTCGGCCACGGCCTGGCGCTGCACCAGTCCCTGGGTTTCCAGGCTATCGAGCAAGCGGGCCAGGGTCGGGCCCTCAACGGCGACGCTCTGGGCCAGCTCACGCTGGGTCGGCGCCTGTTCAAAGCGGGCCAGGTGCAGCAGCACCAGCCAACGCGCCTGGGACAGGCCCAGCCCGGCGAGGCGACGGTCCAGCTCGGCTCGCCAGCCCCGGGACATTTGCGCCAACTGCATGCCAAAGCGGTGTTGATCGGTTAGAGGCATAAAAAACTCATCAGAATCTAAATAGAGAAATACTAATTATTAGTCAGCTAAGCATGAGCTTCCGATTCAAGCAAGGCTGGCACTGTAGTGAATCGTTAAAGGAACGTAACCATTTGATCAGACTTCAAATTCCGATTGCAGTGCGGCCCTGACGCAATACAGGACGCCTTCCGGAACGCGGCCTGCAAACAGCGCGGCAACGTCAGATACCGCGGGCAATTCACCCTCGCCGTCGAGAAACGCGTCCTGGATTTCGCCCATCAGTTCTTCGGGCAAATCCAGCGCCTGCTCCAGGGATAGCTGCTGTTGACCGATCGCCTCGGCCAGCATCGTGTAGACATTCTTTTCCGAACACTGCAGTTGCCCGGCGATCTGTAGCGGGGTCATGCCGGCACGAGCCAGCGTGATCAGTTCGTGGCGTACATCGGCCACGGCTTTTGGCGCTTCGGCTTCGCCGCCGAGCACCTGGAGGAAAGCCTCGCCGTAACGCTCCAGCTTGCGCGCGCCAACGCCACTGACCCGGGCCATTTCCGCGAGGGAAGTCGGTTGGCTGCGGAGCATTTCCAGCAACGTCGAGTCGGGGAAAATGACGTAGGGCGGCACGCCATGCTCCTCCGCCAGCTTGCGCCGCAAGGCGCGCAAGGCCTCCCACTGATCGCGCTCCTCGCCACGCACCAGTTGGCTGGCCTGGCTCTTGCTGCTCTTGATTGCTGTTGCGGGCTTGAGGTCGCGACGCAGTTCCAGGCTGACCTCGCCTTTGAGCAAGGGCCGGCAGGTCGCGCTCAGGCGCAGGCCGCCATAACCTTCCAGGTCGATGTCGGCCAGGCCGCGCGCCACCAGCTGCCGGAACAGCGAGCGCCATTCGCTCTCGGTGCGGGCCTTGCCCACGCCGAACACCGAAAGGTGCTGATGGCCAAAGCTGCGGACCTTTTCGTTGTCCTTGCCCAGCAGCACGTCCACCAGATGCCCCACGCCATAACGCTGGCCCGTCCGATAGATGGCCGACAGCGCCTGGCGGGCCGGCTCAGTGGCGTCCCAGGTCTCCACGCCGTCGACGCAGTTGTCGCAGTGCCCGCAAGGTTCGGGCATGTCCTCATCGAAATAGGCCAGCAAAGTCTGGCGGCGGCAACGGGTTTCTTCGCAGAGCGACAGCATCGCGTCGAGCTTGTGTTGTTCCAGGCGTTTGTGGCGCTCATCGCCCTCGGAGTTCTGCAGCATCTGCTTGAGCATCACCACGTCCTGCAGGCCGTAGGCCATCCAGGCATCGGCCGGCAAACCGTCACGACCGGCACGGCCGGTTTCCTGGTAATAGGCCTCCAGGGACTTGGGCAGATCCAAATGCGCGACGAACCGTACGTTGGGCTTGTCGATACCCATGCCGAACGCCACGGTGGCGACCATGATCAGGCCTTCCTCGTTGAGAAAGCGCTTCTGGTGATAGGCCCGCAAATCGTTGGGCAGCCCAGCATGGTAGGGCAATGCCGGGAAACCTTGCTCGCTGAGAAACGCCGCCACCTCCTCGACTTTCTTGCGCGACAGGCAATAGACGATACCCGCGTCGCTGCGGCGCTCGGCGAGGAACGCCAGCAGTTGCTTGCGCGGCTGTTCCTTGGGCACGATGCGGTAAAAAATGTTCGGGCGGTCGAAGCTGGAGAGGAACCGCTCGGCGTTCTGCAGGTGCAGGCGCTCGACGATTTCTTCGCGGGTACGTTTGTCGGCGGTGGCGGTCAGGGCGATGCGCGGCACGTCGGGAAACAGCTCGGCCAATTGCCCCAGTTGCAGATATTCACGACGGAAGTCATGGCCCCATTGGGATACGCAGTGGGCTTCGTCGATGGCAAACAGGGCGATTTCCAGGCTCTGGAGAAAAGCCAGCATGCGCGGCTGCACGAGACGTTCAGGCGCCAGGTAAAGCATTTTCACTTCACCGCGCTTGATGCGTTCCGCCAGGTCCCGCTGCTGCTCGGCGCTCAGCGTGGAGTTCAACGCGGCGGCGGCAACGCCCAATTCCTCGAGGGTCGCGACCTGGTCGTCCATCAAGGCGATCAGCGGCGATACCACCACCGCGAGGCCGTTGCGCAGCAGCGCGGGCACCTGGAAGCACAAGGACTTGCCGCCGCCGGTAGGCATGAGCACCAAGGCATCGCCACCGCTGGCCACGCGCTCAATGATGGCACCCTGGCGGCCACGAAAACTGTCGTAGCCGAAGATGTCCTTGAGGACGCGTTGAGCCTGTTCGAGCATAAAAACTCCAAAAATCACCGAAACATCCCTGCAAGGCTGGTCCAGAAACACAAACGCTGCACCGGCGAATCGTAAGTGCGCGTTTCGAACCGCCGGGATGCCGCAGGGCATCACAAAACGCGGCAGTATACCCGAGGGCTTCGTTGCGAAGGGGGTTGCTGACGGGAGGTTTGAGGGAGTGCGCAAATGAATGCGACGCAGCCGTTGTGGCGAGGGGATTTATCCCCGCTGGGTTGCGTAGCAGCCCCTCATGTTGCTTGAGTCGCGCTAATCCCTAGTAATGAGTCGGCTGCGTTGGGGCTGCGTTGCAGCCCAGCGGGGATAAATCCCCTCGCCACAATGTATGAGTACAGCCCGGCAAGAAAGCAAATCCACCACGCGGCTGGCCTGAGCGCTCAAGAAAGCCTAGAATTCCCGCATTGTTTATTCCCCAAGGTAGCCTGTAATGTCCTTCGCTGAGCAACTGACCCGCCTGCAAGTCTTCCTCGACGCCGATGAGCTGCACGAAGAAGCGCTGGATTACGTGGCCGCTCATGGCTACCTGACCGCCCTGTCGATCTGCTCCGAGCAGGTGCCGGAGCGTGAATGGATCGACGCCCTGTTCGCCGAAGAACCGCACTACAGCGACGAAGCCCAACGCGCCGAAATCGAAGCGACGCTGGTCGGCCTCAAGGCTCACATCGCCCGCCAACTGGCTTCCGATGAAGAATTCGAGCTGCCGTGCGAGCTGGACCTGGGCGACGATCCGGACGATTCGGAACTGCGCGGCTGGTGCATCGGCTTCATGGAAGGCGTGTTCCTGCGCGAAGCGGCCTGGTTCGAAACCGCCGAAGAGGAAGTCAGCGAAATGCTGTTGCCGATCATGGTCGGTTCCGGTCTGTTCGACGAGCAACCGGAGTTTTCCGACATTGCCGCCGACGCGAACCTGATGGACGACATGATCGTGCAAATCCCCGAAGCGCTGACCGCCTTGTACCTGCTGTGCAACGCCCCGGACGAGAAACCGGCGATCCTCAAGCCGCGCCACCACTGAGTCAGCGGGTGCCTGCGCCCCTCGGCAATCGCCCGCTGATCCTGCGCTACGCTCTGCTCGCCATCGGCTGGCTGAGCGTGGTGCTGGGCGTCATCGGCATCTTTATTCCCGTCCTTCCCACCACCCCCTTCCTGTTATTGGCCGCGGCCTGCTTCGCCCGCAGTTCGCCACGCTTCTACCGCTGGCTGGTGGAGCATCCGCGCCTCGGCCCCTGGATCGGCGACTACCTCAGCGGCAACGGCATCCCGCTCAAGGGCAAGGTCTACGCTATCGGGTTGATGTGGGCGAGCATCCTGCTGTCGTGCTACCTGGTGCCCCTGCCATGGGCGCGGGTGTTCATGCTGACCAGCGCGGTGCTGGTGACGGTGTATATCCTCAGGCAGAAGACGCTGCGCAAACCTGATTGAATGCCCTTGTGGCGAGGGAGCTTGCTCCCGCTGGGAGGCGAAGCCGCCCTGAAATCAGCTGATGCGATTCCCCAGGCAGATCGCGCCTGCCGATTTTACGACTGCTGCGCAGCCGAGCGGGAGCAAGCTCCCTCGCCACGGGAACAGCGGTGCCTGGGTCCGGGAAAATTTTATGCGGGCCAAAATTAAAAACCCGCCATCTCCAGAGCAGAGATGGCGGGTTTTGTCGTTTCAGCTCATCTCACACCGTGTCGACCTTCAACGAATGGTCGTTCAGCATGCCGTTGATGATGGTCGCGGTATCCGCGCCGCCGATCATTCCGCCTGCGCCCGGCGTGACGCCGTAGTGACTGGCGAGGTTGACGCCGGCCAGGTCGATGGTCTGGTTCGGCGTGGCGCCGGCGGTGCTGCTGACGTCGATGCTGGTGATCAACGAGGCTCCACTGCCGGTCACGCTGAAGTGCAGGTAGTCATCAAGCGACGCCGCGCTGCCGTTCTCGCCCAGCAGCAGTTGCGACAGGTCGAGTTTGTCGAGGCCCGGTGTGAAATCCGTAATGACGTCGTGACCGCTGTTGCCCGCCTGCCATTGGAACGTGTCGGCGCCGTTGCCACCGGTGAGGGTGTTGTTGCCCAGGCCGCCGATCAGCAGGTCATCGCCGTTACCGCCGTTGAGCACGTCATGGCCGAGGCCGCCGTCGATGCGATTGCTCAGGCTGTCGCCGGTCAGGTGGTCGTTGAAGTTCGAACCGACCAGGTTCTCGATGCCGGCCAGGGTGTCGGTGCCGGCCCCCAGGGTGTTCTGTCCGGCCAGCAGGCCGAGATTTACCGTGACGCCGCCGGTGGCATGGGCATAACTGGCGGTGTCGTTGCCAGTGCCGCCGTCGAGCAGGTCGTTACCGGCACTGCTGTAGAGCAAGTCATCGCCAGCCCCGCCATGCAAGGTGTTGTTGCCCGCGCCGGTGCTGAGGATGTCGTTGCCGTCGCCGGCGTTGAGCACGTTGTTGCCATTGCCGGCCAGCAGTACATCGTTGCCCGTGGTCCCCGTCAGGGTGTGGCCCGCCTGATAGCTGATGCCCACCCCGGCGGAATCGCTGCCGCCGTGGTTGTCGCTGGCAGTGTAGCTGCCGTGATAATCGGGAGTAGTGTCCTGGGCACCGGCGTAGTTGACGGTCAGGGTCAGTTGGTAATTTTCCGAGGCATTGGCGTTGCCATTGCCGGGGTTGGGAATGTTGGTGACGTGGATCTGATAATTGCCATCCGCCGCCGCGGTGAACGAGGCGCCGTCGTTGATTGCGATGAAGGGGCCGCCGTTAAGCGAATATTCCATGGCGATGCGACCGGCCGTGAGATTGTGATCCAGGGTCAGGGTTTCGCCTTGCTTGAGGCTGATGTTGAGCCGGTCTTCATCGTTGGCGTTGTTGTTCGACACCGCCCCCAGCGCCCCGCTGACCACCAGCACCGCGGTCATGCTCGCGGTGTTGGCGACGAAGGCACTGCGGTTGAGGCTGATCGACTGGGCGTTGTTGCCAGTGAAACTGGCGGTACCGGCGCTGCCGGTGAAATCCGCGCCCCTGGCCACCCAGCCGGTATTAAAACTGGTCGGTGATGCGGAGAGCGGGTCGCCGTTGGCGTCGCTGTCATTGCCCAGCAGCAGTTCACCCGGAACCACGATATTGCCCGAGAGCACGTTGGTGATGACGTTGTCATCGACCGCCACCGGAGCGCTGTTGGGTTGGACTTTGATCACCAGGTTGGAGCCCGCCAGGTCACCATCGTTATCGCTGAGGGTGTAGCCGATGTTCTCGGTGATCAAGGTGCTGGTGGTGGTCTGGGAGGTGTAGCTGAACGCGCCGGTATCAAGATTCACCACGAGCATGCCGTCATGCCCGGTGGCGATGCTGACGGTGTTGGTCGCGGTGTTGAAGGTGCCGTGGTTGGCCCCGCCGCTGACGGTCAGCGCCCCCTGGCCACCGTTGGCATCGGGGTTGTAGCTGTAGGTCGTGCCGTCCACCACCAGGCTTTTGATAAACCCGCCGTCGGCACCGAACGAGCCGCCTTCGCCAAACAGGCTGCCGGTAACCGGCACACCTTGCACCGTGCCGGAAAGCACCGAATTGAGCTGGTTCAAGTCAGTCACCACCACCGCGTTGGTGTTGGTGTGGGTGCTGCCGTCGTAGGCCAGCGGGTCAAGATTGACGTTTCTGGCGCCGCTGCCCAGGCCGACGGCGTAATTCTTGATGCTGTTGGCGTCGAGGAAGGCCTTCCACGCGGCCTCGTCCGCCGGGCCGATGTCGCCCTTGGTCGGCTTGCCGTCGGAGAAAAAATAGCCAATGTTCTGGGCGCCGGTCAGTTGCCCCGGTGTTGCGAACGCCGTCTTGGCCATCTCTACGGCCGCATCGTAATTGGTATCACCGTGCGCTTTCAGCGCGGCGATCAGTGTCTTGGCGGTTGCCACGTCCACCCACACGGCACTCTGGCCGGTGGCGCTGCCGCTGAAGGTCACAAGCTGGACTTTCACGTCGCCCATGTCGTCGTATTTGTCGAGCAAGGCGCTGATCGCCTGTTTGGCCAGGTCCATTCGCGAGAGGCCCGGCACACCGGAATCGTCTTTCATGCTGCCGGACACGTCGAGCACGATCAGCAGGTTCGAATCGATCTCCACCGCCGGGACCGAACGCTCGGACGCGACAGCCTTGGGCACATCGTCGACGATGCTCACCACCAGGTTGCCGGTGGTGCTGTTGCCCAGGGAATCGGTGGCCTGATAGGTGAAGCTTTCGGTCAATACGTTCGGGCCATTGTTGGCATGCGGCGTGGTATTCGCCGGCGAGGTCAGCGTATAGGTGTAAGAGCCGTCGGCGTTGAGCAGCAACTGGCCGTGAGCGCCATTGGCGTCTCCCACCAAGGCAAATGTCACGGCGCCGGTTGCACCGCTGACCGAACCGACCAAGGTGCCGGTGGCGGTTTCGCCGGTGCTGCCCGGCTCGCTGCCGGTGGCGCTGCCGGGTGCCAGGTCCTGGCCGTCCTGTTTCAGGTCCAGGGCTTTTTCGTAAACGGTGACGTCATGATCGGTTTCAGCGACCAGGCAACTGTTGTGCACGTCGATGGTGATGGTCGTGGTGCTTTCATCCCCATCGGCATCGCGCACGGTGTAGGTGAATACATCGGTGGCACCCGGTACGCCAACGGAGTCCGGATTGCTGTGATAGACCGCGTTGCCATTGGCATCCAGGGTCAGGTAGCCGTAGGTGCCGTTGATCTGGCTGTTCAGGCCGCCGCTGGCCGGGCTTGACGTATCGTTGCCGGACCGCACGCCGATCACCACGCCACCATCGGCGCCGAGCACGTCGTTATCCAGCACGTTGCCGCTGACCGTCCCGCCCTCCACCACCGCCGCGGTATCACAGTGCGCCTTGGGCACATCGTCGACGATGTTGATAACGATGGTGCTGGTGACGCTGTTACCGAGTGAGTCCGTAGCTTGGTACGTGAAGCTTTCGCTCAACACGTTCGGACCATCATTGGCGGCGGGCGTTGTCGTGGCGGGCGACGTCAGGGTGTAGGTGTACGAACCGTCCGGGTTGAGCAACAGTTGTCCATGGGCGCCAGTGGCATTGCCGATCAGGGCGAAGGTGACGGCGCCGACGGCACCGGTCACCGAGCCGACAAGGCTGCCGCTCGCGGTTTCACTGCTGGCATTCGGCGCACTGCCGGTGACGGTGCCGGGGGCCAGGTCCTGGCCATCCTGGTTGAGATCCAGGGCTTTTTCATAGACGCGGATTTCCTGGTCAGGGGTTGCGGCCAGGCAGCTGTTATAAACGTCGATGGTGATGGTCGTGGTGCTCTCGTCGCCATCGGCGTCGCGCACGGTATAGGTGAACACATCGGTGGCGCCCGGTGCGCTGACGGCGTTCGGGTTGCTGTGGTAGACCGCGTTGCCGTTGGCGTCCAGGGTAAGGTAGCCGTAGGTGCCATTGATCTGGCTGTTGAGGCCGCCTACGGCGGAGGTCGATGTATCGCTGCCGGCGCGTACGCCGATCACTGCGCCGCTGGCGGCAGGCCCGTCGGCGCCGCCCTCGTCGTTGTTCAGCACGTTGCCGCTGACCGTCGCGCCCTCTTCCACCGAGGCGGAGTCGGCGTGGGCCTTGGGCAAGTCATCGACAATGTTCACGTCCAGGTTACCGGTGGCCGTGGTGCCGTTGTCATCGGTGACTACCACGCTGAACTGCTCGCCCAGGTTGTTCGCGCCGTTGGCATTTGCATGCGCTTCGTTGTCGAGCAAGGTGTAGCTGTAGCTGACCACGCCCGTGGCGGCGTTGAAGCCGGTGACGGTCAAGGTGTTGCCCAACGCGGTGGTGATCGATTGCGGGAAACCGGCGGCGACGCCACCGCTGACCACAGTGATGCCGCCGACGCTCAGGGTCTGCACGCCGTCCAGCGCGGTGATGGTGAACGTGCCGCTCTGGGCCAGCGCCGAGGCGTCCGGGTTGCTGCCGTCGCCGAGGTTTTTCTCCTGCACCGTCAGCTCGCCGCCCTCGGTGTCGAGGCCGTTGATGATCACCGGGTCGTCGTTGTTGTGCACTTGCAGCACCAGGTTGGCAGTGCTGGTGTCGCCGTCGGCGTCGGTCAGGGTGTAGGTGAAGGTTTCGCTGCCATTGCCGCCGCCGTGCAGGCCTTTGAAATCGGTGTCGCCAGAGTTGAGCGTGTAGGTGTAGGAGCCGTCGGCGTTGAGCACCAGCGTGCCGTAGGTGCCGGTGAAGGTGCCGGGAGTAATCGGCCCGGACGCCACCTGATCGGCGCCTTGGCTGTCGTTGGGCAGCACACTGCCGGTCAGGGTCAGGTTGTTTTCCGAGGCAGTACCGGCGTTGCTGTCGTCCACGGCCTGAGGCAGGTCATCGACAATGTTCACGTCCAGGTTGCCGGTGGCCGTGGTGCCGTTGTCATCAGTGACCACCACGCTGAACTGCTCGCCCAGGCTGTTCGCGCCGTTGGCATTTGGATGCGCTTCGTTGTCGAGCAAGGTGTAGCTGTAGCTGACCACGCCCGTGGCGGCGTTGAAGCCGGTGACGGTCAAGGTGTTGCCCAGCGCGGTGGTGATCGATTGCGGGAAACCCGCAGCGACGCCACCGCTGACCACAGTGATGCCGCCGACGCTCAGGGTTTGCACGCCGTCCAGCGCGGTGATGGTGAAAGTGCCGCTCTGGGTCAGCGCCGAGGTGTCCGGGTTGCTGCCGTCGCCGAGGTTTTTTTCCTGCACCGTGAGCTCGCCGCCCTCGGTGTCGAGGCCGTTGATGATCACCGGGTCATCGTTGTTGTGCACTTGCAGCACCAGGTTGGCAGTGCTGGTATCGCCGTCGGCGTCGGTCAGGGTGTAGGTGAAGGTTTCGCTGCCGTTGCCGCCGCCGTGCAGGCCTTTGAAATCGGTGTCGCCAGGGTTGAGCGTGTAGGTGTAGGAGCCGTCGGCGTTGAGCACCAGCGTGCCGTAGGTGCCGGTGAAAGTGCCGGGAGTAATCGGCCCGGACGCCACCTGATCGGCGCCTTGGTTGTCGTTGGGCAGCACGCTGCCGGTCAGGGTCAGGTTGTTTTCCGAGGCAGTACCGGCGTTGCTGTCGTCCACGGCCTGAGGCAAGTCATCGACGATGTTCACGTCCAGGTTGCCGGTGGCCGTGGTGCCGTTGTCATCAGTGACCCCCACGCTGAACTGCTCGCCCAGGCTGTTCGCGCCGTTGGCATTTGGATGCGCTTCGTTGTCGAGCAAGGTGTAGCTGTAGCTGACCACGCCCGTGGCGGCGTTGAAGCCGGTGACGGTCAAGGTGTTGCCCAGCGCGGTGGTGATCGATTGCGGGAAACCGGCGGCGACGCCACCGCTGACCACAGTGATGCCGCCGACGCTCAGGGTTTGCACGCCGTCCAGCGCGGTGATGGTGAAAGTGCCGCTCTGGGTCAGCGCCGAGGCGTCCGGGTTGCTGCCGTCGCCGAGGTTTTTCTCCTGCACCGTGAGCTCGCCGCCCTCGGTGTCGAGGCCGTTGATGATCACCGGGTCGTCGTTGTTGTGCACTTGCAGCACCAGGTTGGCAGTGCTGGTGTCGCCGTCGGCGTCGGTCAGGGTGTAGGTGAAGGTTTCGGTGCCGTTGCCGCCGCCGTGCAACGCAACGAATTGCGGGTCGCTGGTATTCAGGGTGTAGGTGTACGTACCGTTGGGGTTGAGCACCAGCGTGCCGTAGGTACCGGTGAACGTGCCGCCGATGATCGGCCCGCTGTCGGGGCCGGTGGGTATGCGATCAGCGCCCTGGTCATCGTTGGGCAACACGTTGCCAGTGAGGGTGACGAGGGTCTCCGATGCGCTGCTGGCGTGGCTGTCATCGATTGCCTGGGGTACGTCGTCGGTAATGTTGACGTCCAGGGTTCCGTTGGCCGTATCGCCGTCGTTATCGACGGCCACGACCGGGAATTGCTCGCTGATGGTATTGGCACCACCGCCCGCTGGATGGGTTTCGTTGTCGGTCAGGGTATAGGTGTAGCTCACCACGCCAGTGGCGGGGTCATAGCCGGTGATGGTCAGCGTGTTGCCCAGCGCCGAGGTGACGGACTGCGGGAAACCTGAAGCCACGCCGCCAGCGATCACGCTGATACCGCCGATGCTCAGGCTGTTCAAGCCGTCGGGAGCGGAAACGCTGAAGGTGCCGCTTTGCACCAGCGCGCCAGGATTGCTGGCGGTACCGTCGGCAAGATTGGCCTCGTTGGTGCTCAGCTCGCCGCCGTCCACGGTCACGCCATCAAGGGTGACGGGGTTGTCCGGCGTTTCAGGAATGACCGGCGGCACGGTTCCATCGCCATCATCGCCATCGTTGGCGTCCGGATCAGCCGCCAGCTCCAGTTGTGGAAACTCGGGAATCCCGTTGAACCCGGCGGTTGGGAAGCCAATCAGAGGATCAACCTCCCCGGCTACCTCCTCCAGCAGCACAAAGCTGTGCCCACCGCCCACTCCGCCCGGGTTGCCGCCCTCGGCGCCCGCCGCCGTGGCCTCGCCCGTCTGGGTCGGGTCGGCGCCGGCGGCGATGGCTTGCTGCAATTGCTGCACATCGGTCAGTTGCGCATTACTTGGCACTGGCGCTTCGGGCGTGTCGACAGGCGCTGCCTGGTTGGCGAGCAGCTGCGGGGTCAGGGTCAGGTCACTTTCGCGGCCCAAGGTCAGTTCCTGGCCGTTCTGCAAATGCACGGCTACCGCCCCCTCAGCGCCGGTGATCAGGTGCTCACCGGCGTACAACCGATCACCTTCGATCAACGGGCGCCGCAGCCCACCGGCGGCCTCTGCGAAAACCTGCCCTACGACCTTACTGACGGTACCGATGAGCGCTGCCATGTGCATTTCCTCCGTTGCCAACCGTAGTCGGCACCTGTGCTGGGTGAAGAAGCGAGACTCAGGCTGGCCGTCAGAATCTGGAAAATCTGCCAGCTTTCGCGAGATCGGAAGGTAGCGGATTTTCGCCACAACGACAAAAAACCGTCACGCATGCCGCCTCACTTTTAAATCTTTTTGCCCTTCTTCACATCGTTTCGAAATTTATCTGGAACTTTTTATTGACGTCTGTAATCCGTCAAGAGCCTTAAATACAAAGGCTTTCGCGTTGAACAATGTGCCGGTTTTTTCCTGGCTCATAAGTTTTTTTTGGAATAAGTATTATGAGAAATTCTTCTTAGGCTTTTCCTGGAATGTTCTTAGCTGTGTTGTTACAAGGTTGAAACGGTTTTGATCTTTTACACGTCAATATTCTGGCGACAACGAAGCACAACAGACCTCAGGAGATGCATCCCATGCGCGTTCTTACCCCTCTCTGCAGCGCGGTTTTGCTGGCCATGGCCTGCTCTTCTCAAGCGCAGGCCATGTCCTTGACCGAAGCGATACAGAGCACCATCGCGACCCACCCGGAACTCGCACAGCGGGTGGACAGCCGTTTGTCGGCCAATGAAGACGTCAAGGTCGCCCGGGGCGGTTTTTTCCCGTCGGTGGATTTGAACGCCGGCTATGGTCGGGGCTACAGCGACAACACCAACACCCGGGCGCTGGGCAACCATCACACCAATATCCTCACCTACACCCAGTCGGAGCTGCGCCTGCGCCAGATGATCTTTGACGGGTTCAACACCGCCAACGAAGTGGAACGCACCAAGGGTGTGGTCAACTCCCGCGCCTATTACGCCCAGGGCACCGCGCAGGACCTGGCCCTGCGGACCATCGAGGTCTACCTGGAAGTGCTCAAGCGTCGCGAGCTGGTAACCCTGGCCAAGAACAACCTGCAGGCGCACCTGCGCGTCAACGACCAGATCGGCCTGCGCACCGAGCGTGGGGTGGGCAGCACGGCCGACTCCGACCAGTCCAATGCCCGTCGGGCCCTGGCGGAAAACAACTACGATACCGCCCAGGTCGACCTGGCCGATGCCGAGGCGAACTTCTACAGCGTGGTCGGGCGCATGCCCGATGAGCTGGAAGCCCCGCCGTCGACCAAGGGCGAAATCCCGGTCGACCTGCGCGAAGCCCAGCAGAGCATGGTGGATAACAACCCGTACCTGAAATCGGCCCAGGCCGACATCCAGTCCGCCGAAAGCCAGTATGAAGTGGCGAAATCGCCGTTCTACCCGCGCTTCGATGCGGAAGCGGCGGTGGGCGCCAACAACAACCTCGGCGGCGAAGAAGGCCACGACAACAACTGGCGGCTGGGCGTGGTGATGAACTACAACCTGTTGCGCGGTGGTAGCGACAAGGCCCGGCTGGCCTCCAACGCCCACCAGATCAACCAGGCCATGGACATCCGCAACAACGCCCTGCGCCAACTCAACGAAGACACGCGCCTGGCCTGGAACGCGATGCTCAACGCCCGCAAACAGACCCCGACGGCCCGTGAGTACGCCGACACCACCGCCCGCGTGCGTGCCGCTTATCAAGACCAGTTCGGCCTCGGCCAACGGACCCTGCTCGACTTGCTCGACAGCGAAAACGAGCTGTACAACGCCAACCGTCGCTACACCGAGGTGCGCTACACCGAGGAATACTCCATGTACCGCGTGCTGGCGAACATGGGCCTGTTGTTGAGCAAACAGCGGATCGTGCTGCCGGCCGACGCCGTCGCCCAGACCGAAGTCAAGAACCAGGCACGGCTGCCGGAACTGAAGTAGTCCATGGGAGCGATCGACATGACCCGCATGGAACCGGTAATCCCCGGCGCCGACCCGCGCCTGAACTTCGATGACCCGTTGCTGGACGGCTTGTTGATCCTCTGCAAACTCCATGGCGCGACTGTCAGCCGCGCCAGCCTCAGCGCCGGGTTGCCAATGGCGCACCAACGCCTGAGCCTGGACCTGCTGCCTCGCGCAGCGGCCCGGGCCAGTCTGCAGGCGCGGCTGCTGCGTCGCGACCTGGCGGACATTTCAGCGCTCAATCTGCCGGTGATGCTGATTCTGGCCGGAGGTCGCTGCGCAATATTGCGCCGCTGGGGTGACGACGGCCAGGCGCTGATCCTGCCCAGCGAAGCCGATGGCGGCGAACAATGGGTCAGCCGCCAGGAGCTGGCCGCCAACTACAGCGGCCAGGCCTTGTTCGCCCGACCGCGCCACGAATTGGAAGATTTGCGCGCGCCGCTGGTCCCGCGAGTCGAGGCCTGGTTTCGTGACACCTTGAAACTGTCGCGCTGGCTGTACAGCGACGCGATCCTGGCGAGCTTTCTGATCAACTTGCTGGGATTGATGGTGCCGCTGTTCGTAATGCAGACCTACGACCGCGTGGTGCCGAACCAGGCCACGTCGACATTGTGGGTGCTGGCTGTCGGGCTGCTGATTGGCACCGGCTTCGAACTGGTGTTGCGGGTCGTGCGGGCTCATCTGCTGGACAGCGCCGGCAAAAAGACCGACGTGATTCTCTCCGCCACGCTGTTCGAACGCATCACCGGCATGGCGATGAAAGCCAAGCCGGTAACCATTGGCGGCTTCGCCCAGAGCATCCATGACTTCCAGGGCCTGCGGGAATTTCTCACCGCCGTGACCCTGACCAGCCTGATCGACTTGCCCTTTGCCGTGCTGATGCTGGTGGTGATCGGCCTGCTTGGCGGCTGGCTGGTGGTGATACCCGTGGTGGCGTTCCCGATCACCGTGGTTTTCGCCATGATCATCCAGGCGCGCCTGCGCGACACCGTGCAGAAAAGCCTGGCCCTCGGCGCCCAGCGCCAGGCCTTGCTGATCGAAACCCTCGGCGGCCTGGAAACCCTCAAGGCCTGCAGCGCCGAAAGCGAACGCCAGCATCAGTGGGAAAGCACTCATGGCGCCCTCACCCGCCTCGACAGCCACGCCCGCAACCTTTCGGCGCTGGCAACCAATGGCACGCTGTTCCTGCAACAACTGGCCGGCATGGCAACCATCGTCGCCGGCGTCTACAGCATCATTGCCGGCAACCTCAGCGTCGGCGCACTGGTGGCGACCTACATGCTCGGCAGCCGGGTCCTCGCGCCGCTGGGCCAGATCGCAGGGCTGATCACTCGCTACCAGCAAGCCCAGCTCACCATGCGCAGCACCGATGCCTTGATGGCCCTGCCCCAGGAGCGCGACGCCAGCCAGCGTCCGCTGGAGCGCACCCAATTGCAGGGCGCCCTGGATGTCAGCGGCGTGACCTTCCACTACGACGGCCAGAGTACCCCGGCGTTGGCGAACGTCAGTTTCAGCCTCAAGCCTGGCGAGCGCGTCGGGATCATCGGCCGCAGCGGCTCGGGCAAAAGCACCCTGGCGCGCCTGGTGATGGGTTTTTATGCCCCGCAGGAAGGTCAGTTGCTGCTCGATGGCCTGGACCTGCGGCAACTGGACGTCGCCGACCTGCGTCAACAGATCGGCTACGTCGCCCACGACCTGCCTCTGCTGGCCGGCAGCCTGCGCGACAACCTCACCCTTGGCGCCCGCTACATCAGCGACGGCCGCATGCTGGAGGTGGCGGAACTCACCGGCGTGACCGAACTGGCGCGCCAGCACCCGCAAGGCTTCGATCGCCCGGTCGGCGAGCGCGGCCAGCTGCTGTCCGGAGGCCAGCGCCAGGCCGTGCTGCTGGCGCGGGCCCTGCTGCTCGACCCGCCGATCCTCTTGCTCGATGAACCCACCAGCGCCATGGACAACAGCAGCGAAGATACCTTGCGGCAAAAACTTCACGCCCATGTGCAGGGCAAGACCGTGCTGCTGGTCACCCACCGTACCTCGATGCTGAGCCTGGTGGATCGCCTGGTGGTGCTGGAAAACGGACGGATCGTGGCGGACGGACCGAAGGACGCGGTGATCGATGCGCTGCGCAAAGGGCGGGTGGGGTCTGCTGCAGTATAAAAGTTACCAACTATTCCTCCCCACAAAAGCAGCACTCAGTAAATCTTAATTAACCAACGGGTACTGCCCCATGCCAGCTCAAACACCTGATTCAGCCGCCCGAAGCTACTTCGGCAGTTTCAGCAAAAGCGCCGAAAGCGAGTTCATGCCGGAAACCGCCAGCGCGACATTGCAGGACTCGCCCCGGCGTTCGCGCGTGACGGTGTGGCTGGCCGCCGGGCTGATTGTCAGCGGTTTGGTCTGGGCCAAACTGGCCGTGCTGCAGGAAGTCACCACGGGCGAAGGCAAGGCGATTCCATCGAGCAAGGTCCAGGTGATCCAGAACCTGGAAGGCGGCATCGTCACCGAGATTTTCGTGCGCGAAGGCCAGATGGTGAACAAGGGCGAGACCCTGCTGCGCCTGGATGACACGCGGTTCCTCTCAAACAAGGGCGAGAGCGAGGCCGATCGTTATGCCCTCACGGCCCAGGTCGAACGCCTGTCGGCCGAGGCTGAAGGGCGACCGTTTGCGCTGTCGGCAGAGGTGACCGCCAAGGCCCCGCAAGTGGCCGAAGACGAACGTTCGTTGTATCAACAACGCCAGCGGCGCCTGGCCAGCGAGCAACGCACCCTCACCGAACAGCTGCGGCAGAAAACCCAGGAACTCGCCGAGTTTCGCTCCAAACAAGGCCAGTTCAGCTCGGCCCTGTCCTTGCTGCAGGAAGAAATGAACATGTCGGCGCCGCTGGTGCGTACCGGGGCGGTTTCACCGGTAGAAATCCTCCGGCTCAAGCGCAGCGCGGTGGAAGTGCGCGGCTCACTCAACGCCACCACCCTGGCGATCCCTCGGGCCGAGTCGGCGATCAACGAGATCAAGAGCAAGATCGACGAATCGGAGCAGTCCTTCCGCTCCGACGCGGCCAAGGAGCTCAACGAGAAACGCACTGAACTGTCGAAAATCACCGCATCGAGCATCGCCATCGATGACCGGGTGACCCGCACCACCGTGGTCTCGCCGGTGCGCGGGGTGATCAAGCAGCTCAAGGTCAATACCATCGGCGGCGTGGTCCAGCCGGGCAGCGACATGGTCGAAATCGTGCCACTGGAGGACAACCTGCTGATCGAAGCCAAGGTCCGCCCACAAGACGTGGCCTTTCTCCACCCGGGCCAGAAAGCCATGGTCAAGTTCAGCGCCTACGACTACACGATCTATGGCGGCCTGAGCGCCAAGCTCGAACTGATCGGCGCCGACACCATCACCGATGACAAGGGCAACAGCTTCTACCTGATCCAGGTGCGCACCGATAAAAACCATTTGGGCGGCGATGCCAAACCGTTGCTGATCATCCCGGGGATGGTGGCGACGGTGGACATCATCACCGGGGAGAAAAGTGTGCTGGATTACCTGCTCAAGCCGGTGTTGAAGGCGCGGACCGAGGCGATGCGTGAGCGCTGATATGTGGCGATTGTTCCGCCGCTTTCGCGAGCAGGCTCGCTCCCACAGTGGATCTTCTGCGCAGCCAGAAATTTTCTTATCCCACAGACCTGATGTGGGAGCGAGCCTGCTCGCGAAGAGGCCAGCACCAACACCTACTTCCCGGAATGATTACGCCTGAAGGTTTCCTCCCCCATCGCCGCGATCTGCCCCTCGATCAGCGCCTCGAACGGCCTCAGCAACGGCTCGAAACTTGTCGGTGCTTCGAGGGTTTGCAGTGCCTGGACAATCGCCTCCACCGTCGACAACGCGCCCGGCCCGGGCGCCTTGCGCAAGCGGTAACGGGACACGCCGCCGTTGGCCAGGGTGACCCTCGGCAGCGCCGCCAGCAACGGGTTCAGGTGCAGCAGCTTGCGCGCCTTGCGCCAGGTGCCGTCGGGGACGACCAATAACAACGGGTCATTGCTGGGACCGTAGGCTTGCATCGGCTGCGCATCGTCGGCGGGAAACAACAACCGCGCCTGATAACCCGGTTGATCGAGCAACCTGGGCAAATCGTCGAACACCTCGCCGACGATCAATTCGGCGTTGTTCAGGCCCAATGCCGCCAACCGCGCCGTGTTCAAGGCATGGTTCACCTCGCTGGGATGCTGCAACAGCAGAACACGGGTGCGGCTGTCGAGACTGGGGATCAACGGGCACAGGCAATGGCTTTGCGGACGGTGGCAACGCGGGCATTGAATTCTGGACATGGTCAGGCCTGGTTCAGTTGAGCTTTGAGCAGATCACGGAAGGTCTGGATCAGCGGCTCGCGGCTGCGGCCACGGCGCACGATCATCGAAAACGGCGCCTGATAGCCAAAGGTTGCCGGCAGCAGCACGCGCAGATCGCCCTTGTCGACCCAGGCCTGGGCGTAGTGCTCGGGCAGATAACCAATGTAGGCACCGGACAGCACCAGAATCAGTTGCGCTTCCATACTTTCTACCGTCGCCGCGCTGTGCTTGAAGCCGTGGCGCGCCAGTTCGGCCTGGCTCCAGTAACCGCGCCCGACCATACGCTGCTGGGTAATGAGTTGCTCAGGGATGCGCCGTTCGTTGAATAACGGATGCCGGTTGCTGCAATACAACCAGTGCTGTTCGCGGTACAGCGGCATATAGACCAGCCCGCTCATACGCGTGGAAAACGCGCCGATGGCCAGGTCCAGGCGATTGTCCTGCACGCCGAGTTGCAACTCGTAGGGGCTCATGACCGACAGGTGCAAATGCACCGCCGGGTGCTCCTGGCTGTAGGCGCCGATGGCTTCGGCGAACGGCAACGCCTTGTCGCTGACCGTCGAATCGATCACGCCCAGGTTCAGCGTACCGCGCAACTCACCCTTGAGCGCCGCGGCGTATTGCTCGAAACCTTCGAGCTCGCCCAACAGGCGCAGGGTCTCCTGATGGAACAGCTCGCCTTTGCTGGTCAGGCTGAACCCGCCCCGCCCACGATGACAGAGCACCAGGCCCAGGGCCGATTCGAGTTGGCTCATATAGGTGCTGATCGCCGACGTGGAAAGGTTGAGCTCGTGCTGGGCATTGGCAAACCCTTGGTGACGGACCACGCTGACGAAAATGCGCAGCAGTTTCAGGTCGGGTAGAGCGTTGGCCATGGGGACTCCAAATACAAACAGGACACTGCAAACCTGTGGCGAGGGGATTTAGCGAAACGTCGCACCGCCCCGCTGGGCTGCGCAGTCCCAAGACAGCCAACTCAAACAGCCTGACACACCGAGGTGCCTGGGTTTAGGGCCGCTTCGCGCCCCAGCGGGGATAAATCCCCTCGCCACGGGATGGAGTAGGCGTCGCAGCGGAGTCTATCGCCCCGTCTCGCATTAGTTTAGAAAAATCTGAACTAAGTATTTGCCGTCAGCGATTCTTCACGGCGAAGGCTTTTCGCAGAATCGGCCCCTGATAAATAAAACAAACGATGAGGCCCTACCCGTGGACAAGATTCTTCACCAACCACTGGGCGGCAACGAAATGCCGCGCTTCGGCGGCATCGCCACCATGATGCGCCTGCCCCATTTGCCCACCGCCGCCGGCCTGGACGCTGCCTTTGTTGGCGTGCCACTGGACATCGGCACCTCCCTGCGCGCCGGTACCCGCTTCGGGCCCCGCGAGATCCGCGCCGAATCCGTGATGATCCGTCCCTACAACATGGCCACCGGTGCCGCGCCGTTCGACTCGCTGTCGGTGGCGGACATTGGCGACGTGGCAATCAATACCTTCAACCTGCTGGACGCGGTGCGGATCATCGAAGAGTCGTACCACAAGATCCTCGAACACAACGTCATCCCCCTGACGCTCGGCGGCGACCACACCATCACCCTGCCGATCCTGCGGGCGATCCACAAGAAACACGGCAAGGTCGGCCTCGTGCACATCGACGCCCACGCCGATGTGAACGATCACATGTTCGGCGAAAAAATCGCCCACGGCACCACCTTCCGCCGCGCCGTGGAAGAAGGCCTGCTCGACTGCGATCGCGTGGTGCAGATCGGCCTGCGCGCCCAGGGTTATACCGCCGAGGATTTCAACTGGAGCCGTAACCAGGGCTTCCGTGTGGTCCAGGCCGAAGAATGCTGGCACAAGTCTCTGGCCCCATTGATGGCCGAAGTGCGCGAGAAAGTCGGTGGCGGCCCGGTGTACCTGAGCTTCGACATCGACGGCATCGATCCGGCCTGGGCGCCAGGCACCGGCACCCCGGAAATCGGCGGCCTGACCACCATCCAGGCGATCGAGATCGTCCGTGGCTGCCAGGGCCTCGACCTGGTCGGTTGCGATCTGGTAGAAGTTTCGCCGCCGTACGACACCACCGGCAACACCTCGCTGCTGGGCGCCAACCTGCTGTACGAGATGCTCTGCGTACTGCCCGGCGTGGTCCATCGCTGAGGCGCCGCCATGAGCCATCGAGATCAGGTTCTCAAGGCCGCCGCCGAACTGGTATCGGCCTTCGCCCGCAATGACCGCGAGGCTTACTTCGGCGCATTCAGCGCCGATGCGAGCTTCGTGTTCTACACCCTCGAACAGCCGCTGCTGTCACGCGAGGCCTACCAGGCCATGTGGGACCGCTGGCGCGCCGAGGATGGCTTCGAGGTGCTGCGTTGCACCTCGAACAACGCCTTCGTCAGCCTGCAAGGGGACGTGGCGATTTTCATCCATGACGTGGCCACCGAGCTGCGCATGCAAGGGGAGCTGCACTTTAGCCAGGAGCGCGAAACCATCGTGTTTCGCCAAGAACAACAAGGCCTATGGCTGGCCTGTCATGAACATTTGTCCGCAATGCCGGAAGGGCTGCCACCCCCTTAGCCAAACAGGCGACGTTCACATCCGATGAACGCGCCTCGATGATCGGAGCAGATCATGAATAACAATAACGATAAAAGCCTTACGCAATTTGAAACCAATGGGGTCGAACAGATCCCCGACCACCAACGAACCGCCGGCCCGGGGGATCTGTTTCGACTGATCTTCGGCGGCGCCAACACCTTTGCCACCGCGGTGCTCGGCAGCTTTCCGGTGCTGTTCGGGCTGTCATTCCAGGCCGGAGTCTGGGCCATCGTGCTGGGGGTACTGGTCGGTTCGATCATCCTCGCGCCGATGGGCCTGTTCGGCCCGCTCAACGGCACCAACAACGCCGTGTCCTCGGGTGCGCATTTTGGCGTCCATGGGCGAATCGTCGGCTCGTTCCTCTCGCTGCTGACCGCCATCGCGTTCTTCTCGCTGTCGGTGTGGAGCTCGGGCGACGCGCTGATCGGCGGCGCCAAGCGACTGGTCGGCGTACCGGAAACCGACCTGAGCCTGGGCCTGGCCTACGGCCTGTTTGCCCTGCTGGTATTGACGGTGTGCATCTACGGCTTTCGTTTCATGCTGTGGGTCAACCGCATCGCCGTGTGGGCCGCCAGCCTGTTGTTCCTGCTGGGCATCTTCGCCTTCGCGCCGAGCTTCGACAGCCAGTTCGCCGGCACGGTCAGCCTCGGCCAGCCGGGCTTCTACGCCGCCTTCATCGGCGCGGCGCTGGTGGCCATGAGCAACCCGATTTCCTTCGGCGCGTTCCTCGGCGACTGGTCGCGCTACATCCCGCGCAACACGCCCAAGCCACGCATCATGCTGGCGGTCATCGCCGCTCAGTTGGCCACGCTGATACCGTTTCTGTTCGGCCTTGCCACCGCCACCATCGTCGCGATCAAGGCGCCGGACTACATCGCCGCGAGCAACTACGTGGGCGGCCTGCTGGCGGTCTCGCCGGGCTGGTTCTTCCTGCCGGTGTGCCTGATCGCGGTGATCGGCGGCATGTCCACCGGCACCACCTCGCTGTATGGCACCGGGCTGGACATGTCCAGCGTGTTCCCACGGCTGCTGTCGCGGGTCAAGGCGACGCTGCTGATCGGCGTGCTGTCGATTGCGTTCATCTTCATCGGGCGCTTCGCCGCGAACCTGGTACAGAGCGTCTCGACCTTCGCCGTGCTGATCATCACCTGCACCACGCCGTGGATGGTGATCATGATCATCGGCCTGCTGGTGCGCCGCGGCTTCTACTGCCCGGACGACCTGCAAGTCTTCACCCGTGGCGAAACCGGCGGGCGCTACTGGTTCAGCCATGGCTGGAACTGGCGCGGCCTGGGGGCGTGGATTCCCAGCGCACTGGTGGGGCTGTGCTTCGTCAACCTGCCGGGGCAATTCGTCGGGCCGTTGGGAGAGCTGGCCGGTGGCATCGACGTCAGTCTGCCGGTGACCCTGGGGCTGGCCTCGGTGGTGTACCTGCTGTTGCTCGGGCTGTTTCCGGAACCGGCGGCGGTGTATGGGCCGCAGGTATGGCGAGGGGATTCATCCCCGCTGGAGCGCGAAGCGGTCCCAAACCCTGACATCTCGGTGTGCCAGACAGATTGAGTTGCCTGTGTTGGGGCTGCTTCGCAGCCCAGCGGGGATAAATCCCCTCGCCACAAACTGCAACCCACCCGACTTCCGATAAAAATAGAACCGGAGACACGCCATCATGGCCTTGGATTTAATCGTCGTTCTCATCTACGCCACCGGCATGATCGCCCTGGGCTGGTACGGCATGCGCCGCGCCAAGACCCGCGACGACTACCTCGTCGCCGGGCGCAACCTCGGTCCGGGTTTTTACCTGGGCACCATGGCCGCCACCGTGCTGGGTGGCGCGTCGACCATCGGCACTGTGCGTCTGGGTTATGTCCACGGCATTTCCGGCTTCTGGTTGTGCGGCGCCATCGGCCTGGGCATCGTCGGGCTGAGCCTGTTCCTCGCCAAGCCGTTGCTCAAGCTGAGGATCTACACCGTGACCCAAGTGCTGGAGCGCCGCTACAACCCGGCCGCGCGCCATGCCAGCGCGGTGATCATGCTGGTCTATGCGCTGATGATCGGCGCCACCTCGACCATCGCCATCGGCACGGTCATGCAGGTGCTGTTCGGCCTGCCCTTCTGGGTTTCGATCCTGGTGGGCGGCGGCGTGGTGGTTCTTTATTCCACAATCGGCGGCATGTGGTCGCTGACCCTGACCGACATCGTCCAGTTCCTGATCATGACCATCGGCCTGGTGTTTCTGCTGATGCCAATGTCCATCAGTGACGCTGGTGGCTGGGACGCGATGGTAGCGGCTTTGCCGGCGCGTTATTTCGATTTCACCGCCATCGGCTGGGACACTATCCTCACCTACTTCCTGATCTACTTCTTCGGCATCTTCATCGGCCAGGACATCTGGCAACGGGTGTTCACCGCCCGCAGCGAAGGCGTGGCGAAAGTCGCCGGCACCGCGGCAGGTCTGTATTGTGTGCTCTACGGCCTTGCCGGTGCGCTGATCGGCATGGCCGCCAAAGTCTTGCTGCCGGACCTGGAAAACGTCAACAACGCCTTCGCCAGTGTGGTGCAAACCAGCCTGCCGAACGGCATTCGTGGCCTGGTGATCGCAGCCGCGTTGGCGGCATTGATGTCCACCGCCGCAGCAGGCCTGCTTGCGGCATCCACCACGGTGGTCCAGGACTTGCTGCCCCGCTTGCGCCAGGGCCGTGAAAGCGGCGACGGCGACGTTCACGAAAACCGTATCGCGACCCTGCTGCTGGGCGCGGTGGTATTGGCTATCGCCTTGGTCGTCAGCGACGTGATCAGCGCCCTGACATTGGCCTACAACCTGCTGGTCGGCGGCATGCTGATCCCGCTGATCGGGGCGATCTACTGGAAACGCGCAACCACCGCCGGCGCGATCACCAGCATGTCGCTGGGTTTCGTCACCGCGCTGTTCTTCATGTTCAAGGACGGCCTGGATGCGAACACGCCGATCTACTACAGCCTGAGCGTGGCGTTGGTGAGCTTCGTGGTGGTGAGCCTGCTGTCGCCACGGTCGGAAGTGGTGGCCAAGGCGGTTTGATCGGTAATTGCTGGCGATGAAATCACTGTGGGAGCGAGCTTGCTCGCGATGACGGCGGTACGCTCAACATGGATTCATGCTGATCCACCGCTATCGCGAGCAAGCTCGCTCCCACAGGGGCCTAGGCCATAAATAAAAAGATCGCAGTCTCGGGCCGTTTCAATTGAAACGGCCCGAGACTGCGATCTCTCCAAAAAAGTGGGTTTACCGGCGGCGCGGCTGGCGGCGGCGTTGCTCGTCGTCGGTGCGGATCGGGATCGGCTGCATGGGCGGTTCGATCAAGCCGAGCGCGACACCCAAGTCGTGAAGCCAGTTCTGGATTTTCTCTTTCATCGTGGTGCCCCCTCAGGGTGGTGCGAGCGGCAGATTTCTGTGGCCCCTTCGCACTGATAATAGTCCGAAGTCCTACGCAATGCTCGTTACAGATTGCAATGATCTGTTACTGAATTGATCCAAATCCCACGCCGGGAGTTCAAGCCGATTGCGCCGTGATCATTGGCGCACGCGGCCACGCTTGTTGCTGCAACTCGATCCAGGCATTCAGGTTGGCGCCGACCATGCCTTTGCGCCACATCAACCAGGTCGTCGCGCTGGCAAACGGCTCGGACAACGCATGCACATTTACCCGTTCCCGCCCCGGCAGGCTGGCGAGCATCGACTCGGACATCAGCGCCACTCCGGAGCCGGCAATCACACAGGCCAGCATCCCCTGGTACGACTCGATTTCCATCGCCCGGCCCATGGTCGCATGATCATGGGCGAACCAGGCTTCCAAGCGCATCCGGTAGGAACAGCCGCGCCGGAAGGTGAACACCGCACGGCTTTGCACGTCCAGCGCGCTGCGCACCGGCGGGTGGTCGGCCTCGGTGATGAGCACCAGCCGCTCGTCGCACAACGGCACGCCATCCAGCCCGGCCAACTCCAGCGGACCGTCCACCAGCGCCGCATCGAGGCGATTGGTGAGCAGGCCTTCAAGCAATTCTCCACTCGGCCCCGATTGCACTTGCAGGTTCACCGCCGGGTAGGCCCGGTGGTAAGCCGCCAGCAAGTCCGGCAAGTGGGTCGCCGCTGTGCTGTACATCGTGCCCAACACAAAATCTCCAGCCGGCTGGCCGCCCTGCACCGCCGCATGGGCTTCGTCATGCAGGGCGAACAGCTTGGTCGCGTAGTCCAACAGGACTTTTCCCGCAGGCGACAACTGTAAACGCTGACGCTCGCGCAGAAAAAGGTCCACGCCCAGCTGCTCTTCGAGCTGCTTGAGCCGGGTCGAGAGGTTCGAGGGCACCCGGTGCAAGCGCTCGGCCGCCCGGGTGATGGAACCTTCCTCGGCCACGGCCTGGAAAATCCGTAACTGGCTGAACTCCACGACATTCTCCAAAAAAGAACAAGTTACTCACTATTATTCATTTTTAATGAAAGTCAATCGGTTCTAGCCTGACGGTCAATCACCTCGACGCCGGAGATCGACCATGTCGCCCTTGACTCGCCTGCTCGCCAGCTTCATTGCCTTGATGATGGCCATGGGCATCGGCCGCTTCGCCCTTACACCGCAGTTACCTCATTTGATCGGCGAAGGTCAGGTCGACTTGACCGCCGCCGGTCTGATTGCCGCCGCCAACTATCTGGGTTACTTCCTAGGCGCTCTGGACGCCATGTTCGCCCGTCGCGCCGAACAGGTGCAGCGACGGCTGTTGGGCGGCCTGTGGTTATGCGTGCTGCTGACGCTGGCGTCGTTCTGGGCCTGGGGCTTCTGGCCGCACCTGGCGCTGCGCTTCGGCACCGGCGTGGCGAGCGCCTGGGTGATGGTGATGATCACCGCGTTGAGCCAACCCCTGGCGGCGGCAGCGGGACGGCCTCGGCTGGGCGCGTTGGTATTTGCCGGGCCGGGCATGGGGATTTTTCTTACCGGCTTGCTGGCCCTTGGCTCGAACCTGTTGGGCCAGACATCCGCCACCTTGTGGCTGGTGTACGCTGGCGCGGCGCTGCTGATGCTGCTGGTCATCCTGCCGGCCCTGCCGAAACCCGCGCCGGCGGCCACCCTCGCAGCGCCAGTCGTCGCTTCCGGCAGCAGCGGCATCGCCCGTCTTTGCGTGGTCTACGCCTTGTATGGCGTGGGCTACATCATTCCAGCGACGTTTCTGTCGCAGATGGCTTCGGCGCAATTTCACGGGCAATGGCAGGCCGACCTGTTCTGGCCCTGCTTCGGCCTGGCCGCCGCCACCGGTGTGCTGCTGGTGAGCCTGCGCCGGCCGAACCCGAACACCACCAGTCGCTGGCTGATGGCGACGTTGTGGCTGCAAGCCGCTGGCGTGTTTGCCTGCCTGCTGGGCAGCGGCACGGGCCTGGCCCTGGGCGTGTTTCTCTGTGGCGCGCCGTTTCTCGCCTGCATGCAACTGATGGTGATGCGTGCCCGAGAACTGGCCCCCCACGCGACCCAGCGCAACGTCGGCCTGCTGACCGCGTGTTTTGCCATCGGCCAGCTCAGCGGCCCCCTGCTGGCGGCGCTGAGCAGCCATTTCAGTGGCGGCCTGCAACCGGCACTGATTGTCGCCGGCAGCGGACTGTTGTTGGCCGGCGGACTGTTGCTGCGGCCCGCCAGACGTGGCGCGGCGAGCCCCTGCGCGCAGACCGCCCTGCGCTGATCAGGCCTGGCCAGCCGGGTTGAGCGAGGTATTCAGTTGTAGGGCTGGCTCACGCCGCGCCAAGGCGAAATACAGCACCCCGCCGAGGAAACACCCGGTGAACCAGGCAAAGTTGGCCATCGATTGCAGCAGCGGTGTGAAGGTGATTGCTACGCCCATCAGCGTCGCCGGAATCAACGCCTTGACCGCCGTCCAGTTGATGCCGCCGCTGTAGTAATAACGCCCGCTCGGCCCATCATTGAACAGCGCGTCGACGTCGATCTGCTGCTTTTTGATCAGGTAGTAATCCACCAGCAAGATGCCGAACAACGGGCCGATAAACGCCGCCAAGACGTCCAGGGTGTAGTGGATTACTTCAGGATTGTTGAACAGGTTCCACGGCGTGATGAAAATCGAGGCCACCGCCGCGATCATGCCGCCGGCGCGCCAACTGATCTTGCTCGGTGCCACGTTGGCGAAGTCGAAGGCCGGGGACACGAAGTTGGCGACAATATTGATGCCGATGGTCGCGGTCACGAAGGCAAAAGCCCCCAGCAACACCGCTACGTCGTTGTCGATGCGCGCCACGGTGGCGATCGGGTCATGGAGCATTTCGCCGAATACTGGCAACGTCCCGGACACAATCACCACGGTGACCAGCGAGAAGGCCAGGAAATTTACCGGCAGCCCCCAGAAATTGCCCCGACGCACGTCAGACATGCTCCGGCAGTACCGGCTGAAATCACCGAAATTCAGGGTCGGGCCGGAAAAATACGAGACCACCAGGGCTGTTGCCACGATCACTTGGCCGAACGCCTGCCAGCCAGACAGGGATTTCTCCGCCAGGGTAAAGCTGATGTTGCTCCAGCCGGCCTTCCAGACGATCCAGCCGGCCAACAGGAACATCACCGCATACACCACCGGCCCGGCCCAGTCGATAAAACGCCGGATCGACTCCATGCCCGTCCAGAACACCAGCGCCTGGACAAACCACAACCCGAGGAAACCGAACCAGCCCAGGTAGGACAAACCGGCAAAATGCGGCGTTGCGTAGGCTTCCATCGACGGAAAGAACCGCAGCACCACAATGATCAGTGCGCTGGACGCCAGATAGGTCTGGATGCCATACCAGGCCACGGCGATCAGGCCGCGGATCACCGCCGGAATATTCGCCCCAAACACGCCGAACGCCAGCCGGCATATCACCGGATAAGGCACCGCCGCCTGTTGGCTCGGCTTGGCGACCAGGTTGGCGATCAACTGCACAATGCAAATCCCGCCGAGCAGCGCAATGAGTACCTGCCAACTCGCCAGGCCCAGAGCGAACAGGCTGGCGGCAAACACATAGCCGCCGACGCTGTGCACATCACTCATCCAGAACGCGAAGATGTTGTACCAATTCCATTTCTGCGGCAGCGGCCCCAGGTCTTCGTTATAGAGACGGGGGCTGTAGCCGTTGGGCAATTGCTCGGACATTGCGGGGCTCCTTTTGAGTACCGCCGTGCCCCCGAGTTGATTGTCCACCATACTGCGCACGGGAGCCGGCATGGTTTGTATACGGGTTGCTACGCAGAATGCGTGCCACAGGCGCAAGATCCGAGACAAACCGTGGTTTACAGGGCAGGCGAAGGCCGAGCGAGCACAGGCATACGCCCACGAACGGGGCGCGGGTGCATGCTTAGGGTGCATTTTTTTGTATACAGATAGCAGGCAAGCACTGCTTTTGTGGTGAGGGGATTTATCCCCGCTGGGTTGCGAAGCAACCCCAAGACAATCGACTCAATCTTTCTGGCAGATCACGGTGAGAGGAGTTAGGGGCACTTCGTGCCCCAGCGGGGATAAATCCCCTCGCCACAGGGTAATACCCTGCCAAGGTTCCATCGCTTTAAGTGCGATCAGCTCAACTCAATACGATCCGCATGAATGACGATCTGCCCATTCTTGTACAGCGCGCCAATGGCCTTCTTGAAGTTGCCCTTGCTCACGCCAAACAGGCTGCTGATCAGCGCCGGGTCGCTCTTGTCGCTGACCGGCAGCGTGCCGTTGTTGTCGCGCAACTTGGAGAGGATCTTCGCATTGAGGCTGGTCGCCGCTTCCTGGCCGACTGGCTGCAAGCTCAGGCTGATCTTGCCGTCCGGGCGGATTTCCTTGATGAACCCCTTCTCCTGCATGCCGGCGCGCATGAACTTGAAGATTTCGTTCTTGTGGATCAAGCCCCAATGCTTGTTGTTGATGATTGCCTTGAAACCCATGTCAGTGGCTTCGGCAACCAGCAGATCGACTTCCTGCCCTGGCGTGTAGTTGGCCGGGGTCTTGTCCAGATAACGGTCCAGGCGCGCCGTTGCGGTGATGCGGCGGGTGTGTTTGTCGAGGTAGACGTGTACCACGCAGTATTCGCCGGCGGTCATCTGGCGTTTTTCTTCGGAGTACGGCAGCAGCAGATCCTTGGGCAGGCCCCAATCCAGGAACACGCCGATGCTGTTGACCTCAACCACTTTCAGGCTGGCGAACTCGCCCACCTGGACTTTCGGTTTTTCCGTGGTAGCGATCAGTTTGTCGTCGCTGTCCAGATAAATGAAAACATTGAGCCAGTCTTCATCTTCACTCGGAATATCCTTGGGGATATATCGGTTAGGCAGCAGGATTTCGCCGTCCGCACCGCCGTCCAGATATAAACCGAAGTTGGTGTGCTTAACCACTTGCAAACTGTTGTAACGCCCGACTAAAGCCATTTCCAGATACCCTCATTACGTGGGCGGCATTCTACCCGGTTTTGCCGCGTGATTCGTGGTCGCCGGTGCAGCCATTGATTTTCCTGGGTTTTCAGTGAGGGAGCGGCCATTCGTCAGACGCCGGCTAGGGCGAATCGCCCCATTTCGAGCCCGAACCACGTCTAAGGTTGTTATTTAAAACAGTGGCTTAGGGCGATAAACGTACATAAATCGGTAATATTTCCGGCCTCGCTGCGCTATATTCCGGAGGGATATTTACCAAGCAATTGTCAAGTATTTCCTGTACGATGCCTGGCCCAATTAATTATCCATAGGTTAATGGCCGTCATGCGCGTAAAAGCATCCAACAGCAAAGCAAAGCCAGCTCCAGCCGTTGAAACCAGCGAGTCGATCAACGACCAGATCGCTGCGTTCCTCAAGTCCGGCGGTGAAATCCAGCAGATTGCCAAAGGTGTCAGCGGCCAGACCTTCGGTCCGTCCAAGCAGATCAGCCTGGGCAAGAAGTAATCCCCGTTTCACCTGGTCCCAAAGCGCTTTGAATCTCGAAGCGCTTGGACTGGAACCTCCCCCGCTTGACCCCCTTCACGCATAAATCGACGAACGGCCATCGCTGCCGGGTATTCGCCGGTATGCTTGCACCTCTCTAGCTCAAGCGTTTCAGCTTGGTTACGATTCCCTGCTCCTCGCTATTCATGGAGTGAAGCATGCGCATTCCTGTTGTCTTGCTGACGTTCAGCCTGCTCGCTTGCCCCGCATCTTATGGGCAGGTGTTCCAGCGCGAGCTCGGCGACTTCGATCTCAAACTCGGCACCACACCCAGCCGCAGCATGGCCCAAGGCCTGGTCACGCCGTCGAGCACCGGCTCGTTCCACGGTGGCCTGGACCTGAGTCATGACAGCGGTTGGTACGTCGGCCAGTGGTCACCCAGCGCCGGCGTATCCGCCGACCTTGAGATCGATTCCTACATGGGTTTCAAACAACCCTTCGACCAGACCCTGGGCTACGAAGTCGGCTTGATCCACTACAGCTACCCTACCGTCGATACTCTCGACAGCCAGGAATTCTACGGCGGCCTGACCCTGCTCGGCAGCCGCTTCGGCGCCGCCTTGAGCAACGATCCGGACAAACAGAACAGCACCCTGTTCGCCGACCTGGGCGGCAACGTGCCGTTCGGCATTGGCATCAGCGCCAAATACACCACCCACCAGCTCAATTCGCCTGTTTCCGTGGATAACGGCTACGTCAGCAGCTTCAGCGACTGGTCACTGAAAATCTCCCGCCCATGGAAAGGCATCGACCTGGACCTGATCTACAGCGACTCAAGCCTCAGCGGCAGCAGTTGCTCCGCCTACTCTGGCCACAACAGCGAATGCGACAGCTTGCTGACCCTCAAGATGGCCCATCCTTTTTACTAAGCGTTACTTATTAATCGGCTGAACTGCCGCGCGCCTGCCATGCTCAAACAAAGCACCTCCGCCTTCGCAAGGACTCGCTCATGTCGCGCTGGTTAACACGCACCGCCATGTTCATCGCCCTGCTGCTGACACTCACCGCTTGCAGCCGCGTCGGCCTGGCCTACCGCAACCTCGACCTGATCATCCCCTGGACCCTCAACGATTACCTGGAAATCAACGGCGAGCAGAAAGACTGGTTCAACGACCGCCTCAAGGAGCACCTGAGCTGGCATTGCACCACGCAGTTGCCCGGCTACCTGGATTGGCTCGATCGCCTCAAAACCATGGTGCAGACCGACCAGGTGACCGACGAGGCCCTGCAGCAACGCACCCGCGAAGCCAAGGCCGCGATCGCCGAAACCGCCCGGGAAATCACCCCATCGGCCACCGAACTGTTACAAGGCTTGAGCGATGACCAGGTGGCCGACATGGACGCCGCCTTCATCAAGGATCAACGCAAACGCCAGCGGGACTACCTCAAGCCGACCTTGCAACAGCAGATCAAGGAACGCGCCGAGCGCATGGAGAAACGTCTGAACGACTGGATCGGCCCACTCAACGACGCCCAGCGCCAACGCGTACAAGCCTGGTCCACCGCGCTTGGCGACCAGAACCAGCAATGGATCGCTAACCGCGCCCACTGGCAGAACCAGTTCAGCGAAGCCGTCGCCCAGCGCCACAGCCCCGACTTCCCGAAACGCATCGAGCAATTACTGGTGAACCGCGAAAGCCTGTGGACGCCCGCCTACCGCGAGGCCTACGACAAAACCGAAGCCCAGGCCCGCAGCCTGTTGGTGGACCTGATGGCACAGAGCACCCCGACGCAGCGTGAACAGCTGTTGAAGAAGATTGACGGGGTGAAGAAGGATTTCAGCGATCTGAAGTGCCTGAAAGCAGCACGCCCGTAACTTCCACCACAAATCCCCTTGTGGGAGCGAGCCTGCTCGCGAAAGCGGCCTGACGGTCAAACATAAGTTGCCTGTCAGATGGCTTTCGCGAGCAGGCTCGCTCCCACAGGAGAATGGGTGAATCCATCAGGCAATTTGCGCCTTCGAAGCCAGATCATCAAAAGTAAACTCATCCAGCGCATCTTCCTGCTCATCCAGCACCTGGCGCGGATGATCATTGCCCGGGATGCTGCTGTCGATCAGGCTCAACAACCGCGAGCCACGGGGCGTCAGCACAAAATTCTCGCCATTGCCGCCCTTTTCCTCTGGCCGCGGTTCGATGTAACCCCGCTCCAGCAGCAGTTTTTCATACTCTCCGGCAACCGCTTTCAGATGATCGAGGTTCTCGATGTCCTCGCCCTGAGCCGCCTTTTCCGCCGCGTACTGCTCCGCATAGGGCCGAGGGGTAAAACTGTGGCCGGCGCCATTTTGCACTTCGTGCAGCAACCGTTCGATCAAGTCCCAGTTATAAGTCGTCATCCTGGTCCATCCTCTAGAGAGTGAGATGCCTACTCAATTTGTGACCGAGGCGGTGCGGCGCCGTTCAGCCGGGTTTACCGGCGGCGTCTTTCCCATGCCGACCAACGGTTTGTCGAATCCGCCGGCCGCCAAACGACTAGCCGTTGCAATCGCCGATCAATGAGTCTCTGAGGAGAAGCCCCATGAACATCGAGTCCCATCAGGTCGTCTCGCGGGAAGCCTGGCTCGCCGCCCGCCGCGAACACCTCGCCCACGAGAAAGCGTTCACCCGCGAACGGGACAAACTCAGCGCCGAACGCCGCGCGCTGCCCTGGGTAAAAATCGAAAAACCCTACCGCTTCCAAGGCCCCCACGGCGAACTGAGCCTGGCCGACCTGTTCGGCGGCCGCAGCCAACTGATCATCTACCACTTCATGTTCGGCCCCGGCTGGACCGAGGGCTGCCAGGGCTGCTCGTTCCTGTCCGACCACATCGACGGCGCCAACCAACACCTGGCCCACCACGACGTCGCCGTCGTGGCCGTCTCCCACGCCCCGTTCGCCGAATTCCAGCCGTTCAAACGGCGCATGGGCTGGGCCTTCGACTGGGTCTCATCGGCAGGCTGCGACTTCAACCACGACTTCGGCGTCAGCTTCAACGCCGGAGACAGCGCCGCTGAAACAGCGACCTACAACTACGAAAAAACCGACAGCGCCGAAAGCGAACTCCCAGGCCTGAGCGTTTTCTATCGCAACGAAGCCGGCGACATCTTCCACACCTACTCCACCTACGCCCGCGGCCTCGACATCCTGGTCGGCACCTACAACTACCTCGACCTCACGCCGAAAGGCCGCAACGAAGTCGAAATCATGGAATGGGTGCGCCACCACGATAAATACCAGGAAGCCAAGCCCCACAGCTGCTGCCACGGCTGAAGCGCCAACCCGCCCAGTCGAGCGCGAACCCCGTGGCGAGGGAGCTTGCTCCCGCTCGACTGCGCAGCAGGCGCCTGCTTTAAGCCGAAAGATGCCAGGCGAAACGCCCTACTTGAAGCTCGAAAAACGGCCAAATGAACTTTCCCTGGCAGCCCGGCCTCAACCGTTTACCTGCCCAACAAAGGAATACGAGGCCCGAGCCATGAAAAACCTCATCCAACTCACCCTCGCCGCCACCCTCACCTGCGCCCTGCCCGCCTGGGCGACTTGCACGCCCGAAGAAGCGACCATCAAGCGCGAGCAACTGGCGGATAAGGTGACCAAGCTCACCGAACAGGATCCGGCCAAGGCCAAGGAAATGAATGAAGAATTGCAGGCGATGAACCTGGAAACGTCCAGCAAGGACGTACCGGACAAATGCCAACTGATCGATAAGCGCCTGAAGGAGCTTGAAGAGGCGCAGAACAAGGCCGAGTAATCGGCCTGGCGCGGATAGGAAAGGACTGCCCAGGCCGGCCTGGCGTCGCCCGGTCAATTCGCCGCGAGGCCGAGCGCAACCTCGGGCTGGGCCAACCTCAGGAACCGGATCAAGGCTTCGCGTTGCGCCAGGGCATCCTGTCGCCCCAGCTCGATCAGTTCGCTGCAATAACCTTTCTCGAACAACAGATAACTCAATACACTGGCACCGCTGGTCTTGGTCGCACCCGGCCCACGCAAAAATACCCGCAACGCTCGGGGCAGCTCCTGGCGATGGCGCGCGGCAATTTCGTCGATCGGCTGGCTTGGGGAAATCACCAGCACCTCCACCGGTGCCGCGCCGAGGGCGTGGGCCGGCACATCGTCTGGCAGCATGTGGCTGAATCTGTTCAGGCGCTCAAGCAGCTCGATGTCGCTTTCCAGGCTGTCGATGAACGTGCTGTTGAGCATGTGCCCGCCGATCTGCGCCAGGGTCGGTTGCAGGCCGGTGTAGCTGCGCTCCAGCGGATCCTGGGCCGACACGCCGCGCGGGTTGCCGCTGACGCCGATGACCAGCACGCGGTTGGCCCCCAGGTGCAGGGCCGGGCTGATGGGTGCCGATTGGCGCACCGCGCCGTCGCCGAAATATTGCGGGCCGATCTTCACCGGCGCGAACAGCAGGGGAATCGCCGAGCTGGCGAGCAGGTGTTCCACCGACAGTTGCGTGGGCACACCGATACGCCGATGACGCAGCCAGGCGTCGATGGTGCCGCGGCCCTGATAGAAGGTCACCGCCTGGCCAGATTCGTAGCCAAAGGCAGTGACCGCCACAGCGCGCAATTGGTGCTCGGCAATCGCCTGCTCGATACCCGCGCCATGGAATTGCGCCTGGAGCAGTTCGCGCAGCGGCGAACTGTCGATCAGCGCCACCGGCAGCTTGGCTCCCAGGCCGAGCAAGCTATGGCCGATGAACCGCGTCGCTTGGCCCATGACCCCGCGCCAGTCGCTGCGCATCACCTGGTGGCTGCGCACGGTTTGCCAGAAGGCCGTCAGGCGTTCGATGGCGGTCTTGAAGTCCATCGCCCCGCTCGCCAGGCTGACCGCATTGATCGCACCGGCAGAGGTACCGACAATCACCGGAAACGGGTTCCGACCGCCGTCCGGCAGCAACTCGGCAATCGCTGCCAATACACCGACCTGATACGCCGCTCGAGCCCCGCCGCCGGAAAGAATCAAACCTGTTACCGGTTCAGCTGGGGTCATCGCGATACTCCGTGTCCAGTCATAGGGCTATATGATCAACCGCGTTTATCGTACAGCTTCGGCTCGCCGGGCGGCCGGGTCTTGAAGCGCCGGTGGGCCCAGAGGTATTGCTCGGGACACTGGCTTACCGAGCGCTCGACCCATTGGTTGATGCGCAGGCAATCAGCCTCTTCGGTCTCGCCGGGAAAATCCTCCAGCGGCGCCTGGATCACCAGACGATAGCCGCTGCCATCGGCCAGGCGCTCCTGAACGAACGGCACGACCAGTGCCTTGCCCAGGCGCGCGAACTTGCTGGTCGCGGTGACCGTCGCCGCCTGGATGCCGAACAGCGGCACGAACACGCTTTGCTTGGCACCGTAGTCCTGATCCGGTGCGTACCAGATTGCCCGGCCGGCGCGCAGCAACTTGAGCATGCCGCGCACGTCATCACGTTCTACCGCCAGGGAATCGAGGTTATGCCGTTCGCGGCCACGGCGCTGGATATAGTCGAACAACGGGTTCTTGTGCTCGCGATACATGCCGTCGATGGTGTGCTGCTGGCCGAGCAGCGCCGCGCCGATTTCCAGCGTGGTGAAATGCAGCGCCATCAGGATCACGCCCTTACCGTCGCGCTGGGCCTGCTTGAGATGTTCCAGGCCTTCGACATGGGCCAGCTTCGCCAGCCGCGAACGCGACCACCACCAGCTCATGGCCATTTCGAAGAAGGCGATGCCGGTGGAGGCGAAGTTTTCCTTGAGCAGACGCTTGCGCTCAGCGGCGGATTTCTCGGGAAAACACAGCTCGAGATTGCGACTGGCGATGCGCCGTCGGTCGCCGGCCGCCCGGTACATCAATGTTCCCAAGGCGCGGCCGATCCGCAACAGCAGCGGATAAGGCAACTGGATGATCAGCCACAACAGCCCCAGGCCGCACCACAGCAGCCAGAAACGCGGATGAAAAAAAGCAGCTCGAAAACGCGGGCGATCCATTACAGCTTCCATTAATACCTGGGCCGCGCATTCTACATCGTTCGACCCGGCTTGCGGCTCGCGGACGATCTCGTTATAAGTCTCGGCACTTTTAGTGACAAGCCGTTGTACGCCGACCATGAGCCAAACCGAACCGCTAGACCAAGATCCCGTGTTCCAGCTGAAGGGCAGCATGCTCGCCATTACGGTGCTGGAGCTGGCCCGTAACGACCTGGAAGGCCTTGACCGGCAACTCGCGGCGAAAGTCGCCCAGGCGCCGAATTTTTTCAGCAATGCCCCGCTGGTACTGGCGCTGGACAAGCTGCCGGCCGGTGAGGGCTCGGTCGACTTGCCGGGGCTGATGCGCGTTTGCCGCCAGCATGGGCTGCGCACCCTGGCGATCCGCGCCAGCCGCATCGAAGACATCGCCGCCGCCATCGCCGTGGACATTCCGGTGCTGCCACCCTCCGGCGCCCGTGAACGCGTGCTGGAGCTGAGCCCGGCGGAACCGAAAAAACCGGAAAAACCGCCGGAGCCGACCATCAAGCCGACCCGTGTGATCACCTCGCCGGTGCGCGGCGGGCAGCAGATCTACGCCCAGGGCGGCGACCTGGTGGTGGTGTCCTCGGTCAGCCCGGGTGCGGAACTTCTCGCCGATGGCAACATCCATGTATACGGCCCGATGCGCGGCCGTGCGCTGGCCGGTGTCAAGGGTGACACCAAGGCAAGGATCTTCTGTCAGCAGTTGAGCGCTGAACTGGTCTCTATCGCCGGGCAATACAAGGTTTCCGAGGACTTGCGGCGCGACCCGTTATGGGGCGCCGGGGTCCAGGTCAGCCTGTCGGGCGACGTGTTGAACATCATTCGGCTTTAACGGATACTGCCGCATTTTCCAAGCATCTCTAAAACCTAGCGAAAACGGCTTGAATGACGTAGGAAAAAGGACCAGGCAGTGTTTACCCAAGGTAGACCCCGCCCGCATCCGATTCCAGCCAAGCCTGTCCAGTTGCAGCAGTTTTTCCAGAGATGTTTTTCAGGGGCTGACAAAGTCCTTTTTCCTTAGGGGTGAAACACCTTGGCCAAGATTCTCGTGGTTACATCCGGCAAGGGTGGTGTGGGTAAGACCACCACCAGCGCCGCTATCGGTACCGGCCTCGCCTTGCGCGGCCATAAAACAGTCATCGTCGACTTCGACGTCGGCCTGCGTAACCTCGACCTGATCATGGGTTGCGAGCGTCGCGTGGTCTATGACTTCGTCAACGTGGTCAATGGCGAAGCGAACCTGCAGCAGGCCCTGATCAAGGACAAGCGCCTTGAGAACCTCTACGTACTGGCCGCCAGCCAGACCCGCGACAAAGACGCGCTGACCCAGGAAGGCGTGGAAAAAGTCCTGATGCAACTCAAGGAAGACTTCGAATTCGTGGTCTGCGACTCCCCGGCCGGTATCGAGAAAGGTGCCCACCTGGCCATGTACTTCGCTGACGAAGCGATCGTCGTGACCAACCCGGAAGTCTCGTCGGTACGCGACTCCGATCGCATGCTCGGCCTGCTGGCAAGCAAATCCCGGCGCGCCGAGAACGGCGAGGAGCCGATCAAGGAGCACCTGCTGCTGACCCGCTACAACCCGCAACGCGTCAGCGACGGCGAAATGCTCGGCGTCGAAGACGTCAAGGAAATCCTCGCGGTGACCCTGCTGGGCGTGATCCCGGAATCCCAGGCGGTACTCAAGGCTTCGAACTCCGGCGTGCCGGTGATCCTTGACGACCAGAGCGACGCCGGCCAGGCGTACAGCGATGCGGTCGATCGTCTGCTGGGCAAAACCGTCGAGCATCGATTCCTCGACGTCACGAAGAAAGGTTTCTTCGAGCGCCTGTTTGGAGGTAGGTAATGAACCTTTTTGACTTCTTTCGTGCCAACAAAAAGCCAAGTACCGCCTCGGTCGCGAAAGAGCGTCTACAGATCATCGTGGCGCACGAACGCGGCCAACGCAGTACCCCGGACTACCTGCCTGCCTTGCAGAAGGAACTGGTGGAAGTGATCCGCAAGTACGTCAATATCGGCAACGATGACGTGCATGTCGCGCTGGAAAGCCAGGGCAGCTGCTCGATCCTGGAACTCAATATCACCCTGCCGGATCGCTGATCGACCCAGCAGGTGCCACGGCGGCTCGGGCCTTTCTCCCCCCTCACAGGACAAGGAGAAGGGTTCGAGCCGCCGTTGGCGTTTGTTACGAGACTGTTCAATGCCCCTGTCCAACATCCGCATAATCCATCAGGACGCCGCCGTACTGGTGGTCGACAAGCCGACCCTGCTGCTCTCCGTGCCTGGCCGGGCGGACGACAACAAAGATTGCCTGATCACCCGCCTGCAGGAAAACGGTTATCCGGAAGCGCGAATCGTGCACCGGCTGGATTGGGAAACGTCCGGCATTATCCTGCTGGCCCGTGACCCGGACACTCACCGCGAACTGTCCCGGCAATTTCATGATCGAGAAACCGAAAAAGCCTACACGGCATTGTGCTGGGGCCAACCGGAGCTGGACAGCGGCAGCATCGACCTGCCCTTGCGCTACGACCCGCCGACCAAGCCCCGCCATGTGGTCGATCACGAACAGGGCAAGCATGCCTTGACGTTCTGGCGTGTACTGGAGCGTTGCGGTGATTGGTGTCGGGTCGAATTGACGCCGATCACCGGGCGCTCGCATCAATTGCGCGTGCACATGCTCTCTATCGGCCATCCGCTGTTGGGCGACGGGCTCTATGCCCACCCGCAAGCCCTGGCCGCCTGGCCACGGCTGTGCCTGCACGCGAGCATGCTCAGCTTCACCCACCCGCAAAGCGGCGAGCGCCTGCGCTTCGAGTGCCCTGCACCGTTCTGAAAAACACCTCCGACACTGTGGCGAGGGAGCTTGCTCCCGCTGGGTTGCGAAGCGACCCCTTTTTTGGGCCTGCTGCGCAGTCCAGCGGGAGCAAGCTCCCTCGCCACAGTTCCGCCTGGAGTGCTCACCGACGCTGCTAATACGGTAAACTCCCGCCCATTGCTGTCTGGAGTTCTTTATGCGTGCACAGTTGAACCAGGGCCTGATCGATTTCCTCAAGGCCTCCCCCACCCCGTTCCATGCCACCGCCAGCCTTGCCCAGCGCCTGGAAGCGGCGGGTTACCAGCGTCTTGATGAGCGCGAAACCTGGGCCACCGAGGCCAATGGTCGTTATTACGTCACGCGCAACGATTCCTCTATCATTGCCTTCAAACTGGGCCGCAACTCACCGCTGCACGACGGCATCCGCCTGGTTGGCGCCCACACCGACAGCCCCTGCCTGCGGGTCAAGCCGCAGCCTGAACTGCAACGCCACGGGTTCTGGCAACTGGGCGTGGAAGTCTACGGCGGCGCACTGCTGGCGCCGTGGTTCGACCGCGACCTGTCCCTGGCCGGGCGGGTGACCTTCCGCCGTGACGGTAAGGTCGAGAGCCAGTTGATCGATTTCAAGGCGCCGATCGCCACGATCCCGAACCTGGCTATCCACCTCAACCGTGAAGCCAACCAGGGCTGGGCGATCAACCCGCAGAACGAACTGCCGCCGATCCTCGCGCAATTCGCCGGTGACGAACGCGTCGATTTCCGTGCCGTACTCACCGACCAGCTGGCGCGGGAACATGGCTTGAACGCCGACGTGGTGCTCGACTACGAGTTGAGCTTCTATGACACCCAAAGCGCAGCGGTCATCGGTTTGCACGGTGACTTCATCACCGGCGCGCGCCTGGACAACCTGCTGTCGTGTTACGCCGGCCTGCAAGCCTTGCTGACAGCCGACACCGAAGAAACCTGCGTGCTGGTGTGCAACGACCACGAAGAAGTCGGTTCCACCTCGGCGTGTGGCGCCGACGGTCCGATGCTCGAACAGACCCTGCGCCGCCTGCTGCCTGAAGGTGAAGAGTTCGTACGCACGATTCAGAAATCCCTGCTGGTTTCAGCGGACAATGCCCACGGCGTACACCCCAACTATGCCGACAAGCACGACGCCAACCACGGCCCCAAGCTCAACGCCGGCCCGGTGATCAAGGTCAACAGCAACCAGCGCTACGCCACCAACAGCGAAACCGCCGGGTTCTTCCGCCATCTGTGCATGGCCGAGGAAGTGCCGGTGCAGAGCTTCGTGGTGCGCAGCGACATGGGTTGCGGCTCGACCATCGGCCCGATCACCGCCAGCCAGCTGGGCGTACGCACGGTCGACATCGGCCTGCCAACCTTCGCCATGCATTCGATCCGCGAGCTCTGCGGCAGCCACGACCTGGCGCACCTGGTGAAAGTGCTGAGCGCTTTCTACGCGTCTCGCGAATTGCCGTAACCGCCCCGAAGGCATGATGCCCCTTGTGGCGAGGGGATTTATCCCCGTTGGGTTGCGCAGCAACCCCCTACGTCCTACCGGATAATCGCGGCGCCTGGTGGATTCTGGGGCTGCTTCGCAGCCCAGCGGGGATAAATCCCCTCGCCACAACTGTGCCCGCCTCAAATTCCGGGGAGGCCGTGACCCACATCAGCCCACCCCAGCCAAACCCCAACTAGACTGACCTTATCCCCCCGACAAGGCTGTCGCCATGATCTCCATGACCTCGTTCAACGCCATGCTGGTGCCCATCATCGCCGGCATGATCCTGCTCGCCATCGGCTTCAATTTCCGCGACAAGAACGTCGGGGTGTTTGCCATGTGGATCGGCATGTTGCTGATTCTCGTCACGGTACTGTTCAGGATCCTGGCCAAGCTCAACGACGTCTCCTGAACGCGCCTCAGGCCGACTGTTCCGGCACGTCCACCCCGACATGGATCGCATCGTGGCGCCAGAACTCCAGGTCGCAGTCGATCAGCCGCTGATGCTGATCATAGTTGACGCGGGCAATCCGCAGGCCGGGGCTGCCCACCGACACTTTTAGCGCCGCCGCGGCTTCCGGCTGTAGCGATGTCGGCACGATTTCGAATTTCACCCGGCCGTAGCGCAGGTCGTAGTGGCGGGCGTAAAGCTCGGTCATCGACTGGTTGAGATCGAATTCGAGGATGTCCGGGAAGTAGGCGGGATTCAGGTAGTGCTCGACGTACAGCACCAGGCGTTCGTCGATGCGCCGGGTGCGGCAGATCTGGATGACGCTGGACAGCGCCGGCAATTGCAGCCAGGCACAGACCGCCGCCGACGCGGGTTGCAGGCGGGCCGAGATCACCTGGGTCGACGGCACTCGTCCCTGGGCACTGACCATCGCGTGGAAATGACTGCGCTGCATCAGGTTGTAGGCCAGCCGTGGTGGCGACACGAACCAGCCCCGGCGCTCCTCCCGGTAGATCTGGCCCTGGGCTTCGAGCTGCAACAGCGCCTCGCGCACGGTAATCCGGGTGGTGCCGAACAGTTCGCTGAGCTTGCGCTCGGCCGGCAACTTGCTACCAGGCGCCAGCAAGCCGTGATCGAGCTGCTCCTGCAGGACCTGCCCGATGGTTGTCACCGCTTTGGTTGTCTCAACGCGCATCAACGTTACCTATCTGGACTAGACCAGCACTGTTTCGGGGCAGGATTCGATCGCACATCAATCCACGACTCATGCCTGCAAGCCTAGGCACTGCGCATGACTGATAGATGACACAACCGCTGAACGGTCAACACATCGGCTTGCAAATTAACGGCCAAGGCCTTGCAGATCAGCTGCTTACTCATGGTCTACGCTTATGACGCAGCGACGCTTCATGAGCCCGACGATTGCTGGCGAACCTTGCATCGACATCAAAATGTCATGGGACGCGCCTACATTGGCTCAGGTATTGCTGACCTAGACCAACACCATCGCAATCGCAGCGTTGAAAACGCCCATAGGAGCTTCGGATGAAACAGCTTTTCCTGGCATCACTGTTAGGCTCGACCATTGCCATGTGCACCGCCGCCATGGCCGCTGATACCGATCTGAAAACATTGGAAGCCGCTGCGAAAGCGGAAGGCGCCGTCAACAGCGTCGGCATGCCCGATGACTGGGCAAACTGGAAAGGCACCTGGGACGACCTGGCCAGACTCTATGGCTTGAAGCACATCGACACCGACATGAGCTCGGCCCAGGAAATCGCCAAGTTCGCCGCCGAGAAGGACAACGCCAGCGCCGACATCGGCGACGTCGGTGCCGCCTTCGGCCCGATCGCGGTCAAGCAAGGCGTGGTCCAGCCTTACAAACCAAGCACCTGGGAACAGATCCCGGACTGGGCCAAGGACAAGGACGGCAACTGGGCCCTGGCCTACACCGGCACCATTGCGTTCATCGTCAACAAGAAACTGCTGCACGGCTCCGAAGTGCCGACCAAATGGGCCGACCTGAAGACCGGCAAGTACAAAGTCTCCATCGGTGACGTGAGCACCGCCGCCCAGGCCGCCAACGGCGTGCTGGCTGCGGCCCTGGCCAATGGTGGCGACGAGAAGAACATTAAACCGGCCCTGCTGTTGTTCGCCGATATCGCCAAGCAAGGCCGCCTGTCCATGGCCAACCCGACCATCGCCACGATGGAAAAAGGTGAAGTCGAAGTCGGCGTGGTCTGGGACTTCAACGGCCTGAGCTACAAGGCCAAGATGGCCAGCCCGGATGACTACGTCGTGCTGATTCCGTCCGACGGCTCGGTGATCTCCGGCTACACCACCATCATCAACAAATACGCCAAGCACCCGAACGCCGCCAAGCTGACCCGAGAATACATCTTCAGCGACGCCGGCCAGATCAACCTGGCCAAGGGCAACGCCCGGCCGATCCGCGCCGAGCACCTGAAACTGCCGGAAGAAGTCCAGGCCAAGCTGCTGCCGAACGAGCAGTACAAAGGCGTGACGCCGATCAAGGATGCCGACGCGTGGGAGAAGACCTCCAAGGCGCTGCCGCAGCACTGGAATGAAGAAGTCATCGTCGAGATGAAGTGAGGCGCTAGCTCCCGCTTGGAGATCCGACAGAAATCCAATTGTGGGGGCAGGTCCTGTGGGAGCGAGCCTGCTCGCGAAGACGGTGGCACAGCCAACACCTGTGCCAATTGACCCGCCGCCTTCGCGAGCAGGCTCGCTCCCACAGGGGCCCGCTCCCACAATCGACCTGTGGAAAATTCGAGTTATCTGGTATCTGCCCGGAGTTCCGGTCCCATGAAGCACAACGTCATCCTGGTGGTGCTCGACGGCCTCAACTACGAAGTCGCCCGGCATACCATGGGACATTTGCAAGCGTATGTCGGCGCAGGACGCGCGGCGCTCTACACACTGGAATGTGAACTACCCGCCTTGTCCCGCCCACTCTACGAATGCATCCTCACCGGCGTCGTGCCCATCGCCAGCGGGATCGTGCACAACAATGTCTCGCGCCTGTCGAACCAGCGCAGCATTTTCCATTACGCCACCGACGCCGGCCTGAGTACGGCGGCTGCGGCCTATCACTGGGTCAGCGAGCTGTACAACGTGTCACCCTTCGTCGCCGGTCGTGATCGCCATACCGAAAACCCCGACCTGCCGATTCAATACGGACATTTCTACTGGAATGACCACTACCCGGACTCACATCTGTTCGCCGACGCCGAACACCTGCGCCAGCGCTACCTGCCGAATTTCCTGCTGGTGCACCCGATGAACATCGACGATGCCGGTCACAAGCACGGCCTCGACACCCCGCAGTACCGCAACAGCGCCCGCTCGGCGGACATCAACCTGGCGGTTTATCTGCAAGCCTGGCTCGACGCCGGTTATCAGGTGCTGGTGACTTCCGACCATGGCATGAACAACGACCGCTCCCACAACGGCCTGCTACCGGAAGAACGGGAAGTGCCGCTGTTTGTCCTCGGCGATGGCTTCAGCCTTGACGCCAACGCGGCCCCTCGGCAAACCGAACTGTGCGGCACCATTTGCCAGCTGCTCGGGGTCGCCCACGACAAACCCTATTGCCAGGAGGTGCTCAAGTGAATGCCATGACGCGCGGCAAATGGCTGGCAGTGTTGTGCCTGGTGCCCTTCGCAATTTTTTTCATTGTGTTCCAGGTCGCCCCGCTGCTCTGGGTGCTGGTCAACAGCCTGGAATCGGAAGAGTTCGGCTGGGGCCTGGCCAACTTCAGCAAGATCTTCAGCTCGAAATTCTACCGACAGGCGATCCAGCACAGCCTGGAAATCAGTTTCTGGTCCAGCGTGTTCGGCATCGTCATCGCCGTGCTCGGCAGCTACTCCCTGCGCCGCGTCGATTCGCGGCTGCGCAATTTCGTCAACGCCTTCGCCAACATGACCAGCAACTTCGCCGGCGTGCCCCTGGCCTTCGCGTTCATCATCCTGCTGGGGTTCAACGGCAGCATCACGATCATGCTCAAGCAGGCGGGGATCATCGAGGATTTCAACCTGTATTCGAAAACCGGGCTGATCATTCTCTACACCTATTTCCAGATTCCCCTGGGCGTGCTGCTGCTTTACCCGGCCTTCGACGCGCTGCGCGAAGACTGGCGTGAGTCGGCGTCCCTGTTGGGCGCCAGCGGCTGGCAGTTCTGGCGGCACATCGGCTTGCCGGTGCTGACCCCGGCGCTGCTCGGCACGTTCGTGATCCTGCTGGCCAATGCCCTCGGCGCCTATGCCACGGTCTATGCGCTGACCACCGGTAATTTCAACGTCCTGCCAATTCGCATCGCGGCGATGGTTTCCGGCGATATTTCCCTCGACCCGAACATGGCCAGCGCCCTGGCCGTGGTGCTGGTGGCGTTGATGACCCTGGTGACCGTCATCCATCAGTTGCTGCTCAAGAGGAGCTACCATGTCTCGCGCTGAATCGGGCCCGGCTGGGTTCTATCATCGAGCGGTGGTGTACCTGCTGTTCGCCATCCTGCTGCTACCCCTCGCCGGCACGCTCATCTACTCCATCGCCAGCAGTTGGTCGGCCACCGTGCTGCCCAGCGGCTTCACCTTCAAGTGGTACTTGCAGCTGTGGAGCGACCCGCGCTTTCTACACGCCTTCGGCCAATCGCTGATTGTCTGCGTGGGCGCGCTGGTGCTCTCGGTGGTGCTGATCCTGCCGCTGCTGTTCGTGGTGCATTACCACTTCCCGAAACTCGACGCGCTGATGAACATCCTCATCCTGCTGCCCTTCGCGGTGCCGCCGGTGGTGTCTTCGGTGGGGTTGTTGCAGCTCTATGGCTCCGGGCCGCTGGCGATGGTCGGCACACCGTGGATCCTGATTGGCTGCTACTTCACCGTCGCCTTGCCGTTCATGTACCGGGCGATCACCAACAACCTGCAAGCGATCAACCTGCGCGACCTGATGGACGCCGCCCAACTGCTCGGCGCCAGCACTTTCCAGGCCGCGTTGCTGGTGGTGCTGCCGAACCTGCGCAAGGGCCTGATGGTGGCGCTACTGCTGTCCTTCTCGTTCCTGTTCGGCGAGTTCGTGTTTGCCAACATCCTCGTCGGCACCCGCTATGAAACCCTGCAGGTGTACCTGAACAACATGCGCAACAGCAGCGGCCATTTCACCAGTGCGCTGGTGATTTCCTACTTCTTCTTCGTACTGGTCCTGACCTGGGCGGCCAACATCTTGAACAAGGACAAAAGCCAATGAGCTACGTTAGCGTCCAACATTTGCAGAAAGGCTACGCCGGCACGCCGGTGTTCAGCGACATCAACTGCGAAATCCACAAGGGCGAATTCGTCACCCTGCTCGGCCCTTCCGGGTGCGGCAAGTCCACGCTGCTGCGCTGCATTGCCGGCCTGACAGCGGTGGATGCGGGCCAGATTCTGCTGGACGGCCAGGACATCGTGCCGCTGAGTCCGCAGAAGCGCGGGATCGGCATGGTCTTCCAGAGCTATGCGCTGTTCCCCAACATGACCGTCGAGCAGAACGTCGCCTTCGGCCTGCGCATGCAAAAGGTCGACGCTTCGGACAGTCGCCAGCGTGTGCTGGAGATTCTGCGACTGGTGGAGCTGCATGACTTTGCCGCCCGCTACCCGCATCAACTGTCCGGCGGCCAATGCCAGCGCGTGGCCCTGGCCCGCTCCCTGGTCACCCGGCCGCGCCTGTTGCTGCTGGACGAGCCGCTGTCGGCGCTGGACGCGCGGATTCGCAAGCACTTGCGCGAACAGATCCGTCAGATCCAGCGGGAACTGGGCCTGACCACCATCTTTGTCACACACGACCAGGAGGAAGCCCTGACCATGTCTGACCGGATCTTCCTGATGAATCAGGGAAAGATCGTACAGAGCGGCGATGCCGAGACCCTTTACACTGCGCCGGTCGATGTCTTTGCCGCCGGCTTCATCGGCAACTACAACCTGCTCGACGCCGACGCCGCGAGCAAGCTGCTGCAACGCCCGGTGAACGGTCGCATCGCCATTCGCCCGGAAGCCATCGAGCTGAGTCGCAACGGCGATCCCGACGCGCTGATCCGCAGCCACAGCCTGCTGGGTAACGTGATCCGCTACCGGGTCGAGGCCCGCGGCGTGGAACTGGTGGTGGATGTGCTCAACCGCTCGGCTGCCGACCTGCATCCCGATGGTGCACGGCTGGCACTTTCCATCGATCCATCGGCGCTGTGTGAGGTAGCCTGATGGTCTGGTTGATTTTGAAGATATCTTGAAAAGGGAAGCGCGTTGATGGCTCTGGCAATTTTTGATCTGGACGAAACCCTGATCCACGGCGACTGCGCCACCCTCTGGAGCGAGCAGATGGGGCGCCTGGGCTGGGTCGATCCCGAGTCGTTCATGCGCCGCAACAACGAACTGATGGACGCCTACAGCCACGGCAAGCTGCGCATGGAAGAGTACATGGACTTCAGCCTGGAACCGATGATCGGCCGCACGCCGGAAGAAATCGAACACCTGGTGGCGCCGTGGGTGGAAGACTTCATCGAACCGATCATCTTCAGCGACGCCACCAAGGCCATCGCCGAGCACCGCAAGGCCGGTGATCGGATCCTGGTGATCTCGGCCTCGGGCACGCACCTGGTCAAGCCGATCGCCGAGCGCCTGGGCATCGATGAGATCCTCGCGATCGAGCTGGACGTCGCCCATGGTGTGTACAGCGGTAAGACCGTGGGCACCCTGACCTATCGCGAAGGCAAGATTGCCCGACTGCTGGATTGGCTGGACGCCGAGGAAGAAAACCTGGAAGGCGCGAGTTTCTATTCCGACTCGCGCAATGACCTGCCGTTGCTGCTCAAGGTCGATCACCCGCACGTCGTGAACCCGGACCCGGTGCTAAAGGCCCACGCCGAATCGGCCGGCTGGCCGATTCATACCTGGAAATAGCCCGTTTCCCCTTGTGGGAGCGAGCCTGCTCGCGAAGACGGTGGCACAGCCAACACCTGTGCCAACTGCCCCTCCGCCTTCGCGAGCAGGCTCGCTCCCACAGGGTCTGTATCAGCTCAGGCTGTCATCGACCACCAGCACCAATTTCCCGGACACCTGATTGGTCGCCAGCTCGGCAAACGCCGCCTCGGCATCGCTGATCGCAAACGTCCTGGCCAATTGCGGGCTCAGGCGCTTGTCGGCGAACAACGGCCACACCTGCTGCCCCAACTCGGCGATCAGGTCGGCCTTGGACTGATCATTGCGACTGCGCAAAGTCGAGCCCAGCAACTGGATACGCTTGCCCAACACCTGGGCCAGATCGAGTTCGGTGGTGCGCCCGCCCATGAGTCCGATCAATACCCAGCGCCCGTCAACTGACAAAAGTTTCACGTTGAGGCTGGCGTAGTTCGCGCCGACCGGATCGAGGATCACGTCGAACGGCCCGAAGTCGTTCAGGCTGTTGATATCGTCGGTGCGCACCACACCGCCCTGGGCACCGAGCGCTTCGCAATAGGCCAGCCGCTCGGCCGAACCGACGCTGACCCAGCACGGGTTGCCGAACGCCTTGCACAGCTGGATCGCGGCCGAACCGACGCCGCTGGCGCCGGCGTGCAGCAGCACTTTTTCTCCCGGGCTGAGCCCGGCCAGCTGGAACAGATTCAGCCACGCGGTGGCGTAGACCTCAGGCAGCGCGGCGGCTTCGGCCAGTGACAGGCCTTCCGGCACAGGCAACACATGCCGACCATCGACCACCACTTCCTCGGCCATTGCGCCGCCTGCCAGCAATGCGCAAACCCGGTCGCCGACCTGCCAGGAGGAACCCGGCCCGACTTCACTGATCACCCCGGAACATTCCAGCCCCAACACCTGGCTGGCGCCGGGTGGCGGTGGATAATGCCCGGCTTTCTGCAACAAATCGGCCCGATTCAGGCCAGCGGCCGCTACACGGATGCGAACTTGCCCGGCATCACACGCCGGACTTGGCTCATCTGCCCATACCACTTGGCCTTCAACGCCTTGCAATGCTTTCACGGTGCCTCCATAGTGAGTCTCGACTGGGCCCGCTGCTGTAACAACGCCGGGCTTTCTTGCATTATGCGCCCGGGCCACATGGAACCGGCGACTTCAAAGACGGCCTAATATGCGTGATCAATTGTCCCTGCGTCGAATCAGCATGAAGCACTTTTTCCCCAGCACTGCACTTGCCCTCTTCATTGGCCTTGGCGCTTCAGCGCTCTCGAACACTGCGTTCGCGGCCAACAGCTGGGACAAGCTTCAGCCCGATCGCGACGAGGTGATCGCCAGCCTCAATGTGGTTGAGTTGCTCAAGCGCCATCACTACAGCAAGCCGCCACTCGATGACGCGCGCTCGGTCATCATCTATGACAGCTACCTGAAGCTGCTTGATCCGTCGCGCAGTTATTTCCTGGCTAGCGACATCGCCGAATTCGACAAGTGGAAGACCCAGTTCGACGACTTCCTCAAGAGCGGCGACCTCAACGCCGGGTTCATTATCTACAAGCGCTACCTGGACCGCGTCAAGGCGCGCCTGGACTACGCCCTTGCCGAGTTGAACAAGGGCGTCGACAAGATCGACTTCAATGCCAAGGAAACCTTGCTGGTCGACCGCAAGGACGCCGCATGGCTCAAGAGCACCGCCGAACTCGACGACCTGTGGCGCAAACGCGTCAAGGACGAAGTGTTGCGTATGAAGATCGCCGGCAAGGATCCCAAGCAGATCCAGGAAACCCTGACCAAGCGCTACAAGAATCAACTCGCGCGCCTGGACCAGACCCGTGCCGAGGACGTCTTCCAGGCCTATATCAATACCTTCGCGATGTCCTACGATCCGCACACCAATTATCTGTCGCCGGATAACGCGGAAAACTTCGACATCAACATGAGCCTGTCCCTGGAAGGCATCGGCGCGGTACTGCAGAGCGATAACGATCAGGTCAAGATCGTGCGCCTGGTGCCGGCGGGCCCTGCCGACAAGACCAAGCAGGTCGCCCCGGCGGACAAGATCATCGGCGTGGCCCAGGGCAACAAGGAAATGGTCGACGTGGTCGGCTGGCGCCTGGACGAAGTGGTCAAGCTGATCCGCGGCCCGAAAGGTTCGGTGGTCCGCCTGGAAGTCATCCCGGCCAGCAATGCGCCGAACGACCAGACCAGCAAAGTCGTATCCATTACCCGTGAAGCAGTGAAGCTGGAAGAACAGGCCGCGAAAAAATCGGTCCTCCAGCTCAAGCAGGACGGCAAGGACTACAAGCTCGGCATCATCGAGATCCCGGCTTTCTATCTGGACTTCAAGGCTTTCCGCGCCGGGGATCCGAACTACAAGAGCACCACGCGCGACGTCAAGAAACTGCTCACCGAACTGCAGAAGGAAAAGGTCGACGGCGTGGTCATCGACTTGCGCAACAACGGCGGCGGCTCGTTGCAGGAAGCCACCGAACTGACCAGCCTGTTCATCGACAAAGGCCCGACCGTGCTCGTGCGTAACGCCGATGGTCGGGTCGATGTGCTCGAGGACGAAAACCCCGGCGCGTTCTACAAGGGACCAATGGCCCTGCTGGTCAATCGCCTGTCGGCCTCGGCCTCGGAGATTTTCGCGGGCGCCATGCAGGACTACCACCGCGCGCTGATCATCGGCGGCCAGACGTTCGGCAAAGGCACCGTGCAGACCATCCAGCCACTGAACCACGGCGAACTGAAACTGACCCTGGCGAAGTTCTACCGCGTTTCCGGGCAGAGCACCCAGCATCAGGGCGTGCTGCCCGACATCGATTACCCGTCGATCATCGACACCAAGGAGATCGGCGAGAGCGCCCTGCCCGAAGCCATGCCGTGGGACACCATCCGGCCTGCAATCAAGCCGGCCGTGGACCCGTTCAAGCCGTACCTGGCCCAGCTGAAATCCGAGCATGACGCCCGCACCGCCCAAGACGCGGAGTTTGTGTTCATTCGCGACAAGCTGGCCCTGGCGCAGAAGTTGATGATGGAAAAAACCGTCACCCTCAACGAAGCCGAGCGCCGCGCGCAGCATGCCGACATCGAAGCCAAGCAACTGGCCATGGAAAACCTGCGTCGCAAGGCCAAGGGCGAGGAGCCGCTCAAAGAGCTGAAGAAGGAAGACGAAGACCTGATCACCGAGCCGGAAAAAACCAAGCCGGAAGACGACGCCTATCTGAGCGAAACCGGTCGGATCCTGCTCGATTACCTCAAGCTCAATACGGCGGTCGCCAAACATTGAGGTGATGGCCTTTTAATGGTGGTGCTCGTCGGAGTGTCATCAAACTGACATCAGTCTGTCGTGAAATACAGGACCGGGCGCACCCCACCAGGGGTTGTGCCCAGTCCTTTTTTTATCGCCAGAGATCGCCATGACCACGACAGAACAGCTGAGTGCCTTGAGCTCAATCCTGAGTCAAAGCGGTTTGCACAGCCTGTTCCAGCCGATCATCTGTCTTTCCGAACGACGCATCCTCGGCTATGAGGCCCTGACCCGCGGCCCGTCGAACAGCCCGCTGCACTCCCCCATCGCGTTATTGTCCGTGGCGCGCCAGGCCGGACGCCTCAGCGAACTGGAGCTGGCCTGCCGACGCAGCGCTTGCCAGCGCTTCAATGAACAGAAGCTGCCGGGAAAACTGTTCCTCAACGTCTCGCCAGAATCGCTGCTCGAATCGGCCCACCAGACCGGCCGCACCCTGCAGCTGTTACAGGACTTCGGCATTCCGCCCAGCCAGGTGGTTATCGAACTGACCGAACAAACGCCTATCGATGACTTCCAGCTGCTGCAAACCGCCCTGCATCACTATCGAGCCATGGGTTTTTCCATTGCCCTGGATGACCTTGGTGCCGGGTATTCAAGCTTGCGGCTGTGGTCCGAATTGCGACCTGACTACGTGAAGATCGACCGGCATTTCATCGATGGCATTCACCAGGACGCACTCAAGCGTGAATTCGTCGGTTCCATTCTCAAGATCGCCCAGGCTTCACGGGCCCAGGTGATCGCCGAAGGGATCGAATTGCCGGAAGAGCTCGCCGTGTTGATCGAAATGGGCGTCGACCTGGTCCAGGGCTACTTGCTCGCCCGGCCCCAGGAGCATCCATCCCAGGACGCCAAGGCGTTGATGCCCCGCCAGGACAGTGGCGTGGTGCCGCTGGGCGATGAGGTCAACGACCTCACTGCGCTGCTCAACGAACAACCGGCAGTCGCCCACGACACACCGACGGCAGCGGTACTGGAAGCGTTCCGGCGCCAGGCCAACCTCAATTCCCTGGCGGTGCTGGACGATCGCGACCAACCGTGCGGGATCGTCCATCGTCATTCGCTCTCGGATGCCCTGCTCAAGCCTTTCGCCACCGACCTGTTCGCTCGCAAGCCCATCAGCCGCCTGATGAGCGATGATTTCCTCGCGGTTGAACTGAGCCAGTCACTGCAACAAGTCAGCCGCCTCATCACCAGCCGCGCCCGCCAGCGCATCGAAGAAGACTTCATCATCACCCTCAACGGCGGCTACCTGGGCCTGGGCCGGGTGATCGACGTGCTCAAGCTCATCACGGAACTGAAGATCCAACAGGCGCGCTACGCCAACCCGCTGACTCTGCTGCCGGGCAACGTGCCCATCCAGCAGTGCCTTACGCGCCTGCTGCAGCAGCGCCAGGAGTCGGTGATCTGCTACGTCGACATCGACAGTTTCAAACCCTTCAACGACATCTACGGCTACGGTCGCGGTGACGAAGTCCTGCTGTGCCTGGCCCAATGCCTGAACGAACGCATTGACCCCAGCCGCGATTTCGTCGGCCACATCGGCGGCGACGACTTCCTGCTGGTCCTCGGCCCGGACGACTGGCGCAAGCGCCTGACCCAACTGCTGAGCGACTTCCAGAACCACTGCCGCCGCTTCTACCGGCCCGAGCATCTGGAAGCCGGATGTTTTACCGCGTTGAACCGACAGGGCATACGACAGGACTTCGCCTTGCTGTCGTTGTCGATCGGGGTGGTGCATCTGCGCGCCGAGGCCTGTGCAGAGCTGGATGCCAGCCAGTTGGCGGAAATGGCTTCGCAGGCCAAGCACCATGCCAAGGAGATCGTCGGGGGGAGTTTGTATTTGATTAACGGGCTGGTTGAGCAGGCGCCCGTGGCGGAGCTGGGTTTCTCAGCGTGAGCTTCAGGTGAAAACCCTGTGGGTGATAATCACGCTGTGAGTGGTGATCATCCCGTGGCGAGGGAGCTTGCTCCCGCTGGGCTGCGTAGCAGCCCCTCTGGGCAGCGCCTCGGTGTGCCTGCTTGATCGAGCAGACTGGTTTGGGGCGGCTTCGCCGCCCAGCGGGAGCAAGCTCCCTCGCCACGAAAAAAAACGATTTCAGGGTTTCTTGCTCTCGAGCGCCTTGAGCTTGATCTCGGCCAGCGGATGCCTGGCCTTCGCGGCCAAGGCCCACCAACGCGCCGCTTCGTCCGGATCCGGCGCCTTGGTGGTAGAGCCTGCCAGGCTGATGACGCCGACCTGGTAGGCGGCCTTGCCGTCACCGGCCAGCGCCGCCAGGCGGAGCAAGCGAATGCCTTCTTCCCGTGCGCCGAGCCCTTGGCCGCGAAACGTCAGGATATGCCCGTAGAAGCTCTGGGCGCCGACGTCGCCCAGGTTCGCCATGCGCGCAAACTGGCCTTCAAGCCAGGCCCAGCCGCGGGGCTGCCGAACCAGCCATGACCAACGGAACAATCGGCGCGCCAGCCAATAACCGGCCCGGGCCTTGATCCGCCAGAGCACTCAGGCCTCCGCCGATTCGGGGTACTCGTATTCGAACACCCGGACCACTTCCGACGCATGCCAGGATGCAGCGGCGACGCCGTCGGAGGGGCCGGAAAAGCGCCCGAGGCGTTCAACACATTCGAAAAAACCAGTGCGTGGCAGGCGACTGGCCCCTTGGCTGATCACCAACGAACTGCGCAATGGCTGTTCGGCCCGGGCGTCCAGCGCCGCCAGGTGTTCGAGTGCGGCGGTCAATGTCTGCATGGCCGGGCTGGGCAGCTGCAAGCGCTCCAGCAAGGCGCGGTACGTCAATAAATGGCGCTGGCGACGCGCCTGGTCCAACTCACCCAACAACCCGTCCCAATGTTGCCGACTGATGCGTACACTCACGATTCATCCCTCCAACCCGGCACCGTCAGTTCCCAGGCCAGACTGCGCTTGATCGCGGCATCGGGCTGACGCTCGCCGCTTTCGATCATGGCCAGATAAGACGGGCTGATGCCTACCGTGCGGGCCAGCGCCTCGATGGCGATGCCCTTCCCTTCGCGCAAACTGCGTAGTTGATCCAGGCCAGGGAGAACCTGGCCGGGTGCCGCCGCATGGCGGACCGTGGCTTCTTGCGGTGCTTGATTGATGCCGGCTGCCTTTAGCAGCGCCTGGTACTGATCCCACGGCAAAACCGCGTACTCGGGCTCTCCGTCGCGCGTGATTATTTGAATATCCATGATTACCCCGTAGGACAACGACACTTAGCGAGTAAGCTTTTTCTTGGAAGTGTAATCCTAATAGCAGCCAAGGTCGCGGGGCGATGAAATCTCGCAGGGAAACGGGCCAGGTCAGCTTTTCTTCGGCCCTTGCAGCTGGAGTTGTTCCGGGGTGTCGGGAAGCCTTTCAACCCGCGCGAGCTTCTCCGGCGACTGCTGTCCGCGCCAGGCGCGGAAGGCCCCCAGCTCGTCGTCGAGGGTTTTCATGATCCAGGCCAGCACCGCGATGTCGTCGAACATGCCTAGCATGGGCAGCAAGTCCGGGATCGCATCCAGCGGGCTGAGGAAATACATGAGGCCCGCCACCACCGAGAGCATCGATTTGGCACTCACGGCGCGGTATTCGCCCCGCCAGTAAGCCAGGCACAGAGCCTGCAGCAGACGCAGGTCCTCCTTGAGCTTGCCGAGGCGACCGCCCTCCCGGGCGCCCTTGCTGGCAACGGCGAACAGCAGCGTGGGCAATCTGCCGCGGGCCAGGAGCCGTCCCGCCAGGGGAAGAAATCGCGCGAAACTCCACGGGGCCTTCATTTTTTCTCCCACTGAAATGTTATCCACACAAATTGTGGATAACCTTGTGAACAGAGCTGCATTTCAACGCTGCGCCCCCCGTTTCATAAGGGCCGGGCTTAGATCGGGCGTTTTTTACTCACATAAATAAACGGCAACCACCTACCCGACGGGTCGACCGCATCCAGCACAGCGCTGTACTGCCTATGACTGTAGCTTGCCCTGCGCGTTCGGTTTTTTTGCCTCGTCGAATGCCAGATACAAAAACGCCCCGCATGAGCGAGGCGTTTTTATCAAGACAGGCGCAATTACTTGGCTGCGCCTTCTTTTGCCGGATCCTTGATTGCCAGCAGTTCCAGGTCGAATACCAGGACCGAGTTGGCAGGGATCGCCGGGCTCGGGCTCTGGGCGCCGTAGGCCAGGTCGCTCGGGATGTACAGCTTGTACTTCTCGCCGACGTGCATCAATTGCAGGCCTTCGACCCAACCCGGGATCACACCGCTGACCGGCAGGTCAATCGGGCTGCCACGCTCCACGGAGCTGTCGAACACAGTGCCGTTGGTCAGCTTGCCGGTGTAGTGAACGGTCACCACGTCGGTCGGCTTAGGCTGCGCGCCGCTGGCCTTCTTGACCACTTCGTACTGCAGGCCGGAAGCGGTGGTGGTAACGCCGGCCTTCTTGCCGTTTTCCTCAAGGAATTTCTTGCCGGCGGCTGCCGACTCTTCACTCATCTTGGCCATGCGCTCTTCGGCACGTTTTTGCAGCGCGGCAAAGGCTTCGACCAGTTCTTCGTCTTTCAGCTTCTGTTCTTTCTTGCCGACGGCATCTTCGATGCCCTGGGCGACTGCCTTGGAGTCCAGGTCATCCATACCTTCCTGAGCCAGGCTTTTGCCCATGTTCAGGCCGATACCGTAGGAAGCTTTCTGCGCCGGGGTTTTCAGCTCTACGCTGGTCTGCGAGTCACAACCCGCGAGTACCAGGCCAACCAGGGCTACCGCCGCCGCCAACCGATGCTGTTTCATGCTATTTCCTTGTTCATGCGCCTAAAGGGCAATCGAGTAAAGCCGCGAGCTTATCAGGCGGCCACGACCAATGGCTACCGGCATGTGAGCCACAAAGCGATGATAAGTTCAGGTCGGCAAACGCTTTTTGATCCTCGGCAGATGAAGCATCTGTCATCTGTTTCAGACACGGCCAGATCGGCCGCTACTCGTAGCGCGGGGTAATGGCCACTTGCCGGCCAAGCGGCGCTGAGGCATAAGGGCATATTAAAAAAACAAGGACGTAAACCGTGCGCCTCCTCTCTCGCCTTTTATTGCTGATCCTCGCGCTGGCCATCGTGGTCGTGGCCGTGGTGCTTTATTACGTGGCCAACCCGCGCCTGCCGGCCTACACGCCTGTCCAACAGGTGCACTACCTAGACCAATGGAGCGCCGCCGAGCGACAGACTTACTATTTCACGCCTCAGGGCACTCAGGTCAAAGGCCTGCGTTACGAGTGGTTCACCGCGCTTGAATTGCCGTTCTCGCAACAGCGCTTCGCTTCGCCGGAATACCTGGCGCGCTTCGGTTTTCTGGTCGATCCTGCGCAGAAAGCCACGCCACTGAACCCCGGCAACTTACCGGTGGGCTTCACCCGACACCAGAACGCCGGCAGTAACGAGCAATACCTCGACATTACCTGCGCCGCCTGCCACACCGGCGAATTGCATTTCAAGGGCCAGGCGATCCGGATCGATGGCGGCTCGGCCCAACACGTATTGCCATCGACTGTTCCGACATTGCGCGGCGGCAGTTTCGGACAGGCACTGGTGGCAAGTCTCGCCTCGACTTACTACAACCCATGGAAATTCGAACGCTTCGCCCGCCAGGTGCTGGGCAATGACTATGACGCTCGCCATGAAGAGTTGCGCAAGGCCTTCAAGGTTTCCCTGAATGCGTTCCTGCGCACCGCCTGGAACGACACCCATCGCGGTCTCTATCCCACCGAGGAAGGCCCGGGCCGTACCGACGCCTTTGGCCGTATCGCCAATGCCAGCTTTGGCGATGCCATTTCGGCAGAAAACTACCGGGTCGCCAACGCACCGGTGGATTACCCACAGTTGTGGGAAATGTGGACGTTCGACTGGGTACAGTGGAACGGTTCGGCGCAGCAGCCGATGGCCCGCAACGTCGGCGAGGCGCTGGGGGTTGGCGCCACGTTGAGTTTCTTCGATGCCCAGGGCAAGCCGCTGCAAGGCGATGCGCGCTATCCTTCCAGCGTGCGGGTGCGCGACCTGAACAAGATCGAAGAGACCTTGCAACTGCTCAAGCCACCCGTATGGCCGGAAGCGTTGCTGGGTTCGATTGACAAGCCCCTGGCGGCAAAGGGCAAGGCGTTGTTCGAAGAAAACTGCGCCGGCTGCCATGTGCCCAAAGTCGTCCAGGGCCCTGACCGGCCGGTGCAACAGTTGCATATGCTGCCAGTGAAGGTGATCGGCACGGACCCGGGCACCGCGAACAATATTGCCGATCACCGTTTCAACCTGACCAGCCTGCAATGGGACCCGGCCGAACTGGCGAAGCTGGAAGTGCAACTGCACCCTGCCCCGACAGAGCCGCTGGACCTCAGCCAGATCTCGGTCGCCAAGGGGCTGGCCTACGTCACCGCATTCGTCGAAAACCGCGCTTACCGGGATGCCGGCGTCACGCCGGTGGAACGTCCGGCGCTGGACGGTTTCGGGCTGCCCATCGGCGTCCGTGAATTACGCGCCTACAAGGCCCGGCCATTGGCCGGCGTGTGGGCAACACCGCCGTTCCTGCACAACGGCTCGGTGCCGACGATCTATGAGTTGCTGTCGCCGCAGGCCGAGCGGGCGACCACCTTCTATAAGGGCAGCTTCGAATACGACCCGCGGCACCTGGGCTATCGCACCGAAGCGTTTGCCAATGCCTTCCTGTTCGACACTCGCATCACTGGCAACCATAACAGCGGCCATGAATTCCGCGCCGGCGAACGGGGCAATGGGGTCATTGGCCGTTTGCTGCAGCCGCAGGAGCGCTGGGCGTTGCTGGAGTACTTGAAGGTGCTGGGCGGACCGCTGGAGTCGCAACTGTGATGATCAATCTTTCAGGTAAAAGGATTGCACCATGCTCATAAAGCTCTGGCTGCGCCTCGGCGCCTTTCTGGGCAAGACGCTCCTCTGGCTGCTGGGCATCGGCCTGCTCGGCTGGGCCCTGGCCACGGCCTGGTTCGCCTGGCAACACAGTGGGCCGGTCGCGGACAAGGAGCAGATACCGCCCGGTGAAAGCGCCATGACCCAGGACATCATCCAGACCGCCATCCGCATCGTCGACCAGCACCGCGAAGGCACGCGCTACCTGCGCGATGCCCATGCCAAGGCCCACGGCTGCGTGATGGCCGAAGTCCAGGTGCCCGGCGATCTGCCGGCACCGTTGCGCCAGGGCGTATTCGCCGAACCGGGCAAGACCTGGCAGGCGACGATCCGCCTGTCCAACGGCAACGCTTATCCACAGTTCGACAGCCTGCGCGATGCACGAGGGATGGCCATCAAGCTGCTGGATGTGCCCGGCAAGCAATTGCTCGCGGACCGGCAATCGCAGGGCGAGCAGGACTTCGTGATGTTCAATCATCCGAACTTCTTTGTCAGCGATGTCGCCGAATACCGTCAGAACGTGGCGGCCCAGGCTGACGGAAAAAAGGCGATGGCTTTCTTTCCGAGCCTGGACCCACGCAGCTGGCAGATCCGTCATCTGTTCATCGCCCTGGCGACACTCTCCCCGCCTCCGGCGAGCCCGACCCAGACCACTTATTTCTCGGTATCGCCGTACAAGTTCGGCGCGGCCAATGCCAAGTTTCGCGTCGCGCCGGATCCGGACAACTGCCCAGCCTACACCCTGCCCAAGCAGAACCAGAACCTGCCGAATTTCTTGCGCAGCGCACTGACTCAACAGTTATCCACAGACCGCGTGCCAGCCTGTTTTGTGCTGCAGATCCAGCGTCAGGACCCGGGCAAATACATGCCGATCGAAGACACCAGTATCGAGTGGCGGGAAAGCGATGCGCCATTCGAGACGGTGGCGCGAATCAAGGTGCCGGCCCAGGATTTCGATACGCCCAAGCTGAACCTGGCTTGCGACAACCTGTCGTTCAACCCGTGGTTTGGGCTCGAGGCACATCGGCCTATTGGCGGTATCAACCGTTTGCGTAAAGCGGTGTATGAGGCGGTCAGCGATTATCGGCATAGTCGGAATGCTGAGCAGTAGGTGGTGGTGGGTGTGGTGTGGTGTGGTGTGTATATCCGTTTCTGCGGTAACGGCTGCTTATGGTTTCGCCCTTACGGCGAGTCACTTTCAAAAAGCGTGAAAGTAACCAAAGCGCTTTTGCCCCACCACTCGGTGCCTCGCTAAGGCTCGGCATGCCCGCACTCCGGCATTGCTCCGTGGGCCCGCCGCGAAGGGCCGTCCCTGGCCCAGCGCGGCTATCCCGGCATCCATGCCGGGATGCCCACTGCACAATGCCTGCGTTCGGCCATCGTGGTTAACGGGGCGCCCGAGATCAACGTCCACCGCGAGGCGGCCTTCGAGCCGACCTGGTTTGGTTGACCGTGTTCATCCTGTGGGAGCGAGCCTGCTCGCGAAAGCGGTGTCATGGTCGAATGAAGACGCTGGATGTGCCGGCCTCTTCGCGAGCAGGCTCGCTCCCACAGTTGGATCGGAGTACGACCGGGAGAGCCAGGTCGGCTTTAAGGCCGCCTCGCGGTGGACAGTGGTGGGGCAAAAGCGTTTTGCTTACTTTTACGCTTCATAAAAGTGAGTCGCTGTAAAAGCGAAACCGCCAGCGGCCATTACCGCAGAAACGGATATACACACCACACTGAGAAAGACAGATATCGAAAGCAAAAAAAACGGCGCCTTCCCTCTCTTAAAGGAAAAGCGCCGCTTCTGGCGGGTACCTGGCGTTCAGCGTTCCAGATACCAAATATGGCGCAGCGGACGGGACTCGAACCCGCGACCCCCGGCGTGACAGGCCGGTATTCTAACCGACTGAACTACCGCTGCGCGTAACATTGAAAGTTTGGTGGGTGATGACGGGATCGAACCGCCGACATTCTGCTTGTAAGGCAGACGCTCTCCCGGCTGAGCTAATCACCCTGCACTTTCGATGCGGGGCGCATTCTCTCACAGTTTTTTATAACGTGCTGATTTAATTGATAAATCCAGCAAAAAAATGTGATTCACGCGCACCACGGAAACTCCAGACAGCAAAAAGCCCGCGTTAGCGGGCTTTCTGTGGTGACCTGGCGTTCAGTGTTCCAGGTACCGAATATGGCGCAGCGGACGGGACTCGAACCCGCGACCCCCGGCGTGACAGGCCGGTATTCTAACCGACTGAACTACCGCTGCGCATAACACTTGAAGCGAATGGTGGGTGATGACGGGATCGAACCGCCGACATTCTGCTTGTAAGGCAGACGCTCTCCCGGCTGAGCTAATCACCCTTCGCTTTCGGTGTGGCGCGCATTCTACGGAGCACTTCCTAAGCTGGCAAGCACTTTTTAATTTAATTTTTTCAGGCCTTCCAAAGGCTTAGCGAAGGGTTGGCCTATGGCGCCGCGAAGAGAATAATGCCCCCCTTTGTATAAAGGAGAGACTCACCCCATGTGGTTCAAGAACCTGCTTATCTATCGCCTGACCCAAGATCTGCCCGTTGATGCCGAGGCGTTGGAAACTGCACTGGCGAGCAAACTGGCACGCCCCTGTGCAAGCCAGGAGTTGACCACTTACGGTTTCGTCGCGCCATTTGGCAAAGGCGAAGACGCCCCCCTGGTGCATGTCAGCCAGGACTTTTTGCTGATTGCCGCACGCAAGGAAGAACGCATCCTGCCGGGCAGCGTCGTCCGTGACGCGGTCAAGGAAAAGGTCGAAGAGATCGAAGCCGAGCAGATGCGCAAGGTCTATAAAAAGGAACGGGACCAGATCAAGGATGAAATCATCCAGGCCTTCCTGCCTCGCGCCTTCATTCGCCGTTCGTCCACGTTCGCCGCGATCGCGCCGAAACAAGGCCTGATCCTGGTCAATTCGGCCAGCCCGAAACGCGCCGAAGACCTGCTTTCGACCCTGCGCGAAGTCATCGGCACGCTGCCGGTACGCCCGCTGACAGTGAAGACGGCCCCGACCGCGATCATGACCGACTGGGTCAAGACCCAGAAAGCCGCAGACGATTTCTTCGTGCTGGACGAATGCGAACTGCGCGATACCCATGAAGATGGCGGCATCGTCCGTTGCAAGCGCCAGGACCTGACCAGCGACGAAATCCAGCTGCACCTGAACACCGGCAAGGTGGTGACGCAACTGTCGCTGGCCTGGCAGGACAAGCTGTCTTTCGTGCTCGACGACAAGATGGTGGTCAAGCGCCTGAAGTTCGAAGACCTGCTGCAAGACCAGGCGGAACAGGACGGCGGCGACGAAGCCCTCGGCCAACTGGACGCCAGCTTCACCCTGATGATGCTGACGTTCGGCGAGTTCCTGCCGGCGCTGGTTGAAGCGCTGGGTGGTGAAGAGATTCCGCAAGGGATCTAAAAGTAGCGGATAGCCCCTGTGGGAACGAGCTTGCTCGCGAAAGCGGTATGACAGCCACAACGATGTTGACTGACACCCCGCTTTCGCGAGCAGGCTCGCTCCCACACGGGTATTCGGTGTTTTTTATAACAAGGATCAGATCATGCGTGCACTGGCTGAATTGAGCCGCTTCGTCGGCAATACGTTCGCTTACTGGGTGTTGCTGTTCGCCGTCGTGGCGTTCTTTCTGCCGACCTGGTTCATCGGTCTCAAAAGCGCCATTGTGCCGCTGCTGGGCCTGGTGATGTTCGGCATGGGCCTGGCACTGAAGCTGGAAGACTTTGCCGAAGTGGCTCGCCGCCCAGGACGGGTGGCCCTGGGTGTGATTGCCCAGTTCGTGATCATGCCGGGCACAGCATGGCTGCTTTGCCAGGTTTTCAGCCTGCCGCCGGAAATCGCCGTCGGCGTGATTCTGGTGGGTTGCTGCCCGAGCGGCACGTCGTCCAACGTGATGACCTGGCTCGCCCGCGGCGACCTGGCCTTGGCCGTAGCGATATCCGCCATCACCACCCTGCTTGCCCCGCTGCTGACCCCGACGCTGATATGGCTGCTGGCCTCGGCCTGGCTGCCGGTGTCGTTCTCGGCATTGTTCTGGTCGATACTGCAAATTGTGTTGCTGCCCATCGCACTGGGTATCGTTGCCCAACGTTTGTTGGGTGCGCGGGTCCGTCATGCCGTAGAGGTGCTGCCGCTGGTATCGGTGGTCAGTATCGTGATCATCGTTGCGGCGGTGGTGGCAGCCAGCCAAGCGAAGATCGCTGAGTCCGGCCTGCTGATCATGGCGATCGTGATCCTGCATAACAGCTTCGGCTACCTGCTGGGGTATTTCACCGGTCGGCTTTTCGGGTTGCCGTTGGCCCAACGCAAGACGTTGTCGCTGGAAGTCGGCATGCAGAACTCCGGCCTCGGTGCGGCATTGGCCAGCGCACACTTTTCGCCGCTGGCGGCAGTGCCCAGCGCGCTGTTCAGCGTCTGGCACAACATTTCCGGCGCCCTGCTCTCGACCTGGTTCCGGCGCATGAGCGAAAAGCAGGACCGCGAAGAACTCGCCCGACAAACCGCGGACTGACCGGCGGACTTGACCGAATAGTCAGCATTGGGCACTCTTGCGCCCAATGCGGGGACGACCCCGCAACGCCATGAAGTTTTTATCCGGGGACGACCCCATCCATCGATGAGGTGTGTGATGTCCTGGATCATTCTGTTTTTCGCCGGCCTGTTCGAAGTCGGCTGGGCTGTCGGCCTGAAGTACACCGACGGCTTCAGCCGCCCGCTCCCTACCGCACTGACAATCGCCGCCATGGCGATCAGCCTCGGCCTGCTCGGCCTGGCGATGAAGGAGTTGCCGCTGGGCACCGCCTATGCCATCTGGACCGGGGTCGGTGCCGTCGGCACGGTGATCGCCGGGATCATCCTGTTTGGCGAGTCGATGGCACTGATTCGCCTGGCCAGCGTTGCGCTGATCATAGCCGGGCTGGTCGGGCTAAAGGTCAGCGCTTAAGCCACTACACCTTCGCGAGCAGGCTCGCTCCCACATTCGACCGCATTCACTCGGTCAAGGGTGGGAGCGAGCCTGCTCGCGAAGAGGCCCACAAGATCACCGGTTATCTGACCGCCCCGCGCAACTCTCCGACCAACGCCTGCAACTTCGCCGGCTCCGCCGCCTCGACCGCCACCGCCGTCCCCGCCACCAGCGTCACCCGCGACCAGAACCGCCGAAACAGCCCCTTGCTCGGATCACGGCTGAAAAAGCTGCCCCACAAGCCCTGCAATGCCAAGGGAATCACCGGCACCGGGGTTTCTTGAAGGATGCGCGTCAGCCCGCTCTTGAACTCGTTGATCTCACCGTCGGCGGTCAACTTTCCTTCAGGGAAGATGCACACCAGCTCACCGTCCTTCAGGTATTGGGCGATGCGGCTGAAGGCTTTTTCATAGATGTGGATATCCTCCTGGCGCCCGGCAATCGGAATGGTCCCGGCGGTGCGGAAGATAAAGTTCAGGATCGGCAGGTTGTAGATTTTGTAGTACATGACAAAACGAATCGGCCGACGCACCGCGCCACCAATCAGCAAGGCATCGACAAACGATACGTGATTGCACACCAGCAACGCTGCTCCCTCATCCGGGATCGCTTGCAGGTTGCGATGCTCCACGCGGTACATGGAATGGCTGAGCAGCCAGATCATGAAACGCATGCTGAACTCGGGGACGATCTTGAAAATGTAGGCGTTGACGCCGATGTTCAGCAGCGACACCACCAGGAACAGCTGCGGGATCGACAGCTTGGCCAGGCTCAGCAGGACGATGGAAACGATCGCCGAGACCACCATGAACAAGGCGTTGAGGATGTTGTTGGCGGCGATCACTCGCGCCCGCTCGTTTTCAACGGTGCGCGACTGGATCAATGCATACAGCGGCACGATGTAGAAACCGCCAAAGATACCCAGCCCGAGGATATCGATCAGCACCAGCCAGGCGTGGCCGAAACCCAGAATTTGCAGCCAGCCGTGGCCGTCGACGCTGGCGGGGATTCCACCGGAATGCCACCACAACAGCAAGCCGAACACCGTCAGCCCGAACGAACCGAACGGCACCAGGCCGATCTCCACTTTGCGCCCCGAGAGCCTTTCGCAGAGCATCGAGCCCAGGGCGATCCCCACCGAAAACACCGTCAGGATCAGCGTCACGACGGTTTCGTCGCCGTGCATCCATTCCTTGGCATAGGCCGGGATCTGGGTGAGATAGATCGCGCCGACAAACCAGAACCAGGAATTGCCGACAATCGAGCGGGACACCGCCGGGGTCTGCCCGAGGCCCAGCTTCAGGGTCGCCCAGGACTGGCTGAAGATGTTCCAGTTCAAACGCATCTGCGGCGAAGCGGCCGCCGCCCGTGGAATGCCGCGGCTGGCCAGGTAACCGGCCACGGCAATGCCGACAATCGCCACCGAGACCACGGGCGCGTAATTGGCCGAGGACATCATGATCCCGGCGCCGATGGTGCCGGCGAGGATCGCCAGGAACGTCCCCATCTCCACCAGGCCGTTGCCGCCGACCAGCTCATCCTCGCGCAGGGCTTGCGGCAGGATCGAATATTTCACCGGCCCGAACAGCGCCGAGTGCGTGCCCATGGCGAACAGCGCCACCAGCATCAGCCACAGATGATCGAACAGGAAACCCACCGCGCCGACCGCCATGATCGCGATTTCGCCAAGCTTGATCAGGCGAATCAACGCATCCTTGGCGAATTTTTCGCCGAACTGGCCCGCCAGCGCCGAGAACAGGAAGAACGGCAGGATGAACAGCAGCGCGCACAGATTGACCCAGATCGAGCGATCACCCTCGATGGTCAATTTATAGAGGATGGCGAGGATCAGCGACTGCTTGAAGATATTGTCGTTGAACGCGCCGAGGGACTGCGTGATGAAGAACGGCAGGAAACGCCGCGTGCGAAGCAAGGTGAACTGCGAGGGGTGACTCATCTTCCATGTTCCTGAGTGGCTTGGACGCTTATTGGAATGACGCTTTTTCGATCCAGGCCACACATTACCTGTCTTTGACGATTATTTCCCCAGCCCCGCAATACAAGGCGACACGAACAACTCACCGTGCCAGGCGCCCAGCACCGTGCGCCGAGCGACGATCAGCCACATCACCGCCAGCATCACCACCAATGCGCAACCCAGCAGGTTGAAAAATACCAGCCCCAGCACGCTCGCCAGTTTCAGCGTGGTCAGTGCGTACACGCCCAAGGGAAAGGTGAAACCCCACCAGCCGAGATTGAACGGGATGCCTTCGCGCAGATAGCGCCCGGTGATCAACAGCGCCATCAACATCCACCACAAACCCAAGCCCCACAGGGTGATGCCGGCCACCAACCCCAGCCCCGAGGCAACCTCGCCCACGCCCGGCAAGCCATTGGCGGCGAAAACCAGCGGTGCCTCGCCACCCAGCAGCAACATGCCCAAGGCGCCCGTGCCGATGGGGCCGAGGGCCAGCCAGCTCGAGGCGGCCATGTTTTCATGCGGCAGTTTGTGCAGGGCCATGCGCAGCAGCAGGATGGTCAGAATGCTGAACGCCACCGGTAGCGAAAATGCCCACAACACGTAGCTGGTGACCAACATGACCAGTTGCGCATGGGCGTCGCCAAGGTGTGGCGCCAGTAGCCCGCCACTGGCAGCGGCCACCTCGGCGGCCACTACGGGCAACAGCCACACGGCGGTCATCTGGTCGATGCGGTGCTCCTGGCGGGTGAACATCAGGAACGGAATAAGCACGCCGCAGGCCAGCGACATCACCACGTCGATCCACCACAACACTTCTGCCACCGCCACCACGCCATCCCCCCAGCGCGGCAACCCGAACACCAGAAAGCCGTTGATGATCGTCGCCAGGCCCATGGGAATGGTGCCGAAAAACATCGAGACCGTCGAATGGCCGAAAACTCGCCGGGCCTCGTTGAAAAAAAGCATCCAGCGAGCGCCGTACAGCCCGGTGAATAGTGCAAACAGGAAAATGTTGAACAACCACAGCCCTTCAGCAAATGCGTGCAATCCGGCATTGCCGCCTGGCACTTGCGCCAGGGCCAATGCCAGCACGCCAGTCCCCATGGTGGCGGCGAACCAGTTCGGGGTGAATTGTCGGACGGCCTCCAAGGGTCCGGCCAAGTGGCTCAGCGGGCGTAAACGGTTTTTCGCAGCGCAGCAAGTCATGGTCAATCCTCGTTATCGGATGAGGTAAAGCCATGCTAGAACTGAAAAGAATATCTATATAACGGGTAATTTCTCTATATCTATTCTGTTTTACAGATAAGCGCTCACGACCCCACCCCCTCCGCCAGCGGTTTTGCAGGCTGGCGCAGCAAGCCCGCCAGCGCACCGACTGCCATCACAATCAGCACGACGCCGTAGCCATCGGTGGTCGGAATCAGCCCGAAAATACGCGTGAGGTTTCCCGCCAACAACGAAGGCAGGCTGAAGGCCAGGTAACTGAGCACGTAGAACGCCGACATCAGGCCGGCCCGTTCGTGGGGCAAGGCCAGCGGCATGATGCTGCGCAGGGCGCCGAGGAATCCCGCGCCAAAACCGCTGCCAGTGATCAAGGTGCCAATGAAAAACCACGGCAGACTGGCCGTGTGTACGGCGGTCAATACCAGGCCCAGGCCGAGCACCAATAGGCTGGCGCCAAGCCGCAGCATCGTTCTTGCCGCCCGGTTACGCAGCGTGTAGATCGACAAGGCACCACTGAGGGTGAGCACAGCCACCAGCGCGCCGCCAATCAGGTTCGATGTCGAACCGGTCGCGGCCCGCACCAGTGACGGCGCGAGGGACAAATAGAATCCCCCGACCGCCCAAGCCGCCAGGTCCAGAGGCAATATCAGCCACAAGGCGCGCCGGGCCTGGACAGGTACATGCAAAGTCGGGCGCAACGATCGCCAGGCCCCGGGCTGCGGGCTGACGCTTTCCGCCAGGCGCCACAGGTAAATCGCCTGGAGCAGAAACAATGCCAGCAGCAGCCAATACGTCAATTGCAGCGGCATCGGCGCGAACTCAGCCAGCAGGCCGCAGCCCATCGCGCCACACGCCATGCCGAGCAATGGCGCCACGCTGGTGATCAGCGGCCCCTGCTGACGATCGAAGTCCAGCAACGCCGCCCCCAATACACTGGTGGCCATTCCGGTGGCAAAGCCCTGTATCAAACGCGCACCGATCAACCAGGCGACGCTGTCGGCGTTGATAAACAGCAGCATCGCCAGCATGTTGAGCAGCAATGCCGCAAAGATCACTGGCTTGCGACCGAGGTAATCCGACAGCGAACCGACGACCAGCAAAGCCGCCAGCAGACTGAACGCGTACACGCCGAAGATCAGTGTCAGGATCGCCGGGGAAAACTGCATATGTTCCTGGTAGAGGTGGTACAACGGCGTCGGCGCGCTGGACGCCGCCAGGAAGCCGAGCAAGGTGAGCGCCAGAAATATCAGGCTGGCGCGGGTCGAAGCTGGACGAGACATGGGCACGCTCCACAAGGCATTCACAAAAGCTAATTTTTTGCTTTTGCGGAGTGTGCTACCGGCATGCGCTTAAAGCAAATTCTTTGTGTTAAGGTCCGATTCATGGCTATTAAAGAAGGTTTACGCCCCGGCGGCAGAAGCGCCCGGGTTCAAGAGTCGATTCATTCGGCCGTTCACGCGTTATTGCAGGAGCAGGATCGCGCCAACCTGACCGTGCCGCAAATCGCCGCGCGCGCCGGGGTGACGCCGTCCACCATTTATCGGCGCTGGGGCGATCTGCAAGCGCTGCTGGCCGATGTCGCCATCGCACGCATGCGCCCGGACGGCGAGCCGGCCAATACCGGCAGCCTGCGCGGCGACTTGCGTGCCTGGGCGGAGCAGTACCTGGACGAAATGAGTTCCGAGCCCGGCCGCAACATGATGCGCGATATCCAGGCCTGCGCCACGCCGGGCTATTGCGTGGGCATTATCAGCGGTCAGTTGCAGATCATCCTGGACCGCTATCCCGATGAGCCGAATCCGGGCATCGAGCGGCTGGTGAATGTGATCGTGGCGCCGACGGTGTTTCGTATCCTCTTTGCCACTGCGCCGTTGGAGGTTGAGGAGTTGTATCGGTTGGTTGACATAGCGTTGGGTCAGTAAGGCCGCTTTCGCGAGCAGGCTCGCTCCCACCTGGGGTCTCCAGCTGGCACGCGATCTGTGTGCACCGCAGATCCACTGTGGGAGCGAGCCTGCTCGCGAAGATGCCCGAAAGAACACCCGATAACCCGAGCACTCCACCCCACCCGCGACACCCCGCCACGCCCCGACCTTGGTCGACACTGACGAACCCGAGCGGGCATGCGAGACTGTCGTGCCGGGCCCGAGCCCGGGGATATTTGTCCGGGAGTTTCCATGTCGCTGTCCAGCGGGCTGATTGCCGTTGTCGCCCTGGCCTATATGGCCATCATGTTTGCCATCGCCTTCTACGGCGACCGACGCAGCACGCCGTTGCCGCCGCGCGTGCGGGCCTGGGTCTACAGCCTGTCGCTGGCGGTCTATTGCACCAGCTGGACCTTCTTTGGCGCCGTGGGCCAGGCCGCCGAACAGCTCTGGTCGTTCCTGCCGATCTACCTCGGACCGATCCTGCTGCTGGTGTTCGCGCCGTGGGTCCTGCAGAAAATGGTGATGATCAGCAAGCAGGAGAACATCACTTCCATCGCCGACTTTATCGCCGCCCGCTACGGCAAGTCGCAGTCCCTGGCGATTGTGGTGGCCCTGATCTGCCTGGTCGGCGTACTGCCCTACATCGCCTTGCAGCTCAAGGGCATCGTGCTCGGGGTGAATCTGCTGATCGGCGCCGGCGCCGACGCCATGGGCACCCGGGCCCAGGACACCGCCTTGATCGTCTCGCTAATCCTGGCGCTGTTCACCATCGTCTTCGGTACCCGCAACCTGGACGCCACCGAGCACCATCGCGGCATGGTCCTGGCGATTGCCTTCGAGTCGCTGGTCAAGCTGTTCGCCTTCCTGGCCGTCGGCGCGTTTGTCACGTTTGGCCTCTATGACGGTTTTGATGACCTGTTCAACCAGGCGATGCTGGCGCCCCGCCTGGAGCAATACTGGAAGGAAACCATCAACTGGCCGTCCATGGTCGTGCAAACCGGCGTGGCAATGATGGCGATCATCTGCCTGCCCCGGCAATTCCACGTGACCGTGGTCGAGAACATCGACCCGCAGGACCTGCGCCTGGCCAAGTGGGTGTTTCCCGCGTACCTGGCGCTGGCCGCGCTGTTCGTGGTGCCGATCGCCCTGGCCGGGCAGATGATGTTGCCCAGTTCGGTGCTGCCGGATTCGTTCGTCATCAGCCTGCCGCTGGCCCAGGCCCACCCGGCCCTGGCGGTGCTGGCGTTCATCGGCGGCGCGTCGGCCGCCACCGGCATGGTGATCGTGGCGAGTGTCGCCCTGTCGACCATGGTCTCCAACGACATGCTGCTGCCCTGGCTGTTGCGCCGCAACAACGCCGAGCGGCCCTTCGAGGTGTTCCGCCAGTGGATGCTGTCGGTACGCCGGGTGAGCATCGTCGTGATCCTGCTGCTGGCTTACGTCAGTTACCGGCTGCTGGGGTCGACGGCGAGCCTGGCGACCATCGGCCAGATCGCTTTCGCCGCCGTGACTCAACTGGCGCCCGCGATGCTCGGCGCGCTGTACTGGAAACAGGCGAACCGACGCGGCGTGTTCGCCGGTCTCGCCACGGGAATTTTCCTCTGGTTTTATACGCTGGTGCTGCCGATCGCCGCCCACAGCCTGGGCTGGTCACTGAGCAGTTTTCCCGGCCTGGCCTGGCTGCACGGCAACCCGCTGGACCTGCCGATTACTCCACTGACCCAAGGGGTGGTTTTGTCCCTGGCCGGCAATTTCATCCTGTTCGCCTGGGTCTCGGTGTTGTCCCGCACCCGCGTGTCGGAGCACTGGCAGGCCGGGCGCTTCATCGGCCAGGAAATCAGCGCCCGCCCCAACCCTCGTTCGATGCTCGCGGTACAGATCGACGATCTGCTGCAACTGGCCGCCCGGTTCGTCGGCGAAGAGCGCGCGCGGCAGAGCTTCATCCGTTTCGCCTACCGTCAGGGCAAAGGTTTCAACCCGAGCCAGAACGCCGACAGCGAGTGGATCGCCCACACCGAGCGCCTGCTGGCCGGTGTGCTGGGGGCCTCTTCGACGCGGGCGGTGGTGAAGGCGGCAATTGAAGGGCGGGAGATGCAACTGGAGGACGTCGTGCGGATCGCCGACGAAGCGTCCGAGGTGCTGCAGTTCAATCGCGCGCTGCTGCAAGGCGCCATCGAAAACATCACCCAGGGCATCAGCGTGGTCGACCAGTCCCTCAGGCTGGTGGCCTGGAACCGTCGCTATCTTGAGCTGTTCAATTACCCCGACGGCCTGATCAGCGTCGGCCGGCCAATTGCCGACATCATCCGCTACAACGCCGAACGCGGCCTCTGCGGGCCCGGCGAGGCCGAGGTCCATGTCGCCCGGCGCCTGCACTGGATGCGCCAGGGCCGCGCGCACACCTCGGAACGGCTGTTCCCCAACGGCCGGGTGATCGAGCTGATCGGCAACCCGATGCCCGGCGGCGGCTTTGTCATGAGTTTCACTGACATCACCGCGTTCCGCGAAGCCGCCCAAGCCTTGACCGAGGCCAACGAAGGGCTGGAGCAACGGGTGGCCGAGCGCACGCGGGAACTGTCGCAGCTGAACCTGGCGCTGACCGAGGCCAAGAGCACCGCAGAAGCCGCCTATCAGTCCAAGACCCGCTTCCTTGCCGCCGTCAGCCATGACCTGATGCAACCCCTGAATGCCGCGCGGCTGTTTTCCGCCGCGCTGTCCCACCAGCATGACAGCCTGCCCGGCGAAGCCCGGCAACTGGTGCAGCACCTGGACAGCTCGCTGCGTTCGGCGGAGGACCTGATCACCGACCTGCTCGACATCTCCCGCCTGGAGAACGGCAAGATCAACCCCGATCGCAAGCCCTTCGTGCTCAACGACCTGTTCGATACCTTGGGCGCCGAATTCACCGTGCTGGCCCAGGAGCAAGGGCTCAAGTTTCGCGTTCGTGGCTCGCGCCTGCGGGTCGACAGCGACATCAAGCTACTCCGGCGGATCTTGCAGAACTTCCTCACCAATGCCTTCCGCTACGCCAAAGGTCCCGTGCTGCTGGGTGTGCGCCGCCGCCAGGGCGAGCTGTGCCTGGAGGTCTGGGATCGCGGCCCCGGCATTGCCGAAGACAAACAGCAGGTCATTTTCGAAGAGTTCAAACGCCTCGACAGCCATCAGACCCGCGCCGAAAAAGGCCTCGGCCTGGGCCTGGCGATCGCCGATGGCCTGTGCCGCGTGCTTGATCACAGGTTGCGCGTGCGTTCCTGGCTGGGGCGCGGCAGCGTGTTCAGTGTCAGCGTGCCGTTGGCCAGCACCCAGGCCGCTGCTCCCAGTGCCGCGCCCGAACCCAACGGCCAATTGCCGAGCGGGGCCCAGGTGCTGTGTGTGGATAACGAAGACAGTATCCTGATCGGCATGAGCAGTTTGCTGACGCGTTGGGGATGCCAGGTCTGGACCGCGCGCAACCGCGAAGAGTGCGAGCGTTGGCTCGGCCAGGGCGGGCGTCCGCAACTGGCCCTGGTGGATTTTCATCTGGACGACGGCGAGACGGGCACCGAGCTGATGGCCTGGCTGCGCACGCGCCTGGGCGAGCCGGTGCCGGGGGTGGTGATCAGCGCCGACGGCCGGCCGGAGACGGTGGCGCAAGTGCATGCGGCGGGGCTGGATTACCTGGCCAAACCGGTGAAGCCGGCGGCGTTGCGGGCGTTGTTGAGTCGGCATTTGCCGTTGTAATTCAGGAAGGGCAAACCCTCCGTGGCGAGGGAGCTTGCTCCCGCTTGAGTGCGCAGCACTCATAAAAGAGGGGCCGCTGCGCAGCCCAGCGGGAGCAAGCTCCCTCGCCACAGGGGTTCGGTTTCAGGCCTGGAGTTCTACTTCAGCCTTGGGTGTCCGTGCTGGGTTCTTCCGCCACCTCAGGCAACCCATCCACATCCGCCATCGCCCGTTCCAGCAGCTCCGTCGGCAGGCTCTTGCTCGCCCGGGCGCCGAGGAGTTTCAGTTGTTCGCTGCGGCTGATCAGGTTGCCGCGCCCTTCCGTCAGCTTGTTGCGCGCGGCGCTGTAGGCTTTGTCCAGTTGCTGCAGGCGATTGCCGATTTCATCGAGGTCCTGGATGAACAGCACGAACTTGTCGTACAGCCATCCGGCGCGCTCGGCAATTTCCCGGGCGTTCTGGCTCTGGCGTTCCTGTTTCCACAAGCTGTCGATGACCCGCAATGTCGCCAGCAAAGTCGTCGGGCTGACGATCACGATGTTACGGTCGAAGGCTTCCTGGAACAGCGTCGGCTCGGCTTGCAGCGCGGCGGAAAACGCGGCCTCGATCGGCACGAACAGCAACACGAAATCCAGGCTGTGCAAACCGTCCAGGCGCTTGTAGTCCTTGCCGGCCAAGCCCTTGACGTGGGCTCGCAACGACACGACATGCTGCTTGAGGGCGAGCTGGCCGATGGCGTCATCTTCGGCGGCGACGTATTGCTGGTAAGCCGTGAGGCTGACCTTCGAATCGACTACTACCTGTTTGTCGCCGGGCAGGTAAATCAACACGTCCGGCTGGAAACGCTCACCGTCCGGGCCCTTGAGGCTGACCTGGGTCTGGTATTCGCGGCCCTTCTCCAGGCCTGCGTGTTCGAGCACCCGCTCGAGGATCAGTTCGCCCCAGTTGCCTTGGGTTTTCTGCCCCTTGAGGGCACGGGTAAGGTTGGTGGCTTCATCACTCAGGCGCAGGTTCAATTGCTGCAAGCGCTCAAGCTCCTTGCCCAAGGAAAATCGCTCGCGAGCCTCGGCCTGATAGCTTTCCTCAACGCGTTTCTCAAACGACTGGATGCGCTCCTTAAGCGGATCGAGCAATTGCCCCAGGCGCTGCTGGCTGGTTTCGGCGAAGCGCTGTTCACGTTCGTCGAAGATTTTTCCGGCCAGCTCGGCGAACTGCGCCCGGAGCTCGTCGCGCGAACCTTGCAGGTCATTGAGGCGCTGCTGATGGCTTTCCTGCTGCTCGCGCAGCTCGGCGTGCAACGAAGCCGCCTGGGCATCGAGCCGCCGCAGTTCCGCTTCCTTGTTGGCCCGTTCGAGATTCCAGGCGTGGGCCGCGTCCCGAGCATTGTCGCGCTCGATCTGCAGCAATTCGACTTCGCGACTGGCCGCCGCGAGCTCGGCCTGTTTGGCGGCATTGGCCTGGCTCAGGTCACTGATTTCGTCGCGGCAAGCATCCAGCTGGGCGTTCAACCCGTCGTGGGCCATGTGCGCGGTCGCCAGGCGTTCTTCCAGCAGGGCGAGTTCGGTCTGCGCCGCGCTGGCCTGTCGTTGCAGATGCCAGGCCAGGGCCAGCAACGGCAGCGCAGCGCCCGCCAGACCAAGCAACAGGCTGGTCAAATCCATAGCCATGACAATTTCCGCGGATGAAATAAAGCCCGAAGGTTAACCAAGCAACCCGGCGTTGCCCAGCTCAGTCTTCGATTTCACCCAACGCCTGGCGAGCGCGGTGATCACCTGCCCGGGCAGCCTGGCGCAGCAGGTCCTGGCCGATGCGCCGGTCCCGAGCGTTACCGCATTCGCGGCACATCAGCTGGCCGAGACGGCTCTGGGCCGCCACCACGCCTTCACGGGCCGGTTGCTTGAGCAGGCGGCCGGCCAGGTGCTTGACGCTGGGGCTGTCCCCCAGGCGCGGGCTGTCGAGTAACCATTCGGCCACGCGCATCGAAATACGCTTGGGTGGGGTAACACCCTGGGGTGTGGAGGTAACAGGATTTGATACTGAGCGGAACTTCATAACGCACTACGGTGACAGGTCAGAAGGCGCGCCACTCTACTCCTTTTTTCGTACGGGTAAAGTCGAAAAAAACCGGCACGCCCGTCCTAGAGCAAGCGCTTGGGACAATCCACAGAAGCTGTGGATAACTCAGTGGACAACCTACCCTGAACTCGCCGCAAGCCCTGTGGAACGGGGCCTGCGCTCAAACTGACGATTTTTTCACCAGCTAAAAAAAGCGATGTTTTTCATTGACTTAAATTTTGGATACAGGCACCCACCTCAGAATGTTCCTACATGACAGTTCGGTGACAAGCCTCGTCGCAAGTGTGCACAAGTAACACGCGAACGGTTATATCGCCGCGCTTTTTGAGGCATTCGCAGAGGTGGGACCTGGGGATAACCCGGGAGAGTGCCTTGGCTGATCGCCCGGGCTCGCCAGCCACGCAAGGCAGAGCGCGGCGTCCCACTGGTCGGGTTTGAATATTTATTGATCGATGGCCTTCCCTTCGGTATTCCGATCCGTTAGTATCCGCGGCGTTAGTACCAAGCTGAAAGTCAATTCCGGGTCGAACACATCTCCACGGTCAGCCACCCTCAAGGGCAGCCCCACCGATAAAAAGAGACCGACCCCCTCGATGGTTTCCAGGTAAATCTTGCGTCAGCACTGCCTTTGATCGAATGCAAAGGGTGCCTGCCAGGCTCGTTACTCTGACCGAACCAACCTGCAAAATTGATCAGGATCTTCACCCCGGGCCCAGAACCTTTGCCCTTGATGTGTTGCCTGCCCTCCTAAGTACCTACCTGCCAGCCCAAGCGCGCCTTTTTATAGCGCTCAAACTGGCTGCTTTGTTCCAGTCGGGTTCTTCGTTCGACCAATGGTGGTCGACGTTACTGGAACGTTTTAACGCGGCACGGTTCTTAACCGTGTCATTTGCAGGAACACCCATAACATGTCTACTCAAATCCATACCCAGGATGCCATCCGCACCCTGACCAACGCTTTTGCACCAATGAACTGCCTGATCATGGCCGCTCGCAAAGGCTGCTTCAGCTTCACGCTGGTCAACGAACACGGCATCGCCCGTCACAGCGAACGCCTGTATCCCGACCAGTACTCCAGCGCAGAACCGCTGCAGGCCGTGATCGAGCGTACCCGCCAGGCACTGGTTGCCTGAGACGCCCGGAAAGCTGAAACCGAAGACCCCGCCCCGAAAAGCGGGGTTTTTTATTGCCTGGCATTTCTCGATAAAGCGCAACGGCTTAAGTACAAAGCGCTATAACGACCATAACCGTTCGATGAAGATGGTTTAAAAACAGTCCTTTACAGCAGGGATATGACACTACACTTCAAGTCAAGCGGCCTGATCCGCTTCCGGCGGAGCCTGAACCGATCCACTGCTGCCAAGGCCACATCTTCAGGCTTCGACCCTTTTCCCGTCTCGAGGGTTTTATGGGTATCGCTGCCAGCGAACTGTGTCGATACGTGATCCGTCCGACGCTCCTCTACCTGGGGAGTCACAGCACGACGGCGGAGACCTTGCTGCTGGGCATCGCCGCCAGCCAGTCCGGGCTTGGCGCGGCGTTGCACGATCGGCGCGGGCACGGCCTATACCGCATCACCGAACCTCGCCACCGAGCCTTATGGGACGACTATCTGGCGCTGGACCCGGAGCGGGCCAGCCTGGTACGCGGCCTGGCGAGCCAGCATGCGTTCCTGAGCGGTCCCCATCTGGAACTGACCGTCAACCTGCGCTACGCCACGGCCATCGCCTGGCTGCTGGTGGAGGAGCAGGCCACACCGCTGCCCGAGGCCGGCGACCTGTTGGGCATGGCGCGGATCTGGCGGCAGACTTTTCACCCCCAGGGACGCCTGCGAGATTTCACCTGTGCCTGGCAAAACTGTGTTTCCCCACTGAATCAGGTCGCTTGCTGAATGGAAAATCAGAAAGTTCCTACAACTTCAGTGAATTTGGTCAGATTGTCCTACAAAACCCCTCTAAATCAAGCCATACAAGCTATAGCGCTTGAAGGAAAATGTTGGTAATTTTCGCGTCGGTGATCACCTGGAGTTCTAACAATGAAAAAAATGATGCTCAAAACCACCCTTGGCCTTGCCGTTACCTTGGCATCCACCCAACTCTTTGCCAGTGGTTTTGCCCTGAACGAACAAAGCATCAGTGGCATGGGCACTGGCTTCGCGGGTCGTTCTTCTTCTGCCGATGATGCAAGCACCGTGTTTGGCAACCCTGCCGGTATGTCGCGCCTCAAGCGCGAGCAAGTGACCGGCGGCTTCGCCGTGATCGACGCGTCCACCGATATCAACGATGCCAGCGGTACCCGCTCCGGCACCAACGACGGCGACATGGTTCCGTTCACCGGCGTTCCGATGGGCTACTACGTCAAGCCTATCGATGACAAATGGGCATTCGGCCTGGGTGTCTACGCCCCGTTCGGCCTGATCACCGATTATGAAAACAGCTTCCAGGGCCGCAACTTCGGCAGCAAGAGCGAAGTGAAGGTCGTGACCTTCCAGCCAACCATCAGCTACGCCTTCAACGACAAGGTTTCGATTGGTTTCGGCCCGACCATCAACCGTATTTCCGGCTCACTGGAATCGGCACTGACCACACCGTTCTCGCCTAACGACGGCAACGTCAAGATCAAGGGCGATGACATCGGCTACGGCTACAACATCGGCTTGATGGTCCAGGCTACCGACAGCACCCGTGTCGGCCTGACCTACCACTCCAAGGTCAAGTACAAGCTCGAAGGCCACACCGAAGTGAGCCCGGGCGCCGGTACGCCGGGCTTTCTGTTGAGCCGCGCACGTTATGACGCTTCGCTGGACATCACCACGCCTGAATCGGTGGACTTCTCGGTTACCCAGGAAATCAATGACGCCTGGACCGTCTATGCAGGCAGCACCTGGACCCGCTGGAGCCGCCTGAAGGACATCACCGTCGATAACGACCTGACCGGCGGCGGAGCCCTGAACCCAGCCCTCTTCGGCACCATCACCGAAGAACAGAACTGGCACGACACCTGGGCCTACGCCATCGGTACGTCCTACCAGTTGAACAAACAGTGGGTGCTGCGCACCGGCCTGACGTTCGACCAGTCGCCTGCCAACAACGAAGACCGCTCGCCACGCATCCCTACCGGCGACCGGACCATCTTCAGCCTGGGTGCCGGTTGGAGCCCGACCGACGACCTGACCATCGACGTGGCCTATTCCTACCTCAAGGAAGAAAAAGTCAACGTCAACCGCAGCAACGCCTTGGGTCAGGCCTACAACGCTGAATACGAAAACAGCGCCAACGGTTTTGGTGTCGGTGCAACCTACCGCTTCTGATGATTCACGGCGAAGCTGAACACTTCGCCAGCTGAAGCGAAAAAAAGCCCCGCGCTCTGCAAAGAGGCGGGGCTTTTTCGTGGCTGGCGGTCAGGGTTTCGAAGCGATGGCCGTTTCCACTGCCTTGATGAAGTCAGGATCGTCGGGTTTGATCCGGCTGGAAAAACTGCCGACCACCCTGCCCTGGCGATCTACAACGTACTTGTAGAAATTCCATTTCGGCGCGCTGGACTGTTCGGCCAGGTGCCTGAACAAGGGGATCGCGTCCGCGCCGCGCACTGGCTGCGGCTCGGTCATGGCGAAGGTCACGCCGTAGTTGACGTAGCAGACCTTGGCCGTCTCCGCGCCATCCTTGGACTCCTGCTTGAAATCGTCAGAGGGTACGCCCAGCACTTCCAGCCCTTGCCCCTTATAGTGCTGGTTCAGCGCTTCGAGGCCTTTGAACTGCGGTGCAAAACCACAGAAGCTGGCGGTGTTGACCACCACCAGGGGCTTGCCGGCGAAGCGCTGGCACAGGTCGATGGTTTCCTTGGCCCGCAGCTTGGGCAGCGAGCCCTCCAGCAGCGGCGGACAATCAGCCGCCCAAACTTGCCCGGCCGCAGCCAGCAACAGGGTGGGAACAGCAAGCCAGCGCATCAGCATGTCGGATTTTCCTTGAAAGCCTGTCAGACCAGGACGTTACTCCGCCCGCCCGACGCCGTCCATTGTTCAGCAGTTACCCATGCCCAATTGCATCAACGCCAACCCGCCCTGGTGCCAGCCCCACCAGGCGAAGGCCAGCAACAGCGCGGCGCCGGCCGCGACCAACCACGGACCGACGCGGCTCATGCGGCACCGGCCTGCGCTTGCAGGCGCGCCACCGGGCGTTCGCGCACCGGCCAGTTCAATGCCGCCGCCAACAGGCTGAGCAGGATCGACACTTGCCAGATCAGGTCATAGCTGCCGGTGCGGTCGTACACCACCCCGCCCAGCCAGCCTCCCAGGAACGATCCCAACTGGTGAAACAGGAACACCATCCCACCAAGCATCGAGAGGTTTCGCACACCAAACAGGGTCGCAACCGTACCGTTGGTCAACGGCACCGTCGACAGCCAGAGGAAGCCCATCGCCATGCCGAAGACATAGGCCGTGGTCGTGGTCACCGGCAGCCAAAGGAACAGGCCGATCACCACCGCCCGCGCCAGATACAACGCGGTCAGCAGCCGCGGCTTGGACATCCGTCCACCCAGCCAGCCGGCCGTGTAGGTGCCGAAGATATTGAACAACCCGACCAGCGCCAGCACCGTTGTGCCGACACTGGCCGGCAAGTGCTGATCGACCAGGTAGGCCGGCAGGTGTACACCGATGAACACCACCTGGAAACCACAGACAAAAAAGCCCACGGCCAGCAGCCAGAACCCCGAATGACTGCAAGCCTCGCGCAACGCTTCGGACAGCGTCTGCTCATGCCCGGACAGGGGCGCCGGTGCGTCCTTGAGCATGCTCACCAAAGGCACGATCAACGCCACCAACAGACCCAGCGCCAGCAGCGCGGCGGACCAGCCGAGCCAGCCGATCAGGCCCAGCGTGCCCGGCAGCATGGCGAACTGGCCGAAGGAGCCGGCGGCGCTGGCGATGCCCATGCCCATGCTGCGTTTTTCCGCTGGCACGGCCCGCCCGACCACGCCGAGGATCACCGAGAACGAGGTACCGGACAGGCCGATGCCGATCAACAGACCGGCGCTCAACGACAGCGACCAGGGCGAGTCGGCCATGCCCATCAGGAGCAGCCCGACGGCGTAGAGAACGCCACCGATCAGCACCACTTTCGCCGCGCCGAAGCGATCGGCCAGCGCACCGGTAAACGGCTGCGCCAGGCCCCAGATCAGGTTCTGCAAGGCAATCGCGAAGGCAAACACCTCGCGGCCCCAGCCGAAATCCGCGCTCATCGGCGCCAGGAACAGCCCGAACCCATGCCGCACACCCAGCGACAACGCCAGGATCAGCGCGCTGCCCACCAGGACCCAACCACAGGTACGCCACATCGATGTCATTATTGTTCTCCGGTCGCGGGTATATACCCACTTATCAGCGGACGAACCGGCATCACGCCAGTTCATCCAGCAAGGCCAACAGGGTCGCACGCTTTTCCGCGCCCAGCTTGTCGATCAGTTTTTGTTGCGCCGTTTCCCAGGCCGGCTGCGCCGCCGCCAGTCGGGCACGTCCGGCCTCGGTGAGCTCGACGATACGGTTACGCAGATCCTCGCCCTCGGCCAGCTTCACCAAGCCCTCGCCTTCTAGCACCCGCAAGTTGCGCCCCAGCGTGCTGCGGTCCAGGCCCATGGCCTCGGCCAGGGAAGAAATGCTCGGCTGGTCCAGGCGCGCCAGGTTGTTCAGCAGAGAATACTGGGCAACGTTGATCCCGAAGCCGTCGAGGGCGCCGTCGTAATACCTGCTGACGCCACGGGCGGCACGACGCAGGTTGATGCACAAACATTGAGAGGCAAGCATGGTGCGTGTATATACCCGCGATTAAGTTAACGCAAGTTAATTCAAGGAATGTCACTGCTCCAACACACGGCAAGCAAGTCCCAGCGATATGTCCTACAAGCTGCGTGGCCTCGGCCTGACAGCCTTTTCCCAGTGACCTGCTTAAAGTCCGCACCTGTCAATCCTGACAGGTTCTGCCGGGATTGAATCCCGATATAAGGAGGTATCCCCAGTCCTGACCCAGGCCTGGGGGGCGCCGTGCAAGCGACAGCAGGACAGCACCGCGTCCACGCCATCAATGATGATGAATGGGAGATTCAATCATGTACCAAGCCAGCACTGCTTCAAGTCGTTCGCCAGCAGGCTCTATCCGACACCGCTGCCTCTCGCCTTCAAGACAGCTACTTTTTCCAACATAACCCAAGAGCAGGCCGAGCAAGGCATCGTTTGGCTCATCGAGCCGTATGGCGTTCATATCCTGCCAATCTGGGACCCAGCCAACCAGATAGGTAAAGGCGAAGTGGCCTACCTCATTGAAGGTAAACCTGCCAAGTCCACTCCAACCAACACCAAGGTAGGGCTAGCGCAGGGGGAAGGCAGCTGCAACGTCCCGGCTAATCCTTGACCTGACAATCATCGCTGCGCGACAGACAGCTGCCTTGTCGAGGCGACTGTCTGTCATGGCTTTGATGTTCTCTCGGCACATTTCGGAAAAATCCTACATACGGGTCGCATCCTGCCCTATAGCCTGCGCCGCCTTCTGTAACTGCTCGCCGATGGTGCCCTATGTCCACTGCTCGCTCGTTCAAGCTGCATCCTTTGTCCCGTACTTTGAAACTGCTCTCCTGCGCACCGCTCTGGTTGTTTTCCGACGTTGCCCTGGCAGCGCGGGTGCTCGTTCCCGGGGAAGTCCTGACCATCGACAACAGCACGCCTGCGGACAATTATGTGTTGAATGGTGCCTCGACGCTGAACGTCAACGGCGCCCAGACCCGGGATATCCTGGTCAATGAATCGACCCTGAATCTCACTGGCGCAGCGGTACAGGCCACGGACGAAAGTGGCGTCCACGTTGTGGCGGGCACAGCGAGCATCGCCCAAAGCAATATCTCCTCCAGCGACCGCACCGGATTGGCGCTCTCCAGCGATACGGCCGCGACCAAGGGGGCCAGCGTAACCGTCTCCGATAGCCTCATCAGCGGCGCGATCGCCGGCGCCAGCGTCAATGCCTTGACCACCTTGACGGTGCTGCGCTCGACACTGTCAGGCAGCGGAACCGGAACCGGAAGCAGCGGTGATGGCCTGCGCATCTTCAACGGCAGCGTAACGGCCGTAGACAGCCGCATCAGTGGCAGCAGCGAGGGAATTCTTTTTGCCGGCGATGCCAGGCTGGACGTACCCGGTACATTGGAGTTGAACAATACCCACGTGGAAGGGCTCAACGGCTCGGCGATTCTGGTCGACACATTGGGTGTAGGACCGGTGCAGGCCGATATCGCCGTACTCAACGGCTCTACCCTGACCGCCAGCAACGGTATCCTGATGGATGTGCGCCGTGGCGCCGAGGGCAACCTGCGGGTGGGCAACAGCAACACCAAGCTGGTCGGCGACATCCGTGCCGACGACACCAGCACGGCCAACGTGACCCTGGAGCAGGGCGCGAGCCTGACCGGCCGGCTGATCAACGTCGATGCGCTCGCGGTCAACAGCGGTGCGACCTGGGCGATGGTCGAGGACGGCGTGGTGGATAGCTTGACCCTGGATGGCGGCAACGTTCAGCTGGGTAGCCCTACCGAGTTCTATAAGCTCTCGGTAGGCAATCTGTCCGGGACTGGCAATTTCATCATGGACGTCGATTTCGCCACCGGCCAAGTCGATACGCTCGAAGTCACCGGCACCGCGACCGGCCGCCATACCATTCTCATGGGCAGCAGTGGCCAGGATCCACTCGCGCCAGGCAGTATCCCGGTGGTGCATATCGCAGACGGCGATGCGCAATTTTCTCTGCTCGATGGTGCAGTGGATCTCGGGACCTATTCCTACGACCTGGTCAAGCATGGTGACAATGATTGGTACCTGGACACCACGTCCCGAGTGATCAGTCCTGGTACGCGCTCGGTGCTGGCGCTGTTCAATACCGCTCCAACCGTATGGTACGGCGAGTTGAGTACATTGCGCAGTCGCATGGGCGAGGTGCGTATGAACCCCGACAAGGCCGGCGGCTGGATGCGCTCCTACGGCAACAAATTCGACGTCAGTGCCAGTTCCGGCCTGGCTTATCAGCAAGTCCAGCAAGGGGTGTCGTTCGGTGCCGATGCGCCCTTGCCGTTCGGCGATGGGCAGTGGCTCGTCGGGCTGTTGGGGGGCTACAGCCAGTCCGACCTGGATTTGAGCCGGGGTACCAGCGGCACGGTCAACAGCTATTACCTGGGTGCCTACACTACTTGGCTGGATCAGCAGAGCGGCTACTACCTGGATGCCGTCATCAAGTTCAACCGTTTCCAGAACAAGTCCGATGTACAACTGAGCGATGGCAAAAAGGCCAAGGGCGACTACAACAACCATGGCGTTGGTGCCTCCCTGGAAGTCGGTCGTCATATCAAACTGGCGGATGATTACTTCATCGAGCCGTTCACCCAGCTTTCCGGCGTCGTTATCCAAGGCAAGGATTACGATCTGAACAACGACCTGGCTGCCGAAGGCAGTCGCACCCGTTCAATCCTGGGCAAGGCGGGCGCTACCGCCGGGCGCACTTTCAGGCTTGCTGAAGGCAAGACGGTGCAACCCTACCTGCGTGCAGCCTATGTCCATGAGTTCGCCAAGAACAACGAAGTCGAGGTCAACAACAACGTCTTCAATAACGACCTCTCGGGCTCCCGTGGCGAGTTGGGCGTCGGTGTTGCAATGACCTTGACCGACAAAGTCGCAATCCACGCCGATTTTGACTACAGCAACGGCGACAAGATCGATCAGCCGTGGGGAGCCAACATCGGCGTGCGCTATCTCTGGTAGCGCGGGCTGAACGGGCGCCAAACGTCGGGGGGCGACCCTGGCGTTTGCCCCCTGCGGCATTCGAGTGTTCATCAAGCGTGTGATGCCCCGCTCTCGGGACTGGGGATTCTGATTGCCAGCAACGGAGAACATGAAAGATGTCATCAGCCCAGTTCAACCAGCTCCCGTGCACGATGACCGCGCCCTGGACACAGCCCAAACCACTGCCTGATATTCCCGGGGGGGAGCCGAACCTGCTGCACCGTACGGCCTGGAGTGACCCGAGCAACCCCTTGAGGCTAGAGTTCAAGCCCTGGTACGAATCTCCTCCGCTAACGGGTGAGGAGCGGGTGGATGTTTTCCTTGACGATGACGAAGGCAATATCATCGCTACCCGAACATGGGTACTGCCTATGCGAGCGGATGATTATTACGTTGAGATCAGCGCCGACCGGTTGTTGCCGGGTTGCCGATACTCGGTTTCGAGGCGAGCGAAACGAGCGGCGTAACGTTCGCGCAGGTACTGGGTCCAGAATGGCTGGAGCTGGCCGTAGTTGAGCAGGCCTCCCAAGCGCTCCTCCTCCAGAACAATCTGTACCACCCTGGACAGCTCGCCGTGCCTGATCCGGGCAGCGCCGGCAAATGCCATGCTTCCAGGCGCGACAAGAAGGCCGAGGGGCTCGCGCGTGCCGATCAGGTAAGCCATGCGTACCTCGGCAACATCACGTCCCCCGGCCTGCCGATTGGCAATGACCTCGACCGCATCGGCCCGATACTTGGCCCGTAGCCGCTGGTAGAACCAGGCCCCTCGTTGCTCCTCCGGCATGCCGGCCGGCAGCGCCTGATGAACCATGGCCTCGGTTTCGATCCGGGCGAATTCGACACGCAAGCCATCCACACAGGTTTCCCCCTGCGCGCGCATCCGCGCGCCCTCCTCGGCCATATCATTCAATCGGCGCCGCAACACCGCGTCGTTGCCAGCTTGTTCAAGGACCGTCCAGACCGAGCCGATCAGTTCAGGTCGGCGGGCAGCGTGGAAAAAATCGTTGGTTTGCCGCAGTTGATTGATCATGGTCATGAGGTTCGAAGCGCCTGCCCGCCCGATGTCTTGCCATAGTTGCCGGCGACGTGCCGCTTCGAGTTCATCGAGTCCTTCGAGCCATGGGTCGACACTGGGCGTAGGGACCGGTCCCGGTTGAGCGAAATGATCAAGCTGCAAGTCATCCAGTTCGAAGGTAAAGCGAGGGATACCCGGCTGCACCGCGGCCATCGAGTCGAGCAATCGCTGGGAAAGCTCGGGATCGAGCGGGTTGCCGGCCAGCACTACTTCGGTGGATGCCCGGTGATTGCCTCCGTTGCTGAATACATCTTCCGGAATGTGGGTGAGGAGATTTTCGGACAGGTCGAGTTCTTCCAGGCTCGATAGCAAGTGTGCGTCTATCCAGCGGGGAAGCCGCCGGCGGCAGGGCCTTGCCCCTGCAACTGGACGTGCGCGACGAGACGGCGGTAGGCGCGGCCATGGACAGGGCCGCCGAACACTTCGGCGGTATCGATGCCCTGGTCAACAACGCGGGAGCGATTCGGCTCATGGGCGTCGAACATCTTGTGCCGAAACGCTTCGACCTGATGTATCAGATCAACACGCGTGCAGTGATGGTCTGCAGCCAGGCGGTCCTGCCCTACCTCAAGCGCAGCGGCGGCGGCCACATCCTCAACCTCTCGCCACCGCTGAGCCTGTCGTCCCGCTGGTTCGCCCAGCACGCACCCTACACCGTCACCAAGTACGGCATGAGCATGCTCACCCTCGGCATGAGCGATGAGTTCGAGAAATACGGCATCAGCGTCAACTCGCTATGGCCGAAGACCGTCATCGCCACCGCCGCCATCGAGTTCGAACTCGGCGGACGCCAGGCCTTCAAGCGCGCCCGAACCCCCGCGATCATGGCCGATGCCGCCCATGCCATTCTCTCCAGCAGCAATCGCCACGTCACCGGCCGCCTGCTGATTGATGAAGAGCTGCTGGCGGAACAAGGCCAGACCGAGTTCGGACAGTACCGCTACGACCCGCAAGGCGGCCCGCTGACACCCGACCTGTTTGTCGATTGATCTCGGCGCCGTCCTGTAATCAGCTCAATGCCCAACCCACCAGAACCGCCATCTCCAGCAGTTCCAGCAAGGCCCCCGCCGTGTCTCCGGTGCACCCGCCCAAGCGGCGCAGCATTATCCGGCGCAAGCCGATAAAGCCCAGCGCCGCGACCAGCAACGCCACCAGGCCGGCCCAGCCCGCCACCAGCCCGGAGGCCAGCGCAACGGCGCACAGCACCTGCCAACCGACGCGGCGTGGCAGGTGGTCGGCGAGCGCCTGGCCCAAGCCACCGGCACGTACATAGGGCGTGGTGAGGAACAGTGCCAGCAACGCACCACGCCCGAGGACCGGCACGATGAGCAGCGCCAAGGTCTGCTGCTGTTCGATCAGCGCCAGCAACGCGCTGAATTTGAGCAACAGCACCAGCACCAGGGTGACCACCGCGATCGGTCCGCTGCGCGGGTCCTTCATGATCAGCAGCGTACGCTCGCGATCACCGAAACCACCGAGCCAGGCATCGGCGCTGTCCGCCAGGCCATCGAGGTGCAGGCCGCCACTGAGCAACACCCAGGCCGTCAGCAGCAGCGCCGCATGCAGCAGCAACGGTGCGCCTGACAACCAGGCATCGAGCCCGCAGAGCAAGCCGCCGAACATCACCCCTACCAGCGGATAGAACAGCAGCGAACGACCCAGTTGCGCAGGTTCGGGCATGCCCGGCAAGCGCACCGGCAGGCTGCTGAGAAATTGCAGGGCGATCCAGAAAGGCAACATCTTCAGACCGCCTCTTCGAGGACTGGACCGGACGCCACCAAGAGAGAAAACAGCGCGCCGTGGGCGACTTCGACATTGAGCAATTGCTCGCGCGGCAGGCCGCGGGCGCGGGCCAGCAGCAGCCGCATCACGCCGCCATGGCTGACCAGCAGGATGCGCTGCCCGGCGTAGGCTTGATGCAAGCGTTCAAGCGCCGCCAGCACTCGCGCCGAAAACTCGAGTACCGGCTCACCTTCCGGCGGCGTGAAGCCGTAGGGATCGGCCCAGAACCGCCCCAGCGCCTCGGCGTCAGTCTCCATCAATGCCGCCGCGCTACGGCCTTCCCAGGCGCCGAAATGCAATTCCTGCAGGTCCTTGTCCAAGTCCACCGGCACGCCGAGTCGCGCACCCAGCTGTTCGGCGAAACGCGCGCAACGCTGCAAGGGCGAACTCACCAGCCGATCCCACGGCCCGCCCGCTGCGACCGCCGCGTGCATCTGTTCCCAGCCTCGTGGCGTCAGGGCGTCGTCGAGACTGCCGCGCAGCCCGCCGCCCAGTTCGGTCTCGCCATGGCGCAACAGGTCCAGGCGCAAGGTCATGCCGGGCGATCCGCCACGGCCGCTTCGGCGAAGGTCGCCATCTGCCCATGGAGGTCACAGGCCAGGCGCAACAACGGCACCGCCAGCGCCGCCCCGCTGCCCTCGCCCAGGCGCAAGCCGAGGTCCAGCAGCGGTTCGGCAGCGAGGGTTTCCAGCACGTGGCGGTGTCCCGGTTCGGCGCCACGGTGGGCGAACAACAACCAGGGCCGGCACGCCGGATTGAGCCGCACCGCCACCAGGGCCGCGACGCTGCAGATAAAGCCATCCACCAGCACGGCGATGCCTTGTTGGGCACAGGCCAGATAGGCGCCGATCAACGCGGCGATTTCAAACCCGCCAAGGTTGCACAGCGTTTGCAGCGGGTCGCCGTTCGACCCACCGTGCACGGCCAGGGCGCGTTCGATGACCTGGACCTTGCGGCTGATACCCGCCGCATCCAGCCCGGTGCCCGGCCCGACCAGATGCGCCACCGGGCAATCGAGCAAGGCACAGGCCAGCGCGCTGGCCGCCGTGGTATTGCCGATGCCCATCTCGCCACCGATGAACAGTTGCGTGCCGCTGGCAGCGGCGCGCATGGCACTGTCGCGTCCGGCTTGCAGGGCCTGTTCGCCCTGGACCAGGGTCATGGCCGGGCCCAGGAGGAAATTGGCGGTGCCCGGGCCGACCCGCAAATGCCGCACGCCGGGCAAGTCCAGCGAAGGCGTCACGGTGCCCAGGTCGACGACCTCCAGGGAAGCGCCCAACCGCCGCGCGAGCACGCTGATGGCCGCGCCGCCGCTGACAAAGTTGAGCAGCATCTGTCCGGTCACTTCCTGGGGATAGGCCGAGACGCCTTCGGCCACCACACCGTGATCGCCGGCAAAAATCGCGATCCACAATTGTTCAAGACTTGGCTTGACCTGCCCTTGCAGGCCCGCCAGTTGCACCGCCACCGACTCCAGGCGCCCGAGGGAGCCGGCCGGTTTGGTTAGTTGTTGTTGCCGCGCCATCGCTTGCTCCAGCACTTGGCTATCAACGGGCTTGCACGGGTCCAGCCACCAGCGGTGATTCATAACGCAATACCTTTGAGAGTCAGGGGCAGGCCGGCAACGGTCAGCACAACGCGCTGGCAACGTTCGGCCAGGGCTTGATGCAGCCAGCCGGCTTCATCGACGTAACGGCGAGTCAGCTCGCCCAGCGGCACGACACCCAGGCCGGTCTCGTTGCTGACAAAAATGATTTCACCGGGCAGCGCGCCGATGCAGTCCAGCAGGGCTTCGCGCTCGGCAGCCAGTCGGTCGGCATCGTCGAGCACCAACAGGTTGGTCAGCCAAAGGGTCAGGCAATCCACCAGCAGGCAGCGCTCGCTCGCGGCGGTTTCGCGCAACACCTGCGCCAGCGCCAGCGGTTCCTCCACCAACGCCCAATCGGCCGGGCGCCGGGCGCGATGCTGAGCGACACGCTGGTTCATCTCGCCGTCCAGGGGTTGGCTGGTGGCGATGTAGGTCACCGGCAAGCCGGTGCCTGCCGCGAGTTTTTCAGCCAGGCGACTCTTGCCGGAGCGGGCGCCGCCGAGGATCAGTTGCAGCATGGGTCGTTCTCTTTCAAATAGGCGGTGTCGGTGCTGGCCCCTTCGCGAGCAGGCTCGCTCCCACAGGGATTATGTACACCGCAAGGCCCATGTGGGAGCGAGCCTGCTCGCGAAGGGGCCCTTTCAGCCACCTCAAATCCCACAGAGTTCACGCAACACCCCGGTATCCAGATGCCGCTCCACCAGGTCCGCCAACCGCTCGATATCCCGCTCGCGCAACCCGTGGTAATCCACCGCCTGGACGTCCTGCACGCCCGCCCAGCGCAGCAACGCGCTGCTCGCCGCTGGCGTTTCAAACAGCCCATGCAGATAGGTGCCGAAAATCTGTCCGTCGAGGCTTCGGGCGCCGTCGCAACGGCCGCCGTCCAACGTCACCGCAGGGTTTTCCAGGGCCGGGCCAGTGGTCACACCCGCATGAATCTCGTAGCCGCTGACCTCGGCATCCTCCAGGGCCAACCGCCCGCGTACGTTGCGCAACTGCTTCTCATGCTCCAGCGTCGTCTCGAAGTCCAGCAGGCCCAGCCCGGCACTCGAACCGGCCGCGCCTTCCAGCCCGAGCGGATCGTGGACCTGGCGGCCAAGCATCTGCAAACCACCGCAGATGCCCAGCAACTTGCCACCGTAGCGCAGGTGCCGATTGATTGCTGTCTCCCAGCCGTTGACGCGCAAGTAGGCCAGGTCGCTGCGCACGCTTTTCGAACCGGGCAGGATGATCAGGTCGGCCGGCGGGATGGTCTGGCCGGGGCCGATGAACTGCAGGTCGACCTGCGAGTGCAGGCGCAGCGGATCGAAATCGGTATGGTTGCTGATGCGCGGCAGCACCGGCACCACAACCTTGAGTACCTGTTCGGCCTTGTCGGCCTGACGCCGATCGAGACCGTCCTCGGCTTCCAGATGCAGGTCCAGCACATAGGGCAATACGCCAATCACCGGTTTGCCGGTGCGCGCTTCGAGCCAATCCAGGCCAGGTTGCAGCAACGCCAGGTCGCCACGAAAACGGTTGATGATGAAACCTTTTACCCGGGCCTGTTCGCTGGGCGAAAGCAACTCAAGGGTGCCGACCAGGTGGGCGAATACGCCGCCGCGATTGATGTCGGCGATCAGCAGCACCGGGCAATCGACGGCCTCGGCAAAACCCATGTTGGCGATGTCGCCGGCACGCAGATTGATCTCCGCCGGCGACCCCGCGCCCTCGACCATGACCACCGGATACGCCGCCCGCAAACGCTCATGGGAAGCCAGCACCGCTTGCATCGCGATGGCCTTGTAATCGTGATACGCCACGGCGTTCATGCTGGTCACGGCGCGGCCATGGATGATGATTTGGGCACCGGTGTCGCTGTTGGGCTTGAGCAGCACCGGGTTCATGTCGGTATGCGGTTCGAGGCCACAAGCCTGGGCCTGGACCGCCTGGGCCCGGCCGATTTCGCCGCCATCGGCGGTCACCGCGCTATTGAGCGCCATGTTCTGCGGCTTGAATGGCACCACGCTCACGCCCTGGCGCCTGACCCAGCGGCACAGCGCCGTGACCAGCGTGCTTTTGCCGGCATCGGAGGTGGTGCCCTGCACCATCAAGGTGGTCATTGAATGTCCTTGGCGTAGGCCTCGAAAGCCTGTTCGAGACGCAGGAATTCTGCGTCATTGGCCGGCAGCCCGAAGCGCAGACTGCTGGTGTTGATGAACAGCCGCAGGAGAATGCCGCGCTGGGCCATGAATTCATAAAGGGCCCGGGCGTGCTCGGTAACCAGCCACTGGAACAATCCACAACCGCCATCAGGCTTGAAACCGTAATGCTCGAGCAGCAGCGCCAGGCGCTCGCTGGTTTCTTCGCAACGCTGGCGCTGGCGGGCGTGGGCCTCGGTATCCAACAGGCACGCCTGGCCCAATATCCGCGTCGGCCCGCTGACGGCCCACGGCCCGACCTGTTCGGCGAGCAGCCTGAGCAAGCGTCGCTCGGCCAGGACGAACCCGAGGCGAACCCCGGCCAGGCCGAAAAACTTGCCGAACGAGCGCAGCACGATCAATCCGACCTGATGGGCGTAGGCGGCAAGGCTCAGGTGCGGCGTGATATCCATGAACGCCTCGTCCACCACCAGCCAGCCACCCCGCTGGGCCAGCCGGGCATGCCAATCCAGCAGGCGTTCGGGATCCAGGCTCAGGCCGGTGGGATTGTTCGGGTTGACCACCACCAGCACGTCGAGGCTGTCGAGGAAAAAATCCACTTCCGCTTCCAGCACTTCGCGCACGATGTACCCGCTGCGGCGCCAGGCTTCGGCGTGCTCGGCGTAACAAGGCGACAAGACCCCGACCTTGCCCGCTCGGCGTAGGCGCGGCAGCAGTTGGATGGCCATTTGCGAACCGGCCACCGGCAGCACATGCGTCGCTTCGTAATAGTCGCAAGCGGCCTGTTCCAGACCATCGTCGGTCTCGGGCAGGCGCGCCCAGGCGCGCATTGGAATAGCCGGGATCTCGAACGGCCAGGGCGCGAGGCCACTGGACAGGTCGAGCCAGTCGGCCTCGGCAATCCCGTATTGCCGGGCGGCGTTGCGCAGTCGTCCACCATGCTCAAGCATAAAACTCGGCTCCGAGGCAGAGAATCAGCAGCCATAACCATACGCCGCGCTGCACCAATTGCCAGCCTCGGTCAATCGAATCGGCACTCGCCGGCACGCCCTCGCCCAATGGCGGGCGTTGATGCAGTTCGCCGTGATACACCGCCGCGCCCCCCAGTTCCACACCCAGCGCGCCGGCACCGGCGGCCATCACCGGCCCGGCATTCGGGCTGTCCCAGGTCGGGCCCTGGCTGCGCCAGCATTTGAGTGCCAGGCCGGTCTTGCCGAGCACAGCGTAGGTCAACGCCACCAGGCGCGCGGGGATGTAGTTGAGCAGGTCATCGATCTTCGCCGCCGCCCAGCCGAAACGCTCGAAGCGCTCGTTGCGATAGCCCCACATGGCGTCGAGGGTATTGCTCAATCGATACAACACCACGCCGGGCGCACCGGCCACGGCGAACCAGAACAACGCGGCGAACACCGCGTCGCTGCCGTTTTCCAGTACCGACTCGGTGGCGGCGCGGGCAACGGCGGTTTCGTCCAGCTCGGCGGTTTCGCGGCTGACCAGGTAACCGACGCGTCGACGCGCCTCGTCCAGCTCACCGCTGCGCAGCGCCCGGGCCACCGGCTCGACATGCTCGCCGAGACTGCGCAGGCCGAGGGCGCAGTACAGCGCCAGAATCTCCACCAGCCAGCCAATCATCGGTGCCCAGGACAGGGCCGTGGCGAGCAAGGTCAGCGGCACCACGGCGATCACCCACGCCGTCACTCCATGGCTGCGCCAGCCACGCCCGCCGGAGTTGAAACGTTGTTCGATGCGATCGGCAAAGCCGCCGAACGCCACCAGCGGATGCCAACGCCGGGGCTCACCCAGCAGCGCATCCAGCGCCACCGCGGCGGCACTGAGCAACGCTACGCTCATGGGCGCACTCCCCAGTAGTTTTCGTAAAGCAGTTCAGTGAGCGGACGCGGTTGCGCCCAGCCTTCCAGGGCCAGCATCGGCGCTGGGTAGAAGCCTTCGACCGGTCCCAGGCACAGGACCGCCAACGGCTTGGCCCCGGCGGGCAGGCCCAGCAGGTCAGCCAGGGCCTGGGGATCGAACAGCGACACCCAGCCCATCCCCAGCCCTTCGACGCGGGCCGCCAGCCACAGGTTCTGGATGGCGCAGGACAGCGAGGCCAGGTCCATTTCCGGCAGGGTCCGGCGACCGAAGACATGCCGCTCGCGATCGTCCATCAACGCCGCGACGAGCACCTCGGCACAGTCGCTGATGCCTTCGACCTTGAGCTGCATGAATTCATCGCTGCGCTCGCCCAGGGCTTCGGCGGTGCGGATGCGCTCCTCTTCCACCAGTCGCTGGATTTGCCCACGCAAGCCACGGTCGCTGATACGGATGAAGCGCCACGGTTGCATCAGCCCGACGCTGGGCGCCTGGTGCGCGGCTTCCAGCAGACGGCGCAGCAACGCCGGCTCGACGGTGCCGCCGCTGAAATGGCGCATGTCGCGGCGTTCGGCGATGGCGCGGTAGACGGCTTCGCGTTCGGCCTGGGCAAAGGCGTTGTCAGTCATGGCCTCATCGCGAGCAAGCTCGCTCCCACAGGGTTCAGGTGATCAAATGTGGGAGCGAGCCTGCTCGCGAAGACGGCCGCAGGGTCGGGCGCAAGCAACGCGGCAATCGCCCCGGGATTGGACGGAAAGTAAAAATGCACATAGGAAGCCGTCATCCGCCCCAGGCGGAAAACCGCCTCAGCCCCTCGCCCACCGTTCGGGCTGTGCCCACGGGCGATCGGCTCAAGTTCAGTGCTGGTCAAGGAGTGATGATAGGTATGCCCGCGCAGGGTGCCTTCCGGCAGCTCGACTGATTGCAACGCCAAGGCCGCAAGGCGCTTTTGCATCTGCGCTTCACCGCTCAACAGGCCGAGCAGCTCGGCGCGAGTGCCCTCGACGTCGGTCAATGAATCGAGCAGGTAGAGCATGCCACCGCATTCGGCGAGCAGCGGTTTGCCGGCTGCGTGGTGGGCACGGATCGCCGTCAGCATCGGCACGTTCCGCGCCAGTGCAACGTGGTGCAGCTCCGGGTAACCGCCAGGCAGATACAGGCTGTCCGCCTCGGGCAGTTCGGTGTCATGAATAGGGGAAAAGAAGGCCAGTTGCGCGCCCATGGCCCGCAGCAGGTCGAGGCTCGCGCCATAGGTGAAGGCAAACGCTTCGTCGCGGGCGACGGCGATGCGCACACCGTCGAGCCACGGCTCGACGGTTGTCAGTTCGGGCGCGGCGAACTCGACCTGGGGCGGCAGCGACACTTCACAACTGCCGGCCAATGCTTCGGCCGCTGCGTCGAGGCGAACGTCCAGGTCATTCAGTTCGCTGGCCTGGACCAGCCCCAGGTGGCGGCTCGGCAGCTCGATGCCGGTTTCTCGCGAGAGCGCGCCGTACCAGCGCAGGCCTTCGGTCAGGCTGCCTTCGAGCAATTGCGCGTGGCGCAGGGTGCCGACCCGGTTGGCCAGTACGCCAGCGAACGGCAAGTCCGGCTGATAACGGGCCAGGCCCAGGGCCAGGGCACCGAAGGTCTGGGCCATCGCCGTGCCGTCGATCACGGCCAGCACCGGCACGCCGAAGTGGCGCGCCAGGTCAGCGCTGGACGGGGTGCCGTCGAACAGCCCCATCACGCCTTCGATCAGGATCAGGTCCGCTTCGGCGGCGGCTTCCCACAACAGTCGGCGACTTTCCTGCTCGCCGACCATCCACATATCCAGTTGATAGACCGGTGCGCCACTGGCGCGCTCAAGGATCATCGGATCAAGGAAATCAGGTCCGCATTTGAACACACGCACCTTGCGCCCCTGGTTGCGATGCAACCGTGCCAGCGCCGCAGTGACGGTGGTCTTGCCCTGGCCGGAAGCCGGCGCGGCAATCAACACCGCCGGACAGTGGCGGCTGGTCATCGAAGCATCATTCACAGTTCGACGCCTTTCTGCGCCTTGATGCCGGCCTGGAAGGCATGCTTGATCATGCCCATTTCGGTCACGGTATCGGCCAGCTCGATCATTTCCGGCTTGGCACCCCGGCCGGTGACCACCACGTGTTGCATCGGCGGACGGGCCTGCAGATCGCTCAACACCTGATCGAGATCGAGATAACCGTGCTTGAGAGCGATGTTCAGCTCATCAAGCACCACCAGGCCGATCGATGGATCGCCGAGCAGTTGCCGCGATACCGCCCAGGCCGCTTCGGCGGCGGCGATGTCGCGCTGACGATCCTGGGTTTCCCAGGTGAAGCCTTCGCCCATGACGTGAAAGCGCACCTGCTCCGGGAAGCGTCGGAAAAACAGCTCCTCGCCGGTGCTGTTGCGCCCCTTGATGAACTGCACCACGCCGCACTGCATGCCGTGGCCCATGGCACGGGCGAGCATGCCGAACGCCGAACTGCTCTTGCCCTTGCCGTTGCCGGTCAGCACCAGCAGCAGGCCACACTCGTTCGGTGAATTGGCGATGCGCTCGTCAATCACGGCTTTCTTGCGCAGCATGCGCGCCAGGTGGCGTTCGTCGCGATCGGGCGTATCGGTCATGAGGGGAGCTCTCCGTTGGGACTGGATAACGGCGGGCGGGCAGAAAAAAGGACGGCAGCGAGCCTGGCATCGCCCACCGTGATGCCGTTGGATGAATCAGGCCGGTCTCCGGGCTCATGAGCGGCGTAATGCCTGGCTGCGCGCCTTCCCATGTCTTGCGACACAGTGGCCTAGGCACAGCGTTGACTCATTTACCGTTGCGGGGGCAGCGCCGGGTTCGCGTTCGCTCACCGGCTTCCCTGTTTCACTCTGTCGGCCGCGACCGCGCCACAGAGCACCTGAAACAAGCCGCGAAGGTTAGAGGGTTGGGGATGGAGCGTCAATTAAAGCCGCCACCTGTATCCACTCGTTGACTGGCCCTGATCAATAAACTGACAGCGATCTTGTGTGAAGCTGCGGCAAGTGATATCAAATAGACACTACGACCCGATATCACAAGAACAAGAGGGCAAACGCATGCAAGGCATGATCATCAGCAATCCGAAGCTGGAGTTTCTACGCCCGGTGCTGGAACGCTGGTTCGACTGTATCGATCGCTACAACGCCGTGCGCGGCGATAACGACACCCCCTACTGGCATGATCAAAAAGCCAACCTCGGGTTGCTGTCTGCCGCTGCCTGGATGGCTGAGATGGTCACGCTGCAGAACGCAGCGACGCGCAAGCAGAACGAAGAAGGCGAACGCAACGTCAGCGCCGACCTGTTCATTGCCAGCGCCGATGAGCGCGCCTTTATCCAGGCCACCCAGCGCTGGCCGAAGGTCAACAACCTGAACCTGACCCAACCCTTGCTCGAAGCCGCCAGCGACGCCAAGCGCATCAGCTACGCCAGCGACCTGAAACTGGGCTGCCTGTTCGTTGCCCCGCAAAAAGCCCAGCAAAGCGCCACGCCAGAAGAGTTGCAGGACATGATCGACGACCTGCAGAAGGAGAACACCTGCGCCGTGGCCTGGTACTTCCCCTACGCCTATCGCAAATTGCGCAACGAGGCGGGCCAGTACCATCCGGGTATTGCGCTGCTGCTGAAACAGGCGCACGGCTGATTCATGGATCAGTGGGAAAACATGTGGGAGCGAGCCTGCTCGCGAAGACGGTGCAACAGTCGACATCGATGTTGCCCGATATAGCACTTTCGCGAGCAGGCTCGCTCCCACAAAGGAATCTGTCTGCCTGACTGTTGTTACCCACCGTTGAACCATCCCACGTCTACGCTCCTCTATGAGTAACCACATGCACTCATAGGGAAGCCCGCATGCTCAAGCCACCTCATCTGTTAATCATTGCCCTGGCTACGGGGCTTGTCGCGTGTGGCGAGTCTTCCACATTGCAGGTTTCCGACGGCACCGGCCCGTCGCCGAAACTGCCCGAACCGAACAAGACCCTGATTCCCACGGTGAATATCGCCGAAGCGGTCGGCTGGCCGGACGGCGCCAAGCCAACCCCGGCCCAAGGCCTGCAGGTAGTCGCGTTTGCCGAAGGGCTGGATCATCCGCGCTGGCTTTACGTACTGCCCAATGGCGATGTGCTGGTGGCCGAAACCAACACCCCGCCCAAGCCCGACGATGCCCAGGGCATTCGTGGCTGGGTCATGAAAAAAGTCATGGGCCGGGCCGGCGCCGGCGTGCCCAGCCCCAACCGCATCACCCTGCTGCGAGACGCCAATCACGATGGCGTCGCCGAGACCCGGACGATTTTCCTGGAGAACCTCAATTCGCCGTTCGGCATGACCCTCGTCGGCAATGACCTGTACGTGGCCGACACCGACCGGTTGATCCGCTTCCCGTACAAGGAAGGCGACACACAGATCAAGGCACAGCCAACCAAGGTGGTCGACTTGCCGGGTGGCACTTTGAACCACCACTGGACCAAAAACGTCATCGCCAGCCGGGACGGCAGCAAGCTGTACGTGACCACCGGTTCGAACAGCAACGTTGGCGAGAACGGCATGGAAGCGGAAGAAGGCCGGGCGGCGATCTGGGAAGTCGACCGGGCCACAGGCACTCATCGCATCTTCGCCGCGGGCCTGCGCAATCCCAATGGCCTGGCGTGGGAGCCACGCAGCGGCGCGTTGTGGACGGCGGTCAACGAACGGGACGAGATCGGCAGCGACCTGGTGCCGGACTACATCACGTCGGTCAGGGATGGCGGCTTCTATGGCTGGCCTTACAGTTATTACGGGCAGAACATCGACGTCCGGGTCGAGCCGCAAAACCCCGAGCTGGTGGCCAAGGCCATCGCCCCCGACTATGCGGTGGGCCCGCACACCGCCTCCCTGGGGCTGAGCTTCGCCGAGGGCAGCAAATTGCCCGCGCCGTTCACCGAAGGGGCTTTCATCGGGCAACACGGCTCCTGGAACCGCAAGCCCCACAGTGGCTACAAAGTGATTTTTGTTCCGTTCAGCGGCGGCAAACCGGTCGGGCAACCAGTGGATGTGTTGACCGGTTTCCTCAATGCAGACGAAAAAGCCCAGGGCCGGCCGGTGGGCGTGGTGATCGACAAGCAGGGCGGGTTGTTGGTGGCGGATGATGTGGGGAACAAGATCTGGCGGTTGTCAGGTAAATAGGTTCCACACTCTCTTGTGGCGAGGGGATTTATCCCCGTTGGGCTGCGCAGCGGCCCTTTATCTGTACCCCGGTATCCCAGGCTGCTCGCATTCATCCATTTAAGCTTTAGGGCTGCTTCGCAACCCAGCGGGGATAAATCCCCTCGCCACAAGAGCCTATCCAGCAGAAATCAGGGATTACGCGCCAGGTGCTCCGGCTGTAGCACTCGCTTGGCGCCCAGGTAGGCTTTCTGCCAATAGGCCTTGGACAGACTGTCGAGCTTGACCGTCCCGCCCGTGGCCGGCGCATGGACGAAACGCCCCTCCCCGACATAGATTCCGGCATGGCTGACCTGGGAGCCGCCATTGGTGGCGAAGAACACCAGATCGCCGCTCTGCAACGCATCCTTGCCGACTTCCGGCGCGCGCATGCTGATCATTTCGCGCGTGGAGCGTGGCAGCGAGATGCCGGCGGCGTCACGGTACACATAGCCGATCAAGCCACTGCAATCAAAACCTGAATCCGGCGTGTTGCCGCCCCAGCGATAAGGCGTGCCCACCAGGCCCAAAGCCCGGAACAGCACGTCTTCGGCGGCGGGAGAAAAAGTCTGGGAAGGTGCGAACACCACCGGAGCCCGCACTGGCGCGGGCGGCGGGGTGCGACTGGCGCACGCGCTGAGCAGTGCGGCAAGAAACATGAGAGCGAGGCGGGCCGACGTCGACATAGGCACAACAATCCTGATCTGGATGCGGCTATTTCTGCCGTGGAGATGGAAACAAGTCCGCCCGCGTAGTACGCAGGCGGATTGCCATCAATCAATGATCATGGATTCTAGCGGCTATGGGCCAAACTTCAAGTAAGACTTTAAGTTTGCCCTACAAACTGTGCGTTTACTTGCGAGCCGTCACTACAGTCGGTGCCATGGCGAGGGCACGCTTGGCTTCGATGAAGGTCTTGCTCCAGTAGCTGTCGCCCAGGCTGTCGATTCGCACCCCACCGCTGCGGCGGCTGCTGGAGTGGATGAACTGGTTGTCGCCCAGGTAGATACCGGCGTGGCTGACGCGACCGCGACGACCGTTGGTGCTGAAGAACAGCAGGTCACCGGGTTCGAGCTGGTTGCGAGCGACCAGCGGGGCCTTCACGTTGATCATTTCACGCGTGGAACGCGGCAGGGTCATGCCCGCCTCTTCGCGAAACAGGTAGCCGATGAAGCCGCTGCAGTCGAAGCCGGCTTCGGAGGTCCCGCCAAAACGATAACGTGTGCCGATCAACGACATGCCGCGCTCCAGGATGCTGTCTGCCAGCACTGGAAGCTGATAAGGCTTGCTGCCGGCGAAGTCTGCCAGCTCTTTGTCGGAGGCCATTTCTTCCTGGAACGCAACGACGGAAGACTGGGCGGTAACGGTGTTATTCACCTGTGGTTGTGGCGCTTGCTGGGTCACTGGAGAGTGGGCAGCGCAACCGAACAACAGGGTAACGAGTGCGAGAGGCACGAGGGGTGCGAAGCGATTTAGCATGGGCACGACCGTGGCTGAGGTAGTAAAGATGGCGAGACTATGCCTTCTATCAACCTCATTTGCAAATTCAATCGATACAAATGTGACTTCTTGATTTCTCGTTTACATCTAAGCGCTTAAGCCCGTATTGAGCGGTTTGCAGGCCTCCAGCCCAGTAAAACCGCGGGCTTCGTCGGGTCAAGAAGAGGCTTTAAGCCATCATCTCGCGACAGTTTTACCAGCCTAAAGTTTCTTTCAAAAAAGGAATGGTCAGCTTGCGCTGGGCCTGGAGTGAGGCCTGATCGAGACGTTCGAGCAATTCGAACAGCGCGCTCATGCTGCGGGTGCCACGGGTGAGGATGAAATGCCCGACCTCGTCGGTCAGGTGCAGGCCGCGTCGAGATGCACGCAATTGCAACGCGCGAAGCTTGTCTTCGTCGGAAAGCGGGCGCATCTGGAAGATCAGCGCCAGGGTCAGGCGGGATTTCAAGTCGGCCAGCTTCACTGGCAACTCCCGTGGCGAGGTCGATGCGGCAATCAACAGACGCCGGCCACTGTCGCGCAACCGGTTGAACAGATGGAACAACGCCTCTTCCCAATCGGCCTTGCCGGCCACTGCCTGGAGATCATCCAGGCAGACCAGTTCGTACTGCTCCAGGTTGTCGAGGATTTCCACGCCGCGATCCAGCAGCTCGGCCAGTGGCAGGTACACGGCAGGCTCACCCAACTGCTCGAAGCGCAAGCACGCCGCCTGTAACAGATGCGTGCGCCCTACCCCGTCCTTGCCCCACAGATAGATCAGGCTCTCGGTCCAGCCGGCGTCGGCTTCGCAAAGCCGCTCGACATAGCCGAGTGCAGCGGCATTGGCGCCTGGGTAGTAATTGATGAAGGTGGCGTCGTCACGCAGACGCACACCAAGGGGCAGCTGAATCGGTTTCATGCTGACTGAACGGTTCCAAGGGAACCATTAGTGGCCTCTGTGTAAAGTTTGCAAAGTTTATACCCGTGGCGCGGACCGCACAATGCGCCGGACCACGAGCAAAATCAAAGGTTTGCAGCAGCAAGGGCACGGAGCGTCAGTTTCCCTGACGCCGCGCCTGCCATTTCCCCTAGAGGTCGGGGTCCTCTGCGCCGCTATATATGTCGGAATCCTTGTACAGATCGTGCATATGACGCACCAGCACCATGATCACCGCCGCCACCGGCAGCGCCAGCAGGATTCCGGTGAAGCCGAACAACTCGCCACCCGCCAGGATCGCGAAGATCACCGCCACCGGGTGCAAGCCGATACGATCTCCCACCAGCAACGGCGTCAGCACCATGCCCTCCAGCGCCTGCCCGACCATGAATACCGCGACGATGCCGACCATGGGATACAGGTCGCCGCCAAACTGGAACAGCCCGGCAATCAACGCCGCGCCAATCCCGATGACAAACCCCATGTAGGGCACGATGGCCGCCAACCCGGCGATCAGGCCGATCAACAGGCCCAGCTCCAACCCTACCAGCATCAGCCCCGCCGCGTAGATGAAACCCAACGCGACCATGACCAGCAACTGCCCCCTGACAAACGCCCCTAGCACTTCGTGGCATTCGCCAGTCAGCGTCATGATGCGCTCTTCGCGATGACGCGGCAGCAGGCTGCGGATCTTCGCCATCATCAGGTCCCAATCGCGCAGCAGATAAAAGGCCACCACGGGAATCAGCACCAGGTTCGCCAGCCAGCCGATCAGCGCCAGGCTCGAAGCCGTGGCCTGGCTCAATACCACGCCGACGATATCGGTGGTCTGCCCCATGTGCTCACTGATGGCGGCCTTGACCTTGTCGAACTTCCAGAAGCCGTCCGACAGGCCCAGCTTCGATTGCACCCAAGGCACTGCGGTGTGCTGCAGCCAATCGAGCATCTGCGGTGCCAGCTCGTACAGGCGCACCAGTTGCTTGGCCAGCATGGGTATCAGCACCAGCAGCAGAGCGCTGACGATCAAGGTAAACAACGCGAACACCGCCACCACGCCCCAGGTCCGGGACAGCCCGAGCTTTTCCAGGCGATCCACCACCGGATCGAACAGATAGGCCAGTAACAGCGCAACCAGGAACGGCGTGAGGATCGGGTGAAGCAAGTAGATAAATGCAATCAGCAGGGCGACCCCACCCAACCAGAACCAACGCCGCGTATCGCCCATGAACCACTCCTGCCCCTATAAAAGAAAGAAAACTACCAGCGGAATCGCAAGTTAGCCGCCGGCGACGGTGTCGGTGTCGCGACCGGAACCGTTCCGTCGGCGGCCGGCTGCGCCGCAGGCGCTTGCGCGACGGCTTCACCCGGCGGCAATTCCTGCAGTTTGGCCAGGGCCAGTTGTGCCTTCAATTGCTCGGCGCTGCCGTTGACCTTGTAGACAATTCTGTCGCCCTCGACCCGCTGCACCTGGCCAGCGAACGGTTCGAGCAGACGCCCCAGCGCTGCATAACGTTCCAGATTCATGCCTTGGACTTCCAGCAACTGCTCGGTCGCCACGCCCGGCTTGGCCACGAAACGCGGCGCCAGGCGCTGGCTCACCGCCAACATCACGGCATCGGCCAGCGCAGCGGGATCGGCGCCCTGGGCGCTGCCCTGCTCGCGCTGGTCGCCCAGCCACAGGCGCCAGGTGGCCTGCCACTGGCCTCCCTCCTCCTTGGCATGGACCGCCAGCAAGGCATCCGAGCCATACCGGTCCGACGCCTCACGCAACGGCGCCGGGTCGTTGCCTTGCAACGTCGGCGCGGTGGCGACAATCTGCTCGCTCAAATCCGCCAACGGCAGGTGCAGCGGCAAGCCCCGGTGCTGGGCCGCGCGGCGCAGAGGCGTGGCGCTGGCCTGGCCATCACCGACCAGGCTGGAGCCTTCTGCCGAGTCATTCAGCCACCAGCCTAGAATCGATGGACGATTCGCGCCCCAAAGCGGCAGCCCCGCCGAACGCAATGCCCGGTCGGTGCTGGCGGGATCGAAGTCCACCTGCAGGCTTTCCGGAGGACCGGCGTCGTAGCCGTACTGCAGAATGATCTGCTGCGGGTCCTTGCGGATAGCCGCCAGGCCGGGATTCTGCGCGGCCTTGGCGTCGCCGGTCAGGCGCAGCACCAGGGTGTCCAACGCTCGCAACGTTGCCTGGTTTCGCTCATCCGGCGCCTGGCTGCTGACCGGCTCACGCACCTGATAAAGGTTATTGAGGGTTTCGGCATGGCTCGCCAGGCTGATCAGCGACAGGCAGCCCATGGACAAGAATTTGAAAAGACGCATGGAAGATTCCCGGACATAACGGCTGGCACCGGCCGTGTGGAGAAGATTGAGCATGGCTGTGACCACGGCACCGGGGAAAACATTCACCACCCGGCGCAAGTTTTCTACTGTCATAACCATAGCCGCTTACCGCTACACCTTATACAGACGCGTCGCCCAGTACCAATACAAGAAATAACGGTTTTTTTTGGCGGATATGTCCCTGCCGTCGGCGCGAGGATGGCCGCTGGTCCACAAGCCTGATAAAATCGCGCGCCTTCGCAGACCGGCAATGGCTGGGCTCCCGGAATAATTCGTACAACGGTTATTCAATGGCCCCGGCGATCGGTCGTTACCCAGAAATCCCCCCTTTAAAGGCCTGGATCATGAGCAAGCAACCCTCCCTGAGCTACAAGGACGCCGGTGTAGACATCGACGCCGGTGAAGCATTGGTCGAACGCATCAAGAGCGTCGCCAAGCGCACCGCGCGCCCGGAAGTCATGGGCGGCCTGGGCGGTTTCGGCGCCCTCTGCGAGATCCCGGCCGGCTACAAGCAACCGGTCCTGGTCTCGGGTACCGACGGCGTCGGCACCAAGTTGCGCCTGGCCTTGAACCTGAACAAGCACGACAGCATCGGCATCGACCTGGTGGCCATGTGTGTGAATGACCTGGTGGTCTGCGGCGCCGAACCACTGTTCTTCCTCGACTACTACGCCACCGGCAAACTCAACGTCGACACCGCCGCCCAGGTCGTGACCGGCATCGGCGCCGGCTGTGAATTGTCCGGCTGCTCCCTGGTCGGCGGCGAAACCGCTGAAATGCCAGGCATGTACGAAGGCGAAGACTACGACCTGGCCGGTTTCTGCGTCGGCGTCGTGGAAAAGGCCGAGATCATCGACGGCTCGAAAGTCGCCGCCGGCGACGCCCTGCTCGCCCTGCCATCTTCCGGCCCGCACTCCAACGGCTACTCGCTGATCCGCAAGATCATCGAAGTCTCGGGCGCCGATATCGAGAACACCCAGCTCGACGGCCAGCCACTCGCCGACCTGCTGATGGCCCCGACCCGCATCTACGTCAAGCCCCTGCTCAAGCTGATCAAGGACACCGGCGCCGTCAAGGCCATGGCCCACATCACTGGCGGCGGTCTGCTGGACAACATCCCGCGCGTGCTGCCAAAAGGCGCCCAGGCCGTGGTCGACGTGGCGAGCTGGACCCGCCCGGCGGTGTTCGACTGGCTGCAGGAAAAAGGCAACGTCGATGAAACCGAAATGCACCGCGTGCTGAACTGCGGCGTGGGCATGGTCATCTGCGTGGCCCAGGAGCACGTCGAAACCGCGCTGAACGTCCTGCGCGACGCGGGCGAGCAGCCTTGGGTCATCGGCCAGATCGCCACCGCGGCCGAAGGCGCCGCACAGGTCGAGCTGAAAAACCTCAAGGCACACTGATGTCCGCAACCTGTGACGTCGTGGTGCTGTTGTCCGGCACCGGCAGTAACCTGCAGGCCCTGATCGACAGTACACGGACCGGCGACAGCCCGGTCCGGATCCGCGCGGTGATTTCCAACCGCGCCGATGCCTACGGCCTGCAACGTGCCAAGGAGGCGGGTATCGATACCCGCGTCCTCGATCACCAGGCGTTCGACGGTCGCGAGGCCTTCGATGCCGCGCTGATCGAACAGATCGACGCCTTCAATCCGCAACTGGTGGTCCTGGCCGGTTTCATGCGCATCCTCAGCGCCGGTTTTGTGCGTCACTACCAGGGCCGCCTGTTCAATATCCATCCGTCGCTGTTGCCCAAATATAAAGGGTTACACACTCACCAGCGTGCGCTGGAGGCCGGTGACACGGAGCATGGCTGCTCGGTTCACTTTGTCACCGAGGAACTCGATGGCGGACCACTGGTCGTACAGGCAGTAATACCGGTAGAGTTGCACGACACGCCGCAAAGCCTGGCGCAACGGGTCCACGCCCGCGAACACCAGATCTACCCGATGGCCGTGCGTTGGTTTGCCGAAGGCCGGCTGACACTCGACGATCGCGGAGCCTCACTGGACGGCCAGTTGCTCGCCGCCAGCGGCCATTTGATTCGATACTAGGAGATTTTATGCGTCGCGCCCTGCTCTTCGCTTGCGCTCTGCTTGCCCTGCCCCTGGCACAGGCTGCAGACCTTCAACCGTTCTCCGCCAGCTATACCGCCGACTGGAAACAGCTGCCCATGAGCGGCACCGCCGAGCGCAGCCTGACCAAGGAGGCCAACGGCACCTGGAAGCTGAGCTTCAAGGCATCGATGATGATCGCCAGCCTGACCGAAGAAAGCACCCTGACCCTGGACAAGGACACCCTGCTGCCGCAGTCCTATCACTTCGAGCGCGGCGGCCTGGGTAAAGCCAAGAAAGCAGACCTGGATTTCGACTGGAATGCCAAGATGGTCACCGGCACCGATCGCGGTGACGCGGTCAAGCTGCCATTGAACCGCGGCATGGTCGACAAATCCACGTACCAACTGGCCCTGCAGCACGACGTGGCGGCCGGCAAGAAAAGCATGAGTTATCAGGTCGTCGATGACGGTGAAATCGATACCTATGACTTCCGCGTGCTTGGTTCGGAAAAAGTCGACACCAAGGCCGGCCAGATCGACGCCATCAAGGTCGAGCGCGTGCGCGACCCGACACAAAGCAAGCGCATCACCGTGCTCTGGTTCGCCAAGGACTGGGATTACCTGCTGGTACGCCTGCAGCAAGTCGAGACCGACGGCAAGGAGTACAACATCATGCTCCAGGACGGTACGGTCAACGGCAAGGCTGTGAAAGGCAGCTGATCCATACCGACACCAAAAAGCCTCGCACATGCGGGGCTTTTTGTTGCCCGAGTTTCAAGCCCACCACTTATACCTGTGGGAGCGAGCTTGCTCGCGATAGCGGTGGGTCAGCTTGCATCGATATTGAATGTGCGACCGCTATCGCGAGCAAGCTCGCTTGTATGTTTAGACTTGAAGGGGTGGGCGGGACTAAAAGCTCGATTCCGACTCTAGCCAGTACGGACCGTGGGAGACTTCTCGTCCCGCCTTTTCTCCCACAGGGGTTTTGCTTTCACTCAAGGCTTGCCGCTACAACATGAAATTTTCTTCATGAACCCCACCTGCGACCAAACGCCGCGCCCTGCCTGGCCTGCACGAGGGCCGTGCGCTTCATGAAAACTTCTTAATCGCCCAGGCCATTTACTTAGCTCGCTATCCAAATCTATAACAAAACCCTGCACACGCCTTGCTGCAGATAACAGAGATTGGAGCTTGCAAGATGACTGTGAAAGTAACTGAACGCGACGACGCCCACATGTCCCACGAAGGTATTGCCGCCGGTATCCGGATCTGGGATGTGCATCAACAGGATCTGCTGGTGGGCATGTTCCATTCCGAGACGGACGCTCATAACTACAAGGCCGAGCTGGAGCGTGAGGAGCGGCAGCGTTTGCGTGAGACCGCTGAATCCTGAACCACACAAAACACCTGTGGGAGCGAGCTTGCTCGCGATAGCGGGGCATCAGCCAACATCTCTGTCACTGATAGGCCGCTATCGCGAGCAAGCTCGCTCCCACAGGGTTTGTGTTCAACTCAATAGCATTTTCCCGCTTACCACATCAAATCATCAGGAATCTGATACGCCGCGTACGGATCATCGGCATCCACTTCTTCGGTCTGGGTGTTGAGCTGGACGATGCGCTTGGGGTCGCGTTCCTGGATCTTCAGCGCCGCTTCGCGCGGGATCACTTCATAGCTCCCGGCATGATGGACGATCGCCAGGGAACCGCTGCTCAGCTTGTTACGCATCAGCGCATTGACCGAGATGCGCTTGACCTTTTTGTCGTCGACGAAGTTGTAGTAGTCGTCGGTGGTCAGCTTCGGCAGGCGCGACACCTCGATCAATTGCTTGATCTGCGCGGCACGGGCCTTCTGCTCGGCCTTTTCCTGCTGCTGGCGGTTCAGTTCCTGGTCGCGCTTGACCTTCTCGGCCATGGCTTCCTGGGCCGCACGCTGCTGGGAGTCGTCCAGTTCGACCTGGCCTTTGTGGGCCAGGCGTTGCTGCTTCTGTTTCTCTTTGCCGACCTGCTTGGCCTGCTTTTGGTTGACCAGCCCTGCTTTGAGCAACTGGTCGCGAAGGGAAAGGCTCATGGTGCTTACTCACTTAGGCAACGGCCTCAGCCACAGCTGGGCAAATTCTTTTCCTGACGTTTGGCTTCGCCCCACAAGGCGTCCAACTCTTCGAGGGTGCAATCTTCCATGGGACGGTGGGTCTCGCGCAATGCCTGTTCGATAAATCGGAAACGTCTTTCAAACTTTGCATTGGCGCCACGCAGGGCCGTTTCGGGGTCGACTTTCAAGTGTCGAGCCAGGTTCACCACGCTGAACAGCAGGTCACCCACTTCGTCGCTGATGGCCGCGGTGTCATTGTCCGCCATGGCTTCGAGCACTTCGTCGAGCTCTTCACGGACCTTATCGAGCACCGGCAGCGGTCCCGGCCAGTCGAAACCGACCTGACCGGCGCGCTTCTGCAACTTCGCCGACCGCGACAAGGCCGGCAATGCCGCCGGTACATCATCCAGCAGTGACAACTGCTTGGGCACCGAGGCCTTCTCGGCGCGCTCCTCTGCCTTGATTTCCTCCCAGCGCTGCTTTACCTGCTCTTCGCTCAGGCGCGGGGCATCCACGGCTGCGTAAAGGTCACCGGTAGGAAACACATGGGGATGGCGGCGAATCAGCTTGCGGGTGATGCTATCGACCACGCCGGCGAATTCGAAACGGTTTTCTTCCCGGGCCAGCTGGCTGTAATACACCACCTGGAACAGCAAATCGCCCAATTCACCTTGAAGGTGATCGAAGTCGCCGCGCTCGATGGCGTCGGCCACTTCGTAGGCTTCCTCCAGGGTGTGAGGGACGATGGTTGCGTAGGTTTGCCTGATGTCCCACGGGCAGCCGTATTGCGGGTCGCGCAAGCGGTTCATCAGGTGGAGCAGGTCTTCGAGGCTGTACATCAATCATCCCACCACAAAAAATCCCTGTGGGAGCGAGCCTGCTCGCGGAAGCGGTACATCAGTCAAAACATACCAGCTGACACACCGCCTTCGCGAGCAGGCTCGCTCCCACACTTTTGGACTGTGCCTGACCTTTAGCCCGGTGTCCGATTACGCCGGGTCTCGATGATGTTCGGCAACTGGGAAATCCGCCCCAGCAACCGCCCCAGTGCATCCAGCCCCGGAATCTCGATGGTCAGGGACATCAGCGCGGTGTTGTCCTCCTTGTTCGAGCGGGTGTTGACCGCCAGCACGTTGATCCGCTCGTTGAGCAGCACCTGGGACACGTCACGCAGCAGGCCGGAACGGTCGTAGGCGCGGATGATGATGTCCACCGGGTAGGTGAGCACCGGCACCGGGCCCCAACTGACCTGGATGATCCGCTCCGGTTCGCGACCGGCCAGTTGCAGCACCGAGGCGCAATCCTGGCGGTGAATGCTCACGCCACGGCCCTGGGTGATGTAGCCGACGATCGCATCCCCCGGCAGCGGCTGGCAGCAGCCCGCCATCTGGGTCATCAGGTTGCCCACGCCCTGGATCTGGATGTCGCCGCGCTTGCCGGGCTTGTAGCCGGTGGCCTTGCGCGGGATCAGTTCCAGTTGCTCGTTGCCGCGTTCCGGCTCAACCAGTTGCTGGGCGAGGTTGACCAGTTGCGCCAGGCGCAGGTCGCCGGCGCCAAGGGCGGCGAACATGTCCTCGGCGGTCTTCATATTGGCTTTTTCAGCCAGCTTGTCGAAATCCACCTGCGGCAGGCCCAGGCGACTCAGCTCGCGCTCGAGCAGGGTCTTGCCGGCGGCGACGTTCTGGTCACGGGCCTGCAACTTGAACCAATGGACGATTTTCGCCCGCGCGCGCGAAGTGGTGATGTAGCCCAGGTTCGGGTTCAGCCAGTCGCGGCTCGGCGTGCCGTGCTTGCTAGTGATGATCTCCACCTGCTCGCCGGTCTGCAGGCTGTAGTTGAGCGGCACGATCCGCCCGTTGATCTTGGCGCCACGGCAGTTGTGACCGATCTCGGTGTGCACCCGGTAGGCGAAGTCCAGCGGCGTCGAGCCCTTGGGCAAGTCGATGGCGTGGCCGTCGGGAGTGAAGATGTAGACCCGGTCCGGCTCGATGTCGACCCGCAGCTGTTCCGCCAGGCCGCCGATGTCACCCAGTTCCTCGTGCCATTCCAGCACCTGGCGCAGCCAGGAGATTTTCTCTTCGTAATGGTTGGACCCGGACTTGACGTCGGTGCCCTTGTATTTCCAGTGGGCACAAACCCCCAGCTCGGCTTCTTCGTGCATGGCATGGGTGCGGATCTGCACCTCCAGCACCTTGCCTTCCGGGCCGATGACCGCGGTGTGCAGCGAGCGGTAGCCGTTTTCCTTCGGGTTGGCGATGTAGTCGTCGAATTCCTTGGGAATGTGCCGCCACAAGGTATGGACGATCCCCAGCGCGGTGTAGCAATCGCGCATTTCCGGAACCAGCACGCGCACGGCGCGAACGTCGTAGATCTGGCTGAATTCGAGGCCTTTGCGCTGCATTTTGCGCCAGATCGAATAGATGTGCTTGGCCCGGCCACTGATATCGGCTTCCACGCCGGTGGCCTGCAATTCCTCACGCAACTGAGTCATGACATCGGTGATGAAGCGCTCGCGATCCAGCCGTCGTTCATGCAACAGCTTGGCGATCTGCTTGTATTGGTCAGGCTCCAGGTAGCGGAAGGACAAGTCCTCCAGCTCCCACTTGATGTGACCGATACCGAGACGGTGGGCCAGCGGCGCGTAGATGTCGAACACCTCACGGGCGACACGGTTGCGTTTTTCATCGTCGGCGGATTTCACGGCGCGGATCGCGCAGGTGCGCTCGGCCAGCTTGATCAGCGCGACACGCACGTCGTCGACCATGGCCACAAGCATCTTGCGCAGGTTTTCCACCTGGCCCTGGGTGCCCAGAACCATGGACTGGCGCGGGCTGAGGCTGGCGCTGATGGCCGCCATGCGCAACACGCCGTCGATCAGCTTGGCGACCACGGTGCCGAAACGCTGGTTGACCATCGGCAGCTGGATCTGCCCTTCACGCACGCCGCGGTACAGCACCGCGGCGACCAGCGAGTCCTGGTCGAGCTTGAGGTCGGCGAGGATTTCGGCGATCTCAAGGCCCGTCTGGAAACTCGAGGTGCCTTCGGACCACAGGTTCTTCGCCGCGTTGTGTTGCTGTTCTGCCTCGCGAGCGAACTCGCAGGCTTGCTTCAAGGCTTCGCGATCCAGTGCCGGATCGATACTGACCGCGTGATCGAGCCAAGCCTCGAGATTGATACTGCCGTCGGTGTTGATCGGCTGGTGTGCTCTCACCTGTACCATCTTTACTTACCTTCCCTATGACGCAGATTCAATGCGTCCACATCGCTGACCTTCGTTGCCCGTGTTTCCGCCCAGGGCTGTGGCGGGTCGGCACGAACGGGTCAGTCGGACAAGCCATCCTGGCTCGCTTCAAATAACGCCATGGCCTCGACATGCGCCGTCTGAGGAAACATATCGAGAATCCCGGCACGTTTTAACCGGTAGCCCTGCTTGATCAATTCGACCGTGTCCCGGGCCAAAGTTGCCGGGTTGCACGACACATAAACCAGCCGCCTGGCACCCAGCGAGGCCAGCTTGCGCACCACCTCGAAAGCACCATCACGGGGTGGGTCCAAGAGTACCGCAGAAAAGCCTTCGCCGATCCACTCGGCACCCGCCAAAGGCTGGGATAAATCGGCCTGAAAAAAGGCAGTGTTATGCAAATTGTTGCTGAGGGCGTTCGCCGCCGCGCGCTCGACCATGGTCTGCACGCCTTCCACCGCCACGACCTCGCGCACCTGCCTGGCCAGCGGCAAGGCGAAGTTGCCCAGGCCACAGAACAGGTCCAACACGCGCTCATCGGGTCGAGGCGCCAGCCATTGCAGCGCCTGGGCGACCATCGCCTCGTTGACGGCGGCGTTCACCTGAATGAAATCCCCCGGCCGGTAAGCCAGTTCCAGGTCCCAGCTTTCCAGGCGATAACCCAGGGCCTGGCCCGGATCGACCGGTTGCGGCTCGCCTTCGCCATGCAGCCACAACTGGGCTTCATGGAACGCGCAGAAATCCTTGAGGATCGTCAGGTCGGCTTCCGACAACGGCGCCATATGCCGCAGCAATAACGCCAGGGACGAGCCGGCGAACAACTCGACATGGCCGAGCGCCTGGGGTTTGCCCAAGCGACGGAGCATTTCCGGCAGGCGACTCATGATCGGCTGCAAGGGCTGTACCAGCACCGGACATGCGTCGATGGCTACGATGTCCTGGCTGCCGACGGCACGGAAACCCACTTCAAGATATTTTGCTTTCTGATCCCAACGCACCGCCACCCGAGCGCGACGTCGGTAGCCGAACTCCGGTCCGCTCAACGGCGCGGCCCACTCATCCGGCTCGACACCGGCCACCCGCGACAGTTGCTCGGCGAGCATGCGCTGTTTCAGGGCAAGCTGTTCGCCATGGGGCAAATGCTGGACGCTGCAACCGCCGCAGCGACCGGCATGCACGCAGGGCGCTGCACGACGCAGTTCGCTGGAGGAAAACACCCGTTCGGTGCGGGCCTCGACCACTTTGCCGTGGGTACCGAGCACCCGCGCCTCGACCTCTTCACCAGCCAGGGCGCCGATGACAAACCAGGTCCGCCCGTCGACAAACGCAATGCCCCGGCCATCGTTGGCCAGGCGTTCAATGGTCAGGCGCTGCTTCTTGCCGGTGGGCACTTGCGGGGCCCGGCTTCCGCCGCTGGGCTGGAAGCGCAAGCCTCTTTCTTGTTTGGCCATCAGTTGGGCGCGTCGAAGATGCCGGTCGACAGGTAACGGTCGCCACGGTCGCAGATGATCGCGACGATCACTGCATTTTCCACTTCCTTCGACAAACGCAGCATGCCCGCCACGGCACCGCCCGACGACACGCCGCAGAAAATACCTTCTTCACGGGCCAGGCGACGGGTCACGTCTTCGGCTTCGCTCTGGGCCATGTCGATGATGCGATCCACGCGATCGGCCTGGTAGATCTTCGGCAGATATTCCTCGGGCCAGCGGCGAATGCCGGGGATGGCCGAGCCTTCCATCGGTTGCAGGCCGATGATCTGCACGTTCGGGTTCTGTTCTTTCAGGTAGCGAGAAGTACCCATGATGGTGCCGGTGGTGCCCATCGAGCTGACGAAATGGCTGATCGTGCCATCGGTCTGGCGCCAGATCTCCGGGCCGGTGGTGGTGTAGTGGGCTTCTGGATTGTCGCCGTTGGCGAACTGATCGAGCACCTTGCCCCGGCCTTCGGCCTGCATGCGCTCGGCCAGGTCACGGGCGCCTTCCATGCCCTCTTCCTGGGTCACCAGGATCAGCTCGGCGCCATAGGCCGTCATCGCCGCCTTGCGCTCGGCGCTGGAGTTGTCGGGCATGATCAGGATCATCTTGTAGCCCTTGATCGCCGCCGCCATCGCCAGGGCGATGCCGGTGTTCCCGGAGGTCGCCTCGATCAGCGTGTCGCCCGGGCGGATCTGCCCGCGCAATTCGCCACGGGTGATCATCGACAGCGCCGGCCGGTCCTTGACCGAACCCGCCGGGTTGTTGCCTTCGAGCTTGAGCAAAAGCGTATTGCTGGTCGCGCCAGGCAGGCGCTGCAAGCGAACCAGCGGGGTGTTGCCGACGCAATCGGCGATGGTTGGGTACTGCAAAGTCATGGCGTATTCGCAATCCGGGCTGCGGGGGCGCCTATCATACCGGCAAACCCGGCGAGGCCATATCACGCAAAGTGTGGTGGTTATGGCTTATGGGAATAAGCAGCTCCAGCCCAAACGTACTTACGTGGCGAGGGAGCTTGCTCCCGCTGGGTGACGAAGTCGCCCCAATTCGGGTTTGGTGGTGTCAGGCAGGTTGCAGGGGGCCGCTGCGCGCCCCAGCGGGAGCAAGCTCCCTCGCCACGGGGGCGGTGGCCGCTTGAGTGGCGACCAGACGCAGGTTCAACCGCAAGCCCTTCCTGCCGTTCTGCGCCCACAGTCGCCCACCCTGGCGCGCCAGCGCATTACGGGCGATGCTCAATCCCAAACCGAAACCGCCGTCTCCCGGGCGAGAGCCATCGAGACGGGTGAACGGGTCGAAGATACGCTCAAGATCCTGCTCGGCCACGCCACCGCCTTCGTCTTCAAGCCACAGCAGCCAGAAACCGCCCTCACGTCGACCGTCCAGCCGCACCACGCCGCCGGGCGGCGAGTGCCGGATGGCGTTGCGCAGGATGTTTTCCAAAGCCTGCGCCAAGGTATTGAGGTTGCCCTGGACCCAGCAATCGGCATCGACCGCGCATTGCAGTTGAGCGCTGGGCCAGCCGCTTTCGTAACAGGCATTTTCCGTGAGCATTTCCCACAAGGCCTGGACCTGGATCGCCTCGACCGCCAACGGCGCGCGTTCGGTGTCGAGCCAGGCCAGTTGCAGGGTGTCCTCGACCAGTCGCTGCATGCCCTCGACTTCCCGGGCGACGCGCTCGCGCAATTGGCCCAGGTCCTGCTCGCTGTCGCTGGCGACTTGCAGGCGACTCAGCGGCGTGCGCAGCTCATGGGACAGGTCGCGCAGCAGTTGCTGTTGCAGCGCGACGGTCGATTGCAACCGCTCGGACATGTGATCGAACGCGCGGCCCAGCTCGCCCAGTTCATCGGCACGCTCGGTGGTGCGGCTGGACAGGCGCACGCCCAACTGATCGGCCTGCCAGGCATTGGCCTGTTCGCGCAGTTGATTGAGCGGCACCACCAGCAGGCGATACAGCCCGACACAGAGCAACAGGGTGAACAGTCCGGGGATCACGCCGTTGGTCATCACGCGCCAGAACAACTGGTACTGCCCCGGCAGGAAACGCTCGGGCAGTTCGATCACCAGGCTGCCGACGGACGGGTCGCCGGGGAACGGCACCCGCAGCCACGGTCGGCCCTTCTTGTGGATCGGCCAATCCAGACCACGGAGGAAGGTCAGCCGCTCGACCTCTTTCTCGGTCAACGGCTGCCCGCTCAACGATTGCAGGTCGGGGCCGATCACCCCCACCCAGCTTGCCTCCCGCGGCTGCATGCCTTGCAACCAGCGGTCCACCCCCGCCTGTCGACCGGAACGCCAGGCGTGCTCGGCCTCGGCGGCGTAACGCGTGAGGGTGCCGCGGGCCTGGTCCGAGAGAAACTGGTTGCGCTCCTCCATATAACGGCCCCAGGACCAGCTCAGCCAGATCATCAGCAGACAGAACGCCACCAGCAGGCATGCCAGTTTCCAGAACAACGAGTGCCGCCCAGGCAGATCAGACCACTTCATCGACGGCACTCAACACGTAGCCCTTGCCCCACACCGTGCGCAGCTCCCGCACGGTGTAGCCGATAGACTTGAGCTTGCGGCGGATCTGGCTGACATGCATGTCCAGGCTGCGATCATGCGGTGCATAGCCGCGCTGCAACACATGCTGATAGAGGAAGGCTTTGCTCAGGACTTCACTGTCACTGCGGTGCAGGACGTCGAGCAAACGGTATTCGCTGCGCGTCAGCCCTGCCCATTGGCCCTGGACCTGTACATCACTGCGCTGCTCATCAAAGTCCAGGTCCTGCGCCTGGGGCAGCGTCGTCATTTGAGCCGGGCGCCGATCCAGCGCCACTCGGCGCAGGATGGCCTCGATGCGCACACGCAGCTCCGCCATGCTGAACGGTTTGGGCAGGTAATCGTCGGCGCCGAGGCGAAAGCCGCTGATGCGATCCGCTTCCGCGCCCAGGGCAGACATCAGCAACACCGGGGTCGAATGACTCAGGCGCAAACGGGTCAGCACTGCAAGGCCATCCAGCCCGGGCAGCAGGATGTCCATCAGCACCACGTCAAAAGCCTGCCGGCAGGCGATGTCCAGGCCATCCTGGCCGTTCTGGCACCAGGTCACTTCGAAGCCGTTGCGGGCCAGGTGCTCATGGACATAAGCACCCAGCACGGGGTCGTCTTCGATGGCAAGGATGCGCGGCGGTACAGCGGGGATGGGATTCATCAGTATCTGCAAACAATTCTCAGTTGAACGATTATTCAAGATCGGCTCCCGACAGGCAACCGCCGTGTATCGCCACGGCAGATGGCCGGTCGGTCGGGATGCGCGAGGACATGAATTTTACGAAGAAGGCTCGCCTGCAAATCGCTACACTGCGCAGATGTTGCGCGCCGGATGCGCGCAAAGCTCAATCGGACCGCTGGATGCAGGAGACAAGTGTGCTCAAGAAACTGGGAATCAAAGGCCGTGTGCTGTTGCTCACCCTGCTGCCGACCACCTTGATGGCGCTGGTCCTGGGCGGTTATTTCACCTGGATGCAGCAATCGGACCTGCACGCTCAGTTGCTGCAACGCGGTGAAATGATCGCCGAACAACTGGCCCCGCTGGTCGCTCCGGCCATGAGCCGCCAGGACATCGAGCTGCTGGAACGCGTCGCCACCCAGTCTCTCGAGCAAGCCGACGTTCGCGCGGTGACCTTCCTCGCCCCCGACCGCACACCGCTCGCCCATGCCGGCCCGACCATGCTCAACCGGGCGCCGGAGGGCAACAGCAGCCAACTGCTGCAACGCACCGGCAACGATGCCACACGCTACCTGCTGCCGGTGTTCGGCAAGCATCGCAACCTGGCTGGCGAACTGATTCCCGAAGAAGCCGATCGCCTGCTGGGCTGGGTCGAGCTGGAGCTGTCCCACAGCGGCATGTTGCTGCGCGGTTACCGCAGCCTGTTCGCCAGCCTGTTGCTGATCGCCGCCGGCCTGGGTTGCACCGCGCTGCTGGCCCTGCGCATGGGCCGCACCATCAATCGACCGCTGAGCCAGATCAAGCAGGCCGTGGCGCAGCTCAAGGACGGGCATCTGGAAACCCGCCTGCCACCGTTGGGCAGCCAGGAGCTGGATGAGCTGGCGTCGGGTATCAATCGCATGGCCGGCACCTTGCAGAATGCCCAGGAAGAATTGCAGCACAGCATCGACCAGGCCACCGAAGACGTGCGCCAGAACCTGGAAACCATCGAGATCCAGAACATCGAACTGGACCTGGCCCGCAAGGAAGCGCTCGAAGCAAGCCGGATCAAGTCCGAATTCCTCGCGAACATGAGCCATGAAATCCGCACGCCGCTCAACGGCATCCTCGGTTTCACCCATTTATTGCAGAAAAGCGAGCTGACCCCGCGCCAGCTCGACTACCTGGGCACCATTGAAAAATCCGCCGACAGCCTGCTCGGCATCATCAACGAGATTCTCGACTTCTCGAAGATCGAGGCCGGCAAGCTGGTGCTCGACAGCATCCCCTTCAACTTGCGGGACCTGCTGCAGGACACCCTGACCATCCTCGCCCCCGCCGCCCACGCCAAACAGCTGGAGCTGGTGAGCCTGGTCTACCGCGACACGCCGTTGTCGCTGGTGGGTGACCCGCTGCGGCTCAAGCAGATCCTCACCAACCTGGTGAGCAACGCCATCAAGTTCACCCGTGAAGGCACCATCGTCGCCCGCGCCATGCTCGAAGATGAGCACGAAGACAGCGTGCAGTTGCGCATCAGCATCCAGGACACCGGCATCGGCCTGTCCAGCCAGGACGTGCGGGCGCTGTTCCAGGCCTTCAGCCAGGCCGACAACTCCTTGTCCCGGCAGCCCGGCGGGACCGGTCTGGGCCTGGTGATTTCCAAGCGGCTGGTGGAACAGATGGGCGGTGAGATCGGCGTCGACAGCACGCCGGGCGAAGGCTCGGAGTTCTGGATCAGCCTGCGCCTGCCCAAGACCCGTGACGACGCCGAAGACCTGCCCGGTCCGCCGCTGCTGGGGCGCCGCGTGGCGGTTCTGGAAAATCACGAGCTGGCCCGCCAGGCCTTGCAGCACCAGTTGGAGGACTGCGGTTTGCAGGTGACGCCGTTCAATACCCTGGAAAACCTGACCAACGGCGTCACCGTCGCCCACCAGACGGATCAGGCGATTGACCTGGCCGTACTCGGCATCACCAGCAATGACATGCCGCCGGAGCGTCTCAACCAACACATCTGGGACCTCGAGCACTTGGGCTGCAAGGTGCTGGTGCTGTGCCCCACTACCGAACAGACGCTGTTCCATCTCTCGGTGCCCAACCCTCACAGTCAGTTGCAGGCCAAGCCGGCCTGCACCCGCAAGCTGCGCCGGTCGCTTTCCGACCTGGTCAACCCGCGCCCGACCCGCAACGAACCCAATGAACCGGTGGCCAGCCGCGCGCCAAAAGTGTTGTGCGTGGACGACAACCCGGCCAACCTGCTGCTGGTGCAGACCCTGCTCGAAGACATGGGCGCCCGGGTGCTGGCGGTGGAAAGTGGTTACGCGGCGGTCAAGGCCGTGCAGAAGGAAACCTTCGACCTGGTCCTGATGGACGTACAAATGCCCGGCATGGATGGCCGCCAGAGCACCGAAGCGATCCGCCAATGGGAAAGCGAGCGGCATTGCACGCCACTGCCGATCGTCGCCCTCACCGCCCACGCCATGGCCAACGAGAAGCGCGCCCTGTTGCAAAGCGGCATGGACGACTACCTGACCAAGCCTATCAGCGAGCGGCAATTGGCCCAGGTCGTACTCAAGTGGACCGGCCTGGCGCTGCGCAACCAGACCCCGGATCGGGGCGCTGATGCCCAAGGCAGCAGCGAGCTGCTGGTGCTCGACCACGAGGAAGGCCTGCGCCTGGCCGCCGGCAAGGCCGACCTGGCGGCGGACATGCTGGCGATGTTGCTCGCGTCCCTTGAAGCCGACCGCGAAGCGATCCGCCAGGCCAGCGAGGCCAACGACCACAACGCCCTGATCGAACGGGTCCACCGCCTGCACGGGGCCACGCGCTATTGCGGCGTACCGCAACTGCGCGCGGCCTGCCAGCGCAGCGAAACCTTGCTCAAGCAGCAAGACCCGCGGGCTGCCGCGGCTCTGGAAGACCTGGACCGTGCCATCCACAGGCTGGCCAGCGAGGCGCGCATCAGCGCCTGACCCAGCGCAATGGTCACCGGCACAATGGCTGTTAAGCTCGGTTCATCCCAGCGCCAGGAGGCCGCCATGCGTGCAATTCTATTCAGCAGCCAGACCTACGATCGTGACAGTTTCAGCAAGGCCGCCGTACCCGCCGGCCTTGAATTGCAATTCCAGCCGGCACGCCTGAGCCTCGACACCGTGGCCCTGGCCGAACGGTGCGAGGTGGTGTGCGCCTTCATCAACGACGACCTGAGCGCGCCGGTGCTGGAACGACTCGCGGCCGGCGGCACCCGGCTGATTGCCCTGCGCTCGGCCGGCTTCAACCATGTCGACCTGCCCGCCGCCAAGCGTCTGGGGCTGAGCATCGCCCGGGTGCCGGCCTACTCGCCCCATGCGGTGGCTGAACATGCGGTGGCATTGATCATGGCCTTGAACCGCTGCCTGCACCGCGCCTGCAACCGCACCCGGGACGGCAATTTCAGCCTGAATGGGTTGACTGGCTTCGACCTGGTGGGCAAGACCGTGGGCGTGGTCGGCACAGGACAGATCGGCGCGACCTTCGCCCGGATCATGGCCGGTTTCGGTTGCCAGTTGCTGGCCTACGACCCGTTCCCCAACCCTCAGGTCGAAGCCTTGGGGGCCCGCTACCTGCCTCTGGCCGATCTGCTGGCGCAGGCGCAGATCATCAGCCTGCACTGCCCGCTCAACGACCAGAGCCGACACCTGATCAATGCTCATTCCCTGGCAACCCTGCAACGCGGCGCCATGCTGATCAACACAGGACGCGGCGGCCTGGTGGATACGCCGGCACTGATCGAAGCGCTGAAAAGCGGCCAGCTGGGTTACCTGGGGCTGGATGTCTACGAGGAAGAGGCCGAATTGTTTTTCGAGGACCGCTCCGACCTGCCGTTGCAGGACGACGTGCTCGCGCGGCTGCTGACCTTCCCCAATGTCGTGGTGACTGCACACCAGGCGTTCCTGACTCGCGAAGCACTGGCCGCGATTGCCACCACCACCCTCGACAACATCGCCGCCTGGGCGGCTGGCGCTCCGCAGAACCTGGTGGATGGCTGACATATCCCCTGTGGGAGCGAGCCTGCTCGCGAAGACGGTGTGTCAGCCACACGTCGATCGACTGAGGCGCCGCTTTCGCGAGCAGGCTCGCTCCCACAGGGGGATTTCGTCGGCCCGCTCCGCTTGTAGGCGATGCCCAAGCCAGCCCCCGTGCTAGCATGTCGCGCCTATCTGGAGGACCCATGGCCGAACACGATTTTCGCTACACCCTGATGAACCCGCAGCACACCTTGACCGAGGTCCGCGCCCTGGCGCCGGGCCGTTACCAGGTCACCGGCAATGGCGGCTCGATCCAGGCCAACGATGTATTGCTGGTCACCCTCAAGGGCAGCAAGGATCTTTCCATGCGCCTGACCGTCGACACCGTTCGCCATCTGCTCAAGCCGATGGGCCAATGGACCGCCATGACCACCGGTCCGGTGTTCGGTGAACTGGCGATCCACACCTGGCAGGTCAAGTGCGACCAATGCGCCAAGGAACTGAGCTTCGAGTTCGCCGTCGATGCCAAGCTCGGCACCAAGGCCCAGAAACCGGCCGCCAGCGCACGCATTGCCGAGCTGGGCTGGACGACCGACGGGGAGAAACACCGCTGCCCGAAATGCCAGGAAGCCGCCTGATGAAACATCTGGTCCTGGCCACGCTGATGGGCGTCGGCCTGATGGGCTGCGCCGCCGATCCGGTGCAACTGCAACACAACCGCAGCTACATCCTCGAATGGATCGGCGAGCGGCCGTTGATGGATTACAGCCACCTGACCATCACCCTCGACGACGATGGCCGTGCCTACGGCAATGCCGGCTGCAACCACTGGTTTGCGCCCTACACCCTGGAAGGCGACCGCTTGAGTTTCGGCAGGATCGGCAGCACCCGCAAACTCTGCGCCCCGGCGTTGATGGAGCAAGAGACGCGTTTCTTGCAGGCGCTGGAGAAGGTCGAGCGCTGGGACGTATCGCCCACGGGCCAGACCCGTTTCTGGCCGGCCCAGGGCAAGCCGTTGCGGTGGTGGTTGGAAGAGGGTTGAGGCCCAGGTCAACCAGCTTCTGCCTGTGGCGAGGGGATTTATCCCCTCGCCACAAAGTGCCTATTCCCAATCAGGCTATTTTAGCGCTTGCAACGCCTCCAGCCTGGCCATTACCGCCGCCGCCGTCTGCTCTCCCAGCAGTTGCTCACGCACCTTGCCCTGGGTGTCGATGATGTACGTCACCGGTAGGCCTTCGCTGCGCGGGACATCAAAGAACTCGGCCGGATCCCGGGCCAGTACGGTGAAGCGGATGCCCAGCTTCTCGCTGGCACTCTTGAGTTCTTCGCCTTGCACCTGATCGAAGTTGACCCCGAAGACACCTACGTTGCGTCCCTTGAGCTGTTCGGCCAAGGCATTAAATTCGGGGATTTCAGTGCGACACGGCGCGCACCACTCGGCCCAGTAGTTGAGCACCAGCCATTGGTTGTCCAGCCGCTGCGCGGCAATCGGCTGACCGTTCTGGTCCACGCCGTAATCGTTGCCGCAGCCGCCGAGCAATAAAAAGCCGATGAATGTCAGTGCCGCCGCCAATCGCCTTGCCATGTGCCGATCCTTGTCTGAATGTGAACAGCTGCGCGACCCCATCAGGTGCTAGGGGCCTCGCAGCACAGTAGAATAGCCGCCACCTTACGCAAGATGCGACCCGCTCATGACTGATCTGACGCTTTATCACAACCCGCGCTGCTCGAAATCCCGCGGTGCGCTGGAACTGTTGCAAGCCCGTGGCCTGGCGCCAACCGTGGTCCGCTACCTCGAAACCCCGCTGGACGCTGCGCAGCTGGAGCGGCTGCTGGGCAAGCTCGGCATTGAGGCACGCCAGTTGTTGCGCACCGGCGAAGATGAATACAAGACCCTGGACCTGGCTGACGAAAGCCTGAGCCAGGCGCAGTTGATCGCCGCCATCGCCGCCCACCCGAAACTGATGGAACGGCCGATTCTCGAAGTCGGCGACAAAGCGGTGATCGGTCGCCCACCGGAGAAAATCCTGGAGATCCTGCCGTGAGCACGCCCTATATCCTGGTGCTGTATTACAGCCGCAGTGGCTCTACCAACGAAATGGCCCGCCAGATCGCCCGCGGCGTCGAGCAGGCCGGGCTGGAAGCCAGGTTGCGCACGGTGCCGGCGATCTCCACCGAGTGCGAGGCGGTGGCGCCGGAGATCCCCGAACAGGGCCCGCTCTACGCCAGCCTCGATGATCTGAAGAACTGCGCCGGCCTGGCCCTGGGCAGTCCGACCCGCTTCGGCAACATGGCCGCGCCGCTCAAATACTTCCTCGACGGCACCAGCAACCTGTGGCTGACCGGCGCCCTGGTGGGCAAGCCGGCCGGGGTGTTCACCTCCACCGCGAGCCTGCATGGCGGCCAGGAAACCACGCTGTTGTCGATGATGCTGCCACTGCTGCACCACGGCATGCTGATCACCGGCCTGCCCTACAGCGAGTCGGCCCTGATCGACACCCAGGGCGGCGGCACACCCTACGGCCCGAGCCACCACGCCGGCGCCGACGGTAAAAGCGGCTTGAATGAACACGAAGTCGCCCTGTGCCGCGCCTTGGGCCTGCGCCTGGCAAAAACCGCTTTGTTGCTGGAGAACCGCCGTGGCTAAGAAGCCGAAGATCCTGCCGCCGGTCGAGTGGCTGGAGCCGCGTGTGCACATCGCTCGTAACCTCAGCCTGCTGTGCTTTTTCGGCCTGGTGGGGCTGCTCAGTGGGTATTACCTGCTGATCGCCGATCTGCACGGCGCGCGCCCCTGGGTGATTCTGCTGATCGAACTGGTGCCACTGCTGCTACTCGCGCCGGGCATGCTCAGCGGCAGCGCGCGCGGGCATTCGTGGATGTGCTTCGTGGTGAATCTGTATTTCATCAAGGGCGCGCTGGCGGCCTACGATCCGAACCGGCAATGGTTCGGCGTGCTGGAGATGGCGGCGAGCGTGGCGCTGTTCTGCTCGGCATTGCTATATGTGCGCTGGCGTTTCCAGTTGAACCGGCGGTTGGCTGGCGAGGGCGATATCTCCGTCGCCTGATAGACCGCCATCGCGAGCAAGCTCGCTCCCACACTGGATCTGCGGCGTTCAGAAATCCCCTGTGGGAGCGAGCTTGCTCGCGATGGCCGCAACTCGGTTTCAATGATTCACGGTATAAGCCAGCATCATCGAGATCTGGCTCAGCGGCCGCCCGCCACTCTCTTCATGCCACTGGTTGAACGCATTCTGCACGGTAGCCAGGTCCCGCAGGCTGGTCGGGACTTTATTGATGAGGTCCTGGGCATTGAGCGCCGCCACGACGTCATAGCTGGGCACGAACGTATCCTTGCCCATCATCCGCAGGAAACGCGGCGCCGACAGGCCGCCCAACTGATGGCCGTGTTTTTTCAGGTAGGTCCACAAGCCGACGATATCGGTCACCGGCCAATCGGCGATCATCGCACCGAAGCTGCCCTTTTCATGGGCCACATCCAGCACCAGCTGCGCGTTGCGCGGCACGCTCTTGAGCTTGCCGAGGTGGCGGATGATCCGTGCATCCTGCATCAGCCGCTCCAGGTGCTCGGCACTCATCAGCACGACCTTTTCCGGGTCGAACCTGAAAAACACCTCTTCGAACGCCGGCCATTTCGCGTCGACCAGGCTGTGCTTGAGCCCGGCGCGAAACACCCGCAGCGCCATGGTCGAGAGGTAGCGATCATCGCTGATCTTGCGCAGTTGCGCCGGGGTCTTGGGTACAGGCAGGTGGGCTTCCAATTCAGCCGCCGAACCGAAGCGGTTCAGACAATACTCGTGCAGCCACTTGTAATCGCGCATGCCCTCTCCTGAGGTCGGAAATAAAAAACGGCGCTCGCAAGCGCCGTGAATAGCTATCGCTGGGACCGTCAGAGATTCACCACATTGACGAACCGCGGCGTGGCGCTTTCGTCGATGCGCAGGCTGGCGAAATCGAACAGGTTGCGGTCCGCCAGTTGCGACGGAATGACGTTTTGCAGGCCCCGGAAAATGCTCTCGGTACGGCCCGGGGTCTTGCGCTCCCATTCCTGGAGCATCTCCTTGACCACCTGGCGTTGCAGGTTTTCCTGGGAGCCGCACAGGTTGCAGGGAATGATCGGGAACTGCTTGAAATCCGAATAGGCCTGGATGTCCTTCTCGCTGCAATAGGCCAGCGGACGGATCACCACGTTGCGCCCGTCGTCGGCGCGCAGCTTGGGCGGCATGGCCTTGAGCGAGCCGTTGTAGAACATGTTGAGGAAGAAGGTCTCGACGATATCGTCGCGGTGGTGACCCAGGGCCATCTTGGTCGCGCCGATCTGGTCAGCGAAGGTATAGAGCGTTCCACGGCGCAGGCGCGAGCACAGCGAACAGGTGGTCTTGCCTTCGGGGATCAGTTCCTTGACCACCGAATAGGTGTCTTTCTCGACGATGTGATATTCAACGCCCAACGATTCGAGGTAGGCCGGCAGCACGTGCTCGGGAAAGCCCGGCTGCTTCTGGTCCATGTTCACGGCAACGATGTCGAACTTGATCGGCGCAACTTTCTGCAGATGCATCAGCACGTCGAGCAAGGTGTAGCTGTCCTTGCCGCCGGACAGGCAGACCATGACCTTGTCGCCATCCTCGATCATGTTGAAATCGGCGACGGCCTCACCGGCCAGGCGGCGCAGGCGCTTTTGCAGTTTGTTCTGGTTGACCGTGAGAGTGCCCATGACGCGAAATCCGTGAGGTGTGACGAAAGGCCGGCATTTTACGCAAAAAATCCCTCCCGTGGCACCGCCCTTCGTGGCGAGGGAGCTTGCTCCCGCTGGGTTGCGAAGCGACCCTCTGGGACTGCCCTGTTGGCGTCTGCTTCGCAGCCGAGCGGGAGCAAGCTCCCTCGCCACGGGGCGGATTTGCCTGGCATAGCGTACAGCGCACAGATCAGGTCGCGATTAAGCCGCTTCGTTACAGCGCGATTTGCTCTAAGCCGCCCATCCCCTTGGCGGTCACTCCTTTCTATACTGCGGCATAAGGTCGCACACACTTACAGACCTTTACTTACCCGGCCCTTTGGCCCGTAGGCGCTCCGTTGGGGGGCGATGGCAATAACAAAGGAGTGACTGACTATGATCCATCATGTCGTGGGGCTCTTTACCCACCCTGATCAAGAATGGAAGGAAATCCGTGGCGATCAGGAGGAAAGCATCAGCCACATGTACCTCACCCACACGCTGATCCTCGCGGCTATCCCGGCGGTGTCGGCGTTCATCGGCACCACGCAGGTGGGATGGGTCATCGGCAATCGCCCACCGGTCATGCTCACCCTGGAAAGCGCGCTGTGGATGACCATCATGTCGTACCTCGCGATGTTGGGCGGCGTGGCGGTGATGGGCGCGTTCATCCACTGGATGGCTCGCACCTATGACGCCAACCCGAGCCTGGCCCGTTGTGTCGCGTTCGCTACCTACACCGCGACGCCGTTGTTCATTGGCGGGCTGGCAGCGCTCTACCCGCACATGTGGCTGGGGATGATCGTCGGCACCGCGGCGATCTGCTACACGGTCTACCTGCTGTACGTGGGTTTGCCGACGTTCATGAACATCCCGCAGGACGAAGGCTTCCTGTTTTCCAGCTCGGTGCTGGCCGTCGGCCTGGTCGTGCTGGTCGCCATCATGGCGTTCACGGTCATTGTCTGGGGATTGGGCGTGGGTCCGGTCTATACCAACTGAAGGCTTGCACACGCCCTCCGGGAAAAAAGACGATCTGCCAACACAGGCCGCCGCAAGGCGGCCTTCCTGTGCCTGGGGCCGGCGAAACGACCGCTGGGCAGCTGGGCGATTCGCAACGGCCAGCGCTTGCGGCATACTCGGCTTTCTGGAGACCCGTAAAGCATGCTCGAGCAACTCAATACCCGCGTCGAAGAGTGTTACCAACAAGCCGAATCCTTTTTCAAACGTCCTTTCAAACGCCCGGTGGTCAGCCTCAAGTTGCGCGGCCAGAAGGCCGGTGTCGCGCACCTTCATGAAAACCTGCTGCGTTTCAATCCCCAGCTGTACCGGGAAAACGCCGACGACTTCCTCAAGCAGACCGTTGCCCACGAAGTCGCGCACCTGATCGCCCATCAGTTGTTTGGCGACCGCATCCAGGCCCATGGCGAGGAATGGCAACTGATCATGCGCGGGGTCTACGAACTGCCGCCCAACCGTTGCCACACCTACGAGATAAAACGCCGCACCGCCACCCGCTACATCTACAAGTGCCCGTGCGACGGCAGCGACTTCCCCTTTACCGCACAGCGCCACAGCCTGGTCCGCCAGGGGCGGCGGTACTTGTGCCGAAGTTGTCGCAGTACGTTGGTGTTCAGCGGGGAGACGCGGGTCGAGTAGCTGGTTTTTGTAGTGTCTGGGTTGGCCCCTTCGCGAGCAGGCTCGCTCCCACACAGGGTCTGCGGCGTTCACAATCCCTGTGGGAGCGAGCCTGCTCGCGAAAGGGCCCGAGAGAGCACTACACAACCACCCCGTCATCCCGCAGCCGGGCAATCCGCTCATCACTGAACCCCAACTCCCGCAACACCTGCTCCGTATGCGCCCCCAGCCTCGCGCCTATATGCCGAGGCTCGGGCAAGCCTTCGGAAAACTTCAACGGGCACGCCATCTGCGCCTGGCTCGACCCGTCGCCACGGGGCACTTGGGTGACCAGATGCCTGGCCTTCAACTGCGGATGCTCAAGCGCTTCGTCCAGCTCCAGCACTGGTTCGACGCAGGCATCCACCTCGGCGAATAGCGCGCAAAGGTCAGCAAAATCGCGCTTCTCGAATTCGGCGCGCAATTGCTCTTTGAGCCGCTGCTGTTGCTCGGGCGCCAGGCCTTGGGCGGCGAGCTCCGGCCGCCCCAAGGCCGCGCACAGTGCCTGCATGAACCCTGGCTCGAGACTGCCCACCGACATCCAGCGACCATCCCGCGTGCGGTAGTAATCATAAAAACTGCCACCGTTCAACGCATGGTTTTCCCACCCCGGTTTCACACCGCAGGCCAGGTAACCGGCGCCGGCCAGTGCGTTCAGGCTGAAGACGCAGTCGGTCATGCTCACGTCCAGGTGCTGGCCCTGCCCGCTCTGCTGGCGGGCAATGACCGCCGCCAGCAGGCCGATCACCCCGTGCAGCGAACCACCGGCGATGTCCGCCGCCTGGATGCCCAGCGGCAGCGGCCCGCTGTCGGCCCGACCGGTGTGGCTCGCCAGCCCGGCCAGGGCCAGGTAGTTGATGTCATGGCCGGCGCGATCCTTGAACGGGCCGGTCTGGCCATAACCGGTGATCGACACGTAGATCAGCCGGGGATTGATCGCCTTCAAGGCTTCGTAACCCAGGCCCAGCCGCTCCATCACGCCGGGGCGGAACTGTTCCAGCAGGATGTCATGGTCGTCCAGCAACCGCTTGATGATCTCCAGTGCCGCCGGCTGCTTGAGGTCCAGGGCCAGGCTGCGCTTGTTGCGGTTGAGGTAGGCATGGCTGGCCGAGGTGTCCTGGTCGTGGGGCGGCAATATCCGCAGCAGGTCAGGACGCTCCGGCGATTCGATGCGCAGCACCTCGGCGCCCATGTCCGCCAGCAACAACGAGGCAAACGGGCCGGGCAGCAGGGTGGAAAAATCCAGAACCTTGAGCGATGCCAGTGGGCCTTGCATGGGCGATCTCCGCTTGAATGGTGCGTTCAAGACTAGGCAGGGCCTGGCGATGGGGCAATTACCGGGGGTGTCGTTCGGGCTGACAAATCCGCTCAGCGCGAGGGCTGTCGTGGCGAGGGAGCTTGCTCCCGCTGGGTTGCGAAGCAGCCCCAGGATCTATCTGCCACCGCATAGCTTCAGGTTATACGCAGGGGGACTGCTGCGCAGTCCAGCGGGAGCAAGCTCCCTCGCCACAAAAGCGCCTCACCTGGAAAATGCGGCGCAATAAAAAACCCGCCGAAGCGGGTTTTTCGTTGCAGCCTGAAGCTTACTTCACAGCGCCTGGAGCAGCGGATTCAGCCGCGACAATCTGCGCTTGAGCGATCTGCTCGTCATCTTCACGCACGTCGGAGATACCGCGACCACCGGAAGCCAGCTCGGTCTGCAACTGGTCTTCGTCCAGTTCCTTGACCCACTTGGCAACCACGATGGTAGCAACGGCGTTACCGACCAGGTTGGTCAGCGCGCGAGCTTCGGACATGAAGCGGTCGATGCCGAGGATCAGCGCCAGGCCGGCAACCGGCAGGTGGCCCACGGCCGACAGGGTGGCCGCCAGTACGATGAAGCCGCTACCGGTTACGCCGGCAGCACCTTTGGAGGACAACAGCAGCACCAGCAACAGGGTGATCTGATGCGTGATGTCCATCGGGGTGTCGGTGGCCTGGGCAATAAACACCGCAGCCATGGTCAGGTAGATCGAGGTACCGTCGAGGTTGAACGAGTAGCCAGTCGGGATCACCAGGCCCACCACGGACTTCTTGGCACCCAGGCGCTCCATCTTGATCAGCATGCGTGGCAGGGCCGATTCCGACGAGGAGGTGCCCAGCACGATCAGCAGTTCTTCACGGATGTAGCGGATCAGCTTGATCACGCTGAAGCCGTGGGCGCGGCAGATGGCGCCCAGCACCACCAGCACGAACACCACGCAGGTGATGTAGAAGCAGATCATCAACTGGCCCAGTTGCACCAGCGAACCGACACCGTAGGCACCGATAGTGAAGGCCATGGCACCGAACGCACCGATCGGCGCGAGCTTCATGATCATGTTGATGATGATGAACATGACGTGAGCGAAGCGATCGATGAAGTCCAGCACCGGCTTGCCGTAGGCACCCAGGCGATGCAGGGCGAAACCGAAGAGCACCGAGAACATCAGCACTTGCAGGATGTCGCCGTTGGCGAAGGCGCCGACGATGGTGTTCGGAATCACGTTGAGGATGAAGGCAACGATGCTCTGGTCTTTACCGGCATTGATGAAGCCGGCGATCTTGCTGGTGTCCAGGGTCGACACGTCGATGTGCATGCCGTTGCCCGGCTGCACGACGTTGACCACGACCAGGCCGATCAGCAGGGCAATGGTGGAAACGATTTCGAAATAGAGCAGTGCATAGCCGCCGGTCTTGCCGACCGATTTCATGTTCTGCATGCCGCCGATGCCGCTGACGACGGTACAGAAAATGATCGGTGCGATGACCATCTTGATCAGTTTGATGAACCCGTCACCGAACGGCTTGAGGGCAACGCCGGTCTGCGGGTAGAAGTGGCCGAGCAGAATGCCGATGGCAATGGCTACGATCACCTGGAAATACAGGGATTTGTACAGTGGCTGACGAGTCGTCATGGCAAACCTTCCTCAAGAGTCCCGTGTGACAACATCCACCTGTTGTCCACGACACCTCAATTGCGAACCCTCCTGCACTGGAGGGATTTGTTTTTTGTCGGCTGCACGCGGCAGACCTGTGTATGGCATCGCAAGGCCCGTGCCATTTTTACGAAACGTCCTACAAGTGCCGGGGCAGACGGCGTTTGCTTCTTACCTGGAAATTAAACGCACGCCCAAACTTGGCGGTTTTCCGCCAACCTCCCGCGTCACGTTCCTGGATTTGGCGGATATCCGCCTTGTCGAGCCCAGACGCCCTGTTACCATTCGTCCGCTCAACGGACGGATTTGTGCCATGCGCCAACGCACCATCGCCAGCCACTTCGCCCGCGCCGCCCTGGGTGGCGCGCGTCGCCAGGGGTTCGACTACGTTCCCCTGCTGCAGCAACTGGGGATCAGCCCGGAGCTGCTGGACGAGCCGCGCGCGCGAATCGCCCCCGAGCAATTCGCCCGCCTGTTGCAGGCGCTGTGGGTCGCATTGGCGGACGAATACCTGGGATTTGGCCGGGCACCGAGTAAACCCGGGACGTTCGCCATGATGTGCCACACGTTGATCCACTGTCGGACGCTGGGCAAGGCGCTGCAGCGCGGCCTGTTGTTCTACAGCCTGTTCCCCGACGCCCCGAGCCTGACCCTCGAAGCTGAAGGCGAACGGGTAAGGCTGAGCCTGGACGAGTCGACACTGCGTGATCCCGACCACTTCCTGGCCGAAAGCCTGCTGGTCATCTGGCATCGCCTCGGCAGTTGGCTGATCGGCCAGCGGATCGGCCTGGAACAAGCGACGTTCAGCTATGCCAGGCCAAGCCACGGCGCGGAGTACGACTTGCTGTTCTCCTGCCCCTTGGTCTTCGAGGCGCGAAGCAGCAGCTTGTTATTCCATGCCCGCTACCTGGAAATGCCGTTGCTGCAGGACGAGCGAACCCTCAAGCACTTTCTCGAACGCTCCCCCGCCGACCTGCTCTCGCGCCCGGACGATGGCCACAGCCTCACCAGCCAATTGCGGCGCCTGCTCAGCCGCGACACGGCGCGCTGGCCGGACCTGGACACGGTCGCGGCGCATCTGCATATCAGCTCGCAGACCCTGCGCCGGCATCTGCGTGAGGAAGGCACCAGCTTCCAGGAGCTCAAGGATCAGTTGCGGCGGGATATCGCCATCTACCACCTGGGCCGCGCAGACCTGTCGTTGCAGCAGATCGCCGAACAGCTGGGGTTCTCCGAACCGTCGGCGTTTCATCGGGCGTTCAAGAAGTGGACGGGGGTGACGCCGGGGGCTTATCGGGAGCAGGAGAGCTGAGTGGTGACATCGAATGTGCTGCCCCCGTGGCGAGGGGATTTATCCCCGTTGGGCTGCGCAGCAGCCCTAAAGCAGTGACTCAATCTACCTGACACACCGAGTTGTCTGTTTGGGGGGCTGCTACGCAGCCCAGCGGGGATAAATCCCCTCGCCACAGGGGCCGGCAAACACACCGAAAATGTTCCAGTCAAACCACCGAGAAATGAATCCGGAACGCCGCCCCGCCCAGCTCTGAATCTCCCAGCGTCAACCGGGCGCCATAGCTCTCGATGATGTCTTTTACCACCGCCAGGCCGATCCCCTGCCCCGGGTGCTGGCGATCCAGCCGTTCACCCCGCTGCAGGATCCGTGCACGCTGGTCCGGTGGCACGCCCGGTCCATCGTCCTCAATGCTCAACTCCGTCCCGCCGAGCGTCTGGTGCACGCTCACCCGCACGTGCCCCAGGCACAGCCGATAGGCGTTTTCCAACAGGTTGCCGAGCATCTCCAGCAAGGCGCCCTGCTCGATCGGCACCTGGCAATCCTCCGGCAGGTCGAATTCGACCTGCACGCGCTTGTCGCGATAGACCTTGTCGAGCGTGTCGCAGAGGCTTTGCAACACCGGGCGCAAGGGCACCTGATGGCGCACCAGGCCGCTTTTGCGCAGGCTGGCGCGCTGCAACTGGTAGCCGATCTGCTGGCTCATGCGCTCGATCTGGGTTTGCAGCACCCAGGCCTGCCCACGATCCTCGGGACGCCGAGCCATGTCCTCGCTGACGCCTTGCAGCACCGCCAGCGGTGTCTTGAGGCTGTGCGCCAGGTCATCGAGGGAGTCCCGATAACGGCTGCGCTGCTCACGCTCGCTGTGCAGCAGGCGGTTGAGCGAGCCGGTCAGGCGCAACAGCTCGCGGGGATGCGCGGTGCTGAGGCTTTCGCGGGTGCCGGTTTCGATTTCGTCCAATTCCTGACTCAGACGGCGCAACGCCCGCAAGCCCCAGGTCAGGCCGATCCATAACAGCGCCAGCAGCACCGCCAGCGCGGCGCCGAACCCCAGGTAAAGGTTTTCTCGCAGGCCTTGCAGCGTCATTTCGTAATCGTGCACCGGCTGCAGGGTGACGATGCTGAACGCCGCGCTCTGGCCCCCGAGCAGCTTGACCTCAACGTCGTAGACGAAGAACTCCTGGCCGTTGTCCTCGCGGATGCGCGCAAACTGGTTGCCCAGCCCGTCGTAGCGCGGCGCGTAGTTGATGTGTTCTTCCTGGGTCGCCTTCGAACGCCAGACCAGCCTCCCCTCGCGATCATAGATGTAGCCCAGCAGCCGGGCATCGGCGAGGTTGAAGCGCTCATCGGGCAATTGCGCCGGCATCTTCAGGCGATTGTTTTCGACCCGGGCGGCGGAGATCAGCGTGGTCACGTCCGAAGCCAGGCGCTGCTCGATGGATTCCTGCAAGGCCAGGCTGAAGGCGCCCTGCATCGCCGGCAGCAACGCCAGCATGAACAGCACCGCCAATGTCATGGCGGCCAGCATCAACCGCAGCCGCAGCGAACGAATCACTGGCAGCGCTCGTTGAACAGGTAACCCAGGCCACGCACGGTATCGATCGGCTTGAACCCGGCCGGGGCTTCCAGTTTGCGGCGCAGGCGCCCGACCAGCACTTCGATCACATTGGGATCGCGCTCGTCGTCATTGGGATAAAGCTGCTCCATCAGGCGATCCTTGGCGACCACCTGCTGGTGATGGCGCATCAGGTACTCGAGGATGCGGTATTCGTAGGCGGTCAAGGCCAGCGGCTCGTCACCGAGGGACGCCTGCTTGCGGTTGAGGTCGAGCAACAATGGACCGGCCACGATGGTTGACTGGGTGAAACCGCTGGAGCGACGCAGCAGTGCATTCAGCCGGGCTTCGAGCTCTTCGAACTGAAACGGCTTCACGACGTAGTCATCGGCCCCGGCAGCCAGGCCTTCGACCTTGTCCTGCCAGTTGCCGCGGGCGGTCAGGATCAGGATCGGAAAGGTCTTGTCCTGCGAGCGCAACCGGCGAATCAGTTCCAGGCCGCTGATGCCCGGCAGGCCCAGGTCGATCACCGCCAGGTCGTGATTGAATTCGCCGACCTGGTACAAGGCCTCCTCGGCATTGGCCACGGCCTGGACCACATGGCCGCTGTCGGTGAGACGGGTTTGCAGGTGGTGGCGCAACAACGCTTCGTCTTCGACAACCAATAGTTTCATGGGCCTCTCCCAGGCGAATCAAACAACCAATTTCCAACCAAAGGCGCCGGATCGTACGCGCCGATCCGGCTTCACGTCATCATTGCCCTGCCGCCTAGAACGTATAGTTGGCGGACAGGTAGGTCTGGGCGCTGCTGGTCAGGTCCAGCGATCCCACCTTGGCGCCATCGCGCGGGCTCATCTCGGTGCTGGCATTGCTGCGCAGGTAACGGTAACCCAGTTCCACCGAGGTGTTTTGCGAAATCTGCTGCAGCACGCCGCCTTGCAGGCCAACGGCATAACCGATATCGCTGTCGCGGCTGAAGCCTGGGGAATCCTGGGTCAACTTAGTCAGCCCCGCCGTGCCACCTCCGAACAATTTGGTGCTGGCGGTGACCGGATAGAACAGATCGTAGCTGCCCAGCAGGTTTTCCTGGCGCAGCTTGATTCCGTTGTGGGTGCCCGATACGTTGTCGTAGGTGGCGTAGTAGCGGCCCTGGTCATTCTGACGACCCAGGCGCAGGCCGTAGGTGGTGTCCTTGCCGATGATACCGTCGGCGTTCGGGTTGTTCAGCGCGCTGTCCAGGGCGTTGGATTTCTTGACCTTGTCGCTGGTCTGGCCGAGGGTCAGGCCGGCGAAGTTGTCATCGGCATGGGCCAGGGCGCTGGCGCCCAGCACGGTGAAGGCCAGCAGCAGTTTTTTCATATGAGTCATGGTCAGGTTCCTTGTGATGCGGTGGTTGTGTGAAGTCGCAGCCACGATATCCAGGGGTCCCTGAACCCCTCTTGAACGTTCTCTGAACCTGGGCTGAATGAATCGGCTAGTCTGTTCCAACAAACTTTTTAAGGAGATCGATCATGCGCAGGTTGCTTGCTGTTGTACTTCTGGCCTTGAGCGGCGCGAGCCACGCCGCCATCCAGACCCAGGAGATTCCCTACACCAGTGCCGACGGCACGAAGCTGATCGGCTATTACGCCTATGACGACGCGGTCAAAGGCCCGCGCCCCGGCGTGGTGGTGGTGCATGAATGGTGGGGGCTGAACGACTATGCCAAGCGCCGCGCCCGTGACCTCGCCGGCCTGGGCTACAGCGCCCTGGCCATCGACATGTACGGCGACGGCAAGAACACCGAGCATCCGGAGGACGCCAAGGGCTTCATGCAGGCCGCGCTCAAGGATGGCAAGGCGGCCAGCGCGCGCTTCCAGGCCGGCCTCGACCTGTTGAAGAAACAACCGCAGACCGACCCGGACAAACTCGCCGCCATCGGCTACTGCTTCGGCGGCAAGGTGGTGCTGGACGCGGCGCGCCAAGGCGTTCCACTGGCCGGCGTGGTGAGCTTCCACGGCGCGCTGGTCACCAACACGCCGGCCACCCCCGGCAGCGTCAAGGCCAGGATCCTGGTGGAGCACGGCGCGCTGGACAGCATGGTCACCGAAGACAACGTCACCGCGTTCAAGAGCGAGATGGACAAGGCCGGCGCCGACTACAAGTTTGTCAGCCTGGAAGGCGCCAAGCACGGCTTCAGCAACCCCGACGCCGACCGCCTGAGCCATGGCGAACATGGTGGGCCGGACATCGCCTACAACAAGGAAGCTGACGAGAAGTCGTGGGCGGATATGCAGAAGTTCTTCAAGAAGATTTTCAACTGACGGCGGGTCTTTCAGCTGAAACCATCACCCGTGGCGAGGGAGCTTGCTCCCGCTCGGTTGCGCAGCGACCGCAAGATTTCAGGGCCGCTTCGCGCTGGAGCGCCAGCCCGCCCAGCGGGAGCAAGCTCCCTCGCCACAAAAGCCTCCTCGCTCACAGCCCCTGCCACTACCCAGGCGCAAGCCAACCCGGCAAAATGCCCGGCATGAACCCACTCCCTGCCCTGCCCGCCTGCTGTTCGCCCCTGGATGACCAATGGCTGCTGCCTGACGCCCTGCCCGATACGGTGCTGCTCAGTACTCGCTTCGATCCGATGTTGCTTGTCGCTGACGATTTTCCGAACAGCGCCATCGAGCCTCCGGCGAGCATCCGGCGCTCGGTAGCCAAACGTCAGGCGGAGTTTCTCGCCGGGCGGATCTGTGCCCGGGCGGCACTGCTGCGCCTCGACGGGCAGGCCGACGTGCCGGCCATCGGCGAAGACCGCGCCCCGGTGTGGTCGGCCCATGTCAGCGGCTCGATCACCCACAGCACCGGCCGGGCCGCGGCAATCGTCGCGCAAAAACGGGACTGGCAAGGGCTGGGCATGGATCTGGAAAACCTCCTCGACCCCGAACGCGCCGAGCGCCTGGCCGGTGAAATCCTCACCCCGGCGGAACTGCTGCGCATGGCCACCGCGCCGCAGGATGACCGCGCATTGCTGGTCACCCTGACTTTTTCGATGAAAGAAAGCCTGTTCAAGGCGCTGTACCCCATCGTCGGGCAGCGTTTCTACTTCGAGCATGCCGAAATAGTCGAGTGGTCCCACTCCGGGCAAGCGCGGCTGCGGTTATTGACCGATCTGTCGACCGAGTGGCGCCATGGCAGTGAGCTGCAGGGGCAGTTTGGGGTGAAGGATGGGCAGTTGTTGAGCCTGTTGGGAGTCAAGGCCTGAGATTTCTGGCGCTTTACAGGGCCTCATCGCGAGCAAGCTCGCTCCCACAGGTTGGACTGCATTTCAATGTGGGAGACTTTCGGGACCTCTTCGCGAGCAGGCTCCACATGGATTCGGGGTTGGGCACGGCATTGGTGTTCACCAGATCCACTGTGGGAGCGAGCTTGCTCGCGATGACGGCAGGTCGGGCACCCCATATTTCAAGACCGATCCTGATGCCTCGGCCAGCTCAAGCTGAAACACGCCCCGCCCAGGCGCTTGCTCTTGCCGATCAGCGCCCGGCCGTCGTGCCAATGGATGATCCGCCGCACAATCGACAGCCCCAGCCCATGGCCGCCCGACGCGCGTGCGCGGCTGTCGTCCAGGCGCAGGAATGGCTTGAACACCCGCTCCCAGGCCGCCTCCGGTACGCCCGGGCCGTCATCCTCGACGTCGACCCGACAGCGCAACTGGCCGACCTGGTAACTGACGGTCACCTGGGATCTGGCGTGGCGCATGGCATTGCCTACCAGGTTCTGCAACGCCCGATGCAAAAAGCGTGGCTCGGCCTCGACCCAGGCGCCGTCGCAATCGGCGGCGGACAGGCACAGACCGCGCTCCACGGTAACCCCGGCGCGCAACGGGCCCAGTTCTTCGATGACCTGGTTGACCAACGCATCCAGGTCGACCCGTTGGAAATTCAACGCCGGCGACCCTTGCTCCAGCCGCGCATACGTCAGCATTTCATCCACCAGCCGATCCAGGTCTTCGATGTCGTGATCCATGCCGGCCAGGTACTTGTCCCGGGCCTCGGGCGTGCTGGCGCTGCCGAGCATTTCCAGGCCGAAGCGCAGGCGCGCCACCGGTGTACGCAGTTCATGGGACACCGCGCGCACTAACTCGCGCTGGATCGCCAGCAGTTGCTGCAAGTGCTCGGCCATGCCGTTGAACGCTGCTGCCAGGCGCCCGACCGAGTCAGCGCCCCGAGCGGGTACGCGGGTCTCCAGGCTACCCTGGGCGATCTGGGTCGCGGCCGACTCCAGGCCACGCAGACGCCGCTCCAGCTGGCGCACCAGCAGATAGACAATCAGGCCGATCAGGCTCAACCCGAGCGCGGCGATCAGCACCAGCCACTCGGGCGGGTACGGATTCATCTGGTACAGCGGGCCGATTTCCAGCACCCACGGCGTCCCCACCATGCCGGCGAACACCCGGATCGAGTCGGCGCCCTTGCCCAGGGCCATCACCGTGTCGCCCTCGGCCACCCGCCGGCGCTGGTCGTCGTCCATGTCCGCCTGCTCGACAGTCATCAGGCGCAGGTCGAAACCGAAGCCTTTTTCCTGCTTGAGTTGCGCCAGCCGCTCGGGTTGCTCGGCTACCGGATAGCGCACCAGTTCGTCGGCCAACAGGTAAATGGTCGCCCGGGCCAGTTGCTCGCTGATCTGGCGAACCTCCCCGACCAGGGTCAACTGCTCGCCGTCGCTGACCAGCCGATAAACCTTCGCCGCATGCGGCCCGATCTGCTCCACCAGGACCTGCCCGCGCAATACCCGGGTGCGCTGGCCCAGGTCGAGGTCGGTCTGGCTGAACGTCTGCAACGCCAGCGGAATGCCCAGCAGGCGCTCCCACACCGCCAGGGCCCGGCGCCGTTCGGTGTCGTTCATCGGCCGCAGGTTGTCGGCCATCAAGGAAAACGTGCCATGGGCCAGGCGCTCGCGGTATTGCTCGCCGCGCGTCTGGTTGAGCAGGTGCAGCGCCAGCACGCCAAGCACCGCCACCAGCACCAGTGCCGCGCACATGCCGCCATAGATGCGCAGGAAGATGGAGTTCACGGGGTCGCGTCTACGCAGGCTTCAGGGACGAACAGGTAGCCTTTGCTGCGGATGGTCTTGATCAATCGAGGATGGTCCGGGTCGTCGCCGATCTTCGGACGGATGCGCGAGATGCGCACGTCGATGGAGCGATCCTGGCCGTCATAGCCGATACCGCGCAGGGCGGTGAAGATTTCCTCGCGGGACAGGATGCGCCCGGCGTTGGACACCAGCAGCCAGAGCAGGTCGAATTCGGCGCTGGTCAGCTCGATACCGTTGCCCTGCAGCCAGGCTTCGCGCAAGGCGTTGTCCACCACCAACGGGCCGAACTCCAGGCGTCGCTGCTTCGGCGCCGCGGACGGCTCCGGCTCGCTACGCCGCAACAGGGCCTGGATGCGGGCCAACAGGACGCGCGGGCGCACCGGCTTGCAGACATAGTCGTCGGCGCCCAGGTCCAGGCCCTGGATCTGGTCGGTGTCGTCGGCCCGCGCGGTGAGCATCAGGATCGGCCCGTCGTAGTGTTCGCGCGCCTTGCGGCAGATGCTCAAGCCATCTTCGCCGGGCAGCATCAGGTCGAGAATGACCAGGTCCGGCTGCTCGTCGATGATCCGCTGGGCCGCCACCGCGCCGTTGCCCTCGATGGCGACGCGCAGGCCGTTGCTTTCCAGGTATTCGCGGGTCAGCTCGGCCAGGCGCTGGTCATCCTCGACAATCAATATCTGCCAGGCTTCTTGTTCCACGGAGGGGCCTCGTCTTGTTGTAGCTATAAAAAGAAAGGATGAACGCTCACCCTGTGGCGAGGGAGCTTGCTCCCGCTCGGTTGCGCAGCGACCGTAAAATTCTGGGGCCGCTACGCAGCCCAGCGGGAGCAAGCTCCCTCGCCACAACAGTGTCCACTTGAAAACCTGCGTCCTCCCATCTTTTTGTCATATCAAAGGAGGATCATCCCGCTCATGCACCGGCCGATTGTATAAACGGCGGCTGCATGGAAAACAAGCGGACAAATGCGCTCGGTCGAGCCGGATGTGTGTGGTAACGTGCGCGCCCGCAAAAACACCAAGCTGTTTTCGGCCGCTCGAAATCGTTGAAAAAAGGCTCGCTCCAGCAAGGTCGCGGCCTACAGAGCAGTTCCACGTTTCGCACACAAATTACGCACAGGCTTATCCACAGGTAGCACGTTGATTCATCCCCCAAAACGCATTATCTTGTAGCCCGCCGCGCAAAAAACCCTACATGTAGGGTTTCAGGCCAAAAACCAAACACAAGTCGGATAGAGAATTCAAGCGCTTTTCTTGCCTCTGTCTTGCTGCAACAGCGCATTTTTCCAAACCCAGACCGCCCCTGCGGATGGCAACTGTTTCCAAGGTCGAAAACGACCGGAACGGTACGGGTGTTGCAGTCCTTTGCTGCCACCTGGCAAACCCGGTTTCGAGCCCAGGCTCGCGACCCGAGAACTTCGGATGGAAGCGGTGCCACCGGCCCGCTTCCTACTGTCCCGAAGTTGTTATACCCGGCGCCAGCCGGTTGTAGTGCTTCAGGACGGAACGGTGGGCACCGTGATGGTGCCCAAATAAACATAGAGAACGTGGAGACACCCATGCACACCGACACAACTCGCGAGAACCCGCAGGGCACCGCGCCGCTGGCCGCCGATTCGAGCCCGGATCTGTCCGCCACCGCGCCTGGCCAGCTGCGCGTGATCAAGCGTAACGGGACTGTCGTTCCTTACACCGATGACAAGATCACCGTCGCCATCACCAAAGCGTTCCTCGCAGTTGAGGGCGGCACCGCTGCCGCCTCGTCGCGAATCCACGACACCGTGGCCCGCCTGACCGAACAGGTCACCGCGACCTTCAAGCGTCGCATGCCGTCGGGCGGCACCATCCACATCGAAGAAATTCAGGACCAGGTCGAACTGGCCCTGATGCGTGCCGGCGAGCAGAAAGTCGCCCGCGACTACGTGATCTACCGTGACTCCCGGGCCAAGGAACGCGCCATCCGCACGCCGGCCGACGCACCGGTCCAGGCCCACCCTTCGATCCGCATCGCCCGCGCCGACGGCAGCCTGGCGCCACTGGACATGGGCCGCCTGAACACCATCGTCACCGAAGCCTGCGAAGGCCTGGAAGAAGTCGACGGCGACCTGATCCAGCGCGAAACCCTGAAGAACCTCTATGACGGCGTCGCCCTCAAGGACGTCAACACCGCGCTGGTGATGACCGCCCGCACCCTGGTGGAGCGCGAGCCGAACTACTCGTTCGTGACCGCCCGCCTGCTGATGGACACCCTGCGCGCCGAAGGCCTGAGCTTCCTGGAAGTTGCCGAGAGCGCGACCCACCACGAAATGGCCGACCTGTACGCCAAGGCCCTGCCGGCCTATGTCGCCAAGGGTATCGAGTACGAATTGCTGAACCCTGTCCTGGCCGAATTCGACCTGGAAAAACTCGGCAAGGCGATCAACCACGAGCGCGACCAGCAGTTCACCTACCTGGGCCTGCAAACCCTGTACGACCGTTACTTCATCCACAAGGATGGCGTGCGTTTCGAACTGCCGCAGGTGTTCTTCATGCGCGTGGCCATGGGCCTGGCGATCGAAGAGAAGCAGCGTGAAGACCGTGCCATCGAGTTCTACAACCTGTTGTCGTCCTTCGACTACATGGCGTCGACCCCGACTCTGTTCAACGCCGGCACCCTGCGTCCACAACTGTCGAGCTGCTACCTGACCACCGTGCCGGACGACCTGTCGGGCATCTACGGCGCCATCCACGACAACGCCATGTTGTCGAAATTCGCCGGTGGCCTGGGCAACGACTGGACCCCGGTTCGCGCATTGGGCTCCTACATCAAGGGCACCAACGGCAAATCCCAGGGCGTCGTGCCGTTCCTCAAAGTGGTCAACGACACCGCCGTTGCGGTCAACCAGGGCGGCAAGCGCAAGGGCGCGGTCTGCGCCTACCTGGAAACCTGGCACATGGACATCGAAGAGTTCATCGAGCTGCGCAAGAACACCGGTGATGACCGTCGTCGTACCCACGACATGAACACCGCCAACTGGATCCCGGACCTGTTCATGAAGCGCGTCTTCGATGACGGCAAGTGGACCCTGTTCTCGCCATCCGAAGTGCCAGACCTGCACGACCTGACCGGCAAGGCCTTCGAAGAGCGCTACGAGTACTACGAAGCGCTGACCGAGTACAACAAGATCAAGCTGTTCAAAGTCGTCCAGGCCAAAGACCTGTGGCGCAAGATGCTCTCGATGCTGTTCGAGACCGGCCACCCATGGCTTACCTTCAAGGACCCGTGCAACCTGCGCAGCCCGCAGCAGCACGTGGGCGTGGTCCACAGCTCGAACCTGTGCACCGAGATCACCCTGAACACCAACAAGGATGAGATCGCGGTCTGCAACCTGGGCTCGATCAACCTGCCGAACCACATCGTCGACGGCAAGCTGGACACCGCCAAGCTGCAACGCACCGTGAACACCGCCGTGCGCATGCTCGACAACGTGATCGACATCAACTACTACTCGGTGCCGCAAGCGAAGAACTCCAACTTCAAGCACCGTCCGGTCGGCCTGGGCATCATGGGCTTCCAGGACGCGCTGTACCTGCAGCACATCCCGTACGGTTCGGACGCTGCGGTCGAGTTCGCCGACAAGTCCATGGAAGCGGTCAGCTACTACGCGATCCAGGCTTCCTGCGACCTGGCCGACGAGCGCGGTTCGTACGAGACGTTCCAGGGTTCGCTGTGGTCCCAGGGCATCCTGCCGCTGGACTCGCAACAGATCCTGATCGCCCAGCGCGGCCAGAAGTACATCGATGTCGACCTGAACGAATCCCTGGACTGGGCTCCGGTTCGCGCCCGTGTGCAGAAAGGCATCCGTAACTCCAACATCATGGCCATCGCACCGACCGCGACCATCGCCAACATCACCGGCGTGTCGCAGTCGATCGAACCGACCTATCAGAACCTGTATGTGAAATCGAACCTGTCGGGCGAATTCACCGTGATCAACCCGTACCTGGTTCGCGACCTCAAGGCTCGCGGCCTGTGGGACTCGGTCATGATCAACGACCTGAAGTACTACGACGGTTCGGTACAGCAGATCGAGCGCATCCCGCAGGAACTCAAAGAGCTCTATGCCACCGCGTTCGAAGTGGACACCAAGTGGATCGTAGACGCCGCCAGCCGTCGCCAGAAGTGGATCGACCAGGCTCAGTCGCTGAACCTGTACATCGCCGGCGCTTCGGGCAAGAAGCTCGACGTGACCTACCGCATGGCCTGGTACCGTGGCCTGAAAACCACCTACTACCTCCGTGCCCTGGCCGCCACCAGCACCGAGAAGTCGACCATCAACACCGGTAAGCTGAACGCGGTTTCCGCTGGCGGCAACCACGGTGACGATTCGGTCCTGGCTGCTCCAGCCGGCCCTGCGCCAGTGCCAAAAGCCTGCGCCATCGACGAGCCGGATTGCGAAGCTTGCCAATAAGCTGAGCGGGTGGGCGCTGAAAGGCGCCTGCTGAGGAAAGCCCCCGATAGACCGCTGGTTTATCGGGGGTTTTCTTTTGTCTGGAATAAAGTGTTGACTGACCCACCGCTTTCGCGAGCAGGCTCGCTCCCACATTGGAATGTGTCCTCTCTGTGGGAGCGAGCCTGCTCGCGAAGAGGCCGGCACAAACAATACAAAACCATCGCCCATGAAAAAGCCCCTCTTGCGAGGGGCTCCTTGTGCAGCCTCAACTGACCCTCGGTGTGTTTTTATGACCGCAACTGCCAAGACTCAATGACAGCCGCAGTTTTCGCCAGACTTAGACGGGAATAGTGAATACATCTCCATTGGCAGTCTGAAAGGACTCAATGGTATTGGAGCCCGCGTACCAGTCAGCAAGAATGACCGCATTGTTCTGGTTACCCGAATTCCACTCGACGGCATTGAAAATGAAAGCATTGGTACCATCCGTCTTGATCATCACATCCGCATAGGACTGGATGTTCAGGAGCTGGACCACATCACCACTGGAAGTGCCTTCGTCTTTGATCATTACGCTGGTGGACGATTGCGCCTTGTAAGTGTCGCTGCCCTCACCGCCATAGGCATAGCCACCACCGACCATGTTCAAGGTATCCGAACCGGCACCTCCATGCAGTTGGTACTCGGGGCCCACCCCCACCAGTGAATCACTGCCTTCGTCACCGTAAGCAATGCCGGCGTAAACCGTGATGTTGTCATTGCCGGCATCTCCGTGCAGGACGCTGCCAGCATCGTTGTTGGCACCGAACATACCGTCATTGCCATTACCGCCGTGCAGTTCATCTGCTTCGGCAGGGCCACTGCGATCGGGACCATTAAAGGCATAGGGCTCGTACCTACCACCATAGATGTAGTCATTGCCGTCGCCGCCATAGACCAGATCATTGCCCTCACCGCCATAGATCTCGTTTTGAACAGCGTTACCGGTCAGGATATCGCCGAACTCCGAGCCATGCAGGCCCTCAATATTAACCAGCACATCACCGGTTGCATCGCCTCCGGTGACGGTGCCCGCCTGCAGGTTCACTTGCACCGCTGACGAACTGCCGATGTACCAGGCTGCGTCGGAAGCGCCGGCTCCGCCGTCGATGAAGTCAGCGCCTTTTCCACCGATAAATGTCTCGGTGCCAGTTCCGCCAATCAACGTATCGTTGAATGCCGTCCCTTCCCAGTTCTCGATGTTGGCGTAGGTGTCCCCTGCCGCAGCGCCAGCCAAAGGCTGGGTGAGGTCCAGCGTGATGGCCGAGGTTTCATAGGCAAAACTGACAGTGTCTCTGCCGAGAGCACCATCGAAATTATTGGCCTGTTCATTACCCATAAAGATATCGTCTCTACCCGATCCTACGAACTTCTCGATGCTGTCAAACGTATCGCCCTTGGCGATAGCCGTATGTTCACCAGTCTTGAAGTTGAGCGTCACGCCGATCGGCCCGATGTCGTTGTAACTGACCGTATCGATGCCATCTCCACCGATGAAGGTGTCACCGCCATCTCCCCCCATCAGGATATCGTTGCCAACACCTCCGGTGATGACGTTATCCAGTGCGTTACCCCGCGCTTGGAAACCGACAGTGCCGGTATAAGTCAAATTCTCGACTTGAGCACTGAGCTGGTAGTACCCCTGATTAGTGCGCACCTCATCGATGCCGCCCCCCACCAGTTCAACAATCGCCCCATAGGTAGCGTTATTGAGGACATAGACATCATCGCCCGCACCACCTTGCACAGTGAATCCGATCGAATTGGTGTTAGCGATGAAGAAATCGTTATAGGCCGAGCCGACAACTTTCTCGATGCCCGAGAAGCTATCCCCTTCGGCATCGCCTCCCATCCCGGTGCCCGAACCGACACCAGATGCACCCAGTGTCAGCGTTACGCCTTGGACGGATTGAGAATAATCCGCCACGTCGACACTATTGCCCGCGCCACCGTCGAATTTGTCTGCGGTCGTACCGCCCATGAACGTATCGGCGTACTGTGAACCGCGGATAACCTCAATATCGGTATAGGTATCACCGGCGGCAATGCCGCTGTGCATGCCGGTTTTGAAGTTGAGCGTCACACCAACGGTACTGTCGTCATACGCGGCTGTGTCCGTACCGCTGCCGCCAATGAAACTGTCGGCGCCTCCGCCGCCAAGCAAGGTGTCATTACCGGCCCCACCGGTGATGATGTTGTCGGAGGCATTGCCACGACCGGTGAAGTTACCGGTACCGGTATAGGTCAGGCGTTCGACGTTGTTGTGCAAACCCATGCTGGCGATGTTGGTTCGCACTTCGTCATCACCGCCACCAACGGCCTCGGTGATTACTGCCGTAGCATTGCCGTTGACGATGTAGAGATCGTTGCCTGCTCCACCCTGCAGATTGAAGCCGCCCGCTGTGGCAGAGTTGAACACATCGTCGTAGGCCGAGCCGATGACCTTCTCGATGCCTGAGAAACTGTCGCCCTCGGCATCGCCACCGGTACCGGTACCGGCCCCGGAACCCAGGGTCAGGTTGATGGGCCCAGAGGAAAGCGAGTAGTCGACAACGTCGATATTATCGGCAGTGACGGTGCCGCCCTCGAACTTGTCGACGCTTGCACCGGCAACAAAGGTATCGCTGTACTTGGAACCACGAATGACTTCGATGCCGTCAAAGGTATCGCCAGCGGCAATGCCTGTGTGAACACCGGTTTTGAGATTAACCGTGACCCCAGTAGTGGCATCGTCATAGCTGACGGTGTCAGTCCCTGCGCCACCGACAAAAAGATCAGCCCCCGCCCCCCCTAAAAGCAGGTCGTTGCCAACACCAGCCGTAATGATGTTGTTGCTGGCGTTACCGGTACCGGTGAAATTACCGGTGCCGGTGTAGGTCAAGCGTTCGACTTCGGCACTCATCGAAATGTTGGCAAGGCTCGTGCGAATCTCGTCATCCCCGCCACCGGCGGTCTCGATCACTGTCTGATAGGCCGGGCCATTGATGACGTAAAGATCATTGCCCGCCCCGCCTTGCAACGTAAACGTACCGGCACCCGTGGTGAAGATATCGTCTTGGGCCGAGCCGACGATTTTCTCGATATTAATGTAAGTATCGCCCTGCGCATCGCCACCCTGGCCACTGCCTACGCCCGTGGTCGCAAGAGTGATATTGACGGTCTGAGCCGATAGCGAGTAATCAATCGTATCAGTGCCGCCACCGCTGGTCCCGCCATCAAAGTTGTTAGCTTCAGCACCACTGAAGAATGTATCGCCGCTATTGCTGCCGCGAATCACTTCGATGCTGGAGAATGTATCGCCCATGGCAATACCCGTATGGACGCCGGTTTTCAAGTTGACCGTAACGCCGGTGCTGGTGCTGTCTTCGTAACTGACCGTATCAGTCCCGGCACCACCTATGAATTGGTCGGCACCGGCGCCGCCTATGAATAGGTCGTTGCCCGCACCGCCGGTAATGATGTTGTCGCCGGCGTTTCCGCGACCCGTGAAGTTAACGGTACCGGTGTAGGTCAGACGTTCGACTTCGGCGCCCAACGCTGCGCTGGCCTGGTTGGTGCGGACTTCATCATCGCCCCCACCTGCCAATTCAGCAACTCCCATCGAGCCGCTGCCATTGACGACGTAGACGTCATTACCGGCACCACCATTGAAGGTCACACTGCCAGCGTTTAGGGTAAAGACATCATCGTAGGCCGAGCCGGTAAGCACCTCGATGTTGCTAAATACATCACCTTGAGCGTCGCCACCCAAACCTGTCCCAGCACCGCTAGCAACAGACACCACAATTGCTTGGGCGGAACCTGAGTAATCCAACTTGTCACTACCACCGGAACCATCAAAAGTGTCAGCTGCCGTGCTGGCGTAAAAGGTGTCCCCGTACGCAGAACCGCGGAAGGCTTCGATACCGTTGAAGACATCACCAGCCGCCAAGCCGGTATGTAACCCGGTCTTAAGGTTCACCGTCACACCTACGCCCGTGTTTTCATCCTCATAACTGACGGTGTCAATGCCTGCACCGCCAATCAGTTGGTCAGCACCCGCGCCCCCTATCAGCAGGTCATTGCCAGAGCCACCGGTGATAACGTTATCGGTTGAGTTACCGCGCCCAATGAAATTAGCGGTACCTGTATAAGTCAAGCGCTCGACGTTCGCGCTCAAAATAGCACTGGTCTGGTAGGTGCGGATTTCATCATCACCACCGCCAACAGCTTCCACAACACCTATGGCTCCCGTTCCGCTGGCTATGTAAACATCATTGCCCATGCCTCCAGTGAAACTCATCGTCCCGGCGGTCACGTTAAAGACATCGCTATAATCCGTACCAACAATCCACTCCATGTTGCTGTATACATCGCCTTGAGCATCGCCCCCCACACCGACACCCGCACCGTTTGCAACATTCATATTGATGGCTTGATTGGACGTGGAATAGCTCAAAGTGTCCGCACCGGCAGAACCATCGAAGGTATCAACGCCGTTACCGCTAATGAATGTATCGCCCCAATTCGTGCCTTTGAAGACTTCCACTCCGTTAAATGTATCGCCTTGAGCGACATTGGTGTGCACGCCGGTTTTCAAATTCAGCGTCACAGATGTAGCGTTCGCTACATCTTCGTAGCTGACCGTGTCAATACCAGCACCGCCGATTAGCTGGTCAGCGCCTGCGCCACCTATAAGCAAGTCATTACCCGCACTACCGGTGATGATGTTATCTCCCGCATTGCCACGTCCGGTGAAGTTACCAGTGCCCGTGTACGTCAGGCGCTCGATGTCAGCCCCCAATACGGCGCTGTTCAGGGTGGTACGGATTTCATCGACTCCACCACCTGCTGATTCATAAATACTCATGGAGCCGGTGCCATTAACGATATAAGTATCATTCCCAGCACCACCGTTAAATGTCATACCCCCAGCGGTGACGGTGAACGTATCGTCATAAACCGTACCGACAATCCATTCCATATTCGTAAAGACGTCTCCTTGCGCATCCCCTCCTGCACCTACACCAGCTCCATTAGCGACTGTCATAGTGATCGCCTCGCCAGATGAAGCATAATTCAGCGTGTCGTTACCTACCGATCCATCCATCGTATCAACGCGATTACCACTCACAAAGGTGTCGGCGTAATTCGTACCCTTGAAGACTTCTATATCGGCGAAGGTGTCGCCCAATGCCACTCCAGTGTGCACGCCAGTTTTTAAATTCAGCGTCACTGAAATTGCATTGACTACGTCTTCATAGCTCACCACATCGACGCCGGCACCACCGATGAATTGGTCGGCTCCAGCACCGCCGATTAGCAAATCATTACCTGCACCACCAGTGATGATATTGTCCCCTGCGTTGCCGACACCTTTGAAGTTCCCCGTGCCGGTGTAGGTCAGGCGTTCGACATTATTACTTAATGTCATGCTGCTTTGATTGGTACGGATCTCGTCATCGCCGCCTCCGGCGACTTCATAAATCGTCGTGTAAGAAGCACCGTCGATGATATAAACATCATTACCTGCGCCGCCCGATAACGTCAGAGTGCTAGCGTTGAGCGTGAACGTATCGTTGTAAGCCGAGCCGACAATATTTTCGATATTGATGAAGGAGTCACCTTCAGCGTCGCCACCGGTGCCGGCGCCGCTAGCAGCTGTCGACGAGACAATGTTGATCCCCTGCCCGGACGTCGAGTAATCAAGGGTATCAATACTGCCAAAACCATCAAAAGAATCCGCCGCTGTGCTGCTGACGAAAGAATCCCCATAGCTCGTCCCACGGTAGACCTCTACATCGGTAAATGTGTCCCCCTTGGCAGCGCCCGTATGCAAACCTGTTTTCAAGTTCAGCGTTACGCCAACGGCATTGACTACATCTTCATAGCTGACGGTGTCGATACCTGAGCCGCCGTTGATCTGATCCGCGCCATCACCTCCCATCACAAGATCGTTACCGCCCCCGCCACTCAAAACATCGTCGCCCGCCAAACCGCGTATCTGATCGTCGCCTGCAGTACCTACCAGCGTATCTGCGCCGTTGGTCCCGTTGATTGCTGCCATTACATTCTTCCTTGTGTGTGTTGGAAACTGTGCTGAAAACATCAGGTACGTAAGAAGATTTACCCTTCTTTAAACGCTCGCTGGGCATGGTCGCTGATAGGTTTGAGCAGATAGGACATGACGTTCCTGTCACCTGTTTTGATTAGCGACTCCACAGGCATTCCCGGAACCAGCGCCAGCCCTTGCAACTTTGCCAATTCGCTTTGAGGAATCTTGATGCCCGCTAGATAAAAGCCCACCCCGGTGCGCTGGTCCTCTATCAGATCCGCCGACAGCCGCACCACGGTGCCAGTCAATTCTGGGGTGGTGCTGCGGTTGAACGCGCTCAAGCGCAAGGTCGCGGATTGCCCGACAGTTAATTGATCAATGTCCTGCGCACTGATCTTCGCCTCCACCAACAATTCATCGTCTGCCGGCACGATCTGCATGAGCCCTTCGGCCGGTGAAATGACGCCCCCGACGGTATGTACCGCCAATTGCTGCACGCGCCCGGCGATAGGCGCGGTGATGTCGATGCGTTTGAGCTGGTCGCTGGCAGTGATTTCCCGCTCGATCAGTTCGCCCTGGCGGGCCAGCAGGTCGCGCAGTTCCTGGGACACCTCACTGCGGAAGGTCTGGTCGACCTGGAGCCGTTGCAACTCGGTTTCGGCGATTTTGCCCCGTGCCTCGGCGATGGAGGCCATCAATTGACCGCGTTCGCCGCGCAGCCGGGCAATCCCCCGGGCCAGGGCATTGACCCGGTCGAGGGTCATCATGCCTTTGTCAAACAGCGTCTTGACCGCCTGATATTCCGAGTCGATAAGCTCGATTTCTTCCAGCTTGGTTTTCTGCTGGATGTCATGGCCGGCAATGGTTTCGTTGAGTTGCTGAACGCGCTCGCGAAGCTGTTTTTTCTGGCCTTCGCGGGATGCTCGACGATCGAAGAACAATTGCTGCTCGATAGCCATGACCGACTTGGCCTCTTCCAGGCTCATGCGAGTCAACAACTCTTTGGGTATTGCGACTTCGCCGGCATTGTCGCGCTCGGCCTCCAGGCGAGCCAGCCGAGCCCAGGCCTGGTTCAATGATTTACTGACGATGGCCTGGCTGGCGGCGGGCAATGTGGCATCGAGGCGCAACAGCACGTCTCCGGCGGCAACGGCCTGTCCCTCCTTGACCAGCAATTCGGCGACGATGCCACCGGTAGGATGCTGGACGGTCTTGACGCTGCCCTCCACCGCGACCACACCGGTGGCGATGACTGCGCCGGACAGATTGGTGAATACCGCCCAGGTCAGCCCTCCGCCGAGCAGCACCAGCAACGAGATAGCGCCCCAACGCAGATGACGGGACAAGGAAGCTGTCAGAGTGACTTCTTGATCGGTATGCATCAGTTCGACGCTCCCAGTTCCACAACATTGCTGGAGGGCCGGGGAGGCGCTGCGGGAGAGCGTTTAAGGACGACATCCCTCGGACCGTAAGCGGCCTGTACGCCCTGTTCGAGGATCAGCACCTGATCGATCACCGACAGGATATTGGTGCGGTGGGCAATCACTATCACGATTGCACCACGGGCCTTGAGCGCCAGGATGGCCTTGGCCAGCGCCTGCTCGCCTTCGGCATCGAGGTTTGAATTCGGCTCGTCCAACACCACCAGGAACGGATCACCAAACAGCGCCCTGGCCAGCGCCACCCGTTGCCGTTGGCCGGCCGAGAGGTTGACCCCGCCCTCGCCCACCTGGGTTTCATAGCCTTGGGGCAATTGCAGGATCAGCTCATGCACGCCGGCCAATTGCGCAGCGCTGACAATTGCGCTGTCCTGTGCAGCAGGGTCCAACCGGGCGATGTTCTGGGCGACGGTTCCGGTGAACAGGCCGACGCTTTGAGGCAGGTAGCCGATCAACTTGCCTCGCGCCTGTTCGGTCAGCAGATCGAGCGGCGCACCATCGAGCCGCACATGCCCGCGGGCCGGCGTCCAGGCGTTGACCAGCACGCGCGCCAGTGATGACTTGCCCGATGCGCTCGGCCCTACCACGCCTACGGCAGTACCCGCGGCGACCATGAAGTTGATATTTTGCAAGGTCAGGCGCTGCGCGCCGGGCGGCGCCGCAAAAACGTTTTCGACCTGCAAATTGCGATGAGCAGCGGGTAGCTCGGTCTTGCTCTGGGCATCAGGGAACAGGGCGAACACTTCCACCAGCTTCTTCCAGGCTATCTGGGCACCCAGCAGACTTCGCCACGTGGCAATCACTTGCTCAGCCGGTGCCAGGGTCCGCGCCACGATGATTGATGCCGCGATCATCGTGCCACCGCTCAAGTCACCTTTGATCACCAGCCATGCCCCCAGGGCCAGGGCGGCCGACTGCACGACCTGGCGCAAGGTCTTGGAGATGCCACCGTAAAAACCGCCGATGTCGATCGAACGTCGCTGCAGCGTGATGAAGGTGCCGTGGTTCTTCTGCCAGATATTCGACGTGTTGGCCAACATGCCCATGGCCATCAGCGCTTCGGCGTTCTGGTGAGCTTGCTGACCGAGGTGGTTGCGCTTGTTCAACGCATCGGCCGAAGCCTGCATCAGCTTGCGGGTCTGGCGATCGGTGATCAGGGTCAGGCCGATAAGGATGACCATCAGGCCGACGGTCAAGAGACCAAACAACGGATGGATATAAAAGCAGACGGCGAGATAGACCGGCATCCAGGGCAAATCGAAAAAAGCCACCAGGCCCGGTCCGCCAATAAAACCGCGAATCTGGTCCAGCTCCTGGGCCGGTTTCAAGGCGTCGCCGGTAATGGGTGTCTTCAGTGACGCACCGGCGATGACTTTAAAGACCTTGGATGACAGCGCCAGGTCCAGCGAGGAGGCAATTCGCACCATGACCCGTGAACGAATGATTTCCAGCAGCCCCGAAAGCGCATAAACCCCTAGCGCCAGCAGCCCCAGGGCGACCAGGGTAGGGACGCTCTGGCTGGGGATGACGCGGTCGTAGACTTCCAGCATGAACACCGGGCCGACCAGTGCCAGGATATTGATCACCCCGGAGAACAGCGCAGCGCCGATCAGCCCCCGGCGCAACAGCGATTTTAATGAAGGCGCAACAACAGGCGCACTGACAGCGTTGTCGGTTTTCAACTGTATCCATCCCTTGGTTTCAGAACATCCGTGTCGTCAGTCAATACTGACTTGATGACAGAATTCGTATGGAAACTTGACGCTCCATAAGCGATTGGATCCCAACCGCAAGTTTCGCACCAGCCAACCGACAAGCGGCAAGCAACTCGCGCACCAGGAATTTCAGGCATAAAAAAACCGACGTCTCACGACGTCGGTTCTCTTCAAGCCACTGCCATCAAGTCATCTGAATAATGGTCTGCATGATGGTGCTCTGGGTGGAAATGGTCTTGGCGTTCGCCTGGTAGTTGCTCTGGGCCTTGATCAGCTCGACCAGTTCGTTGGTCAGGTTGACGTTGGACTCTTCCAGGGAGTTGGAGACGATCGAACCCAGGGTGCCGGTTTCCGGAGAGTCGTAGCCCGGGATGCCCGACGCGAAGGTTTCTTTCCAGCTGGTGCCGCCTACCGGCTGCAGACCTTGCTCGTTGGTGAAGCTGGCCAGGGAGAGCTGGCCGATCGGCTTGGTCTGGTTGTTGCTGAAGTTCGCCAGCAGCACACCGCTGCCGTCGATGGTCAGGTTGGTGATCTGGCCGGTGGCGTAGCCGTTCTGAGTAGGAATCGACCGTGCGGTGTCAGCGTTGAACTGGGTGGTCTTGCCCAGGGAAAGTGTGATGGTATCAGCGCCATCGGCACCGTTGGCGCTCCACACGCCATCTTTCACGGTGCCTGGAATCCAGCCTGTGAGCAGCAGATCGCTACTCTCGCGCGGCGCGCCCGACGGCATTGGCGTACTAACCTTAAGCAACTCGCCGCTCTCGCCAAAAGTCATGGTCGAAGGGACCGCAAGGGTGGTTGCGTCGGTCGGCGAATTACCGTCCAGGTTACGACCATCGATCAGGGTGTAGACGTCCCAGGTGTTGGCGCCCGTCTTGACCATGTACTGGTCCATGGAGTGCTGGTTGCCCTGGGCATCGTAGACCGGGGTGGTGAACTGCTTGGTGAAGGTGGCGGTGTTGGCCGGATCGAACTTGTAGGTCGCCGTCTTCGGAATCGCGTCTGCCGTCGAGTTCAGGTTGATGGTCGAAGAAATCAGGTCGGTGGGCTTGGGCGGCAGGTTGGACGTGTCGATGCGCAGGTCGGTCAGGATGCCGTTCTGGATCTTGCCGTTGGCATCCACGCCATAACCCTGCAGGCGCGCGGTGCCTTCGCTGTTGGTGATGAAGCCTTCCTTGTCGGTCTTGAAGGTACCGGCACGGGTGTAGCTCAGCGAACCGTTGTTGCTCAGGACAAAAAAGCCCTGGCCCTGGATACCCATGTCCAGCACGTTGCCGGTGTTGTTCACGTCACCCTGGCCGAACTGCTGGGAAACGTTGGCCAGGCGCACGCCGTTGCCGACGGTCTTGGAGCCCGAGCCCAGTTTGGTGGCCGAGTAGACGTCGGCGAATTCCGCGCGGGACGACTTGAAACCGGTGGTCGCCACGTTGGCGATGTTGTTACCCGTCACGTCCAGCTGTTTGTTGGCTGCATAGAGACCGCTAAGGCCGATATTGAAAGACATATTGCACTCCTTTTTGCCGGGTTAGTCGGCTCTTACATACCAATAGTTTGTACGCGTGACAGCGGGATGCTGCCCAGGCCGGCGAGGTTGAGCATCAGCTCGCCGCCGGTCTGGCTGATCGTGACGCTGCTGACCGTGGCCGGCAGGTTGGTGACCAGCGAAGTCGCCTTGCCATCGATGGTGGTCGAGGCGGCGAAGGTATAGGTGCCCGACTCGAGCGTGACGCCGTCGTCGTTCTTGCCATCCCAGATGAAATCGGCCTTGCCAGCGTTCTGGCTGTCCAGCTCGATGGTGCGCACGGTCTTGCCGTCCTTGTCGTTGATCTTGATCGAGAGGGACGACACCGATGTCGGTACCACCACGGTGCCGTTGAAGCTCTTGGAGGTGTCGACCACCGCCTTGTCGCCCGGGGCAATGACCGAGCGGCCCACCAGCGAAGAAGCCTGCAGGGCCTGGGACGAGTTGTAGTTGCTGGCAATTCCCTTGACGGTGTCGTTGAGGGTAGTGATGCCTTCCAGGCTGCTGAACTGCGCCAGCTGGGCAACGAACTCGCCGTTGTCCTGTGGCTCCAGCGGGTTCTGGTTATTCAGCTGAGTGACGAGCAACTGCAGGAACGCATCCTTGCCCAGCTCTTTCTTGCCAGTCGCCGCAGCCGACGCCGCGCCCAGGCCATCGGTCGTGGTGTTGGTCTTGACCGAGGAGTTGGCCAGTACTTCGTTGAGGCTCAAACCGGTGGTATTGGTGACGCTCATGTGACTCGCCCCTTATCACTGACCGAGGGTCAGGACCTTCTGCATCATGGCTTTGGCGGTGTTCATCATTTCGGCGTTGGTCTGGAACGAACGACTGGCGGAAATCATGTCGGCCATTTCTTCAACGACGTTGACGTTCGGGTAGTAGACGTAACCCTTGGCGTCGGCGGCCGGATGATTCGGCTCGTAACGGGCGTCGAGGTTGCTCTGGTCTTCAACCACGCCGAGTACCTGTACACCCTGCCCGGCCGCGTCCTGGTTCTGGAACAGCGAGTCGCTGCCGCCGGACTGGCCGCCCTGGAACATGGTGGCGAATACCGGGTGGCGGGCGCGGTAGGTCTGGTCGATGCTCGACGAGACGGTCTCGGCGTTGGCGATGTTACTGGCGACGGTGTTCAGGCGAGTGGTCTGGGCACTCATGGCACTGCCGGCGATGTTGAATACGCTCGCGATCGACATGAATTACTCTCCACGCAGGGCTGATACCAGCCCTTTGAATTTACTGTTGAGCAGGGTGAAGCTGGCCTGGAAATTCACGGAGTTTTCCGCGTAGTTGGACTGTTCCAGTTGAGCATCCACGGTGTTCTGGTCGATCGACGGCTGCATCGGCGTGCGATACATCAACGATCCGTCGCCACTGCCAACGCCTTCGGCTTCGATATGACGGTTGTTGGTCATGTTCAAGGCGAAGTGGCCGTTCTTGGTTTTTTCGTTCTGCTCGGCGAGCACCTTGGAAAAGTCCAGGTCACGGGCCTTGTAGTTCGGGGTGTCGGCGTTGGCAATATTGTTGGCCAGGACTTCGGCACGCTGGGCGCGGAAGCTCAGGGCCTGTTCGTGGATACCGAGCGCTTTATCGAAGCTGATGCTCATGGCGGAAACCTTTGGGTGACCAGAATGTTCGTACGATGGCTTTAGCAATCACCGTGCCACTTTCCAAAAGCCCGTAAACCGGGGCTTTGCGGCGATCGGCAAAGCGGCAATGCCAGAAAAGCGGCAATCGGTTTCCGCTGGCTGCCGCTTTTCTGCCGCTTTCATCCAGACAATGGGGGACAAATGTGGGAGCGAGCTTGCTCGCGATAGCGATCTGTCAGATACATGGGTTTTGGATGTGCCGCCGCTATCGCGAGCAAGCTCGCTCCCACAGGGATGTGTTGGATTGGAGGAACTGGAGGGCAAAAAAAACGGGAGCCCCGTAGGGCTCCCGTTTTTTACAACCCAGGCCAATCACTTCGCCTGATAAATGATCCCCGGACTGCACTGGACCATCTGGTAATGATCCGGCAAGCCGTTCAACGCCTCGGACGCGCCAAGGAACAGGTAGCCGCCCGGCTTCAGGGTGCTGTGGATACGCAGCAGGATGTCTTTCTTCACCTCGGCGGAGAAGTAGATCAGCACGTTGCGGCAGAACACGATGTCGAACTTGCCCAAGCTGGCATAGCTGTCCAGCAGGTTGAACGAGCGGAACTCCACGCGGCTCTTGATCGGCGCCTTGACCACCCACTTGCCCGGCCCTTTCGGATCGAAATAGCGTTGCAGGCGATCAGGCGACAGACCACGGCCGATCGCCAGGCTGTCGTACTCACCGGTCTTGCAGTTGTTGAGCATGGTCCCGGACAGGTCGGTGGCGACAATCTGCACGCCCATCTTCAGCTGGCCGAGGTTGGAGCGTTCGAACTCATCGATGGACATCGACAGCGAATACGGTTCCTGTCCCGACGAGCAGGCCGCCGACCAGATGCGCAGGCGTTGCCCCGGACTGGCCTTGATGGCCGCCGGCAACACTCGGTTCTTCAATACCTCGAAGGGATAGGTATCGCGAAACCACAGGGTTTCGTTGGTGGTCATCGCATCCACCACCATCTCGCGCAAACCGCTGCGGGGCTGGGTCTGGATGCGTTGCACCAGTTCGCCCAGCGACTTGAGACCCTGTTGTTCCATCAATTTGTTGAGACGGCTTGACACCAGGTACTGCTTGTTTTCACCAAGCAAGATGCCACAGGCTTTTTCCAGGAAGACCCGGAACTGTTCGAAATCCAAATTACCCGTAGACAAGATACCGCCTCTTTTCACTGTGTTGACTTGCCGGGCGCACAACGCGCCCGACCTTTATTCTGCTGCCTTGATTCGCTCGACCACCCGCGACGCCAGGTCATCGGGCCGGAACTTGGCCAGAAAATCATCGGCGCCGACTTTCTTGACCATCGCCTGGTTGAAAACCCCGGACAACGAAGTATGCAAGATGATGTGCAGCTTCTGCATGCGCGGGTCGCTGCGAATCTCTGATGTCAGCGTGTAGCCATCCATCTCCGGCATCTCGATGTCGGAAATCATCATCAGGAACTCTTCTTCCGGCTTCTTGCCCTCATCGACCATCTGACGCAGGTAATCCAGCGCTTGCCGTCCGTCGTTGAGGGCGACCACTTCGACGCCGACCGTTTGTAGACACCGCGTGACCTGCTTGCGTGCCACTGAAGAATCGTCGACGGTCAGGACTCGCAGCGAAATCGCCTTGTGCTGGGTCTCGGCATCCACCACGCCGACGGAAATCGTCTCCGGGGTCGGCGCCACTTCGGCGAGGATCTTCTCCACGTCGATGATTTCCACCAACTGGTTGTCGACCCGGGTCACCGCCGTCAGGTAGTGATCGCGGCCGGTGCCCTTGGGTGGCGGATGGATCTCTTCCCAGTTCATGTTGACGATGCGCTCCACCGACCGCACCAGGAACCCTTGGGTCTTGGTGTTGTACTCGGTGATGATCACAAACGGATTGCTCTGATCCAGCAGCCGACCGGAACCGGTCGCCATTGCCAGGTCGAGAATCGGGATGGTCGCACCCCGGATATTCGCCACACCGCACACGACGGGACTGGATTTCGGCATCAGGGTCAGCTTAGGGCATTGCAGCACTTCGCGAACCTTGAATACGTTGATCCCATACAGTTGTTGGCCATCGAGACGGAACAACAACAGCTCCAGGCGATTCTGACCGACCAGCTGTGTGCGCTGGTTTACCGAATCCATCACTCCCGCCATGCCCTGACTCCTACCTAACGCTAATGTGTCCGACGCGCATTCATCACTAAACGGCACGGGGCTTGCTATTGAACCGGCATGAACGCACAAACGACATTTTCTCGACGCCTGACCACTCACTGCCGCCACTGGCTCGGTGCACTGTTGGCTGTCTGCCTGTTTGCGGTCGGCGGACGCGCCGTCGCTGATGTGCCGGTTACCTTGCCTGATCTCCTTATCGGCGTCACGCAGGGCTTTCTTGAATTCACCGTAGAAGACTATCTGGCAACCAGTCAAACCGAAGGTCGCTACGAGATTGAAGTCAACCAGCTCGACCCGCGCCTGCGCATGCCGATGTGCGACAAGGAATTGACTGCCTCGCTGGAAAGCCCGGCAAGGCCCCTGGGCCGGGTCACGGTGAAGGTACGTTGCGACAGCGCCGCGCCCTGGACGGTTTTTGTGCCCGCTCAAGTGCGGCTGTTCCGCGAGATCGTCACGACCACCCGTCCGCTCAAGCGCGCCGGGATTGTCGAGCCGCAGGACGTGGTGCTGCGTGAACGCGACATCAGCCAGATCAGCCAGGGTTTCCTGACGTCCGCCGATCAGGCCATCGGGCAGAAACTTGTCCGACCAATGGTCGCCGATCAGGTCGTTACCCTCGTGCACCTGGAACAGGCCGAAGTGATCCGCAAGGGCGACCAGGTCGTCATTACCGCCCGCAGCGGCACCCTGGCCGTGCGGATGCCCGGCGAGGCGCTGGCCAATGGCGGCGTACGCGAGCAGATTCGGGTAAAGAACCTCAATTCGAAACGGGTGATCAAGGCGCAGGTGATAGCGCCCGGCCACGTGGAAGTGGCCATGTAACGGGGTAGACAGGCTGGCGCTTGACCTCGGTGTTCCCTAGACTGTGCCTTACGCAAAGGCAAGCGCAGACGTGCGCACGTTCATTTGATAAATGAGCCTAAAGTTATTTTGGGAATGGCCGAAAACATGGCAAGCGTCCAAATACCCAGAGGTTTTTTACCATGGTCATCGATTTCAATCGTTTAAACAGCTCCTCGCCGCTGACAGGCACAACGCGCACTGGCGCCAGCAAGGAAACCGTCGAAACCGACAAGTCCAAGCCGGCTGACAAGGCCGTCACTGTCAACAACGGGGAGTCGGTACACCTCAGCAATGAGGCTCAGCAGTTGCAGAAGGTCACTGACAAGCTGCGCGATCAACCTGTCGTCGACGACGCCCGCGTGGCGCAGTTGAAAGCAGCAATCGCCGATGGCAGCTATAAAGTCGACAGCAACCGTGTAGCCAGCAAACTGCTCAACTTCGAAGCCCAGCGCTAGGCTGATGCCAGCGCCAGGCTTTTGGACGCTTAAGACCCAAGGCCAGCCATGCACGATACTAATTTGTTGCAATTGATCATCGACGACTTTGCCCCGGCGCAACAATTGCTGGAGCTGTTGCAGACCGAAGCCCTGGCATTGCACGGGCGGGATATGCCTCTGCTGGAAAATCTTCTGGCGCAGAAACAGGCATTGATCATTTTGCTCGATCAGCATGGCCGCAAGCGCAGCGAGATTCTCGCCAGCCTCAACCTGCCCGCTGACAACAACGGCCTCGCGCAGCTGGCCAGCCAGTCGTCGGTTGGCGATCAGCTGTTGGCGCAAAGCGCGGTGCTCAATGACCTGCTCAGCCAGTGTCAGGCCGCCAACGCCCGCAACGGTCAATCCATCCAGATGCAGCAAGTCGCTACCGCCAACCAGTTGCGGATCCTCAATGGCGGCGAAATCCCGACGCTCTACGACGCTCGCGGTTCGACCGCAAAAATGGTCAAGCACCGTCCGCTCAGCCAGGCGTGAAACGAACGATGCCTGCGCACTATCAACGCGCGATACATGCTGGCAAAATGCTGGCTCTTTGTAGTCGTATTTTGCCTGGAGATTGACCCACCGTGTTCAATGCCACAAACGCGGATGATGCTCCGCAGCCGCCCATGGTCCTCACCACCCCCTTGGAAATCTCCGGCAACCTGCGGATGCTGCAAGAGAGCCACGACCCCCTGATCATTACCTTTCATGAGCGCACCCAGCGTTTCCAGAGCTACCTGGTGGATGTCGATCGCGACACCAACACCATCGCCCTGGACGAAATGATCCCACGGGACGGCGAGCGTTTCCTGCTGGCCGGCGAGCCGTTTCGGGTCGAGGGTTTTCATGACGGCGTGCGCATTGCGTGGGAAGGCAACGGTCCGCTGACCATCCAGGACTCGAAGGACGGCCGCTGCTACCGCGGCGCCCTGCCTGAAGAAGTGGTTTACCACCAGCGCCGCAACGCCTTCCGGGCCGCACTGAAACTGGCGCAACTGGTGAATGTTGAACTGGGTGGCGACAAGCTGAAGACACCGGTGAATGGCAAACTGCTGGATATTTCCGCAACCGGCTGCAAGCTGCGCTTCGATGGCGACATTACCGCACGCCTGCAACTGGGCCAGGTCTACGAACGTTTTGTCGCCGCCCTGCCCTTCGGCAACATGACCGCGCCGGTCGAACTGCGCTACCTGCATTTTGAAGAGCGGATCAATACCACCTTCGCCGGTGTGCGCTTTCACAACATCAGCGGCCTGGTGCAGCGCCAGGTCGAACGCTTCGTGTATCAATTGCAGCGTGAAGCCCGGCGGTTCGACAAAGACGATTTCTGATTTTTTCGCGGGCGATAAAAAACGGGCAATCCCTTGCAAGGGTTGCCCGTTTTTTTATGGCCGCTTCATGGCCTGGCCCGGGTGAAATCCGAAGGTGGCGGTTCGTCGTCCGCGCCTTCGGTGACCGGTTCCAATTCCGCCTCAGGCTCAGGTTCCACGTCGGGGTTGGGCGAGGTCTGCATCTGATCCTGGACGACCTGCTCGTCTACCCGAGGGTCGAGGCACGCCACCAAGGGTGAGCTGGTCATGTTGTCCGGCATGGCCACGTGGTGCAGCGGCGCATCATCGACCTGATGCAGGTTGGTGACCGCTTTCGGCCGGATCCGCCACACCAGCACCAAAGCGAACAAGGCGAAAAATCCGTACAACATCTGGCTACCGAACAGCTTCATCAGCACCCCGGCCGCCAACGGACCGATACTGGCTCCCACGCCGTAAGTCACCAACAACATGGCCGTAAGCGACACTCGGCGATCGCCTTCGACGTGGTCGTTGGAAAACGCCACCGCCAACGGATACAAACAGAACTGCACCAGCGAACAGCAGAATCCCGCGATGAACAGGACCTCCACCGGCACCTTCGACAGGATCGCCAGTGGTAACGCGCACACCACCAGGATCAGCGCGAAGCAGCGGATCAGCAGCGCACGATCGTAACGATCCGACAGCCAACCCAGCGGCCACTGCACCAGCAGGCCGGCAAAGATGCAGCTACCCATGAACAGACCGACCTGCTCGGTAGTAAGCCCCTGCTGGGAAGCGTACAGCGGCGCCAGGCCGTAGAAGGAGCCGACGATCAACCCCGAGCCAAGCACCGTGGTCAACGATTGCGGCACGCGTTTGATAAAGAAACGCGGCTCCATCGGTGCCGGATGCAGCGGCGCCGGGTGAATCCGCCGGGTCAGCGCCACGGGCACCAGGCACAGGGCGAAACACAACGCCACCAGCATCAGCAGCTCCAGGCCCAGGGCCGGGTGCATGACCAGGATCAGCTGGCCCAGCACCAGCCCCAGGTACGAGGCGATCATGTAGCCGCTGAACACCACCCCGCGCTGCTTGGCCTCCGCCTGCTCGTTGAGCCAGCTCTCGATGACCATGTACTGGCACATCATCCCGAGACCGACAATCATCCGCAGCACGATCCAGGCCGGCAGCCAGTTCACCAGGCCGTGGCCCAATACCGCCGCGCCGACGATCCCGGCGCACGCCGAATAGGCCCGAATATGCCCGACGCGGGCGATCAGCCGATGACCGATCTTGCCGCCCAGCACCAGGCCGAAATAGTTGGCGGCCATCAGCGCACCGACCCACAGGCTGTCGACGTTGTCGGCAGCCAGACGCAAGGCCAGGTACGTACTCAGGAGGCCTGAGCCGATGAGCATCATCAGCGAGGCGAAATAAAGCGCTCGAAAAGGTTTCCAGATTTGGCGCATCGGCGTTCCGAGCGGCTCCTTGAGGTGAGTGAGGGCTATCTTCTGAAGATAGCCCGAATGCGACGGTTGGTTATGCCTGGGCCGCCAGGACGCGCCGCTCCCAAGGCGTGATCTCGTCAAAGAAACTGGTCAGTTCCAGGCTCTTCGACGCGATGTAACCTTCGATGAACTCGCTGCCGAACAGTTCCTTCGCCAAGTGGCTACGCTTGAGACGCTCAAGGGCCGCATGCAAGGTACATGGCAGGGAGAGATTCTCCGGCACTTCGAATTCGCCCTGGATCGCGGCGCTTGGCTCCAGCCGGTTTTCGATGCCATACAGCCCGGCCGCCAGGCTGGCGGCGATCGCCAGGTACGGGTTGGCGTCAGCGCCCGGCAAGCGGTTCTCGACCCGTCGGGCCGCCGGCGAACTGGCCGGAATGCGCAACCCGGCCGAACGATTGTCATGGGACCAACAGGCGTTGTTTGGCGAAGCAAACGGGTGGCACAAGCGGTGGTAGGAATTCACGTTCGGCGCGAACAGTGCGGTGAAATCCGCCATGCCGGCCTGCTGCCCACCGATGAAGTGACGGAAAACAGCCGTCGGCTCGCCCGCCTCGTCGCTGAATACATTCCGACCACTGTCCAGCTCGACGACGCTCTGATGAATGTGCATCGAACTGCCTGGCGTCTGCGCCAGGGGCTTGGCCATGCAGACCACCGTCAGGCCGTGCTTGAGCGCCACTTCTTTGAGCAAGTGCTTGAACAGGAACGTCTGGTCGGCCAGCAACAGAGGGTCGCCATGCAGCAGATTGATTTCGAACTGGCTCACGCCCATTTCATGCATGAACGTATCGCGCGGCAAACCCAACGCCGCCATGCATTCGTAGACTTCAGTAAAGAACGGACGCAAGCCATTGTTGGAGCTGACGCTGAACGCCGACTGGCCGTCTTCGCGGCGTCCGTCCAGGCCCACCGGCGGTCGGAACGGCTGGGTCGGATCCGGATTGGCTGCGAAGACAAAAAACTCCAGTTCCGTCGCGACGACCGGCGCCAGCCCAAGCGCCGCATAGCGCGCTATCACAGCCTTGAGCTGACCACGGGTCGACAGCGGCGAGCTCTCCCCGCTGAGCTCGTCGGCGTCGCAAATCGCCAGGGCACGGGGCGGATGACTCCATGGCAAGCGATGGATCTGTTTCGGATCGGCCACCAGCGCCAGGTCGCCATCATCGCTGCCATAAAAACGCGACGGCGGGTAACCGCCCATGATGCATTGCAGCAGCACGCCCCGCGCCATCTGCAACCGCCGGCCTTCGAGGAAGCCCTCGGCGGTCATCACCTTGCCTCGCGGCACGCCATTCAAATCCGGCGTGACACATTCAATCTCATCAATGCCCGTCAGTCGCTGTGCGAGTGAACGCTGGCCATCGGTCGTCATGACGCAATCCTTGTTATGTGCGAGCCGCGAACGGCAACCCGTACAAAATAGGCTCCAGCTGTTCGGAATATCAAGCAGCTACAAAAATAAACAGCTACTACTGAAACAACTGTGGGAGCGAGCCTGCTCGCGAAGGCGGTGGATCAGCCAATTCAGTATCGAATGGGCGGACGCCTTCGCGAGCGGGCTCGCTCCCACAGGTGAGGGAAGTGTTGCGAGAGGTTTTGTTCAGGGCAGGTAAAGCCTGAACACCCCGCCGCCCAGCACGCCGCCATTGGCAATCTCGGTACGCCCGCTCAAGCCACCCCGCTGATGCAGACCGGCGATCCTCGCGGCGAAATACAGGCCCAGGCCGGTGCTGCCGGAGCTGTGGTTGATGCCCTGCACATACTCGGCCTGACGCTCGATCATCGCAGCTGGATAGCCTTCGCCGTCGTCATTGATGGTCAATACCAGTTGCCCGGCCTCGTCGCTCACGCTGATCAAGAGCGTCTGCCGAGCATGGCGAATCGCGTTGTTGATCATGTTGTCGAGCACCGAGGCAATCAACTCACGATCAAAAAAGCCCAGCGGACTCAGCGGGTCGACTTCGTAGGTGGCCATGATTCCGCGGCTGCGGAACACGTCCTGATGGCCGGCCAGCTGCGCTTCGATGAAGTCATCCAGCTCATGATAGGCCGGATGCAACGGCAACTGGTTGACCCCCAGCTTGTACAGCCCCAGCAGTTGCACCAGCAGGCCGTTGAGGTGGGCGAACTCGAAGTCCATCACGCCCTGCTCCGAAGTCTGCCGCTCGGACTCCGGCAAACGCTCGAGCCATTGCGTATGAGCCTGCGTGAGCAAGGTCAGGGAGTTCTTCATATCGTGCACGGTAGATGCAATCACCGTGGAAAAATCGAGAGCCTGTTCGCTGTCATTCATCGCCAAATGCCTTGCTTCGCAGTTTCTGATAGCGCGCAAAACGCGCATCGGTATCGGGCATCATGCCCACCAGTTTCAGGCAGGCGCGACATTCCTGGAGCAGCTCCGATTCGACGCTGGTATCGGTGCCGTGCAGCAGGGATTGCGCCATGTTCAGGGCAATACTGATGTTTTTTGGTTGCAGCTTCAGGGCGCGCCGGAACAGCTCTCGCGCCTCGGGCAAGGCGCCGGTCTTGTAGACGCGCACACCTTCACGGTTCAGCTCGGCGGCGGCGCTGCCCTGATTGAGAATGTTGGGGTCATCGGTGAGCTTGGCGATGCCTTGCATCACTGTCGGATCATCGCCGTAGATTTCCGCGCAGTTCTTCAGCATCGACTCGCCGGCGCTGGTCTGCCCAAGCATCTGCAGCTGCTTGGCCACCAGCAAGGCGGCTTCGGCGCTCATGAATTGCTCCATGCCGTCGAGGCGCTGCAACGCCTGCTCGGTGAGCTTCTCGGCGGTTTCGGCATCGTTGAGCAACAGGCTCGTGGCCTTCATCAGCCGCGCCCGGACTTGCAGCCCCGGATCGCTGGGGTTTTCCTTGGCCACGGCGCTGAGCGTCGTGTTGATTTCCAGGCGAGTGCGGGTATCCAGGCCTTTCTCGCTGCCCTTGCTGATCAGCGCATGGGCCAGGCCGAGGTTGGTTTCCGGGTCCTTGAAGCGCGACTGCGCGCCCTGCCCCACCGCCTGGCGGTAGGCTCTCGACGCGGTGTCGTAATCTTCATTGGTCATTGCCAGCTTGCCCAGCAGCGCTTGCCGGCGCACCGCCAGGGGCGACAGGCGCACCGCCTCTTCGAGCACGTTTTGCGCCTGCTTCGTATCACCTTCGGCCACCAGCACATCGGCCATGCCGTCGTACAGGGCGGGCATCATCGGAAAAGCTTTCAAGGCTTTTTCATAGACAGCCTTGGCCTCGCCCACCTGCCCGCGCTTGAACAGCAACTTCCCCAGCCCCGCGTACGCCCAAGGCAACGGACGATCCGCGATGATGGAGTTGTACAATCGCTCAAGGGCCTCGTTCTGATTCAGGTCGCGTAACGCATCGGCCCGATAACGCAGGCACAACGGTCCATAACGAGGGTCCTGCTTGCAAAGGGCGATGCAGGCATTGAGCACTTCCATCGGCTTGCCACGGTCAAGGGCTTGCAGGATCGGCTTGAGCAAGGTCTTGCGCTGCTCGAGCCGCTCCAACCGCTGGGCCAGGCCGGAGCGATTGAACGGCTTGGTCAGGTACGCATCCGGCTCATGTTCCAGGGCACTGAGCACCATCGCCTGGCTGGTCTCGGCGGTCACCATGAGGAACACGCTTTCATGGCTGATCAGCTTCTCGACCATCAGGTCTTCCAGCACCTGCTGGCCATTCTTGCGCCCGTCGCCCAGGTGATAATCCTGCAGGATAAAGTCGTAGCGCTTCTGCGAGCACATGCGCAGGGCCACTTCACCGGTATCGGCGGTATCCACGTCCTTGACGCCCAGCTCCCGCAACATGGACCGGACGGAACTGCGGAAATCCGAGAAATCATCGACGATCAGAAAACTTTTTTGGTGGTACGCGAGCATCGAGGATGTCCAGGCAAGTAAGAAAATAACCCAATGGCATAACAACGAAACGCCGTGTCACAACCCCGAGGCGCGCAGATGATAGCCACCAGCCAGCAACGTTCAAGGGATTTCAGCAATCGCTTGGGCTGGCTGTGTCGTGACGTACATTGCGAGCCGAAACGTTGGAGAGAAACGGGCTCATCGGGTTATCGGCAGGAGGTGGCGTTCCGTTAAGGAGAAGGTGTGGGAGAAACCGAGTGCAGGGAACCGGCTGCCCCCCCCCCCCGTGGCGAGGGAGCTTGCTCCCGCTGGGCCGCGCAGCGGACCTATTTTTTTTGGCGGCTGCTGCGCAACCGAGCGGGAGCAAGCTCCCTTGCCACAAAGGACGATGTCAGGCCCACCATCGGCGCAAAACTGCTCATTCACGACGCCCCAACAACCTCGCCCAAAACCCTCCCTTATTCTCCACAACCACCGTAGCAGCCGGGTCAACTTCCAGCCTCGCTGGATGCGTACTCGGCCCATTGGGTCTCAATAAATCTCCTGGGTAATGCTCCAGCCCCAAGCACTGTGAGTCGTCGATATCGAAAGCCTTGACCGCCGCCACGGCCTCAACGCACCAACGACCGAAATAGGCGCCGCCCTCGAAATTTTCATCGCCATAGGTGTACCAATAGGGGTGTCTATAACTGACGGCCTGAAGATCAGAGCCAGACTTGGCACCGGTACGCACCTCCACGTACCAATGCTTGACGAACGCACTCAACAGGGAGGCTTGCGAATCCGCCGGAGCGTCTATCGCCGTCAGCAACCGAGCGTAGGGTTTCGGATAAAGAAGCACAGAACCTGTTTTGCGTTCAGGGCTGCGACTCGCGATTATTCGGTCGAGTAGCACGTCCTCGCCTTCGTTACCGATCAACGTCAACAACCGCTTCCACTGGTCATCTGGAATATCCAGCGCCAATCCCAACCCTACCAGCCAGAAGCAGGTGATGTAATGGTCGTAGTTGACGCGCCAGCTATGGCGAGTGAATTGCTGCTCCTGGGTCCAGACCGTCGCGCCAAGGTGCTCGGCCTCTTCCCAAGCATCGAGCAGCCCGGGGAAGTATCGCGAAAGGTCCGCTATCGGATCTCCAGCGGAATACCGGCGCAGCATCTGGTGCCAGTGTTTCTGCGCAATGATGAAAACGTACTGCGGCGCATAATCGGGATCGCCAGCAGGTTTGGCGGCGGTCTCCAGCGCGTCGACGATACTCTCATCACCATACTCAACCCATTCCGACCAATAGCGGGAGTCTCCCAGCGGTGCCCGAATCATTTAATCCCCCCTAGTAACTTGGATGTTGCAACAGGATCAGCCACGAACTTCCCGCCTTTTTCCAGAACACCTACGGTAACGTTTCCGAATGGATCTGTGTGTACCAACCACTTCTCGACACGACCAGCCGCCATCGCTTTATTGATGCTATCAGCCGCTTTTTGGTTGCCCCCGACCGACGCCAGAATGCGGTCGTAGTTGGTGTTGGTTCCCTGCAACCAATCATCACTCATCTGCAAACCGTCTTTAGTTGGTTTCAACTTGGACGAGCCGAATTTGAAGAAAATAAAGAAAAGGGGACAGATTTATTTGAAAACCTAGAGCCTAACAATTAAATAAACCCGCCCCTTATCCCAACAAATCAATCCGTCCCCTTTTCCCTCTTCAACAATCCCAAAAAGCGAGTTTTATCGAAGACTGCCCGGCCTTCACAGAAGGCACACCAGTCCAACAACAAAGACTTCACGTCTAGCTCCCGTCGTTCTTTAGTGAACGCTGCAATAAATCCGCGCAACCATCACTCTTCGTCCCAGAATTCCCCAGGTGGTGCACATTCACCATTCTTCAAGATAGCGCACCAACCAAAACTCCTATAAAACATCTCAAGATCGATTATTTCATAAACCCCGCCCCCAACGTCCTTCAGGGTGATCAAACCAGAAGCATGATGCGTGTACTGCCCCCCCGCCCCCGCAACAGCTCTTAACTCCAATTCTTTCCGATCCCACTCCAACACCACTCCAGACGATTCAGGAATAGTCTCAGCAAAATAAACCTCAAACTCGCTGGCTATCTTGCATACACAGGGAATCCGTTCCTGTCGGAGCAGCTCAACCGTAACTAAATTTTTGGGAAATTCAATTTTCAACTTCATTACAAAGCACATCGCAGAACAAATGGGCAGCTTTATTTACAACCGAGCAAATAAACAAATCTGCTACTTTTCCATACTGACTGACCTGTTAGCTCTGAGTCCAGACTATCGCTCCAGAGGAAACATTGGCTCACCCTCTCCTCTCGCCAATTAACACACAACTTCGCCCTCGCCATTAACACCTTCGAATAGCATCCCTGTAAGACCTGCTCGTTCCAGTTTAAGTTTTACATCCTCGCTAACTATCAATGCCCCCAAATGTTTCTTGATACGAAAAATATGTTTTCTCTGAGCCTTGGTAGGATCAATTATAAGATTGAGAAAAACTCTGTACTCACCAGCTCGATCAGGTCGAACGGGGTCATCAACCTCATATTTTTCAAAAGTGGAACGTGATTCATCTACGCAATCCAATTGAGTCTCGATGATCATTACATAGTAATGATCATGAGTTTGCTTACCTGCAACCGTCACAGGCTCAAGCACGACATTCATATAAGGCTCATCAACGTCGGGAATTCCTGCCAACGCATCCCTGGCTTTTTTACTCAAGATCGGCACGGAGGCATATCCAGCTAAGGAAAAATCCAGACTCACGCCCTCTTCAAGAACCTCAAGAGCGTAGGTACATGGCTCCATATATTCTGCAGGAGGATCGATAAAGAGCCAGTTATTGCAGTGCTTTATATCACCCAAATACCAACGCTCAGGAAACTGTACATCTTCTCGCAACAAGTAATATTTCATTTCAGCTTCCTGTAAGCCATCGATTAACCGAGCTTCCCGGCGTGACTGCTTCAACCTTGATCCTATTTAAAGTATTCACCACTGCACTCTTATATTGCGCGGTACCGGGTTCCAACCCACGCGTAGCATCGTCGAGGCTACCATAAACATATTGATGATAACTTTGAGGGTGTGGACCTCTATGACCCGGAACCGCGACCAGATTCTCAGTTGCCTTATTAATGTCCAGATCGGAACCATCAAAGAATTTTTGGAACTGCTTAGACCAGGCAATCTGTCCGTTTGCCCCGGCATTACATTTATTAGTGCAGATATGGTGTACAGGAACGCTGGAATAATCCGGCGGCGCGGAAACAGGTGTACGTCCACCTTCGAGCGATACAAAGCCACCGTTATTATCTCGATAAATCGGCTTACCGTCATTTGTATACCGACCTGTTGAGTTATAGATACCACCGCGTGGCCCGGTTACGGTGACAGTTCCGTTCGCATTTTCGGCAACTGTATAGCCGTCAGGAACACTGTGCCTTGCAGGTGCTGGTAACGCCAGCGGACTTTCGACATGTTGCCCGCCAGTCTCCGCTCCTGCATTGGAAGTATTTGGTCTTACTGGCTCGACAGGAATACGTTCTGGCAACTGATCTACATTTTTCGCGAGCTTTTCGAGTCTAGCCATATCGGCCATCTTTTCAAGCCCTTCCGCCCCCACCTTGATCCCGGCCTTCGCCAACGCCACCCCGCCCTTGGCCGCCCCACCGACGCCCGTGGCGATGCTCCCGACCTGCCAGACGAGTTCGCCAATGTCCTGCCCCAATTGCACGGCGCGATCATCACCCCCGTTTTCCAAGGCATCTTTAACGCGGTCCAGTTTGGCATTGAGCTCATTGAACACGCCGTCCTGTAACTGCTTGCGGACCTCCGGATCGTTGATCAGGGCTTTGATACCGTTGATCCCGTCAACCGGATTAAGGAGGAATTGCGCCAACCCTTCGACGTCGTTCCAACCCGCCTGCACCAAGCCCTTACCCAAGCCGAAGCGGGTCAGGACGTCTTGCTTCTGATGGATGTACGCCCACTTGGCGATCACTTGCGCTTTGGCGCCTAAGCCATCAGCCGCGCTGTATTCCTTCTCCGCCTGAACCAACTGCTGGGTCGCCAGCCAGTTGTTGTCCACCGCTGCACCGGCCGCGCTATTGGCGGTAGCCGGGTCGAGCGAGGAACTGGTGGCGGCCAACCCGGTGACAATGCTGACGATCAGGTTGCGCTTGGCTTCGCGCTGGGCTTCGCTTTCATCGGGGCTGGCTTCGGAGAACAGGCCGGTGAGCAGGCTCGACGCCGCCGCGCCTGCGGCTCCGCTGCCACAGCTCTGGCTGCTGGCGGCGGCGCCCGCGCAGGCGACGATGCCGTGCAGGGCGGCGTGCAGCGGCGAGCCTTCGGTGAGTTTGCCGTCCGCCACCAGGTCGCCAATGTAGCCGGCGCCCTGCTGCTGCAGGTAGTTGACCACCAGCCCTTGGACGAACGCACTGTTGCCGCCGCTGATGTTGCCGCTGGCCGCGCCGACCAGGGCGGTGGTGATCTGCCGGTAGGTGCCGCCCGCGCCCCACTTGTCGGCGATGCCCCTGGCTTCGGCATTGAGGCGCTGAGCGCTGCCGAGCAACGCCAGGCGTTCGCTGTCGGTGAGTTTGGCGTTGGGGTCCAGGGCCTTGTTCTGCGCCTCCTCGGCCTGTTTGCGCTTGTAGTCGACTTCCTTGGCCTTGTTGGCGAGCAAGGTGCTGGCTTCGTTGGAGAACGCCCCGACGATCTCGAAACCGGCACGGATTTCGTCTTCGTCGAAGATCGGCTTGAGGGTGTTGGTGGTGTCGCGATCGCTGGAGACATCGCGGTTGAGGCTGGCGACGGTTTGCTCGCCATTCTGGCCGGTGCGTTTCTGTTGCTCGGCGTCGTTGCTGATGACGATGGTCCCGCCACTGATGCCGCTGCGGGTGACGCTGCTGGCGGCGTCGCTGGCACTGATGGCGATCGGCATGGTGGCGCTGAGGTCGTTGTCGTTCTTCGGCAGGTCGGTGCCCGGGGTTTGCGTGCCGCCGCTGGTGGCGTTGCCCTGTTGGTCCTTGCCGACTTGGCGATAGCCGCCACCGACGCTGACGGTGCTGGCGTCGTACTCGGCCCTGTTCTTGATGTCGCGGCTGGTGAGGCTGGCGGTGACCAGGCGATTCTTGCCGTCCTGCACGGCCTTGTCGCTGCTGGCGATGACCGCGCCGACCAGGTCGGTGTTGCCCCCCACGCGAATATCAAAGCCGTCGTCCCCGGCCTTGATGCCCGATTGCTCGGTCACGCTGGCGTAGTTGGAATCGATATCCGTGGCACCGAAGCTGCCGCTGACGCCGTTGACCGAACTCATGCCGTAGCAGAACGGCGGGATGCACAGGCTGATGCCAACGCCCAGGCTCTTCTCATCGACCACGTAGGTGTTGGTGTCTTGCAGGCTTTCGATGTTCAGGTCGCCGCCGATATCGGCCAACACTCGCTTGCCGCTCGCCACCGCGCCTTTGAGGTTGGTGTCACCGCCCGAGGACAGCAGCAACTGGTTGCCCGCCTGGACATGGGTGTTGGTGTGGGTGAGGCCATCGCCATCCGCCTGGCCGCGAGTGCCGGACGCCCCAAGGTCCAGGGTGAAACCGTTGCGAGCACCGAGGGAGAAGCCGATGCCAATGCTCGCGCTGCTGCCTTTGCTGTCGGTTTCCTGTTTGTCGATATTGCGCGCGGCGAGCAGGCTGATGTCACCGTCCGCCAGCAGGCTGGCGTTGCGGCCGGCCTTGATATCGCTGCCTTGTACGGTGATGTTGCTGGCGGCACCGGCGCCCGTGGCACGCAGGCGAACGTCGCTGCCGGCGGTCATGGTCGAACCGGCCGCGCTGTCGCTGGTGTAGGTGGTGGTGCTTTCGTTCTTCTTGGTGCCCAGGGACAGGCTGATGTTGATCCCGCCCGCCGCGCCCGGGTCCATCGCCACGGCGGTGGCGGCATTGTTGGTCGCCAGTACGGCGGTGGCGGCGGCCAGGGCTTTCATGCGCCCGTCATCGGTTTTCTCCGATGCCCGTTTCATTTGCTGGGACGTCTGGATCGCGCTGATCACCGGATTGGTCACGGTGAGGGTGAACCCGGTCTGCTTGAACAGGGTTTCACGCTCGCGCTCGCGGGTGTTGCGCGCCTCGACGACGTCGATGGTCTGCGCCGTGACGTCGATGTTGCCTTGTGGCGCCGACACCTGGCTGCCCACTTGGCGATAGCCCTTGCCCGCTTCGATCAGCACATCACCGGTGGTCGAGCCGACCGTGCTGGCCACGGCCGTATGCTCGGTGGTGAGGTCCTTGACGCTTTGTTGCTGGGTCCCCATGGTAACGGCGATACCGCCGCCGCTGAACAGGCCGCTTTTCTTCACGGACTTGTCGTGGCGTTCGCTGCTGCTGGCAGTGTCGGCTTCGATGTTGACGTTGTTGTCCGCCACCAGCACCGTCTGGGTCGTGGACACCACGTTGCTGCCCTTCAGGTTGATGTCGCGACCGGCCTGCACATAGGTCTGCTCGCCGCTCAGGGTGGAGCCTTCGAGCGAGGTCTGGCTGATGGTGTCGCGGGTGGTGGTGGTCTTGCTGGAGAACATCCCGTTGCTGCCCTTGACCTTGTGGGCTTCATCGGCGAACTGGTAGTTCTGGCCGGTGGTCAGGTTGACGTCGCGCTTGGCCTCTGCAAACACCGCGCCTTGCTCGCTGGTGACCTGGGCCGCGCGGGCGTTGAGATCCTGGCCGGCGCTCAAGCGCACGTCGCCCTGCCCTTGGATCTGGGAGCCGACTTCGGTCTGGCTGGCATCCTTGCGCCAGTTGCTGCTGTTCCAGGCCAGCGCTTGCTCATGGGCTTCGCCGACGGTGGCCAGGTTGATGTTCTTGCCCGCCTCCAGCAACGTGCTGCCGCCCTTGCCGGCATTGACCACCTGGGCCCCGGTGAGGTTGAGGTCGTTGCCGGCACTCACGCCCATCGTGCCCTGGGCGCCGCTGACGAACAGCCCGGCCACCCGCGACAGGTTGGTGCGGGTGCCTTGGGCGCTGCTGCTGTCCCGGCTGCTGGAGACGACGTTGACGTCCTGCCCGGCCTTGATCGACAGGTTGTCCACGGCACCGATCAGGCCGCCGAGATTGTTGAGGTTTTCCCGCGCGGTGAGCGATGCCTTGTCGGCCTGGATGCGCCCACCAAGGTTGTCGATGTTCTGCGCAGTGATCGCCATGACACTGCGCCCGGCCAGGCTGCCACTGTTGATCAGGTCGCCAGCGATGTTCAGGTTCAACTGCTGCCCGGCTATCAACGCGCCGGAGCCGTTGAGGTCGCCCTCCTGGACCCGTACATACACTTGTGGCACCAGCACATTGCGGGTGTCGCCGTTGGCCAGGGTCACCTGCTTCTGCACCAGCCAGACAATGTCGCTGGTCAATTGAGCCATTTGCGCGGAGGTCAGGGCCACGCCGGGCACCAGCTGCCATTGACTGGCGACGGTCACGGCGTTGTCGATCAGGGCGCGATACTGCGCTTCATCATTGGCGTAACCATCAAGGAAACGTCGGCCGGTAAGTTGCGCCACCTGTTCGCGGATCAATTTCTGTTCGTAGAAACCGTCGCCCAGACGTTGTTGCGTCAATGCCGGGTCGACTTGCAGGCGCTGCAGCATGTAGTCCGATGACAGCCAGGTGCGGTAGCTGGCAAAACGCGGATCGGTTTCGATCAGGTAGCTGCTGGTGTTCTGGGGATTTGTGGTGAACAGGCTGTTGTCCGGCAAGGCCAGGGATGGCCCGCCGCTGCGGATCTGCTCGGCCACGCCCTTGCTGTTGAGGGTGGTCTGGGCCGCGACCTGAACGATGGGCGCTACTTGATGGGTCCTGCCGACCGGAGCGCTGACCGTGCCCGTGGCGGCGATCTGTTCGCCGACGCCCTGTGTGGCGCGAGCGCTGATCTGGGTGCCGGTACCATTGCCGGCGGCGTTCTGGGCGAACACGGTCGGTTGCAAGGTGATGTCCTGGATCAAGGGCGCAGGCGTGTAGCCCGTCATGGCTGTTCCCTGACGGTCCCGGCCCTTGCGCTGGATGCGATAGAAGCTCGTTGCGGTGCCGCTGTCGGTGGTGATGCGCTGGCCGGTCAGTTCAGTGTTGGTCAGGCTGGTAATGTCGGCCTGCAACAACCCGCCGGCAATGATGCGGCTCTTGTCGTTGAGCACGTCCCCTGCGCTGATCGCCATGGTCCCGCCAGAAAGGATCTGCGCTGGTGCCGAGGTGGCGATCTGGGTTTCCTGGACCACGCGGGTGTAGTCGTAGCGGTTCCAGCTATCTTTGCTCCCCTCAGGCGTGTTGAGGTAATTGACCTCGTCGTGGCTCACGGAAATCTGGTTGCCCTGGTAACGGTTCGGCGAACCGCTGAGCTGGAATTCCTGCAAGGCGGTGCGGCTGACTTCCACCTGTTGGGTACTGAAGTGTTCGTTGGTGTTGCGCACGCTTTGCACATCGAGCGACAGGTTGCCGAGGGCCTCGATGGTCGCACTGGCGTTGGTCAGCAGTTGGGCCCGGTCCTGGGCTTTGTCAGTGGCGCTCAGCGCACCGCCGATGGCGAGGTCTCCGGCACTGAAAATCATTGCCTGCTCGCGGTTGTCCAGGGTGCCGGTGCCAATGTCCAGCGACTCACGGGCGGCGATGGTCGCAGCGACGCCGTTCTCGTCGCGGTTGGCCAGCGCCGAGGTGGCGATCGCCAATCGATCACCGTACAGACGCCCGGTGCCCAGGTTATTCAGCGACAGCGCTTGCACACGCACTTGCTGGCCGTCGATCAGGCCACGGTTGGTCAGGCTGTCGTTGACGTCCAGGCGAACCTGGCCGGCGCTGATCTCGCCAGTGGCGGCGTTGTCCAGCGTCTGCGAACGCACCAGCAGGAGATTGCCCGCCAGCAGTTTTCCGCTGTTGTTGAAAGCCCCATCGGTGCTCAGGTCAACTTTGTTATTGGCCTGGATCTGGCCACTCAGGTCCAGGCCACTTTGCAGGCTGAACGTCAGGTCGCCCAGGCTCAGGGCTCGACCGGTGCCCGCGTAATAGGCCGCGTTGAGGGACAGCAGGCTACCGGCGAGCAGGGTTCCGTCGAGGTTGTGCACCGCCTGGCGACGTTGCGCCGGATCGCGATCGGTGATGGTCAAGCCGACTCCCGCGGAAACCAGGCCGCCCTGGTTATCCAACGCCTGGCTGACGCCGATGGACAACCCTTGGTCGACGCGCACGGCACCGGCCTGGTTGCCGAAGGTGTCGAGCGCCAGGCTCATGGCGCGGCCTTCGAGGCCCTGGTTGGCACCTTGGGTGGCGCTGTTGTCGAGCACATCGGCAGTCACGCCCAGGGTTCCGGCACTGCGAACCAGTCCGCCCTGGTTGTCGAGCGTCTCGCCCAGCACCAACTGGACATCGCCGAGGCCCTGCAACTGGCCGCCGCGGTTATCCACCCGGGCGCCTTCGACCTGTACGCTGTTCTGGCCAATGATCTGGCCGCCGCTGCCGTTGGTGAGGTCGGTGGCCTTGAGCACCAGAGCGCCCTTGGCGCCGAGGAAGCCGGTGCTGTTGTTGAAATGGGCGCTGTGGATTTCCACCGCGTCCTGGCCGCTGATGCCTTGGGTGGTGCCGGACTGAAGGTTGTTCAGCGCCTGGCTGCCGGTATCGATGAACAGCTTGCCCTTGGCCTGGATCAGGCCCGCCGCGTTGCGCAATTCACCGCTGCGCAGATCAAGGGTCGCACCGGCATTCAACGTGCCCTGGCTGTTGTCCATCAGCAGGCCGTGGCTGTTCAGGTCCAAGGCCCGGCCACTGATTACCCCGCCCTGGTTATTCAAGCCCTGGGCCGACAGCTCGATATCACCCAGCGCTTCAAGGCGTCCGCCGCTGTTGTTCAGCGCATCCGCCGAGACACTGACCAGCACCCCGGAATTCACCGAGCCCAGCACGCCGTTGGTGTTGTTCAACTGCCCGGCGATGATCTCCATGCGCTGGGTCGCGGCCAGCGTGCCGCCGATATTATTCAAGCGGTCGAACGTCGCGTACAGCTCACCGCCGGCACTCACGGTGCCTTGGGCGTTATCCAGCGCCTCGCCGCTGACCTTTGTCGTACCGCTGGCGGCCAGCGTCCCGCCGCCGTTATTGATCTCTTTGTCGGCCGTGACGGTCAACGTACCGTTATCGGTAGCGAGGACTTTAGCGCCCTGGTTGTTCAACGTGCCGACCTTCACGTTCACCGCGCCGGGACTGCTGACTTGCCCGGCCTGATTGTCGAAACGTTCACGGGCGGTGACCTGCAACGTTTGCGCGCCGGTCTGGAGAATGCGTCCACGCTGGTTGGACAGGGTCGTGGTGTCGAGCGTGATCTGTTGGCCTTGGGTCAGACCATCATCGACCACCACCTCGCGGGCCTTGACGCTCAACGTGCCATTGCTCGCCAAGGTGCCTTTGCTGCCGGCCAACTGAGTGGCCTGGATGTCCAGGGTGCCTTTGCCGGCGTGTTCGACCTTGCTGTTGCTGTTGTCGAGGCGATGGGCGCCAAGCTTCAGGTTGTTGCCGTTGGAGGCAATCCGCCCACCGCTGTTGTCGAGCGTGGCGACGGCGGTGATCGAGGTATCGGCGGTGCCGGTCTGCACCAGTTCACCGCCGATATTGGACACATCACGCGCGCTCACTTGCAGGTTGCCGGCGTTGACCTTGGCCGCATCGGTGCGCAGGGTCTTGGCCGCCTTGGCATTCAGCACCTGGTTCGCATCGACTTGACTGCCACTGAGGTTGGCATCGCCAGTGCGGGCCGTCAGGGTGATGTTGCGGCCCAGGGTCTGGCTGCCGCTCAGGTCCAGGTCAGCCGCCTCGACGCTGACATCGCCGCCGGCAAGGTTCTGGCCCTGCGCCTTGACCGTGGCGGCCCGTAGCGCGAGGTTGCCGCTGCTGCCCAGCTTGCCGTCCGCCCCGACGCCCGCCGCCAGGCTCGAGGCCGTGGTGCTGCGAATAGTCTTGGCGGTCAGCGTCGTGTGGTTCTGGCTGGCAACGGTGCCGCTGTTGTCGATGTCACTGGCGCTGTCGAGCCCCAGGTCGCCCTTGGCATAGAGCGTGCCGCTGTTATCAACGCTGGCGGCAGTGATTCGCGTCGCCGTTGCGCTGCTGATCGCACCTTGGTTTTGCAATTTGCCGTCGGCGCTGATGACCACCTCGCCAGCCATGGCGCCGATCTGCCCGGCGTTGCGCACCCCTACGCCGGCCTCCGTACCCACCAGCATGATCTTCCCGGCATACATGCCGCCGAGCTTGGCGACATCGACGGCAACGGTGGGTTTCTCATCGTCGGCGCCCGGCAGCGGCGTGGCCTGGGTGTTGTCGGCATTGACCTGATTACGTCCGGCGGTGACCTTCAAGTCGTTGGCCCACACCCCGGCGTTGACCTGCACCGAACGGGCAATCAGGTCCGTGTAGTCGGTCTCGCGGGCATCCAGGCCTTTGCCCTCAATGTTGATGGCGCCGCCCTGCACGGTGTAGCCCGTGATGCGACCGCTCTCCAGTTGCGCCCGGCCGGTGCTGAGGGTGGCCCGATCCGCGTTGATGAAGCCGCAACCGTTGCAGGTGATACCGGACGGGTTGGCGATCACCACTTCGGCGCGCTGGCCGGCGACTTCGACGTAACCGCGCAACTGGCTGGGATTACTGGAATTGACTTCGTTGAGGATGACTCGCGCGCCGCCATTGCCCAACATCGGGTTGCCTTCGATCCAACCGCCCAGTTTCGTCTGGCTATTGCCCGCGCCGTTGTTGAGGATTACCCCCCGGCCATCGACGTCAAACTGGTTATAGGTATTGCGCGAGACACCGCCGGCGCTGGGGGCCTGGATATTGACCTGCGGCGTGCCGTTGGCGCTCTGTATCACTCCTGGTCGCTGACCGGCCGGCGCGCCTGGATCGGCGACAATGGTGCCGGCCCAGGTTGGCGCCACGCTCAAGGACACCAGGCCAATCGCTGCCATCAAGGCAAAGCGCAACGCCCCGAGTGTCGCCGTGCAAGCCGCTGCGCCAGCCGTCGGCCCAGAGCAGGTCCCCGGCGCTTTGACCTGGCTGGTGACGTTCTCGGCCACGACCATCAACAGTCCGCGGGCCTTGTTGAAAACGATTCGGTACAGATGCTTGTTCATAGCAATTCCATTTGCGGAGCCTGCCCGCACGACCAGTGGTTGGAGTTACGCTTCGATTGCCAGCGGATGAGCGGCAAACCAGGCTTGGGCCTGTTCGGGGATGACCCCGATCCCCTGGAATGTCTTGACCCGCAGGCCGCGCTCGTCACCTCGGTGATAGAGGGCACGGGCGCAGCGATTGATGAAAAGATGACGTTGCAACAAGCGGCTCAATACCGCCGTGTGCCCAAAGGGAGCGACCCAATCGTTGAGCCAGAGGCGTTCGCCGCTGTTCCAGTCGCCCTGGGTCAGCGCAAGCGGCGACTGGCGCAGGTAACGTTGCTCTGCCGCCTCGTCGAGGTTGAGCCAGGACAGGTAGAACACCGGCTTGCCGTGTTCGGAGCCGAGCACGAACTGGCGATGCTTGAGGGCCGGCAACAGCAGCGTCGGCAACGTGTGCAACGGCGCATCGCGATGGGCTTTGGAATGCATCCACAACCAGGTGGCGGAGCCGAACACCGCGGCTTCGCTCCAGGGTTCGTCGATCAGGCCGGGGGCGATAATGTCTAGCGTCTCGAACTGCATGGGATCACCTCAGAATGACCAGATGACGGTGAACGCGCTGGTCACGTTGGCCGTCTCGAAACCATCGGGTTTCTTCAACGGCGTACCCAGCGACCAGTCATAGGACAGGCCCTTGTAACCACCGCGGATACCCACTACGGCCCCCGCCAGGCGCTGGCCGATCAGGAATTCACTGGCCTGGCCGCTGACTTCGCCATAGTCGATACCGGTGTAGAGCTCCTGGCCGGTCTGCCCCAGGGACAGGCCGATTTCGTTGCGCAGCGTCCAGCCGCGGTCGGCGGACAGAATGTTTTCGCCATCAAAGCCCCGCACGCTGTAGCGCCCGCCAATGGAGAAGCGATCCTGGGGCACCAGCGGCGTACGGTTCCATTGCGCGCGCCAGCCGCCGATGTAGCGCAGGCGCTGATCGCCGACCAGGAACGGCACCTGCAATTGGGCATCGGCGGTAATGATCTGCGAGCGTGACGTGCCGGCATCAAAATCTTCTTCGGGGGCCCTGAGCGCGTCGTTGGCCCCAGTGCCGCGACGGTAGGCGACGCCCAGGTCGAGAATCGAAGCGCCAATGAATTCCCGATGGTCCAACCCCAACTGCCAACCGGCCATGCGGCGTTTCTGGTTACCGATTTCGGTGTCGTCGATGAAGTTCTCCGACGAACGCGTCCACAGGCTGCCCCAGGCGGTAGTCTTGCGAACAGCGTCGCGGTACAGCAGGCGGGACAGGCGCAATTCGTTGTTGCGGCTCTCGCCCCGGTACTGATAGGTCTGGTTGGCGCCGGCGACCGACTGTTCATAGTTGTATTCGCTGCTGGTGAACCCCAACTGCCAGTAGCCGAACGGCAGCGAGTAATGCAGCGTGCTGCCATCGGAGCCGCGATGGCCGGATTCACCACCGCCCAAGTCATGGTTCACACTGGCGTAGAACAAATCGTTGAGCGACAGCAGGTTGTCCAAGGACAGCGACACGTTGCCCTGGTATTTACCCGTGGTCTTGCTGCCCGAATTGTCTACCGACAGGCTCACCCGAGCGGGGAACCGCTGGCTCCAGGCGATTACCACGTCGCTCTCACCGGGTTTGGCGTCGGCGGCACGGGCGGGCGCGATCTTGATGTCGGCCTCGGCGGTCGGCACGCGCTTGAAGTTCTCCAGCGCCTGCTCGATGTCGCGCAAGTTGAGCAGATCGCCAGGACTGGCCGGCATCGCGTTCCAGGCATTGGCTCGCGAGCTGGTGCCCTCTTCGAAACGAATCTCACGGATGCGCCCCGGCACGAGGGTCAACACCAGGACCCCACTGTTCAGATCCTGGGCTTCGGCCAGTACGCGCGTGGTGACGTAGCCGGCCTCGATGATCGCATTCTGCATGCGTTTCATCGTCAGGTTGATCCCGCCGCCACCGAGGCAACGGCCAATGGCGGGATCATCCTTGGGGTTGGCAGCGCGCAACGCCCACTGGAATTGTTCCGACGCCTCGCCGATCAGGCGGATGTCATTGATCGCAAAGCAGGGGCTCTCCCTGGAGGGCAAACGATCGACACCTTCGTCCACGGGTGCCGCCTGCAGGCGCACGTCCGGCCGGGATTCCAATTGCTCCCTCAGCACCCGTTCGCGCTCTTGCTGGCGCAAGAGTTCTTCTTCAGGCCCAGCCGCCTGTGCAGCACTCCACGGTCCCGTCATGCAGGCCGCCATCAACAGCAGCGCGAGACGCCTGGCGTTTCGTGCAGATGAACGGGTTGCGTCAACACAACGGCGAGGGCTGCTACGCGGTCGGCAGGGTGCGGCTGGCTGCATGTCACATCCTTGTGGTTTGAATCAAAAACACGATAAGTCAGGCCCGCCGGTCGCGGCATTGGCACTGATACAGATAAAAGAGGTAGGTATTCCTACAACGTACCGAGACGGTCAGATAGCAGAGGGGGGAGGAAGTTTCGTGTTACAGAAACAGACTCGATACAAAAGGGTCAAAATGGGCAATCGGTCACAGCCTGAGGAGGATGAAAGGCTGTTCAGGGCACGATCAGGACGCTGAAGTAGAGGTTGTTCGTTTGGATAGGGAGTATGCACGCGGGGAAGTGAGCGGCATTTGCGCTAAATCACTGTTTAATAATGGTGTCCCAGGGCAGGTTCGAACTGCCAACCTTCCCCTTAGGAGGGGGATGCTCTATCCAATTGAGCTACTGAGACACGAGTCGACCGCGAGAAACGCGGTGCGTTGGACGGCGTGCATGTTAACGGCCGCTCTCGCGTTTGTCATGTCGTCGTTGCCTGATAAGTGTAGGCAAATGGTGCAGCTGAACCGCTGCGTGGAGCACAGACCTGGCGAATTCAGCCACCATTCATCCATCCCCGGCTCGTCGGCCTAGTAAATCGGCATTTTGCCACTATCCTGTACAGAGCAAGGACAGTCGGCGTTTTGCTCCGTAGCGGTTATCCGCCAAACGGTATGGCACAACGACACGATGCAGTGGTCACAAATGCGGAACCTGTGTGTTTTTTCAAACCAGTCCGCATTTTTTGACGAAGGGTGCTGGCATAACGCCTTTACCCGGATCAGAATTTGTCACAGAATTGGCGCCAATGATCTGGCAATTTTGAGGCATCATGCGGCCTCTTAACAATTCAGGTTGAACATTTGGCTGCAGACCTTGTCCTATCGACATCCTGCGGCCAATCCCGAGAACCGCTCCCCTGAACTAACCGGTTAAATAAATATGCGCCCAATGAAACAGGCAATTTATTCCAGCCGTACGGCTGACAAGTTCGTCGTGCGTCTGCCAGACGGAATGCGGGAACGCATTGCCGAGGTGGCTCGTAATCATCACCGCAGCATGAACTCCGAAATCATCGCGCGCCTTGAGCAAAGCCTGATTCAGGAAGGGGCATTGGGTGAAGAGTTGAGCATGCGCCTGGACAGCCCTGAGCTGTCGTTGCACGAGCGCGAGTTGCTTCAACGCTTCCGACAACTTTCCCATCGTCAGCAGAACGCCCTCGTTTCGCTGATTGCCCACGACGCAGAAATGGCCGCAGACGCGTCCTGATCACCACCCAATTATTAAAGCCAGCCTTGTGCTGGCTTTTTTTTGCCTGGAATCCGGCCCCTGGCAAAAACCATCGCGCACAAAAAAGCCCGCCAAACAGGCTAATGCAATTCACTTGAGAAAAATGAAGTACCCGTGGCGAGGGAGCTTGCTCCCTCGCCACGGGTTCGTCGGTTGCCTTAAGTGAACAGCATTACGCCAATCAAGCGGGCTTCTTGAGGAGCCATTCAGAGCAGAAAAATCGTCGCCAGGCCCAGGAAGATGAAGAACCCTCCACTGTCCGTCATGGCGGTAATCATCACGCTGGCGCCCATTGCCGGGTCGCGCCCCAGGCGGGCCAGGGTCATCGGGATCAATACTCCCATCAACGCCGCCAGCAGCAGATTGAGCGTCATCGCCGCGGTCATCACCACACCCAGCGACCAACTGCCGTATAGCAGGTACGCCACCACGCCGATCACGCCGCCCCAGATCACGCCGTTGATCAACGCCACCGCCAGCTCCTTGCGCATCAATCGCGACGTATTGCCGGTGCTGACCTGGTCCAGCGCCATGGCGCGAACGATCATGGTGATGGTCTGGTTGCCAGAGTTGCCGCCGATGCCGGCTACGATAGGCATCAACGCCGCCAGCGCTACCAGTTTCTCGATGGAGCCTTCGAACAGGCCGATGACGCGAGAAGCGACAAACGCCGTAACCAGATTGACCGCCAGCCAGGCCCAACGGTTGCGCAGGGATCTCCAGACCGAAGCGAAGATGTCTTCCTCTTCTCGCAGACCGGCCATGCTGAGGACTTCGCTTTCGCTTTCCTCACGAATCAGGTCAACCATTTCGTCGATGGTGAGACGGCCGATCAGTTTGCCGTTCTTGTCCACCACCGGCGCGGAAATCAAGTCATAACGCTCGAATGCCTGGGCCGCGTCGTAGGCATTTTCGTCGGGATGGAAACTCACCGTGTCGCTGGCCATGACCTCGGCAACCTGCTTCTCCGGGTCATTGACGAGCAGCCGCTTGATCGGCAGCACGCCGGTGAGCACGCCGTCGTAATCAACCACGAAGAGTTTGTCGGTATGCCCCGGCAGCTCCTTGAGGCGACGCAGGTAACGCAAGACCACTTCAAGGCTGACATCCTCGCGGATCGTCACCATCTCGAAGTCCATCAGCGCACCGACCTGCTCCTCGTCGTAGGACAATGCCGAGCGGACACGCTCGCGCTGTTGCCCATCAAGGGCTTCCATCAACTCATGGACAACATCGCGCGGCAGTTCGGGGGCGAGGTCGGCGAGCTCGTCGGCGTCCATCTCCTTGGCCGCCGCCAACAGCTCGTGATCATCCATGTCGGCGATCAGGGTTTCACGAACCGAGTCGGACACTTCCAGCAGGATGTCACCGTCGCGATCGGCCTGGACCAGCTGCCAGACGGTCAGACGTTCTTCCAGTGGCAAGGCTTCGAGGATGTAGGCGACGTCGGCCGAGTGCAGGTCATCGAGCTTGCGCTGCAACTCGACGAGATTCTGCCGGTGGACCAGGTTCCCGACCCGGTCGGAATGAGGGCCTTCCTGGCGATGCGTCAGGTCTTCGACGACCCGCTGACGATGCAGCAGCTCAACGACTTGAGCGAGGCGATCCTGAAGGCTTTCCTGCGTTTTTTTTACTTCTACTTCGGTCATAGGCGAACTCCACTCCCAGCAGTGGAGCACGCCGGAAGGATCAATCAGTCAATTCATGATTGGTAAAACGCGATATTGAGTAACTACTGGGTAAGTCCATGAAGATATTCCAAAGCCCCGGCGGGGCTGACGGCCGCAATCATACACCGCTTGACGCTCTAGAACGTTAAAAAATCGTGGCAAGAACAAGCGCTTGCGAGACAAACCTGAACACAGGCTGAACCTCTGCATTTACGACGACTTATTCTGAAAAGAAAACACACGCTGCGGCGCAAATGTAGCGGCTACCCTTCTTTACCAACGGTCAAGGAGGAAGCCCGGATGCTCGCAAACCGCTGTCTGTTTCCACTCGCCGCCTTAGCCTGCTTGCCTCTCTGGAGCGTCGCACAAACCGTGCATCGCTGCGAAAACGGCGCCGGGCAGGTGACGTTCACGAGCCTGAGCTGCCCGTCCGGGGAGATCCTGTCCGTGCAGCAGATAAACTCATTCAACCCAGGCCACGTCGCACCGCTGCTGCCGGAAGCGCTGCCGCTGAAAACATCCGACAACACAAACAGACGCAAGGCACCGACCATCGTTGGCCAGTTGGAGGACGACTGCGGGAATCTGATCGACGCCAGTCAGCGCCGGGAGGCAATCATGAATCGGCGGGTAATCGCTGGCATGAGCCAGCAAGACGTGGAGAGCGCACTCGGCAGGCCCGACACGATCAAGGTGCGGAATTCGAACACGCGCTATACCTACAAAAAGAGGAACGGCCGCAGCACCGAGGTCGCGTTCGATGGAAAAGGCTGCGTGAAACGTTAAATCCCAGACAGCAAAAAGCCCGCGTTGGACGCAGGCTTTTTGGTGTTTGGTGCACTCGACAGGATTCGAACCTGTGACCGCTCGGTTCGTAGCCGAGTACTCTATCCAGCTGAGCTACGAGTGCAAGTTGTGGTTTTATACCAGATCACAACTGGTTGTAGCCAAGTTATTTGCATCGCTGCAAGCAACTCTTAAATGGTGCACTCGACAGGATTCGAACCTGTGACCGCTCGGTTCGTAGCCGAGTACTCTATCCAGCTGAGCTACGAGTGCATTTGTTGCCGCGCATTATAGGTCGCCGAATCTTTTTGTAAAGCGCTTTTTTCAGTAATTTCAAACACTTACCGATCAAGCCAGAGACAGCGCACTAAACGAATAATGGCGGAGAACGGGGGATTCGAACCCCCGACACCCTTTTGAGGTGTACTCCCTTAGCAGGGGAGCGCCTTCGGCCACTCGGCCAGCTCTCCGCAACACGGGGCGTATATTAACCACCTTCATCCCCGTTTGCAAACATAAAAATCGATAAAAATTAATGGCTTGGTTCGTCGTCCTTCTCTTTCTTGATACGCAGGTAAATTTCCTCCCGGTGCACAGCGACCTCTTTCGGCGCGTTGACGCCGATACGCACTTGGTTTCCTTTGACGCCGAGCACGGTCACGGTGATTTCGCCATCGCCAATAATCAGGCTCTCTGCGCACCGACGGGTCAGAATCAGCATACCTTTCTCCTCACGCGATTCAGTTCAGGAACAACAGTCTGCAAAAAAAGGGCATGACACCTACAACCGAAACGGTCGCAGCCCACAGGCCTAGTATTGACCAGCGGGCGCAAAAGAACAGTTTTGGGACATGCCATCCGGAAAAACAAAGGGCGCGGTCGAAACCGCGCCCTCAAGGCAACGCCTTACTCGCCCTGTCGGGCCGCAGCGTCGAGCTCAAAAGCCGTGTGCAGGGCGCGCACGGCCAGTTCCAGGTACTTCTCTTCGATCACCACCGACACCTTGATTTCCGAGGTGGAGATCATCTGGATGTTGATGCTTTCCTTGGCCAGCGATTCGAACATGCGGCTGGCCACGCCTGCGTGGGAGCGCATGCCGACGCCGACGATCGAGACCTTGGCGATCTTGGTGTCGCCCACCACTTCCCGGGCGCCAATCTCGCCAGCGGTCTTTTTCAGCACGGTTTCAGCGGCCTGGTAATCGTTGCGGTGCACGGTGAAGGTGAAGTCGGTGGTGTTATCGTGCGCGACGTTCTGCACGATCATATCGACTTCAATGTTGGCCGCGCTGATCGGGCCGAGAATCTTGAACGCCACGCCGGGAGTGTCTGGCACGCCACGGATGGTCAGCTTGGCTTCATCGCGGTTGAAAGCGATGCCGGAAATGATCGGCTGTTCCATGGATTCCTCTTCATCGATAGTAATGAGGGTGCCCGGACCCTCCTTGAAGCTGTGCAGAACGCGCAGCGGAACGTTGTACTTGCCGGCGAACTCTACCGCGCGGATCTGCAACACCTTGGAACCGAGGCTGGCCATTTCCAGCATCTCTTCGAAGGTGATCTTGTCCAGGCGCTGAGCCACGGGCACGACCCGCGGATCGGTGGTGTAGACGCCATCCACATCGGTGTAGATCTGGCACTCGTCAGCCTTGAGGGCTGCCGCCAGGGCCACGCCAGTGGTATCGGAACCGCCACGGCCGAGGGTGGTGATGTTGCCGTGCTCGTCCACGCCCTGAAAACCGGCGACAACCACGACGCGGCCAGCCTTCAGGTCACCGCGAATCTTCTGGTCGTCGATCTGCAGGATACGCGCTTTGTTATGCGCACTGTCGGTCAGGATACGCACCTGGTTGCCGGTGTAGGACACCGCCGGTACGCCACGCTTGATCAGCGCCATGGCCAGCAAGGCGATGGTCACCTGCTCGCCAGTGGAAACGATTACGTCCAGCTCACGGGGGACCGGTTGCTGGTCGCCACTGATTTGCTTGGCCAGATCGATCAGACGGTTGGTCTCGCCGCTCATTGCCGACAGCACGACCACCAGGTCATCGCCAGCGTCACGGAATTTCTTAACCTTGTCGGCGACTTGTTCGATTCTCTCGACGGTGCCGACCGAGGTGCCTCCAAATTTCTGTACGATCAAAGCCATTTCAAAGCCGCCTCTGCCCATGAAGGGCGCCCAAATAATCTCGACAGCGCCCGGGCCCGCCTTGGCGAACCCGGGGCGCTGCCTTAAATGCCCTGCTCTACAAATGCAACGGTCTGGGCCAGTGCCGCGTCCAGGGCGCTGGCGTCGGTACCGCCGCCTTGCGCCATGTCCGGACGACCACCGCCCTTCCCGCCCACTGCCGCAGCGGCCTGCTTCATCAAATCACCGGCTTTGAGTTGGCCAGTCAGGTCTTTGGTCACGCCTGCGACGAGAACGACCTTTTCCTCATGGACACCGCCGAGCAGGATCACTGCGCGGCCGAGTTTGTTTTTCAGTTGATCGACCAGCGCCAGCAGCGCCTTGCCGTCCTGGCCGTCGAGACGCACGGCCAGCACTTTCACACCCTTGACGTCCACCGCCTGGGCCGACAGATCGTCGCCCGCGGCGCTGGCAGCCTTGGCCTGCAACTGTTCAAGCTGCTTTTCCAGTAGGCGGTTGCGCTCCAGCACAGCCGACAGCTTGTCGATCAGGTTGTCACGGCTGCCCTTGATCAGGCTCGCCGCTTCCTTGAGTTGTTCTTCAGCCGCGTTGAGGTAGGCCAGCGCAGCAGCGCCAGTGACCGCCTCGATACGCCGCACACCGGAGGCCACGCCGCCTTCGCTGATGATCTTCAGCAGGCCGATGTCGCCGGTACGATTGGCGTGGATGCCACCGCACAGCTCCACCGAGAAATCGCCCATGCTCAGCACGCGCACATTGTCGCCGTACTTCTCGCCGAACAGCGCCATCGCGCCTTTGCGCTTGGCGGTCTCGATGTCGGTTTCCTCGGTCTCTACCGGGGAGTTCTTGCGGATCTCGGCGTTGACGATGTCTTCCAGCGCCTTGAGTTGCTCAGGCTTGATCGCTTCGAAATGGCTGAAGTCGAAGCGCAGGCGCTGGCTGTCCACCAACGAGCCCTTCTGCTGAACGTGTTCACCCAGCACCTGGCGCAACGCTGCGTGCAGCAAGTGTGTCGCGGAGTGGTTCAACGCAGTCGCGTGACGGACCTCGGCGTCGACATGGGCGGCCACGGGCGCTGCGACCATCAGGCTGCCGGAGGCCAGCACGCCGTGGTGCAGGAACGCGCCGCCGGTCTTGGTGGTGTCACGCACATCGAAGCGCGAGTTGCCGGCCTGCAAGTAGCCGCTGTCGCCGATCTGGCCGCCGGACTCGGCGTAGAAAGGAGTCTTGTCCAGCACGATCACGCCTTCCTGGCCTTCGCTCAGGATATCGACCGATTGCCCGTCCTTGTAGATAGCCACGATCTTGGCCGAGCCGGTGGTCGCGGCGTAACCGGTAAATTCGGTGGCCACGTCAACCTTGACCAGGCTGTTGTAGTCCATGCCGAAGGAGCTGGCGGAGCGCGCACGCACGCGCTGGGCTTCCATCTCGCGCTCGAAACCTTCCTCGTCGAGGGTCAGGTTGCGTTCGCGGGCGATGTCGCCGGTCAGGTCCATCGGGAAGCCATAGGTATCGTACAGCTTGAACACCACGTCACCGGGAACCACGTTGCCCTTGAGCTCGGCCAGATCCTGCTCGAGAATCTTCAGGCCCTGCTCCAGGGTCTTGGCGAACTGCTCTTCTTCACCCTTGAGGACACGTTCGATGTGCGCCTGCTGAGTCTTGAGCTCCGGAAAGGCCTCGCCCATCTCGGCCACGAGCGCCGCGACGATCTGATAGAAGAAGCTGCCCTTGGCGCCCAGCTTGTTGCCGTGACGGCAGGCGCGACGAATGATCCGGCGCAGCACATAGCCGCGACCTTCGTTGGAAGGCAGCACGCCGTCGGCGATCAGGAAGCCGCAGGAACGGATATGGTCGGCCACCACTTTCAGCGAGGCCTGGTTGTCGTTGGTGCAACCGATGGCCTTGGCCGAAGCGGCCAGCAGGCTCTGGAACAGGTCGATCTCGTAGTTGGAGTGGACGTGCTGCAACACCGCACTGATCCGCTCCAGGCCCATGCCGGTGTCTACCGACGGCGCCGGCAGCGGATGCAACACGCCGTCGGCGGTGCGGTTGAACTGCATGAACACGTTGTTCCAGATCTCGATGTAGCGGTCGCCGTCTTCTTCCGGCGAGCCGGGTGGGCCGCCCCAGATGTCGGCACCGTGATCGTAGAAGATCTCGGTGCAAGGGCCGCACGGGCCGGTATCACCCATGGTCCAGAAGTTGTCGGAAGCGTAAGGCGCGCCTTTGTTGTCGCCGATGCGCACCATGCGTTCAGCCGGGACACCGACCTCTTTGGTCCAGATGTCGTAGGCTTCGTCGTCGGTGGCGTAGACCGTGACCCAGAGCTTTTCCTTCGGCAGGTTCAGCCACTTTTCGGAAGTCAGGAATGTCCAGGCGAAGGTGATGGCGTCGCGCTTGAAATAGTCACCGAAGCTGAAGTTACCCAGCATTTCGAAAAAGGTGTGGTGACGAGCGGTATAGCCGACGTTTTCCAGGTCGTTGTGCTTGCCACCGGCACGCACGCATTTCTGGCTGCTCACCGCGCGGGTGTAGGCACGTTTTTCCTGGCCCAGGAAGCAGTCCTTGAACTGGTTCATCCCCGCGTTGGTGAACAGCAGGGTCGGGTCGTTGCCCGGAATCAAAGAGCTGGAGGCTACTCGGGTGTGGCCTTGCTCTTCGAAGAAGCGAAGGAAGGCTTCACGGATTTCTGCGCTTTTCATTAGGTTCTTCCACGGAGGCTGCGGCCAAAGGCCTGTGCAAAACGTCAACAGACGAAGCAACGGCAAAGGGCCGCATTATATCGGCCCTTTGCGTGGGGTACAGTGTGTTATGCGATAGAAACCGTCAATCGGACCGCTGAAAGGATCAGTTGCGGGAAAATTCGACGAAAGTGTCGATCACCTGGTCGATTTGCCCGGCGCCGACATCCATGTGGGTGACCATCCGCAGACGGGGCGCGGCACTGAGCTGGATGCGTCGCTCGGCGGCATAGGCCTTTATCGCCTCGGCCCGCTCGCCGATCTGCACGTAGACCATGTTGGTCTGCACCGGCTCGACGGAATAACCCGCCGCACGCAAGCCCTCGGCAAGCCGCTGGGCATTGGCGTGATCGTCGGCCAGGCGTCGGACGTTATGTTCCAGGGCATACAGCCCCGCCGCCGCGAGGATCCCGGCCTGGCGCATGCCGCCACCGACCATCTTGCGCAGCCGACGGGCCTTGCCGATCAACTCGTCAGTGCCGCACAGCACCGAGCCCACCGGGGCACCGAGCCCCTTGGACAGGCACACCGACACCGAATCGAAATGCTGGGTGATCTCCCGGGCGTCCACGTTCAGCTTGACGGCGGCGTTGTACAGCCGCGCGCCGTCCAGGTGCAGCGCCAGGCCATGTTGCCGAGTGAAACGCCGGGCTTGCGCCAGGTATTCCAGCGGCAAGACCTTGCCCTGCATGGTGTTTTCCAGGGCCAGCAGGCGGGTGCGGGCAAAATGGAAATCGTCGGGCTTGATCGCGGCAGCCACTTGCGCCAAGTCCAGCGAGCCGTCCGCCTGCACTTCCAGGGGCTGGGGCTGGATCGAACCGAGCACCGCCGCACCGCCACCCTCGTATTTGTAGGTGTGGGCCTGCTGGCCGACGATGTATTCATCGCCGCGCTCACAGTGGGCCATCAACCCCAGCAGGTTGCTCATGGTGCCCGTGGGCACGAACAACGCCGCCGCGAACCCCAGGCGCGCGGCCAGCTCGGCTTCGAGACGATTGACGGTCGGGTCTTCGCCATACACATCGTCGCCGGTCGGCGCGCTGGCCATGGCATCCAGCATGCCGGCGCAAGGTTGGGTCACCGTGTCGCTGCGAAGGTCGATAGCGCTCATGAATCTGGCCTCGGTTTCAGATGGGGGAAATTCCCTTTCGAAGGGCAATTACTGCGGGCATGGGCAGGAATAATCAAGCCCGGCCGAAGGAAAAGAACACCTGGCCTGAAGATTGATCAGTTCCCCTGTGGGAGCGAGCCTGCTCGCGAACGCGTTGGGTCAGCGACATTTATTTAGCTGACACACCGTATTCGCGAGCAGGCTCGCTCCCACAGGGGGTTATGTGTTAAAAATCCTGCGCCGTCACAAAACGTGACGGCAAAACGTTCTCAGGGCGGGGTGCAACTCCCCACCGGCGGTAATTGCGCGCAATGCGCATAGCCCGCGAGCGCTTGGTGCTACACGGTCTTTACAGTGTAGCGACAAGGTCAGCAGACCCGGTGTGATTCCGGGGCCGACGGTCATAGTCCGGATGAAGAGAGAACGGGATTGACACCCAAGGGCCGCCTGCGACTGTCTTGTGCGCGGCGTACCCTCGAATCCCCTTCGATTCATGACGCCCTGTTTTTCACACAAACAGGAACCAGAACATGCAACCCACCGCAATCGACAGCAAGACCAAAACCCATCCGGGCGAGCGCGTCGCGTTCATCCAGGCCTGCTGGCACAAGGAAATCGTCGACCAGAGCCGTAAAGGCTTCGTCACTGAGATGATCAGCCAGGGTTATCAGGAAAGTGACATCGACTTCTTCGAAGTCGGCGGCGCGTTCGAAATCCCGCTGCACGCCAAGCTGCTGGCCAAGTCAGGTCGTTACGCCGGCATCGTCGCCGCCGGCCTGGTGGTGGACGGTGGCATCTATCGCCACGAGTTCGTCGCCCAATCGGTGATCAGCGGTTTGATGCAGGTTCAGCTGGAAACCGAAGTGCCGGTATTTTCGGTCGTGTTGACGCCGCATCACTTCCACGCTGGCGAAGAACATCAGAAATTCTTCTTCGATCACTTCGTGCACAAGGGCCAGGAAGCGGCGAAGACCTGTGCCGATACGCTGCACAAGACGCGGGCGTTGCGCCGCAGTGAGCAGCGGGCGGTAGCGGTCTAAAGAAACACTGAGACCCTGTGGGAGCGAGCTTGCTCGCGATAGCGGACTGTCAGTCACCTTCAACATTGACTGAAGCACCGCAATCGCGAGCAAGCTCGCTCCCACATTGGTTCTGCGTTGGCTTTAGGCCAGGTTCTCGTCCGTCGCGGGCACGATCAGGATGCCCGCGCGCAAGCCATTCTTGACCTTGGGATTGGGGAAGATGATCCGCGCGCCCTCTTCTTCGATCACCCAGCGGGTCTGGGCGATGTCCTCGGCCAGGACGTAACCTTTTTCAAGCTCCGAGAAGTTCTCGATGTCCGCCGGCAGGTTCAGGCGGAAGCTGTCGCTGTGCTTGATGATTTCCCGCGCCACGCTGAACAGTTGCAGACCATCCAGGCTGTCTTCCAGCTCCGGCTCGTTGCCTTCGATGACCTGGTGCAGGCGGGTTTCCAGCTGGTTGACGTTGACGCCACCGTTCTGCCCGAACGGCCGGGCCTTGCCCAGTTCCAGGGTGAAGGACTCGGCGCCCAGCTGATCGTAGGTGTACGCGCTGAAGACGATGGACGGTTTGTTCTGCAGCAATACCGCTTCCATGCCCGCCGCGCGCAGGCGCGCCAGCTCGCGACGTGAATGTTGGCGACCTTCCTTCCAGGGGTACAGGGCGAACTGCTCGATCTTCGAACCGCGAATGGCGGTGTGCAAGTCGTAGTGCAGACGGCTGCGGTCCGGCACGCTGAAGAAACTCGCGGCCAGCCGTTCCAGCTCACAGGCGCGCAACGCCTCGGGGCCGCCGCTCAGTTCGTGGCGGCCGTTGAACAGCCGGTTGACGTCCTGCTCGACAAAACGCTCGCCGCGACGAATCGCCTCGGGGTTGCCGAACAGAAATAGAATGCGTGCCCGCGGCTTCAGGTCGCCACGGGCAATGTCGTGCAGCAGTCGATCGAGCAACTCGATCGGCGCGGTTTCATTGCCATGGATACCGGCCGACAGCAGCAGGTCCAGGCCGTTGTCCCGGGCTTCGGGCGGCTTGACCTCCAGCGCGCCCTCGCTCAACCAGCGCATCCGTACGCCTTCGACAGTCAGTTGAGTCTTCTCCGCCGGTTCGCGGCCGGCGAGGGTCAGTTCAAGCAGTTTGCCGAGGGCGAGCATAGCGCGGTTTCCTTAGTGATCGTGGCCGCAGTCAGGGCCATGGACGTGGTCGTCATCGCCGATGTCGGCCGGTTCCATTTCCAGTTGCAGGCTGACCAGGTTGGTCGCCAATGGACGCAGCAAGAGGTTGGCGTATTCCGCGTCCCCTTCCTCGACGTCGACGCCGATCAACAGCTGGCCGCGACCGTCCTGCTGGATCCACAGCTCCTTGCCCTGCCACATCACCGCGACGCGGGTGCAGGAGGTTTCCAGTTGCGTGCCGTCGGTGTCTTCTAGGATCAGCTGCAGGGTATCGCTCATGTCTTTACATTCTCGTCGGGGGATAAGGCAACGCGCCCTGCTTTGACTGTAGTCAGGACGCGCGCGCTTTCAATTGATCTGGAAAGGATAAACCGCGCCAAGTTTAAGGATTTGTGTCAGTTCATCCAGTGCCGACCGGCACTCAAGCAACAATTGCGGGTCCGCCAGGTCGTTTTCGGTCATGCGGTCGCGGTAATGGCGCTCGACCCATTGGGTCAACGACTCATACAGCGGCGCGGTCATGATAACCCCTGGGTTGACGGCCGCCAGTTCGGTTTCGTTAAGCGCCACGCGCAACCTCAGGCAAGCGGGGCCGCCGCCGTTCTGCATGCTTTGCTTGAGATCGAAGACCTTCACTTCGCGAATCACCCCGCCAGACCCCGTCAGGCCTTGCAGGTAGTTCCAGACGCGTTCGTTGCCACGGCATTCTTCCGGCACGATCAACAGCATCGAGCCGTCGGCACGCGACAGCAACTGGCTATTGAACAGGTAGGAACGTACCGCATCATCCACGGTGACCGCCGAACGCGGTACGCACACTGGCTGAAATTTCCCACCGACCTTGGCGATTTTATCGCTCAGCTCGGCCAGCATCCGGTCCGTGTCGAGGAACGCGTCCTCGTGATAGAACAATACTTCGCCGTTACCGACCGCGATCACGTCGTTGTGGAAGACGCCCTGGTCGATCACCGCCGGGTTCTGTTGAGCGTACACCACGCCCTCCTCGCTCAGGCCGTGCAGGCGGGCAACGGCGCGGGACGCTTCGAGGGTCTGGCGCGCCGGGTATTTCTGTGGCGACGGGTAGCGGCTGTCGAAGGCGCTGCGGCCGAAGACAAAAAACTCGACGCCGGCCTCGCCATAGGCACGGCAGAATCGCGTGTGGTTGGCCGCGCCTTCATCGCCGAATTGCGCCACCGCGGGCAACGCGGCGTGATGGGCGAAGTGCTGCTGGTCGGCGAACATCGCGCCCAACACGCGGCTGGTGGTCGGGTGCTCGATGCTGCGGTGGTATTTGCAATTGAGGTTGGCGGCGGTGAAATGCACGCGGCCGTCAGCGGTGTCGGCGCTCGGGCTGACGGTGGCGGCGTTCGCCACCCACATACTCGAGGCCGAGCAACTGGCAACCAGCAGCGGCATCGCTTCTTTCGCGGCGCGCTGGATGACCTGCGCATCGCTGCCGGCAAAGCCCAGCCGACGCAAGGCCGCCACGTCCGGACGCTCCTGCGGCGCCAGCACGCCCTGCTGGAAGCCCATGTCCATCAGCGCCTTCATTTTCGCCAGGCCTTGCAGCGCCGCTTCCTTGGGGTTCGAGGATTGCTGGCTGTTGCTCTGGGACGCGACGTTGCCGTACGAGAGCCCGCCGTAGTTATGGGTCGGCCCCACTAGACCGTCAAAGTTGACTTCATAGGATTTCATCAGCGAGGCTCCACGAGAATCTGTTTTTTATAGACATCAAGTAACGACCGCGGCACGGCCTTGGCGAACGAGGCTCGCTCTCACAGGGTTCAGCGTAATCCCTTGTGGGAGCGAGCCTGCTCGCGAAGGGTGCTACGCCATTCGCACGCCAGGCGTCAGGCTGGCCGGCATCACCAGGCTTGGTGTCTCCAGCGACGCCACCGGGTACGCGCAGTAATCCGCCGCGTAATAAGCACTGGCGCGGTGGTTGCCCGAGGCGCCGATGCCGCCGAACGGCGCGCTGCTGGCGGCGCCGGTCAGCTGTTTGTTCCAGTTGACGATGCCGGCGCGGCTTTGCAGCCAGAACTGGTCGTAACGTTCTTGCGAATCCGAGAGCAACCCGGCGGCCAGGCCATATTGGGTATTGTTGGCTTCGCTGATCGCGGCGGCGAAATCCTTGTAGCGGATCACCTGCAGCAGCGGCCCGAACAATTCTTCGTCGGGGCGCTCGGTCACGGCGGTCACGTCGAGGATACCCGGTGTCAGCAACGCGGCCTGGGGCTGCGGCTGGGTCATGGCGAGCAGCGGCGCGGCGCCCTTGCCCAGCAAATGATTCTGCGCGTCCATCAGCGCCTTCGCCGCGCCTAAGGAAACCACCGAGCCCATGAACGGCGCCGGTTGCTGGTCAAAGGCGCCGACTTCGATAGTCGAGCTGACCTGCACCAGGCGCGCCAGCAAGGCATCGCCCCAGGCACCTTCCGGCACCAACAGGCGGCGTGCGCAGGTGCAACGCTGGCCGGCGGAAATGAACGCCGACTGGATGATCGTATAGACCGCCGCATCGACGTCGGCCACTTCATCCACCACCAGTGGGTTGTTGCCGCCCATTTCCAGCGCGAGGATCTTGTCCGGACGACCGGAGAATTGCTGATGCAGCAGGTTGCCGGTGCGACTGGAACCGGTGAAGAACAGCCCGTCGATGCCCGGATCCGCCGCCAGGGCGATACCGGTTTCCCGCGCACCTTGCAGCAGGTTCAGCACGCCCGCCGGCAGGCCGGCCTCGACCCAGCACTGGACCGTCAGCTCGGCGACTTTCGGGGTCAGCTCGCTCGGTTTGAACAACACGCAGTTACCCGCCAGCAGCGCCGGCACGATGTGCCCGTTGGGCAAATGGCCGGGGAAGTTGTAAGGGCCGAATACCGCCACCACACCGTGGGGCTTGTGCCGCAGCACGGCGGTGGCGTCGCCCAGGGGGCCGCTCTTTTCGCCGGTGCGCTCGCGGTAGCTCTGTACCGAAATCCCCACCTTGTTGATCATGCTGGTGACTTCGGTGGCGGCTTCCCACAGCGGCTTGCCGGTTTCCTCACCGATGCAACGGGCCAATTCGTCAGCCTGCGTCTTCAAGGTGCCGGCGAAGGCTTCGAGCACCTGGATGCGTTCATCCAGCGAGCGCCGCGCCCACTCCGGGAACGCCTGGCGCGCCGCCTGCACGGCCGACTCGACCTGCGCCGCCGTGGCGCCCTTGCCCGTCCACAACACTTGCTGGGTGACCGGGTTCAACGACTCAAAGACGTCGCCCTGGCCTTCCAGCCAGCTTCCCGCGATGTACAACGATTTCATTATTTGGTCTCCCGAGCGGCGGACAACGCCACGGCACGCACCTGGTCGCCGGCGTTGAGTTGAAGACGTTTGGCGGTCAGCGGATCGACCACCAGGGTGCCCGCGGCGAAGCGCGCAGGCGCCGCGGTGATGCGGCAGTCCTGGCACTTGCGGTTATGGATGAGGAACGGCGTGGCGTCATCGCCCGGCGTACCGATGGCCAGCACCAGTGCCTGGCTGTCGCGAATCGCGCGGATCTTGCCGGTCTCGCATTCGACGGCCGGGCCGGCGTCGAAGATGTCGACATAGCCCTGATAACTGAAGCCTTCGCTCTTGAGCATCGACAGCGCCGGTTCGGTGTCGGGATGGACCTGGCCGATCACGGCCCGGGCATCCTCGGACAGGAAGCAGGTGTACAGCGGGAACTTGGGCATCAATTCGGCAATGAAAGCCTTGTTGCCCACGCCGGTCAGGTAATCGGCCTGGCTGAATTCCATCTTGAAGAAGTGCCGACCGAGGCTTTCCCAGAACGGCGAACGGCCGTTTTCGTCGGACATGCCGCGCATCTCGGCGATGATCTTGTTGCCGAACAGCTGGGAGAATTCGGCGATGAACAGCAGCCGCGCCTTGGCCAGCATGCGACCGTTCAGGCCGTTGCGGTAGTCGGCGTGCAGGAACAGCGAGCACAGCTCGGAGTTGCCGGTCAGGTCGTTGGCCAGGAACAGTGTCGGGATTTCCCGGTAGATGTTCAGCTCCTGGGAAGCGCTGACCGTCAGGCCGACGCGGAAGTTGTACCAGGGCTCGCGCAGCCCCACGGCACCGGCGATGGCGGAAATGCCCACCACGCGACCGTCGTCGTCTTCGAGCACGAACAGGTAGTCCGCGTCACCACGCCCGGCTTCGCCGCGAAAGGTCTTCTCGGCCCAGCCGACCCGATGCGCCAGGCGCTCTTCGTTGGCCGGCAAGGTGGTCAGGCCGGTGCCGGTGCTGCGGGCCAGGGCGATCAGCGCGGGTAAATCGCTGCTGCGTACGGGACGAACGATCATGCTATCTCCTCAAACGGGCCGCTCAAGCCACCCGCGAAAAACTCGTCTGTAAAGCGTTATACGGCTACCAGGCGCACGCTGGCACCCTCGCCGACGCCCAGGGCTTCGGCCGCTTCCATATCCAGTGTCACGGGCTTGCCCGGCGCGTAATCGAGTTCGAGCAGCACGGCGCGGTAATCCTGCAGTTGGGCATTGGCCACCAGGTACTGGCGGCCAATGCCCTTCACCGTTTCACCGATCTTGACCGGCACCACGCGGCTCTGGGCGATCGAGCGGATCCCCGAGACACGCGCATGCAAGGTCGGACCGCCGTCGAAGATGTCGATGTAGTGATCGGTCTCGAAACCTTCGCGCATCAGGATATCGAAGGTGATCTGTGCACGCGGGTGGACCTGGCCCATGGCTTCCTGGGCGGCGTCCGGCAACAGCGGCACGTAGATCGGGTAATGCGGCATCAGCTCGGCGAGGAAGGTCCGGCTTTTCAGCCCGCACAGGCGCTCGGCGGCGGCGTAATTGAGGTCGAAGAAATTGCGACCGATGGCGTCCCAGAACGGTGAATCGCCATTCTCGTCGCTGTAGCCGACGATCTCGGTCACCACCGAATCGGCGAAGCGCTCCGGATGGCTGGCCACGAACAGCAGGCGTCCGCGGGAGTTGAGCTCCGCCCAGGGCGAGCCGACCAGTTCCGGGACCACGTAGAAACTGGTCAACAGGCTGTTGCCGGTCAGGTCGTGGCACTGGGACAGGACGTGAATCTTGTTGTGGATCTTCAGCTCGCGGGAGGCATGGACGAACGTCTCGTTGCGAAAGCTGTAGAACGGCTCGGAATAGCCCGCCGACGCGACGATGGCCGAACAACCCACCAGCTTGCCGGTGGTGGTGTCTTCGAGGACGAAGAAATAGCTTTCCTCACCGTTGAAACTGACTTCGGCGGCGAACGAGGCTTCGCTTGCAGCGATCTTGTCGCTCAGGCGTTCCACGTCGTCCGGCAAGGAAGTGACACCGATCGGACTGTCCGCAGCCAGCCGCTGTACCTCGCCCAGGTCAGCCATTTGCGCGGGGCGCATCACCAGCATGGTGTCACTCCTTAACTTGAAATAAACGGTTCGACCGTAAGGCCGATACACAGAGAATAAAAACCGGACACTGAAGTGAATCTCCTGTGGGAGCGAGCCTGCTCGCGAAGCAGACGACTCGATCTGCCTGGCAGACCGAGGCGATTCCATTCGCGAGCAGGCTCGCTCCCACAAAAGCCCGACCCCCACCAGGGCCGGTCAAGTCTGGATCAGGCTTGCGTCAGCTTCGCCGCAGCCCGCTCGAAGCGGTCCAGGCCGGCGTCGATGTCGGCGTCTTCCACTACCAGGCTCGGGGCGAAACGAATCACGTCCGGGCCGGCTTGCAGAATCATCAGGCCTTCTTGCTCGGCGGCGTTGAAGATGTCCTTGGCCTTGCCTTTCCAGGCGTCGTTCAGCACGCAGCCGATCAACAGGCCCAGACCACGGACCTGGGTAAACAGGCCGTACTTCTCGCCGATCTGCTCCAGGCGCGCCTTGAATTTCAGATGCTTGGCTTTGACGCCACCGAGCACTTCAGGCGTGTTGACCACGTCGATCACCGCTTCGGCCACCGCGCAGGCCAGCGGGTTACCGCCATAGGTGGTGCCGTGGGTGCCGACCACCAGGTGCTTGGCCAGCGCTTCGGTGGTGAGCATCGCCGCGATCGGGAAACCGCCGCCCAGGCTCTTGGCGCTGGTGAGGATGTCCGGAACCACGCCGTAGTGCATGTAGGCGAACAATTCGCCACTGCGGCCCATGCCGGTCTGCACTTCGTCGAATACCAGCAGCGCATTGTGTGCATCGCACAGCTCGCGGGCGCCTTGCAGGTAAGCCAGATCGCCCGGCAACACGCCGCCCTCGCCCTGGATCGGCTCCAGCACCACGGCGCAGGTCTTGTCCGAGACCGCCGCCTGCAAAGCCGCAAGGTCGTTATAAGGAACGTGGGTGATGCCGGTGATTTTAGGACCGAAACCGTCGGAGTACTTCGACTGCCCGCCAACGTTGACGGTGAACAGGGTCCGCCCGTGGAAGCTATTGAGCGCGGCGATGATCTCGTATTTTTCGCTGCCAAACCGATCAAAGCCGACGCGACGGGCCAGCTTGAACGCGGCCTCGTTGGCTTCGGCGCCGGAGTTGCAGAAGAACGCACGCTCGGCAAAGGTCGCGTCGACCAGCTTGTGGGCCAGGCGCAAGGCCGGCTCGTTGGTGAATACGTTCGACACATGCCACAGCTTGTTGGCCTGCTCGGTCAGGGCTCCGACCAGCGCCGGATGGGCATGGCCCAATACGTTGACTGCGATGCCGCCAGCAAAGTCGATCAATTCGCGACCGGACTGGTCCCACACGCGGGAACCGGCACCACGCACAGGGATAAAGGCAGCAGGTGCATAGTTGGGAACCATTACCTGGTCGAAATCGGCGCGTTGGACCGCGGCTTGCTCAACGGACATCGGAGTCTCCTGAAGAGGAACACCCGCCTGGAACTGGCGAGCTTGGTGAGGATTGTAAGGACAGTTTTCAGCCCGGCCTTGCCGCCAAGCGACAACTTCTTATAGCGCCAACCCATGATTTTCGCGGGTTTACGCCAATGCGACAAATAGCATCGCAAAGGCGCAGTTTAAACGTTGGCGCAGGATTTGCGGCGACAGCGTCGAGATTTGCTTCAAGCATCGGTCGGCATCGCCCATGCCATACATATGTAGTGCCTTTGCGTTGCGCAAATCAGGTTTGCTGGCGTGCCGATCCCGCGGGGATCGGCCTCCATCAACCTATTCGGAATCAACCATGAATACGCCCATCACCGTCGTGCTTCCCAGGCGCAAGATCGCCCATCACAAGCTCATTGAAAAAGCCCTGCCTGAGTGGGTCGCCAAGACCCCGCTCAAGCAACTCGAGCATTTGAAAACCATCCGTCCCGAACTTCCCGATTGGTTCAAGCAGGCCACGCCGGCACAACACAAGGAACTGAGAGGTACACACACAGACAGCTGGACAAAACGTAACGAGGTCGAAAAGGAGCTGGAGCGATTACTGGATGTGCATTCGTTTGCCGAGCCGCTGCTCAAGAAACATATCAAGCAACGCTTCAACATCGATCTGGATGTCAGGGAAACATTCATAAACCTCTATATTCCGACCAGACTTCCAATCATTGACCTGCCCACGGATGGCTCGAAGCAATGGCGTGTGTCGGTACTCGACGCAGCCTTGCATAACTTCGAGGCCTTCGAGGGAGAAGCGGATGCACACCTTCCCGAGTCCGGCTTCATCACCCGCCCTGACGCACAGGGCCGGTTCAGGATACTCGACGAGGTCACCGGCAAGCTTCCGGTCGATCAGTTCGTCAGATTCTGCCGGGAGCTGGATATCGGTCGGCGCTACGACACCCATCTGAGGGAGGAGCTGGGCCTGGATGACCATGGCAAACAACTGCGTCTCAAAACCCGGATCATCGCCAGCCAACTAGCGGACCTGAAAGCCGTCCTGCACCACGCAAGCCTGACTCTCGCCATCCAGAAAAGCAGCCTGCAGTCGCTGCTGGCCTTTATCGCGGGGCGGGATAACACCTGGCAGACTTATGACCTGACCTTGCTCTCGACGCCATTGACCGGCCCCATGATCTTCTCCCCCGGCAATGAGTGGTCAGCCTCCGCCCCCGTCGTCGTCTACATCCCCCACGACCCGAAGGTCCCCCTCAAGGAATACCCGTCGATGGCTGCGTTCATGACGCACCTCACCGAGCAACTACGCGGCGACAGCTACAAAAAGTTTTTCAGCCGCTTTATCCAGCATGACCAACTGGGCAGTTTCCACGGGGCCCTCAAGCGCAAATTTTTCCACGTCATCGAGGATCGCCCTAACGCTCCCGACTTCGGGATGCCGGAGCATGGATTTGTCGAAGATCTGAAACCAATTCCAGACCCAAGCCTGGACTACTCGGCTTCGAAAATATCCGGGAATTTCCTGGAAGAGCTCTACAGCAAACAATTGAGCAAGATCTTCAAGGACGCGAAAGTCATTGCTGTGTCTACCGACAGTGAAGACCGCAAGACCCGCCATGATCGCTGGGAGCGAATAAAGAGTATCGGCCTTGCGCTGTTCAACGCCGCGCTATTTGTCATCGCGCCCTTTGTGCCGGTCGTCGGCGAGTTGATGTTGCTGCAGATGGCCTATCAACTGCTCGAAGACGCTTACGAAGGTGTACGCGACTGGGTGGCGGGCAAATCGATCGAAGCTTTTGAACATTTGTTCAGCATTGTCGAAACCGTACTCCAAGCGGCCGGGTTTGCCGTAGGGGGGAGCATTGTCGGGGATTTGCTCGCCAAACCATCATCGTTCGTCAAAAACCTCAAGCCGGTGATTTCCACCGATGGCAAAACGCGGCTGTGGAACCCTGACCCGGCACCCTATGCACACCCGATCGAAGTACCGCCCACCTCGAAACCCGACACGCTTGGCCTGCACGAACATGACAGCCGCATCTTGCTGAAGCTGGCAGCGGATGACGATTCACAGCACATCCTGGCCCTGAGCAAAACCGCCGAAACAGAACGCTATACCCTGACTCACCCGACCCGGCCCGACGCCTTCAGCCCGCGAATGGAACATAACGGCCAGGGCGCCTGGTTGATGGAGGGTGAACAACCGCAAGCCTGGAAAAGCCAGACACTGATGCGGCGCCTGGGCCACGCGACGGATGGCTTCAGCGATGCCGAACTGCAACAGCTGCGCATCATCAGCGGCACCGACGAAGGCGTTCTGCGCAGGGTTCATCTGCAAAACGAAGCCATGCCGCCCTTGCTGGACGATACCTTGGCGCGCTTCAGAACCCACCGGACTGTCGACCAGAATATCGGCCGTATCCGCGCGGGCGAAGCGCTGGACACCCAAGGCGGCTGGTTTGAACCCCTGGTAACCGAACTGGATGGCTGGCCCAGCGACAAAGCCCTGGAGGTATTTGCCGACTCCACGTTAACCGGCACACCTCATCACTACGGGGCATCCGTCCCGTCCGCCGACACCTTCAGGATCTCCCTAGCAGACCTGAACGGCGGAAAACTTGCTCCGCTTATTGTCGAGGGTCTCGATGAGCAACAACTCAGCGACTTGGTCGGATCGCAAACCCCGAAAGAACAGGCGCCACAGCGTCTGAACGAAAAACTGGCCGACCGCGCCGCGAGCCGCAAGATGGAAATCTTCGAGCAGGAATACCGCGGACAAGAACCCAGGCAGGCGCCAGAAGCTGCACTGGTCGAAAACACGATTGCGGACCTGCCTGCGCCAGTGACCCGGGTACTGCTCGACACGGCCACGCCTGCGGAAAACACCGCTATGACCGACCAGAACCGCGTTCCCCTGCGACTCAGGAACCTGGCCGAGGAGATGCACGTACAAACCCGGATAACCCGCGCCCAGGAAGGTCTTCTTGAAGACGACCTGCTCACCCCAGAAGGTGAAACGCTGACGCTCAACACCCTCAAGGCTTTTTCCGACGCGATCAGCGATGTCCACATTGAAGTCCGCGACAAAGTAATTGACGGCACGCTGCGCGCAAACCATCAACCGCAGCGCGCTTCGCTCAAACGCGTGCTGGTGCGCACAGAGCCAGGCAAATATGAAGTGCGTGACAATGATGACCAATTGCTGCATCCGGCCAAACGTTTCCACAACGCATTGCTCAATGCCCTGCCGCCGAAAAATCTCGGCAAATTGACCTCGCGCTTCAAGCCAGGCGAAAAATTCAAGCACTGGCTTATCGACCAGTACCAGAACACCCGCCGGATACGCACCGCGATGGATTTCCCAGCCGTCGGCGCCTCCACCGCCCGCGAAACCGAAACCCTGCTGCGTGGGCCGATTTTTAGCCGTTTATGGCCTGCGGCCGAAGCCTTGCCCGCCGAAGTCGACCCATTGGCTGAACGGCTGAAAGAAATCTATCCGACTCGAGATGAAGAGCAGATTGCCAACATGGTCAGCAGGCTCGACTCCGAGGAGCAACTGCAAAAACTCACAGAGTTGGAGACCGAGAAGAAGCAGCTTTTTGATGAGCTGGATAAATGGGCGTCCACCCTGCCCCGCCACATCGATGCTCGCAGGATCCTCAACACCCGACGCGAGGTCGTGGCTGAAATCAAGCGATCCTGGCTGCGGGGTGAAAAAGCGCATATCTGCACCGAGGGTTTTGTCCTGGAAGAGGACGCAACACTGCGCCTGGAGGGAATCTCGCTCGATAATGTAAGGCTCGAAGATCTCACATTGAGCAAAAAACTCCCTCATGTAAAAGAGTTGAGCCTGGATGATTGCGACTTGTCGTCACTCAGCGAAGACTTCCTATCGAACTTTCCCAAGCTCCGGATCCTGACTGCCTCCGGCAACAGTCTTCAACGCCTGCCGGTGGCATTGAATACCCTGCCAACCCTCAGATTCATCGACCTTTCGCAGAACAGAATCGTTATCGATCCCTCCACGGCAGCTGGGCTGCAAAGACTACCGTTGCTGCGTTTTCTGAACCTCAGCCAAAACCCACTGGGACTCGCTCCCGACATCAGCCGACTACCCAATCTCGAAGCGCTCATACTGGACAGGACACAGATCACCGACTGGCCTGAGGGGCTGTTTTCGCGCCCAAGGCCCGAGCATTTTGAGTTGCGGTTGCTGGGCAACGAGATAATTACTGTCCCTGCCTGCGAAGGCGCATCCCCCGAAGCCTGGATCGTGGCCCAGACCCATCTGGACCGGCAGAAACTCGATTTGCAAAGCGATAACAAGCTAGCCGAGTACCGCCGTTCCTGGGGCCTTGACCCTAATCGTACGTATCCACCGCGAGGCGACGAAGGCAGTGCTTTCTGGCTAGAGGACTACCGGGGCCGAGACATAGAGGCGAAGAAAATCACTTGGGATCTTTTAGAACATGAGCACGGCTCCCAAGGATTTTTCGAAGTGATTGCCAGGATGGAAATAACCGACGACGTTTTCGAGACCGAAGAAGATCAACAGGCCTATGAAGAAAACCGCCCCGAGCTCACTCGGCAGGTCTGGCGAATCATAGATGCCGCCAGTGACGACACCGAGCTTCGCGAGAAGCTGTTCACAATGGCCGACGCCCCAACCAACTGTGCAGATGCCGGGGCGCAGATCTTCAATGCCATGGGGATCGAGACCATGCTCTCTGAGTTCTCTCACGCAGGCAGCGATGCGCCGACGCTGGAAAAAAACCTGATCGGCCTGGCCAGGGGCAAAGCACGGCTCAACAAGCTCTACGAAATCGCCCGCGCCGACGTGGCGCAGCGTGTATTGCCTGTAGAAAAGGACGGCCTGGGCCTGCGGTTCACCAGCGAGGTAATCAACGGTGAACCCGGCACGGTGGACGAGGTCGAGGTGCACACGGCCTATCAGGCCCGATTTACCAATAGCCTGGAGCTGCCGTGGGTATCGAAGCACATGGTTTATCGAAACACGGCGAACGTCACCGAACCGCAAATAAAGAATGCCATGCGCCTGGTGCGAGAGGGTGAGCGTAACGGTGGCTTGGTCAATCAGATCCTTGATGTCGAGTTCTGGGACACTTACCTGAGCGACGCCTACGCCGATAGACTCCAGGCCAACGATGAACTCTACGAAGCCCAGGCCGAGCAGCTAGAAGAACTGCGGGACCTGCAACACGAGTGGGTCGAATTCAATACCCGCCTGGAAGACAGGAATCCGGCAAAAAAACAGAGGCTGATCGAGCTCGCCAGCCAGTTGAGCGTGCCTGAAGCTGATGTGCTGACCGCAGGTAAAATGCCGGACAGCACCTATAACCGAGCCTACAGCGCCATCGCCGACCGGCGGAAAGAGCTCAGGCGCCAACTGACCAGTGAAGCGCTCACCCGGGCCCGCCTGGTTTAACACTCGTCTGCACCTGGCAGCGATGACGGCTCGACGAGCCACCCTTCGCGAGCAGGCTCGCTCCCACAAGGGTTCGGGGCTGCCGAAGGTTCCGTATCCACAACAAAAAACCCGTGGGAGCGAGCCTGCTCGCGAAGCTCTTGAAACTGTGTACACCGCATCCACGCCGCGCCGCAGATTACGCAACACCGCGCGGCGTGCCATGCATTTCAGGCGCTATATATATGTAGTGCCTTTGGCTTGGAAAATTTTGTTCTGCTGGCGCCTTCACTGACTTTCGAAGGCCACCCTAATGCACGAACTTAACACTACAGCCGACACCGGAACCCCGGTCAAATCCCACTATCAGCACGTGCTCGATGCCATCCCGTCCTGGGTGGGCAAGGCCCCCGCACAACAACAGACTGAGCTCAGGCAGGCCAAGCCGCTATTTGCTCCCTGGCTGCTCGGCGCACCCGCCTCCCGGCACGCGCAGATGAAGCGCTTGAATGCCGCCCAGTGGCGCGCACGCAATGGGCTCGAGGAGCGACTGCAAGCGCTGCAGGACATCAATGCCTTTGCCAAGCCGCTGCTTGAAGCCGCGATCAGGACTCAGTTCGGCTTGACGCTGGACGTCGAGAAAACCCAGTTATGGCTGTACGTACCACTGAATATTCCATGGCTGCCGATCCCCTCCGGTGGCGCGCGGACGTGGAAGGTTTCTTTGCTGGATGCTGCTTTGCACAACTTTGAACCGGACGAGGCAAAGCCCGATGCCTACGAACCAGGCTCGACCTATGTCGCCGAGACCACGAAGAGCTCGGAGGAAGGCGAGACGGGACGTTTCAAACCGCTGACGTCGATCAGGCAGCAGATGCCGATTCCGGCATTTATCCAGCTGTGTCGGGAACTGGATATCGGCGGCCAGTACCAGCGTCACCTTCAGCAACAACTGGGCATCGGCGACACCGTTGCAACCCGCGCACTGCAGCGCCAGGTCAGCGAAAGCCAGGAAGTGGCACTCAAGGCCGCCCTGCACCTGGCGCTGATGAAAAAAGACATCAGCGCGCAAAGCCACTCGCAGGTCCTCGGCCTGCTGGACGGTTTGTCAGGCATGCAGCTCGACGGCCAGCCACTGTGCAGCCATGACTTGAAGATCATGGACGTTGCGCTGACCGGCATAGTGCTGTTCGCCCCGGACTTCGAACAGGCGCAGCACACCGTGCCACTGGTCGCCTATATTCCCGACGACCCCCAAGGCGCAATCAAGGAATACGCCTCCTCCACGCTGTTCAGCTCGGCGTTGACTCAAAGGCTGCGAGAAAAAGACTGCCAGCAATTCTTCAGTCGCTTTGTCGGACATCAGGAACGCCCGTTGTTTTTCTTCGAGCTGAACCAGCGGCTGGCTTCCATCCAATGGCACCGACCGGCTCCCGGTGACTCCCGCCCACCATGGCGAGAAACCCCGGCCGATAAGCCCAACCTGCTGTTCAGCGCACAGTTGACCCCAGGCGACCTGATGCGGCACCTCTATCAAGGCAAGCTGAACAAAATCCTCAATGACGCCCGAACCATTGCCGTTTCCACTGCCAGCGCCGACCGCAACGCCCGCTGGAAACGCTGGGACGCCCTGTCCAGGATTGCCAGCGAACTGGTCAGTATCGCCGCGTTCATCGCCACGCCTTTTTTCCCGCCGCTGGGCGCCTTGATGCTCGGCTATGCCGCTTACCAACTGCTGGACGATACGTTCGAAGGAATCATCGATTGGGCCGAAGGCTTAAAACAACAGGCTTTCGAGCACCTGATGAGCGTGATGGAAACATTAGTCGAGCTCGGCGGCTTCGTGGTTGGTGTACCGATAGCGGAGGGTATGCTGCGCCAGGCACTGCCAAAGCAATTATGGACCTTCATCGACAACCTGATGCCGGTCACCCGCCCTGATGGCCAGCAACGCTTGTGGTCCCCGGACCTGACACCCTATCACCAGGATATCGAACCGGTCAGCAGCGCCGGCCCCGATCAGCTTGGCCTGCATGAGCACCTCGGCCGAAAGATCCTGAAGCTGGACGCGCAGCGCTTTGTCGTCAGGCAAGATGCTGGCGAAGGCATTTATCAGATCGAGCACCCGGCACGCGAGGATGCCTATGCTCCACAGCTCAGCCACAATGGCGCCGGCGCCTGGCGAACGGAGCTGGACCGCCCGTTGACCTGGGACGACACCACGCTCGTCCGCCGTCTAGGCCAGCAAACCGACGCATTCTCCGACGAGCAACTCCAGCAGATGCTCACCGTCAGCGGCACTCACCCCGATGCGCTGCGCAAATTGCACATCAACAACGAACCGCCACCGCCGCTGCTGGCCGATACGTTGGAGCGCTTCAAGGTCGCCCAGGATCTTCAACGTTTCGTTGACCTGATGGGCAGTGACGATCCGTTGCTCTATCGCAGCGCCGACGTGCAAACCCAAATACAGCTGTTGACCAGTTATGGGCTGCTGCTATCGACCCGGGGGCTGCGCTTTCTCGATGGTGCCGGAAAAGTCGCATGGAGTTATCCGCCCGCCTCGCGCCTACCCATGATCGACATCCCCGAAGCGCAGATGAACAATGGGGCGATGCTCGATACGATCATTCAGGGCTTGAGCGAACCGGAGATCAAGACGCTGCTGGACGAAGAACCCGGCCTCCCGCCCACCAGCCTCGGCGCCCGAACGACCCGGTTGCGCCAGCAGATGGCAAAACTGGCCAATGACAAATGGGCCTCGTTATTCGAAACGCGCTACAGCGCGAAGCAGGTCCCCCCTGATCCCGCGGCTCGAAACCTGATGGACCGTTATCAGGGTCTGCCTCGCAGCGTCGCCGAAGAGCTGCTGCGCACCGCCACGGTCGAGGAATACAAGGGCATCGGCGCCAACCGTTTTTCGCCGCGCATCGATGAACTGGCGCGCTGGACCCTGCTGGAAACCCGCACCGTTCGCGCCTACGAAGGCCTGTATATCGACAACCTTGGCGGGGCCGACACTGATCGGCTGGTCCTGCATTCGTTGGATCGATTGCTCAACTGGTCCGCGGAGGTACGCTTGGACATGCGCGCTTACTCCTTCAGGGGCACGTTGCACGACAGCGTCGGAGCCCCCCAGGCAAAAATCGTCAGGACCCTGGTTCGCGGCGACGACAGACGCTATACCCCCTTTGATGATGCCGGTCTCGAACTGCATGGCCCGACGGATATCTATCAAGGCGTGCTGCAGGCTTTGCCCGATGCGCAACGCAACGCGCTGGGCATCCACATCGGCCAAGGCGAGCGCCTGCGCCAGGCCATCGGCCGCTCCCCGCTGGACCTCGACAGCATGCGAGTACTGCTGGCCAGCGACCCAGTCCGCAAACCCCACTACGACAGCAGAATCATGCGCCTGCCCGGCGGCATGGATGGCTATCGGCCCGGCGCGCCGGCCAGTGGACCGAGCGCTTCACCAACGCCGGAGGAACGCGCGCAAGACCTGTTTCCGACGTTCAATGCAGAGCAGATCCGCAACCTGGTCAGGTCTCTGGAAAGCCGCCCCGGAGGTGCCAACTCGACCTTGGTGGCATTGCAACAATCCTACTCGGCACTGGAGGTGGATCTTTCCCGATGGGTGAGCGATACGCCGCAACCCGCCGCCGGGACGGGAGTCATCGTGAGCGCCAGCGACTACCAGGCAGCCAGACTCAACCGTCAGCGCTGGGCCGAGGAGATCAAGCGATGCCTGCGGCGGGAAACGGAGCTGGATGAGTTTCAAGGCAGCCATACCAGACCCAGCCACGTATTGGAACTGGAAGAACCGATGCCAGGTCCGTTGCCGCCCCTGAGGATGCGCTTCACGCATGTGACCTATCTGCAATTGGCTGGCGACAGCACAACCGAGGGCCTCGTCGAATTCCTGCAGGCCTTTCCCGGCCTCCGGCATCTGGACATCGATGGGATACCGATCCGAACGCTACCGGAGCAGATCACCAGCCTGCCGGATCTGGGCGTACTGACGCTGAACAATTGCCGGATCACTCTGGATGCCAACAGCCATGCCGCGCTTTCATCCATGACTCGGTTGCGTGTGCTGGACCTGTCCGATAATCCACTCGGGGGGGCCCCCGATGTAAGCAGGATGGCAGAGCTGCGGCAGTTGAAGCTCAGGAACACAGGTATCGATCAGGTGCCAACAGGGCTTGAAACTCGTCCGCACCTGACCACCGCGAGGCTCGAACGCAACCGCATCACCGACCTGCCCCCAGCGCTGTTCGAGTTGCCGGGCGAGGTCAGCAAGAAGATCGACCTCACCGGCAATCCCCTCTCCCGGGCGGCGCTCGACCGAGTGAAAGCCTACGCCCTGGAAAACGCCGAGCACATGAGTGTAGATGCCCCGCATGAATTGAGCCGACGGGTACAGGCGCTGTACCCGTCACTTAGCCGCAGGGACGCCAATCGATTCATTTTCAGCCTGCCGGGTACGCTCGATGAGGTTCCCGGAGGGCTGTCACGCCTGGAAAGCGAATTGGCCCAGCTCACAGCCGACCTCGAACGATGGCGGCAAGACGTGTTCCTGCCGGATCCGATCGCCCTGACACAAGAGCAGCTCAGGCGCAGTGCGCTCAAAGAGAAGCTTGTGGATTGCTGGCAACGCGACTTCTATCAAGACCCCGCCGAGCTTCCCGACAGGTTCGCGTTCGCCGGGAACATCCATGGCGCAATGCCCAGGCTCGATGCGCGATTCGAGCACATTACGACAGTCGACCTGCAAGGCGGCGTTGCCACGACCGGAGTGGATGGCCTGCTCCAGTGCTTTCCCAATCTTCAGACCGTGAACGTGGCCGATTTCAACCTGGGACAGCTGCCCGAATCGATATTCAACATACCCCAGCTGACCGACCTCACCCTGCAAAACTGCAGGATTCGGCTGACACCTGCCGACGCGGGGCGTCTCGCCGGATTGACCGGGCTGGAAGATCTGGATTTGAGCGGCAACCCGCTGGGTACTACGCCAGAGGTCTGGCGCATGACCCGGTTGAAAACCTTATTGCTACCCGACTCGCAACTGACGCGGGTGCCAGAAGACGTTTTCAGCATGCCCACGCTGCTGACCCTCGACCTCAGCAATAACCTGATCACCGACCTGCCCGTCGATATCCTCGAAATGAGCGCCGAGACTGGTGAGGACTTCGAACTGGACGGCAACCCGTTCTCGGAACAGGGCCTGGGGCTTCTACGAATCCGCTATCAGCAAACCGGTAACGACATGGGCGTGGCCGCGGCCAGGCTGGATGCGCAAGGGAACCCGTTGCAGACACACCGCTAGCAAATCTCAGCCGCGCTCCGACGGCACCGACGACAATTCGAACGGGCTGCTGCTGCGCCGCTGGTTACGATCTTCCCGCGGCGTGGCGCCGAAGAAGTTGCGGTAGGCGCTGGAGAAATGCGGCCCGGAGGAGAAACCGCAGGACAGGCCGATCTGGATGATCGATTTACTGGTCTGCATCAGCATCTGCCGGGCCTTGTTCAGGCGCAGCTCCAAGTAGTACTGGCTGGGCACGCGGTTAAGGTATTGCTTGAAGATTCGCTCCAGCTGCCGACGGGACACGCACACATGCTGGGCGATTTCGTCGGTGGTCAGCGGCTCTTCGATGTTGGCCTCCATCAGCAACACCGCCTGGGTGAGCTTCGGATGACTGGAGCCGAGGCGGTTCTGCAACGGGATGCGCTGGCGCTCGCCGCCTTCGCGAATGCGCTCGACCACCAGTTCCTCCGAGACCGCGCCGGCCAGCTCGGCGCCGTGATCGCGCGCCAGCACCGCCAACAACAGGTCCAGCACCGACATGCCGCCGCAGGCGCTCAGGCGATCGCGGTCCCAGTCGAACAAATGGCTGGTGGCGATAACCTTGGGAAAACGCTCCGAGAAATCGTCCTGCCAGCGCCAGTGCACGGCGGCCCGGTACCCATCAAGCAAGCCCAACTGGGCCAGCGGATAGACACCGGCGGACAAGCCGCCAATGACGCATCCGGCGCGCACCAGTTGCTTGAGCGCGCTGCTCAGCGGCGAGGCCAGCGACGTCGGCGGCTCGTCGGCCAGCAGGAACAGTTTCTGCAGGCCTTCGAGCTTGCCGGCCCAGGGTTCGCCCGGCAGCTGCCAGGCACCCTCGGCCGGCGGCTCGGCGTGCAAAAACGACAGCTCGTAGACCACGTCCGGATGCACTCGCTGCGCAACACGCAAGGCCTCCTCGGCCAGCGCCAGCGTCAACGCTTTAGTGCTGGGCCAAATCAGGAAACCTATTCGATGGGCAGTCATGGCGAGCGATCCGAAGCGAAAACAGTGTTAAAGCCAAAAGCGGCTGCAACCAAATTAGACCATCTGGCGCGCGGTGCGCAGCATGACCCAAATCAGGTGCGTACGGGAGCGATTACTTCAGGCTGCCCGACAGGAATTGTTGCAAGCGCTCCGATTGCGGATTGACCAGCACTTCGCGCGGGTTGCCGCTTTCTTCGACGATGCCTTTGTGTAGGAACACCAGTTGGTTCGACACCTCGCGGGCGAAGCCCATCTCGTGAGTCACCACCACCATGGTCCGGCCTTCCAGCGCCAGGGCCTGCATCACCTTGAGCACGTCGCCGACCAGCTCCGGGTCCAGCGCCGAGGTTGGCTCGTCGAACAGCATCACTTCAGGCTCCATCGCCAGCGCCCGGGCAATCGCCACGCGCTGTTGTTCGCCGCCGGACATGTGGCCCGGGTAGGCGTCCTTGCGATGCGCCACGCCGACCTTGTTCAGGTAATGCTCGGCCTTCTCCCGCGCCTCGGCCTTGGCCACGCCCAGTACGTGCACGGGCGCTTCGATGATGTTTTCCAGTGCGGTCATGTGCGACCACAGGTTGAAATGCTGGAACACCATCGACAACCGCGAGCGCATGCGTTGCAGCTGCTTGGGGTCTGCGGCCTTCATGGCGCCGTCCTTGCCCGCTACCAGCTTCAGCTCTTCGTTGTTGAGCAAAATCTTGCCGGCATGGGGTTGCTCAAGCAGGTTGATGCAACGCAGGAAGGTGCTCTTGCCGGAGCCACTGGAGCCGATGATGCTGATCACGTCGCCAGCGGCGGCTTTCAGGGACACGCCCTTGAGCACTTCATGACTGCCATAGCGTTTATGCAGGTCTTGGACTTCAAGCTTGTACATGCGGTCGGTTCTCACAAAACGTCAGTCGTTGAGCAGTCGATCGGATCGATGCGTTATCAGTGCTTGCGCGGGGCTAGGTAACCCAGCCAGCGGCGCTCGGCCAGTTTGAACAGGCGCACCAGGATGAAGGTCAGGCACAGGTAAAAAACGCCGGCCGTGATGTAGGCCTCGAACGGCAGGTAATACTGCGCGTTCACCGTGCGCGCGGCGCCGGTGATGTCGATCAGGGTGACGATGGACGCCAGGCTGGTGGTCTGCAGCATCATGATCACTTCGTTGCTGTATTGCGGCAGTGCCCGGCGCAACGCCGACGGCAGCAGGATCCGGCGGTACAGCTTGTAGCGCGACATGCCCATGGCCTTGGCCGCCTCGATCTCGCCGTTGGGCGTGGCCCGCAGGCTGCCGGCGATGATTTCGGCGGTGTAGGCGCTGGTGTTGATGGCGAACGCCAGGCACGCACAGAACGTCGCGCTGGACAGCCATGGCCAGAGGAAGCTCTCGCGCACCACCTGGAACTGCGCCAGCCCGTAGTAGATCAGGAACAGCTGCACCAGCATCGGCGTGCCGCGGATCACGTAGGTGTAGAGCCAGGCCGTCATGTTGACGATTGGCTGCTTCGACACCCGCATCAGCCCCAGGGGCAGCGCCGCCAACAGGCCGAAGAACAGCGACAGGGCCAGCAGCTTCAAGGTGGTCAGCAGGCCACTGAAGTACAGCGGCAAGGCTTCATAGATGACGTTGTAGTCGAAGATCATAGATCAGCCGCCCTTACGCCTACCGAGTAGCGCTTCTCAAGGTGACGCAATGCCAGCAACGAGACACTGGTGATCACCAGGTACATCGCCGCCACCGCGAGGAAGAAGGTGAAAGGCTCACGGGTGGCATCCGCCGCCTGCTTGGCCTTGAACATCATGTCTTGCAGGCCCACGACCGAAATCAGCGCGGTGGCCTTGGTCAGTACCAGCCAGTTGTTGGTGAAGCCCGGGATCGCCAGGCGAATCATCTGCGGCACCAGCACCCGGAAAAACACCTGGAAGCCGTTCATGCCATACGCCATGCCCGCCTCGGCCTGCCCCTTGGGGATCGCCATGAAGGCGCCGCGAAAGGTCTCGGACAGGTACGCACCGAAGATGAAACCCAGGGTGCCGATACCGGCCGCCAACGGGTTCAGGTCGATGTAGTCGTCATAGCCGAGCATCGGCGCAACGCGGTTGATCAAGTCCTGGCCGCCATAGAAGATCAGCAGGATCAGCACCAGGTCGGGAATGCCGCGGATGACCGTGGAATACAGGTCGCCCAGCCACGCCAGCCAACGCACCGGCGAGAGGCGCAACGCGACACCGATCAGCCCCAGGACAATGGCCAGGGCCATGGACGACAAGGCGAGCTGAAGCGTCAACCATGCGCCATCGAGGATGACAGCCCCGTAGCCTTTCAACATGATTCAGGTCCTCGAAAGTGGGATGAAAAAATGGCGCAAACCGCAGAGATCCTGTTGCTTGCGCCATTTCGCCGCAGTGGCGGGACGTGGTTACTTGCCGTAGATATCGAAGGCGAAGTATTTGTCCTGGATTTGCTTGTACTTGCCGTTCTCGCGAATGGCGGTGATCGCGCTGTTGATCTTGTCTTTCAGCGCATCGCCCTTGCGAACCGCGATACCGATGCCGTCGCCGAAGTATTTCTCGTCGGTGAAGGCCGGGCCGACGAAGGCGAAGCCCTTGCCCGCGTCAGTCTTCAGGAAGCCGTCATCCAGCAGCGTCGCGTCGGCCACGGTGCCATCGAGACGACCGGCGGAAACGTCCAGGTAGATTTCGTTCTGCGAACCGTACGGCTTGATCTCGGCACCCAGCGGGGCCAGGACTTCACGGGCGAAACGCTCGTGGATCGAACCGCGCTGTACGCCGATGTTCTTGCCCTTGAGCTCGGCCAGGCCGTCGCTCACCTGGGTACCGGCCTTCATCACCAGGCGGGCCGGGGTGTTGTAGTACTTGTTGGTGAAGTCAACGGACTTCTTGCGATCTTCAGTGATCGACATGGACGACAGAATCGCGTCGATCTTGCGTACCTTCAGCGCCGGGATCAGGCCGTCGAACTCCTGCTCGACCCACACGCACTTGACCTTCATCTCTTCGCACAGCGCATTGCCGATGTCGTAGTCGAAGCCGACGATGCTGCCATCCGGGGCTTTCGAGGCGAACGGAGGGTAAGCCGCTTCGATACCGATCTTCAGGGGTTTCTCATCGGCGAATGTCGGCAGGGACAGCACGGACAGTGCCAGGGCGCCAAGCAGCACAAGTTTCTTCATCTTGGGACTCCATCGGTAAAGGGCGAAAACGGCAGAGTGAGCAACAGCCCAATATGCGAATGGGTGGAACGAACTTGCGTCCTAGGAAGCTCACGATTTATTCAACGCGAGCCACGACGAGCGAGTGATCGGCATTCTAACGACAGGCCCGAAGCCGATATTTCTTCAATGCGACAACTAATTACAGAAGCACCGAGAAAGCTGTTCGAGCACATTGACAGCTCCGCAAATTCATGCAAGAGCAAAAGACAGGGAACCGATCCATGCTGCAAATAGCGGGCCCATTATTCGCAAACCCTTCTAATCCGGCAAGCACAGCGTGTCGGCTTGTTTTTCCATCGGTCCGAAACGGCCCTGAAACGGGGCTCTGCGTTTCACTTCGCCCCGTCGTGGCGCGTTCGGTTACACATTTCGAAACACCGGTAACGTTCAGACACCTCCTACTTTGAAGCCCGATATTTATTCAAACGCCTCCTTGTGGCAGACCCCCTATCCATCCAAACACCGCCCCCGTGGCGAGGGAGCTTGCTCCCGCTGGGCTGCGCAGCGGCCCCAAAACCAGGCACCGCGGTCAATCAGACATACCGCATTGGCCGATTTACGACTGCTGCGCAGCCGAGCGGGAGCAAGCTCCCTCGCCACAAAGGCGCCCCAAACCCAGGCACCGCGGCTACTGAGCTACACCCCATCGGCCGACCACCCTATCCATTCAAACACCGAACCCGTGGCGAGGGAGCTTGCTCCCGCTGGGCTGCGCAGCGGCCCCAGAACCAGGCACCGCGGTCATTCAGGCATATCGCGCCGGCCGGTTGACGACTGCTGCGCAGCCGAGCGGGAGCAAGCTCCCTCGCCACAAAGGCGCTTGTTCCCGAGCCACATCGCGCGGCGGGCGCGCACAAAAAAGCCCCACCCGGCAAAACTGCCAGGCGGGGCTTTTGTGTGTTGCACTGAGCGTCAGGCGACGTTCATGGTCTTGTGCGTCTCGATCAGGTGCGCCACCACACCCGGGTCGGCCAGGGTGGAGATATCACCCAAGCCGTCGTATTCCGCCGTGGCGATCTTGCGCAGGATGCGGCGCATGATCTTGCCCGAACGGGTTTTCGGCAGCCCCGGCGCCCACTGGATCACGTCCGGCGAAGCAATCGGGCCGATCTCCTTGCGCACCCAGTTCTTCAATTCCAGGCGCAGGGCTTCGCTGGTTTCTTCGCCGGCATTCAAGGTGACGTAGACATAGATGCCCTGCCCCTTGATGTCGTGCGGCACCCCCACCACCGCCGCCTCGGCGACTTTCGGGTGGGCGACCATGGCGCTTTCGATCTCGGCGGTGCCCATGCGGTGGCCGGAAACGTTGAGCACGTCGTCCACCCGACCGGTGATCCAGTAGTAGCCATCCTCATCGCGACGAGCGCCGTCACCGGTGAAGTACATGCCGCTGAAAGTCTTGAAGTAAGTGTCGACAAAACGGTCATGGTCGCCGTACAGCGTACGTGCCTGGCCCGGCCACGAATCGAGGATCACCAGGTTGCCTTCGGCGGCGCCTTCGATCAGGTTGCCGAGGTTGTCCACCAGCGCCGGCACCACACCAAAGAATGGACGCGTAGCCGAACCCGGCTTCAACGCTGTGGCGCCTGGCAGCGGGCTGATCAGCACGCCGCCGGTTTCGGTCTGCCACCAAGTGTCGACGATTGGGCAACGCTCCTTGCCGACGTTCTTGTAGTACCAGTCCCAGGCTTCCGGGTTGATCGGCTCGCCCACCGAACCCAGCAGGCGCAGGCTGCTGCCATCGGCACCTTCGACAGCGGCGGTGCCCGAGGCCATCATCGCGCGGATCGCGGTCGGCGCGGTGTAGAGAATATTGACCTTGTGCTTGTCGATCACCTTGGCCACCCGGGTGACGTCCGGGTAGTTCGGCACGCCTTCGAACAGCAGCGTGGTCGCGCCATTGGCCAACGGGCCGTAGACGATGTAGCTGTGGCCGGTAACCCAGCCGACGTCAGCGGTGCACCAGTAGATGTCACCGGGCTTGTAGTCGAACACGCGTTCATGGGTCAGCGCCGCGTACAGCAAGTAACCGGCGGTGGTGTGCTGCACGCCCTTGGGCTTGCCGGTGGAACCGGAGGTGTAGAGGATGAACAGCGCTTCCTCGGCGCCCATCTCCTTCGGCGCGCAAACGGTGCCAGCCACTTTCATCAAGTCTTCGTACCAGATGTCACGATGCTGGTTCCACTTGATGTTGCCCGACGTGCGCTTGCACACGATGACTTTCTGGATGCTGCTGGTTTCCGGGTTGGTCAGCGCGTCATCGACGTTGGCCTTGAGCGGGATCTTCTTGCCGGCACGGATGCCTTCGTCGGCGGTGATCACCACTTTCGATTTGCAGTCGATGATGCGGCCGGCCAGGGCTTCCGGCGAGAAGCCGCCGAACACCACCGAGTGGATTGCACCGATCCGGGTGCAGGCCAGCATGGCGACCACAGCCTCGGGAATCATCGGCATGTAGATAGTCACCACGTCGCCGCGGTGCACGTCCTGACCGCGCAGGGCGTTGGCGAACTTGCAGACTTCTTCATGCAGTTCGCGATAAGTGATGTTGCGGCTCTCGGACGGGTCGTCGCCCTCCCAGATGATCGCAACCTGATCGCCGCGCTCTTCCAGGTGACGGTCGAGGCAGTTGTAGGAAACGTTCAAGGTGCCATCGGCAAACCACTTGATGTCGACATGGTGATCATCGAACGAGGTCTGTTTAACCGTGGTGAAAGGCTTGATCCAGTCGAGGCGCTTGGCCTGCTCGCGCCAGAAGCCATCGGGGTTGACGACCGACTGCTGGTACATGGCCTTATAGGTCGCCTCGTCAGTCAGCGTACTGGCCGCAACCTCGGGACGAACGGGATACACAGAAGCCGCACTCATCTTTCTTACCTCGGTGACAATAGTTGTTTTTGTATGGTTCCGTTGTAGCTTGGGGCGGGCCTATAGAACCATTCGACGATGGTAGTAACAAGTCCCTACAAAATGTCGGTACTAACCTGCAAATCCACCTGAAGATATCTTCATGTGGGAGCGAGCCTGCTCGCGAAGGCGCCCTGTGAGCCAACATCAGTCCAACGGGTAATCAGCCGATTATTACCAGATCAACCAACAGTGTTTATCAAAACCAAGTCTGTTTACCCCTCCCCTCGCCTCCTAAAATCAACCCCGCCAACCGGCAAACCCGATTGACGCAACACAGCCCCCACGAAGGCCGTTGATCCAACTTCCAACACTTGCTCCACACGCAGCCCCAAAAAGGCTGCGTGACCCCACTCGACCTCAAGAAAGGTGAAATACAGATGAAAGCTTTATGGGTTCTGGTCCTCGGCAGCCTTTGCGCCACCGCCATGGCGGATGAGGCCCCGACCGATGTCGCACCGCAGAAACCGGCGATCGAGGAGTACACCTACTCCACCCACCTGGACATCGCCAAAGTCATTTCCATGAGCACCATCCCGAATGTCTGCGAAGTGGTCCCGGCAAAAATGGAATATGAAGATTCCAAGGGCCAGCGCCACATCATGCGCTACAGCGTCATGGGCACCGGCTGCTCCAACGGCTGATCACAACTGGCAGTTTCCATGGCCCGATTTCGATCGGGCCTGGTTGTGTCTGGAGCCACCAAAAACCGCCAGCAAACACAACATGTAGTGCAAAACGGCAAAAATCGATCACTTTCTGATCAAAAAAGCCCGCCATCCGATCCATGCAAAAAAAATCTTCAACGGCCAAAGCCTTGTAAACCCTCGCTCCCATGCGGGTATGCCCCCCGCGACCTCTTCTGTGAGCTATTTCGCCGCACCACGTAGGCAAAAAAGTCCTTATAATGCCGCCTTAAACGGGCCTGCAATATCCCCTTACAGGGATCAAAGCCAACCTGAAGCCTGCGTAACGGCCGACCATGCCGATACGTGCAAGCCGCTTCAGTACAACCCGTACATTTTTCTGTTTATTGCCTGCGTCAGCTGCTGCAACAAACGACTTTCCAAGATCCACCGCGGCCAGTAGGCCTTTCAATGGGCATCTGGCCCTCACGCAGGAGACGACACGTCATGCTGAGCTGGGACGAATTCGACAAAGAAGACGACGGCGAAGTCGCGGTAAAAGGCGCCAACGCCGGCCACGCTTCTGAAGCCAACATGGACCGCCTCGACAGCGCCGGCGGTGCCGCCGCGCTCGAAGCCCGCGCCGTGACGGCCAGCGACTCGGCCGCGATCATTCGCGCCAAGGCCGCCCTCGACAAACTCGACGTCGCCGAAGGCCTCGCCGAACTCGAAGGTGCCTCCGCCCGTGTCGCCGTCGATGAAAAGCGCATGATCAACTGCCGCGCCGACCTCAACCAGCTCGTGCCTTTCAAATACGACTGGGCCTGGCAGAAGTACCTGGACGGCTGCGCAAACCATTGGATGCCGCAAGAAGTCAACATGACCGCGGACATCGCCCTCTGGAAAAACCCGGAAGGCCTGACCGACGATGAACGCCGCATCGTCATGCGCAACCTGGGCTTCTTCTCCACCGCCGACTCCCTGGTTGCCAACAACCTGGTCCTGGCCGTGTACCGCCTGATCACCAACCCGGAGTGCCGCCAGTACATCCTGCGCCAAGCCTTCGAAGAGGCGATCCACACCCACGCCTACCAGTACTGCATCGAATCGCTGGCCATGGATGAAGGTGAAATCTTCAACATGTACCACGAGATCCCATCGGTCGCGAAAAAAGCCGCCTGGGGCCTGAAATACACCCGTTCGATCTCCGATCCGAAGTTCGAAACCGGCACCCCGGAAACCGATAAAGAGTTGCTGCGCAACCTGATCGCGTACTACTGCGTCCTGGAAGGCATCTTCTTCTACTGCGGCTTCACCCAGATCCTCTCCATGGGCCGCCGCAACAAAATGACCGGCGTCGCCGAGCAGTTCCAGTACATCCTGCGCGACGAATCCATGCACCTGAACTTCGGCATCGACGTGATCAACCAGATCAAGATCGAAAACCCACACCTGTGGGACGCCGAAATGAAGGAAGAAGCAACCCAGATGATCCTGCAAGGGACCCAACTGGAAATCGAATACGCCCGCGACACCATGCCTCGCGGCGTACTGGGCATGAACGCGGCGATGATGGAGGACTACCTCAAGTTCATCGCCAACCGTCGCCTGTCGCAAATTGGCCTGAAGGAAGAGTACCCAGGGACGACCAACCCGTTCCCTTGGATGAGCGAGATCATGGACTTGAAGAAAGAGAAGAATTTCTTTGAGACTCGGGTGATTGAGTATCAGACGGGTGGGGCTTTGAGCTGGGATTGATTTCTAGTCATCGTTGCACCATCAGCATTTAACTAAAAACCCCGTGGAAACGGGGTTTTTAGTTTTCTACCGGAGCAAAACTGCGTTTAGTTCTGAGACTGTAACGCTGCTTTTACCCTACGCAAAACTCAGAATCGTTCCGTATTGACGCCGTATCGCCTCGTTACCTATCTTAGTCGCAGGTGCCTAAGAAACGCCCAACGTAGTAGCTAATCGCCGAACATAGAACCGCATACTGTCTAAGGACGTTGCAATTCTGTGGGAAGAAAAGCTAGTTGGGATTTTTCTTAGATCCTCTACGTCGGGTTTGCGCCGCTAACCTTCTAACGTAGAGGTGGTCATGCCCATAAAAACACAGCTCTGCTCTCCGTATACCTCGGAGACACATCATGTCTGATGCTTACATTCCGGCGGTTTTCACCCGTCATAGCCTCCATCTTCATGCCCTGCTTTTGGAGAACCAACCTTGGTTCTGCGCTCGCGACCTCGGACGGTTAATGGGCGTGCATCTGAACGACCGCATGGTCAGCAAATTGGATGAGGACCAGCGACACGCCCTGCTGATTCGTTACCACGGCCATCCTGAAAAGCGGCTAATGCTCAGCGAGTCCGGCGCGTATGCCCTACTGGTTTATCACTACGCGCCAGGGAATCGCTTGCTGCGTGAATGGCTAACGCATCAAGTCGTACCGGCCCTGCGTGACGCCCAGGCATCAAGCGATACCGAGCGGCCGATGCTGAGTGTTCTGGACTGGCCGGAGATGTCCTTGAGCATGTTGCATTGGCAAAACGACGGCTGGATTCGACTTCGGGACATGCCGTATTTGTTGCTCAATCGGACTCGGGGGCGGTCAGTTACAGCTAAACCTTGGTGGCGTCGGCTGGTGGAGGTATTTCACGTATCCGGACAATCGACGCCGTAGAAACAGCAAGACGAAAGCGCGGCTTTTTCTGTAGGAATTTTCGTAGACAACCGTAATGGCCACTCAGTATCGTCCGAGGGTTTTCAACCCTCGGCGACTGTATGGATACCTCAAAGGAAAAAAGTAACTGGAGCGACGAAGAGCTCGAGGCTTCGGTTGATGCGTACTTGAAGATGCTGGACCGCGAGTTAAACGGCCAGAGCTTCAAGAAGTCGGTGGAAAACCAGCTTTTACGCGACGGGCCGCTGAGCAAGCGTAGCCCTGCGTCGATTGAATATCGCATGCAAAACATCTCTGCGGTGCTCGATCAAATGGAGTTGCGCCGAATCAGCGGCTATATGCCTGCCAAGAATATTGGTGCGGGTGTGGCTCAGCGAATCCGCAAGGTGCTTGCCAATAAGATGCTGCCTGGGACGGCCGAGTCTGCTCCAACTGCTGATCTTAAGACGTTGATCCGCCGGGCCACCAAGTTGCAAAAGAATGGGCTCAAGATCGCACCGTTAGGTAACCCGAACCCGCAACAAGTCAGTACGACCACGACGTCTTACGTTCGGGATCCCAAAATCCGGGCATGGGTTGCTGAGTGGGCTAAAGGTGTTTGTGCGGGTTGCGGACAGAACGCACCGTTCGAGGTGGACGGTCTGCCGTTTCTTGAAGTGCATCATATGAAACATCTAGCTCAGAACGGGTCGGACAGCATTACCAACGCGGTTGCGCTATGCCCGAATTGCCATCGGCGTTGCCATCTTGCCAGTGATAGAGAGGCATTTACTTTGTCGCTGTATAAGAAGGTTGATCGTTTGGTCGTTGAGTGACAAAACGCTCAGTTGGGTTGGGGCTGCTTCGCAGCCCAGCGGGAGCAAGCTCCCTCACCACGGGTACTGGCGTTAAGGCGACAGGCAAGCATGATCCATGATTTTTAGAGCATCAGCGTCAGTCCAGCTTATGTTGGATTAGAACAATCCAAGGAGACACGTAATGACGAAAAAAATAAGAAGTGAGGCCTTCGAGTCGATTCACAGCTCGGCCGAAGCGCTGCTGAAAATCGGCGCTATGGACATGGCCACTATGCGGGAGTTCGATGAGGACTGCATAGCCGAGGTGTCTGCTGAAATCCTAGAGCAAGAAGACTCGTCTGAACTCAGAGCTGGCCGCCCTCAAAACCAGTGAAGATTTCTCCACCTACTCGGTCACGCCCTTGTCGCCATCCTTGGCCTTCGTACCGAGCTGTGCTGCGGTTTTGCGTTTAGGATTGGCACCGCGAACGGGCATTGGGGAAGTCGTTTTTTGCGGCTTGGGCGGCGGCGTGTAAAGGGTCGTGGCAGACTTCGTCAATCCCAGGCGCAGCCCGAATTTCCTCAAGATAGCTTCGATGGTGCTAATGGTTGGATTACCCTTGTCCTTCTCGATCTGGTACAGGGCCTTGGTCGACATCTTGCACATGGCTGCAAAGGTTTCCTGATCCAGGCCAGTCACCTCAAGCCGTAGCCGGCGAATAGCGGTTCCCAGGGTTTCGATCCCCGTCACATGCTGCATGACGATGTTGTCAATGAGCTCCCTGCGCCGTTCGTTGGTGTTCTCTTTCATCGCAGCCCCCATGCAACCAGGCGCTTATCCAAATTGTTCAGCGGAATAGACTGAGCGAGCCTCACTTCATCAGGAAGATCGACCAGCAGATCCGGTAACGCTCTGAATGTCTCGGCGGCTCCGAGCAGACGCTCAAAGAGCACGTCAGGGCTGACCAAGTCTTGGAAGCCACTGCAGATCACTTCCCAGTTTGGACTTCCCATATGCTCGGCCTTCCATTTGGTTACCCGAGTGACGCCTTCCGGATCGAGAACCATCGGTGCAAGATCATAGATCGGCGCCAGTTCGAATTTGTCCCGATACCTGAAGATGGCCGTGTTGCGCCCATGGTTGTCCGAATTCCCCAGGATACGATTCAACAGATCACGGCGGAGGTATTCAAATAACAGTTCCTCAAGCTCACCTTCCTGCCCATTCGTACGCCACAGGTGGATCAGTCGGCTGAGCACATCCTCATGATTCATTCTCGAACCAGGCTCAGTGTTCTCACACACTGAATAAATCGACTCGATCGGAATCCTCTCTACCACCTCGTTGGCGACTCGCCGATCAAAGCGTGGCATCCACAGGCTTGGCTTATCGGCTTCCTCAAGTACCAGTTCATTTGTAGATATGGTGCTCAAACCGAGTTGGGAGATCGCTTTGTAGTAGTGGTACTCGGCCCTAAGGATGTTCTTGTCGCGCTCAGTAGCTTGGTTGCGAGCAAATTTCACCAACCAATGGCGACGCGCAAGCTCATCAGAAAGCATCGCGTCGGCATAAAGAGCGCCATTCTCATCCTCGACCATAATCAGCTTCGGAGCTTCCCCCTGAGCCCCCGTAGCACCGCCTAACGCAGCACCAGACTCATAGGCGTATTCGAGAAAATCATTGGTTCGGCTTACGACTTCTTTGCGCGCAAAGGCCTCCTTTCGAGTTTGATCGATATGCTCAAAAGACTCCTTCACCCGTAAATGTCCAATGGGTGAAGGCGTGCAGCGACTCAGGAGGAAAAAGCTCATGTCCATGCCGTCAGGCTTATCCCCACCGAATCGTTTTTGCAGAGATTTACGAGCAGCACCGGCCGGTATGATGTCGTAGACAAATGGCGGATAGCCTTTGCTATCGATAGCGTCCCAGCTCAGCGGAAGGTTTACGCTGATGGCGGGCTCAAACGCCGTATCCAGCCTATGGATGAAATGAAGCAAATAATGCTGGTCATAAGCTACGCTGCATCGCGACTCTTCAATTTTCTGAGCGTTCGACACAGTGAAGACCACAGCATCGTGCCACCGGCCGTCAACGTAAGTCTGGATCGTGAGATGCTCTGACATTTTCCATCAACCGGAACTATGATGCCGGTTAGTCTCGTTTATATTCCATATATCAGCAATATAATTCCGATTACCGGCAGGGCTCTACGTACAATCGGTATTATGATGCCGGCTCCGCTTACCCCTGGACTGCAGAACGAGGGGCCGCTCCGCAGCCCAGCGGGAGCAAGCTCCCTCGCCACGGGTTTCGGGGCATCGGCGGATGGCAGGCTTGATGACCGGGTTCGGGATAGGGCATCGCGAGCAGGCTCGCTCCCACAGAGGTTTGTGGTGTGTTGAAACTTTGGGTGCAGCCCGCCGCGTCCTTCGGTATTAATACACTTCCTTTCACGGACCCGAGCCTCGATGAAATTCGACACTGCCTACTGCCTCAGCCTCGATGCCAAGCTTTCGATCTATGACGTTCGGGATCTTAATTTCGACGAGACCATGGCATTCGACTCGGCCAAGGAGCGCTTTCAGTGCCCCAACGATGTGTGTCGGGCGGCGTTTGATGAGGAGAATCGACTGACGACGTTCAACGCCAAGAACGTCAATTACATCCGCACGCCACATTTCAAGAATCAGCCAACTACCCGGCATATCGAGGGTTGCCCGTATGTCAGTCCGAAGACGCCAGGGTTGGGGCTGGAGAGTGGCGAGGCAGAAGCGGATGACGGCCGTGAAGAGCATTTCCCGTCGGAGCTGTTGCTGACTCGGCGTGAGTACATTCGCAAGCCGTCGGATCAGCCGAAGGATGTTAATGCGACTCGGCCCACGTCGAACCTCCCATCGTCCCACGGCGAAAACGCCCATTCCGCCGAGGACTCGACACCCGACAAGACCAGCGTCTTCGCCCACCCGGTGGAGTGTTTCGTCTCGAATTTCGACAACAAGGATCTGCTCAAACGCATGCCGCTGAAGATTGGCGAGCACACCGCGCCTTACAGTTCCTTTTTCAAGAAGATCGACTTTCTGCTGGATAACAAGGGACTGATCTACTGGGGCAAGATCAAGGAGATCAAGGATTACACCCAAAGCTTTCGCATCGATTTCGAAGCGAAGGTCTGGTTCAAGCAGCCGGACGAGGCAAAAAAGAAGCCTTATTCGGTCAACGTCTACCTGAGCAAGAAGCTGATCGATAACTACCGCAAGCGCAAGGCGTTCCTGGAAGAGATCAAGCACGCCATCGACAGTGATGCGCCGTTGTATTGTTTCTTTTATGGCGTCACGCCGGAGTTGCAGCAGGTGCCGAGCAAGAAGAACCCCGAGCAGACGTTCGGCGTGTTCAGTGCCAATATCGAGAACCTGGATCACTTCATTATTCGGGAGGCGCCCGGACTGACTGAGTCACTTTAAAAAAGCCAGGGCCTTGATTCGGGCAGCAAATTTCCGGCCTTCAGTTTCATTGCGTATCCCGGGCAAGTTCGCGTTCGTACGCCCAGATCTCCTGTTTCACTTCAATGTGCCGCTCATGTGCTGCCTGGGCCGCTGATTCATCCAGGCCGCCATAACGTCGCAACCAGTGAACAATCATCTCTTCATCCGGGTACTGATAGCCCTTGTATTCCTTACTGCCTCTGGGGACGTCGTTCATGCTGCCATCAAAGCGGCCTGCAGAGACCTCATTAGAGGGTAACGTGCCCCATTCAGCGGCGCAGTCCTCGAACGTCCAGGAAATCTCGTTGATGTGCTTTTGCGCACCGCGATGACCGCGCCTGTAAAAAACGTATTCGCGACAGCTCTCCTGGAAACGCTCCATCATCAGTTCGTCGTCAACCCAGTCAAGAAGATCGTGCAGCCCCGCCTGACGCATCAGGCCATCTATCCATCGTTCGGAAAACCGCCGGATAAAACCTTCGATGTCAGCCTTTTTAGCATCTGCGAAAATCATGCAGTAGCGGGTTCGTACGTGGATGACGAACAACACGTGTTTGCGCTGCACAGTGATCGCATGAACGAGCCATTGTTCGGCAAACTCACCCCCCTCATCGTCGTCGATAACAGGCGATGATGGTTTTTCCACTGGGGTGATTTTCTTGCCTTTGCTCACGCGGCTGAAAAAGTTGCTGGCTGCTTCGGTGCAGTTGAAGATCAACATTTTGGCTCTCGGAAAATATTAGGCGTCTTCGGCCCATTCAATCTCGAAGGGTTGGCGAATAGCGTCAGAAATCCTCTCACGTAGCTCCTCGTTCAGAACCGCCAGTTCCTGATCGCTCAGCAGATCATATGCAACCAGCAATCTCAAAGAGTTTCGTCGGGTACTAGGCCACACACCGAGCACCTCGCCGGAAACGACCGCTGGTCATTGATCAAGAAAATGAGATTGAAGCGGGATCAAAACAACTGTACAAAAACACAGTATTTTTGAATCCACAGCTTTGGAGCACCCCCATGGCCTCTCTCGCAATCAAAACCACCCTGGAACGCATCGCCGTCTATCAATTCACCCCTGCCCACAGCGCACAGGCCCGAGCCATGCTGGGGTGGAGTGTCGAGGAGCTGTCCCGTGAATCCGGCGTCTCGGTCCAGGCCATCCGACGTTTCGAGGCGGGCGGCGAGTTGCTCGATGTCACGCGCCTGGCCCTGGCGTTTCGATTCGAAGCCGAAGGCCTGGTGTTTTTCCCCGGCTTCACTCCAGGGCGCGGCATGAATATCAAGGGCGCTACGCCCAACCCGATGGAGCGGGCGGACTACGCCATGATCGAGTAGAGGCCCGCTTTCAAGCCATGTCGGTCTGGTTCTGATAAACCGAGGGCTCCACGTCCAGCCACCAGGCGCGACCCCGTTGCGGTTGCGCCAGGTTGAAGGCCTCGCCCATTTGCGGCGTGGTGATGCTGACGTTGCGCTCCCAGGCCAGGGCCAGGATGCGATCGAAGGGTTCATACCAGGCGTGCATCGCCAGGTCGAACGTGCCGTTGTGGATCGGCAGCAGCCAGCGGCCCTTCAGGTCGATATGTGCTTGCAGCGTCTGCTCCGGCTGCATGTGGACGTGGGGCCAGTCGACGTTATAGGCGCCGGTTTCCATCAGCGTCAGGTCAAAGGGGCCGTATTGTTCGCCGATGCGTTTGAAACCGTCGAAATATCCGGTGTCGCCACTGAAGAAGATCCGCGTGGCGCCGTCGATCATGACCCAGGACGACCATAAGGTGCTGTTGCTGTCGAACAGGCCACGTCCGGAAAAGTGCTGGGATGGCGTAGCGATGAACTCGATACCGTCCACCTCGGTGCCTTGCCACCAATCCAGCTGACGCACCTTGCTGGCATCGACGCCCCATTTGATCAGGGTGTCGCCGACGCCAAGGGGCGTGAGGAAGTGCCGAGTCTTGGCCGCCAGCTTGAGGATGGCCTGATAATCGAGGTGGTCGTAATGATCGTGAGACAGGATCACCGCTTCGATCGGCGGCAATTCTTCCAGGCTGATGGGCGGCTGGTGAAAACGCTTCGGACCGGCCCACTGTACGGGTGAGGCACGCTCGGCGAACACCGGGTCGGTCAGCCAGAACTTGTCTCGCAGCTTGAGCAGCACCGTGGAATGGCCGAGGCGGAAGACGCTGTGGTTCGGCGCGGCCAGCAGTGCGTCCCGGGTCAGCGGCTTGACCTCGATGGTGCCTGCGGGCCGTGTGGTTCGCGGCTTGTGAAAAATCATGTTCCAGATGACGCGCAGGGTCGTACCGAATCCTTCGCGCGGAGTGAAGGCATGATTGCGAAACTTGCCTTGCTCATGCCGTGATGAGGGGTTGTCGGTGCGAAACGAGGGAGTGGTCATGGTGCGATAACTCCAAGGGCGTCAACGCAGATGCGCTTCGCCGTCGTGGGACGCTGGATGGCCGCTGCATACACGCTCAGCCGTTTGGCAAATAAATTACACCGCACGGTGTAGTTTCTAGATTGCATGAATCCCGGGAGCAAGTAAACTGCCGAGTGTAAGTTCTCCCTTTCCAGCCGACGAGTGCCCATGACCGTACCGCAACGCCTTACCGAGCGAAAACGCGAAGCTATTCTCCAGGCCGCGATTGCCGAATTCCGCAGCAGCGGCTTCGAGATCACCAGCATGGACAAGATCGCGGCGACCGCGGGGGTGTCCAAGCGCACGGTGTATAACCACTTCCCGAGCAAGGAAGAGCTGTTCGCCGAGATTCTCAATCGGTTGTGGAACAGCATCACGGCGGAACAGCTCACGCCCTACAATTCGCAAACACCACTGCGCAATCAGCTGCGAACGCTGCTCCAAGCCAAACTGCAGATGCTGGCCGACGAGAATTTCCTCGACCTGGCGCGCATCGCCATCGCCGCCACGATTCATTCCCCCGAGCGGGCCCAGGACATGGTTGCGCGCATGGGCGAGCGTGAAGAAGGCCTGACCGTCTGGGTTCGCATGGCCCAGGCCGATGGCCGGCTGAAACCCGTCGACCCGGCATTTGCGGCCCAGCAGATGCACGGGCTGATCAAGACGTTCGCTTTCTGGCCGCAGATCTCCATGGGCCAACCAAGCCTGGCGCCCCATGAACAGGCGCAGGTGATCGAATCGGCACTGGACATGTTCCTCGCCTGCTACCAGCGCTGAACCTCAGTTCAGCCGCAGATTGCGCCCCAGCTCGTCAAACAGCGTCACCACCGAGCGCAACGCGCGGCAATCCGGCCGGGTCAGCAACCAGAGCGCCGTGTCATACCCGGCCAAAGGCTCGCCAATGGGCGTCAGGCCCAGGTTGCCATCGATCAGGAAATCCGGCAGCGCCGCAACGCCCAGACCGGCCCGCACCAGTTCAGTCACCAAGAGCATGCTGTTGCAGCGATAGGCAGGCACCACGCCAGGCAAGTGCTGGCGGCGCCAGGTCACGGTGGGGTGATCCGGCAGGAAATCGTCCGGCGCGATCCAGGTCATGGCGGCCAGGTCATCCGCATTGGCCGAGGACAAATACGTGGCGCCGGCACATACCCGGTAAACCACGGGGCCCAGGTTTCGACCCACCAGATGCTCCGGCGGCGTGCGCGTCAGCCGCAAGGCAATATCCGCATCGCGACGGCTAAGGTTGGCGAAGTCATTCGTGGTGCTCAGCTCCAGCGTCAACGCCGGATAGGCAGGCATGAACCTCGCTAAAGCGGGCAACAGCAATGCCTGCAGCACCAAGTCGGTACAGGTCAGGCGTACCGTGCCGCTGACCACGTTGCCGCCCTGCTCCACCCCGACACGCGCGGCCTCCAGCGCCTGCTCAGCGCGCTCGGCCTGCTCGGCCAATGCCCGCGCGAGGCTCGTGGGTAAATATCCGGAACGGCTTTTCTCGAACAAGGGCTGGCCCAGAGCCGCTTCCAAACGGCGCACCGAGCGGAAAACCGTCGACACATCCACCTCCAGCAGCCGCCCGGCCCGGGCCAGCGAGCCGCCACGGACCAGCGCCAGGATCAGGGATAAGTCGGGATAACCGAGGCGATATTGCGTCGCTGCATTGAACACTTGGATAAACGCCAATATTGATTGCGTGAACGCCAATCTATAGTGGCGACCAGGAATCAACAAGCGGCGAGACTCTCATGGAAAAACAGCGTCCCATCCATATCGCCCTGATCGGCGATCATGACCCGCAAATCACCGCCCACCGGGCGATCCCCCTCGCACTTGAGCTGGCTGGCGAGCGAACCGGCTGTGATATCGGTTTCCAATGGCTGGCCACCGATCTCATCGTCGACGACACGCTGCTTGATAACTTCGATGGCATCTGGTGCGTGCCCGGCAGTCCTTACCGGAACGAAAGCGGTGCCTTGCGGGCCATCCGTTTTGCCCGCGAACAGCGGCGCCCGTTCCTCGGCACCTGCGGTGGTCTTCAGCATGCCGTATTGGAATATGCCCGCAATGTGTTGGGTTGGACCAACGCCGCCCATGGCGAAACCTCTCCAGAGGCGGAACGGGCGCTGCTGACGCCGCTGAGCTGCGCCTTGATCGAAACCATCGACAGCCTTCAGCTCGAAGTGGATTCGCTGATCGCCAAGGCTTATGGCTGCGCGACAGCGTTCGAGGGTTACCGTTGCCGCTTCGGGGTCAATCCGCATTTTGAAAAGGATTTGCTGAATGGACACTTGCACGCCGTGGCCCGAGATTCGGCCGGCGACCTGCGAGCGGTGGAGCTGCGCGATCATCCGTTTTTTGTCGCAACGCTGTTCCAGCCGGAACGTGCCGCGTTGGAAGGCCGGGTGCCGCCGCTGGTCAAAGCGTTTGTCGAAGCCTGCGCGAGGAAAATGCCATGAACGGCCATTATTACGCAGTGATCTTCACCTCCCTGCGTACCGAAGGGGACCAAGGCTACGCCGAAGCCGCCGAACGCATGCTGGCCCTTGCCCGGGAGCAGCCCGGATTCCTGGGCGTCGAATCGGCCCGTGGCGATGATGGTCTGGGAATCACCGTGTCCTACTGGAGCGATGAAGCAGCGATCCTGGCCTGGAAGCAGCATCCGGAACACCGCGCGATCCGTGAGCGTGGTCGCTCCACCTGGTACAGCCAATGCCATACGCGGGTGTGCAAGGTCGAACGGGACTATGCCTTCCAACGCTAAACCTGATGCCAGGAAACAAAACACAAAACCTGTGGGAGCGAGCCTGCTCGCGAAGGCGGTATGTCAGCCACCGCGATGTCGACTGATCCAACGCCTTCGCGAGCAGGCTCGCTCCCACACGGTTCTCGGTTCAGTTCAGGTTTTGTAGCTCAACCTCCCACCATCTGCCGCACCGCTACGATTTCCGGCAAGTCTTGGCGGGCCATGTACACCCGCAGCGGTTCGGTAAGGTTGATCCGGTCGTCGATGTTCTGGTCAAGCAGCAGTTGGATTCGCTCGCGCCTGAGCGCCATGGCGCCGCCAGTCGCAGGGGCCCAGACGAATTCGCAGGTGGGGATGATGCCCTCGGCGGCCACGTCCATGCCAAAGGAGTCTTCGCTGAAACGCACGATGTAATGGCCGGTCTTGCGATTCAGGCCAACGAAGCCCCTGAGCTGGTCCGCGGCCTGGCAGATGAGTGTCGAAGTGGTGCGCATGGTAAACCTCATGGATGCGTCCCGAGAGACGTCTGATCGATGATTTACACGCAAGGCAGGCGAACAATGAGGTTTCCCTCTACCGGGGAAACTGGTGACCAAGGGTACTTCAAAGCGGCTCGAAAATGCGTGGGAAAATTCCTCTTGCATAGGTCAATGTCGGTATGGCGATAGCGTCCGCAGCGTTCAATTGTTAAAAGAGAGGTTTTACAGCCCCCACGAAAGGAACTCGAGCATGCCCGTCACCTTTACCCGTAGCGCGTTGATGTTGAGCCTGATGCTCGGTTTCGGCCCGGCACACGCCGCCGAAGTGCCAAGTCCCAAGGCCCTGGCAACCCAGCAGGGCATCCCCCATCCCGCGGTCATCGCCCATCGCGGCGCCTCGTTCGATGCGCCGGAGTCCACCGCCGCGGCCTACAAGCTGGCCCGTGACCTGGGCGCTGATTATCTTGAGCTCGACCTGCAACGCAGCAAGGATGGCGTGCTGTTCGTCCTGCACGACGATAGCCTGCTGCGCACCACCGATGTCGCCACCAAGTTCCCCGAGCGCAAGGACAGCACCGCCAACCAATTCACCATGGCCGAACTCAAGACGCTGGACGCCGGCAGCTGGTTCAACGCGGCCTACCCGGAGCGTGCGCGTCCTGCCTTTGTCGGCCTGAAGATCCTGACCCTGGATGAGGTCATCAATATCGCCGAGGGCAACCCGCAACAGAAGCCGGGGCTTTACATCGAAACCAAGGAACCGAAGCTGTTCCCGGGCATCGAGCGCGACCTCAAGGACAAGCTCCAGGATCGTGGCTGGCTGAGCCCGTCCGGTTCCAAGCTGGCCAAGCGCGCCCTCGGTGTGGGCCAGGGCAAAGGCAAGGTGGTGTTGCAGACCTTCGAAAAGAGCAGCCTGGAACTGCTGCACAAGGAAATGCCCAAGGTGCCGAAAATCCTGTTGCTGTGGATCGGCGAAGGCAATATCGAGCCCCAGTCCAAGGTGCCGTTTGCCGAGTCCGGCGAGACCGACAAGGCGGTTTACTACGCGAAACAGGAGCCCAAGGACAAGGCCGAATTCGAAAAATGGGTCCAGTACGCCAAGGCCCAGGGCGCCATCGGCACCGGCCCTTCGGCAGCATTGACCCACGGCGGCAGCCAGAGTTATGCGGATCTGGTGAAACCCTGGATGAACCAGTACACCCACGATCAGGGTTTGCTGGTGCATGTCTATACGGTGGATGAGCCGGTGGACTTCAAGAAAGTCATGGATGCTGGTGTGGACGGAATTTTCACCAACCGGGCCAGCGAATTGCTCAAGTACTTCAAACGCCCGGAAACAGGCAGCGTGACGCAACTTCTGCAGAAAAACGGTTACTGATGAACAGCAGCGGATCGGCGCATTCGCTGCAAGTTTTCCGAATTAAGGGTGAATTAAGTTGCCAGAGATAATCTGAACCCACTTAAACGAATCAACCTTTAACGACACCAAGGAAAGACAATATGAAAACTTTGACTGCCCTGTTCACCGCTGCCGCCCTGACCATCACCGCCGGCCTGGCCCAGGCTGATGTACGAATCGACCAGGTTCCTCAGTTGGTCAAGGACGGCAAGATCAAGTCGCTGGAATCGATGAATGCCGAAGCCCTGAAGTTGCATCCAGGCGCTACCATCACCGATACCGACCTGGACAATCACTTCAACGGCTACGAATATGAAGTGGAACTGAAAACTGCCGATGGCAAAGAGTTCGACGTTGATTTCGATGCAACAACCGGCAAAGTCCTGACCAACAAACAAGACACTTAATCAGTCGTCCAAAGAAGCCGCGCAACTTCCAGGTTGCGCGGCTTTTATTGCATCCGATGGTAAACCGCTGCTGATCCACCCACCCAGTCCAACCGTCACAAAACCTTCAAACAACCCTGCAATGATGCCGCTCAAGTGAACCTGCCGTCACCACGACAGGCACTCCCGCCAGCGAGCCCGCATGAATCACAGCATCGATCAAAGCCACCGCGATCCGGATCTGTTCGGCCTGCTCTACGGGTTTCGCTTCCGCCCCGGCGAGCGCGGGCGAGAGATCGATTCGGCCCAGGCCCTGCGATGCCTGCAGCAACCGGAGGACGCCGACGAATTCCTCTGGCTGCATCTGAACCTGGCTCATGCCGCTTGCGAGCGCTGGATGAAAAACCATCTGGCCTTGCCCGAGGAGTTTTTCGAAGCCCTGCACGAAGGCTCGCGCTCGACCCGCATCGAGCACGTCGACTCGGCCTTGCTGGCCGTGGTCAACGATGTGGTATTCAACCTCAGCAACCTGGTGTCGTCGGACGTGTCCACGTTGTGGGTTTGCGTTCACAGTCGGCTGATAATCAGCGCACGCCTGCAGCCATTGCACTCGGTGGACAAGCTGCGTTCGTCGGTCAAGGCTGGCGAGTGCTTCCGTTCGCCGCTGGAATTGCTCGTGCATCTGCTGCGTGACCAGGGCGAAGTGCTGACCCAGATCGTGCGCAAGACCAGCCTCAGCGTCGACCAGATAGAAGACCAGTTGCTGTCCTCGCGGGTGTCCAACAACCGCGCCGAACTAGGTAGCCAACGGCGGATACTGGTGCGCCTGCAACGCCTGCTGGCATTGGAGCCGGGTTCGTTGCTGCGTCTGCTCAATCGCCCGCCACAGTGGTTGCAGAAAGAAGACGTCAAGGAGCTGCGCAAATCCACCGAGGAATTCGCCCTGATCATCAACGACCTCACCGCGTTGGGCGAGCGGATCAAATTGCTGCAGGAAGAAATCGCCGCCAACCTCAATGAACAGAGCAACCGCACATTGTTCACCCTGACGGTGGTCACGGTGCTGGCCTTGCCCATTAACATCATTGCTGGTTTTTTTGGCATGAATGTCGGCGGCGTGCCGCTGGCCGATGATGCCCACGGCTTCTGGATTCTTGTCGCACTGGTGGCGACGTTCACGCTGATCGCCGGACGCTGGGCGTTCCGCAAGCGCCGTGATTATTGAATCGATCCCTGTTTGCCGCTCGTATGAGCTTTTGTGGCGAGGGAGCTTGCTCCCGCTCGGCTGCGCAGCAGTCGTAAGTTTTTCCCTGACGCACCGCATTGAATGGCTAAGGGGCTGCTACGCAGCCCAGCGGGAGCAAGCTCCCTCGCCACAGGTATCAATCATGTCCCCAGACCAGACAGTGTTCATCAACGCCTATTCCCATCAGGTCAATGCACTCAAGCACTCAACCGCGCCGTCACTTCATTCAACTGCCCGGACAACCCGTGCAGATCCCGGCTCGCCGCTTCGGTGCGCTGCACGTTGTCCAGGTTGGTGCTGGCGATGCAGGTGATTTCCGTCAGGTTGCGCGAGATGTCCTCGGCCACCGAGGTCTGCTCTTCCGCTGCCGTGGCGATCTGGCGGTTCATGTCGCGAATCGCCTCGACTGCCTGGGTGATGCGTTCGAGCATCTCGCCGGCCTGGGTCACCTGCTCGACACTTTCCTCACTGCGCGACTGCCCGCTTTCGATGGCCTGGGCCGCGTCCACCGCCCCGGTCTGGACGGTCTGGATGATCTGATTGATCTCGATGATCGACGACGCCGTGCGTTGAGCCAGGCTGCGTACTTCATCGGCGACCACCGCAAAACCACGCCCCGCCTCACCGGCCCGGGCGGCTTCGATGGCAGCGTTCAGGGCCAGCAGGTTGGTCTGTTCGGCGATCCCGCGGATCACTTCCAATACCTTGCCGATGCGCCCGCTGTCGGCTTCCAGGCGACGGATCACCGTGGCCGTGTTGGCAATTTCGCCACGCATCTGCGTGATGGTGTGAATCGTGCCTTGCATCACTTTCTCGCCCTGCTGCGCCGAATGATCGGCATCATCGGCAGCGCGCGCCGCATCGGCGGCATGGCGGGCAACTTCCTGGGCGGTGGCGGACATCTCGTTCATCGCCGTCGCCACCTGATCGGTACGCTCGAATTGCTCGCTGGTGCCCTGGCTCATCAGGCTGGCAATGGCATTGAGTTCACCGCTGGCACTGTCCAGCTCGGTGGCACTGCGTTGCAGGCGGGTGAAGGTTTCGGCAAGGAAATCGCGCAGCGTGTTGGCCGCCAGGGCCAGGTCGCCCAGCTCATCCTGGCGCGTGCTGGTGACACGCTCGGCGAAACGCCCGCGGCTCAGTTGAGTCACGTACTCGATCAGCTTACGGATCGGTTGCACCAGGTTGCGGTTGACCAACCACAGACTCAGCAACCCGATCAGCACTCCCGAGACGAGCATGATCACCGTCCCCAGCAGGATCGTGCGATCGGCACCGGCACTGATCAGCGCCGACTGCTCATCACCCAGTTTGTGCAGCTCGACCACCAGCTCGCTCATCTGCTCGCTGGTCGCACGGTCCACGCCCTTGACCGCGGCATCACCTGCCGCCGCGTCGGCGCCCGCCGCAACATAGGCATCACGGCCCTTTTGATAGGCCGCGCCCAGTTGGGCATGTTCGCCTCGCAGGCGTTCGATGCGCGTCTTGATCTGCGCCGGAACACCCTCGTGTTTGATCAGGTCGCCAAGGATGCCCTGGACATCGCGTTGACGGTCTTCGAATTGCTTCCAGTATTTCTCCAGATCCGCCGGCTGCTTGCCACGCAGCAGCACGTTTTTCCATTCCTGGACCTGGACCTTGAATTGCAGGTTGGCCTCGTCGATCAATTGCGACGCACGCAACGGGCCATCGATCAGGTTGCGATAATTCTGGATACCATCGGACAGAAAATGAAAGGACGCCAGGGCGATCAGCAGCATTGCCAGCAAGCTGCCGCTCAGCAACGCCAGAATCTGGGCTTTCAGGGATTTTTGTAAAAACATGAAGTCGATCTCTCGGCAAAAAGGACCGTCCATGTCCAGGGTCCACTGTCGCAACTGAGCGTGCGGGATATAGCATGCCATCGGCATGTATACCCTGTTCTTGAGCCTTGGCGACCACCGGTAATGGCGTCGTTTTCCGTGAGTGAACATGACCTGTCCGGACAACTCCTTTTGTCGCTCCGCCTGGATTAAAAAGTCTTTTTGTCATTTCTTCTGGGGTATCCTGCCCACGCTTTGTACAAGCGCGGATCTACCCGATCGATCAACAGACTTTGCGAGGAGCGCGAAATGCACGAGATTCCGAATCTCCCCTTCCCAAGCCTGCACGAACCTGAGCAGACGCCCACGCTACAAGCCGGGGGGCAACCCGACGCCCAGCAACCCGAGCCGCCGCAAGCCACTGAACGCCGCCAGGCCGACAGCGAAGACTGATACACCCGCACCAACAGACTGTGTGGAAAGCGCTAAGATGCGCTTTCCACACCGCCTGAATCCGAGCCCTGCACCATGACCGATGACACCTCCTCCTTCAGCCCGGCCCAGGCCAGCGTACTGATCGACACCGCCGAGAAAATGGTCGACATCTGGACCCGTCTCTCACCCGAGAAACAAGCCGCCCTGCTGGCCCGCTTCGGCACGGAAGAAAATGCCCTGGCCGCTCTCGTCACCACGCATCTGGTCGCTGGCAGAACCCCTGGCGAGACGCCGTCCGGCAAATAGTTCTACTTTTCCAAGCTTCGCCCGCACGGTCGCCGTTAAGCAGCCTATCTATCCAGCTGCCCCGTGGACCTTTCACCCATGCCAGATTCCCAGCGCCCCTTGGCGGTCACGCTGCAAGTCGTCTCCATCGTCCTGTTCACCTTCATCGGTTATCTGAACATCGGTATTCCCTTGGCCGTACTGCCCGGCTTCGTTCATGGCGAGCTGGGCTTCGGCGCGGTGATCGCCGGGCTGGTCATCAGCGTGCAGTATCTGGCCACCCTCCTCAGCCGGCCTTATGCGGGGCGCATCATCGACAACCTGGGCAGTAAACGGGCGGTCATGTTCGGCCTGGCCGGATGTGGCCTGAGCGGCGTGTTCATGCTGGTCTCGGCCTGGACCGCGGGCATGCCTGCCCTGAGCCTGAGCAGCCTGTTGATCGGACGCCTGGTGCTGGGCAGCGCGGAAAGCCTGGTGGGTTCAGGCTCGATTGGCTGGGGCATCGGCCGGGTCGGCGCGGCCAATACCGCCAAGGTGATTTCCTGGAACGGTATCGCCAGCTACGGCGCATTGGCGATCGGCGCGCCGCTGGGGGTCTGGCTGGTCAAGTCCCTGGGGCTGTGGAGCATGGGCGTCAGTATCATCCTGCTGGCGGTGCTCGGGCTGGCACTGGCCTGGCCGAAAACCGCAGCGCCGATCGTCACCGGCGAACGCCTGCCATTCATGCATGTGCTCGGGCGCGTACTGCCCCATGGTTGCGGCCTGGCCCTGGGCTCCATCGGTTTTGGCACCATCGCCACCTTCATCACCCTGTATTACGCCACCCGGCATTGGGATAACGCCGTGCTCTGCCTGAGCCTGTTCGGTGCGAGTTTCATCGGTGCACGCTTGCTGTTCGGCAACCTGATCAACCGTCTTGGTGGCTTCCGGGTGGCGATCGCCTGCCTCTCGGTGGAAACCCTGGGCCTGCTGCTGTTGTGGCTGGCGCCGGATGCGCAGTGGGCCCTGGCAGGGGCGGCGTTGAGTGGTTTCGGGTTCTCGCTGGTGTTCCCGGCGCTGGGGGTGGAAGCGGTCAACCTGGTACCGGCCTCCAGCCGTGGGGCGGCGGTGGGCGCGTATTCACTGTTTATCGATTTGTCGCTGGGCATCACCGGTCCGTTGGCCGGCGCGATTGCCGCGGGTTTCGGCTTTGCCTCGATCTTTCTGTTCGCCGCGCTGGCAGCCCTCGGTGGGCTGGCATTGAGTGTCTACCTGTATCGCCAGGCCCCTCGGTATCGCGAGGAGCGGGACAGGCACTAGAAGTCCACCTTGCCGCGCCCGGCCTTGATCGAGCCGCGCTTGGTCTTGGATTCGAGACGGCGTTTTTTCGAGCCCAGGGTCGGCTTGGTTGGGCGGCGCTTCTTTTCGACCTTGGTGGCACTGAGGATCAGCTCGACCAGGCGCTCCAGCGCATCGGCCCGGTTCTGCTCCTGCGTGCGGTATTGCTGGGCCTTGATGATCAATACGCCGTCGCCGGTGATGCGACTGTCGCGCAGGGCCAGCAGCCGCTCCTTGTAGAACTCGGGCAGCGACGAGGCCGGAATGTCGAAGCGCAAGTGCACGGCGCTGGAAACCTTGTTGACGTTCTGCCCGCCGGCGCCCTGGGCGCGGATGGCCGTCAGCTCGATCTCGGCGTCCGGGATGTGCACGGTGTTGGAAATGACCAGCATGGAAAGCGTCCGGTGTCAGGCTCCACAGGATACCGCGAATTCTCAAGACCGCACCTGCTCCCCATGGGAGTGATGGTGACCACACACACTCTGTGAACACTGAAGATCAATGTGGGAGCGAGCTTGCTCGCGATGGCGGTGGATCAGCAGCATAGATGTTGACTGACACGCCGCTATCGCGAGCAAGCTCGCTCCCACAGGGATTTCCCACAGAAGGTTTGTGTGTGTGCTCTTGAAACAACAAACCCGGCACTTGGCCGGGTTTGTTTTACTGGCGAAAAACCTACTTGGCGGCAGCCGCCACAGCCAGTTCATGCCGCGCACTGCGCTTGTTCTTGATCACGTAGCACACCCACATGAACACCACCCACACCGGAATCGCGTAGACCGAAACCTGGATGCCCGGGATCAGCAGCATCACGCCGAGGATGAACACCACGAACGCCAGGCAGACGTAGTTGCCGTACGGGTACCACAACGCCTTGAACAGCGGCGTCTGGCGAGTCTGGTTCATGTGCTGGCGGAACTTGAAGTGCGAGTAGCTGATCATCGCCCAGTTGATCACCAGGGTGGCGACCACCAACGACATCAGCAACTCCAGCGCATGCTGGGGGATCAGGTAGTTCAGCAGCACCGCCACCAGGGTGATCGCCGCCGAAGCAAGGATCGACCGCACCGGCACGCCACGCTTGTCGATTTTCGCCAGCGCCTTGGGCGCATCGCCCTGCTCGGCCATGCCCAGCAACATGCGGCTGTTGCAGTAGGTGCCGCTGTTGTACACCGACAGCGCCGCGGTCAGCACCACGAAGTTGAGGATGTGCGCCGCGGTGTTGCTGCCGAGCATCGAAAACACCTGCACGAACGGGCTACCGCTATAGGCATCGCCAGAGGCGTTGAGGGTGGTCAACAGGCTGTCCCATGGTGTCAGCGAGAGCAGCACCACCAGCGCACCGATGTAGAAAATCAGGATCCGGTAGATCACCTGGTTGATGGCCTTGGGGATCACGGTTTTCGGCTTGTCGGCTTCGGCAGCGGTGAAACCGAGCATCTCCAGGCCGCCGAAGGAGAACATGATGATCGCCATGGCCATCACCAGGCCGCTGACGCCGTTGGGGAAGAACCCACCGTGGGACCACAGGTTGGTAACCGAAGCCTGCGGGCCGCCGTGACCGCTGACCAGCAGGTAACTGCCCAGGGCGATCATGCCGACGATCGCTACCACCTTGATGATCGCGAACCAGAACTCAGCCTCGCCAAACACTTTGACGTTGGCCAGGTTGATCGCGTTGATGAGGATGAAGAACGCTGCCGCCGAGGCCCAGGTCGGGATGTCCGGCGCCCAGTAATGGATGTATTTGCCGACGGCGGTCAGCTCGGACATGCCCACCAGGATATAGAGGATCCAGCAGTTCCAGCCCGACAGGAATCCGGCGAAACCGCCCCAGTATTTGTGCGCGAAGTGACTGAAGGAACCGGCCACCGGCTCTTCGACAATCATTTCGCCCAACTGGCGCATGATCATGAAGGCGATGAAGCCGCAGATTGCGTAGCCGAGGATCATCGACGGGCCGGCTGATTTCAACACCCCCGCCGAGCCGAGGAACAGGCCGGTACCGATTGCGCCACCGAGGGCGATCAGCTGGATGTGGCGATTTTTCAGGCCGCGCTTCAGCTCGCCTGAATGCGTATTTTCTACAACGGTCATGCGTCACCTATTTGTTTTTATCTGTGACGAAATCGGACCCGACACGCTTGTGGCGTGGCGGAGTGAACAAGGCGGATAACCTTGAAAGTGCGTGGGTACGCGAAGGGTCACAGTAAAACGCGGCGCATTGTACACTGCACTACCCTCGCTGCCAGACACCAGCAGACCAGCGTCTCACCCCGAACTTGAGGTCTGGCGCGCATCTGACCCTTCCCGCGGGCTTGAAACAAGCGCTGCGAAGTATCAAAAAACGCGTCAAGCCGAGCCACTCGGCAGCTTTTTCTTACAGCCCTCCCAAATGCCGATACCGGTTCGCTCGACCGGTCAAAGCCGTCAGCATTCCTTTACAAGCCGTAACGTAAACTTTCCATGCAGGAATTTTCCGGAGGATGACTGCAAATTGACGGTAGCTAGCTACCTAATAAAAAACCGATGCCAGCCGGCTGTTTTTCAATAGCTAATTTGTCGCTAAAAAATAGAACAAAAAGTTCAAACGAAAAAAATAAAATTTTTTTTTGCATTCCAAAAAACCCTCGACTAGGTTTTCAGCCACTTGCCCAGGCATCGTGCCGGCGAGTTTTTGCGGTGCCGATTCAGTTGGGTTCTGCCCGCCGGATCGGCCCGCGTTTTCCGCAAAAGTCATCTAGGAGATTCACTATGCAAGCACTGGACAAAGACTTGGAAACCGAACTGCAACTGGATGAATGGTTCGAAGCACCGACCCATGAAGCCGCCGTTGAAATGATGCAAGCCGACGCCGTTGTGCCGTTCGGCACGGCGATGTGGCCTCTGTAAGCGCTACCCGGCGGAGCTGATCCGGCCGGTCGGCTCTGCCATTTACCGCGAGGGACGCCATATCAATCGCCAAGGAAGAATAAGCATGGACACCCAACGAGCCATCTCCCATTTCCTTTACTACCTCGAACATCATCCCGCCCTGGTCGGCATCCAGCCCGCCAAGGTGTTGCTCGGCCACACGGCCGACTACGAAGGCCTGACCGGCGCGATTGCCGAACAGGCCGGCAGCGGCTCACCGTTCAGGTTCAGCGCCATGCGCCTGGATCTTGAACCCACGCAGCGCCTGTCCCAGGCAATTGCCGACAGCGACCTGTACATTTTTTTCTATGACTCTTCCACCCTGCCCAATCCCCGCCCCGACGGCCCGGACTTTGTCCGTGCGCTGCAAGGCGTGATGGCGGAAAACTGGAAGAAATCGCTGCTGTTCAAGGATTACGGCGAATATTTTTACGACACCTTCAGCGTCATTCCGCAACGCATCGCCGGGCTCAATAGCCACCTCATCCGCCGCATGTCCCAGGCCACCACCTTGAGCTTCGAAGATGAGCACGGCTCGTATTTCGACACGGCGCTGAACAGCGTCAAGAAGTGGACCGATATCAATGGCGTCGGCAACTACGACCTGGCCCCAGGCGAAATCGCCACTCACAGCGACACCATCAATGGCCGGGTGAAATTTGTCGGCACGTTTCTCAGTACGATTCCCTTCGCGCGCAAGTACGGCGTGTTGCAATCGCCGCTGGAGCTGTGGATCGAAGACTCCACGATTCAGAAAATCGCCACCGACGTACCGGGCCTTGAGCACGACTTCAACAAGTACCTGGACGCCAACCCGTCCAACCGCCGCATCGAGGAACTGGGCATCGGCACCAACGAAGGGGTCAAGGGCCTGTACGCTCGCAATGCCGGTTTCGAAGAGCGCCATTGCGGCTTGCACCTGGGGCTCGGTGGCGGGGCCAAGGGTAGCCATCACCTGGATCTGATTTTCCAAGGGGGTGTGCTGGCGCTGGACAAGGAGCCGGTGTTTGAGGGGCGGTTTGTGCTTTAAAAGCAGCTTCGAGCGGCAAGAAGAAAGGACAATCTTTTGAATAGCGGTGGGATTGCTGGCCTCTTCGCGAGCAGGCTCGCTCCCACAGGGGCGCTCAATGAGGTCAAATGTGGGAGCGAGACTGCTCGCGAAGGCGGGCCCAAAAGCACCACATCACTGAAGCCAGACCAAAAAAAACGCCAACCCAAAGGTTGGCGTTTTTTCTTGCAGCTAGAAGCTTGTAGCTTGCAGCTGTATTACTCCGGCTTACGACGCCCAAACCCCGGACGCTGCCCCGAACCTGCCGGCGCGCCACGGCGCTTGCCCGACGGTGCATCACGGTCAGCCAGGACGATACCCGGGCGTTTTTTTGGCGCCGGCTTGGCCGGACGCTTGGTGTCGGCCGGACGATCAGCGACCGGCGTGCCACGACCCGCCGGAGCACCGCGACCTTCGCCGCGCTCGTTACGACCGTTGGCCGGACGTGGTGTACGCGGGCCGCGCTCGCCGTCCTGACGTGGCGCAGGCTTGCGGGCCGGACGCTCGCCTTCGATCTGCGGTTCACGGGAAGGACGCGGGCCAGTCGCTGCGCCATCGGCCGCCGGACGCAGCGTACGCACGCGCTCGGTCTTGCCCATCGGACGCGAGGACTTGCGCTGCATCCGCTCCAGCTTGTCCTTGCTCTTGGCGGTCATCTGCGGCATGGAGACAGGCTTGAGGCCCACTTCGGCTGCGAGGATGTCGACTTCCTGCTGGGTCATTTCACGCCAGCGGCCCATCGGCAGGTCGGAGTTGAGGAACACCGGGCCGAAACGCACGCGCTTCAGGCGGCTGACCACCAGGCCCTGGGATTCCCACAAGCGCCGTACTTCACGGTTACGGCCTTCCATCACCACGCAGTGGTACCAGTGGTTGAAACCTTCGCCACCCGGTGCTTGCTTGATGTCGGTGAAACGGGCCGGGCCGTCTTCCAGCACGACGCCGGCCTTGAGGCGCTCGATCATCTCGTCATCGACTTCGCCACGTACGCGCACGGCGTATTCACGGTCCATCTCGTAGGACGGGTGCATCAGGCGGTTGGCCAACTCACCGTCAGTGGTGAACATCAGCAAACCGGTGGTGTTGATGTCCAGGCGACCGATGTTGATCCAGCGGCCTTCTTTCGGACGCGGCATCTTGTCGAACACCGTCGGACGGCCTTCCGGGTCGTCACGGGTGCAGATTTCGCCGTCGGGCTTGTTGTACATGATCACGCGGCGCACCGTTTCGGCGGCCTCTTCGCGCTTGATCACCTTGCCATCGATGGTAATGGCGTCGTGCATGTCGACACGCAGGCCCAAGGTGGCGTCTTTGCCGTTGACCTTGATGCGGCCCTGGGTGATCCAGGCTTCCACGTCACGGCGCGAACCGACGCCGATTCGGGCGAGGACTTTTTGCAGTTTCTCGCCTGCTGGGCCGATTTCCTGGCTGTCGTTCTGGTCTAGGTCTTTCATTTCTGGGCACCTCCCGGTGTGGTCGAGTCAGGCTTGGCCTGACACTTTGAAAACGGGTCTTTCGGCGAAGGGATCGCCAAAGGGTCGCGAATCATACGCTCGTTGAAGGATTCGCGCATCAGAGACTAGCTGATGGAAACGCGCTCAGCGCTTTTTCCGCCGACCGGTGGCACCCAGCTTGATAAGGCGTAGCGCCGCTTCGGCCAGCACGGCGCGCTTGTCGTCCTTGTCGAGTTTTTTCCAGGCCTTGATCTCGCGCTTGCTGCGCCCGCAACCGATGCAAATATCTTCGTCGAACTTGCAGAGGCTGATGCAGGGGTCTTTGGTGGAACTCATGATTCACCCGGGATTTGTGTGGGAGCGAGCCTGCTCGCGAAGGCGGTGTATCAGTCAAAATCATGTTGACTGAGCGGACGCTTTCGCGAGCAGGCTCGCTCCCACAAGAGGCGGAGGCAGCGTCAGTCGTCGAACTGGCGCCGTTCGTTTTCGATCGCTTCGGCCAAGGCGCGGGCTTCGGCTTCTTCGTCGCTCAGCTCGGGTTCTGGCGGCTCAAGGGCGGCGACGGCGGCCAGCAGTTTTTCCCGGGCTTGGGCAACGCCGAGGATGTCTTCTTCAGGTTCCCATTCCGCTTCAGGCTCGGGCTCCACCGCGCTATCGGGCTCCGCCAGCTCATCCGACTCACCTTCAGGACCAGGAGCGTCACGCAGCAGGTCATCGAAGTCGGTCTTCAAGCCCTCCTCCATGGTGTCCAGCTCCAGCAGCAACGAGTGGAAACTGGTCTCTTCCTTCGGCTCTTCGGGCTCGGCGCTGGCGTCGGCCAATTCCTGCAAGGCCTGGGGCACCGGGGCGTCGTCGAATTCGAGCATCGGCTCGGGCTCCAGTTCCCGCAGTTCGGCCAGCGGCGGCAGGTCGTCGAGGTTCTTCAGGTTGAAGTGATCGAGAAACGCCTTGGTGGTGGCGAACATCGCTGGCTTGCCCGGCACGTCACGATAGCCGACGACGCGGATCCACTCGCGTTCCAGCAGGGTCTTGACGATGTGGCTGTTGACCGCCACGCCACGCACGTCCTCGATCTCGCCCCGGGTGATCGGTTGGCGATAGGCGATCAGCGCCATGGTTTCGAGCATCGCACGGGAATAACGCTGCGGCCGCTCCTCCCACAGGCGCCCGACCCAGGGGGCGAATTTTTCGCGGATCTGCAAGCGGTAACCGGACGCTACCTCCTTGAGTTCGAAAGCCCGGCCTTCGCAGGATTTACCCAGCAGCGTCAGGGCTTTCTTGAACACGGCAGGCTCAGGCCGCTCGCCTTCTTCGAAGAGTTCGAACAGGCGCTCCATCGATTGCGGCTTTCCAGAGGCCAACAGGAAAGCTTCAAGCAAGGGCGCCAGTTCACGGGGTTCGGTCAGATTCATCGGTTTGCTCGTTATTCGGCTCGGGCCCGCACATGGATCGCTGCGAACGGCTCATTCTGCACCAGCTCGACCAAGGATTCCTTGACCAATTCCAGGACCGCCATAAACGTCACCACCACGCCCAGCCGCCCTTCCTCGGCGGTGAACAGCTCGACAAAGGGCACAAAACTGCCGCCCTTGAGCCGTGCCAGCACATCGCTCATGCGCTCGCGAGTGGACAATGCCTCACGGCTGACTTGGTGACTTTCAAACATGTCGCCCCGGCGCAGGACCTCGGCCATGGACATCAGCAGCTCTTCCAGGCTCACGTCCGGCAGCAACTTGCGCGCCCGCGCCTCGGGAGCGTCGAGCTTGGGCACCAGCACATCGCGCCCGACCCGGCTCAAGCCGTCGATGCCTTCGGCCGCGGCCTTGAAGCGCTCGTACTCTTGCAGGCGACGGATCAGCTCGGCCCGAGGATCGTCCTCTTCCGCCTCGACCTCGGCCGAGCGCGGCAGCAGCATGCGCGACTTGATCTCGGCCAGCATGGCCGCCATCACCAGGTATTCCGCCGCCAGTTCCAGGCGCACCGACTGCATCAGCTCGACGTAGCCCATGTATTGGCGGGTAATTTCCGCCACCGGGATGTCGAGGATGTTGATGTTCTGTTTGCGGATCAGGTACAGCAACAGGTCGAGCGGCCCTTCGAAGGCTTCGAGGAAAACCTCCAGCGCATCCGGCGGGATGTACAGGTCCAGGGGCATTTCCATGACCGCCTGGCCATAGACCATGGCGAACGGCAGCTCCTGTTGCGCGCCGGCCTGGCTGTCGACATTTTCGACCGCGGTTTCCACAACCGACATTCAGGCCTCGACCATGAACGGCGTTGGATCGCCGCAGCCGACGCGTACCACTTGCGGTTCGCCGTCGGCCAGGTTGATCACCGTGGACGCCTTCATGCCGCCGTAACCGCCGTCGATGATCAGGTCGACCTGATGCTCCAGCAGTTGGCGCATTTCATAGGGGTCGGTCAGCGGATCGGTCTCGCCGGGCATGATCAGCGTCACGCTCATCAACGGCTCACCGAGTTCCGCCAGCAGCGCCAGGGCAATGGGATGGCTCGGCACCCGCAGCCCGATGGTGCGCTTCTTTGGGTGCAGCAACAGCCGCGGGACTTCCCGGGTGGCATTCAGGATGAAGGTATAAGGGCCCGGCAGATGGGCCTTGAGCAGGCGGAAAGTGCCGGTGTCGATCTTGGCGAACAAGCCCAACTGCGAGAGGTCGCTGCAAATGAGCGCGAAGTTGTGCTTGTCGTCCAGCTGACGCAAGCGTCTTACCCGCTCGACCGCGTTTTTATCGCCGATCTGGCAACCAATGGCGTAGGACGAGTCGGTGGGATAGACCACGACGCCACCGCTACGGATGATTTCCACAGCCTGTTTGATCAGGCGCGCTTGCGGGTTTTCCGGATGAATCTGGAAAAATTGACTCACGTGTTCTACCTGTTCAGACGGCGGCGATAACGGGATCATGTTTGAATCTACACCATAGTGGTGGCAGATCTTCCGGCAACGGGCGGTATTCGCCAATCTCGGACCAGCCTCCCGGGCCGTGGAAATCACTCCCGGCGGTCACCAGCAGGCCAAACTCCCGGGCGAGGATCGCCAGGCTGCCGACCTGCTCGGCCGGCTGATGGCCATTGACCACTTCGATGGCATGGCCCCCTGCTTGAATATAGTCGGCTATCAGGCGGCGGCGCTTGCTGCGGGTGAATTCATAATGCCAGGGATGCGCCAAGCTGACCCACGCCCCGGCGGCCCGCAGAGTCTCGACCGTTTCTTGCAGGGTGGGCCAGTGCTGCTTGACGTCCCCCAGCTTGCCGGCCCCCAGCCATTTTCGGAAGGCTTCGGCGCGGTCCTTGACGAAGCCCTCGCGCACCATCCAGTCGGCAAAATGCGGCCGGGCCGGGGCGTTGCCGCTGTCGCCCAGTTCCTGCTGGACCTGCCGGGCGCCTTCCAGCGCGCCGGGCATGCCCTTGAGGGCCAGTTTGCGGCTGATCTCCTCGGAGCGCAGCCAGCGACCGTCGCGCAATTCGGCAATGGCCTGGACCAGTGACGGTGCATTCACATCAAAGCCGTAGCCCAGCACGTGGATGGTCGCACCGCCCCAAGTGCAGGACAGTTCGACGCCGTTGACCAGTTGCATGCCCAGCGCGGTGGCGGCGCTACGCGCTTCGTCGAGACCTTCGAGGGTGTCGTGATCGGTCAGGGCCAGGACTCGCACGCCGTGCTCGAACGCCCGCGCCACCAGAACCGCAGGCGCCAGGGCGCCATCGGAGGCCGTGCTATGGCAGTGCAAATCAACATTCACGAGACTTTGTTACCTCAAATCAGCTGGCCCTATCGCGGCCAAGGATGTTTGTTATTATGCCGCCACATCCTGCTTCTGGCTGCCACTGTGAAACAATTCATCGATTTCATCCCGCTCCTGCTGTTTTTCATCGTCTACAAACTTGATCCACGGACCGTCGACGTCGCCGGCCACTCCTTGACTGTCGGCGGTATCTACAGCGCCACCGCGGTGCTGATCATCAGTTCCCTGGTGGTCTACGGCGCGCTGTTCGTATCGCAGCGCAAGCTGGAGAAGAGCCAGTGGCTGACCCTGATCGCCTGCCTTGTATTCGGCAGCCTGACCCTGGCCTTCCACAGCGAGACCTTCCTCAAATGGAAAGCCCCGGTGGTCAACTGGCTGTTCGCCCTGGCCTTCATCGGCAGCCACTTCGTCGGTGATCGCCTGCTGATCAAGCGCATCATGGGCCACGCGCTGAGCCTGCCGGACGCGATCTGGACCCGATTGAACATCGCCTGGATCGCCTTCTTCCTGTTCTGCGGCGCCGCCAACCTGTTCGTTGCGTTCACGTTCCAGCAATACTGGGTCGACTTCAAGGTCTTCGGCAGCCTGGGCATGACCTTGCTGTTCCTGATCGGCCAGGGCATCTACCTGTCCCGTCACCTGCACGATGCCGAACCCACCACGCCAAAAACCGAGGACTGACATGCTCTACGCAATCATTGCCACTGACGTCGCCGACTCCCTGGAAAAACGCCTGGCCGCGCGCCCGGAGCATCTTGAGCGCCTGCAAAAGCTCAAGGCTGAAGGTCGCATCGTGCTGGCCGGGCCGCACCCTGCGGTGGACAGCAACGACCCAGGCGCCGCCGGTTTCACTGGCAGCCTGATCGTGGCCGAGTTCGAATCCCTGGCCGCTGCACAGGCGTGGGCCGAGGCCGACCCGTTCGTGGCGGCCGGCGTCTACGCCGATGTCGTGGTCAAGCCGTTCAAGCAAGTCCTGCCGTAAATCCCCAGGGGCAATGAGCCTGCGCGGCTCATTGTCCTGTTGCTCATCTTTCTCATTTGCCTGCCGACAACCTGTCTAATCTCGATTGGAATTCAGGAGTTGCAATGCGCAAAGGTCGGCTGTGCCTGTTGTTGGTCTCGTTGGCGATTGGAGCCCCCGCCCACGGCGAGGAAAGCACCGAGGCTGCTCATTCGGCGCCCTTGTCCCTGAGCGCGGGCGGCCAGATCGCCGAATTGCAGCAGCGCCTGAAAGACAGCGAGCGCATGCGTGAAGCACTCACCCAGCAACTGCAGAACACCAACGGCGAACGCGAGAGCGCGCTGGTGGGACGGCTGCGCCAGGAGAACCAGCGCCTGAAGTTGCAACTCAAGGAAGCCCAGTCCAGCCCGCTGCCGCGCCTGCTGACCGAACAGCAACAGTGGTTCGTCGTCGGCGCCGGGGTAGCGCTATTGGCCCTGCTCTGCGGTATCTTTGCCAGCGGTGGACGTAGACAACGTCGGCAATGGCTAAATTGAGTGAGTCATGAGCGAGCTGTTACTGATTGATGATGACCAGGAGCTGTGTGAGCTCCTCGGCAGTTGGCTGGGCCAGGAAGGTTTCCAGGTCCGCGCTTGCCACGATGGCCAGAGCGCCCGCAAGGCCCTGGCCGAAACCGCCCCGGCGGCGGTGGTGCTGGATGTGATGCTGCCCGACGGCAGCGGCCTGGAACTGCTCAAGCAGTTGCGCAACGATCACCCGGAATTGCCGGTGCTGATGCTCTCGGCCCGCGGCGAACCGCTGGATCGCATCCTTGGCCTGGAGCTGGGGGCTGACGATTACCTGGCCAAGCCTTGCGATCCACGAGAGCTGACCGCCCGCCTGCGCGCCGTGCTGCGCCGCAGCCATCCCGCCGCGGTTTCCAGCCAGATCGAACTGGGTGACCTGACCTTCAGCCCGGTGCGTGGCGTGGTCAGCATCGATGAACAGGAACAGACCCTCACCGTCTCCGAAAGCCGCCTGCTCGAAGCACTGCTCAAGCAGCCGGGCGAGCCGCTGGACAAGCAGGAACTGGCGCAGATTGCCTTGGGCCGCAAGCTGACCTTGTACGATCGCAGCCTCGACATGCACGTCAGCAACCTGCGCAAGAAGATCGGTCCCCACCCCGACGGCCGCCCGCGCATCGTCGCCCTGCGTAGCCGGGGCTACTACTACAGCCTCTGAAGAGTGCGGCTTCTCTCAGCCTATAGAGGCTTTTGTGGCGAGGGAGCTTGCTCCCGCTGGGCTACGAAGTAGCCCCAAGATTCTGCGGTTGCTGCGCAACCGAGCGGGAGCAAGCTCCCTCGCCACAAAGGCGCCCTCGCCACAGCAAGTACCCCCATCACAGGGCTCGTGTTCGGGCCTGCAGATTTGTCAGGTCCTCGCCAAACCGTCTTTACCCAAGCTTTACCCACCCCTGACCGCCGCTGACCTTGATCTTTGTAATCTGCACACATCCGGAACTGACCGGAAACGAGACAAGGAGAGACACCATGCGCAAGACCCTAACCGCTCTGATATTCGCCGCCGCCCTGCCGACCGTGGCCATGGCCATGCCCGAAGGCCCGGGGCCGATGGGCCCGATGGACGGTCCGCGCCACGGTGGCCAGATGCACGACAAAGGCCCCTACAGCCAACTGGACCTGACCCGCGAACAACGCGAGCAGATTCGCCGGATCATGGGTGAACAGCGCCATGAGCAACGCGAACTGGTCGACAAGTACCTGGCCAAGCTGTCGCCAGCCGACCAGAAAGCCATGCAGGACGAAATGGAAGCCCGGCACCAGAAAGTTGATGCCCAGATCCGTGGCTTGCTGAAGCCCGAGCAGCAGAAAGAGTTTGACGCCATTCAGAAAAAACGCGCCGAACGTCGGGCCGAGTGGGCCGAATTCAAGGCCTGGAAAGCGCAACAACCGCAAAAAGCGCAATAATGCACTGAAGCCCCAGCCCAACGGCATGTCGCCGTTGGGCTTTTCTGGTTTTCGAGGATAAATCCGTGCGTTCACTGTTCTGGCGCATCCTGGCCAGTTTCTGGCTGGCCATCGCCCTGGTCGCGGGGCTTTCGATCCTGATGGGCCACATGCTGAACCAGGACGCCTGGATCCTCAGCCGCCATCCAGGGCTCAACACCCTGGCCGAAGAATGGACACAAACCTACGAAAGCCAGGGCGAAGAGGCCGCGCAAGACATCCTGCAACAGCGCAAGCGCAAGTATCACATCGACGTTCAGGTGCTCAACGAGAGCGGCGACCCGGTGGTGCGCGGCACCTTTCCCCATCGCGCCGCGGCTTTCGAGGCGCGCCAGAACAACGACGACCGACGCCTCCCCTGGCGGCGCTTGACTGACGAGTTCACCAGCGCCAAGACCGGTGACACTTACCTGTTCATCTACCGCATCCCCCATCCCGAACTGGACGCCTGGCACCGCGACAGCCTGCTCTGGCCCCTCAGCGCCCTGGCCATTGCGCTGGTGGTACTGACCTTATTCAGCCTGTTAGTGACGCTCTCCATCACCCGCCCGCTGAGCCGCCTGCGCGGCGCGGTGCATGATCTGGGGCAAGCCACGTACCAGCAGAACAGCCTCGCCAAACTGGCCAACCGCCGGGACGAATTCGGCGTACTGGCCACTGACTTCAATCGCATGGGTGCGCGCCTGCAAAGCCTGATCGCCAGCCAGCGCCAATTGCTGCGCGATGTTTCCCATGAACTGCGTTCGCCCCTGGCCCGGCTGCGCATCGCACTGGCGCTGGCGGAGCGGGCGAGCCCCGCCGAGCGTGAAAAACTCTGGCCGCGCCTGACACGCGAATGTGACCGCCTGGAAGCATTGATCAGCGAAATCCTGGTGTTGGCCCGGGTCGACGCCGACAACGCCAGCGCCGAGGAAGTCGACCTCAACGGTTTGCTGGAGAACCTGCAAAAAGACGCCCAGCTGGCTTCACCGGAGCAACACGTGCGCCTGGAAACCGAGCCGCAACTGACGCTCAAGGGCTGGCCCACCATGATCGAGCGGGCGGTCGACAATCTCCTGCGCAACGCCCAGCGCTTCAACCCTGCCGGGCAGCCCATCGAAATGCGTGCCGCGCGCCAAGGAGAAAGGATAGTGATCAGCGTGCGCGACCACGGCCCCGGCGTAGAGGCGGAACACCTGGGCCAGTTGAGCGAACCGTTTTATCGCGCTCCCGGCCAGACCGCCCCCGGGCATGGTCTCGGCCTGGCGATCGCGCGCCGTGCGGCGGAACGGCATGGCGGAACCCTGGGATTGGCGAACCACCCCGACGGCGGATTCATCGCCACCCTGGAATTACCGCTGGTGCCGGGCGCGGTGGTGCAACCTTGAGCACCAAATGAAGGCTTGACCTTTCGAGTAGATGATAAGCATTATCATCTACTCGAACCGGACCGAGCCCTACCGTGAGCCAATCACGCTTCCATCAGGTTTTCCTCGCTCAGCGCATGCCGCTGCTGCGCACCCTCGAACGCATGGTCAACAACCCCAGCACCGCCGAAGACCTGCTTCAGGAAACCTACCTGCGCGTCACCCGCGCCCTGAACGAGCGCACGGTCGAGCATCTCGAACCCTTCGTCTTCCAGACCGCCCGCAACCTGGCGCTCGACCATTTGCGCGCGCGACGCATCCAGTCACGCACGCTGCTGGACGACGTGCCGATGGAAGTCGTGAACAACGTCATCGCCCCGCAAAGCAGCGCCGAGGATGCCGCCCATGCCGGCCGGTTACTCGAACAACTCAACCTCAGCCTGCAGTCGCTGAGCCCGCGCCAACAGCAGATCTTCATCCTCAACCGCCTGCATGGCCAAAGTTACCAGGACATCGCCGAACGCTTGGGCGTGTCGCTGAGCACCGTGCAGAAAGAACTGAAACTGATCATGGCGATTTGCGTGGGCGTAGCCGAACGCCTGGACGCCGATTGAGTCTGCAGGACACTGGCGGCCAACGACCACGCCGATTGCGTTGGCCGACGAGCCTGCTAGTCTTGGTCGCCTGATTACAAGCAGCCGTGCACAGACACTGCCGAGGAACCACCGTGACGGACAACCATCGCTCCCCTGAAGCCGCTGCGGCACAGGACACCGCCCACGCCATGGACCAGGCGCTGGATTGGCTGGTCCTGCTCGACAGCCCCAGCGATGAACAGACCCGACAGTTCCAGGCCTGGCTGGCGGCAGATCCGCGTCATGGCGAAGCGTTCTCCAGAGCCCAGGCGATCTGGAACGGCCCGCAGATCATCGAAAGCGCCCGGCAGCTCCAGGCCCGCCCCAAGGCCACCGCGCTGTCGCGTCTTCGAGCCCATTGGAAACCCCTGGCCACCGCCGCCGTGCTGTTGCTCGGATTGTTCAATTTCAGCGACCTGCCCCTGCAATTGCAGGCCGATCACCTGACCGTGGTCGGTGAGCGCCAGCGGCTGCAACTGGAAGATGGTTCCAAGGTCCTGCTGAATACCGACTCGGCGTTTTCCAGTTCCTTCGACGAACAGCGGCACGTGGCCCGCCTCTACAAGGGCGAGGCTTTTTTCGAGGTGACGGCCAGTCGCAATGTGCCGTTGGAGATCGACGCCGGGCCGGTCACCGCCAGTGTCAGCGACACCACGTTTGCGGTGCGTTACCTGGACGGCGTCGCTCAGGTCCAGGTGCAGCGTGGCGATGTCGACCTGCGTGCGACCCGCTACGATGCCCATGTCCGCTTGTCGGCAGGAGAAAGCATCCGCATTGGTCCCAACGGCTTCGACCGCCCGGCACGCCTCGATGTCGGCACGGACCTGGCGTGGGTTCAGGGTCGGCTGGTGTTCGAGAATCGGCCGTTGGGCCAGGTACTGGCGGAGTTGCGACGCTACTACCCGGGCTGGATCATCAACAACAACCAGCAGTTGGCCGGCGTGGCCGTGACGGGTAACTATCGCCTCGACCAGCCGCTGGACGTGGTGCGTTCCCTGGCCCATATCACCTCTGCCCGCCTCCGGGAATTCCCGGCGCTGGTAATCCTGAACTGAATGAGAATTATTTTTACTCGATAGCTTCCGCTGGTTCGTCTCGTTATAGCCAATGCAATTGATTCGCATCTCGCGATGCGATCTGCACCTATAACAGATGCGACACGGAGCGCTATCGATGTCCTCTCGCCTTACTTGCCGGTTTCTTGCCCCCTCTTGCACGCTGTCACTACTCACCGCCGCCATCCTGATGACCGGTACCGCGCCGGCAACCCTGGCTGCCACCGCCGAGCAATCGCCAGCGCGCAACATGGGCGACTACACCTTCAGCATCGCCCGGCAACCACTGGTTTCCGCCCTGAACGCATTTACCGCCGTCACCGGCTGGCAGGTGGGGCTGCCGGCAGAGCTGGCCGAAGGCGTCGCCTCGCCGGGCGTGAACGGCTCGCTGCCGCCGGAAAAAGCCTTGGAGCGCCTGTTGGTGGGGACCAACCTGAGCTACCGCAAACTGGGCAATAACAACATCGTCCTGGAAAAGCGCAACGCCGGCAGCGCGCTGGAGTTGCAACAGGTGACCATCAGCGCCACCCGCCAGGAACAAGACATCGCCAGCGTACCGAGCACCGTTTCGATCCATGATCGCCAGGAGCTGGACCGCAACAACGTCAACACCATCAAGGACCTGGTGCGCTATGAGCCCGGCGTGTCGGTGGGCGGCGCGGGCCAGCGCGGCGGCATCAGCGGTTACAACATCCGCGGCATCGACGGCAACCGGATCCTGACCCAGGTCGACGGCGTGGAAATCCCCGGAGGTTTCTTCAACGGCCCGTACGCCAAGACCCAACGCAACTACGTCGACCCGGAAATCATCAAGCGCGTGGAGATTCTGCGCGGTCCGGCCTCGGTGTTGTACGGCAGCAACGCGATCGGTGGTGTCGTCAGTTATTTCACCCTCGATCCGGACGACATCATCAAGCCCGGCAAGGACGTCGGCGCGCGTCTCAAGACCGGCTACAGCTCCGTCGATGAGAGCTGGCTCAAATCCGCCACCGTCGCCGGCCGCAGCGGGCCGTTCGACGGGTTGTTGCATTACAGCCAGCGCGACGGCCACGAGACCGAATCCTACGGCAGCAACAACGGCACCGGCCTGGACCGCACCGCCGCCAACCCGGAAGACGTGCGCGCCAACAACGTGCTGGCCAAACTCGGCTGGGACTACAGCGATGACGCACGCCTGAGCCTGGTGTACGAGAAGTACAAGGACGATCGCGATGTCGACCTGAAAAGCGCCTACGGCGGGCCCTATGCCAACGGCCAACCAGCCATTTCCGCCTCCATCCTGCCCGGCGGCATGTACCAGTGGCGCACCGGTAACGATACGATCACCCGCGAGCGTTTCGGCCTGGAGCACAGCTTCGCCCTCGACAGCCTGCTGGCCGACAACATCAAGTGGAGCCTCAACCACCAGATCGCCAAGACCGACCAGCGCACCGCCGAGTTTTATTTCCCGGTCACCCGCCGGGTGTTGCGCACCCGTGAAACGCTCTATGAAGAAAAACAGTGGGTCTTCGACGCGCAGGCAGACAAGTCATTCAGCTTGGCCGACACCGATCACACACTGACCTACGGCACCACGCTCAAGCATCAGAAAGTCACCGGCTCACGCAGCGGCAACGGCGTGTGCCTGGCGATCGGCGTGGGCTGCCCCGCCGTCGGCGCCATCAGCACCCGGGACGTATTGGCAAAAGCCAGCGACTTCCCCGACCCGACCATCAACACCTACAGCGTTTTCGCCCAGGACCAGATCAGCTGGGACAAATGGACCTTCACGCCAGCGCTGCGCTACGACTACACCCGGCTCAAGCCACGCCTGACCGAGGAATTCCTGCGCACCGTGGACCCCACCAACGGCGGTACGGTGAGTGGCGAGGACAAGAACTGGCATCGCGTCTCGCCGAAGTTCGGCCTGACCTACGCCCTGACCGACCAGTACACCTGGTACGGCCAGTACGCCGAAGGGTTCCGCACCCCGACCGCCAAGGCCTTGTACGGACGTTTCGATAACGCCGGCGTGGGCTACAGCGTGGAACCCAATCCCGACCTGGAACCGGAAAAAAGCAAAAGCTACGAAACCGGCCTGCGCGGTCGTTTCGACTCCGGATCGTTCGACGTGGCGGTGTTCTACAACAAGTACCGCGATTTCATCAACGAAGACGCCATCACCCCCGGCGCCGACCAGTTGACCTTCCAGAGCAACAACATCAAGCACGCCACCATCAAGGGCATCGAAGCCAAGGGACGCCTGGACCTGGACGTGTTCGGTGCGCCAAAAGGCCTCTACACCCAAGGCTCGGTGGCGTACCTGTATGGCCGCAACAACGACACGGGCGAGCCGCTCAACAGCGTCAACCCGCTTACCGGCGTGTTCGGCCTGGGCTACGACCAGGAGCAGTTCGGCACGTTGCTCAGCTGGACCCTGGTCCAGAAGAAAAACCGCGTAGACGACAGCAACTTCAATTCGCCCGACGGCGTCAGCGGCCAGTTCAAGACGCCGGGCTTCGGCATTCTCGACCTGAGCGGCTACTACAAGGTGACTCACGACGTCACCGTCAGCGGCGGCCTCTACAACCTCACCGACAAGAAGTACTGGCTGTGGGATGACGTGCGCGGCTACGACAGCGTCGGCGAAGCGGCGGTGCTGAGCCCGGCCAACCTCGATCGCCTGACGGCGCCGGGGCGCAACTTCGCGGTCAACCTGATCTGGGATATCTGATCCGGTTCCAGGCAAAAAGCCATCCGTGGCGAGGGAGCTTGCTCCCGCTGGGGTGCGAAGCGCCCCCAAGATCTAACGGTCGCTGCGCACTGGAGCGCCAGCCCGGCCGAGCGGGAGCAAGCTCCCTCGCCACGGTGTATTTCACTCCAAGGAATTTTTCATGACCACCCCACGCCCCGCCCTACGTTCCCAGCGCCTGAATCAGATCACCCACGAGCCCCACGGCAAGCTCGACGCCCTGGTCAAAGCCCACGCCCCATTCGAAACCCAGGCCAGCTACGCGCGCTTCGTCGTCGCCCAGTACCTGTTCCAGTCAGAACTGGTGGCGCTGTACAACGACGTGCAACTGGCCGCCCTGATACCCGATCTGGCGGCCCGCTGCCGCGCCGAAGCGGCCAAGGCGGATCTCACGGACCTGGACACCGAAGTGCCCGCGCCGGTGGCCGGAGCGGTAAAAAACCCGAGCCAGGCCGAAGCACTGGGCTGGCTGTTCGTCTCCGAGGGCTCGAAGCTCGGCGCCGCGTTCCTGATCAAGCGTGCCGTGGCCCTGGGAATGAACGAAACCTTCGGCGCCCGGCATCTGGCGGAACCGGCGGGCGGCCGTGCCGAAGGCTGGAAAACCTTCACCCATACCCTCGACGGCCTGGCCTTCACCGAACAGCAGGAAGCCGAGGCGGACAAAGGCGCGCTGGAGGCCTTCAACCGGTTTACCGTGTTGCTGGAACACGCCTATGCGGCCGAGTTGGCCTGACGGTCACCCACGCCCTTGTGGGAGCGAGCTTGCTCGCGATGGCGGTGCATCAGGCAGCATCTATGGCGACTGGCAGTCCGTCATCGCGAGCAAGCTCGCTCCCACAAGGTAAAGCGCATGTTGGATAAAAATACATGAGCCGCATCCCCTCAAAACCCAGCCAACTGCTCTTCGCCCTGCTCGCCTACACCAGCCTGGCCATCGGCCTCATCGCCTTGGTCGTGCCCGGCCTGCCGACCACCGAGTTCATCCTGCTCGCCGCCTGGGCCGCGACCCGCAGTTCGCCGCGTCTGAGCGCCTGGCTGGAGCACCATCGGTGGTTCGGGCCGATGCTGCGCAACTGGCGCAACGGCAAAGTCATCCCGCGCCGGGCCAAGGTCGGCGCCACGATCAGCATGCTCGGTTGTGCCGCAATGATGTGGCTGATGCTTGCCCACGGCTGGCCGATGTACCTGGCCATGGCCGGCATGGGCCTGGGCAACCTGTGGATCTGGTCACGCCCGGAAACTCGTGGCGAGGGAGCTTGCTCCCGCTGGGGCGCGAAGCGGCCCCCTACGCAATTTTGAACTATGATCGCTCTCTCGCCTGGAGGGCTTTCGATGTCAGATCTGCTCACATCCATGCAAACCGCCCTCGGTTTGCCCACGACTCCGATCCCCTTCACTGGCGAAGGCGCCCTGCCCTCTGCGTTCGCCGTTACCGAGTTGGCCTGCGCCAGCATCGCCACGGCCGGTCAAGCGGTCGCCGAACTCATTCATCAGCAGACCGGCCGCCTGCCGACGCTTGAAGTCGACCGGCGCCTGGCCTCGTTCTGGTTCGCCACGTCCCTGCGGCCCGTCGGCTGGAGCGTACCGCCGCTGTGGGACCCGGTGGCTGGCGACTACGCCACCGCCGACGGCTGGATTCGCCTGCACACCAACGCACCGCATCATCGTCTTGCTGCGGAAAAAGTCCTCGGTACCTGCACCGACCGCGCCGACATGGCGAGCAAAGTTGTCCGTTGGAACAAGGCCGAACTGGAACAGGCCGTGGTCGACGCCGGTGGTTGCGCCGCACAGATGCGTTCCTGGCAGGCGTGGCAGGCCCATCCGCAAGGTTTGGCGGTGAACGCCGAACCGCTTGTTCGCTTCGATGACATGAGTGCAGCTCCGCTTGAACCCTGGCTCGGCTCCGTCGCCCAGCCGCTGGCGGGCTTGAAGGTGCTTGACCTGACCCGCGTGCTGGCCGGCCCGATTGCCAGCCGCTTTTTGGCCGGGCTGGGCGCCGATGTGCTGCGTATCGACCCGCCGACCTGGAACGAACCCGGCGCGGTTCCGGAAGTTACCCTCGGCAAACGCTGCGCCCGCCTCGACTTGCATCAGCCCGCTGACCGCGCGACGTTCGAAGCATTGCTCAAGGATGCCGACATCCTCCTGCACGGCTATCGCGCCGACGCGCTCGAACGCCTGGGCTATGGCGCCGTGCAACGCCGCCAACTGGCACCTGGGCTGATCGACGTCAGCCTCAACGCCTACGGCTGGAGCGGCCCCTGGCAACACCGGCGCGGCTTCGACAGTCTGGTGCAGATGAGCAGCGGCATCGCCGAGGCCGGCATGGCCTGGAAACAGACAGATAAACCGACGCCGCTGCCCGTTCAGGCGCTGGATCACGGCACCGGCTACCTGATGGCGGCCAGTGCGATTGTACTGCTGGCTCGGCGCTTGGCCGATGGCCGTGGCGGTTCGGCACGCTTGTCACTGGCCCGCACGGCGAAACTGTTGATCGAGGGTGGCGCCGGCGATGAGGCTGCGTTGCGCCCCGAAGACGAGGCCGACCAGGGACTGCTGGTGGAACAAACGCCCTGGGGCCCGGCGCACCGCTTGCAGGTGCCACTGAAAATCACCGGCACGCCGTTGCAGTGGGCCCTGCCAGCCACCGAACTGGGCGCACATCGCCCTCAGTGGTGATCGTTCGATCCCCTTCGCGAGCTTGCTCGCGAAGAGGCCAGCACATCCAACATCTCAATCGACTGACACTCAGCCATCGCGAGCAAGCTCGCTCCCACAGGGGATTTTCGACAAACGCAAATCCCACGGCTTACAAAGAATCACTGTGGGAGCGAGCTTGCTCGCGAAGAGGCCAGCACATCCAACATCTCAATCGACTGACACACCGCCTTCGCGAGCAAGCCCGCTCCCACAGGGGACTTTCGACAGACATAGATCCCACGGCCTACAAAAATTCACTGTGGGAGCGAGCCTGCTCGCGAAGAGGCCGGCACATCCAACATCTCAATCGACTGACACACCGCCTTCGCGAGCAGGCTCGCTCCCACAGGTTTTGCATCCAGCCCTTTCAGCTCATGCTTCGCGGTTGAACTGACCCAGATCAGCTGTCGCCCCTTTGAATCGACTTAGGCTGTTGACTCTCCTTCGCATGAGAGTCCTGCAATGTCCGATACCCCCGGAAAACTTCGACTGGGCGCGCTGGTTGCGCTGGTAGTGGGTTCGATGATTGGCGGCGGGATCTTTTCCCTGCCGCAGAACATGGCCGCCAGCGCCGATGTCGGCGCCGTATTGATCGGCTGGGCCATCACCGCAGTGGGCATGTTGACCCTTGCATTCGTGTTCCAGACCCTGGCCAATCGCAAACCCAATCTGGACGGCGGGGTGTACGCCTACGCCAAGGCCGGGTTTGGCGACTACATGGGGTTTTCCTCGGCCTGGGGTTACTGGATCAGCGCCTGGCTCGGCAACGTTGGCTACTTCGTTTTGTTGTTCAGCACCCTGGGCTATTTCTTCCCGGTGTTTGGCGAAGGCAACACCGTGGCGGCAGTGATTGGCGCATCGCTGTTGCTGTGGGCCGTGCACTTTCTGGTACTGCGGGGCATCAAGGAAGCGGCGTTCATCAATCTGGTGACCACCGTCGCCAAGGTCGTGCCGCTGCTGCTGTTCGTGCTGATCGCGGCGTTCGCCTTCAAGCTGGATATCTTCACCGCTGACATCTGGGGCTTGAAAAATCCGGACCTGGGCAGCGTGATGGATCAGGTGCGACACATGATGCTGGTCACCGTGTGGGTGTTCATCGGCATCGAAGGCGCGAGCATTTTCTCGGCCCGCGCCGAAAAACGCAGCGACGTCGGCAAGGCCACGGTCATCGGCTTCATCACGGTGCTGTTGTTGCTGGTACTGGTGAACGTGCTCTCGCTGGGGATCATGACCCAACCTGAACTGGCGAAGCTGCAGAACCCGTCCATGGCCGCCGTACTCGAGCACGTGGTCGGTCACTGGGGCGCTGTGCTGATCAGCGTCGGCCTGGTTATCTCGCTGCTCGGTGCCCTGCTGTCCTGGGTCTTGCTGTGCGCCGAGATCATGTTTGCCGCCGCCAAGGACCACACCATGCCGGCCTTCCTGCGCCGGGAAAATGCCAATCATGTACCGGCCAACGCGCTGTGGCTGACCAACGCGATGGTCCAGCTGTTCCTGATCGTCACGCTGTTTTCCGCCAGCACCTACCTGTCGCTGATCTACCTCGCCACCTCGATGATCCTGGTGCCGTACCTGTGGTCGGCGGCCTACGCACTGCTGCTGGCGGTACGCGGTGAAACCTATGAAAACGCCCTGGCCGAACGGCGCAAGGACCTGGTCATCGGCGCCATCGCGCTGATCTACGCGATGTGGCTGCTGTATGCCGGCGGGATCAAGTACCTGCTGCTCTCCGCCCTGCTCTACGCCCCCGGCGCGATCCTGTTCGCCAAGGCCAAGCGCGAACTGGGCAAACCGGTTTTCACCTCGGTCGAGAAGCTGATTTTTGCCGCCGTGGTGGTCGGTGCCCTGGTGGCTGCCTACGGCCTTTATGACGGCTTCCTGAGCCTGTAGCCGGCTGACTGTTTCATCTGGAGGATTTGTAATGACCACGGAAAAAGTGAAATACGGCGTCCATTCCGAAGCCGGCAAACTGCGCAAAGTCATGGTCTGCTCACCAGGCCTCGCCCACCAGCGGCTGACGCCGAACAACTGCGACGAACTGCTGTTCGATGACGTGCTGTGGGTCAACCAGGCCAAGCGCGACCACTTCGATTTCGTCACCAAGATGCGTGAACGCAGTATCGACGTGCTGGAGATGCACAACCTGCTGACCGACATCGTCGCCATCCCCGAAGCGCTCGACTGGATCCTGCATCGCAAGATCACCGCCAACTCCGTGGGCCTGGGCCTGGTGCATGAAGTGGGCGCCTGGTTGCGCAGCCTGGAGCCACGCAAGATCGCCGAATACCTGATCGGCGGCGTCTCGGCCGATGACCTGCCGGACAGCTTCGGCGGCAAGACCATCCAGATGTTCCGCGACTTTCTCGGGCACTCCAGCTTCATCCTGCCGCCGCTGCCCAACACCCAGTTCACCCGCGACACCACCTGCTGGATCTACGGCGGCGTGACGCTGAACCCGATGTACTGGCCGGCGCGCCGCCAGGAAACCTTGCTTACCACCGCCATCTACCGATTCCATCCCGAGTTTACCCAAGCCGATTTCCAGATCTGGTACGGCGACCCGGACCTGGACCACGGTAACGCCACCCTCGAAGGCGGCGATGTGATGCCCATCGGCAACGGCGTGGTATTGATCGGCATGGGTGAACGTTCGTCGCGCCAGGCCATCGGTCAACTGGCACTGAACCTGTTCAAGCACAACGCCGTCGAGCGGGTGATTGTCGCGGGGCTGCCACGTTCCCGCGCAGCGATGCACCTGGACACCGTGTTCAGTTTCTGTGACCGCGACCTGGTGACGATTTTCCCTGAAGTCGTCAGCCAGATCGTCGCGTTTTCGCTGCGCCCGGACGAGAGCAAACCCGGCGGCATCGACGTGCGGCGCGAGGAAGGCAGCTTCCTCAGTACCGTCGCCAGCGCCCTCAAGCTGCCCGCGCTGCGGATCGTTGAAACCGGCGGCAACAGCTTCGCCGCCGAACGCGAGCAATGGGACGACGGCAACAACGTGGTCGCCCTGGAACCAGGCGTGGTCATTGGCTACGACCGCAATACCTACACCAACACCCTGCTGCGCAAGGCCGGGGTGGAAGTCATCACCATCAGCGCCGGCGAACTCGGTCGTGGCCGTGGCGGCGGCCATTGCATGACCTGCCCGATCGTCCGCGACCCTATCGACTACTGACCTCTGAGCCTGGGTCGTTTTATCGAAAACGGCCCAGGGGATAACCGACACCCAAGGAGATCCATCATGGCTTTTAATATGCGCAACCGCAGCCTGCTGAGCTTGATGCACCACACCCACCGCGAGCTGCACTTTTTGCTCGACCTGTCCCGCGACCTCAAGCGCGCCAAGTACACCGGCACCGAGCAGCCGCACCTTAAAGGCAAGAACATCGCGCTAATCTTCGAGAAAACCTCGACCCGCACGCGTTGCGCCTTCGAAGTCGCGGCCCATGACCAGGGCGCCCACGTCACCTACATCGACCCGGTTTCGTCACAGATCGGCCACAAGGAAAGCATGAAGGACACCGCCCGCGTGCTGGGGCGGATGTTCGACGCCATCGAATACCGTGGCTTCGAGCAGGAAATCGTCGAGGAGCTGGCCAAGTTCGCCGGCGTGCCGGTGTTCAACGGCCTGACCGCCGAATTCCACCCCACGCAAATGATCGCCGACACCCTGACCATGCGCGAGCACAGTGACAAGCCGCTGCATGACATCAGCTACGCCTACCTGGGCGATGCGCGCTACAACATGGGCAACTCGCTGCTGATGATCGGCGCCAAGCTGGGCATGGACGTGCGCATCGGCGCGCCGAAAGCCCTGTGGCCGCATCAGGACTTCATCGACCAGTGCCAGGCCTTCGCCGCCGAAAGCGGTGCACGGATCACCATCACCGAAGACCCGGAAGAAGCGGTCAAGGGCGTGGACTTCATCCATACCGATATCTGGGTCTCCATGGGCGAACCGGTAGAGGCCTGGGACGAGCGCATCCAGCAACTGCTGCCCTATCAGGTCAACGCGCAAATGATCAAAGCCTCGGGCAATCCGCGGGTGAAATTCATGCACTGCCTGCCGGCCTTTCATAACAGTGAAACCAAGGTCGGCAAGGACATCGCCGCGCGTTATCCGAACCTGGCCAACGGCGTGGAAGTGACCGAGGACGTCTTCGAATCCCCGGCCAACATCGCCTTCGAACAGGCGGAGAACCGCATGCACACCATCAAGGCGATCCTGGTGGCGGCGTTGGCGGATATCTGAACACCGGCCCGATCCCCTGTTGGAATGCTCTTCACTGTGGGAGCGAGCTTGCTCGCGATGGCGGAGTGTCAGCTTGCATTGATGTTGGATGTGCCGCCGTCATCGCGAGCAAGCTCGCTCCCACAAGGGAACTGTTTTGTTCGATCTGACTTGAAAGGACAGCGCCATGCGCATCGTAGTTGCCCTGGGCGGTAATGCCCTCCTGCGTCGGGGTGAACCCATGACCGCCGACAATCAACGCAGCAACATCCGCACCGCGACCGAACAGATCGCCAGGATCCATCCCGGCAACGAACTGGTCATCGCCCACGGCAACGGCCCGCAGGTCGGCCTGCTGTCGTTGCAGGCGGCGGCCTACACCTCGGTCACGCCGTATCCGCTGGACGTGCTGGGCGCCGAAACCGAAGGCATGATCGGCTACATCATCGAACAGGAACTGGGCAACCTGCTGGACTTCGAAGTGCCCTTCGCCACGCTTTTGACCCAAGTCGAAGTGGACGCCAACGACCCGGCGTTCCAGAACCCGACCAAGCCCATCGGCCCGGTCTACAGCCAGCAAGAAGCGCAGCAACTGGCCGCAGAAAAAGGCTGGGCGATTGCCGCCGACGGCGACAAGTTCCGCCGGGTGGTCGCCAGCCCACGGCCCCGGCGCATCTTTGAAATCCGTCCGATCAAGTGGCTGCTGGAAAAAGGCAGCATCGTGATCTGTGCCGGCGGCGGCGGCATCCCGACGATGTACGACGCCGACGGCAACCTGCAAGGCGTCGAAGCGGTGATCGACAAGGACCTGTGTTCAGCACTCTTGGCCGAACAGCTGGAAAGCGATCTGCTGGTCATCGCCACGGACGTCAACGCCGCTTTCATCGATTTCGGCAAGCCGACCCAGAAAGCCATCGCCCAGGCTCACCCCGACGAGATGGAAAAACTGGGCTTTGCCGCCGGGTCCATGGGGCCCAAGGTGCAAGCCGCCTGCGAATTCGCCCGCCACACCGGCAAGGTCGCGGTGATCGGGTCGCTGTCGGACATCGAGGCTATCGTCCAGGGCACCGCCGGCACGCGCATCAGCACGGCAACGCCGGGGATTGTTTATCGGTAACCACAAAACTTATACGGCAGGCGCGGTGTCTGCCGTTCTCCACGCCTTCGAAGGAGAGACCCTTATGGCCACGTTCCAACCCGGTCACCTGCACATGGAACGCCATGCGCTGAACAAGGACGACTACAGCTACAACCTGTGCATCGATTACGAGGTGACCCAGGATCCCGAGGAAGGAACGGGCATGTCGTTCCGGCTACACGGCACGGTGGAGGACAAGAGCGTGGACGAGACGTTTTTCCTGGCCAAGGACCAGGCCTTCGACTTCGCCCGCCACGCCACGCGCATCGCCCAGCAGTACGGCATGCCGAAGACCGCCAGCATCGGCTCGATGCACAAGTATTACGACGAGATGTTCGAAGACGTGCGGCACCAGCTCGACGTCAAGCCGGGTGATCCGATGAAGCCTGAGCATTTGGAATAGCTGCCCGAAAGCCCCATTATCTCCTGTGGGAGCGAGCTTGCTCGCGATGGCGGCGTATCAGCTTGCATGGATGCTGGATGTACCGCCCTCATCGCGAGCAAGCTCGCTCCCACAGGGAATCTATAAGCATTCTGAATACCGGGCTACACACAAGACCCGCCCGACTGGCAACTCGCCATGGCTGACCTATGCTGAAAACAGTACCCCCGGGTATTCGTTCAGAGGTCATCGCCATGAACATCAAAACAAGAAGACGCCTCGCCATTTTTGTCACCTGCACGGCCACGCTAGCGCTGTATGGCACCGCGGCTTATCGGGTCGAACAGGCCAGGCAGTTGCCCCGTGAATACGTCAGCTGCAACTTTGAACGCTGCATACCGCACAACGCATCCCTGAACGCTCTGCGCTGAAGCGGTTTCAGTCGTCCTGCTGATCGGTCTTGAGCCGGTCGCGGAAGGCCTTGGGCGAAATGCCGACACGCCGGCGAAACAGCCGGGTGAAGTTGGTCGGGTCGGAAAAGCCGAGCAGTTCGGAGATCTCGTAGATGGTCATGCCGGTGTAGGTCAGCAGCCGCTTGGCCTCCAGCAGCTGACGCTCGTGCATGATCTGCAACGCCGGTTGCCCGGCCAGTTCGCGACAGGTGCCGTTGAGGTGCGATACCGAGATGCCCAGGCGATGGGCGAGGTCTTCGACCTTGACGTGCTGGCGATAGGTTTCCTCAACCAGTTGGATGAACCCGTTGAGATATTCCCGGGCCCGTTGCGGGCGCTGCGACGAGGTACGCCTGTCCATTACCTGGCGACTGACCCAGACCATGATCACGCTAACCAATGCATGCATCAGCATTTCCCGGGCCGGTTCATGGCCAACATATTCCGCCTGCAAGGCGCTGAAAAGGCTGTTGAGGTAGTCGGCGTTTTCGCCGGCCGGGTAGGCTTCGGCCTGGGCCAGGACATTCACCGAATGCCCGAGCTGCCCTTGCAGATGCGTCACCAGCGGCGCCGCCAGGGTAACCACGTAACCCTGCACATCCTCGGAAAAGCGAAAGCCGTGCACTGACAAGGGCGGCAGGATCTGCACGGCCGGCTCGTCGAGCCGGGTGCGCTGGCCTTCTATTTCCAGCTCGGCCTGGCCCTTGTAGACAAACAGCAACTGACACAGGTCCGCATGCCGATGGGGTTTGATTTCCCACTGGTGTTCGCTGCTGCGCGTGGAAATGGTTTCGCAATGCAGCAGGTCCGGCGTCGGCCAATCCTGGCTCTCGCCATAGAGCTTGAACACCGGTATCGAAGGCAGCTCGGTTTTCTTCATACGAGGGTTGGCCTCGGGTTACGGGCGGTAATCGCACCGATTGGCAGAAAGTACAGGTTTCAGCGCAGTTTTCCCCTTCAATTGACAGGTTCGCAAGCGAAAAATGCAGGCCAGGATTACTAATAATAAACACCGACCCTGGTCGCGTGCTCTTGCGAGTCATAACAACAATGAAAACCCTCAAGACCCAAGTCGCCATTATCGGCGCCGGCCCCTCTGGACTGCTGCTCGGCCAGTTGTTGCACAACGCCGGCATCGACACGCTGATCCTGGAACGCCAGACACCCGACTACGTCCTCAGCCGCATCCGCGCCGGCGTGCTTGAGCAAGGCATGGTGCAGTTGCTGCGCCAGGCCGGGGTCGGCCAGCGCATGGATGCCGAAGGCCTGCCCCATGATGGCTTCGAGCTGGTCCTCAATGGCCGGCGCGTGCACATTGACCTGAAGGGACTGACCGGCGGCCAGAACGTCATGGTCTACGGCCAGACCGAAGTCACCCGCGACCTGATGGCTGCACGCCAGGCCTGCGGCGCGCAGACCCTGTACCAGGTCGATAACGCCCAGCCCCACGACCTGCAGACCGACCAGCCCTTCGTGACCTTCGAGCATGCGGGCGAAACCTGGCGTCTGGACTGCGATTACGTGGCCGGCTGCGACGGCTTCCACGGCGTCGCGCGGCAATCGATCCCGGCGGAAAAACTCAAGGTCTTCGAGCGCGTCTACCCGTTCGGCTGGCTCGGCATCCTGGCCGACACCCCGCCGGTCCACGAGGAGCTGGTCTACGCCCGCCATGAGCGCGGCTTTGCCCTGTGCAGCATGCGCTCGCGGACCCGCACCCGTTATTACCTGCAAGTGCCCGCCGAGGAACAGATAGCCGACTGGCCGGACGAGCGTTTCTGGAGCGAGCTGAAAAACCGCCTGCCCGCCGACCTGGCCGAAGCGCTGGTGACCGGCCCCTCCATCGAAAAAAGCATCGCGCCGTTGCGCAGTTTTGTCGTGGAACCGATGCAGTACGGGCGGATGTTTTTGGTCGGCGACGCCGCCCACATCGTCCCGCCCACCGGTGCCAAGGGGCTGAACCTGGCCGCCAGCGACGTCAGTACGTTGTTCAACATCTTGCTCAAGGTCTATCGCGACGGTCGCGTGGATCTCCTGGAACGCTATTCGGCCATTTGCCTGCGGCGGGTCTGGAAGGCCGAACGGTTCTCCTGGTGGATGACTTCGATGCTGCATCGCTTCGACGACGATGCATTCAACCAGCGCATCAGCGAAGCGGAGCTGGAGTATTTCGTCGACTCCGAGGCCGGTCGAAAAACCATTGCGGAAAACTATGTCGGCCTTCCTTACGAGGCTATCGAATAGCCAACTATCGATTTAAACTGCGGGCTCCCGTCCATTCGCCTCCCCGGCGCGATGCCCGCAGGTCCAGCCTTGAATCAGCTCGATACGCCTCAAGTCCCGCAACCCGCCATCCGCAGCGTGCTGGTGGCGCTGATGCTGGCGATTTTCCTCGGTGCGTTGGACCAGACCATCGTCGCCGTCTCGATGCCGGCGATTTCCGCGCAATTCAAGGATGTCAGCCTGCTGGCCTGGGTGATCTCGGGCTACATGGTCGCGATGACCGTTGCGGTGCCGATCTACGGCAAACTGGGCGACCTGTACGGCAGGCGGCCATTGATGCTGTTCGGCATGGGCCTGTTCACGCTCGCCTCGCTGTTCTGCGGCCTGGCGCAGGACATGCAGCAACTGGTACTGGCGCGGATTTTCCAGGGCATCGGCGCTGGCGGGATGATCTCCGTGAGCCAGGCGATCATCGGCGACATCATCCCGCCCAGGGAACGTGGCCGTTATCAGGGCTACTTCAGCAGCATGTATGCAGTGGCCAGCGTCGCCGGGCCGGTGCTGGGCGGCTACATGACCGAATACCTGTCCTGGCGCTGGGTGTTCTGGATCAACCTGCCGCTGGGCCTGGGCGCCTGGCTCGTGGCCCGGCGCACGCTGGTGGGGCTGCCGGTGCCGCAACGCACACCCATCATCGACTACTTGGGCACCGTGTTGCTGATCATCGGCCTGACTGCCTTGCTGCTGGGCATTACCCAGGTGGGCCAGGGCCACGCCTGGCACAGCCGCGAAGTGCTCGGGCTGCTCGGTGGCGCCGTGGTCGTGCTGGGGGTATTCGCCTGGCATGAGCGCCGCGCCCGGGAGCCGCTGCTGCCCATGCACCTGTTCGTCAACCGCAGCGCGGTGCTGTGCTGGTGCACGGTGTTCTTCACCAGTTTCCAGGCGATCTCGCTGACGGTGCTGGTGCCGTTGCGCTTCCAGAGCGTGACCGGCGCCGGGGCCGACAGTGCCGCACTGCATCTGCTGCCACTGGCGATGGGCCTGCCGATGGGCGCCTATTTCGCCGGACGGCGCACCTCGATCACCGGCCGCTACAAACCGATGATCCTCAGTGGCGCCCTGCTCTTCCCGTTCGCCATCCTCGGCATGGCCTTCACCCCGCCCGCGGCATTCTGGCTCAGCAGTCTGTTCATGCTGCTCGGCGGCATCGCGTCCGGCATGCAATTTCCCACCTCGCTGGTGGGTTCGCAGAATTCGGTGCAGCAACGGGACATCGGCGTGGCCACCAGCACCACCAACCTGTTCCGCTCACTGGGCGGCGCGGTCGGCGTGGCATTGATGTCGGCGTTGCTGCTGGCGCTGTTGCAGGACTCGGGTTTCGCCCAGCTCGCCGGTTCGTCAGTGATCGGCGAAGGGCATTCCGGCAACGTGCTGCTCGACGGCCTGAACGCCGCGCCGGGCGCGGCACGGGACGCCTTGCGCGAGGAGCTGCAAACGACATTCCGGCATTTGCTGATGATCAGCGCAGCGGTGTCGTTGCTGGGGTTGGCGGCGGCGCTGGCAATGCCCGATTGCCTGTTGCGCGGGCGAGAAGAAAAAACTCGCTAGTGCGGATGGCACTGAACCCTGTGGCGAGGGAGCTTGCTCCCGCTGGACTGCGCAGCAGGCCCAAAATCCTGAGTGAGCCTGGGAATTTTTGGGGCCGCTGCGCGGCCCAGCGGGAGCAAGCTCCCTCGCCACAAAAGCGCGCTCCCCTGCAGGTTAGTCTCAAGCAGTCGCCGCCACCCCACCCGGCACCACCACCGCGCTCATCCCTTCCTTCATCCGCTGGGCATCGCGCACGAAGCAGCGAGAGGCCAGGAACAGGAACACCATGGTCAACAGCAGCGCCACCGGGATCAGGTACATCGCGTCATGCAGGCCGATCGCCTTGAACGCTTCTGTCATTTGCGGGGCGCCTGCGGCCGCCATGGCCGTGTGGGCGAAGTAGTCGGACAAGCCGCCGACCACCACCGGCCCCAGGCCACCGCCGAGCAGATACAGCCCGGCAAAATACAACGCCATCGCCGTGGCCCTCAGGCGCGGCTCCACCACGTCCTGGATCGCGGTGTAGACGCAGGTGTAGAAGTTATAGGCAAACAGCCAGCCGACGCTGAACACGGCGACAAAAATGCCGATTTCGATGCGCCCGGCATGCAGGGCCCAAGCGGTAGTCACCGTGGAAATCGCCAGGCTGAACGCCGCGAACAACAACCGGCCATTGGGCACGCGTTGGTGAATCTTGTCGGCCACCCAGCCGCCAAGGGTCAACCCGAACAACCCGGTCACACCGACCATGATCCCGGTCGCCACAGCCGCCTCGTGCAGCGGCATCCCGAAATAGCGCTGCAGCATCGGCACCAGGAAGGAGTTGCAGGCATAGGTGGCGAAGTTGAAGCACAGCCCCGCCAGGATCAGCCAGAGAAAGGTCGGAATCGCCAGCAACCGGCGAATCGGCTTGTCGACCTTTTCCTGGGACACCGCCACGGTTTCCGCCGCGCCGCGCTTGGGTTCCTTGATGAAAAACATGAACACCGCCAGCACCAGGCCCGGCACCGCCGCAATGAAGAACGGCGCGCGCCAGCTGTCGAACGCCTTGACCATCGCGCCAATGGTAAAAAACGCCAGCAGCAGGCCCAGCGGCAGTCCCAGCATGAAAATGCCCATCGCCCGAGCCCGACGGTGCGCCGGGAATAGGTCGCCGATCAACGAGTTGGCCGCCGGCGCATAACTGGCTTCACCGATGCCCACGCCCATGCGCACCACCAGGAACGCCCAGAAACTGCCCACCAGGCCGTTTACCGCCGTCAGCCCACTCCAGGCCGCCAGGCCCCAGCCCATCAGTTTGCTGCGCGAACCGGTATCGGCCATGCGTCCCAATGGCAGGCCCGCGATGGCATAGACGATGGTGAAGGCGGTACCGATGATGCCGATCTGAAAATCGCTGAGGCTCCACTCCATGCGGATCGGCTCGATGATGATCGCTGGGATGGTGCGGTCGAAAAAGTTGAACAGGTTGGCCAGGAACAGCAGGAACAGAATGCGCCAGGCATTCGCCGCTTGGGTCGAGTTCTGCATGGGTCCGTCTCTTCTTATTGTTGGGCGAGGCATCCGAGCCCGGAGTCTGCAATCTAGACAGCAGCGTGCGCGCTGTCTTCAATCATTCGCGCGGCTGATACCCGACCATGGTGAATGGCGCATCCATGACAACGGTCATCTTTCTGTAGGAAATGCCATCATTTTGCCCCTTCATGATTAAAGATCGTCCTACAGATGCCGATCCAGATAATCAGGAAAGATTCTCCCGAGCGGGGCCCAGGCATTGCCTGGACGCTCGGGCCGACCTTCGCGCGATCAAAAGACGCGAGCTCCCATCCGCGATGGTTCGATGACCCAATCGTCGAACCGACCAGTCAGGCATACGGCGCACAATGACCTCCAAAAAAACAGCCACTGCGGTTTCCGATCTGACCCTGAGCCCGGCCGCCAACGGCGCGGACGCCTCGGCGCTGTCGAGCAGCTCGCGATCCCTGGCGACCCAGCAATATCTGTATTTCACCGAGACCAACACCGACCGCATCCTCGACAACCTCGATGGCCTGCGTGATGCCGTATTCCCCCGCCCGCCGCACCTGGTGGATGACGAGAGCGAACGTGGCCAGCAGGAATTCCCCTCGGTGTGCCTGATCGGCCTCGGGCGCTGCGGCTCCAACATCGCCCTGGACGTAGCGGAACTGGTCTACAACGCGCGCAAGTTCTATCTCAACGAATTCAACGCCGAAGACAAGCACTACGGTGACAAGGGCTATCGCCCCGCGCAGTGGATGCGCAACCTGCGCCTGGGGACCAGCAAGGCCAGCAAACCGGTGTTCCTGGTTGAACCGCTGGTCATGCTCGGCGACCTGGACAAAGACATCGCCGGGCGTATCCGGTTTTCCCGCAAGGGCGAAAAAAGCGGGTTCTTGCGCGACTACAGCAAGATGAAAATCATGGACCTCTCCGAAGTCCATGCCGGTGGTGCCGGTAACGCGCCGATCCTCGGCCAGTACCTGGCGAAGATCATCCTGAACAAGGACACCCAGCGCTTCTCCAGCCCCGACTGGAAAATGATCCACTCGTACCTGATCGACAGCTGCGGCATCAAGGCCAACCAGTCGCGCCTGTACTTCTCGATCTTCAGCGCCGGCGGCGGTACCGGTTCGGGCATGGCTTCGGAGTTCGGCCTGGCCCAGCAGTACTCGTACATGAACAAGACGTTCGACACCAAGCCGATGGACGAACACGACAGCAAGAGCGGTCATTCCTTCGTCTTCGAACCGATTTTCACCAGCGGCATCTGCGTGCTGCCGAACATTTCCGATCACCGCAGTGAAATGTCCGAGGCGCTGCACATCAACGCCGGACGGCTGCTGTGCAAATACCTCTCGGAAGAATGGGATTTCTCGTACAACTTCGCCAACGAAGACAGCAGCGAAGCCAGCGTCATGGGCCGTATCCGGCCATGGAACGCGATGATGCTGATCTCCAACGACATCATGCGCTACGCCGAAGAAAGCGATGACGGCAACATCCAGAACATTGATGTCAATGCCATGGAAAAGCACGCCAACCAGTACATTTCCCAACAGATCTTCAACATCCTCACGGCCCAGGCCGTGACCACCGACTACGACCAGAACTACTTCCGGCGCGCCGGCATCGACATCGGCGAAACCATTCGCCTGGATGCCAACGACCTGTTCATGAGCCTGGCCGGCCCGGTGGCAATTGCCTACGCTGAATCCGTCGTTCCGGAAACCCCGGCGCCGAGCGGCGACAAGTTCAAGGTGTTCGAAAAGGAGCCGCCGCGCCTGAACATCGACGACCTGTTCTTCCGCTCCATCGACCTGCCGCACTTCAACAAGGTCACCCAGGCCATCGAAGGCATCAGCCTGTTGCCGATCGAATCCAAGCGTTACCGGGCCTCGCTGGAGCAATACAAGAATTCCGGCTACGACGCCGCCGCCCTGCACGACCTGCACTTCTTCAAGAACTGCTCGTCGGTGGTGTCGATCGTCTCGCTGCCCAAGGACTACAAGCTGTCCTACATGGACCTGAACCGGCTCAAGACCCACCTCAACAGCCTGTTCCCGAATACCACGCTCAAGCGCTATGCGCTGGTGATCGGCGCCTCGGCCAACTTGTCGCTGACCACCCTGATCGCCAAGAGCCCGTGCCTGTCGGATGACTTCCTGACCCTGATCGTGGCGTTCATCAAGCGCTGCTTTGCCCGCACGCCGTATCGCTTCGACGAGACCCTGGACAACTCGATCCTGGACTTCATCATCAATGAAGAGTTCGATGAAGGACGCATCGATGAGTTGCTCAACGAATTCGAGAACCCGGCGAAGATCCTCGACACCAACTGGTACGCGATCAAGCCGATGTACGAGAAGAAGTACCGCGAGCTGATCAGCGACAAGGACAAGTTTGTCTCGATCAATGACATCCGCCTGTCCCGCGACTGCGTGAAGAAGTCGATCAAGTACCTGCGCGAGATCTACCGTCACCGGATCGGCAAGACCAAGGTTATTTCGCTGAATAACCATACTGGCAAGAGTTACTGAGGCTGGCGTGACACCGCGTCGCGCCGATTCGCGAGCAGGCTCACTCCCACAGGATTTGTGAACACAGATCCGTTGTGGGAGCGAGCCTGCTCGCGAAGGGGCCACGAGCGGCACCGCAAAAACAACATCCAGAAACAATTAGGCAGCCCACCGGCCGCACCAAAAACTGTTCCCGTTACGTATACGTCACCCTGCCCTGTGGCGTTTCGCCACGGCAGGCTGTCATCACGCTACTCACCTACACACTTTCCGAGATGCCAAAACACGAACCAACTTGGTGCACCGATCAGTTCGACGCCCTTTCCTGGACCATTATCCACGGCGAAACCACCACGGCCCACAGCAGCGGATCACGCTCGAGAAAATCCAGCGCCCGCGTTTCAGACAGCTTGGCGAGCTGCCCGCCGGCCAGCCAGGCGGCGACTTTGGTACCTTCGTCCTCGGCAATGGCCTCGGCGGCGGCGATCAGATCCAGTGCCGGATCGACCCACAATAGGGCACCCTTGGCAAAGAACGGTTCCAGCTCCTTCCAGGTAATGGATGCGGTTTCACCGAGCAATTTGGCATAGAGGGTGCTAGGTTCTTGATTCATGGGAGCTGTCCGGAAAAGAAATCGGCGCGAATGATAACGTCGGTGGTCTGGCAGAAAAACCCGGTTGCAATTGCAGCACCGATTGAAAAGCGCAGGAAAGCCAAGGATTGCCGATTTGACCGGACAAACCCCGCCGCGAATCTGTCTTTTTCTTTCAATAAAGCGACACCCCCAGGCTTTGCCCCCAAGCGCCAGCTTCCCTTGCCAACAATCGGCGCTCTACACTGTACCGGTACAGTTGCCGGGGGCATTTTCCGCGTGGGTATCCAAGATATCTGACCCGGTTCTGCTGCTACGGCGCCAGGACTATAAAAACTACAACAGCATGAGTGGAGCACTATGACTAAGGCTACTAAGCAGATTTCCAAACTGTTTGCCGCTATGGTTCTGGCCGGGGTTGCCAGCCATTCGTTTGCCGCCGACACCATCAAGATCGGCATCGCCGGCCCGAAAACCGGCCCTGTAGCCCAATACGGCGACATGCAGTTCAGTGGCGCGAAAATGGCCATCGAACAGATCAACGCCAAGGGTGGCGTCGACGGCAAGCAACTGGTCGCCGTTGAATACGACGACGCCTGTGATCCAAAACAAGCGGTCGCGGTCGCGAACAAAGTCGTCAACGACGGCATCAAGTTCGTGGTCGGCCACCTGTGCTCCAGCTCCACCCAGCCCGCTTCCGACATCTACGAAGACGAAGGCGTGATCATGATCACTCCGGCGGCTACCAGCCCGGACATCACCGCTCGCGGCTACAAGATGATCTTCCGTACCATCGGCCTGGACAGCGCCCAAGGCCCTGCGGCCGGCAACTACATCGCCGACCACGTCAAGCCGAAAGTCGTTGCGGTCCTGCACGACAAGCAGCAGTACGGTGAAGGCATCGCCAGCGCCGTGAAGAAAACCCTCGAAGGCAAAGGCGTGAAAGTGGCCGTCTTCGAAGGCGTGAACGCCGGCGACAAAGACTTCTCCTCGATGATCGCCAAGCTCAAGCAAGCCAACGTCGACTTCGTCTACTACGGCGGCTACCACCCGGAGCTGGGCCTGATTCTGCGTCAAGCCCAGGAAAAAGGCCTGAAAGCCAAGTTCATGGGTCCGGAAGGCGTGGGTAACGATTCCATCTCGCAAATCGCCAAGGAATCCTCCGAAGGCCTGCTGGTGACCCTGCCGAAATCCTTCGACCAGGATCCGGCCAACGTCGCCCTGGCTGACGCGTTCAAGGCCAAGAAAGAAGACCCGAGCGGTCCGTTCGTATTCCCGTCCTACTCCGCTGTGACCGTGATCGCCGACGCGATCAAGGCTGCCAAGAGCGAAGACGCGACCAAAGTGGCTGAAGCCATCCACGCCGGCACTTTCAAGACGCCAACCGGTGACTTGAGCTTCGACGACAAGGGCGACCTGAAGGACTTCAAGTTCGTGGTTTACGAGTGGCATTTCGGCAAACCTAAAACCGAAGCTTCGCCTCAGTAAGGCCTGGCCTGACTGACTGCCAATAAAGCCCACGGCGTGCCGTGGGCTTTGTTTTAAATGTATTGGGCCGCGCTGGCGTGATCCGCCAGTCTCCCCACCTGAAAATCTCAAAACCGTCATCAGCGGTTCGCTGGCAAACCTCGTGTTCGAAGTGGATGCAGATCCACGGGACCCGGGCGGGAAAATGACTCCACCAGTGAAATGCGTATCAGGTTTTTAGGAGCGCTGTAATGCCTGACATCTATCACTTCTTCCAGCAGCTGGTTAACGGCCTGACCGTTGGCAGCACGTATGCCCTGATCGCCATCGGCTATACGATGGTCTACGGCATCATTGGAATGATCAACTTCGCCCACGGCGAGGTGTACATGATCGGCTCCTACGTGGCGTTCATCGCCATCGCCGGGCTGGCCATGATGGGACTCGACAGTGTCCCGCTGTTGATGACCGCAGCTTTCATCGCGAGCATCGTGGTTACCAGTTCCTATGGCTACAGCATCGAACGGATCGCCTACCGCCCGCTGCGCGGCAGCAACCGTCTGATCCCGCTGATTTCCGCCATCGGTATGTCGATCTTCCTGCAGAACACGGTACTGCTTTCGCAAGACTCCAAGGACAAATCCATTCCCAACCTGATTCCGGGCAACTTCGCCATCGGGCCAGGCGGGGCACATGAAGTGCTGATTTCCTACATGCAAATCGTGGTGTTCGTGGTGACCCTGGTCGCCATGCTCGGCCTGACGCTGTTCATCTCCCGTTCCCGCCTGGGCCGCGCCTGCCGCGCCTGCGCCGAGGACATCAAGATGGCCAACCTGCTGGGCATCAACACCAACAACATCATCGCCCTGACCTTCGTCATCGGTGCGGCCCTGGCGGCCATCGCCGCGGTGCTGTTGAGCATGCAATACGGCGTCATCAACCCCAACGCCGGTTTCCTCGTGGGCCTGAAAGCCTTTACCGCCGCGGTGCTCGGCGGCATCGGCAGCATCCCCGGCGCGATGCTCGGCGGCTTGGTGCTGGGCGTGGCGGAAGCCTTTGGTGCCGACATCTTCGGCGACCAGTACAAGGACGTCGTGGCGTTCGGCTTGTTGGTTCTGGTTCTGTTATTCCGGCCGACCGGCATCCTGGGCCGTCCGGAGGTTGAGAAAGTATGACTAGGCATCTCAAATCGGCGCTCTTCAGCGCCCTGCTGGTCTGGGCCGTGGCCTATCCGGTACTCGGTCTCAAACTGACCATCGTTGGTATCAACCTGGAAGTGCACGGCACCAGCCCGACCATCCTGGCGACCATCGCCGTATGTTCCGTCCTGATGTTCCTGCGGGTGCTGTTCAGCACGCAGATCAGTGCGGCGTGGAAAGCGTCGCCCGGCGTGCCGGTGATCCCGGCCAAGGCCAGCAACTTCCTGACCCTGCCGTCGACCCAGCGCTGGATCGTCCTGGGCCTGATCGTCGTGGCCCTGGTATGGCCGTTCTTCGGTTCGCGCGGCGCGGTGGACATCGCCACGCTGATCCTGATCTACGTGATGCTCGGCCTCGGCCTGAACATCGTCGTGGGCCTGGCCGGCCTGCTGGACCTGGGTTATGTCGGCTTCTACGCCGTCGGGGCCTACAGCTACGCGCTGCTGTCGCACTACTTCGGCCTGAGCTTCTGGATCTGCCTGCCGATCGCCGGAATGATGGCCGCCACCTTCGGTTTTCTGCTGGGGTTCCCGGTCCTGCGCTTGCGCGGCGACTACCTGGCGATCGTGACCCTGGGTTTTGGCGAGATCATCCGTCTGTTCCTGCGCAACCTGACCGACATCACCGGCGGCCCGAACGGCATCAGCAACATCGAGAAGCCGACGTTCTTCGGCCTGACCTTCGAACGTAAAGCCGCCGAAGGCCTGCAGACCTTCCACGAGTACTTCGGCCTGCAATACAACTCGATCAACAAGGTGATCTTCCTCTACCTGGTTGCCTTGTTGCTGGCCCTGGCCGCGTTGTTCGTCATCAACCGCCTGCTGCGCATGCCGATCGGCCGTGCGTGGGAAGCCTTGCGCGAAGACGAAATCGCCTGCCGTGCGCTGGGTCTCAACCCGACCGTGATCAAGCTTTCGGCCTTTACCCTGGGTGCTGCGTTCGCCGGTTTCGCCGGTAGCTTCTTCGCCGCTCGCCAAGGCCTGGTGACGCCCGAGTCCTTCACCTTCATCGAGTCGGCGATCATCCTCGCCATCGTTGTGTTGGGCGGGATGGGCTCGCAGTTGGGTGTGATCCTGGCGGCGATCGTGATGATCCTGCTGCCCGAAATGATGCGTGAATTCAGCGAATACCGCATGTTGATGTTCGGCGCCTTGATGGTGCTGATGATGATCTGGCGTCCTCAAGGTCTGCTGCCTATGCAACGCCCGCACATGGAGCTGCGCAAATGAGCCGCGAGATCCTGAAAGTCGAAAATCTGAGCATGCGCTTCGGCGGCTTGCTGGCGGTCAACGGCGTGGCCCTGACCGTTAAAGAGAAACAAGTGGTTGCCTTGATCGGGCCGAACGGCGCGGGCAAGACCACCGTGTTCAACTGCCTGACCGGTTTCTACCAGCCTACCGGCGGCACCATCCTGCTGGACGGCGAGCCGATCCAGGGCCTGCCCGGTCATCACATTGCCCGCAAGGGCGTGGTGCGGACCTTCCAGAACGTGCGGCTGTTCAAGGACATGACGGCGGTCGAAAACCTGCTGATCGCCCAGCATCGTCACTTGAACACCAACTTCTTTGCCGGTCTGTTCAAGACCCCGGCGTTCCGCAAGAGCGAACGCGAGGCCATGGAGTACGCCGAGTACTGGCTGGACAAGGTCAACCTCACCGAGTTCGCCAACCGTACCGCCGGGACCCTGGCCTACGGTCAGCAACGGCGCCTGGAAATCGCCCGCTGCATGATGACCCGTCCGCGGATCCTCATGCTCGACGAACCGGCCGCCGGCCTGAACCCGAAGGAAACCGAAGACCTGAAGGCGCTGATCAGCGTGCTGCGCGAGGAGCACAACGTGACCGTGCTGCTGATCGAGCATGACATGAAGCTGGTCATGAGCATTTCCGACCACATCGTCGTGATCAACCAGGGCACGCCCCTGGCCGACGGTACGCCGGAACAGATCCGCGACAATCCTGAAGTGATCAAAGCCTACCTGGGGGAAGCGTAAATGCTGCAGTTCGAAAACGTTTCCACCTTCTACGGCAAGATCCAGGCGCTGCACAGCGTCAACGTCGAGGTCCGCCAGGGCGAAATCGTCACGCTGATCGGTGCCAACGGTGCCGGCAAGTCCACACTGCTGATGACACTCTGCGGTTCGCCGCAGGCCCACAGCGGCAGCATCCGCTACATGGGTGAGGAGCTGGTGGGCCAGGACTCGGCGCAAATCATGCGCAAGAGCATCGCCGTGGTGCCTGAAGGCCGTCGGGTATTTGCCCGGCTGACCGTGGAAGAAAACCTCGCAATGGGCGGTTTTTTTACCGACAAGGGCGACTTTCAGGAACAGATGGACAAGGTGCTGCACCTTTTCCCACGCCTGAAAGAGCGTTTTACCCAGCGCGGCGGCACCATGTCCGGCGGCGAACAGCAGATGCTCGCCATCGGTCGTGCACTGATGAGCAAGCCTAAGCTGCTGCTGCTCGACGAGCCGTCGCTGGGCCTGGCGCCGATCATCATCCAGCAGATCTTCGACATCATCGAACAGCTGCGCAAGGATGGCGTGACGGTGTTCCTGGTGGAGCAGAACGCCAACCAGGCGCTGAAGATCGCTGACCGGGCGTACGTGCTGGAGAACGGTCGCGTGGTGATGCAAGGCACCGGTGAAGCACTGCTGACCGATCCGAAAGTGCGCGAGGCGTACCTGGGCGGTTGAGTCTGTCGCGATAGAAAAAACGGCTTTCGGGCCGTTTTTTTTTTGCCTGCTAATCTTCCCTAAACGCCAAGCCCCCTGTGGGAGCGAGCCTGCTCGCGAAGGCGGCGGCAAATACACAAACTATGCAAGCTGAACCACCGCGATCGCGAGCAAGCTCGCTCCCACAGGGTTGCGGGGCGATTGCTAAAGACGATCCAACGCCTCCCCGCTGCGTTTGAACCATTCAATCAGATAATCAGCCAGCACCTGCGTACGCTTGGGCAACCCTCCCTGATATGGATGCACCAGATACATCGGCATGCGACGGGTCTGAAAGTCGCGCAGCAACCAGCGCAGGCGGCCGTCGGCCAGTTCCTGGTCAAGCAGATACGACGGCAGACGGGCGATTCCAGCGCCGGCCAGGGCGGCTTTTTTCAACAGGCTGTAATGGTTGCTGGCAAACGGCCCGGACACCCGCACCCGCAGCAATTCATGTTGCTGGTGATACAACCACTCCTCACGACCACTGTAGTGACTGTTGAGCAGACATTTGTGTTCCGCCAGGGCCTGGGGAACCGCGGGCTCACCGAAGCGCTCCAGATAGGCCGGGCTGGCGCAGGTCAGTTCATGCCAGGCCAGCAGCGGGCGAGCCACCAACCGCTCGTCGATCGCCGCATCCGAGCGGATCGCCAGATCAAACCCATCGCGCGATAAATCGCGGTAACCGTTATTGAGCTCCAGCTCGATCTGCACGTCGGGGTAGGCGAGAGCGAACTCGGTCAGCAGCCCTTCAAAAAAGGTTTCGCCCAACGAAACCGGTACTGTCATCCGCACCGGCCCGGAAATTTCACCCTTCAAGCGGGCCAACGCCTGACGCGCCCTGTCCACCTGCACCAACAAGGCCTGGGCCTGGGGCAACAGTGCCGCACCCGCCGCCGTCAGGCTCAGGCGTCGAGTCGTGCGCTGGAGCAGGATCACTGAAAACCGCTCCTCCAGCAGGCTGATGCGCTTGGACAGTTGCCCCTTGCTGCATCCCAACCGCTGCGCCGCCAGGGTAAAACTACCGGCCTCGACCAGCACGGCAAACGCTGCCAGATCATCGATCTCGCTCATTGGATTGTTTCCAAATCAAAACCAAAGGTTTCCAATTAGCACGCTTATCCCCAGGAAAATCCACTCTAGACTGCAACCTCGTCCACCCCATTTGAGGATCAGTCCATGAAAATCCTGTTGATCGGCGCCAACGGAACCATCGGTTCGGCCATCGCTAACGAGTTGTCGCCCCGTCATGAAATTGTCCGTATCGGCCGCCACAGCGGTGATGTGCAAGTGGATATCAGCGACAGCGCCTCGATCCGCGCCCTGTTCGAAAAAACCGGCCGCTTCGATGCCTTGGTTTGTGCGGCGGGCAACGTCACTTTCGCGCCGCTGGGCGACATGACCGAAGAAAGCTTCGCCCTCGGTTTGAAAGACAAGTTGATGGGCCAGGTCAATCTTGTATTGATCGGCCGCGAATTCGCCAATGACGGCGCATCCTTTACCCTCACCACCGGCGTACTCAGCCACGACCCGATCAAGAGCGGCGCCTCGGCGGCCCTGGTGAACGGCGCCCTCGACAGTTTTGTGCGCGCTGCGGCAATCGAGCTGCCCCGGGGCCTCAGGCTCAACTCGGTAAGCCCGAACGTATTGCTGGAAGCGATGGACAAATATGCGCCGTACTTCCGCGGCTACAAGCCGGTTCCTGCGGCTGAAGTGGCATTGGCCTACGCCAAGAGCGTCGAAGGCCTGCAAACCGGGCAGACTTTTCACGTCGGCTGACCCCTTGTGATGAAGGATCAGTCTGAGTAACGTGGCGGCACTTGTCTGGAGACCCAATGATGCGTGCCGCCCGTTCCCTGTTGTGTATTGCCTCGCTTGCGCTTTTCGCCGGCTGCCAGTTGCTCGACGCCCCGCGCCAGAGCGCCTCCCATGCCGGCCAGACGCGCATGCAGGGCGAACTCACGGCGGTCGATGGCAAACTGGTGTTCCAGCCGTGCCAGGAACAGCGCCGCTACATCGTCAACGACACCGGCGGCACCAGCGTGCTGCAACAAGCCGCCACCCTGGCGGATGATCGCGGCAAACTCTTCGCCGATCTGCGCGGGCGTATCGTTTCCAGCGCGGCGGCCGGCACCGACAGCCAGCTGGACGTCGAGCAGCTGTATCGCCTGGAACGCTCCGGGACCGCTTGCGATGATGTTGACTTCAAACGGGTGATTCTGCGGGCAGCGGGACATGCCCCTGAATGGACACTCAAGGCCAGCGGCAAGGGCCTGGTCCTGGATCGCCAAGGGCAGCCGCCGCTGGCGGTGCCTTACGTCGAGGAGCAGTTGGGCGATGGCCGCTTCAACCTCGGCACCGAGGCCAACGGCCAGAAGGTCGAGTTGTGGGTCACGCCGCAACGCTGCGTCGACAGCACCAGTGGCAGCGTGCAGCACATGAGCGCCGAGTTGCGGGTCAACGGTCAGGTCCAGCGCGGTTGCGCCTACTTTGGTGGCGCGCGCGACGACTGATTCGACGCATGACGGGTTTTAACCTCACGGAAAACCGGGATTGCGGCTTATAATCGCGGGTTTGAAGAACGCCTTGGCGCAGTTGTGCGCCCCGCGAACCGGACCCCGTCATGTTACGAATCACCGAACTCAAGCTGCCGATCGACCATCCCGAAGAAGACTTGCGCCCTGCCATCGTGCAGCGGCTGGGCATCGCCAGCGATGACCTGCTCGACTTCACCCTGTTCAAGCGCAGCTACGACGCCCGCAAGAAATCCTCCGAGCTGTGCTTCATCTACACCATCGACCTGTCGGTGCGCGATGAAGCCGGTGTGCTGCGCAAGTTCGCCGATGACCGTAATGTCAACGAAGCGCCGGACATCAGCTACAAGGTGGTTGGCCAGGCGCCGGCGGACTTGAGCGAGCGGCCGATCGTGGTCGGCTTCGGGCCGTGCGGCATCTTCGCCGCCATGCTGCTCGCGCAGATGGGCTTCAAGCCGATCATCCTTGAGCGCGGCCCGGAAGTACGCCAGCGCACCAAGGACACCTGGGGCCTGTGGCGTAAAAGCGTGCTCAATCCCGAGTCCAACGTGCAGTTCGGCGAAGGCGGCGCGGGGACATTCTCCGACGGCAAGCTCTACAGTCAGATCAAGGATCCGAAATTCCTTGGACGCAAGGTCCTGCATGAGTTCGTCAAGGCCGGGGCCCCTGAAGAAATCCTCTATGTCAGCAAGCCGCACATCGGTACGTTCCGTCTGACCGGCGTCGTCGAAAACATGCGAGAGCAGATTCGCGCCCTGGGCGGTGAAGTGCGCTTCGGCGAGCGAGTTACCGACGTTTTGATCGAGGACGGCCAACTGGTTGGCGTCGAGCTGGCCAGCGGCGAGCAGATCCGTTCGAAACACGTGATCCTCGCCCTGGGCCATAGCGCCCGGGATACCTTCCGCATGCTCCACAGCCGTGGCGTGTACATGGAAGCCAAGCCGTTCTCGGTGGGTTTTCGTATTGAGCATCCGCAATCGCTGATCGACAGCGCACGCCTGGGCAAGTATGCCGGCCACCCGAAACTCGGCGCCGCCGACTACAAACTGGTGCACCACGCGAAAAATGGTCGCTCGGTGTACAGCTTCTGCATGTGCCCGGGCGGCACCGTGGTGGCGGCGACCTCCGAGCCGAACCGCGTCGTGACCAATGGCATGAGCCAATACTCGCGCAACGAGCGCAACGCCAACTCCGGCATCGTCGTCGGCATCACGCCGGAAGTGGATTATCCGGGTGGCCCGCTGGCGGGCATCGAGTTGCAGGAGCGCCTGGAATCCCACGCCTTCGTGCTGGGTGGCAGCAACTATGAAGCCCCCGCGCAACTGGTGGGTGATTTCATCGCCGGCAAGCCGTCCACGGCGCTGGGCAGCGTCGAACCGTCCTACAAGCCTGGGGTTGCCCTGGGCGACCTGGCCCTGGCTCTGCCGGATTTCGCCATCGAGGCCATCCGTGAAGCGCTGCCGGCGTTCGAGAAACAGATCCGTGGTTATTCGCTGCATGATGCGGTGCTCACCGGCATCGAGACCCGGACTTCATCGCCGCTGCGCATCACCCGCAACGAAACGCTGCAGAGCTTGAATGTGAAAGGCCTGTTCCCGGCTGGCGAAGGTGCCGGTTATGCCGGCGGGATCTTGTCGGCGGGCGTGGACGGGATCCGGATCGCCGAAGCGGTGGCGCGGGATATTCTTGGCTTGAAGGACTGACATCCATCCACTGTGGGAGCGAGCCTGCTCGCGAAAGCGATGAATCATTCAGCATGTATATTGAATGTTAATCCGCTTTCGCGAGCAGGCTCGCTCCCACAGGGTTCTCTGAGTGTTCCAGTCAGATATTGGCCCGCAACACGCCCTCCGGCAGCGCTTCTCCGCGCTCCGCACATGCCGCCACCGCATCGATCAATGGGTCCAACTCATGCCCCTGGGCCTTGAGCCACGCCGGATCGTAATACGTCGTGGCATAACGCTCCCCGCCATCACACAGAATCGCCACGATCGACCCCGACTCACCGCCTTCCACCATTCGCTTCGCGGCGATCAGCGCGCCGATCAGGTTGGTGCCGCTGGATCCGCCGACCCGCCGTCCCAGTCGCTGGGCCAGGTAGTGCATGGCCGCGAGGGACAGGGCGTCCGGCACCTTGACCATCGCATCGATCACCTTGGGCAGGAACGAGGCTTCGACCCGTGGCCGACCGATCCCTTCGATCCGCGACCCGCAATCCAGGCGCAGGCTGGCATCGCCGCTGCGGTAGTAGTCGAAAAATACCGAACGCTCGGCGTCGGCACACAGCACACGGGTACTGTGCTGGCGGTAGCGTACGTAGCGCCCCAAGGTGGCCGTTGTACCGCCCGTGCCAGGGCTGGAGATCAGCCAGGTAGGCTCCGAATGCCGCTCGAAGCGCATCTGCTGGAAAATCGACTCGGCAATGTTGTTGTTCGCCCGCCAGTCCGTGGCCCGCTCGGCGTAGGTGAACTGGTCGATGAAATGCCCGTCATGCTCGCGGGCCAGGCGTTCGGATTCGGCGTAGATCTGCGTAGGGTCATCCACCAGATGGCTTTGGCCACCATAGAAGGCGATCTGGGCGATTTTTTCCCGGGAGGTAGTGGCAGGCATCACCGCGATGAAAGGCAGGCCCAGCAACCGCGCAAAATACGCCTCGGAAATCGCCGTCGAGCCGCTGGAGGCCTCGATCACCGGTGCACCGGGCTTGAGCCAGCCATTGCACAATGCATACAGGAACAGCGAGCGGGCCAGTCGGTGCTTGAGGCTGCCGGTGGGATGGCTGGACTCATCCTTGAAATACAGCTCGATGCCCGGCAGTCCGGCCAGCGGCAATGGGATCAGATGCGTATCGGCACTGCGTTGGAAATCCGCCTCGATGATACGGATGGCTTCACGCGCCCATTGGCGGGGATCGTTCATGGTGTTTTCTCGCAGGGCCGGTAGGACTTTCAGGCAGACCGATGGCCGGGGGCACGATCTACTCAGGAAATACGAGACACCAGCTTAGGAAAAAAACGACATCCCGCACAGGTACAGCTAAGGTCCAATGTGCCCGGCAACTGCCAGAATGCCCGGCGCAGGCGCTGTAACGACATATAACAAAAAAGAATATAACTTTTGTTTTAACAACAAACAGTACGGGTTAGGGTGTGCCATCTTTTTGATTTGATGAATGGAGAGCAACCTTGGCTCTACGTAACTCACTGACGCGGTTTTTCCAGCTGGAAGCTGCCAGCGGCCTGCTCTTGATTGCCGCCGCCGTGCTGGCCCTGGTCATCAACAACTCTCCGCTGTCCTGGCTGTATGGCGGCCTGCTGGACACGCCCGTGGTCGTCCAGGTCGGTGCGTTGAAGATCGCCAAGCCGTTGTTGCTATGGATCAATGACGGCCTGATGGCGCTGTTCTTCCTGCTTATTGGCCTGGAGGTCAAACGCGAGGTGCTCGACGGGCAACTGTCGAAACCGTCGCAGATCGTCCTGCCGGGGGCCGCGGCCATAGGCGGCATGCTGGTGCCGGCGCTGATCTACTGGTTTCTCAATCGCGACAACCCCGCCGCGCTCGCTGGCTGGGCGATTCCCACGGCTACCGACATTGCCTTTGCCCTCGGCGTGCTGGCCTTGCTTGGCAAGCGCGTACCGGTATCGCTCAAGCTGTTCCTGATGACGCTGGCGATCATTGATGACCTGGGCGCCATCGTCATCATCGCGATGTTCTACTCCGGCGATCTGTCGACCCTGTCGTTGGGGCTGGCCGCGGCCTGCATCGCAGCCCTGGTGGCAATGAATCGGCTGGGCGTGGTCAAGCTCGGGCCGTACATGGTGGTCGGCTTGATTCTCTGGGTCTGTGTGCTCAAGAGCGGCGTGCATGCCACGCTGGCGGGGGTGACGCTGGCATTCTGCATCCCACTGCGCACGAGAAACGCTGAAACCTCCCCCCTGCTGACGCTTGAGCATGCGCTGCATCCTTGGGTGGCCTACATTATCTTGCCGCTGTTCGCATTCGCCAACGCTGGCCTTTCGCTGAGCGGCGTCACGGTCGAGAGCTTTACCCATCATGTTCCGATGGGCATCGCAATCGGCCTGTTGCTGGGCAAGACTGTCGGCGTGTTCAGCCTGACCTGGCTGGCGGTGAAAATCGGCATCGCCAGTCTGCCTGCCGGGGCCAATTGGGGGCAGATACTAGGCGTGGCGATTCTTTGTGGCATTGGTTTTACCATGAGCCTGTTCGTCGGCTCCCTGGCGTTCGTGCCGGAGGTGAGTGAGTATGCGGGGATGGATCGGATGGGGATTCTCACCGGGTCGATCCTGGCGGCGCTGATTGGATATGGGGTGACGGCGATGGCTAGTCGTAAGCCGTCAGAGCTGAGTTCCTGAGTGTTCAGCGGGCTTTGCTTCTTGTCATGAGATGGGGTGTATATCCGTTGCTGCGGTAACGGCTGCTTAGGGTTTCGCCCTTACGGCGAGTCACTTTTGGAAGAGCCCTGTATGGACCGGACACATGGTTGACACCCGTGCGGAGACATAGTGGACACATTATGCGCCGTAGTCAGGGTTGTTGATGTCGAAGGTCCGTAAAAAATGATGGCAGAAATAGACGTCAAACAAGCCATCGCTTTCGGCGTTAGGGCGTATTGCGATGTGCTGTCCAACCAGTCCTTTGGCGATGCTGAAGTAGCGTTTCTGGAAGCGGAATCGACTGTGATAAACCTTGGCCAATACATCATCCGGACCATATTCGAAGTCGGATAGTTGCTGCGGATACGCCCAAGGACTGGTGCGATAGCGGTCCATAGGCACTTTGTAGCCCAACGCCTGATGAGGACGCTGCAAGTTATAAATTTCGCGCCATCGATCAAAGGCCGATTGAGCGTCCATCAGTGTAGAAAAATGCCTCCCATCAAGCACTTCCGCTTTGAGAGAGCGATGGAAACGCTCAATCTTTCCGTTGGTCTGGGGATGGCGAGGACGGCTGAAGCTGACCCGGATTCCTAAGCGAATCAGCCAGATGCTTAGTTCTGTAATTTCTCCTGGATTGCGGGGCGAACCCCAGGGTGGGCCGTTATCGACGTTGATACGAGCCGGCAAGCCATAGCGCTGGAAAACCTCGATCATCCTCTCCTTCACTGTGGTTCCCCGTTCGTTGTCACAAGCCTGAATGGCTAGGCTGAACCGAGAGTGGTCATCCAGCAGGGTCAGGGGGTGGCAACGACCTTGTTGCAGCGCAAAATGCCCTTTGAAGTCCATCTGCCAAAGATCATTAGGCGCGTCGTGTTCAAACCGCAGCGTTGCGGCCTGCTCCCTCTGAGAGGGTTGGATCAGGCCATGTCGGTGCAAGACGTTGGTGACAGTGCTGGCAGCTATGCGCTTGTCCAGCAGGCTGCTAATTGTGCGTCCGCCCCATGCCGGATGGGCCTGCCTAAGTGCGATGACTTGAGCCTCCAAAGCGGCCTCGGTCAGTTTGGGGCTGGTCGCTGGCCTGCGGGACTTCTCTTGCAGACCAGACTGCCCCTGCGCCTCGTAGCGTTCGAGCCACTTGTACGCCGTTTGCGGACTGATACCGAATCGCCGACACAGCTCACGTTTGTTGCTGCCGGGTTGCCGCGCTAAGGCAACGAACTCTTCTTTCAGGCTCATGGTGTCTCTCGTAGTCCAAGGCATGATGGCTTTCCGGCGAAATTAGCTCGCTGGAAAGTGTCCACCATGTCCCCGCACACCCGTCAACCATGTGTCCGGTCCATACAGAAGAGCCCCAAAAGTAACCAAAAACGCTCTGCCCCACCACTCGGCACCTCGCTTGGGCTCGGTGTGCCCTCACTCCGGCATTGCTCCGTGGGCCCGCCGCGAAGGGCCGTCCCTGGCCCAGCGCGGCTATCCCGGCATCCATGCCGGGATGCCCACTGCGCAATGCCTGCGTTCGGCCAGCGTGGTTAATGGGGCGCCGAGATCAAAGTCAAAAGCAGAGCAACAGCAACAGCAACAGCAACACATGCGCTTAGCATTTCTGTAGCCGCACCACCGCCATCGCGAGCAAGCTCGCTTGTATGTTTAGACTTGAAGGGGTGGGCGGGACTAAAAGCTCGATTCCGACTCTAGCCAGTACGGACCGTGGGAGACTTCTCGTCCCGCCCTTTCTACCTAAAGCGCCGATAAGGAATTCATCGGTAAACCGACGATAGAAGCAAGCCAGCGCTACGGTAGACCCCGACAAGCATCTAAACCCTAGCTCCGAGGATTCGAGATGACAATCCTTACCTCCCCAGCGGTTATCGGTATTGATGTCGCCAAGGCTGAAATCGTGGCTTATCGCGAAGATCTAAAAAGCATTCAGATTGTTGATAACGACCGTAAGGCCCTTGTTCGTTGGCTCGAAACGTTGCCAGCGCAAAGTTTGATTGCACTAGAAGCCACCAGCTTTTATCACCTGGACACGGCTGAACTGGCTCATGGGATGGGGCACAGGGTTTACGTTGTGGATGCCTATCGGGTGGCCCACTACCGCGAAAGCATTGGACAGCGGGCCAAAACCGATCCTTGCGATGCACGTTTGCTGGCGCGCTATCTGACAAACGAACAGCAACGGCTACGCGTCTGGACCCCACCTCCGCAGGCCTACAAAGTATTAAAGAGCCTGCTACGCAAGCGCGCAGAACTCATCAAAGCGCGCGTCAGCCTCATGCTGAGTTGGTCGGGCGAACCGCTTCTGAAGGATATCCTGACCGAGCAACTGGAGGCCTTCAAGCAAAGCGATCGGGCCATCCAGAAGCTATTGCGCGAGGCCAGCCAAGAGGCGGGAATTACTGAAAACATCAACCGCTGCAAAGCCATTGAGGGCGTGGGTGAACTGACGGCAACAGGTCTGGCGACAGCCTTCATGCGAGGTGACTTCGCCAGCGGCGATGCGTTTATTGCCTTTTTAGGGATGGACCTGAGGCCAAAGGATTCCGGAAAAAAACACAGCCCCAGGCACCTAAGCAAGAAAGGAGATGGCGAACTGCGACGCTTGGCGCACACCGCGGCAATGGCGGCTAGCCGGTCTCCTGTCTGGAAACCTTACTACGAGTCCTGCTTGGCAAGAGGTTTCGCCAGAACCCAAGCCCTGGTGAGCCTCGCCCGTAAATTGTGCCGGGTGGCATTCGCCCTGATGAAAAACCAGAGCGAATATCGCCCTAATTCTATGCTGCAGGGTTCCCCTGCAACATAGAATCTCCCACACTGGATTCTTCGACAGACACAGACCTAACGGCATACAGGGAACCCCTGTGGGAGCGAGCTTGCTCGCGAAGGGGGCCGCACATTCAACATCTTAATTGACAGACACGCCGCCTTCGCGAGCAGGCTCGCCCCCACAGGGGAAACGCGAGCCAACCGAAACCAGGTCGGCTATCAGGCCGCCTCGCGGTGGACGTCGATCTAGGTCGCCCCGTTAACCACGCTGGCTGAGCGAAGGTGTTGCGCAGTGGGCACCTCGGCATGGATGAAAAAGTGACTCGCCGTCAGGGCGGAACCATAAGCCGTCGTTACCGCAGCAATGGATCCATCTCGTATTCCAAGGACAGATCTAACCCTCCTTAGTGCGATACGCGACTCGTACCATCGACAGTCGAAATCCGCACCCGCTCACCTACACGGAACACTTCGTTCTCCTGAACCTGCTGGACATAGGCACGCATGCTGCCGTCATCCTCACGCACAGTGATCTCTACACCCTGGGTACGGGTCAGGCCTTCTTCAGTAGCGGAGCCGATCAGGCCACCGGCCACGGCGCCGATCACGGCTGCCACGATGCTGCCACGACCACCACCGATAGCGCTGCCGCCAACACCGCCCACCACCGCGCCGGCTGCGCCGCCGATCGGGGTCTTGGTGCCTTCGATCTTGACCGGGCGCAGGGACTCGATGGTGCCCATGCGAATCGTCTGCACGCGACGCGCTTCGTCACGGGAATAGGAGTCACCGGTCAGGCTTGACTGGCAGCCTGTCAGTAACATCGCCATCGTGGAAAAGGAAGCAACCAGCAAAACAGACTTGCGCATAGCATCAAACTCCAAAAGACAGTGATCCATTAAACTCCCCCGGCTTGATGCCTGTCACGGCCTTGCCGGGGAAAAATTGTTTTCATTCAGGTGGGATACAGGCGCACCCGAAAAATTCACCCAACAGTAGCGCCAATTTCGAAAGTTCGCGTCATCGACACCGGGATTTTCCATGGATTACTTCATCATAGTCGCCACCACCGTCGCCGGTCTGTACTTTCATGGATGGCTCTACGTACGTATCAAACGCTGGATGGACCGCGACCTGGCCTTGTCGTTGGCGGGGCAGGATGGACGGAAGCGAGACTACATGCTGCAACAACTGGCCCTCGCCCGCGAACAAGGGATCAAGCGTCGGGACCTGCCGCACTGGCTCCAGGCCGCTGCGGCAGGTTACTCCGACGTCAGGGCGCCAGACGCTCGCGAATCCAGTCCGCGCCTTGCAGGCGATAGTTGAGGCGATCGTGCAGACGGCTCGGGCGGCCTTGCCAGAATTCGATGCGCTCGGGCAACAGGCGATAGCCGCCCCAATGCTCGGGGCAATGGGGTTGGCTGTCGCTGAAGCGTTGCTCAGTGGCCTTGAGCAAGTCTTCCAGCTCATCCCGCCCGGCGATCACCCGGCTCTGAGGTGAGGCCCAGGCACCGAGACGGCTGCCCAGCGGCCGTACCTGGTAATAAGCGTCCGACTCTTGTGGGGTGACCTTCAGGACCTTGCCTTCGATGCGCACCTGGCGCTCCAGCGTCGGCCAGAAAAACGTCATGGCCGCGAACGGACTCGCGGCCAGTTGCTGGCCCTTGGCGCTGTCGTAGTTGGTGAAGAACGTGAAGCCCTCGGCATCGAGCCCCTTGAGCAGCAGGATCCGGCAGTGAGGCCTGCCGTCTGCGTCCACCGTCGCCAGGGTCATGGCGTTGGCTTCCACCGGTGCCTGTTCGGTTTTCACCGCCTCGGCAAACCATTGGTGAAACAAGGCGAACGGCTCGGCTGGGGCTTGCGCCTCGGTCAGGCCATCGCGGGTGTAGTCACGGCGCATATCAGCCAGGGTTTGGGTCATGGCGCGTTCCTTGTGGTCAGCCAATCACTGTTTGGCGGTATCGGCGGCAGCGACTTTCTTGCCGTCGGCAGCGGCCTTGGCCGGCTCGGGCTTCTTCGCGGGCGTAGCCTTCTTGGCCGGGGTCTTCTTCGCGGGTGCCTTCGCCGGAGCCTTCTTGGCCGCTGCTTTCTTGGCAGCCGGAGCGGCAGCCTTTTTCGTCGCCGGGGCCGGGGCCGGCGCGGCGGGTTTCACGTCCTGGGCAGCTACCATGGTTACTGGCGCAGGGGCCGGCATGTTGTACTTGCTCAGCAATGCAACCATGGTGTTCGCTGGCGTAACCAGCAACTCGACGCGACGGTTCAAGGCCCGGCCTTCAACGCTGTCATTGGCCGCACGCGGAGCCACCGAGCCCATGCCACGCAGCATCAGGCGATCACGCTGCAAACCGCTGAGACGGAAAATCGCCGCCACCGATTGAGCACGTTCCTGGCTGAGCTTCAGGTTGGCCGGCGCCGCGCCCGACGTATCGGCGTGACCGAGGATCAGTACGGCGGTTTTCGGATCGGCTTCAAGAATCTTGGCGACGCGAGTGAACGGACCGAGTGTCACCGGCAGCAGCATGGCCGGACGATCAGGGTTGAACGAACCGTCCGCGGGAGCGGTAACCACCAGCACGTTATCGCGACGTTCGAGTTCGAGCTTGCTGTCCTTGATCGCCGTACGCAGCTTCGGCTCATAGTCGTCGAGCCAGGCCTGGGTGACTTTCGGATCGGGCATCGGCACCGCCTTGGCGGTCTCCTGTTCCTTGCCGCCGAACGGCCACCACCATTTGCCGTTGCTTTCGGCTTCGGCCTTGGCCACGGCTGGCGCCTTGGCTTCAGGTTTCAGCGGTTCTTTTTTGGCGACATCATCCGCGGCGGATTCATCCGAAGAGAACGGCCACCACCAGTGCGTGGCTCCCTCGGCCTTGGCCTGCGGTGCCGCGGCGGCGGGTTTCAAAGGAGCCTGTGGCGCCGCATCCTTGCTCGCAACCTTGTCGGACGAGCCGAACGGCCACCAGCCACCGCCGCCCTCGGCATCATTTTGTGGGTTTTGTGCGCAACCGGTAATAGCGAAGCACAGCGCCAGAGCGAGGGTTTTATTCGATGACATTGGATATCCACAAAATGATCAGGATGAAAAAACAAAGGCCATGTTCCGGCCGCATAAACAGACGCTTGGAAACCGCAAAGGAGCCGAGGTTCCTGTATGCATTACCGACAACCACTTTTTACAGACAAGTGGCAAGCACCCGCGCGAGATTCTGCGCGCGCGGGTCCATCAGGACGTAAGGTCCCAATGTGTTGGTCACGAAACCGAACGCAACGTCATGCTCGGGATCGGCAAAACCGATGGAGCCCCCTGCCCCAGGGTGACCAAACGCCCGCGGCCCGAGGCCGTAGGTCGCGTTGGGCACATCCGCCTGGTCGAGCATGCAACCCAGGCCGAAACGGGTCTGGGTCAATAAAGTCTTGTCCTCGCCGAAGCTGTGCTGGCGGGTCAGTTCGTCGAGCATTTCGCCTTCCAGCAGGCTGCCGTCGAGCAGACCGGCGTAGAACCCGGCGATGCTCCGGGCATTGCCGTGGCCGTTGGCGGCCGGTTGCTGCATGCGGCGCCACTCGGGTTTGTTGGTACTGGTCATGATCGATGGCGGGTTGGTGAAGGCCCGGGTGGTCATGGCCGAAGGTTCACGCATCGTCACCTGCAACAGGCGCTGTGCCGCCGCATCTCCGGCGTTGCCTTTGCCACGGGCGATATGCGCCACGCGATGAAATTCTTCGTCCGCCAGGCCGACATGAAAATCCAGCCCCAGCGGTCTGGCGACCCGAGCCACGATGGACTCACCCGGCCCTCGGCCATCGGCCCTGCGCAGCAACTCGCCGATCAACCAGCCGTAGGTGATCGCGGCATAACCGTGGCCCTCGCCAGGCGTCCACCAAGGCGTTTCAGCCGCCAGGGCATCGGTCATGGCCTGCCAGTCATAAAGTGCTTCAGGCGCCATCAACTCTCTCAGCGCCGGTAGTCCGGCCTGATGGCAGAGCAATTGCCGCAGGGTGACGGACTCCTTGCCGGCGGCCGCGAACTCGGGCCAGTAGCGGGCGACCGGCGCATCGAGCTGCAGCTTGCCCTCTGCTACCAGTTGCAAGGCAGTTACGGCGGCGAATGTCTTGGTGCAGGAAAACAGATTGGCGATGGTGTCGCTGTGCCAGGCTTCATGACCATCCTTGTCGGCGGTGCCGGCCCAGATGTCGACGACGGTGCGGCCGCTCACCTGAATGCATAACGCCGCGCCGCGCTCCTGGGAATTGTCGAACAGCGCCGCAAACGCTTCACGCACGGCCTCGAACTGAAGCTCGTAATGACCTTGAATTTGCACCCGTAACTCCCTTGGAACAAAAGCTTTTTTGTCAATGGCTGGCATTGTTTCAGCGATTGGGGCTTTTGGGAACCGTGTCTGGACGGCTGGTTGATTTCACCACTGAGGCAGGGAATGAATCTGTGGCGAGGGGATTTATCCCCTCGCCACAACCAACTCCTACGCCTGTTGAAACTAGGAAATCTCCCGCCGAAACGGCGGCAGCGCGTTGAGGATCGCCTTGCCGTAGCGTTGGGTCACCAGCCGGCGATCGAGCAGGGTGATGGTGCCGCGGTCTTCCTCGGTACGCAGCAAGCGGCCACAGGCCTGGACCAGCTTCAGCGAGGCATCCGGCACGGATATCTCCATGAAGGGGTTGCCGCCACGGGCTTCGATCCATTCGGCCAACGCGGCTTCCACCGGATCGTCCGGCACCGAGAATGGAATCTTGGCGATCACCACGTGTTCGCAATAGGCCCCCGGCAAATCGACGCCTTCGGCAAAGCTCGCCAGGCCGAACAGCACGCTGGAATCGCCGCCATCGACCCGGGCCTTGTGCTTGTTCAAGGTTTCCTGCTTCGACAGGTTGCCCTGGATGAACACCTGCTTGCGCCAGTCACGATCGAGGCCGTCAAAGACGTCCTGCATCTGTTTGCGCGAGGAAAACAGCACCAGGGTGCCGCGCGAACCTTCCACCAGCGCAGGCAGCTCGCGAATGATCGCGGCAGTGTGGGCGGCGGCATCGCGCGGATCGGCCTTGAGGTCCGGCACGCGTAGCACGCCGGCGTCGGCATGGTGGAAGGGGCTCGGGACCACGGCGGTCACGGCTTTTTTCGGCAGGCCGGCGCGCATGCGGAAACGGTCGAAAGTGCCCAAGGCCGTCAGCGTGGCGGAGGTTACCAGCGCGCCGTAGGCGACGTTCCACAGGTTGCGCCGCAGCATGTCCGCCGCCAGGATCGGACTGGCATTGACCTCGATGTCGAACAGCGAGCCGCTCTCGGCCAGCGTCAGCCAACGCGCCATCGGCGGGTTGTCTTCCGGGTCTTCGGTGGTGAACGCGGTCCACAGCTCCCAGTTGCCCTGAGAGCGGGACAGCAAGCTGCCGAACAATGGATACCACTCCTCGGCCTGGTTGCTGGCGATGCCGATATTGACCTCGCCATCCATGCCTTCCTTGAGCAGATCGGTCAGGCGCGTGAACAGGTCGGTCAGGCGCGCGAAGCCCTTCTTGAGTTCGATGCCCATCTCGCGCATATGCTCGGGGATCACCCCGCCGACAAACCGATGGCGTGGCCGCTCGCGGCCCTCGACATCTTCGCCGGGCTTGAAGTCGGCCACCTGCTCGCAGGCGGTGAACATGAACTGCTGGTTCGTCTTGATCTCCCGCGCCAGCTCCGGCACCTGCTCGATGAACTTGCCCAGGTCGCCGGGCAACGGATGCTGGGCGAGCAGTTTGGTAAGATTCTTGGCAGTGGTTTCCAGCCAGTCGGCGGTTGAGCGCAGCCGGGTGTAATGGGCGAAATGGCCGATGGCCTTGTCCGGCAGGTGATGACCTTCGTCGAACACATAGATCGTGTCGCGCGGGTCCGGCAGCACGGCGCCGCCGCCCAGGGCCAGGTCGGCCAGGACCATATCGTGGTTGGTGACGATCACGTCGACCTTGCCCATGCCTTCGCGAGCCTTGTAGAAAGCGCACTGGCCGAAGTTCGGGCAATGGCGATTGGTGCATTGGCTGTGGTCGGTGGTCAGGCGCGACCAGTCAGCGTCTTCCAGGGCAGTGGACCAGCTGTCGCGGTCGCCGTCCCACTTATTGCCGGCGAGCTTTTCGATCATGCTGGTGAACAGCTTCTGGCTGGCCTCGTCGACCTCGATCTTGAAACCTTCTTCCTCGAACAGCTGGGCAGTGGCGGTCTGCGCGTGGCCTTCCTGCAGCAGCATGTCGAGTTTGGACAGGCACATGTAGCGCCCCCGCCCCTTGGCAAGCGCGAAACTGAAATTCAGCCCGCTGTTGCGCATCAGGTCGGGAAGGTCCTTGTAGACGATCTGTTCCTGCAGGGCGACGGTGGCCGTGGCGATCACCAGGCGCTTGCCGGCGGCCTTGGCGGTGGGGATCGCCGCCAGGCTGTAGGCCACGGTCTTGCCGGTACCGGTGCCGGCCTCCACCGCGACGACGGCAGGCTCGCCGCTGCGCCGGCCTTCGTCGTCGGTGTCGATGTCACCCAGGACTTTTGCCACTTCGGCAATCATCAGGCGCTGGCCATATCGCGGCTTGAGGCTCTTGGCTTCGAGAAAACGCGAATAGGCGCCCTGGATCGTGGTTTTGAGTTCGGTGCTGATCATGAATGGTCGGGCGCAAAAAACGCTGGATAAATTTTCAGTGGTTCGGATCGGCGGCTATCATACCCCGCTAATTAATCCTGCGCAGAACGGAGTGACCCAATGACACCCTTTGCCCTCGTCTACACCCTGCATTTGCTGGCGGCCCTGGTCTGGGTTGGCGGTATGTTTTTCGCCTGGATGATCCTGCGACCCGCCGCAATCACGGCGCTTGAGGGCCCTGCCCGGCTCAAGTTGTGGGTAGAAGTGTTTCAGCGTTTTTTCGTCTGGGTCTGGGTGGCCGTGGTGCTTTTGCCGATCAGCGGCGTGGGCCTGATCCACATGCGCTTCGCCGGTTTCGAAACCGCGCCGCGTTACGTGCAGGTAATGATGGGATTGTATGTGGTGATGGCGGCGTTGTTCATCCGTATCCAGGGCCTGCAACTGCCAGCATTGCGTAACGCTGTGACGGCGCAGGATTGGCCGACGGGTGCGGCGGTGCTGGGGAAGATTCGCAGGCTGGTGGGGATCAATCTGTTGATCGGTTTGCTGGTGGTGGCGATCGGCGCGGCTCGGCCGATGTTCTGAAAATATCATCGACCCCTGTGGGAGCGGGCTTGCTCGCGAAGGCGTCGAATCAGTCGGCATCGGCGTGACTGATCGATTGCTTTCGCGAGCAGGCTGGCTCCCACCTCAGGACAGTTTCGAGACAGCCTAGAACCGCTGCACCGTCACCGCACCCGCCGCGCCGGCAGGCCCTGGCTGGCCATGGGCGCCGGGACGGCCGCTCTTGCCGCCGTCGGCTGTATAGACCAGGCAGCCCTTGGCCTTGCCTCCCGCGCCAGGCTTGCCGCCAGGCCCGGCCGCGCCACCAGCGCCGCCCTCTACCATTACCTTGATCTGTTCGTCGGGATAAGCGCGGGGCAATTGCAGCCGAACCAGCGCGCCGGCCGCGCCCGGCTGGCCATCCGCGCCGTTGCTGCCGTCGGCGCCGCGACCGGCCGAACCCCAGGTGCAACCCGGTGCCTGGCCGTTGGCGCCGTCAAGCCCCACGTAACCTGGCGCACCGGTACCGCCACGGGCATCCACCGACAGCAGCGGCGCGTTCAACGCCTCGAAGCGCAGATTGAGGTTACGCCCCGGGCGCGCCGCCTTGGTATAGGTTCCCGGCGCGCCACGGGCGGTGATCTGGCTGCCTTCGGCCAGTTCGGCCTGGGTGACTTTCATCTCCAGCGCCTGTTGTGCCGGTACGATCGCGATCCTTGCCTCCCGCCCCAGGTGCAATTGGCCAATGGACAGCTCAGTGACGTTCGAAGGCACCAGCAGCGTGCCGTAGTCGGCCACGTCCAATCGCTCCAGGGCAAGCGTGCTGGTGGTGTTGGGCAAGCGCATCAACGAGTGGCTTTCCACCTGGACCACTTGAGCGCTGGCCCACGGGCATACGAGTAATGCGAGCAGACACAGTTTACGCATGGGAGGCCTCTGGCGCGGTCGGGAGGGTTTGCAGGTGAAAGATGCCGAACAGCAGCACCCTGAGGCGATCACGGCCAGGAGCGGGACGACCACGAAACCGAGCCCTGAACAATAGAAGTTCGAGCAGATGGATCGCCAGTAACGACACCCCGGCCAGATTGACCAACAGATGCAGCGGATGGACGAACGGCATGACCAGATTGACCAGCACCACCAGCCAGAACAGCAGGGTCAGCACGCGCCCCAGCCACCAAAACACCTTCATACGCCCCCCGTTCGAGAATTATTCTTTGCGCGCACAGTAACGGCTTGCGCGCAGGATATGCCAGAGGGCCCGGCAAATTTAATCCAGGCCCAGCGGACCGCCTTCCTGGCGATCCGACGGCTCTGGCCCGCTTGGGCGATGGTGTTTAACGCTGGATATGCAATTCGACCCGACGGTTCTGGGCACGCCCCTCATCAGTCTCGTTGTCGGCCACCGGTTGGCTTTCGCCCTTGCCTTCACTCGTGAGTTTTGCCGGGGCCACGCCCTGGGTCAGCAAATACTCCACCACGCTGCCGGCCCGACGTTCCGAGAGGCCCTCGTTATACGCCTCGGTACCGACACTGTCGGTGTGGCCCACCACGCGGATACTGGCGACGTTGGCGTGACTCAGTTTTGCCGTCAGCTCATCGAGCTGGCTCCTGGCCGCGGCGGTGAGGTCGGATTTGTCAAAATCGAACAGCACCTTGCCAGCGTCGTTCAGGGTAATGACTTCGCTGGTGGGCATGTTCGGCTCGGCCGGTGGCGTGCTGGCCGGGTATTGCGGCAGCGGGCAGCCGTGATGTTCGACGGGGGTATTGGCCGGTGTATCGGGACAACGGTCGCGACGATCGAATACACCATCCTCGTCTTCGTCGCCGTCCTGGGCGTAACAGATCAAACCACCGCCCAGCAGCCCCAACGCAGCGCCACCGGCGGCCCAGCCACCGCTTTCGATGGCCCCGAGACCACCGCCGACAAGCCCGCCGATCAAGCTGCAGATCGGCCAGGTACGCTGATTGAGCGAGGCACTGCCATCACTGTGAGTGGCGCAACCGGACAGCAGGCTGCTTGCCAGCAGTAGCGGTAAGGCGGCCTTGATTAGAACGTTCATGGTGAATGCTCCTGTGTCACCGGCCCATACCGGTCACACAGGAGTAAAGACCCGCATCCGCGACTGTACAAGCCGCGGAGAACGAGGGGTTCAGCGGTTTATCTTGATTTCGGTGCGACGGTTCATTGCGCGACCATCGGCGGTTTTGTTATCCGCCACCGGCTGGCTTTCCCCGGCGCCGGCCACCGAGACGAAACTGGCGCGAGGCACGCCGCTTTCGACCAGGTATTGAACCACCGAGTTGGCGCGTTTTTCCGACAGTTTCTGGTTATAGGCATCGCTGCCGACGCTGTCGGTGTGCCCGGTCACTCGCAGTTGTGCGGTGGAGGTTTCCTGCTTCAGCCGGGTCGCGATGGTGCTCAGCACTTCTTTGTCCGTCGGCGTGAGGGTGGCCTTGTTGAATTCGAAATGCACGTCGCGGACCACGATCGTTTCTTCCTGGACCATCACGGGCGCTTCAGCCACCGGTGTCGGTGCGGGTGCCGGTGGTGGGCAGCCGTCGGCATCGACCTGCACGCCCTTCGGCGTGCCCGGGCACTTGTCACGACTGTCCGGCACGCCATCGCCGTCCTCGTCGCCATCGCCATGGGCCCAGCACCAGCCTGCCGCCACCGTACCGGCGACCAGTGCGCCCGGGCCGATCCAGGAACTGCTTTCGATGGCGCCCAATCCTGCGCCGACCACACCACCGGTGGCCGCACAGATCGGCCAGTCGGTTTTTTGCAAACCTGCGCAACCAGTCAACACACTGGTTAGCAGAACCAGGGGTAACGCTGTCCGAACTATGCTCATCGGGTTTTCTCCTTGAAGGATCGGCTTCGCGCCGATTCAGGGGAGTAAAGACCCGACTAGGGTTCTGCGCCAGCGTGACGCAACCACAGCTTTGGCCGCCTGTTTACGGCGGATCGCGGCGTTCGAAGACAAACCGCTCTAGGCCCGTGCGTCCACGCGCGCTATCGTGGCGGTTCTGACTGAGGAACTTCGATGACCGTTGCCATTTCTTCGCGCACGCCCCAGCAGGCGCTGGCCGCCGTGCTTGACCGCTATGCCCCGCAAAAGCTGCTGCTGATCGGCGCCGGCAGCTTCCCCGCGCTCGAGGCATTCCAGCAGGCGCATCCCGACACCGAGGTGGTCCATGCTGCCCCCGGCCCCTTGCCGGCGGATCTGGCTGCGCGGCGTTTCGACCTGGCCCTGGCGCTCGATTGCCTGGAGCATTTGCCCAAGCGCGACGGTCTGAACCTGTTGGGCGGCATTCGCAACCTCAACGCCAGCCGGATTGCCGTGCTGGCCGACCTCAACGCGTGCGGCTGGCAGGAAACCGACTTCTTCTCCCTGGCCCTGCAGGCCAGCGAACGCTTCCAGCGCGAAGATCAGGTGCTGACCCTGTTTACCTACGATCTGCTTGAATACAAGCAGGTCCCCGACTGGCTCAACTCACGTTTCTGGGCCAACCCGGAAAACTTTGGAAAATATTGGTGGTAGCTGTGGACACTAGCCTGCATACAACCATTTGCCCCTGCGGCAGCGGCAACCCGTTGGACGCCTGCTGCGGCCATTATCACGACGGTCATCCGGCGCCCTGCGCCGAAGCCTTGATGCGCTCGCGCTACAGCGCTTATGTGCTGGGCCTGGTGGATTATCTGGTGAGCACCACCCTGCCCGCCCAGCAGGACGGCCTCGACCGCCAGGCCATCAGCGAATGGAGCGCCGGCAGCACCTGGCTGGGCTTGGAGGTGGAGAGCAGCGAGGTATTCGGCGGCCAGCCGGAACATGCCTTCGTCACTTTCACCGCACGCTGGCACGACGGCCAGGGCGAACACAGCCACCGCGAACAATCTTCGTTTGTGCAGAACGGCGGGCGCTGGTACTTCATTGACCCGACCGTGCCGGTCAAGACGGGACGCAACGACAGCTGCCCGTGCGGTAGCGGGCAGAAATTCAAGAAGTGCTGCGCCAGTTACTTCATTCGTTGATTTTCGGAAACGTCCGACGCTCGTCCACCGACCAAGGGGGCTAGACTGGAAACAAACCAGAGGCACGGACATGACCCAGACATCTCGATTGCTGCGCATCACTTGCCTGCTGCTGTTCGTCGGGCTAGGGGCGTGTGCGTCCTGGCGAGGTGAAGAGGCACCCGAACCACAGGTGCATCTGGTCAAGGTGGAGGTGGTGCGGGCCCGGTTGCTGGAGCAGAAGTTCATGTTGCACTTTCGCGTCGACAACCCCGGCGAAGACGACCTCACCGTACGCGGCCTGACCTACCGGATCCACCTGGACGACTTGCTGCTGACCGAAGGAGAACATGAACACTGGTTTACGGTGCGCCCCGGACACAGCGCCTATTTCAAGGTGCCGATCCGCACCAACCTGTGGCCGCAGGTGCGCGAACTGGTGAAAATGCTGAAGAAACCCCGGCAACAGATTCCCTATCGTCTGGAGGGGGAGCTGGAAACCGGTTTATTCATCGCCGACTACGTGCACCTGGAGCGCAATGGCGTGATAATCGCCGCCGATCTAATTGCGGAGTAACCCCGATGACCCAACAACCCCACGTCCATGGCCCTGATTGCAACCACGACCATGATCATCACCACGACCATGATCACGGCCATGTCCACGGCCCGAACTGCGGCCACGCCCACCAGGAACCCGTGCGCAATGCCCTGAAGGACGTCGGTCGCAACGACCCTTGCCCGTGCGGCAATGGCAAGAAATTCAAGAAGTGCCACGGGGCTTGATGGACCAGGCAAAAAAATTTTTCGCCTGCTAGGCCGCCTTCGCGAGCAGGCTCGCTCCCACACTGGTTCTGCGGTGCACCACTTTTCCCTGTGGGAGCGAGCCTGCTCGCGAAGAGGCCAGCATATCCATCTCGGTTTATCAGCCCGCCGCCAGAATCCGCTCCACGCTGACCACCGTCGCATACTCCCCATGCAGATTCCCCAGGGACATCGCATGCACCTCGGCAGCCGAACGGGCATAACCGAAGAAGTCGGGCTTGTCGAAGGTGTAACAGGCATCCTCGGCTACCCACGTATCGAACCCCAGGTTGCCCGCCGTGCGCGCGGTGGACTCCACCGAATTGTTCGTGGCCACGCCGACAATCACCAGTTGCCCGATACCCGCACTGCGCAAATCCGCCTCCAGGGTCGTGCCGCAAAACGCATCGGGCATCTGCTTCTGGACCAGCCCTTCCCCAGCCATGGGCCTGAACCGCTCCTGAACCTCCACGCCTGATTGTCCAGGCCAGAAGACTGACGCCTCGGACCGGGACAGATGATGGACATGGATGATTGGCCGCGCCGACTCTCGCCAGCATCCGAGCAATTCCAGCATGCGCAGCTCCGCCCCGGGATTGTTGCGCGGGCCAAGCCTGGGATGGAGGATGCCTTTCTGCTGATCGATAAGGATCAGCGCCGCGTTTTTCTGTAGCTCCATTCCGGATCTCTCGGTCGTCGGTTTTTCCCACACTTGAGCACCACCTTCTCTTACAAGCAAGTCTCTGGTGGCCCGGGCTTTCATCGCAAAACATCAAATAACCCCAAAGCCCGCTTGCGCGCCCTTCTCCTGCTCACTAACGTAGCGCCTTTATTGGTGCCACCCCCTCCCGCAGGAGCTTTGCCATGGCCTCGCCAGCCTCGATTTCTTTCTTTCCCAAGCTCGGCGTTGCCGCAGCAGTGGCCAGCCTGCTCGCTTTGAGCGGTTGCCAGGCCTGGAATACCCAGGACACGGTCGCGCCCACCACCGGCGTACAACCGCTCAAGGGGCTGGCGCAGAATGTCTCGGTCCGGCGTAATGCCTTGGGCATGCCGCTGATCGAGAGCAACAGTTTTCATGACGCCCTGTTTGCCCTCGGCTATGTGCATGCCAGCGACCGGATCACACAGATGGCCACCCTGCGCCTGCTCGCCCAGGGCCGCCTGGCGGAAATGTCCGGCGCCGAACGGCTGGACGTCGACCGCTACATGCGCGCCGTCAACCTGAAGAAAAGCGCAGATGAGCTGTACAAGGCATCTTCGCCACGCCTGAAGCGCTTTTTCGAAGTCTATGCGCGAGGCGTCAACGCCTACCTGTTCCGCTACCGCGACAAGCTGCCGGCGGACTTGGCCGCCACCGGCTACAAACCCGAATACTGGAAACCGGAAGATTCGGCGCTGCTGTTCTGCCTGCTTAACTTCACCCAATCGGCGAACCTGCCGGAAGAAGTCGCCGCCCTGGTGCAGGCCCAGAGCGTAACCAACGATAAACTGGCCTGGCTGAGCCCGTCCTACCCGGACGAGCCATTGCCCTTGACCGAAGCCGAAAAGCTGCAGGGCGTCCGGCTCAATGGGCAGATTCCCGGTTTGAACGAAATCAGCAAGGCCAGCGCCGAGTTGGCCAACCTGAACCTGCTGGGCGCAGCGTCTTCGAGCAACTGGGCCATCGGCCCGCAGCGCAGCCGCAACGGCAAGAGCCTGTTGGCCGGCGACAGCCATGGCCCGCTGGGCGTGCCGTCGCTCTGGAGCCCGGTGCAGATTCGCGCGCCCAAATATCAGGCGGCCGGGCTTTCCGTGGCGGGCATCCCGATGATCCTCGCGGGCTTCAACGGTAACGTCGCGTGGAGCATGACCAGTGTTCTCGGCGACAACCAGGACCTGTACCTGGAAAAGATCCGACGCCAGGGCAACGGGCTGTCCTACGAAGCCAACGGCAAGTGGCAGCAGGCGACCGTGCGCAACGAGACCTACTTCATCAAGGGCCAACGGTCGATCAGAGAAGCGGTGTACGAAACCCGCCACGGTCCGTTGCTCAACAGCGCCCAAGGTCCGGCCATGGCCAACGGTCTGGGCCTGGCCCTGCAATTGCCGAGCTTCACCGACGACAAGACCCTGGACGCGCTCTTCGATCTGTCGCGCGCGCAGAACGTCGAGAAAGCCTCCGACGCGAGCCGGGAGATCCGCGCCCTGGCAGTGAACATGGTGTTCGCCGACGCCCGCAATATCGGCTGGCAGGTCACCGGTCGCTACCCGAACCGCCGCGAGGGCGAAGGCCTGTTGCCGTCGCCGGGCTGGGACAGCCGTTACGATTGGGACGGTTACGCCGATCCGATGCTGCACCCCTACGACCAGGATCCGGCGCAGGGTTGGCTCGGCACCGCCAACCAGCGCGTCATTCCCCATGGCTACGGCATGCAACTGTCCAACTCCTGGGCGGCGCCGGAACGTGGCGAGCGCCTGGCCGAACTGGCCGGCGCAGGCAAGCACGACGCGCGCAGCCTGATCGCCATGCAATACGACCAGACCACGACATTCGCCGCCAAGCTGAAAAAGGTCTTCGAAGCCCCGGGCATGGCCCAGCCACTCAAGCAAGCCATCGAAGCCCTGCCGGTGGCGGACCGCGCCAAGGCACGCGAGGCCTATACCCGCCTGATGGCGTTCGATGGCAGGCTCAGTCCGGTTTCTGCCGACGCAGCGATCTATGAGTTGTTCCTGCAAGAAAGCATGAAGCAGACGTTCCTGGATGAACTGGGCCCCGAGGGCAGTCCGGCGTGGAAAGCGCTGGTCGCCAACGGCCAGCTGTCTTATTCGGCCCAGGCCGATCATTTGCTTGGTCGTGAGGACAGTCCGTTCTGGGACGATGTGCGCACGCCGCAAAAAGAAGACAAGGCCGTTATCCTGGCTCGCAGCCTCGCGGCGGCCGTCAGCGCCGGTGACAGTCTGCTGGGCACTGACCACAGCGCCTGGCAGTGGGGCAAGCTGCACCGCCAGGAATGGAAAAACGCCAGCGGCCAGACCGTACGCGGCCCGCTGGCAGCCGGCGGCGATGGCAGCACGCTCAATACCGCCGCGTTCGCCTGGGGCCAGGATTTCAACACGACCCTGGCGCCGGCCACGCGCTTTATCGTTGATTTCAGCCAGCCTGAGCCATTGACGATCCAGGGCGGCGCCGGCCAGTCGGGCAACCCGGCCAGCCCGAACTATCTGAACGGCCTGGACCCGTGGCTCAAGGGTCAATATCAAAGCCTGCCCTTGCAACCGCAGAATTTTGATCGGGCGTATGGCAAGACTCGTTTGACCTTGGTGCCGGGAAAATAGGCCGATCTGCCTCTAATGCTATTCACTTAAGGCAATCGACGATCCCGTGGCGAGGGAGCTTGCTCCCGCTGGGCCGCGAAGCGGCCCCAAAAACCTGTCATGTGCGGAGCATCAGGCACACCGCACCCGCCGGTTCACGACTGCTTCGCAGCCGAGCGGGAGCAAGCTCCCTCGCCACAAGTGCATCCTTTCTTAAATGAACCGAATTAACCTGTGGGAGCGAGCTTGCTCGCGATGGCGTCAGCCCATCCCACCAGGAAAACCGATCGAACTTCTCCCCCCGTCCCCGCCTCTACCGGACAAGCCCATCGCCCCGGTAACCGCATGGATCTGGTCATTGCCCGCCCCGAAGGCCTGTATTGTCCGCAGGGAGATTTCTACATCGACCCATGGCGTCCGGTGGACCGCTCGGTCATCACCCACGCCCACGGCGACCACGCCCGCGGCGGCAACCAGCACTACCTGGCAGCGGCACCCGGCGAAGGCATCCTGCGCTCCCGGCTGGGCCAGGACATCAACCTGCAAACCCTGCCCTACGGCGAACGGCTGCTGCACCATGGCGTGACCCTAAGCTTTCATCCCGCCGGCCATGTGTTGGGTTCTGCCCAGGTGCGGTTGGAATACCAAGGCGAGGTGTGGGTCGCGTCCGGCGATTACAAAGTCGAGCCCGACGGCACCTGCGCACCGTTCGAGCCGGTGAAGTGTCATACGTTCATCACCGAATCCACCTTCGGCCTGCCGATCTATCGCTGGCAGCCCCAGGCGCAGGTGTTCGATGAGATCAACCAGTGGTGGCGCGGGAACATCGCCGCCGGCCGGGCCAGCGTGTTGTTCTGCTATTCCTTTGGCAAGGCCCAGCGAATCCTGCACGGCATCGACGCGAGCCTGGGGCCGATACTCGGCCATGGCGCGGTTGAGCCGCTGAACCGGGTCTATCGCGAAGCCGGTGTGCACCTGCCGCCGACGATCTATGCCGGCGATGTGAAAAAGACTGATCCGATCATGAGCCAGGCACTGGTCATCGCCCCGCCCTCCGCCGGTGGCAGCACCTGGATGCGGCGTTTCGGTGATTACAGCGACGCCTTCGCCAGCGGCTGGATGCGCTTGCGTGGCACCCGTCGGCGACGGGGCGTGGATCGGGGCTTCGTGCTTTCCGATCACGCGGACTGGCCCGGCCTGCTCTGGGCCATCGAACAGACCGGCGCCGAACGGGTCATGGTCACCCATGGATCGGTGGCCGTGCTGGTGCGTCATCTCTGTGAACAAGGCCTCGACGCCCAGGGCTTCACCACGGAATACGGCGATGACGAAGAGGACATCGCCGTGGCGAGCGACAGCGGCGAGGATGCCTCATGAAAGCTTTTGCCGAGCTGTACGCCGAACTCGACGCCACCACCTCAAGCAACGCCAAGCTCGCGGCCATGCAGGATTACTTCAGCAAGGCGCCAGCCGAGGACGCCGCCTGGGCGGTGTATTTTCTCTCGGGCGGGCGTCCCAGGCAGTTGGTACCGGTGAAAATCCTCCGCGAGCTGGCGGTCCAGGTGTCCGGCCTGTCTCTTTGGCTGTTCGAAGAAAGTTACCAGGCAGTGGGCGACCTGGCCGAAACCATTTCGCTGGTACTGCCCGAATCGCCCCACAGTTCCGATGAAGGCCTGGCGGTGTGGATCGAGGAAAAACTCCTGCCGTTGCGCGGTGAGTCGCCAGAGGTACTGGCGCAGCGGCTTCCGGCGCTGTGGGCAGAACTTGACCGATCCAGCCTGATGCTCTGCATCAAGCTCATCACCGGCAGTTTCCGCGTCGGGGTGTCCAAGTTGTTGGTCACCCGGGCGCTGGCAACGATGGCCGGGCTCGACAGCAAACGGGTGGCCCAACGGCTGGTGGGCTACACCGATCTGTCCCATCGCCCGACCGCGGCCAGTTACCTCAAGCTGATCGCCGGCGAATCCGCCGATGAACATGCCCAGCGCGGCGGCCAGCCTTATCCGTTTTTCCTGGCCCATGCCTTGTCACAACCGATTGAGCAATTCGACACCTTGTTGGGGCCGGCCAGCGACTGGCAGGTGGAGTGGAAATGGGACGGAATCCGCGCCCAGGTGATCAAGCGTGACGGCCATTTGTGGGTCTGGTCCCGTGGCGAGGACCTGGTGACCGAGCGCTTTCCTGAATTGCATTGCCTGGCGCAGGCGTTGCCCGACGGCACGGTGATCGATGGCGAAATCGTGGTCTGGAAAGCCCCGCAGGCGATCACCGAGGATGCCTTTGATCCGGACGCGCCGCTGCAGCCGGCGGTGCAACCTTTCGCCCTGTTGCAACAGCGCATCGGTCGCAAGACCTTGAGCAAGAAAGTGCTGGAAGACGCTCCCGTGGTGGTGATGGCCTACGACCTGTTGGAATGGCAAGGCGAGGACTGGCGCAGCCGGCCCCAGGCCGAGCGTCGCGAGCAACTGGAGGCCCTGATTGCCCGCTGCCACAGTCCGGTGCTGTTGCCGTCGCCCATCGTCACTGGCCAGGATTGGTTCGACCTTGCCCGCCAGCGCGAAGCGTCCCGCAGCCTCGGCGTCGAAGGCATGATGCTCAAGGCGCGCAACGCGCTGTACGGCGTCGGCCGGACCAAGGACATGGGCGTGTGGTGGAAATGGAAGATCGACCCGTTCAGTGTCGACGCGGTGCTGATCTATGCCCAGCGCGGCCATGGCCGGCGCGCCAGCCTCTACAGCGACTACACCTTCGCCGTGTGGGACAACCCGCCCGGCAGCCGCGAACGCACGCTGGTGCCTTTCGCCAAGGCCTATTCAGGGCTGACCGATGCAGAAATGCGCCAGGTCGACAGCATCGTGCGCAAGACCACGGTGGAAAAGTTCGGCCCGGTGAGCAGCGTCACGCCGACCCTGGTTTTCGAGCTGGGCTTCGAAGGCATCGCCTTGTCCAAGCGCCACAAGAGCGGGATCGCGGTACGTTTCCCACGGATGCTGCGCTGGCGCCAGGACAAGACCGTCGAAGAGGCGGACACGCTGGCGACGCTTCAGGATCTTCTCAAGTAACCCCGCTCTCGTGGCGAGGGAGCTTGCTCCCGCTGGGCGCGAAGCGCCCCCTGATTCTGAAGGACGCACCGCAGAGGGAGGCTGCGCCTCCAGCGGGAGCAAGCTCCCTCGCCACGAAGAGCAAAACCGGACAAACGCACGCTCCATCCCGGTGCGCTTTTTGATGTACGCTCACCCCCGCGCACCATTGCGTTCCGTCTCTCGCCGCCAGTGCTTTTAAAACACTTGTTCGGCACTATGGTTCGGAAATTGCTACCTTTATGCCGTCATACCGTTCAGACCTTCACCGGTAACAATCTTACGCGCCACAAGCGCTCAAATTGGTTTTAGGGACTCAATAATGAAAAAAGCACTGCTGACCCTTTCTGCACTGGCGTTGTGCATGGCCGCCGGCGTCGCCACGGCCAAGGAATACAAGGAACTGCGTTTTGGTGTCGACCCGTCCTACGCCCCGTTCGAATCCAAGGCCGCCGATGGCAGCCTGGTGGGTTTCGACATCGACCTGGGCAATGCGATCTGTGAAGAACTGAAGGTCAAATGCAAATGGGTCGAAAGCGATTTCGACGGAATGATTCCGGGCCTCAAGGCCAATAAATTCGACGGCGTGATCTCCTCCATGACCGTTACCCCGGCCCGTGAAAAGGCTATCGACTTCTCCAGCGAGTTGTTCTCCGGCCCAACGGCCTATGTATTCAAGAAGGGCTCGGGCCTGAGCGCAGACGTTGCCTCGCTCAAGGGCAAGACCGTCGGCTACGAGCAAGGCACCATCCAGGAAGCCTACGCCAAGGCCGTGCTGGACAAGGCCGGCGTCAAGACCCAGGCCTACCAGAACCAGGACCAGGTCTATGCCGACCTGACCTCGGGCCGCCTCGATGCCGCGATCCAGGACATGCTTCAGGCCGAACTGGGCTTCCTGAAATCGCCAAAAGGCGAAGGCTATGAAGTCAGCCAGCCGGTGGACAGCGAACTGCTGCCATCCAAGACCGCCATCGGTATCAAGAAAGGTAACAAAGAGCTGAAGGCACTTTTGGATAAAGGTATCAAAGCGTTACACGACGACGGCAAATACGCCGAGATCCAGAAAAAACACTTTGGCGATCTGAATCTGTACAGCGGCAAATAATGCGCGGCGCCCACCCTGAACCGGGTGGGCGCTTTTTTCCTGCCAAAGGCAATGTCCATGTTCGAACAATTCCTACAAAGTCTGGGGCTCTCGGCCTTCAGCCTGCAGGGCTTTGGCCCGCTGCTGATGCAAGGCACCTGGATGACCATCAAGCTGTCGGCCCTGTCCTTGCTGCTTAGCGTCCTGCTCGGGTTGCTCGGCGCCAGCGCCAAATTGTCCAGCGTCAAACTGCTGCGTATTCCGGCCCAGCTCTACACCACGCTGATTCGCGGCGTGCCCGACCTGGTGCTGATGCTGCTGATTTTCTACAGCCTGCAAACCTGGCTGACGTCTTTTACCGATTTCATGGAATGGGAATACATCGAGATCAACCCGTTCGGCGCCGGGGTCATCACCCTGGGCTTCATTTACGGTGCGTACTTCACCGAAACCTTTCGCGGCGCGATCCTTGCGGTGCCTCGCGGTCAGGTCGAAGCGGCCACGGCCTACGGTCTCAAGCGTGGCCAACGTTTCCGTTACGTGGTGTTCCCGCAAATGATGCGCTTTGCCCTGCCGGGCATCGGCAACAACTGGATGGTCATGCTCAAGGCCACCGCCCTGGTGTCGATCATCGGCCTGGCCGACCTGGTCAAGGCCGCCCAGGATGCGGGCAAAAGCACCTACCAGCTGTTTTATTTCCTGGTGCTGGCGGCGCTCATCTATCTGCTGATCACCAGTGCATCCAACTTTATCCTGCGCTGGCTTGAACGCCGCTACGCCGCCGGAGCCCGGGAGGCCATGCGATGATCGAACTCCTGCAAGAATACTGGCGACCGTTTCTCTACAGCGACGGCGTCCACATCACCGGCCTGGCAATGACCCTGTGGCTGCTCAGCGCAGCGCTGTTGATCGGCTTTGTGGTGTCGATTCCGCTGTCCATTGCCCGGGTTTCGCCCAAGGTCTACGTGCGCTGGCCGGTGCAGTTCTACACCTATCTGTTTCGCGGTACGCCGCTCTATATCCAATTGCTGATCTGCTACACCGGCATCTACAGCATCGAGGCGGTGCGTGCCCAACCCGTGCTCGACAGTTTCTTTCGCGACGCGATGAACTGCACGATCCTGGCGTTCGCGTTGAACACCTGCGCCTACACCACGGAGATCTTTGCCGGGGCGATTCGCAGCATGAACCACGGCGAAGTCGAAGCGGCCAAGGCTTACGGGTTGACCGGCTGGAAGCTCTACACGTACGTGATCATGCCGTCAGCGCTGCGTCGTTCGCTGCCGTACTACAGCAACGAAGTGATATTGATGCTGCATTCGACGACCGTGGCGTTCACCGCTACCGTTCCAGACGTGCTGAAGGTCGCCCGGGACGCCAACTCGGCCACCTTCCTGACGTTCCAGTCGTTCGGGATCGCCGCGTTGATCTACCTGACCGTCACGTTTGCACTGGTGGGCCTCTTCCGTCTCGCCGAACGCCGCTGGCTGGCCTTTCTCGGGCCGACCCACTAAGGCTTCCGTTCCCAGGACATACATGTAAATGCGCCACCAGATTCATGACCTGCTGGCCCCGCTGCCGGGGACCGCACGCAAGATCCACAGCTTTCACTTCGGCCCGGAAAAAGCCGTCGGCAAAATCTATATCCAGTCGTCCCTGCATGCCGATGAATTGCCCGGCATGCTGGTCGCCTGGCACCTCAAGCAGCGCCTGGCCGAACTCGAGGCTTCGGGCCACCTGCGGCACGAAATCGTGCTGGTGCCGGTCGCCAACCCGATCGGCCTCGAACAGGTACTGATGGACGTGCCCCTGGGCCGTTACGAACTGGAGAGCGGGCAAAATTTCAACCGCCGGTTCGTCGACCTGAGCGAAGAGATCGGCAACGAAATCGAAGGCCTGCTGACCGACGACCCGCAGCACAACCTGATGCTGATCCGCACCAGCCTGCGCGACGCCCTGAGTCGGCAGACCGCCAGCACCCAACTGCAATCCCAGCGGCTGGTCCTGCAACGCCTGGCCTGTGATGCCGACATGGTGCTTGACCTGCATTGCGATTTCGAAGCCGTCGCCCATCTCTACACCACGCCCGAGGCCTGGCCGCGGGTCGAGCCGCTGGCGCGCTACATCGGCGCCGAGGCCAGCCTGTTGGCGACCGACTCCGGCGGCCAATCGTTCGACGAATGCTTCACGCTGCTCTGGTGGCAGCTCAAGGAGCGTTTCGGTGAGCGCTTCGAAATTCCCCTAGGCAGCTTTTCGGTAACTGTCGAATTGCGCGGCCAGGGTGACGTCAACCATGGCCTGGCGAGTCTCGACTGCCAGGCCCTGATCGAATACCTGATCCACTTCGGCGCCATTGACGGTGAGCCGGTGCCGGTGCCCGACCTGCCCTACCCGGCCACGCCGCTGGCCGGCGTCGAACCGGTGGCGACACCGGTCGGCGGCCTGCTGGTGTACAGCGCCCTACCCGGTGAGTACCTGGAGGCGGGACAGCTGATCGCCGAAATCATCGACCCGGTCAACGACACCGTCACCCCCGTTCATTGCCGTAATGCCGGGCTGCTGTACGCCCGCTCGCTGCGTCGCATGGCCACCGCCGGCATGGTCATCGCCCATGTCGCCGGGACCGAAGCCTACCGCAGCGGCTACCTACTTTCGCCTTGAGGATGCCTGTTCCATGTACAAACTGACCATCGAAGGCCTGCACAAAAGCTATGGCCACCATGAGGTGCTCAAAGGGGTTTCGCTCAAGGCCAGGACCGGCGACGTGATCAGCCTGATCGGCGCGAGCGGCTCGGGCAAAAGCACCTTCCTGCGCTGCATCAATTTCCTCGAACAACCCAACGACGGCGCCATGAGCCTGGACGGCCAATCGATCCAGATGATCAAGGATCACCACGGCATGCGCGTGGCCGACGCCGACGAGCTGCAACGCATCCGCACGCGCCTGGCCATGGTGTTCCAGCACTTCAACCTGTGGAGCCACATGACCGTGCTGGAAAACATCACCATGGCGCCGCGCCGGGTGCTGGGCGTCAGCAAGCAGGAAGCCGAGGATCGCGCCCGCCGTTATCTCGACAAGGTCGGCCTGCCGGCACGTGTTGCCGAGCAATACCCGGCGTTCCTGTCCGGTGGCCAGCAACAACGCGTGGCGATTGCCCGCGCCTTGGCCATGGAGCCTGAGGTCATGCTGTTTGACGAACCGACCTCGGCCTTGGACCCGGAACTGGTAGGTGAAGTATTAAAAGTGATCCAAGGCCTGGCCGAAGAAGGCCGGACCATGATCATGGTGACCCACGAAATGAGCTTCGCCCGCAAGGTGTCCAATCAGGTGCTGTTTCTGCACCAGGGCCTGGTGGAAGAAGAAGGCGCGCCGGAAGACGTGCTGGGCAGCCCGAAGAGCGAACGGCTCAAGCAGTTCCTCAGTGGCAATCTGAAATAAACCTGATATGGGCGGCAAGCAGCTCTTGTGGCGAGGGGATTTATCCCCGCTGGGCTGAAGCAGCCCCCCAGCCTGCCACCTCGGTATCTCAGGCAGGCTCTTTTCAAGCTTTTTGGGGCTGCTTCGCAGCCCAACGGGGATAAATCCCCTCGCCACAGAAATAAACCTTTCATCTCTCGTCGTGGTCTTTGAAGAAGGACTTTCAGGGCGCACACCGCACGCATGGCGACATCCAGCAACTTCGCGAAACAGTGGTTCGATGCCCGCGGCTGGAAGCCGTTCGCCTTTCAAAAGCAGGTATGGGCTGCGGTCAAGCGTGGCGAGTCGGGGCTGTTGCATGCCAATACCGGCGCCGGCAAGACCTACGCCGTCTGGTTTGCCGCACTCAACCGTTTCGCCCGCAGCGTGCCGCCACCAGACAAGCCTCGTAAACGCAAACCGCCGAGCGAACCGCTGACCGTCTTGTGGATAACGCCAATGCGCGCGCTGGCCGCCGACACCGGCAAGGCTCTCGAAGCGCCCCTCGATCCGCTGCAGATTCCCTGGAGCGTAGGCCTGCGCACCGGCGATACCAGCGCCAGCGAACGCGCCCGTCAAGGCCGGCGCCTGCCCACGGCGCTGATCACCACACCCGAAAGCCTGACGCTGATGCTCGCCCGCGCTGATGCGCAAACGGCCGTGTCGACCCTGCGCATGGTCGTGGTAGATGAGTGGCACGAATTGCTCGGCAACAAGCGCGGCGTGCAATTGCAACTGGCCCTGGCTCGCTTGCGCTACTGGCACCCCGACCTGATCGTCTGGGGCGTATCCGCGACCCTGGGCAACCAGGCCCACGCCGAGCAGGTATTGATCCCACAAGGCAGCGGAATTAGTGTGCAGGGCGCCGATGCCAAGGCGTTGCAGGTCGATACGCTGTTGCCGCCAACCCTCGAACGGTTTCCATGGGCGGGGCATATCGGCCTGAAAATGTTGCCCCAGGTGGTCACCGAAATCGACACCAGCAGCAGTTGCCTGGTCTTTACCAATACACGCGCGCAAGCGGAAATCTGGTACCAGGCCATTCTTGAGGCGCGCCCGGATTGGGCCGGACTGATCGCGTTGCACCATAGTTCTCTGTCCCGCGACACCCGCGACTGGGTGGAACGGGCGTTGAAGGACGGTCAACTCAAGGCAGTCGTGTGTACGTCCAGCCTCGACCTGGGAGTGGATTTCCTGCCCGTGGAACGCGTGCTACAGATTGGCTCGGCGAAAGGCGTCGCCCGCTTGATGCAACGCGCCGGACGCTCCGGCCATGCGCCGGGGCGGACCTCGCGAATAACCCTGGTGCCAACCCACAGCCTGGAACTGATCGAGGCCGCCGCCGCCCAGGACGCCGTGGCGCAGCGGCGAATCGAGCCGCGAGAATCGCCCCACAAGCCTTTGGATGTATTGGTCCAGCATCTGGTCAGCATGGCCCTGGGTGGCGGTTTTGTTCCAGATGAGCTGTTTGATGAGGTACGCGGCGCCTGGGCCTACCGCGACCTGAACCCGGCCGAGTGGGCCTGGGCGCTGGCTTTCGTGCGCCACGGCGGCCTGTCGCTGACCGCCTACCCTGATTATCGGCGGGTCGAACCGGATGAACAGGGGATCTGGCGCGTGCCTGACGCCCGTCTGGCACGGCGCCACCGCATGAGCATCGGCACCATCGTCAGTGACGCCAGCCTGCAATTGAAATTCTGGAGCAAGGGCGGCGGCGGCAAGACCCTGGGCAGCGTGGAAGAAGGCTTCATCGCACGCTTGCGCCCCGGCGACGGATTCCTGTTCGCCGGGCGGTTGCTGGAGTTGGTCCGGGTCGAGGACATGACCGCTTACGTACGCCGCAGCCAGGCGAAAAAAGCCGCCGTGCCGCGCTGGAATGGCGGACGCATGCCGCTTTCCAGCGAGCTCGCTGCCGCGGTCGTCGCGCGCTTGAGCGAAGCCGCCAAGGGCCGTTTCGACGGACCGGAAATGCAAGCCGTAGAGCCGCTGCTGTCAACGCAGCTACGTTGGTCCGGCCTGCCGACGCAGGGAACGCTGCTGGCCGAAGCGCTCAAATCCCGGGAGGGTTGGCACCTGTTCCTGTATCCGTTCGCCGGGCGCCAGGTACATCTGGGTCTGGCCAGCCTGTTGGCCTGGCGCGTCAGCCAGCGCCAACCGGTGACGTTCTCGATTGCGGTCAATGACTACGGCCTGGAATTGCTCAGCGCCACCGAACTGGATTGGTCAACGCACCTGAACCCGGCGCTGTTGCGCACCGATGGCCTGCTGGCCGACGTTCTCGCCAGCCTGAACGCCGGAGAACTGGCCCTGCGCCGCTTCCGCGAAATCGCCCGGATCGCCGGGCTGGTGTTCGCCGGCTACCCCGGCGCACCGAAGAGCACCCGCCAAGTGCAGGCTTCCAGCGGGTTGTTCTATCAAGTGTTCAAGCAATATGACGCCGATAACCTGCTGCTGGCCCAGGCCGGCGAGGAAGTTTTGCGCGAAGAATTGGATATACGCCGACTGGAGCAGACCTTGGAACGGCTCGATACCTTGAAGCTCGACCTGCATCTCATCAAGCGCCCTACTCCGCTGGGCTTCCCCTTGCTGGTGGAGCGATTTCGCGAAAGCATGAGCTCGGAAAAGCTCGCCGATCGTATCCGGCGCATGGTCAGCGAACTGGAAAAAACCGCTGATCGAGGAAGCGCCTGATGCCCGCGCCGTATCCCGTCAACCTCGCGGGCGAAGAGCTCTGGCTGTTGCCGCAAAAAGCCCTGTACTGGCCGGCCCAGGAAACCCTGATGGTGGCCGATGTGCATTTCGGCAAGGCCGCGGCCTACCGTAGCCTCGGCCAACCGGTACCCCACGGCACCACGGCGAACAACATCGCCATGCTTGACGAGTTGCTGGCGAGCCTGCCGTGCCGACTGCTGATATTCCTCGGGGACTTCCTGCATGGGCCCGGTTCTCATGCCCCAGGCACTTTGAAGGCCCTTGCCGACTGGCGTGAACGGCATCGCAAACTAGCCATCACGCTGATCCGCGGCAATCACGACAAGCGCGCCGGCGATCCGCCAGCGGCACTCGATATCCGCGTCGTCCCCGAGCCGTTGCTGTTGGGCCCTTTCGCCGTGCAACACGAGCCTACCCCGCATCCAAGTCGACACGTGCTCGCCGGTCACGTACACCCGGTCTACCACCTGAGCGGCAAGGGGCGTCAACGCCTGCGCCTGCCATGTTTCCGCCTCGGTAGCGAGATCAGCCTGCTACCGGCCTTCGGTGCCTTCACGGGAGGCTATCGGGTCGATCAGGACAACGACTGCAAGATCTTCGTGGTGGGCGACAACGAAATATGGCCCGTCAGTTGAAGCGATCAGGCTTCAACAACTGAGGGGCCATTGGCTGATCAGGCTACGGGCGCGGGAGGCGGTTCGTCCGGAAGAGTCGGTTCGCCGGGTTCGGTAGGCTGTTCGTTAGGGGTATCGGGATCGGGCTGGCCAGGGATGCCGCCCGCCGCTTCAGCAGGGTGGGCCAGTAATGACCAAGCCAGGACGCCGATCTGATTGGGCTCAAGCCTTGCCAGTTCGGCACTGATTCGCGGATCGATCTTCATAGAGCAACTCCTGAGCGAAGGCCCGTTGCGCAGACGCAAAAACGGGCAGTACACCCAATAGAGTGCCTGCCCGCTCAGGAATTCCAACAGCTCGTCAGAATCAGGTACGCGGCAGGGTCACACCGCGCTGGCCCTGGTATTTACCGCCACGGTCCTTGTAGGAAACTTCACATTCCTCATCGGACTCAAGGAACAACATCTGCGCCACGCCCTCGTTGGCGTAGATCTTCGCCGGCAGGGTCGTAGTGTTGGAGAACTCCAGGGTCACGTGGCCTTCCCATTCAGGTTCCAGAGGTGTCACGTTGACGATGATGCCGCAGCGGGCGTAGGTGCTTTTACCCAGGCAGATGGTCAGCACGTTGCGCGGGATGCGGAAGTACTCGACGGTGCGGGCCAGGGCGAAAGAGTTCGGCGGAATGATGCAAACGTCGCTCTTGATGTCGACGAAGCTCTTCTCATCGAAATTCTTCGGGTCGACGGTGGCCGAATTGATGTTGGTGAACACCTTGAATTCATCGGCGCAGCGCACGTCGTAGCCGTAGCTGGAAACGCCGAAGGAAATCAGCCGGTCGGCGCCTTCGCCACGCATCTGGCGCTCTACGAAGGGCTCGATCATGCCGTGCTCTTGCGCCATGCGGCGAATCCACTTGTCCGATTTGATGCTCATGGCGGGTTTCCTGAAATAGCGAGGTGGAAAAAACTGTCCGGCATCTTACCGGGCCGCGGGGCGGGTTCAAAGTGCGAGACGCAACTCTCGCCGATCCGCCTTGATTTCCGGGCTCTGACGGCTATCGCCATTGCCGTCAGTCATTAAAACCGAGAAACCTTCGCAAAGACCATTGGCACGTTTCGGAAAAAGGGGTAAGGTGGCGTCACTGTGTTGCTTGTGTCACTGAGAATCTCTACACGATATGTTGAATTTCGATCCAACCATCTACAAGAATTTTTCCTGCTCTTTGCACTCAGTCTCGGCCAGGGTTCTTCCTGAGTCGCAGTTATCTTTGTTCAAGGAGTTACACCATGTCTAATCGCCAAACCGGTACCGTTAAGTGGTTCAACGATGAAAAAGGCTTCGGCTTCATCACCCCACAGTCCGGTGACGATCTGTTCGTTCACTTCAAAGCTATCCAATCCGACGGCTTCAAAAGCCTGAAAGAAGGCCAACAGGTTTCTTTCATCGCTACCCGCGGTCAGAAAGGCATGCAAGCTGAAGAAGTTCAAGTTATCTAACTTGTCCTTGCTTTAGTAAGAAGCCCCGCCCTCAAAAGCGGGGCTTTTTTGTGCCTGGGTGTTTTTGGAAACCGAAACCAGTGTGGGAGCGAGCCTGCTCGCGAAAGCGACGGATCAGTTGCATCTGTGGCAACTGGTGTACCGCTTTCGCGAGCAGGCTCGCTCCCACAGGGTCTGGTGGTGGATACCCCGGTTACCAGGTCACGCCAAACCCGGCGGTGTAGCGCGTCTTGCTCAGGTCGCTGTCTTCGGTCCCTTCGATGACATCCTTCTCGGCCTTGAGGTTGAGCGATGCCCAGTCAGTGACCTTGTAGCGCAACCCGATTTCGGCGTCATAGGCGTATTCAGCCACGCCGGACAGCGGCTTGCCCACTTCGCCGTTGGTAAACAGCTCGACGCGCTTGCCGATCAGGTAACGGTTGTAGTCCCACTTCATCGCCACGGAATAGAAGTTGTCCTTGCCGCCGTCGCGATATTCATAATCGGTGCGGTTGAGCAGCGAACCCAGGGAGAAAGCGCCCAGTTCGTCGTCCCAGAACTGATAACCCGGACCAGTACCAACCACGCGCTGGCGTGCCAGGTCTTCGACCTTGTCACGCTTGTAGTTCAGGCGACCTTGCCAGAACCATTTTTCCGTGAGGAAGCGGTCGAGGGAATACTCCAGCCGCCAGTTGTCAGCCGACACCACATCATCCTGAAATTCGCGGTTGTATTCGCCTTCGGCGGTGTGCCGCCATCTGCCGTGGCGCGCCGAGGTCTTGAAGTCGATGTCGTAATCGTCGGTATCGGCTTCCGCGCGCTGGTAATCCAGTGCAGCGTCGATGTTGCCCTTCCACACGAGGTCCTCGACCACCGGCTTGGGCTTGAGGATCTGCTGGATGCTTGCCAGCTCGACGGTCTTGGGCGCATCACCATTGGCCAGGGTCACCTTGCCATCCTCGGCCGCCTGCAACGCCTTGGCTTTTTCGCCGGTATAGGCATCCTGCTTGACCAGCAGTTGCTGGTCGCTTTCAAGCGTCTTGACCTGCTTCCAATCAATCGGGATCGCGCCCGCGTAATCGGTCTGGATCAATAATTTGCCGCCGTCGAAAACGGTTATCTTGCCACTGAGCTTGTCGCCGTTCTTCAACCAGACGGTATCGGCAAGCAAAGGCATGGAGGCACTGGTAACAGCTAGGCACAACAGGGTTCTGGACAACATAAGCGATAATAGGCTCAAGTTTGCGAGGAAAAGGCGGCATTATCCCCCAGGATGACACCTCAGCAACGACTGACCTGCATAAGGATGATGAGTTCATTTATCAATTGGCCCTGTAGGCACTAATCTACAGACGGACATTTCCAGGAATCCTCCACGTGACCGACACCCCAGCGGCCCCCGAGAACGCCGCCCAGATCCGCCGCACCACGCTTTACCTGACCCTGGCCCAAGTGCCGGCCGGCCAGGTCGTCACCTATGGTCAGCTCGCCGAAATGGCGGGTCTGGGCCGCGCCGCGCGCTGGGTCGGACGAACGCTCAGCCAGTTGCCGAACGACACGAAGCTGCCGTGGCATCGAGTCCTCGGCGCCGGTGGTCGGATCAGCCTGCCGGCAGGCAGCGCCTCGGGGGACGAACAACGCGCACGCCTGCGCATGGAAGGGATCAGTGTCCTGAATAATCGTGTTGATATTCAGCGTCATGGCTGGCGCCCGGTAGAGCACAGCGGTTAGAGTGCGCGCTTTGTTTTCGCAATTTTTGAGGCAGACTCCAGCCCATGCCCCGTAAAACCTGGCGCGCCGCCCTTGCCGCCTATGCCAGTCCTTCGACGCTCGTGCTGTTGCTGCTTGGCTTCGCCGCCGGCCTGCCTTACATGCTGGTGTTTTCCACGCTGTCGGTCTGGTTGCGCGAGGCCGGCGTGGCCCGCGAAACCATTGGTTACGCAAGCCTGATCGGCCTGGCCTATGCCTTCAAATGGGTCTGGTCGCCCCTTCTCGACCAATGGCGCCTGCCATTGCTCGGCAAACTGGGGCGTCGACGCTCCTGGCTGGTGCTCTCCCAGGCCCTGGTGATCCTCGGCCTGGTCGGCATGGGCTTCTGTGACCCACAAAAACACCTGTCCTGGCTGATCGCGATTGCCGTCATCGTGGCCTTCGCCTCGGCCACCCAGGACATCGCCGTCGATGCCTACCGACTGGAAATCGCCGACGACACCCGCCAGGCCGCCCTGGCTGCCAGCTATATGTCCGGCTACCGCGTCGCCGCGTTGCTGGCCACCGCCGGCGCGCTGTTTTTCGCCGAGGGGTTCGGCTCCACCGGGTTCAGCTACAAACATTCGGCCTGGGCCGGTACGTACCTGCTGTTTGGCGTACTGATGGTCCCGGCGCTGCTGACCTCGCTCTTCATGCGCGAGCCGCCAGTACCGTTGCGTACTCAATTGCAGGCCGGGCGCTATACCTTCGTTCATCAGTTGGCTTCGGTATTCGTATTGATCGTGCTGCTGGTGTCGGTCCCGGCGATGTTCACCCAGCTCTACAACACCGACTTTGCCAGCGTGCTGTTCGAAGGCGTCAGCCTGCTCGACCTGCTGCTCCAGGACCGCGCCTTCCTGCGCGCCATCCTCTATATCATCCTGACCGCCCTGTGCCTGTCGTCCATGGGGCGTCGCGGCCTGGCGCCGGTGCTGACGCCGGTCAACGATTTTATCCTGCGCTACCGCTGGCAGGCCCTGCTGCTGCTCGGCCTGATCGCGACCTATCGGATGTCCGACACGGTCATGGGCGTCATGGCCAACGTTTTTTATATCGACCAGGGTTTCACCAAGGACCAGATCGCCAGCGTCAGCAAGATCTTCGGGCTGATCATGACCCTTGTCGGCGCCGGCATGGGCGGGCTGCTGATCGTGCGTTTCGGCATCCTGCCAATCCTGTTCATCGGCGGCGTGTCGTCGGCCGCCACCAACATCCTGTTCCTGATGCTGACGGACATGGGTGCCAACCTGAAGATGCTGATCGTCACGATCTCCCTCGACAACTTCAGCTCCGGTTTGGCCACCTCGGCGTTCGTCGCCTATCTGTCGAGCCTGACCAACCTGAAATTCTCCGCGACCCAATACGCCCTGCTCAGCTCGATCATGCTCTTGTTGCCGCGCCTGATCGGCGGGTACTCAGGGGTCATGGTGGAAAAATTCGGCTATCACGATTTCTTCCTGATCACCGCGTTGCTCGGCGTTCCGACCTTGCTGCTGATCGCCTTGCACTGGTATCAGGAGAATCGCCGAGAGGGCTCGACACCTGAATCGGCGCCAGAGTCGGAATCGCCGCCGACCCGGCCCGCTCAAGAGTTGTAGGAAATCTCAACAGGCGCCGACGAAAGCGGCGCCTGAATCCGGCGACCGGCCACGCGCCTGTACGCCAGGGCATCTCGCCCGTACAATGCTGCGTCACTTCTCGTCATCAGCAACCGACAACGGCCAACCATGCGCACCAGTCAATTTTTGCTCGCCACACAGAAAGAAACGCCTTCCGACGCCGTCGTGATCAGCCACCAGCTGATGCTGCGCGCAGGCATGATCCGCAAGCTCGCCTCCGGCCTGTACACCTGGCTGCCGATGGGCCTGCGGGTAATGCGCAAGGTCGAAGCCATCGTCCGCGAAGAAATGGACGCCGCCGGCTCTCTGGAAGTGTTGATGCCGAGCACCCAGCCGGCCGAGCTGTGGCAGGAGTCGGGGCGCTGGGAGGAATACGGCCCGGAGCTGCTGCGCATCAAGGACCGCCATGGTCGCGATTTCTGCGCGGGCCCGACTCACGAAGAAGTGATCACCGACCTGATGCGCAACGAGTTGAGCAGCTACAAGCAACTGCCAATCAACCTGTATCAGATCCAGACCAAGTTCCGTGACGAGATCCGTCCACGCTTCGGCCTGATGCGCGGTCGCGAATTCATCATGAAGGATTCTTATTCGTTCCACGCCGACCTGGCCTCGCTGCAAGTCACTTACGACCGCATGCACCAGGCGTACTGCAACGTGTTCACCCGCCTGGGCCTGAAGTTCCGCCCGGTTGAAGCCGACAACGGCTCCATCGGCGGTGCCGGCTCCCACGAATTCCATGTGCTGGCCGAGTCCGGCGAAGACGACATCGTCTTCAGTAACGGCTCCGACTACGCCGCGAACATCGAGAAAGCCGAAGCCGTGCCACGGGAAACCTCCCGCGCCGCACCGGCCGAAGAATTGCGCCTGGTAGACACGCCGAACGCCAAGACCATTGCCCAACTGGTGGAAGGCTACAACCTGCCCATCGAACGCACCATCAAGACCCTGATCGTGCGCGCGGAAGAAGAAGGCAAGCTGATTGCCCTGATCATCCGTGGCGACCACGAGCTGAACGAAATCAAGGCCGCCAACCAGCCTGGCGTCGCCAGCCCGCTGGTCATGGCCACCGATGCCGAGCTGCGCGATGCCATTGGTGCCGGTGCCGGCTCCCTCGGCCCGTTGAATCTGCCGTTGCCGATCATCATCGACCGCTCGGTGGCATTGATGAGCGACTTCGCCATCGGTGCCAACATCGATGACAAACACTATTTCGGCGTGAACTGGGAACGCGACCTGCCGGTCCCAACCGTCGCCGACCTGCGCAACGTCGTGGCCGGCGACCCGAGCCCGGACGGCAAAGGCACGCTGGAAATCAAGCGCGGCATCGAAGTCGGGCATATCTTCCAGCTGGGCGACAAGTACAGCAAGGCGATGAAATGCGAAGTGCTCGGCGAGAACGGTAAGCCGGTCACGCTGCAGATGGGCTGCTACGGCATCGGCGTGTCCCGCGTGGTGGCTGCGGCCATCGAGCAGAACAACGACGAGAACGGCATCATCTGGAGCGACACGCTGGCGCCGTTCCAGGTTGCCCTCGTGCCGCTGCGCTACGAAACCGAACAGGTTCGCGAAGCGACCGACAAGCTCTACGCCGAACTGACGGCCGCCGGCTTCGAAGTACTGCTGGACGACCGCGACAAGAAAACCAGCCCCGGCATCAAGTTCGCGGACATGGAACTGATCGGCATCCCGCACCGGATCGTCGTCAGTGACCGTGGCCTGGCCGATGGCAACCTGGAATACAAGAGCCGTACCGAGGCCGAGGCGCAAGCGCTGCCGGTCGCCGACGTGCTGTCCTTCCTTCAGGCCCGTATCCGCCGCTGAGACCAGATAGAGACGTCATGTTCAAGCGAAACACCTTAGGCCTCGGGGGCGCCGCACTGTGCGGGGCCCTGCTGGTCAGCGGCTGCGCCAACCAGATGTCGCAACGCAACGAGCACGAAGAACGGATCGAGCGCAAATTGCTCGACCATAGCCTGCAGATCGATGTGGGCGAACCCAAGGTGCTCGACCTGCCGCAGCGTCGGGTGCGGATCAACGAGCAGAAGACCTTCGAGGTCACCGAGTTCGAGGTCACTCGCCATTACGATCGCTACACGCCGTACCAGCCTTGGCGGGAGGTCTACGAGATCCCGCTGGGCGCGGTGGCGGTAGTGGCCGGCGTCGGCGCGAACGTGGTCAATGTGTTCGCCCTCGGCAGCTTGCCGGACAGTGCGACCCGCGACTGGATCAGCTACGGTTTTGCCGGACTCAATCCGTTCATGAACGTGCCTTCCAATGGCCGTGCCCAGCAGAACCTGGCAGGTATCGATGAGGTCCAGCGCGACAAACGCACGGAGCATTCGAGCCTGCCCTGGAGCGAGCGTCCGGTACAGGTGAAAGCCGCCCGGCAGACATTCGAGCTGAGCACCGACCGTAACGGCGTGTTGCGCTTGAACCTGCTGGAAAGCCCGTTCGCCGAGCATGACCTGAGCCAGTTTGGCAAACTGCAGATCAGTGTGACGGACGCCCAGGACGAGGTGCACACCGACTCATCCCTGAGCGTCAGCAGTACGTTGCGCAGCAAACTGGTCGAAGCCCACGCGTTGATCTACGACGATCTGGAAGACGACGAAGTGAGCCAATGGGTTCATCGGGTCAAGCGTCTCTCGGAGCTGGGGCTTGAAGAAGAGGCCAGCGAACTCGAACAGAGCCTGATCGAACTGACCCGCAACGATCCGGAACTGCAGGCCGAATTCATCAAGGCCCTGACCAAGGATGGCGGGCGGTTGGTGGCGGACCCGGGCGCGAGCTGACTCTGGATGCTCCCCCTGTAGTGAGGGAGCTTGCTCCCGCTGGGCTGCGCAGCGGCCCCCTGGGCACGCTACATCGCTGTATCAGGTAAATCGAGTTGCCGGGATTGGGACTGCTGCGCAGTCCAGCGGGAGCAAGCTCCCTCGCCACGGGGGTCGTTTATTTGCGCAGTGGCGGCTTTACCGCTCAAACAACTCCAACTGCTCAAACCCGCCCCGCAAGTCCTCCAGCCGCACTCCGATCCCCAACAATCGCACCGGTTTGCCGCCGCGGTTGAACGCCTGGGTCAACAGTAGCTGGTAACTGCCCAGGTCCCGCCCTGCCCCGGCCTGCTCAAGGGTGGTCTGGGTGAAGTCATGGAATTTCACTTTGACGAACGGCTTGCCCGGCCGATAGCTGCTGTCGATCCGCGCCATGCGCCCGCCCAGGGTTTCCATCAGTTCGGGCAGTTTGTCGAGGCAGCTCTGCAGATCGGGCAAATCGACGTCGTAGGTGTTTTCCACGCTGATGGATTGCCGCCGGCTGTCGTTGTGCACCAGGCGCTCGTCAATTCCACGGGCGAGGCTCCAGAGTCGCTCGCCGAAACTGCCGAATTCACGCACCAGTGCCAACTTGTCCCACTCGCGCAAGTGCTGGCAGTCAATAATCCCGAGCCTGTTCAACTTGTCGGCGGTGACCTTGCCGACGCCGTGCAGCTTGCTCACCGGCAGCGCCGAGACGAAATCTTCCACTTGGTCCGGAGTGATGACGAACAGGCCGTTGGGCTTTTTCCAGTCACTGGCGATCTTGGCGAGAAACTTGTTCGGCGCCACGCCGGCAGAAACAGTGATGTGCAACTGGTTGGAAACACGCCGGCGAATATCCTGGGCGATGCGCGTGGCACTGCCGCCGAAATGCGGACTGGCGGAGACGTCCAGATAAGCCTCGTCCAGCGACAGCGGTTCTATCAGGTCGGTGTAATCGCTGAAAATCGTCTGAATTTCCCTGGAGGCCTCCCGATAGGCGTCCATCCGCGGCTTGACGATGGTCAGGTCGGGGCAGAGCTTCAGCGCGTGGCCAGAAGACATGGCTGAGCGCACACCGTAGGCCCGCGCCTCGTAATTGCAGGTCGCGATGACCCCACGCCGGTCCGCCGAGCCACCGACCGCCAGGGGTATGCCGGCCAGCCGCGGATCATCGCGCATTTCGATCGCGGCGTAGAAGCAGTCGCAGTCGACGTGGATGATTTTGCGTTGCGTCATATAAGCAGCGGTACATGCGATGGATCGGAGCGCCAGTATCTCACTCGAACCTGTACATAGCACCAGTAGTTTGAAAGATCCTTCGACAGATCTGGAAAATGCCTACATGAATGTGTTTCTTCAATCGCAGCGAACCGCCCAATAGAGCGCCAGGCCTTGCCAGGCCTGCGTCACAGCGCTGTCACATTGCCTTGGCGCAGGCTAACCGATTGAAGCTGAACAGGTTTTTCCAGCAAAGGGGTTGACAGCCGGGCGATTCGCTGTAGAATGCCGCCACACAGACGCGGGATGGAGCAGTCTGGTAGCTCGTCGGGCTCATAACCCGAAGGTCGTCGGTTCAAATCCGGCTCCCGCAACCAAACATCAGAAAAGGCTACTCGAAAGAGTGGCCTTTTTTGTGCGCGCCTGTTTTTCCATGCCGGTGCATTCCATGTCACTACGGCCATCGCAAAACGTCGAAGTTGTAGGACGATTTCCGTTTGTTTTCGCGCATTTAGGTGAACCGGCCGTTTATTTCATCCGGCGCTCTATTAACGGTTGACAGTCCGGCGTTCGCCTGTAGAATGCCGCCACACAGACGCGGGATGGAGCAGTCTGGTAGCTCGTCGGGCTCATAACCCGAAGGTCGTCGGTTCAAATCCGGCTCCCGCAACCAAATATCAAGAAAGGCTGCTCGAAAGAGTGGCCTTTTTTGTGTGTGCCGAAAAAGCCTCATTACAAATATTTTGTAATTATTTTCCGCCGCAGGGATTGGTAACTTGGCTGGATACCCCCATCCTGTCGCGCATAGCTCAAGAGGTGATTGATGCGCGCCCACTCGTCTGACCCACAAGACACTGTCAATGCGACACAACCGATCAAGGCCGAGCGATTGCGCTGGCTGGACCGGATCAGCCAGTACCGGCAACCGATCGGCCTCGCCGTCACGCTGCTGCTGTTTGCGATTGCCTTGATCGCCTGCCGTCACCTCCTGAGCGAACTCGACCTCTACGCCCTTCACGACTCGATCCTCGAGGTGCCGAGGCCGGCGCTGCTCGGTGCGATAGCCGCCACCGTGGCCGGCTTCGTCATTCTGCTGGGCTATGAATGGTCCGCCACTCGCTACGCCGGCGTGAAGCTGCCCACCCAGACCCTGATCCTCGGCGGCTTCAGCGCGTTTGCCATCGGCAATGCGATCGGCCTGTCGCTGCTGTCGGGCGGTTCGGTTCGCTACCGCCTGTACGCCCGCCATGGCCTGGGGGCGGCGGATGTCGCCCACATGACATTGTTCGCCAGCCTGTCACTGGGTTGCGCGCTACCGCCACTGGCGGCCCTGGCGACGTTGAGCAATCTGCCTGCCGCCTCTGCCGCCCTGCACCTTCCCGCCACTTTGCTGGGGGTGATCGCCGTTGCCGTGCTGCTGCTGACCAGTGCGCTGGCCATCGGCATCTATCGCCGCCGCCTGCCGGAACAACCCTATCGGGATGCCCTGCTGGTCAAGGCCGGTCGCCGCACGCTGCGTCTGCCGGGCCGCCGTCTGACATTCCTGCAACTGATCATCACCGCGCTGGATGTCGCCGCCGCGGCAACGGTGCTCTATCTGTTGCTGCCGGAGGCGCCACCGTTCGGCCCCTTCTTGCTGGTTTACCTGCTGGCGCTCGCCGCCGGCGTCCTCAGTCATGTGCCGGGCGGCGTCGGGGTGTTCGAAGCGATCCTGCTGGCCGCGTTTGCCGACAAACTCGGGGCTGCGCCGCTGGCGGCCGCCCTGCTGCTGTATCGCCTGATCTACGTGCTGCTGCCGATGCTGGTGGCGTGCGTATTGTTGTTGATCAATGAGGCACAACGGCTGTTCCAGACCCGCCAGACCCTGCGGGCGGCGTCCGGTTTCGCGGCGCCAATCCTGGCAGTGCTGGTGTTCCTGTCTGGCGTGGTGCTGCTGTTTTCCGGCGTGACGCCGGAGATCGACACGCGCCTGGAGCACATCGGCTTCCTGATCCCGCATCGCCTGGTGGACGCCTCGCACTTTGGCGCCAGCCTGGTAGGCGTGCTGTGCCTGTTGCTCGCCCAGGGCCTGCGCCGCCGTCTGTCCGCAGCCTGGATGCTGACCACTGTCCTGTTGCTGGTGGGCGCCCTCCTCTCGCTGCTCAAGGGTTTCGACTGGGAAGAAGCCACCCTGCTGACGCTGACCGCAGCCCTGCTGGCGGTCTTCCGGCGTTCCTTTTACCGCCCAAGTCGCCTGACCGAGCTGCCCTTCTCGCCGTTGTTCCTGATTGCCAGCCTGTGCGTGCTGGGTGCGTCGATCTGGCTGCTGCTGTTTGCCTATCAGGATGTGCCCTATAGCCATCAACTGTGGTGGCAGTTCACCCTGGACGCCGACGCGCCGCGTGGCCTGCGCTCGCTGCTGGGTGCCGCGGTGCTGTTGGTGGTGGTGTCCCTGACCTGGCTGCTGCGCACCGCTCGGCCGGTGATTCATCTGCCTACGGCTGAAGAACTGGAGCGCGCCCGGACGATTCTCATGGCGTCTTCGCAACCCGACGGCGGCCTGGCCCTGACCGGCGACAAGGCGCTGCTGTTTCATCCCAACGATGAAGCCTTCCTGATGTATGCCCGCCGTGGCCGCAGCCTGGTCGCGTTGTACGACCCGATCGGGCCGACCCAGCAACGGGCGGAAATGATCTGGCAGTTTCGTGACCTTTGCGATATCTACCACGCCAGGCCAGTGTTCTATCAGGTGCGTGCCGAGAACCTGCCCTATTACATGGACATCGGCCTGACTGCGATCAAGCTGGGCGAAGAGGCGCGGGTCGATCTCAAGCGTTTTGATCTCGAAGCCAAGGGCAAGGAGATGAAGGACCTGCGCTACACCTGGAACCGCGGCACCCGTGACGGCCTGTCACTGGAGATCCATGAACCGGGCCAGGCGCCGATGGACGAACTCAAGGTTGTTTCCGATGCCTGGCTGACCGGCAAGAATGTACGCGAGAAAGGTTTCTCCCTGGGGCGATTCAGCCATGATTACCTCAAGCACTTCCGCATCGCGGTGATTCGTTTCGAGGGGCGTCCGGTGGCGTTCGCCAACCTGCTGGAAACCCATAGCCATGAGCTGGCCAGCCTTGACCTGATGCGTGCTCATCCCGAAGCCCCGAAGCTGACCATGGAGTTCATGATGGTCGGCCTCATCCAGCATTACAAAAACCATGACTACGCCCGCTTCAGCCTCGGCATGGTCCCGCTCTCGGGCCTGCAACCGCGTCGCGGCGCTCCATTGACCCAGCGCCTGGGTTCGATGGTGTTTCGCCGTGGCGAGCAGCTCTACAATTTCCAGGGCCTGCGCCGCTTCAAAGACAAATTCCAGCCTGACTGGGAACCTCGTTACATGGCCGTGCCCGCCGGACTCGATCCGCTGGTAGCGCTGGCCGATACCGCCGCCCTGATTGCGGGCGGCCTGACTGGATTGGTGAAACGCTGATGATGCAACGCTCCTGGCGATACGTAGTGGCCGCCCTGCTGGTGCTGGCGGTGATTCTCGGTGGCGGCTACTGGTACTGGAACCGCCCGGCCCCGCAACCGACCCTGGAACAACTGGAGCCGGCCGATGGCGTGCCGATGACCCGAGTCATCCCCGGCACCAAGGTACGCGCCCAGGTGCTGGTGGCGGTCAACGAGGACCAGAAGCTCAGCGACACCCAATTGACGACCCTCAGCCGCAGCGGCTCGGCGCAGATCGTCCAGGTGATCCTGCCCAAGGACTGCATGCTTCAAGGGCGCGCCTTGCAAGCCGGCCTGCGGCAGCTGCACGGCCCGGCCACGCTGGTCAGCGGCATCGGTCCCGGCGCGGTGCTGGCCTGGCGCTGGCTGGCTGAACAGAAGGACGACAAGGCCCAGGCCGTCTCGGTCGACTTGGCCCTGGAAAAACCCGGCTGCACCCACCTGCTGCCCAAAAGCGCCGCCCATGGTCGCTGGCTGGTGGCCTGGAACGATAACCCCGACGATACCAGCGCCGCTTTCGTGCGCGACCAGAAGAATGCCGAAACCAGCATCAGCGACTACGACATCAACCTGGCGCAGGTACTCAACAACGAGCTGCGCAAGATCCTGGTGGGCGCCGACAAGGGCAAGGGCGGCCTGAGCATTCCGGTGGTGGAAGTCCCCGCCAGCCAGGCCCGGGACACCGTGACGCTGTTTCTCTCCGGCGACGGTGGCTGGCGTGACCTGGACCGCGACGTGGCCGATGAAATGGCCAAGGTCGGTTACCCGGTGGTCGGCATCGACACCCTGCGCTATTACTGGCAGCACAAGAGCCCCGAACAGAGCGCGACCGACCTGACCGAGCTGATGCAACACTATCGCCAGATCTGGGGCACCAAACGCTTCGTCCTGACCGGCTATTCCTTCGGAGCCGATGTCCTGCCGGCAATCTACAACCGCCTGCCGGCGACAGAACAGCAACGGGTCGATGCGATTATCCTGCTCGCCTTTGCCCGCACCGGCAGCTTCGAAATCGAAGTCGAGGGCTGGCTCGGCAACGCCGGCACCGAAGCCGCCACCGGCCCGGAAATGGCCAAGCTGCCGGCGGAAAAAGTGGTGTGCATCTATGGCGCGGAAGAAGCCAACGAAAGTGGCTGCACCGACAAGACCGCCGTAGGCGAAGCCATAAAGCTGCCCGGCGGCCATCACTTCGATGAAAACTACCCGGCCCTGGCCAAGCGGTTGATCGATGAGATCAACAAGCGGCAGACCACACCTGCCGCGCAGTGAGCTGATACACAGCTGACAAAAAGCCCCTGCAACCTCACGGTGCAGGGGCTTTTTGTTGCCCGCTTGGTATCTCCCTGTGGGAGCGAGCTTGCTCGCGATAGCGTCCGGTCAGCTTACCTTGATGTTGAATGTCCCTGAGCCATCGCGAGCAAGCTCGCTCCCACAAGGGGCAAGGAGCAGGGAGCTCGCCTTGCTATCGGGCTTGGGCCTACATCTCCACCTGCGTACCCAGCTCGATCACTCGGTTCAACGGCAGATTGAAGAAGCGCAGGTTGCCGTTGGCGTTCTTCAGCATGAAGGCGAACAGCGACTCGCGCCAGCGGGCCATGCCTTCGAGCTTGGAGGCGATGACGGTCTCGCGGCTGAGGAAGTACGTCGTGCGCATCGGGCTGAAATCCAGTTCATCCAGATGGCATAGCTTGAGCGCCTGGGGCACGTCCGGTTCGTCGGTGAAGCCGAAATGCAGGATGACCCGGAAGAAGCCCTCGCCGTAGGCATCGACCTCGAAGCGCCGCTGCGACGGTACGCGGGGAATGTCCTCGTAGACCACGGTCAACAACACCACTTGCTCGTGCAGCACCTGGTTGTGCAACAGGTTATGCAACAGCGCGTGGGGCACAGCATCCGAGCGCGCGGTCAGGAACACCGCGGTGCCCTGCACACGATGCGGCGGCTGCACGCGGATGCTGCTGATGAAAACCGGCAACGGCAACGCACCTTCGTCCAGGCGCTCCACCAACAGTTGTTTGCCGCGCTTCCAGGTGGTCATCAGCACGAACAAGGCGATACCGGCAATGACCGGGAACGCGCCGCCCTGGATGATCTTCGGCACGTTGGCGGCGAAGTACAACCCATCTACCAGCAGGAAACCGAACAGCACCGGCACCGCTAGCAACGGCGGCCATTTCCACAACAACAGGATCACGGCGGAGACCAGGATTGTGGTCATCAACATCGTACCGGTGACCGCCACGCCATAGGCTGAAGCCAGCGCTCCGGACGACTCGAAGCCCAGCACCAGCAGCACCACGCCGACCATCAACGACCAATTCACCGCACCGATGTAGATCTGGCCCTGTTCGGCACTGGAGGTGTGCTGGATGTACATACGCGGGATGTAGCCGAGCTGGATTGCCTGGCGCGTCAGCGAGAACGCGCCGGAAATCACCGCTTGCGAAGCGATCACCGTCGCCAGGGTCGACAGGCCCACCAAGGGCAGCAGCGCCCAGCTCGGCGCCAACAGGTAAAACGGATTGCGCGCGGCTTCCGGATCGCCGAGCAGCAAGGCGCCCTGGCCGAAATAGTTGAGCATAAGGCCCGGCAGCACGAGGATAAACCAGGCGCGAGCGATCGGCTTGCGACCGAAATGCCCCATGTCGGCGTAGAGCGCCTCGGCGCCGGTCAGCGCCAGCACCACCGCGCCAAGGATCGCCACGCCCATGCCCGGATGGACGATAAAAAAACGTACGGCCCAGGCCGGATTCACCGCCTGCACCACTTCCGGATGTTGAACGATGCCATACACGCCCAAGGCGCCGAGCACGAGGAACCAGGTCACCATGATCGGGCCGAACAGGATGCCGATCCGCGCGGTGCCGTGACGCTGGATCAGGAACAACGCGACCAGCACCACCACCGAAAGCGGCACCACCCAGTGATCGATGCCTTCAAATGCCAGGCCGAGGCCTTCCACCGCCGACAGTACCGAGATCGCCGGGGTGATCATGCTATCGCCATAGAACAGCGCCGCACCGATCAGGCCGCAGATCACCAGCAACGTGCGCAACCGCGCCCTGCCGGCCGCCGCCCGCCGCGCCAGGGCGGTCAGGGCCATGATCCCGCCCTCGCCCTGGTTGTCGGCGCGCAGGACGAACATCATGTATTTGATCGACACGACCCAGATCAGCGACCAGAAAATCAGCGACAGAATCCCCAGCACCCCGTCATGGTTGACCGGCACGCCGTAGCCGCCGGAAAACACTTCCTTCAGGGTATACAGGGGGCTTGTGCCGATGTCGCCATATACCACTCCGACCGCCGCGACCAGCATGCTCAGCGGCTTCGTTGCCGAATGCTCGGCAGTCGCCGCCTGAATACTTGCATGACCCATCCAACACTCCTGATTCCCAGACCTGTCTTCTCTGTAAAGAAGCCGTACGCTTTGTGCCGCAGCATGCGCTGTTTTACGCTTTGTTACAGACGTTTTGTTGACTGTAGCAATCGCCAGAAGGCAAAGGCGCGAAGCATAGCGCAGCACTCGTCGTTTTTCCCTGCATAAAGCTGGTCAAGTGCGCCCGCCATGGATAGAATTGCGCACTTTTTGATCAGAGGCGCGTCAGGCGCCCTGTCTCGCACGAGACGATCCCCCTTATACCGAGGTTAGACATGTCCACCACTCCCGCGCCAGCCAACCCGAAGGTTGGCTTCGTATCACTGGGTTGCCCGAAGGCTCTGGTCGACTCCGAGCGCATCCTGACCCAACTGCGCATGGAAGGTTATGACGTGGTGTCCACCTACCAGGACGCCGACGTGGTAGTGGTCAACACCTGTGGCTTCATCGACTCCGCCAAGGCCGAATCCCTCGAAGTCATCGGCGAAGCCATCAAGGAAAACGGCAAGGTCATCGTGACCGGCTGCATGGGCGTGGAAGAAGGCAACATCCGCAACGTGCACCCGAGCGTGTTGTCGGTGACCGGTCCGCAGCAGTACGAGCAAGTGGTCAACGCCGTGCACGAAGTCGTGCCGCCGCGCCAGGACCACAACCCGCTGATCGACCTGGTGCCGCCGCAAGGCATCAAGCTGACCCCGCGTCACTACGCCTACCTGAAGATTTCCGAAGGCTGCAACCACAGTTGCAGCTTCTGCATCATCCCGTCGATGCGCGGCAAACTGGTCAGCCGTCCGGTCGGTGATGTACTCGACGAGGCCCAGCGCCTGGTCAAGTCTGGCGTCAAGGAGCTGCTGGTGATTTCCCAGGACACCAGTGCCTATGGTGTCGACGTGAAATACCGCACCGGTTTCTGGAACGGCGCGCCGGTGAAAACCCGCATGACCGAGCTGTGCGAAGCGCTCAGCAGCCTCGGCGTCTGGGTCCGCCTGCATTACGTCTACCCGTATCCGCATGTCGACGAGCTGATCCCGCTGATGGCCGCCGGCAAGATCCTGCCGTACCTCGACATCCCGTTCCAGCACGCCAGCCCGAAAGTGCTCAAGGCGATGAAGCGCCCGGCCTTTGAAGACAAGACCCTGGCACGTATCAAGAACTGGCGCGAAATCTGCCCGGACCTGATCATCCGCTCGACCTTCATCGTCGGCTTCCCCGGCGAAACCGAGGAAGACTTCCAATACCTGCTGAACTGGCTGACCGAAGCCCAGCTCGACCGCGTCGGTTGCTTCCAGTACTCGCCGGTCGAAGGCGCACCGGCCAACGACCTGGACCTGGACGTGGTCCCGGACGACGTCAAGCAGGAGCGTTGGGAACGCTTCATGGCGCACCAGCAGGCGATCAGCTCGGCCCGCCTGCAAATGCGCATCGGCCGTGAAATCGAAGTGCTCGTGGACGAAGTCGACGAGCAAGGCGCCGTCGGCCGCTGCTTCTTCGACGCCCCGGAAATCGACGGCAACGTCTTCATCGACAACGGCAGCAACCTCAAGCCAGGCGACAAGGTCTGGTGCAAGGTCACCGACGCCGATGAGTATGATTTGTGGGCTGAGCAGATCGGTTGATTCAGGCCTGCACTTAAAAAATCATGAAGCCCTGCTCTGTAACAAGATGCGGGGCTTTTTTACGGCTATCGTATGCAGACATAACATTTCCACCATAAGGAACAGGCGGACATGCGTCAGCATTCGGTCATCCACACACCGAAACCGAGCGATTACGAGGAATTGACCCGGGTCTGGGAAGCGTCGGTACGCGCTACCCATGACTTCCTGCCAGACAGCTACATCGAGCTGCTGAAGAACCTGGTACTCACCCGTTACCTGGACGCGGTGATGCTGATCTGTACTCGGGACCACCGTCAACGCATCACCGGGTTTGCCGGTGTGGCGGCCGGCAAGATCGAAATGCTCTTCATCGACCCGCAACACCGGGGCCAAGGCCTGGGCAAACAACTGCTGCGCTATGCCATGGAGCACCTGAACGCCAACGAGCTGGACGTCAACGAACAGAACCCGCAAGCCCTGGGCTTTTATCTCAAGCAAGGCTTTGAAGTGGTCGGGCGTTCCGCACGGGATGGCATGAACCAGCCGTACCCGTTGCTGCACATGCGCTACAAACAAGCCGACCTGAAGGCCGGACGCGGCTAAAAGCTGCCTGAGGCAAATGGACCCGCGATTAACCGGCGCCAGACAGGTACAATGCCCACCCTCTTTTTGTTACGGCCCCGTCATGACTGACCCGATTCGTCTCTCCAAACGCCTCATCGAACTCGTCGGCTGCTCCCGTCGGGAGGCTGAGCTGTTCATCGAGGGCGGCTGGGTCACCGTGGACGGCGAAGTGATCGACGAGCCGCAGTTCAAGGTCACCGGCCAGAAGGTCGAACTCGACCCGCAAGCCAAGGCCACTGCGCCGGAGCCGGTGACGATCCTGCTCAACGTCCCGGCGGGCATGGACGTCGACACCGCCATGGCAACCCTCGGACCGGAGACCCTGAGCGACGAACATCGCTTCGGCAAGCGCCCGCTCAAGGGCCATTTCCTGCGCCTGACCGCCAGCGCCGACTTGCAGGCCAATGCCAGCGGCCTGCTGGTGTTCACCCAGGACTGGAAGATCCTGCGCAAGCTCACCGCCGACGCGGCCAAGATCGAGCAGGAATACGTGGTCGAAGTCGAGGGTGAAATGGTCGCCCACGGTCTTAATCGCCTGAACCACGGCCTGACCTACAAAGGCAAGGAATTGCCTGCGGTCAAGGCCAGCTGGCAGAACGAAAACCGCCTGCGCTTCGCCATGAAGAACCCGCAACCAGGCGCCATTGCACTGTTTTGCCAGGCGGTCGGCCTGAAGGTCGTCGCTATCCGCCGCATCCGCATCGGCGGCGTGTCCATCGGCAAGGTGCCGTTGGGCCAATGGCGCTATCTGTCCGCCAAAGAAAAATTCTAGACACGACTTTACTGGCGCCGCACCGAGCTGGGGCGCCCACTGCCGATTGATCAGGACTGCACACATGATTCACAACGACGTACTGCGCAGCGTGCGCTACATGCTCGACATCAGCGACAAGAAAGTCATCGAGATCATCAAGCTGGGCGGCCTGGATGTTTCCCTGGAAGACCTGACTGGCTACCTCAAGAAAGACGAGGAAGAAGGCTTTGTGTTCTGCCCGGACCTGGTCATGGCGCATTTTCTCGATGGCCTGGTGATCTTCAAGCGCGGCAAGGACGAAAGCCGTCCGCCGCAGCCGATCGAAGTGCCGGTGACCAACAACATCATCCTGAAGAAACTGCGCGTGGCGTTCGAGCTGAAGGAAGACGACATGCACGCCATTCTCAAGGCCGCCGAATTCCCGGTATCAAAGCCGGAGTTGAGCGCGCTGTTCCGCAAATTCGGCCACACCAACTATCGCCCATGCGGCGACCAGTTGCTGCGCAATTTCCTCAAGGGCCTGACGCTGCGCATACGCGGCTGACTTTCCAGACCTCCTGGGCCTTTGTGGCGAGGGAGCTTGCTCCCGCTGGACGCGCAGCGTCCCCTCGCAGTGTGTCAGACAAAACAGGGGGGCTGCTTCGCAGCCCAGCGGGAGCAAGCTCCCTCGCCACAGAGAACAGTGCCAACCTGGCCCTTCGCGTTATGATGTCTTTTCAACCTCGCTCCGATTCCAACCCATGACCTACAACGTTTCCCCCATCGGCTTCGTCCGCTCCTGCTTCAAGGAGAAGTTCGCCATTCCGCGCCAGCCACACCTGGCCCCGGCCGCGCGTGGCGTGCTGGAGCTGGTGGCGCCGTTCGACCAGGGCGAAGCGGTGCAGGGCCTGGAGCAGGTCAGTCATGTCTGGCTGCTGTTCCTGTTCCACCAGGCCCTGGAGGAAAAACCACGATTGAAGGTGCGTCCGCCCCGACTGGGCGGCAACAAGTCCATGGGCGTATTCGCCACCCGCGCCACCCATCGCCCCAACGGCATCGGTCAGTCAGTGGTGAAGCTGGAACGGGTCGAAGCGGGTCGGCTGTGGATTTCGGGCATCGATCTGCTGGACGCGACGCCAGTGCTGGACATCAAGCCCTACGTGCCCTACGCCGACATCATCGGCTCGGCGACGAACAGCATCGCCAGCGCAGCGCCTGCATTGATTCCGGTGCAATGGGCGGACTCAGCCCTGCTTCAAGCCCGCGAGCATGCCCTGCGCCTCGAAGAGCCCTTGGTGGAGTTGATCGAACAATGCCTGGCCCAGGATCCACGTCCGGCGTATCAGGTCCCCGCAGCCGAACGGGAATACGGCGCGCAGTTCTGGGACCTGGATGTGCGCTGGCATTATCCGCAGCCGGGATTGATCCGGGTACTGGAAGTGATCCCGGCGCAGGAATAATCGCCGGAAACGAAAAAGCCCGCGCGGCCTGGATGAGGCGGCGCGGGCTTTTTTTTGTGGGCTGTCTGCTGGACCGAGTCGCCTTCTTCGCGAGCAGGTTCGCTCCCACAGGGTTTTGTGTTGAATCAAATCTCTGGAACAACACAAATCAACTGTGGGAGCGAGCTTGCTCCGGGCGGCGATCCGACGAAGGCGATCGGTCAGCCACCGCATGAACCGCGACTTATTTCTCTACAAACGCCCGCTCGATCAGGTAATCACCCGGCTCACGCATACGCGGCGAAACGGTCAGGCCGAAGCTGTTGAGCACTTCGCTGGTCTCGTCGAGCATGCTTGGGCTGCCGCACAACATGGCGCGGTCGTCCTGCGGGTTGATCGGTGGCAGGCCGATGTCGCGGAACAGCTTGCCGCTGCGCATCAGGTCGGTCAGGCGGCCTTCGTTCTCGAAGGGCTCGCGGGTCACGGTCGGGTAGTAGATCAGCTTTTCGCGGAGCGCTTCGCCGAAGAATTCGTTCTGTGGCAGATGCTCGGTGATGAATTCGCGGTAGGCGACTTCATTGACGTAACGCACGCCGTGGCACAGGATCACTTTCTCGAAACGCTCGTAGGTTTCCGGATCCTGGATCACGCTCATGAATGGCGCCAGCCCGGTGCCGGTGCTGAGCAGATACAAATGCTTGCCAGGCTTGAGGTCGTCGAGCACCAGCGTGCCGGTAGGCTTCTTGCTGATGATGATCTCGTCGCCTTCCTTCAGGTGCTGCAGCTGGGAAGTCAGCGGACCGTCGGGAACCTTGATGCTGAAAAATTCGAGATGCTCTTCCCAATTCGGGCTGGCAATCGAGTAAGCGCGCATAAGCGGGCGGCCGTTGGGCTGCTGCAGGCCGATCATCACGAACTGACCGTTCTCGAAGCGCAGGCCCGGATCGCGGGTGCACTTGAAGCTGAACAGAGTGTCGTTCCAGTGATGAACACTGAGGACACGCTCGTGGTTCATGTTGCTCATGTACGGGGGACTCCTGGAAATGATGCCTGCGCCGATAATCTGCGCAATTGCATCGCATTCTAATGGCGGCGACAATATCTGTTAAATGGATTATTAAGATAAGGGTTATCGGTTATATCGATATGCGATTTACTCTACGTCAACTTCAAGTCTTCGTCGCCGTCGCCCAGCAGGAAAGCGTGTCCCGTGCCGCGGGCCTGCTCAACCTGTCGCAGTCGGCCGCCAGCACTTCCATCACCGAATTGGAGCGCCAGTCCAGCTGCCAGCTCTTCGACCGCGCCGGCAAACGCCTGAGCCTCAACGCCCTCGGCAAGCAATTGCTGCCCCAGGCAGTGGCGCTGCTGGACCAGGCCAAGGAGATCGAAGACCTGCTCAACGGCAAGTCCGGCTTCGGTTCACTGGCGGTCGGCGCCACCCTGACTATTGGCAATTACCTGGCGACCCTGCTTATCGGCGGCTTCATGCAGCGCCATCCGGAAAGCCAGGTGAAGCTGCATGTGCAAAACACCGCCAATATCGTGCACCAGGTTGCTCACTATGAAATTGATCTGGGTCTGATCGAAGGCGACTGCAGCCACCCGGACATCGAGGTGCAGAGCTGGGTCGAGGATGAATTGGTGGTGTTCTGCGCGCCCCAGCATCCATTGGCCAAACGCGGCCAGGCGACAATGGAGGAGTTGACCCGCGAAGCCTGGATCCTGCGGGAACAGGGCTCCGGCACCCGCCTGACCTTCGACCAGGCCATGCGTCACCACCGTAGCGCGTTGAATATCCGCCTGGAGCTGGAACACACCGAAGCGATCAAGCGCGCCGTGGAGTCCGGCCTGGGGATAGGCTGTATCTCGCGCCTGGCCCTGCGTGACGCTTTTCGCCGCGGCAGCCTGGTGGCCGTGGAAACCCCGGACATGGATCTGTCGCGGCAATTTTATTTCATCTGGCACAAACAGAAATACCAGACATCGGCCATGCGTGAGTTTCTTGATCTGTGCCGGGCGTTCACCGCTGGGGTGCAGCGTAGCGACGAGATCGTCCTGCCCGCCATCGCCTGAAACTCAGAGCAGTATCAGGCCCCAAACCAACGCGATCATCGTCAGGGCGACCAACTGGGCGGCGCTGCCCATGTCCTTGGCATTTTTCGACAGTGGGTGCAGCTCCAGGGAAATGCGGTCGATGGCCGCTTCCACCGCGGAGTTCAGCAACTCCACGATCAGGGCCAGCAGGCACACCGCGATCAGCAAGGCCTGCTCGACGCGGCTGACGTTAAGGAAGAACGACAGCGGAATCAGGATGACATTGAGCAGCACCAGTTGACGGAAAGCGGCTTCGCCAACGAACGCCGCACGCAGGCCGTCCAGGGAATAGCCGGAGGCATTGAGGATGCGTTTCAGGCCGGTTTGGCCTTTAAAAGGTGACATAAGGTAGGCACTGATCGAAAGGAATGGAGAAGCTAATGGAACCGCAGTCAAAAAAGCGTGAATTCAGACACTACGACTGCGGCGAAATTGACTCGAGTTGTTGCAGCAACAAGGCCGCCTGCGTTCGGGTGCGCACGTTGAGTTTACGAAAGATCGCCGTAACGTGGGCCTTGATAGTCGCCTCGGACACATTCAGCTCATAGGCAATCTGCTTGTTCAGCAGGCCTTCGCAGACCATGGTCAGCACCCGGAATTGCTGCGGCGTGAGGCTGGCCAGCCCTTCGCTGGCGGCCTTGGCTTCCGCGGAAACACTCACCGCCTCGAACGCCTGGGGCGGCCAGGATACATCGCCATCGAGGACGGCCTTCACAGCCCTCTGGATCATTTCCAGTGAACTGGACTTGGGGATGAACCCGCTGGCGCCGAACTCGCGGGCCTTGACCATCACCGAGGCCTCTTCCTGGGCCGAGACCATCACCACCGGAATTTGCGGGTATTGCCCACGCAACAGCACCAGGCCAGAAAAACCATACGCACCGGGCATGTTCAGATCCAGCAGCACCAGGTCCCAGTCGGCCTTTTCAGCCAATCGGCTTTCCAGTTCCGCGATGCTGGCCACCTCCGTCAACCGGACATCCGAGCCAAGGCCCAGGGTCACTGCCTGATGCAACGCGCTGCGAAAAAGCGGGTGGTCATCGGCAATCAGGATTTCGTATGTGGCCATTTTTCAAATGATCCTGTTTTTTTAGTGGCAGGCCCGATGCATTCGCGCCTCGCCAAACAACTCAAGACACCGCCAAGCAGCGGCATCCACAGGGGGCATGTTCAACGCCAATCACAGCGTTTCAAACTCCAGCCGCACCCTGGTCGGCGCCCAGCATGCCCAGCGAAGCCGGGGTGGTCAAGCAGCACGGTCACGGCCTTATCCAGTATGGGCCACTACTCGGCCAACAGCGCAGGAGCCGCGCGAACGAAGGGTTGCAGCTCGGCATGGGCCGGCGTGGACTCGTTCACCTCCTGCTGGCGCTTGGCGCCGAGGTAATGCTGGCTGAACACATCGAAGTAGGCGTCCAGGGCCGACGCCGCGTCGCTGTCCCCCGCCAGTTCCAGGCACAGCGCCGCCACTTCGGCGGTACACAGGTGTTCGCTGCGGGTCGAGCGACGCAAGCGATAACGAGACAACTTGTCGGGCAACAGGCTCAGAATGGGCAATCGGTCGAAATACGGGCTTTTACGAAACATCTTGCGCGCTTCCGTCCAGGTCGCGTCCAGCAGAATGAACAACGGACGCTTGCCCTGATCGAGCGCCACCGTGTGGGTGACACGGGACGGTTCGACATACTCGCCTGGAAACACCAGATAAGGCTGCCATTGCGGGTCATTCAGCAAAGCCAGCAATTGCCCGTCGACCTCGGTACGCGACCAGATGAAGGCATGGTTGTCGCGCACCACATCGGCGATCAGCCAACCGGTATTGCTCGGCTTGAAGACTTCTTTGTTGGTCATGATCAGGCAGACCCCGGAACGGGTCTCGACGCTCGGGCGCCAGGCACACAGGCAATGGCTTTCGATCACCCGACACGCGCTACAACGAGGCGCGCGCCAGCCACGGGCCTGGAGCGGCTTGATGCCCTCGTCGACGCGCTGGTCGCGCAGGCGGGCTACGGCGTTGGGGGCATGGATCATAGCGGGCGACGCCCACGGACAAGAGAACTCGACACGAACAACACTCGGCAGGACAACAAAGCCCGGCAGTCTACCAGAGCGCGCAAGCCTGTACCGTCTACCCGGGCTCCCCTATAATCGCCGCCACTGAACGCACAGTCACGTGACCGGTCGAACCCCCTGTCACTGAACCAGGAGAGTTTCATGCTGCGCCTTATCGTCCCAACCGTTGCCGTTCTGCTGGCGACGTCCATCAGCGCTCAGGCCGCGTCGCTGAAAGAACTCGAACTGAACAAGATGCTGCAGAACGTGGCCACGCAAAGCAGCGTCGGCACTCCGCGTGCCATCAACGAAGACATTCTCGACCAGGGTTATACCGTCGAAGGCACCGAGCTGATCAACCATCTCAGCGTGCAAAGCAGCCACGCCCAGAAAATGCGCGCCGACCCCAAGGCGGTCTACTTCCAGCTGGGCTCCACGGTGTGCACCAACCCAGGCTTTCGCAAGTTGATGGCCAAGGGCGCAACCATGCGTTACGAATTCACCGAAGTTAAGACCAATCGTCCGGTCGCCACCGAACGCTTCCAGGAATCGGACTGCCCGAAACCGGCCAAGACCAAGAAATAATCAACCCGAGCTGGCGCGCCGCTGCTCATCGTCGGCGCGCAGTTCCGCCACCAGCGCCTGCAAATAGCGCGAGCGCCATTCCCTGCCCTCCAGCCGACGGCAGCACTCCTCTTCAAGGCTCACCTGATTGGCCTGAGCCGCTTCCAACAGCATCAGGTACAACTGCTTGTCGAGTTCCAGAGTTACCCTGGTCATTTCTCCCGCCTCCCTGCCCCCGAAAATGCTTAACGTGGACGCCCAACCCTGGACGTCGAATAACGTCAGCACGCTTGTTATGAGTAAATCAGAGCGGGACGTAGCCAGTCGATGAACTGACGAGCGGCGCATTACCCACTATCAGAGCTGGAGCGCGGGACGCCTTCGCGAGCAGGCTCGCTCCCACAGGAATTTTGCCGAACGCACACCTGATGTTCACTGAAGATCAATTGTGGGAGCGAGCCTGCTCGTGATGACGGGTTCCAACAAGGCCAGGTGACGGTTGCAAACCGTCATCTGCGAGCGCCATGATCAACAAGAGGCTAGATTCAAAATATCGCCTGTTACCGGGCAGAACGAGGCTGCCCTTGCCAATACCCTGACGCTTGATTTTTTTCATCCAAGGGAAACAGCAGAATCCGTTGGCTGGCTTGATCGCCTTGCTGCAATTTGCGTCGAGCCAGGTTGAATGCCCGGGCATACGCCGGGCTGACGACGGCACAGGAAGTGCCGTGGCCCTGACGAATCTCTCGTTCGGGCCAGGTTCTGTTCAGAAGGAGAAGCTGAATGCCTTACAAACCGAATGACCTGCTCAGTCGGCATTTTGAGAACCATGGCCACGACCTCACCCGCAAGGTCGAAGAGCAACTCAACCTGGTATCACCCAACAGTCCCAATCTCCCCATTTACCGCGACATGATCCTGACCGTGCTGCGCATGGCCCAGGAAGATCACAACCGCTGGAACGCCAAAATCACGCTGCAAGCACTGCGCGAACTGGAACATGCCTTCCGCACCCTCGAACAATTCAAGGGCCGTCGCAAAGTCACGGTCTTTGGCTCGGCCCGAACGCCCATCGAGCATCCGCTGTATGGCTTGGCGCGAGAACTGGGGGCGGCGCTGGCCCGGTCGGACATGATGGTCATCACCGGCGCAGGCGGAGGCATCATGGCCGCCGCCCATGAAGGCGCAGGCCGCGAGCACAGCCTGGGTTTCAACATCACCCTACCCTTCGAACAACATGCGAACCCGACCGTCGAAGGCACGCAGAACCTCCTCCCGTTCCATTTCTTCTTCACCCGCAAGCTGTTCTTCGTCAAGGAAGCAGACGCGTTAGTGCTCTGCCCAGGTGGTTTCGGCACCCTTGATGAAGCATTGGAAGTCTTGACGCTGGTGCAGACAGGCAAGAGCCCATTGGTGCCGATAGTGTTGCTGGATGTGCCGGGAGGTAAATTCTGGCAGAGCGCCCTGGATTTCATCCATGAACAATTGGGAGAAAACCGCTACATCCTGCCCACCGACATGAAGTTGATGCGCCTGGTGTACACCGCCGAGGATGCGGTGGAAGAAATCAATCAGTTCTATCGCAACTTCCACTCCAGCCGCTGGCTCAAGCATCAGTTCGTGATCCGCATGAATCATGCGCTCACCGAACAGGCGATGCAGCAGATGCAGGTCCAATTTGCCGATCTATGCCTGAACGACTGCTTCCATCAGCATGCCTACAGCGGCGAGGAGCCGGAGGAGGCGCCTTTCAGCCACCTGACGCGCCTGGCATTCACCTTCAACGCCCGCGATCACGGTCGACTTAGAGAACTGGTGGACTATATCAACCTGCCGGAAAACTGGGCCCAGCCTGCCGCCCAGCCCCACCCGCTGACCTGGGAACCAATCGAGGTGACTTGAGCCAAAAATAAACGGCCCGCTATCGAAATAGCGGGCCGTTTTATCTAGCCATCCATGCTACGACCGCTGAACAGCCGATTGATCATTTCCATGGAGTATCCTCGATACGCCAGGAAACGCCCTTGCCTGGCCCGTTCCTTCGCATCAATGGGCAGATGCCCTGAGAACTTGCGACGCCAGGTATCGATTAACTGTTCCTGCCAATCGATACCGCTTTCACGCAAGGCAAGTTCGATATCCGGTCGTTGCAAGCCGCGCTGGCGAAGTTCTTCGCGAATTCGCATCGGGCCATAACCAGAGCGGGCGCGATAGGAGACAAAGCTTTCAAGGTAGCGCGATTCCGACAACAGCCCCTCTTCCGTCAAGCGGTCCAGGGCTGTGTCGATCAATTCATCAGAGGCGCCGCGCTGGCGCAGTTTACGCGTCAGCTCGACTCGACCGTGCTCGCGTCTGGCGAGCAGGTCCATTGCGGTTCGCCGCACTGCGACGAGGGTATCGAGTACGGCGGTCATCGGATCGATCAGATGTCAGCGTCAGCCAGATCGTCTGCAGTCTCGCGGTTGGCCACGGCCTTGACGTCTGCAACCGGGCTCAACAGTTTGTCGCGCAGTTGCTTCTCGAGAGTTGCCGCGACTTCCGGATTGTCCGCCAGGAACTTGGCCGAGTTGGCCTTGCCCTGACCGATCTTGGTACCGTTGTAGGCATACCAGGCGCCGGATTTCTCGACGAAACCGTGCAGCACACCCAGGTCGATCATCTCGCCGTTGAGGTAGATGCCCTTGCCGTACAGGATCTGGAATTCGGCCTGACGGAACGGCGATGCCACCTTGTTTTTCACGACCTTGACGCGGGTTTCACTGCCGACAACCTCATCACCTTCTTTCACCGCGCCGGTACGACGGATGTCCAGGCGAACCGAGGCGTAGAACTTCAGCGCGTTACCACCGGTGGTGGTTTCAGGACTGCCGAACATCACGCCAATTTTCATGCGGATCTGGTTGATGAAAATCACCAGGCAGTTGGCGTTCTTGATGTTACCGGTGATCTTGCGCAGGGCCTGGGACATCAGGCGAGCCTGGAGGCCCACGTGCATATCACCCATTTCACCTTCGATTTCCGCTTTGGGTACCAGTGCCGCTACGGAGTCGACGATGATCACGTCAACCGCGTTGGAGCGCACCAGCATGTCGGTGATTTCCAGGGCCTGTTCGCCAGTGTCCGGCTGGGAAACCAGCAGGTCATCGACGTTGACGCCCAGCTTGCCGGCGTATTCCGGGTCCAGGGCGTGTTCGGCGTCGACGAAGGCGCAGGTCGCACCGGCTTTTTGAGCCTGGGCGATCACGGACAGGGTCAGCGTGGTTTTACCGGAGGATTCAGGACCGTAGATTTCAACAATACGACCTTTTGGCAAGCCGCCGATGCCAAGCGCGATGTCCAGGCCCAGGGAGCCGGTAGAGATGGAAGGAATAGCCTGGCGGTCCTGATCGCCCATACGCATTACGGCACCTTTGCCGAATTGACGTTCGATCTGACCCAAGGCCGCAGCCAAGGCTTTCTTCTTGTTGTCGTCCATTAAAGTCCTCACGTAATCAATAAGGCCTGACGGCCAACACCTGTATAAGTAGCCAGTATTATTCCACAGCGATTCAGGATCGCCTACCCCTGATTTGAGATTTCTGTGGCGGCATGTTGTAACAGCCCGTCTAGCGCGGCCTTCACCGTTTGTCGGCGGACCTCGTCGCGATTGCCTGGAAAGAAGCGCCGCTCGCTGAACACCGCCTCGCCAACGCCCCAGGCGAGCCATACGGTGCCCACCGGCTTGCTCGGCGAGCCTCCGTCCGGCCCGGCCACGCCGCTGACCGCCACGGCGAAACGCGCCAGGCTTTTCTGCTGGGCGCCCCGCGCCATCGCCTCCACCACCTCGCGGCTGACCGCGCCGACCTTGTCGAACAATTCGGGGGGCACATCCAACTGCCGGGTTTTCTGGCGATTGGAATAGGTGACGTAACCGGCTTCGAACCAGGCCGAACTCCCCGGGATCCGCGTGATCGCCTCGGCAATCCCGCCCCCGGTACAGGATTCGGCGGTAGCGACATGGGCATTGAGCACCTGCAAGCGCCTGCCCAACTCAGCGGCCAGTCCGGTAATGTCATCCATGCTGCTCTCCTGATTCGACGCGGTTGGCGCCTACCGTACACCAGCAGCCACAGCTTGCAAGGTCCGGCAGATTACCGGGCCAGCGCTCTTACATAAGCCTGGCAGGCCTGCAGGGCGATCAGTCCACGGTCGCCCTCGTCGGTGATGGCGATAATTCGTTGAGCATGCGCCGGGTCAAGTCGGGCGCGTGGGGCGCCATGATCCATGCCGCTGGCGCCGGTGGCGGCAGGCATTGCACAACCGGCGGCAACATCGTCGGCGTCGAGGAGGACTGACAGCCGGACATCGGCAGTAGCAAGGCGATCGCGCAGGCGATCCTGATCACGTTGGGCATCGCTCAAGGCTCGGTAGTGGATTTGTTCGCTGGCGGAGAGTTGCTGTTCCAGGGCGAGGCGTTTGTCCTGTTCGGTCTTTTGCTGCTTCGCTGCCGCCTGGGTCATTCTATTGAGCGTCTCGGACTGCGACTGCGCCAGTTGCGCCAGTTGCCTGCCGTACCGCCACTCCTGGAGCCGCCACGCCAACATGGCTGGACCACCGATCAGCAGCGCCACTAATACAACGACACCTAGCGTACGGCAGGAAAACGGCATCAGGCTGAAGGTTGGCATAACACATCCCTCGCCCGCGCCCAGAGTTGCAAGCGATCCTGCAAGCCATTCAGGCCGCCATTGATGCGGCGGGTAATACTGTTGAACTGGTCACGATCAGCCAGCTCGTTCAGGCCGTTCTGCGCCCAGAACCAGGCGGCGGATTGCGCCGCCCATTGCGGTTGTTCGAGCAGTTCGGGCAAGGCCAGCAAACGTTCGTCGCCGAACAGCCCCAGGCTGCAACGAAGGTAATTGTCGTGGCCGGTAATCTGGATCAAGCCCCGGCCGCGATATTTCTGACCGTCACCGTCGGGCTGGGTCGAGTTGCCCAGGCGAACGGCCAGGGTTCCGGTGTCGTATTTGCTCAGGTATTGCTCGCTGCCCAGCTCTCGTACATAACGCAACTGCCCCGATTCGTGACCGACCTGGGCCAGAAATGCGGCGATGCGCTTGGGAGTGTCAATGCGGTAACGAGCCATCGCGGTGTTCAACGCTGGAATAAAAACGCCCGCTTGGGCGCGGGCGTCGGGCATGATCTTGATGAGTTGCTGTTGCGTAAGGTCCATGTTCGGGTCATCGCACATACATGATCAAAGCTGCCCGGCCAGCCAGGACGGCGCGGCCGGACGGTGTTAAGCGTCAGGAAGAGATCAACCTGCAGCATCCTGCACACACTGCTACCCCTTTGTCTGGAGCGCTATCTGATTGATCCATTGGGGAATGGGAGGACGCTGCAGCACTTGAGGAAAATTTGCCTCCTGGGGCCATTTTCGAAGCGCTTGCATATAACTCAACAAGTCTTTGAATTGTTCATCGGTCAATGTCGAAGTCAAACCCAGATCAGCTTCGTCGCGATGGCGCTCACGCAACCACTTGACCATTGTAAATTGCGAATCGCGCCACGCCCGCTCCTTCACAGCGTCGCTTTGCTCCTCGGCAGGAATCGGGATCCCGCCATTTTCGACCCACTCTTCATACTCGCCCCAGTAACGGTGATGACGTGGGATGGAGGTATTGTCATACAGGCGAATGACCGTATCGGGATCAACAGTTAATTGAAAGCTCATAACAGCTCCTAAAGCTCGGCATCTGCCGTGGCATGAATGTAATAAGTTTGCGAGACCAAGCCGTTATCCGAGTTGTGCACCCACGTTCCTCGCGTTGACGTTGCATAGGCAGCGGCGCTGCCCGAAGAAAACTCATCGGAACCGGAACGCCATTGCCCCAAGGTTCCGTTCTGGGAGGGCCGATACAGGGTGATACTGGGTATCGCCCTTTTTTCGACCTTGAATGGCCACTGAGCCAAAGGCTGTGAAGCCGGCCCCGACTGCCCCATGTTGACAATCGAAATAAGGCACCCCTCCAGGTTGGTCGCGCTACCAGGCGGCGTATCTTGCTTGTAGGTTTTTTCGTAATAGCGCTGACAGAGCAGCAACTCTTCGGCGGGGCTGCGGTTTTCAAACGGGGTAGCGACAGGGCTGTCTTCAAGTTGAACTTGCGCAAGATCAAATGTCTGCAAGACGTTAAGGGGCAAATCAAAAGACAGCATGAGGGAGTCGTTACTCGCAGCGCCGATAAGCTTCCCTGCAATGGAGGGCACCTGAAAAGTCGCGGTGTATTTAGCCCATGTACTCTTGACTTGAAAAGCCGCCACCGGTGTTACAACCGGTACCGAGCCACCATTGCCAAAAAGCTGAGTTACCGTTAGGGCGATCTGTCGCGCTGTGTCTGCCTTGGCCCAAAAACTGACGGTAGCAACCTTGCCTGCCAGCGTCCGAACCGACTCGACCGTTTGGGAAATCTTATGGATGGTTGCCCCCGCTCCGGCAATCACTTGCTGCCAACGGTAAAAAAACCGAGGTTCATGAGGCACCTCGGTTTGTCCTAACAGAAAATTCTGACGGGAGATGCTGACGCCGGCATTGCCGTTCCAATCGCACCGGAAGCGGTCACTTATAAATGCACCTGAATTGGGATTAGGGTTAGTTGTGCCGCGCTGCCAAATGTCAAAGTTGCCGTTAATCAATAGGTTCTTGCGATAGACCTGGGCTGGAAAATTTTGTCTTGGGTCAAGCTTGGCCAACGTTCGAATTGCCTCACACAACTGATCATTTCTATCTTCGGCAGGCACCAGTCCAGCCTCGATGATCGTGGTAAGAAGCTCTTGGGTGACGCTATTACCCCATTTGGCGGGTATCAAAGACCCAGGCGTGCCCGCCAGCGGATTTTCATCCACGAACCGACCGTTCACCAGCCCGACGCTGGGAACACTTTTTGGATAATCCATGTCTTGTTTCTCTCTATGAGATGAGGATCACGCGCGAAGGCGTAGCGCCCGGATGGCCGCGAGCGCGTCATCGGCGGTTTTAGTGGCGAGTTCGGCTTTGCCCTTGGCTACGTGCGCGCGAATCTGCGCCTTGGCCTTGAGGCGCAGCTCGCGAAGCGTCAGCAGGTTCGCGTCGAATTCAGCGGCCTTCGCGAGAATCTGGTCCGCTGCCTGCCTGGCTGTGCGGCCCTTGACGACCCAGGCAGAAACCGACAACGGAACAGCTTTTTTCGGGTAGCCCTGATCCTTGAACGCCTGCGCTTCAAGGGCCGCTTGTTGATATTCCAGGGCCCGTAACGGATCACCGGCCAAAACGCGACGGGCGCTGTCGGCAGCGGCATCGATCTTTTCGCAAAGGCGTTCGGCCTCCAGGCTGAGGTGCTCGGCTGCATTCTCTTCGGTAAGCACCCAGGTATCGTCCACCCAGATATGAGCGGAGGAAGGCGCAGGCGGGCGAAGCCCATCTTCGTACTGGTGCAGCTCTTGAATGACTTTCATCGGATCAACTCCCAGGACAGGTGAGCATTGACTGCGTTGATAAAGTTGATGCCGATGCCCACGCTGTAATCTGTCAGGGCTTGGTGCCCCTTGATCCCCATGCTCAACAGCAACTCGTCGCTGTCTGCAGTGGTCGCACCCAATGTGTGCTCGGCCTGATAGCACTGCCAAAGCGAACGTAACTGGGAATGGTCGAAACTGGCCGTGACCGTGGAAACGGTCACGTCATTGGCGACGTTATTGGAGAACAGCACGCACATTGACGGGCTCGCCCAACCCACCGCATTGTTGCCGGGGCTAGTCGCGGCGGGCGACAGATAGCTGTAGTTGCCGCCAAGCCATCCGGACTGAACAAACGACAGCGTGGTCACGACGTTCGAGGCTGGGGTGGGATTACCCGCCACAAGCCGCGCCGCACGCGCATGCGGATCCAGCGGCAGATACACCACCCCGGTGCCATTTACCGTTTGCGTCCAGCTCAATTGAGTACGGTTATAAATCGTGCGGATCGTCGGCAGGGAGCCAGGCGTCCCGGTCACCACCCAGGCCAGGCACATGTCCAGGGGGGTCGATGGGAACCCACCGCCTGCCGTTCCGTTGACGGTGCCTTTCAGGGATTCCGGAGCAAGGTCATACAGGCTTCCCCGCTGCACATAGAACGTCAGCGCATCACCGACTACCTGCGCTCTTAAAAAATAACTGGCGCTGGGCAACAGATCGGCGCTGCTCCAGGCCGTCGTCACGTAGGTACGTGTCCGCCCCAACCGTCCTGCTACCACCTCTTGCCCGATGCTGACGTACACACCCGCCGGAATCGAGACACGTCCGCCACTGGTGGGCAGCGCTGCTGGAGTGACGGCCAAACGGTTGTCCGCCGTGGCAATCGTCGGCAGCGGCAACGCTGTGATCGGCAGAGCGAAGTCCTGGTTCCAGCCCTTGGCGGTTACCGTCCGAATCGCCGCGAGCAATTGATCGCTGCGGGTTTCATCCGGCGTCAGATCTCCCGCCTTGATGACATTCACGATCTCCTGCGTCACCCCATTCCCCCAATCCGCCGGAATCAACGATCCCGGCGTCCCGGTCAACGGGTTTTCATCGACGAACCTCCCATTCACCAAGCCGGCGCTGGGTACACTTTTCGGATAATCCATCCGTCTACTCCCTAGTCATAGTTGATGTGAACCTTGGTATGCGCCGGTGCACTGCGGTGAATAAGGCACTCCAGCGCCGACCCCGGATTGACGCCAAAACGTTCGCCCCAATAGCTCGCACCAAAGCGCCGTCCCAGCAGCAGCCGGCCGCCGGTGTTGAGGGTCCACATGAACTGCGCCTGCCACGTCCCGAAGTGCGCTTCGCCAAACCGTGCGCGGCCCATGCGCGGCGCCTTGAGTTCGGTAATCGTTGCGTTGGGGTAGCCCTGGCTCCTGGCGATTTCCACGTAATAGGTGATGGCCTGGCTGCCCACCGCCAGCAACCGCCGTCGCACCGCCAGACGGCGATCGTCATACAGCGGCGTGGCGCCAAGGCACGGATCCGGCAGCTCCATCACCCGTTCCCAATCCGGCACCAGCTCGCTCACTCCCGCCGGGTCCATCTCGTTGAGCAGGTCGGCGGCGCGGCCATCCAGGCGCGCCAGCTCCTGGGCGATGCCTTGCAGCACTTCGTCCAGTTCCGGCACGCGCTCCGGGTCCCACGCCGGGCCGCTGGGCAGCAGGCTGCGCAGTTGGGCCTGGTATTGTTCGACGGTTCTTATCCCAGCCATGTGCAGCCTCCGAAGGTCAGCAACTGGTTGCTGGCGGCGACGACATCGGCGGCGGGTGCGCTGAGCTTGTGGTCGGTTTCGCCGGTGGCGCTGCTGATCGCTTCGGCGATATGACTCAGCAACAGCGTTTCGCCGAGGCCGGCTTCGCGGTTATGCAGGTCGCGCAGTTGGGCCTCGATGGCGGCGCGCACGGCGCTGGTGTCCGGGGTGATGCGCAGCTTGTAGTTCACCGGCACCTGCGTCGGGGCCAGCACATGCAGTTCGGCGGTCACCGGGCGCAAGGGCTCGATGTAGGCCCGCACTTCCTCCAGTTGCTCGGCGTTGGGGATCGGTTGCGGATCGTCGTCGCGCATCACGAACAGGCCGACGGTCCCCGGCCCCAGATAACTGCCGCGACACCAGGCGCGGGTAACGCCGGGACACTCCAGAGCCCAGGTCTCGTAGTCCTGGGCCGAACCGCCGTGAGGGATGACCCGATAGGAACGGATCACCCTCGACCGCAGGGATTCAAGGCTTTCCCGGGCGACACCGCCGGTCAGCCCTGGCGCCAGCACGGTGAAGCTGTTGCCGATGCCCAACAGCGGCTGCACCGGCGTGAGCGCCAGACCGACATCGGCATTGCCCAGGCTACCGGCCTCCAGTGCCGCAATGGCGGCGGTGTTCAGGCCATTGCTGGTGGTTCGCGCGGTGGTCACTTTATAAGTACGGCCATCGGCCGCTTGCAGCAGCGTGTCGGCATCCAGCACGGCACCCGCCGTGGCGGTGAAGCTGACGCTGCCGGTGGCCACCTGGGCAGGCTTGCGCGCCTGGTTAAGGCGCAGCGCGGCGATGCGCTCCAGGGTCATTTCATCGGCCTTGTCCGGGAGGATCTGCTCGGCGATCCAATCCAGATAGCCATACAGGCCATAGGCGGCGCCGCCGAGGGTACGCGCCAGGACCTGGGCGTCGGACTGGCGCAGCGAATCGCTGGCCAGGTCGCTTTGGGCGCGCTTGATCAGCACCGGCAGCGAAGGGGTTTCAAACGGCATAGGTCACCTGCCAACTGTGGTCGGGGTTGATGTCCAGGCGCTCGCCATTGGCCAGGGTCAGGACCGTGCGCAGGTTCAGACGCTGGGCGTCGAGGCGTTCGCTGATGATGTCGATGGCGCTGCAATGACCGTCATCGATCAACCATTGCAGCGCCTCGCGGGCATAGAATTCGGCGTCGAGTTGGGTCTGGCGGGTCAGCTTGACCCGCCGCAACAGCCACAGCCGTGAGCCGATGCGATCGTCGGCGACCGTGGGAAAGGTGTCGCCCCACCAGCCGAAACGCTCGTCGTCATCGACCGCATCGCCAGCGGCGGCGCGGCGCCAGGTGAACAGGCTGATCAGCACCGAGCGGGTCAGCGCGGCGTGCAGGTTCTGGCTGATGAACATCACTGGCCTCCCGCCGGCGCACCGGTCTGGCCGTTGCCGGCCTGTACACCGACGTGCACGTGCTTGATCTGACTGATGCCGCCGGCGATCTGATCGCCCTGGGAAACGATCCTGCCGGTGTGGTTGATGACGGGGCTGTCGATGTTCACCGCGCTGCTGGCGCGGATGTTCAGCGTCGCGGTCTCGATGTCGATGACCCGGCCGCGCTTGAAGTGGAGCTTGTCACCTTCATCGGTGTAGAGCGCGACTTCGCCCGGGGCCAGGGCCTTGAGACGAAAGCGCCGATCGGCGACCACCAGCACCACCGCGTGGGAGCGGTCGCCGCCGAGGAACGTGGCGATGCCCTCGGCGCCGGCCAGCGGGTTGCTGGTGAAGCCATAGGGCTCGAAATGCTCCATGTCGTCGCTCACTTCGCCAGCGGTGAGGCGCATTTGCAGCGATTGCAATTTATTCGCCGAATGGGCGAGCACGACAGTGCCACGCGCCAGGAGGCGGGTCAGTAGGCTCATTGGGTTTTTCCTTCGGAATCGGGTTTAACGGCAGAGCATTGTGGGAGCGAGCCTGCTCGCGAAGGCACCGGCACATTCAACATCGATGCAAACCGAGCCACCGCTTTCGCGAGCAGGCTCGCTCCCACAAGGAATCTGCGCTGGGCAGGAATCTGGCGGCGAGCTCGCTCCCACAAGGGATTTGCGCAGGGCGGGTATCGGCGTCGGGCTCAGGCCTTGGGTGGCACCGGGTTGGCGTCGAAGGTGTGCGGCGGGGCGACTTGCAAGGTGGTGATCGAACCCTGGGCGGACAGCGAATAGGTCACCTTGGAAATCAGCATGTCAGCGTCAAATCCCAGCACCGGATCGATCACCCGCACCAGGGTGTTGTGCCGCCAGAGATCGCCGTTGGCCTGGCGCCAGCCCTGTACGCGGTAGGTGGTGGTCAGGGCGCGGCCGCTGCGAATCGCGCTTTCCCAGTCGGCCCGTTGCTGGGCCAGCGCCGGGGTCAACTGAGCACTTTCGCTGATGACGGTCACCCGCTTGCGCTTGAAGCCCAGGTCAGTGGCGGTGCCCGAGACCTCGCTCACCGCCGCCCCGCTCTGCTGGTCATTGCCTTTGTGCTGGCCGATGACCCGGTATTCGGAAAATACCTGGCTGTAGTCCATCGGCGCGTTGCCCGAAAGAATATTCTTGCCCAGTTCCAGCACATCGCTGGCCCGCCCACCGCTGCCGGGCTTGGCCAGCAGCACGCGGCCCTGCGGGTCATCGGTGGAGAACACTCGGAACAATGTCAGCAAACGGTCGATGGATTGAAACACCGTTTCTCCAGGCACGATGCTGTGCTCGCTCAGGCGCGCGGTTTCCGGGATCTCGCTGACCACCCCCACGGCATAGGGCGATGCCAGCGCCTGGACGATGCTCAGCAATGTTTGCCCGCGCCATTGCGTCGGGCGGTTGATCGCCGCGCAGTCCACCAGGTCCTGGGTCTTGGAGCCGCCTTCGATGCTCAGGCTGATCTGCCGGCCGTCGTAGCTGATGGGCGCCTTGAACACGTAGCCGCTGAGCAGCAGGTCGGCGCCGATGCGCACCTGGCATTCGTCACCGGGACGAATCGGCACCGCCTGGGTCTGCCCCGGCCATTGCCAGGTGATGTCGAGTTTGAAGGTGCGGAACTGGCGCTCCAGGTCCGCACTGATTTCCACGCTTTTCCAGCCGCCGTAATCCAGCCCGCCGACGGTGAGCGTGACAGCGTTGTCGAGCTCATTCATGGCTCACTCCCCGGAGACTTTCAGGTCGTTGGGCGGCAGGAAGCCAGGATGCGCCACGCCATTGCGCTGGGTCACCTCGGTCACCCGGGTAGCGTCAGCAAATTGCTGATACGCGACCACCAGCGCCGGCAGGCTTTGCTTGAACGACAGGTTGATCAGCCGGACACCGGACGACGCCACGGCCGTCAAGTGCGCGGCCATTTGCTGACGCAGGTTGTTCATTGCCTGGTAGTGATCCGGAGCGGCCTTGAGGGAAGCCTGCCAGATGGCTTCGTTGAGGGCATCGCGCAAGGCGAGCACGTCATCGGCCACCGGCACGTCTCGGCGCTGGACCGGTTGCACCGCCTGTTGCGCCACCGATGGAGTGGCGTCCAGCTTGACCACCGGCGCCGCCACTGGCATCGCCGCAATCCATTGCGCCGCTTGCACCAGCAAGGTGTCCTGGACCAGATCGGCAACCGCCTGGGCCGCCGCAGTGGTGTCCTTGCCGGTGGTGAGTTTGGGCGCGTCCGCCTGACGGATGGCTTCCACCTGTTGCGACACGCTGGCAATCACGCCGCGATAGCCGTCACGGGCAAAATCCTTCAGCTCCCGAATGTCGCCCAGCAGTCCCTTGAATTCCGCCGCTACTTCCTTGGGCAGCTCCTTGACCGCCTTGACCAGATCGCTGAGTTGCCGATAGGTCTCGATCAATGGTTTGAGCTCCTGCTCGATGACGCCATAAACCTCCTTGAGGCTGTTGCGCAGATCCGCGATGCCGATCCGCGCCGCCTTGATCAGGCTCATGGCGTCTTCGAAACGCCGCACCGCCGAGCCGAGGAAACTGTCGGCCGAGACCAGCAGCAGTTTCTGGCTATTGATCGCCGCCGAAGGAAACTGCAGCGGCTGGTCGGGGTAGAACTTCAGGGCAAACGTGACCAGCCCGCCGTCCTGGCGGGTCTGGGTCATGTCGCATTCGCCCACTTTGACCTGCAAGCGCCCCAGCCACGGGTGCACCAGTTCACCGCTGCCCTGCTCCAGGGCTGCGAGCAGTTTGTCGCGCTGCTCCAGGCAATCGGGGCCGACGATGAACGCCGTCAACTCGTGGATGCGTGCCTGCCGGCCGAGCCCCTCGAAATACGGCAGGTCACGCTGCGGGTACTCATGCAACTGGCCTTTATGACCGATCGGGGTTTTCGCCTGGTCGACCCAGAACCCGACGCCGCGAAACGACGCCGGCAGCAAACGATCACGCCAGCTCATTGGAACCTCCTGCGGAAAGTGAGCGATAACCGATGCGCGAACTCACCGCCAGGCCCGGTTGATTGGTCTGGGGCGGGTCGGCGCGCAACCCCGCCGGCGCGTTTTCGAAGCGCACCGTCAGGCCGCCTTCCAGTTGCGTGCGGTTGTTGGCGGCGCTTTGTTGCACCAGGGCGCTGGAAGTTTGCGGCAATGCCCCTGGGGTCAAGGACGCTCCGGGAGACGTCGTGGCAGGCGTCGGCGCAAGGCTTGAAGACAGCCCCGAAGGCTGCTCGCTGGCCCCGCCAAAAAACGCCGGTGCCAGCTCACCCTTGCCTTCGGCATTGGTGGCGCGCTGCGCCTCGGCCAATCCCTCGACCTTGCCGGTGAACGAGGCAATCACCTCGCCGAAGCCGCCGTTGAAGAACGCCTTGATTGGCGCGATCACGCCCTGCAGCTCGGCCCACCATTGGCTGAACCATTCGCCCACCGGTCCCCACTGCCGGGTCAGGCCCTCGATGGGCGACCAGTCGAACAGGCCGCTGAACACCGCCAGCATGATCGAAACCTGATTGCGAATGCCCTCCCAGATCCCGGCGAAGACCTCGCTGATCGTGCCCCAGTTGGCCATGATCAGCCCCAACGGTGTCCAGTCGAACAGGCCTTTCAGCGCGTCCATCACCGGCACGGTCAAGGCCTGGAGCAAATCCCAGATCGCCGCGAACATCCCGCTCAGGGGCGTCCAGTTGGCAATGATCAACCCCAGGGGCGACCAGGCGAACAGCGTCTGCATAAAACCGATGATCGGCGTCGCCGCCGCCACGATCACATTCCAGAGTGCGCCAAAAAAGCTGCTGATCGGCCCCCAGTTGCTGATCACCTGCCCCATCGGGGTAAAGGCGAACAGCGTCTTGAAGAACTCGACCATCGGCAGGACGATCGGCGCCAACCGTTGCCAGAGCCCGGCAAAAAATGCCGAGATCGGTGTCCAGTGGGCAATGATCATCCCTGCCGCCAAGGCGATGCCCATGGCAATCAAGCCGATGGGGTTCATCTTCAAGGCCAGGTTGATCACTTCCATTGCCTGGCTCGCGCCGCTGACCGCCGTCTGGATCGCGTTGAACGCGACGACGCCATTTGCCAGGCCCTGGACCAGTTGCGGGTTGTCCTGCAGCACCTGCGCCACGCCGCTGACCATCGGCTGCAAACCGACCGCTACCGCGTTGACCGCAGGCCCCAGCGCCGAGCCGAACTGCACCGACACGTTGCTGATGGAAGTCTTCAATCCCTCCAGGTTCTGTGCCGCTACGCGAGGCGCTTCCGGCGCCTGGACGGCACTGGCTGCCGCGCTCGCTGCGCCGGCTTCGTCCTTGAAGGCCAGCGCCGACTTGAGCCCGTCCATGAAGGGTTGGGCCAGGCCACCGCTGGGCAGCAGCCCGGACATATCCAGGCTGCCCAGGCCCGTGGCGTCGAGGTTCTGCTTGAAACTCGCGACCTTCGCTCGCAGGCTGGCGAGCTTGGGCGACAGTTCGTCGATACCGGTCAGCAGTAGCGCCTTTTTCTCTACCTTCTGTGTCTCTGCCATCACTGCACCTGCTGCATCGCATTGATCCGTTGCGCGTGCTCCAGGGATTCGCGGAGCACATCCAGTGGCCTGGCCATCATCTGTTCGGGGTCAACCTTCCAGAACCAGGCCAGGTCATAGGTGGCGGTGATCAGGTCGCCGATGGCTGCGACGCCGCACTCATGAAAAAACTCGCGACGGCCCAGCTCAGCGCGTTGAGGTCAGCCAGGTCCAACTGGTTGACCGACGATGGTGGAATACCGGCGCAGACCGCGATGTATCTGGCCGCGACGTCCATGTCCAGGCTGACCTCCTCGCTCTTGTCGATCTTGTACGGCAGCGCCTTGATCGCACGGACCTCCTGCACCGTCGGACGGCGCAAGGTCAGTTCGCTCAACGGCTCGCCGTGGGCCTCGATGGCCACGCGCAACGCCACGACACCAGTCATTGCCAGGTCCCCTTGATGCCTTCGAATTTCAGCTCGATGGTGGCGTCGTCACCTTTGGATACCGGCTCTTCCACCAGATACGCGCCAGCCAGCACGTAGACCTTGCCGTTGCTGAATTCGCAGGTGACGGTCATGTCAGTGCCGGCGACCAGCTGCTTGAGCGGGAAGTCGGCGGTGTGCAGCGCGGTGACCTTGAACGACGGCGCGATGTCGGTTTCCTTGTAGAAACCCGGTACGACGGTTTCGCGTTTGGTAAACATCAGTGGCGCTTCGCAGCCGCCATTGATGGTCAGTTGAGCGCCGTCCACTTTGACGTAGCAGGTGCCCGCAATCAGTTGACCCATGGTGTTTCTCCCTTCAATAAAAAGCCCACGCGAGGTGGGCTGAATTCATGCAACTGAGTACCACTGTCAGGCGGCGGCGTCGTATTGCAGGCGGAATTGGTTGAGCAGCGCGAACACGCGCAGTCCGTTGATGTAATCCGGCGGGAACAGCACGTTGATCCGGCTCGGGTCCTGGCTGTCGCGTTCGACGATCAAGTGCTCGGCAAACAGCTCGGCGTTTTCCACATGGCCTTCCAACTCAAGCTTGGCGTACTGGGCGATCAGCTCACCGCGAATGGTGCTCGGGGTGACGATGGGCTGGCCGGCGCCGAAACGGGTGCCGTCGGAGGCCAGTTTGTGGCGACCGTATTTGCTGGTGATCACGCTTTGCAGGCGCCGCACGATGAACGCCGACTGGTGCATGGTTTCGCTGTCCAGGTAGGAGTTGTCCGCCTGGCCGAAGGCATTCTTCTGATAGGTCGTGATGGAACGCTGGATACGAACGTAGCCGCCTTCGTAGTAAGCGGTCGCGATGCCGTAGTTGAGCAACGACTGTCGCTCGGTCAGGGTGAAGCGCTCGCTGGCCGGTGCCGGATCGAGCCCCGGCAGGCTGCCGCTTTGGGTCGGGCGGCTGGCGTCGGCGGAAATGAACACCGCAGTGCGCGCGGCCAGCGCAGCGGCCTGGACCCAGAACGGTTGCGGCACGCCCGGCTCCAGGGCCTGGATGGTCATGTGCTGGTCGTTGCGGGCCTGGCCGGCGGCGACAAGAGTGCCGAGGGTGCCGCGCTTGGCGCTGTAGACGTGACCGAACAACTGCTTGGCCCAGGACCAGCGACCGGTGCTGTCATCCATGACCGCTTGCCAGGTGTCGAGGCTCGACACGTCGGACCACGGCATGGCGATGAACTCGAACGGCTCATCGCCCAGGGCGGCGACGGCGGCAGTCTGGTCCGGCGCACCGGCGCCGCCGGCCATGGCGGTGATGGCCGTGGTCAAGCCGGCCGGGGTGTCTTCGCCGTTGCTCTTGCCCAGGCGATTGAATTGCAGGCTGATGTCATTGCCGCTGGCGCCGGTCCATTTGGCACTCAGGGTCACCACGCCTTCGGCGGCCGCGGCGGTCACCGGCAGGTCGGCGGATGCGTTGATCTTGAGGGTCAGCGCCGTGGCCGCCTGGGCAGCGCTGGCACCTTTGACGACAGCGGCCTGGACACGCACGCCACCGACGTACAGGTTGAGCACGCCGCTCTCCGCAGCGCTGCCGGTCAGCGTCAGCGTACCTTGGGCAATCGCCCCTTCGACGTTATGCAGCGGCAGGCACCAGATCTCACCGATCGGGTCGGTCTTGCGCCAGGTTTCGTACATCGACGCCAGCATCGAGCCTTGCCCGCCAATGCTCTTGGCCAGCGCGACGCTGGAAACCAGCACCAGCTTGCCGGCTTCGGCCGGGGCGATGTTGTCGTTGACCTGGGCGACGATCAACCGGCGCATGGCCGACGACGCGCTATTGGCGGCCGAATTGTCCATCTCGGCGTAGAACAGCGGAACACGAATGTCCGCGGGAATGTTGCTGAATCCAATCGCCATTATTTGGCTCCCTTTGGTTTTGCCGCTTGCACGGCTTTGGTAGTGATATCGCCATCGGCCAGACGTCGACGCCACCAGGCGTTGTCCGGCACTTCACGGCCTTCGAGGGGCAACAGATCGCCCGCTTCCGGGTCCGGTACGGCGCGGCCAGGGGCCGGCAGCACGGTGATGCGTTTGCTCATGGGGTTACGTCTCCAGAGAAAGTCAGTTCCAGGCGCCCGTCGGGGCCGGGACGTTTCAGGTTGGGGTCCGCCGGGTCGATGGCATCGACGCGCACGGTGGCCCCGGTAAAGGACGACAAGCCGTCCAGTTCACGCTCATGCCAGCTTTCGGCAGGCTGGCCCGGCAGATTGCGGCCCAACTGGAACTCGGCGAAAAAGCGCAGCCGGTACAACACGCGACTGCTATTGATGGAAACCAGCTCGCTGCCGTCGTATTCGACGCCGGTGTACTCAGCGCCCGGCTTGAACCCCACCAGCGCGCGCCACAGTTCAGCCCGTAGGTCGTGCGAAAGATCCAGCGCTTTTGTCGCGTCAGTCGCGTCGAGCACCAGCACGGCATCGAAACGATCACGTACCGCTTGCAGCGTGACGTTCTGCGCCGCGTTCCTACTGGCAACGTCGGCGGTTGCCAGGACATAGGCGCAGGGGGTTTGCAGCGGGGCCTGGGCTTGCAGCGTGGCAAGGTCAAAGCCTGCAGCCACGCGATGGGCAAGCGTGGGGCATTGCTCACGCAGTTGCGTGAGGATCGGGGTGATCTTCATGGGGGAATTCCAGTGGTATGGAAGGTAGCGTCAGGGAAACCTGTGGGAGCGAGCCTGCTCGCGAAAGCGGTGTATCAGGCAACACCAGTGTTGGATGTCAGACGGCTATCGCGAGCAGGCTCGCTCCCACAAGGGGCCAGTGTCAGGCCCGGGCATCCAGGCAGGTCGCATCGATCTTGCAGCGATAGCTTTTTTCCCGGCTGCCACTGGCGGTGACTTTGTCGATCGACCAACGCCCGCGCATGAAATCCGGCCAGGAGGGGTCAAGCAGCACGATGCCCTCAGCGGACAAGGCCGGGTTGCCCGGGCATTCGATGGCGACCTTGAGGGCTTCGCGCATCATCCGCCGTGTCTCGCCCTCAGCGGCGGCGCGGGCATCGTCGGCGCTCTGGAAGCGCTGGCGCAAGGTCTTGAAAGGTGCGATGCCGCCCTCTTCGACCCGCAGCTTGCCCGCCGCCGCATCCCACCAGGTGGTCTTGCACCCCTGGTATTTGGCCCGGGCGGTCTCATCGAGGATCGCCGACGTAAACGCCTGGTCGCCTGGGCGATTGTTCGTCGTCACCGACAGCTTTACCTCAGGCAAGACTTTGCCCGACAGCGATTTCGCCTGCCCGCGCCGGGCCAGCACATACAGCTCGTTGATCGGCTTGGCGACCGCGTCATAACGATGGGCCAGACGGGTCAGGAAGCCCATGTCGGTTTCGTTGGTTTGGTCGATGTGCTCGATTTTTATCAGTGACAGTTCCGGCGCCACCCGGGGGGAAAAACCGTGCCTTGAGGTCAGTTCCCGAAACAGCGCGCCCAGGGTCGTCGGGCCATGGCTGACGGATCGGCGCTGCTTGAAACCAGTCTGGTCCGAGGCGCTGAACGGCGCGGCTGTCGCCACCAGTGTCAGGCGCAAGGGAAACAGGGTCGGTGTACGCCGGGTCACGACGAATTCGCCTTTATCCACAAGTCCCGACTCCAGATAACCGACCCGCAGGCCGATCTTGCCGCCCAGGCTGGGCATGCCTTCAAGCCCCTCCAGGCTGATGGTCAGTGTCAGTTGATCGGACTCGATGCCCGCCGCGTCGACGTGCGTCCAACTGAGCAGGCGTTCGTTGAGCAGCGCGGCGTTCGCGCCATAAATTTCCACTGCAGGCGTAAAACCCAATGACATGGCGCCTCCTTAATCCCAGGCTGAAACCGCTGGGATTGCAACAGGCCTGAGGTCCACCTCAGGCAAGACAACCCAAACGCCCGCAGGCAATATCGGGCCCCATTCGGCCAATCCCGGATTGAGCAGCCAGAGCGCTTCTTCGGCGGCGTCATCACAACGCCCGAGCTCGCGGTACAGCAGCAGATTCACCGAGTCACCGGCGATACTTCGTACTCTACGCATTGGCGAACTCCGTCAATTCAACCACCCAGCCGACCACCATGGCCGTGCCGTCATCAATGACCTCGGTCTGGGTTTCCGTGACCTTGTTGATCTGCCACAGGCCCCAGTTGCGACCGATGCCATCCACCAACGGCAGTGGGGTGCGCAGGGCTTGCAATGCGCGCAGCTCATCGAGTCGATCCATGGCGGTCGAGTACATCGATTTGCCGGTGATCGTCAGCCCCTGCAGGCCTTGGCCGATCTGGCTGGACTTGGGCTTGCTGGTAAGGATGTCGATGCTTTTCCAGCCACCATCCGAGGTGCGGACCAAGGAGTGGTAGGCGAAACTGCGGGACAGCCCGAAAATGAAACTGCCCAGGGCCATTTGCTGACGCATCAGGTCACTCCGTCGGTCAGGGCCGCGTCACTGCGCATGGCAAGCGAGTTGGGCATGAGTTGGAATTGGCTAGTGATCTGTTGCACAACCAGGTTCGCCAACTGGGCGGCACTGGCCTGATCCTGGCCATTGATGTAGATGTTCGCGGTCAGGTTGTTTTGCTGGCCGGTCGCCGGGGTGCCGCTCAGGTCTTTGCTGACCTGCTCGGGAGCGGCGAGCTTATCGACGGGCGAGGCGAGTTTTTCGCCCAACCAGGAGCCCGACTCACCGCCGAGCCAGCTTCCCGCCAGACCGCCGACAATTGCGCCGAGTGCTCCGCCAATAGCGGTGCCGATACCCGGACCGAAGAACGTGCCAATCGTCGCGCCCGCGCTGGCGCCTGCCGATGCTCCCGCCCAGCCGCCGCCAGCGGCGCCCAGGCCAGCGCCAACCTTGCGAGCGTCGCCGCTCAGCGCCCCTTCCAGCACTTCAGGGGCTGCACTTAACGCGACAGCTCCCGGAACAAAACGGCTGAACGGGCGCAACGAAGCACCCATGCTGCGAAGGGAACCGTTGACGGTCACTCCCGCTTCGGCCTTGGCAACGCTCGCCGGTCCGAGCCGGCTGACGCCCTTGATATCCGGCCTGGCGTTACGATTGTCGTTTCTGAAGTCTTCAGAGAACACTTCTCCCACGCGCCTGGGAAGACGCTTCGCCACGCCGCCCAATACGCGTTTGGCCGCTTGATTGCTCATTTCATCCGCGATGGCTTTGAGCAGCGCCCCCACCAGCGGCTTGAGCGCCGCGCCCACCAGCACAATGGCAGCTGTGGTCTTAGGTGAAGTCTCGGCCAACTCACTCATGCCATCGTTCAGCGAACCCAGCCATTGCAGCGAGCTGTCCGCCACGGGCGCTACCGCATTGCCCGTGGCCAGTGCCAAACGCTCATTGCTGGCGTTGAAGACGTTCCACCGACCTTGCCGGGTGTTCGACAACGCCAACGCATCCTGCCGCACCGAGCCCTTGTCACCCAATTGCGAGGTGGCGTACTGGGCCGGGTCTTTCACCTGCAAGAACGCGTCATTCACGTCGGTCAGTTTCTGCGCCATCCGCAGCACCGCCTCATCCCGCGTGCCAAACAGCGAAGAGGCAAGGTCCGAGCGTTTTTCCGCCGGCTGCGCGTTCAACGCCGCCAGCACCGACATCACTGTCCCCGGCGCGGTGTCCTTGTCACGCAACCCACTCGCGACTTCCTTGGGATCAAGCCCGAGTTGCGTCCAGGCCGCTTGCTCGGTCGCCGAGGCCTGATTGCCCTTGCCCAAGGCCATCGTGAAACCAGCCAACGCTGCGCCGGCTTCAGCTTGTTGCGTACCGGTGTTGAGCAACGCCGCCGTCAACGCAGCGGCCTGTGCAGGTTGCAGGCCGGCCGAGGTCGCGGCCGCACCGTCACGCTGCAACACCGTGCCGATCTCGCTCGCTTTCGCACCGCCGGGAATCTTGCCGAGGTGGTTGGTTGCGTCCGCCAGGTCAAAGGCTTTCTCGGCGCTGAGCTTCATGGCGGTGCGCCAACCAAGCAGCATCTCGGCGGCTTCCACGGCTGGCATCTTGAACGTCGATGCGGTGACACCCGCATCGCTGGCAAAGCGCAACAGCGCCGATTGTCGGTCCGAGGCATCGGGCAGATCGCTGCCGATGCCTGCCCTGGCAGCCAGGCCTTCGATTCTCGCCAACTCAACCGCTGTTGTCCCGCCAGCCGCCACCAATGGCGCGCTGGCGATACGCTGGGTTGGCTCAGCCATCTGCTGGATCTGCCGCGGCGTGAACTGGCCGGCCTGCTTCAGATCGGCCATGGCCGAATCCATTGCTATCGCCGGTTTGAGCAGTTCCGGTGGTTCGATTCCACGACCCGACTTCGCTTTTGGCTCTTTGGCTGAATCCCCCTTGGCACTGGCGCCCATAACCTGAAACAACGCGCGCTGTGCCGAGAGTTTTAGGGTCAACGACTCGATTGCCATAGTCAGCAAGCCGAGCTTGAGCCCGAGGTTTTCCAGCGCCTGATCGAGTCCGGGCAGTTGGTCCCCAGCGGAAAGGATCACACTGTTCTTGGCGCTGGCATTGGGGACCGCCAACCCACTCCCATCGAAGGCTGCATATCTGAGCGAATATCTATCGTCCGCCATTCCGCTCTACTCCTGTTTCACGCCAAGGCGAGCGATCGCGATGTCGTATCGGCGCAAGGCCTTGCCGGCGTCCCACTCCAGGATTTCCGCTTCACTTACTGGGTAAATGAGCGGCACCACATCGAGGATCACCTCGATGTCGCGCTCCGAAAGAAGTCCGCCGGTTTGTTTAAAAAATCGTCGATGCGTACCTGAAGTTGCGTCCAGTCAGGCACGCTCAGCGAGGCCAGGTCCGGCAGCATCAGCCCGGTGCAATGGGCCGTGATGAACTCGGCGCGTTCCTTGGCCGTCTTCAGTTTTTTCATCGCCTTGGTGGCCCGCAGCACCGGCATTTCCAGGGTCAGCGAGGTCAGGCTGCGGCCCGCCACATCGATCGGTTGCAGCAATTGCACCTGGTCGGGATCACCTGGGGCGCCCTCGGTCTGATCCAGAAAGTGGGATGCCGGGCGCGTGGACATTTCATGCACGTATTGCGCAATGCTCACGTAGTCCGGGCGCTTGAGCTGGTCCAGCTCCTTGGCCGACAGGCCGGTCGCCAGTTTGGCCAGCTCGAAAAACTGGTCGTCTTCATCATCGCCGGCACGGGCCAGGGCGTCTTTTTGCGCGGCGTAGTACAACGGTTTGAATTGCAACTGCTCGATCTGCGAACCGTCGTCAGCGGTGATCGGTGACAGCAGCTCATGGGTAGGAGGCATCCAGGACATGAAATCGATTCCTTCAAAAATCGGGGATCCCTGTGGGAGCGAGCCTGCTCGCTCCCACAGGGATTGGCGTTGGCCTAAGGCAGCAACACCGCGCGACGCGCATCGCCAAGAATGTCGACGCCGTTGAGCACGAACTTCTGGGTGCGCACGTCGATGTCGATCACCGGGATGCCGTTTTCCAGGCGGTTATAGGTGCGGCAGGCCAGCTCGAGGGTGGTGGTGGGTTTGTCGTTCATCTTCAGGGCGGCTTCGTCGAGGGATTTCAGCTTGCCGCCCACCGTGTGGTAGGTGAACCAGGTGTTGCCGTCCTGATCCTGACCGGCCTCGCGCACGTTCAGCAGGATGTCGTCACCGACGCTTACGCCCAGCGCCAGCATGATTTCCGGACCGACACCTTGCAGCACCAGTTTGGCCGTCAGCGCCTTGCCGCTCTTGGCCATCTCCTCGCCGATGAAACGCCCGCCGCGCATTTCTTCCATTTCGAATTCGATTTTTGGCGGCGTGAATTCTTCCACGGTTGCCGACAACGGCAGGCCCTGCAGGGTGGCCGCAATGGCCTGTCTTACGCGGTTGGTAAACATTAGAGAACATCCTCCAGGAACTGCTCGATGATTTCATCGCGGGCGTTGAGTTGATAAATCATGTGTTCGTTCGGCGCGTAGCGGCCATAGTCGATGACCACGTACCAGGTGCCGTTCTTGTACTTCTCGACGCTGTTCAATTCAGGGTGCAAGTACACGCTGCCGCCGGGAATGGTTTCGTCGGCGACCAGGGTTTGCAGCCAGTCGTTGATGCGCTTCACCTCCTGGTCCATGAACGACTTGGTCAGGTTCTTCGCCATGGCTTTCTGGCCGGCTTTCACCAGCTTGCGGCTGATGGCATCTTCCAGGCCGACGTAGCTGATGAACTTGCCGGTGATGGAGCGGTTGCCCAGCAGCGAGAAGCCGCCGAGGATGGTGCGGGCGTAGTAGCTGACGCCGTAGCGGTTGAGCAGATCGCCTTCGGTGGAGGTGTCGAGGATGTTGTATTCCACGGTGCGGGAAACGTCTTCGGCGTAGGTCACCTGATTACCCGGGCTCTCCCATTGCTTGACCTTGGCGAGCGCGGCAATCGCCAGGCTTGACGGCGCGAGGAAGACGTTTTTCTTCGCCGCCTTGGAGTACACAGCCGGCATGTTGTGCACCACCAGGCAACGGTCGAAACCGAGGTCGGCGCCGCCCAGCTCCTGGCTGTAGGCCACTTGATCGGCGACCGAGGCGTCTTTGCCGTCGAGCACCACACGGGCCTTGATGCGCTTGCCGAACGAGGCGAACTCGCTCGCCACCGCCTTGGTGCCGGTGAAGCCAGGCGCGCCGATGATGGTCAGGTCCTCAGCGACGCCACTCAACGCCGCCAGACCCAACTTGCGTCCGGTCTGCGCCTCAATGCCGCCAATCACATTGTTCTGCGTGTCGGCCAGGGTCGCGCCCTCTTCGACGATAACCACATACACCGGTACCTTGACCACTTTGAGGATCTGGTAGACCGCGTGGAACAACGTCCCCGCCTCGGCACCGGTGGGGTCCAACTGGGCCTGGGTGGTGAAGCTGTTGATGCGAAACGGGGTGTTTTTCGGAATCAGCGCGTTGGCATTCGGCGCGGTGCCGACCAGCCCGATGACGTTGTCCCCCAGGCCACCCATGGCCTCGGGAGATTCAGTGGCATTGACGGTGATGCCGTTGTGCTCGAAGTTCAAAACCTCAGCCATGGTTATTCAGCCTTTTTGGTGGCGGCCTTTTTGGCCGGGGTCGATGTGGAAGCCGACTCGACGGCTTCGGTTTTTTTCAGTTCCAGGCGACCGGCGCTACGCAAGGCACTGGCCTCGACGTCGAGCAAGTCGAGCTGCTGGCCGACGCTCGACCAGTGGCCGCCACCGGTAGGAAATGGGAGGAGCACGGTGTAGGTTTGGCGGATAGACATTTGCGAGTTTCTCCAGACGCAAAAACGCAAAAGCCCCATCTAAAGGGGCTCTGTACGGGCAAAAGAAAACCGCTTTCGCGGTGAGGGTTACTTCACAAATGTTGGCGGCTCAGGCCACACCAATTGGTCAGGATGTTCCACCGTTTCAGGAATATCCCGCAACGCCTTACGGTAGGCGGTGACCTGGGCTAACTGGACAGCAGTGGCCGGGTAATCCGGTAGTTGGGTAAAGTCAGTCGCTCGCAGAAGCTGATCGCGACGGGTACGAACTGCAGCCCATTCGATGTCAGGCGAAGGCACAGCGAGCGCAAATTCTGCGTTGTTATCTTCAGGGAAATCAGACATATCAACTCCTTAACTAAAAACCACTGTTTCAGCCAGCGATAGTTTTGTTTTCAAATCACCGAGTTTAAACAAACGGCCGTTTCCTACACGCATGGTGTCGATACGTATAGTGGTGTAATAAATACTCGGAATCAGAATACGCATCACAACATTACCGTTCGTATCAACGTAACAAGCAGGTGTCATGTTGCCAAACGTGGCAACATTCTGCAGGGTACGAGTGGGTTGATAGCAATAGCCGACCAGCGTTTCTTCGATGATTTTCGCAGTGCCGTAACTGTAACCTTTTATGTTGAACCAGAACATTTCCGAGTTCACATTGATGTTCAGCGGAACTTTGAAATGTATATAGACGTTTGCACTGGTACCCAAGTCGGTTAGCACAAAATCGCCTTGCGCGCCCACCCCCTGTACACCTCCGGTACCTGAGACAAAACCTTGCAGCAGATTACGACGAATCGTCCCCAGCGCTGCTGGATCGCCTTCAACGTCCTTGAGACTCCTCCATTCATTAAACTGCTCCAGTGCGGTGGCCATGGTACTGTTGATACTGCCGATCTTTCCATTGACCGCCGTGGTCAAGTTATTGGCCGCTGATACCAGCGACGCGATAGTGGTTTCCAGGCTCACATTCAGGTTCCTTGTACTATTTGATTATTTAGCTTCGAGCGCCATCACCCGAAACATCAGGCCAACGTGCCGCGCCATATTGTCGATATTGGCGGTAGCCAACGTGGCGATTTCTTCACTCAATAGAATGTTCAGGTTGTCGGACCCGATCACCACCGTGACGCTTTGCGCCGGCAATGGTGAAATATCCAGCGTGAACTTTTGCAATACTCGCGCGGCCGCCGCTTTGTAGGTCAGCAACTTTCCAGCCACCGAATACACCGCTAGCAACGTGCCGGTAGAAAGATAGAAACCGAACTCGCCAATCTCATATTCATCCGCCCCCTCAAACAAAGCGGCCATTCTCAGCTGCCCTGGATCAAGGTCCTCGTAATCCACGATCGGCACACGCTGCCGCTCATTACGAAGCGCCGTTTCCGATCCGCTGGGATCGTAGCGAGCGGTGCCGGCACCGATGTGAGTGATCTCACCTTTCAAGCCTTGGTTCTTTGCCTGCAACACTTCGGCCAAGCCGGCGGAAGTGAAGCGAACCAAGCGCGTAATGTCTTCTGTCATGGCTGCGCCCTGAGGTCGTAATCGTTAATGGTGTAGGGTTGAAAAAAACCGGTACTGATAAGGCGCACATCAAGATCAATTGATGGCAGCGCTCCGTCCAGGAACAGTTCCCCTTCGCTCAAGGCTCCGTCTGCGACTGATGCCAGCGCCAGGCTGCCGTTCGTTTGATGTACAAGCGTGATGGTGGCCTGGTCACGCTCGCTCTTGGCGGCATTGATTCGCCGTATCAAGCGATTGTGATCGCCACTGGACCAACTGCGACCGATGACCGCTTGCACATCAAAGGTGTAGGGCTGAGCAAGCGGTTGTTGCTCATACCAAGCGGTGACCTTGGGTGTGAACCCCATAGATTCGACGGCATGATTCAGCGCCTGACGCGTGCCGGCCTGACGCTGGATCTGCCAGGACAACGAAACGGTCAAGCGCTTTTCCAGATCATTGGCTGCCGCGTCCCATTCACTGACTCCACGATCCGCCGCCAGATACGGCAGGAACGTCAAAGGCGTTCCGCGCGGATTCATCAGCTCGGGAAACGGTGGATCGATGCGTTCGAGCAACCGGGCGAAGCCGAGATCAAGTGCCTTCTCCAGCGGTGAGCTGTTGACCGGCAGCAGGCTTGGGCGATGTGTGTCGTCACTCATAACGTATCCACCTCAACCTCGACGCCCGTGCAATACGGGGCCTGGAAAGCCGTCGTGACAATCGGCTCCAGCGGTTCGAGAATTTCAAGCTGGACCGCGCCGGCGCTGTGCAGCGTGTAGTCGATCCAGCTCGGATCCACGCGGCCTTCCAGGCGATGACAGGCCTCGGCGTATTCGCGCAACTGCTGCTGTGCGGCAGCCTGGGTCAGGCCTGAATCCGGACCGGGGTTGATCTTTGCCACGACGCGGATTCTGTAGTTCTTGATCTGCGCGGGCTGGACGATGACCCGGTCCGTTTCCGGTCGCACATCGGGCCGGGCGAAATGCTCGCGCACGCCGGCGAGCAGCGCCTCGGACGGCGTGCCGTCGCCCACTCGGGACAGCACCGTGACCGTGACTTCGCCGGGTGCCGTACGGCGTCCGTTGCCGTCCTTGATCTGGGCTGCATGGCTATCCGGGTCGAAGGTGTAGCTGACTGTCACCAGCCCCGCCGAGGCGCTTTCAACTTTCACGACGGGACGTTGCCCCAGGGTGAAAATCTCCCGCCGATACTGCATGCGGGAACCGGCTGCCGGGGCGTGGGGCGCCAGGTAATAGCGCAACCGGGCGTCCTCGTCGCTCTCGTAGACCGGAGCGATGGGCGGGAATGCCGCGGGGTCGCCCGGGTCGAGCAATTGACGTTCAAGCCCCATGTCCGCGAGGCGAGCATCGAGATTGCTGCCCGTGGCCCACCACGCCAGCATCTGCTTGATGCGGGCGTTGTATTTGCGTTCGTGGGTTTGCAGCCGGACGCAGAATGCCTCAAGGGCAAGGGTCAGCAACTCACTTTCGTTTTCGAGACTGTCGACCAGCCTCGCGGCGCTTGCGGGAGAGCGCGCGGCAACGTACTCAACCACGAAGGTCTTGAACTCGGCGAGCAGGTCCTCGAACGCTTCGACGGTAACGATAGCCGGTTCGGCCAGTTGGTTCTGGCCGGGAATCAGCATGCTCATGTCACCACCTCGAAGGTCTGTTTGCGGTTTTTCCAGGTGCCGGCGAAGCGCAACAGCAAACCAGCCCCCTGTCGATTGGCGACGATGACTTGCGGCTCGAAATCGTCGATGCCGTTGTGCGGGTTGTAGAACGCCTGCGCTGCGTGGCTTTGGGCGAGTAGCAGCAGGTCGTCACCGAGGTTTTGCCCGAGCAGCTCGGTCAAGGCGCTGCCGTACAGGGGGCGCTTCTGACGGGTACCCAACGGGGTGGTCAACGCCCGGGTGGCGCGCTGCACGAATTGCAGCCAGTCGTCGACCGTCGCGCCGGTGTTGCGATCGATTCCAATCATGGGAAATCCTTTATGCGGTACTGATTACGCGTCCCTGGTGATCCACCAGCGGGCCGCTGAAATGCACGCCTGTCGCGTCGATACGCAAACCGCCGGCGCCCAGCTGCAACTCGATGGCCTGGGGTGTCATCGCCAATCGCGCCGGGCCAATGCTCAACTGGAGCGATTCACGGGAACCGCTGAACGTCGCCGGGCCGTTTTCCCAATGCAGGACATGACTGGCGTGGTCGTAGCCGTTTTCCGTGCCGTCCTGATAGAGGCGACGCGTCAGCGAGGCCTGGGTCGAGACGGGTGGAAACTGGCCGCCGTTAAGGCCGAACAACGCCACCGTCTGTCCGCCGCTGTCGCCGCCGCCATGGTTGAACAGCAGGCATTGCTCGCCCACGGACGGAATCCGCGACTCGCTCTGGGCGCCGGCGCTCGGGTTGAAAAAACGGATCGCCGGCGTCACCAGCCCGCCGTGACTGACCTTGCAAGTGTTGCTGGCCGCATCGACTTCCTGGCAAACGCCGATGCGGCAAAAACTCTCTGCACGCCGATGCAGGTCCTCAAACTCGGTTTCCATCTGCGCCAGACGCTCGATGATCGGCGCCAGATGCATCTGTAACAGCGCATCAAACATGGCTCAGCCCTCGAGCGCGGTGTATTGGTCCGGGTCGTCGATGTCCGAGACTTCCCAGGTACGGGCGAATTTCGGAATACCCAGCGGGTCCTCCAGCAATGTCGGGCCGAGGTACAGCGTCTGGATGAATGAAAGGGTCCAGGCGGCGTACGCGCGGGTTTCGCTCCCAAAGGTCGACGCGACGCCATCGATGTACGTGGGCGGGTCGCATTGATCACCCGGCAGATTCCAGCGGTTGTCGACGACACGCTGCTTCAGTTCGCAGCCCAGGTCGCACGCTGTCGACGCCGTTCCAGACGACACGACTTGCAGGGAAACCGTCAGGGCATGGGCGATTCGCCCTTCGCTGGAACGCTGGCCCACCGCATCACGCTCGATGGCGAGCAACACCCAGGGCGGGTCGCCAATGTCGTTGAAATCCTGGAGGCTCCCGACGTTCAAGCCAGGCATGGCAGTTCGCAACGTTTCGGCAATGGCGGTCAACAGCTGCGAAGGTTTTTCGAGGACGGCAGGCATCAAGGCCTCCTGTTTTTTATGGCGGCACGAAGATCAGCAGTGGGAATCAATGTGGGTCGGAACGGGAATCGCGCGGCGGTAGCTCACTGATGCCAATCCGCTTGGCGGCCCAACGCTCGTAAAGCCCGATGGCCACGTCAGCCCCGGCCATCGCGGTCAGGCAACCGAAGGCACCGGCGGCCCAGATCGACAGGCCCATGGCGTACAACAGCATGATCGCCGAGACGCCACAGATCATGCAGGCGCCGGAGCGCAGGGCCAGGCGCCGCAGCAGTGACCAGCCACGGGCGCCCTCCTTGTCGGCACGCCACATCTCGCCAGTCACCCCGCCCACCAGGGCGAGCACGATGACCAGCCAGATCGGCATGTCCAGCAACGCTTGTTGCTCGTTTGTCATGTCTCGTTTCCTGGGGAGATGGATGAAAGAACGGGGGGCAGGCCTGGACAGCCAGATAACGTTCTACAGTCGCTCAACGATTACGTTGTCGATAAAGGCATAGTTGGCATACGGATTCTGCTCATTGGAAAAAGCCAGGGTTGTCTGAGGCGAGGTCGCGATGAAGTCATACGTAATAGTGCTCCACTCAACAGCTCTACCTTTTGCTGAAGGGGTGTTGAAAGTGACACTTTGGCCCGCCACTTTTATTTGGATAACACCTTCACCGGAACGACTTGCGTAACGCGAATTACCTGCGCTGAAGGTCAAGCGGTACTTGGCGCCAACGGAGGTTGCAAAGTTCTGCTGAATGCCGCCGCCGTTGCTATAGATATAGTTAGCCAAGTCGACAATTACGACGCCATCCGCCGCCAGGGAACCGCCAATCGAAGCGGGCAGGTTGAAATACTCGGCTCCAGACAGGAACGTCGTCCAACCCGTAATGAAGTTGGCTTGCGCTGGAGTATTCAATATGCAACTTGCGCTGCAGCCTGGTTGTTCGAAGCTACCGTTGACCAGAAGGTTGGCAGCAACAGCGTTGCCTCCGACACCGAACAGGACGCCGCAGAGCATCAGCGGGGTAGCGTATTTCTTGAAACGATTCATGATCCACCTGTTGAGTTAGTGATTGATTGCACGGTTGATACATTGCTCGCCGGCGTTCACTCGAGGCTCAACGGCCTTCACATGATTCAATGTCCCGCAACGGGGACACTTGATCTGGAGTTCGGTGTTCTCGCCCATGCGGGCCAGAAGTCTTTTGCAGTGACCGCATCTGAAATCCTTCAGCATTTAAAGCCCTCCCACTGGCGGCGGTTTGAAGTGCCTCGCGGCACAGGCATTCCAAAAAGCCCGGTCGCCCAGGCTTTTCAGTAATGCGCTTGATCTTTCGGCGCGACTGGCGCGGTACGGATCCATTCAAATTGTTCCTCCGACCGCGGTCCCTGCCCGCCGGATAACTGCTTCTGGTGCTTTACGCTGCACACCCGGGTCAGTTGCCAACCCTCTGAACCGTTAAGGCCGGTTCATCGCTGCCTGTTGGTGGAACTAAAGAGCTTTGTTGCCAGCCGCTTTGTCGAGCGGCTTGGACACAGAATATGCACGGATGCATATACAGTCAATGCGTAAATGCATTTATTTATGCACAAGGAATGCGCAAATGCATGGAGGCCGCGTAAGTACCGGGTTTGAAGGTGTCCAGGAGGCGAAAAAAAACCCGCACGACGGCGGGTTTTATCTGACAGCGGAAGGGTTAACGGGCGTACATGCCCCACCAGAAGACGTGACCGAGGATGACGATCTGCTCGTCCTGCATTTCCTGGAAGGTGTAGTCCTCGTCCGGGTGTTCATCGCGGTTGAAGCTGCGCAGGCGGATGCCGGTTGGCAGGCGGTAAAGCTGCTTCACCCGCAGTTGGCCGTTGTGGTTGATGGCGTAGAGGTCACCGTCGACGATGTCGCCGATCCCGCATTTGCCCGCGTTCACCCCGACCGTGGCGCCGTCGCGCAGCACCGGCAACATGCTGTTGCCGCGCACCGTCACGCACTTGGCCTGGTCGAACTGCACGCCGTTGTGGCGCAGGCTGCGCTTGCCGAAACGCAGGCTTGAGCGCTCGCTTTCCTCGATGACGAATCTTCCTGATCCAGCAGCCAATTCAACCTCACGCAGAAAAGGAACGGACACCTCGTCTTCCTCGACGGGCGTGTCATCGTCCCACAGGCTTATGTCCTTGAGTTCGGAATGTGGCTCTTCGCGGCGGCTGTTGCCGGCAGGCGCAACGTCGACCCGCCCGCGCAACTGGTCGGTGCTCACAGCGAAATATTCGGCGATCTTCGAGATGTGTTTATCCGAAGGGTCGACGATCTTGCCGCTGAGGATCCGCGAGAGGGTGGACTGAGGCACGCCGGTACGCCGGTGAAGCTCCGTGGGGGAGATCCCGTGCTGATCGAGCAATGCTCTTAATACGGTAGAAACGTTGCGTTTTTGCATAACGCGCATAATGCTTGTTCTTTTCGCGGAAGACAAATGCTGTTTTGCATAAATATGCAAACACTGTGCTTAAGCTCTGCCAGATGCTTTTGTGGCGAGGGAGCTTGCTCCCGCTTGAGTGCGCAGCGCTCACAAAAGGGGCTGCTGCGCAGCCCAGCGGGAGCAAGCTCCCTCGCCACGGGATTTGCCCTACACAGTTCTAGGAAAAACCTCCCACCCCGTCCTTCAAATGCGCATCGCGAGACTACGTTGCCTTGCGCCTCTGCCTACAACTACGCCAGAATCCGCCGGCTTGTGCGCCTTGGGCCCCACCGGTACTTTTGATCTTGTCACTGCCCATCAGTGATCGGGTTTAGTCGCTCGGCATTCCAAGGCGCTCATTGCTCCATTCAGTCAGGAACTCATATCCCTGCACTTGATGGTAGCTGTGCGCAGGGCGCCCTCGGGCGCGCCGGTTCCTTGGATCCCCGGTCGACTAACCTGCGTACAGCTGCCACCCCTCGTTTAGTCGCGAGTGAGTGGTGGCTCAACCTCAAGGATCCGAAAAGATGCCCCAGCACACACCCAACTCCCCGGACGAAGACCTCAAGCCAAAAGCCGACGAGGAAAGGTCCGATACCCTCTATCTAATTGCTCCCAACATCGACACCGAATGCCTGCTCGCCAACCTCAGCGAAACCCTGGCCTCGGCCAACGCCATGGTCAGCGATCTCGCGTTTGACCTGGAAGGCTCGCGACGACATATCGCCCTAGGGATCCTCCAGATGATCGAGCTGAGCCAGTTGCTGGCGAATCGGGCATTGGATGTGGTGGATCCCAGATAAAACAGGCCGATTCGACGAGAACAAAAAAAGCCTGCATGTCGCCAGGCTGTTCATTCAAGAAGGACAACCCCCTATGGCGAGGCGGCTTGCTCCCGCCGGGTTACGCGGTTACCCCGTTTCTAGCGGCCGCTGCGCCCCCAAAGCGGGAGCAAGCTCCCCCGCCACGTCGTTATCAACTATAAATGGGCAGCAATAAGCACAAAGAGGCCTGGGGAGTTCGATACAAACAGTCAGACCATCGAAAAGGGATCGGATTAATGACGGAGAATGCCGATACACGCAGCCGGCTACTGGCCTCAGCAGACCAAGCCGTCCATGAAGACGCATTGCGCTTCGCTCGGTCCAATAAAAAAGCAATCGCGAAGCGACTGACAGATAAGGCTCTTTATCCGCCAGAGGAAGCGCCCGTGTCAGTTTTTATGGCAGGCTCTCCGGGCGCCGGTAAAACCGAGGCATCAATAGCGTTGGTGAATCTGTTCGCAGATTCAGCGATCCTACGCATAGACGCAGATGAGCTACGAAGCGAGTTTCCAGCTTACGCTGGAGCAAACTCCTGGCTTTTTCAGGGAGGAGTTTCGATTCTGGTCGATAAAATGTTGGATTTCGCATTGGATCAAAGGCAGTCCTTCATCCTTGATGGAACGTTTTCCAACATAGACGTAGCAAGACGAAACGTAGATCGCTCCTTGAGAAAAGGCCGATTCGTACAAATTCTTTATGTATATCAGTCGCCTGTACTCGCCTGGGGATTCGTTAATGCTCGCGAGGCGGCCGAAGGCAGGAGGATCCGCAAAGAACATTTCATCAAGCAATATTTCGCCGCACGTGACGTAGTGAACGCGCTTAAGCTAGAGTATCGCGGCGATGTCCATGTGGACCTGTTACTCAAACATATCGACAATTCGGGACGACTTTACAAAGCTGGTGTCGATAAAATTGACTACCATATCCCTGAGCAACACACGCGGGCCGACCTAGAGGCCATGCTCGAGCCACCATCAGGAGGGCACCTATGATTTCGATCAAGCTGGGCTTGTCCAAAGGAACCAAAAGCACCTTTGCCGATTTTATTCGTAATGCTAAATCGGACCAAAAAAAACGTGTTTATAGCGAGGTTTTGACAGAGGCTACCAAGCAGCAAAACCTGGTGATGATGCAGGCCGAGGCGAAACGAGGCTGATATCAAAATTCAAGAGAAGCCCGACTACATGTCGGGCTTTTTGTTGCCAGATTTACCTGGCCAGAGGGTTTTCCGCCACATTCTGGGACAACAATCGAAGCCACTCATCCCTGGGTCGCACCAGACCGCCCATGTTAACCTTGCGCCCATCGCGGAAAAGCCGGGCCGATGCCCCTCCTTTTGCCCCACACCTTTCAACGAGCTTTGCCTGACACCCATGAATACAGCCGTGAACGACTTGTCCTCCCACACACCGATGATGCAGCAATACTGGCGCCTGAAGAACCAGCACCCCGATCAGCTGATGTTCTATCGCATGGGCGACTTCTACGAGATCTTCTACGAGGACGCGAAGAAGGCCGCCAAGCTGTTGGACATCACCCTGACGGCGCGTGGGCAATCGGCGGGCATGGCGATTCCGATGTGTGGGATTCCTTACCACGCGGCGGAAGGCTACCTGGCGAAACTGGTCAAGCTGGGCGAGTCCGTGGTGATTTGCGAACAAGTCGGCGATCCGGCCACCAGCAAGGGCCCGGTGGAGCGCCAGGTCGTGCGGATCATCACCCCGGGCACAGTCAGTGACGAGGCATTGCTGGATGAACGTCGGGACAACCTGATCGCCGCCGTCCTCGGCGACGAGCGCCTGTTCGGCCTGGCCGTGCTGGACATCACCAGCGGCAACTTCTCGGTATTGGAAATCAAGGGCTGGGAAAACCTGCTGGCGGAACTGGAGCGGGTCAATCCGGTGGAGTTGTTGATCCCGGATGACTGGCCCAAAGACCTGCCAGCGGAAAAACGCCGTGGCGTACGTCGCCGGGCGCCGTGGGATTTCGAGCGCGACTCGGCGTTGAAAAGCCTCTGCCAGCAGTTTTCCACCCAGGACCTCAAGGGCTTCGGCTGCGAGAACCTGACCCTGGCCATCGGCGCCGCCGGCTGCCTGCTGGCCTACGCCAAGGAAACCCAGCGCACCGCCCTGCCCCATCTGCGCAGCCTGCGTCACGAACGCCTGGATGACACGGTCGTGCTGGACGGCGCGAGCCGACGCAACCTGGAACTGGACACCAACCTGGCCGGTGGCCGCGATAACACCCTGCAATCGGTAGTCGATCGCTGCCAGACCGCCATGGGCAGCCGCCTGCTGACCCGCTGGCTGAACCGACCGCTGCGGGACCTGACGGTACTGCAAGCACGCCAGTCTTCCATTACTTGCCTGCTGGACCGGTATCGTTTCGAGCAGCTGCAACCGCAGCTCAAGGAAATCGGCGATATCGAGCGGATCCTCGCGCGGATCGGCCTGCGCAACGCCCGTCCTCGCGACCTGGCGCGCCTGCGCGACGCCCTCGGCGCGCTGCCCGAACTTCAGCTGGCGATGACCGACCTTGAAGCACCTCACCTGCAGCAGCTGGCGTGCACCACCAGCACCTACCCGGAACTGGCCGCGCTGCTGGAAAAAGCCATTATCGACAATCCGCCAGCGGTAATTCGGGACGGCGGCGTGCTGAAAACCGGTTACGACGCCGAACTCGACGAGCTGCAATCGCTGAGCGAAAACGCCGGCCAATTCCTGATCGACCTCGAAGCCCGGGAAAAGGCCCGTACCGGCCTTGCCAACCTCAAGGTCGGCTACAACCGCATCCATGGCTACTTCATCGAGCTGCCGAGCAAGCAGGCCGAGCAAGCCCCGGCCGATTACATTCGCCGCCAGACCCTCAAGGGCGCCGAGCGTTTCATCACGCCGGAACTCAAGGCTTTCGAAGACAAGGCCCTGTCAGCCAAGAGTCGTGCCCTCGCCCGGGAAAAGATGCTCTACGAAGCGCTGCTCGAAGACCTGATCAGCCAGCTCCCACCGTTGCAGGACACCGCCGCCGCCCTGGCGGAACTGGACGTGTTGAGTAACCTGGCCGAACGCGCGCTGAACCTGGACCTCAATTGCCCACGCTTCGTCAGCGAGCCGTGCATGCGCATCAGCCAGGGTCGTCACCCGGTGGTCGAGCAGGTATTGACCACGCCGTTCGTGGCCAACGACCTGAGCCTGGACGACAATACTCGCATGCTGGTGATCACCGGTCCGAACATGGGCGGTAAATCCACCTACATGCGCCAGACCGCGCTGATTGTGCTGCTGGCTCACATCGGCAGCTTCGTCCCGGCGGCCAGTTGCGAACTGTCCCTGGTGGACCGGATCTTCACCCGGATCGGCTCCAGCGATGACCTGGCCGGTGGGCGTTCGACCTTCATGGTGGAAATGAGCGAAACCGCGAACATCCTGCACAATGCCACCGAGCGCAGCCTGGTGCTGATGGACGAAGTCGGTCGCGGCACCAGCACCTTCGACGGCCTGTCCCTGGCCTGGGCGGCCGCTGAACGTCTGGCCCAGTTGCGCGCTTATACGCTGTTCGCCACGCACTATTTCGAATTGACGGTGTTGCCGGAGAGCCAGCCGCTGGTGGCCAACGTCCACCTCAACGCCACCGAGCACAACGAACGCATCGTGTTCCTTCACCACGTACTGCCCGGCCCGGCCAGCCAGAGCTACGGCCTGGCGGTGGCACAACTGGCCGGTGTGCCGAGCGACGTCATCACCCGCGCTCGCGAGCACCTCAGTCGCCTGGAGACCACCAGCTTGCCGCACGAGGTACCGCGCCCGACCAAAGGCAAACCGGCCGCGCCGCAGCAAAGCGACCTGTTCGCCAGCCTGCCGCATCCGGTGCTCGACGAACTGGCCAAGCTCGACCTCGACGACATGACCCCGCGCCGGGCGCTGGATTTACTCTATACATTGAAGACACGGGTCTAACGCACAGGCTTTCAAGCTGTTAGAATCTCGCGCGGTTTGGGATGCTGTGGCCTATTAGCCTGGGTTTGCAGACAATCGCTCCCGAACCTCGCGACCCCTACCGTGATGGGGCTTCGCCGCAGCCGCCTGAGGAGAGAATTAGAAATGACCTTCGTCGTCACCGACAACTGCATCAAGTGCAAGTACACCGACTGCGTAGAAGTCTGTCCGGTGGACTGCTTTTACGAAGGCCCGAACTTCCTGGTCATTCATCCGGACGAGTGCATCGACTGCGCCCTGTGTGAACCGGAATGCCCGGCGAACGCCATTTTCTCGGAAGACGAAGTGCCGGCCGGTATGGAAAACTTCATCGAGCTGAACGCCGAACTGGCGGATATCTGGCCGAACATCACCGAGAAGAAAGACGCCCTGCCCGACGCCGAAGAATGGGATGGCAAGCCTGGCAAGATCGCAGACCTGGAACGCTGATTACCCAGCGTTCGCTGAAAAGGCCCCTTGCGGGCCTTTTTGCTGCCTGGAACAAAATCGCGGGCAAAAAAAAGGGGCGGTTTGACCCGCCCACATTTTTTCCATAATCCCTTTAATCCTTTTCATCGTCCTGATGAATCGCGTCCTGCGATGTCCTTCCTGTCCCATCGTCCTTGACGGGTGTGTCTGTCCGTCGACACAGGATTGATATTAGTGTTTTCCCAAACGAGTGCAATGCCTCGGCGGCGCTCCGCCGGCACTGTCACGAGCCATTCACACTTATGAAAATCTTTTAAAAACAGTTAGTTGCATGTTTATGAAACGCTTTATTAGCAATCTGTCCCATCGTCGTGGAACCGAACGCTTACGTAACACTAGGCAAAAGCTTACAAACTGAAGCTACAAAATGGGCTGATGAGAAGTTCTCTCTGCGGCAAAAGCAAAAGCCCCGAACTCAGTCGGGGCTTTCTCTGCTGCGCTTGCCTGATTTACTGGAACAACGACTCGCTAGACAGGCCGTTCTTCTCCAGGATCTCCCGGAGGCGCTTGAGGCCTTCGACCTGGATCTGCCTGACCCGCTCACGGGTCAAACCAATCTCCAGACCCACGTCTTCAAGGGTGCTGCTTTCATGACCGCGCAAGCCGAAGCGGCGGATCACCACTTCCCGTTGCTTGTCCGTGAGCTCCGAAAGCCATTGGTCGATGCTTTGGGACAAGTCATCATCCTGGAGCAACTCGCATGGATCGGTCGGACGATCGTCGGTAAGGGTGTCGAGCAGCGTCTTGTCCGAGTCTGGCCCCAGTGAAACGTCAACCGATGAGACCCGCTCGTTGAGACCGAGCATGCGCTTGACCTCGCCCACCGGTTTTTCCAGCAGGTTGGCGATTTCCTCGGGTGAAGGTTCGTGATCGAGCTTCTGGGTCAACTCGCGGGCGGCTCGCAGGTAGACGTTGAGCTCCTTGACCACGTGGATCGGCAGCCGGATGGTCCGGGTCTGATTCATGATCGCCCGTTCGATGGTCTGGCGGATCCACCAGGTCGCATAGGTCGAGAAACGGAAGCCGCGCTCAGGGTCGAACTTCTCGACGGCGCGAATCAGGCCCAGGTTGCCCTCTTCGATCAGGTCCAGCAGCGAAAGCCCACGATTGACGTAGCGTCGGGCGATTTTCACCACTAGGCGCAGGTTGCTTTCAATCATGCGTTTTCGACCCGCCGGGTCGCCACTTTGCGACAAGCGCGCAAAATGAACTTCTTCCTCGGGGGAGAGCAATGGTGAGAAGCCGATTTCGTTGAGGTACAGCTGAGTGGCGTCCAGCGCCCGGGTGTAATCGATGTACTTATGTTGTTTAAGTGAAGCGGAGTGTTTGGATTTGGCACGAACGGAAGGTGGAGTCGCCCCTTCATCATTCGACATCGAATCCATAGCGATGCCGGTCTCCATAAGGAGGACCTCATCGTCGATGTCAAACTCCGGCACTTCTTTACTGAGAGCCATTGTTATAGTCCTTTGGTGAGTTCGACCTCAAGCTCAAGCGACGCCTTTATCCTTGGCAACGCTGGAGCCTGTTCCCTCTACGCGACGGAACAGGCTGACAAGCAAATCAACGACGTGGCAGGAATTGCAGCGGATCCACAGGTTTACCTTGTCGGCGAATCTCAAAATGCAGTTTCACTCGATCCGTACCCGTTGAGCCCATTTCGGCAATTGTCTGTCCGACCTTGACCTGCTGCCCCTCCCGAACCAACAGCCTGCGGTTGTGACCGTAGGCACTGACGTAGGTATCGCTGTGTTTGATGATCACGAGTTCGCCGTAGCCCCTTAAACCACTCCCGGCGTACACGACCGTGCCATCAGACGCTGCCAAAACAGGCTGTCCCAAATCCCCGGCGATATCAATTCCTTTATTCAAACTACCGTTTGAAGAGAATTTTCCAATGAGAACGCCATTAGAAGGCCATCCCCAGCCGGTCGGGGCGGGGCCCGCCGGAGGCATCGGAGCGGGTGCCGGCTTGTTCGCGACGGACGGTACAGTCGCCGTTGCGGCACCGGCCGGACGACGGATAACCGTGGTTTTGCTCGAGGATGACGGGGTCGAACCCGACTGCGTCACGACCGCGGTAGGCGTTGAGGCACTGCGACCGTCAAAGCGAATTGTCTGACCCGGATGGATCGTATAAGGCGCAGGAATGTTGTTGCGAGCCGCGAGGGCTTTATAGTCCCAGCCGTAGCGAAACGCGATGGAAAACAGCGTATCGCCGCGACGGACTACATACTGACCGGTCGTCACTGTAGGCCGCTGCGGTGTCGCATTGTTGCGATCGACCACCCGGACATTACCCGACGGAGTACTGGAACAACCGACCAGCAAGGTACTCAAGAGAAGGCCAGTCACCAGGCGCTTGAAGCTCGTGATACCCATACGCTGCGCAATGACTGTGAGACTCACCCGCCGCTCCCTTTGTGGTGGCTGAAAAAATTGCACACTGCCTGTCCAGGCAGAAATATTGCCCCGTGGCGAGCCGACACCACGCTTCTATAAAGGAAGCGCGAAAAGCTGCCGCACACGTTTGCTCGACGCTGTTGAACGCTGTTTGGCAAACCAGCGCTTGTCGAACAGCTGCTGCCGTAAGACACATGTCGTGCCCCGGAATTCAGCGTCTGTCTATAAATGCTCAGGCCAATGGCCCGTTGAGCAACGGCACGAAACGCACCGCCCCGAGGACGTGTCGTGAAAAACCGTGTTCTTCACGCACAATCAACATCAGTTGCTGGACTTCGCCCGCACCCACCGGAATCACCAGTCGCCCGCCGGGAGCGAGTTGGTCCAGCAGAGCCTGGGGAACATCGGTGGCAACGGCCGTGACGATGATGCCGTTATAAGGCGCCAGCGCCGGCCAGCCTTCCCAACCGTCGCCCCAGCGAAACACCACGTTGCGCAGGTTCAGCTCCACCAGGCGCTCCTTGGCGCGATCCTGCAGGACCTTGATTCGCTCCACGGAAAACACCCGCTCCACCAACTGCGACAATACCGCGGTCTGGTAACCCGAGCCCGTGCCGATCTCCAGCACCTTGTCCAGCGGCCCCGCCTCCAGCAGCAACTCGCTCATGCGAGCCACCATGTAGGGCTGGGAAATGGTCTGGTTGTGGCCGATCGGCAACGCCGTGTCTTCATAGGCGCGATGGGCCAACGCTTCATCGACGAAAAGATGACGCGGCGTACGGCGAATCACCTCGAGCACCTGGGCGTTGGACAAGCCTTCTTCGTACAGCCGCTGGATCAACCGTTCCCGAGTCCGCTGGGAGGTCATGCCAATTCCGCGGCGCAGCATATCGTCTTGTTCACGACCCATCAGCGCAGCCCCTCCAGCCAGCCATCGAGACTTCGAAAGGCATCGTTGAAAGTGCGATCGAGCTGCAAGGGTGTGATCGAGACATAGCCCTGCATCACTGCATGGAAGTCGGTGCCAGGCCCGCCGTCTTCGGCATCGCCGGCGGCGGCGATCCAGTACCCGGCCTTGCCGCGCGGGTCGACGACATGCATCGGCCTGGCAGCCCGGGCGCGGTGACCCAGGCGAGTGAGCTGGATGCCACGGATATGATCAAGCGGCAGATTCGGGATATTCACGTTCAGCACCGTACGCGGCGGCAGGTCCAGCTCGCCGTGGGCCTGCACCAGTTTGCGGGCGAAGTAGGCGGCAGTGGGCAAATTGTCGACCTGCCGTGAAACAAACGAAAAGGCAAACGACGTATGGTTGAGGAAACGACCTTCCAGGGCGGCGGCGACCGTTCCGGAATACAGTACGTCATCGCCCAGGTTGGCCCCCAGGTTTATCCCGGAAACCACCATGTCGGGCTCGCGCTCCAGCAGGCCGTTCAGGCCCAGGTGCACGCAATCGGTCGGCGTACCGTTGAGGCTGATGAAACCGTTGTCCAGGTAGCAGGGATGCAGCGGACGGTCGAGCGTCAGCGAGCTGCTCGCGCCGCTTTTGTCCTGGTCCGGGGCGATGACCACGCACTCGGCAAAATCCGCCAGCGCAGCATAAAGCGCGGCAAGACCGGGTGCTGTCACCCCGTCGTCGTTAGAAATCAGAATACGCATGGGCTGTCCGTCTGCCCCACCGGCACCAGATCGACGAGTTCGCGCACCAAGACAGTGGCGAAACATCCGGCCGGCAGGACGAATTCCAATTGCAGAATGTCAGGCGAGGGATAATGCCACGACAGCCCGCCAATGGGCAGTCGCAGGATGCGACGTTCGTGACTCATTCCCGCGTTTATCAACCAGTCCCGCAGATCGGCCTCGTCCGCGGCGATGGCTTGCTCCAATTCGAAGGTTGCCCCGGCGGCGGGCGAAGGTCCTTCGCCCCACTGCGGCCCGGTCGGGTGCAGATCGAGAATGGCCAGGCGCGGATCGCTGCACTCAGCCTCACCGGCTGGAAAAAAACTGCGGCTGTCGGTAAAGGCGAGCAAGTCGCCCACCTGGGCTTGCCGCCAGGTACCGTCGGCGACTCGCGCCGCCAGCACCCGGTTGAACAGAAAGCTGCGCGCGGTGGACAACAGCCGAGAACGCACGTTGCGCTGCTCCGGCAAAGCCTTGCGCGCCGCCCAGGCACGGGCATCGACGACGTTGCCGCCGTCATGGCCAAAGCGCTGGGCACCAAAATAATTCGGAATGCCTTGAAGGGCGATGTGTTGCAGACGTGTCTCGATAGCCTCTTTGTCGCCCGAGAATTGGGTCAGGCGCAAGGTAAAGCCATTGGCCGAGTGCGCGCCGCGCTGCAGCTTGCGTCTGTGGCGTGCGGTCTTGAGGATCTTCAGCGTATCGTTTTCTGCCGTCGACAGGTCTGGGTCGGCCTTGCCGGGCAATTGCACGCTGAACCATTGCCGGGTCAGGGCCTGACGATCCTTGAGCCCGGCGTAGCTGACCGTGCGCAAAGGAACGCCGGCGGCCTTGGCGATTCGCCGGGCAGCCTCCTCGGTATTCAAGCCGCGTTTTTCCACCCAGATCCACAGATGCTCGCCATCACCGGACAACGGGATATCAAGCACTTCGTCGACCTGGAAATCCTCGGCGGTAGCCTTCAGTACCGCACGGCCCAATGTCTCACCGTAGGCCCGCGGGCCCAAGAGTTCCAGTTCGGTCATGGGCGCTGCAACAAGGCGACGGAATGGACGGCGATGCCTTCTTCGCGACCAACGAAACCAAGCTTCTCGGTCGTGGTGGCCTTGACGTTCACCTGGTCCAGCTCAACCTGGAGATCCTCGGCAATCCGCTGGCGCATCGCTTCGATGTGCGGCGCCATCTTGGGGGCCTGGGCAATAATGGTGTTGTCGACATTGGCGACGACCCAGCCCTTGGCGTGGATCAACGCGACCACGTGGCGCAGCAGTACACGGCTGTCAGCGCCTTTGAATTGCGGGTCGGTGTCCGGGAAATGCTTGCCGATGTCGCCCAGGGCAGCCGCGCCGAGCAGAGCGTCGCTCAAGGCGTGCAGCAACACGTCACCGTCAGAATGCGCAAGCAGCCCGAAGCCGTGTGCGATACGCACGCCGCCCAGAGTAATGAAGTCGCCTTCAGCGAAACGGTGAACATCGTAGCCGTGGCCAATACGCATAAAAAAACGCCCCGATTTTTGTCAGGGCGTGATTCTACCTGCATTAGGCGTTCAGAGCGCGCGCATGATGCTGCAAGTGTTCATCAATAAAGCTGGCGATGAAGAAATAGCTGTGGTCGTAGCCTGGTTGCAAGCGCAACTCCAGCGGATGACCGGCCGCTTTGGCCGCCTGCTGCAAAGCTTCGGGCTTGAGCTGATTGGCCAGGAAATCATCGCGGTCACCCTGATCCACCAGCAGTGGCAGCTTTTCCTGCGCTTCGGCAATCAATGCACAGGCATCCCACTCACGCCATTTCGAGCGGTCTTCCCCCAGGTAACGGGAAAAAGCCTTCTGCCCCCACGGGCAATCCATCGGGTTGTTGATTGGTGAAAAAGCCGACACCGAACGGTAACGCCCAGGGTTGCGCAAGGCGCAGACCAGCGCGCCATGGCCGCCCATGGAATGACCGCTGATGCCGCGTTTATCCGAGGCAGGGAAATGTGCTTCGACCAAGGTCGGCAATTCCTGCACCACATAATCATGCATCCGATAGTGCCGCGCCCAAGGATCCTGCGTGGCGTTCACATAAAAACCCGCGCCCAGGCCGAAATCCCAGGCGCCGTCCGGATCGCCCGGCACGTCGGCGCCGCGGGGGCTGGTGTCCGGCGCGACGATGATCAGCCCCAACTCGGCGGCCATGCGCTGGGCACCGGCCTTGTGCATGAAGTTTTCATCGGTGCAGGTCAGTCCGGCCAACCAGTACAGCACCGGCAGCTTGCCGCCCTGCTCGGCTTGCGGCGGCAGGTAGACGGCAAAGACCATGTCACAACCGAGCACTTCGGAACGGTGGCGGTAACGTTTGTGCCAGCCGCCGAAGCTTTTCTGGCAGGAGATGTTTTCCAGGCTCATGACCGACCTCAGAAATGAATAACGGTACGGATGCTCTTGCCTTCGTGCATCAGGTCGAATGCCTTGTTGATATCTTCCAGGCCCATGGTGTGGGTGATGAAAGTATCCAGCGGGATCTCGCCCTTTTCGGCCATTTCCACATAGCTTGGCAACTCGCTGCGACCACGCACGCCGCCAAAGGCCGAACCGCGCCAGACGCGGCCGGTCACCAGCTGGAATGGACGGGTGGCAATTTCCTGGCCGGCCCCGGCCACGCCGATGATCACCGACTCGCCCCAGCCCTTGTGGCAGCATTCCAGCGCGGCGCGCATCAACTGGACATTGCCGATGCATTCAAAGGAGAAGTCCACGCCGCCATCGGTCATGTCGACGATGACTTCCTGGATCGGGCGATCGAAGTCTTTCGGGTTGACGCAATCGGTCGCGCCGAGCTGCCTGGCGATCTCGAACTTGGCCGGGTTGATGTCGATGGCGATGATGCGCGAGGCCTTGGCTTTCACCGCGCCGATCACTGCCGACAGGCCGATGCCGCCCAGGCCGAAGATTGCCACGGTGTCCCCTGGCTTGACCTTGGCGGTGTTGAGCACGGCGCCGATGCCGGTGGTGACACCGCAGCCCAGCAGGCAGACTTTTTCCAGCGGCGCTTCTTTTGGAATCTTCGCTACGGAGATTTCCGGCAGCACGGTGTATTCAGAGAACGTCGAAGTGCCCATGTAGTGGAAAATTGTCTCGCCCTTGTAGGAAAAGCGCGAAGTGCCGTCCGGCATCAGGCCTTTGCCCTGGGTGGCGCGAATCGCCTGACACAGGTTGGTCTTGCCCGACTTGCAGAATTTGCACTGGCCGCACTCCGGTGTGTACAGCGGAATCACATGGTCACCCACCGCCACCGAAGTCACGCCTTCGCCAATGGCCTCGACGATCGCGCCGCCTTCATGACCGAGGATCGACGGGAAGATCCCCTCCGGGTCGGCGCCCGACAACGTGTAGGCGTCGGTATGGCAAACGCCCGAAGCCACCACGCGCAACAGCACCTCGCCGGCTTTCGGCATGGCGACGTCGACTTCAACGATTTCCAGGGGTTTCTTGGCCTCGAAGGCAACGGCGGCGCGCGACTTGATCATTCGGATTCTCCGGCAAATAAAAACAAGACCGGGAGTGTAATCCTTCGCCGAACGATGAATAATCCAACCAAAAGCAAAACATTATTGCCGTATAGGGACAATCTTCCATGTCTGACAATCGCTGGGAAGGCATCGACGAGTTCGTCGCCGTGGCCGAATGCAGCCAGTTCACCGCGGCGGCCGAGCGCCTTGGGGTTTCGTCTTCTCACATCAGTCGACAAATCGTACGGCTGGAAGAGCGTCTGCAGACACGATTGCTCTATCGCAGTACCCGGCGGGTGACCCTCACCGAGGCTGGTCAGACTTTTCTGCAGCATTGCCAACGCCTGCAGGACGGACGCGAGGAAGCGCTGCGGGCGGTGGGTGATCTCACCAGCGAACCCAAGGGCATGCTGCGAATGACCTGCGCCGTGGCCTACGGCGAGCGTTTTATCGTGCCACTGGTGACGCGGTTCATGGGGCTGTACCCGCAACTGCGAGTAGACATCGAACTGAGCAATCGCCCACTGGACCTGGTTCACGAAAGCCTTGATCTGGCGATTCGCCTCGGCCGCCTGCAGGACTCGCGCCTGGTCGCGACACGCCTGGCGCCGCGGCGCATGTACCTCTGCGCTTCACCGTCCTATCTGGAACGCTACGGTCGGCCCCACAGCGTGTCGGAACTGAGCCGTCACAACTGCCTCATCGGCAGCTCCGACATTTGGCAACTGGAGCAGAACGGGCGGGAATTTTCTCAACGGGTGCAGGGAAACTGGCGTTGTAACAGTGGGCAAGCGGTGCTTGATGCGGCGCTGCAAGGGGTGGGTTTGTGCCAATTGCCGGATTATTACGTGCTTGAACATCTGCACAGCGGTGCGCTGATCTCTTTGCTGGAGGCTCATCAGCCGCCGAATACGGCGGTTTGGGCGCTGTACCCGCAGCAGCGACATCTGTCGCCCAAGGTGCGCAAGTTGGTGGATTACTTGAAGGAGGGGTTGGCTGAGCGGCCGGAGTATCGGGGGTGACCGTGGCTTTTGTGTTGCCTGAGCAATTGCTATCGCGAGCAGGCTCGCTCCCACAGAGGTTTCTGGTTGTACCCAACATTCATGGCGACTGAAGATCCAATGTGGGAGCGAGCCTGCTCGCGAAGACGGTCAGGAAGACGCCTCCAGCGCTCAATGCCGATTCGCCCAACGCTGGCGCAACCACTCCAGGTCTTCCGGCCGGGTGACCTTGATGTTGTCCGATCGCCCTTCGATCAACCGAGGCGCCTGCCCCGCCCATTCCATGGCCGAAGCTTCGTCGGTGATCAGTGCATCCGCCACCAGGCTGTCGGCCAGGGCCCGATGCAAGGCGCCGAGGCGGAACATCTGTGGCGTGTAGGCTTGCCAGATCACGCTGCGATCAATTGTTTCCAGCACACGGCCATGCTTGTCGACGCGCTTGAGCGTATCGCGGGCGGGCACTGCCAATAGTCCTCCGACCGGATCGTTCGCCAGCTCATGGAGCAATGTGTCGAGATCGCCCCGCGCCAGATTGGGCCGCGCGGCGTCATGCACCAGCACCCAATCGAAATCGTCGGCGCCGTGTTCATGAAGGTGCAACAAGGCATTGAGCACCGAATCGGAACGCTGCTCACCGCCGTCCACACGCTGGATTCGAGGATCGCTGGCGCAGGCCAGTGTCGGCCAGTAAGGATCATCCTGTGCAACGCTGACCACCACGCCCTTGACGGTTGGGTGGTCGAGAAAGCAGCCAAGGCTGTGTTCGAGAATGGTACGTCCGCCCAGCTGCAGATATTGCTTGGGACGGTCCGCGGCCATGCGGGCACCAACGCCCGCGGCAGGAATCACGGCCCAGAAGGCCGGCAAACGAATACTCATTGGGCCAACTGGTAGAGGGTTTCGCCCTCCTTGACCATGCCCAGCTCATGTCGAGCCCGCTCTTCAACGGTCTCCATGCCTTTTTTCAGCTCTGTCACTTCGGCGTCCATTACCCGGTTACGCTCCAGCAGCGCCTCGTTTTCAGCGTGCTGGTCGGCAATTTGCTGAGTCAGGTCGGCCACTTGCGCCAGGCTGCCATTACCCACCCACAGGCGGTACTGCAAGCCGGCCAGCAAGAGAAGCAAGACAAGAAACAACCAATTGGGACTGCGCATCGAATATCAGTATCCAGTGAAAAAAGACCGCCATGCCAAACTTGAAGGTCTGATAGCACGAAGCCTGGAAAATCCAGGCTTGTGCTTGATAAGGCATCAGATTAGAGGCAAAACCGCCGCCTTGGCGACCTTTGCGACACAATCCGCTGTCTTTTTACCATTTACCGCTTAGCCGCGAAACTCGGCACGGCCGTTGTACTTGGCCTTGCCATTCAACTGCTCTTCGATACGCAACAGTTGGTTGTACTTGGAAACGCGGTCGGAACGGCACAGGGAACCGGTCTTGATCTGGCCAGCAGCAGTACCCACGGCCAGGTCGGCAATGGTCGAATCTTCGGTTTCACCGGAACGGTGGGAGATGACCGCGGTGTAGCCGGCAGCCTTGGCCATCTGGATGGCTTCCAGGGTTTCGGTCAGGGTACCGATCTGGTTGAACTTGATCAGGATCGAGTTGGCGATCTTCTTGTCGATGCCCTCTTTCAGGATCTTGGTGTTGGTCACGAACAGGTCGTCACCCACCAGCTGGGTTTTCTCGCCGATCTTGTCGGTGAGGATTTTCCAGCCAGCCCAGTCGGACTCGTCCAGGCCATCTTCGATGGAGATGATCGGGTAGCGCTCGGTCAGGCCCTTGAGGTAGTCGGCAAAACCTTCGGCGGTGAACACCTGGCCTTCGCCGGACAGATTGTATTTACCGTCTTCGAAGAACTCACTGGCCGCGCAGTCCAGGGCCAGGGTCACGTCGGTGCCCAGCTTGTAGCCAGCGTTGGCCACGGCTTCGGAGATCACTTTCAGCGCGTCTTCGTTGGACGCCAGGTTCGGCGCGAAGCCGCCCTCGTCGCCAACCGCGGTGCTCAGGCCACGGGCCTTCAGCACAGCCTTGAGGTGATGGAAAATCTCGGTGCCCATACGCAGGCCTTCGGAGAAGGACTTGGCGCCAACCGGCTGGACCATGAACTCCTGGATGTCGACGTTGTTATCGGCATGCTCGCCGCCGTTGATGATGTTCATCATCGGCACCGGCATCGAGTAGACGCCCGGGGTACCGTTCAGGTTGGCGATGTGCGCGTACAGCGGCAGGTCCTGGTCCTGGGCGGCAGCCTTGGCGGCGGCCAGGGAAACGGCGAGGATCGCGTTGGCGCCCAGGGTCGCTTTGTTTTCGGTACCGTCGAGTTTGATCATGGCCTGGTCGAGGGCTTTCTGGTCGGCAGGGTCCTTGCCCAGCAACAGGTCGCGGATCGGACCGTTGATGTTGGCGACGGCTTTCAGCACGCCCTTGCCCAGGTAACGGCTCTTGTCGCCATCACGCAGCTCCAGCGCTTCGCGCGAGCCAGTGGAAGCACCGGACGGCGCGCAGGCGCTGCCGATGATGCCGTTGTCGAGAAGCACGTCCGCTTCGACAGTGGGGTTGCCACGGGAGTCGAGAACTTCACGACCTTTGATGTCGACGATTTTTGCCATTGTTGTGAACACTCCAAAGTTGACGAAAACGACGCAGCGAGAGGAAATCTTTTACCGTCGGCGGGTACAGAGCAGCGGGCAGGCTCGCCGACGATAACGCCCGGCCCGCAGGCCAGAGCGTTTATCGAGCGGTACTTTACCGGAGAAAGCCGTGTTACGCGGTTTCTATCGTCGGAAAACCCTTGACCAGCTCGTCCAGCGCCTTGAGCTGAGACAGGAAAGGTTCCAGCTTGTTCAAGCGCAGGGCACAAGGGCCATCGCACTTGGCGTTGTCCGGATCAGGGTGGGCTTCTAGGAACAGGCCCGCCAAGGACTGGCTCATGCCGGCCTTGGCCAGGTCGGTTACCTGGGCGCGACGACCGCCGGCGGAATCGGACCGACCACCGGGCATCTGCAGCGCATGAGTGACGTCGAAGAATACCGGGTACTCGAACTGCTTCATGATGCCGAAGCCGAGCATGTCTACCACCAGGTTGTTGTAGCCGAAGCTCGAACCGCGCTCGCAGAGGATCAGTTGATCGTTGCCGGCCTCTTCGCACTTGCTCAGGATGTGTTTCATTTCCTGGGGCGCGAGGAACTGGGCTTTCTTGATGTTGATCACCGCGCCGGTCTTGGCCATCGCGACCACCAGATCGGTCTGGCGCGACAGGAAGGCCGGCAGCTGGATGATGTCACAGACCTCGGCGACAACCGCGGCCTGGTCAGGCTCGTGCACGTCGGTGATGATCGGCACGCCGAACGCTTGCTTGATGTCCTGGAAGATCCGCATGCCCTCTTCCAGGCCCGGGCCACGGTAGGAAGTCACGGATGAACGGTTGGCCTTGTCGAAGCTGGCCTTGAACACGTAAGGGATGCCCAGTTTCTGGGTGACCTTGACGTATTCCTCACAGACCTGCATTGCCATGTCGCGGCTTTCAAGCACGTTCATGCCGCCGAACAGCACCATGGGTTTGTCGTTGGCAATCTCGATGTCGCCGACGCGGATGATCTTCTGGGCCATGGTCTTATGCCTTCTTCTGGTGTTGAGCCAAAGCGGCTTTGACGAAACCGCTGAACAACGGATGACCGTCACGCGGTGTCGAGGTGAACTCCGGGTGGAACTGGCAAGCGACGAACCACGGGTGATCCGCGGCCTCGACCACTTCAACCAACGCACCGTCACCGGAGCGGCCGGAGATTTTCAGGCCGGCTTCGATCAGTTGTGGCAGCAGGTTGTTGTTGACTTCATAGCGGTGGCGGTGACGCTCGACGATCACGTCCTTGGCGTAGCAATCGTGCACCTTGGAGCCAGCTTCAAGCAGGCATTCCTGGGCACCGAGGCGCATGGTACCGCCCAGATCGGAAGTTTCGGTACGCACTTCGACCGAGCCGGTGGCGTCTTCCCACTCGGTGATCAGGCCCACGACCGGGTGGCCGCTGGCGCGATCGAATTCGGTGGAGTTGGCGTCCTTCCAGCCCATCACATTACGCGCGAACTCGATGACGGCCACTTGCATGCCCAGGCAGATACCCAGGTAAGGCACCTTGTTCTCGCGAGCGTATTGCACCGCGGTGATCTTGCCTTCCACGCCCCGCAGGCCAAAGCCGCCCGGCACGAGGATCGCATCGGCGCCTTCAAGCAGGCCGGTGCCCTGGTTCTCGATATCTTCGGAATCGATGTAGCGCAGGTTGACCTTGGTGCGGTTGCTGATGCCGGCATGGCTCATCGCCTCGATCAGCGACTTGTAAGCGTCCAGCAGCTCCATGTACTTGCCGACCATGGCGATGGTGACTTCGTGCTCCGGGTTCAGCTTGGCATCGACGACCGCGTCCCATTCGGACAGGTCGGCGCTGGCGCATTGCAGGCCGAAGCGCTCGACGACGAAGTCATCCAGGCCCTGGGAATGCAGGATGCCGGGGATCTTGTAGATGGTGTCGGCGTCTTCCAGGCCGATCACCGCACGCTCTTCAACGTTGGTGAACTGGGCGATCTTGCGGCGCGAGGAAATATCGATCGGGTGGTCGGAGCGGCAGATCAGCACGTCCGGCTGCAGGCCGATGGAGCGCAGCTCCTTGACCGAGTGCTGGGTCGGCTTGGTCTTGGTTTCACCGGCGGTAGCGATGTACGGAACCAGTGTCAGGTGCATCAGCATCGCGCGCTTGGCGCCGATTTCGAAACGCAGCTGGCGGATGGCCTCAAGGAACGGCTGGGATTCGATGTCGCCCACGGTACCGCCGATCTCGACCATCGCCACGTCGGCGTCGCCGGCACCCTTGATGATGCGGCGCTTGATTTCGTCGGTGATGTGCGGAATGACCTGGATGGTCGCGCCCAGGTAGTCACCCCGACGCTCCTTGCGCAACACGTGCTCGTAGACACGGCCGGTGGTGAAGTTGTTGTTCTGGGTCATGGTCGTGCGGATGAACCGCTCGTAGTGGCCCAGGTCCAGGTCGGTCTCGGCGCCGTCGTGGGTGACGAACACTTCACCGTGCTGGAACGGGCTCATGGTGCCCGGGTCGACGTTGATGTACGGGTCCAGCTTGAGCATGGTGACCTTAAGTCCCCGCGCCTCCAGGATGGCCGCCAATGAAGCCGAGGCAATGCCTTTCCCCAATGAAGAAACAACACCGCCCGTGACGAATATGTAGCGCGTCATGAAAAACCCTAGAAGTCTGCGTTAAAGCGGTCCGAGCCGCCGGGGAGAGCGAAGGAAGGCCGAAGCCCCCGATCACCTGCATTAATCACAGTGCACCTTTCAAAAAAACCGCCGCGTCGGGACAGACCGGAGGTGAAATCACCGGTACGTTGCTCGCTACACATTTTTTGGAATCGCCCAGCAAAGACTGCTTGGTAATCGGCAACTCCTGCAATTCAGGCGAATCCACAGAAGTTGTATCAAGAAGGGAGCGTAGTCTACCGGAAAGCCCCTTTCAGCTCAAACCCAGATCTTGGCTTCCTGGCGTCCAGATCAATTGCCAACTGCCATCGGCCTGCGCGTCGAGCCCGGCCAGATTGGCCACCGCCAATAATTGTTCACCTTGATAAAGCAGCGGCAATCGACCGCGGACGAACGCCGGCAGGCCGCTTTCATTGAGCAGGCGCTTGAGATCACGGTGACCACGGCCGGGAACGTCAAGCACTTCGCCGCCTTGGCGATAACGAATACAGAGTGGGCCGACGGGGCCCTTGCCGCGCAGGATCACCCTGCCGTTATCGGGCAATGACAAGGGCTGATCAACCCGCGCCCAGGCTACGGAGCCCGAGACCGGGCGCAGCCAGTGGTCGGATAACCACCAGACTCTTGCGCCGGCCCGGTGCAATTCGCCGCCGGCCAGTCGCCAGATCGGGCGGGCGTCCTCTTGCGCGTCACGCAGTGAGTCCCAGCCGACCCAATGATCGCTGTCGGGAAGGGTCGTCAGCGGCGCCAGCCAATGACTCAGCGCATTGCGCTGTCGGGCGGGCGACAAGGCCCGCAACGGCGGCAGTTCAAGCGACTGCAGCCCGAGCCAGTCGAATGCGCCCGGGATGCGGGCGCGGTGCAGATCGAGCTGCGCCAGCTCGTCCAGCAAGCCCTGGGCTTCGCTCAAATGCGCGGCGCTGCGGGCCAGGGTCAACGACGCTTGGGGCCACTGCGCGGACAACAGCGGGAAGACCCGCTGGCGCAGATAATTGCGCGCGTACCGGAGATCGTTGTTGGAGGGATCCTCGATCCAGTCCAGGCCTTGCTCCGCCGCGTAATTCTCCAACTCTGCCCGGGACACGTCGAGCAATGGCCGCAACAAGTGCCCCTGGCCCAAGGGACGCTGCCGGGGCATCGCCGCCAAGCCCCTCGCCCCTGCCCCGCGCAGCAAACGAAACAACAGGGTTTCTGCCTGATCATCACGATGCTGGCCAGTGAGCAACACTTCGTTGCCCTGCGTCGCGGCAATGAACGCCGCATACCGCGCGTCACGGGCGGCTCGTTCGATGCTGGCGCCGGGGCGGACTTGCACACTGACCACCTCCAGAGCCACGCCAAGGGCTGCGCAAACCCGATGACAATGTTCAGGCCAGGCATCGGCCACAGCCTGGAGGCCATGATGGACGTGGATGGCGCTCAGCGCAGGCAACGAATGGTTTTTCGAAAGGGTCGCGAGCAGATGCAACAGGACAGTGGAATCGAGGCCACCGGAGAAAGCGATGCGCCAGGTGGCGGCGTTGCGCCAGGGGGATAGTTGGGTGAGGAGCCGGGTTGGCAGATCCGCGCTGGAGTTCATAGGAGTCAGCCTGGGCACAAACATTTGTGGGAGCGAGCTTGCTCGCGATGGCGGTATATCAGTCAACTCATCTGTTGAATGTTAAACCGCCATCGCGAGCAAGCTCGCTCCCACACAGGGTACAGCGCTTGAGTCAGAGACCGTAGCTCATCAACCGCTCGTAGCGACGCGCCAGCAGCGCGTCGTTATCGAAGTTCTTGAGCATCGACAGCTGGGAGCTCAGCTCCGCGCGAATCAGCGCTGCGGCCGCGGCCGGGTCGCGATGGGCACCGCCCACTGGCTCGCTGATTACCTTGTCGACGATACCCAGGCCCTTCAGGCGTTCGGCGGTGATGCCCATGGCTTCTGCGGCGTCCGGCGCCTTCTCGGCGGTTTTCCACAGGATCGAGGCGCAGCCTTCCGGCGAAATCACCGCGTAAGTGGAATATTGCAGCATGTTCAACTGGTCGCAAACGCCGATGGCCAACGCCCCGCCGGAACCGCCTTCGCCGATCACGGTAGCGATGATCGGGGTCTTCAGGCGAGCCATCACGCGCAGGTTCCAGGCAATCGCCTCGCTCTGGTTGCGCTCTTCGGCGTCGATACCCGGGTAGGCGCCCGGCGTGTCGATGAACGTCAGGATCGGCATCTTGAAGCGCTCGGCCATTTCCATAAGGCGGCAGGCCTTGCGGTAGCCTTCCGGACGCGGCATGCCGAAGTTGCGGCGTACTTTCTCGCGCACTTCGCGGCCTTTCTGGTGGCCGATGATCATCACCGGCTGGTCATCCAGACGAGCGACACCGCCGACGATCGCGGCGTCATCGGAGAAGTGACGGTCGCCGTGAAGCTCATCGAACTCGGTAAAGATGTGTTCAATGTAGTCCAAGGTGTAGGGACGACGCGGATGCCGCGCCAGACGCGCGATCTGCCAGCTGGTCAGCTTGCCGAAGATGTCTTCGGTCAGCGTGCGGCTTTTGTCCTGCAGCCGAGAGATTTCATCGCCGATATTCAGCGAATTGTCGTTACCGACCAAGCGCAACTCTTCGATCTTGGCTTGAAGGTCGGCGATCGGCTGTTCGAAATCTAGAAAATTCGGGTTCATAGGCGTCCGTCTTGGGTCGACGTCCAAGTGAGCTTGGGCCGGCCGGTTGTCTATTCGCGCCTACCTTAAGGGAGAGGCGCGTTCAGGTCGAGATTAAAAATTCGAGTCGAGGTCAGGGTCGCTCCAGGTTCAGGAGTGGCCCCTGGCCGTCAACGGTATTGGAGGAAGACGTTGTCTTTGCCGAACTGGTCACGCAAGGCTTGAATCAACGCATCCGCCGGGTCGATCCGCCAGCCCTCGCCGAACTGCAGCACGGCCTTGGCATCGGGGCGCACGTACTCCATGGTGATCGGGCACGCACCACGGTGGCGCTTGAACAACTCGCCCAACCAGCGTAGCTGATCGCCCTTGAGGTCCTGGGTCTGCAACTTCAGGCGCAGGCTCTCGGCCAGGTTGGTACGGGCATCCTCCATGCTCATCACCCGCTTGACCCGCAGCCGCAGGCCACCGGAGAAGTCGTCGTTGCTGACCTCGCCTTCCACCACAACCATTGCATCGGTCTGCAACAGCGACTGCGCCGAATGGAACGCATCGGCAAACAACGACGCTTCGATACGCCCGGAGCGGTCGTCGAGGGTGATGAAGCCCATCTTGTCGCCCTTTTTGTTCTTCATTACCCGCAGGGCGATGATCATGCCGGCGACGGTTTGCGTATCGCGAGCGGGCTTGAGGTCGATGATGCGCTGGCGAGCGAAGCGGCGGATTTCGCCCTCGTATTCGTCGATCGGGTGGCCGGTCAGGTACAGGCCCAAGGTGTCTTTTTCACCTTTGAGGCGCTCCTTGAGGGTCAGCTCCTTGGCCTTGCGATGGTTGGCATACACATCGGCGTCTTCCTCGACAAACAGCCCGCCAAACAGGTCGGCGTGGCCGCTGTCGTGGGTACGGGCGGTCTGTTCAGCAGCCTTGATCGCCTCCTCCATCGCCGCCAGCAACACCGCGCGGTTGCGGTCGATGTTGGCCTGGTAGGCCTTGGGCTCATCCTGGAAGTACGGGCCCAAGCGGTCCAGCGCGCCACTGCGGATCAGCCCGTCGAGGGTGCGCTTGTTGATGCGCTTGAGGTCGACCCGCGCGCAAAAATCGAACAGGTCCTTGAACGGCCCGTCCTGGCGCGCTTCGGTGATCGCCTCCACCGGACCCTCGCCCACGCCCTTGATCGCGCCAAGACCGTAGATGATGCGGCCTTCGTCGTTGACCGTGAATTTGAACTCCGAAGCGTTCACATCCGGCGCGTCGAGGCGCAGCTTCATGGTCCGCACTTCTTCGATCAAGGTCACGACCTTGTCGGTGTTGTGCATGTCCGCCGAGAGTACCGCGGCCATGAACGGCGCCGGGTAGTGCGCCTTCAGCCACGCGGTCTGATACGAAACCAGGCCATAGGCGGCGGAGTGGGATTTGTTGAAGCCGTAGCCGGCGAACTTTTCCACCAGGTCGAAGATGTTGCCCGCCAGGTCCGCATCGATGCCGTTGTTCGCACAACCTTCGATGAAACCACCGCGTTGCTTGGCCATCTCCTCGGGCTTTTTCTTACCCATGGCTCGACGCAGCATGTCCGCGCCGCCGAGGGTATAACCGGCCATGACCTGGGCAATCTGCATCACCTGTTCCTGATACAGGATGATGCCGTAGGTCGGCGCCAGCACCGGCTTGAGGCCGTCGTACTGGTAGTCGGGGTGCGGGTACGCCAGCTCGGCGCGCCCGTGCTTGCGGTTGATGAAGTCATCGACCATGCCCGATTGCAGAGGGCCCGGACGGAACAGGGCCACCAGTGCGATCAGGTCTTCGAGGCAGTCGGGCTTGAGCTTTTTGATCAGCTCCTTCATGCCGCGCGATTCAAGCTGGAACACCGCGGTGGTTTCGGCTTTTTGCAAGAGGCTGTAGGTCGGCTTGTCGTCCAGCGGAATAAACGCGATGTCCAGCGGCTCTTCGCCGACCTTGGCCCGGTCGCGGTTGATGGTCTTGAGCGCCCAATCGATGATCGTCAGGGTCCGCAGGCCGAGGAAGTCGAACTTCACCAGGCCGGCCGCCTCGACGTCATCCTTGTCGAACTGGGTCACCAGGCCGTCGCCCTCTTCGTCGCAATAGATCGGCGAAAAGTCAGTCAGTTTGGTTGGCGCGATCACCACGCCACCGGCGTGCTTGCCGACGTTACGCACCACGCCTTCGAGCTTGCGCGCCATTTCCCAGATTTCCGCCGCTTCCTCATCGACCTTGATGAAATCGCGCAGGATCTCTTCCTGCTCGTAGGCTTTTTCCAGGGTCATGCCGACTTCGAAGGGAATCATCTTCGACAGGCGATCCGCCAGGCCGTAGGACTTGCCCTGCACCCGCGCCACGTCACGCACCACCGCCTTGGCGGCCATGGAACCGAAGGTGATGATCTGGCTTACCGCGTTGCGGCCGTACTTCTCGGCGACGTAATCGATCACCCGGTCGCGACCGTCCATGCAGAAGTCGACGTCGAAGTCGGGCATGGAGACCCGTTCCGGGTTGAGGAAACGTTCGAACAGCAGGTCATATTCCAGCGGGTCGAGGTCGGTGATCTTCTGCACATAGGCCACCAGCGACCCGGCACCCGACCCCCGCCCTGGGCCGACGGGCACGCCGTTGCTCTTGGCCCACTGGATAAAATCCATCACGATCAGGAAGTAACCGGGGAAGCCCATCTGGATGATGATATCCAGCTCGAAATTCAGCCGGTCGACATAGACCTGGCGCTTGGCTTCGTAATCTTCGGTGGTGTCCTTGGGCAGCAGGACCTTTAGGCGCTCGTCCAGGCCGTCGAACGACACCTTGCGAAAATACTCATCGATGGTCATGCCATCGGGAATCGGGAAGTTGGGCAGGAAGTGTTTGCCCAGCTTCACTTCGATGTTGCAGCGCTTGGCAATCTCGACGGTGTTTTCCAGCGCTTCGGGCAGGTCGCTGAACAGCTCCGCCATCTCCTCGGCGCTCTTGAGGTACTGCTGGTCGCTGTAGTTCTTTGACCGACGCGGATCATCAAGGGCCCGCCCCTCACCGATGCAGACGCGGGTTTCGTGGGCTTCGAAATCTTCCTGCTTGATGAACCGCACGTCGTTGGTCGCCACCAGCGGCGCGCCCAGCTTGTCGGCCAGGGCCACGGCGGCGTGCAGGTGCTCTTCGTCATTCGGACGGTTGGTGCGTTGCACCTCGATATAGAAGCGGTCCGGGAACACCGTCATCCAGTCGCGAGCCAGTTGCTCGGCTTCCTCGGTGTTGTCGCTGAGCAGGGCCAGGCCGATCTCACCTTCCTTGGCCGCCGACAGCATGATCAGGCCTTCGCTCGCCTCGGCCACCCACTCGCGCTCGATGATGATCGAGCCATTGCGCTGGCCCTCGATAAAGCCGCGGGAAATCAGCTCGGTGAGGTTGCGGTAGCCGACGGCGTTCATCACCAGCAGGCTGATACGGCTCAGCGGCGCATCCGGGTCCTTGTTCGCCAGCCACAGGTCGGCACCGCAGATCGGCTTGATCCCGGCGCCCATGGCGTTCTTGTAGAACTTGACCAGCGAACACATGTTGTTCTGGTCGGTAACGGCCACGGCAGGCATGTTCATGCCGACCAGGGTCTTGACCAATGGCTTGATCCGCACCAGGCCGTCGACCAGGGAATATTCAGTGTGCAGGCGTAGATGAACGAATGAAGCCGGCATAGTGATCCTGCGTTAAGTCATGAAAACAACAAGGCCCGGATTGTACCGGGCCTTGGGTAAAACATCAGCCATGAGCGGTCAGCCTGACAAAGGCCTGCATCAGGAAACCAGAGCCTGACTACTCACAATCAAGCCTTCGCGAGCTTCATAGGCCAGCCGCACCGGGGCGAACGAGCGCCGGTGGATGGGCGTCGGCCCGAGGCGCGCCAAGGCTTCCAGATGAACGGGGGTCGGATAGCCCTTGTGGCTGCCGATGCCATAGCCCGGGTAGATCAATTCGAATGCGGCCATTTCCCGGTCGCGACTGACCTTGGCCAGGATCGAGGCCGCTGCGATAGCCGGCACCTTGCCGTCGCCCTGGATGACCGCTTCAGCGCGCATCGACAGCTGGGGGCAACGGTTGCCGTCGATCATCGCCAGCTTCGGCGTGATGTGCAGGCCGTGTACCGCCCGCTGCATTGCCAGCATGGTGGCATGCAGGATGTTCAACTCGTCGATCTCTTCGACCTCGGCCCGGGCAATGCACCAGCTCAAGGCTTTTTCGCAGATTTCGTCGTAGAGTTTTTCACGCCGGGCCTCGGTGAGCTTCTTGGAGTCATCGAGCCCCAGGATCGGCCGCTTCGGATCGAGGATCACCGCCGCCGTCACCACCGCACCGCACAACGGGCCACGGCCCACCTCATCGACACCCGCGACCAACTCTTCGACTTCGGCGACCAGGTTGAAGTCCAGGCCCATCTGCAGCTTCACGTTGCTCATCGTCTGGCGCCGATCAAGGTCAGTACCGCGTCTGCTGCCTGGTTGGAGGCATCGCGACGCAAGGTACGGTGGATTTCGTCAAAGCCCCGGGTCTGTTCCTCGCCGCCATCGATCAACGGCAAAAGCGTGCTGGCCAGGGACTCGGCGGTCGCGTCATCCTGCAGCAGTTCAGGCACCAGCAGGCGCTGGGCCAGCAGATTCGGCAGGGAAACGTAAGGGCTCTTGACCATGCGCTTGAGAATCCAGAACGTCAACGGCGCCAGACGATAGGCAACCACCATCGGGCGCTTGTACAACAATGCCTCAAGGGTAGCAGTGCCGGAGGCAATCAACACGGCATCGCAGGCCGCCAGCGCTTGATGGGATTGGCCGTCAAGCAGCGTGACCGGCAAATCGCGATCGGCCAGGAGCGCTTCGAGCTGGACCCGCCGCTGTGGACTGGCGCACGGCAAGATGAATCGTACGTCCGGACGCATCGCCCGCAGACGCTCGGCGGCGTCGAAGAACAGCCCGCCCAGGCGACTCACTTCGCCGCCTCGGCTACCGGGCATCAACGCCACCAGCGGGCCCGCGGCCAGGCCCAGCGCCTGGCGAGCCGCCTCGCGGTCCGCCTCCAGGGGAATGGTGTCGGCCAAGGTGTGACCGACAAATCGCACGGGCACGCCTTTTTCTTCGTAGAACCGGGCTTCGAACGGCAGCAGCGTGAGCATCAGGTCGCAGCCCTCGCGGATCTTCAACACGCGCTTCTGTCGCCAGGCCCAGACCGACGGGCTGACGTAATGCACGGTCTTGATCCCGGCCTGGCGCAGCTTGAGTTCGATATTGAGGGTGAAATCCGGCGCATCGATACCGATGAACACATCCGGTTTTTCTTCGATCAGCGTCTGGATCAGCTTCTTGCGCCGGGCCAGCAGCTCACGCAAGCGGCCGAGCACTTCCACCAGCCCCATCACCGACAGGCGCTCCATCGGGAAGTAGGACACCAGTCCCTCGGCTTCCATCAATGGCCCACCCACCCCGATGAACTCGACCGCCGGGTGCAGCGCCTTGAGCGCGCGCATCAGGCCGGCGCCCAGGATGTCACCGGAAGCTTCGCCCGCCACCAGTGCGATACGCAGGTTCGCCATGATCAGCGGGTGATGCCGCGGGTCGAAGACAGGATGGAATCGCGGAATATTGCGACTTCCGGAAACTGTGCCGCTGCCTCGGCCAGTTCGGCGAGCGCCTGCTCGACCGTCAGGCCCTGGCGATACACAACCTTGTAGGCGCGACGCAGGGCAGTTATGGCCTCTTCGCTGAAACCACGCCGACGCATGCCTTCGAAGTTCATGCTGCGAGCCTCGGCCGGATTGCCGAACACGGTGACGTAGGCAGGGACGTCCTTGCCGATGGCGGTGCCCATGCCGGAGAAGCTATGGGCGCCAATGTGGCAATACTGGTGGACCAGGGTGAAACCGGACAGGATCGCCCAGTCATCTACGTGCACATGTCCGGCCAACGCGGTGTTGTTGACCAGGATGCAATGGTTGCCAATAACGCTGTCGTGGCCGATGTGGGCATAGGCCATGATCAGGTTGTGGTCGCCCAGCGTCGTTTCGGAACGGTCCTGGACGGTGCCACGGTGAATCGTCACGCCTTCGCGGATCACGTTGTGATCGCCAATCACCAGGCGGGTTTCTTCACCTTTGTACTTGAGGTCGGGCGTGTCCTCGCCTACCGATGAGAACTGGTAGATGCGGTTGTGCCGGCCGATCCGGGTCGGCCCCTTGAGGATCACATGGGGCCCGATCACCGTGCCCTCGCCGATTTCCACACCTGCGCCGATGATCGACCAAGGGCCAACCTCGACATCGGCGGCCAGTACGGCCGTCGGATCGATGATTGCGCGAGGGTCAATCAAACTCATAGCTTGCGTTCCGCACAGATGATTTCAGCGGAGCAGACCGGCTTGCCATCGACCGAAGCCTGGCATTCGAATTTCCAGATCTGGCGCTTGCAACTGATGAACCTGGCTTCGAGGATCAACTGATCGCCCGGAGTGACCGGCTGGCGGAAGCGCAGCTTGTCCGAGCCAACAAAGTAGTAAAGCGTACCGTCGGCAGGCTTCACGTCGAGCATTTTGAAACCAAGGATCCCGGCAGCCTGAGCCATCGCCTCGATGATCAATACGCCCGGCATGATTGGATGCGCGGGGAAGTGACCATTGAAGAAGGGTTCGTTGATGCTGACATTCTTGTAGGCGCGAATGCGCTTGCCTTCAACATCCAGGTCCACGACCCGATCCACCAGCAGGAACGGGTAACGGTGAGGCAGGTATTCGCGAATCTCGTTGATGTCCATCATTTCGGGGGGAAGCCTATGTAAAGATTGGGAGCGCACGATTGACGCGCACCCCGCTAGCAAATCAAGGAAGCCAGGGCCTAGCGGCTGTGCACACTTGATATGGAAATGGTATCAGCCATCTGATGAAGCATTACCGCCAGGGGTCACGTCCCCTACACGCTTTTCCACCTGCTTGAGGCGCCGCGCGATGTCGTCGAGCTGGCGGATACGCGCCGCGCTCTTGCGCCACTCGGCTGCCGGTTGCATGGCTGTGCCGGAAGAATAGGCACCCGGCTCGGTAATCGAGTGGGTCACCATGGTCATTCCGGTCAGGAACACGTTGTCACAGATATCGATATGGCCCACCAGGCCCACGCCACCGGCGAGCATGCAGTGCTTGCCGATTTTGGTACTGCCGGAGATGCCCACGCAGGCGGCCATGGCGGTGTGGTCACCGACCTGGACGTTGTGGGCGATCTGGATCTGGTTGTCGAGCTTGACGCCATTACCAATGACCGTGTCGGCCAGCGCGCCACGGTCGATGGCGGTGTTGACGCCGATCTCCACGTCATCGCCGACGGTTACGCCACCGATCTGGGCAATCTTTTGCCAGACGCCTTTCTCATTGGCAAAACCGAAGCCTTCGCCACCGAGCACTGCGCCAGACTGGATCACTACCCGCTTGCCGATGCGCACATCGTGATACAGCGTCACCCGGGGCGCCAGCCAGCCACCTTCGCCGATCTCGCAGCGCGCGCCGATGAAGCAATGGGCCCCCAGCGTCACACCGGCGCCAATCCGGGCGGCGCCTTCAATCACGACAAACGGGCCAACGCTGGCCGAGGGATCCACCACGGCGTCCGCCGCGATCACCGCACTCGGGTGGATACCGGCAGCCGACTTGGGCTTGGGATCGAACAGATGGGAAATCCGCGCATACGCAAGGTAGGGGTCGGCCACGATCAGCGAATCACCGGCAAACCCTTCGGCATCACCGGCCTTGAGCAACAGCGCGGCAGCCCGGCTATCAGCCAGGTATTTGCGATATTGAGGATTTGCCAGGAAGCTCAACTGAGCTGGGCCAGCCTCTTGCAAAGTGGCTAGCCCAGTGATGACCTTCTCCGGGTCGCCACGCAGGGTGGCGCCGAGGAACTCGGCCAACTGGCCGAGCTTGATAGTCGCTGTCATGGATTACTTCAGCTGATTCATGCGCTCGATAACCTGGCGCGTGATGTCGTACTGAGGCTTGACATCAATCACTGCACCACGCTCGAACACCAGGTCAAAACCACCCTTCTTGATGACTTCTTCCACAGCGCTGTCGAGTTTCGGCTTGAGCTGCTTGAGCATTTCGCGGTCGGCAACGGCTTTCGCTTCGTTCAGTTCCTTGGACTGGAACTGGAAGTCACGGGCCTTTTGCTTGAATTCAAGCTCCAGGCGCTCGCGCTCACCCTGGGCCATTTTGTCGCCACCTGCCACCAGACGATCCTGGATACCCTTGGCGCTGCTTTCCAGGCCTTTGAGCTTGGTCAGTTGCGGGCCGAATTTTTTCTCCGCGTCCACAGCGTATTTCTTCGCCGCGTCGGATTCCAGCAGGGCCATCTGATAGTTCAGGACGGCGATCTTCATGTCGGCAAAAGCCGGACCTGCGACCAGTACGGTCGCCAGGAGAACCAATTGAGTCAACTTACGCACGATGTACTCCTACAAAATCCATTGTCGTTATCTTGGGTCAGACGCTTAGAACGTCTGACCGAGGGAGAATTGGAAAACCTGGGTTTCAGCGTCATCCGGTTTCTTGATCGGCATCGCCAACGCGAAGCTCAACGGGCCTAGCGCGGTGACCCAGGTCACGCCGACGCCGACGGAGCTGGCGAGGTTGCTCAGGCTGATGTCGTTGCACTCTGCGTTGGATGACGTGCCATTGTTGTTAGTAGGCTTATCGCAGCTGGAGTCGAATACGTTACCCACGTCCCAGAATACCGAGGTACGCAGGGAGCGCTGATCCTTGACGAACGGCATCGGGAACAGGAGCTCGGCACCGCCCTGGATCAGGACGTTACCACCGAACGGCAGTGGATCCTGGTCCGGATCCCGGATGGTCCCCTGGTTGCCAGTGACAGCTGCACCTCGGCTCGGGGTACTGCGCGGGCCCAGGGTGCTGTCCTTGAAGCCACGCACCGAGTTGAAACCACCGGCGTAGTAGTTCTCGTAGAACGGCAGGCCGTCGGTCGAACCGTAGCCATCGCCATAACCCAGCTCGGTGTGCAGGCGCATGGTGTAGTTGTCGGACAGCGGCTGGAACAGCTGGCCGCGGTAGTCGAGCTTGAAGAACGACAGGTCGCTGCCAGGCGTGGTGGTTTCCAGGACCAAGCTCTGGGAACGGCCACGGGTCGCCAACACACCCTTGTTCAGGGTCGACTCGGACCAACCAACAGACGCCTTGAAGTTCAGGTACTTGTCGCCCTCTTTCTCGACGAAATCGAAAATTTCGTCAACGGTATAGCGGCCAGTGCTGATCTCGTCCTGCTGGGCGGTGAGGCCGAAGGTCAGGCGCGACGTTTCGCTGATCGGATAGCCGATGTTGACGCCGGCACCCAGGCTGTCCACCGCATAGCTGGAGATGTCAGAGTCGAGCTCGTCGTAGTCGGTGGTGCGATAGAAGGCGTTGTAGCCCAGGCTCACACCGTCGGCAGTCCAGTAGGGGTCCACGTAACCGAAGTTGTAGCGGGTCTGGTACTCGCTGCGGGTCAGGCCCACGCTGACGCGGTTACCGGTACCGAGGAAGTTGTTCTGGGTGATCGAACCACCCAGGATCAGGCCCGCGCTCTGGGCGAAACCGACACTGGCGGTGATCGAACCGGAGGCTTGTTCCTCGACGCTGTAGTTCACATCCACCTGGTCATCGACGCCCGGTACGGCCGGGGTCTCGACGTTGACTTCCTTGAAGAAGCCCAGGCGCTCCAGGCGGGTCTTGGACTGGTCGATCAGGTAGGTCGACGCCCAGCCACCTTCCATCTGGCGCATTTCGCGACGCAGCACTTCGTCCTCGGACTTGGTGTTGCCACGGAAGTTGATGCGGTTGACGTAGGCACGCTTGCCGGGGTCCACGCCGAACGTGATGTCGACGGTATGGTCTTCATCGTGCGGTTGTGGCACGCCGTTCACGTTGGCGAAGGTGTAACCCTCGTTACCCAGGCGGCGAGTGATCAGCTCGGACGTGGTGGTCATCAGCTTGCGCGAGAACACCTGCCCCTTCTGCACCAGCAACAGCGATTTGACCTGGTCTTCCGGAACTTTCAGGTCACCACTGAGCTTGACGTCACGAACGGTGTACTTCTCTCCTTCGTTGACGTTGACAGTGATGTAGACGTGCTTCTTGTCCGGGGTGATGGACACCTGGGTCGAAGCAATGTCCATGTTGATGTAGCCACGGTCCAGGTAGTAGGAACGCAGGCGCTCCAGGTCACCGGAGAGTTTTTCACGAGCGTACTTGTCGTCGTTCTTGAAGAACGACAGCCAGTTGGTGGTCTTGAGTTCGAACAGGTCGATCAGGTCTTCATCCGGGAACACCGTGTTGCCGACCACGTTGATGTGCTGGATGGCGGCGACGGTGCCTTCGTTGATGTTGACCTTCAGGCCGACGCGGTTGCGCGGCTGCGGCACGACTTCGGTGTCGACAGTCGCCGAATAACGGCCCTGGGCAACGTATTGGCGTTGCAGCTCGTTACGGACGCCTTCGAGGGTCGCGCGCTGGAAGATCTCGCCTTCGGCCAGGCCGGATTGCTTGAGGCCTTTCATCAGGTCTTCAGTGGAGATCGCCTTGTTGCCTTCGATCTCGATACTGGCAACCGATGGGCGCTCGACGACCGTGATGACCAGGACATTGCCGTCGCGGCCCAGCTGGATATCTTGAAAGAAGCCGGTCTTGAACAGCGCACGAGTGGATTCCACCAGGCGCCGATCATCCGCCTGCTCGCCGACGTTCAACGGCAAGGCACCAAAGACGCTACCCGCGGAAACCCGCTGGAGGCCGTTGACGCGAATATCAGAGATAGTGAAGGACTCGGCGTGAACTTCGGCGATCATCAATACGGTGAGAACCGCAGTTAGCAGCAGACGTTTCATGAAGTCCTTTCTTATTCCAACTGGCAATAAACAAACTGCCGCAAAATGCGGCAGATTCGCAATTCAGCGAAGCGTTACAGACGACCCAGATCGTTGACCAGAGCAAGCAACATCACCCCGACCACCAAGCTGATACCGATCTGTATCCCCCAACCTTGCACCCGATCCGACAAGGGACGACCACGCGCCCACTCGATCAGATAAAACAGCAGATGCCCCCCATCCAGTACCGGAATGGGCAGCAAATTCAGAACCCCCAGGCTAATGCTCAGATAAGCAAGGAAATTCAGGAAATCAGCGACGCCCGACTGGGCAGAAGCGCCCGCCACTTTAGCAATGGTTATCGGTCCACTCAAGTTTTTTACCGAGAGCTCGCCGAACAACATTTTCTTCAGCGAGTCCAGGGTCAGGACACTCATGGTCCAGGTACGACGCGCACCCTCGCCAATCGCCTCAAGAGGGCCGAAGCTGACCTCGCGGATCATTTCCGGCGGCCACTCGACCGCCTTGACGCCCGCCCCCAGGTAACCGGTCGGCGCCTTGCTTTCGCCACGGGCGGCCAGAGTCACCGGGACGTCGATTGAAGCACCGTCGCGTTCGACGCGCAGCAGGATTTTGGTATCAGGACGTACACGAACCGAATCAACCACCTGTTGCCAGTCATTCACCGACTGGCCATCGAATGCCAGCAATCGGTCGCCGGTTTTCAGACCTGCGGCGTGAGCCGGGCCTTTCGGATCGAGCTCGGCCAGCACAGGCGGCAGCGCCGGACGCCATGGGCGGATCCCCAGGGAACGGATCGGATCCGGCTCGTCGGCGCCCTTGAGCCAGTTGTCGAGAATCAGCTCTCGCGGCGAATCCGCCGTCGAGCCCTGCTCGCGCACCAGCAATTGCAGCGAGCCACTTTCGCCCAGGCGGCGCACCAACTGCAGGTTGACCGCCGCCCAGCCCGAGGTGGGTTCACCATCGATGGCGACAATTTCCTGGCCTGCGCCCAACCCGGCCCGAGCCGCCACGCTGCCGGCCTCTACCGCACCGATGACCGGGCGCACCTGCTCGCTGCCGAGCATTGCCAACGCCCAGAAAAACACCAGGGCCAGCAGGAAATTGGCGATCGGGCCCGCCGCCACGATAGCGATACGCTGACGAACGGTCTTGCGATTGAAAGATTGGTCAAGCTGATCGACAGGCACTTCGCCTTCGCGCTCATCGAGCATCTTGACGTAGCCGCCCAGCGGGATGGCCGCGACGACGAACTCGGTGCCCTGCTTGTCGTGCCAGCGCAGCAAAGGCATGCCGAAGCCAACGGAAAAACGCAGAACCTTGACGCCACAGCGACGCGCGACCCAGAAATGGCCGAATTCGTGAAAAGTGACCAGCACCCCCAGCGCAACCAGGGTGCCGACAATCATATAGAGCGCGCTCATCTGTTTTCTCCACAATCCTGCCCGGGACAACCCTGGCTAAGGTACCGCAGTCTCAACGCCCGTGGCGCTTCAACCAATGGCCCGCCAGCTCACGAGCCCTGGCGTCGACGGTAAATACCGCATCGAGATCATCAAGCGAAACCACGGCCTCGAGATTCAAGACCTCCTCGATGATACTCGCGATCTCGAGGTAACGGACACGCCCATCGAGAAACGCTGCGACCGCCACTTCGTTGGCCGCGTTAAGCATGGCCGGGGCACTGTCGCCGGCCTCGGCCGCCTGCCGAGCCAGGCGCAGGCAAGGAAACCGCTGCTCATCGGGCGCCTGGAAATCCAGACGGGCGATGGCAAACAGGTCCAGCGGCGCCACCCCCGAATCGATCCGCTCCGGCCAGGCCAGCGCATTGGCGATCGGCGTGCGCATGTCCGGGTTCCCCAGCTGGGCGAGGACCGAACCATCGACATAATCCACCAGGGAGTGGATCACGCTTTGTGGATGGATTACCACCTCGACCTGGGACGGCCGGGCATCGAACAGCCAGCAGGCCTCGATCAGCTCCAGCCCCTTGTTCATCATGCTGGCGGAGTCCACGGATATCTTGCGTCCCATGGACCAGTTCGGGTGGGCGCAAGCCTGCTCGGGCGAAACATGCACCAATTCTTCCAGGGGTGTCTGCCGGAATGGGCCGCCAGACGCTGTCAGAAGAATCCGCCGAACGCCGACCGCCCCCAGGCCGCGGGAAAAATCCTGCGGCATGCATTGGAAAATCGCATTGTGTTCGCTGTCGATGGGCAGCAGTACCGAGCCGCTTTTGCGCACCGCCTGCATGAACAGTGCACCGGACATCACCAGCGCTTCCTTGTTCGCCAGCAGGATTTTCTTGCCAGCCTCCACCGCCGCCAGCGTCGGACGCAAGCCAGCCGCCCCGACGATTGCCGCCATCACGGCGTCGACTTCAGGGTCGGAAGCCACCTGGCAAAGGCCCTCCTCGCCCACCAGCACACGAGTTTGCAGGCCAGCGGCGCGCAGGTCGTCCTGCAGCGCCCGCGCCACATCGGCATGTGGCACCACGGCAAAGCGCGGCGTGTGGCGGATGCACAGCGCCAGCAGCTCGCTCAGACGGGTGAAGCCACTGAGAGCGAATACCTGATAGCGCTCCGGATGGCGACCGATGACATCAAGGGTACTCAGTCCGATGGAGCCCGTGGCCCCCAGAACGGTAATCTGCTGAGGACGACTCACGGTGCCGCCATCCACAACAGCACGGCGAAGATCGGGATCGCGGCGGTCAGGCTGTCGATACGGTCCAGTACACCACCGTGGCCCGGCAGCAGGTTACTGCTGTCCTTGACCCCGGACTGACGCTTGAACATGCTTTCGGTCAGGTCGCCGACGACCGATACGAAAACCACCAGGGCCGCGCCGAACAGGCCCATCAGCAATTGCGCGACGGTCCAGTCCCGCACAAAACCGACAACGGCGGTAATGACCAGGCTCAGGGCCAGGCCACCGTAGACACCTTCCCAGCTTTTGCCCGGACTGACTTTCGGCGCCAGCTTGCGCTTGCCAAAGGCACGACCGGAGAAATAGGCGCCAACGTCAGCCCCCCAGACCAGCACCATCACCGCCATGATCTGCCAGTTGCCCAGTGCGCCCTGCTTGATCCAGATCAGCCCTTGCCAGGCCGGCAGCAGGATCAACAGGCCGATCATCAGCTTGGTCGCGGCATTGGCCCAGTGGTGCGTAGTGCGTGGATAGGTCAGCACCAGGAAGGTTGCCGTCGCCCACCACAGCACTGCCGCCCCCAGCACCCACGGCGCGATGCCAGGCACGAGGTACATGATGAACAGCATGGCGGCGACCACTGCCGCGTAGATCATGCGCGCCGACTGCGCAGCAAAACCTGCCAGCCGCGCCCATTCCCAGGCGCCCAGCGTCACGACCAGGCCGATGAACAGGGCGAAGCCGGCTCCTTCAAGCAGGAAAAAGCCAGCCAAGGCGATGGGCAACAGGATCAGGGCGGTGATGATTCGTTGTTTGAGCATTAAACCCGGGCTCCAGCTTCGATCTGCTCGCTCGTTTTACCGAAACGACGCTGACGGGAAGCGAAATCGGCCAGCGCAGTGCGCATGGCTTCGTGTTTGAAGTCCGGCCAGAACAGGTCGGAGAAGTACAGCTCGGCGTAAGCCAGCTGCCAGAGGAGGAAATTGCTGATGCGATGTTCGCCACCGGTGCGGATGCACAGATCCGGCAACGGCAGGTCGCCGGTTGCCAGGCAGGTTTGCAACAGCTCGGGCGTGATGTCTTCGGGCCGCAGGTGACCGGCCTGGACTTCCCGCGCCAGGCGCTGCGCCGCCTGGGCGATATCCCACTGACCGCCGTAATTGGCGGCAATCTGCAGAACGAACCGATCGGCGCCAGCCGTGGCGGTCTCGGCTTCGCGCATCGCAGCCTGCAGTTCCGGATGAAAGCGCGAGCGATCACCGATGATCCGCAGACTGATCCGGTTCTCGTCGAGGCGCTTGGCTTCACGCCGCAATGCCTTGAGGAAGAGGTCCATCAAGGCGCTGACCTCGTCAGCCGGACGCTGCCAGTTTTCGCTGGAAAACGCGAACAGGGTGAGCACCTCGACCCCGGCCTCGGCACACACCTCAATGACCGCCCGAACCGCGTCGACCCCGGCTTTATGCCCGGCAACACCGGGCATAAAGCGCTTCTTGGCCCAGCGGTTATTGCCGTCCATGATGATCGCCACATGGCGCGGTACCGCGAACGGCACGGCCTGCTTGGTCTTATCCATGAAAACGAGACCCTTATACGGCCATCAGGTCTTTTTCTTTCTCGTCCGTAGCCTTGCTGATCTGGGCCTCGGATTCTTTGGTCAGCTTATCGATATCAGCGATGGCACGACGCTCTTCGTCTTCACTGATTTCCTTGTCCTTGACCAGCTTCTTCAGCTCACCCAACGCGTCACGACGGATATTGCGCACGGCAACACGCGCGTCTTCCGCGGCGCTACGGGCCTGTTTCGTGAAGCCTTTGCGCGTTTCCTCGGTGAGGGCCGGCATCGGGATCAGCAGCAGCTCACCGAGGTTGGTTGGGTTGAGGTTCAAACCGGCGCTCTGGATCGCCTTGTCTACAGCGGCGAGCATGTTGCGCTCGAAAGCCACGACCTGCAGGGTGCGCGAGTCTTTCACGGTGACGTTGGCGACGCTGCTCAGCGGCGTGTCAGTGCCGTAGTAAGGCACCATGACGCTGCCGAGGATGCTCGGGTGAGCCTTGCCGGTACGAATCTGGCCGAATGCGTGGCTCAGAGACTCCAGGGATTTCTGCATGCGCTCTTGAGCGTCTTTCTTGATGTCGTTGATCATTGCTTGCCTTCCTCGATCAGTGTTCCTTCGGCGCCACCGTGCACGATGTTGAGCAGGGCCCCGGGTTTGTTCATGTTGAAAACGCGCAGCGGCATCTTGTGGTCGCGGCACAGGCAAATAGCGGTCAGGTCCATTACACCCAGCTTGCGATCCAGCACTTCATCGTAGGTCAGATGATCGAACTTCTCGGCATGCGGGTCTTTGAACGGGTCAGCGGTGTACACGCCATCCACCTTGGTAGCCTTGAGCACGACATCGGCGTCGATCTCGATCGCTCGCAGGCACGCGGCCGAATCCGTGGTGAAGAACGGATTGCCGGTACCCGCGGCAAAAATCACCACCTCCTTGGAATTGAGGTGGCGCATGGCCTTGCGGCGATCGTAGTGATCGGTCACGCCAACCATGGAAATCGCCGACATCACGATCGCGGAGATATTGGCACGCTCCAGCGCGTCGCGCATAGCCAGGGCGTTCATCACAGTGGCCAGCATGCCCATGTGGTCGCCCGTGACCCGATCCATGCCCGCCGCGCTCAGCGCCGCGCCACGGAACAAGTTGCCGCCGCCGATGACCAGGCCGACCTGAACGCCGATCCCGACCAACTGGCCCACTTCCAGGGCCATGCGATCCAGCACTTTCGGGTCGATCCCGAACTCTTCCGAGCCCATCAGGGCCTCGCCGCTAAGCTTGAGTAGAATGCGTTTATAGCGAGCCTGATAACCACTGCCCTGCTGAGCCATTGCGAATCTCTCCTGCGGCGTATTTTTCAAAAAATTCTGTTGCGGGCTGTTTGCAGCCTGCGTTCACTCTAGCTTGACGCTGACACAGCGCCATCGGAACACGGCTTTGTAAGCCAGTTCCGACAGGAAACCAATATAAATCGGCATCCTTATCCGAAAAGAGGCTGCGCGCGTGAGCGGGCAGCCTCTTCAGGGCGACAGTTATACAAACTATCTTATTGCTTGCTGGCAGCCAGCTGAGCAGCCACTTCTTCAGCGAAGTTGTCTACTGGCTTCTCGATGCCTTCGCCCACTTTGAAGTAGGTGAAGGAAACGATTTCAGCGCCGCCCTTCTTGGCCAGTTCACCGACCTTGATTTCAGGGTTCTTGACGAACGCCTGCTCAACCAGGCTGGCTTCAGCCAGGAACTTGGTGATACGACCGGCAACCATTTTTTCAACGATTTCGGCTGGCTTGCCTTTGATCTTGTCTTCGTTGAGCTGCATGAACACAGCTTTTTCACGCTCGATGGCGTCAGCGGAAACTTCCGACGGCAGCAGGAACTCAGGATTGCTGGCAGCGACGTGCATTGCGATGTCTTTGGCCAGCTCGACGTTGCCGCCTTTGAGGGCCACAACAACACCGATCTTGTTGCCGTGCAGGTAAGAACCGACAACATCGCCTTCGACGCGAACCAGACGACGGATGTTGACGTTTTCGCCTACTTTGGCAACCAGGGCTTCACGAGCCGATTCCTGAGCGGCGATCAGCGGAGCTGCGTCGGTCAGTTTGTCGGCGAATGCTTTTTCGACGCTGGCGGCAACGAATGCCTTGAAGTCGTCTTGCAGGGCCAGGAAGTCGGTCTGCGAGTTGACTTCGATGATAACGGCAGCTTTACCGTCATCCTTGATGCCGATCGCGCCTTCAGCGGCAATGTTGCCGGCTTTCTTGGCAGCCTTGATGGCGCCCGAAGCGCGCATGTCATCAATGGCTTTCTCGATGTCGCCGCCAGCCTTGGTCAAGGCTTTCTTGCAGTCCATCATGCCTTCGCCGGTACGCTCGCGCAGTTCTTTGACCAACGCTGCAGTAATCTCTGCCATTTCAAAATCCTCTTGGATAGGTTTTCAACCATTCCACCCGACCGAACGGGCGATCAATTCTTCCTGAAAAACCACTGCTTATAGACCGCTGCAGGTTACAAACAGGTAGCTGCGCTGGCGACAAGTGGTTTTCGAGGTGGCAAAAAGGGGGCCAAGCCCCCTTTTTGCTTACTGAGTCAACGCCAGGGCGTCAATTACTCAGCGGCTGCTGCCGGAGCTTCTTCAGCGAAGACTTCGGTGCCGCCATTTACATTGTTGCGACCACGGATGACAGCGTCAGCCATCGAACCCATGTACAGCTGGATGGCGCGGATGGCGTCATCGTTGCCTGGGATGATGTAGTCAACGCCTTCCGGGCTGCTGTTGGTATCGACAACGCCGATGACCGGGATACCCAGCTTGTTGGCTTCGGTGATCGCGATGCGCTCGTGGTCAACGTCGATCACGAACAGCGCGTCAGGCAGACCGCCCATGTCCTTGATACCGCCCAGGGAGCGGTCCAGCTTCTCAAGATCACGAGTGCGCATCAGCGCTTCTTTCTTGGTCAGCTTGGCGAAAGTACCGTCTTCGGACTGGACTTCAAGGTCACGCAGACGCTTGATGGAAGCGCGAATGGTCTTGAAGTTGGTCAGCATGCCGCCCAACCAGCGGTGATCGACGTACGGCGAACCGCAACGTGCTGCTTCTTCAGCAACGATCTTGCCAGCGGAACGCTTGGTGCCGACGAACAGAATCTTGTTTTTGCCCTGGGCCAGGCGCTCTACGAAGGTCAGTGCTTCGTTGAACATCGGCAGGGTTTTTTCAAGGTTGATGATGTGGATCTTGTTGCGCGCGCCGAAAATGTACTTGCCCATTTTCGGGTTCCAGTAACGGGTCTGGTGGCCGAAGTGCACACCGGCCTTCAGCATATCGCGCATGTTGACTTGGGACATGATAGTTCCTTGATAAGTCGGGTTTGGCCTCCACGTATCCCAATGACCAACCAGCGACTGTAAAAGCCGAAGGCACCCAGGTCATCGTGTCGACACGTGTGTGGATTTAAGCTTACGGGGTCATCCCCGGAAAGCGGCGCATTTTATACCACAGCAAGGATTAAAACGAAACCCGGATTCTGAAAACCTGGCGAAGCGCTTGCACGCCGCCCGTTCATTGCCTGGGAATACGCACCCTTATAGAGAGAAGCGATGCACGCGGGCGCGGATTTGCGCTGATCGTCTGGTAGAATCGCCTTTTTCAGGGCCGCAACGACATCATCCGCCGCCCATTTCGTTTTGAACAGCGCCGTCGGGCGCAGAGAGAGCCTGTATGACCGTCACCCTCAAGACTCCCGAGGACATCGCCAAAATGCGTGTCGCCGGCAAACTCGCCGCCGAAGTGCTGGAAATGATCGCCGACTACGTCAAGCCGGGCGTCACCACCGAAGAGCTGGACCGCATCTGCCACGACTACATCGTCAACGAGCAGAAGGCCATCCCGGCTCCGCTCAACTATAAAGGCTTCCCGAAGTCGATCTGCACCTCGATCAACCACGTGGTCTGCCACGGCATCCCCAACGAGAAACCGTTGAAGGATGGCGACACCCTGAACATCGACGTCACCGTCATCAAGGACGGCTACCACGGCGATACCAGCCGCATGTTCCACGTCGGCAACGTACCGGAGTGGGCCGAGCGCCTGTCCAAGGTCACCCAGGAATGCATGTACATGGCCATCGAACTGGTGAAGCCGGGCTGCCGCCTGGGTGATATCGGCGAAGTGATCCAGAAGCATGCGCAGAAAAACGGTTTTTCGGTGGTGCGTGAATTCTGCGGCCACGGCATCGGCAAGGTGTTCCACGAAGAACCGCAGATCCTCCACTACGGCCGCGCCGGTACCGGCATGGAACTGCAGGCGGGCATGACCTTCACCATCGAACCGATGATCAACCAGGGCCGCGCCGACACCAAGGTACTGGGCGACGGCTGGACCGCCATCACCAAGGATCGCAAGCTGTCGGCGCAGTGGGAGCACACACTGCTGGTCACCGAGACTGGCTACGAGATCTTCACCCTGCGCAGCGATGACACCATTCCCCGTGTTTCCGCCTGATCAGAACCCAGCCTGACCGATCCGATAGATATAGATAGAAAGGAAAGCCATTCAATGCCGCAGGTGGATCCCGAACTCTTCGACCGCGGCCAGTTCCAGGCTGAACTGGCCCTGAAGGCAAGCCCCATCTCGGCATTCAAGAAGGCGATCCGCCAGGCCCACGAAGTGCTCGACCAGCGCTTTCGCAGTGGCCGTGATATTCGTCGGCTGATCGAGGACCGCGCCTGGTTCGTCGACAACATCCTGCAAAAGGCCTGGGAGCAATTCAACTGGAGCGAGGACGCCGACATCGCCCTGGTGGCCGTGGGCGGCTACGGGCGCGGCGAACTGCACCCCTACTCCGATATCGATCTGCTGATCCTGCTGGAGAGCGCCGACCACGAGATTTTCCGTGATTCCATCGAGCGTTTCCTCACGCTGCTGTGGGACATCGGCCTGGAAGTCGGCCAGAGCGTGCGTTCGGTGCAGGAATGCGCCGACGAGGCCCGCGCCGACCTCACGGTGATCACCAACCTGATGGAAAGCCGCACCATTGCCGGCCCCGAGCGCTTGCGCCAGCGCATGCTCGACGTCACCAGCACGGCGCACATGTGGCCGAGCAAGGACTTCTTCCTCGCCAAGCGCGCCGAGCAGAAGGCTCGCCATCACAAGTACAACGATACCGAGTACAACCTGGAACCCAACGTCAAAGGCTCGCCAGGCGGGCTGCGGGACATCCAGACCATCCTGTGGGTCGCCCGTCGCCAGTACGGCACGCTGAACCTGCGCGCACTGGCCGGCGAAGGCTTCCTGGTGGAAAGCGAGAACGCCTTGCTGGCCTCCTCCCAGGAATTCCTCTGGAAGGTCCGCTACGCGTTGCACATGCTCGCCGGGCGCTCCGAGGATCGCCTGCTGTTCGATCACCAGCGCTCCATCGCCGGCCTGCTGGGTTTCGAAGGCCAGGACGCCAAGCAGTCCATCGAAAACTTCATGCAGCAGTACTATCGCGTGGTGATGAGCATCGCCCAGCTCAGCGAACTGATCATCCAGCACTTCGAAGAAGTGATCCTCGCGCCGGAAGACGAGGCGCCGCCGCAGCCGATCAATTCCCGGTTCCAGTTGCACGACGGCTACATCGAGGCGCGCCACGCCAACGTGTTTCGCCGCACGCCGTTCGCCATGCTCGAGATTTTCGTGCTCATGGCCCAGCAGCCGGAAATCAAGGGCGTGCGCGCCGACACCATCCGCCTGCTGCGGGAAAACCGTCACTTGATCGATGACGACTTCCGCCACGATATTCGCAACACCAGCCTGTTCATCGAACTGTTCAAGTGCAAGATCGGCGTGCACCGCAACCTGCGGCGCATGAACCGCTATGGGATCCTCGGACGTTACCTGCCGGAGTTCGGCTACATCGTCGGGCAGATGCAGCACGACTTGTTCCACATCTATACGGTCGATGCGCACACGCTGAACCTGATCAAACACCTGCGCAAGTTGCAGTACACCCAGGTGTCGGAGAAATTCCCGCTGGCCAGCAAGCTCATGGCCAAGCTGCCCAAGCCTGAGCTCATCTACATGGCGGGGCTGTATCACGACATCGGCAAGGGCCGCCAAGGCGACCATTCGGAGATTGGCGCGGTGGATGCTGAGGCGTTCTGCCAGCGGCACCAGTTGCCGGTGTGGGACAGCCGGCTGATCGTCTGGCTGGTGCAGAACCACCTGGTGATGTCGACCACCGCCCAGCGCAAGGATTTGTCCGACCCGCAGGTGATCCACGATTTTGCCCAGGCGGTGGGCGATGAAACCCGCCTGGATTATCTCTACGTGCTGACCGTGGCCGACATCAACGCCACCAACCCGACCCTGTGGAATTCCTGGCGCGCCAGCCTGTTGCGCCAGTTGTACACCGAGACCAAGCGTGCCCTGCGCCGTGGTCTGGAGAACCCGGTGGATCGCGAAGAACAGATCCGCCGCACCCAGAGCGCGGCTCTGGACATCCTGGTACGCGGCGGCACCGATCCGGATGATGTCGAGCAACTCTGGTCGCAACTGGGCGATGACTACTTCCTGCGCCACACCGCCGGCGATGTGGCCTGGCACACCGATGCGATTCTCCAGCAGCCGGCCGATGGCGGTCCGCTGGTATTGATCAAGGAAACCACCCAGCGCGAATTCGAGGGCGGTACGCAGATCTTCATCTACGCCCCCGACCAGCACGATTTCTTCGCCGTGACCGTGGCGGCGATGGACCAGCTCAACCTCAACATCCATGACGCCCGAGTCATCACGTCCAGCAGCCAGTTCACCCTCGACACCTACATCGTGCTCGACACTGACGGCGACTCGATCGGCGACAACCCGGCGCGGGTCAAGCAGATTCGCGACGGTCTCACCGAAGCCCTGCGCAACCCCGCGGACTACCCGACCATCATCCAGCGCCGGGTGCCGCGCCAGCTCAAGCATTTCGCCTTTGCGCCGCAGGTAACGATCCACAACGACGCACAGCGCCAGGTCACCGTGCTGGAACTCAGCGCGCCGGACCGCCCGGGCCTGCTGGCGCGGGTCGGCCATATTTTCCTGGAATTCGATCTGTCGCTGCAGAACGCCAAGATCGCGACCCTCGGCGAGCGGGTGGAAGACGTATTCTTCATCACCGACGCCCATAACCAGCCGCTGTCCGACCCGCAGCTGTGCAGCCGTTTGCAGGAAGCGATCGTGCGGCACCTGAGCGTCAACCAGGAACCCGACATCAACCTGACGCGCATCAGCATCTGAACGAACATATCCCCCTGTGGGAGCGAGCCTGCTCGCGAAAGCCGCGGATCAGTCAATGATTTTATCGACTGACACAGCGTATTCGCGAGCAGGCTCGCTCTCACAAGGGGCAGTGCCCACATTGAACGAGGCCCCCGATGAACAACGCCCTGTCCCAGCTCCAGCCCTACCCGTTCGAGAAGCTTCGCGCCTTGCTCGGCAGCGTCACGCCCAATCCGGACAAGCGCCCGATCGCGTTGTCCATCGGCGAACCCAAGCATCGCTCACCCACTTTTGTGGCTGAAGCCCTGGCCGGCAGTCTGGAAAAAATGGCGGTGTACCCGACCACCCTTGGCATTCCCGAGCTGCGCGAAGCCATCACCGGTTGGTGCGAGCGCCGCTTCAACGTGCCAGACGGCTGGCTCGATCCGGCGCGCCATGTGCTGCCGGTCAACGGTACCCGTGAAGCCTTGTTCGCCTTCACCCAGACCGTGGTCAACCGTGGCGATGACGCCCTGGTCGTCAGCCCGAACCCCTTCTATCAGATCTACGAAGGCGCAGCGTTCCTGGCCGGAGCCAAGCCACACTACCTGCCATGCCTGGACACGAACGGCTTCAACCCGGATTTCGATGCCGTCTCGCCGGATATCTGGAAACGCTGCCAGATCCTGTTCCTCTGCTCCCCGGGCAATCCGACCGGCGCCTTGATTCCGGTGGACGTGCTGAAGAAGCTCATCGCCCTGGCTGACGAGCACGACTTCGTCATCGCCGCGGACGAGTGCTACAGCGAGCTCTACTTCGACGAACAGACCCCGCCGCCAGGCCTGCTCAGCGCCTGCGTCGAACTGGGTCGCAAGGACTTCAAGCGCTGCGTGGTGTTCCACAGCCTGTCCAAGCGCTCCAACCTGCCGGGCCTGCGCTCCGGTTTCGTTGCTGGCGACGCCGACATCCTCAAGGGCTTTTTGCTCTACCGCACCTATCACGGTTGCGCGATGCCGGTTCAGACCCAATTGGCGAGCATTGCCGCGTGGAACGACGAGGTGCACGTCCGGGCCAACCGCGCGCTGTACCGGGAGAAATTCGACGCGGTGCTGGAAATCCTCAGCCCGGTGCTCGACGTGCAACGCCCCGATGGCAGCTTCTACCTGTGGCCGAACGTGGCCGGCGACGACGCGGCATTCTGCCGTGACCTGTTCGAACAGGAACACGTGACGGTCGTCCCAGGCTCGTACCTGTCGCGCGATGTGGACGGCGTCAACCCCGGCGCCGGCCGCGTGCGCATGGCCCTGGTCGCGCCATTGGCCGAATGCGTGGAAGCGGCGGAACGAATCCGCGCATTCATCCAGCGCCGGGGTTGATGGCTCTATCGAGCCGAAACGGACCGCTGTCGTGGCGAGGGAGCTTGCTCCCGTTGGGCTGCGAAGCGGCCCTAAAGCAGACAACTCAATCTGTCTGATGTATTCCGTTGGATCGTTGCCACGCTCTGCGTGGGAACGATCCATACAACACGCTGCCCATACAGCAAATTGCGGTCATGGGCTGTTGCTTGTGAATGCTTGCAAAAGTCCCACCACGGGACTACATTCTCACCCATGAGAATTATCGCCCTCAGTCATCTGAAAGCCTTTTGGGAGAAATACCCAGATTCCGAACAGCAGCTTAAGGCTTGGCTTGACGATGCCAAAAAAGCCACTTGGACCAACCCAAACGACATCAAGGCGCAATACGGTAACGCAAGCATTCTCAAGAGTCGCCGCGTGGTGTTCAACATCAAGGGTAACGACTACCGCCTGGTGATCGCCATTGCCTACCGCTTCGGCGCTGTGTACATCAAGTTTGTCGGCACTCATCGCCGGTACGATGAGATCGACGCAAACACCGTGGAAATGGAGTAATCATCATGAACATTCGCCCAATCCGCACCGATGAAGAATACCGGGTAGCTCTCAAAGAGATCTCTCCCCTGTTTGAGAATGAGCCTGAACCTGGCACCCCGGAAGGCGATGTTTTCGAAGTCATGGTCACTCTGATCGAGGCATATGAAGCCAAGCATTTCCCGGTGGATCTGCCCGACCCAATTGAAGCCATCAAGTTTCGCATGGAGCAATCCGGACTCACCGCGGCCGATCTTGCTCCCGCTATCGGAAAAACGAACCGCGTATACGAGGTGCTCAACCGTAAGCGCTCGTTAACTCTGCCCATGATCTGGAAGCTTCACGATATGTTCGGCATCCCAGCAGAAAGCCTGATAAAGCCAGTAAAAGCTGCCTGATACTAGCCCGGCCCGCCCCCGGGCTATTCGGGAAATGAGGCCAGGATTTATTTACCCAACCCCAAATTCGCCTCCGCCAAATCCAGCTCCGCCAGCACCTCACGCAACACATCATCGCCAATCTGGTGCTGGCGACTGAGGCGATACAGCTCCAACCGCTGCGCTCGGTACGCCTTCAAACGCAATCGGCGCTCCAGCAGGTCCATTTCGAACGCCAGCGCCTGGGCTTCGGCCGAGTCGTTGAATACCTCAAGCTGATGACGATACTCGGACATCAGCCGCGCCTTGACCTCCGTCGCCAGAGCCGCCGTGGCCGCGGCAGGCGCGGCTGTCTCGGCCGGTTCCTCCACTTCCAAGGCATGAATCGCCGCTTCAGCGGTTTTACGCCAGGCCTCACGGACTTCGTTGCGGCGTTTGTCGTCCGGCCCCTTCTCGACGCCGCGCAACAGCAGGGGCAAAGCGATGCAAGCGGCGACCAGTGACAGCAGAATCACCCCCGCAGCGATGAAGATCAGCAAGTCGCGCTCGGGAAACGCCTCCCCCGCCCCCAACAGCAACGGCACCGACATCACGCCCGCCAGCGTTACCGCCCCGCGCACGCCGCCAAACGTCAGCAACCAGCAAGAGCGCGCGGTCGGCACCAGGGTCAACTCGCCCTTGCCGCGCCAGCGGCGCAACAGCCCGGACAAGCGCCAGATGCTTTGCACCCAGACAAAACGCAACACCAGCAGCACCAGGAAAATCGCCACCACATCCAGGCAGCGGTAGAACAACATCGGCCACAACGTGGTCTCGTGGCTGGTCACGGCTTTGATGATGTCCGGCAGTTGCAAGCCCAGCAGCAAGAAAATCAAGCCATTGAAGGCAAATTCCAACAGCGCCCAGACGCTGCGATTGAGCAACCGCGTGCCGGTCTGGCGCGGCAGCAGGTCAAGCCAGCTCTGCATCATCCCAGCCGCCACCGCCGAGAGAATGCCCGAGGCGCCCAGGCGTTCAGCCAGCACATAAGCGGCAAACGGCAGCAACAACATGAACACCACATGGGTGGCGGGGTCGTCCCAGCCCCGGGCGATCATCCATGCCCGCAAGCGTCCCACCAGCCAACTCAGGGCCACACCTACCAGCAGGCCACCGACAGCGACCAGGACAAAAGTCAGGCTGGCACTGGCCAGGGAGAACACCCCGGTGATGGCCGCTGCCACAGCGAACTTGAAAGTCACCAGGCCCGACGCATCGTTCATCAGTGCCTCACCCTGGAGCATGTGCATCAACGGCGCGGGCAAGCGGTCCCGGGCAATTGCCGACACGGCCACCGCGTCAGTCGGCGACAGCACCGCCGCCAGGGCGAAGGCCACCGGCAACGGGATGCTCGGCAATAACCAATGAATGAAATAACCCGCGCCGACCACCGTGAACAACACCAGCCCGACCGCCAGCGTCAGGACCGGCCCGCGCAGGCGCCACAGCTCGCGCTTGGGCATCCGCCAGCCGTCGGAGAATAACAACGGCGGGAGGAACAGAAACAGGAACAACTCGGGATCAAGCGCCACATGCAGCCCCAGCGACGGCCAGGCCAGCACGGCGCCGGCAGCGATCTGCACCAGGGGCAGCGGCAGCGGGATCAATCGCCCGACCAGGCGCGAGACGCCCACCAGCATCAACAGGATCAGGACGGTATAGGCGCTTTGCATAACAGCTTTCCAGTGACAGCCACACACATCCGGCAACAGCTTGCCGTTGAAGTGCCATGTTAACCGCTTGGCATTGGCCTGGCCGTTACACCTATGTCGCAGTCCTCCCTAATTTGGATGCCAGCAGATCTGGAGCGCGGCGACACCGCCAGGCCGCCACAAGATGTCTTCGTCGCGTACCTCGGCACCAGCGCAAAGGGTCCGGCCACGCCACACTTCTCCGGGCTTGGCGTGACCGGTCACTACCCAAGCTAAACTGCCCGCTCCGCAGCATTGAGGGTCGAGCGTGCCGGCACGATATCGTCGCCTTCGCTCTCGCTATCACTACCGAGCCGTTCGGTCGCATTCGTTTCGACCAGGGGCAACATGCCTTGTAGCTCATCTGGATGCGCGGGCCCGGTGGTAAGCCTGTCCAACGCAGCGGAAGCCTTGTCCGCCAAGGGCTGAGTCATCACAGCCGTGGTCACCCATGCGGCGACCACAGGGGCCATAGTCGCGGTGACGGTCGCCTTGCCCGCCGCCGCTATTCCCGCCGGCGAAACCCCGGCACGCCTGGCCGCGTTGACAGCCGCCGTCTGGGCCATGCCGATCGCGGTGATACCACCGGCCAATGCACCGAGGCCACTGACCAGCCCCGTGGGTGTAACCAGCGCTTGCAGCGATTTGCTGCCGTCGCGCACCGCGTCCAGGGGTAAGCTGCCGACCCGCTTCGCAATTCCCATGGCGGCACTGCCCACGCCATAGCCCTTGAGGTCCTTGTAGCGCTGGTGCCAGTCGTGGCGACCCAAAAGGTATTCCGGGCCAACCCGATGTTTCGATTTATCAATGGAATGTTGCAGATCATAGGCGGCCATGCCGGAAAGCGGAGAACCGACGGCAGCTATCACCGAGTCCACTTTGCTCCCCGTCTGGGCATCGACGGTCTTCGTCACGATGGGTTGGATAACCGTGCGCAGTACGTTTCGCGCGGAAAAGGTCTGGAAGGTCAGGCTGCCTTCGATCGCCTGAGTCGCCAGGCTCGGCTTCACCGCCTGGGCCGCCTCCTGCATGACCGGCTCCAGCTGGGTATCCTCTGCAACGAGCCATTGGGTATCACTAGTCGCACGTTTCATCAGCCCATTGCCGACGGTATCGGCGGCACTGCTGACCAGGCCGGAAATCGCCGACAACGCCAACGGCGCTGTTATGGAGCCATTTCCCGTTACCGCTGGGGCGAAGTCCAATGCGATGGACGCGGCACCGAAAGGAACCGAGCGCACGAATCCAACAGCATCATGGGCCGCGCGATCCAGCCGCGAACCCTTGGCCAGGACGGCGTCGACGCTTTGCGCAGTTTCCCCATCATTGGCCAAGGTACGCGAACGATCGTCGATCAGCGCTTCGAGGGCTTCGCGATTGGCGCCGTTCATATGGGGCTCGAAAACCCTGGTGAGCTGGGCTTTGATGGCGCCCGCCCGATCTGCCAGGTCCTGTTCAGCCGTGACCGGGCCAATCGGGACGGATGCAGCGGTCCCGGTGCTCGCCGTTGTTGAATGAGCCGGCACGCCGTGTTGCTGGGGCGGGAGTGTTTCTTGGGATTGATTCGTCAAGGCATGAAGCGGTATCGGTAAGATGGCATCCATGGGGAGTCTCTTATGCGAAATAAAGTGCTGGGGTTCACCTGTGCTGTGTGGTCGCCTTGGCCTATCGGTTCCGTACCGTCCGATCCGCCGACAGTCGAGGCACGCAGTGGAACGACGTGGCATAATCGTCGGCTGATTTTCAGGACGATACCGGGAACGTTTTGGGGGAGCATTCATGCCCAATGAAATCAAGCACTTAAAGCTTTACGGCATCAAAGCCTGCGACACGATGAAAAAGGCCCGCACCTGGCTCGATGAACACGCGGTGCATTATGACTTTCACGATTACAAGACTGCCGGCATCGACCGTGAGCACCTGGCCCAATGGTGCAACGAGCATGGCTGGCAAGTGGTGTTGAACCGTGCCGGTACGACCTTTCGCAAACTCGACGACGAACGCAAAGCCGATCTCGACCAGACGAAAGCCATCGAACTGATGCTCGCCCAACCCTCGATGATCAAGCGCCCGGTGCTCGATCTCGGTGACCGAACCCTGATTGGCTTCAAGCCAGATATCTATGCGGCAGAGATCAAGTAAGCCTGCCCAGTCCATTTTGTTGAGGTAATTTTCATGTCCACTACCCTGTTCAGCCTGGCCTTCGGTGTCGGCACTCAAAACCGTGAAGGCGCCTGGCTGGAAGTCTTCTACGCCCAACCGCTGCTCAACCCGTCGGCCGAGATCGTTGCCGCCATTGCGCCGATCCTTGGCTACAGCGAAGGCAACCAGGCCATCACGTTCACCACGGCCCAGGCCTCGCAACTGGCTGAAGCGCTGCGCAACGTCGACGCCGCGCAAGCCAAGCTGCTGACCCGCCTGGCTGAAAGCCACAAGCCGCTGGTCGCCACGCTGCTGGCCGAAGATGCGCAACTGGCATCCACGCCTGAGGCGTACCTCAAGCTGCACCTGCTGTCCCATCGCCTGGTCAAGCCCCACGGCCTGAACCTGGCCGGCATCTTCCCACTGCTGCCGAACGTGGCCTGGACCAGCCAGGGCGCGATCGACCTGGCCGAACTGGCCGAGCACCAGCTCGAAGCCCGTCTGCGTGGCGAGTTGCTGGAAGTGTTCTCGGTGGACAAATTCCCGAAGATGACCGACTACGTGGTTCCGGCCGGCGTGCGTATCGCCGACGCCGCGCGCCTGCGCCTGGGCGCCTATGTGGGCGAAGGCACCACGGTGATGCACGAAGGTTTTGTCAACTTCAACGCCGGTACCGAAGGGCCGGGGATGATCGAAGGCCGGGTCTCGGCGGGTGTGTTCGTCGGCAAGGGCTCGGACCTGGGCGGCGGTTGCTCGACCATGGGCACCCTGTCGGGTGGTGGCAACATCGTGATCAAGGTTGGCGAAGGCTGCCTGATCGGTGCCAACGCCGGCATCGGCATCCCGCTGGGCGATCGCAACACCGTGGAGTCGGGCCTGTACGTGACCGCCGGCACCAAGGTTGCGCTGCTGGATGAGAACAACCAACTGGTCAAAGTGGTCAAGGCTCGCGACCTGGCCGGCCAGCCGGACCTGCTGTTCCGGCGCAACTCCGAGACCGGCGCAGTGGAATGCAAGACCCACAAGTCGGCCATCGAGCTGAACGAAGCACTGCACGCGCATAACTGAACCGCTTCACACCTCACCTGTGGGAGCAATCTTGCTCCCACAGGGTCCGGCGTAACTCCAGCAGGGCCCGAAAGCATGTTGATTCCATCCCCCTGGCGTGCCGATTTTCCGGCCCTCGCCGCCCTGCAACGGCAAGGCCAGACCTATCTGGACAACGCCGCCACCACACAGAAACCCCAAGCCCTGATGGACGCCCTGGCGCATTACTACGCCAACGGCGCGGCCAACGTGCACCGGGCGCAGCATCTGCCCGGCGCACTGGCCACCCAGGCGTTCGAGGACAGCCGACTCAAGGTTTCCCAGTGGCTCAATGCGGGAAATTGCGGACAGATCGTTTTTACCCACGGCGCCACGTCGGCGCTGAACCTGCTGGCCTATGGGCTGGAACACCTGTTCAACCCGGGCGATGAAATTGTCATCAGCGCCCTTGAGCATCACGCCAACCTGCTGCCCTGGCAGCAACTGGCCGAGCGCCGCTCGCTGGCGCTGGTGGTGCTGCCCCTGGATGCCGACGGGGTGATCGATACGGAGGCCGCCACCAGGCTGATCGGTCCGCGCACCCGCCTGCTGGCGGTGAGCCAGTTGTCCAACGTGCTTGGCACCTGGCAACCGGTGCCGGCGTTGCTGGCGATGGCCAAGGCGCAAGGTGCGCTGACGGTAGTCGATGGCGCACAGGGCGTGGTCCACGGGCGCCATGATGTGGAAGCGCTGGGCTGCGACTTCTATGTTTTTTCCAGCCACAAGCTTTACGGTCCCGAAGGCCTGGGCGTGCTGTTCGGCCGTACCGACGCCCTCGCTCGACTGCGTCATTGGCAGTTCGGCGGGGAAATGGTGCAAACGGCTGATTACCACAGCGCCACGTTCCGCCCGGCGCCGTTGGGTTTCGAAGCCGGCACGCCGCCCACCGCCAGCGTGATCGGCCTGGGAGCGACGCTCGACTACCTGTCCGATCTCGACGGGCAGGCAGTAATCGATCACGAAACCGCGCTGCACGATTATCTGCTTCACGGCCTGCTGGCGCGCAACGGCGTGCGGCTGGTGGGCAACCCACAACTGGCGCTGGTCAGCTTCGGCGTCGAAGGCGTTCATAACGCTGATCTGGCGCACCTGTTGACCGAGCAAGGCATTGCCGTGCGCGCCGGGCATCACTGTGCGATGCCGCTGTTCAAGCAGTTGAAGCTTTCCGGGGCGATTCGTGTGTCGCTGGCGCTGTACAACGACTCCGCCGATATCGAACGGTTCTTCGAGGCGCTGGATCAGGCCCTGGAGATGCTGCGATGAGCCTGCCTGCCGATGCCGCTGCGGCACTGCGGATTTTCCAGGACGCCTCCGGCTGGGAGCAACGCGCCCGGCTGCTGATGCAGTGGGGCGATCGCTTGCCACCGCTGAGCGATGCAGACAAGTGCGAGGACAACCTCGTCAACGGCTGTGAAAGCCAGGTATGGCTGGTGGGTCGGCTGCATGATGGGCACTGGCAGTTTTCCGCCAGCAGCGATGCGCGCTTGATACGCGGGTTGGTGGCGTTGTTGCTGGCGCGGGTCAACGGGTTGTCGGCTGAGGATTTGCGCCAGGTCGATTTGCCGGACTGGTTCAATCAGTTGGGGTTGTCACGGCAGTTGTCGCCTTCGCGCAGCAATGGCTTGAATGCGGTGTTGAAGCGGATGCGCGAGCTGGCGCAATAACCTGTGGCGAGGGAGCTTGCTCCCGCTGGACTGCGCAGCAGTCCCAAAATCAGTCAACTCAATCCGCCTGACATACCGCGTCGCCCCGTTTCAGGGCCGCTTCGCGGCCCAGCGGGAGCAAGCTCCCTCGCCACAAAAGCTGTTACTGCCCGGGCTTAAGCCGGTCCGCCGGCCGCCGCACACCCGCGACGATCTTGTCCACAGCCTTGGTCGCCGCGACCATGCCGAACGTCGCGGTGACCATCATCACTGCGCCGAACCCGCCAGCGCAGTCGAGCTTGACGCCGTCGCCGACAAAACTCTTCTGCAGGCAGATGCTGCCGTCCGGTTTCGGATAGCGCAATTGCTCGGTGGAGAACACGCAGGGCACGCTGTAATGACGGGTCACGGTGCGCGAGTAACCGTAGTCGCGGCGCAAGGTGGAGCGCACCTTGGAGGCCAGCGGATCGTTGAACGTACGGTTGAGGTCGCAGACCTGGATCAGCGTCGGGTCGATCTGCCCGCCTGCGCCGCCGGTGGTGATGATCTGAATCTTGCGGCGCTTGCACCACGCGATCAACGCAGCCTTGGCGTTGACGCTGTCGATGCAGTCGATCACGCAGTCGATGTTCGGCGTGATGTACTCGGCCATGGTGTCGCGGGTGACAAAGTCGGCCACCGCGTGCACGGTGCAATCGGGGTTGATCCCCCGCAGCCGCTCGGCCATCACTTCGACCTTGGGCTTGCCGACGGTGCTGTCCAGGGCATGTAACTGACGATTGGCGTTGCTGACGCAGACGTCATCCAGGTCGAATAGCGAAATCTCGCCCACGCCACAACGGGCAATCGCTTCCGCCGCCCAGGAACCAACGCCGCCGACGCCGACAATCGCCACATGCGCCGCCCGCAGGCGCTCCAGGCCTTCGATGCCATACAAACGGGCAATGCCGGCGAACCGTGGATCTTCTGTACTCATGACCATTACCCCAAAAACCGGCGCGCATTATAGGGCTTTGCCGTGGTAATTCGAGCCTCAGGCGACCGATCGCGAAATGTTCCCACTCAATAGTCTCTTGTGGGAGCGAGCCTGCTCGCGAAGGCGTCGAATCAGCAGCATCAAATGTTGACTGACAAATCGCTTTCGCGAGCAGGCTCGCTCCCACAGGTTTTGAGTTCCAACTGAGGGGGCAGCGGCCCATGACGATCGTTTTGCTATAAGATAACCGCCATTTTGCGCGAACCAGCCCGCGCCAGCACAAGCCTTGCGTCCATACTATATTCCGGAGTTTCCATGACGGCCCACGCCGACCTCTCGCCGACCCTGCAACTCGCCTGCGACCTGATCCGCCGTCCGTCGGTGACGCCGGTGGATGCCGATTGCCAGAAACTGATGATGCAGCGCCTGGGCGACGCCGGTTTCAAGCTCGAACCCATGCGTATCGAGGATGTGGATAACTTCTGGGCCAGCCATGGCAAGCATGACGGTCCGGTATTGTGCTTCGCCGGTCACACCGATGTGGTCCCGACCGGTCCGGTACAGGCCTGGCAGCTCGACCCGTTCGATGCGGTCATCGACGAACAGGGCATGCTCTGCGGCCGTGGCGCGGCGGACATGAAAGGCAGCCTGGCGGCGATGGTGGTGGCGGCCGAACGGTTCGTCGCCGACTACCCGGATCACCAGGGCTCGATCACCTTCCTGATCACCAGCGACGAAGAAGGCCCGGCCCACCATGGCACCAAAGCCGTGGTCGAGCGCCTCAAGGCCCGCCAGGAACGCCTGGACTGGTGCATCGTCGGCGAACCATCGAGCACCACGCTGGTGGGTGATGTGGTCAAGAATGGCCGTCGCGGCTCCCTCGGCGCAAAACTGACCGTACGCGGCAAGCAAGGCCACGTGGCTTATCCACACTTGGCGAAGAACCCGATCCACCTGGCCGCGCCTGCCTTGGCCGAATTGGCCGCCGAGCATTGGGATCACGGCAACGATTTCTTCCCGCCGACCAGTTTCCAGATCTCCAACCTCAACTCCGGCACCGGCGCGACCAACGTGATCCCCGGTGACCTGGAAGCCGTGTTCAATTTCCGCTTCTCCACCGAATCCACCGTCGAAGGCCTGCAGCAGCGGGTCGCCGACATCCTCGACAAGCATCAACTGGACTGGCACATCGACTGGGCGTTGTCCGGCCTGCCGTTCCTCACCGAGCCGGGCGCGCTGCTCGACGCCGTGTCGTCGAGCATCAAGGACGTCACCGGACGCGAGACCAAGGCCTCCACCAGCGGCGGCACCTCCGACGGTCGCTTCATCGCGACCATGGGCACTCAAGTGGTTGAGCTGGGGCCGGTCAACGCAACGATCCACCAGGTCAACGAACGCGTGCTGGCCGCCGATCTCGACGTGCTGACCGAGATCTACTACAAGACGCTCATCAAGTTGCTCGCCTGATGCTCGCCTGCCCGATCTGCAATGAACCCTTGAATGCGGTGGACAACGGCGTGGCATGCCCCGCCGGGCATCGTTTCGACCGCGCGCGGCAGGGTTACCTGAACCTGCTGCCGGTTCAGCACAAGAACAGCCGCGACCCTGGCGACAATCAGGCGATGGTCGAGGCCCGCCGCGATTTCCTCAACGCCGGCCATTACGCCCCGGTCGCCCGGCGCCTGGCTGAACTGGCCGCCGAACGTGCGCCCGGACGCTGGCTGGACATTGGCTGTGGCGAAGGTTATTACACCGCGCAACTCGCCGACGCCCTGCCCGACGCCGATGGCTATGCCCTGGATATTTCCCGCGAAGCCGTCAAGCGCGCCTGCAAACGCAACCCGCAACTGACCTGGTTGATCGCCAGCATGGCGCGGGTGCCGCTGGCGGACGGCTGCTGCCAGTTCCTCGCCAGCGTGTTCAGCCCGTTGGACTGGCAGGAGGCCAAGCGCCTGCTCAGCCCCGGCGGCGGCTTGATGAAAGTCGGGCCTACCAGCGGCCACCTGATGGAGCTGCGCGAGCGGCTATATGACGAGGTTCGCGAATACACCGATGACAAACACCTGGCCCTGGTGCCGTCGGGGATGGCGCTGGATCACAGTGAAACCCTTGAGTTCAAGCTCACGCTCGACAACAGCCAGGATCGCGCCAACCTGCTGGCGATGACGCCCCACGGCTGGCGCGCCAGCGCCGAACGCCGCGCCAGCGTGATCGAGCAGGCCGAGCCGTTCGAGGTGAGCGTGTCGATGCGCTACGATTATTTCGTTCTTCAGTAACCTTTTTATTCCGGGCCTCGGACAACTGTCCGGGGCCAGTTAAATCCGCGAATGGATTTTTCGAGACCGCAGTGAGGACATCCATGCGCCAACCCGATATCGAGATTTACCTCAAGGACGCCGACGTCGACCACAAGGCGATCGCCGCCTGGCTCGGCCAGGCCCTCGGCCCGTGCAGCGACTGGGTGCAGAAAGGTCAGACGTACAAGTGCAAGGCCGGCGACATCCCGGTGACCTGGTTGCCCAAGGCTGTAGGCAAATGGAACAGCCTGTACCTGGAAAGTGACCAGACCCCGTGGGAAGACGACATCGCCTGCGCCCGCGCCGCCTTCGCCGCGCTGAACGTCGAAGTGCGCTGCGCGCCTGGGTCGTGGGTGGAAGAAGAAGGTGAGGATTCGGCGGATCGCTGGATTCGCATCAGCGCCGATGGGGAAGAAGAGATTACCTGGAAGACGGCGTGACGGCTTGGAGGCATGCCACAATCGCCATGCCTATGAAAGATCCATGTGAACAGTGACCCTATGTGGGAGCGAGCTTGCTCGCGATAGCGGTGTGACAGTTGATGAAGTATTGCCTGATACACCGCTATCGCGAGCAAGCTCGCTCCCACAATGGGTTTTGTGTAGCAGTGAATGCGGCTTACAACCCCACCACATCCTCAGCCTGCAAGCCCTTCTGCCCTTCCACCACCGCGTATTCGACCTGCTGGCCTTCGGTCAGTGAACGGTGGCCTTCGCCACGGATCGCGCGGTAGTGGACGAACACATCCGCCCCGCCTTCGCGCTGGATGAAGCCATAACCCTTGGCGTCGTTGAACCATTTCACATTGCCAGTTTCGCGTGCTGCCATGATGCTCACTCCCGTTCTTGTTTTCTGAGCCGGCTTTTCGAGGGAAAGCCGTACGCGTTTCAGCCTCCGTCCCACCGTCCGTCGGAAGACCGGGGCAGTAACTGGCCGAGTATATGACACCCGGAAAAACTCTCAACTGACTTTACTTCGCCGCTTTTTTGCCGATTTTCGGTGAATCCGGCACACTAGTACCGCTTGCTCTTATCCACTCACGCAGAAGCCGTATGACCCGCTCCCCGTTCCGCCGTCTTGTGTTTGGCACCCTGCGCCGACTGTTGTACCTCTGGGTTCGCTCCGAGACCATCAACCAGTCGTCCTTCACCCTCAACCTCGACCGCAGTCGTCCGGTGTTCTACGTCCTGCAAGATCCTTCGCTCACCGATCTGGCGGTGCTCGACACCGAATGCACCAAGGCCGGCCTGCCACGTCCGGTGCTGCCCGTCTCGGTGGGCGGCCTGCTGGAGCCGGCGGCGTTTTTCTACCTGACGCCGGCGCCGGACTGGCTCGGGCGCCAGGACAAACGCGGTGCGCCGCCGACCCTGACGCGACTGGTCGACGAGTTGACCCACAACGCCGCCGAGGACGCCCAGATCATTCCGGTCAGCGTCTTCTGGGGCCAGTCGCCCGACAGCGAATCCAGCCCCTGGAAGCTGCTGTTCGCCGACAGCTGGGCGGTCACCGGACGCCTGCGCCGCTTGCTGAGCATCATGATCCTCGGGCGCAAGACCCGCGTGCAGTTCTCCGCGCCCATCCATTTGCGCGAACTGATCGAGCACGACAAAGGCCATGAGCGCACCGTGCGCATGGCCCAGCGGATCCTGCGGGTGCACTTCCGCAATCTGAAAGCAGCGGTTATCGGCCCGGACATTTCCCACCGGCGCAACCTGGTCAAGGGGCTGCTGAACCAGCCGCTGGTCAAGCAGGCCATTCTCGAAGAGGCCGAGCGGGAAAAGATCCCGGCCGAAAAAGCCAAGGCGCAGGCCCTGCGTTATGGCAATGAGATTGCCTCGGACTACACCTACACCGCGATCCGCTTCCTGGAAGTGGTGCTGAGCTGGTTCTGGAACAAGATCTACGATGGCATCAAGGTCAACCACATCGAAGGCGTGCAGAACGTTGCCCAAGGCCACGAAGTCATCTACGTACCCTGCCATCGCAGCCATATCGACTACCTGCTGCTGTCGTACCTGCTGTTTCGCAATGGCCTGACCCCACCGCACATTGCCGCCGGCATCAACCTCAACATGCCGGTGATCGGCGGCCTGCTGCGCCGTGGCGGCGCGTTTTTCATGCGTCGCACGTTCAAGGGCAACCCGCTTTACACCGCCGTGTTCAACGAATACCTGCACACGCTGTTCACCAAGGGGTTCCCGGTGGAGTACTTCGTCGAAGGCGGCCGTTCGCGTACCGGGCGCATGCTGCAACCGAAGACCGGCATGCTCGCCATTACCCTGCGTAGCTTTTTGCGCTCCTCGCGCATGCCGATCGTCTTTGTGCCGGTGTACATCGGTTACGAGCGCGTACTGGAAGGCCGCACCTACCTCGGTGAGCTGCGGGGTGCGAGCAAAAAGAAGGAGTCGATCTTCGACATCTTCAAGGTCATCGGCGCCCTCAAGCAACGCTTTGGCCAGGTCGCGGTTAACTTTGGCGAACCAATCAAGCTGGCGGAGTTCCTCGACGGCGAACAACCCGGCTGGCGCCAGCAGGAGCTCGGTCCGCAGTTCAAACCCGACTGGCTCAACGCGACCACCAACCGCCTCGGCGAACGTGTCGCCCGCCATCTGAACGAAGCCGCGGCCATCAACCCGGTCAACCTGGTCGCGCTCGCGCTGCTGTCCACCAGCCGTCTGGCCCTGGACGATCACGCCATGGCCCGCGTACTGGACCTGTACCTCGCGTTGCTGCGCAAAGTGCCATACTCGCCTCACACCACCTTGCCCGAAGGCGATGGCCAGGCGCTGATCGCGCACGTCAAAGGCATGGACCTGCTGTCGGAACAGAAGGACGCCCTGGGCAAGATTCTGTATCTGGATGAGCAGAACGCGGTGCTGATGACCTACTACCGCAACAATGTCCTGCACATCTTCGCCCTGCCGGCGCTGCTCGCCAGTTTCTTCCAGAGCAGCTCGCGCATGAGCCGCGAACAGATCCTGCGCTACACCCGGGCCTTGTATCCGTACCTGCAGTCGGAGCTGTTCATTCGCTGGTCGCTGGAGGAACTGGACGCGGTGGTCGACCAGTGGCTCGAAGCATTCGTTGAACAAGGCCTGCTGCGTTTCGAAAAAGATCTCTACCTGCGCCCGGCGCCGAGTTCGCGGCATTTCGTGCTGCTGACGCTGCTGTCGAAAAGCATCGCCCAGACCTTGCAGCGTTTCTACATGACCGTCTCGCTGCTGCTCAACAGCGGGCAGAACAGCATCAGCGCCGAAGAACTGGAGGACCTCTGCACCGTCATGGCCCAGCGCCTGTCGATCCTGCATGGGCTGAACGCACCGGAGTTCTTCGACAAGAGCCTGTTCCGCCACTTCATCCAGACGATGCTCGACCTCGACGTCCTGCGGCGCGACGAAGCAGGCAAGCTGAGCTATCACGAACTGCTCGGCGAGCTGGCTGAAGGCGCGGCCAAGCGGGTGCTGCCGGCGGAAATTCGTCTGTCGATCCGCCAGGTGGCGTTGCATCGCAGCGAAGATGCGGCGGATCAGGACGTTCCGACGGCTGCGGACTGAACCCTGGGCGCCTGGTTGCATTCGGGCGCCCTGAATATGAAGATCCCTGGCAATGCCGTACGCTGATGCTTTTCCAAACGTTCAAGGAAAGTGCCCATGCTCCGCCCTACCCTCCGTTTCACCGGCCTCTGCGCCGGCCTGTTGATCTGCGCCAACGCCATGGCCCTGTCGCTCGGTGATCTCTCGCAGAAGGACGCCACGGGCGGTCTGAAGGATGCCCTCACCCAAGGCGCCCAGATCGCGGTCAAGCAACTGGGTAAGCCTGGCGGTTTCAGCAACAACCCCGACGTGAAGATCGAGCTGCCGGGCAAGCTCGGTAAAGTCGCCAGCAAGATGAAGGCCTTCGGCATGGGCGCTCAGGTCGATCAATTGGAAACCAGCATGAACCAGGCTGCCGAAGCCGCCGTAGTGCAGGCCCAGCCGATCCTGGTGGATGCGGTGAAGAACATGAGCGTGACGGATGCCAAGGGCATTCTGAGCGGCGGCAACGACTCGGCCACGCAATACCTGAACAAGAGCAGCCGCGAGCAGATTCGCGCGAAGTTCCTGCCGATCGTCAAGCAAGCCACCGACAAGGTCGGCCTGGTCCAGAAGTACAACGCCTTCGCCGGCCAGGCTGCGACACTCGGCGTGGTGGACACCAAGAGCGCCAACGTCGAGAACTACGTGACCGAGCAGGCGCTGGACGGGTTGTTCAAGATGATTGCCAAGCAGGAAGCAACGATCCGCCAGAACCCGGCGGCCGCGGCGACCAGTTTGGCCAAGAAAGTGTTTGGCACCCTCTGAGCCCTATCCGACAAATACAATACTTGTGGCGAGGGAGCTTGCTCCCGCTGGGGTGCGTAGCGCCCCCAGGTCTTTTGCGGTCGCTGCGCAACCGAGCGGGAGCAAGCTCCCTCGCCACAGGTTCGATGTGCGCCTGTGGGTCAGGTTTTCCTGACCCTGAACCACGCCGCATACAACGCCGGCAGGAACAACAGCGTCAACGCCGTCGCCACGATCAAGCCGCCCATGATAGCCACTGCCATGGGCCCGAAGAACAGGCTGCGCGACAGTGGGATCATCGCCAGGACCGCCGCCAGTGCAGTCAGTACAATCGGCCGGAAACGGCGCACGGTCGCCTCGATGATCGCCTGCCAGGGGGCGAGCCCCGCCTTGATGTCCTGTTCGATCTGGTCCACCAGGATCACCGAGTTGCGCATGATCATCCCGGACAACGCGATAGTGCCGAGCATGGCGACGAAACCGAACGGCTGGCGGAACACCAGCAGGAACAGCGTGACGCCGATCAGTCCCAGCGGCGCGGTGAGAAACACCATCGCCGTGCGCGAGAAGCTGCGCAGTTGCAGCATCAGCAACGTCAGCACCACCACGATGAACAGCGGCACGCCCGCATTCACCGATTTCTGCCCACGGGTTGAATCCTCCACCGTGCCCCCGACTTCCAGCAGATAGCCGTCCGGCAACTCTGCACGGATCGGGTCCAGGGTCGGGAAAATCTGTTGCACCAGCGTCGCCGGTTGTTCCTTGCCATAGATGTCGGCCCGTACGGTCACGCTGGGTAGACGGTTGCGGTGCCAGATCACCCCTTCTTCAAAGCCGTATTCCAGCGTCGCGATCTGCGACAGGGCAACGCTCGTGCCGTTGTCGGTAGGCACCGCCAGGCTTGGCAACAGCGAAAGCTCGGTGCGCTCATGCACGGTGCCGCGCAGCAGGATCTCGATCAGCTCGTTGTCTTCGCGGTACTGGCTGACACTGGAGCCCGTGAGGGAGCTTTGCAGGAAGCTCGACAGGTTGGCGGTGGTGACGCCCAACGCGCGGGCGCGATCCTGATCGATGTTGAGGTACACCACCTTGCTCGGTTCTTCCCAGTCCAGGTGGACATTGGCGACGTAGGGGTTTTCGCGAACCTTTGTCGCGACTTTCCGGGCAAGCGCGCGGACTTCTTCGATGTGTTCACCCGTCACCCGAAACTGCACCGGATACCCCACGGGCGGGCCGTTTTCCAGGCGTGTGACCCGCGAGCGCAGGGTCGGGAACTGCTCGTTCAGTGTGCTGATCAGCCAACTGCGCAAGGGCTCGCGGTCTTCGATGGTCTTGGCCAGCACGACGAACTGGGCGAAGCTCGGCGCCGGCAGTTGTTGATCCAGCGGCAAGTAGAAGCGTGGTGAGCCGGTGCCGACGTACGCCACGTAATTGTCGATGCCAGCGTGGTCCTTGAGCAGCGCTTCAAGGCGCTTGACCTGCTCCGCGGTGTTGACCAGCGAAGCGCCTTCGGCCAGCTTCAGGTCGACCATCAGCTCCAGTCGTCCCGACGCCGGGAAAAACTGCTGCGGGACAAAACGGAACAGCACCACCGAGCCGACGAACAACAGCACGGTCAAGGTGATCACCGTCTTGCGTCGACGCACGCACCACTCCACCGTTCGCCGGACTCGCTGATAGAACGGCGTGCCGTAGGGGTCCGGCTGGCCGTCAGCAGTGCCATGCCTGGCCGCGTGAATCTTCGCCAAGTCCGGCAGGAGTTTTTCCCCGAGATACGGCACGAACACCACCGCGGCCACCCAGGAAGCCACCAGCGCGAGGGTCACCACCTGGAAAATCGAACGGGTGTACTCACCGGTGCCCGATTGCGCGGTGGCGATCGGCAGGAACCCCGCCGCGGTGATCAGGGTGCCGGTGAGCATCGGGAACGCCGTGCTGGTCCAGGCAAAGCTGGCCGCCTTGATCCGGTCGTAGCCCTGCTCCATCTTGATGGCCATCATCTCCACCGCGATGATCGCATCGTCCACCAACAGCCCCAGCGCCAACACCAACGCGCCGAGGGAAATCTTGTGCAAACCGATGCCCAGGTAATACATCGCGGCGAAGGTCATCGCCAAGACCAGCGGAATCGCCAGCGCCACCACCATTCCGGTGCGCAGCCCCAGGGAAAAGAAGCTCACCAGCAACACGATCGTCAGTGCTTCCACCAGTACCTGGACAAACTCGCCGACGCCAGTCTTCACCGCAGCCGGCTGGTCGGAAACCTTGCGCAGTTGCATGCCGGCCGGCAGGGTGTTCTGGATGCGGGCAAACTCGGCCTCGAGGGCCTTGCCGAGGATCAGGATGTCGCCGCCCTCCTTCATCGCCACGGCCAGGCCGATGGCGTCCTCCGCCATGAAACGCATGCGCGGCGCCGGTGGATCATTGAAGCCGCGACGAACATCGGCCACGTCACCGATGCGGAAGGTCCGGTCGGCCACGCGGATCGGAAAGTCACGGATCTCTTCCACGCTCTGGAAATTCCCCGAGACCCGTAGCTGCAATCGCTCGCTGCCGGTCTCGAAGAAGCCGGCGGTCGATACCGCGTTCTGCGCCTCCAGCGCCTGCTGGACTGCCGCCAGGGGCAGGCCGAGGGTCGCCAGCTTCACGTTCGACAGCTCGACCCAGATTTTCTCGTCCTGCAGGCCGACCAACTCGACCTTGCCTACGTCCTTGACCCGCTGCAGCTGGATCTGGATACGGTCGGCGTAATCCTTGAGCACGCCATAATCGAAGCCGTCGCCGGTGAGCGCGTAGATATTGCCGAAGGTAGTGCCGAACTCATCGTTGAAGAACGGTCCCTGGATACCCGGCGGCAAGGTCTGCCGGATATCGCCGATCTTCTTGCGGATCTGGTACCACAGCTCGGGAATCTGCTTGGAATGCATGGAGTCGCGAGCCGCAAAAGTAACCTGGGATTCTCCCGGCCGGGAAAACGAGACGATCTTTTCGTAGTCGCCGGTTTCCATGAGCTTCTTTTCGATACGCTCGGTGACCTGGCGCGACACTTCCTCGGCCGTGGCCCCTGGCCAGACGGTACGGATGACCATGGCCTTGAAGGTGAATGGCGGATCTTCGCTCTGACCCAGCTTGGTGTAGGAAAGCGCGCCGACGATCGCCAGCAAGAGCATCAGGAACAGTACGATCTGGCGGTTACGCAACGCCCATTCGGAGAGATTGAAGCCCATCGGGGATTACTCCTTGGCCGCCAGGTTGACCACGCGATTGGAGCGATCCACCGGCCGAACCTGCTGGCCGTCCAGAAGCACATGCACGCCAGCGGCCACCACCCAGTCATTGGCACTCAGGCCTTCGAGCACCGGCACGGTCTTTTCACCGAAGGCGCCAACGCGCACCGGGACTTTCTTGAGCGTGTTGTCGGGCTTGACCACCCAGACGAAGGTGGCGCCGTTCTCGGCGGTGAGGGCCGACAATGGCACCGACAGCGGCGCCTTCTCAGCGGTCTGGATAAACACCCGGGCGCTCTGGCCCAGTTCCGCCGGGACGCTGCCAGCGGTGAAGGCGACGCGCGCGGCGAAGGTACGGGATTTCGGATCGGCGGCCGGCGAGAGTTCGCGGATGCGTCCGCTGAAGCGCTGATCGGGCTGGCTCCACAATTCAACCGACACTGGCTGGCCGATCTTGAACCGACCAAATCCCTGCTCCGGCAGGCTGATCAACACTTCACGCTCGCCGTCGGTGGCCAGGGTGAAGACGGTCTGTCCAGCCGACACCACCTGGCCGACTTCCACCGCCCGCCGGGCCACCACGCCGTCCTGGGGTGCACGCAACACCGAATAGCTGGCCTGGTTGCTGGCAACGTCGAATTCGGCCTTGATCTGCTTGAGCCGCGCGGCACCGGAGCGATAGAGATTCTCGGCGTTGTCGTATTGGGAGCGGCTGACCATCTGCCGCTCCATCAAGGTCTTGTAGCGGTCACGCTCGGCTTTCACCAGGCTCAGGTTGGCCTCGGCGGCGGCGACCTGGGCCCGACTGGCTTCCAGTTGCAGGCGCACATCCTCGGGGTCGAGTTCGGCCAGCGCCTGGTTGGCCTTGACCCGCTGGCCCTCTTCCACCAGCCGGCGGCTCACCTTGCCGCCAATGCGAAACGCCAGGTCCGGCTCGAACCGCGCCCGTACTTCGCCGGGATAACTGTCCATTGCCTGGGCCGAAGGCTCCGGCTTGACGACCATCGCAGGGCGCACGGCGACCGGCGTCGGCTCCTCATGACCGCACGCAGACAATAAAAAAGCCAGGCTGACTGGCACGGCGAGGGGCAGGACATAGCGGAACATGGTGGATGACCTTTCGCTAATGGTGCTTGGAATAATTATACTGGCGAGTATGTTATTAATAGCAAACTCACCAGTCCAGTATTAAAAGCGAATAATGTCGAACAATCCTCCCTCCTCCAGCGGCCCTGGTCGTCCCAAGGATCTGGCCAAGCGCCAGGCCATTCTCGACGCCGCGAAACGCCTGTTCCTGAGCCTGGGCTACGCCAGCACCAGCATGGACGCCGTGGCCACCGAGGCCGGCGTCTCGAAGCTGACCGTCTACAGCCACTTCAATGACAAGGAAACGCTGTTTTCCGCCGCCGTGATTGCCAAGTGCGAGGAACAGGTGCCGCCGCTTTTCTTCGAATGGGCCGACGGTGTTCCGATTGAACACGTGCTGCTGAACATCGCCCGCGGCTTCAACCAATTGATCAACAGCGACGAATCGGTGAACCTGCATCGGCTGATGGTGGCGTTGGGTAGCCAGGATCCAAAGCTCTCGACCATCTTCTACCAGGCCGGCCCGCAGCGAATGCTCTCAGGGATGGAAAGGTTGCTGACCAAGATCGACCAGAGCGGCGCCCTGAGCATCGACAAACCGCGCAACGCCGCCGAGCATTTTTTCTGCCTGATCAAGGGCGCGGCGAACTTCAGGTTGTTGTATGGCTGCGACGGGCCGCAGGACGCCGAAGCGGCCGAAGCGCATGTGCAGGAAGTGGTGGGGTTGTTTGTGCGGGCTTATCGGCCTTAGTTCGACCGGTCACTTTCGCTGGCTGGGAGGGCCTCTTCGCGAGCAGGCTCGCTCCCACAGGAGAACGGTGGTGAATATGGATTATGCTGAACAGCTCCTTCCCAAGACCCTATGTGGGAGCGAGCCTGCTCGCGAATGAAGTCACCCCGGTCTCAAGCCTTGAGCGCTTTCTTCGGATAGATATCGTACCGACTGGACTTGCCTTCCAGCCCATGGCTCGGCTTCGGCCCTTCAATGCAGGGGGCCTTGCGCGGGCGCTTGACCACCACCCGGTGGGTCGCCAACGCCAGCGCGGCGGCAAGCAGCGCCGGGGCGTCGGTATCATCGCCCACCAGCGGGCGGAACAGGCGCATCTCTTTTTTCACCAGGGCGGTTTTCTCCCGATGGGGAAACATCGGGTCCAGGTAGATCACCTGGGGCGGCTCGCCTTGCCAGCTGCGCATCACTTCGATGGAATTGCCCTTGAGCAAGCGCATCCGCGCCACAATCGGCGCCACATCGAAATCTTCCGCACCGCGAGCCAGGCCATCCTCCAGCAAAGCACCGATCAAGGGTTGACGCTCGATCAGGCTCATCTCGCAGCCGAGACTCGCCAGCACGAACGCATCCTTGCCCAACCCCGCCGTGGCATCCAGCACTCGCGGACGCACACCCTGGGCGACACCGACTGCCTTGGCGATCATCTGGCCACTGCCGCCCCCGTACAAACGACGATGGGCTGCGCCGCCCTCGACAAAATCCACGCGCACCGGTCCCGGCGCATCGGGACCCAGCTGCTGCAATTGCAACCCGTGCTCGCCGACCTGCAAGGCGAACTCGCCGTCATCCATCTGCAACGGCAGGCCGAGCTGCTCGGACCACTGCTCGGCGCGGGGCTGGAACGCCGGGGCCAGGGCCTCGACATGGATGCGGCAAGCCGCGAGTTGCTCAGTCATGAAAACATGCTCAAAAAATTAAGGATCGGCAAAAACGGCCGATAACAACGGTGAACGGCATTTTGCCAGAGCTGAGCGTCGACCGAGAAAAATGTCAGACATTCAATCCACATCGATAGGCGTTATCTCCCCTTACGGCGATTACAGCCTGCGCAACACCCAAGCGCTGAGCGGCGTCAGTCACCTGTGGCAGGATTTTTTTGCCCGGGCCCTGGCCGACCAGTTGGGTGAAAACGCACCGGCGCCCGGCAGCTACCAGCCAGTCGCCCTCGATGAAGCGGTTGAACCGACCCTGGGCGCCGAGCTGCTGGAGAATATCGTCAGCCAGCGCACCTGCGACGTGACGGAAACCCAGGTCAAGCCACCCGAGCCGTTGTTCCTGCCGATCGCCGAGTTCGAACTGGATTTGCTCGACAAGCCGTTCCCGCCCTTCCCGCCAGAAGAAATCGTCGCACAGCAAAAGCAGCAGACCTTCGAGAGCAATTGGGTTCGCCCGATCGTCCTCGCCGCCGGTCAACCGTTGCCAGAACCGGGCCCGGCACCACAGCCGCGTCGACTGCCCCTGCCGATTGCCGAATTCGAACTCGACCTGTTGGACAAGCCATTCCCTCCATTCCCGGAAGAGGAATTGGTGGCGCAGCAGAAACAACTGGACTTCGACACTCGCTGGGCGCGTTCGATCGTACTGCAGAACCTGCGCATCGCTGCCTGATTCCTCAACGACAAATCCACCAGGGCCCCACATCCAGATGAAAATGGTTGCGGTGCGCCGCGTTGTAATCCGGACTCAAGACCACACTGAACATGTCGCAGGCGCCATCGCGCACCTGCCGTAGAAACTGCGCATCGGTGTTGTCCTTCGGCCAATCCCTGAGCACGCTGACGGCTCGTCCATCGGCCAGGCGAAACCCGGCGATGTCCAACGCGCTGGCAGTGGCGTGCTGGCTGCGCGCGCCGCTTTCACGACCGTACATGTTGCGACAGGCAAAACTGCCCAGGTGATCGACCCGCGTGACTTGCTTGCCGTAGGCGGCCATTGCCGCCGGCTGCAATGCATGGCGCTCGAACAGCGCGAAGGCCACCGCCAGTGGGCAACTGGCGAGGAAGCTGCTGCTAAGCGCCACCTCACCGCCCTGCACCCGCAGCACATTGGTCAGCGGGCACGAGGTATTGGCGCCGCTGTCAGCCTGGCGAGCGGTCCGCAGCCCCGACGTGGCAAGCGCCTGGTCGCACAGTTGCGGATCGTTGCGCAGGGCCATGAGTTTGTAGCGGGTCAGCAGATTTGGCGGCGCTTTCACGTCCAGCGGCGCCCAGGGGTTCCATTGCGGCGGCACGGCCAGCCAACCGCGCCATACCGCCACCACCGCGACGCCAGCGATCAGCGCCAATACCATCAGTCCTTTCAAAAACCGCACGACAACGCCTCGGGATTCAACCCTTGAATAATTGATTGGCCTGGTTGAAAGGCATTGAGCGACGGGTGAAGGTGAAGGTCCCCTGCCGTTGGATTTCTTCGGCGGCGCGGAAAAACTCGCCATACGCCGCCAGCGCGAGGGCCGATCCGACACTGATGCGCTTGACGCCCAGTTCACTCAACTGGGCTACCGTCAGGTCCAGCGCGCCGGACATCAGTACGTTAACGGGCTTGGGCGCCACGGCCCGGACCACCGCCAGCACTTGCTCGGCGCTGCTCAGCCCCGGCGCGTACAGCACATCGGCGCCGGCGTCGGCGAAGGCCTTCAGGCGCCGGATAGTGTCGTCCAGATCCGGCCTGCCATGCAGGAAGTTTTCTGCCCGCGCGGTCAGCAGGAAAGGGAAAGGCAGACTGCGCACCGCCTCGGCGGCGGCCTTGACCCGCGCCACGGCGTGCTCGAAATCGTAGATCGGGCTGTCTTCGCGGCCCGTGGCATCTTCGATGGAGCCCCCTACCGCGCCGGCGTCCGCGGCGCGGAGCAAGCTGCGGGCGCAGTCTTCGGGCGCATCGGCAAAGCCGTTTTCCAGGTCGACGGCTACTGGCAGGTCCGTGGCCGCAACAATCGCTCGCACATTCGCCAGCGTGTCATCAAGACCCAGGGCGCCGTCAGGTCGTGCCAGGGAAAAAGCGTGACCGGCACTGGTCGTCGCCAATGCTTCAAAGCCGAGGCTGGCGAGCATCTTTGCCGAACCGGCATCCCATGGATTGGGAATGACAAACGCCCCATCGCGTTCGTGCAACGCCTTGAACGCCTGGGCTCGGCGGGTTTGTGCATCCATGAAAGTCGCTCCTGAGCAATTTTGCGGAGTTCGCCTCAGAGCAGACCGAGTTGCTCGGCGGCGGGTTCTCTATATAGCTCAGGCAGCGCCGGCAAGCCAGGCAAACGCTTCATCAGGCGGCTGTGAAAATGCATCGCGAGTTTCGCCGCCAGCAGATTGTCCGCGGTGTGCAGGAACATATACGGCGTGCGCCCCTCTTCGATCCACACGGCGATTTTTTCTACCCATGGCGTCAGGAACAGCTCGTTGGCCTCCACTACCGGATGACCGACGAAACGCACCTGCGGGTATTGAGTGAACGCCGCCGGTCGCGTCGGCACCCGGGGTTTCTTGTATTGCGCGTGAATGACTTCAGGGGCGGTCGACGCGCAGCTGAACAGGCCGCGGGGATCGAGACAGATGCGTTCGACACCACGATCGAGCAGCAAACGGTTGAGCTGTCGTTCAGCGTCGCCTTTGGCAAAAAACTCATCGTGACGCACCTCTACGGCCAACGACCGTGGGAACGCGTCGATGAATGCCGCCAGCTCCTGCAATCGATTGGGCGTGAACGCCTTGGACAGTTGCAGCCAGAACGGCGAGACGCGCTCGCCCAAGGGGCTTAGCAACTGGACAAAGGTTTCGGTGGCGGTCAGGTGTTCGCGCAGGTCGCCGCCGTGGCTGATGTCACCGGGGATCTTGGCGGTGAAGCGAAAGTGCTCGGGCATGATTTCGGCCCAGCGCTGAACGGTGGACGCGGCCGGGCTCGCGTAGAAGGTCGTGTTGCCTTCCACGGCGTTGAATACTTGAGAGTAGAGACTGAGGAAATCGGAGCTTTTGGCGTCCTGGGGATAAAGATAATCGCGCCAGGCGTTTTCGCTCCAGGACGGGCAACCCAGATAGTAGGGCAACCGCATCAGATGTAGAGGTCGAGGCCCAGCACTTCCATATCCCAATCAACAAAACCGGCGGTGCTCAGGTAGCTGGCCAGCGCCGTGGCGACACTGCGGCTCATGGCGCGGTGATACAGCATGTCCTGCTGACGGGCGGGAAGATTGCTCAGGCGTTGCGCAGAGGCTTTGGCGGCGCGGGCGGCCAGTTGCTCTTCGGACGGAAATTCCAGCTCACCATCGATGTCATCGAAGTTTTCCGGCTCAGCGGCTTTACCCGCACGAGGCCGACGCTTGATGGGGTAGGACTGGGATGAAACGCCGTCTATACGCATAACAGAATGCTCGGTATCAATGATGGCAATTTAGCGGCACATTCGTATCCGCGCAAATGCGCAAGTGATAACTAGAACACATAAAGGCAAAAAGGTTTAAAAACCGGCGAAAAAAGTGACGACTGGCAATTTTGGGTGTGACTTTTGGGTCTTGGGATGACTTTGGCGGATTCTGAGCCGGAGCAACGCCTTCGTGGCGAGGAGCTTGCTCCCGCTGGGTTGCGAAGCAACCCCAAGACTTAATTTCAGCCCGACCAGTAAGGGCACCAAGGAAATTTCAGGGCCGCTTCGCGCCCCAGCGGGAGCAAGCTCCCTCGCCACAATTGTGCTCGCTCGAGAGTGTGGTCAAGTTTGGGTTTACCGTTCGGACTTGGGCGTCGCGACCTTGTCCCGCAGGTACACCGGCTGCGCATCGTCGGCAGGGATGGCTTCGCCGCGTTCCCAGGCAAAGCGTGCCAGGGCCAGCAGGTCTTCGGCATGGGGCAACATCGAGGCATCCTGGCCGACAAGGCTGACGCCGATTCGCTCGCCGTAGCCCCAACCGGTACCGGCGCCGAACCAGTCGCCGCTGGTGTCAGCCGGCAACGCCGCCGCTTCGGGTGGCAACACCGCCTCGGCACCGACCAGGCGCATCTCGCCAGCGGTTTCGCGATAGCAGCCCCAGTACACCTCGTCCATGCGCGCATCGATGGCGGCCGCTACCTGATGCGCGCCGTGCTCGCGCAAGGCGCGCTGGGCCAGTACGGCCAGGTTCGAGACCGGCAATACCGGGCGTTCCAAGGCGAAGGCCAGGCCCTGCACGACGCCAATGGCGATGCGCACGCCGGTAAACGCCCCTGGGCCGCGACCAAAGGCGATCGCATCCACGGTTTGCAAGGTGATCCCGGCATCGCTGAGCAATTGCTGAATCATAGGCAGCAATTTTTGCGCATGCAGGCGCGGGATCACCTCGTAGTGGCTCGTGACCTTGCCGTCATGCAGCAAGGCAACGGAGCAAGCTTCAGTCGCGGTGTCCAGGGCCAGCAAGGTGCTCATCGATATGTCCGTAAATCAGGTGGGAAAAAGTGCGCCAGTATAAACAACTACGGCCCGCAAGCGGGCCGTAGTTGAGGCTGCAATCAGCGTTTTCAGCTCAGTGCTTCAAGCACCTTGCCGGTAATCGCGTCGACCGAGCCGACGCCAGGGATGTGGCTGTACTTCGGCTTGCCCTGGGCAGCGGACAGCTTCTGGTAGAAATCCACCAGCGGCTTGGTCTGGGAATGGTAGACCGACAGGCGATGACGCACGGTTTCTTCAGTGTCGTCCTTGCGCTGCACCAGCTCGTCGCCAGTCACGTCGTCCTTGCCGGCGACCTTTGGCGGGTTGTAGACGGTGTGATAGACACGACCGGACGCTTCGTGAACGCGACGCCCGGCAATACGCTGGACGATTTCCTCGTCATCGACCGCGATCTCGACAACATGGTCGAGCTCCACGCCAGCGCTCACCAGGGCTTCAGCCTGAGGGATCGTGCGTGGGAAGCCATCGAACAGGAAGCCGTTGGCGCAGTCGGCTTGAGCAATGCGGTCCTTGACCAGCGCGATGATCAGGTCATCCGACACCAGGCCGCCGGCATCCATGATGCTCTTGGCCTGAACACCCAGTGGGGTGCCAGCCTTGACCGCGGCGCGAAGCATGTCGCCAGTGGAGATTTGCGGGATACCGAATTTTTCGGTGATGAACTTTGCCTGAGTACCTTTACCGGCCCCGGGAGCTCCCAGCAGAATGACGCGCATCGATGTGCTCCTCAATTTTTTTATGTAAAACGCTCGGATTCGCCTCGTGGGGCCAATCTTCGAAAAACTTGATCGTGACCGCCCAAACGGCCAAAGGCTGATCAAGATACACAGCGGGCCCGACCCACACAAGCCGCCGAAAGTCGGAGTAACCCGCGCCGCACGCGACCTTCGTAGGGGGTAGTGAGAGTCGCAACCGGGCAACAAACTGTCGCCTGGTCGACCTCCCTGCCCCTGCAAACAGCTACGCCCGGACAGGCCGGGCGTGCTGTTTTTTCACCCTCCGGGAGATTAGCCGGTGTTGCGCAAACCGGCGGCAATCCCTGCCACAGACACCAGCAACGCCTGTTCCACAGGGCTGCCCTGGGCCACGTCCTGCTGCCGCGAACGTGCCAGCAGCTCGGCCTGCAACAGGTGCAGCGGGTCGAGGTAGGTATTGCGCAGGCGGATGAATTCCAGCGTGTCTGGGCTATGTGCCAGTAGCTGCGACTGGCCGGTCAGGCCCAGGACCACCGAACAGGCCTGCGACAATAGGTCGCGTAAATGCTCGCCCAAAGGCAGCAACGCTGGTTCCACCAGACGCTCGTCATAGGACTGGGCAATATCGGCGTCGGCCTTGGCCAGGACCATCTCCAGCATGTCGATGCGGGTGCGGAAGAACGGCCATTGCTCACGCATCTGCCCGAGCAGTTCGCCCTCGCCGCGCTCCAGCGCCTTGCCCAGGGCGGTTTCCCAACCGAGCCAGGCCGGCAGCATCAACCGGGTCTGGGTCCAGCCGAAAATCCACGGGATCGCCCGCAGGCTTTCGATACCGCCGGCCCGACGTTTGGCCGGACGGCTGCCCAAGGGTAGGCGACCCAGTTCCTGTTCCGGCGTGGACTGGCGGAAATACTCGACAAATTGTGGATTTTCCCGCACTACGGCCCGGTAGGCATTGACCCCGTCGGCAGCCAGTTCATCCATCAGATGCCGCCATTGCGGGGTTGGCGGCGGTGGTGGCAGCAAGGTCGCTTCGAGCACTGCGGCGAGGTAAAGATTGAGATTCTGCTCGGCGATGTCCGGCAGGCCGAATTTGAAACGAATCATTTCGCCTTGTTCGGTAGTGCGGAAACGTCCGGCCACCGAGCCCGGCGGCTGGGACAGGATTGCCGCATGCGCCGGGCCGCCGCCACGGCCGACGGTGCCACCGCGGCCATGGAACAACAGCAATTCGACTTGCTGCTCGCGGCAGATGTCCACCAGACGCTCCTGGGCCCGGTATTGCGCCCAGGCTGCCGCCGTGGTCCCGGCGTCCTTGGCCGAGTCGGAATAGCCGATCATCACTTCCTGGGGACCTTGCAGGCGCGAGCGATAACCCGGCAGCAACAGCAGACGTTCGATCACCGGCCCGGCGTTGTCCAGGTCGGCGAGGGTTTCGAACAGCGGCACTACGCGCATCGGCCGCAATACGCCGGCCTCCTTGAGCAGCAACTGCACCGCCAGCACATCGGAAGCCGCGCCGGCCATGGAAATCACATAAGAGCCCAGGGACGCTGCCGGTGCCGCCGCAACCTCGCGGCACGTGGCCAGGACTTCCGCCGTATCGGCCGACGGCTTGAAGTAAGGGGGCAACAAGGGCCGGCGATTATTCAGCTCACCCAAGAGGAAACCGATGCGCTGCTCTTCGTCCCATTCCTCGTAACGCCCCAGCCCGAGGTAATCGGTGATCTCGGTCATCGCCGCCGTGTGCCGCGTCGAGTCCTGGCGCACGTCGAGGCGCACCAGGAACAGGCCGAAGGTCACCGCGCGGCGCAGGCAATCGAGCAACGGCCCGTCGGCAATCACGCCCATGCCGCACTCATGCAGGGACTGGTAGCACAACTCCAACGGATCAAGCAGTTCACGGTTGTCCTGCAACACCTCGGCGGTGGCCGGCGTCGTGCCCTTCAGGGAGGCCTGGGCCCAGTTGCGCGTGGCTCGCAGGCGTTCGCGCAATTGCTTGAGCACCGCGCGATAGGGCTCGGCGCTGTCACCGGCCTGGGCGCGCAAGGCCTCGCTGGCTTTCTGCATGGACAAGTCGGCGGCCAGATGGTCGACGTCGCGCAAATACAGGTCCGCCGCCATCCAGCGCGCCAGCAGCAACACCTCGCGAGTGACCGCGGCGGTGACGTTCGGGTTGCCGTCCCGGTCGCCACCCATCCATGAGGCAAAGCGGATCGGCGCGGCCTCCAGCGGCAGGCGCAACCCGGTGGCGGCATGCAGGGCCTGGTCAGCCTTGCGCAGGTAATTGGGGATGGCGTGCCAGAGCGAATGCTCGATCACCGCGAAGCCCCACTTGGCCTCGTCCACGGGCGTCGGGCGGGTCCGGCGAATCTCTTCGGTGTGCCAGGCTTCGGCGATCAACCGCTGCAAGCGTTCGTGGATCTGCGCGCGCTCGGCACTGGTGAGGTCGCGATGGTCCTGGGCTGCCAGTTGCGCGGCGATCGCGTCGTATTTCTGGATCAACGTGCGCCGGGCGACTTCCGTGGGATGCGCAGTGAGCACCAGTTCGATTTCCAGCCGGCCCAACTGCCGGGCCAACGCTTCGGCGCCATGGCCTTCGGCTCGCAGGCGCGCCAGCAGCTCGGGCAGCACGCGTGCTTCGAACGGCGCCGGCCTGGATTCTTCGCGGCGGTGAATCAGCTGGTATTGCTCGGCGATATTGGCCAGGTTGAGGAACTGGTTGAACGCCCGCGCTACCGGCAGCAACTCGTCCTCGCTCAACTGGTTGAGGCTGGCGCTCAGTTCCGCATCCATCGAACCGCGTCGGTCAGCCTTCGCGCCTTTGCGAATCTGCTCGATCTTGTCGAGAAAGGCGTCTCCGTACTGGTCGCGAATGGTATTGCCCAGCAGTTCGCCGAGCAGGTGGACGTCCTCGCGCAAGCGGGCATCAATATCGGTCATCAGCAGGTCTCCAGCAAAAAGGTCCAGACAGCTTTGTAGGAGAGAGTGCCGATGCCGGTCGCTTATGACAAGCGACGAAGGGACTTTAAACCTTGTCAGCCAAAGCTAGTCTCATGGGTAAGCCACACAACGGCTTGTCACTGTCGCGCCCGCCACGAGCGGGTCCATTGAGGCGCCATCATGAAAATCCGTGAACTTGCTCAGCACTGGGAAGAAAACGCCAAGGGTCACCTGACCCAGACCGGTTATACGATTCATCTGGATGTGGAAGCCGCCGCACGCCTGGCGGCGATCTGCGACATGTACCCCAAGCGCCAGCCCGAAGAACTGCTCGGCGAATTGATCGGCGCTGCGCTGGAGGAGCTGGAAGCCAGCTTCCCCTACATCAAGGGCGCGCAGGTCGTGGCCACCGATGAAGAAGGCGACCCGCTGTACGAAGACGTCGGTCCGACCCCGCGATTTCTCGCCTTGTCCCGTCGTCATCTGCGCCAACTCTCCTCGCAAAACGACAAGTCAAAGCACTGATTCCCCTCCCCCCGCATCGCGTTATCCCGGCACCGCTACCGAGTTTGTGGTGCCGGAATACCGCTGCCCGCCTTGAAAGTTCAGCTTTTTGGCAACTGACCGATCAGTCAGCATTTCTTTTGGCGATTGGCCATCCTTACCTGAACTTTTGAAAAACGCCTCGGGTCACACCGAGTAACCATACTGGAACGGTCGTTTAAATAAACGCGCCCTGGCGCCAGCGCCAAAACAGACGTCACGGCTTCGGTCCCAGCATGGATTAGTGTTTTTTCAGGAGTTTTCCAATGGAGTTGAAGCCTATGAATACCTGCACTGCCAAACCCTCATCCACTGGCTTGCGCGGCCTGAAGTTGGCTGCCCTGGCTATCGGTAGCAGCTTCATCCTGGCCGGTTGCGCCGGCAATCCACCTTCGGAGCAATACGCGGTCACGCAATCGGCGGTCAACAGCGCCGTCAGCGCGGGCGGCACCGAGTTTGCCGCGGTGGAAATGAAATCGGCCCAGGACAAACTCAAGCAGGCCGAGATCGCCATGCACGACGAGAACTACGAAGAGGCCAAGCGTCTGGCCGAACAGGCCGAATGGGATGCGCGCGTTGCCGAACGCAAGGCCCAGGCAGCCAAGGCCGAACAGGCCCTCAAGGATTCCCAGAAAGGGGTTCAGGAACTGCGTCAGGAAGGCATGAACAAGGTTCAGTAACCCTGTTCGAGCCACGACGTATTTCTCATTGATAAAAGGACGACAGACTATGACGCACAAACATTTCATGATGCCCGCCCTGCTTGCCGCCTGCGTAGCCCTGGCCGCTTGCTCCCACGACCCGAACGCGAACCTGGAACAGGCCCGTACCAACTACAACGGCCTGCAGGCCGACCCGGCGGCCACCAAGGTCGCGGCCCTGGAAACCAAAGAGGCCTCCGACTTCCTGGCCAAGGCCGACAAGGCCTACCTGGACAACGAAGACGAAGCCAAGGTTGACCAACTGGCCTACCTGACCAACCAGCGCGTCGAAGTGGCCAAGCAGACCATCGCCCTGCGCAACGCTGAAGCCGAGCTGAAAAACGCCGGTGACGAACGCGCCCGCGCACTGCTCGACGCCCGCAACGCGCAGATCAAGCAGTTGCAGGACAGCCTCAACGCCAAGCAGACCGAGCGCGGTACGCTGGTGACCTTCGGTGACGTGCTGTTCGCCACCAACAAATCCGACCTGCGCGCCAGCGGCATGACCAATGTGAGCAAACTGGCGCAGTTCCTCCAGGAAAACCCGGATCGCAAGGTGATCATCGAAGGTTATACCGATAGCACCGGTTCGGATTCCTACAACCAGTCGCTGTCCGAACGCCGCGCCAGCTCCGTGCGTACCGCCCTGGTAAAAATGGGTGTCGACCCGGCCCGCATCGTGACCCAGGGTTACGGCAAGGAATTTCCGGTCGCCGACAACACCAGCGTCTCGGGCCGTGCCATGAACCGTCGCGTGGAAGTCACCATTTCCAACGACAACCAGCCAGTCGCCCCGCGCTCGACCATGAGCGCCAACTGATCGGCTGACTGCAACGCAAAAGCCCCGCCTGACTTCAATCAGGCGGGGCTTTTTATTGGCAGAAGATGTTTGGCTGTACAGCTCCCTGTGGGAGCGAGCTTGCTCGCGATGGCGGAGTATCAGCCACTGACAATGTAGCTGAACCACCGCTATCGCGAGCAAGCTCGCTCCCACAGGGGAGGTGTGGTGCGCTTCAATTGGCTTATGGCTGAAGCTTCTGCGGCGTCTCCTGCCCCATGCAGCGCACCGCGCGTTTCTTCTCGTTGATCAGCACACCGGTCAGGCCTTTCTGCTCGGTGTCGAACAGCACCAGTACCCCATCAATGCATTGGGCGACCTGGGGCGCCGGCTCCAGGGCGACTTTATAGTCTTCGCCCGGCACGGTCTTGAGCATGGTGAACTGGTTGAGCAGCAACGCATCCTCGGGCTTGGCGAAATGCAGATAGCCGTAGTACCAGAGCGCCGCGACAGTGCCGAGAATGCTGCAGATACCGGTGATGATCAGGGGGATGGCGTTGCGTTCTTCGCTCATTGCGGGTTCTCGGATGATTCAACGGAGGATTTCGGGTAGTTCGGCACCTCGCCCAGGCGGCGCAAGCCATCGAAGTGCAGGGGATCGTCGAGGTAGCGCAGCATCACGGTTCGCCAGGTCGGGTCGGCGAAAGTCTGCACGTGGCCGCCCCGGGTCAGTTGCAGGACCCGGGGCGGCGGCGCAGCTTGATACAAGCGGATGCCGTTGGAAAGGGGCACGATGGGGTCGTCAAGGCTGTGGTAGATCAGTTTCGGCACGCCGTTCAATTGTGCGATCGAGCCAATGGCGCTGTCGCCGTCCGGCACCAGCCAGGACAGCGGCACCTGCAACGCCCAGGTCAGCCATGAAGTGCTCAGGGCAAAGCGTCCGACGTCGCGATAGCTGGCGGGCACGCCATCAAGCACCAGCGCCTTGAGCTGCTGTTGACGCTGAGGATGCTCCGCCAGGTAATGCACCGCCAGCGCGCCACCCAGGCTCTGGCCGAGCAGCACCAGCGGCTTGCCTTGGACCTCGGGCGATTGGTCGAGCCATTTGAACGCAGCGTCGATGTCCCGGTAGATCGCCGGCAGGCTCGGCTCGCCCTCGGACACCCCATAACCCCGGTAATCGACCATCAGCACTTGATAACCCTGCTCCGGCAACCACCAGCTCCCGCCGAGGTGCCAGGACAGGTTGCCGCCGTTGCCGTGCAAATGCAGCACCGTGCCCTTGACCTCGACACCCGGCTTCACCGGCAGCCACCAGCCACGCAGCTTCAGGCCATCAGCCGTGGTCAGGGTGACGTCGCGGTATTCGAGCTTGGCCCGCTGCGGCGTGAACGGCAGGCCGCGTTCGGGGTAGAACAGCAGGGAGCTGCAGCCACTCAGGGCCAGCAGCAGGCAAATGATGCCGAGGGTTCGCATCCGGTGAAGCCTCGTAAAATTGGAGGTTACACACACCCCATTGTGGGAGCGAGCTTGCTCGCGATAGCGGCAGGTCAGTCAGCAAAGGCGTTGACTGAACCACCGCTATCGCGAGCAAGCTCGCTCCCACAGGGGATGGGTGGTGCTGTTAAAGAATGTTCGAATAATCCGCTTCGATCCGGTCCAGGCTCAGGTGGTTCAAGAAGTTGGAAAAGCACATCCAGGCCGACAAGGCGTTCATGTCGCGAAACTGCTCGGGCAGGTATTTGGGCGGCACGACCAGGCCCTCATCCACCAACTGGCGCAGGGTGCGCATATCCTCCAGGGTGGTCTTGCCACAGAACAGCAGCGGCACCTGCTCCAGCTTGCCTTTGCGCACGGCCAGCTGAATGTAGTTGTAAACCATGATGAAGCCCTTGAGGTAGGACAAGTCTTTGGTAAATGGCAGACCGGTCGGCACCGAGCCACGGAAAACGCGGCTGGCGTTGCCGTAGCTTTCGGCCATTTCGAAGCCCTGCTCGCGGAAGAACTCGAAGACCTGCAGGAAGTCGGCCCCCTCCTCCACCATATGGATGGCGCGGGTGCGGTTGGTGAGTTTGCGCAGGCGACTCGGGTAGGAGGCGAAGGTGATGATTTCCATCAGGATCGCCAGGCCTTCCTGGGTCACCGTCGACGAGGGCGGGCCCTTGGACAGGAAGGTGCAGATCGGCTGGTTCAAACCATTGAGGGTGGTGCCAACGTGCACCAGTCCCTCATGGACCTCCAGGGCGCGCACATCCCGCTCGTTGAACATCGCGTCGGTGCGGATCTTGATGTAGTCGGCGCCCGCCGCCGCGTCAGCAACGATACCGTCGGACTCGAATACGCGAATGGTTTCCTCGGCCTCGCCAAACACCCGGTTGAGGCGATGCTGCAACAGGCTGACGGCCTCCTTGGCACTGAGCACCTTGGGCTCGTCCTTGAGGTCGCCACGGCCATCGATGTTGTTCAGGTAGTCGGAGAGCATCAGGCCCAGGTCGGCCAGGGTCGGGTCACCGGCGTGGAAGGCATCGGAAGCGGCGCCGTACAGCTCCTGGGAAATCAGCCCGAAATCCTCGGTGCCGCGCGCTTCTAGCATGCGCACCACCATGCGGTATTCCTTGCACATGCGCCGCATGATCTGGCCCACCGGGTTGAACTGCCCAAGCTGACGGGTGATGTCGCGCTCGATGTTCTGGAACTCCAGCTTCACTTTGCTGGAATCGAAGGACAGTGGCCGGTTGAGGTAATAATCACGATCCACCGCAGGCATTTCCTTGCCCTTGGCCTTGAGAAACCCCTTGCGGATGCTCTCGTCCCACTTCACCGCGTCGAGAATGCGGATCGGTGTCTGCGCCAGCACAATGCGATCGGACAAGGTGCGTATCGTCTGCTGGTAATCGTCCACCCGAAACTCCTGTGAAAAAACGTCCGCTTGTAGCCGTTATTGGGATTTGCTCAGTCGCTGGTAGCGCACGGCTTCCGAGAACACATCGGAATTGGCCGGGTCGTCGAGGTAGCTGAAAACCTTGTTCATGTCGCTGTCCACCAGCACGCCATCACCCTCCTCGCTCTGGTTTGGCTGGCCGCTGAGGAGCTTCTGGCCGATGGCCTGGTTGATCTGTTCCATGTCCAGGTTGTAGACCACCAGTTCCTGCTTGTCGGTCAGTTCGAAACCGGCGATGACGAAATGGCCGCCGAAGCGCGCCGGCACCTTGGCCGACAAATACCAGCGACTGCCGTGGCGGGAGACGGTCAGGGGAATGGCTTCGCGCTCCTGAGGCCTGGCCCTGAAATAACTGACGGCCTGGTAGCGATGCTTGCCGACCTCCGTCAGCTCCAGGTTTACCGGCTCACCCCAGGCGTTGGTGCTGGTCCAGTGGCCGAGCAGGCCCTTGGGCGCGGCTTCGCTGTCGGGCAACGGCGCCTTGAACGACACCAGGCAGCCACTGAGCAGCAGCAACGACACGGCCAGTGCAACGGCACGCCAGGCTTTCATTGGAACTCCCTATGGCTTCAGCGCCTTGTCTTCCGTGGCGAGGGAGCTTGCTCCCGCTTGAGTGCGCAGCGCTCATAAAAGAGGGGCCGCTGCGCAGCCCAGCGGGAGCAAGCTCCCTCGCCACAGGGGACCGTAATAACCCACCAGGGTCACACCGACGCCAGTACCAAGTGCATGTAACGGGTCAGGATGCCGAGCATGTCTTCTTCAGCTACCGGCTCGGCGCCATTGAGCAAGCCCTGATATTCCATCCGTCCGATAATCGCCGTCAACACTTTGGCATCCTGTTGTGGCTCGCGGGAGCCCAGGACCTGGAAAAACTGGCAGGTGCCGTGCAGCAAAATCTGCTGGTGAGAACGCACCAACACCGCCAGGCGCGGGTTGAGCAGTGCTTCCTGGCGGAAGGCCTGTTCGGCCATCAGGTAGTCGCGACGACTGTGCAATTGATGCTGCACGTAGTCCGCCGTCATCCGCGCGATGTCGTCCGCCAGTTGCGAGCGCGACGCGGCGCTGCCATCCCCGTAGGCGACCATCTCGCGCAGCAGGCCTTCATTGTTGGTCCACAGCTTCGCCATGAACGCCGCGCTGCGTTCCACGTACTGGGCGAAGGTGTCGGTGAGCAGGTCGTCGATGTCCTTGAAATAATAAGTGGTGGCCGACAGCGGCACGCCCGCTTCGGCGGCCACCGCGCGGTGGCGCACCGCCCGCACGCCATCGCGCACGACAATGCGCATGGCCGCGTCGAGAATCTCCTGGCGGCGCTGTTCACTGCCCTGTCGGCTGGCCTTGCGACCCTGGTACTGAACACTTTCAGCGACAGCAGTGGCGACGCCCGCTGCACCTTCTGGAGCCATTGCACGATTCACGACAGGTCTTTCCTCGCTATTTCAGAAGTAACCAATTGATACGTTTGTACCAGACAGGCATTAAAAAGCCGCCCATCGAGGCGGCTTTTTAATTGAAACACTTACGCTTGGGGCCGCATGTGCGGGAACAGGATGACATCCCGGATCGACGGTGAGTTGGTCAGCAACATCACCAGGCGATCGATACCGATGCCCTCGCCAGCCGTCGGCGGCATGCCGTACTCCAGGGCGCGAACGAAGTCGGCGTCGTAGTGCATGGCTTCGTCGTCACCGGCGTCCTTGTCGGCCACCTGGGCCATGAAGCGCTCGGCCTGGTCTTCCGCGTCGTTGAGCTCGGAGTAGGCGTTGGCGATTTCACGGCCGCCGATGAACAGTTCGAAACGGTCGGTCACGCTCGGGTTCTCGTCGTTGCGACGGGCCAGCGGCGACACTTCGAACGGGTACTGGGTAATGAAGTGCGGCTGCTCCAGCTTGTGCTCGACCAGCTCTTCGAAAATCATCACCTGCAGCTTGCCCAGGCCTTCGAAACCGAGCACCTTGGCGCCGGCCTTCTTGGCGATGGCACGCGCCTTGTCGATGTCCTGCAGGTCGGCCGCAGTAATTTCCGGGTTGTACTTGAGGATCGAATCGAATACCGACAGGCGCACGAACGGCTCGCCAAAGTGAAACACCTTGTCGCCGTACGGCACGTCGGTGCTGCCCAGGATCAACTGTGCCAGCTCGCGGAACAGTTCTTCGGTCAGGTCCATGTTGTCGTTGTAATCGGCGTAGGCCTGGTAGAACTCGAGCATGGTGAATTCGGGGTTGTGCCGGGTCGAAACGCCTTCGTTACGGAAGTTGCGGTTGATCTCGAAGACCTTCTCGAAACCACCGACCACCAGGCGCTTGAGGTACAGCTCCGGCGCGATGCGCAGGAACATTTCCATGTCCAGGGCGTTGTGGTGGGTTTCGAACGGCTTGGCCGCCGCGCCACCCGGAATGGTCTGCAGCATCGGCGTCTCGACTTCCAGGAAGTCACGCTTCATCAGGAAGCTGCGGATGTGCGCGATGACCTGCGAGCGCACGCGGAACGTGTGACGCACGTCTTCGTTGACGATCAGGTCGACGTAGCGCTGGCGGTAGCGCTGCTCGGTGTCGGTCAGGCCGTGGTGCTTGTCCGGCAGCGGGCGCAGGGACTTGGTCAGCAGGCGCACGCTGGTCATTTCGACGTACAGGTCGCCCTTGCCGGAGCGGGCCAGGGTGCCTTCGGCGGCAATGATGTCGCCCAGGTCCCAGGTCTTGACGGCGGCCAGGGTTTCTTCCGGCAGGGTCTTGCGGTTGACGTAGACCTGGATGCGACCGGTCATGTCCTGGATCACCAGGAACGAACCACGGTCGAGCATGATGCGACCGGCAACCTTGACCGGAATCGCCGCCTCGGCCAGCTCTTCCTTGGTCTTGTCCGCGTACTTCTTCTGCAAGGCATCGCAGTACGAATCGCGGCGGAAGTCGTTGGGGAAGGCCTGGCCCTTGGCGCGCTCGGCAGCAAGCTTTTCCTTGCGCAGGGCGATCAGGGAGTTTTCTTCCTGTTGCAGGGCTTGCGGGTCGAGTTCTAGGTCGCTCATGTCTTTAAGGTTTCCATCACAGGTTCGTTGCCCCCGGCCCGGGCCGGAGTCTGCCGGCGAGCCGCGCTTCGAAAGCGTGCCCGCCCGCCACGTGGGTGTCGCGTTACAGCCCTTGCTTGAGGCTGGCGATCAAATATTCATCGATGTCGCCGTCGAGCACCTTGTCGCAGTCGCTGCGTTCAATGCTGGTGCGCAGGTCCTTGATCCGCGAAGCGTCGAGGACGTACGAGCGGATCTGGTGACCCCAGCCGATATCGGACTTGGTGTCTTCCAGGGCCTGGGACGCCGCGTTGCGTTTCTGCACTTCCTGCTCGTACAAACGCGCCCGCAGCATCTTCATCGCGGTGTCTTTGTTCGCGTGCTGGGACCGTTCGTTCTGGCAACTGACCACGGTGTTGGTCGGTACGTGGGTGATCCGTACGGCCGAGTCGGTGGTGTTTACGTGCTGGCCACCGGCCCCCGAGGAACGGTAGGTGTCGATACGCAGGTCGGCCGGGTTGATCTCGATCTCGATGTTGTCATCGATTTCCGGCGAGACGAATACCGCCGAGAACGAGGTGTGACGACGGTTGCCGGAGTCGAACGGGCTCTTGCGCACCAGGCGGTGCACGCCGATCTCGGTACGCAGCCAGCCAAAGGCGTACTCGCCCTTGATGTGCACGGTAGCGCCCTTGATCCCGGCGACTTCACCGGCGGACAGTTCCATGATGGTTGCGTCGAAACCGCGTTTGTCGGCCCAGCGCAGGTACATGCGCAGCAGGATATTGGCCCAGTCCTGGGCCTCGGTGCCGCCGGAGCCGGCCTGGATGTCCAGGTAGGCGTTGTTCATGTCCATCTCGCCGCTGAACATGCGGCGGAACTCCAGCTTGGCCAGGTTCTCGTCCAGGCGCGTCAGCTCGGCGACCACATCGCCGACCGCGCCTTCGTCGTTTTCCTCGACGGCCATGTCCAGCAGGTCGCGGCAATCGGCCAGGCCGCTGGACAACTCATCCAGGGTCTCGACGATCTGCGCCAGCGCAGAACGCTCGCGGCCCAGTTCCTGGGCGTAGGAAGGGTTGTTCCAGACATTCGGATCTTCAAGCTCGCGATTGACTTCGGTCAGACGCTCATGCTTTTGATCGTAGTCAAAGATACCCCCGAATAGTTTCGGAGCGCTCGGACAGGTCCTTGATGGTGTTCAGGATCGGGTTGATTTCCATGGCGGGCAGCACTCGTTGGCGAACTTTTGAAAGCCGGCGAGTATAACGTAATCAAGCGTCGGCGGCAGCCCGCCTGGCGGCTTTAGGGGAATGAGATTGAGCGTACGGCCCCTGTGGCGAGGGAGCTTGCTCCCGCTGGGTTGCGCAGCAGCCCCAAAACGGCCCCCTCAATCGACCTGGCACACCGAGCCAACTGGTTTCAGGGCCGCTGCGCGCCCCAGCGGGAGCAAGCTCCCTCGCCACAAAAGCAATCTCGCCAGGCAGGTTTATTCAACCCCCACCCGATTGCGCCCATTGTGCTTGGCCAGGTACAGCCCCTTGTCCGCCGCCGAGATCAGTTGGCGGCACTCGCCGCCCTGTTGCGGGGTGAAGGTCGCGACGCCGATGCTGATGGTCAGGTTTTCGCCGCCGTCGGGCGTGGCATGCGGGATTTTCAGGGCAACGACGCTCTGGCGCAGCTTTTCGGCCATCAGCCGTGCACCGCCAGGCGAGGTGCCGGGGAGGACCAGGGCGAACTCCTCGCCGCCATAACGGGCCGGCAGGTCGGACGGACGACTGCAGGCATCGCGAATCGCCGTGGCAACCTTGCGCAGGGCTTCGTCGCCTTCAAGGTGACCGTAGTTGTCGTTGAATGACTTGAAATAATCCACATCGATCATCAACAGCGACAGCTGGGACTGGTCCCGCAGCGCCCTTCGCCACTCCAGCTCCAGGTATTCGTCGAAGTGCCGGCGATTGGACAGCCCGGTCAGGCCATCGGAGTTCATCAGCCGTTGCAGCACCAGATTGGTGTCGAGCAACTGCTGCTGGCTGACCCGCAACGCACGGTAGGCCGCGTCGCGCTGCAACAGCATCATGTAGGAGCGCGAGTGATAGCGGATCCGCGCTACCAGTTCGATATTGTCCGGCAACTTGACCAGGTAATCGTTGGCTCCGGCGCCAAACGCCGCGCTCTTGATCAGCGGGTCCTCCTTGGTCGACAGGACGATGATCGGGATGTCGCGAGTGGCCGGATGGTTGCGGTATTCGCGCACCAGGCTCAAGCCGTCGAGACCGGGCATCACCAGGTCCTGGAGAATCACCGTCGGCTTGATGCGCACGGCGTGGGCGATGGCCTGGTGAGGGTCGGAGCAGAAGTGGAAGTCGATGTTCTGCTCGTTCGACAACCCGCGTCGCACTGCCTCGCCGATCATCGCCTGGTCATCGACCAGCAAGACCATGGCGGCGTTCTCATCGCGCTTGAAGTCGTCGAGCTGTAATTCATTCATGGGGCTCACCTGAGTACTGCTGGGGTGCAAGAGGCATCATTGGCTGAAAATTTCCACCAGGCGTGGCGCTATCCGGTCCAGCGCGAGTATCTGCGCCGCCGCGTCGATAGCGGCGGCCGCCTTGGGCATGCCATAGACCGCGCTGCTCTGCTGGTCCTGGGCGATGGTCACACAGCCCTGCTGGCGCATCAGTTTAAGCCCTTGCGCACCGTCGCGGCCCATGCCGGTGAGCAACACGCCTACCGCCTCACCACTCCAGAAATTGGCGACACTCTCGAAAAACACATCGATGGAGGGCCGATAGATTTCGTTGACGGGCTCCGCCGTGTACGCCAGCGTGCCGTTTTTCAACAGGCGCAAATGATGATTGGTTCCGGCCAACAGCACCACCCCGCCTCGCGGTGTCTCGCCCTCGCGGGCCAGCCGGACCTCAAGGCCCGACACGCCACCAAGCCACTCGGCCATGCCGGCGGCAAACACTTCGTCCACATGCTGGACCAGCACGATGGCCGGGGCGAAATCACGGGGTAGCGCCTTGAGCAGCACTTCCAACGCGGCGGGGCCGCCGGCAGACGAGCCGATCGCCACCAGGCTGTTGCGTGACACCGAGGCCCGCTGCGCAGCCGGCGCGGCGCGCTCACGGTTGCCCCGCTCGCCGATCAGCCAGCCGATGTTGGCGATCTTGCGCAGCAAGGGGGCAGCGGCGTCCTCGGGCCTGCCGACGCCCAGCGCCGGGGTATCCACTACGTCCAGGGCGCCATGGCCCATGGCTTCGAACACCCGATGGACGTTCTGCTGGCTGTCGCCAGTGACGATCACGATGGCGCACGGCGTGTCGGCCATGATTCGCCGGGTCGCCTCGACACCGTCCATGATCGGCATGAACAGGTCCATCAGGATCAGGTCCGGCGTGTATTCATGGCAACGCTGCACCGCCTCGGCGCCGTTGGCGGCCACCCAGACCAACTGATACGCGGGCTCGAATGCCAGCGCGCGGCGCAGGGCCTCGACCGCCAGGGGCATGTCATTGACGATGGCGATCTTCAAGCGCGCGCTCCTCCGATCAATTCGACCACGGCATCGAGCAAGGCGTCGTCATGAAAACTCGCCTTGGCTAGATAATAGTCGGCTCCGGCATCCAGGCCACGGCGGCGATCTTCCTCTCGATCCTTATAGGAAACCACCATCACCGGCAGCGATTGCAGGCGGTTGTCGCGGCGCAGCAGCGACACCAGTTCGATACCGTCCATGCGCGGCATGTCGATGTCCGTGATGAGCAAGTCGAAATCCTCCGAACGCAACGCGTTCCAGCCATCCATGCCGTCTACCGCCACTGCCACGTCATAACCACGATTGAGCAACAGCTTGCGCTCCAGCTCCCGCACGGTCAGCGAATCGTCCACCACCAGGATCCGCTTGCGTGGGGCCTGGGCCTCGTTCTGCCGGGCGATGCGTTCCAGGCGCCCGGTGTCGAGCAATTTTTCTACCGAACGCAGCAGGTCTTCGACATCGACGATCAACACCACCGAGCCGTCGTCGAGCAAGGCACCGGCGGAAATGTCCTGGACCTTGCCCAGGCGCTCATCCAGGGGCAGCACCACCAGGGTTCGCTCGCCGATGAAGCGTTCCACCGCCACGCCATAAATTACTTCACGCTCGCGAATCACCACGACCTTGAGGCTCTGGCCGTTGTTGGGCGCTACCGGGCGGTTGAGCAATTGCGTGGCGGCAACCAACCCCACATGGCGGCCTTCATGCCAGAAATGCTGGCGACCTTCGACCTGGACGATGTCCTCGGGCGACAGGTCGCACATGCGTTCGATATGGGCCAACGGAAACGCGTAGGCCTCGCCGCCGACTTCCACCACCAGGCTGCGCACCACCGAAAGCGTCAGCGGCACCTCAAGGTGGAAGCGACTGCCCGCGCCCGCCGTCTGCTCCAGCACCACTGCGCCACGCAACTGCCGGACCATATGCTGGACAGCGTCCAGGCCGACACCGCGCCCGGACACCTCGGTGACCTTGTCCCGCAGGCTGAAGCCGGGCAGGAACAGGAAAGTCAGCAATTCTTCTTCGCTCAGGCTGGCGGCGGTGTGCTCGGGAGAAAGACCACGCTCCACGACGCTGCGGCGCACCCGTTCCAGATCCACGCCGGCACCGTCGTCCGCCAATTCCAGCACCAGCAGGCCGGCCTGGTGCGAGGCACGCAAGCGAATCAGGCCTTCGGCGGGTTTGCCGGCCAACAGCCGTTGCTCCGGCGTCTCGATGCCATGGTCGACGGCGTTGCGCAGCAGGTGAGTCAGGGGCGCTTCGAGTTTTTCCAGTACATCGCGATCGACCTGGGTTTTCTCGCCTTCGATTTCCAGGCGTACCTGTTTGCCCAGGCTGCGTCCCAGGTCACGGACCATGCGCGCCTGGCCCGCAAGCACATCGGCAAACGGGCGCATGCGGCAAGCCAGCGCCGTGTCGTACAAGACTTGCGCGCGCTGGCCGGCCTGCCAGGCAAATTCATCCAGCTCAGCGGTTTTTTGCGCCAGGATCTGCTGGGTTTCCGCCAACAGGCGCCGGGCATCGTTGAGTGCCTCCTGGGCCTGCAGACTCAAGGCATGGTCCTTGAGATGCACATTCAGGTCTTCAAGAGCACGCAGGCCATTGCCTTGCTGGCGCTTGAGCCGCAGCAGGGTCGCCAGCCAAGGCTTGAGACGCTGGGTTTCGACCAGCGACTTGCTCGACAGGTCCAACAGGCTGTTGAGGCGCCCGGCAGTGACCCGCAAGACCCGCTCGCCCTCCTCGGTGACATGCTTTTTCCTTGCCGCCGGTTCTACAGGCTCCATGGGCATGGGCATGGGCTCAGGCATCTCGACCCGCACGGGCTCGAGGGGTATCTCGCTGGTCGGCGACATGGCGCTTGAAGCCGCCGCAGCGGCAGGATCCAGCAGGCGCCCCAATAACGCGACATAGGCCTCGATGTCCTCGGCGCCGACGCTGTTGCCTGGGGTCGCGATGCGCGTCAGCAGGTCGGTGCCTTGCAGCAAGGCGTCGATATGCTCGGCACGCAATATAAGGCGGCGTTCCTGGGCGCTGACCAGGCAGTCTTCCATGACGTGGGCCACGCTGACCCCGGCGGGGATCCCGACGATTCGCGCGGCGCCCTTGAGCGAGTGGGCCGCGCGCATGCATGACTCAAGATGGTCAGCCTGGGTCGGGTCACGCTCCAGGGCCAGCAGGCCGGCGCTGAGTACCTGTGTCTGAGCCTCGGCTTCCAGGCTGAACAGTTCGAGCAACGAGGCGTCGCGCATCTGATCGGGGGTCATGACAGGCTCCGGGACACGGCGGACAACAACTGCTCTTCATCCAGCCAACGCAGGCTGCGGCCTTTGTACTGCAACACGCCACGGGTGTACTTGCCCGCCGATTGCGAAGCACCCGCCAGGATGCGTTCGTCAATCGCATGAATGCCGTCCACCTCATCCACCGGCACCAATACCGGTCCGCCCTGGGCGGCGATAATCAGCATGCGCGGCATGATTCGCCCACCGGAAGGCGCAGCCGAACCAGGCTCCAGCCCCAACAACTCGACTAGCGACAGGCAGGCCACCAGGGCGCCGCGCACATTCGCAACGCCGAGCAAGGCACGCGAACGCTGGTGCGGCAGCGAATGGATCGGCTGCAACGGCGCCACTTCCACCAGGCTGCGAGTACTCAAGCCCAACCATTCTTCGCCCAGGCGGAACATCAATACCGAGCGCGTGACGATGTCACTGTCGACCGGCGCAAGCGCCAGCTCTCGATCATCCTGGCGCAGGGCATAACGGTCGAGCAAACGGGTGGCCGCCGCCGAGTACACCGAACAGTTGCGGCAATGGATATGTTCGACCAGCAATGGGCAGGACTTGTCGCCGTGAACCCCGATGCGGTTCCAGCAGTCATCGATGGCCTGGGCATCGTCATGAGTCACGTTATAGGAAGCCGAACCACTCATCGTTTGCGCTCACTCTCAGCCGGGCGCCCACTGCGGGCCGCACGTTCCTGCAATCGACGGGCACCGGCCACGTCTCCCTGGGATGCCAGCAGCGCCGCCAGATGCACCAGGGCCTCGGCGTGTTGCGGTTCAAGATACAGCGCCTTGCGATAAAAACCCTGGGCCTCGAGCGCGTTGCCGGCCATGTCGCTGAGCAGGCCCAGCCAATAGAACACCTGCGCACTGGGCGCATGGCTGCGCAAATACTCTTCGCAAGCCGCACGGGCCTCAGCGCTTTTGCCGCCGTTGGCCAGGGCGCCGATATTGGCCAGCAAGGTCACCGCGTCGCTGCTCCTGGGTGGGGCGATTGGCGTCACACTAGCTGCAAACGGTCGAGGCTGAGGCGGCGGCGCAGCGACTCGTGGTGGCGGCTGGCGAATCGGCAACGGACTTGGCAACAGCGTTGGCAGCGGTTGCGGCTCGGGCGCGCCCTGGCGGCTGAAGGCGAACGATTGGGGGATGCCGATCGAGCGCATGCCCAGCCGCCCCAGCAAACTGCCCTCGGCGGGACCGATGAACAACACGCCGTCCTGATGGGTCAGGCGCTTGAGCACCTCGAATACCTGTTGCTGGGTCGGCTGGTCGAAATAGATCAGCAGGTTGCGACAGAATACAAAATCATACGGCGCCTCATTCACCAGCAAGGCCGGATCCAAGAGGTTGCCCACTTGCAGGCGCACCTGTTCACGTATGCGCTCATCGAGGTAATAGCCGTCCTCCTCGGCACTGAAATACCGTTCGCGAAAACCAAGGTCCGCGCCACGGAAGGAGTTCCTGCCGTAACGCGCTTGCCGGGCTTTATCAACGGACAGCGGGCTGACGTCCATCGCATCGACTTTGAACTGATGCGGCCCGAGGCCTGCGTCGAACAGGGCCATGGCGATCGAATACGGCTCTTCGCCAGTGGAGCATGGCAGGCTGAGGATGCGCAGGGCGCGCAGGTGCTTGATCGCGGAGAGGCGCTGGGAGGCCAGTCGCCCCAGCGTCGCGAAGGATTCGGGATAACGGAAGAACCAGGTCTCCGGGACGATCACCGCTTCGATCAGCGCCTGCTGCTCCTGGGCAGAATGTTGCAGGCTTTGCCAATAGTCATCGGTGGTCCGGCCGGGCACGGCAAGGACGCGCTGGCGCACGGCCCGCTCGATAATCGCGGTGCCGACGGACGTCACGTCCAGGCCGATGCGCTCCTTGAGGAAATCGAAAAAACGCTGGTCGTTGTTCATCGCCGATCCTCGAAACCATCAAGGTCCAGCGGCGGCGTGGGGAACAGCACCGCACGCACCGACTCGTCGAGCAAATCGTTGACTCGTACCCACTGCAACATTCCTTGGGCATCCTCCCGTACCGGGCCCAGGTAAGGCGCCTGGGGGTTATCCAGGCCATAAGGCTTGAAGTCGGCCGGATCACAACGCAGGGTGTCGGTGGCCTGTTCCAGGATCAAACCCAGCACGTGCGCTGCGTGCTGCGCCTGGGGCCGGTAATTGACCAGCACCAGCCGGGTGCTGGTGCGCGCCTCGGCGGCCTGGCCGAAGGTCAAGGCGCACAGGTCGAGCACCGGCACCACTTGGCCACGCCAGGCGAAGACCCCGGCCACCCAGGACGGCGTCCGGGCAATCGGCTTGAGCGGCAGGCGCGGTAGCACCTCCACCACATCGATGGCTTGCAGGGCGTAGCGCTCGTTACCGATGCAAAACACCAGGAACAACGCCTGCCGGGCCGCCGGCCCGGTACCGCGTCGGGCATCGAAATCGCTCATCAGACTTTGAAACGCGAGACGCCGCTGCGCAGGCCCACGGCCACCTGGCTGAGCTCGTCGATGGCGGAACTGGCCTGGCGCAGGGACTCCACGGTCTGGCTGCTGGCATCGCCCAGTTGCACCAGGGCGTGATTGATCTGCTCGGCACCGGTGGCCTGGGCCTGCATGCCTTCGTTGACCATCAACACCCGCGGCGCCAGCGCCTGGACCTGATGGATGATCTGCGACAATTGCTCGCCGATCTGCTGTACCTCGGCCATGCCACGGCGCACTTCTTCGGAAAATTTGTCCATGCCCATCACACCCGCCGAGACAGCGGACTGGATCTCGCGCACCATCTGCTCGATGTCGTAGGTGGCGACAGCGGTCTGGTCGGCCAGGCGCCGCACCTCTGTGGCGACGACGGCGAAACCGCGCCCGTACTCACCGGCCTTCTCGGCCTCGATGGCGGCGTTGAGCGACAACAGGTTGGTCTGGTCGGCAACCTTGACGATGGTCACCACCACTTGGTTGATGTTGCCGGCCTTCTCGTTGAGGATCGCCAGCTTGGCGTTCACCAGGTCGGCGGCGCCCATCACCGAATGCATGGTTTCTTCCATACGCGCCAGGCCTTGCTGACCTGAGCCGGCGGCGACCGAAGCCTGGTCGGCGGCGCTGGAGACTTCGGTCATGGTGCGCACCAGATCGCGAGAGGTGGCGGCGATTTCACGGGACGTCGCGCCGATCTCGGTGGTGGTGGCTGCGGTTTCGGTGGCCGTGGCCTGTTGCTGCCGTGAGGTCGCGGCGATCTCGGTCACCGAGGTGGTGACCTGCACCGAGGAACGCTGGGCCTGGGACACCAGCGACGTCAACTCGGCCATCATGTCGTTGAAGCCGGTCTCCACAGCGCCGAACTCGTCTTTGCGCGCCAGGTTCAGGCGTCCGCTCAAATCGCCGCTGCGCATGACATCGAGTATCTCGACGATGCGGCTCATCGGCGCCATGATCGCGCGCATCAGCAACAGGCCGCAAAGAACAGCCACCAGCACCGCAACGACAAACGACAGGCCCATGGCGACCTCGGCGGCGGTCACCGCACGGCCGATGGTCAGGGCGGCCTGCTCAGCCAACTCACGATTGCGCTCGATGATCTGGTTCAAGTGCCCACGACCGTCGAGCCATGCCGGCGTCAGGTCTTTTTCCACCGCCAGCCGAGCGCCTTCGTAGTCCTTGCGCTGGTACAGATCCAGTACCTTCGCCAGGGCTTTGTTGAAGTCCTGGTGATTGACTTCGAATTCATCGAATGAGGCCTGGTCGGCCGGGTCCTGGATCAGCTTCTGGTATTGCTGCATTTCATCGCGCAGATGCTGCTCGTACCGCTGGTAGAGCGCCTTGTCTTCGTCGGTGATTTCCCGGTGATCGGACAGACCCACGAGCTGCTGGGTCTTGACGTAACTGTCGACCCAGCCCCCACGGATCATGGAACTGTAATACACCCCTGGAACGGCGTCGGTACGTACTTCCTGTTCACTGGCCTCGATCTTCAACAACCGCGAGTAAGTGACCACCACCATCAGCAACATGATGGCAATGATCACCGCAAAACTCGCCAGAATGCGTTGGCGCAACGTCCAGTTCTTCACAGGAAAACCTCGGGTACTTTGAATTGCCGGGAGTATAGCCGAGGGTGGTGGTGCGTCTGTATGGCGGTGTTCGGGAGATTTTCGCTCACCGTTTCGCTGTCGAGGGCTGGATACAAAACCTGTGGGAGCGAGCCTGCTCGCGAAAGCGGTGTGTCAGTCAACGGATTTTGACTGGCTGGACGCTATTCGCGAGCAGGCTCGCTCCCACAGGGGTAACGGTCAGGCGGCCGCCTGACGCACCTGCTTCTCCAGTTCCGCCTTCAGCCCAGGTTCCAGCTTGAGTTGTCGCGCCAGTTCGTCGAGGTAGGATTTCTCCATGAAGTTCTCCTCATCCACCAGCATCACGCTGGCGATGTACATTTCCGCGGCGATTTCCGGTGTGCTGGCCGCCCGGGCGACGTCGCCGGGATCCAGCGGTTTGTTGAGCTCGGCGTGCAGCCAGTGTTGCAGTTCCTGGTCGTTGTCGAGCTTGGTGAATTCGCCTTCGATCAGTTGACGCTCGCGTTCGTCCACATGGCCGTCGGCCTTGGCCGCCGCGACCAGGGCCTTGAGGATCGCCTGGCTGTGCTGCTCGACTTGCGCCGGCGGGACGCGATCCAGGGTCTGCGGTTCGGTTTTCGGCGCATTGCCCTGCTGGGCCTGCCAGTTGCCGTAAGCCTTGTAGGCAATCACGCCCAATGCAGCCAGGCCGCCATAAGTCAGGGCCTTGCCGCCGAAGTTACGGGCTTTCTTGTTGCCCAGCAGCAACCCCATGGCGCTGGCCGCCAGCGCCCCGCCCCCTGCGCCGGAGAGCATTCCGCCGAGGTTGCCGGAGCCGCCGAGCAAACCACCCAGACCGCCGGACGACTTGCCCTGGGAGCCGCCGGCCTTGTTCTGCAACATCTCCTGGCCGGACTTGAGTAACTGATCGAGCAATCCACGGGTGTTCATTTGCTGCCTCCACGCATTCGGGTTAACCGGATCATAAGGCCCCCAGCGTAGATCGAAAGTGCCCCACCGCCCTCGGCCAGATTGCTTCGAGATGTTGCCTACGGACTTGCCGGTGATTTGAAGGCAGCCGCAGCCATTCGATAAAAACGATATACACTCCAAGACATCGATAAATACGTTTCCTGGGTATCCAACAATGATGACCCTGCGCCAGATCCGTCATTTCATCGCGGTAGCCGAAACCGGTTCGATTTCCGCCGCCGCGCAAACCGCGTTCATTTCCCAATCCACCCTGACCCTGGCCATCCAGCAACTGGAAGAGGAAATCGGCGTCAGCCTGTTCAACCGTCACGCCAAGGGCATGACGCTGACCCACCAGGGACATCAGTTCCTGCGTCAGGCGCACCTGATACTCGCCACCGTCGACAACGCCAAGCGCAGCCTGCAACAAAGCACCGATCAGGTTGCCGGGCAGGTCACCATCGGCGTGACCAGCCTGGTCGCCGGGTACTATCTGGCGGACCTCTTGACCCGTTTCCAGCGCGCCTACCCCAATGTGGCCATCCGCGTGATGGAGGACGAACGCCCCTATATCGAACATCTGTTGGTCAGCGGCGAAATCGACGTCGGCGTGCTGATCCTGTCCAACCTGGAAGACCGCCACGCCCTGCAGACCGAAGTACTGACCCACTCGCCCCATCGTTTGTGGCTGCCGGCCCAGCATCCGTTGCTCGAACACGACAGCATCAACCTTGCGGATGTGGCTCGCGAGCCGTTGATCCAACTGAACGTCGACGAGATGGATCGCAACGCGCAACGCCTGTGGCGCGGTGCCGGCCTGCAACCGCAGATCACCCTGCGTACCGCCTCGACCGAAGCGGTGCGCAGCCTGGTGGCGGCCGGGCTGGGGGTTTCGATCCAACCGGACATGACCTACCGCCCATGGTCGCTGGAAGGCGACATCATCGAGGCACGACCCATCGCCGACCTCAACCAGACGCTGGATGTCGGACTCGCCTGGCGCCGAGGCACGGCACGCCCGGCCTCGGTCGACCCGTTCCTGGCTGTTGCCCGCGAACAGCCCCACGGACGCAAGCCATCTATTTAATCGAATACTGCTTTGAGTATTTCGAATTTGTCGGCCTGGCGACTGGGCACTAGTCTTGCTGCAGCACCACAATCCAGTGTGGGAGCGAGCCATTGTGGGAGCGAGCTTGCTCGCGATAGCGGTCTTTCAGTCAATTTAATGCTGCCTGTCACACCGCTATCGCGAGCAAGCTCGCTCCCACAGGGCCTGTGTTCACCGTTATAAAAAAGAGAAGGCGATATGGCCGGCACGCAAACCCCGTTATGTACAGCGTTGTTGATCGACGGCGAAAGCGTACCCGGCGAGGGCTTTGTCGAGCCGATCCTCAACCCGGCCACCGGTGAAGTGCTCGCCCATATCGCCGAGGCCAGTACCGAACAGGTCGAAGCCGCGATCCTCGCGGCTCATCAGGCCTTTGACGGCTGGTCGCGCACCACGCCGCAACAACGCTCGAACCTGCTGTTGGAGATCGCCGGCGCTATTGAAAAAAATGCCGACCACCTGGCCCTTCTCGAATCCCTGAACTGTGGCAAGCCACTGCACCTGGCGCGTCAGGACGACCTGAGCGCCACGGTGGATGTGTTCCGTTTTTTTGCCGGCGCCGTACGCTGCCAGACCGGCCAGCTCAGCGGCGAATACTTGCCGGGCTACACCAGCATGGTGCGTCGCGACCCGATTGGCGTGGTGGCGTCCATTGCGCCCTGGAACTACCCGATCATGATGGCGGCCTGGAAAATCGCCCCAGCCCTGGCCGCCGGCAATACCCTGGTGTTCAAGCCTTCGGAACACACGCCGCTGTCGATCCTGGCCCTGGCGCCGATCCTGGCCGAGATCCTGCCGCGCGGCGTCATCAACGTCATCTGCGGTGGCGGCGAAGGCGTCGGCAGTCATCTGGTCAGTCACCCCAAGGTGCGCATGGTCTCGTTGACGGGCGATATCGTCACCGGCCAGAAAATCCTCCAGGCCGCGGCAAAAACCCTCAAGCGCACGCACCTGGAACTGGGCGGCAAGGCCCCGGTGATCGTCTGTGACGACGCCGACCTGCAGGCAGTGGTCGAGGGTGTACGCACCTATGGCTACTACAACGCCGGCCAGGATTGCACCGCCGCGTGCCGGATCTACGCCCAGGCCGGGATTCACGACCGGCTGGTGGCTGAACTCGGCGCGGCGGTCAGCAGCCTGCGCTTTGCCGGCAAGCGCGACGCCGACAACGAAATCGGCCCGCTGATCAGCACCCGCCAGCGCGACCGCGTCGCCAGTTTCGTCGAGCGTGCCCTCGGCCAGCCGCATATCGAGCGCATCACCGGCGCGGCGGTGCATTCCGGCGCCGGTTTCTATTACCAGCCCACGCTGTTGGCGGGCTGCAAGCAAAGCGACGAGATCGTCCAGCGCGAAGTATTCGGCCCGGTGGTCACCGTGACCCGTTTCGATGAACTCAGCCAGGCGGTGGACTGGGCCAACGATTCGGAATACGGCCTGGCCTCCTCGGTCTGGACTCAGAACCTCGACAAGGCGATGCAGGTGGCGGCGCGGCTGCAATACGGCTGCACCTGGATCAACAGTCATTTCATGCTGGTCAGCGAAATGCCCCACGGCGGCCTGAAACGCTCGGGCTATGGGAAGGACCTGTCCAGCGATTCGCTTCAGGACTACAGCGTGGTGCGCCACATCATGGCCCGCCACGGCCAGCATCTGTAGGGAACAGCACTACTCTAATAACAGGCCAGCCATGGCGCTTCACCCCGTCCGAAAACTGCCCCGACCATAATTAAAGCAAGAGGGATTTCCATGTACGCGCACAAGACCGCATTGCTCAGTGCAATCACCACGGCGCTGCTGGCCAGCGCCAGCCTCCAGGCCGCCGAACCGCTCAAGGCCATTGGCGCTGGCGAAGGCCAACTGGATATCGTCGCCTGGCCGGGCTACATCGAACGCGGCGAAAGCGACAAGGCCTACGACTGGGTCACTGGTTTCGAGAAAGAAACCGGCTGCAAGGTCAACGTCAAGACCGCCGCCACCTCCGACGAAATGGTCAGCCTGATGACCAAGGGCGGCTACGACCTGGTCACCGCGTCGGGCGATGCCTCGCTACGGCTGATTGCCGGCAAACGCGTGCAGCCGATCAACACCGCGTTGATCGCCAACTGGAAAAACCTCGACCCGCGCCTCAAGGACGCGCCGTGGTACGTGGTCAGCCAACAGACCTACGGGACGCCGTACCAGTGGGGGCCGAACGTACTGATGTACAACACCGAAGTATTCAAGCAAGCGCCGACCAGCTGGAGCGTCCTGTTCGAGGCGCAGAACCTGCCCGACGGCAAGCCGAACAAGGGCCGGGTGCAAGCCTACGATGGGCCGATCTACATCGCCGACGCGGCGCTCTACCTCAAGACCGCCAAGCCCGAGCTGGGCATCAAGGATCCGTATCAACTCGACGAGGCCCAGTACAAGGCCGTGCTGGAATTACTGCGTGCCCAGCAGCCGTTGATCCACCGCTACTGGCATGACACGACCGTGCAGATGAGCGATTTCAAGAACGAAGGCGTGGTCGCATCCGGCGCCTGGCCATACCAGGTCAACGGCCTGATCAACGAAAAACAGCCGATCGCCTCGACCATCCCCAAGGAAGGCGCCACCGGCTGGGCTGACACGACGATGCTGCACGCCGAGGCCAAGCACCCCAACTGCGCATATAAATGGATGGACTGGTCGCTGCAGCCGAAAGTCCAGGGCGACGTAGCCGCCTGGTTCGGCTCGTTGCCGGCCGTGCCCGAGGCGTGCAAGGCAAGCGAACTGCTGGGCGCCGAGGGCTGCAAGACCAACGGGTTCGACCAGTTCGACAAGATCGCCTTCTGGAAAACCCCACAAGCCGAGGGCGGCAAGTTCGTGCCGTACAGCCGCTGGACGCAGGATTACATTGCGATCATGGGTGGACGCTAAACGCAGCCGAACACTGCTTTTGTGGCGAGGGGATTTATCCCCTCGCCACAGGTTTGTGCCTCAATAACACGGATTAACGCCCCGCTTTCTGGAGCACCGCACCATGACGCTTGCCGTCCAGTTCACTCACGTTTCCCGTCAGTTCGGCGAGGTGAAGGCCGTTGACCGGGTCTCCATCGACATCCAGGACGGCGAGTTCTTTTCCATGCTCGGCCCGTCCGGCTCGGGCAAGACCACTTGCCTGCGGCTGATTGCCGGGTTCGAGCAGCCCAGCGCCGGTTCGATTCGCATCCATGGGGAGGAAGCCGTCGGGCTCGCGCCGTATCAGCGGGACGTCAACACGGTGTTCCAGGACTACGCCCTGTTCCCGCACATGAACGTACGCGACAACGTCGCCTACGGCCTGAAAGTCAAAGGCGTCGCCAAGGCCGAGCGCATCAGGCGCGCCGATGAAGCGCTGGAGATGGTTGCCCTGGGCGGCTATGGCGAACGCAAGCCGGTGCAACTGTCTGGTGGCCAGCGCCAGCGTGTCGCCCTGGCCCGCGCGCTGGTCAATCGCCCGCGTGTGTTGCTGCTGGATGAGCCCTTGGGCGCGCTCGACCTGAAGCTGCGCGAACAGATGCAAAGCGAGTTGAAAAAACTGCAACGCCAGCTGGGTATCACCTTCATCTTTGTTACCCACGACCAGACCGAGGCCCTGTCGATGTCCGATCGCGTGGCGGTGTTCAACAAGGGCCGGATCGAACAGGTCGATACCCCACGCAACCTGTACATGAAGCCGGCCACCACCTTCGTCGCCGAATTCGTCGGCACTTCCAACGTGATTCGCGGTGAGTTGGCCAGGCAACTGAGCGGTTATCCACAGCCGTTCTCGATCCGCCCGGAACATGTGCGCTTTGCCGAAGGTCCGCTGGCCGGCGATGAAATCGAAGTCAGCGGTCTGCTTCACGACATCCAGTACCAGGGCAGCGCCACGCGCTACGAGTTGAAGCTGGAAAACGGCCAGACCTTGAGCCTCAGCCAAGCCAACAGCCAATGGAACGACAGCGGCGCCCAGCACCATACCGGCCAGCATCTCGCCGTACGCTGGGCCCGCGAGGCAATGGTTGCCCTGCACGATACCGCCGGCAGCGAGGCCTGAGATGAGCACCCTGGCCATGACTCGAACCGAGACACACGGTACGCCGTTGCGACGCTTTTCGAACCTGCTGTACCGGCGTCCCAACCTGTACCTGTCGCTGTTGCTGGTGCCACCGCTGATCTGGTTTGGCGCGATCTACCTGGGCTCGCTGCTGACCTTGCTGTGGCAAGGCTTCTATACCTTCGACGACTTCACCATGGCGGTCACGCCGGACCTGACCCTGGCGAATTTTTCGGCGCTGTTCCAGCCGTCGAATTTCGACATCATTGCGCGGACATTGACCATGGCGATCGCGGTGTCCATCGCCAGCGCCATTGTCGCCTTCCCGATCGCCTACTACATGGCGCGCTACACCAGCGGCAAGACCAAGGCGTTTTTCTACATCGCGGTGATGCTGCCGATGTGGGCCAGCTACATCGTCAAGGCCTACGCCTGGACACTGCTGCTGGCCAAGGGCGGCGTGGCGCAGTGGTTCATCCAGCACCTGGGGCTGGGGCCGGTGTTGCAGTTCGTGCTGGGCATTCCCGGCGTCGGTGGCAGCACGCTGTCTACTTCGCACCTGGGGCGCTTCCTGGTGTTCGTCTACATCTGGCTGCCGTTCATGATCCTGCCGATCCAGGCCTCCCTGGAACGGCTGCCGCCGTCGCTGCTGCAAGCTTCGGCGGACCTCGGCGCCAGGCCACGCCAGACCTTCATGCAGGTAATCCTGCCGCTGTCGATCCCGGGCATTGCCGCCGGCTCGATCTTCACCTTTTCGCTGACCCTGGGGGATTTCATCGTGCCCCAACTGGTGGGCCCGCCGGGCTACTTCGTTGGCAGCATGGTCTACGCCCAGCAAGGCGCCATCGGCAACATGCCCATGGCCGCGGCGTTCACGCTGGTGCCCATCGTGCTGATTGCCATCTATCTGTCTGTCGTCAAGCGACTGGGGGCTTTCGATGCACTCTGACTCCAAGGCTTCGTGGGGCTTGCGGATAGCTGCATGGGGCGGGCTGGTGTTCCTGCATTTCCCGATCCTGATCATTTTCCTCTATGCCTTCAACACCGAAGACGCTGCGTTCAGCTTCCCGCCCAAGGGCCTGACCCTGAAGTGGTTCAGCGTCGCCTTCTCGCGCCCGGACGTGCTGGAGGCGATCAAGTTGTCATTGCAGATCGCAGCCGTCGCCACCCTGATCGCCATGGTGCTCGGCACACTCGCGTCTGCGGCACTGTACCGCCGTGATTTTTTCGGCAAGCAGGGTATCTCGCTGATGCTGATCCTGCCGATTGCGCTGCCAGGGATCATCACCGGCATCGCGCTGTTGGCGACCTTCAAGACCCTGGGCATCGAACCCGGCATGTTCACCATCATCGTCGGTCATGCGACCTTCTGCGTGGTGATCGTCTACAACAACGTCATCGCCCGTCTGCGCCGCACCTCCCACAGCCTGATCGAAGCGTCGATGGACCTGGGCGCCGACGGCTGGCAGACCTTTCGCTACATCGTCCTGCCTAATCTGGGGTCGGCCTTGCTGGCCGGCGGGATGCTGGCGTTTGCCTTGTCGTTCGATGAAATCATCGTCACCACGTTCACCGCCGGCCATGAGCGCACGCTGCCGCTCTGGCTGCTCAACCAGCTCAGCCGCCCTCGCGACGTGCCAGTGACCAATGTGGTGGCGATGCTGGTGATGTTGGTGACGATGCTGCCGATACTCGGCGCGTATTACCTGACGCGCGGTGGGGAGAGCGTGGCGGGGAGTGGTGGGAAGTAACCAAGGCCCCAATGAAAACTATCCCATGTGGGAGCGAGCCTGCTCGCGATGACAGATCGGCATTCAGCAGAGATGTCGACTGTTGCATCGCCATCGCGAGCAGGCTCGCTCCCACAGGAAAACAACAGCGTTCAAGAGGACACGGACATGCAAACCAAACTGTTGATCAACGGCCATCTGGTGAACGGCGACGGCCCTGGCCAGGCCGTTTTCAATCCGGCGCTGGGCCGGGTCCTGGTGGAAATAAATGAAGCCAGCGAAGCCCAGGTCGATGCCGCCGTGCGCGCCGCCGACAGCGCTTTCGATGCCTGGTCGCAAGTGCCGCCCAAGGACCGCTCCCTGCTGCTGCTCAAGCTGGCCGATGCCATCGAGGCCAATGGTGAAGAACTGGCCAGGCTCGAATCGGACAACTGCGGCAAGCCATTGAGCGCCGCGCTGAACGATGAAATCCCGGCGATCGCCGATGTGTTCCGTTTCTTCGCCGGCGCCAGCCGTTGCATGAACGGCTCGGCGGGCGGCGAGTACCTGCCGGGGCACACCTCGATGATCCGTCGCGACCCGGTGGGCGTGATCGCTTCCATCGCCCCGTGGAACTACCCGTTGATGATGGTCGCCTGGAAAATCGCCCCGGCCCTGGCCGCCGGTAATACGGTGGTGCTCAAGCCGTCGGAACAGACGCCACTGACCGCGTTGCGCCTGGCGGAACTGGCGTCGGAAATTTTCCCGGCAGGTGTGCTCAACGTCGTTTTCGGACGCGGGCAAACCGTCGGCCAGCCGCTCGTCACGCACCCGAAAGTCCGCATGGTTTCCCTGACCGGGTCCATCGCCACCGGCTCGAACATCATTTCCAGCACCGCCGAGAGCGTCAAGCGCACGCACATGGAGCTGGGCGGCAAGGCCCCGGTGATCATCTTCGATGACGCCGACATTGATGCTGCGGTGGAAGGCATCCGCACCTTCGGCTTCTACAACGCCGGCCAGGACTGCACGGCCGCCTGCCGCATCTATGCCCAGCAAGGCATCTACGACAAATTTGTCGAAAAACTCGGCGCCGCCGTCGCCAGTATCAAGTACGGCCTGCAGAACGAACCCGATACCGAGATGGGACCGTTGATCACCGCTCAGCACCGCGACCGCGTGGCCGGCTTCGTCGAGCGGGCCATCGCCCAGCCCCACATCCGCCTGGTCACCGGTGGCAAGGCCGTGGACGGCAACGGCTTCTTCTTCGAACCGACGGTGCTGGCCGACGTCCAGCAGGACGACGAAATTGTCCGCCGCGAAGTGTTCGGTCCTGTGGTGTCCGTCACGCCATTCCATGAGGAAGCACAAGTGCTGGCCTGGGCCAACGATTCGGACTACGGCCTGGCCTCATCGGTGTGGACCGCCGACATCGGCCGTGCCCATCGCTTGTCGGCACGCCTGCAATACGGCTGCACCTGGGTGAATACGCACTTCATGCTCGTCAGCGAAATGCCCCATGGCGGTCAGAAACGTTCTGGCTATGGCAAAGACATGTCGATGTATGGGCTGGAGGATTACACGGTGGTGCGGCATGTGATGTTCAAGCATTGATACGAGACAATGTTGGCAACACATGCCAACGCCTGCCATGAGTTCGTCCTGCTAAGGTTTTCGTCGATCGGCGCACGCTCGCCGGTTGACGGAAAACCTGGTACCGCCTAGTGTGTCTACAACGTATACACTTTGGAGATCCCCATGGCCTCGCCCGTTTTGTCCTTCCGCGTGGAAGAAGGTTTGGCCCAACAGCTGGACTTGCTGGCTGCCGCCACCGACCGCGACCGTCAATATCACCTGAAGCGTGCATTGGTTCGATACGTAGAGGCCGAGTCCTGGCACCTGCAAGCGATCAGCGAAGGCATAGCGGATGCCGACGCCGGGAATCTGACCGATCTGGATGCCGTGAAGGCTAAGTGGGCAAAGCGTGCCGAGCATCGTACTGACCAACAAAGCACAAAGTGACCTCGACTCGATCCACGAACATTACCAAAGCGCACTCGGCGCAGAAGGCGCTGACGATGTCATCGCCACGATTCTGGAATCGCTGCGCCAACTGCAACGTTTTCCCGGCTCGGGGCGTCCTTCAGTGGTCCCCGATATTCGGGAGCTGGTGCTGACGCGCTACCCGTTCGTTGCCCCCTATCGGCTCAAGGACGGACAATTACAGGTCTTGCGGATACTGCATCAACGCAGCGAACGTTCTCAGGACTGGTCAGCATAATAAGGGCGGCCGGCTGCTAGCCCCGTTGCGACGACTTTCAAAACCGCGAAGCACGGCCCATCGCATCCATCAGATAACGCATGGCGATCCGGTCGCTTTCCGACAACTCTCGATAACGTTCGACCAGCCTCGCTTCCTCCAGGCTGAGCGGGCGTTTGCTCCGTATTCTGGTCAGGCCAGGAAAGATCCCCAGCATTTCGGTAATGCTCTGTACTTTGGTCATGGGTTGTCCTTCGTTACGTCGATTCAAAGCGTAGAAAGACAGTCTTAAAGTAATTGATCAAAAAATTCCCGAATCCTCACAAAAACAGAAATAACTGTAAGAATTTTTAACCAAGCCACGCTTTCCCATCTCTCCAAGCGGGCATTTCCCCTATGATTTTGCGTTTCGGTGAACCGATCCAGCTCTCAGGCATCTGTTCTAACGTTCGTCGCGTTTGGCCAAAGGCATGTCCGAACTCCTTTACCAGTCTCTGTTGCCAGGATCGGCTCGGGATTGTCTTCAGATAAGGTTGTATTTATGCACCGCAGGAATCTGCTCAAGGCCTCCATGGCCTTCGCCGCCTACACCGGACTGTCGGCCTCCGGGCTCATGGCCGCGCGTGCCTGGGCTGCCGATCAGACCGCCGACGGCGAAGCCCGTCCCTTCGATTTCAACCAATTGAAAGACCAGGCCCTGCGACTGGCCGCAAGCCGCTACGTCGACACCAAGCAAGTCCTGCCGCCGACGCTGGCGCAGATGTCCCCCTTGCAGTTCAATGCCATCCAGTACGACGCCAATCATTCGCTGTGGAATGAACTGGACGGCAAGCTGGACGTGCAGTTTTTCCATGTCGGCATGGGCTTCAAGCAGCCGGTGCGCATGTACAGTGTCGACCCGAAGACCCGCATGGCGCGTGAAGTACACTTTCGCCCGGAACTGTTCAACTACGAGAAGACCACGGTCAATACCTCGCAGCTCACCGGCGACCTCGGGTTCGCAGGGTTCCGGGTGTTCAAGGCACCGGAGCTGGACCGGCACGACATTGTTTCGTTTCTCGGCGCCAGTTATTTCCGCGCGGTGGACGCCACCGGCCAGTACGGCTTGTCTGCCCGCGGCCTGGCCATCGACACGTATGCGAAAAAACGCGAGGAATTCCCGGACTTCACCAAGTTCTGGTTCGAAACGCCGGACAAGAACAGCACCCGCTTCGTGGTCTATGCCCTGCTCGACTCACCGAGCGCCACCGGTGCCTACCGCTTTGACATCGACTGCCAGCCTACCCGGGTGGTGATGGAAGTCGACGCGCACGTCAACGCGCGTACCGCCATCGAGCAGTTGGGCATCGCACCGATGACCAGCATGTTCAGTTGCGGCACCGTCGAGCGACGCATGTGCGACACCATTCACCCGCAGATCCACGACTCCGATCGCCTGGCCATGTGGCGCGGCAACGGCGAGTGGGTCTGCCGTCCGCTGAACAACCCCGCCACCCTGCAGTTCAATGCTTTCGCCGACAACAACCCGAAAGGTTTCGGCCTGGTGCAGACCGACCACGACTTCGAGAGTTACCAGGACACCGTGGACTGGTACAGCAAACGGCCAAGCCTGTGGGTCGAACCTACGACCGCTTGGGGCGAAGGCTCGGTCGACCTGCTGGAAATTCCTACCACCGGCGAGACCCTGGATAACATCGTTGCGTTCTGGACGCCGAAAAAACCGGTCGCTGCCGGCGATTCGTTGAACTATGGCTACAAACTCTACTGGAGCGCCCTGCCGCCGGTCAGCACGGACCTGGCCCGCGTCGACGCCACCCGTTCCGGCATGGGCGGCTTCATCGAAGGCTGGGCTCCCGGCGAACACTACCCCACCGTCTGGGCACGGCGCTTCGCGGTGGACTTCACCGGTGGCGGTCTCGATCAGTTGCCAGCGGGCACCGGCATCGAGCCGGTGGTGACCTGCTCCCACGGCGAGGTCAAGGATTTCAACGTGCTGGTGCTGGACGCGATCAAGGGTTATCGCATCACCTTCGACTGGTACCCGACCGACGATCGCGTGGACCCGGTGGAGATGCGCCTGTTCATTCGCTCCAAGGACCGGACGCTGAGCGAGACCTGGTTGTACCAGTACTTCCCGCCGGCGCCGGATAAGCGTAAGTACCCCTGAGCCCTGCTGCGTCAGAAATGACGCCTTCGCGAGCAGGCTCGCTCCCACAGTGGAATGCCCTGTGATTCATTTGTGGGAGCGAGCTTGCTCCGGGCGGCGATCCGACGATGAGGGCGGTACATCCACCGAATAACTCACCTGATAAACAAAAAGCCCCGGCCAATGAGACCGGGGCTTTTTGTTTCAGCGGCCGCTCAGTCGCGCAAATCCGACTCATGGATCGGCTGATCCCGATGCGTCGCCCGCTGGTACTGCGCCGGCCAGGTGGCCTTGCGTCCGCCCAGGTCGTCGTCGGCATGCAGCGCCCAGTACGGATCGCGCAACAGCTCGCGAGCGAGGAAGATAATATCGGCCTGGCAGGTGCGCAGGATGTGTTCGGCCTGGGCCGGCTCGGTGATCATCCCGACCGTGCCAGTGGCGATTTCCGACTCCTTGCGCACCCGCTCGGCGAAGCGCGTCTGGTAGCCAGGGCCGGTGGGAATCTCGGCGTTGGCGGCGGTACCGCCCGACGACACATCGATCAAGTCCACCCCCAGCGCCCGGAATCGCCGCGCCAGTTCCACCGTTTCATCGGGGTTCCAGCCGTCTTCGACCCAGTCGGTGGCGGATACCCGAACAAAAACCGGCAGCTCCTCCGGCCATACGGCCCGGACCGCTTCGGTCACTTGCAGTACCAGGCGGATACGATTTTCAAACGACCCACCGTATTGATCCCGCCGCTGATTGCTCAACGGCGACAGGAACTGGTGCAGCAGGTAGCCATGGGCAGCATGCACCTCGACGACCTTGAAACCTGCCGTCAGGGCGCGTTTGGCCGCGTCGACGAACGCCTGGATGACGTCGGCGATCTGTGCTTCATCGAGCTGCTTCGGTTGGGTGTGCTGGGGGTCGAAGGCAATCGGCGAAGGGCCGACCGGAACCCAGCCGCCCTCTTCCGGCTTGACGCTGCCGTGCTTGCCCAGCCAGGGCCGCCAGGTGCTTGCCTTGCGCCCGGCGTGGGCCAGCTGGATGCCAGGCACGGCGCCTTGGGCGGTTATGAACCGGGTGATGCGTTGCAAAGGCTCGATCTGTTCATCGTTCCACAACCCGAGGTCCTCGGCGGTAATCCGGCCATCGGCCGTGACGGCGGTGGCTTCGGTGAACACCAGGCCGGCACCGCCCACGGCACGACTGCCGAGGTGCACCAGATGCCAGTCGTTGGCCAGGCCATCGGCGCTCGAATACTGGCACATCGGCGAAACCGCGATGCGATTGGGCAGGGTCAGTTGACGAAGGGTATAAGGTTCCAGCAGCAGACTCATGGGGCACCTCTCGAATCAGTGGGCAGGCTCCAGGGTTCTGTTTGAAAAGTCGACGAGTGACAAACGGTGCAACACCCGCCCCCGCGGGCAAAACAATCGACAAGACGTCACAAGGCCTATCAAGCAGTGCTTAGAGACTAGTCGACAACCGGGGAGGAGGAAGGGTTCAGAAGTCAAAAACCGCCATGCTTGCTTCGAGACCTGTTTGTGGCGAGGGGATTTATCCCCGTTCGGCTGCGAAGCAGTCGTGATCCCAGTCAATGGGATTTGGGGGGCTGCTATGCAGCCCAACGGGGATAAATCCCCTCACCACAATAAATCACCTTGCCAAAATGGAGCCTGAGCATTGCGGCCTATGTTCGGCTACCGCGGTTCGATATGAGCAATCATCAACTGCACCGTTTCCTGGCCACGGAACTCGTTGAGGTCAAGCTTATAGGCCAGCTCTACCCAGCGCACGGTGGGGTTGGGCCAGATTTCCCGATCAATGCCGAAGGCTATGCCATCGAGTTTCACCGAACCGCACTCAGTCTTGAGAATGACCTTCAGGTGCCGTTCACCCACCACTCGCTGCTCGACCAGCTGGAACACGCCGTGGAACACCGGCTCCGGAAAATGCTGTCCCCACGGCCCGGCATGGCGCAGTGCCCGGGCCAGTTCCAGGTGGAACTCTTCCACCGCCAGAGAGCCATCCGACAACAGCCGCCCCGTCAGGTCTTCTTCACGTAGTTGCCGGCGCACCTCCGCGTCAAAAGCCTCGGCAAACAAGGCAAAGTTCGCCTCCGGCAACGTCAGTCCCGCCGCCATGGCGTGACCGCCGTATTTGCTGATCAGGGTCGGATGCTGCGCCGCGACAACGCTCAACGCATCGCGGATATGAAATCCCGGCACCGAGCGGCCCGACCCTTTGAGCAGGCCGTCCCCGGCATCGGCGAAAGCAATGGTCGGACGGAAATAGCGCTCTTTCATGCGTGACGCCAGGATCCCGATGACGCCCTGGTGCCATTGCGGATCGAACAGGCACAAGCCGAACGGCATCGACTCCACCGGCAGATCCTTGAGCTGGGCCATGGCTTCACGTTGCATGCCCTGTTCGATGGATTTGCGGTCCTGGTTCATGCCATCAAGCTGCGCCGCCATGTCCCGCGCCAGCGCCGGGTCATCGGTAAGCAGGCATTCGATACCCAGGCTCATGTCATCCAGCCGCCCCGCCGCATTCAGGCGCGGTCCGAGGATGAAACCGAGGTCGGTGGAAGTGATGCGCGAGTGATCGCGCTTGGCTACTTCGAGGATGGCCTTGATGCCGGGCCGGGCGCGTCCGGCGCGAATACGCTCCAGGCCCTGGTGCACCAGGATCCGGTTGTTGGCATCCAGCGGCACCACGTCGGCGACGCTGCCCAGCGCCACCAGGTCGAGCAGTTCGCCGATGTTCGGCTGCGGCTTGCTGGCATAACAACCGAGGCTGCGCAGACGGGCCCGCAGGGCCATCAGCACATAAAAGATCACCCCGACACCCGCCAGTGCCTTGCTCGGGAACTCACAACCGGGCTGGTTCGGGTTGACGATGGCATCGGCCGCCGGCAATTCGAGCCCCGGCAAGTGGTGGTCGGTGACCAGCACCTTGAGGCCGGCCGCTTTCGCCGCTGCCACGCCTTCCACGCTGGAGATGCCGTTGTCCACGGTGACCAACAATTGCGGCGCGCGTGTCAGGGCGACTTCGACGATTTCCGGCGTGAGGCCATAGCCATATTCAAAGCGATTGGGCACCAGGTAGTCGACATGGGCCGCACCGAGCAGGCGCAGACCAAGCATGCCCACGGTAGTGGCGGTCGCGCCATCGGCATCAAAATCGCCGACGATGAGGATGCGCTGACGCTGCTCCAGCGCCACCACCAGCAGGTCCACCGCGGCATCGATCCCCTTGAGTTGCTGATAAGGAATCAGGCGCGCCAGGCTCTTGTCCAGCTCCGCTTCGGACTGCACGCCACGTGCTGCGTAAAGACGGGTCAACAACGGCGGCAGGTCACCGAGAAACGGCAGGGTGGCGGGTAACTGGCGGGGTTCTATGCGCATGGGGTAACGGTGTTTTCTCTATCAATCATGAAAAATGGAAAGATTTTGTGTGGGAGCGAGCCTGCTCGCGAAGCGGTGAATCATTTTTTTCCAGATGCAAGCTGATCTACCCTCTTCGCGAGCAGGCTCGCTCCCACAACGGCTCAGCCACGCTCGCCCAGCAACCATTGCAACTGAACCTCATGCTGGCCACGGTCGTCGGTCACGAAGATCGTCCCTTCGCTGATCATCACGTCCCACTTGATCACCCGTGGCATGTCCTTGGCCAGGGTTTCAAGCACTTCCTGGGGGACGGCGGCAATGTTCACGTTCTTCAGGTTCTTCACCGCGGGGATCACCTTGCCTTCCCATACCCGCAGGCTGCCGTAGGCCAGCAGGCTGGTGCGCTCGGTGCGGCGCGAGCACCAGGTCAGGCGATCGGCATCCGGCTGGCCTACTTCGATCCAGTGCAGCACACGGTCATCCAGACTTTTTTCCCACAGCGCGGGTTCGTCGACATCCGACAGCCCACGACCAAACGCCAGCAGCTCGTTGTACCAGAACGCGTAGGCCAAGAGGCGCACGGTCATGCGCTCCTCGGTTTCCGAAGGATGGCGGGCAATGGTCTGCTTCACATTCTCGTACACGCTGCGGTCGAGGTCAGTGAGGTTCAGTTCAAACTTGTAGGTCGTGGACGGCTGGGCCATGAACGGGCTTCTTGATACGAGGAAAGGCGGCAAGTCTAACCGATGCGACGGCTAATCCACGAATTGCCGACCATCAACCTGCGGCGACGATGGTCGGCCTATGATAAAACGCTCTATTCGTTCTGCCTTTGTCCTACAGGATCCGTCATGTCGCTTACTGCCAAACCTCTTGCCGGCGTCAAGGTCATCGAACTCGGCACGCTGATCGCCGGCCCTTTTGCCTCGCGCATCTGCGGTGAATTCGGTGCCGAGGTCATCAAGGTCGAATCGCCGGACGGCGGCGATCCGCTGCGCAAGTGGCGCAAATTGTATGAAGGTACGTCCTTGTGGTGGTTCGTCCAGGCACGCAACAAAAAGTCCGTGACGCTGAACCTCAAGCACCCCGAAGGCCTGGCGATCCTGAAAAAACTGCTTGGCGAAGCCGACATCCTGATCGAGAACTTTCGCCCCGGCGTGCTGGAAAAGCTCGGCCTGGGCTGGGACGTGTTGCACGCACTGAATCCGAAGCTGGTCATGGTCCGGCTATCAGGCTTCGGCCAGACCGGGCCGATGAAGGATCAGCCCGGGTTCGGCGCCGTCGGTGAGTCGATGGGAGGCCTGCGCTACATCACCGGCTTCGAGGATCGCCCACCGGTGCGCACCGGTATCTCCATCGGCGACTCGATCGCCGCGCTCTGGGGGGTGATCGGCGCGCTGATGGCCTTGCGTCACCGGGAGGTCAACGGTGGGACCGGCCAGGTGGTGGACGTGGCGCTATACGAAGCGATTTTCGCCATGATGGAAAGCATGGTGCCGGAGTTCGACGTGTTCGGTTTCATCCGCGAACGCACCGGCAATATCATGCCTGGTATCACGCCGTCGTCTATCCACACCAGCGCCGACGGCAAGCATGTACAGATCGGCGCCAACGGTGACGCCATCTTCAAGCGTTTCATGCAGGTCATCGGCCGGGACGACCTGGCGAACGACCCCCAGCTGGCCAGCAATGATGGCCGTGACGAACGCCGCGACGAGTTGTATGGGGTCATTGATCGCTGGGTCAACTCGCTGCCGTTGGATGCCGTCATCGACCAGTTGAACCAGGCCGGCGTGCCGGCGAGCCGGATCTTCAGTGCCGAGGACATGTTCAGCGACCCGCAATTTCTCGCCCGCGAGATGTTCCTGCAAGCCAGGCTGCCGGATGGCAAGGCGTTCAAGATGCCTGGGATCGTACCGAAGCTTTCCGACACACCGGGAACAGCAGAATGGGTCGGGCCAGCATTGGGCGAGCACACGGCAGAGGTGCTCGGTGAGCTTGGCTACGATGCGCAGCAGGTCGCCAGGCTGCGCACCGACGGCGCCGTCTGAGGCAAATTCTTCGGATAGCTGAAGATCCACCGTGAGAGCGAGCCTGCTCGCGAAGGCATCGGACGAGTCAACCTGCTATTGACTGACAAACCGCTTTCGCGAGCAGGCTCGCTCCCACAAGGGGTCTGTTTTGCCTGATGCAGAGCACCGTGGCCATAAACACCAGGCAAAAAGAAACCCCGAGAAGTGGGGAGACAACTCGGGGTTAAACGTGACCCTTAAAGGTCCGTACAACAAGCTACAGGCACCGGAGCACAATGCTTGCTCTTGTTGGTAAAAAGTCTGACTCGCTAGAACGTAGGAAGGTTCCCGCGGGATGTCACTCAATTGGCAGCAAGCATGACCTTGTCGCGCGCCACGTTACGTAACGCCGCGATGACACACGGCTCCAGCCGCCCCTCGGCAATCAGCACATCGCGATGCAGGCCGTCGACCACGTCGGTCAATTGGCGCTTGTCGGTCAGCTGGGCCTGGTTGAACAGCCGTTCGACCATGATGGCCCCCGAGGAATTCTTCAGCGTTACCAGGCATTCGCCTTTGGTACCGGAGGGCGTGAGCGTGACCTGATACGGGCTCAAGGCTTCATTGAGCAACAGGCTGATACTTTCCATTCGATCACCCTTCAATAGTCCGAAAAAAAACAACTGCACATTAAGTGACCCCGCGGCCCGGCAGAAAGTTCGCCAGCGCAACGAACCGGCACGACGGCGACCTGTTCAACCGAGCATGCGCGTTCAATATGACAGCTGGATATCAGCCTCAGCGGATGCAATCGATCAAGCCGGCAGCCGCTTGGAACGATCCCTCCGGCGTCCAACCTCGATCCAACCGCCCAGGACACCGCGCAACCGGCCATCAGCGGCATAAAAGGGCACCGACCAGTGATAGATGTCCTGCAATCCACTGCGCAACATCAGCTGGCGGTCGACAAACCGGGGCTGACGGGTTCGCAGCTGCTCCATCAGCTCCCCGTGCAACAGTTCGGCGGTTGCCGCCGGCATTGCCGCAGACTCCGTCAGACACGTGCCTCGCAGCTTCTCGAAGCGAGTCGCGAACCGCTCCTCATAACTTTTGTTGCACATGATCAGCCGCCCTTCGAGATCTCGAATAAAGATCGGATCGGGAATGGCATCCATCAAGGCGCGCTGGAACGTCAATTGGTCGTTGAGTACGGTCTCGGCCTTGAGGCGCTGTCCGATCTGGCCCTGCAAGCGGCGGTTCCAGAGCAGCGACAACAGGCCGAACACCCCTGCCGCGATCACACACCAATAGCCCTGCAGGGGGATGCGCGACCAGAACGACGGTTCCTGATCAGGTGTTTTCTCGGCGAACCACTTGAAACGTAGCGCGCGCATGTCTTCGGCGGGAAACGCTTCCAGCGCCTTGTTGAGGACATCCAGCAATGTTTGGGAATCCTGCCGTACAGCGAGATAGTCTGGCTCCCACATGCCTTCGAGACTGCCCCCCACCTGCAGTTGCCCTGAAGGATAGAGGTGCACGGCGGTTTCGCTTTCGATGGTGGCATGGGCTTCGCGATTTTCCACCAACGCCCTTGCCTCGGCAGGGGTCATCACCGTGCGCAGCGCTATGGTTGGATGCTCGCGGCGGATTTCCGCTTCCAGGGCATGCCGTGCCGGCAACGCCAGCACCTTGCCCGCCAACTGATCCAGCGAACGAAGCGCAGGCTCCCCCTCACGGCCAACGAATACCCAGTCGAAACCGCCGAACGCATGGCTGAAATTCAGCACAGCCCGGCGCTCGTCATTCATCGCCAGGACACTAGACATGTCGGCTTCGCCGTTTTCCAGCATCTCTATCAATTGATCGGCAGAGAACGACTCCCGATGGATGAATTCAAGTCCGGTCATTCGCTCAATGGCATGGAGCATGTCAGCGTTCAGGCCGCTCCATTCTCCCTGTGCATTCTTGAACAGGTACAGCGGGATTTGCATCGACGCCACAACGACACGCGGGTTCTGCCTGATCCAGTCCAGCTCCCGGGCGTCGAGCACCAGTCTCTCGCCCGCTTCGAGCGGTGACTGCCCGGGAGTCGTCGACGGGTCAGCGCCGCCCCATTGGCTCCAGTACATCAGGGCCAGGCCCATCATCCAGCTCAACGCCGGTTTGCATCGGTTAACGAACAGCATCTGCACTTCCTTCGAGTTCACTCGCCCGTCCTTCCTTGGGCGAAACCCGACCAGTTTGGCATGCAGAAACAAAGAAGCCCGTCAGGAGACGGGCTTCAAGATGTGACAGCTTCCAGCGATCAGAGCGGCTTGCCGCGGTTGCCATGCTGGCTGACAAAGGCCTGCACGGCCTTCAGATCATTAGGCAATACGGTGCAACGCTCATCTCGCTCAAACAAATCAGAAAGATGTGCAGGCAGCTCAAGCGCTTTTCCTACGCCAGCTTTCTCCACGGCCTCTGGAAACTTCACCGGGTGAGCGGTGCCCAGGATGACCATCGGGATATCCAGGCTGCGGCGGCATTCGCGCGCCGCTCGCACCCCGATGGCGGTGTGCGGATCGAGCAACTCACCGCTCTGCTCGAACACCTCGGCGATGGTTTCGCAGGTCTGCGCGTCATCCACCGCCAGGGAGTCGAACAGCTTGCGGGCTTCGGTCCAGCGTTCGGCCTCGACGCTGAAACCACCGCCCTGACGGAAGCTGTCCATCAGGCCCGCAATCGCCGCGCCATTACGACCGTGCAGGTCGAACAGCAAACGCTCGAAGTTCGACGACACCATGATGTCCATCGACGGCGACAACGTGGCGTGCAGGGTTTCCTTGACGTACTGGTTACCGCTCATGAAGCGGTGCAGGATGTCGTTGCGGTTGGTGGCGACGATCAGCTGGTTGATCGGCAGCCCCATGTTGCGTGCCAGGTAACCGGCGAAGATATCGCCGAAATTGCCGGTGGGTACCGAGAACGCCACCGAACGGGCCGGGCCGCCCAACTGCAGGGCCGCGTGGAAGTAATAGACGATCTGGGCCATGATCCGCGCCCAGTTGATCGAGTTCACCGCCACCAGCCGGGTACCCTTGAGGAAGCTCTGGTCGGCGAAGCTGGCCTTGACCATTTCCTGGCAGTCATCGAAGTTGCCTTCGATGGCGATGTTATGGATGTTGTCGCCGAAAATCGTCGTCATCTGCCGACGCTGCACTTCCGAGACGCGGTTGTGCGGGTGCAGGATGAAAATATCGACGTTCTCGCAATGCTTGCAACCTTCGATGGCGGCCGAGCCGGTGTCGCCGGAGGTGGCACCGACAATCACCACGCGCTCGCCACGCTTTTGCAACACATAGTCCAGCAGGCGGCCGAGCAATTGCAGGGCGAAATCCTTGAAGGCCAGGGTTGGGCCGTGGAACAGCTCCATCACCCATTCGTTACCGTTGAGCTGACGCAACGGCGCGATGGCGTTGTGGGAAAAGACGCCGTAGGTCTCTTCCAGGATCTTCTTGAAATCAGCGTCCGGAATGCTGCCGGTGACGAACGGGCGCATCACTCGGAAGGCCAGCTCGTGATACGGCAGGCCGGCCCAGGAAGCGATTTCTTCCTGGGTGAAGCGCGGCAGGTTCTCTGGCACATAGAGGCCGCCGTCCGTGGCCAGGCCGGCCAGCAGGACATCTTCGAAATTCAGGGCCGGTGCCTGGCCGCGGGTACTGATATAGCGCATAGGGGCAAACCTTCGGTTTGAGCTGCGAGCTGTAAGCTACAAGCTCCAAGTAAAAGCGGATCTGCTTTTACTTGGAGCTTGCAGCTTGAAGCTTGTAGCTGCTTAGTTCAAATGCTCGACGCGGATACGGACCACCGGGCCAACGACTCCCTGAAGCGCCTCCAACGCTGCGATCGCATCGTTGATGCGTTGCTCGACCACGCGGTGGGTCAGCAGGATCATCGGCACCAGGCCGTCGTGTTCCTCGACTTCCTTCTGCATGATCGACTCGATGTTGATGCCGCGTTCCGAAAGGATGCTGGCAACCTGGGCCAACACCCCTGGATGGTCCTTCGCCTGGATACGCAGGTAGTAGGCACTTTCGCACGCTTCGATCGGAAGAATCGGGTGGTCCGACAGCGAGTCCGGCTGGAACGCCAGGTGCGGCACGCGATTTTCCGGGTCGGATGTCATGGCGCGAACCACGTCCACCAGGTCGGCAACCACCGAAGAAGCGGTCGGCTCCATGCCAGCGCCAGCGCCATAGAACAAGGTCGAGCCGGCGGCGTCGCCGTTGACCATTACCGCGTTCATCACGCCGTTGACGTTGGCGATCAGGCGATCGGCGGGGATCAGCGTCGGATGCACACGCAACTCGATGCCGCTGGCGGTGCTGCGCGCCACGCCCAGGTGCTTGATGCGATAGCCCAGGGCCTCGGCGTAGTTCACGTCGGCGGTGGTCAGCTTGGTGATGCCTTCGGTGTAGGCCTTGTCGAACTGCAGCGGAATACCGAAGGCGATCGACGCCAGGATCGTCAGCTTGTGCGCCGCATCAATGCCTTCGACGTCGAACGTCGGGTCCGCCTCGGCGTAGCCCAGCGCCTGGGCTTCGGCCAGCACGTCTTCAAAAGTGCGGCCCTTCTCGCGCATCTCGGTGAGGATGAAGTTGCCGGTGCCGTTGATGATCCCGGCCACCCAATTGATCCGGTTGGCCGACAGCCCTTCGCGAATCGCCTTGATCACCGGGATACCACCGGCTACGGCGGCCTCGAAAGCCACGATCACGCCCTTCTCGCGGGCCTTGGCGAAAATTTCATTGCCGTGAACGGCGATAAGCGCCTTGTTCGCGGTGACCACATGCTTGCCATTCTCGATGGCCTTGAGTACCAGCTCGCGGGCAACGGTATAGCCGCCCATCAGCTCTATCACGATGTCGATCTCAGGGTTCGTGGCCACTTCGAAGACATCGTTGGTAATCGCAATACCGGTCGTCTGGAACTGAGGCTTTGGCGTGCGCATGGCAATTTGTGCCACTTCGATCCCACGCCCGGCACGACGAGCAATTTCCTCGGCGTTGCGCTGAAGTACGTTGAAGGTGCCGCCACCGACGGTACCTAACCCACAGATGCCTACTTTGACCGGATTCACTCTTGACTCCCCATGAAACGGCCGACACAAGGTCGGCCGTGAATACAGCCGCGCAGCAACGCGACTTTGTGTTTAACGGCCCGGCGAAGATTTTCGCCAGGCCGTGATCTTCTGCAGCGCATTGGCCACGATCATTTCGCCCCAAGGGCCAGTTTGGCGACTTGCGGCGCCGGCTGGTAGCCCGGAATCACCTGGCCATCAGCCAAAACGATGGCCGGCGTGCCGTTCACACCAATGGACTGGCCGAGGGCGAACTGCTTGGAGACCGGGTTCTCGCACTTGGCGGCTTTGATTTCCTTGCCGTCGACCATTTTGTCCATGGCCGCTTTCTTGTCCTTGGAGCACCAGACTGCCTGCAATTGCTCATCGCCCGGCGAGCCGAGGCCCTGACGCGGGAACGCCACGTAGCGCACCTCGATGCCACGCTTGTTCAGCTCTGGCACTTCGGCGTGCAGTTTGTGGCAGTACGGGCAGGTGGTGTCGGTGAACACGGTAATATGCGACTTGGTTTCGCCCACCGCCGGGTAGACCACGGTTTCGGCGACCGGGATACCGTTGATCAATTTGGAGATGCCTTGGCGCTCGGTGATCTCGGTGAGATTCACCGGCTTGCCGTCCTTGAGCGCGAACAGGTTGCCCTGGACGATGTACTGACCGTCGGCGCTGGCATACAGCACACGGCTGCCCTGCAGCTTGACCTCATACAGGCCGGACATCGGGCTGGCGGAGATGGCCTCGATCGGCACTTCAAGCTCGAGGTTGGCGAGGCTTTTGCGGATCGCCTGGTCGGCCGCGTCATCGGCGATGGCAAAGGTACTGGCCAACGCAATGGCGGCGGCGGTGAACATCTGGATCAAACGCATGAGGACTCCTGAGGCAAACAAATAGGCGGGGACACCGAGGCAGAGATTCGGGTTCCAGCCGCCCACTGTGCAAACCGGGAAAGCCTACCACATAAGCCCCGTATGGCCGAATGCCGGTGATGCAAGGTTGGCGACCGACTTCCTGTGGGTTCTTCATTCAGCCGCGCGGATGGTGCCTGGCATGCAACTCCTGCAACCGCGCCCGGGCGACGTGGGTGTAGATCTGGGTGGTGGACAGGTCGCTATGCCCCAGCAGCATCTGCACCACCCGCAGGTCGGCGCCGTGATTGAGCAAGTGCGTGGCGAAGGCATGGCGCAGCGTGTGGGGCGAGAGCGATTTGTTGATCCCGGCCACCTTGGCCTGGTGCTTGATGCGGTGCCAGAAAGTCTGGCGGGTCATCTGCTCGCCGCGCAGGCTGGGAAACAGCACGTCGCTGGGACGCCCGCCCAGCAAGTCATGACGGCCATCGCGCATGTAGCGCTCGACCCAGACGATCGCTTCTTCGCCCATCGGAACCAGGCGCTCCTTGCTGCCCTTGCCCATCACCCGCAACACGCCCTGGCGCAGGTTCACTTGTTCCAGCGTCAGGCTGATCAGTTCAGTGACCCGCAGGCCACAGGCGTACAACACTTCCAGCATGGCCCGGTCGCGCTGACCGATGGGGTCGCTGAGGTCCGGTGCCGCCAGCAGCGCCTCGACGTCCGCTTCCGAAAGGGATTTGGGCAGCGGACGCCCCAGTTGCGGCATTTCCACGCGCAAGGTCGGGTCCACCGCGATCAGCTTTTCCCGCAACAAATAACGATAGAACCCACGTAAGCCAGAGAGAAACCGGGCAGTAGAGCGCGGCTTGTAGTTCTGCTCCAGGCGCCACGCCAGATGATCGAGGATCAACTCCCGCCCGGCATTGGCCAGCTCCAGGTTGTTTTCCTGGAGCCAGCCGTTGAACAGGGCGAGGTCGCTGCGATAGGCACCGCGGGTGTTATCGGACAACCCCTTCTCCAGCCACAGGGCATCGAGAAACTGGTCTATCAGCGGGTGATCGATGGCAGGCATAAAGACTCTTGAAAGATACGGGCGTACACGGATTCAACGGGAATGAAGCCATGCAGGGTGCGCAAAGACCAAATCGCAGGCAACAAAAAAGCAGCCCGCAGGCTGCTTTTTTTTGCATCGGAAGCTGGACTTAAGCCAGTTTTTCCTTGATGCGAGCTGCTTTACCGGACAGGTCACGCAGGTAGTACAGCTTGGCTTTACGCACGTCACCGCGACGCTTCACAGCCATGCTGTCGATTTGCGGGCTGTAGGTCTGGAAAGTACGCTCTACGCCAACACCGTTGGAGATTTTACGAACGGTGAATGCACTGTTTACGCCGCGGTTACGCTTGGCGATAACAACGCCTTCGAACGCTTGCAGACGTGCACGGTCGCCTTCCTTCACTTTCACCTGAACGACAATGGTGTCGCCCGGGGCAAAGGGAGGGATTTCTTTGGTCATCTGCTCTGCTTCGAGTGCAAGGATGATTTTGTTAGTCATGCTGTGCTCCTAAGGCAAGTCATCGGACTTACCATCGATACGTTGTTAACTATCGTCCCGCTCGCGGATGTATTCCTCGAGCAGCTTCTTCTCTTCTCCAGAAAGCGAGCGGCTTTCCAGAAGATCGGCGCGTCGTTCATAGGTCCGACCAAGGGACTGCTGTAAACGCCAACGCCGGATGTGCGCGTGGTTGCCACTTAGCAACACGTCGGGAACACGCTGATCCGCATACACCTCCGGTCGGGTGTAGTGCGGGCAATCCAGCAGACCATCCGTAAAGGAATCTTCCTCGGCGGAATCCGCATGCCCTAAAGCTCCAGGCAGCAGTCGTGTAACCGCATCGATCAGGACCATCGCCGGCAGCTCGCCGCCAGACAGTACATAGTCGCCAATCGACCACTCTTCATCGACATGAGCTTCAATGAAACGCTCGTCAATGCCTTCGTAACGGCCGGCAATCAGGATCAATGCATCCGATTTCGCCAGCTCGCGTACCGCCGACTGAGTCAGCTGACGGCCTTGGGGCGACAGGTAGATCACCTTCGCACTCTCCCCGGCTGCCGTCCTGGCCTGAACCAGCGCATCTTCCAGGGGCTTGATCTTCATCACCATGCCCGGACCACCGCCAAACGGGCGATCGTCCACAGTGTGATGTCGATCCGTGGTGTAGTCCCGCGGATTCCAACAAGTGAGCTGCAACAGCTCCTGTTTCACCGCGCGGCTGGTTATGCCGTACTCGCTGATGGCGGAAAACATCTCGGGAAACAACGTGATGACTTCAACGCGCAGATTAGCCACGTCTAGAAATCCGCATCCCATTCCACCTTCATCTCGCCTGCTGCCAGGTCAACGGCCAACACGCATTGCTCGGTATAGGGCAACAGGCGTTCGCGATCATCCAGGCTGCCGACGCAAGGCTTTACCACCATGACATCGTTCGAACCGGTCTCGAGCAGGTGATCGATCTTCCCGAGCAGTTGCCCGAGGTGGTCGATGACCTTCAGACCCACCAGCTGGTACCAGTAGTACTCGCCGTCGGTCAGTTCAGGGAACAGGTTGCGCGGCACGCAGATCTCATAACCGGCCAGAAGACGCGCTTCTTCACGATCATCGAGACCCTTGAGCTTTGCGACCAGGAACTTGTCGTTCCCGCGTCCGCTGACCAGCTCAACCTGTTTCACGCTACCTTCGCGCTTGAGCGTCCAGGTTTTGTAGTCCAACAGGTTTTTGATCGGATCAGTAAAGGAGTAAACCTTCACTTCGCCGCGAACGCCATGAACAGAATAGATCTTGCCGACAACGATCAGATCATCAGCATCTTTTGGCGTCGCGTTCATATTGCTCAGGCCGCAGCCTTAGCCGATTCCTTCAACAACTGAGCAACACGCTCAGAAGGCTGTGCACCAACGCTCAGCCAATAGGCTACGCGCTCTTGGTTCACGGACAGACGGATTTCCTGACCACGGGCAACAGGGTTGAAGAAACCAACCTGTTCCTTGTGGGAACCGTCACGCGGATTGCGGCTGTCGGTTACGGTCAGGTGGTAAAACGGGCGCTTTTTGGAGCCGCCAAGGGCAAGACGGATTGTTAGCATGTGAACATCGTTCCTGTAGTCGGTGCTGCAAATCTAAATGCACAGCGGGCATAGGTGCCCGAAAGGCCGCATATTCTAAGGAATATCCGGACTTTTGCAAATGACTTTTTCCGGCGCATGGCGCCGTGCGATCAAGATTTGCCGTAGAGCCGTCATGAAAAACGGCAGGTAGCTCCCGCATAGCACGGGTTTGCTGGAGATCCCCGCATCCGTGCGGGGCAACGCCGACATGACAGCCGGCGCAGATTCTTTACATTTTCGGCATACCGCCGCCGGGCAACATACCGCCCATGCCGCGCATCATCTTGGCCATCCCGCCCTTGGCGGAGAACTTCTTCATCATCTTCTGCATCTGCTTGTGTTGCTTGATCAAGCGGCCGATGTCCTGCACCTGCGTGCCGGAACCCATGGCGATACGGCGTTTGCGCGAACCGCTGATCAGGTCAGGGTCGCGGCGCTCGGCCGGGGTCATGGAGTTGATGATGGCTTCCATCTGCTTGAACTGCTTCTCGGCCGCGCCCTGTGCATTGCCCATTTGCGCCAGGTTCACGCCACCAATGTTCGGCAGTTTGTCCATGAGGCCGCCGAGGCCGCCCATGTTCTTCATCTGTTGCAACTGGTCGCGGAAGTCTTCGAGGTCGAAGCCCTTGCCCTTCTTCAGCTTCTTGGCCAGTTTGTCGGCCTTGTCCTTGTCGAGGGTCTGTTCGGCCTGCTCGATCAGGCTGAGCACGTCGCCCATGCCGAGGATACGCGAGGCGATACGCTCGGGGTGGAACGGCTCGAGCGCCTCGCTCTTCTCGCCCATACCGATGAACTTGATCGGCTTGCCGGTAATCGCGCGGACCGACAGCGCGGCACCGCCACGGGCGTCGCCGTCGACCTTGGTCAGGATCACGCCGGTCAGCGGCAGTGCGTCGCCGAAGGCCTTGGCCGTGTTGGCCGCGTCCTGGCCGGTCATGGCGTCGACCACGAACAGGGTTTCCACCGGGTTGATCGCGGCGTGCAGTGCCTTGATCTCGCCCATCATCTCTTCATCGATGTGCAGGCGACCGGCGGTGTCGACGATAACCACGTCGATGAACTTGAGCTTCGCTTCCTTTATAGCAGCCTGGGCGATGTCCACCGGCTTCTGGCTCAGGTCGGACGGAAAGAACGTCACGCCGATGTCGTTGGCCAGGGTTTCCAGCTGCTTGATCGCCGCCGGGCGATAGATGTCCGCGGACACCACCATCACCGACTTCTTCTTGCGCTCTTTAAGGAAGCGCGCCAGCTTGCCGGCAGTGGTGGTCTTGCCCGCGCCCTGCAGGCCGGCCATCAGCACGACCGCCGGAGGCACGGCGCTCAGGTTCAGGTCTTCGTTGGCGGCGCCCATCAGGCTTTCGAGTTCGGCCTGGACAATCTTCACGAAGGCCTGGCCCGGCGTCAGGCTGCGCGACACTTCGGTGCCGACGGCGCGTTCCTTCACCGAATTGACGAAGTCCTTGACCACCGGCAGGGCGACGTCGGCTTCGAGCAACGCCATGCGCACTTCGCGCAGGGTGTCTTTGATGTTGTCTTCGGTCAGTTTCGCCTTGCCGGTGACATGGCGCAGCGTCTGCGAGAGACGGTCGGTTAGGTTTTCAAACATGCGCGATCCTTTCAGGCCCAGATAAGACCGGGATAATGGCGGCCCAGACCGTGAAATATGTGCTCGGCGAGCCTGCGGCGTGGGCAGGTCGCGGATTATAGCGAAGAAGCGTGCGACGTACACCTCGCCGTCGGTTGCGGTGGTCTTTCGTGCGGTGGGGGTTCTATGCCAAACTCAGCGCCTTTCGGGCTTGCCTAACAGGATTTATGCTCCCCTTGTCACCCAGCTTGCTTGCTTCCCTCGCCGCCGCTTGTCTTTATGCCGCTGCGACCTTCTATCAGGGCACCCGCCTGGCCTCCGGCGCCAAGGCGAACAAGCGCCTGCTGGTCACGCTCGGCGTGCTGGCGGTGCTTGTCCACGCGGCCAGTCTTGTCACCCACCTGATGACGCCGATCGGCCTGGGCCTGGACTTCTTCAATGCCGCCAGCCTGATTGCCGTGGCCGTGATTGCCCTGACGCTGCTGGCCTGCTCGCGCATCCCCGTGGAAAACCTGCTGGTGCTGCTGTTCCCGCTGGGACTGGCCACGGTGCTGCTGGCGCAGTTCGCGCCGTCGGGCACCGTGCAGATCATCGACGAAGAGCCAGGCATTCTCGCCCATATCCTGTTGTCGATCCTCGCCTACGGCCTGTTCACCATCGCGGTGTTCCAGGCATTGCTGCTGCTGGTGCAGGATCACCAGCTCAAGCACAAGCACCCGTCCGGGCTGATCCGCAACTTTCCGCCGCTGCAAACCATGGAAAGCCTGCTGTTCGGTTTCCTCTGGGCCGGCTGGACGCTGCTGTCGCTGTCGCTGATTTCCGGCTGGCTGTTCGTCGAAAACCTGTTCGCCCAACACCTGGTGCACAAGACATTGTTGGCGTGCCTGGCGTGGATCGTGTTCAGCGTGCTGCTGTGGGGGCGTAATCGTCTCGGCTGGCGGGGCCACAAGGCAATTCGCTGGACCCTGGCCGGATTCTGCCTGCTGATGCTCGCCTACTTCGGCAGCAAGCTGGTCCGCGAATACATCCTGCATGTCTGACGGACGACACTGATGGATAGGCTGCCCTTGGGGCCATTGTTTGCGGTAATGGTCGTGCTGATCCTCTGGTCGGCGCTGTTCACGGCCATCGAAGCGGCCCAACAGTATCTGCTCGCGCAACGCAAAGCGTCGCGCTCTGGCGACAAGCCACTGGCGAAGCTGAACTTCCCTATCGCCAGCCTGATCCTGGGCAACACCCTCTGTCGTGCGCTGGCCGTGGTAATCGGCACCTGGCTGGCGATTTTTGCCTGGCTGGAAAACGGCCCGTGGCTGGCCTGGCTCGGCACCAGCGCGGCCTTGCTGGTTTTTGCCGATTACCTGCCTCGCACCCTGGCGACCCGCTACCCCGACGCGGTGCTGGGCCTGGGCAACAGCTTGCTTGCCCTGCCGCTGAAAATTGTATATCCGGCCGCCTGGCTGCTCAACGGTTTCAGTCAGTTGCTGCTGCGCCCGTTTGCCCGCAAGACCGGCGCTGTCCAGCACAGCGACGACGAGATGCCCGCACCGCCACGCGCTGAGCATGAACAGGAACACAGCGGCCGGGTCCATCCGGTATCCGGCATCCACGCGCTGGACAACATCACCGTCAACGACATCCTCGTGCCCCGCAGCGAGGTGGACGGGATCAACCTCGACGACCCTATCGGCGAAATCATCGAACAGCTGCGCCTGAACCGTCGGACCCGCCTGCCGGTGTTTCACAGCGACATCAACCAGGTCGAAGCGGTGCTCAACACCCGCCAGATCCGCCACCTGCTGGCGGACGCGAGCCTGACCAAGGAAGCGCTGCTGGCCGCCTGCCACGAGCCTTACTTCGTCCCCGAGAGCACGCCGCTGCAACTGCAGTTGCTCAACTTCCACAAGCAGCAGCGACGCCTGGGCATGGTGGTGGATGAATACGGCGAAGTGCTGGGCATCGTGACCTTGGAAGACATCCTCGAGGAAATCGTCGGCGAGTTCGAAAGCGAGCACAGCCTCGACAATCCTCATGTCCATCCCCAGCCCGATGGCCGCCTGATGATCGAGGGCGCGGCGTCGATCCGCGAGTTGAACAAGACCCTCGGCTGGCACTTGCCTTGCGATGGCCCCAAGACGCTCAACGGCCTGGTCACCGAGGCCCTGGAAACCATCCCCGAAAGTCCGGTCTGCCTGAAAATCGGCCGCTACCGGCTGGAGATCATCGAGACCGTCGACAACCGCGTCAGCCAAGTGCTGGTGTGGCATAACAGCTCGGTGCCGGTGGTTATCTAACCGCCGTACCCGTGGCGAAGGAGCTTGCTCCCGCTGGGCGGCGCAGCAGCCCCAAAGCATCCACCCCAACCTGCCTGACACACCGAGTGCTCAGGTTTCAGGGCCGCTGCGCAGCCCAGCGGGAGCAAGCTCCCTCGCCACAAAAGCTCAGCACACACTTCAATATTGTGCGCAGGCTCTCTTGTCGATTCGTTAGCCCCCTTCCTATACTCAACCCGCTTACCCAGCCCCGCCCGAACCCAGTGCTTACCCGGCACTCAGACCGTTCCGGGCAGCCCACCGGCAATATCCGCTGTAACCCTGCGACTGTTCCTACCCGAAACAGCGACAGCGCCCCAACCCACATCCCTGGGTGTTCGACCATAATAATTCGCTCCAACGGAGCACATGACTGTCAGGGATAACCGCATGACCACCACCACTTGCAATGACGCCGTGGCAAACCAACCGACCAACTCGGCCACCCGCGTGGCAACCGCGAGTTTCATCGGCACCGCCATCGAGTTCTACGATTTCTACGTCTACGCGACCGCTGCCGCCCTGGTGATCGGGCCGGTATTCTTTCCGCAAACCTCGGGCACGGCACAGATGCTGTCGTCCTTCCTGACGTTCGGCATCGCCTTCCTCGCCCGGCCGCTGGGCTCGGCGCTGTTCGGCCATTTCGGCGACCGGATCGGGCGCAAGTCCACCCTGGTGGCGTCGCTGCTGCTGATGGGCGTGTGCACCACCCTCATCGGCGTGCTGCCCGGCTACGCCAGCATTGGCGCGTGGGCGCCGATTCTCCTGTGCCTGCTGCGTTTCGGCCAGGGCCTGGGGCTGGGCGGTGAATGGGGCGGCGCGGCGTTGCTCGCCACCGAGAACGCCCCGAAAGGCAAGCGCGCCTGGTTTGGCATGTTCCCCCAACTGGGCCCCTCCATCGGCTTCCTGGCGGCCAACGGATTGTTCCTGACCCTGGCCATGACCCTCGACGACGAGCAGTTCCGCTCCTGGGGCTGGCGAATTCCGTTCCTGCTGAGCGCCGCCCTGGTCATCGTTGGCCTTTATGTGCGTCTCAAGCTCCATGAAACGCCGGTCTTCGCCAACGCGGTGGCCCGTCAGGAACGGGTGAAAATCCCCTTGGTCGAGCTGTTCAGCCAGTATTGGGCGCCAACATTGCTCGGCGCGGCCGCGATGGTGGTGTGTTACGCCCTGTTTTACATCTCGACGGTATTTTCCCTGAGCTATGGCGTGTCCACCCTCGGTTACAGCCGCGAGACCTTCCTCGGCCTGCTGTGCTTTGCCGTGCTGTTCATGGCCGCCGCCACGCCGCTATCGGCCTGGGCCAGCGACCGCTACGGGCGCAAGCCGGTACTGGTTATCGGCGGCGTCCTGGCGATTGCCTCGGGTTTCCTCATGGAACCGTTGCTGACCCACGGTTCCACCGCCGGCGTGGCGTTGTTCCTGTGCATCGAACTGTTCCTGATGGGCGTGACTTTCGCCCCCATGGGTGCGTTGCTGCCGGAGCTGTTTCCCACACACGTGCGCTACACCGGCGCGTCGGCGGCCTACAACCTGGGCGGCATCGTCGGTGCGTCGGCGGCACCGTTCTTCGCCCAGAAACTGGTGGCGATGGGCGGCCTGAGCTACGTCGGTGGATACGTTTCCGCAGCGGCGGTGCTCAGCGTTATCGCGGTACTGTGCCTTAAGGAAACGCGTCATAACGACTTGAATCGCATCGGTTGAAGGGGTGGCGAGGGATCATTCCCTCGCCACATCAACCTGTCGCCAGCCTGAACGCAGACCATTGAAATAACCCCTGACAATTATCCAGCATTGAAACAACCCCTCACCTGCCCCATCTAAGACCCATACTCCATTGCGCAGGTGCCCCATGAGCGACCAGCACTCGACTGAAGCAAACGACGAATACGCAGACGCCGAACAGATCGAACACACCGTTTCCGGTACGGGCTTGGCCCTGCCCGGCCAGAGCCTGCCGGACAAGGTCTACATCATCCCGATCCACAATCGTCCGTTCTTCCCGGCCCAGGTACTGCCGGTCATCGTCAACGAAGAACCGTGGGCCGAGACCCTGGAGCTGGTGGCCAAGTCCGATCACCATTCCCTGGCGTTGTTCTTCATGGACACGCCCCAGGAAGACCCGCGCCACTTCGACACCTCGAAACTGCCGCTGTACGGCACACTGGTGAAGGTCCACCACGCCAGCCGTGAGGCCGGCAAATTGCAGTTCGTTGCCCAGGGCCTGACCCGCGTGCGCATTCGCACCTGGCTCAAGCATCATCGCCCGCCATACCTGGTGGAAGTCGAATACCCGCATCAGCCAAGCGAGCCGACCGACGAGGTCAAGGCCTACGGCATGGCGCTGATCAATGCGATCAAGGAACTGCTGCCGCTCAACCCGCTGTACAGCGAAGAGCTGAAGAACTACCTCAACCGCTTCAGCCCCAACGACCCTTCGCCGCTGACCGACTTCGCCGCCGCGCTCACCTCCGCCACCGGCAGTGAATTGCAGGAAGTGCTCGATTGCGTGCCGATGCTCAAGCGCATGGAAAAAGTCCTGCCGATGCTGCGCAAGGAAGTCGAAGTGGCGCGGCTGCAGAAAGAGATTTCCGCCGAGGTCAACAGCAAGATCGGCGAACATCAGCGCCAGTTCTTTCTCAAGGAGCAACTCAAGGTCATCCAGCAGGAGCTGGGCTTGACCAAGGACGACCGCAGCGCCGACCTGGAACAATTCGAACAGCGCCTGGAGGGCAAGGTGCTGCCGGCCCAGGCACAGAAACGCATCGAAGAGGAAATGAACAAGCTCTCGATCCTGGAAACCGGCTCGCCGGAATACGCCGTCACGCGTAACTACCTCGATTGGGCAACATCGGTGCCGTGGGGCGTGTATGGCCAGGACAAGCTTGACCTCAAGCACGCCCGCAAGATTCTCGACCAGCACCACGCCGGCCTGGACGACATCAAAGACCGCATCCTGGAATTCCTCGCGGTGGGCGCTTACAAAGGCGAGATCAGCGGTTCCATCGTCTTGCTGGTTGGCCCTCCGGGCGTGGGCAAGACCAGCGTCGGCAAGTCCATTGCCGAATCCCTCGGGCGGCCGTTCTATCGTTTCAGTGTCGGCGGCATGCGCGACGAAGCCGAAATCAAGGGCCACCGGCGCACCTACATCGGCGCCCAGCCGGGCAAGCTGGTGCAGGCGCTCAAGGACGTCGAAGTGATGAACCCGGTGATCATGCTCGACGAAATCGACAAGATGGGCCAGAGCTACCAGGGCGACCCGGCTTCCGCGCTGCTCGAAACCCTCGACCCGGAGCAGAACGTCGAATTCCTCGACCACTACCTGGACATGCGCCTGGACCTCTCGAAAGTGCTCTTTGTGTGCACAGCGAACACTTTGGACTCGATTCCCGGCCCGCTGCTGGACCGCATGGAAGTGATTCGCCTGTCGGGCTATATCACCGAAGAAAAAGTCGCCATCGCCAAGCGCCACTTATGGCCCAAGCAACTGGCCAAGGCCGGCGTTTCCAAGGGCAGCCTGAGCATCAACGACAGCGCTCTCAAGGCACTGATCGACGGTTATGCCCGGGAGGCCGGCGTCCGTCAGTTGGAAAAACAGCTGGGCAAACTGGTGCGCAAGGCGGTCATGAAGCTGATCGACGAGCCGAAAGCCGTGATCAAACTCGGGCCGAAGGATCTCGAGGCGTCCCTGGGCAAACCGGTATTTCGCAATGAGCAGGTGCTGTCCGGCGTGGGTGTGATCACCGGACTGGCCTGGACCAGCATGGGCGGCGCGACCCTGCCGATCGAGGCAACGCGTATCCACACGCTCAATCGCGGCTTCAAGCTCACCGGGCAACTGGGCGAAGTCATGAAGGAATCGGCTGAAATTGCCCACAGCTACGTCAGTTCGCACCTGAAGCAATTCGGCGGTGATCCAAAGTTTTTCGATGAGGCTTTTGTTCACCTGCACGTACCGGAAGGCGCCACGCCCAAGGACGGCCCGAGTGCCGGCGTGACCATGGCCAGCGCCCTGCTGTCCCTGGCGCGTAACCAGCCGCCGAAAAAAGGCGTGGCCATGACCGGTGAACTGACCCTTACCGGGCATGTCCTGCCGATTGGCGGCGTGCGCGAAAAAGTCATCGCGGCGCGTCGGCAGAAGATCAATGAATTGATCCTGCCGGACGCCAACCGGGGCAATTTCGAGGAACTGCCGGACTACCTCAAGGAAGGTGTCACGGTGCACTTTGCCAAGCGGTTTGCGGATGTGGCGAAGGTGTTGTTCTGACGGTCCTGTAGTGCCTGTGCTGGCGCCTTCGCGAGCAGGCTCGCTCCCACATTGGATAAGTGTCGTTCACAGCGTTTGTGATCCACACCGAACCCTGTGGGAGCGAGCCCGCTCGCGAAGGGCCTCCGGCATCAACACATCCTCACCTGACACACTAAGTAGCATCTTCGGTTATGCTCGCCGTTCGTCGTGAACGCCGGAGCCCTTATGTCTCTCACCCGCCTGCTCGTACCTGTCAGCCTCGCCTTGTTGAGCGCCTGTGCCATGCAACCGAAACACAACGTGACGGTCGAGAAGCTTAGCCAATGCCCGGTGCAGCTTAATAACGGCCAGAACCTGATCCTGAGCCTGCCGACCAACCCAAGCACCGGCTACCGATGGACGGTTCAGGATTCAGCCGGCGGCGTGTTGAAGGCGCTGGGCCCGGAGGTCTATCGCAACCCGGAAGACGCCGGCATCGTCGGCGCCGCCGGGGTGTCAACCTGGCGCTTCCAGGCATTCAACGCCGGCACCGGGCGCTTGCGCCTGACGTATCAACAACCCTGGGCGCCTGAAGTTCCCCCCGTGGAAACCTTCGACTGCGCCATTTCGGTGAATTGAACGTGGGTTGGCTGATACTCGTGCTGATGGGTGCGGCCACCTTTCTCCTCCAAAAACATCACTAACAGAGATTAAATGTGCGAGCGAGCAAGCTCGCTCCCACAGGTTTTTTGGTTAAAATGCCGGCCTTTTCACTATCCCTGCCGCCGGAACCGTCGTGAGCAAAGAACCCGATCGCCTATTCGCCCAGCCGTTGGCCCAGGTGCCCGACTTCGCCTTCAATGAAGACGTGGTTCGAGTGTTCCCGGACATGATCAAGCGCTCGGTGCCAGGCTACCCGACCATCGTCGAGAACCTCGGCGTGCTCGCCGCGCAGTTCGCCCAGCCCAATAGCGTGCTGTATGACCTCGGTTCGTCCCTGGGCGCGGTGACCCAGGCGCTGCGCCGTCATGTGCGCACCGACGGTTGCCGGGTGATCGCGGTGGATAACTCGGCGGCCATGGTCGAGCGCTGCCGCGAATACCTCAACGGCCAGGACTCGATGTTCCAGGAGCTGTTGCCGGTGGAAGTGATCGAAGGCGACATCCTTGCGCTGGCGTTCCAGCCGGCCTCGGTGGTGGCGTTGAACTTCACGCTGCAATTCATCGCACCCGAACAACGTACCGCGTTGCTGACCCGTATCCGTCAGTCCTTGCTGCCCGGCGGCGCCTTGATCCTCTCGGAAAAACTGCGCTTCAACGATGCCGAGGAACATGCCCTGCTGACCGACCTGCACGTGGCGTTCAAGCGCGCCAACGGCTACAGCGAGCTGGAAATTGCTCAGAAACGCAGCGCCATCGAAAACGTCATGAAGCCCGACAGCCTCGAAGAACACCGCGAGCGCCTGCTGGCGGCCGGCTTCTCGAAAGTCGTGCCGTGGTTCCAGTGTCTTAACTTCGCCTCGTTGATTGCCTTGCCATGATTGATCTGTCCCCCCTCGCCCGCCATCTGGCCGGCACGCCCCTGGCCGACTGGGCCGCGACACTGCAAACGCAGCTCGATATCAAAATGGAAAAGGGCCACGGCGACCTGGAGCGTTGGCAAAGCGCCCTCGATGCGCTGCCGGCCTTGCAGCCCACCACCGTGGATCTGCTGAACGAGCTGACGCTGGACGCAGATTGCTCTGACGAAACCCGCGCCCAGATGCGTACCGCGCTGATGGGTCTTTCTCCGTGGCGCAAGGGCCCGTTCGATCTGTTTGGCGTGCACGTGGACACCGAATGGCGCTCGGACTGGAAATGGTCACGCGTCGCCCCGCATCTAGACCTCAAGGGCAAGCGCATCCTCGATGTCGGCTGCGGCAACGGCTACTACATGTGGCGGATGCTCGGTGCCGGCGCGGACACGGTGATTGGCGTCGACCCGAACTGGCTGTTCTTCTGCCAGTTCCAGGCGGTGCAGCGCTACCTGTCACAGCCCAACGCCTGGCACCTGCCTTTCCCATTCGAAGCCCTGCCGCCGGAGCTGGAAGGTTTTGACACGGTCTTCTCCATGGGCGTCTTCTACCACCGCCGCTCGCCGATCGAGCATCTGTTGGCCTTGAAGGACTGCCTGGTAAAAGGCGGTGAGCTGGTGCTCGAAACCCTGGTGATCGAAGGCGACGAACACCAGGTGCTGGTGCCCGAGGACCGCTACGCGCAGATGCGCAACGTCTGGTTCCTGCCGTCGGTCCCGGCCCTGGAACGCTGGCTGCGCCGCGCCGGGTTCAGCGATGTGCGCTGCGTGGACGTCAGCCTGACGACCGTGGAGGAACAGCGCAGTACCGAGTGGATGAAGTACCAGTCACTGAGTGATTTCCTCGATCCTGCGGACCACAGTAAAACCATCGAGGGACTGCCGGCGCCGATGCGGGCGGTGATTGTGGCGCGTAAGTAAACAGCCCAAGCAACACGACATCCAAGTAGGGAGCAATGGGGCTCTAAAGGCTTGCTTATCATCGTGGCGAGGGAGCTTGCTCCCGCTGGGCTGCGCAGCAGCCCCCGCCCCTTCAACACGATGCACCTGGAAAAACCGGTCAGCAGGTTTTACGACTGCTGCGCAGCCGAGCGGGAGCAAGCTCCCTCGCCACAGGGTTGTGTGTTCAATCTTGGGATCTGGCTCGCCTGGCCTTGAAAAACTCGCTCAACACCGCGCTGCATTCCTCAGCCAACACCCCGCCCTCGAACATCACCCGATGATTCAAAAAGCCTTGGCTGAAAAACTGCCCTTGGCTCTGCACGATCCCAGCCTTGGGTTCCAGCGCCCCGTAGACGACCCGGGCGATGCGTGAGTGGACGATGAGGCCGGCGCACATGCTGCACGGTTCCAGCGTCACATACAGCGTGCTGCCAGGCAGGCGATAGTTGCTCACCGCCTGGGCAGCGGCGCGGATGGCGACCATCTCCGCGTGGGCGCTGGGGTCGTGGCCACTGATCGGGCAGTTGAAGCCACGCCCGATGATCTCACCATCCTGCACCAGCACCGCGCCCACCGGGACTTCGCCCAGCGTGGCGCCTTGGGCGGCGAGAGCCAGGGCTTCACGCATGAAATCCTGGTCGCGGCTGCGGTCGATGATCCGCGCGGGACGAATCTGGCGCATCACGCCACCTCGATGGCGGCCATCAGGCCGGTTTCCATGTGATCGATCACATGGCAGTGGAACATCCACACGCCGGGGTTATCCGCCACCAGCGCCACCTGTGCCCGCTCGTTCTTGCCCAGCAGGTAGGTATCGGTGAAATACGGAATGACCTTGTGCCGGTTCGACGCAATGACCTTGAAGCTCATGCCGTGCAGATGGATCGGGTGCTGGTACTGGGTCATGTTCTTCAATTCGAATATATAGCTCTGGCCTTTCTTCAGCGTGGCAATCGGCCGATCGGCGCAGGTCTTGTCGGTGATATCCCAGGCCTTGCCATTGATTTGCCACAGGCTCGGCGGCTTGCCATTGTCGACATTGACCGAGACCGAACCGACCCACTCGAAATTGAAGTTGAGTTTCTGCGCATTGGCCAGGTCCGGCTCGGCCACCGGGTTAGGCGGCAGTGCCGGCGGCCACTGGGTCGGTGCGTCGTTGTTGGGCACCGAACGCAGCGTCCCCAGGCGCACCGGGCCATTGCGCAACGACAATTCTTCACCGGCCGGCGGCGCCTTGATCGCCAGGCAGATGCGCATGCCCGGGCCCAGCCAGTACTCCTTGCCCAGCGGGCGCGGTGCGACGGGATTGCCGTCGAGCGCATAGATCTGCGCCTCGACGCCGGGGATATTGATGCGGTAAGTCAGCGTGTTGTCGAGGTTGAGCAACCGCACCCGGGTAATCTGCCCGGCCGGCAAATCAATCACCGCCTGGGGCACGCCGTTGATCGTCGACAGCCGCCCGGCGGTGCCGCCACGCGCCGCCTCGCGAGGGATGCTGAACGCGACGAACTCGCCCTGCTCGTCCACATGCCAACTCTTGAGGCTCAACGTCTGCTCGTATTTGAAGCCGGTAGGCTCACGCTCTTCGATGATCAACGGCCCCACCAGCCCGCGTCCGAGCTCCTCGCTGCTGTTGACGTGCGGGTGGTACCAATAGCTGCCGGCGTCCGGCACGCGGAATTTGTAATCGAAGTACTCGCCTGGCAACACCGGCAGTTGCGAGACATACGGCACGCCGTCCATCTCCAGCGGCAAGCGGATGCCGTGCCAGTGAATGGTCGTCGCGACCGGCAAATGGTTGATGAATCGCACCCGTAACCACTCGCCCTGGCGCACCCGCAACTCCGTGCCCGGCGCTGACGGACCAAAGGCCCAGGCCTGGGTCTTGTGCCCGGCCACCAGCTCCACATCCAGCGGCGCCGCGATCAGTTCATAGTCGTGACCGGCCTCTGAATCGGCCATCTTGCCCAACCAGTACCGCGACGCGCCTCCCGCACCTACGCCAACGACAACAAGACCGGCCAGGCCACCGAGTAATTGGCGACGGGTAAAGGACATGAACGCGACTACCTCTTGAATCTGGGACGGGCCGGTGGGGCCCGGAAAAGGCGAATACGATACACCTGCAATTGAGAAATATTAAGTGAAGGATTGTCGCGGGGCGCGCTCGGACGGTGAGCGCTGTCACCCAACCAGCGCTTCCAACTCCTTGGAATCCACCTCAGCTAGCCGTCGGCCTTCTTTCGTAATGTTGACCTGCAAGGCCACCCGGGCTACATCCAACACACCCGAGGCAAACGAATAGCTGCCCCGGGCCTGCAGCCAGGTGAGAATGTCCGCCAGATGCCAGATGGACGCACTGCCCTCGTGCACCGGCGTCGGAAAGCTGCCCGGATGAGTCAACATCAGCTTGCGCATGTTCTGCCGAGAGACCCCTATGATATCGGCTACGTCGGTCAGCCCGACCAGATCAGGCGCAACCTCGATCAGTCTGGCCGACGGCACCGCGCGACGAACGTCCTCTAGCGCACTAAGCACCGCCTCAGCGGCATCAGGCGCATCGCGAGTGAACTCGAGCGCCAGCCGCCCTGGCTGCCCGGTGCCTACCAAGGCATCGTCGCAGCCAGCTTCACCCAACCGCTCAACCAGTTCCTGCATGGCACAGCCGTCGTTGGCAAGCTGATATTTCAAGGTAAAGATGAATTCCATTGTTCTATTCCTTAGCATGGTGATCCGCATCACGCCGATTGCGATGCGTCGAGCAATTGTCCACGACACGTCGCAATGCTCGCGCGTGGTTGCCAGGGTTCTTCGGCGTGCTCCATATCGACGTGATGCAGAACTCACCGCAGCGACACTCCTGGTCGTTGTAAGGACAATAAGCCCGTCCCCAGGCGTGACTGCCGCCCACTTCAATGCGCCAGCCGTGCCCTTCAGCATGCCTGAGCGCTTCTTCGACCTCTTTCTTCGGGTGCGAGGTACGAATCATCCGTGATCTCCAGTATTCGCGCGATCAAAAAGGTTGTCAATCGACAACCTCACTCACTTCGAATGGCTGCGATACCCGCATGGCCATAACGCCCGATGATAAGCGCGTCTCGGCGCTCGCTGAGACGGCAATCGTAGCGAAACGTGACGGGGAAACTGCATGGCTGGGGCCTTCGACGGGCTTTCCCGGGCGATATCGATCAATCACACCAACACCCATGCCCGCGAGAAGGCATCAATGATGCCGTGCCTGATCCTGGCAGCTAGCGATTAGGAAGGGAAAAAACGATTAGATAACAAGAGCTGTGCGCAAAAACGATTATTTCAACAACCGGCTCGTCAGAGCTGAGAAAGAGGCTGAACCCGCCCCTTTCTCCCTCCGATCACAAAATCGACGTTGCATCGACTCAGGACAACAGAGAGGTTACCCCCTGTTGAGGTTCCGTTATTCCCACTCAATCGTCGCCGGCGGCTTGCTCGACACGTCATACGTGACGCGGGAGATGCCTTCGATTTCGTTGATGATCCGCCCGGACACGGTTTCCAGCAGTTCGTACGGCAGGTGTGCCCAGCGAGCGGTCATGAAGTCGATGGTTTCCACGGCACGCAGGGCCACGACCCAGGCGTAGCGACGGCCATCGCCGACCACGCCGACCGATTTCACCGGCTGGAATACCACGAATGCCTGGCTGACCTTGTGGTACCAGTCGGCCTTGCGCAGTTCTTCGATGAAGATGTGGTCGGCGCGACGCAGCAGGTCGGCGTATTCCTTCTTCACTTCGCCGAGGATCCGCACGCCCAGGCCCGGGCCGGGGAATGGGTGACGGTAGACCATGTCGTAGGGCAGGCCCAGTTCCAGGCCGAGGCGACGCACTTCGTCCTTGAACAGTTCGCGCAGCGGCTCGACCAGTTTCAGGTTCATCTCTTCCGGCAGGCCACCGACGTTGTGGTGGGACTTGATCACGTGGGCCTTGCCGCTCTTGGCGCCGGCCGACTCGATCACGTCGGGGTAGATGGTGCCCTGGGCCAGGTACTTGATGTTGTCCAGCTTGCAGGATTCGGCATCGAACACGTCGATGAAGGTGCGACCGATGATCTTGCGCTTCTTCTCCGGGTCGGACTCGCCGGCCAGGTTGTTCAGGAACTGCTCTTCGGCGTTGGCGCGGATCACCTTGACGCCCATGTTCTCGGCGAACATGGCCATCACTTGCTCGCCTTCGTGCAGGCGCAGCAGACCGTTGTCGACAAAGACGCAGGTCAGCTGGTCGCCGATGGCCTTGTGCAGCAGCGCGGCAACCACGGAGGAATCGACACCGCCGGACAGGCCGAGCAATACGTTGTCGGTGCCGACCTGGGCGCGGACCTGGGCGATGGCATCTTCAGCGATCTTGGAAGGCGTCCACAGGGCTTCGCATTCGCAGATGTCGAGGATGAAGCGCGACAGGATGCGGCCGCCCTGCTTGGTGTGGGTCACTTCCGGGTGGAACTGTACGCCGTAGTAGCGGCGATCGTCGTTGAACATGCCGGCGATCGGGCAGCTCGGGGTGCTCGCGAGGATGTGGAAGTCTTCCGGCATCTTCGTGACCTTGTCACCGTGGCTCATCCACACGTCGAGGCCGAACAGGCCGTCGGCGTCGATGTGGTCTTCGATGCCGTCCAGCAGGCGGCTCTTGCCGACCACGTCGACACGGGCATAACCGAACTCACGCAGGTCGGAACCTTCGACCTTGCCGCCCAGTTGCTCAGCCATGGTCTGCATGCCGTAGCAGATGCCGAAGACCGGTACGCCGAGGTCGAACACCGCTTGCGGGCAGCGCGGGCTGTCGGCTTCGTGCACGGACTCGGGGCCGCCGGCGAGGATGACGCCTTTGGGAGCGAACTCGCGAATCGCTTCTTCATCCATGTCGAACGGATGCAGCTCGCAGTACACGCCGATCTCACGCACGCGGCGGGCGATCAGCTGGGTGTACTGGGAACCGAAGTCGAGGATCAGGATGCGGTGAGCGTGAATGTCGAGGGCCATGACTCATTCTCATGTAGTGAATCAGAAACAACTCGGGGCTGAATGAACAGCCCCGGTGATTAACGTTTTGCTGGAAGCCTTAACCTACACGGTAGTTCGGCGCTTCCTTGGTGATCTGTACGTCGTGGACATGGGACTCGGCCATGCCGGCGCCGGTGATGCGCACGAATTCCGGCTTGGTGCGCATCTCTTCGATGTCCGCGCTGCCGGTGTAGCCCATGGAAGAACGCAGGCCGCCCATCAGTTGATGGATGATCGCGCTCAGGGTGCCCTTGTACGGCACGCGACCTTCGATGCCTTCCGGCACCAGCTTCTCGGCACCCGCGGAGGAGTCCTGGAAGTAACGGTCGGAAGAGCCCTGGGCCTGGGACATGGCGCCCAGCGACCCCATGCCGCGATAAGCCTTGTAGCTACGGCCCTGGAACAGTTCGATCTCGCCCGGCGCCTCTTCGGTACCGGCGAACATCGAACCCATCATCACGCAGTAGGCACCGGCGACGATGGCCTTGGACAGGTCACCGGAGAAGCGGATACCGCCGTCGGCGATCAGCGGCACGCCAGTGCCTTCAAGGGCGGCGGCGACGTTGGCGATGGCGCTGATCTGCGGCACGCCGACACCGGCAACGATGCGGGTGGTGCAGATCGAGCCAGGGCCGATACCGACCTTGACCGCGTCGGCGCCAGCTTCGGCCAGGGCCTTGGCGGCTTCGCCGGTGGCGATGTTGCCGCCGATCACCTGGACGTCAGGGAAGTTCTGCTTGACCCAGCGAACGCGGTCGATCACGCCTTTGGAATGACCGTGGGCAGTGTCGACCACCACCACGTCAACGCCGGCATTGACCAGGGCGGCGACGCGATCGCCGGTGTCCTTGCCGGTGCCAACCGCCGCGCCAACGCGCAGACGACCCTGGTCGTCCTTGCTTGCCAGCGGATAGGCCTTGGCTTTTTCGATGTCGTTGACGGTCATCATGCCTTTGAGGGCGAACTTGTCGTCGACGATCAGCACGCGCTCGATGCGGTGCTTGTGCAGCAATTCGCGGACTTCGTCCTTGCTGGTGCCTTCCTTGACCGTGACCAGACGCTCTTTCGGCGTCATCACCTGGCGAACGCTGGCGTCCAGGCGATTCTCGAAACGCACGTCACGGGAGGTGACGATGCCGACCAGGTCGCCATCGTGCAGCACCGGAACGCCGGAGATGTTGTGCATGCGGGTCAGTTCGAACAGATCCCGGACCGTGGCGTCAGCCTCGATGGTGATCGGATCCTTGACCACGCCAGCCTCGAACCGCTTGACCTTGCGCACTTCGGCGGCCTGCTGTTCGATGGTCATGTTCTTGTGGATGATACCGATACCGCCTTCCTGGGCCATGGCAATGGCCAGACGGGCTTCGGTCACGGTGTCCATGGCGGCGGAAACCAGCGGGATATTCAGTTCGATGCCACGGGTGAGACGGGTTTTGAGACTGACTTCGTTAGGCAGTACCTCGGAATAACCGGGCACTAGGAGAATGTCGTCGAAGGTCAGAGCTTCTTGGCTGATACGCAGCATCGCGGGGGCTCCCGAGCGGGAAAATGGAAGCGCGCCATTATACTCATGGACCCCGTCTGGCTCAATGTAAAACTCTGTCTATTATTGGCGGGGTGATTGAGGGGCTGAAACACGGCCTGATCATCAACACATTCCCTGTGGGAGCGAGCTTGCTCGCGATAGCGGTGTGTCAGCAACATATAAGTGAATGGCACCCCGCCATCGCGAGCAAGCTCGCTCCCACATTGGCTCATCAGTGCCCTTACAACTCCACCCTCACCCAACTCACCGGCTGGTCCAGCCAATCGGCGAACTCATCGATGAACTCCTGCCTGAACCCCGCCTCCAGCCAGTTGTTGAAGATGAAACCCAGGTTGGAGAAGGCGCAGGGTTGCAGGAACAGGAACCCGTTGATGTCATCCTCATGCCCGCACTCAGGGCAGGTGAAGTTGTCGGTGCGACCCGGCATCCACTCCTCCAGGCTTTCGAACAGCGCTTCGCCAATTTCCTTGCGGCACTCGGCGCAGCCGGCCTCTTCAAGAAAGCCCTTGGCCGGCGTGTAGATGCAGCGCTTGGTGATGATCTCCAGGCCGTTGACCGGCTCGCCGAACGGCAACGCGTCGGGATGCAGGACCACCTGGCGGGCGCCGGGGGCGATGGCGTGGGCCATGCGATTGCCAGTGCGACCGCAAGTGGTCAATTGCTCTTCGACGATGTTCTTGCGCACCAGCCAGCGCACGATCGCCCGAGCCCGGGGCTCGTGAACCGGCAAGGTGGAAATTTTCGGGACGATGATGCTTTGCGAATTCATGGCGAGGCCTGGCTGTTTCCCTGGCGGGTCTTATAAAAGGCCGGCAGCTTAATCCCTGGCCCGGCCAGGTCAAGCACTCAGATAGCGCCCGATCAATGCCAGGCCGCTGGCGAGCACCAGCCAGGTGACCAGTCGTACAAACGCCTCTCGCGACATCTTCATGGTCAAGCGGCGCCCAACCCACAGCCCTAGCGCCATGGCCGGCAACAAACACAGCGCCAGTACCAGCAAGGGTAGCTCGGCATACACCCCGGCGACGATGAACAGACTCAAGCGCACCACCGTGCTGCAACTGATCAGCGCACTCTGGGTCGCCCGGGCCGCCTCCTTGGATAACCGGCTATTCAAATAAATGGCATATAAAAAGCCGCCGCTGCCAAACAGCGCGCCGAACATTCCGCCGACCGTGCCCATCGGCAGCGCCCACAGCGCCGACAGTTGCGTCGGCCGGGTCTTTATCCACAGGCTGTAGATCGCATAGGCGCTGATGAACAGGCCCATCAACAACAGCAACAGGTCGGATTTGAGGTTGAGCAGGAAAATCACCCCGAGGGTGCAACCCACCGCCATGCATGGCAACAATCGCAGCAACTCGGGCCGGGCGACGTCCCGACGCGATGGCAACAAGTTGCCGAATGCCGCGACAAAATCCAGCAGCACCAGCAGCGGGATGATTTTCGCCAGTGGCATGTACAGCAGCAGGATCGGCGCGGCCACCAGCGCCGTGCCGAACCCGGCGATGCCGAACACGATGTAGGCCAGGGTAATGGCCAGCCCGATCACCAGCCATTGCGTGGGGGCGAAAGCCCATTCACCCAACCACGAGAAAAGATCCATCCGGCACGTCCTTGTTGAGAGCACCGGCGACTTTAGCCAGATTTATTGCGGCATATCCACTACTACCGTAGTGCGCCATCGCGACCACATGGCTTGCCGCAGGCGCCCGCGTGCCAGATGCCCCCTGCGCTCAATGCGCCAACATGTTGTGATGCACGCTGTACATGATCCACAGCGACAGCCCCACCAACAGCGCAATCACCACGGTCGAGAACACCAGGGCCGTCAGGTTCCAGCGTTGTTGCGGTGAGAAGTTCAGGTGAAGGAAATAGATCAGGTGCACAACGATCTGGATCACCGCAAAAATCGCCACGATCCCGGCCGTCAAGGGCTTGGGCAATGTGGGATACATCACCAGGGCGAACGGGATAACGGTGAGGATGACCGACAGAACGAACCCGGTGAGGTAGGATTTTGCGCTGCCGTGGCTGGCATCGACGCTGCTCTGATGACTGCTCATTTACATCACTCCAAACAGATAGACCACGGTAAACACACAGATCCAGACCACGTCGAGGAAGTGCCAGAACAGGCTCAGGCAGCCCAGGCGGGTGGCGTTGACGGTGGTCAGGCCATTGCGTTGCACCTGGAACATCAGCACGGCCATCCACAGCAGCCCCGTGGCGACGTGCAGGCCGTGAGTGCCCACCAGCGTGAAGAAGCCGGTGAGAAAGGCGCTGCGGTTGGGGCCGTAGCCTTCGGCGATGAGTTTCTGGAACTCATGGATTTCCATGCCGATGAACGCCAACCCGAGGACGAAGGTCAGGCCGAGCCAGGCCAATACCTTCTGCTTGTTCCCGGCGCTCAGCGCGAGCATGGCGAAGCCGTAGGTGATGCTGCTGAACAGCAGGATGAAAGTTTCCGTGAGGACGTAGGGCAATTCGAAGATATCGGCGGCGCCGGGCCCGCCGGCGACGCTCTGACCGAGTACCGCATAGGTCGCGAATAACGTCGCGAACAGAATGCAGTCGGTCATCAGGTAGATCCAGAACCCGAACAGGGTCATGGAGCTTGCGTCCGAGTGACCGTGTTCGGATTCCGGCGCGGTGGCGTGTGGCTGAACGAGATTGGACATGGATCAAGCCTCCGCCAGTGCCTTGATACGTTGGTTTTCGATGCGTGCTACCTCTTCGGCAGGCACGTAGTAATCGATGTCGTCATCGACGCTGCGCCAGATCACCCCACCGATCGTCGCGACCAGCCCGACGATGGCCAGCCACCAGATATGCCAGACCAGGGCGAAGCACATGATCAGGCTGAACAGGCTGATGACCAGGCCCATCGCGGTGTTGCGCGGCATGTGGATGGCTTGGAAGTCGGCTTCGACGGCGGTCTTCTGGCCGCGCTCCTTCATGCCCCAGTAGGCGTCGATGCCCTCCACCACCGGTTGTTGGGCGAAGTTGTAGAACGGCGGCGGCGAGGCGGTGGACCATTCCAGGGTACGACCGTCCCACGGGTCGCCTGTCAGGTCACGGTTCTGGTGACGCTGGCGAATGCTGAAATAGAACTGCAGGATCTGGCAGACCACGCCGCAAAGGATGATGCCGACGCCAAGCAACTCCAGCTCCAGCCAGGGCCGCCATTCGGGTACGTCGAAATGGTTGAGGCGCCGGGTCATGCCCATGAAGCCAAGGAAGTAGGACGGCATGAAGGCGAAGTAGAAGCCGATGATCCAGCACCAGAACGCCGCCCGGCCCAGGCGATCGTGAAGCTTGAAGCCGAACGCCTTGGGGAACCAGTAAGTCAGTCCACACAGGTAGCCGAACACGGCGCCGCCGATGATCACGTTATGAAAGTGCGCGATCAGAAACAGGCTGTTGTGCAGCAGGAAATCCGCCCCGGGCACCGCCAGCAGCACCCCGGTCATGCCGCCGATGCTGAAAGTGACGATGAAGCCGACGGTCCACAGCATCGGCGTTTCGAAGCGCACGCGCCCCCGATACATAGTGAACAGCCAGGTGAATATCTTCACCCCGGTGGGCACGGCGATGATCATGGTCATGATGCCGAAGAACGCGTTGACGCTCGCCCCCGAACCCATGGTGAAGAAGTGGTGCACCCAGACGATGAAGGACAGGATGGTGATGACAATCGTCGCCCACACCAGCGAGTGATAACCGAACAGGCGCTTGCGGCTGAATGTGGAAGCTACCTCGGAGAAAATACCGAACGCCGGCAGGATCAGGATGTACACCTCCGGATGGCCCCAGGCCCAGATGAGGTTGACGTACATCATCGGGTTGCCGCCCAGCTCGTTGGTGAAAAAGTGCATGTCCAGATAGCGGTCGAGGCTGAGCATGAACAGCGTCGCGGTGAGGATCGGGAATGACGCCAGGATCAGCACAGCCGTGCACAGTACCGTCCAGGTAAACACCGGCATGCGGAAGAGGGTCATGCCCGGCGTACGCATTTTCAGGATGGTGACGAAGAAATTTACCCCGGTGAGCAACGTCCCGACGCCGGATATCTGCAATGACCATATGTAGTAGTCCACCCCGACCCCGGGGCTATAGGACAACCCGGATAACGGCGGATAGGCGACCCAACCGGTGCGCGCAAACTCGCCGACCGCCAGGGAAACATTCACCAGCATCGCGCCGGCCACGAACAGCCAGAAACTCAACGCGTTGAGGAACGGGAACGCCACGTCCCGGGCGCCAATCTGCAACGGCACGACGATGTTCATCAAGCCCACCACCAGCGGCATCGCCATGAAAAAAATCATGATCACGCCGTGGGCAGTGAATATCTGGTCGTAGTGTTCCGGCGGCAGGTAACCGGGCGAGCCGTCGGACGCCATGGCCTGTTGCGTGCGCATCATGATCGCGTCGGAGAAACCGCGCAGCAGCATCACCAGCGCCACGACGATGTACATCACGCCGATGCGTTTGTGGTCCACCGAGGTAAACCACTCTTTCCACAGATAGGTCCATTTGCGGTAGTAGGTGATGGCACCCATGCCGGCCAAGACGACCAGTCCCACCACCGCCAGCGTCCACATGATGATCGGCTCATCCGTCGGGATCGCCTCAAGCGTCAGTTTTCCAAACATGTCCTACTCCTGCGCTGATCTTTGAGTCCCGACGGGAGACCCGATGCTGCCCTGCATGTCGTGCATGCGATGCTCGACTTCACGGGAACGATTCATGCCTTCGTATTTGTCGATGATGCTCTGGAACAAGTCCGGCTGGACCGATGCGTAATGTTCAACCGGGTGCTTGAACGTCGGCTTGGCAAGTCGGGCATAACTGTCCTTGTCCAACCGTCCTTGCCCCGCCCGCACGTCGGCGACCCACTTGTCGAAGCCCGCCGCATCGGTGGCGAGGGTCCGGAAATGCATGTCGGAGAAACCCGGGCCGTTGTAGTTGGCGGCGATGCCCCGGTACTCCCCGGCCTCGTTGGCGATCAGGTGCAGTTGGGTCTGCATGCCGGCCATGGCATAGATCTGCCCGCCCAGCGCCGGAATGAAAAACGAGGTCATGGCGCCGTCCGAGGTCACGCGAAAATTCACCGGTGTGTCCAGTGGCATGGCCAGTTCGTTGACCGAGGCAATGCCCAGCTCCGGATAGATGAACAGCCATTTCCAGTCGGTCGCGATGACCTGCACCACCAGCGGCTTGACGTCCGAATCCAGCGGTCGGTACGGATCCAGCGCATGGGTCGACTTCCAGGTAACCACGCCGAGAATGATGATGATCACCAACGGGACGCCCCAGACCACCGTTTCGATCTTGCGTGAATGGGCCCACTCCGGCGTGTACTTGGCCTTGGTGTTGGAGGCGCGGTACTTCACGGAAAAGACCAACGCCATGACGATGACCGGCACCACCACCAGCAACATCAACAGCGTCGAGAGAATGATCAAGTTGCGTTGGTCAACGCCGACCTGTCCCTTGGGATTGAACAACACCATGTCGCAACCGCCGAGCAACAGCATCCCGCCGACCAGCAACAACCTTGATAAATGCCAAGGCAGTCGAGTTCGCATGTCTACGCTTCGCTTATTGAGTGGCTGTCAGTTGCTGAGCGATCTTGTCTTTTATCGACAGACGCTGTTCCTTGAGTCTGCGGATGTCATCATCCTCGACGTTGCCCGCCGATATCGATTCGGCGGCCAGGACCTGGTTATCCACGTCCGTGTATTCGTCCAGCAGCCGAGCAAGTTCCGGGTCTTGCTGGCGACGCTGTTGGACCGTCTCTTTGCTGCAATTCAAATCTTGATAGAGATCATGAGAAGCAGGCATGGCCTTCTCCTTTAGCAGTGTTGTTGGGTACACGATTTTTAGAATTGCCCCCTCCGGCTAAGTTGAGAGAAACATCCGGAAACGGTGACGAACGGCACTGCCGACAAAAAAAAAAGCCCACGAGACGTGGGCAAAAGGGAAAGCTGTTTTTTCGCCTGGGCGGCTCAGGAAGATTGTCTGCCGGCGGCCGGCGACATGGCGGTGGAATCCACCCGCACCGTGTGCGCCTGGTTTACGGCCCGCTCCCATTCCCTGGCATCGTGACTGCAGAAAATCTCGACGTGCCCGTTCTGGACTTGCGCCAACTCGCGAAGGCGATCCTGGTTGCGCATCCGTGCCGAACGGTAGGTGTCCATCATGTATTGGTAGAACCTCAGCCCCGGTGGGCAATGGCGCTCGGGTTGATGGACCTCGTCATGGAAAAAATAGGCATCACCGGCGTGCAGCAGCCAACCGTCCGGAGTGCGCAGCGCGATCCCGGCATGTCCGGCGGTGTGTCCCTGAAGCGGCACCAGGAAAATGTCCTCTTCCTCGGCGCCGATCAGTGCGCGCACCGAATCGAAGCCGAACCAGGTATCGCCTTCGGGGGCATAGAACTCCCAGCTATCGACGCCCTGCCACTGCCGCGCCTGGAACCGTCGTCGACTTATCCAGGTGTCGGCGCTGCGGGCCGTCGCCATCTCGTCGCGCATTACATGCACCCGGGCCTGGGGAAAATCCTGGAGCCCGCCGGCGTGATCGAAATCCAGGTGCGTCAGCAGGATGTGCCGTACATCGTTGGCCTCGAAACCCAAGCGCCGCACCTGCTCCAAAGCCGTGAGGCGATGCTCGAACTGGATGTTGTTGAACACTCGAAAGAATCGGCTCAGCCGTTGCGGTGTCTGCACATCTCGCTGGCCAAAGCCGGTGTCCACCAGGACCAGGCCGTTGGTGTCGGTTTCAACCAGCAGGCAATGACACACCAGGCACGCCGTCAGCCCCCGGCTGTAACCATCGAATAGCGCCCCGCCTACCGGGCACATGCATCCGCAGTTCAGGTGATGGATACGCATGGATGGCCTCCTTTCGCGGGGATATTTGTCTCTTGAAATCGACTGGAAGCAGGCGCGGTGAATTCCGCGCAGGCGACGGGCGGCGCAACACATAAGCGGTGGAAACGGGCTCGCTCGAAGCAGGCGACTCCGCTTGACTGGAGGTACGCAGGAGGAAATTTCTACATACATGGAGATTCGCAAGCGAATCCCCTTATCATGCCGCCCATGATTAAAGATCCCTTTGCCCGACTGGGCCTGGACCGCGAGGTCCTGACTGTCAGCCAGCTCAACGGCCGTGCGCGGGTGTTGCTCGAAGACGTGTTCAGCAACATCTGGGTCGAGGGCGAGATTTCCAACCTCGCCCGCCCCGCCTCCGGCCACGTGTATTTCACGCTCAAGGACAGCGGCGCCCAGGTGCGTTGCGCGCTGTTCCGACAGAACGCCGCTCGGGTGCGCCAGGCATTGAAAGACGGGCTGGCGGTGAAGGTACGCGGCAAGGTCTCGCTGTTCGAGGGCCGTGGCGACTATCAACTGATCCTCGACACCGTGGAGCCGGCCGGCGATGGTGCCCTGCGCCTGGCGTTCGACGCCCTGAAGGAAAAGCTCAGCGCCGAAGGCCTTTTCAGTGCCGAGCGCAAGGTACCGCTGCCGGCCCATCCGCAACGCATCGGCATCATCAGTTCGCCCACCGGCGCGGTGATCCGCGACATCATCAGCGTGTTCCGTCGCCGCGCGCCGCAGATTTCCCTGACGCTGATTCCGACCGCCGTGCAGGGCCGTGAAGCCACCGCACAGATCGTCCGCGCGCTGAAACTGGCCGATGCCCGAGGCTTCGATGCGCTGATCCTGGCCCGGGGCGGCGGTTCGCTGGAAGACTTGTGGTGCTTCAACGAAGAAGCCGTGGCTCGTGCGGTAGACGCCTGCGTCACGCCCATTGTCAGCGCGGTAGGCCATGAGACCGACGTCTCCATCAGCGATTTCGTCGCCGATGTGCGCGCCCCGACTCCGTCCGCCGCCGCCGAACTGCTCGCACCGGACGCCGGCGACCTGGTGCGCCGGGTCGAAAGCCTGCACCGGCGCCTGGTGATGCGCATGCGCGACCGCCTGATGCGCGACCAGTTGCGCCTCGAAGGCCTCACCCGCCGCCTGCGCCATCCCGGCGAACGGCTGCGCCAGCAAGCCCAGCGCCTCGACGACCTGGACATGCGCATGCGCCGGGCCTTCGAACGCAGCCTCAACACTCGCCGCGAACGCCTGATTCGCCTGGAAACCCGCCTGGCCGGGCAACATCCGGGCCGTCAGCTGGCCATGTTGCGCCATCGCCTCGACAGCCTCGCCGAACGCCTGCCCCGAGCCATGCGCGAAGGCCTGAAAACCCGCCGCGTACAGTTGCACAACCAGATGCAGACGCTGCACATCGTCAGCCCACTGGCGACCCTTGGCCGTGGCTACAGCATCCTGCTCGACGAACGCGGCCATGCGATCCGCAACGCCGGACAAACCCGCACCGGCCAGCGCCTGACCGCCAGGCTCGGCGAAGGGGAACTGCTGGTGCGGGTCGAAGACAATCACCTGACACCGGTCACCCTTTCTCTACTGGATTGATTCATGCCGCGATTTCTCGCTCCGCTGCTCTTGCTGTGCCTCGTCGCCAACGCCCAGGCTGACAGCTACATCACTCGCCTGCTGAACAAGCCGGTGCCCGGCGGCGTGGCCGTGGTGGATCTGGGCAGCGCGGCCCAGGCGCCGAAAGCCACGTACCAGGGCAAACCGGTGCTGGTGGTCAAGGAACAGCAGAACTGGCTGGCAATTGTCGGCATTCCGCTGACCGTCCAACCCGGCACCCAGCAGATCAGCAGTGGCGGCGCCACCCAGCCCTTCGTGGTTGGCTACAAGAAATACCCCGAGCAGCACATCACCCTGAAAAACAAGCGCCAGGTCAATCCGGACCCGGCGGATCTGAAGCGCATCGAGGGCGAGCTTGCGGTGCAGTTGAAGGCCTACCGCAGCTTCAGCCCCAACATCCCCAGCAACCTGCTGCTGGACAAACCGGTGAACGGCCCGCTGTCGAGCAAGTTCGGGGTGCGCCGCTTTTTCAACGGCGAAGAGCGCAACCCTCATTCCGGCCTGGACTTCGCCGTGCCCGCCGGCACGCCGATCAAGACCCCGGCCGCCGGCAAGGTGATCCTCACCGGCAACTACTTTTTCAATGGCAACACCGTGTTCGTCGACCATGGCCAAGGCTTCATCAGCATGTTCTGCCACATGTCGAAGATCGACGTGAAGGTCGGCCAGCAACTGGCGCGCGACACCGTGGTCGGCAAGGTTGGCGCCACCGGCCGCGCGACCGGGCCGCACATGCACTGGAACATCAGCCTGAATGATGCGCGGGTGGATCCGGCGATCTTTATCGGGGCGTTTCAGCCCTGAGTAATTGCGGTGCGCTACTGGCCTCTTCGCGAGCAGGCTCGCTCCCACAGGGATCCGCGTCGCGCTACGGACCTGATGTGGGAGCGAGCCTGCTCGCGAGACGGAAGTCGTATCGCCCCCACCTCAGAAATTGCCAAGCTCAAAACATCAACGCAATTTCCATAATATTTAATCGAGAAACCAGCGATAAAATCTCGCAAACCCACCCAAAAACAGAACTTCTCCCAATTTTTCCCGACTGCTTGCAACCCCCCGGCCACGCGGTTAGGGTTGAGGGCATGAAAACCTCTCACACCCTCATTCAGCTTCGCCAGCACCGCAGCCTGTGCCTCGTCAGCGCACGACTGCCGGGCTGAATCGCGGCACCTCGTCCAGGCGTGAAGCCAACCCGTTCGAACCACCGGCAGGCCGCCTCTTTCCGGCCACGACAATAAGGATTTCCCCATGAGCATGCTCAAAGACCCGTCTTCGAAGTACCGCGCCTTCCCGACCATCAACCTGCCGGATCGCACCTGGCCGTCGAAGACCATCACCGCCGCGCCGATCTGGTGCAGTTCCGACCTGCGTGACGGCAACCAGTCGCTGATCGAGCCGATGGATGCGGCCAAGAAGCTGCGCTTCTGGAAAACCCTCGTTGCAGTGGGCGTGAAGGAAATCGAAGCATCGTTCCCGGCCGCTTCGCAGACTGACTTCGACTTTGTGCGCACCCTCATCGAAGAAGGCCACATCCCGGACGACACCACCATCCAGGTGCTGACCCAGGCCCGTGAAGACCTGATCGCTCGCACCTTCGAGTCCCTGCGTGGCGCGAAGAAAGCCATCGTCCACCTGTATAACGCCACCTGCCCGTCGTTCCGCCGCATCGTGTTCAACCAGGACAAGGAAGGCGTGAAGGAAATCGCCGTGAACGCGGCCAAGCTGTTCGTCAAATACGCCGCCCAGCAGCCGGAAACCCAATGGCAGTTCGAGTACTCGCCAGAAACCTTCAGCGCGACCGAGCTGGAGTTCGCCAAGGAAGTCTGCGATGCGGTGATCGAAGTGTGGAACCCGACGCCTGAGCGCAAGGTGATCCTCAACCTGCCGGCCACCGTCGAAGTCGCCACTCCGAACATCTACGCCGACCAGATCGAGTGGTTCCACCGCAACATCACCCGGCGTGACAGCGTGCTCATCAGCCTGCACACCCACAACGACCGTGGCACCGGCGTGGCCGCCACCGAGCTGGGCCTGATGGCCGGCGCCGACCGTGTCGAAGGCTGCCTGTTCGGCAACGGCGAGCGCACCGGCAACGTCGACCTGGTGACCGTGGCGCTGAACCTCTACACCCAGGGCATCGACCCTGAGCTGGACTTCTCCGACATCGACGGCGTGCGCAAGGTCGTCGAGGAATGCAACCAGATCCCGGTCCACCCACGTCACCCGTATGTCGGCGACCTGGTCCACACCGCGTTCTCCGGCTCGCACCAGGACGCAATCCGCAAGGGCTTCGCCCAGCAGAAACCGGATACCCTGTGGGAAGTACCGTACCTGCCGATCGACCCGGCCGACATCGGCCGCAGCTACGAAGCGGTGATCCGCGTGAACAGCCAGTCGGGCAAGGGCGGCATCGCCTACCTCCTGGAGCAGGAATACGGCATCAGCCTGCCGCGCCGCATGCAGATCGAGTTCAGCCAGGTGGTACAGCGTGAAACCGATCGCCTGGGCCTGGAAATGACTGCCCAGCAGATCCACGCCCTGCTTCAGCGCGAATATCTGCAAGCCAACACTCCGTACGCGCTGGTCAGCCATCGCCTGCAGGAAGAGAACGGCAACAGCGCCGTGGAAGTGGAAGTCGCCAGCAAGGGCCAGGGCGAGACCAACCTGCACTGGCGTGGCCGAGGCAACGGCGCGCTGGAAGCGCTGGTGGCCGGGCTGCCGATTCCGGTGGAAATCATGGACTACAACGAACACGCCATCGGCGCCGGCACCAACGCCAAGGCTGCGGCGTACATCGAACTGCGCGTCAACGGCGAACGTGCGGTGCATGGCGTGGGCATCGATGAAAACATCACCACGGCGAGCTTCAAGGCGCTGTTCAGCGCGCTGAACCGCTCGCTGAGCCAGCCGGAAGCCAAGGCGGCCTAATCGGTTGCTGAAAACAAGAAGGCCCCGGGGTGTGAACCTCGGGGCCTTTTGTTTGGCTTGGTTTTGGGTTGGCTGTTCCGGCCTCTTCGCGAGCAGGCTCGCTCCCACAACATGTGCATCACGCCGACCATTGTGGGAGCGAGCCTGCTCGCGAAAGCGGTCCGTCAGACAACACCAAACTCAGGCATGGGTATCGATCGAAACCGTCATCGCCTGCAGCAGCGCGGCCTGCAAAGTCTGCAAAGTCGCCTGGGTCCCCATGATCTGGGTCTGGATCGCCATGGCCTGCTGGGCTTTCTGCTCCTCATTGGCTCGGCTTTTCTGCACGCGGGCCAATTGGGCCTGCTGGTCGGCCAGCAACTTTTCGGTCCGCTCGATCTGCTTCTTCAGCTGCTCGATGATATTGCTGCCGTTGCTGCCGCCAACACCGGCGATATTTGCGCCGCTGGTGTCGACTTTCAGTCCCTTGTCCTTGTCCTTCTCTTCGCCGGTGTCAGGCGATACCACCGGACTGACGGCTTTCTCTTCCTCGGCGCCCCTGATGGAGACTTTGGGGGCCGACAGCGGATAAGGGTTTACGGTCGTTGCGCTGATACTGGTCATGGGGACTCCTCCTTGGCTGACCTGTTATCGGCGTGCAATACCATTCCTTGAGGGCTGAATCGTTTCAATAGATGAATTCGAAGCGATCAGCGTCCAGGTTCGCCGGAAAGCGTGTGCGATACGCCGCCAGGTCCGCCGCGCTCAGGCACACCGTGAACACGCCGTCGGCGTCGCCGGCACTGAGCAGCGTCTCGCCCTGAAAGTCCAGCACCTGACTGTCTCCGGTATAAGCGAAGCCCTTGCCGTCGGTGCCGATCCGGTTCACCGCCGCCACATAGCAGAGATTTTCGATGGCCCGTGCCGGCAGCAGCCGGTTCCAGTGCTGACGCCGGGCGCCCGGCCAGTTGGCGGTGTATAGCAACAGGTCGGTGTCCTCGGCATCGCGACTCCAAGCCGGGAAGCGCAGGTCGTAGCAGATCAGCGGCCGAATCCGCCAGCCCTTGAGCTCGAACAACACCTGCTGGTCACCCGGTGTGTAATGGTTGTGCTCGCCGGCCATGCGAAACAGATGACGCTTGTCGTAATGCAGCACCTCGCCATCCGGACGCGCCCACAGCAAGCGATTGCGATGGCTGCCGTCGGCGGCCTGGATGATCACGCTGCCGGTGATCACGGCGTCCAGCTTTGCCGCCTGGGCCTTGAGCCACTGGCTGGCGGGGCCGTTCTCCGGCTCGGCCAGGGCCTCGGACTCCATGGAAAAACCGGTGGTGAACATTTCCGGCAGGATGATCAGGTCCGCCCCGCGCGCCTGTTCGAGCAGCGCGTCAAAATGTTCCAGGTTGGCCCCGCGGTCATGCCAGGCCAGCGTAGTCTGGATCAAGGCAATGTTCAGATTGGGCAACGCGCTCAGATCACGCATAGTTTTCCCGCCGCTTCGCGCAGCGTCTCCTCGCGTTTGGCAAAACACAGGCGCACCAGGCGCTGGCCCTGCGGCGGGTTCTGGTAGAACACCGAGATCGGAATGGTCGCCACGCCGTGTTCGCGGGTCATCCAGAGCGCCATGTCGACGTCATTGAGGTCCGGGCGGATCTGCGAATAATCCACCAACTGGAAATACGTGCCGGCGACACGCTGGAAAGTGAAGCGCGACGGCGCCAGCAGATCGCAGAACAGGTCGCGCTTGGCCTGATAGAAATCCGGCAGTTCATCGACATGCTCCGGATGCTCGGCCATGTAGTCGGCCAACGCGTATTGCAACGGTGTCACCCCGCAGAAACTGACGTACTGGTGCACCTTGCGCAGCTCCGCCGTCAGGGCCGCTGGCGCGACGACGTAGCCGGTTTTCCAGCCCGTGACGTGGTAGGTCTTGCCGAACGAACTGACGACGAAGGCACGGCGATAAAGCTCTTCGTGGGCAAGGACGCTGACATGGGGCACGTCGTCGAATACCAGGTGCTCATAAACCTCATCGCTGATCAGGTAGATGTCGCGATCGCGAATCAACGCCGCCAACTGGTCCAGCTCGGCGCGGCTGATCAATGCGCCGCTGGGGTTGTGCGGCGTGTTGAGGATGATCATTCGCGTGCGCGGACTCAGGGCTTCGCCAAGCTTCTGGAAGTCGATGGCAAAATCATCCAGGCCCAGTTGCACATGTACGCAACGCCCGCCGGCCAGTTGCACGGCAGGTTCGTAGCTGTCGTACGCTGGGTCGAAGACGATCACTTCGTCGCCGCTGTGTACCACCGCCGCGATGGCGCAAAAAATCGCCTGGGTCGCGCCGGGGGTCACGGTGACTTCCTGATCGGCGTCGACGCTGGCGCCATAGCTGCGGGCGATCTTTGCCGCGATCTGCTGGCGCAGGGCTGGCAGGCCGGTCATCGGCGAATATTGATTGTGGCCTTGGGCGATATGCCGGCCCACTGCATCGCGCAGGGCCTGCGGGCCATCGAAATCGGGAAAGCCCTGGGACAGGTTCAGCGCACCGGTCTGCGCGGCAAGCTGGGACATCTGGGTAAAAATGGTGATGCCGACATTCGGCAACTTGCTGGTGATCATCGAGGGTTCCCTGGGTCTGCACCCGGCTCTGGCGCGGCGCGGGAGAGGTCGAGGATAGCCCAATCGCCGGGCATGAAAAAGGGTGCCCCGTGGGCACCCTCTTCAATTGTTGCCGAACACCGTGGCGAGGGAGCTTGCTCCCGCTGGGTTGCGAAGCAGCCCCAAGATGTATCCACCACAGCGGTGCATCAGACAAAACGCAGGGGGCTGCTGCGCAGCCCAGCGGGAGCAAGCTCCCTCGCCACAAAAGCGGTCCTGAGCAGCCAGGATCAGCGCTTGTCGCGGCGCTTCTTGTCGGCCTTCTTGTGGTGCGACATCAAGCGGCGCTTCTTGTTGACCTGGCGGTCGGTGAGCGTGTTCTTGTTGCCTTCGTACGGGTTCTCGCCGCCCTTGAACTCGATGCGGATCGGCGTGCCGACCAGCTTCAGGACGCGACGGTAAGTGTTTTCCAGATAACGAACGTAGGACTTGGGCACCTTCTCGATCTGGTTACCGTGGATCACGATGATCGGTGGGTTGGCACCGCCCAAGTGGGCGTAGCGCAGCTTGATCCGGCGGTTGTTGACCATCGGTGGCGCATGCTCGCCGACCGCGTCTTCGAGGATCTGGGTCAGGCGGTTGGTCGGCCAGCGGGTAACCGCCGACTTGAACGAGTTCTGCACCGAGGCGTAGAGGTTGCCCACGCCGGTACCGTGCAGGGCCGAGATGAAGTGGATGTCGGCAAAGTCGACGAAGAACAGCCGACGCTGCAGTTCGACCTTGACGTAATCGCGCTCGCTCGGCGTCATGCCGTCCCACTTGTTGATCGCGATGACCAGTGCACGACCGGCTTCCAGGGCGAAGCCCAGCAGGTTCAAGTCGTGATCGACCACGCCTTCGCGGGCGTCCATCACGAAGATCACCACGTTGGCGTCTTTGATCGCCTGCAGCGTTTTGACCACGGAGAATTTTTCGACTTCCTCGTGGATCTTGCCGCGCTTGCGCACACCGGCCGTGTCGATCAGCGTGTACTTCTCTTCGTTACGCTCGAAGGGAATGTAGATGCTGTCACGGGTGGTGCCGGGCTGGTCGTAGACGATGACCCGGTCTTCACCGAGCATGCGGTTGACCAGCGTCGACTTGCCGACGTTCGGGCGGCCGATAATAGCGATCTTGATGCCGTCCTTTTCGCTCGGGCCCGGAATGCGCTTGGCTTCCTCGCCCTCGGCAACGACTTCTTCCTCGCCCTCTTCCGGCTCGTCTTCATCGTCCTTGGGGAAATCAGCCAGGGCGATTTCAAGCATCTGGGTGATGCCGCGACCGTGGGCACCGGCGATCGGAATCGCCTGGCCCATGCCCAAAGGTGCGAACTCGGCGCGAGCCATGTCCGGGTCGATGTTGTCGACCTTGTTGGCAACGACGTAGGAACGCTTGTTACGTTTGCGCAAATGCTCGGCGATCATCTGGTCGGCGGCGGTAAAACCGGCCTTGGCGTCTACCAGGAACAGCACCACATCGGCTTCTTCGATGGCGAGCAGCGACTGCTCGGCCATTTTTTCGTCCATGCCGTGTTCATCACCGGAGATGCCACCGGTGTCGACCAGAATATAGGTACGCCCTTGCCACTTGGCCTCACCGTATTGGCGATCACGGGTCAGACCGGACAAGTCGCCGACGATAGCGTCGCGAGTCCTGGTCAGGCGGTTGAACAAGGTGGACTTGCCGACGTTCGGTCGGCCCACCAGGGCGATTACGGGAACCATGCGGCTCTCCACTTCGTTATTTCAGAAAATACAAAAGCCGCTGCGAGGCAGCGGCTGGTGCTCGGGGGCCACCTTGTGGGAGCGAGCCTGCTCGCGAAAGCAGTGGGTCAGTCGACATACAGGCCGCTGGACCAGCGCATTCGCGAGCAGGCTCGCTCCTACAAAGGTGAAGCCGCTTGGGAATTAACCCAAGCATAGTCTTACTTGATGGTCAGGGCTTCCAGTTTGCCGCTGTTGCCATACACATAGATCATGTTTCCCACCACCAGCGGACGGGCACGCAGGCCGTCGCTGTCGATGCGCTCGCGACCGACGAAACGACCGTCAACCTGGCTGAGCAGGTGCAGGTAACCTTCCAGGTCACCCACTGCAACGTAGCTGGAGAACACTTCCGGGGCCGACAGTTGGCGACGGGCCAGGGAGTCGTTGCTCCATAATGCGGTGGTGGAACGCTCGTCAACGCCTTCGACGGTGCCCGAGGACAGGCTCACGTAGACACTGCCGAAACCTTGGGCGACACCGGCGTAGCTCGACGCATCGCGCTGCCACAACGGACGACCGCTTTCCAGGTCCAGCGCCGCAACGCGGCCCTGATAACTGGCGACGTACAGCGTACCGCCGGACAGCAGCAGGCCGCCGTCGATGTCGACCACACGCTCCAGCTCCGAACGACCTTGCGGGATCGCTACGCGCTGTTCCCAGACCGGTACGCCGTTGGAAATATCCAGGGCCACGACTTTACCGGTCGACAAGCCAGCCACCGCGAGGCGGTTGGTGACGATCGGCGCACTGGTGCCACGCAGGGTCAGTACCGCCGGAGTGCTGTCGTACAACCAGCGCTGGTTGCCGGTGGCGGCATCCAGGCCAATCAGGCGGTCGTCCTGGGTCTGCACCACCACCACGTCACCGTTGGTGGCGGGCGGCGCGAGAACTTCGCTGGTCACGCGGGCGCGCCATCTCTCTTCACCGCTGCTCGCGTCCAGGGCGACGATCTCGCCCTTGAGCGTGCCGATCATGACCAGCCCGTAACCCACGCCAACGGCGCCGGACACAGGCAGCTCAAGATCCTTTTCCCATTTGACGTCGCCGCTCATGCGATCCATGGCCATGACGACGCCAGTCACGTCGCCGGCATAGAGGGTGTCGCCGTCGATGGCCGGCACCAGCATGTTGTAGGTTTCACCCTGGCCGTCACCGATGGAGCGGCTCCATTGCTTCTGCAGCACGACTTCTTCTTTGAAATCGGTCAGTTCGGCCGGAGGCAGTTCTTTCTTGCTGTTGCTGCTGCAACCCGCGGCCAGAATGGCCAGGGCCAGCAATGCTGCATGTTTCCAACGGATCACGTCACGCATCCCCTTTGGCCAGGTCGTCCAGCTTGATTTGCAGGCCACCGACTGCGGCTTCATCCGACAGCGCAGCCTTGGCTTTTTGGTAGGCCGCATGGGCCTCATTGGCACGGCCCAGCTGTACCAGCAGGTCGCCCTTGAGTTCTTCGCGGGTCGCCAGGAACGCCTTGTCGGCGTCGCCGTCGAGCAGCTTCAGCGCGTCTTCGGCCTTGTTCTGTGCCGCCAGCACCTGCGCCAGGCGCTGACGCGCGACTTCGCCCAGGGTCGGGTTGGCCGGTTTGTCGACGATGGCTTTCAGCTCGGTGACCGCGTCGTCCAGCTTGCCGCTGTCGACCGCGACCTTGGCCACGAACAGGCTGCCGTACTGGGCGTAGGCGGTGCCGCCGAACTCTTTGTTGAGCTTGCCGGCCAGGTCCGCCACGCGCGCCGCGTCAGGCTTGCCGTCGGGGGTCAGGGTGGTTTCCAGCAGTTGCTGGTAAAGCACCGAGGCACCTTGCGACTGGTTGCTCTGGTATTTCTGGTAGGCCTGCCAGCCGAACACGATGACCAGCGCCAACAGGCCGCCAGTGACCAGCGGCTTGCCGTTGCGCGTCCACCAGTCCTTCAAATCCGCCAGCTGTTCATCTTCGGTACTCGACACCCCAATACTCCTTAATCGCTAAATCGGCTGTTTGACAGCTTCAACCCTGCACGACGCAGGTGGCCAGGTGTGCAGCAAGCGCATCCCAGGCAATACTTTGTTGTTCGCCCTGGCCACGCAGGGGTTTGAAACCTACCACTTGTTGGGCCAGTTCGTCGTCACCAAGAATCAGTGCGTACAGTGCACCGCTCTTGTCGGCCTTCTTGAATTGGCTCTTGAAGCTGCCGGCGCCGGCGTTGATCTGCAGACGCAGGTTGGGCAACTGATCGCGCACTCGCTCGCTCAGGGCCAGGGCGGCCAGTTCGGCGGCCTCGCCAAAGGCGCAGAGGTACACATCGACCTGGCGGGCCAGTTCTTCCGGCACCTTGTCCAATGCTTCAAGCATCAGCACCAGGCGCTCGATCCCCATGGCAAAACCCACGCCCGGGGTCGGCTTGCCGCCCATCTGCTCCACCAGCCCGTCGTAGCGGCCACCGGCGCACACGGTGCCTTGGGCGCCGAGCTTGTCGGTGACCCATTCGAAGACGGTCTTGCTGTAGTAATCCAGGCCACGGACCAACTTGGGGTTGATCACGTAAGGGATGCCGACGGCGTCCAGACGTGCCTTCAGCCCTTCGAAATGCGCGCGGGATTCGTCGTCGAGGTAGTCGGCCATTTTCGGCGCGTCCACCAGGATCGCCTGGGTCTCCGGGTGCTTGGTATCAAGCACGCGCAGCGGGTTGGACTTCAGGCGGCGCTGGCTGTCTTCGTCGAGCTTGTCGACATGGGCGGACAGAAACTCCACCAACGCCTCGCGGTAGCGGCCACGGGATTCGCTGGTGCCCAGGCTGTTGAGCTCAAGCTTGACCGCATCGCGCAGGCCCAGCTCGCCCCACAGGCGCCAGGTCATCACAATCAGCTCGGCATCGATGTCCGGACCTTCCAGGTTGAATACTTCGAGGCCGATCTGGTGAAACTGGCGATAACGACCTTTCTGCGGACGCTCGTGGCGGAACATCGGGCCGATGTACCAGAGTTTCTGCACCTGGCCGCCGCCGGTGATGCCGTGCTCAAGCACTGCACGCACGCATGCTGCCGTGCCTTCGGGGCGCAGGGTCAGGGAATCGCCGTTGCGGTCGTCGAAGGTGTACATCTCTTTTTCGACGATGTCGGTCACTTCACCGATGGAGCGCTTGAACAGCTCGGTGAACTCGACGATGGGCATGCGGATCTGCCGGTAACCGTAGTTATCCAGCAGGCGCGCGACGGTGCCCTCGAAATAGCGCCACAGGGGCGTCTGCTCGGGCAGGATGTCGTTCATGCCACGAATGGCTTGCAGAGACTTGCTCACGTGTATTCCTTAATCTTGCGACTTAACCGCGCGCGATGACCGCTGCGTCGGCTTCGACCTTTTCGGCCGCTTTCTGGCGGATCAGCTTTTCCAGCTCATCCACCAGATTGTCATTCGTCAGTTTCTGCGACGGCTTGCCGTCGATGTAAATCAGGTTCGGCGTGCCGCCCGTCAGGCCGATATGGGCCTCCTTGGCTTCGCCGGGCCCGTTGACCACGCAACCGATCACCGCGACATCCAGCGGCACCAGCAGGTCTTCAAGGCGCCCTTCCAGCTCGTTCATGGTCTTGACCACATCGAAGTTCTGCCGCGAGCAGCTCGGGCAGGCGATGAAGTTGATCCCACGGGAACGCAAGTGCAGGGACTTGAGGATGTCGTAGCCGACTTTCACTTCCTCGACCGGGTCCGCCGCTAACGAGATGCGGATGGTATCGCCAATCCCTTCGGCGAGCAGCATACCGAGGCCGACGGCAGATTTCACCGTACCCGAGCGCAACCCACCGGCTTCGGTGATGCCCAGGTGCAACGGCTGGACGATTTCCTTGGCCAGCAGGCGGTAGGCTTCGACGGCCATGAACACGTCGGAGGCCTTCACGCTGACCTTGAAGTCCGGGAAATTCAGGCGTTCAAGGTGCTCGACATGGCGCAGCGCCGATTCCACCAGCGCGGCCGGAGTCGGTTCGCCGTACTTCTTCTGCAGGTCTTTTTCCAGGGAACCGGCATTGACGCCGATACGGATCGGAATGCCGCGATCACGGGCGGCATCCACCACCGCGCGCACGCGATCTTCGCGACCGATGTTGCCCGGGTTGATGCGCAGGCAGTCGACGCCCAGCTCGGCCACGCGCAAGGCAATGCGGTAGTCGAAGTGAATGTCGGCCACCAACGGCACCTTGACCAGCTGCTTGATCTTGCCGAACGCCTCGGCGGCGTCCATGTCCGGCACGGATACGCGGACGATATCGACGCCGGCGGCTTCAAGACGATTGATTTGCGCGACCGTGGCGGCCACGTCATTGGTGTCGCTGTTGGTCATGCTCTGCACAGCGATTGGCGCATCGCCGCCCACGGGCACGTTACCGACCCAGATCTTCCGGGATTCGCGACGCTTGATAGGAGATTCGCCGTGCATGACTTATTGACCCAACTTCAGGCGAGCGGTCTCGCCACTGGTGAACGGAGCCACATCGACCGGCTGGCCGTTGTAGCTGACCTGCGCGCCACGGGCATAGCCCAGGCGTACGGCAAACGGCGGCCGGCCGTTGACGGACGTGCTGTCGCCCTTGCGCTTGAGGCCGCTGAACAGGACCTTGCCGTTGCCGTCGGTAATCTGCGTCCAGCAATCGGCGGTGAACTGGATCTGTACCTGGCCATCGCCGGGCGCAGGAGCCGGGGCCGCCGGGGTTGCTGGCGCTGCTGGCACGGCCGGAGCGGCCACGGTTGGCGCTGGCGTGACAGGAGCAGGAGCCGCCGGGGTGGTCGGCGCGCTGCCGGAATGGGCCGGAGCCGTGGGGGCGGCAGGTGTTGGGGCTGGCGCGGGAACGGATGGCACGACAGGCTCGGCACCCGCGGCGGCATCAGTCTCGCCGTTATCTTGGCCTTGAGGCAATGCCAGGGCGGTTTCACCCTCAGTCTGCCCCTCGACAACAGCCTGGTCTTCCGGTTCATCCAGCGGATGAATCTGGGTGGTGCCGTCGGCGCCTTCGACTTCGACATGCTCAGGGTTCATCGCAACCGGCTCCTTGCTGCGCAAGGAAGCCTGATCCTGCCACCAGACGAAACCGCCACCGATCACCGCGATCAGCAGCAACAGGCTGACGATACGCAAAATGGTATGGGAAACGCGCACTGGCTCCTCGATACGGCCCAGGCTGTGCACACTGCTGCCCTGGGCGTCGGAACCGGTGTATTGATCGAATTGCTGGACCAGCACGGTCTGGTCCATGCCAAGCAACTTGGCATAGGCGCGGATGTAGCCCCGGGCGAAAGTATGCCCAGGCAATTTGTCGAACGCGCCGGCTTCCAGGTTGCTCAGGGAAGTCACGGTGAGATTGAGCTTGAGGGCCACTTCGGCCAGCGACCAACCATTGCTTTCGCGGGCTTGACGCAGGGTCTCACCGGGATTTACGCGAGTCGCTGCTACAACTTCGGGATGCGCCGCTTTCATCATTGCTCCGACAGGTATTGCTGATATTCCGGCGTACCGGGATAGAGTCTTTTGAGTTGCAGGCCATAACTGGCGGCCTTGTCACGATCTTCAAACACATGCGCCAGCCGAACGCCGAGCAATAGACTACGTGCATTTTGCTCGCTGAGCAGGCTAAACCGCTCGTAATAGTCGCGAGCGGGCACATAATGCCTGTCTTCGTAAGACAACTCAGCCATTTCCAGCAACGCGCGCGGTTGCTGGCGGTTGAGCCGCAACGCCTTTTCGAGCTGCTGGCGGGCCAGGTCACGCTGGCCGAGTTTCGCGGCGGTCATGCCGAGGTTCTCGAACACCCGCGAACGCTCAGGGTAAAGGGTATCGGCGGCCGCTTGCTCGAAGCGCTCGTAGGCTTCCTTGTAGCGTGCCTGCTCGTAGAGGAAGCTGCCGTAGTTGTTGAGGATCCGGGCGTCTTGCGGGCGGGCGGACAACGCCTTGCGAAAGTGTTCGTCGGCCAGTTCCGGCTCCATCTCGGCCTGGAACACCAGGGCCAGCGCCGCATTGGCATCGGCGTCCGAGCTGTCCAGCTCCAGGGCCTTCTTGAGCGGCACCTTGGCCCGCTCGGTCATGCCCTGCTGCAAATAGCCGATGCCCAGCTGCACATAGGCCTCGCGCGCTTCGTCACGGCCCTTGCTGGTTTTCATCGGGTTATAGTCGCCCGACAGAACACAGCCGGAACAAAGACCGGCCAGCAGCAACAGCAGCGCAAAGCGCAGGGACATAGAGTTCCTCTCTTAGTGACTGTTCGCAGCGTTCTGTACTGCATCGTCCGCGGCGTTCAATTCGCGCACGGCAATGTAGCGTTCGCTGCGACGGGTGCGATCCAGCACCTGTCCTACCAATTGGCCACACGCGGCATCGATGTCTTCGCCACGGGTGGTGCGCACGGTGACGTTGAAGCCAGCGTGGTGAAGCTGATCCTGGAACCGACGAATCGCATTGTTGCTCGGACGCTCGTAGCCGGAATGCGGGAACGGGTTGAACGGGATCAGGTTGATCTTGCACGGGATGTTCTTGAGCAGCTCGATCATCTCGACCGCGTGTTCAACCTTGTCATTCACGTCCTTGAGCAAGGTGTACTCGATGGTCAGCACGCGCTTTTCGCCCAGGGACGACATGTAGCGCTGGCACGACTCGAGCAGCATCTTAAGCGGATACTTCTTGTTGATCGGCACCAATTGGTTACGCAATGCGTCATTCGGTGCGTGCAGCGACAACGCCAGCGAGACGTCGATGTGCTTGGCCAGCTCATCGATCATCGGCACCACGCCTGAGGTGGACAGGGTCACGCGGCGCTTGGAGATGCCGTAGCCCAGGTCATCCATCATCAGGTGCATGGCGGCGACGACGTTGTCGAAGTTCAGCAGCGGCTCACCCATGCCCATCATCACCACGTTGGTGATGGCACGGTCGACGGTTGCCGGGACGCTGCCAAAGGATTTGTTGGCAATCCACACCTGGCCGATCACTTCGGCGGCGGTGAGGTTGCTATTGAAGCCTTGCTTGCCGGTGGAGCAGAAACTGCAATCCAGGGCACAGCCTGCCTGGGACGAAACGCACAAGGTGCCGCGCTTGCCCTGGGGGATGTAGACGGTCTCGACGCAGCTGCCGGACGCCACGCGCACCACCCACTTGCGGGTGCCGTCGCTGGAAATGTCCTGGCTGACCACTTCGGGGCCGCGAATCTCGGCAACGGCCTTGAGCTTTTCGCGCAGGGCCTTGCCGACATTCGTCATGGCGTCGAAATCGTCGACGCCAAAGTGGTGAATCCATTTCATCACCTGACCGGCACGGAAACGCTTCTCCCCGATCGAGTCGAAGAATTTCTCCATTTCCGGCTGGGTCAGGCCCAACAGGTTGGTTTTGCCGTTCGATGTAGTCATGGATTCACCTTCACTCAAAAGCCTGGGCTTAGCGAGTGGTTACTTCAGTAGCGGAGAAAAAGTAAGCGATTTCGCGAGCAGCGGCGGCTTCGGAGTCCGAACCGTGGACGGCGTTGGCGTCGATGGATTCAGCGAAGTCAGCACGGATGGTGCCGGCAGCAGCTTCTTTAGGGTTGGTAGCGCCCATCAGCTCACGGTTGCGAGCGATGGCGTTTTCGCCTTCCAGCACCTGAACGACAACCGGACCGGAAGTCATGAAGGCAACCAGTTCACCGAAGAAACCGCGCTCGCTGTGCTCAGCGTAGAAGCCTTCGGCTTCGGCTTTGGACAGTTGCTTCATTTTCGAAGCTACAACGCGCAGGCCAGCGTCTTCGAAGCGGGTAACGATCTTGCCGATCACGTTTTTAGCAACGGCGTCAGGCTTGATGATGGAGAAAGTACGTTGAACAGCCATGGTGTAACTCCAGAAACGGTAATTTACGAAAAATTAAACCCGCGAATTATACGCGGGTTCTTGGGTATTGCCTAACCTGCGAGGCGATCAGTCCAATTCTGCGGCCCAGAGCTCCTGAACCGCTTCCAACACCTTCTCGCCGACTCGGCCAGAGGTGGAATCGAAGTCAGGCAGCTCAAGGATCATCTGCTGCAGACGGACGAAACCTACAGAGTACGGATCGAGACCCTCGTGGGCTTCGGCCAATTCTTCCGCGATGCGTTGTACATCATTCCAACCATAGCTCATGACAGTGCCACCATCAGTGCGGCGCTTCGGCCGCATGGTTAAGTGAGTATCTCGGGATTTCGACGGTCAGGTCTTCAGTGCCGACGATAGCCTGGCACCCCAGACGCGACTGCGGCTCAAGCCCCCAGGCGCGGTCAAGAAAGTCTTCTTCCAGCTCGTCCGCCTCTTCCAGCGACTCGAAACCTTCACGAATGATGCAGTGGCAGGTCGTGCAAGCGCAAACGCCGCCACAGGCGCTTTCCATCTCGATGTGGTGTTCGTGGGCCAAGTCAAGAATGGACGTTCCGGGCTCGGCTTCCACGACCATGCCGTCCGGGCAGAACTTCTCGTGGGGCAGAAAAATCACCTGCGGCATCAGTTATTCCTCGATTTCATTCAGGTTGCGCCCCGCCAGGGCGGCTTTCACCGTCGAGTCCAGGCGGCGGGCAGCAAAGGCATCGGTGACTTGCGACAGACGCTTGGTCTGCTGCTCGATGGCATAACCATCCGTGCCCTTGATCAATTCGGAGAGTTCTTGCATCTGCATTTCGATGACCATGCGCTCCTCGGCGTCGAGCAAGCGCTCGCCGTCGGCTTCGAGGGCGGCTTGCACGGCTTCGACCAGGCGCTGGGCATCGACCTGCTGCTCGCGCAGCACACGGGCGACTTTGTCGTCGCTGGCGTGCTGGAACGAATCCTTGAGCATCTTGGCGATTTCGCCGTCGGTCAGGCCGTAGGACGGCTTGACCTGGATGCTTGCCTCGACGCCCGAACCGAGTTCGCGGGCGGAGACATTGAGCAGGCCATCGGCGTCGACCTGGAAGGTCACGCGGATCTTCGCCGCGCCGGCAACCATCGCCGGGATGCCGCGCAATTCGAAACGCGCAAGGGAGCGGCAGTCGCTGATCAATTCACGCTCGCCTTGCAGCACATGAATCATCATGGCCGACTGGCCGTCTTTATAAGTAGTGAAATCCTGGGCGCGGGCGACGGGGATGGTGGTGTTGCGCGGGATCACCTTCTCCATCAGGCCGCCCATGGTTTCCAGGCCCAGGGACAACGGAATCACGTCGAGCAGCAGCAATTCGCCGCCCTCGCGCTTGTTGCCAGCCAGGGTATCGGCCTGGATCGCGGCACCGATGGCGACCACCTGGTCCGGGTCGATTTCAGTCAGCGGCTGACGGCCAAAGGCTTCGGCAACGGCATCGCGAACCCGAGGCACACGGGTCGAACCACCGACCATGACCACGGCCTTGACATCTTCCAGCTCGATGCCGGAATCACGCACGGCACGGCGGCAGGCCTTGAGGCTGCGGGCGACCATGGGTTCGATCAGGGCATTGAAGGCTTCGCGGGTCAGCGTGGCTGTCCATTCGCCGTAAGCGACTTCAACGCTGGCGGCGTCGGTCAAGGCTTCCTTGGCGGCGCAGGCGGTTTGCAGCAGATGGCGCTGGGTCCCCGGATCGAGATCGGCGGACAACCCCGCCTGCTCGATGATCCAGCCGGCAATCGCGTGATCGAAGTCGTCGCCGCCCAAGGCGCTGTCGCCACCGGTGGCGAGGACTTCGAAGACCCCGCCGGTCAGGCGCAGGATTGAAATATCAAACGTGCCGCCGCCCAGGTCGTAAATGGCGACGAGGCCCTCGGCGTGCTGGTCCAGGCCGTACGCCACCGCAGCCGCCGTCGGCTCGTTGAGCAGGCGCAGCACATTGAGACCGGCGAGCTTGGCCGCGTCCTTGGTGGCTTGGCGCTGGGCATCGTCGAAATAGGCCGGAACGGTGATCACCGCGCCCACCAGTTCACCGCCCAACGCGGCTTCGGCGCGCTGACGCAGGACCCTGAGGATATCGGCGGAAACTTCTACCGGGCTTTTCGGGCCCTGCACGGTTTCGATGAACGGCATGTGGGATTCGCCGCCGACGAAACGGTACGGCAGTTGATCGCCCAATTGCTTGACGTCGGACAGACCACGACCCATCAAGCGCTTGACCGACACGACGGTATTGAGTGGATCGGTGGCGGCGGCCAGCTTGGCCGACTCGCCGACTTCGACGCGATCGGCGTGGTAGCGCACGGCAGACGGCAGGATCACCCGCCCCTGCTCGTCGGCCAGCGGCTCGGAAAGACCGCTGCGCAAGGCAGCGACCAGGGAATTGGTGGTACCCAAGTCGATCCCGACAGCCAGGCGACGCTGGTGCGGTTGTGGACTTTGGCCGGGTTCGGCGATCTGCAGTAGGGCCATCGTAATCAGGACTTATCTGTAATCAGGCGTGCGACCGGAGCGGCACTGGGTTAATCGTCGAGGCGCTCTTCCAGCTGGCGCACTTCGTAGGTCAGCTTGTCGAGGAACTGCATGCGCCGCATCAGGCGTTCGGCCTGTTCGCGTTGCGCAGCGTCGTTCCAACAGGCGGCGAAGCTCTCGTTGAGTTCTTGCTGGGCGTCTTTCAGGCGACGCTTGAAGACCGCGACACCCGCCAGGTCGGCACTGTCCTGCAGGTCTTCGAGCTCCTCGCGCCATTGCATCTGCTGCAACAGGAACTCGGGGTCGTGCACCGTGACTTCCAGGGGCAGCTCATGACCGCTGATGGCGAGCAGGTACCGCGCGCGCTTGGCCGGACTCTTGAGCGTCTGGTAGGCCTCGTTGAGGTTCGCCGACTGCTCGAGCGCCCGCCGCTGCTCAGCCTCGGAGGCATCGGCAAAGCGGTCGGGGTGGACACCACGGGCCAGTTCCAGATAACGCGCGGACAACTGATCGAGGTCCAGCTGGAAAGCAGGCTGCAACTGGAACAACGCAAAATGACAAGGAGTACCCACGAGCAGCCTCAGATGTTGAAGCTTTCGCCGCAGCCACATTCACCGCGCACGTTGGGGTTGTTGAACTTGAAGCCTTCGTTCAACCCTTCCTTGACGAAATCCAGCTCGGTGCCGTCCAGGTACGTCAAGCTCTTGGGGTCGATGATCACTTTCTGACCATGACTCTCGAACACCTGATCGTCTTCACCGACTTCGTCGACGAATTCCAGTACATAGGCGAGGCCGGAACAACCCGTGGTGCGAACACCCAGGCGGATACCCTCGCCCTTGCCGCGCCCCGCAAGTGAGCGCTGGATATGGTTAGCTGCCGCTTCTGTCATCTGGATAGCCATGGAAACTCCTTACCGTAACGCGGATCAGATCAAGCCTTTCTTCTGCTTGTAGTCGCGAACGGCGGCCTTGATGGCGTCTTCAGCGAGTACCGAGCAGTGGATTTTCACTGGCGGCAAGGCCAGTTCTTCGGCCAACTGAGTGTTCTTGATGGTTTCGGCTTCGTCGAGAGTCTTGCCCTTCATCCACTCGGTGGCCAGGGAGCTGGACGCGATGGCGGAGCCGCAGCCGTAGGTCTTGAACTTGGCATCTTCGATGATGCCTTGTTCGTTGACCTTGATCTGCAGACGCATCACGTCGCCGCACGCCGGGGCGCCGACCATGCCGGTGCCGACGTCAGGATCCTGCGCGTCCATCTTGCCGACGTTGCGCGGGTTCTCGTAGTGGTCGATGACCTTTTCGCTATATGCCATTTGCTTCAATCCTCATCAGTGGAGCCGCTCTGGTGGCGACTTCTCAGTGCGCCGCCCATTCGATTTTCGAAATGTCGACGCCGTCTTTGTACATGTCCCACAGCGGCGAAAGAGCACGCAGCTTGGTAACGGCCTCGCAGACTTTCTGCGCGGCGTAATCGATTTCTTCTTCGGTGGTGAAGCGGCCGAAGGTGAAGCGGATCGAGCTGTGAGCCAGTTCGTCGTTGCGGCCCAGGGCACGCAGTACGTAGGAAGGCTCCAGCGACGCCGAGGTGCACGCCGAACCGGACGACACGGCCAGATCCTTGAGCGCCATGATCAGCGACTCGCCTTCAACGTAGTTGAAGCTCAGGTTCAGGTTGTGTGGAACGCGGGCGGTCATGCTGCCGTTGACGTAGAGCTCTTCGAGGTGCTCGACCTGCTTGAAGAAACGGTCGCTCAAGGCCTTGATGCGCACGTTCTCGGCGGCCATGTCTTCCTTGGCCACGCGGAAGGCTTCGCCCATGCCAACGATCTGGTGGGTCGCCAGGGTACCGGAACGCATGCCACGCTCGTGACCGCCGCCGTGCATGGTCGCTTCGAGGCGAACACGCGGCTTGCGGCTGACGTACAGGGCGCCGATGCCTTTAGGGCCATAAGTCTTGTGGGCCGAGAAGGACATCAGGTCGACTTTCAGCTTGGACAGGTCGATGTCGACCTTGCCGGTGGACTGCGCGCCATCGACGTGGAACAGGACGCCCTTGGAACGGGTCAGTTCGCCGATGGCCGCGATGTCGTTGACGGTGCCGATTTCGTTGTTCACATGCATGATCGAAACCAGAATGGTGTCGTCGCGCAGTACGGCCTCGACCATGGCCGGGGTGATGATGCCGTCTTCACCGGGCTCGATGTAGGTGACTTCGAAGCCTTCACGCTCCAGTTGGCGCATGGTGTCCAGGACAGCCTTGTGCTCGATCTTGGAGGTGATCAGGTGCTTGCCCTTGGTGTGGTAGAAATGCGCGACACCCTTGATTGCCAGATTGTCGGACTCGGTGGCACCGGAGGTCCAGACGATCTCGCGGGGGTCGGCATTGACCAGGTCGGCGACCTGGCGACGGGCGTTTTCGACCGACTCTTCGGCTTTCCAGCCGAACACGTGGGAACGCGAGGCCGGGTTGCCGAAGTTTCCGTCGACCAGCAGGCATTCACTCATCTTTTGCGCGACACGCGGATCAACCGGGGTGGTCGCAGAGTAATCAAGGTAAATCGGCAATTTCATGGACTCTCTCCTAAATCAGGCTGGCTGGCGTTCCGCGTGCTCTGCGGCAGTCATTCGACGGCGGACGCTTCAATCTTGTCCAGGTGCGGCGCCTTGCCATTGCAACGGCGCTGGTCCTGACGCTGGGCTACTTCTTGCACCTCACGGCGAGTCACAAGGTCGGCCAAGCTGATACCACTCAGAAATTCGTGAATCTGCAGGCTCAAGTCGCACCACAGATGATGGGTCAGGCAAGTATCGCCGCCGTGGCAGTCGCCCAACCCTTGGCATTTGGTCGCATCGACCGATTCGTTCACGGCATCGATCACCTGGGCGACCTGGATGCCTTGCATCTCGCGCGACAGCTGGTAGCCGCCACCGGGACCACGAACGCTGGAGACCAGGTTGCTGCGGCGCAGCTTGGCGAACAGCTGTTCGAGGTAGGACAGGGAGATGCCCTGGCGTTCGGAGATATCGGCCAGGGACACCGGCCCGTGCTGCGCATGCAATGCCAGATCGAGCATTGCGGTCACGGCGTATCGGCCTTTTGTAGTCAGTCGCATGGACAATTACCACGAAGTTCGGAATGGGGGCGAGTATGCAATTCCCGAGTATTTAAGTCAAGTATAAGACCTAGTGCTTTACTCGGGTTTACCCGCAAAAGAGCGCGCGAATGATAGCAAACGTAGGCGGCTAACGACCAGCTGTACCGCGTTATCGTTCTTCGCGAGCAGGCTCGCTCCCACAGGGGCTGGCGGCCCAGTGCGGGAGCGAGCCTGCTCGCGAAGAGGCCTGCCGGGTTTCAGCTAGCCTGGCTTTGGTCCTTGTCCTTCACGCACGCAAAGTCTTCCTCGCGCAGTTCCGGCAGATCCTTGGCACAATAATCACTCCCCAGCTCCTTCAGTGCGCCGCACATCCCCTCCAGGCGCCCGTCCACCGCTTGCAGGTGATCGAGCAACTGGTTGATGGCGCGCGCCACCGGGTCGGGCATGTCTTCGCCGACACCGTAGGCGTCGAAGCCGATCTTCTCGGCCATGGCCTTGCGCCGGGCGTCCTGCTCTTCGTCCGACTTGACGATGATCCGCCCCGGAATACCCACCACGGTCGCGCCGGGCGGCACGGCCTTGGTGACCACGGCGTTGGAGCCGACTTTCGCTCCCGCGCCCACGGTGAACGGGCCGAGCACCTTGGCGCCAGCACCGACGACAACGCCGTTTTCCAGGGTCGGGTGGCGCTTGCCTTTGTTCCAGCTGGTGCCGCCGAGGGTCACGCCCTGATAGAGCGTGACGTCGTCGCCGATCTCGGCGGTCTCGCCGATGACGATGCCCATGCCGTGATCGATGAAGAACCGCCGGCCGACCTTGGCGCCCGGATGGATCTCGATGCCGGTCAACCAGCGGCCGAAGTTCGAGACCAGCCGCGCCAGCCATTTCCAACCCATGCTCCACAAGGCGCCGGACAGGCGATGGATCCAGATGGCGTGCATGCCGGGATAGCAGGTCAGCACTTCAAAGGCATTGCGCGCCGCCGGGTCACGATGGAAGACGCTCTGGATATCTTCACGCAAACGTTCGAACATTTTATTCCTTCCGCTTAATCAGCTCGCCACGGGCCGCTTTCTGGGTTTCCGTGAGGATGCCGCGCAATATATTCATTTCCGCCCGGCTCACCGAGCTTCGTCCGTACAACCGACGCAGGCGCGCCATCAAGTGCCGAGGCTTGTCCGGGTCAAGGAATTCGATGTCCACCAGGGTCTGTTCCAGGTGTTCATAGAATCGCTCCAGCTCGTCCATGGTCGCCAGTGTCTCACTGCGCGGCGACGTCGCCTCGAATTTTTCCACTTTGCTGGGCTGGCCTTCGGCCTGCAGCCAGGCCATGCGCACTTCATAGCTCAACACCTGCACCGCCGCCCCGAGGTTCAGCGAGCTGAAGCCGGGGTCGGAGGGGATATGCACGTGAAAATGACATCGCTGGAGCTCTTCATTGGTGAGGCCGGAATCTTCACGGCCGAACACCAAGGCGATTTCCGCGCCCTGCCCCGCTTCCTCGACCACCTTGGTGCCGCATTCGCGAGGATCGAGCAGCGGCCAGGGGATACGGCGGTCGCGGGCGCTGGTGCCGAGCACCAGGTTGCAACCCACCAAGGCGTCTTCCAGGGTGGCGACAACCTGGGCATTGGCGAGAATGTCACCGGCGCCGGATGCCCGCGCGTCGGCTTCGTGATGGGGAAACGAGCGCGGCTCAACCAGCACCAGCCGCGACAGGCCCATGTTCTTCATGGCCCGCGCAGCTCCGCCGATGTTACCCGGATGGCTGGTATTGACCAGGACGACACGAATGTTCTGCAACAAGGGAGGCGCTCTCGAACATATAAAAGGGAGCAAATCTTACCTAAGCACCTACCGTTAAGCTATGAAAGCGAACACCAACCTTCTCCTGAGAAAACTTTCTGATAGAATGCGCGGCTTTCTTTAACAACCTTAGGTGACACATCCATGCAGCCCATGCTGAATATCGCGCTGCGCGCCGCCCGCAGCGCCAGTGAACTGATCTTCCGCTCCATCGAGCGCCTGGATACCATCAAGGTCGATGAAAAAGACGCCAAGGACTACGTGTCCGAGGTTGATCGCGCCGCCGAACAGAAAATCGTCGACGCCCTGCGCAAGGCTTACCCGAACCACTCCATCCTCGGTGAAGAGACCGGCATGCACGCCGGTACCGGCATCGAAGGCGAAGAGTACCTGTGGATCATCGATCCGCTGGACGGCACCACCAACTTCCTGCGTGGCATTCCTCACTTCGCTGTCAGCATCGCCTGCAAGTACCGTGGCCGCCTGGAACACGCCGTCGTGCTGGACCCGGTTCGCCAGGAAGAATTCACCGCCAGCCGTGGCCGTGGCGCCCAACTGAACGGTCGCCGCCTGCGCGTCAGCGGCCGCACCAGCCTGGACGGCGCCCTGCTGGGCACCGGTTTCCCGTTCCGTGATGACCAGATGGACAACCTCGACAATTACCTGGGCATGTTCCGCGCCCTGGTCGGCCAGACCGCCGGCATCCGCCGCGCCGGCGCCGCGAGCCTGGACCTGGCCTATGTAGCTGCCGGTCGTTTCGATGCGTTCTGGGAATCGGGCCTGTCCGAGTGGGACATGGCGGCAGGCGCCCTGTTGATCCAGGAAGCGGGTGGCTTGGTGAGCGACTTCACCGGCGGCCACGATTTCCTTGAAAAAGGCCACATCGTTGCCGGCAACACCAAATGCTTCAAGGCTGTGCTGACGGCGATCCAGCCGCACCTGCCGGCCTCGCTGAAGCGCTAAGCCGCTCGGCTCAAGAGAAGCACCCTTCGGGGTGCTTTTTTTTGCCTGTCATTTTACCCGGATACAGGTAATCCGTGGCGAGGGAGCTTGCTCCCGCTCGGTTGCGCAGCGACCGCAAAATCTCGGGTCTGCTGCGCAGCCCAGCGGGAGCAAGCTCCCTCGCCACGACGGGTTACGCCTTGAATATGAAGCAGACTGAGCCACCGCCTTCGCGAGCAAGCTCGCTCCCACAGGGAATACGGGGTGGGCGTGGGACAGAAAATACGGGCACAAAAAAAAGCACCCCGGAGGGTGCTTTTTCATAGCGGTGGATTACTGGGCCGGTTCGTTCTGGCCCAGGATCAGTTGACCTTCCTTGCTGACCGGGATCTGGTTGCCCGGGTCGCGGTCCATGCGGACTTTGCCTTCCTTGCCGTCGAGCATGTAGCGAACGTCGTAGCCTACAACCTTGTCGCTGATGTCATTGACGGTGTTGCAGCGAGTCTGGGTAGTGGTGTACGTGTCGCGTTCCTGCATGCCTTCCTGAATCTTATTACCGGCATAACCGCCGCCGGCCGCACCCGCCACGGTGGCAATCTTCTTGCCGTTGCCGCCGCCGATCTGGTTGCCCAACAGGCCACCGGCCACGGCGCCGAGCACGGTGCCGGCGATCTGATGTTGATCCTGAACCGGCTTCTGCCGGGTCACTGTCACGTCCTTGCACACTTCACGCGGGGTCTTGATTTGGGTCTTGACCGGTTCCACGGCCAGTACTTGCGCATACTCAGGGCCACTTTTTACCAAGCTGTAGGTGGCGACCGCACCACCGGCTGTTACACCGACAGCACCCAATACCGCACCAACCAGCATCGATTTGTTCACTTGAACCTCCAGGCCATTACAAGCGGATTAATCCGCGCTTCTCCCAGCCTTGGAGCACAAAAAAAGGCGCGAGTTCAACTCGCGCCTTTTGAGCGGTGACGGACGGAAAACCGAGCCTTACGGGCGGTCGTCCACCTCGGTCTCGGTGCCCGCCGGAGGAATCAGATCCTCGGAGCTCAGGTTCAACCAGATCAGCACCACGTTGGCGATGTAGATCGACGAGTAGGTACCCGCCATCACACCGATGAATAGCGCGATGGAGAAACCGAACAGGTTGTCGCCGCCAAACACTAGCAGCGCGACAATCGCCAGCAAGGTGGAGATCGATGTCGCCATGGTCCGCAGCAGGGTCTGGGTGGTCGAGATGTTGATGTTCTCGATCAACGAGGCCTTGCGCAGCACACGGAAGTTTTCACGCACCCGGTCGAACACGACGATGGTGTCGTTGAGCGAGTAACCGATGATCGCCAGCACCGCCGCCAGCACCGTCAGGTCGAAGGTGATCTGGAAGAACGACAGGATGCCCACGGTCACGATCACGTCGTGGATCAGCGAGACAATCGCGCCGACCGCGAACTTCCACTGGAAGCGGAAAGCCAGGTAGAGCATCACGCCGCCCAGCGCCAACAGCATGCCGAGGCCGCCCTGGTCGCGCAGCTCCTCACCCACCTGCGGGCCGACGAACTCGACGCGCTTGACCTGGGCCGGGTTATCGCCACCGGCCTTCTGCAAGGCTTCGGCGACCTGGTGGCCCAGTTGCGGGTCTTCACCCGGCATGCGCACGAGCAAATCGGTGGTGGCGCCAAAGCTCTGCACCACGGCATCGCTGTAGCCCGAGCTCGCCAGTTGCTCACGCACCTTGGTGACGTCGGCCGGACGCTCGTAGGTCAGCTCGATGAGCGTACCGCCGGTGAAGTCCAGGCCGTAGTTCAGGCCCTTGGTGGCCCAGCTGAACAACGCCAGTGCCGTAAGGAACAATGTGACGCCGAACGCAATGTTGCGAACGCCCATGAAGTTGATTGTACGTAACATGGCAGCCCCTTAAATCCACAACTTCTTGAAGTCACGACCGCCAAAGATCAGGTTGACCATTGCGCGGGTCACCATGATGGCTGTGAACATCGAGGTAAAGATCCCGAGGGACATGGTCACTGCGAAGCCCTTGACCGGGCCGGTGCCCATGGCAAAGAGAATCCCGCCGACCAGCAACGTGGTCAGGTTGGAGTCGAGAATCGCGGTGAATGCCCGGCCGAAGCCTTCGTTGATTGCCCGTTGGATCGACATGCCCGCGGCGATCTCTTCACGTATCCGCGAGAAGATCAGCACGTTGGCGTCTACCGCCATACCCATCGTCAAGACGATACCGGCGATACCCGGCAGGGTCAGCGTGGCGCCCAGCAACGACATCAGGGCCAGCAACAGCACCATGTTCACCGCCAGCGCAACCGTGGCGATCAGGCCGAAGAAGCGGTAGATGGCGATGATGAACAGCGACACGAACAGCATGCCCCACAGGGAGGCATCGACGCCCTTGGTGATGTTGTCGGCACCCAGGCTCGGGCCGATGGTGCGTTCTTCAGCGAAGTACATCGGCGCGGCCAGGCCACCGGCACGCAGCAGCAGGGCCAGCTCCGAGGATTCGCCCTGGCCGTTCAGGCCGGTGATGCGGAACTGGCTGCCCAGTGGCGACTGGATGGTCGCCAGGCTGATGATCTTCTTCTCTTCCTTGAAGGTCTGGACCGGTACGTCTTTCTCGACGCCATTGACCATCTGTTTGGTGTAGGTGGTGGTCGGCTTCTGCTCGATGAAGATCACCGCCATGCTGCGCCCGACGTTGCTGCGCGTGGCGCGGCTCATCAGTTCGCCGCCGTGGCCGTCGAGACGGATGTTCACCTGTGGACGACCTTGCTCGTCGAAGCCCGCCTGGGCGTCGGTCACCTGGTCACCGGTGATGATCAGGCCGCGCTCGATCTGCGCCGCCGGACGACCGCCTTCGCGGAACTCGAAGCTCTCGGAAGTCGCCTTGGAAGCACCCGGCTCAGCGGCCAGGCGGAATTCCAGGTTGGCGGTCTTGCCGAGGATACGCTTGGCTTCGGCAGTGTCCTGCACACCCGGCAACTCAACCACGATACGGTTGGCGCCCTGGCGCTGGACGATCGGCTCGGCGACACCCAGCTCGTTGACGCGGTTACGCACCGTGGTCAAGTTCTGCTTGATGGAGTATTCGCGGATTTCCGCCAGCTTGGCCGGGGTCATCGCCAGACGCAGCACCGACTGACCATTGAGGTCGGCCGGCACAATGTCGAAATCGTTGAAATTCTTGCGGATCAGGGCACGGGCCTGTTCGCGGGCATCTTCATCGCTGAAGCCCAGCTGAATGGCACCTTCGAACTGCGGCAGGCTGCGATAGCGAACGCGCTCTTTACGCAGCAGGCTCTTGACGTCGCCTTCGTAGACTTTCAGTCGCGCGTCGAGGGCTTTTTCCATGTCCACTTCCAGCAGGAAGTGCACACCGCCGGACAAGTCCAGGCCCAGCTTCATTGGGTGGGCGCCAAGATTGCGCAGCCACTGCGGGGTGGTCTGGGCCAGGTTCAGGGCCACAACGTAATCGTCGCCCAACGCCTTGCGTACCACATCCTTGGCCGGCAACTGGTCTTCAGACTTGACCAGGCGCAACAGGCCGCCCTTGCCGTTTTCGGCGATGGACGCAGCCTTGACCTCGATATTGGACGCCTTGAGCGCAGCGCTCGCGCGGTCCAGATCGGCCTGGGTGACCTGCAGCGCCGTGCTGGCGCCGCTGACCTGAATGGCCGGGTCATCCGGGTAGAGATTGGGAGCGGAATAAATCACACCGACCGCCAGCACCGCCAGGATCAGTAGGTATTTCCACAGAGGGTATTTGTTCAGCATCACGCCGCCCGCTTATGACGCGGGGCGCCTTGCGCGCCCCGTCGATTGAAGAGAAGTTGTTACTTAGATCGCTTTCAGCGTGCCTTTTGGCAGCGTGGCCGCGATGGCGCCCTTCTGAAACTTCATTTCAACAGTGTCGGACACTTCCAGAACCACGAAGTCATCCGCCACTTTGGTGATCTTGCCGGCGATGCCGCCGGTGGTGACCACTTCATCACCTTTCTGCAAGCTGCTGAGCAGGTTCTTCTGCTCTTTGGCGCGCTTGGCTTGTGGACGCCAGATCATCAGGTAGAAGATGACCAGGAAGCCGACCAGGAAAATCCACTCGAAACCGCCACCCATAGGGCTGGCAGCAGCAGGTGCAGCCGCGTCAGCCATGGCATTAGAGATAAAAAAGCTCATTTAGCACTCCAGTTGCAAATATTGAATCTAGGGATCGGAAAACTCAGTCCAAAGGCGGAACAGGCAACCCGCGCTTGGCATAGAAGGCCTCGACAAAGGCGGCCAATGTACCCTGTTGGATAGCCTCGCGCAAACCAGCCATAAGCACCTGATAATGGCGCAAATTGTGGATGGTATTGAGCATGCTGCCGAGCATTTCGCCGCACTTGTCCAAATGATGCAGATAAGCGCGGGAGAAGTTCTGGCAGGTATAGCAATCGCACGTCGGATCGAGCGGCGAATCATCATGGCGATGGAACGCGTTACGGATCTTCAGCACACCAGTGTCGATGAACAGATGCCCATTGCGGGCATTACGGGTTGGCATCACGCAATCGAACATGTCCACCCCGCGGCGCACACCCTCAACCAGATCTTCCGGTTTGCCAACGCCCATAAGGTAACGAGGTTTGTCAGCGGGCATCTGGCCCGGCAGGTAATCGAGCACCTTGATCATCTCGTGCTTCGGTTCGCCCACCGACAGGCCGCCAATCGCCAGGCCGTCGAAGCCGATCTTGTCGAGGCCTTCCAGCGAGCGCATGCGCAAATCCTGGTGCATGCCGCCCTGCACGATGCCGAACAGCGCCGCCGTGTTTTCGCCGTGGGCATTCTTCGAGCGCTGGGCCCAGCGCAACGACAGCTCCATCGACACCCGCGCCACGTCTTCATCGGCCGGGTACGGCGTGCATTCGTCGAAGATCATCACGATGTCCGAGCCCAGGTCGCGCTGCACCTGCATCGACTCTTCCGGGCCCATGAACACCTTGGAGCCGTCGACCGGCGAGGCGAAGGTCACGCCCTCCTCCTTGATCTTGCGCATGGCGCCGAGGCTGAACACCTGGAAACCGCCGGAGTCGGTCAGAATCGGGCCTTTCCACTGCATGAAATCGTGCAGGTCGCCGTGGGCCTTGATCACTTCCATGCCCGGACGCAGCCACAGGTGGAAGGTGTTGCCGAGAATGATCTCCGCGCCCGTGGCAACGATGTCACGCGGCAGCATGCCCTTGACCGTGCCGTAGGTGCCCACCGGCATGAACGCGGGGGTTTCCACCGTACCGCGGGGGAAGGTCAGACGACCGCGACGAGCCTTGCCATCGGTAGCAAGCAACTCGAAGGACATGCGACAGGTGCGACTCATACGGTTTCCTCGGGCCCGCGTGGCGCGGGGTTACGGGTGATGAACATCGCATCACCGTAGCTGAAAAAGCGGTACCCATGCTCGACGGCGGCCTGGTAGGCGGCCATGGTCTCGGGATAACCGGCGAACGCCGAAACCAGCATCAACAGAGTGGATTCGGGCAAATGAAAGTTGGTCACCAGGGCATCGACCACATGAAACGGCCGGCCCGGGTAGATAAAAATATCGGTGTCGCCACTGAACGGCTTGAGCACGCCATCGCGCGCGGCGCTTTCCAGGGAACGCACGCTGGTGGTCCCCACCGCCACCACCCGCCCACCGCGGGCGCGGCATGCCGCCACGGCATCGACCACTTCCTGGCTGACTTCCAGCCATTCGTTGTGCATGTGGTGGTCTTCGATGCGCTCCACGCGCACCGGCTGGAACGTGCCGGCGCCGACGTGCAGCGTCACGAACGCCGTCTCCACGCCCTTGGCGGCAATCGCCTCCAGCAACGGCTGATCAAAATGCAGCCCCGCCGTCGGCGCCGCCACCGCCCCCAGGCGCTCGGCGTACACGGTCTGATAACGCTCGCGGTCCGAACCTTCGTCCGGGCGGTCTATATAAGGAGGCAACGGCATGTGCCCGACACGGTCGAGCAGCGGCAACACTTCTTCGGCAAACTCCAGCTCGAACAACGCATCATGCCGCGCCACCATCCGCGCCTGACCGCCGCCGTCGATCAAAATCGACGAGCCCGGCTTGGGCGACTTGCTCGACCGCACATGGGCCAGCACCCGATGCCCGTCCAGCACCCGCTCCACCAGAATCTCCAGCTTGCCGCCGGAGGCCTTCTGGCCAAACAACCGCGCCGGAATGACTCGGGTATTGTTGAACACCATCAAATCGCCCGGGCGCAAATGCTCAAGCAAATCAGTGAATTGACGGTGAGCCATGGCACCGCTGACCCCGTCCAAGGTCAACAGTCGACTGGCGCGACGCTCGGCCAGAGGGTGGCGAGCGATCAGCGAATCCGGGAGTTCGAAGGTAAAGTCAGCAACACGCATGATGGGGTTCGTCTAGCAGGGCCGGAAAGTCTAGCGGAATTATCAAAAATTCACCATGAAACGTGATTGACCAACGGTAGGCACCTCTCTATACTTCGCCGCCATTGAGCCCTGATGGCGGAATTGGTAGACGCGGCGGATTCAAAATCCGTTTTCGAAAGGAGTGGGAGTTCGAGTCTCCCTCGGGGCACCATCTTAAAAAAAGACCTTGAAATTCAAGGTCTTTTTTTTCGTCTGCAGGAAAGTGGCTTTGCCGCGAGCAACGCAAATCCCACCCCAGGGCGTGGCGAGGGGATTCATCCCCGCTGGGCTGCAAAGCAGCCCCAAATACCAAACCCCTAATGGGAAAGGATCTGTGGCAAGGAAGAACTGGTGGCAGGAAAAAACCCGTGGCGAGGGAGCTTGCTCCCGCTTGAGCGCAAAGCGCGCACAAAAAAGTCACCGCCCACACCGATACTCCGAACTGCCACCGCCAAGGCATAAACCACCACACCACCCTCCTCACCCAGTCACCAAGGATTTCACCTCATGGAATTGCTGCTGGAAACGGTCGCTCTTTACTCGCTCAAGCTGGCTTATGAGACGGAGGGTCACAGCCCGATTCTGCGGGATGATCCGTTGATGGGGGGTTGTGATCGGGAGGTTTTTGGGTTGTTGGTGCGGCGGGGGGATTTGGTTGGGATTCAGGGGGAGATTGGGCGGTGTTTGGGTTTGGCGTTGAGGGCGGTTGGTGGGGTGGGTTCGGTGTTGGGGCGGGAGCTGAATCGTCTGGCAGAAAATCTCCAAACCGTGCCAACGGTGGCACAATTGGATACGTCGCTTGTCGCGCTTAGAGACTATTTGAAGAATATTCAGTGAGCGGTCAGTTTCCCATCTCCCAGCCTTGGCATGAATGTCATATGAGCAAACTTCAAGAGTTGATTGAAAAAGCCAGATCAGGCTTATCGGCTCAAGAGAACATCTCCGATGCAGGCTGGCAAGCAATTGCCACGCAATGTGGCGCCGCTGAGCTAGCAGAGATTCAAGAACGTATCCTCAAGTTACGTGCGGAACTGGAGATAGTTGAGGAGTGGGACGGGGACACTCAGGACGACCTATATCTCGCAATTTCGACCCTTACTCGACTAATGGGATCGGTAGCAGTCGCTCTTTCTGAAAGCAAACCTTAAAAGCACTCTAGCGAAGAGGGCACTATTAAGCAGAACGCTATAGCTGATAACCGTCATGGCCTGAGATGGCCCGCCCATAGCTAGCAGAGATTGATCTGAATGGTGGGTTGAGTTCCGACAAATTCGGGCCAGCGCGGCGCACCACATCTGAGAGACTTCTATATTAGCTCCTCACCTTAGGCCTACAGCGTAGCGTAAGCGTTCGGGCAATACACGCTGCTCACCAGTTTTATATTTGATCAAGGTGATGTGCTCGCCGAATTTAAACTTGCTATGCCCCGGAACAATCATACCGTTTGACAAACCTACGCTCGTCGACCGCGTAACCTTGCTGCTGATAAAAAGTGTGAGCCGGTATTCGGTGGTCACTGCTAGTCACCTCAGCCCGCACGCAAAGTTGCTCTGTAAAAAACGCGTCAGCAGCGGAAACTAGCATTGCCCCTACTCCTTGTCCTCGGAAGTCATCATCAATGACAAGGGAGGTAATGCGTCCGAGCCTACCCGGCTGATGAAACAGTTCAAGTACGTGCAAGCTTATGACGCCGACAATATTTTTACCGTCTTGTGCCAGCAGCACGGTATCGCGAGCGCTAAGTTCTAAAGCCTCAAGCTTATCTCGGATTAGCTTTGGCGAGGCTTGGTAGCCTAACTGGCCTAGGAGTTTGAACACCGATTCTGCATCGGTTAGTAAGGCTTTTCGAACTTTCATATTGTTCTCAACTGGGTATTGCACAGGCTTGCCCACCATTTGTATTCGACATGATCTGTCGTTTGCATCGGACTTGACCAGCACACTTGGTGACTGAGACCGGCAGAAAGCGACCCAAAGCCGTCATTCGACCTGAGGGCATAGGTTAGATGATTTGAACCAGAGGACTGCGGAGTCGATATGAACATGCTTCTGCTTTTGAGGCAGGAAGGGCGTATCAAGCGTGCCCAACGCTATCGAGACCCAGTCGGCAAACTTACCTTCAGATCGTGACCAGAACAGAGTCGAACCGCAGTCCATGCAGAACTCGCGTAATACCGTCTCTGACGAAGCATAGGTTTTGATGCTGGTGGAACCGCGAAGTATTCGAAGCGCGCTACGCGGAATGCTGCCGTACGAAGCGAATGCTGCTCCGTGACCTTTGCGACACTGGTTGCAATGACAATGACTCACTGCTTTTGGTGAGACGAGTAGCTCGTAACTGACGGCAGCGCATAAGCAGCTTCCTTGGTATACCTGTGTCATAGGCTGTTCCGTGCAGGTGAATAACGCCAGCGTAACCGCCCCAGTCCAATCAGTCGACCGACCGCTACTGGCCGATTTGGTTGAAGATACGAACAGATGGGCAAGTGCAACGCAAATGCTTGGTCAAGAGGAGTGCATTATCCCACCTGTATTGACACACCTTTTGGCGCCACTACGTCGGTCGCCAGTGATCGGGTAACAATCGACCAATCTCACTCGCCCGCTGTGTCGGCAGCGGTGTCAGCACATCTTTCAGATAGGCGTACGGATCATGCCCGTTCATGCGTGCCAACTGGATCAGACTCATGATCGCCGCCGCCCGTTTGCCACTGCGAAGCGACCCGGCAAACAGCCAGTTGGAGCGCCCAAGTGCCCATGGTCGGATTTGGTTCTCGACTTGATTATTGTCGATGGTCACGGCCCCGTCTTCCAAGTAGCGCGTCAACGCTACCCAGCGTTTAAGGCTGTACCAGAGCTTTGGCCGTTGCTGATCCATTGGGCACGAGATCGCGTTGGGTCAGCATCCAGTTATGCTGCGTTTTGATGATCGGGGCTGCCTTTTCCTGGCGTATTCGCCAACGATCCTCATCGCTCATGTCTCGAGTTTGGCGTTCGACTTCGTACAAGCCGCCAATCGAGTACAGCGCTTGTTCAGCCAGCTGGCTTTTGTTCGCCACGTGCAGATCGAAAAACTTGCGACGGGCGTGAGCCACGCAGCTAATTTCGGTGATGCCTTTCTCGAAACCGGCCTTGTAGCCAGCGAAATCGTCGCATACCAGCTTGCCGTTCCACTGCCCAAGAAAGTTGCGCGCATGCTCCCCTGCACGGCTGGGACTGAAGTCATAAAGCACAGCCTTGAGTGCTGAAAACGGCGTGGTCCCTTCAACCTAATGCACCGCGTCGCTTTCTGTCAGGATAGATGCACAGCACATCGTCCCTGGCTGCCGAGACTGAACATGCCACCCAGCCCAGCATCAAACCTTGCATTTCGTACAGGCTCAATCACAACCGCTTTCCCGTCTGATCTTACGTTCAGAGCTGAGGGCCTACGCCCAATATTAGGGAACACCAGCCAAGCCACACATCCAGGCATTGAAGTCAGAGTAGGTGACGAGGATTTAGTCATTCCCTATCGAATCCATCACGAGGGCAATGAGCGGGGATGTTCACAGCTGAATGGGCTTCAAAGCGTCATGTACTCCTGCATCCTGACTAGGCATCACGATGGTCATGTCCGACAACGTCAGCTACGGCAAATTCTCTCTGTGCCTGAGCCTTGGGTTGTCCCGTTCGTGGTGCAGCTAACCGGCGAGTACGTAATCGAAATACTCGATACCTGCGACGCTCACCTGCAAGCGCTCGATCCGGACCTGTACGGAGCATTCATCAGGGGCAACCCAGAGTACTTCAAAGCCCTACAGGATCGGATGATCAGTTACTGGGATTGCTACTACCGACACCTGTATGGGCACAGGCAAGACTATGTGGGGTTTCGGTTATTCGAGCACTTTCGTAAACTCGCAAAGGGATAGAAGGTTAGCCAGCGCACGTCAGCGTGTATCCCTACCTGTATCCCTAAACGTAAAAAACGTCTACAAGGCACGGCTTATATGGCATGCTCGAGTCTCCCTCGGGCACAAAAAAAGGCCTTGCCGGGCAAGACCTTTTTCGAATCTAGATTGGGCGTGACGCTGCCGGCTACCTCTCCTCCACAATATCCAAAGCCCGATTCGCCAACAGCTCACTCAACTCAATCACCTGCAAAATCCCCAACGCAACATGCCGCCTTGACCCTTCCAGATCAAACGCCAAATCATTGATCATCGCATTCGCCGAAGCCAAGCTCTCGCTCAAATTCGCAAGCAAACACTCCGTATCCACATCAGGATCAATACGAAAAAGCGTGCTGGAATTCCCGGGCGTTTCGCCCTCAGGCTTGGGTTTCAGGTAGAAATTCAACGCGCGGTTGGTGGCGTCTTCGAGTTTCTTGTTGCGGGCGGATTGGGCGCGGCATACGGATTCGTCTGCTGCGGGAGGATTCGGAGTAACTTTTGCCATCGTCCTGCTTCCTGTAGTTGGAGCCATCACCCGCTCGCTGCTAAACGATGGGAGGCAGCTGTACGCAGGTTAGCAGACCGGGGAAACAAGAAACCGGCGCGTCCGGGGACGCCCTGCGCACAGCCACCATCGAGTGCAGGATGGAATCCCGACTGGATGACGCCTTGCACAACCTGTTTCACCACGAGCTGCTAAACCCGATCACTGATGAGCAGTGACAGGACTCAAACTACCGACGCGGCCCGGGGCGCACAAGCCGGCGGATTCTGGCGTAGTTGTAGGTAAAGGCGCAAGGTGATGTGGGCTTACGGGCGGGGAACGTCCGGTGTCTGACAGCCCCGGCTGACGCAACGGCCATCCATCGCTCCTGATCCATGAGGCAGCACTGCGGTTCGCCTGGGCAGTTACTGTTTCAGGTCTTCAATCAGCTTGCCGACTGCCAGATCGGACACGCGGGAAAACGCCGCGCGCAGTGCTTCGGGATCGGTGGCGTACTGTTCAGGGGCGTAAGCGAGGGTATTGCTTTCGTTGAATGGCGAGATGGTATTGAAGTTTCGCCAAACCGATGTACCGCCGCGCTTCATGAATCCGTTCACGCCAATGACCGGGTAAAGCACGGTGCTGTAGTTTTTCAGGCTCAGCCCCCACTGCATGACCATGATTTCAACGTCGGCATCCGCTGTCTCGCCTTCGGCCACAATGGTGAACAGCCCTTCTTGCTTGATGCGCCTTTCGAAGCTTTCACGCACCAGCTTGCCCACATCGATACCGTGGGCCTGCATGTTGTTCAGAATCGCTTGGGAAATATCCACCGTCGCGCCGTCTGCCGCCTTGGTGCCCGCGACCGAGCCGGCGCCGGTCAATGCGCTGGTGGCGGCGCTGGATGCTCCGGCCGCCATGCCGGTTGCGGCACCTGCCCCGGCACCCAAGCCTGCTCCCCAGGCCTGAGTCATGCTGGTGTACTTGAAGTTCTGCACCGCGAAGTACACCGGGAGGATCTTGATGGTTTTGATCTGGTGACGGTCTTCGACACTCAACGACTTGGTGACACACCCGGAAAGCAGGGCGACCGAAAGCAACGCGAGAAACAGCTTTTTCATGGGAGGGAAAACCGATTACATGGATGAGTGAAAGCCTTGGGTTGAAGTGCCGGCATTGCTAGCAGCACTTTCTCTGGTTCACGCTACATACCTGGCCCTGCTGAAAAACAGTGCCGCTCCGATGCCAATTGCACTGGTCGAGGCGATACCCAGGTCAATACCGAAGATCAGAGACGGCAACGCAAAAATACTCGCGACCCCTAGAACGACCAGAGCAATGCCTAGCCATTTCCTGAGGCCGTAAGCTTTCATATAGAAAAACAACAACAAGAACACCGCGTACGCAAGCGCATATAGGCCATATTCCTTCATCGCACTAGCCTGACTTCATAATGGCCGGCTTTCGCTTCGCCGAAATGCAGCGTCCTGAGGCTACCCCACTCATCGGCTGACAGAGTAAAACGCGATACGCTGAAGACAATTCCATGGCTGCCAGAAAACTGACCGTTTTCAACTTTCAATGCTCGCATCCTTTATCGAGTCTGGTGAGGCCAGGAGTTTCTATTAGCGAACAGGCATTGGCAAATAACAAGCAGCTAAGCGCTGGCAATTTCAGCCTGTGCCGAACAAGAAAGGTCCCGCTGTGCAAGCCCCTTCCTGCCCCGATTAACTACCGCGCCTCAACAATATCCAACGCGCGATTCGCCAAGAGTTCACTCAACTCAATCAACTGCAAAATCCCCAACGCAACATGCCGCCGGGAACCTTCCAGATCAAACGCCAAGTCACTAATCATCGCATTCGCCGAAGCCAGGCTTTCGCTCAGGTTCGCAAGCAAACACTCGCTATCAACATCAGGGCCAATACGAAACAGCGTGCTGGAATTATCGGGCGCTTCACCCTCAGGCTTGGGTTTCAGGTAGAAATTCAAAACGCGATTGGTGGCGTCTTCGAGTTTTTTATTGCGGGCGGATTGAGCGCGGGATACGGAATCGTCTGGCGCTGGAGGGTTCGGTGTAATTTTGACCATGGTCTTAGCTCTCTCTGGTTGAGGCTACGACCCGTTCGCGACTAAACGATTGGGAGGCAGCTGTACGCAGGTTAGTCGACCGACGAGCTAAGAAATCGGCGCGCCCGGAGGCGCCCTGCGCACAGCCACCATCGAGTGCAGGGATGGGGATACCTGACTGATGGACGCTTGAGCGACTTAGCAACGTCGGGCGACTAAACCCGATCACTGATGAGCAGTGACAGGACCCAAGCTACCGATACCACCCAAGGCGCACAAGTCGGCGGATTCTGGCGTAGTTGTAGGCAACGGCGCAAGGCGACGTGGCCTTGCGAACGCGGGTCGTCAGCGTCTGTAGGCCTTTACTGACGCGACCTGCCTCGTAAGTCAGAACCAGCTTTCTGGCCTGTGGCTATCTGCGCCAACCAATCCCGAGGGGACACTCCGACCTTGGCTGTGAACGCGCGTGAAAGTGCCGATGGGGTTGTGTAGCCAAGCTCTTCGGTCAGGCTCTTGATGGATTCGCCTTGGCGCAAGCGGCTCTGGGCCAGGGCGATGCGCCAGGTGGTGAGGTAGTCGGCGGGGGTTTGGCCGACGATGTCGCGGAAGGTGTTGGCGAATGCGGTGCGCGACAGGCAGGCCTGTTCGGCCATGCGCTCCAGCGTCCACGCGACGCCCGGGTCTTCGTGAATGGCGACGAGCACTCGCGCCAGTCGCGGGTTTGACAGCCCGGCGATGAGACCCGGGCGGATGCCGGCTTCCTGCTGGTGATCAAGCAGCCAGCGCAGCAGTTGCAGCACCACGACTTCGAACAATCGGTCGGCGAGCATTCGCTGGCCGCAGCGCACGTGGTCGGTCTCGGCGAACAGCAGCTCCAGCGCGGCGTGCAGGCCCGGTACCTGGGCCAGCGGCAACGCGATCAAGGGCGGCAGTGCCCGCGCCAGGGGGTTGCGTGCGCCGCCCTCGAACATCAGTCGCGCACAGGTGAAGTCGGAGCCTTCCGCCGGGGGGTTATGGAATTGATGGGTGATCGGGCAGGGATAAAACAGAAGCGACGGTTCTTCGAAGCTCATCGAGGGCAAGCCTTGCCCACCGGGGTGGCTGACTTTTAGCTGACCGCGACGAAGCACGTGCAGGTAGCCGAACCCCTCGCCGGCATCAAAGCGATTTACACCACACAGGGCGCCGGTGTGGTGCAACTGCGCTTGCACGCGGAAGTGGTCGAGGATGCCGGAGAGCCGGTCCAGGGTTGGAAGCGTTTGCATTCTGAACGAATAGCTACGTTAGGCGTACGTTAAGAGCCAAATAGTACAGGCCCGCTCCTTATACTGCCAGCACCACCTCACTTGGCAGAAGGGCTCACCATGAAACTCTCTCGATCTCCCCTCTTTTGCGCTTCGTTGTTGCTTGGCTTGAGCGCCAGCGTCAGCGCGCACGACGCCGCACATCAAGACGGCATAACCAGCAAACCGGCGAAGGCTGTGAAGGCGCCTTTCGATATCGTCCACACGAGCATCACCACTGAAGGGAATGTGGCGATTTTCCACATGGCCGTTTCCGGCAAGGCCGGCACCGTACGCCCTGCCGCCAGCGGCAAGCTGGCCGGCAGCAGCGTGTTCTCGTATGTCTGGCCAACCAGCCTGGACCCTTCGGTGATCGGTTTCGAGCCGAAGTCCGGAATCCTGGCCTTCGCCGTCACGTCACACCCCGACTTCGACGATACCCCGCTGTTCGACGAGAACCGCGACGGGCGCCTGGATAACGATGGTGATCTTTGGCATTCGCATTGGGTGGTGCTGCAGCCCGACCCGGCCTGTGGGAAAGATGCGCTGAAAGTCGTCGACATTCCCGCAGGGGCCAAGCCTCGCGTGCCCAAGACCTGGCCAGGGTTGCCGATCCTGATCGACAGCCCGGGGTGGACCCCGACGATCAATCAGAAAACCGTCGAGGTGCGCGTGCCGTTTGACGACATCGGCCCGGTCGAGGCCGGCGCGTTCGATGGCGTCACGGCCGCCCTGCGCGTGAACGCGAGCGTGCACAACCCGCTGCTGTGCGTCGCCGACGTGTTCAAGGTGGCCTCGGGCGACCTGTCCCTGCCCGGCAAGGTCAAGCACTGATGCCGCCTCGCCTCCCTGTATTGCCCCGCCCCATCACTGGAGAAACACATGACTCGTATCAACATTCAGCCACAACAAACGCCCGCCGCCAGCCAACCAATGCTGGCCCAGATTCAACAGGCCTTTGGCGCAACGCCCAACATGTTCAAGGGCGTAGCCAATTCTCCGGCAGCGCTGCAAAGCATGTGGGCGGCCTTCGGCGCCCTGGGCCAAGGCACGTTGGGTGCACGGCTTGGCGAGCAGATTGCGGTAGCCGTGGCCAACCGCAACCGCTGTGAATACTGCCTTGCCGCGCACACGGCCCTGGGCCAAAAGGCCGGTGTGTCTGCGACCGACATGGCCGCCGCCCAGCGCGGAGAATCCAGCGACCCCAAGACGGCAGCGGCCTTGGCGTTCGCCCTGATAGTGGTCGAGCAGCGCGCACAGGTGACTGACGCCGACGTGCAGCGCCTGCGGGACAACGGTTTTGGCGATGAACAGATTGTCGAGATCATCGCTCATGTCGCGTTGAACCTGTTCACCAACTACATCAACGTCGCGTTGGACATTCCTGTCGACTTTCCCAAGGTCGCCCTGAAATAAGCCTGACCGAGTCCCGCCCGGTATCGGGCGGGCTCACGTTGGCCGTGGTCCTACTCCGCCGCTTCGGCACTGTGCACAACAACCAGCAATTGGGCCTGGACGTCGCCAACCGAACGCAGGCGATGGGGTTTCTGGGCATTGAAATGCAAGGCGTCACCGCGATTCAGCAGCACGCGCTCGTTCATGAAGTCCACTTCCACCTGGCCTTCGTGAACAAACAGGAACTCCTCACCCGTGTGTTCCTTGAACGCATGATGCGCCGCGAATTCGGCCGGGGGATAGAGGATGAAGGGCAGCAAGGTTCGCTCGGAAACCTGATGGGCCAACACCGCGTATTCAGAGCTGCCAGGGTTCGCCGCAAGCGATTGGCGATCTTCACACCGCACCAGGCTGTAGCTGTCGAGCGGGACGTTTTCCTCGGAAAACAATTCCTCGACTTTCACGTTCAACGCCTTGGACAGCTTGAGCGCCGTGGCGATGGAGGGCGTGCTCAGACCCCGTTCCACCTTGGACAGGTAGCTCTTGGTCATCCCGGTTTTTGCGGCCAGGACGTCCAGCGTCACGCCGAGTTTTTTTCTGAGCAGTTTCAAGCGAATGGACATAGATAACCATCATTTCCATGGAAGCGGACAATCGGCGATTGTCAATGACACTTTGTGTCATATAGTCTATTTAGTGTCATTAGAACAGCCATCCCCAAGCTTCAGTGACGCGAATCAGGAGAACGGATATGAGCAAGACCCTGGCGACACCAAAGGACCAATTGGTCCAGCATGCTGTTAACCAGATGCAGAAATCACTGCCGGATAATACGTGGACTGTACGACAAAAGCTGGCACTGACCTGCCGCATCCTGTTCGAGAACGGCCACGACTCAGGCCTCGCCGGGCAGATCACCGCGCGCGGGCCGCAACACGGCACTTACTACACCCAGCAATTGGGTTTGGGATTCGACGAGATTACCGCTGGCAACCTGCTGTTGATCAACGAGGACCTGGAGGTGCTGGAAGGCCATGGCATACCCAACCCAGCGAACCGCTTCCACAGCTGGGTCTACCGCGCCCGGCCGGATGTGAATTGCATCATCCACACCCACCCTACCCACATCGCCGCGCTGTCGATGTTGGAGGTCCCGTTGCAGATTTCCCACATGGACCTCTGCCCGCTGTACGAAGACTGTGCGTTCCTGGAAGGCTGGCCGGGCGTGCCGGTGGGTAACGAGGAAGGCGACTTGATCGCCGGCGCCCTGGGCGACAAACGCGCCATCCTGCTTTCCCACCATGGCCAGTTGTCGACCGGCGAGACCGTGGAAGAAGCCTGCAACATCGCCCAACTGATCGAGCGCGCGGCGAAACTGCAACTGCTCGCCATGGCCGCCGGCGAGGTGAAACCGATCCTGCCGCACCTGGGTCGCGAAGCCCACGACTGGATCGCCCGCCCCAAGCGTCACGCCGCCGCCTTCAACTACTACGCGCGGCAGAACTTGCGCCAACACGCCGACTGCCTGAACTGATCCCATTAGGAACGAAGCCATGTCTACCCCGAACATCCACGGCATCATCGGTTACACCATCACCCCTTTCTCTGCCGACGGCCAGGGCTTGGACCTGGACGCCTTGGGCCGGTCCATTGATCGCCTGATCGAAAGCGGCGTGCATGCTATCGCACCCTTGGGCAGCACCGGCGAAGGGGCCTACCTCAGCGATGCGGAATGGGACCAGGTCAGCGAGTTCAGCATCGCCCACGTCGCCGGCCGCGTGCCGACCGTGGTCAGCGTATCTGACCTGACCACCGCCAAAGCGGTGCGCCGCGCGCGTTTTGCCCAGGATCACGGCGCCGATGTGGTGATGGTCTTGCCAGCCTCTTACTGGAAATTGAGTGAGGCGCAGATCCTCACGCATTATCAGACCATCGGCGCCAGCATCGACGTGCCCATCATGCTCTACAACAACCCGGCCACCAGCGGCATCGACATGTCCGTGGAGCTGATCCTGCGGATTTTCAACGCGGTGGATAACGTCACCATGGTCAAGGAAAGCACCGGCGATATCCAGCGCATGCACCAGCTGCATCTGCTGGGCGAAGGCCAGGTACCGTTCTACAACGGCTGCAATCCACTGGCGCTGGAAGCCTTCGCGGCTGGCGCCAGAGGCTGGTGCACCGCTGCGCCGAACCTCATCCCGCAGCTCAACCTCGACCTGTACGAAGCCGTGCTGGCCAACGACCTGAACAAAGCCCGGGCGCTGTTCTACCGACAATTACCACTGCTGGACTTCATTCTCAAAGGAGGCTTGCCCGCCACCATCAAGGCCGGTTTGCGCACCCTCGGCCTGGAAGTCGGCGACCCGCGCTTGCCGGTCTTCGCGCTCGACGATGCGGGCAATAGCCGATTGAACGCGATGCTGAACCAGCTGCGCTGATTTTGCCTGCTCTTGCGACCCGAGCGGATCAACGTGACCTGCTCGGTCGCTCCGGCAAGCGGCCTTGATACCCTCGCGACGGAGAGAACCTCATGACCATCAAAGTCTATGACACACATGTCCGCACCCAAGACGGGCGCTACCTGCATTTTGACGTGCTGATCGACCGCAACGACCTGGATTTCGCCCAATCCTGCGCGCGACGTTTCCTGGCCGAACAGGGCATCGAAGATCAGGACATTACCTTGAACGACTGCCGTTTCTGCCACGTCGAGCCGAGCAACCCCGAGATAGTCGAGGCCATCAACCGGCAGGGCTTTTTCATTCTCAAGCTGCAAGGCTGCGAGGCGTGAAATGGATACCTACAAACCGCTGCACTGCGACCTGCATGACTACCTGGAAATCGCCTGCCTGTGCGGCTACACGCTGGACATCGAGCTGACTGACGGCCAATGCCTGACCGCCCGCGCGATCACCACGCGGACCGCCAGCACGGGGGAGGAGTTTCTCGAAGTTGAAACTGTTGATGTCCGTCAGGAGATCCGCCTCGATCGCTTGCTGGCGATTACGCCGCTGAACAGCAACGCCAGGTTCGGCCGAGTTGTGCTGGCGGTGGGTGGACAGGAAAGTCGTTCGTATGATGGATAAGTACGTAAGGCAGCCCGTATTGTTTCCTTTCGCCGTCAAGAGATGGGATAGGCCTCGTTAAACGCCGATGCAAAGTCTTCCGCTTTCGAAAAAACGTCGGGCGACTAAACCCGATCACTGATGCGCGGTGACAGGTCCCAAGCTACCGACATCACCCAAGGCGCACAAGTCGGCGGATTCAGGCGTAGTTGTAGGCAGCGGCGCAAGGCGCTGTGGGCTGGCGAGGCTTTGTTGCTAGCGTCTGTCAGTCGTTACTGAGACGGCTCCAGCTTCGGTGCGAGGCGCTCACGACTAGGGCTGCTGCGCAGCCCAGCGGGAGCAAGCTCCCTCGCCACGGGGCTGGTGTTCTTCTTGAAGACAGTGGTTTCTCTTGGGGAATGGTGGTGTGATCGGTTGGCATATGTGTATGCGTTCAGAAGGGGTGATGCTTACACTTCGGCGTGCTGATTGACTGCCACGACTTGGACTTCGCCCAATTCTGCGCGCGTGTCGGCAGGCAGGGCTTTTTCATCCTGAAACTGCGAGGCTGGGAGGCGTGAAATGGATACCTATAAACCGCTGCACTGCGACCTGCATGACTATCTGGAAATCGCTTGCCTGTGCGGCTACATGCTGGATATCGAGCTGATCGACGGCCAGCACCTGACGGCCCGCGCGATCACCACACGAACCGCCAGCACACGGGAGGAATTTCTCGAAGTCGAAACCGCTGACGGTCGCCATGAGATTCGCCTCGATCACTTGTTGGCGATCACACCGCTGGATAAGCACGCCAGGTTTGGCCGGGTAGTGCTGGCGGCGGGTGGTCACGCCGCCCTTTGAAGTGGTGCATTAGGTCCCACAGGGCGGGTTGCGTCCTGGAAGGCCGGACCCGCTTGAATATTCGTTGACTGAAGCACCGCTATCGCGAGCAAGCTCGCTCCCACAAAGGGGTGAGTGTCGTGCCTGGGACTCAGTAGACTTCCAGTTACCTGTGACGGGGGAGTATCCACCGCGTCCGAGCCACTGGGCTATCGCGCACCGAACCGGGCCCTGTGGCGAGGGGATTTATCCCCGTTGGGCTGCGCAGCTGCCTTAAAAATGAAGCCAGTCTCCCTGACACACTGAGTTGTCTGGTTTGAGGGCTACTTCGCAGCCCAACGGGGATAAATCCCCTCGCCACAAAGGAAGGCACTCGACTAGCTGAGGGGCGCCGACGGGACTGTCAGAAATTTTGTGTTCGGGCATAACATGCTGAAGAGGTGCATGTATGCCAACCAAAAAGAAGACGGCCTTGGAGGCCAAAGCCGAGCTCCCTTCGATCCCGAAGGAGCTGATTGATCAGTTCGTCAAAGGCCCAATGACTGCCGAGGCGATTCAGGATGCGTCGATGGCCTTCAAGAAGGCGCTTATCGAGCGAGCCCTGGGCGCAGAGCTGGGCCACCATCTTGGCTATCCTCAGGGCGCGGAGCGTCCCGAGGAGTCGAGTAACCAGCGCAACGGTAAAAGCGGCAAGACCGTTCTGACAGACGACGGTCCGCTTCGTCTGGAGATTCCCCGTGATCGCGATGGCAGCTTTGCGCCGATCCTGATTCCCAAGCATGAGCGGCGCTTTACCGGGTTCGATGACAAGATCATCGCCATGTACGCTCGGGGCATGACGGTTCGCGAGATTCGCGCGTTTCTCTTGGAACAGTACGGGACAGATGTCTCGCACGACTTCATCAGTTCGGTCACCGACGCGGTGATGGAGGAGATCGGCGCTTGGCAGCAACGACCGCTTGAGCAGATGTATCCGGTCATCTTCTTCGACGCGTTGCGGGTCAAAATCAGGGAAGAAGGACTGGTCCGCAATAAGGCCATCTACTTGGCCTTGGGCGTATTACCGGACGGAACCCGCGATATCTTGGGCATCTGGATCGAGACAACGGAAGGCGCCAAGTTCTGGATGAAGGTCTTCAATGACCTCAAGACACGCGGAGTCGAAGATGTGCTGATTGCCGTGACCGATGGTCTCAAAGGCATGCCAGAAGCCCTGAGCGCGGTGTTTCCTGAGACGACTTTGCAAACCTGCATCGTACATCTGATCCGCAACAGCCTCGACTATGCAGCCTGGGACAAACGTCGGGAACTGGCCAAAGCGCTTAAGCCGATCTATCAAGCGATCAACGCCGAGGCCGCCGAAGCGGCTTTGGACTCGTTCGAAAATGGCCCCTGGGGCAAACAGTACCCAACCATCGTAGCTGCCTGGCGACGCGCCTGGGATCGAGTCATCCCGTTTTTTGTCTTTCCGCCCGCCATCCGGAAAGTGATTTACACGACCAATGCAATCGAGAGCATCAACGCTCAACTGCGCAAGATCATTAAAACGAGGGGGCACTTCCCAACCGATGAAGCTGCCACCAAGTTAATCTGGCTGGGCTTGCGCAATATAACCGCAAACTGGGGCAGTGCAGCCCATGACTGGAAAAGCGCCATGAATCAGTTCGCGATCCTGTACGGGGATCGGTTCATCAGGCCGACGTGGTAAATGAAGGTCTGCCTAACGGCAGGCCGTTACCGGCCCGCACACAAAAAATCTGACACTCCCGCGCCGACTGGCGCTGATACAACCCACACAAAAAATCTTCCCAACCTTTCCCCTCCCGCAAAGCCCCCATCCCCTCCAGCAAACGCCCCGCCACTCCCCCACCCCGATAATGCCCACATCCACTCACCCCCAACCGCTGCAACCCGAGCACCGTGTACCTCCCATGAACCTACGCACCTTCATTCGCAGCTATTGCCTCAACTCCAGGCTCGCTACGAATGCGCTGACCCGCCTGCATAAATCCCTTTCTTCCCTGGCCGCCTATCTGGCGCAGCAGGGTTTTGATTCCAGGACCTGGCCCGCGCCCCGTGACGAAGGCGCGCTGGACCGTTACCTCAGCGACGTTTGCCCGGAGCTCGCCGCGACGGTGTTCAGTCATGCCCGCGACGGGGTGATCATGGTCGATGCGTTCGGTCGGGTCATCGGTGTGAACGAGGCGTTTACGCGGCTTACCGGTTACGCGCAGGACGAGGTGCTGGGGCGAGAGTTGAATTCTCATCGCATGGTGCGGCGGCTCGCGGCGTTTTATGCGCCGATGAAGAATGCGCTGGATTTCCACGGGCATTGGTCCGGTGAAATTCAAAGCAGCCACAAGGATGGCCGGGAGATGACGTCGCGGATCAGCATCAGTGCGGTGCATGACCGTCACGGCAACGTTCAGCACTACGTGGCGCTGTGCAGCGACATGACGCAGATGAAGCAGCGCTTGCAGTTGCTGGAGCGGGATGCGCGGTATGACGCGCTCACGCAATTGCCCAATCGCTTGTTGCTGGCCGAACGGATGCGCCAGGCGTTGGGCAAGGCGCGCCTGCATCAGCAGAAGGTGGCGATCGCGTTTATTGACCTGGATGGGTTCAAGGCGCTGAACGACAGCTATGGCCATGACTGGGGTGATCGGGTGTTGCAGATTGTCGCGGCGCGGATCAACGCGACGTTGCGTGAGGGCGATACGTTGGCACGCCTCGGCGGTGACGAGTTTGTCGCCGGGCTGGTGGGTTTGCAGGAGGTGGAGGACAGCGAGCCGTTGCTCAAGCGGATGCTGGCAGCGGCGAATGCGCCGATCCTGATTGGTGCGCAGACGGTGGAGATTGCCGCGAGTATCGGCGTGGCGTTTTACCCTGAGCATGGGCTGGAGGTCGATGCGCTGATCAGCAAGGCGGATCAGGCGATGTACCTGTCGAAGAAGGCCGGCGGCAATCGTCTGGCGTTCTGCCCGACGCGGTTCATTTCGGTCAATAGCGAAGTCTGACGGTGGTGCCGAGGGTGCGTTCGCTGCCGGTCATGACGCCGTAGTCACCGGCGCCGAGCAGTGAATACACGGCGGTGATGTAGTTACGGTCGAAGACGTTGCGCACCCAGCCTTCCACTTCCCAGGCGCGGTTCTGGCTGCGCAGGCCGAGGCGCAGGTTGGTCAGGCCGTAGCTCGGTTGATAGCTGCCTTCGCCACCTTCGAGGGTGCCGTAGTAGCCGGTGCGAAAGCTGTAGTCGATGCCGCTGAACGCTTCCAATCCATAGGGCAGCGGATGGCTGTGGTCGAGGCCGCTGCTGAGGTTCCATTCCGGCGCGTTGTAGAGCCGGTCGCCGCTGAGGTCGCAGGTCCACTGGCCCGAGGCCGGCGGGCACGGCGCGTTGGGGAAGCTGCGGTAGCGCGCATCGCTCCAGGCCAGGCCGAGGCGCCCGGTGAGTTGCGAGGTGAGTTGCCAGGCGGAATCCAGTTCGATGCCGCGCAGGCGGACTTTGCCGACGTTGATCAGGTTGTCCCGCAGCGGCGGCGCGAACAGCGAGGTCGGCGGGCTGTAGGTGAGCGCCTGGTAGTTGTCGACGTCGGTCTGGTAGACGGCAAGGTCGAGCAACGCGCGCTCGTTCCAGAAGCGCGTTTTCACGCCCAGTTCCAGGGACGTGGCCCGCTCCGGCTCGAAGGTCGGCGCGGTGAACGGGCCGACCACGTCGAAGTTGATGCCGCCGGCCTTGTAGCCCCGCGACCAGCTGACGTAGCCCATCACCGCTTCGCTGAAACGGTAGCTGGCGCTGGCGAGGCTGGAGACGTTGTGTTCTTCGATCGAGTCCTCGCGGTAATAACCACGGCCGAGGGCGATGTCGCGCAGCAATTGTCCACCGGCCTGGAACACCGGCGGCAAGCCGGTCAGCGGGGCGAGGTTGCTGACGTCGCGGGAGATCCAGCCGTCCTTGCGCTCATGGCTGTAGCGCAGGCCGCCGGTGAGTTCCAGCGGGTCGATCGGGCGCCAGGAGAGCTGGCCGAAAATCGCTCGGCTGTCGCCCTTCTGCTCGCCGTCGAAATGTTGTCGGGCGCCGTTGAGCAGCATCGACGGCACCTGCCTCGGATCAGTGAAATTGATGCCGAAGAGTTTTTTCAGTTGGTCGAGTTGATCGCCGACGAACCAGGGCGCGGCGTCCTTGCCGAATTCGGCATCGATCTCACGGTCAAGCTGCTGGCGCAGATAGTAGAGGCCGGCGACGTAGTCGACGGACGAACCGGCCGTGCCGGACAGGCGCCATTCCTGGCTGAACTGCCGATGGCCGAGCTCGGTTTCGGACTGCGCCACCGCCAGCGCGGTGCTGTCGCCGTCGCGGGTCGCGCGGTAGTCCCAGTCGCGATAAGCGGTGATGCTGGTGAAGCGCATCGCCTCGTCGAGGTCCCAGTTCAATTCCAGCGACACGCCGTTCTGCAGGGTTCGCGGACGGCCCGGCGCGTCGATGCGGGTCTCGCGTTTGTAAGGGTCGGGCTCCGCCAGCGGATAACCGACGAACTGGGCGCGCTTGCGGGTTTGCTGGCTGTAGTGATTGGCCAACAGGACGTTGCCGGCTTCGTTTTGCTCGGCGTAGTCGGCGATCAGGCGAGCACTGAAATCGGTGTTCGGCGTCCATAACAGTTGGCCGCGCAGGCCTTGGCTGTCGGCATCGCCGAGGCGGCTGCCGTCTTGCAGGTTTTCGACGCTGCCCTCGGAGGCGCTGTCGAAAACGTTGAGTCGGCCGGCCAGTACGTCGTCCTGCAACGGCCCGGAAATCGTCCCGCGAAACTCACGCAAACCGCGCTCGCCATAGCTGGCTTCCAGGTTGGCTTCAGGCTGGAAGGTCGGCTGGCGGGTGATGATGTTCAGGGCGCCGGCGGTGGTGTTCTTGCCGAACAAGGTGCCCTGCGGCCCGCGCAGGACTTCGATGCGCTCGATGTCCATCAGCTCGGTGAAGGCCATGCCCTGGCGCGCCTGGTAGACGCCATCGACATAGGTGCCGACGCTGCCTTCCAGGCCATCGTTGTAGGCGGTAGCGCCGAAGCCGCGCAGGCCGAAACCGGCGTAACGGGCGTCATGGCCGGAGACGATCAGGCCGGGCACGCGCTGTTGAATGTCTCGAAGCGAGTGCAGGCCGGCCTCGTCCAGCTGTTCGCCGTAGAGGACGTTGATCGGGATGGGCACGTCTTGCAGGTCTTCTTCGCGGCGTCGGGCGGTCACCGTGGTTTCGTCGAGCGTGAGGGCGCCGGGCGCCTCTTGGCCGGCAGTCGCCACCGTCCAGGGCCATGCCGAAAGACTGCCAATCAGGAGCAACCAGTAACTCAAACCCGGCATGCTAGAACTCCCGAGCCAACGCACGACGCGTTGTGTCCGGGCAGGCCAGTGCCTTGACCCACGCCAGCAGTTCGCGGCTGTCGGCGGGTTTGAGCAATACTGCATTGAACTCCAGATCCTCTGGATAATCCTGCGGCCTGCGTGGCGGCACCGCCGAATAAAGCATCACGGGCAGATGACGCCAGCGCTTGCGCACTTGTCGCAGCAGTTCCCAACCGTCCATGCCGGGCATCATCTGGTCGCTGATCAGCAGGTCGACCGGTTGTTCCGCCAGGCAGGCCAAGGCCGCTTCGCCGTTGGTCGCGATGCTCACGTCAAAGCCGTAGCCGGCCAGCAGATCGTAGAGCCACTCGCTGTTCTGCTCGATGTCATCCACCAGCAGCACGTGCTTGCCCTGGCCATCAAACGGCGCGGCGTTGTTGTCGACGATGCCGTTTTCGAGGTCGTGTTCCTCGGCGCATTTGAGTTGCAGGCGAAAACTGAAGTGACTGCCCTGCCCGGTGGCCTGGGGTTCGAGGCGACTGTCCATGCGTTCAAGCAATTGCGTGACGATGGACAGACCAAGCCCGCTGCCTTCGTAGCGCTGCGCATTGCGGCCGCGGCGGAACGGTTGCAGCAGTTGTTCGAATTCTTGCGGGTCGATGCCGATGCCGCTGTCGATCACGTTGAAGTGCAGTTCCACGGTGCCGGCGCTGGCGCCTGGACCTGCGCTCACTTCGAAGCGGATCTGGCCATCGCGGGTGAATTTCGCCGCATTCGCCAGCAGGTTCATCAATACCTGCCGAAGGCGTTTGAAGTCGGCTTCCACCAGCGGCGGCAGGTCATCGGCCAAGTTCGCCTCGAAAGTATTGCCCTGGCGCGCAGCGAGGAAACCCGCCTCATCTGCGATCTCGTGGAGGAAGCCGTACAGGTAGCCCGGTGCGAGGGTCAGTTGCATCTGCTCCAGCTCGCCACGGGAAAACTCGAGCATTTCGTCGATCAGCTCCAGTTGCTGGCGGGCGTTGCGCTCGATCGTCGCCTGATAGTCGCGGTTGGGCCCGGCGTGCAGCAGGCGTGCGTAGTCGATGATGCGCACCAGCGGCGAACGCAGGTCGTGGCTGATCCGTGCCATCAACGCGCTGCGGGCCGCCAGCGATTCACGCAGTTGCGAGGTGCGCAGCGCAACGGTGCTTTCCAGCCGTTCGTGTTCGGCCTGGCGTTGTTGTTCGAGGGTGGACAGGGCGTGCTTCTCGCGGTTGCGGCTGCGGGCAACTTCCATGAGCAACGTACACACCAGCAGGACCACGCCGGCCAAGGTGGACGACAAGCTGTACTTGCTTTGCGGCGACTGCCAGGGCAATTGTTCCTGAGGGAAAAAGATCCGCATCAGCAGTTGCCCAAGCAATAGCGCCGGCACCAGCCAGGCCATCCAGCTGTAGCTCAGGCGTGCGCGCCAGGCCATGAACAGCGTGACGAGCAGCACGCCATAAAAACTGAACAGGGCCACCTGAACCATCTGCGCGCCCTGGACCGCATCGACTTTGAGCCACCAGAGCCGGCCGAAGATGCAGCCCAGCAGCGGCACCCAATAGCTCCAAGCGATGATCCTGGGCAGTTGGGATACCTGCAGCAGCACGCGGAAGTAGGCCAGGAACAGGACGAAAGAGATCGCGCTGGCGCAGGTCAGCAGCTCACGCGTCCAACCCAGCGCGCTCGGCCAGTAGATCAAATATCCGTTAAGGATGCAGGTCAGCAGGATGTAGCTGAGGACCGCGCCGGCGTTCACGCTGAGCAGTCGCGAACGGAGGATCCAGCCGACGATCAGGCCGAACGGGACGACCAGCAGGACGATGCCGAGGGTGAGCCCGTCGCTCAGGTACGTCTGTTGCTGACTGCGCAGCAGCGCCGGTTCGGACCACAGTTCCGGCTCAAGCAGCATCTGGAAGTTGCTCGTCACCCGGACGAACACCGTGGTGCTCTGCCCTGCCGCCAACGTTACCGGGAATGCCGGCTGACGCGCCGCTGGCTGCGGCCATTCGGCCAAGGGATAGGCGCCGCCGGCATGGGCGTCATGCCCCGGCTGATAGACGCGAATGTCTTCCAGGCGCGGCGCCCCGACGACCAGCATGCGCGAGCACGCCTCAGCGCTCGAATTGGTGAACTGCCATTTCAACCAGAACGCGGACCGGCTATAGCCCTGGGTCGGCCAGTGCGCGGTTGCAGAGTTGAAATCATTTTCGGGCAGCTGGGCGACTTGTTCCAGGCTCAGATTGGCCTGGGCGTCTTCGAAAATCTGCGCCGAGGGCATCAGGTCCAGTTGGTCAGCCCGGCAGATATCCACAGGCGCCGCGCGCAGCAGGCCTGTGGATAACAACGTTATCGTCAGCAAGAAAAACTGCAGTAGCCGCATCAGGCGCGCCCGGCCGACTCGATTTCGCTGGTGCCCAGGGTCTGCTGGCGAAACTGACTGGGCGTCATGCCGATTCGCTGGCGGAACGCCGTGGTGAAATTGCAGGCGTTGCGAAAACCCACCAGTTCGGCGACGTCTTGCACGCTCATGGCGCTTTCGGCGAGCAGATCCTGGCCACGACGCAAGCGGGCGTCGCGGATATAGGCAAACACGGTCATCCCCAGGTGTTCGCGAAAAATCGCCGAGAGGCGTTTTTCATGGGTGCCGACTTTTTGCGCGAGGATGCCGAGGGACGGCATGTCGTCCAATTGGTTTTCGATCAGGCGCATCGCCGCGCGCAGCACGATTTCATCGCCTTGCGGTTCCGGATCCGCCGGCCTTTCGTGGAATGCCGGTGGCGCGCGCCAGGTCAGTTGCAGGTGGATCTTGATCCGCGCCAGCACTTCTTCGGGGGCACAGGATTTGGGGATGTAATCGACCGCGCCGACCGTCAGCCCTTCGAGGCGCTCCAATGAAGTGTTCGCCGACGACAGGAACAGGATGGGGGTATGCCGAGTGGCCGGTGCCTCGCGCAACAGCCGGCACAGGCTGAAGCCATCCATTTGCGGCATGTGCACATCCAGCACGATCAGGTCCGGGCGCAGGGCGAGTGCCCGTTGATAGCCTTGATAGGCATCGCTGGCCAGGGAGATGCGCCAGGGCTGGGTCTTCAACAGGATGAGCGTGGCGCGGATGTCTTCAGGGACATCGTCGATCAGCAGAATATGCGGCAACGCGTCGGACGCCGCCGAGCCCTCCGCCGCCGCTGCCGGCCTTTCGTATCGTCCGTTGTCCATTCGCCAGGTCTCTTGTTGTGTTCGGCCAGGTCACTGTCGCGAATTGCCAAGCGAGGAATTATGTACCGGGCCGGCAACAAATCGATATAGCGGCAGGTAAAGCGAGAACTGAAGCTATCAAATTTTTGAGGGGCGATAAACGGTCGTTCGATTTGGGCCGTTCTCTGATGCGCGGGGATGCCGTTCTCTACCCTGTGGCGAGGGAGCTTGCTCCCGCTGGGCTGCACAGCAGCCCCGAAGCAGCAAACCCAATTTTCCTGACACACCGAGGTGCCTGGTTCAGGGGCCGCTGCGCAGCCCAGCGGGAGCAAGCTCCCTCGCCACGGGGTTAGTGTGAATCCTTGAATGAACAGTGTTGCCACCGCCGATTCGCGGGCAGGCTCGCTCCCACAGGGATTCGGTTTCTATTTCAGATCCGGTGGAGGGATGGCAAGCACGACTGGCTGCGCCTGGACATCAGCCCAGGCGAGTTCTGATAGCGAACGACGCCCCCTTGTGGCGAGGGGATTTATCCCCGCTGGGCTGCACAGCAGCCCCAAAGCAACACACCCGATCTTCCTGGCACACCGAGGTGCCTGGCTCAGGGGGCTGCTTCGCAGCCCAACGGGGATAAATCCCCTCGCCACAAAGGAAAAGCGCTCAAATTGCCGAACTGTTTTTTATAGGGCCGCTTCGCAGCCCAGCGGGAGCAAGCTCCCTCGCCACGGGGTTAGTGTGAATCCTTGAATGAAGGGTGTTACCACGGCCGATTCGCGGGCAGGCCCGCTCCCACAGGGATTCGGTTTCTATTTCAGATCCGGTGGAAGGATGGCAAGCAAGATTGGCTGCGCCTGGACATCAGCCCAGGCGAGTTCTGATAGCGAACGACGCCCCCTTGTGGCGAGGGGATTTATCCCCGTTGGGCTGCACAGCAGCCCCAAAGCAACACACCCGATCTTCCTGGCACACCGAGGTGCCTGGCTCAGGGGCTGCTTCGCAGCCCAACGGGGATAAATCCCCTCGCCACAAAGGAAAAGCGCTCAAATTGCCGAACTGTTTTTTATAGGGCCGCTGCGCAGCCCAGCGGGAGCAAGCTCCCTCGCCACGGGGGCTTTATGCAATCAGAACGAGTAGCCGATCTGAGCGAGCAGTTGCGGGTTTTCCTGGCGTGTATCGCTTTGCGCTTCGCCGCCGGAGTGGCGCCATGCGACCGTTGCGTCGAACGAGAGCTGGCCGTATTGAGCGCGCAAACCGACACCGCCGCCGGAGATGCTGCGGTTGTTTTCCTCATCGGCCCACTCGTTGTGGTTGATGCGCACCTTGCCGGCGTCCCAGAACAGGTAAGGCGTGAACTTGTCGATCGGGTAGCGAAGCTCGATCTGGGTCAGCATGCCTTCGTCGCCCGAGCCTTCGCTTTGTGGATAAGCGCGTACGCCATCGATGCCGCCGAGGCTGAAATCTTCGGAGGAGTCGAGGTTGTCGTTGCTCCACTGGCCGAGGAAACGGGCGAAGAGCGTGAAGTTGGCTGGCAGCGCTTGCAGGCGGGCGAGGTCGACATTCACTTTGCTGAAGTCGCCTTCGGTCTGGGCGGTCTGACGGTCGCCTTCGCGCAGGGCCGAATCCAGCTTCAGGTCACCGTAGGTCAGCGTCGCGCCGCCGTAGGTGATGCCGCCGCCGAGCAAGCTGTCCCTGACGTCAAACTGCAGGCTGATGGGCAGCGAGTTGCTGCTTTTTTCAAAGCTCAGGCCGAGCACTTCGTATTTGTCTTCAAGGTCCTTGTGCTGGTACTGCCCGGCCAGCATGAGGTTCGCCTGGTTGCTGCGCAGCAGTGGATAGCTCAGGCCGATGCTGCTGACTTCGGCGGTACCGGTCGCCCCCAGGTCGGCGAATTCGGCGCCCAGGTCATAAGAGCTCTGGGCGTAACCGACGTTGCCACGCAGGCCAGAGGTGCCCAGTGGCATCGAGTAGCCGAGACTGCCGAAATACAGGTCTTCATCGGTGGCCATCACCGCGGCGCTGAGGCGATCGCCCAACATCAGCGGGCTGTTCCAGTCGCCTTGTACCGTCAGGCGATTGCGCCCCGAATAACGGTTGCCGTGGTTGTCCAGCGTGGCCTTGCCCTCGAAGGCCTCGGTTTTGCTCACCTGGGCATTAAGGTCACCGGTGCCAAGCGCTTCCCCCGGACGGATGACCGGACGAACATCCACGCCCGGCAAGTCGGAGAGCACCAATATGCTGCGCTCCAGGCGCTCACGCTCGATCACGTCGCCCGGCTGCAAGTCATCCAGGAACGGCTGCGCCTGGGCGGCCAGTTTTGCATCGTCGTTGACGGCGGTGACTTTGCCATAGCGGCCCTCGATCACGGCGATGGTCAGCTCGCCTTTTTCCATGCGTTGTGCCGGCAGGTAGGCGCGGGCGAAGGGGTAGCCTTGCTCGCGGTAGTAAAGCGTGACCTGCCGGGCCACTTCGCGCAGCGCGTCCAGATCAAGGGCCTGACCGATGGCCGGGGCGACGACGCGTTGCAGTCTGGCCTCGTCGATGCGGGTGTTGTCGGTGAAGCGCACGGCGTTGAGCTGGACTTTGGCGCCGCCGACTTTTTCCTGTGTCGGCTGTGGCGCCTCGACATCCAGGCGAATGCTTTGCGGCAGCTCCTGCTGCGGAATCGGCAGTTCCTGCAGGATGCGACCGGCGTCGGGGATCGGGCGTGCCGGCAGGGTTGCCGCCCAGGCCGGGGAAGTGGACAACAACGCCAGACCGGCGGCGCAGGACATCAGTTTGTTATGCATTGGATCAATCTCGAAAAATTCGGCTTGCCTGAGCCCATGACCACGTCCGCGGACGTGGCCAGGGGGCTCCTTCAAATGAAAAGGTGGATGTCAGGGTTCAGGGACGCATGGCCAGGCTTGGCAAGCGCACACCGCCGCGTACGACGAACACGGTCTGCGGCGGATAGGCCGCACACGCGCCGCCGGCGGATACCCCGCCGTCGGAGCAGACGTTCCCGGCCAGTTCCCGCTCGCTGGCGGTGTCCTCGGCCTGGGCGGCCGAATCGCTGTCGCCCGCATTGCCGTTCGCCCGAGTGCCGCCCTGGTCCACCAGCAGGAGACCGCCGTCCTCGACGCCGTAGTCAGACCAGTCAGCCGGCTTCGGCTGGGCCGGATCGAGCTCCGGGGAATGCGGCGAATTCTGCTGCGCGCCAACGCGGGTTGCATCGGCGACGCTCTGCCGGACGGCCTCATAGTCAATGGATGAAGTCACGGTGAGGTTGGCGTTGGCCGGGTTGCTGACGATCAGGTAACCCAGGTCAGCCAGCCCACCGATGTTGATCAAGTGCGAGCCCGGGCCTGAAGCCGCCACTGAGTACAACGGGTTGCCAAGCATCTGCTTGGTGTCGCCGTTCCACAGACCGTTGGCGTCATAACCGCCGATACCGCCGCCATTGAAGGTGGAGCTGCCGTCGAACACCTTGGTCTGGGTGGTCGTACCGTTGGTGGAAACCACCAGAGTCGGTTGCTCGCGGTACACGGCATGCACGCCACTGTTGCCCAGCGCCCTGCCGAAGTTGCTCTGCTGCTCGTCGCTGTTGTAGCGGAAATTGCCGCTGCCACTGCCGACCACATCGACCATGCGGGTGCTGCCGGCGAGGCTGCCGGTGTAGATCACCGCCCGGCCACTAGCGCCGGTAGACACCGTCACGCCGGCACCAGCCTTCACATCTCCGCCCGCGGCCACGCCCGCCGAAGCCGATTGACCGGCGTTGAGCACGATCGCATCGGAGGCGTTGCTGGTGGTGCTGACATTCTCGGCCAGGGTGATGTTGCCGGTCGTCGTTACGACCTGGACCTTGCCGGTGTTGCCGATGCCGACGATCTGATCCAGCTGGGTGCCGTCCAGTGCCGTCTCGGTCAACCTGCCGACGGTGACGTCGCTGCGGTTGACGAAGCTGACGTCCTTCGCTCGGCTGGCGATATCGCCGACCCAGTTGCTGGCATTGCGCAGGTCGAAATCACCGCCCTTGAGGGCCAGGCCATCGGCGGTGATGTTGCCATTGGCGTCCTGGGTGGTCTTGCCGGCGATGTTGAGGAACACGTTGCCGCTGGTGGCGAGCCCTTCGTTGATTGCCAGATCGCCTTGGGTGCCGATGCTGATGTCGCCAGTGTTGTTCACGCCAGTCGTGGTCTTGACCACGTTGCCGCTGCCATCGGTTTCAGTCAGCGTGCCGACCTTGAGGTTGCCGGTGTTGTTGAACGCGACCTTGCCCGCCTCACTGGCGATATCGCCCACAACGTTGCCGTTGTTGCGCAACTCGAAATCGCCGCCGTTAAGCGCCAGGCCATCGGCAGTGATATTGCCGTTGCCGTCCTGGGTGGTCTTGCCGCCGATGTTCAGGAACACATTGCCGCTGGTGGCCAGCCCTTCGTTGATAGCCAGATCACCTTGGGTACCGATGCTCACGTCGCCAGTGTTGTTCACGCCGGTGGTGGTCTTGACCACGTTGCCGTTGCCGTCGGTTTCAGTCAGCGTGCCGACCTTCAGGTTGCCGGTGTTGTTGAACGCAACCTTGCCCGCCTCACTGGCGATATCACCGACCACGTTGCCGTTGTTGCGCAACTCGAAGTCGCCGCCGTTGAGGGCCAGGCCGTCGGCAGTGATGTTGCCGTTGCTGTCCTGCGTGGTCTTTCCGTCGACGTTGAGGAACACGTTGCCGCTGGTGGCGAGCCCTTCGTTGATTGCCAGATTGCCTTGGGTGCCGATGCTCACGTCACCGCTGTTGTTGACGCCGGTGGTGGTCTTGACCACGTTGCCGTTGCCATCGGTTTCGGTCAGCGTGCCGACCTTCAGGTTGCCGGTGTTATTGAACGCAACCTTGCCCGCCTCGCTGGCGATATCACCGACCACGTTGCCGTTGTTGCGCAACTCGAAGTCGCCGCCGTTGAGGGCCAGGCCACCAGCGGTGATATTGCCGTTGGCATCCTGAGTGGTCTTGCCGTCGACGTTGAGGAACACGTTGCCGCTGGTCGCCAGCCCTTCGTTGATCGCCAGGTTGCCGTCGGTGCCGATGCTGACGTCGCCGCTGTTCTCCACGCCGGTGGTGGTCTTGATTACGTTGCCGTTGCCGTCGGTTTCAGTCAGCGTGCCGACCTTCAGGTTGCCGGTGTTGTTGAACGCAACCTTGCCCGCCTCACTGGCGATATCACCGACCACGTTGCCGTTGTTGCGCAACTCAAAATCGCCATCGTTAAGCGCGAGACCGTCGGCGGTGATGTTGCCGTTGGCATCCTGTGTGGTCTTGCCAGCGACGTTGAGGAACACATTGCCGCTGGTGGCGAGCCCTTCGTTGATCGCCAGATCGCCTTGGGTACCGATGCTCACGTCGCCAGTGTTGTTCACGCCAGTCGTGGTCTTGACCACGTTGCCGTTGCCGTCGGTTTCAGTCAGCGTGCCGACCTTCAGGTTGCCGGTGTTGTTGAACGCAACCTTGCCCGCCTCGCTGGCGATATCACCCACTAAGTTGCCGTTGTTGCGCAACTCGAAGTCGCCGCCGTTGAGGGCCAGGCCGTCGGCAGTGATGTTGCCGTTGCCATCCTGGGTGGTCTTGCCGCCGATGTTTAGGAACACGTTGCCGCTGGTCACCAGCCCTTCATTGATCGCCAGATCACCTTGGGTGCCGATGCTCACGTCGCCGGTGTTGTTCACCCCGGTAGTGGTCTTGACCACGTTACCGTTGCCATCGGTTTCAGTCAGCGTGCCGACCTTCAGGTTGCCGGTGTTGTTGAACGCAACCTTGCCCGCCTCACTGGCGATATCACCGACCACGTTGCCGTTGTTGCGCAACTCGAAATCGCCGCCGTTAAGCGCCAGGCCATCGGCAGTGATATTGCCGTTGCCGTCCTGGGTGGTCTTGCCGCCGATGTTCAGGAACACATTGCCGCTGGTCGCCAGCCCTTCGTTGATCGCCAGATCGCCTTGGGTGCCGATGCTCACATCGCCAGTGTTGTTCACGCCAGTCGTGGTTTTGACCAGATTGCCGCTGCCGTCGGTTTCAGTCAGCGTGCCGACCTTCAGGTTGCCGGTGTTGTTGAAGGCGACCTTGCCCGCCTCGCTGGCGATATCGCCCACTACGTTGCCGTTGTTGCGCAACTCGAAGTCGCCGCCGTTGAGGGCGAGGCCGTCGGCACTGATGTTGCCGTTGCTGTCCTGCGTGGTCTTTCCGTCGACGTTGAGGAACACGTTGCCGCTGGTGGCGAGCACTTCGTTGATTGCCAGATTGCCTTGGGTGCCGATGCTGACATCACCCGTGTTGTTCACGCCGGTGAGGCTGGTTTGCGTGCCGTCGGCATGGGTCGCGGTCAGCGTGCCCACCTTGAGGTCGCCGCTGTTGTTGAAGCGGACTTTGCCCGCCTCGCTGGCGATATCGCCGATCAGGTTGCCCGAATTGTTCAACGCGTAGTTGCCGCCCAGCAGTACCAGGCCGCTGGCATCCAGCTTGGCCCCGACGTCGCTGGACTGGGTGGTGTTGCCCCCTACTTCCAGGGTGATGATGTCGTCGGCACGGGTTTCGCCATTGTTGGAGTCATCGCGTGGGCCGTTTTCGATGGTGATGCCTTTGGCCAGCGTCAGGTCGTGATCGGTTTTCAGGGTGACCGCCTCATCGGAGGTAATCCCCACGGTGCCGTCCACGACGCCGACCGTCAGGTCGCCGTTGCCGGCGAATTTCAGGCTGCCGACATCGGCGGCGATGACACTCACGTCATGCCCGCCCTTGCCCAGGTTGAAGTCACCTTCGCCGCGCAAGGCCAGTTCGTCTGCGGTAATGGTCGCACCAGTTGCCTGGGTCGCGCCTTTGCCCGCGTCGACGCTAAGGGTCAGGCCCTTGCCGGTGGCGCCGTCTTCATCGCTGCCTTCGGGGTCCTTGAGCGCCAGATTGCCCAACAGGTCCAGGACGCCGTTGGCGACCAGGGCCAGGTCGTCCTTGAAGGTCGCGCCTTCATCGTCGACGGTGATGTTGCGCGTCTTGTCGTTACCGATGACGACCTTGTCGAAGCCATCCTGGATATTGGCCAGGTCGGCGTCGGACAGCACCAGCGGATCGTTAGGCCCGGTCACTTCCGGATCGTCGCTGCCGCCCAGGTGGATATCCAACCCATCGGTCTTCTGCTGCAGGGTGAGGCTGCCACCACCGGCGACGCTCGCGGCGAGATCGATTTCGTCGGCGGTCAGGCTCGTATCGCCCTGGGTGACCAAGGCCTGGCCGACGGTGAGGGTGTCGGAGACAAGGTTCAGGTCACCGGTCTGGATCATGCCGGCAACCGGTACGCCTTGCGGGTTTGCCGGAGTCTGGCTGTCGGGAATGGTCACAACGCCAACGGTCAGGTCATCGACATCGGCAAAGCTGACCGTGCCGGTGTTGCTGGCGATGGTATTGACGTCGTTGCCGGCGTTGTCCAGGTCATGGACGGCACCGTTACCCAACAGCACCAGGCCATCGGCAACAATGGCGCCGCCAGCGGTCTGGTCGATCTTGCCGCCATTGCTTTGCAACGCCAGGACCGGAGCCGGTTTGTTGTCATCGTTACCGGTGCCCGGTGCGTCCGCCACGGTCAGTTGGTCATTGATGTGGATATTGCCGGTACCGGCGTCGAGGACCAGGCTGTCATTGAAGCGGGTTTGCTCGATGACGTTGATGTCACCGGTCATGTCGGCGCCACCGATCTTGACGGAAGTGAACCCGTCGCTCAGCGCGCCGATGTCGGTGCCGGTCAGCTCCAACGCTCCGGGGGCATCGCCGGTGCTGCCGCCCACGGCAATGTTCTTGCTCGGGGTGTTGGTTTCAAGGGCGATGCTGCCGTTGCCGGTGACGCTGCCAACCCCACCGTTGAAGTTGATATCGTCCGCCTTGATGGCCAGGTTGTTATCGGTGCTGTTGAGGCTGCCGTTGAACGTGATCGAACTGCCCTGCAGGCCCTTGCTGCCCGAGGTGTTGGTCTTGATGTTGTCGACGTACAGCGAGCCACCGACCTGCTTGCCGGCGGTCTGGTCGAAGCTGCCGGAAACGAAGACGAACTTGTATGTGCCGGCCCTATCAGCCGTTGCCGTGCGGGTTTGCCAATTCACCGCGCCGGTACCGTTACCCGTTTCGTTCAGGATGATCTGGTATTCGCCGGTGTTGACGTTCAACAGATAGCCGAAGACATCGTAGGTGTCGCCGCCAGCGACCGGTTTGTAATCAAAACTGACCGCTTCCCCTGCCGCCAGCGAAACCGTGCCCTCGCTCACGACCGAAGGGCCGCGCATGATGCAGCCGGCGGGCGCGTTGAGGCAGTTGGAATTGTTCTCGGTACCCAGCAGCAGCGCAGCGCCGCCGTCCTTGCCCTGGCCAGCGGCGGCAACCGGGGTGAGCGGTTTGTAGTTCATGTCGCCCTGGTCGCCTGGCGAAACACTCGGCGCATTGCCGTTGGTTGGCGAGGTGGTCGGGAGCGTCGGGTCATCCGGCGATACCACGCCGTCGACCACGGTGACGCCGGTGAAGAACTGGGCGATAGACGTCTGCCAGCCGACCAGGCCGTTTTCGAAGTCGGCGTTCAGGAACTGCGAAGTGCCCAGCTCGACGGCGCCGGTGTAGACCTGCTCGCCGCTGGTGAAGACTTTCGCGCCGTTGATATAGCTTTTGCCGGCGCCGCTGGTGGTCGCGTACAGCGAGCCCAACGCGCTGTTACCGCCGACCATGTCGCTGAAGATGATCGAACCTGAACCGGCATCGACACGCAGTTGGCGGTTGTTGGCTACCGCGTCGGAGTCCACCACGCCGGCAAACACGACGTTGCCGCCGTTGCTCTTCAAGCTCACATCGGTGTTGAGCGCGATCTTGCCGTTGAGAATCAACGCGAGGCTGTTGCCATTGCCGGCGCCACTGGCGTCGATATCACCGTTGAGGAAAATATTGCCGAAGACGTAGCGGCCGGTTCCGCCGTCGTTGTGCCCGGACTGCAGGGTCAGCGTCCGCTCGCCGCTGATGCTCGACGGGGTGTAGTCGCCATTCCAATGGATGCTGTTGTCGGCCTTGATCGCGACGTCGGTGCCGCCGGCCAGGGCCGTATCGATCGCGTTGAAGCCAACCGTGGCTTCTGTCCCGTTGGCGCCGCCGGTCAACCCTCCGTTACCCGGCCCCACCGTGACGCTGTCCGGGTCGAGCAACCACAAGCCGCCCTTGCCGTTTTTAGCCGAAGCATCGGCCGCCTTGCTCACCGCCAGCTTCGCACCGCTGGTTTCGATCTTGCCGCCGTCGCCGCCCTTCGCGCCGCCGGTGGCTTTCAGGGTGCCGTCCACGCGGGTCACGCTGCCCGCTTTCTTGACATCCGACCAGGCCACCACGGTACCGCCCTTGCCGTTGTCGGTGGCCGATGCGTCAAGCACGGCACCTGCGGCGATGGTGGTCTGGCTGGCCTGTTTGATCGACGGGTCCTTGCCTTGCCAGCTGCCGCCCACATTGATTTCGCCGCCACCCTTGGCGCCGGTGGCGTCGAGCCCGGCGCCTGCCTTGATCGCCACGCGCTCGCCAGTCACGACGATCTTGCCGCCCTTGGCGGTGTCGGAGGACACATCGATACGCCCAGCGACTTGCACATCGCCATGGTCCCCCATCAGCGTGACCAGGCCGTTTTCACCGATGTCCAGGGAGCGTGCTTCGATCAACCCGGTGTTGTTGATGACGGTGCTTGCGAGGGTTTCCGCCGCACGGGCGGTCAGCAGGATGCGGCCGGCATCGGCACGAATGGCGCCGCCGTTTTCGATCAACGCTTGAAGCGCGCCTTCTTTCACTTCCAGTTGCACCGGCCCGCCCAGGTCGAGCGTCACGACACTGCCGGCGCCGAGCAGGACATTGCCCTTGTGCGCGGTGATATTGCCTTCGTTGACGATTCTTGCGGCGATCAAGGCAACGGTGCCGCCTTGCTCTGCATTGATGTTGCCCTGGTTGACCACCGACGCGGCACTGTTGCCACTGAAACGGTAGTTGCCAGCGAGGAAATCTTCGGTGCTCAAGTTGAGCGTAGAGGCCACCAGGCCGCCCACATCAACCTGTGCGCCAGGGGTAAACAGTACGCCGTTGGGGTTGACCAGGAACACCTGGCCGTTGGCTTTCAGCGCGCCCTGGATTACCGATACATCCGAGCCCAGCACACGGTTCAAGGCGACCGACGCCTTGCCAGGCTGGACGAATTCGACGGTGTTGCCTTTGCCGATGGAAAAGCCCTGCCAGTCGATCGCGAGCTTGTCGCTGCCCTGATGAATGGCCATGTTGTTGCCATTCTGCTGAATGCTGCCGTTACCCGCGACAATGTTCCCTCCGGTGGGCAACGCTCCCGCCGCCGCTACCGAGGCGAAAAGTCCGCCGCCCACGCCGATGACGAGGCTGAGCGAGGTACGGCTTTTGTCCTTGCCGTGGCTCTTGACCAACTCGGATGCCACCTGCCATGCGCCCATCACGGCATTCCAGACGACTCGGTAAACTCTGTTCATTTTTGTTCACTCATCCTTAATACGGCGGGCCGTGCCATGACGACCAGGCGGTTCGCTGTCGACAAATCAAATGGAAAACCGCCTCCGGACGGACGACGGCTCGAAAATCCCACAGTGCTCCGCGCCATCATCTCTGCCGCCTGCGGAGCGCACCTTTGCTTGAGCGCCCGCGGCTTTTGATTGAAGGGATCGAGTGAAGTTTTTTTCACAAAGGGTGGGTAAAGTGCGATGGATGGAGGCTGGTCGCCTCGTCGTGGGCGACCTATGCTGACGCGGTCCCACTTCGACAGGCAGACGTTGATGATCCGATGCAAGCGCGCCTACGAAACCGCCAGCGCCGAGGACGGCGTGCGGGTTCTGGTTGATCGCCTGTGGCCGCGCAATTGCCGCAAGGATGCGCTGGCGATCGATACATGGCTGCCAGAAGTTGGGCCTTCTCATGAGTTGCGCAAGGCGTTCAAGGCGGGGGCGGTTTCGTTTGCCGAGTTCGATGTGGCGTATCGACGAGAGCTGGCGGCCCGGCCGGAACATTGGTGGAAGTTGGTGGATATCGCGAGGGGCGGGACGCTGACGTTGATCTATGCGGCCAAGTCGCCGGTTGAGAATAATGCGCTGGTGTTGGCGCGGTGGCTGGAGGACGAGGTTGAGAAGCGGGCGGATTCGAGTTCGCCGGTTTGTTATCTGGGGGAGTTTCCGGGGCGTTGAGTGGGCCGGGTTGGGGCTGCTGCGCAGCCCAGCGGGAGCAAGCTCCCTCGCCACGGGGTTGGTCGCCGTCCTCGCCCCCACAGTAGTCTGTACCCGACCAACTCAATCAAAATCGGCTTATTGGTTTGCTTGAGGTTGGTGGTGTGCAGCTGGGATACGCAGAGAAACCACAAGGAAACAGCCGTGATGGCAGCTCGTTTTGATCCATTGGTTCATATCGATTGGAAAACACCGGGCAGCGACTTGCTCGGACTGTTGCAGCATTACTATCCCGACGTCGGTGTGTTTGCCGGACCGGAATTCGAGGCTTTGTTGGATGAGCTGTCCAACGAGATGCCCGAGGTCTGCTTCGAGGCGCTGGCGCCGGTGTTGGCGGGTCAGGGTTATGACTTGTGGAACCTGGATGCCGGTGGCGACGACTATCGGCCGGTGATTTTTCCTTCCGATCAGCGTGAGACGTTTGCCCAGCATTGGCAAAGCCCTCGCGGGGAGCCCAGCTTCACGGCGACGTTGATCGAGCCACCTGCGGTAAAAGCGCGCAAACCGGCCAAACCCAAGCGCGGCAAAGTCAAGTGGTTGCAGGAAGTCCATGACTATCCAGGCCCCACCTATGTGCATGAATACAACTACCGCAACGGCTGGGCCGCGATTACCGAGCAGGACGAAAACCGTTGGCTGTGCTTCCTGATCGACTACAACCAATGGCCGCCTGCCGAACAGGACATGCTTGAACAGCGCGCTGACGGCGTGGATGGCGCCGATCTGCGGCTGATCGACGCCAACGCCCAGCGCAGCCTGTGGAGGCGCCAGGTCAAACACGGCGATTACAGTGCGGATGATCGGTTCAAATACGAGGTCCTCCGGGGCGATGTCATCGAAGAGTTCGGCCCTGCCGGAATGCAATGGCAAGCATTCGAAGAGCCTTGTGTCGTGGTGGACGAGGAGATTTTCGAACGTCAGCGCATTTACCAGCCCGAGCATCTGACGCGAATCTGGCGGATCACGGGGGACAGCAGCGAGGTGATCTTCGAGGATTCGGAGGAGCTGACAATCCTGCCCATCGGCCCCCGTCGCTTGCTGTTCATGCAGCACAACGGCAAGCGCTGCTGGGTCTGGAACCTGGACCCGCCGCACCAGGCCATCGCCGCCAAACCGATGCCAGCCGAGGCCTACAAGCTGCGGCCAGCCACGGCGTATCTGGGCGGTGACGAGATTCTGCTGTTCAGCGAAGGCGCGCGGCAGAACCTCGAGCACGCGGGGTATCAGGAGACAGTGTTGCTGGCGTGGCGCTTCAACTTCATCACCGGCGCCAAGACCCAGGCGACGCTGGACGGCTTCGGCAGTGAGCTGCGCCAGGACACCCGCCTGCTGGTCACCCAGCCCAAGCAGGTGATCACGTTGCGCACGTTTCATGGCCAACTTCACGTCGCGCGTGGACATGGCGACTGGTGGGTGTGGAGCTATCGCGCCAACACTTTCGGCACACACACGCTGGCGTGGTTCTGGAACCAACGGAGCAACCAGGTGCTGAAGCTGACGTCCAAGGACCTGCCGCGGATCAAACCGGAGATTCGTTATGTGCCGGCGCAGGATCGGTATCTGGCGTTCGAGACGGAGTTTGTGGCGCGCTTGCCGGTATTCAGCGACATGGTCGAAGCCAAGGGCTGTGGAGTATTGAGCTTCGAGTGAGCCACCGCAGCCGCACCGCGATCCGTTGAACCACATTATTCCCGTGGCGAGGGAGCTTGCTCCCGCTCGGCTGCGCAGCAGTCGCAAACCTGCCGACCATTTTCATCTGGCATACCGCCAGGGGGCTGCTACGCAGCCCAGCGGGAGCAAGCTCCCTCGCCACGGGTAACGGTAATCATGCCGGATCAGCTTTTGCCCACCACTACCGCACCGCCTCCCCCTGTGGATAAACATCACTGACATTCAGCGATAACTGCGCAGCCACTTCGTAGCCATCGGCCTTGGTGAAGTTCAACTGGAATTCCTGGTGCGTGGGGCCCTTGGTCCAGCGGTTGACTTGCAGGTCCTGATACCGGGAGCTTTCTCCCGGCGCAAGCTGGCCGAACTGTGGATAACCCGCGTCGGCAAAAATCCTGTCTGCGTCGAACCAGTCCAGTTCTTTTCCGAGACTCACCGCGGGTCCCACCGCCGCCCACGCCTCTGGCGTGACTTTCTGGCCAACGTCGAGGAAGAGCACTTTGCTCTCTTTCGCAGCGATCAGGAATGGCAAGGTCATCGGCATTCCCGTGGAATCGAGCAGCTTGGATTTCATGCCGATGTACTGCCCGCCGCCCTCCTCCCGGCGCTCCCATATTCGCCAGTCAATGACGCTTTCCGGATTGAAGCTGTTGTTGGTGAGGATGATCTTGTAACGCTGTTTGAAAAGTACCGGGAAGTCGGCGTGGGGCTTGAAGAACGAGATTTTGTCGTGTTCAGCACCGACACGGACAATGATCGGTGTCTTGCGACTGGCGATGCCGTCCTGGTATTGCTGGTAGCTGAAGTAGGCGGACGCGATGGAGACGACCAAGGCGAGTGTTGCAATGACATCCGTTCGGGTGAGGGTCTTGAACCATTTGATCATGGGTGGCTTATCCGGCACTGAGTGGAGTCCATCGACTATTTCCCTCGACCACTGCTGCGCGCCGCTGTGGCCGCGCGCTCCAACGCTTCGCTGAAGACTCGCTGCTGGTCGTCGTCGAACTGCGCCAGGAACAATTCGTCCACCGCCTCTTCGTAGATTTTCCACATTTTCTTGCGCAGCACTTTCCCGCTCTCGGTGATGGCGGCGTACGCACCTCGGCCGTCATCACTGGCGCGGCTGCGGGTGACCAGGCCTTCCGCCTCCAGGCGGTCCACCAGGCGGGTGAGGTTGTAGCGCTCGATGGCCATGACATCGGCCAGTTCGCTCATCCGCCGGGCGCCGTCGGGGCCGCTTTCCAGGCCCCATAACGCGTCGTACCAGGCGTAGGCCGGCAGCCCGGCGGACGCCAGCCGACGCTCGATTTCGCGGATCAGGCAACGGTGGGCCCTGACGAATCTGAACCAGGTATCCGGCTCGCTGGATGACATGCAGCACCTTTCTCAAGAAATCGATTTAGTTGCAATTGTAGCGCGCGGCAGGCTAAGTTCTCGCACGTAGTTGCAAGTGCAACTACAAAATTCTCGAAGGTTGGCGTCGACCCACGCCCCTTAGTCAGGCACCAAACGACTCGGTGCTGCTGCACTGTCCAGGAGACGACAACGATGGCACAACAATCCATGTTTCTCGACGAGGATCCACAAGAGACTCGCGAATGGCTCGAATCCATTGAATCGGTGGCGAGTGTCGAAGGGCGCTCTCGTGCCCACTACCTGATCGATCAGATGCTTGATTTCGACGCCAACCGCCACGGTGATTTCTACGGGCGCGTGACGACGCCCTACGTCAATACCATCCCGGCCGACCGCCAGCAGCCCTACCCCGGCGACCTGGCCGTGGAGCGCCGGATCAATGCCTATATCCGCTGGAACGCGCTGGCCATGGTGCTGCGCGCCGGCAAACATTCGAACGTCGGCGGGCACATCGCCTCCTACGCGTCGGCGGCGGTTTTGTATGACGTCGGCTTCGAGCATTTTTTCCGTGGCCGCACCGAGCAGTTCGCCGGTGACATGGTGTACATCCAGGGCCACTCGTCACCGGGCATCTATGCACGCGCCTATCTGGAAGGACGCCTGAGCGAAGAACAGTTGGATAACTTTCGCCGCGAGACCGACCGCGACGGCGTTTCGTCCTATCCGCATCCACGGCTGATGCCTGACTTCTGGCAGTTCCCGACAGTGTCCATGGGGCTGGGTCCTATCACGGCCGCGTATCAGGCCCGGTTCATGCGCTACCTGGAAGATCGCGGCCTGAAGGAGCACCAGGGCCGCAAGGTCTGGGGGTTTCTCGGTGATGGTGAAATGGACCAGCCGGAATCCCTGGCGGCGATTTCCCTGGCGGGCCGGGAGAAGCTCGACAACATCATCTTTGTCGTCAACTGCAACCTGCAACGCCTGGACGGCCCGGTGCGTGGCAACAGCAAAGTGATCCAGGAATTCGAAAGCCTGTACCGGGCGGCCGGCTGGAATGTGATCAAGGTGATCTGGGGCAGCGGCTGGGATGCCCTGCTCGAGAAGGACAAGAGCGGCCTGCTGCGCCAGCGGATGATGGAGTGCGTGGACGGCGATTATCAGAACTACAAATCCCAGAACGGCGCCTATGTGCGCGAGCACTTCTTCGGCAAGTATCCAGAGCTGCTGGAGCTGGTCAGCGACCTGAGCGACGACGATATCTGGAAGCTGTCTCGCGGCGGCCACGACCCGGAAAAAGTCCACAACGCCTATGCCGCCGCCATGCGCCACACCGGCGGGCCGACCGTGATCCTGGCCAAGACCGTGAAGGGTTTCGGCATGGGCGAAGCCGGTGAAGGCCAGAACATCAACCACCAGCTCAAGAAAATGGGCGACGACGCGGTCAAGGCGTTCCGTGATCGGTTCGGTCTGGAACTCAGCGATGACCAGCTGGGCGACATGCCTTACCTCAAGCCGGCCGCGGACAGCGTCGAGGCGCTGTACCTGCAAGCCAGGCGCAGCCAGTTGGGCGGCTATATCCCGGCCCGTTTTAATGCCGTGGCGCCGTTGCAGGTCCCGCCTTTGTCGTCGCTGGATACACAACTCAAAGGCACTGGCGAACGGGCGATCTCTACCACCATGGCGTTCGTGCGCATCCTCGGCACACTGCTCAAGGATCCGAATATCGGCAAGCTGATCGTGCCCATTGTCCCGGACGAATCACGGACCTTCGGCATGGAAAGCCTGTTCCGCCAGATCGGTATCCATTCCCACGTCGGCCAGCTATATACGCCGCAAGACGCCGGCCAGTTGAGCTATTACAAGGAAGCCCGGGACGGCCAGATCATGCAGGAGGGGCTGAACGAGTCCGGCGGGATTTCTTCATGGATCGCCGCGAGTACGTCCTACAGCACCCACGGCGTGATGACGGTGCCCTTCTACATCTTTTATTCGATGTTCGGCTTCCAGCGCGTCGGCGACCTCGCCTGGGCCGCCGGTGACGCCCGGGCTCGCGGCTTCCTGCTCGGCGCCACCTCCGGCAGGACCACGCTGATGGGCGAAGGCCTGCAACATGACGACGGCCACAGCCATGTGCTGTCCTCGACCATCCCCTGCTGCGTGTCCTACGACCCGACCTACGCCTATGAATTGGCCGTGATCATCCAGGACGGCATGCGGCGGATGTATGCCGAAAACGAAGACATCTTCTATTACATCACCGTACTCAACGAAAACTACGCACAACCTGCAATGCCCGAAGGTGTCGAGCAAGGCATTCTCAAGGGCATGTACCGGCTCTCGGCGCCTGAAAAGCCTGTCGAAGGCAAGCATGTCCAACTGATGGGCTGCGGTTCGATTCTTCAGGAAGTGGTCGCGGCGGCGCAGTTGCTGGAACAGGACTTTGGCGTCAGCAGCGAAGTCTGGAGCGTAACCAGCCTGACCGAACTGCGTCGCGACGGCCAGGAAGCCGAACGCTGGAACCTGCTGCATCCCGAGCACGCGCCGCGTATCGGTTATGTGGAAAGTTGCCTGCAGGACAAACAGGGGCCGGTGGTGGTCGCGACTGACTACATGAAGATATTCGCCGACCAGATCCGCCCGTTCGCACCCAATCGACGCTTCGTGGCCCTCGGCACCGACGGTTTCGGCCAATCGGATACCCGTGAGTCACTGCGTAGATTCTTTGAGGTGGATCGTCATTTCATCGCCCTCGCGGCGTTGAAGGCCCTGGCCGACGACGGGGAAATACCGCGGGAAAAAGTAGCCGAGGCCATCAGGCTTTACGGCATTGATCCGCAAAAGCAGAACCCTGCGAAGGTTTGATCTCCACAAGAGACCGGCGGGAGCAAGCTTGCTCGCTTCACGGTTTGCTGCATTCAGTTTTGGAGTTATGAACCACCCCGCAGCGCGCTCTCCAACGGAACGGTAGATTCCTTTTCTCTCTGACGATTCAAGAAGACTTCAGCCTCGCTTGAGTCAATTTTTCAGCACGCTATCAGCCATACTGATAGCGTGCTGAAGTGTTGTTTCAAGTCCTGCCTAGAGGCATGAGCGCGTCATCTGCGGGAAAGAAGAGGGTATCGCCTGCTGTCCAGCGGCAGGTGATGGACGCAATAGTGGCATTTTAGTAGCATTCGCCACTTTATCGATCCTTCAAGGATGACCTATGCTCGCCCTGCCTCGCTGTCCTACCCCGTTGCTAGCATTGTCCGCGTTGTTTGTATTGCTCGGCGGTTGCAGCGTCAACGGCAGTTACCCCGATGCCATCGAACCGGACGCCGCCAAGTTGAGGTTCGTCGCCAATACCAGCAACGCCACGCTGGACTATTTCGACGCGGCCCATTGCGACGGACAAACCACGGGCATCCTCAACAATATGCTGTTGAGCGATACCGCGCGGCGGGTGGGGATGAGCGTTCCGGCGCCCAAGGATGCCAGGGGTTATCTGGAGGTCAAACTCAAGCCCGGTGAGCAGATTCACCTGCGCACCAACATGAACAGCGGTTATGCCGTGTGTGGCAAGGGCTTCAACTTTACACCCGAGGCCAATGCCGAATACGAGGTGACGTTCAAGTCCGAGAAGAACTTCTGCCTGACTCAGTTGCAACGTTTGCAACGGGTCGACGGCAAGGACGTGCGCACACCGATCCCGATCCTGAAAAAAGACTTTCCCGCCTGCTCCGGCCGCAATGCGCTGTTCCCCAAGACCTACCCGGACACACCCCATCGCCTGGAATTGATGAGCCGGGTCATCGATAAAAGCCTGGTCGTCACGGTGAAGACGGATCCGGCCAAGGAAAAAGTTGAAAGTTATTCGCCAGAGAAACTGGACACCCTGATCAGCGAACGCAAGGCCAAGCTCGGTTTCGACCTGCCAGCTGACTACTGGACGCTGTATCGGGAAAATCTGAAGACGTTTGGCGATGACATGGCGCAGAACAAGACGCACTCGATGGAACGTTTCAAGGAGGAATACCAGACGCGTCTACGACAGCTGAAGGACGAGCAGTTGGAGCAATGGGCGTTACCCAAAACCGCCAATGCCAAGCCGGAGAAAGCCGAGATCGACCTGGACGTTGCGATGATGGTGGAGTACTTCCGGATCGGGAATGGGGTGACGGTCGAAGCGGTAACTCGTCACCTGGAAAGGATGGCGCAGATGGACGAGCATTACGGGGTATGTGCGCGGTTTGCGGAGTGCTGGAAGCGCAATTAGCAAGAGGATGGGCCGGCCGCCTTCGCGAGCAAGCCCGCCCGCCTGCCCCCCGCAGGGTCTGTGGTGCGAATTATTGCTTCGCCAGTTCTACCGCGCCTCGGACCCGCTGCTGCATGTTGATCAGATGCAACCGCATCGACGCCCGCGCCGCTTCGCCGTCCCGTCGCGCCAATGCCGCGTAGATCTGCTCGCGTTCACGCACCACCAATGCTCGATTTTCAGTTGCCATCGCTGGCACCGCCTGCTGGACCACGGCGATCAGGGTATTGCCGACGTGCGCCATCGCGTCGATAAAAAAGCTGTTGCCGGTGCATTGGGCGATCTGCCGATGAAATTCGAAATCCATCCGGGCACTGTTGTCGTCCGTTGCGTCGGCGGCATTCGCCGCATCCAGCGCTTCGCGCATTGCCAGCAACTGCTCCGGCGTGGCGCGTTGCGCAGCGATGCCGGCCGCTTCCACTTCCAGGCTCAGGCGCAGTTCGATGACGGCCAGCGCGTCATGGGCGCCGCCCTTGATGTGCTTGCCGCCCTGGAAATCACCCGGGCGCGCGGTGTCGACGACGAAGGTGCCGATGCCATGGCGCGTCTCGACCAAGCCTTCGGCCTGGAGCCGCGACATGGCTTCGCGGACCACGGTCCGACTGACGCCACGCTCTTTTATGATCACCTGTTCGGTCGGCAGTTTGCTGCCCGCCGGCAGCTCGCCTGCGAGTATCTGCTGCGTCAGGTCGACCACCAGTTGCTGAGTCATGCTCAGGCGTCGATCGGTTGTGACACGCTCCATTGCACCTATCCATCAAGCCAGACGATCGCGGCATTATAGCCGCGACCTTGGGCCAAAACTCACTATAATGCCCGCTGATCACACTAGAGCACGCCGATGACGGACCAAGCGTTATCTCCATTGAACAAGCCGCGCCGCCTGGCCGAAACACTGGTCGACCGTTTTGCCCAGCGCATGCGCGACGGCATTTTGAAATGCGGCGAAAAGCTCCCCACCGAAGTGCACATCATGGAAGCCGAGGGCGTCAGCCGTTCGGTGGTGCGCGAGGCGCTGTCGCGCCTGCAGGCGGCGGGGTTGGTCGAGACCCGCCATGGCGTCGGTACGTTTGTCCTGGATATGCCGGCACCGGAGGGGTTCACCCTCGGGCCGGCGACGATTGCGACGTTGTCGGACGTACTCAATTTGCTGGAGTTTCGCCTGAGCCTGGAAGTGCAGGCCGCCGGCATGGCCGCCGAACGCGCCACGCCCGAAGCCCTGGCCGAACTGGCCCAGGCGCTGGAGGCGTTGCTGCAAGGGCCGGAAAAATCCGGCACCACGATCAACGCCGATTTCCAGTTCCATCTGAAAATCGCCAAGGCGGCCGGCAATTACTACCTGATCGACATCATGAAGCACCTGGGTACAAAGCTGATCCCGCGTACCCGGATGAACTCCGCCTACTCCGGGCAAAGTGATCGCAGCGCCTACCTGCAGGGGATCAACGCCGAACACCAGCAAATTTTCGATGCCATCGCCAGCCGCAATGCCGACGCGGCGCGGGCGGCCATGTACCTGCACTTGAGCAACAGCCGCATGCGCCTGTGTGAAACCCAACAACGCCAGGCGTTCTACAACGAATAACCTTTGTTCCCTGTGGGAGCGAGCCTGCTCGCGAAGACGGTGGCACATTCAATGCTGATGCAAGCGGGCCCACCGCTTTCGCGAGCAGGCTCGCTCCCACCCTGATCTCCAGTGTTCATTGCATTTACATACACAACAAAGCCCCTGTGGGAGCGAGCTTGCTCGCGAAGGCGGCAGCACATCCAACATCACCGCCCCAGACAGACCGCTATCGCGAGCAAGCTCGCTGCCACAAGTTGATCCCGGTGATTTCGCGACTTAGAAAAAGTTGTATTGAATGCCCACCCGCAGACGCAGTTGCCGATCGCTGTCCACCGAATTGACCTTGATGTCACCGACCTCAAAGAACGGTGCCCAACGCTTATCCCACTTGTACTTGACTACGGCATTCTGCTCATAGTCGTCAGTACCGCCGTTGTAACGAATGTAATCGGCATCGAAGTAAGTCAGTTGGTATTCATAGGCCCACGGCCCCTGGTTCGCATAGTTGATATAGAGGTCATAGCGATGGATCGTCTGGTCGTCCTGGCCATTGTCCGGCACGTCGTGATCCACCTTGTCGCGGTCCAGTTTGCTGGCGTCGTAACGGTAACGCCCGGCGATGCTCAGTTCCTTGGTGATCTTGTAGCCCAGGCGCAAGCCCATCTTGTAGGTGGTGGACTCCTCGTCGCTTTCCATGGCGAACGAAGGCGTCAGCGTCCAGCGGTCGTCGATCTTGTGCTGGTAGTTGACGGTGAACTCATGGCCGCTGCCGACAGTGTTGTCGAAGGCGACATCTTCCCGATCCCCGGCGGTCTTGTATTTGAGTTCGCCTTCCAGGCCCACACCGTTATCCAGCCTGATGCCGAACTTGGCGCGGTCGGCGTGCATGCGGGTCTTTTCGGCGTATTGATGGCGAACGTTGATGTAACCGGTATCGGCCTGAACGACAAACGAAGTGAACAATGAAGCGATCGACAAAACGGTGAATATCTTTTTCATGTTTTTTATTCTTGTTGGTTGAAATCAATAGTTGGGGTGAACGTCAAATCGCAGGCGAGCGCGTGCGCGCATTGAAACTTGCGGTTCAACGTGTGCTGCGGTTTAAAACAGTTACAGCGGCTTGGTTACTTCATACGGCGATGGGTATTCGCTGTATGTCGCGACTGGCTTGCACCAGCAAACGGGTGTACTCGTGGGCGGCGCCATCGCTCGCCAGCAGCTGGCTGTCGAGGGTTTCCACCACCCGGCCCTGTTGCATCACCGCCAGCCGATCACACAAGTGCGCAACGACGGCGAGGTCGTGGGTCACCATCAGGTAGGTCAGACCTTCCTGACGACGCAGATCAGCCAGCAGATTGAGAATTTCCGCCTGCACCGAGACGTCCAGTGCCGAGGTTGGCTCGTCCAGCAGCAATACCCGCGGCCGCAGGATCAGCGCCCGGGCAATCGCCACGCGCTGGCGCTGGCCGCCGGACAACTGATGCGGATAACGAAAGCGGAAGCTGTCGTTCAAGCCGACCTTGCGCAGGATCTCGCTGACCTTTTGCCCGCGCCCGTCAATGCCGTGGATGCGCAGCGGTTCCTGCAACGCGGCGTCGATGGTGTAGCGCGGATGCAATGAAGCGTAGGGATCCTGGAAAACCATCTGCACGGTGCGGTAGTGGTCCAGCGGCAGCTTGCGCGTCACCGCCCTCCCGGCGATCTGCAACCGTCCCGCCCAGTGCTGGTACTGTCCGGCCAGGCAACGCAGCACGGTGGTCTTGCCCGAACCGGACTCCCCCACCAGGCCGAATGCCTCGCCTTCGCCAACGCTCAGGTCGACGTCGTGCAGTACCGCGTTCAGTGCCGCGCCGGTGCCGAAACTGAGGTTCAGGCCGGCGATTTCGATCATGTTCATGACAGGCTCCTCAAGCGTTCAACCAACGTGGGTCGCGCTGCAGCACCGGCAGCGTGGCGCGCGGGTGATCCAGGCTTGGCAACGCGGCCAACAGGCCTCGGGTGTAGGGATGGGTGGCGTTATCCAGGTCAGCGGCGGCAATCGACTCGACCACCCGGCCGGCATACATCACCAGCACGCGATCACAGAAATGCCGCACCAGGTTCAGGTCGTGGCTGATGAAGATCAGTCCCAGGTCACGCTCGCTGACCAACTCCTCCAATACGTTGAGCACCTGCCGGCGCACCGACACGTCCAGCGCCGAGGTCGGCTCGTCGGCGATGATCACCTGAGGATCGGTAATCACCATCATGGCGATCATGATCCGCTGGCCCATGCCACCCGAGACTTCATGGGGGTACAGGTCATAGACCCTTCGAGGATCACGGATGTGCACCTTGCCGAGCATGTCCAGCGCCCGCTCGCGGGCTTCGCGATGGGGCACCTTGTGATGGGCGAGATAGGCTTCGGCGATTTGCTCGCCGACTCGCACCACCGGGTTCAACGAGTATTTCGGATCCTGCATGATCATCGACATGCGCGCGCCACGAATCGCCTGGATCTGCTTTTCGCTGGCCTTCAGCAAATCGATGTCGGCAAAACGCAGGGTCTTGGCGGTGACCCGCGCCGTCGGCGGATGCAAGCGCAACAGGCTGCGGCCGACGGTGGATTTGCCCGAGCCGGATTCACCGACGATGGCGAGTTTTTCCCGCCCCAGGGTGAACGACACATCACGCACCGCCAGGGAGGTTTTGCCGGCGTTGCGAAACTCCACGCACAAATCCTGCACGGCCAGTTTTATCTCAGTCATGGGACTTTCCTCAGGATTGGCTGCGGGGGTCGAGGACGTCGCGCAAGCCGTCGCCCAACAGGTTGAAGGCCAGGCTGACCAGCATGATCGCCGCACCCGGCGCCGCCACCAGCCACCAGCTTTCGAGCATGTAGCGCCGGCCGGTGGAGATCATCGCGCCCCACTCCGGCAACGGTGCCTGGGCGCCGAGGCCGAGAAAGCCCAGGGCGGCGGCGGTGAGGATGATGCTTGCCATGTTCATGGTCAGGCGGATGATCACCGACGACAGGCACATCGGGATGATATGGCGCAGGATGATCCGGGCACTCGACGCGCCTTGGAGCTGCACCGCGACGACAAAGTCGGCGTTGCGCAGCGGCAGGGTTTCGGCGCGAGCCAATCGGGCGATCGGCGGCCAGGCCGTCAGCGCGATGGCAATCACCGCGTGCTCCAGGCCCGGGCCAAGCGCCGCAATGAAGGCCAGCGCCAGCACCAGGCTCGGAAACGAGATGAAGATGTCGGTGATGCGCATGAACAGGCTGTCGACCCAGCCGCCGAAGTAACCGGAGATGGTCCCGACCAACAGGCCGATGGGACCGACGATCACCGTCACCAGCAAGACGATGTACAAGGTGATGCGCGAGCCGTACACCAACCGGGCGAACACATCGCGACCGTATTCATCGGTGCCGAACCAGTGCGCGCTGCTGGGCGCTTGCAACGCACCGGCGAGGTTCTGCAACAACGGGTCGTGGCCGGCGATCCATGGCGCGAACGCCGCGACCACCATCAAGGTCGCGACGACAACCAGGCCGGCGAACGTCATCGGGTTGCGCAGCAGAAAGCGCAGCAGCCGGGCGGCGCTGGCGACCAGCGCTGCCGTACTCGAAGCGGGCAGCGCGGTATCGCCGGCTGCGCTCGAAGCAAGGGGCAGATTCATTAGCGAGTCCTCGGGTCGAAGAGCTTGTACAGCGCATCGCTGATCAGGTTCAGCGTCACGAAGATGAGGCCGATCAGCAGCACGCAGGCCATCACTGCGTTCATGTCGCCGAGCAAAAGACTGCTCGTCAGGTATTGGCCGAAACCCGGCCAGGCGAACACGGTTTCGATCAGCACCGCGCCCTCCAGCAGCCCGCCGTAGGCCAGCGCGACAATCGTCAACAGCTGCACGCGGATGTTGCCGAAGGCGTGACCCCAGACAATCTTGCGTTGGGACAGACCCTTGACCCGGGCAGTGATGATGTACTCCTGGGACAGCTGCTCGAGCATGAAGCTGCGAGTCATGCGGCTGATGTAGGCGACCGAGTTGAAACTGAGGATCACCGCCGGCAGCAGGATGTGCCGCAGCGCACTGCGAAAGGCTTCCCAATCGCCGGACCAGGCGGTGTCGATCAACAGCAGTCCGGTGTGCCTCGGAATCAGCCCGTCGTAGGCCAGGCCGATTCGCCCGACGCCACCGGCCCAGCCCAACCAGGCGTAGAACACCAGGAAGGCCATCATGCCGATCCAGAAGATTGGCGTGGAATAGCCGAACAGCGTGATCAACCGCGCGACATGATCACCGGCGCGGCCCTGATGAGTCGCCGCGTAGACACCCAGCGGCAGGCCCGCCAGCACGCCGAACAGAATGGCCAGGGTCGCCAGTTCCAAGGTGGCCGGGAAGACCCGGGCGATGTCGCTGATGACCGGGTTGCCGGTCAGCAAGGCCATGCCGAAGTCGCCGTGGAGCAGGTCGCCGAGGTAGATCGCGAACTGGGTCCACAGCGGCTTGTCCAGGCCCAGTTCCTGATAGACCTGGGCGTAGGCCGAGGCGTCGGCGTCCGGGCCAACGATTGCCAGCACCGGGTCCAGCGGCATCACCCGGCCGATAAAAAAGGTCAGCAGCAGCAACCCCAGCAGCGTCACCGCCACCGAACCGCCGCGCCGGGTCGCCGAAGCGGCCCGGGTTGTCCAGATTGAAAAGGATGCAGTCGACATGTTCATTTCCTGCCTTGGCCTTGAGGCCGTCGATTTCAGCGCTGCTTGTAGACGTCGCGAAGACGCGTGGTGGCGGCGGTGTGGCCGATGTAGTTGCGCACGTCGGCGTGAACCACCACCTCGTCCACCATTTGCGAGACCGGCATGATTGCCCCGGCCTGTTGGTCATAGAGGGTCTGGATCTGGGCATACATCTGCCGCTGCCGCTCGGGGTCGCGCTCGCGCTCGGCCTGTTCGATCAACTGGTTGAGCTGCGGGTTGAAGAACGAGGTGCGCCAGCCCTGGAAGTTGCTCAGCTTGGCTTCGCTGCGGTTGTCCGGGTTGTACACCAGAGCCCGCAGGCTCGAATGCGGATGGCGCTCCGCCCCACCACCGCCACGCCCCACGAGGATGTCGAACTGGCGGTCGCGCATCGCCCCGTAGATCTGGTTGCCGGTGCCGGTGATGATCGTCGCCTGGATGCCCGCCTGGGCCAGCGTCGCTTGCAGGCTGGTGGCGATGTTGATGAAGGGCGGGTCGGTCAGCGAACGGATACTCACCTTGAAGCCCTCGGCGTGACCGGCTTCTGCCAGCAGGCGGCGAGCCTCGGCAACGTCCAGGCGATAACCCGGATCGTCCAGGCGTGCCGGCAAGCCCAGTTGCATCGGCCGCTGGTTGATCACGCCGTAGTGCGGCATCACCACGTCGTTGATGCCCTGGTAGTCGATCAGCAGACGGATCGCCTGGCGCACCCGGATGTCCTGGAACAACGGTTGCTGCATGCTCATCGCGACGTAGTACAGCGTGCCGCGGGCGATGCTCTGGATGCGCACCGCATCCACCCTGCCCAGCGCCTTGATGTCGGTCGCCGCCATGCCGCGGGCGACATCCAGGTCACCGCGCTCGACCATCAGGCGCAGGGCCTGGGACTCGGTCATGTTGCGCATGATCACCCGGCGCAACTTCGGCGCGCCGCGCCAGTAGTCCTCGTTGCGGCTCATCAGGATCACGTCGTTGGCGCGCCAGATATCCAGCTTGAATGCACCGGACCCGGCGGTGTGCGTCGCCAGCCAGGCCGCGCCCTGGTCGTCACCGACCTGATGCTGCAAGGCCACCGAGCGGTCGATGATGAACGCACTCGGCGAGGTGGCCAGGGTGTTGAGCACCAACAGCGGGTCGGTGACGCGTGGCAGCTCCATGACGAAGGTGTGGGGCCCTTCGGCGCGCATCAGCCGGGCGACGTTGTCGGCGCTGAAACCGTAGGCTTTCCAGGTGGACGCCAGGGCGCGGTTGAGGGTGACCACACGTTGCAAGGACCAGGCGACATCTTGCGCAGTAAGCGGCGCACCGGAGTGAAAACGGACGTCGTCACGCAACTGGAAGGTGAGACGCATGCGGTCCGGGCTGACTTCCCAGCTTTTCGCCAGGGCCGGCACCAGCGTGTCCGGCTGCGCCGCGTCCTGCTCCAGGAGCATGTCGTAGACATTGGCGTTGACCTCGGCAACTTCCAGGCCGGTCGCGGCCGCCGGGTCCAGCGACAGCAGGTTGATCATGCTCATGCCCACCACCAATTGGTCGGCGGGCGTTTCGCCTTGGGCCAGGCTGACGGGCACCTGCACTGCGCACAGGGCCACGATGACACACAGCAGCCTGGTCAGGCGCTTGGGCCAGAGTTTCATGGTTCAGTCCTTTCTTATATTTATAAGACTTGTCGCCCGGGCCGCTCAGCCTCGGACGTGGTGCGCCATCAGTGTCGAGACAAGGTGTTGGCTTCGATATACGCGAAGTTGATGTCCTCGCCCAACCCCGGCCGATCAGACAGATGCACGTAACCGTCGGCATCCATCGGGTCGACAATACTGTTGAGGTGCGCCGGCACTTCCTCGTAATCAAGGAACGGGTGCAGCAGGCCGCGCTCGTACCACCGGCAGTTGCTGATCGCGCCCACCACCGCCAGGTTCGCCGCGCCGTTGCCGTGGACCTCGCAATCCATGCCGAACGACTCGGCCAGGTGCGCCACTTTCAGGCAAGGGCCGATACCGCCGACGCCAGCCACGCCGGCGCGCAGGATGTCACAGGACTTCTGCGTCACCCAACTGGCGCGGCTGTGGAATTTTCCGGCAATGCTTTCCGGGCCCAGCACCGGGATGTCCAGATTGGCGGCCAGCCAGGCGTATGACTCGGCGGAGTCTTCCATCATCGGTTCTTCGAACCAGGCGAAATTGAGTTTTTCCAGGGCCTTGCCAATGGTCAGCGCATCCATACGGCTGTACCAGTGGTAGCCATCGAGCATCAGGGCGATGTCCGGACCGACCGCCTCGCGCACTGCCGCGCAGGCCTGGATGTCCATTTGCGGATTCGGCGCGAAGGAAATCGGCGGCATCCAGGTGTGCAGCTTGATTGCCTTGTAGCCGCGCTTGACGAGCTTTTCGGCGAACTGGCCGTACTCATCCGGCGTCGACAGACCGCCCGGCAAATCATCGCCGCACATGGTCGAGCCGTAGGCCAGGACTTTGTCACGGTAACCGCCGATGAGCTTGTGCACCGGCAACTTCAGCTTGCGCCCGACCAGATCCCACAAGGCTTGCTCAACCAGCGCCAGCGCGCGGTCGGTGAACTGGCCGGCGCTGCCGCGCTGCCAGTGCGCCAGGTCCTGCCAGATGCTCTCACGGTCCATCGGGTCGCGGCCGATCAGCACCTTGCGCACGAACGATTCGATGATGTGTGGACGAATCAACTCGGGCGTACCGAAGGCGTAACCCTCCGAGCCATCGTCGCAGCTGATGCGCAGCAGGGCCATCTTGATCATGACTTCGTCGCCTGGATGGGCGTGACCGGCGCTGTCCTGGGCGCGACGCGACGGGGTGGAAAAGATTTCGACGTGAACGCCTGTGATTCTCATAAGAAGGAGCCACCGTGTGGTTATTTTTATTTGTATGTCGTCATACAACATGGCGGATTATTTGTACGTTTACTCTGAGCTGTCAAGCCTGTGCATCAGCTAAATATGAGGTTTTTCGGGCAGGCTCTATTTTTGGAAAGATGACGACTTGAAATGTCGTCATACCACGCCCTGATGATAAGCTCGTTTCCCTTGGGAAATTCTGGCTACAGTGACGTGCCCATTTGTGCCCGCCTTGTGGAGACCGGTATGAAAAATTTCACCATCGAGCGCATCGACCACGTCGTACTGCGCGTGACGAACATCGAGCGCAGCCTGACCTTCTACACCTCGGTGCTCGGTTGCGAACTGAAGAAGCGGCGGGACGATCTGGGGTTGGTCCACCTCGGCGCCGGGGCGTCGATGATCGATCTGGTGGATGTCGAAGGACCGCTCGGCCGTCAGGGTGGCGCGGCGTCGGGCAGGCAGGGGCACAACGTCGATCACTTCTGCCTGCGCGTCGAACCGTTTGACGAACAAGCCCTGCTCGCTCATCTGGGCGCTGCCGGGCTGGAGGTCGAGAAGGCACAGATGCGCTATGGCGCGGAGGGGCAAGGCTGGTCAATCTATTGCTTCGACCCGGATGGCAACCAGATCGAGTTGAAGGGACCGGCGCTGGAGCCTTGAGCTCCAGCGAAACTTACGCTGCCGGGGTGCGCTTGTATCGACTCAGACCAAAAGGTGCCTGGAAATGACCTTGGAGATTTCGACGATGCCGGTCTTGCCGGAGAACTCAAACTTCACCTTGCCCAGGGACGAAAAATAAATCTCCAGTTCGGAATCCAGGTCGAAGGTGCCGGAGGTTTCCACCGAGTACGCAACGATATTCTTGTAGGGCAGCGAGGTGAAATCCTTCTTGCTGCCGGTAATGCCCTGCACGTTTACCGCGATGATGCGTTTGTTGGTGAACACCACGCCATCACGCATCGACTTGTAGGCGTCGATCACCTGTTCACCGTCCAGCAACAGATCCGAGACGCGTTCGGCGTATTCATTGTTTTGCTTGAGCTTGAAGAAGCCTTTGTTGTTGAAATCGATCATCGTTGAGTCCCTTGTTGAGTTTTTTGAAACGTCCTGTCCAGTGATCCCGGAGGCCAAGCCTGACAGGCGCGGCTGGTTCTCCTCCAGGATCCGCAACTTTCCGGCAGCCCGCATTTTTTGCTCCTAGACTTGCCAGTGTTTGCAGTTCGTCGGGGCTGGAATGAGCTCGTACAATAAACATAATCGAAGGGATACGCCATGCTCGAACCTTTATGGAAAGCGCTCATCTGCACTCTGGTTTTCAGCGCACTGGGCAGCGCCTACGCAGCCGACCCCCTCGTGATCAGGTTTTCCCATGTGGTGGGCGAACAGACGCCCAAGGGCCAGGGCGCCCTGATGTTCAAGAAGCTGGTGGAGGAGCGGTTGCCGGGCAAGGTAACTGTGGAGGTGTATCCCAACTCCACACTGTATGGCGACGACAAGGAAATGGAAGCGTTGCTGCTGGGAGACGTGCAGATCATCGCGCGGTCACTGGCCAAGTTCGAGCAGTACACCCGCAAGGTGCAGTTGTTCGACTTGCCGTTCCTGTTCGATGACATTGCCGCGGTGGACCGTTTCCAACAGAGCCCCGAGGGCCAGCAACTGCTCAAGTCCATGGAGAGCAAGAACATCACCGGCCTGGCCTATTGGCACAACGGCATGAAGCAGCTTTCGGCGAACAAACCCCTGCGCACGCCCGAAGATGCGCGCGGCCTGGTCTTCCGTGTGCAAACTTCCGCGGTGCTGGAGGAGCAGTTCAAGGCGGTGAGTGCCAAAGGCCAACCGATGATTTTCTCGGTGGTGTATCAGGGCTTGCGTACGGGCCTGGTCAACGGCACGGAAAATACCTATTCAAATTTTTACAACCAGAAACTGCATGAGGTACAGAAATACGTTACCGAGTCCAACCACGGCATCCTCGACTACATGCTGATCACCACATCGGATTTCTGGAACGGCCTGCCGCCGGATATCCGCGGTGAGCTGGAAAAGATCGTGGTCGAATCCACCGCTCATGCCAACAAGGAAGCGGAGCGATTCAACCAGCAGGACAAACAGCACGTCCTGGACGCCAAGACCACCGAGATCATGACCCTCACGCCGCAAGAGCGAGATGCCTGGCGAGAGAAAATGAAACCGGTATGGGCGAAGTTCGAAAAGGATATCGGCCCGGAGCTGATCAAAGCCGCCGAAGCGTCCAACAAGACGCAGTAAAGCCCCGAACTTGATGTCAAAATGCCCCGGCAAGCTGTTTTTCTGCCTAGACTTGCAAGTGTCCCACCGTGCGTCGTGTTTTGAATGAGCCCGCACGTGAAAAACTAAAAATAAAAGGAACCCCCTATGTTTAAACCTATGTGGAAAGCTCTCGTCTGCACATTGGCCCTCAGCACGCTGAGCACCGCCATGGCGGCTGATCCGGTGGTTATCAAGTTCTCGCACGTGGTGGCCGAACAAACCCCCAAAGGCCAAGGCGCGCTGCTCTTCAAAAAGTTGGTGGAAGAACGGCTGCCGGGCAAGGTTAAGGTCGAGGTGTACCCCAACTCGTCGTTATTCGGCGATGGCAAGGAAATGGAAGCCCTGCTCCTGGGTGACGTGCAAATGATCGCGCCATCGCTCGCCAAGTTCGAGCAATACACCAAGACGGTGCAGTTGTTTGACCTGCCGTTCCTGTTTGATGACATCTCTGCCGTGGACCGTTTCCAACTGAGCCCTGAAGGTCAGAAACTGCTCAAGTCAATGGAAAGCAAGAACATCACCGGCCTGGCCTATTGGCACAACGGCATGAAGCAACTCTCTGCCAACAAACCACTGCGCGAACCCAAGGATGCCCGTGGCTTGAAGTTCCGCGTGCAGGCGTCTGCCGTGCTCGAAGAACAGTTCAAGGCCGTCAATGCCAACCCGCGCAAGATGAGTTTCGCCGAGGTGTACCAAGGCCTGCAGACCGGCGTGGTCAACGGTGCGGAAAACCCCTACTCGAACATCTACAGCCAGAAAATGCATGAAGTGCAGAAGTACATCACCGAGTCCAACCATGGCTTGCTCGACTACATGCTGATTACCAACACCAAGTTCTGGAATGGCTTGCAGCCGGACGTACGCAGCGAACTGGACAAGATCCTTGTGGAAGTCACCGCCCATGTGAACAAGGAAGCGGCGCAACTGAACCAGAACGACAAGCAGCGCATCCTCGACGCCAAGACCACCGAGATCATTACCCTCACGCCTGAAGAACGCAACGCATGGCGCGACAAGATGAAACCGGTCTGGAAGAAGTTCGAAGGTGACATCGGCGCTGACCTGATCCAAGCCGCCGAAGCCTCCAACAAGGCTCAGTAATGGGTTGGTCGGCGCTGCCGCCGTGGCAGCGCCGGCCTGTCGTCCTCCCTGCAGGAGATGCCATCCATGAACGCCCTTCGGCGCACCTGGGAACATTTCGAGGAAGGTTTCATTGCCTTCCTTCTGGCCGCCATGACGTTGGTCACTTTCGTCTACGTGGTCCTCAACAACCTTTATGCAGTGTTCTACAGCCTTGGCGACAACTGGCCAGCCGCCAGCGAACCGATGTTCGCCATTGGCGACGGCATCATGGGCATGGCCCAGGCCATGACCTGGAGCAGCGCGCTGACCAAGGCGCTGTTTGGCTGGCTGATTTTTTTTGGCCTGTCGTATGGCGTGCGCACGGCCGGCCACATCGGCGTCGACGCGTTGGTGAAACTGGCGAGCAAACCGGTGCAGCGCATTATCGGCGTGATCGCCTGCCTGTGCTGCCTGGCCTACGCCGGGTTGCTGGCCGTGGCGAGTTACGAATGGATCAATACCTTGATGATTGCCCAGATCGGCGCGGAAGACCTCGGCCATTTCGGCATCATGCAATGGCACGTAGGGCTGATCGTGCCGGTAGGTTTTGCCTTGGTGTTTATCCGCTTCGCGGAAATCCTGGTGCGCATCCTGATGAACCGTCAGACAGGCCTGGGTCTTGCCGATGAAGCGGCCGAAGCGATCAAACTGACCGAGATCGAGGAAGACAAGCCATGACCATTGCCTTCCTGTTCATCGCGCTGTTCGTGCTGATGTTCATTGGCGTGCCCATCGCCATTTCCCTCGGGCTGGCCGGCTCGCTGACGATCATTTTCTTCAGCCCCGACTCCGTACGCTCCCTGGCAATCAAGCTGTTCGAGACATCCGAGCACTACACCCTACTGGCGATTCCATTCTTCCTGCTGGCCGGTGCGTTCATGACCACGGGTGGCGTGGCACGACGGTTGATCGACTTTGCCAACGCCTGCGTCGGACACGTCCGCGGTGGCCTGGCGATTGCGGCGGTGCTGGCGTGCATGTTGTTTGCCGCGTTGTCCGGTTCCAGCCCCGCGACGGTGGCAGCGGTGGGTTCGATTGCCATTGCCGGCATGGTGCGCTCAGGTTATCCCCAGGCGTTTGGTGCCGGCATCGTCTGCAACGCCGGGACTCTGGGCATCCTGATTCCGCCGTCGATCGTCATGGTGGTCTATGCCGCCGCGACCGAAACCTCGGTAGGAAAATTGTTCATGGCGGGTGTGATACCGGGCCTGCTGCTGGGGTTCTTCTTGATGGTGGCGATCTACATCGTCGCGGTTAAGAAAAAACTCCCGGCGATGCCTCGGGCGACGCTGCGGGAATGGCTGAGCACGGCACGCCAGGCCATCTGGGGCTTGCTGCTGATGGTGATCATCCTCGGTGGGATCTATTCGGGGATGTTCACGCCCACCGAAGCAGCAGCAGTGGCGGCGGTCTACTCAGCGTTTATCGCGTTGTTCGTCTACAAGGACCTGACGTTCCGCGAAACCCCCAAGGTGCTGCTGGAGTCGGCCAAGCTGAGCATCATGCTGATGTTCATCATCGCCAACGCCATGCTCTTCGCCCACGTGCTGACCACCGAGCAACTGCCGCAGCAAATCACTGCGTGGGTGATCGAGGCCGGGCTGACGCCAGTAACCTTCCTCCTGGTGGTCAACATCGTGCTGCTGATTGCCGGTGCGTTCATGGAGCCGTCGGCGATCATCCTGATTCTGGCGCCGATCCTGTTCCCTATCGCCATGAAGCTGGGCATCGACCCGATCCACCTGGGCATCATCATGGTGGTGAACCTGGAGATCGGCCTGATCACGCCGCCGGTGGGCTTGAATCTGTTCGTCACCTCGGCGGTGACCGGCATGTCGCTGACGGCGACCATCCGCGCGGCCATGCCGTGGCTGATGATTCTGCTGGCGTTCCTGGTGCTGATTACCTATGTACCGTGGATCTCGCTCGCGCTGCCTAACTGGTTGGGGATGAGCTGATTATTCCGAGCTGAACATACCGCCCTGTGGTGAGGGAGCAATGCTCCATTGCCGCAGGTGCGCATGCCCCCTCCCAGCGTACGCATGCGTTATGATCCCTGCTTTATTCTGAAGCAGAGCTTTTCCCACGCATGTTGCCGGCCCCTTCCGATACCCCGATCACCCTCCCCCCCGTCCTTGTCGGCCCGCTCTTGCGACGACTGGAGCCGACGCGGCTGGTGATGTGGCTGGTGGGGACACGAGCGTTGGCGTTGACGCTGAGTATCGACGGCGTCGGCGACCTGGCGCTGGATGCGTCGCGCTGCACCGTGGTGCCGGTGGGGCAACGAGCGTTTGTGCATTTGATCGATGTGACACTCGATACGCCCCTGCCCCAGGACGTGGCGATTGACTACGACCTGCTGGTGGACGGCGCTCCCATTGCCGAATGGGCGCCGCATCTGTTGTACGGCGACGCAAAGCGTCCGAATTTCATGCTGCATTCGCGTATCGAACAGCTGGTCCACGGCTCGTGTCGTAAACCCCATTTCCCGGCCAATGATGGTCTGCTCTGTGTCGACCGCTTGTTGGCGCAGTCTGCGGAGCAGCGTCCGGCATTGCTGATGATGAGCGGCGACCAGGTGTACGCCGACGATGTCGCCGGGCCGATGTTGCGGGCGATTCATGCCCTGATCGAGCGCTTGGGCCTGTTCGAGGAGTGCCTGGAAGGTGCGGTGGTGGAAGACAGCGCCAAACTCTACCAACACCCGGCCAGTTATTATCACCGCGCGGATCTGTTACCGGCGCTTGAGAGCAACAAAACCCTGCGCGAACGTTTTTTCGGCGGGGCGCGCAAGCCGATCTTCACCAGCAGCAGCGCCGACAACCATCTGGTGACCTTCGCCGAGGTCATGGCGATGTATCTGCTGGTGTGGTCGTCCGTACCGTGGACGCTGATCGATCCGCAACCGCCTGAATTGACCGCAGAACGGCGCCAGCGCTACGACCTCGAACAACAGCGCATCGAGGCATTCAAGACCGGGCTGGATGGCGTGGCACGGGTGTTCGCCCATCTGTCGTGCCTGATGATTTTCGATGATCACGACATCACCGATGACTGGAACCTGTCCGCGCAATGGGAGGAAACGGCCTACGGCCATCCCTTCTCCAAACGCATCATCGGCAACGCGCTGATCGCCTATCTGCTCTGCCAGGGCTGGGGCAACAACCCGGATGCCTTTGGCGAAGTGATCGAGCAGACCGTGGCCTTGAGCGACACCGCCCGGGACCGCTACATCGACAGCGGGCCCCAGGATGCGTTGATCGACACCCTGCTCGGTTTCCAGCAATGGCATTACGTGTTGCCGAGCACGCCGGCGCTCGTGGTGCTCGACACCCGCACCCGCCGCTGGCGCAGCGAGAACAGCCTCAAGCAGCCGTCGGGCCTGCTGGACTGGGAAGCCCTGAGCGAACTGCAGCAGGAACTGCTGGACCATCGCTCGGCGATCATCGTCTCGCCGGCGCCGATCTTTGGCGTCAAGCTGATCGAGACCGTGCAGCGGCTGTTCAGCTGGTGCGGCTACCCGCTGTTGGTGGATGCGGAGAACTGGATGGCCCACCGTGGCGCGGCCCAGGTGATCCTGAATATTTTCCGCCACTCGCGCACGCCGGGAAGCTACGTGGTGTTGTCCGGCGATGTGCATTATTCCTTCGTCTACGAGGTGCTGATCCCGCACCGCAAGGGCGGCCCACGTGTCTGGCAGATCACCAGCAGCGGTATCAAGAACGAGTTCCCGCCGGCGCTGCTGGAATGGTTCGATCGGCTGAACCGCTGGCTCTATTCACCACGCTCGCCCTTGAACTGGTTCACCAAGCGCCGCAGCATGCGCATCGTCCCTCATGTCCCGGAACATGCCGAAGCCGGGGAACGGCTGTGGAACTCGGCGGGGATCGGCCAGGTGTTTTTCAACGAACAGGGGCAACCGGCGCAGATCTATCAACACAACGCCAACGGCAAGCCGCCCACGCGCATGCTGGCGCCGAAGTCGCCCTTGAGCTGAACGGCTACTTTCGCGAGCAGGCTCGCTCCCACAGGGATTGGGCAGGGGCAGGCTTCAGAACGCCAGTTGCAGGCTCTGTTGGCCTTCGAGGCTCAGCAGGAACTGTTTGGCGGCAAGGCCGCCGGCGAAACCGGTGAGGCTGCCGGAGGTGCCGATGACCCGATGGCAGGGCGCGATGATCGAGATCGGGTTGCGTCCGTTGGCGGCGCCGACCGCGCGCGTCGCGGTCGGTTGGCCGATCTGGATGGCTATGTCGCGATAGCTGCGGGTTTCGCCGAACGGGATGGTCAGCAGAGCCTGCCAGACCCGCACCTGGAAGTCGGTGCCGGCGAAATCCAGTTCAAGCTCGAAACGGCGGCGTTGGCCAGAAAAATATTCCAGCAGTTGACGCTCGGTTTCCTTGAGGGTCGGATGATCACTGTCCTGCTCCAACGGTCCGAGGCGCACCCGGTTGAGCCGCTCGTTCTCCCACAGGATGGCCGCCAGCTTGGTGCCGCGGGCGACAAGGATCAGCTCGCCTACGGGGGATTGGATGGTTTGGTAAAGGGGCGGCATTCAAGTGGTTCCTTGGCTCACGCTCATTGGCTTTTGTGGCGAGGGGATTTATCCCCGCTGAGTTGCGGAGCAACTCATAGCTTGCCACACCGCGCTGTCAGATCTTAGGGTCGCTTCGCAACCCAGCGGGAGCAAGCTCCCTCGCCACGGGAGTAAAGAACTCAGCCCAACAACCCCAAGGCCTTCGCCCGCGCCACGGCCTGGGTGCGGCGTTCGACGCCAAGTTTGCTGTTGATGTGGCTGGCATGGGTTTTTACCGTGTGCAGCGAGATGAACAACTGCTCGCTGATTTCCTGATTGGAACATCCCTGGGCGATCAGTTGCAGCACTGCCCTCTCGCGGCTGCTGAGGGTTTCGACCGGGACCGAGGGTTCGATCGCTGGCGTCGCGGTCGACGGCAAGCATTCGAGCAAGTGCTGGCGCACGTCACTGGGCGGCGCGTGCAGCAACTGTTCGCGCAGCCATTCACGATGCTCTCGCAACAACCATTCGAAAGGCTGCAACACGCCGCCGATGGCGGCATCGAACGCCTGGGCCAGGGTGCTGCGGGCCTCGGGCTCGCGGCCCAGGCGCAGCAGCAAGGCAACCTTCTGGTTGAGCACCATCACACTGAGCATCTGCCGCCCGGTTTGCTGTGCGTGCTCAAGCAAGGCATCGAGGCGCCCCTCGGCCTGCATCGGTTGGCCCTTTATGGATTCCAGCAATGCCTGCTGCAGCTCGACATGCAACGGCAACTGCGGGTGGAATTCCGGTGGCGCGGCGGCCCGTTCGCCGGTGTAGGTCTGGCCCAGCCGCGCCAGCCAGGCTTCGGCCAGCTCGGTACGGCCCTGGGCCAGCCAGAGCTCGCATTTGACCAGGGTGATCATCGCCAGGTAGTAAACCGGTGGTACATCCCAGATGTGCATCAGGCGCTCGGCCTCGGCCAGCTCGGCGAAGGCCCGGGCGAATTCGCCGTTATAGCCTTCGACCCGGGCAATCACGCAGTGGCCGATCAACACACTGATATCGCGACAAGCCCGGGCTTCGGTCAAGCCGGCCTGCAACCGTGCCAATCCGGTTTGGGACTGCATGCGCAGCGTCAACAGGAAACCTTCGTACAGCACCAATCGCGCGCGCACCGCATACAGCCGTTGCGGCGACAATCCATGCAGTCGCTGCAGCCCCTGCTTCACTTCATCGAGTGCGCGCAGGATCTCCCCTCGCGCCTGCAACACCCGTGCACGATCGTAATGGGCCAGCGCCTCGAACAACGGATTGCCGACCCGCTGCGCCAGTTCGAGGGAGTCGCGGTTCAGTGCGCGGGCGCGCCACAGGTCACCGTCGGCAATCGCCAGGTTCGACAGGGTGGACAAGCACATCAGGCGCTGGCCATAGCGTTTCTGCGGCAGGCTTTCCAGGGCTTCGGTGCAATAGCGCAGCGTGGCCTCTCGGTCGCCACGCCCGCGGGCGACGATGCCGCTCAGGGCCAGCCACTGGGCGAGCATGGATTTTTGCGCGGTGGCCGACGGCGCCGGCAGGAAGCGACTCAAGTGGGCGGCCAGCTCCTCGGCGGCATCCAGCTGGCTGGCCAGGCCCAACGCCCAGCTGTAGAGCACGATCAGCCGTGGGGTGCTGATGAGCAGGCTATCAGGCAGGTCCATTTTCCAGCGCAGCAACATGCCGACGTTCTGCTCGGCCAGCAGTTGTTCTTCCGAAAGGTTCTGCACCAGGTTCGCCGCCACGTCCAGGTGCCCGGCACGCAACGCCTGCTCCACGGCTTCGTCGATCAGGCCTCGGGCATTGAACCAGCGACAGGCGCGCAAGTGCAGGGTCGCGGCCGGCACCATGGCCGGCGCGCTGGGGCGGCTGCGCAACAGGTCGGAAAACAGGTGGTGGTAGCGATACCAGTGGCCGTGCTCGTCCAGCGGCACCAGAAAAACCTGGTGGGCGGCCAGGTACTGAAGAATTTCGTGACTGTCATGGGCGTCGCGCACCGCATCGCACAGTTCGCTGCAAAAGCGCTCCTGTGGCGCGGTGTCGTAGAGAAACGCCTGCACCTCGGGCGGCAGGCAATCGATGACTTCTTCGAGCAGATAATCGCGAATCAGCCCTTCACCGCCATGCAGCGCCTGGGGCAGCCGGCCTTCGCTACCTGCCTCGGAAGCGGCCAGCAGCCAGAAACGCAGCCCGGCGACCCAGCCTTCGCTGCGCTGGATCAGGCTCTCCAGTGCCTCGCCACGCAGCGAGCTGCTGTGGTGCTGGAGCAAGGTGAACGCTTCGTCATGGGTCAGGCGCAGGTCCTGCTCGTTGAGTTCGAGCAATTGCCGCGACAGGCGCAGGCGCGCCAGGTGCCAGTCCGGACGCTGGCGGCTGGTGACCAGCACCAGCAAGCCCTCGGGCAGGTGATTGAGGAAAAACTGCAGGCAACGATCCAGCACCGGACTCTGGGCCAGGTGGTAATCGTCGAGTACCAGCAACAGCGGGGCGCGGGAGGAAAGGTGGCTGGACAGTTCATCCAGCAAGCCGTCGAGCCACTCCTCGAAAGCAAAGGGCTGGTGCCGCTGGCGCATCTTCAGCAGGCCCAACGCCCGTCCGCCCAGCTGCGCATAAAAGGCCTGAAGCCCTTCGAGCAGCCGCTCCAGGAAGCGGCCCGGATCATTGTCCCGGGCACTGAGCCCCAACCAGAGACTCCGCCAATGGGCCGGCAAGCTCTGGCAGAATTCCACCGCCAGGGAGCTTTTGCCGAACCCCGCCGGTGCACTCACCAGCAGCAGGCGACCGCCGAGCCCAGCGCTCAGACGCTCGCACAACCGCGGCCGCGCGACGTGGCCGTCGGGCAAGGGCGGGCGGTAGAAACGCCCGTCCTGTACCGCGATGGCTGCGCGGGCAGAATCCGCAGGTGAAGACAAATCAGTCATGGCCGGCTCTTGTTGGAATGCGGGTGGCGGCGTTGCAGATGTCCGCAGACTAGCGGTAAACGAGGAGGTATTGAAGGGAGTGCTACAAATGGCTACAAAAAGGCTACAAGCGGTTGGCAACTATTGTGGCCAGGAAGTTTTTTTTCAGGCAAAAAAAACGCCCCGAACCAGCCGGGGCGTTTTTTCGAGGATGCGGCCTCGGGTGGAGCGTTTAGCGAATGCCCTCCTGACGCAGGGCGTTAGGCGTGAAGTCGGCGGTGCTGGCGGTGAAGCCGAAGTCATAGGCCGATTTTTCTTCGTTCTTCATGCCCAGGGCCAGGTAGCGACCGGACTGCAGGTCGTAGATGGTTTCCAGGGCATACCACGGCACTTGCTTGTCGTAGTAGTTCTCGGCATGGGCCTCGGCTACGCGCCACAGTTGGCCACGGCCGTCGTAGTGGTCGATGACCGCGGCTTGCCAGGTGTCTTCGTCGATGTAGAAGTCACGCTTGGCGTAGATGTGGCGCTGGCCTTCCTTCAGGGTCGCGGTCACGTGCCAGACACGACGCAGCTCGTAGCGCGTCAGGTCCTGGTTGATGTGGCCGGCCTTGATGATGTCCGCGTACTTGAGCTGCGGCGAATCGATCTTGTGGCTGTTGGAGGCGATATACAGCTCTTTTTTGCCTTCAAGCTTCCAGTCGTAGCGGTCCGGCGCACCGTTGTACATGTCCAGGTTGTCGGAGGTACGCAAGCCATCGGCGGCGGTACCCGGGCCGTCATAGGACACTTGCGGGGCGCGACGCACACGGCGCTGGCCGGCGTTGTAGACCCACGCCGAACGCGGTTCCTTCACCTGGTCGAGGGTTTCGTGGACGAGCAACACGCCGCCGGCCAGACGCGCCGGAGCGGTCACTTGCTGCTTGAAGTAGAACAGGATGTTGCCAGGGTTGGCCGGATCGAAATCCTTCATCTTGTCGCGGAACACGAACTGGTCACGGAAGTACACCAGGCTGTAGGAGCCGTTGGGCTGCGGCGTGGCCTGGGTCACCAGGCGCGTCACGCTGCCGCCGCGATAGCGGGTGATGTGGTTCCAGATCACTTCGACGCCACTCTGGGGAATCGGGAACGGCACAGCCGTCTCGAAGTTCTCCAGACCGTTGCCACCGGAGACCAGTTTGGTGTTGACCGCGTTTTTCTTGATGGAAGCAAAGACTTCGTCCGGCACGGTAGCGCCGCGATGGGTCGGGTAGACCGGCATCTTGAAGGTTTCCGGGTAGCGCTTGAACATCGCGTACTGGCCGGGCGCAAGCTTGGCCTTGTACTGCTCGACGTTCTGCGCGGTGATGGTGAACAGCGGCTTCTCACTGGCGTACGGGTCGGAGAGGAAGCCTTTGCCGTCGACGCTGCCGGCGTTCTTGGCCATGGGTTTCCAGGCGGAAATCGAACCATCGGCGTTGCCGGCCATTTCGGCGCCCATCGGCGTCAGGCTCTTGCCCAGTTTGTCGGCTTCGGCGGCAGGCACGGCGGCCATGACGCTGGCCGCCAAAAGCGACAGCCCCAGCACACCGACTTGCAACAGATTCTTGGTTATTTTCATAGTGTGTCGTCCTGAAATACGGTGCTTAGAAGTTCACGCCGACGCTGAGCGCCAGGAAGTCGCGATCATCCACGGTGCTGAAGTCGCCACCAAAGAAGTTGGTGTAGGCCAGGCTCGCGTTGTAAGTGTTCTGGTACTCGGCATCCAGCCCGAGGCTGACGGCTTTGCGGCCTTCCTCGAAGTTGGCGCCAGGACCTGGCGAGTAACCCTTGACGTCATGGGACCAGGCCACGTTGGGCTTGAGGTTCACACCGGCGAAGACATCCGGGTATTCCCAGATGGCGCGAGCGCGGTAGCCCCACGAGGTCGACGTGGTGAAGCCGTCGTTGTTGCAGTTGCTGTTCACCCCGCTGATGGTCTGGCCGCCACCTGCCGCAGTCGAGGTGTTGAGGGTATTGCAGAAGCCGTTGGGCAGTTCGCCCGGGCCGAACACCGGATCACGGCCGTAGCGCGCTTCGGAGCGGCTTTCCAGGCCGCCAACGTGGGTCACGCCCAACTCACCGACGAGGGTCAGGCGGCTGGCGCCCATGACCTGGTCGAGAAAGTGCGTGAAGGTGGTCTGGAACTGGGTGATTTCCTTGCGGCGATAGCCATGCAGGTCCTGGCCCGGCGCGCCGTCCAGTACGGAGGCGTTACCAAAGCCCGGAATTGGCGTGACACCGGCGAACAGGATATCGGTGGTGCTCAGTTGTACCGGAGCATTCGGCCGATAGCTCAGCTCACCGCTCCACGCGGTGCCGGTGGGCAGCGTGGTGGAAAAGCTCAGGCCATAGAGCCGGATGTCTTCCGGGTACTCGACGAAGTAGTTCGAGTTACCCGCCACGATCACCGGACGCAATGCGGCCAACGGCCCCAGCGGCTGGGTATAGAAACGTGACGCGGCGCCCGTGGCGCTGAAGATTGGCGCCCGGCTGTGGTAGTTCATGAAGTAGGCGCCGAACTCGGTGTCCAGCGGCTCGAAGTTGTATTTGAACGACAGGCCCCATTGGCCGCTGTCACGGGCATCACGGTCGGGACCACGGCGAACCAGCACGCCCTCCTCGTTCACGTTGACGCCCAGGGCGGTCAGGGTCGGCAAGGCTGCGCCCGGAATCCGCGAACGTTTGTTCAAGACGCGCAGGTTGTCGTCACAACCGTCGGCGATGACGTCCGGCTGCGAGAAGAACGTGCCGCAGTTGTCGACGACAGTCTGGTCCCATTCCAGTTGATAGAACGCTTCGGCCGACAGGTTGTCGGTCAGGCTCTGGGACACGTAGAACATGTTGACCGGGATCAGCCCTTCCTTGACCTCGGCACCGGGGCGACGGAACGCGGACACGTCGACCGGGTTGATGGCGTTGATACCGCCCTGGATAAAGGTACTTTCACCCCAGCTGACCACTTGCTTGCCGAGGCGGACCGAGCCCGGCTGATCGGCGATATCGTAGTTGTGGTAGACGAACGCATCGAGGATCTGCCCGCCGGAGGACTTGGCGCCTTCCTTGCGGTTGCTGTCGCTGATGTCCTTGTACAGGCGGTTTTCGTCCTTGAGTTCGAAGTCGTACCAGTACTTGCCACGTACAAACACACCGGTGTCGCCGTACTTCAGCTCCAGGTCATGGATACCCTTGAAGATCTTCGAGAAGGTCTCCCCGCGCTTGAAGTTCAAGTGACCGTCGTCGGAGGTCTGGGACAGGCCCTTGCCACCGTTGTTGACGCCGATCAGGTCGCGGTTGGCCTTGGCCGTGGACCAACTTGCGCCGACCGACAGGGCCGAGTCGAACTGGCCTTCGATTTCACCGATGTTGAAGCTGACGCCGAATGCCGGGCCGGCGAGCGAAGAGGCAAGACTGACGGCCAGAGGCAGTTTTGCCCGGCGCCAGAAAGTGTTTGCTGAGGTCATCGACGCAACTCCATGTGTTTTATTGTTATGGCAGTGGGCATTTCCGGAAACCCTTCGCCGTGCTGGCACGCGCGTCCCATTCCGAAAATCCTTGAGCGGACTATAGCCAGCAGGTAGTACGGCTTGATCCCTCTAAAGTGTGATTTGCAGCCTTCGACCACTCTGGAACAGTCCTTCGCCAGGCCGACGGATGTCGGCACGGCAAGGATGGCTGAAATTTCCGGTTTGACAAGACAAGCGCTTGCCGGGTGGGCCTGCCGTGCCCTTTTCAGGCACGGCGGGTACGCTCAGAGCGTCGAGAGGAAGGTGCTGTTGTTGCTCTGCCATTCGCTGATGTCGACGCGGATGCGCTTCTTGTCGAGCTTGCCAACGCTGGTCTTGGGAATTTCCGTAACAAGGGCGATCTGGCTCGGGATCGCCCACTTGCTCAGGTGCCCCAGCTCGACAAATGGCTTGAGGTGTTCCTTGAGCTCGCGAGCCCCGAGCTGGTGCCCTTCGCGAATGACCAGCAAGGCGAACGGGCGCTCGCCCCACTGCGGATCGGGGATGCCGACCACTGCTACTTCGCGTACCGCCGCATGACGGCTGATGAGGTCTTCCAGGTCCAGGGACGAGATCCATTCGCCGCCGGTCTTGATCACGTCCTTGATCCGGTCGCGGATATCGATGAAGCCCATGCCGTCGAGCGTGGCGACGTCGCCGGTGTGCAGCCAGCCGCCCTTCCAGAGCTCGGCGCCTTTCTGCGGTTCGTTGAAATAACCTTCGGTGAGCCACGGCGCGCGCAGCACCAGTTCGCCCTGGGTCTCGCCGTCCGCGGGCAGGAAACAGCCCTCGCCGTCGACGATCGCTGCTTCCACCAGCGGCCCCGGCACGCCGGCCTTGATCCGGTAGGTGATGCGTTCGTCTTCACCGCCGGCCATCAGCTCGTCGTTGAGGTGCGCGCAGGATACCAGCGGCCCGGTTTCGGACATGCCGTAGGCGGCGGTGAGCTGGATGCCCTTGGCCTTGGCCGCCTCGTACAGGCTGCGGTTGAGGGCGCTGCCGCCGATGACGATTTTCCAGCCGCCGAAATCGGTTTGCTGGGCGCCCTTGGCGTTGAGGACCATCTGCAAAATGGTCGGCACGCAATGGGAAAAGGTGACCTTTTCCTTGCGCCACAGCTCGACCAGGAACTCTGGATCGTAACGCCCGGGGTAGACCTGCTTGAGCCCGAGCATGGTCGCCACGTACGGCAGGCCCCAGGCATGTACGTGAAACATCGGCGTGATCGGCATGTACACATCGTTGGTACCCAACAGCCGCACGCTGTCGATGGAGCCCATGATGGTCGACACGCCCAGGGTGTGCAGCACCAGTTGCCGATGGGTGAAGTACACGCCCTTGGGATTGCCCGTGGTGCCGGTGGTGTAGAACGTGGTGGCGACGGAGTTCTCGTCGAAATCCTGGAAATCATGAGTCGGGCTGGCGGCGGCCAGCAGTTGCTCGTACTCGCCCACGAGGTCCGGCAGGTCGGCGGTCTTGTCCGCCAGGTCGGTCAGCAGCAGCGTCTTCTTTACCGTGGTCAGCTGGCCGGCGATCGCCTGGTAGAGGCCGACGAACTCGCTGTTGACCAGCACGAAGCGGTCCTCGGCGTGGTTCATGGTGTAGAGGATCTGCTCCGGTGACAGGCGCACATTGATGGTGTGGATCACCGCGCCGATCATCGGGATCGCGAACATGCATTCCAGGTAGCGATGGCTGTCCCAGTCCATCACCGCAACGGTGTCACCGGCCTTCACTCCGGCCTCGGTCAGCACGTTGGCCAGCCGCGCGACGCGCTCGATCAGCGTCGGATAGCTGTAGCGCAACTGGTCGCGGTAGACGATCTCGCGGGTTTTCTCGTAACGCGCACCGGACATCAGCAGCCGTTTGATCAGCAACGGGTATTGGTAAGCGCCTTCGGCTGGAGGGATAACGCGAGTCTGCAACATAAGGGTCCCTTTTCTGACTGCACGGTCTTGGCTGGAAGGTAAGCACTCTAAAGTGCCTGCCCGCGGATCAAATCAGCCGAAGGAATGATTTGATCCGCCCGCAAATACTAGCCTTGAGCCATCTCAGGGACATGTTCAGGCGCGGTCAGCGCGCCTCGGTGAAGGCCAGTTTCACGCCAATGGCCACCAGCACGGCGCCCATGGTCCGGTCGAACCAGTGGCCCATGCGGGCGAAACCGGCACGCACCCGCGCCTGGCTGAACAGCATCGCCACCATGCAGAACCACGCCGCCGTGGCGATCGCCAGGTACACGCCGTAGCCGGCCTGGATCGCCAGCGGCGTATGGGGATTGATCACCACGGTGAACAGCGACAGGAAGAACAGCGTTGCCTTGGGGTTCAGGCCATTAGTGACAAAACCTGCGGTGAACGCACCGCGAGCGGTACGCTCGCCAGCCTCCTTGTGCAGGTTTTCTCCGGAAGCCTTGGCCGGTTGCGCACGCAGGGCCTTGAAGCCGATGTACAGCAGGTACGCGGCCGCGGCCCACTTCAGCGCGTTGAACAGCACGATCGATTGCGACACGATCAGGCCGATGCCCAGCAACGAATACCCCACATGCAGGAAAATCGCCGTGCCTACGCCCAGCGCCGTCCAGGTCCCGGCACGTCGGCCATGGGTTACGCTTTCGCGCACCACCACGGCAAAGTCCGGACCGGGGCTGGCGACCGCCAGCAGGTGGATCAGGGCGACGGTGAGGAATTCGGTGAGGTACATGGTGGGCTCCTTGCGACATCTCTTGGTGAATGAAATCCCGTGGGCCAGGGAGCTTGCCCCCTCGCCACGATTCATCTGATAGGCTCGCCACATTACGCCTTCGGTTCTTTACATGACAGGTACAGCTGATGACGAACACCGCCCGCGCCGTTTTTCTCGACCACCCTTCCCTGGACCTCGGCGACCTGGACCTGGGCCCGTTGCGCGATTGCTTCGGCGAACTGCAATTGTTCGCCGGGACCCGCCAGGACGAGGTGACCGAGCGACTCAAGGGGGCGACGGTGGCGATCACCAACAAGGTAGTGATCGACGCGGCAGCCATGGCCGCCAGCCCTGAATTGAAGCTGATCCTGATCAGCGCTACCGGCACCAATAACGTCGACCTCGCCGCTGCCCGCCACCACGGAATCACCGTGTGCAATTGCCAAGGCTACGGCACGCCGTCGGTGGCCCAGCACACGATCATGCTGTTGCTGAACCTGGCGACGCGCCTCGCCGACTACCAGAAAGCCGTGGCTGAAGGTCGCTGGCAACAGGCTTCGCAGTTCTGCCTGCTGGATTATCCGATTGTCGAGCTGCAAGGCAAGACCCTGGGTTTGCTCGGCCATGGCGAACTGGGCGGCGCCGTCGCCCGGCTGGCGCAAGCCTTTGGCATGCATGTGCTGCTGGGGCAGATTCCCGGGCGTCCGGCACGGCCGGATCGCTTGCCGCTGGATGAGCTGTTACCGCAGATCGATGCCCTGACCCTGCACTGCCCGCTCAACGAGCACACCCGCCACTTCATCGGCGCGCGCGAACTGGCGCTGCTCAAGCCCGGCACGTTCGTGGTCAACACCGCCCGTGGCGGCCTGATTGACGAACAGGCCCTGGCCGACGCCTTGCGCAGCGGTCACCTGGGCGGCGCGGCCAGCGACGTGCTGAGCGTGGAGCCGCCGACCCAAGGCAATCCCTTGCTGGCCGGCGACATTCCGCGGCTGATCATCACCCCGCACAACGCCTGGGGCAGCCGCGAGGCGCGGCAGCGGATCGTCGGCCAACTGACGGAAAACGCCCAAGGCTATTTCAGCGGTACAGCGCGCCGGGTCGTCAGTTGATAAACTGCCGCACTTTTTTACAAGGAGCAGACCATGGATCCGCGCAGTGAAGTACTGCTTCGTCAGCCCGAATTGTTCCAGGGCCCGGTCCTGCTGGCCGGCCTGCCCGCCGACGATCTGCTCGGACGTTTGCCCGAGGCCCACGGCTGGTGCTGGCATGCCGGCGACCAGGCCGCGCTGGATGCGCGCTTTGCGCAACGTAGCCACTTTGGCGTGAACGTACCCGAGCGGGAATTCGAAACGGCCGTGGTGTTCCTGCCCAAGGCCAAGGACCTGACCGACTACATTCTCAACGCCGTGGCCGCGCGCCTGGCCGGTCGCGAGGTGTACCTGGTGGGGGAAAAGCGCAGCGGCATCGAAGGTGCTTCCAAGCAGCTCAACCCGTTCGGCAAGCCACGCAAGCTCGACAGCGCGCGGCATTGCCAACTGTGGCAAGTCACCGTCGCCAACGCCCCGCAGGCCAAGCCGCTGGAAAGCCTGGCGCAGACCTACGAGCTGCCCCTGGCCGAAGGCCCGTTGAAAGTGATCAGCCTGCCGGGGGTGTTCAGCCATGGTCGGCTGGATCGCGGCAGCGCGTTGCTGCTGGAGCACCTGGACAAGCTGCCCAGCGGCCATCTGCTGGATTTCGGTTGTGGTGCCGGTGTACTGGGCGCGGCGGTCAAGCGGCGCTACCCGCACAATACCGTCACCCTGCTGGACGTGGATGCCTTTGCCGCCGCCAGCAGTCGCCTGACCCTGGCCGCCAACGGGCTGGAAGCCGAAGTGTTGACCGGTGATGGAATCGATGCCGCGCCCATGGGCCTGAACGCAATCCTGAGCAATCCGCCGTTCCATGTCGGCGTGCACACCGATTATCACGCCACGGAAAACCTGCTGCGAAAAGCGGCCAAACATCTGAAAAACGGCGGCGAACTGCGCTTGGTCGCGAACAGTTTCCTCAAGTACCAGCCGCTGATCGAGGAGCATCTGGGCACGTGCACGATCAAGGCCGAAGGCCAGGGTTTTCGCATCTACCGAGCCAAGCGCGGCTAAGGCGTTTTTGAAAAACAGCGCTTGCCCAAACGGATTTGCCTAGGCAGAATCCGCTCCGTCCTAGGGGAGTAGTCTCCCGCGAGCGCCATGCTCGCCCGGCATACGTCAACATACTTGGTCAGCAGACCATGGCGTATGCGGCCCAAGCGTCCACGCAGATGGTCGCTGGGTTTGACAAGACCTATGACACGCACACCTTACCCGGGGCGGGAAGGCTGTACGTGTCATAGCCGTGTCGACCCGCCCCTCTTAGGAATCACCTGATGCTGGACTCTTTCCTGGTACCCACCGCCATCGTTGCGCTGGCCGAAATCGGCGACAAGACGCAATTGCTCGCGCTCATCCTCGCCGCACGCTTTCGCAAACCCTGGCCGATCATTGCCGGCATCGTCGCCGCAACCCTGGCCAACCATGCGGCGGCCGGCGCGGTAGGTGCCTGGGTCAGCGGGTTCTTCTCCGACTCGGTGTTGCACTGGATCCTCGCGGCGAGCTTTGCCGCCACCGCGCTGTGGACCCTGGTGCCGGACAAGCTGGACGACGAGGAAGCCAATACGGCTCGCAGGTTCGGACCTTTCCTGACCACGCTGATCGCGTTTTTCCTGGCGGAAATCGGTGACAAGACCCAGATCGCCACGGTGATGCTTGCCGCGCAGTACCCGGAGTTGTGGCTGGTGATCATCGGCACCACCGTGGGTATGTTGATCGCTAACGTGCCGGTGGTACTGGCGGGCAATTTCGCCGCCGAGAAACTGCCGCTTGCCCTCATCCGCCGCCTGGCCGCCTCGGCGTTTTTCATCCTGGCGATCGTCGCGGTGTACAAGGCAATGCAGAGTAGTGGGTGGGTTTGATCCGATTCCAGAGCTACCGCGTTATCGTTCTTCGCGAGCAGGCTCGCTCCCTCAGATGACCGCTTTGTCTTTGTGGGAGCGAGCCTGCTCGCGAAGAGGCCGGCAGGTTCGCCCTTACTTCCTGGCCTGCTGGTAAAGCGGCATCACCTTCGGAATCGCCGCCTGCAACGAGGCGATCCGGCTGGTCGACGAGGGGTGGGTGCTCATGAATTCCGGTGGTGCCCCTTCCGAAGCCTTGGCCATCTTGTTCCACAGGGTGATCGCCGCGTTCGGGTCGTAGCCGGCCCGGGCGGCCAGCTCGAGGCCGATCAGGTCGGCTTCGTTCTCGTTGCCACGGCTGTTGGGCAAGGTCATGCCGTAGTTGGCCACGGTGTCGGCCAGCGCCAGGCTGTCCTGGCCCAGGCCGAATATGGCACCGGCGCCCTGCTTGGCCATTTCGATGCCATAGGCCTTGGACATCGCTTCACGGCCGTGCTCGCGCAAGGCGTGGGCGATTTCATGGCCCATGATCGCGGCGATCTCGGCGTCGGTCAGCTTCAACTGATCGATCAGGCCGCTATAGAACATGATCTTGCCGCCAGGACCGCAGTTGGCGTTGAGCTCATCACTCTTGATCAGGTTCACTTCCCAGTTCCATTGCGCCGAGTCCGGGCGGAACACAGGCGCCTGGGCAATCAGACGGTCGGCAATGACTTGCAAGCGCTTGGCATCGCTGCTGGTCTTGTCCAGGGCGCCTTGGGAGCTCGCCTCACCCAACGTCTTCTGATAGGACTGCGCATACATCTGGTTGACCTCAGCGGTCGACAGCATGCTGAACATGTACTGCTTGCGTTCCACCCCCACGGCTCCGCCGCTGGTGGTATTGACCGATTGGCAACCGGCGAGCAGCAGAGCCGCGCCCAGAGCGCTCACCATCAAAGTCTTGTTCATACAAAAGAAGCTCCATGGAATCGTGGGCGTATCCTAGGCCCTGATTGGTATCGGCGCCAGATACGAAGCGAGGGATTACCGATTTTCGGACAAGTCCCCCTTGGCCCGATTGCGACACCGGTCTAGCCAAAACAGTCATCCGACGAACAGTGCCTCATGCCATGCCCCGGAAACGCCGATAAAAAGTCCAGACGTCACTTCCGCGTCCGGAGCCTTTATGAAATTCAGATCGATCCAGTTTTCCGTTGCCGCCCTGGCTGGTGCCATCGTGCTCAGCGTGGTCGGCGCCCTGGTGCTGTACGCATTGTTCGCCGGCGCCCGCACCCAGGACATGGTGCAACAGCGGACCAAGGCGCAGTTCGAACAACTCATCGAGCAACGCCTCAGTGCGCTGGCCCGCACCCAGGCCAGCCTGATCCAGCGCGAACTCGAAGCGCCGCTGCTGCTCGCTCGTGGGCTGGCCACCAGCAACGCCTTGATGGGCATGAACGGAACGGACGGCAACCCGCAACTGAACATCCCGCGCGAGCAGATGATCAGCCTGCTGCGTGAAACCGTGGTGCGCAACCCGAAGATTCTCGGTGCCTACATCGCCTGGGAACCGAACGCCATCGACCACGACGACGCCCGCTATGTAGACAGCCAGGTGCTGGGCATGGAAAACAACGGGCGCTTCCTGCCGTGGTGGTTTCGCAATCAGGACGGCACCCTGGGCCTGGAAAAACTCGCCGACGTGACGGACCAGAAACTGCTGTCCACCGGCATTCGTGCCAGTGAATATTACCTGTGCTCCCAGGACAGCAAAAAAGCCTGCGTGATCGATCCCGCGCCGTACCGCGTCGGCGACACCATGACCATGCTCGCCTCGTTCATCGAGCCGATCCTGATCGATGGCAAGTTCCAGGGCATCGTCGGCGCCGACCTGTCGGTGAATTTCATCCAGGACATGCTCGTCGCCGCCGACGCCAAGCTGTACGACGGCGCCGGGGAAATGGCCCTGCTCGCAAGCAACAACCGGCTGGTGGCCTTCACCAAGGACCCAGGCAAACTCGGCGAGAAAGCCAGCGACCTGCTGGACGCCAACGAACTGGATAACCTGACCCGGCTCGGCATCGGTGAAGTGCGTTACGACATCGATGAAGAACACGGCCACATCGAGGTGTATATGCCTTTCGGTATCGGCCAGACCGAGGCGCGCTGGACGTTGATGTTGCAATTGCCGCTGAATGCCGTGATGGCGGATCTGCAAGCCTTGCAGAAAGACCTCGACGACCAGCGCGAAACCGACATCTTCGGCATGGCCATGGTCGGCCTGGCGATTGCCGCGATCGGCCTGCTGGTGATCTGGCTGGTGGGCCACGGTATCGCCCGGCCGCTCAAGCAAATGGTGGCGATGCTCGACGACATTGCCCAGGGCGAAGGCGACCTGACGCGCCGGCTGACCAGCGACCGCGCCGATGAATTGGGGGCCATCGCCAAGGGTTTCAACACGTTCCTGAGCAAATTGCAGGGGATGATTACCCAGGTAGTGACCTCGGTGCAGAGCGTCAGCGATTCGTCGGAGCACACCGCCGACATCGCGATCCGCACCAACCAGGGCGTACACAAGCAGATGTCGGAAATCGATCAGGTTGCCACCGCCGTGCACGAGATGACCGCCACCGCCCAGGACGTGGCGCGGAATGCGAGCCAGGCAGCCCAAGCCGCCAGCCACGCCGACCAGGCCGCCAGCCAGGGCATGCAGATTGTCCGCGACACCTCCACGTCCATCGGTGCCTTGGCGGTGGAGATCGGCAAGGCCGTGGGCGTGGTGCAGACGTTGGCCAAGGACAGCGAAAACATCAACGCGATTCTCACCGCCATCCGCGGGATCGCCGAGCAGACCAACCTGCTGGCGCTCAACGCGGCCATCGAGGCTGCACGGGCCGGTGAGCAGGGTCGCGGTTTTGCCGTGGTCGCCGATGAAGTGCGCAACCTGGCGCAGAAGACCCAGCAGGCCACCGAAGAAATCCAGTCGATGATCCAGCAGCTGCAGCAGGGTACGCGGGACGTGGTGCGTGTGATGGAAGACAGCCGGCAGCGTACCGATGAAAGTGTGCAACACGCGGCAAAAGCGGCTCAGGCCCTGGAGACGATCACCCAGGCCGTGTCGGTGATCAGCGACATGAACACCCAGATCGCCAGCGCTGCCGAGGAACAAAGCGCGGTGGCCGATGACATCAACCGTAACGTGATCAACATCGGCCAGGTGGCAAACGAAGTGGCAAGCGGCGCCGACGAATCCAGCGCGGCCAGTGCCGGGCTGACCAGGCTGGCGGAGCAGCAACGGCGGTTGATCAATCAGTTCAGGGTTTGAGCCGAACCCTGTGGGAGCGAGCCTGCTCGCGAAGAGGCCAATGCTGTCGCCAAAGAACTCAGGCCGGGGTCAGGCATTCCGGCCCATTGAGTTTCGGGTCGTTGACCATGTTCGCCAGAACCCGCTCGCGCAGTTGCCCTGGCTCGCTCGCCAGCAACCCTTGCAAGGCATGCAAGGGCGTCTCGGGGTCGAGCCACAAGCGCTGGCCCTCTTCATCCAGAATCAACGGTCGGCGCTGGCCGGCCGCCGGCTGCGTGATGACCGCCGTGCTCAGCCACACTTGTTCCTGCACCGGGTACGCTTCCCAGATCGCCGCAAAGAACAGCGATGAGCCCTCCCCCGGCGTCAGCCAGTACGGGCGCTTGCGCGTGCCGCCGCGCCACTCGTAAAAACCATTGGCGGGCAGCAGGCAACGACGCAAACGCAGGGCTTCGCGGAACATCGGTTGCTCGGCCACGGTTTCGGCGCGGGCGTGCGCCGGGGTGCGGGACAGATCGGTCAGCCACGGCGGCGTCAGGCCCCAACGCGCCCGTGCCAGTTCGCGCTGTCCATCGGCGCCGGCGCGCAGCATCAGCACCGAGTCATTGGGCGAGATATTCCATTGGGCCTTCTGGTCGGCGGGGAAGCCGGGCAAGGCCGCGAAAGCGGGGTTCCAGCGAAACAGGGCATAACGTCCACACATGGGGCAACACGACTCTTGTATCAAACGGCCGCCAGCCTAACAGACCAGCGTACCGGGGTAACTGTCAGGCTCATCGCCCGGCACCGGCATCGCGGCATTGTAGGCGGCGATCAGCTCCCGGGCGTACTGCGCCTGTTCGTCCTCCACCGCCAGCCCCAGCAGGCCGTACATTGGCAGCTCACCCGCGCCGCCCACCAGATCGCGGCCCACCAGGTGCGCCGTGATGCCTTCGCTGGCGAGCATGCCCTGGAGCAATTCGCCTTCCATCAGGTTTTCCAGCTCGTAGATTCGCTGCATGGCCGCCCCATCATTCGTTTTCGCTGAAGACCTCGAGGTGCCATTCGTCTTCGTGGACCTGCAGGACGAAAGTAATCGGTCGGCAACAGACCTGGCAGTCTTCGATGTAGGTCTGGTCGCCGCCGGACAAATCCACGGAAGTCTCTACCTCCTCCCCACAATACGGACATTCATAAAGAGCAGCTTCCAGCATCGCGGTCTCCCAAGTGACTTGTGCGTATAATCGCCGGTCTATTTGCAGGGCTATTTTTGCCTGGACTATCTTCCAGGCCGTGCCCCGTCGGTTTTTCGATCGAACCTTTACTTACCCTAGCCGTTTCCAACAAGAGAGCATGATGGGCGAATTCGATGCCATCCGACCTTACAACGACAGCGAAGTCCCAGCGGTGCTGGCACGGCTGCTCAGCGACAAGGCGTTTCTAGATATCCTCACCCACTTCCGCTTCCCGCGCCTGGCCGGCGCTTTCGGCTGGATGCTCAAACCTCTTATAGCGCAGAAGTTGCGTCGAGAGTTCGCCGGTGTGACCTCCGTTGCCACGTTGCAGGACAAAGTCGAGTTCTACGTCGACCACACCATCGAGCGTGCCACCGATGGCGTGACCTACACCGGGGTCGAGCAATTCAAGTCCGGCAATGCCTACCTGTTCCTCGCCAACCACCGCGACATCGTGATGGACCCGGCCTTCGTCAACTATGCCGTGTACCACGCCGGCCTGCCGACGCCGCGCATCGCGATTGGCGACAACCTGCTGCAAAAGCCCTTCGTCAGCGACCTGATGCGCCTGAACAAGAGCTTCATCGTGCACCGCTCCATCACCGGACGCCGGGAAAAAATGGCGGCGTACCAGTTGCTGTCGGCCTACATCAACCACTCGATCCGCAACGATTGCGCCTCGATCTGGATCGCCCAGGCCGAGGGCCGGGCGAAGGACGGTGATGACCGGACCGAGTCGGCGATCCTGAAGATGTTCCACATGAGCCGCAAGGACGAGCCGTTCGGCGAGGTCATCCGCTCGTTGAACCTGACGCCGGTGTCGATCAGCTACGAATATGACCCGTGCGACCAGGCCAAGGCCCGCGAGCTGTACATCCGCGCCACCACCGGCACGTACACGAAGGCGCCGGGCGAGGACGACGTCAGCATTGCCAAAGGCATCACCGGTTACAAGGGCCGGGTCCACGTGAACTTTGCCGCGCCGATCACCGAACTGTTCGAGGACACCAAACAACTGGCCATGGAGATGGACCGGCAGATACTCGGCGGCTATCGCCTGTTCCCGGTGCATTACCTGGCCTACGCGCAATGGGCCGATGCCGACCCGCAGTTGCAGGTTCCGACGGCGGCCGAGGTGTTCGGTGCCGAAGAACTGGCCAAGGCTGAAGAAGAATGGCAGCGCCGGCTGGAAGCCTGCCCGGAGGAACACCGACCGTTTCTGGTGCTGCAATACGCGACACCGGTGCGTAACCAGTATCGGGTCAGGGCGGGGCTGGCGCTTTAAGCGACAGCCCTGAGCGCGAGTGACCTGTGGCGAGGGGATTTATCCCCGCTGGGCTGCGCAGCAGCCCCAAAAGCAACGACCCCGATCGTACTGGTACACCGGGTTGTCTGGCTGGGGGCCGCTGCGCAGCCCAACGGGGATAAATCCCCTCGCCACAAAAGCCGCGACCGATTGTTTTTTGTCAGAACTGCGTGCTGATCCACGACATCAGCAGCGCCAACCCCAGGCAAGCGAAGCCGAAACGGTAGAAAAACCGGTTCATGCGTTGCGTCGCCAGGTCCAGCAGCGCTTCGAATCGTTCATTGCCTTCGCTGCTGCGCTCCGCAAGACAGGCCCGCGCGCGCAGTTCGCGGCGACGCGTCGCGTGCAGCACCCAGCCACCCGGACAGGCAAACAGCAGCGCGAGCAGGTTGATCAGTTTGGCGGGGTGGGCAGCGAACAGCGAGAACAGTTGCAACGACATCACAAACCTCAAGCGAAAACGGACGCGCTGCGCCCGGAGCCTACGAACAGGGCGCGGATTCTACCGAAAGCCAGTCGCCTTGCGCGGCTTTTTCCGACCGGTAACGATCCCAATGCCCGCAATGCGGTTCACTTAAGAAAAATGATGGACCCGTGGCGAGGGAGCTTGCTCCCGCTCGGCTGCGAAGCAGTCGTAAGCCGGCGGGTGCGGTGTGTCTGATGCTCCGCATTTGGCAGGTTTTGGGGCCACTTCGCGGCCCAGCGGGAGCAAGCTCCCTCGCCACAAGACGAAGTGCAAACCTTCTAATTCTTCATGTCACGGTTTCGTCATATGGATAGGCCACCCTGTCGCCCTCCAAAACCGTACGGAATCCGTCATGCTGCACGCCGAAAACCAGGATCGTCTCTACCTGATCAGCCCGAGCGATGAACAACAGAACCTTGTCGGCAGTCTGTCCTTCAATGTCCAGGATCGTCATTGGCTGGTGTACTGCGCCCTCGGCGGCCATCAACATGCGGACCTCCCGGAGACAGACCTGCTGACCGGGATCAGTGTGCTGGAGCTCTATTCCCAGGCTGCGTGAATCACGCCCATAAAAAACCCTGTGGGAGCGAGCTTGCTCGCGATGACGGTGGATCAGTCAACATTGAGTTGGCTGAAATGCCGCTATCGCGAGCAAGCTCGCTCCCACAGGGATATCAGACTTGCTGCTTACTCCGCCAACACCTGACCAATGGTCGGGTCCTTGAACAGACGGGTCAGGGCATCGCTCAACACGTCGCTGACCAGCTTGGTGTTGGTGTCCTGGTTGGGCGCCATGCCGAAGCGTTGATCCAGCGACGCACCGTAACGACCGCTGTAGCGGCGGTTGGCGTTCTGCACGTCGGAACGGAACGTCGCGCCGATGGTGGCTTCGGTCACGTACATGCCTTCCTTGGGCGACTGGTATTTCAGTTCGGCCAGGGTCACGGTCAGTTGCGGGGCGTTCATTGCGTTCTGCGTCGGGGTGAAGCCCAGCAGACGCACGGCCGCTTCAGCCTGGGCCTGCAATTTTGGCAGGACCTGTGCGCCCTGCACCGTGATCACGCTGGTTTCAGGGTACAGACCACCACGCGTGCCGAGGGTTGGCGACGGGCGACCGTCCACGACCCGCACCACCACCGGCTGGCCGCGACCCACTGGCGCCAGCTGGGCGTTGAGCTTGGGTTCCGGGTTAAGTTGTTGCGGGCTGTGGGCACAGCCGACAAGGGTCAGACTGGTCACGGCGATCAAACCGAACAACAGGCGTTGCAACATGCTCTTCTCTCCAGAATCGGGCACAAACAGGCCGGCAGTATAGCGGTGCGCCATCGCGGCGAACTAGCGTCGCCGCATGAATACTGAAATGTCTGACAGGGGTCGCGGTGGCCGGTTCCTGTCACCGTGTTGTCATTGTCCTTACACCGAGGTGTCATGCCGGGCTGTCAGACTGGTCCCAAGTTCCCCGGACACGGTATCCGACCATGCGTTTTCTCATCTCCCTGTTTACCCCGCGCCCGCATCACCGCTGCTTCGCCCTGCTCGACCGCACTGGTCGTTGCCAGGCATTCAAGCAATGCAGCCTGCAGCCCATGGGCGATGGCTGGGTCGAAATCGAAGAGATCCGTCTCAATTGGCTGCATCAGCCGTTGCCCGCCAGCGCCCTGGTACAGGCGCCCCGCGCTCGTGCACGCAGCCGCCAGTTGTTGGCCGTCTGACCGTAAGGCTAATAAAAGTCATAAAACACGACCATTTCCGCGCGTTTCTTCGCTACAATCTCCCCCCGATTATAAGGACGTCTCCTGATCGGGCCCGCAACGCCGCTGATGCGCTTGTATTGGCACCCCGCACCGCCCACAGAGAGCCGCCCACACAGATCGAGTGAAGCTGGCGCGCTTGCTGTTTCCCTGGCAAATCACTGCTTTTCGCGAATCTGCAGAGCTGTCATTACGCTCGGTCACTGAGCTGTCTGCCCGTTTTGCCTGTCATGTATTACATGAGGGGCATCCAGATCGGGCGCGGTGCCAGGCTGGGACAGCCCTTTTTGAGGTTCACGTCTTCAAAAGAGCGTGAAAAAACGGGTTTTCACAACTTCACAAGAGTGTGGCGAGCAAATGAAGAGTTTTGCGTCTGAACAAGCACCATTGGCGTCTGGAACAGCCCAACGAGACAGGACCGGATATCGCTCAAGAACCGGCGCCTGAAGCCTGTCCGCTACGGATTTGGTTGCACGAACGGATGTCTCGGCCATAAGTCGAATTGCCCGCCCGGCGCTTAAATGAGTTCATGGGACTCTTGAGGCCAGGCTGCATGCATCCGCAGTGTTGCGAAAAATTGCGAAGATTCGGACATGGCGATCCTGGCCATGGATACCTGGGGCGCAACTTATCTGCCCCGCTTCCTGGCCGCTATGCCGACAATTTGGTGCTGCAGATTTTGGAGACGCGTTAAATGGCGCATAACGAAGCAGTCGACGTAGTTCTGGTAGGGGCCGGCATCATGAGTGCCACCCTGGCCGTGCTGCTCAAGGAGCTCGACCCGGCGATTTCGCTGGAAGTCGTCGAGCTGATGGATTCGGGTGCCGCGGAGAGTTCCAATCCCTGGAACAACGCCGGTACCGGCCACGCCGGGCTGTGTGAGCTGAACTACACACCCCAGGCCGCCGATGGCAGTGTCGACATCAAGAAAGCCGTGCACATCAACACCCAGTTCGAGGTGTCGAAGCAGTTCTGGACGTACCTGACCAAAAAAGGCACGTTCGGCTCGTCGAAATCCTTCATCGCCCCGGTGCCGCACCTGAGCTTCGTGCAAGGCGAGAAAGGCGTGGAATTCCTCAGGAAGCGCTTCGAGCTGATGCGCCAGCACCACGCGTTCGCCGACATGGAATACACCGAAGACCGCGACCAGATGGCCGAGTGGATGCCGCTGATGATGCCAGGCCGCCCGGCTGACGAAGTCATCGCCGCGACCCGCGTCATGAACGGTACCGACGTCAACTTCGGCGCCCTGACCAACCAGTTGCTCAAGCACCTGGGCAGCGCGCCGGACACCCAGATCAAATATTGCAAGCGCGTCACCGGCCTCAAGCGCAAGGGCGATGGCTGGACCGTGAGCATCAAAGACGTCAACTCCGGCAGCACCCGTGAAGTCGACGCCAAATTCGTCTTCCTCGGTGCCGGCGGCGCCGCGTTGCCGCTGCTGCAAGCTTCGGGCATTGAAGAGAGCAAGGGCTTCGGCGGTTTCCCGGTCAGCGGCCAGTGGCTGCGTTGCGACAACCCGGAAGTGGTCAAGCATCACCAGGCCAAGGTCTACAGCCAGGCCGCGGTGGGCTCGCCGCCGATGTCGGTGCCGCACCTCGATACTCGCGTGGTCGATGGCAAGAAATCCCTGCTGTTCGGGCCATACGCCGGCTTCACCACCAAGTTCCTCAAGCACGGCTCGCTGATGGACCTGCCGTTGTCGGTACGCGCCGGCAACATCGGCCCGATGCTGGCCGTGGCCCGGGACAACATGGACCTGACCAGGTACCTGATCAGCGAAGTGATGCAGTCCATGGAGCAGCGCCTGGAATCCCTGCGGCGCTTCTACCCCGAGGCGAAAGCCGAGGACTGGCGCCTGGAAGTGGCTGGCCAGCGCGTGCAGATCATCAAGAAAGACCCGAAGAAAGGCGGCATCCTGCAATTCGGTACCGAATTGGTGGCGGCCAAGGACGGCACTCTCGCCGCCTTGCTCGGCGCTTCACCAGGCGCTTCGGTCACCGTGTCGATCATGCTCGAACTGATCGAGCGCTGCTTCCCGGAAAAAGCCAAGGGAGAGTGGGCCGCCAAGCTCGCGGAAATCTTCCCGGCCCGGGAGAAGGTGCTGGAAACCGATGCGGCGTTGTATCGCAAGGTCAACGCGCAGAACAACATCGCGCTGGAACTGGTTGAAGCAAGCAGCGAAACCCAAAGCTACGCTTGATCCGCCCGGATAAAAAAACGCCCCGTTCTCCATGAGAACGGGGCGTTTTTTTTTTGCAGCTTTTCGTGGCGAGGGAGCTTACTCCCGCTGGCCTGCGCAGCAGGCCTGATCAATCAACCGCGAGCTTTCTTGATCAACTCAATATATTCCTCTGCATTGCGCTGATCATGGATCAACGCAACGAAATCGTTACCCTGTTCGTCCTTGCCATTCAGGTCGTAACCCGCCTCGACGAAAAACCCCAGGAAGCGCTCGAAATCGTCGACACGCAGCCCACGGTAGGCCTTGATCAGTTTGTGCAGCGACGGCGAAGTGGCATCGACGGGCTCGAAATTGAGGAACAGCTTGATCTGTTCGTCGCCAATCTCGTCACCAATCACTTGTTTCTTGTCTTTACGCATTGCCGGCTCCAGCTCGCACAGTTCACGGGGCGGGCAGTTTACCCCCGGCGGGCCTCGGGGCTCAACGCGGGCGTGCGGCGCCAGTGTGCAGGTCGGCCCAGATATGGCCGTTGGCGTAGCTGAGGAACTGCACGTAGACCGTGTCGTTGCGCAACAGATCGATCACCACCCGGTACTGGGCCTGTGGATAAGACAGCGTCAGGGTCTTGCTCGCCTCATCGAATACCGGTTTCTTCAGGCTTTTGCTTTCGCCATCAAAATTGAGGATCACCTGGCTGATGATGGCTCCCTTGTTCAGGGGCTTGCCCTTGAGCCGCACCATCAGCGGCGAAGTGACCGGGATCGGCTGCTGGTTGGATGGGCGCTGGTTGCCCAGCACCACCGAATACTCGGTGACTTGCAGCAACTGCTGCTGTTCGGGCTGTTCCTGACGCGCCACCAGGTCATCGGGGGGCAGGAACTGGCTGTGCATCGGCGCGGCCACCGCCAGCAACGGCAGGCTGGATAGCAGCAGCAAAGTGGCGCAGCGGCGGATAGATACACGCATGACAGGCTCCGGAAGGCATGGCTGGGCACGCTAGCACTCCTTGAAAAAATATGCGACCAGGGTCAATACAGCGGGGCTTGCGGCGCGGCATACTCCGTGAGGCCATCGGTGTCGGCCCGCTGGCATATGCCGTTGTGGCGAGGGAGCTTGCTCCCGCTCGGCGGCGCAGCCGTCGTATCGGCTAACGCGTTCCGTCTGAAAGATTTCAATGGCCCGTTTTGGGTCTGCTGCGCAGCCCAGCGGGAGCAAGCTCCCTCGCCACGGGTTTATTGTCCAGTCTATGCGAGGAGCATCATGGCCTTCTCCGCCCCACCCCTGTTCGCCGCCTGGCGCCAAGCCTGGCGTGCCGGTTACACCCTTGAGCGCCTGCGCGGCGACCTGGTAGCCGGGCTTACGGTCGGCATCATCGCCATCCCGCTGGCCATGGCCCTGGCAATCGCCGTTGGCGTGCCGCCACAACACGGTCTTTACACCGTGCTGGTGGCCGCCCCCTTGATTGCCCTGACCGGCGGCTCGCGATTCAACGTGAGCGGGCCGACGGCCGCATTCGTTGTCATCCTGCTGCCCATCACTCAGCAATACGGCCTGGGCGGCCTGCTGCTGTGCACAATGCTTGCCGGCCTGATCCTGATTGCGCTGGGGCTGATGCGCGCCGGGCGCTTGATCCAGTTCATCCCTTATCCGGTGATCCTCGGTTTCACCGCCGGGATCGGCGTGGTGATCGCGACGCTGCAGTTGAAGGACCTGTTGGGCCTGAGCACTGCGGGCCAGGCCACGCATTACATCGAACAGCTGGGCGAATTGATCGTGGCGCTGCCCGGCGCACGGCTTGGCGACGCCATTATCGGCGGGGCATGCCTGGCCGTATTGATTGTCTGGCCGCGCTGGGTGCCACGCGTTCCGGGCCATCTGGTCGCGCTGCTGATCGGCGCGTTGCTGGGGCTGGCCATCGAGCGCGCCGGGCTGCCGGTCGCAACGCTGGGCGAACGCTTCAGCTACGTCGTCGATGGCATTGTCTACCCTGGCATCCCGCCTTTCCTGCCGCGCTTCGACTGGCCCTGGAACCTGCCGAATGGCCAGGGCGGTGCGTTGATACTTTCCTATGACCTGTTCCGCCAATTACTGGGCCCAGCCTTCGCCATCGCCATGCTCGGCGCCATCGAGTCATTGCTCTGCGCGGTGGTGGCGGATGGCATGACCGGGAGCAGGCACGACCCCAACGCCGAATTGATCGGCCAGGGCCTGGGCAACCTCGTGGCGCCGTTGTTCGGCGGCATCACCGCCACCGCCGCAATTGCCCGCAGCGCGACCAACGTGCGCAGCGGCGCGTCATCGCCCCTGGCGGCGATCATTCACAGCCTGGTGGTGCTGGTGGCGATTGTGTTGCTCGCGCCGCTGTTCAGTTACTTGCCGATGGCGGCGCTGGCGGCGTTGCTGGTGATGGTCGCCTGGAACATGAGCGAGGCCGGGCATGTGCTGCATACCCTGCGCATCGCCCCGCGCAGCGATGTGCTGGTGCTGCTGAGCTGCCTGGGCCTGACCGTGCTGTTCGACATGGTCCTGGCCGTCGCCGTCGGCCTGTTGCTGGCCGCCGGGCTGTTCATCAAGCGCATGAGCGAACTGACCGACAGCGCTGAACTGCCACGCCATTCCCACCAGGCCTTGCTGGACATGCCCGAGCATGTTCGCTGCTATGCCATTCGCGGGCCGCTGTTCTTCGGTGCGGCGGAGAAGGCCCTGGATGTATTGCGCCGGTTCGACCCGGGTGTCCGGGTGGTGGTCGTGGACATGAGCGCCGTGCCGATGCTGGACATGACGGCCCTGGCCGCGCTGGAAAATATCCTCAGGGACTATCGAAAGCAGGGCATCGGCCTGATCCTGGTCGCGACCGCACCGAGGGTACGCCTGAAACTGCGCCGCGCCGGGGTCCATCGCGAGCAGCGGCAGTTGGCGTATGTGCAGACGCTGGAACAGGCGCGGAGCAAAAGTGAGCGCTGGCTGGCCGCGAGCGTAGCGCACTCAAGGCTGGTTTGATCGTGTGGTTACATCCCCTTGACGGCAAAAATACCATTGGCGTTACGCCAGTAGCCTTTGTAGTCCATGCCGTAGCCAAAGATGTAGCGATCGATGCACGGCAAACCGACGAAGTCGGCCTTCAGGTCGGGACGGGCCTTGCGGTCGTGGTGCTTGTCGATCAGCACGGCGGTATGTACGGCACGGGCGCCAGCGTGTTTGCAGAAGTCGATGATCGCGCCCAGGGTGTGACCTTCATCGAGGATATCGTCGATGATCAGCACGTCGCGGTCGATGAACGAGACTTCCGGCTTGGCTTTCCAGAACAGGTCGCCGCCGCTGGTTTCGTTGCGATAGCGGGTGGCGTGCAGGTAGGAAGCTTCCAACGGGAAGTTCAGGCAGGTCAGCAGCTTGCCGGAGAAAATCAGCCCGCCGTTCATCACGCAGAACACCACCGGGTTGCGGTCAGCCAACTGATCGTTGATTTGCGCACCGACACGGACAATGGCCGCTTCGACTTCAGCTTCGGTGTACAGGCAGTCAGCCTCTCGCATGACTTGACGGATATGCTCGAGATCAGCGGACATGGCGCTCTCCAAGGGTGGCGTTTGCGGAAAAGCGGGCAAAGGTACGCATCCCGCCCGGCCAGATCAAGCGTTTGTGGACTAACGTTCTGTATTGTCTATAGGACAACACCCTCGGATAGATTAATCTAGGCCGGTTTTTTTGCCCGCCGCCGGAGCCTTCCCCATGCCCATCCTCGAGATCCGCCACCCGCTGATCAGACATAAACTCGGCCTGATGCGCCGCGCCGACATCAGCACGAAGAACTTCCGCGAGCTCGCCCAGGAAGTCGGTGCCCTGCTCACCTACGAAGCCACCAAGGACCTGCCGCTGGAGTCCTACGAGATCGCCGGTTGGGCGGGCACGGTGCAGGTGGAAAAAATCGCCGGCAAGAAGATTACCGTGGTGCCGATCCTGCGTGCCGGTATCGGCATGCTCGAAGGCGTCCTGAGCCTGATTCCGGGTGCCAAGGTCAGCGCCGTCGGCGTGGCCCGCAACGAGGAAACCCTGCAGGCCCATACCTACCTGGAAAAACTGGTGCCGGAGATCGACGAGCGCCTGGCGATGATCATCGACCCGATGCTCGCCACCGGCAGCTCCATGGTTGCCACCATCGACCTGCTGAAAAAAGCCGGTTGCCGGGACATCCGCGCCATGGTCCTGGTCGCCGCGCCCGAAGGCATCCAGGCCGTGGAAGATGCCCACCCCGACGTGACCATCTACACCGCCTCCATTGACCAGAAACTCAACGAACACGGCTACATCATTCCGGGCCTGGGCGATGCCGGCGACAAGATCTTCGGCACCAAGCAGAAGGACGCCTGAGCATGCAGGACGAATTCAACGATCCGCTCTGGCGTCAGGTGCTGTCCGGCGCGCAGATGCTGTTCGTCGCCTTCGGCGCGCTGGTGCTGATGCCGCTGATCACCGGCCTGGACCCGAACGTGGCGCTGTTCACCGCGGGCCTGGGGACGATCCTGTTCCAGATCGTTACCGGGCGTCAGGTGCCGGTGTTCCTGGCGTCGAGTTTTGCCTTCATCACGCCGATCATTCTTGCCAAAGGCCAGTTCGGCCTGGCGGCGACCATGGGCGGCGTGATGGCGGCCGGTTTCGTCTATACGTTCCTGGGCCTGGCGGTGAAGATCAAGGGCACCGGCTTCATTGACCGGCTGCTGCCACCGGTGGTGATCGGCCCGGTGATCATTTCCATCGGCCTGGCAATGGCGCCAATCGCCGCCAACATGGCGATGGGCAAGGCCGGCGACGGCACCGAGCTGATTCACTATCAGACGGCGATGCTGATCTCGATGCCGGCGTTGCTCACTACCCTGATCGTCGCCGTGTTCGGCAAAGGCATTTTCCGCCTGGTGCCGATCATCTCCGGCGTATTGGTGGGTTTTGCCATGGCCTTCTTCTTCGGCGTCGTCGACACCGCAAAAATCGCCGCCGCCCCCTGGTTCGCCCTGCCGGCCTTCACCGCGCCGGAGTTCAACTGGCAAGCGATCCTGTTCATCGTGCCCGTAGCCCTGGCGCCAGCGATCGAACACATCGGCGGGGTAATTGCCGTGGGTAGCGTGACCGGTCGCGACTACCTGAAAAAACCCGGCCTGCACCGCACCTTGTTCGGTGACGGCATCGCCACCACCGCAGCCGGCCTGTTTGGCGGCCCACCCAACACCACCTATGCCGAAGTGACTGGCGCGGTGATGCTGACCAAGAACTACAACCCGAAGATCATGACCTGGGCCTCGATCTTCGCCATCAGCCTGGCGTTCGTCGGCAAGTTCGGCGCACTGCTGCAAAGCATTCCGGTGCCGGTGATGGGCGGGATCCTGTGCCTGTTGTTCGGTTCGATCGCGGCGGTGGGCATGAACACACTGATCCGCCACAAGATCGACCTGGGCGAAGCACGCAACCTGGTGATCGTTTCGGTGACGCTGGTGTTCGGCATCGGCGGCGTACTGGTCGGCACCGGTACCGGCCCGGACGACTTCGGCCTCAAGGGCATCGCGCTGTGCGCCGTGGTGGCGATCGCGTTGAACCTGATCTTGCCGGGCAACGATGGCTGGAAGCAGAAAAAGGCGGATGAGCCGCTGATCTGAGTTTTCGTCGTCAGTCAGAAGCTTCGCGAGCGGGCTCGCTCCCACAGGGGATGTTGTGAACACAAACTTTGTGACCACACGCTTTCCCTGTGGGAGCGAGCCTGCTCGCGAAGGGGCCGCTGAGGTCTACAACGCCAGCGGCGCCCGCTCGCAAAGGGTGCTCAACACCTTCGCCCACTGCGGATCGTCATTGAGACACGGCACCAGTACCAACTCCTCCCCTCCCGCTTCGCGAAACTGCTCGCGCCCGCGGTCGCCGATTTCTTCCAGCGTCTCGATGCAATCGGCAACGAATGCCGGGCACATCACCAGTACTTTCTTCACCCCGCTTTTGGCCAGTTCTTCCAGGCGCGCCTCGGTATAAGGTTCGATCCACTTGGCCCGTCCCAGTCGCGACTGGAACGACACCGACCATTTGCCATCCGCCAGCCCCATCTGCCGGGCGAACAGCTCGGCGGTACGAATACACTGGGCGCGGTAACACGTGGCCATGACTTCCGGCGGCGCGTTCCGGCAGCAATCGGCGTCCTTGAAGCAGTGATAGCCCGTAGGGTCGAGCTTGGTCAGGTGCCGTTCCGGCAGGCCATGGAAACTCAGCAACAGATGATCGTAATCCTGCATCAGGTACGGCTTGGCGCTGGCAACCAAGGCATCGATATATTCCGGCTGGTCATAGAAGGGCTGGAGAATCGAGAACTGCACCTTGAGCTTTTTCTCACGCACTACCCGCTTTGCTTCTTCGATGACCGTGGTCACGGTGCTGTCGGCGAACTGCGGATACAGCGGCGCCAGGGTGATTTTCGTGTGCCCCTGGCTTGCCAGGCGCACCAGGGTCGATTCGATCGATGGCTCGCCATAACGCATTGCCAGCTCCACCGGGCCCTGGGTCCATTGCGCTTTCATGGCCTGCTGCAGGCGGCGACTGAGGACCACCAGTGGCGAGCCCTCTTCCCACCAGATCGAGGCATAGGCGTGGGCCGATTGCTCGGGGCGCTTGACCAGGATCAGCGACACCAGCAGCCGCCGCACCGGCCATGGCAGGTCGATGACGTAGGGGTCCATCAGAAATTGGTTGAGGTAGCGGCGTACATCGGCCACCGAGGTGGAGGCAGGCGAACCCAGATTCACCAGAAGCAACGCGTGATCGGTCATGCAACGTCCTATTTCAAAGGCGACCCGACAAATCTTCCAGGGCCGCAGACAACTCAGTGAACCGGAATGAAAACCCCGCCGCCTGCAATCGGGCGGGCGTGGCGCGCTGGCCTCCCAGCAACAGCAATGACAACTCCCCCAATGCGATTTTCAACGCAAGCTCCGGCATCGGCACCACGGCCGGGCGATGCAGTACGTGCCCCAGGGCCTTGGCGAAATCGCGGTTGCGCACCGGGTTCGGTGCGCAGGCATTATAAGGACCGCTGGCATCGCTGCGGAGCAGAAGAAAATCAATCAGGGCGATTTGATCGTCGATATGGATCCAGGGCATCCACTGCCGCCCGCTGCCGATACGCCCGCCCATTGCCAGTTTGAACGGCAGCAACAGCCGCGACAAAAAGCCGCCCTCGGCAGACAGGACCAGGCCGGTGCGAACCAGCACCACGCGTATGCCCAGGGCTTCTGCACGTTGCGCGGTTTCTTCCCAGGCGATGCACAACTGGCTGGCGAAGTCTTCGCTGACCGGCCCGGATTCTTCGGTCAACTCCCGCTCGCCGCCGTCGCCATACCAGCCCACCGCAGAGCCGGAAATCAGCACCCGCGGTTTCTGTTCGCAACGCTCCAGCCAGGCCAGCAGATCCTCGGTCAGCGTGACGCGGCTGCTCCACAGCAGCATCTTGCGTTTATGGCTCCAGGGCCGGTCGCCAATAGGCGCGCCGGCAAGGTTGACGACCGCGTCCACCGGCTCGCCAAGCTCATCGAGGCTGGCGACACCGCGCACCTGCGCGCCACAGATTTTCGCCACCTGTTCGGGCCGACGACTCCAGACCGTCAGGCGATGTCCCTGCTCCAGCCAGTGCCGGCAGAGTTGACGTCCGATCAAACCAGTACCGCCGGTCAGCAATATGTGCATGAGATGTTCCTCGGCTCGCGTTTTACCTGGCCCATTAGTCTATTTTTATAAGTAGGCATTTTTCATATCGGACAGGGTCTGTACCTAACAATAGGACAACCCGCCAAAACGCGAACGGTAAAACTTATACCAAAAACCAGAATTGTACAGGATTAAACGACGGCGTAGTCTGTACAGAAAGGTAAACGAGGCCCTCATGACTGTACCCATCGCAATCATCGGCACCGGCATCGCCGGACTTTCAGCCGCCCAGGCCCTGACGGAGGCCGGGCATGTCGTTCAACTCTTCGATAAAAGCCATGGCAGCGGCGGCCGCATGTCGAGCAAGCGCAGCGACGCTGGCGCGCTGGACATGGGCGCACAATATTTCACCGCCCGGGATCGGCGCTTCGTCACGGAAGTCCAGCGCTGGCAAGCCAACGGCTGGGCGGCGGAATGGAACCCGCAGCTCTATCACTTCCAGGACGGGCAGATGAGCCCCTCGCCGGACGAGCAGACCCGCTGGGTCGGTACCCCGCGCATGAGCGCGATTACCCGCGCCCTGCTCGGCGAGCTGCAGGTGCAGTTCTCCTGCCGCATCACCGAGGTCTTTCGTGGCCAGGAACACTGGCACCTGCAGGACGCCGAAGGGTTTACCCACGGCCCGTTCGGCCAGGTCGTGATTGCCACGCCCGCGCCTCAGGCCACGGCATTGCTCGCCGCCGTGCCGAAACTGGCCGGCGTCGCCGCCGGGGTGAAGATGGACCCCACCTGGGCAGTGGCGCTGGCCTTTGAACAACCCCTGGATACGCCCATGGAGGGCTGCTTCGTCCAGGACAGCCCCCTCGACTGGCTGGCCCGCAACCGCAGTAAACCAGGGCGCGATGCCAAGCTCGACACCTGGGTGCTGCATGCAACCAGCGACTGGAGCCGCCAGCACATCGACATGCCCAAGGAAGCGGTGATCGAGCATTTGCACGGCGCCTTCGCAGAACTGCTGCACAGCGCGATGCCCGCGCCGAGCTTCAGCGTGGCCCATCGCTGGCTCTACGCCCGTCCCGCCGGCAGCCACGAATGGGGCGCCCTGGCCGATGCCGACCTGGGCTTGTATGTGTGCGGAGACTGGTGCCTGTCCGGCCGGGTCGAAGGAGCATGGCTCAGTGGCCAGGATGCCGCCCGTCGCTTGCACGCCAGCCTTCAGTGAGCGCATTCCCCAAGCCATCCGCTGCTGTCGCGAAAGGCAGCAGCCGGCGGTCAGGTCACAACGCCGCCCTTCGGCCTGGAACAATCGGTTGACTTGTTCGCGTACCGACCTATGATGAAAATATTGTACAAACAATAGTACATGTACAAGATTTACCCAGCAGAGGTCGCCCATGCCCAACGAAGCTATCGCCAAACCGAAAATTGCCATCAGCGCCTGCCTGATGGGTGCCGAAGTGCGCTTCAATGGTGGTCACAAGCAATCGCCGTTGTGCAGCCGCACGCTGGTCGAATACTTCGATTTCGTGCCGGTGTGTCCGGAAGTTGCCATTGGCCTGGGCGTCCCGCGCGAGCCGATCCGGCTGGTTGGCAACCCCGCGCGCCCCGACGCGGTCGGCACGGTGAAGCGAGACCTCGACGTGACCCAGCCATTGACCGATTACGGACAACAAATGGCCGCTGAGCTGGATGACATCTGCGGCTATATCTTCATGCAGAAGTCGCCGTCCTGCGGGCTGGAGCGGGTCAAGGTCTACGACCACAACGGCGTCCCGCAGGACGGCGGTGGACGTGGTGTCTACGCCCAGGCCTTTTGCGAGCGTCACCCCGATCTGCCGGTGGAAGAAGACGGCCGCCTCAACGATCCGGTACTGCGCGAAAACTTTCTGACCCGTGTATTCGCCTATGCCGCCTGGCAACCGCTGCGCCGCCGGGGGCTGACCCGACGCGACCTGATTGAATTTCACTCACGCTACAAGTACCTGTTGATGGCCCACAACCCTGAGCAATACAAGGCGTTGGGCAACATGTTGGGCAACATGGGCAAGGCTGATCCCGACGAACTGGGCCAGCGTTATTTCAGCGCGCTGATGGCGGCCTTGAAGAAATGCGCCACCCGACGCACGCACACCAACGTCCTGCAGCACCTGAGCGGTTACCTCAAGCGCGCCATCGATGCCGATGACAAGCAGGAGGTGCAGCACCTGATCGGGCAGTACCGTCTTGGTATCGTGCCACTGGTGGTGCCGCTCACGTTGCTCAAGCATCATCTGCGTCAGCACCCCGACCCCTATCTCGCACAACAGGTCTACCTGCAACCGCACCCAGAGAACCTCAGCTTGCGAAACGCCATCTGATGAAAGACGAACTCGACTCCAGCGCCAGCGAAGACCTGGGCGCCGACTTCGCCAAGGCCCTCGCGCAGGGCTGGCTGCCGATCCGCGAAGTCGCCCGGCAAACCGGCGTCAATGCCGTCACGCTGCGAGCCTGGGAGCGGCGCTACGGGTTGATCGTGCCGCACCGTACGCCCAAGGGCCATCGCTTGTTCAATCGCGAACATGTGCAGCGGATCCTGAGCATCCTCACCTGGATCGATCGCGGCGTGGCAGTGAGCAAGATAAAACCGTTGCTCGACACACCGCAGCCGTCAGGCGAACCGTTGGAAGACGACTGGCAACGTCAGCGCCATGCCCTGATGCTGGCGGTGACGCAACTGGCCGAGCGTCAGGTCGATGAGTCGGTGAACCAGGCCATGGCGCTGTATCCGCCTTGGACTGTTTGTGAACAGTTGCTCCTGCCCTTGCTGGGCGAGTTGCAATTGCGCTGGCAGAGCCAATTCGGCGCGCAGCTGGAAAAGGTCTTCCTGTACTCCTGGCTGCGCAGCAAATTCGGCAGTCGGATCTACCACAACAACCGCCAGTTGCGCGGCGCACCGCTGTTGATGATCAACCAGTCCGAGGTGCCGCAGGAGCCCCAGTTGTGGCTCACCGCCTGGCTGGCAAGCAGCGCCGACTGCCCCGTGGAGGTGTTCGACGGGCCGCTCCCGGCCGGTGAGCTGGCGTTGGCGGTCGAACGGCTCAAGGCCCGCGGCGTGCTGCTGTATTCGAGCCAGGCACTGAATCTGTCGCAATTGCCCAGGCTGCTGAGCGGGCTCGACTGCCCGATCATCATCGCCGGCCCCGCCGCCTCGATTCACCAGGCCAAGCTGTCCGCAAGCGCGGCAATGAGCAACGTCAGCTGGGCCGAAGACCCGCTATCGGCTCATCGCGAACTGAGCCGCAGAGAACTTCTTTAGTTGGAAAAATCCATGCAAATGATCTGGCTGCGCAGCGACTTGCGCCTGCACGACAACACCGCCCTGGCGGCCGCCGCTGCCCGGGGGCCCTGCGTAGCGGTCTACCTGCCGAGCCCGAAGCAATGGGCGGCCCATGACGATGCACCCTGCAAGATCGATTTCTGGTTGCGCAACCTCGCGGCATTGAGCACTGCCCTGGCGGAACTGAACATCCCATTGCTGATCCGCAACACGCAGTATTGGAATCAGGCCCCGCGAGTGCTGGTCACTTTATGTCGCGAGCTGGGCATCGGTGCCGTACACGTCAATGAGGAATACGGCCTGAATGAAACCCGGCGCGACGCCGACGTCGCCCGGGCGCTAAAGGTTGAGGGCGTGGAATTTCACAGCCATCTCGACCAGCTCCTGTTCAAGCCCGGCAGCGTCCTGACCAAGACCGGCAGTTATTTCAAGGTGTTCAGCCAATTTCGCAAGGTCTGCTATAGCCGTCTGCATTTTTCGTTACCGAGCCTGGTGCCCGCGCCTGTCCGGCAGGCACCTACGGCCATCGCCAGCGATCCGCTGCCGACGCAGGTCGAAGGATTCAACCCGCCAAATGCGGCGGTGCGCGATCTCTGGCCCGCCGGCGAAAGCGAAGCCCGGCGCCGGCTCGAGTCGTTCGTCGAGCAACACATCGATTACTACCAGAGCGAACGGGATTTTCCGGCCAGACCCGGGACCAGCCAGTTGTCGGCCTATCTGGTGGCCGGCGTGGTTTCACCGCGCCAGTGCCTGCACGCCGCGCTGCAGGCCAATCAGGGCGAGTTCGAAAGCGGAAACGTCGGAACCGTGACCTGGATCAATGAACTGCTCTGGCGCGAGTTTTATAAACACGTTCTGGTGGGATTCCCCCGCGTATCGCGCCACTGCGCGTTCCGCCCGGAAACCGAGGCCCTGGCCTGGCGCAACGACCCCCAGGCACTGGCGGCGTGGAAAGAAGCCCGTACAGGCTTGCCGATCATTGACGCGGCCATGCGCCAATTGCTGGAAACCGGCTGGATGCATAACCGCCTACGGATGGTGGTGGCGATGTTCCTGACCAAGAACCTGTTGATGGATTGGCGTGAGGGCGAACGCTTTTTCATGCAGCACCTGATCGATGGTGACCTGGCGGCAAACAATGGCGGCTGGCAGTGGAGCGCCTCGACCGGCACCGACTCGGCGCCCTGGTTCCGGATTTTCAATCCGTTGAGCCAATCGGAAAAATTCGACCGCGAGGGCTTGTTCATCAAACGCTGGCTACCCGAACTGAACGATCTCGATAAGCCGGATGTCCATAACCCGAATACCCGTGGCGATTTGTTTGGCGCGGTGGACTACCCCGCTCCGATCGTCGACCTCAGCCAGTCCAGGGCCCGCGCCCTGGCAGCGTTCAGAAACCTGCCGTCACGGCAGGACGCCGGTTGAGGATTTGTGCGGTGAACGAACAGGGGTCGGCCGATGCGGGCTGCCATTCTCAATAGTATGACGATATAGTCGTTAAAAAAGGCGCATCGTCCGGTAGACAAGGAGTGAGGAATGGGTTCGACACCGCCACGGCGATACTGGCTGACCGGCGCCGGTAACGGAATTGGCGCCTCTTTGGCCGAATCGATACTGCGTACCGGCGCCCATCTGGCTGTCAGCTCACGCTTGCCGTGCGATGCGCTTTTGGCAAGATATCCAGGACAGGTCCTGATCGTGGCCGGCAATCTGACCGACAGCCAGGCCGTACGCGAGGTGGGCGAGCGAATCGCCCAGGAATGGGGCTCCCTGGATACCGTGATCATCAACGCCGGAACCGCCGAATACATCAGCGGACAACCCGTCAACCCATCGATCATCGAACACATCGTGCGCAGCAACCTGCTGGCCGCCAGCCTGTGTATCGAGGCGGCCGCGCCATTGCTGCGCGCCGGCAACGGGACCCATCTGGTGGGCATCGCCAGTCCGCTGACCTATCTGCCGCCCTCGCAATTCGAGGCCGGGGACCAAGGGATGCGCTTTTTATTCGAATCGGCTCGCGGCAAACTGGCCCGCGATGGCATCGACGTGACCATCGTGCACCCAGGGTTCGATAACTCATCGCCGGCCATCGACGATGGCTTGCCTCCTTCGATTCGCTGGTCTGCTGAAACGGCGGCCCAGCACATCCTGACCCAACTGATCGAACGTCCCCTTGAAGTGATCCTGCCCGCCATGACCATGAACCTGCTTTGGCCACTGCCATCGACCGACACGGTGCTGGCGGGCGCGCATTCACGTTCGGACAGTTACCAGTGCCCGATCAAGGGACACCCCTGAATAGCGCGCTTGCCTTACACTGCGCGCCATGAAGACCATCCCGCTGCACGAAATCCCCGCCCCGGCCGTCACGTGTTCAACGTGTGCGGCGTGCTGCTGCCAACTGGAAGTCATGTTGATCACCGACACCGGCGTGCCCGACCGTTTCATCGACACGGATGACTGGGGTGGAGAAGTGATGCTGCGTCTTGACGACGGCTGGTGCGCGGCGCTGGATCGCGACACCATGCGGTGCACGATCTACGAAAGGCGTCCGCTCATCTGCCGGGAGTTCGAGATGGGTGCGCCGGAGTGCCTGGAAGAGCGCCAGGGCATTGCAACGGCATATAGATAGGACAAGCTTATTGTGGGAGCGAGCTTGCTCGCGATAGCGGTGGTCCAGGCGATACTTGACCGACTGACCTACCGCTATCGCGAGCAAGCTCGCTCCCACAGTTTCTCAGTTACAGCGGCATTGTGTAATGCAATGCGTAGCTTTCCACACCGTCGTTGGTCGACTTGATCCCGGCGTTGGAATAGTGAGTGGCACGGATGCCGACTTCATGCCCGCCATTGAAGCGCAGGCCAAAGCCGATGCGGTCTTCGAACTGGAACGCTGTGCCGAGCTTGTTGCTTTCGATTTCAGTGTTTTCAAACAGCGCAACACCGACGCCTGCCTCGATGTAAGGCTTCACGTTCTGACCGGCAAACTCATACACCAGGACTGGCGAGAACGACAGGCTGTGGTTGCTCGAAGTTTCGTCCCCCTCCCAGTACGTATAGGCACCGCTCCAGTAACCGGTCAGGCGACCCACGTCGCTCTGCAGCCAGCTCTTGTCCCAATCGAACTGCATGCCCAGGCGATAGGTCATGGTCGAGTCGCCGGTCTGGCCAACCCCGAATTCCACGCCCGCCGCCTGTGCGGTGTAAGTGTGCCCCAGCAACGCAGCCGCAAATGCGGCAAAGCAGAATAAACGCTTCATTAGAAACATCCTTTTCCGACAGCCTTAGTTAGTTTTTCTTACAGAAGACACAGCTATAGAAATCCGCGCCAAATCAGAAGTTCAGCACGATTCACATAATTTTCACGTTTTTTACAGAACGAAGCTTCGCACAATGCCAGACGAATTCCATAGCATCGGTAGGATATTTCTTAAATGTATCGGATCAGCGCTACTCCAGAATTGAGTTTCGCTGGCAGGCCCGTCAGCCAGTAGCGCCCGCTCCGCCAACAAGCGCTGGAGTTGCCGGGCCACGGCGGCGCCCGTATCGATCAGACTGATATGGGCCGGAATCATCTGTTTGAGCAACGGCTTGAGGAATGGATAGTGCGTACAGCCAAGGATCAGTGTGTCGCAGCCAGCTGCCAGCAACGGGTTGACGTAGCCTTGTAGCAGTTGGTGCAAGGCCGAACTGTGCAGGTCGCCCGCCTCGATCAATTCCACCAGTCCCGGACAGGGCTGCGTGATCACGCGGACATCCGTGGCGAAGCGGTCGAGCAACGCGGCAAATTTGGCGCTCTGCAAGGTGCCAGTCGTTGCCAGCACGCCAACGATGCCGCTTCGCGTCGCGGCGGCAGCCGGCTTGACCGCCGGCTCCATACCAACGATGGGCCAATCGGGGTAGTCGCGACGCAGGTCAGCCACCCCGGCGACTGTCGCGGTGTTGCAGGCCACCACGAGCGCCTTGGCGCCCTCGCGCTGGAAAAAGTCGGCAATGACCGCGCAGCGCTGCCGGATGAATTCCGGGCTTTTTTCGCCATACGGAATATGCCCGCAGTCGCCAACGTACAGCAGCGACTCATTGGGCAACAGCCGACGGATTTCCCCCAGCACCGACAGCCCGCCGACACCCGAGTCGAACACACCGACCGGCGCCTCACGCATGCCGGTTACCGCAGACACCGCAGCGCGGATCGCGCTTGACGCGTAGTTCGCGAAAACGCGTGCCCAGGGCATCGATCAGCAGCAGGCGCCCCACCAGGGGCTCACCGAAACCCGCCAGCAACTTCAAGGCTTCCAGCGCCTGGAGACTGCCTACCAAACCCACCAGCGGCCCAAGCACACCGGCTTCGCTGCAGGTCAGCTCGGCTTCGCTGCCATGCCCGTAAAGGCAGTGGTAACAAGGACTTTCGGGGCGACGTGGGTCGAATACCGACAGTTGCCCTTCCAGGCGAATCGCTGCGCCGCTGACCAGGGGCTTGGCGGCGGTGACACACGCCGCATTCACCGCTTCGCGGGTAGCAAAGTTGTCGGAACAGTCGAGCACCACATCCACCGCCGCCACCGCGCCGGCCAGGGAGTCTTCATCCATGGCGGTCGAATGGGAAACCAGGCGAACCTCGGGATTGATGGCGGCCAGGCGACGCACCGCCGAATCGACCTTGCTCAGGCCGACGCTGTCGGTGTCGTGAATGATCTGTCGCTGAAGGTTGGTCAGGTCGACCGTGTCGAAATCCGCCAGGTGCAACTCGCCGACGCCGGCGGCGGCCAGGTACAACGCCACCGGGGCGCCCAGGCCACCGAGGCCGATGATCAATACGCGGCCCTGCTTGAGGCGCAGCTGCCCATCGATGTCGATGTGCTGCAACAGAATCTGGCGACTGTAGCGCAGCAGTTCTTGATCATTCAGCACGGCAGGCGTCCCAGGCTGATGCGTTCGTGATTACCCAGATCCTTGCGACTGTGGACTTCGGCAAACCCTTGCTTTTGCAACAGACCACGCACCGCCTCGGCCTGGTCATAACCGTGCTCCAGCATCAGCCAGCCGCCTGCCCCGAGATGATCGGGGGCCTGGGCGATGATTGCACGCAAGTCGTCGAGACCGTCCGGCCCCGCCACCAGCGCACTGGCCGGCTCGAAGCGCACATCGCCCTCGGCCAGGTGCGGATCGCTGGCGGCTATATAAGGCGGGTTGCTGATGATCAGGTCGAAACGCTCGCCTTCCAGGGCGCTGAACCAGTGACTGCTGAGCACCGTGACATTGCGCAGGCCCAGGCGCTGGCGATTGCGCTCGGCCAGGGCCACGGCTTCCAGCACCCGGTCGACCGCCGTGACATTCCAGGCCGGACGCTCGCTGGCCAGCGCCAGGGCAATCGCGCCGCTGCCGGTGCCAAGGTCGAGGACCCGGGCGGGCGTGGCTGGCAACAATGCCAGTGCGGTCTCGACCAACAGTTCGGTGTCGGGCCGCGGGATCAGCGTATGGGGCGCGACTTCCAGATCGAGTTTCCAGAAACCCTGCTGCCCGAGAATATAAGCCACCGGCTCGCCGGAGCGACGGCGACGCAAGTATTCGGAAAACAACAGCGCCGCCTCGCTCGGCACGATTCGCTCGGGCCAGGTGTGCAGGAAGCTGCGGGACTTGCCCAGGGCGGCGGCCAGCAACAGCTCGGCGTCCAGTCGTGGGCTGGGCGAATCCGGCAATTGCGCGGCGCGAAGCAAGCTGGCGATGATGGTCATGGGTTTACCTCTGCTTACTCGCCAATCGCGGCCAGCTGGTCAGCCTGGTATTCAGCGAGCAAGGGCTCGATGACGGCGTCGACACCACCTGCAAGAATTTCGTCGAGGGAATACAGGGTCAGGTTGACACGGTGGTCGGTGACCCGGCCCTGGGCAAAGTTGTAGGTACGGATCCGCTCGGAACGGTCGCCCGAGCCCACCAGCAACTTGCGTTCGCTGGCGATGGCATTGGCGGCGGCGCTGGTCTGCTGGTCGTTGAGCTTGGCCGACAACCAGGCCATCGCCCGCGCGCGGTTCTTGTGCTGGGAGCGCTCTTCCTGGCACTCCACCACGATGCCCGAAGGCAAGTGAGTGATGCGGATCGCCGAGTCGGTCTTGTTCACGTGCTGGCCGCCCGCGCCGGAGGACCGGTAGGTGTCGACGCGCAGGTCCGCCGGGTTGATCTCGATGGCCTCCTGTTCGTCCGGCTCGGGCAAGACCGCCACGGTGCAGGCGGACGTATGGATGCGCCCCTGAGATTCGGTGGCCGGCACGCGTTGTACGCGGTGGGCGCCGGACTCGAACTTCAACTTGCCATAGACGTTATCGCCCTCGACCCGGGCGATGACTTCTTTATAGCCGCCGTGTTCGCCTTCGTTTTCCGAGAGGATCTCGACCCGCCAGCCGCGACGCTCGGCGTAGCGCGAATACATGCGGAACAGGTCACCGGAAAAGATCGCCGCCTCGTCGCCGCCAGTGCCGGCGCGGATTTCGAGGAACACGTTGCGCCCGTCGTTCGGGTCCTTGGGCAACAGCATGCGTTGCAGGTCGCTTTCCAGCTCGACCAGTTGCTCCTTGGCTTCGCGAACTTCTTCCACGGCCATCTCGCGCAGGTCCGGGTCGCTGTCCTTGAGCAGCGCCTGGGCGCCCTCAAGGTCGCTCTGCACCTTGAGCAACTGCTTGTAGGTCGCAACGATCGGCTCGACTTCCGCGTACTCCTTGGAGTAGGTGCGAAATTTGTTCTGGTCGGAAATGACTTCGCCATCGCCCAGCAAGGCGGTCAGTTCCTCGAAACGGTCCTGGAGAATATCCAGCTTATTGAGCAGTGACGCTTTCATTACGGTTTCTTATCCGATAAGCCATCCGGTGAAGCTTCACCGAGGGCGAAAAGTTCCTGGGCCATGGCCAGCGCATCGAGGCGGCCTTCGGCGGTCAGCTTCTTGAGCTGGACACTGGGCGCGTGAAGCAATTTGTTGGTCAGGCCACGCGCCAGTTGCACCAACACCTCTTCGGCGCTGCCGCCATTGGCCAGCAGGCGCTGGGCCTTTTGCAATTCTTCGTCGCGTAGCCGCTCGCTTTGCTGACGATACGCCTTGAGCACATCCACCGCCGCCAGCTCGCGCAGGCGCACCATGAAGTCCTCGGCGCCGACGGTGATCATTTCCTCCGCCGCCTGGGCCGCGCCTTGCCGGCTCTTGAGGTTCTCGGCGACGACTTCGTGCAGGTCATCGACACTGTAGAGGTAAACGTCGTCGAGTTCGCCCACTTCCGGTTCGATGTCACGGGGAACGGCGATATCGACCATGAAGATCGGCTTGTGCTTGCGCAGCTTCAGGGCGCTTTCCACCGCGCCCTTGCCGAGGATCGGCAGTTGGCTGGCGGTGGAACTGATGACGATGTCGCTGTGCACCAGCTCGGCGGGAATGTCCGAGAGCAGCACTGCATGAGCGCCGAACTGCTCGGCCAGGGTGCTGGCGCGTTCCAGCGTACGGTTGGCGACCACGATGCGCTTCACGCCGAGGTCGTGCAGGTGCCGGGCGACCAGGGTGATGGTCTCGCCCGCGCCGATCAACAGCGCCTGGCTGCGTTGCAAATCACTGAAAATCTGTTTCGCCAGGCTGACGGCGGCGAACGCCACGGACACCGGGTTTTCGCCAATGGCAGTGTCGGTGCGTACTTGCTTGGCGGCATTGAAGGTGGCCTGGAACAGACGCCCCAGCAGCGGGCCAACTGTCCCGGCCTCGCGGGCCACGGCGTAGGCCGATTTCATCTGGCCGAGAATCTGCGGTTCGCCCAGCACCAGCGAATCGAGCCCGGAGGCGACGCGCATCATGTGACGAACTGCCGCATCGTCCTCATGCACATAGGCACTGGCGCGCAGCTCTTCAAGGCTCAGATCATGGTATTGGGCCAGCCAGCGCAGCACCGAATCGGCCGAAACGTGATCCTGCTCTATATAAAGCTCACTGCGATTGCAGGTGGAGAGAATCGCGGCTTCTCGGCTGTCGGTGAGTCGGCAGAGTTGCTGCAGGGCCTCCACCAGCTGCTCAGGCGTAAAGGCCACGCGCTCGCGGACGTCTACTGAAGCAGTCTTGTGGTTGATACCAAGTGCAAGGAAGGCCATTCAAGGTCGCTGGTGGTGACGTGAAGCCGGCAATTGTCCTACTTCGTCAGATTCAGAACAACCACCACCGACTATTGTCACAATTACCTGTGCCTATGAGGCATCCACCGAGACTCGGTTATGTTTGGCCGATGGCTTGTGTCATGATGATCCGACCGCAGGTTAGTCGCCCTCTTCCTATATGAATAGATCTTTCGCGTTGCTCCTCGCTTTTGCCTTCCTCGGCGGCTGCCAGTCCATGGCCCCCGTCTCGACGGACGGTACGCCACCGGTCGAAGACAGCACCCCGGCCCCCGAAAAGCCCAAGGTCTACGGATCGTTCAGCGAAGAAACCATCTTCAGCCTGTTGAGCGCCGAACTCGCCGGCCAGCGCAATCGCTTCGATATTGCCCTGGACAACTACGTGACCCAGGCCGTCAACACCCAGGACCCGGGCATCTCCGAGCGGGCCTTTCGCATCGCCGAATACCTGGGGGCCGACCAGCCCGCGCTGGATACGGCGCTGATCTGGGCCAGGAACGCACCCGACGATCTCGAAGCGCAACGCGCCGCCGCCGTGCAACTGGCGCGCGCCGGCCGTTACGACGACTCCATGATGTATATGGAGAAAGTCCTGCTGGGCAAGGGCGATACCCATTTCGATTTCCTCGCGCTGTCTGCGGCCGATACCGACCAGGAAACCCGCGACGGCCTGATGAAGAGTTTCGACCGTCTGCTGCAGCGTCACCCGAACAACGGGCAGCTGATTTTCGGCAAGGCCTTGCTCTTGCAACAGAACGGCGACTCCCAGGGCGCCCTCACGCTGCTGGAAGACAACCCGCCGGAACCCGGCGAAGTGGCGCCTATCCTGCTGCGCGCCCGCCTCTTGCAAAGCATGAATCGCGGCGATGAAGCCCTGCCGCTGATGGAAAAAAGCATCAAGAAATACCCGGACGACAAACGCCTGCGCCTCACCTATGCACGCATGCTGGTGGAAAACAACCGCATGGACGACGCCAAGGTCGAGTTCTCCAGCCTGGTCCAGCAGTACCCTGAAGACGACGACCTGCGCTATTCGCTGGCGTTGGTCTGCCTGGAAGCCAAGGCCTGGGAAGAAGCCAAGGGCTATCTGGAGGACCTGATCGCCCGCGAAAGCCACGTCGATTCGGCCCACCTGAACCTGGGGCGCATCGCCGAAGAACGCAACGACCCCGAAAGCGCGCTGATCGAGTACGCCCAGGTCGGCCCGGGTAACGACTACCTGCCCGCGCAGTTGCGCCAGGCCGACATCCTGATCGGCAATGGTCGGGCGGCCGAGGCCCAGAGTCGCCTGGCCATCCAGCGCGACACCCAGCCGGACTACGGCATCCAGCTCTACCTGATCGAGGCCGAGACCCTGGCGGCGAACAACCAGAGCGACAAGGCCTGGGCCGTGCTGCAACAAGCCTTGAAGCAATACCCGGACGACCTGAACCTGTTGTATACCCGATCCATGCTGGCGGAAAAACGCAATGACCTGGCCCAGATGGAAAAGGACCTGCGTCTGATCATCCAGCGTGATCCCGACAACGCCATGGCGCTCAACGCCCTCGGCTACACCTTGTCGGATCGCACCACCCGCTACGATGAAGCCAAGGTGCTGATCGAGAAAGCCCATCAGATCAATCCGGAAGACCCTGCCGTGCTCGACAGCCTTGGCTGGGTGAATTTCCGCCTGGGCAATCTCGACGAAGCCGAACGCCTGTTGCGCCAGGCCCTGGAGCGCTTCCCCGACCAGGAAGTAGCCGCTCACCTGGGTGAAGTCCTGTGGGCCAACGGCAAACAGCGCGAGGCCCGGCAGATCTGGAGCAAATTCCTCAAGGAACAGCCCGACAGCCCGATTCTGCGCAGCACCATCAAACGCCTGACCGGATCAGAGACTCTTTAAGCCATGTTTTTGCGCCACTTCATCGTCTTCAGCTTTATCGCCCTGCTCGCCGGTTGCGCGGGCTTCGGCGCCCGTGAATCCGTCCAGGGCCAAGGCAACCAGGCCCAGTGGCGCGTGCACAAGGAACAACTGAGCGGCCTCGACGGCTGGCAGATCGACGGCAAGATCGGCATTCGCGCGCCTAAAGACTCGGGCAGCGGCACCTTGTTCTGGTTGCAGCGCCAGGATTACTACGACATTCGCCTTTCCGGCCCGCTGGGTCGTGGCGCGGCACGGCTGACCGGCAGGCCAGGCCAGGTTTCGCTGGAAGTCGCCAACCAGGGACGCTACGAGGCGCCCAGCCCCGAGGCGTTGCTGGAAGAACAGCTGGGCTGGAAACTGCCGGTATCGCACCTTACCTGGTGGGTCCGCGGCCTTCCGGCGCCGGACAGCAAAAGCCGCCTGACCCTGGATGCCGACAGTCGCCTGTCCAATCTGGAACAGGACGACTGGCAGATCGAATACCTCAGCTATGCCCAGCAGAACGGTTACTGGTTGCCCGAGCGCATCAAGCTGCACGGCAGCAACCTCGACGTCACGCTGGTCATCAAGCAATGGCAGCCGCGCAAGCTGGGGCAATGACATGAGCGCAACACGCCTGACGCTGCCCTCCCCGGCCAAGCTCAACCTGATGCTGCATATCCTCGGCCGGCGTCCGGACGGTTACCACGAATTGCAGACGATTTTTCAGTTCCTCGACTACGGCGACGAGATCACCTTTGCCGTACGCGATGACGGCGTGATCCATCTTCACACCGAGTTCGACGGCGTACCCCATGACAGCAACCTGATCGTCAAGGCCGCGAAAAAACTCCAGGAGCAATCCGGTTGTTCACTGGGCATCGACATCTGGATCGAAAAAATCCTGCCCATGGGCGGCGGTATCGGTGGCGGCAGTTCGAATGCGGCGACGACTCTGCTGGGCCTAAACCATTTGTGGCAGCTTGGCTGGGACCTGGATCGCCTGGCAGCGCTGGGCCTGACACTGGGCGCCGACGTACCGGTTTTCGTGCGTGGCCACGCGGCTTTTGCCGAGGGCGTCGGGGAAAAACTCACCCCGGTGGAACCCGAAGAACCCTGGTATCTGGTACTGGTGCCGCAAGTATCTGTAAGTACAGCAGAAATTTTTTCAGATCCGCTGTTGACACGTAACTCGGAGCCCATTAAAGTGCGCCCCGTTCCCAAGGGAAACAGTCGAAATGACTGCTTACCGGTGGTAGCAAGGCGTTATCCAGATGTTCGTAACGCTTTGAATTTGTTAGGTAAATTTACCGAAGCAAAACTCACCGGAACTGGAAGTTGTGTGTTTGGGGGCTTCCCAAGCAAAGCTGAAGCTGATAAAGTCTCGGCCCTTCTGACAGAGACCCTTACAGGGTTTGTAGCAAAGGGAAGCAACGTTTCGATGTTGCATCGCAAGCTGCAAAGTCTGCTCTAAAAGGAATCGAGTGCTGGGCACTCGCAGCAACAGATACAGGGGCGTCGCCAAGCGGTAAGGCAGCAGGTTTTGATCCTGCCATGCGTTGGTTCGAATCCAGCCGCCCCTGCCATTTTCCTATACTCATCCAGGTATACCCTCAGCCTTCAGGTACTGCGCGTGTCCAAGATGATGGTCTTTACGGGGAACGCTAACCCCGATCTGGCTCGGCGTGTAGTACGTCAGCTGCATATCCCTCTCGGTGACATTTCTGTCGGTAAGTTCTCCGACGGCGAAATCACTGCCGAGATCAATGAAAACGTTCGCGGTAAAGACGTCTTCATTATTCAGCCGACTTGCGCTCCGACCAACGATAACCTGATGGAACTCGTCGTGATGGCTGATGCCTTCCGCCGCTCCTCGGCTACTCGTATTACTGCTGTTATTCCTTACTTTGGTTATGCCCGTCAGGATCGCCGTCCGCGTTCCGCACGTGTGGCTATCAGCGCGAAAGTCGTCGCCGATATGCTCACCGTGGTCGGCATCGATCGTGTACTCACGGTCGATCTGCATGCTGACCAGATCCAGGGCTTCTTCGATATTCCCGTGGACAACATCTACGGCTCCCCGGTCCTGGTGGATGACATTGAAGATCAGCGCTTCGAAAACCTTATGATCGTGTCCCCGGATATCGGCGGCGTCGTGCGTGCACGGGCTGTTGCCAAATCCCTGGGCGTGGATCTGGGTATCATCGACAAACGCCGTGAGAAGGCCAATCACTCCGAAGTGATGCACATCATCGGCGACGTCGAAGGGCGCACCTGTATTCTGGTCGATGACATGGTCGATACCGCCGGCACCCTGTGCCACGCGGCCAAGGCCCTGAAAGAGCATGGCGCTGCCAAGGTCTTTGCCTACTGCACACACCCTGTGCTGTCGGGTCGAGCGATCGAAAACATTGAAAATTCCGTGCTGGACGAGCTGGTGGTAACCAATACCATCCCGCTGTCCGCCGCAGCACAAGCCTGTGCGCGTATCCGTCAACTGGATATCGCGCCGGTAGTTGCCGAGGCGGTTCGCCGCATCAGCAATGAAGAATCGATCAGTGCGATGTTCCGTTAAGGGCCCTGCCCTTTCCAGGATGTCTCGTTGACGAAAAGCGCCCCGCCCCGGCATCACCTGTCGGGGCGGGGCTTTTTTGCCCATACCGTGCCTGGCGCTGGTCGCAAACGCCACTCGGTCATGGCTATTTTGGAGATACAACATGAACGATTTTACTCTGAATGCTGAAGTGCGTTCCGACCTGGGGAAAGGTGCGAGCCGCCGCCTGCGTCGTCTCGCAAGCCTGGTTCCAGCTGTAGTCTACGGTGGCGACAAAGCCCCTGAGTCCATCAGCATGCTGGCCAAAGAAGTTGCCAAACTGCTCGAAAACGAAGCGGCCTACAGCCACATCATCGAGCTGAACGTTGGTGGCACCAAGCAAAACGTCGTGATCAAAGCCCTGCAGCGTCACCCGGCCAAAGGCCACGTGATGCACGCTGACTTCGTCCGCGTTGTTGCCGGTCAGAAGCTGACTGCTGTTGTTCCAGTGCACTTCATCAACGAAGCTGCTCCGGTCAAGAAAGGCGGCGAGATCTCGCACGTGACTTCCGAGCTGGAAGTTTCCTGCCTGCCGAAAGACCTGCCTGAATTCATCGAAGTCGACCTGGCTGACGCCGAAATCGGCACGATCATTCACCTGTCCGACCTCAAGGCCCCTAAAGGCGTTGAGTTTGTTGCCCTGGCTCACGGTGATGACAAGGCTGTTGCCAACGTCCACGCTCCACGTGTTGCTCCAGAAGCTACTGAAGAAGGCGCTGCAGAGTAATTTCACTCTGTCGCCGGGGTGACCGGAAACATCGCGGACTGGAACGTAGCGAGACAACGGGCAAGAACGCGAAGTTTACTTAACGGTAGATCCGCAATTTTCGTTCGTTGTCGCCATACACCTGACCGCGACATGTTATCCACACTCCAGGAAGGGCCCCTATCGTGACTGCCATCAAACTGATCGTTGGCCTGGGAAATCCAGGCGCTGAATACGAACAGACCCGGCATAACGCAGGGGCCCTTTTTGTTGAGCGCATCGCGCACGCCCAAGGCGTCAGCCTGGCTGCCGATCGCAAATATTTCGGCCTGACCGGGCGCTTCTCGCATCAAGGTCAGGATGTTCGCCTGTTGATTCCCACCACCTACATGAACCGCAGCGGTCAGGCCGTGGCGGCATTGGCCGGTTTCTTTCGCATCAAGCCTGAAGAAATCCTGGTGGCCCACGACGAACTCGATCTGCCTCCGGGCGTTGCCAAGCTCAAGCAGGGCGGCGGCCATGGCGGTCACAACGGGTTGCGCGACATCATCGCGCAACTGGGCAATCAGAATACGTTCTACCGCCTGCGGCTCGGCATCGGCCACCCGGGCGTTGCCAGTATGGTTTCAAACTTTGTCCTGGGTCGCGCGCCTCGCGCCGAACAGGAAAAACTCGATGCCAGCATCGATTTTGCCCTCGGCGTGCTGCCGGATATCCTCGCCGGTGAATGGAACCGTGCGATGAAAAACCTGCACAGCCAGAAGGCTTGACACTTATCCGAGGGGAAACACCATGGGATTCAATTGCGGCATCGTCGGCCTGCCTAACGTCGGCAAGTCCACCCTGTTCAACGCCCTGACCAAATCCGGGATCGCGGCCGAGAACTTCCCCTTCTGCACCATCGAGCCGAACAGCGGCATCGTGCCGATGCCCGACCCGCGCCTGGAAGCTCTGGCAGCCATCGTCAACCCCAAGCGCATCCTGCCGACCACCATGGAATTCGTCGATATCGCCGGCCTGGTGGCGGGCGCCTCGAAAGGTGAAGGCCTGGGCAACAAGTTCCTGGCGAACATCCGTGAAACCGATGCAATCGCCCACGTGGTGCGCTGCTTTGAAGACGAAAACGTGATTCACGTTTCCAACAGCGTCGACCCGAAACGCGACATCGAAATCATCGACCTGGAACTGATCTTTGCCGACCTCGACAGTTGCGAAAAACAACTGCAGAAAGTCGCTCGCAACGCCAAGGGTGGCGACAAGGACGCAGTAGTCCAGAAGGGCCTGCTTGAGCAGTTGATCGCCCACTTCACTGAAGGCAAACCTGCCCGCAGCCTGATGAAGAACATGAGCACCGATGAAAAACTGGTGATCAAGGGCTTCCACCTGCTGACCACAAAGCCGGTCATGTACATCGCCAACGTCGCTGAAGACGGTTTCGAGAACAACCCGCATCTGGACGTGGTCAAGGCCATCGCGGAAGAAGAAGGTGCCATGGTCGTTCCGGTCTGCAACAAGATCGAAGCGGAAATCGCCGAGCTGGACGACGGTGAAGAGAAGGATATGTTCCTCGAGGCCCTGGGCCTGGAAGAGCCTGGCCTGAACCGCGTGATCCGCGCCGGCTACGAAATGCTTCACCTGCAGACCTACTTCACCGCCGGTGTCGAAGAAGTCCGCGCCTGGACCGTTCGTGTTGGCGCGACCGCCCCGCAAGCCGCCGGCGTGATCCACACCGACTTCGAAAAAGGCTTCATCCGCGCCGAAGTCATCGCCTACTCGGATTTCATCCAGTACAAGGGCGAAGCCGGTGCCAAGGAAGCCGGCAAATGGCGTCTGGAAGGCAAGGAATACATCGTCAAGGATGGCGACGTGATGCACTTCCGCTTCAACGTTTGAAATAAAAAAAACACCGCGTGGCAGCAATTGTCACGCGGTGTTTTTTTATGGGCGTCAACTCAACAAATGCCATTGATCGACGTCTGGCACCACCCCGATCAGGCCTAATTCGGCGTCGGGAGCCGCAGCGGGAGCAAAGACCATGTTGTCTTCGCCAAGGCTTTCCCGCCAGTCCCCAGCCAGCGCAATCTGGAACGCATGGCCTTGCGCGTCCGCTTCCGCATCCTTCAGGTAAGTGCGGTCCAATGCCTCGTTGTAAACCAACTTCAGCGTCGTGTCCGTCCCCTCTCCGAAGCCGGTATAGCCCAGTGCCGATACATCGATCTTGTCGTCAACGGTAAAGCCTTCGATAAGGTCGGCAAAGCTCTGGCTGTCGGTACGGTAGCTGTCTTCGGTGGAGAGATAGCGGAATACGTCGGCGTTTTCCCGATTGTCCGTCCACAACGAAATGTCGGTCCTGTCTCCGCCGTTGAGACGGTCGGCGCCCGCGCCACCGATGATGACGTCTGCTCCGGCGCCGCCGTTGATACGGTCATTGCCGTCCAGGCCACGGATGATCTCTGACAAGGCCGAACCGGTGATCGTATCGTTGGCAGACGTACCTTCGACGGTGGGCGCGGTAAACACCAGATTGGTGCTGTTCAGTTGCCCTACCAGATTGCCGTCCAGGGACAGTTCAAAGCGTTGCCCGGCGGCATCGGCGTCGTAGCTCTTGAGGTACGTGCGGGTGCCGTCCGCGCTGGCCTGGATGGCCAAGGTGCCGTCATGGCCGTCGCCAATCCCGGTGAAGCCCAGGCCAATCAGGTCGATGCGGTCCTGTGAGACATCGAAGTCCCGGACCCGGTCGCTATTGTTCAGCGCAGCCGTGCGGAAACTGTCGCCCAGTTCGGTAAAGCGGAAGATGTCCGCGCCAGCGCCACCTTGCAGAACGTCACGCCCGCCATTGCCCTGGAGCACATCGTCGCCGGCCAGGCCGTGGATGATTTCGGCGGCAGCGGTCCCCCGCAGGATTTCCTCACCGGCGTACCCATCCACATGGAGCTTGCCATCCTGGCTGCCGAAACTGCTGTCCAGACTGCCATCGGCGTTCAAGCGGATGACATTGAAATCGCCGTTGCTCGTGCCGGCGGCCAGGATCCTGCCATCTGCCTGTACCGTCAATGCCACTGGCGTGTCGGCCTCGAAGGTCACCCTGCCGTTATCGCCAAAGTGGCTGTCGAAGGACCCGTCAGCGTTAAGCCGCGCGATGGTGGCCAAGGTACCGCCCTGAGCGTGGCCCATGACAACGATCTTGCCGTCAGCCTGAATAGTGACCGTCGAGTCTTCGCCAAAACCCATCGCAGCGCTCAAGTGCAGGACACCGTTGTCACCAAAACGGGTGTCCAATTGACCGTCGGGGTTGTAGCGCTGTAATGCGAACGTCGGATCACCCGCCCCGGCGGCATCGTAGGCAGCCCCGACCACGACACCTCCATCGGCCTGCACCGCAGTAGAGATTGCTCCGTTGAAATACGGGTCTTCGGCAACGTTGACGGTCAGCACGCCCTCGCTGCCAAAGCCGTCGACGAAGGTGCCGTCATCGCCGACCTTGGTGATAGTGGCCTGGTCGAACCCGCGCGCGCTGACCTGGAAGGTGCCGTCCGTGTTGGCTGTCAGGTCGATGTCCTTGAAGTCATGGCTAATGGCGACCGTCACGGCGCCGTTCTGACCAAAGGCTGCATCGCGTGTCCCGTCGCTGTTGAAGCGCTCCACCTGTATGCCGGTGTTCAGCGCGACAGCGACAAGTACCTTGCCATCGGCCTGCACCGCCGTCAGCTCGTAGCGGGACGACGGGGCTATTGTGGCAGGAACAATGTCGACGCCGCCGTCGTGGAAGCCGGTATCCAGGCTGCCATCGGCGTTCAGGCGGACAACCGAATGGTTCTGTTCGTAGCCGTAGCTTTCCTCGCCTGGCGCGCCGGGGTAACCCCATGCCAGGTATTCGGTATAACCGCCAATCAGTATCTTGCCGTCCGGCTGGATAATGATGCTCTGGTTGTCATCGGATTGGCCGGTGAGGTCGACCTGGACAGTGCCCGGGCCCGTTCTCACGATATGGGAACTGGTTCCCGTGCTATCGGTAGTTGCCATGGTTTAATCCTTTAAATGGGTGCTGGATTCGTCACTCTAGTAAAGCGATCAGGGTTTGCACGCCGCCCAAGCATGAGCAAGACCAGTGGTTTTGGTGGCCACTGGCCTCGTCGGAGTTGATCGAGATGATCGCTTTTTTACGGAGATATCAACGAGCGGCAAGTTCACTTGCGGCTGGAGGAAGACGACCAAAGGACGCTGATCTGGCGTCGGGGAGTGTTGGTGACCAGCATCATCGACTCGCTCCCGTACATGGAGCGAGCCAACGTCTCAGTCAGGTGAAGGGTGATTCGTCTATTCGAACCTGGCAACGGCTACGGATCAATGACAGTGGATGGAAAGCGCCTTGTGCGATCAACCCCGCCGTGGCTAAAAAAGATAGCCCATATAGATCGCAGCGCCACCACCGGCCTGCAGGCCAGCGTTCAAGCCCCCCATGAGCAGCGCTCCCTTGGCTGACATGGCCAATCGGCGGCTGACGGTGGCGGACGCAATGAGCGAGGTCGCCGGGTTGGAGCTCAGGGCCACCGACAACGCCAACAGCTTCGGATCGAGCCCGAACAGCAGAGCAGTGCCCGAAACGCCTCCCACCAAGCCGAAGCCCGCCTCGGTATACATGCAAGGCCCCGTGATATCGTCGCTGGTGAGGTCGCGATCGGCCAGGGCGTCGCTGACAAACACCCGGCCAATGCTGAAAAAAGACTCCGCCGCACCCGCACCCGATACGCTCTTGCCCTTGATCTGGATATTGATCTTGCCAAAGCGCGGCAATCGCGCGCCAATTCCCGCACCTACACCGACGCCGCCATAGCGGTAACTGATGTCCTCGCCCTGGGGCGAACGCAGGATGATCGAACCGCCACTGCCCGCCACCATGACCACGGTCAGACCGCCACCGCTGGCGGTCTGATATGTCCAGCGACTTTTGTTGACCGGGATCGGGATGTTATAGCTCATACGTTCAAAGTCCTTTAAGTGAATGAACCGCACCGCGACCGCGCTGGCGGATGGCTTTCAGCGAGCCGACCAGCGTGAAGAACAGCCCCATTGCCCCCAGCATCACAGGCGTCCCCCACAGGGCGCCTCGATCAACGATGAGGGGGTTGTCGGCCGGCTGCTCGGGCAAGTAATACACTCGCACCGGCTGCCCCGGCTCATAGCCGAAGATGAAGCCACCCTGGGGGTAGGAAATTTTTTCACCTTTGCCGGTAGTGAACGCGACTTCGGGGTGAGAACCACCGGCATTCAACCGACTGACGATGCCATCGGCGATCTGCGCTCGGGCGAGAAATTCGTGGCGTTCAAGGATGAGAAGAACGGTGCCGCCCAACAAAACAATGCCAATCAGGGCGAAGAGCAGGCCCAGCAGTGTTTGTCCAAGGCGTGAAGGGGCGTGTCCAGCCATAGCGTGTCCAATATCCGTCCATGATAGAAGGCTCAGAGTAACAAAGAAGCCTCACCGTCCGCATCCGTGCCAGATTATCGCGAGTGTCTGAGGACCGTAGCGGGGACGCTTGCTCACTCGCCACGGTCAGAAACGAATATCAGGAAGGAGCATTGCGCCCGACTCAGGCCTTTTTGGTCCTCGGCAGGAAAATCGCCAGCACCCCAAGCAGCGGCAGGAACGAACACAACCAGTACACATATTCGATGCCCCGGATGTCTGCCAGGTGCCCCAGCAGCGCGGCACCAATCCCGCCGAAACCGAACATCAGGCCGAAGAACACGCCGGCAATCATCCCGACATTTCCCGGCACCAGTTCCTGGGCATACACCACGATGGCGGAGAATGCCGAGGCCAGGATGAAGCCGATCACCACGCTGAGGATACTGGTCCACAGCAGATCAACGTGAGGCAGGATCAGCGTGAATGGCGCCACGCCGAGGATCGAGAACCAGATCACCGCCTTGCGTCCGATCCGGTCACCGATCGGTCCGCCAAAAAACGTTCCGGCCGCTACCGCGCCAAGAAAGAGGAACAGGTGCAACTGGGAAGACGCCACCGACAGGTCGAATTTCTCGATCAGGTAGAAAGTGAAGTAGCTGGTAAAACTGGCCATGTAGAAATACTTGGAAAACACCAGCAACCCCAGCACCACCAAGGCGCTCAAGACCCGGCCCCTGGATAAGCCGTGGGTCGCCGCCTGGCCTTGCTTGAGCTTGAACAGGTTCAGGTGATTGGCGTACCAGCGGCTGATGCGGTACAGCACGAACAAGGCGAACAGCGCGAACAAGCCAAACCAGGCCACGTTGCCCTGCCCGTAGGGAATGATGATCGCCGCCGCCAGCAACGGCCCGAAGGCGGAGCCGGCGTTGCCGCCCACCTGGAACGTCGATTGCGCCAGGCCGTAGCGGCCGCCGGAGGCCAGGCGTGCCACGCGCGACGCCTCGGGGTGGAAGGTTGAGGAGCCGATCCCGATCAACCCGGCCGCCAGCAGGATCAAGGCAAAACTGCCGACCATCGACATCATCACGATACCGACCAAGGTGCAGATTGTTCCTGCCGGCAAAAGCCAGGGCTTGGGGTGTCGATCAGTGTGGTAACCCACCCAGGGCTGCAGCAGCGAGGCCGTGAGCTGGAAGGTCAGCGTGATCAGGCCGACCTGGGTAAACGTCAGGCCGTAGCTTTCCTTGAGCATCGGATAGATTGACGGCAGCACGGCCTGGATCAGGTCATTGATCAGATGGGCAAGCGCCACCGCACCAATGATGCGCATGACTAACGGGCTGCTTTGAGGCGTAGCGGCTGGCGACGTCGTGTCGGCCTGGGTATTGCTGATAGCCATGGGAGTTTCCATACGGCGGATGGGTGCACACGGGCAGGTGCGTCAATGTGCCATTTTTCGGTGCGGCAAGGCTATCCCCTTAGCTTGCTATCTACCTATAAAAAATAGTCGCCGAACAAGGTGATAGCGCAACGCCATGGTCTGAATCTTGCCTTGTTTATGCTCTACGACGCGGCTCCTTACAAAGGGGACCGAGAATGGGAAGTTTCGCTACAGAGCAGGCCCACAGAGCCAGCCTGGACAAACTTTCGAGGCCTTTTAAAAGGGCACCTGTTTCGACAAGCGTGTCGAAACGCACAAAAACAGTGCAAAGGGTGTCCAGGGGAGTATGGGCATGCAGGCTTTTTTATCACCGGGCATCCGGTTGCTCGGGCATTTTGGTTTCGCCCGTAAATTCCAATTGTTGTTCCTGTTGTTCATCCTGCCGCTCATGGGCAGCCTGTGGCTGATCGGCCAGGATTACCGGGACAAGCTCAACCTGATTTCCGGGGAACGTGCCGGGGTGCGTCAGTTGCTGGCGCTGGACAACCTGGACAACCTGCTCGCCGCCCAGCGCAATCGCGCGGCGCGCTGGAGAGCAACGGAAACCAACCGCCAACCGACCCCGGCGACACTGGCCGCCATGGCCGCGTTCGATGCCGTGCAACCGGCGCTCAACCAGGCCGCCAGCGACCTCGGCGCGACCCTGCAAGCCGAAGGCGCGGAGGCCGACACCCTCGCCCGCTATCAGACATTGCAAACCAGCCTCAACGGCCTGGATTCTAAAAGCCTCGGCACCGTCGGTTGGTGGCCGGACGGCTATGATCGCTTCACCGCGGCCCTCGGCGCGCTGCAAGCGTTGCGTGAACAGATCGTCATGGACAATCGCCTGACGCTCGCCTCCTGGCTGGAAACCTACCTGCTGACCCAGATCTCGACCCAGCAGACACCCGACCTGATCGAACGTGTCGGCCGCCTGGCCAGCGTTGGCCAGGCCTCGGTGGTATCAGGCCAGTTCACTTTGCAGAGCCGCCTGCAACTGCGCGACTTGCGCAGCCGCATCGGCGATGCCCGGGACCAGTTGGTCAAGACCGGTGCGCTGCTGGAAACGCGCCTGCCCAGCGAGCTGCAAACCTGGGCCGGCCAGTTCCAGGGCAGCCTGAAAAACCTCGACGGTGGTTTGAAAATCCTCGATGACGGCGTGTTCGGCGGCGCCATCAATCTCAAGCCGGAAGGCTTCGAGAAACAGATGGATGCCCTCCTCCTTGATCTGGCGACCCTGCGCCAACAATCATTGACCGCTCTGGATAACCGGCTGGAGCACTATCACAGCTCGGCGATCCGTCAATTCACTTTGGTGGCCACCGTGCTGGGCTGCCTGCTGCTGGCCGCGCTGTATCTGTTCATCTGCCTGCAGACCTCGATCCGGCGCAGCGCCAGCGGCATCACCGTGCTGGCCGAAGCCCTGCGTGACGGGAACCTGAGCGTGCAAGTGCCGGTGCAGGGCCGCGACGAACTGGCGGCGATCAGCACCGCTCTCAACGTCGCCGTGGTCCAATTGCGCAACAGCCTGCTGGGCGTCGACCACGAGACCCTGCAACTGAGCGATGCCGTGCGCACCCTCAACACCCATTCCAGCGGAGCCCTGGGCGAGGTCGAGGCACAACAGATACAGATCAGCCAGATCGCCGCTGCCGCGACGCAACTGGCGGCAACGTCCCAAGGCGTCGCGAGAAGTTGTGAACAGGCATCCGACAGCGCCCAACAGACCCGCCAGATCGCCGCCGACAGCAGTCGCGACAGTCAACGCACCACGGCGAGCATCCAGCAACTCAACCAGCGTCTCAACGAAACCGCCGCGGCGCTGGGCCGGGTCAGCGAGCAGGGCCAGCAGATCCAATTGGTGGTCGACACCATTCGTGGCGTGGCCGAGCAGACCAACCTGCTGGCGCTCAACGCCGCCATCGAGGCCGCCCGCGCCGGCGAACAAGGCCGCGGGTTTGCCGTGGTTGCCGATGAAGTGCGCAGCCTGTCGCAGCGCACCCAGTCCTCGACACAGCAGATTGCCGGCACCGTCGACAGCCTGCGCGCCACGGTCAACGAGGCCGTCAGCCTGATGGAAGCCGCCTGCGGCCAGGCCCAGACCGACGCCCAAGCCGTCACCGGGCTTGGCGAACGACTGGGCGAAATTGCCAGCGCCGTGCAAAGCGTCACCGATACCCTGGCGCAAATCGCCACCGCGGTTGACGAACAGGCCAGCACCGCCGACGAAGTCAGCGGCAATATCCAACAGGTGGATCAGGCCGCCATGCGCTTGCTGGAAGGTGCCCGCGCCGTGAACCTGGCGGCGGACACATTGAGCCAAGGCAGCCAGGCCTTGAGCGCGAACACGGGGAGATTTCAACTCGGCTGACGAGCGCTGGCGGCGGGGATGGATAAGCGGTTGAAAGCGCAGAGAAATATTTTTGATTCACGCTTGACACATCTTCGTTACCAGCGAATAATGCGCGCCACTTGGCTACATAGCTCAGTTGGTTAGAGCATAGCATTCATAATGCTGGGGTCCGGGGTTCAAGTCCCTGTGTAGCCACCAAGTCCTGTTCAAAGATGTTTTCGAATGCCTTTGAACAACAAGAAGCCCGCCTAGTGCGGGCTTTCTTGTTTCTGGCTGTATCTCCTTCTCCCCTCCTTCGTATATCCCTCCAGGTTGCAGTGCGGTTATGCAGTCTCCTGGAAATCCATCTCCGGTGGCTGGCGCTGGAAGCCGCCCGTCAGCACCGCCAGGTACACCACGCCGATCGCCAGCCAACTCAGGCCAAGATAGATCGCCAGGTGATCGAGGCTGACCATCAGCCACACATCCGCTGCCAGCCCTATGAACGGGAACAGCAGGAACAATACGAATTCACGCGGGCCCTTCTTTTCTGCGCCGATCCAGTAGTGAAAGATCACTGACAGGTTCACCAGGCTGAACGCCAGGAACGCGCCGAAGTTGATGAACGAGGTGGAGGTGGTGACGTCCAGTTTCAGCGCCAGCAACGCGACCACTGCGCACAACAGGATGCTGTTGATCGGCGTCCCGAAACGCTCATGCAAGGTACCGAAGAAGGATTTTGGCAGCACACCGTCACGGCCCATGGCGAACAGCAGGCGCGAGCCGCTGGCCTGAGCCGACAGCCCCGACGCGAACTGACCAACGATCAGGCCGATCAGGAAGATCGACACGAACAGGTCGCCACCGATATTGCGGGCAATTTCATAGGCCGCCGCATCGACGCTGTCGAACTGGAAGGACGGATGCGCGACCTGCACGAAATACGACACGCTGACGAAGATCAATCCGCCAATCAGGGTGATCAGCATGATCGCGCGCGGAATGGTCCGGCGTGGGTCGCGGGTTTCTTCGGTCAAGGTGCTGACCGCGTCGAACCCGAGGAATGAATAACAGGCAATGGCCGCACCGCTCATGATCAGCGGCATCTGCATGTCGCCGTTGAAGAACGGCTTGACCGACCACAACGGCGTGCTCGCATCACCGCCGATGTAATGGACGCACAGCGCAACGAAGGCGATCAGTACCAGGAACTGCACCAGCATCAATAACGCGTTGATACCGTTGGCCAGTTTCAGACCGACGATATTGATCGCACTGGTTATGCCGATGAACAGCAGCACCCAGATCCACTGCGGCACCGCCGGGAATGCGGAATGGAGGTAGGCCGCGCCGATCAGCCAGATCGCCATGGGCAGGAACAGATAATCGAGCAGCACCGCCCAACCGGCGATGAACCCGAGTTTCGGGCTGATCGCCTTGCGCACGTAGCTGTAGGCCGAACCGGCGACGGGGAACGCTGCGGCCATGCGGCCGTAGCTCATCGCGGTGAAAAACATCGCCACCAATGCCGCGAGATAAGCGGCGGGGACCATGCCGGCGGTGGATTGAGCGAGGATGCCGAAGGTGCCGAGGACAATGATCGGTGTCATATAAGCGATGCCGAACAGCACCACCGACCCCAATGACAGGGTGCGTTGTAAACGAGCCATGAGCGACTACTCCGAATTATTGGATTTATGGCAGAGCCGAGTTCGGCGCAAGTTTTCGGGTGTTACGTTGTTGTTCTGGTTTTTCAGCAAAGAGATGTTGCTGCCCAGGGCCTCTTCGCGGGCGGGCCCGCTCCCACAGTTGAACTCTGGCGTTCACACATCCAGTGTGGGGGCGGGCCTGCCCACGAATGCGTCAGCCCTACCCACACAGGATCAGGATCAACGCGCAGGAATCAGCAGCTCGCGCAACCCACAGGCATGCTCGATAATTTCCCCCGGCAACTTCAGGCGCTGATCATCCAGATACCGATAATCATGCCGCGCCGCCGTCAGCTGGTTCAGGTCCAGCTCCACCGCAAACTGCCCTTCCTCCCGCCCGGCCTCGAACAACAATTTGCCCAGCGGGTCCACCAACGCACTGCCGCCTGCAAACACCAACCCGCCGTCGCCCTCCTCCACCCGATTGACCATCAGCGCAAACGCCTGGTTTTCCTGGGCGCGGGCCATGATCGCGGTGCGGTGGGTCGGGCCGTAGGGGTCCATGTTGCCGTTGGTGACGATCAGCAGTTCGGCCCCCAGTTGCGCCAGGGCCCGGGCGGTTTCCGGAAATTCGATGTCGTAGCAGATCAGCAGGCCGACCCGCACACCCTTCCATTCACACGTGGCGTAACGGTCGCCGGCCTCGAACACCCCGCGATCCGACGCCCACAGGTGTGTCTTGCGATATCTCAGCGCAATGCCTTGTGGCGTGATCAGCAGCGTGGTGTTGTAAAAGCGGCCGCGGTCGTTCTCGGCCACGCCGATCACCACGGCAACGTCATGTTCCCGAGCCGCAGCGAGCACCGCGCTGACGGTCGGTCCGTCCAGCGGTTCGGCGGTTTCTGCCACCGTCTCAAGCGACGGAAAACCCATCAGGTGGGTTTCGGGGAACACGATCATCTGCGTATCGGCGGCACACGCGGCAATCGCCTTGAGCGCGCGTTCGAGGTTGTAGGCCGTGGCGTTATCACGGCCCGCCAACTGGGCAAGTTCAACTTTCATGGGTATTCCTTGTTCTTGATCGGCGGGTAGAAAGATTGCCCGCTCGGTGTCTGTGCGCCAGTATGCGCAGCAAGCCCGCGGCCGGGAAATCACGCCGCTGGGGTAACCCGATAGGGGTAGAGGCATGACACTTTCGCTGGATGACATCGCGTGGCACCGCTCGGTCGGGCAACTGATCGACGCCTTGGACAAGCCCAATTTCTGGACGCAGCTGGTACGGCTGCTGGATCAGTACGTGCCCTTTGACAGTTGGGTGGCGCTGCTTTTCAGTGCCGACCAGCGCCCACAAGTGTTCGCCGAGTGCCCGGGCGCGGACGGCACCCCCGATCAGTTGTTCCAGGATTACCTGCGCGGTTTGTATTTGCTCGATCCGTTCTACATCGCCTGTCGCGAGCAGTCGCGCACCGGGCTGTATCGCCTCTCGGAAGTCGCACCGGAACATTTCGAGCTGACCGAGTATTACCAACGCTACTTTCGGCTGAACGTGGTATCCGATGAAATCCAGTTCAATTGCCAGCTCGAAGGCGACCGCACGCTGTGCCTGTCGTTGGGCAGCAAGCAGCGCTTCAGTGGCGAGCAGATTGCGCTGCTGTCACTGATCCAGCCCTGGGTACTCGGCCTGTTGCGCCAGCGTCTGCCTTATGAAATCAATGAGGTCGTGGCCCTCGCGCCAGCACCGTCGCAAGTCGACTGGCGAGTGCAGCTGGAAGCGTCAGTGCAGCAGCTCAAAGGCGCGCAATTGACGGCGCGGGAATTGGATGTCGGGCGCTTGATGCTCAGTGGTTGCTCCAGCAAGGAAGTCGCCCGCAAGCTGGAAATTTCTGTCGAGACCGTGAAAGTCCATAAGAAGCACATGTACAGCAAACTGGGGATCAAGTCCCAGTCCGAGCTGTTTTCCATTTTTCTCCAGGCGCAGAATGCCTGACGTGTCTATCGGAGCGACGCAGAGAAGCGCTTATTGAAAGAAGCACGCCCTTGCTGATTTGCGCCCCACGTCCCGTATCGCTACAGTCGGCCTCAATATCCCTGGCCCATGGATGGAGCGACACGTGCTTTCAGACCTCAAACCGAATCTTCATCGCCTGTCAGCCGTTTCGCTGCTGGCCGTCGCCCTGACACTTGTTGCCTGTAAGACGCCGCCCGCCTCCACGACTGCCCCGCAATTGCCCACCGCTCCGGAAATCGCTTCCGGCTACCGCACCGACCTGCAGACTCGCCACGCCGACCGGCACATGGCCGCTGCGGCCAATCCTCTGGCGGCCGAGGCCGGACGGGAAATGCTCCGGCGTGGAGGCTCGGCCATCGACGCGGCGATTGCGATGCAGGCAGTGCTGACGCTGGTGGAACCGCAGTCTTCCGGCATCGCCGGTGGCGCGTTCATTGTGCTGTGGGACGGCAAGGCGGTGCGCACCTACGACGGTCGCGAAACGGCACCGGCCGGCGCCAGCGAAAAACTCTTCATCCAGGCCGACGGCAAACCCATGCCGTTCACCGCCGCGCAGATTGGCGGCCGTTCGGTAGGCACGCCTGGCGTGTTGCGCGCGCTGGAACTGGCTCATCGCAAACACGGTCGCCTGGAATGGTCGACGCTGTTCGAGCCGGCCATCAAACTGGCGGAACAGGGCTTCAGGATTTCCCCCCGGCTGCACTCGATGATCGCCGCCGATACAGCCTTGCCCAGCTCGCCCGAGATGGCCGCCTATTTCCTCAACGCCGATGGCAGCCCGAAAGCGGTGGGCACGCTGCTGAAAAATCCTGCCTTGGCCGGCGTACTTTCGCGTATTGCCCACGAAGGTCCCAGCGCGTTGTATGAAGGGCCGGTGGCTGCGGAGATCGTCGCCAAGGTGCAAGGCCATGGCAATCCCGGCAGCCTTTCGCTGAGCGACCTCAAGGGTTACGCCGCCCGGGAACGCGCGCCGTTGTGCACCGACTACAAGCGCTGGCAAGTCTGTGGCATGGCGCCACCGTCGTCCGGCGGGATCGCCGTCGCGCAGATCCTCGGGACATTGCAGGCCCTGGAACATCGCGACAGCCGCTCGGCCCTCGCGCCGTTGAAACCGCTACCGTCAGACAAGCCCGCGGGTCTCGAGCCGGCGCCGCAAGCGGTGCACCTGATTTCCGAGGCTGAACGCCTGGCCTACGCCGACCGCGCCCAGTATGTCGCCGATGCGGACTTTGTCCCGGTGCCGCTCAAGGGCCTGGTCGATCCGGCTTATCTGGCCAGTCGCGCGAACCTGATCGGCCCACGCAGCATGGGTATTGCCAAGCCCGGCACACCGCCGGGTATCCAGGTGGCCTACGCACCGGACCGCTCGCCCCTGCGCATTTCCACCTCGCAAGTGGTGGCGGTGGATGACCAGGGTGGCGCCGTGTCGATGACCACCACGGTGGAGTCGGCCTTCGGTTCGCACTTGATGGTGCAGGGCTTCATGCTCAACAACCAGATGACCGATTTCTCGTTCATACCCGAAGAGAACGGACAGAAAGTCGCCAACCGCGTCGAACCCGGCAAACGTCCGCGATCGTCCATGGCGCCAACGCTGATCTTCGATCGCCAGAGTGGCGAATTCCTCGCCGCAATTGGTTCGCCGGGCGGATCGCAGATCATCGAATACGTCGCCAAGTCGGTGATCGGCCTGCTGGACTGGAACCTGGACCCGCAAGCCGCCATCAACCTGCCCAACTTCGGCAGCCGCAACGGCGCCACCGAACTGGAGCAGGGCCAGTTCAGCCCGACGCTGATCCAGGCGCTGAAAGACCAGGGCCACACGGTGAGCGAGATCGACATGACCAGCGGCACCCAGGCCATCGTTCGGGTGCGCAATGCGCAAGGCAAGGCTTCACTGGCTGGCGGGGCGGATCCGCGGCGTGAGGGAGAGGCGCTGGGGGATTGAGCGCGCGGGGATCAGGTGAGGCCCGCTTGCTTTGATGGTGGATGGGTTGACGCCTTCGCGAGCAGGCTCGCTCCCACAATGGATCTGCGTGATACCTGTGACAACCCCGATCAACCGTGGGAGCGAGCCTGCTCGCGAAGGCGGCTCACTCAGCAAGTTCTCAAGTCGACAGCTGATTGGCGAACTGGCTCACCGCATCGACCACCTTTTTCGCCCCGTCCTGGATCTCGACGATGACCGTTCCCGCCTCGGCTGCCAGGGCCAGGCCCTGTTCGGCCTGATGTTGACCATCGGTCATCAGCGCCACGGCATTGCGGGCCATGTCCTGGTTCTGGCGGACCACGCCAATGATCTCGTCGGTCGCCTGGCTGGTTCGCGAAGCCAGTTGCCGGACCTCATCGGCGACCACTGCGAAACCGCGTCCCTGCTCACCGGCCCGAGCAGCCTCGATGGCCGCGTTGAGCGCCAGCAGGTTGGTCTGTTCGGCGATGCCGCTGATGGTCTTGACGATGGTCCCGATGACCAGGGATTGCTCGTTCAGGGCCTCGATACCTTGACCGGCGGTTTGCATGTGTCGGGCCAGGTCACGCATCACGTCCACCGCCTGGGTCACGACGGTGGTTCCGCGCTGGGCGCTGCTATCGGTCTGCAATGACGTGCTGTAGGCGATGCTGGCGGCTTCCGCGACGGCTTTTTCCTGGTTGACCTGATCGGTGATATTGGTCGCGAACTTGACCACTTTGTAAAGGCGCTCGTTGGCGTCAAGTACCGGATTGTAGGAAGCCTCCAGCCACACCTCACGGCCATTGCTGTCGAGGCGCTTGAAGCGGCCGGCGACGAACTCCCCGTTGTTCAGGCGTTTCCAGAAGTTCTGGTAGGCCGCGCTGTTGTACTCCTCGGGCTCGCAAAACGTGCGGTGGTGCTTGCCCTTGATCTGCGCAAGGTTGTAGCCCATGGCATTGAGAAAACGATCGTTCGCTGTCAGGACGTGGCCGCCCAGGTCGAACTCGATCACCGCTGTCGAACGCACCAGGGCGCCGATCAGGTTTTCATGCTCGCGGGAATTTTCGATGGTGCGGGTCAGGTCACTGGAGTACATCGAGAAATAGCGGATTCGCCCATTGGCATCCCGTACCGGCTGGAGGATCGAGCGTAGCCAGGCCTCGTCGCCGTTGCCTCGTGCCAGGCGAACGGCACCGGAGAAGTGCTCGCCGCGGGTCAGCGCGGTCTTGAAACGAATCTGGAATTCGTTGGACCTCAGGTAGGCCGGCACCAGATCCTCGACAGCGCGGCCAATCAGGTCCTGGCTCTTGTAGTGCATCTCATCGAGAAAGTTCTGATTGACCGATTGCACCCGCCCCTCGGCGTCGAGGGTCAGCGCCAACATCTCTCGGTCCAGGCTTTCCTTGACTTGCATGATGCTCGAGAGTTCTTGGCGAAGAGCCAGCAGCTCCTGCTTGAGGCGGGTGTTGAACATGGGCATGCTCCGGCAGGCAGAGAATCTGTTGTGTTCCCATGCCATCGGCTTGGCGATTTGTTTCTGAAGAGTGCCGCTGGTCGGCCTGAAAAATAATCCAGTGGCGCTCGAACGCCGGTCCGGCTTCCACGGTCATTGGAATGTTCCACCGTTGGCGTCCGACCGCTGATGCTTCGTCGCACCAGATACCCATAACCATAAAAACCGAGGTGATTGCCGTGACCACTGACATCGAAGACAGCCGCTCCGCCCGCTTCGCATTGCGCTGCTCAAGTTTCGCCGAGCGCTGGTTTCCTGACTCCTGGGTCTTCGCCGCGCTGGCGGTGCTGGTGGTCGCAATCGCCACGCAGTTCATCGGCGCTACGCCCACGGCAGCGGCGATGGCGTTTGGCGATGGCTTCTGGAGCCTGATTCCGTTCACGATGCAAATGGCCTTCGTGGTGATTGGCGGTTACGTGGTCGCCAGTTCGCCGCCCGCCGTCAAGCTGATCGATCGCCTGGCACGGATTCCAAAAAACGGCCGCAGTGCGGTAGCTTGGGTGGCCTTGATTTCCATGGTCGCATCGCTGCTCAACTGGGGCCTGTCGCTGGTGTTCGGCGGCCTGCTGGTGCGGGCACTCGCCCGGCGCAGCGACTTGAAAATGGATTATCGCGCCGCCGGTGCCGCCGCCTATCTGGGCCTGGGCGCGGTGTGGGCGCTGGGATTGTCTTCGTCGGCCGCGCAACTGCAGGCCAACCCGGCCAGCCTGCCGCCATCGATCCTGTCCATCACGGGCGTCATTCCGTTCACCCAGACCATTTTCCTCTGGCAGTCCGGGGTGATGTTGCTGGCGCTGATCGTGATTTCGCTGATCGTCGCCTACGCCACCGCTCCAGGGCCCAACAGCGCCCGTGATGCCGCCGCCTGCGGGATCGATCCGAGCTTCAGCATGCCGGCATTGCAGCCTCGCACCCGTCCGGGAGAATGGCTGGAACACAGCCCGCTGTTGACCATCGCCCTGGTGCTGCTGGCTGCCGGCTGGCTGTTCCACGAGTTTTCGACCAAGCCTGCGATCAGTGCCATTTCCGGGCTGAACACCTACAACTTCCTGTTCATCATGCTCGGCGCATTGTTGCACTGGCGCCCGCGCAGCTTCCTCGACGCCGTGGCCCGCGCGGTGCCGACCACAACCGGGGTGTTGATCCAGTTTCCGCTGTACGGTTCGATCGCCGCGCTGCTGACCACGGTCAAGGGCAGCGACGCGCAGACGCTGGCCCACCATATCTCGACCTTTTTCGTACAGATCGCGTCGCATGACACCTACGCCTTGTTGATGGGCGTCTATTCGGCGGTGCTGGGCTTCTTCATTCCCTCGGGCGGGGGCAAGTGGATCATCGAAGCGCCCTACGTCATGCAGGTGGCCAATGACCTGAACTATCACCTGGGCTGGGCGGTGCAGATCTATAACGCCGCCGAGGCGCTGCCGAACCTGATCAATCCGTTCTACATGCTGCCGCTGCTGGGTGTCCTGGGGCTGAAGGCCAGGGATCTGATCGGTTTTTCGTTTGTACAGTTGCTGGTGCACACCCCTCTGGTGCTGGTACTGCTCTGGGCGCTGGGGACCACGCTGACCTATTTGCCGCCCGTGATGCCATAAAGCCATAAAAAAGGGCCGATATTTACATCGGCCCACTTCTTCTTCGGCTCCGTCTGTTTCAGTATGGATACACCCTGTTCAAAGGGCTCACACGCTGAAAAGGATCTGAGCATGTCCAAACTCGCCGTATTCTCTCTCGCCGCCCTGGCCTTCAGTGCCGCCGCCCATGCCGCCGACATCGATGTACAACTGGGCAGTACCGAACGTGTCACCCGTCTCTTCGCCTACCCTAACAACTGCAACGTCATCTGTTTTCGCAACTGGACGCTGGAGCAGACCGTCGAGCATTACCTGACCCAAAGCGTACAGCGCGACGGCTACGGCGCGGCCAAGGTCAGCGTCAAACGCGATAACGACATCGTCTACGCGAACATCAGCGGGGTGCCGAAAAGCTACGGCCAACCGCTGGCCGCGCTGCTCAACGCCGGAGACCTGGCGTACAACGGCGCGACGAAACTCAACAATGACAAAAAGTGGGCCTACAACTGGTACCTGTTCCTGCCCTTGGGCATGGCCCTGGAAAACCGCAAGAGCGTCGAGTTGCTGCACTTCCCGCCGGATTACTCGCTGACCCAGGCCCAGGATTACCTCGAATCGGCCACTACCGACCGCTGGGCCACGCTGCTGACCGCCAATGGCATTGCCGCCGACCAGACGCCGGCCTACCAGACGATCATCGACATCGCGCCGATCGCCGCCCCGTCCAACGCCGGCCAGGCACTGGAAGGCGTCTACGATTATTTTAACGACTACCAGACCACCATGGTCAAGCAGGTCAGCCAGAACGCAAGCGGCAATGCACTGCCGATGGTGGCCTTCGGCGCTCCGGTTCGGAACTGGATCAAGACCCAATACGGCCCGACCGTGAATGTGCTCGGCCTGGCGACCATCACACCGACAGAAGGCGTCAAGGTTCCGGTACTCGGCTCCAATCACCCCAGCTATATCTGGTACGCCGCCGACCCTGAAAGCTATGACGGTGACCAGGCCAAGGCAGATGCCGCGGGCTTGAAAGTCATGGGACAGGACCTGAGCGCCGCATGCTGGCAAGCCGGGATGGGCAGCAAGCCCGATACCGATCCGACCCAGCAACTGAGCCAATGCACGCAGACCTGGCAGGTTACCCAGAAAGAGAAGACCTGCGAGTTGTTCTATACCTCGATTCGCAAACTGACGCCGGCCGAAGCGGCGACAAAATGCGCGGCGCCGGCGATCAAGTCGCAACTTCAGCAATTGAAGGTGCCGATGCCGCTGCCAGCTGAATCAGTCTGAACCTGACGGAGCCTTCCCGCGTGAGCCTTGGCTGACGCGGGAAAGCGCCGCTGCCGTCAATCAGCGACGATGCTGATCACTGACGTCTACGCTCAGGGCGCGTCTACAGGACGCAAGCGATACTGCGGTGGCAACTGCTCGAAACCGCTGATCGTGGTGTCCAGGCTTTTCCAGCGCCCGTCCTTGATCCCATAGATGCAACCATGAATGGACAGTTTCTGCCCGCGGTGCCAGGCATTCTGGACGATGCTGGTGTGACCGACGTTCGCCACCTGCTGGATCACGTTGAGTTCACACAGGCGGTCGACCCGTTCCTCTTCGGTCGGCAATTTGGCCAACGCTTCGCGGTGCTCGTAGTACAAGTCGCGAATCGAGCGCAGCCAGCCGTCGATCAGGCCGAGCTGGCGGTCCTGCATCGAGGCACGCACGCCGCCGCAGCCGTAATGGCCGGTGACCAGGATGTGCTTGACCTTGAGCACGTCCACCGCGTACTGGATCACCGAAAGGCAGTTCAGGTCGGTGTGCAACACCACGTTGGCCACGTTACGGTGCACAAACAGATCACCAGGCAACATGCCGACGATTTCGTTGGCCGGCACTCGCGCGTCGGAGCAGCCGATCCACAGGTATTCGGGGGTTTGCTGACGAGCCAGCTTGGCGAAGAAGTCAGGATCCTCCTGCTTGATCGCATCGGCCCAGCGCGCGTTGTTATCAATCAGATCTTGTAATTCATTCATGCTGTCCAGCCTCGATAGAGAGTGCGCAACTGTGACAGACGACCGCCGGTCGAGGTCACGTCGGCAGCGCGTTGGAATTCCTGGCACCGCAGCCGGTCGACTCATAGTAAGGCCCACAGTATGAGGAATTGCCATGAATGATTCACGACGTCCCTACGATGCGGTGCAACCGGAACCCATCGACGACAACGAAGACCGCATGGGCTCGATGCGTGAGCTGGAATTCGATGACGATGAATACGAGGCCAGGATCGGCGACGAGCTGCCGGAGAACGAGCGCGAGCAACTGATACCGGACGAACGTGTGCGCGAAGCAGGCATGACGGGGGCCTCGATGGATGACCGTCAGCCGACCGACGATGATCTGAGCCCCGAGACCCTGATCCGTGATGATGGCGCCAGGGACGCCCTGGAGGCCGGTGAAGGTGAACAGGCCGATTGGGACCTGAGCGTCGTGGATGAAAATGATATCGGCGGCGGCGACGGCCTGGACGAAGCGGAAATGGCTGATATCGACCCGTTGGATGGCAAGCGCTGAACAAACTCGCCAGTCCCTTGTGGGAGCGAGCCTGCTCGCGAAAGCGCTGGGTCAGCTTGCATTGATGCTGAATGTACTGCCGTCTTCGCGAGCAGGCTCGCTCCCACATGGGTTCTGTGTCTGGCCAGGATTTGATGTACGCCGCCAGTCCCCTGTGGGAGCGAGCTTGCTCGCGATGGCGGCGGATCAGTTTGCATATATGTGGAATGTACCGCCGTCTTCGCGAGCAAGCTCGCTCCCACATGGGTCGTGGCAGTTCAGTCCACCAAGGTACAGGCCATGACCACCGCATCTTCACGCCCGCCCACCGCCGGGTAGTAATCCCGCCGCCGGCCAATCTCGTTGAAACCGTAACGCTCATACAACCGGAACGCCGTGCGATTGCTGTCGCGCACTTCCAGGAAGCATTCGCGTGCCTCCGCCTTGTAGGCAATCGACATCAAGTGTTCCAAGAGCCGCAAACCCAGGCCGCGCCCCTGGTTTTCCGGCTTGACGGTGATATTGAGCAGGTGCGCTTCATCGAGGATGATCTGCACCACGCCATGGCCAACTTGCTGCTGGCCTTCGAACATCAACCAGATCTGGTATTTGCCCAGCCCGTCGAGAAATATCCCGCGGGTCCAGGGATGGCTGTAGGCCGCGTATTCGATCTTCAGTACAGCGTCGAGGTCCGCCTCGGTCATCGGGCGGAACGATACAGCGTCACTCATTCGATTCTTTCCAGCGCGCCATCAGCCGGCGCATGGCTTGCCAGACGTCAGCCTTGTGCCGTGGCGTTTCCATTAACGATTCCAGTCCAGGCAACGCCCAGGCCGAGCCCAGGCCTTCGACCTGCAATTCACGGTTGAACGCTTCGGCATCCGCCTCGCCGGCGAACCTCACTGCCGGCAGGCCGATCAGCCACAGACACACGCACGGTTCATCTTCCAGGCGCGCCGAAACAAATCCCTGCACAAAATCCCGCGCCGCCTCCGGCCCCTGGTCCATCGTGCCGCGCGACAACAATGGCCAGCGCACCGGCTCGCCGATGATTTGCGGGCTGTCCGGCAGGCCGGCGGCACGCAGCATGTCCTTGAGCAGCAAATAGGCTGGATCGCGGCTCTGGAAGGGTTCGCCGGTGGGTAACTCCACCAGCAGCAGGCAACGCCCGGCTCGCAGCAGTTGCAGGGCGAAACGTGGCGGCGGCACCTGTGCAACCTTCACCGGGGCCGGCGCTTCGTCGACCTCTTCCACCGGTTTGGCGTTGGTCCGGGTCGAGGCCAGGCTCGGACGCGGGACTTCGACTTTCGGCCGTTCGACAGCGGGCGCCAACGGTTCGGCAACGGTCTTGGCGACGGGCGCGGCCTGGGGCGGCGCGACCTCCATCGGCTCAGGCGCTTCCAGCAGCTCGGGCCGCGACGGGGCGGCAAATGGCAATTCGGTACGCGGCAGCCAGTTGACCACCTGCATGGCGGTCAGATAGGCGCGGCGGCGGGACTCGATAAGCAAGGGTCGGCCACTTGTGGATAACTGAAAGTAGGGAGGATTCTACCGCCCTTCGGCGCGGATCGCTTCCCTGTTGAGCCGATAGTTGAGCGATACGCGACGACAGTCCGTCTCGGGGGTGAATAGCAACCGGCGCGATGCAGTACAATCGCCGCTTTTAATTGCCAACCCGACGGCCATTGCGATGATCGAACCCAAGCGCGTCTTGCGCGCCCTTGCTGAACACTGGGCATTGCTGGAACCTTTGTGCGAGCACTTCGACCAGGGCACCCTGAGCCTCAACGAACTGCGTTCACAACTGGCCGCCCAACAACTGGACAGCACGCCCCAGGACATTACCCACCTGCTGGACGTATGGATCCGCCTGGACATCCTCGTGCCGGTGGCGAAAAGCCCCAACCGTTTCGAGCTCAACGCCCAGATCCACGACTTCCTCGCCTACCTTCGCCGCGAACACCGCCTGGGCCTGTGCCTGGAAATCGAAGCCTACCTGCGCCACCTCGAGCGCCTGGCCGGTTACATCCAGGACGCTTTCGAGGTGCGCGACGGCAACGACCTGGCCCGCCAGTTGCGCTTGCTGGACATGCGCGTGCGCGACGTCCTGAAGAAGCTCGCCAACGATGAGCAGGCACTGGTGGCCGTGGCCGAACGGGCCAAGACCAGCGATCGACAAATTCCGCTGCGCCAGCGCTACGCCGAAGTACTGGCGACCTGGGACGAATACGTCGAACCGATGATCCAGCTGGTGAACGCCGACGGCGCCTTCGAGCAAGGCGTGCGCAAGGTCGAGAACGTGCTGTTGCGCATGCTCACCGAACAACAGCGCCTCGGCCACCTCGTCGACGACGACATGCTGCTGCGTACCCACGCACGCATCCTCGAAATGCAGACCAGCGCCCAATTGACCCTGCGCCACGCCCGGGAACTGCTCCTGCCGCTGCGTGAAGAGGCCCGCCGGCATAACGCCGTGACCCGTGGCGCGGCGCTGGCCCTGGCGGCCATTCGCCGCAAGGGCATCGATGCCGTGCCGCAAGCCGCCATGCCGCTGTTCACCCGGCCGCAAAGTACGTTTTTGGGCAGTGCCAGCCAGGTCGAAGCCTATGTCTATGCCCTGGCCCGTTTCGAGCCCAAACCGGCGCGCTTTCCCAAGTCCCACAAGACCCACAAGGGCGGTGAGGCACCACGGGCGCCGCGCACCGTACGCGAGATGGTCGAGCGTTGCGAAGACGCCCTGCCGATGCCGGACCTGATGAGCTGGCTGCTGGAGCAGGAACCGGACGGCGCCACCGACGAATTGCTGTACTGGTTCTCGCGCCTGTCGCGGGAAAAACGATTCAAGCGCGAGCGTCTGGAACGCCGCGATTATCACACCCACGAGCATCAGGTCAGCCTGCGCTCCTTCGCCCTGCTCTCGGCCGGCGACACCGCCGCCGAGGATTCTGCGAGCATCCCCCATGCATCTTGATCTATCCGAACTGTCCCAGCTGGCGCCGATCTTTCGCGAGCTGTTCAAGGGTTACCACGTCAGCCGCCGCGACCCGGAGCTGTACGCGCAACTGTCGAACTTCCAGGACCAGTACCGCACGCTGTTCAAGGCCCTGGGCTTCGAACTGGTGTGCGATACCCGCGGCTTCTATTACTTCGTGCCCGACCTGGCCGCCGCCGCGGTGAACAAGACTGCCCAGCGCCTGGCCCTGTTCACCTTCATCCTGGTCGAACACCTGGCCGATCAGGGTCGCGACCCGATTGCCGTGCTCGACGGTGGCAGCCTCGGCCGCGATGAGTTGCCGTCGTTGCTGGAAAAATACCGCGACCTGTTCATCCAGGCCGAAGTACAGACCCAGGAAGAGCTGGAAGAAAAAATCATGCGCCGCATGACCCAGCTGGGTTTTGCCAGCGAAGAAAACGGCGTGTATCGCTTCCTGCCGCCGATGCATCGTTTTCTCGACGTCTGCCTGTCGGTCCAGCAGGACCGCGACCTGGCCGCCAGCCTGCACAGCGTGTTGCCGCTGCCGGCGCCGGTGCTGATCGACGAAGACAGCGATGAAAAACTGCTGCAGACCGATGATCCGCTAGACCTCAGTGAATTCGACGGTGAAAGCGAAGAAGACGCACTGGCCCGCGCCATTGCCGAAGAACAGGAGACCGACGCATGAGCAAGGAACGCTACGGCATCCGCCGCTTTGCCCTTTTGAACACCGCCGGCTATAGCCTCGGCCTGTTCCCGCTGGAAGAACCGTTATCGGTTTACGGCGCGAACAACCTGGGTAAATCCGCCTCGATCAACGCCCTGCAGTTCCCGATCCTGGCGCGCATGTCGGACATGAGCTTCGGCAAGTACAGCCTGGAGCAATCCCGGCGTTTCTACTTCGCCTCGGACACCAGCTACATCCTCGTGGAAGTTGCCCTGCCCCACGGCCCGCACGTGATTGGCGTGGTCGGTCGCGGCCCTGGCGGCGGTTTCGGCCATCAGTTCTTTGCCTACGCCGGCAAACTGGACCTGGCCCACTATCAGAAAGATGACACTTGCCTGCGCCAGAAAGAGCTGTTCACCAACCTGGAGCGCGAAGGCCTGAAGGCCTATGAACTCAAGCCGGATGAACTGCGTCGTCTGCTGGTCGGCGGACACACCTCGATCCCCCTGGACCTGACGCTGATCCCGCTGCGCTCCACCAGCGAGCAAAGCCTCAAGACCTTCCGCGCGTTGTTCATCAACCTGCTGCACATGCGCGAAATCACCGCCGCCAAGCTCAAGCAACTGTTCCTCGATGCCTTCGAGCACAGCCTGCGCTCCGGCAGCGTGGACTACATAGCCGCGTGCGAAGAAGCCTTCCGCGATGTGCGACGCATGGAACAGGACTACAACTCCCTGGTGGCGGCCGGCCCGTTGGTGGAAGCCTTGGCCAACGGCGTGAAGCAGCGCGATATCCTGCGCGGCAAACTGCATCGCCTGTCGCCATTGCTCGACTCGCTGCTGGGCACCTGGTCGGACTATGCGAGTGCGCGCAAGGAAGAGCTGACCATCCAGGCCGAGCACTACCGCAACGAGCAGGATTCGCTGCAGAACGACCAGCGCGGCGGCACCCAGGAGCTGATGCGCCTGGAGCGTGAAATCAGCGGCATCCAGCGCTGGCTCGGCGAACTGTCGGTGCTCAAGCATCGCTTTGCCCTGGTGGACGACGTCAAGGTCCTGGAGCAGCAACTGCTCGCCGCCAAAGACGCCCACGACGAACTGGCCGGCGCTCTGGCTCAGTCCCGGCAGTTCAGCGCCGAAGACCTGGAAGAGCGCCTGCGGGATCTGGAAAAACGCCTGAAGTCGGTCAAGCAGCAACTCGATCACGCCGACAACAACAGCTACGCCCGCCTGCGCGAAGAATTCTCCCAGCAGGACGTCGAGCGCCTGATGCGCCTGTTCAACAGCGCTTTGTTCAGCCTGCCGCTGGGCGAACACGGGATCGCGCTGGACGAGAATGGCGAGTGGGTCAAATCCATGGAGCTGATTCTCGACGGCTTCAGGGGCGAGCGCTTCGAAGTGCCCGGCCTGTCCATCGACCTGTCCCACATCGAACCGCCGGCCCTGCAAGCGCTTGCCGACCGCGCCGCGCTGCGCGATCAGAAAGAGCGTCTGGAAAAAGAGCTCAAGCAGCTCAAGACCCAACAAGCCGTGGCCGCCGACCGTGCCGCGAGCAAGACCCAGACCGAAGCGCTGTACCAGCAGGTGCTGGATGCGCAGAAAGCCCTGGAGGATTTCCGTCGCACCCAGACCTTGAGCGCCGAGGAAGGCGAGAAACTCGAGCAACTGGCGCAGATGGAAGCCGCCCAGGACGAACTCAAGCGCTCCAGCGATGCCTTCACCGAGCGGGTCCAGCAATTGTCCGCCAAGTTGCAACTGGTGGGCCGGCAGATCGCCGACATGGAAGCCAAGCAACGCACCCTCGACGATGCCCTGCGCCGTCGTCAGTTGCTGCCGGCGGACCTGCCGTTCGGTACACCGTTCATGGACCCGGTCGACGACTCCATGGACAACCTGTTGCCGCTGCTCAACGATTATCAGGACAGTTGGCAGGGCCTGTTACGGGTCGATGGCCAGATCGAAGCGCTGTACGCCCAGGTGCGCCTCAAGGGCGTGGCCAAGTTCGACAGCGAAGACGACATGGAGCGCCGCCTGCAACTGCTGATCAACGCCTATGCCCACCGCACCGACGAAGCCCTGACCCTGGGCAAGGCGCGCCGTGCGGCCGTCACCGACATCGCCCGGACCTTGCGTAACATCCGCAGCGACTACGACAGCCTCGAACACCAGTTGGCGCTGTTCAACCGCGAGATCAACAAGCGCCAGGTGTCCAACCTGCAAAGCTTCCGCATCGTCCTGGCGCCGAACAAGGAAGCGCTCAAGCACATCGACCAGATCATCCACAGCGCCGGCCAGTACGAGGAAGGCGAGACGCTGTCGGTGTTCGACCTGAGCCAGAGCGCCGAGCAGGACAACAAGAACGAAGAAGCCAAGGAATACCTGGCGCGGCTGGTGGCGGCAAACCACAACCAGCTCGGCCTCAAGGACCTGTTCGAACTGGCGTTCGAGATCACCAAGGTCAACGGTCAGCCGGTGATCCACACCGACATCGACGGCGCGGCGTCCAACGGCACCACCATGACCATCAAGGCGCTGACCAACATGTACTTGTTGCTGCACCTGATGGACCGCGAACAGGCCGGCCGTGTGCGTCTGCCGTATTACCTGGACGAAGCGGCGGACATCGACGAAAAGAACCAGGCAGCGCTGCTGGAAACCAGCTTGCAACTGGGCTTCGTGCCGATCCTCGCCAGTGTGAAGCCGCAGGTCTGCGCCAGTGTCGCCATCGACCTGGAAGGCGGCAGCGGCCCGAACGGCATCTACATCGACGAGGCGGACTGGAAGTACATCCGTCGTCACGATGCGGTGAAAGCCACGGTGAACGTCCAGGCCGATGAGCCGGAGCTGGATCCGGTCTGAGGTGAATAGCCGGGTATGAAAAAGGCCGCGATCCATTGGATCGCGGCCTTTTTTGTTATCGCATACTCCGTGGCGAGGGAGCTTGCTCCCGCTCGACTGCGCAGCGGTCGCAGGCTTTGGGGCCGCTACGCCCGAAGCGTCGGACCGGCCCAGCGGGAGCAAGCTCCCTCGCCACAGGTGTCACATCCTATAAGCTCACTTGCCGAGCGCGATCTTCGGCGCCCAGGTCAGCCACTCATCTTCAAACTTGTCGAACAGCGGGAACGTCTGCTGCGGTCGCGCCGGGTTGCCCATCCGCTCGCCGTCCGGTGTCGCAAAAGCGATACCGCCCTGGATCAGTGTCTCCAACGACTCGGTCCGCACCGTCGCGCCCTTGAACAGGCCGAAGTCCAGGCCAAAACCGCTGCTGTTCCAGAAGCGAGTACCACTGCGCACCAACGGCGCATACTTGGGCTCGATCAGGATATGGACCAGCACCCGGTCCGCCGTCTGGCCCAATTCATATCCCGTGACTTTACCCACCGTCACCTCGCGATAGGTCACCGGCACGCCAATCTTCAACGAACCACGGCGCGCCGCACTCAATACCAGGCTCAAACCAGCCTCCGGAACCGCGCTTTCGGGTGGTTCGGCCAACGCAACAAAGCTTTTCTGTGGACCCTGGCTTTTCACAGCGGGCTGCACTTCAATGTATTGACCGGTCACCAGGGTTTCCAGGTTCGACGTCTTCATCAACCCCAGCTCTGGCTTGACCACCCAGAACTGGGTCCCGACGCGGGCGATACGCTCCGGCACTTCGGTGATACGCGCGGTGACCAGCACCGACTGCATGTCGGCGCTGAGATCGACGTTCTCGATCTTGCCCACATCCAGCCCCTTGAAACGGATCGGCGTACCGCTGCGCAAGCCGTCGGCGCGATCGACCTTGATCGTCACGACCGTGCCGTTCTGCTGTGCCGCTTCGCGGTCTTCATGCAGGCGAAACCGAGGGATGCGTCTTTTCAACGGTACATTCGGCTCCGGCGTCTCGAAGGCGATCCCGCCGGCCATCAGGCTCTGCAGGGACTCGCTCTTGACCTGTATTCCGCCAGTCAGACCGCCCGTGAGGGTGACGCCGCTGGCGTTCCAGAATCGCGTCGAACCGTTCACCAGCCCTTCGTATTCCTTCTCGATGTGCACACCGATGATCAACTGTTTTTTCTTGCGGGAGAATTGGTAGCTCTGCACCGAGCCGACCTTGACCTGCTTGTAGAGAATCGGACTGCCGACTTCCAGCGATCCCAGATTCTCAGTCAGCAGCACCAGGTGCAGGCCAGGGGAACGCAGGTCCAATGGCGGAGCCTTCGCCCTGGCTTCGAATTCGCGCTGCGGCGCCGCGCCCTTGTCGCCCGGGCGCACGGCGATGTAGTTACCCTTGACCAGCGCTTCGAGGCCAGTGATACCCGCAAGGGAAATCGATGGCTTGACGACCCAGAACTGAGTGCCGGTCACCAGGTAGTCCTCGGCCAAAGGATCAAGGGTCAGCTCGGCGCTGGCGCTGGACAAGTCGGGGTCGACCTTCAACGTCTTCAGGCTACCAACCTGGATACCTTTGTACATGACCGGCGTGCGCCCCGCCTGTAACCCTTCGAAATCGCTGAGCTTGACCTTTACCCGGATCCCGGCGGCGGCTGCATCGAAGTCTTCGTACAGACGAAACGGTAGGCTTGGGTCCGTGGGCGGGCTGTCCTTGCGGTTCTCCGGCGTGGCGAACGCGATACCGCCGGCCACGATACTGGCCAGTGATTCACTGCGTACTTTGACGCCCGATAGGTTGGCATCGATGCTAATGCCACTGGCGTTCCAGAATCGTGTGTGTTTGCGAACCAGGCTGGCGTAGGTCGGCTCGATGAAGACTTTGACCTCGACTGTGCGCTGATCTTCGGACAGGGAATAACTTTTCACCTGGCCAACTTGAATCTGTTTGTAGAAAACCGGGCTGCCACGGTCCAGGGAACCCAGGCGCTCAGCCTTGATCGTCAGGTGCAAACCTGGTTTGGCGTCCGATAGCGGCGGCTCTTCGGCCAAGGCCTTGAACTTGCGTGTCGACTCGCCTTCCCCCGGGCTTATGGCCACGTAATTGCCTGATACCAGCGTCTCCAGTCCGGTGATCCCGGCCAGGCTCACACTCGGCTTGACCAGCCAGAAACGTGTGCCGGTCTTGAGGTATTGCTCGACGTCCTTGTTCATTTCGACGGTCGCGATAACGCCTTTCGAGCTGCCCTCGTCATCAAGCGTAAGGTCCTTTACCTTGCCCACCGTCATGCCTTTATAGACGATCTCGGTCTTGTTGACCTGAATGCCCTCACCGCTTTCAAAACGTACGCTGATCTCGATCCCGGTCTCGTTATAAGCCCGCCAGCCGAGCCAACCGCCGATGATCAAGGCAATCAACGGCAAGACCCAGATGGCCGACCAGTTCGAAGCCGGTCGGGTTTTAGCAGTAGGCAAATCAGTCATGGTCGTCATCCGACTCCGTGTTATCCCAAATCAGTCGGGGATCGAAGGTAACTGCGGCAATCATTGTCAAAATCACTACGCTGGCAAAGGCGATGGCACCGAGACCGGCTTCAACACTGGCAAGCCGCCCGAAATTGACCACCGCCACCAGGATTGCGATTACGAAAATGTCCAGCATCGACCAGCGGCCGATGAACTCAATGAAGCGATACATGAGGATGCGCTGACGCGCGGACATTGGCTGGTGCCGTTGCACCGAAAACAACAACAAGGCGAGCCCCACCAGCTTGAAAGTGGGCACGACGATACTGGCAACAAACACCACCGCGGCAATAGGGATCATGCCGTGCTGAACCAGCTCGATGACGCCGGCCATTATGGTGCTGGGCGATCCCTGGCCCAGCGAATTGATGGTCATGATCGGCAGCATATTGGCCGGAATATAGAGAATCGCGGCCGTGATCAATAATGCCCAGGTCCGCATGAGGCTGTTCGGACGACGGGGATGGATGCGTGCGCCACAACGGGAGCAGGTCTGTTTGTCAGCGCCTGCATCCTGCCGATTCAACTCGTGACATTCGACGCAGATCAGAATGCCCGCATCAATCGCCCGCATGAGAATCCTCTCCTGACAGCGCCTGCCAGATCTGATGCGGTGACATCACCACTTCCAGCCAGACCTGAACCAGCAACAAGCTGACAAAACACACCAGGCCCAGGCCCACGGTAATAGCCGCCATGTCGGCAAGTTTGACGATGGCAACCAGCACGCCCATGAAATAGACCTCGAGCATCCCCCAATCCCTTAAGTGATGGTAAGTGCGGTACAACAACAAGCCGTAACTTCGCCCGACGTTCCAGCGAATGGTCAGCAGCACAATCAGCTGACAGAGCAACTTGAGCAGCGGAATCCCCATGCTGCACAGGAACACCACCACCGATACACCGTGCATACCGGTATTGAACAGCCCGACCACGCCACTCCAGACGGTGTCCTGGGACGACTGTCCGAGCAGATTGAGCTGCATGATGGGTAAAAAGTTCGCCGGCACAAACAACAGCAAAGCGGCAACTACCAGGGCGAGGCTACGTTCGACCACGTTATGTCGGTGGGCATAAAGTTCGTATCCACAGCGGGGGCATTCGGCTTTTTCGCCGTGGGCCAGCTGTGGCTTGCGCATCAACAAGTCGCATTCATGACACGCCACCAGACCGTCCAAGGGTAGATCTGACAACCTATCGATGTCTGACGGATCGGGCATATAGCGCTCTGGCTCAACTAAGGTGGGGCTATTCTAGTGCTCCAGCTCGAAAATAACTGCGCAAATTTACCACGAGCTTCGGCCGGTTTTATTACAGATAAAAACAAAACCCCTACCTGCGTCAGCAGATAGGGGTTTCGGAATTTAATCTTGACGATGACCTACTCTCACATGGGGAAACCCCACACTACCATCGGCGATGCATCGTTTCACTTCTGAGTTCGGGATGGGATCAGGTGGTTCCAATGCTCTATGGTCGTCAAGAAATTCGGTAGCCAGTGCGTGCCTTGCGGTCACGTTCCAGCGAATGGGTATGCGATAGTTTGTGGGTTTTGACTCGAACTTTCGGTTCATCTCGTCTTCACACACCGCAATCTGGCGCCTTTCTCCGTTTCCAGAGCAGGATCAGCAAATTGCTTGGGTGTTATATGGTCAAGCCTCACGGGCAATTAGTACAGGTTAGCTCAACGCCTCACAGCGCTTACACACCCTGCCTATCAACGTCGTAGTCTTCGACGGCCCTTCAGGGGACTCAAGGTCCCAGTGAGATCTCATCTTGAGGCAAGTTTCCCGCTTAGATGCTTTCAGCGGTTATCTTTTCCGAACATAGCTACCCGGCAATGCCACTGGCGTGACAACCGGAACACCAGAGGTTCGTCCACTCCGGTCCTCTCGTACTAGGAGCAGCCCCTCTCAAATCTCAAACGTCCACGGCAGATAGGGACCGAACTGTCTCACGACGTTCTAAACCCAGCTCGCGTACCACTTTAAATGGCGAACAGCCATACCCTTGGGACCGGCTTCAGCCCCAGGATGTGATGAGCCGACATCGAGGTGCCAAACACCGCCGTCGATATGAACTCTTGGGCGGTATCAGCCTGTTATCCCCGGAGTACCTTTTATCCGTTGAGCGATGGCCCTTCCATACAGAACCACCGGATCACTAAGACCTACTTTCGTACCTGCTCGACGTGTCTGTCTCGCAGTCAAGCGCGCTTTTGCCTTTATACTCTACGACCGATTTCCGACCGGTCTGAGCGCACCTTCGTACTCCTCCGTTACTCTTTAGGAGGAGACCGCCCCAGTCAAACTACCCACCATACACTGTCCTCGATCCGGATAACGGACCTGAGTTAGAACCTCAAAGTTGCCAGGGTGGTATTTCAAGGATGGCTCCACGCAGACTGGCGTCCACGCTTCAAAGCCTCCCACCTATCCTACACAAGCAAATTCAAAGTCCAGTGCAAAGCTATAGTAAAGGTTCACGGGGTCTTTCCGTCTAGCCGCGGATACACTGCATCTTCACAGCGATTTCAATTTCACTGAGTCTCGGGTGGAGACAGCGCCGCCATCGTTACGCCATTCGTGCAGGTCGGAACTTACCCGACAAGGAATTTCGCTACCTTAGGACCGTTATAGTTACGGCCGCCGTTTACCGGGGCTTCGATCAAGAGCTTCGCGTTAGCTAACCCCATCAATTAACCTTCCGGCACCGGGCAGGCGTCACACCCTATACGTCCACTTTCGTGTTTGCAGAGTGCTGTGTTTTTAATAAACAGTCGCAGCGGCCTGGTATCTTCGACCGGCGTGGGCTTACGCAGCAAGTGCTTCACCCTCACCGGCGCACCTTCTCCCGAAGTTACGGTGCCATTTTGCCTAGTTCCTTCACCCGAGTTCTCTCAAGCGCCTTGGTATTCTCTACCCAACCACCTGTGTCGGTTTGGGGTACGGTTCCTGGTTACCTGAAGCTTAGAAGCTTTTCTTGGAAGCATGGCATCAACCACTTCGTCACCCAAAGGGTAACTCGTCATCAGCTCTCGGCCTTAAGATCCCGGATTTACCTAAGATCTCAGCCTACCACCTTAAACTTGGACAACCAACGCCAAGCTGGCCTAGCCTTCTCCGTCCCTCCATCGCAATAACCAGAAGTACAGGAATATTAACCTGTTTTCCATCGACTACGCTTTTCAGCCTCGCCTTAGGGACCGACTAACCCTGCGTCGATTAACGTTGCGCAGGAAACCTTGGTCTTTCGGCGTGGGTGTTTTTCACACCCATTGTCGTTACTCATGTCAGCATTCGCACTTCTGATACCTCCAGCAAGCTTCTCAACTCACCTTCACAGGCTTACAGAACGCTCCTCTACCGCATCACTTGCGTGATACCCGTAGCTTCGGTGTATGGTTTGAGCCCCGTTACATCTTCCGCGCAGGCCGACTCGACTAGTGAGCTATTACGCTTTCTTTAAAGGGTGGCTGCTTCTAAGCCAACCTCCTAGCTGTCTAAGCCTTCCCACATCGTTTCCCACTTAACCATAACTTTGGGACCTTAGCTGACGGTCTGGGTTGTTTCCCTTTTCACGACGGACGTTAGCACCCGCCGTGTGTCTCCCATGCTCGGCACTTGTAGGTATTCGGAGTTTGCATCGGTTTGGTAAGTCGGGATGACCCCCTAGCCGAAACAGTGCTCTACCCCCTACAGTGATACATGAGGCGCTACCTAAATAGCTTTCGAGGAGAACCAGCTATCTCCGAGCTTGATTAGCCTTTCACTCCGATCCACAGGTCATCCGCTAACTTTTCAACGGTAGTCGGTTCGGTCCTCCAGTCAGTGTTACCTAACCTTCAACCTGCCCATGGATAGATCGCCCGGTTTCGGGTCTATTCCCAGCGACTAGACGCCCTATTAAGACTCGCTTTCGCTACGCCTCCCCTA
>NZ_CP071645.1:680000-1027500 GCF_051131995.1 Pseudomonas sp. Z1-29 | reverse complement strand
GGCGAACACCAGAACCACAGCCAGGATCGCGACAAACGGCACGCGACCTTTCAGATCCAGTTCCTTGAAGCTGTTGTATTTGATGTTGCTGACCATCAGCATCCCGGCCGCCGCAACCAGCAACGCCACCAGGAACGACATTTTCGAGCCCTGGATGCCGTAGTCGCTGAATGCCCAGACCACGCCGGCCACCACGCCCGCGGCTGCAGGGCTCGCGAGACCGATGAAGTAGCGTTTGTCGGCAGTGCCGACCTGGGTGTTAAAACGTGCCAGGCGCAACGCGGCACCGGCCACATAGATGAAAGCCACCATCCAGCCGACCTTGCCCATGTCGCCCAGCGCCCAGCCGAACGCCAGTAACGCGGGGGCAACACCGAACGCGACCATGTCGGACAGTGAGTCGTATTCGGCGCCGAATGCGCTCTGGGTATTGGTCATGCGGGCCACGCGCCCGTCAAGACCATCGAGCACCATGGCGACGAATATCGCAATGGCAGCCAGGGCGAAATAGCGGCTTGCCCCGGAATTATCACCGGCACTGAGCGCCGCCTGGGCGCTCATGGAGCTGATGATGGAATAGAAGCCGGCAAACAGGTTCGCGGTGGTGAACAGGTTCGGCAGCAGATAGATGCCACGATGCCGGACCTTACGGCCTTCAGCGTCATGGCCCTCTTCGACGTGTTCATCGATGGGCAACAGGCTTTCGGCGTCAGGAGCCTGGTTCGGCTCGTCGGGACGTTCGCTCATGGACAGTACCTTGCAACGGTGTGAAAAATTCGACAGGCGTCTGGGACGACGGTTCGGCCGCAAACGATGCAGCTTTATACCAGAAGCCAATGCCCAAACGAAAAAACGCGGCCAGGGCCGCGTTTTTCGATCAAGTCGCGACTCAGTTCTTGGCTTTGTCGACGATCTTGTTGGCACCGATCCACGGCATCATGGAGCGCAGTTGCTCGCCGATGATTTCGATACCGTGAGCGGCGTTGTTGCGGCGCTTGGCGGTCATCGAAGGATAGCCGGTGGCACCTTCGCTGATGAACATCTTGGCGTATTCACCGTCCTGAATACGTTTCAGGGCATTGCGCATGGCCTGGCGAGATTCGGCGTTGATGACTTCCGGACCGGTCACGTACTCGCCGTACTCGGCGTTGTTGGAGATCGAGTAGTTCATGTTGGCGATACCGCCTTCGTACATGAGGTCAACGATCAGCTTCAGTTCGTGCAGGCACTCGAAGTAGGCCATTTCCGGCGCGTAGCCAGCTTCAACCAGGGTTTCGAAACCGGCTTTGACCAGCTCGACGGTGCCGCCGCACAGAACGGCTTGCTCACCGAACAGGTCGGTTTCAGTCTCGTCCTTGAAGGTGGTTTCGATGATGCCGGTACGACCGCCACCCACGCCGGCGGCGTAGGACAGCGCAACGTTCTTGGCATTGCCGGACGCATCCTGGTAGATCGCGATCAGGTCAGGGATACCGCCGCCCTTGACGAACTCGGAACGGACGGTGTGGCCCGGGGCCTTCGGCGCGATCATGATCACGTCGAGGTCGGCGCGCGGCACAACCTGGTTGTAATGGATCGCGAAGCCATGGGAGAAGGCCAGGGTGGCGCCTTTCTTGATGTTCGGCTCGATTTCGTTCTTGTACAGGGCAGACTGGAATTCGTCCGGGGTCAGGATCATGACCAGGTCGGCAGCGGCAACGGCGGAAGCCACGTCGGTGACTTTCAAGCCGTGGGCCTCAGCCTTGGCGACAGTGGCCGAGCCTTTGCGCAGGCCGACAGTTACGTCAACGCCGGAATCCTTGAGGTTGCACGCCTGTGCGTGACCTTGGGAGCCGTAGCCGATGATGGCGACTTTTTTGCCCTGGATGATCGACAGGTCGCAATCTTTATCGTAGAAAACTTTCATGAATTTCCCCTATATCCGGCCATTCCGGCCATTCGCTAATTTGGTTTAGATGCTCAGTACTTTGTCGCCACGGGCAATCCCGGTGACACCACTGCGTACGGTTTCCAGGATCGAGGCAGTGCCGATCGATTGGATGAAGCTGTCGAGCTTGTCGCTGGTACCGGTCAACTGAACGGTATAGACGCTGGCGCTGACATCGACGATCTGCCCACGATAAATATCGGTAGTGCGTTTGATCTCGGCGCGCTGGGCGCCGGTGGCCTTGACCTTGACCAGCATCAGCTCGCGTTCGATATGAGCGCTCTCCGACAGGTCCACCAGCTTGACCACCTCGATCAGCTTGTTCAGGTTCTTGGTGATCTGCTCGATGACCTCATCGTGGCCCACGGTGGTCAGCGTCAGACGCGACAGGGTCGGGTCCTCGGTTGGCGCCACGGTCAGGCTTTCGATGTTGTAGTTGCGCTGCGAGAACAGGCCCACTACACGAGACAGAGCACCCGGTTCGTTTTCCAGAAGCAAGGAAATAATATGTCGCATGATTAGGTACGCTCCGTCTTGCTCAGCCACATATCGCGCATGGAGCCGTCTTTGATCTGCATCGGGTAGACGTGCTCGCTGGTATCGACCTGGATATCGAGGAACACCAGGCGGTCCTTCATGGCGAAGGCTTCTTCAAGCCCGGACTTCAAGTCCTTCAGGTCGGTGATGCGGATGCCCACGTGACCGTAGGCCTCGACCAGCTTGACGAAGTCCGGCAGCGACTCCATGTAGGAATGCGAATGACGGCTGCCGTAGCTCATGTCCTGCCACTGGCGAACCATGCCCAGTACACCGTTGTTCAGGTTGACGATCTTCACCGGCAAACCGTACTGCAGGCAGGTCGACAGCTCCTGGATGTTCATCTGGATACTGCCTTCGCCGGTGACGCAGGCGACGTCGTTGTCCGGGAAGCTCAACTTGACGCCCATGGCCGCCGGGAAGCCGAAGCCCATGGTGCCCAGGCCACCGGAGTTGATCCAGCGGTTAGGCTTGTTGAACCGGTAGTATTGCGCCGCGAACATCTGGTGCTGGCCAACGTCGGAAGTCACGAAGGCATCGCCCTTGGTCACTTCGCACAGGGTCTCGATGACGGTCTGCGGCTTGATCACGCTGCCGTCGCCCTTGTCGTACGGGAACAGGCCACGATCACCGCGCCATTCATCGACCTGTTTCCACCAGGCGGCCACGGACTCCTTGTTCGGAGCCTCGCCGATTTCCTTGAGGATGGCGACCATCTCGGTCAGCACGCTCTCGACCGGACCGACAATCGGCACGTCTGCCTTGATGGTCTTGGAGATGGACGCCGGGTCGATGTCGATGTGGATGATCTTGGCGTTCGGGCAGAATTTCGCCGGGCCGTTGATGACCCGGTCGTCGAAACGCGCGCCCACGGCCAGGATGACATCGGCATGGTGCATCGCCAGGTTGGCGGTGTAGCTGCCGTGCATGCCGAGCATGCCGATAAACTGGCGGTCGGTGCCCGGGTAGGCGCCAAGCCCCATCAAGGTATTGGTAACCGGCAGGTTGAGCATCTTGGCCAATTCGGTCAGCGGCGCGGAGCCACCACCGAGGATGACCCCACCACCCGAGTACAGGACCGGGCGCTTGGCCGCGAGCAGCATTTCGGCGGCCTTGCGGATTTGTCCCGAGTGACCGCGTACGGCCGGGCTGTAAGAGCGCAGCTTGGCTTTTTTCGGATAGATGTACTCGAATTTCTCGGCCGGGTTGGTCATGTCTTTCGGCACGTCGACCACGACCGGGCCTGGACGACCGGACTCAGCCAGGTAAAAGGCTTTTTTCATGACCTCCGGGATTTCCGAGGCGTGCTTGATCATGAAGCTGTGCTTCACGATCGGCCGGGAGATACCGATCATGTCGGTTTCCTGGAACGCATCGGTACCGACCATGGTGCTGGGCACCTGGCCAGAGATGATCACCATCGGGATCGAGTCCATGTAGGCCGTGGCGATACCGGTGATGGCGTTCGTGGCGCCAGGACCGGATGTCACCAGAACCACGCCGGCCTTGCCGGTGGCGCGGGCATAGCCGTCCGCCATGTGGGTGGCCGCTTGTTCATGGCGAACCAGGATGTGGGTCACTTCCGGTTCTTTGAACAGGGCATCATAGACATGAAGAAGAGCACCGCCGGGGTACCCGTAGATATATTTGACGCCTTCGTCACGCAAGAAGCGGACGAGCATCTCACCGCCAGATAAAAGCTCCACGTTGTTCACCTCTAAAACGCCAGAATACCGACCCACAAAAAGGGGACGGGTCTTAATAGGTTTACTTCTCGGCAGAGCATGAGCGACGGTGGTCGCCGACTACGTCAGCACTGACTGAGCAAGTATTGGGATCGTCCCAAGTGTTGCGGGCCTTTCCCACCCAGCGCGAGGTAACGCGTTGCGGGTGTAACAGGTCGGCGCGGATGTGCGCCTCATGATCTGCCGAGTGGGTCTGCTTCTGGCAGTCCCTCTACAGCGGACTTTGGATTCTTCTGTTTCGCCCTCTGCAAGTCAAGTCGTCAATGTGCTTTATTGAAGTAAGCACATGAGAACGCAAGAAAAAACCTTTAAACGGCTACTCTGTTAGCTTCAATTGCGCAACCCAGGACAAGGAAACAGCATGCGAACGATGTTATTGACGGCCTGCCTGCTGGCGGGCCTGAGCCCGATGAGCATGGCCGGCCAGATTTACAAATGGGTGGACGCCCAGGGCGTGACCCACTTCGGCGCCCAGCCGCCGCAAGGCGTAGAGGCGACAACCGTGGGCAGATCCGCACCGCCCGCTCCCAAGCAGGCAGCACCTGTTACCGGCGATGTCGTCGGCGATCAAAAAGCCATCGATCAACAAGTAAAGCAGCAGGTTGCCGAGCAGGAAGCCCAACTCAAGGCGTTCTGCGAGCAGGCCAGGACCAACCTGGCGCAACTGCAGAACAATCCCAGGGTCAGGGAAGACGTGGAAGGCGAAATGCGCCGGCTCACGGATGAAGAGCGGCGCCAGCGCATCGATGAGACCCGCAAGCAGATCGAAGAACACTGCCAGTGAGGGAAGTCAGCGGGCGTCGCTGATCAACTGGTCGAACTGCGCCAGCAACCGCTGCAACTCGGCGCCCTGCCCTGGCCGCTGGGCATAGACCATTTCGGCCATGGCCAGAATGCCCGAAGCGTTAGGCAGTGGCAGGTCGTTTTCCAGGATCGCCTTCATTCGCGGCAGGAAGATCCATTGCAGCCACTGTTCGAAATCCAGGGTATCGACCGCGAACGGCTCGACACTCGCCAGCGCCTCGACCGAAGGCGAAACGCTGCTCCACCAACCCTGGACGCGCAGTTCGCGCTCGATCAGCAGCAACTGATCGGCGATCTGGGGAAAACGAACATCCATCAGAGTGAAACCTTGGCTTTCTGACGGGCCAGTGCGGCGCCAGCGGAGTCGCCTTGTTTCTCGCGGGCCTGGGCAATCAGTTCCCACAGGCTTGCCTGGAGTGCCGGCCGGCCGCTGGAGAATGTCAGGCCGCGGCGCGCCAGTTGCTCGGCTTGCGGCGCATCGCCCTGGGCCATGCGTACCTGGGCCAGTCGATAAAGAACCTGAGGCTCGCGCGGCGCGACACGCTGGGCGCGCTCGAGGCTGGAAGACGCGCCGTTGAGGTCACCACCGGCCTGCTGCTGTTGGGCCGTAGTCAGCAGCGCCAACACCGGACCATCCAGTTGCTCATCGGCGGACAAGCCACCGGAGCTCGCCGACGGGATGCTGCTCGGCGTCGATGGCATGCTGTAGCTGCCCTGGTCGATCGGCGAGGTCTCGATAGGACCCGGCGTGATCGGCCCCGGTGTGATCGGCGTGCTGCTGATGGGTGCCGACGTGGCAGCGCCACCACCGGGCACCATCACCACGACGCCCGTATCACCCTGGGGAATCGCCTGGGTCTGAGCACCCTGCACCGGCCGCTTTACGGTCGTCTGACGGAAACCGCCATTGGCCGAGACCCGCTCGCTGTTGGAAACGGCGGTACCGGAGTCGACAACCGGAATCGAGCCGCGCTGTACGGTAGAGCAGCCGCTGAGCAAAGCCACGGCGGTTACCGCTGGAATCAACCACTTGTTCACTTGAAACCCTCTTTGCTTAATTCACCCAGTCCTTGACCCAATCCATCACCGATTCGGCTGGGTTCTGGCCGCCACACGCCGCACCTGGCGGCGGTTCGCTGCCGCGAATATACGGCATCTGAACCGCGCCCGGGCAATTCGCGTCGGAGCCCTGCCCGGTGCGTGAATCGACCCAGGCCTGGACGATGTTGTCCGGTTGCGGCATGTCCAGCGGCAACGGGTCGGCCTTGCGCATGAAACTGGTCCAAACCTGCAATGCGCCGGTGGCGCCGGTGAACGGCGTCTTGCCGTTGTCGTCACGCCCCAGCCAGACCACCGCCAGCAAGTCCTGGCTGAACCCGGCGAACCAACTGTCGCGCGAATCGTTACTGGTGCCGGTCTTGCCCGCCAGGGTCAGCGTCCGCGGAAGCACGTTATAGACCGAGCTGCCGGTACCTTCACGCATGACCCGCTGCATGGCGCTCTGGATCAGATAAATGGAAGCCGGATCGAAACGCTGCTGGATCTGGAACGGATAACGCTTGAGCGGCTCGCCGTCGGCGGTCAGCACACTGCGGATGCCACGCATCGGCGTATTGAAACCACCGTTGGCCAGGGTCTGGTACATCGCGGCCACTTCGATCGGGGTCAGGCCACCGGCGCCCAACAGCATCGACGGGAAAGCCGGGAACTCGCGGTTCACCCCCAGGCGCGCCAAGGTCTTGAGCACATTCGGCACGCCGACTTCCAGCCCGAGGCGAGCCGTTGAGAGGTTGTAGGAATGCGCCAGGCCCTGATAAAGGAATACCGTGCCGTGGGGACGACGATCATAGTTTTGCGGCGTCCAGACCTGGCCGTCCGCGCCCTTGACCGAGAATGACTCGTCGGAGAGCCAACTGGTCAGCGTGTACTGGCTCGGTTTTTCCAGAGCGGTGAGGTACACCGCCGGCTTGATCAGCGAGCCGATCGGGCGCACCGCATCCAGCGCCCGGTTGAAACCGGCATAGCTGGCCTGACGGCTGCCGATCATCGCCTGGACTTCGCCGGTTTCCGGGTTGGTCACGACCATGGCCGCTTCGACTTCGTCAGAGCCCTTGCGCCCCGCCAGGCGCTTGAAGGTGTCATTGACCGAGGCCTCGGCTTTCATCTGCAGGATCGGATCGAAGCTGGTGAAGATGCGCAAGCCCTCTTCGGTCAAGTCTTCGTCGCGATAGTCTTCGCGCAGCTGACGCTTGACCAGGTCCATGAAGCCCGGGAACGAACTGTCCGCCAGGCTGCCGCGCTTGGTCACGCCCAGCGGCATCTTTTTCGCCGCTTCCACCTGCTCGGCCGTGGCCACGCCTTGTTGCTGCAACAAGTCCAAGACCAGGTTGCGCCGCTCGAGGGCGCGCTCCGGATTGCGACGCGGGTTGTAGGAAGACGGCCCCTTGACCATGCCGACCAGCAACGCCACCTGGTGCAACTTGAGCTCGGACAGCGGCTGGCTGAAGAAGAACTGGCTGGCCAGGCCGAAACCGTGCACCGCTCGCTGGCCGTCCTGGCCGACAAAGACCTCGTTGAGGTAGGCCTCGAGAATTTCCTGCTTGCTGTAATGCAACTCCAGCAACAACGCCATCATCGCTTCGGTGAGCTTGCGGGTCAGGCTGCGTTCGTTGGTCAGGTAGAAGTTCTTGACCAACTGCTGGGTCAGGGTACTGCCGCCCTGGCGCATGTGTCCCGACGAGGTATTGACCCAGACAGCCCGGGCAATCGACTTGGGCGAGACGCCGAAGTGATGGTAGAAATCACGGTCTTCGACGGCGATCAGGGTTTCAAGCAGGAACGGCGGCACCTGGTCGATCTTGATCAGGATCCGGTCTTCGAGATTTTTCGGGTACAACCCACCAATCAGCAGCGGCTCGAGGCGCACCACCGACAGGCTCGCATTGTTGGCGCCCGTCAGCGCGGCCACATAGTCACCGGAGAAACGCACCCGCACCGGCTGCGCCTGCTCCATGCCTTCATAGAACTGGAAGCCGCGAGTATTGATGTCGATGGTGTTGCCATTGACCGAAGCTGCACCCGGGCCATTGGCCACGCTTTCGCGGCGATAACCCAAGGCATCGAGCTCGGTCAGGAAATCCTCCTTGCTGAGCTTTTGTCCGACGAACAGCTCCAGCGGCCGCGCGTAGACCTTGGCCGGAATGGTCCAGCGCTTGCCGGAGAATTTCTCCTGGACCACGGCATCGAGGTAGACGGCAAAACCGGCGAGCACGACAAGGCCCACCAGGCTCAGTTTAAGGGCCCAGCCCAGCCAGGGCCGCAGGCGGCTGGCGGGAGGTTTCTTGGGGGTACGGGGGGATCGGGTACGAGTCATGGCGGCGGATTATACGCACTTTGGCGTGGTTCAACATGCGTCCGCCAAGGTTTGCGTTAGCCTCGCTTGCCGCCATAATGAGCGCCTTGAATTTTCCCGCCTCTGAAGGATCGCCCGTGAGCCAATCACTGATCGCTGCCCTGCAAAACCCGGCCCTTTACCCGCATCCCGTCGAAGGGTTCCAGGTCATCGAAACCCATATTTCCTGGGTATTGCTCACCGGGCCCTACGCCTACAAATTCAAGAAACCGGTCAATTTCGGTTTCCTCGACTTCACCAGCCTCGACGCGCGCAAGCATTTTTGCGCTGAAGAACTGCGCCTGAACCAGCGCCTGACCCAGGACCTCTACCTGGAAGTCCTGCCGATTACCGGCAGCACCGAAGCGCCAAGCCTCGGCGGTGATGGTCCGGCCATCGAATATGCCCTGAAGATGCGCCAATTTCCCCAGAGCCAACTGCTCAGCACGCTCCAGGCCAACGGCGAACTGACCACCGCGCACATTGATGAAATGGCCGCGCAGATCGCCCAGTTCCATCTTTCGACGCCCAAGGTGCCCGCCGACAACGCGGCAGGCACGCCGGACAGCGTCATGGCGCCGGTGCGGCAGAATTTCGAACAGATCCGTCCGTTCCTCAGCGACAAGGCTGACCTGCTGCAACTCGAAGCCCTGCAAGCCTGGGCCGAAAGCAGCTTCGAACGCCTCAAGCCGCTGCTGGCCCAGCGCAAGACCGAAGGCTTCACCCGCGAATGCCACGGCGACATCCACCTGGGCAATGCCACCGTGATCGATGGCCAGGTAGTGATTTTCGACTGCATCGAGTTTAACGAGCCGTTCCGTTTCACCGACGTCTACGCCGACACCGCGTTCCTGGCGATGGACCTTGAAGACCGCGGCCTCAAGTCACTGGCGCGGCGGTTCGTCAGCCAGTACCTGGAGCTGACGGGCGATTACCAGGGCCTGGAGCTGTTGAATTTCTACAAGGCCTACCGCGCCCTGGTCCGCGCCAAGGTCGCGCTGTTCAGCATGCCCGCCGAAGCCGATCCGGTGCAGCGTGCCACGACTCTGCGCCAGTACCGCAACTATGCCAACCTGGCCGAAAGCTACAGCACCATCCCGTCGCGCTTCCTGGCGATTACCCACGGTGTTTCCGCCGTAGGCAAAAGTCACGTCGCGATGCGCCTGGTAGAGGCCCTGGGCGCGATTCGCCTGCGCTCGGACGTGGAGCGCAAGCGCCTGTTCGGCGAACAGCAAGTATCGAACGACCCCCAGGCCGGCATTTATAGCAGCGACGCCAGCAGCACCACCTACGCCCGCCTGCATGAAATTGCCGACGCGATCCTGCATGCAGGTTTCCCGGTGGTAATCGACGCCACCTACCTCAAGCGTGAGCAGCGTGACGCCGCCGCCGGGATCGCCGAAGGCACGGGGGCGCCGTTCCTGATCCTCGACTGCGACGCGCCGCAGGCGGTGATCGAAAGCCGGCTCGCCCAGCGCCAGGCGGACCAGAAGGACCCGTCCGACGCGAACCTGGCCGTCATCGCCGCCCAACAGGCCGGCCGCGAAGCGTTGACCCCGGCGGAAATCCTTTGCAGCAAACGGGTTCAGACCAACGAAAGCGGCACGCTGGATGTTGTGGTCGCGCAGATCCGTCAGCGCCTGCCGGGACTGTAGGAATTATTTCGGCCGTGAAGCGACGCCCGGCTTCACGGCCGTCAAATAGTGGCACTATACTGGCGTCATAAAACCAGCAGGTGATATGAAATGAGCCACCCCAAGCTTCTCGACACCCCGCTTTATGCCTTGTTGCGCAACGACGATATTGCCGGCTTCAACAACGAACGGCCTCAAGGGCCGATCGACATGCGCGGCGGCGATTTCCGTGGTCTTGACCTGCGGGAACTGAACGCGGACAACGTCGATTTCACCGATGCCTATTTCCGTTCCGCCGATTTGCGCGGCGTCGATTTTCGTAACTCGTCGCTGGAAGGCGCGAGCCTCGCCCACGCGCAGATTTCCGGTGCCTACTTTCCGCCCGAGCTGTCGGCCGATGAGATCCTGATGTCAATGAATTTCGGCACACGCCTGCGCTACCGCACCCGCTAAGCCTGAAGCAACCGAGGCCCGGCATCGAACAGACCTCCAGCGCCCCCGCCTGCGCTGGACGACGTGCCGTTTTTGTCGTTTTCCACCTATCGTGCGTAATGCATTAGAAGGTTTTGCGTCGATTCCGACCAAACAATCACGCTTTTCCTACTGACCGCTACACTCCTGAGAAGCTTGCCCACTGCACCAGTCGGCCGTCGCAAGGAGGCTCGATGAATGATGAACTGCAACACCTGAAAAATCTGGGCAAGACGTCAGCCCAGTGGCTGCATGCCGTGGGCATCCACAGCGCCTCGGATCTTCGCCGCCTCGGCGCGGTGGACGCCTACCGCGCCGTTCGCACCCGCGGGTTCCGGGCATCAAAGGTATTGCTGTATGCCATCGAAGGCGCATTGATGGACATGCATTGGAACGATATTCCCGCTGAACGCAAGGAAGCCCTCAATAAACAGCTGGATGCCATTTCGGCTCGCCACAAAGCCTGACGCACGGTTTTCGCCGCCCCCCATCGCGCCGCCCCATTATTTTTGGCGAATCGAAAAACTTTGTTTGACTTGGAAATGAGAATCGCTATGATTACCACATCCGGTCGCGAGACTGGTCGATATTTGAAAAGCCCTTGGTTCGGACTCTCAGATATCTCCTCATCAGGCTAATCACGGTTATTTGACCCGGCTTTTGCCGGGTCTTTTTTTGCCCGGAATATCACTTGCCTTGTTGTTCACGCATCCGCGCGCAGTAATCCTGAGGCGGGGTGGCCGGGGTGTACCACACATAATCAGCCATGGCCGACGTAACGTTGCTCCCCTCCTCGGCCAGCATCAGCACAACCGGCGCTTCGTTGGCGCCCAAGTCCCGCACATGCAGCGGCACGCCGACGTCTTTTCGCCCATGCCAGGCACCGGCAAACAACAATGCAGGCGTCGGCGCCTTGAGCAACTGCTCCGCCATCCGCCGGTCTCGCTGCTGCTGGACCGCCAGCATCGCCGGCATCTGCGACTCCGGCAGCAGGCCGCAGTGGGACTCGCGGATCTGTCCCAGCAGCTTTTCCTTCACCACGGACGAATTGGAGCGCTCACCCTCCACCAAGGGCATTTGACGATAAACGCGCTGGATCTCCGTACGGTCAAGATTGGCCGCCAGCACCGGGTAAGGCTGAGGCAAGGCGAACTCCACCACGGGTCCGTACAGGTTCCAATCCCAACCCGGCGACCAGTCCAGCGCGCCGGGCAAATCCTTGGGCAAGGCTGGCAACCGGCGAACCGCGTCGACCTTCGGCTGCTGCTGTGGCGTCAGCATCTCCAAGAGCAAGCTGCCTTGGGCTCGCTGTCCGGCCAAGGCCTGGAGCAACCAGCGTTGCAACACATGATGGTCGCGGTTGTCGTGCTGCTCTCCGACCACGACACGCGAGGCCTTCGCCAAGCGCTCGACCAACGTAGGCGACGAGAGGGCCTGGCCATTTTGCAGGTCAAGGATCCGTCCGTTGACCGGAGGCGGCGCGATACTTTGGCAAGCCGTCAACACGCTCAAAGCCAGGATCAGGAACAGGCGCACATCTGCATCCTCCAGATTGCCTCAGCGGGCGATGATCAACGGATGCCCGCGTTCCGGATGGGACTGCACCAGCACTTCCAGGCCGAATACCGCCTTGAGCGGCTCCGGGCGCAGCACTTGCCGGGGCGTGTCCAGGGCCACCGGCCGGCCGGACGCGAGTAGCAACAGGCGGTCACAGTAACGCGCCGCCAGGTTCAGGTCATGCAGGATCACCAGCACGGCGGCGCCGCGACCGGCGAATTCACGCACCGCTTGCAGGATGGTGTGCTGGTGCAACGGATCGAGCATCGAAGTCGGCTCGTCCAACAACAGCGTCTGCCCCACCTCGCCCGGCCACAGTTGCGCCAGCACCCGCGCCAAGTGCACCCGCTGGCGTTCGCCACCGGACAGGGTCAGGTAGTTGCGGCCATACAGATGCGTGGCATCCGCGGCCTGTAATGCCGATTCAACGATCTGCGCGTCCCGCACCTGGCCGCTCCGGTGGGGCAGGCGCCCCATGCCCACCACCTCTTCCACGCGGAATGCAAAATCCAGGGTCGATGATTGTGGCAACACCGCCAGACGACGGGCGCGCTCGGCGCCGCCCCACTGGGCGAGGGGCCTGTCGTCGAGCCAGACCTGGCCCCGGGCCGGACGCAACTCGCCACACAAGCCTGCCAGCAGCGTACTTTTCCCCGCACCGTTGGGCCCGAGCACACCGAGCACTTCGCCGGGATTGAGCTGAAAGTCGATGTCCGCCAGTACGGTTTTGCGTCCCCGGAGAATATGCAGGTCATGTGCTCGCAGCATCAGGCACGCCCCCGCAGCAACAGATACAGGAAGAACGGTGCGCCGATGAATGCCGTGACAATGCCGATGGGCAATTCCGCCGGGGCCAGCGCGAGGCGCGCCACCAGATCGGCGAACAGCAGCAAGCTCGCCCCGGCCAGGATTGAAGCCGGTAGCAGGACGCGATGGTCGGGGCCCGCCATCAGCCTTACCAGATGCGGCACCACCAGCCCGACAAAACCGATCATGCCCGCAGCCGCCACCGCGGCCCCAACGCCCAGCGCCGTGCAGAACACCAGCTCACGCTTGAGCCGTTCGACGTCAATGCCCAGGTGCGCGGCCTCGGACTCGCCGAGCAACAAGGCGTTGAGCGCACGGGCCCGACGCGGCAACCAGATCGCCACGCCGATGCTGACCAGCAGCAGGGGCCACAAGCGCGCGTAGGTGGCGCCGTTCAGGCTGCCCAGGTTCCAGAACGTCAGGGTGCGCAGGGTCGCGTCATCCGCCAGGTAAGTGAACAAGCCGACCGCCGAGCCGGACAGCGCGGTCAGGGCGATCCCGGCCAGAAGCATGGTCGCGACGTGAGTCTGACCGTTGCGCCGGCCGAGGCGATAGACCAGCGCCGTAACCCCGAGCCCGCCGAGGAACGCACACAGTGACAATAGATAAGGTCCCAGCGCTCCGGGCAGCCCGCCCAGCATCGAACCGCCGACGATGGCAAACGCTGCCCCCAGCGCCGCACCACTGGAAACCCCGACCAGCCCCGGGTCCGCCAGCGGGTTGCGAAACAGCCCCTGCATCGCCACGCCGGATAACGCCAATACCCCGCCCACCGCCAGCCCCAGCAAGGTGCGCGGCAGGCGGATCTGGCCAAGGATCAGTTCGGCCTGCTCCAGGCCATCGGCAGCCACCGGCAAGCCCGACAGGCGCATGGCGGCGCGCAGGGTATCGAACAGCGGCAAGCTCACCGGCCCCAAGGCCAGGGACAACCAGATCGCCAGCAGGCATAGCAGGCCCAACCCAATGAATAAAGTGCGTGGCTTGACCAGCGCACTCATGGGGTCTTGACCGGATAAAAACCGTCGGTGAGCTTCACCAGGTTTTGCGGCAGGCGCGGACCCAATCCGCCCACCAGCAGCGTCGGGTCCAGTTCCATGACACGCCCACTCTTGGCGGCCCGGGTCGAGGACAAGATCGGATTTTCCTTGAACAGCGCGGCGCGCGCTTCTTCGCCGGTCAAGGCTCGATCGGCAAAGACCAGCACTTCAGGATTCAAGCTGGCAAGGGTTTCCACGGAAAACGGTTTGTAGCCGCTGTGGGTCGCCAGGTTGTGACCACCGGCTTGCTCCAGCAACCAGTCGGCGGCGGTGCCTTTACCGGCGATCAGCGATTTGCCGCCAGCATTGCCCACCAGCAGCAATACGCCAGGCGCCTTCTGCTTGAGCCGGGCTGCGTTTACGCGGACCGCGTGCTGGGAAAGCCGTTGTTGATAGTCATCGAACAACTCCGCAGCCTTGGTCTCGGCCCCCAAGAGCTGCCCCAGGTGACGCAGATTGGTCTGAAGCGCCTCCAGGCTCGGTGCCGCCGAGAACAACTCGACCGGCACCCCGGCCGCACGAATTTGCGCGAGCACCGGCGGCGGTCCCATTTCTTCGGTACCCACCAGAATTTGCGGCCGCAAGCTCAGCACGCCCTCCGCCGACAGCTGTCGCTGATAACCGATGCTGGGCAGCGCTCGCAACGACTCGGGATGCTGGCTGGTGGTGTCCACGCCCACCAGCTTCGACTCACCGCCGAGCGCACTGACCCATTCCGACAAGGCACCCCCAGCGCTCACCCAGCGTTGCGGCAGATCGGCCGCCAGCGCTCCCTGGCTGGCCAAAAGGACGACACAGAGCGCAGCAACGCGGAAATTCAAGCGCATCGGACAGCTTCCTCAGAGAAATTTTTCACAGGGCCGAGCCTGGCGACGTATCCTCGGTCACCTGTGAAGGAGGCGCCATTTGATAATTGTTTTCATTTGACCGTCAAGCTTGGATCGTCCAGAAAAACGCGAGAACCTTGTGGGAGCGGGCTTGCTCGCGAAGGCGTTGTGCCAGGCAACATAAATGCAGGATGGACCGACGCTTTCGCGAGCAAGCCCGCTCCCACAGGGTTCATCGAGGACAGAAATGAAATTTCTTTGCAGCGCCGCTGAGTTACCGGACAACAACAGTCGCGGCTTCGACATCAAGGGGCGCAAGGTCCTGGCCGTGCGGCGAGCGGGCCAGGCCTACGTCTACCTCAACCGCTGCCCGCATCGCGGCGTGCCGCTGGAGTGGCAACCCGACCAGTTCCTCGACCCCAGCGCCAGCCTGATCCAGTGCGCGACCCATGGCGCGCTATTCCTGATTGAAAGCGGTGAATGCGTCGCCGGCCCTTGCGCCGGGCAGTTCCTGGCCGCGCTAGACAGCCGGGAGGATGATCAGGGCATCTGGGTCGACCTGTAGCGGTTCAAGCAATACCGGCAGCGGGCGATCCACCCATATCTGCTCCGGCGTCAAGGTGACCCCGTAGGCCAACACTTCCACCCCGGCGGCCACCGCCTCACGCAACGCCGCCGCGTACACCGGGTCGATTTCCTGCGCCGGGCGCACCGCGTCGATGCCACTCAGGTTTACGCAATACAGCTGCACCGCCCGTACGCCGTCGCGGGCCAGACAAGCCAGTTCCCGCAGATGTTTGGCGCCACGCAGCGTCACCGCATCGGGAAATGCCGCCACATTTGTTGCATCGAAACCCAGCGTGACACTTTTGACCTCGACCCAGGCCGAGGTCTGGTCGGCATAGTCGAGTCGAAAATCGATACGGCTGTTCTCCACGCCGTAGGCGACTTCTCGCTTCAGCCCGACAAAACCGTTCAGCTCCTTGATGACACCCGCGCGCAGCGCCTCTTCAACCAGGGGGTTGGCTCGCGCGGTGTTGATGCAGGCCAACCGGCCCTGAGGGGTTTCGCCTATTTCCCAGGTCCCTGGCAGCTTGCGCTTGGGGTCGCTGGAGCGGCTGAACCAGACACGCGCGCCCTCGGCCATGCAATTGAGCATCGAGCCGGTGTTCGGGCAGTGGATAGTGAGCAGTTCGCCGTCAACGGTCTCGATATCGGCGAGAAAACGCTTGTAACGTCGAATCAGCCGACCTTCTTCCAGTGCAGGAGAAAAACGCATCAGCCTCGCCAGCTCCGCAGCCCACGTTCGATTCGCGTCACCGCTTCCTGTAGCCGAGGCAGGCTTTGGGTGTAGGCAAAACGCACATGATGACCGGCCTGGTGCCGACCGAAATCCAGCCCCGGCGTGAACGCCACGTGTTCGGTTTCCAGGAAATGCTGGCAGAACGCAAAGGCATCGCCGCCAAACGCGTTGATATCGGCGTAAAGATAGAACGCACCTTCGGGCTCCACCGCGATGCCGAATCCCAACTCACGCAACGCCGGCAGCAGGAAGTCGCGACGCCGCGCGAACTCGGCACGACGCTGCTCGAAAATCTCGATGGTCGCGGGTTCGAAACAGGCCAGGGCCGCGTACTGGGCCATGCTCGGCGCACTGATGTAAAGATTCTGCGCAAGTTTCTCCAGCTCGCTGACCGCCGCCGAAGGAGCCACCAGCCAACCGAGCCGCCAACCGGTCATGCCGAAATACTTGGAAAAACTGTTTAGGACAAAAGCATCGTCGTCGACTTCCAGCACACTGGCGGCGTCGGTGCCGTAGGTCAGGCCGTGATAGATCTCATCGACGACCAAGTGGCCATTGTGGCCCTTGATTGCCCTGGACAACCCGGCCAACTCGTCCCGAGAGAGAATCGTCCCGGTCGGGTTGGCCGGCGATGCCACCAATGCCCCCACGCTGTCGTGGTCCCAATGGCGATCCACCAGGTCCGGGGTCAGTTGGTAACGCACGTCCGGCCCTACTGGCACCAATTGCGCCGCACCTTCGATCAGACGCAGGAAATGGCGGTTGCAGGGGTAGCCAGGATCGGCCAGCAACCAATGCTTGCCCGGGTCGACGAGCAGGGCACTGGTCAGCAACAAGGCACCAGACCCACCCGGCGTGACCAGGATGCGCCGCGGATCGATGTCAACGCCGTGGCGCTGCGCATAAAAGCCGGCGATGGCCTCGCGCAACTCGGGAATGCCGCGGGCTGCGGTGTAACGGGTCTTGCCGGCCGCCAGGGCGGCCTGGCCGGCCTGGATGATCGGCTCGGCGGTGGTGAAGTCCGGCTCGCCGATCTCCAGATGGATGACGTCGTGCCCGGCAGCCTGCAATTCGTTGGCGCGTGCCAGCAGCGCCATGACATGGAACGGTTCGATGGCACGGCTGCGTGCGCTGTAGGGCTGGGCCATTGGGGCCATCCTTCACGAAAAAAGAACCGATTCTACCCAACTCGGGCAGCGGTGCGGGAACGAGCGCGAATACCCGATGGTCCTACCGTAGATCGCTGGAAATGGTTCCGGCGATTGGCCCAGGCTTGACTAGAATCAAGCATTGAGCAGGATTGCATCCCCACCGAAGCGAACCCGGCCACGTTTTACAGGCCCCGGCCGCCGCAGGCTCGACAACCGGGAGTAGCGCGGCCCGATTTGATCTGGTAAGTTCGCCCGCTTGCAGCCGCAGGGCCGGCAGGTGTCGGTGATGGAGCAATCCTGCGTAGTGGATTACAAGAGTAGAGGCGGTCCATTCATGCCCACCCAAGCAAAGCAGAATCAAAATCAGTCGCTCAGCGGGTTTGAGCCGTATATCCCACAAGCGGGCGAAGAGTACATGGGCGCCCCGATGCGCGCGCACTTCACCAAGATCCTGAACAAGTGGAAACAGGACTTGATGCTGGAAGTCGACCGCACCGTGGACCATATGAAGGACGACGCTGCCAACTTCCCCGACCCGGCCGACCGTGCCAGCCAGGAAGAAGAGTTCGCCCTCGAACTGCGCGCCCGTGACCGGGAACGCAAGCTGATCAAGAAAATCGACAAGACGCTGCAACTGATCGAAGACGAAGAATACGGCTGGTGCGAGTCCTGCGGCGTCGAGATCGGCGTCAAGCGACTGGAAGCACGTCCAACCGCAGACATGTGCGTCGACTGCAAGACCCTGGCGGAAATCAAGGAAAAACAGGTCGGCAAGTAATCGCCGGGGCTGTAACCGAAACGGAGCGTTCATACGCTCCGTTTTTTATTTCCAATATTTCTCCAGGCTGATTATCCCTCTGTGGGAGCGAGCCTGCTCGCGAAAGCGGTGGGTCAGCCAGCCCTGACGTGACAGATACACAGTTTTCGCGAGCAGGCTCGCTCCCACAGGGGATATGTTTTGTTGTCGAGATTGCCTACCGCCCTGACCCCAATGATATTCGCCTTATGACTGCCTACATCGGACGCTTCGCCCCCACCCCCAGCGGCCACCTGCACTTCGGCTCGCTGGTCGCCGCCCTGGCGTCGTACCTCGATGCCCGGGCCGTCGGCGGGCGCTGGTTGTTGCGCATGGAAGACCTCGACCCACCGCGGGAAGAGCCCGGCGCGCAAGCGGCGATCCTGAATGCGCTGCAAACCTATGGTTTTGAATGGGATGGCGAAATGGTCCGCCAGAGCGACCGCCATGAAGCCTATCAACTGGTCATTGATCGCTTGTTCAGCCAAGGCCTTGCCTACGCCTGCACCTGTTCGCGCAAGCAACTGGAACCGTATCAGGGTATTTACCCAGGGCTATGCCGCAACGCCGGCCACGACACCGAGGACACCGCCATCCGCCTGCGTGTCCCCGAGCTTGAATATCATTTCACCGACCGGGTCCAGGGCGAATTTCGCCAGCATCTGGGCCGTGAGGCCGGTGATTTCGTAATCCGTCGTCGTGACGGGCTCTACGCCTATCAGCTGGCGGTGGTGCTGGACGACGCCTGGCAAGGCGTCACCGATATCGTCCGCGGCGCTGACCTGCTCGACTCCACGCCACGCCAGCTCTACCTGCAGGAACTCCTCGGGCTGCCACAACCGCGTTACCTGCATGTGCCGCTGATCACCCAGCCCGACGGGCACAAACTTGGCAAATCCTATCGTTCACCGCCGCTGACAGCGGACCAGGCTACACCGCTGCTGTTGCGGGCATTGCGCGCACTGGGCCAGCAACCGGGCCCGGAGCTCTGCGATGCCAGCCCCCGCGAACTGCTGGCCTGGGGCATTCGGCACTGGGATGCGACCAAGATCCCGCGCGTCCTCACCCTGCCCGAAGCGCAAATACCATGACGGCCCTTGCAGCCTGCCGCCTATCCGTTACCATCGCCGCACGTTTTCGGGCACGCGCATAAACAAAGAGAGGCCGGGATGTACATCTATCGCTTGGTCCTGCTTTTGGTAGTCGGGATCTACCTGTTCTCCCCGGCCATCATGGATTGGTGGATCGATGCCACGGGTGCCTGGTATCGGCCGTATCTGCTCTGGCTGATCCTGATCGTCGTGACCTTCATCCTGCAGAGCCAAAAAGATGCCGATGAGCTTTAGCCTGACCCAGATGATCCTGATCAGCGCCGCCTACCTGGCGGTGCTGTTCGGCGTGGCCTGGATCAGCGAACGAGGCATGATCCCCCGGGCGATCATCCGCCACCCGCTGACCTACACCTTGTCGCTGGGGGTCTACGCCAGCGCATGGGCGTTTTATGGCACGGTCGGGCTGGCCTATCAGTATGGCTATGGTTTCCTGTCCAGCTACCTTGGGGTGTCCGGGGCCTTCCTGCTGGCGCCGGTGTTGCTCTATCCAATCCTGAAGATCACCCGTACCTACCAATTGTCATCGCTGGCCGACCTGTTCGCCTTCCGCTTTCGCAGCACCTGGGCCGGCGCGCTGACCACGATCTTCATGCTGGTCGGCGTGTTACCGCTGCTGGCCCTGCAAATCCAGGCCGTGGCCGATTCCATCAGCATCCTGACCCGCGAACCGGTGCAACATCGAGTAGCGCTGAGCTTCTGCGCGCTGATCATTCTGTTCACGATTTTTTTCGGCTCCCGGCACATCGCCACCCGGGAAAAACACGAAGGCCTGGTATTCGCCATTGCCTTTGAATCGGTGATCAAGCTGATCGCCATCGGTGGCGTCGGCCTCTACGCGCTGTACGGCGTGTTCGATGGCCCGCAGCAGCTCGAGCTTTGGCTGTTGCAGAACCAGACCGCCCTCGCCGCCCTGCATACGCCGTTGCAGGAAGGCCCGTGGCGCACGCTGTTGCTGGTGTTCTTCGCCTCGGCAATCGTGATGCCGCACATGTACCACATGACCTTCACCGAAAACCTCAACCCGCGCTCACTGGTCAGCGCGAGCTGGGGCCTGCCGCTGTTCCTGCTGTTGATGAGCCTGGCGGTGCCACTGATTCTGTGGGCAGGCCTGAAACTTGGCGCCAGCACCAATCCGGAATACTTCACCCTCGGCATCGGCATTGCCGCCAACAGCAAGGCCCTGGCATTGCTGGCCTATATCGGCGGGCTGTCGGCGGCCAGCGGCCTGATCATCGTCACCACTTTGGCGTTGTCGGGCATGGCCCTCAATCATCTGGTCCTGCCGCTCTACCAGCCGCCGGCGGAAGGAAACATCTACCGCTGGTTGAAATGGACCCGCCGCGCGCTGATCGTTGCGATCATCATGGCCGGTTATGGTTTCTACCTGATGCTGGGCGACGGGCAGGACCTGGCCAACCTGGGCATCGTCGCGTTCGTCGCCACCCTGCAGTTCCTGCCCGGCGTGCTGTCGGTCCTGTATTGGCCAACCGCCAACCGCCGCGGCTTTATCGCCGGCCTGATGGCCGGGATCCTGGTCTGGCTGGTCGCCATGCTGTTGCCGCTGCTGGGCAACCTGCAGGGGTTCTACATCCCGCTGCTGAACATGATCTACGTGCTCGACGACACCAGCTGGCACATGGCAGCCATCGCCTCGCTGGCGGCGAACGTGCTGATGTTCACCCTGATCTCGCTGTTCACCAACGCCAGCAGTGAAGAAGCCAGCGCCGCCGAAGCCTGCGCCGTGGATAACGTGCGTCGCCCGCAACGCCGCGAACTGCACGCCGCCTCGCCCCAGGAATTCGCCACGCAACTGGCCAAGCCGCTGGGAGCCAAGGCCGCACAAAAGGAAGTCGAACAGGCCCTGCGCGATCTTTACCTGCCGTTCGATGAGCGTCGCCCGTACGCGTTGCGTCGCTTGCGCGACCGGATCGAAGCCAACCTGTCCGGCCTGATGGGCCCCAGCGTGGCCCAGGACATGGTCGAAACCTTCCTGCCTTATAAGGCGGGCGGCGAAAACTACGTGACCGAAGACATCCACTTCATTGAAAGCCGCCTCGAGGACTACCATTCGCGCCTCACTGGCCTCGCCGCCGAGCTGGATGCCTTGCGCCGCTACCACCGCCAGACCCTGCAGGAACTGCCGATGGGCGTCTGTTCGCTGGCCAAGGACCAGGAAATCCTCATGTGGAACAAGGCCATGGAAGAGCTGACCGGCATAGCCGCCCAGCGCGTGGTCGGCTCGCGCCTGAGTACCCTGGGCGAGCCGTGGAAAGGTTTGCTGCAAGGCTTCATCGACCTGCCGGACGAACACCTGCACAAACAGCACTTGGCTCTCGACGGCCAGACCCGGTGGCTGAACCTGCACAAGGCGGCGATCGACGAGCCGTTGGCGCCGGGCAACAGCGGCCTGGTGCTGCTGGTGGAAGACCTGACCGACACCCAGATGCTCGAAGACAAACTGGTCCACTCCGAGCGCCTGGCCAGCATCGGACGACTGGCCGCCGGCGTAGCCCACGAAATCGGCAACCCGATCACCGGCATCGCCTGCCTGGCGCAGAACCTGCGCGAGGAACGCGAGGACGACGGTGAACTGACGGAAATCAGCGGGCAGATTCTCGAACAGACCAAGCGCGTGTCGCGCATTGTCCAGTCCCTGATGAGTTTCGCCCACGCCGGCGGCCACCAGCACAACGACGAGCCGGTGTGCCTGGCCGAAGTCGCCCAGGACGCCATTGGCCTGCTGGCACTCAACCGGCGCAATTTCGAAGTGCAGTTCTTCAACCTGTGCGACCCCGATCATTGGGTCGATGGTGATCCCCAACGGCTCGCCCAGGTGCTGATCAACCTGCTTTCCAACGCGCGCGACGCCTCCCCGGCCGGCAGCGCGGTACGGGTCAAGAGCGAAGCCTTTGAACACACGGTCGACCTGATCGTCGAAGACGAAGGCAGCGGTATCCCACAGAACATCATGGATCGATTGTTCGAACCTTTCTTTACCACCAAGGATCCTGGCGAAGGCACCGGTCTGGGCCTCGCACTGGTCTATTCCATCGTTGAAGAGCATTATGGACAAATCACCATCGACAGCCCGGCCGATGTTCAGAGCCAACGCGGCACCCGTATCCGGGTGACCTTGCCGCGTCATGTCGAAGCGACGTCCGCTGTGAACTGAGACCGTCGAGAGAATCGAATCAATGCCGCACATTTTGATCGTCGAAGACGAAACAATTATCCGCTCCGCCTTGCGCCGCCTGCTGGAACGCAACCAGTACCAGGTCAGCGAAGCCGGTTCCGTGCAGGAAGCACAAGAGCGTTTCAGCATTCCAACGTTTGACCTGATCGTCAGTGACCTGCGCTTGCCTGGTGCCCCGGGGACCGAGTTGATCAAACTCGGCCAGGGCACGCCTGTGCTGATCATGACCAGTTATGCCAGCCTGCGCTCGGCGGTCGACTCCATGAAAATGGGTGCGGTCGACTACATTGCCAAGCCGTTCGACCACGACGAAATGCTTCAGGCCGTCGCTCGAATCCTGCGTGACCGACAAACGGCGAGCAGCCAGCCTTCGGAACCGACGAACGGCAAGGCCGCGGCTCCAGGCAAGGCGGGCGCCAGCAACAGCAACGGCGAAATCGGCATCATCGGCTCCTGCCCACCCATGCAGGACCTCTACAGCAAGATCCGCAAAGTGGCGCCGACCGATTCCAACGTCCTGATCCAGGGCGAGTCCGGCACCGGCAAGGAGCTGGTGGCCAGGGCGCTGCATAACCTGTCGCGCCGAGCCAAGGCGCCAATGATTTCGGTGAACTGTGCGGCCATCCCGGAAAGCCTGATCGAGTCCGAGCTGTTCGGCCATGAGAAAGGCGCCTTCACCGGTGCCAGCGCAGGGCGTGCCGGCCTAGTCGAAGCGGCGGACGGAGGCACGCTGTTTCTTGACGAAATCGGCGAGCTGCCCCTGGAAGCCCAAGCGCGGCTGTTGCGCGTCCTCCAGGAAGGCGAGATTCGTCGAGTCGGTTCGGTCCAGTCGCAAAAGGTCGATGTGCGCCTGATCGCCGCGACGCACCGCGACCTCAAGAGCCTGGCGAAAATCGGTCAGTTCCGTGAAGACCTGTATTACCGGCTGCACGTGATTGCCCTGAAGCTGCCGCCACTGCGCGAGCGCGGCGCGGACGTCAACGAGATTGCCAATGCCTTCCTCGCCCGCCAGAGCGCGCGGGTCAACCGCACCGACCTGAAGTTTGCCCCCGACGCCGAACAAGCCATTCGTCATTACGCCTGGCCGGGTAACGTCCGTGAGCTGGAAAACGCCGTGGAGCGCGCGGTGATCCTTTGCGAGAGCCCGGAAATTTCCGCCGACCTGCTGGGGATCGACATCGAATTGAGTGACCTGGACGATGAAGAATTCATCGGCCTGGCCCCTCAACAGGGCGGCGGCGCCAACAACACCAGCCACGAGCCCACCGAAGACCTGTCGCTGGAGGACTACTTCCAGCACTTCGTCCTGGAGCACCAGGACCACATGACCGAGACGGAACTGGCGCGCAAGCTGGGCGTGAGCCGCAAGTGCCTGTGGGAGCGCCGCCAGCGCCTGGGTATCCCACGACGCAAGACCGGCGTTGCCAGCGAGAGCTGAAACACGCAGGTAACACCGCAGGATGTGAAAAAACTGTTACCTCAGCTTTTTCACGTAACAGATGCCGGGGTTTACGGTAACGAAACCCCGGCTTTTTTTCGCCTCGAAAAAACCCCTATAACCGTAGAACCCCCGGTTTCGCTGGGCCTGCCAAAAGTTGGCACGCACCCTGCTATAGCTTTGGTACAAGAACAATAACAAGCAATGCACAAGACAATAAAAATAAGACGAATCGACTCACGCACAATAAAAACAAGACGGCGAGAGGCGCAGCTAACTGATTCTTTTGGAGAGGCGTTGTATTTGGGGCTTGCCCCACAACCAGGCCGAGAACAACAAAACTGTCTCAAGACAGGTGCCTGAACTGGTTGGATCGATTGATCACTGCAACACAGCGACCAAAGCAATCCGTTTGCTCTTGGCTCCCGATTGGGAGGGTCACGAAGGGAAATCTCGTGGCGCGGGCACTCAACAAAAACAAAAAGCCCGAAACCAATAATAAAAACAGAGCACGCAACTAATTCTGGGGGAGCTTCGGCTCCCCTTGTGGTTTCTGTCATTCCGCCTTCCCCGCAGCCTACAAGCTCGTCGCCTAAAGCTTGCAGCTCAAAACTCCTGTGTCCTACACCATCCCTCGACTAAATGCTAGAATCCCCGCCCATCATGCGGTCATTCCTCGTTTTTGGCCGAATATTCCTTCAAACAGTGCATCCCATGCTGAAGAAGCTGTTCCAGTCATTCCGTTCTCCCTTGCGTCGTACGCAACACATCCGCAGCACGCCTGAAGTGCTCAACAGCGGCCAGCATTCGTTGCAAAAGGCCCAATTCAGCCGTTACGCGGTGAACATCGTCGAACGCCTGCAGAACGCCGGCTACCAGGCTTACCTGGTCGGTGGTTGCGTGCGCGACATGCTGCTCAATATCACGCCCAAGGATTTCGACGTCGCCACCAGTGCCACGCCTGAGCAGATACGAGCCGAGTTCCGCAATGCGCGGATCATCGGGCGGCGCTTCAAGCTGGTGCACATCCACTTCGGCCGCGAAATCATCGAGGTCGCGACGTTCCGCGCCAACCACCCGCAAAACGACGAAGAAGAAGACAGCAACCAGTCTTCGCGCAACGAGAGCGGGCGCATCCTGCGCGATAACGTCTACGGCACATTGGAAGAAGACGCGCAGCGCCGCGACTTCACCATCAACGCGCTATATTACGACCCGGTCAGCGAACGCATCCTCGATTACGCCAACGGCGTTCACGATATCCGCAACCGACTTATCCGCCTGATTGGCGATCCCAGGCAGCGTTACCAGGAAGACCCGGTGCGGATGCTGCGGGCCGTGCGTTTCGCCGCCAAGCTGGATTTTGGCATTGAAAAGCACAGCGCCCTGCCGATTCGCGAACTGGCGCCGATGCTGAGGGAAATCCCGTCGGCGCGGCTGTTCGAAGAAGTGCTCAAGTTGTTCCTGTCGGGTCACGCCGCAGACACCTTCGAAATGCTCGTCGACCTTCAGCTGTTCGACCCGCTGTTCCCCGCCAGTGCCGAGGCGCTGGAATACAACCCGACCTACACCCACACCTTGATCAGCGAAGCGTTGATCAACACCGACCTGCGCATCAAGCAGAACAAACCGGTGACCCCGGCGTTCCTGTTCGCCGCCTTGCTCTGGCCCGCCCTGCCCGCCCGGGTCCTGCGTTTGCAGGAACGCGGCATGCCGCCGATTCCGGCGATGCAGGAAGCCGCCCATGAGCTGATCGCAGAGCAATGCCAGCGCATCGCCATTCCAAAACGCTTCACGATGCCGATCCGCGAGATCTGGGATATGCAAGAACGCCTGCCGCGGCGCAGCGGCAAACGCGCCGATCTGCTGCTGGACAACCCGCGTTTCCGCGCCGGTTACGACTTCCTGCTGCTGCGCGAAAGCGCCGGCGAACAGACCGATGGCCTGGGCGAATGGTGGACCGATTACCAGGACGCCAACGACAGCGAGCGCCGCGACATGATTCGCGAACTGAGCGGCAAGGATGACGGCGCCAGCGGCCCGCGCAAACGTCGCCGCAGCAGTGGCGCCAAGCGCAAACGTGCCGGTGCGCCAAGCGCCTCGGGCGAGTGATCGATGGAACGCATCTACATCGGCATGGGCAGCAACCTGGCCGAGCCCGCCGAACAATTGCGCAGCGCCGTCGAGGCGCTGGCGCGACTGCCCGAGACGCGATTGGCGGGCGTTTCAGCGTTCTATCAAAGCGACTCCCTGCTCCCCGGCCAGCCGCGCTATACCAATGCCGTTGCGGCGCTGGACAGCAATCTCGCGCCGCTGGACTTGCTCGATGCACTACAGGCCATCGAAACCGGCCAGGGTCGCGAGCGCCTCGAGCGCTGGGGCCCGCGCACCCTGGACCTGGATATTCTGTTGTTCGGTGATCACCTGATCGACGAGCCGCGCCTCAAAGTCCCTCATTACCATATGCACGCCCGAGCCTTTGTCCTGTATCCGCTGGCCGAGCTCGCGCCCGCCGACCTGCGCCTGGCCGATGGGCGCTTGCTCAAGGACCTCCTCGCGGCGTGCCCCTTCGTCGGCCTGGAACGCTTGCTCCCGAGCTGACACAAATCCCCTGTGGGAGCGAGCCTGCTCGCGAAAGCTTTGCGTTAGCCTCATTTGCCGGACTGGTAAACCGCCTTCGCGAGCAGGCTCGCTCCCACAAAAAACCCGCGACCAGGCAGTCAGTTTTTAAACACGCCTCCACGCTGAAACGCATCAGTAACCTCGGTAACACCCACCGGTAACACATCCAATTGACTTCCCGGTTGCTCCTCACGACTATAGGCGTCCCGTCGCCGCCAACGCGGCGCTAATGGGCGTAATCCAGGCCTTACAAGCACCACGCATAGAAGGTGCGCCTGTATTCGAGCGCCTAATGAGGACTTTTTCATGCCAGCTATTACCCTGACCACGCTGCAAGGTCTCAAGCAGAAAGGTGAAAAAATCACCATGCTGACCTGCTATGACGCAACCTTCGCCCATGCCTGCAACGAGGCCGGTGTCGAAGTGCTGCTGGTGGGCGATTCCCTCGGCATGGTGCTGCAAGGGCACGACAGCACGCTGCCGGTGACCACCGCCGAAATGGCCTACCATGTAGCCGCCGTCAAACGCGGTAACACCGACGCGCTGATCCTCGCCGACCTGCCGTTCATGGCCTACGCCACCCTCGAACAAACCATGACCAACAGCGCCATGCTCATGCAGGCCGGTGCCCACATGGTCAAGGTCGAAGGCGCGTTGTGGCTGGCCGACTCGATCCGCCTGCTGGCCGAGCGCGGTATCCCGGTGTGCGCACACCTGGGCCTGACGCCCCAGGCGGTGAATATCCTCGGTGGCTACAAGGTCCAGGGCCGCAACGAAAACCAGGCGCGGCAGATGCGTGCCGATGCGATTGCGCTGGAACAGGCCGGTGCCGCCATGTTGCTGCTCGAATGCGTACCCAGCGAGCTGGCGCAGGAAATCACTCAAGCGGTAAAAATCCCGGTGATCGGCATCGGCGCCGGTAACGCCACCGACGGCCAGGTACTGGTGCTCCACGACATGCTTGGGCTGTCGATTACCGGCCGCGTACCCAAGTTCGTGAAGAATTTCATGGCCGGGCAAACCACTATCCAGGCAGCCTTGTCCGCCTATGTCACTGAAGTGAAGGCGACGACCTTCCCTGGCGCCGAGCACGGATTTTCCGCATGAACACCGTCAAGACCGTACGCGAACTCCGCGCCGCCGTGGCCCGCGCCCGGGGCGAAGGCAAACGCATCGCCTTTGTCCCGACCATGGGCAACCTGCACAGCGGGCACATGGCGCTGGTGACCAAGGCGGCGCAGCGGGCCGATTTTGTCGTGGCGAGTATTTTCGTCAATCCGCTGCAATTCGGCGCTGGCGAAGACCTCGACAAATATCCGCGCACCCTCGCGGCCGACCAGGAGAAACTGCTCCAGGCCGGCTGCCATCTGCTGTTCGCGCCCAGCGTGGAGGAGATGTATCCCGATGGCATGGCCGGGCAGACCCGCGTCAGCGTCCCGCAGTTGTCCGAAGGCCTGTGTGGCGCCAGCCGTCCGGGGCATTTCGAAGGCGTGGCGACGGTGGTCAGCAAGCTCTTCAACATGGTCCAGCCGGATCTGGCGGTGTTCGGCCAGAAGGATTTCCAACAACTGGCGGTGATCCGCGCGCTGGTGCATGACCTGAACATGCCGATCCAGATCATCGGCGAGCCGACCGTGCGCGCCGATGACGGCCTGGCGCTGTCTTCGCGCAACGGTTTTCTCAGCCCCGAGCAACGCGCCGTGGCGCCCGTGGTCTACCGTGCCCTGAGCCAGATCGCCGAAGCGATCAGGCAGGGGCGACGGGACTTCCCGGCGCTGATTGGCGAACAGCTCAAACAGCTCGAATCCGCCGGCCTGCGTCCCGATTACCTGGAAATCCGTGACGCCAGGACCTTGCGCCCAGCTGTGAGCGAGGATCGCGACCTGGTGATTCTGGTTGCCGCCTTCCTGGGCACCACGCGCCTGATCGACAACCTGCATCTGGAACTCGACACGCCCGCCTGAACACCTCAGCGCTCCTGTGGGAGCGGGCTTGCTCGCGAAAACGGCAGGTCAGTTGGCGCAAGCGTCGACTGATACATCGCCTTCGCGAGCAGGCTCGCTCCCACAGGAGTATGGGGTGCCTGACAGACTGTATTTGCAGATCCCACGCGTATTGCCGCCCCCCAAGCCTTCGGGCAAACTGCCCGCCGTTTGGACCCGACCAGAGGAAACACTCATGCACGCCATCATGCTCAAGGCCAAGCTGCACCGCGCCGAAGTCACTCACGCCGTGCTCGACTACGAAGGCTCCTGCGCCATTGACGGTGAGTGGCTGGACCTGTCGGGCATCCGCGAATACGAACAGATCCAGATCTACAACGTCGACAACGGCGAGCGCTTCACCACCTACGCCATCCGTGGCGAAGAAGGCTCGCGGATGATCTCGGTCAACGGCGCTGCGGCGCACAAGGCCAAGGTCGGAGACCGCGTCATCATCTGCGCCTATGCCCATTACAGCGAAGCCGAACTGCTCAACTTCAAGCCGCGCATGCTCTACATGGCGCCGGGCAACGAACTGAGCCACACCAGCAACGCCATTCCGGTCCAGGTGGCCTGACCGAATCCAACGGCTCCCACGCCCCTCTTCTGTGGGAGCGAGCCTGCTCGCGAAGGCGGTGTGTCAGTCACTCTCAATGTATCGGCCAGAGCGCTTTCGCGAGCAGGCTCGCTCCCACAGGTGGAATCTGCGTTCCGCCTGTCGGACCCGATCACCCGTTGTTGTATAAAAAAGTACCGGGAAACTGTCAGACAAAGTCAAGACAGATCGCAACGCGAGGTTTACTGTAGTCGCCCTGTGTCCGGCGATCGTGTCGACGCAGTTGTCCGGACGCCCTTCTCGGGCCGCGCCGGAATTTTTCAGTGTTAAAAAGGCCGTTCAAAGTAAAAGGAAACCCGCAGCGATGGCGTATTACCGAACTCCTCATGACGTGACCGCTCTGCCCGCCTGGCAAGCGCTGAATGACCACCGCAAAGCCATGCAGGATTTCAGCATGCGCGAAGCGTTCAATGCCGATCCGCAGCGTTTCAATCAATTCACCCTGTCGAGCTGCGGCCTGTTTCTCGACTATTCGAAGAACCTGATCAACGCCCAGACCCGCGACCTGTTGGTAAACCTGGCCAACGAAGTCGACCTCAAGGGCGCGATCGAGGCGCTGTTCGAAGGCGAAATCGTCAACGCCTCGGAGAACCGCCCGGCCCTGCACACCGCGCTGCGTCGCCCGGTCGGCGACAAATTGCTGGTCAATGGCGTCAACGTGATGCCCGATGTGCACAAAGTGCTGAACCAGATTACCGATCTGGTCGGTCGCATTCACGATGGCCTGTGGCGCGGCTACACCGAAAAACCGATCACCGACGTGGTGAACATCGGCATCGGTGGCTCCTTCCTCGGCCCGCAGCTGGTGTCCGAAGCGCTGTTGTCCTACACGCATAAAGGCGTGCGCTGTCACTACCTGGCGAACATCGACGGCAGTGAGTTCCACGAGCTGGCCCAGAAGCTGCGCGCCGAGACCACGTTGTTCATTGTCTCGTCGAAATCCTTCAATACCCTCGAGACCCTGAAGAATGCCGAGGCCGCTCGTGCCTGGTACCTGGCACAAGGTGGCTCGGAAGCGGAGCTCTATCGCCACTTCATCGCGGTATCGAGCAACAACGCCGCCGCGGTGGCCTTCGGCATCCGCGAAGAAAACATCTTCCCGATGTGGGACTGGGTCGGCGGCCGTTACTCGCTGTGGTCGGCCATCGGTCTGCCGATCGCCCTGGCCATCGGCATGTCGAACTTCAAGGAGCTGTTGTCCGGCGCCTATTCCATGGACCAGCATTTCCAGAGCGCGCCGTTCGACCAGAACATGCCGGTGCTGCTGGCGCTGCTTGGCGTGTGGTACGGCAATTTCTGGGGTGCGCAAAGCCATGCGATCCTGCCGTACGACCACTATCTGCGCAACATCACCAAGCATCTCCAGCAACTGGACATGGAATCCAACGGCAAGAGCGTCCGCCAGGATGGCACGCCGGTGTCCACCGATACGGGGCCAGTGATCTGGGGTGGCGTCGGCGCCAACGGTCAGCACGCCTACCATCAATTGCTGCACCAGGGCACCCAACTGATCCCGGCCGATTTCATCGTGCCGATCGTCAGCTTCAACCCGGTTGCCGACCATCATCAGTGGCTGTACGCCAACTGCCTGTCCCAGAGCCAGGCGCTGATGCTCGGCAAGACTCGCAGCGAGGCCGAGGCCGAGTTGCGCGATAAAGGCGCCAGTGAAGAAGAAGTGCAGAAGCTCGCCCCCCACAAGGTGATCCCGGGCAACCGCCCGAGCAACACCCTGGTGGTCGAACGCATCAGCCCGCGCCGCCTCGGTGCACTGGTTGCGCTGTACGAGCACAAGGTATTCGTGCAAAGCGTGGTCTGGGGCATCAATGCCTTCGACCAATGGGGCGTGGAGCTGGGCAAGGAACTGGGCAAAGGCGTCTACAACCGTCTGGTGGGCAGCGAAGAAAGCCCGGCCGAAGATGCTTCGACCCAGGGCCTGATCAGCTACTTCCGCGGACGTCATCGCGGCTGATCGTCCCCCGCTCCTACAGCTCACCGCTGATCCCTGTGGGAGCGAGCTTGCTCGCGATAGCGGTCTAACAGACAACTCCTTTGTTGGATGTTAAATCGTTATCGCGAGCAAGCTCGCTCCCACATTGGCTCCATGTACGACTTGAACTCGATTTTTACTCGGCGCATCTTTATGTCTTGTCGCAAAACAAGAATAAGGAACCGTCATGTTCGATATCAGCCAGTACCCCCACGCCGATGCCGTCCGCCGGGCTGCGCAATTGAGTCAGGACGAGTACAAGCGGCTCTATAAAGAATCCATTGAACACCCCAGCGCCTTCTGGGCCGAGCAGGCCACGCGTTTTCTTGACTGGATGACGCCCTGGCAGACCGTCCAGCGCTACGACTTGAAGAGCGGCGAAGCGAGCTGGTTCGCCGGTGGCAAGCTGAACGTCAGCGCCAACTGCATCGACCGTCACCTGGACACGCGCGGCGACCAGATCGCGATCATCTGGGAAGGCGACAATCCCGCCGAATCGGCACAGATCACCTACAAGAAACTTCACCATCATGTGTGCCGCCTGGCCAACGTGCTGAAAAGCCGTGGCGTGAAAAAAGGCGATCGGGTCTGCATCTACATGCCGATGATCCCGGAAGCGGCCTACGCCATGCTCGCCTGCACCCGCATCGGCGCGGTGCATTCGGTGGTGTTCGGCGGGTTCTCCCCGGATTCGCTGCGCGACCGGATTCTCGATGCCGATTGCCGCACCGTCATTACCGCCGACGAAGGCGTGCGCGGCGGGCGATTCATACCGCTCAAGCGCAACGTCGACAAGGCGCTGGAAAGCTGCCCGGACGTCAGCACCGTGCTGGTGGTGGAGCGCACCCAGGGCGAGGTGGAGTGGGTCGAAGGGCGCGACGTCTGGTACCACCAGGCCATGCACGACATGAGCGACGACTGCCCCCCCGAACCGATGGACGCCGAGGACCCGCTGTTCATCCTCTACACCTCCGGCAGCACCGGCAAACCCAAGGGCGTGCTGCACACCACCGGCGGCTATCTGTTGCAGGCGGCAATAACCTTCAAGTACGTGCTGGATTACCGCGACAACGAAGTGTTCTGGTGCACCGCCGATGTCGGCTGGGTCACCGGCCATAGCTATATCGTCTACGGGCCACTGGCGAACGGCGCCACCACGCTGATCTTCGAGGGCGTGCCAAGCCATCCGAGCAGTTCGCGGTTCTGGCAGGTGATCGACAAACATCAGGTCAACATCTTCTACACCGCGCCGACCGCCCTGCGCGCGCTGATGCGCGAGGGCGCCGGTCCGTTGCAGGACACTTCGCGCAAGAGCCTGCGCTTGCTCGGAAGTGTTGGTGAGCCGATCAACCCGGAAGCGTGGGAATGGTATTTCAACGTCGTAGGCGAACAACGCTGCCCGATTGTCGATACCTGGTGGCAGACCGAAACCGGCGGCATCATGCTCAGCCCGCTGGTAAGCGCGCCACGGCTCAAGCCGGGCTGCGCCACCCGGCCGATGTTCGGCGTGCAGCCGGTGCTGCTGGATGAAGTCGGCAAGGAGATCAGCGGCGCGGGCAGCGGCGTACTGGCGATAAAATCCAGTTGGCCGGGGCAGATTCGCAGCGTCTACGGCGACCACCAGCGAATGGTCGACACCTACTTCAAGCCTTACCCCGGGTACTACTTCACCGGCGACGGCGCCCGTCGCGACGAAGATGGCGACTATTGGATCACCGGGCGTATCGACGATGTGATCAATGTGTCGGGACACCGTATCGGCACCGCCGAGGTAGAGAGTGCGCTGGTGTTGCACGACAACATTGCCGAGGCAGCAGTCGTGGGTTATCCCCATGACTTGAAGGGCCAGGGCATATACGCCTTTGTCACGCCGATGAACGGGGTCGAAGCCAACGACGAGTTGAAGAAGGAGTTGCTGGCCCATGTCAGCAAGGAAATCGGCAGTTTTGCCAAGCCGGAGCTGATCCAGTGGGCGCCGGCCCTGCCAAAGACCCGCTCGGGGAAGATCATGCGGCGGATCCTGCGCAAGATCGCCTGCAACGAGCTCGACAGCCTGGGCGACACCTCGACCCTGGCTGATCCGAGCGTGGTGGAGGGCCTGATCGACACGCGCCTGAACCGCTGAGACAGGCGCCCCAATATCCTGAAGCACCCATTTCTTGTGGCGAGGGGATTTATCCCCGTTGGGCTGCACAGCAGCCCTGAAACCTGACCATTCGGAGTGTCGGTCAGACCTCGCGCTCTCTATGGGGACTGCTGCGCAGTCCAGCGGGGATAAATCCCCTCGCCACAGATGATCGGTGCCAGTCTGAACAGTGGGTCTCTAACCTATAACTGCTAAACTCCCGCGCCTCATTTCCTTAAGGCGCGCCCGGCATGTCTTCCTTGAATCTGGCGCTGCGCGCCGCCCTCGACCAGCGTCAGGACCTGCTTGGCCAACTGCATCAGCAGGGCACCGATTGCTATCGCCTGTTCCACGGCAGCCAGGAAGGCGCTCCCGGCCTGACGGTCGACCGCTACGGCCCGCAGCTGCTGGTGCAGAGTTTTCATCAATCACTGGAGCGCGAGGCCCTGTTGCAACTGCACGGCATCGTCAATCAACACTTGGGCCTGGATACCCTGCTGGTCTACAACGACCGCGCCCGGGGCAACTCGCGCATCGACCGCCAGGACAGCATCTATCAGCCTGACGAGGCTGCCTTGCAAGACCTGGTTGGCCATGAGTGGGGGTTGAATTACCGGGTTCGCGGACGTCACGCCGGGCAGGATCCGTTGCTGTTTCTCGATCTGCGCAACGCCCGGGGCTGGGTCAAGGACCACAGCCGGAACAAAAGCGTGCTGAACCTGTTCGCCTATACCTGCGGCGTCGGCCTGAGCGCCGCGGCGGGCGGAGCGCGCGAGGTGTGCAACCTGGACTTCGCCGAGGGCAACCTGGCGGTGGGCCGCGAGAACGGCCTGCTCAATCCCGACCTGCCGACGATGGAATTCGTCCAGTCGGATTATTTCCCGGCGATTCGCCAACTCGCCGGCCTGCCGATCAGTCAACGCCGCGGACAGAAACTGCCCGCTTACGTGCGTCTGGAGCAACGCCAATATGACCTGGTGCTGCTCGACCCGCCGGCCTGGGCCAAGAGCGCTTTCGGCACAGTCGACCTGCTGCGCGATTACCAAAGCCTGCTTAAGCCGGCACTGCTCACCACCGCCGAAAATGGCGTGCTGATCTGCTGCAACAACCTGGCGAAGGTGTCCATGGACGACTGGCGCGAGCAGGTATTGCGCTGCGCGGAAAAAGCCGGCCGCCCGGTTCGCGAGTGGAGCGTGCTGACACCTGGCAGCGATTTTCCCTCGCAGGATCAACAGCCGCCGCTCAAGACGTTGGTCCTCCAGCTCTGAGCCCCCATGAATTCCCACGAATAAAACGGACAATTCTCATAAAACACAGTGGCTTCGGAACCGTAATCACATGCCATACTCCAAGGCACTCCGATTCACACCAGATGAAGCCACACATGCCCAAAGGATTGATTCGCGCTTTCGGCGCCCTGTTGACCGCACTGGCCCTCTACAGTCTGTTGGGTTTTCTGATACTGCCGGGCATTGCCCTGCGGATCGCCAATCAGCAACTGGCCGCCCATGCGACGGTGCCGGCCCAGATCCAGCGCATCGAGCTCAATCCTTTCAGCCTTGAAGTGACCTTGTGGGGACTGGTGGTCGGCGAACCTGGCAAGGAACAGGTCGGTTTCGAACGGCTCTATGCCAACCTGCAACTCGACAGTCTGTGGTCCGGCGCCCTGCACCTGGCCGACGTCGAGCTGGACAAGCCCAGGACCGAGATCGCGTTCGCCAAGGACGGCCAGCTGAATCTGCTGGGCCTGTTCAAGCTGCCGCCCAGCGAACCGACTCCGGCGGATCCCGACGCCAAGCCCTTTCCCTTGCGAGTCGAGCGGATCAAACTGGCCAGCGGCTACGTGCACTTCCAGGACCTGCGCCCCAGCGAACCCATCGAGTTCCTGTATGACACCCTCGACTTCGAGCTGAAGAACCTCAGCACCCTGCCCGACGACAGCGCCGACATGACCCTGGTGGCCGTCGGTCCCGAGGGTGGGCAGATCGACTGGACCGGTAACTTCAGCCTCGCGCCGATCGCCTCCGAGGGCACGCTCAAGGTGACCGGGGGCCAGATGAAAGCCTGGTGGCCCTACGTGCGAGACGCAGTGCCGCTCGTTCTGGAAAACGGCGTGCTGAACCTCAGCACCGAGTACAAGCTCAACCTCGCCAAGGGCACGGAGCTGCTGCTCAACAACGCGTCGGTCAGCGTCGCGCCCTTCGCCATCAAGGCGCCCGACGGCCGTCCGCTGGCAAGGCTGGAGCGCCTGGAGGTCAGCGAAACCTCGCTGGACCTGGGCAAGCAGCAGGTCATCGTGGGCAAGATCCGCAGCCACAAACTCGAGACCTGGGCCGCTCGGGAAGCCGACGGGCAGTTGGACTGGCAGAAGCTCTTCGCCAGCCAGGCAGCCAAACCCAAGGTCAAGGCCGAACCGGCCTCGGCCCCGGCAGCCGCCGACTCGCCCAAGCCTGAGCCGACAACACCGAGCAAGCCTTGGCAGGTGATGCTGAAGGACGTGCAACTGCGCGATTACCAGATACACCTGGCCGACCGCCAGGCGCAGCCGGCCGTGGCCCTGGACCTCGGCCCGCTGAATCTCGACCTGCAGAACTACGACACACTCAACGGCTCGCCCTTCAAACTCAAGCTGGACACCGGGCTGGGCAAACAAGGCAAGCTGCTCGCCGATGGCGAGGTCAATCTGAACCCGGTTACCGCGAAGCTCAACGTCAAGACCCAGGACATCGACCTGCGGGTCGCCCAGGCCTACATCAACCCGTTCATCCGCCTGGAGCTACGCTCCGGGATGCTCGGCAGCGATCTGGCGGTAGACCTGAAAAGTACCGAACCGCTGGCGTTCGCCGTGACCGGCCGCGCCCAGGTCGATCAGTTGCATACCCTCGACACACTCAAGACCCGTGACTTCCTCAAATGGCAGCGCCTGGAACTCCAAGGCCTCAATTACCAGCATGGCGACAGCCTGTCGATCGACAAGGTCAACCTGTTCCAGCCCTATGCACGCTTCATGATCAACGACGATCGCACCACTAACGTCGACGACCTGCTGATTCCACAACCTGCCGACGCCCCGGCCAGAAACACCGCGGCCAAACCGGCACCCAAGGAAAAACCGCTGGGGATTCATGTCGGCGGAATCGCCATCAACGACGGTTCGGCCAATTTCGCCGACTTCAGCCTGACGCCGAACTTCGCCACAGCCGTCCAGCAGCTCAACGGCGAGATCGGCACCATCGACAGCCGCCAGGCCAAGCCCGCCACCGTCGATGTGAAAGGCAAGGTCGATCGCTACGCGCCTGTCACGATCAAGGGCGCGGTCAACCCTTTCGACCCGATGGCCAGCCTCGATATCGCCACCAGTTTCAAACGGGTCGAGCTGACCACCCTGACGCCGTACTCCGGCAAGTTCGCCGGCTATCGCATCCGCAAGGGCCGGCTCAATCTCGACCTGCATTACCGGATCACCAAGGGCCAGCTCCAGGCCGACAACAAAGTCGTGGTCGAACAGTTGCAACTAGGGGAAAAGGTCGACAGCCCGGACGCCGTGAGCCTGCCGCTCAAGCTCGCCGTCGCCCTGCTGAAAGATTCCGAGGGCAGGATCTCCATCGAGCTGCCGGTTTCCGGCAACCTCAACGACCCGCAGTTCAGCGTCATGCCGATTGTCTGGCAAACCTTGCGCAACCTGGTGGTCCGCGCGGCACAAGCGCCGTTCAAGCTGATCGGCGGGCTGGTGGCCGGCGGCGGCTCGGAAGACCTGGGCAGCGTGGCGTTCGCACCGGGCTCCAGTGACCTCAGCAAGGAAAACGAAAATGCTCTGCTCAAGTTGTCCGAAGCCCTGGGCAAACGGCCAGAGCTGAAGCTGGAGATCGAAGGCACCGCCGCCGAAAGCAGCGACGGCCCGCTGCTCGCCGCCCAGCGCTTGGAACGCGAATACCAGTACAACTACTACAAGATGCTGCAGCGCAGGGGCGACAAGGTCCCGGCGAAAGCTTCGTTGCTGGAAGTACCGGAAGACGAAAAAGCCCCGCTGCTTGAAGGCATCTATCGCACCCGCCTGAAGACTCAACCACCGGCCGAATGGACGCAACTGGATAAACAGGCCCGCATCGAAAAACTCCGTGAAGGGGTCATCAAGTTCTGGAGCGGCAGTGATCTGCTGTTGCGCGAACTGGGACAGGAACGGGCCAGCAGCATCAAGGACTTCCTGGTGGACAAGGGCAAGCTGGCCGATGACCGCGTGTACTTCATCGACGCCAGCCTCGGTCAGGCCGAAAGCGACGGTAGCGTCATTACTCCTATGCATCTGGATGCCGAATGAAAATGAAGTGTCTGTCTGGAATCGGCCTGGTCCTGCTGCTTGCGAGCGGCCATGCATCAGCCGCCGAGACCCTGCGCTGCGGCAGCCAATTGATCAGCGTCGGTGATCGCTCCAGCGAGGTGCTGCAGAAGTGTGGCGAGCCCACGGCGCGCGATGACCTGGGCTACCAACGCAGCGCCAATCGCCGGAATGAGTACCCGGTGGAGGAATGGACCTACGGGCCCAACAACGGCATGTACCAATACTTGCGCTTCGTGGGGAATCGGCTGGTGGAGATCACCAGCAAGCGTGGGCGGTGAACGTGCCTCTGTGACGGGCATTTCCCATGCATAGCGCCGACGCCTTCGCGAGCAGGCTCGCTCCCACATTTGACTGCATTTCTGCCTGAAGAAACTCGGTCCAGTGTGGGAGCGAGCCTGCTCGCGAAAAGAACAACCCGGTTTCCAGGCCGTACACCAGGTTTTTCCTCCCCAGAATAGAACAGGCCCCCGGCACGAATGCCGGGGGCCTGTAATGGCCACGTCCCTGTGGCCTTTCGCATGAACTCCAAAGCAACGGCATACGTATATCTCAGCCCGCGTGCCGTGCCTTCTCCCGTTCAGGCGAGAAGCCTAGCCTTACTCGGCTTTCAGGCCGTCAGCCGATACGGCTTTGACGCCTTTGATTTTCTTGGTGATTGCCACAGCGGTGTCTTTTTGAGCGTCAGTGACTTTGGTCATAGAAGACAGGGACACAACGCCCTTGTTGGTTTCAACCTTGATGTCGGAGCCTGGAATGCCTTTCTCGGTGACCAGGTCAGCTTTGACCTTGGTGGTGATCCAGGTGTCGGAAACGTCTTCCTTAGCCTCTGTCACTTCGCCAGCAGCCAGCATCATCGGTGCCTGAGTCGCTTGAGTGGTTTCGGCAAATGCGTTAGCCATGGTCAGGGTCAGTGCAGTGGCAGCAGCGGCAGTGATAGCGAACTTCTTCATACGAGTAACTCCTGTTTTTCTCAGAAACTGCCGAAAGTGCATCGCGGCAGGTTGTCAGGAGTAGTGCGAAGGCTGTGCCAGTTTTGAAACAAAAGGTATTTCTCTATAAATCAAATAGTTAAGCGAAGCGGCTGTTTTCAGAATCATGCAAATTGCATGACCGGGGATTTTGGTACATGCAACTTGCGGGTTTAAGCCGTTCGCTAACGTTATGAATTAACAAGATTTTCCGTAGCGAGGGAGCTTGCTCCCGCTGGGCTTCGTAGCAGCCCTTTATGTAAGCCAGACGGCGCAAGCAATCTTGCGCCATGGTGACGGACTTGAGCCTCAGGTGAATGAGGTATTTACGGGGCAGCCGCGACTGTACAACCGCCCGCTGGCAAGAACTCTTCAGCAACATTAGAAGCACAGGTCCAGGCCCCCGTCCCGGCACGACTGAGAGTGATCGTTTTACCAACAATGGAAGAAGGCGCTTCCTTGATGGTGCAAGTGACGGTGGCGGTCCCGGCAGCAGCATCACCTGCGACAGCCATTGTGCAATTATTGCTTGATGCCGGTACGCCCGTGTTGGCAGCGGTTGGCGTTGTACCTTTATTCAGAAGGTCTTCAACCGGCACCTTCAACGAAGAAGCCTCCGCCAGCCCTACCGTCACCTTCGCCCGCGCCTGATACTTTGAATATTGCGGCAACGCAAACGTCGCCAAAATACCAATGATCGCCACCACGATCAGCAGCTCGATCAGCGTAAAACCCTTTTGCTTGTTCATAGACATCTCCCATGCATGAGTCGGAATCTCATGACCTGAAACGGCCGTTGCAGGGCACATGCCAACCCTGGAAAGCCCAGCCACCCAAGGCCTTCCCCGCCGCAAACGACCAACGTCCTACCCCGACAACCGCACTATCTGACGCTTTTTGTCACCTCTGCTCGCTGGTCAGCCGCATATGCTTGACTAGGCTATAAATCATGAACAGTCCGCCACCGGTATTCCCATGAATGACATTGCCCTCAGCGGCCTGGCCAAGCAACTGGTGCTGGCCGAACTGATCACTGAACAAAGCGCACAGCAGGCCTATCAACAGGCGCAGCGCAATCGCACGCCCCTGGTCAGCTATCTGGTGCAGAACAAACTCGTCCAGAGCCGCCAGGTGGCGGAAATCGCCTCGGAGCATTTTGGTATCGCCCTGCTGGACCTCAACAGCCTCGACAAGGACAACCAGCCCGCTGGCCTGGTCAGCGAGAAACTCGTGCGCCAGCATCACGCCCTGCCCCTGTGGCGGCGTGGCAACAAGCTGTACGTGGGCATTTCCGATCCGACCAATCACCAGGCCATCAACGACATACAGTTCAGCACCGGCCTGACCACCGAAGCCATACTGGTGGAGGACGACAAGCTCAGCGATGCCATCGAGAAGTTCTTCGAGTCCAGCAGCACGGGCCTGGAAGGCATGGCCGACGTCGACCTCGACGGCCTCGACATCGAGTCGATCGACGACCGCAAGCAGGATGCCATCGCCGGCCAGGACGGCGACGATGCGCCGGTGGTGCGCTTCGTCAACAAGATGTTGCTGGATGCGATCAAGGGCGGCTCTTCCGACCTGCACTTCGAACCCTATGAAAAGACCTATCGGGTACGCGTGCGCACCGACGGTATGCTGCGGGAAGTCGCAAAGCCGCCCATCCAACTGGCCAACCGCATTGCCGCGCGCCTCAAGGTGATGGCGAGCCTGGACATTTCCGAACGGCGCAAGCCCCAGGACGGACGGCTGAAGATGCGCCTGTCAAAGACCAAGTCCATCGATTTCCGGGTCAACACCCTCCCCACGCTTTGGGGAGAAAAAGTGGTGATCCGGATCCTCGACCCCTCAAGCGCGCAAATGGGCATCGACGCCCTGGGCTACGAACCGGAACAGAAAGACCTGTACATGGCGGCCCTCAAGCAACCCCAGGGGCTGATTCTGGTAACCGGGCCGACCGGCTCGGGCAAGACCGTGTCGCTGTATACCGGCTTGAACATCCTCAACACCGTGGACATCAATATTTCCACCGCCGAGGACCCGGTGGAAATCAACATGGAAGGCATCAACCAGGTCAACGTGAATCCGCGCCAGGGGCTGGATTTCGCCCATGCACTGCGCTCGTTCCTGCGCCAGGACCCGGACGTGATCATGGTCGGCGAGATCCGCGACCTGGAAACCGCCGAGATCGCCATCAAGGCGGCCCAGACCGGGCACCTGGTGCTGTCCACGCTGCACACCAACAGCGCTGCCGAAACCCTGATCCGGCTACAGAACATGGGCATCCCCGGTTTCAACATCGCCACGGCAGTGCACCTGATCATCGCCCAGCGCCTGGCGCGCAAGTTGTGCATGCACTGCCGCAGAGCCATCGAGATTCCCGAGGAAACCCTGCTCAAGGAGGGCTTCCCGCGGGAACGCATCGGCTCATTCACGATCTATGAGCCGGTCGGTTGCGAACAGTGCAACAACGGCTACAAGGGTCGCGTGGGGGTCTACGAAGTGGTCAAGAACACGCCGGAGCTGCAGCGGCTGATCATGGCCGAAGGCAACTCCCTGGAAATCGACCTGCAAATGCGCAAGGACGGCTTCAATGACTTGCGCACCTCGGGGCTGGTCAAGGTGATGCAAGGCGTCACCAGTCTCGAAGAAATCAACCGGGTCACCAAGGATTGAGCATGGCGGTCAAGGCAGCAAAAACCGACGTCTACACGTGGGAAGGCAAGGACCGCAAAGGCACAAAAATGTCCGGCGAACTGACCGGCCAGAGCCCGGCATTGGTCAAGGCACAGCTGCGTAAGCAAGGGATCAATCCGGGCAAGGTACGCAAGAAATCCACCTCGATATTCAGCAAGGGCAAACGCATCAAGCCGCTGGATATCGCGCTCTTCACCCGCCAGATGGCGACGATGCTCAAGGCCGGCGTTCCTCTGCTGCAGGCATTCGACATCATCGGCGAAGGCTTTGACAACCCCAACATGCGCAAGCTGGTGGACGAGGTGAAGCAGGAAGTCGCCGCGGGCAACAGCTTCGCCGCCTCGCTGCGCAAATGCCCGCAGTATTTCGACGAGTTGTACTGCAACCTGGTGGATGCCGGTGAGCAGGCCGGTGCCCTGGACACGCTGCTCGACCGAGTCGCGACCTACAAGGAAAAGAGCGAAGCCCTGAAGGCCAAGATCAAGAAAGCCATGACCTACCCTGCCGCGGTAATCGCCGTCGCGGCGGTGGTCACCAGCATCCTGCTGATCAAGGTCGTGCCGCAGTTCGAGTCGGTATTTTCCGGATTTGGCGCAAAATTGCCGGCCTTCACGCTGATGGTCATCGGCTTGTCGGAGTTCCTGCAAGACTGGTGGTGGGTGCTGCTTGGCGGAGTGGTGGGCGGATTTTTCGGGGTGAAATATGCCCTCAAGCGCTCCCAGGCGTTTCGTGACTGGCGAGACAAGTGGCTGCTCAAGCTGCCCTTGGTCGGGACCTTGATGTACAAGTCCGCCGTGGCGCGTTATACGCGCACGCTCTCGACCACGTTCGCCGCCGGCGTGCCGCTGGTCGAAGCCCTTGACTCCGTCTCGGGCGCCACCGGTAACGTGGTATTCAAGCGTGCCGTGCAGCGGATCAAGCAGGACGTCTCGACCGGCATGCAGTTGAACTTCTCCATGCGCACCTCAGGCATTTTTCCGAACCTGGCGATCCAGATGACCGCCATTGGCGAAGAGTCCGGTGCGCTGGATGACATGCTCGACAAAGTGGCGAGTTTTTATGAGGCCGAAGTGGATAATCTGGTGGACAACCTCACCAGCCTGATGGAACCCTTCATCATGGTGATCCTGGGGGTGGTCGTCGGCGGCCTGGTGGTTGCCATGTACATGCCCATCTTCCAACTCGGCTCTGCGATCTGACATGCCCCTGAGCGAATTTTTCGTGCTTTACCCGCTGGCCTTCGTACTGACAGCGCTGCTGCTCGGGTTGATCATTGGCAGCTTTCTCAACGTGCTGGTGTGGCGCCTGCCGAAGATGCTCGATCGCGAATGGCGCCTGCAAGCCCAGGACTTGCTCGGCCTGCAGGCCGACGCCCCCGGTCCGGTCTACAACCTGATGCGGCCCCACTCCCAGTGTCCCCATTGTGGCCATCGCATCCGCGCCTGGGAAAATATTCCGCTGTTGAGCTACCTGATGTTGCGCGGCCGCTGTTCCAGCTGCGCCGTGCCCATCGGCAAGCGCTACCCGCTGACCGAACTGGCCTGTGGCGTCCTGTCGGCATTCATTGCCTGGCATTTCGGCTTCGGCTGGCAGGCCGCCATGGCGATGCTGCTGAGCTGGGGCCTGCTGTCCATGAGCCTGATCGACGCCGAGCACCAGTTGCTGCCCGACTCCCTGGTGCTGCCATTGTTATGGCTGGGCTTGATTGTCAACAGCTTCGGGCTGTTCGTCTCGCTGAACCAGGCATTGTGGGGGGCGGTGGCCGGCTATCTGGCGCTGTGGTCGGTGTTCTGGGTCTTCAAGCTGCTGACCGGGAAAGAAGGCATGGGCTACGGCGACTTCAAGCTGCTGGCGATGCTCGGTGCCTGGGGCGGCTGGCAGATCCTGCCGCTGACGCTGCTACTGTCGTCGCTGGTGGGCGCCATTATCGGCGTCATTGTGCTGCGCACGCGCGGCGCGCCGACGTCGACCCAGATCCCGTTCGGACCTTATCTGGCGATTGCCGGCTGGATTGCCTTGCTCTGGGGTGGTCAAATAACCGACTTCTATTGGCAGTCAGTCGGTTTCTAATGAACAGCTCTGCGAAAAAACCCTGGATCCTCGGCCTGACCGGTGGCATCGGCAGCGGCAAGAGTGCGGCGGCCGAGCACTTCATCGACCTGGGGGTTCACGTCGTCGACGCCGACCATGCGGCGCGCTGGGTCGTTGAGCCCGGGCGCCCGGCGCTGACAAAGATCAGCGAACACTTCGGTCCTGGTGTATTGCAGGCAGACGGTACGCTCGATCGGGCAGCGCTGCGCAGGCTCATCTTCGAAAATGCCGAGGAACGCCGCTGGCTGGAGGCATTGCTGCATCCGCTGATCGCCGAAGAAATCGTCCATCACCTGGGCCAGGCGCAATCGCCGTATGCGATTCTGGTATCGCCACTGCTGATCGAATCCGGGCAGTACGCGATGACCCAGCGGATCCTGGTGATTGACGCTCCGGAACAATTGCAGATCGAACGCACCTTGCAGCGCGACCAGACCAGCGAACAGCAAGTCCAGGCGATCCTCAAAGCCCAATCCAGTCGCCAGGACCGTCTGAGCCATGCCGACGATGTGGTGGTCAACGACCGCGACCTCGCCTGGCTGCACAGCGAGGTCGAACGCCTGCATCACTTCTACCTTACTTTGCGTGGAGGCCAACCATGAGCCAAACCCCAACCGTTGATTGCCCAACCTGCGGCGCCCCTGTCGAATGGACCTCGGAAAGCAAATTCCGGCCGTTCTGCTCCGATCGCTGCAAGCTGATCGACCTGGGCGCCTGGGCGTCGGAGGAACACAAGATCCCGGTCGCACCGGATGCGGAGGATGAATTGTTCAGCGAAGACTTCAACCCTCGCTCCCATCACTAGGTTTTCCATAGCATGAGGGCCTGAAGGCGGTGCAGCCTTGAAGTGAATCAAGGCTTGTCGTCATCGTTCCAGGGGGCCGACAGGTAGCGCGTACGGTTGAAGGTTTCCAGCCATTCGGGGCTGAACACCACCAGCGCGCTGACCACCATGCCGTTGATGAAGGCCTCGGGAAAGATCATCAGCCAGAGATAGCCGATGAAATCCTCCAGCCAATAAGGCATCGCGAAGATGCCGTCATGCCACAGCAGGCCAAGCCCCAGCAGCAAGCACGCCAGCGCCGACAGGGCGGCGGCGAGGAATCCCGAACAGAAGATATACACGAACAGATTGCGCGGCTGGGCACGCTCCACCAGGATCGCGCAGCATTCCGTGACCAGTACCGGCAGGAGAACCAGCAGCGCGCCATTGACCCCGACGGCCATCATGTCCTGGCGCCCCAACAGCACCAGCGCAAGCTGGGCAAATAACCCGCCAAGGATCGCCAGCGGCCAGTCCAGCAACAAGGTGACGGCGGTCAGGCCAATGAAGTGGTACGAGACCCCCGTATCGAAATCCCGTCGCACCATCCACAACAGGATCAGCGCGAATACCGTGCCGAACAGCAGATGGTGGCGGCGATTGTCGGTAAACAGCTCGACCCACGGTGCCTTTGCCACCGCCCAGGCCAACACCGGTACGTAGATCAACCAGCCGACCGCCAGGGTCTGCGAGGAGAGCAACTCGGTACCGATCATCGACGTACTCCTTTGGCGTGCCCCTGCATCAGAGACTCCATGATCGCCCTGAGATTCAAGCCGGCATTCTACACCCCCGCCCGAACGCGATTAATCAACGCAACGCTTTCGGCTTGTCGTAATTGAACGCTAAGCTTGGGCTCATGGATGATTCCGATTATTTACGCTTGTTGACCATCGCGGCCGAGCAAGCCAACGCCTTCCTCTCCAATGCCCGCAAATGGGAGCGTGAGCGTTGGGTCTGCCAGCGCCTGTTGCAGGGGCTCAACGTGCCCTATCGCGCCGATGAGTTCGCGCCCGCCGGGGAGCCGCCGGACGTGTTGTTTCGCGACGCCAATTTCGAAGTGTTTTTTGTCCTCGATGAAGGCCGTCGTCTCAATGATGAATGGCGCGACGAACTGCAACGCCGCCGCACCGCCTTTTCCCTGAGCCAACTGGTGCGTCGCGAGGCCAAGCCAAGACGGATTCCGGCCAACGAGTTCCTGATGAGGCTGGCCCCGACCCTGCGCAAGAAAGCCCATAACTACACCGAGCGCGGCATGGACCTGGGGGAGCTGGATATCATCGCTTTCGCCAGCCTCAAGCGCGAAGTCCTCGACCTCAACAGCCATTTCCCGCCGCCTACCGAGTACCTGCGCCAAGGGTGGCGCTCGTTGTCGCTGGTGGGCCCGACCTTTGCCCGCGTGCTGTTCGCCCATCCCGATGCACCCGACTTCCTGCGGGGCAACCTGGGCCGCAGCATCGTCTTCGATGTGGGGATCAGCCTTTGAGCCCGTTACAGGAACTGATCGCCGCCGTGCCGCAGCGGGGCCGGGTACGCTGGATCGGCGTGCGCCCCGCAGGGCATGCACCGATGATCGAGCTGGACGCCGTCGAGGCACGACTGGAAGCCGGCCTGACCGGCGATCACGCTCGCCCAGGCGTGCGTAATGCGCGGCAAGTGACGTTGATCCAATGGGAACACCTGGCCGTGATCAGCTCGCTGATGGGCCGTCCCGAGGAACAACCGGTGCGTCCCGAGGAGCTGCGCCGCAACATTGTGGTCAGCGGCATCAACCTGTTCAGCCTCAAGGGCCGGCGCTTTTGCATCGGCCAGGCGATCTTCGAAACCACCGGCTGGTGCCAACCCTGCGCGCGACTTGAGCGAAATCTTGGCGAAGGCACGTTCCAGGCGGTACGCGGCCATGGCGGAATCACCGCCCGGGTGTTAAAAAGTGGAATCATTCGCCTGGACGACAGCCTGATCGTCGAGCCCGTCCCGGCAACCGGCTACGCTGCTTTTAATGCCGGATAGCCGGACGCTGTAACGTCTGCACCTTTCGCAACGTCTACCTGACGAGGCCTTTATGACCAGTCGCCTGAACCCAGAAGACCAGAAGCATGTCGAAGAGTACCTGCAACTGTCCCAGCACCGAGTCGAGCGCCGGCCTTTCCGGCCGTGGATGCTCCTGGTGGTGGTACTGGCCATCACGATTGGCCTGGGCCTGTTGAGCCGATTGATCAGTTACCTGACGCTATGAGCCGATTGATGCTCGCGCGGGTAACGGCACCGAATTCCTTTAGCCTTGCGAGATATCCCTATGACTCATCGTATTGTTATCGTTGGCGGCGGCGCCGGCGGTCTGGAGTTGGCTACCCGTCTGGGTAAGACTCTGGGCAAGCGTGGCACGGCCAGTGTGATGCTGGTCGACGCGAACCTGACCCACATCTGGAAACCCTTGCTGCACGAAGTGGCCGCCGGCTCCCTGAATTCTTCCGAAGACGAACTCAACTATGTCGCCCAGGCGAAATGGAACCACTTCGAGTTCCAGCTCGGGCGCATGAGCGGCCTGGACCGTGAGCGCAAGCGCATCCAGTTGGCCGCCACCTACGACGAAGCAGGCCTGGAGTTGTTGCCGGCCCGCGAGCTGGGCTACGACACGCTGGTGATCGCGGTCGGCAGCACCACCAATGATTTTGGCACCGAAGGCGCGGCGCAACACTGCCTGTTCCTCGACACCCGCAAACAGGCCGAGCGCTTCCATCAGCAGTTGCTGCACCATTATCTGCGCGCCCATGCCGGGCAGACTGACGTGGTCGAGCGCATCAGCGTTGCGATTGTCGGCGCGGGCGCCACCGGTGTCGAACTGGCAGCCGAGCTGCATAACGCCGCCCACGAGTTGCACGCTTATGGCCTCGACCGGATCAAACCGGAAAACATGCACATCACTCTGATCGAGGCCGGTCCGCGGGTCTTGCCGGCGCTGCCGGAGCGGATCGGCGGGCCGGTGCACAGGACCCTGGAAAAACTCGGGGTCAAGGTCATGACCAACGCGGCCGTCAGCCAAGTGACCGCCGACAGCCTGATCACTGCGGATGGCAAAGTCATCGACGCGAGCCTGAAAGTCTGGGCCGCCGGGATTCGCGCGCCGGAGTTCCTCAAGGACATCGACGGCCTGGAGACCAACCGGATCAATCAGTTGCAGGTGCTGCCTACACTCCAGACCACCCGCGACGAGAATATCTTCGCCTTTGGCGACTGCGCCGCCTGCCCGCAACCGGACAGCGACCGCAACGTTCCGCCCCGCGCCCAGGCCGCGCACCAGCAGGCCTCGCTGTTGGCGAAATCGCTGAAGCTGCGGATCGAAGGCAAGGCCTTGCCTGACTACAAATACACCGACTACGGCTCGCTGATCTCACTGTCGCGCTTCTCGGCAGTCGGCAACCTGATGGGCAACCTCACCGGCAGCGTGATGCTTGAGGGCTGGCTGGCGCGGATGTTCTACGTGTCGCTGTACCGCATGCATCAGATGGCGCTTTACGGCATGTTCCGCACGGCGATGCTGATGCTGGGCAGCAAGATAGGGCGTGGGACCGAGCCTCGGTTGAAGTTGCATTGAGCCAGCGGAACCGAGGTTGAATGATCCACCGCTATCGCGAGCAGGCTCGCTCCCACAGTTGATCATGGTCAATCCTGTGGGAGCGAGCCTGCTCGCGAAGACGGCAGTGCAGCCAAACCCGATCCAAGCGGCGACCGATCAAACCTGAAACCGCTGCACCATCGTGCGCAGCGAGTTCGCCAACTGCGAAAGTTCATGGCTGGACGCGCTGGTCTGGTCGGCCCCAGTGGCCGAGCGCACGGACAAATCACGAATATTGACCAGGTTGCGATCCACCTCGCGGGCCACCTGCGCCTGCTCTTCGGCGGCGCTGGCGATCACCAGGTTGCGCTCGTGGATCTGATGCACCGACGCCGTAATGGTTTGCAGCGCCTCCCCCGCGCGCTCGGCCATTGCCAGGGTACTGGCCGCACGGCTGGAGCTGGCCTGCATGGAATCCAGGGCCTGGGTGGCACCGCTGCGCATGCCTTGGACCATCTGCTCGATTTCCTGGGTCGATTGCTGCGTGCGATAGGCCAATGCCCGGACTTCGTCGGCGACGACGGCAAAACCACGGCCGCTCTCTCCCGCCCGCGCCGCTTCGATGGCCGCGTTGAGCGCCAACAGGTTGGTCTGCTCGGCAATAGCCCGGATCACATCCAGCACCTTGCCGATGTCCTGGGACTGGCTGGCCAGGGATTGCACCAGACCGCCGGTGATTTGCACATCGCTGGCGAGGGCGCTGATCGCGTTGACGGTATCGCTGACCCGTTCCTGGCCCAACATCGCCGACTCGCTGGATTGGCGTGTCGCATCGGAGGTGGACACCGCGTTGCGCGCGACCTCTTCCACGGCGGTAGTCATTTCGGTGACCGCAGTGGCGGCCTGCTCGATTTCGTTGTTCTGCTGTTGCAGGCTTTGAGTACTGTCGAGCGTGACGGCGTTCAATTCATCGGCAGCGGTCGCCAGTTGCGTCGCCGAGCCGCTGATGCCCAGCAGGGTTTGCCGAAGGTTCTGCTGCATGGTGGCCAACGCCTTGAGCAGGCGACTCACTTCATCATTGCCATGGGTCTCGATCGGCCGGGTCAGGTCACCGCGGGCCACACTCTCCGCGGCAGTCAGCGCCTCGCCCAGCGGCTTGACGATACTGCGGGTCAGCAACATTGCCAGGACCACCGTGGCCAGAGCCGCCAGCACCACGAACAGACTGACGATCATCCGCGAGTTGACGTAGTGCTCCTGGGATTTCTGGCTCTCGATGGACACCTGTTTGGAAAACAGTTGCGCAAGGTCGTTGAGCTGCTTGCCCGAGCCATCCACCACGGTTTTCATGTCCACCAGCAACAACTTGATCAATTCATCCCGCCGCCCCTGCTCCGCCAGGGTGAATGACTGGGCGATCCCCGCGCGGTAGGCGGTGAAGGTCTGCTTGAACTGCTCGTAGAGCGCCTTGCCTTCCGGTGTCACCACAAGCTTGTCGTAACTGGCGATTTTCTCGCTCAGTTCCTTGTCGCGGGTATCCATCTGCCCGCGATACACCGGGATGTTCTTCGGGTCTTCATCCAGGGCCATGCGCAGGGAAATGGTGCGGATGCGCAACATCAATTCGCGGATCTCGTCGCCGCCCCGGATGCTCGGCAGCCATTGGGTTTCCACCGCGACCTCGCTGTCGCGAATACTCGACATCTGCCCCAGCGCAAATACGCCGAGCAGCGCCACCAGCACGGCGATCAAGGCGAAACCCAGCGCGGCGCGAGGGGCGATATTCAACTGACGAAGAAACATAACGGGCGCCTTTTCTTGTTATCGGCCTGAAGAGAGGGCGATCGTTCATGCCCCTGTCGGCGGGTTATCGGCAAGTTGTATGATGACTTGAAGGGAAGAGGCTTTCCGGCGGGCAAAAAAAATCCCCGTATCTTTCGATACGAGGATTTTTAATATGGTCGGGGTAAGGGGATTCGAACTCCTGACATCCTGCTCCCAAAGCAGGCGCGCTACCGGACTGCGCTATACCCCGGTAAAAAAAAGGCGACCTTCGCAAGTCGCCTTCCTCGATCAGCGCTTTTGGCCTCTGATCTTAAGATTCGATTCCAGCGAACTGGTTTCAAAAATGGTGGGTCGTGTGGGATTCGAACCTACGACCAATTGGTTAAAAGCCAACTGCTCTACCAACTGAGCTAACGACCCAAATATGGTCGGGGTAAGGGGATTCGAACTCCTGACATCCTGCTCCCAAAGCAGGCGCGCTACCGGACTGCGCTATACCCCGATTGAAATGGCTCCGTGACCAGGACTCGAACCTGGGACCCAATGATTAACAGTCATTTGCTCTACCGACTGAGCTATCACGGAACTGATATTTCAAGTTACTGCTATTTACCGCTACAGCGTTGAAGCTTGCTGCAACCTCTTCGACCCGTTTGCATCGCTGCGTTCGTGTGTCTGAGGCGCGCTATTCTACAATCTTCAAAACCTCTGTCAACCCCTTAAATTGCTTTCAAGACAATGATTTGCAACTTATTTTGGATTCCTTCTCAGTGAGAAGTCGCCCTCGGGGTGACGTACTGCGGGGCGCACTTTACAAGCCTTTTCCTTTGAGTTCAACGGCCTGATGAAAAAAATGGCCTCGCCAGGCGAGGCCATTTCAATCACCGGCTGTTGCGGCTTTCAGTTGAAGACGATCTCGTCGTTTTCCACGGTGCCGGTCACGGTTTCGCCGGGCATGAAGCGGCCGGACAGAATCAACTGCGCCAACGGGTTTTCGATCCAGCGCTGGATGGCCCGTTTCAGCGGCCGTGCGCCATAGACCGGGTCGTAACCCACCGCGATCAGCTTGTCCAACGCCTCGTCGCTCAGTTGCAGCTTCAACTCACGCTCGGTGAGACGGCTGCGCAGGCGACCCAGCTGGATCTCGGTAATACCGGCAATCTGATCACGGGCCAGCGGCTCGAAGATCACCACTTCATCCACCCGGTTGATGAACTCGGGACGGAAGTGCGTGGAAATCGCGTCCATCACCGCAGCGCGTTGCGCCTCGCGATCGCCGACCAGTTCCTGGATCTGCGTCGAGCCCAAGTTGGAGGTCATCACGATCACCGTGTTGCGAAAATCCACCGTACGGCCGTGGCTGTCAGTCAGGCGACCGTCCTCAAGCACCTGCAAGAGGATGTTGAACACATCCGGGTGGGCCTTCTCGACCTCATCGAGCAGGATCACCGAGTAGGGTTTACGCCGCACGGCCTCGGTCAGGTAACCGCCCTCTTCGTAGCCGACATAGCCTGGCGGCGCACCGATCAAGCGGGCCACGGAGTGTTTCTCCATGAACTCGGACATGTCGATGCGCACCATGGCCTCTTCGGTGTCGAAGAGGAATTCGGCCAGCGCCTTGCACAGCTCGGTCTTGCCCACGCCGGTCGGGCCGAGGAACATGAACGAGCCGCTCGGACGGTTAGGGTCCGACAACCCGGCACGGGACCGACGCACGGCGTTGGAGACCGCCACCACGGCTTCTTCCTGGCCGATCACGCGCTGGTGCAACAGGCTTTCCATCTTCAGCAGCTTGTCGCGCTCGCCTTCAAGCATTTTCGACACGGGAATGCCGGTCCACTTGGAAACCACCTCGGCGATTTCCTCTTCGGTGACCTTGCTACGTAGCAGCTGGTTTTCGCTCTTGCCGTGCTGGTCGACCATCTGCAAGCTGCGCTCAAGGTCCGGGATCACCCCGTATTGCAGTTCGGCCATGCGGTTCAGATCGCCCTTGCGGCGGGCCGCTTCGAGTTCCTGGCGAGACTGCTCGATCTTCTGCTGGATCTGCGCCGAGCCCTGGACTTCGGCTTTCTCCGAATTCCAGATTTCTTCGAGATCGGAATACTCGCGCTCGTGCCGGACGATTTCTTCCTGCAACCTTTCCAGGCGTTTCTTCGCGGCCTCGTCGCTCTCTTTTTTCAGGGCCTGGGACTCGACCTTGAGCTGAATCAAGCGCCGCTCCAGACGATCCAGTACCTCAGGCTTGGAATCGATTTCCATGCGGATGCGGCTGGCGGCCTCGTCAATCAGGTCGATGGCCTTGTCCGGCAATTGCCGGTCAGTGATATAGCGGTGGCTGAGCTTCGCTGCCGCGATGATCGCGCCGTCGGTGATCGCCACCTTGTGGTGAACCTCGTAGCGCTCCTTCAGGCCGCGCAAGATCGCGATGGTGTCTTCTTCGCTCGGCTCCTCCACCAGCACCTTCTGGAAGCGCCGTTCCAGGGCCGCGTCCTTCTCGATGTACTGGCGGTATTCGTTGAGCGTGGTCGCGCCAACGCAATGCAACTCACCACGGGCCAGCGCAGGCTTGAGCATGTTGCCGGCGTCCATCGAGCCCTCGCCCTTGCCGGCCCCGACCATGGTGTGCAATTCGTCGATGAACAGAATGATCTGCCCTTCCTGCTTCGACAGTTCATTGAGCAAGGCCTTGAGCCGTTCCTCGAATTCGCCGCGGTACTTGGCGCCAGCGATCAGCGCCCCCATGTCGAGGGACAGCAAGCGCTTGCCCCGCAGGCCGTCAGGCACTTCGCCATTGATGATGCGCTGGGCCAGGCCCTCGGCGATGGCGGTCTTGCCCACGCCAGGTTCACCGATCAGCACCGGGTTGTTCTTGGTACGGCGCTGCAGGACCTGGATAGTGCGGCGAATTTCATCGTCACGGCCGATCACCGGGTCAAGCTTGCCTTCCTCTGCGCGCTTGGTCAGGTCGACGGTGTACTTGTCCAGCGCCTGGCGCGCTTCCTCGTGGTTGGGGTCGTTGACCGCATCGCCACCACGCAGGTTGTTGATGGCATTTTCCAGGGCTTTCTTGCTCACGCCCTGGCCGAGCAGCAACTTGCCCAGCTTGCTGTTCTCGTCCATCGCGGCGAGCAGCACCAGTTCGCTGGAAATGAACTGGTCGCCCTTCTGTTGGGCCAGGCGATCGGCCTGGTTGAGCAGCCGCGCCAGATCCTGGGACATGTTCACGTCACCGGTCGGATTCTGGATCTTGGGCAGTTGGTCGAGTTCTTTGGCCAACTCTTTGCGCAGGCTGTTGACGTCAAAGCCCACCTGCATCAGCAGTGGCTTGATGGAACCGCCTTGCTGTTCGAGCATGGCCTGCATCAAGTGCGCCGGTTCGATGCCGGGATGGTCCAGGCCGACGGCCAGGGATTGGGCATCGGACAAGGCCAATTGCAGTTTGCTGGTTAAACGATCAATACGCATGGGTCACCTTCCTAATGAGCAGGCCGGACCTGAAAAAACATCCTGAATGAAGAAACCTGCCAGATACCGCTATAGATGTGGCCGATTCTGGAAGATTCAAGCAGTGCGCTGTTGATGCAGATCAGCAGAGTCTAGCGTTCAAGCCAGATCAGGGAAGCGAAGCGACCGGTGCGGGCGTTGCGACGGTAGGAAAAGAAGCGCGGATCGGTCACGGTGCACAGGCCGCCACCGTACACGGCGGTGACGCCGCGAGCCGCGAGACGCAGGCGCGCCAGCGCATAGATATCCGCCAGGTACTTCCCGGCATTGTGGCTGGGCATGAAGGCTTGTTGCGACTCGGGCAGTTGCGCAACAAAAACCTCACGCACCTCAGGCCCCACTTCGAACGCTTGCGGGCCGATGGCCGGGCCGAGCCAGGCGAGGATTTCTTCGGCCGGTACTTGCAGACGATCAAGGGTGGCTTCCAGGACTCCGTTGGCCAGCCCGCGCCAACCGGCATGGGCTGCCGCGACATGGGTGCCGGCGTGGTTACAGAACAATACAGGCAGGCAATCGGCCGTCATTGCCGCGCAGGCGATACCCGGCGTGGCGGTCCAGCAGGCATCGGCGACAGCCACCTCGACCGGGTCAGCTTCGACCACCTCGATACCGTGGACCTGCTGCAACCAGGCCGGACGCATGGCGAAACGATCGGTGAGGCGACGACGGTTTTCGGCGACGGCCGCAGGCTCATCGCCCACATGGTCGCCGAGGTTGAGGCTGTCGAACGGCGCCTGGCTGACGCCGCCCTCGCGGGTGGTGACACAGGCCTTGACCCGGGCCGGCGCGGGCCAGTCGGGTATCAGCCAGTCACTCATCCGATGAACGCCTCGCGATCCTGCTTGAGCAGCGTCAGCAGCCAGACGAAGTCATCCGGCAACGGCGATTCCCAGCTCATGCGCTTACCGGTCGTCGGGTGGTCCAGCTCCAGGAAGCGCGCGTGCAGCGCCTGGCGCGGGAAGTTTTTCAACGACTCGACCATGGTCTGGCTCGCGGCCGGCGGAATGCGGAAACGACCGCCATAGGCCGGGTCGCCCACCAGCGGGAAGTTGATATGGGACATATGCACGCGAATCTGGTGGGTCCGGCCGGTTTCCAGCTTGACCCGCACATGCGTGTGCGAACGAAAACGCTCCAGCACGCGGTAATGGCTGACCGCCTGCTTGCCACCCTCCATCACCGCCATGCGCTGGCGCTGCTGGCCGTGACGGCCGATCGGTGCGTTGATCTTGCCACCGGCGGTGACCACGCCGATCACGATGCATTCATAGATGCGGCTGACGCTGCGGCTTTGCAGCTGTGTGACCAGCTGTGTCTGCGCCTGGATGGTCTTGGCGACCACCATCAGGCCGGTGGTGTCCTTGTCCAGGCGGTGCACGATCCCGGCGCGGGGCACATTGATGATGTCCGGCACATGGTGCAGCAAGGCGTTGAGCAGGGTGCCATCGGCGTGACCGGCCGCCGGGTGGACCACCAGGCCCGCGGGCTTGTTGATCACCAGGATGTCGTCGTCTTCGTAGACGATGTCCAGGGCAATATCCTGGGCGACCCATTCTCCCTGGGCCTCCTGCTCGGCGGTCAGTTCGAGGATGGCGCCGCCATGGACGATGTCGCGCGGACGGATCACCGCCCCGTCCACTGTCAGGCGACCGTCCTTGATCCAGGCGGAAAGGCGCGAGCGCGAGTGCTCGGCGAAGAGTTGGGCGGCGACTTGATCGAGGCGTTGGCCGCCCAATTCGGACGGCACCTCTGCGCGAAGTTCTATTTTATCGGACATGCTCGGACTGGGCGTCGGCACAGCCTTTGGTTTCGGCTGCGCGCTTGTGGTTAAATACGGCGTCTTTTGCCCCGAGGCTTTCAACGGGGCGCTCATCATAACAGGACGGCCCCGCCCAAGACAGCGGCCGTCATAGGGACGCAAGCCGCCATGCAAGTGAAACACCTGCTGCTGATCGCCATCCTCGCATTGACTGCTGCTTGCTCGTCGAAGGAAGTCGTAGACGAAAACCTGAGCGAAGTCGAACTGTACCAACAGGCGCAGAACGACCTGGATAACAACAGCTATACCAGCGCCACCGCCAAGCTCAAGGCGTTGGAGTCGCGGTATCCGTTCGGTCGCTACGCCGACCAGGCGCAGCTGGAACTGATCTACGCCAACTACAAGAACGCCGAGCCGGAAGCTGCCAAGTCCGCCGCCGAGCGTTTCATTCGTCTGCACCCGCAGCACCCGAACGTCGATTACGCTTACTACCTCAAGGGCCTGACCTCCTTCGACCAGGACGTCGGCCTGCTGGCGCGCTTCCTGCCGCTGGACATGACCAAGCGTGACCCGGGCGCCGCGCGCGACTCCTACAACGAGTTCGCCCAGCTGACCAGCCGCTTCCCCAACAGCCGCTATTCGCCTGATGCCAAGCAGCGCATGATCTACCTGCGCAACCTGCTGGCGTCCTACGAAATCCACGTGGCTGACTACTACCTGACCCGCCAGGCCTACGTCGCCGCCGCCAACCGTGGCCGCTACGTGGTGGAAAACTTCCAGGAAACCCCATCGGTTGGCGACGGCCTGGCTGTCATGACCGAAGCCTACCAGCGCCTGCACCTGGATGACCTCGCGGCCACCAGCCTGGAAACGCTGAAGCTGAACTACCCCGATCACCCATCGCTGGTCGATGGCCAGTTCACCCCGCGGGTCGATGAAGCCGACAACCGTTCGTGGCTGAGCAAGGCGACCCTCGGCCTGATCGAATCCCGTCCGCCGCTGCCGCCGGGCGAAACCCGCGCCAACCAGGACGTCCAGCGCCAGTTCCAGGACGCCAAGGAAGCCATTCCGAACGAGCTCAAGCCCAAGGACGAAAATGGCGACGTGATCGAAGAAGAAGAGCCGGAAAGCGAATCCAGCGATCGCTCCTGGTTCAGCTACATGACCTTCGGCATGTTCGACTGAAAGCCAAGGCACCATAAAAAGGGAGACCCTGGGTCTCCCTTTTTCATGCCTGCATTTTATTGCGCTGTGCGCCGTTCCTGTCCTTGGCTAAACTGCCTGATCTCTAGCCAAAAAGCCGCCCATCATGCTTCGTTTACTGTTCTGGATCGCCCTGATTGCCGCCGCGATATGGTTGTGGCGCAAGTTCAAGGCAACCTCCGCCACATCGAACACCTCGCGTGACCATGACGCGCGCCCGATGGTGCGTTGCGCCCAGTGCGGGGTGCACCTGCCGCGCGACCGGGCGCTGGCCCTCGACCAACAATGGTATTGCAGCCAGGCTCACCTCGAGCAAGGCCCGGGTACTCGTGATCGCTGAGGCCTCGCGTCCCCGCGTCAAACAGGCGCAGCGTCTGCTGCGCCTCTATCACCTGTACCGCCTGAGCATCGGCATCACCCTGGTGCTGCTGATCACCAGCAACATGGACAACCGGCTGCTGGAGTTCGCCAACGACGACCTGCTGCGCAGCGGCAGCTGGTTGTATCTGGTGCTGAACATCCTGCTGGTGGTGTTCCTTGAAAATACGCGTCGCCCAGCCCGGCTGTTCGGGCTGGCGCTCACCGACGTATTGCTGCTGTCGTGGCTGTTCTTCGTCGCGGGTGGCGCCCCCAGCGCCATCGGCAACCTGATCATTGTCTCGGTAGCCATCGGCAACACCTTGCTGAAGGGGCGCATCGGCCTGCTGATCGCTGCCGTCGCCACCCTTGGCATCGTCGGCTCGACATTTGTCCTCGGCCTCAGCGACGCGAGCCGCCCCAGCAGCTATCTACAGGCAGGCACCCTGGGCGCCTTGTGTTTCGCCGCCGCTTTGCTGGTGCAAGGCCTGACCCGACGCCTGGAAGCCAGCGAAACCCTGGCCGAGCAACGGGCCAGCGAAGTGCTCAGCCTCGAAGCGCTCAACGCCTTGATCCTGCAACGCATGCGCACCGGCATCCTGGTGCTTGATCACCAGCACCGGGTGCGACTGGCCAACGAAAGCGCCTTGAACCTGCTGGGCATGCACGACATGGTCGGCCAGCATATAGACGATTATTCCAGCGCCCTGGTCGAACGGCTGCAATCGTGGCGGAACAACCCCAGCCTGCGCGCGCAAAGCCTGACCATCAGCGGCACCGGCCTGACGCTGCAACCCAGCTTCATCGCCCTCGGCCCTCAGGATCAGCAGCAGATCCTAGTATTTCTCGAAGACCTGGCCCAAGTGGCCCAACATGCCCAGCAACTGAAACTCGCCTCCCTCGGGCGCCTCACCGCGGGTATTTCCCATGAAATCCGCAACCCTCTGGGCGCCATCAGCCACGCCGCGCAATTGCTCGGTGAATCCGAGGAACTGAACAACGCCGACCGACGTCTGACGCAGATTATTCAAGACCACTCCCTACGAATGAATCGCGTCATCGAAAACGTCCTGCAGCTGTCCCGCCGCCAGCAAACCGCGCCGCAACGCCTGGATTTACGCACATGGCTGGAGCAATTCGTCCGGCAGACCCGGGAAAACGCGGCCGAACCCCAGCGATTGCACCTGAGCATCGACCCGGGCGACTACATCACACTCATGGACCCCGACCAACTGGCCCAGGTGCTCGACAATCTGCTGCGCAACGCCTGGCGTCATAGCGCAATGGCCCATGAACAGGCCGAGGCCTGGTTGAAGCTGTTCGTCGACCCGCACAGTCAACTGGCCACGCTGGACATCATCGACAACGGCCCTGGCGTAACGCCGGAGCAGCAGGCGCACTTGTTCGAACCCTTCTTCACCACCAGCAGCCAGGGCACCGGCCTCGGGCTCTATCTGTCCCGTGAGCTGTGCGAAAGCAACCAGGCCCGCCTAGACTTCAAATCACGCCAAGGCGGCGGTTGCTTTCGCATCACCTTTGCTCACGGACGGAAACAGATTTGAATACACGCTCACGGCAACGAATCCTGATCGTCGATGACGAACCGGACATCCGCGAACTCCTGGAAATCACCCTGGGAAGGATGAAACTCGACACCCGCAGCGCCAAGAACCTCGCCGAGGCCCAAGCCCTGCTGGCAGGTGAAACCTTCGACCTGTGCCTGACCGACATGCGCCTGCCCGATGGTACCGGCCTGGAACTGGTGCAACACATCCAGCAACGCGTTCCTCAACTGCCGGTGGCGATGATCACCGCCTATGGCAGCCTGGAAGTCGCTATCGACGCGCTCAAGGCCGGCGCCTTCGACTTCCTGACCAAACCGGTCGACCTGGGGCGGCTGCGGGAGCTGATTGGCAGCGCCTTGCGCCTGTCGCCGGGTGCTGCGCCGAGTACGACCGTCGAGCGCTGCCTGTTGGGCGACTCGCCACCCATGCGCAGCGTGCGGCGACAGATTGAAAAACTCGCCCGCAGCCAGGCGCCGGTCTACATCAGCGGTGAATCAGGCTGCGGCAAGGAACTGGTGGCGCGCCTGATTCATGAACAAGGCCCTCGCTACAGCCAGGGGTTTGTGCCCGTCAATTGTGGGGCCATTCCAACGGAGTTGATGGAAAGCGAGTTTTTCGGCCATCGAAAAGGCAGCTTCACCGGCGCCATCGAAGACAAGCCCGGCCTGTTCCAGGCGGCTCACGGCGGGACCCTGTTCCTCGATGAAGTCGCCGACCTGCCGCTGGCGATGCAGGTCAAGCTGTTGCGTGCCATCCAGGAAAAAGCCGTGCGCGCGGTGGGCGGGCAACAGGAAGAAGTGGTGGATGTACGAATCCTCTGCGCCACCCACAAGGACCTCGGCGCAGAAGTCGCCGCCGGTCGCTTTCGCCAGGACTTGTATTACCGGCTGAATGTGATCGAACTGCGCGTCCCGCCCTTGCGTGAACGCCGGGAAGACATCGAGCTGCTGGCCAACCACATGCTCCAGCGCCTGGCCACCAACGCCGGCAGCCCAGTGGCGACGCTCCATCCGCAAGCCCTCAAAGCGCTGCAGAACTACCGCTTCCCGGGCAACGTGCGAGAACTGGAGAACATGCTCGAACGGGCCTACACCCTGTGCGAACACCAGCAGATCGAGGCCGATGACTTGCGTCTCGCCGAACACAGCGGGGCTGGCGAGGCGGGCAATCCGGATCTGATGCAGGTCGACAATCTGGAAGATTATCTGGAGGACGTCGAACGCAAGGTCATCCTGCAGGCCTTGGAAGAAACCCGCTGGAACCGCACCGCAGCGGCGCAGAGATTGAAGTTGTCGTTTCGGTCGATGCGGTATCGGTTGAAGAAGTTGGGGTTGGATTGAAGGCAGCGCTCATCCCGTGGCGAGGGAGCTTGCTCCCGCTCGGCTGCGCAGCAGTCGTAAAAACATCCTGCTGTTTCCCAGATGCACCTTGCTGAATGATTTTGGGTCTGCTGCGCAGCCCAGCGGGAGCAAGCTCCCTCGCCACGGGATTTTTGGTTGCTGCCGCAGCTGCGCTCCCACAGGGAAAGCCGAACCTACAGCCGCCCCGCCGGGGCATACGGCGCAGGATCAATCACCGGCTCACGCCCCAGCATCACGTCGACGAACAACCGGCACGAAGCCGGCGCCAGCACCAGGCCGTTGCGGTAATGGCCGCAGTTCAACCACAACCCCGCAAACCCCGGCACTTCGCCAATGTAGGGAATACCCTCCGGCGATCCTGGCCGTAACCCGGCCCAATGCCCCACCAACTCGGCGTCGGCCAACGCCGGGATCAACTCCAGAGCCGAAGCCTTGAGGCTTTCCAGCGCCGCATCGGTCGGCGTCTTGTCGAAGCCTTCATGCTCCAGCGTACTGCCGATCAAAATGTGCCCGTCACGACGCGGAATCGCATAACGGCCCTTGGCCAGGACTATGCTCGAGAGAAAATCGGACGCGCACTTGTACAAAATCATCTGGCCCTTCACCGGCTCGACCGGCAACTCCAGTCCCAGCGTTCCCAGCAACTCGCCGCTCCAGGCACCCGCGGCGAGTACGATTTGATCACCGCGTATCTCACCCGCTGAGCTCTTCACGCCAATGACACGCTCACCGTCGCGAATGAACCCGCTGACTTCGCAATGCTCATGAAGCGTGACACCCGGCATCGCCTGCAACGCAGCCTTGAGGGACTTCACCAGCCGCGGGTTACGCACATTCGCCACATCGGCCATGTAGATCGCCCGGGAGAAACCCGAGCCCACTACCGGAACCGCATCGTGGACCGCGGAGATATCCACAGTTCGCAGCGGACGCCCTTCCCGCTCGGCCCAGGCCAGTGCTTCAGCCTGGTCGTCGAGGTCCAGCCAATACAGGCCGGTGACATGCACTTGCGGATCGATCCCGGTCGTTGCGAACAAGGAATCACCCAGCTGTGGATAAAAATCCTGCGACCAGTGGGCCAGCGCGGTGACCGCCGGGCTATAGCGCCACGGGTACAGCGGCGAAACAATACCGCCGCCGGCCCAGGAAGATTCCTGGCCAAGCCCGGAGCGGTCCAGCAGCACCACCCGCTGGCCTTCGGAGGCGAGATTGAATGCCGTCAACAGGCCGATGACTCCGCCGCCGACTATCACCACTTGCTGTTGCCTGGTCATGTTCTGTTTCGACTCACAAGACAGAGGGCGCTCGTCCGCACCCGGATAAAAACTCAACGACCCCAGCAATCCTTGGTGGTCACGCCGGCAGCGGAGTTGATATTGCCCCGCTTGCCCGTGTTGTCGATCGTAAAATCACCGCACTTGTCCGTCGCCATGGACGAGCCACTTCTGCGTAGTGCGGTCAGGGTAAAGCTCTGCTCCGTCGGCGTCAGGTTAATAGTGTAGAAATCGTTGCCACCGCTCAGGCCAGTCGCGTTGGTATAGACGTTGGTCTTCGAATAGTGACGTTCGAGAATCTGCGCCTGTTCCGACAGCAGTCCGGCGATTTCGGCCCGGCGCCCCTTCTTCATGTATTCGGTCAGGCTCGGATAGCCGATGGTGATCACGATACCGATGATCGCGATGACGATCATGATTTCGATCAAGGTGAAACCCCGGTTGGATTTGCGCATGCCTTACCTCACTGTATTTGCCGCCACATGATACGACGGCTGCCACCGACGGACTTGGTCAGCAGGTCGGTGATTCCACCACCGGAGTCATTCACGACCATATTGGTTGCTCCATTGGCGCTGACGACGGCACTCAAGGTCGGGATCCCCCCCGTGAACACCACGCCAGCGGAAATCGTGTCGAGGGTATTGATCGAACCATCGTTGTTGGTATCGAGCACCGCGTAGTTGAGCATCTTACCGTTGAACGCATCCACTTCGATCAGCTTGCCGGTACCGAAGCTCGCGCATGGGTCAGTGGTATCAACGGCGGCGGTGGTGAAGACAACACGCCCAAGTACCAGGCTGGCCGGGTTGATTACCCGTTCGCCGGTCAACGCGTTGTTGTATATCAGCGGCAGATACCAGCCTTTTTGCGTGGGATAGGCCACGTTATTCTGGCTGGTGGTCACGAATTGCCCGGTAGTACCGGAAAAAATGCTGGTGATCGACTGGGCCTGCAGGCTTGCCACGGTAATCTGCCCGGCGCCGCCGCTAGCGTCCCAGATCGAATAGAAACCTTGCAGGTCCTTGTTGAGCTTGTCCGCCGACTCGTTGAACTTGCCCGTGCCGAAAAATACCTGGATGCCGCCCTGGGGGTTCTCCGCCAGCAACGGTTGCGCGGTGATCGGCTGTGTCGCCCCACCTGGAGCGGTGAACAACGGCTGGCCGGCAAACGCCAGGCCCCAGGTGTTCGGCGAAGTCGCGCTGAGGTCGAACTTCCACATCCGTCCTTTCAGGTCCCCGCCATAGGCCGCCTGCACAACATTCTGGGCGTTGACCCGCAGCTTGACCGACGAAAGGCCGTTATTGGTGTCGGGGCTGTTGACGACAATCTTGCGAATCAGCGAGCCGTCGCGAACGTCCACCACGTACAGCGCCGCCACGCCGGTATTACTGCCATAACCATTGGCGATGAACGCCGCCCAACGACCGTCCGCAAGGCGCGCGACTTCAGGGCGCGCATAGGCGTAGCCCAGGTCATTGAAGGCATTGGCTGCGTTGGCGATGGTCGGCGCGCTGATCTCCCACAAGGCCCGGATCGCATTGCCTGCCGCTGCATCGAACAGCTGCACCGCGTAAAACGCCCGGCCCCCCGCGCCAGTGCCCCCCAGGGCCAGCGTTTTCCAGACGCTGCCCAGTTGCGCATCGAATACAGCAACCTGCCCGTCCACCAGGAATTTATGACTCACGCCATTGATGTAGCCGGGATCAGCGATGAGTTGCAATGAAGGCAGCACGGTCGACGGCATATATGCGTAACGGCGGGCTCCGTTGGCGCTGTTGATGACACTGAAGAAACCTTCATTGCCATTCACCACCAGGCTGCTGCTCATGTTTGCCGCCTTGGTCGTCAGGTAATTGCTGTAACTGGTGTCGTTCAGCAGGTCCGAGGCGGTCTGGTCATTGGGCGAGGCCAGGACCAGCGGCGAATTGATGATGTCCCCCAGCAGGACGCTGCGCACCTTGAGCCCGGTCCTGTTGACGCCCTTGCTCCATTCCACCAGATCGCTGCCGGTGATCCCCGTGGGCAGGCCCTGGCTCAGGCTGGTTTGCTGGGCCGGCGAAAAGTTGCCGTAGGCCAGGGTCACCGGCACGTTGGTCGCGGTGTTCCAGGACTGGTAGAGCGGCGGTGTGGCACCGGGAACGATAGCGGTGTCAGTGGTCCACTGCGCTGCTGCGGTGTTCACCGTTCCAGCGGAATTGAAGCCGAATGCCTTGATGGTGCCGCGCCAGTCCCTGGGGTCGTAGGTGGTCTGGTAAAAACTGGAAGTGCTGGAGAGCGTCGCGCCATTGCTGGTGCCGCCGCCTCCCGAACCGGCCTTGGAGGTGATGTCGCTCAGGGCCGACGACAGGGCCGAGTTCAGGCCTTCACTGTCGGTGGCCGGATAATATTTGCCCGCACCGTAACGAGCAGCGTCGGAAAGCATCTGGTTGGTGACAGCAAAACCGACGGTGTAGGTATTGAGGTACTGTCGGCGGAATTCGGCTCCATCCCAGCTTTTCCCGGTGACGTCGGTGCCGGTGGAACGCATGTCGATGTCGAAGGCGAATTTGGCAATGTCGTCCAGGTACAGCGTGTCGCCCTCTCCGTCCCCCTTGGGATCGGCGCCATCGTTGGCGCTGATGCCATCCCAGTTTGGCAAGCGGCTCCCCCCGGACGGATCATCGGTAGGAAACGTTCGGTCAAAAGTGGGCAAACCATCAGTGATCACCACGCCAAAATTTTTCTGGCATCGGTACTGAATCGGGCTGGTATAGGTACTTGGGGTGTTGTTGTAATAAGGCGCCATACCTCTGAAATAACGAGTGACTTCGTAGTAACTCTCAGCCAGCGGCGTATTGGCGACGGCGCCTAGCGCGTTTATGGCGCTGATCAAGGCGCTGTAGTTAGTATTCGCCTGCGTCTGGGTGACACTGCCACTTACCGGCGACAGATCGCTGATCGCACGAGCAATATAGCCGCCAGGGCCGGAGTTGAAGCTGTTGGGCGAATTGAAAGTGGCAAGGCCGATGCGCAGGGAGCGATTGTTGCCGACCAGATCAGTCGAAACATTCCTTGCTACGTTTATTCGATAGTCTCTCGGGATTGAGCCGTTGGTGAAGTCCCGGCTTGAACCGTTGGCAAGGGTGACTAGATAAGATAAGTACTTAGCTGTGTAGCGAGTATTCTCGCCGCCAACCGGATCGGGTAACCGCAGGCAAACCTGACCAAAGCCAGTTCGGTAGAAGCCATACCAGCCATTTAAACAATCGCCGCGGAACAGACTCGCAAGCAAGACGTTCCCGTCGTTTGCCGCAAGCAGCGCCCTATTGCTGCTGCTACAACTTCTGTCGTCAGTGCATATAGAAATCGGTGGTTGCGTTGCCGCCGGATCAAACCCCGCCGCCCAGATAATGTTGTTCATGCTCCCCGAATCATCGATCAGCAGCATCACGTTGGGCGTCACCGCCGCCGCACTCAACAGCGGTGATTCCGACGGTGTGAAGCCATAGACCGGGGCCGTCAGGTAAAGGCTGAGCAACATCCCCCACAACGCCTGGCGCCAGCCCCGAAGCACTCTAATATTTCGCATAGATGCTCTCCACCACGCTGCGCTGGTTGTTGCCCACCACCGCCACCGCCGTGATCCGGTACAGCGTCGCCGAGGTATTGAGCGGCACGTTGACTGCCGTAAGGGTTGTGCCGATATTCTGCACGCCGTAAAACCCACCGGCGGCGGCCACCCAGAGCACCCCCGACGAGGAATAGCGCCCCGCCGCCGTCACTGTTGCCGACTCAGGCGGTGGCGCGCACTGGGCCGCGGTACAAACCGGCAGCGAATAACTTTCTGCCTGCACCGCGCTTTCCCCGACCCTCAGCGCCGCCTCGGCCATCTGGAACGACTGGTTGCGCTGCATGACGCTGCTGGTCATCTTTTCCTGAAGCGTGGCGCTCTGCATCGACGACAAACCAATCAGTGTCAGCAGCAGCAAAAAGACCAGGCTGACCAGCAAGGCCATGCCGCGCTGGCGATACCCGAAACCTGTCGACCTCATCAGTCGCCCCCTCATAGCAGCCGGTTGCGCAAGGCAGCAACCACGTTGAAGGTCTGCTCGCGCACGGTATTTTTCGGGTCGAACAGCGTCAGCGTCAGGCGCACGCTGCGGATCAGCGCCGGGTCGCTCGGATTGCCGCTGTAGCTGGTGGCCGCGATGTCCGTCGCGCTGCCGGCCACGCCGAAGGTCACGTCGAATGCCCGCACGTTATCCACCAGCACCGCCATGGTCGGGTTGCCAGCGCCGCTCCCCAGCAATAACTGATTGTTGTTGAAACCATAAATCAGCCGCCGGATCGGAAAGGCCATCTGCCCGCTCGCGGGTGCTCGCGTTCCGGTGTAGGCGGCGGCCGTATTGCGGCAATCGGAAACGATGGTCCAGGTCGGCGCACTGCCGCTATTGCCGATATCCGCCGTGACCAGGGTCAACCTGCGGGTGGCGTTGTCCCAGCGAATCGGGGTGATCTGGCTGGCGGCGAAATCATTGTTCGAAGACGCATCGGTGACCGTCGCCAGGCAGCCGAACATGCCCACCATGCGAATTTCCTGAACCATTTTGCTCAAGGCAAACCGTGCATCCTCCTGCATCACCGCGGCGGCACTCTGGCTTACGTAAGTATTTTTCGCGGCGATGAAAATCTGCACGACGCCCAGCACGACGATCAAGCTGATGACCAGCGCGATCATCAATTCGATCAGCCCGAACCCCCGGCTATGCCGGTTCATGGCGTCGTCGCCAATGGATCGACAGCGACCCGGCTGGTCAGCACAAAGCTGCGTCGCGCCTCGGCCGCGTTGGTCGTGTTGGCAGCCCGGGCGTCGTCCCAGGAAATGGTGATGGTGTAGACCCGCTGGTTCAGCGCAACCGTACCGGTGGCCGTGGCGCCGCCGAAAGCGACGATGTTGGTCTTGAAGTCATAAAGATCCTGGTCCCGGGCCACGTTGAGGTTCGGCGAGCTCGGCGGCGTGATGGTGTAGTCGGCACCGGAATTGGCCCGGATGCGGTCCAACAGGTCGTAGGCGATGAAGCTGGCCTGGCTGGTCATGCGCGAGCTGTCGGTGTATTTGAGGGCATTGAGCTGGACCATCGCCGCCCCCAGCAAACCCACGCCGAGAATCAGCATCGCCACCAGCACCTCGATGAGCGTCATGCCCTCCTGCGCCGTTTTACTGCAATCCTTCATCCGCAATTTCCACCCAATACGATTCGTCCATTGAGGCAGACATTGAGCGTCCTGCTCTGCGCCCCTCTCACGTAATTGAAGCCCACCGGCGTGGTCGGTGCCGATAACCCGCCCAGGTTGTTGAAATCAATGTTGGTCACTTCTGAGGTTAGCGTCAGAGTCACGCCGCCGCCCATTGCTGGAACAACCCGCAATACATTGGTCGGATTGGCCGGGTTGCCCGTGTTGTCATACACCATCAATTCGCCGCTCCAGGCACCGCCCTGCGTGGTGGGACGAATTCGCGTGGTGATGCCACGGTTGATCGCTTCCATTCGCGCGAAATTCAAGGCTCGGCGCAGGTCGTCGATCTCGGTATCGGCCTTGGTACTTTGCAGCGAGCCGGTGAATGACGGCACCGCCATGGTGATCAGGATCAGCAGCACGCCGAGGGCCACCAACACCTCGATCAGCGTGAAACCTTTTGTACGAAGATCCATCGATGCCCTCCGTTGCCGTCGGCTATACCTGCTTCTACACGCTAGAACAAACAACCGCCTGTGGCGAGGAGGCTTGCTCCCGCTCGGACGGGCTGGCGCTCCAGCGCGTAGCGGCCGCTATTTTTGGGGCTGCTGCGCAGCCCAGCGGGAGCAAGCTCCCTCGCCACAAAGTGCTTCCTGCCACACTGGGTTCCTTGCACAACCGCGCTGCTTCACACTCTCCAGGGAGGAGACATCATGTACCAACAGGGCTTCAGCCTGATCGAACTGCTCATGGGACTGGCGATTGCCGCAATTGTTCTGCCGTGGGCCGGTGCAAGCTACAAAGAGCTGATCGAGTCCATCGAACGCGAGGATACCGCCCGGTTGCTGATCAGCGGGTTGCGTTTTGCCCGCAGCGAAGCCATCACGCGCAACCGCCGCATCTTGATCCAGGGAATCGACAATGATTGGGGCAGGGGCTGGCGGATCACGCTGGACAACAAGGAGCAAACCTTGCTGAGGGAGCGCAGCGGTCATGCTCGGGTGGTTGGCAACTCGCCAGTGAAACACCGGGTGAGGTTCGGCGGCCAGGGAGAAGCCCTGCACCCCGACGGCGCGTTCCAGGCAGGCACGCTGCATGTCTGCGCCAGACGCGGGCCGGTCAGCCATCACCAGGTGATCCTGGCGCCCTCCGGCCGCGTCCGCCTGGAAAGTGTCAAAGCCGAGCAGGCCCTGTGTGAAAAAGGACTCAAAGCAGGGAACGGACCCGCAGCTCTTTCGGCATCGAGAACGTAATGTTTTCCTCGCGCCCCGCCAGCTCGTCGGCACCCGTTGCGCCCCAGGCCTGCAACTGCTCGATCACCCCGCGTACGAGGACTTCCGGCGCGGAGGCACCGGCGGTGATACCGATCCGCTCGACACCGTCGAACCAGCTGCGCTGCATGTCCTCGGCACCGTCGATCAGATAGGCCGGGGTCGACATGCGTTCGGCCAGCTCGCGCAAGCGGTTGGAGTTGGAGCTGTTCGGGCTGCCGACCACCAGGACTACATCGCACTCGTTGGCCAGTTGCTTGACCGCGTCCTGACGATTCTGGGTTGCGTAGCAAATGTCATCCTTGCGCGGCCCGCCGATGGCCGGGAAGCGCGTGCGCAGGGCGTCGATCACCCGGCTGGTGTCGTCCATGGACAAGGTAGTCTGCGTAACGAAAGCCAGCTTTTCCGGGTTGCGAACCTGCAAGGCCGCCACGTCTTCTTCGTCTTCGACCAGGTAGATCGCGCCGCCATTGCTGGCGTCGTACTGGCCCATGGTGCCTTCAACTTCCGGGTGGCCTTCATGGCCGATCAGGATGCATTCGCGACCATCACGGCTGTAGCGCGCCACCTCGATGTGGACCTTGGTAACCAACGGGCACGTAGCATCGAACACTTTCAAGCCACGGCCGGCAGCTTCGGTACGCACCGCCTGGGAAACGCCGTGGGCGCTGAAGATCACGATGACGTCGTCCGGCACCTGGTCCAGTTCCTCAACGAAGATGGCCCCACGGCTGCGCAGGTCCTCGACGACGAACTTGTTGTGGACCACTTCATGGCGCACATAGATCGGCGGTCCGAAGACTTCCAGGGCGCGGTTGACGATTTCGATCGCCCGGTCCACGCCAGCGCAGAAGCCACGGGGGTTGGCGAGTTTGATTTGCATGCTGTGCCTCGTGTCTGTGGGAGCGAGCCTGCTCGCGATGCGGTGGTTCAGTCAACTCGGTGGCGACTGTGACGCAGCCTTCGCGAGCAGGCTCGCTCCCACAGGTATTGTGGGTGCGGTAATTGCTGTTAAACGTTAAACCGCCTTCACTTCAAGGATTTCCACCTCGAAGCTCAAGGTCTTGCCCGCCAGTGGGTGGTTGAAGTCCACGGTCACCTCGGCATCGTCAAAAGCTTTCACCACACCCGGCAGCTCGGCGTTGGCCGCGTCGTTGAAGATCACCAGCAGGCCCTCGGACAGCTCCATGTCCTGGAACTGCGAGCGTGGCATGGTCTGCACGTTTTGCGGGTTGGGCTGACCAAAGGCATTTTCCGGAGGAACCACCACGGTGCGCTTGTCGCCGGCCTTGAAACCGAAGATCGCCGCTTCAAAACCCGGCAGCAGGTTGCCGTCGCCGACCTTGAACACCGCCGGCGCCTTGTCGAACGTGCTGTCGACGGTGTCGCCGTTTTCCAGGTGCAGGGCGAAGTGAAGCTTCACTTCGGTGTTTTGAGCGATACGCTGCTCAGTCATGGACGGCTTCTCCGGTTTTCTTGCTCTTGAACATATCCAGGGCGAGCATTACGGCGCCCACGCTGATGGCACTGTCGGCAATGTTGAACGCCGGGAAGTACCAGCGGTTCTGCCAATGCACCAGGATGAAATCGATCACATGGCCCAAGGCAATCCGGTCGTACAGGTTGCCCAGCGCGCCACCCAGGACCAGCGCCAGCGCCACGGCCAGCCAGGTCTCGTCACGCCCCAGGCGCTTGAGCCAGACCACCAGCACGGCGCTGACCACGACGGCGATCAGGGCGAACAGCCAACGCTGCCAGCCCGAACTGTCGGCCAGGAAGCTGAATGCCGCGCCGGTGTTGTAGGCCAGCGTCCAGCTGAAGTAGTCGGGGATGACCACGATCTGCTGGTACATGGTCAACGAACTCTCGAAGTAGTACTTGCTGGCCTGGTCGATGACCAGTACCAGCACACTCAACCAGAGCCAGCCCAGCCGTCCGAAACGGCCTGCTGCGTTGGGCGCCAGATCAGGCATAGTGGCGAACCTCGCCCGTACCGCTGATGTTGTCGACGCAACGACCACAGATTTCCGGATGCTCCGGGTTCACACCGACGTCTTCGCGGCAGTGCCAGCAACGGGCGCACTTGACGAAGCTCGACTTGACCACCTTGAGCTTCAGGCCGCTTACCTCGGTGACCACCGCATCGGCCGGCGCCTGCACCAGCGGCGCGACGCTGGCGGTCGAGGTAATCAGCACGAAGCGCAGCTCGTTGCCCAGCTTGGCCAGATCGGCACCCAGCGCCTCTTCGGCGTAAAGGGTCACTTCAGCCTGCAGGTTGCCGCCGACAGCCTTGGCCGCCCGCTGGATTTCCATTTCCTTGTTGACCGCCGCCTTGACCGCCATGATCCGGTCCCAATACGCACGGTCCAGCTCGAAGCCTTGCGGCAGTTCGGTCAGGCCTTCGTACCAGGTGTTGAGCATCACCGATTCGTTGCGCTCGCCCGGCAGGTATTCCCACAGCTCATCGGCGGTGAACGCCAGGATCGGCGCGATCCAGCGCACCAGCGCCTCGCTGATGTGGAACAGCGCGGTCTGGCACGAACGACGTGCCTTGCTGTTGGCGCCGGTGGTGTACTGGCGGTCCTTGATGATGTCGAGGTAGAAACCGCCAAGCTCCTGCACGCAGAAGTTGTGGATCTTCGAGTAGACGTTCCAGAAACGGTATTCACCGTAGTGTTCCTGCAATTCGCGTTGCAGCAACAGGGTGCGGTCCACGGCCCAGCGGTCCAGCGCAAGCATGTCTTCGGCCGGCAGCAGGTCGGTGGCCGGATTGAAACCGGTCAGGTTCGAAAGCAGGAAGCGCGCGGTGTTGCGGATCCGCCGGTAGGCGTCCGCGCTGCGCTGCAGGATCTGCTCGGAAACGGCCATCTCGCCGGAATAGTCGGTGGACGCGACCCACAGGCGCATGATGTCGGCGCCGAGGGTGTCGTTGACTTTCTGCGGCGCGATCACGTTGCCCAGGGACTTGGACATCTTGCGGCCGGCCTCGTCGACGGTGAAACCGTGGGTCAGCAGCTCGCGGTAAGGCGCGTGGTTGTCGATGGCGCAACCGGTCAGCAAGGACGAGTGGAACCAGCCACGGTGCTGGTCCGAACCTTCCAGGTACAGGTCGGCGCGCGGGCCGTTCTCGTGGCCCATCGGATGCGAGCCGCGCAGCACGTGCCAATGAGTGGTGCCGGAATCGAACCAGACGTCCAGGGTATCGCTGATCTTGTCGTACAGCGGCGCTTCGTCGCCGAGCAGCTCGGCGGCATCGAGCTTGAACCAGGCTTCGATGCCTTCGGCTTCAACGCGCTTGGCCACTTCTTCCATCAGCTCGACAGTGCGCGGGTGCAGCTCGCCGCTTTCCTTGTTCAGGAAGAACGGGATCGGCACGCCCCAGTTGCGCTGGCGGGAGATGCACCAGTCCGGACGGTTGGCGATCATCGAGTGCAGGCGCGCCTGCCCCCAGGCCGGAACGAATTGGGTCTCTTCGATGGCCTTGAGCGAACGCTGGCGCAGGGTGTCGCCGCTGGTTGGCTGCTTGTCCATGCCGATGAACCACTGCGCGGTCGCGCGGTAGATCAGCGGGGTCTTGTGGCGCCAGCAGTGCATGTAGCTGTGTTCGATGACAGTGGTGTGCAGCAGCGCGCCGACTTCGGTCAGCTTGTCGACGATGGCCGGGTTGGCTTTCCAGATGAACTGGCCGCCAAAGAATTCCAGCGACGGTACGTAGACGCCATTGCTCTGCACCGGATTGAGGATGTCATCGTTGACCATGCCGTATTTCTTGCAGGTCACGAAGTCGTCGACGCCATAGGCCGGCGCGGAGTGAACCACGCCAGTGCCGGCGCCCAGCTCCACGTAGTCGGCCAGATACACTGGCGACAGGCGGTCATAGAACGGATGACGGAAGTTGATCAGCTCCAACGCCGAACCTGGCGCGGTGGCAATCACCGAACCTTCCAGGCTGTAGCGGGCCAGGCAGGATTCGACCAGCTCTTCGGCCAGCAGCAGCAGTCTGTCGCCGACGTCGACCAGGGCGTAGTTGAATTCCGGATGGACGTTCAGCGCCTGGTTGGCCGGGATGGTCCATGGGGTGGTGGTCCAGATCACGATGGCGGCCGGCTTGGCCAGCTTGCCCAGGCCGAAAGCGGCGGCAAGCTTGTCTTCATCGGCGATCGGGAACGCGACATCGATGGTCGAGGACTTCTTGTTCTCGTACTCGACTTCCGCCTCGGCCAGGGCCGAACCACAGTCGAAGCACCAGTTGACCGGTTTCAGGCCCTTGAACACGAAGCCGCCCTCGACGATTTTCGCCAGGGCGCGGATTTCACCGGCTTCGTTCGCAAAGTCCATGGTCTTGTACGGATTGGCGAAGTCGCCCAGCACGCCGAGACGGATGAATTCGGACTTCTGCCCTTCGATCTGCTCAGTGGCGTAGGCACGGCACAGCTCGCGGGTCTTGTCGGCGCCCAGGTTCTTGCCGTGGGTCACTTCGACCTTGTGCTCGATCGGCAGGCCGTGGCAGTCCCAGCCCGGGACATACGGCGCGTCAAAACCCGACAGGGTCTTGGAGCGGATGATCATGTCCTTGAGAATCTTGTTCAGCGCGTGACCGATGTGGATGGTGCCGTTGGCGTACGGAGGGCCGTCGTGCAAGACGAACTTCGGACGATCCTTGCCAATTTCGCGCAACTTTCCGTACAGGCCAATGCTGTCCCAACGCTGCAGAATCTGTGGTTCGCGCTGAGGCAGGCCGGCCTTCATTGGGAAGGCGGTGTCCGGAAGGTTTAGCGTGGCTTTATAGTCGGTCATTTAAGGCTCTTCATTAGCGATTGGCGCTGGTTGCGACAAGGGCACGGGCGGCGGCGATATCTGCATGGATCGCCGTCTTGAGCGCCTCCAGAGAGGCAAAACGCTGCTCTTCACGCAGCTTCTGGTGGAAAACCACCGTCAAACGCCGGTCATACAGATCGCCGGCAAAATCCAGAATGTGTACTTCGAGATGGGCCTTGCCATCCCCCTGCACCGTGGGGCGTACGCCGATATTGGCGACGCCGGGCCAGGTCTTGCCGTCGATGTCGACACTCACCAGGAACACCCCAGTCAACGGCACACGACGGCGCTTGAGTTGCACGTTGGCCGTCGGCGTGCCCAATTGGCGCGCCAGTTTCTGCCCGTGCAGGATCCGCCCGGCAATCCGGTACGGCCGGCCGAGCAAGCGCTCGGCCAATTCGAAGTCCGCCGCCGCCAGGGCATTGCGGACCTGGGTGCTGCTGACACGCAAACCGTCCATTTCGACGGTCTGTGCCGCTTCGACGGTGAAGCCCTGGGCGATGCCGGCCTGTTGCAGGTAATCGAAATCCCCTGCCCGGTCGCAGCCGAAACGGAAATCGTCGCCGACTTCCAGATGCTTCACGTCGAGACCGTCCACCAGGATGGTATCGACAAACTCGGCGGCGCTGAGCTGGCTCAGGCGCTGGTTGAAGGCCAGGCAGAGGACCCGATCGACGCCTTCGGCGGCCAGCAGTTGCAGTTTGTCACGCAACCGGGCCAGACGCGCCGGAGCGGTGTCCGGGGCAAAGAACTCCCGGGGCTGCGGCTCGAAGATCACCACGCAACTGGGCAGGCCCAACTCCAGCGCACGCTCGCGCAGCCGCGCCAGGATAGCCTGGTGGCCACGGTGAACACCGTCGAAGTTGCCAATAGTGGCGACACAGCCCCGATGCCGGGGACGCAGGTTGTGGAGGCCTCGAACCAGCTGCATAACGCGCTTCTTGCTCATAAAGTGGCCGATTATAACCACACCCGGCGGTCGGCGACAGGCAACACCGTAACCCAAAGTGATCGAACCGACAAAACCGCCGTCCGGCCCGGGATTATCGAAGGCAACCGTTCAGCTCAAGGCCTTGCGATTGAAGTCGCGCAGACGGAATCCCATCAGCAGCAACATGCCGAAATAAGCCACCACGCCGGCCACGACCAGCACGCCCAGGCGCAGGAAGCGCTCGAACATCTGCCCTTCACCCCAAGCCGGCATGAAATGCATCCCCGCCAGCAACACCGCCGACATCACCGCTACGGCGACCAGCAGCTTGAGGCCGAACCTGACCCAGCCGGGCTGCGGCTGATACATCTTCTGTTTGCGCAGCTGGTAGAACAGCAGTCCGGCGTTGAGGCAGGCACCGGCGCTGATCGCCAAGGCCAGGCCGGCATGGGCCAGGGGTCCGATGAGCAGCAGGTTGAACAGCTGGGTCATCACCAAGGTAAAGATGGCGATCTTCACCGGCGTGCGAATGTTCTGCTGGGCGTAAAAACCCGGCGCCAGGACCTTGATCACAATGATTCCAAGCAAGCCCACCGAATAGGCGATCAGCGCGCGCTGGGTCATCAAGGCATCAAACGCATTGAACTGGCCATACTGGAACAGCGAAACCGTCAGCGGCTCGGCAAGGATCCCCAGCGCCAGCGCACAAGGCAGGACCAGCACGAAGCACAGGCGCAGGCCCCAGTCGAGGATGCGCGAGTATTCATGACGGTCCTGGCTGGCGTAGGTCTTGGCCAGGGTAGGCAGCAGAATCGTGCCCAGCGCCACGCCCAGTACGCCGGAAGGCAGCTCCATCAAGCGGTCGGCGTAGTACATCCACGAGACCGAGCCGGCCACCAGGAACGAGGCGAAAATAGTGTTGATGATCAGCGAAATCTGGCTCACCGACACCCCAAGAATGGCCGGCAGCATCTGCTTCATGACGCGCCACACACCACTGTCGCGCACGTTCAGGCGCGGCAGTACCAGCATGCCGATCTTTTTCAGGTGGGGCAGTTGATAGAGCAATTGCGCCAGGCCGCCGACCAGCACCGCCCAACCCAGGGCCATCACCGGCGGATCGAAGTACGGCGTCAGGAACAGTGCGAAGACGATCATGCTGACATTGAGCAGCGTCGGCACGAAGGCCGGCACCGAGAAACGGTTCCAGGTATTGAGGATCGCCCCGGCCAGCGATGACAGGGAAATCAGCAATATATAAGGAAAGGTCACCCGCAACAGGTCGGAGGTGAGCTGGAATTTTTCCGGCGTGTCGGTGAAACCTGGCGCGGTGGCCCAGATCACCCAAGGCGCGGCGAGCATGCCGGCCGCGGTGACCAGCGCCAGCACCAGCGTGAGCAAACCGGTCACATAAGCGATGAAAGTGCGGGTCGCCTCGTCGCCCTTCTGGCTTTTGTATTCGGCCAGGATTGGCACGAAGGCCTGGGAAAAGGCCCCTTCGGCGAAGATCCGCCGCAGCAGGTTGGGCAGTTTGAAGGCGATGAAGAAGGCGTCGGTGGCCATTCCGGCACCGAATATCCGCGCGATCAGCGTATCGCGAACGAATCCCAGGACCCGGGAAAGCATCGTGATAGAGCTGACGGCAGCCAACGATTTGAGCAGATTCATGAAAAGAGTTTGTGCCTGTCGATAAACAGCAGGCGAACAACGCGCCCACTTGTGCGATACTTCGCGCCGCTAAACAGCACAGCGCCAAAGCCCGCGAGTTTACAGGTCGCACGCCGGAAAGAAATCATTCGGTGCGCCGCACCTGCCATTCAGCGGAACGTGTCACCCGCCCTTGACAACACGTCAACTCATCGGCATGATTCGCGGCCTATTTTGTTTGCTATTTCCTAAAAAGTCTTTCGAGGAGCTCGACGGTGGCCAACTCACCTTCCGCCAAAAAACGTGCAAAACAGGCTGAGAAGCGTCGCAGCCACAACGCCAGCCTGCGTTCCATGGTCCGTACCTACATCAAAAACGTAGTCAAGGCCATCGACGCAAAAGACGCTGAAAAAGCACAAGCTGCTTACGTTCTGGCTGTGCCAGTTATCGACCGCATGGCCGATAAAGGCATCATCCACAAGAACAAGGCTGCTCGCCACAAGAGCCGCCTGAATGGCCACGTAAAGGCCTTGAACGTTGCCGCTGCTGCCTAAGCGACGCGCTCGTTAAAAAACCGACCCCAGGGTCGGTTTTTTATTGCCTGGGATTTGTCAGGCGCACCACAAGCAAGAACTGTGGGAGCGAGCCTGCTCGCGAATACGGTGTGCCAGGCAGCATCAATGTCACTGGCAGACTGCATTCGCGAGCAGGCTCGCTCCCACAATGGTTTTTGCGTGGTTATTGAGCCTTGGCCCACGGCAGGATCGGAATCGCCGTCACCGCATTCTGCGGGCTACCCTCGATCACACGGTCGCTGTAGACCAGGTACACCAGCGTATTGCGCTTCTTGTCGAGAAAACGCACCACCTGCATGGTCTTGAACACCAGCGAGGTGCGCTCCCGGAAGACCTCCTCGCCATCCTTGAGCTCGCCCTTGAAGCTGATCGGCCCGACCTGGCGGCAGGCGATGGACGCCTCGGCGCGATCTTCGGCCAGCCCCAGGCCACCTTTTACGCCGCCGGTCTTGGCACGCGACAGATAGCAGGTCACGCCATCGACCCTGGGATCATCGAACGCCTCGACCACGATCCGGTCGTTTGGCCCGACAAACTTGAACACCGTGGACACCTGCCCGATTTCCTCGGCAGAGGCCAGCAGCGGCAGCGCCACCAGCAAGCCGATCAATCCTTTTGCCAAACCCATGATTTTTCCTTAGACGAGGATCAGGTTGTCACGGTGAACCAGCTCAGGCTCAGCCATGTAACCCAGCAGACCAACAATCGCATCAGACGATTGGCCGATGATTTTCTGTGCTTCCAGCGCGCTGTAGTTGGCCAGGCCCCGGGCAATCTCTCGACCATCCGGCGCTACGCAAACGACCATTTCGCCGCGGCGGAAGCTGCCCTGGACCAGCTTCACGCCTACCGGCAGCAGGCTTTTGTTACCTTGAGACAGCGCCGACACGGCCCCGGCGTCCAGCACCAGCGTGCCCCGGGTTTGCAGATGCCCGGCCAGCCACTGTTTGCGCGCCGCCAGCATGCCGCGCTCAGGCGACAACAGCGTACCGATGCGCTCCCCGGCCTTGAGGCGATCCAGCACCCGCTCCAACCGACCGCCAACGATGATGGTATGGGCGCCAGAGCGCGCCGCCAGACGCGCCGCGCGCAGCTTGGTCTGCATGCCGCCGCGCCCCAGGGCTCCGCCAGTGCCACCCGCCACCGCATCCAGCGCGGGATCGTCGGCTCGGGCTTCGTAGATCAGCTTGGCATCAGGGTTATTGCGCGGATCGGCGTCGAACATGCCGTCGCGATCCGTGAGAATCACCAGCAGGTCGGCTTCCACGAGATTGGCTACCAGCGCCGCGAGCGTGTCGTTGTCGCCGAAACGGATCTCGTCGGTGACCACCGTGTCGTTCTCGTTGATCACCGGGATGACTTTCAGCTCCACCAACGCTCGCAGCGTGCTACGGGCATTGAGGTAACGCTTGCGGTCGGACAGGTCGTCGTGGGTCAGCAGGATCTGCGCCGTGTGGCGATCATGCTCGGCAAAGCTCGACTCCCACGCCTGCACCAGACCCATCTGGCCAATGGCGGCAGCGGCCTGCAGTTCGTGCATCGCGCTGGGTCGCGACGTCCAGCCCAAACGGCTCATGCCGGCCGCCACAGCACCCGAGGAGACCAGTACCAGCTCGACGCCCGCCTCATGCAGGGCCACCATCTGCTCGACCCACACCGCCATCGCCTGGCGATCCAGGCCCTTGCCATCCGCCGTCAGCAGTGCGCTGCCGATCTTCACGACCCAGCGTTGCGCACCCGTCACCTTGCTCCGCATTTTCTTCAACCTTTGCCAGCGAACAGCGCGACCCAGCGCCACTCATGGGATTATTCGTATTTGCGTTTTTCAGATACCAAAACGCCGCTCGAATGAGCGGCGCCTTGAAAACCGGCCGACCGCGATGATAACACCGCGCCGAAACACTTGAACCTGCTCCCCATGCCAGCTACCCGAGAAACCTTGTGGGAGCGAGCCTGCTCGCGATGGCATAGGGTCAGCAGCATGAATGCTAACTGACACACCACCTTCGCGAGCAGGCTCGCTCCCACAGGTTTTGATCTCAAGCGGCCTGCATCAGCACCAGATCAGTCGCGAACGTAGATGATTTCCGGACCGTCTTCGTCATCCACATCCTCTTCGTCCCAATCGTCATCACCGATGTCATGGACCGACTTGACGCCGCTGCGGCGCAGGGCACGCTGGTCGTCCAGCGCCTGCAACTGGGCGCGCGCCTCGTCTTCGATGCGCTGGTCGAGCTCGGCCAGCTCTTCCTTGTAGGCCGGATCATTGGCCAGGCGATCAGCACGATCTTCCAGGTAACGCATGATGTCGTGGCAAAGGCGCTCGGTGCCTTCTTTGGCAATGGCCGAGATCACGTAGACCGGACCTTCCCACTCCAGGCGATCGACGATTTCCTTGACCCGCTCTTCGTGCTCTTCTTCGAGGATCTGGTCGCACTTGTTCAGCACCAGCCAACGGTCGCGCTCGGCCAGGGCCGGGCTGAATTTGGTCAGCTCGTTGACGATAACCTCGGCGGCATCGGCGGCATCGGTTTCATCCAGCGGCGCCATGTCGACGAGGTGCAGCAACAGACGGGTACGGGACAAATGCTTGAGGAAACGAATCCCCAAGCCAGCACCTTCGGAGGCACCTTCGATCAACCCTGGAATGTCGGCGATCACGAAGCTTTTCCAGCGATCGACACTGACCACGCCCAGGTTCGGCACCAGGGTGGTGAACGGGTAATCGGCGACTTTCGGCTTGGCCGCCGACACCGAGCGAATGAACGTACTCTTACCTGCGTTCGGCAGGCCCAGCAGACCGACGTCGGCCAGCACTTTCATTTCCAGCTTCAGGTCACGCTGCTCGCCTGGCTTGCCCGGCGTAGTCTGGCGCGGCGCGCGGTTGGTACTGGATTTGAAGCGGGTGTTACCCAGACCGTGCCAGCCGCCATGAGCCACCAGCAGGCGCTGGCCGGCCTTGGTCAGGTCGCCGATGACTTCCTGGGTGGCGGAGTCGATCACTGTGGTACCGACCGGCACACGCAGGATCAGGTCTTCGCCCTTCTTGCCGGTGCAGTCGGTGCTGCCGCCGTTGGAACCACGCTCGGCATCGAAATGCCGGGTGTAACGGTAATCCACCAAGGTGTTGAGGTTTTCATCGGCGAGCATGTAGATCGAGCCGCCATCGCCCCCGTCACCACCGTTCGGACCACCGTTTTCAATGAATTTTTCCCGACGGAAACTCATGCAACCATTGCCGCCGTCGCCAGCCTTTACTCGAATCGATACTTCATCAACAAACTTCATGACACACGCCTCTCGCCGTACGGACGAGCCAAAAAAACAAGACATAAGACTCTTGCAAAAATGAGCGCAGCGACCTGAAAACACGCCCCAACCGCAGCGCCGACAGCCCATACAAACAGTTTTGCAAGAGACTCACCCCACAAACGAAAAAGCCCCGTCGCAAGACAGGGCTTTTCCAGCGGTCTCGCAATTAAGCTGCGATAACGCTTACGTAACGACGACCGAAGGCGCCTTTTACTTCGAACTTGATCACGCCTTCGACTTTAGCGAAGAGGGTGTGATCCTTGCCCATGCCAACGCCGTAGCCAGCGTGGAATTGGGTGCCGCGCTGACGCACGATGATGTTGCCCGCTTTGATAGCCTGGCCGCCATACATCTTCACGCCAAGGCGTTTGGCTTCTGAGTCGCGACCGTTACGGGTACTACCACCAGCTTTTTTGTGTGCCATGAGTTCAATTCTCCTAGTGAGGAATTAGGCTGGAATTAAGCCTGAATACCGGTGATTTTGATCTCGGTGTACCACTGGCGGTGGCCCATACGCTTCATGTGGTGCTTACGACGACGGAACTTGATGATGCGGACTTTATCGTGACGACCTTGGGAGATCACTTCAGCCACAACGGTAGCGCCAGCAACGACTGGAGCGCCGATATTCACGTCGTCGCCATTGGCGACCAACAGAACGCGATCAAAAGTCACGGATTCGCCGGTAGCGATTTCCAGTTTTTCGATCTTCAGGTATTCACCTGGGGCGACCTTGTATTGCTTGCCACCAGTAACAATTACTGCGTACGACATGGTATTTCTCCGATAATCCTGCTCACCCAGCGCTTTATAAGAAGAGGTATTGGCTGGCATGGCTGCATGGGCTGGAAGGCCCGGATGCAATTGCGTAAGGCAGGTGCTGCCCAGGAAGTTCAGGGTGCGCGATTGTACGCAAGCCGGCAGAGCCTTGCAAGTGGCCGTCTATCGCGCCTTGACACCTGCGGACGTGGGTCCTAGCATGCCGCGCAACCCTTCTGGAGCGCCTGTCGCTGATGCAACCCCAAGCTTTCTACCGCGCTGTGGCGGACGATTTTAGCGCCGTCGACGGTATCATCAAGAAGCAGCTGACTTCCCGAGTGCCGCTGGTATCGAAAATCGGCGACTACATCACTTCGGCCGGGGGCAAGCGCCTGCGTCCTCTATTGGTGCTTTTGTGCGGCAAGGCCCTGGGTCGCGAAGGCGACGACATGCGCCTGCTGGCCGCCACCATCGAATTTTTGCACACCGCGACGCTGCTGCATGACGACGTGGTCGACATGTCCGGCATGCGCCGTGGCCGCTCGACCGCCAACGCGATGTGGGGCAACGCCCCAAGCGTGCTGGTGGGCGACTTCCTGTATTCGCGCTCGTTCGAAATGATGGTCGAACTGGGCTCGATGCCGGTGATGAAGATTCTGTCCCAGGCCACGCGCATCATCGCCGAAGGCGAAGTGTTGCAGTTGTCCAAGGTCCGCGACGCCAGCACCACCGAAGAAACCTACATGGAAGTCATCCGCGGCAAGACCGCGATGCTCTTCGAAGCCTCGACTCACAGCGCCGCCGCCCTGGCCGGCGCCACCGCCGAGCAGAGCGAAGCCCTGCGCACCTTCGGCGATCACTTGGGCGTGGCGTTCCAACTGGTAGACGACCTGCTGGACTACAAGGGCGACGCCGACACCCTGGGCAAGAATGTCGGTGACGACCTGGCCGAAGGCAAGCCAACCCTGCCGCTGATCTACACCATGCGCGAAGGCACGCCGGAACAGGCCGCGCTGGTCCGCCAGGCGATCCAGAAAGGCGGGATTGAGGATCTGGAAAGCATCCGTGCGGCGGTTGAAGCTTCCGGTTCGCTGGACTACACCGCAACCCTGGCCCGGGACTACGTTGCCCGTGCGATCAAGTGCCTCGACGCCCTGCCGGCCAGCGAATACCGCGACGCGCTGGTGGAACTGAGCGAATTTGCGGTGGCGCGTACGCACTGACACCCAAGGAGCTTTTTTGTGGCGAGGGGATTTATCCCCGCTGGGCTGCGAAGCAGCCCTAAAAGCTATATTCCGGTGTTCCAGGTAGATTGGTTTGAGCTCTCTTGGGGCTGCTGCGCAGCCCAGCGGGGATAAATCCCCTCGCCACAGGTTCTCCGAACGCAGTACCATCCCTCTTTCGCAACAAAACCCTATACAATGTGCGCCCTTTTGATCTCCTGATACCCAAGGAACCTTAGTGAGCACGTTGCCTCCCTGCCCGAAATGCAATTCCGAATACACCTACGAAGACGGTACTCAACTGGTCTGCCCGGAGTGTGCCCACGAATGGTCCGCCAGCGGCGAAGCTGAAGCGCCGTCCGACGATACGGTGAAAAAAGATTCGGTCGGCAACGTCCTGCAGGACGGCGATACCATCACCGTGATCAAGGACCTCAAGGTCAAGGGCACTTCGCTGGTGGTCAAGGTCGGCACCAAGGTGAAGAATATCCGCCTGTGCGATGGCGACCACGACATCGACTGCAAGATCGACGGCATCGGCCCGATGAAGCTCAAATCCGAGTTCGTCAGAAAGGTCTGAACCTGTCACACGTGCATCCCGCGTCACGCGCGGGATGCTGCTTCGCCCCCATCGTTTCGCCAGGCCCGCCAGTTGCGGATGACCTGAGCCATCCCAACCCATCGTCAGAAAAACCCGCGTTGCGCCAATAGAGACTTGCTATTTAGCGAATAAGAATTATTCTCATCGAACCCCATCAAGGAGATGAGAACCATGACTTATTTGATCGATGCCTGGCTGGACCGCCCACATCCCTACCTCAGAATCCTGCATCGGGAAACCGGCGAAGTCTGTGCGGTGCTCGAAGAAGAAGCCTTGAACGAGCTGCAGGACCAAGGCGACCTGGACCTCAACAGCCTCAATTCCAGTGAGCCGCTGGTGCTCAAGGAGCTGGTGCGTAACCTGTTCCTGTTCTGCTACGCCCGGGCGTTGCGCCCGACGGGTGATTTCAGTGGCAGGTTCCATGGATGAAGCAGCAAACCCTGTGGGAGCGAGCCTGCTCGCGAAGACGGTAGGTCAGTCGATATCAATGTTCGATGACACACCGCTTCGCGAACAGGCTCGCTCCCCCAAAAGGCAATTGCCTTACAGAACGTCCAACAGCTCGACGTCAAACACCAGCACGCTGTGCGGTGGAATGCTGCCAACGCCCTGGGCGCCGTAGGCCAGTTCGCTCGGCACGTACAGGCGCCATTTGCTGCCGGCGTTCATCAGTTGCAGCGCTTCGGTCCAGCCCGGGATCACGCCACCTACCGGGAATTCGGCTGGCTGGCCACGATCGTAGGAGCTGTCGAACACAGTGCCGTCGATCAGGGTGCCATGGTAGTGGGTACGCACCTGGTCTTCGCGAGTCGGCTTGGCGCCTTCGCCCTGGGTCAGCACTTCGAACTGCAGGCCGGACGCCAGGGTGGTGATGCCTTCGCGCTTGGCGTTTTCGACCAGGAATGCACGGCCTTCGCCAGCAGCGGCTTCAGCCTTGGCGGCGGCTTCGGCCTGCATGATTTCGCGGATCACCTTGAAGCTTGCGGACATCTCGTCCTGGCCCACGCGGCTCGGCTTGCCGGCGAAAGCGTCGGTCAGGCCGGCGAGGATCGCGTCCAGGCTGACGCCCGGCGGCGGGTTGTCGCGCAGTTGGTCGCCCAACTGACGGCCGATGCCGTAGCTGACGCGGGTTTCGTCGGTGGACAGGTTAACTTCGGACATGCTGCTGCTCCGCTGTGCGGACGGCTCGGGAACGTGCCGTGCGTGACACAGCGCCTCCCGGAGCGCCCGGAACCAAAAGGGCGAGCAGACTAGCACAGATGCCGCCGCCCGTGACGAACCTCAATGCTTGGTCAGTTTGTCCAGATAGCCCATGGCGAATGCCGAGACCACGAAGGTCATGTGGATGATCACGTACCACATCAGGTGCTCGGGATCGACGTTCTTGGCGTCCATGAAAATACGCAGCAAGTGGATGGACGAAATGGCAACGATCGACGCCGCGACTTTCATCTTCAGCGACGAGGAATCCATGGTGCCCAGCCAGTTGAGCTTTTCCTTGTCGGAGTCGATGTCCAGTTGCGAGACGAAGTTCTCGTAGCCGGAAATCATCACCATCACCAGCAGGCCGCCTACCAGCGCCATGTCGATCAGCGACAACAGCACCAGGATCAGCTCGGACTCGGCCATGGCAAATACGTTGGGAATGATATGAAAGACTTCCTGGAAGAATTTCAGTGCCAGGGCCAGCAAGCCCAGGGACAACCCGAAGTAGATCGGCGCCAGTAGCCAACGGGAGGCATACATTGCATTTTCGATAAAGCGTTCCATTGAGTCTCACACCTGGGCTGAAAAATCGCGGCGAGTATATCAGCCACGACCCGCCCCACAAACGCCGCCCCCTTCCTGGGGCCCGACGCTTGTGTCAAGACTTTACCGCGCTGAAGGCTCAATGCAGCGGGCGATATTCGACGCCGCCGACGTTGCGACAACGGCCTCCGTTGATTTCCCGTAGCTGTGCCTGCATGTGCAGCGACCAGATCTGCGGATCATCAGCCAGCTCATAACCGTGCAATGTCAGGTTCTGGACGATGGTGTCGAGGAGGGTTTCAGCGGCAGTCGGGCCAGGGAACGGCCCTTGGGCCTTGATCGCGGTAGGTTGCTCGCCGGCCATTCCGGCGGCGAACAGTACAGTCCACATGCCGGTGTTGCCAGCGAGCGGACGAACGGCGCATTCGATACGGGTCACCAGACCCAGGCAGTGGCGAGTAAGACAAAGGTTGCGCGACATGGCGGCGCCCCTCGGTAGATCCGGTATTCAGCCCGGGAAGGCTGTTTCGATCCAATGATGGCTCTCGTTATCCTTGAACTGAGGATAGGAGAAAAGTTCCGGCCGCAAGGGATTTCGAGACCAGAATGCGCCGAGCGGTCATAGTGTGAATATTGACGCCAAACTGGTGACGCACAGTCGAAATAACCCACGAAACAATGTGGGAGCGAGCTTGGTCGCGATAGCGGTTTGACAGTCAAAAAACTGTGACTGAAACTCCGCTATCGCGAGCAAGCTCGCTCCCACAGGGTCTTGCGGCGGTCAGGAAAGCGTTACGCAGGCTTCGCCTCCGCCAGGGCCTGCTGGGCCATTTCCTTTTCCGCTTCCTTGATGTCGTCTTCGCTGATCATTTCCGCGATCACCCGTAGCCGCTCCACCACGCGAGCGTTGACGCTGCCCTCCGGGAACTCGCCATTTTCATCCGGCTCACCGGCAGGTTCGCCCACCAGCAGGCTCAATGCCTCGTCGGCCTGGCGCACGGCATAGACGTGGAACTGCCCCGCTCGCACCGCGGCCAGCACCTTCTCGTCGAGCATCAGGGTCGCAACGTTGGCCTGGGGGATGATCGCACCCTGCTCTCCCGTCAGTCCGCGGGCTTCGCAGAGGCGGAAGAACCCTTCGATCTTCTCGTTGACCCCGCCGACCGCCTGCACTTCGCCGAACTGGTTGATCGAACCGGTGATCGCGAAGCACTGCTTCAACGGCGTCTTCGACAGGGCCGAGATCAACGTGCAAGCCTCGCCCAGGGAGGCGCTGTCACCGTCCACATAACCGTAGGATTGCTCCAGGGCGATGCTGGCCGAAATCGCCAGGGGGAATTCCTGGGCATAACGGCTGCCCAGGTACCCGGTGAGGATCATCACACCCTTGGAGTGGATCGGCTGGCCGAGGTTGACCTCACGCTCGATGTCGACGATACCGCTGCCGCCCGGGTACACCGTGGCGGAAATCCGCGCCGGCACGCCAAACGCCGAATCCCCCACTTCCAGCACGGTCAGCCCGTTGCACTTGCCCACGGCCGCGCCGTCGGTATCGATCAGGATGATCCCGGCCAGCATGTCGTCGAGGATCCGCGCCGAAACCCGTCCGGTGCGAGTCGCCTTGGCCTTGAGGGCGCGCTCGATGTGGCCGGCATCGGTCATGTCATCGCCGGCCAACTGCCGGATGAAGTCCGCTTCGCTGACCAATTGGAACAGATCACCGATCCGCGCCGACAGGCGCCCCTGATGCTCCGCCAGGCGCGCGCTGTAAGTGGCCAGGCGCGCCACCGCATCGGCGGTAAGCGGGGCCATGCCCTCCTCCGAGGTTCGGGTCTTGAGCAACTGGGCAAACTGCTCCAGGCTCTCGTCGCCCATCGGGATGTCTTCGTCGAAGTCCACCAGCACGCGAAACATTTCCTGGAAGTCCGAATCCAGGTCCTGCAACGCGTAGTACAGCTGGCGGGCGCCGATGATCACCACCTTGACCTGCAACGGAATATGTTGCGGCGTCAGGGTGACCGTCGCCAGCCGCCCCAGCTCACCCAACGGCGACTCCATCTTCAGCTTGCGCGATTGCAGGGCGCGCTTGAGCGCATCCCACACGAACGGCTCGCCGAGCATCTTTTCCGCCTCAAGAATCAGGAACCCGCCGTTGGCCCGGTGCAAGGCACCCGGGCGCAACTGCCGATACGTGGTGTAGAGCGCGCCCTGATCGGTGCTGTACTCGATGCGCCCGAACAGGTTGTCGTAGGTCGGGTGCGGTTCGAACACCACCGGCGCGCCACCGCTCGCCGGATGCCCGACCACCAGGCTCGGCGCGTATTGCTCCTCGAGCAATTTACGGGCGACGGCGTCGGTCTTGCTGTCGTCGACCAATTGCTCGACCACGGTCTTGAGCAGGTAGACCTGCATGGCCTGCAGGTAGCCGCAGACGGCGGCATTCTCGGCGTATTTTTCCGAGAGCGGCGCGAGCAACGGCTGCAAGGCCAGGGTGATGGTTTCTTCGTTGAGCTGGCGCAGCTGGTTGTTGGATTCGCGTTTCCACTGCGGCAGGCTGGCGAGCTCTTCGTTCAGACGCTCCTCCAGATTGGAAATGTCCTCATGGAAGCGCTCGCGATCGGCCTCCGGCAACTGGGCGAACTCCGCTTCATCCAGGGCCTTGCCTTCGCTCATCGGCGTGAAGGCGATGTTGCTGCTGTCACGGTACAGCGCGACATCCTTTTCCAACGCCAGGCGCTCGATCACATCGAGGGCGCGGTCGTAGCGCTGATTGAAGGCGCGGTCGATCGCGCTTTTTTTCTGTTGGTAGGACGGATGCTCGAACACCGCCGGAAAAGTCGCCAGCAGATTGTCGATCAGGCCATTGATGTCGGCGATGAATGCCCCGGCCGTGCCCGACGGCAATTCCAGGGCACGCGGCTCGCGAGGCTCGTCGAAGTTATTGACATAGACCCAGTCCGCCGGGGTCTGCATGCGCTTGCCCTCGGCCTTGAGGTAGCGTTTGACGAACGAGAACCGACCGGTGCCGGGCTCGCCCATGACAAAGACGTTGTAACCGGGGCGTGGCATCGCCACACCGAACTGCAAGGCTTCGACCGCGCGTTCCTGGCCAAGCACACCGCGAAAGGGCTCCAGATCATTGGTGGTAGAGAAGCTGAACTGTTCAGCGGAAAACGGACGGGTCAGCGCTTCGGGCGCTAGACGCAAGCTGGCAGCAACAGGATCAGGCATCGGGCTTCCTTACATCAGGCGGGGCAGATAGCGGCATTCTGGCGCTGCCCATGCCTGACTGGCAAGGAGCGCCTCAGGCCGAAGCATAGTCGACGGCCCCACCACCGGCAGAAGCCCGTAAACAGGTGATTTCAAATAATGTTTTTGCAAAATGTCACGGAACCCTCGGAACGTGCCTAAACTCCAAACTGCGCGGCTGGAACAATAACCGGCCCACTGGCTGCTGTAGTGGCCAGACCCTGTCCATTGGTATGCACATAAAGAGAACATAGCTATGAAACGGATTCTTCTCGGTACTCTCTTCACCGCTGTATCCATCAACGCCATGGCTCAGGCCCCGGGCGGCCCGGATTGCGGTTGGGGCAACATGCTGTTCGAAGGCCAGCGTGGCACCCCGGCGCACTTCCTCGCATCCACCACCAACGGCACCTCCGGCAACGCCACCTTCGGCATGACCTCCGGCACCAACGGCTGCTCGACCAACGCGGCACTGACCTACGGTGGCAAGTCCTGGCTGGCCATGAATGGCATGATGAACGAGCTGTCCGAAGACATGGCCAAGGGTCAGGGTGAAGCACTGACTACCTACGCCGTGGTACTGGGCGTGGCGCCGGAAGACCGCGCGCATTTCTCCGCTGTGACCCACGAGCACTTCCAGCAGATCTTCAGCAAGGCTGACGTGACCGCCGAAGACGTGCATACCAACACCCTGGCCGTGCTGAAAAACGACCCTCGCCTGGCCAAGTACGCTACTCAAGCTTAAGCTCGACATCACTCGCTCCTTTCGGGGAGCGGGTTTTTTCTTTTTGGGGCCCCTTCGGTCTTTATTTTTCGACTTTCCAAGTAGCCGACTATGCTCAAACGCCTTGCCTGGCTGGCGCTCTGTGTGTGCGCCCCGCTGTCCGCCGCGCCTCATGTCGATCCTCAACGTTTGCAGCAACTGGCCAATGACCGCTTCTGGATTTCCCTGGGTCACTACGAAACGGCCAAGCTCGGTGGCTGGCGCAGCTATGTCAGCGATCGCAAGTTTTTCCTCGCACCCGACGGCAATGAACATCCCGACCGTGAGCTGACCGCCACGCTGCAAGCCTTGTACGGCCCGGCCAGTGCCGGCCAGCAACATGCCCAGTGCGTGTACCCGGCGCGAACGCGCTGGCTCAAGGCGCAGCTCAACCTGACGGACCTGCCGGCGGTCAATTGCAGCGAATTCACTCAGTGGTTCAAGGACGTATCGCCCCACAGCGCGGTGATGATTTTCCCCGCCGCGTACCTGAACAGCCCTTCCTCGATGTTCGGCCATACCTTGCTGCGCATCGACCAGGCCGACGTGCAAAGCGACAAGACCGCCCTGCTCAGCTACGCAATCAACTTCGGCGCCTACATCGAGGGCTCCGACAACAGCCTGCTCTACGCCTGGAAGGGCTTGATGGGCGGCTACCCAGGACTGTTCGCCCTGGTGCCGTACCAGGAAAAACTCTCCGAGTACCGTAGCCTGGAGAACCGCGACCTGTGGGAATACCGTCTCAACCTGAGCCAGGCGGAAACCGAACGCATGGTCGAGCATGTGTGGGAACTCAAGCAGATCCAGTTCGACTATTTCTTCTTCGATGAAAACTGCTCCTATCGCCTTCTCGAACTGCTGCAGGTGGCGCGTCCGAGCCTGCGCCTGACCGAGCAGTTCCCGCTGACGGCGATCCCCACCGACACTGTCAAGGCGGTGAAAGAAGCCGGACTGGTGGAAAGCATCCAGTACCGGCCGTCCCGCGAGCGAGAGCTGCTCAGCCGCGCCGAGCCGCTCAGCGACGACGAGCAGCAATGGGTACAGAAAGTCAGCGCCGACCAGCAGCAACTGCAAGCGCCGGCATTCAAGGCGCTGCCGCGTCAACGCCAGGCCCTGATCATCGATGCGGCCTATCGCCTGGAGCGCTATCGCGCCAACGGCCAGGAACGTGACCCACAGCGGGCCCAACGCAGCTTCGAACTGCTGCGGGCGATCAACCGCAATCCCGCGCCGGAACTGGACATCCCGCAACCCGGCCTGCCCGAGGATGGTCATGAGTCGCGCACCTGGCAGGCTGGCCTGGGTACGCGAGGCGATCGTGCGTTCGGTGAATACGGCTTGCGCATGGCCTATCACGACCTCAACGACAATGCCGAGAGTTTCCCGCTCGGCGCACAGATCGAGATCCTGCAATTGAAGCTGCGCCAGTACGAAGGCAACGATTGGCAGCTACAACAACTGGACCTGGCGACCATTCGCTCGCTGACCCCGCGCAATGAGTTGCTGCAGCCGCTGTCCTGGCAGGTTACCGGTGGCCTGGAGCGGGTGCCTGGCAAACACGACGATGAAACCCTGGTCAGCCACGTCAACGGCGGCGCCGGTGGTACCTGGGCCTTGGGTGAGGATGTGCTGGGCTTTGCCCTGGGCACGGTGCGGGTCGAGCACAATAACGACTTCGCCCAGTTCATCGCCCCGGCCGCCGGCTTCAACAGCGGCGTGCTGTGGAAAAACCCACTGGGCAACCTGAGCCTCGAAGCCAAGGGCGATTACTTCGTCAACGGCGAAGTGCGCCGTAGCGTGAGCCTGAATCAGCAGTGGGAATTGTCGCGCAACCTCGGTCTGCGCCTGAGCGCCCAGCGCGAATTCAGCCAATTGGCTTCGCCGGAAACCGAGGTGATGCTCGAAGTGAAGTGGTACCACTACTGAACGAACGGAATGATCACCGCGCTTTCACGCCTTTCTGACGAATCCGCTTCTAGACTTGCCTTACAAGTGGATCCGGCAGGCAGGCAGAACATGAGGCGCGCGGCAGTGGTACTGGGTGTGTTGATGTTGCTCGGTGGCTGCGAAACCACCCACGAGGATCTGATCGCCCGAGGTTATCCACCGGCCTTCGCCGATGGCTTCGATGACGGTTGCAGCAGTGGCCGGCAAGCCGCCGGCTCAATCACTGGCCAATTCCGGAAAGACGTGCCGCGTTATCTCAAGGACGCCCACTACGCCGAAGGCTGGAGCGATGGCTTTCGGCAGTGCCAGGCCATGCGCGAGAGCCAAGAGCGTGACGCCTACCGTGAGCGCCATTGGGACGACCGCGAACGGGCCTGGCAACAGGAGAAAGATCGGGACGCCGCCCGGGCTTATCGCTCGCCGTGAGTCGCGTACAGACATTCGTCGAAACCAAAACCCTGCGACCATGGCCCAAACTCCACTACAAGGAGATCATCATGAGTCGCGCCTTCGTCAACGAAGACAACGCCGCCGCCCAGGCCGATCAACCGGTCGAGCGTCAGGTCAGCACGCAACCCAACTACGTCACACCCGCCGGGCTTGCCCAGCTACAGGCGCGTGTCGCCGAGTTGCAAGCACTGCACAGCCAACAGACAGCCCAGGGCGAGCAGGCGGACAAGCAGCGTATCGCCGACCTCGAACGGGACCTGCGGTATTTCAATCAGCGGCTGCAGAGCGCGCAAGTCGTCACCTTGAGCAAATGTGATCAGGTGCGAATCGGACATTGGGTGACATTCGCCGATGAGCACGACCAGGCGCAACGAGTGCAACTGGTGGGTGAAGACCAGGCCGATGCCGCCAATGGATTGATCAATTGGGGTTCGCCGCTGGGGCGGGCCTTGCTAGGTGCGAAGATCGGGGATGAGGTGGTGTGGAAGCGGCCGGTGGGGGATGTGGCGATCGAGGTGCTGGAAATAGAGCTTGGGTGATGTTGCTGGCCTCATGTGGGAGCGAGCTTGCTCGCGATGGCGGTGGATCAGTCAATTATCGTTCAACTGATCCGACGCCTTCGCGAGCGGGCTCGCTCCCACAGGGTTCGATGCAGCCAGATATCTTGCGGCAACCCCAAAACAATGTGGGAGCGAGCCTGCTCGCTCCCACAGGATTCGATGTCGGCCAGGTATCTTGCGGCAAACCCAAAACCAATGTGGGAGCGAGCCTGCTCGCGAAGGCGGTGGGTCAGTCAATTATTTTTCGACTGATCTGACGCCTTCGCGAGCGGGCTCGCTCCCACAGGGTTCGATGTCGGCCAGGTATCTTGCGGCAAACCCAAAGCCAATGTGGGAGCGAGCTTGCTCGCGATGGCGGTGGTCAGTCAATTATCGTTCAACTGATCTGACGCCTTCGCGAGCAAGCCCGCTCCCACAGGATTCGATGTCAGCCAGGTATCTTGCGGGAAACCCAAAACCAATGTGGGAGCGAGCCTGCTCGCGATGGCGGTGGGTCAGTCATTATCGTTCAACTGATCTGACGCCTTCGCGAGCGGGCTCGCTCCCACAGGATTCGATGTCAGCCAGATATTCTGCGGCAACCCCAAAACCAATGTGGGAGCGAGCCTGCTCGCGAAGGCGGTGGGTCAGTCAATTATTTTTCGACTGATCCGACGCCTTCGCGAGCGGGCTCGCTCCCACAGGGTTCGATGTCAGCCAGATATCTTGCGGCAAACCCAAAACCAATGTGGGAGCGAGCCTGCTCGCGATGGCGGTGGGTCAGTCAATTATTTTTCGACTGATCTGACGCCTTCGCGAGCGGGCTCGCTCCCACAGGGTTCGATGTCAGCCAGATATCTTGCGGCAACCCCAAAACCAATGTGGGAGCGAGCCTGCTCGCGATGGCGGTGGATCAGTCAATTATTTTTCGACTGATCTGACGCCTTCGCGAGCGGGCTCGCTCCCACAGGATTCGATGTCAGCCAGGTATCTTGCGGCAACCCCAAAGCCAATGTGGGAGCGAGCTTGCTCGCGATGGCGGTGGGTCAGTCAGTTATGTTTCAACTGATCTGACGCCTTCGCGAGCGGGCTCGCTCCCACAGGGTTACTGCTTAGCCGGGCGAATCAAGCCAGCTTCTTGTGCCGTACACGATGCGGCTGGGCAGCGGCTTCGCCGAGGCGCTTCTTGCGATCGGCTTCGTACTCGGTGTAGTTGCCTTCGAAGAACACCGCTTGCGAGTCGTCTTCGTACGCCAGGATGTGCGTCGCGACGCGGTCAAGGAACCACCGGTCGTGGGAGATCACAATGGCCGCGCCCGGGAAGTCCAGCAGGGCCTCTTCCAGGGAACGCAGGGTTTCGACGTCGAGGTCGTTGGACGGTTCGTCGAGCAGCAGGACGTTGCCACCCTCCTTCAAGGTCAGCGCCAGGTGCAAGCGACCACGCTCACCACCGGACAGGTCCTTGACGAATTTCTGCTGATCGCCACCCTTGAAGTTGAAGCGCCCCACGTAGGTACGCGACGGGATTTCGTAGCTGCCGATGCGGATCTGGTCGGAGCCGTCGGAAATCTGCTGGAACACCGTCTTGCTGCCGTCCAGGTCGTCGCGGCTCTGGTCGACGCAGGCCAGCTGCACGGTTTCACCGATTTCGATGGTGCCCGAATCCGGCGTTTCCTTGCCCATCAGCATGCGGAACAGCGTGGATTTACCGGCGCCGTTACCACCGATCACGCCGACGATGGCGCCCTTGGGCATGGAGAACGACAGGTTGTCGATCAACACGCGGTCGCCGTAGCCCTTGGTGACGTTCTTGAACTCGATGACCTTGTCACCCAGGCGTGGGCCGGCCGGGATGTAGATCTCGTTGGTTTCGCTGCGCTTCTGGAATTCCTGGGACTGCATTTCCTCGAAGCGTTGCAGACGCGCCTTGGATTTGGACTGACGAGCCTTGGCGCCTTTGCGCACCCACTCCAGTTCTTCCTTCATGGCTTTTTCATGCGCCGATTGCTGCTTGGACTCCTGGGCCAGACGATCGGATTTGGCCTCCAGCCAGCCCGAATAGTTGCCTTCGTATGGAATGCCTGCGCCACGGTCGAGCTCCAGGATCCAGCCGGCAACGTTGTCCAGGAAGTACCGGTCGTGCGTGATCGCAACCACGGTGCCAGGGAAATCGTGCAGGAAGTGTTCGAGCCAGGCGACGGAATCGGCGTCCAGGTGGTTGGTCGGTTCGTCGAGCAGCAGCATGTCCGGGGCGGACAGCAGCAAGCGGCACAGCGCCACGCGGCGCTTTTCACCGCCGGACAGGTGCTCGACCTTGGCGTCCCAGGCTGGCAGGCGCAGTGCATCGGCGGCGACTTCCAGCTGACGGTCCAGGTTGTGGCCATCGCTGGCCTGCAGGATCGCTTCGAGCTTGGCCTGCTCGGCGGCCAGCTTGTCGAAATCGGCGTCCGGATCGGCGTAGGCGGCATAGACCTCGTCCAGGCGCGCCTGGGCGTCCTTGATCACGCTGACCGCTTCCTCGACCACTTCGCGGACGGTCTTGGTCGGATCCAGCTGAGGTTCCTGCGGCAGGTAGCCGATGTTCAGGTCAGGCATCGGACGGGCTTCGCCGTCGAATTCGTTGTCGACGCCAGCCATGATTTTCAGCAGCGTGGACTTGCCCGAACCGTTGAGGCCCAGCACGCCGATCTTGGCGCCGGGGAAAAATGACAGCGAAATGTTTTTCAGGATTTCCCGCTTCGGCGGAACAACTTTGCTCAGCCGATGCATGGTGAAGACGTATTGAGCCATGGTGAACCTAGCGTCAGTGACAGGTGAAAAGAACGAGCCAGGCCATGCGCGGCGCGGGCACTTGATGTTGATCAATGCCTGCGGGCGGATTGAGCCTGGGAATCTGGAGCCGGAGCGCTCTTGTTTGACCGGCAAAGCTACCTCAACCGCCGGTCAAGGTCCAGCCGCCCAGGGCTGGCACTTTGCCACAAGTCAAGGCATGCTAGCCGCCCTTCGGGCGTCCGGCTTATAGTGCACGTCGCGCCAGTCCAGCAAACTGCAGGATTACAGCTTGTCCAACGTCACTCCGTCCCCGTCCCCGCGCGCCGCCCCTGCTGTGCCTGGCGTGCCCCTGCGCGGGACATTGAAGGGCGCGCTGGCCTCGCTGGTGCTGTTGCTGCTGGGCCTGCTTTTCTGGCAATTGCTCGACCAACTGCGCGAAACCCAGCAGCAACAGCGCCAATACACCATCGACTACACCGCCGACCTGGCCGCGCAAGTCAGCCTGAACATGGCGTTGAATGCGCAGATTGCACTCAATCTGCTACCGATCGTCGAACAACCGCAAAGCGCCGACGAACAACAGGCGCTGCTGCGCAAACTCCAGCAATCGTTGCCCGAATTACGCAGCCTGGCACTGCTGAGCCCTTCCGGCCGGGTGCTCAGCGACAGCGACGCTACCAGCGAGGATGCCGGCTACCTGGCCGAACTGGTACGGCGCAGTCATGCCCAGGCGCATTATTTCAGCAATGCCGAGGACGGTTCCGTGGTGCACCTGCTATTGCATCAGGCCAGCGGCAGTACTCGCGGTTATTGGGCGTTGCGCCTGACCCCGAGTTTTTTTGCGACATTGACCAAACAGGCCGATACCGGGCTGCGCCCGCTGTGGCTGGTGGAGAACCGGCTCAACCAGCAAATCGTCAGCCGTGACGAGGCTCCGCCCGCGCTCAACCCGACCCGATTGACCGAGCAAGACTTGAGCAACACCGTGTTGACCGTGCCCCTGAGCAGCAGTGACTGGCAGCTGCGCGGGTTGTTCGATCGCAGCCAGGTGCTCGAACAATTGCTGCCCGCGTTCATCGGCAAATGCCTGCTGGGCCTGGCGTTTTCGCTGCTGCCGGTGATCGCGCTGCTGAACATGCGTCGCCGCCAGCGTCAGTTGCATGAGGGGCGCCGCCGCTACCAGGACATTTTCGAGGGCACCGGCGTGGCCCTCTGTGTACTTGACCTGTCCGGGCTCAAGGCCTTTTTTGCCAGGGCCGGCCTGCATGATGGCGAGCAATTGCGCGCCTGGCTGCAGGTCCCCCAGCAGCTCGAGCAGTTACAGCAGCAAGTGCACGTCACCGAAGTCAACCAGATGGCCTTGAAGCTGCTCAATGTCGACTCCTGCGAACAGGCCTGGCAACTGCTGGTGGGCAACGCGGCAAAAGACAACAACCCGGTTGGCTCGAAACTGCTCGAAGCGCTGCTCGACCAGCACAAACAACTGGAACTGGAAATCAGGCTCCAGGACGCCCATGGTCGTGACCAGCATTTGTGGCTGGTGTTGCGCCTGCCGGAAACGCAGGATGACTATAACGCCGTCATCCTGAGCATCAGCGATATCACCAGCCGCAAGCTCATCGAACTGTCGCTGCTTGAGCGCGAAGGCTTCTGGTCCGACGTGGTGCGCACCGTCCCGGATCATCTTTACGTACAGGACGTCATCAGCCAGCGGATGATCTTCAGCAACCACCACCTGGGCCAGACGCTCGGCTACGACCGTACTGAATTGCACCAGATGGGCGAGTATTTCTGGGAAATCCTGCTTCACAGCGACGATGCCGATCATTACCACCACCTGCGCCAGGAACAGCGCCGCGGCGGTTACACGCAACTGCTGCAATGCCAGTTACGCTTTCGCCATCGCAACGGCAAATGGCGACGTTTCGAGGTCCGCGAACAGGCCCTGGCCCGGGACCGCCATAATCAGGTCACGCGGATCATCGGCGTGGCCAAGGACATCACCGAGCAGATCGAGGCCAGCGAATCGTTGCGCGACAGCGAGCAGCGCTACCGGATGCTCGCCGAAAGCATCAGCGACGTGATTTTCTCCACCGACAGCAAGCTCTCGCTCAACTATGTCAGCCCGTCGGTCCAGGCAGTGCTGGGCTACACCGCCGACTGGATCTTCCAGCATGGCTGGCAGTCGACCATCGCCAATCCGCAACAACTGACCGGCATCTACAGCCTGATGGATCGCGTCAGCAAGGCCCTCGACCAGCCCGACCAGTTGGCCGAGCTGCGCAACCAGCTGCAGACCCAACTGTTCCTGTTCGACTGCCTGCGTGCCGACGGGCGCAAGATCCCCATCGAGCTGCGGCTGGTGCTGGTGTGGGACGACAACGGCGCGTTCGAGGGGGTATTGGGCGTCGGCCGCGACATCAGCCAGCAGCGTCGCGCCGAAAAAGACCTGCGCATGGCCGCGACGGTGTTCGAGCATTCGACCTCGGCGATTCTGATCACCGACCCGGCCGGCTACATTGTCCAAGCCAACGAAGCCTTCAGCCGGGTCAGCGGTTATGCGGTGTCGCAGGTGCTGGACCAGTTGCCCAACATGCTGACCGTAGATGAGCAGCAGGAAGCCCACTTGCGCTACGTGCTCAAGCAGCTGCAACAGCACAGCACCTGGGAAGGCGAAGTCTGGCTCAAGCGCCGCAACGGCGAGCACTATCCGGCCTGGGTCGGCATTACCGCGGTGCTCGACGACGAAGGCGACCTCGCCAGTTATGTGTGCTTCTTCAGCGACATCAGCGAGCGCAAGGCCAGCGAGCAGCGCATCCATCGCCTGGCTTACTACGACGCCCTGACCCACCTGCCCAACCGCACGCTGTTCCAGGACCGCCTGCATACCGCGCTGCAATCGGCGGAACGGCAGAAGAGCTGGGTGGTGCTGATGTTCCTCGACCTGGACCGCTTCAAGCCGATCAACGATTCCCTCGGCCACGCCGCCGGCGACCGGATGCTCAAGGAAATGGCCACGCGACTGCTCGGCTGCGTGGCCGATGACGACACGGTGGCGCGCATGGGCGGCGACGAGTTCACCCTGTTGCTGCAACCGCGCGCAAGCCGCGAAATGGCGCTCAACCGGGCGATTACCGTGGCCGAGCAGATCCTTGCCAGCCTGGTCCGGCCGTTTGTGCTCGAAGGCCGGGAGTTCTTCGTCACCGCCAGTATCGGTATCGCCCTGAGCCCACAGGACGGCAACGAGCTGAGCCAACTGATGAAAAACGCCGACACCGCCATGTACCACGCCAAAGAGCGCGGCAAGAACAACTTCCAGTTCTACCAGGCCGACATGAACGCCAGCGCCCTGGAGCGCCTGGAGCTGGAAAGCGACCTGCGCCATGCGCTGGAACAGAACGAGTTCGTCCTGTATTACCAGCCACAGTTCAGCGGCGACGGCAAGCGCCTGACCGGGACCGAGGCCTTGCTGCGCTGGCGCCATCCGCGACGCGGGCTGGTGCCGCCAGGGGACTTCATCCCGGTGCTCGAAGAACTCGGGCTGGTGGTGGACGTCGGCGACTGGGTCATCAGCGAGGCCTGTCGCCAGCTCAAGACCTGGCACCAGGCCAAGGTCCGGGTGCCGAAGGTCTCGGTCAACATTTCCGCCCGGCAGTTCTCCGACGGCCAACTCGGCACGCGAATCGCCAATATCCTGCGCAGCACCGGCCTGCCGCCGGCTTGCCTGGAACTGGAGCTGACGGAGAGCATTCTGATGCGCGAAGTCAGCGAGGCGATGCAGATCCTGGCCGGCTTGAAGAATCTGGGCCTGAGCATCGCGGTCGATGACTTCGGCACTGGTTATTCATCGCTCAACTACCTCAAGCAATTCCCCATCGACGTGCTGAAGATCGACCGTACTTTCGTCGACGGCCTGCCGTCCGGCGAGCAGGATGCACAGATCGCCCGGGCAATCATCGCCATGGCCCATAGTCTCAACCTGGCGGTCATCGCCGAGGGTGTCGAGACCCATGAGCAACTGGATTTCCTCCGTGAACATGGCTGCGACGAAGTCCAGGGCTACCTGTTCGGCCGCCCGATGCCGGCCAACCGGTTTGAAGCGCAGTTCAGCAATGATGCGCTGTTCATGCTCGACTGAGATTTACATCGTCTGGGCGGGCCCCTTCGCGAGCGGGCTCGCTCCCACAGAGGAATGCATTTCAAGTGTGGGAGCGAGCCTGCTCGCGAAAGGCCCGGCCAGGACACCACTTGGGGCGCATGAAACCCATTCGTCCAGGACATGACGTCCTTTCATATGCCTTCCAAAACCGGTTGGGTTAGAATGCCCCCCTTTTCTGCCCCGATCCTTGAGGACCGCCATGTTCAGCCGTGATTTGACTATTGCCAAGTACGACGCCGATCTCTTTGCCGCCATGGAGCAAGAAGCTCAGCGCCAGGAAGAGCACATTGAGCTGATCGCTTCGGAAAACTACACCAGCCCCGCGGTGATGGAAGCTCAAGGCTCGGTACTGACCAACAAGTACGCCGAAGGCTACCCGGGCAAGCGCTACTACGGCGGTTGCGAGTACGTCGATGTGGTCGAGCAACTGGCCATCGACCGCGCCAAGCAACTGTTCGGCGCCGATTACGCCAACGTCCAGCCGCACGCAGGCTCGCAAGCCAACGCCGCCGTCTACCTGGCGCTGCTGTCGGCCGGCGACACCATCCTGGGCATGAGCCTGGCCCACGGCGGTCACCTGACCCACGGCGCCAGCGTCTCGTCCTCGGGCAAACTGTATAACGCCATCCAGTACGGCATCGATGGCAACGGCCTGATCGACTACGACGAAGTCGAGCGCCTGGCGGTCGAGCACAAGCCGAAAATGATCGTGGCCGGCTTCTCCGCCTACTCGCAGATCCTCGACTTCCCGCGCTTCCGCGAAATCGCCGATAAGGTCGGTGCCTACCTGTTCGTCGACATGGCTCACGTTGCGGGCCTGGTCGCCGCTGGCGTCTACCCGAACCCGGTGCCGTTCGCCGACGTGGTCACCACCACGACCCACAAGACCCTGCGTGGCCCACGTGGCGGCCTGATCCTGGCACGCGCCAACACCGACATCGAGAAGAAGCTGAACTCGGCCGTATTCCCAGGCGCCCAGGGTGGCCCGCTGGAGCACGTGATCGCGGCCAAGGCGATCTGCTTCAAGGAAGCTCTGCAACCTGAGTTCAAGGCCTACCAGCAGCAAGTGGTGAAGAATGCCAAGGCCATGGCCGGCGTGTTCATCGAACGCGGCTTCGACGTGGTCTCCGGCGGTACTGAAAACCACCTGTTCCTGCTGTCGTTGATCAAGCAGGACATCTCCGGCAAAGACGCTGACGCCGCATTGGGCAAGGCGTTCATCACCGTGAACAAGAACTCGGTGCCGAACGACCCACGCTCCCCATTCGTCACCTCGGGCCTGCGCTTCGGCACCCCGGCCGTGACCACTCGCGGCTTCAAGGAAGCCGAGTGCAAGGAACTGGCCGGCTGGATCTGCGACATCCTGGCGGACCTGAACAACGAAGCGGTGATCGATGCCGTTCGCGAGAAGGTCAAGGCCATCTGCAAGAAGCTGCCGGTGTACGGCGCTTAACAGCAGTAGCAACAAAAAAACCGGCCCCTGCGGCCGGTTTTTTTTGGCGGTATGAAAACCCAGGCGCAGGCGCGGATGGTCAGAGGAGCGCGGCGTCGAACCCTTCGCGGATCTTCTCTTCAGGCAATTCGTCAGCAATAAATACGATCACGCTTTCCCGAGCTTCACCCTCGGCCCATTCGGTGTCCCAATCGAAACCGTACAGCTTGAGTACGCCCTGGAATACCAGTCGGCGGGGTTCGCCGGCAATGTTCAGCACACCTTTATAGCGCAGCAATTGCTTGCCGTGTTCTTCCAGCAGCTGGTTCATGAACGCACTGAGCTTGTCGATATCCAGCGGCTTGTCGGTGCGCAGCACGAGGCTGCTGATGCGATCGGCCGTGGTGGCCTTGGCGACCGGGCGAAGGCTGAGCCCGCCGCCCAGGTCCGCGTTGAGATTGAAGCCGCGAATGTCGAGTAACTCGGCCAGATCAATCTTGCCGTGCTCGACCACTCGGATCGGCGCCCGTCGGTTAATCCGGGTAAGGCGCTCGGCAAGCGCCTCGGCATGGGCTGCATCCACCAGGTCGGTCTTGCTAAGGAGCAGCCTATCGGCAAACCCGACCTGTGCCTGAGCGATGGCCTGGGTCAGGTGGACCTCGGCGTGGGCGGCGTCCACCAGGGTCAGGATGCCGTCAAGAATGTAGCGTTCGCGCAGGTCTTCATCGATGAAGAAGGTCTGGGCCACTGGGGCTGGATCGGCCAGGCCGGTGCATTCGATCACCAGGCGGTCGAAGGCGATCTCACCGCTGTCCAGCCGCTCGAGCAACAGGTACAGGGCCTTGGTCAGGTCGGTGTGGATGGTGCAGCACACGCAGCCATTGGCCAGGGTCATGACTTGCACCGGATCGTCGCCCAGTAACTGGGTGTCGATGCCGGCATCGCTGAATTCGTTCTCGATCACGGCGATTTTCAGGCCGTGCTCGGCCTTGAGCAGATGACGCAACAACGTGGTCTTGCCAGCACCGAGAAAGCCGCTGAGGATCGTGACCGGGATGGGAGAGGACACACTGGATCTCCTGTTTCGAAATTAGAATAAGGCAAACAAATTCCTGTGGGAGCGAGCCTTTGTAGCGCATGCGAATCCTGAGTCTGCCCCAAAAACAACTGTGGGAGCGAGCCTGCTCGCGAAGGCGCCCGCTCAGTCGACATTTTCATTGACTGACACACCGCTATCGCGAGCAAGCTCGCTCCCACAAGGGCATCTGTGGCACATGCAAATCCTGAGTCCAACCCAAAACAACTGTGGGAGCGAGCTTGCTCGCGAAGGCGTCAGGTCAGTCGACATCTTCATTGACTGACACTCCGCCATCGCGAGCAAGCTCGCTCCCACAAGGGCATCTGTGGCACATGCAAATCCTGGGTCCAACCCAAAACAACTGTGGGAGCGAGCCTGCTCGCGAAGGCGTAAGGTCAGTCGACATCTTCATCGACTGACACTCCGCTTTCGCGAGCAGGCTCGCTCCCACAGGGGATTACTTCAGTTCAACAGCATTTGGGGCCACCCTTGCCACCGTAACGGGCTTCCTGGCGTTCTCGGAAGAACGCCTCGTAGTCCATCATCGGCTTGTCGGGGTGCTTGGTTTGCATGTGCTCGACGTAGTTGTCGTAGTCGGGCATGCCGACCATCAGGCGGGCGGCCTGACCGAGGTATTTACCGAGGCGACTCAAGTCATTGAACATCGTTGCAATCCCCTGTCAAGCGTCCGGCAGCGCCTGGAATGGCGCTTCCTTGTCCGTGCGTTCTTTCGTGCCCCAGGCGGCGATGCCGACCTTGAGCGCGTAGAACAGGATGCTGAAGACCACGAACAGGAACAACACCGTCAGCGTTGCGTTGGTGTAGGCGTTGAACACCACGTGCTGCATCTGCTCGATGCTCTTGGCCGGGGCCAGGATCTGGCCGGCGGCCAGGGCATCGTTGTATTTGCGCGCCAGGGCCAGGAAGCCGATCGCCGGGTTGGCGTCGAACAGCTTGATCAGGCCCGCGGTGGTGGTGCAGATCAGCAGCCAGCTGGCCGGCAGCAGCGTGACCCAGACGTAGCGCTGGCGCTTCATCTTGATCAGCACCACGGTGGCGAGCATCAGCGCGATACCGGCCAGCATCTGGTTGGAGATGCCGAACAGCGGCCACAAGGTGTTGATGCCGCCCAGCGGATCGATCACGCCCTGATACAGCAAGTAACCCCACAGCGCGACGCAGCCGGCGGTGGCGATCAGGTTGGCGGTCCACGATTCGGTGCGCTTGAGGGCCGGGACGAACGAGCCGAGCAGGTCCTGCAGCATGAACCGCCCGGCACGGGTGCCGGCGTCTACCGCGGTGAGGATGAACAGCGCTTCGAACAGGATCGCGAAGTGGTACCAGAACGCCATGGTGTTCTCACCCGGCAGCACCGAGTGGAGGATCTGCGCGATACCCACCGCCAGGGTCGGCGCACCGCCGGCACGGGCCAGGATGGTGGTCTCGCCGATGTCCTTGGCCACCGCTTGCAGCGCGTCGGGGGTGATTGCAAAACCCCAACTGCTGACGGTCTGGGCCACGGCCACCACGTCGGTGCCGACGATCGCCGCCGGGCTGTTCATGGCGAAGTACACGCCCGGCTCGATCACCGAGGCCGCGACCATCGCCATGATCGCCACGAACGATTCCATCAGCATGCCGCCGTAACCGATGTAGCGGGCGTTGGTTTCGTTATCCAGCAGCTTGGGCGTGGTGCCCGAGGAGATCAGCGCGTGGAAACCCGAGACCGCGCCGCAGGCGATGGTGATGAACAGGAACGGAAACAGACCGCCCTTCCACACCGGCCCGGTGCCGTCGGTGAACTGGGTCAGCGCCGGCATTTTCAGCTCGGGCATGGTCACCAGGATGCCGATCGCCAGGGCGATAATGGTGCCGATCTTGAGGAAGGTCGACAAATAGTCCCGTGGCGCCAGGATCAGCCACACCGGCAGCACCGCGGCGACAAAACCGTAGCCGATCAGCATCCAGGTGATCTGGATCCCGGTGAAGGTGAAGGCCTTGGCCCAGACCGGGTCGGCGGCGATCTGCCCGCCCAGCCAGATCGAACCGAGCAGCAACAGCACGCCGATGAGCGAGATTTCACCGATGCGGCCCGGGCGGATGTAGCGCATGTAGATGCCCATGAACATCGCGATCGGGATGGTCGCCATCACCGTGAAGATGCCCCACGGGCTCTCGGCCAGGGCCTTGACCACGATCAGCGCCAGCACCGCGAGGATGATGATCATGATCAGGAAGCAGCCGAACAGCGCGATGGTGCCGGGGATGCGGCCCATTTCCTCGCGCACCATGTCGCCCAGGGAGCGACCGTTGCGGCGGGTCGAGAGGAACAGGACCATGAAGTCCTGCACCGCACCGGCCAGCACCACGCCGGCGATCAGCCAGAGCGTGCCGGGCAGATAGCCCATCTGCGCCGCCAGCACCGGCCCGACCAGCGGCCCCGCGCCGGCAATGGCCGCGAAGTGGTGGCCGAAAAGGATGTGTTTGTTGGTCGGGACGTAGTCCAGGCCATCGTTGTTGAGCACGGCGGGCGTGGCCCGGCGCGCATCGAGTTGCATCACGTTGTTGGCGATGAAGAGGCTGTAGTAGCGGTAGGCGACCAGGTAGATGGCCACAGCCGCGACGACGATCCAGAGGGCGTTGATCGGCTCTCCGCGGCGCAGGGCCACGACGCCAAGGGCGCACGCGCCTACGACGGCCAGCAGTAGCCAGGGCAGATGGCGTAGCAGGCTATTATTGTTTTTCATTTTTTTATTCCAGCCAGGGTGGACAAGAAAGACAGCCACCCGAGTTTAGCGCTTACCGGCGTAAAGGCCATACCCGACATTCGTCTGCCAATGGCCAAACGGGCACGATGCTGCGCCAGCAGGGTCTATAGTCAGTAAATCTCCAGAGGGATTGCGTAATGAGCGAACGTCGCCGCTTCGTACGAATTGAGTTCCATGCCGAGACCGAACTGAGCCAAGGGCCGTTCATCTGGCCGGTAAAGCTGCTGGATCTATCCCTCAAGGGGCTGCTGATCGAAAAGCCCGAACCCTGGATTGGTGACCCCGAAAAGTCCTTCATGGCTGATATTCATTTGAGCTCTGAGGCCGAGGTCAAGATGGAAGTCCGGCTGACTCACGACGACCATGGTCACTTGGGCTTTGTCTGTGAACACATCGACCTGGATTCCGTTGCGCATCTACGTCGGCTGGTAGAACTGAATCTGGCCGACCATGACGAGCTGGAGCGGGAACTGGCGGCGCTGATCCATATCTGACGGCACCGAGCTCCCCTGTGGCGAGGGAGCTTGCTCCCTAGCCACAAAAGGCCTGCACAAGCCGCTATTCAAACAAAGCATCCAACGCCTGCTCCAACCGCGTCACCGCAATGATCTGCAACCCCGCCGGCGCTTCCTTCGGCGCGTTCCCCTTGGGCACGATGGCGCGCTTGAAACCATGTTTGGCCGCTTCCTTGAGCCGCTCCTGCCCGCTGGGCACCGGCCGCACTTCACCCGAAAGCCCGACCTCACCAAACACCAGCAAATCGTGCGGCAGCGGCCGATTGCGCAGACTGGACATCACGGCCGCCATCAACGCCAGGTCGGAGGCGGTCTCCAATACCTTCACCCCGCCCACCACGTTGAGGAACACATCCTGATCGTGGGTAGGAATGCCGCCGTGTCGGTGCAAGACAGCCAACAGCATGGCGAGCCGGTTCTGATCCAGGCCCAGGGTGACCCGGCGCGGGTTCGCCAGGTGGCTGTCATCCACCAGCGCCTGGACTTCCACCAGCATCGGCCGAGTGCCTTCCCACGTCGCCATGACCACGCTACCCGGGACTTCTTCCTGGGCACGCGTGAGAAAAATCGCCGATGGGTTGGAGACTTCCTTCAGGCCCCGGTCAGTCATGCCGAACACGCCCAATTCGTTGACGGCGCCAAAACGGTTCTTCACCGCTCGCAACAAACGCAGGCGACCGTCCGATTCGCCTTCGAAATACAACACCGTATCGACCATGTGTTCCAGCACCCGAGGGCCCGCCAGCGCGCCCTCCTTGGTGACGTGGCCGACCAGGAAGATCGCCGTGCCGCTCTGCTTGGCATAACGCACCAGCAACGCCGCGCTTTCGCGCACCTGGGACACGCCACCCGGTGCCGATTGCAGCTGTTCGGTGAAAATCGTCTGGATCGAGTCGATCACCATCACCTTGGGTTTTTCCAGGCGCGCCGTGGCGATGATGGTTTCGATGCAAGTCTCGGTCATGACGCGCAACTGATCCTGGGGCAACCCCAGCCGTCGTGCGCGCATTGCGACCTGTTGCTGGGATTCTTCGCCAGTGACATACAGCGCCGGCATGCGAGTGGCGAGATTGCACAGGGTTTGCAGCAGGATGGTGGATTTGCCGATGCCCGGATCTCCGCCGATCAGTACCACCGAACCATCCACCAGACCGCCGCCCAGCACGCGATCCAGTTCGCCAGACGCCGTGGAAAAGCGCGGGATTTCTTCGACGCTGACCTCGGCCAGGGTCTTGATCTGGGCTTGTTGCCCAGCCCAACCCGTGCGCCCGGTGGGTGCCGCCGCCCCGCCGCTTTCCACCATGGTTTCGGTCAGGGTATTCCAGGCCCCGCACTCACTGCATTGGCCAGCCCATTTGGGAAAGGTCGAGCCGCACTCGGTGCAGCCGTACATGCGCTTTGCCTTGGCCATCTGAACTCCGGGTAAAAACCGCGATGATAGCCTAGCCAGGCTTTACTGCGGGGCCGGCATTCTGATTTCACCCTTCGCCAGATCCGCCGCGCTATTGCCCAGCGGATCCCTGGCCTCCAGGTCGGCGCCCCTGGCCTTCAAGGCATCGAGCAATTCGTCACGCTTGAACAGGCCCGCATACATCGCAGCGGTCTGTCCGGCACCGTTGCGTTGGTCCGGACTGCACTCGGTGGACAACAAACGGCGGGCGATCTGGACTTCACCCTTGAAGATGGCGCCCATCAACGCAGTATTGCCGCGTTTGTCCTGGGCGCAGGCATCGGCGCCAGCGGCCAACAGCCGCTCCACCGCGGGCGCGTGGCCGTGATAAGCCGCCAGGATCAGCGCCGTGTAGCCCTTTTCATCCCGGGTGTCGAGCGAATAACCGGCCTGGATGAAGGTATCGAGCATCGGCACATCGCCCCGGCGTGCAGCGTCGAAATAATAGTCTTGCAACTGCTCCCGCACCGCAGCCGGATCGGCGGGTACAGGCTGCTCGGCCAACACGCCCACCGACCAGGCCACGAGTACCGATAGAAGAACATTTCGCATCAGGCTTCTCCTTATGACGCAGGCCTGTGGGAGCGAGCCTGCTCGCGATCCAGGCAACGCGGCCTGCCTGGGCACCGCATCGCGAGCAAACTTGCACCCTACAGGTCGATCAGTCGCTCAGCTTCTCGGCCAGCGCCTTGACCCGCGCCAGGTCGCCTTTGGCGACACGAGCCACGCCGGTGCCGTATTCGGGGTCAGCCTTGTAGAGATACGACAGGATGATGTGCTTGCTCTCATCATCAGTCGTTGCCAATGACCCACCGAAGCTTTCGATCAAGTCATTGCGCTCCTTCTGATTGAACGAGCGGTACAGATCACCCGCCTGCTTGAAGTTCTGCTCGCGCTGGATTTTCGCTTGCTGGGTGCTGCCGGTCAGCGCTGCCTGGCTATAGCGCGCCGCAGGTTGCTCTTCGCGCGGCATCAAGCGACTCGGCTGGTAGTTCACGCCAGTGCTGGTGCTGCCGAAATTCATCGCACCGTCCTGGTTGCCATTGTTTACCGCGACCTTGGGCGCGTTGATGGGCAACTGCAACGCGTTCGGCCCGACCCGGTACATTTGCGTATCGGCATAAGAGAAGACCCGACCCTGCAACAGGCGATCCTCGGAAGGCTCGATACCCGGGACCAGATTGGCCGGGGCCATCGCGACTTGTTCGGTTTCCTGGAAAACATTCGCCGGATTACGATTCAACACCATCTGCCCAACTTTTCGCTCAGGCACATCCGGCCAGATCTTGGTGGCGTCCAGCGGATCGAAATCGAACTTCGACAACTCTTGCGGCTTGAGCACCTGAACGTACAGATCCCACTTTGGAAAGTCACCCTTGTTGATATGACTGACCAAATCATTCGTCATATGGCTGTAATCCTGCCCTTGCACTTTCACTACTTCTTTTGGATCGAGGTTTTTCAGCCCCTGCAAACTTTTCCAATGAAACTTCACGTAACTGATATCGCCCTTGGCGTTGATCAGTTTGTAAGCGTGCACGCCATTGCCGTCCATTTCGCGATAACTGGCCGGGGTGCCGGAGTTGGAATACAGCTCGGTCAGCGTGCGGGTGGCTTCCGGTACGTGGGAAAAGAAATCGAAACGACGCGAATCATCGTCCAGGTTGGTCCGCGGGTCGGGCTTGAACGCATGGACCATGTCGGGAAACTTGATTGCATCACGGATGAAGAACGTCGGGAAATTATTCCCGACCAGGTCCCAGTTACCATCGGCCGTGTAGAACTTGGTGGCGAAGCCTCGAGGATCACGCAGCGTCTCAGGCGAATGATTGCCATGCACCACGGCGGAAAAACGGACGAACACCGGCGTGACCTGTCCGGCGGCGAATACCTTGGCCTTGGTCAGGTCGCTCAGGTCATTGGATACCGTAAACTCGCCATGCGCACCGGTACCACGGGCATGCACCACACGCTCGGGGATCCGTTCACGGTCAAAACGCTGGAGCTTCTGGATCAGTTGCACATCCTGCAGCAGGGTCGGGCCGTTGGGGCCGGCGGTCTGGGAGTTCTGGTTGTCGCCCACTGCCGCGCCATTATCCCGGGTCAGGGTGGCGGCATTGACGGACAGGGAAAACAGGCTGGCGGTCAGCACAACAAGGGTATGGCGGTTGGAAAAAGCACCAAGGCCAAGGGAAGTGTTCATGTGAGTTTCCTCTGATTTATAGAGCGCATCCATGTGCGCCTTTCAGAGGCTAGTGCTCGACAAACCGAAACCTAAATAGAAATGCCGTACCGACCTGATAGAAAAAACAATATGGGGAATCGGCCCTGAACCGCGTATCACGCGCGATTGGTGGCACTTTGTAAACTTTTTGCGAGGCCCTGGGTCGATAACTGGCAAGCTTTGTAAGCATGCATGTCAGGCAAGACCCGTTTAGCTGACTTACACTGCGGCTATAAACCTCATCTGTCACAAGGAACAACTCATGGGCGTGCTAAGCGAGTTCAAGGCCTTCGCGGTCAAAGGCAATGTCGTCGACATGGCCGTTGGGATCATCATTGGTGCTGCTTTTGGCAAAATCGTTTCGTCATTCGTTGGCGACGTGGTCATGCCGCCGCTCGGCCTGCTGATCGGCGGAGTGGATTTCAGTGACCTGGCGATCACGCTCAAGGCGGCCGAAGGAAATACGCCAGCGGTGGTGCTCGCCTATGGCAAATTCATCCAGACGACAGTGGATTTCATCATCGTGGCTTTCGCCATTTTCATGGGCGTCAAAGCCATCAACCGCCTGAAGCGCGAGGAGGCCGTCGCTCCGAGCGCGCCGCCTGTTCCTACCAAGGAAGAACAATTGCTCAGCGAGATCCGCGACCTGCTCAAGGCTCAGAACGAGAGGCCTTGAGGATTCGCCGGCCCAAAAATGGCGTCCCACGGACGCCATTTTTTTCACCAGTAATTTTCCACCGCCACCTGGCCGGGCCGCCGCGTGAGGCTCAGTTGCAAGCCCCTGGCCTTGAGCAACTTGCGCGTGTCGTCAATCATCTGCGGGTTGCCGCACAACATGACCCGCGAATGCTCTGGCGTCAGCGCGACACCGGCGGCCTGTTCCAGCTCGCCATTTTCGATCAGTGTGGTGATGCGTCCGTTGAGGGCGCCAGGGTGTTGTTCACGGGTAACCGTCGCAATGAAGCGAAACTTATGGGCGTATTCGACGAGGTAGTCTCGCCGGGGCAACGCGTCGATCAAGGCCTGGTAGGCCAATTCCGGTGACTCGCGGACGCTGTAAACGAGGATGATCCGCTCGAATTTTTCCCAGACCTCGAAGTCCTGCAGGATAGAAAGAAACGGGGCGACCCCTGTCCCGGTGGACAACAGCCACAAATCGCGACCGTCAACGAAACGGTCCAGCGTCAGGTAACCAAAGGCCTGGCGCTCGACCAACAAGCTGTCACCCGGCTTCAAGCGGCTGAGCTCGCTGGTGAATTCACCGTCCGGCACGACGATGGAAAAAAACTCGAGAAACTCGTCGAACGGCGAAGAAACCATGGAATAAGCCCGCCAGACGGCCGTGCCGTCCGCCTTGACCACCCCCAGCCGGGCAAACTGACCGGCGCGGAAACGAAAGCCGCGATCCCGGGTGGTACGCAGGGTAAACAGGTGAGGCGTCAGGGGCTGCACATCGATCAGGGTTTGGCGGGTAAACTTTTCTGCGCTGTCGGTCATGAGCCTCTCCAATGGGACGAGGACCGTATTGTCCCGTAAACCAAGCACGTTAACCACTTACGATCAGTAATGATACTTAGGTCGTACATCACACATCTTCCCAGCGGATTCCTTCATCAAAGTTATACAAAAACAAATTAACGTATCGAAAACCGTAATAGAAAATCGTCAATTCAATAGCAACTAACGCCGATAAAAAAATGCCTGAAGCGTAGGAAATACCCTACACTAATTTTCGCAGCATCAATTGGATCCACATCACTGGACGATACCCAGGAGAACGCCATGGATGCATGGAAGGATTTACAACTAAGGAAATTGTCGTGCGAGCAGGACCTGCAAAAAGCCTATCGCCTCGTACAAAATTTCTTTAATTATCAAGGATTTGAATACTGCGCCTTCGCCGCCTACCCGACTTTTGCGGACAGACACAGGCATCGGATCAATATCAACAACTACCCTTATGGATGGAACAGGCTATACAAACAAAACGGTTATGCGGCGAACGACCCGATACTGGCACACTGCAATCAATCATCGCTGCCAATTCTCTGGAGCGAAGATATTTTTTGCGAGGTCCCCGAATTATGGCAAGCACTTGAACACCAAGGGCTAAGCCATGGCTGGACACAAGCCGTCCATGAGGAACGGGGCACCTATTACAGTCTGTTCAGTCTCGCCAGGATGCAACGCCCCATCGACCCCGAGGAGCATTATGGCAACCTGGGCTATGCCATTTTCGCCAGCCAACGGTTGCATGCGCTGGCAGGCCGGCGAATGTCCGACGCCGAGCCTTCGTCACAGACAGTCCATTTGTCGCCAAGGGAAATTGAAGTATTGAGGTGGTCCGCCGAAGGCAAGACGGCATCGGAAGTCGGCAGGATCCTCTGTCTTTCCGAGCGCACCGTGAATTTCCATGTCAACAGCTGCATGCGGAAACTGAACGTGACCAACAAAATCTCGGCGGTTGCCAAGGCGGCCCATATCCATGTGATCTGATCAGCAAGGCAGAACAGCCCGCTGAAAAACCCACGAGTATTACCCGGCAAAAAAACGTACCATTTACGGTCCCACTTGAATGATGACGTGCCAGGCACGCAACGCAGTTCATTCAGGCGGTCCCGCTGAGACACCTGCCCCCAGGCAGCGGGACATTCGTTGATTTGCCAGAGTTCCCGCCATGCCCTTGCTAGACAGTCCCTTCGCCCAACTCGACCTGATCCGCCAACCCGAACAGCAGAACGAACCACTGCAGGCATTCGACGCAGCCGATGAATATCTGCTTGCGTACCTGGCCGAACAGCAGCCGGGAGTGGATATCCGGGTTCTGGTACTCAATGACGGCTTCGGGGCCCTGGCGGCGAGCTTGGCCGGCAAGGTGAAGGTCACCAGTAGCGGCGACTCGTTCCTTGCCCTACAGGCATTGGAGAAAAACCTGGCGCGCAACGGTTTGCCCTTCGATGCGGTACCGATCGTGCCCGCCAGCGAACCGCTGACAGGGCCGTTCGACCGTGTCCTGATCAAAGTACCCAAGACCCTGGCCCTGCTGGAAGAGCAATTGATCCGGCTGCAAGAGCAACTGGCTCCAGGCGCTCAGGTCATAGCCGCCGCGATGGTCAAGCATCTGCCACGGGCCGCTGGCGATCTGCTGGAGCGCTATATCGGCCCGGTCCAGGCCTCGTTGGCGGTGAAGAAGGCCCGCCTGTTGATTGCCACGCCAAAAACCAGGACCACCACCGCCTCTCCCTACCCCACTCGCTATTGGCTGGATGAGCCGAAAATCGAGTTACTCAATCACGCCAACGTATTCTGTCGCGAAGGGCTGGATATCGGCACGCGCGCCTTTTTGCCACACCTGCCAAAAAACCTCGGCACGGCGCGGGTGGCGGACCTGGGATGCGGCAACGGTGTACTGGCTATCACCAGCGCCCTGCACAACCCGCAGGCCCAGTACACGTTGGTGGATGAGTCATATATGGCGGTCCAATCGGCCGCTGAAAACTGGCGAGCGGCCCTGGGCGAGCGTGAGGTGACCCTGCGGGCCGGCGATGGACTCGCCGGACAAGCGCCGCAATCTTTGGATGTGGTGCTGTGCAATCCACCCTTCCATCAGCAGCAAGTGGTCGGCGATTTCCTCGCCTGGCGGATGTTCCAGCAAGCCCGCGAGGCATTGGTGGTTGGCGGCGCGCTGTACATCGTCGGCAACCGGCACCTGGGCTACCACAGCAAGCTGGCTCGGTTGTTCCGGGGAGTCGAGCAGGTCGCCGCCACGCCAAAATTCGTGATTCTCAAGGCCCGCAAGTAGCCCTGGCATTCAGTGCGGTCCGCTCAATGAGTCGTCAGCCCGGCGGCGTTCATGAACATCCGCATCAGGCTGGCGACGATGAACAGCGCCAGCACACTCCCGGCCCAGATCGCCACCAGCCAGCCGAGCCGCTGCCACAACGGTTTTTTCTCAGCGGCTTCGATGTCTTTCAAGTCAGGCTTGGCCATTCTCGGCACCTCGCAGGTCGGTCAATGGTAGCCATCGTCATGGGTGACCTTGCCGCGGAACACGTAGTAGCTCCAGAAGGTGTACACCAGGATCAACGGAATGATGAACAGCGTGCCGACCAGCATGAAGCCCTGGCTCTGAGGCGGTGACGCGGCGTCCCAGATCGAAATGGATGGCGGCACGATGTTTGGCCACAAGCTGATGCCGAGGCCACTGTAGCCAAGAAAGATCAACACCAGCGTCAGGATGAACGGCGTGTAGTTGGCGTTGCGGGCCACGGCGCGGAACAAGCCGTACATGGTGACGAGCACCAGGATCGGCACCGGCAGGAACCAGAACAGGTTCGGCAGGGTGAACCAGCGTGCCGCGATGTCGGCGTGAGCCAGCGGCGTCCAGATGCTGACGATGCCGATCACGGCGAGCACCACGAATGCCAGTGGTCTGGCCAGGTCGTGCATCTGCTCTTGCAGCTTGCCTTCGGTCTTCATGATCAGCCAGGTACAGCCGAGCAAAGCGTAGGCGGCGATCAACGCCAGGCCGCAGAACACCGTAAATGGCGTGAACCAATCCAGGGAGCCACCGGCAAACTGGCGATTGACCACCTCGAAACCGTCGATGAATGCCCCCAGCGCCACGCCCTGGAAAAAGGTCGCCGTCAGCGAACCACCGATGAACGCCTTGTCCCACAAATGCCGCTTCTCGGCCTTGGCCTTGAAGCGGAACTCGAATGCCACGCCCCGGAAGATCAGGCCGACGAGCATCAGGATCAGCGGCAGGTACAGCGCCGAGAGCACCACCGAATAGGCCAGTGGAAACGCCCCGAACAGCCCGGCGCCGCCCAGCACCAGCCAGGTTTCGTTACCGTCCCAGACTGGCGCGACGGTATTCATCATCACGTCGCGGTCGCGTTCGCCCTTGACGAAGGGGAAAAGAATGCCGATCCCCAGGTCGAAGCCGTCCATGATCACGTACATCATGATGCCGAAGATGATGACCACGGCCCAGATCAGCGGAAGATCAATACCCATGACTCAATTCCCCTTGTGCGAGCTGTCGTTGTGGTCCACTTCGTCGTCGCCTTCGTTGGCGGCCGACAATGGACGGGCCGGGGTGCGTTTCTGGCCCGGACCGCCATCGCTCGGCTCGGCTTCGTGAGCCACTGGGCCCTTGCGCACCAGGCGCAGCATGTAGCTCAGGCCCGCACCGAACAGCGCGAAATACACCACCACGAACATGATCAGGGTGAAGCTCATTTGCGCAAAGCTGTGGCCGGACGAGGCATCCGCCGTGCGCATCAGGCCGTAGACCACCCAGGGTTGGCGGCCGATTTCAGTGGTGAACCAGCCCGCGAGAATCGCAATCAAGCCCGACGGTCCCATCCACAGCACCAGGTGCAAAAATGGCCGGGATTGGTAGAGCCGTTCACCACGCCGCAGCCAGAGGCTGCACAGGCCGGTGAAAATCATCAGCAGCCCCAGGCCCACCATGACCCGGAACGACCAGAACACGATGGTCGAATTCGGCCGGTCCTCCGGCGGAAACTCCTTCAGGGCCGGCACTTGATCGGTCAGCGAGTGCGTCAGGATCAGGCTGCCCAGGTAAGGGATCTCAACGGCAAACTTGGTTTCCTCGGCTTCCATGTCCGGCCAGCCGAACAGAATCAATGGAGTGGGCTCGTCGCCGACGTTTTCCCAATGCCCCTCGATCGCGGCGATTTTTGCCGGCTGGTGCTTGAGCGTGTTGAGCCCGTGGAAGTCGCCAATGACCGCTTGCACCGGCGCCACCAGCAGGGCCATCCACATCGCCATGGAAAGCATCCGGCGAATGGCCGGATTGTCGCGACCACGGAGCAAATGCCAGGCCGCCGACGATCCGACGAAGAACGCCGTGGCAACAAATGCCGCGACCGACATGTGCAACAGGCGGTAAGGGAACGAGGGATTGAACACCACCGACAGCCAGTCCACCGGGATGACCCGGCCATCGATGATTTCGTAGCCCTGCGGAGTCTGCATCCAGCTGTTGGAGGAAAGAATCCAGAAAGTCGAGATCAGGGTGCCGATCGCCACCATGACCGTGGAGAAGAAGTGCAGTCCCCTGCCGACGCGGTTCCAGCCGAACAACATGACCCCGAGGAAACCCGCCTCGAGGAAGAATGCGGTGAGCACCTCATAGGTCAGCAACGGCCCGGTGACCGCACCGGCGAAGTCCGAAAAGCGGCTCCAGTTGGTGCCGAATTGATAGGCCATGACCAGCCCGGACACCACGCCCATGCCGAAGTTGACGGCAAATATCTTCGACCAGAAGTGGTACAGGTCGCGGTAGGTGTCGTCACGCGTCTTCAGCCACAGCCCTTCGAGCACCGCCAGGTAACTCGCCAGGCCAATGGTGATGGCCGGGAACAGGATGTGGAACGAGATGGTGAATGCGAACTGGATTCGGGCGAGATCGAGCGCCTCCAAACCGAACATAAGTCTTCCTCTGTCAGGTAAAACCGGCTGCGGGCGGGGCTTGCATCACAGCTCCCTGGGGATATGGAGTGTGATGTTTTTCAAATCGTTCTTTTTTTAGAACCGTCACAACGCAGGATTCTGGCCGGGTGGCCCCAGCGCAACGCCTTTGCGGGCATTGATCTGGATCAAGCAATGTTCAAAGAGTAGACCCATATTTGCCGATGGATGGCGTGGTCTTTTGTCGCGTGACAGGTTGTCTCAGGGCCCCAAAGCTGCCCCACGGCATCGCTTCCAAACACATGCTGTCCCCGTGGCGAGGGAGCTTGCTCCCGCTGGGCTGCGCAGCGGCCCCGGGATTTTGCGCTCGCTGCGCAACCGAGCGGGAGCAAGCTCCCTCGCCACAATAGCCCGCATCAATTTGAATTGATGTCTGGCTAACTATTTTTCCAGCCGCCGCAACTTCCAGTTACAGCTCGGTGATAATCTCGCTCTTCACGTCACCGGACCCGTCATAGATGCCCAGCCAAGCGCCCTTGCTGCTCCGTCACCACCGACCTTTCATCGCCTTCTGGCTGGCCCGGATCTTCACGGCGAGCGGCTTCCAGATGCTCACCGTGGCCATTGGCTGGAACCTCTATCAACTGACCGGCAACGTCTTGGACCTGGGTCTCGTAGGGCTGGTCGAGTTCGCACCGCGGGTGCTGTTCATGCTGCACACCGGGCATGTGGCCGATCGGTATGACCGGCGCAAGGTCGCGGCCATCTGCCAATCCCTGCAGGCGACGATTGCCGTGGCGCTGGTGATCGGCAGCGCCACCGATAATGTTACGCGCGAGATGATCTTCATCCTGGCGTTCCTGCTGGGCGCGGCCCGCTCCTTCGAAATGCCGACGACCCAGGCGCTGCTGCCGAGCATCGTGCCTTCCGCGCTGTTTCCCCGCGCCGTGGCCGCTGCGCAGTCGGCACAGCAATCGGCGACCATCGTCGCACCCGCGCTGGGCGGTTTGCTGTACGCCTTCGGCAGCGTCTGGGTCTACGGGCCAACCGTGCTGCTCTACCTCATCGCCTGCGGCCTGATGCTCAACCTGCCCGCGCGGCAGACGCCGTTGAACAAAGGCAAGGCGACCCTGGATTCGCTGCTGGCGGGTATCCGCTTCATCCGCAGCCGGCAGGATATTCTCGGGGCGATTTCCCTGGACCTGTTCGCGGTATTGCTGGGGGGCGCAACGGCGCTGCTGCCGGTATTCGCCAAGGACATCCTGCTCACCGGCCCCTGGGGCCTGGGCCTGTTGCGCTCGGCACCGGCGGTCGGTGCCTTGCTGATGTCGTTGTGGCTGGCGCGGTTTGCCGTCGAGCGCAAGGTTGGCCGGGTGATGTTCACGGCGGTGGGCGTGTTCGGCGTCGCCACGATCGCCTTCGGCCTCTCCACTTCGTTCTGGTTTTCCTTGGCGGTACTGGTGGTGCTGGGCGCGGCGGACATGATCAGCATGGTCATCCGCGCCTCTTTCGTGCAATTGGAAACGCCGGACGAAATGCGTGGCCGGGTCAGCGCCGTGAACGGCCTGTTCATCGGCGCCTCGAACCAGCTGGGCGAATTCGAATCCGGCCTGACCGCCCACTGGTTCGGCACGGTGCCAGCGGTGGTCATGGGCGGCGTCGGCACGCTGCTGGTGACCGGGGCCTGGATCAAACTGTTCCCGACCCTGGCCAACCGCGACCGCATGCACGAACCGGTTGCCGAAACGAAAGGCTAGCGGCGCATCGCGTTAGGAGTCGCTGACCTTTTCACATCTGATGGTGGATGGCAGCATCTTTCCCAACGCCAAGACTAGCGGGTAAAAAACGGGCACCTATACAGGTGCCCGGTTTATACCGCGGGTAAGGATCAGTTCAGTCGACGTTCAGGGTCTGGCGGGGGCACTGTTTTTCCCTTTCCCTCCACCTCCCTCACCAAGGCCTCTACCGCGTCCCGCAAGCCATTGTCGCCCTCCTTCGCCAGATAGCGCACGTGCACGATGATGTCGTTGATCGAGTCGAGGATTGCCTGCTGGGCAGGCGAGTCGTGTCTCGGAAAGTTCAGCACCCAACTGGAAATCGCGCCGGTCCCCTCGAACGGATAGTAGCGCTCGTCGCCAAAGTCCATGCTGATCAGGCCTCGATCATCCACGCCCTGAGAGATGCCGATTTGCTGGTAAGCGCGGGGGTTGAAGATGATGTCTGCAGATTCACCGCCCTCCTCATCAGGCAGGTCGTTCGATGTTTTATAGAGGTACTTGGCCCCCTCGATTTTCGCTGCCATCAGCGTACTGCTGGTTTGTTGCGTGAGTATGATCTTGAGGTCCTGATAAGGGCCAAGCAACCCCGGTATCGACACCGACACGCTGACCAGCTGACGCAGGTAATGGCCGGGATAATCCTTGTCGAAGGTTGAGGCTTTGAGGTCGAACAGGAGATTGCCCTTACCTTCACCCTTCAGATTTTCGATGACGGCTTTCCAGTCCGCGTCGGTAGTTTTGTCGAGCAACGAACGCAACGAGACGGTTTTGGTCAGCTCAAGGCGCCGCTCATGGCGAGTGAGGAAGGCCGCTTCCATGCGCAGCAAGCCCAGCTTCAGGTTTTCGCCGGCCGTGAGCCCGAAGCGGTTGTCGGCCCAGGCGTTGGTGGGGATGAAGTTGGCGTCGCGGTCGCCGATTTCATACTTCCAGCAGTCCTGGGTGTTGAGGCAAAGGGACAGCACCACATCGTAGGCCTGGAAGTAAAAGGTCGACATCTGGCTCAGCAACCACTGGTACAACGCAGGGCCCGTGGCCCGGTTTTTCAGGAAAGTGAAATACTCCTGAGCTTGAACAGAAGCTTTTTTGGCCTGGGCCAGGCTTGTTTCGGCGGCCTTGGTCGCGACTTTTTGAACGTTGATCTGCAGGCTGAGTTCCTCCATCTCGGCTTCGGATTGTTCAATCATGAACTGCCACTCTTCACGGCGGCGACGGTACTGCTCGTTCATGGTCAAGCTGTCGGTATCCACCAACGCATTCGTGGCGGCCAGTTGGTAACCCGCGGAGATGGCGAAGGCAGGTCCCCCCCAGTGCATGCCGCCCGTAGCCAGTCCGAATGTATGAGGTGCGAGATTGAGCATGTGCCCTACCAATGTGGCGGCTGAGGCGGCTGTATTGAGCTGGTTGGCGCTTAAATGGCTCTCGATGACCTCCTTCTCTTTTGCGCTGACGTCCTCTTTCACAAGCCGATTGTAATAGTTAAGCCGCGATTCAATCTTGGCGCGGCTCCCCTCCAGCAGCTCCATGGATTTACGCGATTGCTCGATGGCTTGTTCCTGAAGCGCTTCGGTATAGCTCGACAGTTCCAGCACATGGGACTGTTGCAGCTCTTCCTGAGTGGCGCGGTCACGTTGTTCCATGTAACCGCGCACCTGGTCGCCAAAGCGTATCAGGGTTTCGACGGCGTTTTGCACCCGCGGCAGCATCGCCCGGAAACGGTACGGCGGGACGTTCGCCAGCGCGCCTAAACGGCGTTGCGCACTGCCGCCGCCTGCCAATTGTGCCCGCAGCAAATCTTTAGGGTTGGCGGCGGGTTCATACAGCGCCAGATTCAGGGGTTTGCCATCCAGCGTCAGGTTATGCCGCAAGTTGCTCAGCCGCAGGTCCAGCCGGTCCCACAGGTCCAGTAGCGCGGTGTTGACCGGCAAACGGAAGTGGGGCGCATCCAGCAGGCGCAACCAGGGCACGCCATTCACCTTGCGCGGTACATTGACGGGCGAGGCCATGAGTTGCAGTGACTCGAAGGCAGCAAAAACATCGTCGCTGGGCGTAGCGGCTTCTTCCAGTGTTCGGGGGGTCCAATGGCTGATGCTACGGCCTTTGGACAGCGGCCCGAGCAACGACAGCGCGCGCACATAATGCAGCTTGGCCTCGTTGAGGGTGTCGCGGGTCAATTGCCGGTACAGCATATCGCCCCGGGCAATCAGGTTATTGATGTAAAACGTGAAAATGGTTTTGCGGTAATGCTCCGGGTTGCTGTAACCAATGGCGTCCGGGTCGCGGGGGTTCTCAAGTTCCTGGCTGATATCACCCGCTTCTGCCAAGGGGCGAGTGGCCCAGTATTCATAGTTTGCAGGAGGGGGAGGGCACAGCGGACGAATGCGTGCCATGGGGTTGAACATATAATGCAACCAGTCTTCAGCCCCGGAATAGTCAAACTCAGTGTGCAGCCGATGAGCAATCAAATGCGGGGTGTGGAAGAAAACTTCCCATAAGTAACGGCCGTTGGCGCCATGGAAATCGAGCGGTGGCCAAGTGTAACCGTAAGGCACGGGCGGTTCGGGCGTGTGTTGAGTCTCCCAGCTGAGGACGTTTTCCAGTGAGAGTTGGGCCTTTTGGGCAAACTCTTTGGCAAACAGGCTGTTTAAGCGTACGAAAGGTGCTGGTAATAAATTCAGGGGACTCAAGTCAAGAAATTGTCCGCCTGTTGGCTCTGTGATTAGACATGGGGCTGCGCGCAGTACTGGCGCAAGTGTAATAGTGAAGTAGTTGTAGCCCACTGCAGAAGTGTCCCTCCCGGCATCACCGAATCCTATATTGACGAATAAGGTGTCGCGCGGGAGCTTGAACGTGACTTCGGGTGTTTGTGCTGCACCATTAAATGCCAAGTACCCTGTCCAGTCAGTGTCGCCTTCCTCGGTGTAGGGATGTATTTTAAATGGACGGGTCAGGGTGGCAGAGCGCTTAACAATTGAATTGGAGTTTGACGCAGGCTGAAATGCATAGGGCAACACGTCAGGGGGAAATATAAGAACGACAAAGCCTGCGCCTGAATGTATAGCCTCGGGCCCTAGAGGGGTATTGATATCGAATTGAAGTACTGTTGAGGCCGAATAAGCATAATTACCTTCGTAGTTCAATGTTTCATTTTTTTCAAATGAAGCCGTCCCGATTAGTTTACCGTTATGAGCGAAACTGGCAGTTAAGCTTGGTATTGTTGAGCTGTTTGTGTACAACGAGCTCCAGCCTCCAAGAGAAAAATCGATCCCTGGTATTGTACGAATATTTGTCTGTACTGTGCTGTATTTGATGCCCATCATGGTAGTGTTCGACACATGGCCTTCGAGATCAATGTTAAGGTAATATCTCGCCAGCCTTGATTCACTACATCTGCCTTGTATGCGCATAAAATCAATTGCTGTGCCGGTGCCTGATAGATGCGCTTCAAGTTCCAGTGATTGGTTGAGGCCAAACTCAGGGATGTGGTTTTCGGAGTGTGCTCGGGTCCATTTTATGCTGTCGATTTCACGCCCGTTTTTTGTTCCATCTCCAGTCCCTTCAAATGGAAATTGCAGTGTGTTTTTACCAGTGGCATGCATTTTTTTTGCAAGAGCATAAAGGGCGTCTTTTTCTGACAAATCCATCGCAGGCATAAAAAATTTGTCATAGGCTTGTACCCAGCGCGGGTTATTATCTGGGTTCTCCCCATCTTGCAGGCAAATAACAAGGCGCGGGCCTGTGGCGGCGCGGGTGTCCATGACGGCAGTCAAACAATGCGTGCTGAGTGTCCCGGTCCCTGAGTTCTCTGTAAACAGGGTGGTGGCAGGAGACCACATGTCATTCAGTTGTTTATAGGCCATTTTTATCGAGTAGGTAAAACAACCATTCTTCTTACCGTCGTCGCCGTAAACAGGCTGGCCGTTTTCAACCCAGACCAGATGCAAGCGTCCATCCACCACGACACCCCGCACATGAGTGACCTTGGCCTCGAACAAGACATCAATTTTTTTCCACTCACTCCAGGCGCTTGGGGGCACGCGGGTCGAACCGGGGACCAGGTCTATCGCCGCCTTGCGCCAGTAGTGGGAAAACGGCTCTACGGTTTGCCTGCCAATAAAGTAATAGTCGGCATGGGCAAAGTCAGTGCCGTCGATATAGCCGGACACAACATTAAGGTTACTGACCACCTCAAATTCCGTGAGGTAGTTTTTGAGCGCGGTTTGGACGCTGTCGTGGGTAAGGCGGCTTTGACCCAGCGCCATTTCCAGTGTTTGAAACTGGCTGGTTTTACCTAGCCGTAAAGTCGGGTCGATGTAGTTCTCCGGGTAATCCTGGATCATTTGATAGCCGGCCCATACGCTGTACTCGCTTAACCCGTTGCGCCAGAGTTCCCGTTGCGCATCAGCGATAGGCACATCGTAGCCCGGCTCCATGCCGTTATAAATGGCATGAATATATTGCTGAATACTGGCAATCCCTTGCGCGATCCGGCTGGTGTCGACTTGGGCACAGACCTGGTTATCAATCAATAAATACTCATAAAGATCCTCCGGGGTGGTAATTCCCCACTTGGCGGTCGCCGGTGACGACGGCACCACCTGGCCCAAGTAATAAGCCACCAACGCGTCACGGCGTTGTTCTTCGAGTTCGGGGATGATTGAAGTGTTCATTCGTCGTCACCTGAATTGATTAACGCATTCCTGAAATCCAAGTTATCATGGTACGCTACAACGTATGTTCTGTTGGGGCCTGCTCGGGAGAATAGAATTGATTTCGTTCCGATAGGTATTGCTGTTGATATTTCATGCACAGCACTGAAAGTACCATTAAAAGAAAAATTTAAGCGATTACCACCTGAGTGAGCAAGTATAGAAAGTTCCACACCATCAATCCTCAGATCTTTAGCGTCCCGCAAGCCCACCCAAGAGTTAATTACTCGGAGGATTATCTGTATCTTTTTAGGGTTTTGGCTTTGAATATAGTCCTTTACAACAAGCAAATATCCTAGCGTAAAATCGAAAGACTTAACCGCTTGGCGCGTTGGCCTATCAATAATGAGGGTTAGCAGTGGGGCTAGTGACGAATCGAATTCAGAACCCTGTAGATATTGGAGTTTGACATTAATATTTGTACCCAAAACCGTTGAGTTATACGTGCTTTCAAGCCCGGTAATTTCAATCCCATTTCTTGATAGGACCTCGCTGGAGAGGGAACTTCTCAGGGAAAATTCGATGCCCTCTATGGGAGTGCCACTACTATTTTTAGCATGCACAACAAGTGTATACGAAGTGCCTCGTGACAAAAAATTATCTTTAGTGTTTTTCTCATTCGAAGTATTTATTGTAGTTATGCTGAAGTACTTAACATTAACATTGAATGTGATGAACTCCATTAAACCTGGAACGTGAGCTGTAATGGACGTTGTAGTGCCATCTATAGTAGTTGGGCTAAAACCGGATATCCCGTCGGCAATTGTATGGATTACTTTGTCGGGTTTTCCAGAAATTTTCCATGTGACCGGAACGCCCTCTGCTGGGAAAGTGCCCGAGGAATCTTCCCCTGCCAATTTGATATACAAAACAGGAAGGACGTCCCCTAGGAGATAGTCAATGTTTTTACTAGAAGTGGCGGAAACTACGACTTTATGAGTATTTACTGAGTACTCAATGAATTCGCCTGTTAGTATTATTCTAGCTGTGACTTTTGTTATTCCGAGCGCAAAAGCTTGATCTTTTAAAGCGGAGCGACCACTCGAGTCTGTTGCTATGATTTCACTGGGTTTTCCTTCCACGGCCCATTCGACGTTATAACCTTGTGTGGGGATTGTAGCATCCGTAAGTTCCAACCAAAAACTCACTCTGGGCGTACTGTCTACAATGTAATTTATATCCAGCGGGGAGTGATTGGTTATCTTAGGATTAACAGCTTTTACGTTGAAAACTTTCTCAATTGGGGGGGTCGCGCCCTCGACCATTGCAACAACAGTCGTTTCGACACTCTCGTCAAAGCTGCCATAACAAAAATTTGATACGCCGTTAGCAGTTTCTTCCAATTGCTTTTGATGGCTACCAACTTTCCAGTTTATACAAACTTCAGGATCAAGCGTGTTGCCATTCTCGAGCTCAATATTAAACGCCAAGTCCCCCTTGCCAACAACATAAAATACTGGGTCGGTATCTGGCGTGTATGTTATAACTCTAGTGATGCCGTTAACGTTGAACGTATGGAGCACCGCATCAGTCCCTTCGATAACGGCTGTCACCGTCGAAGGCCCTACCGGAAACTTACTGAGGTCAAAGGCTACTTTAATGGTCCCTGGGGATTCGATCTGTTGGTTCAAATCGGTTCTGCTGTTTCCCATCAGGACGCCGTTAATGAACCAGTTAATCCCAATGTCCGGGATAACGAAGTCTAATACTTCAAGGTCCATTGAGAATTCAACAGCGGGCGTGCCGAGTGTGTGCGTGTACAGGCTGCCAGGGATGGGGTTCGACACATCTGGTTTTTTACAGCTCACTTCAAACGCATGGGATGCGGGCGTATTGTTGACTGTCGCAATGACCTTGTAGGCCCCCACTTTAAAGTCACCATAACTAAAGCTGGACATGCCCTCCACGTTGCTCTCTTTTTCTACAGTTTTTTCTTCCCCACTGGGGTCGACCCTCAGCACCGTCCAGGTTATATCCACATACCGCGCAGGTTTACCCTCGCTCTCCAGCCAGATATTAAACGTCAGGTCTTCGGTGCCCATGACCATCTCGCTGCCTGACTGGCTATGGCGTTTGATGACGGGCGGTGGATTAACATAGGCAACGATCGACTTGTCAGCTATTGCTTCTACGCCAGGCATGACGTCGGTACTGACGGTGATCTTCACATCTTCTTTAACGTCGTGTGTGAAACGGGCGGTTGTCACCCCATTGTTATCGGTCTTGCTGGGGGAGCCCGTGAGGGTGCCTTTGTTGGTCGCCCAAGTGATGGTTTTGTCCACTAGAGGGTCACCATTAAGCTCCACCAACCGGCAACTGAGGCCCTCGTCCATATACTGCATCACGAAGTCGTCAAAGCGTACATATTGAAAGTAAGGGTGGCGGGTGAAGATTACAGATTCAAACATTTGTTTAGCAGGGACTACTCCTGTTCTGTTCTTGTACTCTGCAATCACATCACCTTCTCCGTGAGATCGGCTGCGCAACGTCACGCTGCTGATGCCGTGATGATTGGTGCGCGGGTTGAAACCCTGAAACTCGCCAATCGTGGTACTCCACTCAACCATGCGATTAATGACGAGGTTTCCGTAACCGTCTTCAAGTTTAACGCTGAAGGTAATAGCCCCTTCATTGTTCGAGCGAACCGGTTGAAGTTCTTTGGGTGCGTACTCATTGAAAACGATACTGCCCTCATCGCAATCAATCGTGATACTGGGCGCCAAGGCTTCGCTGTCCAGGCCGTAATGCGCGGTTACACGGGCCATGCCCATGATCTTGCCGCTTTTGAGTCTGACCCGACATAGGCCATTCTCATCAGTGGTGAGTGTGAGTTCACCCGTATTCTCCGATGAATCCCCCGGATCGGTTGGATCAGCCTCGGCACCCTCCTCCTCCATGGTCAGTAATCGGCCAAGGTTAGTGCGCCAGGTGACGGTCGTTTCGGGCATGACCTGATCCATATAGTCTTTGAGCGTGAGCGTCAGAACCGCCAGATGGCTGGTTGGCATGTTGGCAACCAGGTAATCGTCCACAACGGTAATGGCTGTGGTCGTGCTCTGACCCACTTCACCGCTTGGTTTGTTGGCCAGCCCTTCAACCAGGCAGCTCAAGGCTTGTTCGGCAGCGCGACGGTAGGCCTGGGTCGTGCTGGCGAAGGTGAGGTTGCCCAAGTCGAGCAAGGCCTTGGCATCCAGGCCGATGAGTCGGCACATTTGAGCGATCCTGACCACCACATCCAGTTCTGGCAGGGTAATGATCACCCCGGGTATCGGGAGTCCATCAGGTTCAAGTGTGCGCCTGGCCCTGGTTTTTTTCGTTTGAGGTTCAGGTACCCCTGCAGGATGTAGGTGAAAACCTGTCGCCAATACTTCGCGCGCCCCCCATTGCAGGAAGGTGGCCAGCTTGTTGGCGCTACTGTCGCGGTATAAGGGTTTGTCGCCCATCCTGGCGGTTGGCCAAGCGTTATTGATCAGATGAAAGTAGTTGAGCAGCGCGTCTTCACTTTGCTCACTCAGGCTGAGGATTCGGGTGTACTGGGTGAGGATATACAGGCAGTTCAAGGTAAGGGCAGAATCGGGCAGGCCAAACCAGGCGGGCTTGTCTGCCAGCAGGTCAATCAAGGTCGGGCTCAGTTTCAGATGGTCGGTCACCGTAGCCAGGTTCACCAGTGTGCTTAGTAACGGCAGGAACACATGACTGACCGGCGTATCAGTCGCAGCTGAATACTGCAGTACATCTTTGAGTATCAGGTAACGATTGCCACTGGCCCACTGCATCAAGCTTCTGGCGAGGTGAGCAGGCACGGCCAGGTAAAGGGCCAGCCCTTCCAGAATCAACGCTTCTTGCGCGTCGCGGCTTCGCAGGATGATGGTGAGCAATTTTTCATGTAGCGTGAGGCGATCGGGGTCCTCCTGAGGCAAGGCTGCATCTATAGCGCAGCTTAATTTCGCCTCAAACTGTTGTTCGTCTACACCTAGATGAAGGATCAGGCCTTTTTTGCCCCCTGTTTCCGATCCATCATCGATAAACGCCTTCAGGATTGTGAACCAGTCAATCGCTGCGCTTTTGCCATGGGCTTGCTTTGTTTTACGGGTATTGGGCGCCTCCGCCGGTGGCGGCATAGGAATCGCGGCCTCAGCAAAGGCGCTCGCAGTGATCAGCGTCGCTTCCAACCCTTGGTAAATATGTCGGATAACGTTGTTTTCGACCTCGCTGGCGATACTGCGCGACTGGCCGGGCAGCAACGTCCGGCAGATCATGCTCACCGTCCATTGGTTGTCGTTGAGCCAGGTGCTGAAATCAACCAGTGCGTGAAGGGCACTCAGGGTGTCGCTGCTGGTGGCGCCAGCGCTCAGGCTGACGCTGGTGCGCCCCGCCAGTTGCGACACCAGTTTGCTGCCGCCCTTGTCCAGCAGCTCCAGGAGTGCCAGTGCTTCGATGGTGCTTAAACCCAGGTAGCGCGGCAAGCGAGCCATCCGGTAAAACGCCGAGATCACTACGTTGGACCATTTCAGTTTCGGGCTCGTCAGCGCTTCCTTTTGTTGCTTGAACGCTTCGGGTTCTACGCCGTCCAGGCTTTGTTTGATCAGTTTGGCGGTGAAGCGGAAGCTTTCGTAACTCATGCCCAGCGCCGCGCACAGCTGGTCGATTTTCTGGATGTCGGTGTCTTTTGTCGGGATGATTTCGAACTCGCTATCGTCAAGCTTGAACGGGGTCGGGAACAGCGCCTGACTGTTGAACACCCGGTCGAACTGCGACAGCTCTTTGCCGCGACCCACGGTGGCCAAGCCGTCGAGCAGGGCGGCAAAGTCGTCCGCGGTGACGTTGTACGTGGCCCGCAAGCGCTGGAACAACCCCAGTGAGCGCAGGGTATCCGGGGTGATCTGCAAGGTCGCGGCGGTGAATGTCCGGGTCTCACTCTGCTGTTGGGCGGCAAACGAGGCGAGCAGCAGGCGATCCACCTGATCGAACGGCAAGCCCAACCAGCGCGCCAGGCGGATCATGCGGTTGATGCGGTCGAACCTGTCGAACGAGATATTGATCAGTTTGTAGTAGTCGATGACCCGCCTGGTTGTGCCATCGTCCTCTTTGTACTGGGGCTCAATGGCGATGGCTGGAGTTGTATCGTTTTGTCCGGCATTGATATACACCGAGCCAAACAGAGCACCGTCCAGACTGGATGCCTGGGCAGTGTTAGGCGATTGCGTCGGGGCATAAGGCCCGGTAGACAGTAGCGAGTCCAGCTCGTCGGTGCTCAGCCCGGTGTGCAGGCAGAAAGTTTGGGTATTCAGCAGTCGGGTGTAGTCCTGCACGCCATAATTGGTTTGGAAGAATGCGAAGATGTTGTTTGCCGTGTCTTCACCAAAGTAGGGAGCTTCGAGCAGTAACCTTTGTTGCTCGGGACCAAAGCCTGTGTCCAGTTGCAGGGCATCGTCGGAGTGTGGCGAGCGGCCCCCCACCTCTTTGAAATAGGGGTATTGGCGGTCGATGCAGCGAACCGCGTCGCCCAGTGAGCGCTGCTTTGTGCCCAGTACATGGTTGATCTGCTGCTGGTAGCGTTCATAGGGCAGCGTGTGCGGGTAGCGGGTTTTTAGCAGCGCGTCGTCGACCAGCGTATCGCCCTCGCTGTGGTCATTCAGGTGCTTGCGGATCGAGGTTTCGAGGATTTCGTTGACCAGCACCAACGTGGGTTCAACCTTGTTCAGCGTGGTGTGGTTGAGTTCCAGGTTCGCCAGGTCGGGGCGGCGAGTGGCTAAGGGGATGTTCCGACCGGGGGTGGCGTTTTTTTCGATGTCCTCTGCTTCCCGGTACAGATCCGTCAGGTAAGCAATGGGTGAGGTGGTGGCTTCGATGGCCCCCGGCGGGCATTGTGCGGCCCAATCAGGGGTGAACATGTGGGTGTAGGTGGGCGATCCGGGGATCAGCCCCTGAATACCGGGCTCTTGAGCATAAGCGGTGCGCACGCCGGCGCTCAGGCGTTGCTCGCGAAATAGCCGGGCATTGCTGACGGTCAGTGCTTTGGCTTGCTCCAGCAAGGGACGGGCTTCGGTGATATGCATAGTCGGATCGACGGCCAATACCTGCTGCACCGATTGGGCGGCCATGTTGAAGACGGTCGGAAACGCGGTGTTCAGTAACTGCTGACGCTGTTCAGGGGCATCCAGCCGAGCCATGAGGTTTATTGGCGCTTTGGGCTCGGCTTTGTTTTTGGGAGTGGCTTTACCTTTCTTCATGACCTGCCTCATTGGGGAGACGCTGGATAGAGGTTGTCCCGGGGATGTCGGGTTGATGCGGTGGGTGATCCCCCGGTTGAAGGGTTATGCGCGTAGAAGGCCGAGGCCGTCAGCTGTCAGAACTGACAGGTAGGGGCTTTAAAAGGTGAGTAAAAGAGCGTTTATGGACGGGATGTGATTGTTTTTAAATACGTTTTCCGTTCATCGGTTTTCCTCCAGGTGAGGATCAAGGAGGCGGCGGGACTTGAGCTGTGAATAGTTTTGTGAAGGGTGTCCTGGCCATTGGCGCAAGTGGTCAGCGGGGTCTACGCTCACGACAGCGATCCACTTGAGCCATCAAAGATGTGCAATTTTGATTCCGTTTTTTATATAAACGAGCTCGTTTCCTACAACTACCACCCCCCCTTCTTACATACCTGTCTGAAATTTACCGCCACCGTCCCGTGGGCATTGCAGATCCCCAATCAGCGATACATCATTCAAAAAAACACCTTCCATCAAGCAAAAAATCAGCAACGCTATACGGATAAAAACTAATACAGGGAGTAAAAACATGAACACATGCAGCTGGGCACTATTTGTCTTTTGCGCTAACAACTTTCGCCATAGGCTCGGCTGTTGCAGGGCCGCCCGTATCCATCACATTCAAGAATCTTGGTCCTGAGCCAGCCATGCACACTATTACAAACAACAACGAGGCCTCCACCAGATACAACTCAAACCCCATCCCAGCCTCATCTGTATCAGCAGACAACTCAAATTTTTATATTGTACAAAGCCGGACATCTCCGGACGCTAACTATGCAAGCTTGCGCTATAAAGCAGGCAATAAGGAATGTGTTTATTCGACAACCTTTGTCGCGACAGCAGGTCCAGGCGGCTCCAGGATTCCAAAATGGAAGGAATCCGCTACTCCGAGTGGTGGCGCCATCTGCACTATCGATGTCCTTTCCAGAAGCTACAGCACCTATGAATGGGCAGTGCAAATCACCATGAAATAAGGGCTGCCCGGAGTTGAAGGCTTTTGCCAAGCCCGCAGCCGATGGATATCGATATATGTCGCTAGCAATAGGTGACCACTATGGCAATTCCCAATACCAACTTCACGACCCTCAGTCCTCCGGCACTGAATAAAACAACCGGAACCAAAGCCACCTTTACCGAAAGTCAACATATTATCCTGACACCGGAAAGGACTGATGCCGACGATAACAGCAAAGTTTCCGCCCTCTCACGTCAATTGAGCGAGGCCGCTGCACGCGCAGAGGCTCGGGACGCCAGCTTAAGCAGGCAAGAGCTGTTTGCCCTGATGATGAGTACCAGCGAAAAACTGGGACTGAATTTCAAGTTCCCTGAAGTGCCTGATACCGACGATCCCGCACTCTTGGCACGCGCCAAACAAGCAACTGAGTACATCAATGGGCTCCGCACAGGCGGCCGCGGCACGAACCCGTTTGCTGGTATGCCAAGAGATCAGCTGGATCTGATTATCTACGATGACAGCGGCGCCTTCACTGTCAATGAGCGACGCTCTGCGCAACGTGAAGCATCCCAACAGGAAGAGGCATGGCGGCAGATAGTCATCGCCAAGGGGATGATGGAATACAGCAACACAGGAAAAATGACCGATTTCTACAAGAACGTGCTTGAGCATTACCGTGGCTTGCCCGCCATTGAACAATCGCAGTATCCAGTCGATTACGAAGCCAGGCTCCTGCTTGATATAGCAATGGACCTCAACACCGAAGTACCGGATATCGATAGTGAAAACTTCTGGAACGAACTGTTCAAGGGCGATACCTCACCGGCCAGCAAGCCCTCCACCGAGGAGAAAGCAGCGGTCGACACCGATATCAAGGAGCCCTGAACAGATTATTCAAAAGCGACAACCCGTTGTTCGACAAGCCCCCTCCACCTGAGCGGGACGCAGGACAACCAGAGGCTCTGCTTTGAACTCAGCAGGCGTTTGAACCACTGCTCTCCAGCCTGCGGAACCGAAGTCCCGCAGGCTCACCGTTATTGATCACTCCATCAGAGCAATTTATCCAGCGTAATGGGAAAGTCCCGCACCCGTTTGCCGGTGGCATGATAAATGGCATTAGCCACCGCCGCCGCCACGCCCACGATGCCGATTTCACCGACGCCCTTGGACCCCAGCGCATTGACGATGTCGTCCTGTTCATCGACAAACACCACGTCGATGTCGCCGATGTCGGCGTTGACCGGCACGTGGTATTCGGCGAGGTTGTGGTTCATGTGACGGCCCAGGGCGTGGTCGGTCAGGGTCTCTTCGTGCAAGGCCATGCCGACGCCCCAGACCACGCCACCGAGAATCTGGCTGCGGGCGGTTTTCGGGTTGATCACCCGCCCGGCCGCAATGGCGCTGACCACACGGTTGACCTTCACCGTGCCCAGGTCTTCGTCGACCAGCACCTCGACGAACACAGCCGAGTGCGTAGCGGTGGCATAGGCCTGGCGTTTCTTATCGGGCTGGGCAGTGACTTCTGCCTGCAACGGCGTCTCGCCGCTGTTCTGAGCGAGCTGCGCCAGGGTGACACTGGCCTCCCCCATGCGCAGTTCACCGTCGACAAACGTCACTTGCTCAAGGGTTGCGCCGCTGAAGGCCGGGCAAGTCTGCCGAGCCACCGCGAGCAGTTTTTCCCGCAGCGCCTCACAGGCTTGCTGCACTGCGGTGCCGACTGACGAGACGGTAAACGAACCGCCCTGCAGCGGTGCGGTCGGCAGCGACGAATCGCCAAGCACAAAGGTGACATTTTCCAGGGGAACGCCGGACGTCTCGGCGGCAATCTGGGTCATGACGGTATAGGTGCCGGTGCCGATGTCAGTGGTCGCGCTGCTCACGGTCAGCTTGCCGCTGGGATCCAGCGACGCTCGGGCGCTGGCCTTCTGCTGCATGGCCTCCCAGACACCGCCGGCCATGCCCCAACCTACCAGTTGCCGCCCTGCGCGCATGCTGCGCGGCTCCGGATTGCGCTTGCTCCAACCGAAACGGTCGGCACCCTGGGCGTAACATTCGCGCAACTCCTTGCTCGAATACGGCTTGCCTTCGTTCTCGTTACGTTCGGCATAGTTGATCAAGCGCAGCTGGACCGGGTCGATGGCCAGGGCGCAGGCCAACTCGTCCATGGCGCACTCCAGACCGATCAGTCCAAGGGCGGCGCCGGGGGCACGCATGTCCAGCGGCGTGTAGACGTCCAGGGGCACCAGCTTGTAGCTCAATTCGACGTTATCGCAGTGATAGAGCATGCCGCTCCACTCCACCACATGCTCGGTGAAGTCCTCGAAGCGCGACGTCTGGCCGACGGCGCTATGGGCCACCGCGAGCAAACGTCCGTTGGCCGCAGCTCCCAGTTGCACACGCTGGAAGGTCCGGGGCCGGTAGCCGAAGGTAAACATTTGCTGACGGGTCAGGCTGACCCGCACCGAGCGCTTGAGCGTCAGCGCGGCCATTACTGCCAGCGGCAATTGGTACTGCGGGCGCAGCCCAGAACCGAAAGCGCCGCCAACATAGGCGGCAAACACCCGCACCTGTTCTTTTTCCAGCCCGAACACCTCTTGCACATACGCCTGGCAATTCTGCGTGCCTTGGGTTTTGTCATGAATGTGCAGGCTGCCGTCGGGTTGGTACAGAACGGTCGACGCGTGGGGCTCCATCGGGTTGTGATGTTCGATCGGCGTGCTGTAGGACACATCAACGCTGAGTGCCGAGCTGGCGTACTCGCCCTGAAAATTCCCACGGGGCTTGGGCAATTCGGCCGGTGCCGGATGCGCTTCGTTTTGCAGGATCGTCAGATCGGTCTGATGGTCCTGGGTCTCGTAGTCGATTTCAACGAGCGAGCCGGCATAACGCGCCAACTCGAGATTTTCCGCAACCACCAGGGCGAGCGGCTGGCCGCTGTAGAGGACCTGGTCGTTGAACAACGGCCGGAACGGCGAACCCTCCGCGGCGTCTGCATCCTGGTAGGGCTCGTTGTAACTGGCGATCTTCGGGCGGTTGGTATGGTCGATCACCGCGACGACGCCCGGCAGCGCCAAGGCTCGGGAAGCATCGATGCGCACGACCCGGCCACGGGCGATACCGCTGGAGACGACACTGCCGTGCAGCAGGCCATCTTCGGGATACTCCCCGGCGTATCGGGCCCGACCGGTGACCTTGAGCAGGCCATCGGTCCGGTCAAGCGGCTTGCCTATGGTTTTGCTCAATGCATTCATCGGGTGGTTCCCCCCACCAGCGCGGCATCGCTCAAGGCGCGGATAATTGCCCGGCGTGCCAGTTTGACTTTGAAGCCGTTGTGCTCCAGCGGCTCGGCGTTCTGCATTAACGCATCGGCAGCCGCCGTAAAGGTTTCGCGGCTGACGGCCTGGCCGACCAGCCAGTTTTCCACGGCCTTGTCGCGCCACGGTTTGTGGGCTACACCGCCGAGGGCCAGCCGAGCCTGGCGAATCACCGGCCCATCAAGCTCCAGCGCCGCCGCCACCGAAACCAGCGCAAAGGCGTAGGAGGCCCGGTCACGGATCTTCAGGTAGTGGCTATGTTCAGCAAAACCCACTGGGGGCAACTCGATGTAGGTGATCAGCTCGTCATCGGCCAATTGGTTGTCCCGATCCGGTGCGTCACCGGGCAGACGGTGAAAATCCGCGAACTCGATGGTCCGCGCGCCGCCCCGTCCCAGCACATGAACAACCGCCTCAAGCGCCGCCAGGGCCACGCACATGTCCGACGGATGAGTCGCCACGCACTGATCACTGGCGCCGAAAATCGCGTGGATCCGGTTCAGGCCGCTTCGGGCCGGGCAACCGCTGCCTGGGCGCCGCTTGTTGCACGGCACGGAGGCGTCATAAAAGTAATAGCAGCGCGTGCGTTGCAACAGGTTGCCACCGGTGCTGGCCATATTGCGCAACTGCGGCGAGGCGCCCGCCAGGATGGCTTGGGCGAGCAGCGGATAGCGCCGTTGAATCCACGGATGCCAGGCCAGATCGGCATTGCTCACCAATGCGCCAATCATCACCCCGCCCGAGGGAGTTTCGCTGAGGTCCGTCAAAGGCAGACCGGTGATATCGATCAGATGCTGGGGGCGGCTGAGGTTTTCCTTCATCAGGTCCAGCAGGTTGGTGCCACCGGCGATGAAGCGCGAGTTCGCACTGGACAACTCGACGGCCGCCTGCACGGTGTCGGGCTTGCTGTAGCTAAAGGGATTCATCGCTCGCCCTCCGTTGGCTGGCAGAGCGGAAGCGCTTCCTCGATGGCGTCGCGAATATTGTTGTAGGCGCCGCATCGGCAGAGGTTGCCGCTCATCAGTTCGCTGATTTCGGCGCTGGTCTGCGCCCGGCCCTCGTTGGCCAGCCCCACCGCCGAACAGATCTGCCCCGGCGTGCAGTAGCCGCACTGGAACGCGTCATGCTTGATGAACGCCCGCTGCATGGGGTGCAGCTCATCGCCATTGGCCAAGCCCTCGACGGTGGTCAACTCGGCGCCGTCGCACATCACCGCCAGGGTCAGGCAGGCGTTGATACGCTTGCCATCACGCAACACCGTGCAGGCGCCGCATTGGCCGTGATCGCAGCCTTTCTTGCTGCCTACCAGGTCCAGTTGCTCGCGCAGCAGGTCCAGCAACGTGGTCCAGGGCAGCACCTGCAACTCACGCACGGCGCCATTGAGTGTCAGACGTATCGGATGACGGACGAAGGACGCCTGCGTCGCTTCGGACAAGGTCGCGCTCATGGAACACCTCACGGTTGGTCGTACTCGCGGCGTTTTGGGAAACCGCCGTCATAAGGGGTACGACTTCGAGGTGGGGTGAGCGTTCAAGGCAATTGCTGCTGCGAAAGCACGCTTCTATCCCGCATGTGAGGTAACTATGTACCGCACCAAGTGTAATGTGTCGCCTTACACTCGCTTCCATGATTAAATCCTTCCAGCACAAAGGTCTTAGAATTTTCTATGAAACGGGTTCGACGCGTGGAGTCCGGGCTGACCATGGGAAACGCCTGGCTCGCATGCTTCAGTTCATGGATCGAGCGCGTATTCCGAGCGATCTGGACATACCCGGATGGCGGTTGCACCCGCTCAAGGGCGAGCTGACCGAATATTGGTCGCTGAGTGTTTCGGGAAACTGGCGAATCATTTTTCGCTTCATCGGGTCCGACATCGAACTGGTCGATTACCTCGACTATCACTGACAGGAGGCTGGAACATGCCCATGCACAATCCGCCACATCCTGGCGAAACATTGCTAGTGGACGTGCTGCCCGAGCTGGGCATCACGGTGACCGAACTGGCACGCCATCTGGGTTTCGCCCGACCGCATCTTTCCCGTGTATTGCATGGCCATGCGCCGATCAGCCCTGACCTGGCGGTGCGCCTTGAGCGTGCAGGAATCGGCAAGGCACGCGTCTGGCTGGGCGTGCAGACGGATTACGACTTATGGCAGGCCGAGCAACGCGAACAACCTTTGATCGAACCCCTTGCCCACCACGCATGACGCTGTCAGGCCAGCAACTCCGCCCCCACCACGCTCCTCACACCCTTGCCGGCGAGTTGCTCCACCAGCGTCAGGGCAAATATCAGGGCGGCGGCCGAGCCTTGGGCGGTGATGCAATTGCCATCCACCACCACCGGCTGGTCGACGAAGCTGCATCCGGACAGCTGCTGGCTCACGGCGGGCAGGCACGTCATGCGGCGCTGGCGTAGCACGCCGAACGCCTGGAGTACCAGCGCCGGCGCTTCGGCGATGGCGGCAAAAAATCGCCCGGCGGCGGCCTGGTCCCTGACCAACTGCTGCAACGGCTGGTGGGCGGCCAGATGCTGCGCGCCAATGATGCCGCCCGGCAGGACGATCAGGTCGAAATCCTGGACCAGCATGTCCACCAGCATGCCGTCGGCGGTCAGGCGCGTGCCGCGTGCACAGGTGAGCATGCGTCGGCCCTCGATACTCGCCACCACCACTTCGAGCTGCGCACGACGCAACACATCGATCAGCGTCACCGTCTGCAAATCGTCGACGCCTTCAGCCACGGCAATCAGGGCTCGGGGGATCTTGGTTCCAGGAATCATGGGCGCTCTCCGCTGGGTGACTCTCTCAAGACTAGCCAGCTTTGCCGAGCCGTGTCATGTGAAGACAGCCCGTGATGTGGTCATTTGATGTAGAGCTCGGTCGCCATCCGGTTCCCCGGCGCGTTGATTGACACATTGCTGAAGCTGAAAGTGCCTTCCTGCTTGCCCTTCAGATCGAAGATATACAGGTAGCCGACCACCTTGGTGCTTGTCGAACAGTCGTTGAGATTGCCATTGCTGAACGCACACACTGGCGAGCGGGTGCCGTCGACTTCGAAGCCGTCCAGCGTGACATGAGGTTGGCGGCCATAACCGACCTCCAGCACGTAGACCTTGATATTCGGCCCGCTGTGATCGCAACGGGTCTGCGTCTGCCCCGCCGCGATATTCTCAAACCCACAGGTCGGCGATTCGACCTTGAGCACCTTGACCTCGCTCAGCGGCGGCGCCGAGGCGGCGTGCGCCGCCGGTCCGAGCAGCGCCAGGTTCAACGCGCAGGCCCATGCGAATTTTTTCATGCGATACATACCGACCTCCCCGGAATCGCGCGCAGTATGGCCCAACTTTTGCGTCTGCACACTTTGCGACGCACACCGAGGATCGCAGCCTCATCGCCGCGCTGCTATGATGCGCGGCTTTTTCCGACCCGCAGAAAATCCCGGGCGCCCCTGGCGCAGTGTGCTTTGCTGTTGAGGTCGATACATTCACGGCGCCGCGCGCGCCACGGGGAGCAGACATGCTGGAAAGGCTGTTTCAACTCAAGGCACACAACACCAACGTGCGGACCGAGATCCTGGCGGGCGTCACGACCTTCCTGGCCATGGCCTACATTCTGTTCGTCAACCCGAGCATTCTCGGCGAAACCGGCATGGACAAGGGTGCCGTATTCGTCGCCACCTGCCTGGCGGCGGCCATTGGTTCGACGGTCATGGGCCTGATCGCCAACTACCCGATCGCCCTTGCACCGGGCATGGGCCTGAATGCCTTCTTCACCTACACCGTGGTCTTGCACATGGGCCATACCTGGCAAGTGGCGCTGGGTGCGGTGTTCGTCTCCGCCGTATTGTTTTTCCTGCTGTCGATCTTTCGTATTCGCGAATGGATCATCAACAGCATCCCGCTGCCACTGCGCTCGGCCATCGCCGCCGGTATCGGCCTGTTCCTGGCGCTGATCGCCTTGAACAACGCTGGCATCGTAGTGAAAAACCCGGCGACCATGGTCGGTCTCGGCGACCTGAAGCAACCGGCACCAATCCTGGCGACCCTGGGCTTCGTCCTCATCGTCGCCCTGGAAGCACTGAAAGTGCGCGGCGCCGTGCTGATCGGCATCCTGGCGGTCACCGTTGTCTCGATCGTAATGGGCTTCACGCCGTTTGGCGGGATCATTTCCGCGCCGCCCTCCCTCGCCCCGACGTTTTTGCAACTGGACATCAAGGGCGCCCTGGACATCGGTCTGGTGAGCGTGATCTTCGCCTTTCTCTTCGTCGACCTGTTCGACAACTCCGGCACCCTGATCGGCGTCGCCAAGCGCGCCGGGCTGATGGGCAAGGATGGCCACATGCCGAAGATGGGCCGCGCGCTGATCGCCGACAGCACCGCCGCCATGGCCGGTTCGCTGCTGGGCACCTCGACGACCACCAGCTACATCGAGTCGGCGGCAGGCGTCAGCGCCGGCGGACGCACCGGCCTGACCGCCATCGTCGTGGCGATCCTGTTCCTGCTGGCGCTGTTCTTCTCGCCACTGGCGGCCAGCGTCCCGGCCTTCGCCACCGCGCCGGCCCTGTTGTTTGTGGCCGTGTTGATGACCTCCGGCCTGGCCGAGATCGACTGGGACGACATCACCGTCGCCGCCCCGGTGGTGATCACGGCGCTGGCAATGCCGTTCACCTACTCCATCGCCAATGGCATCGCCTTCGGCTTCATCGCCTGGACCGCCATCAAACTGGTGTCCGGCCGTGGCCGTGAGCTGAACCCGGCGCTGGTCATCCTGTCGATCCTGTTCGTTATCAAGTTGGGTTGGTTCAACGCATGACTTTTGATTCCCAGGCCTACGCCGCCCAGTTGCAGGACAAGGTCACGCGCTTGCGTGACTTGCTGGCTCGGTTCAATGCACCCGAGCCCGAGGTATTCGACTCGCCCTTGCAGAACTTCCGCCTGCGCGCCGAATTCCGCCTGTGGCGCGAAGCCGGCGAACGCCACTATGCGATGTTCTCCCAGGACGACAAGCGCACGCCGATCCTGATCGAAGAGTTCCCCATCGCCAGCTTGCGCATCAACCAGTTGATGCCGCAGCTCAAGGCCGCCTGGCAGGCCAGCGCGCCCTTGAGCCACAAGCTGTTCCAGGTGGAATTCCTGACCACCCTGGCCGGCGACGCGATGATCACCCTGTGTTATCACCGCCCGCTGGATGAACACTGGCACGCCGCGGCGTCGAAGCTCGCGACCGACCTGGGCGTCAGTATCATCGGGCGCTCCAAAGGCAAACGGGAAGTGATCGGCCACGATTATGTGGTGGAAAAACTTGAGGTGGGCGGCCGTGCCTTCAGCTATCGCCAGCCCGAAGGTGCCTTCACCCAGCCCAACGGCACGGTAAACCAGAAGATGCTCAACTGGGCTTATGAAGCCTTGGGCGATCGCAGCGACGATCTTCTGGAGCTTTACTGCGGCAACGGCAACTTCACGTTGCCCCTGGCCACCCGCGCGCGCAAAGTGCTCGCCACTGAAATCAGCAAGACATCGGTCAGCGCAGCGCTGAGCAACCTCAGCGAAAACGCTGTGGATAACGTCACGTTGGTACGGCTGTCCGCCGAGGAACTGACCGAAGCCTTGAACGAAGTCCGCCCATTCCGCCGCTTGCAGGGTATCGACCTGAAAAGCTACGAATTCGGCAGCGTCTTCGTCGACCCACCTCGCGCCGGCATGGACCCGGACACCTGCGAACTGACCCGACGCTTCGACAACATCCTCTACATCTCCTGCAACCCGGAAACCCTCGCCGCGAACATCGCGCAGTTGAGCGACACCCACCGCATCACGCGCTGCGCGTTGTTCGATCAGTTTCCGTGGACTCATCACATGGAATCCGGCGTGTTGCTGACCCGGCGCTGACCTACGCAAACCGTCGTGGCGAGGGAGCTTGCTCCCGCTCGGTTGCACAGCAACCGCAAAAACCTGGGGCTGCTGCGCAGCCCAGCGGGAGCAAGCTCCCTCGCCACAACTGCCCTCTCCTTATAACGGCAACGTCCGATCATCGAACAGTTATTGTCCGATGACCGCTGCTTTATTTGACCAAATTAACCATCTAGTACAATTTATCCCCACAGGCTGAACTACAGCCCACACCAACAATAAAAATGTGGAGAAATTGCGATGCCTCCGATCGTTCTGGTGCTCAACGGCCCGAACCTGAACCTGCTCGGCACCCGCGAGCCGGCCACCTATGGCCACGAAACCCTGGCTGATATTTCCGCGCTGTGCGGCTGCGCCGCCGAGGAGTTCGGCCTGGCCGTGGAGTTCCGCCAGACCAACCAGGAAGGCGAATTGCTCGACTGGATCCACAGCGCCCGTGGCCGGTGTGCCGGGATCATCATCAACCCGGCGGCCTGGACCCACACTTCGGTTGCGATCCGCGACGCGCTGGTGGCCAGTGAAGTCCCGGTGATCGAAGTCCACCTGTCCAACGTCCACGCCCGCGAAACCTTTCGCCACCATTCCTTTGTCTCGTCAGTCGCCATCGGCGTGATGTGCGGGTTCGGCAGCCATGGTTATCGCCTGGCCCTGGAACATTTCAGTCAGCGGTTGAAGGGTTGATGAATATGTCCAACGTCACTGTACTGGCCGGCCTGATCGGCGCGGGCATCCAGGCCTCTCGCACGCCGGCGCTCCACGAACACGAAGGCGATGCCCAAGGCATGCGTTACCTGTATCGGCTGATTGATCTGGATGCGCTGAAACTCGACAGCGGCGCCCTGGGCGATTTGCTGGTGGCTGCCGAACGCATGAGTTTTACCGGGTTGAATATCACGTTTCCCTGTAAACAGGCGGTCATCCCGCTGCTGGACGAGTTGTCGCCCGAAGCGCGTGGCATCGGTGCGGTGAATACCGTGGTGCTCAAGAACGGCAAACGCATCGGCCACAACACCGACTGCCTCGGGTTCGCCGAAGGCTTTCGTCGAGGCTTGGGCGATGTTTCCCGTCGCCATGTCGTCCAGATGGGCGCAGGGGGTGCCGGGGCTGCCGTTGCCCACGCGCTACTCGCCGAAGGCGTGGAGACGCTGAGCATCTTTGATGTCGAGACCAGCCGTGCCGAGGCGCTGGCGAACAACCTGAACCAACAGTTCGGCACCGGCCGTGCTCGCGCCGGGCATGACCTGCCCACCGCCATGGCCGAGGCCGACGGGCTGGTGAACACCACGCCCATGGGCATGGCGAAACTGCCGGGGATGCCGGTACCGGTGGAGCTGTTGCGAGGCGATCTGTGGGTCGCGGAAATCGTCTATTTCCCGTTGGAAACCGAACTGCTGCGCAACGCCCGCGCCCTCGGCTGCCGCACGCTGGATGGCGGCACCATGGCGGTGTTCCAGGCGGTGAAAGCGTTCGAACTGTTCAGCGGCGTGGCGCCCGATGCGGGGCGGATGCTGGCGCATTTTCAGCGCATGGATCACTGAAGCCTGATCACAATCCCTGCTTACCTTGTGGGAGCGAGCTTGCTCGCGATGGCGGTGTTCCAGTCACCACTGGTGCTGGCTGATCGGCCGCTATCGCGAGCAAGCTCGCTCCCACACAGGCTCGCGTCCACATAAGGTTCGGTGTCAGGCCTGCAAGTACCGCAATACCGATTCACAGACCATCTGCCGATGGCGCTGCTTGACCGCTTCGTCCGACAGATCGATCTGAAAGATCTCACCGAACGTCTGGCGGTTGGACACCCGGTAGAAGCAGAACGAACTGATCAGCAGGTGCACATCCAGCGGCTCGAGACCGGCGCGGAATACGCCCTCCTCGGCGCCTCGACGCAATATCACGCCAAGGGAATCGAGGATGGTGTTGGTCATCGCCTTGATCGCGCCAGACTGCTTCACGTATTCGGCGTTGTGGATGTTCTCGATGCAGACGATACGCACGAAATCGACGTTGCGGTCATGGTGGTCGAAGGTGAACTCCACCAGGCGCCGGATCGCGTCGACCGGCGCCAGCTCCGCCAGGTGCAGGCGGCTTTCGGTGGTGCGGATATCGCCGTAGAGTTTTTCCAGCACCTCGACGTACAGCTGCTCCTTGCTGCCGAAGTAGTAATAGATCATCCGCTTGGAGGTGTGGATGCGCTCGGCGATGGCGTCGACCCGCGCGCCGGCCAGGCCCTGCTGGACGAACTCGACGATAGCTTCCTGAAGAATGTTTTCCCGGGTCTTTTCCGGGTTGTTCTTGCGACTCTTGCGCGGCGCGGCGACAGGTTCGTCGAGGGCTGCGGAAAGCTCTGGATTCATAGTCATTACGGGCTCACGGCCATCACTGCACAGGTTGGCGATTATGGGCCGCACCGCACAGTGAAGGAAGCCACGGCGTTGCCCTTTACCGCCGCGCTTACGATTTCCCTACAACTTGGCGTGCCGCAAGCCACCGCTACGAGACTTGGCCATGGCCGCCAGCCGCACCGCGACGTTGGCCGCGCCGTAGCCGGCATAACCGTTCTTGCGCTGGATGATTTCGAAGAAAAAGCGCCCTTCGAACGGTTCGGTATAGACGTGAAACAACTCGCCGCCCTGAGCGTCACGGTCGTACAACACATTGAAATAGGCCAGCTCGCTGAGAAACTCATCATCGAAATCGAAACGTGCCGCCAGGTCATCGTAGTAGTTGAGCGGAATGTCCAGCAACGGCACCCCGGCCTCCTTGGCACGGCTGACCTGGGCGAAGATATCGTCGCAGTCAAAGGCGATATGGTGCACGCCGGAACCGCGATAACTCGACAGTGCATGTGAGATCGCGGTGTTGCGGTTCTCGGAAATGTTCAGCGGCAAACGAATCGAACTGCAACGGCTGCGCAACGCACGGCTTTTCACCAGGCCATAGGGGTCAGGCAACACCACTTCATCGTCAGCTTCGAAATCCAGCAGGCTCTTGTAGAACAGCACCCAACTGTCGAGGCTGTCGGCCGGCAGCGCCATCGCCATGTGGTCGATGCGCTTGAGCCCGGCGCCGATGACCGCACCGGGTTGCAAGTTGAAATCGGTGCCATAGACATCGGCGTCCTGGTCCACCAGGTAGATCAGGCTGCCGTCCGGCGCTCGCACCGCCGCCAGCTCCAGCTCGTTGGGCCCGACCAGGCCACGATAAGGCTGGCCCTTGTAGGCCACCGCCCGCTTGAGAGCGCTGGCGCTGTCCTTGACCCGCACGGCGGTGGCGCACAACGATGGGCCATGGGCTTCAAAAAAGCTGTGGGCGAAGGAATACGGCTCGCAATTGAGGATCAGGTTGATATCGCCCTGGCGCAACAGGCTGACGTTCTTGGAGCGATGCTGGCCGGCCTTGACGAACCCCAGCCGCTCCAGCCAGTGGGAGAGCTTGGCGCCGAGGTTGTCATCCACGGCGAACTCCAGGAATTCAACGCCGTTGTATTCGCTGGCCGGCGCTGTCGCAAAGAGGATATCGCTGTTCTGCGCAGGCGCTTGCGCGGCCAGGCGCTCACGGGTTTTCTCTTCCAGGTACAGCAGCGAACGCAAACCGTCGGCGGCGTTGGCCCTGGGCGGCGCGGCGCGAAACCCGTCGTTGAAGATCTCCAGCGACAGCGGCCCGGTGTAACCGCTCTGGATGATCGGCGCGAGGAAACCCGGCAGGTCGAATTCGCCCTGGCCCGGGAAACAGCGGAAATGCCGGCTCCACTCCAGGACGTCCATCGCCAGGATCGGTGCGTCGGCCATCTGCACGAAAAAAATCTTGTCCCCGGGAATCTCGGCGATGGCGCTCGGGTCGCCCTTGAGGGACAAGGTGTGGAAGCTGTCGAGCAGCACGCCCAAGCTGGGGTGATCGGCCTGGCGCACGATGTTCCAGACCTGTTGATAAGTATTCACGTGGCGGCCCCAGGCCAACGCTTCATAGCCGATGCGCAGGCCCCGCGCACCGGCGCGCTCGGCCAGCAGCCTGAGGTCATCAATCAGGACCTGCTCGTCGCCGACGCTGTCGGCCGAGGCATTGCTGCACACCAGCACCAGATCGGTGCCCAGCTCTTGCATCAGATCGAATTTGCGCTCGGCGCGGTCAAGGTTGCGCGCCAGACGATCCCGGCGGCAGCCTTCGAAATCCCGAAATGGCTGGAACAAAGTGATGGCGATACCCAGGTCGGCGCACATCTGCCTGATGTCCCGAGGGCTGCCGTCGTAATACAGGAGGTCGTTCTCGAAAATTTCCACGCCGTCGAAACCAGCGGCGGCAATCGCTTCGAGTTTTTCCGGCAGGGTACCGCTCAAGGAAACAGTGGCAATGGAACGCTGCATGACTTCGGCTCCCGGGACAGGCATCGGCTACACAAGGTGCGCCGCTTTTGAAAGAGTCAGCCGATTATTGAGCGGTCGGTTTTTTTGGGCAATTTAATATGTACCATCCGGTTAGTTTTTTGGGCGATTATCGAACACAATGCCCGATCAGCGAATTGACGATTTTTTGTCCACTGCGCACCATCGACCCCACATTGACGCCGGGTTGCGGCGCGAGCCTCAATGCAGACCCAGACCACACCATAAGAATTTCAAGAACGGGTGCACCTATGATTCCTTCCCAGAGTTCCCGCCTGGCCCCCGGCCTGAGTGCCGCCCAAGACGGCATCGGCGACAAGATCCGTGGCGCCATGGCCGTGGGCAAGACCCGTTGGGGCATGCTTGCCCTGGTGTTTTTCGCCACCACCCTGAACTACATCGACCGCGCCGCCCTTGGGGTCATGCAGCCGATCCTGGCCAAGGAGATGAGCTGGACGGCGATGGACTACGCCAATATCAACTTCTGGTTCCAGGTCGGTTATGCGGTCGGCTTCCTGCTGCAAGGTCGCCTGATCGACCGGATCGGCGTCAAGCGCGTGTTCTTCTGCGCCGTGCTGCTCTGGAGCCTGGCAACCGGCGCCCATGGCCTGGCCACTTCGGCGGTGGGCTTCATGGTCTGCCGCTTCATCCTCGGCCTGACCGAAGCCGCCAACTACCCGGCCTGCGTCAAGACCACGCGGCTGTGGTTCCCGGCCGGCGAACGGGCCGTGGCCACCGGCATCTTCAATGCCGGCACCAACGTTGGCGCGATGTTCACGCCGATGCTGCTGCCGCTGATCCTGCACGTGTGGGGCTGGCAGGCCGCGTTCCTGTGCATGGCCGCGCTGGGCGGGATCTGGTTACTGTTCTGGGGCCTGAAATACTTCAACCCGGAAGATCACCCCAGCGTCAAACAGTCGGAACTGGACTACATCCAGGCCCAGGAAGAACCGGACCAGGTCCGCGTACCGTTCTCCCGTATCCTGCGCATGCGTGGCACCTGGGCCTTCGCCCTGGCGTACTCGATTACCGCGCCGGTGTTCTGGTTCTACCTCTACTGGCTGCCGCCGTTTCTCAACCAGCAATACAACCTGGGCATCAACGTGACCCAGATGGGCATCCCGCTGATCATCATCTACCTGACCGCCGACTTCGGCAGCGTCGGCGGCGGGATCCTGTCCTCGTTCCTGATCGGTCGCGGGGTCAACCCGATCAAGGCGCGACTGGTCTCCATGCTGCTGTTCGCCTGCTGCATCGTTGGGGTGATCATGGCCGCCGGCTCCAGCAGCCTGTGGGTGGCGGTGTTTGCCATCTCCCTGGCCATCGGCGCGCACCAGGCCTGGACGGCAAATATCTGGAGCCTGGTGATGGATTACACGCCCAAGCACATGATGAGCACCGTGTTCGGCTTCGGCGGCATGTGCGCCGCCGTCGGCGGGATGTTCATGACCCAGTTGGTGGGGCACATCCTGACCGTCACCAATAACAACTACACGGTGCTGTTCACCCTGATTCCGGCGATGTATTTCATTGCGCTGATCTGGATGTACTTCATGGCGCCGCGCAAGGTTCCGACCCTGGAAAACTGACCGTGAACTAACGGACAGCGATCTACCCGTGGCGAGGGAGCTTGCTCCCGCTCGATTGCGCAGCAATCGTAAAAAAGCGAGGGCCGCTTCGCAGCCCAGCGGGAGCAAGCTCCCTCGCCACAAAAGCCTGTGCCAGCCATAAAAGGCTTGAGCTTTACTTGCGCCGCTGCTGCCACGCCGCTGCCAATCCACTCAAGCAGATCAGGACGATACCCACCACCGTGGTCAGCGTCGGCGTATGGCTGAACAACAGCCAGCCGAGCAGCCCGGCGAAAATAATCTGGCAATACCCGAATGGCGCCAGCAACGCCGGGGCGGCGAAGCGGAAGGCCTGGGTCAGCATCAGGTGCGCGGTCATCCCGCAGGCACCCAATGCGAGCATCATCAAGCCGTGGGTCACGCTGGGCACTTGCCAGAAAAACGGCACCAGCGCGCTCATCACCAGGGTATTGCAAAGTCCTGCGAAAAAGTTACTGGTGGTCGGGCTGTCGATCTCGCTGAGCTTGCGCGTGAGCAATTGGTAGAAGCAGAAAAACAGCGCCGAACAGAACGGCAACAGCACCGCCGGCGTGAACAGATCACCACCGGGGTGAACGATGATCAGCACCCCGATGAAACCGAAGATCACCGCGATCCACTGACCGCGCGTCACGTGTTCGCCCAGCAACGGCACTGACAGCGCGGTGACCAGCACGGGGGCGAGGAAGTTGACCGCGGTCGCCTCGGCCAAGGGGATGTACATCAGCGCCGTGGTGAAAAACAGACTGGTGCCCAACAGGCACAACGCCCGGGCCAGTTGCCACAACGGACGCTTGGTCCGCAGCACCCGCAGCCCCGAGCGCGGCAGGAAAATGCCCGCCATCAACAACGTGTGCACCACGTAACGGGCCCAGACCACCATGATGATCGGATAAAAACCCGAGAGATATTTGGACAATGCGTCGTGACTGGAGAACAGGAACGTTGCGACCAGAATAAGCACGATGCCCTTGAAAGCCTGGTTGACGCCGGAGAGCGGAGTGCTGACGGTCATGAGGGAAACCTGCGTTGCTTGATGAAAGGCCGTGATCCTTGATGCACTTGTTGGGCCAGCGAGGATTCCGATAGTTCTGATCCGAAGTGTAATGAAAATTCCACTCTCGGGCAGGACCGGCGCACCGATGAACCAAAATCCCTGTCAGTTGCCTGAAAGCTCAAGCATGCGCGCACCTTGCGCTCCTGAAAGCTAGACTCTTCGCCACAGCTGCCATTCTTCGCACGTCATCCAGAGGATTCCCCACATGTTATGGAAAAAAGGTCGCCGCAGTGACAACGTGGTGGACGCCCGCGGTGACGGTGGGGGCGGCGGCGGGATGCGTTTTGGTGGCGGCAAGGGCTTGAGCCTGACGGCCATTATCCTGATCGTCGGCATCGGCTGGATCACCGGCCAGGACCCCATGCAGATTCTCGGGCAACTGACCGGGCAGATGGACCAGGCTTCCGCGCCCGCCTCTTCGCAAACGCGCCAGGCACCACCGGCCAACGACGAACAGGCTGAATTCGTGCGCTCCATCCTGGGCGATACCGAAGACACCTGGGGCCAGGTTTTCCAACAGGCCGGGCGCCAGTACCAGCAACCGAAGCTGGTGCTGTTCAGCGGTCGGGTCAACTCGGCGTGCGGCCTGGCTTCCTCGGCGACCGGCCCCTTCTACTGTCCGGCGGACCGGCAGGTTTACCTGGACATGAGTTTCTTCAAGGAAATGTCCCAGCGCTTTTCCGCCGCCGGAGACTTCGCCCAAGCCTACGTCATCGCCCATGAAGTAGGCCACCACGTGCAGACGCTGCTCGGCGTGTCGGCGAAAATCCAGGAAGCGCGCCAGCAAGGCCGGCAAATGGAAGGCGACGGTGGTTTGCTGGTGCGTCAGGAATTGCAGGCCGATTGCCTGGCGGGCGTCTGGGCCAACCATGCGCAAAAGCGCCTGAACTGGCTTGAACCGGGCGATATCGAAGAGGCCTTGACCGCCGCCAATGCCATTGGCGACGATCGCCTGCAGCAACAAGGCCAGGGCCGCGTGGTGCCGGACTCGTTTACTCACGGCACTTCCGCCCAACGGGTGCGCTGGTTCAAGACCGGTTTTTCTCAAGGCCAGGTCAGCCAGTGCGACACCTTCGCGGCGAAAACCCTGTAGATGAAGTGGCGGGCATTGATCGGGCTGGTGCTGTGCTGCGCCGTAGCCCAGGCCGAGGAACACGGCGTCAAGGTGATCGCCGAGGGACGCTTGCAGATCAGGGGCGGCGCCATGGCCGTCGGTGTCAGCCCGCCACCGGCCTCGATCGAGCGGGTGCTGATCATCCTCCATGGTCGGCTGCGCAATGCCGATACTTACTTGCACAGCGCTGAAAAAGCCGCGGCACAGGCCGGTCAATCAGCGACGACGTTGATCATTGCCCCACAGTTTCTCAACGAACATGACGTGGCGCGCCATCAGTTGCCTGCCGAAATCCTGCGCTGGCAGGGCAACGACTGGATGGCGGGAGGCCTGTCCACGGGGCCGAAACCGCTCAGTTCATTCCAGGTGCTGGACGACATCGTTGCGCGGGTCAGCGACCGCCAGCAGTTTCCCGCAGTGAAAGACATCATCATCGCCGGCCACTCCGGCGGCGCCCAAGTGGTGCAGCGCTATGCCCTGCTTACCCATGGCACTTATCGCATCAGCCCACGGTTCGTGATCGCCAACCCTTCGTCCTATGCCTACCTGGACGCACAGCGGCCCATGGCGTTCGACCCGGTCAGTTGCCCAGGCTTCAATCGCTGGAAATACGGCCTGGAAAACCTGCCCGCCTACGCTACCGGGCAAACGCCTGCCCAGCTGGAAAATCGCTACATCAAGCGCGACATCGTCTATCTGCTGGGGCAACAGGACATCGACCCGGAACATCCGGCGCTGGATAAAGGTTGTGAAGCGCAGACACAAGGGGCGTATCGGCTGCTACGGGGGCATTTCTTCTTTGACTACCTGACCCGGCGTCATCCGCAAGGGTTGAACCAGCGACTGATCGAAGTGCCCGGGGTTGGGCATGATGGGGATGGGATGTTCAATTCGCCGGAGGGGTTGAAGGTGTTGTTTGGGCAGTGAGCGTTGTGTCGACCGGGAAACCCTTTCGCGAGCAGGCTCGCTCCCACAGGGGAGCTGCGCTGGTCCTGAATCGCTGTGGGAGCGAGCCTGCTCGCGAAAGCGGCAAGTCAGGCACCGCCCGAATCAAACCGAAAGCATCCGCCGCAACTCGGCGCAATCACGCGCATGCCAGTCTGTCAGCTCAGGCCAGGGATTGTCCGGCAGATTCACCAGCACCGTCCGCGCCCCCGCCGCGCGACCGCAGTCGAGGTCAAAGCGGTAGTCGCCCACCATCACCATGGTCTCGGGCGCCACGTTCCAGGCCTCGGCCAGTTTCAACAGGCCACCGGGATGAGGTTTGGGCGGCGCTTCATCACGGCCGAGAACGTCCTCCACGGCAAAACAATCGGCCAGGCCGATCGCGTCAAGCGTCACGTGGGCGAGCTCGCGGGCATTGCGCGTCAGGATGCCCAGGCGATAACCACGCCCGGCCAACTCACGGACCAGCTCCACCGCCCCCGGCGCGGGCCTGGAGCCCAGCGCGAGATCCCGCTCGTGTTCCAGCAACCAGGCATGTTTGGCCGCGGCTTCTTCAGCGGGCAATCCCGCCAGATGCGTGAGGATGTCGTCTTCGGCCGGAATCGCCAGGGCCACGCGGATCGCGGCGAAATCATGCACGGCGATGGTCAGCGTGCCGTCCATATCGAACACCCAGTGCCGCACATCGGCGAGGCTCATGCCCAGTCCTTGCGATGGCGGATCAGGCCTTCCTGGGTCACCGAGGCCACCAGTTGCCCGGCGCGATTGAACACACTGCCCCGGGAGAACCCACGGGAATTGCCGGCCCAGGGGCTGTCCATGGCGTAGAGCAACCAGTCATCGGCGCGCAGGTCGGCATGGAACCACAACGCGTGGTCGAGGCTGGCGACCTGCATGTCCTTGTGCCAGACCGATTTGCCATGAGGCAGCAACGAGGTGGTCAGCAGGCCGAAATCCGACGCGTAGGCCAGCAGGTATTTATGCAGGGCCGGGGAATCCGCCAAGGCGCCATCGGCACGAAACCACACGTACTTGACCGGATCGGCCGGTTGCGGGTTGTACGGGTCCTTTTCGGTGACCGGGCGCACCTCGATCGGCTTGGGGCACAGCAGTTTTTCACGCATGTGTTCAGGCAACAGGTGCGCGCGCTGCTGGGTCAGTTCCAGTTCCGAGGGCAGGTTTTCCGGCCCGACGACCTGCGGCATCGTGCTCTGGTGCTCGAAGCCCTGCTCGTCGTACTGGAACGACGCGCTGCAGGTGAAGATCGGGTTGCCCTTCTGGATCGCCGTGACCCGTCGGGTGCTGAAGCTGCCGCCATCACGCACGCGATCCACCTGGTAGACCACCGGCAACGCCGCATCGCCCGGACGCAGGAAGTAGCCATGCATCGAATGCACATGGCGCGCCTCTTCCACGGTCTGGCTGGCCGCCGACAGCGACTGGCCCAGCACCTGGCCGCCGAACAGCTGGCGAAAGCCCAGGTCCTGGCTGCGACCGCGAAACAGGTTCTCTTCGATCGGTTCCAGGGTCAGCAGGTCGACCAGATCTTCCAACACGTGGCTCATTCAGATTTTCCTCACACAGCACAAAACCGCGCAGGCTGTGCTGCGGCGGCGGATCGATAATTGGCCCGGGCCATTTTGGCGGGCATTGTAAACGTCCGTGTCGGTTAACCGTGAAGGGTCTGCAACCATTGCTCACGATTGATGCGATAGAGCACATGGTGACGCAATGGATGACCGACCGCGAGCTTTGGGTGTTCGAAATCATCGTCCGGATCGTGCTGCATGCCGATGGCCTGCATGACCTTCTGCGAAGGCAAGTTATCCACAGCGGTAAACGCCACCACTTCATCCAGGCCCAGGCGGTCGAAGGCACAACGCAACGCGGTCCATGCGGCTTCGCTGGCATACCCCAGCCCCCAGTGTTCGCGCGCCAGGCGCCAGCCGATTTCCACCGCCGGGGTGAAATGCGCATCGAACCCGACCACGCCCAGCCCGGTAAAACCGATGAAGGCACCGGTGTCCTTGCGCTCCAATGCCCACAAACCAAAACCATGCTCGGCAAAATGCCCGCGCACCCGGCCGATCAACGCAGCGCTTTCCAGACGACTCAGGGGGGCCGGAAAATAACGCATCACTTGCGGATCGGCAGACATCGCCGCAAACGCCGGCAGATCTTCATCGCGCCACTGCCGCAGAATCAGCCGTGCGCTTTCCACTTCCAGTATCGGCTCCATCTTCACTCCCTTTCCATGCCCAGAGTCTACATCGCTGGTAGGATCCGTCACTCACCCGCCACTGAAAACACCATGCCGCTACCGCTGATCTACCACGAAGACTACAGCCCCGAATTCCCTGCGGAGCACCGTTTCCCCATGGACAAGTTCCGCCTGCTGCGCGATCACCTGGTGGACAGCGGCCTGGCCCGGGACGCGGACCTGCTGCGTCCGGCCCTATGCCCGCCGGACATTCTCGCCTTGGCCCACGATCGCGCCTATATCGAACGCTACATGGGCGGCGAGTTGTCTCGCGAAGACCAACGGCGCCTCGGCCTGCCCTGGAGCGAAGCCTTGGCTCGCCGAACGGTACGCGCCGTCGGCGGATCACTGCTGGCCGCCGAGCAGGCCCTCGAACACGGACTGGCCTGTCACCTGGCCGGCGGTACCCATCACGCCCACTACGACCACCCGGCCGGATTTTGCATCTTCAATGACCTGGCGGTGATCAGCCGCTATTTCCTCGCCAGCGGTCAGGTCTCGCGAGTGCTGATTTTCGACTGCGACGTGCACCAGGGCGACGGTACGGCTCGAATACTCCATGACACTCCCGACGCCGTGACAGTTTCCTTGCACTGCGAAAAGAATTTTCCTGCACGCAAGGCGCAAAGCGACTGGGATATTCCCCTGCCGATGGGCATGGAGGACGCCGCCTACCTGAAAGTCGTCGATGACGCGCTCAATTACCTGCTGCCGCTCTATCAGCCCGATCTGGTGCTCTATGACGCCGGCGTCGATGTGCACAAGGACGATGCCCTCGGTTACCTGAAGCTGACCGACGAAGGCCTCGCCGCCCGGGACGAGAGCGTCATGCGCCACTGCCTGGGCCGGGACATTCCGGTAGTCGGCGTGATCGGCGGCGGCTACAGCAAGGACCGCAAGGCCCTGGCCCGCCGGCACGGAATCCTGCACCACAGCGCACAGAAGGTCTGGACGTCATCAGGTTGTCATTGAAGTCTGGGTGCGTTACCCACAATGCCTGTGGAGCGGCCTGTGGATAACCTGAGCGAAAGGGCCTGCAACCTATGCCGTCTATAGCTCGCGAGAGCTTGGCTGTTTTTTAACCAGACTTTCCACGCATCCTATATCCCCCCTGTGGGAGCGAGCCCGCTCGCGAATACGGTGCGCCAGTTGATAGTCATGTAACTGACACACCGCATTCGCGAGCAGGCTCGCTCTCACAGGGATTCGAGCTGGTAGAATGCCCCGCCTACTCCTGCCCCCACAGCCCGATCATGACCTCGACCACCAAGCCTTCCACCCCAAACATCGCCATTATCGGCGGCGGCCCGGCCGGCCTAATGGCGGCCGAGGTGTTGAGCAAGGCCGGCTTCCAGGTCGACCTGTACGACGGCATGCCATCGGTGGGCAGGAAATTTCTGCTGGCCGGTGTCGGCGGCATGAATATCACTCACTCGGAAGCTTTCCCGGCGTTCCTCTCCCGCTACGGCGAACGCACGCCGAATATCGCCCCGCTGCTGCGGGCATTCGGCGCCGATGAGTTGTGCGAATGGATTCATGGCCTGGGCATCGACACCTTTGTCGGCAGCTCCGGGCGGGTATTTCCTACCGATATGAAGGCCGCCCCGCTGCTGCGCGCCTGGCTCAAGCGCCTGCGCGATGCCGGCGTGGTGATTCATACGCGCCACCGCTGGCTTGGCTGGAATGCCGACGGCAGCCTGCGCATTGCCAGCCCGGACGGGGAAAAGGCCCTACAGCCCGACGCGACCTTATTGGCGCTGGGAGGCGGCAGTTGGTCACGCCTGGGCTCCGACGGTGCCTGGATGTTGCCGCTGGAACAGCGCGGCGTGGTCCTCGCGCCCTTGCAGCCAAGCAACTGCGGGTTCGATGTGCCGGGCTGGAGCGATCTGCTGATCGCCAAATTTGCCGGCACCCCACTGAAGAACATTGCCATCGGCCTCGACGATGACGTGCCACGCCTCGGCGAATGCGTCATCACCGTCACCGGCATCGAGGGCAGCCTGATCTATGCGCTGTCGGCGCGGATTCGTGAGGCTATCAACCAACACGGCAGCGCGACCATTCATCTGGACCTGCTGCCGGGCCGGCCTGTGGACAAGATTCTCCTGGCATTAAGCAAGCCTCGCGGTTCTCGCTCGATGGCTAAGCATCTGCACAGCCAGTTGGGGCTCGACGGGGTGAAGGCGGCGTTGTTACGGGAACTGACTTCAGCCGATTGTTTTGCCGACATGGCGCGGCTGGCCCAGGCGATCAAGGCGTTGCCGGTCACGCTGGTGAAAACCCGTCCGCTGGACGAAGCCATCAGCAGTGCCGGCGGCGTGACCTTCGAGGCACTCGATGAGCGACTGATGCTCAAGCAAATGCCCGGCGTTTTCTGCGCGGGAGAGATGCTCGATTGGGAAGCGCCGACCGGCGGGTACTTGCTTACGGCATGCTTTGCCAGCGGTCGTGCGGCGGGGTTGGGGATGGTGGAGTGGCTGCAGCGCCAGGCTTGAAATCTTTGTTGTCGCCTTCGCGAGCAGGCTCGCTCCCACAGGGATCGGGCGCTGGACACCAGAGCGGTGAACACCACGAAGCCCTCGTGGGAGCGAGCCTGCTCGCGAAAGCAATCTATCCGACGCAGCAAATCATCAAGGCTTACGCTTGCGCGGTCCGGTATTGAACACCGGCACTTTTCGCACAGGTTTCACCGAAGGCTCCACCGGCCCCGAGTCGCCACTGTCCACCCACTTGCCAAGGTTGCGCTTGCCGCCACCACCGGAAGCTTTCGGCTTTTTTGGTTTTTTCGGTTTCTTGATCACCTGGCCGCTGGCATCGGTTTCCGGCACGCGATGCTCAGGTTCGAAATCATGTTCCATCTGCCGGGGCAATGCCTGGCGGGTCAGGGTTTCGATGGCCGACAGCAGATTCACTTCATCGGCGCAGACCAGGGAAATCGCCTGCCCGGTGGCACCCGCACGGCCCGTACGACCGATACGGTGGATGTAGTCCTCGGCGACGATCGGCAAATCGAAGTTCACCACCAGCGGCAAGTCCTCGATGTCCAAGCCACGGGCCGCGACGTCGGTGGCCACCAGGATCTGCACTTCGCTGGCCTTGAAACGATCCAGCGCACGCTGGCGGGTCGCCTGGGGTTTGTCGCCGTGGATGCCATCGGCGTTGACGCCCAGGCCCTGGAGTTTTTCCACCAGTGCATCGACGCCGTTGCGGGTCTTGGCAAATACCAGCACCTGCTTCCACTTGTGCTTGCGCATCAGGTGGATGAACAGTTCCGGCTTGCGCTTCTTGTCCACCGTCACCACCCATTGCTTGACGGTGTTGGCGGCCACGTTGCGCGGGCTCACTTCGATGCTCAGCGGGTCGTTGAGCATCTGCCCGGCCAGCAGGCGGATCGCATCGGAGAAGGTCGCCGAGAACAGCAAGGTCTGGCGCTTCTTCGGCAGGGCCTTGTAGATGTTCGCCAGTTCTTCGGAGAAGCCCAGGTCGAGCATGCGGTCGGCCTCGTCCAGCACCAGGGTCTGCAACTGGTTGAACTTCAGCGCGTTCTGGCGGAACAGGTCGAGCAAGCGGCCCGGCGTGGCCACCAACAGATCGACGCCTTTGCGCAGCTTCATCATTTGCGGGTTGATGCTGACACCGCCGTACACCGCGTAGGTGCTCAGCGGCAGGTTCTGCGCGTACTGGCGCACGCTTTCATGGACCTGCTCGGCCAGCTCGCGGGTCGGTACCAGGATCAGCGCGCGCACCGAGTTGGCGGCAACTTTCGGTCCTTCGGTGGTCAACAACTGCAACAGCGGCACGGCGAAACCGGCGGTCTTGCCGGTGCCGGTCTGGGCTGCTGCCATCAGGTCGCGACCGGCGAGCACCGCCGGCATGGCTTGGGCCTGGACCGGGGTCGGCGTCTGGTAGCCGAGCGTCTCGAGGGCGCGCAGCAGGGGTTCGATCAGGCCAAGAGTGGCGAAAGTCATGGAGATACCGTAGGAAAAATCAGCGCAAGGTGTGCAATGCGCGGCAGTTTACCCTAAATCATGATTCGGCCGGTGGGGGCTTGGGCTTGCGCCACTGCGGCAACCCGATCAGGACCACGGCGCTGATAATCACCAGCATCGCCAAGGCCTCTTCGATACCGATGGTTTCCCCGGCGAAGACGATCCCCAGCAACACCGCTACCGCCGGGTTGACATAGGCGTAGCTGGTGGCTGCGGCCGGACGCACATGCTTGAGCAAGTACATGTAGGCGTTGAAGGCGATGATCGAACCGAAACCGATCAGATAGACCAGCGCGAACCAGCCTTCCAGCGGCGGCATGCTTTCCAGGCGCTCGCCACTGGCGAAGCTGCCGATCAACAGCACCACGCCGGCCACCAGCATCTCCACGGCGCTGGCCATGGCGCCTGCGGGTAGTTGCACATGTTTACTCAACACCGAACCGAAGGCCCACGAGGCGGCGGCGAACACCAGCAAAGCCGCCCCCAACGGGCTCGACTGCAGGTTGGAACCCAGGTTGAGCATGGCAATGCCGATCAACCCCAACACAATCCCCGCCCACTCGAGACGGGTATTGCGTGCACCCCAGAAATACCCGCAGAGCAAGGTGAACAACGGCACCGTCGCCACGGCCAGCGCCGCCACGCCCGAAGCTACGCCTGTATGCTCGGCGATACTCACCGCACCATTGCCGAAGGTCAGCAGCAACACGCCAATGAGCGCCCCGGCCTTCCATTGCGCCCAGGTCGGCGCCGGCGCGCCCTTCCAGCGCAAGAAGCCGTACATCAACGACCCGGCGATCACAAAACGAATCCCGGCCAGCAGCAAGGGCGGCCAATGCTCGACGCCGATGCGAATCACCAGATAGGTCGATCCCCAGATGACGTACAAGGCGAAGAAGGCAGCGATCAATGGCAACGGAAAACGGCGTGGGCCAGGCATGTTCAGCTCGAAGTCAGGACGATGAAACCTGTCATTCTAAAAAGGCAATCGACAGAAATTAAGTTACAAAATCTGTTTATCCGAGCCATACACTTTTCAAGACACGGCAGATCTCAGATCAACACAACCCACCCTGTGGGAGCGAGCCTGCTCGCGAAAGCTACAGACCAGCCAACATCGATGCCGACTGACACACCGCCTTCGCGAGCAAGCTCGCTCCCACAATGGAGCTTGTGCTGTACGCATCATCTGAGTAGCCATCGAACCCTGTGGGAGCGAGCTTGCTCGCGAAGGCGTCCGCCCTGCCAACATCTGTGGTGGCTGACACACTGCTTTCGCGAGCAGGCTCGCTCCCACAGGAGAGTTGTGCAGTGTTCAGAACCCGCGATGGCGCTTGAGATGCTCGTTGATCTTCGCTGCCGGCACCTTCTGCAAGCTGCACAGCAGATCATGGGACAGCTCCCGCAACCCATGCTTTTGCCGCAGCTCCGAGGCCAGGTGCGCGGTGAGGTTGGCGGCCATTTCGGCGTCGGCCATGGCCCGGTGAGCCTGGCCGGTGTGGGGCAGGCCGGCGAAAGCGTTGAGCGTGCCGAGCTTGTGGTTCGGCGCCGCTGGCATCAGGCGTCGGGCCAACAGCAGTGAACAGGCAAAATTCTGCAGGCGGGTGCGCTTGATTCGTCCCAGTTCGAAGTCCCAGAACTTCTGGTCGAACGCGGCATTGTGAGCCAGCAGCGGCGTGATGCCGACGAACTCGTTGACCTCGTTCATGACCTTTTCCGCTGGCGGTGCGCTGCGCAGCATGGCATTGCTGATACCGGTCAGTTGCTCGATGAAGGCCGGCACGCGCACGCCGGCGTTCATCAGGCTCTGGTAACGGTCGACTATCCGGCCTTGCTCAAGGATCACCACGGCGATTTCGGTGGCCCGGCAACCGCTGCTCGGGGTGATGCCGGTGGTTTCAAAGTCGATGACTGCGATGCGTTCCAAACCGGTGGGGCTCCTTGAAAATCAATTCTTGAGCAGCAACGCGCCTTCGATCGGCACGTAGCGGCTGGCGGCGCGGATCAGCGAGTTGGCGGTCAGCCCAGGTACTCCATAGGCCACAGCCTGCACGCCGTGTTTGCTGATGATGCGTTCGAGCAACATGTCGAAATCGCCATCACCGGAGGCCAGGACCACCTCGTCGACATGGTCGGCGGCGTCCATGATGTCCAGGGTGATGCCCACGTCCCAGTCGCCCTTGGCCGAGCCGTCGCTGCGCTGGATATAGGGCTTGAGTTTCACGGTGAACCCCAGGTTGCGCAGGATCTGCTGGAACTGCTGTTGCTTGCTGTCACCGCGATCGATCGCGTAGGCATAGGCCTCGACGATCTGCCCCTGCTTGCTCACATCAGCCCACAGCGCCGCGTAGTTGAAATGGCAGCCATAGGCTTGGCGCACGGTGTAGTAGAGGTTCTGGACATCGGCGAACACTGCGATTTTTTTCACCGCGTTTCCTCTTGAATGCACACGCGCGCAGGCCACCCGGGCCGAAAAGTCGCCCAGTATGCCAGTCTCGAGGAGCGTTCCGCGAATAATCGGCCCGAGGCGCCAGGGCGCCCCGGACGAACGGCGGATCAGACGAAAGAGTCGTCGTCGCCGAACAAGGACGAATCGTCGCTGTAGTCGGCGTCGCTGAAACCGCCCTGGTCGTTGCCATAGCTATTGTTGCCGTCGCTATCGCTGTCGGCCACGCGCTGATCATCGCCCCAACCGCTGTCACCGTTGTTGGCGGTGTCATTGACCGGCTGGGCCGGCTCTTCCTTGAGGACCTCGACGATCTCCTCGGGTTGATTGCTGTGGAACAGGCTACTGATGCCCTGGGCGAGCATCACACCACCGGCCACGCCCGCCGCGGTTTTCAAGGCGCCACCGAGAAAGCTGCCCGCCGCTGGGGCCTGCTGTTGCGGCGCGGCATAGTTGCCGGGCGCAGCGCCAAAGCCTGGCTGGGCCGGTGCGTTGAAGGAAGGCCGCGCAGGTTCGCGCCAGCCGCCACCGCTGGATGCCGGTGCGCTTGCTGGCCGTGAATCGCGGTTGCTGCCACCGAAGATACTCGAAAGGAAACCACCGCCGCCGCTTGGCGCCGAAGTCTGGCTGCGGGCCTGCTGCAATTCGCCCTGCAATTGCTCGACCTGTTGGGCGAGCTGTCTGTTCTGCTCGTCCAGGCGCTTGATCGCCGCCTCTTGCACCAGGATCGCCTGGGCCATGAAATAGCCCGCGGCAGGCTGGTTGGCCAAGTGTTCCTTGATCCGCGCCTCTGCCTGGGCGTCGCGCGGGGCTGAATCCTTTTCGGCCTGTTGCAGCCGGGAAAACAGTCCATCGATCAGGGTTTGTTCTTCGCTGTTCATGGCGACCTCATCAGATTGCCGGATTAAAACCAGGCCGGTCGCAAAGACCGGTGCGATTCAGTAATGGGGCTGCGCAGGAAGCTTTCAATGGTCTTTACCTGATGTTTACGTTTGCTTGTGCGGTCGCTTGATCGGTTAAAGTGTCGGACCGCTTTTTCGAACTGCGATACCGACTCATGAATCCGTTAGAAGTACTGCGTGACTCCTTGTATTTTTTCAAGCGCAACCTGGGCCGGATCGCCCAGCTGTGCCTGCCGCTGGTAATACTTGAGGCGGTCCTGCAACAAGGGGTGGACAGCGCCATCGGCGCCGACGGTTTCTCCGGCTACAGCGTGATCGTCGGTCTCCTCGTGTACCCGCTGTATACCGCGGCGTTGATCCTGTTTCTCGATGCCCGCAGTCGCGGCGAAGCCCCGCGTGCCCGTGACCTGCTCGCGGCAGCCCTCCTCCAGTGGCCGCGCTTCGCCTTGCTGACCGCCCTTAACACGTTGCTGATCCTGATCGGCATTTCCTTGTACTTCCTGCCGGGGCTGTGGCTGATGGTCGTCCTCGCCTTCGGTGAATACCTGTTGGTTTTGCGGGGCATGGCGCCCTTGGCGGCCATGAAGGAAAGCGCGCGCCTGAGTCGAGGCAATTTCTGGCGAATCCTGTTATGCATCCTCGCCGTAATGGTCCCGTTGTGGCTGCTCAAGGGCGCCAGCGTCTCGGTGTATCCGCCGCCGCAGAACCCCTTCATCAGTTTGCTGATCGACAGCGTTCACAGTTTCTTGCAACTGTTCACCACCGTGGTGCTGTTCCGAATGTTCATGTTGATTGCAGAAAAACCCGAGCCATGACCCGTCTGCTGCGATACACCTTGCTGGGCCTGTTGTTGCTCGTCGGCATTGCAGCCTTTTCCATCTATGGCCCGACCTGGCGCCCACAGGCCCGGGAAGCGATGCCCGTCAGCTGCGCCGCGAACGCCCCACCGCTGGTGCCCGGCCAGGCCCTGAAGGTGATGACCTGGAACGTGCAGTTCCTGGCTGGCAAGCGCTACGTGTTCTGGCACGACCTGGCCGAGGGCGACGATGAAAGCCCGACCCCGGAAGACATGGCCTTCAGCCTCGACGAAGTGGCACGGGTCATTCGCGACGAGCAGCCGGACGTGGTGCTATTGCAGGAACTCGACAACGGCGCCAAGGCCAGCGACTACCAGAACCAGCTCAAGCTCTTGCAGGAACGGCTGGCCGACCTCTATCCCTGCGGCACCAGCGCTTTTGACTGGAAAGCCGATTTCATTCCCAGCCCACATATCTTCGGCAGCGTTGGTCGCCAGTTGGCGACGCTGAGCCGCTATCGCATCGACCACGCCGAGCGGGTGCAATTGCCGGTGGCCGAGGCGAACTTCATCACCCGCCAGTTCCAGCCGAAAAATGCCTTGCTGGTGAGTTACCTGCCCCTGAGCGGCGGCGGCCAACTGGCGGTGCTCAATACACATCTGGAGCGGGCCACCCAGCCGGACGACACGGCGCGCGCACAAGTCAGCGCGATAGCCAAGGCCTTGGACAAGCTTGAATCCGCCGGCACTCCCTGGCTGACCGGGGGAGACTTCAACCTGTTACCCCTGGGCCAATACCGACGCTTGCCCACCGAGCAACGCTCCCCCTACTCCGCCGACAGCGAATTGCACCTGCTGTGGGACAAATACCCGATGATCCCCACCAACAACGAGGCCAGCGGCATCGACCGCGCAAACTGGCTGACCCACTACCCCAACGACCCCGGCCTCAACGGCCCCGATCGGACCGTCGATTACCTGTTCTACAGCCCCCGCCTCAAACGGGTCGAAGCCCAGGTCCGGCAGGACGATACGTTGCGCATTTCCGATCATTTGCCGGTGATCGCGCGGTTTCTGTTGCCGGCTACCCCGTGATCCAGACAACCGCGCCGCACTCCTGTGGGAGCGAGCCTGCTCGCGAAGACGGTGTCACGGTCGACGGAGATGCTGAATGTGCGACCTCTTCGCGAGCAGGCTCGCTCCCACAGGCGGTTTGTGTTGGGCCTCACTTACGCGGCTTGGCCCGCGCCGTCGCCTCCGCCACCAGCGGGTCGTCCGGCCAGTAGTGCTTGGGATACCGTCCCTTGAGATCCTTCTTCACCTCGGCGTAAGTACTGCGCCAGAAGTTCGCCAGGTCCTGGGTCACTTGCACCGGTCGGCGCGCGGGCGATAGCAGGTGCAGCTTGACCACCTGCCGGCCATCGGCGATACGAGGGGTGTCGGCCAGGCCGAAAAGCTCCTGCAAGCGCACCGCCAGGATAGGTGGGTGTTCGCTGTAATCCAGGCGAATCGATGAACCGGAAGGCACGCTCAAGTGCTGCGGCGCGAGTTCGTCCAGCCTTTGCGGCAGAGGCCAGGGCAACAGGTTACGGACGATGCTCGACAGGTCCAGGTTGGCAAAATGACTAAGGCGCGACACCCGGCCCAGATATGGCATCAACCAGTCTTCAAGACTGAGCAGCAACGCCGCATCGCTGACGTCCGGCCACTCGCTGTCGCCCTTGGTATCCAGGTCGAGCCGACGCAACAGCGCCACCCGCGCCTGCCACTGACGCAGCTCCGGCGTCCACGGCAACAACTCCAACCCCTTGCGCCGTACCAGGTTGACCAGCGCCCGGCTGCGGGCAGATTCATCCAGGCCGGTCAATGGCTCGCGGCTGAGCACCAGTTCACCGACCTTGCGCTGGCGCTCGGCCCGCAGCACGCCTTCGCGCTCGTCCCAATCCAGTTGGTCTTCGGTACGTACTTGCTCTGCCAGCACCGAATCGAACAGCACCGGATCGAAATCCGTCGCCAGATAGATCCGTTCTTCCCGCTGGCCTTGGCGACTGCCCAGTTCGGCAATCACCAACCACGGTTGCTTCATCAAGCTGTCGGCCTCGGCAAACAGCGCCGCGCGCCCATTCGCCAGGCGATATTCCGCGCCGCCGGGTCGCCGCTGTTGCGCGACGCGATCCGGATAGGCCAGCGCCAACAGCGCGCCGAGCCAGCGCGGATGCTCGGGATCGACGACAGCTTCCTCGGCCTTGCCGCGCAAGTAGCCACGATATTGCCGGGCCAATTGCCGCGCCCGCTGCACACCGCCCTGAGCGCCGCGTGCCGCTCGTTCCTCGCCGGACAGTAACGCCAGGCGACTGTGCAAATCCGCGCCGGCGCCTCGAAGAATGTCACGCTCGCCCAACAGCGCCGCGACATTGCAGGCCATGTCCGCCAGCCCCAGCGCCTGGCCCCGCAGCAGCAAGTGCGCGATGCGCGGATGGGCCGGCAGCTCGGCCATGGCCTGGCCGTGCCGAGTCAGTTGTCCACCGTCCAGCGCACCCAGGCGCTGCAATAAATCCCGCGCCTGGGCATACGCGGCGGTCGGCGGGACGTCGAGCCACGTCAACTGCTGCGGCGTCACGCCCCAGCGGCCCAACTGCAGGGCCAGCCCGGCCAGGTCCGCCGAGAGAATCTCGGCGCTGCCGTAGGCCGCCAGCTGTTCATGCTGGTCTTCGGACCACAATCGGTAACACACCCCCGGCTCCAGTCGCCCGGCCCGGCCGGCCCGTTGGGTGGCGCTGGCGCGGGAGATACGCTGGGTGTCGAGGCGGGTCATGCCACTGCCCGGGTCGAAGCGCGGTACGCGGGCGAGCCCGGCATCGACCACCACCCGCACACCGTTGATGGTCAGGCTGGTCTCGGCGATGTTGGTGGCGAGCACCACTTTGCGCTGGCCGGGCGGTGCCGGATCGATGGCGGCGCGTTGGGCGGCCAGGTCCAGCTCGCCATGCAGTGGACACAGCAACACGTTGCCGCCCTCGCCCAAGGCTTCGGCCAATTGTTGATGAACGCGGCGAATCTCCGCCTGCCCCGGCAGGAACACCAGCACGCTGCCGGTTTCGTCGTGCAGCGCTTCGAGAAGGGTCTGCACCAGTCGCGGTTCGATGAATTCGCCGGGCTGGAATGGCCGGCCCCAGCGCACCGCCACCGGGAACATGCGTCCTTCGCTGCGCAGGATCGGCGCATCGTCCAGCAACCCGGCCAGGCGCTCGCCTTCCAGGGTCGCGGACATCAGCAGGATTTTCAGCGGTTGGTCTTCGCGAAACAGCTCCCGACCGTTGAGGCTCAACGCCAGGGCCAGGTCGGCATCGAGGCTGCGTTCGTGGAATTCATCGAAAATCAACAGCCCCACGCCATCCAGTGCCGGGTCATCCTGTAGGCGACGGGTGAGGATGCCTTCAGTGACCACTTCGATGCGGGTTTTCGGCCCGACCTTGCTGTCGAGGCGAATCCGGTAGCCCACGGTTTCGCCGACCTTTTCCCCCAGCTCGCTGGCCAGGCGCTCAGCCGCCGCCCGTGCCGCTAGGCGCCGGGGTTCGAGCATCAGAATGGTCTGCCCGGCCAGCCACGGCTCGTTCAACAGGGCCAAGGGAACGCGGGTGGTCTTACCGGCACCGGGGGGCGCTTCGAGCACCGCTTCGTGGCGCGACGCCAAGGCTTGGCGCAGGGCCGGTAAAACTTCATCAATCGGCAAAGAAATCATGCTGGCTCCAAAACAGAGGGCCGAGTATAACGGCGAACTGTTTAGCGTGGTCTGGACTCCAACCAGCAACGCCCTTACCTGCTCAGGAGATTGTTATGCGTATTCCCTTTCGCGTGATCGGCGGCGTGCTGGTCGCCAGCTTGCTGACCCAGATCAGCGCCTGTGGCTCGATCTTCTACCCCGACCGTCGCGGCCAGATCGAGGGCAAGATCGACCCGGCCATCGCCGCGCTCGACGCCGTCGGCCTGCTGTTCTACATCATCCCCGGCCTGATCGCCTTTGCCGTGGATTTTGCCACCGGCGCGATCTATTTCGAGCCGGGCAGAAGCGTGCAGATCGAACCGGAGAAACTCAAGCCGGCCATCAACGCCGACGGCACGGTCAATAACCAGAAGCTGCAAGCCATCCTGGAGCGCGAGCTGGGCCGCAGCTTCCCGCTGGACGACCCGCGCCTGATCCAGCACAAGGGCAACGTGCAACAACTGGCCACGCTCGGTCTCGTACCCGCCGCGTAAGAGGCGCAGCCCAAGGAAGACCGCGCCATGACCACCAGCGCCGAACATGCTCGCCTGCTACGCCTGGCCACCCGCGCTTCGGTGGCCGTGGCGTGCATTCTGATCATTGCCAAGGCGCTGGCCTGGTGGCTCAGCGGCTCGGTAAGCATGCTTGCCGGCCTGACCGACTCGGCGCTGGACGGCGTCACTTCGTTGCTCAATCTGCTGGCGGTGCATTATGCCCTGCGACCGGCTGATGACGATCATCGCTACGGGCACGGCAAGGCTGAATCACTGGCCGGCATGGCCCAGGCACTCTTTATTGGCGGCAGCGCGGTGCTGATCGCATTGCAGGCATACGAACGACTCAAGCAGCCGCTGCCGGTCGAGGCGCCCTGGCTCAGCGTCGGCGTGATCGTGTTTTCCCTGGCACTGACCCTGGCGCTGCTGGCGTTGCAGCATCGGGTCGTGCGCGCCACCGGCTCCAACGCCGTGCGCGCCGACTCGCTGCACTACCGCTCGGACCTGTTGCTCAACGGCAGCATTCTGGTGGCCCTGGTCCTGGCCGGGTTCGGCTGGTACCAGCTCGACGCCTGGTTCGGCCTGGGCATCGCCGCGTACATCCTCTGGAGCGCAGTGCAGATTGCCCGGGAAAGTTTCGCCGTGCTGATGGATGAAGAACTGCCGCCAGACGTCAGCCAGCACATGCTCGAACTGGCCTGCGCGGTGCCCGGCGTGGTCGGCGCCCATGACCTGCGCACACGAATCTCCGGCAACCACTGGTTCGTGCAGTTGCACCTGGAACTGCCGGGAGAACTGACCCTGTCAGTGGCCCACGGCATCAGCGACCAGGCCGCCGATGCGATCCATCGCGCTTATCCGAAGGCCGAGGTGCTGGTGCATGCCGATCCGACAGAAGTGGTGAAGCGCGCCAACGCTTGATACTCAAGATTTGAACACACAACCTGTGGCGAGGGAGCTTGCTCCCGCTCGGTTGCGCAGCGACCGCAAGATCTTAGGGCCGCTGCGCAGCCCAGCGGGAGCAAGCTCCCTCGCCACAGGGAGCTGTTTTTTCTATTTCGAGTAATCAGTACGTCACCTGATACCCACGACTGCTCAAGCAATCGCCCTGGGCCCGGCGGTAGGTTTGCACCACTTCCGGCGCCGGTGGGTAGGTATAGGTGCGCGGGTCGAAACCACTCTGCTGCACCGCCCAGCGATAGCAATCGTAGCCGTCCTGGTTGACCTGCTCGGGCGACTGGCCGTTGGCCGGATAAGCCACCACGTCGAAGCTGTTGCCCTGGGGCTGCGGCTGCGGATTGGCGACCGGCGCCTCGACCACGACGTAGTCCCGGGTGTTGGCCTCGTAAATGTAATAGGCACCGGCGGCGAGGAAAAACAGCGAGCTGCCGATCCAGACCTCACGGGCATAATCGGGCAGATAGCGGGTACGAATGCCTCGAGGCGGCTGCACCACGACATAACGCGGCCCTTGCGGACGATACCAGTAGCCACCCGAATAGAAATAATCCTGGCCGCGATAAGGCACGCGGTAATTACGATCCGGGAAACGATCGATCACATACCCTGGCCGATATTGCGGCCCCTGCCCCCAACCGTTGCCATGGCCGTCCGGCCGACCGGGCCAGTGCTGATCGGGCCGGTTGTCGTGGCCTGGACGCGGCCCGCCGTTCGGATAGCCGTCGTTGCGCCGTGGAATGTCGCGGTAGTAGCCCGGTCGCGGCTCCTGGGTCTGGGTCACGCTGTCGGGCCGGCCCTGGATCGGCAGATTGTTGCCCGGTTGCTGTTGCGGCGGGCGGTTGTGTACGTTGGGGTCCTGCGGTGGACGCTCGTAGTGTTGCCCACCTGGAGATTGCGGCTGGACCTCGAACTGTCGGCTGTTATCGCCACGAATGATCTCGTTGCTTTGCGGCCGGGGCTGGCCTGAATAACCCGGGCCATTACCGTTTGGGCCGCCACGGTTCTGCTGATCATCCGCCATTCCCTGCGCACTGACACTTGCCCACAACAGACCAACACCTGCCAAACGCCAGATGCGCGACTTCATGAAATTCCTCACAGCGGTTCGGGGCCTGAAAATAAGACTGGAAAAGCCCAGGCCGGTTCGGCGACAGGTTATCAGGCGCGAGGTTTATTTCGCAGGCATAAAAAAGGGAGGCCCGTCGGCCTCCCCTTGAGAATCTAGTCCGTGCGCGACGCTTGTGGCATCGGCTCACCTCACGCCGTCTTCTGGACAGTGTGCAGCTCGGGGGTCTGCCAGTACCGATGGGTACTGCGACCGCAGCCGGCCTGATTGGGCGGGCTGCACTGGACTGTTTGTCCGAGCAGTGATCTTGGTGGTAAGCATAGGCCCGAGGCGCCCGCAGATGATTGCTAAGATTGCTTGAATAAACACTACTTGCGCAATTTTTACCCTTGGATGGATAATCTTCCGCAATTAACCGAATAAAGGCCCGCTCAATGAGCAAACTCGACCGTTACGACCTGAGCATCCTGGCGGAATTGCAGCGCGACGCGCGCATCTCGAACCAGGAATTGGCCGAGCGCATCGGCCTGTCGCCCTCCCCCTGCTCGCGGCGGGTCAAGCAACTGGAAGACGACGGCTACATCACCCGCCAGGTTGCCCTGCTCGATCGCAAGATGCTCGGCCTGAGCCTGACCGCCTATGTGCTGATTGGCATGGACCGCCACACCCCCGACCGCTTCGAGACCTTCGAAGCCGCGATCCGCAACCTGCCGCAAGTGCTTGAATGCAGCCTGGTGACCGGCATCGACGCGGACTACCAACTGAAGGTCGTGGTGCCGGACATGGATCATTACCAGAAGCTGCTGCTGGGCCACCTGACCCGGATCGAAGGCGTCACCAGCGTGCGTTCGAGTTTTGTGCTGAACCAGGTGCTCAACAGTACCGAGCTGCCGCTTACCCACCTGCGCAGCTGAGAGCTTCTGTGGCGAGGGAGCTTGCTCCCGCTGGGTTGCGCAGCGACCCCAAATCTCCACTGGTTTGCGACTGCTGCGCAGTCGAGCGGGAGCAAGCTCCCTCGCCACAAAAAGCAGCCCATGAATATCCGGGCTGCGACACACCGCCGCAGCCCGATCCTGCGCCCCGCCGCCATGCCGTATACTCGCCCCTGCCTTTTCAACCCCGCCCACGCCGGAGTGCGCCGATGGATCCTGCTGTTTTCGAAGAGTGGATGATGACCGGACTGGTCAGCATCCTGATCATTTTCATGGGGTTCATCGTCTGGGACCTGGCGAAGAAATCCAAGGCCGGGCGTTTCGGCTCGTTCATCCTGTTTTTCGTGCTCGGCCTGGGCGTGGCGGCGTTCATCATCAAGAGCGTGGTCATCGGTCTGATCGAATCCGGCTCGTTATAAACGCGCCGGTACCTCTTTCCACTGGCCCTGATCGAGCCCTTCGATCGTCCAGTCACCGATCCTGACCCGCACCAGGCGTAGGGTCGGCAGACCCACCGCGGCGGTCATGCGCCGCACCTGGCGGTTGCGCCCTTCACGTATCACCAGTTCCAGCCAACTCGTCGGCACGCTTTTGCGAAAGCGCACCGGTGGATTGCGCGGCCATAATTGCGGTTCGTCCAGCTGACGGGTCTCGGCCGGCAGCGTCATACCGTCGTTCAACTCGACCCCATCACGCAAACGCTGCAGTTGCTCGTCGCTCGGCTCACCCTCGACTTGTACCCAGTACGTCTTGGCCAGCTTGTGCTTGGGATCGGCGATGCGCGCCTGCAACTGGCCGTCATTGGTCAGCAACAGCAATCCTTCGCTGTCGCGGTCCAGCCGACCGGCCGGGTAGATGCCCGGTACGTCGATGAAATCCTTGAGCGTGGCGCGCCCTTCGCCGTCGCTGAATTGCGTCAGCACGTCAAAAGGCTTGTTGAACAGGATCAGTTTCGCTTCGGCCGGCGGCGCCTTGGCCACACGGCGCGGGGTGGAAGCGGGAGGCTTCGCGCCAGGGCGGCGGGAAGCGGGGCGTGGAGGACGGGGCATGGCGGCAACAATATCCAACGGTCGAGGCCGACATGCTAGTGGCCCGACCGTTAAATAACCACCTTTCAGGACGGTATCAGCGGAACGGCGGCTCGTCGAAGCTGCGCAGTTTGCGCGAGTGCAACGAGTTGAGTTCGTTGCGCAGCAGGTCCAGCGCCGCGATCCCGATCTTGAGGTGCTGGTTGACCGCCCGCTCATAAAACGCGTTGGCCGAGCCCGGCAGCTTGATCTCGCTGTGCAGCGGCTTGTCCGAGACGCACAGCAACGTGCCGTATGGCACCCGCAAGCGGTAACCCTGGGCAGCGATGGTGCCGCTTTCCATGTCCACCGCCACGGCGCGGGACAGGTTGATCAACGGACGCTCCTGGGCCCAGCGCAATTCCCAGTTGCGGTCGTCGTAAGTCAGCACGGTGCCGGTGCGCAGGCGTTTTTTCAGCTCGTCGCCTTTTTCGCCGGTGATGTTCGCCGCCGCCTGCTGCAGTGCCAGCTGCACTTCGGCCAGGGCCGGGATCGGGATATTCGGCGGCACCACGCGGTCGAGGATGCCATCGCGGCGCATATAGGCGTGCGCCAGGACGTAATCGCCGATTGTCTGGGACTGACGCAGGCCGCCGCAGTGGCCGATCATCAGCCAGCAATGCGGACGCAGCACGGCCAGGTGATCGGTGATGTTCTTGGCATTGGACGGACCAACGCCGATGTTCACCAGGGTCACGCCGTGGCCATCGCTGGCTTGCAAGTGATAGGCCGGCATCTGGTAGCGATGCCAGACCACGCCAGCGGCGATGGCCGAGGCTTCACCGTGATCCATGTTCTTGTCGATGATCACGTTGCCCGGCAGCACCATGCGCACGAAACGCGGATCGCTGCGCAACTGCTCCAGCCCGTGGACGATGAATTGGTCGACATAGCGGTGATAGTTGGTCAGCAGAATCCACGGCTGCACATGGCGCCAATCGCTGCCGGTGTAATGCACGAGCCGGCGCAGGGAGAAATCCACCCGCGCGGCGTCGAACAGTGCCAGGGGCAGCGGGTCGGTGTTTTCCCAATCGTAGAGGCCATCGGCGATGCCATCGGTGGCGGCCGACAGGTCGGTGCTGGGGAACACCCGCGCCAGCACTGCCGCCGTCACACCGGAACCGGCCAGTTCATCGCCCTGCTCCACCACATACGGGTACGGAATGTTCTGCTCACTGACGCCCACCTCGACGGTGACGGTGAAGTCGTGCATCAGCGGGACAAGCTGTTCGAGCAGGTATTTTCGAAATGCCGCCGGGTGGGTGACGGTGACGCTGTAGGTGCCCGGCAGCTGGACCTTGGCGTAGGCGCGGGTGGTCTGCGGGACTTCGCCATGGCAATGGTAGGTCAGGCGCAGGGCCGGATAGCGGAACAATGCGCGTTGCTCGGCATCCGGCTCGATGCGGTCCTTGAGATAACGCTTGAGCGCCTGGTTCAGCGCAGTGGTCGCACGCTCGTGCAGGGCCGCCAGCCGGTCCACGGCTTGCTCGGCGGTTTGAACGACAATAAACGCTTCGGTCACGATCAGCTTCCTGTGTTCTGACTTGCAGGCCTTCATCTTGCCTGCATCGTAGGCCGACGGGAACAGTGGCGTATTAGTTGTCCTTGCGCAGAGCCTTTTGTGGGAGCGGGCTTGCTCGCGATAGCGGTGTGTCAGGAAACGCCGATGCTGAATGTACCGACGCCTTCGCGAGCAGGCTCGCTCCCACAGGGTTCGATGTTTACTCAGATGTTGCGTGCAGCACAGTTCCACTGTGGGAGCGAGCCTGCTCGCGAAAGCGGTGTGCCAGGAAACGCCGATGCTGAATGTACCGACGCCTTCGCGAGCAGGCTCGCTCCCACAGGGGTATGGGTTGTTTAGAAGCCGTGCGGGGTCGAGCGGGCGACGATGGCTTCGACATTCAGGCCGCGGGGCAACGCGCCGTAGACCCGGCCAGTGGAACCCAGCCGGCTGGCGATGAAGGCATCGCTGACATCGCTGTTCCCCGCTTCCAGCAACAGCCTGGCTTGCAGGCCGACGGCGATGTCTTCGGTCAATTGCCGGGCACGATACTGGATGTCATCGGTGTCCTTGAACGCTGCGTGCAACCGGTCGATATGGGCCGCCAGGCGATTGTCCCCATGGCCGTCGCCCAGTTCGTCGAACAGCACTTCCAACACGCCCGGCTCTTTGGACAGAGCGCGCAAGACGTCAAGGCACTGCACATTGCCGGAGCCTTCCCAGGTCGAATTGACCGGTGCCTCGCGGTACAGGCGCGGCAGGATGCTGTCCTCGACATAGCCGGCACCGCCCATGCATTCGGCCGCCTCGTTGATCATTGCCGGGGCGCGTTTGCAGATCCAGTATTTGCCTACTGCCGTCACCAGCCGGGCGAATTTGGCTTCATGCTCATCGTTCAGATGATCCAGCGCCCGGCCCATGCGCAAGCTCAGCGCCAACGCAGCTTCGCTTTCCAGGGCCAGGTCGGCGAGTACGTTCTGCATCAGCGGCTGCTCACTCAACAACTTGCCGCCGACCTTGCGGTGCGCGCAATGGTGACTGGCCTGGGTCAGGGCCTGGCGCATAAGGGCGCTGGAGCCGACCATGCAATCGAAGCGGGTCATGGCGACCATTTCGATGATCGTCGGCACGCCTCGGCCCTCTTCGCCGACCATCCAGGCCAGCGCACCACGGAACTCCACCTCGCTGGAGGCGTTGGAGCAATTGCCGAGTTTGTTTTTCAAACGCTGGATGTAGAACTGGTTGCGGGTGTCGTCCGGGCGGTGGCGCGGCAGCAAAAAGCAGGTCAGGCCCTTGTCGGTCTGGGCCAGGGTCAGGAAGGCATCGCACATCGGCGCCGAACAGAACCATTTATGGCCCACCAGCTCATAGGCCTGGCCCGGGCCGCTGGTGCCTACCGGATACGCCTTGGTGGTGTTGGCGCGCACATCGGTGCCGCCCTGCTTCTCGGTCATCGCCATACCGAGAGTGACCCCGGCCTTGTGGGCCATGCCGACGTTACGTGGATCGTATTCGGTGGCGAGCACTTTCGGCACCCAGCGCTCGGCCAGGTCCGGTTGCAGGCGCAGGGCCGGCACACTGGCAAAGGTCATGGTCAACGGACAACCGGTGCCGGCTTCGGCCTGGCTGTGCAGGTACGTCATCGAGGCGCGGGCGACATGCGCGCCAGGTTGTGGATGGGCCCACGGCAGGCTGGGCAGGCCATGTTCGATGGCGGTGCGCATCAGCTCGTGATAGGCAGGATGAAATTCCACCAGGTCGATACGATGGCCGTAACGGTCGTGGCTGGAAAATATCGGCTTGTTCTGGTTGGCCAGGAACCCCGCCTCCATCAACGGCCCGCCGGCCAGGGCACCATAGGCGTCAATCCGCGCCTGTGCCCACCCTGCGCCGAAACGCCGCGACCACTCTTGCAGCGGCAGGTCGATACGGTACAGGTTGGCGCCATCCAGGGACGGAGGCTGATTGGTGACGTCGTGGGTTTCGGCGAACTGGTGCAGGTTCATGACGGGGCTCCTTGGTCGGCCAGCAGAGGTCAGTTAAGCACCGCCTCCTGGCCGATCAAAGTGGCATATCCGCCTAAATGCCGGCGCTTTCACCCTGCTTCGGACAAAGTACCCGTCGTTGCAGAATCGCCTGCAGTGCTTCGAATTTCACCGGTTTGCTCAGGTAATCGATCAGGCTACCCGCAGGGCAATGCGCCTGGTCCACGTTCGGGCTGACCACCAGCACGGGTAAGTCCTCGCAACCTGACATCGCGCGGATCTGACAGCAGACCGACACCCCATCCGATGGTGTCGACTGACAATCGAGCAGCACCGCGTCAAAACTGTCGCCCTGCAGCAGCTCCAGCGCCGCGCGGCCACTGTCGGCGGTGCGTACTCGGTAGCCAAGCTTGAGCAACATGCCGCGCATCACCAATTGGTCGATGTTGTTGTCGTCGGCCAGCAGCACCGTGCACTCCTGGGGCAAGCGCGCAGCCCGGCGTGCGCCGCCAGGAAACGTTGCCGGGACGGCCACAGGCAATGCGATGTCAAATTCCACGTCCAGCTGGAAACGACTGCCGCGCCCCGGCTCCGAGGTATGGGTCAGGCGTCCGCCGAGCAATTCGACCAGTTGCCGACAAATCGCCAGGCCGACGCCGAGGCCGCCGTATTCGCGGGTCATCGAGCCGTCGAGCTGGAAGAAACGCTGGTACAGGGTCGCCTCCCCCAGATCGGTAAAGCCGATGCCGGTATCGATCACGGCAAAAGACAGCACCAGGCGATCGAGCTCCGACGTCCGGCCACTGACCCGCAGCGCGATGCCACCGACGCGGGTGAACTTGATGGCATTGTCCAGCAGGCATTCCAGGCACTGGGCCAATTTACCGCTGTCACCTAGCAAGCGGTCCGCCAGGCCAGGCGCTACGTCGACCTTGAAATCCAGGCCCTTGGCCGCCGCGTTGGCGCCGAACTGCACCTGCAGGGCCTCTATCACGCTGCGCAGGCTGAACGGCGCCGGATACACCTTGAGCTTGCCGGCCTGCAACTCGGTGAGGGTGAGCATGCCGTTGACCATGCGCATCATGTCCCGCGCCGAACCGGCTGCGGTCTGCTGATACTGGCTGAGTTCCTCGTCCATCTCGACGGTTTCCATCAGTTCCAGGCAACCGATCACACCATTCATCGGCGTGCGCAACTCATGGGTCAACGTGGCGAGAAATTCGTCCTTGAGCTTGTTGCCCTGGGCCAACTGCTGGTTCAGCACTTCGAGTTTCTGCCCGGCGTCGAACAGCGTCTGCGCCTGCTGTTCGCGCATGGCGTTGATGCGGTCCGCCAGGGCCAGGGACAACAGCGCCACCTCAATGGCAGAGCCGATCTGGCTGGCATACATGGTCAGGAAGATGTTCGGCAGGTAACCCAACACCATCATCGTATTGACGACGCCCCCCAGCAGAAACGCCGACCAGGCAATAATGAAGTAACGCGCCACCCGCAGCCCCCGCCACCAGGCGAACAAGCCGGCGGCGAAAATCACCACGGTGAACACCAGGGCCAGCGCCGTCGCCAGGCGCAGCGCCAGCGCATAGCTGGTCATCAACGACAGGCCCACCACCACCGCGCCGTAGGCAATCAGCGCGAGCAGCAATCGGTCGAGCCAACGGCTGTGCTGAGCGGTTTGCAGAAAACTGCGGGCGAACTGACTGCCAAACACCCCCGCGCAACCAATGAAAAACGGCGTCGCGGCGTTGGCCCACCAGGGGTTGTCCGGCCAGAAATACTCAACCGCCGCGCCGTTGACCGACAATTGATAGAGGCCGAACGAGGCGATATAGAAAATGTAATAGAGGTAACTGGTGTCGCGCACGCTCAGGTAGATGAACAGGTTGTAGACCAGCATCCCCAGCAGTACGCCGTAGATGATGCCCAGCACATACAGGCGCACCGGCTGCTGTTCCAGGTAGGCGGTGCTTGACCAGAGCGTCAACGGAGCCTGGATCGAGCCCTGGCTTTGCAGGCGCAGATACACGGTCTGGCGTTGATCGGGTTGGAAATCCAGGCTGAACAGGTAGTTGTTCTGGCGCACCTCGCGACTGGCGAACGGCAAGGCATCGCCGGTCTGGCGAACCAGGCGATAGGCACCTTGCGCATCGGCCAGATACAGGTCCAGGCGGTCCAGCGGCGGATACGCCAGCTCCAGCAGCCAGGTGCGCTGGGCGCCGGGATTGCCCGGGCGGTAGTGCAAGTCGATCTTCAGCCAGAACGCCGAGCGCGAATACCCTGCGTTCAGCGTGGCTTGGTCGTGGGGTTTGAAGCGCCCAACCGCGGCCTGGGCCAGGACGTCCTCGAGCGTGGCCGTGCCGCTGGCATCCTCGAACACCTGCAAGGCATGGCCCAAGGGCAGGCTTCGGGTAGATTCATCGAATTCAAGGGCGCTTGCCAAGGGGGACAAGCACAGCAGCAACATCAGCAAATAGCGCATTAAAGCCCCAGCGTGGCCTGTCCGGTTGAGTCAGGAAGCCCCCCATTCCCTGAGTAGACGTAAAACCGGCATTACCTGTTATTGGTTGGATCCATCCGTAGCATAGCCGTTGATGGCCAATTTGCACCATTGAAATTTTTCCGACAAAAGGCTCTAGCACGGGCGTCTCAGCGCCAAGCGTTGAGATAGAGCTGTTGCTTTGGTCAGGTTGGTACTGGAGGGCCATTCGTGGCGAGGGAGCTTGCTCCCGCTCGGTTGCGTAGCGACCGCAAGATCTCGGGGCCGCTTCGCGCCCCAGCGGGAGCAAGCTCCCTCGCCACAAAAGCAGTCGCCAGCAGGAAACGTCGCGTAAATCCCTCAGAGCCCGATCACCGATAAATGGGGTTTGGTGATAAGCTCGCGCACCATGAATATCTACAACTCCCGCCCCGTTGTCCTCTGTCTCTCCGGCCACGACCCCAGTGGTGGCGCCGGCTTGCAGGCAGATATCGAAGCCCTGCTCGCCCAGGGTTGTCATGCCGCCCCGGCCGTTACCGCGTTGACCGTGCAAGACACGGTCAATGTCAGCGATTTCCGCGTACTCGATCGCGAGTGGGTAATGGCCCAAGCCAATGCCGTGCTCAACGATTCGCCCGTCGCGGCGGTCAAGCTGGGGATGCTCGGTTCGCTGGAAATGGTCGACACAGTGGTAGAGCTGCTCCAGGCGCATCCACACCTGCCGATGGTCTGCGACCCGGTGCTGCGCGCCGGTGGTGGCGGACGGCTGGGCAAGGATGAAGTCGGCTACGCCATGCGCGAGCGCCTGCTGCCGCTGGCAATCATCGCCACGCCCAACCTTCCTGAAGCACGCATTCTCGCCGAACTTCCGGAAGGCAGCGCTGATGAATGCGCCGAAAAACTGCTGCCCTTCGTCAAGCACCTGCTGATTACCGGCGGTCACGGCGATGAACATGAAGTCCACAATCGCCTGTACAGCCGCGACGGACACCGCGAGACCTTCACCTGCCAGCGCTTGCCCGGCAGCTATCACGGTTCCGGCTGCACCCTGGCCAGCGCCCTGGCCGGCCGGCTGGCCCAGGGTGAACAGCTCGCCAGCGCGGTGAAGACCGCGCTGGATTACACCTGGCGCACCCTGCGCGATGCCGAACAATTGGGCAAAGGCCAGTTCGTACCGCGTCGCCTGCCGCTGGATTTCTGCTCGTAGCAAAGGAGCCGTGGAATGAAACTACGTGGCCTTTATGCCGTCACCGACAGCCAGTTGCTGGCCGGCAAGTTCCTCGCCTATGTGGAAGCCGCGCTGGAAGGTGGCGTGACCCTGCTGCAATACCGCGACAAAAGCAGCGACGAGGCCCGGCGCTTGCGCGAGGCCGAGGCGCTGCGCAACCTGTGCGAGCGCTACAAGACTCAACTGATCATCAACGATGACGCCGAACTGGCCGCACGCCTCGGCGTCGGCGTCCACCTGGGCCAGACCGATGGCCCGCTGGCGCCGGTGCGGGCGTTGCTGGGGCACAAGGCAATCGTCGGCGCCACTTGCCACGCCAGCCTGGAACTGGCCGAACAGGCCGTCCGGGAAGGCGCCAGCTACGTCGCGTTCGGGCGCTTCTTCAATTCCAATACCAAGCCCGGGGCGCCCGCCGCAAACCTTGAACTGCTCGAACAGACCCGTATCAAACTGCATATACCGGTGTGCGCCATCGGCGGCATCACTCTGGAAAACGCCGCCCCGCTGGTGGCCCATGGCGTCGACCTGCTCGCGGTGGTCCATGGCCTGTTCGGCGCCGACAGCACGGCTGAGGTGACGCGCCGCGCCCGCGCCTTCAACGACCTGCTGCAAACCAAATAGTCATTTCCCGATTTCGAGAGCCCTATCATGTCCCGTTCCGAAACCCTGTTTGCCAACGCTCAGAAACACATCCCCGGCGGCGTGAATTCACCTGTTCGTGCGTTCAAGAGCGTCGGCGGCACCCCGCTGTTCTTCAAGCACGCCGAGGGCGCGTATGTCACCGACGAAGACGACAAGCGCTACGTCGACTACGTGGGTTCGTGGGGTCCGATGATCCTCGGCCACAGCCATCCGGACGTGTTGGACGCGGTGCGCAAGCAATTGGAGCACGGCTTGTCCTATGGCGCGCCGACCGCGATGGAAACCGAAATGGCCGATCTGGTCTGCTCCATCGTGCCATCGATGGAAATGGTGCGCATGGTCAGTTCCGGCACCGAGGCGACCATGAGCGCGATCCGCCTGGCGCGCGGCTACACCGGGCGCGACAGCATCATCAAATTCGAAGGCTGCTACCACGGTCACTCCGACAGCCTGCTGGTCAAGGCCGGCTCCGGTGCGCTGACCCAAGGCGTGCCCAGCTCGGCGGGCGTACCGGCGGCATTTGCCAAACACACGCTGACCCTGCCGTTCAACGACCTCGAAGAAGTCGAGAAAATGCTCGGGGAAGTCGGCCAGGAAGTGGCCTGCATCATCGTCGAGCCGGTGGCCGGCAACATGAACTGCGTGCCGCCAGCGCCGGGTTTCCTCGAAGGCCTGCGCAGCCTGTGCGACCAGCACGGCGTGGTACTGATTTTCGACGAAGTGATGACCGGCTTCCGCGTCGCCCTCGGCGGTGCCCAGGCTCATTACGGCGTAACGCCGGACCTGAGCACCTTCGGCAAGATCATTGGCGGCGGCATGCCGGTAGGCTGCTTCGGCGGCAAGCGCGCGATCATGGAATGCATCGCCCCGCTGGGGCCGGTCTACCAGGCCGGTACCTTGTCGGGCAATCCGCTGGCCATGGCTGCCGGCCTGACCACCCTGCGCCTGATCAGCCGTCCGGGTTTCCACGCCGAGCTGAGCGACTTCACCACTCGCCTGCTCGACGGCTTGCAAGTACGCGCCGATGCGGCGGGCATCCCGTTCGTGACCACCCAGGCCGGCGGCATGTTCGGCCTGTACTTCAGTGGCGCCGATGACATCGTGACCTTCGACGACGTGATGGCCAGCGACGCCGACCGCTTCAAGCGCTTCTTCCACCTGATGCTCGAGGGTGGCGTCTACCTGGCGCCAAGCGCGTTCGAAGCCGGCTTCACCTCCATCGCCCATGGCGAGGCCGAGTTGAAGATCACCCTCGACGCGGCCGAGCGGGCCTTTGCTGCGCTGAAGTAAATGTATGGCCAATCACTGACGCTGGCTGACACCAGCGTCAGTGATTGGCCATTGCCCCGGGATACCTTTTTCCAGGTATTTGCCCAACAAGTGGCCGCTATCGTTCCCTCGCAGCAGAAAAACGAGTAAAGACTTTGTAAGGATGGCCCTGCTTATTTCATAATGCGCGCTTATTGGATCCCCCGGAGGGTCCACGCGCCCCTCAGAGGTAAGTCGATTCCCATGAACCGCACCGGCCGCACCCTTGCCTTGGGCTGCCTGTTGCTCCTTCAGCCCCTGCTCGCCAACGCACAGGCAGGCGGCAACTCGTTGTTGATCCCGGCGATGGGCCGTTGCACGCTCAACACCCAGCCACAAGATCTGGCACCGGCACTCGACGCCTGTCGAAAAGCCGCCGACGAGGGCGATGCCCAAGCGCAATATGAGCTGGGCGAGTTCTACTATGACGGCAAGGCCGCGCCCCGCGACCTCAAGCAAGCCCTCGACTATTTCGAAAAAGCCTCGCTGCAAGGCCACGCCCAGGCGCAATTCAAGCTTGGCGGCATGTTCTTCCATGGCGAAGGCGTGCCGGCCAACAACGTCCAGGCTTACATCGTCTTGAAGATGGCGGCGGTCAACGGCGCCGAAGAAGCACTGGACACCGCCGACGAAGTCGCCGAGCAGATGCCCCGCGACGAGCTGGAAGTGGCGACCCAGGTGCTGGGCCAGATCTTTCGCAAATACCTGATGGAATTGCAGAACGCCGACGGGCGTACGCCGTTCTCGCCATTGCCCTGATTATTGCGCAGCCCTGAATGTTAGCGGCGCGGTCTGCCAATCGATAATGGCGGTGGGGGTGGCGGTGGCGGTGGGGGCGGCAGTGCAATCGCGGTTGAAGTAGCTTGAGCAAAGGGGTTAGGGTTTTCGGTTGATGTTCCAAACTCTTGCGTCAGGCGATTACGGATCGGATTCGCCCATTTTTCGGGAATGACACCAACCATATGCGTAAATCCAACCAGGTCATTTTTTCTAACAAACTTAAAACTCTTGAAGTCATCTGGTGAACCTATCGTATCGGCACCCTCAACAAGCGGCGTATTCTGACTTGACCTGGAAGTGTACCCCACACTGTAAACTGCTCCCCCTACCCCTTTGATTGCCGAGAAACCAACCAGCTCGCTTTGATCAACCTCAATCTTCTCCGCTAATTGAGTGTGACCCGGTATAGGTTGCGCGGGATCATTGTGCGTAATCGGCAGGATTTTTACTCTTTCGCCTTTTATGTTCGTTACCGTTGCACTGTCCCACGTTCTATTTGTATGAGGCATGGAGCGCCCACTGGCGCGCAACGGAGCAAGATAAATCACGCCGGTATTGATATGCGCCACGCCTGTGAATGCTGTTCCTTGGGCAGCTTCGCTAAAGGTTTCGCGACTCGCATCGTCAAGCAAGAATTCTTTTGGCGGCTCAATCGAGTGAACCAAATCACTGTCTTTCAAGGGTGTTGCATTACCGGCTGGCCTTATATCTTTCAGCTCATTTATCGATGTCAGACCAATCGGCAAATATCGGTAGTCGTCCGCAGCCTCGCCTATGACGGGTACCGCGCCATGCCCCTGTTTATCGACCAGAGCCAGGGGATTCCCCCGCACCATCCTGAACAGGTTCACACCATCGACATCCCCCGCCGGATCCGGATTGACCCACCGCTGCAGCCACGGGGCGTAATACCTGAAGCCGTAATATAAGAGCCCTGTGGCATCACGCTCCTGGCTTGAGTAGCGGATCACCTTGTACTTCGCCTCTGTGGCGCTGCGGGCCGCCCTCCAGGCCGTAGCGCCGTACGGATAGTAGCCCTCCCGACTCATCAGTTGGGCCTGGCCATCGAGCTCCATCACCGCACTGCCCAAGTGGTCGCCGAACTGGTAGCGCAGCTGATCGTTGGGGATGTCGGGCGGGCGCCCCGCCTGCCAGTGCAAAGCTCGCACCTGGGCTCGTCCGGCCGATGCCGTGACCACTTCCACCGCCTCTCCCGTAGCCGTGTTGGTCCGCAGTTCCAGCCCCGGCAAGTAGCGCACTTCGGCGACGTGAGTGATGGCTAACGCCTGGCGCAGGGTGGTCTTGCGCACTCGCCAGTTGTCGCCGTCATAGATGTAGTGTTCTCGGTCCGCCGGCCCGTCCTCGCGCAGCAGTTGAGCTGCCTGCCGGAGTTGGTTGCGCACGCCCCACGCCAATGGCTGGCCTTCCAGGCTTCGCAGGTTGCCGTTGGCATCGAAACCCGCCTCGATGTCCGGTTCGGGGCTGTTCTCTGGCCACGGCAAGCTGCGGTTGCTGGTGGGGGCAATAGCCATGCGCCGGGTCCAGCTCTGCAAGCCCTGGTGTGCCAGCAAGGTGAGATTGCCACCGGCATCATAGACATAACGTTCGGTGTAAGGTGTGAGTACGCTGGTGTCTCCAGCGCCGGGCAGCGGGATGGTTCCCGGCAACCCGGGGCCTACGCCGACGCCGGGAGTTTCCCGCCCCGTTGCCTCGATCAGTTGATACAGGCTGTCGTAGGCATAGGTGCTTAGCCCATCGCTCTTGCGGTTGGCGAAATAAGTGATCGCCACGGTGCCATCCTCGATACTCAGCACATTGCCAACCCGATCGTAAACATAGCTGAGTGCCTGCAGCTGGGCGCCGCCGGGGCGACTGGTCGCTAAGTGCAGCAGGCCGCCGTCGGCCGGATCGTAGGTGGCCGTGCTGCGCACGCCGTTGCCCGCTGCCTGAGACTCAACCTGGCCGAAAGCGTTGTAGGCAAGTTCGTGGACCAGGCACAGTTCGGTACCTCCCGAGAGGGTCAACCCGCTTTCCCTTAGCTGCCCAGCAACCGTGTACGCGTGGCGCCGCTCGTGGCCGCGCGCATCGATCTGGGTGAGCACCGCGCCGAACGCGTCATAGGTCCAGATCGTGGTAAAGGCCTCTGGCTCAAGCAACGCATCGCGCTCGACCTCGTCTTCAGGCCAGTCCGGAGTCTCCAGCGTCAGCAGGAAGTTGCGGATTTCGACCCGAGCCTGGCCCCGTAGGTAGTAGCTCGGCCAGCGTCGCGTGCCGGCCGGGTCGTCGTGACGCAGCAGTCGGCCGCAACGATTGCTGCCGGCTTCCGCGGGGCCACCATAGGCCAGACGCTCCACACGATGCCCGGCCTCCCCGGCTGCCTGTTCGTATGCCGCCACCGGACGCAGCAAGCCATCATAATCAGTGCGATGACTACCGCGCCCGTCCCAAGCCTGTCGAACCTGTCCGGCCTCGCCCGGCAGCGCCACCCGCCAACCCGCGTCCACGCTTACGGTCGATAGCACCTGCCCCGACAGGCTATGGATTGCGGTCTGGTTCGGTGTTACTGCCTCGCCGGCCTCGTGCCGGGTCCATAACCGCGCATCCCACTGCGCCACCCCACGTCCGGCGGCGTCGAATACCTGGCGTTCTATCCGCGCTTCGGCATCTTGCCCTGATGAAGTGCGGCAATAGCGCACCGCGCGTGACGGCAGGCCCCGTGGGTCGATGATGTTCAGAGTCGGAGTGTTACTGTGCAGCAAACCAGTGAGAGACATGTGCAGCCACACTCCTATTCATCTGTGGCGAGGCAGCACGCTGCCCACCCGGGACCATTTCCAGCGGTACTGGTGTAACCGAGACCAAGACAGAGCAAGTCACCGCGTCCCGGTACTCCACCGACTCGCGGTGAGGAAAATATTATCGTCGGATGAAAATGCCGCTACTGTCAGATCTGACAGGTAGCTCCTGAGTAACCACCGAGCCGGTCATTTTGCCGATTGCCTCGGGAAGAAGATGGCGGCGGTCAATGCCGTCGAAGAAGCCCCGGACACCGCCGATGAAGCCGCCGAACAGATGCCCCGCGACGAGCTGGAAGTGGCGCCCCAGGTGCTAGGGCAGATCTTTTGCAAATATCTGATGGAATAGCAGAACGCCGTGGGCGTATGCCTTTTCCCCGCTGCCCTGAACCCGCCGCAGATCTGGAACTGAACTGGTACTTATTGTGGCAAGGGAGCTTGCTCCCGCTCGGTTGCGCAGCGACCGCAACATCTGGGGGCCGCTTCGCCCGAGGCGTCGGACCGGCCCAGCGGGAGCAAGCTCCCTCGCCACAAAGGACTGCGCTCAGCTTGTCAGCGGATTTATTTCTCAGGCATCGGCATCGGAAACGGCATGACATTGCCGACCGCGCCACGGGCTTCGCTGATTTTCGGCGTGCCCAGGCGCTCGACCTCGTCGATGCGCACGATCGAGTGCATCGGCACGAAGCTGCGCACCACGCCTTCGAACTGCGCCTTGAGCTTTTCTTCGCTCGGGTCGACGACCACTTGCGTGCGCTCGCCAAAGACGAATTCCTCGACCTCCAGGAAGCCCCACAGATCACTCTGATAGATCTGTTTGGCGTACATTTCGAATACCTGGCCCTGGTTGAGGAAAATCACCTTGTAGATTGGAGCTTCACGTTTGGTCATGGCTGGCGAAACACATCGGCGGGTAAAAATGAGGGCGCGAACTATAGCATAGCCACTGCTCGCGGGAATTAGCCACACAGGCCACTATTTCCCTATAATGCGCGGTTCTTTGAATCACGTGATGAACCCGTCCATGGCCAAGAAGCTTTACATCGAAACCCACGGTTGCCAGATGAACGAGTACGACAGCTCGCGCATGGTCGATCTGCTGGGTGAACACCAGGCCCTGGAAGTCACCGCTCGCGCGGAAGACGCGGACGTGATCCTGCTCAACACCTGCTCGATCCGCGAACGCGCCCAGGACCGGGTGTATTCCCAGTTGGGCCGCTGGCGCGAACTGAAGCTGGCCAACCCGGACATGGTCATTGCCGTTGGTGGCTGTGTCGCCAGCCAGGAAGGCGCGGCCATTCGTGACCGCGCGCCCTACGTGGACGTGGTCTTTGGCCCACAGACCCTGCACCGCCTGCCGGAGATGATCGACGCCGCACGCATTACCAAGCTGCCGCAAGTAGACGTCTCGTTCCCGGAAATCGAAAAATTCGATCACCTGCCCGAACCGCGTATCGACGGCCCAAGTGCCTACGTATCGGTGATGGAAGGCTGCAGCAAGTACTGCACCTTCTGCGTGGTGCCGTATACCCGCGGCGAAGAAGTCAGCCGCCCCTTCGACGACGTGATTGCCGAGATCATCCACCTGGCGGAAAACGGCGTGCGCGAAGTGACCCTGCTGGGGCAGAACGTCAACGGCTACCGAGGGCTGACCCATGACGGTCGCCTGGCGGACCTTGCCGAACTGATCCGCGTCGTGGCGGCGGTGGACGGCATTGACCGCATCCGTTACACCACCTCACACCCGCTGGAGTTTTCCGACAGCCTGATCCAGGCCCACGCCGAGGTCCCCGAACTGGTCAAGCACCTGCACCTGCCGGTGCAATCGGGTTCCGACCGGATCCTCGCGGCCATGAAGCGCAACCACACGGCGCTCGAATACAAATCCAAGCTGCGCAAGTTGCGCGCGGCGGTCCCGGGGATCTGCATCAGTTCGGATTTCATCGTCGGTTTCCCCGGCGAAACCGAGAAGGATTTCCAACAGACCATGAAGCTGATCGAGGATGTGGGCTTCGATTTCTCCTATTCCTTTGTCTACAGCCAGCGCCCCGGCACGCCAGCGGCGGACCTGATGGACGAGACGCCCGAGGAAGTGAAGAAGGAGCGACTCAATGCCTTGCAGCACCGCCTTAACCAGCAAGGTTTCGAGATCAGCCGACAAATGGTCGGCTCCATCCAGCGGATCCTGGTGACCGATTACTCGAAAAAAGACCCGGGCGAATTGCAGGGGCGCACCGAGAATAACCGTATCGTCAACTTCCGCTGCGACACTCCGGCATTGATCGGCCAGTTCGCCGACGTGCACATCGACGCCGCGCAACCGCACTCCCTGCGCGGTTCGCTGGTCCAGTAACAACACCACTCCATGTGGGAGCGAGCCTGCTCGCGAATGCGCTATTACGGTCAATATCGAGGTTGGATGTGACAGCGCTTTCGCGAGCAGGCTCGCTCCCACACTGGTCGTGGCGAGCCTGTTGTCAGATTGCGCCGCTTAAGAGCTTTCGCACCCAGCCTACTGGCGTTATCCTTGATTTCATCTTAATTGCCCCTGGGCGGCTAAAAACGACCTTGAACGCACCCATCGAACCACATCGTTTCATTCTCGAGCCCTTCGAGGCTCGCCGCTTCGCCAATCTGTGCGGGCAATTCGACGAGCATCTGCGCTTGATCGAACAGCGCCTGGCCATCGAGATCCGCAACCGCGGAAACCAGTTCGAACTGATCGGCGAACCCAAGCACACCTCCTCCGCGGAAAACCTGCTGCGCCGCCTCTATCGGGAAACCAAGGCAAGCGAGCTGTCGCCGGATCTGGTCCATCTGTTCCTGCAGGAATCGGCTGTCGAGGAACTCGACAACCCAGCCCCTGCGGAACCTGCGGTGGCCCTACGCACGAAAAAAGGCATGATTCGCCCGCGCGGCCTGAATCAGCAGCGCTACGTGAAGGAAATCCTCGCCAACGATATCAATTTCGGTATCGGCCCGGCCGGCACCGGCAAGACGTACCTGGCCGTGGCCTGTGCGGTCGATGCGCTGGAGCGCGAACAGGTGCGACGCATCCTGCTGGTGCGCCCGGCGGTCGAAGCCGGGGAAAAGCTCGGCTTCCTGCCCGGCGACCTTTCCCAGAAAATCGACCCGTACCTGCGCCCGCTCTACGATGCGCTGTACGAAATGCTCGGTTTCGAATACGTCGCCAAGCTGATCGAACGCCAGGTCATCGAGGTTGCGCCACTGGCCTACATGCGTGGCCGCACCCTGAACAACAGCTTCATCATCCTCGACGAAAGCCAGAACACCACCGTCGAACAGATGAAGATGTTCCTGACCCGGATCGGCTTCGGCTCCACCGCCGTCATCACCGGGGACATCACCCAGGTCGACCTACCCCGTGGCACCAAGTCCGGGCTGAACCATGTGATCCAGGTGCTCAAGGATGTTCCGGGCATCAGCTTCACGCATTTCATGCCCAAGGACGTCGTGCGCCATCCGCTGGTGCAGCGCATCGTCGAAGCCTATGAACGCTTCGAGAATCGCCAGGAAGACGCGCCCGCCGCCAAGGGCAACAGCCACGATGCTTGAACTCGACCTGCAACTGGCCAGCGAACATGCAGCCCCCGGCGAGGCCCAGTTCCGTCAATGGTGCGAACTGGCCCTGCGTCAGCGTAGCGCCGACTCGGAACTGACCATCCGCCTGGTGGACGAAGCCGAAGGTCGCGAGTTGAACCACACCTGGCGGCAGAAGGACTACGCCACCAACGTGCTGTCCTTCCCCGCCGACGTGCCCGACGAGCTGCTCGATATCCCGCTATTGGGCGACCTGGTGATTTGCGTCCCCGTGGTGGAGCGTGAAGCGGCGGAACAACACAAGACCCCTGAGGCCCACTGGGCTCACCTGGTGATTCACGGCTGCTTGCATTTGCTCGGTTACGACCATATGGAAGATGACGAAGCCGAGGAAATGGAAGCACTGGAACGAACGTTGCTTGCCGAGCTGGGTCATCCCGACCCTTATGCCGGCGACGAACACTGATACATCAACCTGTAACGACAAAGGATTCAGAGTAATCGCTATGAGCGAAGATCGATCGACCAACGGGCAGAAGTCATGGCTGGGCAAGCTCACCCAGGCTTTTGCCCATGAGCCGAAAAACCGCCAGGAGCTGCTGGAGCTGCTGCGCGATGCACACCAGAACAAACTGTTGGACAGCGAAGCGCTGGCCATCGTCGAAGGCGCCATCCAGGTCGCTGACCTGCAAGTGCGGGACATCATGGTCCCACGCTCGCAGATGGTCAGCATCAAGGCGACCCAGACTCCCCGCGAATTCCTTCCGGCCGTGGTCGATTCCGCTCACTCGCGCTACCCGGTCGTCGGCGAGAGCCATGACGACGTCATGGGCGTGCTGCTGGCCAAGGACCTGCTGCCGCTGATCCTCCAGGAGAACGGCGACAGCTTCAACATCAAGGACTTGCTGCGTCCGGCCACCTTCGTGCCCGAGTCCAAGCGCCTTAACGTGCTGCTGCGCGAGTTCCGCGCCAATCACAATCATATGGCCATCGTCATCGACGAATACGGTGGCGTGGCCGGACTGGTTACCATCGAAGACGTGCTTGAGCAGATCGTCGGCGACATCGAGGACGAACACGATGTCGAGGAAGACAGCTACATCAAGCCACTGCCCAGCGGTGACTTCCTGATCAAGGCCCTGACGCCCATCGAGAACTTCAACGAGTTCTTCGACAGCGAGTTTTCCGACGATGAGTTCGATACCGTCGGCGGCTTGGTCATGAGCGCTTTCGGCCACCTGCCCAAGCGTAACGAAACCACCGAGATCGGCTCCTGGCGCTTCCGCATCCTCAATGCCGACAGTCGCCGGATCCATCTGCTGCGCCTGTCACCCATTGCCCGTTAACCCCTGCGAGACCCGCTAAGGAAACACATGCGCTGGATAACCCGCCCCGGCTGGCCCGGTAACCTGCTGGCCGTGGCGGCCGGCGCGATCACCACCCTGGCGTTGGCACCCTTCGACATCTGGCCGCTGGCATTGCTCGCGGTCGGGTTGTTCTACGCCGGCTTGCGCGAACTCTCGCCCCGCCAGGCCCTGGGCCGTGGTTGGTGTTTCGGTTTCGGCCTGTTTGGCGCCGGCACCAGCTGGATCTACGTCAGCATTCACAACTTCGGCGGCGCCTCGGTGCTGCTCGCCGGTCTGTTGATGCTGTTGTTCATCGCCGCCATCGCCTGGTTTTTCGCCCTGCCCGCCTGGCTGTGGGCGCGCTGGCTGCGGCGCAACGAGGCGCCCTTGGCCGACGCACTGGCCTTCGCCGCGCTGTGGTTGGGCCAGGAAGCTTTCCGCGGCTGGTTCCTGACCGGTTTCCCGTGGCTTTATTCCGGCTATAGCCAGCTCGACGGCCCGCTGGCGGGGCTCGCGCCGCTGGGCGGGATGTGGCTGATATCCTTCACCCTCGCCCTGACCGCCGCGCTGCTGTACAACGTGCCCCGGCTGCTGCGCGCCGGGCGCAAGGGCTTCATCGCTGCGGGCCTGGTGCTGCTGGTCGGTCCGTGGGTCGCCGGCATGGCGCTCAAGGGCCACGCCTGGACCAGTCCTTCGGGCGACCCGCTGAGCGTGGCGGCGATCCAGGGCAATATCGAACAAAGCATGAAGTGGGACCCCGAACAGCTCAACGCGCAGTTGGCGCTGTACCGCGACATGAGCCTCAGTTCCAAGCGCGTCGACCTGCTGGTCTGGCCGGAAACCGCGGTGCCGGTGCTCAAGGAGTCTGCCCAGGGTTACCTGGACATGATGGGCAGCTTCGCCGCCGAGCGGCATTCGGCGCTGATCACCGGCGTGCCGATTCGCCAACTGGTGCGCCACGAGAGACGCTACTTCAACGGCATCACCGTGACCGGAGAAGGCGATGGCACCTACCTCAAGCAGAAACTCGTGCCCTTCGGCGAGTACGTGCCGTTGCAGGACCTGCTGCGCGGGCTGATCGCATTCTTCGACTTGCCCATGTCGGATTTCGCCCGGGGCCCGGCCGACCAGCCGCTGCTGCAAGCCAAGGGTTACCAGATCGCTCCATTCATTTGTTACGAAGTGGTCTACCCGGAATTCGCCGCCAGCCTTTCGGCGCGCAGCGACCTGCTGCTGACCATCAGCAACGACACCTGGTTCGGCACTTCGATCGGCCCGCTGCAGCATTTGCAAATGGCGCAGATGCGCGCGCTGGAAGCCGGCCGCTGGATGATTCGTGCCACCAACAACGGGGTGACCGGCCTGATCAACCCCTTCGGCCAGATCACCGTCAGCATCCCGCAATTCGAGCGCGGCATCCTCTACGGCGAAGTGGTGCCGATGCACGACCTGACGCCCTACCTGCAATGGCGTTCGTGGCCGTTGATCATCCTGTGCGTGTTGCTGCTGGGCTGGGCGTTGATGGCCGGACGGATGGCCAAGACCGTTTGACACACCTCTTGTAGGGCTGGATATCTCTGTGGCGAGGGAGCTTGCTCCCGCTCGGCTGCGCAGCAGTCGCAAAACCGGACAGTGCGGTTTACCTGGAGCACTGCAGGGGCCTGCTTCGCAGGCCAGCGGGAGCAAGCTCCCTCGCCACAATGGTGCTCACCTCGATTTTGTTCAGCGGTAGAACAACCAATACCCCACCAACCCCACCGCTTCATTCATCAACTGTCCCGACTGCCAGATCGACTTGAATTCCGGCATCCAGCCGCCCAATGGCCGGGCGTTATCCTGGCCGAGAAACCCCATCGGCGCGGGAACCACCTCGAAGCCCGCACGCTGGAAGCTCCAGACCGCGCGCGGCATATGCCAGGCCTGGGTCACAACGACCACGCGCTTGACGCCTTCAGGCAACAGGATCTGCGCGCTCATCTGGGCATTTTCCCAAGTCGTGCGGCTGCGCTCTTCCAGCCAGCGTACGGCCACCCCGTGATCATCGAGCATCGCGTCGGCCATCAGCTTCGCTTCGCTGGGTGGAGTGCCATAGTGCAAGCCACCAGTAGTCAGCACAGGCAGGCCGGACGCCTTCGCCAGGCGCGCCGCATAGCGCTGGCGCTCCAGACCGATACCGGTGGGCTGGTCAGTGCCCCAGGCCAGGTCGCCACGCTCACGACCGGACCCCAGCACCACGATGGCGTCGGCCCGCTGAGCCAGGGTCGCCCATCCACTGCGCGGCAGTGGCGGCTCACGCTCCAATGCCTCGGCGCTCCACTGCACCACCACCGGCAGGCTCATCAGCCAGAAACCACCCAGGCCCGCGGCAAAACACAGGCGAGCCAGGCGCGGCCGGGAGTCGCGCCACCACCAGGCAAGCGCCAGCAGCAGTAAAAGAATGCCGGGCGGCAATAGAAGTTGTTTGATGAAATAACGAAACGGCATCGGGCATCTCCAAAGATGCCCGAAGCCTAGGTGGGTTGACGCAATGCGACAACAGATTCGAAAAAAGCCGAATCAAAAAAAAGCGACACGCGTGGATCCGGCTTCACTTGAACTGCAGCGAGCGGACCTTTACAGCATCCTTGTCGGGCGCCCGGTCCTTGAGCCAGACAACCTTGGCCGGACGGGGCGCATCGAGACGCTTGTTTGCCTGGACACCACTGGAGGAGGCCTGGTGCCCGACCTGCTCAAGGTAAGCCTTGACGACTTCGAACTCTGCGGGGCTCAAGCCGCGTAGTTCCAGCTCTGCCGGGCGTTCATCACGCAAGCGACCGGCGGTTCTTGCCGCGTCCAGGGCCACCCCGAGACGATCGATCAGTTTTTCGTACAGCTCAGGTGTAGCGACTTTTCGTTGTGATTCAACCATCCCTCACCTCATTGAAGATAAGACTCACTCCCCATTGAGAAGCTTAGCTTCGCTGGGCAAACCGGCAGGACGCCGCGACCAACGGCCCTGAACGCCGGCCGTCGGCAATGGTCGGCAACGCCTGGACACGCAATCAAGGTTTCCCTCGGCAGAGCGCGGTCATGTATGCTACGGCGCTTCCTGTAACTCCACTTCCAGCTTGGCTGGGCATCGAAAACGCCGCATCCGGCGTCGTCTGCGTCCAGCATGGCAATGAAGAGGATTGGGCCACCCCATTCAGTACAAAAGTAGCCATGCACGAACACTACCAGCCCCGTGAAATCGAAGCCGCCGCCCAATCGTTCTGGGACGAGCAAAAGTCCTTTGAAGTCAGTGAACAGCCAGGCAAGGAGACGTACTACTGCCTGTCGATGTTCCCTTACCCCAGCGGCAAGCTGCACATGGGGCACGTGCGCAACTACACCATCGGCGACGTGATCTCCCGCTACCAGCGCATGCAGGGCAAGAATGTCCTGCAACCGATGGGTTGGGACGCCTTCGGCATGCCGGCGGAAAACGCCGCGATGAAAAACAACGTGGCCCCCGCCAAGTGGACCTACGAAAACATCGCCTACATGAAGACCCAGCTGCGCAGCCTGGGCCTTGCGGTGGACTGGTCCCGCGAGGTCACCACCTGCAAGCCCGAGTACTACCGCTGGGAGCAGTGGCTGTTCACCCGCCTCTTCGAAAAAGGCGTGATCTACCGCAAGAACGGCACCGTGAACTGGGACCCGGTGGACCAGACCGTACTGGCCAACGAGCAGGTCATCGACGGTCGCGGCTGGCGCTCCGGCGCGCTGATCGAAAAGCGCGAGATCCCGATGTACTACTTCAAGATCACCGCCTACGCGGATGAACTCCTGGAGAGTCTCGACGAGCTGACCGGCTGGCCCGAGCAGGTCAAGACCATGCAGCGCAACTGGATCGGCAAGTCCCGGGGCATGGAAGTGCAGTTTCCGTACGACGTCGCCTCCATTGGCGAGGCCGGCGCCCTGAAAGTCTTCACCACCCGTCCGGATACCCTGATGGGCGCCACCTACGTGGCCGTGGCCGCCGAACATCCGCTGGCGACCCTGGCGGCGCAGAACAACCCCGAGCTGCAGGCGTTCATCGCCGAATGCAAGGGCGGCAGCGTCGCCGAAGCCGATGTCGCCACCCAGGAAAAGAAAGGCCTGCCGACCTCGCTGTTCGTTGAACACCCGCTCACCGGCGAGAAACTGCCGGTGTGGGTCGCCAACTACGTGCTGATGCACTATGGCGACGGCGCCGTGATGGCCGTGCCGGCTCACGACGAACGCGACTTCGAGTTCGCCCACAAGTACAACCTGCCAGTCAAACCGGTCGTGCGCACCAGCGCCGGTGACCAGACCCCGGCGCCATGGCAGGATGCCTATGGCGAGCACGGTGAGCTGATCAATTCCGGCGAGTTCAACGGCCTGGATTTCGCCGGTGCGTTCGACGCCATCGAAGTCGCCCTGATCAAGAAGAACCTTGGTGCCTCGCGCACCCAGTTCCGCCTGCGTGACTGGGGCATCAGCCGCCAGCGCTACTGGGGCTGCCCGATCCCGATCGTGCATTGCGACACCTGCGGCGATGTACCGGTACCGGAAGACCAGTTGCCAGTGGTCCTGCCGGAAGACGTCGTACCCGACGGCGCCGGCTCGCCCCTGGCGCGCATGCCCGAGTTCTACGAATGCAGTTGCCCGAAATGCGGCGCACCGGCCAAGCGTGAAACCGACACCATGGACACCTTCGTCGAGTCCTCGTGGTATTACGCCCGCTACGCCTCGCCGCATTATGAAGGCGGCCTGGTGGAAAAATCCGCAGCCGACCACTGGTTGCCGGTGGACCAGTACATCGGCGGCATCGAACACGCCATCCTGCACCTGCTCTACGCGCGCTTCTTCCACAAGCTGATGCGCGACGAAGGCCTGGTGAGCTCCAACGAGCCGTTCAAGAACCTGCTGACCCAAGGCATGGTGATCGCCGAGACTTACTATCGTCGCGAAGCCAATGGTGCCTATACCTGGTTCAACCCGAGCGACGTCGAACTCGAACGCGACAGCAAGGCCAAGGTCATCAGCGCCAAGCTGATCGCCGATGGCCTGCCGGTGGAAATCGGCGGCACCGAGAAGATGGCCAAGTCGAAGAACAACGGCGTCGACCCACAGTCGATGATTGATCAGTTCGGCGCGGACACCTGCCGCCTGTTCATGATGTTCGCGTCGCCACCCGACATGAGCGCCGAATGGTCCGACTCCGGCGTCGAAGGCTCGCACCGCTTCCTCAAGCGCGTCTGGCGCCTGGCCCAGGCTCACGTCAGCCAGGGTCTGCCAGGCAAACTGGACCTCGCCGGCCTGAACGACGAGCAGAAAGCCATTCGTCGCTCGATTCACCTGGCGATCAAGCAGGCCAGCCATGACGTCGGCCAGAACCACAAATTCAACACGGCCATCGCCCAAGTAATGACGCTGATGAATGTGCTGGAAAAAGCCGCGCAAGACACCGAACAGGATCGCGCGCTGGTTCATGAAGGCCTGGAAGCGGTGACGCTGCTGCTCGCGCCAATCACCCCGCACATCAGCCATGAACTGTGGAATCAACTGGGTCACGCCGACCCGGTGATCGACGCCGGTTGGCCGGTGGTGGACGAAACAGCGCTGGTACAAGACAGCCTGACCCTGGTCATCCAGGTCAACGGCAAGCTGCGCGGCCAGATCGACATGCCGGCCGCCGCCACTCGCGAAGAAGTCGAAGCCGCCGCACGCGCCAACGAAAACGTACTGCGCTTCGTCGATGGCCTGACGATCCGCAAAGTGATCGTCGTGCCCGGCAAACTGGTCAATATCGTCGCAAGCTAATTGGATCGGGCGTCCAGGCCACCGGCCGGACGCCGAATATGACCTGCGGGGCCGCACAGTCGGCCATGGGTTTCAAGGGGAGCAACAAGATGATCAAACGTAATCTGCTGGTTATGGGCCTGGCGGTCCTGTTGAGCGCCTGCGGCTTCCAGCTGCGCGGCACTGGCACCACCGAGCTGGCCATCAAGGAACTGGACCTCAGCGCGCGGGACGCTTATGGCGATACCGTGAAAATGCTGCGTCAGACCCTGGAAAACAGCGGTGTGAAAGTCTACAGCGGCGCACCGTACAAGCTGGTATTGGCAAGCGAACAGCAAAGCCAGCGCAGCCTCAGCTATGCCGGCGCCGGTCGTTCGGCCGAGTACGAGCTGACCAACGTGTTGAACTACGAAATCCGCGGCCAGAATGGTCTGTCGCTGCTGGATGACAAGCTGCAGGTGCAGAAGGTCTACCTGCACGACGGCAACAACATCACCGGTTCCGATCAGGAGTCTGTCGAAGTTCGCGGCGAAATGCGCCGTGAACTGGTCCAGCGCATGATGCTGCGCCTGCAACAGCTGAGCCCGGCTCAACTGGACCAGCTGCAACAGACCGCCGACGCTCGCGCCAAGGCCGAAGCCGAAGCGCTGGAAGCAGCACGCAAGGCTGAGGCGGAAACCCCGCAACAGTCGCCGTTGCAGATCCCGGCTCAATAAGCCTTGCGGGGCGCTCCGGCGCCCCGCTCGCCTGCGCCTATGAAACTCGCTCCCGCTCAACTCGGCAAACATCTGCAAGGCGCGCTCGCGCCCGTCTATATCATCAGCGGCGATGACCCGCTGCTGTGCCAGGAAGCCGCCGACGCCATCCGCTCTGCCGCCCGCCAGCAAGGTTTCGACGAACGCCAGGTGTTCGCCGCCGACGCCAGCTTCGATTGGGGTACGTTACTGCAGGCCGGGGCAAGCATGTCGCTGTTCGCCGAGAAACGCCTGCTGGAACTACGCTTGCCCTCCGGTAAACCCGGTGACAAGGGCGCCGCCGCGCTGATCGAATACTGCTCGCGGCCCGCCGAGGACACGGTACTGCTGATCAGCCTGCCGAAACTCGACGGCAGCGCGCAGAAAACCAAGTGGGGCAAGGCGCTGGTCGAAGGCCAGCAGACTCAGTTCGTGCAGATCTGGCCGGTGGATGTCAGTCAGTTGCCCAGCTGGATCCGCCAGCGCCTGTCCCAGGCCGGCCTGTCGGCCAGCCAGGACGCGGTTGAGCTGATTGCCGCCCGGGTCGAAGGCAACCTGTTGGCCGCCGCCCAGGAAATCGAAAAACTCAAGCTGATGGCCGAGGGTGGCCAGATCACGGTGGAAACGGTCCAGGCGGCCGTGGCCGACAGCGCACGCTTCGATGTCTTCGGGCTGACCGACGCGATCCTCAACGGTGAAGCCGCCCACGCCTTGCGCATGCTTGAAGGCCTGCGGGGCGAAGGCGTCGAACCGCCGGTGATTCTCTGGGCGCTGGCCCGGGAGTTGCGCCTGCTCGCGAACCTGTCGTTGCAATACAGTCAGGGCGTGCCGCTGGACAAAGCCTTCAGCCAGGCCCGGCCGCCGGTATGGGACAAACGCAAACCGTTGATGAGCAAGGCGCTGCAACGTTACTCGGCATCACGCTGGGCGCAATTGCTGCTCGAAGCCCAGCGCATCGACGCACAGATCAAGGGCCAGGCCGCAGGCTCGCCGTGGATGAGCCTGAGCCGGTTGTCGCTGTTGATGGCCGGCCAACGGCTGTCATTACCCGCTGAATAAACCGGTACCTGTGGCGAGGGGGCTTGCTCCCTCGCGACAAAATCTCTCCATCCAGACGACATAACCAGCACGGTCCAGGGACTGGACAAAAACCCAGCTCTGTCCCATGATTGCCTCGCGAAAAACCATCCCCAAGAGAGATCCGTCATGAGCAAAAAGCCATCCAGGCATGGCCCCAACAAGGCCAAGTCCATCGTCGCCCAGCCCCTGTTCCGCAGCCGCCAGGAACGACCCGCCAAGGGCAAAGGCAGCTACCGCCGCGAAGCCTTCCAGTCTGACAACTGGGAGGCTTCTTGCTTTCTGGCAGCCTGAAACACTCGAACAAGCTCTACAGCCCCTGCCCATGTTAAGGTCAGCACTTGATTCGTTTATCTGGACCCGTGCATGCCCCTCCGCCTTTCCCGTCGTTGGCCACTGCGCCAATTGATAGCTGCCGCAAGCGTTGCGTTATTGGTCGCCTGCGCTGAAAAACCCACCGCCGCCGATGCCCAACCGCTCAAGACCCTGCCTGCCGTGACCGCACCGGCCATCGTGCCGCCCGTAGTGCCGACCGGGGAGAACCTGGATATTGCGCCGACCCAGACCTTCGCCGAATGGCAAGCCGGGTTTCGCAAGGAAGCACTGGCCGCCGGGATCCGGGCCGACCTGTTCGACCGTGCCTTCATCGGCGTCAGCCCGGACATGAGCGTGATCAAGGCGGATCGCAGCCAACCTGAATTCAGCCGGCCGGTATGGGAATACCTCGATGGCGCCTTGTCACCTTTGCGGGTGCGCAAAGGCCAGGCCTTGCTCCAGCAGCACGCCGACATCCTGCAAAGCATCGAACAGCGCTACGGCGTTGATCGCCAGGCGCTGGTAGCGGTGTGGGGCATGGAGAGCAATTTCGGCCAGTTCCAGGGGACCAAGTCAGTGATCAACTCCCTGGCCACCCTCGCCTACGAAGGACGGCGTCCGGGCTTTGCCCACGCACAACTGATTGCCGCGCTGCAAATTCTGCAACAGGGCGATATCACCCCGGAAAAGATGCTCGGCTCCTGGGCCGGCGCCATGGGCCAGACCCAGTTCATTCCAACCACCTACAACACACATGCAGTCGATTTCGATGGCGATGGGCGTCGTGATATCTGGGGCAGCGCCACCGACGCCCTGGCCTCGACCGCGCACTACCTGCAAAGCTCCGGCTGGCAGCGCGGCCAACCATGGGGATTCGAGGTCTCGCTCGGTGAAGGCTTCGACTACACCCTGGCCGATGGCACGATTCGCAAACCCGTCTCCGAATGGGAGCGCCTGGGCGTTTCCGAATATGGCGGTTTGCCGATTGCCCCGGATGAGAAACAGCTCTCGGCTTCCCTTCTCCTGCCGGCAGGCCATCGCGGCCCGGCATTCCTGATATTCGATAACTTCCGAGCCATCCTCAAGTACAACAACTCATCGTCCTACGCCTTGGCGGTTGGGCTGTTGTCACAGCGCTTCGCCGGCGCAGGCCTGGTCTACGGCCAGTGGCCAAAGGAGGACCTGCCCCTGAGCCGCAGCGAACGTATCGAACTACAGACTCTGCTGGGCAAGCACAACTACGACGCGGGCACGCCCGACGGCATTATCGGCGCCAACACCCGCAAGGCGATCCGCAGCGCCCAGCAGTCGTTTGGCTGGCCGGCGGATGGGTATCCGACGCACAAGTTGCTGGAGGCGTTGCGTAGTCGCTGAATTGCCGTACGGCGGCTGACGCTTTCGCGAGCAGGCTCGCTCCCACAGGTGCTCATGTATTCCCTGTGGGAGCGAGCCTGCTCGCGAAGACTGACTATCAGGCAACAGAAAATTAGCGGCTGACCACCACATCCTGCTCCAGCACCAACCTCTTCTCCCCCGCATCCAGCGTCACCAGCGCGCCCATCGGCAACGTCAGGTTCGGATCACAATGCCCGCTGCGCCAGCCGGACAACACCGGAATACGCAGTGGTTCGAAGGTCTGCTTGAACAAGCGGTTCAGCGCCTCGCCATCCACACCGGCGACATCCCCCAATAGCACGCCTCGCAGCTTCGCCAGGGTGCCTGCCAGCCGCAATTGGGTCAGCAGACGGTCGATGCGATATAGCGGCTCATTGACGTCCTCGACCAGCAGGATCACGCCTTCGGCATCAATTTCGTAGGGCGTGCCCATGGTTGCGGCGATCATCGACAGATTGCCGCCCAACAGGCGCCCTTGGGCAATGCCGGGTTCCACGGTAGTCAATGGATAGGCTGCGGGATGGCTCAGTACGTCGCCCGCTTTCAATTGGCCGCGCAGCAGGCTGAAAAAGGACGTGACGGTCGGGGGCTCCTTATCGCCCAGCAGGTCGGCGTTGAGCAACGGTCCGTGAAAGGTCACGAAGCCGGCGTAACGGCTGATTGCCAGGTGCAGGGCGGTGATGTCGCTGTAACCGACGAAGGGCTTGGGGTTTCGTTTAATGAGCTCGAAGTCGATGCGATCGAGCAGGCGGGGGGTGCCGTAGCCTCCGCGCAGGCAGATGATCGCGTTTACCTCTGGGTCGGCGAAGGCGGCGTGCAGGTCGTTCAGTCGTGTATCGTCGCTGCCGGCCAGGTAGCCGTCTTTTTCGTAGACGCCGGGGAAAATTCGCAGATCATGGCCCCTGGCGCGCATCCATTGGATGGCTTTTTCGGTGTCCAATGGGGCTGGGCCGGCGGGGGCGATCACTCCGATCAGGCCTTCTTGAAGGAGGGCCGGGACGGGGTGGTGTGGGATTAGGGTGTGGGCCATGGGTTTTCCGGTTTTTTGATCGTGTGAATATCCGTTTCTGCGGTAATGGCTGCTTAGGGTTCCGCTCTTACAGCGGGTCACTTTTGGTAAAGCGCCAAAAGTAACCAAAAGCGCTTTGCCCCACCACTCGGCACCTCGCCTAGGCTCGGTGTGCCCTCACTCCGGCATTGCTCCGTGGGCCCGCCGCGAAGGGCCATCCATGGCCCAGCGCGGCTATCCCGGCATCCATGCCGGGATGCCCACTACGCAATGCCTGCGTTCGGCCAGCGTGGTTAACGGGGCGCTGAGATCAGAGTCAAAAGCAGAGCAAGAGCAAGAGCAAGAGCAAGAGCAAGAGCAAGAGCAAGAGCAAGAGCAAGAGCAAGAGCAAGAGCAAGAGCAAGAGCAAGAGCAAGAGCAAGAGCAAGAGCAAGAGCGAGACATGTGCCAGTAACTATTTAGCTGAACCACCGCTTTCGCGAGCAAGCTCGCTCCCACATTCGATCTTCGGCTGACGCAGATTTCACGACGTACAGAGAATCACTGTGGGAGCGAGCCTGCTCGCGAAGAGGCCAGCACATCCAACATTTTCATCGACTGACAATCCGCTTTCGCGAGCAAGCCCGCTCCCACAATTGATCTTCAGCAACCACAAAATTTGCGTACAACGCAGCCCCTTGTGGGAGAGGGCTTGCCCGCGAAGGGGCCGTCACATCCAACATCTTCATTGGCTGGCACACTGCCTTCGCGAGCAGGCTCGCTCCCACAGAAGAAACGCAATCCCGACAAACCAGGTCGGCCCTAAGGCCGCCTCGCGGTGGACGTTGATTTCGGCGCCCCGTTAACCACGCTGGCTGAACGGAGGTGTTGCGTAGTGGGCACCTCGGCATGGATGCCGAGGTAGCCGCGCTGGGCCAGGGATGGCCCTTCGCGGCGGCCCACGGAGCAATGCCTGCGTTCAGGCATGCCGAGCCTAGGCGAGGCACCGAGTGGTGGGGCAAAAGCGTTTTGGTTACTTTTGCGCTTTATAAAAGTGACCCGCTGTAAGAGCGGAACCGTCAGCCGCCATTACGCAAAAAACGGATATACCCCCAAAAAACTCAGGAACCCAAAAGCTCAGCCTTGACCAACTTAGCCTGCTCATCCGCATGATAAGAAGACCGCACCAACGGCCCCGAAGCAACGTTCTTGAAGCCCATCTTGTACCCCTCCTCCGCAAACCAGGCAAAGGTATCCGGATGCACAAAACGCTGCACCGGCAAATGGCTACGGGAAGGCTGCAGGTATTGGCCCAGGGTCAGCATGTCGATGTCGTGCTCACGCATGCGCTTCATGACCTCGATGACTTCCTCATCAGTCTCACCCAGGCCCAGCATCAAGCCAGACTTGGTCGGAATATGCGGCATCATCTGCTTGAAACGCTGCAGCAGGGTCAGCGACCACTGGTAGTCCGAACCCGGACGCGCAGCCTTGTACAGGCGTGGCACGGTTTCCAGGTTGTGGTTGAACACATCCGGCGGCTCGGCGGCGGTGATTTCCAAGGCAATGTCCATGCGGCCACGGTAATCAGGCACCAGGGTTTCCAGCTGCACGTTCGGCGACAGCTTGCGAATCTCGCGGATGCAGTCGGCGAAGTGCTGGGCACCGCCGTCACGCAGGTCGTCACGGTCCACCGAGGTGATGACCACGTATTTCAGCTTCAGGTCGGCGATGGCGATGGCCAGGCTTTCCGGCTCGTTGGTGTCCAATGGCTTCGGACGGCCATGGCCGACGTCGCAGAACGGGCAACGACGGGTGCAGATGTCGCCCATGATCATGAACGTCGCGGTGCCGCCGGAGAAGCACTCGCCCAGGTTCGGGCAGGAGGCTTCTTCGCAGACGCTGTGCAGCTTGTGCTTGCGGAGCAGGGCCTTGATCCGGTCGACTTCCGGAGAGACCGGGATGCGCACGCGGATCCAGTCGGGTTTCTTCGGCAGTTCGGTGGTCGGGATGATCTTGACCGGAATGCGTGCAACCTTCTCGGCGCCGCGCAGCTTGACGCCGGCCTCTACCTTGGCACGCGGGGCCGGACGTTCGGTGACGTCCAGCGTCGGGATCATGGTTTGCACTGCATCAGTAGTCATATCAGTCGATTCCGCCCGTGAGGGTCGTCTGCTCAGCATAGTCGAGGTGTTTGACGAGCTGCGCGCGCAGCCGGGCACTTACCTCGGCAAATTCAATCGATCCTGTGTGATCGCGCAGCTGGGTCATTGCCAGCCCTGCATAGCCACAGGGATTAATCCGTCTAAACGGTTCAAGATTCATGTCCACGTTCAGCGCCAGGCCATGGAACGAACAGCCATGGCGGATGCGCAAGCCGAGCGAGGCGATCTTCGACCCGTCGACGTAGACGCCCGGTGCATCCGGCTTGGCCGCCGCGGTCACGCCGTAGCTGGCGAGCAGCTCGATCAGGCATGTTTCCATGCGAGTGACCAGCTCGCGCACGCCGAACCCCAGCTTGCGCACATCCAGCAACAGGTAGGCAACCAGTTGGCCGGGGCCATGGTAAGTCACCTGCCCGCCCCGGTCGACCTTCACCACCGGGATATCGCCCGGCAGCAGCAAGTGCTCGGCCTTGCCGGCCTGGCCCTGGGTGAACACCGGCGGGTGTTCCACCAGCCAGACTTCGTCGTCGGCGCTGGTGCCACGTTCGTTCGTGAAGCGCTGCATGGCGTGCCAGACCGGCTCGTAAGCCATGCTGCCCAGCTCGCGAAAGCCCAGCGTGCCCGGCATCACAACACCATATGCACGAAACCGGTCGCTCGCAGCTCGCTGTTGATGTCGTAGAGCTGTTCCTGGCCGGTGGCAATGATGTGCAACTGGATGGTCGTGTATTTGCCGTTGGTACTCTGGCGCTCGGCCAGGGTGTTGTGGTCAACGGTGGCGTGTTTTTCAAGGATCGCGATGATCTTGTCCTTGAAGCCCACACCGGTATCGCCGATTACCTTGATCGGATAATCCGCGCAGGGAAATTCGATCTTTGGCGCTTTTACTTCGGAGTCTGTCATGGCGTAACGGCCTCGCAAGCCGTGATAACGAACATGGCCCCGCACCGGAAAGGAACGGGGCCATGCAGGTCAACACTCGAAATCAGTTGAACAAGCCGTAGAAGAATAGACGGATGCTATCCCACATGCGGCGGAAAATACCACCTTCCTCGACCGCGTCCAGCGCGATCAGGTCGGCGCTGTGCACCACCTTGTCGTCCAGTTTGACTTCGACCTTGCCGATCACGTCACCCTTGGCGATAGGCGCGGTCAGCTGAGGGTTCATGGTCATGCTGGCGGCAAGCTTCTTGAGCTGGCCTTTAGGCAAGGTCATGGTCAGGTCCTGCGCCAGGCCGGCTTTCACCTGGTTGCTGGTGCCTTTCCACACCTGGGCCTGGGCCAGTTCGGTGCCCTTCTGGTAGAAGGTCTGGGTTTCGAAGAAACGGAAACCGTAGGTCAGCAGCTTCTGGGTCTCGGCGGCGCGGGCCACTTCGCTGTTGGTGCCGAACACCACGGCGATCAGGCGCATGCCGTCACGAACCGCCGAAGACACCATGCAGTAGCCAGCCTCCTCGGTGTGGCCGGTCTTCAGGCCATCGACGGTCTTGTCGCGCCACAGCAACAGGTTGCGGTTAGGCTGCTTGATGCCGTTCCAGAAGAATTCCTTCTGGGAATAAATGGCGTAATGCGCAGGGTCTTCGTGGATGATTGCCCGGGCCAGGATCGCCATGTCGTGAGCCGAGGAATAATGCTCGGGGTTCGGCAGGCCGGTCGGGTTCATGAAGTGGCTGTTGGTCATGCCCAGGTCGGCGACCGTCTTGTTCATCATGTCGGCGAACGCGTCTTCGCTGCCGGCGATGTGCTCGGCCAGGGCGACGCTGGCGTCGTTGCCGGACTGGATGATGATGCCGTGCAGCAGGTCGCTGACGGTCACTTGCGAACCGACCTTGATGAACATCCGCGAACCGCCGGTGCGCCAGGCGTTTTCGCTGACGGTCACCGGATCGTTCTCACCGATCTGGCCGCGACGGATCTCCAGCGTGGCGATGTACGCGGTCATCAGCTTGGTCAGGCTGGCCGGTGGCAGGCGCTGGTCACCATTGTTCTCTACCAGCACATTGCCGCTGCTGGCATCCATGAGGACATAGGCTTTGGCCGCCAGTTGCGGAGGCGAAGGCATCATCTCGACCGCGAACGCGGCCGGAGAGAGAAGCAGCGGGACTAGCAGGCAAAGGCGTTTGGCAAAGGTGGTGATGTTCATCCGTCTCTCGAAATCGCTAATGGGACTGCCCGTAGGCAAAAACTAAACAGGCAGCTTTCTAGGCTTTGTATGAAAAGTGCCTGCGCGACGATCATGCTGCGTTGAAAACAGGCTCGGAATGCTCATTGACAACCAGTCAACTCCGCTTCCTCGCCTGTTTTCGCCTTGCCTGATCGCCGCTCGGCGACTTCTCATACAAACCCTCGAGCTGCCGCGTATTTAAGTTGCTCACTCACAACCCCTGCCGGGCTTTTGTTATTCGTGGAGCCAACAACCTGACCCGCCCAAACCACGAGCGGGCCCTCAATCAATCATTCGGACGTGACCAGGCTCGGCGAACCGAGATTGGCCAGGCGCACGCTATTTTGCACTTGCTGGACCTCACCCGGAGAACCGATCGGCCCCAGGCGCACTCGATGCAGGGTCTGCTGGTTGCGCACGATCGAGCTGATGAACACCGGCGCGCTGACCATCGAGCTCAGCTTCGACCTCAACAGTTCTGCAGCGTCCGGGTTGGCGAACGCGCCCACTTGCAGATACTGGCCAGAGGCTGTTGCAGAAGCGTTTTTTTTTTGCATCGATCTGCACCGGCACCACGGCCGCGGCGTGTTGCTGCGGCGGCGGCGTCCATTGCTCGACCGTGCCGGTGGAGGCCGTCACGGTCGGCGCGGCATTTTGCGCCACTTTTGGTTCGTTGAGCATCAAAGGCGCCGGACGGCCACGCTGGGCCCACCATTCCTGCGGATCGATGCCTTCGACCTTGACACGGGCGGTGCCGGTTTCAGCGTAACCGAGCTTTTTCGCCGCTGCATACGACAAGTCGATGATGCGGTCGGAATAGAACGGCCCACGGTCGTTGACCCGCAGGATCACGCTCTTGTTGTTGTCCAGGTTGGTCACCCGCACATAACTGGGCAGCGGCAGGGTCTTGTGCGCGGCGCTCATGCCATACAGGTCGTAGACCTCGCCATTGGCGGTGTTCTGGCCGTGGAACTTGGTGCCATACCAGGAAGCCGTGCCCGAGGCGACATAGCGCTTGGATTCGGCCATCGGGAAATAGGTCTTGCCCAGCACCGTATACGGGTTGGCCTTGTAGGGGCCGGTGTGCAGGGTCGGTGTCGCGTCGGGAATGCGCGAGACATCGACATCCCACCACGGCGCGCCATCCTTGTGGGCCCGGTTGATGTCCAGGCCCGGTGTGGCCCGCACGACGTTGGGACTTTTCTGGGTCGGTGCGCGACTGGTCGAACAGCTCACGACCAGCAAAGACAGCGCCGCCAATGCCACCAGCTTGAGGGGCCTGGCTTTCAGGGGTTGATAGGTAGGCATTGCCCGCATTATTTGACGCCCCGTGCTTTGACCAGCTCTTCAGACAGTTGATATACGGCCATGGCGTACATCACGCTGCGGTTATAACGCGTAATCGCGTAGAAATTCTTCAGGCCCATCCAGTATTCGGGGCCCTGCTCGCCTTCCAGGCGCATCGCGGTGACCGGCATGTCGTCACGCAGCGCATCATGACTCGACCAGCCCAGCGCTCGCAACTCCCCGACGGTTTTTGTCGGCTCGATACCCGTGGTCAGGCCTTGGTCCACCTGGTCGCCAAGCACGTCCGCAAGGCTGACCACAGGCTCGCCGGCCTCCCAGCCATGCCGTTTGAAATAACTGGCAACACTGCCGATGGCATCGGTCGGGTTGGTCCAGATATTGATGTGGCCGTCGCCGTCGAAGTCCACCGCATAGGCGCGGAAACTGCTGGGCATAAATTGTGGCAAGCCCATGGCCCCGGCGTAGGAGCCCTTGAGGGTCAGCGGATCGACCTGCTCTTCACGGGCCAGCAGGAGGAATTCGCGTAGTTCCTTGCGGAAGAACTCGGCGCGCGGCGGGTAATCGAAGCCCAGGGTCGACAAGGCGTCGATCACCCGGAAATTCCCGGTGTTGCGGCCGAAGAAGGTCTCGACGCCGATAATCGATACGATGACCTGGGCCGGTACGCCATATTCCTGCTCGGCGCGGGCCAGGGCGGCTTCGTGCTGGCGCCAGAAGTCCACACCCCGGGCGATACGCGCCTCGGTGATGAACATCGGCCGGTACTCGCTCCACTGCTTGACCCGCTCGGCGGGCCGGGAAATCGCGTCGAGGATCGACTGCTTGCGCTCGGCCTCGCGAAACACCCCCATCAGCTGTTCGCCGGCAAAACCGTAGTCGCGAGTCATCTCACCGACGAATTCGGCCACCTGCGGCGAGCCTTCGTATTCGCCGGCCAGGGCCTGCGGCGCACAGCCCAGGAAGCCGACCAGGCCGACCCACGGCGCATATCGCGTCGACCAGCCACGCATTGCTTGCATTGAACTCTTCACCTTATTCAAACCTGCGCGATCCACTTGCGATGCGTATGGATCGACATCAAAACCCCAAACGCTGACAGTAGCGTCACCAGCGAAGTTCCTCCGTAGCTAATGAACGGCAACGGCACCCCCACCACCGGCAGCAGGCCACTGACCATACCGATGTTGACGAAAACATAAACAAAAAACGTCATGGTCAGGCTGCCCGCCAGCAACTTGCCGAACAGCGTCTGGGCCTGGGCGGTAATCACCAGCCCGCGCCCGATCAACAGCAGATAGATCAGCAACAGCACGCAAATGCCCACCAGGCCGAACTCCTCGCCCATCACGGCGATGATGAAGTCGGTGTGGCTTTCTGGCAAAAAGTCCAGGTGCGACTGGGTGCCCATCAGCCAGCCTTTGCCGAACACCCCGCCGGAACCGATGGCGGCCTTGGACTGGATGATGTTCCAGCCGGTGCCCAGCGGATCGCTTTCCGGGTCGAGGAAGGTCAGTACCCGCTGCTTCTGGTAGTCGTGCATCACGAAATACCACATGGCCACCGACACCGGCACGGCGGCGGCGATCACGCTGAGGATCCAGCGCCAGCGCAACCCGCCCATGAACAGCACGAACGCACCCCCGGCGAGGATCAGCAGCGAGGTGCCGAGGTCCGGCTGGCGGACGATGAGAATGAACGGAATGCCGATCAGCAACAGACTGATACACACATGCTTGAGCTGCGGCGGCAAGGACCGCTTGGACAAGTACCAGGCAATGGTCGCGGGCATGATGATCTTGAGAAATTCCGAAGGCTGGAAGCGGATCACCCCGGGGATGTTGATCCAGCGGGTGGCGCCCATGGCGTTGTGGCCCATGATGTCGACCACTACCAGCAAACCCACGCCGACCACGTAGGCCAGCGGCACCCAGCGCGCCATGAACCGTGGTTCGAGCTGGGCGATGACGATCATCGACACCAGGCCGATGCCGAACGAGGTGGCCTGCTTGGCCAGCAGGTCCCAGCTCTTGCCACTGGCCGAATACAGCACGAACAGGCTGCCGGCGGCCAGCGTCAGCAACAGGATCAGCAACGGACCGTCGATGTGCATGCGCTGCAGCAAGGTGGCGCGACGGCGCATCACATCTTCGCTGGAGAGGATACGGTCGAAATTATTCTTCACGGGCCGTAGCCTCCGCGCTGATGGGGCTTGCGAATTCGGGCTTGAGCTGGCCGTGCTCATCCAGCAGCCAGGCGTCCATGATCTGGCGCACCACCGGCGCGGCGACGCCGGAGCCGGATTCACCGTTCTCGACCATCACCGACACGACGATCTTCGGGTTCTCGGCGGGCGCGAAGCCAACGAACAAGGCGTGGTCGCGATGGCGTTCCTGGACCTTGGAGCGGTCGTACTTCTCGCCCTGCTTGATCGCTACCACCTGGGCGGTACCGCTCTTGCCGGCAATGCGGTATTGCGCGCCGATGGCCGCCTTGCGCGCGGTACCCCGGGCGCCGTGCATGACCTGCTGCATGCCGTTGTTGACCTTCTGCCAGTCCGACGGGTTGCGCAGGATGATGTCCGGCATCGGGTCCGGGTCCACCGGTTTCTGGCCTTCGATGGTCTTCGCCAGGTGCGGCCGATACCATTTGCCTTTGCTCGCCACCAGCGCCGTGGCCTGGGCCAGTTGCAGCGGCGTGGCCTGCATGTAGCCCTGGCCGATCCCCAGGATCAGGGTTTCGCCGGGGAACCAGGCCTGGCGGCGAGTCGCCCGCTTCCATTCCCGGGACGGCATCAGGCCCGGAGACTCTTCGAACATGTCCAGGGAGACTTTCTGACCAAGGCCGAACTTGTTCATGTAGGACGACAGCCGATCAATCCCCAGCTTGTGGGCCAAGTCATAGAAGTAGGTGTCGTTGGACCGCATGATCGCCGCTTCCAGGTCCACGTAGCCGTCACCGGTGCGGTTCCAGTTACGGTACTTGTGGTCGTAGTTGGGCAATTGGTAATAACCCGGGTCATAGACCCGGCTCGACGCGGTCACCACTCCGGCATCCAGCCCGGCAATCGCCACGGCCGGCTTGATGGTCGAACCCGGCGGATAAAGGCCACGCAGCACGCGGTTGAACAACGGCCGGTCGATGGAATCGCGCAGCTCGGCGTAGGCCTTGAAGCTGATGCCGGTGACGAACAGGTTCGGGTCGAAACTCGGCTGGCTGACCATCGCCAGGACTTCGCCGGTGTTCGGGTCCAGCGCAACCACCGCGCCACGGCGTCCACCCAGCGCCGCTTCGGCGGCTTCCTGCAACTTGATGTCGAGGCTCAGGACGATGTCCTTGCCTGGAATCGGGTCGGTACGCTTGAGCACGCGCAGTACGCGGCCGCGAGCGTTGGTCTCGACCTCCTCGTAGCCGACCTGGCCGTGCAGCTCGGCCTCGTAGAAGCGCTCGATGCCGGTCTTGCCGATATGGTGGGTGCCGCTGTAGTTGACCGGATCGAGGGTCTTGAGCTCTTTTTCGTTGATCCGCCCCATGTAGCCGACCGAGTGGGCGAAGTGCGGCCCCTGGGGATAATGCCGCACCAACTGCGCCACCACCTCGACGCCCGGCAGGCGGAACTGGTTAACCGCGATCAGGGCGATCTGTTCTTCGGTCAGCTCGAACATGATCGGCACCGGCTCGAAGGGGCGCCGGCCCTGGCGCATGCGCTTCTCGAAGATCGCCCGGTCCTCGGGGGTCAGTTGCAGCACTTCGACGATCACGTCGAGGACTTTCTGCCAGTCACCGGACCGCTCGCGGGTCATGCTCAGGCTGAAGCTCGGCCGGTTATCGGCCACCACCACGCCATTGCGGTCGAAAATCAGCCCGCGGGTCGGCGGGATCGGCTGCACATGCACGCGGTTACTTTCCGACAGGGTCGAGTGGTACTCGTACTGGATCACCTGGAGGAAATACAGCCGCGCGATCAGCACGCCGATCAGCGTGACCACGGTAATGGCGCCGAACACGACGCGGCCCCGCACCAGGCGGGCGTCTTTTTCGTGGTCCTTGATGCGGATCGGCTGAGGCATGAGGGCAGGATTACTTGTGATAAGGGTGCCCGGACAGGACTGTCCAGGCACGATACAACTGTTCACCGATCAGGATCCGCACCAGCGGATGCGGCAACGTCAGGGGCGACAACGACCAGCGTTGATCGGCCCGGGCGCAGACTTCCGGCGCCAGCCCTTCCGGACCGCCGACCATGAAATTGACCGTGCGCGAATCCAGCCGCCAGCGATCGAGCTCCACCGCCAGTTGCTCGGTACTCCAGGGCTTGCCATGAACTTCGAGTGTGACGATGCGCTCGTTCGGCCCGACCTTGGCCAGCATGGCTTCACCTTCCTGGCGGATAAAGCGCGCCACGTCGGCGTTCTTGCCGCGGGTATTGAGCGGAATTTCCACCAGTTCCAAAGCCAGCTCGGACGGAAGACGCTTGGCATATTCATGCCAGCCTTCTTCCACCCACTTGGGCATGCGAGAACCGACGGCGATCAGGCGCAGTCGCACAGCGATCCCTTATTGCTGGTCTTTGTTGAGCTTGGTGAAGTGCTCATGGGTGTTTTCCGGGCTGTGGTGCGCGGCGCTGGCCGAACGGCTCTGCTCGGCACCGGCCCACAGGCGCTCCAGGTCATAGAACTGGCGCGCCGAGGCGGTCATCATGTGCACGATGACGTCGTCCATGTCCAGCAGGACCCAGTCGCTGTCGCCCTTGCCTTCTTCGCCCAACGGCTTGACGCCCTGGGCCTTCACCGCTTCGCGGACCTTGTCGAGCATCGCGCCGATCTGGCGGTTCGAAGTACCGGTGGCGATGATCATGTAGTCGGTGATGCTCTGCTTTTCGCGAACGTCGATCACCTGGATATCCTGGGCCTTGACGTCTTCCAGGGCCGCCACGGCCACCTTGACCAGTTCTTCACCGACCAGCGCCACGCCGGTTGGCGCTTCTACCGGCAGCGGGGCGCTCTTGAAAGTGCCCTTGCGCTTTACTTTGTTCAGGTCTTTGTCAGTCATATAAAACTCGTTTTGCTCGTATGTTCGGGCGCTTCGGTACACGTTGATTCGTGTCGGCGGAGCACGCCTTGTTCAGTTCGACGCACGGTACAGACCGTGCGCATCGATGTAGGCCAGGACCGCGTCGGGCACCAGGAAACGTACCGACTTACCGCTGGCCAGCAGTTGACGGATCTGGGTGGCGGATACCGCGAGCGGCGTCTGCCAGACGAATGCAATCTGTCCGCTCGGCCCCTTGAGGGCCAGCGGGTCGCTCACCGAGCGCGCCGCCAGCAGGTTGCGCAAGGCATCCGGCGGTTCGCTGTCGGCATCCGGGCGTTGCAGCACCAGGATGTGGCAATGCTGGAGCAACTCTTCCCAGCGGTGCCAAGTGGGCAGGCCGCAAAATGCGTCCCAGCCCAGAAGCAGGAAAACCTGGGCATCGGCGGCCAGCTCGGCGCGCATCAGCTCCAGGGTATCAATGGTGTAGGACGGTTTGTCCCGCTGCAATTCGCGGGCGTCCACCACCAACGGCGCCACACCGGCCACCGCGCACTCGACCATCGCCAGGCGATCCTGCGCCGACACCTGCGGCGTATCCCGATGAGGTGGCCGGGCGCTGGGCGTCAGGCGCAGCTCATCGAGGGCCAGGGCATCGGCGACTTCCAGCGCACCGCGCAAATGGCCGATGTGCACCGGGTCGAACGTACCGCCCAGGATACCGATGCGCTTTGGCGCGGTCGCCGTCACAGCGGGCGTAGTCATGGAGGCCAGTGGGTCGAGGTCGCCCAAGTCAGGCTGGCTCCTGTCCGCGCAACTGGCCGTCGCCGACCACGATGTACTTCTCGCAGGTCAGGCCTTCCAGGCCCACCGGGCCACGGGCATGCAGCTTATCAGTAGAAATGCCGATCTCGGCACCCAATCCGTATTCGAAGCCGTCGGCAAAACAGGTCGGGGTGTTGATCATCACCGACGCCGAGTCCACTTCAGCCACGAAGCGCCGGGTTTCGCCCTGGTGCTCGCTGACGATGGAATCGGTGTGGTGGGATCCGTGGCGATTGATGTGCTCGATGGCCTGGTCCAGCCCGTCCACCACGCGGATCGACAGGATCGGCGCGAGGTATTCGGTGTCCCAGTCCCCTGGCGTCGCGACTGCGGCCTCGATGATCGCCCGGGTGCGCTCGCAGCCACGCAGCTCGACGCCTTTTTCGCGGAACTGGGCCGCCATCGATGGCAGGAAATCCCCGGCAACGGCCTGGTCCACCAGCAGGGTCTCCATCGCGCCGCAAATGCCATAACGGTAGGTCTTGGCATTGAAGGCGATGCGCTGGGCCTTGGGCAATTCGGCGTGGGCGCTGACGTAGACATGGCAGATGCCGTCCAGGTGCTTGATCACCGGTACGCGGGCGTCGCGGCTGACCCGTTCGATCAGGCCCTTGCCGCCACGCGGGACGATGACGTCGACGAACTCGGGCATGGTGATCAACGCGCCGACCGCGGCGCGGTCGGTGGTTTCCACCACTTGCACGACCGCTGCCGGCAGGTTGGCTTCGGCCAGCCCGCGCTGGATGCAGGCGGCAATCGCACGGTTCGAATGGATCGCCTCGGAACCGCCGCGCAGGATGGTCGCGTTACCCGACTTCAGGCACAGGCTCGCGGCGTCGATGGTCACGTTCGGCCGCGACTCGTAGATGATCCCGACCACACCCAGCGGTACGCGCATCTTGCCGACCTGGATACCCGACGGCCGATAGCTCATGTCGCGGATCGCCCCGACCGGGTCCGGCAGAGCCGCCACCTGACGCAGACCGACGATCATGCCGTCGATGCGTGCCGGGGTCAGCGCCAGGCGCTCAAGCATGGCCGGCTCGAGCCCATTGGCCCGGCCGGCGGCCAGGTCCAGCTCGTTGGCGGCGGACAACTCGGCGCGCGCAGCGTCCAGCGCATTGGCGGCGGCCTGCAGGGCGCGGTTTTTCTGCGCGGTGCTGGCACGACCGATGATGCGCGACGCTTCGCGGGCGGCGCGACCCAGGCGGGTCATGTAGTCAAGAACGGACTCAGTCATGGTCTGTGTGGTCTTGGCAAAGAGGAAAGCGGCAGATTATAGCTGTCGTAACCCGCGACTAACAGCATGGACTGACAGCGGTGACCGGCGGAGAAGCAAAACCGGCATGAATCGCTAGTGTTTCCGTGAATGTTCAGCGGTAATTAAGCTTTCCATTGTTATCATCTCGCTACTTTTGGCCCTGTTCCGTCCATGACCATGACCGATTCGCCTCCGATGCCCACTGCTTTGCCACACGCTTTTTTTGACCGCGACGCCCAGGAGCTTGCCAAGGATCTGCTGGGCAAGGTGATTCGCCACAAGGTTGGCGACCTGTGGCTGAGCGCGAGGATCATCGAGACCGAAGCGTATTACTTCGCCGAAAAGGGCAGCCACGCCTCGTTGGGCTACACGGAAAAGCGTAAGGCTTTGTTTCTGGATGGTGGCCACATCTATATGTACTACGCGCGGGGCGGCGATTCGCTGAATTTCAGCGCCCAAGGCCCCGGCAATGCCGTATTGATCAAATCGGCGTATCCCTGGGTGGATGCCATCAGCGGCCCGGCAAGCTTGGCGCAGATGTTGCTGAACAACCCCGATGCCCAAGGCCGGCCACGTACGCCGCAGAAACTTTGTGCCGGACAGACCTTGCTGTGCAAGGCGCTGGGCCTGAAAGTGCCGGACTGGGACGCCAGACGCTTCGACCCTGAACGCCTGCTGGTGGAGGATGTGGGGGTGCCGACGGTCAATGTGATCCAGGCCACTCGCCTGGGCATCCCGCTGGGACGAGATGAGCACCTGCTTTACCGCTTCGTCGACGCCGCCTATGCGCCATGGTGCACCCGCAACCCGTTGCGACGCGGGCAGGTCGAGGGGCGGGATTATTTTCTGCTTTCCTGAATCGACAATTTGCCCTGTGGGAGCGAGCCTGCTCGCGAAGAGGACAGTCCTGCACCATTGATGTTGACTGATACACCGCTTTCGCGAGCAGGCTCGCTCCCACATTGGATCTTCAGTGGACGCGGATTTTGGCTACACCCGGAGTTACCTTGTGGGAGCGAGCTGGCTCGCTCCCACAGTAAAAACATGCGGTTTGAACAATAAATGGAGTTGTCCTTATGGGCCCTTGGCTCGATAGCATTACCGGCTGGCTGACCGTCAACCCGCAATGGCTGGCGGTGGCGGTGTTTGTCGTTGCTTGTATTGAATGCCTGGCCATCGCCGGGTTGATCGTGCCGGGCACCGTGCTGTTATTCGCGATTGCGGTGCTGGCCGGCAGCGGCGCTTTGTCCTTGGGCGAGACGTTGTTGCTGGGCCTTTTGGGGGGGCTGCTGGGGGATCTGGTGTCCTATTTCCTCGGCCGGCATTTCCACCAGAACATCCGGCGCCTGCCGGGGCTGCGGCAACATCCGGAATGGATGAGCGCGGCCGAGAGCTACTTCCAGCGCTATGGCATCGCCAGCCTGCTGGTGGGGCGGTTTATCGGACCGTTGAGGCCGATGCTGCCGATGGTAGCCGGGATGTGCGACATGCCGTTCCCACGCTTCGCCGCCGTCAGCGTGCTCGCCGCGGCGGGCTGGACCGTAGCCTACCTGCTGCCGGGCTGGGCCACCGGCGCGGCGTTCCGCCTGCCGTTGCCCGAAGGTTTCTGGCCGCAGGCCGGCGTGGTCATCGGCAGCATCGCCGTGATGCTCGGGCTGAGTGTCAATAGCAGCCTGCGTCGTCATCGCCATGCCTCAGCGATCATCGCAAGTGTCGGTCTGGCGATCCTGATCGGCCTGTTTGTCGGCTTTCGTTACCTCACAGCCTTCGACCAGGGCCTGATGACCCTGGTGCAGGAGCATCGCAGCGCGACCCTGGACGAGATTGCCGTGACGTTCACGCTGATCGGTGAATTCCGCTACATGTTGATCGTCTGCAGCCTGGTGACCGTGTTGCTGCTGTTTGCACGACAATGGCGGCAGGCAATCTTTGCCGGCGGCACGATGCTGCTCACGGCCCTGGCCAACACTGGATTGAAACTGTTTTTCGCCCGCGTGCGCCCTGAGATCCTCAGCGAACCCTTGACCAGCTACAGCATGCCCAGCGGCCACGCCTCCGGCGCTTTCGCCCTGTTCCTGAGCCTGGCGATACTGGCCGGCCGCGGCCAACCACCGCGCCTGCGCCTGACCTGGCTGCTGCTCGGCTCGTTACCTGCGCTGGCGATTGCCTTGTCGCGGGTGTACCTGGGCGCCCACTGGCCGAGCGACATTGTCGCCGGTGCCGTGCTCGCCGCCACGGTCTGCGCCGCTGTCCTCTGGCTAAGCCAGCGCCAGGAACCGCTGCGCGCCATGTCGCCGAAAGTCTGGTGGCTGGTCCTGCCGGCGCTGGCGGCGGCGTTCAGCTTCTTCGCCCTGCGGCACCTTCCGCATGCGATGTTGCGGTATGCCTACTAAAGCGCAGACGCCGCCCCCCCTGTGGGAGCGAGCCTGCTCGCGAAAGCGGAGTGTCATTCAGCACATCTGCCAGCTGACCCACCGCTTTCGCGAGCAGGCTCGCTCCCACAGAGGTCCGCATTGATCTGACGGTCAGCACCTTAGGCAAACAGCTCACCCTGCAACTCATCCAGCAAGGCCTGGATCGCATCCAGGCGCTGCTGCGGGTCGTCGAGCTGCAGCAGGTCGATCTTGTCCAGTTCGTTGAATGGCAGCAGATAGGCCAGTTGATTGGCCAATGACTGCTGACCGGTAGCCTCGGTGCCCATGTTCAGCGCCTCGACCATCGGGTGTTCCGCCAGGGCCCTGAGCAGCGCCACCAGGTCGGCATCCTCGTCCTGCAGCGGTTGCTCCGGCTCGTCTTCCAGCCACTCGATTTCAGCGACAGTCAGTTGATCCGGCTGGACACTGCTGGCATGCACGATGAAGCGCCGGCCGCCCTGCACACGAATGCCCAGCAGGCCGTTGTCCTGCTGGGAGAAGTCGGTAATCAGCGCCTCGCAGCCCACCCGGGCATAACCGTCGGGCGCGATACCGACCTCTTCGCCGTCAAGGATGCAGACCACCCCGAAGCCTTCGCCTTTTTTCATGCAGCGCCCGATCATATCGAGGTAACGTGCCTCGAAAATCTGCAGGTCGAGGATGCAACCGGGAAACAGCACGGTGTTCAATGGGAAAAGCGGCAAGCTCATAACCTGTTCCTTAGACCGTCATCGACACCACCAGCGGCAGCAGCACCGCCGTGGCCACGCCCATCAGACTCATCGCCAGCGCCGCGAAGGCACCGGACTCCTCGCTTTCCTGCAAGGCCACCGACGTACCCACCGCATGGGCAGTCAGCCCCAAGGCTATGCCCCGGGCCTCAGGGCTATGGACACCGAGCCGGGTCAGAATGCTCGGGCCGAGGATCGCGCCAAGCACCCCGGTGATCAGCACGAACACCGCCGCCATCGCCGCCACGCCACCGATCTGCTCGGCCACCAACATGGCGATCGGCGAGGTGACCGACTTGGGCGCCATGGTCATCAGAATCATGTGTTCGGCGCCAAAAGCCCAGCCCAGCACCACCGCTGAGCCGGTGGCAAACACCCCGCCTATCACCAGCGTAGTAAAAATCGGCCAGAACAATTGGCGGATTCGCCGCAGGTTCAGGTACAACGGCACCGCCAACGCCACGGTCGCGGGGCCCAGCAAAATGCTGAGGATTTCGGTGCTTTTGCGATATTCCGCGTAGCTGATGCCGCAGCCGACCAGCACGACAATCAACAGCACCATCGACATCAATACCGGCTGCAGGAACACCCAACGGGTCTTTTCATACGCCGCCAACACCAACTGGTAGGCGCCCAGGGTAATGCCGATGCCGAACAGTGGATGGTGAATCACCGACGTCCAGGCCCCCTGCCAATCGAACATCATCGGGCATCCTCCGGCTCGACGATATGGCGCCTGGCCAAACGTTGCATCAGCACGCCCGTCAGCGCCACGGAGAGCACCAGCGACAACACCAGCGCGCCAACGATGGCCCAGAAATCGGCAGCGATCGCCCGGGCATAGACCATCACCCCCACCGCCGGCGGCACCAGCAGCAACGGCAGATAACGCAGCAGGCTGCTGGCAGCAAGGTTCAACGGCTCGCTGACTTCGCCACGGACGATCAGATAGCCCAGCAACAGCAGCAGCCCAATGATCGGCCCCGGCAGGATCGGCAGGAACAAATGATTGATGGCGGTGCCCAGCAATTGGAACAGTACCAGCCAGGTCAGGCCCCGTAGCAACATCCGTTCTCTCCCCTGTAACACGTGTTCAAGCATGCGCGCGCATTATAAACACGCCCGCGCTATGGGTCGGCATTCGTAAAAAGCATGGTCGATGACCTGCCCCGCCGGTCATGTTGATCTACAGTGGTTTGCGGGGACACAGATCCCCGTTCCAGAAAAAATAGAACAGATGACCCAGGAGAGTCTCAATGCCCTACGTTCCCGTTGCAGAGCTCAAGGATTATGTCGGCAAGGAACTTGGATACTCCGACTGGCTGACCATCGACCAGGAGCGTATCAACCTGTTCGCCGAAGCCACCGGCGACTTCCAGTTCATCCACGTCGATCCGGTCAAGGCCGCGCAGACCCCGTTCGGCAGCACGATTGCCCACGGGTTCCTGTCGCTGTCGCTGATGCCCAAGTTGATGGAAGACATCCTGCTCCTTCCTAAGGGGGTGAAGATGGTGATCAACTACGGGCTGGACAGCGTGCGCTTCATCCAGCCAGTGAAAGTCGGTTCCAAAGTCCGGCTCAAGGTCGACCTGGTGGACGTTACCGAGAAGAAACCTGGCCAATGGCTGCTCAAGGCCACCGCCACCCTGGAAATCGAAGGCTCGGAAAAACCGGCCTATATCGCCGAGCCGCTGTCACTCTGCTTCGTATAGGCCCTTGCGGTCGCGAAACCGCTCATGCAGTTTCGCATCGCTTCAACGCGCATAGCTGCGGCATACTCGTCGCCTGATTACCTGGATCCCGTTATGCGCGCACTTGTACCCCTGACCCTGACCCTCCTGCTCACCGCCTGCGGAAACGGCGAATCACCGCTGCCCCCAGACGCACGCCTGCCCGATGGCGGACGCTATCGCGGCGATCTGGTAGACGGGCTGTTGCAGGGCCAGGGACGCATCGACTATCCCAACGGCAGCTGGTACGCCGGGCAGTTCGACAAGGGCCAGTGGCACGGCACCGGGGAATGGCATGGCAGCAATGGCGAGGTCTATCGCGGCCAGTTCCAGCATGGCCTGTTCCACGGCCAGGGCAGCCTGACCACACCGACCAGCAGCTACACCGGCGGTTTCAAGTTGGGCCGGCGGGACGGTGAAGGCACGTTCAAGGAAAACGGCGTGACCTACCGGGGCGAGTTCAAGGCCGACCGCTACTCCGGTCTCGGCCGCCTGGAACTCGACGACGGCAGCCAGTACCAGGGCCCGTTCGTCAACGGCAAGCCCAACGGCGAAGGCCAGCGCTTCGACGCCAGCGGCAACCAGTTCACCGGCCATTTCGTCGACGGCCAGCTCCAGGGCAAGGGCACGTTCAACAGCGCCGAAGGCGACGTCTACATCGGCGGCTTCAGGAATAACCAGCTCAACGGCCGCGGTCGCTACGAAAACGCCGATGGCGATGTCTGGATTGGCCAGTTCAAGGACGGTGCGCTGACCGGCAAGGGTGAACTGATCGGAGCCGATGGCAGCCACTACCGCGGGCGCTTCAATGACTGGCGCTTCACCGGCGAAGGTCGCCTGAACCTGCCCGACGGCAGCTTCTACATCGGCCAGTTCGAAGGCGACAGCTACCACGGGCGCGGCACGCTGGTGCTGACCGACGGCACCGTACAGAGCGGCACCTGGGCCAACGGCCAACGAATCCGTGACGCCGACGGCAAGCTGTTGCCCGATGTGCTCGAACTCGGCCTGCTGGCCCAGGGTCGCCTGCTGGACGAGGCCCTCGCCAACATCCCGGCCTCGACGTCGGCGGTGGAACTGTACAGTCTGACCCTGGGCGGCGATGGCAAGCAAAGCGTGTTCCTGCGTGAGTCCGACTATGTCGCCAACATGCTCGCCAGCCGTTTTGGCGCATTCGGCCAGATTCGCCTGGTGAACCATCGCGATCACCTCGGCGACCGGCCCATGGCCACTCGCGAAAACCTGCGCCGTGCCGCTGCCACGCTGGCCGAACGCAGCGGCCCGGAAGACCTGGTGTTCATCTACCTGACCAGCCACGGCAGCAGCGAACATGAACTGGTACTCGACCAGCCGCGCATGGAGCTGGCCGACCTGCCCGCCGACGAGTTGGCCGCGGTGCTGGCGCCGCTGAAGAATCGCGACAAGATCATTGTGATCTCGGCCTGTTATTCCGGCGGTTTCATCCCCGCGCTCAAGGACGAACGGACCCTGATCATGACCGCCTCCCGGGCCGACCGAGTGTCTTTCGGCTGCTCCGAGGAGGCCAACTTCACCTATTTCGGCGATGCCTTGTTCGCCCAGGCGCTGAACCAGACCGACGATCTGGAACAAGCCTTCAAGCGGGCCAAGGGCATCGTTGCCGAACGGGAGCAGGCGGACAATTTCGAAGCGTCCGAACCACAGATGTGGGCGCCCCGGACCGTGCTTTCTCATTGGCAGCTGTTGCGCAAGCAACAGGCGCGAAAAGCATTGCAAAGTGCTGCGTTGAACGACGAGGCTAAAAAGAGCAACTAAGCTGAACCGTATCAAGGGGGAAACACTATGTACTTGACGCCTCAGCATGTTTTGCTCGCCGGCGCGACCGGATTGACCGGGGAACATCTACTGGACCGGCTGCTGAACGAGCCGACCATCACGCGGGTACTGGCGCCTTCCCGCCGGCCATTGGCCGAACACCCGCATCTGGAAAACCCGGTTGGGGAACCGGCCGAACTGCTGCCACGGCTTGGCGGCCAGGTCGACATCGCCTTCTGCTGCCTCGGCACGACCATCAAGAAAGCCGGCTCCGAATCGGCCTTTCGCTCGGTGGACCTGGACCTGGTGGTGGCCTTCGCCAAACGCGCGCGGGAATTGGGCGCACGGCACCTGGTGGTGATCAGCGCCCTCGGGGCCGACCCGAAATCGTCGATTTTCTACAACCGGGTCAAGGGTGAAATGGAAGCTGCGCTCCGCGCACAGGATTGGCCGCAACTGACCATCTGCCGACCTTCGTTGCTGTTGGGCGACCGGGTTGAACCACGCCTGGCCGAGCAACTGGCCGGCCCGTTGTCCAAGCTGATCCCCGGCAAATACCACGGCATCGAAGCCTGCCAACTGGCCCGGGCCATGTGGCGACTTGCGCTGGAGGAGCAGGATGGGGTGCGGGTAGTGGAGTCGGATGAGTTGCGCAAGCTGGGCAAATGATCATGTGGTGCCTGGCCGGGCGCCTTCGCGAGCAGGCTCGCTCCCACAAGGATCGCATTCAACTCGGCCCTGTGGGAGCGAGCCTGCTCGCGAAGGGCGCAGCACCGATCCAAAGCCAGGTATTCATCGTGGTGTCTATTACATCCCACCGGTCGCTTGAAACCCCACGCCAATCACCGTCAGCAACGACAACGGCAACAACAACGTATCCAGCAGCGCACTCCCCGGCAAATCGAGGCCCGGATAGCTCGGCGCCTCGGCGCCAAAACGGTCCTTGGCGCAGCAACCGCCGTTGAGCGCGTACATGTCCAGCCGCGTCCCCGCATACACCACCGGCGCTCCCGGCTTGGCGGCGTCAAGGGTGCGCGCGGTGGCACAGCCAGTCAGCTGCAGGACCAGCAACACCGCCAGCAGCTTATTCATCGCTGCCCGGATGATGCTCGCCCCAACGTGGCAGCATGTCTTGCGGCAGGTTCAGCAAGTTGAGGATCCGCGCGACCACAAAATCGATCAGGTCGTCGATGGTCTGCGGCTGATGGTAGAAGCCCGGCGAGGCCGGCAGGATGGTCACGCCCATGTTCGACAGCTTGAGCATGTGCTCCAGGTGAATGCTCGAATACGGCGCTTCCCGCGGCACCAGGATCAACTGGCGGCGCTCTTTGAGCGTGACGTCCGCCGCCCGCTCGATCAGGTTGTTGCAGGCCCCCGTGGCGATCGCCGACAGCGTACCGGTGGAACACGGCACCACGACCATCGCCGCCGGCGCGCCGGAGCCCGAAGCCACCGGTGACATCCAGTCTTCCTTGCCATACACACGAATCTGCCCTGCCGCCGCACCGGTGTACTCGGTGAGAAAGGCCTGCATCATCTGCGTCTTGGGTGGCAACGTCACGTCGGTCTCGGTGGCCATCACCAACTGCGCGGCCTTGGAGATGAGGAAGTGCACCTCGCGATCCTCACGCACCAGGCAATCGAGCAGGCGCAAGCCGTACTGGGCGCCGGAAGCGCCGGTCATTGCCAGCGTGATGCGTTCGGGGCCGTTGCTCTCCAAGCGAGTATTCATTTCAGTGCCTCGGCGAGTTTGCCGTGCAGGCCGCCGAAGCCGCCGTTGCTCATGATCACCACATGGGTGCCGGGCTGGGCCTGGCTCTTCACGCGCTCGATGATGCCCTCCAGGGAATCGCTGACAATCGACGGCACCGTGCACAGCGCAGCCGTGGCGCCGAGGTCCCAGCCGAGGTTGGCCGGCGCGTACCAGATCACCTGGTCGGCATCGACCACGCTTTCCGGCAGGCCGTCGCGGTGAGCGCCGAGTTTCATGGAATTGGAGCGCGGCTCGATGATCGCAATCAGCGGCGCATCGCCGATGCGCTTGCGCAGACCGTCGAGGGTGGTGGCAATAGCGGTCGGATGGTGGGCGAAGTCGTCATAAATGGTGATGCCGTTCACCTCGGCAACTTTCTCCATCCGCCGTTTCACACTCTTGAACGCACTCAACGCGGCGATGCCCATGGGCGGCACCACCCCGACGTGCCGGGCCGCCGCCAGCGTGGCCAAGGCGTTGGCGACGTTGTGCTGGCCGGTCATGTCCCATTCGACCACGCCTTGGGACTGTCCTTCGAACATGACTTCGAACGCCGAACCGTCATCCTTGAGTAGCTTGACCTGCCACTGACCGCCCGCACCGGTGGTCTGCACCGGGGTCCAGCAGCCCATTTCAATGACCCGCCGCAAGGCCGGCTCGGTGGTCGGATGGATGACCAGGCCTTCACTTGGGATGGTCCGCACCAAATGGTGGAATTGGCGCTCGATGGCCGGCAGATCAGGGAAGATGTCAGCGTGGTCGAACTCAAGATTGTTGAGGATCGCCGTGCGCGGACGGTAGTGGACGAATTTCGAGCGTTTATCGAAAAACGCGCTGTCGTATTCATCGGCCTCGATCACGAAGAATGGCGTGCCACCGAGGCGCGCCGACACCGAAAAATTCTGCGGCACGCCACCGATCAGGAAACCCGGGCTCATGCCCGCGTGCTCCAGCACCCAGGCGAGCATACTGCTGGTGGTGGTCTTGCCGTGAGTACCGGCGACGGCCAGGACCCAACGGCCCTGCAGCACATGATCGGCCAGCCACTGCGGCCCCGACACGTACGGCAAGCCTTTGTTGAGCACGTATTCCACCGCCGGGTTGCCACGGGACATGGCGTTGCCGATGACCACCAGGTCCGGCGCCGGGTCCAGTTGCGCCGGGTCGTAACCTTGGGTCAGCTCAATGCCCTGAGCCTCCAGCTGTGTGCTCATCGGCGGGTAGACGTTGGCGTCGGAACCCGTCACATGATGGCCCAGTTCCTTGGCCAGGACCGCCATCGAACCCATGAAAGTGCCGCAAATACCGAGAATATGGATGTGCATAGTCGACCTCGTAAACATGGCCGCAGGTTAGCGTAGGGAGGGGGAAATCGCACCTTGTGTTTCGAACTTATCCGCGCCAGAACACCGCAGACTCCTGCTGGAGCACAGGTTTTTGTGGCGAGGGAGCTTGCTCCCGCTGGGCTGCAAAGCAGCTCCAAGCTTCCTTCACTCTGAAACCAAAGGCGACTGCTGCGCAGCCGAGCGGGAGCAAGCTCCCTCGCCACAAAAGCAGTCCGTAGCTCAGCGGGCAATCGCGTGTTTGCGCAGCTTGCGGTAGAGGGTATTGCGGCTAATCCCCAGCTGTTCGGCGGTGTGGGTCATGTGCCAACGCTGACGTTCCAGCGCATCGAGCAACGCCAGGCGCTCGGCATCTTCCAACGGATGCTCGGTCGGGGTTTCGGTCCCCGCAACCGGGCGTTGGCGAATCATCGCCGGCAGATCCTCCAGCCCAATCCGCCCGCCGTGGCACAACGCCGCAAGAGTCCGCAGCACATTGCGCAACTGCCGCACGTTGCCCGGCCAGTCGAACGCCAGCAGCGCCTGGCGCGCCGGTTCGTCGATGGACACGGTCTCGGCGCCGCTCTCCTCGGCCAGAAGGAAATCCAGCAGTTGTGATTTGTCGCTGCGCTTGCGCAATGCCGGAAGTGGGATTTCCAGGCCGTTGAGGCGGTAGTACAAATCCTCGCGAAAACTGCCGTCGGCCACGCGGTCGAGTAATTGCCGGTGAGTGGCGCTGATGATGCGCACGTTCACCGCCTCGGGCTCGCCGCCGATGGGCACCACCTGGCGATCTTCCAGTACGCGCAGCAAACGGGTCTGCAAGGCCAGGGGCATGTCGCCGATTTCATCGAGAAACAGCGTGCCACCGTCGGCCTGTTGCAGTTTGCCACGCATGCCTTCCTTGCGCGCGCCGGTGAAACTGCCGCCGCGATAACCAAACAACTCGCTCTCGATCAGGCTTTCCGGAATCGCGGCGCAATTGAGCGCGACGAAGTTTTTCCCGGCGCGCTGGCTGGCGTGGTGCACGGCCTTGGCAAACGCCTCCTTGCCGGAACCGGTTTCGCCCTGGATCAGCAGCGGCACATCGCGCTCGAACACCCGCAAAGCCTTGCGAAAATGTTCCTGCAACGCCGCGTCCCCCAGGCAGATGCCCGGCAGACGGGCGGGTTCGACAGCCTTGAGCGCAGGCGCGACCGCAGCCGGCACGCTACGAGCTTGCCCACGCAGGACCGCGAACAAGTGCCGACCGTCACGGGTGCGCAGCGGCCAACTGGCACTGGCCTGGGCGCTGGCCCGGCCCAGTAACTCATCCAGCGAACAGTCGAAGAAGTCCTCGACCCGCTGGCCGAGCAAGCCACCGCGAAGGTGCCCGAGCAGGTTCAGCGCGCTCTGGTTGACTGCACAGATGCGTCCTTCGCCGTCGAACGCCATAAGCCCTTCGCTGAACAACCCCACGGACTCGGCCTGCAGATGAAAGCGCAGCAGCCATTGATTATCGAAACAACGAAGGAAATAACAGCTCTCGATCATCTTCGCCGAGAGATTGACCAGGGCCATGGTGTGAAACTGGCTCTGGCGCGATACGTCCGGCCGCGCCGAGGACACGTCGAGCACCGCCAGCAGCTCGCCATGAGGGTCGAACACCGGGCTCGCCGAGCAGGTCAGGCCGGTGTGGCGGCCGCGAAAATGTTCTTCCTGGTGGATGGTCAGGGCCTGGCGTTCCACCAGGCAGGTACCGATCCCGTTGGTGCCTTCACAGGCTTCGCTCCAGTCGGCGCCGAGCCAGAGGCCGGCCCGTTCGAAAATCTTCCGTTCGCTGGGGGCGGTGACGCAATTGAGGATCACACCCCGGGCATCGGTCAACAGCACCGCATGGCCGGCGCCGGACAATTGCTGGTGCAAGCTGGTCATCTCGGTACCGGCGATATGCAGAACCTGCTGCAGGCGCTCGCGACTTTCCAGCAACCGGCCATGCTCGAGCACGGTCGGCGCCAGGTTCTGCGCCGGGTCGAGGTGATAGTCCTCGAGGCAGCGCAGCCAGGAACGGGCAATCGACGGATCGCTGCCAGGCCCCTGCAAATGGGCCTTGCCCTGGGTGACCGTGAGGACTTGCCGGGCATGGCGACTCAAATGGTTGCTGTGCATTTCTTATTGTTCTCCCGAAGGACCCTTTGGACCTGCCAACACCTTACCCGTGGCGAGGGAGCTTGCTCCCGCTGGGCTGCGCAGCAGACCCAAAACCTGAGCACGCGGTGCATCAGGCTGACCGAGTTGGCTTTGGGGGGACTGCTTCGCGGTCCAGCGGGAGCAAGCTCCCTCGCCACGAAAAGCGGTCCGTCCATAGACTTGGCTTCAACGCCAGCATCCTCCAGCCCAACCACCTTTGCAATGCTGGCGCGACCTGCCAGTCACAGACTGTCTCGCCGATGGCACAAACTGTCACACCCGCCGTATCGCAACCGTGACACAGCCCCTCCGTTTGTCCGACCAGCTCCTCCCAAAGTCTTGATTTCCGGGCCCCACAAGGCAATGGCCCGACCTTTGCTCTAGGCTTGAGTACCAGCGCGTTTTTTGCGCGGCTCCCTAATAAGCACAAAAGCCAAGGAGAACTCATCATGCGTTACGCTCACCCCGGTACTGAAGGCGCTATCGTTTCGTTCAAGGCCAAATACGGTAACTACATCGGCGGCGAGTTCGTCGCGCCTGTCAAAGGTCAGTACTTCACCAACACTTCCCCGGTCAATGGCCAGCCCATTGCAGAATTTCCGCGTTCCACCGCCGAAGACATCGACAAAGCCCTCGACGCTGCCCACGCGGCCGCTGATGCCTGGGGCGCCACGTCGGTCCAGGCGCGTTCGCTGATCCTGCTGAAAATCGCCGACCGCATCGAACAGAACCTCGAAACCCTGGCGATCACCGAATCCTGGGACAACGGCAAGGCCGTGCGTGAAACCCTCAACGCCGACATCCCCCTGGCCGCCGACCACTTCCGCTACTTCGCCGGTTGCCTGCGGGCCCAGGAAGGCGCCGCCGCCGAGATCGACGGCAACACCGTGGCCTATCACATCCATGAACCGCTGGGCGTGGTCGGGCAGATCATCCCGTGGAACTTCCCGCTGTTGATGGCCGCCTGGAAGCTCGCGCCAGCCCTGGCCGCCGGCAACTGCGTGGTGCTCAAGCCCGCCGAACAGACCCCGCTGGGCATCTGCGTGCTCATGGAGCTGATCGGCGACCTGCTGCCGCCGGGCGTGCTGAACGTTGTGCAAGGTTTCGGCAAGGAAGCCGGCGAAGCCCTCGCCACCAGCAAACGCATCGCCAAGATTGCCTTCACCGGCTCGACACCGGTCGGCTCGCACATCATGAAATGCGCCGCCGAAAACATCATCCCGTCCACCGTGGAACTGGGCGGCAAGTCGCCGAACATCTTCTTCGAAGACATCATGCAGGCCGAGCCGAGCTTCATCGAAAAAGCCGCCGAGGGCCTGGTGCTGGCGTTCTTCAACCAGGGTGAAGTCTGCACCTGCCCATCCCGGGCGCTGGTGCAAGAGTCGATCTACGACGAATTCATGCAAGTGGTGATGAAGAAAATCCAGCAGATCAAGCGCGGCGACCCGCTGGACACCGACACCATGGTCGGCGCCCAGGCGTCCGAGCAGCAATTCGACAAGATCCTGTCTTACCTGGAAATCGCCAGGGGCGAAGGCGCCGAGCTGCTGACCGGCGGCAAGGTGGAAAAACTCGAAGGCAACCTGGCCAGTGGTTATTACATCCAGCCGACCCTGCTCAAGGGCACCAACAAGATGCGCGTGTTCCAGGAAGAAATCTTCGGCCCGGTGGTGAGCATCACCACCTTCAAGGACGAAGCCGAAGCCCTGGCGATCGCCAACGACACCGAGTTCGGCCTCGGCGCCGGCCTCTGGACCCGCGACATCAACCGCGCCTACCGCATGGGCCGGGCGATCAAGGCGGGTCGCGTCTGGACCAACTGCTACCACCTGTACCCGGCGCATGCCGCATTTGGCGGCTACAAGAAGTCCGGCGTGGGGCGTGAGACGCACAAGATGATGCTCGACCATTACCAGCAAACCAAGAATCTGCTGGTGAGCTACGACATCAATCCGTTGGGGTTCTTCTAAGCCAGAGAGGGCGAGACAGGCTTTCCTGCTTCGCCCTCTGGATTGCTTTCGCGAGCAGGCTCGCTCCCACAGGGATCTGTGGATAACTCTTTTTTGGGTTGGCATAGATCCACTGTGGGAGCGAGCCTGCTCGCGAAGGCGGCGGTCCAGCTTGCATCCATGCTGCATGCAACACACCGGTTCCAAGAGCAGCCCCGCTCCAACAGGGCCAAAAAACAATAAAAACAGGTAAACCCTTATGCCAAGCGATCATGCAAACCCGCAACCGGCAACGTCCTCGGTCGACTTTGAAAAAGTCGGCTCCGAATATTTCCAACAACGCGAGCTGAAAAAAGGCGCGGCAGGCTGGGTCCTGCTGGTGGGGCTGGGGGTGGCGTATGTCATCTCCGGCGACTACGCCGGCTGGAACTTCGGCCTGGCCCAGGGCGGTTGGGGCGGGATGTTCCTCGCCACGCTGCTGATGGCCGCGATGTACCTGTGCATGTGTTTTTCCCTCGCCGAACTGTCCTCGATGATCCCCACCGCTGGCGGCGGCTACGGCTTTGCCCGCAGCGCATTCGGGCCTTGGGGCGGATTTCTCACCGGCACGGCGATTCTCATCGAATACGCCATCGCCCCGGCGGCGATTGCCGTGTTCATCGGTGCTTATTGCCAATCGCTGTTCGGGATTGGCGGCTGGATGATCTACCTGGCGTTCTACATCATGTTCATCGCCATCCACATATTCGGGGTCGGCGAAGCCCTCAAGCTGATGTTCATCATCACTGCTGTCGCCGCCTTGGCGCTGGGGGTTTTTCTGGTGGCGATGGTGCCGCACTTCAACGTCGCCAACCTGCTGGACATCCCGGTCACCGAGGCCAAGGGCGCCAGCCCGTTCTTGCCCTTCGGCTACGTCGGCGTCTGGGCGGCGATTCCTTACGCGATCTGGTTTTTCCTCGCCGTCGAGGGCGTGCCACTGGCCGCTGAAGAAACCAAGAACCCCAAGCGCGACCTGCCACGCGGCCTGATTGGCGCCATGCTGGTGCTGGTGGCGTTCGCCCTGCTGATCCTGGTGATCGGCCCCGGCGGCGCAGGCTCCAACGCGCTGATGGCGTCCGGCAACCCACTGGTGGAAGCCCTGGCCAAGGCCTATGGTGGCTCGACCTGGATGGGCAGCTTCGTCAACCTCGTCGGCCTGGCCGGTCTGATCGCCAGTTTCTTCTCGATTATTTACGCCTACTCGCGGCAAATCTTCGCCTTGTCCCGCGCCGGCTACCTGCCGCGCAAACTCTCGGAAACCAATAAAAGCAAAGCACCGGTGTTGGCGCTGGTGATTCCCGGCATCATCGGTTTCGGCCTGTCCCTGACTGGCCAGGGCGACCTGCTGATTCTGGTGGCGGTGTTCGGCGCGACCATTTCCTACGTGCTGATGATGGCCGCGCACATCACCCTGCGCATCCGCCGCCCCAAAATGGACCGGCCGTACCGCACGCCGGGCGGCATCTTCACCTCGGGCGTGGCGCTGGTATTGGCTTGCATCGCCGTAGTGGCGGGCTTCCTGGTGGACCCACGAGTGGTGATCGGCGCCGCGATCATCTATGGAGTGTTAATTGCTTACTTTGCTTTCTACAGTCGGCATCACTTGGTAGCAGGCACGCCCGAAGAGGAATTCGCGGCCATTCAAAAAGCCGAAGAAGCCCTGCACTAAGCCGTAACGTGCCGAAAACCACGGCGCCGCCCAGCGGCGCCGTCACGGAGAACCTGTATGGCCAGCTTTGCACACACGGTCGGCGCCCAGACCTACCGCTTCGACAGCCTCAAAGACCTGATGGCCAAGGCCAGCCCGGCGCGTTCCGGGGATTTCCTGGCCGAGATCGCCGCGCTCAACGATGGCGAGAGGGTGGCCGCGCAAATGGCCTTGGCCGACTTGCCACTTAGTCATTTCCTGCAGGAAATGCTGATTCCCTACGAGGCCGACGAGGTCACCCGGCTGATCGTCGACACCCATGACAAACAAGCCTTCGCCGCCGTCAGCCACCTCACGGTCGGCGGCTTTCGCGACTGGCTCCTTAGCGACGCCGCCGACGAACACAGCCTGCGGGCGCTGGCTCCCGGGCTGACGCCGGAAATGGTCGCCGCCGTCTCGAAGATCATGCGCGTGCAGGACCTGGTACTGGTTGCACAGAAAATCCGCGTGGTCACCAAGTTCCGCGGCACCCTTGGCCTGCGCGGGCGCCTGTCCACTCGCCTGCAACCGAACCATCCGACCGACGAACCCGCCGGCATCGCCGCAAGCATCCTCGACGGCCTGCTCTTCGGCAATGGCGACGCCATGATCGGCATCAACCCGGCCACCGACAGCACGGCCTCGATCTGCGCGATGCTGGAAATGCTCGACGCCATCATCCAGCGCTACGACATCCCGACCCAAGGCTGCGTGCTGACCCACGTCACCACCTCCATCGAGGCGGCAAACCGCGGCGTGCCGCTGGATCTGGTGTTCCAGTCCATCGCCGGCACCGAAGCGGCCAACGCCAGTTTCGGCATCAGCCTGAGCCTGTTAAAAGAAGGCTACGACGCCGGGCTCAGCCTGAAGCGTGGCACCCTCGGCAACAACCTGATGTATTTCGAAACCGGCCAGGGCAGCGCGCTGTCGGCCAACGCCCACCACGGTGTCGATCAACAGACCTGCGAGACCCGAGCCTACGCCGTGGCGCGCCATTTCAACCCGTTCCTGGTGAACACGGTGGTCGGCTTCATCGGCCCGGAATACCTGTACAACGGCAAACAGATCATCCGCGCCGGCCTCGAAGACCATTTCTGCGGCAAGCTCCTGGGCGTGCCGATGGGTTGTGACATCTGCTACACCAACCACGCCGAAGCCGACCAGGACGACATGGACACCCTGCTGACCCTGCTGGGCGTGGCCGGGATCAACTTCATCATGGGCATCCCCGGCTCCGACGACATCATGCTCAACTACCAGACCACCTCGTTCCACGACGCCCTCTACGCCCGCCAGACCCTGGGCCTGAAACCGGCGCCGGAATTCGAGCAATGGCTGGCGAACATGGGCATCTTCACCCAGGCCGATGGTCGGGTGCGGTTCGGTGACAACCTGCCGCCGGCGTTTCGTCACGCCTTGGCGCATTTGGGATGAGCTGCATTTATGAGTGAGTTGCCCATGGATAAAAAACCTGTCGATCCACAAAACCCCTGGCTGAATCTGCGCAACCTGACCCCGGCACGCATCGCCCTGGGCCGCACCGGCACCAGCCTGCCGACCTCGGCGCAACTGGATTTCCAGTTCGCCCACGCCCAGGCCCGCGACGCCGTGCACCTGGCGTTCGATCACCAGGGCATCCGTGCACAACTCACGGAGCGCGGCCGCGAAAGCCTGCTGCTTCACAGCGCGGCGGCAGATCGAAACAGCTATCTGCAGCGTCCGGACCTGGGTCGACGGCTCGACGATGCTTCCGTACAGATCCTGCAGGACTACGCGGCGGCCCACCCGGGCGGCGTGGATTTGGCTATCGTGGTGGCTGACGGCCTGTCGGCGCTGGCGGTGCATCGCCATACGCTGCCGTTCCTGGCGCGACTGGAAGAACAGATCACCGCTGAAGGCTGGTCTGTGTCGCCAATCGTTTTGGTAGAACAAGGCCGGGTGGCCGTGGCCGATGAAGTGGCCGAACGGCTCGGCGCCAAGATGTCGGTGATCCTGATCGGCGAACGCCCCGGCCTCAGCTCCCCCGACAGCCTGGGACTTTATTTCACCTACGCCCCCAAGGTTGGCCTGAACGACGCCTATCGCAACTGCATCTCCAATGTCCGCCTCGAAGGCCTGAGCTACGGCATGGCGGCGCATCGCCTGATCTACCTGATGCGCGAGGCCTGTCGCCGGCAGCTTTCGGGGGTCAACCTGAAGGACGAAGCCCAGGTTCACACTCTAGAGGCGGAAAACGGTGCCGATATGAAAGGTAATTTCCTACTGGCGCCGCCCCCAAGCTGATCCGTTTGGCCAATTGCGTTTTTGATCCGCTTTCAGGCAGCATCTTGGCACGGTAGTCCGCCGTTGTTGTCGGACGCCATGTCGACCCTTGCAGACGAGACCTACCATGCGGATTATCCAAGCGACGCTGGAACACCTGGACCTGCTGACCCCATTGTTCGTCAAATACCGGGAGTTCTATGGCTCGCTGCCCTATCCGGACTCGTCCCGGGCGTTCCTCGAAAAACGCCTGCGCCGCAAGGAATCGGTGATCTACCTGGCCCTGCCGGATGACGACGACAGCCGGTTGCTGGGGTTCTGCCAGCTCTACCCAAGCTATTCGTCGCTGTCGCTCAAGCGCGTATGGATCCTCAACGACATCTACGTCGCCGAAGACGCCCGCCGCCAGCTCGTCGCCGACAACCTGATCCGCACCGCAAAAAAAATGGCCAAGGAAACCAACGCCGTGCGCATGCGCGTCTCCACCAGCAGCAACAACGACGTGGCGCAGAAAACCTACGAATCGATTGGCTTCAAGGAAGACACCGAGTTCAAGAACTACGTGTTGCCGATCAGCGAAGGGCTTTGATCCCTCTGGGCTGCCCGCAACAACCCTGGCCTGAGGCCTGACTCAGCCCCCCGTGGCGAGGGAGCTTGCTCCCGCTGGGCTGCGCAGCAGCCCCAATCCAACTGACACAGCACGCCCGTCCTGTGGCGAGGGGATTTATCCCCGCTGGAGCGCGAAGCGGTCCCGACAGCAGGCAACTCGGTTAACCTGGTGACCGCGTGCTCAGGTTTTAGGGCTGCTGCGCAACCCAGCGGGGATAAATCCCCTCGCCACAGGTACTCAATCTCGTCACAAGCTGTTCGCCAGTCTCGAAATCCCCAGCTACAAACTCCCCCCGCTCATCACCCTCCACCCCGTATAATTCCGATCTTCCCGGCTTGTAAGAAAAAGCTGCACACGCTGTAGTCTTACTCCAAGCCAGCCCCACCAGCCCGCAGAGCCGGGCCGCCACCAAGGTGTCATTCATGGACTTCAACCCACTCGACCTCATTCTGCATCTCGACGTCTACCTCGACATGCTGGTGACCAACTACGGGACGTGGATCTACGCCATCCTGTTCCTGGTGATCTTCTGTGAAACCGGCCTGGTGGTGATGCCGTTCCTGCCAGGCGATTCCCTGTTGTTCATCGCCGGCGCGGTGGCAGCCGGTGGCGCCATGGACCCGCTGCTGCTAGGAGGGCTGTTGATGCTCGCGGCGATCCTCGGCGACAGCACCAACTACCTCATTGGTCGCACCGCCGGCGAGAAGCTGTTCAGCAACCCGAACTCGAAAATCTTCCGCCGCGACTACTTGCAACAGACCCACGACTTCTACGACAAACACGGCGGCAAGACCGTGACCCTGGCGCGCTTCCTGCCGATCATCCGCACCTTCGCGCCCTTCGTCGCCGGCGTCGGCAGAATGCCCTACCCGCGTTTCTTCGGCTTCAGCGTCCTCGGCACTGTGCTCTGGGTCGGTGGCCTGGTGACCCTCGGCTACTTCTTCGGCAACGTGCCCTTCATCAAGCAGAACCTGTCGCTGCTGGTAGTGGGCATCATCCTGCTATCGCTGCTGCCGATGATCATCGGCCTGGTACGCAGCAAAATGAGCCAGCGCGGCTCGAAAGCCGAGACGCGCTGATCGGCCATGTGGTCTCTCAGCACCTGGCGTCGCCGCCGCACCCTGGCCAAACACCCCGTTGCCGACGAAACCTGGCAGCGGGTGCGCCATCAACTGAGCTTTCTCGACGGTATCAGTGCCGAGGAAGACCGATGGCTGCGTGACGCCAGCGTGCTGTTCCTGCACGACAAACACCTCACCGCCCTGCCGGGCGTCGAACTGCACCAGGAACAACGCCTGTTGCTTGCCGCCCAGGCGCAACTGCCGCTGATGCACCTCGGCGAGTTGAACTGGTACCAGGGCTTCCACGAAATCGTTCTCTACCCGGACGACTTCCTCAGCCCCCAGCGCTACCGCGACGCCAGCGGCATCGAACACGAGTGGGACGGCGAACACAGCGGCGAAGCCTGGCCCCAGGGCCCGATCATCCTGGCCTGGGACGGCGTGATGGCGAGCGGCGGCTGGGAAGGCTACAACCTGGTGATCCACGAACTGGCGCACAAACTCGACATGCTCAACGGCGACGCCAACGGCCTGCCGCCGCTGCACGCCGACATGCGCGTCAGCGACTGGGCGCAAGCCATGCAAGAGGCCTTCGACGATCTCAACCGCCAACTGGACCTGAACCCCGACGCAGAAACCGCCATCGACCCCTACGCGGCGGAAAACCCGGCAGAGTTCTTCGCCGTCACCAGCGAGTATTTCTTCAGCGCCCCGGACCTGCTGCATCAGGCCTACCCAAAGGTGTACGAACAGCTCAAGGCGTTCTACCGCCAGGACCCGTTGGCCCGGCTGCGGCAACTTCAGGCCGAAGATCCGGTCTATCAGGCGTCATACTAAGGTCTCTAAGACCCTGGTAACGTGGCATCAGCGGCCGAATATGCCTATAATCGCCGCCACTTTTTGGTCAATCCGACCAGTCATCTGGTCAACTAACGGGGGCACCGCCCAATGAGCTACAGCAAGATTCCGGCTGGCAAAGACCTGCCGAACGACATCTACGTCGCAATCGAAATCCCGGCCAACCACGCCCCGATCAAATACGAAATCGACAAAGACAGCGATTGCCTGTTCGTTGACCGTTTCATGGCCACCCCGATGTTCTACCCGGCCAACTACGGTTACATCCCCAACACCCTGGCCGACGACGGCGACCCCCTCGACGTACTGGTCGTGACCCCTTACCCGGTTGCGCCAGGCTCGGTCATCCGCGCCCGTCCTGTCGGCATCCTGAACATGACCGACGACGGCGGCGGCGATGCCAAAGTCATCGCAGTACCACACGACAAACTGTCGCAACTGTATGTCGACGTGAAGGAATACACCGACCTGCCAGCCCTGCTGATCCAGCAGATCGAACACTTCTTCGAGAACTACAAAGACCTCGAAAAAGGCAAGTGGGTCAAGATCGAAGGCTGGGCCGGCGCCGACGCCGCCCACGAAGCGATCACCAAGTCGGTTGCCGCCTACAAGGGCTGAAACTGCAAGTAAAAGAACCCCGGTATGCACCGGGGTTTTTTTATGCCTTAATGCCGCTTAATACGTGAAAGTATTAACATGGCCACCCAATTGTTTATTTATGTTTAACTTGCCTAGTTACATTCAGGCAAACGGAAAGATCATCTTATAAATCGGAACGACATGTTTATTGCTGAAAACACAGTCGGTCCTAAACTTTCCGTTTATGAAAATCATATCCAGCGGCGATCGCTTCAGAGCCCTTCTCAAAGAAGCCAACATCCGATCTGTCGACTTCGCCAGGCTTTACGGCGTGAAGTCGCAGCACGTAAACAACTGGTTCAACCGCGGCATCCCGCCGGGGCGCATCCACAACATTGCCCGCATGCTGACCGTCAGCCCTGAATGGCTCGCCAGCGGTGAAGGCCCGCAAACCCCGTTGGGGCTCGGCCCGGGCATCACCTACGACGCCGCGGAAACCCAGGGCGTCTACAGCGTGCCGGAAACCCTCGACATCGAACTGCCCTTCCACAAGGAAGCGCCCATCGCCCCCGGCGAAACCACAACGCACATCATCGAAGACCCCGACCAGTCCATCCGTCTGCCCCGCAGCCACCTCGAATCCCTCGACATCAACCCCAACGACGTCATTTGCATCACCATGGTCGGCGACAGCATGGCCGAACGCATCGAAGACGGTTCCACAGTCGCCATCGACCGCGGCCTGACCCAAGTCGTCGACGGCCAGATCTACGCCCTCGAACACGACGGCATGCTCCGCATCAAATACCTGCACCGCATCCCCGGCAACCGACTGCGCCTGCGCAGCCAGAACAGCGCCGCCTACCCCGACGAAGTCTTCAGCGCCGAACAGATCGAAGCCCAGCACATCCGCGTGATCGGCTGGGTCTTCTGGTGGTCCACCCTCTCGAAAAAACGACCGCAGGTGTTCGATTGATTCATGCGGCTCCTACCAACACAGCTCCCCCGTGGCGAAGGAGCTTGCTCCCGCTGGGCTGCGCAGCAGCCCCTGCTTTTTACCTGCATTCCGCTAACCCAATGATTCCACACCACTTACCACTGGGATTCCGAAGCAAACCCGCGTATCCTGCGCCCCACATTTGCGAGCCCACGCCTCGCACTGACAAGGCAGATCACTTTCTGACCAAGTCCCACAGCCGGCCGCAAGAGCCGGATGTACGTTTTGAAGGCTGGTAAGGTTTGTCAAAAACGAACTGAATCAGTCAACGAGAAGCCGGCCATAAGCCGGCTTTTTAATGTCTGGTGGAAATTCATACACAGTGTTCGCGATGCTGACACTTTCTCTGTCGATGAGTAATAAAGACCCAAAGTAAGCATTTTCATTTTTTACTGAGTGAAATTTCCGAAAGGACGCAACCCGCTTGCGCCTCATAAATGCGCAGCTTAGTCTTCGATCGTCACTGCCAACAAAATGATTAGACCTTATAGCCCGCCACTGACTGGACAACGAACGTCTTCATCTGCATGACGCTTATGATTTCTGCCTGTCGCCCCCTGAACCATGAGAGAAAAGCATGAGCGAACACCCTGTTAGCCTAAGCATGCCCCCGGAAGGTTATGGCGACTGGCTGGCTGACCTCAAGAGCCGTATTCACAATGCGCAGCAGCGCGCCTCATTGGCAGTGAATCGCGAACTGGTTTTGCTCTATTGGCAGATCGGTCAGGATATTTTGATCCGGCAAACACAACAGGGTTGGGGAGCCAAGGTAATCGACCGGTTGTCTCGAGACTTGCGTACAGCCTTTCCCGATATGAAAGGCTTCTCCCCACGTAACCTCAAGTACATGCGTGCCTTTGCTGAGGCGTGGCCTGACGCAGTGTTTGTGCAAGGGGTGCTTGCACAATTGCCTTGGTACCACCAATTGGCGCTGCTGGACAAACTGCCAAACCCTGAAACGCGCTGCTGGTATGCCGCCGAAGCCATCAAGCACAACTGGGGTCAAACATGTCACCGATTTCCTGCTGGAACTAGGCGCAGGCTTTGCCTTCGTCGGTCAACAGGTGTTGCTGGATGTAGGCGGCGACGAGTTCTTCATCGACCTGTTGTTCTATCACCTCAAGCTACGCTGCTACGTGGTGATCGAACTCAAGGCAGGCAAGTTCAAACCCGAACATCTGGGGCAGCTAAGTTTTTACCTCACCGCAGTGGATGCCCAGCTCAAACACCCTCAGGACGGCCCGACCATTGGTCTTCTGCTGTGCAAAAGCAAGAATAAGGTAGTGGCTGAATATGCGCTGCGTGATAGCGCACGTCCCATCGGTGTAGCTGAATACCAATTGGTGGAGTCTCTGCCCGCGGAACTACAAACCAGCCTGCCTAGCATTGAACAGATCGAGCGAGAGCTGGCAAGCGGCAAGTCCATGGAAGACGATTCGTAATGAAGTTGCTCCCTTCAATCCCTCAACCCCTCCAGGCCTCAACCGTCAACGGCAGGTCATTCAGCTCAACAGGTTGTTTCACGCTCTGAGCGCTCGTCGTTTCGTGGTATTCGGATGTAAAAAGGCCTTGCCAAGCAAGACCTTTTTTACGCCTGGCGGGCAGCCAACCCCCCGCCCTACCTCATCTCAACAATATCCAAAGCCCGGTTCGCCAACAACTCACTTAGCTCAATCAACTGCAAGATCCCCAACGCGACATGCCGTCGCGAGCCTTCCAGATCGAATGCCAGATCATTGATCATCGCATTGGCAGAAGCCAGGCTTTCGCTCAGGTTCGCGAGCAGGCACTCCATGTCCACATCAGGCGCGACGGTAAACAAGGCGTCGGGCTTGTTAGACGTTTCGTTTTCAGGGGTAGGCTTGAGATCGGAATCGAAAGCCCGGTTGGTAGCATCATCGACTTTTTTGTTGCGAGCAGACTGAGCGCGAGGCTCATGTCCATCTATAGCTGGGGGGTTCGGTGTAATTTTGGCCATGGAAAAGCTCCTAGAGTCGGTTGGAGCTGCCACCGTTCGCTGCGAAACGAATTATGGGTGGCAGCTGTACGCGGGTTCGCAGACCGGGACTCTAGGGACCGGCAGACCCGAGGGTCTCCCACGCACAGCCACCTCTGACGAAAGTACAGACATGGGCTATCTGCTTTCGAAGGTGACATTGTGCGTCTATAGAGTCCGGGCTGCGAAACCCGATCACTGATGAGCAGTGACAGGACCCAAGCTACCGACCAACCCCAAGCCGCACAAGCCGGCCGATTCTGGCGTAGTTGTAGGCAACGGCGCAAGACAGCGTCAGCCCCTTTCCAGATCCCACGAGCCGGATAAACACCCTAGGCTGAGTCGCCTCCATTTCAGCGCTTCGGCTTGCCCCCGACAACGTAGTGGCAATTAAAGAAACGCCCTACACGCCCTGCTTCTTTTCCTGACTTATTTCCTTTGCCGCCCCCGGCAAAGTCTCGCGTCTACCCTGCGCCGCGAGATGCCTGCATGCCCTTCTACGAGAAAATCCTTGCCCAGGGCAACGTCATTGGCTCGCTGGTAATGGCGGCCATGGACTCGGACCAACCCGATGTCGAACGGGTGCTGAAGGATTTCCGCCAGTGCCTGAGCGACTACGACACCTGGGCGGAAGATTTCTGGGCCGGCCGGTCGCTGGACATCAAGCAGGCGTTCAAGGTGGGCGACGAGGTCGCGCTGGCGCCTGCAAGAACCGGCGGCAAGCAGGTCAGTTCTCTGGTGGCGCGGTGTCCGGCACAGGGCCCGTTGACGCTGGTGCATATGTTCCAGGCCTCGCGTTTCGTGCCGATCGGCAACACGCCGGTGATGCTGGAGCCCATCCTGGGGGGCGAGCCGGGGAGGGAAAGGTTTGGCGAGGCGGTGCGTCACGACATCGGCCCCAGCGGCATCTTGGAAATACCTGAATGCGACCGCGGCCGGCGGTACCGCATTACCTTTTTTCCTGATCTGACGACCGTTCACGTCAAGGCGCTGTACGCGTCCTACCAGCAGCTGATCGTCGAGCTCGAAGGTTGGCTGAAAGCCGAGTGGAACGAGTTTCAACCGCTGTGGAAGGCGTTTTCCGAAAGCGCTTTTCTAAAGCGTGTCGACGTATTGCAGCAGGCTCAGTTGCGCGGTTTTGAACACGCGCTGCATGGGCTATGGGACGATATCAAGCAGGTCTTCGATCTGTTGGCGGACCTGCGGGCCAACAGCGAAAAATTGCTGGAGTACCTCACCGAGGTCGAGCTTGAGCAGCTGCTGAAAGCCCCGGCAGAGGCGATAGCGAAAGCCTTGATGATCTTGAGCGACGAGCCGTTGCTCTTGGTCTACACGGCGGCCTTCACCAGTTGGCTGCGGATGTTGCCGCCGCAGTACATGGCTGAAGTCATGGGCGAAATACGCGCCGCCATTCTGATCAACTTTTTGTTGGCGCGTTTTACCGGCGGCCTGGGTCTGGGTCTGCGCCTGACCGGCAAAGTGTTGCGCCATGTCCGCTCGGAACGCGCCCGCGAGTGGTTGCAGGCATCCAGCCAGCGATTGGGCCAACTCGGCGGCGGCAGCCTCGACAAACACGCCGATGTACTGAAACCGCTGGTGATCGGTGGCCGAGGGCCGTCGGTGGGGCCGGCGCCCGTCACGCCGTTGCAGATCACCACGGGGTCGGTGCCGCTGTCGGTCAGACGTCCGGTCCCGATCGTGCGGGAAAAATCCCAGCCTGCTTCACGACTGAGCAAGTACGAACCCCACGACGACGCCCCGACCCCATCGAAAAACCCCAACGGCGACCCCGCCGACAGCGCCGCCCAGACCCGCACCGACGGCTGCCCGGTGTCGATGGTCACCGGCGAGGAACTGCTGACCCTAGAGGACGGCACCCTCGACGGGCGCTTGCCCTTCGTCTTCACCCGCCTCTACCGCACCAGCGCCGCCGAGCTGGACGTCGGCCTCGGCCGTGGCTGGAGCCATGGCCTGGCCCATCGCCTGGTGATCGAGGGCGAACAGGTGACCTGGATCGATCAGGAAAACCGCCGCACCACCTTCCCTCGCCCCAACCTGCAACGCCCGGCGATCCACAACAGCCTGGCCCGCGCGGCGATCTACCTGAGCTGCGAGCCGGACGAACTGATCATCGCCCAGCCCGGCGAAGACGCCCCTTTCCTGCACTTTCGCGACGGGCATCTGACAGCGCTGAGCGATCGGTACGACAACCGCCTGACCGTCCAGCGCAACATCTACGGCGACATCAGCCGCCTGGACAACGGCGCCCGGCGCGGGCTGCGGTTGCGCTACGAGCATCGCCACCTGGTCGCCATCGACTATCAGAGTTTTGACCCGAAACAGCATCCGGACGATGCCTGGCGCACCGAACAGACGCTGGTGACCTACCGCTACGACGGCCGTTTCCGACTCATCGAGGCGACCAATGCCGCTGGCGAAAGCGAGCGCTACGACTACGACGACCAGCACGTCATCCTCCAGCGGCAACTGGCCGGCGGCGCGAGTTTCTACTGGGAATGGCAAGGCCTCGGCCCGGCGGCGCGCTGCGTGCGGCACTGGGCGTCGTTCGCGCAGATAGACAGCCGCTACGCCTGGGGCGAAGACGGCAGCGTCACGGTCCGGCATCAGGATGGCAGCCAGGAAGTGTACGTCCACGACGACCGGGCGCGGCTGGTGCGCCAGGTCGATCCCGCTGGTGGCGAACAGCTCAAGGCCTATGACGAGCAGGGTCGGCTGACCGCCGAGCAGGATCCGCTGGGCGCGGTCACCGAATACCGCTACGACGAAGCCGGACGGCTGGTGGCGCTGATTCCGCCTGAAGGCGAGCCGACGTCCTACGAATACCGCAACGGTTTCCTGCACGCCCGACAGCGCGGCAAAGCCGTGTGGACCTACCGGCGTAATGCCCAGGGCGATGTGGTCGAGGCCATCGACCCGGATCGTCACAGCACCCGATACGCCTATGACGCCCAGGGGCAACTGCTCTCGATCCGCTACCCGGACGGCGGCACCCATCATTTTGTCCGCAATAGCCAAGGCCAGCTGACTGAAGAAACCCTGCCCGACGACAGCCAGCGGAGTTTTTCCTACGACACGTTGGGGCGGCTGCTGACCCGCAAGGACGAACATGGCGCGATTACCCACTACCAGTGGGATGCCGTCGGCCGCTTGCTGGAAACCACCCTGCCCACCGGCGCCACCCGCGCCTGGAGCTACAACGCCTACGGCAAGGTCACCGCCGAACGCGACGAACTGGGGCGCATCACCCGCTACGAATACGCCGACGACCTGCACCTGATCAGCCGGCGGCTCAATCCCGATGGCAGCGAACTGAAGTATCGCTACGACTCGGCGCGGTTGTTGCTCACCGAAATCGAGAACGAGGCCGGCGAAAAATATCAGTTGGCCTACACGCCCAACGGATTGATCCGACAGGAAACCGGCTTCGACGGCCAGCGCACCGGCTACGCCTACGACCTCAACGGCCACCTGCTGGAAAAGACCGAGTTCGGTGCCGATGGCAGCCAGCGGCTCACCGCTTATCAGCGCGACAGCGCTGGCCGCCTGTTGCGCAAGACCTTGCCCGACGGCAAACCGGTCGAGTACCGCTACGACGCCCTCGGCCGGCTGGTCAGCGTCGACGACGGCCACTGGCCGCTGGCCTACGAATACGACAACCAGGACCGCCTCGTCGCCGAACACCAGGGCTGGGCCACCCTGCACTATCGCTACGACGAGGCCGGCCGGCTGACCTACTGCCGCCTGCCCGACCGCAGCACCCTCAATTACCGCCATCTTTACGGCGGCGCGCTGCTGGCCATCGACCTCAACGGCCAGTGCCTGACCGAACACCGCTTCACCGGCACCCGCGAGCGCCAGCGCCAGCAAGGCCTGCTGCTCAGCGACTATAGCTACGACGAACAGGGCCGCCTCAAGGCCCAGACCGTGTGGCAGACCCAGCAGAAACAACTGTTCTGGCGCGACTATTCCTACAGCGCCAACGGCAACCTCGCCACGCTGTCCGACACCCGAAACCGACGCGCCTACCACTACGACCCGCAAGATCGCCTGCTGCGCATCGACTACGCACACAGCCAGCCCCCGGAGCACTTTTCCCACGACCCGGCCGGCAACCTGCTGCTGCACGACCGCCCCGGCCCGACCACGCTCAAGGGCAACCGCCTGCTGATGGAGGGCGACCGCCACTACGACTACGACGCCTACGGCAACCTGGTCCGCGAGCGCCGCGGCAAAGCCCAGTGCCTGGTCACCGAATACCGCTACGACAGCCAGCACCGCCTGATCGGCCTCACCACCCCGGACGGTAACGAAGCGTCCTACCGCTACGACGCCTTCGGCCGACGCATCGAAAAGACCGTGGACGGCCAGACCACCGAATTCATCTGGCAAGGCGACCAGCTCATCGCCGAAAGCAGCGACCATCATTACCAAAGCTACGTCTACGAGCCCGGCACCTTCCGCCCCCTCGCCCTGCTCGAAGGCCAAGGCCCAAAAAACGCCACGCCGTTCTACTACCACAACGACCACCTCGGCACACCGCAGGAACTGACCAGCCACCAGGGCGAAATCGTCTGGGCGGCGCGCTACACCGGCTACGGCAAACTCACCAAACTGGCCCACGGCGCCGGCAAGCAACTGACCCAACCGCTGCGTTTCCAAGGCCAGTACCACGATCTGGAAAGCGGCCTGCATTACAACCGGCATCGCTACTACAATCCGGACACGGGGCGGTATCTCACGCCTGACCCGAGCAAGCTGGCGGGTGGGCTCAATGGGTACCGGTACACCCTGAACCCGACGGGGTGGGTGGATCCGTTGGGGTTGGTGGATTGTCCAGGGAGTGCTGGGTGTAAGCCGGCACACAATGGACGGAATCCTACCGACCAAATAAAGCTCGACGAAGGAGACGCAGCGCTACCCCAAACCTCCTCTGATATTCCCGAGATGGGTTATCACAACGAAATATACGCAAACAAGCCAATTAAACCGCAGGATGCCACTAACGAATGGGAGCGTTTTTTGGGGGCCGGCCCTTACACCAACACTCACCCCAGAACTGGAAAGCCAGACGCTGACAGGATAGTTTCTAAAGATGGAGTTAGAAGCATTCGTTACGGCGCCCATGAGATGAACAGCAAGCCGAATAAGCATCACTACCATGAAGAGACATGGAAATACAATTTGAAAGGAACGGCAATGAATGTTGACAATACCGTAGTTCGAGTTCCTCAGGGTAAGATAAAAAAATGAAAGTAAAAATAAATTCGGTAATAATAACCGGCAGCCAAGTGCATGTCACCTTTTCGACAGCTATCGGTACTGGAGCGGCTATTTGGAAAGACGGGACACCAGAAGCAGGAGAGGAATGGGAAGTCGAACTAGAGATTAATGACAAGTTCGTGTATGGCGAGAATGCCGAAGACACTAATGAATCTTATTTTTTATCAATGAAAAAAGAGGTAATCAACCTTAATGCTCGACTGATCTCAATTGCCGAGGACGAAATAGCAATAATTGATATAAATGGAACAAAAGCTATGATTGACTTGGTTGGCTGCCCTTCAACTCCACCCAGCTTTATACGTTTGAGCTTCAAAAGCCTACAGCTATATCCCGTACATTTATAAAAAATTTGCCTAGCCCTCCCTCCAAGCCACTCGGAAGCTTGCAACCGGTAATAGCGCTAGATCAGTTGAATTGACTCCAGCTCATACACCGCCATCGCGAGCAAGCTCGCTCCCACAAGGGATCGCCTAAAGGCCGGGGCCGTGTCTCGGGCCGGTTATCGCGTTGTGCTGTGCAAAAACGGAACCCAATCCCAACGCGCCCCTCAATCCCAGAGAGACCACGTATCACTCGGAGCGCCCCGTCATGAACCACCCCACCCTGACCTTCGCCCAACTCCACCCCGGCGATCGCTTCACCCAACCCGCCGATCACCGCCTGTTCACCAAACTCACCGACCACACCGCCCGTGAGCACAGCGTGCATTCGATCAATCTGAAGGAGGAAGGCTTCGGCTACACCGAAGACCCCATCGAAACGTTGTCCGGGGATGCCCCGGTCGAGTACGTCCCGGTCGGCGGGCCGCTGCGTGCTGGGGGCTAGCGCTTATAAAAATCATAAACACCGTCCCATGAGCCATTGCTCTTTGCCCCAAGCCTCGAAGCGCTCCAGCACTTCCCAGCCCTGCCTGGCGTAATAGTCCCGTTGGCTGTGGGTGTGCAGGAACAAGGTGGCATAGCCTGCCTCTTTCGCATGGCTACAGATGCCGTCGATCAACTGCGCCGCGAGCCCCCTGCGGCGGGCATTCGGGCTGGTGAAGACGCAAGCAAGCCAAGGGCCGAGGTCGGGGCGCTCAGGTAGATCGTCTCCCGCCAGCGAGGCGCCGCCCAACAACTGGTCGTGTTCCAGGGCGATCAGGCATTTCCAGCGGCCATCGCGTTGCCCCGCTGCAAACTCTTCCTGCCAACTGGCGAGCGACTGCTGCGCAAATTCATAGTTGAACTCTCGATAAAGCCACTCGGCCATCAGGTTGCATTTATCCATGTGGTTGATGAGCCAATCCACTCGCAGCATTTCAGCAGTCCTTTTGTAGTCGGTTTTCCAGCGCAAACACCCGCGCAGATGCCTACCCGCGCGCATTCCCAGTAAATACCCACCTGCAACGCCTCAACCTATCGTAATCTCGCATCTGCACAAGCCCTGCCCCGAATCCGGCCGAGATCCCATTTCAAATGCCTTCCATTTATCAACTCAAACCCGCCTTCCAGAATTTGCTTCGCCCCACCGTCCAACGTCTTTACAACAAGGGTGTCACCGCCAACCAGGTCACGCTTCTGGCGGGTGCTGTGTCGGTGTTGGTGGGGGCGGTGATTGCGTGGTTCGCCAGTCATCCGTGGGTTTTTATCCTCGTGCCGGTCTGGATGTTCTTGCGCATGGCCTTGAACGCGGTGGATGGCATGCTGGCGCGGGAGTTTGGCCAGCAATCGAATCTGGGCGCGTACCTCAATGAGCTATGCGATATCATCGCCGACGCTGCCTTGATCCTGCCTTTTGCCTTGTTTGCCGATACCAGCCTGTTGCTCGTGTTGTTGGTCACGCTGTTGGCGTTGTTCAGCGAATACGCCGGCGTGCTGGGGGCGATGGTCGGGGCTTCGCGGCGTTATGACGGGCCGATGGGCAAGAGTGATCGCGCCTTTGTGTTCGGCGTGCTCGCGACCGGTATTGCCTTGGGTTGGCTCGGGGCGCTGTGGGTTGATGGTGTGATGGCGGTGGTTGCCGCCCTGCTGGTTTATACCTTGGTCAATCGGGTCCGTCATGGCCTGAGCCAGGTGTCGGAAAACGCTCCCTCAGCATAAGGAAGTTGCAATGCGCGAAGCCCAGGAACTGACGTTCACCACCCACGATGGCGTGGAGTTGTTCTACCGGCACTGGCCGGCTGTCGAGGCCGCGACGGGTGAACCCCGTCAGGCTGTGTTGTTGTTTCACCGCGGCCATGAACACTCCGGGCGCATCGCGCATCTGGTGGATGAGCTGGATCTGCCCGGGTTCGAGTTTTTCGCCTGGGACGCACGCGGCCACGGCCAGTCGCCTGGCGAACGCGGCGACAGCCCGAGTTTTGCCACCAGCGCGCGGGATGTGCAGACCTTTTGTGACCACATCGGCGCAACGCACCAGATCGACGAACAGAACATCGCCGTGGTGGCGCAAAGCGTCGGTGCAGTGATCGCATCCACCTGGGTCCACGATTACGCACCGCGCATTCGCTCGCTGGTGCTGGCGTCGCCGGCCTTCAAGGTCAAGCTCTACGTGCCGTTTGCCCGTCCGGGCCTGGCATTGATGCGCAAGCTCCGTGGCAGCTTTTTCGTCAACAGCTACGTCAAGGCGAAGTTCCTCAGTCATGACCCGGAGCGGGTGGCGTCCTACGACAGCGATCCGCTGATCACCAAGGCCATTTCGGTGAATGTGCTACTGGGCCTGTACGAAGCCGCCGATCGGGTTGTCGCCGACGCGCAGGCAATCCAGGTGCCGACGCAGCTGTTGATCTCCGGTTCCGACTTTGTGGTGCATCGCAAACCCCAGGAGCAGTTCTTCGAGCGGCTGGGCAGCCTGCAAAAGGAAAAACACATCCTGCCGGGTTTCTTCCACGACACCCTCGGCGAGAAAAATCGCGCACCGGCGATTGCCAGTGCCCGACGCTTCATCCTGCAAAATTTTGCCCGACCGCTGGAGCGCCCTTCCCTGCTGGACGCCGATCGCCTGGGCGTGACCTGCGCCGAAGCCGAAACCCTGGCCACGCCGTTGCCCCACAACTCGTTGCGCGATCTTTACTGGCGCATGACCCGCGCCAGCATGCGTTTTGGCAGCAAGTTGTCCGCCGGGGTAAAGCTGGGCTTCGACACCGGATTCGACTCCGGCAGTACCCTGGATTACGTCTATCGCAACCGGCCCACCGGCACGTCTGCGCTGGGCAAGATGATCGACCAGAACTACCTGAACTCCATCGGCTGGCGTGGCATTCGCCAACGCAAGTTGCACGTCGAAGAATTGCTGCGCCTGGCGATGGGCAAATTGCGCGAGCAGGACCGCGAAGTGCGCATCGTCGACATCGCCGCCGGACACGGCCGTTACATTCTCGAGGCGCTGCAAGGCGTCAGTCCGTTGCCGGAGTCGATCCTGCTGCGCGACTACAGCGACATCAACGTGCGCGACGGCAGTGCGCTGATCGTTGAAAAAGGTTTGGGCGATATCGCTCGATTCGTCAAAGGCGATGCCTTCGACCGTCAGGATCTCGCCGCCCTGGAACCCAAGCCGACCCTCGCCGTGGTGTCGGGCCTGTATGAGTTGTTCGCCGATAACCAGATGGTCGCGGGCTCTCTGGCCGGCCTGGCCGAAGCGGTCGAGCCAGGTGGTTTCCTGGTCTACACCGGCCAGCCGTGGCACCCGCAGCTGGAATTGATCGCGCGCGCCCTGACCAGCCACCGCGCTGGCCAGGCCTGGGTGATGCGTCGGCGCACTCAAGCGGAAATGGACCAACTGGTTGAGGCGGCGGGTTTCCGCAAGATCACCCTGCGGGTCGATGAGTGGGGCATCTTCAGCGTTTCGCTGGCTCAGCGAGTCCAGTAATGAGCGCGGTCATTGCTCCGGTCCGCGAACCCGCGCTGCTGAAACCGGCGGTGCTCTGGCTGCTGTTGCTGGCACCGCTGTTCTTCAGCACCTACGGCTTCGCCACCTGGGTAACGTCCCAGCGTGACGATGTCGGCACGCTGGTGTTCGCTTGGGAAAGCCACATGCCGTTCCTGGCCTGGACCATCGTGCCGTACTGGTCGATCGACTTGTTGTACGGCCTGTCCCTGCTGCTGCCCAACAGCCGCGACGAACTCAAGCGCCACGCCCTGCGCCTGCTCACGGCTCAGGTGATTGCCGTCAGTTGCTTCCTGCTCTGGCCGCTGACGTTCACCTTTCCCCGACCGGAAATGGACGGGGTGTTCGGCTGGATGTTCGACGTGCTGGCCGGCTTCGACAAGCCGTTCAACCAGGCGCCGTCCCTGCACATCGCGCTGCTGGTGGTGCTCTGGGTCTGCTACCAACGTCACCTGCAAGGCTTCTGGCGCTGGTTGATGCACGGCTGGTTCGCCTTGATTGGCGTGTCGGTACTGACCACTTACCAACACCATTTTGTCGATGTCCCCACCGGTGCGTTGGCCGGTTGGTTGTGCGTCTGGCTGTGGCCGTTGGACCGACCGAGTCCACTGCGAAGTGCACGCCTGACGCGCGACCCGGCGCGCCTGCGACTGGCCTTGCGTTATGGCGTGGGCGCCGCAGTGTTCTTCACGTTGGCGTTCGCCTTCGGCGGCGCGTGGCTCTGGCTGATCTGGCCGGCGGTCGCGGTGCTCATGGTGGCGTTGAATTACCTGGCGTTTGGCGCCAGTGGCTTCCAGAAGCGTGAAGATGGCCGGCTGAGCCCGGCGGTGCGCTGGTTGCTGGCGCCCTATCTGGCCGCGGCGTGGATCAATTCCCGCGTGTGGACGCGCAAACATCCGCAGCCGGATCAGGTGGCGGATGACGTCTGGCTCGGGCGGATTCCTACGTCGGCGTCGCTTAAAAGCAGCCCGTTTACTGGCGTGCTCGACCTCTGCGCCGAGTTGTCGATGGACAGCACCGCAATCGCCTATCGCAGCTTGCCGGTGCTCGACCTGACGGCACCGACCGCCGAGCAGTGCCTGAACGCGGCGCAGATGATTGAGCAACTGCGTCAGCACGGGCCGGTCCTGGTCTGCTGCGCCCTGGGTTATTCGCGCAGTGCCACCGCCGCGGCGGCGTGGTTGCTGGACAGCGGTCGCGCCGACAGTGTCGACGCGGCCATCGCCCAGATTCGCCAAGCCCGGCCGGGTATCGTGTTGCACCCAGCCCATCGCCAGGCGTTGGAGCAACTATCCAAGGGATTCGGGGCATGGTCATGAGCAGTGACATGGAACTGCATACCGTGGCGAGCCTGCTGCGCCGCGGTCATTCGCTGGACCAGCTCTCCACCGGCCTGACCTTGCTCGCGGCGCTGATCGGCCTGGGCCAATGGCTGGTCGGTAGCGTCGATCCGTGGCTGCTGTTGCTGAGCTTCGGCGTGTTCGTCCTCGGCCTGCAGGAAAAATATCTGGCGTTTCGCGTGGCCTTTGACGCCGATCTGTTTCAGATCGTCGCGGATGCCGACAAGCCGCTGGCCGAACGTACCCAGGCGCTGGATGCCGCCCTCGCTAACCTCGGCCTGCAACCGGTCGAGCGTGGCGGGCGGTCATGGCCCGAGCGCAGCCACGGTTCCATGCGCCTGCTTCGCCGCCAAGCCTGGCTGGTGGCGACGCAAGCGCTGTTGACGGTGAGCTTCGTATTGGCGAGCCCCTGGCTGGTTTACTCGGGTCTGGGTGTTTAAAAACAGCAGGTGAATGGCTTTTGTGGCGATGGTTTGTCAGCTATAGAAGTCGCATAAAACCAAAGCTTTCAGGACAAGGAATCCTCATGTTCGAACCCGTGGTCGCCAACCTCATCACCTCCGCCGCGCGGATGGTCACCGGTGCTCGCAGCCTGTGGCTCGGCTGCGCGCCCACGCCGGTGCAGCGGATCTATTTCGCCAACCACAGCAGCCACGGCGACTTCGTGCTGCTCTGGGCCTCGCTACCGCCGGCGCTGCGCAAACTGACTCGGCCCGTCGCTGGCGCCGACTATTGGCAAACCAGCCCGATGCGCCGCTACATCATCAACCGGGTGTTCAACGGCGTGCTGGTGGATCGCGAGCGCAAGGACCCTTCCTACAGCCCATTGCAGCCAATGCTCGATGCGCTGGAGAACGGCGACTCGCTGATCATCTTCCCCGAGGGCACGCGTAACCCGGATGAAGGCCTGCTGCCGTTCAAGAGCGGGATCTACCACCTGATGAAAAGCCACCCCGGGGTCGAGGTGATCCCGGTGTGGATCGCCAACCTCAACCGCGTCATGCCCAAGGGCCGCGTATTGCCCTTACCGCTGCTGTGCACCACCAGTTTCGGCGCGCCGCTGTGCATCGAAGAAGGCGAAAGCAAAGAGCAATTCCTTGAACGCAGCCGCGCCGCACTGCTGGCGCTGGCCCCGGAGCACGTCTGACATGGATCGATATACCCTGATGTTGTTTAGCGGGATCGGCGCGATTCTGCTGCTGGCTTCGCTGGTCGGTTTCATACTCAAGCTGCGGACCAAAGGCGCACCGAACTCGGTCATCGAGAACCTCAATGCGCGGATCAATGCCTGGTGGATCATGGTGCTGGTGATCGGCATCGCGTTCTGGCTGGGCAACGCGGCGGTGATCCTGTTGTTCTACGCCGTGTCGTTCTACGCGCTGCGGGAATTTCTCACGCTGACGCCCACCCGGCGCAGCGATTACCCAGCCTTGGTGGCGGCGTTCTACCTGGCGCTGCCGCTGCAATACTTGCTGATCTATTACGACTGGTACGGGCTGTTTTCGATCTTCATTCCGGTGTACGTGTTCCTGCTGCTGCCGATCCTCGCGTCCCTTGGCGGCGACAGCACGCACTTCCTGGAACGCGCCTCCAAAGTCCAGTGGGGCTTGATGATCGCGGTGTTCTGCATCTCCTTTGTACCGGCGTTGCTGACCTTGGACATTGCCGGTTTCGAAGGGCGCAACCTGCTCTTGATCGCCTATCTGGTAATCGTGGTGCAACTGTCGGATGTGTTGCAGTACGTGTGCGGCAAGTTGTTCGGCAAGCACAAGATCGCACCGAACCTGTCACCGTCGAAAACCGTCGAGGGGTTTGTCGGTGGCATTTTCCTGGCCTCGCTGATTGGCGGCGCGTTGTGGTGGATCACCCCGTTCAACCCATGGCAGTCGTTCCTCATTGCCTTGCTGATCAACCTGCTGGGGTTTGCCGGCGGCATCGTCATGTCGGCGATCAAGCGCGACCGAGGCGTCAAGGATTGGGGGCACATGATCGAAGGCCACGGCGGCATGCTCGACCGCTTGGATTCGGTGTGCTTCGCCGCACCAATCTTCTTTCATCTGGTTCGGTACTGGTGGACTTGAGATAACTGACATACCGCACACCCCTGTGGCAGCTCGCTCCCATAGGGGTGCAACGCTTGGCCCAAAGCTGTGTGCAGGTAATCAGTCGAGAATCAGATGCGGCAGGAACCGGCTGGAATCCTTGGTGATCAGGCTGTCGTCTTCGCGCACGCCGATGCCGGCCGCCTGGTCGCCGATGACCCAAGAGCCGATCAGGGTGTAGCTGTCGCCAAAGCGTGGCAATGGCGCGAATTCCTGGAGGATGAACGGTGCGTCGGTATAAGGGCCATCTTCCTTGACGATCAAGCCGTCAGCAGTCTGCAACTCGATATTGGCGCCTTCCCGGGAAAAGAACGGCTTGCGCACCCAGCCCTTGGGCACGGCTTTGCTCGTGTCGGTATCCAGGTGGGCCGCGAGCAGGTTCGGGTGGCCTTTGTTGAATTCCCACAGCAGCGGCAGAATGCCCTTGTTGGAGATGATCGACTTCCAGGCCGGCTCGAAAAACTGCGTATCGCATTGGGCAATCGCAGCGCCAAACGGCTCGTGGAAGATGAACTCCCAGGCGTGCAGCTTGAACAGGTGTGGAATCCAGCGCTCCTCCAGGTCGACGAAACGCCCGTCACTGTTGAGGCCAATGTCTTCGATATCGATGTGCCGCGATTCGATGCCGACTTTTTCCGCAATCAGGCGCAAGTAGTCCGTGGTGCCCTTGTCTTCCACCGAACCTTTCATCGAGGCGAAATAAAACGGTTCCTTGAGCTGCAACTGGGCAAAGGCCTGGTGCAGCTTGGTATCGATGCTGTTGAACTGGTCGGCATGGGCCGGCAGCACGCCGCGCTCGATGCATTGCTCCAGCCAGCCCCACTGGAACGCCGCCGCCTCGTAGAGGCTGGTCGGCGTGTCGTAGTTGAGCTCCAGCAGCTTGGCGGGGCCGCTGCCGTTGTAGGAGAAATCCATACGCCCGTACAGGTGCGGGTGGCCTTCAAGCCATGAAGTGCGAACCAGGTCGAAGAACGGCGCGGGAATGCTCAGGCGCTCCAGCAATTCTTCGCTCTGGACCACGCGGGCCACAAGGTCCATGCACATCTCATGGATCTCGGTCGTCGGGTCTTCCAGGTCATCCTCGATCTGCTTGAGGCTGAACTGGTAGTACGCGCTTTCGTCCCAATAGGGCTCGTCGTCGATGGTGTGGAACAGAAAGCCGAGCTGCTCGGCCGTCTGCTTCCAGTCAGGACGTTCTGCGCACTGGATCTTCTTCATGGTGCTGGTTCCTCAACCGCCGGAGCTGCTCGATCCGCCCCAACCGCTGCGGGCGCTGGAACTGCTGCCGAAACCACCGCGAGACGTGGAGGAAGCAACGGACATCGGCTTGCTGGTCTTGATGGTGTCGGTGTAGCTGCCGTACCGCGCCTGGTTGGACTTGGTAAAAGTCGAGCCCCTGGAGACACGCTGGCTGAGGGTCGAGGACCCGAAGCTGCCGCGATCATCGCGGTAACGGTAGACCGGCTCGGAGTAATAGCTGTTGCGGTTGCTGCTCAACATGTTGCCGATCAGCATGCCCGTCAGCAGGTTGCCGAAGCCTGAACCACCGACGTTCGCTTCCGAAGCGGGCAATTGGGCCCTGGCGGCGTCGACCTGGGATTGGGTGACTTCGCCATCGGCGCTCAGCTCGAAACCGCCCAGCTTGGGAATGAACTGGCCGGACGAGTCCTGCTGGCACCAATCGGGGACGAAGTCGGCATCGCAATCGGCCTGGCTGGCGTACGTCGGCGCGATGCGACGATGCTCGGCCATGGCGGTCATGTAGGCGTCGGCGCAAATGTCCACTGGCAGCTTTTCATCGACACATTGCTGGACGGACTGGAAGTTGTACTTCTTTTGCAACTTGTAGGTTTTTTCCGTTGGCCCGCAACCGGATATCGCCAGGGCGACCGACGCAGCCAGCGAAAGCTGGACGTACTTGCTTCGTTTCATCGGGATCTCCGTGGCGCAATCAGTTCGTGGAAGGCGTCATGCACGCGGCGTTCAGCATGCCGACGCTGATGGCCACGGCGGCGATGTAAATACCGGCGGCGATCTCACCATTCTTGATACGCGCGGAAGCGCCCTTGAGCACCAGGCTGGTCACCAGGAAGGCCAGCAACTGGACGGCTGCGGCGATCACCGCCCAGACAACGAAATCCAGCAGGCTGATCGAGTAGGCGATCACGTTACTCGCAGGAATGGCGAAACCAACCAGGGCACCGCTCAGGGCGATCGCCGCGGCCACGTTGCCCGAGCGGATCAGCTCGAACTCTTTGTGCGGCGTGACATGGATGTAGATGAACTGAAACAGCGCGAACAGCACGGCCGCGCCGAGGATGTACAGGACGAAGCCGAACACGGCAGCCTTGTTCAGGGAAATGGAGAGCGCTTCAAGCATGGAATTCTTCCTTATTCAAAGAGTGTTCAGGTCAGTGGTGTACAGCGAAATACCCAGCGAAGTGCTCAGGCTGACGGTGCCTTCGGCGTCCTCTTCGACAGAGAACAGCAGGAATTCCCGGCGATCGGTCAGGCCGGTTTCGCGGGCGTACAGCATCGAGCGGTGCTCGACGCTGTAGGATTCTTGCGGATTGCTCACGCGCTCGCTCAACGCCACCAGCTCTGTCTGGCCAGCTTCGGAGCCCCATTCACGGGTGTATTCGACACCGTCGTGGGTGTAGGTCGGCAGGCCGATCAGGCTTTCCGGGCCAGCCAGCCGACGCAACTCCGCTTCGCTGTTGATCGTGACGTAGCTGAGGTAATTGAACAGGATCACCGACTCGACCTGCCCGGCGACGTCGCCGCTGGTGTGAACTTGCAGCCAGTAGTCTTCGTCGTTCATGTAGCAGCGCGACAGCCAGTTCGACTGCCCGAGGTCGACGATGCCCAGGCTCCAGATCTGTTGGGAGCCGGGGATGACCACGGTGCTGTTGCCGTCGAGCAACAACTTGAGCGTGGCATCGAACATGACCTGCTTGCCGGAGGCCAGGCCCAGCGGACCGCTGACGGGCGAGTCATGGCTGGCTGTCTTGTTCGCGTTCGGGGCCTCAAGCCCCATCAACTGTTTAAACCACCCCATGGGCAATTTCCTTGAGCCGCGCGGACGCGATGTAGAAGAGTTCTCCACCCGCGATGCGCGTGGTGCCAGGCGGATTGATCGATGGGTGTCGGGCACCCTTGGCGCGGTAGCCGATCAGCGTAGCGTTGTGCTGCTCTTTCATTCGGCCGTAGAGGTCGCCGAACGTCGCTTCAAACGCATCGGGCAATTTCATCAGGTATTGGGTGGCGCCTTCGCCGACACAGAGCAATTCATTGATGACCACTGACGAGCCCGGGTCCTGGGAGGCCCGCACGAGCATTTCGATGGCCATGCTGGAGGTGCATTCCAGGCTCGGCGCATAGGCGCTGGCGAGGGCGGCAATTTCGCTGTCATTGAAGTGGGCGACCACATGCCCGACGGGCCCCAGCCGATTGACCGCCAGCACCGTGGCCAGGGTCAGGTCGTCGGAATGGGTTCGCACCAGCACGCGCTCGGCGCCGGGTACGCCGGCGCGCTGTAACAGGGCGACCGAGGACAGGCTGTCGCCCTTGATGAACGAGGCCTTGCCGGGCATGGGGTTTTCTTCGAGATCGCAATCGCAGATGACGATCAGGTTGTCATTGGACGTTTCGTCCTGCAGCAATAATTCAATGACCCGCTCGCTGGAGGCGCCCTCCCACCCGATGAGAACCGTATGGCCGACCTGGCCGGTGAAATCGCCTTTGCCTTTCATGCCTTTTCTCCATACATCGATGACGCTGCTGGTGGTTTTGCCGATGGCTGCCGTCAGCAGCGCAATGCCCCCGAGCATCACCCAGGTAGCCACGAACACCCGTCCCGCCGCAGTCTGCGGCGCGAGATCGCCATAGCCTACGGTGAGCGTGGTGGTGAGATAGAAGTAGGTGAACGTGGCGGCGGCGATAAGGTGCTGCTCGCCCAGCAATACCAGGCCGATCCAGGCCGTGGACAGGTGCACGCCCAGCGCAATGGCCAGGCCGGCCCAGCCGAATCGATGGAAGAACGACGAAGCGTACGCGCGCAACAGAAGGAAAATCGACATTTCGTCCCTGACTCCGTGGGGCTTCGTTCCTGGCGGGATAATCGCGCGGGCAGTTGGGTGCTCGAGCGTAGTGGCCGGACAGCATTAAACCTGTTGTGCGGCCTGGATAGAAGTACCTTGGTGACAATAAATCCGACGAGCAGGCAGGCCGAGCACAGTCCTTGTGGCGAGGGAGCTTGCTCCCGCTGGGGCGCGAAGCGGCCCCCAAAGAATGGGACTGCTGCGCAGTCCAGCGGGAGCAAGCTCCCTCGCCACGGGTTCACTCAGGACAATGTGTACCGATCACTCAGCCGATTTTTTCTTCAGGCGTTCCAGGATCGCGTTGGCGCTGCCTTCGTTCGGCGTGATGCCGGCGTCACGCAGCTTGCGCTCCAGGTCGGAGCCGGTCGAAGCCTCGGCCAGTTCGTCCTGGGCTTGCAGTTCAGCGGCCCGCTGCTGTTGCTTGGCTTGCAGGCGATTGAGTGTACCGACCGCTGTTTCCAGCTTGCCATTGGCGCCGCCGCTGGCAATCGAAGCACTGACCTGGGCCTTCTGCACGCTTTCCCGGGCCTTGGCCATGTCCACTTGCTGACGCAGGCTCTTGATGCGGCTTTCGGCCTTGGTGATGTCCTTGCGCATGTTTTCCGCGTAACCGCCGAATTCGGTTGCGTGCTTTTGCTCGGCGTCCAGTTCGTTGGTCAGGGTCGAAATGGCTTCGGCCACCTCCAATGCCAGATCCTCGCGGTTGGCCTGGATCGCGGCCAGGGCCTTGGCTTCCAGGTCCTTGATCTTGGCGTTGTATTCGCCGACGCGATCGGTCGCCAGCTTGTGCTTGGCCATGATCGTGACCAGCTCGCGCTTGGCGTTGGCCAGCGCGGTGTCGGCGTCGCGAATTTCCTGGTCGAGGATGCGCAGGGCCTGTTGATCGACGATCGATTCGCCGACTTCATTGGCACCGCCTCGCAGCGCGGTGAACAATTTGCTCCAGATGGACTGAGTCATTGGATAGTTCCTGTTGGCGAATTAAATGAAGAAGCGTTCGAAGGCTTCGCTGGCACGCTGCACATTGTCAACGAGGGTTTTCACCTCGGTGACGATGTTGGTCAGGCTGGAGTCGGAGCTCAACGCACCGAACATGTTGTAGACGACCTGGCCGTTGGGCATGGTCTCGATGCCGATGGACGACAGCGGAAACATTTCCCGGCTGCGCAACACGGCGTCGTTGAAGGCCGCTACGTCGTTGATCGACTCGACATCCACCAGGACGGTGTCGACGATGATCTGGTCGCCGACCACGGCGATGTAGATCGGCAAGCCGCCGAAGTCATTCATTTCCAGCTTGATGCTGGATTCGGAGCCTTGGACGAGGCTCAGGGTGATGTCGTTCGCGACCACTTCGTCCAGGGCCTGAAGGGCGCTGTAGAGACGGTCGATGTTCCAGTTATTACCTGCGCTCATGTAATTCTCCGACATGAATGAGCCAGCCAGAATCGGTTGGCGTAGCTGTTTCTCCATTTGCTTGAGCAGGCCTCGATTTTCGGGAAGCACCCAAGTCTCGTGTTTTACATAGCCTGCGGCACTCAGGCCCGCGCGCATCTGCTTCATGTAGAAGCTCGACGGTTTTTTCGCCGAGGGCTTGGCGCGATCTTCCGTGCGGCTCACTGACTCGGTCACAGAGCCGTCAGGTGGATCTGCTGGAGAGCTGGTTGGCATGGCATTGACCCCACTGTGAAAAACTCACGCGTGAGAAACACTACAGGTACTTTGCAAACCCCACAATAGCTCACGCGTGAGATTTTTATTTGTCACAAATACACTGATGCCACCTGTGGGAGCGAGCCTGCTCGCGAATCGGTGGGTCAGCTTGCATTGATGTTGAATATGCCACCGTCTTCGCGAGCAGGCTCGCTCCCACAGGGTTCCCGAGCGTTCACAAATCGGCATTCACCCCAGGATCCCTTGCTCCCGCTGGGCTGCGCGGCAGCCCCCCCTTCTATTCCCTCACGGATAGCTGAAGCTCTTGATCAATGTCAGCTCCCCGACCGCCCGCATCGGCACCACAAACGTTTCCATTTTCTCGCTCGGTGTGCCCTCTTCAGTAATCACCGTTACCTGCGCCGTGGTCAGGGCCTGTTGCGCCTGCTCCACCTGCTCGCGGTCGCCCTCCTCATCCTCGTCACTGCGGTAGCCGCCGCCGTAATAATTCACGTATACCAGGTACTGGCCTTTGATCGGCGCGGGCATGGCGAAGATTTCCGGGCCGTAGCCGGTGGTGACGTCGACGTCGAGCGCGGCGCCGTTGGCGACGGCGCGGTCGCCGTACCAGATGTGGGCGCCATCGGGCGTCACCAGGTGCAGGTCGAGGTCGGTGCCGTCGCTATCCCAAGTCAGCAGGACCCGCAGCTTGGCCGGGGTGGCGCCGCCGGTGGTGTTGAGGAACTGCGTGCGGTGGCGCTGCTGACCATCGGCGCTGCGCACTTCAACGCTGTTGCTGCCATTGGGGAATGAGAACGGTCGGTCGAAACGGCCTTCTTCATCTGTTTTCAGCGGCAGGCTTACGCCGTTGACGATCAATTGTCCTGGTGCATTGCTGTCCTTGGGCGCGCCTTTGATCTGGCCGCTGATGCGCGCGGTGTCGGCCTGGCCCGGGGGCGTATTGACCGACGAGGCCGGGTAGTTGACGGTCTGGCTGAAGCTTTCGCCCTCGCCCCCCGGCGCACCGCTGCGCCAGCCGCCGACGGGAGTGTCGAGCTTGATGGGGTCGGCAGCCATGGCCGGTGGCAACGCGGTCAAGGCACAAAGCAACAACAAGACCTGTGGATAACGGAGTGTCATGGTCTATTCCAGCAAGAGGTGACGGGCGAGCCCTTCGATATAGGTTTCGTCCTGGCCGTTGGGGTGAGCCTCAAAGGCCAGGTGCAGGTATTCGTGTGTGAGGTCGAGGCGGTCTTGCAGCGACAGCACGCCACGTACGTAGATGCGCTGGCGCTCGCGGTCGACATACGGCCGGCCGAAGGCGACGCGGCAGACCGCGAAAGCGCTGATTTCGTTGTAGCCCACTTCGCTTTCCAGGCGCTGACGCCAGCCACGGCGCTGCTTCAGCAACCAGTCCTGGGCCGCGGGCAACGCTTCGCAGGACGCTACCGGGTTGTCCCAGCGGCTGAGGCTGGCACGCGGATACGCATGCAGCAGGATGGCGTCGTAGCGTTGGCCGCCGTTGGCTTGTTCAACGGCTTGGGCCCAGGACAATTTGTCCGGGCCCGGTTGATCTGAGTGGTAAGTGACGTCAGTGCCGGCCAGGACCAGATCAGTGGTCCACGCGGCAATCGCGCGGGTTTCAGGCGCCGCCGGACGCGGGGCGACGCGCTGGCGGTGACTGCTGTCATCGATGCTCAGGCAATCACCATTGCGCCCGGCGTTTTGCAGCAGGTAGGTGCGAATCGCCACGGCCAATGCCTTGGCCGCTTCGACCGGTTCGGCCTTGGCTTCGCGTTGCAGGACCCGGGCGACGTATTCTTCCCGATCCAGTCGCGCGACCAGCTTGCCAGGCAGCAGGAACAGCTCGCCGTCGCTGTGGATATCCAATTGGTTGCCATTGGTGAACTCGACACGGTAATCGCCGCGCAGCTGACCCGGCGTGGCAGGACGGTCGCCAGCCATGACCCGCTGCAACGGATAACGGGCAAACAGGCCTACTTCCACGCAACGCCCGGTTTCCGCCGGCCAGCGCGACGGCAATGCCGTGGCCAAGCCATCGCCATACTTCTTCAGCACCTGCTGGCTGGTACCGCGCCCACCGGCCCAGACGGGCGTGCCATCGGCCAACCAACCGGCGAAACCGCCCTGGCGCGACGCTGGGCCCCGGTCACCCAGCCAGCTCCAGGTCTTGACCCGCAGGCGACCACCCAATTGACCGACCAATCGCCCATCCGCAGCGCCGAGTACCACGTCGAGTAATACCTGCCGGGCCTGATCCTGGGCCGGCAACGTGGCCAGCGCCTTGAGCAGTTCTGCAACGGGTACCTGGGTTTGCGGCTGCAAGGTCGGCAAGTCCAGCAACCAGTTCGGCGCCCGGCGCGCTTGCCAGTAATCTCGCCAGTCCGGCGCCGAAAGCCCGAGCCGTTGCGGTTCGAAGTACAAGCCGCAGGACTTCACCAGCGCCTGATCACGGCCGATGCTCTGCCCGGCAGTGCAGCAATAGACTTCTTCTTTCGATTCGCCGCGACACTCATAGACCGGCTCGCGAGCATCGGTGTCCACCAGCCAGGCGTAGACGAAGAGCTTCCACAGGCTGCCCAACGGTGCCGTCAACGCGTCCGGCAACGGCTGGCGGTCCAGCACCTGGGTCTGGCTCACTCGCAGCAGCTGACCGTCGAAAGCCAGGCGCAAGGGCTCCTCCTGCGCTGTCGCCAGCGCAGGAATCAAGCACAACAGCCACCAGCCCCAAGGCCTGCGCATGTCAGTTGACCGTCACCTGACCGAGCGCCGGTTTCTGTTCGCGAGCCTGGTTTTGCGGCGCATACACCTGGGTGAAACGCACCGGCGGCAGGGTGAACTGGCCCTTCTGGGAGAAACGCACCAGGTGCCGCAGGCGCAGTTCGCCACTAAGGGCATCCACCGGGACCGCGTAAGCCATCTGGCCCGGCTCGAAACGGGCCTTTTCCAGGGACGTCGGTTCGCTGTCGGCCTTGCCCAGCAACTGGATGCCCCACGTGGTGCGCTCCACATCAGCGCCCGGCGGCAGCGGCACTTCGAGCATGCCGTAGCGCAGCGGCGTCGAGGCCTTGCTGTTGATGATCACTTCATCCAGATAGAGGCTGTCGCTGGACAACGGCTTGTTGCCGACGGCTTCGAGCTTGAAGGTAAACGCTTCGTCGCCCGGGACGAGGCGCGACAGGCGGCGGGTGATGGACACGGCCATCGGCGCAATTGGCGCTTGCTGGCTCTGGAAGCTCAATGACGCCTGCACCGGACGCGCCTGGGCACTGGTCAGGGTCAGCATCGTTGGTAGCTGCGCGCCCTGCCACTGCCAGTAGGTTTCACCGGTCGCGCCCTGCTTGGCTGCCCAGCCTTCGGCCGGTTCCAGGGTTGTGGCCGCCGGTGCCTGTTCGATACTGCGCTGCAACCAAGTCAGGGCCAGGGCACGTTCCAGCGTGGATTGCTGTGGCAACACGCGCTGCAGCAACGCGGCGGCGCGCGCCTGATCGAAGCTCTGCATCGACAAGAGCAAGGCCTCGACGAACGGCTGGGAGCTGAGTTCCAACTGCTGTTGCGCGGCGTCTGCCTGGCGACTGAAGGCCGCCGGCATTGGCACTTTTACCTGCTTGGCCAGCGATGCCGTCAGGACACGGGCGCTGGCCAGGCCGAGGGCTGAATCCGGCGCGTACATGACGAGGCTGTCCTCGCCACTGTCCAGCACGCTCTCGGTGCTGTCTTCGCTGGCCTTCGCCAGGTCGTCCATCAGACCGCTGATCAAGGTGTTCACCGGCAGTTGCATCTGTTTGGCGAACGACAGGATCAGGGCACGTTGCAGCAATGGCGTCTCACCGGCCTGCTTGGCATAGACCTCCAGCACTCGCTGCCAGTGTTCCGGCGGCAGGTTCAGGTCCAGGGCCTTGCTGGCGTGCCAGTCGGCGTAATAAGCGTAGGCGGTGAGGAATGCATCCGGCTCGCCATCCTGGCCCCACCAGGTGAAGCTCGCCGACGGGCCGGCCATCTGCACCAGGCGCAAGCGACTGTTCTGCATGATCAAACGCAAGCGGTCGCGGATCTGCGGGTTCGACGCCAGGGACGGGTAGGCAATACTCAACGGCAACAAGCGGCTGGCGGTCTGTTCGACGCCGCCGTACGGGTAGCTCAACAGGTCGTCCAGGGCCGAACGGAACAGCGCTTGCGGGCTGTCATCCAGGCGCAGGCGAATGTCACTGGCGTCGGCCGGCAGGTTCAGTGGCGTGGCGTCACTCATGACGTCGAGGCGCTGGCTCTGGGTGACTTGCCAACCGTTGCCGCTGGCATTGAGGTGCATGGCCAGGGCGTCCTGGGTTTCGCCATTGAGTTGCAACTGCACGGTCAAGTCGCCGTTGCTCAGCTCCATGGTCGGCAGCGCGACGTAGTTGATGCCATTTTTCAGGTCCGCGACCACACGCTGTTCGGCGCCGGCGTAGCGGATCAACAGTTCGGCCTTGAGCGGTTTTTCCGACTGGCTGAAGACGAACAGGCCCAGTTGCGGCTTGTCGCCCACGCGGAAGCGGGTCGGGCCGCTCCACTTCAGGTACAGCGGTTTTTCCGAGGCGATGAACTGCTTCTTCTGCCCCACCTGGCCGTCGTCAGCGATTGCCTTGGCGGTGATGCGCCAGCGGGTCAGGGAGTCCGGCATCTTGAAGGTAAAGCGGGCCTTGCCGTTGGCGTCGGTGACCAGCTCCGGTTGCCATGCGGCGGTGTCGACGTCTTCGCGACGCGGCCGTTCCAGCACCTTGACGCCACGCTCGCTGCGGTTGGCCTTGCCCGGTGCGCCAGGGCTGCCCGGCAGCGCCACGTCGTAGCTGATGAATGACAGGCTGGCGCTGGTGCGCACGTTGTTGCGGCGTGGGTGATAGAAGAACTGGTCGATGGTGGGCGCCACTTCCGGTTGCAGGGCATAGACCATTTCATCGACGACGCTGACGGTCAGGTGCGCCGGGATCGCCTTGCCGGCGAACTGGGTGCCCAAGTCCACGGTTACGGTGTCGCCCGGGCGATACGTGGCTTTATCGGTGGTGATGGCCACGTCGATCTGCGGCGCAACCACCTTGATGCCGGCGTTCTGGAAGCTGTACTGGCCGCCCTTGGTGTACAGCACCGAGAAGGTCAGGTTCGGCGCAAAGTTGTCTTTCACGGCAATGCGCGCGCGGTATTGGGTGTCGCTGAGCTTTTCCATCTTCAGCCAGTCGGCGCCCTTGGTCAGTAGCGCGGTAGCCTCGACCTTGTCCCGCTCCAGGGACAGCAGCGCGTCGCTGACCGGTTCCGGGAAAGTGATCAAGGCCAGGGCTTCGTCACCGGTCTTGTATTCAGGCTTGTCGAAGACGATCTCGACCGTGCCCGGCACGGCCTTGATACCTTCACCGGTTACCGCATGCGCGACCGCGCCAATGACCCGGCCGTGGTCGTCCTTGAGCGTCAGGTTGTAGGTGCCAGGACGCTCGAAGGACAGGCTGAAACCCTTGTCCTTGGCCGCCAGCTTGCCTTCGCCGGTGCTCTGGTCTTCCAGGCGTACCCAGGCGTAGCTGCCCGGGGTCACGGCCTTGGCCTGCTCGTTGCCGCCTTCGTTGGCGTAGCTGAACGACACTTTCTGGCCGACGGCGCTGAACCGCTGGGGAGCGCCCAGGCGGAAATTCGCCGCGCCACGATCGATGAGGATTTCCTTGCTGGTCTTGACCCGATAGGCCGCGCCATCGCTGGCGAATACAGTAAGTGTGTAGCGGCTTGGCTTGTCGGCGGCCGGCAGGTCGAGGACCGCGTTGCCCTTGGCGTCGGTGGTCACTTCGCTGCTGGTCAGCTCCACCGGGAATTGCCCCAGGTATTGCAGCTCGTTATCTACCATCGACAGTTGCTGGGCGCGCAGACTCAGGCTGACCTTGGCGTCCGCCACGGGCTTGCCGTCCGGGTACAGCAACACCAGATTGCCCTTGACCGGCTCGCCGGTGCGGTAATCCTGCTTGGCGAGGTTCAGGGCGATTTCGAAATGCGGCTTGACGTATTCAGCCACGCGAAAGGCGCTGCTGTAGAGCTGATCCTTGTAGCTGAAGCGCAACTCATAACCACCGGCCACGGCATTTTCCGGCAATTGGAAACGGCCCTGGGTGCCGGCCTTGGAGTCGAGTTTCAGGGCCAGGGTTTGCAGCGCAGTGCCGGTCGCGTCCAGCACGCTGACGTTGACGTCGGCGGCGGTCGGTTGCACCGAGTCGCGGGCGTTCTTGAACTCCCGGCCAACGATCTTCAGTGACACCCAATCCCCCGGCCGGTACAGCGGCCGGTCAGTGAACGCGTAAAGCTTGGTGTCGTAGATTTCGCTGTCGTAGTAAAAGTTTTCCGAGACGAACACCCCGCCCTCTTCGTCCTCGCCAATGACGAACGAACGCTCCGGGCTGACGTGCTTGAGGCGCAGCAGGCCGTCTTCATCGGTGGCACCGCTGCTCATCACGCCCAGGCCGTCGGTCCACAGCACGTTGACCTTGGGCACCGAACGGCCCTCATGCTTGCGCGCGGCCCAGACCAGCAATTCGTCGCCGGCAATCTTGCTCACGGCCACGGTGTTGGAGACAAAGACCATCGTCGTCGCCCGGTACTTGCCGATCAGCGCTTCCACCAGGTACAGGCCCGGCTTCAACTGGCCCAGCGGGACGTAGACATTGCCCGGCGCGACGCTGACAAAGTCGCTGGACGAACCGGCCAGGTCGACGCCGGCCGGTGGCTGGATCGGTTTGGCCTGCCACAGCGGATAGCGGAACTGGCTGACCACCGGCAAGCCGGGGATCAAGGCGAATTGCGCTGGAGCGTCGTACGGGGTCGGCGCGATCAGGGCATTGCCGACCTTCAGCTCCGGCACTTCTTCAGTGACTTGCTGGCGGGACTCGTAGGAGAACGCCCGCTGCATCACCCGGCGGGACTTGCGATACCAGTTGTCCCACAGGTACGCGAGGGTATTGGACAAGCCTTCGCCCTTGAACTGGCCGTCGCTGACCACGCGATGCAGGTTCTTCTGGCGCTTGAGGAACTCCAGTGGCTTTTCGATGCGATAGACGCGGATATCGGCGCCGCCGTAGGGCTCCATGCGGAACCGGCGGTAGTCGCGACCCGGCGCTTCGAGACGGACCATCGCCTGCTCGTCGCTGGCGAAACTGCTGTCGGCTAGCAGGAAGAAGCTTTCACCGGACACCGGCGTGTAGCCGCTGGGCTCCACGGTGTCTTCGGCATTCACGAGAGGTGCCAGCAACAGGGCAAACAGCAGGGGCAGTTTCGAACACAAGCGCAGCATGCGGGCACCGGTCATTGGGTGAGAAAGTTGAGTCGATAGACGCCGATGAAGTTGGGGTTGGCTGCGTCGGGTATCCATCGGGTGTCCTTCCAGTTCATGAGTTGTTGCAGGCTTGCGGAACGCATGCCGTTGTCAGTGGGGGTGGTAGTGCCGGTGTGATAGGCGATGTAGCGGCCCATCCAGATCATCAGGTGCTGGTCGTCGCCCTGGTCGAAGAACATCAGGTCGCCGGGCCGGGCCTGGGTGACATCGCGGCCCACCAGACGGCTGTTGAACTGGATCAGCTTGATCGCGTTGACATAGGGCCCGACCTTGCCGCCGCCCTGTTGCCATTGCTGGGCGAGGCGCCGTTGCGCATCGCTCAGCGGCAGCTCCGGCGGCAGGTAGCGGTTGGACAGGCCATTGCTGCGCAACCATTTCTGGTCATGGACTTTCAGCGCTTCGTTGGCAGCGAAACGCACCAGTCCGGCGCAGTCCTGCTGGTACCAACGCGGGCTCGGGCCTTTGCTCAGTTGTTCCTGGGCGATGCGCACGAACCAGGCCCGAAAGACCTGGGATTGTTGCGCATCCAGCGGCGGCGCCTCGTCGGCGAACGCCCGCGCGCCGAGCAGCAATGCCAGCAGCAGCGCCAATCCGGGAGTGCGGATCAGTCCTGTCACAGCGCTTTCCATTCCAGCGGCAACCATTGCCAATGGCCGTCCGGCTCGCTGCCTGCAGGCAAGGTCAGGGCGTATTTGCCGTAGCCGCCGAGGGTGCGCAGTTTCGGAATCAGGTAGGTTTGCGCGGCGTTATAGAACACCGGTTCCATGTCCTGGGGCAGGCTGTCGAGGGTTTCGCGCTGCATCAGTTGCGCCATGGAGTCGGGGCCAAAGTAGACCGGCATCAACTGGTCCTTGGGCACTACATCGGCCATGGGCGGAAAGCGTTTGTCGAGGGTGCCGAGGGCCTTGTCGACCAGTTTGTCGTCAAGGGAGAACAGCAGGGTCGAACCGTGGCGTGCCAGGCTGATACGCATGAACGCCTTGCCGGTGATCGACTCGGGCTGCTCAGCGTCCTTGGCCAGGTAGGGGCCGAAGTTGGAGCTGACCTGGCGTTGCCATTGGTGCATCGCGCCTTGCTGCTTCTCTACAACCGGGAACGCATGTTCGGCGACATTGTTTTCATAGGCGCCCACCATCGAACCGAACAGCTTGCCCAGGTCGGCGTCGAGCTTGCCGTCGTCTTCGTTCAGGTTTGCCACCAGCAGCGGGGTGTACAGGCGCGACTCGGCGTACCAGCACAGGCCTGCCGCACCCGCCACGTGATCAACCATGGCCTGGGCGGCTTTTTCGTCGGCACCGAGTTTTACCAGCAGGGGCTTCTGCTGCTCGGCGGCCAGGGGCAAGGCTACGCAAGCACTGGCGCCCATCGGCATGGCTTGCCAGATTGGCTTGAAATCGAAGTCCGGCTGGTTCTCCAATTCGTCCATGGCCAGGAAGCTGTGCCAGCCCTTGTCGTCCATGTCGAAACGCAAGCCGGCGAAGTTCGGAATGAAACGCTGGTAACCCATGGCGAGCACGCTGGCGTTGACCGAGATGCGCTGCTTGACCTGCGGCGCCTTGGGCGGCAGGCCGAAGGCTTCCGGGAAGAGTTTCTCACCGGCCAGCAACGCTTCGAGGGCCTGGGTCGAGATCATGCCCGGTTCGTCGGTAGGGCCACTTCCCTGGTCGTAGAGCTTGGTCGGGTTGGACAGCACCACCAGCTTGTCGCCATGGGACGCGAAGACCAGGGATTTGCTGGCGTTATAGCTCAGTTGGTAGAGCGCGACTTCGTCGCCGCCTACCTTCAGGTCGCCGAGCTTGCTCAACTGGGTGTCGTCCAGGGCGACTTTCGCCAACGGCTCCAGCACCTTCGCCAATCCGCCACGGTCCATCACCAGCAGGAAATCCTTGAGTCGGCCGTCCGCACCGCGCCACAGCGCGACGTCGGCTGGCTGGTCGAAAAGCTGCTCAATCAGGCTGTCCTGCAGCTTGAGATCATGCTCGTAAATGATCCGGCGCAGGCTGCCAATCAGGCCGAGGCGGTCGGCGTGAGCTTCGTAATAGAAGACGAAATCCTCGGTGAGCGTGGCCTTGAGGAACGGCACGGCCAGCAGGTCCTTGGGCAATTGGCTCAAGGAGTGCGCCTCGAGCAGACCGTCGGGACGGCTCACGCCGAGCTTTTCCAACGCCAGCTCCGTGGGCGGCGCCTTGGGCTTGGTCATGAACCAGCCCAACCCGGCGGCCACGCCGGTCACCAGGCATAGCCCGATCAGTATCGCCGGCCAGCGGCGCACTGGTTTGGCGACAGGGGTCGGCGTGGTCGGGGAAGCAGTGTTGTCGCTCATATTCACAAGGGCCTGTTCATCCGTGGAGCGGATACTTAGTAATTGAAAGTCTTGACCAGCAACAGATCGCCAATGGCGCGCAGGGGCACGACAAAGGTCTCGCGTTTTTCATCGACGGTGTTTTCGTTGAGCACCAGGTTGATCTGCGAGGTGATCACCTCGTTCTGGTTGCTCGTTTCATCGAAGTTGTAGCCGCCGCTGCCGTAGTTGCCCCAATAGTTCACGTAGACCAGGTAGGTACCGTGCATCGGCGCGGTCATGGTGAACATCTCGGGGCCGGGGCCATCGACGCCGTCCGGGTCGAGGCCGCCGCCATTGCTCAGCGCCGGCTGGCCGAAGAATGCATGCTGGCCATCGGGTGTGACGATATGCAGGTCGAGTTCGGCCTTGGGGTCGTCCCAGCCCAGCACCACGCGAATTTGCGCCGGGGTGCGCAGGTTGTTGGCTTCATAAAATTGCACGCGCTTGAGGGACTGGCCTTCGGAGCTGCGCACCTCGACGCTGTTGGAGCCGGCGCCAAAGGCATACGGCCGGGCAAAACGCCCCTCGTCGTCGGTATAGAGATTCAACGGGTTGCCGTTGACTGCCAGGCTGTGGGGCTGGCGCGCCGCGCCCATGTCCTTGATCCGACCTTCGATCATCGTGCGATTGCGCTGGATGCCTCGGTCAATGGGCGGTGTCGGATAGGCGACCTGAGGGTTTTCCGTGCGATCGAGCAAGCCGCTATAACGCCAGCCACCGACCGGCTCCGACAACTCGGCCGAAGGCCCGGCCCACGCCAAAGGCGCACCGAGCAGCACGATCGATAAAAAAAGAAAACGCACGAATGCCTCCTGCCATGCACAACGCAACCCGGCGCCCTTCCCCGGGCGCTGTTTGTCATTATTCGGATTACGTCTGAAGGCCCCGTTACAAGGGGCCGTAGATGGCGCGAAGAGTAGCCATTTGACGGATTTTTCACAATCGGGGAACGCGCGATTCTGTGTGCGAAATCACGGACTGAGAATAGCGTGAGCCGAATAGGGACTTTATTCGGCTCACTAAATGAGCCGAATAGCGCTATTATTCGGCTCACTCACTTTTGGACAGACTCATGGCAGCTCATTGGATCTGGCAGCAGGCCGAATGGCCCGACTTTCACTGGCAAGCTGAAGCATTGGCGCCGGCGCTAAGGGAATGCGTACAGGCGCAAGGTCGGTTGCTGGGCATGACGGGCGCGGTCACGGCGTCAATCAGCGTGCAGAACGAACTTGATGCCTTGTTGCAAAACATCGTGTCCTCTTCAGCTATCGAAGGAGAACAGTTGAATGTCGGCTCGGTGCGCTCGTCCCTGGCCCGCCGCCTGGGCCTGGAACACGCCGATGACACTTCGGTCACTCAGCGCAGCGAAGGCTTGGCGAAGCTGCTGTTGGATGCGACTCGGCATTTCAACCAGCCCTTGACTGTCGAACGCTTGCTGGAATGGCATGAGTGGCTATTTCCTGATCAAATCAGCGACCTTGCCCATCGGCGGATCCGCATAGGTGCACTGCGCGGTGACGAACCGATGCAAGTGGTTTCGGGAAGGCTGGAGCGGCCTACCGTGCATTTCGAAGCGCCGCCTCGAAAAGGACTTGAGCAACAATTGCAACAGTTCATCGACTGGTTCGAAGCCAGCCGTCATCAGTCCAGCATTGATCCGCTGCTACGTGCCGGCATCGCTCATTTCTGGTTTGTAACCCTGCACCCATTCGACGATGGCAATGGCCGCCTGACACGCACCCTGACCGATCTTGCACTGGCCCAGGGCGAGGCCCAGGCGATCCGTTTCCACGCGATGTCGGTGAGCATTCTGGATGATCGCGTTGGTTATTACCGAATCCTGGAAAACAGCCAGAGGGCCACGCTGGATATCACCGACTGGTTGAACTGGTTCCTGCAAACGCTTTTGCGCAGCCTGCAGAAGGCAATGACCAATATCGAAAGTGTTCTGGGCAAGACGCGTTTCTGGCAAGTCCATCGCGACTCGGCGCTCTCACCGGAACAGATCAAAGCGCTGGACCGATTGCTCGACGGTGATGAAAAGGGGTTCGAGCAGGGCATCAGCGCAGCTCAGTACCAAGCCGTGGCCAAGGTCTCCAAGGCAACGGCCACGCGACACCTGACGGAGCTGTTGGAGAAGGGCTGCCTGGAGCGGATGCCCGGCGGGGGACGCAGCACCCGTTATCGCATCAATTATCCAGCTGACTGAATACCCCGTGGCGAGGGAGCTTGCTCCCGCTCGACTGCGCAGCAGTCGCAATCTGGGTAAGCCTGCGCAGCGTTGGGCCTGCTTCGCAGCCCAGCGGGAGCAAGCTCCCTCGCCACAAAAGCGGTCCGTCTCAGCTCACCCGCTGCGCTGCGATAAACCCCACCCTGATTTGCCCCAACCCCCCATGTCTGCTAGTGTCGCGCCGGTTTAACAGTCAACCGGAATAGCCGCCATGGCCCGCAAGAAAGCTGCACTGGATTTCGAACAATCTCTGGCCGACCTGCAAGCGCTGGTCGAACGCCTGGAGAACGGCGAACTGTCGCTGGAAGACTCGCTGACCGCTTTCGAGCAGGGTATCGGCTTGACTCGCGACTGCCAGGCGGCGCTGGCCCAGGCCGAGCAGAAAGTGCAACTGCTGCTGGAACGCGACGGCGAGCTGACCGAAGAACCGTTCGACGCGGAACAGCCTGAATGATCGGCGCGTATCAGGCCAGCAGTCAGGCCCGGGTCAATGCCGCGCTGGACAGCTTGTTCGCCGCCCCGAGCCCTGAACTGGCGCGACTGTACGAAGCCATGCGCTATAGCGTGATGAACGGCGGCAAGCGCGTGCGTCCGTTGCTCGCCTATGCCGCGTGCGAAGCCCTTGGCGGCGCTGCCGAGCAGGCCAACGGCGCGGCCTGCGCGGTGGAGCTGATCCACGCCTATTCGCTGGTGCACGACGACTTGCCGGCCATGGACGATGACGACCTGCGTCGCGGCCAGCCGACCACGCACAAGAAATTCGACGAAGCCTGCGCGATCCTCGCAGGCGACGGTTTGCAAAGCCTGGCTTTCAGCGCCCTGCTGGACCCGGCCCTGAGCAATTGCCCGGCAGAGGTTCGCCTGGACATGATCAGCGCCCTGGCACAAGCGGCAGGCCCGGCTGGCATGGTCGGCGGCCAGGCCATCGACCTCGGTTCGGTGGGCTTGAAACTCGACCAGGACGCCCTGGAATACATGCATCGGCACAAGACCGGCGCGCTGATCGAAGCCAGCGTCCGGCTCGGCGCCCTGGCCAGCGGCCGGGCTACGCCTGAACAGCTGCAAGCCCTGCAAACCTACGCCCGGGCCATCGGCCTGGCCTTCCAGGTGCAGGACGATATTCTCGACGTCGAAAGCGATACCCAGACTCTCGGCAAACGCCAGGGCGCCGACATCGCCCGTGACAAGCCGACCTACCCGGCCCTGCTCGGACTCGAGGCCGCCAAGGCCTACGCGATGGAGCTGCGCGACCAGGCCCTGGACGCGCTGCGACCCTTTGACGCGGCCGCCGAACCGTTGCGCGAGCTGGCGCGTTATATCGTCGAACGACGCAGCTGATACACGGTCAACCCAATTACATGTGCGTATCGGCCAAGTTCCGGCCAACGCGTGGGCAGCTTGCGATGCATAAGGTAAACTGCCGCCTCTTTTATACCTATAACGATTCGCCTGATGCCCACGACGTTCCAAGAGATTCCCCGCACACGCCCGTCCACGCCCTTGCTGGACCGCGCCAACACGCCGGACGGCTTGCGTCGGCTGGGTGAAGCCGAGCTGGAAACCCTGGCCGATGAGTTGCGCCTGGAATTGCTCTACACGGTCGGCCAGACCGGTGGGCATTTCGGCGCTGGCCTGGGCGTCATCGAGCTGACCATCGCCCTGCATTACGTCTTCGACACTCCGGACGATCGCCTGGTGTGGGACGTTGGCCATCAGGCCTACCCGCATAAAATCCTCACCGGCCGCCGCGACCGCATGGGCACGCTGCGCCAGAAGGACGGCATCGCGGCTTTTCCGCGCCGTTCCGAGAGCGAGTACGACACCTTTGGCGTCGGTCATTCCAGCACCTCCATCAGCGCTGCCCTTGGCATGGCCATTGCCGCCCGCCTGCAGAACAGCGAACGCAAGGCGATCGCCGTGATCGGCGATGGTGCGTTGACGGCGGGCATGGCCTTCGAGGCGCTGAACCACGCCCCTGAAGTCGACGCCAACATGCTGGTGATCCTCAACGACAACGACATGTCGATCTCGCGCAATGTCGGCGGCTTGTCCAACTACCTGGCGAAGATCCTCTCCAGCCGCACCTACGCGAGCATGCGCGAAGGCAGCAAGAAGGTCTTGTCGCGCCTGCCCGGCGCCTGGGAAATCGCCCGCCGTACCGAAGAATATGCCAAGGGCATGCTGGTCCCCGGCACGCTGTTCGAAGAGCTGGGCTGGAACTACATCGGTCCCATCGACGGCCACGATCTGCCGACGCTGATCGCCACCCTGCGCAACATGCGCGATCTCAAGGGCCCGCAGTTCCTGCACGTGGTCACCAAGAAAGGCAAAGGCTTCGCTCCGGCGGAAGTCGACCCGATCGGCTATCACGCGATCACCAAGCTCGAACCCCTGGATGCCCCCGCCGCCGCGCCGAAAAAGGCCGGCGGACCGAAGTATTCCGGCGTGTTCGGCCAATGGCTGTGCGACATGGCCGACGCCGACCCGCGCCTGGTGGGCATTACCCCGGCGATGAAGGAAGGTTCGGACCTGGTGGCGTTCAGCGAACGTTACCCGCAGCGTTATTTCGACGTGGCAATTGCCGAACAGCATGCCGTTACGCTCGCCGCCGGCATGGCCTGCGAAGGCGCCAAACCGGTGGTGGCGATCTATTCGACGTTCCTGCAACGCGGCTATGACCAACTGGTGCATGACGTCGCCGTGCAGAACCTCGACGTGCTGTTCGCCATTGACCGGGCGGGCCTGGTGGGCGAAGACGGTCCGACCCATGCCGGCAGCTTCGACCTGTCCTACCTGCGCTGCATCCCCGGCATGCTGGTGATGACGCCGAGCGACGAGAACGAATTGCGCAAGATGCTCACCACCGGCCACCTGTTCAACGGTCCGGCGGCGGTGCGCTACCCGCGTGGCACCGGCCCGAATGCAACGATCGAAAGCGACCTGGAGCCGATCGAGATCGGCAAAGGCGTGATCCGCCGCCACGGCAAGCAAACCGCCCTGCTGGTGTTTGGTGTACAGCTGGCGGAAGCCTTGAAGGTCGCCGAAAAACTCGACGCCACCGTGGTGGACATGCGTTTCGTCAAACCGCTGGACGAAGCCCTGGTGCGCGAGATGGCCGGCAGCCACGAACTGCTCGCGACCATCGAGGAGAACGCCATCATGGGCGGCGCCGGCGCGGCGGTCAGCGAGTTCCTGGCCCGGGAAAACATCCTCAAGTCGGTGCTGCACCTGGGGTTGCCGGACATCTACGTCGAGCACGCCAAGCCGGCGCAGATGCTCGCCGAATGCGGGCTGGACGAGCTGGGGATCGAAGCGGCGGTGCGGCTGCGGTTGCAGTTGCTGGGCCTGTAACTCTCCAGACTTCATTGAGCCTTTGTGGGAGCGAGCCTGCTCGCGAAAGCGTTGGATCAGTCGACCGCTGTATTGACTGACCTGACGCTTTCGCGAGCAGGCTCGCTCCCACATTGGTTTTTGTGTGGACCCAAAAATCACGGAACATCAATGAAACGCCGCCTCACCCTAGCCCTCGCCCTGCTCCCGACCTTCAACCTGCTCGCCGAGACCTTCGAACGCGACCAGGCCCTCAAGCTGCCTGACATCCTGATCAGCGCCAATCGCCAGGTCGAGGCGCGCAATGACAGCAGCGCCGCCAACACAATCTTCACCCGCGACGACATCGAACGCCTGCAACCGGCCAGTGTCACCGACCTGCTCAGCCGCGTGCCCGGCGTACAGGTGGCGCCGTTGGGCGGGCGCGGCAGCCTGCCGGGGATCTACATTCGCGGCACCAAGTCGGCCCAGAGCCTGGTGCTGGTGGACGGCCAGCGCATCGGCAACGCGACCTCCGGCGACAGCAATCTGCAACGCTTGAATATCAACCAGATCGAACGGGTGGAAGTGCTGCGCGGTTCGCGCTCGGTGATCTACGGCGCCGATGCGGTGGGCGGGGTCATTCAGATTTTCACCCGTCGAGGCGCCCAACAAGGCCTGCAGCCACGCCTGCATATGGGCGTCGGCAATCATCAGACCTGGGAGCGCAGCCTCGGTCTGTCCGGTGGCGACGAGCAGACCCGTTTCAACCTGGGCGCCAGCCTCGACGAAAGCGAGGGGAGCAATCGGACCCATGAGTCCTACGCCAGCGACCGCGACGCCGATGCCAACCGCAACCAGTCCTTCAGTCTCAGCCTGAGCCATGCAGCCAGCGACGACCTGGAAGTTGGCCTGAACCTGCTGGATAACCGTGGCAAAAGCGAATACGACAACCCGTTCGGCCGCTTCGACCCCAACACCTTCGAATCGCTGCCCCAGCAGCCCTACAGTGAATTTGCGGTCAGCAGTTTCAGCGGTTATGTCGATGGGCGGATCAACGACGCGTGGAAATCTCGCCTCGAGCTGGGCCACAGCGAGAACCGGGAAAAAACGTTCGACAAGCTCAGCGATGTCCGGGAGGTGTTCAACACTTATCGCGACTCGCTGACCTGGCAGAACGACGTGACCCTGGACGAACGCAACAGCCTGATCCTCGGCGGCGACTGGTACCAGGACCGCGTCAACAGCACCACGCCGTTCGACGAAGACAGCCGCTGGAATCGTGCGGCATTCATCCAGCACCGATTCCAGGCCGAAACGTTCTCGACCGAGCTGGGCCTGCGCCGCGACCAGAACCAGCAGTTCGGCGGCCAGAACAGCTGGAGCGGCACCCTTACCCTGCCGGTCAACCCGACCAACGACGTGTTGCTGACTTACAGCGAAAGCTTCCGCGCGCCGACCTTCAACGATCTTTACTACCCGGACTTCAGCAACCCGGACCTGAAACCCGAGACGGCCAGAAGCTACGAATTGCAATGGCGCAGCCAACTGAGCGACAGCGCTCGCCTGGAAGCGTCCCTGTACCGCACGAACCTGGAAGACGCGATCATCTTCGGCAGCAATTCACGGCCGCAAAACGTCGCTTCGGCGCGGATCAACGGTTTCGAAATGGCCTACCGGCAGGAACTGTTCGGCTGGCAGGGCAACCTCGGCCTGGCGATCATCGACCCGCGCGACCGCGACAGCGGCCACACCCTGGCACGCCGCGCCCGCCGCACGTTGAGCCTCGACCTGGACCGGCAATTCGATCGCCTCGGCCTCGGCGCGAGCTGGCAAGCGGTGAGCAGCAGTTACGACGACGAAAACAACCGCAACGCCCTGGGCGGCTATGCGCTGCTCGGAGTGCGCGGCAGTTGGGCGTTGAGCCGGGAAGTGAAGCTTGAGATGAAGGTCGATAACCTGCTGGACCAGAATTACAGCCGGGCGCTGTATAGCCATGACGGGGAACAGTATGGGTATCGGGAGGAAGGGCGGGCGTGGTTGTTTGGGGTGACCTGGACGCCTTCCCTCTGATCCGGAATCTTTAGGGATTAAATCGGCCTCTTCGCGAGCAGGCTCGCTCCCACAGTGGATTGCGGTGAATACGCCACCCCCTGTGGGAGCGGGCCTGCTCGCGAAAGGCGCACCGCGGTCTACCGGTCTGGCGCAATCAACTCACACAACCGCGCCGTCGCCTCGATCATCTGCCCGCTGGCCCGCTCCAGACCTTTATCCTTGACCAGCAACAACCGCCCCTGCGCCACCGGCCAGGCTTTCCAGGCGTCAAGCTGCGCCTGCTCCGTAGCCAGGACCACCTGCGGTTGGCGCTGCAATACCGACTCCACGCTCACTTGCGGCGCCGGCAGGTCCAGGTCTGCAAAGACGTTGCGCGCGCCGCACACTGACAACGCATCACTGATGATCTGTCGGCCGCCCACGGTGTACAGCGGCCGATCCCAGACCTGATAGAACACCGGCAACGGCGTCTCCCGTCGGTAGCGTTGGCGCAGCGTCTCCAGGCGCAAGCGCAATTGCGCTGCCCGTTGCACGCCCCGCTCCGGGCGGCCGAGCTGGGCGGCGATGTCTTCGATTTGGTGGAGGAGCTGGTCGAGGCTGTGGGACTCGGCGATATAAATCGGAATGCCCAGGCCCTTGAGCTGTTCGCGCTGGGCCGGGCCGATACTGCCGGGCCAGAGCAGGAGCAGATCGGGCTGGAGGCTAAGCAAGCGCTCCATATCCAGCTGGCCATAACGGCCCACCGACGGCAGGTCCTTCAGGACCGGTGGACGATCGCCACCGTCCAGCACACCCACCAGCAGGTCGGCGGAGCCTAGTTCAACGACAATTTCAGAGAGCGACGGCGCCAGGCTGACGACACGATTGGCCGCCGCCGTCGAAGCGCTGGCGGCCAGCAGCAGAACCGCCAGCCAGAGACGCATCAGCCGAGCTGGCGCGGGATGCGGTACAGGTAGAACAGCACCGCCGTGGATAACGCCAGGAGCATCAGCGGTACCGCTTCCAACCCGACAAACACCGCCAGCGCGCCAATCCATGCCGGCAGGCCTGCCGCCAGAAACGCTGCGCGACGCCGAGCCGCGAGAGTGATCCAGGCTTGGGGTTCTTCCGGTGTATCGAGGGATTTCTGCGTGGCGACCAGGGCGTTTTTATAACCGCCGAAAAATCGCAGGCTGACAAACATCGACGCCACGCCGGCGATAAACAGCGGCATCGCCAACACCGGCAGAATCGCTTCGCCCTGGCCGAACACCGCGTTGATCACGAACAGCGGCAGCAACGCCAGCGCCAGGTATTGCCACCAACTGACGGCCAGCCGCCGCCGAACCTGACCACGCGTCACGCCCGGTCGACCTCGCCCTGGTGCTCGTTGCCCATCATGTGGTCGAGCTTGCTGGCCTTGGTTGCCAGGTAAAGCTTGTTGTGCGGGTTGTGCCCGGTATGCAGCGGCACGCGCTCCGCCACCACTACGCCCATGTCGGTCAATGCCTTGACCTTGCGCGGGTTGTTGGTCATCAGTCGCAAGGACTTGATGCCCAGGTGTTCGAGCATCGGTTGGCAAATGCTGTAGTCACGCAAGTCGGCGGCAAACCCGAGGCGCTCGTTGGCTTCGACAGTATCGGCGCCGCCGTCTTGCAGCTCGTAGGCACGGATCTTGTTCAACAGGCCGATGCCGCGGCCTTCCTGGCGCAGGTACAGCAGTACGCCACGGCCCTCGCGAGCAATGGCCTGCAGGGCCGCTTCGAGTTGCGAGCCGCAGTCGCAGCGCTGGCTGAACAAGGCATCGCCCGTCAGGCATTCGGAGTGCAGGCGACCGAGTACCGGAGCGCCGTCGGCGAAATCACCCAGGCTGAGCACGACGTGCTCGCGGCCGGTGGCTTCATCGAGAAAACCATGCATGGTGAATTGCGCAAAGGGTGTTGGCAGCTTGGAAGCGGCAACAAAAACGACAGGCACCGGTGTGCTCCTGATCTAGTACTGGAGATTCGCAGAGGCGGGCATTGTAACAGCACGATCCGACAGACGCTTAGGCTGAATTATCAACCATTACCATCGAAAAGTTTGATCACGGCTTTGGTGGCTTGCCACTCTCGTCGAAGGGATAGGGCTGCTTCCACCGTTCGAAAATCGGCTTCAATTGGCCGCTTTTCACCAGCACGTCCATGCGCCGGTCGAACAGTGCACGCAAGGCACGTCCGTTTTCGGTGTCGGCAAAGCCCAGGTAAAGCGGCAGGTTGATCAGCGCAGAGAGCTTGAACTGCTGGGGGTCGTCGGCCTTGGCGAGTACATCCTGGATTTCCATCAACGCATCGATATAAAAATCGGCACGGTCGTGGACCAGCATCGGCAGGATCCCCACGGAGCGGTGGATTTCATTGAAGCGCCGGATGTTCGGCAGGTAGTTGTTGTATTCGTACCCGCGCATCCACACCAGCCGGTAATTACCCACCGTGGCCAACGTGGGAGAGGGCTTTGACGCCAGGCCCAACGCATAGATGTGATCGACGTCGTAGTGCCAATTGGGGTAGAGCACCCCCTCGGATTCGTCGCGATAGGCACCGACCTGCACGTCGACTTCGCCACGCTGCACCAGGCCGATCGAACGGGTGTAAGGCACGCTGCGGGTTTCCAGCTTGACGCCTTCGGGTTCGAACACCTCGCGCAGGATATCCCAGGCCATGCCCTGGCCATCCGCCTGGGTGTAGTCGGCCCACTCCTCGCTGGCCGCGCGGATCTTGCCGGGCAACGGCGCCGACTCGGCCACGCGAACACCGAGCAACGCCCCGAGACACAACAACAGCAACAGTGTGCGGCTTACGCCCATGCCTGGTTCCCTCAGGTAAAACACCACACCAACCCTTGCATTGCCAGCCAGGCGAACACGCCGGCCAATACGTCATCGAGCATGATGCCTACCCCGCCGTGTACATGCCGATCGATCCAGCGGATCGGCCACGGCTTGAGGATATCGAAGAAGCGGAACACCAGGAAACCCGTCAACAACCAATACCAGCCTTCCGGTACCAGCCACAGGGTAATCCACATGCCGACCATCTCGTCCCAGACGATGCCTTCATGGTCGTGCACCCGCAAATCATCCGCCACTTTGCCGCACAGCCAGAAGCCGAACAGCATGGTGATGCCGAGCATCAGCCAGTAGCCCCAATCCGGCAACATCTGCCACAACGGTATGAAGGGTAGCGCAACCAGCGAGCCCCATGTGCCTGGCGCTTTGGGCAACGTGCCCGAACCGAAGCCAAACGCCATGAAATGCCAGGGATTGCGCCAGACCGAGGGCGGAACGAATTCTGCCGGAACCTGGTTGGGATGATCTGTCACGGTGTCTCCCGAAAATGTTGATAGCCCCGGATTGGCGGGGTGATGTCCTGTCCAAGGCTGTCGACCAGCATGACGCCCTGCCCCGCCGTGACACTGCCGACCACATGAATCGGCCAGCCTTCGGCGAGAAGTGCCGACAATCGGACCGGCGGCAGGGTGAACAGCAACACATAGTCGTCGCCGCCACTCAGGGCGGCATGTTGTGCCTGCGGCAGGCCAAACGCCAACAGAGCGTTGGACAACGGCAACCGGTCCCGTTCAACCCGTAACGCCACGCCGGATGCCAGCGCGATATGCCCGCAGTCCGCCAACAACCCATCGGAAATGTCCATTGCCGCGCTGGCCTTGCCCCGTAGAGCCAGGCCAAGGCCGATCTGCGGTTGTGGCGACCAGTAGTGAGCCAGCAGCGGCTCGGCGATAGCAGGCTCGGCACTGCGCTCGCCGAGAACCAGCGGCAACGCGCCAGCCGCATTGCCCAGGTCACCACCGACGCAAAGCAGATCGCCGGGTTGCGCGCCGCTGCGGGTCAGCGCCTGGCCGCACGGCACGCGGCCGAACACGGTCATGGTCAGGCTCAACGGCCCGCGGGTGGTATCGCCCCCCACCAGTGCTACACCACAAGCCTGGGCCATCTGGTTCAGGCCACGGGCATACGCCTGCAGCCAATCGGCGGCCACCGTCGGCAAGGTCAGGGCGAGGGTAAAGGCGAGAGGACTGGCGCCCATGGCGGCCAGGTCGCTGACCGCCACGGCCAGCGAGCGCTGGCCGAGCAGGAACGGGTCGCAAGGGTCCGGAAAATGCACACCGGCCACGAGCGTGTCGGTGGATACCGCGAGCTGTTCTCCGGGAGGAACGGCCAGCAGGGCGCAATCGTCGCCGATTCCGAGCGCAACGCCCTCGCCGCCTTGCGCACAGGCAGCGGCGGCAAAGTAGTGACGGATCAGCTCAAATTCGCCCATAGCCGCTACAAGCGCCAATCAGCGCTTGAACGCCTTCACTTCGGCTTCACGCAGACGCGGGGCGAGCTTGTCGAGTACGCCGTTGACGAACTTGTGGCCATCGGTGGAACCGAAGACTTTCGCCAGCTCGATCCCTTCGTTGATCACCACGCGGTACGGTACGTCGACGCGCTGCATCAGTTCCCAGGTGGACAGGCGCAACACAGCCAGCTCAACCGGGTCCAGTTCATCGATCGTCAGGTCCAGGCAAGGTGCCAGGGCCGTATCGATTTCGGTCTTGTGGGCCGGGACGCCATGCAGGATCTCGCGGAAATACGCGCCATCGACATCGCTGAAGTCGTTATCGACGCGAAACTGCGCTTCGATCTCGTTCAGCGACTGCTTGGCCATGTGCCATTGGTACAGGGCCTGGGTCGCGAGCTGACGGGCTTCGCGGCGCTTGACGCTCTTCGAAGGCTTGCCGGCGTCGGCCGGTTTCGGCTCGCGCGGATTGAAACGATCGCTTTCGTCGCTAATCACTTGGCCTCCAACTGCGCCAGCAGGCTGACCATTTCCAGGGCGGACAGGGCAGCTTCGGCACCTTTGTTACCGGCCTTGGTGCCGGAACGTTCGATGGCTTGTTCGATGGAATCAACGGTCAGCACGCCGAAGGCAACCGGTACGCCGAATTCCATGGACACCTGGGCCAGGCCCTTGGTGCATTCGCCGGCCACGTATTCGAAGTGTGGAGTACCGCCACGAATGACCGCGCCGAGGGCGATGATCGCCGCAAATTCGCCTTTTTGTGCGACTTTCTGCGCAACCAGCGGAATTTCGAAGGCGCCAGGGGCACGGATAATGGTGATGTCGCCTTCGCTCACGCCATGGCGAACCAGGGCATCGACCGCACCGTCGACCAGGCTCTCAACCACAAAGCTGTTGAAACGGCCGACTACCAGCGCGTAGCGGCCCTTGGGGGCGATGAAGGTACCTTCGATGGTCTTCAGGGTCATTCGTCAGTTCTCTTAAAGAGCCGGAGCACGTTCTATACGTGCTCCTCAGTGATATTAGTCTCGAATACAGCGCCGCAGATTCCGTCCTGTTGCCCACTTGCACAGCTTTTGTGGATCCGACAAGCCTGAACTACAAGCCGGAATCCGCAGGCCATTATTCGGAGGGCACGTATTCTACAACTTCCAGATCGAAACCGGATATCGCATTAAATTTCATCGGTGCGCTCATCAGGCGCATTTTGCGTACGCCCAGGTCGCGCAGGATCTGCGAACCGGCCCCGACGATGCTGTAGGTGGTCGGTTTTTTCACCGGTTGATGTTCGGTGGTTTCGCGAATGTGCGCCAGCAGCACATCGCCATCGAGCGGGTGCCCGAGCAACAGCACCACGCCGCTGCCGGCCTCGGCTACCGCGGCCATGGCCGCGCGCAGGCTCCAGCGGCCCGGCTGCTTGACCATCAGCAGGTCACGCAGTGGGTCCATGTTGTGCACGCGAACCAGAGTCGGTTCTTCGGCGCACACGGTTCCCAGGGTCAGCGCCATGTGCACGTCGCCTTCCACCGAATCGCGGTAGGTCACCAGGTTGAACTGGCCCAGTTCGCTGTCCAGCGGCTGCTCGGCAATCCGCTGAACGGTACGCTCGTGGATCATCCGGTAGTGGATCAGATCGGCAATGGTGCCGATCTTGATGTCGTGCTCGGCAGCGAAAGCCTCAAGCTCGGCGCGACGGGACATGGTGCCGTCGTCGTTCATCACTTCGCAGATGACGCCGGCGGGCTCGAAACCGGCCATACGCGCGAGGTCGCACGCCGCTTCGGTGTGGCCGGCGCGGGCCAGGGTGCCGCCGGCCTGGGCCATCAGCGGGAAGATGTGACCGGGGCTGACGATGTCTTCGGCCCTGGCGTCGGCGGCCGCAGCGGCCTGCACGGTACGCGCCCGGTCCGCGGCGGAAATACCGGTGGTCACGCCCTCGGCGGCCTCGATGGACACGGTGAACTTGGTGCCGAACCCGGAACCGTTGCGTGGCGCCATCAACGGCAGCTTCAGCAGCTCGCAGCGCTCACGGGTCATCGGCATGCAGATCAGGCCACGGGCGTGCTTGGCCATGAAATTGATGTGTTCGGCCTTGCAGCATTCGGCGGCCATGATCAGGTCGCCTTCGTTCTCGCGGTCTTCGTCATCCATGAGGATGACCATCTTGCCTTGGCGGATGTCTTCAACCAGTTCTTCGATGCTATTGAGCGCCACGCGGCACCCCCTTGGGTCAGGATTTGAGGTAGCCGTTGGCGGCCAGAAAGCTTTCAGTGATGTTACCGGCCGCAGGTTCGGCAGCCTTGTCGCCCAGCAACAGGCGCTCCAGGTAACGGGCCAGCAGGTCGACCTCAAGGTTGACCCGGCGACCAGGCCGGTACGAGGCCATGATGGTTTCGCTCAGCGTGTGCGGGATGATCGTCAGCAGGAATTCGGCGCCATCCACCGCGTTGACGGTCAGGCTGGTGCCGTCGACCGTGATCGAGCCCTTGTGGGCGATGTACTTGGCGAGTTCTTTCGGAGCGCGGATACGAAACTCCACGGCCCGGGCGTTATCGCTGCGCGACACCACTTCACCGACGCCATCCACATGACCGCTGACCAGGTGCCCGCCCAGGCGGGTAGTCGGGGTCAGGGCTTTTTCCAGGTTGACCGGGCTGCCGCTCTTGAGGTCGTTCATCGCGGTGCAGTCGAGGGTTTCCCGGCTGACGTCCGCCAGGAAACCATTGCCAGGCAGTTCCACGGCGGTCAGGCAGACGCCGTTCACGGCGATGCTGTCGCCCAGCTTGACGTCGCTCAGGTCGAGCTTGCCGGTTTCGACGTGGACCCGCACATCGCCGCCCTTGGGAGTGAGTGCACGGATGCTGCCGATGGATTCGATGATGCCGGTAAACATGGAGTCCTCCTCGAGAACGGACCGTCGCTTGCGCGAAAGCCGGGAATTATACGCTGGCCTGCGGAGCGGGGACGGCGATGACTCGCCAGTCATCGCCCACGGCGCGAATGTCGGTGATTTGAAGCTGCGGCGCGTCTTTCATCTGCGCCAGCGGCCAATCGAGCAATGGCCGCGCCGTGGATCCGAGGAACTTGCCGGCGATGAAAATCTGGAATTCGTCGACCAACCCCTGCCGGGCGAAAGCACCCGCCAGGCGCGGGCCGGCTTCCACCAGCACTTCATTGACGCCACGGGCCGCCAGCTCCAGCAGCAGGCGATGCAGATCGACCTGGCCATCTTCCCCGGCGACGATCATGCATTCAGGGCCGTTGGCGTACTGTTCCTCAACCGCCATGCAGGTAGCGACAAGCGCCGGGCCGGCTCTGAAGAACGGCGCATCCAGCGGCACCCGCAGACGACCGTCCACCAGCACCCGCAGCGCCGGACGGCTCATGGCCAACGCGGTCTGCTCGGCGTCCAGCCCAAGCTCATCGGCACGCACGGTCAGCCGGGCGTTGTCCGCCAGCACCGTATCGGCGCCGGTCAGCACCACGCTGGCCTGGGCGCGCAGGCGTTGCACCGCCGAGCGAGCGGCGGGGCCGGTGATCCATTGGCTCTCGCCGCTTTCCATGGCGGTACGGCCATCCAGGCTCATGGCAAGCTTGACCCGCACGAACGGCAGGCCGTGCTCCATGCGCTTGAGAAACCCTTCGTTAAGCTTGCGCGCTTCGCCTTCGAGCACGCCGCTTTGTGTGGCGATGCCGGCCTGGGCGAGACGTTGCAGGCCGCGCCCGGCGACTTCCGGATTGGGGTCCTGCATTGCCGCGACCACCCGCGCCACGCCGGCATTGACCAGCGCATCGGCGCAGGGCGGCGTGCGCCCATGGTGGCTGCAAGGTTCGAGGGTCACGTAGGCCGTCGCGCCCCGGGCTTTGTCAGCGGCGGCGCGCAGGGCATGGACTTCGGCATGGGGTTCACCGGCGCGGATGTGCCAGCCTTCGCCGACCACCACCCCGTCGCGCACGATAACGCAACCGACCCGGGGGTTGGGGTGGGTGCTGTAGTGACCGCGCCGCGCCAGTTCCAGGGCGCGGGCCATGTAGTGGGCGTCGAGGACGGCCTGCTGCGCCGCGCCGGTCATTCTTTCACCGGTTCGCGGGCCAGGCGGTCGATTTCCTCGCGGAACTCGTTGAGGTCTTGGAAACGCCGGTACACCGAGGCGAAGCGGATATAGGCCACTTCGTCGAGTTTTTGCAGCTCGGCCATGACCAGCTCACCGACGACGAGGGACTTGACCTCACGCTCGCCCGTCGCGCGCAGCTTGTGCTTGATGTGCACCAGCGCCGCTTCCAGGCGCTCGACGCTCACCGGGCGTTTTTCCAGGGCGCGCTGCATGCCGGCGCGCAGTTTTTCTTCGTCGAACGGCTGGCGGCTGCCGTCGGTCTTGATCAGGCGCGGCAACACCAGTTCAGCGGTCTCGAACGTCGTGAAACGCTCGCCGCAGGCCAGGCATTCGCGGCGGCGGCGGACCTGTTCGCCCTCGGCGACCAGTCGCGAGTCGATGACTTTGGTGTCGTTGGCACCGCAGAAGGGACAGTGCATGGTGGCAGGCAACAAAAAAAGGGAGGGCCATGGTAGCGCATCCCACTGGCAAGACAAGCCATAGGGTTTACGGTATACAGACGGGCTTATTGTAAGACCCACGGAATTCACCTTGCTGGAGCCACCCATGCCGCTACGATCGCTCGTTTTGCTCAGTCTCTTCAGCCTGCTGATGGCGTGCAGCAGCGACGCCCCCAAGCCCGCTGCCCCCGCCCCGGCCCCAGCGCCGAAACAGGCCCAGGAAAAGGCCCGGCAGGCCACCGAGCTTGGCCCGCTGCCGGCCCATCAGCGCGAATTGAGCGGCACCCTGCAAGGCGTACCGGCCGGCGCCGAAGTCGAACTGGCGCTACTGGTGATCGATGACAAGGACCGCCCGCAACAACTGCTCGCCAGCTCCAGCCTGATCGGCACCAACCAGGCGCTGCCCTTTCGCCTGCGCTTCAATCCGGAAGCGTTCCCGCTCGGCGCCCGTGTCGAGTTGCGCGGCCGCGCCAGCCAGTCCGGCCAACTGATCCTGCATCTGCCGGAACAACGCATCACGCAACCGACCACCCAGGCGCTGGGCGTCCTGCAATTCGTCAAAGCTCCATGAAGGCACCGCAGCACCTTCAAAATGCCTTGGTCGAGCTGCTGGGCGATGCGCGCCTGGTGTCCTGTGCGCTACCCGGCACCGACCTGGCGTTGTGGCTGATCGACGGCGAGAACATGGACCGCGCCTTCAGCCCGGAGGAAACCCGCCGCATCCTCCACGAACCGCCCTACTGGAGTTTCTGCTGGGCCAGCGGCCTGGCGCTGGCCCGCTACCTGGCCGAACGCCCGCAGTGGGTCGAGGGCAAGCGGGTACTGGATTTCGGCGCCGGCTCCGGCGTGGCGGGTATCGCGGCGATCAAGGCCGGGGCGCGCGAAGTGGTGGCCTGCGACCTGGATCCATTGGCGCTTGCCGCGTCACGGGCCAACGCCGCGCTTAACGGCGTAGAACTGAATTATTCAGCGGACTTTTTCGCCGAAGCCGATCGCTTCGACCTGATCCTGGTCGCCGATGTGCTTTATGACCGGGCCAACCTGCCGTTGCTCGACCAGTTCCTCAGCCGTGGCCGCGAGGCGCTGGTGGCGGACTCCCGGGTGCGCGATTTCCAGCATCCGCTGTATCGCCATATTGAAATGCTCGAAGCCATGACTCTGCCGGACCTGGCCGAGCCGGAGGAGTTTCGGCATGTGAGCCTGTACCACGCGCGGCGCGACTGAAAGCTTCGCGAGCAGGCTCGCTCCCCAAGGGATTTTGTTCAGTTAACAGAAGTTGCCGGCACCACAAAACACTGTGGGAGCGAGCCTGCTCGCGAAAGCGGTGCATCAGGCGCCGCAAGTCCCGACTTTCAGCCATCCCCCACCAAGCCGTATAGTTGCCCCATTCAAGCGTTCTACGAGACTTCCCATGACCCAGGACACGCCCTACATCTTCGACGCCACCACTGCCGATTTCGACCAGTCGGTAATCGCCAACTCCTTCCACAAACCGGTGCTGGTGGATTTCTGGGCCGAGTGGTGTGCGCCGTGCAAGGCGCTGATGCCGATGCTGCAAGGCATCGCCGAGAGCTACCAGGGTGAACTGCTGCTGGCCAAGGTCAACTGCGACATCGAGCAGGACATCGTCGCCCGCTTCGGCATTCGCAGCCTGCCCACCGTTGTGTTGTTCAAGGACGGCCAGCCGGTCGACGGCTTTGCCGGTGCCCAGCCGGAATCGGCGGTGCGGGCAATGCTCGAACCCCATGTGCAGATGCCGCCGCCAGCCACCGCCGATCCGCTGGAACAAGCCCAGGCGCTGTTCGACGACGGTCGTTTCGCCGACGCCGAAGCCCTGCTCAAGGCACTGCTGGTGGAAGACAACAGCAACGCCAAGGCGCTGATCCTCTATGCCCGCTGCCTGACCGAGCGCGGCGAGCTGGACGAAGCGCAGACAGTTCTGGATGCCGTGAAAAGTGACGAGCACAAGGCCGCACTGGCCGCTGCCAAGGCGCAGATCCAGTTCCTCGGCCTGGCCAAGGACCTGCCGGACGCCGCCGACCTGAAGGCGCGCCTGGCGAAAGACCCACAGGATGATGAAGCGGCGTATCAACTGGCGATCCAGCAACTGGCGCGCCAGCAGTACGAACCCGCCCTCGATGCGCTGCTCAAGCTGTTCATCCGCAATCGCAGCTACAGCGAAGGCCTGCCACACAAGACCTTGCTCCAAGTGTTCGAGCTGCTGGGCAATGACCACCCGCTGGTGACGACCTATCGCCGCAAGCTGTTCGCCGCGCTTTACTGACCGACCCAGCTGTAGAGCGGCGTATCCCCGCCGCTCAACACCTTGACCTCGGCGCTGTGGCGCAGACGCACCAACAGCCGCTTGCCGGACGAAGCGCTGCCGGTCAGGCCTTCCAGCTGCTCCAGCAAGTCCGGGCCGGTCAATTGCCCGGCCTTGCGCAGCAGCTCCTTGGCGATCTGCCATTGGGCATCGTCCTGACTCGCCGGCCTGGCCGACGGTGTCGTCGCAACCTCGGACTTGGCCACCTGCAGCTGCGCGCCGAGCTGCGCCCAGTCGCCTTCATCCATCTCGATCGTCAAGTCCACCGGCCACTCGCCGACGGTTCCGCGTATCCGCAACATCACCGTGCTCCTGAAGATTTCATCTACGCATGCTCCCATGGGCCTTGCGCGACGCCAAGCAGACGGTCAAACTCTGCGCACTTTCGTTATAAGATTACATAACCTTTCCGGAGACTCGTCATGCGTCGTCTGCTTCTCGCTTTGCCGTTCGCCCTGCTGCCGTTGGCTGTCGCTCACGCGGCCGTCGAGCATGATCACGACCATGACCATGAGCACGGCAGCCTCGGCGCCCATGAACACGGCGTCGCTCGGCTGAACGCCGCGCTGGACGGCCAGACCCTGGAACTGGAGCTGGAGAGCCCGGCGATGAACCTGGTCGGCTTCGAACACGCCGCCACCAGCGATGCCGACAAGGCCAAGGTCGCCGCCGTGCGGGCGCAGCTGGATAAACCCCTGGCGCTGTTCAACCTGCCGGCCGCGGCCAAGTGCACCGTGGCCCATCAGGAGCTGGAGAGCCCGCTTTTCGGCGATGAGCCGGACCATGAAGACCACGACGAAGACGGCGACGAGCATCACGACGAGCACAGCGAGATCCATGCCCACTACCAGTTCACCTGCGCCGCTCCGGGCGCCTTGAAGAACCTGGACCTGGCGACCCTGTTCAAAACCTTCCCGGCCACCCAGAAAATTCAGGTACAACTGATCGGCCCGAGCGGTCAGCAAGGCGTTGAAGTGACGGCAAAGGCCCCTGCACTGAAATTCTGATCCACCGCAAAATCCCGATGTGGGAGCGAGCCTGCTCGCGAATGCGCCAGTACATTCAACGACGATGTTGGCTGACTCACCGCATTCGCGAGCAGGCTCGCTCCCACAGGAATTCCGTTAACCTGAAAAATCGGCGACATGACCCAAGCACTCATCGAACTGTCCGACCTGGGCTTCAGCTGGCCCGGGCATCCGCTCTTGCTGGATATCCCGGCGTTTCGCCTGGAGGCCGGTGAAACTCTGTTTCTCAAGGGCCCCAGCGGCAGCGGCAAGACCACGTTGCTGGGGCTGCTGGGCGGTGTGCAGACACCGGATCGCGGCAGCATCCGCCTGCTCGGTCAGGAACTCAGCGAACTGGGCGCCGGCCGCCGCGACCGCTTTCGCGTGGACCATACCGGCTACATTTTCCAGCAGTTCAACCTGCTGCCATTTCTCTCGGTGCGCGAAAACGTCGAGCTGCCCTGCCATTTCTCGACATTACGCGCGCAACGGGCGAAGCAACGCCATGGCAGCGTCGATCAAGCCGCCGCCACGCTGCTGGCTCATCTCGGGCTGAGCGATTCGAGCCTGCTGGATCGCCGCGCCGACTCATTGTCCATCGGCCAGCAACAACGGGTCGCCGCCGCCCGCGCACTGATCGGCCAACCGGAACTGGTGATTGCCGACGAGCCGACCTCGGCGCTGGATTACGACGCCCGGGAAAACTTCCTGCGGCTGCTCTTCGCCGAATGCCGCGAAGCCGGTTCGAGCCTGCTGTTTGTCAGCCACGACCAGAGCCTGGCGCCGCTGTTCGATCGCCACCTCTCGCTGGCCGATCTCAATCGCGCCGCCACGCCACTCGAGGTCTGAGATGTATTTGTTCCGTCTAGCCATGGCCAGCCTGGCGAACCGCCGCTTCACGGCGATCCTCACCGCTTTTGCCATTGCCCTTTCCGTCTGCCTGCTGCTGGCCGTGGAACGCGTGCGTACCGAGGCGCGGGCCAGTTTCGCCAGCACCATCAGCGGCACCGACCTGATCGTCGGCGCTCGCTCCGGTTCGGTGAACCTGCTTCTGTACTCGGTGTTTCGCATCGGCAACGCCACCAATAACATTCGCTGGGACAGCTTCGAGCAGTTCGCCAGCAATCCGAAAGTGAAATGGGCGATTCCCATGTCCCTTGGCGATTCCCATCGCGGTTATCGGGTGATGGGCACCACCGTGGCCTACTTCGAGCATTACCAGTACGGCCGCCGGCAACATCTGGAACTGGCGGACGGCCGGGCATTCGCCAGCGATCCGTTCGAAGTGGTGCTCGGCGCGGAAGTGGCCGAGGCGCTGCATTACAAACTCGGGGAAAAGCTGGTGTTGGCCCACGGCGTGGCGGCCATCAGCCTGGTCAAGCATGACGACAAACCGTTCACCGTGGTCGGGATTCTCAAGCGCACCGGCACGCCGGTGGACCGTACGCTGCACATCAGCCTGGGCGGCATGGAGGCGATCCATGTCGACTGGAAAAATGGCGTACCGGCCCAGGGCAACGGCCGTATCAGCGCCGACCAGGCCCGCAACATGGACCTTACGCCCAAGGCCATTACCGCGTTCATGCTTGGCCTCAACAGCAAGATTTCCACGTTTGCGCTGCAACGGGAAATCAACGAATTCCGTGGCGAGCCGCTGCTGGCGATCCTGCCCGGTGTGGCGCTGCAAGAGTTGTGGAGCCTGATGGGCACGGCGGAAAAGGCCTTGTTCGTGATTTCACTGTTCGTGGTGCTGACCGGCTTGATCGGCATGCTCACGGCTATCCTCACCAGCCTCAACGAGCGCCGCCGGGAAATGGCGATCCTGCGCTCGGTGGGCGCGCGGCCGTGGCACATCGCGACGCTGCTGGTGCTCGAAGCCTTTGCGCTGGCCTTGGCTGGAGTCACCGCCGGGCTGGCCTTGCTGTACATCGGCATCGCCGTCGCCCAGGGTTACGTGCAGTCGGCCTACGGCCTGTATCTGCCGCTGGGCTGGCCGAGCGAGTATGAATGGACGCTGCTGGCTGGCATTCTGGTCGCCGCCTTGCTGATGGGCAGCGTGCCGGCCTGGCGCGCCTATCGCCAATCGCTGGCCGATGGCCTGTCGATCCGTTTATGAGGACGTTGAAAATGCCCCGCGCCCTGCTTGCGCTGTTGATGCTGGTCAGCCTGCCATTGTGGGCGGCCGAGCCGAGAGACCTGGCCTGGTCGGAAATGATCCCGCCGGACGCGCCGCCGGAAGTGCCGAACATGACGCCCCTGCATGACCTGTCGAAAATGAGCGACGCCCTGGCCGCCGAATCCGCGCCGGCGGCCCGGCAGGACATGCCCAACGCCCCGGTGGTCAAGGCCCTGGACGGCCAGCAGATTCGCTTGCCGGGTTATATCGTGCCACTGGAAGTCAGTGAGGAAGGCCGCACGACCGACTTCCTGCTGGTGCCGTATTTCGGCGCCTGCATCCACGTGCCGCCTCCGCCGTCGAACCAGATCGTGCATGTGAAAAGCGAAGTCGGGGTCAAGCTCGACGAGCTTTATCAACCGTACTGGGTGGAAGGGCCGATGCAGGTCAAGCCATCCACCAGTGAACTGGCCGATGCCGGGTATCAGATGGAGGCGCAGAAGATTTACGTGTATGAGCTGCCGGAGTGAATCTGGTAGCCGATGGTTTCCAGTGAAATAGCATTCGCGAGCAGGCTCGCTCCCACCGGGTTCTGCGTCGGACACAAGATTCGTGTTCACAACCGATCCACTGTGGGAGCGAGCCTGCTCGCGAAGCCTCAAGACCCACTCATCACACTTTCATTGAGCTGAGTCAAAAGACCGCTCCAGACGGCTTCGTAACATGGGACATCCTTTTTGAATGTTCTCCGGAGCCCCCATGCAAAAGTCTCTGCTCAGCGCTTCCCTCGTCGCCCTCGCGCTCGCGGCACCACTCGCCCAGGCCCATACCGCCGGCGATATCATCGTTCGCGCCGGCGCCATCACCGTCAATCCGGATGCCGACAGTTCCAGCGTCAAGGTCGACCGTGGCCCGCTGGCCGGTGCCGACCTGGGCGGCAAGGCGACCATGAGCAGCGACACTCAGTTGGGCCTGAACTTCGCCTACATGCTCACCGACAATTGGGGGATCGAGCTGCTGGCGGCCTCGCCATTCGAGCACGACGTGAAAATCAAAGGCACCGCCCTCGGCGCCGCCAATGGCAAGCTCGGCACACTCAAGCACTTGCCGCCGACCCTGAGCCTGGTCTACTACCCACTCGACGCCAAGTCGGCCTTCCAGCCTTACGTCGGCGCCGGCATCAACTACACCTGGATCTATGACGAACACGTCGGCAGCGACGCCAGCGCCAACGGTTTCAGCAACTTCCGGGCGAGCAACAGCTGGGGCATGGCGTGGCAAGTCGGCGCCGACTACATGCTGACGGACAACATCATGATCAACGGCCAGGTCCGCTACATCGACATCGACACCACCGCCTATGTCGACAACAACGCGGTGGCCGGCGGAACTCGGGCCAAGGTTGACGTGGATGTGGATCCGTTCGTCTACATGGTGGGGTTGGGTTACAAGTTCTGAGCCGAACCTGAAGGAACGAAAGCCCCTGTGGGAGCGAGCTTGCTCGCGATGACGGTGGATCAGTCGGCAATAATGTTGACTGACCCACCGCTATCGCGAGCAAGCTCGCTCCCACAGTTTTTTGGCTGGTGAAACTCAGCGCCCGAGCAACCGCGCCAGGCCCACGCTCATCGGCGTTTGCGCCGGCAAGTCGAAACGCTCCAGCAACCGCCGGTTATCAGCCCGCGAATGGCGAATGTCGCCGGAGCGCGCCGGGCCGTAGCTGATCGCGGGCAAATCCCCGACCACGTCGGCCAGGGCCTGGAGCATCTGCTTGAGCGTGGTGGCCTGGTTCCAGCCGACATTCACCGCGCCCGCTTGCACTTCAGGCTTCTCGATGGCCTGCACCAGCACCTGTACCAGGTCTTCCACGTAGACGAAATCCCGGGTCTGCTCGCCGTCGCCGAACACGCTGATCGGCAAGCCTTTCTGGGCCCGCTCGCTGAAAATGCTGATGACCCCCGAGTACGGCGAGGACGGATCCTGGCGTGGACCGTAGATGTTGAAGAAGCGGAACATCACCGGTTCGAGATCGTGCTGGCGCCGGTAGAAGTCGAGGTAGAACTCGCTCGCCAGTTTGTCCGAGGCGTAAGGCGTTAGCGGCGCCTTGGAGGTGTCTTCGTCGATGGACTGGCCTTCACCATTGTTGCCATAGACCGCGGCGCTGGAAGCGAACAGCACCCGTTTCACGCCCGCCTGGCGCATGGCCTCGCAGACATTCAGGGTGCCGATGAAATTGCTCTGGTGGGTACGTACCGGGTCGTCCACCGAGGCTTGCACCGAGGCCACCGCCGCCAGGTGCGCCACCGCGCTGCACCCGGCCATGGCCCGGGCGACCAGCGCCGCATCGGCGACGTCGCCTTCGATCAGTTCGACTGCCGGGTTGTCCAGCGGCAGGTTGCTGCGCTTGCCGGTGGACAAGTCATCGAGAATGCGCACCGAATGGCCGTTGGCGAGCAACGCGTCGGTCAAGTGCGAACCGATGAAACCGGCGCCGCCGGTGATTAAAACAGGGCCTTTAGCCATGGCGATAAAACCTATCCAGTAAGCCCGGGAGTGCGGCGCGCCAGGCGCGTGGCTTGATCCCGAAAGTGTGCAGAATTTTCTTGCAGGCCAGTACCGCGTGCTGCGGTTCTTCGGCGGCGTCCGGCCGCGCGGCGTGGGCCTGGGGCGTGGGTGACTCGATGGCCAGCGGGTGCAGGGCGCGGGCTTCGGTAAGAATTGCCTGGCCCAGCGCCAGCGGCGTCGTCGCCTCGTGTCCGGCGTAATGGTACGTGCCCCACAGCGGCGCCGCGCAATCGAGTTGTTTGAGCACCGAAATGATTACCCGCGCCGCATCGTCGACCGGTGTCGGATTACCCCGGCGGTCGTCGGCCAGCAGCAGCTCTTCGGGCTGCTCGGCCCGGGCCAGGAACCGTCCGAGGATGCCATCGGCGCTGTCGTCCAACAGCCAGCCAAAACGCAGCAGCACATGCTGCGGACAGGTGGCGCGCACGCTTTGCTCGATGCGCCACAGTGCCTGGCCACGCAAGCCCAGGGGCACCGGCTCGTCTTTTTCGCTGTAGGCGGTGGCGCGCGAGCCGTCGAATACACGGTAACTCGAGGGTTGCACCAGGACGATGTTGTGATGCTGGCACAGTTCGGCCAGGCGCTCGACCGCCCGCTCCTGGCTCGCCAGGCGCTGCTCGCTGACGGTCTCGGCCTGGAACCAGTCGAAGTAGTACGCCAGGTTGATCAAGGCGTCCGGCCGGGTGTCGTCGAGCAACTGCGTCAGGCTCGCGGCATCCCAGCCATCTTCGGGCGGGCGGGGGGCAAGAAAACCGATGTCTTCTTCTGCACCGAGGCGAATCAGCGCCTGCCCAAGGGCATTTCCGCCGCCCAGTAACATAAGGCGCATTCGCATAAAGTCAGCAGGCCCAGTCTGTTGGCACAAGATTTTTGGTCGACAACGCCCGTGGGCGTGGTCGGAATCGTTGCATTTTGCGGGTTTAGTGCGCAACCGTCATCCGTAATGTGCAGATCGTGGCTTTGCGCAGGCCTTGAGGCCGCCATCGCGAGCAAGCTCGCTCCCACATGATTGCATGCACAGTCGAGATCCCCTGTGGGAGCGAGCTTGCTCGCGATGGGGCCTGAACAGGCAATAGAGATCCCGGACGGTACTTGCATCCTACCCACCCCACCCGCCTAAACTGCCCCTCATGAATCTGCCCCTTCCAGCCGACCACGCCATGGCAGGCTTTCACCCCGCCGTTCGCGCCTGGTTCAGCCAGACATTCCCGGCGGTCACCGCCGCCCAGGCCCGGGCGTGGCCGTTGATCAGCCAACGGCGTTCGGTGCTGGTCGCGGCGCCCACCGGCTCGGGCAAGACCTTGACGGCGTTTCTCGCGGTGCTCGATGACCTGGTGCATCGCGGCCTGGAGCAAGGCGGTCTGCCGGACCAGACCCTGGTGGTCTACGTCTCGCCGCTCAAGGCGTTGAGCAACGATATCCGCATCAATCTGCAAAATCCCCTGGCCGGCATCACCGAGCAGTTGCAACGAATGGGCTTGCCGCCGTTGCCCATCACCACGGCGGTGCGCACCGGCGACACACCGCAAAAAGATCGCACGGCGATGCGCAAGACCGCGCCGCACATCCTGGTGACCACGCCCGAATCGCTCTACGTGCTGCTCGGTTCCGATTCCGGCCGGCAGATGCTCGCCAGCACGCGCACGGTGATCATTGATGAAATCCACGCCATCGCCGCGAGCAAACGCGGCAGCCACCTGGCCTTGAGCCTGGAGCGACTGCAAGCGCTGTGCGCCGAACCGCTGGTGCGCATCGGACTGTCCGCCACGCAAAAACCCATCGAAGCGGTGTCGCGCTTTCTCGTCGGCCAGGGACGCACCTGTGAAATCGTCGACATCGGCCACGCCCGCCCACGGGACCTGGACATCGAAGTGCCGCCCGTGCCGCTTTCGGCGGTGATGGCCAACGATGTCTGGGAACTGGTCTACAACCGGCTCGCCGAACTGGCCCGGCAACACCGGACCACGCTGGTGTTCGTCAACACCCGGCGCCTGGCCGAGCGCCTGAGCCGGCATTTGAGCGAGCGCCTGGGCAAGGAGGCGGTGGCGGCCCATCACGGCAGCCTGGCCAAGGAATTTCGCCTCGACGCCGAACAACGCCTCAAGCGCGGCGAACTGCAGGTATTGATCGCCACCGCGTCCCTGGAGCTGGGCATCGACATCGGCGATGTCGACCTGGTCTGCCAGATCGCCTCGCCCCGTTCGATCTCGGCGTTCCTGCAAAGGGTCGGACGCTCCGGCCACCAGGTCGGCGGCACGCCAAAGGGGCGTCTGTTCGCCACCACTCGCGACGACCTGATCGAGTGCGTCGCCCTGCTCGACTGCGTGCGCCGTGGCGAGCTGGACATCCTGCACATCCCCGAGGCGCCGCTGGATGTGCTGGCGCAGCAGATCGTCGCCGAGGTCAGTTGCCAGGAATGGCACGAACAGGCGCTGCTGGAGATGTTCCGCCGTGCCTCGCCCTACGCCGAACTCGACGAAAATCACTACCAGGCGCTGTTGCAGATGCTCGCCGAGGGCGTCAATGGCCGCGAGGGTGTGCGCAGCGCGTACCTGCATCGCGACGCGGTCAGTCGGACCTTGCGCGGGCGCCGAGGCAGCAAGCTCACCGCCGTGACCAGCGGCGGCACGATTCCGGACAATGCCGACTACAGCGTGCTGCTCGAACCCCAGGGCCTGAACATCGGCAGCGTCAACGAAGATTTCGCGGTCGAGAGCATTGCCGGCGACGTGTTCCAGTTGGGCAATACCTCGTACCGGATCATCCGCGTCGAAAGTGGCCGCGTGCGGGTCGAGGACGCCCAGGGTCAACCGCCGACCATCCCGTTCTGGCTCGGCGAAGCCCCGGGGCGCAGCGCCGAGTTGTCCCAGGCCGTGGCCCGCCTGCAAGCCCACCTGGATGAATTGCTCGGCGCCACACCGGGCAATCTGCAACCGGCCCTCGACTGGCTGACCGGGACCCTGCAACTGAACCTCGCCAGCGCCGAGCAACTGCTCGATTACCTCGCCCCGGCGCGCCTGGCCTTCGGCGCCCTGCCGTCCCAGGACACGCTGCTGATGGAGCGCTTTTTCGACGAATCCGGCGGTACGCAACTGATCATCCACACGCCGTTCGGCAGCCGCATCAACCGCGCCTGGGGCCTGGCCCTGCGCAAGCGTTTCTGCCGTACCTTCAATTTCGAATTGCAGGCCGCCGCCAGCGAAGACGCCATCGTGCTCTCGTTATCCACCAGCCACAGCTTCGAGCTGGACGAGGTCTGGCGTTACCTCAACAGCCACAGCGCCGAACAGATCCTGATCCAGGCGGTGCTGGATGCGCCGTTGTTCGGGGTGCGCTGGCGCTGGAACGCCGGCGTGGCCCTGGCGTTGCCGCGTTACGCCGGTGGGCGCAAGGTCGCGCCGCAGATCCAGCGCATGAAGAGCGAAGACCTGATCGCCAGCGTTTTTCCCGACCAGATCGCGTGCCTGGAAAATCTCGCCGGCGAGCGAGAGATTCCCGACCATCCGCTGGTGGAACAGACTCTCGACGATTGCCTGCACGAAGCCATGGACAGCGAAGGCTGGCTGGCCCTGTTGCGACGCATGGAAGCGGGCGAGATCCGCCTGGTCAGCCGCGACCTGCCGGCGCCCTCGCCCCTGGCGGCGGAAATTCTCAGTGCCCGGCCCTACACCTTTCTCGACGACGCGCCCCTGGAAGAACGCCGCACCCAAGCGGTGATCAATCGCCGCTGGAGCGATCCGCAATCCACCGATGACCTCGGCGCGCTGGACGCCGAAGCCATTCAGGCGGTGCGGGAAGAGGCCTGGCCGACGCCGAGCAATATCGATGAAATCCATGAAGCGCTGATGAGCCTGGCGTGCATCGCCGACAGCGAAGCCGACGCCGAGCCGTCGTGGCTGGAGGGCTTGCGGACCCTGGCCGAGCGCGGTCGCGCCAGCCATGTGCGGATCAGCGAGGAGCGTGGTTTGTGGGTACCGCTGGAACGGCTGACGTGCCTGCAAGCAATTTATCCACAGGCCCGATGGCAGCCGCCGCTGACGCCACTGCCGGGGTTTGATGAGCAGTGGGACAGCGACGACGCCGTGGTCGAGGTGCTGCGGGCGCGACTCAGCGCCTTCGGCCCGCAGCCGCTGACGGCGATCGCCTATCCGCTGGGGTTGTCACCCGCGCAAGCGACCCAGGCCCTGGCCCAACTGGAGCAACAAGGGTATGTGCTGCGCGGTCGGTTTACGCCGGGCACCGGGCAGGAAGAATGGTGCGAGCGGCACCTGCTGGCGCGGATCCACCGCTACACCGTCAAGCGCCTGCGCCGGGAAATCGAGCCGGTGACGCTGCAGGATTTCATGCGATTCCTCTTCGACTGGCAGCACCTGTCGCCATCCGCCCAAGGCCGGGGCAACGCCGTATTGCCATCGATCGTCAGCCAGTTCGAAGGTTATCCGGCGGCCGCCTCGGCCTGGGACAGCGACCTGTTTCCGGCGCGGATCAAGGATTATTCAGCGAGCTGGCTCGACGAACTGTGTCGCAGCGGCAAGTTTGTCTGGACGCGCCTGAGCGCCCGCCAGAAGCTGTCCGCCAGCGCCTTGCGCAGCACGCCGATCGTCTTGCTGCCGCGCCGCCAGGTCGGGCTCTGGAGCAGCCTGGCCGAGCAGACGCCGCTCGACGAGTTGTCGCCGAGGACGCAAAAAGTCCACCAGGCCCTCAGCGAGCACGGCGCATTGTTTTTCGATGAGTTGCTGCACGAAGCCCATCTGCTGCGCAGCGAACTGGAAAGCGCCTTGCAGGAACTGGTGGGCGCCGGGCTGGTGAACGCCGACAGCTTCGCCGGGCTGCGAGCCTTGATCACTCCCGCCAGCAAGCGCCAGGCCCGCAGCAGCCGGCGCGGGCGTGGAGCGTTTGTCGGCGGCATGGACGACGCCGGGCGCTGGGCCTTGTTGCGCCGCAGTTCGCCTGCTGCGCAACCGGGTAACCGCCCGGCGCCGACTGCGCCCGAGACCTTGGAACACATCGCCATGACCCTGCTGCGCCGTTACGGCGTGGTGTTCTGGCGTCTGCTGGAGCGCGAGGCCGATTGGCTACCGAGCTGGCGCGAGTTACTGCGCACTTTCCATCGCCTGGAGGCACGCGGCGAGATTCGCGGCGGGCGGTTTGTCAGCGGGCTGGCCGGCGAGCAATTTGCCTTGCCCGAAGCCATTCCCCTGCTGCGCGAAACGCGGCGCCGTCCCAGCGATGGCAGCCTGATCGCGGTGTGTGGGGTGGATCCGCTGAACCTCGCCGGGACCTTGCTGCCGGGAGCGAAAGTGCCGGCGCTGGCGAGTAATCGACTGGTATATCGCGATGGGTTGCCGGTGGCGGCGCTGATTGCCGGCAAGCCGCAGTTCTGGGTGGAGCTGGATGCTCAAGGGATGGCTGAGATTCGCACCCAGTTGATTCAACGCCGTTAGCCAGACACACAAGGCCCGTGGCGAGGGAGCTTGCTCCCGCTGGGCTGTGCAACAGCCCCCGGCTCATCGATCGTCTGAAAAAGCGACGACTGCTGCGCAGCCGAGCGGGAGCAAGCTCCCTCGCCACGGGTTATTGCGCAGGCTGGTCGGACGGCTTCGATGGAGGCTGCGACGATGGCTCTGAATGCTCCGCTGGTGCATCCAACCGCTTCGGCATCACCACCTGCTGTGGATAAGTCTGCGCAAAATGCACCGACGGCTCGTTATCCACAAGCTTCTTGAGCCGCTGGTTGAACGCCCGGCTCACCGCATACTGCCCACCCGACACAGTGCGGAACTGGGCGGTGAGCACCAGCCCGTTGAGGTCCATCTTGTCCACGCCGAACACATCCAGCGGCCCTTGCAGGTTGAACTTGAGGAACGGGTCTTCGGAAATCGAATCGCCAGCCTCGCGGATCAATTCAATGGCACGGTCCACATCGGTGTCGTAGGTGAACTGCACCGAGAAAAACGCAAAGGCGAATTGCCGGGACTGGTTGGTCACGGCCTTGATCTGCCCAAACGGCACCGAATGCACAAACCCCTTGCCGTCGCGCAGACGCAGGGTGCGGATGGTCAGGCCTTCGACAGTGCCTGCGTGGCCCGAGCTGAGTACCACCCAGTCACCGATGGACAGCGTGTCTTCAATGATGATGAACAACCCGGTGATCACGTCCTGTACCAGTTGCTGCGAACCGAAACCGATCGCCAGCCCCACCACCCCGGCACCGGCCAGCAACGGCGCGACGTTGATGCCCAGGTTGGCCATGGTGGTGATCGCGCAGATCACCACCAGGATGATCTTGGCGGCGTTGCGCAGCAGCGGCAGGATGGTCTTGACTCGCGTGCTGGGTTGGCGGGCGCCGCGCTTGTTGAGCGGCGGCTTGAGAGCCTCCTGGATCGCCGTGTCGAGCACCACCCAGGTCAGCCAGGTCATCAGGAAGATCAGGCCGATGCGGCTCAAGGAGTCACTGATCGCCCGGCCCACGGCGTTGCGCGAAGCGAATTCGAACAGGGAAATCCCCCAGATCCGCCCGAGGATTTCAATGAACGCCACCGCCATGACGATGCGCACCAAGGCGTGCAGCAAGCTCAACAGTCGTCCCTTGTAGGCGCTGTTACGCTGGATGGCTTCGGCCTTGGGCGACTTGAAGACGTGTTGGAATATGGTGCTGAGGAACACCATCGCGATCAACAGGATGGTGGTGAACAGGGCGCAACGCAGGGCTTTCTGGTTGTCTTCGCCGACGCCGATCAGGCTCACCGCCGACACCAGCACCATCAGCAGGATCGGCCAGTACCAGAGACCGGAAAAAATCCGCAAGGACTCCTGCAACGCCGGCTGTTTCAAGCGCTGGGCCAACGGTCGGTTGCGGATCAGGTGGGCCACCGGCCGGCGCATATGGATCACCAGCCAGCCAAAGATCATCGACGCCGACAGCCCGGTGAACACCGCAACGCTGCTGGTGATATTGCCGCCCAGTTGCCGAGCGATCTGCGGGCTGGTCAGTGCATCGCTGAGGGCGGCCAGGAAGCCGATCAGGAACAACGGCCGTGGGGTGAAACGACGAAGCATCGCCACCGCTCGCCGTTTGTGCCCGGCGTTGAACATCACGATCACGCAAAGCAGCACCGACGTGGAAAAAATACCGCTGCTGGTGGCGTAGGCGAAACACAGCGCCAGGGCGCGACCAACCGAGACTTGCAGGAAGTGGCTGACGTAGAGGGTCAGCGGCAGGCAGGCCACGGCAGGCAAGGTGTAGGGCAGCACATAGCCGAGCACGTCCAGCACCCGCTGGCGGGTGCGTAGCCAGCGACGCCGGCGCAAGCGGCGCACCAGCAATCGCGCGGCGGTCCATATCAGCGCAAACGTCCCCAGCCATACGCCCGAGAGCAGCAGGAAATCCCCCGCCACGCGCCATGTGGAACGGGACGTCTGGTCCACCAGGCGATCGACCTCGTCCGCCGCCCGGTCCGCCCGCAGGCGCCAGGCGTCCACCAGGCTCTGGTTGAGGTCGAGCTTGTCCTGGACGTCATCGATGCTCGAACTGATCGCGCCCAGCAAACCGCCCTGCACCAGCGGTTCGGGCTCGGCCGGGGCCTCACTGGGATTGGAGGCGCCAGGGACAGCAGCGGTCCCGTAGGCGCTGGTGCCGGTCAGCGTCAGCAGGACCAACAGCAATACGGTGCTCAATCGAGACAAAACGCGGGGCTCCTTTACACGGGACAAGTAAGGAACTGATCAAGAATCAGCCGGCAAGTTCGCCAGAAAGGTCAATGCACGCCCTTGTGGTGAGGGGATTTATCCCCGCTGGGTTGCGCAGCAGTGCCCCAAAAAAACAGGGACGCTGCGCGCCCCAGCGGGAGCAAGCTCCCTCGCCACGGGTTCACTTCTTCCCCGCCGCCGGGCACTCCACCGAAACTTTCCAGCCCGCGCGGCGGTCATCAAAAGACACAGGTGGTACGAGGTCATTGGCACGGGAGGGATACATGACGGCGATCCACATTGGCATTTCCGGTTGGCGCTACACGCCTTGGCGGGGGGATTTCTACCCCAAGGGGCTGGCTCAGAAGCGGGAACTGCAATTCGCCTCTCGCGCGGTCAACAGCATCGAAATCAATGGATCGTTCTACGCCCTGCAACGTCCCGAACGGTATGCCCAGTGGTACGCCGAGACGCCGGACGACTTCGTCTTCAGCGTCAAGGCGCCAAGGTTCATCACCCACATCAAGCGCCTGCGGGATATCCACAAGCCGCTGGCGAACTTCTTCGCCTCCGGGGTGCTGGAGCTCAAGGAAAAACTCGGGGCTATCCTCTGGCAGTTTCCGCCGAGCTTCAAATTCGACCCCGAGCTGTTCGAAGACTTCCTCAAGCAACTGCCCCACGACACCGAAGCCGCCGCCGCGCTGGCACGCGAGCATGAACCACGCCTGGACGGCCATGCCAGCACAACGACCGACAAGAAGCGTGCGCTGCGCCATGCCGTCGAAATCCGTCATGAGAGCTTTATCGATCCACGCTTCGTCGCCCTGCTCAAACGTTACGACGTCGCCCTGGTGGTGGCGGATACCGCTGGAAAATGGCCGTATCGCGAGGACGTCACCAGCGATTTCGTCTATCTGCGCCTGCACGGCGCCGAAGAGCTGTACGCCAGCGGCTATACCGACGAGGCGCTGAAGCGCTGGGGCGATCGGATCGAAGCCTGGAGCCACGGCACTCAGCCGAGTGACGCCCACCTGATCGATCCGAAAAAGAAACCCCGGGCGCGCAAGAGCCGGGAAGTGTTCTGCTATTTCGACAACGACATCAAAGTCCGCGCGCCGTATGACGCGCGCCACCTGCTGGAGCGCTTCGACCTGGACAAGCATCTCGCCACCGCTCCCGGCGTGCGCCCGGCCGAAGGGGTATTGCCATGACTACGCCAGAATCCAGCGAAGCCACCCGTGACCCGACCCAGCAATCGTTGCGGGATTTCGAACGGGTCAGCCGCTTCACCGTCCTGACGGTCAATACACACAAGGGGTTCACCGCCCTGAACCGGCGTTTCATCCTGCCGGAACTGCGCGAAGCCGTGCGCAGCGTTTCCGCAGACGTGGTGTTCCTGCAAGAAGTGCATGGCACCCACGAGCACCACCCCCAGCGCTACAGCAACTGGCCAAGCATCCCGCAATACGAGTTTCTCGCTGACACCCTCTGGCCGCAGTTCGCCTATGGGCGCAACGCGGTGTACCCGGCGGGCGACCATGGCAACGCGTTGCTGTCGAAATTCCAGATCATTCGCCACGAGAACCTCGACGTCTCCATCAGCGGCCACGAGAGCCGCGGCATGCTCCACAGCGTGCTGCGTCTGCCGGGTGGCGAAGGCCAGGACGTGCATGCGATCTGTGTGCACCTGGGGTTGCGCGAAGGTCATCGCGTCGAGCAACTGAAACTGCTTTGCCAGCGCCTGAGCGAGCTGCCGCCTGAAGCGCCAGTGATTGTCGCCGGTGACTTCAACGATTGGCGCGGCAAGGCCGATGACCTGCTCGTCCCCTGCGGCCTGCGGGAGGTATTCGCCGAACAATGGGGCAAGCCGGCCCGCAGTTTTCCGGCACGCCTGCCGATCCTGCGCCTGGACCGCATCTACGTGCGCAACCTCAAGGCCCATCACGCCAAAGTATTGAATGTACGCCCCTGGTCGCACCTTTCCGACCACGCACCGCTGTCGGTGGAGATCGAATTATGAGCGCGACGATGAACAAGGCAACGGTGGAAAAGATCGAGGTCCCGCCGACCGAGAGCAACCCGGCGCTGAACGATATCGAATACGGCTGGCACGGCAACAACCGTGTCACGCTGCTGGAAAATGGCGAGGAATATTTCCCACGGGTTTTCGAGGCAATTCGCCGTGCCCAGGAAGAAATTCTCCTGGAGACTTTCATTCTGTTCGAGGACAAGGTCGGCTTTGAACTGCGCGACCTGTTGGTGGATGCGGCCAAGCGTGGGGTGCGTATTACCGTCAATCTCGACGGTTTCGGTTGTGGCGAACTGACCACCGGGTTTCTCGCGTCGTTGAGCGAGGCCGGGGTGCGCCTGCAGATGTTCGACCCGGCCCCCAGGCACCTGGGCATCCGCACCAACTGGTTCCGCCGCCTGCACCGCAAGATCGTCGTGGTGGACGGTGTGATCGCGTTTATCGGCGGGATCAATTTCTCCGCCGACCACCTGGGCGACTTCGGTCCCGAGGCCAAGCAGGATTACTCCGTGGAGATCAAAGGCCCGGCGGTGGTGGATATCCATCATTTTGCGCTGCTCCAGACCGGCCGGCCGGGCCGGGCCAAATACTGGTGGCAACGCCGCCGCAGCCGTCGCACCGAATTGGCGTTCAATGATCATGACGGCCAGGTGCGCCTGGTCTATCGCGACAACCACGAGCACCAGACCGACATCGAGGAGGTCTACCTGCAAGTGCTGCGCAGCGCCCAGCGGCGGGTAGTGATCGCCAATGCCTATTTCTTCCCCGGCTACCGGTTGCTGCGCGAGATCCGCAACGCCGCCCGGCGTGGCGTGGAGGTGCGGCTGATCCTGCAGGGGCAACCGGACATGATGATCGCCAAGCTTGCTGCGCGGATGCTCTACGACTATCTGCTCAAGGCCGGCGTGACGATCTATGAATATTGCGAGCGGCCGCTGCATGGCAAGGTCGCCCTGGTGGATGAGGACTGGAGCACCGTCGGCTCGAGCAACCTCGACCCGTTGAGCCTGTCCCTGAACCTGGAAGCCAACGTGCTGATCCGCGACCGTGCATTCAACCGCGAGCTGTTCGAGCGCCTCGATCACTTGAGCCGCACCCATTGCACCATCATGCCCGAGAACCACGCCCCGCGCGGGCTGCTCTGGCGCATGACCATCGGTTTCATGGTGTTCCACTTCCTGCGTCATTTCCCGGCCTGGGCCGGATGGCTGCCGGCCCATAAACCGCGTCTGAAACCTTTTTCACCGCCGACGGCGGTCCGGAGCGAACCCCATGAACCACTCTGAAGCGCACACCGCGCCGGGAGACGCCCAGGCGCCGGAACAGGCCAAGCCGAAGTCGCGCTGGAGCCGCTGGAAACGCCCGCTGACGCTGGCTTTTTTCCTGTTGCTGATTGTGCTGTTCACCGCGTTGGCGCGACGCATCGACTGGTCCGAAGTCTTCGCCACCCTGTCTGACTTCAAGCTGCGCACGCTGCTGATCGCCGCTGCGCTGACGATCACCAGTTTCATCACCTACGCCTGCTTCGACTTGATCGGTCGCACCTACATCCGGCAGAAGCTCGGCTGGCGGCAGATCCTACCGGTGGGGGTGATCAGCTATGCCTTCAACCTGAATCTCAGTGCCTGGGTCGGCGGCATCGCCATGCGCTATCGGTTGTATTCGCGGCTCGGCGTCAGCAACGGCAACATCGCCAAGATCCTCGGCCTGAGCCTGGCCACCAACTGGTTCGGCTACATGACCCTGGCCGGCGTAGTGTTCAGCAGCGGCCTGGTGACCATGCCGCCGGGTTGGAAACTGAGCAGCAACGCGCTGCAAGGCGTCGGCGTGCTGCTGTTGCTGGCCAGTGCCGGTTACCTGGCGGCCTGCCGTTTCTCCAGGCGCCGGGCCTGGACGATTCGCGGTATGGAAATCAATCTGCCGTCCCTGCGCATGGCCGTCCTGCAATTGGCACTGGGTGCGCTGAACTGGTCGCTGATGGCGGCGGTGATCTTTACCTTGCTGCCGAGCAAACTGGACTATCCCGTGGTGCTGGGGGTGTTGTTGATCAGCAGCATCGCCGGGGTGATTACCCATATCCCCGCCGGGCTCGGAGTGCTGGAAGCGGTATTCGTCGCGCTGCTGCAGCATGAAGTGTCGCGAGGCAGCCTGATCGCGGGACTGATTGCCTACCGGGCGATCTACTTCATCCTGCCATTGCTGATTACCGTGGTGATGTATCTGGTGATCGAGGCGAAGGCCAAGGCGTTGCGGGTCAAGCCTGGGCTCAAGTGATGCGGCGCCTGGCATGACGCCTTCGTCGGATCGCCGCCCGGAGCAGGCTCGCTCCCACAAGAGACCTGTGTGAACCCGGGCTCAGACTTTCTGCGAGTCCTTGTGGGAGCGAGCCTGCTCGCGAAGAGGCCCGCCAGGACACCAGCTGTCTACCGCTCCTGAATGATGCTCAACCGCTCGCCCACCACCATCTCCGTGATCCAGCTCACCAGGATCGAGGTGTAGGCCTGTTGTGACACGGGGTCACTCAGGGAATGGTCGGCGCCATCGATGATCCGATGAGTCAACGAGTGAGTCTGCTGGCAGGCGGCCCGGTAGCTCATGATCGTGGCGTGGGGCACATGATCGTCCGTCTCCGACTCCACCAGCAACACATCGCCGGTGAATTGCGCGCAGGCGTGCAAGGCCCGGTTGGTATCGGCGTGCACCAGGGTGCTGCGGTAATCGAGCAAGTCAGCCTTGTCGAGGTCGCGCTTGGGCGTGTGCCACTGCTCGTCGCGGTACAGCGCCGGCACCCGCAGGGCCAGCCAGCGCACCGGTCGCAATGAGGTAAGGATCGAGGCCAGGTAACCACCGTAGCTGGTACCGACCACCGCGATCGCCGAGGTGTCCAGGGCCGGGTGGGCGAGCAACCGGTCGTAGGCCGCCAGCAAGTCCCGCAGGTTGTCCTCGCGCGTGACCCGCGACAGCGGAATCCCGGCCCCACCGGTGTGGCCGCGCAAGTCGAAGGTCAGGCACACGCAGCCCAGGCCGGCAATGCCTTTGGCCCGCTCAAGATCTCGCTCCTGGCTGCCGCCCCAACCGTGTACGAACAACACACCGGGAACCTTCGACTTGGGGCTGAGGAAGGTTCCATTCATGTGTTCATCATCAATCGCAATCTGGATGGTTTCGCTTCTAGCCGTCATAGGATTGAACCGTTACGTATTTGAGTAGGAAATCACCATTTTCCGCAGCGCCGCGATAAACCTCCGTGGCGCCGGGCGGCAGCGGTTGGTCGGTGTAGGTTTCGACTGAGGACACCCGAACCGCGCGGATCGATGGGTCCTCGACGAACACCTGCAAGGCAGCCAGTTCAGCGCTGCTGGCGCCGCCCATTCGCCAGGACTGCTCCAGCACGCCACCGCGAGGCTGGCCCCCGGTATCCGTCCCTTGGGCAATGTCGTAGTTGCGCCGCGAAGCAAAGAACGTGGGGAAAGCCTGGTTGGCGGCGTCATCGAATACCTGCGCCAGCCGGACCGCTTCGCGCACATCGTCCGGCAATTCCAGGCCGAGAAGCTCGATGTAGCCCCCTTGCGCCACCAGCAGGTCGGAGCCGCCGTAGACCTCTTCCCCTTCGTTGTCGTGGGTCAGGTGCTGCACGCCGCAGTAGCTCAAGACCTTGCCGTTGATAAAGCTTTGGCCGACGCTCTGGGTCTTGACCTCACTGAGATTCTGTTCCAGCACGATTCCCTCGCTGAACAACGCCTGGGCGTCTGGAGCCGCGACGATCTCATCGAATTGCCCGATGCTCCGGATGACTCGCTGGCCACGTCCGGCGCAAGCATGGATTGGCTTGAAGCGAATCGGCCCGGCGTAGAGCAGATGCTCTGCGGCCTGGCGCGCATCCTTGAGCGAAAACACGCTGATGCCGTCGAGCACAACGCCCCGGGTCAGCTTGGCGAACAGCGGTGACCAGCCCTTCGGCGCGACCGCATCCTTATTCAACAGACCATGGGCAATCGCCTTGGTGCAGATGAAATCGTGGTCGACGTAACCGCCCCAAAGATCGTCCGGTCCCTTGACGCCCAGGCGCAACGCAGCCTCGGGACCGATCAGGGTTTGCGTAGGCAACAGGTACAGATCCCGCCCGGCGTGGTTCCGGCTGTCATAGCTGCCGCCGAACTCCAGGCCAAGGATATTCGCCAGCCAGCGCGCCAGCGCCCGATTGGTCTCGACTTCATGCAGGGGTGCCTGGGGATTGACCGAGTGGGCCACTACACATTTGTCACGATGGATCTGGGTCATGCGTTGTCCTTTCAACTGCGCTAAATAGCCGTAGCTATAAGGATTGCAGAGATCAGGCCAACGGCACGGCGGGGGACGAACGGTCAAGGAAACGGGGAGATGAGCGGATGATGTGGCACCGGGCCTGTTTCATTCTGCACGACTGGAGGCGGATGTCCGGCAATTTGCATGACAACTCAAGCCAGCATTTTCCCGTGGCGAGGGAGCTTGCTCCCGCTGGGCTGCGCAGCAGCCCCAACTTTAAACTGACAAACCGCGGTGCACATTATTGGGGGGGCTTCACCCCCCAGCGGGAGCAAGCTCCCTCGCCACAGAGGCTCCGTGTCAGCTTCTGGCAGCACTCGGGTTCACCCCGAACCTTGCCCGGTAATCACTCGGCGCCAGCCCGGTGATTTTCTTGAACGTCGCTCGAAAGGCGCCCGGATCCTGATAACCGACGGTCCAGGCAATGTGGTCGATGGTACCGTTGGTGTACTCCAGCATTTCCCGGGCCTTGCCGACCCGCAGGTGCTGGCAGTATTCGGTGGGCTTGAGGCCGGTAGCCGCGCGAAACCTGCGCAGGAATGTGCGCTCCTCCAGCCCAGCCTGTTCGGCCATCGCGCCAAGGGAAACATCCACCGCGCCGCTGCGTTGCAACCAGTGCTGCACTTTCAGAATCGCTCCATCGCCATGCCCGAGGATCGGCGCGAAATTACTGCCGCACTGGCTCGCGCTGTCGCTGTGCTCGATCACCAGAAATTGCGCGGTGCGTGTGGCAATGCCGGGGCCGAGCAAGCGGTCCACCAGCCGCAGCCCGAGCTCCGACCAGGCCATGAGCCCGGCGGTGGTGATCAGGTCGCCGTCGTCGACAATGGGTTTATCGGCGTTGAGCTTGATCTTCGGATAACGTGCCGCAAAGGTCTTGGCCGAGGTCCAGTGGGTCGTGGCACTACGCCCATCCAGCAAACCGCTTTCGGCCAGCAGGATCGAGCCGACGCAAACCCCGCCCAGTACCGTGCCGCTAGCGTGTTGCGCCCGGAGCCAATCCATCAGCGTCTGTGTTGCGACAGCTTCATTGAAGCCGGCAATGGACGGTGGGATCAACAAGGCGACCAGTGGCGCGTGCGGACCGGTATCACTGGCAAACACCCGCGACGGCATTTCTCCGCCCGCCGTTTGCCAGTGGCTCACGCGTAGCCGCGGCAGCTGCACACTGGCATGCTCCGCCGCAATGCCATCCGCCACGGCAAACAGATCGGTCAAACCATGCACCGCGGCCATTTGCGCGCCGGGGTAGATCAGCACGCCGAGTTCGACGAATGCCTGTTCCTGCGCCATTGTCAGTTTTCCCTCGCCTATTGTCGTTACGGCCAATTCCCGCATCACCGTTCAGGACCAATACTGACTTTCCCCCTGTTGATAACCGAGGAAGTACCATGTCCAAGCAAGCGCTCATCGTAGTTGATATCCAGAACGACTACTTCCCCGAAGGCAAATGGCCTTTGGTCGGCGCCGAAGCCGCTGCCGACAATGCCGTCAGATTGATCGAGGCGTTTCGCCAGGCCGGAAACCAGGTGGTGCACATCCGTCACGAATTCACCTCCGACGAAGCGCCATTTTTTACGCCCGGCTCTGAAGGTGCGCAGTTGCATCCCAAGGTACTCAACCGCGCCGATGAACCGGTCGTGCTCAAGCACTTCGTCAATTCGTTTCGCGAAACCGAGCTGCAAGCTGTCCTTGAACGCCACGGCATCGAGCGGTTGGTGGTGGTCGGTAGCATGAGCCACATGTGCATCGACGGCATTACCCGCGCTGCCGCTGACATGGGCTATGAGGTCACGGTGGTGCATGATGCCTGTGCCAGCCGCGACCTGGAATTCAACGGCCTCGTCGTCCCTGCGGCCCATGTCCACGCTGCGTTCATGTCGGCGCTGGGGTTTGCCTATGCGAATGTGGTGAGTACCGAGCAATTCCTGAGCGGCAGCCAGGCGTAGGCGCAGGCATCAACAGCAAGCGGAAATGACTAGGCGTGTGTGAGCGGTTACGACGAGAATGGCCAGATATCTTCCCAAGAGCCAGCCGCATGAAACGCAGACGCCCGCCGCGCCTGGTCGAATCGCCCTTCCCGACCGCTACATCAGCGCCACGGCACCCGCCCACGTGGGATTGCTCAAGCGACGTATCCAGGCCGGGATTCCTGGGGACCATGATCTACGTCGCGGCAATCTTGCTGGCCCTGCCTGCCTACTGGCTGGCAGTGTTCACCCTGATGCTGTTCAAGGTCGAAGGCCTGTCGTCGATTCACAAGCAGATCATTATGGAACCGCTGATTATCGCGCTCATGTTCATCAGTGCGTTCGCGGCCGTCTGTACGATCAACTGGCTCGTCTCCGGGCCCAAGGTGCTTGGCTTCTGTTTTGACGAACGCCAGCAACGCCTCACCTTCACCCAGCGCCGTCCTGCCCGGGAAACCACCGAGAAATGCGTGCCCTATAGCGACATCCATTACATCAAGCCCTACACCTTGAGCACTTTCGCCAATGTGAACCACTTTGATGTCGGCTACACCGGAGCCGATGGCAAGCCGATTTCGCTTCGGTTTTGGGTGGACATCACGGTGGCGGAAATGGAGTTCCATGCCACATGGTTGACGCAGTCGATTGGGGAGAGGATGCAGGAGTTATTGAATCTGGACTTGTGAGCCGGTGGACTTGCCCTCCTGGACCGGGAGGGCAAGACCTGCCAGCGAATCAATGAAGTTGTCCATGCTCCGGAATATCCGCCAACTTCAAAGCGCACCCACTACGGCCATTGATTCTCAAGGCTCGCGCATCCGTAATCTTCAAGGACACCTCAAGCTGCTCCCACGCCGGACAAAAGTCCCCTGTTTTAGCGATCGTCAAATCAATGAAGTCCAGGCCATATTCAAGGGTCCATTTGATGACAACGCAGTTGCCGTTTTTCCAGTCATGACTGATGCCGTCATCTTCAAACAGCACGCCGCTGGAGGCACCTGAAGGCGCAGGAAAAATCACCAGCTCGCGACGCCGATCAAGAGAGGGATCGTTAAGCTTGTGGCATTCACCGATCGGTATCGCAGCGCCCCCTCGCACCAACAAGGGCAAACGTTCCAAAGGCGCATCCAGAACAACGGATTGGCCACCTTCGTACCAGTCACCGGTATGCCAGTCGCACCATCCCGTCGCATTCAGGGGTAACCACACCTCGCGCTCGCGGGCGCCTTCCTCTACCACGCTGGCGACGAGGACATCTCGGCCAAGAAGGAACTCGTCGTTTTCCTCGAACGTTTCAAGGTCATGCTCGTGGTCAAGAAACGTAGGTCGCAAGATGGGCTCATCTTCGTTACTGGCTTGCCACAGCAAGGTATAGAAGTAAGGCATCAATCTGTATCGGAGCCCGATGGCGTCACGGACCGCATCGGTGACCGTTGGGTGCATCCATGGCTCATTGACGGTGCCATCGTCGTTCCAGGAGTGAATGGTGAAGCGCGGATGCATCACACCATTCTGGACCCAACGGACAAACAACTCCGGATCCGGCTTGTTACCCGAGAACCCACCTACATCGTGCCCGACGTTGTACAACCCCGACAGGCTCATGCCCAGGCCCATGCGGGTGTTGTAGCGGAGGGTTTTCCAGTTGGTTCGGTTATCACCGCTCCAAGTCTGAACGTAGCGCTGCATGCCGGCGCAACCTGAGCGTGAGATGAGATAGGGCCGTTCCGATGGCGAAAACCGCTGTTGTGCCTCTAAAGACGCTCTCATCATCAGCAATGCCATGACAGGCCGGATATGTTTGATTGCTATTTCGCGCCCGAAGCCGTGGCAGCGTGCCTCACCGTCCCACACCTCGAACTCATTGTTATCGTTCCACGTGCATTCAATACCCAGCTCCAACAGCTGTGTTGTGACATTCGACTGCCACCAGCTGACAGCGTCCGGGTTGGTGAAGTCCAGATGAGAGCCCTCATCGTCCCAGAAGACAGAGCGCTCTGGCATGTCGTGTTCAGAGTCGCCGATGAACATCTTTCGCCTGGCTACCTCGGCGTAGCGCGGATGGTCCTGCAAGAGACAAGGCTTGATGTTGGCAACCAGCCTGACGCCGGCATCACGGTAGGCCTGGGCAAGCGCCTTGGGGTCTGGGACCTTTTCACGGTTCCAGTTGAAAACATAACGTTTTTCGCCAATGGAGGTGTACCCGGATGACAGTTGAAAAGAGTCACAAGGGATATCGTGCCGACGGCACAGATCAAGAAAATCCAGCAATTGTTCCTGGGCATTTTCGGCATCGGTGTAGTGCATCGTCGAGCCGCTGTAGCCCAGGCTCCATTTAGGCAGAAACAGAGTGCGTCCGGTCAGACGAACAAAAGCCTTCGTCACATCCAGTATGCGCGGGCCTGCAAGTACCCAGTAATCGAGGTCACCGGCATCCGCTTTGTACCGACGGTAGGGCCGGTGATAATTATCCAGCTCGTTCCCCAGATCAAAGAGGCTGGTGTTCAGGTTGTCATAGAACATCCCGAAGCTGGCGTGCTCCTGGTGCGTGATGACAAAGGGGATATGTTTGTACAGCGGGTCAGTGCTCGCAGCGTCATATCCCATTGCATCCAGGTTACGCATTTCAAAGCGTTTGCCGGCGCGATTCAAATCGCCGGTCTTTTCGCCGAGCCCGTAATAGCGATGTTCCGGCGCGCGAAGCTGGTAATGCTCCAGGCCTTCACCATGAGCATCAAGCGAATAGGCACCGGTGGGCCGATCCGAAACCAACGGCCTCCAGTCCTGGCCATCGTGGTATTCCCATTGCAACCACAGCGGACGATTTACCGTGATGCGGAGTTTTCTGGTCGTGAGTACCAACCGGTCCTGAAATTCTTCGACCCGGTACGCGGGCAAAGAAAAATCCGCCAACGACTTGCGGGCCCGGCCCTCCCAGGCGACATCCTCCCGGGGCGCGATGCTCCAGGTCCGATCCAGTGCCAACGCGCCTGCACGCATGAGCAGTACACGCGCCAAACCGTCTTCGAGGATATGAATTCTGAAGAGATGTCGGCCCTCGACCAGAAGCTCGATGTAGCCTTTTTCCTGGGCCTGTAATTCCCAGACTTTAAGTGACTTCATTGGGCACGCACCGCTTCAGGTTTGGACGCTCTGTCGGCGATAAACAAAATCATGAAAAACGCACCTATAAAATCAAAGAGCCCCATCGCAATGAACAATGGGTTGAATCCTATCTTGTCCACGCTGACACCGATGATCAGCGAAAAAATGAAGCTGGCAATCCAGGCACATGAGCCTCGCATTCCGTTCACAGTCGCCAGCTCATCCCGATCAAACGTTTCGACGACCAGTGCACTTAACATGCAGGAGATAATCTGGTGGCCAAAACCGCCGACTGAAATAAGCGCAATCGCTACATAGGGGTCTTCCACCTGGGTCATCACGGCTAACGAAAACATCAGGAACGCGCCGGTGATTGAACTGGCGACAATCGAATTCACACGGGTGCATTTGAAAAAACGATGGTAAGCGCGTGACAGGTAACCGCTGGCGACACTGCCCAGATCCGCCGCCAGAAACGGAACCCAGGCAAACAGTACGATTTGCTTGAGGTCCATTCCTCTTTCGTTGGCCAGATACAGCGGCACCCAGAAACTCATGACTGCCCATGCCGGCTCTGCCATGAAGGCGGGAAGCGCGATACCGTAAAATCGCTTGTCCCGACCAATCTTTTTCAACGCTTTGAAAAAAGGCATTTGCTGGCCGATTTTTTCGCCGTCTTGTTGGATATGCTTCAACTCATCGGGCGATAAGCGCGGATGAATAGTGGGAGCGTGGTAGAGCCATCCCCAGACGGCGGCCCATATCAGGCCGATCCCGCCGGAAATCAGGAATGCGCCCTGCCAGCCCAGGCTTACATGAGCCAGATAGATGATGGGAGGGGCGAGCATCGCCCCCAGAGAAAAACCAACCCCCGCCCATCCCGCAGCGATAGGGCGTTCTTTTTTGGGAAACCAGTCCCCTATCGCCTTGGCATTGGCGGGTGTAGCCGCTGCCTCCGAAGCGCCCATGAAAAAACGCAGAATCGCCAGATGTACCCAACTCGCTGCCCCGGCATGAAGAAGGCACATCACTGACCATACGACGGCGCATATGACGAAGCCGAGCTTGAGCCCGATCGCATCGATCAGCCAGCCGCAGACGGGTTGGAAAACTGTGTAGGCAAGTTGAAACGAGGCGACGACCCACGAGTACTGTTCCGTCGACATGCTGAACGTGGTTTTCAGTTCCGGCGCCAAGATACCCAGTGAATTGCGGGTTATATAGTTGACGGTGACGCCGAGCAAAAACAGGGAAAGCATCCACCATCGCAGATGCGGGATGAATTTTAGCTTGGCCGAAAGTCGAGCATTGCGTTCGATATCGATAGTCATCAATTCTTCGCCTGTCGCCGTATTTTCCGGCGTTTTGTTTTTATTTGAGGCTTGAACGCTATGGCAACTGCTCATGATCCGTACAGAAGCAGGCGTGTATAGATTTACATCCACCGCCGACGCAACTCGACAGAAACCCAAGCACGCTAGGATTGATGGCCCTTTTCTGCTATGAAAGCTTTTACATAAATTGTCTCAATGGATAAGCCACGGTGGGAAAGTTACGCATTGCTGAAATTGCGGCACAGACGGGCCTGTCCATCGCGACGGTGTCGCGGGTGCTTGCTGGCAAATCCAACACCCGCCACGCCACGAGAGAAAAAGTGCTGGCGGCGGCTCGTCAGCAGGGCGTGATGGAAGGCCTCGCCAATGGTCGCTTCCTGCTCAACGGGCTGACCATCTTCGCGCCCTCGCGGGCCTTCAACGTACGCTCGGATATCTTCTACTACAAAGTTATCCAGGGCATCACGCAGGCGGTCGCGCAACATGATGTTCGAGTTCGCTATTGCGAGCTTGAAGAGGTTGATAGCGACGCATTGCTGTTTTTACAGAAGATGAATCAGAAGGACACCGGTGCGGCGATCCTGATTGGTATTGATGATCCGCACATACACCAACTCGCGGCCGACCTCAGCAAGCCGACGGTACTGATCAACTGCATTGATCGCAGCATGCGCTTGCCCTCGATATCGCCCGACCACTTCTTGATCGGTCATTATTCGATAAATTATCTGTTTCAGATGGGGCACCGAAATGTACTGACCCTCCAGTGTCTCAGGCGGTACACGATGGATCTGCGGATACGTGGAATTCGTGATGCATGGAAGGAGCAAAATCTCGAATTCATCGAAACAAAACACCTGATGGTTGCCGAAGGTTTCGGCAGTGCTGAATCTGAAGCGCGGGTAGCGGCCTTCCTGGAAAACTGCGCCCCCGACGACCGACCGACTGCCATCCTGGCCGGGGGCGACTTCATGGCAGCCGGCGCGGTTAAAGCGCTGCAGAATGCCGGCTTGAGGGTTCCTCAGGATGTTTCAGTGATGAGCATGGACGGGTTCAACCTGGCGGACATCAACGATATACCGCTCACCACGCTTCACGTGCCCCGCGGTGAACTGGGCGCGGAAGCGATAAGGATCTTGAGACAGCAGCTTTTCGAACCGCGATCGCCTTGTGGCAATCTTCTTCTCGGTGGACACCTGATAACCGGCAGTTCGGTGCGGCGCATCAAGCACAGCGCCAAGCAAACGCCGGTCTATCAGACGATTATCTATGACTGATCCATTCGCGGCATAACCCGTCAATCCGTGCTCATCTCAATTGATTGATCTTGGGACACCTTGGCTTACGCAGAGCGAAAAAAACCCTCCAGGCTTTGCAGCGAAGAGGGTTTTTTCGAGCTTTCAGGTTTCAGTGGATGAGGAGACTCATCGAATGAAACCACTGCGGATCAGAACGGAATATCGTCATCAAAGCTGTCGAAATCCGGAGCCGGTTGCGGTGCGGCCTGTTGCGGAGCTGGGCGCTCGCGCTGTGGCTGTGGCGCCGATTGCGGACGAGGGGCTTGCTGGCGTGGAGCTGACTGCTGGTAGTTGTTGCCACCCTGCTGCTGGTCACCTTGCGGACGGCCACCGAGCAACTGCATGGTGCCTTGCATGTCGACCACGATTTCGGTGGTGTAACGCTTGATGCCGTCTTTTTCCCACTCGCGGGTCTGCAGCTTGCCTTCGATGTAGACCTGCGAACCCTTGCGCAGGTATTCGCCGGCAATCTCCGCCACTTTGCCGAACATCGACACGCGGTGCCATTCGGTCTTCTCGACCTTCTGGCCGGTCTGCTTGTCGGTCCATTGTTCGCTGGTCGCCAGGCTCAGGTTAGTCACGGCGTTGCCGTTAGGCAGGTAGCGAACTTCTGGATCCTGGCCGCAAGTACCGACCAATATGACTTTGTTAACCCCACGGGCCATAACGTTCTCCTAGGCTTCGCACGCTGCCGGGGCCGGGTTGTTCACCAGGCGCTCAAGCGTCGCACGATCCAATAATTCGGTGTCCAGTTTGATATAAACGGCCGCCTCGTCGGCGACCACCACTGCATCGGTTACTCCAACGACGGCCCTGAGGCGCTCGGCCAGGCCTGCTTCGCGGATGGCTTCGGGCGACAACGGCAAGCGCAGGCTCGTCACATACGGAGGTTCGCGCATGGTAACAGCAAAAACCAGCCAAAGTGCAGCCAGCGCGGCACATCCCAGGAACACAACCGACAAACCGCCATGCTGGAACAGCCAGCCGCCGAGGATCCCGCCCAATGCCGAACCGAGGAACTGGCTGGTTGAATAAACCCCCATCGCCGTGCCCTTGCCACCCGCCGGTGACACCTTGCTGATCAGCGACGGCAGTGACGCCTCCAACAGGTTGAACGCGGTGAAGAACACCACCGTGCCAATCACCAAGGCGCGCAAGCTGTCGCCGAACTGCCAGAAGAATAGCTCAGTGAGCATGAGCGTCACGACGGCGCCGAGCAAAACTCGTTTCATTTTGCGTCGCTTCTCGCCATAGATAATGAACGGAATCATGGCGAAGAACGAAATGACCAGTGCCGTCAGATAGACCCACCAGTGCTGCTCCTTGGGCAGGCCGGCCTTTTCCACCAGCGCCAGCGGCAAGGCCACGAAGCTGGACATCAACATGGCGTGCAGCACGAAGATGCCCAGGTCCAGGCGCAGCAGGTCAGGATGCTTGAGCGTCGGCACCAGCGCCTGGCGGGCCACCCCGGATTCACGGTGCTGCAACGGCCCGGTGGAGCGCGGCACGATCAACGCGACGATGAGGATGCCCACCAGTGCCATGGCACCGGTCGCCAGGAACAACCCCGACAACCCAAAGGCACGGGTCAACAACGGTCCTACAACCATGGCGACGGCGAACGACAGACCAATCGTCATGCCGATCATCGCCATGGCTTTCGTGCGATGTTGCTCGCGGGTCAGGTCCGACAGCAACGCCATGACTGCAGCGGAAATGGCGCCCGCTCCTTGTAGGATCCGTCCGGCGATCACGCCCCAGATCGAATCGGCATTCGCCGCCAGCACGCTGCCGAGGGCGAACACGATGAGCCCCAGGTATATCACCGGGCGCCGGCCGATCCGGTCGGAAATGATCCCGAAGGGAATCTGGAAAATCGCCTGGGTCAGGCCGTAGGCGCCGATGGCGAGCCCGATGAGGGCCGGGGTCGCGCCCGCCAGGTCCATGCCATAGGTCGCCAGTACCGGCAACACCATGAACATGCCGAGCATGCGGAAGGCGAACACCAGGGCCAGACCGCCTGCCGCGCGGGTCTCGCCGCTACTCATGCGTTCGCTGTGGGGATCTTGCATGGAAAAACCTCGTGTGAACCGGCGGGGATTCTACCAGTCCCATCGATTGAGGGGGTATATGGCGACCGTTTGCCGCGCAGTCTTCATGTATGGCTTGCAATAGTGTGCATCCATCCAGTATTTGCCCGTATACTCCTACGTTTTCGACGCCCGCCGAGCGAGGCCACTTTGGACAAGATCCTGATTCGTGGGGCCCGTACCCACAACCTGAAGAACATCGACCTGACCCTGCCCCGGGACAAGCTGATCGTCATCACCGGCCTGTCCGGATCCGGCAAATCATCCCTGGCCTTCGACACCTTGTACGCCGAAGGCCAGCGCCGCTATGTCGAATCGCTGTCGGCCTACGCCCGGCAGTTCCTGTCGATGATGGAAAAACCCGACGTCGATACCATCGAAGGCCTGTCGCCAGCGATCTCCATCGAACAGAAGTCGACGTCCCATAACCCGCGGTCGACGGTCGGCACCATTACCGAGATCTACGACTACCTGCGCTTGCTGTATGCGCGAGTCGGTATCCCCCGCTGCCCTGATCACGACACCCCACTGGAAGCCCAGACCGTCAGCCAGATGGTCGACCTGGTGCTCGCCCAGCCGGAAGGCAGCAAGCTGATGCTGCTCGCACCGGTGATTCGCGAGCGCAAGGGTGAACACCTGATGGTCTTCGAAGAATTGCGCGCCCAGGGCTTCGTACGCGCCCGGGTCAACGGCAAGCTGTGCGAGCTCGACGAGCTGCCGAAGCTGGATAAACAGAAGAAGCACTCGATCGATGTGGTGGTAGACCGCTTCAAGGTCCGCGCCGACCTGCAGCAGCGCCTGGCCGAATCCTTCGAGACCGCACTGAAGCTGGCCGACGGCATCGCCCTGGTGGCGCCGATGGACGACGAACCCGGTGAAGAGATTATCTTCTCGGCACGCTTCGCCTGCCCGATCTGCGGCCACGCCATCAGCGAGCTGGAACCCAAGCTGTTTTCCTTCAACAACCCGGCCGGCGCCTGCCCTACCTGCGACGGCCTGGGGGTCAAGCAGTTCTTCGACACCAAGCGGCTGGTCAACGGCGAGCTGACCCTGGCCGAAGGCGCGATTCGTGGCTGGGACAGGCGCAACGTCTATTACTTCCAAATGCTCGGGTCGCTGGCGGCCCATTACAAGTTCAGCCTGGACAAACCATTCAACGAGCTGCCCGCGGACCAGCAGAAATTCATCCTGCATGGCAGCGGCACGCAGAACGTCGATTTCAAATACCTGAACGACCGTGGTGATATCGTCAAGCGCTCCCACCCGTTCGAAGGCATCGTGCCTAACCTGGAACGGCGCTACCGCGAGACCGAATCGGCCAGCGTGCGCGAAGAACTTGCCAAGTTCCTCAGCACCCAGCCCTGCCCGGACTGCCGCGGCACCCGTTTGCGCCGGGAGGCGCGGCACGTGTGGGTGGGTGAGAAAACCCTGCCGGCGGTGACCAGCCTGCCGATCGGCGATGCCACTGACTATTTCGGTGGCTTGAAGCTCACCGGCCGTCGTGGCGAAATCGCCGACAAGATCCTCAAGGAGATCCGCGAGCGCTTGCAGTTCCTGGTGAACGTCGGCCTGGACTACCTGACCCTCGACCGCAGCGCGGATACCCTGTCCGGCGGTGAGGCCCAGCGTATCCGTCTGGCCAGCCAGATCGGTGCCGGGCTCGTGGGTGTCATGTACATCCTCGACGAACCGTCCATTGGCTTGCACCAGCGGGACAACGACCGGTTGCTCGGCACGCTGAAACACCTGCGCGACATCGGCAATACGGTGATCGTGGTCGAGCACGATGAAGACGCGATTCGCCTCGCCGATTACGTCGTGGATATCGGCCCGGGCGCGGGGGTGCACGGCGGACACATCGTCGCCCAGGGCACCGCCGCCGAAGTCATGGCGCACCCCGACTCGCTGACCGGCAAATACCTGTCGGGCCGGGTGAAGATCAAGGTGCCGGCCAAGCGTACCCCACGCAATAAAAAGCTGTCGTTGACCCTCAAGGGCGCACGCGGCAACAACCTGCGCAACGTCGACCTGGAAATCCCGATCGGCCTGCTGACCTGCGTTACCGGTGTTTCCGGCTCCGGCAAGTCGACGCTGATCAACAACACGCTGTTTCCCCTCAGTGCCACCGCGCTGAACGGTGCCACCACCCTGGAAGCCGCCGCGCATGACAGCATCAAGGGCCTGGAGCATCTGGATAAAGTTGTCGACATCGACCAGAGCCCGATCGGCCGGACGCCGCGCTCCAACCCGGCGACCTATACCGGGTTGTTCACGCCAATCCGCGAACTGTTCGCCGGCGTACCGGAATCACGCTCGCGGGGCTACGGCCCGGGCCGCTTCTCGTTCAACGTCAAGGGCGGGCGCTGCGAAGCCTGCCAGGGCGATGGCCTGATCAAGGTGGAGATGCATTTCCTGCCCGACATCTATGTGCCGTGCGATGTGTGCAAGAGCAAGCGCTATAACCGTGAAACGCTGGAGATCAAGTACAAGGGCAAGAATATCCACGAAACCCTCGAAATGACGATCGAGGAGGCCCGAGCGTTCTTCGACGCAGTACCGGCATTGGCGCGCAAGCTCCAGACATTGATGGATGTGGGGCTTTCGTACATCAAGCTCGGGCAGTCGGCGACGACCTTGTCCGGCGGCGAGGCGCAGCGGGTCAAGCTGTCCCGTGAACTGTCCAAGCGCGATACCGGCAAGACCCTGTATATCCTCGACGAGCCGACCACAGGCCTGCACTTCGCCGATATCCAGCAATTGCTCGATGTATTGCATCGCCTTCGCGACCACGGCAACACCGTTGTGGTCATCGAGCACAACCTGGATGTGATCAAGACGGCTGACTGGCTGGTAGACCTCGGGCCGGAAGGCGGCTCCAAGGGCGGCCAGATCATCGCCGTAGGTACGCCGGAGCAAGTGGCGGAAATGAAGCAGTCTCACACCGGCTATTACCTCAAGCCGTTGCTGGAGCGTGACCGGGACTGAAGCACCGGGCATGAAAAAGCCCCTGTCATCTCATCGATGGCAGGGGCTTTTTTATCCCGCAATAAATACATCAGAACTGCGATTGCAGGTAATTCTCCAGCCCGATCAACTTGATCAAACCCAGCTGCTTTTCAAGCCAGTAAGTGTGGTCTTCTTCAGTATCGTTGAGCTGCACCCGCAGGATCTCGCGAGTGACGTAGTCGTTGTGCTGTTCGCACAGCTCGATACCTTTGCACAGCGCCGCGCGGACTTTGTATTCCAGACGCAGGTCGGCGGCGAGCATGTCAGGTACGGTGGTACCGATATCCAGGTCGTCCGGGCGCATGCGTGGCGTGCCTTCGAGCATCAGGATCCGGCGCATCAAGGCGTCGGCGTGCTGCGCTTCTTCTTCCATCTCGTGGTTGATACGTTCGTAGAGCTCGGTAAAACCCCAATCCTCGTACATCCGTGAGTGGATGAAATATTGATCACGGGCTGCCAGTTCGCCTGTCAGCAACGTGTTGAGGTAATCGATTACGTCTGGGTGACCTTGCATCGCCCTACATCTCCACAAGCTTTGAAAGGCCCTAGTTTGAACCAAGCTGACTGCAAGGTCACTCGCCTATCGCAATAAAAGTGAAGAAAATCCGAGAAAAGCAGGGTAAATAACGCAAAAACCGCCCAAATGAGGGCGGTTCTGCTTCTCGTTTAGACTTAGTTAAGCTGTACGCCCAAGGCTTTTGCGATACCTTCTCCATAAGCAGCGTCTGCCTTGAAGAAATGCTGCAGCTGGCGATCGACAACATCCGCCGAGACCCCCGCCATCGCACCGGCGATATTGCTGATCAAAAGCGCTTTCTGCTCATCGTTCATCAAGCGGAACAGTGCACCGGCATGGCTGTAGTAGTCGGTGTCTTCGCGATGATCATACCGATCCGCCGCACCGCTGAGGGCCAGTGCCGGCTCCGCATAACGCGGCGCTTGCTTCGGCGCCTCCACGAAGCTGTTTGGCTCATAGTTCGGAGCCGCGCCGCCATTGCTGCCGAACGCCATGGCGCCGTCGCGCTGGTAGGTATTGACCGGGCTGCGCGGCGCGTTCACCGGCAACTGCTGATGGTTGGTGCCTACGCGGTAGCGGTGTGCATCGGCATAGGCAAACACACGCCCCTGCAGCATGCGATCAGGCGAGAGACCCACACCCGGCACCATGTTGCTAGGCCCGAATGCCGCTTGCTCCACTTCGGCGAAGTAGTTCAGCGGGTTGCGGTTGAGCTCCAGCTCGCCGACTTCGATCAGCGGAAACTCTTTCTGCGACCAGGTCTTGGTCACATCGAACGGGTTTTCGTAATGGGCCGCGGCCTGTGCCTCGGTCATGATCTGGATGCAGACACTCCATTTCGGGAAGTCACCACGCTCGATCGCGTTGAACAGGTCGCGCTGGGCATAATCCGGATCGGTGCCCGCCAGGCGTGCAGCTTCGGCCGGCGCGAGGTTCTTGATGCCTTGCTTGGTCTTGTAGTGCCATTTCACCCAGTGACGCTCACCCAGGGCATTGATCAGGCTGTAGGTGTGACTGCCGAAACCGTGCATGTGACGGTAGCCGTCAGGAATACCGCGGTCAGAGAACAGAATGGTGACCTGATGCAACGCTTCGGGCGAGTGCGACCAGAAGTCCCACATCATCTGGGCACTTTTGAGGTTGCTTTGTGGCAGGCGCTTCTGGGTGTGAATGAAGTCTGGAAACTTAAGTGGGTCGCGGATGAAAAACACCGGTGTGTTGTTGCCGACGATGTCCCAGTTACCTTCTTCGGTGTAGAACTTCAGGGCGAAACCGCGTGGATCGCGCTCGGTATCGGCGGAGCCGCGCTCGCCACCCACGGTAGAGAAGCGCAGGAAAGTCGGCGTCTGCTTGCCAACCGACTCGAACAACTTGGCGCTGGTGTATTGAGTGATGTCGCGAGTTACGGTGAAGGTGCCGTAAGCGCCTGAGCCCTTGGCGTGCACACGACGCTCTGGAATGTTTTCGCGATTGAAATGAGCAAGCTTCTCGATCAGGTGGAAATCGTCGAGCAGCAGCGGGCCACGTGGGCCGGCGGAGCGAGAGTTCTGGTTATCGGCGACAGGAGCGCCACTGGCGGTCGTAAGCGTTTTGGTCTGGCTCATGCTCAAATCTTCCTAGGTCGGTTCGGACTGCCGGCTAATCGGCTGGTGAGGAGTATTGATCATGTTAGTGACAGTATCCAAATTCATTAAATCATGGGCTTCGATAGTCATTATCTAATAAGCAAGATTGCCAATAGCCAGGCCAGGCGAAACGGCTAAAGCACTTTTCCATCGAGCACAAAAAACCGGGCACTAGGCCCGGTTCTTCGTTGCAGACTGTCGTCTTACTCGGCGCTTACAGCTTCGCCGGCAGTAGCACGATCAACCAACTCGACGTACGCCATAGGCGCGTTGTCGCCAGCGCGGAAACCGCACTTGAGGATGCGCAGGTAGCCACCCTCACGGGTAGCGTAACGCTTGCCCAGGTCGTTGAAGAGCTTACCAACGATAGCTTTCGAACGAGTACGGTCGAAAGCCAGGCGGCGGTTAGCCAGGCTGTCTGTCTTGGCCAGAGTGATCAGCGGCTCGGCAACGCGGCGCAGTTCTTTGGCTTTCGGCAGTGTAGTTTTGATCAGCTCGTGCTCGAACAGCGACACCGCCATGTTTTGGAACATGGCCTTGCGGTGCGAGCTGGTGCGGCTCAGGTGACGACCACTTTTACGATGACGCATGGTTCATTCCTTACCAAACACAACGTTCGGTGATTACGACGATCAGGCAGTCGCCTTGTCGTCCTTCTTAAGACTTGCAGGCGGCCAGTTGTCGAGGCGCATGCCGAGGGACAGACCGCGGGAGGCCAGAACGTCCTTGATTTCAGTCAAGGATTTCTTGCCAAGGTTCGGAGTCTTCAACAGCTCTACTTCGGTACGCTGAATCAGGTCACCGATGTAGTAGATGTTTTCCGCCTTAAGGCAGTTAGCCGAACGTACAGTCAGTTCCAGATCGTCAACCGGGCGAAGCAGGATCGGATCGATCTCGTCTTCCTGCTCGATAACCACTGGCTCACTGTCACCCTTGAGGTCGACGAACGCAGCCAACTGCTGTTGCAGGATGGTTGCAGCGCGGCGGATAGCCTCTTCAGGATCCAGGGTACCGTTGGTTTCCAGATCAATAACCAGCTTGTCCAGGTTGGTACGCTGTTCGACACGGGCGTTTTCCACCACGTATGCGATACGGCGAACCGGGCTGAACGAAGAGTCAAGCTGCAAGCGACCGATGCTGCGGCTTTCGTCTTCATCGCTCTGACGCGAGTCTGCCGGTTCATAACCACGACCACGAGCTACGGTGAGCTTCATGTTCAGGGCGCCGTTAGACGCCAGGTTAGCGATTACGTGATCGGGGTTAACGATCTCGACATCATGATCCAGCTGAATATCGGCAGCGGTAACCACCCCCGAACCCTTCTTCGACAAGGTCAGCGTAACTTCGTCACGACCGTGCAGCTTGATAGCCAGACCTTTAAGGTTCAACAGGATTTCAATTACGTCTTCCTGTACACCTTCGATGGCGCTGTACTCGTGGAGCACACCGTCAATCTCGGCCTCGACTACTGCACAGCCGGGCATTGAGGACAACAGGATGCGGCGCAGCGCGTTGCCCAGGGTGTGGCCGAAACCACGCTCGAGAGGCTCGAGTGTGATCTTGGCGCGGGTTGGACTGACAACCTGCACATCAATATGGCGGGGTGTCAGGAACTCATTTACCGAAATCTGCATGGATGCACCTATTTTCTAGCCCTTACTTGGAGTAGAGCTCGACAATCAGGCTTTCGTTGATGTCGGCGGACAGATCACTGCGAGCAGGAACGTTCTTGAAAACGCCCGACTTCTTCTCAGTGTCTACTTCTACCCATTCTACGCGGCCACGTTGGGCACACAGATCGAGAGCTTGGACAATGCGAAGTTGGTTTTTTGCTTTCTCGCGAACAGCAACCACGTCACCAGCACGAACCTGGTAGGACGGAACGTTCACGGTCTGGCCGTTAACGCTGATCGACTTGTGCGATACCAGCTGACGGGATTCGGCACGAGTAGAACCGAAACCCATACGGTATACAACGTTGTCCAGACGGCATTCGAGCAGCTGCAACAGGTTTTCGCCGGTTGCGCCTTTCTTGCCAGCAGCTTCTTTGTAGTAGCCGCTGAATTGACGCTCGAGAACGCCGTAGATACGACGGACCTTCTGCTTTTCACGCAGTTGGGTGCCGTAATCGGACTGGCGACCGCGGCGTTGGCCGTGGATACCAGGTGCTGCTTCAATGTTGCACTTCGATTCGATCGCGCGCACGCCGCTCTTCAGGAAGAGATCGGTGCCTTCGCGACGAGCGAGTTTGCATTTTGGACCAATGTAACGAGCCATTCTTTACAATCTCCTGGATTACACGCGGCGCTTCTTCGGCGGACGGCACCCGTTGTGCGGGATTGGCGTCACGTCGGTGATGCTGGCGATCTTGTAGCCACAGCCGTTCAAAGCGCGGACTGCGGATTCACGACCTGGACCTGGACCTTTGACGTTGACGTCGAGGTTTTTCAGGCCGTATTCCAGCGCAGCTTGACCAGCACGCTCAGCAGCTACTTGAGCAGCGAACGGGGTGGACTTGCGGGAACCGCGGAAACCCGAACCACCGGAGGTAGCCCAGGAAAGAGCGTTACCTTGACGGTCGGTAATGGTCACGATGGTGTTGTTAAAAGATGCATGGATGTGGGCGATGCCATCAACCACTGTCTTTTTAACTTTTTTACGAGGACGAGCAGCAGGTTTTGCCATGATTAAATTCCTGTCGATTCGCTGGGGCGATTACTTGCGGATCGGCTTACGCGGACCTTTACGGGTACGCGCGTTGGTCTTGGTACGCTGACCGCGTACTGGCAGACCACGACGATGACGCAGACCGCGATAGCAACCGAGGTCCATCAAGCGCTTGATTTTCATGTTGATTTCGCGACGCAGGTCACCTTCAGTGGTGAACTTCGCCACTTCGCCACGCAGCTGTTCAATTTGCTCGTCGCTCAGATCCTTGATCTTTGCTGCTGGGTTGACCCCAGTCTCTGCACAAATTTTCTGTGCAGTAGTGCGACCAACACCATAGATGTAGGTCAGCGAGATAACAGTATGCTTGTTATCTGGAATGTTGACGCCTGCAATACGGGCCATTCAGTGGGACTCCAATTGACAGCTACCTACGCCCCGGAAGCCAAGAAATAGGGCGCGAGATAATATCGCTGTAATAACAAATAATCAACCCGGCAGCGCACTAGCTGCCGGGCTTAAAGCACAATCACACTCAGCCTTGGCGCTGTTTGTGACGCGGTTCCGCGCTGCAAATTACCCGAACAACACCTTCGCGGCGAATAATCTTGCAGTTACGGCACAGCTTTTTCACCGATGCACGAACTTTCATCACCAACTCCTCGAACCTTATGGACGCTACTCAGCGCAACATGCCGCTGCCGTAGCCCTTCAGGTTGGCTTTCTTCATCAGGGATTCGTACTGGTGCGAAACGAGGTGCGATTGTACTTGGGACATGAAGTCCATCACAACCACGACCACGATCAGCAACGAGGTCCCGCCAAGGTAGAACGGAACGTTTGCCGCAACCACCAGGAACTGGGGAAGCAAGCACACGGCCGTCATGTAAAGAGCACCGAACAAGGTCAAACGCGTCAGAACGCCATCAATGTAGCGCGCCGACTGCTCGCCCGGACGGATACCCGGAATAAAGGCACCGGACTTCTTCAGGTTTTCCGCTACGTCTTTCGGATTGAACATCAACGCCGTATAGAAGAAGCAGAAGAAAATAATCCCTGCACTAAACAGCAGAATATTCAACGGCTGACCAGGAGCGATCGACTGCGAGATGTCCTGCAACCAGCCCATACCTTCAGACTGGCCGAACCAGGCACCCAACGAAGCCGGGAACAGCAAGATGCTGCTCGCGAAAATGGCCGGGATAACGCCGGCCATGTTCACCTTCAACGGCAAGTGGCTGGTCTGCGCAGCAAAAACCTTGCGGCCCTGCTGACGCTTGGCGTAGTGAACAGCGATACGACGCTGGCCACGCTCAATGAACACCACGAAACCGATAATCGCTACTGCCAGCAAACCGATGGCAACCAGGGCGAAGATGTTGATATCACCCTGACGCGCAGACTCGAAAGACTGCCCGATCGCTCTCGGAAGACCGGCGACGATACCTGCGAAGATCAACATCGAGATACCGTTGCCAACACCACGCTCAGTAATCTGCTCACCCAGCCACATCATGAACATCGCACCCGCCACAAAAGTGGTTACCGCGACGAAATGGAAGCCAAAGTCACCAGTGAACGCTACGCCCTGCCCCGCCAGACCGATGGACATGCCAACAGCCTGGACGAGAGCGAGGACGACAGTGAGGTAGCGGGTGTACTGGCTGATCTTGCGACGGCCAGCTTCACCTTCCTTCTTCAACTGCTCCAGCTGCGGGCTGACAGCGGACATCAGCTGCATGATGATCGATGCCGAAATGTACGGCATGATCCCCAGTGCAAAGATGCTCATCCGCTCCAGCGCGCCGCCGGAAAACATGTTGAACAAGCTAAGAATGGTCCCCTCATTCTGTCGAAACAGGTCCGCGAGTCGGTCCGGGTTGATACCTGGAACCGGGATGTGTGCGCCTATTCGGTAGACGATAATCGCCAGGAACAGAAAACGCAGACGAGCCCAGAGTTCAGACATACCGCCTTTGCCGAGCGCAGAGAGAGCACCTTGCTTAGCCATTTATTCCTCGAACTTGCCGCCAGCTGCTTCGATAGCCGCACGCGCACCTTTGGTGGCGCCGATTCCCTTTCCGATGGTGACAGCACGAGCAACTTCGCCCGACAGCATGATTTTCACACGCTGTACGTTCTGGTTGATCACGTTGGCATCCTTCAGGGACTGCACGGTGACGATGTCGCCATCCACCTTGGCCAGCTCGGACAGACGCACTTCTGCGCGGTCCATGGCTTTCAGGGAAACGAAACCGAACTTCGGCAGGCGACGATGCAGCGGCTGTTGACCGCCTTCAAAGCCTGGAGCAATGGTGCCACCGGAGCGGGAGGTCTGACCCTTGTGGCCACGGCCACCGGTCTTGCCCAAACCACTACCGATACCACGGCCCGGACGATGCTTTTCGCGACGGGAACCCGGCGCTGGACTCAGATCATTGAGTTTCATCGATTAACCCTCGACACGCAGCATGTAGTAAGCCTTGTTGATCATCCCGCGATTCTCGGGAGTATCCTGGACTTCTACAGTGTGACCGATGCGACGCAGACCCAGACCCTTAACGCACAGTTTGTGGTTAGGGATGCGGCCGGTCATGCTTTTGATCAGCGTAACTTTTACGGTAGCCATGATCAGAAGATCTCCTTGACGCTTTTGCCACGCTTGGCGGCAATGGATTCAGGAGACTGCATTGCTTTCAAACCCTTGAAGGTGGCGTGAACCACGTTTACCGGGTTAGTCGAGCCGTAGCACTTGGCCAGAACGTTCTGAACGCCAGCAACTTCGAGGACAGCACGCATAGCGCCGCCAGCGATGATACCGGTACCTTCAGAAGCAGGCTGCATGTACACCTTCGAAGCGCCATGGGCAGACTTCATTGCGTACTGCAGGGTGGTGCCGTTCAGATCAACCTGGATCATGTTGCGGCGAGCAGCTTCCATTGCCTTCTGGATCGCAGCAGGCACTTCACGCGACTTGCCACGGCCGAAGCCAACACGCCCTTTACCATCACCTACCACGGTCAACGCGGTGAAAGTGAAGATACGGCCGCCTTTAACGGTTTTGGCTACGCGGTTAACTTGAACCAGCTTCTCGATGTAGCCTTCGTCGCGCTTTTGGTCGTTATTTGACATAACTTAGAACTCCAGCCCAGCTTCACGAGCAGCATCAGCCAGCGCCTTGACGCGGCCGTGGTACTTGAAGCCAGAGCGGTCGAAAGCCACCTGCGAGACGCCAGCGGCTTTAGCACGCGTAGCGACCAGCTGGCCAACCTTAGTGGCCGCGTCGATGTTGCCAGTGGCGCCATCACGCAGTTCTTTATCCAAAGTCGAGGCACTTGCCAGGACTTTGTTGCCGTCGGCCGAAATGACCTGGGCGTAGATGTGCTGCGACGAGCGGAACACGCAGAGACGCACGACTTCGAGTTCGTGCATTTTCAGGCGTGCTTTGCGAGCGCGACGCAGTCGAGTAACTTTTTTGTCGGTCATTTGCTATGCCCTACTTCTTCTTGGCTTCTTTACGACGGACGACTTCGTCCGCGTAGCGCACACCTTTGCCTTTGTACGGCTCTGGTGGACGGAAGTCGCGGATCTCGGCGGCCACTTGACCTACCAGCTGCTTGTCGATGCCCTTGATCAGGATATCGGTCTGGCTAGGAGTCTCAGCGGTGATGCCTTCCGGCAGTTCATAATCCACTGGGTGCGAGAAGCCAAGAGCCAGGTTCAGCACTGTGCCTTTTGCTTGCGCTTTGTAACCAACACCGACCAGCTGGAGCTTGCGCTCGAAGCCTTGGCTTACGCCTTGGACCATGTTGTTTACCAACGCACGAGTGGTACCAGCCATTGCGCGAGTCTGTTGATCGCCATTGCGAGCAGCGAAACGCAGCTCACCAGCTTCTTCAACGATCTCAACGGACGAATGGATGTTCAGTTGCAGAGTGCCCTTGGCACCCTTCACCGAAAGCTGTTGGCCTGCGAATTTGACTTCGACACCGGCTGGCAGCTTAACGGGGTTCTTAGCGACGCGTGACATGCTTATCCCCCCTTAGAACACAGTGCAAAGAACTTCGCCGCCGACACCGGCAGCGCGCGCAGCACGATCCGTCATCACACCTTTGTTGGTGGAGACGATAGACACACCGAGACCGCCACGAACTTTTGGCAGATCATCGACGGACTTGTACTGACGCAGGCCTGGACGGCTAACGCGCTTCACTTCCTCGATGACCGGACGGCCTTCGAAGTACTTAAGCTCGATGGACAGCAGAGGCTTGATTTCGCTGCTGATCTGATAACCCGCAATGTAACCTTCGTCCTTCAGGACTTTGGCAACAGCTACCTTCAACGTAGAAGATGGCATGCTTACGACGGACTTTTCAGCCATCTGGGCATTACGGATACGAGTTAGCATGTCCGCTAACGGGTCCTGCATACTCATGGGCTAGACGCTCCTAATACACAAAAAATTAGCCTTTCGGCTAGTACGTGTCGCCGAGCGCATCCGTGCAATAAAAACACGGGCTCAGGCGAGCCGGGTATTCTAGACACACCCCACAAATGAATCAAGCCCCAAAAGGGGCTTGATTCAAGTTCAAGGTCACCGGCGGTCAGGATCTTGCGATCCCGAGCGCCGCGACTTTGACAGTGCTTACCAGCTGGCCTTGACCAGACCTGGAACGTCACCACGCATTGCAGCTTGACGCAGCATGTTACGGCCGAGGCCGAACTTGCGGTACACGCCGTGCGGACGACCAGTCAGGCGGCAGCGGTTACGCATGCGCGAAGCGCTGGCGTCACGTGGCTGCTTCTGCAGTGCTACGGTAGCTTCCCAACGCGCTTCTGGACTTGCGTTCAGATCAACGATGATAGCTTTCAGCGCTGCACGCTTGGTGGCGTACTTGGCAACGGTGAGCTGACGCTTCAGCTCACGGTTCTTCATGCTCTTCTTGGCCATTGTCCTACTCCAATCAGTTGCGGAACGGGAATTTGAAAGCACGCAGCAGTGCGCGACCTTCTTCATCCGTCCGAGCAGTGGTGGTCAGGGTAATGTCCAGACCGCGGAGAGCGTCGATCTTGTCGTAATCGATTTCCGGGAAGATGATCTGCTCTTTCACGCCCATGCTGTAGTTGCCACGACCATCGAAGGACTTGGCATTCAGGCCGCGGAAGTCGCGAACCCGAGGCAGGGAGATCGACAGCAGACGATCCAGGAACTCGTACATACGCTCACGGCGCAGGGTCACTTTGACGCCGATCGGCCAACCTTCACGGACTTTGAAGCCAGCGATGGATTTCCGAGCGTAAGTCACAACGACTTTCTGACCGGTGATCTTTTCCAGGTCGGCTACAGCGTGCTCGATGACTTTTTTGTCGCCGATCGCTTCGCCCAGACCCATGTTCAGGGTGATTTTGGTAACGCGCGGAACTTCCATCACGTTCGAAAGCTTAAGTTCTTCCTTAAGTTTCGGTGCGATTTCCTTCCGGTAAATCTCTTTTAGTCGTGCCATGGTCTTCTACCTAGCAGTGTTCAAGCATCAACCGCTTTTTGGGTCGACTTGAAGACACGAATTTTCTTACCGTCTTCTACTTTGAAACCAACGCGGTCAGCCTTGTTGGTTTCGCCGTTGAAAATGGCGACGTTGGAAGCGTGCAGTGGCGCTTCTTTCTCGACGATACCGCCCTGTACGCCCGACATCGGGTTAGGCTTGGTATGACGCTTGACCAGGTTCAGACCACCAACAACCAGACGGTTGTCAGCAAGAACCTTCAGCACCTTACCGCGCTTACCCTTGTCTTTGCCGGCGATCACGATGATCTCGTCGTCACGACGAATCTTTTGCATGTCGGATCTCCTTACAGCACTTCTGGGGCGAGCGAGACGATCTTCATGAACTTCTCAGTACGAAGTTCACGGGTCACTGGCCCAAAGATACGGGTGCCGATTGGCTCTTGCTTGTTGTTCAACAGAACAGCAGCGTTGCCATCAAAGCGGATGATGGAGCCGTCAGCACGACGAACACCGTGGCGAGTGCGGACTACAACAGCAGTCATCACTTGGCCTTTCTTCACCTTACCGCGAGGAATTGCTTCCTTGACGGTAACTTTGATGATGTCACCGATACCAGCGTAACGACGATGGGAGCCACCCAGCACCTTGATGCACATAACACGGCGAGCGCCGCTGTTATCGGCCACATCGAGCATGGATTGAGTCTGAATCATATAATTTCTCCGACCCCTAGCCCTTAGACTTCCACAGCGCGTTCGAGAACATCAACCAGCGCCCAAGATTTGGTCTTGGCCATCGGACGAGTTTCACGAATAGTGACTTTGTCGCCGATGTGGCACTGATTGGTTTCGTCGTGCGCGTGCAGCTTAGTCGAACGCTTAACGTATTTACCGTAGATCGGGTGCTTAACGCGACGCTCGATCAGAACGGTGATGGTTTTGTCCATCTTGTCGCTGACAACACGGCCAGTCAGCGTACGGACAGTTTTTTCGGCTTCAGCCATGATTACTTACCTGCCTGCTGGTTGAGCACAGTTTTCACGCGAGCGATGTCACGCTTAACTTGCGAGAGCAGATGAGACTGCCCCAACTGGCCAGTTGCCTTCTGCATACGCAGATTGAACTGGTCGCGCAGCAGGCCGAGCAGTTGCTCGTTCAGCTGCTGTGCTGATTTTTCACGAAGTTCATTCGCTTTCATCACATCACCGTCCGTTTAACAAAGGAGGTGGCGAGCGGCAGCTTTGCAGCAGCCAGGGCGAAAGCCTCACGCGCCAGCTCTTCAGAAACACCCTCGATTTCATACAGGACTTTGCCTGGCTGAATCTGGGCAACCCAGTACTCCACGTTACCCTTACCTTTACCCATCCGAACTTCGAGTGGCTTCTTGGTGACAGGCTTGTCCGGGAATACACGGATCCAGATCTTGCCGCCACGTTTTACGTGACGGGTCAGAGCACGACGCGCTGACTCGATCTGACGAGCGGTGAGACGACCACGAGCAACAGACTTCAGCGCGAACTCGCCGAAGCTGACTTTGCTACCGCGCAATGCCAGGCCACGGTTGTGACCGGTCATCTGCTTGCGGAACTTCGTACGCTTTGGTTGCAACATTTGGCGTACCCCTTACTTAGCAGCTTTTTTACGAGGCGCTGGTGCTTGTGGTTTCAGTTCTTCTTGGCGACCACCAATTACTTCGCCTTTGAAGATCCAAACCTTTACACCGATCACACCGTAGGTGGTGTGAGCTTCGTAGTTGGCATAGTCGATGTCGGCACGCAGGGTGTGCAGTGGCACACGACCTTCGCGATACCATTCAGTACGTGCGATTTCAGCACCGCCGAGACGACCGCTCACTTGGATTTTGATGCCTTTGGCACCAATGCGCATGGCGTTCTGTACAGCGCGCTTCATAGCGCGACGGAACATTACGCGACGCTCCAGCTGCTGAGCTACGCTCTGCGCAACCAGCATACCGTCGAGCTCCGGCTTGCGGATCTCTTCGATATTGATGTGCACAGGCACACCCATTTGCTTGGTCAGGTCCTGACGCAGTTTCTCAACATCTTCACCTTTCTTCCCGATAACGATACCTGGACGAGCGGTGTGGATGGTGATACGTGCAGTCTGAGCCGGACGATGGATATCGATACGGCTGACGGACGCGCTTTTTAGTTTGTCTTGGAGATACTCACGCACCTTCAGATCAGCGAACAAGTAGTCCGCATAAGTCCGACCGTCTGCGTACCAGACGGAGGTGTGCTCCTTGACGATTCCCAGGCGAATGCCAATGGGATGTACTTTCTGACCCATCTCTTCGACTCCGTTACTTGTCAGCAACCTTGACAGTGATATGGCAAGACCGCTTGACGATGCGATCAGCACGGCCTTTGGCACGTGGCATGATGCGCTTCAGCGAACGCCCTTCGTTGACGAAAACAGTGCTGACCTTCAGGTCATCAACGTCTGCGCCTTCGTTATGCTCGGCGTTGGCTACGGCCGACTCCAGCACTTTCTTCATGATCTCGGCGGCTTTCTTACTGCTGAAAGCCAACAGGTTGAGCGCTTCGCCCACCTTCTTCCCGCGGATCTGGTCGGCGACCAAGCGGGCTTTCTGGGCGGAGATTCGAGCGCCCGACAACTTAGCGGCTACTTCCATTTCCTTACCCCTTAACGCTTGGCTTTCTTGTCAGCCACGTGCCCACGATATGTGCGGGTACCGGCAAACTCGCCCAGTTTGTGGCCGACCATGTCTTCGTTCACGAGAACTGGGACGTGCTGGCGACCGTTGTGTACAGCGATGGTCAGACCGACCATCTGTGGCAGGATCATCGAACGACGCGACCAGGTCTTAACTGGTTTGCGATCGTTCTTTTCCGCCGCCACTTCGATCTTCTTCAGTAGGTGAAGATCAATAAAAGGACCTTTTTTCAGAGAACGTGGCACTGTCGTATCCCTCTATTTACTTGCGACGACGGACGATCATTTTGTCGGTACGCTTATTACCACGAGTCTTCGCGCCCTTAGTCGGGAAGCCCCATGGCGATACCGGATGACGACCACCAGAGGTACGACCTTCACCACCACCATGTGGGTGGTCAACCGGGTTCATGGCAACACCACGAACGGTTGGGCGAACGCCACGCCAGCGCTTGGCACCAGCTTTACCCAACGAACGCAGGCTGTGCTCGGAGTTCGAGACTTCGCCCAGGGTCGCACGGCATTCAGCCAGGACTTTACGCATCTCACCAGAACGCAGACGCAGGGTCACGTAGACACCTTCACGAGCGATCAGCTGAGCCGAAGCACCAGCGGAACGAGCGATTTGCGCGCCTTTACCTGGCTTCAATTCGATGCCGTGTACGGTGCTACCAACTGGAATGTTGCGCAGTTGCAGAGCGTTGCCCGGCTTGATCGGTGCCAGGGCACCTGCGATCAGCTGGTCGCCAGCGCTCACGCCTTTAGGGGCGATGATGTAGCGACGCTCGCCATCTGCGTACAGCAGCAGAGCGATGTGAGCAGTACGGTTTGGATCGTATTCGATACGCTCGACGGTGGCAGCGATGCCATCCTTGTCGTTGCGACGGAAGTCGACCAGACGATAATGCTGCTTATGACCACCACCAATGTGACGAGTGGTAATACGGCCATTGTTGTTACGACCACCAGACTTCGATTTTTTCTCGAGCAGCGGTGCGTGAGGAGCGCCTTTATGCAGCTCCTGGTTGACCACCTTGACCACAAAACGGCGGCCAGGGGAAGTCGGTTTGCATTTAACGATTGCCATGATGCACCCCTTCCTTACTCAGCACTGCTGCTGAAATCGAGATCTTGGCCTGGCTGAAGGGAGATAACTGCCTTCTTCCAGTCATTACGCTTGCCCAGACCGCGAGCAGTGCGCTTGCTCTTACCCAGAACGTTCAGGGTAGTAACGCGCTCTACTTTCACGCTGAACAGGCTTTCGACGGCCTTCTTGATTTCCAGCTTGGTTGCATCGGTTGCAACCTTGAAAACGAACTGGCCTTTCTTGTCTGCCAGAACCGTAGCCTTCTCGGAAACGTGCGGGCCAAGCAGAACTTTAAATACGCGTTCCTGGTTCATCCCAGCAGCTCCTCGAATTTCTTCACGGCCGACACGGTGATCAACACCTTGTCGTATGCGATCAGACTGACCGGATCGGAACCCTGCACGTCACGGACATCGACGTGTGGCAGGTTGCGAGCAGCCAGGTACAGGTTCTGATCAACAGCGTCAGACACGATCAGGACGTCAGTCAGGCCCATGCCATTCAGCTTGTTCAGCAGATCTTTGGTTTTCGGTGCTTCAACAGCGAAGTCCTGAACCACGACCAGACGATCAGTACGCACCAGCTCAGCAAGGATGGAACGCATTGCTGCGCGATACATCTTCTTGTTCAGCTTCTGGGAGTGATCCTGAGGACGAGCTGCGAAAGTGGTACCGCCGCCACGCCAGATTGGGCTACGGATAGTACCGGCACGAGCACGGCCAGTACCTTTCTGACGCCATGGGCGCTTACCGCCACCAGAAACGTCGGAACGGGTCTTTTGCTGCTTGCTACCTTGACGGCCGCCGGCCATGTAGGCCACGACTGCTTGGTGAACCAGCGTCTCGTTGAATTCGCCGCCAAATGTCAGTTCGGAAACTTCGATCGCTTGAGCGTCATTTACATTTAATTGCATGTCAGCTTCCCCTTAACCGCGAGCCTTGGCTGCTGGACGTACAACCAAGTTGCCGCCAGTAGCGCCAGGAACAGCGCCCTTGACCAACAACAGATTGCGTTCAGCGTCCACGCGCACTACTTCGAGGGACTGCACGGTCACGCGCTCGGCGCCCATATGACCGGACATTTTTTTGCCCTTGAATACACGACCAGGAGTCTGGCACTGGCCGATAGAGCCTGGAACGCGGTGGGATACGGAGTTACCGTGGGTGTTATCTTGCCCGCGGAAGTTCCAACGCTTGATCGTACCCTGGAAGCCTTTACCCTTGGACTGACCGGTTACATCAACCAGTTGACCAGCAGCGAAGATTTCAGCGTTGATCAGATCGCCGGCCTGGTACTCGCCTTCTTCAAGGCGGAATTCCATTACGGTACGACCAGCGGCAACGTTCGCCTTGGCGAAGTGGCCAGCTTGAGCAGCTGTTACACGCGAAGCACGACGCTCGCCGACAGTGACTTGCACTGCACGATAGCCATCGGTCTCTTCAGTTTTGAACTGGGTGACGCGATTCGGCTCGATCTCAATGACCGTGACCGGAATGGAGACACCTTCTTCGGTGAAAATACGGGTCATACCGCATTTACGACCGACTACACCAATAGTCATGTTGTAAACCTCATGAGTGTACGGGGCTTTCACCCGCTATGGCCGCCCATTTCAGAGCGTTACACGACTAAGACCGAGTCTTAGCCGAGGCTGATCTGCACTTCCACACCGGCCGCAAGATCGAGCTTCATAAGAGCATCAACGGTTTTATCCGTTGGCTGGACGATGTCCAGAACACGCTTATGAGTACGGATCTCGTACTGGTCACGCGCGTCTTTGTTGACGTGCGGGGAGACCAGAACGGTGAACCGCTCTTTACGGGTAGGCAGTGGAATTGGACCACGCACTTGAGCACCAGTACGTTTCGCGGTTTCCACGATTTCCTGGGTGGATTGGTCGATCAGGCGATGGTCGAAAGCCTTCAACCTGATACGGATTTGCTGATTTTGCATTGGATTTCAGACTCCGGCTGCTATTCCCACCGGGCGCAATACGCCCGTTAAAAGGAGGCGCAATTCTATAGACGCCCCCGATAGGTGTCAACCCAATAAAAAAGCCCCCGCTAAGCGGGGGCTTTTCAACTCACCGAGTCAACTCTACAAGAGAGTCTTACTCGATGATTTTGGCTACGACGCCAGCGCCGACGGTACGACCGCCTTCACGGATAGCGAAACGCAGACCGTCTTCCATTGCGATGGTCTTGATCAGGGTGACAACCATTTTGATGTTGTCGCCTGGCATTACCATTTCAACGCCTTCCGGCAGCTCGCAGTTACCGGTCACGTCAGTGGTCCGGAAGTAGAACTGTGGACGGTAGCCTTTGAAGAACGGAGTGTGACGACCGCCTTCTTCTTTGCTCAGAACGTACACTTCAGCTTCGAACTTGGTGTGCGGCTTGACCGAACCCGGCTTAACCAGAACCTGGCCACGCTCAACGTCGTCACGCTTGGTACCACGCAGCAGAACGCCGCAGTTCTCGCCAGCACGACCTTCGTCGAGCAGCTTACGGAACATTTCAACACCGGTGCAGGTGGTGACGGTGGTGTCACGCAGACCTACGATTTCCAGCGGATCCTGAACCTTGACGATACCGCGCTCGATACGACCAGTCACAACAGTACCGCGACCGGAGATCGAGAATACGTCTTCGATAGGCATCAGGAACGGCTTGTCGATAACACGAACTGGCTCTGGGATGTAGCTGTCCAGAGTTTCTACCAGACGCTTCACAGCGGTGGTACCCATTTCGTTGTCGTCCTGGCCGTTCAGAGCCATCAGAGCCGAACCGATGATGATTGGGGTGTCATCACCTGGGAAGTCGTAAGTGCTCAGCAGATCGCGCACTTCCATCTCAACCAGCTCCAGCAGCTCAGCGTCGTCAACCATGTCAGCCTTGTTCAGGAAGACAACGATGTACGGAACGCCTACCTGACGGGACAGCAGGATGTGCTCACGGGTTTGTGGCATCGGACCATCGGCGGCCGAGCAAACCAGGATCGCGCCGTCCATCTGGGCAGCACCGGTGATCATGTTCTTCACATAGTCAGCGTGACCTGGGCAGTCAACGTGAGCGTAGTGACGAATCGAAGAGTTGTACTCAACGTGCGCGGTGTTGATGGTGATACCACGAGCCTTTTCTTCCGGAGCGCTGTCGATTTTGTCGAAAGCAACAACGGCCGAACCGAAAACTTCGGAGCAGACGCGAGTCAGAGCAGCGGTCAGAGTGGTTTTACCGTGGTCAACGTGACCAATGGTGCCAACGTTGACGTGCGGTAGGGAACGATCAAATTTTTCTTTAGCCACGACAATTAACTCCTTGCCTAAAGGGCTGAATCAGCCTTGCTTTTTAGTAACAGTCTCGACGATATGCGACGGAGCTGTATTGTATTTTTTGAATTCCATAGAGTAGCTTGCGCGACCCTGAGACATGGAACGAACGTCGGTCGCGTAACCGAACATTTCACCCAACGGAACCTCGGCGCGGATAACCTTGCCGGAAACCGTATCTTCCATACCCAGAATCATGCCACGACGACGGTTAAGGTCGCCCATGACATCACCCATGTAGTCTTCAGGCGTAACGACTTCTACTGCCATGATCGGCTCGAGCAACTCACCACCGCCCTTCTGGGCCAGTTGCTTGGTTGCCATGGAAGCAGCCACCTTGAACGCCATCTCGTTGGAGTCGACGTCGTGGTAAGAACCATCAAACACTGTTGCCTTCAGGCCGATCAGCGGATAGCCGGCAACAACGCCGTTCTTCATCTGCTCTTCGATACCCTTCTGGATCGCCGGGATGTATTCCTTAGGAACAACACCACCTACGACTTCGTTCACGAATTGCAGACCTTCCTGACCTTCGTCAGCCGGTGCAAAACGGATCCAGCAGTGACCGAACTGGCCACGACCGCCGGATTGGCGAACGAACTTGCCTTCGATTTCACAGTTCTTCGTGATGCGCTCACGATAGGAAACCTGAGGCTTGCCGATGTTGGCTTCGACGTTGAACTCACGGCGCATCCGGTCAACCAGGATGTCCAGGTGCAGCTCGCCCATGCCGGAGATGATCGTCTGACCAGTCTCTTCATCAGTCTTGACGCGGAAAGACGGGTCTTCCTGAGCAAGTTTGCCCAGAGCGATACCCATTTTTTCCTGGTCATCCTTGGTCTTGGGCTCAACGGCAACCGAAATAACCGGCTCCGGGAAGTCCATGCGAACCAGGATGATTGGCTTGTCAGCGTTGCACAAGGTTTCGCCAGTGGTGACGTCCTTCATGCCGATCAAGGCCGCGATGTCACCAGCGCGTACTTCCTTGATTTCTTCACGGGCGTTTGCGTGCATCTGCACCATACGACCCACACGCTCTTTCTTGCCTTTGACCGAGTTGATCACGCCGTCGCCGGAGGCCAACACGCCCGAGTAAACCCGAACAAAGGTCAAGGTACCCACGAATGGGTCGGTAGCGATCTTGAATGCCAAAGCCGCGAACGGCTCGTCGTCACTTGCGTGACGCTCCATTTCCTCTTCCTCGTTATCCGGGTTGGAACCCTTGATAGCGGGAATGTCGGTTGGAGCAGGCAGGAAGTCGATAACGGCGTCGAGAACCAGGGGAACACCCTTGTTCTTGAAGGAAGAACCGCAAACAGCCAGAACGATCTCACCAGCGATAGTACGCTGACGCAGAGCGGCCTTGATTTCCTCGTTGGTGAGTTCTTCACCCTCGAGGTACTTGTTCATCAGCTCTTCGTTGGCTTCGGCCGCAGCCTCGACCATGTTGCCGCGCCACTTCTCGGCTTCTTCCAGCAATTCAGCAGGAATGTCCTTGCGAACAGGAACCATGCCCTTGTCGGAATCGTTCCAGTAGACAGCTTGCATGTTGATCAGATCGATCTGACCCTGGAAGTTGTCTTCGGAACCGATAGCCAACTGGATCGGCACCGGAGTGTGACCCAGACGCTGCTTGATCTGAGCGATCACGCGCAGGAAGTTGGCACCAGCACGGTCCATCTTGTTTACGTAAACAAGACGTGGAACGCCGTATTTGTTGGCCTGACGCCATACGGTTTCCGACTGAGGCTCAACACCCGAAGTACCGCAGAACACAACGACCGCGCCGTCGAGTACACGCAGGGAACGTTCAACTTCAATGGTGAAGTCTACGTGGCCCGGGGTATCGATTACGTTGAAGCGATGCTCGTGCGGGTACTGCTTCTCGGAACCTTTCCAGAAGGCGGTGATAGCAGCAGAAGTAATGGTAATACCACGCTCCTGCTCCTGCACCATCCAGTCTGTGGTCGCGGCGCCGTCATGCACCTCGCCCATTTTGTGACTTTTGCCGGTGTAAAAAAGGACGCGCTCGGTGGTGGTGGTCTTACCAGCATCCACGTGAGCAACGATACCGATGTTACGGTAGCGATTAATCGGTGTAGTACGAGCCATAAAGCCCTCGCAAATTGAGTGACGCTAAAATTAGAAGCGGTAGTGCGAGAAAGCCTTGTTGGCTTCAGCCATACGGTGCACGTCTTCACGCTTCTTAACTGCAGCACCTTTACCTTCAGCAGCGTCCAACAGTTCACCAGCCAAACGCAGAGCCATGGACTTCTCGCCGCGCTTGCGGGCGAAGTCTACCAGCCAGCGCATTGCCAGGGCGTTACGACGGGAAGGACGAACTTCGACCGGAACCTGGTAAGTAGCACCGCCTACACGGCGCGACTTCACTTCGACCAGCGGAGCGATGGCGTCGAGAGCTTTCTCGAAGATTTCCAGGGGATCGCTGTTCTTGCGTTCCTTAACTTTGTCCAGTGCGCCATAAACAATACGCTCGGCAACGGCTTTCTTGCCGCTCTCCATAACGTGGTTCATGAACTTGGCGAGGATCTGGCTTCCGTATTTCGGATCGTCCAGAATCTCACGTTTGGCTGCTACGCGACGTCTTGGCATGATAAGCCCTCAAGCGGTCTTCAGGTTAGCCCGGGACAGCTCACGCTTGCCCGACCTTACTCTTATCGACTCAATAAAAATGAAAAACTGCAAAACGACCGATTACTTCGGACGCTTGGTACCGTACTTCGAACGACCCTGGTTACGACCTTTGACGCCGGAAGTATCCAAAGAACCGCGGACGGTGTGGTAACGAACACCTGGCAAGTCTTTTACACGACCGCCGCGGATCAGTACCACGCTGTGCTCTTGCAGGTTGTGGCCTTCACCGCCGATGTACGAGGAAACCTCGAAACCGTTGGTCAGACGCACACGGCATACTTTACGCAGTGCCGAGTTAGGTTTTTTCGGCGTGGTGGTATACACACGGGTGCATACGCCACGACGTTGCGGGCAGTTCTGCAGCGCAGGCACGTCGGATTTCTCGACGATACGCTTACGCGGCTGACGTACCAGCTGGTTGATAGTTGCCATCTACTAGCTCCACTGTTGTCTTGCGACGCTATTGTCTTACAAGAAAAGCAAAATGGCAGGAACGAATTCCCGCCAAATTTAGGGGATCAAGAGTCTAAAGAGGATCTTGTCCCCAGTCAAGGCAAGGCCCCGACCTCCCCACCCGCCGGATCTCGACAATTTGTCTCGATCCGCCGAATTGGGGCGACCGGGGCCAGGCACTCAATCAGCGCAGAACTCAGTTACCACTCGAGTTCAGTGCCTCGGTCAGTGCAGCTTCCACTTCACTGGCGCTTACGCGCAACGGCTTGTCTGCTTCACGGCGGCGCTTGCGCTCGCTGTGGTAGGCCAAACCGGTACCGGCCGGGATCAGACGACCCACGACCACGTTTTCTTTCAGGCCGCGCAGGTAGTCGCGCTTGCCGGTTACCGCCGCTTCGGTCAGTACGCGGGTGGTTTCCTGGAAGGAAGCCGCCGAGATGAACGATTCGGTGGACAACGACGCCTTGGTGATACCCAGCAGCACACGAGTGAACTTGGACACGAACTTGTCGTCCGCACCCAGGCGCTCGTTTTCCACCAGTACGTGAGTCAGTTCCATCTGGTCGCCCTTGATGAAACTGGAATCGCCGGATTCAGCGATTTCAACTTTACGCAGCATCTGACGCAGGATGGTCTCGATGTGCTTATCGTTGATCTTCACGCCTTGCAGGCGGTAAACGTCCTGGATCTCGTTCACGATGTACTTGGCCAGCGCACTCACACCCAGCAGACGCAGGATGTCGTGTGGATCGCTCGGGCCGTCGGAGATAACTTCGCCGCGGTTTACCTGTTCGCCTTCGAAGACGTTCAGGTGACGCCACTTCGGAATCAGCTCTTCGTACGGATCGGTACCGTCGTTCGGGGTAATGACCAGACGGCGCTTGCCCTTGGTTTCTTTACCGAACGCGATGGTGCCGCTGACTTCAGCCAGAATCGAGGCCTCTTTCGGACGACGAGCTTCGAACAAGTCGGCAACACGCGGCAGACCACCGGTGATGTCACGGGTCTTCGAAGTTTCTTGCGGGATACGCGCGATAACATCACCGATCGCGATCTTCGCACCATCCGCTACACCGACCAGGGCGTTGGCTGGCAGGAAGTACTGAGCGATTACGTCAGTGCCTGGCAGCAACAGATCCTTGCCGTTGTCATCGACCATCTTCACAGCAGGACGGATGTCCTTGCCGGCAGCTGGACGATCTTTCGCGTCGAGTACTTCAATGTTGGTCATACCGGTCAATTCGTCAGTCTGACGCTTGATCGTGATGCCTTCTTCCATGCCCACGTAGGTCACGGTACCTTTCATCTCGGTGACGATTGGGTGAGTGTGCGGATCCCACTTGGCCACGATGGCACCAGCGTCAACCTTGTCACCTTCCTTCACCGAAATCACAGCACCGTACGGCAGCTTGTAGCGCTCGCGCTCGCGACCGAAGTCGTCGGCAATCGCCAGCTCACCGGAACGGGACACAGCCACCAGGTGACCGTCGACACGCTCAACGTGCTTCAGGTTGTGCAGACGGACGGTACCGCCATTCTTCACCTGAACGCTGTCTGCCGCGGAGGTCCGGCTTGCCGCACCACCGATGTGGAACGTACGCATGGTCAGCTGGGTACCCGGCTCACCGATGGACTGGGCAGCGATAACGCCGACCGCTTCACCGATGTTCACCTGGTGACCACGAGCCAGATCGCGGCCGTAGCACTTGGCGCAGATGCCGTAGCGGGTTTCGCAGCTGATCGGCGAACGCACGATCACTTCGTCGATGCTGTTGAGCTCGATGAACTCGACCCACTTCTCGTCAACCAGGGTGCCAGCAGGAACGATGACGTCCTCGGTACCCGGCTTGAATACGTCACGGGCAATGACACGACCCAATACGCGCTCACCCAGCGGCTCGACAACGTCACCGCCTTCAATGTGCGGTGTCATGACCAGACCGTGTTCGGTGCCGCAATCGATCTCGGTCACAACCAGATCCTGCGCCACGTCTACCAGACGACGGGTCAGGTAACCGGAGTTCGCGGTTTTCAACGCGGTATCCGCAAGACCCTTACGAGCACCGTGAGTGGAGATGAAGTACTGAAGTACGCTCAAACCTTCACGGAAGTTCGCGGTAATCGGCGTCTCGATGATGGAGCCGTCCGGCTTGGCCATCAGGCCACGCATACCGGCGAGCTGACGGATCTGCGCAGCAGAACCCCGCGCACCCGAGTCGGCCATCATGTACATCGAGTTGAACGATTCCTGGTCGACTTCGTTGCCGTGGCGATCGATGACTTTCTCTTTCGAGAGGTTGGCCATCATTGCCTTGGATACTTCGTCGTTCGCCTTCGACCAGAGGTCGATCACCTTGTTGTACTTCTCGCCCTGGGTTACCAGGCCGGACGCGTACTGGCTCTCGATCTCTTTCACTTCCTCAGTGGCAGCACCGATGATGCGGGCTTTTTCATCAGGGATAACGAAGTCGTTAACACCGATGGAAACGCCGGAGATGGTCGAATAGGCAAAACCGGTGTACATCAGCTGGTCGGCGAAGATCACGGTCTCTTTCAAACCAACCACGCGGTAGCACTGGTTGATCAGCTTGGAGATCGCCTTTTTCTTCATCGGCAGGTTGACGACGTCAAACGACAGGCCAGGTGGAACAACCTGGAACAACAGCGCACGACCAACAGTGGTGTCGACGATGCGAGTGTTCTTGACGCTGCCACCATCACGATCGTTAACGGTTTCGTTGATCCGCACCTTGACCTTGGCGTGCAGTGCGGCTTCGCCGGCACGGAACACCCGGTCAACTTCCTGCAGGTCCGCGAACACACGACCTTCGCCCTTGGCGTTGATCGCTTCACGAGTCATGTAGTACAGACCCAATACAACGTCCTGCGACGGAACGATGATTGGCTCACCGTTGGCTGGCGACAGGATGTTGTTGGTCGACATCATCAACGCACGCGCTTCGAGCTGGGCTTCCAGCGTCAGCGGTACGTGTACGGCCATCTGGTCGCCGTCGAAGTCGGCGTTGTACGCAGCACAGACCAGAGGGTGCAGCTGGATAGCCTTGCCTTCGATCAGTACCGGTTCAAACGCCTGGATGCCCAGACGGTGAAGGGTCGGTGCACGGTTGAGCAGCACCGGGTGTTCGCGAATCACTTCGGCAAGAACGTCCCAGACCTCTGGCAGCTCGCGCTCGACCATTTTCTTGGCAGCTTTGATGGTGGTAGCGAGACCACGCATTTCCAGCTTGCCGAAAATGAACGGCTTGAACAGTTCCAGTGCCATCTTCTTAGGCAGACCGCACTGGTGCAGACGCAGGGTCGGACCTACGGTAATTACCGAACGACCCGAGTAGTCAACACGCTTACCGAGCAAGTTCTGACGGAAACGACCTTGCTTACCCTTGATCATGTCAGCCAGGGATTTCAGAGGACGCTTGTTCGAACCAGTGATAGCGCGACCACGACGACCGTTGTCGAGCAGTGCGTCGACCGCTTCCTGCAACATACGCTTTTCGTTGCGCACGATGATGTCCGGAGCGGACAGATCGAGCAGGCGCTTCAAGCGGTTGTTACGGTTGATCACTCGACGATACAGATCGTTGAGGTCGGAAGTCGCGAAACGACCGCCATCCAGCGGAACCAGTGGACGCAGGTCTGGCGGCAGTACCGGCAGAACGGTCAGCACCATCCACTCTGGCAGGTTGCCGGAACCCTGGAAGGCCTCCATCAACTTCAGACGCTTGGACAGCTTCTTGATCTTGGTTTCGGAGTTGGTTTGCGGAATCTCTTCGCGCAGACGACCAATCTCGTGCTCCAGGTCGATAGCGTGCAGCAGCTCGCGGACAGCTTCGGCACCCATGCGGGCATCGAAATCGTCGCCAAACTCTTCCAGCGCTTCGAAGTATTGCTCGTCGTTGAGCAACTGACCTTTTTCAAGGGTGGTCATGCCTGGATCGATAACGACATAGCTCTCGAAGTAGAGAACGCGCTCGATATCACGCAGGGTCATGTCCATCAGCAAGCCGATACGGGACGGCAGCGATTTCAGGAACCAGATGTGGGCAACCGGCGAAGCCAGCTCGATGTGCGCCATGCGCTCACGACGAACTTTTGCCAGCGCAACTTCAACGCCGCACTTCTCGCAGATCACGCCGCGATGCTTCAAGCGCTTGTACTTACCGCACAGGCACTCGTAATCCTTTACCGGGCCAAAGATCTTGGCGCAGAACAGGCCGTCACGCTCGGGTTTGAACGTACGGTAGTTGATGGTTTCCGGCTTTTTAACTTCACCGAACGACCACGAACGGATCATCTCAGGCGAGGCCAATCCAATACGGATGGCGTCGAACTCTTCGACTTGACCCTGGTTTTTCAGCAAATTCAGTAGGTCTTTCAAGGCCTTTCCTCCTGGCGGAGCAGAGAGCGGGCAAGACAGCCCCGCTCTCGATTCGCGTCACGTGTTATTCGGTTTCCAGATCGATATCGATGCCGAGGGAACGAATTTCCTTGATCAACACGTTGAAGGACTCGGGCATGCCCGGCTCCATACGGTGATCGCCGTCCACGATGTTCTTGTACATCTTGGTCCGGCCGTTCACATCGTCCGACTTCACTGTGAGCATTTCTTGCAGAGTGTAAGCAGCACCGTACGCTTCCAGTGCCCAGACCTCCATCTCCCCGAAACGCTGACCACCGAACTGCGCCTTACCACCCAGCGGCTGCTGGGTAACCAGGCTGTAAGAACCGGTAGAACGAGCGTGCATCTTGTCGTCTACCAAGTGGTTCAGCTTCAGCATGTACATGTAGCCAACGGTAACCGGACGCTCGAACTTGTTGCCGGTACGGCCGTCGAAAAGCTGCATCTGGCCGCTTTCCGGCAGGTCTGCCAGTTTCAGCATGGCCTTGATTTCGCTTTCCTTGGCACCGTCGAACACCGGGGTAGCCATTGGAACGCCGCCGCGCAGGTTCTTCGCCAGGTCCAGGATTTCCTGGTCGGAGAAGGTATCCAGCTCTTCGTTGCGCCCGCCGATCTCGTTGTAGATCTCGTGCAGGAACTTACGCAGGTCGGCGACCTTGCGCTGCTCTTCGATCATGCGGTTGATCTTCTCGCCCAGACCTTTGGCCGCGAGGCCCAGGTGGGTTTCGAGGATCTGACCAACGTTCATACGCGAAGGTACGCCCAGCGGGTTGAGGACCACATCGACCGGGGTGCCATTGGCATCGTGCGGCATGTCTTCAACCGGCATGATCACGGAGACCACACCTTTGTTACCGTGACGACCGGCCATCTTGTCGCCCGGCTGGATACGACGACGGATTGCCAGGTAAACCTTGACGATCTTCAGCACGCCTGGAGCCAGGTCATCGCCCTGCTGCAGTTTGCGCTTCTTGTCTTCGAACTTGTCGTCCAGCAGACGGCGGCGATCAACGATGTAGGCCTGGGCCTTCTCGAGCTGCTCGTTCAGAGCGTCTTCAGCCATGCGCAGTTTGAACCACTGACCATGCTCAAGGCCGTCGAGAACTTCGTCGGTGATTTCCTGACCTTTCTTCAGGCCTGCGCCGCCTTCGGCCTTGTGGCCTACCAGAGCGGAACGCAGACGTTCGAAAGTCGCGCCTTCAACGATACGGAACTCTTCGTTCAGATCCTTGCGGATCTCGTCGAGCTGAGTCTTCTCGATGGACAATGCACGAGCATCACGCTCGACACCGTCACGGGTGAAGACCTGTACGTCGATGACGGTACCCTTGGTGCCGGTAGGCACACGCAGGGAGGTGTCTTTCACGTCGCTGGCTTTTTCACCGAAGATGGCACGCAGCAGTTTCTCTTCCGGAGTCAGTTGGGTCTCGCCTTTCGGAGTGACCTTGCCGACCAGGATGTCGCCTGCGCCTACTTCGGCACCTACGTAAACGATACCCGCTTCGTCCAGCTTGTTCAGTGCAGCCTCACCCACGTTCGGGATGTCCGCAGTGATTTCTTCCGGGCCAAGCTTGGTGTCACGGGCCACACAGGTCAGTTCCTGAATGTGGATCGTGGTGAAGCGGTCTTCCTGAACCACACGCTCGGACAGGCAGATGGAGTCTTCGAAGTTGAAGCCGTTCCATGCCATGAACGCGATGCGCATGTTCTGACCCAGTGCCAGTTCACCCATGTCGGTGGACGGGCCGTCGGCCATGATGTCGCTGCGCTGAACCCGATCACCCTTGCTCACCAGCGGACGCTGGTTGATGCAGGTGTTCTGGTTGGAGCGGGTGTACTTGGTCAGGTTGTAGATGTCGACACCGGCTTCGCCAGTTTCAACTTCGTCATCGGCAACACGAACCACGATACGGCTGGCATCGACGGAGTCGATCACGCCACCACGACGAGCCACGACGCAAACGCCGGAGTCACGGGCAACGTTACGCTCCATGCCGGTACCTACCAGCGGCTTGTCGGCACGCAGGGTCGGTACAGCTTGACGCTGCATGTTGGAACCCATCAACGCACGGTTGGCGTCGTCGTGCTCGAGGAACGGGATCAGCGACGCAGCAACCGAAACTACCTGCTTGGGCGATACGTCCATCAGGGTGACGTCTTCCGGCGCCTTGACGGTGAACTCGTTCAAGTGACGAACAGCTACCAGTTCGTCGGTCAGGACTTTCTTGTCGTTCATCGTGGCCGAAGCCTGGGCGATCACATGATCAGCTTCTTCGATGGCGGACAGGAATACGATCTCGTCGGTAACCAGGGCGTCTTTCACCACACGGTACGGGCTCTCAAGGAAACCGTACTGGTTGGTGCGCGCATAGGCAGCCAGGGAGTTGATCAGACCGATGTTCGGACCTTCCGGCGTTTCGATCGGGCATACGCGACCGTAGTGAGTCGGGTGTACGTCACGAACTTCGAAGCCTGCACGCTCACGAGTCAGACCGCCTGGGCCGAGTGCGGAGACACGACGCTTGTGGGTGATCTCGGACAGCGGGTTGTTCTGGTCCATGAACTGCGACAGCTGGCTCGAACCGAAGAACTCCTTCACCGCCGCAGCCACTGGCTTGGCGTTGATCAGGTCTTGCGGCATCAGGCCTTCGCTTTCAGCCATCGACAGACGTTCCTTGACCGCGCGCTCGACACGCACCAGGCCAACACGGAACTGGTTCTCGGCCATCTCGCCTACGCAGCGGACACGACGGTTACCCAGGTGGTCGATGTCATCGACGATGCCTTTGCCGTTACGGATGTCGACCAGGGTCTTGAGCACCGCAACGATGTCGTCCTTGTTCAGCACGCCCGAACCTTCAATCTCGGTACGACCGATACGACGGTTGAACTTCATCCGGCCGACCGCAGACAGGTCATAGCGCTCAGGGCTGAAGAACAGGTTGTTGAACAGGGTCTCGGCGGCATCCTTGGTTGGCGGCTCGCCAGGACGCATCATGCGATAGATCTCGACCAGGGCTTCCAGTTGGTTGCCGGTGGAGTCGATCTTCAGCGTATCGGAGATGAACGGACCGCAGTCGATATCGTTGGTGTACAGAGTCTCGATGCGAACAACCTGAGCCTTGGCGATTTTCGCCAGGATCTCGGTGGTCAGCTCGGTATTGCACTCGGCAATGATCTCGCCAGTGGCCGGATGCACGATGACCTTGGCGGTGGTGCGACCCAGGACGTAGTCCATCGGCACCTGCAGCTCTTTGATCCCGGCTTTTTCCAGCTGGTTGATGTGGCGAGCGGTGATACGACGACCTTGCTCGACAATAACCTTGCCCTTGTCATCCTGGATATCCAGGACGGCGATTTCACCGCGCAGGCGCTGAGGCACCAACTCCAGGCTCAGGTTTTCACCCTGCACATGGAAGACGTTGGTGGTGTAGAACGCGTCCAGCACTTCCTCGGTGGTATAGCCGAGCGCGCGCAGCAATACCGATGCAGGCAGCTTGCGACGACGGTCGATACGCACGAATACGCAGTCTTTCGGGTCGAACTCGAAGTCCAGCCACGAACCGCGGTAAGGAATGATGCGCGCGGAGTAGAGCAGTTTGCCGGAGCTGTGCGTCTTGCCACGGTCGTGGTCGAAGAACACGCCCGGAGAACGGTGCAGCTGGGAAACGATTACACGCTCGGTACCGTTGATTACGAAGGTACCGTTTTCAGTCATCAGGGGGATTTCACCCATGTAGACTTCTTGCTCTTTGATGTCCTTGATCGCTTTGTTCGACGATTCTTTGTCGAAAATGATCAGGCGCACTTTTACCCGCAAAGGTACGGCGTAAGTCACACCGCGCAATACGCATTCTTTGACATCAAATGCCGGTTCGCCCAGGCGATAACCGACGTACTCCAGCGCAGCATTGCCGGAGTAGCTGATGATCGGGAAAACGGATTTGAAGGCCGCATGCAGGCCCACGTCGCGGAACTGATCTTTAGTCGCTCCCGCTTGCAAGAATTCACGATACGAATCCAGCTGGATGGCCAGGAGGTACGGCACATCCATGACGTCCGGCAACTTGCTAAAGTCCTTGCGGATACGTTTTTTCTCAGTATATGAGTAAGCCATCAGCGTTCCCCAGCTTGGTCACCTGCTTGTTTGGCCCCTCCCGACGGGAGCAGCCAGAAAATCGTGCAAACCCCTTGGTTTGCGCCACCACATCGGGTGGTTACAGCGCGTGATCAGCACCGACCCAGTCGGCTGCCAATAACGGAAAAAGGCCGGTGGCAAGAGCCACCAGCCATCAGCCTGTCGCTTAACGCTCGGGCTGGAGACGCAAAGTCGATGCTTACTTCAGCTCGACTTTAGCGCCTGCTTCTTCCAGTACTGCTTTGGCTTTGTCAGCTGCGTCTTTGGCAACAGCTTCCAGAACCATGGCAGGAGCGCCGTCAACTACAGCCTTGGCTTCTTTCAGGCCCAGACCGGTCAGTTCACGTACTGCCTTGATCACGTTAACTTTCTTCTCGCCAGCTTCGGTCAGCATGACGTTGAATTCGGTTTGCTCTTCAACAACAGCGGCAGCAGCAGCTGGACCAGCGGAAGCAGCAGCAGCGGAAACGCCGAATTTTTCTTCGAAAGCTTTGATCAGCTCAACAACCTGCAGAACCGACATTTCAGCTACGGCGTTGAGGATATCGTCTTGGGAGATAGACATTACTGTATTTCCTGAATTGGGGGACGGCCTACGCGGCCATCGAAATAAACAAAAAAGCGCGAGAGAAAGTGCTCAGCCTTAGGCCGCGGCAGCTTCTTTTTGCTCGCGAACTGCAGCCAGAGTACGAGCCAGCTTGCTGGTGGCGCCTTGAATCACGCTCATCAACTGCGAAATGGCTTCGTCGCGGGTCGGCAGTGTTGCCAGTACATCGATCTGATTAGCTGCGAGGAACTTGCCCTCGAACGCAGCTGCCTTGATCTCGAACTTGTCCTGACCCTTGGCGAATTCCTTGAACAAACGGGCAGCAGCGCCTGGATGATCTTTGGAGAACGCGATCAGGGTCGGGCCGGTGAACACGTCGTTGAGAACACTGTATTCAGTGTCAGCAACAGCGCGCTTGAGCAGGGTGTTACGTACGACACGTACATAAACGCCAGCTTCACGGGCCTCTTTACGGAGTCCGGTCATTGCGCCTACTGTTACGCCACGGGCATCAGCCACGACAGCGGACAGAGCGACTTTGGCAGCCTCGTTGACTTCAGCGACGATGGCCTTCTTGTCTTCGAGATTAATTGCCACGGGTTTAACTCCTGCTTGTTACCGTTTCATCCGATCGAAACCGAATGTCGTTTTGGTGTCTGATTCGGTAAGGAACCGGGAGCACCATCTGCGTAGGCTTGTGGTTTAAGACTTGCGTCGCCTACGGTCTTGGACAGCCCCCGCCAGGCAGGGACCCCAATATGTGATTGGCGCAATCGCTTGCGCCAACCTGAGTCTTACGCGTCGAGCGAGCTCTGATCGATGATCAGACCTGGGCCCATAGTGGTGCTCAGGGTAACGCGCTTGACGTAGATACCTTTCGAAGAAGCTGGCTTGATACGCTTCAGATCAGCGATCAGGGCTTCAACGTTTTCCTTCAGCTTGACGGCGTCGAAGCCGATCTTGCCAACGGAAGTGTGGATGATGCCGTTTTTGTCGGTGCGATAACGAACCTGACCAGCCTTGGCGTTTTTAACCGCGGTGGCTACGTCTGGAGTCACGGTACCAACCTTAGGGTTAGGCATCAGGCCACGTGGACCGAGGATCTGACCCAACTGACCTACAACACGCATGGCATCCGGGGATGCGATCACGACGTCATAGTTCAGGTCGCCGCCTTTCATTTCGGCAGCCAGGTCGTCCATGCCTACGCGATCAGCGCCAGCAGCCAGAGCAGCTTCAGCTGCAGGGCCCTGAGTGAACACGGCAACACGTACGGTCTTGCCAGTGCCGTGTGGCAGCACGGTAGCGCTACGAACGACCTGGTCGGATTTACGTGGGTCAACGCCCAGGTTTACAGCAACGTCGAACGACTCGCTGAACTTGACAGTCGACAGCTCGGCCAGCAGAGCGGCGGCGTCTACAAAGTTGTAGGCCTTGCCTGCTTCGATTTTGCCGGCGATAGCCTTTTGACGCTTGGTCAGCTTAGCCATTACACACCCTCCACGTTAAGGCCCATGCTACGAGCAGAACCGGCGATAGTACGCACGGCTGCATCCATATCAGCTGCAGTCAGATCCGCGTTTTTGGTTTTCGCGATTTCTTCCAGCTGAGCACGGGTAACGGTGCCAACCTTAACGGTGTTTGGACGAGCGGAACCGCTGGTCAAACCTGCAGCCTTCTTCAGCAGAACCGAAGCAGGGGTGCTTTTTGTTTCGAAAGTGAAGCTACGGTCGCTGTAGACAGTGATGATCACTGGAGTCGGCAGACCTGGCTCAAGACCCTGGGTACGGGCGTTGAAAGCCTTGCAGAATTCCATGATGTTCACGCCGTGCTGACCCAGTGCAGGACCAACGGGTGGGCTTGGGTTAGCCTGAGCGGCCTTCACTTGCAGCTTGATGTAAGCGGTAATCTTCTTGGCCATGAGGCACTCCAATTACGGGTTCGAACGCCTCGAAAGGCTCCCCGGTTGCTTGCGCGTTTATCCCAGTGACGACAAAACCCCACAGCCTTGGGCTGCGGGGTTGGGATGCCTGCTCAATCAGACCTTTTCGACCTGACTGAACTCCAACTCTACCGGAGTAGAGCGACCGAAAATGAGCACTGCCACTTGGATCCGGCTCTTTTCGTAGTTAACTTCTTCGACCGTACCATTGAAGTCGGCGAATGGACCATCAGTGACCCGTACAACTTCACCTGGTTCAAACAACGTCTTCGGCTTCGGTTTGTCGCTACCATCAGCGACGCGACGCAGAATTGCTTCTGCCTCTTTGTCAGTGATCGGCGCAGGCTTGTCGGCGGTTCCGCCGATGAAGCCCATCACCCGAGGGGTATCCTTGACCAAGTGCCAAGTCCCTTCGTTCATATCCATCTGTACCAGCACATAGCCTGGAAAGAACTTGCGTTCACTTTTGCGCTTCTGGCCGTTACGCATCTCCACCACTTCTTCAGTGGGGACCAGAATCTCGCCAAAGCCATCTTCCATGCCAGCCAGCTTTACGCGCTCTATCAGCGAGCGCATGACATGCTTCTCGTAACCCGAGTAAGCATGCACAACGTACCAACGCTTAGCCACGGGACACCCTTAGCCAACAATCAAGGAAACAAGCCAGCCGAGCAGGGAATCAAGCCCCCACAACAGCAACGCCATTACCAGAACAACAGCCACAACGATCAACGTGGTCTGCGTGGTTTCTTGGCGAGTCGGCCATACGACTTTACGAATCTCGGTGCGAGCTTCCTTAGCGAGTACAAAGAAAGACTTGCCCTTGGCTGTTTGCAGGCCTACAAAGGCAGCAACAGCAGCAATAGCGAGTAATGCAAGTACGCGGTACAGGATCGGCGAAGCAGAAAAATACTGATTGCCGACAACGCCAACAACCACCAAAGCGACTACCACTAGCCACTTGAGCAGATCGAAGCGAGAGCCTTGAGCTTCAGCTTTAGGAGTCATCTATGAAGATCCTGTGAAAAGAAAGCCAGACACACCGAGTGAATCTGGCAGGTCAGGAGGGAATCGAACCCCCAACCTACGGTTTTGGAGACCGTCGCTCTGCCAATTGAGCTACTGACCTAAAACAAAATCAGGCCGACCATTATGCCGGCCCGAAAAAGACATTACAACTGTTTACTCGATGACTTTGGCTACGACGCCAGCGCCGACGGTACGACCGCCTTCACGGATAGCGAAACGCAGACCGTCTTCCATCGCGATGGTCTTGATCAGAGTGACGGTCATCTGGATGTTGTCACCTGGCATTACCATTTCAACGCCTTCTGGCAGCTCGCAGTTACCAGTCACGTCAGTTGTACGGAAGTAGAACTGTGGACGGTAGCCTTTGAAGAACGGAGTATGACGGCCGCCTTCTTCCTTGCTCAGAACGTAAACTTCTGCGGTGAACTTGGTGTGCGGCTTGACGGTACCTGGCTTGACCAGAACCTGGCCACGCTCAACGTCGTCACGCTTGGTGCCGCGCAGCAGCACGCCGCAGTTCTCGCCAGCACGACCTTCGTCGAGCAGCTTGCGGAACATTTCAACGCCGGTGCAGGTAGTTTTCTGAGTGTCGCGCAGACCGACGATCTCAACTTCTTCCTGAATACGGACGATGCCACGCTCAACACGACCAGTCACAACAGTACCGCGACCGGAGATCGAGAATACGTCTTCGATTGGCATCAGGAACGGCTTGTCGATAGCACGCTCAGGCTCTGGGATGTAGCTGTCCAGAGTCTCAACCAGCTTCTTCACCGCAGTGGTGCCCATTTCGTTGTCGTCTTGGCCGTTCAGAGCCATCAAAGCCGAACCGATGATGATTGGAGTGTCATCACCTGGGAAGTCGTAAGTGCTCAACAGGTCGCGCACTTCCATCTCAACCAGTTCCAGCAGCTCAGCGTCGTCAACCATGTCAGCCTTGTTCAGGAAGACAACGATGTACGGAACGCCTACCTGACGGGACAGCAGGATGTGCTCACGGGTTTGCGGCATCGGACCATCGGCGGCCGAGCAAACCAGGATCGCGCCGTCCATCTGGGCAGCACCGGTGATCATGTTTTTTACGTAGTCGGCGTGACCTGGGCAGTCAACGTGTGCGTAGTGACGCACGGCCGAATCGTATTCAACGTGAGCGGTGTTGATGGTGATACCACGAGCTTTTTCTTCCGGGGCGCTGTCGATCTTGTCGAAGTCAACCTTGGCCGAACCGAAAACTTCGGAGCAGACACGGGTCAGAGCAGCGGTCAGCGTGGTTTTACCGTGGTCGACGTGACCGATGGTACCAACGTTGACGTGCGGCTTATTACGTTCGAACTTTTCCTTAGCCATCGAAATCACCCCTAGGAGAAGAATTTAGCGAGTCACACGAGCCATTAAAACAAAGGCAGATATTTTCATATCTGCCTTGTAATATGGAGCTCTTGAGCGGATTTGAACCGCTGACCTCACCCTTACCAAGGGTGTGCTCTACCAACTGAGCTACAAGAGCAAAACACTTTGCACAACCTGCAAACTTGGAGCGGGTAGCGGGAATCGAACCCGCATCATCAGCTTGGAAGGCTGAGGTTCTACCACTAAACTATACCCGCGGAGCTTGCAGCTCACGCTAAAACTGGTGGAGGGGGAAGGATTCGAACCTTCGAAGTCGTAGACGTCAGATTTACAGTCTGATCCCTTTGGCCGCTCGGGAACCCCTCCTAAGCGAGCCGGCATTCTATATCATGCCAGCCTTCTGTCAAGCATTTTCTCATAAAAAACCTGAGGTTAGCTGCGTTGACGCCGCTTCGTACCGATGACCGTTAAAGGTCTTCACTGCGAAGCGGGCGCCATTCTATGCAAACTACCCAGCAGGCGCAACCCCTTCGCAAGGCATTATTTTATGTTTTAACTCATTGAATTCTTTGGAAAGGTTTTGAAGCAGCACCTCATTCATCTTCGCCGCGCTGTCCGGTGGAACCTGGACCCAGAATCCACCAGACTCTGGAGACGCTGGCGAGCTAAACGTAACGGTACGGCCCGCAACCCCCGAAGAAACCAGTCGCTGCTCCAGTTGCCTGGCCAGCTCCGGGCGAACGAAGCCACCCAGGTAGTTGCAGTTCTTTTGCCCTTCACTCGATTTACCCGGCTCACGCCTGACTAGCGCATCCGCCGTCTCGCTCAGGAGATGGATGTCTTGCTGCGAACCTCGATACAGGCTCAGCGGAGTGACATCCTTGGCGCGAAGCGGGACCTCTTGCTGATGCCAGATGTAATAGAAGCCATTTAAAACCAGCAACAACAAAAATAGCCACCGCATAGAAAACCTCAAGACAAAGGACAAGCCATCGCCAAACCAACAAAAACCAGGTCAGGCACGACCTTGGCATCTGGAACAACCCCGGAAACCAGATCGGCATCCCCTCCCGTTAGAAACACCTCGAAATCCTCTCCCCAATATTGCCGCGCCAATTCGAGCTGAGTCAGCACGAAGCCTCTCAACATCAGCATACAACCACGCTCCACCGCCTCGACCGTTGCCCTGCCAGGAGCAAGACTCTCGTGAGCCCGTTCTGCAGCAGTATCGTCATAGCGGATTCGCCGGGTATGGGTACGTAACTGGTTACGCATCAGAGGCATACCAGGGCAGATGAACCCTCCCAAGTGCTGCCCGTCAGGCGCTACGAAATCTGCCGTGATTGCCGTACCAAAATCCAGAACCAGGCATGCGCCCGAAGCCAGGTGGTACCCACCGAGCAAAGCCAGCCATCGATCAAGCCCCAAGCGCTCATAGTCTTCATAACCGTTTGTAACGCCCGCCATCTCTTGGGTAGGTGTTGCGCGAGCCACGGAGACGCCAAATGTCTCTACCAGGGAGGCGACCAACAAATCGGTCTCCTCAGAAGTCCTGACGCTGACAAGACGGCATTTTTTCAGCTGAAATTTATCTGAGCCTGTCAGGCTCGCAAGCAAATCGCTATCCGAGCCGACTACCCCACCGCCGACAGGGGTGACGCCATCTGCACGAACAACGCGCCACTTGATAAAACTATTGCCGCAATCAAGCTCAAGAATCATCACGCAACCTCAAGCTGAGCTCGCCACCACTGAATATCTTTTCCACACCATCCACCTTCAAACGCAGCGCACCTTGGCGATCAATGCCCATCACCACGCCGTCAATCCGATTGATACCGGCAATCAGCGACACAGCCCGCCCCTGCCACAAATGGTATTGCTCCCACTCCGACTGGATCGCTGCAAATCCCGACGCATGATGCAGCTCCAGATACCCCTGAAGCTTTCCACTCATTCGCGCCACCAACTCGTTCCGGTCAAAATCACGACCCGCTTCAAGACTCATGGACGTCCACTGCTGATCAACTTCATCAGTCGATTGCATATTCACGTTTACCCCGACACCCAGGACAACGTGACAAACATCCGCAGGGTCGCCTACCAACTCAAGCAGTATGCCGGCGATTTTCTTTTCACCTACCAACACATCGTTAGGCCACTTCAACCCTGCCTCAACGACTCCCATGTCACGCAACGAATGCATGACAGCGAGCCCGACGACAAGACTAAGCCCCTCAATCTGCCGCATGCCACCGTCAATGCGCAGCACCAGGCTGTAATAGAGGTTTTCGGCGAATGGGCTGACCCATTTGCGGCCGCGACGTCCCCGACCGGCTATCTGCCGCTCGGCCAGAACAAGGAATGGCGCTTCCACGCCACGCCCGATGGACCGCAGCGCTTCGGCATTAGTGGAGTCAATCGAATCAAACAGGTGAACAGGCCACTCACAGCCTTCTGCCGCGCGGATTTCGGCCGCATCCAAAAGCAACAGCGGCTTCGCCAGGCGATACCCCTTGCCTCGAACCTTATGCACAGACAAGCCTAACTCCGCCTCCAGGTGCTGCAATTGTTTCCATACCGCACTACGACTGATACCTAACCCAGCACCCAGCGCCTGGCCCGAATGGAAACGGCCGTCCTTCAGAAGTTTTAGCAACGTGAGCATACGAACTGCGCCTGATAACGAGGCCCGCATGATAGCCATGCACAAGACGGTTGCATAGAAACACCCAAGCGCTTTCCTGCGGGCAAAACAAAACCCCTACCTGCGTCAGCAGATAGGGGTTTCGGAATTTAATCTTGACGATGACCTACTCTCACATGGGGAAACCCCACACTACCATCGGCGATGCATCGTTTCACTTCTGAGTTCGGGATGGGATCAGGTGGTTCCAATGCTCTATGGTCGTCAAGAAATTCGGTAGCCAGCGCGTGCCTTGCGGTCACGTTCCAGCGAATGGGTATGCGATAGTTTGTGGGTTTTGACTCGAACTTTCGGTTCATTTCGTCTTCACACACCGCAATCTGGTGCCTTTCTCCGTTTCCAGAGCAGGATCAGCAAATTGCTTGGGTGTTATATGGTCAAGCCTCACGGGCAATTAGTACAGGTTAGCTCAACGCCTCACAGCGCTTACACACCCTGCCTATCAACGTCGTAGTCTTCGACGGCCCTTCAGGGGACTCAAGGTCCCAGTGAGATCTCATCTTGAGGCAAGTTTCCCGCTTAGATGCTTTCAGCGGTTATCTTTTCCGAACATAGCTACCCGGCAATGCCACTGGCGTGACAACCGGAACACCAGAGGTTCGTCCACTCCGGTCCTCTCGTACTAGGAGCAGCCCCTCTCAAATCTCAAACGTCCACGGCAGATAGGGACCGAACTGTCTCACGACGTTCTAAACCCAGCTCGCGTACCACTTTAAATGGCGAACAGCCATACCCTTGGGACCGGCTTCAGCCCCAGGATGTGATGAGCCGACATCGAGGTGCCAAACACCGCCGTCGATATGAACTCTTGGGCGGTATCAGCCTGTTATCCCCGGAGTACCTTTTATCCGTTGAGCGATGGCCCTTCCATACAGAACCACCGGATCACTAAGACCTACTTTCGTACCTGCTCGACGTGTCTGTCTCGCAGTCAAGCGCGCTTTTGCCTTTATACTCTACGACCGATTTCCGACCGGTCTGAGCGCACCTTCGTACTCCTCCGTTACTCTTTAGGAGGAGACCGCCCCAGTCAAACTACCCACCATACACTGTCCTCGATCCGGATAACGGACCTGAGTTAGAACCTCAAAGTTGCCAGGGTGGTATTTCAAGGATGGCTCCACGCAGACTGGCGTCCACGCTTCAAAGCCTCCCACCTATCCTACACAAGCAAATTCAAAGTCCAGTGCAAAGCTATAGTAAAGGTTCACGGGGTCTTTCCGTCTAGCCGCGGATACACTGCATCTTCACAGCGATTTCAATTTCACTGAGTCTCGGGTGGAGACAGCGCCGCCATCGTTACGCCATTCGTGCAGGTCGGAACTTACCCGACAAGGAATTTCGCTACCTTAGGACCGTTATAGTTACGGCCGCCGTTTACCGGGGCTTCGATCAAGAGCTTCGCGTTAGCTAACCCCATCAATTAACCTTCCGGCACCGGGCAGGCGTCACACCCTATACGTCCACTTTCGTGTTTGCAGAGTGCTGTGTTTTTAATAAACAGTCGCAGCGGCCTGGTATCTTCGACCGGCGTGGGCTTACGCAGCAAGTGCTTCACCCTCACCGGCGCACCTTCTCCCGAAGTTACGGTGCCATTTTGCCTAGTTCCTTCACCCGAGTTCTCTCAAGCGCCTTGGTATTCTCTACCCAACCACCTGTGTCGGTTTGGGGTACGGTTCCTGGTTACCTGAAGCTTAGAAGCTTTTCTTGGAAGCATGGCATCAACCACTTCGTCACCCAAAGGGTAACTCGTCATCAGCTCTCGGCCTTAAGATCCCGGATTTACCTAAGATCTCAGCCTACCACCTTAAACTTGGACAACCAACGCCAAGCTGGCCTAGCCTTCTCCGTCCCTCCATCGCAATAACCAGAAGTACAGGAATATTAACCTGTTTTCCATCGACTACGCTTTTCAGCCTCGCCTTAGGGACCGACTAACCCTGCGTCGATTAACGTTGCGCAGGAAACCTTGGTCTTTCGGCGTGGGTGTTTTTCACACCCATTGTCGTTACTCATGTCAGCATTCGCACTTCTGATACCTCCAGCAAGCTTCTCAACTCACCTTCACAGGCTTACAGAACGCTCCTCTACCGCATCACTTGCGTGATACCCGTAGCTTCGGTGTATGGTTTGAGCCCCGTTACATCTTCCGCGCAGGCCGACTCGACTAGTGAGCTATTACGCTTTCTTTAAAGGGTGGCTGCTTCTAAGCCAACCTCCTAGCTGTCTAAGCCTTCCCACATCGTTTCCCACTTAACCATAACTTTGGGACCTTAGCTGACGGTCTGGGTTGTTTCCCTTTTCACGACGGACGTTAGCACCCGCCGTGTGTCTCCCATGCTCGGCACTTGTAGGTATTCGGAGTTTGCATCGGTTTGGTAAGTCGGGATGACCCCCTAGCCGAAACAGTGCTCTACCCCCTACAGTGATACATGAGGCGCTACCTAAATAGCTTTCGAGGAGAACCAGCTATCTCCGAGCTTGATTAGCCTTTCACTCCGATCCACAGGTCATCCGCTAACTTTTCAACGGTAGTCGGTTCGGTCCTCCAGTCAGTGTTACCTAACCTTCAACCTGCCCATGGATAGATCGCCCGGTTTCGGGTCTATTCCCAGCGACTAGACGCCCTATTAAGACTCGCTTTCGCTACGCCTCCCCTATTCGGTTAAGCTCGCCACTGAAAATAAGTCGCTGACCCATTATACAAAAGGTACGCAGTCACCCAACAAAGTGGGCTCCCACTGCTTGTACGCATACGGTTTCAGGATCTATTTCACTCCCCTCTCCGGGGTTCTTTTCGCCTTTCCCTCACGGTACTAGTTCACTATCGGTCAGTCAGTAGTATTTAGCCTTGGAGGATGGTCCCCCCATATTCAGACAAAGTTTCTCGTGCTCCGTCCTACTCGATTTCACTTCTAAGATCCTTTCGCGTACAGGGCTATCACCCACTATGGCCGCACTTTCCAGAGCGTTCCGCTAAAATCAAAGAAGCTTAAGGGCTAGTCCCCGTTCGCTCGCCACTACTAAGGGAATCTCGGTTGATTTCTTTTCCTCAGGGTACTTAGATGTTTCAGTTCCCCTGGTTCGCCTCTTGCACCTATGTATTCAGTACAAGATAACCATCTTATGATGGCTGGGTTCCCCCATTCAGACATCTCCGGATCACAGTCTGTTTGCCGACTCCCCGAAGCTTTTCGCAGGCTACCACGTCTTTCATCGCCTCTGACTGCCAAGGCATCCACCGTATGCGCTTCTTCACTTGACCATATAACCCCAAGCAATCTGGTTATACTGTGAAGACGACATTCGCCGAAAATTCGAATTTCTCAACTAAGAGAACTCACAAATTTTACCTTAGCCTGAGCCGTTACCAGTGAAAGTAACGTTCAGTCTATCTTTCTATCACATACCCAAATTTTTAAAGAACGATCTAATCAAAAGACTAGAAATCAACATTCAGGCACCGTACGGTGGAATGCTCATTTCTAAGCTTTAAACGTTGGTACCAATCTGTAATGGTGGAGCCAAGCGGGATCGAACCGCTGACCTCCTGCGTGCAAGGCAGGCGCTCTCCCAGCTGAGCTATGGCCCCGTATCGCTACAGGGAACACCATGAAATTGGTGGGTCTGGGCAGATTCGAACTGCCGACCTCACCCTTATCAGGGGTGCGCTCTAACCAACTGAGCTACAGACCCAATCGTCTTCTTCAATGAATCAAGCAATTCGTGTGGGAGCTCATGAAGCTGCTGCGGTCGTCGATTAAGGAGGTGATCCAGCCGCAGGTTCCCCTACGGCTACCTTGTTACGACTTCACCCCAGTCATGAATCACACCGTGGTAACCGTCCTCCCGAAGGTTAGACTAGCTACTTCTGGTGCAACCCACTCCCATGGTGTGACGGGCGGT
>NZ_CP071645.1:0-677500 GCF_051131995.1 Pseudomonas sp. Z1-29 | reverse complement strand
CAGCAATGGCATGGTCAGGATGCACTGAGCTTCTTGCCCATAGCCGCGCTGCAGCTCGCGCCCCATCAGCAGGTTGAACTTCTGATCGGTACCGCCAAGCTCGACGTCCGCCCGCAATGCGACCGAGTCATAACCCTGCACAAGCGGATAGAGGAACTCATGGATGGCGATTGGCTGATTGGTTGTATAACGCTTGTCGAAATCATCGCGCTCGAGCATGCGAGCTACGGTGTATTGGGAAGTCAGACGTATGAAATCCGCCGGCCCCATCTGATCCATCCAAGTGGAGTTGAAAGCCACTTCGGTCTTGGCCGGGTCAAGAATCTTGAAGACCTGAGTCTTGTAGGTCTCGGCGTTGTCGAGAACCTGCTCACGAGTCAGCGGAGGACGCGTGGCACTTTTGCCGCTCGGATCACCGATCATGCCGGTGAAGTCGCCTATAAGGAAGATAACCTGATGCCCCAGGTCCTGGAACTGACGCAGCTTATTAATAAGCACGGTATGCCCCAGGTGCAGATCGGGCGCCGTCGGATCGAAACCGGCCTTGATACGCAGCGGCTGCCCGCGCTTGAGCTTTTCGATCAGCTCGGACTCGACCAACAGTTCTTCCGCACCACGTTTGATCAGCGCTAGCTGCTCTTCAACCGACTTCATAACAGACCCGCAAGGCTCAGATTCAAAGGGCCCCAACCATACAAGATCGCGCACCAAATACAAGGTTTGCCAGGTGCACGAACGCCAATCCCATAGACAGAGCGTCCGCGGGCTTGCTTCGCAGGGGTTTTGGTTATATTTTATACAGTTATTTCATCTTCATCATGTCATTCATCTTTTCCAATTCATTTTTTCAAAAGTCAAATTACCTATGACCACCGAACCGTCTAAAGCGCCGCCGCTTTACCCAAAGACCCACCTGCTCGCCGCAAGTGGTATCGCCGCCCTCCTTAGCCTGGCGCTCCTGGTATTTCCTTCCAGCGATGTCGAAGCCAAAAAGACGACTCTGAGTCTTGAACTGGAAAGTCCCGCTGAACAACTGACACAAGAACAAGACGCCGCCGAAGCCGTTCAAGCCACAAACGAACCGGCCGCCTCGCCTTTTGCGCAGATTGAAGAAAGCCCGGAAGACACTGCAAACGCCACTGCACAGGTAGAAGCTCCTGTTGCAGAAGAGAAGAAAGGACCGGACCACCGTGAAGTGATTGTTGCCAAGGGCGACACACTCTCCACCCTCTTCGAAAAGGTAGGCCTGCCCTCAACCTCAGTCCATGAAATCCTGGCCAGCGACAAGCAAGCCAAACAGTTCACTCAACTGCAACGTGGCCAGAAACTCGAATTCGAACTCAATCCAGACGGGCAGTTGACCAACCTGCACACCAAGCTGAGCGATCTGGAAAGCATCACCCTGACCAAAAACGAAAAGGGTTATGTATTCAACCGCGTCACCACCAAACCTACCGTGCGCTCCGCCTATGTTCACGGCGTCATCAATAGTTCGTTGTCCCAGTCGGCTGCCCGCGCCGGCCTTTCCCACAGCCTGACCATGGACATGGCCAGCGTGTTTGGTTATGACATCGACTTCGCGCAGGATATTCGCCAGGGCGACGAGTTCGACGTCATCTACGAACAGAAAGTGGTCAATGGGAAAAGCGTCGGCAACGGACCGATCCTTTCCGCGCGCTTCACCAACCGCGGCAAGACCTATACGGCGGTGCGCTACACCAACAAGCAGGGCAACAGCAGCTACTACACCGCTGACGGCAACAGCATGCGCAAGGCGTTTATCCGTACTCCAGTCGACTTCGCCCGCATCAGCTCCAGGTTTTCCGCAGGCCGCAAGCATCCTATTCTGAACAAGATCCGCGCCCACAAAGGCGTCGACTACGCAGCTCCGCGCGGCACGCCCATCAAGGCTGCCGGCGATGGCAAGGTACTGCTGGCCGGCCGTCGAGGCGGTTATGGCAATACCGTGATCATCCAGCACGGCAACACCTACCGCACGCTGTACGGCCACATGCAAGGTTTCGCCAAGGGCGTGAAGACCGGCGGCTCCGTCAAGCAAGGCCAGGTTATTGGCTACATCGGTACGACTGGCCTGTCCACCGGCCCGCACTTGCACTATGAATTCCAGGTCAACGGCGTTCACGTCGATCCGCTCGGCCAGAAGCTGCCGATGGCCGATCCGATTGCGAAATCCGAGCGCACCCGTTTCCTGGCTCAGAGCCAGCCTCTGATGGCTCGCATGGATCAAGAGAAAGCCACCCTGCTGGCTTCGAGCAAGCGCTAAGCCATGGCGCTCTATATCGGTGTGATGTCCGGGACCAGCCTGGATGGCCTGGATATCGCGCTGATCGAACTGGCCCCGGCGATCAAATTGATCGCCACGCATTACATACCCATGCCCACGCCCCTGCGCACCGAGTTGCTTGCACTGTGCAGCAGTGGGCCCGATGAGATCGCCCGCTCCGCCATCGCCCAGCAGAACTGGGTAAAGCTGGCCGCGCAGGGCATCCATACCTTACTCGACGAACAGAAGCTCAAGCCTGAAGACCTCACCGCGGTTGGCAGCCACGGCCAAACCATTCGCCATGAACCGGCCCGCGGATTTACCGTGCAGATCGGTAACCCGGCACTCTTGAGCGAATTGACTGGCATCACCGTTGTCAGCGATTTCCGCAGCCGTGATGTCGCCGCCGGAGGACAGGGGGCGCCTCTGGTTCCGGCATTTCACGAAGCACTGTTCGAAGAACGAGTCGGTCCTCGTGCAGTGCTGAATGTCGGCGGCTTCAGCAATCTCAGCCTGATAGAGCTGGCAAAACCCGTATCAGGTTTCGATTGTGGCCCAGGCAACGTATTGCTCGATGCATGGATACACCAGGAGCGAGGCGAGCCTTTTGATCGTGACGGCCAATGGGCAGCCAGCGGAAAAGTAGAGCCGACTTTGCTCAAGACGTTGCTTGGAGACCCCTTCTTTGTAACCAAGGGCCCGAAAAGTACCGGACGAGAAGTATTCAACCTGTCCTGGCTGACCCGTCATCTATCGCAATTGCCAGCCTTCACCCCTGAAGATGTGCAGGCGACACTACTTGAACTGACTGCCCTGACCATCGTCGAATCACTCCAGCATGCCCAGCCGAACACGCAGGAGTTGCTGGTCTGCGGCGGTGGGGCACACAACCAGACACTGATGAAGCGCCTGGCTGACTTGCTACCAGCTACCAAAGTCGGCAGTACGGCAGTGTACGGCGTGGACCCGGATTGGGTTGAAGCCATGGCCTTTGCCTGGCTCGCCCATTGCTGTCTTGAGGGTATTCCAGGCAACCGTCCAAGTGTCACTGGGGCCCGTGGCCCACGCGTACTCGGCGCCATTTATCCGGCCTGAGAACAATAATCGCGGACAAAAAAATGCCGCAGGGCCGTAAGGCTCTGCGGCGTTTTTATTGAAGCGATCAGATCGAGAACGAAGAACCGCACCCACAAGTTGTGGTGGCGTTAGGATTCTTGATCACGAAGCGCGACCCTTCCAGGCCTTCCTGATAATCCACCTCGGCACCCGCCAGGTACTGGAAGCTCATCGGATCGACCACCAGGCTGACGCCTTCGCGCTCGACGATGGTGTCATCCTCGGCCACTTCCTCATCGAAAGTGAAGCCGTACTGAAAACCTGAACAACCGCCGCCCGTCACGAACACGCGCAGCTTCAAACGATCATTGCCCTCTTCATCGACCAGGCTCTTCACCTTGTGCGCGGCACCGTGGGTGAATTGCAAAGCCGTGGGGGTGAAGGTTTCGACGCTCATGCTGAATATCTCCCGGCGCTTACGCCGCCATAATGCGTGATGGCGGGCATTATCCGCTTCTCCGACAAAATTGGTCAACTATTTGCGCAGCAGCTGTAAGCCGCAAGCTATAAGCCACGGGCTCGTAGCTTACAGCCTGCATCTCTTAATCAAGGCAGCATCCCAGCGTGGGACAGGCCCAGCCGCTCATCCAGCCCGAAGAGGATGTTGAGGTTCTGTACCGCTTGGCCGGAAGCGCCCTTGACCAGGTTGTCGATTACCGACAAGACCACGACCAGGTCGCCATCCTGCGGGCGATGCACAGCGATCCGGCATACGTTCGCGCCGCGGACACTGCGGGTTTCCGGATGGCTGCCAGCCGGCATCACGTCGACAAACGGCTCATCGGCATAACGCTTCTCGAACAGCGCCTGCAGATCCACGGAGCGATCGGTCACGGTGGCGTAGAGGGTGGAATGGATACCACGGATCATGGGCGTCAGGTGCGGCACGAAAGTCAGGCCGACGTCCTTGCCTGCCGCGCGACGCAACCCTTGGCGAATCTCCGGCAAATGACGATGCCCCTTGACCGCGTAGGCCTTCATGCTCTCCGATGTTTCGGAGTACAACGAGCCAACGCTGGCACCTCGACCGGCGCCGCTGACGCCCGACTTGCAGTCGGCGATCAAGCGCGACGCATCGGCGAGACCGGCCTCCAGCAAAGGCAGGAATCCCAACTGCGTCGCGGTCGGATAGCAACCCGGCACCGCGATCAGCCGTGCCTGCCTGATTTTTTCACGATTGACTTCCGGCAAGCCGTAGACCGCCTCGTCCAGCAGTTCCGGTGCGCCGTGAGGCTGACCGTACCACTTGGCCCATTCGTCTGCGTCCTGCAGACGGAAGTCTGCCGACAGGTCAATGACCTTGGTACCCGCGGCCAGCAGCTCACCCGCCAAAGCGTGGGCGACACCATGGGGGGTGGCGAAAAACACTACATCGCAGGCCCCGAGGGTCTTGACGTCAGGGACGCTGAACGCCAGGCCGTCGTAATGGCCACGCAAGTTCGGATACATGTCGGCGACGGCCAGGCCGGCCTCGGATCGGGAGGTAATGACCACCACCTCAGCTTGCGGATGCTGTGCCAACAGACGCAGCAGTTCGACACCGGTGTAACCCGTGCCGCCGACGATACCGACCTTGACCATGAACCTGCCCTCAACGAACCACTGGAAAGCCGTCGATGATAGGGCGCCCGCAGCGCTGCGACAACCGCCAAGGTGACGTGTGGCCGCGCTAACCTCTACTATCGAGGCTACCGTGAACCTGGGAATAATCAAAAATGCTCTATCTATGGCTCAAAGCGCTTCACATTGTCAGCATGGTCTGCTGGTTTGCCGGCCTGTTCTACCTGCCTAGACTGTTCGTCTACCACGCTCAAAGCGAAGACAGCGTCAGCAAGGAACGCTTCTCCATCATGGAACGCAAGTTGTATCGCGGCATCATGGGCCCGGCGATGATCGCCACGCTGGTGTTCGGCATCGGCTTGCTCAGCCTCAACGCCAGCGCCTACTTCACCCAAGGCGGCTGGATGCACGCAAAGCTGACTCTGGTCGTCTTGCTGATCGGCTATCACCATATGTGCGGTGCCCAGGTTAAGCGCTTCGCCCGTGGCGAAAACACCCGCAGTCATGTCTTTTATCGCTGGTTCAATGAAGTGCCGGTCGTGATATTGCTGGCTATTGTAATTCTGGTCGTGGTCCGGCCGTTCTAATCCAACCGCATCCACTGATCAGAGGGACCTCCAATGTCGCTGCCCGCTCTGCTTGAACAACGTCTGCGCCTGCCTGTCGTGGTCGCACCGATGTTCCTCATTTCCAATCCGCAGCTGGTACTGGCCTGCTGCCGCAACGGTGTCGTCGGGAGTTTCCCGGCGTTGAACCAACGTGAAAGCAGCGGCTTCAAGGCGTGGCTGGAGGAAATCGAAGCGGGCTTGGCGACTCTGGAAAAGCCGGCGCCCTACGCAGTCAATCTGATCGTCCATCACAGCAACCCGCGACTCCAGGCCGACCTGGCGATCTGTATCGAGCACAAGGTGCCGATCGTCATCACCAGCCTGGGGGCGGTGAAGGAATTGGTGGACGCGGTTCATGGCTATGGCGGCCTGGTATTTCACGACGTGACCACTCGCCGCCATGCCGAAAAAGCCGCCGAAGCGGGCGTCGACGGTTTGATTGCCGTTGCGGCCGGTGCGGGTGGGCACGCAGGAACCTGGAGCCCATTCGCACTGATTGCTGAAATCCGGCAGTTCTTCGATAAAACCCTGTTGCTTGCGGGATGCCTTAACCACGGCCATCAGATTCTGGCTGCGCAATTGCTTGGCGCGGATCTGGCCTACTTCGGAACGCGTTTTATCGGCACGACGGAAAGTCACGCGTCCGACGCTTATAAAGAGATGTTGCTCACATCCAGAGCCGCGGACATCGTGCATACTCCCGCAGTGTCCGGGGTGCCGGCCAGTTTCATGCGTCAGAGCCTGGAAAGTGCCGGCTTCGACCTGGCTGCTCTGCAAGGCAAGGGCGTGGCGGATGCGGGGGCGAAACTCAAACCGCTCAATGATGAAGCCAAGGCCTGGAAGACCGTATGGTCCGCCGGCCAGGGTGTAGGTGACATCAATGATTTGCCCGGCGTCGATCAATTGATCGCACGCCTGGATGAAGAATACCGGCAGGCGCAAGCCCTAGCGACACAACTTGGCGGCCATTGGCCGCGCTGAACCCACAATAAACCAACCAGAAAGACAAGGATGCCAGGCATGAGCGAAAACCGTTTCAACATTGTATTCGACGGGGCCCTGCTGCCAGGCGTAGATACCACTACCGCCAAGCTCAACCTCGCCGAACTGTTCAAAAGTGATGTGAGCGCCATTGAACGACTGTTCAGCGGTCGCAAGGTGTCCCTCAAGAACAACCTGTCCCAGAATGAAGCGCAACAGTACCTGGACGCGCTTCATAAAAGCGGCATCGATGCACGAATCGAAGCCGAACCGTCCATCCAGCTCAATCTCGGCGAAATCCAGGAGCAGCCGGGCGGCCGCCAGCCGGACTCCGTGATCGATCCTGTTTCTCCTTATGCGCCTCCACGGGCAGCAGTGGGTGAAACGTTCGCCGAGTACGGCACGCTCAAACCCTTCAGCTTCGAGGGACGTATCGGACGCCTGCGCTACCTGGCCTGGACCATGGTCCTGACCCTGGCCATGCTGCCGTTGGTAGGCCTGGGCTTCTGGGTCGCCACGAACTGGCTGCTCGCTTCCGACTCGATAGCCGGGTTGGTCGTCGGTGGTCTGATCGCTGTAGTCGTCGTGCTTGCCTTCGCGTTCGTGAGCATCCAGTTCAACGTCCAGCGTCTGCATGATCTCGGCTGGTCGGGGTGGTTGTGGCTGATCAACCTCGTGCCATTCGTGGGCAGCATCTTCCCGTTCATTCTCATCATCGCCCCAGGCAATACCGGCGCCAACCAGTACGGCCCACCACCGCCGCGCAATACCACGGCGGTCAAGCTGCTGGCGTCGCTGTGGCTGGTAATGATCGTCCTGATTTTCGTGGCTACCTTCGCCGGCATCTTCGGTGCTCTCCAAGAGGACTTCGATAGCGGCGCCTCGAGCAGCTACGAAAGCAGCGAATACAGTGACCAGACCAGCGAAGAACCGGCCGTTGATGCAGCCGAGCCCGCCTCGCCTTCTGTAGACTACGAAGAAGAAGAGGAACAATAGGCCCGCTTCATGCCAGTGACAGCCCAGTCCACTGGCGGCGGGCTGTTGCGATGGAGAACTGCATGACCCGTTACGCCCTGATCACTGGCGCTTCCAGCGGAATCGGCCTGGCCCTGGCTGAAGCACTGGCCCGGCGCGGGCGCAACCTGATACTCGTGGCGCGACAGCGCGATCGACTGGAAAGTATTGCGATCGAACTGACCCAGCGATTTGGCGTGGAAGTATTGTTCCGGGCTTGCGACCTGAGCGAGCCCTTGCGGCTTTCAGGTTTCCTGCTGGAACTGGAAGAAGGCGAACGCCGGATCGACCTGCTGGTCAACTGCGCCGGCATCGGCACCTTCGGCCCGTTCCTGGGCCAGGACTGGATGACCGAGCAGGACCTCATCGAAGTGAATATCCTGGCCCTGACCCGCCTCTGTCACGCCGTAGGCAACAGCATGGCGCTGCATGGAGGCGGCCAGATCCTGAACGTCGCGTCGACTGCCGCATTCCAGCCGGGCCCCTGGATGAGCACCTATCACGCCAGCAAAGCGTACGTATTGCACTTTTCCGAAGCCCTGCGAATCGAGCTGAAGAAATGTGCGATCAAAGTCTCGGTACTTTGCCCGGGCCCGACCCGCACCGGTTTTTTTGCCGAGTGGCAACGGGACGAGAAGCCCAGCGACGATAAGAAGCTGATGAGCCCTGAAGAGGTTGCGCTGTACGCTGTCCGCGCGCTGGACAGGGACCGGGCCATTATCATTCCCGGACGCCGCAATCGCTGGATCGCCGCCCTGCCCCGACTCGGGCCGCGCTGGCTGGTGCGAATTCTTAGCGGCATGTCCAATAAAGCCTACTGTCCACGCTAGATTTGCGGATGGTTAACCCGGGCTTGCCAACCGAGCCTTCATACACTCGACCTCAAACAACCCAACGGAGCAGCAGCCGTGGACACTCTGTTTACCAAGATCATCAACCGGGAAATTCCGGCCAGGATCATTTATGAAGACGATCAGGTTCTGGCTTTTCACGACATCGCCCCCCAGGCTCCAGTGCATTTCCTGGTGATTCCGAAAAAACCGATCCGCACCCTCAATGACCTGACCGAGGAAGACAAAGGATTGGCCGGACATATCCTGTTTACCGCCCAGCGCCTTGCGCTTGAGCTGGGCTGTGAGGAAGGCTTCCGCGTGGTGATGAACTGCAATGAACTTGGCGGGCAGACCGTCTATCACATTCATATGCACGTGCTGGGGCAGCGCCAGATGAACTGGCCACCGGGTTGATACCGCTGACCCAGCGCAAATCTTCAGCGGCCGATTGGGTTAAACTGGCTGCCGTGATTTTTTCCGGAGGTAAGCATGACTACCCAACGTCACTACTCGCCCATTGACCGCCTGCTGCTGCAAGCCGATACCGCGATGCGCACGCTACTGCCCTTCAGTGGCCAGCCGTACCGTCCGTCGCCGGCAATCGTGCAGCCGGACGTACAGATGAGTGACGAAGAGACTCGCCATGTCGCGGGCCTGATGCGCATCAACCATACCGGTGAGGTTTGCGCCCAGGCTCTGTACCAGGGCCAGGCGCTGACGGCAAGATTGCCGCAGGTACGCGAGGCGATGGAGCATGCCGCCGAAGAAGAAGTCGACCACTTGGTCTGGTGCGAGCAGCGCATTCGTCAATTGGGTAGCCATACCAGCGTCCTGAATCCGTTGTTCTACGGGATGTCATTCGGCATCGGCGCGGTGGCCGGACTGATCAGCGACAAGGTCAGCCTGGGTTTCGTCGCGGCAACCGAACATCAAGTGTGCAAGCATCTGAATGAGCACCTGGAGCAGCTGCCGGCCGAAGATGAAAAGTCCCGGGCGATTCTTGAACAGATGCGCAAGGATGAAGAACAGCATGCCGAAAGCGCTCTCGATGCGGGGGGTTTTCGTTTCCCGGCTCCGGTGAAATTCGGCATGAGCCTGTTGGCGAAGGTCATGACCAAGAGCACCTATCGGATCTGACCGCGATACGGAGCCTGTCCCACAGACATATCGGGTTTCCCAGAACTGAAAAAGGCGACTACCGCACAGGTAGTCGCCTTTTTTTGTAGCCTTGATCTTCAGCGCGGCATGTTGCGCGCGTAGAAAATCTCCAGCATCTCGTGCTTCACACGCTCTTCCACCTGGCCACGCTGCTCAACGGACAGGTTGCTGGTGGCATCACCGAACAGGTAGTTGTCCAGCTCGAAGTCCTTGAGCAGCATTTTGGTGTGGAACAGGTTTTCCTGGTACACGTTCACGTCGGTCATCTGATACGCGTCGCGAGTGTCTTCGGAGAGATAGTTCTGGATCGAATTGATCTCGTGATCAATGAAGTGCTTGTGGCCCTCCACGTCCCGTGTGAAGCCACGCACACGGTAATCCACGGTCACGATGTCGGAATCGAATTGGTGAATCAGGAAGTTGAGTGCCTTGAGCGGTGAAATGACGCCACAGGTCGACACATCGATGTCCACTCGGAACGTTGCGATACCGTCCACCGGATGGATCTCCGGATAGGTATGTACCGTGATGTGGCTCTTGTCGAGGTGGGCCAGGATAATTTCAGGCAACGGGCCCGGGGACTCTTCGATCTGGCTTTCGGTCGGTGTCACCGGCTCTTCCGAGATCAGAATGGTCACGCTGGCGCCTTGGGGTTCATAGTCCTGACTGGCGATGTTCAGGATGTTGGCACCAATGATATCGACAACTTCCGTGAGGATCTGCGTGAGGCGCTTGGCGTTGTACTCTTTATTGATGTACTCGACGTAGGCCTGCTGGTCTTGCGGAGTTTCCGCATAGCAGATGTCATAGATGTTGAAGCTCAAGGTCTTTGTCAGGTTATTGAACCCATGGAGCTTGAGTTTGCTTTTCACCGTTTGAAAACTCTCTGTGTATTGCGGCCCGGCCGCGTGATCAAGCATGCCCGTCAGATGCGAACGACGCACCTGCGTAGGACGGTTAACACCTCTTCGCGATGGCGATTTTGGTTGTCTGTCCAGGCAATGGATCAGCCCGCGAGCCGATCATTGCCCTGAAAAAAGTGGCGCATTATGCAGATGTCGGCTTCTGACCGCCAGAGCTTGCACTGCATTTGTGATGGTTGGATGTCGATTCAACCCAACTCGATGATTTCATAATCGTGAGTGATTTCAACACCGGCAGCACCGAGCATGATCGAGGCCGAGCAGTATTTCTCGGCGGACAGCTCAATGGCGCGCTTGACCTGGGCTTCCTTCAGTCCACGGCCTTTGACCACGAAGTGCATGTGGATCTTGGTAAACACTTTCGGATCCTCTGTCGCGCGCTCGGCTTCAAGGAACGCTTCGCAACTTTCGACGGCCTGGCGTGACTTCTTGAGAATGCTGACCACATCGAAGTTGCTGCAGCCGCCGACACCGAGCAAGAGCATTTCCATTGGCCGGACACCCAGGTTCCGACCGCCGGCATCCGGTGGGCCGTCCATGACGACCACATGACCACTGCCTGATTCACCGAGGAACATGGCTTCGCCAGCCCATTGGATGCGTGCCTTCATCGCCAAGACTCCACTGTTCAGAAAAAGGGGGCGCCAGCTTAGCACAGCGCCCGTTGATGGCAGCGGGATGCCTGATGCCTCTTACGCCAGCGCCTGTAGGTAAATTCTCGAATCTATTACGAATGCCTCTGTTAAGCTGCGCCATCTCGCTGGCGTATGGCCAGCTTTTGGCGATAGCCATTCGCCCTCACCCAAAAAACCAAACCACCACACCGCGCAGTCTTTCGGGATACAACCATGGTTGCCATTACTCCCACGTCCAAGATCAAGAACCTCGACAAACTCTTGATGCATTGCCAGCGTCGCCGCTACCCCGCCAAGCACAACATCATTTGCGCAGGCGACCGCTCCGATACGCTGTTTTTCATCATCAAGGGCTCCGTCACTATCCTGATCGAGGACGATGACGGCCGGGAAATGATCATCGCCTACCTCAACTCCGGGGATTTTTTCGGCGAACTGGGGTTGTTCGAGCAGGCGGGCAAGGAGCAGGAGCGCAGTGCCTGGGTGCGAGCCAAGGTCGAATGTGAAGTGGCGGAAATCAGCTATGGCAAATTCCGAGAGCTGTCGCAGCAGGATCCGGACATTCTTTACGCCCTCAGCGGACAAATCGCGCAGCGTCTGCGCAATACCACCCGCAAAGTCGGTGACCTGGCGTTCTTCGACGTGACCGGTCGCGTCGCCCGCTGCCTGCTGGAACTGTGCAAGCAGCCCGACGCCATGACCCATCCGGATGGTATGCAGATCAAAGTGACCCGTCAGGAAATCGGCCGCATCGTTGGCTGCTCCCGAGAGATGGTCGGACGCGTGCTCAAGGACCTGGAAGAGCGCGATCTGGTCAGCGTCAAAGGCAAGACCATGGTCGTGTTCGGGACGCGCTAAAAGCTGCTCAACAGTTCCCGGTAGAGCGCCTCGAGCCGTTCCAGCGCATGAGGCGCCGGGAATTTCTCATGCAGGGCAATGTGGCTCTCGGCACGCACACGCTGCTCCAGGCCACACGCCTCGTTGAACCGATTGACCGCCGCAACCATGGAATCGCGCTCGTCATCCAGCAATAGGGCGCCATGCACCAGACCCACCGGCCTCTGGCCGCCCTTGCTTTGCCGCCAGCGCTGGGCGGTACCGACCATTTTTCGGCCGTCCAGATTAACGTTGAAGCGCCCATCACAAAACGCGCCCTCCACTTCGCCAAGGGAAGCCACCCCGCCCAGCTCATCGAGCAACTGGCAGATCGGATCGCACAGACGCCGATAAGCAGTCTCGATCCGGCCATGGTCACCTTCACTTCGCGGTGGCGCATAGACCAGCGCGATATTGACCGTAGCGCCCGATTGAGGCACTGGCTCGCCACCGGTTTCACGCAGCAGCACCGGCCAGCCGCTTGCGGCCGATACCTCACAGGCAAGTTCAAAACCTGGCAGGCGACTCAAGCGACGCGGCATGACCAGGGCTCGATCGCTGGGTTGCCAGAACAGCAAGCCGGATTCAGCGTCACCGGCGCAAACGCTGGCCAGCAGATCCTGTTCGGCCTGCAGGCCGCTTTCAACCGTGAAGGCAATGGCTGAAGGCATCGATTCAGTCCAGCGTCGAGCCGGTTACCGGAACGCCGCGCTCGGGGAAAAACAAGCGCTGCAGTTCTGTACCCGGGCTTTCGGCCCGCATGAAAGCCTCGCCAACCAGGAATGAATACACATCGCTGACTTCCATCAACTCGACATCGGCTCGGTTGAGAATGCCGCTCTCGGTGATGACCAGGCGATCGCGTGGAATTCGCGGCAACAGGTCAAGAGTGGTTTCCAGGCTGACTTCAAATGTATGCAGGTTGCGGTTATTCACGCCGACCAGCTTGGTATCCAGAGTTTTCAGGGCGCGTTCCAGCTCGTTGCCGTCGTGGACCTCCACCAGTACATCCAGGCCCACACCTTTAGCGACTGCGGCCAGCTCGGCCATTTTCACGTCATCCAGGGCGGAAACGATCAACAGCACGCAATCGGCACCCAAGGCCCGCGCCTCGACGATCTGGTACGGATCGATCATGAAATCCTTGCGGATCACTGGCAGCTTGCACGCCGCCCGCGCCTGTTTTAGATAGTCATCGGCGCCTTGGAAAAAATCGACGTCGGTGAGCACCGAAAGGCAGGTCGCACCGCCCTTCTCGTAGCTCCTGGCGATGTCGGCGGGGACGAAGTCCTCACGGATCACACCTTTGCTGGGGGACGCCTTCTTGATTTCGGCGATGACCGCAGGCTGCTTTTTCTTCGCCTGATCGATCAGCGCCTGGGCAAAGCCGCGAGGCGCGTCTGCTGAACGTGCGAGACCTTCCAGCTCGGCGAGGCTGACCCGGGCCCGGCGCTCGGCCACTTCTTCAGCCTTGCGAGCCAGAATGTTTTCCAGAACCGTTGGCACGCTCATCCTTCATTCTCCACTTTGAATACGGCGGTAAACGCGCCCAATTCTTCCAGTTTTTCCCGGGCCAGGCCGGTGTGCAACGCATCATGAGCGAGCTCGACACCTTGCTTGAGGCTGCTGGCGTGATCGGCGGCATACAACGCGGCGCCCGCGTTGAGCATGATCATTTCCGCAGCCTTCTGGGCATTCTCGGTTTTACGCCGCCCCAAGGCATCGCGGATCAACTCAAGTGACTGAGCTGGCCCATCCACCGCCAGTCCATGCAGGCTCTGGCTCTTCATGCCGAGGTCTTCAGGTTCGACCCAATATTCGGTGATCTGATCATTTTTTAGCTCGGCCACGAAAGTGGGCGCCGCCAGGCTGAATTCATCCAGGCCGTCTTTTGAATGGACGACCAGCACGTGCTTGCTACCTAAACGTTGCAGGACCTCTGCCAATGGCCGGCACAGCGCCTGGCTGAACACGCCGACCACTTGATGCTTCACACCGGCCGGATTCGTAAGCGGGCCGAGCATGTTGAACAGCGTGCGCAAGCCCAGCTCGCGACGCGGCGCCGCGGCATATTTCATGGCGCGGTGGTGGGTCTGGGCAAACATGAAGCCGATGCCGACGCTATCGATGCAACGAGCCACCTGGACCGACGTCAGGTTGAGGTAGATACCGGCGGCTTCCAGCAGATCGGCGCTGCCGCTCTTGCCCGACACCGCACGATTGCCATGCTTGGCGACGGTGCAGCCGGCCGCCGCAACGACAAATGCCGAGGCGGTGGAAACGTTGAAGATATTGGCTCCATCACCACCGGTCCCGACGACATCCACCACACCATCAAGGGTCTTGAGTTCGACCTTGTCCGCCAACTCGCGCATGGTCGTGACCGCACCGACAATTTCGTCGATGCTCTCGCTCTTCATGCGCATGGCCATCATGAACGCGCCAATCTGCGCGTCCGTGCACTGGCCAGTCATGATTTCCCGCATCACGTCGCGCATCTCGTCGGTGCTCAGGTCGAGCTGGCCGACGATACGGTTCAGGGCTGTCTTGATGTCCATGGAGAGTCCTTAGCGCGTGCCGCCGGTTTGTTTGAGGAAGTTGGCGAACAGTTCGTGGCCCTGCTCGGTGAGGATAGACTCGGGGTGAAATTGCACACCCTCGATGTTTAACGTCTTGTGACGCAACCCCATGATTTCGTCCACCGAGCCGTCTTCGAGCTGGGTCCAGGCGGTCAGCTCAAGGCAGTCGGGCAGGTTTTCGCGCTTTACGATCAACGAGTGGTAGCGGGTGACGGTAAGCGGGCGATTCAAGCCTTCGAACACGCCCTTGTCTTCATGGAATACCGGGCTGGTCTTGCCGTGCATCACCTGGCGGGCCCGCACGACATCGCCACCGAACGCCTGGCCGATCGACTGGTGCCCCAGGCAGACACCGAGGATCGGCAGCTTGCCGGCAAAATATTTGATGGCTTCGATGGAGATGCCCGCTTCAGTCGGCGTGCAAGGGCCGGGCGAGACGACGATGCGTTCGGGCTTGAGGGCCTCGATTTCGGCAATGGTCAGCTCATCGTTGCGCACGACCTTGACCTCGGAGCCCAGCTCGCCGAGGTACTGCACAACGTTGTAAGTAAAAGAGTCGTAGTTATCGATCATCAGCAACATGGCGTAAACAACCTATTGAATACACTGACTTGGAATACAGCCTTCGAAGAGTGACCCGCACGGTGCTGCGCTGGACAGGCGAATGATGCGCCTGCGAAGCGGTTTCCAAACGGGTAAAGAAGGCAAATCGGTACAGGTCCGGCGAGGCCGGCATGGAACGTTCAGGCGCGCCAACGCCAACGGGCGTGAGCCTTGATCAATTGATTCAGAAGTTTGCTGACAATCGACACGGGGGAAGTCTCGTTCATACGTTCCGGCACAGTAACTTAGCTGGGCGGAGCACGCAATAAGACGGACCCGAAGGGCCCGCAAACAATCGCTACGCTCCGGGATTGGGTGGCAGACCGCCGGAAGCTTTTGGTACTGTCGTTTCGTTTCTTCCGATAAAAAACAAGATTGAAAAGGACCTTCTCATGATCAAGCCGACCTTGTTCATCCCCATCGCCAGCTGCCTGCTGACCATGGCCTGCGCTCAGGCGATTGCTGCCCCCAATCCCTACTCCAATTTCATCGTGTTCGGCGACAGTCTCAGCGACGCCGGTCAGTTCAGCGATCCCGACGGCCCGCCCGGCTCAACCTTGCGTTTTACCAACCGCACCGGCCCGGTCTACCTGGATGGCAGCGGCGAAGCCTATTCTGCAAACGCGACCCAACTGCTCGGTGGACGACTGGGCTTCTCCGCCGATGAAACCGCCGCGTCCACTTCGGCAGTGCGTGCCCGCGAAGGACTCGCGGACGGCAACAACTGGGCTGTAGGTGGTTATCGTACCGACCAGATACTGGACTCGATCACCAATATTTCCGCCACTGGCGAGCGCAGCCGGGCGGGTTATCTGCCAGCCAATGGCCTGCGTGCCGACCCGAATGCGCTGTATTACCTCTCCGGCGGCGGCAATGATTTTCTTCAAGGCAGAGTGTTGAGCATCGCCCAGGCGGATGCCGCCGCGGACCGCCTGGCCGACAGCGTGCAAGTGCTGCAAACCGCCGGAGCCCGCTATGTGATGGTCTGGTTGCTGCCGGACCTGGGCCTGACGCCGGCCCTCAACGGCACCCCCCTGCAGGGAACGGTCTCGCTGCTCAGCAATCGGTTCAACCAGCAACTGGTCACGCGGTTGCAGGGCATCGATGCCGAGATCATTCCGCTGAACGTTCCGCTATTGTTGCAGGAAACCTTTGCCGATCCTGGACGATTCGGCCTTGCCACCGGCGAGAACCTCACCGCCAGTTGCTTCAGCGGCAACAGCTGTACGGAAAACCCCACCTACGGCATCAACAGCGCCACGCCTGATCCGAGCAAGCTGATCTACAACGATGCGGTTCACCCCACCGAAACCGGGCAGAAGCTGATTGCCGACTACGCCTATTCCCTGCTCGCAGCGCCGTGGGAACTGACCTTGCTGCCGGAAATGGCCCACTCGACCTTGCGCGCCCACCAGGATGAATTGCGCAGCCAATGGCAATCGGACTGGGAGGATTGGCAGGCGGTAGGTCAATGGCGGGCGATTGTTGCCGGCGGCGGCCAGCATCTGGACATTGATAGCCAAGGCAGCGGTGCAAGCGCCGACGGCAGTGGCTACAACCTGAACATCGGCGGCAGTTACCGTCTCAACGAAGCCTGGCGCATCGGCGTGGCCGCCGGTCTGTACCGCCAGAACATGGACGCAGGCCGCAACGATTCGAACTACAAGCTCAACAGCTACCTCGCCACCGCGTTCGCCCAGTTCCAGCAGAACCGCTGGTGGGCCGACGCTGCGCTGACCGGCGGCAAGCTCGACTACGACAACCTGGAGCGCAAATTCGACCTGGGCGTCAGCCAGGCGCAGGAAAAAGGCGATACCGATGGTCATCTCTGGGCATTCAGCACGCGCGTAGGCTACGACATTGCCCAGCCGGGCAGCCAATGGCACCTGTCACCGTTTGTCAGCGCCGATTATGCGAAGGTCGAGGTCGATGGTTACTCGGAACAGGGCAGCCGCTCCACGGCGCTGACTTTCGACGACCAGACCCGCGATTCAAAACGCCTGGGCATCGGCTTGCAGGGCAAATACAACTTTACCCGCCAGACCCAGGTGTATGGGGAGTATGCCCACGAGCGCGAGTATGAGGACGATACGCAAAAGGTGAACATCGCCCTCAACAGCTTGCCGGCCAATGACTTCACGCTGGAGGGCTACACCCCACAAAGCCACCTCAATCGCCTGAGCCTGGGGATCAGCCACAAGTTGACCAGCGATCTGGCGCTGCGGGGCGGTTATACGTTGCGCAAGGATGATGATTTTACCCAGCAAGGAGTGAGCCTGGGGGTCAGCCTGGATTTTTGAATCCTGTAGTAACCGAAAGCCCTTGTGGCGAGGGAGCTTGCTCCCGCTCGACTGCGCAGCAGTCGCATCGATTTGATGGGCCCGCTTCGCAGGCCAGCGGGAGCAAGCTCCCTCGCCACAGTTGTTCGGCAAGAGCCTTCAGTCGCTTGGGGTCTGCTCGGCCAGGGCCACGGCACGGAACATTGCCCGACGCTTGTTCAGGGTTTCCTCCCATTCCAGCGCGGGCACCGAGTCGGCGACGATGCCGCCGCCGGCCTGCACGTGCAGTTCACCGTTCTTGATCACGGCGGTGCGGATGGCGATGGCCGTGTCCATGTTGCCGTTCCAGGCGAAGTAGCCGACGGCTCCGCCGTACACACCGCGCTTGACCGGCTCCAGCTCGTCGATGATTTCCATGGCGCGGATCTTCGGCGCGCCAGACAAAGTGCCCGCCGGCAGGATCGCTCGCAAGGCGTCCATCGCCGTCAACCCCGCCTTCAATTGCCCGGTGACGTTGGACACGATGTGCATCACGTTGGAGTAGCGCTCGATGACCATTTTCTCGGTGAGCTTTACCGAGCCCACTTCGGAAACCCGGCCAGTGTCGTTGCGCCCCAGATCGATCAGCATCAGGTGCTCGGCGATTTCCTTGGCATCTGACAACAGGTCCTCTTCCAGCGCCCGGTCCGCTTCCTCCGTGGCGCCGCGTGGCCGTGTGCCGGCGATCGGCCGCACGGTGATCAGGTTTTCCTCGACCCGCACCAGCACCTCGGGCGAACTGCCCACGACATGGAAGTCACCGAAGTTGAAGAAATACATGTAAGGCGTCGGGTTGAAACAGCGCAGCGCCCGGTACAGATCGATCGGCGCGGCCTTGAAGTCGATCGACATCCGTTGCGACGGCACGACCTGCATGCAGTCGCCCGCCAGGATGTATTCCTTGATGGTGTCGACGGCTTTTTCGTAGTCACCCTGGGTGAAACTGGAACGGAACACCGGGTCGGCAGCCGACTGCTTGCTGAAGTCCAGGCCGGGACGCGGGGTGATCGGCTGGCGGAGTTTTTCCAGCAACGTCTGAAGGCTTTGTTGACCTTGCTCGTAGGCATCTTCACGGGACGGATCGGCCAGGACGATGGCGTGCATCTTGCCGGCGAGATTGTCGAAGACAACCACCGCATCGGAGACCATCAGCAGAATGTCCGGCACACCCAGCGGATCGGGGTTCGGACAGGTGCCCAGGCGTTTTTCCACATAGCGCACGCAGTCGTAGCCGAAATAACCCACCAGGCCGCCGTTGAAACGTGGCAGGCCGGGGATGGTCGGGACGTTGTAGCGGGCCTTGAAGGATTCAACGAACGCGAGCGGATCCTCGACTTCGTGGCTTTCGATTTCGACGCCATCGCAGGTCACGCTGATGCGATGGTCATGGACTCGCAGCACGGTGCGGCACGGCAGGCCGATCATGGAATAGCGACCCCATTTTTCCCCACCTTGCACCGATTCGAGCAAGTAGGAATTGGGTTGGTCGGCCAACTTGAGGTAGATCGACAGCGGCGTGTCGAAGTCGGCCAGGGTTTCGCAGGCAAGCGGGATGCGGTTGTAGCCGGCAGCGGCTAGACGCAGAAATTCTTCGCGGATCATGGGGTGCCTCGTGGCAAGAGGAGCTGACAGTCAGGTATGCAAACGCGCCGGATAACCGGCCAGGATCACGTCAGGCGCGCCAACGCCAGCGGGCCAGGGCCTTCATGACTTTCATCCAGAGTTTGCGAGTGACCACCACGATGGCGTTTCCAGAAGAGGATTGAACAGCGTCGGGCAACGTTATCTCAGCGGCCGGGTCCAGGCAACCGGGAATTAGCAGGCGCAGATCATCAATCACCAATGTCGGAAATTCCTCGGCAATCGGTCGGCCATGATTGTAGCCGTAGCTCAGGGCAACACATTTGACCCCCGCCGCCTTCGCCGCCAGCACGTCGCTGCGCGAGTCGCCGACAAACAACGATTGGGACGCCGGGATGTTGGCCATTTTCATGACGAAGAACAGCGCGGCCGGGTCGGGCTTTTTCTGTGGCAAGGTGTCGCCGCCGATGATCCAGCGGAAATAACGGCCGATCTTCATCTGATCCAGCAGCGGCGCGACAAAACGCTCCGGCTTGTTGGTGATCAGCGCCATTTCCACGCCCTGCTTGTGCAACCATTTGAGGGTGGAGCGCACGCCCGGATAAACCACGGTCAGTTCGTGGTTGCCTTCATAGGCTTCGTTGAACAGCTCCAGTGCCCGCTCGGCCTCGGCCTCATCAACGCCTTGGGCATCAATGTGATTGGCCAGGGCCCGGCGCACCAGCATCGGCGCGCCGTTGCCGACCCACTGGCGCACGGCGTCGATGCCCGCAGGCGGACGCCCGAGCTGGAGCAGCATATTGTCCACGGCGGCCGCCAGGTCCGGGACCGAGTCGACGAGCGTGCCGTCGAGATCGAACATCACCAGACGCGGCAGGCTGCCGGGAAACAGCTGCTCGAAGCCGCTCATGGACGTGCCAGGGCCAGTTCGGCGCGCATCTTTTCGATCACTGCCTGGTAGTCAGGTGCGTTGAAGATCGCCGAACCGGCGACAAAGGTGTCGGCACCGGCCGCGGCGATTTCGCGGATGTTGTTCACGTTCACGCCGCCGTCGATTTCCAGGCGGATATCCCGGCCCGAGGCATCGATCAGGGCGCGGGCTTCGCGCAGCTTGTCGAGCGTGCCCGGAATGAACTTCTGCCCGCCGAAACCCGGGTTGACGCTCATCAGCAGAATCATGTCGACCTTGTCCATCACGTACTTGAGTACGTCCAGGGGCGTGGCCGGGTTGAACACCAGGCCGGCCTTGCAGCCGCCTTCGCGGATCAATTGCAGGGAGCGGTCGACGTGCAGCGTGGCTTCCGGGTGGAAAGTGATGTAGGTGGCACCGGCCTCGATGAAATCACCGACGATACGATCCACCGGACTGACCATCAGGTGCGCATCGATTGGCGCGGTGATGCCATATTTGCGCAACGCCGCGCAGACCATCGGGCCGATGGTCAGGTTGGGTACGTAGTGGTTGTCCATGACATCGAAGTGGACGATGTCGGCCCCGGCGGCCAGAACGTTATCCACTTCCTCGCCCAGGCGGGCGAAGTCGGCGGAGAGAATCGACGGAGCAATAGCGAAGGGCTGCATGACGCACCTGTTTTGAGCGAAATCACGATGGCGCGCATTGTATACCTCAAGATTTGGCGCGCCCACCGTGACGCACGATCAATACGCCGCTCGGTAGATCTTCTCGATATCGCCGGCGCTCAGCTTGCGCGGGTTGTTGCGCATCAGCCGCTCTATACCCGCCGCCTCCGCCGCCATGGACGGAATCACCTCCTCGGTGACGCCCAGGCCACTCAGGCCCTTGGGAATTTCCACCGCGGCACACAACGCGGCCATGGCCTCCACGGCCTCGTCCGCGGCTTCGATATCACTCAAATGAGCCGTCTTGATGCCCATGGCTTCGGCAATATCGCGCATGCGCTCGACGCAGGCCATCTTGTTCCAGTGCATGACATACGGCAGCAACAAGGCATTGGCGACGCCATGAGAGACATGGAAACGTCCGCCCAGCGGATAGGCCAGCGCATGCACGGCGCCGACCCCGGCATTGCCGAACGCCATACCGGCCATCAGGCTGGCGGTGGCCATGTCTTCACGGGCCTGCAAGTGGGACGGGTTGGCGTAGGCCTTGGGCAAGGCGCGGGTGATCAGCTTGATCGCGCCGATGGCCAGGGCATCGGTGATCGGCGAGGCGTTGAGTGACAGGTACGACTCGATGGCATGCACCAACGCATCAACGCCGCTGGCGGCGGTCACGCTGCGCGGACACGTCAGGGTCATCTGCGGGCTGACCAGCGCCACGTCCGGCAGCAGGAAATCACTGACGATGCCCTTTTTCAGCTGTGCGGCCTTGTCAGAGAGGATCGCCACGTTGGTGACTTCCGAACCGGTACCGGCGGTGGTGGGAATGGCAATCATGGGCGGACCTTTGCGCGGCACCTGATCGACACCGAACATATCCTGCAGCTCGCCGTGATAACCGGCATAGACGCCCACGCACTTGGCAATGTCGATGGCGCTGCCGCCACCCAGGCCGATGAGGCCGTCATGCCCGCCGTCGCGGTAGGCTTGCATGCAATCTTCGACGATGGCGATTTCCGGGTCGGGCATGACCCGGTCGAAAATCTCGTAGTCGCGCCCGCCCAAATGCTGCAGCGCCAACTCCACGGTGCCCGACTTGACCAGCGCCGCGTCCGTGACGATCAACGGGTTATCGACATCCAGCCGTGTCAGCTCCGCCGCCAGTTGCTCGATGGCAGCGGCGCCGGTGATCAGTTTGTGGGCGATCTTGAATGAGGAAAGACTCATGTGCGCGGCCTCTTGTTCGAGTGGGGGCTGGCACAAGGATAGCTCGGTATTGGGGGGTGGTCTGTCATTCAGCTTATGAATGCACCGAGGAGCGGATGTGGGAGCGAGCCTGCTCGCGAAAGCGGACCGTCAGTCAACAATTATGTCGACTGGTACACCGCATTCGCGAGCAGGCTCGCTCCCACACTGGTTTTGCAGGCCTCAGACTTGGGTCGTACGCAGCTTCTCGCTACGCCCACGCAGCCATTCCAGCGTCAGCAGCAGGATCACCGAGAAGGCGATCAACAACGTAGCCGCGGCGGCGATGGTCGGGCTCAGGTTCTCGCGAATACCGCTGAACATCTGCCGTGGCAGGGTCGCTTGCTCCGGGCCGGCCAGGAACAGGGTCACCACCACTTCATCAAACGAAGTCGCGAAGGCGAACAACGCACCAGAGATGACGCCCGGCGCGATCAACGGCAAGGTCACGCGACGGAACGCGGTCAATGGCGAAGCCCCGAGGCTGGCAGCAGCGCGGACCAGGTTGTGGTTGAACCCTTGCAAAGTCGCCGAGACGGTGATGATGACGAACGGCACACCGAGCACCGCGTGGACGATGATCAGCGAGAAGAAGCTGTTGCCCATCCCCAATGGCGCGAAAAACAGGTAGCTCGCGACGCCAATGATCACCACCGGCACCACCATGGGCGAAATCACCAGGGCCATCACCAGCGCCTTGCCCGGGAAATCACCACGAGTCAGGCCGATCGCCGCCAGCGTACCGAAGATCATCGCCAGCAGCGTTGCCGCCGGGGCCACGATGATGCTGTTCTTCAACGCCCGCATCCACTCGGCCGAAGCGAAGAAATCGTGGTACCACTGCAACGAAAAGCCCTGCAGCGGATAAACCAGGAAGCTGCCCGAGTTGAACGACAACGGAATGATCACCAGCACCGGCAGGATCAGGAACAACAGGATCAGCCCGCAGAGTATGCGCAAGCTGTAGAACCACACCCGCTCGACGGGGGACATGTAAGGACTCAGCATTTCGATCTCCCCTTAGCTCAGGCGCAGGCGACTGGCGCCCACCAGCCAGCTGTAAATCAGATAAAGCACGATGGTCGCCAGCAACAGCAATCCGCCGAGCGCCGTGGCCATGCCCCAGTTGATACTGGTGTTGGTGTAGAACGCGACGAAGTAGCTGACCATCTGGTCGTTCGGGCTGCCCAGCAGTGCCGGGGTGATGTAGTAGCCGATGGCGAGGATGAACACCAACAGGCACCCGGCACCTACGCCGGCGTAGGTCTGCGGGAAATACACCCGCCAGAAACTGGCGAACGGGTGGCAGCCCAGGGAGATCGCCGCCCGCATGTAGGTGGGCGAGATGCCCTTCATCACGCTGTAGATCGGCAGGATCATGAACGGCAGAAGGATGTGGACCATGGAGATGTAGACGCCGGTGCGGTTGAACACCAGCTCCAGCGGTTTATCGATGACGCCCATGGCCATCAGCGCGCTGTTGATCAATCCGCCCGACTGCAGTAGCACGATCCACGCCGCCACCCGCACCAGGATCGAGGTCCAGAACGGCAGCAGCACGAGGATCATCAACAGGTTGCTCTGGCGTGACGGCAGGTTCGCCAGCAGGTAAGCCAGTGGATAGGCGAGCACCAGACAGATGGCGGTAATCACCAGGCCCATCCAGAAAGTACGGGTGAAAATATCCAGGTAGATCGCCTGGTCGGGGGTGGCCGGGGCCAGTTCACCGAGATCGTCGATGCGGTGATCGACAGCCGCCAGCAGGTAGTACGGAGTGACATTACTGGTGTTGCGCCGGATCACCTGCCAGTACGCGGGGTCACCCCAGCGTTCGTCGAGGCTCTCCAGTGCTTCTTTATAAGAGACCGGCTCGGTGGCGAACGGCAGCGCGCGAGCAGTCTTGGTCAGCAGGCTGCGGTAGCCGGCCAGTTCCATGTTCAGGCGCTTGGACAAGTCGCCCAGGGTCTGATTCTTGCGGGCTTCGGCCAGATCTTCACTGGCAGCCTTGTACACCGGCTCGCCCGGCAGACCGCGTCCGTCCCAAGCCGCGACGGCAGCGACGGTCCGCGGCATCGCGCCCACCACTTCCGGGTTGCTGACGCTTTTGAACAGCAGCGCCACGATCGGCACCAGAAACACCAGCAACAGAAACAGCACCAGCGGCGCGATCAGGGCCTGGGCCTTCCAGCGGTTGAGCCGCTCGGCGCGCTTGAGTCGCTGCTTGAGGGTGGGGCTGGTGCCCGCGTTCAGTGGAACGGCGATGGCCATGGCGAACTCCGCAAATCTCTTTGATCGTTACAGGGGCGGCGAGCCGCCTCTGTTCTTTTGAAACCGCAACCTGGTGGTACGCATGGTCGTGGCGAGGGAGCTTGCTCCCGCTGGGCCGCTAAGCGGCCCCAAAATTTGTCGGCAATGCCTATCTTGTGAGTGCTGCGCACTCAAGCGGGAGCAAGCTCCCTCGCCACAAAAGCCTCGCATCACAGGATGACGTGGGTTACTTCGCCGCCCAGGAGTTGAAGCGCTGCTCCAGTTGCTCGCCGTTGTCAGCCCAGAAGCTGACGTCGATCTGCACCTGGTTGGCGATGTTTTCCGGGGTGGTCGGCATGTCTTTCAGCACATCCTTGGCCAGCAACGGCACGGCCTGGGTATTCGCCGGGCCGTAGGCGATGTTTTCCGAGTAGGTCTTCTGCTGCTGCGGCGCCACCGAGAAGGCGATGAATTTTTTCGCAGCTTCGGCGCGAGTCTTGTCCAGCCCACGCGGGATGGCCCAGGCGTCGAAGTCGTAGATGCCGCCGTTCCACACCACTTTCAGGTTGCTCTCTTTCTGTACCGCGGCGATCCGGCCGTTGTACGCAGAGCTCATGACCACGTCACCGGAAGCAAGGTATTGCGGTGGCTGGGCACCGGCTTCCCACCACTGGATGTTCGGCTTGAGCTCATCGAGCTTCTTGAACGCACGGTCCTGGCCGTCTTTGCCGGCCAGCACCTTGTAGACGTCCTTCGGCGCTACGCCGTCGGCCATCAAGGCGAATTCCAGGGTGTACTTGGCGCCTTTGCGCAGGCCGCGTTTGCCCGGGAATTGCTTGGTGTCCCAGAAGTCCGCCCAACTGGTCGGCGCGGTCTTCAGTTTGTCGGCGTTGTAGGCCAGCACGGTCGACCACACGAAGAAGCCCACGCCGCAAGGCTGAATGGCGCCCTTGACGTAGTCTTCGGCCTTGCCGAACAGGGCCGGATCGAGTTGCTCGAACATGTCTTCGTCGCAGCCACGGGACAATTCCGGCGACTCGACTTCCACCAGGTCCCACGAGACGCTCTTGGTGTCGACCATGGCCTTGACCTTGGCCATTTCGCCGTTGTACTCGCCAGCCACGATCTTGCCGTTGCCAGCCGCTTCCCACGGTGCGTAGAAGGCTTTGACCTGAGCCGCCTTGTTCGCCCCGCCGAAAGAGACGACGGTCAGGTCCGGGCCCGCCGCCATCGCGCTTGCCGCACCCATCATGCCCAATGTCAGGGCTGTGAACTTCAGGGATCTCAACATTTATTGTTCTCTCCACGTGCAGGGTTGGTGTTGGTACAGCAGGGGGGCGATCAATTCGCCTCTAGAAGCGGATCGAGCGCGCGTACGTGCTCGACCTGCCAGCCAAGCGGAACCACGTCCCCGACAGCAAGCCCGGGGTCGAGCTCGGCAATCGGTTGTTTCACGAAGAAGTCGTTCTTGCCGCAGACTTCGAGGCGAACCCGGACGTGGTCGCCCAGATAGATGAATTCCGCCACCCTCCCTGAGAAGCGGTTGATACATTGTTCGCTGGCGCCGTTGAGGCTCACCCGCTCCGGGCGGATCGACAAGGTGACGGGTTCGCCGGGCTTGCCGACATTGACCGCCAGGGCCTCGACCTTTTCGCCACGCCCCAGCTCCACCACGCAACGGTCACCGGTGTGACTGTGCAGGCGGCCGTTGAGGCGGTTGTTCTCGCCGATGAAGTTGGCGACGAAGGTGTTCTTCGGCTCCTCATAGAGCGTGCGCGGCGGGGCGATCTGCTGGATCTCGCCCTGGTGGAACACCGCCACGCGGTCGGACATGGTCAGGGCTTCGCCCTGGTCGTGCGTCACGTAGACCACGGTCACGCCCAGGCGCTGGTGCAGGTGTTTGATTTCCATCTGCATGTGTTCGCGCAATTGCTTGTCCAGTGCGCCGAGAGGTTCGTCCATCAGCACCAGTTGCGGCTCGAATACCAGCGCCCGGGCCAGGGCCACACGTTGTTGCTGGCCGCCGGACAACTGCGCCGGATAACGTTGGGCGAAGGTGTCCAGTTGGACCATGCTCAAGACACGCTTGACCCGATCGCCGACGTCGCTTTTGTTCAGGCCGCGGACGGTCAGCGGGAATGCCAGGTTTTCGGCGACGGTCATGTGCGGGAACAAGGCGTAGTTCTGGAACACCATGCCGATATCGCGCTTGTGCGGCGGCACGTTGTTGATGGAGCGCCCGGCCAGCTGGATCTCGCCGGCGGTCGGGGTCTCGAAGCCTGCGAGCATCATCAGGCTGGTGGTCTTGCCGGAGCCGGAAGGCCCGAGCAGGGTCAGGAATTCGCCTTTGCGAATGTCCAGGTTGAGGTCCTTGACGATCAGGTTCTCGCCGTCGTAGCTCTTTTGCACACCACGAAAGCTGACCAGCACATCACTGGCCCCCGCGCTTGAATCCACCTGGCTCATACCCGCACCTTTTGTATTGATGACTGCTTGTGAGTCAAGCCTAGTGGAGCCCGACACCCACGCAAATCGGGCCGCAGGAGAGAATCACCTCAGCCGGATGGAAGGGTCGGGGTAGGGATCGCCCTACAAGGATGGCGGGATTGGACAAGTGCGGCGGCGAGTTTCAAGCGGCAAGCTGCAAGCAGGGGCAAAAGCGCTGTTGGGGTGTGTCGCAAATGGATATGCCGACACCAGAACCTGTGGGAGCGAGCCTGCTCGCGAATACGGTGCGTCAGCCAATATCCATGCTGAATGGTCCGACGCTTTCGCGAGCAGGCTCGCTCCCACCGGGGAATGGCGGGAGGCTTAGAGCAACTTGTGCTCCATCGCGTATTTCACCAGCTCGGCCAACGAGGTGATGTTGAGCTTCTGCATCAGCCGCGCCTTGTGGGTGCTGATGGTCTTGCTGCTCAGGGCGAGTTGCTGGGCGATGTCGTTGACGTTGGCACCTTGGGCCAGGCGTTCGAAAACCGAGAATTCACGCTCCGACAGCAAGGAGTGCAGCGGCCGTGTGTCGGTCAGGCCCACTTCGAAGACCATGCGGTCGGCAAGGTCCGGGTCAATGTAGCGTCCACCCGCCGCGACCTTGCGGATCGCCATGAGCAGCAAAGCGGGATCGCTGTCTTTGGTGGCGTAGCCAGCGGCGCCGACTTTCAAGGCCCGGGCGGCCATTTGCGCCTCGTCATGCATCGACAACACCAGGATGGCCGGCGGGTTGTTCAGCGCACGGATCCGTGGGATTGCCTCAAGGCCGTTGACACCCGGCATGGAAATATCCAGCAGCACCACTTCGCAAGGCACGTGTCGCAGGGTCTCGAGCAGCTGTTCGCCATTGCTCGCCTCCCCTGCCACCACCAGATCCTTGGCCAGGCCGATCAATTGCTTGATCCCTTCGCGCACGATGGTGTGGTCTTCAGCTACCAGTACACGGATCACGGCTCTTCTCCAGATTCAGAATCTCATCGCGAGCAGGCTCGCTCCCACATTGATTGAGGCGTACACAAACCTTGTGGGAGCGAGCCTGCTCGCGATGGCGTCAGCCCAGGCAACAGAAAACCATCAGGCCTCACCCAAAGGCACCCGCACCGACAAGGTTGTCCCCTCCCCCGGCTCACTGTCCAGGGTCAATTGCCCGCCCATGATCAACACGCGCTCACGCATGCCGACCAGGCCAAAGGACGTTGGCCGGCCCGTATCGGCAATAAATCCTACACCGTCGTCGCTGACCGTCAGACATAAATCAGCGCCTTGTTGAGCCAACGTCAACTCCACAGTATGCGCCTGGGCATGGCGCATCACATTGGTCAGTGCTTCCTGGAGAATCCGGAACAGGCCGATGGCCTTGGCGTCGCTCAACGCCGGCAGGTTGTCCGGCACCTGCACCAGGCACGGAATCTGTGTGCGCGCCTCGAAACGGCGGGCCTGCCATTCGATGGCCGAGGCAATACCGGCATCGAGGATTGGCGGGCGCAACGCCGTCGCCACGTCCCGCACCAATTGGAACAACTGGGCAATCAGGCGCTTCATGCTGTTGAGCCGTTCTTGCAGGCCCGGGTCAAGTTGCGCGTAGGCCAGTTCGCACATGGACGTCTCCAGCTTCAGCACCGTCAGCATCTGACCCAGCTCATCGTGGACTTCCCGGGCAATGCGCGCCTTCTCTTCTTCCCGTACGCTTTCCAGGTGCGCCGACAGCTCACGCAACTGCTCCCGGGAACTGGCCAATTCCAGCTCGACACGTTTGCTTTCGGTGATATCCCAGACAATGCCGTCCCAGACATAGGCGCCATCTTCGAGCCGACGCGTGATCGCCTTGATCTCGGCCCAGCGCTCCTGGCCTTCGCGAGTCAGGATGCGGCCTTGCCAGGACCAATCGCTGTCACTGTCCAGCGCCTGGTCCTGGGTGCGGTGGTAATCGGCCTTGTCCTGCGGGTGCACCAGGCTGCGCAGCCCGGTATCACTGCGGGCCAGTACCGCCGGGGCGTAGCCCACCAGGCTTTCGCTGCCTTCGCTGATATAGGCAAAGTCGATCTGGCCGGTCACCGGTGCCCGCTCCAGGCGAAAGACCAGGCCCGGCACATTGGCGGCGATGCCCTGCAGCCGCGCTTCGCTTTCACGCAGGGCTGCCAGCGCGCGGCGACGCTCGGTCACATCATTGAGGTAGACCACCAGGTATTCCGCGTCACGAAAGCGCAGGAAACTCAGGGAAACGTCCGCCGGCAGGATACTGCCATCGGCCCGCACGCATTCGGTTTCGAAACTCTGCGGCCCATCTTCGCTGGCACGGGCGCGCTTCCACAGGTTGAGCCAACGGTCCATGTGCAGGCCCGGTTCGAAGTCGATCAGCGGCCGATCGATGATCGCGCCTGGCGCATAACCCAGCATGGTTTCGGCGGCGCGGTTGGCGTAGCGCACATGGCTGTCCCAATTCACCCAGAGGATCCCGACCGTGCTTTGATCGATGGAAAATTGCGTCAGGCGCAAGGCTTCTTCACTGGCGGCGCGCTGGGCGATGTCCTCGCGCGCCGAGCGCAGGCGACGTTCCAGCCCGCGTTGCTGGCGGCGCTGCCAGAACACGATGGAGACACTGCACAGCAACAAGGCGAGCATCAGCAGGGTCAGGTTCTGCCAGAAGCCAGGTGTCTCGGTCAGGCGTGGGTATTTGGGCTTGATCCAGCGGTTGTGCAGTTGCTCCAGCTCCTTGGCGGGAATCGCCTGCAAGCCCTTGTCGACGATTTCGGCCAACTGCGGCCAGTCCCGGCGCGTGGCGACCCTGAGCAGTTGCGGCAGGCCGATATCACCCACCACCACCAATCCGGAAAATTCCGGCTCGACCATCAGGCGACCCAACTGTGCCTCGTCGATCACGGCGTAGCGTGCCTGTTGGCTCAAAAGCAGTTGCAGGGCCTGGCGTTCCATCGGCACGCCTTGCAGGTTCAGCATGGGGTAGTTGCTGCGCAAGTAATCGGCCGTGGCGCTGGGCATGCGCACGACGACCCGGGCCTGGGGGTCGAGCTTCTCCAACTCCACGCCTTCGGCGCCCTTCTGCTCGCCCACGATCAACTGCGGCACACGCATGTAAGGGTCGGAAAACTGCCAGAGCCGCAGGCCGGCCGGGGTCTGGGTCAAGCCCGGCGCGACATCCACTTCGCCGTTGCGCACCGCGGCTTCCAGTTGCGCCACATCCTGGAAGTTGCGCCAGGTCAGCTCGACGTTCAATGCCTTGCCCAGCCATTGCATCAGTTCGACGTGGGTGCCGGACAGACGCTGCAAGCGCCGGTCGTATTGTGCGTAGGGCGCCTGCAACACCAGGCCGACGCGCAACTGCGGATGCTCCGCCAACCATTGGCGCTGGCCCGCGCTCAACTGCACCGCCTGCGCCTGTGGCGCGGGTGCAGCCCACGCCATCAAGGGAAGCCATAGACAGCCGATAACCCACAGGCAAACACGCATCATCGAAATCTCACGCACTGACAAATACTGACCAACCCATTAGGCTGCCGGAAATACTTCTGGTCATGGAATATCCGATGTCCTTTGTTAACCGCCTGACACTGCCTGCATTGTGCCTGTCGCTGATCCTGCCGAGTGCATTTTCTGTACAGGCCGGTGAAACGACGCCCGCCGCGGGCGATCAACCCGCCGAGGCGAAACCGGCCGAGCGCCAGCCTTTGCTCGAGCGTAGCCAGGAAGAAGCGGCGGCGCTCGCGCGAAAAGTCCCAGCCCAGGAACAGCAACAGCTGCAAACCGGCAGCGATGCTTTCCTTGCCCTCTGGAAGCCGGCCAACACCAGCGAGCCCAAGGGCGTGGTCATCATCATCCCTGGCGCCGGCGAAACGGCTGACTGGCCGCAGGTCATCAGCCCGCTGCGCAAAAAACTGCCGGATGCCGAATGGAGCAGTCTGAGTATTACGCTGCCGGACATGCAGAGCGACGTTATCGCACCCCGCGCGGCGGAAACACCGCCGGAGACCAAGCCGGCCGACATCGCTGCTGCGGCCCCCGATTCAACCACCGCGGCGCCGATCGAGCAGGTCGCCGGCGGCGAGGCCGACGCGGCTGAGCCGGCCTCCGCCGAAACCGGCGAAGAATCCGACAAGGCCGACGCCGAACGGATTTTCGCCCGTATCGACGCGGCATTGGCCTACGCCGAGCAACAGAGCGCCCGCAGTATCGTCTTGCTGGGCCACGGCACCGGCGCCTATTGGGCGGCGCGCTATCTTGGCGAAAGACAACCCACGCAAATCCAGCGCTTCGTGATGGTCGCGGCCCAGACACCCGTCACCGCCAAGCCCGGCCTCGCCGAGCTGACACCGAACCTGAAGCTGGCAACGGCAGACATCTTTTATATGGACAAACCGACGGACCGCAACGCGGCCCTGGAGCGCCTGCAAGCCAGCAAACGACTGAAAGGGTCGAGCTTCAGCCAGGTTTCCCTCAAGGCACTGCCCAACGCAACGGCGCAGCAGGAACAGCTGTTTCGACGGGTTCGGGGGTGGTTGAGTCCGCAGACAGACTGATACCTCAAGTGAACCAGTACTGTGGCGAGGGGATTTATCCCCGCTGGGCTGCGCAGCAGCCCCACAACTTGTCGACGCCAGGGCCAGCCATGCCCCGAGATTGTTTTTGGGAGCGCTTCGCACTCCAGCGGGGATAAATCCCCTCGCCACGGCAGCTGCCATCAAGTGTACTAGCGAAAATCCCTGCGCTCGCGAATCAAGCGATAGGCGTTGTGCAGCTCGCGGGTCTTGTCGGTCGCTTCGCGTACCTGCAAGGCTGTCGCTCCGCTGCCGGCGATCTTGTCCGGGTGATGACGACTGATCAGGCGGCGATAAGCCCGCTTGATTTGCGACGGTTCGCTGTTGGCCGAAACCCCCAAGAGCCGCAACGCCTCCTGATACGTCAAGCCACTGCTAGGCAGCCCCGGTTTCTGCGGCTCGTAGTCCATCGCCAAGGCCTGGACCTGCTGCGGCGTCCAACCCAGCCACTTACCCCACTGGGCGAGCAACTCACGTTCGGCTACTCCGGCACGGCCGTCGGCCCAGACCATCCGCCAGCAGGCCCGAAGCACGCCTTCAGCCGCATGCGGCTGGGCGCTCAGGCGACGCAGATAACCACGCAGCCGATCGTTTCCCGATTTGCCCCGATTAAAGGCCGCGATAGCCCGACGTTGCGCCGGCTCGCTCAGGTCCAGCGCGCGCATTTCCAGACGCGCCTGCTGGATGTGACCATCGACCACGCGCCCGTCGATCTTCGCCAGGCGACCGAGCAACACGAACAACAGTTCATCGTTGCGCAACGCCGGACGCCCGCCCAGGCGCTCGCGCACCTGGGCCCAGTCGTGCAGATTCAGACGCCGGTCCAGCGCCTGCCCCAACAATGCGCCGAGCATGGCCCCCGGGATGCTGGCAATGGCAAAGCCCGCCCCCGCTCCAATCAGAGTCCCTGGCCACCACATATCAACAGCTCGCTTCTATCAGTTTTTCGACTTGCGACAAACGTTCGTGAGTACCCACATCGACCCAGCGTCCTTCCAGGCGCGAACCGCTGACCTGCCCTGCGGCCATGGCGCGGCGAAACAGCGGGGCCAGCTTGAATGCGCCATCGGCGCAGCCGGCAAACAGCTGTGGATCCAGCACGGCGATGCCGCTGTATGTCAGCTTATCGGCACCAGGCCCGCCGTCATTAACCTGGCCGCCAGCCAGCATGAAATCACCCTCGGGGTGATGCTCCGGATTGTCCACCAGCACCAGGTGCGCCAACCCCTGGATCGGCTGGCGCAGGGCGCTGAAATCGTAATCGGTCCAGATATCGCCGTTGACCACCAGAAACGCATCGTTACCCAGCAGCGGCAGCGCGCGGAAAATTCCGCCGCCGGTTTCCAGCGGCTCACCCTCCGGCGAATAGCGGATCTGCACGCCAAACCGCGAACCGTCGCCTAGGTGATCTTCGATCTGCTGGCCGAGCCAGGCATGGTTGATCACGATTTCGGTGAACCCGGCCGTGGCCAATGCCCGCAGGTGGTACTCGATCAACGGGATGCCGCCGACGCGAATCAACGGCTTGGGGGTAGTGAGGGTCAGGGGCCGCATGCGCTCGCCTTTGCCCGCCGCCAGGATCATCGCCTTCATGCGCTCGCTCCATCCGCTTGGCGCAGGCTGCGGAGCAACTCGTCCAACGGTGCCAGTTCCGGACGACGGGCAATGACCGCTTCTATATAGGCGAAGAAACGCGGCACGTCAGCCAGGTAACGCGGCTTGCCATCGCGGTGGCAAATGCGCGCGAAGATGCCGATCACCTTGAGATGGCGTTGCACGCCCATCAGGTCGCTGGCACGCAGGAAATCCTCGAAATCCGGCTGGACCGGAATGCCGAGCGTGCCGGCCTGCCGCCAATAATCTTCCAGCCAGCCGCGCACGCGTTCTTCCGGCCAACTGAGGAAGGCGTCCTTGAACAGGCACGTCACATCGTAGGTCACCGGGCCATAGACCGCGTCCTGGAAATCCAGTACGCCTGGGTTGGGTTCGCTGAGCATCAGGTTGCGCGGCATGTAGTCGCGGTGCACCAGTACTTTCGGCTGGGCCAGGGCACTGTTGATCAGCAGGTCGGATGCCTGCTGCCACAGTTGCTGCTGGGCCGTGTCGAACTCGATTCCCAGCTCACGCTTGACGTACCACTCGGGGAACAACTCCAACTCGCGACGCAATAACGCGACGTCGTAGCTGGGCAGCGGCGCGACCATCGGCAGTTGCTGAAAAGCCAACAAGGCTTGCAGGGCATCGCCGAACAGATCGTCGGCATTTTCGCCGTTGATCACGTCCAGATAGGTCTGGTTGCCCAGGTCATTGAGCAAAAGAAACCCGCGTTCGAGGTCTTCGGCATAAATTTTCGGCACGTTGATCCCGGATTTCGCCAGCAAAAAAGCAATATCCACGAACGGTTTGCAGTTTTCCTGGGGCGGTGGCGCGTCCATCACGATCAGGCTGCGGCCCTCACCCTGCCAGCGGAAGTACCGCCGGAAACTCGCGTCACTGCTGGCCGCAGTCAACGTGGCCGGGGGTACGGCGCCCCAGCCTTGTTGGGTGAAGAGGATTGGTAGCTGCTCATCGAGCCAAACTTTCAGGTGTTGCAAGCGTACATCTTGGTCAGGCATTGCAAGGGTCTCCGACGGCGCTAGCCGTCAAGCGGGTCATGCTTTATTATCCAGCATCTTTTTCAGACCATCGAGAGGCGTGCGGCCCACACCGCGGGCAGATGGCACGCAGGAAGCCCGGACTAATAAGATGGCATTGAAATCCCCCGCGTTTCGTAAAAAATTTCCGTTGCTGGTCACCGGCAGTCTGCTGGCTCTGCAACCCCTGGCCTCTTCATTCGTCGTCGCGGCGCAGCAGTATGACTGTTCCGTCTCCGCTTCGGGTGCCTGGGACTGTTCACCCAAAGCGCCGGCCGCTGCATTGCCGCCGCGCCCGGTGCATGAAGGCAGTGCGGTTGCCGACAGCGGCAGCGCTCCGGCCGACAGCGATTCGGGCGAGGTAGCCGGCGATAAGCCGATGCTCGTTACCGAATCCAAGGGCCGCGGCCTGAAGTCGCGCAGTGCAGACTACAGTCACCTGGACTGGGTTCCGCGCGAGAACCTCACGCCTGCGCAACTGGCTGAAACCGGCCCGTACTGCGCGGGCGCGTACATCGAGCCGTCTCGCCCAGGCATGAACGACAAGACCGCCAAGAGTGACGCTCCGACGTTCCTCGGCGCCAAGGCTTCACGCTACGAGCAGGAACAGCAAGTGGCGACCCTGGCCGGTGACGTGGTCATGCGTCAGGGCAGCATGCAGGTCGAGGCCGACGAGGCCAGCCTGTACCAGGCCGAGAACCGCGGCGAGCTGAGCGGCAACGTGCGAGTTCGCGACAACGGTGCGCTGATTGTCGGCGACCACGCCGATGTGCAGCTGGACACCGGTGAAGCCAAGGTCGACAACGCCGAATACGTGATGCACAAATCGCGCATCCGCGGTAACGCGCTGTACGCCAAGCGCGCCGAGAACGCGATCATCCGCCTCAAGGACGGTACGTACACCACGTGCGAGCCGGGCAGCAACGCCTGGACGCTCAAGGGCAACAACATCACCCTGAACCCGGCCACCGGATTCGGCACCGCTACCAACGTGACGCTGCGGGTCAAGGACTTTCCGGTCCTGTATACGCCGTACATCTACTTCCCGATCGACGACCGTCGCCAGTCCGGCTTCCTGCCGCCGACCATCGGCAGCGGCAGCGACACTGGCTTCCTGCTGGTCACTCCGTACTACTTCAACCTGGCGCCTAACTACGACGCCACGTTGTACCCACGCTACATGAGCAAGCGCGGCCTGTTGATGGAAGGCGAATTCCGCTACCTGACCAAGTCCAGCGAAGGCCAGTTCGGCGCGGCGTACCTCAACGACGAAGAAGACGAGCGCGCCAAGCAGACCGACTACAGCAAGACCCGCTACATGTACAACTGGCAGCACAAGGGCGGGCTGGATTCACGTGTACTGACAGAAGTCGACTACACCAAGATCAGCGATCCGTATTACTTCCAGGATCTGCAGACCGATCAGATCGGCGTGGAATCCAGGAACTTCGTGAACCAGCAGGGTGCGGTCAGCTACCGGGGCGATACCTACACCGCTCGGCTGAACGTCCAGGCGTTCCAGATGGCCACGATTTCCAACATCACGCCTTATGACCGCTTGCCGCAAATCACCTTCAACGGTTTTCTGCCACAGCATCCGTATGGTCTGGATTTCGCCTATAACACTGAGTTCGTGCGGTTTGATAGGGACCTGAGGACCGGTAATTATAAGAATGAAACAGGCGGTCCTATTGACCCGATCACAGGGATAGCCGGCACTCCATTCCTAGATACTAAAGTCTTCGGCTTGGCCCGCGCGACCGGCGATCGGATGAATCTGGCACCCGTCGTTAGCCTGCCGATGAATGCAAGCTACGGCTTCATCAAGCCGTCGCTCAAGTACCAGTACACCCAATACGACCTGGATCTGGATAGCCAAGGTAAACGAGAAATCGCCAACCAAGGTGCTGAAGGTGATCGCCTGAACGGCACCTACGGCAGCAGCCAGAACCGTGGCGTCCCTATCGCCAGCATTGACAGCGGCCTGTACTTCGATCGTGATACCCAGTGGTTCGGCAAGAATTATCGCCAGACACTGGAACCGCGCCTGTTCTATCTCTACGTACCGGAGAAAGATCAGAGTGACATTCCAGTCTTCGACACCAGCGAAAGCACCTTCAACTACGCCTCGTTGTTCCGGGACAACCGCTTCACCGGTTCCGACCGTGTCGGCGACGAGAACAAGCTGTCGCTGGGCGTGACCAACCGCTGGATCCAGGAAGACGGCTTCGAACGTCAGCGCATCAGCGTCGGCCAGGCCTTCTACTTCAAGGACCGCGAAGTCCAACTGCCGGGTATTGACTTCAGGACTCGCGAAGACGCCCATTCAAGCGTTTCGCCTTACGCGCTGGAATACGAATACCGCTGGAACCGCGACTGGCGCACCACCGCCGACTACAACTGGGACCCGGACAGCCACAGCCCGCGTTCGGGCAGTGCAATGTTCCACTACCAGCCTGAAGACAATCCGAACAAGGTCATCAACGCCGGTTATCGCTATCGCAACGACCTGGTCCGTTACGACGAAACCACCGGTCGCTGGCAAGTGGGCGGCGGCGACTACGGTACCCCGGGCCAACCTGGCTACGTGAAGGACTACTACAAGATCAAACAGCACGACTTCTCGGTCATCTGGCCGATCGTGCCACAGTGGAACGTGATCAGCCGCTGGCAGTATGACTACAACCGCAACCGTACCCTGGAAGCCTTCGGTGGTTTCGAATACGACAACTGCTGCTGGAAACTGCGCCTGATCAACCGTTACTGGGTCGACTATGAAGAATTCAGTCAAGCCGCCCCGGAAAACGAAAAAGGCGACCACGGCGTCTTCCTCCAAATTGTTCTGAAGGGACTCGGCGGCCTCACCGGCGCCAAGGTAGAGAGCTTCCTCGACAAAGGCATTCAAGGTTATCGTGAACGTGAAGACCAAGCTTTCTGATTGTCTGCGCCCGCTGATGCTGGGCGCGCTGTTCCTGGGTACCGCGGCGAACGCCGCGGTACAGTCCATCGACAAGGTCGTGGCCATCGTCGACAACGACGTGGTCATGCAGAGCCAGCTGGACCAGCGGGTCCATGAAGTTCAGCAAACCATCGCCAAGCGTGGCGGTGGCTTGCCGCCACCGGGTGTGCTGGACCAGCAGGTGCTGGAGCGCCTGATCGTCGAGAACCTGCAGTTGCAGATTGGCGAGCGTTCCGGCATCCGCATCACCGATGAAGAACTGAACCAGGCCGTCGGCACCATTGCCCAGCGCAATAACATGACTGTCGACCAGTTCCGCGCTGCCCTGGCGCGCGATGGCCTGTCGTTTGACGACGCCCGCGACCAGATCCGTCGCGAGATGGTCATCAGCCGTGTGCGTCAGCGCCGCGTCGCCGAACGCATCCAGGTATCCGAGCAGGAAGTGAAGAACTTCCTCGCCTCCGACTTGGGCAAGATGCAGCTTTCGGAAGAACTGCACCTGGCAAACATCCTGATTCCTACGCCGGAAAGCGCCAATTCGGAAGCGATCCAGAGCGCTTATCGCCAGGCAATGGACATTTACCAGCAGCTCAAGCAAGGCGCTGACTTCAGCCAGATGGCGGTAGCCCGTTCGGCCAGTGAAAACGCTCTGGAAGGCGGTGACATGGGCTGGCGCAAGGCCGCCCAGCTGCCGCCTCCGTTCGATCGCGAGCTGAGCACCATGGCCGTGGGCGACATCACCCAGCCAGCCCGCACGCCTGGCGGCTTCATTATCCTGAAGCTGCTGGAAAAACGTGGTGGCGGTACCCAGGTGCGTGACGAAGTACATGTTCGTCATATCCTGATCAAGCCAAGCGAGATCCGCAGCGAAGCCGAGACCAAGCGTCTGGCCGAGAAACTGTACGAACGCATCACCTCCGGCGAAGACTTCGCCGAGCTGGCGAAGAGCTTCTCGGAAGACCCGGGCTCGGCCCTGAACGGCGGCGACCTGAACTGGGTCGACCCGAACGCGCTGGTTCCCGAGTTCCGCCAGGTCATGGCCGAAACACCACAAGGCCAGCTGTCGAAGCCGTTCAAGAGCCCTTATGGCTGGCATGTCCTGGAAGTCCTTGGCCGTCGCGCCACCGACAGCACCACCCAGGCGCGCGAACAACAGGCGCTGACGGTATTGCGTAACCGCAAGTACGACGAAGAGCTGCAAACCTGGCTGCGCCAGATTCGCGACGAAGCCTACGTCGAGATCAAACTCCCTGGTGCAGACCAGGCAGCGCAGTGAAACCCAAGCGTTTCGCGCTGACTCCCGGCGAGCCTGCCGGCATCGGTCCCGACCTGTGCCTGCTGCTCGCCTCGCAAGTCCAACCACACCCTCTGATCGCCATCACCAACCGCGACCTGCTCCTTGAGCGGGCCGCGCAGTTGGGGGTGGCCGTCGACCTGTTGCCAGTGACGCCGGACGCTTGGCCGGATGCCCCCGCTCCCGCCGGTAGCCTGTATGTATGGGATACGCCGCTGGGCGCACCTGTTACAGCAGGCCAGCTGGACAAGGCCAACGCAGCATTCGTGCTGCAGACCCTGACCCGCGCCGGCCAAGGCTGCCTGGATGGGGCTTTCGCCGGAATGATCACGGCGCCGGTACACAAGGGTGTGATCAATGAATCCGGCATTCATTTTTCCGGACATACCGAATTCCTGGCCGACCTGACCCATACCCCGCAAGTGGTGATGATGCTCGCCACTCGAGGCCTGCGCGTGGCACTGGTCACCACTCACCTGCCCCTGCGAGACATCGCCGACGCCATTACCCCGGAACGCCTCGAACGCGTTACGCGGATATTGCACGCCGACCTCCAGGAAAAATTCGGCATCGCCCGGCCCCGCATCCTGGTGTGTGGGCTGAATCCGCATGCCGGCGAAGGCGGGCATCTGGGCCATGAAGAAATCGACATCATCGAACCCACACTGGAGCGCTTGCGCAGCGAGGGCATGGACCTGCGTGGCCCGCTGCCTGCCGACACTCTGTTTACCCCCAAATATCTGGAGCACTGCGATGCCGTGCTGGCGATGTACCACGACCAGGGCCTGCCCGTGCTGAAATACAAAGGTTTCGGTGCGGCGGTCAACGTGACCCTGGGCCTGCCCATGATCCGCACATCCGTGGATCACGGCACCGCCCTGGATTTGGCCGGCAGCGGCAGGATCGACACCGGGAGCCTGCAAGTCGCGCTGGAAACCGCCTACCAGATGGCCGAGACCCATTTATGACCGAGCAATACCAACACCGCGCGCGCAAGCGCTTCGGCCAGAACTTCCTGCATGACGCCGGCGTTATCGACCGCATCCTGCGCTCCATCAATGCCAAGCCCGATGACCGTATGCTCGAGATCGGGCCGGGCCAGGGCGCACTGACCGAAGGGCTGCTTGGCAGCGGCGCGCAACTGGACGTGGTGGAGCTGGACAAGGACCTGGTACCGATTCTCAACCAGCAGTTCGCCGGCAAGAGCAATTTCAACCTGCATCAGGGCGATGCGCTGAAATTCGACTTCAACAGCCTGAATGCCGCACCGGGCAGCCTTCGAGTCGTGGGCAACCTGCCGTACAACATCTCGACGCCGCTGATTTTTCACCTGCTGAACAATGCCGGCCTGATCCGCGACATGCACTTCATGCTGCAGAAAGAAGTGGTCGAGCGTCTCGCCGCCGGGCCTGGCGGAGGTGACTGGGGTCGTTTGTCGATCATGGTCCAGTATCATTGCCGGGTTGATCACCTGTTCAACGTAGGCCCCGGTGCGTTCAACCCGCCGCCGAAAGTCGACTCCGCCATCGTCCGGCTTGTGCCTCATGCGGTCCTGCCGCATCCCGCCAAGGACCATCGCCTGCTGGAGCGTCTGGTACGCGAAGCGTTCAACCAGCGCCGTAAAACCCTGCGCAACACCCTGAAACTGTTGCTCAGCAGTGCCGAAATCGAAGCCGCCGGCGTCGATGGCAGCCTGCGTCCGGAGCAACTGGACCTCGCAGCCTTCGTCCGCCTGGCCGACAAGCTCAGCGAACAGGTCGCGCCAGATACCGACGCCATCTGACGTTCAATGGTCGCTATCGGGCAGTACGCCAGTCTGGTCTACTACCCGATACTTGGCCTAGACTGATTCCCTCAGTTACGCCCGCGTCCCGCTTCCAAGGCCCTTTTGCATGTCCGATCCCCGTTATCAGGTCGACGTCAGCGTCGCCACCCGCTTTCTCGCTGAACAGTCGCAACCCGAGCACAACCGCTTCGCCTTTGCCTACACCATCACTGTGCGCAACAACGGCTCGTTGCCAGCCCGACTGCTGTCACGGCACTGGATCATCACCGACGGCGACGGGCACGTCGAAGAAGTCCGTGGCGAGGGTGTGGTCGGTCAGCAACCGTTGATCGACGCAGGCCAAAGCCACAGCTACAGCAGCGGCACCGTGATGACGACCAAGGTCGGCACCATGCAGGGCACCTACCAGATGCTGGCCGAGGACGGCAAACGCTTCGACGCGGTCATCAAGCCCTTTCGCCTGGCGGTGCCAGGAGCGTTGCACTGATGGCCACGTACGCGGTCGGCGACCTGCAAGGCTGCCTAGACCCGCTCAAGTGCCTGCTGGAGCGGGTCGCCTTCGACCCACGTGAAGACACCCTGTGGCTCGTGGGCGACCTGGTCAACCGGGGGCCGCAGTCGCTTGAAACCTTGCGCTTCCTCTACGGCATCCGCGATTCGCTGGTTTGCGTGCTGGGTAACCATGACCTGCACCTGCTGGCGGCCTGGCAGAACATCGAGCGCCTGAAGAAGTCCGATACCCTGAAGGAAATCCTCGACGCGCCTGATTGCGTCGAGCTGCTTGAATGGCTGCGCCAGCAGAAGCTCATGCACTACGACGAGGCGCGCAACCTGGCGCTGGTCCATGCCGGCATTCCGCCCCAATGGTCTTTGCGCAAGGCGCTCAAGTGCGCAGGCGAAGTGGAGCAGGCGTTGCGCGATGACAACCTGTTCGGCCCCTACCTGGATGGCATGTACGGCAACGAACCGGTGAAGTGGGACAACGACCTCACCGGCGCCGCCCGCCTCAGGGTCATTACCAATTATTTCACCCGGATGCGCTTCTGCACCCGTGATGGCAAGCTTGATCTCAAGGGCAAGGAAGGCATCGAAACCGCTCCGCCCGGCTATGCGCCCTGGTTCAAGCACAAGGAGCGCAAGACCCGTAACCTGAAGATCATCTTCGGCCATTGGGCCGCGCTTGAAGGCCAAAGCGACGAGCCAGGGGTCTTTGCCCTCGATACGGGCTGTGTCTGGGGCAGCGCGCTGACACTGATGAATGTCGACAGCGGCGAGTTGCTGCGCTGCGATTGCGACGAGAAGGGGCATGCCAGACCCCACCAACCGACCACCGCATCATTGCCGGCCGGCACTGCCATTTGATCGGCATTGCTCTCAAGGCCACAGGAGTCCCGTATGACCGAATTCAAACGCATCCCTCCCGAACAAGCCCAGGCCCTGCGTGAGCAGGGCGCTGTCGTCGTCGATGTGCGCGACCCGCAGACTTACGCCATGAACCATATTCCGGGATCCAAACACCTGGACAACCATTCCATCGCCGACTTCATCCGTGCCGCCGATCTCGATGCGCCTACCGTTGTGGTCTGCTACCACGGCAACTCCAGCCAGAGCGCAGCGGGTTACCTGGTCAGCCAGGGCTTCAGCGATGTCTACAGCCTGGACGGCGGTTTTGAGCTGTGGCGCGCAACTTATCCTGACGAAACAGTGCAAGGCACTCACGAATAATTTTTTATGACAGCCAAGCCCACGAGAACCGCGGGCTTGGGCGATGGCAGACGAACGGTCTGCCATAACTAATTACGTATTCCACCTTTACCTCTCGGATTCCGAACTATCCTTAGCCTCAGGCCATCCAAAACAGGGGAGAGCCGGTACACCGGCGCGCGGGTCATCGGGAGTCAGCTTTCAGGAGCCAGCGTTCTTGAAAGCATTCTGGGGGGTAAACGGCAACTGGGTTCCCAGCGGCTGTCCAGCATCGACTGATTGATCCGACACCGGCTCCACGTATCGAGCGAGGTGACGTCATGAGTATTTTTAGCCACTTCCAGCAACGTTTCGAGTCCACGCGGCAGGAGGAGTACTCGCTGCAGGAATACCTCGAACTCTGCAAGCAGGACCGCAGTGCCTACGCATCGGCCGCGGAGCGTCTGTTGCTGGCAATCGGAGAACCGGAACTGCTGGATACCTCGACCAACTCGAGGCTCTCGCGAATCTTTTCCAACAAGGTGATTCGCCGCTATCCGGCCTTTGCGGACTTCCACGGGATGGAAGAATGCATCGAACAGATCGTTTCCTATTTCCGCCATGCCGCCCAAGGCCTGGAGGAGAAAAAACAAATCCTCTATCTGCTCGGCCCCGTCGGTGGCGGTAAATCGTCCCTGGCCGAGAAGCTCAAGCAACTGATCGAAAAAGTGCCCTTCTATGCCATCAAGGGTTCGCCGGTGTTCGAGTCCCCACTGGGGCTGTTCAACGCTACCGAAGACGGCGCGATTCTCGAGGAAGACTTTGGCATTCCCCGGCGCTATCTCAATACCATCATGTCGCCATGGGCTACCAAGCGCCTGGCCGAGTTCGGCGGCGATATCAGCCAGTTCCGGGTGGTCAAGCTCTACCCCTCGATCCTTAACCAGATCGCCGTGGCCAAGACCGAGCCCGGGGATGAAAACAACCAGGATATCTCTGCCCTGGTGGGTAAGGTCGATATTCGCAAACTGGAAGAATTCCCTCAGAACGACGCCGACGCCTATAGCTATTCGGGCGCGCTGTGCCGGGCCAACCAGGGCCTGATGGAATTCGTCGAGATGTTCAAGGCGCCCATCAAGGTGCTGCACCCCCTCCTGACTGCCACCCAGGAAGGCAACTACAACAGTACCGAAGGGCTGGGAGCGATCCCGTTCAGCGGCATCCTGCTGGCCCACTCCAACGAGTCGGAATGGCATACCTTCCGCAACAACAAGAACAACGAAGCCTTCATCGACCGGATCTACATCGTCAAGGTGCCGTACTGCCTGCGGGTGACCGATGAGATAAAAATCTACGACAAGCTGTTGTTCAACAGTTCGCTGTCCAAGGCCCATTGCGCCCCCGATACGCTGAAGATGCTGGCCCAGTTCACCGTGCTGTCGCGTCTCAAGGAGCCGGAAAACTCCAACATCTATTCGAAAATGCGCGTCTACGACGGTGAAAACCTCAAGGACACCGATCCGAAGGCCAAGTCGATCCAGGAATACCGCGACAACGCGGGCGTGGACGAAGGCATGAATGGTCTTTCCACGCGTTTCGCATTCAAAATCCTGTCCAAGGTCTTCAACTTCGATCCTCACGAAATTGCCGCCAACCCAGTCCATCTGCTTTATGTACTTGAACAGCAGATCGAGCAGGAGCAGTTCCAGGCTGAAACCCGTGAGCGGTACCTGCGCTTCCTCAAGGAATACCTGGCTCCACGTTATATCGAGTTCATCGGCAAGGAGATCCAGACGGCCTATCTGGAGTCCTACAGCGAGTACGGTCAGAACATCTTCGATCGTTATGTGCTGTACGCAGATTTCTGGATCCAGGACCAGGAATACCGGGACCCGGAAACCGGCGAAATCCTCAATCGCGTGGCACTGAACGAGGAACTGGAAAAAATCGAAAAACCGGCGGGCATCAGCAATCCGAAGGATTTCCGCAACGAAATCGTCAACTTCGTGCTGCGCGCCCGGGCCAACAACAACGGCAAGAACCCGACCTGGCTCAGCTACGAGAAGCTGCGGGTGGTTATCGAGAAAAAAATGTTCTCCAACACCGAAGACCTGCTGCCAGTCATCAGCTTCAATGCCAAGGCCAGCAAGGAGGACCAGCAAAAACACAACGACTTCGTTACACGCATGGTCGAACGTGGCTACACCGACAAACAGGTACGCCTGCTTTCCGAGTGGTACCTGCGGGTCCGTAAATCACAGTAGCGCAGCCACAAGCCACAAGCGACGAGCTGCAAGCCAGAATCGCCTGAACTCCAGGTTCCGGGCGACCGCTTCTACTTGCAGCTCGTAGCTCACCACTTGAAGCTGCCCAGAGGGTCACCTATGAGCTATGTGATCGACCGACGCCTGAATGGCAAGAACAAGAGCACGGTGAACCGCCAGCGTTTCTTGCGGCGTTACCGTGACCACATCAAGAAAGCCGTCGAAGAGGCGGTCAGCCGTCGTTCCATCACGGACATGGAGCATGGCGAGCAGATCAGCATCCCTGGCCGCGACATCGACGAGCCGGTGCTTCACCACGGCCGTGGCGGCAAGCAGACCGTCGTGCACCCGGGAAACAAGGAATTCACCACTGGCGAGCACATCCCGCGCCCACAGGGGGGAGGCGGCGGCAAGGGGCCCGGCAAGGCCGGCAATTCCGGCGAAGGCATGGACGAGTTCGTATTCCAGATCACCCAGGAGGAATTCCTCGAATTCATGTTCGAGGACCTGGAACTGCCGAACCTGGTCAAGCGCAACCTGACCGGTACCGACACCTTCAAGACCGTGCGCGCCGGCATCAGCAACGAGGGTAATCCGTCACGCATCAATATCATTCGCACCCTGCGTTCGGCCCATGCCCGACGAATCGCGCTCTCAGGCAGTAGCCGGGCGAAACTGCGCGAAGCCAAGGAAGAGCTGGCTCGCCTTAAACGTGAAGAACCCGACAATTTTGGCGATATTCAGGACCTGGAAGCGGAAATCGAGAAACTCAGCGCGCGTATCCATCGTGTGCCGTTCCTCGACACGTTCGACCTCAAATACAACCTCCTGGTGAAACAACCGAATCCCAGTTCGAAGGCCGTGATGTTCTGCCTGATGGACGTTTCCGGCTCCATGACCCAAGCCACCAAGGACATCGCCAAGCGCTTCTTTATCCTGCTGTACCTGTTCCTGAAGAGGAACTACGACAAGATCGATGTGGTGTTCATCCGTCACCACACCAGCGCCAGGGAAGTCGACGAGGAAGAGTTTTTCTATTCCAGGGAAACCGGCGGCACGATCGTGTCCAGCGCGCTGAAACTGATGCAGGAGATCATGGCCGAACGTTACCCCGCCAATGAATGGAACATCTATGCGGCCCAGGCGTCCGACGGCGATAACTGGAACGACGACTCGCCAATCTGCCGTGACATCCTGATCAACCAGATCATGCCGTTCGTCCAGTACTACACCTACGTGGAAATTACTCCACGCGAACACCAGGCCCTGTGGTACGAATACGAACGCATCGCCGAAGCCTTCTCCGACACATTTGCCCAACAGCAACTGGTCTCGGCCGGGGATATCTACCCGGTCTTCCGTGAACTCTTCCAGCGCAGGTTAGTGACATGACCGCCAAAAAAGAGCAGAAGCGCCAGCCCATTTCCACCGGTTCCGAATGGACATTCGAGCTGATCCAGGCCTATGACCGCGAAATCAGCCGTATCGCGGACCGTTACGCCCTGGACACGTACCCCAACCAGATCGAAGTGATCACCGCCGAGCAAATGATGGACGCCTATGCATCCGTAGGGATGCCACTGGGCTACCACCACTGGTCCTACGGCAAGCATTTCCTCAGTACGGAGAAATCCTACAGTCGCGGCCAGATGGGGCTGGCCTATGAGATCGTGATCAACTCCGATCCCTGCATCGCCTACCTGATGGAAGAAAACACCATCTGCATGCAGGCGCTGGTGGTGGCGCATGCCTGCTATGGCCACAACAGCTTCTTCAAGGGCAACTATCTGTTCCGCACCTGGACCGACGCCAGCTCGATCATCGATTACCTGGTGTTCGCCAAGCAGTACATCATGCAGTGCGAGGAACGCCACGGCATTGATGCGGTGGAGGACCTGCTGGACTCCTGCCACGCCCTGATGAACTATGGTGTGGACCGCTACAAGCGGCCGTATCCGATTTCCGCCGAGGAAGAGCGCCGACGCCAGAAGGACCGTGAAGAACACCTGCAGAAGCAGATCAACGATCTTTGGCGGACCATTCCCAAAGGCGCGGACAAGTACAGCGAGAAAGACAACGCGCGGTTCCCTGCCGAGCCCCAGGAGAACATCCTTTATTTCATCGAGAAACACGCGCCGCTGCTGGAACCCTGGCAGCGCGAGATCGTACGCATCGTGCGCAAGATCGCCCAGTATTTCTACCCTCAGCGCCAGACCCAGGTGATGAACGAGGGCTGGGCAACATTCTGGCACTACACGTTGATGAACGACCTGTACGACGAGGGCCTGGTCACCGATGGCTTCATGATGGAGTTCCTGACCTCCCATACCAGCGTGGTATTCCAGCCAGGCTTCGATAGTCCCTACTACAGCGGCATCAACCCTTATGCCCTGGGCTTTGCCATGTACCGCGACATTCGGCGCATGTGTGAAGACCCTACCGAAGAGGATCGCCGCTGGTTTCCGGAAATCGCCGGCTCGGACTGGCTTTCCACGATCAAATTCGCCATGAGCAGCTTCAAGGACGAGAGTTTCATCCTGCAGTACCTTTCGCCCAAGGTGATCCGCGACCTCAAGCTGTTCAGCATCATGGACGATGATCAGAAGGATGACCTGCTGGTGCCCGCCATCCACGATGAGAGCGGTTACCGGGTCATCCGTGAAACCCTGGCGGCGCAATACAATCTCGGTAATCGCGAGCCCAACGTGCAGATCTACAGCATCGACCGTCGTGGTGATCGTTCCCTGACCCTGCGTCACCAACAGCACAACCGCAAACCGCTGGGCGATTCCACGGACGAGGTCCTCAAGCACCTGCATCGGCTTTGGGGGTTCGACATCCACCTGGAAACCCTGCAGGGCGACCAGGTGATGAAAACCCACCATGTGCCGCCGCGCGGCGAACAAGGCGAAGGGGATTACGGACGCCTGGACCTGGCCGTCATTCATCTTTGATAGCGTTTTCGCCTCCGAAGGTCCGGCTTAAAGGTTTATCCTGTCGGCCCAACGGAGGTTTTTTATGCAGATCTACAAAGTCGGCGGCGCTGTTCGTGATCGCCTGCTCGGCATCCCCGTCACCGACATCGACCGGGTGGTCGTGGGCGCCACCGCCGAGGAAATGCTGGCCAAGGGATTCCGTCCCGTGGGGGCTGATTTTCCGGTCTTTCTTGACCCGAACACTGGCGAGGAATACGCCCTCGCCCGCACCGAACGCAAGAGCGGCAGGGGTTACGGTGGCTTCGTATTCCATGCCAGCCCCGAAGTGACGCTCGAAGAAGACCTCATCCGCAGGGACCTGACAATCAACGCCATGGCCGAAGACGACCATGGCAACCTCACCGATCCCTACCACGGCCAGCGCGATCTCGAAGATCGCCTGCTGCGGCACGTTTCCCCGGCGTTTGCCGAGGATCCACTGCGGGTTCTGCGAGTTGCCCGCTTTGCCGCACGTTATGCCCCGCTGGGTTTCAAGGTGGCGGACGAAACCCTCGCGTTGATGCGCAAGCTCAGTGAATCTGGCGAGCTGGAAGCTTTGACTGCCGAACGCAGCTGGAAAGAGATCTCCCGCGCCCTGATGGAAGATCAGCCACAAGTGTTTATCCAGGTACTGCGCGACTGCGATGCCCTCAAGGTATTGATGCCCGAGGTCAATGCGCTGTTCGGGGTCCCGCAGCCTGAAGCTCATCACCCGGAAATCGACAGCGGCGTCCATACCTTGAGCGTGCTGGAACAGTCGGCGCTGCACAAACAGCCACTGACGGTCCGCTGGGCTTGCCTGTTGCATGACCTCGGCAAAGGTTTGACACCCGAGCACGAATGGCCAAGGCACATCGCCCATGAGCACAAGGGGCTGAAGCTGATCAAAGCAGTCAACGAACGCTTCAAGGCTCCCCGTGACTGCCAGGAACTGGCGCTGCTGGTAGGTCAATACCACACCCATGGACACCGCGCGCTGGAGCTCAGGGCAACCACTTTGCTTGAGCTGCTGCAGAGCTTTGATGTGTACCGGCGCCCCCAGCGTTTCGAGGAGTTCATTGCCGCATGCGAGATGGATGCGCGAGGGCGCAAGGGGCTTGAGGAACGAAGTTACCCACAGGCTGATTACCTGCGGGGCGCTGCGTCAGCGGCCCGCGGCGTGGCGGTGCAGCCGTTGCTGGAGAAGGGTTTCAAGGGGCCGGAACTGGGTGAAGCGATCAAGCGAGAGCGCCTCAGGGCGTTGAAGGCTTACAAGGAAGCGGCGAGCTGACAGTAATTTTTCCGGTCAGCTTACATCTTTGGCGGTTGTACCTCCGCCATCGCGAGCAAGCTCGCTCCCACATTGGTATCTCAGCAGGCACATGTTTTGTGTTCAGCCCAGATCACTGTGGGCGCGAGCTCGCTCGCGATGACGGCAGGCGCGTCACAGCAGCTCTGATGGCGTAAGCGGCTGACCTCGCCACTCGAAAGCCACCGGCGCCAGCACCTGATCAATCTGTGCTTCTTTCCACAACGTGGAAAAGCTCTTGCCCACGCCTGGATGAATCCGGTCCGGCGCAATCAACGACAAAGGCCACAAGACAAAAGCATTCTTGAGAATTTCCGCGCGCGGCAGGATCAACCCATCGAAGTTGCCGACCTGCTCGCCATACAGCAGCACGTCGATATCCAGCGGCAAACCCTTGCGGTCCGGCGCGTAGCGGCCATTATCGGCCTCGATGAACTTGAGGCGGCGGTCCAGTTCCATCAGTGGAAGATCGGTGAACGCCGACACGACGAAATTGAAGAACGGCCCGCTCTTGATACCCACCGGCTGACTTTCGAACACGGCCGAACAGCGCATATCCACCAGGAAACCGGCCAGAGCCTCAAGCCCCGCGCGCAAATGGATTTCACGCTCGATATTGCTGCCGAGCCCGAGAAAAACCTGAGTCAGCGACATCCGCGCTCGATCTCCACGCCAACGCCGGTAGCGGCCGGCACGGCCCCGGGCTTGGTCACTTTCAGCCGCAGCCAGGTGATCCTGAACTCATCCATGAGCTCTTGGGCCAGTCGCTCGGCAAAGGTTTCGACCAATTGGAACTGCGCCTGCTCGGCAAATGCCTGGATGCGGGCCGATACGCTGGCGTAGTCGAGGGCCAGGCTCAGGTCATCGTCCGCAGCCGCCGGACGATTATCCCAGGCAAAACTCAGATCAAGCCGCAGGCACTGTCGGATGCCTCGCTCCCAGTCGTAGGCACCAATCACCGTGTCGACTTCCAGGCCTTCGATAAACACTCTGTCCAAGCTCTCTTCTCCGCAGCACGACAAGGGCGCGTTGCGCCGTTAGAATCAGGGGCTTCCTCGCCCGGAATAGCTAGCATGTTTTGGTCACTGGCGATCCTCGCCTACCTGCTCGGCTCACTGTCCTTTGCCATTTTGCTCAGCCGCCTGACCGGTCGCCCGGATCCGCGAATGAGTGGCTCAGGCAATGCCGGCGCCACCAACATGCTGCGCCTGGCCGGACGCAAGCTTGCCGTCCTGACCCTGCTTGGCGACCTCTGCAAAGGCCTCGTGCCGGTTCTGCTCGCCAGCCTCGCAGGGCTTTCGTTGCAGCAACAGGCCTGGGTCGGCGTCTGCGCGGTCATCGGCCATCTGTTCCCGCTGTACTTCCGCTTTCGCGGCGGCAAGGGTGTCGCCACCGCCGCCGGCATGCTGCTGGGCCTGTATCCGCCTGCCGCCCTGCTTGCCGTGTGCGCCTGGCTGCTGACCTTCTACCTGACCCGCACCAGCTCCCTGGCCGCATTGATCGCCACGCCACTGACCCTGCCTTTGCTGGCCTGGCAGGAACCGGCGGCGTTGCTGCCGATGACGACACTCGTTGCGCTGATCGTCTGGCGCCACCGGGGCAATCTACGCGACCTGTTCGCCGGGCGCGAACGGCATTTCTGATAACGCCTCACAGCGGTGAAAGTTGCTCCATGGGCCAGCGCGCCTGCACGCTGATCGCCAGGCTTTCCTGCTGCCCCGCTTGCAGGCGCTGGCAACCGGCAAAAGCAATCATTGCGCCGTTATCTGTGCAGAACTCCGGCCGAGCGTAGTAAACGTCGCCCTTCATATCGCCGAGCATTTTCTCCAGGGATACCCGCAAGGCCTTGTTCGCGCTCACCCCGCCGGCAATCACCAGGCGCTTTAGCCCAGCCTGTTTCAGCGCGCGCTTGCACTTGATCGTCAAAGTCTCCACCACGGCCTGCTGGAACGCCAGGGAGATGTCGCAACGGGCTTGCTCACTGTCGTCCCCGGCATTGACGCATTGTTGCCATGTATTCAGCGCGAAGGTTTTCAGGCCACTGAAGCTGAAATCCAGTCCAGGCCGGTCGCACATCGGACGCGGGAATACGAAACGCCCTTCAATGCCTTGAGCGGCAAGTCGTGCGATTTCCGGTCCGCCAGGATAATTGAGCCCCATCATCTTGGCGGTTTTATCAAAAGCCTCGCCCGCGGCGTCGTCGAGCGACTCACCCATGAGTTGGTATTGGCCGATTCCATCGACCCGCACGAGCTGCGTATGGCCTCCGGATACCAACAAAGCGACGAACGGAAACTCCGGCGGCTGCGGCTCCAGCATCGGCGCCAGCAGGTGGCCCTCCATGTGGTGCACGCCCAAGGCCGGAATGCCCCAGGCAAAGGCCAGCGCCTGGGCACAGGAAGCACCGACCAACAGGGCGCCCACCAGACCCGGCCCGGCCGTGTAGGCGATGGCATCGATCTCGGTCGGCACGCAGCCGCCTTCGGCCAGGACCTGGCGGATCAAGGGCAGCATGCGCTTGACGTGATCGCGTGATGCAAGCTCCGGCACCACGCCGCCGTACGCGCGGTGCAGGTCGATCTGGCTGAACAGCGCGTCGGCCAGCAGGCCACGTTCACTGTCGTAGAGGGCGACGCCGGTTTCGTCGCAGGACGTTTCTAATCCCAGTACTAGCATGGGTTGCGCCTTGTAGAGGCTGAATTCGAAGGCGCGCATAATAGTCGTCGCGTTGTGCCCCGACCAGCGGTTTTCGATCAGAGGCTTTGCATTCCGAGCGTTGAGGGGTTAACATCCGCAACCCTTAAAAACCGACGTCTTCAAGTGCTCTTTTGCCGCGAGGATGTTGACCCCGGTAATGAATGAAGGTAGCTCTGGATGCCAGCCGTCAAAGTAAAAGAGAACGAACCCTTCGACGTAGCTCTGCGTCGTTTCAAGCGCTCCTGCGAAAAAGCCGGTGTTCTGGCTGAAGTTCGTAGCCGCGAATTCTACGAGAAGCCGACTTCCGAGCGTAAGCGCAAAGCAGCAGCCGCTGTTAAGCGTCACGCCAAGAAAGTTCAGCGCGAACAGCGCCGCGCCGTACGTCTGTACTAATACACAGACGCCCGTCGCAAGCTTCTTGCCAAGCCCGGCCTCCAAGCCGGGCTTATGGCATTTGCGGAACAACGCTTGATGCTTCACCGTCAAAGTCGCAGACGCGACCAAGACGATCTGCTTTATCGCGTCAGACCTGGCTCTTTTGCCAGCGGTGCACGTCTCTTCTGACGAGCCTTCCAAGGCTACTGACGAGCACACCCTGATTCCTCTAACGACGATCAGCCCAAGGCACCGCTGCGTGCCCGCTTCATGAGCTATCCGAGGCCTGACCGGCCGTTACCGGACTCAGCGCAACACATTTCGTACAGTCGAATACTGATAGCCATTAACGTCAGTGGATAATCGGCAGATACACTTCCCGACAGCAATGATGCAGACGACCCGGTCGAGCCACCATTTTCCGTGCCTCAGGACCAGGAACCGACTCCGCGGCTGATTTTGGGCCCCTATTTCGCGCAGTGATGATGAGAACGCCATGGCCGGGCTAATTCCCCAGAGCTTTATTGACGACCTCCTGAACCGCACCGACATCGTCGACGTGGTCAGCTCTCGCCTGCAAATGAAGAAAGCGGGCAAGAACTACACAGCCTGCTGCCCGTTTCACAAAGAAAAAACCCCCTCCTTCAGCGTCAGCCCCGACAAGCAGTTCTATTATTGCTTCGGCTGCGGCGCTGGCGGCAATGCCCTCGGCTTCATCATGGACCACGACAACCTGGATTTCCCCCAGGCTGTCGAGGAACTGGCCAAAGCCGCCGGCATGGAAATTCCTCGCGAGGAAAGCGGACGACAACACAAGCCTCGCCAACCCACCGATTCGCCGCTGTACCCGCTACTCACGGCAGCAGCCGACTTTTATCGCCAGGCACTTAAAAGCCATCCGGCCCGCAAGGCGGCGGTGGACTATCTCAAGGGCCGCGGCCTGACCGGTGAGATTGCTCGCGACTTCGGCCTCGGCTTCGCCCCGCCGGGCTGGGACAACCTGTACAAACATTTGAGCAGCGATACGCTGCAGCAACGCGCCATGATCGACGCCGGCCTGCTGATCGAGAACGCCGAGACGGGCAAGCGCTACGACCGCTTCCGTGACCGGGTGATGTTCCCGATCCGCGATACCCGCGGGCGGATCATCGCCTTTGGCGGCCGGGTGCTGGGGGACGACAAGCCCAAGTACCTGAACTCCCCGGAAACCCCGGTTTTCCATAAGGGCCAGGAACTCTACGGCCTGTACGAGGCGCGCAAAAACAATCGCAACCTCGATGAAATCATCGTTGTCGAAGGCTACATGGATGTCATCGCCCTGGCCCAGCAAGGCTTGCTCAACGCCGTTGCGACCCTGGGCACGGCCACCAGCGAAGAACACATGAAGCGCCTGTTTCGCGTCGTGCCGAGCGTGCTGTTCTGCTTCGACGGCGACCAGGCCGGACGCAACGCCGCCTGGCGCGCGCTTGAAGCGACGCTGCCCTGCCTGCAGGACGGGCGGCGCGCACGTTTTCTGTTCCTGCCCGAGGGCGAGGACCCGGACACCCTGGTGCGCTCCGAGGGCACCGATGCGTTCCGTGCGCGGATCAACCAGCACGCACAGCCGCTGGCCGACTATTTTTTCCAGCAACTGACCGAAGAAGCCGATCCTCGCTCCCTCGAAGGCAAAGCCCATATGGCCACGCTCGCGGCACCGCTGATCGACAAGGTGCCCGGCGCCAACCTGCGGACCTTGATGCGTCAACGCCTGACGGAAATTACCGGGCTGAACAGCGAAGCGGTCAGCCAGCTGGCCCACAGTGCCCCCCAGGAGGCACCGCCGGCTTACGACCCGGGCATCGACTACGACGCGTTACCGGACTTCGCCGACTATCATCAAACCCAGCAGGACTACGCGCCGCAGCAGGAATGGACACCGAAGAAACCCGGTGCCGGCGGCAAGAAATGGGACAAGAAACCCTGGGACAAGAACGGCAAGCGCGGCGATCGCGACCAGCCACGTGCCCCGCGCGTGCCGGCCGCCGTCGAACCACCAACACTGGCTGCCCTGCGCACCCTGCTGCACCACCCGCATTTGGCTGAAAAGGTAGAAGATGCCGGGCACTTCGCCGCCGAGGACCACAGCAATACACAATTGCTGGTCGCGCTCCTTGAAGCTGTGCAGAAGAACCCCAAGCTAAACTCATTCCAGTTGATCGCGCGGTGGCACGGCACCGAGCAGGGGCGCCTTTTGAAGGCATTGGCCGAGAAGGAATGGCTGATAGAGGGAGATAACCTTGAACAACAGTTTTTCGACACCATTACTAGCTTGTCCGCCCGCCAACGCGAGCGAAACCTGGAACAACTTCTGCGCAAAGCTCGCCAGAGCGAGTTGACCAGCGAAGAGAAAAACCAATTGCGTGACTTACTCAGCCGCAATGTTTGCGCATCAAACCCGACCTCAACTGGCGCGTGAGGTCACAGCTCAGGTATAATCCTCGGCTTGTTTTTTGCCCGCCAAGACCTTCAGTGGATAGGGTGTTATGTCCGGAAAAGCGCAACAGCAGTCTCGTATCAAAGAGTTGATCCTATTGGGTCGTGAGCAGGGCTACCTGACTTACGCGGAGGTCAACGACCACCTGCCGGAGGATATTTCAGATCCGGAACAGGTGGAAGACATCATCCGCATGATCAACGACATGGGGATCAACGTATTCGAGGTTGCTCCAGATAAGGATGCCCTTATGCTGGCCGACGCCGATACCGACGAGGCGGCCGCTGAAGAAGCGGCCGCAGCGTTGGCAGCGGTCGAGACCGACATTGGTCGCACCACCGACCCCGTGCGCATGTACATGCGTGAGATGGGTACGGTAGAGCTCCTCACGCGTGAAGGCGAAATTGAAATCGCCAAGCGTATTGAAGAAGGCATCCGTGAAGTGATGGGCGCAATTGCGCACTTCCCTGGCACGGTCGACCATATTCTCTCCGAATACACCCGCGTCACCACCGAAGGTGGGCGCCTGTCTGACGTCCTGAGCGGTTACATCGACCCGGACGACGGCATCGCGCCGCCTGCCGCCGAAGTGCCGCCACTGGTCGACCCGAAAGCCGTCAAGGCCGACGATGAGACCGACGATGACGACGCCGAAGCCAGCGACGACGAAGAAGAAGCCGAAAGCGGTCCAGACCCGGTCATCGCCGCCCAGCGTTTTGGCGCCGTGGCCGACCAGATGGAGATCACCCGCAAGGCGCTGAAAAAGCACGGTCGCAACAACAAGCAGGCAATTGCCGAACTGTTGGCGCTGGCTGAGCTGTTCATGCCGATCAAGCTGGTGCCCAAGCAGTTCGAAGGCCTGGTCGAGCGTGTTCGCAGTGCCCTGGATCGTCTGCGTCAGCAAGAGCGCGCGATCATGCAACTGTGTGTGCGTGACGCCCGCATGCCGCGTGCAGATTTCCTGCGCCAGTTCCCTGGCCATGAAGTCGACGAAAGCTGGACCGATGCACTGGCCAAAGGCAAGAGCAAATACGCCGAAGCGATTGGCCGCCTGCAACCGGACATCATTCGTTGCCAGCAGAAGCTGAGCGCGCTGGAGGCCGAGACTGGCCTGAGCATCGCTGAAATCAAGGACATCAACCGTCGCATGTCGATCGGCGAGGCCAAGGCCCGTCGCGCGAAGAAAGAGATGGTCGAAGCGAACTTGCGTCTGGTGATCTCGATCGCCAAGAAGTACACCAACCGTGGCCTGCAATTCCTCGACCTGATCCAGGAAGGCAACATCGGGCTGATGAAGGCGGTGGACAAGTTCGAATACCGTCGCGGCTACAAGTTCTCGACTTATGCCACCTGGTGGATTCGTCAGGCGATCACTCGCTCGATCGCCGACCAGGCTCGCACCATCCGTATCCCGGTGCACATGATCGAGACGATCAACAAGCTCAACCGTATTTCCCGGCAGATGTTGCAGGAAATGGGTCGCGAACCGACGCCGGAAGAGCTGGGCGAACGCATGGAAATGCCTGAGGACAAGATCCGCAAGGTATTGAAGATCGCCAAAGAGCCGATCTCCATGGAAACCCCGATCGGTGATGACGAAGACTCCCATCTGGGTGACTTCATCGAAGACTCCACCATGCAGTCGCCGATTGATGTCGCCACCGTTGAGAGCCTCAAGGAAGCGACTCGCGAAGTACTTTCCGGCCTCACTGCCCGTGAAGCCAAGGTACTGCGGATGCGCTTCGGCATCGACATGAACACCGACCACACCCTTGAGGAAGTCGGTAAACAGTTCGATGTGACCCGTGAGCGGATTCGTCAGATCGAAGCCAAGGCGTTGCGCAAACTGCGCCACCCGACGCGAAGCGAGCATCTGCGTTCGTTCCTCGACGAGTGACCTTCAAACCCCCGGCCCTGCCGGGGGTTTTGTTATGTGCAGATAACTCTTCCTTCTTGCTCCCCCGCCCTGTTGTCCGTCTACACTCGATTCATCCTTTCCCAGCCATGACGAGACCGTGATGCCCAGACTGACGGCCGTGCTTTTGCTGTCACTGATGACCTGGACCGCAACGGCCGGCGCGTTGACGCTCACGGAGGAAGAACGCCGCTGGCTCAAGGACCACCCCGACCTGCGCCTGGGTGTCGATGCGTCATGGCCGCCGTTCGAATTTCGCGACGACAACGGCCGCTACCAAGGCCTGGCCGCCGACTATGTCGATATCATCCGCGAGAAACTGGCCGTCACGCTCACACCCATCGAACCCGTCAGTTGGACGGAGGTGCTGGAACAGGTCGTGCAGGGCAAGATCGACCTTCTACCGGGCATCATGTCCACCCCCGAACGCCAGAACTACCTGTCGTTCACCCGCCCCTACCTCGATTTTCCGATTGTCATCCTGGCCCATAAAGGCGGGCCCCGACCCCATAAGCTCGAAGACCTTTATGGGCTGAAAATCGCCGTGGTGGAGAACTATGCCCCCCACGAACTGCTGCGCAACCACCACCCCGACCTGAACCTGGTCGCGCTGCCCAACGTCAGTTCGGCGCTGCAGGCCTTGGCGACCGATGAAGTCGATGCGGTGGTGGGCGATCTTGCTTCCAGCGTGTGGAGCTTGCGCCAGCTCAAGCTTGACGGGCTCTACGTCAGCGGAGAAACGCCCTACCGCTACCAGTTGGCGATGGCCGTCCCACGGGAAAACAAGATATTGGTGGGCATCCTCGACAAGGTCCTGGCGGACATGACGCCGATGGAGATCAGCGAAATCCAGGAAAAATGGGTTGGCAACGTGCGGGACCATCGCCAGCTCTGGTCAGACCTGCTGCTTTACGGCCTGCCCGGGCTGCTGCTGTTGATCGCCATCCTGGCAGTGGTGATTCGCATCAACCGTCGCCTGAGTTCGGAAATAGCCCGACGCGTCGACCTGGAACAGGAGCTGCGCAGCAGCGAATACCATTATCGCGGGCTGGTTGAGAGCCTTTCGGCGATTGCCTGGGAGGCCAGGGTCAGCGACTTCACCTACAGCTATGTATCGCCTCACGCCGAAGAATTGCTCGGCTATCCCCTCGCCCATTGGCTCATCCCCGGGTTCTGGCGCAACATCATTCATCCGGCGGACCTGATCCGCGCGCAGACATATTGCGATCACGAAGTCCTTGCCGGCCGCGATCACTGCATCGACTACCGGGTGATCACCGCCGACGGTCGCTGCCTGTGGGTGCGGGACATCGTCAGCCTGATCAAGCATGGCCATGAACCGTTGATGCGCGGACTGATGATCGACATCAGTGAAGCCAAGCACACCGAGGAAGCGCTGCGCCTTTCCGAACAGAAGTTCGGCTCGGTATTTCGCCAGTGCCCGGACATCCTGGTGATTGCGCGCCTGCTGGACGGTTGCCTGCTGGAGGTCAATAAAGCCTTCGAAGAGCAGATTGGCCTCAGCGCCGCAGAGGTGGTCGGCAAAAGCGCGACCGACCTGGACATCTGGGGCATACAAGGCGTCGGCCCAAGTTTGCTCCAGCGGTTGCAGGCCGGGAGCATTCGCAATCTGGAAATGCCTTTTCAACGCAGCAACGGCGAGGTGTTCACCGGGCTGATATCGGCCGAACCCTTTGATCTGGACACCACCCCAGCCCTGGTCGTGGTGGTGCGCGACATCAGCCAGCTCAAGGAGACCCAGCAGCAATTGCAGACCTCCGAAGAAAAATTCGCCAAGGCTTTTCACGCCTCGCCCGACGGCTTGCTGCTGTCCAGGCAGAGCGATGGTTTGCTGATTGAAGTCAACGACGGTTTCAGCCGCATTACCGGTTTCAACAGCGCCCTGTCGGTTGATCGTTCGACCCTGGACCTGGGAATCTGGGTCAATCTCAACGAGCGCAAGCAGATGCTCGACCTGCTGCAGCGGGACGGTTTCGTAAAGGATTTCAGCTGCCATATCCGCCGTAACGACGGGCAGATACGGCTCTGCGAGGTGTCCAGCCGTCCGCTGCCCATCGGCAACGAGGACTGCATGCTGACGATCGCCCGGGACATCACCGAACGCCACTTCATGCAGGAGAAACTGCAGCAGGCCGCCACCGTATTCGAAAGCACCGCCGAAGGCGTACTGATCACCGATACACAACAGCACATCAGCGCCGTGAACCGAGCCTTTACGGAAATCACCGGCTATAGCGAAACCGAAGCCCTGGGCCATACGCCTCGGCTGCTGGCTTCCGGGCTGCACGACAGCGCGTTTTATGCCGCGATGTGGCATCAGTTGACCGCCGAGGGCCACTGGCAGGGTGAAATCTCCAATCGACGCAAAAATGGCGAGCTGTATCCCAGCTGGCTGACCATCAGCGCCGTGCGCAACCAGGAACAACAGACCACCCATTTCGTCGCGGTTTTTGCCGACATTTCAAGCCTCAAGCACGCCCAGGCCCGACTCGACTACCAGGCGCATCACGACCCGCTCACGGGCCTGCCGAATCGCACCCTGTTCGAAAGCCGTTTGCTCTCGGCGCTCAATAGTCAGCAAGAAAATGGCGGCCAAGGCGCGGTGTTGTTCCTGGACCTGGACCGTTTCAAACACATCAACGACAGCCTCGGGCACCCGGTCGGCGATCTGCTGCTCAAGGGCATTGCCGTGCGCCTGCGCGAGCAACTGCGTGATATCGACACCGTGGCGCGCCTGGGCGGTGACGAATTCATCATCCTGCTGCCCGGCCTGCAGCAGCCCAGCGATGCCGAGCATATTGCGCAGAAGCTGTTGAACTGTTTCTGCGCGCCGTTCCAGGCCGGCGAGCATGAGTTTTTCATCAGCGCCAGCATCGGCACCAGCCTCTATCCGCAGGATGGCTGCGATGTCGCCACGCTGGTCAAAAACGCCGACGCGGCGATGTACCGCTCCAAGGCCAAGGGTCGCAACCGGGTGGAAAGCTACACTCGCGACCTCACGGCCCAGGCCAGCGAGCGCGTGGCACTGGAACACGAGCTGCGTCGGGCGATCGAGCGCAACGAACTGTCGTTGTCGTTCCAGCCGAAAATCAGCCTCATCGACAACCGGCTGGTGGGCGCCGAGGCATTGATTCGCTGGACCCATCCGACCTTTGGCGACGTACCACCGGAGCATTTCATCCCCCTGGCCGAAGAAAACGGCATGATCCTGCAAATCGGCGATTGGGTACTGGAAAACGCCTGCCGGCAACTGCACGCATGGAACAGCTGTCACGAAAGCCTCGGGCCACTGTCAGTCAACCTGGCCGGCGCCCAACTGCGTCAGCCCAACCTGCTGAATCGGATCGAACAATTGCTGCGGGAAAACCACCTTGAGCCTGGTTTGTTGCAACTGGAGATTACCGAAAACTTCATCATGAGCCAGGCCGAAGAGGCCCTGACGGTACTGTATCAACTGAAAAAACTCGGCGTGCAACTGGCCATCGACGACTTCGGTACCGGCTATTCCTCGCTGAGCTACCTCAAGCGCCTGCCGCTGGACATCCTGAAAATCGACCAGTCTTTCGTCCGCGGCCTGCCCGATGACCCCCACGATGTGGCCATCGTGCGGGCAATCATCGCCTTGGGCCGGAGCATGCAATTCAGCATCATCGCCGAGGGCGTCGAAACCCTCGCCCAACAGCAATTTCTCGCCGAGGAAGGCTGCGAGCAGATCCAGGGCTACATCGTCAGCCTGCCCCTGTGCGCCGAAGAATTTGCCGCGACGTTTCTGCATGTGACCGTATCGGATTTTTCGGATAGCACAGCCGAGAAACCGTCGCTATAATCCGCGGCCTACTGAGGGCCTATAGCTCAGTTGGTTAGAGCAGAGGACTCATAATCCTTTGGTCCACGGTTCGAGTCCGTGTGGGCCCACCAAATTGAAAGCCGCGCATTGCGCGGCTTTTGTGTTTCCGGGCCGATCAGCAGCGTACTACCAAGATTCTCGTAAACGGCTCAGCGCCAGACGTTGTCTTTTTTAACGTCCGCTCACTTACAATCAGATTTCCAATACCCCGCCGAGACGCCCATCATCGCCAGCCCCAGCCTTCCCCGCCTGTTCCTCGAACTCTTCTGGCAACTCGGCATCCTGGTGGTGCCAGCCTTTTTCATCACGATACTGTCGCCGCCGCTGGCCTTGCTGGGGGTGGTGTTGCTCGGTTTGCTGATGGGTCTTGCCGCGCGGCTGGGCTTTTTGGGGGTGGGCCGGGGCATTGCCCGGCTGACTGTCGGCGCGGTGTTTGGCCTGGGTTTCAGTCTGGGACGGGCATTGCCTGAGTGGTGGGGAATTCTGGTGGCGATCGTCGCCATCGTTGGCGGGCTCGCCTGCGTGAGCAAGTGGGAGCGCCGCCTTGGGTTGGCGCCGGTCTCCTCTGCGGGCCAAGGACCGAGTGCCTGGGGCACAAACGAGCCGCTGCTGACGCCCGAGGGCGAGCCGATCCGGGTGTTCAACCACAGCGAAATTGCCATGGGCGGCCCCGTTCATTGCGATTATCTGTTTCCTGATGGCGTGCTCTTGCAAGGCCTTGGCTCCTCGGCGGTGTTCTCCAGCGACGGTCGCTATTTCGCCGCGCCGGTACCGTCACGCCAGGAATGGGGACTGGTCGTGCTCGACCGGGAGCAACGCAAGCTGTACCGCTGTGCCGAAAGCGAGTTCTGGGAGCTGGATGCCCTGGACCTGGATCAACTGAGCGGCCGCCATAGCCCCTTGGTTGACAACAGCGTTCGTCAGGCCCGACTGGATGAACTGTTGCAGGCCGCCGAAGTAGCCGAGCTGATCCCGTTTGCGGACCTTTGGCTGGAGCCTGGCTGGAATCCGGACAGTGTTGCGCGCAGCTTCGAACGGGCTTCCATTGATGGCGGGCAAATCCTGCAGGGCGACATCTTGTTGCCCAAGACCTTTCGCGATCTGGCCCAGCCATTGGAGCCACTGTATTCGCCGCGCTACGCCATCAGCCTCAATGGTCAACCATCGGGCCTGGTCATGGCAGCCGATGCGCCACTGGTCTGGAGCGGCGATAACCGCGCCCTGGTCTGTCTGGCCCGGGAGCAGGCCAACGAGGCGGATGGCAATCAGTACTGGTTGTGGCAAGTGGATCATGGCTGGCGAGCCCTGCCCTCGCCGTGGGTGAAGAGCGACGCGGAGCCGTCCTTTTATTGGCACGAATTATTGAGTCTTGATGCGAGCCATGTCCGTATCGGCTCGTATCTCGATTATCCGCGACCAGGCGCCGGCCGTTATGGCTACCGCCTGGAGAGTATCCACGGCGATACCGAGACCCAGACCGGTCATGACGCTCAAGGTCGCGTGCAGGTCGGTGAGTTCAAGCTGACCCGCATGGCGATCATGCTGCCGCTGGACAGCACGGGGCGGCGAGGCGACTCGTGCGTCGAGACGCAACCGTTGCAAGGCGATGTGCGCGCTGTCCTGACCTGGCTCGGTGACAATCCCCAAGGCCTGGGTGGCTATCGTTGCCGGATCGGCGACTGGTCGTTGCCGGGGGCTTGGCTGCTGGACCATCGGGTTTCCGATTGCGGACGCTATCTGGCGCTGCTGCCCTTTGAAAACTCAACGACAGTCACCAGCCATGCGCTGGTGGCGGATGTGCAGGAACACCGCCTGCTGGAAGGACCGCCCATGTGGGTGGAACGGATACTGGATTTCCGCGATGGCCGATTGAATCTGGCAGTGATCCAGGGCCGTCTTGATCAAGACAGGGAAAGCAGCCCGTTGCAACGTTTCAACATCGCCGCGCCAGAGGTTGGCGGCGACGCGTCGTTCTTCCGTCCCAACGAGCAATCCCGGCTGTTCTACAACACTGCGCAGTTGCAGCCGACAGACTCGCAGCTCAAAGCCGTCCCGCCTTGGCGTCTGGTGGCTGGCCCGCAAGCGGCCACTGCCGAGGGGGATTTCATCCAGCCCGCGCCGAATGATCAGAATGCCGCCTGGCTGTTCGGCAGTGAGACGGAATACACCGACAGCTGGGTGCGTACCGGTACGCCCCGTCTCGGCGGACACTTGCTGACCGCCTCAGGCTGCGCGTTGGTTGATCTGGCGCCCTCGATGATCTGGTCGGCGGACAGCCGCTACCTGGCCCTGACCTGCATGGCGACCGATGTCACGGAACTGTGTGGCAGTTACCGCGGTTGGCAACTGCTGCTCCTTGATGTTGAGGCGCGTACGCTGCGTATACATCCGCAATGGCTGGGCAATCGGCCGCTATTTGAAAGCTTCGAAGAAGAGCAACTACGCCTGCGAAGCTTCCAGCGCGACTGGGAGACCGAAGCCGACGAGGACCAGGGTTCGGTGCAGTCGTTCTCACTGGACGCTCTGCTGCAGTTGCCCACTGAGCAACTGATCTGCCAGGAAGGCGTCTGGCTCAGGTCTTCCCAGGCTCACCTGGCAGCCGCCTGGCGGGCGCTGGCTTTACCTGCCACTGGCTATTTCGAGCGAGGGAACCTGTAACATGCCCGCCATTGATGCCCGCGCCGGAGCCAACCTTGACTGAGATCCGCCCTCCCGTCCTCGACGAAATCGACCGCCAGTTGATCGCGGCCCTGCAAATCAACGCGCGGGAAAGCGTCGCCATGCTCGCCCGGCAATTGGGAATTGCCCGCACCACCGTGACGTCGCGCCTGGCTCGACTGGAGAAAGCCAAGGTGATCACTGGGTACGGCGTGCGCCTTGGCCAGCGGGTGATCGATGGCGGTCTGCAGGCCTATGTCGGGATCAAGGTGCAGCCACGCTCCGGTAAAGAGGTACTGCGCCGCTTGAGCGCCATGGCCCAGGTCCAGCAGTTGTGCGCGGTCAGCGGCGAATTTGATTATGTGGCGTGGCTGCGCACCGATTCGCCGGAGCAGCTGGATCAGTTGCTCGACCAGATCGGCAGCGTGGACGGGGTGGAGAAAACGACTACGTCGATCATTCTCAGCAGCAAGATCGATCGGGGCCAGCCGGTCTGAAGCCTTGCACCTTATCCTGTGGGAGCGAGCCTGCTCGCGAATGCGGTGGGCCAGTTGGGGTAGTTCTTTCTGACAACCGCTTCGCGAGCAGGCTCGCTCCCACACGATCATACTTCGTCATTACGACTCGACCACATTACAAAATGACTTGAAACTACGCAAAACGACGACACATTGCGTCTTATTAACGTGTTTCTCCCTCTCTAGAATGGCTGGCATCTTTCCTATACTCAGACGCAAACGCCGCGTCGAGTCGCCCATCAAGGTCAGCCATGAACAAGCACAATCGCCACCCAGCAGACGGCAAGAAGCCCATCACCATTTTCGGACCGGACTTTCCTTTCGCCTTTGACGACTGGATCGAGCACCCGGCCGGCCTGGGGGTCATTCCCGAGCACAACCACGGGGCTGAAGTGGCGATCGTCGGCGCGGGGATCGCCGGTCTCGTAGCCGCTTACGAATTGATGAAGCTGGGCCTCAAACCGGTGGTCTACGAGGCGTCGAAGATGGGCGGACGTCTGCGCTCCCAAGCATTCAACGGCGCCGAAGGCATCGTTGCCGAGCTCGGTGGCATGCGTTTTCCGGTGTCGTCCACGGCGTTCTACCACTACGTCGACAAACTGGGCCTGGAGACCAAACCGTTCCCCAACCCACTGACCTCGGCCTCGGGCAGCACCGTCATCGACCTGGAAGGGCAGACTTACTACGCCGAAAAAATGGCCGACCTTCCTGCGCTGTTCCAGGAAGTCGCTGACGCCTGGGCCGATGCCCTGGAGGATGGCTCGCGTTTCAGCGAGATCCAGCAGGCGATCCGCGAGCGCGACGTGCCGCGTCTCAAAGAGCTGTGGAACACCCTGGTACCGCTGTGGGATGACCGCACATTCTACGATTTCGTCGCCACCTCCAAGGCGTTCGCCAAGCTGTCTTTCCAGCACCGCGAAGTGTTCGGCCAGGTCGGCTTCGGCACGGGCGGCTGGGACTCGGACTTCCCCAACTCGATGCTGGAAATCTTTCGCGTGGTGATGACCAACTGCGACGACCATCAGCACCTGGTGGTTGGCGGCGTTGAACAGGTGCCGCAGGGAATCTGGAGACATGTGCCGGAGCGTTGTGTGCATTGGCCGGAGGGCACCAGCCTGAATTCGTTGCACCTGGGCGCGCCACGCAGCGGGGTGAAGCGTATCGCTCGCGCCGACGACGGCCGATTCAGCGTGACCGACGTCTGGGGCGACACGCGCGAATACGCCGCCGTGCTGGTCACCTGCCAGACCTGGCTGCTGACCACCCAGATCGAGTGTGAAGAAGCGCTGTTCTCGCAAAAAATGTGGATGGCCCTGGATCGTACCCGCTACATGCAATCGTCAAAGACCTTCGTGATGGTCGACCGGCCGTTCTGGAAGGACAAGGACCCGGAAACCGGCCGCGACCTGATGAGCATGACCCTCACCGATCGCCTGACCCGTGGCACCTACCTGTTCGACAACGGCGACAACAAGCCGGGGGTCATCTGCCTGTCGTATTCCTGGATGAGCGATGCACTGAAAATGCTCCCGTACCCGGTGGAAAAACGCGTCAAGCTGGCCCTGGATGCCCTGAAGAAAATCTATCCGAAGGTAGATATCGCCGCGCGGATCATTGGCGAACCGATCACCGTGTCCTGGGAAGCCGACCCGTATTTCCTTGGCGCGTTCAAGGGCGCGCTACCCGGCCACTATCGTTACAACCAGCGCATGTACGCGCATTTCATGCAGGACGACATGCCGGCCGAACAAAAAGGGATCTTTATCGCCGGCGACGACGTCTCATGGACACCCGCCTGGGTTGAAGGCGCGGTCCAGACCTCGCTCAATGCCGTGTGGGGAATCATGAAACACTTCGGCGGTGAAACCCATGCCGAGAATCCGGGTCCAGGGGATGTGTTCGACGAAATCGGTCCGATCGCCCTGCCCGAATAAAAGGAGTTGTCGATGCGCGTAGCCCTCTACCAATGTCCACCGCTGCCAATGGATCCGGCCGGCAACCTGCAGCGTCTGCACCAAGTCGCGCTGGAGGCCCGAGGCGCTGACATATTGGTGCTGCCGGAGATGTTCCTGACCGGCTATAACATCGGCGTCGATGCGGTGAATGTACTGGCCGAGGTCTACAACGGCGAATGGGCCCAGCAGATTGGCCGCATCGCCAAGGCGGCCGGCCTGGCGATTCTCTATGGCTACCCCGAACGCAGCGAAGACGGACAGATCTACAACGCCGTGCAACTGATCGATGCCCACGGCGAACGCCTCGCCAACTATCGCAAGAGCCACCTGTTCGGCGACCTCGACCATACGATGTTCAGCGCCGGGAATGCGACGCTACCCATTGTCGAGCTCAACGGCTGGAAGCTCGGCTTCCTGATCTGCTATGACCTGGAATTCCCGGAAAACGCCCGCCGGCTGGCCTTGGCCGGTGCCGAGCTGATCCTGGTGCCGACCGCCAACATGCAGCCCTACGAGTTCATCGCCGACGTCACCGTGCGGGCACGGGCCATTGAAAACCAGTGTTTCGTGGCCTACGCCAACTACTGTGGCCACGAAGGTGAGTTGCGCTATTGCGGCCAGAGCAGCATCGCCGCGCCGGACGGCAGCCGCCCGGCCCTGGCGGGGCTGGACGAGGCGTTGATCGTCGGTGAACTGGATCGACAGCTGATGAATGACTCGCGCGCGGCCTACAACTACCTGCACGACCGTCGCCCGGCGCTATACGGCGAGTTGCATAAACACTGATCCGGGCTAATCCGCTAGCATGAGCACATCCTTGTCCTGGAAGCGCTCATGCCGGCCCCCGATTCCCTCCGCCCCCATACCGAAACCCTGGCCAACGGCCTGCAAGTGACGTTGCGCCATGCACCCGACCTCAAGCGCAGCGCTGCGGTGTTGCGGGTGGCGGCCGGCAGCCATGATGCGCCCGAGGCCTGGCCGGGCCTCGCGCATTTTCTCGAACATCTTTTTTTTCTCGGGACAGAACGTTTTCCCAGCGGGCAGAACCTGATGGCCTACGTGCGGGACCACGGTGGGCAAGTCAACGCGCGTACCAGCGAGCGCACCACGGACTTTTTCATCGAGCTGCCGCCTGCCGCCCTGGCCGACGGGTTGGAGCGTCTGGCAGACATGCTCGCTCATCCCCGATTGGATGAAGCCGACCAGTTACGCGAGCGGGAAGTGCTGCACGCCGAATTCATCGCCTGGTCCGGGGACGCCGCCGCCCAGCGCCAGGTTGCCCTGTATGACGGATTGTCGGCGGCTCATCCGCTGCGAGGTTTTCACGCCGGCAATCGCGACAGCCTCGGCGTATCACAGCCTGAATTTCAAACGGCGCTGCGCGGTTTCCATCAGCGTTTCTACCAGAGCGGTCAGATGACCTTGAGCCTCGCCGGCCCCCAAAGCCTCGAAACAATGAAGGCGCTGGCCGATCAATTCGCTACAAGCATGCCCATCGGAAAAGCGGCGACCAGGCAATCGCCGCCGAGGCTGATGACGTCGCCAGGCATCGCTTATCAACAGGTCCGGGAAGGCTGCCTCGACTTGCTCTTCGCCCTCGAACACTTGCCTGGCGCCTCGCCTCAAGCATTGGCCTTCCTGTGTCACTGGCTGAACTCCAGCAAACCGGGCGGCTTGCTTGCGACGTTGCGCCAACGCGGTCTGGCCGACAGCCTCAAGGCTTCGCCGCTGTATGAATTTGCCGGTCAAGCACTGCTGCACATCGAGCTCAAGCTCGACAGCGGCCAGCTACCGTCGGCTATCGAGCCGTTGCTGCGCGACTGGCTGGGGTTCTTTGCCGCCCATGACGACTGGGCTCCCTTGCGCCAGGAATTCAACGCCCTGCTGCAGCGCCGTCAGGAAACGGCAACCGCCCTGCAACTGGCGCGTTGGGACGGCGAAGGATGTGCCGGGGCTCTAGCGGAAAACGACTTGATGCGGATTCGAGAAATCCTCAAACAACTGCACCCTGCGAATCCGGTCACCGAACAATGGCAACTGCCCTCGCCCAACCCGTTCCTGCAAGCGCCAAGCGAGCCGCCCCGCGCCGGTTTGATACGCGGCCAGACCAGCGCCCACCGTGGTCTGCGCACGTTCGCACAAGACCGCAGCCGGGGCCGGCGGGAACGCTCGCCCATGCAGTTCAGCCAGGCATTGCCGGACTCCCGGGAAGGTGCGGTGTATGTGCGCTGGCAACTGGAGACCCGGGTACCGCTCGATTTTCAACCCAGACTCGATCGGCACCTGGCGGATGTGTGCGAGGACGCCCGGCAGGCAGGCGTGGACATCACTTTCGAAATCTGTAGTGACCGATGGCTGCTGAAGCTGGTCGGTTTGCAAGCACCGATGCCGTTGGTGCTTGAGCACCTGCTGACGAAGCTGGAGCAGCCGCTGCCACCCGTTCAGGCCAGGAACGAAACGCCCCTGATGCCGATTCGACATTTGCTGCGGGAATTGCCGGATCACTATCGGCAGAACCTGCGGCATGCAGAGCTGCCACCGCCCGGCAGTGAACAAGACGTCTGGGCAAGCGCCCGCTGGGACGGCCTGGCCATCGGTCTGTCGGCTGCTTCCCAAACGGCTGTGGGCCCGTTGCTGGCCCGAATTCCTGGCGTGGCCCGTGAGGCGACGGCGCCAGCAGTGACGCCTTCACCAGGGCGGATCTGGCATACCCTCGAGACCCATGGCGACGAACAGGCCGTGTTGCTGTTTTGCCCCTCGCCCACGTTGGACTTGCCCGACGAAGCTGCCTGGCGATTGCTGGCTCATTTGTGCCAGACCCCGTATTACCAGCGCTTGAGGGTCGAGCTGCAGTTAGGTTATGCGGTGTTCAGTGGCTTGAAGCAAATCGATGGGTGGACCGGCTTGTTGCTGGGTGCGCAATCGCCCGAGACGTCGGCCGCACAGTTGGTCAGCCATATGGAGCAGTTTCTGACCGAGCTTCCCGCCGTGATCGAGCGAACCGACGATGCAACCCTGGCCAGCCAACAACAAGCCCTGGCCCGCCAGATGCAAATCGCCGCGTTGCCCTGCGCCCAGGCGGCCGAGCTGCTCTGGCAAGGAAAACTGGCCGGCCACCCGGCGGACTTCCCTGAGCGACTGGCCGATGCCATTCTGGGCATGCAGCGCATAGACCTGGTGAATGCCGCCCGCCGCTTGGTCGATGCGCAGGGAGGACGTTATTGCCTCAGCAACGCGCCGAGCCCGGGCGCCCCTTGGCGAGCGGCCGAATGATCATTACAGGCGCTGCAATGAGCTTTCTCAGAGAATCGCAGCGAACCAAATTGTCAGATTTAGTAACATAGTCACTTGAGCATCTGAACATCTCCGAACGGAGGTGGACTATATGTATAGCTTTAAACCGATCCACCCCAACCAAAGGAGTATTTCCATGTCCTGGTCCAAACCCGCATATATCGACCTGCGTATCGGCTTCGAAGTCACCATGTACTTCGCCAGCCGTTGATGATTGCAGGCAGTTAGTACGCGACACAACGCCTCGGCCATCCGGGGCGTTTTTATTTCGGTTTGCAGATGGGAGCGAGCATGTTCGTCCAGATTCTAGGTTCCGCCGCCGGCGGGGGCTTTCCCCAGTGGAACTGCAACTGCGCCAATTGCGCGGGTTTTCGCGACGGCAGCCTCCGAGCGCAGGCGCGCACCCAGTCGTCCATTGCAATTTCCGATGATGGCGTGAGCTGGGTCCTGTGCAACGCCTCGCCGGACATCCGCGCGCAACTCCAGGGTTTCGCCCCGATGCAGCCTGGCCGGGCGCTACGGGACACCGGCATCGGCGCGATCATCCTGATGGACAGCCAGATCGATCACACCACCGGCTTGCTCAGCCTGCGCGAAGGCTGCCCGCATCAGGTCTGGTGCACCGACATGGTCCATGAAGACCTGAGCACCGGTTTCCCGCTGTTCAACATGCTGACCCACTGGAACGGCGGCCTGAGCTGGAACCGCATCGAGCTGGACCAGAGCTTCACCGTCCCGGCCTGCCCGAACCTGCGCTTCACCCCGCTGCCGCTGCGCAGCGCCGCGCCGCCCTATTCACCGCACCGCTTCGATCCGCATCCGGGTGACAACATCGGGCTGATCGTTGAAGACCTGCGCAGCGGCGGCAAACTGTTCTATGCGCCGGGCCTGGGCAAGGTCGACGAACCGTTGCTGCAGATCATGGCCGACAGCGACTGCCTGCTGGTGGACGGCACGATGTGGGACGACGACGAAATGCAACGCCGAGGCGTCGGCACTCGCACCGGTCGGGAGATGGGCCACCTGGCGCAGAACGGTCCCGGAGGGATGCTGGAGGTGCTGGAGCAATTGCCCGAGCAGCGCAAGGTGCTCATCCATATCAACAACACCAACCCGATCCTGGACGAAGACTCGCCCGAGCGGGCCGAGCTGGTGCGACGCAGGATTGAAGTGGCTTACGATGGCATGAGCATCGAACTGTAGGAAGGTCTGATAACCGGGAGCGAGCCAGTGCTTGTATTGGCTGACAGGCCGTCTTCGCGAGCAAGCTCGCTCCCACAGTGGCCTGAGTGGTATCGGATATCTGATCCGCAGCAAAACCAGTGTGGGAGCGAGCTTGCTCGCGATAGGGCCAGCCCCGACGCCACGGAACCCAACGGTTATTCTCCGGAGAACCGAAATGACTGACACCCCCCTGTCCATCGCCGAGTTCGAGGCGGCCCTACGTGCCAAAGGCGCGTACTACCACATCCATCACCCCTACCACGTGGCGATGTATGAAGGCCGCGCCACGCGCGAGCAGATCCAGGGCTGGGTCGCGAACCGCTTCTACTACCAGGTGAATATTCCGCTCAAGGACGCCGCGATCCTGGCCAACTGCCCGGACCGGGAAATCCGTCGCGAGTGGATCCAGCGCCTGCTCGACCATGACGGCGCCCCCGGCGAAGACGGCGGCATCGAAGCCTGGCTGCGACTGGGCCAGGCAGTGGGCCTGGACCCCGATCAGCTGCGCTCCCAAGAGTTGGTGCTACCCGGCGTACGCTTCGCCGTGGATGCCTACGTCAACTTCGCCCGCCGGGCCTCCTGGCAGGAAGCCGCCAGCAGCTCATTGACCGAACTGTTCGCCCCGCAAATCCACCAGTCGCGCCTGGACAGCTGGCCGCAGCACTACCCCTGGATCGACCCGGCCGGCTATGAATATTTCCGCACCCGCCTGGGCCAGGCTCGGCGTGATGTGGAGCATGGTCTCGCGATCACCTTGCAGCACTACACCACCCGCGCAGGCCAGGAGCGCATGCTGGAAATTCTCCAGTTCAAATTGGACATTCTCTGGAGCATGCTCGACGCCATGAGCATGGCTTACGAATTAAAACGCCCGCCCTATCACAGCGTGACCGGTCAACGGGTGTGGCATAAAGGGATTACCTTATGAGCTTCGACCGCAGCAAAACCCCTCAGTGGCGTCCCGGCTATCGCTTCCAATACGAACCGGCCCAGAAAGGCCATGTGCTGCTTTATCCTGAAGGCATGATCAAGCTCAACGACAGCGCCTCGCTGATCGGCGGCCTGATCGATGGTGAACGGGATGTCGCGGCGATTATCGGCGAGCTGGAGAAGCAATTCCCGGACGTGCCGGAACTCGGTGACGACATCGAGCAATTCATGGAGGTCGCCCGTGCACAGCACTGGATCACCCTTGCCTGAGAAGCCCGCCGTCGGCTTGCCGCTGTGGCTGCTGGCCGAGCTGACCTATCGCTGCCCGTTGCAATGCCCGTACTGCTCCAACCCGCTGGACTTTGCCGAACAAGGCAAGGAGCTGAGCACCGAGCAGTGGTTCAAGGTCTTTCGCGAGGCCCGGGAAATGGGCGCCGCGCAACTGGGCTTTTCCGGCGGCGAGCCGTTGGTGCGCCAGGACCTCGCCGAGCTGATCAGCGAGGCGCGCAAGCTAGGCTTCTATACCAATCTGATCACCTCCGGCATCGGCTTGACCGAACAGAAAATCAGCGATTTCAAGAAGGCCGGCCTCGACCATATCCAGATCAGTTTCCAGGCCAGCGACGAGCAGGTGAACAATCTGCTGGCCGGTTCGAAAAAAGCTTTCGCGCAAAAACTGGAGATGGCCCGAGCGGTGAAAGCCCATGGTTATCCGATGGTGCTGAACTTCGTCACCCATCGGCACAACATCGACAAGATCGACCGCATCATCGAGTTGTGCATCGCCCTGGAAGCCGACTTTGTCGAACTCGCCACCTGTCAGTTCTATGGCTGGGCACACCTCAACCGCGTCGGCCTGCTGCCCACGCGGGAACAACTGGTGCGTGCCGAGCGCATCACCAATGAATACCGGGCCAGGCTCGAGGCCGAAGGTAACCCGTGCAAGTTGATCTTCGTGACCCCGGATTACTACGAAGAGCGTCCCAAGGCCTGCATGAACGGCTGGGGCAGCATCTTCCTGACCGTTACCCCGGATGGCACGGCATTGCCTTGCCATGGCGCCCGGCAGATGCCGGTGCAGTTCCCGAATGTTCGTGACCACAGCATGCAACACATCTGGTACGACTCGTTCGGCTTCAACCGTTTTCGAGGTTATGACTGGATGCCCGAGCCCTGCCGCTCGTGCGATGAAAAAGAAAAGGACTTTGGCGGCTGTCGCTGCCAGGCGTTCATGCTCACCGGTGACGCCAGCAATGCCGATCCGGTGTGCAGCAAATCCGCGCACCACGGGATGATTCTCCAGGCTCGCGAAGACGCCGAGCATGCCACGCAAACCATCGGACAACTGGCCTTTCGCAATGAACGAAACTCGCGCCTCATCATTAAAGGCTGAACCTTTCAGCGCCGCCCTGGCCGTCGCGGCAGGCGTCGACTTTGCCGAGCTGCAACTCGGCCCCCTGGGCCTTTTCTGGAACGAATACCGTCCCGAAGATGGCGCTTGCCGGATCTGGCATTGGCGAGACGGCAAGGCGCGTTGCCTGACCCCGGACGGTTTCAGTGTGCGCAGCCGGGTGTATGAATACGGCGGCGGGTCGTTCTGTCTGAGCGACGACGGCGTGCTGTTCGTCAACGAAAGCGACCAACAGTTGTATCACCAATCGCTGGGCGACCAGTGTCCGGTAGCGCTGACCGCGGGCGATTGTCGATACGGCGATCTGCACTTCGCCACAGGGCACGTGCTGGCCGTGGAGGAACAGGCCGACCAGCATCGATTGGTATCGATCGGGCTGGCGGATCACCAACGCCGTGTATTGGCCGAAGGCGCGGACTTCTATGCCGCGCCGATCTTGAGCCCCGACGGAAAACGTCTCGCCTGGATTGAATGGAGTCGCCCCCACCAGCCATGGACAGCGACGCGGCTGATGCTCGCCGAGCGCAACGATTCAACCTGGGCAGCGCCATGCTGCGTGGCCGGCGATGATGGCGAAGAATCCATCCAGCAACCTCGCTTCGATGCTTGCAGTCGCCTTTATTGCCTGACCGACCGAGACGGTTACTGGCAGCCCTGGAGTGAACGCGCCGGCGTCCTGAAGCCAATGGACGCCGCCGAAGCCGATCACGCCCCGGCGCCTTGGCAACTGGGCGGGTGTACATGGTTGCCGGTGGATGAAAGCACTTACCTGGCAAGCTGGACCGAGGCCGGCTTCGGGCGGTTGGGGCTGCGCAGCGGCGGCGTGCTCGAAGATTTCACCGGCACTTACAGCCGCTTCCGCAGCCTCGCGCTGGATGAGCAATCCATCTATGCCATTGCCGCCTCGCCAGCCAGCCCCTCGGCGGTCATTGCGATCGAGCGGCGCAGTCATGAAGCGCTGGTGCTGGCCGGAGGCATCGCGCCGTTGCCTCCCGAGCAAATCAGCCGCCCCCGGACTCTGCGCTATCCCTCTGCGTCCAGCGAAGCCCACGGTTTTTTTTATCCAGCCATGAACACCGACGCGAAGCCGCCGCTGGTGGTGTTTATCCACGGTGGGCCGACCTCGGCTTGCTACCCGATGTTCGACCCGCGCATCCAGTATTGGACCCAGCGCGGCTTCGCCGTTGCCGACCTCAACTACCGTGGCAGCAGCGGTTATGGTCGCGCCTATCGGCAAGCGCTGCATTTGAGTTGGGGCGTGGTGGATGTCGAGGATGCCTGCGCCGTGGTTGCTTACCTGGATGAGCAAGACTTGGTCGATGGCCGCTGCGCCTTCATCCGTGGCGGCAGCGCGGGAGGCTATACCAGCCTCTGCGCCCTGGCGTTCCGGGACGTGTTCCGCGCTGGCGCCAGCCTCTACGGCGTCAGCGATCCCGTTGCCCTGGCCCGCGCTACGCACAAATTCGAAGGTGACTATCTGGACTGGCTGATCGGCGACCCGCAACTGGACGCCGAACGCTACCGGGCCCGCACGCCGTTACTGCATGCCGAGAGGATTCGCGCGCCGGTGATTTTTTTCCAAGGCGAGCTGGACGCCGTGGTCGTGCCGCAGCAGACCCGCGACATGGTCAAGGCGCTGGAGGACAACGGTGTTGCGGTCGAGGCTCATTACTACCCTGATGAGCGCCATGGCTTTCGCAAGGCCGCGAACCAGGCACATGCGCTGGAGCATGAGTGGTTGTTCTATCGCAGGGTGATGGATGGACTCGCATAGCAGCAATGCAAACCAATGTGGGAGCGAGCCTGCTCGCGATAACCATGGTTCAGTCAACATCTCGCTGACTGATACACCGCTTTCGCGAGCAGGCTCGCTCCCACAGGGATGTTGTGACGGGTGAATCAACGCTTGGCGATGATGTACACCGCATGCACGATGCCGGGGATATAACCCAACAGCGTCAGCAGAATGTTCAGCCAGAAAGCCCCGCCGAACCCGACTTGCAGGAACACACCCAGCGGTGGCAACAGAATGGCGATGATGATTCGAATGATATCCATGGACAGCTCCTGATGGTCGATGGCCACATTGCCATATAGCTCATGGACAGCTGACCGCTAGTCAGGGTTCAGTGCGCGTCCAAAGAGGCGGGCCGCAGGGAGAAGATACGCAGGCAAAAAACGCGGGCAAAAGAAAACCCCGCCGAAGCGGGGCTTTGCAGACTGTTTCCCTGACATCCATTTCACTCCGCCTTCCTGGCAGAATCCTACGTGTCCGTGTTGTAGCTTTGCGCGTCCTGCGCTACGTCCATGGAAGCTAGATTAGCCGTGGATCCAATCGGCCGATAGAGGGAAATCGCCAGCACGTCATGTAAGCTTTTTCCTACATACCGTCTTCTTTTAGAACTGACCGGGTTCCAGCAGGAACAGCGACTCGCTGCCCGCCCTTACCGAAGCGCTCAAGGAATGGATTCGTGGCAACAGGCGGGCGAAATAGAAACGTGCCGTGCCCAGTTTGCTCGCGTAGAAATCGTCCTGCATTTCCTTGCCCAGGGCCGCCCGGGCCATGAGTGCCCACATGTAGGCATACGCGGTGTAGCCGAACGCCTGCAGGTACTCCACCGAAGCCGCGCCAATTTCATGGGGATTGTTTTTCGCCCGGTCCAGCAGCCACTCGGTCAGCTCGTCCAGCGTGCCGACGGCATCGTTCAACGGCTGGGTGAACTCCGCCAGATCGCTGCCAGCGGTAGCGGTGAAATGACGAATCTCGTCGGCGAACAGTTTGTAGAACGCCCCGCCGTTGCCGACGATCTTGCGCCCCACCAGGTCCAGTGCCTGGATGCCGTTGGTGCCTTCGTAGATCTGGGTGATGCGCACGTCGCGCACCAACTGCTCCTGGCCCCATTCGCGAATGTAGCCGTGGCCGCCGAAAATCTGCTGGCCGTGAATGGTGGTTTCCAGGCCCAGGTCGGTCAGGAATGCCTTGGCAACCGGCGTCAGCAAGGCCACCAGATCTTCGGCGCGCTTGCGAGTGACCGGGTCTTCGCTGAACTTGGCGGTGTCCAGTTGCATCGCCACGTAGGTGGAGAATGCCCGGCCACCTTCGTTCGACGCTTTCATGGTCAGCAACATCCGGCGCACATCCGGGTGGACGATGATCGGGTCGGCGATCTTGTCCTTGTTTTGCGCGCCGCTTGGCGAACGGCTTTGCAGGCGATCACGGGCGTACTCGACAGCGTTCTGGTACGAACGCTCGCCGGAGGCCAGGCCCTGGATCCCCACGCCCAGGCGTTCGTAATTCATCATGGTGAACATCGCCGCCAGGCCTTTGTTCGGCTCGCCGACCAGATAACCCACTGCTTCGTCGAAGTTCATCACGCAGGTGGCGGACGCCTGGATGCCCATCTTGTGTTCGATCGAACCGCAGTTGGCCGCGTTGCGTGCACCCAGGCTGCCGTCGGCGTTGACCATGAATTTCGGCACCAGGAACAGCGAAATGCCTTTCGGGCCCGCCGGTGCGTCGGGGAGCTTCGCCAGCACCAGGTGAATGATGTTTTCGGTGAGGTCGTGTTCGCCACCGGTAATGAAAATCTTCGTGCCGCTGACCTTGTAGGTGCCGTCAGCCTGGGGCTCAGCCTTGGTCCGGATAATCCCCAGGTCGGTGCCGGCATGGGGTTCGGTCAGGCACATGGAGCCGGCCCAGACGCCGGCGTACATGTTTGGCAGGTACGCGGCTTTCAATTCCTCACTGGCGTGGGCGTTGATCGACAGGCAGGCTCCTGCGGTAAGCATCGGGTACAGACCGAAGGACAGGCTGGCGGAGTTGACCATTTCCTCGACCTGGGCCGAAACCGCCTTGGGCATGCCCATGCCACCGTACGTTGGATCACCGCCGACGCCGACCCAACCGCCTTCAGCGAAGGTCCTGTAGGCCTCAGGGAAACCCGCCGGGGTGGTCACGGCGCCGTCAGCCCAGTGGCAGCCCTCTTCGTCAGCTGCACGGCTGAGGGGCGCGATGCTTTTACCGGTGACCTTGCCCGCCTCTTCGAGGATCGCTTCGACGGTTCCAGCGTCCACGGTTTCGGCCAACGCCGGCAGTTGAGCCCAGAGTTTCGCGACCTCGAACACTTCATTGAGGACGAAGCGCATATCGCGCAGGGGCGCTTTGTAGTCAGCCATGGCAAACCTCGCAGGATCTAAACAATTGGTTCGTAGGAAAGCGTTCTCGCAATGGCCCAGAGTGTACCTCAACAACTTTTGAGACACATAGGGTCAACTTGTGACTGTTTTGTTATTTTTAGTCAACCCCGAAGCTCTGTTTTTCCGTGGCGAGGGAGCTTGCTCCCGCTTGAGTGCGCAGCGCTCACTAGAAGGGCTGCTGCGCACCCCAGCGGGAGCGAGCTCCCTCGCCACTGAGAAAATGTTTCAGCCTGTCAAAGCGCAAACAACTCCGCCGGCAACCTCATCAGGCAATCGCTCCCCGCCTCTATAGCAGCCCGATGGGCGGCCGTACGCGGCAGCAGGCGCTTGAAGTAAAACTCGCAGGTCGCCAGCTTGGCCCGGCAGAAATCGCTGCCTCCAGTGCCGCTGTCGAGTTGCGCCTGGGCCACCAACGCCATGCGCAACCACAGATAGGCCAGAATGATATAGCCGCTGTACATCAGGTAATCCACCGAAGCGGCGCCCACCTCATCCGGATTTTTCATGGCGGCCATGCCGACCTGCGTCGTCAGTTCGCCCCATTGCTGGTTGAGCCCGTCCAGTTGCGCAATGAAAGCCTGAAGCTGCGGATGCCCGGCATTGGCAGCGCAGAATTTGTGAACGATTCTGGTGAAACCGCGCAGCAACTTGCCCTGGCTACCCAGCACTTTGCGCCCCAGCAGGTCCAGGGCCTGGATGCCGTTGGTGCCTTCATAGATCGGCGCGATCCGGCAATCACGCACCAACTGCTCCATGCCCCACTCACGAATGAAGCCATGACCGCCAAAGACCTGCATGCCGTGGTTGGTCACTTCCAAACCCGTGTCGGTCATGAAGGCCTTGCAGATCGGGGTGAGGAAGGCCAGCAGGTCTTCGGCTTCCTGGCGGGCGCTTTCGTCGCGGCTCAAATGCGCGGTATCGAGCAGTTGCGCGGTGAAATAGGTCAGCGCCCGGTTGCCTTCGTTGAAGGCTTTCATGGTCAGCAGCATCCGGCGTACATCGGGATGGACGATGATCGGGTCGGCGACTTTTTCCGGCGCCTTGGGGCCGGTCAAAGAGCGCATCTGCAGGCGATCGTTGGCGTATTTGATCGCACCCTGGAAGCTCGCTTCGCCGAGGCACAGGCCCTGCATGCCGGTACCGAGGCGGGCGTGGTTCATCATGGTGAACATGCAGTTGAGGCCCTTGTTCGGTTCGCCGATCAGGAAACCCTTGGCCCCATCGAAGTTCAGCACGCACGTGGCCGACGCCTTGATGCCCATCTTGTGCTCGATCGAACCGCAGGAAACACCATTGCGCTCACCGGCCTCGCCCGCTGCATCGGGCAGGAACTTGGGCACGATGAACAACGAGATGCCTTTGGTCCCGGCGGGAGCATCCGGCAATTTGGCGAGCACCAGGTGAATGATGTTGTCGCTCATGTCGTGCTCGCCGGCGCTGATGAAGATCTTGCTGCCGGTCACCGCGTAGCTGCCATCCGCCTGAGGCACGGCGCGGGTCTTAATGATGCCCAGGTCCGTGCCGCAGTGGGCTTCGGTCAGGCACATGGTGCCGGTCCACTGGCCGGCGGTGAGCTTGTTGAGGTAGGTCTGTTTCTGCTGTTCGGTGCCGTGAGCGTGGATGGCCGACATGGCGCCGTGGGTCAGGCCGGGGTACATGCCCCAGGAGGTATTGCTCGACCCGATCATTTCGCTGATCACCAGCCCCAGCGAGCTGGGCAGGCCTTGGCCGCCATAAGCCGGATCCGCTGCCAGGCCGTGCCAGCCGCCTTCCACATACTGTGCGAAAGCTTGCTTGAAGCCTGCAGGTGTAGTGACCACGCCGTTATCGAAATGGCAGCCCTCTTCGTCACCCGGACGATTGAGCGGAGCCAGCACGTTCTCACAGAACCGGGCACCTTCTTCGAGGATGGCGCTGACCATGTCCGGACTGGCGTCGCTGGCCCCCAACTCGGCATAACGGCCGTGGAAATCAAAGACGTTGTCGATCAGGAAACGCATGTCGCGCAGCGGGGCTTTGTACTCGGGCATGGTGGTTTTCTCCGGTAGCAGATCTTTCCAACCTACTGCCGGCCGCCGAGGCCCACAATCAATCTCCAGACGCTGAATGCGCCGTCATCACTCAACCCGCGGCAGCCTCCATGCGCACTGCGCCGCGACGATTCTGGCCGAAGGCAATTACACAATTGCGCCCCGCCCCTTTGGCGTTGTAGAGCGCCTGGTCGGCGGACTTGAGCACTTCCTCGGGCGTGCGCTGGTCCACGCGTTCGGCCACGCCGATGCTGACGGTCACCGATACGCTGGTGGCGCCGCTGCCGGAGCGACGCTGGCGACCTTGCTGATCGTCCTGAGGGCGATTGTCGGGATTACGCAGTTGAATGGCGTACGTCTCGATGGACTGGCGGATGACTTCCAGATGAGGCATGCATTCATCAATGGTCTTGCCGGCAAACACCAGCGCAAACTCCTCGCCGCCGTAACGATAAGCCCTGCCGCCCCCACCGATTTTCGACAGCTTGCTGGCCACCAGGCGCAGCACCTGATCGCCGACATCGTGACCGTGGGTGTCGTTGAATTTCTTGAAGTGATCCACGTCGCTCATCGCCAGCACGTAGTTTCGACCCAGGCGCTGCATGCGTTCATTCAGCGCCCGGCGCCCCGGCAGGCCGGTGAGCTCATCGCGGAAGGCCATCTGGTAGGCCTCGTGAGCAACCGCGGCGGCGATCATCAGCATCACCTGGCTGCACATGATGTTCAGGGTGAACGGCAGGATGAACGTCTTCGGCAGCATCCAGAACAGCCCGACCAACCCCACCAGCTGCGCCGCATGCAAGGGTCGTGGGTTACGCCAGTATTGCCAGGCCAGCAGCACGAACGCAGCGGCAAACACCGGGTATGACAATTGGATCAGGCTCATCCAGGCGCCATGCAGCGCCGGCCAGCGTATTTCCGAAAGCCACAGCAGCAGGGCCTGGGGAAAGCTTTGCTCCAGGGCCAGGGCTACGCCACCAAAGGCCAGTAGCACCGCGAAACGCGCCACCATGTCCTGGAACAGATGCGTGCGCTCCTGCCACGCCGCGAACAGCCCGAACAACAGCGGCAGCAGCAGGCAGACCAGATGGAACACCACCGCCGCGTCTTCGCGCACCTTGCCGTTATCGCGATAGAAGTCGGTCTGGGTATCCAGCAGGAAATAAGCGATGTACACCGTGACCATCAGAAACAGTTCGCGCTGACGTCGGTAAACGGAGCAGTACGCCCCGCCCAACAACAACACCAGCGTAGGAAGCACGTTGAACAATGATGTGAAGAAGACGTTCAGGTCCTTGACGTAGGCAGCCGCGAGCCCCGCCAGTAAAAGCACTGTCGACGGTAGGAAATGGCTGAAGCGCATTACGGAAAGACGCGGCAAGGGTAAAGCTCCGACCCGGCTGATCAAAGATGGCATTGTGCCTGCAACTGGAGCAGTAAGGCACGCGAGAGGTGACAGATGTCACACTGCCATCGCTGTAACGGCAGATCGGGAAGTTTTCTTAGGGTCCGGGTGGATGAATATTGTTTCAGGATCGCCATGGTTCCCCTGTGGCGAGGGCCTGACTGGGTTATAACAAACATGAAAAAGCCGCTGCTCCCGAAGAAGCAGCGGCTTTTTGAAGAAACGCTTAAGGCTTAGTAGCCCAGCGCGAAGTCTTCTTCTTTCATGTCCATCAGGTTGTTGGCGCCCGACAACATGGTCGCCACGTGGGTGCGGGTGCGCGGCAGGATGCGCTGGAAGTAGAAGCGCGCGGTCTGCAGCTTGGCGGTGTAGAACGCTTCTTCGGTCGTGCCGGCCGCCAGTTTTTCCGCAGCCAGGCGCGCCATGTCGGCCCAGAAGTAAGCCAGGCAGGCGTAACCGGAGTACATCAGGTAGTCCACCGAGGCCGCGCCGACTTCTTCGCGATCCTTCATGGCGGCCATGCCGACCTTCATGGTCAGTTCGCCCCATTCCTTGTTCAGTGCAGCCAACGGCTCGACGAATTCCTTGACGGCTTCGTTGCCTTCGTTGCCCTGGCAGAATTTGTGGACGATCTTGGTGAAGCCCTTGAGCGCCTCGCCCTGGGTCATCAGGACTTTACGGCCCAGCAGGTCGAGCGCCTGGATGCCGGTGGTGCCTTCGTACAGCATCGAGATGCGGCTGTCGCGCACGTTCTGCTCCATGCCCCACTCGGCGATGAAGCCGTGGCCGCCGTAGATCTGCACGCCGTGGTTGGCCGATTCGAAGCCGACTTCGGTCATGAACGCCTTGGCGATCGGGGTCATGAACGCCAGCAGGGCGTCAGCCTTCTTCTTCTCTTCTTCATCCACACCGTACTTGACGATGTCGACCTGCTTGGCGGTGAAGTACACCATCGCCCGGTTGCCCTCGGCGAAGGCTTTCATGGTCAGCAACATGCGACGCACGTCAGGGTGCACGATGATCGGGTCGGCGGCCTTGTCCGGTGCTTTCGGGCCGGTCAGGGAACGCATCTGCAGGCGGTCGCGAGCGTATTTCAGGCCACCCTGGAAACCGATTTCGGCGTGGGCCAGGCCTTGCAGCGCGGTACCCAGGCGAGCGGTGTTCATGAAGGTGAACATGCAATTCAGGCCTTTGTTCGCCGGGCCGATCAGGAAACCGGTGGCCGCGTCGAAGTTCATCACGCAGGTGGCGTTGCCGTGGATGCCCATCTTGTGTTCCAGGGAGCCACAGCTGACTGCGTTGCGCTGGCCGATTGAGCCGTCGGCCTCAGGCAGGAATTTCGGAACGATGAACAGCGAGATACCTTTGGTGCCAGCCGGTGCGTCCGGCAGGCGCGCCAGCACGATGTGGACGATGTTGTCAGCCATGTCGTGTTCGCCGGCCGAGATGAAGATCTTGGTGCCGGTCACTTTGTAGGAGCCGTCGGCCTGAGGTTCGGCCTTGGTGCGCAACATGCCCAGGTCGGTGCCGCAGTGCGGTTCGGTCAGGCACATGGTGCCGGTCCATTCGCCGGATACCAGCTTGGTCAGGTACGCCTCTTGCTGCTCGGGGGTACCGTGCTCGGAAATGGTGTTCATCGCGCCATGGGACAGGCCCGGGTACATGCCCCACGACCAGTTGGCTTCGCCGACCATCTCGCTGACTGCCAGGCCCAGGGATTCCGGCAGGCCTTGGCCACCGTGCGCCACGTCATGGGCCAGGCTCGGCCAGCCGCCTTCGACAAATTGCTTGTAGGCTTCCTTGAAGCCGGTCGGGGTTTTCACGCCGGACTCGCTCCAGGTGCAACCTTCGAGATCACCCACGCGGTTCAGCGGCGCCAGCACCTGCTCACAGAACTTGGCGCCTTCTTCGAGGATGGCGTCAACCATGTCCGGAGTTGCCTCCTGGCACGCTGGAAGGCTCTGATAATGCGCTTCGTAGCCGAGCAGTTCGTCACGAACGAAGCGAATATCACGCAAGGGGGCCTTGTAGTCAGGCATAGCGATAAACCTCTGCTGATGTAACCGGGAATGAACGACCGCGTGGATTTGTTATGGCGATCAAACAGCTGTTTGAAACATACGTTTACGCTCATACCTTGTCAAGCGGCGATCTTTTGCCGTTCGTCATCGTCCTGCAGCAAATTTCGGCCGTGAAAAATCCATCGCCAAGCAGTGGCACGGCTCGCGCAGTAAAAGATTAGTTGAGGAAGAAAGAGTTAGAGACGAAAACGCCGCGAATGAATCGCGGCGTTTTCACTACATCTGAACGGCAGAGTCAGGCGAACGTATCGATCAACGTTCCGAGCATTTCGTCGGAAGCCTTGGCAACGTTCACCCCCAGTTGCACCTGGAACTTGCCTTGGGCCATTTCGACCATGTTGCTGGTCAGGTCCGATTGCTGACTGCGATCCACCGAACGCAGGCGATCCACCTGAACGTCGGAGGACTGGCTGGTGACCGAGCGCTCGATCGTGTTGTTGGCAATCTGGCTGGAGGCCTGATCGACGCGGTACTGCCCTGTCTGAATCGTGCTCAGACCGGCATAGAACGCGGTGTTTCCTGAGATTTCCATGGCAGGGAGGGTCTTCTTGAAGGGTCGACACGGGCATTGAACCAGATGCCTTGGGAAAAGGCTCGACAAAAACACTAATGGCACAGTGCCGCGTCATAGCCAAAACCTTGGTTAAGAGTCAGTCCAGCAGATCCAGCTGCAGATGTTCGGCCACCGCTTCGGCCGTCACGTCCTTGATTCGCGCGACTCTGCCCAGGCAGGGCGCCGGCAGGCGTTCGGCGAGGGTCGCGAGGTTTTCTTCCATGCGCGACGTCGCCGGATCGATGATGTTTGCTACCCAGCCGGCCAGTGGCAAGCCGTCCCGGGCGATAGCCTCGGCGGTCAGCAACGCGTGGCTGATGCAGCCCAGGCGTACCCCCACCACCAGGATCACCGGCAGGCCCAACGCTATCGCAAGGTCGGAAAGATTGTCTTGCCCGGCCAGCGGCACACGCCAGCCGCCCGCGCCTTCGATCAAGGTGAAATCCGCATCCAGAGCCAGCACCTCGCGCATCGGCCCGAGCAAGGATTGCACGGTCAATGCCACGCCAGCTTCCCGGGCGGCCAGGTGAGGTGCGATCGCCGGTTCGAATGCCACCGGATTGACCTGTGCATAAGTCAATGGCACCGAACATTCGGCCAACAGGGCCAAGGCATCGGCGTTGCGCAGGCCCTTGGGCGTCACTGCGCAACCAGAGGCTACGGGCTTGCCCGCGGCGGTGCTCATGCCGGCCCGCCTGGCCGCGTGCAGCAGCCCCGCCGCAACAGTGGTCTTGCCCACGTCCGTGTCGGTGCCGGTGATGAAATAAGCCTGGCTCATAGCGGTTTCTCCAGCACGGCGTAGACCACCTGGTAAGTGGCCGGCAGGCCCTGGGCCTGGCGATATTTTTCATAGGCCTGGACCAGCGCGAAAATTCTCGCCCTGCCCGTCAACCCACCGGGACGACCAGGATTCAGATTGTGCGCACCCAATGCTTTCAATTCGTGGGTCAGGGCGCGTACATCGGGATAATGCAGAACATGCGGGCGATTCTCCAGGCTGACGACGCGCAACCCGCTGGCGTCGGCCAGCTGTCTATAGGTATCGAATGCGCGGAAACGGTTGACGTGTACCAGGCCATCCACTTCACGCCAGCTGTCGCGCAACTCGTATAACGTGCCGACACACAGGCTGGTGAAGGCAAACATCCCACCGGGTTTCAAAACACGATAGGCCTCGCTCAATACCGAGGCAAAATCGCCACACCATTGCACCGCGAGGCTGGAATACACCAGGTCACAGCTGGCCGACTGCAACGGCAGCCGCTCGGCATCACCGGCGATGAAATGCGCGGCGCCGCCTTGAGGACGGGCGTGGTTGAGCATGCCTTCGGCGATATCCAGCGCAACACCCGCCCTCTCACCGAACCGCGCACCAAGGGCGCGGGTGAAATAACCGGTGCCACAACCCATGTCCAACCAGCGTCCCGGCATAAACGAGACGGGCAGCCGCGACAGTAACTGCTGGCCAACGTCGCGCTGCAGTTCAGCGACGCTGTCATAGCTGGCTGCCGCCCTGGAGAACGAGGCCGCGACCTGACGTTTGTCGGGCAAGGCGCCCGGCAACTTCACAACAGATAAATCAGTCATCACCGGACTCATGCAGAAAAGCCTGGATCGCCCCCGCCACGCCATGGGGGTCCTCCAGTGGGAATCCATGGCCGGCCTGTTCAATCAGACCGATTTCGACATCTGGCAGCATCGCCAGCAGTTCTCCCGCAGCCTCGGCAGGCACCAGCGCGTCGAGCCCGGCAAACAGATGTAATTGAGGGCCTCGAAAACCCTGCAAGGCAACCTCCGTGTCCAGTCGCGCCAGCAGCTCGAGCCCGGCCATCAATACCTCAGGCGAGGTGTTCGGCGCGCCGGCCAGCAGCAATCGCGACAACCCGCGCGGGTCGCCACAGCCTTGCGCACACAGCAAGCTGAAGCGTTTGAGGGTCTGGCGCGGATCGGCGGCGCATCCGGCGAGAAATCCATCGAAAGTGTCAGCGGGCATCGCGCTCGGCCAATGCTGGTGGGCCACAAAAGACACGTTGCTCGCCAGGGTCAGCAGGCCACAGCAACGCTCGCCCCGACGCGCCGCCAGTTCCGCGGCCAGCATCCCGCCCAGGGACCAGCCGCCCAGCCAGGCATCCTGGGGCAACGTGGCATCCAGCTCATCGAGCCATTCACCGAGGTCGCTCGACACCAGTGCAGGCAATGGCTCGATTTCCACTTGCAAGTGCTCATCGAGCCCTTGCAGGGCCACCGCCAGCGGTTCGAGGGGCGAAACGCCCAAGCCCCAGCCGGGCAGCAATATCAGTCGATCACGCATGGCTTGGCTCCGCTCCCAGTTGCGCAAAACAGTCGGCCAGTGCATTCAACAATAGTTGTACCTGGGCTTCGCTGTGGGCAGCGGTCAACGTCACACGCAGCCGAGCGCTGCCGGCCGGCACGGTGGGTGGCCGGATTGCGGTGACCATCAGCCCGCGCTCGCGCAGCATCAGCGACAGCCGCATCGCCCGTCCCGCATCACCGATCAGGATGGGTTGGATCGGCGTGAAACTGTCCATCAATTGCAAGCCGATCTGCTCGGCACCGTGGCGGAACTGGCGGATCAGCAGTTGCAGATGCTCACGCCGCCAATGCTCGCTACGCAGCAACTCAAGGCTCTTGAGCGTGGCGCAGGCCAACGCCGGCGGCTGGCTGGTGGTGTAGATGTAGGGGCGGGCGAACTGGATCAGGCTTTCGATCAATTCTTCGCTGCCAGCAATAAAGGCCCCGGCGGTGCCGAACGCCTTGCCCAGCGTCCCCACCAGCACCGGTACGTCTTCCTGGCTCAGGCCGAAATGCTCGACGACGCCGCCGCCGGTGGTACCCAGCGTGCCGAAGCCATGGGCATCGTCGACCATCAGCCAGGCGCCCTTGGCCCGTGCTGCGCGGGCGAGAGCCGGCAGGTCGGCGATGTCGCCGTCCATGCTGAACACGCCGTCAGTGACCACCAGGGTATTGCCGATGGCTTTTTCCAGGCGGGTCGCCAGGCTTTGGGCATCGTTGTGCAAGTAACGGCTGAAACGGGCACCGGACAACAGCCCGGCGTCGAGCAACGAGGCGTGGTTGAGCCGGTCCTGCAACACCGTGTCGCCCTGTCCGACCAGCGCCGTGACGGCACCAAGGTTGGCCATGTAGCCGGTGGTGAATAACAGTGCCCGGGGCCGGCCGGTCAAGTCGGCCAGCGCTTCTTCCACGGCGTGATGAGGGCCGCTGTGGCCGATCACCAGATGCGACGCACCACCACCGACGCCCCAACGCGACGCGCCGGCACGCCAGGCCTCGATCACCTGCGGGTGATTGGCCAGACCCAGGTAGTCGTTGTTGCAGAACGCCAGCAACGGCTGGCCGTCCACCACCACTTGCGGGCCTTGGGGGCTTTCAAGCAGCGGACGCTGGCGATAGAGGTTTTCGGCACGACGGGCAGCCAGGCGTGCGGCAAGATCGAAGGGCATGCAGGCCTCAACTGTTAAAGACTGGCCAAAGACCCTTGTAGGAGCGAGCCTGCTCGCGATAGCGGTGAGCCAGTCGACATAAATGTTGAATGTTCCATTGCCATCGCGAGCAAGCTCGCTCCCACAGCGTCTTGCATCCAGTCAGGGAATCGGTGAGCAATCAAACAGCGGCGTTATAGAACTGCTCGCTGCTCTTCTGCTCCACCAGCGCCTGCTCGATGGCCGCCTGATGCACTTCATCGGCATGCTCTTCGCGAGCTTCCGGCTGGATGCCCAGGCGAGCGAACAGTTGCATGTCCTTGTCGGCCTGCGGGTTGGCGGTGGTCAGCAATTTGTCGCCGTAGAAAATCGAGTTGGCGCCAGCGAAGAACGCCAGGGCCTGCATCTGCTCGTTCATGGCTTCGCGGCCAGCGGACAAGCGCACATGGGATTTCGGCATGAGGATGCGCGCCACGGCGAGCATGCGGATGAAATCGAACGGGTCGATGTCCTCGGCATTTTCCAGCGGCGTGCCGGCGACTTTCACCAGCATGTTGATCGGCACCGACTCTGGATGCTCCGGCAGGTTGGCCAGCTGGATAAGCAGGTTGGCGCGGTCGTCCAGGGACTCGCCCATGCCCAGGATCCCGCCGGAACAGATCTTCATCCCCGAATCACGTACATACGCCAGGGTTTGCAGGCGCTCGCTGTAGGTGCGGGTGGTGATGATGCTGCCGTAGAACTCCGGCGAGGTGTCGAGGTTGTGGTTGTAATAATCCAGGCCGGCCTGGGCCAGCGCTTCGGTCTGCTCCTGGTCGAGACGCCCCAGGGTCATGCAGGTCTCCAGGCCCATGGCCTTGACCCCCTTGACCATCTCCAGCACGTAAGGCATGTCCTTGGCCGACGGATGTTTCCACGCCGCGCCCATGCAGAAACGGGTCGAACCGATGGCCTTGGCGCGCGCGGCCTCTTCAAGGACCTTCTGCACTTCGAGCAACTTCTCTTTTTCCAGCCCGGTGTTGTAGTGGCCGGACTGCGGACAATATTTGCAATCTTCCGGGCAGGCGCCGGTCTTGATCGACAGCAGGGTCGACACCTGGACGCGGTTGGCATCGAAGTGCGCGCGGTGCACGGTCTGCGCCTGGAAGAGCAGGTCATTGAATGGCTGGACAAAGAGTGCTTTGACTTCGGCCAAAGACCAGTCATGACGCAGGTTGGCAGTGGTGCTGGCGCTCATGGGCATTTCCTTGATTATGCTTGGCAAGCGCCTGGGGAACGGAATACCCACAGACGCGACACGGATGTTCGGCATATTTAAGGAAGAGCCATGCGCTGTCAACCACGATACAAAGGTCCGGTTTACATCTGGTTAAAAAACAAACAGCTCTGTCTGCTGTGCGGCGAACCCACCGACACCTTGCAACCCATCTGCACCCCTTGCGAAAGCGAACTGCCCTGGCTCGGCGAGCATTGCGCCGTTTGCGCCCTGCCGCTGCCCATGGCCGGGCTCCGTTGCGGCCAATGCGCCGCGCGGCCTCCGGCTTTCGAGCGAGTCCTGGCGCCATGGGCCTACGACTTTCCGGTGGACAGCCTGATTACGCGCTTCAAGCACCAGGCAAAATGGCCCCTCGGTCGACTGCTTGGCGAGTTGCTGGCGCAATCGCTGCAGCATCATTTCGACGAAGGCCTGGAGCGGCCCGATGCGCTGGTGCCAGTGCCGCTGGCGTCACGCCGCTTGCGCCAGCGCGGCTTCAACCAGGCGACGCTGCTGGCCCGCTGGCTCAGCGCAGCGCTGCGGATCCCTTGCGAAGACGACCTGCTGTTGCGCATTCAGGACACCCCGGCCCAACAGGTCCTGGACGCCCGGGCCCGGCGCCGGAACCTGCGCCAGGCCTTTGCCTTAGCGCCCCGCGCGGTGTTGAACAACCGTCACCTGGCGCTGGTCGATGATGTACTCACCACCGGCGCCACGGCGCAGGCACTGGCCCGGTTGCTGCTCGATGCCGGTGCCGCACGGGTCGATGTGTATTGCCTGGCGCGCACGCCGAAACCCGGTGATCCGGCTTGACGTGCAGTGGCCGAGGCGCCAACGTCCTGCATCCGTCCCGTACAGGGTTTGCACCATGTCATTGCCTACGCTGTTGAGCCAACATATCGTCCGCCGTCCACAACGCATCGCCCTGTTACAGCACATCGCCGAACAGGGCTCCATCACGCGGGCCGCCAAAAGCGCCGGGCTGAGCTACAAGGCGGCCTGGGATGCGATCGATGAGCTGAACAACCTGGCGGACCGGCCATTGGTCGAGCGCAGCGTTGGCGGCAAGGGTGGCGGTGGCGCAAAACTGTCGGAAGAAGGCCTGCGCGTGCTGCGTCTTTATCAGCGTTTGCAGGTATTGCAGGCGCAGTTGCTGGAAGCGAGCGAGGACGCCGCTGACCTGGGCCTGCTCAGCCGCCTGATGTTGCGCACCAGCGCGCGCAACCAACTGCATGGCAAGGTCGTCGGCATCCAGGCCCAGGGCCACAACGACCGGATACACCTGGAACTGGCGCGCGGTTTGCTCATCGACGCGCAGATCACCCACGACAGCACGCTGCGCCTGGAGCTGGGCCTCGGTACCGAAGTGGTGGCCCTGATCAAGGCCGGCTGGCTGACGTTGTATCCACTCGACCAGCCGGACGATTGCTCGGCCAACAGTCTGCAAGGCGTGATCGAGCACATCGCGGTCGCTGCGGATGGCCCCAATGAAGTGCGCATCGGCTTGCCCAACGGCCAGACGTTGTGTGCCCTTGCAGACCCGCTTGAGCTGGTTGAACGAAACCTCGACGCCGGCTCACCGGTGCAAGTGCGTTTTTCCCCTGCAAATGTGCTACTCGGCACACCGTTGTAGCGCGCTGAAACATAAACTTCATCGACCCGCTTTAAGGTGACTGCCAAAACCAGCAGGGAGCCTGATGATGAGCCTATTAGAAGAAAACCAATCCACCGACCTGGAAAAGATCGTCGGCCTGAGCCGTCGCCGCTTCATCGGCGCAGGCGCTCTGTGCGGCGCGGCGATGTTCCTCGGCGGCAACCTGCTGAGCCGCAGCGTCATGGCCGCCGCCGTGAGCGAAGGCAACAAAAGGTTGCTGGGCTTTGACAGCATTGCCGCCGCCACGACCGACACCATTACCTTGCCGCCAGGCTACAAAGCCTCGGTGCTGATCAGTTGGGGCCAGCCACTGCAAAAAAATGCTCCGGCATTCGACCCCAGCGGCAATGGCACCGCCCGCGCCCAGGAAATGCAGTTCGGTGACAATAACGACGGCATGAGCCTGTTCCCGTTTCCCGGCGAGGACAACCGGGCGCTGATGGCGATCAACAACGAATACACCAACTACCGCTACCTCTTCCCCCATGGCGGCCAGCCGCAGTCCGCCGAAGACGTACACAAGGCCCAGGCCAGCGAGGGCGTGTCGGTCATCGAGATCCAGCGGCGCCGGGGCCAGTGGCAATTCGTCCAGGATTCACGCTACAACCGCAGGATCCATGGCAACACGCCGATTCGCCTGGGCGGCCCGGCTGCCGGTCACGACCTGATGAAAACCAGCGCCGACAAGAGCGGCAAAAAAGCGCTGGGGACGTTCCAGAACTGCGCCAACGGCATGACGCCGTGGGGCACCTACCTGACCTGTGAAGAAAACTTCACCGACTGCTTCGGCAGCAGCAACGCTGATCTGAAGTTCGATGAGGCGCAAAAGCGCTACGGCGCTACCGTCACCAGCCGCGAAATCAACTGGCACCTGTTCGATCCGCGTTTCGACCTGGCGAAAAACCCCAACGAGCTCAATCGTCACGGCTGGGTGGTTGAAATCGACCCGTTCGATCCAAAGTCCACGCCAGTGAAACGCACCGCCCTGGGCCGCTTCAAACACGAAAACGCCGCGCTGGCGAAAACCCGTGACGGGCGCGCCGTTGTGTACATGGGCGATGACGAGCGTGGCGAGTTCATCTACAAGTTCGTCAGCCGCGATCGCATCGACCGCCGCAATCCCAAGGCCAACCGCGACCTGCTGGACCACGGCACGTTGTACGTGGCGCGCTTCGACGCCGGCGACGGCAACCCGGACCATCCGAAAGGCAAGGGCCAGTGGATCGAACTGACCCATGGCAAGAATGGCCTCGACGCCGGCAAGGGCTTCAATGACCAGGCTGAAGTGCTGATCCATGCGCGCCTGGCCGCCACCGCCGTTGGCGCCACCCGCATGGACCGCCCGGAGTGGATCGTGGTGAGTCCGAAGGATGGCCAGGTCTATTGCACCCTGACCAACAACTCCAAGCGCGGCGAAGAAGGCCAACCGGTGGACGGGCCCAACCCTCGGGCCAAAAACGTCTACGGGCAGATTCTGCGCTGGCGCACCGACCGCGACGATCACGCCTCCAAGACCTTCGAGTGGGATCTGTTCGTGGTCGCCGGTAACCCGACGGTGCATGCCGGCACGCCCAAGGCCGGATCGTCCAACGTCAATGCGCAGAACATGTTCAACAGCCCCGACGGCCTGGGCTTCGACAAAGCCGGCCGGCTGTGGATCCAGACCGATGGCGACTCAAGCAACGCCGGGGATTTCGCCGGCATGGGCAACAACCAGATGCTCTGCGCCGACCCCAACAGCGGTGAGATCCGCCGCTTCATGGTCGGACCGGTGGGTTGTGAGGTCACCGGGATCAGCTTCGCGCCGGACTACAAGACCTTGTTCGTGGGCATCCAGCACCCTGGGGAAAACGGCGGTTCGACGTTCCCCGAGCACCTGCCCAATGGCAAGCCACGGTCGTCAGTGATGGTGATTACGCGCGAGGATGGCGGGATCATCGGCGGCTGACGCTGAGCGTTCCCACGCTCTGCGTGGGAACGCAGCCGTCTTTGTGGCGAGGGAGCTTGCTCCCGCCGGGTTGCGCAGCGACCCCATTTTTTTGTGGGCGCTGCGCACCCAAACGGGAGCAAGCTCCCTCGCCACGAAGAGCGACGCAACTCCCACCGACCCAATCATGACTGCTTTGCGCTACCATGCCGGGTCGGACGCGGCAGCCCTGCCGCTGCGCAGGAGTCAGCATGTCCCATCCGTTTGAAACCCTTACGCCCGACCTGGTGCTCGATGCCGTTGAAAGCATCGGCTTTCTCAGCGACGCCCGCGTGCTGGCGCTCAACAGCTACGAAAACCGTGTCTATCAGGTCGGCATCGAAGACGCCGAACCGCTGATCGCCAAGTTCTATCGCCCCCAGCGCTGGACCAACGAAGCGATCCTGGAAGAACACCGCTTTACCTTCGAGCTGGCCGACTGCGAAGTGCCGGTGGTGGCGCCGCTGATCCATAACGGCGCCAGCCTGCATGAGCACGCCGGGTTTCGTTTCACCCTGTTCCCCCGTCGCGGCGGGCGGGCGCCGGAGCCGGGCAATCTCGACCAGCTCTATCGTCTGGGCCAGTTGCTCGGAAGGCTTCACGCGATCGGCGCGACCCGGCCATTCGAGCATCGCGAAGCACTGGGCGTGAGGAACTTCGGCCATGACTCGCTGGAGACCGTGCTGCAAAGCGGCTTTGTCCCCCGCAGCCTGCTGCCGGCCTACGAATCAGTGGCCAGGGATCTGCTCAAGCGTGTCGAAGATGCCTACGCCGCCACGCCCCACCAGAACATCCGCATGCACGGCGATTGCCATCCCGGCAACATGATGTGCCGCGACGAGGTGTTCCATATCGTCGACCTCGACGATTGCCGCATGGGCCCGGCCGTGCAGGATCTGTGGATGATGCTCGCCGGGGATCGGCAGGAATGCCTCGGACAGCTATCGGAATTGATGGACGGCTACCAGGAATTCCATGATTTCGACCCGCGCGAATTGGCCCTGATCGAACCGTTGCGCGCCCTGCGCCTGATGCACTACAGCGCCTGGCTGGCGCGCCGCTGGGATGACCCGGCGTTTCCACGAAGCTTCCCCTGGTTCGGCAGCGAACGTTACTGGGGCGACCAGGTGTTGGCGTTGCGCGAGCAACTGGCGGCGCTTCAGGAAGAGCCGTTGAAGCTTTTTTGATGCCAGATCCAAATGGCTCCCGCAAATCCCTGTGGGAGCGAGCTTGCTCGCGATAGCGTTTATATATGCAACATATCTGTCGACTGACACACCGCCATCGCGAGCAAGCTCGCTCCCGCAGGGGTTGCGTGCAACATTCATAAGGCACCAGCACAATCAGACAAATCTACTTACAATCACTTCTTTGTTAGCTGCCTAAGCAAGGATTCTGCATGCAAGCCGCCAACCCGCGTCGCGGGTATATTCTGGGCCTGAGCGCCTATATCATCTGGGGCCTGTTCCCCATCTATTTCAAAGCCATCGCCAACGTGCCATCGGTGGAAATCATCATCCACCGGGTACTCTGGTCGGCGCTGTTCGGCGCGGCCCTGCTGATGGTCTGGAAACATCCGGGCTGGTGGCGCGAGCTGCGGGACAATCCGCGGCGCCTGGCGATCCTCGCCCTGAGCGGCACGCTGATCGCCGTCAACTGGCTGACCTACGTCTGGGCGGTGAATAACGGTCGCATGCTCGAAGCCAGCCTGGGCTATTACATCAATCCGCTGGTCAACGTGTTGCTGGGCATGTTGATCCTCGGCGAGCGGCTGCGACGCATGCAATGGGTCGCGGTGGCGTTGGCAGCCATTGGCGTGGCGCAACAGGTCTGGCAGGTGGGCAGCCTGCCGTGGGTGTCGCTGATGCTGGCGCTGACGTTTGGCTTCTACGGGTTGATCCGCAAGCAGGCGCCGGTCAAGGCCTTGCCAGGGCTGGTGGTGGAAACCTGGATGCTGGTACCGATTGCTATCGCATGGCTGCTGTTCAACCCGGCCGCCACCAGCGCCCAGGCGGTTTTCTGGACGACTTCCGAAGCCTGGTGGCTGGTGGCGGCCGGTCCCGTGACGCTGGTGCCTCTGGTCTGCTTCAACGCGGCGGCGCGGCATCTGCCCTACACCACGCTGGGCTTCTTGCAGTACATCGCGCCGACGCTTGTGCTGCTGCTCGCGGTGCTTCTGTTTGACGAACATTTATCGTCCAGCACGCTGGTGGCGTTCCTGTTCATCTGGGCCGGTCTGGCGGTGTACAGCATCGACGCGGTGATCAGCATGCGCCGGCGCACCTGATCAAAAAACCAACACATCTCTACAGGCCACGTCCGGCGTGGCCTGCGCTTATCCTTCCCAAGGTTATCCACAACGTGATCCCCGGCGTTTGTGCACAAGCCTTTGAAAACTGGTGATTTTTTGATCATCACTGGCGGAGGCCCGGCAGGCCTGGGCTGGCGCCGGGTCTCTACAGGTTATCCACAGGCAGGCGCAGCTTTTCCTTGGATAACCTGCGTCAGCTTTCGTCGCTGAGTTTCAGCTCGACCATCAATTCATCGGCCAGGGTTTCCAGGCGCTCCTGCAGGGTGTCCAGTGACAAGGTCAGGGGCACTCCGAGAATCGCCTCGGCATGAAATAACAATTCGCTGCTCATCGGCGCGGGTCGAACATGGGTAACCAGCCGCTCGACGTTCACCCCCTGCTCGCTCAACAGGCGCGTGATGTCGCGCACGATGCCGGGACGGTCATTGCCCACCAGTTCCATGGCGATGGGTTTCCAGGTGCAGGATTCTTCGATCGCATTCTCGGCAATCAGCACACGAATGCCATGGGCCGCCAGCCCATGCAAAGCCTCGATCAGTTCTTCATGAGATTCAGCCGGGGCGCTGAGGCGCAGGATCCCGGCGAATTGCCCGGCGAGGTGCGACATACGGCTTTCCAGCCAGTTGCCGCCGTGCTCGGCAATACACTCAGCGATGCGCTCGACCTGCCCGGGTTTGTCCGGGGCGAAAACGGTGATGACGAGATGGTCCATGGCGCAGCCCTTCTGTTGATGGAACGGACAGTATAGGCAAGGCGGAAAATCCACACGGTCGCGCTACCTTGCCACAGGCATATGTGTACGAATCTTAGATTTATCTGGAACAATCCAACAGTTTTTTGAGAACATCCGATTCCGCGCCGTGACTGTAGTGCTTTAGTCGGTCGCGGAACGACGCAATTAGTCTGATTTTCACAACCGTAACTGATCATGTAGTATGCCGCAGCGGGCACTACATAACCGCAATGCCTAATGTTGCACCGATGTCTGCCCAGGCCAGTCGCATCCCTGAAAGCCCCGTCAGCAAGGCTTAACCCAGCCGCCAGCAATGGCATGTACTGGTCCAGGGGTTTGTGGTTTAAATGTCCCGAGGCTTCATTGTCCAAATCGAAGAGCTGAAAAGCGCAATAGCTGAGCAGAGTGAGGCAAGCAATGACTGAACACGTTCAAGTCGGTGGCCTGCAGGTCGCCAAAGTCCTGTTCGACTTCGTGAATAACGAAGCCATTCCCGGAACCGGCCTCACCGCCGAGGCATTCTGGGCCGGCGCCGACAAGGTCATCCATGACCTGGCACCGAAGAACAAAGCCCTACTCGCCAAACGCGACGATTTCCAGGCGCAGATCGATGCCTGGCACCAGGCTCGTGCCGGCCAGGCCCACGACGCCGTGGCTTACAAAGCCTTCCTGCAAGACATTGGTTACCTGCTGCCAGAAGCGGCGGATTTCCAGGCCACGACCCAGAATGTCGATGACGAAATTGCCCGCATGGCCGGCCCGCAGCTGGTGGTGCCGGTGATGAATGCCCGTTTCGCCCTCAACGCCTCGAACGCCCGCTGGGGTTCGCTGTACGACGCGCTGTACGGCACCGATGCGATCAGCGAAGCCGATGGCGCGGAGAAAGGCAAAGGCTACAACAAGGTCCGCGGCGACAAGGTCATCGCCTTCGCCCGCGCCTTTCTCGACGAAGCAGCCCCGTTGGCGGCCGGCTCCCACGTCGATTCCATTGCCTACAAGATCATCGACGGCAAGCTCGTCGTGACTCTCAAGGGCGGCAGCAACAGCGGCCTGCGCGACGATGCCCAACTGATCGGTTTCCAGGGCGATACGTCGGCGCCGAGCGCCGTGCTGCTCAAGCACAACGGCCTGCACTTCGAAATCCAGATCGATGCCAGCACTCCGGTCGGGCAGACCGACGCCGCCGGCGTCAAAGACATCCTGATGGAAGCCGCGCTGACCACCATCATGGATTGCGAAGACTCGGTCGCTGCCGTCGATGCCGATGACAAGGTGGTGATCTACCGTAACTGGCTCGGCTTGATGAAAGGCGATCTGTCGGAAGAAGTCGCCAAGGGCGGCCAGACGTTTACCCGGACCATGAACCCTGACCGCGTCTACACCGCCGCGGACGGGTCGAGCGTGACGCTGCACGGCCGTTCGCTTTTGTTCGTGCGCAACGTCGGTCACCTGATGACCATTGACGCGATTCTGGACAAGGACGGCAATGAAGTGCCGGAAGGCATCCTCGACGGGCTGATCACCAGCCTGGCCGCGATCCACAACCTCAACGGCAACACCTCGCGCCGCAACAGCCGCACCGGCTCGGTCTATATCGTCAAGCCGAAGATGCATGGCCCGGAAGAAGCGGCGTTCACCAACGAGCTGTTCGGCCGCGTCGAAGACGTGCTGAACCTGCCGCGCAACACGCTGAAAGTCGGAATCATGGATGAGGAGCGCCGTACCACGGTCAACCTCAAGGCGTGTATCAAGGCGGCCAGCGAGCGCGTGGTGTTCATCAATACCGGTTTCCTCGACCGCACCGGCGACGAAATCCACACGTCCATGGAAGCCGGCCCGATGGTCCGCAAGGCCGACATGAAGGCCGAGAAGTGGATCGCTGCGTACGAAAACTGGAACGTCGACATCGGTTTGAGCACCGGTCTGCAAGGCCGCGCGCAAATCGGCAAGGGCATGTGGGCCATGCCGGACCTGATGGCCGCGATGCTCGAGCAGAAAATCGCCCACCCGATGGCGGGCGCCAACACCGCATGGGTCCCATCGCCAACCGCTGCCGCCCTGCACGCGTTGCACTATCACAAGGTCGATGTATTCGCCCGCCAGGCCGAGCTGGCCAAGCGTGCCCGCGCTTCGGTGGACGACATCCTGACCATCCCGCTGGCGGTCAACCCGAACTGGACGCCCGAGCAGATCAAGCATGAACTGGACAACAATGCCCAGGGCATCCTCGGCTACGTGGTGCGCTGGATCGACCAGGGCGTGGGCTGCTCCAAGGTGCCGGACATCAACGACATCGGCCTGATGGAGGACCGTGCAACGCTGCGTATCTCCAGCCAGCACATCGCCAACTGGCTGCGCCATGGCATCGTCACCCGGGACCAGGTGATGGAAAGCCTCAAGCGCATGGCACCGGTGGTCGACCGCCAGAACGCCAGCGACCCGCTGTATCGCCCGCTGGCGCCAGACTTCGACAGCAACATCGCCTTCCAGGCGGCGGTCGAACTGGTGATCGAAGGGACCAGGCAACCAAATGGCTATACCGAGCCGGTGCTGCACCGTCGTCGTCGCGAGTTCAAGGCAGCCAATGGGTTGTGATTGAGCGGTAATCGCGGCAAATAAAAAGCCCTGATCGAAAGATCAGGGCTTTTTTTGCTTCTGTGTGAGCGAGCTTGCTCGCGATAGCGGTGTGACAGTCAATAAGGCGGTGAGTGTCAGTCCGCATCGCGAGCAAGCTCGCTTGTATGTTTAGACTTGAAGGGGTGGGCGGGACTAAAAGCTCGATTCCGACTCTAGCCAGTACGGACCGTGGGAGACTTCTCGTCCCGCCCTTTCTACCTAAAGCGCCGATAAGGAATTCATCGGTAAACCGACGATAGAAGCAAGCCAGCGCTACGGTAGACCCCGACAAGCATCTAAACCCTAGCTCCGAGGATTCGAGATGACAATCCTTACCTCCCCAGCGGTTATCGGTATTGATGTCGCCAAGGCTGAAATCGTGGCTTATCGCGAAGATCTAAAAAGCATTCAGATTGTTGATAACGACCGTAAGGCCCTTGTTCGTTGGCTCGAAACGTTGCCAGCGCAAAGTTTGATTGCACTAGAAGCCACCAGCTTTTATCACCTGGACACGGCTGAACTGGCTCATGGGATGGGGCACAGGGTTTACGTTGTGGATGCCTATCGGGTGGCCCACTACCGCGAAAGCATTGGACAGCGGGCCAAAACCGATCCTTGCGATGCACGTTTGCTGGCGCGCTATCTGACAAACGAACAGCAACGGCTACGCGTCTGGACCCCACCTCCGCAGGCCTACAAAGTATTAAAGAGCCTGCTACGCAAGCGCGCAGAACTCATCAAAGCGCGCGTCAGCCTCATGCTGAGTTGGTCGGGCGAACCGCTTCTGAAGGATATCCTGACCGAGCAACTGGAGGCCTTCAAGCAAAGCGATCGGGCCATCCAGAAGCTATTGCGCGAGGCCAGCCAAGAGGCGGGAATTACTGAAAACATCAACCGCTGCAAAGCCATTGAGGGCGTGGGTGAACTGACGGCAACAGGTCTGGCGACAGCCTTCATGCGAGGTGACTTCGCCAGCGGCGATGCGTTTATTGCCTTTTTAGGGATGGACCTGAGGCCAAAGGATTCCGGAAAAAAACACAGCCCCAGGCACCTAAGCAAGAAAGGAGATGGCGAACTGCGACGCTTGGCGCACACCGCGGCAATGGCGGCTAGCCGGTCTCCTGTCTGGAAACCTTACTACGAGTCCTGCTTGGCAAGAGGTTTCGCCAGAACCCAAGCCCTGGTGAGCCTCGCCCGTAAATTGTGCCGGGTGGCATTCGCCCTGATGAAAAACCAGAGCGAATATCGCCCTAATTCTATGCTGCAGGGTTCCCCTGCAACATAGAATCTCCCACATTTGAATTGCGCCGGTCCTCGGCACACCTCAGAGATCCATCCCCAGCTCATGCTTGACCAGCCCCAGCAGCTTGTCGGTGTCGATCGGCTTTAACAGGAAATCCACCACACTGAGATGCATCGCCTCGATGGCGTCCTTCACGTCGGCATCGCCCGACACAATGATGATCGGCAGCGCCGCCCGCTCCGACTCGCGTACCAGGCGCACCAGCTCCAGGCCATCGACATTGCCCATGCGCAGGTCGGTGATCAGCAGGCCGATGGCGGGCTTGGTTTCCAGCATCCTGAGTGCGGTTTCACCACTGGCGGCGGTCATGCAGCGTATGCCGTCCAATGCCAGGATTTCCGACAGCAGCTCACGGGCGTCCTTGTCGTCATCGACTATCAGGACTCGCTGCGGCGGCAGGTCGGGTTCCAGCATGACGGCACTCAGCGCCTCGCGCTCGGCGTCACTCAAAATATCGTGGTCGGACATGATGCTCTCTACGTTCTCGAATCGATCCCCTGGCACAGTGGTCAGACATCGTTCTGCGGCGCTTCAATGTGCACTTCGTCGGATTTTTTTCCAAGTACATTCCAGGAAGAATTTTCCGACGCAAGGCCTGGGAGTTTTCCTTGGATTCGCTCCCATTGCCGCGACCTAGACTTACGTCCAATGGGCACCCTGCGCTCAGGGGCCGACCATGGGGAACAGATCCGACCACAACAATTCGAAAAAGACTGCGTAATGGTTATGAAAAAAGCGGACGCCTTCATCCAGGCAGGGAAAACCGCGGTGTTGCAGAACATCCAGGGAACGTTGCAGTTTCTCCAGCGTTTCCCCCCGTTCAACCAGATGGAAAATGCCCACCTGGCCTACCTGGTCGAACAGTGCCTGCTGCGTTTTTATGCCCCGGGCGAAACCATTATCAAGCCGGCCGACGGTCCGGTTGAGCACTTCTACATCGTCAAGCAAGGCCGGGTAGTGGGCGAGCGACCGCACTCGGCCAAGGGCGGCACCGAGACCACCTTCGAGATCACCACCGGCGAGTGCTTCCCCCTCGCGGCCCTGTTGGGTGAGCGCGCGACCCGCACCGAGCACCGGGCCGGCGAGGACACTTTCTGCCTGCAGTTGAACAAACTGGCCTTCATCAAGCTGTTCGCCCTGTCCGGGCCGTTTCGCGATTTCGCCTTGCGCGGCGTCAGCAGCCTGCTCGATCAGGTCAACCAGCAAGTGCAGCAGAAATCCGCACAGACCCTGGGCACGCAATATTCCCTCAATACCCGCCTGGGCGAGCTGGCAATGCGTCACCCGGTCAGTTGCAGCCCCGAAACGCCGTTGCGCGAAGCCGTCAAGCTGATGCATGAGCAGCAAGTCGGCAGCATCGTGGTGGTGGACGAACACAAGGCGCCGGTCGGGATCTTCACCCTGCGCGATCTGCGTCAGGTCGTGGCCGACGGTACCGGGGATTTTTCCGGGGCGATCACCATGCACATGACCCAGGCACCGTTTTTCCTGTCGCCTGACCACAGCGCCTTCGATGCGGCCATCGCCATGACCGAGCGCCACATTGCCCACGTCTGCCTGGTCAAGGACCAGCGCTTGTGTGGCGTGGTCTCGGAGCGGGACCTGTTTTCCCTGCAGCGCGTCGACCTGGTGCACCTGGCCCGGACGATCCGCAACGCCCCCAGGATCGAGAACCTGGTGACCTTGCGCGGCGAGATCGGTCAACTGGTGGAACGCATGCTGGCCCATGGCGCGTCATCGACCCAGATCACCCACATCATCACCCTGCTCAACGACCATACCGTATGCCGGGTTATCGAGCTGACCCTCGCCGAGAAGGGCGACCCGGGCGTTGCGTTCAGCTGGCTGTGCTTTGGCAGCGAAGGCCGCCGCGAGCAGACCCTGCACACCGACCAGGACAACGGTATCCTGTTCGAAGCCCGGGACGCTGCCCATGCGGCGCAGATTCGTGGTCTGCTGCTGCCCATCGCCCAGCAGATCAACCAGAGCCTGGCCTTGTGCGGCTTCACGTTGTGCAAGGGCAATATCATGGCCGGCAACCCCGAATTGTGCCTGTCCCGCGCCGAATGGGCACGCCGCTTCGCGGCCTTTGTCCGTGAGGCGACGCCCGAGAACCTGCTGGGTTCGAGTATCTATTTCGATTTGCGGGTGGTGTGGGGCGACGAGCAAGGCTGCGAGCAGTTGCGCCGGCAGATCCTCGATCAGGTGGCCGACAATCGTCTGTTCCAACGCATGCTGGCCGAGAACGCGCTTCGCCATCGCCCGCCCGTTGGCCGCTTCAGGGATTTTGTGTTGAGCCGCAAGAACGGCGAGAAGGCGACGCTCGACCTCAAAGTACAAGGCCTGACCCCGTTCGTCGACGGCGCCCGCCTGCTCGCGCTGGCCAACGGCATCGAGGCCAACAATACTCTGGAGCGCTTGCGGCAACTGGTCGTCAAGGAGGTGATCGAGCCGCTGGACGGCGCGGCTTATGAAGAGGCCTATCACTTCATCCAGCAGACACGCATGCAACAGCATCAACTGCAAACGCGGGAGAACCAGCCCTATTCCAACCGCGTCGACCCGGACAGCCTCAACCACTTGGACCGGCGCATCCTGCGTGAATCCCTGCGCCAGGCCCAACGCCTGCAGAGCAGCCTGACCGTGAGGTACCAGCTGTGAGTCTGTTTTCCTGGTTGCGCCCGGTCCAGCCGATGCTCTCGGACGCATTGCAGCAGCGCCTGAACAATCTGCCCGCCGCCGCGCCATTGACGGAGCGCAGCCTGCGGGAGCAACGGTGGGTGGTGGTCGACCTGGAAACCACCGGCCTCAACCTGAACAAGGATCAGGTGCTGTCCATCGGTGCGGTCGTCATTGAAGACGGCGCCATCGACTTCAGCCAGCAGTTCGAGCGGACCTTGCAATGCGACAAGCAGAAGCTCGGGCCCAGCGTACTGATCCATGGCCTGGCACCGAGCGCCATCGCTGCCGGCAGCGACCCGGCCGAAGCGCTGGTGGCGTTCATGGAGTTCGTCGGCGATAGCCCATTGCTGGCGTTCCATGCGCCGTTCGATTCGCACATGCTCGGACGCGCCATGAAAGACTATCTGGGCTGCCGACTGCTGCATCCGTTCCTGGACGTGGCTGACCTGGCCCCGATGCTTTGCCCGCAAGCCAATCTGCGCAAGTCAGGCCTGGACGAGTGGATCGACTGGTTCAAGCTGCAAGTCTTCGAGCGCCACAACGCCAGCGCCGACGCCCTCGCCACTGCGGAACTGGCGCTGATCCTGTTCAGCCGCGCCCGCCAGCAGGACATCCACAGCGCGCTCGACCTGCAACAGCGCCTGGGGCAGTGGAAACGGCGGCAGCAGGCGCCTTCGTTTTAATTAAAGCAACAAGGATTTTGTGGGAGCGAGCCTGCTCGCGAAGGCAGTTTGTCAGCCAACATCAACGTATCGGACGGACCGTTTTCGCGAGCAGGCTCGCTCCCACAGGAGTGCACAGTTTTATCCCGACCAGCGCCAATTGCTTTCCAGCCCCCGCCTCTGCCACAATCGCGAACAATTCTCGTTACTTAATGCGTCGGTGATGCTCCGTGTCGTCAGTTCCTACTCCTAACGGTGATCTGGTTGGTGCGTTGTACCGCGACCATCGCGGCTGGCTATTGGCATGGCTACAGCGCAACGTGGCATGTCCACAGCGGGCGGAAGACCTGAGCCAGGACACCTTCGTGCGGCTGCTGGGGCGTGACGGGTTGCAGCCACCGCGCGAGCCCCGGGCGTTTCTGCTGGCGATCGCCAAAGGCCTGCTGTTTGATTATTTCCGCAGGGCCGCGCTGGAGCAGGCTTACCTGACCGAACTGATGCTGATTCCCGAGGCTGAGCAACCTTCGGTAGAGGAGCAGCAGATGATCCTCGAAGACCTCAGGAACATCGACCGTCTGCTTGGCAAACTGTCGAGCAAGGCGCGCGCGGCCTTCCTCTATAACCGCCTCGACGGCCTCGGCCACGCTGAAATCGCCGAGCGCCTGGGGGTTTCGGTGCCGCGGGTGCGCCAATACCTGGCCCAAGGCGTGCGGCAGTGCTACATCGCCCTTTACGGTGAGCCGACATGACCCTGGCCTCTTCCAAGCCAGTCTCGGCGCGGGTGTTGGACGCGGCCATCGCCTGGCAATTGTCCCTGGACTCAGGCAATGGCAGCCCTCAGGAGCGTGAAGCCTTCGCTCAATGGCACGCCGCCGATGAGGAGCATGCACGCGCCTGGCAGCAACTGGGCATGCTCGACCAGCGTTTCAGCGTCGCCAGCGGCCCGGCGCGTGCGGCGCTGCTGCAATCGCGGGTCAGCATCCGGCGGCGGGTACGCAAGATCGGCAGCGGCCTGGCCAGCGTCGTCGCGGTCATCGGCCTGGCGCTGTTCGCTGGCGAGCGTTACCTGCCGCTGGATTATTGGCTGGCCGACCAGCGCACCGCCACCGGTGAACAGCGCACGTTGCGCCTGGCCGACGGCACGCTGATCAACCTCAACACTCACAGCGCGTTGGATGTGCGTTTCGACGACAAGCAGCGGCGCGTCATCCTGCAGGAAGGCGAGATCCTGGTGGAAACCGGCCACAACGATCCGCGCCCGTTCATCGTCGAGACGCGTGAGGGCAGCATGCGCGCCTTGGGCACACGGTTTCTGGTCAGGCTTGAGGACCAAGGCACGCGCCTGAGCGTATTGAAATCCGCCGTGGCCGCGCATCCGCAAGCGACCGCCGAGGAGCAGATTCTGCGCGAAGGCCAGCAGGTGCTGATGCGCCGCGACGGCCTCGGTCCAACCTTGGCCCTGAGCCCCGGCGCCGATGCCTGGACTCGCGGCATGCTGGTGGTGGACAACGCGCGACTCGAAGACCTGGTCCGTGAGTTGGCGCGCTATCGGCGCGGCTACCTGGGCGTCGAGCCCAAGGTGGCGGACCTGCGCATTACCGGCAGTTTCCCGCTGCATGACACCAACCTGGCGTTGACCGCTTTGCTGCCGACCTTGCCGGTGCAGGTCGAGCATCACGCGCGCTGGTGGGTGGTGGTGGCGCCGCGGGTCGAGGCCAAGCGCTAGAAGATGTTGCGTCTCTGAGGACGCCTTCGCGAGCAGGCTCGCTCCCACCAGGTAATGCAAACCCCTGTGGGAGCGAGCCTGCTCGCGAAGAAGCCAGTTGCGTCACCACCCAACCGCTCGCAATCTGAATCTAAATTATTTTCATCCACCCCTATCACTTTTCGGTTTTCATCCGGCACACAGGCAATTGAGAAATATTTCCATTCAGGAGCCGCCGTATGTCCCGCCCGCTAGACACCCTGTTGCGTCCCAGCCTGTTGGCCGTCGCCATCGCCTTCGCCACCCCGCTGGCCAGCGGTCCGCTGCTGGCCGCCGAGCAGGCGTCCAGCGTGCGCGCCTACAACCTCCCCGCCGCGCCATTGGCCAGCACCTTGAACCAGATCGCCAGCCAGGCCGGCCTTGCCCTGAGCCTGAACCCGGCGCTGGCTTCGGGTAAAACCTCGGCGCCGGTCCAAGGCCAGTTCGACGCCACCGGTGCGTTGCGTGAAGCCTTGCGCGGCACCGGCCTGCAACTGGAGCAAAGCAGCGCCGGCACCTACAGCCTGGTGGCCATGCCAGAGGGCGTCATGGTGCTACCGGAAACCAGCGTGATCGGCGCCGGCGTCAGCGAAACCGCCTGGGGCCCGACCGAAGGCTATGCGGTCACCCGCACCGCCGCCGGCACCAAGACCGACACGCCGATCGTCGAACTGCCGCGCTCGGTCTCGGTGGTCACGCGCCAGCAGATGGACGACCGCTCCGTGCTCAACCTCAACGATGCCCTGCGCTACACCGCCGGCGTGCAGAGCAGCGGCTACGGTTCGGACTCGCGGAACGACTGGCTGCTGGTGCGCGGCTTCGTGCCGACCCAGTTCCTCGATGGCCTGCCGCTGCCCAAGGGCAACTACATTACCCCGAAGATCGAGCCGTGGAACCTTGAGCGCATCGCCGTGCTTCGAGGCCCGGCGTCGTCGGTCTACGGCCAGACGCCACCCGGCGGCATGCTCGACATGGTCAGTCGTCGCCCGCAAGCCGAGAGCAGCAATGAAGTGGAGTTGCAGGCAGGCAGCCACGAGCACAAGCAGATCAACTTCGACAGCACCGGCAAGGTCGACGACGAAGGCCAGTTCCTCTACCGGCTCAGCGGTACCGTGCGCGACAGTAACTCCCAGATCGATCACATCCCGGACAAGCGCTACAACATCGCCCCGAGCCTGACCTGGAACATCAACGACGACACCCGCCTGACATTCCTGTCGCAATACACCCGCGATGACACCGGCATCACCGGGCAATTCCTGCCCCTGCAAGGCACCAAGCTGTCGTCGCCGGCGGGCAAGATTTCCCATCACAAGAACCTCGGTGACCCGGATTGGGAATTCTACGACCGCACCTACTACGCGCTCGGTTATGCCTTTGAACACCGCCTGAACGACACCTGGCAGTTCCGCCAGAACCTGCGCTACACCAAGAGCGACCTGGAAACCCAGGGCATCTCCGCCGGCGGTCAGTTCTCGCCGGATGGCCCGGACCAATCGGTGGACGCCGACGGCAACGTCAAGCGCAGCGCCAGCGTGATCGACGAAGACATCAGCCAGTTCGCCGTGGACAACAACTTCCAGGCTGACTTCCAGACGGGTGATCTGAGCCACACCTTGTTGCTGGGCCTGGATCACCAGCGCTCGAACAGCAATTCGCGTTGGGATTGGGGTTCGACTGGCGTGCCGACCAGCAATATCAACAACCCGACCTACGGACAGGATTTTTCCAACGTCCAGTACTTCACGATGTATGACTACAACCAGAAGACCAACCAGACCGGCCTGTACTTCCAGGACCAGATTGCCCTGGACAAGTGGCGCCTGACCCTTGGTGGTCGTGAAGACTGGATTCACACCGGCACCGTGTTCCACAACCAGAACAATGTCACCAACACCCAGCGCGACAAGAAATTCAGCGGCAACGCGGCGTTGAGCTACGTCTTCGATAACGGTGTGACGCCCTACGTTTCCTTCGCCCAGTCATTCCAGGCGGCGGCAGGCTCAACCGTCAACAGCACCGAAGCGTTCAAGCCGACGGAAGGCGAACAGTACGAGGCGGGTATCAAGTACCAGCCACCCGGCACCAAGACCTTGTTGACGGCTGCGGTGTTCGACCTGACCCAGAAAAACAACTCCGTCACCGAAAACAACGTCACCCGCCAGGTCGGTGAAGTCCAGGTGCGCGGTCTTGAGCTGGAAGCCTCGGGCGACGTTACCGACAACCTGAAGCTGGTCGGTTCCTACACCTACAACGACAGCGAAATCACCAAGGGCACCGCGGCCGAAGAAGGCAAGCGCATGGCCCAGGTTCCGCGTAACCAGGCCACCGCATGGGCTGACTACACCTGGCACAACGGCTCGCTGGACGGGTTCGGCGTGGGTGCCGGCGTGCGTTATGTCGGCGACACCTACGGCAACACCACCAACACCGATTGGGGGCATGTCGGCTCCTATACGGTGTATGACGCCTCGGCCCATTACGACCTGGGCCGTTTGAACAAGACCCTCAAGGGCGTCACCGTGGCGGTGGACGCGAAAAACATCTTCAACAAGGAATACCTGTCCACCTGTGACGGCTTCTATTGCTACTACGGAGACCAACGCAACGTCGTCGCCAGCGTGAATTACAAATGGTAAACGGTTAGCATTTGCAAAACCTTTTAGAAGGTCGCCTGTCGCTGAGCTCGATCAGCTGAATGAAATCCCTGTGGGAGCGAGCCTGCTCGCGAAAGCGCAGTGCCAGACGACGTCAATGCTGACTGTCGCGCCGCCTTCGCGAGCAGGCTCGCTCCCACCGGTTTCGCAGCTTGACTGACCGCTTCAGCCATCGTGGCCCTTTTGCATTCGGATCGATCATGAAAAGCAAAACCATTCGCCGCTGGTCCTTTGTCCACACCTGGAGCAGCCTGATCTGTACGGTGTTCCTGCTGATGCTGGCAATCACCGGGCTGCCGCTGATTTTCCATCATGAAATCGAGCATCTGTTGGGCGATGCCCCGCAGCTGCGGGAAATGCCGGCCGGCACGCCGCCGTTGGATCTTCAACAACTGGTGGAAAAAGCCAAGGCTCATCGTCCGGGTGAAGTGGTCCAGTATTTCGGCTGGGACGAAGACGACCCCAACGGCGTGATCACCATCATGGCGCCGACACCGGGCACCGAACCCAATTCATCCCATACCTTCATGCTCGACGCGCGCACCGGCGAAGCCCTGGAAATGCCTTCGGCCAACGGCGGTTTCATGATGATCATGCTGCGCCTGCATGTGGACATGTTCGCCGGGCTGCCGGGCAAGTTGGTGCTGGCGTTCATGGGGTTTCTGTTCGTGAATGCCATCGTCTCCGGCGTGGTGCTGTACTTGCCGTTCATGCGGCGCTTGAACTTCGGCACGGTGCGCCAGGACAAATCCACCCGCCTGCGCTGGCTCGACCTGCACAACCTGATCGGCGTCGTCACCCTGGTCTGGGCGCTGACCGTGGGCGTGACCGGCGTGATTGCCGCCTGCGCCGACCTGATCATCGCCGCGTGGCGCAACGACAGCCTCAGCGCGATGGTCGAGCCGTACCGCAACGCCCCGCCACTGACGCAACTGGCACCGGCGACCCGCCTGCTCGACATTGCCAAGGAAGTCGCGCCGGGCATGGAGCCCAGCTTCATCGCCTTCCCCGGCACGCTGTTTTCCAGCGAGCATCACTACAGCGTGTTCATGAAGGGCGACACCCACCTGACCTCGCACCTGCTCACTCCGGTATTGATCGACGCCAGCACCCTGGACGTCACCGCCGTGGCCGAGCGGCCGTGGTACATGGACGTGATGAGCCTGTCCCTGCCGCTGCATTTCGGCGACTACGGTGGCCGGCCAATGCAGATTTTCTGGGCAACCCTGGATGTGCTGACGATCATCGTCCTGGGCAGTGGCGTTTATCTGTGGGTGGTGCGACGTAAAGCCGCCAAGCGCGCGACTGTCGGCGCGGAGGTTGCCCCGTGAGGCCTCGGCAGTCGAATTTCTGGAAGGTGTTTGGCATTCCCGTGGTGATCGGCGCATTGAGCGCGGCGGGGCTGTTCAGCGCATTGCTCGGTGACGGCGCCTGGGATGCGCTGAGCTGGGTTGGATTGGGAATCCCGACCGTGCTTGGGGCATGGGGCTTGATCAAACGCGGATAACCCCAGCGCGGCAAAGAACCTGTGGGAGCGAGCTTGCTCGCGATAGCGGAAGTTCAGTTGCATTGATGTTGACTGACACGCCGCCATCGCGAGCAAGCTCGCTCCCACAGTGGAATACACCTATCGATTCGTTACTCGCCAGCAGACCCGCAACTGTCTAGGCTAAGCCCAGCCCGCCCAATCGAGGATGTTCTGCATGTCCACCCCCAGCATGACCCTGTTCCAGAACCCCGCTTCGCCCTTCGTCCGCAAGGTCCTGGTGCTGCTGCACGAAACCGGACAGCAGGATCGCGTCGCCTTGCAGCTCAGCCAACTCACGCCGGTCAAGCCGGACCAAGCACTGATCCATGACAATCCGTTGAGCAAGATTCCGGCCCTGCGCCTGGCCAACGGGACGGTGATCCACGACAGCCGCGTCATCCTCGACTACCTCGACCACCAACACGTCGGCAACCCGCTGATCCCGCGCGAGGGCGCCGCGCGCTGGCGGCGCCTGACCCTGGCCTCCATGGCCGACGGGATCATGGACGCGGCGGTGATGATCCGCTACGAGACAGCCCTGCGTCCTGTGGAAAAACACTGGGACGAATGGCTCGATGCGCAGCGGGACAAGATTCGTCGCGCCCTCGCCACGCTCGAATCCGAGGCGATTGCAGAACTGGCCAGCCATTTCGACGTCGCGTCCATCAGCGTGGCCTGCGCCTTGGGTTACCTGGACCTGCGCCATGCCGACCTGGAATGGCGCGAGAACAATCCGCAGCTGGCGGCGTGGTTTTCCGAGGTCAGTTTGCGGCCTTCGATGGCCGAGACGGTGCCCCGGGTCTAAAACTGTCTTGGCTCACCGGCCTCTTCGTCGGAACGCCGCCCGGAGCAGGCTCGCTCCCACATTTGATTGTGTTGCGCTCTTGTGGGAGCGAGCCTGCTCGCGAAGGCCGCGCACCGGATCCAAAGGAAACAACCCGACAATTCGCATCACCAGCATATCCCCCACCCGCTGGTCCTCCCGCAACCCCAACGACCGGCTCATTTCACCTCTCCCAGATCAAAACTCATCGCAGCCGCCGGCTTCGCGCCCACTCCGTACCAATCCAGCTTGCGGGTCAGCACCATGAACACGCCCAGCAGGCCGAACAGCAGCAGCGAGCCCATCAACAGCGCGTAGTCTTCGGCGCTCAACAGGCCATAAAGCAGTCCGTACAAACCCGCCAACCCCGCTGAAAATCCCAGGCCGTGGCTCACGCTGCGCAGCACATGGCAGACGTAGAAGCCAATCAGCACCACACAGGCACTGGCCGATACCAGGTACGCCAGGGTGAAGCCGATGTGCTCCGACAGCGACAACAGCAGCAGGTAGAAGAACGCCAGCGCCACGCCGACCAATGCGTACTGGACCGGGTGCACCGCGAGGCTCTTGAGCACTTCGAAGAGGAAGAACCCGGCGAAGGTCAGCGCGATGAACAGCAGCGCATATTTGATCGCCCGGTCGCTCTTCAGGTACTGGTCCACCGGATCGACGAAACTTACACCGAACGCACGACTGCGGAACGCTTCGCAACCATCGCTGGGATCGCAGGCTTGCAGCGTTTCCAAAAGGTTGGTGGAGAAAAACGAGGTCTGCCAGTCGGCATTGAAGCCCTGCTCATTGATCTCGCGATTGACCGGCAGGTAATTGCCGATGAAGCTCGGGTGCGGCCAATCGGCGGACAGGTGCACCTTGGTGGACTTGCCCACCGGCAGGATCTGCAGCTCGCCGGTGCCTTGCAGGCGCAGGTCGAAACCGAAGGTCAGTTCGGGGCTGCCCTGGGCGGTGATCATCGGCAACGGCACGTGTACGCCCTGCCCCAGCCAGCCAAGCCGCGAACCGGGAAGGAAATCGACCGTCTGCTGGTTCAGCGTCAGGGTCAACGCATTCTCGATGCCACGAATATCGCTGATGCCGACGCTCAGGTACGGCTCGTCAAAGCGGTAGTCGGCGAAATCCTTCGGGGCGACGCCATAACGTTCCGGCACTTTGAAGCGGCCATCGATCCGGTTGTCGGCATGAAACAAGCGCGCTTCGTAGATGCCCCGGGCACGTGTTTCGGTGCGGATCTGGCCGTCGAGCTCAAATTGCTCCGGGAGGAAATACAACTCGCCCGTTTGCTCGACGGTTTCGAGGAAGCGCACGCCGGTCTTCTCGTTGGTATTCCAGACCTTCACGTCCTTGCGAAACGGCACCACGATCATCGGGCCGATCAACTGCTGGCTGTGGCTGGAACTGCGGGCGATGTCCTGCAACACCCCATCGCGCAGCTCCTGGCGCTCATCGATAAGGCCGTTGATCATCAACAGCGGGATCATCAGCAAGAGAATCAAGAGGGCGATCATGCCCAGTTTTATGGCGAGGCTGCGGTTCATGTGGGGCTCTCCCTGTTCGAATGAGGGAGAGTCTGGCGCGGCTGTGTGGGCGGTTTATGAGGGGAATGTGGAGATTGTGTGGAGACAGGCCCGACGGCAACTGAACTGTGGGAGCGAGCCTGCTCGCGATAGCGGACTGTCTGGGCGACGATGTTGGATGTGCCACTGTCTTCGCGAGCAAGCTCGCTCCCACAAGTGCCTGCTTTTTCAGATGGATTTTGTGGTGTCAGGGCAACCGCAGCACCACTTCCACCCCACCCTCGACATTACCGATGCCAAATTCCCCCCCATGCAACTGCACCACTTCCTCGACAAAGTTGAGCCCCAGGCCTGTGCTCTTGCGCCCGGTGCCAGGGCGCGGCAAGGAATAGAACCGCTCGCTCAGGCGCGGTAGTGCGTAGTCGGGAATCGGCTCGGCCTGGTTGAAAAGACGGATCTCGACGCGGCTGCCCAGGCGCTCGGCTCTGATGCGCAACAGGCCTTCGACAGGGGTGAAGTCCAAGGCATTTTCCAGCAAGTTGCCCAGGGCCTGGCGCAACAGGAAGGCCTCCCCGGTCAGCGTCAGATCAGCGGCGATGCATCGCTCTATGCGCAATTGACGACTTTCGATCCAGCCGCCGCGAGCCTCCAGCAATTCATCGACCAACGCCGCCAACGGCACCGCGACAATATCCTCCAACCCCTGGCGCTGCTCGACCTGGGCCAGGTTGAGCAGGCGCTCGATCAATTGCTGCATGCGCACGCTTTCGCTGTCGATGTTGCCGACGAAGCGCTGGTGCTGGGCGGCGGGCATGTCGCTCTGCAGCAGCTCGGCGGCGCCGCGAATAGCGGCCAGCGGGCTCTTCAGTTCATGAGTCAAGGTGTGCACATAACGCTCGACGTAGGCCTTGCCTTCGAGCTGGGTGCGCATGTGTTCGACGGCGCCCGCCAGTTGCTCGAATTCGCCGCCGCGATAATGCGGCACTTCCACCCGCCGGCCCTGGCTGACCGCCTGGGCATAACGAGTCAAACGGCGCAAAGCCGCGCTGAGCCACCAGGACAGCAAGGCGCCCAGCAACAGGCCCAGGCCGATCAACCCGGCACCGTACGCCAGCAGGCGCCGCTCCGTGCGGTCGATGTAAGGTTGCAACGAGCTGTTGGGCTTGGCCACCGTGACCACGCCGATGATCCTTCCGTTGTCCCGGATCGGGGCCCCGACATGCATCACCGAAGATGCCGGGTCGCTCGGATCGTTGCGGGTCGAACGAGCGCCGTAATGGCCGCGCAGGGTCAGGTAGACGTCGTTCCACCGCGAATAATCCTGGCCCACCGCCACGCCACTGGAATCGAGCACGACGATGCCATTGGCATCGGTGACGTAGATGCGATGGTTGACCTGGTTTTTTGGCAATCCCCAGATCGTCGCCGCCGGCTGGCGTTCGCCATAGGACCTGAGCAATTGCGGCCAGCGGTTCTGGCTGAGCGTCCCGGCCTTGAAATCGTCCCGCAGGATCTCGGCCATCAGGTTGGCCGTGTCCACCAGGGTTTCCTCGGTGGACTGGCGCACACCGGGACGGATCTCCTCCATCACCGTGTTAAGCACGAAATACCCGGCCAGGCCGATGAACAGCACGTAGGCCAGGAAAATCCGGATACCCAGCGACATCAGCTGTGGCCCGGGCTGTAGCTGTAGCCAAGGCCCCGGTGGGTCTGGATCGGTTCGGCCTCGGCCCGGACCAGGCGCAACTTGGCGCGCAGGCTCTTGATGTGGCTGTCGATGCTGCGCTCGTAGCCGGCATCGCTGGCCACGCCCAGGGCATCGAGCAATTGCTCGCGACTGAAGACCCGCTCAGGCTGCTCCAGCAGGCAGTTCAACAGGCGAAACTCATGACGAGTGAGGTTCAACGGCTTGCCGCGATAGCTGATCTGCACGCGCTCGCTGTCCACTTGGAACAACGCCGAACCCGCTTCCGCGAAAGGCCGCGGCGCCACGCGCTTGAGAATCGCGCGAACCCTGGCGGCAACTTCGCGGGGGCTGAAGGGCTTGACCACGTAATCATCGGCGCCGATCTCCAGGCCCACCACCCGGTCGATCTCGCCATCCCGGGCCGTAAGAAAAATTACCGGAACGTCGCTGAAACGTCTGAGATTCTTACACGTCTCGAAACCGCTGATATCCGGCAGGCCCACGTCGAGAATAATCAGGTCCGCCGGAGTCTTCTGCTGATGCTCCAGGGCCGCGGCTCCCAGGCTCAACCAAGTGGTGTCAAAGCCCTCGCCCTGCAGCGCAAACACCAGCGTATCAGCGATGGCGGCTTCGTCTTCGACAATCAGAATATGAGGCATGGCGACCGGGCCCGACAGTAAAGTTGCCGGAACGGTGCCCCAAGCCTCGGGGCACGTCAATCGGGGAAATCAACAGTCCGGTTTATCCACCGTAAACCGCCGCGCCGGGTTCACCGCCGCGTCGAACTCACGCAAGGCCTTGGCACCGATCAGCAGCGGGTAGTTGAAACTGCTGCGGTCGGTCAGGTTGACCTCGACAGTGCGCTTGACGTTACCCAGGCACATTTCCAGTTCCACCACCGGACGCTTGCTGGGGGCGACCTTTTCGTCGTCGTCCTCGTCCTCTTCGGAACGGGTCTTGATCTTGCTGATGCGGGCGATCTTGTGTTCGTAGATCTTGTTGCTCGCGTCCTTGGTCGCCAGGCGGAAACGTACCCAGTCATCGCCGTCACGGGTGAACGTCTCGATGTCCTTGGCCGACAGCGAGGCGGTCAATGCGCCGGTGTCCATCTTGGCCTTGAGCACTTCGCCACCGATTTCCGGCAGCGCGATGTATTCGTAGCGCCCATAGAGGGTCGGTTCGGCGGCGAGCACGGGGAGGGCCACCAGGGAAAGCAGGGCTAAAACGGATTTCATGTAAGGGGCTTCCGTTGTGGGAGTGGGATTTTAGACAGTGGCCGATGAATTCGTTCGGTTGCCTTCGAGACCAAGGGTTGAGACAAAATCCAGCAAAGCACTCCATTGTGGCGAGGGGATTTATCCCCGTTGGGTTGCGAAGCAATCCCAAAAACAGCCAACCCGAATTATCTGGTACACCGAGATGTAAGTCCTCAGGGGGCGCTTCGCACCCAGCGGGGATAAATCCCCTCGCCACAAAAAGCCGACCCAGTTTAGCCAAGCCCAAGTGAAACTTTCGTCCAGGCCGATTTGGCCTGCCGCTCGAAGCTGCTTATCATGGCCCGCCCAACCCGTTTGCAAGAGTCATCTATGCGCCGCCTGCTCACCGGCTGTTTCGTCACCCTGCTGCTATTGCTCAATACCCTGGTGCTGTTCGGGCCGCTGATGGTGTTCGCATTGCTCAAGCTGGTCCTGCCCAGGCGTCTTCGCGACTACGCCTCGTGGGCGGTGATGTGGATTGCCGAGACCTGGGCCGAGATCGACAAGCTGATATTTGCCTGGTGCATCCCCACCCGCTGGGACATTCGCGGCGGTGAAGGCCTGCGCAGCGACACCTCGTACCTGGTGATCAGCAATCACCAGTCATGGGTGGATATCCCCGCCCTGGTCCAGACCCTCAACCGACGCACGCCGTTCTTCAAATTCTTTCTCAAGAAAGAGCTGATCTGGGTGCCGTTCCTGGGGCTGGCGTGGTGGGCATTGGATTACCCTTTCATGAAGCGCTACACCAAGGCGTTCCTGGCAAAGAATCCGGAGCTGGCCGGCAAGGATCTGGAAATCACCAAGGCCGCCTGCGAGCTGTTCAAGCGTCAGCCAGTCACCGTGGTGAATTATCTCGAAGGCACGCGCTTCACCGCCGCCAAAAGCCAACAGCAGCAATCGCCGTTCAGTCATCTGCTCAAGCCCAAGGCCGGTGGCGTGGCGTTTGTGCTGGCGGCAATGGGCGAGCAGCTGGATGCGATCCTCGACGTGACGGTGGTTTATCCGCAGCAGCGCATCCCCGGGTTCTGGGACTTGATCAGCGGCGCGGTGCCCAGGGTCATCGTCGACATCCAGACCCGCGAACTGGACCCGGCGCTGTGGCAAGGCGATTACGAAAACGACCCAGTGTTTCGCCAGCATGTGCAGGACTGGGTCAACCAGCTCTGGCATGAAAAGGACCAGCGCATTGCTCAGCTGCGCAACGAGAGCGCCTGATCAGATACCGGCGCCGGCGCCCCAGATACCGCCCAGGTTCTGCAACAGCGAACTGGCGACGCCCTGTTGGCCGAGGTACTGCAAGATGATCGGGGCAAACTTGCCGATCATGCCGCTGTCCATGCCCAGCGCGCTGAAGGCATTGTTCAGGTCGCCGGTGTCCTTGACGTTACCGAGCAAGCCGTCGAGCAAGGCGTTTTTGTCCGACCCGCCGCCCAGCAAGCCACCCAAGCCGTTAAGGCCACCGATGGCACTGTTCCCGGCGATCTGATCGAGCCCCGGCACACTTTTGCTCAGCTCGGCGAACTGCGCCTCGCCGAGCTGGTTCCTGGCCAGTCCGAGCATCGCCCCGGCACCGCCCACGGCTTGCTCCGGCGTGATCTGGAGTTCCGAGCCGAGGGTATTGAGCAACCCGGCGGCTTTCGGCGCAGCCGCTACCGCCCCCTCCTGCTGGTTGCCCTGAATGGCCGAGATCACGCTTGTCGCATCGGCGAGGCTGAACTGTGCGAAGGCCGGGCCAGCTGCCAACGAGAGCAGGCAAGACAGTGCAAAACCGCGTGAAACCTTCATCGGGACATCCTCTGGAACATGAAAAAGCCGCCCGGAAAGGGGCGGCGCAAAGTCGAGCGTTGGACTGGGATAGCCGGGGTTTGTTCAACACCGCGCTTGCCGCGTGCAGCAATACCTGCCATCGAATACAGTGCAGCCTTCTTTCAGCAGAGTAACGCCATGAACGTACAAATCGGTGGAGGCGCCCTCGCGGTCATTCTGACGGGCATGCTCATCGCCTTCGGCGTCAGCGAGTGCCAGCGCGGCCCGTTGAATCCGGAACTTGCCGACGACGTCAGCGAAGCGCAAAAGACCTGGCTGACCATCGAGCACCGCATCAAGCGTTATGATCCTGCCCTGACGCAGGTCACGCGAGACCAGCAGGCCCTGAGCGTTTTCTACCGCCCCGCCACGCCCATCGAGGCGGGCGAGGATTGGGCGCCGGACATGCTGCGCGTCGTCGGCCACGGCCTGGCGGCGCTGAATGGCGCGCCAGGAGGAAAGGTGTATACCCAAGTGACCGTGAAAGCGCGAATGCTTGCCGATGATGACGTCGAACTGATGTATGACATGCCGGGGTTCGATGCCATCAAGACCCAACAGGATGGCTACTTCAACTTCGCCAGCATGCCGCGCAGCCTGTCATTCAGTCCGGCCGCCCTGGCGCAGATCAAGAACGATTGCCGTGGCATGAACGCGCAGGCGTTCTATTCGCAATTTTGCCAGCGGGTCGGCGAGGCCATAACGAGCCAACCCTGAACGCGGCCATGCCGCATGCTCCGTTTTTTTTGATGCAGTACTGTCAACTCTGACAGTAGGCAGCAGTTCAACCCGGTCCTAAGCTCGGATCGTCGAAGGTAAAGACCTTGGCAGATACCGTTCCTTTGCGCTGAAAACAGCCCGGACGTCGTGTTCGAAATAAAGGAATTTTCTCTAGAAAAAGGAATTTACAATGAAATATTCCAGCCTAGCCCTGAGCTGCATTCTTCTGTCCAGCATCGGTTTGATCAGTTGCACTGATGTCAAAACCCCGTCCAAGAGCCCAGAGATAAAACACGGTACCTCGCAGATGCCGCCGTCTCGCCAGTACTATTGCTGGGATCAGCAGGACTTCAACAATGGCAGCGCAAACATCAAGAACGCTGCGTGCCGGGAAGCCTTTACAGCGGCAGGCGACGCCGACTGGGAACGCGCCCGTCTGTTCAACGACTGGAACGCCTACTCGCAAAACATCCCCGAAGGCACCAAGCCGGAAGACGTCGCTCCCGATGGGAAACTCTGTTCCGCCGGTCAAGATCGCTTCGACAGTATCAACCTCAAAAGCGCTGCCTGGCACACCACTGATCTGGACGTGAAGGACGGCCGCGTGCAGCTCACTTATGTGGCCAGCCAGATGCATGATCCCAGCGAATTCGAGGTTTACCTGACCGACCCGGACAACCTCAGCTGGGCCGCGCTGAAGCAGTCTCCTGACGTCAAGGTGAGACTTGCCCCGGACACGAAAGGACCGGGCACCTATTACCTGGACGTTCAATTACCAGCAGGCTATGTCACGGACAGCAAGTCAGTGATCTTCATTATGTGGCAACGCCATGAAGACCCTGCCCGCGAGACATTCTTCAGTTGCAGCGATGTGGTGCTGGTGAACGCGAAAGGTTAGCGATTGATTGTTTGCTTCGCTCATCTCACCTAATGGTCGACTCCATGCCGAAGAATCAGGGCCCGCTACTCTGCCACTACCACTACGATCCGCTGGACCGCTTGGCCGACTGCATGGTAGCGGACCAGGTCGGCATCCGACGCTTCTACCGAAAGACCGGCTGAGCACCGAGATTCAGGGGCCGGTCCAACATTCGGTCGTGCAGCACGACGATCAGTTGCTGGCCCAGCAGCAGCGGAAAAATGAAATCAGCACAACCACCTTGCTCGCCACCGATCATCAGCGTTCGGTTTTACAAACGTTCGATGCAGCACAACCTCAGCGCCTTGCCTACACGGCCATGGCCATCGTCCTCAGGAAGTTGGCCCTCCAAGCCTGCTCGGCTTCAACGGCGAACGAGCGGATCCGGTGACCGGACACTATCTGCTGGGCAATGGTTATCGGGCGTTCAATCCGGTGTTGATGCGGTTCAATAGTCCGGACAGTTTGAGTCCGTTTGGGGCGGGGGGTTGAACGTCTACGCGTATTGCGCCGGGACCCGCTAAACAGGACAGACAAAACTGGACACGCACCGGGATTTTTTGCGTGGGTAATGAAGTCGAACTACCTGCCAAGTTAAGAGGAAAGATCAGAAAGAAAGACGGTGATGCTGCATGCTTTCCACCGTCAGCAAATAAAAAGGGCGACATCAAGTCGCCCTTTTCTTCAAACCAACTTACGCCGCACTGAACAACTTATGCGGATCAATCACAAACTTCTTCGGCACACCGGCATCGAACTCGCCATAACCCTTCGGCGCGTCATCCAGGCTGATGACCTGCACGCCAACGATTTCAGCAATATTGATGCGGTCCCACATGATCGCCTGCATCAGCTGGCGGTTGTACTTCATCACCGGGGTCTGGCCGGTGTGGAAGCTGTGGGATTTGGCCCAGCCCAGGCCGAAGCGAATGCTCAGGCTGCCCATTTTTGCGGCGGCATCAACTGCGCCCGGGTCTTCGGTGACATAGAGGCCGGGAATACCGATCTTGCCGGCCACGCGGACCACGCCCATCAATGAGTTGAGCACGGTGGCCGGGGCTTCGTGCTTGACGCCGTCATGGCCGTGGCCGCGGGCTTCGAAGCCCACGCAATCGACTGCGCAGTCCACTTCTGGTTCGCCCAGCAGCGCGGCGATTTGTTCGTGCAGCGGGGTGTCTGTGGACAGGTCGACGATTTCAAAGCCTTGGGCCTTGGCGTGAGCCAGGCGGATGGAGTTGACGTCGCCGATGATCACTACCGCAGCACCCAGCAGGCGGGCGGAAGCGGCAGCCGCGAGGCCAACCGGGCCGGCGCCGGCGATGTAGACGGTGCTGCCAGGGCCGACGCCAGCGGTGACTGCGCCGTGGTAGCCGGTCGGCAGGATGTCGGACAGGCAGGTCAGGTCGCGGATTTTCTCCATGGCCTTGTCGCGGTCCGGCAGTTTCAGCAGGTTGAAGTCGGCGTACGGCACCAGCACGTATTCGGCCTGGCCGCCGGTCCAGTCGCCCATGTCGACATAACCGTAGGCACCGCCGGCACGGGCCGGGTTGACCGTCAGGCAGACACCGGTGTGTTGCTCCTTGCAGGAACGGCAGCGCCCGCACGCAACGTTGAATGGCACCGAGACCAGGTCACCGATTTTCAGGTTTTCGACGTCGCTGCCCTTTTCGATCACTTCACCGGTGATCTCGTGACCCAGGACCAGGCCGGTCTGGGCAGTGGTACGGCCGCGCACCATGTGTTGGTCGGAGCCGCAGATGTTGGTGGAGACTACGCGCAGGATGACGCCGTGCTCGATCTTCCTGCCGCGCGGGTCCTGCATTTTGGGATAGTCGATTTTCTGTACTTCGACCTTGCCGTTGCCGAGATACACGACACCACGATTACCAGACATGCTTTCACCTCGCTATTGTTTTTGTGGAACTGCGTTGCCCAGGCAGGCAGCGCGTTGATTGCTCGGGTAGTGCTTGTGTCTTGTTTCTTCTGTTGTCTGTGAGGGCCTCATCGCGAGCAAGCTCGCTCCCACAAGGATTTTGGGTGTAACTAAATTTGTATACCGGCACAAATCCTGTGGGAGCGAGCTTGCTCGCGATGACGGTCTAGAGAACGACCGTGCGATTGGCGTTCAGGAACACCCTTCGCTCAATGTGATACCCCACCGCGCGGGCCAAGGTGAGCCCTTCAATGTCGCGTCCCTTGGCGATCAGGTCTTCGGGATAGTGGCTGTGGTCCACCACTTCCACGCCCTGGGCGATGATCGGACCTTCGTCCAGGTCGTTGTTGATGTAATGCGCCGTGGCGCCCACCAGTTTCACGCCTTTGTTATAGGCCTGGTGATACGGCTTGGCGCCCTTGAAGCCCGGCAGCAATGAGTGATGGATGTTGATGGCCTTGCCGTCGAGCTTGCGGCACAGTTCCGGCGACAGCACTTGCATGTAGCGGGCAAGAATCACCAGCTCGGCGCCGGTCTCCTCGATCACCTGCCACACCTGCCGCTCCTGGGCCGGCTTGTCGTTCGGATCCAGGGGGAAATGGTAGTAGGGAATCTGGTGCCAGTCGGCGAGCGGCTTGAGGTCTGGGTGATTGGAGACCACGGCCACCACGTCCATCGACAACTGGCCGATGCGCTGGCGGTAGAGCAAGTCGTTGAGACAGTGATCGGCCTTGGAGACCATGATCACCACTTTCGGCCGGTAGTTCGGCGGGGTCAGTTCGAAGACCATGCCGAAGGCTTGCGCCCGCTCGGCCAGGCCGGCGCGGAAGCTCTGCTCGTCGAAACCGTCAGGCTGGCGAAACTCCACGCGAATGAAGAAGCGCGCCGAGAGCCGGTCGTCGAAGGAATGGTGCTCGGTGACGTAGCAGCCCTGCTCGAACAGAAAGCGGGTCACCGCATCCACCGTGCCGAGCACGCTGGGGCAGTCGGCAGTCAGTATCCATGTATCTGGGGCGCGGCTCATTGCGGTGACTCCTGTTTGTTATGGACAAATCCCCCGCTAAGCACAGAACCCTGTGGCGAGGGGATTCATCCCCGCTGGGCTGCGAAGCAGCCCCTAGACCTGCAACTTCAGAGTGTCAGGTTGATGACATCAAGCTTTTGGGGCTGCTGCGCAGCCCAGCGGGGATAAATCCCCTCGCCACAAAAAAGCCGTGTCGGCTTTAGTCCTTACGCCTGCACGCTCAACCCATACTCAGCCGCCGCATCCTGCAACCACAGCCACCAGTAATCGGAAAAGCTGCGGCGGATCACCAGTTCCCAAGTGTCTTCAGCGGTGTGGCGGATCACCAGTTGCGACTTGGCGAACACCGTGCCAACGGCCTTGCCCACCGGGAAGTTGCTTGGGTGTACATCGTAGCTGGTGGATTTCATCAGCACGTCGCGCACGTTAGGGCCCGACAGTTCAAGGATCTGCTGGCCGCCGCTGACGTTGACGATCTGGATGTGCAGTTCGCCCAGCGCTTCGCGCAGGTTCTTTTCGGCGACGAATTCTTCGCCAGAAGGCACCACCAGCAGCCATTCATCCGGGCCCAGCCATTGCAGGCTGGTTTCGCCCTTGACGATGACAGCCAGCGCACCCGGCAACTCCAGGCCCAGGGCCTTGTGCACGCCCGCGGCGAACGCCGGATCGTGGCCATCGCCACGAATGGTCAGGTGGCCGAGGAGTTTTTTCTCGCGCACGGTCACGCCGGCGTTCTTGCGGCCCTTGCCCGCCAGGCTGGCGAGGTCGGCATGGTGCAGCGACGACTCGGCCTTGGCCCCGGTGGTGGGGCGTTGTTGGTACACGTTGACTGCGGTCATATGGAGCACCTGTCTGAATGCTGTTGGGTCAAACCCTGTGGTGGCTGTCAGGCCGTCATCGCGAGCAAGCTCGCTCCCACAGGGTTACGCGATCAACTGTGGGAGCGAGCTTGCTCGCGATGAAGCTGACGCGGTATCGCCGTTCTCCCACAGGACCTCAAGCCATTAAACGTTCTGCCGATCCCCCTTCGGATCGAAGAACACCGAAGAAACGATCTCTGCCTCGATCACCCGACCATCCGCCAGCGGTGCGAAGACTCGCTCGCCGAGGCGCTTCAAGCCGCCCTTGACCACGCCCATCGCAAACGAATAACCCAGGGAGTTATGCGCATAGCTGGATGTCACGTGGCCGACCATCGACATCGGGATCGCCTGCTTGGGGTTGAACACCAGCTGCGCGCCTTCCGGCAGCCAGACATTCGGGTCGATCGGCTTGAGGCCCACCAGTTGCTTGCGCTCTTCACGCACGCAATCTTCGCGATTCATCCCACGCCAGCCGATCCACGAGAACGGCTTGGTCCGGCCGACGCACCAGCCCATGTTCAGGTCGTCCGGGGTCATCGAGCCGTCGGTGTCCTGGCCGACGATGATGAAGCCCTTCTCGGCCCGCAACACGTGCATGGTCTCGGTGCCATACGGGGTCAGGTTGTACTTCTTGCCGGCCTCGACGATCTGTTCGAGCACGCCCATGGCGTAGTCGGCCTGCACGTTGATTTCGTACGACAGCTCACCGGTGAACGAGATGCGGAACACCCGCGCCGGCACGCCGCCTACCAGGCCTTCCTTCCAGGTCATGAACGGGAAGCCGTCCTTGTCCAGGTCGATGTCGGTGACTTCGCTCAGCAGCTTGCGGCTGTTGGGCCCCGACAGGGTCATGGTCGCCCAGTGGTCGGTAACCGAGGTGAAATACACCTTCAGGTCCGGCCATTCGGTCTGCTGGTAGATCTCCAGCCATTGCAGTACACGGGCCGCACCGCCAGTGGTGGTGGTCATCAGGAAGTGGTTGTCGGCCAGACAGGCAGTCACGCCGTCGTCGAAGACCATGCCGTCTTCCTTGCACATCAGGCCGTAGCGGGCCTTGCCCACGTCGAGCTTGGTCCAGGCATTGGTGTAGATGCGATTGAGGAACTCACGGGCATCCGTGCCCTGGATGTCGATCTTGCCGAGGGTCGAGGCGTCAAGCAGACCGACGCTGTCGCGCACGGCCTTGCACTCGCGCTTGACCGCGGCATGCAGGTCTTCGCCGTTCTTCGGGAAGTACCAAGGCCGTTTCCACTGGCCGACGTCTTCGAACTCGGCGCCGTTTTTCACATGCCAGGCATGCAGCGCGGTGAAGCGCACCGGTTCGAAGATATGCCCGCAGTGCCGACCGGCCACCGCGCCGAAGGTCACCGGCGTGTAGTTCGGACGGAACATGGTGGTGCCCATCTGCGGGATGCTCACGTTCAGCGAGCGGGCCGCGATGGCCAGGCCGTTGACGTTGCCCAGCTTGCCCTGGTCGGTGCCGAAGCCCAGTGCGGTGTAGCGCTTGACGTGTTCCACCGACTCGAAGCCTTCGCGGGTGGCGAGTTCGATGGCGGCGGCGGTGACGTCGTTCTGCAGGTCGACGAATTGCTTCGGCGCACGTGCGGTGGTTTTTTCATGCGGCACCTGGAACAACGCCAGGGTCGGTTCTTCATGACGGCTCAGGGCCTTGGGCAACACGCCCTCCACAGCCTTGAAACCGGCTTCGCTGGCCGCGCGCACGCCGCCTTCAAAACCGTCGGCCAAGGAATCGCCGAGACCGTAGACGCCATTCACACCGCCGACGCACACGCGTTTCTGCGGCGCTTCGCCCGGCACAAAACCGAGGATGTCTTCACGCCAGATCGGCTTGCCGCCCAGGTGCGAAGCCAGGTGGACCACCGGGCTGTAGCCGCCGGAACTGGCCACCAGGTCGCAGTCCAGCCATTCGCCAGGGCTGGTGACCTTGTGGGCGCGGACGTCGATCGCGGCAACACGAGCCCCGGTGACGCGCTTGCTGCCACGGGCCTCGATCACGGCGCTTCCGGTGAGGATGCGGATGCCCTTGGCGCGGGCTTCTTCCACCAGCGCGCCACGTGGATTGCTGCGCGCATCGGCGACGGCCACCACTTGCAGGCCGGCGTCGAACCAGTCCAGGGCGACGCGATAGGCGTGGTCGTTGTTGGTGCTCAGCAGCAGTTTCTTGCCCGGTGCCACGCCGTAGCGGCGGATGTAGGTAGAAACCGCACCCGCCAGCATGTTGCCCGGCACGTCGTTGTTGCCGTAGACCAGCGGGCGTTCGCAAGCACCAGTCGCCAGCACCACGCGCTTGGCGCGTACCCGGTTGATGCGCTGGCGCACCTGGCCGATCGGTGCGCGGTCACCGAGGTGATCGGTGAGGCGCTCGTGGATGGTCAGGAAGTTGTGGTCGTGGTAACCGTTCACCGTGGCGCGAGGCAGCAACACCACCTCGGGCATCGAGCGCAGTTCAGCCACCGCCGCCGCGACCCACTCGGTCGCCGGCTTGCCGTCCAGGCTTTCGCGGGAGTCGAGCAGGCTGCCGCCGAATTCTTCCTGCTCATCGGCCAGGATCACTCGCGCACCGCTGCGGGCCGCGGCCAGTGCTGCGGCCAGGCCAGCAGCGCCAGCGCCGACGATCAGCACGTCGCAGTGACGATTCATGTAGTCGTAGGTGTCCGGATCGTTCTCGGTCGGCGAGCGACCCAACCCTGCGGCCTTGCGGATGTACTTCTCGTAAGTCATCCAGAACGATTGCGGGTACATGAAGGTTTTGTAGTAGAAGCCCGGCGGCATCAGCTTGCCGCCGACCTTGCCGAGAATCCCCATCATGTCGTTGTTGACGTTCGGCCAGCCGTTGGTGCTGGTGGCGACCAGTCCCTGGTACAGCGCCTGTTGCGTGGCGCGCACGTTCGGGATCTGCGTGGCTTCGGTGGCGCCGATCTGCAGCACCGCGTTCGGCTCTTCCGCACCGGCGGCGAAGATTCCGCGCGGACGAGAATACTTGAAGCTGCGGCCGATGATGTCGACACCGTTGGCCAGCAGCGCAGCGGCCAGGGAATCGCCTTCGAAGCCTTTGTAGCTCTGGCCGTTGAAGGTGAATGTCAGCACTTTGTTGCGGTCGATCCGTCCGCCGTTGGACAGGCGATTGATCTGGCTCATACCTTCTCTCCCAGAGCCTGCGCGGCCGCTTTCGGACTGTCAGCCTTGTCGGTGAATTGCGGCTTTTGACCGATCTTGTAGGTTTCGAGGATCTCGTAGGTCACGGTGTCACGGGTCGCGTTGAAGTACTGGCGGCAACCGGCGGCATGGATCCACAACTCGTGGTGCAGGCCGCGAGGGTTGTCGCGAAAGAACATGTAGTCGCCCCACTCCTCGTCGGTGCAGGCGTTCGGATCCAGCGGACGCGGGATGTGCGCCTGGCCGGATGCATGGAATTCCTCTTCGGAGCGCAGTTCGCCGCAGTGAGGACAGAAGATATGCAACATGGGGATTTCTCCTGTTAGTGGGCAACCGCAGCAGCGCCGTGTTCATCGATCAACGCACCGTTGTGGAAACGGTCGATGGAGAAAGGGGCGGCCAATGGGTGCATTTCACCCTTGGCCAGGCTCGCGGCAAACACGTTGCCCGAGCCAGGTGTCGCCTTGAAGCCGCCGGTGCCCCAACCGCAGTTGAAGAACATGTTCGGCACTGGCGTCTTGGAGATGATCGGGCAGGCGTCCGGCGTGGTGTCGACGATGCCGCCCCACTGGCGGTTCATGCGCACCCGCGAGAGCACCGGGAACATCTCGACGATGGCCTGGATGGTGTGCTCGATCACCGGGTACGAGCCACGCTGGCCGTAGCCGTTGTAGCCGTCGATACCGGCGCCGATCACCAGGTCGCCCTTGTCGGACTGGCTGATGTAGCCGTGCACGGCGTTGGACATGATCACGCTGTCGATAATCGGCTTGATCGGCTCGGACACCAGCGCTTGCAGCGGATGGGATTCGACCGGCAGGCGGAAACCGGCAAGCTTGGCCATGTGCCCGGAATTACCTGCGGTCACCACGCCGACGCGCTTGGCGCCGATGAAGCCTTTGTTGGTCTCCACGCCGATGCACACGCCGTTTTCCTTGCGGAAACCGATCACTTCGGTCTGCTGGATCAGGTCCACGCCCAAGGCGTCCGCCGCCCGGGCAAAGCCCCAGGCCACGGCATCGTGACGGGCCACGCCGCCGCGACGCTGGACGGTGGCGCCCATCACCGGATAACGGGTGTTCTTCGAGCAATCCAGGTACGGAATCTCGTCAGCCACTTGCTTGGCATCGAGCAGCTCGCCGTCCACGCCGTTGAGGCGGTTGGCGCTGACGCGGCGCTCGGAATCACGGATGTCCTGCAAGGTGTGGCACAGGTTGTAGACGCCACGCTGGGAGAACATCACGTTGTAGTTCAGGTCCTGGGACAGACCTTCCCAGAGTTTCATCGCGTGTTCGTACAGGTGGGCCGATTCGTCCCACAGGTAGTTGGAGCGCACGATGGTGGTATTGCGCGCGGTGTTACCGCCGCCCAGCCAGCCCTTTTCGACCACGGCCACGTTGGTGATGCCGTGCTCCTTGGCCAGGTAGTAGGCGGTCGCCAGACCATGCCCGCCGCCGCCGACTATGACCACGTCGTAGACCTTTTTCGGGGTCGGCGTGCGCCACATCCGCTGCCAGTTTTCATGATGGCTGAGTGAGTGTTTGAAGAGGCCGAAGCCCGAATAGCGTTGCATAGTCATTACTCCAGAACCGACTCAGCGATAAACCGGGAAGTCCGCGCACAAGGCCGCCACTTGCTGCGCGACATTGGCCTCGACATCGGCGTCGCCGAGGTTGTCGAGAATGTCGCAGATCCAGCCGGCCAGCGTGACGCACTGGGTCACCTTGAAGCCGCGGGTGGTTACTGCCGGCGTACCGATGCGCAGGCCCGAGGTCACGAACGGCGATTGCGGGTCGTTCGGCACGGCGTTCTTGTTCACGGTGATGTGGGCGCGGCCCAGGGCGGCGTCCGCATCCTTGCCGGTCAGGCCCTGGCGGATCAGGCTGACCAGGAACAGGTGGTTGTCGGTGCCGCCGGACACTACATCGTAGCCGCGCTTGATGAACACGCCCGCCATGGCCTGGGCGTTGTCGATCACTTGCTGCTGGTAAGCCTTGAAGCCCGGCTCCGCCGCTTCCTTGAAGCACACCGCCTTGCCAGCGATGACGTGCATCAGCGGGCCGCCCTGGGCGCCGGGGAATACGGCGGCGTTGAGCTTTTTCTCGATCTCTTCGTTGGCCTTGGCCAGGATCAGGCCGCCGCGTGGGCCGCGCAGGGTCTTGTGGGTAGTGGTGGTGACCACGTCGGCGTACGGCAGCGGGTTCGGGTACAGGCCGGCGGCAACCAGGCCGGCGACGTGGGCCATGTCGACGAACAGCAGCGCACCGACCTTGTCGGCGATCTGGCGGAAGCGGGGGAAATCCAGGGTCTTGGAATAGGCAGAAAAACCGGCCACGATCATCTTCGGCTTGCACTCGACCGCCAGGCGCTCGACTTCGTCGTAGTCGATCAGGCCTGTGGTGGTGTCGATGCCGTATTGCACCGCGTTGTACAGCTTGCCCGAGGACGACACCTTGGCGCCGTGGGTCAGGTGACCGCCGTGGGCCAGGCTCATGCCCAGGATGGTGTCGCCGGCTTGCAGCAAGGCCAGGTACACGGCGCTGTTGGCCGACGAACCGGAATGCGGCTGGACGTTGGCGTAATCGGCGCCGAACAGTTGTTTGGCGCGCTCGATGGCCAGGGCTTCGACCTTGTCGACGTGCTCGCAGCCACCGTAGTAGCGCTTGCCCGGGTAACCTTCGGCGTACTTGTTGGTCAGGCCGCTGCCCTGGGCCTGCATCACGCGCTTGCTGGTATAGTTCTCCGACGCGATCAGTTCGATGTGATCTTCCTGGCGTTGCTCCTCGGCATTCATCGCCGCCAGCAGTGCATCGTCGTAACCCTGGATCTGGTCTTGCTTGCTGAACATCGCGTCTCTCCCAGCGGCGGCGGTGCGCCTTTCGTCTCGGTGAGGCACGGACCGTTTCGGTCGTGCCCTTTGGATGCGATGGTATGGCCGGCGCAGGCAGGTCAAATGCCTATGGACGCCACGCAAAGGTGCGTTTACGACATAGGATCGAATGGAGTCGAACAGTGGCCCCTGTGGCGAGGGAGCTTGCTCCCGCTGGAGGGCGAAGCCCTCCCAAAAGGACCACCCTGGATTTACCTGACGCACCGAGGCGCCTGGTCTTGGGGCCACTTCGTAGCCCAGCGGGAGCAAGCTCCCTCGCCACAACTGCTATGCGGCGATCTGGCGAACCGCGAGCAGCGCTAAAAAATGCGCGGGGTACAGCGTGTATGCCCAGCGCCGCATTGCCGGTGGACGGAAAGAGCCCGCGTGGCGCAACAGCATCAGCCCAAGCCATGGCGCGATCAGACAAGCCACCAGCCCCCAGAGCGCCACCGTGTCGCCCAGCCATGCCGCGCCATACAACACCCGCCATTGATTGGCCGCCACGCAGACCATTCCAGGTAGCAACGCGAAATACCAAGGCCGGCGATGCACCAGCAACATCGCCAACGGCAGCAGCACGCCGTAGAACCCGAACATCAACTGTGACGAACACAGCGCCGCCAGCAGCAGCGCCGCCACCGCCAGGCATCGCGCCTGCAAGGTGGGGGTTTGCCAACAGCGCGCCAGCAACAATCCCAGCACCAGCGTCGGCATCACGTTCAATGTCGTGGGGTTGGGAACGAACAAGCGGTAGGGGATTTCACTGATGGCGCTGAACAGCAACAGCCAGCCCAGGTAACGCCACGGAAGCGAGCTGGCGCCGTTGCGTGAGAGGTTGGCCGCCATCGCCAGGCAGAACCAGGGAAACGCCAAGCGCCCCGGCACATAAAGCCAATCGGCGGAAAAACCGACATATCGCAGATGATCGAGGACCATCGACAACAGTGCCAGCCACTTGAGCAGGTCCAGCGCAGCGTCGCGCTGACTCATGCGTACTGCGGCCCGCTGATTTTGTGATTTTCTGACCTAAACATCCCGTGTGCTCCCTCGCTAATCTTGGGTAAAGTGCGCACCACTATCGACCACGGCGCTGTGGACCCAAACACGCCGAACCATGGAACCCCTCACCCGGGAGTTCCACCAGGGATCTCTTACCCAGGACTCTCTATTCAAGGAGCAAGGCCATGACCGACAAGAGCCAACAATTCGCCAGCGACAACTATTCCGGCATTTGCCCCGAAGCCTGGGCGGCCATGGAAGAAGCCAACCAGGGCCACCAGCGCGCCTATGGCGACGATGAATGGACCCACCGCGCGGCGGATGATTTCCGTGCCCTGTTCGAAACCGACTGCGAAGTGTTCTTCGCGTTCAACGGCACTGCGGCCAACTCCCTGGCCCTGTCGTCGCTGTGCCAGAGTTACCACAGCGTGATCTGCTCGGAAACCGCCCACGTCGAAACCGACGAATGCGGCGCGCCGGAGTTCTTCTCCAACGGCTCCAAGCTCTTGGTGGCGCGCACCGAAAACGGCAAGCTGACCCCCGAGTCGATCCGCGAGATCGCCCTCAAGCGCCAGGACATCCATTATCCCAAGCCGCGCGTGGTGACCCTGACCCAGGCCACGGAAGTCGGCAGCGTCTATACACCGCAAGAGATCCGCGCCATCAGCGTTACCTGCAAGGAACTTGGTTTGAACCTGCACATGGACGGCGCGCGCTTCTCCAACGCCTGCGCCTTCCTCGGCTGCACCCCGGCCGACCTGACCTGGAAGGCCGGCGTCGACGTGCTGTGCTTCGGCGGCACGAAAAACGGCATGGCGGTGGGCGAAGCGATCCTCTTCTTCAACCACGACCTGGCGGAAGATTTCGACTATCGCTGCAAACAGGCCGGCCAGTTGGCCTCGAAGATGCGCTTCCTCTCCGCCCCCTGGGTCGGCCTGCTGCAGAACGACGCCTGGCTCAAGCATGCCCGCCACGCCAACCGTTGCGCGCAATTGCTGGCGCAACTGGTCAGTGACATTCCCGGCGTCGAGCTGATGTTCCCGGTCCAGGCCAACGGCGTGTTCCTGCAACTCTCGGAACCGGCCATCGCCGCGCTGACCGCCCGGGGCTGGCGCTTCTACACCTTCATCGGCAAAGGCGGCGCACGGTTCATGTGCTCGTGGGATACCGAAGAAGCGCGAGTGCGGGAGTTGGCGGCGGATATTCGGGAAGTGATGGCGGGCTAGGAAATATTGCAGGTTCACCTGTGGCGAGGGGATTTATCCCCGCTGGGCCGCGAAGCGGCCCTGAAATCTGCGGACGCGATGTATCAGATTGATCGAGTTGATTGCCTTAGGGCTGCTTCGCAGCCCAACGGGGATAAATCCCCTCGCCACAAGAGCTCATCGCGCGCCTGAGAGAACGGGTTAAAACTCGATCCGCACATCCCCCTTCGGCACGCTGCAGCACGACAGGATGTAACCCTCGGCCTCGTCGTCCTCGGTGATGCCGCCGTTGTGTTCCATCTCCACTTCGCCGCCCAGCTTCATGACTTTGCAAGTGCCGCAGATGCCCATGCCGCAGGCCTTGGGAATCATCAGGCCGAGCTTGGCTGCTGCCGCGTGGACGGTTTCGCCCGGTGCTACGCCGATGCTCTTGCCCGACGCGACGAATTCCACCTGATGCAGGTCCGCCTGGTCGACTTCAGGCGCATCCGCCGCCTGTTCGGCCTGCTCCACCGCATCGGCGCGAGCTTCCGGTGGCGTGGCGCCGAAGGATTCCTCGTGGTAGCGCTTCATGTCGTAGCCGGCCGCTTCCAGCAGACGCTTGACCGCGCTCATGTACGGCGTCGGGCCGCAGCAGAACACTTCGCGCTCAAGGAAATCCGGCACCATCAGTTCCAGCATCTTGTGATTCAGGTAGCCACGATACCCGGCCCACGGCTCGCCCAAACCATGCTTTTCGCAAATCAGGTGCAAGCTGAAGTTATCGATCCGCGACGCCATGTGCTCCAGCTCGCGGTGGTAGATGATGTCCTTGGGCGAGCGGGCGCTGTGGACGAAGGTCATGTCGACGTTGGCGTTGGTGTCGTAGAACCAGCGGGCCATGGACATGCATGGCGTGATTCCGACGCCACCGCTGAGGTACAGGACCTTCGGGCTCGGGAAATCCATGGCATTGAACAACCCCACCGGCCCGTGCACCGCCAGTTCCTGGCCTTCGTGCAGCGTGTCGTGCAGCCAGTTGGAAACCTTGCCCCCCGGCACGCGCTTGATGGTCACCGAGAAGCTGTAGGGCACCGACGGCGAACTGGAGATCGTGTAGGAGCGCATGATCGGCTGGCCTTCGATTTCCAACTCCAGGGTGACGAACTGCCCGGGCTTGAAAAAGAACATGATCGGCTGGTCGGCCATGAAGCAAAAGGTGCGCACATCCCAGGTTTCCTGGATGACTTTGACGCAACGAACGATATGTCGGCCATTGGCCCAGGTCTGGGTGGTGACCGGGTTCAGGAAATTGTTGGACATGCTGATCTCCACGGCCGACTGTCGGCCTTCATGATGGCGATTGTGCGCAGGCGCCTGCACCGCCATTTACCTATCTGCGACATTCACATACTTATCGCGACCAGCCCCCAACTACCGGGGCTCGCGCGTCGGGAACAGATTGGGCCATGTCGCCCATGGATAAGGTTGCGCCCCTGCGCGGCCCCACACTCGCCCCAACGGATAAACAATATTTCTGCCTTGCGTAGCACCCTTGATTAGCCACTTTCGCCGGCCACAGAGATGGCCATGAGGATAAAACGATGGACGTCACCACTACCCTGAGCCTGGGCGATCCGCTGGAACCCGCACGCAAGGCCACCGCGCAAATGCTGCAAGAGCGCGAGCGGACCTTTTCGCTGCCGCAGCCGTTCTACTCCGATGAGCGCCTGTTTGATATCGACATGCAGGAAATCTTTCAGAAAGAATGGTTGATCGCCGGCATGACCTGCGAAATCCCGGCCAAGGGCAACTACCTGACGATGCAGGTCGGCAAGAACCCGATCATCGTGATTCGCGGCGCCGAAGGCGTGGTGCATGCGTTCCATAACGTCTGCCGCCACCGTGGCTCGCGGTTGTGCACCAGCGACAAGGGCAAGGTCGCCAAGCTGGTCTGCCATTACCACCAATGGACCTACGAACTGGACGGTCGCCTGCTGTTCGCCGGCACCGAGATGGGCGCCGACTTCGACATGAAGCAGTACGGCCTCAAGCCGGTGAACGTGAAGACCGCCGGCGGCTACATCTTCATCAGCCTGGCCGAGAACCCGCCGGCCATCGATGATTTCCTGTCGACCCTGAACCACTACATGGAACCCTACGACATGGAAAACACCAAGGTGGCGGTGCAAACCACCTTGATGGAAAAGGCCAACTGGAAACTGGTGCTGGAAAACAACCGCGAGTGCTACCACTGCAACGCCTCGCACCCCGAACTGCTCAAGACCCTGCTGGAATGGGACGACGTCACCGATCCGCGAGCCGACCAGGCGTTCAAGGACCACGTGGCCGCTTCCGCCGCCGCCTGGGATGCCGAGAAGATCCCTTACGCCCACGCCAGCTTCGGCCTGCGCAACCGCATCGTGCGCATGCCGCTGCTCAAGGGCACCGTGTCGATGACGATGGACGGCAAGCAGGGCTGCGCCAAACTGATGGGCCGCATCAAGAACCCTGACCTGGGCTCGATGCGCATCCTTCATCTGCCGCACTCATGGAACCACTGCATGGGCGACCACATCATCGTCTTCACGGTGTGGCCGATCAGCGCCCAGGAAACCATGGTCACCACCAAATGGCTGGTGCACAAGGACGCGGTCGAAGGCGTGGACTATGACGTAGAGCGCATGCGCCAGGTCTGGGACGCCACCAACGACCAGGACCGTCGCCTGGCCGAAGAAAACCAGCGCGGCATCAACTCCACCGCCTACCAGCCGGGCCCGTACTCGAAAACCTACGAATTCGGCGTGGTGAACTTCGTCGACTGGTACAGCGAGCGCATGCTGAACAACCTCGGGGCCGAGCCGGCGCCGTACCTCAAGGGTGTTCCGGTCCAGGGCTAAAATCCAAATCTTCGCGAGCAGGCTCGCTCCCACAAGGTTCTTTGGCGCACCGAAGGTCAAATGTGGGAGCGAGCCTGCTCGCGAAGGCGGCTCTATATTTACCCGATTATCTTGAAGACCAACGCACCGACCCATCCTCCCCATAAAACGTCTCGACAATCTCCTCCCCCGCCAGCCGCACCTTCACATACCCGTTCAACACCCGCTCCGGATACGCCTCGTCCCCCGCCAATTGTGTTTCCGACCACAACACCCGAGGATGCCCGTTCAACTCGCTGGTGGTGCCGTAGGGAATCGCTCCATGCCCGACGCAACGCGCCTGCAGCCCGCCTTGCGGCGCGTAGCAGATGCCGTTGTGCAGATGGCCCCAATACCAGTAATCCGGCTCACGCCCCAAGGCGTCGCACACCGGTTGGTAGAGCGCGGTCTTGTGGTGTCCGGAAATATCAAAACCCTGGTGATGACTGAGCACCATCAGCTTCTTTCCCTTGGGCAGGCTTTTCATCCACTCGATCTGCTGGGTGTTGAGGGTGCCGTCCATGTACAGGTTCATCGCGTCCGAGGCGTAGGCGCTGTCCAGGCCAACCACCAGCCAGTCATCGTTGTACAGGGCGAAATAGCTGGTGCCTTGCTGCACCGGAAAGCGCTTGGCCAATTCCTTGAAATAACCGTGGGCGCCGCTGTACATCTCGTGATTGGAATTGAGCGTGAACGAGCCGTGCCTGCCCTGCGGCCAGCCGGCCATGTCGACGTCTTCCTGGGAGTGGGTGCCGGCGTAGTAGACATCCCCCAGGTGAATGGTGAAATCGGCCTGGGCCAGTTGCATCTGGTTGGCGACGGCCACGGCGGGTGCGTGACTGTCGAACGGGCCGGTGCCCCAGTCGCCGGCAATGGCCAGCACCACGTCATTATCCATTTTCACCAGCGCCGGGGTGGTCGCGAACGGTGCGTGGTGACGCAGGTTCTCGATCCACTTGAGCAGCGCCTCGCTCCACAACAGGTCCAGCAGCTCCCATTTTCGGCAACCGAGCAAGGTGCCATCCTTGAGCACTCGGGTTGGCAGTTCCTCTTCCTTTTGCGGCAAAGGCGTGGCGTTGCCGATTTTCAGAATCGACAGGCCGTGGGCCAGTTCCCACGGCACGGCCGGTTCATCGTCGGGCAAATCACCATGATCAATGACATGCCGGGCTTGAGCGTGGCCACGCTCGAGCAGCTTGACGATGGCCTGGAACTCCTCAGGCTCCAGGTCGTTGACGAGTTTTTTCCAGGACATTTCCAGCCGCGTGACCAACCCGTGCAAGCGGACCTTGACCTTGTCGAACTCATGTTCCCAATGGTGCAGTAATGACATGTGAACGCTCCTTCGTTTTGCCCCGGACTACAGGGTCTTCATGAATTCGATCAAAGCCCGTTTGTCGACGTCCGACAGCTGCGTGCCGTACAGGTGGCCGCCGTTGTGGTTGCCTTCGAGCCGCGTGTCGTATTTGAAATCCGCCGACGCCTTCATCTGCGCGCCGCTGGTGATGAAACCAACCTTCTGCGGGTCGTAGATGTCGGAGCCGGTGTAGAACACCTGCGGGCGCTGCTCGGGTGTTTGCAGCAGATCCCACAAGGTCGGCACCGAACCGTTATGCAGGTACGGCGCGCGCAGCCAGATGCCGTCGGTGGGCGTGTTGCTGTAGCTCTGGGTCTTGCGGTAGGCGCCAAAGTCGAACGGCGGTTTCTTGAAACCATGGAACGCCGCCACCAGCCCGGTGGTGAAGGAATTCAGCCGATGGGGATCGGTGCCCAACTGGTCGATGTTGGTGGTGACCTGGCCGGTGTCGCTGCGGCCGAAGTCGTGGCAACCGGCACAGTTCTGCTCCCAGATCGGTTTGCCCTGGGCGACTTTCGCCTGATCCAGGGCGAACGGCCAGGCCGGTGGCTTGTGGCCCAGCAACCAGTTGGTCACCCGGTTGAAGCTCGGCGGCAGCACCGATTCCGGCGTCGCGCCCACGGCCATGGCGGCGGCGTAGTTGCGTTCGTGGATCTTGTTGTTATTGCCGTCCCAGTGCAGGTACATGGACTCGCGGGGTTTCTGGTTCCACACCTGCGGCAAGTCCACGGTGCCGATGGTCGAGTCATCCGGGAAGCCGAAGACCACCATCTTGGTCGGGTTGAACGTGTCGGTCCGCCCCGGTCCCTGGGCCGGACGCAGCTTCTGCCAGGCGTACGCCTGTTTCTGCTTGAGCAGCGCACTCTTGGCCATCGGAATGATCAGGTAGCGGTTATAGAGCTTTTCGAAGAAGCCCAGCTGGAACTTGCCGTTGATCGCCGCCATCACCGCGTCCGGGGTGAATTTCGGATCGCTGGCACACTCGTAGGCGAACCACTGGAAGGCTTGCAATTGCAGGGTATTGGCCGGCGCGGCGGCGACCGGCACCGCTACGTCAGTGGCATTGGCCCGGTATGAACCGGTGTGGCACAGCGCGCAGTTGGGCTCCACCGTGGGGTAACCGAGCTGCCGCTTGGCCATGCCGATGGGCAGATCGTTGCCGTTTTCATAGAGAAAGCCGAACACCTCATAACCGCCTGGCTTGGGCAGTTTTTCCGGGCACATCTGTGGCAGCACGGCGAACAGGTAGTAGGGAATCCGCGCTTCGATGCCCAGGCCGATGGCGGCGTATTTGTAATGATCTTCGTCGGAGGCGAAGTCCGGCTGCGGCACCTCGCGGATCATCTGATACCAGGTCTGGTAGCCGATGAAGCCAAGCACCAGCAGCACAATCAGCGCGCCAACCTTGAAGCCATGGCTTTGCCAGCGATGTGCCCAGCCTTGAAGCCATTCGCGCCAGCCGGCCCGGAGCAAGGCCAGCGGACGATTGGCCGCCGGGCTGCCTAAATACAACAGCACGCCCAGGATCAGGAACATGCTCAGGTCGCCCATCAACATCGGCACGAACAGTTGGCCCTGGTTGTTGGTGTTGATCAGGTAGATCCAGAACACCACCGCCACCAGACGCGACAGCACGCATAACCACGAATGCACCACGAAACGCGGCGCGTTGAACCCCGAGGGCATGTAGAACAGGCTGATCCCCACCAGCAACATGCCGGCGTTTTCCAGCCAGGGATCGGACAGCACCGGCGGCAGGCCAAGTATGGAGGTCAGCAACGCCGACGCGAACAACGCCGGGATCGCGAAGACCATGTTCATGACGATTCCGATCCAGATGATGCGTTGGAACCAGCGGATACAAGTGTTCATGGCATCCTTTTCCTTATTCCTGACTCACCACAAAACCCATGTGGCGAGGGAGCTTGCTCCCGCTGGGCCGCGTAGCGGCCCCCAAGACTTCAAAAGCGACGACTGCTTCGCAGCCGAGCGGGAGCAAGCTCCCTCGCCACGGAATAGTCATACTTCAACCAAGCGCCGTCTTCTCCAGGTGCCCGAGGATGATCGGATACACATCCACCACCGCGTCCTTGCCGAACATGCAGTCGATGTGGCCGTAGCCGGGGACCTCATGACGGCTGAACAACTGCGGACCGTGCATCTCGCATAACCGTTCGTAGGTCTTGAGGGTGCTCTGCGGCAAGTAGCACTGGTTGTCGGCGCCGCTGATGAAGCAGATCGGCAACTTCAACCGATCGAAATGCGGCATGTAGACGTCGTTGCCCTTGAAGTCCACCAGGTGCCCCTTGCGCACGATCAGCGCCAGGTGCTCGAAGGTCTGGATGTTCGACTCGCCGAACAATTCATGCAGATTGTCGTGCAGGGTTTCATTGAGGGTGTCGTGGCGGTACAGCGACGCATACATGAACGTGATGCGGTGGCAGACCGGATTGGTGCAGTAGCCCTGGGCCTCGATCCGGGCGTAGCCGTTGAGGGCCTTGTCGTAGAGTTTGTTGAACCAGCTTTCCTTGGTGTCGGCATAGGCCGTCATGGACTTGATGCCGATGGCATCGAGCATCCCCGGCAAATGCAAACCGGCCTTCAATCCGGTGGCGGTGGCGACCACCGTGTCGGCGGCGATCTGCGAGCAGACCACCGAGCGCACGCCCTGCAAGCCCGCCAGCATCGACATGAAGAACGTCGTCGCGCCGTAGCAATGCACTACGCATTGCACGTCACGAGCCGAGGTCGCCTGCTGGATCTGCCCGATAGCGGCCTTGAAGTCGTATTGGGCCACCTGATCGCCGTTCCATTCGTTTTTGCTGGCCGGCAGCAGGATACTCACCCGCAAATCCAGCAGCCAGACGTCGTACTCGTGCTTGCACAGGTACTCCAACAGGTTGGTATGGATGGTGTCGGTGGAAAAGATATTCGAGCCCACGCCCAGGCCATGGACCAGCATCACCGGGCCCTTGATGCCTGCCTGGTAGCGCGTCAGGCGCAGCTCGACGTGATCTTCGGTCTGGAAGAAATGCACCACCGGGGCCGGTGCATCCAGCGGCCGTTTCAAGCGCGACGGCGCGTCCGGATTGAAGTAGACATCGCCGGCGAACACCCCGCCGTAGCTCTCCCACAGGATGCCGGCGAAAAACTTGCCGAATCGCGCAAGCGCCTCCACCCGCTCACGCTCGTTGCGAGCGTTGAGCACTTTCATGGTGGTCATCTGCTTGGCGAAATCCGCCGGCAGGATGTGCATCACCCCCGCGCCGAGCACCGCGCCGCTCTTGTCCGGCCCGCGATAGAGCGTGACGTAGAGGGTGCTGGTGTCGTGCCAGATGTTCAGCACGCCGTTGTCCTCCGGCACAGTCTTGAACGCACTGAAGAAATAGTCGCTGCCGTCTTCGGCGGTCAGTTTCATGTCGTAGTTCATGTGCCGCACGCCGACCTGATCCTGATACTGCTCGAACAGGTTGAACACGCCGTTGCTGGCGACCAACGGCTTCGCCGACAGCAGGGGGGCGTCGAGGGTACCCACCAGGGTCGCAGCGTGCTCCGGCTCCTTGATCAAACGATCAAGGTCGGCAGCAGTGATGGTCAGCGTGAATTCGATGGGCGAGTTGTCAGCCTTGCCGCGCTTGGCAGCTTCCTCGTAAAGCGGCAGGTCGGTGCCCTGGGGTTGGGTGAAGGCGCTGGAGAAATAGCCCTTCATGGTTTCGGTGAACTGCACGCCGAGGGTCGGCGCCGCCACCGGTTTGCGCGGGGCCGACGGCAGCGTGTAGTCGATCAGCCAACCGCGATCGGCGGCCAGCAGGCCCATGTTGCGTTCACTCACCGCTGAAATGGTCAGCAGCGGATTGACCGCCAGGGACGTCGGGATCACCGAGCCGTCCGTCACGTACAGGCCTGGGTAGACGTCGGTGCCGCTGGCGCCACTGAACACCTGCCCCTTGTGATTGACCACGCCCTGGGCGGCGTCCTCGCCCATCACGCAACCGCCCAGGGGATGGACCGAGACAATGCTGTGCTTGAGCAGCTTGGTCCAGATCGGGTTTTCGACCCAGATCCCGCCCAAGGCCTTGGTGCTCTGGTGCAGACGCTCGTTGCCGAGGGTGACGTTTTCCTGCTCGCCGACACCGGACCAGTCGATGCGCAGCTGGTCCTTGTTATCGAGGACCATGCGGCCCTTGCCGTTGTCATGACTCATGATCAGGTAGGTCTGCATGTTATGCAGCGCGCCGTAGTACGGTCCGCGCAGGAAGCTTTCGGCTTCGCGCCCCTTGTACCTGAGGGCGGCACCAAAGCCGGTGTCGGTGGGCACGCCGATCATCTCGGCGAACGCCGCCATGCTCGGCACCATGGCCCGGCCGAGGGCGCCGGGGATCGAGCCTTCTTCGATAACCATGCGGCTGCGCCAGTCGCCTTCGGTGCGCATGTCGATCACCGAGGTGATGCACGGCCCCACCGGCTCCAGCTCCTTGGCCGAATGAGCGCCAAAACCGATGCCGTTGATGACCTGGTCGCAGTTGTGGCCGAAGCCGAGGATGTCACCGTTGCCGCTCATGTTCTCGCCCAACTGGGCAGACATCGACAGGCCCTTGTCCCGCGAGCGCAACATGATCTCGGTGGAGCCCAGGGTGCCGGCGGACACCACCACGATATCGGCGCGCACGAACAGCGTTGGCGCCGAGAACATTTCGCGACCACTGTCCAGATACTGGAAATGCACGATCCAGCCGTCGCCATCGCGCTCCAGGTGCCGCACCTCAGCCTGGCAGAAAATCTCCGTGCCATGGTTCCAGGCGTCCGGCAGATAATTCATCAGCGTGGTGTTCTTGGCCTTGTTGTTACAGCCCGAGACGCAGTCGCCACAGCCATTGCATGGCAACTGCTCGACGCCGACGTGGTTGAGGTTGTTCGGCAACTTGTCGAAAGTCACGTTGATCGGCGGCTTGTAGAAATGCGCGCCCTGCTTGAGGTAATCAGCGGATTTCTTATGAGCGTCGAGCTTGGGCAGGTTCGGCGAGGACGCCGGATACGGGTTGGGCTTGAGCATTTCCCGAGCCCGCGCGTAGCCGTCCTGGAGCAGCGTGTCGCTGTGCTCACGCATCGCCAGCGGCCAGCGCGGATCCTCGAACACGCCGGGCTCGGCTTCCAGGGCGACGTTGGCGTTGATCAGTGACGTGCCGCCCAGGCCACACCCGACCACCACGTTCTGCTGGGCGTTGACGTGCAGGTCGAACAGCCCGGTGCGCGAACCGATGTGGCCGTCGGGGTCGTGCACCTGCAACTCCTCGGTGGCAGCGAGCAATGTATTGGGGTATTCGCCCGGCTGGATTTCCCGGCCACGTTCCAGCAGGCAGACCTTGCGCCCGGCCCGGGACAGGCGCGACGCAGCAATGCCGCCGCCGTAGCCGGAACCGATGACGATCACGTCGTAGTGTTCCTTGATTTCACTGATGGGGGTCGATATCCGTGTCATGTTCAAGTCCTCTCAGGCAGAAGGGGCAACTCTGCGGTTGCCTGTAGTTTCAAGGCGCACGAACGCCTGGCCGCTATCCCGTATGGGTTGGAGCGGCAGTCAACGGTGTTGATGGGAGGGAACCTCAGGCGCTATAGGCGTGCACGCTGATTGGCGGCACGCCGACCGTTGCGCCGGGGTAACGAGGTCATAGGGGTGGGCATGCAGGTCGGGGCTGAAGCGGGATACAAATTGGGGGGCTTGCTATCCATCATGCGTTCTCCCTGAACCGGCATGGATAAAGTCGCGCTGTCCTTGTGCCATGAGTGAAGACAGGCGACACCCATACGTCAAGGCGGTTCCTTAGAACTGTATGAAATTTGATCTATCGCATTCCGCGCTAAGTCCGCCGTGACCTGTAGCGTTCGACGAACAAGTTATCCACATGACAACCCACAGCTTATGGGGACAAGTGTCGAGGTGATCTGAATTTTGTAAGGGATAATGTGAATAAAATCCGTGACTTATTCGCAAACAGTCGTTTCATGGCTGATTGACCAGTTTTTGATCAATATGCCGTAAGCCCCACACAGCGTGGCCTGGAGGACAGAGCGAACATGTTATCCACAGAAGCGCCAACAGCGTTTGGGGGTAATTTGACGATTTTGTGGAAAACGGGCTGAGCAGCCACCAACCCGGTGTTATTGCGGTGGTTTTTCTACTTGAAGTCCATGATTGATCATTAATCGATCAACTCGCTGGAAGCCCCGTACGGCATAGGTTGCAGCGTTGAGCGAACATCTTATCCACAGAAGCGCCAACAGAGACTGGGGGCAAGTCTGGCTTGGAATGCTGCGTTGCTCGCAGACAAAAGCTAATAAAAACCGCAAGTTACGCTGGTTGTTTTTTGAGCACCAGCCCGCAGAGCCTGATTTTCGTGGGGTGCAGCGATGGGCGAACAGGTTATCCACAGCCGGACACACAGGGTTTGTGGGTAACCTTCCCACAACACCGGGCTAGGCAGGAGATAGCGGGGCTCCACCAATCCCCTGTGGGAGCGAGCCTGCTCGCGAATGCGGTGGAACTGCCATGCAACGGTGACTGACGAAATGCATTCGCGAGCAGGCTCGCTCCCACAGGGTTTCGGTGGTTCTGGATCTAGCGAACTACCCCTTCCTCCACCAGCAGCTTCAAAATCGCCTCGGCCCCCGCCTCCGGAGTGACACCCTTGAGCACCTGCCCACCTCCGCCGCTGGCCTTGGCCGTGGCGGCTTTCATGCGGTCGGCGCCGCTCTTGGCCTTGATGACCTTCAGGCGCTTGGGCCGTGGCTTGGCCGGTTGCAGGGTTGCCACCGCCAGCAGGCTGTCGTCGACCACTTCGACTTCTTCCGCCTGCAACGCTCCACGCCGCGCCGGGCCATAGGCGCTCTGCCGTGGTTTGGGCGCGGCGTTATCCACAGTGGCCAGAAACGGCAGGCGCACCTTGAGCCGACGGCGCTGGCCGCGGGGCAAGGCTTGCAGCACCAGGGCCACGCCGTTGTCGATGGATTCGACCTGGGCCAATCCCACCACCAACGGCCAACCGAGGTTTTCCGCCAACAGAAACGGCAGCATGCCCGAGCCTTCACCGGTTTCCGCCTGGCTGCCGGTGAGCACCACTTGGGCGCCAGCGTCTCTCAGATATTCGGTCAACGCCGGCAACGCATCGGCGCCCTCTGGATTATCCAACACGTGAAGCTCATCCAGGCCCATGCCCAGGTAGGCGCGCAGTGCCGGTTCGGCCACGTCGCCGGCATGCAGCACTTGCAGTTCATTGCCGGCCAGTTGCAGGCCCAGCTCCACGGCGCGGGCATCCTGTTCGGCGCGCCGGGGCCGACCAGAGGTCGGGTGGGCGCCGATGGAGACGAGGCTGATCACTTGGGTACTCATGAACGTTTCCTTAGCTTAAGCCGCATCACGCCTGGCTTCGTTGCGGTAAGCCTCTACCGCCGCGATCAGGGCCTGGAGAATCGCCGCGCTGTCGCCGATCACCGACAAGTCCGCGCGCTTGATCATGTCGCAGCCCGGATCAAGGTTGATCGCCACCACCTTGTCGCAGGCACCGATGCCTTGCAGGTGCTGGATCGCCCCGGAAATCCCCACGGCCACGTAGACCCGTGCGGTGACCCAGGTGCCGCTGGCGCCAACCTGGCGATCGCGGGCCATGAAACCGTCGTCCACCGCCACCCGCGAGGCGCCTTCGGTCGCGCCCAAGGCCGCCGCGGTTCTGTGGAAAAGCGCCCAATCCTTGACGCCGTTGCCGCCGGAGAAAATGAATTCGGCCTCGGCCATCGGGATCGCGCCCGGATCCACCGCCACCGCACCAAGATCCTCGATCCGCGACAAGCTGCGCGCCACGCTTGTGGATAACTCCACCGGCAAGGCCTCGTGGCGGGTCTCGCTAACTGGCTCGGCGCACTCGGCCGCTGCCAGGATCAGTCGCGCCAATGGTCGGGCCAGGTCTTGCAGGCCAGCACCGGCCCGGCCGATGCACTCTTCACCCTTGACCTGCCAGACACGAGTGGCCGGGCGTTCGCCCAGGGCCGCGGCGAAGCGCCGACCCAGTTCACCGCCGCCGCTGCGGCTGTCAGGCAATAGCCAATGGCGTGGGCTGAACTGGTTATCCACAGCCCGCAGGCCTTGGACCCGTTGTTCCGGTGCATAACCGCTGAATTCCTCGCCCTCAAGCACCAGCAAGCGGTCCACGCCCGCCGTGGCGAAGGCATTCTCTTTATGCTCGCCGAACACCACCGCCAGGACCGCGCCGTCCGCGCCCGCCAATTGATGGGCGAGGCCCAACAGGTCGCGGTCGTGACTGCTGAGACGGCCACCGACCATGTCCGGGACCACACTGATGTAAAACGCCGGTTGCGGCACCTGATGCAGCGGCAGTTGCACTTCAGTGGTCGCAGTGCGCTTGGTCACGCCGCCCTGCTGGGCGCCGCTGCGGTCGATGCGCTTGATGCCGCTGGGGCCGATGAAGCCGACCCCATGGACGTTCTTGCGAATGACGCCGTTAGGGCCCATCCAGCTGTGCTGCACCGGTTGCATGGCCGCGTGCAGCGGGTGCAGCCGGTTACGGGCGATCCACTCGGCGCGAGGGTCGCGGCGGATGATGTCGCTCATCAATGCACCTCCGCAGGTTCACGTTTGGCCGGAGCCACGGGCTTGCTCGGGGTCGTATCCTCGAGCAGCGCATCGGCCACCAGTTCGGCAATGTCCTTGATCATTGGTCGTGGTTCGACCACGCCTTCCAGCATCGCGGTGCACTGTGGACAACCCACGGCCACCAGTTCGGCGCCGGTTTCGCGGATGTCTTCCATGCGCATGTCAGGAATACGCTGCTTGCCCGGAATGTCGGTGATCGGCGCACCGCCACCGCCGCCGCAGCAACGGGAACGGAAACCGGAGCGCTGCATCTCCTTGACCTCGATGCCCAGCGCACGCAGCACCTGGCGCGGTGCCTCGTATTCGCCGTTGTAGCGGCCCAGGTAGCAGGGGTCGTGATAAGTCACGCTGTCGCCCTTGTGCTGGCCGAGGTTCAGCGCGCCGGCGTCGATGATTTCCGCCAGATAGGTGCTGTGGTGCTGCACCAGGTAGTTGCCATCGAAGGCGCCGTACTCGTTTTTCAGCACGTGGAAGCTGTGGGGGTCGCAGGTGACGATGCGGTTGAAGCGGTATTTGGCCAGGGTCTGGATGTTGCGCTTGGCCAACAGCTGGAACGTCGCTTCATCACCGAGGCGCCGGGCCACGTCGCCGCTGTCGCGTTCTTCGAGGCCGAGCACGGCGAAGTCGATCTTCGCCGCCTTGAGGACTTTGACGAAGGCGCGCAAGGTGCGCTGGTTGCGCATGTCGAAGGCACCGTCACCGACCCAGAACAGCACGTCGGTGGATTTCTTCTCGCTGAGCAGATTAAGGTTCAAGTCCGCCGCCCAGTTCATCCGCCCGCCCGGGGCGAAGCCGCCAGGGTTGTCGGTGGCGATGAGGTTTTCCAGTACCTCGGCGCCCTTGTTCGGCGTGGCGCCTTTTTCCAGGGTCAGGTGCCGGCGCATGTCGACGATGGCGTCGACGTGCTCGATCATCATCGGGCACTCCTCGACACACGCCCGGCAAGTGGTGCAGGACCACAGGGTCTCGGCGTCCACCAGACCGTTGACGATCGGCTGGTGTGGATTACCGCCGTGCTCGCCAACGGGTTTGCCTGGGTAAGGACTGCCGGCGAACTTCGCATCGGTGCCGCCGGCCAGGCCGACGACCATGTCCTGGATGAGCTTTTTCGGGTTCAGCGGCTGGCCGGCGGCGAACGCCGGGCAGGCCGCTTCGCACTTGCCGCACTGTACGCAGGCGTCGAAGCCGAGCAACTGGTTCCAGGTGAAATCCTTGGGTTTCTCCACACCCAGCGGTGCGGCGGGGTCGTTCAGGTCCAGCGGCTTGAGGCCGGTGGAACGGCCGCCACCAAAACGTTCTGCACGGCGGTGCCAGGCCAGGTGCAGGGCACCGGCGAAGGCGTGCTTCATCGGCCCGCCCCAGGTCATGCCGAAGAACATCTCCGAGACGCCCCAGAGCACGCCCAGCCCCAACAGCGCCACCAGCAACCAGCCACCGAAGTCCGCCGGCAGAATCCCGGCCACCGGCAAGGTCACCAGGAAGAAGCTGATGGAAAACGCGAACAGGCTTTTCGGCAGGCGCATCCAAGGGCCCTTGGATAGCCGCGAGGGCGGGTTGCGACGGCGCAGGGCGATGAAGATCGCGCCGCTGAACATCAGCATCGTGGCGAACAGCAAGGCATAGCCGAGGATACGGTTCTGCAGGCCGAAACCGTGTACCAGGATCGCCAGCACCGCCGCCAGGACAAACCCGCCCGCCGTGGCGACGTGGGTATTGGCGATGTATTTGTCCCGCGCCACCACGTGGTGCAAATCCACCATGTAGCGCTTGGGCATGGCGAAGAGGCCACCGATCAGGTCGACTTTCGACGGTCGGCCCCGGCGCCACATGTTCACCCGCCGCAAGGCACCCAGGGCCGCGAGGCCGAGGGCTGCGAACAGCAGGATTGGAAGAAGGGTGTTCAACATAGGTGTTGCTCCCAAAGACCCAGGGTCTTGCAGGCCAAACTGCGTGGATGCCTTGCCCGATTCCTGTGGGAGCGAGCCTGCTCGCGAAAGCGCTGGATCAGTCAATCCAACAGTGACTGACAAAATGAATTCGCGAGCAGGCTCGCTCCCACGGGGTTATCCACAAGCCGTTAGAAATCCTTGCACAGCCGCAGGGCGTCGTAGATGGCCGCGTGGGTATTACGCTGGGCCACGCAGTCGCCGATGCGGAACAGCAGGTAGCCATCGCCACTCTGCTCAAGGCACGGCTGCGGCTTGATCGCGAACAGGGCTTCGACGTCGATCTGGCCCTTGTTGCGCGAACCCTCCTTCAGCGCGTAGTAGATTTCTTCGTCCGGCCGCACGCCGTTCTCCACCACCACCTGGTCCACCACGCGTTCTTCCTTGGCGCCGGTGTATTCGTTCTCCAGCACCGCCACCAGTTTGTCGCCTTCGCGGTAGACCTTCTCCAGCATCATGTCCCCGGTCATGATCACTTCCTTGGGGTACATGCTGCGGTAATAGGTCGGGAACGACGTCCCGCCAATGGCCACGCCTGGCTTGATATCGTCGGTGACGATCTCGACCTGGCTGCCCTTGTCGGCGAGGAAGTCCGCCACCGACATGCCGGTGAACTCGCAGATGGTGTCGTAGACCAGCACGTTCTTGCCCGGTGCAACCTTGCCGTCGAGCACGTCCCAACTGCTGACCACCAGCCCTTCGGCGGCGCCCCAGTGTTCGTTCTGCTCGACGTTCGGGTGGCCGCCGACGGCCAGCACCACCACGTCCGGACGCAAGTCCATGATGGTTGGCGCATCCGCCGCCACGCCCAGGCGCAGGTCGACTTTCAGCCGCGCCAGCTCCAGCTGGAACCAGCGGGTGATACCGGCGATCTGGTCCCGTTGCGGGGCTTTCGAGGCGGTGGTGATCTGCCCGCCGATGAATTCCTTCTTCTCGAACAGCGTCACGTCGTGCCCACGCTCGGCGGCCACGCGCGCCGCTTCCATCCCGGCCGGGCCGGCACCGACCACCACGACTTTGCGTTTCGGCCCGGTGGATTTCTCGATGATGTGCGGCACGCCCATGTATTCACGGGAGGTCGCGGCGTTCTGAATGCACAACACGTCCAGGCCCTGGTACTGGCGGTCGATGCAGTAGTTGGCGCCGACGCACTGCTTGATCTGGTCGATCTGGCCCATCTTGATCTTGGCGATCAGGTGCGGGTCGGCGATGTGGGCGCGGGTCATGCCGACCATATCGACGTAGCCGCCCTCGAGGATCCGCGTGGCCTGGTTCGGGTCCTTGATGTTCTGCGCATGCAGCACCGGAACCTTGACCACCTCCTTGATACCGGCGGCCAGGTGCAGGAACGGCTCCGGTGGATAACTCATGTTCGGGATGACGTTGGCCAAGGTGTTGTGGGTGTCGCAACCCGAGCCCACCACACCGATGAAATCGAGCATGCCGGTGTCGTCGTAGTACTTGGCGATCTGCTTCATGTCCTCGTGGGACAAGCCGTCCGGGTGGAATTCGTCGCCGCACAGGCGCATGCCCACGCAGAAATCGTCACCCACTTCGGCGCGCACGGCCTTCAACACTTCCAGGCCGAACTTCATGCGCCCCTCAAAAGTGCCGCCCCACTCGTCGGTCCGCTTGTTGACCCGCGGGCTCCAGAACTGGTCGATCATGTGCTGGTGCACGGCGGACAGCTCTACGCCGTCCAGGCCACCGGCCTTGGCCCGGCGCGCGGCCTGGGCGTAGTTGCCGATCACCCGCCAGATTTCTTCCGGCTCGATGGTCTTGCAGGTCGCACGATGCACCGGCTCACGCACGCCGGACGGCGACATCAGGGTCGGCCAGTTGAAACCGTCCCAGCGCGAGCGACGACCCATATGGGTAATCTGGATCATGATCTTGGCGCCATGCTTGTGCATGGCGTCGGCCAGGTTCTGGAAGTGCGGGATGATGCGGTCGGTGGACAGGTTCACCGAACTCCACCATTCCTGCGGGCTGTCGATGGCAACCACGGACGAGCCGCCGCAGATTGCCAGGCCGATGCCGCCCTTGGCCTTCTCTTCGTAATATTTCACATAGCGGTCGGTGGTCATGCCGCCGTCGGTGGCGTAGACCTCGGCGTGCGCGGTGCTGAGCACGCGATTGCGGATGGTCAGCTTGCCGATCTGGATCGGCTGGAACATTGCTTCAAAAGCCATGGCGCGATCCTCGACTTACAACGGCTTGACGATGAACAGGCCGTCGTCGTGGCCTTCTTCGGAACCGCCGTAGACCTGCTCGGCCACGGTGCGGATCTGGCTGCCGCGAGCGGCGAGAATCTGATCCATGGCGCCGGCGAACCAGCCGGTGAACATATAGTCGACCTTGCGCCCGACCTTGCCGTACACGTAGACGAACGCTGAATGCTCGAGCTTGACGCTGGCGGTGCCTTTATCCAGGTCGATGTCCTGGATCTTGAACAGGCCCCAGCCACGCTGGGACAAGCGCTTCATGTAATGCTCGAACACCGCGACGCCTTCCAGGCCGTGACATTCGGCTTCTTTTTCGCACCAGTGCCAGGCGGATTTGTAGCCGGCCTTGTAGAGGATTTCGGCGTAGGCATCGGCGCCCAGCACTTCCTCGATACCCATGTGGTTGTTGACGAAGAAGTGCCGCGGCACGTATAGCATCGGCAGGGCGTCGGAGGTCCAGACACCGGTTTCGCTGTCGACTTCGATAGGCAGTTGCGGGGCGATCTTGGCCATGAAAACGTGACTCCGGAAATTCGTGATGTGCCTGCGGCGCGAGTGGCCGCAGGTAAAGGATTCGGTGACGCAGCGGGGTTTATTCGCCCCAGACGTCCTTGAGAACGTTGACCCAGTTCTCGCCCATGATCTTGCGCACCACCCGCTCCGGGTGACCGCGCTTGAGCAGCGTCTCGGTGAGGTTCGGGAACTCGCCCACGGTGCGGATGCCCAGGGGGTTGATGATCTTGCCAAAGCTGGTCAGACGACGGGCATAGCCCTTGTCGTGGGTCAGCATCTCGAAGAAATCCTGGCCATGGCCCTGGGTGAAGTCAGTGCCGATGCCGATGGCGTCTTCGCCGACGATGTTCATGGTGTATTCGATGGCTTCGGCGTAGTCATCAATGGTCGAATCGATGCCCTTGGCCAGGAACGGCGCGAACATGGTCACGCCGACGAAACCGCCGTGGTCGGCGATGAACTTCAGTTCCTCGTCAGACTTGTTGCGTGGGTGCTCTTTCAGACCGGACGGCAGGCAGTGGGAGTAGCAGACCGGCTTCTTCGATTCGAGAATGACTTCTTCGGAAGTCTTGGAACCAACGTGGGACAGGTCGCACATGATGCCGACGCGGTTCATCTCGGCGACGATTTCACGACCGAAGCCCGACAGGCCGCCGTCGCGCTCGTAGCAGCCGGTGCCCACCAGGTTCTGGGTGTTGTAGCACATCTGCACCACGCCGACGCCCAGCTGCTTGAAGATCTCGACATAGCCGAGCTGGTCCTCGAAGGCATGGGCGTTCTGGAAGCCGAAGATGATGCCGGTCTTGCCCTGCTCCTTGGCGCGACGGATGTCGGCGGTGGTCTTCACCGGGATCACCAGGTCGCTGTTTTCGCGGATCAGTTTCTGGCTGGCGACGATGTTGTTGATGGTGGCCTGGAAACCTTCCCACACCGACACGGTGCAGTTGGCTGCGGTCAGGCCGCCCTTGCGCATGTCTTCGAACAGGTCACGGTTCCACTTGGCAATGATCAGCCCGTCGATAACGATGCTGTCGGCGTGCAATTCGGCTGGGCTCATCAGGCAGTCCCCTTGTTGGCGATTCATGCGCCGAATCGTGTGCCGGCGCTTTGGGGCCAGCATATGCCTGAGGGCCGTCGCGACCGGGTGCAAAAACGACAGGGGAATTGCCGAAAGCGTCAATCCGCGACAATGGGCTGCGACAGGCCCACCCTGCCCATCTGTTCTTTACCCGACGCTTGCGCCAGAATCCGCTGCACCACTGGATTCAACCGGACTCGAGCGACAACCGATGAAATCGATTTTCTTCGCCCTGGCACTGATCAGCACCGTCGCCCACGCGACCGAAGACACCGAACCCAACCCCTGCGACGAAGTTGAAAACGACGTCCAGACCCTGGCCTGTTCGGCCTACGGCAAAGCCGCCGCCGAACAACTGCTCAACGAAAACCTGCAAAGCCTCAACGAACGCCTGCAAACCCGCTACGCCAGCGACAAGGCCCAGCTCAACGACATCAGCGCCAAGATCAAGGCCGCCCAGCAACTGTGGCAAAAGCAGCGCGAAGCCGACTGCGCGATCGCCGCCTTCCCGGCCAAACCTGGCAGCGACGCCTACAAAATCGCCGAAAACGACTGCATGGCCCAGGTGAGCGATGACCGGTCGGAGTTTTTGGAGTCGATTGGGCAGGAGTGATGCATAAGAAGCCGTTCAGCACGGTAAGCTGTGTGCATCTTCGGTAAAGGGATTCACATGAAAACTTGCGGCATCGAAATCAAAGGCAGCGAAGCGATCATCGCCGTTGCCTCGCTGGACCAGCAGGCGTTGAGCCACGTCGCGCTCAGCACCAAGAAAATCGCCCTTGACGACGATGACGAAGCCGCCAACGTCAAGGCCTTTGCCGCGCAGGTTCGGGCGTTCGTGACGGACAACGGCATCGAACGCATCGCCATCAAGAAGCGCAGCAAGAAAGGTGAATTCGCCGGCGGGCCGACCACGTTCAAGATCGAGGGTATCTTTCAGCTGCTGGAAGGTTGCGAGGTGACGCTGCTGTCGCCGCAGACCATCAACGCGCAGAGCAAGAAACACGACTTCGTCCTGCCGGCGACGCTGAACAAGTATCAGCATGAGGCGTACAAGGCAGCCTGCTCGGCACTGATGAAGAAATAGACCCTCCCAGCCGAACACAGCACCCCGTGGCGAGGGAGCTTGCTCCCGCTGGGCTGCGCAGCGGCCCCGAAACCCGGCACCCTGGTGTGTCAGGTTGATTGAGTCGATGACATTGGGGCTGCTCCGCAGCCCAGCGGGAGCAAGCCCCCTCGCCACGGTGTATTTCCAGACTATGAAAACCTGTCAAACCACCTCCCGCTCATCCCCCTGCCGTCGCCGATCCTCCCGTGGACACCGGGCAAACCGTGCCCGATAGCTGCGGGTGAAGTACGACGGCGACTCGAACCCGCAGGCGATGCTCACCTCCAGCACGCTCATGTCGGTCTGACGCAGCAGTTGCCGGGCCTTTTCCAGGCGCAGGCGCAGGTAGAAGTTGCTCGGGGTGTCGTTCAGGTGCAGCCGGAACAAGCGCTCCAGCTGACGCCGCGTCACGTTGATCGACTCGGCCAGGGCCAGGGTGCTCAAGGGCGGTTCGCTATGGGTCTCCATCTCGCCGATGACCTGCACCAGCTTCTTGTTGCGGATGCCGTAGCGCGTGGCGATTTCCATGCGCTGGTGATCCTTGCGCGGACGGATGCGACCGAGCACGAATTGCTCGCTGACCTGGATCGCCAGCTCCGGGCCGTGGGCCTGGCCGATCAGGTCGAGCATCAGGTCGATGGAGGCGGTGCCGCCGGCGCAAGTGATGCGACGGCGGTCAATCTCGAACAGTTCCTGGGTCACGCCGAGCTGTGGATAAGATTCCTTGAACGCCTCGATCGCCTCCCAGTGCAGCGTCACCCGGTGGCCATCCAGTAGCCCCGCCTCGGCCAGGACCACGCTGCCGGTGTCGATACCGCCAAGGATGACACCTTCATTGTCCAGTCGATGCAACCAGCGCTCCAACGCCGGGCTGGCAAATTTCAACGGTTCGAAACCCGCCACGACCCACAGCGTCGCACCCTTCTTCAGCGGCTCCAGCGCGGCGTCGGCGTTGACCGACATGCCGTTGCTCGCCAGCACCGCACCGCCATCGGCGCTCAGTACATGCCAGCGGTACAGCTCGCCGCGAAAACGGTTGGCGACCCGCAAGGGCTCGATGGCCGAGATGAAACCGATGGCCGAGAAACCCGGCATCAACAAGAAATAAAAATCCTGGGACATGGAGCGCACTCGGTTGACGGGCAGCGTGCGGACCTTGATACGCCACTTGCAAGCGTCCTTCAAGCGCACAGGTCGCTGCAGTGCAAGAGCAGGTCGCCGCTGTGCGTTTTGCGCGGGGCCCGGCTGCGTACTTTGGCATCACCGGCGCGCAGATGCCGGAACCCATAACAACAAGCTGCCGAGGAACCTGACAATGAAACACCTGATCAGCTACTGCGTTCTTGCAATCAGCGCCACGTCTCTCCTGAACCAGACAGCCCTCGCAGCCGAACCCGCTGCCTGCCAGAACGTGCGCCTGGGCGTGGTCAACTGGACCGACGTCATTGCCACCAGCGCCTTGACCCAAGTGATGCTCGATGGCCTCGGTTACAAGACCAAGCAGACCAGCGCCTCCCAGCAGATCATTTTCGCCGGCATCCGCGACCAGCGCCTGGACCTGTTCCTGGGCTACTGGAACCCGCTGATGACCCAGACCATCACCCCGTTCGTCGAGGCGAAGCAGGTCAAGGTGCTGGAGCAGCCGAGCCTGAAGGACGCCCGCGCCACCCTGGCCGTACCCACTTACCTGGCCGACAAGGGCCTGAAGACCTTCGCTGATATCGCCAAATTCGAAAAAGAGCTGGGCGGCAAGATCTACGGCATCGAGCCCGGTTCCGGTGCCAACACCCAGATCAAAGCGATGATCGCCAAGAACCAGTTTGGCCTGGGCAAGTTCCAGCTGGTCGAGTCCAGCGAGGCCGGCATGCTCGCGGCGGTGGACCGCGCCGTGCGGCGCAAGGAAGCCGTGGTGTTCTTCGGCTGGGCGCCGCACCCGATGAACGTCAACGTGCATATGACCTATCTCACCGGCAGCGAAGACGCCCTCGGCCCGAATGAAGGCATGGCCAGCGTCTGGACCGTCACCGCGCCGAACTACGCCGAGCAATGCCCGAACGTCAGCCGCCTGCTGAGCAACCTGACCTTCAGCGCCGAAGACGAGAGCCGGATGATGCAGCCGCTGCTCGACCACAAGGACCCACTGGAGTCCGCCCGGCAATGGCTGAAGGACCACCCGCAAGACAAGCAGCGCTGGCTCGAAGGCGTGACCACTTTCGACGGCAAGCCGGCCATCGACAACCTGAAACTGACCAGCAACTGATCAACCGTTATCCCTCTGCGCAGCTCCAAAGGGCTGCGCGGTGACTCACCACGCCTGAAGGAATCCGCACCATGAACCACGACGTCATCATCACCTGCGCACTCACCGGTGCTGGCGACACGACCGCCAGGAGCCCGCACGTGCCGGTCACCCCGAAACAGATCGCCGCTGCGGCCGTCGAAGCGGCCAAGGCCGGCGCCACCGTGGTCCACTGCCATGTGCGCGACCCACAGACCGGCAAATTCAGCCGCGACGTGGCGCTGTACCGCGAAGTGATGGAGCGCATCCGCGAGGCCGACGTCGACATCATCGTCAATCTCACCGCCGGCATGGGCGGCGACCTGGAAATCGGTGCGGGGGAAAATCCAATGGAATTTGGCCCCAACACCGACCTGGTGGGTCCGCTGACCCGCCTGGCCCATGTCGAGGAGCTGCTGCCGGAAATCTGCACGCTGGATTGCGGCACCCTGAACTTCGGCGACGGCGACACCATTTACGTCTCCACCCCGGCGCAACTGCGGGCCGGCGCCAAGCGCATCACCGAGCTGGGGGTCAAGGCCGAGCTGGAGATTTTCGACACCGGGCACCTGTGGTTCGCCAAGCAGATGATCAAGGAAGGCCTGTTGGACAACCCATTGTTCCAGCTCTGCCTGGGTATCCCGTGGGGCGCGCCGGCGGATACCACCACCATGAAGGCCATGGTCGACAACCTGCCCGCCGATGCGGTGTGGGCCGGCTTCGGTATCGGCCGCATGCAAATGCCGATGGCGGCACAGGCCGTTTTGCTGGGCGGCAACGTGCGGGTCGGGCTGGAAGACAACCTCTGGCTGGACAAAGGCGTACTCGCCACCAATGGACAACTGGTGGAGCGTGCCGGCGAAATCCTCAGCCGCCTCGGCGCGCGCGTGCTTACGCCGGCTGAGGGCCGCAAGAAAATGGGCCTGACCCAGCGCGGCTAACCAAATCTCCACCGTCTTCCCTGTGGGAGCGAGCTTGCTCGCGATAGCGATAGTCCGACCGTCAAAGATGCGTCAGATGCACCGCCGCCATCGCGAGCAAGCTCGCTCCCACAGGTGACCCTCACTCTTTTCAGGAAACCACCATGAGCTTCATCACCAACATCAAAACCTTCGCCGCCCTGGGCAGCGGCGTCATCGGCAGCGGTTGGATCAGCCGCGCCCTGGCCCACGGCCTGGACGTGGTCGCCTGGGACCCGGCGCCGGGTGCCGAAGCGGCCTTGCGCAAACGCGTCGCCAACGCCTGGGGTGCCTTGGAAAAACACGGCCTGGCCCCCGGCGCATCGCAGGATCGCTTGCGCTTTGTTGCGACCGTCGAGGAATGCGTGCGCGATGCCGATTTCATTCAGGAAAGCGCACCCGAGCGGCTGGAGCTCAAGCTTGAGCTGCACGCCCAGATCAGCGCCGCCGCCAAGCCGGATGCGCTGATCGGCTCGAGCACCTCGGGGCTTTTGCCGAGCGAGTTTTATGCAAACTCCACTCATCCGGAGCGCTGCGTGGTCGGGCATCCATTCAACCCGGTCTACCTGCTGCCCCTGGTGGAAGTGGTCGGTGGCAAGCACACCGCGCCTGAAGCCGTGCAAGCGGCGATGCAGGTCTACGAATCCCTTGGCATGCGCCCGCTGCACGTGCGCAAGGAAGTCCCCGGTTTCATCGCCGATCGCCTGCTCGAAGCGCTGTGGCGCGAGGCCCTGCACCTGGTCAACGACGGCGTGGCGACCACCGGCGAAATCGACGATGCCATTCGTTTTGGCGCCGGCCTGCGCTGGTCGTTCATGGGCACTTTCCTGACCTACACCCTGGCCGGCGGCGATGCCGGGATGCGCCATTTCATGGCCCAGTTCGGCCCGGCGCTGCAATTGCCGTGGACCTACCTGCCGGCGCCGGAGCTGACCGAGAAACTGATCGACGATGTGGTGGAAGGGACGAGTGAGCAACTGGGGCGCCACAGCATTTCGGCGCTGGAGCGCTATCGTGATGATTGCCTGATGGCGGTGCTGGAGGCGGTGAAGGCCACCAAGGAAAAGCATGGAATGGCCTTCGCCGAGTAACCCTTGGTTTTTTGGGCCAGCAGGTCTGGCCCCATCGCGAGCAAGCTCGCTCCCACATTGGCTCTGTGTCGTTTACAAAACCTGTGGGAGCGAGCTTGCTCGCGATGGCGTCCTCCCAATCGCCACAACAATCGGAACCCACCCTCATGCCCGCTCTCACCACCTACCAAACCCCCATCCTCCCGGAATGGGTCGACTACAACGGTCACTTGCGCGATGCCTTCTACCTGCTGATCTTCAGCTACGCGACCGACGCGCTGATGGACCAGCTCGGCCTGGACAGCCAGAACCGCGAAGCCAGCGGCCATTCTCTGTTCACCCTCGAACTGCACCTGAACTACCTCCACGAAGTGAAGCTCGGGGCCGAGGTAGAGGTGCACACACAACTCATCGGCCACGACGCCAAACGCCTGCACCTCTACCACAGCCTGCACCTGGTGGGCGGAGACAAAGAGCTGGCCGGCAATGAGCAGATGCTGCTGCACGTCGACCTGGCCGGCCCGCGCTCAGCGCCTTTCACCGAGCAGACCCTGGGCCGACTCAAAGCCCTGATCGACAGCCAATCCGACCTGCCGGCCCCGAACTACATAGGCCGTGTCATCGCCCTGCCGCCCGCCCGATAAGTCTCGAACAGGAGACCGCCATGAACATCGCCGCCGCTATTGCCGACTTCCGACGCTACCCTCTTGTCCAGGCATTGAGCGCTGTAACACCCTTGGGCGACCGGGTCCACGTCACGTGGGCCGACGGCCGGATCAGCCCGTTTCACCATCAATGGCTGCGGGACAACTGCCCCTGCGCGCAGTGTGTCTACAGCGTCACCCGCGAGCAGGTCCTGGAGATCGTCGACGTCCCGGAAGACCTGACGCCCGGCGCAATCGACATCGACGGCGCGGGCTGCCTACACGTGGTTTGGCAGGACGGCCATCAGAGCCTTTTCGACCCGGGTTGGTTGCGCGCCCATGCCTATGACGATCAATCCAGGGCCGAGCGACTGGCGGGCAGACCACAACGCCAACTATGGCAGCACGATCTGTCACTGCCAGTGTTCGAATACCAGGCCCTGATGGAGGACGCCGACACCTTGCTGAAATGGCTACTGGCAGTACGCGACATCGGCCTGACCCAGGTACGGGGCGTCCCCACCGAACCCGGCTCGCTGAAACTGATTGCCCAGCGCATTTCCTTTATCCGCGAAAGCAATTTCGGCGTGCTGTTCAACGTGCAGTCCAAGGCCGATGCCGACAGCAACGCCTATACCGCCTTCAATCTGCCGCTGCACAGCGACCTGCCAACACGGGAACTGCAGCCGGGTTTGCAGTTCCTGCATTGCCTGGTGAACGACGCCGACGGTGGCGAGAGCATCTTCGTCGACGGTTTCGCCATCGCCCAGGCGCTGCGCCGGGATGACGCCGAAGCCTTCGACGCGCTGTGCCAGATCCCGGTGGAATTTCGCAACAAGGATCGCCACAGCGACTACCGCTGCCTGGCGCCGATCATCGCCCTGGATACGCTGGGGCAGGTCTCGGAAATCCGCATGGCGAATTTCTTGCGCGGACCGTTCGATACGTCGGTGGAGCAGATGCCCAGGCTCTATCAAGCCTATCGCCGCTTCATTGCCCTGACCCGCGAGCCTCGGTTTCGCCTGGTACAAAGGCTTGAACCCGGCCAGCTCTGGTGCTTCGACAACCGTCGCACCCTCCACGCGCGCAATGCGTTCGACCCAGCCTCCGGGGCGCGACACTTGCAGGGGTGTTATGTCGATCGGGATGAGTTGCTGTCGCGGATTCTGGTGTTGCAGAGATAAACCGCGTCATCGTTCTTCGCGAGCAGGCTCGCTCCCACAGGGTTCTGTGTCGATCACAAAATCTAATGTGGGAGCGAGCCTGCTCGCGAAAGCACCCGATCAGACAACTCATTTCCCGCTGATTCACACAGACAAAAAAATCCCCGATCAAGCCGTGACAGGATCGGGGCAGGAGCGTTACTGGAGGAGCCGTTGCGCGAGGGTGACCAAACCATCGTGATTCAGCTTGGGGCCAGTGTGCCCACTCCCGAGGCGGGCGAGTTAGCCGAAAACGACCCGTTCATAGTCATTCAGGCCAGATCGACGATTTGCCCTTGCCGCCGCTTCGGACGGCTACCAGAATCCAGTCACGACCCCAATCCCTGAACAAGGAAAAGCGTCATGATGTACGCCGATTTGATCGACCAGGAAGACCTGCTGGGCCACCTCAAGGCCCTGGGGCTGCAGATACCCAGCGGTGCGACCGCCGAGCAGGCCTGTGAATGCGCGGTGCGCGGCCTGGACCGGGCGCGCGCCAATGAACTGCGGCGCATGGTCAAGGACATGTACACCAGCAGCGCGACCATCCTGCCGGCGGTGCGCCAGGCGATCGACAAGCAACTGCTGCCAGCGCTGACGAAATACCAGCAGAACCATAGCGGCTGACAAAACCAATCGCGAGCAAGCTCGCTCCCACAGGTTCTGTGTCGTTCACAAATCCTGTGGGAGCGAGCTTGCTCGCGATGAAAGCGCTGAGGTCTTAGAGCCTCACACTGGCAAACGTCGACTCATTGCGCGCCTGGCTCAAGGCCGACAGCGGGCCGGACAATGGCGACAGCACCAGGGCCTGCGGCAACGGCATCATCGCTACCTGCTGCGTAGTGTTGGAACCGACGCGTTCGTCACGCGGCGGAATGCCGAAGTATTCGCGGTAGCACTTGGAGAAGTGCGGGGTGGAGACGAAGCCGCACACCGAGGCCACTTCGATGATCGACATCGGCGTCTGCTTGAGCAGCTGCCGCGCGCGGATCAGCCGCAGCTTGAGGTAGTAGCGCGACGGCGAACAGTGCAGGTATTTCTGGAACAGCCGCTCAAGCTGACGTCGGGACACGGCGACATACACCGCCAGTTCGTCCAGGTCGATCGGCTCCTCGAGGTTGGCCTCCATCAGTGCGACGATTTCCTGCAGCTTCGGCTGGTTGGTGCCGAGCATGTGCTTGAGCGGCACGCGCTGGTGATCCTGCTCGTTGCGGATGCGCTCATAGACAAACATTTCCGAGATCGCAGCCGATAGTTCGCGACCGTGATCGCGGCTGATCAAGTGCAGCATCATGTCCAGCGGCGCGGTGCCGCCGGAACTGGTGAAGCGATTGCGGTCGAGGGTGAACAGGCGCGTGCTCATCGACACCCGCGGGAAGGCTTCCTGCATGGCCGCCAGGCATTCCCAGTGCACGCTGCAATCGAAACCGTCCAGCAGGCCGGCACAGGCCAGGGCCCAACTGCCGGTGCAGACCGCGCCGAGGCGACGGGACTGCCGGGCCTGGCTTTGCAGCCAGGAGACATGCTCACGAGTAACGGTGCGCTGGATGCCGATGCCGCCGCAGACGATGACGGTGTCGAGGGCCGGCGCTTTGTGCATGGAGGCGTCAGGCGTGATCTGCAGACCGTCACTGGCCCAGACCTGCCCGCCATCGACGGTCAGGGTGGTCCAGCGATACAACTCGCGACCGGACAGCTGGTTGGCCATGCGTAGCGGTTCCACCGCGGACGCCAGGGAAATCAGCGTGAAATTGTCCAGCAGCAAAAAGCCGATGGATTGAGGCGCACGGTTCTGGGGTTGAGCCCCAGAGTTGGACGTCGTCATCGCGGTATCTCCTCACACAAAGCGGGTGATGGCCTCAGGCGGAGGCTCTTGTTATTGCCCATCATTCTCTTGCGTGAGACGGGGCTTTATTAGGACAGAGCAATTGCCATGCCTAAATTTGAATGCGCGTTCAATAAATCCTGAAAACGACATGCCGACCTGTCTATTCAAGGGGCCTGTCAGGGCTGGTTTGAAAGTGCCATCAACGGCCCCAGGCACCTGCCACCGTGGGCTGTGAGCAGATCGGTAGCACTTGTGGTAACTGGGCTGCGCCGCTTGCACGGCGGATGTCACCGCAAGCGCGGGGACGGACGGTAGCGCGGCGGACAATGGCGTGACCGATAAGTCAGGTCTTGTCTGTTTGCGACGCGCCAAAACGTGGCGTGTTTTTGCAGCGGTGTTCATTTTACGAGCGGTTTGTACAATCTTTTGTGGCGAGGGGATTTATCCCCGTTGGGTCGCGAAACGCCCCCCTGCGTTTTTTCTGATGCATCGAGGAGCTCGATTCAGGGGCCGCTTCGCAGCCCAACGGGGATAAATCCCCTCGCCACATGAGTTTGCGCAGGCTTGGGTTCAACACTCCACCGCACTCACCGCCAACCCGCCCCGCGATGTCTCTTTATATTTGTCATGCATGTCGGCGCCGGTGTCGCGCATGGTGCGGATCACCCGGTCGAGGGAGATGAAGTGTTGACCGTCGCCGCGCAGGGCCATTTGCGCGGCGTTAATGGCTTTCACCGCGGCAATCGCGTTGCGCTCGATGCAGGGCACCTGGACCAGGCCGCCGACCGGGTCGCACGTCAGGCCAAGGTTGTGCTCCAGGCCGATTTCCGCGGCGTTGCACAATTGCTCCGGCGTGGCCCCGAGGATTTCCGCCAGGCCCGCCGCCGCCATGGCGCAGGCCGAGCCGACTTCGCCCTGGCAGCCGACTTCGGCGCCGGAGATCGAAGCGTTCTTTTTGCACAAAATCCCCACCGCCGCTGCGCTGAGGAAATAGTCCACCACGTTGGCGTCGGTCACCGCTTCGCTGAATTTCATGAAGTAGTGCAGCACCGCCGGAATGATCCCCGCCGCGCCATTGGTCGGCGCCGTGACCATGCGCCCGCCGGCGGCATTTTCCTCGTTGACCGCCAGGGCGAACAGGTTGACCCATTCCATGGCACTCAAGGTCGAGCCGATCACGTTCGGTTTGTTCAGTTCCTGCAGGCTGCGATGCAACTTGGCCGCCCGCCGCCGCACGTTCAGGCCGCCGGGCAGGATGCCTTCGTGCTTGAGGCCTTGCTCAACACAATCCTGCATGGCCCGCCAGAGTTTCATCAGGCCGCTGCGGATCTCTTCCTCGGAGCGCCAGACCTTTTCATTCGCCATCATCAACTCGGCCACCCGCAGGTTGTGGGTGCGGCACAGGGCCAGGAGTTCTTCGGCGCTGGAAAAATCGTACGGCAGTTCGGTACTGTCCAGGTCCACCACGCCGCTGGAAGCCTGGGCCTGGTCAACGACAAAACCTCCGCCGATGGAATAGTACGTGTCGCGGTGCAATTCGCCGCTCGCGCCTTCGGCAATCAAGGTCATCGCGTTAGGGTGGAACGGCAGGTTCTCGTCGATCAGGCGCATGTCGCGCGACCAGACAAAAGGCACCGGCAGACGCCCATCCAGCAATAAGGTCCCGGTTTCGCGCAGCAGCTCGATGCGCGTGCCGATCTGCGACGGGTCGATCGCGTCAGGCCATTCGCCCATCAGGCCCATGATCGTGGCGTTGTCGCTGCCATGGCCGATGCCGGTCGCCGACAGCGAACCGTACAACTGCACCTCGACCCGGCGCACATCGTGCAGCAACGCCTTCGCCCGCAGTGCTTCAACGAACAGCGCCGCGGCGCGCATGGGGCCCACGGTATGGGAACTGGACGGGCCGATACCGATCTTGAACAGGTCGAACACGCTGATTGCCATGCCTTGGATCTCCAGAACGGTCACATCCGGGCGCAGGAGCGCCCGGTGGCGGAGCTGCTACGCTCAACGCCGGGATGGCCGCATCATCCGGCTTTTGAATCGGTTTTCGACGTCTGACACCGACGCAATCATGCCCAGCAGCGCCGCGCCCTTGTCGCCCAGGTTTTACGACGTTTTTTTGCGTGTCAGAAGCCAGCCGGGGGCGGAAAAAATCTGTAAACGACGTCACCAACACTGGATGCGACCCTCCCTGTACTGGATACGACGCACCCTGTAGGCGTCGGATTTGCACTGGTACATGATCGGTTACGGCTCGTTTGCAAGGCCGCGTGTCACCCAGGGTGCCCACGCGCCACCAACCGCAACATTAAAAAAGCAAAAAAGCGCGGTTGTCCCCGACCGGACACTGCCGATAAAACACCAGGAGTCCACCCATGAAAGGTTCCAAGCCGTTGTTGTTGGCCGCCATGCTGAGTCTTCCGATGCTGGCCAACGCTGCAGAGCCCGCTCAGTGCAGCACCGTCAACTTCTCCGATGTCGGCTGGACCGACATCACCGTTACCACCGCTACCACCAGCGTCGTGCTCGACGCCCTCGGCTACAAGACCAAGACCACCATGATCTCCGTACCAGTGACCTACAAATCCCTGGCCGACGGCAAGAACATGGACGTTTTCCTTGGCAACTGGATGCCGACCATGGAAAACGACATCAAGGCCTACCGCGAAGCCGGCACCGTGGAAACCCTGCGCGCCAACCTCGAGAACGCCAAGTACACCCTGGCCGTCCCCGAAGAGCTGTATGAAAAGGGTCTGAAGGATTTCGCCGACATCGCCAAGTTCAAGAAGGAACTGGACGGCAAGATCTACGGCATCGAACCGGGCAACGACGGCAACCGCTTGATCCAGAGCATGATCGACAAGAACGCCTTCGGTCTCAAGGACGCTGGCTTCAAGGTGGTCGAATCCAGCGAAGCCGGCATGCTGTCGCAGGTCGATCGCGCCCAGCGCCGTAACACCGCCGTGGTGTTCCTGGGCTGGGAACCGCACCCGATGAACACCCGCTTCAAGATGAAATACCTCACCGGTGGCGATGAATTCTTCGGTCCGAACTTCGGCCAGGCGACCATCTACACCAACACGCGCAAGGGCTATGCCCAGGAATGCGGCAACGTCGGCCAACTGCTGAAAAACCTGGTCTTCACCCTCGACATGGAAAGCACGCTGATGGGCAACGTGCTGGACGACAAGATGAAGCCTGAAGCCGCCGCCAAGGCCTGGCTGAAGAAAAACCCACAGGTGCTCGACACCTGGCTCGCCGGCGTCACCACCATTGACGGTAAACCTGGCCTGGAGGCCGTGAAAGCCAAGCTCGCGCAGTAAAAGCTTATGCCGGGCGAGTTCACTCGCCCGGGCTGTTTATTCCTTGCATGCGGAAGTTCACTACCATGCTTATTGATCAGAAAATACCCTTGGGCCAGTACACCGCGGGCTTTGTCGAATGGTTGACGCAAAACGGCGCCAACACTTTCGATGCCATCGCGATGTTTCTGGAAACGATGATTCACGGTGTGACGTTTGCGCTGACCTGGTTCAATCCCCTGGCCCTGATCGGCCTCATTGCCCTGCTGGCGCATTTTATCCAGCGCAAATGGGGCCTGACCGTTTTTGTCATCGCCTCGTTCCTGCTGATCCTCAACCTGGGTTACTGGCAGGAAACCATGGAAACCCTCGCCCAGGTGCTGTTCGCGACCCTGGTCTGCGTGCTGATCGGCGTGCCGCTGGGCATTGTTGCCGCGCACAAGCCGATGTTCTACACCATGATGCGTCCGGTGCTCGATCTGATGCAGACCGTACCGACCTTCGTCTACCTCATTCCTACCCTGACCCTCTTCGGTCTGGGTGTGGTCCCGGGCCTGATCTCCACGGTGGTGTTCGCGATTGCCGCGCCCATCCGCCTCACCTACCTGGGCATCCGCGACGTTCCCGACGAACTGATGGACGCCGGCAAAGCCTTCGGCTGCTCTCGTCGCCAACTCCTCTCACGCATTGAATTGCCCCATGCCATGCCGAGCATCGCCGCCGGTATCACCCAATGCATCATGCTGTCGCTGTCGATGGTGGTCATCGCGGCGCTGGTCGGTGCCGACGGCCTGGGCAAACCCGTGGTCAACGCACTGAACACCGCCGATATCGCCCTGGGCTTCGAAGCCGGCCTGGCGATCGTATTGCTGGCGATCATGCTCGACCGAATCTGCAAACAACCCGACGCCAAAGTAGGGGGTGACGCATGAGCATAATCCGCTTCGAAGAGGTCGACGTGATCTTCTCCAAAGATCCACGCGAAGCCCTCAAGCTGCTCGACAAGGGCATGACCCGCAACGAAATCCTGAAGCAGACCGGGCAGATCGTCGGCGTGGAAAAGGCCAGCCTGGATGTCGAAAAAGGCGAGATCTGCGTACTGATGGGCCTCTCCGGCTCCGGCAAGTCGAGCCTGCTGCGCTGCATCAACGGCTTGAACACAGTGAGTCGCGGCAAATTGTTCGTCGAACACGAAGGCCGCCAGATCGACATCGCCTCCTGCACCCCCGCCGAGTTGAAGATGATGCGCACCAAGCGCATCGCCATGGTCTTCCAGAAATTTGCCCTGATGCCCTGGCTGACAGTGCGCGAGAACATCAGCTTCGGCCTGGAAATGCAGGGCCGCCCGGAGAAGGAACGCAAGAAGCTGGTGGATGAAAAGCTGGAGCTGGTGGGCCTGACCCAGTGGCGCAACAAGAAGCCCGACGAGCTGTCCGGCGGCATGCAACAACGGGTCGGCCTGGCCCGCGCCCTGGCGATGGACGCCGATATCCTGCTCATGGACGAACCCTTCTCGGCCCTCGACCCGCTGATCCGCCAAGGCCTGCAGGACGAACTGCTGGAGCTGCAGCGCAAGCTGAGCAAGACCATCGTATTCGTCAGCCATGACCTCGACGAGGCCCTGAAACTGGGCAGCCGCATCGCGATCATGAAAGACGGCCGCATCATCCAGTACAGCAAGCCGGAACAGATCGTGCTGAACCCGGCGGATGACTATGTGCGCACCTTTGTCGCCCATACCAACCCGCTCAACGTGCTCTGCGGCCGCAGCCTGATGCGCACCCTGGACAACTGCAAGCGCATCAACGGTTCCGTGTGCCTGGACCCGGGCGGCGATTCCTGGCTCGACCTGGCCGAAGGCAACACCATCAAGGGCGCCCGCCAGAACGGCGCCGCGCTGGACTTGCAAAACTGGGCACCGGGCCAGGCCGTCGAGGGCCTCGGCCGCCGTCCGACTCTGGTGGACTCCAGCATCGGCATGCGCGACGCCTTGCAGATCCGCTACCAGACCGGCAACAAGCTGGTGCTCCACGATAACCAGAAGGTCGTCGGGATCCTCGGCGACAGCGAGCTGTACCACGCGCTGCTAGGCAAGAACCTGGGCTGAGTCCGGGCACACAAAAACGCCGCGAGATGATCGCGGCGTTTTTGTTTGTGCAGGAACAAGAATTGAAACGCTCTTGTGGTGAGGGGATTTATCCCCGCTGGAGTGCGAAGCACTCCCAGAGCCAGGCAACTCGGAGTGTCAAATCAGATTGAGTCGCTGCTATTGGGGCCGCTTCGCAGCCCAGCGGGGATAAATCCCCTCGCCACAACAGTGTTTACAACTATCGAACGGGGTCAGTTATAGACCCGCCCCACCCCCGCCAACTCCGCCCGCTCCTGCTCAACCCGCACATCCTCGCGCATGGCCTTGTGCAGGCCGAACATGAAGAATACCAGCACCACCGAGAACGGCAGCCCGGCCAGCACGACCATGGTTTGCATGGCTTCGAAGTTACCGGCGAACAGCAGGCCGATGGTCACCAGCGTGATCACCACCGACCAGAAGATCCGCAACCAGTGGGGGGCATCTTCATCGACATTGCCGCCCGTGCACGAGAGATTGGCCATCATCACCGCGCCGGAGTCCGCCGGAGTCAGGAACAGCACAAAACCGACAAAGATCGACACGCCGATCACCACTTTCGACGCCGGGTAATATTCCAACAGCTGATAGATCGACATCGACGGCTGCGTCAGTGCGGTCTTGCCCAGCTCCACCGCACCGTGGTTCATCACCAGATCCAGCGCCGAGTTACCGAAGATCGACAGCCAGGCCAGCGTGAAGCCCAGGGGAATCAGCAGCACACCGGCCACCAGCTCGCGCACGGTGCGGCCACGGGAAATCCGCGCGATGAACATGCCGACAAATGGCGCCCAGGAAATCCACCAGGCCCAGTAGAACAGCGTCCACAGGCCCATCCAGCGGCCCGACTTGGCGTTGTCGTCCGCATACACGTACAGGTCGAACGTCTTGAGCACAACGCCATTGAGGTAGTCACCAATGTTCTGCACGAAGCCGTTGAGCAAGTGCAGCGTGGGCCCGCACAGCAAGACGAAGATCAGCAAACCGCTGAACAGCACGATGTTCAGGTTGGATAGCCGGCGGATGCCGTTCTCCACGCCGGACACGGCGGCGATGGTCGCCACGCTGCTCATCACGATGATCACGATCAGCAGGTTGGTGTTGCTGTGCTCCATGCCGAACAGGTTTTCCAGCCCGGAGGCGACTTGCAGCGAACCGATCCCCAGGTTGGTCACCAGCCCCAGCAACGTCACGAACATGCCGAAGCCATCCACCGCATGACCGGCCGCGCCCTTGACCCAGCGTTCGCCCATCAGCGGATACAAGGCCGAACGCAGCGCCAGCGGCTGGTTGTGCCGGTAGGCGAAATAGGCCACGGCCAGGCCCACAAGGGCGTAGATCGCCCAGCCGTGCAGACCCCAATGCAAAAACGTCAGCTGCACCGCCTGGCGCGCAGCCTGGTTGCTACCGGCGACGCCTTCGGGCGGGTTGAAAAAATGGTCCAGTGGCTCGGATGCGCCAAAGTACAACAGCGAAATGCCGATGCCCGAGGAAAACAGCATCCCGGCCCAGGCGCCATAACTGAAGTCCGGCGTGTCGTCCTTGCTGCCCAGCTTGAGCTTGCCATAGGAAGAAAACGCCAGGCCGACCACAAAGACCAGGTAAGCGGCGATGACCACCATGTAGTACCAGCCGAAGCTGCGCGATAGCCACGCCTGGGCAATGCCGAGCAACCGGCCGGCCTCCTGCGGGGCGATGATCAGGGTGGCCGTCAACAACAGAATCAGCGCGGTGGAGGTGTAGAACACCCAACCGTTGACCGTCACCTTCTGCGGCGGGGTCTTTATTAGCAAGGCAGAACTCATTGCACGGATGCTCCAGGCAGTGCGAGAGAAGGACTAGGCAACGCAATACCCGCCCGATCGATGAGTTGGCAGCCGACCGGCGGGTGTTATAAAGACACCCTGGAAGCCCTTGCCCCCGCGATGCGCGGGTGTGAGGGCCCTTGATGTCCGTTTATTTACGCCGTTTACGCGTAGGAAATTTCGTAAATCGCGACGATTTGTCGCAGAGCTTATTCTTTGTTGATTGAACGTTCAATCAAAACAAAATAGACTGGCCCTCATGAAGGCAGGCGAAGACTCGTCCGCCCGATGGCCTAAGGAGATGTGCAGATGCCCAAGGTCGGTATGCAACCCATCCGCCGCCAGCAGTTGATCGAAGCCACTTTGCAGGCTGTCGACCAAGTCGGAATGGGGGACGCCAGCATTGCGCTGATCGCCCGTTTGGCCGGCGTTTCGAACGGCATCATCAGTCACTACTTTCAGGACAAGAATGGCCTGATCGCGGCCACGGCCCAGTACCTGATGAGTGTCTTGAGCGAGAACGTCACCGCGCGGCGTCAAGCGCTGACGGATCCAAGCCCGCGAGCTCACCTGAAGGTGATCATCGAAGGCAATTTCGACGCCAGCCAGGTCAACGGGCCGGCAATGAAAACCTGGCTGGCCTTCTGGGCCACCAGCATGCATCACCCGTCATTGCACAGGTTGCAGCGGATCAACGATCACCGTCTGTATTCCAACCTGTGTTGCCAGTTCCGCCGCGTCTTGCCCGTTGACCAGGCACGCAGCGCGGCACGGGGCCTGGCCGCTCTGATTGACGGTTTGTGGCTGCGCGGGGCGCTGTCGGGAGACGCGTTCGATACCGCCCAGGCACACCAGATCGCTTACGAATACATGGATTTCCAACTGGCCAAGGCAGGAGCGCCAGAGCACACAGAACCGCTCGACTCCTGAACCGTCACCGCAGCGCGTAGTCAGCTATAAACGACACGCTCGGTGGCCAGCCAACCACTCATGCACTTGCGAGGACTTTATGGCCCGTTTCGAACTGCAAAAACTCTACATCGATGGCGCGTACAGCGATGCCAGCGGCGACGCCACTTTCGAAGCCATCAACCCGGCCAACGGTGAAGTACTCGCCCTGGTGCAGCGCGCGACGTTCGAGGACGTCGAGCGCGCCGTGGTCAGCGCCGAAAAGGGCCAGAAAATCTGGGCCGCGATGACCGCCATGCAGCGCTCGCGCATCCTGCGCCGCGCCGTCGACATCCTGCGCGAACGCAACGATGAACTGGCCGCCTTGGAAACCCTGGACACCGGCAAATCCTTCTCCGAAACCAAATACGTCGACATCGTCACTGGTGCCGACGTGCTGGAATATTACGCCGGCCTGGTGCCCGCCATCGAAGGCGAGCAGGTTCCGCTGCGCAGCACTTCGTTCATCTATACCCGTCGCGAGCCCCTGGGCGTGGTCGCTGGTATCGGCGCGTGGAACTACCCGATCCAGATTGCCTTGTGGAAGTCCGCCCCGGCCCTGGCAGCCGGCAACGCGATGATCTTCAAGCCCAGCGAAGTGACCTCGCTGACCACCCTGAAACTGGCCGAGATCTACACCGAGGCCGGTGTTCCAGCGGGCGTGTTCAACGTGCTGACCGGCAGTGGCCGGGAAGTCGGCACCTGGCTGACCGAGCACCCGCGCATCGAGAAAATCTCCTTCACCGGCGGCACCGACACCGGCAAGAAAGTCATGGCCAGCGCTTCGAGTTCTTCGCTCAAGGACGTGACCATGGAGCTGGGCGGTAAGTCGCCGCTGATCATCTTCGACGACGCCGACCTGGATCGCGCCGCCGACACCGCGATGATGGCCAACTTCTACAGCTCCGGCCAGGTCTGCACCAACGGCACCCGCGTGTTCGTGCCGAGCCATCTGAAGGCAGCGTTCGAAGCCAAGATCGCCGAACGCGTGGCGCGCATCCGCATCGGCAATCCGGAAGACGAAAACACCAACTTCGGCCCGCTGGTGAGCTTCGCCCACATGGAAAGCGTGCTGGGCTACATCGAGAAGGGCAAGGCCGAGGGCGCGCGCCTGTTGTGTGGCGGCGGTCGCCTGACCGAGGGCGATCTGGCCAAGGGCGCATTCGTCGCACCGACCGTATTCACCGATTGCACCGATGACATGACCATCGTGCGTGAAGAAATCTTCGGCCCGGTGATGAGCATCCTCACCTACGACACCGAAGAAGAAGTGATCCGCCGCGCCAACGATACTGACTTCGGCCTGGCCGCCGGCGTCGTGACCCGCGACCTGAACCGCGCCCACCGCGTGATCCATCAGCTCGAAGCAGGCATCTGCTGGATCAACGCCTGGGGCGAATCGGCGGCGGAAATGCCGGTCGGTGGCTACAAGCAATCGGGCGTGGGCCGCGAGAACGGCATCAGCTCGCTGACCAACTACACGCGCATCAAATCGGTACAGGTCGAAATGGGCGATTACACGTCGGTGTTCTAAACCTGCGTCGCCTCTGCGGCCGCCATCGCGAGCAAGCTCGCTCCCACAGGAGTTCCCATTCCAATGTGGGAGCGAGCTTGCTCGCGATCGAGTGCGAAGCACTCGCCAGGCCTGAACCCAATTCAAAAGAGGGTGCATTTCATGTCCCAAGAATTCGATTACATCATCATCGGTGCCGGCTCGGCCGGTAACACCCTGGCCACCCGCCTGACCGAAGACGAAGGCGTCACCGTGCTGCTGCTCGAAGCCGGCGGCCCGGACTATCGCCTGGACTTCCGCACGCAAATGCCCGCCGCCCTGGCGTTCCCGCTGCAAGGCCGGCGCTACAACTGGGCCTACGAAACCGACCCGGAGCCGCACATGAACGGCCGCCGCATGGAGTGCGGTCGCGGCAAGGGCCTGGGCGGATCTTCGCTGATCAACGGCATGTGCTACATCCGCGGCAACGCTCTGGACTATGACAACTGGGCCAAGCTGCCAGGCCTGGAAGACTGGACCTACCTCGACTGCCTGCCGTATTTCCGTAAAGCCGAAACCCGCGACATCGGCCCGAACGACTACCACGGCAGCGACGGTCCGGTCAGCGTGACCACGCCCAAGCCCGGCAACAACCCGCTGTTCCACGCCATGGTCGAAGCCGGCGTGCAAGCCGGTTATCCACGTACCGAAGACCTCAACGGCTACCAGCAGGAAGGCTTCGGTCCGATGGATCGCACCGTGACGCCCAATGGCCGTCGCGCCAGTACCGCGCGCGGTTACCTGGACATCGCCAAGAAGCGCTCCACCCTGACCATCGTCACCCATGCCCTGACCGACAAGATCCTGTTCGAAGGCAAGCGTGCGGTCGGCGTGCGTTACCTGGTGGGCGCCGCCGAAGAGCGCGTCGAGGCCCGAGCCCGCAAGGAAGTGCTGCTGTGCTCCGGCGCCATCGCTTCGCCGCAGATCCTGCAACGCTCCGGCGTCGGTCCGGCAAAACTGCTCGAAAGCCTCGACATCCCGGTGGTCCACGACCTGCCGGGCGTTGGTGAAAACCTCCAGGACCACCTGGAGCTGTACCTGCAATACGCTTGCACCCAGCCGGTTTCGCTGTACCCGTCGCTGCTCTGGTACAACCAGCCGGCCATTGGTGCCGAGTGGTTGTTCAACGGCACCGGCATCGGCGCCAGCAACCAGTTCGAGGCCGGCGGTTTCATCCGCACCCGCCCGGACTTCGAGTGGCCGAACATCCAGTACCACTTCCTGCCGGTGGCGATCAATTACAACGGCAGCAATGGCGTGAAGGAACACGGCTTCCAGGCGCACATGGGCTCCATGCGTTCGCCGAGCCGTGGCCGTATCCAGGCCAAGTCCAAGGACCCGCGCCAGCACCCGAGCATCCTCTTCAACTACATGGCCACCGAACAGGACTGGCAAGAATTTCGCGATGGCATCCGCCTGACGCGCGAGATCATGCAACAGCCGGCGCTCGACCCGTTCCGCGGCCGCGAGATCAGCCCGGGCATCGAAGTGCAAACCGACGAGCAACTGGACCAGTTCATCCGCGAGCACGCCGAAACCGCGTTCCACCCGTCCTGCTCGTGCAAGATGGGCACCGACGACATGGCGGTGGTCGATGACGAAGGCCGTGTGCATGGCATGCAAGGCCTGCGGGTAGTCGATGCCTCGATCATGCCGATCATCACCACCGGCAACCTGAACGCGCCGACGATCATGATGGCCGAGAAAATCGCCGACAGGATCCGCGGTCGCAAGCCCCTGCCGCGCAGTACCGCGCCGTACTACGTGGCCGGTGATGCGCCGGTGCGCGGCAAATCATTGCGTGAAGTGGCGACGGCTGCACAGTAAGACTCATAACCGCGGCGCGGCCTTCGCGAGCAGGCTCGCTCCCACACCGGTTCCAAGGCGGACACAGGTTTTGTATCCACAACGATCCCACTGTGGGAGCGAGCCTGCTCGCGAAGAGGCCAGCACATCCAGCATCTGGCTGGCTGACACACCGTCATCGCGAGCAAGCTCGCTCCCACAGGAGCCCGGCGGTTGACGCAGGTTTTATGCCCACTGAAGATCCCAATGTGGGAGCGAGCTTGCTCCGGGCGGCGATCCGACGATGGCGTCCGACCTGCCAACGCAAATATCCATCTGCCTTGATCCCTCCCCCACCCCAGGCCTACTCTAGAGCCGCCCGCGTCAACGCGCCGCACCTCGCTGCATCGTCACTCCAGACAAGGAGGTTTCATGTTCGATTTCCATCCCCAGCTCAAGCAGCGGTTTGCTGCATTGCGCACGGGCGCTGAATTCTTTTCCCTGCGTTACGTCCGAGAGTCCGGTCAGCACCTGTCGGTGCGCAAGAATGTCGCCGAGCCGCCCAGCCTGAGCCGCGACGAAGGTGCGATGCTCACCGTGCGGGTCAATGGCGTCGAAGCCTATGCGGCCACCAACGATTTGTCCCAGGCCGGCCTGCAAGCGGCGCTCGAACGCGCCGAGCAACAGGCCCGCCGGCTCAAGCCCCACGCTTTGCTCGACTTGCGCGAGCAGCCGGTCTCCAGCGACCGCGCCGATTATTTCTCACCGCATTTCGACCAGGCGTTCCCTCCACTGAGCGATTGTTACCAACTGCTCGGCGACGAATCGGCAGCGGTGCCGACGGACGAGCGCCTGGTGAACTGGCAGGCCAGCATCGGCCTGACCCAGGTCGAGCAGATCTACCTCAACAGCGCCGGTGCCGAACTGCGCCAGGCCCAGCGCTTCATCTACCCGGCCCTGGACGTCACCGCCTTCGACGGGCACGACAGCCAGACGCGCACCCTGGGCCGCGAGAACTTCGGTCAGCAGGGCGGCTTCGATGTGATCAACCGCTGCGGCCTGATCGGTGCCGGGCCGAAGATCGCCGACCAGGCCCTGCAATTGCTGATGGCGCCAAACACCCCGCAAGGCCCATGCGACCTGTTGCTGATGCCAGACCAGATGATGCTGCAGATCCACGAATCCATCGGTCACCCGCTGGAACTGGACCGCATCCTCGGCGACGAGCGCAATTACGCCGGCACCAGTTTCGTCAAGACCAGCGATTTCGGACACCTGCAATACGGCTCCAACCTGCTGAACGTGACGTTCGACCCGGACATCCCGGAAGAACTGGCCAGCTACAGCCATGACGACGACGGCAGCGCTGCCAGCAAACAGTTCCTGATCCGCGAAGGCTTGCTGTTGCGCCCCCTGGGCGGTGCGCTGTCGCAGTTCCGCGCCGGCCTCGACGGGGTCGCCAACAGCCGCGCCTGCAGTTGGAATCGTCCGCCCATCGACCGCATGGCAAACCTGAACATCGAGCCCGGCGACCAACCCCTGGAGCAACTGATCCAAGGCATCGAGCACGGCGTGCTGATGCGCACCAACCGCTCCTGGTCCATCGATGACGCCCGTAACAAATTCCAGTTTGGCTGCGAATGGGGCCAGTTGATCGAAGACGGCGAGCTCAAGGGCGTGGTGAAAAATCCGAACTACCGGGGCATTTCCGCGCAGTTCTGGAAAAGCTTGAGGGCCGTGGGCGACGCCAGCACTTCCCAGGTCCTCGGCACGCCGAACTGTGGCAAGGGTGAACCGAACCAGGTCATCCGCGTCGGCCATGCTTCGCCGGCCTGCGTGTTCAGCAACGTTGACGTATTTGGGGGAGATGCCTGATGAGCACCGTCACTAATGAGGCCGGGGCGTTCAAGGCGTTGGTCGATTGGCTGCGCGATGCCTTGCGTGAGCCCGAACAGTTCACCCTCGGCTATGCCGCCGAGTCTTCGGCTTTCGTGCGCTACAACCACGGCAAGGTTCGCCAGGCCGGGCAGGTCCAACAGGCCAATATCAACCTCAAACTGATCAACGACGGCCGCCATGCCGACTTGCAGATCACCTTGTCCGGCGACACCCAGACCGATCTGCAACGCCTGAGCGAAGGGTTGCAACAGTTGCGCGAGACGTTGCCGTTGCTGCCCGCCGATCCCTACCTGCTGCTCAACCACAACCACTGGCAGAGCAACAATGTGCAGGATCACCCATTGCCCGAGACGGAGCAGGCGGTCGGCGAAATCACCCGCGCCGCAGAAGGCCTGGACCTGGTGGGGTTCTATGCAGCCGGGCCGATCAGCCGGGGCTTCGCCAGTTCCTCGGGTGCCTTCGGCTGGCATCAGGCCAACAGTTTCAATTTCGACTTCAGCTTGTTCCATGAGAACGGCCAGGCCGTTAAGGCCAGCTATGCAGGCCACGCCTGGAGCAGCGAAGGGTTCGCCCAACGTTTCGAGCAGGCACGCGAACAACTGCAATTTCTCGGCCGACCGCTGCGCACGCTGCCGCCCGGGGAATACCGCGCCTACCTGGCGCCAGCCGCGCTGGAAGAAATCATGGGCATGCTCAGTTGGGGCGGGTTCTCGGCCCGTGCAATCGCCAGCAAGCAAAGCCCGCTGCAGAAGTTCTACGCCGGCGAAGCCCACTTCAGCCCCAACGTGTGGTTGACGGAGCAGGTCAGCGGCTCCCTGAGCCCGGCATTTTCCGACGAAGGTTATCCTCGCGATGACCTCGGGCTGATTGCCAAGGGCACGGCCAACGCACGGCTGGTCAACTCCCGCAGCGCCGCCGAATACGGTCTTACCGCCAACGGCGCCAGCAGCTATGAATACCCTACCGCGCTGGAAATGAAAGAGGGTCATCTGGCGCTAAGGCACGTTCTCGAAGAACTCGGCACCGGCTTGTACATCAGCAACCTCTGGTACCTGAACTACTCGGACCAACCGGCGGCGCGCCTGACCGGCATGACCCGTTTCGCCACGTTCTGGGTCGAGGATGGCCAGATCCAGGCACCGGTGAGCACCATGCGTTTCGACGACAGCGTCTACAGCCTGCTCGGCTCGCAACTCGAAGGCCTGACGCGGGAGCGGGAACTTCTGCTTTCGGCCAGTACCTACAGCCAGCGGGCCACGGCTTCGATGCTGCTGCCGGGGGCGTTGGTGAAGAGGCTCACGCTGACGCTATAACTCGCAGATCCCGTGGCGAGGGAGCTTGCTCCCGCTCGGCTGCGAAGCAGTCGCAACCCAGGCGGCGCGATATTTCAGGCACACCGTGTTCACCGGCTTGGGGGTGCTCCGCACCCCAGCGGGAGCAAGCTCCCTCGCCACAAAAGCGTTTTCGCCACAGGAAATTGTTCACTTTTCACACAAGAGGTCCCATGCCCAACCGCGCCCCGCTCGACGCCGTCACCGCCCGCTGGCTTCCGTGGGTCGTGGCAATCGCTTTCTTCATGCAGTCCCTGGACGGGACCATCCTCAACACTGCCCTGCCTGCCATGGCCAGCGACCTGGCGGAGAACCCGCTGCGCATGCAAGGCGTGATCATCGCCTACATGCTCACGGTGGCCCTGCTGATCCCGGCCTCGGGCTGGATCGCCGACCGCTTTGGCACCAAAAAGATTTTCTTCGGCGCGATCCTGCTGTTCAGCTTCGGCTCGTTGCTGTGCGCGTTGTCCAATTCGTTGAGCATGCTGATCGGCGCCCGGGTCGTCCAGGGCCTGGGTGGCGCGCTGATGCTGCCGGTGGGCAGGCTGGTAGTTCTACGGGCGTACCCGCGTTCGGAGCTGGTGCGGATCATGGGTTTCATCACCATCCCCGGCCTGCTCGGCCCGCTGATCGGCCCGACCATGGGTGGCTGGATGGTCGAGTACCTGACGTGGCACTGGATTTTCATCATCAACCTGCCGGTGGGGGTAATCGGCTGCTATGCCGTCTGGAAATTCATTCCGGACCTGCGCGGCAGCGAGCGCACGCGGTTCGATGGGCTGGGGTTCCTGCTGTTTGGCGCGGCGATGGTGTTGATCACCATCGCCATGGAAGGCCTGGGTGAACTGCATCTTCCGCACCTGCGCGTGATGTTGCTGCTGTTCGGCGGCATGGCCTGCCTCGCGGCCTATTGGTTGCGGGCCGGGCACGTCGAGAATGCGCTGTTCCCGCCGTCGCTGTTCAAGACCCGGACCTTTGCCGTGGGCATCCTCGGCAACCTGTTCGCGCGCCTGGGCAGCGGCGCGTTGCCGTTCCTGGTGCCGTTGCTGCTGCAAGTGGCGCTGGGCTATTCGCCTTCCCAGGCGGGCATGAGCATGCTGCCCCTGGCGGCGGCGGCGATGGTCGCCAAATCGGTCGCCCGGCCGTTGATCGAACGCTTCGGCTATCGCATCGTCCTTACCGCCAATACCCTGGCCCTGGGCGTGATGCTGGCGAGCATGGGCCTGGTCACCGAACACACGCCGTACTGGCTGCTGCTGGCGCATCTGGCGGTGCTGGGGGCGATCAATTCGCTGCAATTCACCGCGATGAACACCGTGACCCTGATCGACCTGGACGACGCCAGCGCCAGCAGCGGCAACAGCTTGCTGTCGGTGGTCGCGCAACTGTCCCTGAGCCTCGGCGTGGCCTGCGCCGGCGCCCTCCTCGGCGGCTTTACCGCCCAGGTCGGCAATGATGGCGTGGACACGGTGCTGGGCGCGTTCCAGTTGACCTTCGTGACCGTGGGCATCATGGCGATGCTGGCGGCGACGATTTTCTCCCAGCTGTCCAAGCAGGACGGACGGCGGGTGAAGCGGCCGGATGAGCATATCGAGCATTAGACCCAACTGAAGTCGGTAGCTTTTGTGGCGAGGGGATTTATCCCCGCTGGGTTGCGCAGCAACCCAAAAAAGGCTGAATGCAATCTGCCTGATCCACCGAGGTGATCATTCAAAGGGCTGCTTCGCAACCCAGCGGGGATAAATCCCCTCGCCACAGGTTCTGCGGTTTGGCCTCCACAGCTCGTCCAGAACTTTCGAAGAAAGTGGCACGAGGCTGCTACACTGCGCGACATTTTGTTTTGCAGGCCAGTCCCGTGACCACCATTGCCACCGCTTTTAATACTTTGCCGCTGTCCGCCGCCATGCTGGCTAACCTCGAATCACTCGGTTATGCCCAGATGACGCCGATCCAGGCGCAAAGCTTGCCGGTGATCCTCAAGGGCATGGACCTGATCGCCCAGGCCAAGACCGGCAGCGGCAAGACCGCGGCCTTCGGCATCGGCCTGCTGAACCCGATCAACCCGCGCTTCTTTGGCTGTCAGGCCCTGGTGATGTGCCCGACCCGTGAGCTGGCCGACCAGGTCGCCAAGGAAATCCGCCGGCTGGCCCGCGCCGAAGACAACATCAAGGTCCTGACCCTGTGCGGCGGCGTGTCCTTCGGCCCGCAGATCGCCTCCCTCGAACACGGTGCCCACATCATCGTCGGCACGCCGGGACGCATCCAGCAGCACCTGCGCAAGGGTTCGCTGGTGCTCGACGGCCTCAACACGCTGATCCTCGACGAAGCCGACCGCATGCTCGACATGGGCTTCTATGACGCCATCGAAGACATCATCCAGCAGACCCCGGAACGCCGCCAGACGCTGCTGTTTTCGGCCACCTACCCGGTGGGCATCAAGCAACTGTCGTCGAAGTTCATGCGCAATCCGCAGCAGGTCAAGGCCGAGGCGCTGCACTCCGACGCCCAGATCGAGCAGCGCTTCTACGAGATCTCTCCCGAGGAGCGCATGGACGCGGTGGTCAAGGTGCTGGCGCATTTCCGCCCGGCCTCCTGCGTGGCGTTCTGCTTCACCAAGCAGCAGGTCCAGGAAACCGTCGATCACCTGACGTCCAAGGGCATCTCCGCCGTCGGCCTGCACGGTGACCTGGAGCAGCGCGACCGCGACCAGGTCCTGGCGATGTTCGCCAACCGCAGCACCTCGGTATTGGTCGCCACCGACGTGGCGGCCCGTGGCCTGGATATCGATGCGCTGGACATGGTGATCAACGTCGAGCTGGCCCGGGACTCGGAGATTCATATCCACCGCGTCGGCCGCACCGGGCGCGCCGGGGAGAAAGGCATCGCTATCAGCCTGGTGGCGCCGTCCGAAGCCCATCGCGCCCAGGCCATCGAGCAACTGCAGAAGTCGCCGTTGAGCTGGGACCAGTTGGACAACCTCAAGCCCCAGGGCGGCGGTCCGCTGCTGCCGGCCATGAGCACCCTATGCATCGGTGCCGGACGCAAGGACAAGGTGCGCCCCGGCGACATCCTCGGCGCCCTGACCGGCGAGGCCGGCATCCCTGGCGCGCAGGTGGGCAAGATCGCGATTTTCGATTTCCAGGCCTATGTGGCAGTGGAGCGCGGGATCGCCAAACAGGCCTTGCAGCGCCTGAACGATGGCAAGATCAAGGGACGCTCGTTGCGGGTGCGGATCCTGTAAACGGTCGTCGCCCCAACAAAGATCAAACTGTGGGAGCGAGCTTGCTCGCGATGGCGCCAGTTCTGTCATATGGATGTTGACTGGACTACCGTTATCGCGAGCAAGCTCGCTCCCACATTCCAGTATGTGGAAAGCTGAGAGGACACCGTTTTGCGCTCTACCGAAGTCGTGATCATTGGCGCTGGCGCCGCGGGGTTGATGTGCGCGCTGACCGCCGCCGGGCGCGGGCGGCAGGTGATGTTGCTGGACCACGCCAACAAGGCCGGCAAGAAAATCCTCATGTCGGGCGGTGGACGCTGCAACTTCACCAACATGTACACCGAACCGGGCAACTTCCTCTCGCAGAACCCGCACTTCTGCAAGTCGGCCCTGGCCCGCTATACCCAATGGGATTTCATCGCGTTGGTGGCCAAGCACGGCGTGCCCTATCACGAGAAAAAACTCGGCCAGTTGTTCTGCGATAACAAATCCAGCGACATCCTCGGCCTGCTGCTGGACGAGTGTGACCAGGCCGGCGTCGACCTGCACCTGGACACCTCGATCGAGCAGATCGAGAAGACCGCCGACGGCTACCAGCTGCAAACCACCCTCGGGCCCCTCGCTTGCCAATCCCTGGTGATCGCCACGGGCGGGCTGTCGATCCCGACCCTGGGCGCGACTGGCTTCGGCTATCAGGTGGCCAGGCAATTCGGCCACCAGCTGCTGCCGACCCGGGCAGGGCTGGTGCCGTTCACCATCACCGATCAGTTGAAGAGCCTGTGCACCGAACTGTCGGGCACGTCAGTGGACTGTCTGGTGAGCTGCAACGAGCAGAGTTTTCGCGAGAACATCCTGTTCACCCATCGCGGCTTGAGCGGCCCGGCGATCTTGCAGATCTCGTCGTTCTGGGAGCCGGGCGACACGGTGCAGATCAACCTGCTGCCCGACCACGACGTGCCGCAGTGGCTGCAACAGCAACAGGCCGAACGCCCGAACAGCGAACTCAAGACCCTGCTGGGCGAGTTGTTCACCAAGAAAATGGCCAACCTGCTGGCCGACACCTGGTTCGTCTCCAAGCCGATGAAGCAATACACTCACGCGGAACTCGCGGACATCGCCGAGAAGCTGGCGAGCTGGAACGTCGTCCCCGCCGGCACCGAAGGCTACCGCACCGCCGAAGTGACCCTGGGCGGCGTCGACACCCGGGAAGTTTCTTCCAAGACCATGGAGTCGCTGAAGAGCCCGGGGCTGTATTTCATTGGCGAAGTGCTCGACGTCACCGGTCACCTGGGCGGCTTCAACTTCCAATGGGCGTGGGCTTCGGGGTATGCGGCGGCGCAGTACGTCTGATACCACCCTGGGTCGAGCCCGCTTTTGTGGCGAGGGAGCTTGCTCCCGCTCGACTGCGCAGCAGTCGCAAAACAGCCATCGCACTCGGTCTGAATTAATGCAACGCTTGGGGAAGGGGCCGCTTCGCAGCCCAGCGGGAGCAAGCTCCCTCGCCACAGGGGGTGTTCTTTGCATGCCGGAACACTTTTTGCTGCCGGATGTGATCGTCGCCATTGCATCGGCGTCATTACTGCCTCAATTTAGCGTCATTGCCCGTCAGGCCCGTGCACTTCATGTCATCGACCTCGTTCAGCCAGTCTCTGCGTCGCCTTTGGGCGTTGGATAAATTCAGCTATAGCGTGCGGGTGTTTATTGCCCTGACCGGCAGCATGGTGCTGTGTTGGTACCTGGATAAGATGGCGCTGCTGATTCCGCTGTTCCTCGGCATCATCGCCAGCGCATTGGCCGAGACCGACGACAGCTGGCAAGGCCGTCTCAACGCGCTGGCCGTGACGCTGGTGTGCTTCAGCATCGCCGCGCTGTCGGTGGAGTTGCTGTTTCCCTATCCCGTCCTGTTCATCGTCGCCCTGGCCCTGGCGGCCTTCGGCCTGACCATGCTCGGTGCCCTGGGCGAGCGCTATGGCGCGATTGCCTCGGCTACCCTGATTCTTTCGGTCTACACCATGATCGGCGTGGACCAGCGCGGCGGTGCGATCACGGACTTCTGGCATGAGCCGGTGTTGCTGGTAGCTGGCGCCGCCTGGTATGGCCTGCTCTCGGTGTTGTGGCACGCGCTGTTTTCCAACCAGCCGGTGCAGCAGAGCCTGGCGCGCCTGTTCCGCGAACTGGGGCGCTACCTGAAACTCAAGTCATCGCTGCTGGAGCCGATCCGTCAGCTGGATATCGAGGCCCGACGCCTGGAGCTGGCCCAGCAGAATGGCCGGGTGGTGGCCGCGCTCAACAGCGCGAAGGAAATCATCCTGCACCGCGTCGGCAATGGCCGGCCGGGCTCGAAAGTCAGCCGCTACCTGAAGCTGTACTTCCTTGCCCAGGACATCCATGAACGCGCCAGCTCCTCGCACTATCCCTATAACGCCCTGGCCGAGGCGTTCTTTCACAGCGACGTACTGTTCCGCTGCCAGCGCCTGCTGCGCCAGCAAGGCAAGGCTTGCCTGGCACTGGCCGAGTCCATCCAGTTGCGCCAGCCGTTCGTCTACGACGACAGCTTCGCCGAAGCCCTGAACGATTTGCATGCTTCCCTGGAGCACCTGCGCATCCAGAGCAACCCGGCCTGGCGCGGCCTGTTGCGCTCGCTGCGGGCGTTGTCGGTCAACCTCGGCACCATGGACCGCCTGCTCAGCGACGCGAGCAACCCCGACGCCCTCGCCGACGCCACTGACAGCAGCCTGCTGGACCGCTCGCCACGCAACCTCAAGGACGTCTGGGTCCGCCTGCGCACGCAGCTCACGCCGACGTCGCTGCTGTTCCGTCATGCCCTGCGCCTGCCCCTGGCGCTGAGCGTGGGCTACGCGATGGTGCACCTGATCCACCCCTCCCAGGGCTACTGGATCATCCTCACCACACTGTTCGTCTGCCAGCCCAACTACGGCGCCACGCGGCGCAAGCTCGGCCAACGGATCATCGGCACCGCCATCGGCCTGACGGTGGCCTGGGCGCTGTTCGACCTGTTTCCCAATCCGCTGGTGCAGTCGTGCTTCGCCATTGCCGCCGGGGTGGTGTTCTTTACCAACCGCACCACCCGCTACACCCTGGCGACTGCCGCGATCACCGTCATGGTGCTGTTCTGCTTCAATCAGGTCGGCGACGGCTACGGGCTGCTGCTGCCACGGCTGTTCGATACCTTGCTCGGCAGCCTGATCGCCGGGCTGGCGGTGTTCCTGTTCCTGCCAGACTGGCAGGGCCGGCGACTGAACAAGGTGCTGGCCAACACGCTGACCTGCAACAGCATCTACCTGCGCCAGATCATGCAGCAATACGCCGCGGGCAAAAGCGACGACCTGGCCTATCGCCTGGCCCGGCGCAACGCCCATAACGCCGACGCGGCGCTGTCCACGACGCTGGCGAACATGCTGATGGAGCCGGGCCATTTCCGTAAGGAGGCCGACGTAGGGTTCCGCTTCCTGGTGCTGTCCCACACCCTGCTCAGTTACTTGTCGGGGCTCGGGGCCCACCGGGGCACCGAACTGCCGACTGAGGTGCGCGAGCAGCTGATCGACGGCGCCGGAGCAAGGCTGGCGACCAGCATCGATGAAATCGCCCAGGGCCTGGCGAGCAAACAGCCGATCGCGATCCAGAGCGACGACGAAGAAGCCCTCGCCAGCGAGCTTGAGCTGATGCCCGATGAAATCGACGAAGGCCAGCGGCTGGTGCAGACGCAACTGGCGTTGATCTGCCGGCAGTTGGGGCCGTTGCGGACGCTGGCGGCGCACCTGATCAAGGACACCAGTGAGGCTTGAGTGCTGTGGTGACTATGCCATCGTCTTCGCGAGCAGGCTCGCTCCCACAGGGGCAGGCATTTTCAGTGTGGGAGCGAGCCTGCTCGCGAAGGGGCCATCAGCCGCACAGCAGATTCACATCCCATGCGCCTTCAATAACTTCTGATAACTCCCATCCGCCTTCATCGCCGCAATCTCCCGATCAAACCCGGCGACGATCTGCTCATGCTCGGGATTCTTCAGGCTGACCAGGATATGCAGGCTGTTTTCACTCAACGGCTTGGGTAGAAATTCCACGGCATTGCGCACCTTGGCAGATTCGCGGGCCAGGTAATAACGGGCGACGTATTCGTCTTCCAGCGTCAGCTTCACCCGGTCGGCGGCGAGCATGCGCACGGCCATCGCAAAATTATGCACAGGGATTTTCTGCATCTTCTCGTCCTCATCGAACGCCTTGGAATAGGCGTAGCCACGAACCACGGCGATGGGATAGGCATACAACTGCTGCAGGTTGTCGAAGTCGATGGGCGAGTCCTTGCGCTTGATAAACCGCACGCGGTTGAGCAGGTACTCGGCCGAGAACTGGCCCACATGGGTGCGTTCCTCGGCGTACCAGGCATTGATCAGCACGTCATACCGCCCTTCGCTGATCCCCAGCATCGCCCGGGCCCAGGGCACCTGCTCGAAATCACTGGCATAACCGGCGCGCGCCAGGGCGGTGGTGACAATATCGGTCGCAAGGCCGCCATTGACCAGCGTCGAGTCGGTAAAGGGTGGCCAGGCATCGGCGACCAGACGCAGTTTCTGCGCACAGGCGTTGTGGCTCAGCAACAGCAACCCGACCAAAGCAAGAGCTCGATGCAATCGCGGCATGCCTGACTTCCTTGACGGGTTCAAAGCCCGGTTTGTTTTTAGCCGAAACCCAAGGGACTCCCCAAGGCATCCGGGTCCTGACGTTAGCTCATCGAAACCGCTGCGCAGCGCTGGATTGAAGATTACATAAAGAAGGCAGTATCGCGACAAATCGATGATGGCATTTTGGTCTTTATCACAGATTTTTCGACCGATTGAAAAGAGACTTCCGACGCAAGGACGCCTAATATCGGCAGCAGGTTCTCTGGGAAATTCAAAAAATGGATATCGACTGGGTCTGCAAACATCACACTGACCTGAGCAAGGAACAGCTATACGCCATCCTGAAACTGCGCGCCGAGGTCTTCGTCGTCGAACAGAACTGTGCCTACCCGGACGTCGACGGACTGGACCTGGAAGGCGACACCTGCCATCTGATGGCTTGGCAGGACAACCACCTGGTCGCTTACCTTCGTTTGCTCGATCCGCATTCGCGAAACAGCGATGTGGTGATCGGCCGCGTGGTCATCGCCACCGAGGCGCGAGGGCAAGGGCTGGGGCATACACTGATGGAACAAGCCTTGAAGCAGGCCGAAAAGCACTGGCCCGGCGTGTCGATCTCATTGTCGGCCCAGGCGCATCTGCAGGGGTATTACGGGCGATACGGGTTTGAAGTGGTGGGCGTGGAATATCTCGAGGATGGGATTCCGCACATCGGGATGCATCGGCCCTGAGGTCCTCTCCGCGAGCAGGCTCGCTACCACAGAGGCCTGTTGTGGACATAAGATTTGTGTACCACCCAGGCCCCCTGTGGGAGCGAGCCTGCTCGCGGAGGCATCAGTCCAGTCGCGGACGCTTCAGGGATAACCGAGCACCGCCTTGATCCCCTGCAGATTCTGCTCGATCCACTTGCAATCAATCGCCCCCCAATCGCGAATCCGATACCGCCCGGCATGGTTGCGCGCGCCCTCCTGCTGCTCGAATTCACAGAGGATGTCCAGGTCCGCCAGCGCCACGACGGTATCCTGGGCGGTGCGCCGAGGCATGCCGGTAACTTCGGTGAGCGCGGGAATGTTGCTGGCCAGGCCGCTGTCGATCAGGTAAGCCACGTACAGTCGACGATAGAAGCTACTCTTGGTCTTGCTGACGTCCATTCGCTCATCCCTTGTCTTGTTGCAGGTCCCGCCAGGTCAGGTACACCCGCAGGTCGAATTCCAGCTGGTGATAGCCCGGCAGCATGTGCTCGCACAGCTGGTAGAAAGCCTTGTTGTGGTCCGATTCCTTGAAGTGGGCCAACTCGTGCACCACGATCATTTCCAGAAACTGGGGCGCTGCGTCCTTGAACAAAGAAGCAATGCGGATTTCTTTCTTGGCCTTGAGCTTGCCGCCCTGTACCCGTGACACCGCCGTATGCAGCCCAAGCGCGCGATGGGTCAGGTCAAGGCGGTTGTCGAACAGCACCTTGTCGATGGCCGGCGCGTTACGCAGGTAGCGCTGCTTGAGATCCAGCGCATAGCCGTACAACGCCTTGTCGCTCTGGATCGGATGGCGGCCGGGATAACGTTGTTGCAGGTAATCGCCCAGTCGATCCTCGGCAATCAGTTGCTGCACCTGGGCTTGCAGCGCGGCGGGGTACGCCTGGAGGTATTTGAGCACGGTCATCGGACGGCAACACAGTCACTGGAGGCCGCCAGTGTAGCGAATTCAGGCCGGCACCGCGCTCCAGTCGAATGGTCGCGCGAAGGCATCTGTGTCCTCGGCCATCAAGGGCCGCGCCACGAGGAAGCCTTGCACATATTCACAGCCATGGGCCTTGAGCCAGTGATACTGCTGCGGCGTCTCGACCCCCTCGGCGATCACCCGCAAGCCCAATTGCTTGCACAGGTCGATCACCGAGGCGGCCAGCGCAGCGTCCCTGGGCGAGTCCGGCAAGCGGGCGATCAAGTGCCGATCAAGCTTGAGCGTATCGAGTTCGAGATCACGCAGATGCGCCAGCGAGCAAGGCCCCGAACCGAAGTCGTCCAGCGCCACCCGCACGCCCAGGTGGCGCAGCAGGCGCAATTGCTTATGAGTTTCGTCGGGGTTGCGCATCAGCGCGTCTTCGGTGATCTCGACCTCCAACTGCCGTGGCTTCAACGCATGGCGATCCAGGACCTGGCGCAACTCGGTCACCAGGTTGGGCATGCCGAACTGGGTACTGCTCAGGCTCACGCCCAACACCAGATCGTCGGGAAACATCCGCTCCCATACTTTGCGCTGGGACGCACTGCGATGGTAAATCCAGCTGCCCAGCCGACTGATCAACCGAGCTTCCTCCAGCAACGGCAGGAACAAGCCCGGCGGTACGTCCCCGACGCTGGGATGCTGCCAGCGCAGCAGCGCCTCGAACCCTCGGGTCCGTCCGTCGAGGATGCTGACCTGTGGTTGATAGACCATATTGAAGTCGCGGTTTTCGATGGCCGAACGTACGCTTTCCTCAAGCATCAGCCGTGAACGGGCTCGGCCGTTCATTTCGTGATCGTAGAAACGATACTGCTGGCGGCCGGCGCGCTTGGCCTCGTACATGGCGATGTCGGACGCGCGAAGCAACCCGTCGAGGTTGGAGCCGCAGTCCGGGTACGTGGCGATGCCGATACTGGCGCCCAGCGCCACGTCCATGCCTTCGATCTGCTGGCAGACCGAGACGCGCTCGATGAGTTTCTCGGCAATCTTTGCCGCCTGCTCGGGCACCTCAAGATCCAGCAGCGCCGTGAACTCATCGCCGCCGAGCCGCGCGAGGATATCGAACGGGCGCAGGCAGGCCTTCAACTGTTCCGACACCCAGCGCAACACCCGGTCGCCGGCATCGTGGCCCAGCGAGTCATTGACCCGTTTGAAGCCATCGAGGTCCAGGTACAACAGCACCCAGTTGCTTTCCAGCCGTTCGCTGCGCATCAGCAGGTTTTCGGCGGTCTGATAGAACCCCCTGCGGTTGAGCAAACCGGTCAGGGGATCAGTGACGGCCTGGAACTCCAGCTGCTGGTGCAGATGACGAACCACCGACATGTCCTGAAGCGTCACCACCATGGCCTTTTGTTCAGAAGGCAGGGGGGCACAGGACAAGGCCACCGACACTTGCTGGCCGGGCGCGGTGCGCAGCACGGCGTCGTGCAAGCGCCAGGTTTCGCCACGTCGATAGGCGGCATGGATATCCGAATCGATCCACTCGGGAATATGGGGTTTCTGCAGGAAATCCAGGAAGGGCATCCCTTGCAATCGGTCCGCAGTGGCGTTGAGCAAGCGGCACGTCGAAGGGTTGGCAAAACGGATGAAACCGCCTTCATCCACCACCAGGATGCCTTCGGCGGCGTTATCCAGCACCGAGGCATTAAAGGCCCTGGCTGCCTCCAGGTCCTGGCTCAAACGCTGCAAGGCCCGGCGATTGCGCTGGTGCTCGAGCAACGCGTGGACCTTGGGCTTGAGAATCTGCGGGTCGAATGGCTTGAACAGGTAATCCACCGCGCCGCTGGCGTAACCCTTGATCACCGCGTCCTGGGACTGCTCGTTGGCGGTCAGGAAGATGATCGGCGTGAGCCGCGTGCGCTGGCTGCCACGCATCAGACGCGCTACTTCGAAGCCATCCATGTCCGGCATCTGCACATCCAGCAGCACCAGGTCGATGTCATGTTCGAGTAGCAGGTTGAGGGCCTCGACACCCGAGGACGCGGTCATGACCTGCCAATCCTGACGCTGCAACAACGCTCGCATGCTGAGCAGGTTTTCAGGGTAGTCATCAACAATCAAAAGGACGGAGCTGTCTTCGCCAAACGGGGGTTGCGCGCATTCCATGCTGCTTCTCTTATCGGGACGCCATGTCCGTCCTACGTGGGAAAACGGACAACATACAGTGATCTCACTCTAGACCGGGATTTTGAAAAGCAGTAGGTGTCATGACGCCATCATCCAGACAAAGCCCGAAATAGCCGACTAACGGTCACCCTGCTCAGGCACAGAAACTGCAATGACCCCCACGACGAACAATTGACGTCAAACATTCGCCGAGCGGTCAACAACAAAAGCCCCACCCAGCGTTTCGAGACGCTCAAAAGGGCGGTTCAAAGCCTCCCGACACGGCGTACACCCTTTTACATCCCGATACGCAGGACACACGACATGATCGATCTCGCAACCTGGAACCTGAGCATTCCTGAAGGCGCACCACCGGCGACCATCCAGACTTCGCAACTGGTACAAGGCTTCAAGAACCAGTATTTCAACTCGGAAACCGGCACCGTGTTTTTCTGGGTCCCCGTCACGGGCGCCACGACGGCCAACGCCATTTACCCTCGCAGCGAGCTGCGCGAAACCAACAGCGACGGCACGTTGCGCAATTGGTTGTACCCGGCTGCGGATAACAAGCTGGCCGCCACGTTGACCGTCGGCCAGGTGCCCAGCACCGGCAAGCTGGTGATTGGCCAGATCCATACCAAGGACAGCACCAGCCCCATGGTGAAGCTGGAATACCAGTACAAAACCTACAGCTCCACCGGCAACATCGTCGCCAAGGTGCGCATGCGTCCCGACGACGCCACGGGCCAGGTCATCACCATCGCCACCGGCATCAAGCTCAACCAGCCGTTCTCGTACCTGATCCACCTCAACCGTGCAGGCCTCTTGACCATCAACGGCGCCGGCTATCAGTGGAGTGCCACCGTCAGCAACACCTGGAGCACCAAACCGTTGTACTTCAAGGCAGGCGTCTACGTGCAGGACAACGCTGGTTACGCCACCGAAGGCGCAAAAGCCACGTTCAGCCTGCTGGATATCGATCACAACCTCTAAGGTTTCCCCCCGAGCAGCAGCATGGATCGCTGCCTGCCCGCCGCCGACTCGCTCCCCTTCGATCAACGTGGCGATGGCACCGCCAAAAAGCCATCGTTCAATAAAATTTTGACGCTACCGACCAACGGTCAATTATCTGCGGCACAAAATCGCCAATCCCTACTCTGACGGACTGCTGACGCCAAACCTCCGCCGTACGAACGTGCCAAATGTTTGTCCGCATTCCTGCCGGCGTCCGCAGAAAGCGCGTCTTAGAGCCTCCGGCTGTGGCGTAAATCATTTCTTCTTCTCAGAAAGGATCCGAACATGGTCGATCTAGCAACCTGGAACCTGAGCATCCCCGAAGGCAGCCCGCCGAAAACCATCGAAACCCCTCGACTGGTGGATGGATTCAGGGACAAGTACTTCAACTCCGAAGGCAGCACGGTGTATTTCTGGTCGCCGGTGACCGGCACCAAGACCGAAAACGCGATCTACCCACGCAGCGAACTACGTGAGACCTACCGAGACGGCACCCTGCGCAACTGGCTTTACCCAGAGGCCGATAATCAATTGCGCGCAACGCTGGTGGTCAATCAGGTTCCCAGCAGCGGCAAAATCGTGATTGGTCAGATCCATGCCAAGGACAGCAACAAACCGATGGTGAAGCTGGAATACCAATTCAAGGACGCCACCAACACCGGCAACATCGTCGCCAAGGTGCGCATGCGCCCCGATGACAGCAAAAGCCGGGTCATCACGGTAGCGACAGGCGTGAAGCTTGACCGGGCCTTTTCTTATCGGATCCACCTGGATCGCACCGGCGACCTGGGCATCACCGCCGCCGGTAATAGCTGGTACACCACGGTCGGCGCCGCCTGGCGGGTCAAGCCGTTGTATTTCAAGGCCGGGGTGTATGTGCAGGACAACAGTGGCTATACCAGCGAAGGTGGCAAGGTGACGTTCAGCAAATTGGACATCGATCACAACACCTGAAATTTCACGTCCTAAAAACTCGTAGGAAACATCCCCTTTTGGTGAGGGGATTTGTTCCCGCCGGGCTGTGAAGTAGCCCCCTCTTTTGTCAGACGCACCGTATGCAGCGGTTTTGCGGCGGCTGCGCCCCCGAGCGGGAGCAAGCTCCCTCACCACGGGGGCCGGTGCGTCCTACAGGTCGATTTTGGCCTGGAAAATCTACTCTATAGTTTGGTTGGTCTGCTGGCTTTGGTCAGTGGCAGGGGTTTCGCAGCCCTGGTGAGTTAGAATCACGACCGTCAGAAGTCAACATAGGCGCATCCCGCCTGCGTTCGGCTTTTTATGGCGGCTGTGTGTGGGAGATCTTCGGGTCTGCCGGGTTTCTCTAACTCCTCGGTCTGCGAACCCGCACATGGCTGCCACCCAATTTGTTTCGCAGCGAACGGTGGCAATTACTTTTCTTGAGTTAGAGGTTTGTCATGAAAACCGAACAATTGCTTGGCCGCTTTACCCCACTCACCCCAATCGCCACCACCCAACCTATCCTGTTCATCGACAGCACCGCGCCACTGACCGAGCTTCACGCCTGCGCCAGCGAACGCTTGCATGCCACTCTTGATTACCTGACGCTCATGGCCTGCACCACCCTGCGCGATTCGGCTGCCGGGGATCTCAATACCCTCACTAATGTCGCCCGGATTCTGGTTCAGGATGTGGCCGATGTGTTCGATGTCATCGAACAGCGTGGGCTCGAAGAGCACTGAAACCTGCCTGCAGGAGATCCCCTGTGGGAGCGAGCTCGCTCGCGATGGCGTTGGGTCAGGAGTAGAAATTTTTGGCTGACTCAGCGCTGTCAGGGTCGATGTGTATATCCGTTTTTTTGTAACGGCTGGTTATGGTTACGCTCTTACAGCGGGTCACTTTTGGAAAGAGCGCCAAAAGTAACCAAAAACGCTCTGCCCCACCACTCGGTGCCTCGCCTAGGCTCGGCATCCCCTCACTCCGGCATTGCTCCGTGGGCCCGCCGCGAAGGGCCGTCCCTGGCCCAGCGCGGCTATCCCGGCATCCATGCCGGGATGCCCACTGCGCAATGCCTGCGTTCGGCCAGCGTGGTTAACGGGGCGCCGAAATCAACATCAACGTCTAAGGCGAGGCGGCCTGATAGCCGACCTGGTTCTGGATGGGTTCGCGTTCCTCCTGTGGGAGCGAGCCTGCTCGCGAAGGCGAGGTGTCAGTCGATGAGGATATTGGATAAGCAGGCTTCCTGGTGAGCTGCTTGCGTCAATCTTCCTGTTCGATCTGCAAAGCGACCTTGAAGTCCTGTCCGCCGTAAAAAACGCCCAAAATGAAAACCTGTTCGGGTTCAACGGTAAAGGCGATCACAGTTCGTTTGCGGTAGTTTGTTATACGCAACCCCGGGCGTATATCGTCCCTCTGGTTCCCTCTGTGCGGGAATGTCCGAAGGTCTTCACAGTAGGTCACGATAGCGTCGGTATACCTATGGGCAATTTCCGTCGAAGCCGCTGCGGCAATGTAGCGATAGAGCGCAGCTAATTGCTCAAGGGCTTCCGGTGCAAACTTGAGGGTATAGACCATCAGGATTCTGCAGTGAGGTTCTGGTGCTCTGCAGCCAATCGGGAGCGCACATCATCAGCGCTTAGTGCTCGCGACGGATCAGCTTTTAAGGCATCGTAAGCAGGAGCTACCTGGCCTATAAGCCAGTTTTCCAAAGCACGATCACGAGCCAGTAGCGCGCGCAGACCATCGCGAATGACTTCACTTTCAGTGGCGTACTCGCCAGCGGCCACCTTGGCTTTCACTAGGTCGGCCATTTGGTTGGGCAGGGTGATGCTGAATTGTTGAGTGCTACGCATGACGGACCCCCTAGACGATAGGATTTAATCCTACTCTGCTCAGAAGAATATGCACATGACCTCCTGTCATCATCTATGGCTTGGCAAGCGGACAGCGGATGAGCATGTGTGAGGAGATATTTGAATGGCTGGCCTCTTCGTGAGCAGGCTCGCTCCCACAGGAGGAACGCGGACCCCATCCAGAACCAGGTCGGCTTCAGGCCGCCTCGCGGTTGACGTTGATTTCGGCGCCCCGTTAACCACGCTGGCCGAACGCAGGCGTTGCGCAGTGGGCAACCCGGCATGGATGCCGGGTTAGCCGCGCTGGGCCAGGGACGGCCCTTCGCGGCGGGCCCACGGAGCAATGCCGGAGTGAGGGCATGCCGAGCCTAGGCGAGGCACCGAGTGGTGGGGCAAAAGCGTTTTGCTTACTTTTGACTGGGCCGGCTTCCGGGCTTTTCAAAAGTGAGACGCTGTAAGAGCGTAACCATAAGCAGCCACCACCCAAAAAAACGGATATACACCCAAATCCCAAGCATTAAAAAACCCGCATCACTGCGGGTTCTTAATGACGAATAACGCGAAAAGCTTAGTTGACCTTAGCGTTCAACTCACCCTTCAAATACCGCTGATACATGGCTTCCAGCGAGATCGGCTTGATCTTCGACGCATTACCCGCCGTGCCAAACGCCTCATAACGCGCAATACACACATCACGCATCGCCGTCACGGTCGCACCGAAGAACTTACGCGGATCAAACTCGCTAGGATTGGTCGCCATCAGACGACGCATGGCACCGGTGGAAGCCAGGCGCAGGTCAGTGTCGATGTTGACCTTGCGCACGCCGTACTTGATGCCTTCGACGATTTCCTCGACCGGCACGCCGTAGGTTTCCTTGATGTCGCCACCGTACTGGTTGATGATCGCCAGCCACTCCTGCGGTACCGAGGAAGAACCGTGCATCACCAGGTGAGTGTTGGGGATACGCTTGTGGATTTCCTTGATGCGGTCGATCGCCAGCACGTCGCCGGTAGGCGGCTTGGTGAACTTGTAGGCGCCGTGGCTGGTGCCAATGGCGATCGCCAGGGCGTCGACCTGGGTTTTCTTGACGAAGTCGGCGGCTTCTTCCGGGTCGGTCAGCATCTGGCTGTGATCCAGCACGCCTTCGGCGCCGATGCCATCTTCCTCACCGGCCATGCCGGTTTCCAGCGAGCCCAGGCAACCCAGCTCACCTTCCACCGAGACGCCGCAGGCGTGGGCCATGGCGACGGTTTGCTGGGTGACACGGACGTTGTATTCGTAGTCGGTCGGGGTCTTGCCGTCTTCGCCCAGGGAGCCGTCCATCATGACCGAGCTGAAGCCCAGTTGGATGGAGCGCTGGCAGACGTCAGGGCTGGTGCCGTGGTCCTGGTGCATGCACACCGGGATGTGCGGGAATTCTTCGATTGCCGCCAGGATCAGGTGACGCAGGAACGGCGCGCCGGCGTATTTGCGAGCGCCGGCCGAAGCCTGGACGATCACCGGGGAGTCAGTCTTGTCAGCGGCTTCCATGATGGCGCGCATCTGCTCAAGGTTGTTGACGTTAAAGGCTGGGACGCCATAGCCGAACTCGGCTGCGTGGTCCAGCATCTGACGCATGCTGATAAGTGCCATTAGTGTGTCTCTCCCGGTCGAGGGTCGTTAATCGTGCCAGCCTGCCGGAGCGGCGGCGGCTATTCAAGTCATTGCGGGTCGGGGCTGGCCCGAGCCTGCGTGTTCCGTATCGCCAAACCCAAACATTGGCGCGATCCCTGTGGGAGCGAGCTTGCTCGCGATGAGGGTGGCACATTCAACATCTCTGTTGCCTGATAGACCGCTATCGCGAGCAAGCTCGCTCCCACATGGGATCTGCTTCCCTGTTCAGATCCGTGTGAATCAGATGAATCCTGTCAATCGGCCTTGCAGCCCCGCCCAATCAGATCATTGGTGGCGACCCAATACGCCAGGCCTTCCTCGCCCTTGATGTGCAACGCCAGCATGTCATCGCTGTACAGCGAACCTTCGGCGCCGGGCTCGAGCTTGAGGCGATAAACCTTGTCAGCGCCGCCCAGCCGGACATCGACTTCCTTGCGCGCTGCATCGGCATAACGCCAGAGCACCTTGGCCTCGCTGTCACATGTCCAACTCGTCCAGCCCTCTGCAGCAGGCTCGGACGACTGCAAAAAACCCAGTTGCGAGCAACCGGCCAACAATGCCAACGCCACGACGGCGATAAAGCCTTTCATCCGTGTTCCTCGACGGGCGGCCCGTGCCGCTCGCCATGAGTTAAGAGTCTGACCCGTCAAGGGCAACCATGTTCCTTGACCGGCGCCTGCGTCTCGTATTTATCCAGGCCGTCCGGCCCGGAACGCTTGTTCAGTACCGGGTTGGTCTCGGCCTGCCAGTCAGCCTGATAACAGCCTTGCTCAGGCACTGGCGCCGCCGTATCGGGCGCGGTGGCTTGCGGGCTGCTCGAGCAAGCCACCAACAGCGTCGCGGCCATCAGCGACATGAACGTCTTGACCATCGGAACACTCCTTTGCCTGGTCAACGTTGCCTCAGGCCTTGGCCCGGCTTTCCAGGACTTCCACGGCAGGCAGCACTTTGCCCTCGACGAATTCGAGGAACGCGCCACCACCGGTAGAAATGTAGGAGATCTGCTCGGCTACGCCATATTTATCGATGGCAGCCAGGGTGTCGCCACCGCCCGCGATGGAAAACGCAGTGCTCTCGGCGATCGCCTGGGCCAGCACCTTGGTGCCGTTGCCGAACTGGTCGAACTCGAACACACCGACCGGACCGTTCCACAGGATGGTCTGGGAGGATTTCAGCAGTTCGGCGAAGTTCGCCGCGGTTTGCGGGCCGATATCGAGGATCATGTCGTCCTCGGCCACATCGTCGATCAGCTTGACGGTGGCGGTGGCGCTTTCGGCGAATTCCTTGGCAACCACCACGTCCACGGGCAACGGTACGCTGACCTTGGCGGCGATTTCACGGGCCGTGTCCAGCAGATCCGGCTCGTACAAGGATTTGCCTACCGGGTGACCGGCGGCGGCGAGGAAGGTGTTGGCGATGCCGCCACCGACGATCAACTGGTTGCAGACCTGGCTCAGGCTGTTGAGCACGTCGAGTTTGGTCGAAACCTTGGAGCCGGCAACGATGGCGGCCATCGGCTGGGCTGGCGAGCCCAGGGCCTTGCCCAGCGCGTCCAGCTCGGCCGCCAGCAACGGACCAGCGGCGGCGACTTTGGCGAACTTGGCCACGCCGTGGGTCGAGCCCTCGGCGCGGTGCGCGGTGCCGAAGGCGTCCATCACGAACACGTCGCACAGGGCGGCGTATTGCTGGGCCAGCTCATCGGCGTTCTTTTTCTCGCCCTTGTTGAAGCGCACGTTTTCGAACAGCACGACATCGCCAGCCTTGACGTCGACGCCGCCCAGGTAATCGGCCACCAACGGCACGTCGCGGCCCAGGGCCTTGCTCAGGTAATCCGCCACCGGCTTGAGGCTGTTCTCGGCCGAGAATTCACCTTCGGTCGGACGGCCCAGGTGCGAGCAGACCATCACGGCCGCACCTTTTTCCAAGGCCAGCTTGATGGTCGGCAGCGAGGCCAGGATGCGCGCGTCGCTGGTGACAACACCGTCCTTGACGGGGACGTTGAGGTCTTCGCGAATCAGTACGCGTTTACCTTGCAGATCGAGGTCGGACATCTTCAACACGGTCATGGGTCGCAATTCCTGGGTAACTGTTTAGAGAGCAGGTTTATTGGAAGCGGTTTGCAGGTAATGCTCGGCAACGTCCAGCATACGATTGGCAAAACCCCATTCGTTGTCGAACCAGGCCAGGATGTTTACAAGCCTGGGCCCGGAAACGCGGGTCTGGCTGGCATCGACGATGGCCGAATGTGGGTCGTGGTTGAAATCACAACTGGCGTGAGGCAACTCGGTGTAGGCCAGGAGGCCTTTGAGCGGGCCGCTGGTGGCGGCTTCGCGCAGGATCCGGTTGACCTCGATGGCGTCGGTATCGCTCACGGTCTGCATCGTGATGTCGAGGCAAGACACGTTGACCGTCGGCACCCGCACGGCTTTGGCCTGAATTCGCCCGGCAAGTTCCGGCAACAGCCGTTCAATGCCGCGCGCCAGACCAGTGGACACCGGAATCACCGACTGGAAGGCCGAACGGGTACGGCGCAAATCCTCGTGGTGATAGGCGTCGATCACCGGCTGATCATTCATCGCCGAGTGGATGGTGGTGATCGACACGTATTCCAGGCCGATAGCCTGGTCCAGCAGGCGCAACAGCGGCACGCCGCAGTTGGTGGTGCAGGACGCGTTGGACACCAGCAGCTCCTCGCCGGTCAGGCAGTCCTGGTTCACACCGTAGACGATGGTGGCGTCAACGTCGGCCTCGCTGGCCATCGGCTGGGAGAACAGCACCCGTGGCGCGCCGGCAGCGATGAACCGCTGGCCATCGTCACGGGTGTTATAGGCGCCGGAGCACTCAAGCACCAGATCGACGTTCAGGGACGCCCAATCGATGCCTTCGGGCGTGGCGCTGCGCAGGACCTGCACGCAGTCGCCATTAATGTGCAGACAATCGCCCTCGACCCGCACTTCGCCGGGAAACCGGCCGTGGGTGGAGTCAAAGCGTGTCAGGTATTCGATGCTGGCCATGTCGGCCAGATCGTTGATGGCCACAATCTCGAACCCGGCCTCCGCCCCTCGCTCGAACAACGCACGCAAGACGCAACGACCAATACGGCCGTAGCCGTTGAGTGCAACTTTGTAGGGACGCGGTTGGGGCATGGGGGCTCTCTGATCGGGGTGAATCCGTTAAGACCAGCATTGCCTGCACCACCGCTATCGCGAGCAAGCTCGCTCCCACAGGGTCGGTGGAGATCCTTGTGGGAGCGAGCTTGCTCGCGATGGCGTCAGCACAGACAACCTATTACAGATCAGTCTTCCAGCAGCTCTTCAGCCTGCCCCAGAATGTTTTCCAGGGTGAAGCCGAACTCCTCGAACAGCGCCGACGCAGGCGCCGACTCGCCGTAGGTGGTCATGCCGATCACGCGGCCTTCCAGGCCCACGTACTTGTACCAGTAATCGGCGTGAGCGGCTTCGATGGCAATGCGCGCGCTGACTTGCAACGGCAATACCGCTTGCTTGTAGCCGGCATCCTGGGCGTCGAACACGCTGGTGCAAGGCATGGAGACCACGCGCACGTTGCGGCCCTGCCCGGTCAGCTTGTCGAAGGCCTGGACGGCCAGGCCGACTTCCGAACCGGTGGCGATCAGGATCAGCTCAGGCTCGCCGATGCAGTCCTTGAGCACGTAGCCGCCACGGCTGATGTCGCCGATCTGGCCGGCATCGCGCTCCTGGTGCTGCAGGTTCTGGCGCGAGAAGATCAACGCCGATGGGCCGTCGTTGCGCTCGATGGCGTGTTTCCAGGCCACAGCGGACTCCACGGCGTCGCATGGGCGCCAGGTGTCCAGGTTCGGCGTGCAGCGCAGGCTCGCCAGTTGCTCGATCGGCTGATGAGTCGGGCCGTCTTCGCCCAGGCCGATGGAGTCGTGGGTGAACACGTACAGGATGCGTTTTTTCATCAGCGCCGACATGCGCACAGCGTTGCGGGCGTATTCCATGAACATCAGGAAGGTCGCGCCGTAAGGCACCAGGCCGCCGTGCAGGGCAACGCCGTTCATGATCGCGCTCATGCCGAACTCACGAACGCCGTAGTACATGTAGTTGCCGCTGGCGTCTTCGGCGGTTACACCCTTGCAGCCTTTCCACAGGGTCAGGTTGGAGCCGGCCAGGTCGGCCGAACCGCCCAGCAGTTCCGGCAGCAATGGGCCGAAGGCGTTCAGGGTGTTCTGGCTGGCCTTGCGGCTGGCGATGGTTTCGCCCTTGGCCGCGACTTCGGCGATGTAGGCAGAAGCTTTCTCGGCGAAATCGGCCGGCAACTCGCCGCTGAGGCGACGTACCAGTTCGTTGGCCAGCTCAGGGAATTCGGCGGAGTAGGCTGCAAAACGCTGGTCCCACTCGGCTTCGGCCGCGCGGCCTTTTTCCTTGGCGTCCCACTCGGCATAAATGTCGGCCGGGATTTCGAACGGGCCGTGTTCCCACTTCAGCGCGGCGCGGGTCAGGGCGATTTCCTCGGCACCCAGTGGCGCGCCGTGGCAGTCTTCCTTGCCCTGCTTGTTCGGCGAACCGAAACCGATGGTGGTCTTGCAGCAGATCAGTGTCGGCTGGGCGCTCTTGCGCGCAGTCTCGATGGCGATCTTGATTTCTTCCGGGTCGTGACCGTCGACGTTGCGGATCACCAGCCAGTTGTAGGCTTCGAAGCGCTTGGGGGTGTCGTCGGTGAACCAGCCTTCGACTTCACCGTCGATGGAAATGCCGTTGTCATCGTAGAAGGCGATCAGCTTGTCCAGGCCCAAGGTACCGGCCAGGGAAGCGACTTCGTGGGAAATGCCTTCCATCATGCAGCCATCACCCAGGAACACGTAGGTGTGGTGATCGACGATGTCGTGGCCCGGACGGTTGAACTGCGCCGCCAGGACTTTTTCCGCCAAAGCGAAGCCCACGGCGTTGGCCAGGCCCTGGCCCAACGGACCGGTGGTGGTTTCAACGCCTGGGGTGTAGCCGTATTCCGGGTGGCCCGGGGTGCGGCTGTGCAGCTGGCGGAAGTTCTTCAGGTCATCGATCGACAGGTCATAGCCGGTCAGGTGCAGCAGCGAGTAGATCAACATCGAGCCGTGGCCGTTGGACAGCACGAAGCGGTCGCGGTCGGCAAACGATGGGTTGCTCGGGTTGTGCTTGAGGTAGTCGCGCCAAAGCACCTCGGCGATATCCGCCATACCCATGGGGGCACCGGGATGGCCGCTGTTGGCTTTCTGCACGGCATCCATGCTGAGGGCACGAATGGCATTGGCACGCTCACGACGGCTGGGCATCGCTGATCTCCTGGGTTTTGAATAACGAAACTGAAAAAGGCGAGCATTTTCCCTCACCCACCCGCCTCGGGGCAATCAGATACTCGTCCAAAGGCGATATTTGCGCCGGATAAAGCCGCATCGGTCAGGTGAAACCTTTCCGCTGTTGCTGGGTAGAGTCAAGCTGCTGCTGGGAAGTGCCATTTATCGAGCAATATCAAAACTTTTTGATATTGACCTTGCGATGCGCCAGACCCGTCACTAGACTGCCGCCCATGAATTTACGCGTGCCTTCCATTCGCCATGACGATTGCGATGAGCTGGCGGCCCTTTGCAAGGCCGGCGGCGATCCGCTGCGGCTCAATGTATTGCGCGCCCTGGCCAACGACTCGTTCGGCGTTCTGGAACTGGCGCAGATCTTCGGCATCGGCCAGTCCGGCATGAGCCACCATTTGAAGGTGCTGGCCCAGGCCGACCTGGTGGCGACGCGCCGTGAAGGCAACGCGATTTTCTACCGCCGCGCCCTGCCCCACACCGAACTGCTGGGCGGCAAGCTGCACGCAGCGCTGCTTGAAGAGGTGGACGAACTGGACTTGCCGCTGGACGTGCAAGCCCGCATCGCCCAGGTACACGGGCAACGAGCCGCCGCCAGCCAGGACTTTTTCGCCCGGGTGGCGGAGAAATTTCGCGCCCAGCAGGACCTGATCGCAGGACTGCCGCAATACCGTGACAGCGTTGTGGCGCTGCTCGACAAGCTGAGCTTCGAGCCCACCGCCACAGCGATGGAAGTCGGCCCCGGCGACGGTGCATTCCTGCCGGAACTGGCGCGGCGCTTCAGCCAGGTGACCGCGCTGGACAACAGCCCGGCGATGCTCGAACTGGCCCGCCAGGTGTGCGAACGTGAGTCCCTGGTTAATGTCCGCCTGCAACTGGCCGATGCCCTCAACGGTGTGAGCCTGCAGGTCGACTGTGTTGTATTGAACATGGTGCTTCACCATTTTGCCGCGCCGGCCGATGCACTCAAGCACATGGCCAACCTGCTGCAACCGGGCGGTAGTCTGTTGGTGACAGAGTTATGCAGCCACAACCAGAGTTGGGCCAAGGAGGCCTGCGGTGATCTCTGGCTGGGGTTTGAACAGGACGATCTGGCCCGTTGGGCCACCGCTGCGGGCCTCGTGCCCGGGGAAAGCCTCTATGTAGGCTTACGTAATGGTTTCCAGATCCAGGTTCGCCATTTTCAGCGACCGGCTGGCGACACTCACCATCGGTAACTTGTAGGAAAACATCGAGATGAGCGAATACTCCCTTTTCACCTCCGAGTCCGTGTCTGAAGGGCATCCGGACAAAATCGCCGACCAGATTTCTGATGCGGTGCTGGACGCCATCATTGCTGAAGACAAGTTCGCCCGCGTGGCGTGCGAGACTCTGGTGAAAACGGGCGTGGCGATCATCGCCGGCGAAGTCACCACCTCGGCCTGGGTCGACCTGGAGCAGATCGTTCGCGACGTGATCCTGGGCATCGGCTACAACAGCTCCGACGTCGGCTTCGACGGCGCGACCTGCGGCGTGATGAACATCATCGGCAAGCAGTCCCCGGACATCAACCAGGGCGTTGACCGCGCCAAGCCGGAAGATCAGGGCGCCGGCGACCAGGGCCTGATGTTCGGCTACGCCAGCAACGAAACCGACGTGCTGATGCCGGCACCGATCACCTTTTCGCACCAGCTGGTTCAGCGCCAGGCTGAAGCGCGCAAATCCGGCCTGCTGCCTTGGCTGCGCCCGGACGCCAAGTCCCAAGTGACCTGCCGTTACGAAGGTGGCAAGGTGGTTGGCATCGACGCGGTCGTGCTGTCGACCCAGCACAACCCCGAAGTGTCCTACAAAGACCTGCGCGAAGGCGTGATGGAGCTGATCGTCAAGCACGTGCTGCCTGCCGAACTGCTGTCCAAGGACACCCAGTTCCACATCAACCCGACCGGCCAGTTCATCATCGGTGGCCCGGTGGGTGACTGTGGCCTGACCGGTCGCAAGATCATCGTCGACAGCTACGGCGGCATGGCCCGTCATGGCGGCGGCGCGTTCTCTGGCAAGGACCCGTCCAAGGTTGACCGCTCGGCCGCCTACGCCGGTCGTTATGTGGCCAAGAACATCGTTGCCGCCGGCCTGGCCGAGCGCTGCGAGATCCAGGTGTCCTACGCCATCGGCGTCGCCCAGCCTACGTCGATTTCGCTGAACACCTTCGGCACCGGCAAGATTGGCGATGACAAGATCATCCAATTGGTCCGTGAAGTGTTCGACCTGCGTCCGTACGCGATCACCACCATGCTTGATCTGCTGCACCCGATGTACCAGGACACCGCAGCCTACGGCCACTTCGGCCGCACGCCGCAGACCAAGACGGTGGGTGACGACACCTTCACCACCTTCACCTGGGAAAAAACCGACCGCGCCGACGCCCTGCGCGCCGCTGCCGGCCTGTAATACCCCGCGGCTGTGAAAAGCCCCTGGCGACTCGGTCGCCAGGGGCTTTTTTACGCCTTCGTGGCGAGGGAGCTTGCTCCCGCTGGGGTGCGCAGCGCCCCCCTTCAAACCTCAGGGTGTATCAAGCTTTTCAAGTCCGCCGCGCCACCAACAAAAACGAAGCCGCGCTCGCCAGTAACCCCGCGCACATCCGGTTGAACAACCGCTTGCCACTCGGCCGGGCGAACAGCCGCCGGGCATAAATACCCATGTAGCAATACAAGCAAATGGCAACGCATTCCAATGCCAGGAACAGCCCGCCCAGCACCGCGAACTGCTGGGTGACGGTGCCCGCGCGGTCAACGAACTGTGGCAGGAAAGCGGTAAAAAGCAGGATTGCCTTCGGATTGCCGATCGCCACGAGGAATTCCTGGCGCGCCAGGCTGGCCATGCTCATCGAACTGGCCTCCGCCTCGCCGGCGGTCTCAGGTTGCGCACGCCACAACTGCACAGCGAGATAAAAAAGATAACCGGCACCGACGAGCTTGATGCCGAGGAACAACAGCTCCGAGGTGTGCAACACCGCCGTCAGCCCCACCGCCGCCAGGGCGATCATGATCGCAAACGCCAGCAGGCGGCCGATGCCACCGCTGCAGGCGCGAACGAAACCATAACGCGAGGCGTTGCTGATCGACAGCAGGTTGTTCGGGCCCGGCGCCATGTTCAGCGCAAAGCAGGCCGGGATAAAGACCGCGAGCGTGGTCAGGTCCATCGGTTGCACTCCTGGCAGAGCGGATCGAGTGTCCATTCTGCACCGCTCACCGACGTGTTCAAGGCACAGTTGCCCGAGCAAATCACTGCCGACTGTACCGCCACAGCTGCGCCATCGCGCTTGGCAAAACCCGGTAACGCACTGGACCTCGCGCCTTTTGCAACACTGACTAGCCTTCCAGTACTTCACCTGGCAAGGATGCTTCGATGCTGTCGTTATTGCGCGCACTTGTATGCTTTTTACTGGCCATGCCCGTCATCGCGGCCCCCTGCCCGAGCGGGCCACCCGAACGCGCCCAGGCACAGGTCGACGTCCTCCAGCAACAGATTGACGCATGGGATGACGCCTATCACCGCCTCGGCCACTCCCTGGTGGCCGATGAGCTTTACGATCAGTCCCGGGCGCAACTGGAACATTGGCGCAACTGCCTTGGCCTCGGGTCGCCGGGCATGCCCTTGCGCTCCGCTGGAGGGAAAGTCCCCCACCCGATCGCTCATACCGGTCTGGATAAACTCAAGGACGCCGATGCCGTGCGCAGCTGGTTGGACGGTCGCGACGACGTCTGGGCCCAGCCGAAAGTCGATGGCGTAGCGGTTACCCTGGTTTATCGCAGTGGGCGCCTACACCAGGCGATCAGCCGCGGCGATGGCCTCCAGGGACATGACTGGACCAACACTGCACGAAAGATCCGCGACATCCCTCAACGGTTGCGCGAACCTGCGGACCTGCTCGTCCAGGGGGAGCTCTACTGGCGGCTCGACGATCACGTACAGGCCGTCAGCGGCAGCCTTAACGCTCGATCAATCGTGGCGGGACTGATGGCCCGCAAGGACCTGAGCGCGGAACAGGCGTCTGGCATCGGCCTGTTCGTGTGGGAGTGGCCGGAAGGGCCGGCGACCCTGCCTGAACGGATTGCCGCGCTGAACGAACTGGGTTTCGCCAATCCGACCGCTTATAGCCAGCCCTTCCAGGCATTGGCCGATGCGCAACACTGGCGCAACCACTGGTACCGCACGCCGCTGCCGTTCGCCAGCGACGGGGTCGTCTTGCGCCAGAGTCGACGCCCGCCCGCCGACCGCTGGCAAGCCCGGGCGCCCTCTTGGAGCGTGGCCTGGAAATACCCATACGCCCAGGCGCTGGCCGAGGTGCGTGACGTGCGTTTCAAAATCGGCCGCACCGGGCGCATCACGCCGGTGCTGGAGCTTGCGCCGGTGATGCTCGACGACCGCCAGATTCGCCGGGTAAGCGTCAGCTCACTCAAGCGCTGGGAAGGCATGGATATCCGCCCCGGCGACCAGGTCGCCATCAGCCTGGCCGGGTTGACCATTCCGCGGCTCGACAGTGTCGTGCTGCGCAGTGTCGAGCGCCGGAGCCTCGACATCCCCGCCGCTGCCGATCATCACTTTTTGAGCTGCTGGCAACCGACGCCTGGCTGTGAAAGCCAGTTCCTCGCGCGCCTGAACTGGCTCAGCGGCAAGCACGGGCTCGCCCTGCCCCATGTTGGCCCGGGCACCTGGGAGCAACTGCTGGCCGCCGGCCAGCTCGACGGATTGCTGGATTGGTTGACCCTTGATGCCGCCGAGCTTGCTAACATTGCCGGTTTCGGCGAACGCAACAGCGCCCGTCTGCTCGCCAGCCTGGACAGCGCCCGGCAGCGCCCCTTCCGTCAATGGCTCAAGGCGCTTGGCGTGCCGCCCACCGGTGGGGCGAGGCTGGAGGAGCGCTGGGAAGCCTTGGCCGAACGCGACACTGAACAATGGCAAGCCGAAACGGGTATCGGGCCGGGACGCGCCGCGCAACTGAGCGCTTTTTTTCGCGACCCGCAGGTACTGGCCTTGAGTGAAACATTACGCACCGCAGGGGTCGATGGCTTCTAGTCCGGCCCGTGCGGTTGAACCCAAGAGACGGGAGGCGCTCCAACTGCGCATCTGTCCCGACCGCTCGTGAGTTTTTATACGGAGTTGCTATGAATTTCCTGTACCCCGTTGCCCTGCTGGCCTTATGCGGTGCCATGGCCGCCCCCTTGATGGCGGATGAACAGAGCCCGGAACTGACCGGTTGTGCAGCCAAGCGCCAAGGCATCGTCAACCAGATCGAACTGGCCAAGTCCCGAGGCAATCAGGACCAGCAGGCCGGACTGGAAACAGCCCTGGCCGAAGTCACCACCCACTGCACCGATGCTTCCCTGCGCAAGGAGCGTGAAAACAAGGTGCTGGAGGCCAAGCATGAAGTCAGTCGCCGTCAGGCCGATTTGGAAAAGGCCATGAAAAAAGGCGATGCGGAAAAAATCAACAAGCGCAAGGACAAGCTGGCGGCTTCCCGCAAGGAGCTGCAGGAAGCGGTAGACGAGTTGGATAAATAAGCACCGGACTGGATTTCAATAGTCCCGGAATTCCTTATGACAGGCACTGCACGCATCCTCGACCTTCTGCACCGCCGGCCCCAGGTTACTGGCCCGGTAGGGCTGGACCCGACTGGCGATCACCAATTCGGCGGTGGCCGCTTCGAGACTGCGGGCCAGTTCCTGGAAACGCGCCTGCTTCTGCCAGACTTCGTCCCGGGCGCTGGTGTGATCCTGCTCACGCACCTGCGGAAAATGTTTCCACGGCTCATGGGAAAGTTGATCCAGTTGCACCGCGCCTTCGGCGAAACGCGCGCCATCGAACGGAACACGACCACGCAACATGCCACCCAACTCTTCGTTGGTCTTGAGCATCTGCTTGAAAATCGTCTTGCGCTGGCCCAATGGTGAGTTGGGATCGACACCACCACAGGCGGACAGCATCAGGCAGGCCAGCACTGCCATGGAAAATCGTCTTACAAACATTTTGGCCTCTGGACAGAAAACGACCGCTAGTATCCCCGGGTCGTCGGAAAACACCAATGGCCCTATCAACAATACGGGTGCCAGGCGCATGACAGCGCCTGGGCGACCGCAAAGGAAATATCATGAACAGCCGCTTCAAGTCCTGGCGCACGGGCCTGGCGTTGACCTTACCGCTGATTGCACTGCTAGCCGGCTGCAACCGCGGCGAAAAGGTCGAGGAGCCTCAGACTCATGCCCTCGCCACCTACGTCAGCGCGCCCTGGGAGGCACTGCCGTCGGTAGCCGATGAAGACCTGCTGGCCGGCTTCGGCGCCTGGCGCAGCGCCTGCACCCGCCTCAAGGCCGATGCGGCCTGGGGGCCGACCTGCGCGGCGGCGGCCAATGTGCCGCAAACCGCCGCGGCGGTACGCAATTTCCTGAAACAGAACCTCGACGTCTATGGCCTGCGCTCGGGCGACAACAGCCCCAACGGCCTGATTACCGGCTACTACGAGCCGGTCTATCCTGGCAGCCTCACGCAGACCGCCACGGCGAATATCCCGGTCTACGGTGTGCCTGAAGACATGATCGTCGTGGCGCTGGACAGCCTCTACCCGGAGCTCAAGGGCAAGCGCCTGCGCGGGCGTCTCGAAGGCCGCGTGCTGAAACCCTACGACGACGCCAGCACCATCGAGACCAACGGCGTGAAGGCGCCGGTCATCGCCTGGCTCACCGACCCGATGAACCTGCAATTCCTGCAGATCCAGGGTTCGGGACGCATCCGGCTCGATGACGGCCGCCAGTTGCGCATCGGTTATGCCGACCAGAATGGCCACCCCTACCGGCCCATCGGCCGCTGGCTGGTGGAACAGGGCGAGCTGAAAAAAGAAGACGTGACCATGGGCACCATCAGTGCCTGGGCCAAGGCCCATCCGGAGCGGATCCCCGAGTTGCTGGGCAGCAACCCCAGCTATGTGTTTTTCAACCGCAACCCCGACAGCAACGAAGGCCCGCGAGGCTCGTTGAATGTACCGCTTACCGCCGGCTACAGCGTGGCGGTGGATCGCAAGGTGATTCCGTTGGGCAGCCTGCTGTGGCTGTCGACGACTCGCCCCGATGGCAGCGCCCTGAACCGTCCCGTCGCCGCCCAGGACACGGGGGGCGCGATCTCTGGTGAAGTGCGAGCGGATCTGTTCTGGGGCACCGGGGACGCGGCCGGGCAACTGGCCGGGGACATGAAACAGCAAGGTCAGATCTGGATGTTGTGGCCCAAGGGTATGGCGCTGCCGCAAGTGCCACAGGTTGCGAATGCGGTCAGCGCCAATCCTTGAGGATGAGCTGACAGTGCAATCCCTTCGCGAGCAGGCTCGCTCCCACATGGGATCCGGATTCACTGGGATCCACTGTGGGAGCGAGCCTGCTCGCGAAGAGGCCCGCATAAATATCAAATATTCAACAAACAGCCTCAGACCGAAACAAAGAAGAAACTCAGTACCAACCCTACCCCCACGAACCACACCAGCGAACGCAGGATCGCCCAGTCCGCCAGGTAGCAAATGATGTAGAGCAGGCGGCTGGTGATGAACAGCACCGCCAGCACATTGATGGTGACCAGCTCGGCATTGCCGGCCAGATGCGCGACGATCACGGCGGCGGCAAAAAACGGGGCGATTTCAAAGCTGTTCAGTTGCGCGGCGTAGGCACGGCGGGGAGCGCCTTCGAGCGAGTCGAGAAAATCCCGGGGGTCGTGGTTATCTTGCAATCTGTATCTGCCGCCGGCCTTGGCGATGCCGATACACAGGTAAGGCAGGATAAAAGCAATCAAAACGCACCACAGGGCTACCGTCATACCGCATTTCCTTGTTGAGTTTTATCGAGAATCGAGCGTCAAGCACCGCTAGAGCTTCATCACAGCATGCCAGCCCGCAGGCTAAGAGTCGCGGCCGGCCGAAAGGTTCTTTCAGCTAGCGCATGCCGAAAAGCACCACCACCGTTATACTGCACCCGACCACGCCGCACTCAGTTGCGCATAGATCAATTCCAATAATTCTGCTGCTGCCCGTTCATTCGGACCAAGGCATCGGCATGCGTATGCCTGATCAGAGCGTCAAGACTACAGACAGAGACCTTGCGCATGCCACTCGCCTTGCTTGCTTTGGCCGTCGCCGCTTTCGGCATCGGCACGACTGAATTCGTCATCATGGGGCTGTTGCCCGATGTGGCCCGTGACCTGGCCGTGAGCATTCCCCACGCCGGGCTGCTGATTACCGGCTATGCGCTGGGGGTGGTATTCGGCGCACCGATCCTGGCGATCGGCACCGCGAACATGCCGCGCAAGGCCACGCTGCTGGGCATGACGCTGATGTTCATTCTCGGCAACGTGCTCTGCGCCCTCGCGCCGAACTACGTCACGCTGATGGCTGCCCGAGTCATCACCGCGCTCTGTCACGGGGCATTTTTTGGCATCGGGTCGGTGGTGGCCGCCGGGCTGGTAGCACCGAACAAACGGGCCCAGGCGATTGCAATGATGTTCACCGGCCTGACCCTGGCGAATGTGCTGGGCGTGCCGCTGGGTACGGCCCTGGGTCAATACGCCGGCTGGCGATCGACGTTCTGGGCGGTAGCGGTCATCGGCGTGATTGCAGCCATCGCCCAATGGGTGTGGCTGCCCAAGGAAATTCCCATGGACAAGGCCAACCTCGCCAGTGAGTTCAAGGTGCTGGGCAAGGCTAATGTGCTGCTGGCGCTGGGCATGAGCGTGCTGGCTTCGACCAGCCTGTTCAGCGTGTTCACTTACATCGCACCGATCCTGCAGGACATCACTGGCGTGAGTCCCCACGGCATCACCGTCATGCTGTTGTTATTCGGCGTGGGCCTGACCGCGGGGAGTTTCCTGGGCGGACGCCTGGCTGACCGGCGCTTGCTGCCGTCCCTTGTGGGCATGGCACTGGCCGTGGTGCTGGTGCTCGCCGCGTTCAGCCAGACCAGCCAATCGGTGATTCCGGCGGCGATCACCCTGGTGTTGTGGGGCGTCTTTGCGTTCGCCCTGTGCCCGATCCTGCAATTGCTGATCATCGACCAGGCCCACGAAGCCCCCAACCTGGGCTCGACCCTGAACCAGAGCGCCTTCAACCTGGGCAACGCGGCCGGCGCCTGGATCGGCGGCCTGGTGGTCGCCAGCGGCGCCGACCTCGCCGATTTGCCGTGGACCGGCGCCCTGGTCGGCGGGCTCACCGTACTGACCGCGCTTTACTTCATTTATCGGCAACGTCACGTCGGCGCGGCGGCAGACCTTGCCGACTGAGGGGCGTATTGGTTTCGCTGCGCACCTGGGCGTGGCTGATCAGCGCAAAGATGAAGCTGCCGCCGATGATGTTTCCCGCCAGGGTCGGCGCGGCGAACACCGTCCAGAAGTCCTCCCACGACAGCTGCCCGGCAAACACCAGGTAAGACACCTCGGCCGATCCCACGACGATGTGGGTGAAATCCCCGAGCGCCATGAGGTAGGTGATGAGGACAATGATCCACATCTTGGCGTTCTCCATGGAGGGGATCATCCACACCATGGTTGCGATCATCCAGCCGGAAATGATGCCTTTGGCGAACATCTGGCCGGCGTCGTTCTCCATCACCTTGCGGCCAATGTCCAGAAAGGCCAGGTCGGTGCGCCGGTCAAAGATCGGCAGGTGCAGCATCACATAGGCCACCAGCAAGGTGCCGCACAGGTTGCCCACCAGCACCACGCCCCATAACCGGAACAACCGGCCGAAATTGCCCAGCGTGGGTTTGCTCATGATCGGCAGCACCGCCGTCAGGGTGTTTTCGGTGAACAACTGCTGCCGCGCGAGGATCACGGCCAGGAAGCCGGCGCAGTAGCCAAAACTGGCGATGACCTTGAAGCCTTCATGGTCCGGCAACCGGGAGTTGAGCAGCCCCATCGCCATCAGCGACAAGCCCATCGTCAAACCGGCCGCCAGGGCCGACCACCACAGGGCGGCGACACTGCGCTCCAGCTCCTGATCACCCTGGGTGCGAATGATTTCATGCAATACCGCCGCCCGTGGCGGCTGGTTGCGGTCGACCTCGTGCTGCTCCTCTGCCGAGAGGTCAGGGGTCTTGCCGTCTTTATGAGTGTCCATACAGCTCCTGAACCGGTGGCGTGATGTACCTACGACACGCGGCGCTCGGAGCTGTTCAGTGGTGCCAGGAAATGACCGGCGCCGGTAATCCCGCCTTCGTGAGCAGGCTCGCTCCCACAGAGGATCCGGCGGTGGCGACTAATCCAATGTGGGAGCGAGCCTGCTCGCGAAGAACACTACGCCGACCCTATTCGACGGTATCGTCCTTGAACTGATCCTTGACGTACTTGATCTCGGTCCGGCCATGGGGCGCGGGCAAGCCGTCTTCACCGAGGTTGACGAAAACCATCTTTTCCACCGTCAGGATGCTCTTGCGAGTGATCTTGTTGCGCACCTCGCACGTCAGGGTGATGGACGTGCGGCCGAACTCGGTGGCGGTGATACCCAGTTCGATGATGTCGCCCTGGCGCGAGGCGCTGACAAAGTTGATTTCGGAGATGTATTTGGTGACCACACGCTGGTTACCGAGCTGGACGATGGCATAGATCGCCGCTTCTTCGTCGATCCAGCGCAGCAGGCTGCCACCGAACAGCGTGCCGTTGGGGTTGAGGTCTTCGGGCTTGACCCATTTGCGGGTGTGGAAATTCATGTTCACTCCTGAGCGTCTGGCCGATGAATGCCAGCATCATGGCAGACCCGGCGGGCGGGCTCTACGTCGCCGCCCCTATGACGATCATCGGCATTTTTGATTTGCCGACAGAAACCCTTTGGAAGATCCGCTTAGCCCGTTATAATCGCCCCCGTTTCGTCGGCCCACGCTTTGGGTCGTTCCCGCCACCTGTCCGAGGGGCGCTGCAGCAGGCTCGACCTGTCAGGCTCGGATGGGGCGTTGCTGGTACGGGGTTCCCCGCACTGGCACTAAACGCACAACGGCGCCCATTCGCATACATTACGAATGGAGGCTCTTCATGAGCGCTGTTATCACGCCTGCAGCTTTTACCGACTACAAAGTCGCTGACATGTCCCTGGCTGCCTGGGGCCGTCGCGAAATCATCATCGCCGAATCCGAAATGCCAGCCCTGATGGGCCTGCGCCGCAAATACTCTGGCGAACAGCCATTGAAGGGCGCAAAAATCCTCGGCTGCATCCACATGACCATCCAGACCGCCGTGCTGATCGAAACCCTGGTTGCCCTGGGTGCCGAAGTGCGCTGGTCGTCCTGCAACATTTTCTCGACCCAGGACCAGGCCGCTGCCGCGATCGCCGCTGCCGGCATCCCGGTTTTTGCCTGGAAAGGCGAGACCGAGCAAGAGTACGAATGGTGCCTGGAGCAGACCATCCTCAAGGATGGCCAGCCATGGAACACCAACATGATTCTAGACGACGGCGGCGACCTGACCGAGCTGCTGCACAAGAAATACCCGGCCGTGCTGGACAAGGTCCACGGCGTGACCGAAGAAACCACCACCGGCGTCCACCGCCTGCTGGACATGCTGGCCAAGGGCGAGTTGAAGATCCCGGCCATCAACGTCAACGACTCGGTGACCAAGAGCAAGAACGACAACAAGTACGGTTGCCGGCACAGCCTCAACGACGCCATCAAGCGCGGCACCGACCACTTGCTGTCCGGCAAGCAGGCCCTGGTGATCGGCTACGGTGACGTGGGCAAGGGTTCGGCCCAGTCCCTGCGTCAGGAAGGCATGATCGTCAAGGTGTCCGAAGTCGACCCGATCTGCGCAATGCAAGCCTGCATGGACGGTTTCGAACTGGTTTCGCCGTTCATCGACGGCAACAACGACGGCACCGAAGCCAGCGTCGACAAGGCACTGCTGGGCAAGATCGACCTGATCGTGACCACCACCGGCAACGTCAACGTCTGCGACGCCAACATGCTCAAGGCCCTGAAAAAGCGCGCCGTGGTCTGCAACATCGGTCACTTCGACAATGAAATCGACACCGCTTTCATGCGCAAGAACTGGGCATGGGAAGAAGTGAAGCCACAGGTGCACAAGGTTCACCGCACCGGTACCGGCAGCTTCGACCCGCAGAACGATGACTACCTGATCCTGCTGGCTGAAGGCCGCCTGGTGAACCTGGGCAACGCCACCGGTCACCCAAGCCGCATCATGGACGGTTCGTTCGCCAACCAGGTCCTGGCGCAGATCTTCCTGTTCGGCCAGAAATACGCCGACCTGCCACCGGCGCAGAAAGCCGAGCGCCTGACCGTGGAAGTATTGCCGAAGAAACTCGACGAAGAAGTGGCCCTGGAAATGGTCCGCGGTTTCGGCGGCGTGGTCACCAAGCTGACCAAGCAACAGGCTGACTACATCGGCGTGACCGTCGAAGGCCCGTTCAAGCCGCACGCCTACCGCTACTGATCGGCGCGGCTCCCCCTGCGGGAGCCGGCTCCTTTGTGGGAGCGAGCCTGCTCGCGATGCAGACACCCCGGTCCAGCTGCCAGACCGAGGCGATGCCAATCGCGAGCAAGCTCGCTCCCACAAAGAGCCCGAGCGCCTCACCGGCCTACAAGTTTCCAAGGATATGACCATGTCCCAAGAACGTCGCTACAGCTTCGAGTTCTTCCCGACGAAGACCGATGCTGGGCATGAAAAACTGATTGCCACTGCCCGACAGCTGGCAGGCTACAACCCCGATTTTTTCTCCTGCACCTACGGCGCCGGCGGTTCGACCCGTGACCGCACGATGAATACCGTGCTGCAGCTTGAAAGCGAAGTCAAAGTCCCGGCCGCTCCGCACCTGTCCTGCGTGGGCGATAGCAAGGATGACCTGCGCAGCCTGCTGACCCAGTACAAGGCCGCCGGCATCAAGCGTATCGTCGCCCTGCGCGGTGACCTGCCCTCGGGCATGGGCATGGCCAGCGGTGAACTGCGCCACGCCAACGAGCTCGTCGAGTTCATCCGCCAGGAGACCGGTGAGCACTTTCATATTGAAATCGCCGCGTATCCGGAGATGCATCCGCAAGCACGCAATTTCGAAGACGACCTGAGCAATTTCGTGCGCAAGGCCAACGCCGGCGCCAACAGCGCGATTACCCAGTATTTCTTCAACGCCGACAGCTACTTCTACTTCGTCGAGCGTGTGCGCAAGTTGGGTGTCGACATTCCGGTGGTACCGGGCATCATGCCGATCACCAACTACAGCAAACTGGCGCGTTTTTCCGACGCCTGCGGCGCGGAAATCCCGCGCTGGATCCGCAAGCAACTGGAAGCCTACGGCGATGACACGGCCAGCATCCAACGCTTCGGCGAGGAGGTCATCACGCAGATGTGTGAACGACTGTTGCAAGGTGGCGCGCCGGGCCTGCACTTCTACACGTTGAACCAGGCCGAGCCGAGCCTCGCTGTGTGGAACAACCTCAAGCTGCCGCGCTAGGCACTGAAGTGCCGGTACGCAAAGGCCCTGGTGAAAACCCGGGCCTTTTTCATGCGCCTTGCAGGCAAAGGGCAACCAACCCGCGAGCCAGAGCGCTCTAGCTATTTGATGAGCTCTCATCGTAACCTCAGACAATGCCCGTCTTTACCCAACTCCTGACCGTCCTGTTACTCCTGTGCCTGAGCGTTTGCGCCCGGGCCGAGAAGCTGCGCATCGTCACCGAACCCTGGGCGCCCTACGTCTATGAGGAGAACGGCAGGGCCCTGGGCCTGGACTATGAAACCACCGCCATCGTGTTCAAGCGCCTGGGCGTTGATGTCGAATGGCAGTTCCTGCCTTGGAAGCGTTGCCTGGCGATGCTGGAACAGGGGCTGGCAGACGGTGCACTGGATATCTTTCGCAGCGAGGAGCGCGACTCCCTGCTGCTCTACCCGAGCGAACCGCTGTCGGACGTCGAGTTCGTGATGTTCTACGCCAACGCCCGGCCCCATCCGTTTCGCACGCTCGATGAGCTCGAAGGACTGACCGTCGGCACGTCTCCGGGTTATCTGTACAGCCAGGCGTTCAGGGAATCGACCCGGTTCAAGCGGGAAACCGCGCCCACCCATGAAGCCAATTTCGGCAAGTTGCAGTTGGGCCGGATCGACCTGCTCATCACCGACCGCCGAGTGGGCCGGCATGTGCTCAAGGCGCTGCAAATGGATGACCAGATCAGCGAAAATCCCACGGTCGTGAGCCGTCAAAGCCAATACCTGGCGGTACGGCGCAGCGCCGGCATGGATTTGCTGGTGCAGCGCTTCGGTGCTGAACTCAAGCGTTTCAAGCGCGAACCGGCCTATGCCGAGCTGAGCGCCCGCTATGGTGCCGACCCGGCCGGCAAGGCGGCACCGCAAGACCCGGTATTCCACTGAAATACACCGTTGAGCAGCAGGAAAGCGGCGCGCGGCGATTGCTCTGTTATACTCGGGCCTTCCCGCCAGGCTCACGCCCGGACGCCCGGTCTTGCAAAAGGCATCCCGACACCGCTACAGCGCAGCTTCCAGCCCGCGCGAGCCCTGTCCGGACCCGTCTTCCAGACCCGGCAGGACCGGACGGGATGACGTCTTCCAATGACCGTCATTTGCGCCAGGCAAGACTATCCCATTGGGCCAGGCCCTCACTAAAAACAGGATTACTCATGTCCTTTGCTTCCCTCGGTCTCTCCGAGGCTTTAGTCGGCGCCATCGAAGCCGCCGGCTACACCCAGCCTACCCCGGTGCAACAGCGGGCCATCCCCGCCGTGTTGCAAGGTCGCGACCTGATGGTCGCCGCACAGACAGGTACTGGTAAAACCGGCGGTTTCGCCCTTCCGATCCTCGAGCGGCTGTTCCCCAACGGTCACCCGGACAAATCCCAGCGTCACGGCCCGCGCCAACCCCGCGTGCTGGTCCTGACCCCAACCCGCGAACTGGCGGCCCAGGTCCACGAGAGCTTCAAGGTCTATGCGCGTGACCTGAAGTTCGTCAGCGCCTGTATCTTCGGCGGCGTCGGCATGAACCCGCAAGTCCAGGCCATGGCCCGTGGCGTCGATGTCCTGGTGGCCTGCCCCGGCCGCCTGCTGGACCTGGCCGGCCAGGGCAGCGTCGACTTGTCCCACGTGGAAATCCTCGTGCTGGACGAAGCCGACCGCATGCTCGACATGGGTTTTGTCCATGACGTGAAAAAAGTGCTGGCCCGCCTGCCGGCCAAGCGCCAGAACCTGCTGTTCTCGGCGACGTTCTCCAAGGACATCACTGACCTTGCCGGCAAGCTGCTGCACAACCCGGAACGCATCGAAGTCACGCCGCCGAACACCACGGTCGAGCGCATCGAGCAGCGCGTGTTCCGCCTGCCGGCCAGCCACAAGCGTGCCCTGCTGGCCCACCTGATCACCACGGGCGCCTGGGAACAGGTCCTGGTCTTCACCCGCACCAAGCACGGCGCCAATCGCCTGGCCGAATACCTGGACAAGCACGGCCTGCCAGCTGTGGCGATCCACGGCAACAAGAGCCAGAACGCCCGCACCAAGGCCCTGGCCGACTTCAAGGCCGGCGAAGTGCGCATCCTCGTAGCCACCGACATCGCCGCCCGTGGCCTCGATATCGACCAGTTGCCTCACGTGGTCAACTTCGAGCTGCCGAACGTCGATGAAGATTACGTCCACCGTATCGGCCGTACCGGCCGGGCCGGTCGTTCGGGCGAGGCGATTTCCCTGGTCGCGCCGGATGAAGAGAAGTTGCTCAAAAGCATCGAGCGCATGACCAAGCAGAAAATCCCTGACGGCGACCTGATGGGCTTTGATGCCAGCACCATCGAGGCCGAGAAGCCTGAAGTGCGTGAGCGTCCGGATGTGCGCAATCCGCGTAATCCTCGTGGCCCGCGTGGCGACGGCCCGAATGGCGGCGGTGGTGGCGGCGGTCGTAAGGACAAAGGCAAGGACAAGGGCAAGGAAAAATCGGCCAGCAACAACAACGGTCGCGGCGAACGCCCAGCCCGCGAGCAGAAGCCCCGCGAAGGCACTCCGGCCCGTGAGCAGCAACGCCCTGCCCCGCGCGCCGCGGCCGCCGACCGCGCCCCGGACGAATTCCTCGACGACGATGTCGATAACTTCGGTAACCGCGTGGACTACGTGCCGCAGCAGAAACCGGCCCAGGGTCGCGGTCGCCGTCCGGGCGCCCCGGCAACAGGCGCTGGTGCCGGCGCCCCCCGCGGTGGCCAGCCACAGGGTCGCCAGAACGGACCGCGCAACAGCAACGGCTCGTCCACCGGCACTCCGCCAGGCAAGCGCAGCGGTCCGCGTAATGGCGCCCCACGTGACGGCCAGGCCCGCCGCGAAGAGTCCCGTCCACGCCGCCCGGCACGTGATGATGACCAGCCTCGTCAGGAACCTGCCGTGCAGAACCCGCGTGGCAACCAGCCGAAAATCATGCACAAGGAATCGAAAGTCGATCGTTTCCCGACGCCTGAACAGCTGGACCAATTGCCAAGCCGTCCACGCGGCGAAAAACCGGCCTTGCTGACACGCAATCGCTGAGTTTTCCAAGCCATGAAAAATGCCCCGGTTCTTGCGAGCCGGGGCATTTTTTATTAAGAGCTGGACCCCTGTGGGAGCGAGCCTGCTCGCGAAAGCGGTGTCACAACTGACAAGGATGCTGAATGTCACGGCCTCTTCGCGAGCAGGCTCGCTCCCACAGTGGCTTGGTGGTGTTCACAAATCTTGTGGAGACAAGCTCTTAAAGAATGCTCTGTAATACCAAAATCCGCACAAAAAAAACGCCCCTGGCCGCGAGACCAGGGGCGTTTTTTTGTCAGGCGCGAAAGTTATTTCGCCTGAACACCTTCAAACGTCACGTACAGCTCGACCACGTCGGATTTCGGACCCAGGTCTTTCTGCTTGCCGAAGTCGGAACGCTTGAGCGTGGTAGTGCCTTCGAAGCCGGCACGGTAGCCACCCCATGGGTCCTTGCCTTCGCCCAGGAAGGTTGCCTTGACCACGACCGGCTTGGTCACGCCCAGCAGGGTCAGGTCACCGGTCACATCGGCGGTGTTTGCGCCGGTGGACTTGACACTGGTGGACACAAACTTGGCCTCGGCAAATTTGCTGGCGTTCAGGAAGTCAGCGCTGGCGATGTGCTTGTCACGTTCGGCGTGGTTGGTGAACACGCTGGCGGTGTTGACGTTGAATTCGATCTTGCTGGCTTCAGGCTTGGCGGCGTCGAAGCTGAACTTGCCGTCGATGTCCTTGAAGGTACCGGTGATGTAGCTGTAGCCCAGGTGGCTGATCTTGAAGTCGACGAAGGCATGCTGGCCTTCCTTGTCGACCACGTAGTCTGCGGCCATGGCCTGGCCGGCGGACAGCAGGGCGGAACCGATTGCCAGGGCGGCGAGCGTCTTTTTCAACATGCTTTCTATTCCTTTGGAGTCGAGGTTGAACATCAGGCTTGGCGCCCCAGCATGCGCTTGAGGGTCGCGTCACGGTCGATAAAGTGGTGCTTCAATGCTGCCAACGCATGGAGGCCGGAAAAAATTACCAGCGCCCATGCCAGGTAGAAGTGGATCTGGCCGGCGACGTCTGCCTGATCGGGCAGTCCGGACACCAGCGCGGGTACTTCAAACAAACCAAACACCGAGATCCCGACACCGTCTGCGGTGGAAATCAGGTAACCGGCGATCATCACGGCGAACAGCCCGAGATACAGCGCACTATGGCCAATCCTGGCGCCGACGCGTGTAAGGCGGCCATAGGTCTCCAGGGTCGGTGGCGGCGGGCTGACGAAACGCCAGATCACTCGCAGCACCATCACCGCCAACAGCACCAGGCCGATGCTCTTATGGATGTCCGGCGCGTCTTTGCGCCAGGTGCTGTAATAATCCAGCCCGACCATCCACAGGCCCAGCGCGAACAGCCCATACACCGCCAAGGCAACGGCCCAGTGCGAAACGATGCTGACCCAGCCATAGCGAGAAGAAGAGTTGCGTAGCTGCATTGCTCATATCCTGTAAAAACTGTGACCAAGACTAGCGAGTTATCTATCGAATTAAAGCGGAAAATTTCGCTTTGAAATATCGAGAAATACGATCATCAGTCTGGAACGAGTGCGTTAAGGAAAGATTAAAGCGGATGCGCTGCGCGATGGCGGGGGAGCCAGGACATCAGCTTGGCCGGGAAGGCCTCATCGCGAGCAGGCTCGCTCCCAACAGAACCCCGGTTTTTATAAGCCAAAGCCTTTGATTATCAATTCACTGAGCATTTGGGGTGGTATGGGTCGAAGGTGCATTTGTACGCCAACTGAGGGTCCCGTTCCGGAACCATCGGGATCATCAGGGGATCCCGACATTCACCATACACACACCCGTACAGCGAAACCGATACGAGCATTGCCATCAGTATTTTCATACGCACTCCTGTTTTTCAAGGAGCCTGAACGCATGGCCCGGCGAGCTCTATCGGCCGCTTCCGGTTAAAGGGTGGGAAGTTTCCGATATATCGTCGAGACATGCAGGACGTCGGCGTAATGATCGACCCGTGGCGAGGGAGTTTGCTCCCTCGCCACGAGTTATTGATTGCCTTAAGTGAACGGCAGCGTTCTTTCCACTTGACGTTACTGAGCCTTCGTCTCAGTAGTTGCCGCCGGTTTGGCGGCGGGTTTCTTCACTGGCTCAGCCTTTTTCACTGGTGCCTTGGCCGGGGCCTTTTTAGCCGGGGCCTTGGCCGCCGGCTTCTTCGCCGCTGGCTTGGCCGTGGCTTTCTTGGCTGGCTCGGTCTTCGCTGGCGCCGGCGCGGGTGGTTCCACCGGCGCAGGGGCTGGGACGGGGGCCGGTGCCGGCGCTGGAGGCGGTGCTACCGGCTCGGGAGCCTTGGCCGGCTCCGGCTTCTTGTCGTCATCCGAGCCGCCGAACAGGTTGCTGAAGAAGTTGCCTTTCTTCGCCGCCACCGCTCCGGCGGCAGCTGCTGCGGCCGGGGCGACCTTCGGTGGTTCGAACGACTTGCCCGCCGCCAGGTCTTCAACCTGGCTGGCGGCGCGCTGGCCGCTGCGCAGTGCGCCTTCCAGGGTGCCTGGGTACAGCGCGTCGGTGTGTTCGCCGGCAAAGGCGACGCGCTGCAATGGTTTTTCCCACAGGCGCCAGTACTTGCTGATCTGGCCCGGACCAAACGCCAGGTACGCGCCGCCCATGGAAGGGTCGGTGCTGTAGCGGCGGATTTCATAACCGGTGAAGGCACCGCGCGCCTGAGGATAAAACGCGTGGAGACGGATCAACACCTGGTCGACCATCTGTTTGTCGCCGAAGGCCTGCATCACCCGTGCGTTGTCGCCGGACAGGTTGATGACGACGTTGGCGCCACCCTTCATGGCTGGCTCGATCCACATCATGCCCAGCCCGGCGTTGCTGTAGATCTCGCCCGACATGCGTGCCTTGCTGTCCCAGACCGGGTTCTTGAACTTGAGCATGATCTGGTCACGCCAGCCGTAGTTGGTGCCTTTGATCGCACCCAGGTGCTGGGCATCCAGGGCCGGGGTCAGTTGGATCTTGTTCAATGCTCGCAAGGGCACGGCCAGTACAACATAGTCGGCCTGGTAACCGACGCTGCCGACCTTGACGGTGACGCCGTCCTTGTCCTGGGAAATGGCCGACACCGGCGAGCTCGTCTTGATGGTTTTCAGTTGCTTGACGAACGCCTGGGCCAATACCGGGCTGCCACCGAGCAGGCGCGAGGCGCGCAGGTCACGGTCGGACACGCCGCGATAGACGCGGTTCTGCTGGGCGAAATACAGCAATGACAGGCGCGACGGCTCGTCATAGCGCGTGCGGATTTCCTGATTGACCAACTGTCGGGCGGTCGCCGGCAATTGCAAACGGTCCAGCCAGTTGGACACGGTGATCTGGTCGAGCGCGTGCAACGTACTGGTAGCCGTCGGGTTCAGTGGGTCGTCGATGGAGCGGGCCAGATCATCCAGGGTGGTTTCGTAGCGCTTGAGCGCTTCGGCCGTGGCTGGCTGCTTGGTCGCCAGGTCGGCGGCAGTAAAATAGGTGCCGTCGATCAGGTAGCTAGGGGTGCGCACGAATTCCGGCGCCGGCGTGGTGCTCAGCTTGAAGGTCGAAACGTACTTGTTGAGTACCGGCTGGACCTTATCGTTGCCGATCCACTCGCTGGTGGCCATGCCCGAACGGCCGCCCAGGCTCGGTTTGGCTTCCAGCAGGGTCACGGCCCAACCCTTGTTCTGTAACTCGTAGGCCGCCGTGAGCCCGGCCAGCCCGCCGCCGATGACGATGGCCGTCGGTTGTTTGTCCTTGGCCAGCGCCGAAACGCTGAACAGCCCTATCATCACCAGCGCACAGGCGCGCAGCCAACCAGCAGACATTCAGCGAACTCCGGAATTACGTAAGAATTTTCGGTTTTTCGAGCCAGTCGGCTCCGGGAACGGCGAAGAATACGTCAGCCATCAAAACGCCGCCAGCGACGTCTATCACCTCACTGAAACGGGTGGGGACGACACAATGGGTTGTTCCCCGGCCCGCCATTGCATAGGCTTGCGCGATTGTTTTGCCCGCGCCCGCCGCGAGCCGCCTCGAGGAGACTGTACATGGGCCTGAATAACCAGTGGATGCAGCGCGATCTTGCCGTGCTGTGGCACCCCTGCACCCAGATGAAAGATCACGAACAGCTGCCGCTGATTCCTATCCGGCGCGGCGAAGGCGTGTGGCTTGAGGACTTCGAAGGCAAGCGCTACCTCGATGCGGTGAGTTCCTGGTGGGTCAATGTGTTCGGCCACGCCAACCCGCGCATCAACCAGCGCATCAAGGATCAGGTCGATCAGCTCGAGCATGTGATCCTCGCCGGTTTCAGCCACCAGCCGGTGATCGAGCTGTCCGAACGCCTGGTGAAGATGACGCCCGAAGGCCTGACCCGTTGCTTCTATGCCGATAACGGCTCGTCCTGCATCGAAGTGGCGATGAAGATGAGCTTTCATTACTGGATCAATCGCGGCCGGCCCGACAAGAAACGCTTCGTTACCCTGAGCAACAGCTACCACGGCGAAACCATCGCGGCGATGTCGGTGGGCGATGTACCGCTGTTCACCGAAACCTACAAGGCGTTGTTGCTGGACACGCTCAAGGTGCCGAGCCCCGACTGCTACCACCGCCCCGAAGGCATGGGCTGGGAAGAACATTCGCGAAACATGTTCGCGGCCATGGAGCAAACCCTGGCCGAGCACCACGACACGGTGGCGGCGGTGATCGTCGAACCGCTGATCCAGGGCGCCGGCGGCATGCGCATGTACCACCCGGTGTACCTGAAGCTGTTGCGTGAAGCCTGCGACCGCTATGGCGTGCACCTGATCCACGACGAAATCGCGGTCGGCTTCGGCCGCACCGGGACGATGTTTGCCTGCGAACAGGCCGGTATCACGCCAGACTTCCTTTGCCTGTCCAAGGCCCTGACCGGCGGCTACCTGCCGCTGGCGGCGTGCGTGACCACCGATGAGGTCTACAGCGCGTTCTACGACGACTACCCGACCCTGCGCGCCTTCCTGCATTCCCACAGCTACACGGGCAATCCGCTGGCTTGCGCGGCGGCGCTGGCGACCCTGGATATTTTCGAAGACGACAACGTCATCGAAACCAACAAGGCCCTGGCCCAGCGCATGGCCAGCGCCACCGCCCACCTGGTCGACCACCCGAACGTGGCCGAAGTGCGCCAGACCGGCATGGTCCTGGCCATCGAGATGGTCAAGGACAAGGCGAGCAAAACCGCGTACCCATGGCAGGAGCGGCGCGGCCTGACGGTCTTCCAGCATGCCTTGGAGCGCGGCGCCCTGCTGCGGCCGCTGGGCAGCGTGGTGTATTTCTTGCCGCCGTATGTCATTACGCCGGAGCAGATCGATTTCCTCGCGGAAGTCGCCAGCGAAGGGATCGATATCGCCACCCGGGACAAGGTCAGCGTGGCGGTGCCGAAGGATTTCCACCCGGGGTATCGCGATCCGGGCTGATACGTCTGTGAACGAATTTCTCCGTGGCGAGGGAGCTTGCTCCCGCTCGATTGCGCAGCAATCGCAAGAATGGGGCCGCTTCGCAGCCCAGCGGGAGCAAGCTCCCTCGCCACAAAAGCTTGCTCACCGCAAAGCCCCCGACCACGCAGCAATGCGCAATCCGATTGTGTAGAGACCAAACATGAGACTCTCCCGCTTTTTCATCGACACGCCCCTGAGCCTCGGCGATCACGAGCTGCCCGAAGCCCAGGCCCACTACATCGGCCGGGTGCTGCGCATGGCCGAGGGCGACGCGGTGCAAGTATTCGACGGCTCCGGACAGGAGTTTCGCGGCACCCTGGCCGAGGTCGGCAAGAAGCGCGTGCGCGTGCAGCTCGACGAGCAATTTGCCGGACAGGCCGAGTCGCCCTTGCGCATTCATCTCGGTCAGGGCCTGTCCCGGGGCGAGCGCATGGACTGGGCGATCCAGAAGGCCACGGAACTGGGCGTCAGCGAGATCACCCCGATATTCACCGAGCGCTGTGAAGTGCGCCTCAAGGACGAACGCGCCGACAAGCGTCTGCTGCACTGGCGCCAGGTGGCGATCAGCGCTTGCGAGCAATGCGGGCGTTCCAGCGTGCCGGTGATCCACCCTCCGCTGTTGCTGGCCGACTGGTTGAAACAGACCGACGCCGAGCTGAAACTGGTCCTGCACCCGGTCGCCGAACCGCTGCTCAGTCATGCCAGGCCGTCGACCCTGGCGTTCCTGATCGGCCCCGAGGGCGGGTTGTCGGATGCGGAAGTCGAACAGGCCAGGACCGCCGACTACCATGCCGCCCGCCTCGGTCCCCGCGTGCTGCGTACCGAAACCGCGCCGGTGGTGGCGCTGGCGGTGGCGCAGCAGTTGTGGGGGGATTTCTAAGGCTCCGCGACCACTGAAGATCACCTGTGGGAGCGAGCCTGCTCGCGAAGGCGATTCAACATTCAGCATCAATGCAAGCTGATCCACCGCATTCGCGAGCAGGCTCGCTCCCACAGGTCTCCCAAAGGCTACTGCACCGGCTCGCTGGTCGGCCTGGCGATGATCGCCTTCAACTCGCTGGTCATCGGAAATTCCAGATTCAGGCCCTTGGGCGGGATCGGCTTCTGGAACCAGCGATCGTAGATGGCATTGATTTCCCCTGACTTGTACAAGTCCGCCAGGGTCGTGTTGACCAGTGCGAGGAATTGCAGATCGTCCTTGCGCACCATGCAGCTGTAGATTTCCCGCGACTGCTGTTCTCCGACCACCACCCATTTATGCGGATCGCGCGCCTTGGCCCGTTCGCCGTAGAGCAGCGCGTCATCCATGTAGAACGCCGCCGCCCGGCCGGTCTCGAGCATCTGGAAGGCTTCACCGTGGTCCTTGGCACTGATGACGAACATGTCGATTTTGTTGTCCTGGTTGTAGCTCTTCAGGAACCGCTCGTTGGTCGTGCCGGCGGTGGTCACCACGTTCTTGCCGCGCAGGTCGGCAAAGCTGTTGATGCCGCTGTCCCTGGCTGTCAGCAACTGGCCCTTCACGTAAATGAAACCGTAGGAAAACGCCACCTGCTTCTGCCGCTCGGCGGTCACGCCGGTGGAGCCGCATTCCAGATCCACGGTGCCGTTCTGCACCAGCGGGATTCGTGTCTGGGAAGTCACCAGGTTGTACTTCACGCTCAGTTGCGGCAGCGCCAGTTGCTGCTTGATGCGCTCGACGATCTTGCCCGCCAGCTCCACCGAATACCCCATCGGTTTGCCGCTGTTGTCCCCGACATAGGAAAACGGCACCGAGGCGTCACGATAGCCCAGCGTGATGCTTTTGTTGCTGGCGATCTTTTCCAGCGCGCCGGCCGGAGGCGCTTCATTGGCAAAAGCCTGGGCGCCGAGCAGCAGGCTCAGGGTGCAGCCGATCAACGTGATTTTTTGCATTGTTGTTCTCCGTTGCGGGTGGGTCAGGCGGCGCGGGGCGTGAGGCCCTGCAGGTCGATGGAAGGTGTACGTTGGCGGATCATTTCACTGAGCAAGCGACCGCTGCCGCAGGCCAGGGTAAAACCCAAGGCACCATGGCCGAGGTTGAGCCACAGGTTGCGGTAAGCGCTGGCGCCGATCAGTGGCACGCCGCTAGGCGTCGCCGGGCGCATGCCCGCCCATTCCACAGCGCGATCGTAATCACCGGCCATGGGAAATGTTTCCATGGCCTGGCGCCGAATCAGGGCCAGGCGTCTGGGGTCCGGCGCCGGGTCGAAGCCGACGATGTCGACCATGGCCGCCACCCGCAGCTGCTCACCGATGCGCGCGTAGACGACCTTGCGGTCGTAGTCGGTGATGCTCAGTTCCGGCGCCCGATGCCGGGCGTCGATCGGCACCGTCAGGCTGTAGCCCTTGAGCGGATACAGCGGCATCCGCACGCCTGGCAATGCCAGCGCAACGCTGCGGTGGCCGGCGGCGATTACCAGGTGCTCGACCTCCACACGCTGCTCGCCCAGGTTGATGGCGTGCACCGCGCCGTCGGCATGCTCGATAGCGGTCACCGCGCCCCCCAAGAGGAATTCGCAGCGCCCCGAAGCGCGCAGCCGCGCCGCGAGTTGCAGGCAGAAGCCATGGCAATCGGCGACTTCCTCATCAGGTGTGTAGATGCCGCCCACGAACGGCACGCCGGCCAGCGCAGGTTCCAGCGTCGTGCATTCGTTCGGGCCCAGTACCTGCTGATGAACAGCGTCGGCCACACGTTGCCGGGCATGCGCAAAATGGCTGGCACTGCGAAACGTCACCAGCTTGCCGTTGCGCCGCCACTCGAAGCCATCGAGATGATCCTCTTCGCGCCAGGTCCGCAGCGTCGTCTGGCTCAACAGCGCCAGGCGCAACAGATGGGCGCCGTTGCGCCGGTTGACCGAAGTCCGGCATGCGGCGATGAACGCTGCCATCCAGCGCCACTGGGCCGGGTCCAGGCGCGGACGCAGCTTGAGCGGCGAATCGCCGCGCAACATCCAGCCCAAGGCCTGCCACGGCACCCCGGCGTCGGCCAGGGGCGTGACGTAGCGATAGGATAATTGGCCGCCGTTGGCGAAGCTGGTCTCGCTGCCCAATGCATCGCGCGCCTCCACCAGCGTGACGTCGATCCCATCGCGGACCAGCGCGTAAGCCGTCGCCAGGCCGACCACGCCGCCGCCAATGATGCATACCCGCTGAGCCATGTCCGCCTCACATCCGTTTCGAATGACCCGAGGTTAGGGCCAGGTGACAGCGTTCGAACAATGAATAAAGATGAGCTTCCTATAAACAAAGGTTATGGGCACGCCATGCGCCTTCGTCATATCGAGATTTTCCAGGCGATTCGCCAGACCGGCTCCATCAGCGGCGCCGCCCAGTTGCTGCACGTTTCCCAGCCGGCGGTGACCAAGGTGCTGCAGCATGCCGAGCAGCAATTGGGGTTTGCGTTGTTCCTGCGGGTGCGCGGCAAGTTGCAGGCCACGCCCGAAGCGCTGGAGCTGGAACGCGAGGTCGACAAGGTCAGCGAAAGCCTGCAAGGCGTGCGGCGCCTGGCCCAAAGCCTGCGCCGCGAGCCGGGGCACAGCTTGCGAATTGGCGCCACACCGGCCTTGGCCCTGTCGCTGCTGCCCACGGCTATCCACCAATGGACCCGACGCTACCCGGACATCGTCTGCGAGTTGTCGAGCGCCCACAGCCGCGAACTGACGCAAAACTTGCTGATGCGCGAGATCGATGTAGCCCTGAGCTTGCAATTGCCCGATCACCCAGGCCTCAAGGCCGAACCCCTCGCCAGCGGCGTATTGGTAGCCCTGGCACCGAGCGGTCACTGGCCCGAAGCGGTAATCGGCACGCCTATGCCGTTGCAGGAGCTGGCCGGCGCGCCGTTGATCGGCTTGTCCAGCACCGACCCGCTGTCCGCCAGGCTGGACGGCTACCTCAAGTCAGTAGAGCCGCCGCCCCGAGTGAGCATTGCCGTACAGACGTATTCACTGGCCCGGGCCATGGTCGAATCCGGCGCCGGGCTGGCGGTCATCGACCCGTTTACCGCCTTGGGGGCTTCACGCGCCCGTACGGCTATCCGGCCATTGTCGCCGCCGTTGCCCATTGCCTTGTACGCCGTAACCCGCGCCAATGAAGCCCCGCCCCACACCGTGGGGGCCTTGCTGGAAATTGTCGCCAGCCAGGCCCAGGCGCAACTTGATCGCCTGTTTGCGACCGCTCAAAGCACGTAGAACAGAATCGCCACGAAATGCAAAAGGCTGCCGGCGATGACAAAAAGGTGCCAGATGCCATGGGCGTGGCGCAGGCGATGGTCGAGCGCGAAGAAGATGATGCCGACGGTATACAGCACGCCTCCCGAGGCCAGCCAGGCAAACCCGGCGCTGCCCAGCGCCGCCAGTAGCGGTTTGACCGCCACCAGAACGATCCAGCCCATCACCGCATAGATGACGATCGAGAGGATCCGCGCTTCGGAACGCGGCTTGATTTCCTGCAGGATACCGATCACCGCCAGCCCCCAGACGATCCCGAACAACGTCCAGCCCCACGGCCCGCGCAGCGTTACCAGGCAGAACGGCGTGTAGCTGCCGGCAATCAGCAGATAGATCGAAAAGTGATCGACCTTCTGCATGATCTCTTTCTTGCGCCCGCGCACGCTGTGATAAACCGTCGATGCGCTGTAGAGCACCAGCAAGGTGAACCCGTAGATCGCCACGCTGACGATCTTCCACGGATCGCCGGCCATCCCGGCAATCACCAGCAGCCACACCGCACCGATAAACGCGGCGACCGCGCCCACCAGGTGCGTCCAGGCGTTGAGCCGTTCCCCGTGATACATCCAGACCCACCCCCCTATTACGAATTTGGCGCCAAGGCTCAGGCCTGGCGCGTCAAAGTGCAATGGTTTGTACCCACGCAAAACACAAAACCCGTGGCGAGGGGATTTATCCCCGCTGGGCCGCGAAGCGGCCCCAATAGGCCTGAATGCGATCAGCCTGACACGTCGAGGTGACAGGATTTGGGGCTGCTGCGCAGCCCAACGGGGATAAATCCCCTCGCCACAAAGGCAGGTTCGGGCACAATCAGCCCATACGAACAAGAGTCCGCCCCATGCTCATCGACGAAGAATTGACCCTGAAGAAACTCGAGGTGTTCCTGGCGTTCATGCGCACCGGCAACCTGGCGCGGGCGGCGGTCGAGTTGCAGACCAGCAATGTCAGCGTGCATCGGGCCATTCACTCGCTGGAGAGCGCGTTGCGCTGTCCGTTGTTCAAGCACGAAGGCCGCAACCTCACACCGCTGGAAAGCGCCTATGTGCTGGAGGAGCGCGCGCAGAAGCTGATTCACGACGTGGTCGAAAGCGTACGCCTGACCCGCGAGGCGGCCGGCTTTTCCGCCGAGCGTTTCAAGCTGGGATCCTTGTATTCACTGACCGTCAAGACCGTGCCGCAACTGATCATGGGCCTGAAGATCCGGCGCAGCGAGCTCAATATCGATCTGATCATGGGCTCCAACATCGACCTGTTGTACAAACTCAAGAACATGGAGGTCGATGCGATCCTGGTGTCGCTGGACGACAGCGTCAACGACCCGGACTGCGAGCAGATCGCGCTGTTTTCCGATGACATTTTCCTCGCCACGCCCGCCGACTCGCCCTTCGCCCAACGCAGCGAGGTCGACCTGGCCGAAGTCCGCGACGAGACCTTCATCACCCTGACCCAGGGCTTCGCCACGCACCAGGACGGTATCCGGGTGTTCAGGCAGGCGGGGTTCGAGCCGAAAGTGGCGATGCAGGTCAACGACATCTTCACCCTGCTGAGCATGGTCAGCTCCGGGGTGGGTTATGCCCTGCTTCCCGGCCGGATCGCGGCGGTGTATGAGAACCGGGTGAAACTGATCCCGTTGCAGGAAAAGTACCGGTTGCAGCAGCACATCGGTGTGGTGTTCCTCAAGGCCAAGGAGCGCGACCCGAACCTGCTGGCGTTGTTGGCGGAATGCCGGATGTACGCCAATCGCCAGGCTTGAGACCGAGTCGCGCGTTTCGCGAGCAGGCTCGCTCCCACAAGGGTGAACCCAATCAATGTGGGAGCGAGCCTGCTCGCGAGGGCGCCAGCGCGGTAAGCGAAAAGCCGAAGTCCTACCCCATCAGTCCCCGCATGATCAGGAACAACAGCGAAGGCCCGAGCAAGCAGCCAAGGGCGGTATAGAACGCCGCCGTCAGGCAACCATACGGAACGAGCTTGGGATCCGTCGCCGCCAGGCCGCCGGCAACGCCGCTGGAGGTGCCCATCAGCCCACCAAAGATCACCGCGCTACGAGGGTTGTTGAGACCGATGAATGGCGCCACGAACGGCGTCGCCACCATGACCAGGATCGCCTTGATCAACCCGGCGGCAATCGACAACGCCATCACCTCGGAACTGGCCCCGATGGCCGCCCCGGTCACTGGCCCGACGATATAGGTCACCGCTCCGGCACCGATCGTGGTCAGGCTCACCACATCGGTATAACCGAAGGCCATCGCCACGCCGACGCCGGCAATGAACGAGGTGCCGACTCCAACGAACAACGCCAGCACCCCGACGAAACCGGCGCGCTTGAGCTCCTCGACACTCACGCCGAACGCCGTGGCGACAATGGCGAAATCCCGCAGCATGGCGCCGCCCAGCAAACCAATCCCGGAAAGCAGTGGAATGTCCACCACACCTTTTTGCCCCCCGGTCATTGCACCGCCGATATACGAGAGCACCAGCCCCAGCAGGATCGCGATGGCCGAACCATGCAGGCGGCCTTTGGTGAAGGTATTGCTGATCCAGTAGGACACCCACATGGTGATGCCGACAATGGCAAACCCGCTGATCAGACCGTAGCCGGTGATGACTTTCATCATGGATTCGTACATGGCAATCACCCGACCGTCTTGACGGAAACATCGGCCTGAGGGTCTTTGTTGCCGATGCGTACCAGCACCGGCACCAACGCAAAGGCAATCACCACCGCAAGGGTCCCGGCGAGGATCGCCATCGGCCCGCCTTTCAGTGCGCCATAGACGTTTTGCTGCGCCGCCATCGCCACCACGATCGGAATGTAGATGGCGCTCCAGAACTCCACGCCAGCTTCGGACTTGCCCTTGAACAAGCCGCGTTTGTTCAGGTAGCTGCCCAGGCCGATCAGCAACAGCATTGCAATGCCGACGCCGCCAACGTTGGCCGGTACGCCAATCAGTTTGCCCAGCAGCTCACCGATGAAAATGCCCACCAGGGTACAAAAAGCCAGAAACGCCACACCATAGATAATCATTGTTGTAGTCCTCAAAGTGCATCGTCGAAGTTGTTGTTTTTGTGCTTCGCCAGCTTGAGTCGGTGTCTAGGGTCGGCGGCTTCCCTCCTCTTGCAACAGCGCTTGCAGGGTGTCGAGCCGCGCGCCGTCATAAGCCATGACGGTGCCCTGCTCGAACACCCGGCGCGCCAGCCCGGTCAACACCGCGCCGGGCGGCAACTCGATCTGCAGACGCACGCCACGCTCGTAGGCGCTTTGCACCGTGCCGCGCCAGTCGACGACGCGGCACATGTTGAAGGCCAGGTCGTCGCGCAGCGCGTCGGCCTTTATCACCGGTCGGGCGCGACTGCCGCTGAGATAGCCCAGCGCCGGAGTTTTCAAGGGTACTTCGGCAAAGGCCTGGGCCAACGTCCGCGCCGGAGCCTCCAGCAGCGGGCAGTGGGACGGCACGCTGACCGCCAACCGGCAGGCCTTGCCGGCACCTTGGTTGCGAGCCCGTTCGGCGACGTAGCCCATGGCTTCATCACTGCCGGCGATGACTACCTGGTTATCGGCGTTGATGTTGGCCAGGTACACCGGCGTTGTTGCGCTGTGCACCTGGGCGAGCAAGGTTTCCACGGCCGCGAGGTCCAGGCCGATGATTGCCGTCATGCCGTAGCCTTGCGGATACGCCTGCTGCATCAGTTCGCCGCGCAGGCTGACCAGCCGCAACGCGTCCTCGAACCCCAGCGCCTCGGCCATGACCGCCGCCGGGTACGCGCCGATGGACAGTCCCGCCACGTAATCCGGCGCGGGGGCCTGTTCCAGCAATCGACGGGAAGCGGCCACGCCGGCGATCAACAGGCACAGCTGCACGGCGCGAGTCGATCGCAGCGCCTGGGCAGTGTCGAGCTGCAAGACATCCTCCCCGAGCACGTCACTCGCCTCGTCCAGAATCTGCGGCGCCAAGCCATGGAGCATGCCCACGCGCTGTGCACCCTGGCCGGGGAAAACCAGGAGGCTGCTCACGCGACCTGCTCCCACGATGGCTGCCATGGATCGCTGACCAATCGTGCCTGGATATCATCCTTGAGCAAGACCCGACGCGACGAACCCGCCCACTCGCGCAGGGCGACGGCGCCGCAGGGCGTCTGCAATTGCATGTCCACGCTGCAGACCGAGGCGTCCAGCTGCGCCAGCAGGTTCCTGGCCTGGCGGCGATCCAGGCGATGCGGCGTCCTCAGGATCAAGTCCAGGTCGCTGCGCTCATGCAGCGCCTCGATGCCCGTGGCAAGCTCAAACCCGGCACTGCCGCTGACGCCCCAGGTCCAGCCACTGGCGTCGAGCAACGGACGCAACTCGGCCAGCGCTTGCAAGGCCGGCAGGTCGCGCGGGGATTGGACATGGCAGAGTTCTTCAGGGCGCACCCGGCGCTGGATCGTCGCCACCGGCATTGATGCGGCGTAGCGCTGTCCGCGAGAGCGACCGCGCAAGCCTACGGCGATGTGTCCAGGCGAGGACAGCGCCCGGCGCACCACGACCGGTTGCCCGAGGTCGAGCGACTCGACAGCCCAGCCCGGCGCATCCGCAGGCAACTGCACAGCAGTCATCCCCCAGAGCAGGTCATGGGCCAGGAGCATGCTCACCATTGCGCCCTCAACAATTGCCGAACGTGGCTGGACGCTGCCCGGTGAACAGCGCCCAGGCGACCGCTGAGATCCCGAGACGTGCCCGCCACGTCGTTGATCGCCTGGAGCAAGCAGTCGCTCACCCGCGCCAGATCCGCCGCCGTCGGCTGCTCGATCTGTTCTACCGACAAGGTCTCCCAGAGCAGTCCCAGGCTGGCGAAGCTGTCAATGTCGTAGGCCATCGGCGGCACGCTGGCGGCCAGGGCTTCGAGTTCCTCGACGCTGCGCAAGGTCACCCGTGCCGCCGAAGCCTTGCCCATCGCATGGACCATCACGCCCGGGTCGCGCAAGGCGATCAACCGGTTGGCCTGGTAGCCGTGGGCGAGGAACGCACCGGACATCGCCTTGCCTACCAGCAAGCCGATCACTGGATGCCCGGCCAGTCGGGCCCGCGCATAACTGTCCGCCGCGCCGGCCAAAGCCTGATGAATGCCCAGCGCTTCTTCACGCCGACCGTAGGCCTGGCTCGGTACGTCGACGATGGCGATGAGTACACGTTTGCTGGCCGCGTTGCGATCGGCCGCGATGGCGTCGTCCACGGCTTTGGCCAGGCCCCAGCCTTCGAGCAAACCGACTTCGCCATTGCGCGCCCGAGGGAAACGGTTGGCGGGATCGGCCACGACAGCCAACAGACGCGCGGTTTGTTCGCCGAGTTGGACATCGGCCACTTTCAGCGAAGCGGGCAAGCCTTCCAACGGTTTGACGCCACCGCTCAAGGCCTCGAACCAGCGCAGGCCCCTCAAAGAATATGTATTCATGGACGTTCTCCCCGATACAACTGGCGAACCGCTGCCGGTTCGATTTGCACCTCGGTGTCCAGGCGCGACAGGCGCCGGAGGAACAGTCTGGCTTGGCCACTGCGCTGTTCAGTGGGCACACCCAGATGCAACAGTTCGCAGACCTGACGACGAATCTGCGCCACGTCATCGGCGACGTAGCGGTCCACCAGCCCGGTCGCGAAACGTTGTTCGCCACCGGTCAGGCTCCAGATGAACGGACGGTCGCGGGAGTCGTACTCATCGATGCCGGCTTCCTGCTCGATCACCTGCGGACCGTTCAGCCCCAGCCGCGCTTCCTGCGTCACCAGCAGATAACTGCACAGCCCGGCGGCGATGGACATGCCGCCGAAACAGCCGACGCTGCCAGCGACTACGCCAACCACCGGCTGGTATTGGCGCAGGTCGATAATCGCCGAATGGATCTCGGCAATTGCCGCGAGCCCGAGGTTGGCTTCCTGTAAACGCACGCCGCCGGTTTCCAGCAGCAACACGGCGCGGGTCGGGATGCCTTTGCGATTGTCCTCGGCCGCCAGCTCCAGGGCACCGGCGATCTTTGCCCCGCCGACTTCACCGAGGCTGCCACCCTGGAACGCGCCTTCAATGGCGGCGATGACCACCGGCAAACCGTCGAGCTCGCCCTTGGCGATCACTACGCCATCGTCGCTTTGCGGGACCACGCCCTGACGCAGCAACCACGGCGACATGATTCGCTGGAAGGGGTCGAGCAGTTCGCGGAACGTACCGTCATCGAGCAAGGCCCTGGCCCGTTGCCGGGCACCGAGCTCGACGAAACTGTGCTTGTTGAGCAACGCAGCGCTGTCAGTCATGGCCGATCTCCTCGAAGCCTTGTTCCAGGCGCAGACGCACCACGCCGGGGGTGGCGCCGAAATCGTGAATTTCGATGGCCATCGCGGGAGGCGTCTGGCCGTCGAACATGCGCGCGAACAAGTGTTGCCAGCGTTGCTCGCTGCCATTGACCGAGGTCTGCACCTGGATGGTCAGCTTGCCCGCCAGCCCGGGTTCGATCAGTACTTCGAGATCGCCCGAGCCGACGCAGCCGACCAGCGCCCGGCCCCGTGGCGGCTGCCCGGCGGTGAATTCAAAGGATAAGGTTTGCATCAGCACACTCCTGGAAAGAGGCCATCACTGCGCTCGATACGGTCGAGAAACAGGCAGGCGGCGAGCAGGTCGGCGGCGCCGCCGGGCGAGGCGTTCAAGGCAATCAGTTGTTGGTCCAGCGCGTGCAATTGGCGGCGACCACCCAGGCTCGCACTACCGCCGGCTTCGAGCACCGCTCTGGCGCCCTGTTGCATCGCCTGCAAACCCGCTTCGCCGGCGCGATAGAGCACGCAGGTGTCAGCCAGGCGGGTCATGATTGCCAGCAAGGCATCAAGGCGGGCGTTCTGTTCGCCGACGCCGGCCGCGCGGCTGCGCTTGAGTTGCGGCAGGCCCAGGGTTGTCACCGCCGGAAATGCCAGTTGCGCTTCCTCCCGGGCACCGCGGGCGCCGTAGCGCCGGGCCACTTGGGCGCCGTGGCTCAAGGGTTGAGGCGCATGACGGTCGTTGAGCAAGGCCAGGCGGGCGGCACGCAACGTGACGGCGCCAGCGCCACTGGATTCAGGTTCCAGCGCCGCCGCAGCGACCAACAGGCCCAAAGCCCAGATCGCGCCCCGGTGAGTATTCACACCGCCCGTGGTGGTGAGCATCGCGGCTTCACCTTCCCGGCCGATGCGCCCCAGGGCTTCACGCAGTGGCAAGCCGATCTCGCCGCAGTCGAGCGCGGCCTCGGCCATTTCCTTGAACGCCGGCCACAACGACAACGCCGAAGCGTGCATCAGGCCCAGGTGCAGATCGGTGTGGGCGCCGCTGCCGCGACGGTCCACCAAGGCCGGTTTGGGCGAGAGGTCGGCTTCATCGATCAACGCGTCCACCGCGAGGTCGGCCAAACGCTCAGCCAGGGATAAGGTCTTGGGTTGCAGATTAAGGGCGCGCATTTACCAGCTCCTGAACTTGGCGGGCGGGTTGTAGAGGCCACCGGACCATTCCACCAGATCGGCCACGCTCTTGGCCGCGAGCAACTCGCGGGTGGCGTCGGTGCGGCGGATTCCGAGGTCTTCGGGCAAGGCGATCAGCCCTTCGCGACGCATGCGCGCGGTGTCTTTCGGGTCGTGGCGCAGGCCGATGGCGGTGACCCCGGCCACGGCGGCGATCATTGCCTGGCGTTCTTCCAGGGAGCGGGCCTTGTACAGGTAGGCGATGCCTTCTTCGGTCAGCAGATGGGTAACGTCGTCGCCGTAGATCATGATCGGCGCCAGGGGCATGCCGGCTTTCTTCGCCACGTCCACCGCGTCGAGGGTGTCGACGAAGGTCGGTTTGCCGCCCTCCTGGAACGTTTCGACCATCTGCACCACCAGTTTCTTGCCGCGTTCGAGCAGCGGCGCCTCGCCGTCGCCGTGGCGCATGTCGAGCCAGGCCGGCGTCCCGTGACGGCGACCGCGCGGGTCGTGGCCCATGTTCGGCGCGCCGCCGAAACCGGCCAGTCGGCCACGGGTCACGGTGGAGGAATGGCCGTCGCCGTCCACCTGCAATGTGGCGCCAATGAACAGGTCCACCGCGTACTGCCCGGCCAGTTGGCAAACCATTCGATTGGAACGCAGCGAACCGTCGTGCCCGGTAAAAAACACGTCAGGCCGGGCGGCGATGTAGTTTTCCATGCCCAGTTCGGTGCCGAAGCAATGCACGCTCTCGACCCAGCCGCTTTCGATGGCGGGGATCAGCGTCGGGTGCGGATTGAGCGTCCAGTTGCGGCAGATTTTGCCCTTCAGTCCGAGTGCTTCGCCGTAGGTCGGCAGGATCAATTCGATGGCGGCGGTGTTGAAACCGATGCCGTGGTTGAGCGCCTGGACGTTGTGTTTTTCGTAGATCCCGCGAATCGCCATCATTGCCATCAAGACATGCACGGGCTTGATGTGGCGCGGGTCGCGGGTAAACAGCGGCTCGATGTAGAACGGCTTGTCGGCCACCACCACGAAGTCGACCCAGGATGCTGGAATGTCTACGCGGGGCAGGTCGCTGACGTCGTCCACCAACTGATTGACCTGAACAATGACGATACCGTCGCTGAACGCCGCCGGTTCGATCAGCGCCGGGGTGTCTTCGGTGCTGGGACCGGTATAGATATTACCGGCGCGGTCGGCCATGAAACCGGCCGAAAGCACTACGTTGGGAATCAGGTCGACCACCAGCCGGGCGTAGAGCTCGATGTAGGTGTGGATCGCGCCGATTTCCAGCAGGCCGTCTTCCAGCAACTGGCTGATGCGCAGGCTCTGCGTGCCGGCGAACGAGAAATCGAGCTTGCGGGCGATGCCGCGTTCGAACAGGTCCAAGTGCTCGGAACGACCGACGCTGGGCATGATCATGTGCAGGTCATGCAGCTTCGAAGGGTCGACTTTCGCCAGAGAGCGGGACAGGAAGTCCGCCTGCTTCTGGTTATTGCCCTCCAGCACCACACGGTCGCCGGGCAGGATCAACGCCTCCAGCGCCGCGACGATCTTGTCGGTGGGCAGCACCACACCGTCGGCAAGCCCCTTCACCAACGCCAGGCGCCGCTGCTTTTCGCTGCGCCGCCGCGTCCATCGCGAGTCGGGGGATATTGTTGTTGTCATGACCACTCCACGGGTTCGCTGTCGTGGAGCTCACCTTAGGAGTGTTTTGGCGTGGGCATCAATCAAGCTCGGCGGCGGATCGTTACGGTTGGCGTAATGGTTAGCCCGGATTGTTACGAGCCCTTGTGGGAGCGAGCTTGCTCGCGATGGCGGTGTAAAAGCCAACATTGATGTCGCCTGACCCATCGCTATCGCGAGCAAGCTCGCTCCCACAGGGGTTTAGGGTCGACATTTGATCCGCTTCGGCAGAGGCGACGCCGGATTAGCGGCATGCCTGAACTTCAATGCTCACCACGTCCCCCTGTGGGAGCGAGCTTGCTCGCGATGGCGGTGTAAAAGCCAACATTGATGTCGCCTGACCCACCGCTATCGCGAGCAGGCTCGCTCCTACATTAGTCAGTTGGCTGACTCAACTCTTACCAACCCCGCCGCAACCACCAGCTCTTCCAACGCCAGCAGATCCGGCACTTTCGCCACATGCTCGCCCACTTGCACGGCCGCCTGCTCCAATCCGCACAGCGGCACGTCGACGTAGCTCAACTGGGTGTCGAGCTTGCAGGAGCGCGGGATGCCCTGGACCAGCAGCGCGATGAAACGCAGTTCCGGGCGGCCGCCCAGGGCGTTGAGCACGACGATGCGGGCGCGCTCGCCGATCACGGTCTTCTGGCCGCAGGCTGACTCGAAGCTCAGCAGCGGGATCTGCCGTTCGCGCCAGCTTACCCAGCCCAGGAACCAGGGCGGGGTGTCCAGATCGAACACGCTGCTCTGGTAGTCGATCAACTCGGCCACGGCCACGTTCGGCAGGATCAGATGCCGGTCGGCAAGCGGCAGCAACAAACCTGTGAGATGGCTGGTGCGGTGCTCATGCATGGGTCTTGCTCCAGTGGGCGATGCTGTCGAGCAGCACCGACTCCTGGTACGGCTTGCCCAGGTAGTCGTTTACGCCGACGGCCATGGCGCGGTCGCGGTGTTTCTGGCCGGTGCGGGAGGTGATCATGATGATCGGCAGATGCGCCAGGCGCGGGTCGTTGCGCACCTGCGTCGCCACTTCGAAACCATCCATGCGGGGCATCTCGATGTCCAGCAGCATCAGGTCCGGCGAATGCTCGGCCAGCAATGCCATGGCGTCCACGCCGTCCTTGGCGGTGAGCACATGCATGCCGTGGCGTTCCAGCAGGCGACTGGTGACCTTGCGCACTGTTACCGAATCGTCCACCACCAGCACCAGCAAAGGCCGCTGCTGCTCGCCCTCGCCTTGCACCACGGCCGGACGGCGCGCCGCCTGGTTGGGCAAGGCGCGGATCGGCGCGAGCAGGTCGAGAATCAACACCACCCGGCCGTCCCCCAGGATCGTTGCCCCGGACAAGCCCTGGACCGCCGAGAATTGCGGGCCGAGGCTCTTGACCACGATTTCCCGGGTGCCGGCGGTGGCGTCTACCTGCACGGCGACGTGTCGTTCGTTGCATTGCACCAGCAGCACCGGTAATGGCTGGCTCTGGCCGAGCAATTTCGGGCGGGCGCCGGTTTTCAGCAACTCGCCCAGGTAGCACAACTCATAACGTTGCCCGGCGTAGGTGTAGGTCGGCGGATCGAGCTGGTAATAGCCATCCAGTTCGGCGGGCAATACCCGGACGATGCTCTCGATGGTGTTGAGCGGGATGGCGTATTGATCTTCGTGACACTGCACCATCAGCGCCCGGTTGACCGCCACGGTGAATGGCAGCCGGATACGAAAATGCACGCCCTTGCCCGGCGTCGAATCGATGACCATGCTGCCGCCCAGCTGTCGCACTTCTTCGTGGACCACGTCCATGCCGACGCCGCGCCCGGAGATCTGGGTGATTTTTTCCGCCGTGGAAAAACCTGGCTGCAGGATGAACTGCAGCACGTCGCGGTCGCTGATATCGCTGTCGGGCGCCAGCAGCCCACGCTTTATCGCCTTGCGCCGCACCGCGTCCAATGGCACCCCGGCGCCGTCGTCACGGATGTCGAAAATGATGTCGCCGCCTTCGCGGGACAGATCCAGGCTGATGCGTCCCCGCGCCGGTTTGCCGGCTGCGATGCGCACATCGGCGGGCTCCAGGCCATGATCGACGGCGTTGCGCAACATATGTTCCAGAGGCGCCGCCATGCGTTCTAGCACGTTGCGGTCCATCTCGCCTTCGGCATTGTCGACCACGAACTCGACGTCCTTGCCCAGCTCCTGCGCCACCTGCCGGACGATGCGCTTGAGGCGCGGCAGCATGCGCTCGAACGGCACCATGCGCGTACGCATCAGGCCTTCCTGGAGCTCGGTGTTGATGCGCCCCTGCTGTTGCAGCAGGTTTTCGGCGTCGTGGTTGCTGCGGCCTAGCGTTTCCTTGAGGTCAAGCAGGTCCGAGGCGGACTCGAACAACGCCCGGGATAATTGTTGCAACTGGGAATGGCGGTCCATTTCCAGTGGGTCGAACTCTTCGTAGCCCAGTCGTTCGGCGTCCACCTGCTGGCGGCTGAGAATCCGCCCCTGGGTTTCGGTATCCAGGCGTCGCAGTTGATCGCGCATGCGCTCGATGGTCGTTTCCATCTCGTTCAGGGCGATGCGCGCATCGTTGACCTGTTGCTCGATGCGCCCACGGAAAATCGAAGTTTCCCCGGCCAGGTTGACCAGATCGTCGAGCAGTTCGGCGGAGACCTTGACCATGTCCGCGCCATCGCCCGGCGCGGCGGGCTCGGCTCGCATCGGCGGCGCGACCTGGGCCGGTGCCGGCTCGACCGGCGTAACGATCTGGGGCGCCTCGCTGTCCTGCGGATGATTGACCGCCTGGATCTGCGCGATCAGCCGGTCGGCCGGCGGGCACGGCTGCCCGGCACGGACGGCATCGAGCATGTGGGCCAGCCGGTCATGGCTGCCTTGCAGCAAGGCAAAAAGCGCCGGGCTCGGTTGTAACAGGCCCGCCGACAGCCCTTCGTAAAGGTTCTCCAGTTCATGGGCAAGATCGCCGATGGGCCCGATCTCCACCATCCGCGCGCCACCCTTGAGGGTGTGCAGATCGCGCAGCAGGGTTTCCACCGCCTGACGGTTCGACGGCTCTTCCTGCCAGCGTTGCAACGCCGCCCCGGAACTGTCGAGGATATCGAAACCTTCCTCTAGAAAGATTTCCAGCAACTCCGGATCATGGCCCGCCGTGTCATTTTGCCGATGCCCCGCCACCTCGATGGCGTTCGGCTTGTCCTGGCGGAAACGATGAATGGCGTCGATCAACGCCACGGGATCGCCCAGCGGTTGGCCTTGTTGCAGTTGCCCGAGCAACAGATCGAGGCGTTCATGACTGCTGTTGAGCAGTTGCGCCAGCTCCTCGCTGTAACTGTAGCGGCGATCCACCAGCCCTTCGTATAGGGTTTCGAGCTCCCCGGCCAGGTCGCTCACCGGCCGCACATCCGCCATGCGTGCGCCGCCCTTGAGGGTGTGCAAGTCACGCTGCAGCGAGGACAGCGGCGCGCCGTTCTCCGGGTCGGCGAGCCAGCGCCGCAAGGCCTGTGCGGCGCTTTCGAGAATATCCTGGGCCTCTTCGAGAAAGATCGCGGCGATATCGTCGTCCACCGAAACAGCCGCCGGCGAACTGCGCTCCATCTCAGCCGTCGCATGACCCAGCTCGCGGATGCTCAACGTGCGGCTGCCGTCACTGCGGATCAGTCCCGTGGCTGTCGGGTCTAGGCCTTCCTGGAGCAGGCTGCGCAGGGCCTGCACCCGGGCAGGTTGCGCACGCACGTGCTGGCCGGCAGCCAATTCGTCGAGCATGTCGATCAACGCTTCGTGAGCAAGCTGCGCCTCATGGAAAAACCTGTCGCTGACCGCCAGGCTGCTTTCCTCGACGGCGCCATACAGGTCCAGCAAGGCTTCGCAGAGCTCGTCCACCGGGTGCAGGTCGGCCAGATGCGCGCCTTCGCCAAGGGTGGTCAACTCATCGAGCAGCGCGCTCAGTTCCTGGCCCTCGCCGGAGTGTTGCTGCCAGCGCCGCAGCAGGTTCTCCGCGTCCAGCAGGATATCCATGCCCTGGGCGAGAAAATTGTTGATCAATTGCGGGTCGCGCTTGGTTCGCACGCCCTGGTCCGGCGTGTTGAGAGCCGTTTGCAGGCGTTCGACGGACAGTGCCTGGGTTCGCTGGATCAGGTCCGCGGCGCCGGGAATCGCTGCCAGCGGCTCATTATGCAGCTGGCGTAGACCGCGGCGCAGCAACCCTTCAGCCTCCAGCAGCAACTCGATCTCATCCAGGTCGAAAGCGATCAGGTGCGCCTTGTATTCCCGGGCCATCTCGTCCATCGCCCCGGCCAGTTCGGCGATCGGCAGCACACCGGCCATCGATGCACTGCCCTTGAGCGTGTGCAAGGCCCTTTGCAGCTCGTCGCTGGACTGCAATGGCAGATGTTCGGCGGCCTGGTCGAGGAATCGATCAAGCGCGGCCAGATGCCCCTGGGCTTCGTTGTCGAAGATTTTCAGCAGCAAGGGATCGAGAGCGGCCACGTCCTGCTGGTCGTCATCTTCCTCATCGCCACCCTTGGCCAAGGCATGGGCGCGAGCAGCCAGACGGTCGACGTCGTCGCGCTGGCATTGGCGCTGGGCAGCGAATTCAGCGACCAGTTCCGGCAGCAATCGCACCGCGTCCTCAAGCAATTGCCGAACCGAAGCGCCCGGCTCGACGCTGCGCTCCAGCACGCGGTTGAGCAGGTTTTCCACCGCCCAGGCCAACTCACCCAGCACCAGTGCCCGAACCATCCGGCCGCTGCCCTTGAGGGTATGGAAGGCCCGGCGCAGCTCAGTGAGCGCGCCTTGGTCGTCGGGCTGCGCAGCCCAGCGCGGCAGGTATTCGCGCAGGACATCGAGCACCTCGTCGGTTTCCTCGAGGAAGACCTCCCGCAGCTCGTCGTCCACCGGATGCTCATCCACGGGCGGCGGCAGCAGGCTACCGGGCATGCCTTTGGCCGGCGGGTTGACCGCCGAGACCGGGCTGGCCAGAACATCAGCGAGGGATTGCACGGTCTGTGGGTCGTCCAGTTCCTGCAAATCCTGCATGACCTGGGCCTCGTTCGGGCTCAGCCGGTCATCGAGCAAGGGCACGCGGGCTTCGTCGGGAAAGTAGCCGAGGGCGCCCAGGCTCCGCTCGACGCCGTCGAGCAGATTCTCGGCGGGCATCAACGGGTCTTCGCTCAAACGCTCCAGGTAATATTCCAGGCCGGTAATCACATCGGCCAGGTGATCGAGTGCTTCCCACCCCGGCTGGGCTGGGTCGAGCAGCAGGTGTTCACGGATGAAATCGTTGCAAGCCTCCACCAGGCGGGCGGCGCGGCTCAGGGGAATCATCGCCAGCGCCCCGCGGACCTGGGTCAGCAGCGCCGGCAATGGCTCAAGCTGGGCGCTGTTCCAGTGTGCGTCGATGTAGTCGACGATCATGTCCTTGGCCTGTTGCAGGCAGGTATGGGCTTCCTTGATGACGATCTGATGGATCTGGGTCAGGTCGGTCGTCGGCAGGCGATTGTCTTCGCGGCTTTCAGGCTCGACGGTGCCGACCATTCCGGCCAGGGTTGCCTCGACGTACAGCAAGGCTCCGGCAACGTCCATGAGCGTCGCGTCATCAGGCTCGCGCTGGCCCTGGGCGAGGCTCAGTACGACGGCCAGTTGATCGATGATGACCTTGCGCGGCTGGCCGAAACCCAGCACCGCCAGGGTGTCGGCAATCTGCCGCAGGGGCGCCAGCAGGCTGTCCAGCTCCGAGGCATGCTGGCGGTCGCTGCGCACGAACAGGTCCAGGCGTTCCTTGACCCGCACCAGCTCCTCGCAGAGCGCTGCCAGCACCGAGCGCATGGCATCGCGGTCGGGCCCGGCCAGGCGCGCGCGTTCTTCATCGACCATAGCGCTGTCGGGCAGCGCGTCGTCCAGTGAGTAGCGTTCTTTCATGATCTGCATCTGCCCGCTGGGATGTTCGGCCTTGGCAATATAGAACAACAGACTCTTGAGCAGGTGTGGCGGGGCCGCTTGGTTGATGCCCGGCATGCCTTGCTCCAGCAAGCGCTTGAGTTCCTTGTCAGCATCCTTGAACAGGCTACGCAGCGCCGGGCTGTTGGCGATACGCCCCTCGCGCATGCCTTCGACCAACGCCGAAGCGACCTGCCACAACGCATTGAGCGGCGCTGCGGCGCAAAGCGCTTCAAGGCGCTGAAAGACTTTGGCCAGGTAACCGAGGTGAGTCGCGTCGTCCTGCTCGCGCAACAGGCCCACCAGGGCCACCTGCAGGGTCTGGCGCAATTTGCGCAAGGTGCTCGGCAGGTCCGCCGGCGCGAGCCGCTTCAAGGCGTCCTCGTCCAGCGGCGCGATATCGGGCAGTTCCGGGCTGAACAGGCTGGTCTCCGACAACAGGCTCTCGCCCCGCGCACTGCGCAGATCGTTGAGCAAGGGCAGCACCGCCAGCGGCAGGTCGCGACGAGCACCCTGCACCCGTTCTAGGTAGACCGGCAACTGGCCCAGGGCCTGGCGCAACAGGCTGATCGCCTCCTCGCGGTGGGCGATGCGGTTGTCCTGCAGCGCGCTGCACAGTTGCTCCATTTCCTCGGCCAGCAACGCCGCGCCGTAGAATTCGATCATCTGCAGGCCGCCATGGACCTGGTGAATGCAGGCCAGGCATTGGGCAAGCGCATCCGACGCCTGGGGGTCGTCCACCAGGCGATTGAGGGCCAGGTGGGCCTGCTTCAGCGTTTCGGCAATCTCGCCCTTGACCCATTCCAGGGCCACGTAGTCGTGCCGATCACCCATAACGACTCCAAATCAACAGTCATATCCCCAGAGCGGATCAGCTCTTGTGGCGAGGGGATTTATCCCCGCTGGGCTGCGAAGCGGCCCCCAGCAATGCAGAACCCATATCAATGTTCCAGACTGGCTATTTTGGGACTGCTTCGCAGTCCAGCGGGGATAAATCCCCTCGCCACAGACGATCTCCATAGCCAGGAAAGTGCAGCCCAGTCACACCTTATCCTCATCCGCCACAGGTGCCGCGGGCAAGGTGAACCCGGACACCGAGCGGCGCAGCTGGCTGGCCATTTTCGCCAGGTTGCCGATGCTCTCGGCCGTGGCGGTTGAGCCGGACGAGGTCTGGCTGGTGATCTGCTGGATCACGTTCATGGTCAGCGAAATCTGTCCCGCCGAGGTGGTCTGTTGCTGCGCCGCGTTGGAGATGCTCTGGATCAGCGCCGCCAGGGTCTTGGAAACGCCCTCGATTTCCTCCAGGGCGACGCCGGCATCCTGGGCCAGTCGGGCGCCGCGCACCACCTCGGTGGTGGTCTGCTCCATGGAGATCACCGCTTCGTTGGTGTCGGCCTGGATCGCCCGCACCAGCGTCTCGATCTGCCGGGTGGCCGCCGAGGAGCGCTCGGCCAAGCGCTGCACTTCGTCGGCCACCACCGCAAAACCCCGACCGGCATCGCCCGCCATGGACGCCTGGATCGCCGCGTTGAGCGCCAGGATGTTGGTCTGGTCGGCGATGTCATCGATCAGGCTGACAATGTCGCCGATTTCCTGTGACGACTCACCGAGGCGCTTGATGCGCTTGGCGGTGTCCTGGATCTGCTCGCGAATGTTGTCCATGCCATGAATGGTGTTGTGCACCACCTCGTTGCCCTTGTTGGCGATTTCCACGGAGCGCTCGGCCACCGCCGACGACTCGGCCGCATTAGCTGATACCTGGTCGATGGACTGGGCCATTTCATTGATTGAAGTCGAAGCTTCGGAAATTTGCTGGGCCTGGTGTTCCGACGCCTGGGCCAGGTGCATCGCCGTGGCCTGGGTTTCCTGCACGGCGGCGGCCACCTGGCCGGCCGTGAGGTTGATGGTCGCCACCAGATCGCGCAATTGGTCCACCGAATAGTTGATGGAATCGGCGATGGTCCCGGTGAAGTCCTCGGTGACCGAGGCGGTAACGGTCAGGTCGCCATCGGCCAGGTCTTCGATTTCATCCAGCAGGCGCATGATCGCGTTCTGGTTGCGCTCGTTCTTTTCCGCGGTTTCGCGCAATTGGCGGTTGGTTTCACGCACCATCACCAGGCCGATGAGGATGATCGACATCAGTGCCAGCAGGCCCAGCACATACCCGCCGATGCTGTTGACGGAACGGCCGCCGGCCAGGTTCTCGAAAGCTGTGGCCAGGTGAGAGGCTTCGTCGAGCAGGGTCTGCGACAGGTTGAAGATGTTGCCCGCCGACTCGCGGACCTTGAACAGCTCCGGTGAGGTCTCGAGGATTTCGTCCACCGAGCCCGAGACAAATTCGAACAGCTCGCTGATTTCCGTCAGGCGCGCCCGGGCGTCACGATCCTGGACCTGGGGGATCTTCAAGGTCGGGTCGCCTTGCAGCATGCCATTGAGCACCTGGCCAAAACGCGCGGCGTCACGGCCGAAGGTGTCGGCAGCCTGGCTGGCGTTCTCATCGCCGGCCAATACGGTATTCACCGCGCCGAGAATACGCTCGGCCAGCAGTGACTGGCGCTGGGCCATGGCCACCTGTGAGGCCGGGGCGCCTCGCTGCAAGAGGATTTCGACAACTTTTTCGTATTCGACCTGCAGTTGCGGCACGGTTTCGGCGAGGGTTGCCGCCACCTGGTGCAGCGACAGGACGGTCTGCTCGCTGGAAAGAATCGCATCGGTGTTCTTCAGCAGGCGCTCCCAGTCCAGCTGTACCGCGCGCATCTGCGGGCGCAGGGTGGCGGGCGCCGGGGGCAGGCCGGTCACCGGGTCACCCTGCTTCAGGTATCCCCAGCGCTGGGCGAAATCGTTGCGCGCATCACTCAGCAACTTGAACGCGGCGGCCTTGCCGGCCGCGGCTTCGGTGGCGTTCTTGGCAATGCGCTGGGACAGCACCCGCAGCTCACCGGCGTGGCCGATGTACTGTTTGTCATAGGTGGACTGGGTGTTGAGGTACGCGAAGTTGGCGAACAACAGCATGATGAAGACAATCAGCGCGACGAACAGCACGATGATCTGCGACCGACTGCGCGACGCTTCCAGAGGCTTGCCTGTTTTTGCTTTGATCATCGGTACTCGCCTGTCCTGCTCAATCCGGCCTCTCACCACAGCCCTCCTGTGGGAGCGAGCCTGCTCGCGAATAGCGATGGAACAGCCAGCATCGATGCAGCTGATCCATCGCTTTCGCGAGCAGGCTCGCTCCCACAGAGGCCGCGCTGCGGCCTGTTAAACCGCCACATTCATGAACCCTGGCGAACGCGTCACGGCAAAAGGGCTGAACACCTGCCACTGCCGATCGCCAGGAAAACGGCCCTGGACGAAGGCCGATTCCGGGCCATCGAGGTAGCCAGGCAAAACCGGTTCCAGGCTGCCCTGGGCGAAATGCTGCAGCCCGAGGACTTCGTCCACCAGCAAGCCGGCGAAGACTTCTTCGTTATCGACCACCAGCACCCGCCGCTGCTTGCGCACACTGGACAGCTCATGACCGAAAAAACCGCACAGGTCCATCAGCGGCAATAAACGTCCGCGCAGGTTAGCCACTCCGCGAACCCATGGCTTGACCCCGGGCAACGACGTGTAGCGCGGCTCGTGCAGCACTTCGCTGACCTCGCCCATGGGCGCCACGTACCAATGCTCGCCGAGGCGAAAGCCGATCCCGCTCCAACTGTCGCGATGGGTTGGCTGGGACGGCAGGTCCGCGCCCAGCAGCCGACAGCGCCGATCGATCTGAAGCAACAGTTCGAATGCGGTCAGGGAGTGGCTCATGGCCGCGCGTTCAACCCGCCAGTACTTTGTTCAAGGTCGCGATCAGGGTTTCTTCGTCCACCGGTTTGGTCAGGTAGTCCTTCGCCCCTTGGCGGGTCCCCCAGACCTTGTCGGTTTCCTGGTCCTTGGTGGTGATGATGATGACCGGGATATGCCCCGTGTCCGGGTCCTTGGTCAGCTGGCGCGTGGCCTGGAACCCATTGAGGCCGGGCATGACGATGTCCATCAGCACCGCGTCGGGCTTTTCCTGGCGGGCCAGGGCCACGCCGTCGGCGCCATTCTCGGCTTTCAAGACCTGATGGCCGTGCTTTTCCAGCATGCCGGTCAATTTGTACATTTCAGTCGGCGAATCATCGACGATCAGAACTCGTGCCATGGTGTTCCCCATTTCTTCTGTAGACCCCAGGCCGAAGGCCGAGCGTCATTAATGTGCCTGGTGCGGCTGGACAGCGGCAAAACCCGGGACATGGGCCTGTATCGCGCCCAGCAATTCTTCCTTGCTGAAAGGCTTGGTCAGAAACTGATCGGAGCCGACGATGCGCCCCTTGGCCTTGTCGAACAGACCGTCGCGGGACGACAGCATGATCACCGGCGTCGCCTTGAAGGCGCTGTTGTTCTTGATCAGGGCACAGGTCTGGTAACCGTCCAGGCGCGGCATCATGATGTCGACAAAGATGATGCCCGGATGGTGGTCGACGATCTTGGCCATGGCGTCGAAACCATCGACCGCCGTGATGACCTCGCAGCCAACGTTGCGCAGCAAGGTCTCGGCGGTGCGGCGGATGGTCTTCGAGTCGTCGATGACCATGACCTTCAAGGCGCTGGGTTGCTGCTGCGTGAGATGCTCTGCCATTGCCACTGCAAACCGGTTTTTAACGCGTAAGTGTGATCGACAGCGCAAACCCTTGATGTTCAAGGCCCGCACGTCACATGGCAGCCTTTTTAGCACAGTCTCCATCGCCGATCTATCAGCCGCTCGGCACGGCGGTTTTTCCTTGACCGCCAAACTTCGGGGCGCCACTCTGACGCCACTTTTTCAAGCCATTCGTGCCCACCCCATTTTCGAGGAACCAAGCCATGAGCGTACGCGTCGGCATTGTCATGGACCCAATCGCCAGCATTTCCTATAAGAAGGATAGCTCGCTGGCCATGCTGCTGGCCGCTCAGAAGCGCGGCTGGGAGCTGTTCTACATGGAACAGCGCGACCTTTACCAGGCCGAGGGCCAGGCGCGCGCGCGAATGAAGCCGCTGAAGGTCTTCGCCAACCCTGAGAAGTGGTTCGAACTGGGCGCGGAAAGCGACGCGCTGCTGAGCGACCTGGACGTGATCCTGATGCGCAAGGATCCGCCGTTCGACATGGAGTTCGTTTACTCCACCTACCTGCTGGAGCAGGCCGAAAGCGCCGGTGTGCTGGTGGTCAACAAGCCGCAGAGCCTGCGCGACTGCAACGAGAAGCTGTTCGCCACGCTGTTCCCGCAGTGCACGCCGCCCACCATCGTCAGCCGTCGTCCGGACGTGCTGCGCGAATTCGCCGATCACCACGGCGACGTGATCCTCAAGCCGCTGGACGGCATGGGCGGCTCGTCGATCTTCCGTCACACCGCCGGCCATCCGAACCTGTCGGTGATCCTCGAAACCCTGACCTTGCATGGCAAGCAACAGATCATGATCCAGGGTTACCTGCCGGCCATCGTCGACGGCGACAAGCGCATCCTGATGATCGACGGCGAGCCGGTGGACTATTGCCTGGCGCGCATCCCGGCGGCCGGTGAAACCCGTGGCAACCTGGCGGCTGGCGGCCGTGGCGAAGCCCGCCCGCTGACCGACAAGGACCGCTGGATCGCCGCCCAGGTCGGCCCGACGCTACGCGAGAAAGGCCTGCTGTTCGTCGGCCTGGACGTGATCGGCGAGCACCTGACGGAGATCAACGTCACCAGCCCGACCTGCATCCGCGAGATCGACAATGCCTTTGGCACCGACATCGGCGGGATGCTGATGGATGCCATCGATCAGAAGCTCAAGGCGCGTTGATCCAGATCCTGATGAAGGAAACCCACATTGCGTTATCATGCCCGGCCTGAAAAAACGTGATGCTGGTTTCCTTGTCATGACACTCCCGTCCGATCTGCCCCAAGAGCTCGCCCATCGTGGCGTGCGCCCGGCTGATCGCCTCGGTTTTACGCTGTTCCTGGCGGCACTGATCCACCTGGCGGTGCTGCTGGGCGTCGGGTTTGCCACGGTCGAACCCAAGCAGATCAGCCAGACCCTGGAGATCACCCTGGCGACCTTCAAGAGCGAAACCAAGCCTCAGAAGGCCGATTTCCTTGCTCAGGAAAACCAGCAGGGCAGCGGCACCCTGGAAAAGAAAGCGATTCCCAAGACGACCGAAATCGCGCCGTTCCAGGACAACAAGGTCCAGAAGATCACCCCACCGCCGGCCGCCAAGCCGGAAGTTCAGGAAGCCGCGCCCAAGGCCGCCGTGACCACTACCGCGCCGAAGCCGAAAAAGGCCCCGGTCAAGGAAGAGGTCAAGCCCGATCCCAAGCCCAAGGCGCCGGAACCGACCTTCGACAGCTCCCAGCTGTCCAGCGACATCGCCAGCCTGGAGGCCGAACTGGCCCAGGAACAGCAGTTGTACGCCAAGCGCCCGCGCATCCACCGCCTGAGCGCCGCGTCGACCATGCGCGACAAGGGCGCCTGGTACAAGGACGAATGGCGCAAGAAGGTCGAGCGTATCGGCAACCTGAACTACCCCGAGGAAGCCCGGCGCAAACAGATCTACGGCAATTTGCGGCTGATGGTTTCGATCAATCGTGACGGCTCGCTGTATGAAGTGCTGGTGCTTGAGTCCTCCGGCCAGCCGCTGCTGGACCAGGCCGCCCAGCGGATCGTGCGCCTGGCCGCGCCGTTCGCGCCGTTCACCGGGGACCTGTCGGACATCGACCGCCTGGAAATCATCCGCACCTGGAAATTTGCCCGGGGTGATCGGCTGTCCAGTAACTGATCTTCAGCCAGTAACAATACCCTGTGGGAGCGAGCCTGCTCGCGAAGCCATTGGTCACTCGGCATGGATGGCGACCGGTACACCGCATCGCGAGCAGGCTCGCTCCCACAAGGGAATTTGCGTGCGCCGGACCATTTGCAGCACATCCCCGGCTTGTCAGTTCGGCCATGCGCCGCCACACTAGCGCCTATGAAAAACGTCAGCCCCACCTACCTCAAGCATCACTTCCTGATTGCCATGCCGCACATGGCCGATCCGAACTTTGCCCATACCTTGACCTACATCGTCGAGCACACGGCCAATGGGGCCATGGGATTGGTGGTAAACCGCCCGCAGGAGCTGAACCTGGCGGATATCCTTGAGCAGCTGCGTCCCGAGGTCGAGCCGCCACTCCTGTGCCAGCATGTGCCGATTTTCATCGGCGGGCCGGTGCAGACCGATCGCGGTTTCGTACTCCATCCGTCGGGTCCCAAATTCCAGGCCACCGTTGATCTGAACGGCGTGTCGCTGTCCACTTCCCAGGACGTGCTGTTTGCCATCGCCGACGGCGTCGGTCCGGAAAAAAGCCTGATCGCCCTGGGCTATGCCGGTTGGGAACCCGGACAGCTGGAAGCCGAGCTGGCCGACAACGCCTGGCTGACGTGCCCGTTCGATGCCGACATCCTGTTCAACACCAGCAGCGAGTTGCGCCTGGAAGCGGCGGCCAGCCGATTGGGCGTGAACCTGGGCCTGCTTACCAGCCAGGCGGGACACGCCTGATGGCCCTGCGCCTGCTGCTGGGCTTTGATTACGGCACCAAACAGATCGGCGTCGCGGTCGGCCAGGTCATTACCGGCCAGGCCCGCGAGCTGTGCACATTAAAAGCGCAGAACGGCGTTCCGGACTGGAACCAGGTCGAAGCGCTGATCAAGGAATGGAAACCCGACGCCGTGGTGGTCGGCCTGCCATTGAACATGGACGGCACGCCCAGCGACATGTGCCTGCGTGCGGAAAAATTCGCTCGCCGGCTCAATGGCCGCTTTAACCTGCCCTTCTATACCCATGACGAGCGCCTGACCACCTTCGAGGCCAAGGGCGAGCGGCTGATGCGCGGCGGGCAGAAAGGCAGTTACCGCGACAATCCGGTAGACGCCATCGCCGCCGCCCTGCTGCTGCAAGGTTGGCTTGATGCCAACGCCGCCCTGTTCGAAACCTGATTTTTGAAAGCGCCGCCAAGGCGCTTTCTTCTAGCGACAAGCCGAGTCATGAGCACCGACCCGCAAACCTGAAGGAGCCAGCATGAGCCTGCCCAATCCTGCCGAACTGATCAGCCAGATGGCGATCCGTCTCACGGCGCACCTGGAACAACGTGGCATCAGCGAACCGCGCTACATCGGCATTCGCACCGGCGGCGTCTGGGTTGCCCAGGCCTTGCTCGATGAACTGGGCAGCGACTCGCCGCTGGGCACCCTGGACGTGTCCTTCTACCGCGACGACTTCAGCCAGAACGGCCTGCACCCGCAAGTACGCCCTTCGGCGCTGCCGTTCGAGATCGAAGGCCAGCACCTGGTGCTGATCGACGACGTGCTGATGAGCGGGCGGACCATCCGCGCCGCCATGAATGAGTTGTTCGACTACGGTCGCCCGGCCAGCGTTACGCTGGTCTGCCTGCTCGACCTGGACGCCGCCGAACTGCCGATCCGCCCTAACGTGGTCGGCGCGACGCTGGCGCTGGCGGCCCATGAACGGGTCAAGCTTTCCGGCCCGACGCCGCTGCAACTCGAACTGCAAGACCTCGCCCTTTAACTGCCCTTGCCAGAGTCCATCGCGATGACGCCTCTCGAAACCAAGCGCCCGCTGCAGCTCAACGATCAGGGCCAGCTGCGGCACTTCCTGTCCCTCGACGGCCTGCGCCGCGAGCTGCTGACAGAAATCCTCGACACCGCCGACTCTTTCCTCGAAGTCGGCGCCCGGGCGGTGAAAAAAGTCCCGTTGCTGCGCGGCAAGACCGTGTGCAACGTGTTCTTCGAAAACTCCACCCGCACCCGCACCACCTTCGAACTGGCGGCCCAGCGGCTGTCGGCGGACGTGATCACCCTGAACGTGTCGACATCCTCGGCGAGCAAGGGCGAAACCCTGCTCGACACGCTGCGCAACCTCGAAGCCATGGCCGCCGACATGTTCGTCGTGCGCCACGGCGACTCCGGCGCGGCGCATTTCATTGCCGAGCACGTGTGCCCGCAAGTGGCGATCATCAACGGTGGCGACGGCCGTCACGCTCATCCGACCCAGGGCATGCTGGACATGCTGACCATCCGTCGGCACAAGGGCAGCTTCGAGAACCTGTCGGTGGCCATCGTCGGCGACATCCTGCACTCGCGGGTGGCCCGCTCGAACATGCTCGCGCTCAAGACCCTCGGCTGTCCGGACATCCGCGTGATCGCGCCGAAAACCCTGCTGCCCATCGGCGTCGAGCAATACGGCGTGAAGGTCTACACCGACATGACCGAAGGCCTGAAGGATGTGGACGTGGTGATCATGCTGCGCCTGCAACGCGAGCGCATGACTGGCGGCCTGTTGCCCAGCGAGGGCGAGTTCTACCGCCTGTTCGGCCTGACCACCGCGCGCCTGGCCGGCGCCAAGCCGGACGCCATCGTCATGCACCCGGGGCCGATCAATCGCGGCGTGGAGATCGAGTCGGCGGTGGCCGACGGGCCGCACTCGGTGATCCTCAACCAGGTGACCTACGGCATCGCCATCCGCATGGCCGTGCTGTCCATGGCCATGAGCGGGCAAACGGCCCAGCGCCAATTCGACCAGGAGAACGCCCAGTGAAGCTCAGCATTCTCGGCGCACGCGTGATCGATCCGGCCAGCGGCCTGGATCAAGTGACTGACATTCATATCGATGCCTGCAAGATCGTCGCCCTCGGCGCCGCGCCGACAGGCTTCGTGGCGGCCGAGGTCCTCGACGCCCAAGGCCTGGTGGCCGCGCCCGGCCTGGTGGACCTGAACGTCGCCCTGCGCGAGCCGGGCTACAGCCGCAAAGGCAGCATCGTCAGCGAAACCCGCGCCGCCGCCGCCGGTGGCGTGACCAGCCTGTGCTGCCCGCCGCAGACCAAGCCGGTGCTGGACACCTCGGCCGTGGCCGAACTGATCCTCGACCGCGCCCGCGAGGCCGGCAATACCAAGGTCTTCCCGATTGGCGCACTGAGCAAAGGCCTGGAAGGCGAACAACTGGCCGAACTCATCGCCTTGCGTGACGCCGGTTGCGTGGCGTTCGGCAACGGCCTCAACAGTTTCCGCAATACCCGGACCCTGTGCCGCGCCCTCGAATACGCGGCGACTTTCGGCCTGACGGTGATCTTCAACTCCCAGGACCACGACCTGGCTGAAGGTGGCCTGGCCCATGAAGGCCCGACCGCCAGTTTCCTCGGCTTGCCGGGCATCCCGGAGACCGCGGAGACCGTGGCCCTGGCCCGGGACCTGCTGTTGGTTGAGCAGAGCGGCGTCCGCGCGCACTTCAGCCAGCTGACCAGTGCCCGTGGCGCCGCGCTGATCGCCCAGGCCCAGGCCCGAGGCTTGCCGGTGACCGCCGATGTGGCGCTGTATCAGCTGATCCTGACCGACGAAGCGCTGATCGATTTCAACAGCGTCTATCACGTCCAGCCGCCGCTGCGCACCCGCGCCGACCGCGACGGCTTGCGCGAGGCCGTGCAGTCCGGGGTGATCTCGGCCATTTCCAGCCATCACCAACCCCACGAGCGCGATGCCAAGCTGGCACCGTTCGGCGCCACCGAGCCGGGCATCAGTAGCGTTGAACTGCTGCTGCCGCTGGCCTTGACGCTGGTGGAAGACGGTTTGCTGGAACTGCCGACTCTGCTCGCACGCCTGAGCGCTGGCCCGGCCCAGGCGCTGCAGCTGCCAGCCGGGAAACTGGCGGTGGGCGCGCCGGCGGACCTGGTGCTGTTCGACCCGGCCGCCTCCACCGTGGCCGGCGAAGCCTGGCGTTCCAAGGGTGACAACTGCCCATTCCTCGGCCACAGCTTGCCGGGCGTGGTGCGCTACACCTTGATGGATGGGCGGATTACCCACCAGGCCTGACAAACCGCGTCGCCCTTTTCGCGACCAGGCTCGCTCCCACAGGGATCTTCAGTGAACACATGACCTGTGAACACCTCGATCCAATGTGGGAGCGAGCCTGCTCGCGAATGCAGGCACCTCGATCTGACTGTCTTACTGGAAAGCCCCACGCTTCTGCGCATTACGAATCGACACCTGATCGTTCAGCGTCCAGAAGTCATACAGCACCCCCAGAAAAAACACCCCGCCAGTCAGCAGGTAGATGATCCCGCTGAGCCACTTCCCTTGGTACATGCGGTGCACGCCCAACACGCCGAGAAACGTCAGCAGAATCCACGCGACGCTGTACTCGATCGGCCCCGGGGTGAAGCGCAGGTCGGCTTCGCGGTCCATGGCCGGAATCAGGAACAGGTCGATCAACCAACCGATACCCAGCAGCCCGAAGGTGAAGAACCAGATCGTGCCGGTGACCGGCTTGCCGTAATAGAAACGGTGAGCGCCGGTAAAACCGAGGATCCACAACAGATACCCGATGACTTTGCTGTGGGTATCGCGAATTGCGCCCTGTTGATAGCTGTTCATGAATGGCCTCTTTTGCCTCGATAGAAAAATTTGTTCGGATCTTTTGTGACTTTTACATGTCTCGCCGACAAGCGGTCATGAGCGACTCGCGTCGGGGAAACGCCCGGATTACGGGGACCCTGTCGGACAATCGGGTCAAATTGTCGCAATTATGTGGCGTTCACGCTGGGTTCCGGATCGACAAACGGCCTCGGAAAGGCGAAAAAAGCTGTTATAAAGTTGCGCGCTAACCTTTATGAGCCCTGCCTAATGCGTCCATTTTTCAAGACATGGCTGACCATTTGCCTATTATTGCCACTGGCCGCCCACGCCACCAATCGTGAGCAACGTCTTCCGAACATCAACGGCTATACGCCCAAATCCCACGTTTCTGCTCCATCGAGCAAAAACAGGCAAAGCGTCCAGCGTGTGAGTAACGCTCACAGTCGGCTGGTGCCACCCATGGCGACCAAGACCACCAGCAATGTGCTGAGCCGCGCCGTGAATGTACTGGGCACACCTTACCGTTGGGGCGGCAGCAGCCCAAGTAAAGGTTTCGATTGCAGTGGTCTGGTGAAATACGCGTTCAATGACGCCACGTTCGACCTGCCGCGTACCTCCAATGCGATGGCTGCCGGCCATGGCGAGAAAGTCGAGCGCAAGGACCTCAAGCCCGGCGACCTGATTTTCTTCAAGCTCAAGAGCCGTCGGGTCAACCACGTAGCCATCTACCTGGGCAACGACCGCTTCATCCACGCCCCGCGCCGAGGCAAGTCGGTGACCATCGACACCCTGAACAAGCCGTACTGGAACACCCATTACGTGGTTGCCAAGCGCGTGCTGCCGAAAGAGCCGGGGGCGATGCGGGTCGTTCAACGTTGATCACCGACCTTTGTGGCGAGGGAGCTTGCTCCCGCTGGGTGGCGCAGCCGCCCCAAACAGACCGATGATTTGTGTGGGGTCCAATCATTTTGGGTCCGCTTCGCGGCCCAGCGGGAGCAAGCTCCCTCGCCACAGAAGCGGCACATCCCTGTTTAGAAATTATCCGGCGTACGCGCCCGCTCTCGCGCGTGCTCGCGGCTGATCAGGCCCTTGCTCACCAGATCCTTCAGGCACATATCCAGCGTCTGCATCCCCAGCGAGCCGCCGGTCTGGATCGATGAATACATCTGCGCGATCTTGTCTTCGCGGATCAGGTTGCGGATCGCCGAAGTGCCCAGCATGATTTCGTGCGCCGCGATGCGGCCGCCGCCAATCTTCTTGACCAGCGTCTGGGAAATCACCGCCTGAAGCGACTCCGACAGCATCGAGCGGACCATCGACTTCTCGTCGCCAGGAAACACGTCCACTACCCGGTCAATGGTCTTGGCCGCCGACGTGGTGTGCAGGGTGCCAAACACCAAGTGCCCGGTTTCGGCGGCGGTCAGCGCCAGCCGGATGGTCTCCAGGTCGCGCATCTCCCCCACCAGGATCACGTCCGGGTCCTCCCGCAGGGCCGAACGCAGCGCCGTGGAGAAACCCTGGGTATCGCGATGAACCTCACGCTGGTTGATCAGACACTTGCGCGGTTCATGCACGAATTCGATGGGGTCTTCGATGGTGAGGATGTGATGGTGCTTGTGGCTGTTCAGATAGTCGATCATGGCCGCCAGGGTGGTCGACTTGCCCGAGCCGGTCGGCCCGGTTACCAACACCAGCCCGCGAGGAACCTCGGTGATCTTGCGAAACACCTCGCCCATCCCCAGGTCTTCCATGGTCAGGACTTTTGAGGGAATAGTCCGGAACACTGCTCCCGCGCCCCGATTCTGGTTGAAGGCATTGACCCGAAATCGCGCCACGCCGGGTACATCGAAGGAAAAATCGGTTTCCAGAAACTTCTCGTAATCCACTCGTTGGCGGTCGTTCATGATGTCGTAGATCAGTTCATGAACCTGCTTGTGGTCCAGCGCCGGCAGGTTGATCCGCCGTACATCGCCGTCCACGCGGATCATCGGCGGCAGCCCGGCGGACAGGTGCAGGTCCGACGCCCCCTGTTTGGCGCTGAACGCCAGCAATTCAGTGATATCCATAGCGCTCCTCAATTCCAGTAGAATGCCGCGAACCTCAGACCGCTGGCCTCTCTTTATGACCACCATAGCAGACAACATTGCTCAGGTTAGATCGCGCATCCATGCCGCGGAGCAGGCCGCCCAGCGCCCAGGACACAGCGTCCAGCTGCTGGCGGTGAGCAAGACCAAGCCGGCCCAGGCCCTGCGCGAAGCCCATGCCGCAGGCCTGCGGGATTTCGGCGAGAACTACCTGCAGGAAGCGCTGGGCAAGCAGGCCGAACTGACAGACCTGCCCTTGATCTGGCACTTCATCGGCCCCATTCAATCGAACAAGACGCGTGCTATCGCCGAACATTTCGACTGGGTGCACTCCGTGGATCGCCTGAAAATTGCCCAACGCCTGTCCGAGCAGCGCCCGGCCGACCTGCCGCCGCTGAACATCTGCATCCAGGTCAACGTCAGCGGTGAAGCCAGCAAGTCCGGCTGCACGCCAGCGGACCTGCCCGCCCTCGCCAATGCCATCAGCACGCTGCCTCATCTCAAGTTGCGTGGGTTGATGGCGATTCCCGAACCAACCGACGATCGCGCCGAACAGGATGCAGCTTTCGCCAAGGTTCAACAGCTGCAAGCCAGCCTGGACCTGCCGCTGGACACGTTGTCCATGGGCATGAGCCATGACCTTGAATCCGCCATTGCCCAAGGCGCCACCTGGGTGCGCATCGGCACAGCGCTGTTTGGGGCGCGTGACTACGGCCAAGCGCCCATCTGACTCACTTATCTCTTTATAAGGACCTGTCATGAGTAACACGCGTATTGCCTTCATCGGCGCCGGCAACATGGCCGCCAGCCTGATCGGCGGCCTGCGGGCCAAGGGCCTGGACGCATCCATGATCCGCGCCAGCGATCCGGGTGAAGAGACCCGCAAGCGGGTGAGCGCCGAGCACGGCGTCGAAACCTTCGCCGACAACGCCCAGGCCATCGAGGGTGTGGACGTCATCGTGCTGGCCGTCAAGCCGCAAGCAATGAAGTCCGTGTGCGAGGCACTTCGGCCGCACCTCAAGCCTCATCAATTGGTGGTGTCGATCGCCGCCGGCATTACCTGCGCCAGCATGAATAACTGGCTCGGCGCCCAGCCGATCGTGCGCTGCATGCCCAACACCCCGGCACTGCTGCGCCAGGGCGTCAGCGGCCTGTTCGCCACCGCACAGGTGAGCGCCGAACAACGCCAGCAGGCTGAACAGTTGCTGTCAGCCGTGGGCCTGGCGCTGTGGCTGGACACCGAGCAGCAACTGGACGCGGTCACCGCTGTCTCCGGCTCGGGCCCGGCGTATTTTTTCCTGCTGATCGAAGCCATGACCGCCGCCGGAGAAAAACTCGGTCTGAGCCGCGAGATCGCTGCCCAACTGACCTTGCAGACTGCTCTCGGCGCCGCTCACATGGCGGTGTCCAGCGATGTCGATGCAGCGGAATTGCGCCGCCGCGTGACCTCGCCGGCCGGCACCACCGAAGCGGCCATCAAATCATTCCAGGCCGGGGGCTTCGAAGCCCTGGTGGAAAAAGCACTCGGCGCCGCCGCGCACCGCTCGGCCGAGATGGCCGAACAACTGGGCCAATAAGGAGCCATTCATGATTGGATTGAACACTGCAGCGGTCTACGTCCTGCAAACCCTCGGCAGCCTGTACCTGCTGATCGTGCTGATGCGCTTCGTGCTGCAACTGGTGCGCGCCAACTTCTACAACCCGCTGTGCCAGTTCGTCGTCAAGGCGACCCAACCGCTGCTCAAGCCCCTGCGCCGGATCATCCCGAGCCTGTTCGGCCTGGACATGTCGTCGCTGGTGCTGGCGATCCTCGTGCAACTGGCGCTGATGGCCCTGACTCTGCTGCTGACCTACGGCACCACCGGCAACCCGCTGCAATTGCTGATCTGGTCGCTCATTGGCGTCGCCGCGCTGTTTTTGAACATCTTCTTCTTTGCCATGATCATCAGTGTGATCCTGTCCTGGGTCGCGCCGGGCAGCCACAACCCGGGCGCCGAGCTGGTGAACCAGATCTGCGAGCCGGCCCTGGCGCCGTTCCGCCGCATCGTGCCGAACCTCGGCGGCCTGGATATCTCGCCGATCCTGGCGTTCATGGTGATCAAGCTGATCGACATGCTGGTGATCAACAACCTGGCGGCGATGACCATGATGCCGGAGATCTTGCGGGTGTTGATCTGACTTGCACCGCAACCGTGGCGAGGGAGCTTGCTCCCGCTGGGCTGCGTGAAGCAGCCCCAAACCAGGCGCCACCGTCTGCCAGACAGTCCCGGGCAGCAGGTTTCAGGGCCGCTTCGCGCCCCAGCGGGAGCAAGCTCCCTCGCCACGGGATTAATCGGCGGTAATCAACCCCGCCCTTTGCTTGCCGCTAACCCCAGCGGTCTTTAGACTTACGCCTCATTTCAACGAGAGCAGGGTCGATGCCAGCTGCCTTTCCCCCCGATTCCGTTGGTCTGGTGACGCCGCAAATGGCGCATTTCAGCGAGCCCCTGGCCCTGGCCTGCGGTCGTTCGTTGCCAGCCTATGACCTGATCTACGAAACCTATGGCACCCTCAATGCCACGGCGAGCAATGCCGTGCTGATCTGCCACGCCCTGTCGGGGCATCACCACGCCGCCGGCTACCACAGCGTCGACGATCGCAAGCCTGGCTGGTGGGACAGTTGCATCGGCCCCGGCAAGCCCATCGACACGAACAAGTTCTTCGTGGTCAGCCTGAACAACCTCGGTGGTTGCAACGGCTCCACCGGTCCCAGCAGCATCAACCCGGACACCGGTAAGCCGTTCGGCGCCGATTTCCCGGTGCTGACCGTGGAAGACTGGGTCCACAGCCAGGCACGCCTGGCCGACCGCCTCGGTATCGCACAATGGGCGGCGGTGATCGGCGGCAGCCTCGGCGGCATGCAGGCGCTGCAATGGACCATCACCTACCCGGACCGCGTGCGCCACTGCCTGGCGATCGCCTCGGCGCCCAAGCTGTCGGCCCAGAACATCGCGTTCAACGAAGTGGCGCGCCAGGCGATCCTCACCGACCCCGAATTCCACGGCGGTTCGTTCCAGGAGCACGGCGTGATTCCCAAGCGCGGGCTGATGCTGGCGCGGATGGTCGGTCACATCACCTACCTGTCCGACGATTCCATGGGCGAAAAATTCGGCCGTGGGCTCAAGAGCGAGAAGCTCAACTACGATTTCCACAGCGTCGAGTTCCAGGTGGAAAGCTACCTGCGCTACCAGGGCGAGGAGTTTTCCGGGCGCTTCGACGCCAACACCTACCTGCTGATGACCAAGGCTTTAGACTACTTCGATCCGGCGGCGAACTTCGACGATAACCTGGCGAAAACCTTCGCCAACGCCACCGCCAGGTTCTGCGTGATGTCGTTCACCACCGACTGGCGTTTCTCCCCGGCCCGCTCCCGGGAACTGGTTGACGCGCTGATGGCCGCGCGCAAGGACGTCTGCTACCTGGAAATCGACGCGCCCCAGGGCCACGACGCCTTTCTGATTCCGATCCCGCGCTACCTGCAGGCGTTCGGCAACTACATGAACCGTATTACGCTGTGAGGACGCCATGAGAGCCGATCTGGACATCATCCAGGAATGGATCCCCGCCGGCAGCCGCGTGCTCGACCTGGGCTGCGGCAACGGCGAACTGCTGACCTGGCTGCGCGACAACAAGCAAGTCACCGGCTACGGCCTGGAAAACGACCCGGACAACATCGCCGAGTGCGTGGCCAAGGGCATCAATGTCATCGAGCAGGACCTGGACAAGGGCCTGGGCAACTTCGCCAGCAACAGCTTCGACATCGTGGTCATGACCCAGGCCCTGCAAGCCGTGCATTACCCGGACAAGATTCTCGACGAAATGCTCCGTGTCGGCCGCCAGTGCATCATCACCTTCCCCAATTTCGGCCATTGGCGCTGCCGCTGGTACCTGGCGAGCAAGGGGCGGATGCCGGTCTCCGAATTCCTGCCGTACACCTGGTACAACACGCCGAACATCCATTTCTGCACCTTCGAGGATTTCGAAGAACTGTGCCGCGAACGCAAGGCCAAGGTCATCGATCGCCTGGCGGTGGACCAGCAGCACCGCCACGGGTGGGCCAGCAAGCTATGGCCTAATCTGTTAGGTGAAATAGGCATCTATCGGGTCAGCAGCCCGGGCCTCGCCGACCACAAGGTCGCGGTATAAGCACCGGCCTTTTTCAGGAGCACGACATGAAGCGTCTAGCGTTGTTCTTAATCACCACCTGCCTGAGCGTGGGCGCCATGGCTGCCGACGCCATCAAGGCCGAGCGCAAGGAAGTGTTCGGTGACGTGACCGTGCACTACAACACGTTCAATTCCACCTTCCTGACCCCCGACATCGCCAAGGCCGCCGAGCTGATACGCAGCAAGAACCAGGGCGTGATCAATGTCTCGGTGCTCAAGGGTGGCAAGCCACTGATCGCCCAGGTCAGCGGCACGGTGAAGGACCTGACCAGCAAGACAGTCACCCTCACCTTCCGCCAGGTTACCGAACCAGGCGCGATCTATTACATCGCCCAGTATCCGGTGGACCAGCAGGAAACCCGGACTTTCGAGATCAAGGTTCAGACCGGCGACAAGATCAACACCATCAACTTCAACCAGGAACTGTTCCCGGGCCAATGATGAACCTCACCCAACTCGTGCTGGCCAGCCACAACGCCGGCAAACTCAAGGAACTCCAGGCCATGCTCGGCGGATCGGTGCAACTGCGCTCGATCGGGGAATTCAGCCAGGTCGAGCCGGAAGAAACCGGCCTGTCGTTCGTCGAGAATGCCATCCTCAAGGCCCGCAATGCCTCGCGCATTTCCGGGCTGCCGGCGCTGGCCGATGACTCCGGTCTGGCGGTTGATTTCCTCGGCGGCGCGCCGGGCATCTACTCGGCCCGTTACGCCGATGGCAAAGGTGATGCGGCAAACAACGCCAAGCTGCTTGAAGCCCTCAAGGATGTGCCCGAGGCCGAACGCGGCGCACAGTTCGTTTGTGTGCTGGCCCTGGTGCGCCACGCCGACGACCCGTTGCCGATCCTCTGCGAAGGCTTGTGGCACGGGCGCATCCTTACCGAGGCCAGCGGCGAGCACGGCTTTGGCTATGACCCATTGTTCTGGGTACCCGAGCGCAACTGTTCCAGCGCCGAGCTGGGGCCGGTGGAGAAAAATCAACTGAGCCACCGCGCCCGCGCCATGGCCCTGCTGCGTCAACGCCTGGGCCTGCAATGATCGACGACGCTCCCGCACCGCTGATTCATGGCGGTGTACAAACACCCCGGGCGCCGCTACCGGAGCTGCCGCCCCTGGCGCTGTATATCCACATCCCGTGGTGCGTGCGCAAATGCCCGTATTGCGATTTCAACTCCCACACCGCCAGCCCGCAGTTGCCGGAAGAGGAGTATGTCGACGCTCTGCTGGCCGACCTCGACCAGGATCTGCACGCGGTTCATGGTCGGCCGTTGAGCTCGATCTTTTTTGGTGGCGGTACCCCGAGCTTGTTCAGCGCCCGGGCCCTGGGCCGATTGCTCAAGGGTGTCGAGGCGCGGATAGCGTTCGCCCACGACATTGAAATCACCCTGGAAGCCAACCCCGGCACGTTCGAGCAGGAAAAATTCATCGCCTACCGAGCGTTGGGCATCAATCGCCTGTCCATCGGTATCCAGAGCTTCCAACAGGCCAAGCTTGAGGCCCTGGGGCGGATCCATAACGGTGACGAGGCGGTGCGCGCCGCCGGTATGGCTCGCCAGGCCGGCTTCGACAACTTCAACCTGGACCTGATGCATGGGCTGCCCGACCAGTCTCTCGACGACGCTTTGAGCGACCTGCGCCAGGCCATCGCCTTGAAGCCAACCCACCTGTCCTGGTACCAACTGACGCTGGAGCCGAACACGGTGTTCTGGAACCAGCCGCCGACCTTGCCGGAAGACGATACGCTGTGGGACATACAGGAAGCCGGGCAAGCGCTGCTCGCCGAGCATGGCTACGCCCAGTACGAAGTCTCGGCCTATGCCCTGCCCGGACGGGCGGCGCGACACAATCTCAACTATTGGAGCTTCGGCGACTTCATCGGTATCGGTGCCGGTGCCCACGGCAAGCTCAGCCATCCGGACGGACGCATAGTACGCACCTGGAAGACCCGCTTGCCGAAGGATTACCTCAACCCGGCCAAGCGCTTCCTGGCCGGGGAAAAGAGCCTCGCCAACGAAGAGCTGCCTTTCGAGTTCCTGATGAACGCGCTGCGCCTCACCGAAGGCGTACCGTCGCGGCTGTATCCGCAGCGCACCGGGCTGACCCTGGAAAGCCTGGCCGAAGGCCGGCGCGAAGCCGAACAAAGCGGGTTGTTGCAGGTCGAACCGTCACGTCTGGCGGCGACCGAGCGCGGACAGCTGTTTCTCAACGACCTGCTGCAAAAATTTCTGAGCTGATCAAAACAAGGAAATCGAATGGATCTGGTACTCGACCTGCTCGCCACCGTGTCCCGCTGGAGCCGCAGCAACCTGTCGGAAATCTCCCTGGCACTGGTAGGCTGCCTGCTGGTGTTGTTTGGCGCTGACATCAAGGGCTGGGTCGAACAACGCCTGGGCAGCATCGCCGGCGCCTTGCGCGTCCCGCTGATCGCCCTGCTGTGCATGATCGGCAGCGGCGCCGCGCTGATCTACGCCACGCCGTGGATCGTCCGGGGCTTGAGCCAGTTCAACAACTACAGCCTCGCGCCGGTGTTGCTGGTGGTGCTGGTGCTGATCGGCGTCGTGGCGGACCGGCGCTGAGCCCCGCCAACACTGCAAAATAAATTTGGGAGCGAGCTTGCTCGCGATGAGGCCATAACATTCAACATTATGGTTGACTGCCAGGCCGCCATCGCGAGCAAGCTCGCTCCCACAAGGGGTCCCATTTCACCATGGGTCTTCTAGTGTTTACGCCAACTTCTCGAACTTCAAATCCCAGACCCCATGCCCGAGCCGTTCGCCACGGCGTTCGAACTTGGTAATCGGCCGTTCCGCCGGACGCGGGACGTAGCGGCCATCTTCGGCCAGGTTGCGGTAGCCCGGCGCGACGTTCATCACTTCCAGCATGTATTCGGCGTACGGCTCCCAGTCGGTGGCCATGTGCAGCACACCGCCGACCTTCAACTTGCTGCGCACCAGTTCAGCGAACGATGCCTGGACGATCCGGCGCTTGTGGTGGCGACTCTTGTGCCACGGGTCCGGGAAAAACAGCATCAGCCGGTCGAGACTGTTGTCGGCCACGCAGCGGTTGAGCACTTCGATGGCGTCGCAATCGTAGACCCGCAGGTTGGTCAGACCTTGAGTCAGTACGCCGTTGAGCAACGCACCGACACCCGGACGGTGCACTTCCACGCCGATGAAATCCTGGTCCGGCGCGGCCGCGGCCATTTCCAGCAGCGAATGGCCCATGCCGAAGCCGATTTCCAGCGAGCGTGGCGCCGAGCGGCCGAACACCTGGTCGAAGTCCACCGGCGCGTCGGCCAGCGGCAGGACATACAACGGCGCACCCTGCTCCAGGCCGCGTTGCTGGCCTTCAGTCATGCGCCCGGCGCGCATCACGAAACTCTTGATGCGGCGGTGCTGGCGCTCTTCGCCTTCTTCCGGGAGGACCGGCGTGTCGTTCGATTCAGTCATCAATGGCTCTTACTTGATCAGACCATCCAGCGGCGAGGATGCGCTGGCATAGAGTTTTTTCGGCATGCGCCCGGCCAGGTAGGCCAGGCGGCCGGCAACGATGGCGTGTTTCATGGCTTCGGCCATCAGCACCGGCTGCTGGGCGTGGGCGATGGCGGAGTTCATCAGCACCGCTTCACAACCCAGTTCCATGGCGATGGTGGCATCGGAGGCGGTGCCGACACCGGCATCCACCAGCACCGGGATCTTCGCTTCTTCAAGGATGATCTGCAGGTTGTACGGGTTGCAGATCCCCAGGCCCGTGCCGATCAGCCCGGCCAGCGGCATGACCGCGATGCAGCCGATTTCCGCCAGCTGACGAGCGATGATCGGGTCATCGCTGGTGTAGACCATCACGTCGAAACCTTCCTTAACCAGGGTTTCTGCGGCCTTGAGGGTTTCGATCACGTTGGGGAACAGGGTTTTCTGGTCCGCCAGCACTTCCAGCTTCACCAGATTGTGACCATCGAGCAGCTCACGGGCCAGGCGGCAGGTGCGCACAGCCTCGATGGCGTCGAAGCAACCGGCGGTGTTCGGCAGGATGGTGTAGCGATCCGGCGGCAGGATATCCAGCAGGTTCGGTTCGCCCGGATTCTGGCCAATGTTGGTCCGACGCACGGCGACGGTCACAATTTCGGCACCCGAAGCTTCAATGGCCTGGCGGGTCTCTTCCATGTCGCGGTACTTGCCGGTGCCTACCAGCAGACGCGACTGGTAAGTACGACCGGCCAGGACGAAGGGCTTGTCGCTACGAACGATGCTCATGGGAAATCCTCTGTTGGGGTGAGGTTCTTGCTAATGCTGCGAAATCGCGGCGACTAGCCGCCGCCGATGGCGTGGACCACTTCGACATTGTCGCCATCATTCAACGTGGTGTCGGCGTGCTGGCTGCGCGGGACGATATCCAGGTTGAGCTCCACCGCGACGCGGCGTCCGGTGAGTTCCAGACGGGTCAGCAGGGCCGCGACGGTTTCGCCGTCGGGCAGTTCAAGGGGTTCGCCGTTCAACTGAATGCGCATGCCGGATGCCGCCATCATTTTTAGGGGCTGGCATTCTAGCCCGATCAGTCTGGACGACCCAAGCCATTCGTCATGAAATGGACCAGCCGGTCAGCCCGGCCTCCAGGCGGCGTCCGTGCGAAGAGCCGTGGGCGTTTGAAGCCTCGGACTGATTCCGCAACAAATGCGCCGCCCAGGCAGCGCTGGTCCGGTCTATATTTCCGGTCCCGCATGGACGCATCTATCAAGCACAAGGAGGACCTGTGCCCAGCGTCCATACAATGCCAAACATCCCCGCTATCGATGGCCTGCGCGCCGTCGCTGTCCTGAGCGTGATCATTTTCCATGCCGATTTCCTGAAACTGCCCGGAGGTTTCACCGGGGTCGACATGTTCTTCGTCATCTCGGGCTACGTCATCAGCCAATCGTTATACACCCGCTCCGACATGAGCTTTTCGGCTTACCTGGCGGACTTCTACCGGCGACGCTTCCTGCGCATCGTCCCGGCCCTGCTGGTGGTTCTGGTGGCGTGCGCCCTGGTCTCGGCGATGTTCGTACCCCAGGCCTGGCTCAGTGCGCAGAATGATCAAACCGGACTGGCGGCCTACTTCGGCCTGAGCAACTTCACGCTGGCGTGGAACACCGACACCTACTTCTCGCCGTCCACCCAGCTCAATCCCTATACCCACACCTGGACGCTGGCCGTCGAAGAGCAGTTCTACCTGGTTTTTCCCCTGGTCTACTTCGTCTGGCTGCGTTTTCGCCAACGGCACAGTCTCGCCTGGGCCTTGCTGCCCTTGCTCGCGCTGGCGTCGCTGGCATTCAGCGTGGTGCAGACAGAGCAAAGCCCTCTCGAAGCGTTTTACCTGTTACCCAGCCGATTCTGGGAGCTGGCATCCGGGGCGGTCCTCTTTCAACTTGTGGTCACAGGACGCTTGCAACTGACCTCTGCGGCGACGCCTGCCGTGCTGTTCGCTGGGCTCGCCCTGGTGTCAGGCGGGTTGATTTTCGCCGACGCGAAACACTTTCCGTTTCCCTGGGCCGTCCTGACCGTCGCTGGCACCCTGCTGACCCTGGCGGCCGTAGTACAGAAAACCAATACCCCCTCGCTGCTGCTGCGTCTTTTGCAATCGAAACCCGCGACCTATGTCGGTCGGTTGTCCTACTCGCTTTACCTTTGGCATTGGCCGGTGCTGGTGTTCCTGCGCTGGACCATTGGCCTCGAGCAACTCGCCATACAGCTGGCCTATCCAGTGATCGTCGCGGCACTCGCTGCCGCCTCCTATCACTGGGTCGAGACACCGCTGCGCACCGGCCGGTCGCTTTTTCAACGCCGCGCCTGGATCACCATTGCCTCATGCCTGGCGGCGCTCGGCCTGTCCTGGTCAGGTGCTCGCTGGATGAGTGAAAATCCTGAGGTATTGTCGCTGAGCCAGACCAGCGACACCTATACCTGGTTTTCCAGGAAATTACCGCAAGGACCGGCCAGCGAGCCGATCAGCGACCCATCGCTGCAAGGCCGCCAACTGTTCGTGTTCGGCGATTCGCACGCGGCGGCATACCGCACCCTGCTGAGCCTCGTCTCGCGACAGCTGGGTATCAGCGTTGTGGAATACGAGCGCGGCGGCTGCGCGGTGGTCAGCCTCATGGCACCCGACCCACAAGGCGCCTGCACCCGAGCCAGGAATGAAGCCCTGCGTGACATCGAAGCGCGGGCAAAACCCGGAGATATCGTCTTCCTCGCCTCCCTGCGGATGCCGGAACTCGCAGGGCGCGACTGGGTACGTGGCGACGAAAGCGTGCTAAGCGAGGCCCTCGCCGAACTGTCCCCAGAGCAGGTCGACGGAGCCCGCCGCAGCGCAGAAGCAACGCTGAAGCGGCTGATGAATGCCGAGGTGCGGGTACTGATCGATGCCCCCATGCCGCTGTTCAAGTCGCCAGCCTACCGCTGCTCGGACTGGTTCAACCGGATGAATCCGATCTGCGCGCCTGGTTTCACCGTCGAGCGGGATCAGATCGAGCAGCTGCGAGCGCCACAAATGGCTTTGCTGAAGCATTTAACCCTTGAGTATCCGCTGCTTCGCGTCTGGGATCCGCTGCCGCTGCTGTGCCCAGGCTCCACTTGCTCGGCTTACGACGACGGTCAACCACTTTTCCGCGACGGCGATCACCTTAGCGGATACGGTAACCGCCTCCTCGCGCCATCGTTCATCCAGGTCCTGCTCAATGGCTGGAGGCGCGCGACGTGACCGTCAGGCCAGACGCCAGGCGGCAAGACCGAGGAAAAGCCAACCCAGCAGAAACGCCGCACCACCGAACGGCGTGATGATGCCCAGCTTGCTGATGCCCGTAAGCGTCAACAGATACAGGCTGCCAGAGAACAACAGGATACCGATGACAAAGGAAATACCGGCCCAGGTGACGATACGCCCGGGAATGTGCGTGGCCAGCAACGCGACGCCGAACAGCGCCAGGGTGTGCACCAGTTGGTAGGTGACGCCAGTGTGGAAAATCGCCAGGTAATCGGCGCTCAGACGGCTTTTCAGACCATGGGCGGCGAATGCTCCCAGCGCTACGCCGGTGAAACCGAAAAAAGCCGCCAGCATCAGAAAGCTACGCAACATGGGAACTCCAGTCAGACTCGGGGGACAGGGTCTGTATAATGGCCCGCTCGACGGGTTCGGCCAAGCCATCTCTATGCTGCGTACATTGTTTCGACGATTCGTTAAAGCCCTGCTCTGGTTCGCCGTCGGCAGCGTTGCGCTGGTGCTGCTGTTTCGCGTGGTACCGCCACCGTTCACCGCGCTGATGATCGAGCGCAAGGTCGAATCCTGGTTCGGCGGCGAGCCGATCGACCTGCAGCGCGACTGGCAGCCCTGGGACCAGATCTCCAATAACCTCAAGATCGCGGTGATTGCCGGCGAGGATCAGAAGTTTCCCGAGCACTGGGGCTTTGACATCGGCGCGATCCAGGCGGCGTTTGCCCATAATGGGCGCGGCGGCTCGATTCGAGGCGCCAGTACCCTCAGCCAGCAAGTCTCCAAGAACCTGTTCCTGTGGTCGGGCCGCAGCTGGCTGCGCAAAGGGCTGGAGGCGTGGTTCACCGCGCTGATCGAAGTGTTCTGGCCCAAGCAACGGATTCTTGAGGTGTACCTCAACAGTGTCGAGTGGGACGACGGCGTGTTCGGGGCTGAAGCGGCCGCGCGGCATCATTTTCGTGTAGGCGCCGGGGCCTTGTCCCGGCAACAGGCCAGCCTGCTGGCGGCGGTACTGCCCAACCCGCGGGTCTGGAGTGCTAGCCGGCCGAGCCCCTACATATTGCGACGCGCCAGCTGGATCCGGCAGCAGATGAGCCAGTTGGGCGGTGATGGTTATCTGCTGGAGCTTGACCGCGCGCGCCGCGCGCCGTGGGCTCGGTAGTCAAGAACGCTGAAGAGCCACTGTGGGAGCGAGCCTGCTCGCGAATGCTGGGTATCAGAACATAAATGTGGGCTGACACACCGCATTCGCGAGCAGGCTCGCTCCTACAATAGGGCGCATCGAGTCCAGCATCACACAAACAAAAACGCCCCGATCATCACTGATCGGGGCGTTTTTCATGCCGGTAACGCGGGTCAAGCCGCGATCGACACCTTGAGCTTGTTCATCGCACTTTTCTCAAGCTGGCGAATTCGCTCGGCCGACACGTTGTACTTCTGCGCCAGGTCGTGCAGCGTGGCCTTCTCTTCAGCCAGCCAGCGCTGATAAAGAATGTCACGGCTGCGCGCGTCCAGCACTTCCAGCGCTTCGTGCAGGTTGGTGTTGGAGTTGTCGCTCCAATCAGCGTCTTCCAGTTGACGCGCCGGGTCGTACCGGTGGTCTTCCAGGTAGTTGGCCGGCGATTGGAAAGCGCTGTCGTCGTCGGCCTCGGCGGCCGGGTCGAAGGCCATGTCATGGCCGGTCAGGCGGCTTTCCATCTCGCGCACTTCCCGAGGCTCTACGCCCAGGCTTTCAGCCACGCGATTGACTTCTTCGTTGTTCAGCCAGGCCAGACGTTTCTTCTGGCTGCGCAGGTTGAAGAACAGCTTGCGCTGGGCCTTGGTGGTCGCGACTTTCACAATGCGCCAGTTGCGCAGGATGAACTCGTGGATTTCCGCCTTGATCCAGTGCACGGCGAACGATACCAGCCGCACGCCCATTTCAGGGTTGAACCGCTTGACCGCCTTCATCAGGCCGACGTTGCCTTCCTGGATCAGGTCGGCCTGGGCCAGCCCGTAGCCGGAATAGCTGCGGGCGATATGTACGACAAAACGCAGGTGGGCGAGCACCATCTGCCGAGCCGCCTCAAGATCCTGCTCATAATAGAGACTCTCGGCCAGTTCACGCTCCTGCTCGGGCGTCAGCAATGGAATGCTGTTCACCGTGTGCACATAGGCCTCAAGGTTCGCACCCGGGACTAGAGCATAAGCAGGTTGCAAAGAAGTGGTCATACGAAAAAACCTCCGACTCACATAACTCGTGCAGTTCAGCACTGCGAAAATTGACCGGGAACCGTAGGACAAGTTCCCACAAAAAATGAAAGGTCAATACGCGCAAAAAATACTATTTTGGAGCAAGCTCACGCAGGTGGCGTGCTACCGCAATCCATGCACCGATATAACCCAACAGCACCGCGCCAAGCAAGAGCGACACGCCGTCGGCGACTGGCACACCGGCCAGTGAAAAATCACTGCCGTACAAACCGGCCAATCCCACTACCGCATCGTTCAGCCAATCCAGGCCGAACGCCAATACCCCCCAGGACAGGATCCCGGCACCGAAGCCATACAGCGCCCCCATGTAGAGGAAGGGCCTGCGAACATAACTGTCCGTACCGCCGACGAGTTTAATCACTTCTATCTCTGTGCGGCGGTTTTCAATATGAAGACGAATGGTATTGCCTATCACCAAAAGTAATGCAGAAACCAGAAGCACCGTCAGACCAAAGACAAACCGGTCGCCGAGCTTGAGTATCGCCGCAAGACGCTCGACCCAGACTAGATCAAGTTGGGCCTGTTGTACCTTGGGCAGTTCCGAAAGTCTTTGTCTTAATGCTTCAAGGGTGGGCTTGTCGACCTCGTTCGGAGTCACCAGCACCACGCCCGGCAGCGGGTTTTCCGGGAGTTCCTTGAGGGCCTCGCCCAGGCCGGACTGCTGCTGGAACTCTTCGAGCGCCTGCTCGCGCCCGACGTATTCGGCGTCGGCTACGCCCGGCATGGCCTTGATCTGCTCACGCAACGCCTGGCCTTCGCCTGGTGTCGCGTCCAGTTGCAGATAAAGAGAAATCTGCGCCGCGCGCTGCCAGGAGCCGCCCAGGCGCTCGACATTATTAAGCAGTAATGACAGGCCCATGGGCAGGCTCAGGGCCACGGCCATCACCATGCAGGTAAAGAAGCTGCCGATGGGCTGCTTGCCCAGGCGCCGCAGGCTGTCGACCAGGCTGGCGCGATGGCTTTCGATCCAGGCGTGCAGCAGCGTGGCGAAATCCGGGCCGTCGTCATCGTCGCGTTTCTTTTTCTGCGGCTGCGGGTCGGAGGCCTTGGGAGCCACGCGCTCGGCCACTTTCGGACTACGGGTTGCGCTCATACACCCGCCTCCCCGTCGCCGATCAGTCGACCGCGCTGCAAGGTGAGCATGCGATGACGCATACGTGCGATCAGCGCCAGGTCGTGACTGGCGATCAGCACGCTGGTGCCCAAACGGTTGATATCTTCGAATACGCCCATGATTTCCGCCGCCAGTCGCGGGTCGAGGTTACCGGTGGGTTCATCCGCCAGCAGCAAGGCCGGGCGGTGGACGATCGCGCGGGCGATACCGACACGCTGTTGCTGGCCGGTGGACAGGTCGCCCGGATACAGGTCGGTCTTGTCCGACAGCGCTACACGCTCCAGTGCCGAGTCCACGCGCTTGTTGATCTCGGCCTTGGACAGCCCGAGGATCTGCAACGGCAGCGCCACGTTGTTGAACACTGTGCGATCGAACAGCAATTGGTGGTTCTGGAACACCACACCGATCTGCCGTCGCAGGTAGGGAATCTGGGCATTGCTGATGGTGCTCAGGTCCTGGCCGGCCAGCAGCAGCTTGCCGGTGGTGGGCCGTTCCATCGCCAGCAGCAGGCGCAGCAAGGTACTTTTACCGGCGCCGGAATGGCCGGTGACAAACAGAAACTCGCCCCGACGGACCCGAAAGCTCAGCTCATGCAGGCCGACGTGACCGTTCGGATAGCGTTTACCGACCTGTTCGAAACGAATCATGAATGCTCCCGCTCGGCAAACAGTGCCTGGACAAAAGGCTCGGCTTCAAAGGTGCGCAAGTCGTCGATGCCTTCGCCCACGCCGATGTAACGAATCGGCAAGCCGAATTGCTTGGCCAGGGCGAAGATCACCCCGCCCTTGGCGGTGCCGTCCAGCTTGGTCAGGGCCAGCCCGGTCAGTTCGACGGTCTGGTTGAACTGTTTGGCCTGGTTGATGGCGTTCTGGCCGGTGCCAGCATCCAGCACCAGCAGCACCTCGTGAGGCGCCTCGGCGTCGAGCTTGCCGATGACCCGGCGGACCTTCTTCAATTCTTCCATCAGGTTGTCTTTGGTGTGCAGGCGACCGGCCGTGTCGGCGATCAACACGTCGATGCCACGGGCCTTGGCGGCCTGCACGGCGTCGAAAATCACCGAGGCGGAGTCCGCACCCGTGTGCTGGGCAATGACCGGGATCTTGTTGCGCTCACCCCACACCTGCAACTGTTCTACCGCGGCGGCGCGGAAGGTGTCGCCAGCGGCGAGCATGACTTTTTTGCCTTCGAGCTGAAGCTTCTTCGCCAGTTTGCCGATGGTGGTGGTCTTGCCGGCGCCGTTGACGCCGACGACCAGGATCACGAACGGCTTGTTCTGCGAAGCAATCACCAGCGGCTTTTCCACCGGTTTGAGCAGGCTGGTCAGTTCGCCTTGCAGGGATTTGTACAACGCGTCGGCATCGGTGAGCTGCTTGCGGGCGACCTTCTGGGTCAGGCTCTGGATGATGACGGAAGTGGCCTCGACGCCGACATCTGCGGTCAGCAGGCGGGTCTCGATGTCTTCGAGCAATTCGTCATCGATGACCTTCTTGCCGAGGAACAGGCTGGCCATGCCTTCGCCAATGCTGGCGCTGGTCTTGGACAGGCCCTGCTTGAGGCGGGCGAAGAAGCCGACTTTGTTTTCTTCGGCGCTGCGCGGCGGCTCGACCAGAGCCGGAACCTCAGCTGTTACAGCCTCGGGCTCAGGGGCGGGCTCGGGGGTGGCAGGCGCAGCGACAACCGGTGTCTCGGCAATGGGCGCCTCGACCGGTTGCGTCGATGCCGGAATCGGTGGGGTGACATGCGCAGCCTGCTCATCGTCGACCAGCCCGACCGGTTCTTCGGCCACAGGCAAGGTCAGCCAGGGAGTTTGCCCGGCGGGCGGGGTCAGTGGCTGCTCGGCAACCGGCTCGGCGGTAACCTCAGGCTCGACCGGCTGCAGCACCGGTTCGGCAATCGGCAGGACGATCGGCGCAGTCTCTTCTACCGCGGTCTCGGCCACAGTCTCGGCGGCCGGCTCTGGCGGCAGTTGCGGCTGCTCGACGACGGTTTCCTGCGGCTTCTTGCGCAGCCATCCGAACAGGCCTTTTTTCTCGCCAGCCGCAGCTGGGGTCTTCTTGTCGTCGTTGGAACCAAACATGGAGGACGGCTATCTCACGGTAGCGACGCGCCAGGCAGGCGCCTCGGTGATAAATATTCGATGCTGAACAGACTGCGTTTCATCCAGCTTGTTCACGCGCAACATTTTGTAGAGTTGTCTCGCGGGCAACTCAAGTCGCTTTTTTCGAAGGACTGGTGGGACATTTTCGGCGAAAACATCGGGAACAGCAGATAAACCCGAGTCTTCTTCCGCAAATCCAAACAGCCACGAGCCGATAAAAGGCCCGATAGGCGTGGCCGCCAGTAAAACGGATCAGTATCCTAGCACCTCCTCGCCCGCCGAGGCTAAGGCCAAGCGGGCAGTCCAACAGGTTTAAACACGAATGAATGCTCTTGCCCGCCGCGCCGCTGGCCTGCTGCTCAGCACAGTTTGTCTGCCCTTTTCCGCCCTTGCTGCCGACCCGCAACCTACCCATGAATTTACCCTCGACAACGGTTTGAAGGTCGTCGTGCGCGAGGATCACCGGGCTCCGGTGGTCGTCTCCCAGGTCTGGTACAAGGTGGGCTCCAGCTATGAAACGCCGGGCCAGACCGGCCTGTCCCACGCCCTGGAACACATGATGTTCAAGGGCAGCGAAAAAGTCGGTCCCGGCGAAGCGTCGTTGATCCTGCGCGACCTTGGCGCCGAGGAGAACGCGTTCACCAGCGATGACTTCACCGCCTATTACCAGGTACTGGCCCGGGATCGCCTGGGCGTGGCCTTCGAGCTTGAAGCCGATCGCATGGCCAGCCTGCGCTTGCCGCCGGAGGAGTTCAGCCGCGAGATCGAGGTCATCAAGGAAGAGCGCCGCATGCGCACCGATGACAAGCCCATGTCCAAGGCCTACGAGCGATTCAAGGCCATGGCGTACCCGGCCAGCGGCTACCACACGCCGACCATCGGCTGGATGGCCGACCTGGACCGGATGAAGGTCGAGGAGCTGCGCCACTGGTACGAATCCTGGTATGCACCGAACAATGCGACCCTGGTAGTGGTTGGCGACGTGACACCAGACGAGGTCAAGACCCTGGCCCAGCGCTATTTCGGCCCGATTGCCCGGCGCGCCGTGCCGGCGGCGAAAATCCCGCTGGAGCTGGCCGAACCCGGTGAGCGCAAGATCACCCTGCATGTACAGACCCAACTGCCGAGCGTCATGCTGGCGTTCAACGTGCCGAGCATCGCCACGGCCACCGACAAAGTCCCGGTCAACGCCTTGCGGCTGATTTCCGCGCTGCTGGACGGCGGTTACAGCGGCCGGATCCCGGCCCAGCTGGAGCGCGGCGAAGAATTGGTGTCCGGCGGCTCGTCGAACTACGACGCCTACACCCGTGGCGATACCCTGTTCACCCTGTCGGCGACACCCAACACGCAGAAAAACAAGACCCTCGCCGAGGCCGAAGCCGGGCTGTGGCGCTTGCTCGAACAACTGAAGACCACCGCCCCCACCGCCGAGGAACTGGAGCGCGTCCGCGCCCAGGTGATCGCCGGCCTGGTGTATGAGCGCGACTCCTTCACCAGCCAGGCCACCGCCATCGGCCAGCTGGAAACGGTCGGCCTGTCCTGGAAGCTGATGGACACCGAGCTGGCCGAACTGCAAAGCGTGACCCCGCAGGATATCCAGAAGGCAGCCCAGTTGTATTTCACCCGCTCGCGCCTGAGCGTCGCGCACATCCTGCCCGAGGAGAAAGCTCATGAGTGAGCGCAAATCACCGCGCCTGGTGCTGATCGGCCTGGTATTGATCGCCGTGGTCGGCGCGCTGGCCTTTTACCTGTCGCCATCGACCAGCTCCAACGCCAGCCAGGCGCTGGACAAGGCCAAGTCCGGCAACAAGCTGCAATCGCTGGCTGAACTGGACGGCAAGGCGCCCAGCCATCGCCAGCTCGACGTGCAGACCTGGAAAACCGCCGACGGCGCCAAGGTGCTGTTCGTCGAAGCTCGCGAATTACCGATGTTCGACCTGCGCCTGACCTTCGCCGCCGGCAGCAGCCAGGACGGCGACGCACCGGGCCTGGCGCAGTTGACCAACGCCATGCTCAACGAAGGCGTGGCGGGCAAGGACGTCAGTGCCATTGCCGAAGGCTTTGAAAGCCTCGGCGCCGATTTTGGCAACGGCGCCTTCCGGGACATGGCCGTGGCTTCGCTGCGCAGTCTCAGCGCTGCCGACAAGCGCGAGCCGGCGCTGAAGCTGTTTGCCGAAGTTGTCGGCCAGCCGACCTTCCCCGCCGACTCCTTCGCGCGCATCAAGAACCAGATGCTCGCCGGTTTCGAGTACCAGAAGCAGAACCCCGGCAAACTGGCGGGCCTGGAACTGATGAAGCGCCTGTACGGCGACCATCCGTATGCGCACTCCAGCGACGGCACGGCACAGAGCATCCCGCCGATTACCCTGGCCCAGGCCCGGGCCTTTCATGCCAAGGCCTATGCCGCCGGCAACGCGGTGATCGCCCTGGTGGGGGACCTGTCCCGTGCCGAGGCCGAAGCCATTGCCAACCAGATATCCGCCGCACTGCCCAAGGGCCAGGCCCTGGCGAAAACGCCGCCACCGGTGGAGCCGAAAGCGAGCGTCCACCATATCGAGTTCCCGTCCAAGCAGACCAACCTGATGCTCGCGCAACTGGGCGTCGACCGCGACGATCCGGACTATGCCGCCGTGTCCATGGGCAACCAGATCCTCGGCGGCGGTGGCTTCGGCACGCGGCTGATGACCGAGGTCCGAGAAAAACGCGGCCTGACCTATGGCGTCTATTCCGGCTTCACGGCGATGCAGGCTCGCGGCCCGTTCATGATCAGTCTGCAGACCCGTGCCGAGATGAGCGAAGGCACGTTGAAGCTGGTACAGGATGTGTTCGCCGATTATCTCAAGAACGGCCCGACCCAGAAGGAGCTCGACGACGCCAAGCGCGAGCTGGCCGGCAGCTTCCCGCTGTCGACCGCGAGCAACGCCGACATCGTCGGTCAGCTCGGCGCCATGGGCTTTTATGACTTGCCGCTGAGCTACCTGGAGGACTTCATGCGCCAGTCCCAGGCGCTGACGGTCGAGCAAGTCAGGACCGCGCTGAACAAACACCTGAGCACGGACAAGATGGTCATCGTCACCGCTGGCCCGACCGTGCCGCAAAAGCCGTTGCCGGCCCCCACTGACAAACCTGCCGAGCAGCCGCTCGGGGTTCCGGAGCATTAATGGCCCGTCCATCCAATTCCAGCAAGAAACCCGCGCACAACGGGGTTAACCAGTTGCGCATCATCGGCGGTGAGTGGCGCAGCCGGCGCTTGAGCTTCCCCGATGCCCCGGGCCTGCGGCCGACGCCGGACCGGGTGCGCGAAACCCTGTTCAACTGGCTCGCGCCGTATGTGGCGGGTGCCCGGGTGCTCGACCCGTTCGCCGGCAGTGGCGCGCTGTTTCTCGAGGCCTTGTCCCGTGGCGCCGCCATGGGCCAGGCGCTGGACGCCAGCAGCCTGGCGGTCTCGAGCCTGAAAGAACACCTGGGCACGCTGCGTTGCACCGTCGGCCAGGTGCAGACGGCGGATGCGCTGCGCTATCTCGACAGCCAGCCCGCGACACCTTTCGACCTGGTGTTCCTCGACCCGCCGTTCAACCAGAACCTGTTGCCGGCCGTCTGCGCGTTGCTTGAGGAACGGCAATGGCTGGCCGACGATGCCTGGGTCTACACTGAAAGCGAGACCGCCCCTTCGACCCTGGGCTTGCCGGCCAATTGGCGCCTGCATCGCGAGCAGAAATCCGGGCGGGTGTATTACGCATTGTGGCAACGTACGGCAGAGGCCGTTGGCTGAACCGCTGACCGTGCACCGAGAATGATCGTGTCCTGCGCACCTGAACGCTTCATACCCGCCCCGGGCCTTGGCAATCCGCACCTGCAGACCTTGTGGGGCCCATTGTGGCGTAAAACCGTTCACATCGATCGCGAACGTGAGCGCCTCTGGCTGGACGATGGTGATTTCCTCGACCTTGACTGGCATGGCCCGCATAGCGCCGAAGCACCGCTGGTGCTGGTGCTTCATGGGCTGACCGGTTCCTCCAACTCACCCTACGTTGCCGGCCTGCAACGCGCGCTCAATGCTCAAGGCTGGGCCAGCGTCGCCCTGAACTGGCGTGGTTGCTCGGGCGAGCCGAACCTGCTGGCTCGCAGTTATCATTCCGGCGCCAGCGAAGATCTCGCCGCGGCTATCGCCCATCTGCGGGCCCGACGCCCCTTGGCGCCGCTGTTTGCGGTGGGCTATTCGCTGGGCGGAAATGTGCTGCTCAAGCATTTGGGGGAAGCCGGCAACCACAGCCAGTTGCAGGGCGCAGTTGCGGTCTCGGTACCGTTTCGCCTGGACCAGTGCGCCGACCGCATCGGACAGGGCTTTTCCAGGTTCTATCAGGCGCACTTCATGCGGGAAATGGTCGCCTACGTGCGCAACAAGCAACGCCAGTTCCAGCATGACGGACGCGACGAAGGGCTCGCGGCCCTGGCAGCCCTGGGCTCGCTGGACAACATGCGCACCTTCTGGGATTTCGACGGCCGGGTGACAGCGCCGCTGCACGGCTTTTCCGACGCAGCGGATTACTACCGGCGCGCGTCCAGCCGCTATTTCATGGCGGGAATCAGTACACCGACGCTGGTCATCCAGGCCGCCGACGACCCATTTGTATTCCCCCACAGCCTGCCCGAACCTGGCGAGTTATCGGCCTCGACCCACCTGGAACTGCACCTGCGGGGCGGGCATGTGGGATTTGTCGACGGAACCCTGCGCCGCCCGGGCTATTACCTGGAACGCCGGATTCCCTGCTGGCTGGCCAGCCTGGGCTGTGGGAGCGAGCCTGCTCGCGATAGCGCTGGATCAGCAACATAAGGTTTGACTGACCCACCGTCATCGCGAGCAGGCTCGCTCCCACATTGATTTGAGGTGTAGTGTTATTCGCCCTTCGCCACGCCCCGCTGGGGATCGTTGATCCACTCGCTCCACGAGCCGGCATACAACCGTCCCAGCGGATAGCCCGCCAGGCACAAGGCAAACAGGTTATGGCACGCCGTGACGCCGGAGCCACAGTAGGCCACCAGCTCGGTGGGCGGACGCTCGCCCAGTTTTTCAGCGAAACGCAGCTTGAGTTGATCGGCCGGCAAGAAGCGTCCATCGGTCCCCAGGTTGTCGGTGAATGCTGCGCATGACGCGCCCGGGATATGCCCCGCCACCGGGTCGATCGGCTCGACTTCGCCCTTGAAACGCGGCAGCGCCCTGGCATCCAACAGAGTCATGTCCGCATCACCGAGGCGTTGCTGCAACGCCTGCGCACTGAGCAGCAAGCTCGCGTCCGGCGCGCCGCTGAAAGTCCCGCGAGCAGTCTGCGGCGGATCCAGGCTCAGGGGCAGGCCGGCCGCATGCCAGGCCTTGAGCCCGCCGTCGAGAATATGCACGCCATCGCGTTTGCCCAACCAGGCCAGCAGCCACCAGGCCCGGGCGGCATAGGCGCCGGGGCCGTCGTCATACAGCACGACCTCGCTGTCATTGTTGACCCCCCAGGCCCGGAGACGCTCAACCAGCGCCTCGGGCTCCGGCAGCGGATGACGTCCGGTGACGCCCTTGATGACCGGTCCGCTCAGATCCCGTTCAAGGTCGGCGAACGACGCACCGGCGATATGGCCCTCGGCGTAACTGCGCTGGCCATAGTCCGGGTCCTCCAGGGCAAAACGACAATCGAGGATCACCAGCCCGGGCTGTGATCTCCGCTGTTCCAGGGCCTGAGGGCTGATGAGTTGCGCGATGGGCATGGTGAGCTCCTGTGGCTGAATCGAGGGGTCCGATCTACTGCCCTTCCTCCAGGGTCTGGGCCAGCGGGACATAAAATTCTTTGAACAGGGCATCTACCGCTTCGCGGGCCTGCTCGGTCACAAACCCCGCCTCGAGCACCAGCACCTGATACACGCCGCGCTTGATCGCCTGTTCGCTCAGGTGGTTGGAGTTTTCGCGCGTGGTGCAGAGGAACCGGACCCAGGACGTGAGGACAATCCAGGCATTGAGGGTCAGGGACTCGATCTGGACGCGGTCCATTGCCAGGATGCCGGCGTCGACGAAGCCTTCGTAGATAGCCGTGCCATGGATCAGGCAGCGTTGGGAAAAGCGTCGGTAGCGAGCCGCCAGTTCCGGGTCGCTGTCGAGCAGGTGCTCCAGGTCCCGGTGCAGGAACCGGTAGCGCCACATCGCCGAGAGCAGTTCCTGCAGGTAGAAACGCTTGTCGTCCACCGTGGCCGCCCGCCCCTGGGGTGGCCGCAGGAAGCTGTCCACCAGGTTTTCGTATTCGCTGAACAGCACGGCGATGATCGCCTGCTTGTTGGGGAAGTGGTAATAGAGATTGCCCGGGGACATGTCCATGTGGGCGGCAATGTGATTGGTGCTGACACTGCGCTCACCCTGCCGGTTGAACAACTCCAGGCTGTTCTGCACGATGCGCTCGCTGGTTTTTATTCGTGGGGCCATGGCTTGGGCTTAATTCGAAAAATCATGTGATGGGCATCTTACGACCTATCGGTCACGGGAGAAAACCCACGCCATCGCGGAGACGGCATTTGACTTTTTAGAGCACAAGCTCTAGAAATCCACCATTCCAACAATAATCCGGTGCCGACATGCCAGCCGACGTTGCTTACCTGCACCAGTCTCAACAGCAGCTGGATGAAATTCGGACGATCTTCGAGGCCCAGCGCCGTGCTTTCGCCGCTCATCCCATGCCAACGGCCGAGCAGCGCCGGCAGTGGCTCAAGGCATTGCGCGAACTGTTGAGCAACGAACGGCAAACCCTGGTCGACGCGATCAGCCAGGACTTCAGTCACCGCAGCGCCGACGAAACCCTGCTGGCCGAGCTGATGCCGAGCCTGCACGGCATCCATTACGCCAGCCGCAACCTCAAGGGCTGGATGAAACCTTCCCGGCGCAAGGTCGGCATGGCCTTCCAACCGGCATCGGCCAAGGTGGTCTACCAGCCATTGGGCGTGGTCGGGGTCATCGTGCCGTGGAATTACCCCCTCTTCCTGGCCGTGGGCCCATTGGTCGGCGCCTTGTCAGCGGGCAACCGGGTCATGCTCAAGCTCAGCGAGGCGACCCCGGCCACCGGGTTGCTGCTCAAGCGACTGTTCGCCCGTATCTTTCCCCAGGACCTGGTGTCGGTGGTGCTGGGCGAGGCTGACGTTGGCATTGCATTCTCCAGGTTGCCGTTCGATCACCTGTTGTTCACCGGCGCCACCAGCATCGGCAAACATGTGATGCGTGCCGCCGCGGAAAACCTCACCCCCGTCACCCTTGAGCTGGGTGGCAAATCACCCGCCATCGTGTCCGACGACGTACCGCTCAAGGACGCCGCCGAACGCATAGCCTTCGGCAAGACCCTGAATGCCGGGCAGACCTGCGTCGCGCCGGATTACGTGCTGGTACCGCAGAGCCGCGTCGGAGCGTTCGTCGAGGCGTATCGCGAAGCGGTCCGCAGGTTTTATCCGACGCTGGCGGACAACCCGGACTACACCGCCATCATCAACGATCGCCAACTGGCGCGGCTCAACGGCTACATCGGCGACGCCACCAGCAAAGGCGCGCTGCTGATCGAGCTGTTCGACCAGGGCCAGGGACGCCGCATGGCCCACAGCCTGTTGCTCAATGTCACGGATGACATGACGGTGATGCAGGATGAGATCTTCGGCCCACTGCTGCCCATCGTGCCGTATGAAGGCCTGGACCAGGCTTTTGCCTACATCAATCGGCGGCCTCGTCCGCTGGCGCTCTACTACTTCGGCTACAACAAGGCCGAACAGCAGCGAGTACTCAATGAAACCCATTCCGGCGGCGTCTGCCTGAACGACACGCTGCTGCATGTGGCCCAGGACGACATGCCGTTCGGCGGCATTGGCGCCTCGGGGATGGGCCACTATCACGGTCACGAGGGATTCCTGACCTTCAGCAAGGCCAAGGGCGTCCTGATCAAGCAGCGCTTCAACGCCGCCAGACTGATTTACCCGCCCTATGGCAAGCCTTTGCAGAAGCTGATCCAGAAGCTGTTCATCCGCTAACAAGCGTCTCCCGGGTAATAACAATAATGAGCCCAACCCTGACCGATACGCCCGCCCTGACACGGCGTGGTTTGCTGCAACTGAGCCTTGGCGCCAGTGTTTTCCTCGCCACCGTCGGCCTGGGCGCCAGCCTCAGCGGCTGTTCGTCCAGCCAACCGGCGGACGGCCTGAAGGCCCTGCGCGACAGCGACCTGGCATTTCTACGCGCCGTCATTCCGGTGATGCTCGACGGCGCAGTGACGGCAGGAACGATCCAGGCCGCCACCGATGCCACGCTGCAAAGCCTGGATCGCGGCCTGGCGCACTTGTCTGCGGCGATGCTCAAGCTCACGCATCAACTGTTCGACGTGCTCACGTTGGGTGTGACCCGCGGGCCGCTGACCGGAATCTGGGGCGGGTGGGAAAACGCCAGCGCCGATGACATCCAACAATTCCTGACACGCTGGGAAAACAGCTCGCTGAGCTTGTTGCGCCAAGGCCACAGCTCTTTGCTGCAAATGGTGATGATGGCCTGGTACAGCCGGCCCGAGGCCTGGGCTCACTGCGGGTATCCGGGCCCGCCAACCGTCTGAAAGCCAGAGCCAGCCCCCCTTGTGGGAGCGAGCCTGCTCGCGAAGGCGGTAGTTCGGTCATCAAGTGTGCTGCTGACGCCATCGCGAGCAGGCTCGCTCCCACAGGGGCTTTGTCGTCTTCTCATAACAACAAGAGAACCCCGAACATGCCCGTACCCGATCCGTTCCGCGAAGGCCTGGCCCGTGGCTGGACCACCTACAACGGCGCGCAACTGACCCAGGACCTCACGCTGGAAGCCGACGTGGCGATCATCGGCAGTGGCGCCGGCGGTGGTACCACGGCGGAAATTCTCAGTGCCGCCGGCTACAAGGTATTGCTCATCGAAGAAGGCCCGCTCAAGACCAGCCAGGACTTCAAGCTGCTTGAGGATCAGGCTTACACCAGCCTGTATCAGGAAGGTCTCGGGCGAATGAGCAAGGACGGCGCCATCACCATTCTCCAGGGCCGGGCCGTGGGGGGCACCACGTTGATCAACTGGACCTCGAGCTTTCGTACGCCTGACCAGACTCTCGGACACTGGGCGACCGAGCATGCCGTCCGGGGCCACGGCCCCGCCGAGATGGCGCCCTGGTTCGAACGCATGGAGCAGCGCCTGGGGGTGGCGCCATGGCTGATTCCGCCCAATGCCAACAACGACGTCATTCGCAAGGGCTGCGAGCGATTGGGCTACAGCTGGCATGTGATCCCGCGCAACGTGCGTGGCTGCTGGAACCTGGGCTATTGCGGAATGGGCTGCCCGACCAATGCCAAGCAATCGATGCTGGTCACCACCATACCCGCCACGCTGGACCAGGGCGGCGCCCTGCTCTATCTGGCGCGGGCCGAACGCCTGATCATCAGCAACGATGCGGTAGTGGAATTGCAATGCCAGGCCATGGACGAACGCTGCGTGGCGCCGACCGGACGGCGCATCAGGGTCAAGGCGCGGCATTACGTGCTGGCCGGTGGCGGCATCAACAGCCCCGCCCTGCTGCTGCGCTCCGACGCGCCGGATCCGCATCGATGCCTGGGCAAGCGCACCTTCCTGCACTTGGTGAACATGTCAGCCGGACTGTTCGATGAAGTCATCAACCCTTTTTATGGGGCTCCACAGTCGATTTATTCAGATCATTTCCAATGGCAGGATGGCGTCACCGGCAAAATGTCCTACAAGCTGGAAGTCCCGCCTTTGCACCCGGCCCTCGCCGCCACGCTGTTGGGCGGCTTTGGTGCGCAGAACGCAGCGCACATGGCAAAGTTGCCCCACACCCACGCCATGCTGGCGTTACTGCGCGACGGCTTTCACCCGGACAGCCCCGGCGGTACCGTGGAATTGCGCAGCGACGGCACGCCTGTGCTCGACTATCAGGTCTCCCCCTACACTTGGGACGGTTTGCGCCGGGCATTTCACAGCATGGCCGAGATCCAGTTCGCCGCAGGGGCCAGGTCGGTCATGCCGATGCACAGCGATGCCCGGCACGTGAAAACCCTGGCCGAGGCCCGGGCGCTGATCGACGGGCTGGACCTGGCCCTTTTCCGCACCCGCCTGGGCAGCGCTCATGTCATGGGGGGTTGCGCCATGGGCGAAGAGCCGAAACAGGCGGTGGCCGACAGCCTCGGCCGCCACCACCAACTGCGTAATCTTTCCATCCACGACGGCTCGCTGTTCCCCACCAGCATCGGCGCCAACCCGCAGTTGTCGGTGTACGGCCTGACCGCCAAACTGGCGACCTTGCTGGCCGAACGTCTGCAAAACACATGAAAAAACCGACTATTCGCAGCGCCTATAGTGCGTTCTTATCCCATCGCCGACTTGGCCGACCGAGTCGGCTGCGATACCATCCGACTCCCCAACGGACTCCCGCCAGGACGACGCGATGAACCGAGTGTTGTACCCAGGTACCTTCGACCCCATTACCAAGGGCCATGGCGATCTGGTCGAACGCGCCTCGCGCCTGTTCGACCATGTGATCATTGCCGTCGCCGCCAGCCCGAAGAAAAACCCGTTGTTCCCGCTGGAGCAACGTGTGGAGCTGGCCCGTGAGGTCACCAAGCACCTGCCGAACGTGGAAGTGGTCGGCTTCTCGACGCTGCTGGCGCATTTCGCCAAGGAAAAGAACGCCAACGTGTTCCTGCGCGGCCTGCGTGCGGTCTCGGATTTCGAGTACGAGTTCCAGCTGGCCAACATGAACCGCCAGTTGGCCCCGGACGTCGAGAGTCTCTTCCTGACGCCATCGGAGCGTTACTCCTTCATCTCGTCGACCCTGGTGCGGGAAATTGCGGCCTTGGGCGGCGATATCACCAAGTTCGTCCACCCGGCCGTGGCCGACGCGCTGACCCTGCGCTTCAAGAAGTAACCCGCCGACGCTGCGACTCGCTCGCAGCACAGCGCAGTCCATCGCCCCCGCGTGCACTGCGCTCGCCAATGCGGCACAATTGCGCCCATACGTTTTTCAGATGCCCGGGCTCAACGCCCCGGCCGGAGCTTGCATGTCCCTGATCATCACCGACGACTGCATCAATTGCGACGTCTGCGAACCCGAGTGCCCGAACGCCGCCATTTCCCAGGGCGAAGAGATCTATGTCATTGACCCGAACCTGTGCACCCAGTGCGTCGGGCACTATGACGAGCCTCAATGCCAGCAGGTCTGCCCGGTGGATTGCATCCCGCTGGACGAGGCTCATCCGGAAACTGAGGAACAGTTGATGGCGAAATATCGCAAAATCACTGGCAAGGAGTGAGCCCGACAATTTTTGCAGGGTCCTTGCCGGCCTCTTCGCGAGCAGGCTCGCTCCCACAGTAGATCGTTGTGTTCAGGTAATTTCAGGGACCAATCGAATCCCATGTGGGAGCGAGCCTGCTCGCGAAGAGGCCATCAGCCACATCACAAATCCGACAGTACAGTCACTCCTGCCGCTCAAACCCCTCCCCAACACACCCCAGGCACCGCACAAACGTCGCTTTCGCCGGGTCGACCACCAACGCCTTCCCCGCATCGCCAACCCCGCCACCCAGCGCCGTAAAGGGCAACGACACGACAAACGCCCCGGCACCGATCACGGTGGCAGCGAGCAGCAACGGACGAGCAATCAGCAAGTCGCCGAGCATGGCGTACGCGGGTGGATTCTGGATGGTGTAGCGCGGGTCACCGCTTTCGGTGTTCGCCAAGGCAGGCAAGCCGACACTCAGCGAGAGTGCCAGGAGGAAAGTTCGAAGCAGAGTCATGGGGCGATCCTTCGGCTGAAACAGTATGACTACTGACTATAGACCGTAAGACGAATCACCTCTGGCAGCGCGGACACCAGACGCTGGCGCGCTGGCCCAGGCGGATTTCCCGCAGCCCCGTGCCACAGATCTTGCACAACTCCCCACCCCGACCGTACACGAACAGCTCCTGCTGGAAATAACCGGGCTGGCCGTCTCCACCGATGAAATCCCGCAGCGTGGTTCCACCGCGTTCGATGGCATGGGCAAGGATGCGCTTGATCTCGATCGCCAGTTTCAGATAACGCGCCCGAGCAATGCTTCCGGCGGCGCGCCGTGGGTCGATTCCGGCGGCGAACAGCGCTTCGGTCGCATAGATATTGCCAACGCCCACCACGACCGCGTTGTCCATGATGAACGGCTTGACCGCCATCGACCGCCCACGGGAAAGCTGGAACAGCCGTTCGCCGTCGAACAGGTCAGTCAGCGGTTCCGGCCCGAGGCGAATCAGCAACTCATGATTGAGCGGGTCAAGGCTCCAGAGCATCGCCCCGAAGCGACGCGGATCGGTGTAGCGCAAGGCCAGCCCGGACTCCAGTTCGATGTCGACATGTTCATGCTTGAGGGCGGGCATGCCGATCTCGACCAGCCGCAGGTTGCCGGACATGCCCAGGTGGCTGATCAGCGTGCCAACCTCGGCATTGATCAACAAATATTTGGCCCGACGTTCCACCTGCACGATGCGTTGCCCCGAAAGACGCACATCGAGGTCTTCGGGAATCGGCCAGCGCAAGCGGCGGTCACGCACGACGACGCGGCTGACCCGTTGCCCTTCGAGGTGTGGCGCGATCCCGCGGCGGGTGGTTTCGACTTCCGGCAGTTCTGGCATAGGGCTCTCGAATCAAGCGAAAGCTGGCACTCAACGAGAGGCCAGGTCGCGGATTTCCTGTTTCTGGGTCTCGAAGTCGTACTCCGGCAGACCGATGTAATCGAGCACCAGTGGCCCGACGCAATTCCACTCGTGGTCCTCAGCCTGGTTGCCCAGCACGCGATGGGAAGCACAGATGTTCTCGGACATCTTCAGGATCGCCAACAGGTTTTTCAACTGACTGTTATTACGCGAAGATTCGTCGCTGAAAATCGCCAGGGCGTTGTGGTGATTGGCGATGGCCTGGCTGACGTGGTCCGGCAGGCGCCAGGACTTGGAGGTGTAGTAACCGACCACCGCATGGTTGGTGTTGAACACGCGGTTTTCGGTGTCCACCACCCGGATCTCGGCGCTGGCATTGGCATAGGCCTCCTCCAGCACGCCCATATAGGTGGGGAACTGCTTGAGCATCAGCGGCACGCCGCAGTCATGGAACAAACCCAGGGCATAGGCTTCGTCGCCGTTCTGCAGGCCGACGCGCTTGGCCAGGGTCAGGCAGGTCATGGCCACGTCCTGGGCGGTGTCCCAGAAGCGGTTCAAGGTGACGATGGCATCGTCGTGCAATTCGCTCTTGATCGACTGCGCGTTGATCAGGTTGATGATCGACCGGCTGCCAAGCAGGTTCACTGCGCGCTGGATCGAAGTGATCTTGTTGCTCAAGCCGTAGTACGGCGAATTGACGATCTTGAGCAAGGCACCCGAAAGGCCCGGATCCTGGGAAATCAGCTTGGCAATGGTTTCCAGGTCCGGGTCGGGCATGTACTGCTCCATCTGCAAATCCACCATGATTTGCGGCTGGGGCGGCACACTGATGCCCTGCAGGGACTGTTGGATCTGTTCGGCGGAAAGTTCTTTGGACATGGGTACACACTCTGGGTAAGGCCGGGAGTCTAACCCCTAAATCTGGATCCGACACACCACCGGTAAATTGGCGGAACTTTCGTACAAGCCTGAGCTTCGGAATCTGTAGGACCAATGCCCAAGTCTTGTAATAAGGCTTAGGTCGGCAGCCAACCCATTCAGCTTTAGGAGATTTTCATGCCCGCTAATCTGAACAACAAGCGCGTCGCCATTCTGGTCACCGACGGTTTTGAACAGGCCGAACTGACCGGTCCCAAAGAGGCGCTGGAACAGGCCGGGGCCAAGGTCGACATCATTTCCGCCAGCGACGGCCAGGTCAAAGGCTGGAACCATGACAAGCCGGCCGACGACTTCAAGGTGGACCTGACTTTCAAGGCGGCGAATGTCGATCAGTACGAAGCGGTGGTGCTGCCCGGCGGCGTGCAGAGTTCCGACACCATTCGCATCGACCCCGACGCGCAGAACCTGGTCAAGGGCTTCGAAGCGGCTGGCAAACCTATCGCGGTGATTTGCCATGGCGGCTGGTTGCTGGTGTCCAGCGGCCTGGTCAAAGGCAAGACCATGACCAGCTACAAGACACTCAAGGATGACCTGGTCAATGCCGGCGCGAACTGGGTCGACCAGGAAGTCGTCCGGGACGGCACCTGGATCAGCAGCCGCCAGCCGGATGATATTCCCGCGTTCAACCGTGAACTGATCAACTCGCTGTCGGCCTGAAGCCCTTGTGGCGAGGCGAGCAGCGCAGGCTCCCTCGCCGCATGTCCACCGCCGGCCCCGCAAGGGTTGCAACACGGTATACTCCCGCTCTTTTTTCCGGAGCGACGTCATGTCCCTGCCCAGCCTGCGCCTCAAAGCCAACGCCGACCGTCGCCTGCGCGCCGGCCACCTGTGGGTCTACAGTAACGAAATCGATGTGGCCGCCACCCCGCTGCACGGCTTCAAGGCCGGCGACCAGGCGGTCCTCGAAGCCGCCGGCGGCAAGCCGCTGGGCATCGTTGCGATGAGCCCGAACAACCTGATCTGCGCACGCCTGCTGTCTCGCGACGCGAAGCTGGCGCTGGACAAATCCCTGCTGGTGCATCGCCTCAACGTGGCGTTGTCCCTGCGCGAGCGGCTGTTCGACAAGCCGTTCTATCGCCTGGTCTACGGTGATTCCGACCTGCTGCCGGGCCTGGTGGTCGACCGTTTCGGCGACATCCTGGTGGTGCAGATCGCCTCCGCCACCATGGAAGCCCACAAGGACGACGTGATCGCCGCCCTCACCCAAGTGCTCAAGCCTAGCGGCATCCTGTTCAAGAATGATTCCGCGGCCCGCGACGCCGAAGGCCTGGAGCGCTACGTCGAGACCGTCTTCGGTCTCGTCCCGGAGTGGGTCGCCCTGGAAGAGAACGGCGTGAAATTCGAAGCGCCGGTCATGCAGGGCCAGAAAACCGGCTGGTTCTACGACCACCGCATGAACCGTGCGCGCCTGGCACCCTACGCCAAGGGCAAGCGCGTTCTAGACCTGTTCAGCTACATCGGCGGCTGGGGCGTGCAAGCCGCGGCGTTCGGTGCCAGTGAAGTATTCTGCGTCGACGCCTCGGCCTTCGCCCTTGACGGCGTCGAGCGCAACGCCGCGCTGAACGACGTCGCCGAGAAGCTGACCTGCATTGAAGGTGACGTATTCGAAGCCTTGAAGGAACTCAAGGCCAGCGAAGAGCGTTTCGACGTGATCGTTGCCGACCCGCCGGCCTTCATCAAGCGCAAGAAAGACCTGAAGAACGGCGAAGGCGCCTACCGCCGCCTCAACGAACAGGCCATGCGCCTGCTCAGCAAGGACGGCATCCTGGTCAGTGCGTCATGCTCGATGCACCTGCCCGAAGACGATCTGCAGAACATCCTGCTGACCAGCGCCCGTCACCTGGACCGCAACATCCAACTGCTCGAACGCGGCGGCCAGGGCCCCGATCACCCGGTACACCCGGCGATCGCCGAGACGCGCTACATCAAGAGCATCACCTGCCGGTTGCTGCCTAATAGCTGAGGCCGGACGGGGCCACAGCCGTAGCGCTGTGGCCCTCATCCATTAACAATCTGATCGCAGCCTTGGCTGCGATTTTTTTTGCGCCTGATCATGACTTCAGCTCAAGCAAGAACCTGTAGGAGGTCCCCCACGCAATTACCAGAGCCTTCCTACACGATCTCTCCGTGCCTGGCGGGCGTTAAGCATTAGGATTGAAAGCTACTCCTCAGGTGCGCCTTGGAACTCGTCATGACTGATCCGCAAACCCGCCTGGCTACTCGAAAACATGCCACCGTCGGCTTACTGCTGACGCTGACATTACTCGGTGTTTTCCCGATTGATGTGGTGTTGCCCTCATTCCCTGCACTGTCCGAGCATTTTCAAAGTCCCTCATCCGATATTGCCCTGTCCGTTAGCCTGTTCGCGGTGGGCATCGCTCTTTCGCAACTGCTGATCGGCCCGCTTTCCGATGTCATGGGGCGGAAAAACCTGCTGCTGATCGGGATCGCCATTTCAGCGGTGGGAGCAACGGGTTGCGTGCTCGTCGACAGCTACTGGTCCTTTCTGTTCTTCCGTGTCATCCAGGCCTTGGGATGCGGTTGTTTCGTCCTGTCCCAAGCGCTGATCCAGGACCTGTTCACCGGCCAGGAACAGCAGCGGCTGCGAATTTTGCTGGTCACCTGCGGCGGTATTTTCATTTCCTTTTCGCCCCTGGCGGGCACTGGGCTGCAAAGCTGGATGGGTTGGCGAGGCAGTTTCCTGGTGTTCACTGCACTGTCGATTGGGGTGTTCGCAAGCGTCTGTCGTTTACTTGAGCACTCTCGGGTCGACGGTCATCCCAGGCGTTTCAACTTCGTCGCATCCTATCGAAAGGTCTTCGGTGACTTCAGCTTCCTGGCCTATTGGTTGATTTCGGCGCTGGCTTTTTCCTGCCATTTTTCATTCATCGTCATTTCACCGCTGATCCTGATAGACCAGTTGCACTTATCACCCGAGGCTTTTTCGCTCGTACTGCTGGGCTATGGGCTGGCCTACATTGGCGGCGGCCTCATCGCGACCATGCTGAGTAACCGGATCGACCCGCAGACGCAAATCATGACGGGGCTGGGCCTGATCCTCGCCGCTGGCCTTCTGATGCTGGGGCTCGCCAACCAGCTGGGCTTGTCGGTGACCACTCTGTTGCTACCCATGATCGTATGCACCGCCGGAACGACCATCGCCCGGGCGGCAGCCAACAACCAAGCCATGACGCTGTTTCCGGGACAGGCCGGCACGTCCGCCTCGGCCGGTAGCGTACTGGTGTTCATCGTCGGCGGGCTGACCAGTGCCGTGATCAGCCTCACCCCGCTGGACTTGCAAGTCGCCCTGGCCCTGTGTCTGGTGTTGCTCAGCCTGCTCGGGCTGACGCTCAATGCCTTGGTCCGGCAACGTGACGGGGGGCTGTTGCCCGGCTGAACGCTGCCAGTCGTCATTCCAGGCGCGAGATTGGTCTCGATCGGCGCTTTGCGTCATTTCATCCTGACGCCAGCGGTGTAGAATCGCGACATTCATCGCCATTCATCCCCGGCGGGTTTATGAGCTCATGCTGAGGCGCGCAGCGATCCTGCAAAGTCATCAGCCACGTCCGGACTCACGGCCAACCCCGAGTGTTCCAGACGTCGACAGAAGCTCACTTCCCCATTGATACCTGATAAGTACCTGATTAGCCGCCCGGAGTGCTCCATGCCTGATTACCGTTCGAAAACATCCACCCATGGCCGCAACATGGCCGGCGCCCGTGCCCTGTGGCGCGCCACGGGGATGAAGGATGACGACTTCAAGAAGCCGATCATCGCCATTGCCAACTCCTTCACGCAATTCGTTCCAGGCCATGTTCACCTCAAGGACCTGGGCCAACTGGTTGCACGGGAAATCGAACGCGCCGGCGGGGTTGCCAAGGAATTCAACACCATCGCCGTGGACGACGGCATCGCCATGGGTCACGACGGCATGCTGTATTCGCTGCCCAGCCGCGAGATCATCGCCGACTCGGTCGAATACATGGTCAATGCCCACTGCGCCGACGCCATCGTGTGCATTTCCAACTGCGACAAGATCACCCCCGGCATGCTCATGGCCGCCCTGCGCCTGAACATCCCGGTGATCTTCGTATCGGGTGGCCCGATGGAAGCCGGCAAGACCAAGCTCGCCAGCCATGGCCTGGACCTGGTGGACGCCATGGTGATCGCCGCCGACTCCAGCGCATCCGACGAGAAAGTCGCCGAGTACGAGCGCAGCGCCTGCCCGACCTGCGGTTCTTGCTCCGGCATGTTCACCGCCAACTCGATGAACTGCCTGACCGAGGCCCTGGGCCTGGCGTTGCCTGGCAACGGTTCGACCCTGGCCACCCACAGCGACCGCGAACAGCTGTTCCTGCAGGCCGGCCGGACCATCGTCGAGCTGTGCAAGCGCTACTACGGCGAAAACGACGAGTCGGTGTTGCCGCGCAACGTCGCCAACTTCAAGGCGTTCGAGAACGCCATGACCCTCGACATCGCCATGGGCGGCTCGACCAACACCATCCTGCACCTGCTGGCCGCGGCCCAGGAAGCCGAGATCGATTTCGACCTGCGCGACATCGACCGCCTCTCCCGCCACGTGCCGCAACTGTGCAAGGTCGCGCCGAACATCCAGAAGTACCACATGGAAGACGTGCACCGCGCCGGGGGGATCTTCAGCATCCTCGGTTCGCTGGCCCGCGGCGGCCTGCTGCACACCGACCTGCCAACCGTACACAGCAAGACCATGGCCGAGGCCATCGCCAAGTGGGACATCACCCAGACCAGCGACGAAGCCGTGCATCACTTCTTCAAGGCCGGCCCGGCGGGCATCCCGACACAAACCGCGTTCAGCCAGTCGACCCGTTGGGAAACCCTGGACGACGACCGTGAGAACGGCTGCATCCGCAGCGTCGAGCACGCCTACTCCAAGGAAGGCGGCCTGGCCGTGCTGTACGGCAACATTGCCCTGGACGGCTGCGTGGTGAAGACCGCCGGCGTCGACGAGTCGATCCATGTGTTCGAAGGCAACGCGAAGATTTTCGAAAGCCAGGACAGCGCCGTGCGTGGGATTCTCGCCGACGAGGTGAAAGCCGGCGACATCGTGATCATTCGTTACGAAGGTCCGAAGGGCGGCCCGGGTATGCAGGAAATGCTCTACCCGACTTCCTACCTGAAATCCAAGGGGCTGGGCAAAGCCTGTGCGCTGCTGACCGACGGCCGTTTCTCCGGCGGCACGTCGGGCCTGTCCATCGGCCACGCTTCGCCGGAAGCAGCGGCTGGCGGTGCCATCGGCCTGGTGCGCGATGGCGACAAGGTGCTGATCGACATTCCGAACCGTTCGATCAATCTGTTGATCAGCGATGAGGAACTGGCTGCACGCCGCGTCGAACAGGACAGCAAAGGCTGGAAGCCGGTGGAAGTGCGTCCGCGCAAAGTCACCACCGCCCTCAAGGCCTACGCCCTGCTCGCCACCAGTGCCGACAAGGGCGCGGTGCGCGACAAGGCGATGCTTGACGGGTTGTAAGCGCCCGAGCCACATAAAATGCCCCGCCAAGTGCGGGGCATTTTTATTGGACCAGAGATATCCCCTGTGGCGAGGGAGCCGTAACTGATCCGGTTTACTGGATATCTTCCGGCTTGACGATCACCCAGTTCTTGTCCGCTGTCACGGGCAGTCCTTCCTTGGCCTGGGCGGCTGCGTGCTTGGCCATCATGCCGTTTATCTGGGTCATGTATTTATCCTTGCGATTGACCCACAAGTGGATGCCGCCCTTGGCCACGTCTACGTCATGGAACAGCATGTAGCCGTCGCTGCTCGGCGTGTCACCAGCCACCAGCACCGGTTTTTTCCATTCGTCGATGTAGGTCAGGATCGCCGCGTGCTTGCCGGCCATCCAGGTCGCCGGCGTCCACAGGTACGGTGTGTACTCCAGGCCAAGATTGGCCTTTTCGTCATATTTACCGTTGGTGATTTGCTTGCGGGCGGTGGTCAGTTCGCCGGTCTTGCGGTCCTTGAGCAGCGTGGTTACGCCAATGACGTTCTGCGGCTTGAGGTTGTAGCCATACTTCGGGTCCGAGGCAACCATGCGCACCAGCTCTTCGGAAGCGGCGGTCATGACATAGACCTCGATGCCGTTCTCCATCAGCTTGTTGTACAGCTCGGCCTGCCCGGTGAATATCTTCGGTGGGTTGACGTTGTACTGGACCACTTTGTCGCCATCGTAATACGTGGTCGGTACCGGTTTGCCGGAAGCCATCAGCTCATCGACGTAGCCCTTCAGCTCCTTGAGAGTGAAGCCGGAAAACACCTGGGCCACCCACGGGTAGCAGACCATGTCATCCACTTCGCAGAGTCGATAGTAATAACTGAACAGGCTTTCCTTGTGGTCGGCGGTGTCCTTGAATGGCATCAGCTTCAAGGACGGGTCCAGGCTTTCCCGGGTGATGAGCCCCTTGTTCTCCATGAATGGCAGCAACGATTCTTCGAGATCGTAGCGGTAGCTGGTGTTGTCCATGTCGAACACCGCGTAGTTACCTTTGTTGGCGTTGGCCGCGATCATCGCTTCCAGCGCCTTGGCCTGTTCCGCGGGCCAATGCTTGAGGTCAGTGGCGAGCGCCTGGCCGGCGAGGCCCAGGCCTATAGCGACAGCGAGCAAGCGAGGTATGAGCTTCATCGACATTTACTCCCAGGTTGTAGGAGCTCGACGCTAACAAATGCCTGTGACAGATCTCGCCTGTGCGCGACCGCTTGCGTCTCGATAACGCCAGCGGCATACCCCTGGGCGTCAACGCTTATTCCAAAAGCGACAGTAAACATTCTTTTTAAGTATTAATTCTTTAGATATCAGGCTGTTAGGCTTTCCGGCTCACAGTCGCGTCGCTTGGCGGCTGGCAAAGTCTTTCCGGAGTTTTTCATGAATCTTCCTCTGATCCTCAATCTGTTGGTGTTCGTCGCCTTGCTGTACGGCTTGGCGCAAACCCGTCACAGCACTTGGAGCCTGGCCAAAAAAGTGCTGCTGGCGCTGGTCCTGGGCGTGGTGTTCGGTATCGCGCTGCACACGATCTACGGCGCAGGCGACCCGGTGCTCAAAACCTCGATCGGCTGGTTCGACCTGGTGGGCAACGGCTACGTGCAGTTGCTGCAGATGATCGTGATCCCGCTGGTCTTTGCTTCGATCCTCAGCGCCGTGGCCCGCCTGCACAACGCCTCGTCCTTGGGCAAGATCAGCTTCCTGACCATCGGCACGCTGCTGTTCACTACCGCCATCGCCGCCCTGATCGGTATCGGCCTGACCAACCTGTTCGGCCTCACTGCCGAAGGCCTGGTGGCCGGAACCCAGGAGCAGGCACGGCTGCAAGTGATCCAGAGCGATTACGCCGGCAAGGTCGCCAATTTGAATATCCCGCAACTGCTGCTCTCGTTCATTCCGCAGAACCCCTTCGCCGACCTGGCCAGGGCCAAGCCGACGTCGATCATCAGCGTGGTGATCTTCGCGGCGTTCCTCGGTGTCGCGGCGTTGCAATTGCTCAAGGATGACGCAGAGAAAGGCCAGAAAGTGATCAACGCCATCGACACCCTGCAAAGCTGGGTGACGCGCCTGGTGCGCCTGGTGATGAAGCTGACCCCGTATGGCGTACTGGCGCTGATGACAAAAGTGGTGGCTGGCTCCAACCTGCAGGACATCATCAAGCTCGGCAGCTTCGTGGTGGTGTCGTACCTGGGGCTGGGGCTGATGTTCGTGGTCCACGGCCTGCTGGTGTCCGCTGCCGGGATCAATCCGTTGCGCTTCTTCCGCAAGATCTGGCCGGTGCTGACCTTCGCTTTCACCAGCCGCTCCAGCGCGGCGACCATCCCCCTGAGTATCGAAGCCCAGACCAGCCGCCTCGGCATTCCCCGGGCGATTGCCAGCTTCAGCGCATCGTTTGGCGCCACCATCGGCCAGAACGGTTGCGCCGGGCTCTATCCGGCGATGCTGGCGGTCATGGTCGCGCCTACGGTGGGGATCAATCCGCTGGACCCGGTGTGGATCGCGACACTGGTGGCCATCGTGACCTTGAGTTCAGCGGGCGTGGCCGGTGTCGGCGGTGGCGCAACGTTCGCCGCGTTGATCGTGCTGCCGGCCATGGGCCTGCCGGTCTCGCTGGTGGCGCTGCTGATTTCGGTCGAGCCGTTGATCGACATGGGCCGTACCGCGTTGAACGTCAGTGGCTCGATCACCGCCGGGGCGATTACCAGCCAGGTGATGCAGCAGACGGACAAGGCCTTGCTCGATGCCGAGGAGCATGGGGAGTTGGTGCACGCTTGATTGATGGCGCCAAGTAGATCGCCTTCGCGAGCAGGCTCGCTCCCACAGTTGACCGATTTCCTGACCCAACTCGGTTACCTGTGGGAGCGAGCCTGCTCGCGAAGCTTTGGCTTCTAAAGCTTCTCCCACACCTCAAAACTGTACGCCGGCTTGTCCCCTTCAGCCGGGTTCAGCTGGTTCGACACCAGTTTCCACTGGCTCGAAGCAAACTCCGGAAACCACGCATCCCCTTCCGGGCTCAGCGCCACGCGGGTCAGGTACAACCGATCCGCCTGCTCCAGTGCCTGCGCGTAGAGCTGGGCGCCACCGATCAGCATCAGCTCGTCAACGCCCTGTTCCAACGCCCAGGCTTCGGCCCGTTCCACTGCGGCCTCCAGCGAAGAAAAGACTTCCGCGCCTTCCAGCACCAGGCCCGGCTGGCGGCTGACGACAATGTTCAAGCGTCCCGGCAGCGGCCGACCGAGGGAGTCCCAGGTCTTGCGCCCCATGATGATCGGCTTGCCCAGGGTGGTGGCCTTGAAGTATTTGAAGTCCCCCGGCAAGTGCCAGGGCATGCTGTTGTCGATGCCGATCACACGGTTTTCACCGAGGGCTGCGATCAGGCTTAAGGGAAGAGTTTTTTTCATGACGGCGAGGATACCAGAGGCCCGGACCGGTGCCACAGCGGTTATGCTGATTGCTCATTCGAGCAACGGAAGCCCTCGTGACTGAACTGCAAAACCTCTGGTTGACCGAGACGATACGCCTGCGCGAAGAACATGCCGGCCCGCTCGAAGACCAGGAAGCCAATCGCCTGGCCCGCGCGGCCGGCGGCGATCTGTCCACGCGCATCCGTCATCGCGCCCACTGGCTGGCCGAGCGCGATGGCCTCGTCCAGGCCCTGCGCCACTGGCTGCAAGGCGCACGGCTGGCACTGGTCGCATTGGCCGTGCTCGCCGTGGCCAGCGGCGCCGGCCTGGGCTTTGCCGCCCTCGGCGATGGACGCGCGCCGGTCAACGTATTCTGGGCCCTCGGCAGTCTGTTGGGGCTGAACCTGATCCTGCTGGTCGGCTGGGCTCTGGGCCTGCTGTTGGCCGGTGAGCAAGGCGCCACGCTCGGCCGCCTGTGGCTGTGGCTCAGCGAAAAACTCGCCCGCGACGCCAAGGCCGCGCAACTCGCGCCGGCCCTGCTGCTGTTGCTGCAACGGCACAAGCTCAACCGCTGGGCCCTCGGTGTGCTGGTCAATGGCTTGTGGTTGCTGGCGATGCTCAGCGCGCTGGTCATCGTTTTGTTGCTGATGGCGACCCGGCGCTATGGCTTCGTATGGGAAACCACCATTCTCGGTGGCGAGACCTTCGTCGCCATGACTCAGGCCCTCGGTGCGTTGCCCGCCCTGCTGGGCTTCAGCGTGCCGAGCGTCGAGATGATCCGCGCCAGCGGCGACGCCGCGCTGGACATCGAAAGCGCCCGCCAGGCCTGGGCCGCCTGGTTGGTGGGCGTGCTGCTGGTCTACGGCGTGCTGCCGCGCCTGAGTCTTGCGCTGTTGTGCCTGTGGCGTTGGCGCCGTGGCCGCGCCAGCCTGCGCCTGGACTTGAACCTGCCCGGCTACGCTCAGCTGCGTGAGCGATTGATGCCAAGCAGCGAACGCCTGGGCGTCAATGACGCCGCGCCCGCACAATTGCATCACGTCGAAAGCGCCGTGGGCGCCATGAAAAGCGACGGCGCGCTGCTGGTGGCGATCGAGCTGGATGAACGTCCCTGGCCGCCGAAGCTGCCGGGCACCGTGAAAAGCGCGGGCATCCTCGACAGCCGCGAATCGCGCCACAAATTGCTTGAACAACTTTCGCGCTTCCCGCCCGCGCGACTGGCGATTGCCTGCGATCCCCGGCGCTCGCCAGACCGTGGCAGCCTGGCATTGATCGCCGAACTCGCTCGCAGCGCCAGCGCCACCCGCGTCTGGCTGTTGCAGGCACCGCCCGGCGAAGCACTGGATGCCGAGCGCCTGGGTGACTGGCACAGCGCGTTGCAGCAGCTGCAGTTGCCGTTCGCCGACTGCGCGCCGTTGAACTGGCTGGAGACGGGCCATGACTGAATCCATCAAGCCATTGAAGCTCGCCGTGGTCGGGCACACCAATGTCGGCAAGACCTCCCTGCTGCGTACCCTGACCCGGGATGTCGGCTTCGGCGAAGTCTCCCACCGCCCGAGCACCACCCGTCACGTCGAAGGCGCGCGCCTGTCGGTGGACGGCGAGGCGCTGCTGGAGTTGTACGACACGCCTGGGCTGGAAGACGCCATCGCCCTGCTCGATTATCTCGAACGCCTCGAGCGTCCCGGTGAACGCCTGGATGGCCCGGCACGCCTGGCCCGCTTCCTCGAAGGCAGCGAGGCGCGACAACGCTTCGAGCAAGAAGCCAAGGTGCTGCGGCAGTTGCTCGCCAGCGACGCCGGGCTTTATGTGATCGATGCCCGCGAACCGGTGTTGGCCAAGTACCGCGATGAACTGGAAGTCCTCGCCAGTTGCGGCAAACCGCTGCTGCCGGTGCTCAATTTCGTCAGCAGCGCCCAGCACCGTGAAGCCGACTGGCGCGAAGCCCTGGCGCGGCTGGGCCTGCATGCGCTGGTCCGTTTCGACAGCGTCGCCCCGCCCGAGGACGGCGAGCGACGTCTGTATGAAAGCCTGGCGTTGCTGCTGGAAAGCGCTCGCGGGCAATTGGAGCGGCTGATCGCCGATCAACAGGCCCAGCGTCTGGCACGCCAGCAGAGCGCCAGACGGCTGATTGCCGAATTGCTGATCGATTGCGCCGCTTGCCGGCGCAGCGTCGCCAGCGATGCCGAACTGGAACGCCAGGCCATCAGCGAACTGCGCAACGCGGTGCGCCAGCGCGAACAGCGTTGTGTCGAGGCCCTGCTCAAGCTCTACGCTTTCCGCCCTCAAGATGCGGCGGCCAGCGATCTTCCCTTGCTGGATGGTCGCTGGGGTGATGACCTGTTCAACCCCGACACACTCAAGCAATTGGGCGTGCGGGTCGGTGGCGGCATTGCGGCCGGGGCAGCGGCCGGAGCCGGTGTCGACCTGCTGGTGGGTGGCCTGACCCTGGGCGCCGCCGCCCTCGCCGGGGCGATTGCCGGCGGCGCGCTGCAAACGGCCCGCAACTATGGCGACCGGTTGATCGGCAAGCTCAAGGGCCAACGTGAACTGAGCGTCGATGACAACGTGCTGCGCCTGTTGGCCCTGCGCCAACGGCAACTGCTGCAAGCCATCGACCAGCGTGGCCATGCGGCGATGGAGAGCATCCATATCGCCACGCCCCAGGACAAGACCTGGCGCGAAGGCAAATTACCCGAGGCGCTGGGCAAGGCCAGGGCGTATCCGCAGTGGTCGTCGTTGAATCCCCAGCCACGACTGAGCCAGGCCGAACGACAGGAACAGATCGAGCTGTTGGCTGAACAGCTCTAGACACCACAACTCTTGTGGCGAGGGGATTTATCCCCGCTGGGGTGCGAAGCGCCCCCAAAAAAATATCGAGCGCCGCCGTTTACCAGATAGAAAAGCCGGGGCCGCTTCGCGACCCAGCGGGGATAAATCCCCTCGCCACAAAAACGCTAATCGCCGGCCGCTATTCGGCGGTCAATGCCTTGAGCGTCAACGCCGCTTCAGCCAGTTCCAGCTCGCTGAACACCCGAACCCCATTGCGCTTGAGCAATGCCGCCGTCACCCCTTCACCTCGAACCTTCACCCCGCTGAACGTCCCGTCATACGTCAGCAGGTTGCCACACGAGGGGCTGTTGGCCTTGAGCACGGCGATGCGGATGCCGTGCTCGCGCACCAACGCCAGCGCTTGATACGCACCGGACAGAAACTGCGCGCTCACATCCTCGCCCTCGGTGGTGATCACCGCCGCGTTGCCATCGAGCACTCGCGCGCCCTGGCCGCCTGGAATCTCCGCCGCCGGCCGAGGCGTGGGCAGGCCGCCGGCGACTTCCGGGCACAGTGGCACGACGCGGCCTTCGTCGAGCCAATGCTGGAGCAAGTCGAACGGCCCGCTGGCGCCACCGTCGTAGCGCACGCGATGGCCGAGCAGGCAGCGGCTGACAAGGATCTTTGGCATGTTCAGAACAACTCGTTGCCACGGCGCCGGAACCAACCGGTCAAGGACAGCCGATCACGCGTGGCCGGCAGGACTTCATGGGGTATATCCCCCGACAGGAACACCACCAGGCAGCCGCCCGTGGGCACCACGTCATGCTTCACGCCTTCATCCAGGTACATGCGCAACTGGCCGCCGTGCTCCGGCAGCCAGGCGTCATTGAGGTAGAGCACCGCCGAGACCATGCGCCGGTCATCATCGCGGAAACGGTCGACGTGCTTGAGGTAGAACGCACCCGGCGGGTACAAGGCGAAATGACTTTCAAAATCCTCCAGGCCCAGGAACAACCCCCGGTTCAAGGCCTCGCGCAGGCTGTCCATCAGCCCCAGGTAACGATCACAGGCCTCGACCTGGCCGGGCTCGATCCACTGGATGCGATCGCCACGAACCCCTTCGCGAATTTCCGAAAACGGCCCACGCCCCACCGCGGCTGGAGCCAGTTCGCCTTCGGCGGCGCGCTGGCGACATTCGGCCGCCAGCGCGCGGGTGAGCGCATCCGGCAAGAAGATGTTCTGCTGCGACCACCCGCGCTCGGCCAGGTCGTCGACGATACGTAACAGCAACGGATGATCAGAAGGTATTCGCATGGCGCGCATAGTATTCCTGTGCCTGCAAAACCGACAGCGCCGCGCAGCGGGTTGGCTGCGCCTGTCAGCACCGTCGTACGAACTTGATACGAATTCTCGACAAGACCCCGCCCCCCACGGAGAATAGTCGGCTGCTGACAGGAGTCCCTATGCGCCGTTTGCTTTTCTCATTGTTGATGTTCTGCGTATTGCCCGCCTGGGCAGACAGCTATGACCAGTTGTACAAGGTCGCCGGCTGGCCGGAACAGCGGGCGCATTTCAATGATGCCTTGAGCGCCGCGCAGCAGCGCTACCAGAACAGCTTGCCGCCGGCGGTCTTCCAGGCGTTGGTGAACAACAGCAACCAGCGTTTCGCGCCCCAGGCCATGGACCAGCGGGCCGAGGCGCAACTGCGCAGCAATCTTGCCGACCCGAACCCGGCCCTGGCTTTTTTCCAGTCGCCACTGGGCCGTAAGGTCGTCGCCGCCGAACTGCTCGCCACCCGCCGCGACCAACTGGCGAAGAACGCCAAGGGCCTGCCGAAAATGCAAGCCAGCGACAATCGCCTGCTGATCATCGGCCACCTGGCCCAGGCCCTGCCTGCCCGCGAAGCCGGCGCCGAAGTCAGCCTGGCGATTGCCGGCGTGGCAGCCGACAGCTTGAGCTCGATGATTCCCGGCCTGCTCGGCGGCGGCCAGGCCCAGGGCATGCTGAACGGTCAGCGCCAGCGCCTGATGGATCAGATCGGCGCGGACCTGAACAACACGTTGCTGTACGTCTACCGCGACCTGACGGATACCGAACTGGAAGAATTCGCCACGTTTGCCGAGTCGGCCGAGGGCCAGGCTTATTATCAGGCGGCATTGGCGGCGATCCGGGCGGGGTTGGCGGTGGGGCAGAATCTGGGGCAGTAATCTTCAGCGCCTGTTGCATCGTCTTCGCGAGCAGGCTCGCTCCCACACTGGTCTCCCAGCACACCCAATACCCTGTGGGAGCGAGCCTGCTCGCGAAGGCCATAGCCCGATTACCGCCGGATCCGGCCCATCCGCTTGCTCAAAAACTCAAACATCTCCTGCCGTATCGCCAAGGTCTCGTTCGCCAGGTGATGCCGCCCCTCGGGCAACATCAAGACCTGCGGCCGATCGAACTTGCCGCGCAGCACTTGCAGGTTATGCCGCCAGTCCACGGTCATGTCCGCCTGCCCCTGCACGATCAGAGGTTGGCGCGGGCTGCTCGGCGCCGCCTCGATACGCCGGATCCACTGCGCCAGCGCCCCGACCCACGCAGTGGGCAGGCGCAGCGGTTGCAGCGGATCGGCCTGCAGGAACGGCAGGAAACCCGGGTCGCTGGAGTTCTCGCTGAAGCGCCGGGCGATGCCGCTCACAAAAGGTTTGAGCAAGTAATAACTGAGGCGCGACCAGCCCCAGGCCCGTGGCCGAACCAAGGGCGACAACAGGATGACCTGGCCCTGGGCCGGGCTGTCCGCGCCGTGGTGCAGCACATGGTCCACCACGATCGCGCCGCCGGTACTCTGGCCGCACAGGTGCCAGGGTTGCGGCAGATCCAGCGTCTCGGCTTCGGCCAGCAAGCCGCGCAAGGCCGCCTGGTATTCGGCGAAATCGCCGATGCTGGCGCGTTCGCCGCTGGACAGGCCGTGGCCCGGCAAGTCGCAGCTGATCACCGCCCATTGCTGATCCAGCGCCCACTCGACCAAATGCCGGTACAGCCCCATATGGTCGTAATAGCCGTGAAAGAGGAACAGCGTCCCCACGGCTTTTTCCGGCCACCAGACCTGGCCGACCAGTTCATACCCGGCAATGTCGAAACGTCCCAGGCCCCTGCGCAAGGTGCGCGCCGGAAAGTCCAGCCCATAGAATTGCTGGTAGGCCTGCGCTTGCGCAGACAGCGGTTGCCACTGCGCCAGGGGTTGCAGGCTGGCGCGCAGGTGATCGGGGTCGAAGGAGGCGGGCATCAATATTCCAGGCAAATGCGCATCGCGCGAAAACAGGCGTTATACGCCTGCGATATTCATCTGTCGCGCCAGCCATGGCAAGCTACGCGGCTTCAGAGGATCGACTCCATGCGCCCGTCCCACCGCACGACCTTGCTTGCCAGCCTCCTCGCCCTGACGTGCGCCGTCATCCTGTGGTTCGCCTACGACTGGTTCCAGGGGCGTTTCCTCCGGGCGTTCAGTCAACACACGGCGGTGTTTTCCGGCGACCCGCTGCGCCTGCCCGCCGACCTCGCCGGTCCGGGCGCAATCCGCCTGGTGCACTTCTGGGATCCGGCCTGCCCATGCAACGTCGGCAATCAGCAGCACCTCTCCGAGCTGATCGACAAATATGCGCCGCAAAGCGTCGAGTTCTACGCCGTCCAAAAGACCGGCAGCCAAGGCCACTTGCCCAGCACTTTGAGCCATCTCAAACCCCTGACGACGTTACCAGGCTCGGCACAGATTCCCGCCAGCCCCGCCGTGGCGATCTGGGACCGCAGCGGCAAGCTGGCGTACTTCGGGCCTTACAGCGAAGGCTTGACTTGCAACTCGAGCAACAGCTTTATCGAGCCAATACTTGAAGCACTCAATATTGACCGGGAAGTTAATGCGACTCACACGTTGGCGGTCGGCTGTTATTGTCCATGGTCGAACTCAAACTAATCCAACCCAACTACGATACGTATTGTTTAAACGTCTGTAGGCGCCTTACAAAATCAGAGCTATTGCTCTTTTCTAGAGTACTTGCTCAAACAGCGAGCTGGCGCTGAACCGTTTGTCGGATCCAATTTTTCGAAAAGCCTCCGAGATCCCCCGATTTTCGCTCCAGACGCCAACCAGGCCGGTCGCGCAGGGGTTTTCGGGGCGTTCTGGCTGCCGAGCTGAATCGTTTAACAACCGGCGGCGCTACGTGAACTTTTCTTTAATCGCTTCTCTAACCCTCGTACAGAAGATGTTGATTTTCCCTGCGATTGCGCGGCGGCGCTATATATCGAGGAAGTTGGATACGCCTTTTCATCGTTTTACTTGTCGACCCTCCTAAACCAAACAAAAAATGGAATCGTCAGTGATGCAAAAGTTGTTATGCGCTGCACTTTCCACTCCCACGAAAGAGGATGCTCTCAATCTTGAGGCGTTTGCCCAGTGCGTCGCCCCGCTAGGGGTCGATGTGCTGTTGCGCGGCGAGACCGGCACTGGCAAGGACACGCTGGCGGAAAAAATCCACCGCATGTCCGGCCGCTCCGGCAAGTTCGTCGCCATCAATTGCGCCGCCATTCCCGAGTCCCTTGCGGAGAGCCAACTCTTCGGAGCCAATACCGGCGCGTTTACCGGTGCCAGCCAGAATCGCGCGGGCTTCGTCGAAGCCGCGCACAACGGCACGCTGTATCTGGATGAGATCGACAGCATGCCGTTAGGGCTGCAAGCCAAGCTGCTGCGTGTCCTGGAGTCCAGGACTGTACAGCGGCTGGGCTCGACCCAGAACATCCAGGTGGACATGCGGGTGATTGCCTCGGCCCAAAGCCCGTTGGCGGAAATGGTCGAACGTGGCGAGTTTCGTCGGGACCTCTATTTCCGCTTGAACATCATCAGCCTCAAGCTGCCACCGTTGCGCAGCCGCAAGGAACGCATCGTGCCGCTGTTCCAGTCCCTGGTACGCCGGGAAGCCCAGGCACTCGACCAGCCCTACGTCGCGCCTTCGCCAGCGCTGTTGCGCCAGTTGCTCGGCTACGCCTGGCCAGGGAACATCCGCGAGTTGCAATCGGCCGCCAAGCGCTACGTGCTCGGCTTGCCGGCACTGCCCCGCGCCGAGCAACTGGAGCACAACAGCTCGACCCTCAAGCTCAAAGAGCACCTGCAGCAGTTCGAAAAGATCCTCATCGAGGACTGCATGCGTCGCCACCATCACTGCATCGATAAAGTCATCGCCGAGTTGGGCATCGCCCGCCGCACGCTCTATTACCGGATGAAATGCCTGCAAATATCGACGAGCTGAGTGGATTGGTGGAACCGTTTTCGCAGCGGTCGCCACTTATTCGTCGAGACGTTCACGATCGTCTCGCCATTCCACAATCCGGAGATACGACTATGAGTTTTGGTGGAGCTTCTCTCGCCGCCTCCACGGCAGCCATGCAACAGATGGACGCCACGTCGGCGGCGATGACGACCATGAAATCCCAATTCGACCAGAAAAAACTGGTTGCCGACACCATGAACGCAATCGCGGCAGGGTCGATGGACACCGCGACCAAGGCCATCACCGCCATGGGGGAGGCATCCAAGAACATACGCTTCTGACCCTCTCGCTCCAGCCCCGCTCCGGCGGGGAATCCCATGCGCGTCGAGGGAGAAACCCGATGCAGATCCATTCGCCAGACAACCTTCGTAGCACCAGAGATTTGCTCGGTGACGACCCGACACTGCGCCAGGCCTCGCCTGCGAACGGCCTGGCGGATCGGGTCGTCGAGCACCTGGCGCTGCACGGTGCGAGCGATCGGCTGCGCGAGTCGCTCGTCCAATGGAGCAGCGAACACGGTTCGACTGGCGGGCAGCCCCGGTCAGGTTTATCCACCCCGCAGGACAGACTGGCCGCCGAGACCCAGGCGCCTCTGCATCTGGTGCTCGAAGATATTCTTGAGGAGATCAACGGAGGTACCGGGTCCACCCTCGATGTCGACAGCGACGATGCCTATTCCAACGAAGATCTGTTCAACGACCTGGCGCAGATGCTCGCCCACCGCCGGCAGCCCATCGGCGATAACGACGTCGACAGCCAGAGCGATTTCGGCAATGCCAACAACCCGTTCTGCGGTGCGCTGTTCGGCGCCTGGGAGCTGGAAGGCGACCGCGCCACGCGGCGCGACCGCTACGACACCAGCCTGTCGTTGTTGCTCAAGATCATCGCGGTGCTGGGCCGAAGGAAACTGCTGACCCTGCTGGACATCGACGAAGAACAAGGCCAGGCGCGTTATGAACAGGACGACCTGGACCTGCTGTTCGAGGTCGCGGCATTCATGGACCAGCACCCGTCGCGATACCCGCCACCGGCGAGCTTCGACGGGCAAAACTGGACATGGACCGAACGGATTGCCTGTGGCGCATGGCTGGAGGCTCAAGAGACACGGCTGTTCCAGCTCGCCCTGGAAGAACTGGACCTCGCTCTCGCCCGCCTGGCCGGCCAGCAGCCGTCCATGCAACGGCGCGGTCGACGCAGCCGGGAAGAAATCGAGTTTCATCTGAGCGTGACGGGTAGCGCTCGCAACGTCTTGAGGCTGATGTACGCCTGAAGGCCCACCTTGTAATCGGAGATATGCCATGACCGTACAAGCCATCGACACCAGCAGCGTGGTTTCCACCGCAACCAAACCTGGCGCCAGTGCGCGGGCAGGCGCCGAGACCAGCGATGTCAGCTGGTTCAACGCGCAAATGCGCGAAAAAGCCCCCGCCCCCGACAGTGAAAACAACGTCGCGGCGAGGATCATCGATTCGTTGTCCAGCCGCTCCGGCGAATTGCAACGGCTGGACGATCGCGCCAACCGGGACATGCTCAAGGCCATCCGCACCGCCGATCCCCAGGACATGTTGCAGTCCAACCGGTCGCTGTCTTCCTTTCACCTGGAAAGCCTGATGACCGCAAAGATCGTCAGCAAGGGCTCCCAGGCGATAGAGAAGCTCACCAATCTCCAGTAAGGGAAAGCCGGTCATGTTCATGCGCGCATTCTCACCCCTAGTGCTGTGCCTGCTGCTCGCCGGATGCGACGAGAGGACGGCGCTGCACAGCCATCTTTCCGAGCAGGATGCCAATGAAGTGATCGCGGAACTGGCGGACAAGAACGTCGAGGCCAGCAAGCAGGTCGATAAGGACGGGCTGACCGTGCTGGTCGAGCCAGCGGACATGAACAGTGCCGTACAGGTTCTCGAAGCCGCTGGGCTGCCGCGTCGATCGCGCTCCAGCCTGGGGGAAATCTTCCGCAAGGAAGGCGTGATTTCCACACCGATGGAAGAGCGTGCCCGCTACCTCTACGCGCTGTCCCAGGAGCTCGAATCGACACTGTCGCAAATCGATGGCGTGGTGCTCGCCCGGGTCCATGTGGTGCTGCCGGAACGGGTCGCTCCCGGCGAGCCGGTCCAGCCCGCGTCGGCCTCGGTGTTTATCAAGCACACCAGCGCGCTGGATCCTGACAGCATCACGCCGAGAGTGCGCAACCTGGTCGCCAGCGGGATTCCCGGCATGGCTGACGCGGCCCAGAACCCGGCCAAGCTGTCAGTGGTCTTCGTTCCTGCGGCGGCTTATCAGGAACGGCGCAAGATGGCGTATTTCGGGCCGTTCCTCATGCAGGCCGACGACATCGGCTATTGGCGGGGAGTAACCCTGGCGGCCGGCCTCACCTTGCTCGCCCTCCTGCTGGGCGCCTCGTACGGCCTCTACCGGTTGTGGCGCAACGGCGTACTGGTGCTGCCGCGATTTTTCGAGCGCAAGAGCGCAACGCCGGCGGGCGCGCAAAACGGCACGGCGCCACCACTGTTCGCGGTGAAGAACCCGGGCGCCAAGCCTGACAGCAAGGGGACTGCTGCATGAACGCAGCGCTTGAATGGGCTCGCTGGTGGTGCCTGGCGTGGCGCGAAGCAGAACGTGATTGGTACCCAGCGGCGCTCGGCCTGCTGACCGGGCCACAAATCGACGCCTTGAGCCGCGGGCATCACGCCGCATTGGCCCGCGGTTTCGGCATGACGCCGTGCACACCGCCACAGCCCGACCCGGCGGTGTTGTCACTCTGTTGCGGCACGCCCCGAACCTTGGTCCTGGCCTGCCAATTAGTGGCGAACACATGCTCGCCGTTGACAACGATGGACATGCTTTCGCCGCAGGACCGGGCGTGGTGCGAGCGCACCGCCAAGGCGTTGCGCCCCGGACACTGGCTCGAACCAGGCCACGACCCGCTTGTACTGCTGCGCGCCTGGCTGGGGGAGCGGACCTGGGAGCGTACGCGCCTGGCCTTCCCGCGCAGCAGGATCATTGCCCTCGAAACGCAGCCCACCCCACGGCCGCCTGCCGCCAAGCTCAACACGCTCTGGCAGTCCGCGTGCTGGAAAGCCGAGCAAAGCCTGGCGCCAGCGCCCCCCCAAACGGAGATGCACGATGCTCGCTCGGCGCTCGCTTGACCTACGTCCCGGTGGCCAGGGCCTGTTGCAGCCCTGTATCCCTCGCGAAACCCTCGTGGATTGTGGCCGAGCACAGGCCGTTCTCGAACAGGCCCAGGCCCACGCCACGCAGCTGATCCAGGGTGCCGCCGAAGAGGCGGGCGCCGTAGTGCTCCAGGCACAGGCGCAGTTCTGGGAAACAGCCGAAACCGTGCTCGCCACCTGGGAAGCCGAGCGCCAGGCCATGTGGGAACGGATCGAGACCAGCGCCGCGCAGTTGGTCAACGAGGCCTTGGGAACGCTGTTGAGCGAAGTCCCGGATCAGGCCCGCATCGATGCACTCGTTCGTCAGCTTGCCTCGCGCCAGGATGGTTCGGTCAGTGCGACTCTTCGCTGTCATCCCGACGACTTGGCGAAGCTGAGCCAAAGTCTGGGCTCATCTGGCGAACGTCCCTGGACGCCGGTGGCGGATCCCAGCATGGAGGCGCATCAGCTGAAGCTGGAAACACCAGGCGGCACGTTCCTGCTCGATTGGGTCACGGCTGTTGAAGCGTTGCGCCTGCCCGAGCCGCAGCGGTAGCCCAAACGACCCGAAACCCGTGGCGAGGGAGCTTGCTCCCGCTGGCCTGCGCAGCAGGGCTCAACTTTATTCAGGCAGACCGCATCAGCCGGTTTTGCGACTGCTGCGCAGCCGAGCGGGAGCAAGCTCCCTCGCCACGGGGATTCGGATGTTTGACAGGTCCATCCTCGCCCCCCAACTGATCTTTTGCTCACTTTTCGCGGAACCGTCAGCGGCGTAATCGCCACTCATCCGGTGAATACGCTTACCTCGGAGCAACCGCCATGTCTTCTACCGATGCCATCCAGCGCCGTCTCGATACTTATTTCCAACGCGCCAGCGACAACGTCAACAACGCTGCAATGAACGCCGCCGAGAGTCAGTCACTCGACGATATGCACTCGTTCGTGACCAGCATGAACGGCATGTCAGTCGCGGTGAACGCGGCCACTCAACAGACCACCGCCCACCACAACCTCGCCAAGGCGATCATCGATGCAATGCCATGAGCTGCGCACACAGCTCGCCCGCTGGAACGCCGACGTCGACGGCGCGGAACATTTCGCCATCGTCATCGATGATGGCGAAGCGATCTTCAAGAAGCTGGATGACGGCCTGCTGGTATCGGTCGAGTTGAATTTCCCGCCGGGCAACGAAGGGTCCCTGGAAGACCTTCTGCGGCTGGCGCAGCCAAGCCTCTCGCGATTCCCCGGTGCGTTGGCCCTTTCGCCCCAGGACGAGCGTTTATGGCTACTGGCGCAACTGGCGACAGACGCGCACATCGACGACCTGGTCGAAGTGCTCGAAGCGCTGCTCAACCAGCGGGACACCTGGCAATCGATTCTCCATAAAGAACAACGTGCCGTGGCGCGACGCCCCTCGCACTTTCACTCGCTCGGAACAGGAATCCGCCATGCCTAACAGGTGGCTTGCACCGTACCGCTCGATGGCCGCCGGCCAGGTACACTTTCGCCGGTCCATCGTCCGTCGCTGGACCAAGGCATCGCTGCTTGCACTGGCATTGGCCGGCGCGCTGGGCGCGGGCATGCCGGTCGAAGCGGCGGTACCGACCGACTGGAAAAACACGCCCTACGCCTACGATGCCCAGAACACGCCCCTGCCCAAGGTACTTGGCGACTTTGCCAATACTTTCGGGGTGCAACTGGTGCTTGATGGCACCGTGAAAGGCAGCGTCGATGGCCGGATGCGCGCCGAAAGCCCCCAGGCATTCCTCGACCGGCTCGGTCTGGAAAATCGTTTCCAGTGGTTCATGTACGGCAACACCCTGTACGTCAGCCCTTTGCAAAACCAGGATTCCACGCGCCTGGAAGTGTCCGCCGATGCCGCGCCGGACATCAAGCAAGCCCTGACCGACATCGGCCTGCTGGACCCGCGTTTCGGTTGGGGTGAGTTACCCGACGAAGGCGTGGTGCTGGTCTCCGGCCCGGAACGCTACGTGCGCCTGGTTGCGCAGTTTGCCGAGGCGCGCAAGACACCCGAAGAGAAGCAGGAGGTGATCAGCTTCCCGCTGCGCTATGCCACCGCCGCCGACCGGAGCATCAAGTACCGCGGCGATACGCTGGTGATTCCCGGGGTTGCCAGCATCCTCAAAGGGCTGCTGGAAAGCCGCAGTGCGGTGTCCGGCGGAATGCAGGCGACCTCGCCCCAGGCCTCGTTCCAGAACATGCAGGCCCAGCAGTCCATGACGATGGGCAATATCGAGCAGCTGGCATTGAGCGGCATGGGCCGCCCGAACACCAACCGCGTGCAAGGCCCGGAAAGCGCAGGCAAGGGCGGCCGCGGTCGGATCCGCGTCGAAGCCGACGTGCGCAACAACGCAGTGCTCATCTACGACTCGCCCAAGCGTCGGGAGATCTACACGCCGCTGATCCGTGACGTGGACGTGCCACGCAAACTGGTAGAAATCGATGCGATCATTCTCGACATCGACCGCACCCAACTGGCCGAGCTGGCGTCGAACTGGAACGTCGAGAGCGGCGATCTGATCGGCGGCGCCTCGATGATTCGCCCAGGCGCCAGCTCGACGGTATTCATCCAGGACTACGGCGACTTTTCCGCGCAACTGCGAGCACTGGAAGGTCGCGGCCTGGCCTCGGTCGTGGCGAATCCATCCGTACTGACCCTGGAAAACCAGCCGGCGGTCATCGACTTCAGCCGGACCGAGTACATCTCCGCCATTGGCGAACGGGTGGCCACCGTCGAGCCCATCACGGCCGGCACCAGCCTGCAGGTCGTGCCCCACACCATCGAGACCGGCGGCCGCAACCAGATCCAGATGTTCCTGGACATCGAAGACGGCAAGATCGAGCCCTCGGAGGTCGGCCAGCAGACGCCCAGCGTTCGGCGAGGAGTGGTCAGTACGCAGGCGGTGATGGGGGAAAGCCGATCACTGGTGGTGGGTGGTTTTCATACCGAGGAAACCGACGACAACCTCGAACGGGTGCCATGGCTCGGACGCATCCCGCTGATCGGACCGCTGCTGTTTTCCTCGACCACCCGCGAGACCAGCCGCCGTGAACGCGTATTCATCCTGACGCCCCGTCTGATTGGCGACCAGGTCGACCCGGCCCGCTACATCTCCGAGCTCGATCGTGAACAGGTGGACAGCGCAATGGCACGCCTGGAAGAGCGGCGCAACGGCACTCGCCCCATCGGTCGCATCGAGATCAGCGACGTGCTCGCCCAATTGGCCGATGGCAACATTCCGCCGACGTTCAAGCAAGCCGCCTCGATTCCTTATTCGGCCGACACGCTGTGCGCGTTGCAACCGGGGCTATCGCTGGACGCCGGGCGCGCCCAGTGGTTTGCCGGGCCGGACTACGGCATCGCCGTGGGCGTGGTGCGCAACGATGGCGACCGACGGTTGCGCTTCGACGAGGCCAGTTGCAGCACCCGCTGGACCATGGCCACCTCCGCCTGGCCGAAGGTGTGGCTCGAGCCCGGTGAGGAAACCGAAGTGTTCGTCGTCATGAGACAACCCAAGCGCACACCAGGTGGCGGGCGCTCTTCCCTCTTGCAAACCAGTGCGAGGATCACGCCATGAGTCGCACCCCGAAGCTGCTCGTCTTGTTGCTGTGCCTGCCGGTTTTCGCCGGCTGCGCAAACCGTTGGGGCTGCCAGGGCGATGCCTGTAGCCGCGCCGAACCCGACAACGGCCGTCTGGTGATCTGGTGGTCGCCGGGTATGCGCGGCGGCCTGGGCTCCCCCGAACATCCGCTCGACCACTCGGTCGTTCCACTGGAGAACTGAAACGGTATGTCTTTTTCGGTACACAGCGTAAGCACCCGCCAGGCCTTTCAGAAAAACATCATCGCCGGCATCGCGACGTATTGGGAAATAGCCCCGGGCATCGAGTTCTGCCTGCGACGCGAGCCCCACAGCTTGGGGCTTGCGTTACAGATACAAAGCCAGGCGCTAGGCGTGAGTCAGGTCCGGCGGGCGCTCGAACGACGCTTTGCCCACCCGAGTGACTACGCGCAACTGTTCCTGTTTCTCGATCCGCAGCGCGCGCTGGTGGTCTGGCAGGCGCTGCCCGAATCACCGATCTCGTCGCAGATGCTCGACGAGATCCAGTCCCGGCAATTGTCGTTGCTGGGCCTGGAAGACCTTGACGATTATTCGGTTACTTACTGAAGGCCCGTGGCCGAGGGAGGCTTTGCATGACCACCACACCGCTCGCCCAGCGCTTGATCTCGGCCCTCGCGGAACACCTGCATGCGCAGCTGCAACTGGAGGGCGGCGTCTGCGCGCTGTATGACGCAAGCAACCGGGAAGCCGTGATCATCGAGCTGCCCGATCACGGCGATGTGGCCATCCTCCATTGCGCGATCGATGTGCCAGCCCATGCACCTGGCCTGCACAAGCGCCTGTTGGAGCTCAACTTTCGACTGGATCTGCTCGGCGGCAGTTGGCTGGCCCTGGACGAAAAGAGCAGCGTTCGCTTGTGTGCCCATTGCCCGTTGTCGATGCTCGACGAGGCGCGGTTCTGCCATTGGATCGTAGGTTTCATCGGCCAGGTCGGCGAAGTGCGCGCACGCTTGATGCCGTCCGCTACGTCAGCGGCCTCACGTCCAACCTCGCTCAATGCGAGCCGCACCCGACTGGTCTAGACAGCAAAGAACCGTGGCGAGGGGATTTATCCCCGCTGGGCTGCGCAGCAGCCCCAAAAGCAAACGAACTCATTTTTATTGGCACACCGAGTTGTCTGGTTGGGGGCCGCTTCGCAGCCCAGCGGGGATAAATCCCCTCGCCACGGGTCGTTTCTCCTGAATCATTGCGAGCCTTACCGAAGCTTCATCGCCTCACCTCCCTCCTGCATGACTCTCCTCGCAGTGTCCATGAAGCCCTTGGTGACTTCCGTCACCGTGTCGCTCATCAACTTGGCCATGTCGGCCGAGCTCTTGACGATCATCATTTCGCTCTGACGCTCCTCCATTCGCATCTGCATATCGAACTGCCTCGCCATCAACTGCTGTTGACGGGTTTCCATCTCGCTCATGAACGAGTCGGGCGTGCGAGGCGGCGCGGTGGAACCGGGGCTTTGCGTGTCATCCAGCGGTCGATCGTCAGACGGCGTAGCCGTGCGCTCTGCACCCCGTGTCCGGGTCCGGCCGCGCTGGTGAACCGCAGGGGGCGACGAAGACGAGCGCCCCCGCCCATGCAGGCTTTGAGTGCCGGTACGCTGCTGGGCGTCGCGAGGCTGCTGGCTTAACGAGGGCGAGCGCGACGAGTGCAAGCCGTCGACGCCATGCAGGGCACCAGTGCCCCTTATGGAATTGGCCAGTGAATTGGGTTCAGGCATAGGGGGAATCTCCACGAGTCGGTGTGTGCGGTGGGACTGCCGGCAAACCGGCATCGCCCGGGCGATCCCGGGCTCACTACCTGAGTGGCACCCCGGTGCGCACCGGTTCCATCGGCCTCAGCGCAGGTTCAGCTCCGGGATCTCGATCACCTCGCCCTTGGCCTCGTCATCCAGCTCGCGCAAGACCCGATAAATATGCGCAACGGCCTGGAGCGTTTCCCGCGGGATATATCCGCCTACGTCTTCCTTGTAGATCGTTCGCGCCAACCAGATGCATTGAATGACCGGGATACGCGCCGCCTTGGCTCGCTCGATCAGGGCACGCGCATCCGCATCGACGCCCTTGGTGATGAGCTGCGGCAACGGCGTCTCCTCCGGTCGATAGAGCAGCGCGACGGCGAAGTGCGTCGGGTTGACCACCAACACATCGGCCTCTTCCACCGGCTTGGTTTCCTTGCTGGCGGGTTGGTCGACCAACTGCCGGGCCAGGCTGCGTCGATGCATCTTGACGTGGGGATCGCCCTCCATTTCCTTGAATTCCTTGCGCACCTCTTCTTCGCTCATACGCAGGCGCTTGGCGAAAAAATATTTCTGCAAGCCAAAATCGAGAATCGCCAGCACCAGCAACACGTCCAGACAGATGTGCATGATGTGCCGGAACAGGCTGGCGAGCCCGCGCCAATAGCCATGCAGATCACCGTTGACCAGGCTGATCAACGACCCGAGGGCAGGCATAGTCACCAGGTAAAGCACGCTGGCGATGAACACTGCCTTGACCAGCCCCATGAACAGCTGGATCAGCGCCTGGGCGGAAAACATCTGCTGGGCCTGGTTCAACGGGTTCAAGCGGTTCGGATCGGGGTGAAGGGCTTCGGGCGCGAACAGGAAGCCGAACTGTACCCAACCGGCGATCAGGCGCGTGGCGATTGCCAACCCGACGGTCATCAAGGTGAAACCGAGCAACACGCCACCGGCATGGGCCAGGGTTTCCTCGAAGGCGCGCACGAAGTCGCCGTCCAGCCGGTGCAACGGGAACAAAACCATTTCACCCAGCGCCTGCATGCTGTTGTCAGCCTGGGTCAATGCCACTTCGGTGACTGCCGTGAGTACCAACAGGCTGCTCAGGTCCTGGCTCTGGCCGACCTGGCCTTTTTTGCGGGCGTCACGGATTTTCTTCGGTGTCGCGCGTTTGGTCTTTTCCCCGCTGTCTTCACTCATGAACGAGCCCTTCCTTCAAGGCCCCTGCAACAGCAGGTGGAGCAGGTTGCGGATTTCCCCGTAACGGCCGAGACGGCCGGTCATCGCGTCCCATAACGTGGGCAAATAGAACAGCAGGAAGCCCAGCCCGACCAGGCTTTTCGCCGGCATGGCGAGGACAAAGACCTGCAATTGCGGGCTATACAGGCTGAGCAAGGCCAAGGCGAACTCCACCAGCAACAGCAAGCCGATGAAGGGCGCCGCATAAAGCATCATGTGCATGAACATTTCGGCAAGCAGCCCGAGGAACACCCCGAAACCATCCGCGCCAGGTAACGGAAACCAGACCGTGGGCGACCAGACCAGGTAACTGTCCCAGATCACCTGGGTCAGCGTGCCGATGCCCAGGGCGGCGACCAGCAACAGGATCGTCATCTCCTTGAACAGGTGGCCCAACGGCGTCGTATCCGTGCCGAGTGCCGGGTTCAACTGGCCGCCGATGAGCGCACCGCGCTGGTTATCGAGCAAGGCCCCCACCGACTCGTACAGCCAGAACGGCATGGCCAGCAGCACCCCGAGCAGCAGGCCCAGCACCACCTCCTTGAACATCAACCCAGCCAGGGTCAGCCAACTGACCTGGGCATCAATCAGCGCCTGGCGGATGCCCGGCGCCGGCAACATGCCCAGGGCGAACACCACGGCATGGCGCGGCAGGCCTCGCAAATGCTGGAAGCAGAACACCGGGACCAGGTAAGCCACCGGATAGATACGCGCCATGCCAAGGGCGATCGACAGCAGCAAGTCGAGATAGGGAAGGAAGGCCTGGGTCGTCATCAGGTGCTGGCCATCAGTTCAAAAGCCCGACGCAACAGGCCCAGCAGCTCGGCGCCAATCCAGCGACCGGTGACCAGCAAGGTCAGCCCCACGGCCACCAGCTTGATGCCGAAGGGCAAGGTCTGGTCCTGAATCTGCATCAAGGCCTGCACCAGGGAAGTCAGCACGCCGACGATCACCGCGACGATCAGGGGCGGTGCGGACAGCAGGACCACCAGCAACATGCCTTCCTTGAACAACGTCATCGCGTCCATTGCATGCCCTCAGAGATAGGAATAGAACAGGCTGTCGAGCAATTGCGTCCAGCCTTGCACGAGGACGAACACCAGCAGCTTGAGCGGCAACGAAATGGTCATCGGCGCGACCATCTGCATACCGAGCGCCAGCAGCAGGTTGGACACGATCAGGTCGATGACAATGAACGGGATGTAAATCAGGAAGCCCATCTGGAAGCCCGCCTCGAGCTCCGACAACATGAAGGCCGGGATCAGCAGCATCAGGTCGTCGCGACTGGCTTGCTCGGCGCGCTCCTTGGGCCACATGCGCTGGGTGTTTTCCAGCAGGTGGGTGAGGATGTCCGGGTTGGTATTGCGCGACATGAAGGCTTGCAGTGGTTTTACCGCATTCAAGGCAGAACCCTGCAACGCCTCGGTATTGCTGAAATCCAGTGGCCGCTCCTTCAGCTCCTCGGCGATGTCGTGGCCGACCGGCGCCATGATGAACAACGTCGCTGCCAGCGCAATGGCATACAGCGCCATGTTCGGCGGCACCTGCTGCACGCCGATGGCGTTGCGGGTAATCGTCAATACGATGGCGATTTTCAGGAAGGCGCTGCAAATGATCAGCAACAAGGGAACCAATGAGATCCCGCCGATGAACAGCGCCAGCAGAAAGGGGTCGACCCCCTGGAAGCTCATCCAGCCACATCCACGCGAGTGATCTGCAGACCGAGCCGGCCATCCACTTCTACCAGTTCGCCGTGGGCCAAGGCCCGCTCGCCATGGAACAACGCCGCCGCGCCCGGCGCCACGCCCTGGACCTGGAGCACCGAGCCGGGTGCAAGGTCGCGCAACTCGCCGAGGGTCAGGCTCAAGTGGCCGCAACGTATCGTCAGCGCCAATGGCAGGTCGTCGAAACGCTCGCGGGTGGCGGCAGGATCTGCAACCGGCGCCTGCGTTGCATCGGAGTCGACGGGGTAAGGCGCTGGTTGCTCGTCGACTTCAGGTGCCTGGACGTCGGGTTCGTAGCGAGTGGTGTCGTCCCAGTCGGGCGTCAGGATGTCGGTGTCGGCGGTGGTGTTCATAGCGGTTTCCTCCAGAGCGAGCAAGGTCAGGCGCAACGGCGCGGCACGGTCGTATACCCGGACCCGCGCACATTGCCGGCCCAGGCGAATGATTCCCTGGCCGGATGGATCGAACAGGGCGGACTCCGGAACCAGCACGTCACCGGGGCGCAGCGCGGCCACGTGCCTGGCGGCCAACGTCAGGTGCCCCAATGGCAGCGGAACATCCAGCGCAAGGTCGTCGCCCCAGGGCACACCCCGACGCTGCCAGGGCGCTGCGCCAAGCACCCCCAGCAGCGTCGTCCCGGCGATTTGCAGATGGCTCGTGGCACGGGCCGCGCCTGTTTTCACCTCGATCCGGCAGGCGATGCCCTCGACGACGTGACCGGCCAGCGGTCTCAGAAAACCGAATGCCTGCCGCAAGGACTCGCTCAGGGTTTGCTGGAACAGCGCCCAGAACCAGGCGTCATCCGCGCAAGGCTCGGCGGGCAGGACCACTGGGCACTCGCCGAACAGGCTGAGTACCGGGCCGGGCTCGTCGAGGGCCAAGGCACCTTGCGCACACTCCAGCACAAACGGCGTCGCTCTCGCCGCGCCGCTGGCCGGGGTCAGTTCCACCACGCCCGCTTCGCCCGCCACCTCGAACGGCAGACTGACGCCAGCCCCCAAGCGCTGCCGGGCGGCGGCGTCATCGCTGCACATCGATCGCAGCGCCAATGCACGTACGCTCATGTCGCACTCGCCTCCTCTGCGGATGCCACGCGCACCGTCACCGGCTGGCCCAGGCTCTGACCCAACGCCTCTTCCAGGCGCCCGGACCGACTCGATAACCGCGAACGTACTTCTTCGGTTTCTCCACTCAGGCCAATGTCCCAGCCAGAGGTCCCGGCCAGACGCTGCGCAGAGACCCTAATCCGTCCCAGGTGGGGAAGGTGCAGCAGCAGGTCCAATTGCTGGTCGAGCGTGGCCCGCAGACGTGGCGAAAGCTGATCGACAAAGGCGTCCACTTCGCCGCTCTCCAGGCCCACCCACCCTGACAGGGAGCCGGCGCTGGCGGTGTCATCCTCGCCATTGCCCCGAGGTGCGTCGACCCACTGGCGAAACCAGTAGCCGTCACTGCGCCCGGCGATCATTTCGGGGTCGCGTTCGGAAGCGGGCGCAGGCTCGCGGGCCGCCGGACGGGTGGCCCGACTCACCTGGACAGGCGCGTGCTCATGCGCACGCGGCGCGTGGCGGGCGGATGCAGCCGGCGGTCCACCGCGTACCGTGCGTTCATTCATCATCGGGGACCTCCACCAGGTACTCCATCATGGCGCCGAGCTTTTCCAGGTCACGCCTGCGCCCTTGCAATCGCTGCTGCGCGGCTTCGGTATGGCGTGCCTGCTGCGCCTGTTCCTCGTCCAGCGCCTGCAAGGCCCGCGCTTGCTCCGCCAGCTCGCCGATCAAGCGCCGCTCCTCGGTGCTCCAGGCATTGAGTTCGCAAATGCTCAGCGCACGGCCACGGTGCTCGCCGTAGAGGGCCTCGCGCTGAGCCGCCTGCTGCTCACAGGCTGCCTGCCAGCGCGCCCGCGCGGCGGCGAACGCGGCCTGGCGCTCGCGCAAAAGCTCGCGCTGCTGGCGCCAGGCCCGTTCGGCTTGCGCCTCGCGATGCCGGCGCACCGGCGCCAGGGCGTCCAGATCAGCCCGGGACATAGGCGGTCAATTGCTGGAGGTGGGCCAATGTCGACGTGAACGTCTCCGGCTCACGCAAGTCCTGGCGCAGGAATGCGTCCAGGGCGCTGCGGGATTCCACCGCCAGGTCGGTCAAGGGGTCGGCGCCGGCCTGATATTCCCCCAGGCGCAGCATCAGTTCGATCTGCTCGTAGGCCGACAGCAACCGCCGCAGATTGATACCCGCTCGAAGGTGCTCGGCCTCGGCGACATTGGCCAGGGTTCGCGACAGGCTGGCCAACACGTCGATCGCCGGGTAATGACCGCGCTCGGCGAGTTTGCGCGACAGCACGATGTGACCATCAAGCAGCGAACGCACTTCATCCGCTACCGGATCGTTCATCGAATCCTGTTCGATGAGCACCGTATAAAGCGCGGTGATCGCCCCCTCATTGCTCAACCCGGCCCGCTCGACCAGACGCGGCAGCAGGCTGTAGACCGAAGGAGGCAAGCCGCCGCGCCCCAGCGGTTCGCCAGCGGCGAGGCCGATTTCCCGTTGGGCTCGGGCGAACCGGGTCAGCGAGTCGATGAGCAGCAGGACGCGCTGGCCGCGGGCGCGAAAGCCCTCGGCCAAGGCCGTGGCGGTGAATGCCGCGCGGGCCCGTTCCATGCTGGACCGGTCGGAGGTGGCACACACCAGGACTGCACGAGCGCGCAATTCATCGTCCAGTTCGTGGTCGAGAAATTCGCGCAACTCGCGCCCGCGCTCACCGATCAAGCCGAAGACAATGACATCGCAGTCAACGTTGCGGGCCATCTCCGCCAACAATGTGGTCTTGCCGCAGCCGGCGCCGGCGAACAACCCGACACGCTGGCCCTCGCCAAGTGTCAGCGGGCCATCGATGGCGCGTACACCGGTCATCAAGGGCTGTTGAATGCGCGGTCGCGCGGTCGGCGCAGGCGCTTCGCCAATCACTTGCGAGGCCTGCAGCACCTGTGCCCCGGCGAATGCGCCCACGCCACCGTCCAGCAGGGGCCGACCGAAGCCGTCCAACACTTGCCCAAGCAATTGCGGGCCGACAGTCACCCGGTGGGGCATGCCCAGTGGTTCCACGACGGCGCCGACCCGCACGCCCTCAAGGCCACCCAAGGCGCTGAGCAAGGCATCGTGGCGGTCGAAGCCGACGATTTCGGCGAGCAACGGCTCGCGCGCGTCACGTTCGACCTGGCAGAGGTCTCCGATCTGCGCTCCCGGCAGCCGGCATTGCAACAAGATGCCGCTGACCCGCTGTACCTGTCCGCGCACCATGACCGGCGAGAACCGGCGAAGATGCGCCCGTTGTCCGGCCTCCCAGCTCTCCAGCCGTGCAATGGCCGCCTGCGTCATCACCAGGTGACCTCGTAGCGTTGCTCACCTTCGAAGGTGACCTTGCCGGCATCGATCGCGGTCAGGCGCAGCCCATCGATCTGGTCGCCCAGAAACAGCCGGCGGCCGTCGGACGTGACGACGTGGCCATGTTTGCCGCCGACGATCTGGGCAATCTGAAACGGCAGTTGACTCAGCCGCTCCCTGACGTTGGTCGTGATCGCGACCGACGTATCGTAGCGGGCATGGAAACGCTCCATCAGCCGTTCGACCATCGCCAGGCGTTGACGCGGCAACTCACCCACCAGGGCCAGTCGGCCGTCCTGGACCTCGGTCTGCACATGGGCATCCAGGTCACGCTCCTGAAGCATGCGATCGAGCTCCAGGCGGACCGCCTCGACGGTGTCCAGGGCCACCTTGGCCAGCTTGGGCTGTTGCACCGCGCCGGGCGCCACGGTCGGTGCCGGCTGGCTGGTGAAGGCCAAGGCGCTGGAGGCAACGGTGATCACCGCGGCAGCGATGCCCAGGCGCTTGGGCCAGGAAGGCCGCGCCGCAGCCCTTTGCGGTTCGCGCTCTGCCGCCAGGTGCGCGGCGTCATCCAGGGCTGCTCCTTCAGGCCAGGGCTGATCCGCCGGGGCCAGGCACAACCAGACGCCAGCGATAGAGAACGGCGCATTGCTTTGCAACGCCCCGGCGGGAATCCAGGGCTGGCCTTGTGCATCACAGACCTTCCCCTCCAGTGAGTCCAGCAACCATTGGCCCTGAACCTGCCTGAGGGCCACGTGATGTGCGCAGATACCTGGATCGTATAACGCCAGGTCGGCGTCTTCCGCCGCTCCCACTACCCATTGCTCGCCTACCAGCGGCAATGCCGCACCTCGGTGCAGACCACTCAATACACGCAGCTCGAACATGGCCAACTCCTCAAGGCGCGACGGGGGTGCGCCCACAATCCGGTTGAACGACGGGGCACGGGTAGCCCTCGTCCACTGTCACAGCCAGGCCATCGAACGCGCCTGGATTTACATCGTTACGCGTGGCAGCGCTGCCCGCGCGCCGAGGGAAAAAAACCCTCATGCGGCGTCCTCGATCCGCAGTTGTTCCTGCTCGAGATCGAAGCGCCCCAGCACGGTGACCTGGGCATTGCTGTGCAACTCGCTGAAGGCAAGCACGGGCACGTGATTGAACTCGTCACGCAGCAAGTCACGCAGCGGCGCGCGCAGGTCCTGGGCGACCAACAGCACCGCCACGCGTTTGGCCCGCAACGGGAAGCCTTCGCGCAGCTGCAAGACCAAGGCGCGGGTATGTACGCTTTCCAAGGCAAAAAAGGTTTCCGTCTGGGTCTGGCGCAACGCGTCGCGCAGCAGCCCTTCGGTTTCCGGCGTGAGTAGCCAGACGTGCAAGCCGTCTTCATCGCGGTACTGGTGATAGATCTGCGACTTCAGGGCGATGCGGGCGTAGTCGGTGAGCGCACCGACATCGCGCTCGTGCTGCCCATGCTCGATCAACGACTCGGCGATCAATCGCACCGCTCGCAGCGGCACGCCTTCGCCTGCCAAGCGTTGCAGCACGGCGGCGAAACGGGCCAAGGGCATGGTCCGCTGCAGCTCCTGCACCAGCTCTGGCTGTCCGGCTTCGAGCCAGCTGAGGATCGACTTGCTTTCCTGCAGGCCGAGGAACTGCGGGCCGGTGGCAAACATGGCCCGGCTCATGCGTTCCACCAGCAGCTCCCCCGCCGGCACCGCTTCCACGCGCTCGTCCGCCAGCAGCGGGTCGTCGGGGGCCAGCCAAAGCCATTGATGCTCGTCACGCACCTCGCTGCCGACCCGGGCATCCTGCGGCTCGAATGGCAGCGGCCCGCGCGCCACCGCCACGCGGTCACCGAAGGTCGCCCGCAACATCGGCACTTCGTGCACGCAGAACCGGAACTCGTCGTCTTCCAGCTGCGTGCTGTATTCGATCTCGAAGGGCGGCAAGGTCAGGCCAAAACCTGCAACGAGCGCGTTGCGCTTTTTGCGGATCGACTGGATAACGTCCTCGGCGGCCGGGTTGCCTTCCATCGCCTTGGAAAATTGCAAGAGATAGGCCCGGGTCGGGTCGAAGCTGCGCAGGTCCTCGGCGCCATTGTGTTCCGGCGTGACGACCGTTTCAGACTGCTCCGCCTGGCGGGCCTGTTTTGCCCGGCCATGCAACTGGATGATGCCCGCCGTGCCGGTGATCAAGGCAATCACGATGAACACCAGCGTCGGCATGCCGGGCAACGCGGCGAAGCCGAGCATTCCCACCGAAGCGATGACCCAGGCCTTGGGCTCGGCGGTCAACTGCTTGGCGATTTCCTTGCCTACGCTGCTGCCGGCTGGCTGTCCTTCCGGCGAGACGCGGGTAATGATCATGCCGGCGGTCAGGGAAATCAGCAGGGCCGGGATTTGCGCGATCAGACCGTCGCCAATGGTCAACACGGCATACAAGTGCATCGAGTCGGACGCGCTCATGTCATGCTGGACCATGCCGACCGAGAAGCCGCCGATGAGATTGATCACCACGATCACCAGGCCTGCGATGGCGTCGCCCTTGACGAACTTCATCGCCCCGTCCATCGCCCCGAACAGTTGGCTTTCCTTGTTCAGTTCCTCGCGGCGGCGACGGGCCTCGCTGACATCGATGAGGTTCGCCCGCAAGTCGCTGTCGATGGACATCTGTTTGCCAGGCAGCGCGTCCAGCGTGAACCGCGCCGCGACTTCGGCGACCCGCTCGGAGCCCTTGGTGATCACCAGGAAGTTGACCACCGTCAGGATGAGAAAGATGACCAGCCCGACCGCAAGGTTGCCCCCCACCACGAAATTACCGAACGCCTGGACGATATGACCCGCGTCGCCCTGGAGGAGAATCAAGCGCGTGGTCGCCACCGACAGCGCCAGCCGGAACAAAGTGGTCAGCAACAGCACCGCCGGGAACGAGGAAAACGCCAACGGACGCGGCAGGTACAGCGAGAGCACGATCAGCAGGCAAGAGATGCAGATGTTGATGGCGATCAGCGCATCGACCACCGCCGTCGGCAACGGCAGGATCAGCATGAACACGATGCCGAGCACCACGAACGCGCCGGCCACCTCGATACGTTGCACCGCCGCCTGGGCGACTTTGTTCAGCATGGCGATCATGGACGCGCTCCAATAACCGGTTCGGCGGTCTGTCCACGGGTCTCGCCACGGGAACGCTCATCGAGCAGCACGAGCAGATTTTTCAGCGCGCTCTGGCGGCTTTTCGCATCGCGCCAGAGCGCCAGCGGCAAACGCTTGAGCAAGGGGTACAAGCCGTTCAAGGAGACCAGTTGGTCGCGCTCCTGATCGCCGCCCAATTCACGGCCGATGCGACGCACCTCCGCCGAAGACAGGCCGCTGCTGACAAACCCCAGCATGCGCTGGAGCAACAGCACAGCCGTAAGCTGGCTGGCCGGGCAACTGTAGGCCAGTTGCTCCAGCAAACGGCGACAGCTTTGCAGCACGCTGCTCAGTTGCGTCGAGGCAGCGAGGCCGATCAGCAATGTGCGCAGCAGAGCGGTAGGGCGCGAAGGGGCATGGGCGGCGATGTCGTCAGCCAGCGCGCGGCGCATCATGTCGAGCCCCGAGACGAATGCCGCTTCGCCGAACAGACCAAGCAACGCCTGCATCATGGTCGGCAAGGATTGCTTGAGCACCACGGTGTCGTAATAGAGGCGCCGTACCGCCTGGCGCAGTTCCGGATCGCCACCGGAGGCCCGCAGGGCCTCGGCGATGTTCATGCCGGCCTGGATCTGCGCGCCATAACGCTCGCGCAACAGTTGCAGATAGTCGCGGGCACGCTTGGCTTCGACGAGACGACCCTGCGTCTCGGCGTCCAGCAGTGCCTGCTTCAGGATCAGGTCGGTGCGGGCCGGATCTCCGCCAGTCGATTGCACCAGTTCTTCAAGTACCGGCTGGCCACCGAGCAGGACGCCGGCCTGGGCAGCCATGGCCCCCAGGCTCTGCTTGCCGGGGTGGCCGAGTTGGTCGTACCACTCTTCCAGTTGTTCACGGGTCTCGACCCGCACCTGGCCCACCTCGCTGCGGGCATTACGGATGCGGCGCTGGTTCAGCGCCTTGGTATTGCGTTCCACATGATGGCTGAAGGTCATGCCGACCTCCTCCATCGAACTGGACTGCGTGGCCTGCGACGACTCGACAGGCCTGCCAACGCCCGCGACAGCCGAAACGGCCTGGGCGAGATTGGCGGCAATGTGCGCATTTGTCGGGGCTTCTACTTTCATGATGACCGGCAGCGTGGTTTCGGACGCTCAGTGGGTGGCGGTGATCCACCATTCGGTTCCATCGCCATCACGGGCTTTTCTAAAGCGAACGACCGAGTCGTCCGCGGGCCGTTTCCCGAAGAGCCGGTCGGTGCAATTTCATGCAGTGGACGTCTGGAAAGCCGTGCACGGCCTTGCACAAATAGAGCATTTGCACCAATAAAAATACCTTAAATTTCAAATAGATAAGAGTTAAATCTGGCTTGGCACAGGTCCTGCTGAAGGGGAAAAGTCGACACACCCGTCGACACCAGGGAACCCATTCAGAGGGATTTATTGATGAACAGCCTGAACCTCATGCTTCCCCCGCAAACCTCACCGACACGTCCGAGTGCGCCCGGTGTCAGCTTCGGCGAGGAGCGTAAGCTGCGTCTGTTTGTGCAAAAGCGTGTACTCAATCAAGACGACGCCGACGACATCATCCAACTCACGTATCTGGAAGCCTGGCGCAACCAGGAAAAATTCAAGGGGCTGGCCAAGCCGGACACCTGGCTATGCGGCATCGCCTTGAACCTGATACGCAATCATTTCCGCCGTTTCTATGCGCAACCGCCACTGAGCACGTTCGACGAAAGCGATTTTCACGAATCCAGCGACGACATCGACCTGAGTGAATTGTGCGACAACCGGCGGCTGCTGGACCGCACGCTGCTGGCGATGGACGCCCTGCCCAAGGACATGCGCGACACCTTGTGGACTGCCGTGGACACCGAGAGCAGCTACCGCGATGCCGCCGAACGGCTGGGCGTGCCCATCGGCACCGTGCGCTCACGATTGTTTCGGGCCCGTGAACAACTCAAGAAAAGCGTCTATGGAGAAACCCGGCCATGACCAGTAATCGTTTGAACAGCCGAGCCGACCTGCCACGTGGCGTACGTCGCTATACGCCCGATGACCTGCCAGTGATGACGGATATCTTCAACGAAAGCGCTCTGGGGGGAACCAGTTCCCCGGTACTCAGAGCGTTTTCCCTGAAGGAAATGACGTTCTTCGTCGATTGTTTCGTCAAGGAAGGTGACCCGATCTACGTGCTCGAGCGCGGCGGCGAGGTAGTCGCCTGGTTGATCGTCAACCGCTTCTGTTGGGGTGCCCAGGCCTGCCGGTTGACCGGCGAAGTATCGATCTATGTGCGCAACGACCACATTGGCAGCGGCGTCGGCATTCGCCTCGGCCAGGCCGCCGTGGTGTTGGCCAGACGTTATGGTTTCGAGACGCTGGTGGCCTGGATCATCGAGCACAACGAGGCGAGCAAGCGGGGCGTGCAAGGATTGGGAGCAACGCTATGGGGACGTTTCCCGGGTATCGCCCGATTCGCTGACAAACGTGCGGATGTGGTGCTCTATGGATTGGACCTGATACCTATCGACACCACACCCGTCAGCTCTTCAGTGCCTGCGCAGACAAGGGAGGCCAGCCTGGCTTGAATCAACGGCTCGTCCGGCAAGAGGCCGGGCGAGCCGTTGCCATTTTTTGCACTGGCAACCGTTGATCTCGTGGCGAGAATTCCCCGCGGGCCCGACGCCTGGCCACCCGGATCAATCCACCGACCAACGCACCGGCAACGCATCCGGCCCCCTGAAATTGGGTACATAGCGCCAGCGTACGGCGCTGGGCTCCACCGCCAGTTGCAGCCCGGGACAACGCCGCAGCAAGGTCGCCAAGGCTATCTCCAGTTCCTGCCTCGCCAGCGAAGCCCCCAGGCAGTAATGAGTACCTTTGCCAAAAGACATGTGCGGGCAGGCCGGGCGAGTGATATCCAGTGTGTCCGGATCGGCGCACATCGCCTCGTCACGATTGGCCGCCCCCACCACCGCCACCAGCAGTTGCCCCCGCTGCAAACGCTGTCCGGCCAGTTCCGTGTCCTGGGTGACGAAACGAACCATGGCCCGTTCCACCGCCGAGTCATAACGCAAGAACTCTTCCACCGCGTCGGGCATCAATGTCGGCTCATCCCGCAATTGGATCAATGCCTCGGGATGCTGCATGAGCGTGTGCACGGCATTGCCAATCATCGATGCCGAAGTTTCGTGCCCGGCGATGATCAGCAGCGCAATCATGCTGCACAGCTCACTTCGGCTGAGCATACTGCCCTCTTCCTCCACCTGGGCCAGGGCCGACACCAGATCGTCGGCCGGTTGGGCCCGGCGCTGCTCGATCAAGGCGAGCATGTAGCGGGCAAATTCTTCGTAGCAGCGCTGCAGTTCGCTCAGGTCATGGCCCACCTGCCGGACAATCATGTGGGACCAGCGCCGGAAATCGTCGCGATCCTGAGCAGGGACACCCAGCAGTTCGGCGATGACGGTAATCGACAGAGGAAAGGCATATTGGCTCACGACGTCCATCTGTCCGCTCGACTGCACTGCGTCCAGCAACGTCTCGGCGATTTGTTCGATGCGCGGTCGCATGGCGTTCACTGCCTTCAAGGTGAAGGCCTTGTTGACCAGGCGACGCAGGCGGCGATGGCTCTCCCCGTCGCGGTTGAGCATGTGCTCATTGAGAAATGCGATGGACTGCTCGCCGCCGAGCATCGCCGCGAACCGCGGATCGATGCGCGACGGATCACGGGCGAAGCGATCATTGTCCAGCAGGACCTCTTCGACTTCCCGGGCACCGGTGACGTACCACATCGGCAACTGCCCGTCGGGCTGGCTGAGGAACACCGGAGACGACTGGCGCAGCGCCGCATAGTGCCGATAAGCCTCGCCGCGAAACGCGTCGCTATTCAAATCAAGGGTCCGCTCGTACGCCATGAACACTCTCCAGAGGAAGGAATCGTTGCCCATGAGTGGCTGGACTGGCGTAAAAAGATCCCTGCCAGCGCAAGCTCGCCCACCAGCCCCCTATCGCCTGTCACCGGATGAACCGTTTGCCCGGCCAGCGTCACTCAAGGGAAACCCAACCCCGCGTGGAGCTGACATGACGCATGAACTTGCCATCCATGGCCACTGTGACCCTCGCTTCGAGCCGGTCAGAGAGGCTTTTATCCAACTGATGAAAAGCCCTTTCGAACGCGGCGCCGCCCTGTCCATCCAGATCGACGGCGAAACGGTGATCGATCTGTGGGCCGGAATTGCCGGGCCGGAACCGGACGTCCAATGGCAGCGCGACACCCTACTCAACCTGTTCTCTTGCACCAAGCCGTTCACCGCAGTGGCGATAATGCAACTGGTGGGCGAAGGACGCCTGGACCTCGACACGCCGGTCTGCCGCTACTGGCCCGAATTCGCCAACGCCGGCAAAGCGTCCATCACCGTGCGCCAGGTACTGTGCCATCGCGCCGGGCTACCGGCGTTGCGCACTCCCCTGGCGCCCGAAACGCTTTACGACTGGGACACCATGATCGACCTGATCGCCGAGGAACGGCCCTGGGCCGACGCCGGCAAACAGCAGACCTATTCGCCGCTGCTGTTCGGCTGGATTCTCGGTGAATTGCTGCGCCGGGTGGATGGCATGGCCCCGGCGCAAAGCATCCACCAGCGGGTGGCGCTGCCACTCGGGCTGGATTTCCATATGGGCCTGGACGACGCGGACATCGCTCGATGCGCCTACATGGCGCGCACCAAGGACGACGTCGATGACGAGGCCTTTGGTCGAGTGCTGCAGTTCGTGCTCAACGAGCCGATGGCCATGAGTTCATTGGCCTTCGCCAATCCGCCGATGGTGCTGGGGCGTAGTAACGAAATCGGCTGGAAGCGCATGACCCAGCCGGCGGCCAACGGCCACGGCAACGCCCGCAGCCTGGCGGCGTTCTACGCCGGCCTACTGGACGGACGCCTGCTGGAATCACCGCTGCTCAACGAAATGCTGTGCGAGCACAGCGCCGAATACGACCCGACGATCCAGACAGCCACCCGTTTCGGCCTGGGCATCATGCTCGACCAGCCGGACGTGGCGAACGGCAGCTACGGCATGGGAACGAGCGCGTTCGGCCACATGGGCGCCGGTGGCACCATCGGCTTTGCCGACCCGGAGCGCGGCGTGGCCTTCGGCTTCGCCTGCAACACCATCGGCTCCTACGTCCTGATGGACCCTCGCGCACGCGGCCTGGCGAATGTCGTGATGGATTGTTTGTAGGACCGGATGATGTTCGGCTCAAGCCTAAGGATGTATGTGGCGAGGGGATTTATCCCCGCTGGGTTGCGAAGCGACCCCCGAAGCCTGCCACCGCGGTACGCCTGGTCGATCGCATTCAACCTTTTTGGGGTTGCTGCGCAACCCAGCGGGGATAAATCCCCTCGCCACAGATGCATTTACTTTTTGAGGTAGACCGCGTCTCGGCCAGTGCGCTCACACCCCGGGTGGCACTGCCGCCTCGGCCACCTGCGGCTCGACCGTATCTGGCGAAGCGACCACTTGCTCTTCGCCATCGCCGACCCGGGGCAACGCGGCCTTGGCGATCATGTCCGGTTGCGCCAGCAACTTGCGCGATGCTTCCACCGGCATCAGCAAACGCCCCCTTACGCGGCCACGGCCGGCCGGGTTGAGCATGCGCAACTCCCGCTCATGCACCCCCGATAACTGCGCCAGCTGCGCCAGGTCCACCGGCTGCGCCAAGGCGACCATCTGGAAGTACGGCTGGTCGGCAATGGGGGCCAGGCTCACGCCGTAGTCCGCGGGAGTGTTGATCAGTTGCGACAAAGCCAGCAGCCGCGGCACGTAATTCTGGGTCTCGCCGGGCAGCGACAGGTTCCAGTAACTGGTCGCCAGGCCACGGGCGCGGTTACGCGTGATGGCGTCGCGTACCCGTCCTTCCCCGGCGTTGTAGGCAGCCAGCGCCAGCAGCCAGTCGCCGTCGAAGTAATCGTGCAAGTAAGACAAGTAATCCAGGGCAGCCCGGGTGGAGGATGGAATATCCCGGCGCTCATCGTAGTCACCGTGCTGCTGCAATTGGTAACGGCGTCCGGTGGCTGGAATGAACTGCCAGAGCCCCAACGCCTGCGCAGGCGAACGTGCATTGGGATTGAACCCGCTTTCGATGGCCGGCAGCAAAGCCAGTTCCAGGGGCATGTTGCGCTTGTTCAGCTCGCCCACGATGAAGTGCAGGTAACGGCTACCGGCACGGCCGGTCTGGGTAAGAAAAGCCGGGCGTTCCATCAACCAGCGACGCTGCTCGTCGATGCGGGCCACGCCCTGGGTCCGGGTCTGCAAGGAAAATCCCTGGCGCATGCGCGCCCACAGGCTGCCGCCGCTTTGCGGGGATGACTCGCCAATCTCGATGATCGTGTCCGTGGGCGCCGGTTCAAGCCAGCGTAGCTGCGCGCGGTAAGGCTCGTTGGCGAAACGGTCGCCAATGGTCAACTGCGGTTCGAGATGCTGGCATCCGTACAGCAAGGTCCCCATGGCCAGCATGGACAAGCCTTTGGGGATGGATCGCAGAGCTGGCGAAGATGCAAGTGATCGGGACATGGGCGGTCAACCTTGAATGAGGTGGCGCCATTGGGTGGCAGATCACCGGCCAGCGGTTCCACCGGTCAGTGGAACCGAAATGCCCCGGCTGTCACTCATCAGGGGCAGCAGGCGCTCGTCGGTGCCTGAATGACAATGCGAGGTCCATCATGGCGTCACCCACCTATTGCAAGCTGATCGATCAGCTCTGCGAACTCACGATGATTCCCAGCCCGTCAGCGTTCTACGAAGAGGCGAACCTGTCGGTCAAGGATGTGGACTTTTCCTTGAAGCACACGCCTGGCGTGGGCGAGGGAGACGTTTTTATCTACTGCGGCTTCGGCCCCCTGCCCGTGGCGAATCGTGAAGCGGTCCTGCAACGGCTGCTGGAAACCAACCTGTATCTGCTCAGCGGCGCGTTCTGCCCATCGCTGTCGTACAACCGCGACAGCAAACAGGTGGTCCTGATCGGCCACGTCCCGCTGGAGGGCCTTACAGCCGAGCGCCTGCTCGGGCTGATGGGGGGTGCCGCCGACATGGCGCTGATCTGGCGCGATGGCTATTTCTTCGACGGTGCCAGCCCAGACGACGCCGCCAAGACCGCCCAGCCCAAACCCACCCCGCGTAGCGCAGGGCTCAACAACGCCCTGTCGATCTAGGAAGGAGAACACGACATGCCAGCAGTATCAGTAGGCGGAACCTCAAGTTCGGCGCCATTGCACCCGCAGCAGGACGATCGGATCCTGCCGGTGAGAACCAGCCTTTCCGAGCAGGTTCGCCCGTCCACGACCCCCCTTGTGCCGTATCACTTCGAAGGAAAGGCGTCCGACAAGACTCAGGAAACGCTCAGGGTCAAACAGGAGCGCTTGCAAGGAATGATCGGCAGGCTCGGTAAAAAAGATCCTGAGGGGGACCCCATCGGCTTTGCCCGTGAGCATATGAAACTGGAAGCAAAGGTATTGAGCTATGCGCCAGGGACAAGCTATCAAGACGTGCAAAAGCACCTCGCCGAACTCGGCGGCACGCCCCACCCGATGCTGTCAGGCCAGGAAGAAACCGAAGCATTCGCCAAGGATTTCAACGAGTACCTGGCCAAGAACGAGGGCGACAGGGAAGAGAGCGGAGGTTTCAAAGCGGTCTGGGACAAGCACTGCGAGCGCGTTGGTAATACCCTCGGCGCCTATCATTCGCTGTGTCAGGAAGTGATCGATCAAACCCCGGGAGAAGGCGATCTCAAGCTGCTGCGCAGCAGTCATGAAGCCTTTCGCGGTTATGCCAAAGGCGTCACGCAAGCCATGACGCAGGACATGCCCCAGTGGCTGAACACGTTCATGGAAAGCCGGATCGAGCACGCGCAACTAGCGGCGAACAACGAGAGCCTTCCCCAGGCCGACCGAGACAAGGCGAGGGATGAGTTAGGCCAGTTGCGTGAGGTCAACAAAGAGCTTGGCGGGTTGCTGAAGAAGGAGGACGACAAACCTAGCAAGCTGGCAGCGGCGACGAAAAAAAACGAGGTGCTGGACACCGCACTGAAGAACGTCGCACGCCAGGACTACGTGGCCGAACTCAAGACCCATAGCGGCTTCGTGACAGGCCTGGCTGTATTTGCCGACGCAGGAATCCCCCAAGGCCTCGCGTCTGCCGGACACTTCGGCGCTGCCACCGCGGCGATCGACGAGGCGATGGCGGACCAGTCCTTCGGCAAACATGTGGCGGCGACGTCAACCGTCCTGGGTACCGCCCACAAGGTAATCAGCGATGGCCTGCGCCCGTTTGTCCAGGTCGTCGTCGACAAGACGATCGGCCGGGGGCTGGAAAAGGTCGACCCGCTGGCGGTATACCCCAAGGCCCTGCAAGACATCACCGTGAACGGACGCCGGGTTGCCAACGCCCAACGTGAGACCATCGACGCGACACAGAGCGAAAAGCGCGCCGATTTCAAACTCAAACAGAACGCCAATAATTTTGGCACCATGAGCGGCGACTTCACCGGTTACCTCGCCTTCGGCGCGGCTCATGCGGTGAGGGACACGATAGATCAGTTCACGTCCGTCAACGCCTCCGGTATCGCAGCTCGCAGTGTCGCCTCTGCGGTAGGCGGCACCTTCATGGCGGGCGGGCAGGCGGTTGCCAAATATGCCCAGACCCATGGCGATGAGCAAATCCCCACCTACCGCGTCACGAAGGAAAACCGTGAGTGGAAAGAACTCCTGCCCAAGGCGTTTGCCGAGGCGACTGGCAAGCTCAACCCGATCAGCATGGCCAATGTCAGTGACTTGGCCAACCGGATCGTGGGGGTGGGCCCAGGGATCGCCATGCGCACCGGCGTTGGGGATGCCGCCGCGGTGGGTGAAGACCCTGAAGTCAAAGAAAAAATGGAGCAGATCGTCACTACCTTCTTCTCGTCCGGCCTGACGCTGCTCCCATTCTTTGCCAACAGCGTGGCGGCACCGCTCGAGAACAAGGCACTGAGCGACGGCACTGACGACCTTGCCAAGCGGGCGCAGGTACCGTGGCAGAACGTAACCAACCCTAACCGGGATACCCTGCCACACACCCAGACCGAAGGCTTGACCCGCAACCTGGAGAACGTCTATCACGTCACCCGCGGGCTGACCCAGATTGTTCCGCAGGGCAGCCTCTCCGCGCTCAACATCACCTCCGACTTTGCCAAGGGGTTGGTAACGAATCGGAAAAAAGCGCCCGCTGGCGACAACATGGAGCTGGCAGAACGCGGCGAAGCCCCGCCACAGAGCGGACCGTCCAACGAACCAACACCCACCCCTCGACCTAGCTGAGAAAGCCGCCGGACCATCGCTCGGTGGCCCGGCATCCCTCCTTCCACGCTGGCCGCAGGAAATTCCTGCGCCAGCCCTCGCGACACACTCCGACCGCCCCCCCGTGGCGAGGGAGCTTGCTCCCGCTCGGCTGCGCAGCAGTCGTAAACCGGCCAATGCGGTATGACTGAATTACCATGGTGCCTGGCTTCTGGGGCTGCTGCGCAGCCCAGCGGGAGCAAGCTCCCTCGCCACGGGGATTCGCCCGGGTTGGGAAAAATCCTTCCGAGGAACGATGCGTCGGGAAGCGCTCGCGTGTTAAACAGGGGACCAACGGGACCGCTGCCACTCGCATAAGGACTGACCATGAAACGCCTGCTCGTCGCTTTCCTGTCACTGGTTGTCACCGCCATCATCGTCGCGGGCGGCTACCTCTACAGCAAGCAGCCCACGCGCCAGGGCACCGTGCAGTTGCAGGGCCTGCAAGGCTCGGTGACGGTGCGCTACGACGAACGTGGGGTGCCGCATATCCGCGCCGAGAACGAAACCGACCTGTACCGCGCCCTCGGTTATGTCCACGCCCAGGACCGACTGTTCCAGATGGAATTGATGCGCCGTCTCGCCCGTGGCGAGCTGGCCGAGATCCTCGGGCCGAAGCTGCTCGACACTGACAAGCTGATGCGCAGCCTGCGCATTCGCGAGCGCGCCGCCAGTTATGTCGCCGAGCAGGATCGCCAGTCGCCGGCGTGGATCGCGACGCAGGCTTACCTGGACGGTATCAATACCTACCAGCAAACCCATACGCGGCCGCTGGAGTTCGATGTGCTGGGCATTCCCAAGCGGCCCTTCACCGCGGAAGACACCGCCAGCATCATCGGCTACATGGCGTACAGCTTCGCCGCCGCCTTTCGCACCGAACCGCTGTTGACTTACGTGCGTGACAAACTCGGTGCCGAGTACCTGAATATCTTCGACCTCGATTGGCAGCCTCAGGGCGTCCTTCAAAAAGATCCCGCAAGCGGTCCGTCCTTGACCAACAATGACTGGAAAGACCTCAACGCCCTGGCGCGCCTGAGCGAACAGGCCCTGGCCGAAAATGGCCTGCCGCAGTTCGAAGGCAGCAACGCCTGGGCGGTTTCCGGCAGCCGCACGCACAGCGGCAAGCCCTTGCTGGCGGGTGACCCGCACATCCGTTTTTCCGCGCCGTCGGTGTGGTACGAGGCGCATTTGTCGGCGCCGGATTTCGAGCTCTACGGCCAATACCAGGCGCTGGTGCCCTTTGCGACGCTGGGCATGAACAAGGATTTCGGCTGGAGCATCACCATGTTCCAGAACGACGACCTGGACCTGATCGCCGAGAAGACCAACCCGGACAACCCCGAACAGGTCTGGTACCGCGACCAATGGGTGGACATGACCCGCAGCGAACAGCAGATCGCCGTCAAAGGCCAGGCACCCGTGACCCTGGTGCTGCGCCAGTCGCCCCATGGCCCGATCGTCAACGATGCCCTCGGCGCCAATGCCGGCAAGACGCCGATCGCCATGTGGTGGGGGTTCCTGGAAACCCGCAACCCGATCCTCGAAGCCTTCTACCAGCTCAACCGCGCCGACACCCTCGCCAAGGCTCGCAGCGCGTCGGCCAGGATCCACGCGCCGGGCCTGAATGTGGTCTGGGCCAACGCCAAGGGTGATATCGGCTGGTGGGCCGCGGCGCAGTTGCCCAAGCGCCCGGAGGGTGTGAAGCCCGGTTTCATTCTCAATGGCGGTAGCGCTGAAGCGGAAAAACCGGGCTTCCTGCCTTTCACCAGCAATCCCCAGGAAGAGAACCCGGCCAGGGGTTACGTTCTCTCGGCAAATTTCCAGCCGGTGCCGGCCAGCGGAATCGAGATTCCCGGTTACTACAACCTTGCCGACCGGGGCCAGGAGCTGGATCGGCAGTTGAGCGAGAAACAGGCCAAATGGGATATCCAGACCACCCAGAAGCTGCAACTGGGCACGACCACCGCCTATGGCCCGCGCCTGCTTGCGCCGCTGTTGCCGATACTGCGCGAAGCGGTCAGCGACCCGCAGGAGCGCAAGTGGCTTGAACAACTGGCTGGATGGAAGGGCGACTACCCGCTGGATTCCGTCAACGCCACGCTGTTCAACCAGTTCCTGTTCGAGCTGGCCGACGCCGCCCTGGGCGATGAACTGGGCGACGGCTTTTTCGAAACGGCATTGTCGACCCGGGTGATCGACGCCGCGCTGCCACGCCTGGCCGCCGCAAAAGACTCGCCGTGGTGGGACGACCGCTCGACATTAGGCACCGAAACCCGTACCGATACGGTGATCAAGACCTGGAACAAAAGCCTGGTGCACCTGAAAGCCACCTTGGGCGAGGACGCCAGCCAATGGCAATGGGGCAAGGCCCACACCCTGACCCACGGGCATCCGTTGGGCCAACAGAAACCGCTGGACCGGGTCTTCAATGTCGGCCCGTTCGCCGCCCCCGGTACCCATGAAGTACCCAACAACCTCTCGGCCAGGATCGGCCCGGCGCCCTGGCCGGTGACCTACGGCCCCTCCACTCGACGCATCATCGACTTCGCCGACCCGACCCACAGCGTCACCATCAATCCGGTCGGCCAGAGCGGCGTGCCGTTCGACAAGCATTATGAAGACCAGGCCGAAGCCTACATCGAAGGGCTGTATCACCAGGCGCACCTGGCGGAGGAGGAAGTCACGGCCAACACCCGCGGCACCTTGAAACTGTTGCCCGCCAGGGCGCAGCCCTGAATCCTTTCTCGACCGTCGGCAGGCTCGATCGCCATTGATGGTCAAGACTACAGGGGCCCAAACCCCGTTTACCTCAATGGAGTCATGCAATGTTCAATAACTGGTCCGAGCTGCTGCCCACCATCAAGAGCGCCTTTGGCGCCCTGGGAAAAAGCAATCCGAAAATGGTCAAGGCCTACATGGCCTTGGATGAAGCGGCGGCCGAGAACAACGTGCTCGATGCCAAGACCCGCGAACTGATTTCCATCGCCGTGGCGATCACCACTCGCTGTGACGGTTGCATCGGCGTGCACACCGATGCCGCGATCAAGGCCGGCGCCACTCGCGAGGAAATCGCCGCGACCCTGGCGACGGCGGTCTCGCTGAACGCCGGCGCGGCTTACATTTACTCGCTGCGGGCGCTGGAGGCCCATGACGCGCTGAAGAAGTGAACTCAAACCATCGCGGCAAAATTCAGCCTGAACTGCTGCGGTGTCACGCCCAGCCTGCGATTGAACACGCTGCGCATGTGCTGGGCGTCGCGAAAGCCGCATTGGTACGCCACGGTCTTGAGCGGCGCCCGGGTGCTTTCCAGCATTACCCGCGCCGCGTCTACCCGGGCCTGCTCGACGAACTCCGCCGGCGTGACCTTCGCTTCCCGGGTGAACACCCTGGAGAAGTTGCGTTGGCTCATGTTCGCGGCGTTGGCGAGGTCGGCAATGCCCAGGTCACCGTTGAGGTTGGCCATCACGTATGACTGAACCTGAGCCACCGCGGAGGCAGGCTCGGCGTGCGGTACGAGGAACGGACTGAACTGCGACTGCCCGCCCGAGCGCTGGGTGAACACCACCAGCCGCTTGGCGACATTCAGCGCCACGTCCGGCCCATGGTCCTGCGCCAGCAGGAACAGCGACAGATCAATCCCCGCCGTGACACCCGCCGAGGTGTAGAGCGCGCCGTCCTGCACGTACAGCCGATCGGCTTCGACCCGGGTCGAGGGACACATCCGCGTCAATGCCGATGCATCGCCCCAATGGGTCGTGACAGTCCGCCCTTCGAGCAAGCCGGCCCGAGCCAGCATGAACGCGCCGTTGCAAATCGAACCGAAGCGTCGCGCACGGGCACAGGCGTCGCGCAACCAGGCATTGAACGCCGGGCCAAATTCCATGAATGGCAACTGCGGACCACCCGCGACCAGCAACAGGTCATACGCACCTGACGCTTCGCTGAAATGTCGGTGCGGGTTGAGGGACATTCCGTTGGAGCAGGACATTGCGCCGGGCTCGATACCGATCACTTCCAAGCGATAGTGATCATGCGGGGCGAGAAAGCGATTGGCTTCGCAGAACACATCCATGGGGCCGCTGATGTCCAGAGACTGGGCGCCTGTGAATACCACGATGGCGACGGTTTTTTCCATGGTCTGCGCTTACCTGTCCGGGTTGTCCAGCGAACCCTAGCCAATCCGGCGTGCAGAAGCCAGATGGCATGAAACCCGAGTTCATTGGCCGTAATCGCAGCCATGGCGCGATTGCCGCGTCGTACCCCGGCGAACAGACTGAAATTCTCAGCGCCGCCACGGCGCATCGTCAAAGAGGAGAGCAGCATGAACAGCATCGCCGGCATCCGGATTCCCGACAGCGCCCTCGCCCGGGCCACCACCGAATATATCCGCGACATCGAATCAGACCTGCTTTATCACCATTCCCGCCGGGTGTTCCTGTTCGGCGCCTTGAGTGGCGAGCGCCGCCAATTGGCCTACGATCCGCAGCTGCTGTACGTCGGCGCGATGTTCCACGACCTCGGCCTGGTGGAAGGCTATCGCAGTGATGACGAGCGTTTCGAGGTGGACGGGGCAAACGCTGCCGCAGCATTTCTCAAACCCTACGGGCTGAGCGATGACGACATCGAACAGGTGTGGCTGTCGATTGCCCTGCACACCACCCCAGGCGTGCCGAAACACCTGCGCCCGACCGTCGCCCTGGTGACCGCCGGGGTGGAAATGGACGTGCTCGGCATGGACTACGCCGCGTTCCCCGCCGCACAGCGCGACGCCGTGGTGCATGCGCACCCGCGTGGAGAAGGTTTCAAGGAGTGCATCATCTGCGCCTTCGCCGACGGCTTGCGGCATCGTCCGCAGACCACTTTTGGCAACGTGAAGACCGATGTGCTGGTGGATCAGGAACCGGGGTTCAAGCCGATGAACTTCATCGAGGTGATTCGCACGTCGCCCTGGGTTTCGTAGCCGGCAGGTGCTATCGCCTTCGCGAGCAGGCTCGCTCCCACAGGGGATCTGAGCCAGGTCGCAAAGTTAGGAACAACATAAAACCTGTGGGAGCGAGCTTGCTCGCGATGACGGACTGACAGTCAACCTCTTCACTGACTGTAATATCGCTATCGCGAGCAAGCTCGCTCCCACATGGTTCCGCTCCTCAATCAGGCCGAAGTGGTCTCGGGCCGGCGCACCTGCGGTTGTTTCCAGGAATCGGCGGCGCTTTCCTCGATGGCTTGCTGGATCGCTCGCTTGCGGTTTTCTTCGGCGCGGCGGCTGAAGTACCAGACCAGGAAGGTCACCAGCGACACCGCCAGCAGGATCAGGCTCGCCACCGCGTTGATTTCCGGCTTGACCCCCAGGCGTACCGCCGAGAAGACTTCCATTGGCAACGTCGTCGAGCCAGGACCGGAGACGAAGCTTGCCAGCACCAGGTCGTCGAGGGACAAAGCGAACGACATCATCGCGCCCGCCGCGAGCGATGGCGCGATCATCGGGATGGTGATCAAAAAGAACACCTTCCACGGCCGCGCACCGAGGTCCATGGCTGCCTCTTCGATGGACAGATCCAGCTCACGCAAGCGCGCCGAGACCACCACCGCCACATAGGCCGCGCAGAACGTCGTATGGGCGATCCAGATCGTGACGATGCCACGCTCCTGTGGCCAGCCGATCATCTGCGCCATCGCCACGAACAGCAGCAACAGCGACAGGCCGGTGATCACTTCCGGCATCACCAACGGCGCGGTGACCAGGCCGCCGAACAACGTGCGGCCCTTGAAGTGGGTGATGCGGGTCAACACGAAGGCCGCCAGCGTACCCAGCGCCACCGCGGCGATCGCGGTGTAGCAGGCGATCTCCAGCGAACGCACCACCGAGCCCATCAGTTGGGAGTTGTCCAGCAGACCGACGTACCACTTGACCGACCAACCGCCCCACACCGTTACCAGTTTCGAGGCGTTGAACGAAAAGATCACCAGGATCAGCATCGGCGCATAGATGAACAACAGACCCAGCACCAGCATCAGGCTTGAAAAACTGAAGCGCTTCATTCCTTGCCCTCCATTTCCTTGGCCTGACTGCGGTTGAACAGGATGATGGGCACGATCAGGATCGCCAGCATCACTACCGCCAGGGCGGATGCCACCGGCCAGTCACGGTTATTGAAGAATTCCTGCCACAGCACCTTGCCGATCATCAGCGTTTCCGGACCGCCCAGCAGTTCCGGGATCACGAACTCACCCACTACCGGGATGAACACCAGCATGCAGCCTGCGACGATGCCGTTCTTGGACAGCGGCACGGTGATTTTCCAGAAGCTGTTGAACGTGCTCGAACCCAGGTCGGACGCGGCTTCCAACAGGCTCGGGTCGTGTTTGACCAGGTTGGCGTACAGCGGCAGGATCATGAACGGCAGGTAGGAATAAACCACGCCGATATAGACCGCCAGGTTGGTGTTGAGGATCTGCAAGGGCTCGCTGATCCAGCCCATGCTCATCAGGAAGCCATTGAGCAGGCCGTTGTTGCTGAGGATGCCCATCCACGCGTAGACGCGGATCAGGATCGCGGTCCAGGTCGGCATCATGATCAGCAATACCAGCACCGTCTGCATCTCTTTGCGGGCGTTGGCGATGCCGTAGGCCATCGGGTAGCCGATCAGCAGGCACAGCACGGTGCTGATCAAGGCCATCTTCAGCGAGCCGAGATAGGCGGCGATGTACAGTTCGTCCTCGCTGAGCATCGCGTAGTTGGCGAGGTTGAGCAGCACTTGCAGCTTCTGGTCAACGTAGCTGTAGATCTCGGTGTACGGCGGAATGGCCACGTCGGCTTCGGCGAAGCTGATCTTCAGGACGATGAAGAACGGCAGCATGAAGAACAGGAACAGCCAGATGAAGGGCACCCCGATGACCAGCTGACGGCCACCGGGCGTTATTCGAGCGAGTCGGCGTTTGAGCTTGCGCATGTTCATGAGCGAAGCACCACGCCGCTGTCGTCTTCCCACCAGACGAACACCTGGTCGCCCCAGGTCGGGCGCTGGCCGCGGCGCTCGGCGTTGGCGACGAATGACTGCACCAGCTTGCCGCTTGGCAATTCGACGTAGAACACCGAGTGGCCGCCCAGGTAGGCAATGTCATGGACCTTGCCGCTGGACCAGTTGTGCTCGCAGGTTGGCTGCTCGGAGGTGACCAGCAACTTCTCCGGGCGAATGGCGTAGGTCACGGACTTGTCCTGCACCGAGGTGCTGATGCCGTGGCCGACGTAGATATTGCGATCAAGGTCCTTGCAGGTCAGCACCGCGTGGCCCTCGGCGTCGTCCACCACTTCGGTCTCGAAGATGTTGACGTTGCCGATGAATTCGCAGACCAGGCGGCTGGTCGGGGTTTCGTAGATGTCGATCGGGCTGCCGATCTGGGCAATCCAGCCCAGGTGCATGATCGCGATGCGCTCGGCCATGGTCATGGCCTCTTCCTGGTCATGGGTCACCATTACACAGGTCACGCCGACCCGTTCGATGATCTCCACCAGCTCAAGCTGCATCTGCGAGCGCAGCTTCTTGTCCAGGGCGCCCATCGGCTCGTCGAGCAGCAGCAGCTTCGGACGCTTGGCCAGGGAACGGGCCAGGGCGACGCGCTGGCGCTGGCCGCCGGAGAGCTGGTGCGGCTTGCGCTTGGCGTACTGGCTCATCTGCACGAGCTTGAGCATCTCGGCCACGCGGGCATCGACCTCGGCTTTCGGGATCTTGTCCTGTTGCAGGCCGAAGGCGATGTTCTGCGCCACCGTCATGTGGGGGAACAAGGCGTAGGACTGGAACATCATGTTGATCGGCCGCTCGTAGGGCGGCATGTCGGTGATATCCACGCCATCGAGGAAGATCCGCCCCTCCGTGGGCCGCTCGAAACCTGCCAGCATGCGCAGCAAGGTGGATTTGCCTGATCCCGAACCGCCGAGTAAGGCGAATATCTCGCCTTTCTTGATTTCCAGGGACACATCGTCCACGGCAATCGTCTCGTCGAACTTCTTCGTGACCCGGTCGATCTTGACCAGCACCTGCTTGGGTGTCTGGTCGCCCTCGAGGGCTTTCTTATAGGCGCCGGAGGCAACTGCCATTTACGAAACTCCCACAAAATTTGCAGCTCGCCCCAGGTGGGCGAACCTTGGAAAAGTTAGAGCGCTTGACGCTATTTACCCGACTTGACCTTGGTCCAGCTGCGGGTCATGAGTCGTTGGATCTTGGGCGGCAACTCGGAATTGACGTAGAGCTTGTCGACGACCGCTTGCGGTGGGTAGACCGCTTCGTCGGTGCGTACGTCCTGGCTCATCAGTTCGCCAGCCTTCGGGTTCGGGTTGGCGTAACCGACGACGTCGCTCACCTGGGCGATGACCTCAGGCTTGAGCAGGTAGTTGATGAACGCATGGGCCTCCTTGGCGTTGCTGGCGTCGCGCGGGATCGCCAGCATGTCGAACCAGAGGTTGCCGCCTTCCTTGGGAATCACGTAGGCGATATCGACGCCCTTGCCGGCCTCGCTGGCACGTTCGCGGGCCTGGAAAATGTCCCCGGAGAAACCGGCGGCCACGCAGATCTCGCCGTTGGCCAGATCGGAGATGTACTTGGAGGAATTGAAGTAGGTGACGTAAGGCCGGATCTTGAGGAGCTGGGCCTCGGCCTTCTTGTAGTCTTCGGGGTTCTGGCTGTTGGGGTCCAGGCCCAGGTAGTTGAGCATGGCAGGAATCATTTCGTCGCCCGAGTCGAGGAACGAAACGCCGCAGCTGGAGAGCTTCTTGATATTTTCCGGTTCGAACAGCATGGCCCACGAGTCGATTTTCTCGACGCCCAATACCGCCTTGACCTTCTCGACGTTGTAGCCGATGCCGTTGGTGCCCCACAGGTAAGGCACGGCATATTGGTTGCCCGGGTCGTTTTTCTCCAGGCGCTTGAGCAGCACGGGGTCGAGGTTGGCGTAGTTGGGCAATTGCGCCTTGTCGAGTTTCTGGAACGCACCAGCCTTGATCTGCTTGCCCAGGAAGTGGTTGGACGGCACAACCACGTCGTAACCGGTACGACCGGCCAGCAACTTGCCTTCCAGGGTTTCGTTGGAATCGAACACGTCGTAGACCGGCTTGATCCCGGTGGCTTTCTCGAAGTCCGCCAGGGTGGTCTCGCCGATGTAGTCCGACCAGTTATAAATATGCACGGTGGAGGCGGCCTGGACACCGACGGCGAGCGTCAGGCCGGCACCGACCAGCAAAGCGTTGCGTAACAAAGAAAAGACAGGCACGTGGAGGTCCTCTTAAATAGTTGGGCCCAAGTTGCCCCCGTTACCGGGCAACGAAATGCCCTGCAACAAAACCGGCGCGCAACTTACCCTCGATAAACCGATCCAGCAAAACTTTTAGTTATTTAATTGCGCCTGTTGCCGCCGCCGTGACGACGCCGACAACAGGAGATTGCTTCAAGCCGGCTTATTTACCGGATTTGATCTTGGTCCAGCTGCGGGTCAGGATCCGCTGGGTCGCGGCCGGCTGGTCGGCAATCGCGTAGAGCTTGGCCTTAACTTCGTCCGATGGATAAATGCTCGGGTCACCGGAAATTTCCTTGTCCACCAGTGGGGTGGCGGCCTTGTTGCCGTTAGGGAAGCGCACGTTGTCGGTGATCTCCGCCATGATTTCCGGCTGCATGATGAAGTTCATCCACTTGTAGGCGCCTTCGACGTTTTTGGCATCCTTGGGAATGGCGACCATGTCGTAGAACGAACCGGCACCTTCCTTCGGAATGGTGTAGGCCACTTTCACCTTGCCGCCAGCCTCGGCAGCACGGCTCTTGGATTGCTCGATATCACCCGAGTAACCCACGGCCACGCAGATGTTGCCGTTGGCCAGGTCCGAGATGTACTTGGAGGAGTGGAAGTAGCCGATCGATGGACGCAGCTTGAGGAACAACGCTTCGGCCTCGGCCAGTTGCTTCTTGTCCTGGCTGTCGGTCGGGTAGCCGAGGTAATGCAGGGCCACCGGGATCATTTCGGTTGGCGAATCGAGGAAGCTCACGCCGCAGCTCTTGAGCTTGGCGATGTTCTCGGGCTTGAGCAGGGTATCCCAGGAATCGATCTTGTCGACGCCCAATGCGGCCTTGACCTTCTCCGGGTTGTAACCGATGCCGATGGTGCCCCACATGTACGGGAAGGCGTGTTTGTTGCCCTGGTCGCTGGCATCGCCGACGGCTTTGAGCAGGTCGGTGTCGAGGTTTTTCCAGTTCGGCAGCTTGGACTTGTCCAGCTCCTGATAGACACCGGCCTTGATCTGCTTGGCGAGGAAGTTGTTCGACGGCACGACGACGTCATAGCCGGATTTGCCCGCCAGCAGCTTGGCCTCCAGGGTCTCGTTGCTGTCGAAGACGTCGTAGACGACCTTGATCCCTGTCTCCTTCTCGAACTTGGCGACCGTGTCCGGCGCAATGTAGTCCGACCAGTTGTAGACGTGCAGCACTTTGTCGTCCGCCTGGGCGGCGCCCGCCATCACGCCCGCCAGGGACATGGCGAGGAGGGTCTTGCCAGCTATCTTCATACCTAATGTCTTCATGCCTATTGCCTTCATGAAAAATTGCTCCAGTTATTCTTCTTGGCCACGGTTCAGTAGCCGGCTCTCTGGCAACTTGAACAGCAGGGGTAGTCTGGCAAGTTACAGGGCAGGCTTTCAACACAAGCCCAGCCTTTATTCACACCGGGCGAGGCCCATGTCGGCACCTCGCACAGAGCCTAGCACTCAGCCTTGCAGCGCACCGAGCGTCAGGTCCAGGCATTGCCGCGCCTTGGCCACCAATTCGTCGATCTCGGCCTTGCTGATCACCAGCGGCGGCGCAATGATCATGGTGTCGCCCACTGCGCGCATGATCAGCCCGTTATCGAAGCAGAACTGCCGGCAGATCATGCCCACGCCCTTGCCTTCGTAGCGTTTGCGCGTGGCCTTGTCCTGGACCAGTTCGATCGCCCCCAGCAAACCGACGCCGCGCACTTCACCCACCAGCGGATGGTCGTTCAGTTCCCGCAGGCGCTGCTGCAAATACGGTGCCGTTTCGCTGTGGACGCGTTCGATGATCTTTTCTTCGCGCAGGATACGGATATTTTCCAGGGCCACCGCAGCGGCCACCGGGTGTCCGGAGTAGGTGAAGCCGTGGTTGAAGTCACCGCCTTCGTTGAGCACCGCGACCACATCGTCGCGCACGATCAGGCCGCCCATGGGGATGTAACCCGAGGTAAGGCCCTTGGCGATAGTCATCATGTGCGGTTTCAACCCGTAATGATCGGTACCGAACCACTCACCCGTGCGGCCAAAACCGCAGATGACCTCGTCGGCCACGAACAGGATGTCGTATTTGGCGAGGATTTCCTTCATGCGCGGCCAGTAGCTGTCCGGCGGCACGATCACGCCGCCGGCGCCCTGGATCGGCTCGGCAATGAACGCACCGACGTTGTCGACGCCGATCTCGAGGATCTTTTCTTCCAGCTGATTGGCGGCCCAGATGCCGAACTCTTCGGGGCTCATGTCGCCGCCTTCGCCAAACCAGTAGGGTTGGGCGATGTGGACAATACCCGGGATCGGCAGGTCGCCCTGCTCATGCATGTAGGTCATGCCACCCAGGCTCGCGCCAGCCACGGTCGAACCGTGATAACCGTTCTTGCGACTGATGATGACTTTCTTGTTCGGCTGCCCTTTGATCGCCCAGTAGTGGCGGACCATACGCAGCATGGTGTCGTTGCCTTCGGAGCCGGAGCCGGTGAAGAACACGTGGTTCATGCCTTCCGGGGCGATGTCGGCGATGGCCTTTGACAGTTCCAGCACCGGCGGGTGGGCGGTTTGGAAGAACAGGTTGTAGTACGGCAGCTCGCGCATCTGTTGGCTGGCGGCGTCCGCCAGCTCATCGCGGCCGTAGCCGACCGCCACGCACCAGAGGCCGGCCATGCCGTCGAGGATCTTGTTGCCTTCACTGTCCCAGAGGTACACGCCCTTGGCGTGGGTGATGATGCGCGGGCCTTTCTCTTTGAGCTGTTTGAAGTCGCTGAACGGTGCCAGATGGTGATCGCTGCTCAGGGCCTGCCATTCACGGGTTTGCGGGTTGTTGCGGGTCATGCGGATTCTCCTTTTATTCCATTGGGGGCGGGGCTTTCGGCGGCCCCGCCCGGCGCATCAGACGGCAAAGAGCAGGAATTCCCGCTCCCACGAACTGATGACGCGCTTGAAGTTTTCATGCTCGGCCCGCTTGACCGCGACGTAGCCCGTGATGAATTTCTTGCCCAGGTACTTCTCGATGGTGGAGCTGTTTTCCATGCGCTCCAGGGCATCTTCGATGGTCAGCGGCAAACGCAGGTTCCGGCGCTCATAACCACGACCGACTACCGGCGCGCTCGGATCGATGCCCTCGACCATGCCGATGTAGCCGCACAGCAGGCTGGCGGCAATCGCCAGGTACGGGTTGGCGTCGGCGCCCGGCAAGCGATTTTCCACACGACGGTTCTGCGGCCCCGCGTCCGGAACCCGCAAGCCCACGGTGCGGTTTTCTTCGCCCCATTCGACGTTCACCGGCGCCGAGGTGTCGGGCAGGAAGCGGCGGAACGAATTGACGTTGGGGGCGAACAGCGGCAGCAGCTCGGGGATGAATCTCTGCAGGCCACCGATGTGGTGCAGGAACAGCTCGCTCATGGTCCCGTCTTCGTTGGAGAAGACGTTCTTGCCGGTTTCCTTGTCGATGATGCTCTGGTGCAAGTGCATCGCACTGCCCGGCTCACCGGTCATCGGTTTGGCCATGAAGGTGGCGGCCACATCGTGCTTGAGCGCCGCCTCGCGCATGGTGCGCTTGAACACCAGGATCTGGTCGGCCAGCGACAGTGCATCGCCATGACGGAAGTTGATTTCCATCTGCGCGGTGCCGTCTTCGTGAATCAGGGTATCGAGGTCCAGTTCCTGCAATTCGCACCAGTCATAGACGTCCTCGAACAACGGGTCGAATTCGTTCGCCGCTTCGATCGAGAAAGACTGGCGACCGGTTTCCGGGCGACCGGAACGGCCGATAGGCGGTTGCAGTGGAAAGTCCGGGTCGTCGCTGCGCTTGGTCAGGTAGAACTCCATCTCCGGCGCGACAATCGGCTGCCAGCCCTTGTCGGCGTAGAGCTTGAGCACCTTCTTCAGTACGTTGCGCGGTGACAGCTCGATGGGGTTGCCTTGCTTGTCGTAGGAATCGTGGATCACCTGGGCGGTGGGCTCGATGGCCCAGGGCACCAGGAAGACTGCGTTTTCGTCCGGGCGGCAGATCATGTCGATGTCGGCGGGGTCGAGCAGTTCGTAATAGATGTCGTCTTCGACATAGTCGCCCGTTACGGTCTGGAGCAGAACGCTCTCGGGCAGGCGCATGCCTTTTTCGGCGATGAACTTGTTGGTCGGCGAGATCTTGCCCCGGGTAATGCCGGTCAGGTCGCCAATCATGCATTCGACTTCTGTGATCTTGTGGTCTTTCAACCAATCGGTGAGCTGGTCGAGGTTGTTACTCATAAATGCCTCTAGGCGTGAGTTTCCTGACTGCTATTAGTCGTCAGGCGTTGTTTGACGCATCGGCGTCGCGTTGTGTTGCCCTTGCTCGGCAGGCATCGCCAAATGCCTGGAAAATCGCAAGGTAGTGCGGGTTGGAGCCTACCGCCCATTCAGGGTGCCATTGCACTCCTAAAGCAAAAGCCTTGCCTTGTACCACCGAGACGGCTTCGATCAAGCCATCCGGCGCCAGCGCTTCGGCCCGCAGCCCCGAGGCCAGGCGCTCGATGCCCTGGCTGTGGATCGAGTTGACCTCGACCTGCGGCGGCAGCCCCAAAGACGCGAGCATACCGCCAGGCTGGACATGCACGGCATGGGCAGGACCATATTGGACCTCTACCGGCTGGGTGTCGTCTTCACGATGATCGATGAAGGTTCCGACTTCATGAACTTTCTGATGCAGGCTACCGCCAAAGGCAACGTTCATTTCCTGGAAACCGCGACAGATGCCCAGCACCGGAACGCCCGCGTCGACCGCTGCGCGGATCAGCGGCAGGGTAATGGCGTCCCGTGCAGGATCATGAGCGGTGCCTGGCGCGCTGGCCGGGCCCTGGTAGTGAAAAGGTTCTACATTGGAAGGGGAGCCGGTAAAAAGAATACCGTCCAGGGCGTCCAGAATATCGGACGGGGGGAACAGATCCGCCAGGGACGGGATCAGCACCGGCAAGCCCTTGGCGGCCGTTGCGACAGCCCGCGCATATTTGTCGCCAGTGGTGTGATACGCATGCAGACCGATCTGCCTGGAGCAGGTGGTGATGCCGATTAACGGCAGGCGAGACATGAAGCACCCCGGTATTATTGCTGTTATGGGTTTGAATCGAGCTTAGCCTTGTTCATTTTTTTACACAACACCCCCGTAAAAAATACAACACGGCCCGCTCAAGCCTGCGGGGGACAAGCCCTTCAAAGGGAAAAAAACGCCCCAAATTGCCTCAAAAAAGCCCCGCAGGTGCTTTTTTAGGGCAAAAAAGGCCCTGCTTGACTTCGGCATGCCGTTCGGGTTGACTGGCTTTCGAAGAGATCAATGATTGATATTTTTAACAACAAAGGTGTTGCATCATGTCGGTACCCCCGCGTGCCGTTCAGCTTAACGAAGCGAACGCGTTCCTTAAGGAACATCCTGAGGTTCTGTACGTTGACCTTCTGATTGCGGATATGAATGGTGTGGTGCGCGGCAAGCGCATCGAACGCACCAGCCTCCACAAGGTTTACGAGAAAGGCATCAACCTGCCGGCCTCTCTATTTGCCCTGGATATCAATGGCTCGACGGTGGAAAGCACCGGGCTGGGCCTGGACATCGGCGATGCCGACCGCATCTGCTATCCAATCCCCGGCACTCTGAGCAACGAACCCTGGCAGAAGCGCCCCACCGCGCAACTGCTGATGACCATGCACGAGCTTGAAGGTGATCCGTTCTTCGCCGACCCTCGCGAAGTCCTGCGCCAGGTCGTGACCAAGTTCGATGAACTGGGCCTGACCATCTGCGCGGCATTCGAGCTGGAGTTCTACCTGATCGACCAGGAGAACGTGAACGGCCGTCCACAACCGCCCCGCTCGCCAATCTCCGGCAAACGCCCGCACTCGACACAGGTCTACCTGATCGATGACCTCGACGAATACGTCGACTGCCTCCAGGACATCCTGGAAGGGGCCAAGGAGCAAGGCATTCCCGCCGACGCCATCGTCAAGGAAAGTGCCCCGGCGCAGTTCGAAGTGAACCTGCACCACGTGGCCGACCCGATCAAGGCTTGTGACTACGCGGTACTGCTCAAGCGGCTGATCAAGAACATCGCCTACGACCATGAAATGGACACCACCTTCATGGCCAAGCCGTATCCAGGCCAGGCGGGCAACGGCCTGCACGTCCATATCTCGATCCTGGACAAAGAAGGCAAGAATATCTTTGCCAGCGAGGATCCCGAGCAGAACGCCGCGCTGCGTCACGCGATCGGCGGTGTGCTCGAGACCCTGCCCGCGCAGATGGCGTTCCTCTGCCCGAACGTCAACTCCTACCGTCGTTTCGGCGCACAGTTCTACGTGCCGAACTCGCCGACCTGGGGCCTGGACAACCGCACCGTGGCCTTGCGCGTGCCGACCGGCTCCGCCGATGCCGTACGCCTGGAACACCGTGTCGCCGGCGCCGATGCCAACCCGTACCTGTTGATGGCGGCGGTCCTGGCGGGCGTGCACCATGGCCTGACCAACAAGATCGAGCCGGGCGCGCCGGTCGAAGGCAACAGCTACGAGCAGAACGAGCAAAGCCTGCCGAACAACTTGCGCGATGCCCTGCGCGAACTGGACGACAGCGAAGTCATGGCCAAGTACATCGATCCCAAGTACATCGATATCTTCGTGGCCTGCAAGGAAAGCGAGCTGGAAGAGTTTGAACACTCCATCTCCGACCTTGAGTACAACTGGTACCTGCATACCGTTTAAGCGGTTGCAGTAGAAAGGAACGCCGCAGGCCTTCAGGGCTGCGGCGTTTTTTTATGGCCGCCTTCGGCGGATCGCGAGCAGGCTCGCTCCCACAATGAACAGTGCAACACATGGATGAGTTGATTGGCGCAAAATTTCTGTGGGAGCGAGTCTGCTCGCGAAGGCGTTCTGGCAGACAACACAAATCTCGACTCGTACAATGCCCGGCAGCCCCGCAGGAGAGCTTCATGACACGCACCGCCACCCCTCGCAAACCCCGCGCCCGCAGCCAGGCCCGGATCGACTCGATCCTCGATGCCGCCCGCACGCTGCTCGCCGCCGAAGGCGTGGCCAGCCTGTCGATCTACAGCGTCGCCGAGCGCGCCGGGATCCCGCCCTCCTCCGTCTATCACTTCTTCGCCAGCGTCCCGGCCCTGCTCGAAGCCCTGACCGCCGACGTCCATGCAGCCTTTCGTGCCTGCCTTCAAACACCGATCGATCATGCAGCGCTGAACCATTGGCACGATCTGTCGCGGCTGGTGGAGCAACGGATGCTGGTGATCTACAGCGAGGACGCCGCCGCTCGCCAACTGATCCTGGCCCAGCATGGCCTGACTGAAGTCACCCAGGCCGACCGCCAGCATGACCTGGAACTGAGCGAGCTGATGCACACCGTCTTCGCCCGCCATTTCCAACTGCCGCCCTTGCCTGCCGATGTCGACGTGTTCGCCTTGGCCATGGAACTGGGCGACCGCGTCTACGCCCGCTCGGTACACCAGCACGGCCAGATAACCCCGCGCATGGCCGAGGAAGGCATGCGTGTGTTCGATGCGTACCTGGGGCTCTATCTCCCTCCGTTTCTGCCCAAGCGCTCTGATTGAGTCGTTCCCACGCAGAGCGTGGGAACGAAAAAGCCCCGAAGGGCTCAAGCCATCCGGGGCTGCAGGTCAAGCATCGTTCACAACTTGGCGATAGACACCTCGGTGGATTTGACGAAGGCAATCACTTCGCTGCCAATCGCCAGTTCCAGCTCCTTGACCGAGCGGGTGGTGATGACCGAGGTAACGATGCCCGAGGCGGTCTGCACGTCGATTTCCGACAGCACGTCGCCTTCGACGATTTCCTTGATGGTGCCTTTGAACTGGTTGCGTACGTTGATGGCTTTGATAGTCATGATGTCGTTCCTGTCTGGATGAAGTTATTGCGCCCAACGCAGTTGCGTGGGCAAGGGTGAAACGGGTTCGGGTTCCGGCGGTTGGCCGGGCAAGGACAGCACGCGGTTGAGGACTTCGGTTTCCAGGCTCGCCAGCCGATGCGAACCGCGGGCACGCGGGCGCGGCAAGTCGATGGCCAGGTCGAGGCCGATCTGGCCGTCTTCGATCAGGATCACCCGGTCGGCGATCGCCACCGCTTCGCTGACGTCGTGGGTTACCAACAGCACGGTGAAGCCGTGTTGCTGCCAGAGACGCTCGATCAGTTGCTGCATTTCGATCCGGGTCAGCGCATCGAGCGCGCCCAGAGGTTCGTCCAGCAACAGCAGGCGTGGTTGATGAATCAGCGCCCGGGCCAGGGCCACCCGCTGTTTCTGTCCGCCGGACAACGCCGCCGGCCACTCGTGTGCACGATCAGCCAGGCCCACGGCATCCAGCGCCTGCAACGCTTGTGGTCGCCAGTCGCCCTTGAGTCCGAGGCCAACGTTGTCGATGACTCTTTTCCAGGGCAGCAAACGCGCCTCCTGAAACATCAGGCGCGTGTCTTCCCGCGCAGCGCTCAACGATGCCGAACCGGCCAGCAACTCACCGCCCGAAGGCTGATCGAGGCCGGCCAGCAAGCGCAGCAAGGTACTTTTGCCGCAGCCGCTGCGACCGACCACCGCGACGAACTGCCCGGCCGGGATATGCAAGTCGATGTCACGCAACACCTGGCGCGAACCAAAGGTCTTTTGCAGATTGCGCACCGCCAGCGGGATACCTCGCAGCAGGCGCGGCGGTTGTTGGGCGGTCATGCGACACCTCCCTTGTTCACCTGATAGGCCGGATGCCAGCGCAGCCAGACGCGTTCAAGCCCGCGGGCAGCAAGGTCGGCCAGTTTGCCGAGCACGGCGTACAGCAGAATCGCCAGCACCACCACGTCGGTCTGCAGGAATTCCCGGGCATTCATCGCCAGATAACCGATACCGGAGCTGGCCGAGATGGTTTCCGCGACGATCAGCGTCAACCACATGAAACCCAGGGCAAAACGCACGCCCACCAGGATCGAAGGCAAGGCGCCCGGCAGGATCACCTGGCGAAACAGGCTGAAGCCGGATAAACCGTAGCTGCGGGACATCTCCACCAGCGCCGGGTCGACATTGCGAATCCCGTGGTAGGTGTTGAGGTAGATCGGAAACAGCGTGCCCAGCGCCACCAGGAAAATCTTCGCCGACTCGTCGATACCGAACCAGAGGATCACCAGTGGAATCAGCGCCAGGTGAGGCACGTTACGCACCATCTGCACGGAGCTGTCCAGCAGCCGCTCACCCCATTTCGACAGGCCGGTGATAAAGCCCAGGGCCAGGCCGATGCCGCCGCCAATCAGGAAGCCGACCGCCGCGCGCCAACCGCTGATAGCCAGGTGCGTCCAGATTTCACCGCTGCGCACCAGGTTCACTCCGGCCTCGATCACCGCCACCGGCGCTGGCAGGATCCGCGTGGATAACCAGCCGGCCGATACCGACAATTGCCACACCGCCAGCAACAGCAGCGGCACCGCCCACGGCGCGAGGTTGTGGATAAGTTTTTTCATGGCCGCCTCAGCTCTGCGAAGCAGCTTTGGGCAGGATATCGTTGGCGACCATTTCACCGAACGGGCTCACATAACCCTGGGTTTTCGGCAGTTCCGGGCGCTCCACATCGAGGTGCGGGAACAACAGTTCCGCCACCCGATAGGATTCTTCCAGGTGTGGATAACCCGAGAAAATGAAGGTGTCGATACCCAAGTCGGCGTATTCCTTGACCCGCTCAGCCACGGTCGGGCCATCGCCCACCAGCGCCGTTCCGGCACCGCCGCGCACCAGGCCGACACCGGCCCAGAGGTTGGGGCTGACTTCCAGCTTGTCGCGCCGACCGCCGTGCAACGCGGCCATGCGTTGTTGGCCCACCGAGTCGAAACGCGCCAGGGACGCCTGGGCGCGAGCAATGGTTTCGTCGTCCAGGTGGGAGATCAGCCGGTCGGCGGCTTGCCAGGCTTCGGCGTTGGTTTCCCGCACGATCACATGCAGGCGAATGCCGAAACGCACGGTGCGCCCAAGCTTCTCGGCCTTGGCCCGCACCTGGGCAATTTTTTCCGCGACGGCGGCGGGCGGTTCGCCCCAGGTCAAAACCATTTCCACCTGCTCGGCGGCGAGATCCTGGGCAGCTTCCGACGAGCCGCCGAAATACAATGCCGGACGCGGTTGCTGGATCGGCGGATAGAGCAGCTTGGCGCCCTTCACACTGATGTGTTCACCGTCGTAATCGACCGTCTCGCCCTCTAGCACCCGACGCCAGATCCGGGTGAATTCCACCGATGCCTGGTAGCGTTGCTCGTGGTCCAGGAACAGCCCGTCACCGGCCAGCTCGTCCGGATCGCCACCCGTCACCAGGTTGAACAGCGCCCGCCCGCCGGACAGCCGATCCAGCGTCGCGGCCTGACGCGCCGCCACCGTCGGGGAAATGATCCCGGGGCGCAGGGCAACCAGGAACTTCAGGCGCTGGGTCACCGGAATCAACGAAGCGGCTACCAGCCAGGAGTCTTCGCAGGAACGCCCGGTAGGAATCAACACCCCGCCGAAACCCAGCCGATCGGCAGCCTGGGCAATCTGTTGCAGGTAACCATGATCGACGGCGCGGGCGCCTTCAGCGGTGCCAAGGTAATGGCCGTCGCCGTGGGTGGGCAGGAACCAGAAAATATTGAGGCTCATGGAGTGGTCTCCTAAGGGATCGAATTACTGCGCGTTCGCAACGGCCGCCGGCGGCGTCCAGATCACGTCCTTGATGCTCAAGGGCTTGGGAATCAATTTGAGCTGATAGAAGCTGTCGGCGATCTTCTGCTGCGCCGCGACCACCTCCGGCGTCAGGAACAGAGCCCCATAGCCTTGGCGTTTCACCGACGTCAGGGTGATATCCGCCGGCAGGCCGAGCAGCGGCGAGACCTGTCGGGTCACGTCTTCAGGGTTGGCCTTGGACCACTCCCCTACCGCACGCACCTCTTCCACCAGCGTCGTGATGACTTGGGGATTTTTTTGCGCGTAAGGTTTGGTCGCCAGATAGAACTGGTGGTTGTCGACGATGCCCTTGCCGTCACGCAGGGTGCGTGCCTGCAACTGTTGTTCGGCGGCTGCCTGGTACGGGTCCCAGATTACCCAGGCGTCCACGCTGCCGCGTTCGAACGCGGCACGGGCATCCGCCGGCGGCAGGAAAACCGTCTGGATGTCGGAATATTCGAGGCCGGCATCTTCCAGCGCGCGTACCAGCAGGTAGTGGACGTTAGAGCCTTTGTTCAGCGCGACTTTTTTGCCCTTGAGCTCCTGCACCGACTGGATCGGCGAGCCCTTGGGCACCAGGATTGCCTCGCTGTTCGGCGCCGGTGGCTCGTAGGCGACATAAAGCAAATCCGCGCCTGCCGCTTGGGCAAACACCGGAGGGGTTTCGCCAGTCACGCCAAAATCGATCGAGCCGACGTTCAGGCCTTCCAGCAGCTGCGGGCCGCCGGGAAATTCGGTCCATTGCACGTCGACGCCTTGGGCGGCGAGGCGTTTTTCCAAGGTGCCCTTGGCCTTGAGCAGCACCAGGGTGCCGTACTTCTGATAGCCGATCCGCAAGGTTTCGGCCTGAGCCTGGGTGATGGCGCCGAAGGACACAGCCGCAGCAAACAGAGCGACCAGCCCGCGACGCAAAATGACAGTGCGCATGGCGCCTCTCCTTTTTGCTGTGGGGTTTTGGCTGCACCTGCTTGGCCGTTGACGGCTGAGTAAGGTGGAGTTGAATCAGGGATGTAGCGAGTCAGATGCTCCAGCGAGCACTCAACAGACGTTCGTTCAATACGCTGGGATCCAGCGGCTTGGGCCGCCGGGCCATGGCGCTGTAGAACTGTTCAAGCGCCTCGTCCAGACGCTGCTGCAGGGCCGGCGCCAATTGCGCCTGGGCGCTGCCTTCGCCGTAAGCGATCTGGTTGTCCTCGGCGAAAATCCCGTGCAGCATTTCCTGGGCCTTGAGCGCCGACAACACCGGCTTCAGGGCGTAGTCCACCGCCAGCATGTGGGCGATGCTGCCGCCTGTCGCCATGGGCAACACTACCTTATGGGCCAGCGCGCGTTCGGGCAGCAGGTCCAGTACCGTTTTCAACGCGCCGGAGAAAGACGCCTTGTAGACAGGCGTAGCGATCACCAGGCCGTCGGCGTTTTCGATCTGGGCCAGCAGGTCCAGTACCTTTGGGCTATCGAAGCGGGCATGGAGCAGATCTTCGGCGGGAAAATCACGCACCTGATAGCTCACCACTTCCACACCTTGCTGCTGCAACCAACGTTGCGAGCGCTCCAGCAGCACTCCTGATCGGGAGCGCTGGCTGGGACTGCCGCCGAGCGAGACAACCAACATGCCAACCATTCCTTGAATTCACGTGCGATTCGCGGTGGGCGATCTCGCTGTATGGAGCAAACCATAACAGGGCATTTATATATCTTTAAATCATATTTATTCATTTGGTTATGCATTTAAGAGATATACGATCAGCTTTCCTTGAGGCAATAAAAAAGGCCGTCGAAACGGCCAAAACCCTTGGTGCACAGAAGATCAACTGTGGGAGCGAGCCTGCTCGCGATAGCGGTGTGTCAGTCGACTTTAATACTGGCTGATCCGCCGCCTTCGCGAGCAGGCTCGCTCCCACAGGTTCTGGTTCTGGTTTTGCCTCAGCGATTGGGCTGCGGCGTCAGGCGCAGGTATGGTTTGACGGCGCGATAGCCTTTGGGAAAGCGCTGCTTGAGTTCCTCCTCATCCTTGAGCGACGGCACGATCACCACATCATCGCCATCCTGCCAGTTCGCCGGCGTGGCGACCTTGTAGTTGTCGGTCAGCTGCAAGGAATCGATCACCCGCAGGATTTCATTGAAGTTGCGCCCGGTGCTCGCCGGGTAGGTGATGGTCAGGCGGATCTTCTTGTTCGGGTCAATCACGAACAAGGAACGCACGGTCAACGTGTCGCTGGCGTTGGGGTGAATCAGGTCGTAGAGGTCGGATACCTTGCGGTCGGCGTCGGCCAGGATCGGAAAATTGACCACGGCATTCTGGGTTTCGTTGATGTCCTCGATCCACTTGTGATGCGAGTCCACCGGGTCTACCGAAAGGGCAATGGCCTTGACGCCGCGCTTGGCGAATTCATCCTTGAGCTTGGCGGTAAGGCCCAGTTCGGTGGTGCACACCGGGGTGAAATCCGCTGGATGGGAGAACAACACACCCCAGCTATCACCGAGCCATTCATGGAAGCGAATCTTGCCGGCGCTGGAATCCTGTTCGAAGTCGGGGGCGATGTCGCCAAGTCTGAGGCTCATGGTGCAGCTCCTGGTTGAGTAGTTGTGGCCCAACTGTGCACCGCTTTTCCTTGCTTGAAAAAGAATGAATACCCATTTATTTAGATCTTTATTGAATATAAAAAACTGTTCACTGGCGCTCTCGTGCATAGCGGACCAAGATCATCGCCGAGGTTTTGAGAAGGCCTCGAGTTGCTGAAAAGAGGAGAAGGTTCGGGGAAGGCTACAGGGGTGGGCCGGACCCGAAACGCAAAAGCCCCGCCCGGCGTGCTGCCGGGCGGGGCTTTTTTTTGCTCTGCATTTGCACTCCGCAAATTATTGCGGCGATTTCAGAATGAGCGGCTAGGATAGGCAGCATGAACACTCAAGCCTTGTTGTCTTATCTGCATCACCATCTCCCTGGGCTGCTGGCGGTTTACCTGTTCGGTAGCCATGCACAGGGCACCGCGGGACCTGATAGCGACATCGATTTGGCGGTGCTCGTGTCCGGCGAGGTCGACCCTGTTTCGCTGTGGCAGCTCTCAGGAGATTTGGCCGATATCGCTGGCAGTCCCGTCGATCTGATCGATCTACGCGCGGCAACGACCGTCATGCAATACCAGATCGTGACCCGAGGCCAGCGGCTCTGGGCCAGAGACGTACAGGCGGGTTTGTATGAATGTTTCATTCTCAGCGAAAAAACCGCTCTGGATGAGGCTCGGGCAGGTTTGCTCAAGGATATTCAGGAAGAAGGCAGCGTGTATGGCCGATGATGTTTTGATCAACAAGGCAGCAAGTATCGAGCGTTGCGTCGCCAGGGTGCGGGAAGAATACGAGAAAGATCCCGCTACGTTTGCCACCGATTTCACTCGCCAGGACTCGGCAGTCCTGAACATCCAACGGGCGTGTGAAGCGGCACTGGACATGGGACAGCACTTGATTCGACGTGAGCGGCTGGGTGTTCCGCAAAGTGCTCGCGATACATTCGAGCTGCTTTTGCAAGGTGGCTGGCTGGAGGAAGGCCTGGTGAAAAACCTGAAGAACATGGTGGGCTTCAGGAACATCGCCGTGCATGACTATCAAGCCCTGCAACTGCCGATCATGATCGCAATCATTACCGGGCACTTGGACGATTTCCTCGGGTTCAGCGCGTACATCTTGCGCAAGGACGCGGCGCAGTCCAAGGGATAAAGACTCTATCCGGCTCGCTGAGCCAAAAACGCAAAAGCCCCGCCCGGCGTGCTGCCGGGCGGGGCTTTTTTACTTCGCTACGTCTTACATGAAGTTGTAAGTGTAGTTGAAGATCAGGCGGGTCTGATCCTGGTCGGCGATACCGGTGCTGCTGCCACGGTAGGAGCCATGACGCAGGGTAGTGCCGAAGCCCTTGAGCGGGCCTTGCTGGACGACGTAGTCCAGGCGCATGTCGCGTTCCCACTCGGAAGTTTCGCTTCCGCCGGTAGCAGACTTGATGTCGTCACCGTGCAGGTAGGCAATCGCTGCCTTCAAGCCAGGAACGCCCAGGCCGGTGAAGTCGTACGAGTATTGACCGAAGGTGGTGTTCTCACCCGCACGAACGAACTGATGGATCATGCTGTCGGTGAACAGGTAGAAGCTCGAGCCACCGGCGCCTTCGTTGCGGCCGCTGTCATTGAGCAGGTTGCCCTGGTTCATGTAGACGAAGCCACCATCGTCGCCAACTTGCTGGTGACCCAACAGGAACGCGCTGCCACCCAGGGTGTAGGTGAACATGGCGCTCCAGGTCTTGTTATCGACCTCGCCCGGGTTCTTGGCATAACCGCCGTTGTTGTTGAAGCGATAGCCTGGGTCGCCGTTACGGCCATCCGAGCTGCTGTCGAAGTAACGCAGGTCAGTCTTGAACGACTGGCCTTCGCTGATCGGGAAAACGTGTACCGCACCCAGGAAGTGCTGCTTGTAGTAATCCTGCAGGTTGGCGTAGTAGTACTGCAGGGTCAGGTCCTTGGTGACCTTCCAGTCAGCACCGGCGTAACGGAACTGGTTGCTGTCTTCGGTACCACCTGCCACTGCCAAGCCAGTACTGTTGGTACCGGCACGGCCTACGGCGCGCTCCAGTTGACCGGCGTTGAACGTCACGTTGTCCAGGTCCTTGGAGGTGATAGTGCCACCTTCGAAGGTTTGCGGCAGCAGACGGCCATCATTGGCGACCAGGATCGGCAGGTTAGGCTGCAGAGCACCACCCAGGTGGGCCTCGGTCTTGGAGAAAAGCGCCTTCACGTTGGCCGACCCACGGCTCCAGCTGTGCTCCGCGGACCCGTCGGAGTCACTTGGCGAGAAGGAGTTATTGGCGTCTGGACGCTGACCTTTACCACCATCAAGGTGAAGACCAACCATCGCCTGGGCGTCGATACCAAAACCAACGACACCTTGAGTGAAGCCGGACTTGTAGTCGAACTTCAGGCCGGTCGCCGCTTCACGCTGGTCTTCAGCGCCTTCACGGTTGTCGTTGTCAAAGTACATGGTGCGAGAACTGACGGACGCCTTGCTGTCCTCGATGAAACCGGCGGCGCCTGCCTGCTGCGCCATTACCCCAACGGCCACAGCCAGGGCCAAGGTGGACTTCTTCATGTATCGCTCCTCTCGTTTTCTAATTCTTGTGTGTCTTTGGTTCCGGTTCGAACGCCCGGAATCCGCGGATGCGCGATTAGCGCCAGACCGTGACTGGCAAGTCAACCGTAACCCTTTCGGACTACGACCATGGTCTAACCCCGCGACACCGGCCGGAAGAATAAAGGATTCTTTATAAATCCAAAAAGAATTGTTTCACCAGTTTTCAGCTCGTTTCGACATATGCCTGCCATCAAAGCGTCATCAAGCCCTGACTCGGCTTATCGGCGACGCCGCGGATTCCTGAATGGTGTTTCGTCGGGGCTCGCGCGCGACATGCCAATGCGTGCGCATGCCGCGATCTTGAGGCTTTCCAGACTAGACGCTGATTGTCTGAAATCAAGAAAGTCGCGGCAGCGTGATTGGACAGGCGGGTCGTTTACAGCGATTTTTCGAAGATTTTCGAATTACGCTGATAGTTGTACAACGAAGCCCGCGCCGCCGGCAGGCGATCGACACTGCTGGGCTCGAAGCCGCGCTCGCGGAACCAGTGGGCGGTCCGGGTCGTCAGCACGAACAGGGTCTTGAGGCCCTGGGCGCGGGCCCGGGTTTCGATCCGCTCCAGCAGCTCATCGCCCCGGCCACCGTGGCGGTACTCCGGGTTCACCGCCAGGCAGGCGAGTTCCCCGGCATCCGAATCGGCGATCTGGTACAGCGCCGCGCAGGCGATGATCATGCCTTCGCGCTCGACCACGCTGAATTGCTCGATCTCGCGCTCCAGCACCTCGCGGGAACGCCGTACCAGAATGCCCTGTTCCTCCAAAGGACTGATCAGGTCCAGCAAGCCGCCGACATCCTCGATGGCGGCTTCGCGCACCACCTCGAATTGTTCCTGGGCCACGAGCGTGCCGCTGCCATCGCGGGTGAACAGTTCGGCCAGCAGCGCACCGTCCTCGGCATAGCTGACGATGTGGCTACGCGCCACGCCGCCCCGGCAGGCCTGCGCCGCCGCATCGAGCAGCTCGGCCTGGTAATCGCTGCCCAGGCGTTGCATATGAGCCGGGACCTGTTGCGGACGCAGCTCGCGAACCAGCCGCCCATCCTCGCCGATCAGGCCCTGCTCGGCGCCGAACAACAGGAGTTTGTCGGCGGCCAGATCGATGGCCGCCCGGGTCGCGACGTCTTCACACGCCAGGTTGAAAATCTCCCCGGTCGGTGAATAGCCCAACGGCGACAGCAGAACGATCGAGCGCTCATCCAACAGCCGGTTGATGCCCTTGCGGTCGACCCGACGCACTTCCCCGGTGTGGTGATAGTCCACGCCTTCGAGCACACCGATCGGCCGCGCGGTGACCAGGTTGCCGCTGGCCACGCGCAACCGCGAGCCTTGCATCGGCGAGGAGGCCATGTCCATCGACAGGCGCGCCTCGATGGCAATGCGCAACTGACCGACCGCGTCGATCACGCACTCCAGGGTCGCGGCATCGGTGATGCGCATGCCATGGTGATAGTGCGGCGTCAGGCCGCGGGCAGCGAGGCGGGTCTCGATTTGCGGACGCGAACCATGCACCAGCACCAGCCGCACGCCGAGGCTGTGCAGCAACACCAGGTCATGGACGATGTTGCCGAAGTTGGGGTGCTCCACCCCGTCGCCAGGCAGCATGACGATGAAGGTGCAATCGCGGTGGGCGTTGATATAGGGCGAAGCGTGACGAAGCCAATTGACGTATTCGGGCATGAACCTGGGCCTGTAATAAATAACAGCCTAAAAAAGACGAAGCGGAACGCACAGCGGGCTGGTGGTTATCGTCGGAACAGGCTTGGCGACACGCGCGCTCTCCTCATGAATACGGGTCCGCAAGCGGACAATTTAACCGGCGCTGGCCGGTGTCAGGCAGTAATGGCCGATCAACTGTCGCAACAGCTGCACGGTAGGCTGCAAACGTGACATTTCAAGGTATTCGCCAGGCTGGTGGGCGCAGGCGATATCGCCAGGCCCCAATACCACGGTTTCGCAACCGAGGCGCTGAAGATAAGGCGCTTCGGTGCCGAACGCCACTGCTTCGGCACGATGCCCGGTGAGCCGTTCGGCCACCCGCACCAGCTCGGCGTCCTCGGCCTGCTCGAACGGGGGCGCTTCGGGGAATAGCGGTGCGTAGTCGATCTTCACCTGATGGCGTTCGGCGATGGGGTCGAGCTTCTGCCGGATCGCCGCCCGCAGCACCTCTGGATCCATGCCTGGCAGTGGGCGCAGGTCGAACTCCATGGAGCATTGGCCGCAGATCCGGTTGGGATTGTCGCCGCCATGAATACAACCGAAATTCAGGGTCGGCTGCGGCACGGTGAACTGTGGATTGCGGAACTCACGCTGCCATTGCAGGCGCAGGCCACGCAGCTCGCCCATGGCGTCGTGCATCGCTTCGAGCGCGCTGCGGCCCAGGCTCGGGTCGGAGGAATGGCCGCTGCGCCCGAGGATGTCGATACGCTCCATCATCACGCCCTTGTGCATGCGGATCGGCTTCAGCCCCGTCGGTTCGCCTATCACCGCCGCGCGTCCGAGCGGCCGCCCGGCCTCGGCCAGGGCACGGGCGCCCGCCATGGAGCTTTCTTCATCGCAGGTGGCGAGGATCAGCAACGGCTGCTTGAACGGCTGGTCCAGCAACGGCCGCACCGCTTCGATGGCCAGGGCGAAAAAACCTTTCATGTCACAACTGCCCAGGCCCACCCAGCGCCCGCCTACCTCGGTGAGCTTGAGCGGGTCGGTCTGCCACAACGCGCCATCGAACGGCACCGTGTCGCTGTGCCCGGCCAGCACCAGCCCGCCGGGCCCCGTGCCGAAGCTGGCGAGAAGGTTGAACTTGCCGGGGCTGACCTGCTGGATATCACAGGAGAATCCCAGTTCCGACAGCCAGCCTGCCAGCAGCTCGATCACGGCGCTGTTGGACTGGTCCAGCTTGGGCTGGGTACAACTGACCGAAGGCGCGGCGATCAGGGCAGCGAACTGATCTTTCATGGACGGCAAAGGCATCGCTGGCTCCCGGGGCTTACAAAATGGGGTCCATCATAGAACCATCGAGAGCAAGGATGGAACCGTTCGGCGCGGAGGACCGACGAGTCCTGTACACTGCACGACCCTGGCAGCCACATCTTCCCCCGGCTGCGCACCCGATTCCTGGATTTTCCGGCCATGCAGAAAGAAACCGAAATCAAACTCCGCGTCAGCCGCGAGACCCTGGCAGCCTTGCGCGAGCATCCGCTGTTGAAAAAACGCAACAAGAGTGGCTGGGAACGCCACGAATTGATGAACCAGTACTTCGACACGCCGGAACGTGACCTCGCCCGGGCCAAGGTTGCCCTGCGCCTGCGCCGCGATGGCGAAGAAGTCATCCAGACCCTCAAGACCCGTGGCCAGAGCGTTGCCGGCCTGTCCGAGCGCAACGAATACGACTGGCACCTGCCCAAGGCCAAGCTCGACCTGAAGAAGCTCGACGGCGAATGCTGGCCCGAGGCACTGGCGGACCTGGACAAAAAAACCCTCAAGGCGATCTTCACCACCGATTTCGTCCGCGAGCGCGCCGAAATTGCCTGGGGCCGCGGCAAAAGCAAGGTGGTCATCGAGGCCGCCCTGGACCTGGGCCACGTGGTGGTCGGCAAGCAGAAGGAAGAAATCTGCGAGCTGGAACTGGAACTGCGCGAAGGCGAACCCGCCGCCCTGCTGGAACTGGCCGCCGAACTGGCCGCGACCCTGCCCTTGATGCCTTGCGACATCAGCAAGGCTGAACGTGGCTATCGCCTGCATGATGCGAGCAGTTATGCCCTGAGCCTCCCGGCTCCGCAACTGACGGCCGAAACGCCGCTGGACGATGCTTTTGGCGCATTGAGCTGGCATTTGCTGGGCAACAGCCAGCGCCTGGCCGAACAATATCGTTTCAACGGCCACTGGCGCCTGTTGCAGGATTGGGTGGAAAACCTCGCCGAACTGCGCGCGTTGCTCAGCAGCCTCGGCCAGGCCGCGCCGCGCCAATCGACCCATGATCTGCGCGTCGCCCTGGATGCGCTGCTGGAGGACTGGCGTCCGCTGGTCCAGGCCGGCCTCGACGACGAAGACGTGCGCAAGGCGGCGCCGGAGCAATTCCTCGAAGAGCTGCAGGACCCGCGCTGGGGCCTCTTCTCTCTTGAAGCTTCGCGTTGGTTGCTCGCCCGCAGCTGGACCGCCGACCGCAACACCCGCGGCAATCGCCAAGGCGCGGCGCAACTGGGCAGCTGGCTGCCGCGCCTGCTCAGCGAAGAAGCTTCGTCGCTGCAACTGCAACGCTACCAGCAACAGCCGGAAGACCTGGCCGAGCAACTGCCGCGCATCGAACGTATCCAGGCCTGGCTGCATCATGCCCGCCAGGTGCTGGAAATTCCTGAGATGGACCGGCTCTACGGCGAATTGAACAAGCTGGCGCAATTGGCCAACGAACCGATCACCGACGAGCTCCTGGATGCGCGCAAGCAGCAGGCGATTGCGGTTTACCAGAATCGGGCCTGGAAGACTTTGCTGCGCCTGTGATACCACCTTCGCGAGCAGGCTCGCTCTCACACTGGATCATGTCGAGATCCCAATGTGGGAGCGAGCTTGCTCGCGAAGGGGCCGGCACATACACCTCGGATCCAACTAGCGCACCACCGGCAAACTCGTCGTCGACTTGATCTCCGACAACGCCACGATCGAGTTCACCTCCTGAATCCCCGGCACCATCGACAGCTTTTCGAAAAAGAATCGCTCATACGCCTCGATGTCCGCCGTGACGATGCGCAGCAGAAAATCCACCGACCCCATCAGCACGTAGCACTCCAGCACCTCGGGAAACCCGCGGATCGCCTCGGTGAACTCGGTGAAATTCGAGCGACCGTGGGCGTTGAGCTTGATTTCGGCGAAGATCTGCGTGTTCAGGCCGATTTTCTTGCGGTCCAGCAGCGTCACCTGTCCCCGAATGATTCCCTCTTCCTTCATCCGCTGAATCCGACGCCAACAGGGCGACTGGGACAAGCCAACCTGCTCGGCGATCTGCGCGCTGGACAGCGAAGCATCCTCTTGCAGCAACGCCAGTATTCTGCGGTCGTAGCTATCCAGCTCACTTTGCATAAATAAACCTGTAGTTTTCCGATAAGCGAATCAATTTATTCACCATAGGCCCTAAATAGCTCATCTTAGGTAAGAAATACCCTTCTATGCATGTAAATATTTCTTCCGACCTCCAGGAGACCGAACATGCATTCACTCGCAACCGTATCCACCGCCCCGACCCGCGCCGACGCCTGGCACGCCGCCAACGCCCATTGCCGCGTGCATTATCAGATGCAGGCCGAAGCCGAACCGGACGTGCTGTGTCGAGCGTTGAATCTGTTCGCCTTGCAGGGCCTGACGCCACAGCAGGTCCACGTCGAGCGTCAAGACGATCTGCTGACGCTGGACATTGTCCTGGATGGGCTGAGCTGGCACCGTGCCCAGGTCATTGCTGAAAAATTACGTAACCTGATCAGCATGTGCTCGGTGGACCTGCAGGACGCCGATATCACGCGGGCCGGACGGGTCCTGGCGGCCGGTTGAGGGGTGCGCAGGCAAGAATTGGAAACGCATTGGTCGGGTAGTGGCCCAACGGTCCATAAGGTCGGGACTATTCTTTTGCACAACAAGCCGGGACGCCGAAGCGTCTGCATCGCGGCTTTGCTGCAACTGTCCAATAGGAACCCGAACGCCCATGTCCACCAAACACGCCACTCAGGACCGCTGGCTGGACCTTAACGATCTGCTCCGCCAACTGGTCGCCCAGGGCCTCATCAGCCAGGATTCAGCCGAAACCGCGCTCAACGCCCGGCGCCGGCATAACGCCAACAGCCAGTTGCACCCGCTGGAGTTCATCGCCAACCAGCACCTGGACGACCTCAGCCGACCCGGCAAGCGCCTGGACCTTGAGAACCTGACGCTGTGGCTGGCCCAGCAGGCCGACCAGCCCTACATGCGCATCGACCCGTTGAAGATCAACGTGGCGGCCGTTACGCCGCTGATGTCCTATGCCTTTGCGCAACGTCACAAGATTCTCGCAGTGGCGGTTGACCGTGACGCCGTCACCGTCGCCAGTGCCCAGCCTTACGTCAGCAGTTGGGAAGCCGACCTGACCCACGTGCTCAAGCTGCCGGTCAGGCGGGTGGTTGCCAACCCGGTGGATATCCAGCGCCTGAGCGTGGAATTCTATCGCCTGGCCAAATCCGTCAGCGGCGCTACCACCGTCGATCAGCAACCGAGCAACCTGACCAACTTCGAACAACTGCTCAACCTCGGCGCCAGCGACCAGGAGCCGGACGCCAACGACGCCCATATCGTCAACATCGTCGATTGGCTGTTCCAGTACGCCTTCCAGCAGCGGGCCAGTGATATCCACATCGAACCGCGCCGGGAGCAGGGCACCGTACGCTTTCGCATCGACGGGGTGCTGCACACCGTCTATCAGTTCCCGCCGCAGGTGACGATGGCGATCATCAGTCGCCTGAAAAGCCTGGGGCGCATGAACGTCGCGGAAAAGCGCAAGCCCCAGGATGGTCGCGTCAAGACCAAGACTCCCGACGGCAACGAAGTGGAGTTGCGCTTGTCGACCTTGCCAACCGCGTTCGGCGAAAAAATGGTGATGCGGATCTTCGATCCGGAAGTATTGCTCAAGGATTTCGACCAACTGGGCTTCTCCGCCGACGACCTGCGTCGCTGGCAGGACATGACCCGCCAGCCCAACGGCATCATTCTGGTCACGGGCCCCACCGGGTCCGGCAAGACCACGACGCTCTACACGACGTTGAAAAAACTGGCGACGCCGGAAGTGAACCTCTGCACCATCGAGGATCCGATCGAGATGGTCGAGGCCTCGTTCAACCAGATGCAGGTCCAGCACAACATCGAGCTGTCTTTCGCGGCGGGCGTACGTGCGTTGATGCGGCAGGACCCGGACATCATCATGATCGGCGAGATCCGTGACCTGGAAACCGCCGAAATGGCAATCCAGGCAGCACTCACCGGACACCTCGTCCTCTCGACCCTGCACACCAACGACGCGCCGAGCGCCATCAGCCGCCTGCTGGAGCTCGGCGTGCCGCATTACCTGATCAAGGCCACAGTGCTCGGAGTCATGGCCCAGCGCCTGGTGCGTACGTTGTGTCCACATTGCAAGGCGCCCATCACCCTGGATGAAGACGACTGGCAAACCCTGACGAGGCCCTGGCAGGCCCCGCTGCCGACCAACGCCCAGCAGGCTGTCGGCTGCTCGGAATGCCGCGATACCGGCTATCGGGGGCGGGCCGGGGTGTACGAGATCATGCAGTTAAGCGACAGCGTCAAAGGCCTGATCCACCCAGACACGGACCTGCTCGCCGTGCGCCGCCAGGCCTTCAAGGAAGGCATGCGCAGCCTGCGGCTCTCGGGCGCGCAAAAGGTAGCGGCGGGCCTGACCACGGTCGAAGAAGTGCTGCGGGTGACGCCACAGAGTGAACAGAAGTAGCGTGTGGCGAGGGCTGACTGACGGGTCATGGAACTGAATCGAGGCTGCGGCAATCCAAAGTCATAGTTAACCCTGTGGAGTCACCTATCATGCGTCTCAAACTTGCTGTCGCGACCCTGGCCTTGCTTTCTCTTCCTGTTGGCTCGGCAATGGCCGACACGTTTTGGCGTAACGTCATCTCATCCGGTGCGACCACCGGTTCTACCTACCTGACCTTCAAGGACAACAAGCTGATCGTCGCCGCCCAGGACGACGCCGGCAGCTTCGTCGCCAGTGACGGCGGCATCCGTGGCCCCTACCTGGAAGCCGCGATGCAGAAAGTCCGTGCCGACAACCCAGGCCTGCAAGCCACCGACATGGAACTGGCCAACGCGATCCTGGCGAAAAACGCCGTCGCCCAGGAGTGATTTCCGGCCGATAAAAAATGCCGCTCGATTGAGCGGCATTTTTTTGCCCGACGGACATCTCACAAACCAACGTAAGAGCGAGCCTGCTCGCGAAAGCGGTGTGTCAGCCAACCTCGATGTTGCTGATTTATCGCCTTCGCGAGCAGGCTCGCTCCCACAGGTATCAAGTGTTACTCGCCGATAGCAGCCTTATAGCCGGCAGCATCGAGCAACTTGTCCAACTCGGCCTTGTCGCTTGGCTTGAGCTTGAAGATCCAGGCGCCGTACGGATCGGAGTTCAGCAACTCCGGCGAGCCGCTCAACTCTTCATTGATCGCAATCACTTCGCCGGCAATGGGGGCGTAGATGTCGGAAGCGGCCTTGACCGACTCCACCACTCCAGCCTGATCACCAGCAGCAAAAACCTTACCGACCTCGGTCAGCTCGACAAACACCACATCGCCCAAAGCTTCCTGCGCATGGTCGCTGATGCCCACGGTGACGGTACCGTCGGCTTCCAGGCGCGCCCACTCGTGGCTTTCGGCAAAACGCAGTTCGGCGGGGATATCACTCATATTCTGTGTCCTCAAGAGAAAGTGTCAGCGGCCGGCGGCCCGCCGCAAAAGGTTAGATCAGGGTTTTGCCATGGCGGACGAAGGTCGGCTTGACCACCCGTACCGGGTACCACTTGCCACGAATTTCCACCTCGGCACGGTCGGCGGTAGCCATCGGAACACGCGCCAGGGCGATCGACTTGCTAAGCGTAGGAGAAAAACTACCACTGGTGATCTCTCCTTCGCCAACATTGGCGATGCGGACCACCTGATGAGCGCGCAGAACACCGCGCTCCTCAAGTACCAGCCCGACCAGTTTGTGCTGCACGCCAGCCGCCAGTTCGGCTTCCAGCGCCGAGCGGCCGATGAACTGGCGACTCGCAGGTTCCCAGGCGATGCTCCAGGCCATGTTGGAGGCCAGCGGCGAAACATCCTGGTGAATGTCCTGGCCATAGAGATTCATGCCCGCCTCCAGGCGCAAGGTATCGCGAGCCCCAAGGCCGATGGGAGGAATGCCAGCGCCCACCAGATCGTTGAAAAAGCTCGGGGCTTCATGGGCCGGCAGGACGATTTCCAAACCATCTTCACCGGTGTAGCCGGTACGGGCAATGAACCAGTCACCGTCGGCACGACCTTCGAAGGGCTTGAGTTGCTGGATCAATTGGCCGCGTGATTGCGTGACCAATTCGGCAATCTTGTGCCGGGCCTGCGGCCCCTGGATGGCCAGCATCGCCAGTTCGGGACGCTCGTGCAGTTGCACATCATATTCACCGAGCTGTGCCTGCATCCAGGCCAGGTCCTGGTCGCGGGTCGAGGCATTGAACACCAGCCGGTAACCGTACTCGACCCGGTAGATGATCATGTCATCGACGATGCCACCGCGCTCATTGAGCATCGTGCTGTACAGCGCACGGCCGGTGTCCTGGAGGCGATCGACGTCATTGGCCAGCAAGCGCTGCAGCCAGGCCTTGGCCTGGGGGCCGGCAACGTCGATCACGGTCATGTGGGACACATCGAACACACCGCAATCGCGGCGCACCTGATGGTGTTCCTCGACCTGCGAGCCGTAGTGCAAAGGCATATCCCAACCGCCAAAATCGACCATCTTCGCGCCAAGGGCGAGATGCAGGTCATACAGAGGCGTACGCTGTCCCATGGGTTTCTCCTTCCGGGCGTGGCGAAGGTGCGGACGGGTACTGCACAGCACGAACGCCTGAAAAAAAGCGCCCTCAGCTACCCGGTCCGACGGACGGACCGCACCGAATGCCGCGCATTGTATCCGCATGCCATGGCACTGGCACCTGGAGCCGCTCTCAATTAACTCAGAACGCGCCGATGAGCCGAGCGCCGTATCAATCCGATGACCGGCAACAGCCCGACCAGCACCAGGGTCAGCGCCGGCAATGCAGCCCGTGCCCACTCCCCCTCGCTGGTCATCTCAAAGACCCGCACTGCCAGCGTGTCCCAGCCGAACGGGCGCATCAGCAGGGTGGCGGGCATTTCCTTGAGCACATCGACAAACACCAGCAACGCCGCGCTCAACGTGCCAGGGAGTAGCAACGGCAGATACACTTTGAAAAACAGTCGTGGCCCACTGACGCCAAGGCTTCGTGCGGCCTCGGGCAATGACGGACGAATCCGCGCCAGGCTGCTTTCCAGCGGACCGTAGGCCACGGCCAGGAAACGTATCAGGTAGGCCAGCAGCAACGCCGACAAACTGCCCAACAGTAACGGCTTGCCCGCCCCGCCGAGCAGGGTCGATAGCGGAATGACCAACTCACGGTCCAGATAGCTGAACGCAAGCATGATCGACACCGCCAGCACTGAACCCGGCAAGGCATAACCCAGGTTCGCCAGGCCGACACCGGCGCGGATCGGGCGGGTCGGCGCCAAGCGACGGGCGAACGCCAGCAGCAAAGCCACGCAGACGGTGACCAGGGCCGCCAGGCCGCCCAGATAGAGGGTATGGATGATCAACCCGGCATAACGCTCGTCCAGGTCGAACCGACCGCGCTGCCAGAACCACACCACCAGTTGCAGCACCGGAATGACGAACGCGCACGTGAAAACCAACAGGCACCAGCTGCTGGCCGCCGCCGCCTTGAAACCGCGCAAATGGTAAAGCGCCTTGACCCGGGGCCGTTCGTTGCTGGCCCGCTGTGCTCCCCGGGCACGGCGTTCACCGTAGAGCACCACCATCACCGCCAGCAGCAAGAGACTGGCCAGTTGGGCGGCGCTGGAAAGACTGAAGAAGCCGTACCAGGTTTTATAGATGGCGGTGGTAAAGGTGTCGAAGTTGAACACCGACACCGCGCCGAAATCCGCCAGGGTTTCCATCAGCGCCAGCGCCACGCCCGCGCCGATTGCCGGTCGGGCCATCGGCAGTGCCACCCGCCAGAACGCCTGCCAGGGCGATTGGCCGAGTACCCGGGCCGCTTCCATCAATCCCTTGCCTTGGGCCAGGAAGGCGCTACGCGCGAGCAGGTAGACATACGGATAGAACACCAGCACCAACACCAGGATAACCCCACCGGTCGACCGCACCCGGGGCAGGCGCAAGCCGCTGCCGAACCATTCGCGCATCAGGGTCTGCACCGGGCCGGCAAAATCCAGCAGGCCGACGAAAACAAACGCCAGCACATAGGCGGGAATCGCGAACGGCAACATCAACGCCCAATCGAGCCAGCGCCGACCGGGGAATTCGCAAAGGCTGGTAAGCCACGCCAGACTGACCCCGAACAACGTCACGCCGACGCCCACACCCAGGATCAGCGTCAGGGTATTACCCAGCAGGCGCGGCATCTGGGTCTCCCACAAGTGGGACCAGATCTGCGCATCGATGCTCTGCCAGGACAGCAACAGCACGCTCAACGGCAACAGGACCAGCGCAGCGACGGCGAAGACCAGGGGATACCAGCGGCGTTGGGCGGGGTGGGTCAAGGAAAACTCTCGTAAGACAAACGGTCATGTGGCGAGGGAGCTTGCTCCCGCTGGAGGGCGAAGCCCTCCCGGGATATCTGCCAGGACCTATATGCCGGGGCATGATCTGGGGCTTTGGGGCTACTGCGTAGCCCAGCGGGAGCAAGCTCCCTCGCCACGGGTCGTCAATGAGCTGAAAGGGATCGTCTCAGTTCCAGCCGGCACGATCCATCAGGCGAATGGCTTCGGCCTGGCGTTTGCCCGCGACTTCCACCGGCAGCGTATCGGCCTTGAACTGGCCCCAGGCGGCGACTTCCTTGGACGGCTGGACTTTCGGGTTGGCCGGGAATTCCTGGTTCACGTCGGCGAAGATGCTTTGCGCTTCAGGCGTGGTCATCCATTCCACCAGTTTTTTCGCGGCGTCCGGGTGCGGCGCGTGCTTGGTCAGGCCGATACCCGAGAGGTTGATGTGCACGCCACGGTCCGCCTTGTTTGGCCAGAACAGCTTGACCTTCAAGTCTGGCTTCTGCTGGTGCAGGCGGCCGTAGTAATAGGTGTTGACGATGCCGACGTCGCACTGGCCGGCATTGATCGCCTCAAGCAGCGCGGTGTCGTCGGAGAATACGTCGGTGGACAGGTTCCTGACCCAGCCTTTGAGGATCTCCTCGGTTTTTTCAGCACCATGGGTTTCGATCAGGGTCGCGGTCAGCGACTGGTTGTAGACCTTTTTCGAGGTCCGCAGGCACAAGCGGCCTTCCCATTCCTTGCCGGCCAGCGCTTCGTAAGTAGTCAGCTCACCCGGCTTGACCCGGTCAGTCGAGTAGGCAATGGTCCGCGCACGCAGGCTCAGGCCGGTCCAGGCGTGGGACGACGCCCGATACTGAGGGGGAATGTTGGCATCGATTACCGGCGAGGTGAACGGCTGCAGAATGCCCATCTGCTCGGCTTGCCAGAGGTTGCCGGCGTCGACGGTCAGCAGCAGGTCGGCGGTGGCATTTTTGTCTTCGGCCTTGATCCGCTGCATCAGGGGCGCTTCCTTGTCGGTGATGAACTTCACCGCGACGCCGGTCTTCTTGGTGTAGGCATCGAAAACCGGTTTGATCAGCTCATCGATGCGCGACGAATAGACCACCACCTCATCGGCAGCCTGGGCGACGGAAGTGCCGATCAGGGTCAGTGCGAGGGCGGACAGCAGGCGTTTGGTGGCCGACATGGTAGCGGTCTCTCGATTGTGAACAGAGCGCAAATGATAAGGACTCACATTTAGCACCACAATCGAACAGTGGGTAGACACGTTTCCAAATGTTGCACAGATAGGATGGGGGGATGTTCCGGCCTCATCGCGAGCAGGCTCGCTCCCACATTTGATCCGGTGAAACCTGTGGGAGCGAGCCTGCTCGCGATGAGGCCATGAGCCCCAAAACAACTCTCAGACCTTGGCCAGATCCGGCAAGTCCCCGGTCAGCCCCAACGCCTCGCGTACGAACAGCGCCTTGGCTTCCGGCATGCGGTCTACCAGCTTCAGACCGGTATTACGCAACCAGCGCACCGGCAATGGATCGGCCTGGAACAGCCGCTCGAAGCCTTCCATCGCCGCCATCAGCGCCAGGTTATGGGGCATGCGCCGCCGCTCATAGCGGCTCAACACCTTGAGATCGGCCAACCGCTCGCCACGCCCTGAGGACTGCAACAGCACCTCGGCCAACACCGCGGCATCCAGGAAACCCAGGTTGACGCCCTGCCCGGCCAGGGGATGGATGGTGTGCGCCGCATCGCCGATCAGCGCCAGCCCTTCGGCCACGTAACGCTTGGCGTGGCGTTGGCGCAGCGGTACGCAGACGCGAGGATCGGCGCCGAGCACCGCGCCTAGCCGGCCCTCGAAAGCCCGCTCCAGTTCGGCGCAGAAAGCGCCGTCATCCAGTGTCATCAAGCGCTGCGCTTCGCCAGGCGTGGTCGACCAGACGATCGAGCACCAGTCCTGCTGGCCGTCGCGCGCCAGAGGCAGGAAGGCCAGCGGACCATTGTCGGTGAAGCGTTGCCATGCGGTCTGGCGATGAGGTACGGCGCAGCGCACGCTGGTGACGATCGCGTGATGCAGGTAGTCCCACTCGCGAGTGGCGACCCCCGTCAGGCGGCGCACGGCGGAGTTCGCCCCGTCGGCGGCAATCACCAGTGGCGCGCGCAAGGTGCGCCCGTCAGCCAGGGTCAGCAGCCAGTCGTCGCCGGAGCGGCGCATCTGCTCCAGGCGCGCATTGGCCAGCAGGCCCAGGTCGCAGTCATGCAACCGGTCCAGAAGGGCATCCTGAACGACGCGGTTCTCGACGATGTGGCCAAGCACTTCGGCATGCAGGCTGGCGGCGGAAAAATGAATCTGCCCTGTGCCGCTACCGTCCCAGACGTGCATGTCGGTGTAGGGACTGATGCGTCGGGCGACGATACCGTCCCAGACGCCCAGACGATCGAGAATCCGCTGGCTGGCCGCCGACAGGGCGCTGACCCGGGGTTCGAACGCTGCCAGGGAATCAAAGGGCTTGACGCTCAGCGGGCTGCCGTCGAGCAACAATACCTGCAAGCCGCTGCCCTGCAACGCAAGCGCCAGGGCGCTGCCGACCATGCCGGCACCGACAATCAACAGATCTGCGCGCAATTCCATGCTTTAAGCCTGTGCTGCTGGCGACATGAGCCGCCCGTGAAAGGAATGAGCCGTATCAAGCATCGGGGCGAGTCCCCAATCCCATGGCCTGGCGAGCGAACCAGCGCTTGGCCGGGGGCAGCAGGTCAAGGCCCAGCAGGCCGAGATTGCGGCCCACGGATACCAGCGGCAGATCGCTGCTGAACAGCCGCGTGACCTGGTCGGAGAAGCCGACGGTCAGGGCCTGGTCCATCCGCTGGCGCTCGCGATAGGCTTGCAATACAGAGAAGTCGCCGGGCGTGCCGTCGCTCCCGAGCAATGCATCGGCCAGTGCCTGCGCATCACGCAAGGACAGGTTGAAGCCCTGGCCCGCTATCGGATGCAGGCTATGGGCAGCATTGCCGAGGATCGCCAGGTGCGGACGTACCTGCTCTTCGGCTTCCACCAGCGCCAGCGGATAAAGGTGTCGCGCACCCACCTGTTTCAACGTGCCCAGGCGATAGCCGAACACACTCTGCAGCTCACTGAGAAAACTACGCTCGTCGAGGGCTGCCAGCCGTTGCGCATCCATGCCCTGGCGAGTCCAGACCAACGCACAACGATTTTCCGGCAGCGGCAACAAGGCCATCGGGCCGTCATCGGTAAAGCGTTCGAAAGCCACGCCGTTGTGGGCTTCGCTGGGGGTGAGGTTGGCAATCAACGCGCTCTGGTCGTAAGGGCGATTGCGCACACCGACGCCCAACTGCTCACGCAATCCGGAGCGTCCACCGTCGGCCAGTACGGCGAGGTCGCATTCCAGCGTGGTTTCGTCATCCAGCGTCAAACGATAACCACCAACTAGCGGCTCCATCCGGGTGACTTGCGCCGGGCAGCGCCAGCTGACCACGTCCTTGTCCAGCCCTTGCCACAGGCATTGGCCGAGCCAGGCATTTTCCACCACGTAGCCGAGGGCCGGCACGCCCTCCTCCATGGCGGACAACCGTGCGGTGGAAAACCGTCCGCGGTCGGAAACATGAATCTGTTTGATCGGTTCTGCGCGGCGGGAAATTTCCTGCCAGAGGCCCAGGCGCTGATAAATTTGTCGAGCACCGAAGGAGAGCGCCGATGAGCGCGCGTCATAGCTCGGCTGCCAAGTGTCGCCGGGGGCGAACGGCTCGATCAGCATGATCTTCCACCCCCTGGCCTTGGCGCCTGCCTGCAAGGCGAGCGCCAGGCTCGCGCCGACCAGGCCGCCACCTATGATCGCCACGTTGACCCGGCTCATGCCGCTTGAGTCCGTGCGGCGGCCATGAGGGCCTCGATCTCGGCGACCGTTTTCGGCACGCCGCGGGTCAGGATTTCACAACCGGTCTTGGTCACTACCACGTCATCCTCGATGCGCACGCCAATGCCGCGCCATCTCTTCGCTACGCTGCGATTGTCCGGAGCAATATAGATGCCCGGCTCCACGGTCAAGGCCATGCCAACCTCCAGCACGCGCCATTCGCCACCGACCCGGTATTCACCGACGTCGTGCACGTCCATGCCCAGCCAGTGACCGGCACGGTGCATGTAGAACGCCCGGTAGGCTTCGCTGGCGATCAACTGGTCCACCTCGCCGTCCAGCAGCCCGAGACGCACCAGCCCCTCAGTAATGACCCGGACCGTAGCTTCATGGGCCTGGTTCCAATGCTTGTTCGGGCCAATCTCAGCGAACGCCGCTTCCTGGGCCGCCAGCACGACCTCATAGATCGCCTTCTGCTCGGGCGAAAACTTGCCGCTGACCGGCCAGGTACGGGTGATATCGCTGGCATAGCAGTCGATTTCGCAACCGGCGTCGATCAGCACCAGGTCGCCATCCTTGAGCGGCGCGTCGTTCTGCTGGTAATGCAGGATGCAACTGTTACGCCCCGCCGCGACGATGGAGCCGTAGGCCGGCATCTTTGCGCCGCCCTTGCGAAATTCGTAGTCGAGCTCGGCCTCCAGGCTGTATTCGTACAGCCCGGGGCGTGCCGCTTGCATGGCGCGGATGTGCGCCTGGGCGGAAATCCGCGCCGCTTCGCGCATCACTTTCACTTCCGCCGCCGATTTATACAGGCGCATATCGTGCAGCAGATGATCCAGGGCAACAAATTCGTTCGGCGGCTGGGCACCAAGGTGGGCCTTGGAGCGAATCACGTTGATCCACTCCATCAGGTGCCGGTCGAATTCGGGGTTGCTGCCCATGGCCGAATAGACCCGATCGCGACCTTCGATCAGGCCCGGCAGGATGTCGTCGATGTCGGTGATGGGAAACGCGTCGTCGGCGCCGTAGTCCCGGATCGCCCCTTCCTGGCCAGCACGCAAGCCATCCCACAGTTCACGCTCGGCGTTGCGCTCGCGGCAAAACAGGATGTACTCGCCGTGAGCGCGACCGGGCACCAGCACCAGCACCGCTTGCGGCTCGGGGAAGCCGCTGAGGTACTGGAAGTCGCTGTCCTGGCGATAGACGTGCTCGACGTCGCGGTTGCGGATCGCAACGGCGGCGGCGGGCAGGATTGCGATGCTGTTGGGTTCCATCTGCGCCATCAAGGCCTTGCGGCGACGACTGTATTCCGACTTCGGGATATGAATCATGGGCAGAGGGTGTTCCCTTTCAAGCGATCAGTGCAGGGACGGCTTGGCAGCCGGTTCAGCGGTTTTTTTGGTCTCGGTAAACAGCAGCAACGGCGCGACCCGCAGGTACTCCATCACTTCCATGTAGTCGCTCTCGCCGTCGTCGGATTCTTCCAGGGCGTCCTGCACCTGGGAGATGGCCGCCAGGTCTTGCAACACTTCCTTGGCTTCATCGCTCAAGGCGTATTCGCGGCGGGTCAGGCCGAAGCCTGCCAGGAAACCCTGGCACCACTGACCCAGCGCAGCGGCGCGTTCAGCCAGCGGCGCGTCATCGGTGGGCAGCAACAGGACGACGGTCATGTCGTCACTGGTCAATTCACCCTTGACCATTTCCTGCAGGCCGATGAGCGCGTTGCGCACGTTGTCCGCCGGCTCGCCTTCAAGCAGTTCGGCGGCGTCGGCCAACCAGCCGTCAGCATCAAAACCGGCGCCGGCACAGCTGCGGCCGAGCAGCAGGCCATGCAGTTCGGCGGGCGAGACAGGGTGGCCGCTGGTGCTCAGCAGGGTGGCAAAGGCTTGGTACGGAGAATTCTGAATGGGCATGGGCAGCTAGGCGCCAGACGGCGCTATGTCTAGAATGGAGGCCTTGTATCCTACATCGACAGACTCGCCAAGACCATTAAAGGCTGTGCGACCCAAATCCCTCCATCAGACACATTCTTCAGTGGACACAATGGAAGACACCGACCTGCAAGCGCTGATGGCCAGACTCGAGCTGCTAATTGACCGGGTCGAGCAACTTAAGAGCCAAAACGGACTCCTATTAGCTCAGGAAAAAACCTGGCGCGAGGAACGCGCGCACCTCATTGAAAAAAACGAAATCGCCCGGCGTAAGGTCGAATCGATGATTTCGCGCCTCAAGGCCCTGGAGCAAGACTCATGAGTTCAAGCAATAGCGTTACCGTGCAGATCCTCGATAAAGAGTATTCGATCATCTGCCCCCAGGAAGAGCGCAGCAACCTGGTGAGCGCCGCCCGTTACCTGGATGGCAAGATGCGCGAGATCCGCAGCAGCGGCAAAGTCATCGGCGCCGATCGCATCGCCGTGATGGCCGCCTTGAACATTACCCACGACCTGCTCCACCGCCAGGATACGCCGGACGTACAGGTCAGCGGCTCGACCCGCGAACAGGTCCGCGACCTGCTCGATCGGGTGGATCTGGTACTGGCTACTGATCCGGACGTCAGCAAGGGCTGATTCGCGAGGCAGCCTGGGGTATACTTGCGTCACTCCCTGGGGTGCTTGCCAGTTGGTGATGTCCCTGAGCCGATACGCACAACCACGGGGGTTGCACGTTGGGGCCGGTGTGCATGTCCGCTTGACGGAAAGCCTTAACGCCTCCTGCAACTTCCACCTTGAACTTTCGGGTTCAAGGGCTAAGCCGACAGCGGTTCATCCGGGGAGCCTGATTCTTGAAACAATGCCAGTCATCATGACTGGCATTGTCGTTTCTGGCGTTTGGCGTTTTCCGGTCCCGCCGTTTGCGGTTACGCTGTGCTGATGTCACCGTCTCGCGAAGCATCGATATGACCGAACCTGCGTTGCCGACCCGCCCACAACTTCGCCGCCTGCTACGCCAGGCCCGTCGTGCCCTGACCCCGGTCCAGCAACGGCAAGCCGCCCACGGGCTATATCGGCAACTGGCACAGCATCCGCTGTTTCGCCGCGCAAGACACATCGCCCTCTACCTGCCCAACGACGGTGAAATCGACCCACGCCTGCTGCTGCGCGCCGCCCAACGTCGGGGCAAGGCGACTTATCTGCCAGTACTCAGTCCCTGGCCGCAGACCAGGATGGTGTTCCAGCGGATCCATCCCGGCGAAAAAATGCGCCCTAATCGTTTCCGCATCCCGGAACCACGCAAGAATATCGCCCGGCAGCGCAAAGTCTGGACATTGGATCTGGTATTGCTGCCGTTGGTGGGGTTTGACGATGCCGGCGGACGCCTGGGCATGGGCGGCGGCTTCTATGACCGCAGCCTGGCGTATCTGTCGCGACGCAAACAATGGCGCAAGCCGACGTTGCTGGGCCTGGCCCATGAGTGTCAGAAGGTCGAACGATTGGCGCAGGCAAGCTGGGATGTACCGTTACAGGGAACGGTCAGTGACAGGCGATGGTATCTGGCGAGCTAGACGCCGCGAAACAGCGGCGTCCAGAAGACGGCTCAGCGCTTGAGTGCGGGCGCGGGCTGGGTGATTTCCATCGGTGCATCATTTTTGTTGGCCCATAAGCTCTGGGCATAACCCGTGGTGACGACACCCAGGCCGAACAGAATGACCAGGACCCACAACAAATCCGGTTTGCGTTTCATCGATTGCCCCCCTCAAGGCATATCACACACGATGACAGCAGCGGTTTTCTTATCTGGCCGTGCAGCAGCGTCAAGCTTGGAAGGCCGGCATTTTGCGGCAACGTGAACCGACACGCAAATGCTGGCGTCAACCGACTGTCGGTTTGTCATAAATCGCTGAACCTTTTTATCGCCACCACCCAGGAGTAGAAATCATGGCCTACTGGCTGATGAAATCCGAGCCCGACGAATTGTCCATCCAGGGCCTGGAAAAGCTCGGCCAAGCGCGCTGGGACGGGGTTCGCAACTACCAGGCGCGCAATTTCCTGCGAGCCATGGCGCTAGGCGACTCATTTTTCTTCTATCACTCCAGCTGCCCGGAGCCAGGCATTGCCGGAATTGGCAAAATCATCAAGGCCGCCTATCCCGACCCAACGGCCCTGGAACCTGACGGTCATTACTTCGACGCCAAGGCCAGCCCGGAGAAAAACCCCTGGACCGCCCTCGACGTCGCCCATGTCGAGACATTCCCACGGGTGCTGAAGCTCGACTACCTCAAACAGCAGGCCGCCCTGGCCGAAATGCCGCTGGTGCAAAAAGGCTCGCGACTGTCGGTGATGCCGGTGACAGCTGAGCAGTGGGCGGCGGTCATTGCTTTGAAGCCCTGAGCCCTGAGCCCTGAGCCCTGAGCCCTGAGCCCTGAGCCCTGAGCCATGCGGCGTCCGATCGGCCGCTATCGCGAGCAAGCTCGCTTCCACAGTGGACTGGCGTCGATCCGGCAATCCTTGTGGGAGCGAGCTTGCTCGCGATGACTGACTAACCGCCGCTACATGCCTTACTGAATGATCAGGTTGTTGAACAACAGATCATCCACCATCGGCTTGCCCGTCTCGTCGTTCATCACCTGCTGGGTCTGCTTCAACGCTTCCTGCCGCAGCTTTTCCTTGGCTTCAAGGTTGTTCATGGTTTCGGTCGTCTGCTGGGCGAACAGCGCCACCAACTGATTGCGAATCAACGGCTCGTTAGCCTTCACCGCCGCAGCGGCGGCGTCACCGGTCACGCGCAGGGCAACGTCGGCCTTGTAGACCTTCAGCTTAGTCGTTCCGTCCAGGCCATAATTGCCCACGAATGGCGGGCTGAGCGTGATGTAACTGACCTTCGGCGCCTCGCCTTCTTTGGCTTCCTTGGCTTCTTCGGCCATCGCCGCCACAGGCAACGACAGGGCCAGCATCAACATGATCCACGCTTTCACATTCGACTCCTCATCCGATTTGCGGCCCAGCATACCGCCCCCTCGTCCCAGCACAAGCTTATGGCCGGCTATCAGGGCGGGGCATGCTCGTTGACCCCTTCACTCTCACACCTACACTTATCGGCCATCACTCCCAAAGGAATAGCCCTGATGAAAGCCGTGCTGTGCAAAGAATTCGGCCCCGCCGAATCGCTGGTGCTGGAAGACGTCGCCAGCCCCGTCGTGAAGAAGAACGAAGTGCTGCTGGACGTGCACGCCGCCGGGGTGAATTTTCCTGATACGTTGATCATCGAAGGCAAATATCAATTCAAGCCGCCCTTCCCGTTTTCCCCCGGCGGCGAAGCAGCGGGTGTCGTCCGCGAGGTGGGAGAAAAGGTCAGTCACCTGAAAGTCGGAGACCGGGTCATGGCGCTGACCGGCTGGGGCAGTTTCGCCGAACAGGTGGCAGTCCCGGGCTACAATGTGCTGCCCATTCCTGCCGCCATGGAATTCAACACCGCCGCCGCTTTCAGCATGACCTACGGCACCTCGATGCATGCCCTCACGCAACGTGCCAACCTGCAACCCGGTGAAACCCTGCTGGTGCTCGGTGCCTCCGGCGGCGTCGGCCTGGCGGCGGTGGAAATCGGCAAGGCCATGGGCGCCCGGGTGATCGCCGCCGCCAGCAGCGCGGAAAAACTCGCGGTAGCCAAGGCCGCCGGCGCCGATGAGCTGATCAACTACACCGAAACCAGCCTCAAGGATGAAATCAAGCGCCTCACCGACGGCCAGGGCGCCGACGTGATCTACGACCCGGTGGGCGGCGACCTGTTCGACCAGGCGGTCCGCGCCATCGCCTGGAACGGCCGGCTGCTGGTGGTCGGCTTCGCCAGCGGGCGCATTCCCGAGCTGCCGGTGAACCTGGCCTTGCTCAAGGGCGCTGCCGTGGTAGGCGTGTTCTGGGGCTCCTTCGCCCAACGCCAGCCGCAGGACAACGCCGCCAACTTCCAACAACTGTTTGGCTGGTTCGCCGAAGGCAAGTTGAAACCGTTGGTGTCGCAGGTCTATCCATTGAGCAACGCCGCCCAGGCGATCAATGACCTGGGGCAGCGCAAGGCGGTGGGCAAGGTGGTTGTGCAGGTTCGCTGATTGCCCAAGCTGTTTACCTGAACCGGGTCGCAGCGCTACGGCCCGGTTCCGCCATCCCCATACCGCCCTCCATTTATACCTGAGCGACATGTTCGTAAAAGAACATGAGATCTCCCACATTTCCGCTGTTTGGCCGATGCGAACCGGTGCTATTTTCGGTAATGAAACTGTAACATTCGCATCCGCAGTCAAAACAAGAAATCTGGAGCCCTTGAATGTTTGCTTTCTTTCGTCCCGCCGCACATCAGGCTCCATTGCCTGAAGAAAAAATAGACAGCACCTATCGGCGCCTTCGCTGGCAGATCTTCGCCGGCATTTTTATTGGTTATGCCGGTTACTACCTGCTGCGCAAAAATTTTACCCTGGCGTTTCCGGATCTGATCGCCCAAGGCTATACAAAGGGCCAGCTGGGGGTGGCGATATCGGCAATCGCGATCGCCTACGGTCTTTCCAAGTTCCTGATGGGCATCGTGTCCGACCGCTCCAACCCGCGTTATTTCCTGCCTTTTGGCCTGATAGTGTCAGCCGGAGTGATGTTCATTTTCGGTTTCGCACCGTGGGCAACCTCAAGCGTGACCATGATGTTCATCCTGTTGTTCATCAACGGCTGGGCGCAAGGCATGGGCTGGCCACCAAGCGGACGCACCATGGTGCACTGGTGGTCGCAGAAAGAACGCGGCGGTGTGGTTTCGGTATGGAACACCGCCCATAACGTCGGCGGCGGCTTGATCGGCCCGCTGGCAATACTTGGCATGGGCTGGTTCAACGACTGGCACAGCAAGTTCTACGTACCGGCAGCGGTGGCTTTGCTGGTCGCTGTATTTGCCTTCATCGTCATGCGCGATACGCCGCAATCGACAGGCTTGCCGCCCATCGAGAAATACAAAAACGATTACCCGGAAGGCTACGATGCCAGCCATGAAGAAGAATTCAGCGCCAGGGACATCTTCGTCAAATACGTGCTGCGCAACAAGATGCTCTGGTTCATCGCGCTGGCCAACGTTTTCGTCTACCTGTTGCGCTATGGCATTCTGGACTGGGCACCGACCTATCTCAAAGAGGTCAAGCACTTCGATTTCGACAAGACGTCCTGGGCTTACTTCCTGTACGAGTGGGCCGGCATTCCCGGCACGCTGCTATGCGGGTGGATGTCGGACAAGGTCTTCCGGGGCAACCGCGGCCTGACGGGCATGGTGTTCATGGCATTGGTGACCGTCGCAACAATCATCTACTGGCTGAATCCGCCGGGTAACCCGATGGTCGACATGATCTCGCTGTTCGCGATTGGCTTCCTGATCTATGGCCCGGTCATGCTGGTAGGTCTGCAGGCCTTGGAACTGGTGCCCAAGAAAGCAGCAGGTACAGCTGCCGGCTTCACCGGTCTGTTTGGTTATCTGGGTGGCTCAGTCGCAGCCAGCGCCATGATGGGCTACACGGTGGACTATTTCGGCTGGGATGGCGGCTTCATCCTGCTGGTCGGTGCCTGCCTGCTGGCCATGGCATTCCTCGCGCCAACCCTGCGGCACAAGCAGATCGCCAGTCAGAGCCGCGACGCGATCGCCTGATCCAGCGCTGATTTGCAGCGCTTGAGCCGCGCCTCCAGATTACGGTCTGGCATGGCGTGGCTGCGCAGGGCGTGGATGGTCTGCTCGACATAATCGCGAGTCGTGCCATACCGCCCGCAGGCGCTTTCGAACACCTGGCTCAGCACATGATCCGGCAGATTGCCGGCATAGCTGGGCAGGTGTCGCTCCAAGACAAAACCCAAGGCCTGAACCCGATTGCCATCTTCCAGCCGACAGCTGAGCCAGTGCGGCCGATAGGACGGCACGGGCATCTCGCGCTGCCACAGGGCCAACAGCGAATCCTGCAGGTTTTCTTCCGGCAACCGGTAGGCGAAACCGCTGCACGAGCCGCCGCGATCCAGCCCGAACACCAGCCCTGGCAATTCCGGGGTGCCACGGTGTTCATGGGACCACAGATACAACCCGCGATGATAACCGTGCACTCGCCCGCGCATACGCTCCACCGCCGTGCATTCGGGCCGCCAGATCAACGAGCCGTAGGCGAACAGCCAGACTGGGCCGCCCTGGTGCAGGCTCATCGTCGAGTGCATCGATGCAAGCAGTTGTTCCCGGGTCAGCTGTGGCCCCAACTCGAGTCTTGGCGGATACAGCGCGCAGGTGATGGCGGATTCGATAGCGGTCATGGCCGGTAGCGGATGGCTCCTCGCTGATTGTGAATGGCTTGGCAACGCCAAGGTACTGGCGTTTGAAGGAACGAAGGCAAGTTGGATGCCATCGGGCTTCCATATACGTTATCGGTATCTAGCTGACAGAACTAAATACCGAAACGAAATATGGGCCGTTATATCGATCGGCATTCGTTCTTGTAGCGAGGCAGCTTGCTCCCGCTGGACGGCGCAGCAGTCCCAGATGAGGCGGTCGCTGCGCAACCGAGCGGGAGCAAGCTCCCTCGCCACGAAGAACTCACCGAGCCTAGGTTGGACGAACGCGGTTCAAGCCCGTGGCGCGTACGCAAACACATCCGCACGCATCTGATGAGCATCCATCCCGGCCTCCACCAGCGCATCAAGCGTGGCGTAGATCATCGCTGGTGAGCCGCTGGCGTAGACGTGGACGCTGGAAAGATCGCTGATGTCCTCGCACACGGCTTCATGGAGCATCCCGCAGCGCCCTTCCCAGCCGCACAAGTCGCTGACGACTTTGTGCAGGAACAGGTTCGGCAGTTTTTTCCATTCATCCCAATGCTCGATTTCATAGAAATCCTCCGGCCGCCGCACGCCCCAATACAAATGCACCGGGTATTTGAAACCGGCGGCCCGGCAGTGCTCGATCAGGCTATGCATCTGCGCCATGCCGGTTCCAGCGGCGATCAGCACCAGCGGGCCATCCGGCAACTCGGACAAGTGGGTATCACCGAACGGCATTTCGATGCGCACGGTAGGATTGCGCCGCAGTTGCTCCAGCAGCGCCAGCGCACTGCTTTCGCGCGCCAGTACATGTAGCTCCAGGTCCCGCCCCGAATGCGGCGCCGAGGCCAGGGAGAACGCCGATTTTTCGCCGTTCTCGCGCTCGATCATCAAGTATTGCCCAGCGTGATAGCGCGGCGGCTTGCCCGCCGGCGCCCGCAGGCGCACCCGCCAGACATCGCCGCCGACGTCACTGCATTCGGTAACCTGGCACGCCAGGTTGCGCACCGGCAGTTCACCCGGCGCCAGCACGCCATCCCAGAGCACCACGCAATCCTCCAGCGGCTCGGCAATGCAGGTGAAGATCTCGCCGTGATCACGCACCTCACCGGCCTGCGTCACGCGACCTTCTACCAGCAGCGCGCCACAGACGTGGCAATTGCCATTGCGGCAGCTCTGCGGACATTCGTAGCCCAGGCGCCGGGCGCCATCGAGAATCCGCTCCGCCGGCTGTATCTCCAGCACCGCGCCGGAAGGCTGCAAGGTTACACGCATCAATCTATTCCTAACTGATTCCAGATGGCATCGATCCGTTGGGTAACGGCTTCATCCTTGACGATAACCCGGCCCCATTCACGGGTGGTTTCACCGGGCCATTTATGCGTGGCATCGAGCCCCATCTTCGACCCCAGGCCGGACACCGGCGAGGCGAAGTCGAGGTAGTCGATCGGCGTATTCTCGATCATCACCGTGTCGCGCTTGGGGTCCATGCGCGTAGTGATGGCCCAGATCACGTCGTTCCAGTCCCGTGCGTTGATATCGTCATCAGTGACAATAACGAACTTGGTGTACATGAATTGTCGTAAAAACGACCAGACGCCCAACATCACCCGCTTGGCATGCCCCGGATACGACTTCTTCATGGTCACCACGGCCATGCGGTACGAGCAGCCTTCCGGTGGCAGGTAGAAGTCGGTGATCTCCGGGAACTGCTTCTGCAGGATCGGCACGAACACTTCGTTCAGCGCCACGCCGAGGATAGCCGGCTCATCGGGCGGACGTCCGGTGTAGGTGCTGTGGTAGATCGGCTTGATCCGATGGGTGATGCGCTCGACGGTGAACACCGGGAAGCTGTCCACCTCGTTGTAATAACCGGTGTGGTCGCCGTAAGGACCTTCATCGGCCATTTCGCCGGGGTGGATCACGCCTTCGAGAATGATCTCGGCGGTGGCCGGCACTTGCAGGTCGTTGCCACGGCATTTCACCAGCTCGGTGCGGTTGCCCCGCAGCAGGCCGGCGAAGGCATATTCGGAAAGGCTGTCCGGCACGGGCGTGACGGCGCCAAGGATAGTCGCCGGATCCGCGCCCAGGGCCACCGAAACCGGGAACGGCTGGCCAGGGTGTTTTTCGCACCACTCACGATAATCCAGCGCGCCACCCCGATGGCTCAGCCAGCGCATGATGACCTTGTTGCGGCCAATCACCTGCTGGCGGTAGATACCGAGGTTCTGGCGATCCTTGTTCGGCCCTTTGGTGACGGTCAGGCCCCAGGTGATCAGCGGCCCCACGTCGCCCGGCCAGCAGGTCTGCACCGGCAGCATGGCGAGGTCGACAGCGTCGCCCTCGATCACCACTTCCTGGCAGATCGCGTCCTTGACGACTTTCGGCGCCATGGAAATGATCTTGCGGAAAATCGGCAGCTTCGACCAGGCGTCCTTCAGGCCCTTCGGCGGCTCCGGCTCCTTGAGGAACGCCAGCAGCTTGCCGATCTCGCGCAGTTCGCTGACAGCTTCGGCCCCCATGCCCAGGGCTACACGCTCCGGTGTGCCGAACAGATTGCCCAGCACCGGGATGTCATAGCCGGTCGGATTTTCGAACAGCAGTGCCGGGCCCTTTGCCCGCAGGGTGCGGTCGCAGACCTCGGTCATCTCCAGCACTGGGGACACCGGCACCTGGATGCGCTTGAGTTCGCCGCGCTGTTCCAGACCGCTGATAAAGTCGCGCAAGTCGCGATACTGCATGCAAAGCCTCATGGTGACCGTGGCGTTCGGGGGCCCGAGTTTAACGCCGCCCGTTCGCAATAGTGAATGCACAGACAGCAAAAAGCCGGGTTTCCCCGGCTCTTGCTGGCCTGCTCGACTTACTTGCGCTTCATCGACAGGAAGAACTCATCGTTGGTCTTGGTCGTTTTCAGCTTGTCGACCAGGAACTCGATGGCCGCGACTTCATCCATCGGATGCAGCAGCTTGCGCAGGATCCACATGCGCTGCAACTCGTCATCGGCCGTCAGCAATTCTTCGCGACGGGTACCGGAACGGTTGATGTTGATGGCCGGGAACACACGCTTCTCGGCGATGCGACGGTCCAGGGGCAGTTCCATGTTGCCGGTACCCTTGAACTCCTCGTAGATCACTTCGTCCATCTTCGAGCCGGTTTCAACCAGCGCGGTGGCGATGATGGTCAGCGAGCCGCCTTCTTCGATGTTCCGTGCGGCACCGAAGAAACGCTTCGGTTTCTCCAGGGCGTGGGCATCGACACCACCGGTCAATACCTTGCCGGAGCTCGGGATCACGGTGTTGTAGGCACGGGCCAGACGGGTGATGGAATCGAGCAGGATCACCACGTCCTTCTTGTGTTCGACCAGGCGCTTGGCCTTCTCGATCACCATTTCGGCAACCTGCACGTGACGGGTCGGCGGCTCGTCGAACGTCGAGGCGACCACTTCGCCGCGCACGGTGCGCTGCATCTCGGTCACTTCTTCCGGACGCTCGTCGATCAGCAGCACGATCAGATGAACTTCAGGATTGTTACGAGCGATGTTGGCCGCGATGTTCTGCAGCATGATCGTCTTGCCCGCTTTCGGCGGCGCCACGATCAGACCGCGCTGGCCTTTGCCGATAGGTGCGCACAGGTCGATGACACGACCAGTGAGGTCTTCGGTGGAACCGTTGCCGGCTTCCATCTTCATGCGCACGGTTGGGAACAGCGGGGTCAGGTTCTCGAAGAGAATCTTGTTCTTCGCGTTTTCCGGACGGTCGAAGTTGATCGTATCGACCTTGAGCAGCGCGAAGTAACGCTCGCCTTCCTTTGGAGGGCGGATCTTGCCAACGATGGTGTCACCGGTGCGCAAGTTGAAGCGACGGATCTGGCTCGGCGAGACGTAGATATCGTCCGGGCCGGCGAGGTAGGAAGCGTCCGCGGAGCGGAGGAAGCCGAAGCCGTCCTGGAGAATCTCCAGCACGCCATCACCGGAGATTTCCTCGCCGCTTTTTGCGTGCTTCTTGAGCAGGGAGAAAATCACGTCCTGCTTGCGCGAACGGGCCATATTTTCTATGCCCATCTGTTCGGCCAATTCGAGCAGTTCGGTAATCGGCTTTTGCTTGAGTTCAGTCAGATTCATATAGGAATGACGTAATCATTTATGGAGGGGGGAAATTAAGCTTTTGGCTTAATGAGGCCGCGCCGCAGAGAAGGCGACAGGATCGCGTACTTGTTCGAAAGGAGAGCGTCGGCGACGGCTTGCAGGGGGCAATGGAGAAACCAGTGCGGGGCCGAATGTAACACCTCGATTTACGAGCGTCTAGCCCTGGATAACGAAAAAGCCCCGCGATTTGCGGGGCTTTTGGCAGAACATTCGACGCTTAGATGTTCGCGTCGAGGAAAGCTGCCAGTTGCGACTTCGACAGCGCGCCGACCTTGGTGGCCTCGACGTTGCCGTTCTTGAACAGCATCAGGGTCGGGATACCACGCACGCCGTGCTTGGCCGGGGTTTCCTGGTTTTCGTCGATGTTCAGCTTGGCGACGGTCAGTTTGCCCTTGTAGGTCTCGGCAATTTCGTCCAGGACCGGAGCGATCATTTTGCAAGGACCGCACCACTCAGCCCAATAGTCGACCAGCACTGCGCCTTCGGCCTTGAGTACGTCAGCTTCGAAGCTAGCGTCGCTAACGTGTTTGATCAGATCGCTGCTCATGGAAATCTCCGGGGTAATCAGCAAAAAAACGTGGCCCATCATAGCTGCCCTTCCCAGGTTCAGGAAGCCGCAGTTGATTGAGTCTCGCTATGGAGATTGATGGCTTTGGGTATGGCCCGCTTCATGAAGCGGCCGGTGCGATGAATGAGATACCGGTACGCAACGCCGCATTACGTACATGTTCCTGCATGGTTTTTTGCGCCGAAACCGATGCCCGGCGGGCCAGGGCGCGAAGGATCTTGCGATGTTCCTGCCACGTCTCCATCGCCCGCTCCGCCCTGATGAACGGTAGTTTCTGGCTTTCCAGGAAGATATCGGCGCTGGCGGTGAGAATGCCCAGCATCGCCTGGTTGCCGCTGGCCAGCAGGATCCGCCGGTGGAACTCGAAATCGAGCCGCGCCGCCGCGTCGAAATCCCCCGCTTTCAACTCTCGGCGCATGGCCTCGACGTTGTCATCCAGGGCATCGAGCTCATCGGCGCTCAACGTGACGGCCGCCAACCCGGCCGCGAACCCCTCAAGGGCATAACGCAACTGAAAGATATCCACCGGCGAGGCCTGCGCGGCGAAGGGCCAACCCGGCGTTGGTTCGCTGCGTGGGGCTTGCGCCGGCGATTGCACGAATACCCCCCTGCCCGGCTGCACGCTGATCATGCCCAAGGCACTGAGCGATGAAAGCGCCTCGCGCAGTGAGGCCCGGCTCACCCCCAGCTGCAAGGCCAGGTCCCGTTGTGACGGCAGCGCATCCCCCGGGCCGAAACCTTGATCGGCGATCAGCTTGCGGATGCCTTGCAGGGCGACTTCCGGAACGGCACGAGAAATGGAATTCATGGTTTTTCAGGGAAACCGAGTCAATGAGCGGCTAGTTGTAAAGCTATTCGAAGCCCTCGGCAAGTCGTGCCCCAGCAGGGTTCGGCGGCTTGTATCAACGCTCGATAAAGGTGCGAAACGCGACGCAACTGTTCAGACCAGTCAGACCGATGCCCACCAGCAAAATCGCGGCTTTGGTGGATCAGCAAGGCCTTTGGCATGGCCTGTGCTCTGTCCGATCAGAGAAATCACATCATCGACTGCGGAGATTCACCATGATCCAGCGTTGCAGCGTCCTGCTCACTGCCCTGTTTGCCAGCCTGATGCTTTGCCAATTGCCCGCCCACGCCGATGGCCTGGAAGACGTGGTCAAGCGCGGTACGCTCAAGGTTGCGGTGCCTCAGGATTTTCCACCGTTCGGCTCCGTGGGTCCGGACATGAAGCCACGCGGCCTGGACATTGATACGGCGAAACTGCTGGCCGACCAGCTCAAGGTCAAGCTTGAACTGACGCCCGTCAACAGCACCAACCGCATTCCATTCCTGACCACTGGCAAGGTCGACCTGGTGATTTCCAGCCTGGGCAAGAACCCTGAGCGTGAAAAAGTCATCGACTTCTCCAGCGCCTACGCGCCGTTCTACCTGGCCGTATTCGGCCCGCCTGATGCCGCCATCAACGGCCTGGACGACCTCAAGGGCAAGACCATCAGCGTCACCCGTGGCGCCATCGAAGACATCGAGCTGAGCAAGGTCGCCCCCGAAGGCACCACCATCAAGCGCTTCGAAGACAACAACTCGACCATCGCCGCCTACCTGGCCGGCCAGGTGGACCTGATCGCCAGTGGCAACGTGGTGATGGTCGCCATCAGCGAGCGCAACCCCAAGCGCGTTCCGGCGTTGAAAGTGAAACTCAAGGACTCGCCGGTGTACGTGGGCGTGAACAAGAACGAGCCGGCGCTGCTGGACAAGGTCAACCAGATCCTCGCTACGGCCAAGACCGACGGCAGCCTGGAGAAAAACGCCCAGACCTGGCTCAAGCAGCCACTGCCGGCCGACCTCTGACCGTCGCTTGAGAGGCTGAGCATGGCTTATCAGTTCGATTTCCTGCCGGTGGTGCAAAACACCGAGCTGCTGTTGCGCGGCGCGCTGTTCACCCTTGAACTGACGGCCATCGGCGCGTTGCTCGGGGTCGGCCTGGGCATCGTCGGGGCGGTGGTTCGGGCGTGGAATATCCGTCCGTTCGCGGCGATATTCGGCGTGTACGTGGAACTGATCCGCAACACGCCGTTCCTGGTCCAGCTGTTTTTCATCTTCTTCGGCTTGCCGTCCCTGGGCCTGCAGATTTCCGAGTGGCAGGCGGCGGTGCTGGCGATGGTGATCAACCTCGGCGCGTATTCCACCGAGATCATCCGGGCCGGCATCCAGGCTATCCCGCGGGGGCAACTGGAAGCCGCCGCGGCACTCGCGATGAGCCGCTTCGAAGCGTTCCGCCACGTAGTCTTGCTGCCGGCACTGGGCAAGGTCTGGCCGGCGCTGAGCAGCCAGATCATCATCGTGATGCTCGGCTCCGCCGTCTGTTCGCAGATCGCCACCGAAGAGCTGAGCTTCGCCGCCAATTTCATTCAGTCGCGCAATTTCCGCGCGTTCGAAACCTACGCGCTGACGACGCTGATCTACCTGTGCATGGCGCTGTTGATCCGCCAGTTTCTCAACTGGGTCGGGCGTCGCTACATTGCCAGGAGCAGCCAATGAGCGATTTCACTTTCTGGGACGTGGTGCGCAACCTGCTCACCGGCCTGCAATGGACCCTGGCGCTGTCGCTGGTGGCGTTTATCGGCGGCGGTGTGATCGGCTTGCTGGTGATGGTGCTGCGCATCTCCAAACGCGCCCTGCCGCGTAATGTCGCCCGGACCTATATCGAGCTGTTCCAGGGCACGCCGCTGTTGATGCAGTTGTTCCTGGTGTTCTTTGGCGTGGCCCTGGCCGGGGTGGAAATTTCCCCCTGGATGGCGGCGGCGATTGCCCTGACGCTGTTTACCAGTGCCTACCTGGCGGAGATCTGGCGCGGTTGCGTCGAGTCGATTTCCAACGGTCAATGGGAAGCATCCGCGAGCCTGGCACTCAACCCGCTGGAACAGTTGCGCTACGTGATCCTGCCCCAGGCGCTGCGGATTGCCGTGGCGCCGACCGTGGGCTTCTCCGTGCAGGTGGTCAAGGGCACGGCCGTGACGTCGATCATCGGCTTTACCGAACTGACCAAGACCGGCGGCATGCTCGCCAATGCCACGTTCGAGCCGTTCATGGTCTACGGCCTGGTGGCCCTCGGTTATTTCCTCCTTTGTTACCCCTTGTCCCTCAGCGCGCGCTACCTGGAAAGGAGACTGCATGCCTCTGCTTAGAATTTCCGCCCTGCATAAGTACTACGGCGATCACCACGTGCTCAAAGGCATCGACCTGAGTGTCGAGGAAGGCCAGGTGGTAGCGATCATCGGCCGCAGCGGTTCGGGAAAATCCACCTTGCTGCGCACCCTGAACGGTCTCGAATCGATTAACGACGGCGTGATCGAAGTCGATGGCGAGTACCTCGACGCGGCACGCGCCGACTTGCGCAGCCTGCGCCAGAAAGTCGGGATGGTGTTCCAGCAATTCAACCTGTTCCCGCACCTGACGGTCGGCGAGAACGTGATGCTCGCGCCACAAGTCGTGCAAAAAGTGCCCAAGGCCAAGGCGGCCGAGCTGGCGCGGCAGATGCTGGAGCGGGTCGGGCTCGGCGAGAAATTCGATGCCTTCCCGGACCGCTTGTCCGGCGGCCAACAGCAACGGGTAGCGATTGCCCGAGCCCTGGCGATGTCGCCGAAGGTGCTGCTGTGCGATGAAATCACCTCGGCCCTGGACCCGGAGCTGGTCAATGAAGTGCTCAGCGTGGTGCGGCAATTGGCCAAGGAAGGCATGACGCTGATCATGGTCACCCATGAAATGCGCTTTGCCCGGGAGGTAGGGGACAAGCTGGTGTTCATGCACCAGGGCAAGGTGCATGAAGTGGGGGACCCGAAGGTACTGTTCGCCGATCCGCAGACGGCCGAGCTGGCAAACTTCATCGGGACGGTGGAGCCTGCCTGAACTTTGCTGGCAAGACCTTCTGTGGCGAGGGAGCTTGCTCCCGCTCGACTGCGCAGCAGTCGCAGGCCCTGCCAGCCGGTTTATTCCTGATGTATCGGGTTGATTCATTTGGGGCAGCTGCGCAGCCCAGCGGGAGCAAGCTCCCTCGCCACAGAAGCCAAGCCAAGCTGCTCCAGGTCAAGGGTTTGGATCAGGCGCGTTGGCGTAAGCGATCGATCGTGGCAGGATGGCAAGGTTATCGACCGAGACTTTTTGACCATGCCGCTATCCCAAGCCAAGAATCTGTCCCTGATCGCTGCCATAGACCTGGGCTCCAACAGCTTTCACATGGTCGTCGCCAAGGCCCAGAACGGGGAAATCCGCATTCTTGAGCGACTCGGCGAGAAGGTCCAGCTGGCCGCCGGTATCGACGAAGAACGTCAACTGAGCGAAGAATCCATCCAGCGCGGCCTCGACTGCCTCAAACGGTTTGCCCAACTGATCAACGGCATGCCCCTGGGCGCGGTGCGCATCGTCGGCACCAATGCCCTGCGCGAGGCGCGCAACCGCGGCGAATTCATCCGGCGCGCCGAAGAGATCCTCGGCCATCCGGTGGAAGTCATCTCCGGCCGTGAAGAGGCCCGCCTGATCTACCTGGGTGTTTCCCACACCCTGGCGGACACCCCGGGCAAGCGCCTGGTGGCGGACATCGGCGGCGGCAGTACCGAATTCATCATCGGCCAGCGCTTCGAACCACTGTTGCGCGAAAGCCTGCAGATGGGTTGCGTCAGCTTCACTCAGCGCTACTTCCGCGACGGCAAGATCACCCCGGCCCGCTACGCCCAGGCCTACACGGCGGCGCGCCTGGAAATCATGAGCATCGAGCACGCGCTGCACCGCCTGACCTGGGATGAAGCCATCGGTTCCTCGGGCACCATTCGCGCCATCGGCCTGGCACTCAAGGCTGGCGGCCATGGCAGTGGCGAGGTCAACGCCGAAGGCCTGGCCTGGCTCAAGCGCAAAGTGTTCAAGCTGGGCGAATCGGACAAGATCGACTTCGAAGGTATCAAGCCTGATCGCCGGGCGATTTTCCCGGCGGGCCTGGCGATTCTCGAGGCGATTTTTGACGCCCTCGAACTGCAACGCATGGATCACTGCGAAGGTGCCCTGCGTGAGGGCGTGCTCTACGACCTGCTGGGGCGCCATCATCACGAAGACGTCCGCGAGCGCACCCTCGGCTCGCTCATGGAGCGTTACCACGTCGATCAGGAACAGGCGGCGCGGGTCGAGCGCAAGGCCCTCCACGCGTTCGACCAGGTAGCCGACGACTGGGACCTGAACGACGGTGTCTGGCGCGAACTGCTGGGCTGGGCCGCCAAGGTGCACGAAGTCGGCCTGGACATCGCCCACTACCATTACCACAAGCACGGCGCCTACCTGATCGAGCACTCGGACCTGGCGGGTTTCTCTCGCGAGGACCAGCAGATGCTTGCGCTACTGGTGCGTGGTCACCGGCGCAATATTCCCAAGGATAAATTCGCCGAGTTCGGCGATGACGGCATCAAGCTGATCCGCTTGTGCGTGCTGTTGCGCTTCGCAATCCTCTTCCACCACATCCGCGGCACCCAGGAAATGCCCCAGGTAACCCTGCATGCCAATGGTGATCAACTGGATGTGATATTCCCGGACGGCTGGCTGGAAGAAAACCAACTGACCCAGGCCGACTTCGCCCAGGAAGCGGAATGGCTGACCCGGGTCGGGATTGTGTTGAATATTCACTGATCGGCGCCACGGCACGCTCCCCCGTGGCGAGGGAGCTTGCTCCCGCTCGAATGCGCAGCAGTCGCAGGATCTGCCTGAAATGGAAGTTTTCCTGATACACCGAGCTGAATGGCTTCAGGGCTGCTGCGCAGCCCAGCGGGAGCAAGCTCCCTCGCCACGAAAAGCCGATCCCGCCTCCAGGCGTTAACGAACCGCCAACACCGGGCTGCTAAGCCGATCCAGCAAGGTCGCCTGGGCACTGCGCGGGTTCTGGTTGCCGGTCGGCGTGTTGCGGATGTAACGACCGTCCGACTGCAGGCTCCAACTGTGGGTGTTGTCGGTGAGGTAGCTTTCCAGCTCCTTCTTGACCCGCAGGATCAGCTTCTTGCCCTCCACCGGGAAGCAGGTCTCGACACGCTTGTCGAGGTTGCGCTCCATCCAGTCGGCACTGGAGAGGAACATTTGCTCCTCGCCGCCATTGAGGAAATAGAACACCCGCGTGTGCTCCAGGAAGCGCCCGATGATCGAGCGCACATGGATGTTGTGGGACACCCCCGGAATGCCAGGCCGCAGGCAGCACATGCCGCGTACCACCAGGTCGATGCGCACGCCCGACTGGCTGGCCTTGTAGAGCGCGCGAATGATCTTCGGATCAGTCAGCGAGTTGAATTTGGCGATGATGTGCGCGGGCTTGCCGTCCAGGGCGAACTGGGTTTCCCGGGCGATCATGTCGAGCATGCCCTTTTTCAGGGTGAACGGCGCATGCAGCAATTTTTTCATGCGCAGCGTCTTGCCCATGCCGATCAGTTGGCTGAACAGCTTGCCGACGTCCTCGCACAGCGCATCATCCGAGGTCAGCAGGCTGTAGTCGGTATACAGCCGAGCGTTGGCGGCGTGATAGTTGCCGGTGCCCAAGTGCGCGTAGCGCACAATCTCGCCGGCCTCGCGCCGCAGGATGAGCATCATCTTGGCGTGGGTCTTGTAGCCAACCACGCCGTAGATCACCACCGCGCCGGCCGCTTGCAGGCGGCTGGCCAGTTGCAGGTTGGATTCTTCATCGAAACGCGCGCGCAATTCGATCACCGCGGTGACTTCCTTGCCGTTTCGCGCCGCGTCCACCAGGGCGTCGACGATCTCCGAGTTGGCGCCGCTGCGGTACAACGTCTGGCGCACCGCCAATACGTGGGGATCCTTGGCGGCCTGGCGCAGCAAGTCGACCACCGGCGTGAACGACTCGAAGGGGTGCAGCAGGAGGATGTCCTGCTTGCTGACCACACTGAAAATGTTCTCGCTGTTTTGCAGCAGTTTCGGAATCTGCGGCGTAAAGGGCGAGTATTGCAGCTCCGGATGGCTGTCCAGGCCGGTGATGCTGAACAGCCGCGTCAGGTTCACCGGACCATTGACCTGATACAGCTCGGTCTCGTGCAGGTTGAACTGCTTGAGCAAGTAGTCGGACAGATGTTTCGGACAGGTGTCGGCCACTTCCAGGCGCACCGCATCGCCGTAACGGCGGGAGAACAGCTCGCCGCGCAGGGCGCGGGCCAGGTCTTCGACGTCCTCGGTGTCTACCGACAGGTCGGCGTTACGGGTCAGGCGGAACTGATAGCAGCCCTTGACCTTCATGCCCTGGAACAGGTCATCGGCATGGGCGTGGATCATTGACGACAGGAACACATAGTTGTCGCCTGGCCCGCCGACATCTTCCGGCACGCGGATGATGCGCGGCAGCAGGCGCGGCGCCGGAATGATCGCCAGGCCGGAATCGCGACCAAAGGCATCGATGCCTTCCAGCTCGACGATGAAGTTCAGGCTCTTGTTTACCAGCAATGGAAACGGGTGCGTCGGGTCGAGGCCGATCGGGGTAATGATCGGGGCGATCTCGTCGCGGAAGTAACGGCGTACCCAAGTCTTGAGCTTGGTCGTCCAGTAGCGGCGACGGATGAAGCGGACCTGATGTTTTTCCAGCTCCGGCAGCAGGATGTCGTTGAGGATCGCGTACTGGCGGTCAACGTGGCCGTGTACCAGCTCGCTGATGCGCGCCAGGGCCTGGTGCGGTTGCAAACCATCGGCACCGGCCTGCTCGCGGGCGAAGGTGATCTGTTTTTTCAGGCCGGCGACGCGAATCTCGAAGAACTCGTCCAGGTTGCTGGAAAAGATCAGCAAAAACTTCAGCCGCTCCAGCAGTGGATAGGACTCATCCAGTGCCTGCTCCAGCACGCGGATGTTGAATTGCAGTTGCGACAGCTCGCGATGGATGTACAAGCTGCTGTCATCCAGGTTGGTGATCGCGATCGCCGGAGCAGGGGCCGGCTCGGGCACGGCCGCTGGAGCCGACTCCAGCTCCGGCGGCGTTTCGGCGGCTTGCTCGACCACGGGCTGGGCGTCTTTTACGGCAACTTCTGTGAGTCCTTCGGTATTCATCGCAAGTTCCTGGGAGGCTATTTCTGCTCTCGTAACAATTGGGCGGCGCGCACGGCAAAGTAGGTCAGGATGCCATCAGCACCCGCACGTTTGAAAGCGGTCAGGGACTCGAGAATCACCCCTTCGCTCAACCAGCCGTTCTGGATCGCGGCCATGTGCATCGCATACTCGCCGCTGACCTGATAAACAAAGGTCGGTACTTTGAATTCTTCCTTTACCCGGCACAGAATGTCGAGATAAGGCATCCCCGGCTTGACCATGACCATGTCTGCGCCTTCTGACAAGTCGGCAGCCACTTCGTGCAAGGCTTCGTGGGTGTTGGCCGGGTCCATCTGATAGGAGGCCTTGTTGGCCTTGCCCAGGTTCAGGGCCGAGCCGACCGCGTCACGGAACGGACCGTAGTAGGCGCTGGCGTACTTGGCCGAGTAGGCCATGATGCGCACGTTGACATGGCCGGCCACTTCCAGGGCTTCGCGGATCGCCTGGATGCGACCGTCCATCATGTCGGATGGCGCCACGACCTGGGCCCCCGCTTCGGCGTGGGACAACGCTTGCCTGACCAGCGCATCGACGGTGATGTCGTTCTGCACGTAGCCTTCTTCGTCGAGAATGCCGTCCTGACCGTGGGTGGTGAACGGGTCCAGCGCCACATCGGTAATCACACCGAGCTCCGGGAAGCGCGCGCGCAGGGCACGGGTCGCGCGCTGGGCAATACCCTCGGGGTTCCAGGCTTCGGCGGCGTCCAGCGATTTGAGCGCTGGCGGGGTGACCGGGAACAGCGCCAGCGCCGGGATACCCAGTTCCACCCACTCGGCCGCCGCTTCGAGCAGCAAGTCGATGGTCAGGCGCTCCACGCCAGGCATCGACGCCACCGCTTCACGGCGGTTTTCCCCGTCCAGCACGAACACAGGCAGGATCAGGTCATTGGTGGTCAGCACATTTTCACGCACCAGCCGACGGGAGAACTCATCACGGCGGTTGCGGCGCAGACGGGTGGCGGGGAACAGACGATTGGCGGGGGTAAAGCTCACGGCAGACTCCTGAGCCCGCAGACGGGCGAGCGTGACAGTTATAAGCGGTCATTATGACGAACACATGACAGTTGTGCTGAAGCGCGACCACTAGTCGCAGCGATTGTCTTCTGTAGGAAATGTTCACGTCGAGACACATTTCGATACTTTCCTGAATGTGTCTGAAGGGTTAGGCTGCGCGTTCATTTCGCCAGCACCCAGACAATGCTCCAACAATTTCTGCATGACTTCGGCTACTTGGCCCTGTTTATCGGCACGTTCTTCGAAGGCGAAACCATCCTCGTGCTCGCAGGCTTCCTGGCGTTCCGTGGCTATATGGACATCAACCTGGTGGTGGTCGTGGCATTTTGCGGCAGCTACGCGGGCGATCAGCTGTGGTACTTCCTGGGCCGCAAACATGGTCGCAAGCTCCTGGCGCGCAAGCCGCGCTGGCAGTTGATGGGGGATCGCGCGCTGGAGCACATCCGCCGCCATCCGGACATCTGGGTACTGAGCTTTCGCTTCGTCTACGGTTTGCGCACGGTGATGCCGGTGGCGATCGGCCTCTCTGGCTATCCACCGGGTCGCTACCTGCTGCTCAACGGTATCGGCGCGGCGATCTGGGCCACGGCCCTGGCGGCCGCCGCGTACCACTTTGGCGCGGTGCTCGAAGGCATGCTGGGCAGCATCAAGAAATACGAACTGTGGGTACTTGGCGCCCTGCTGGTGCTGGGCTTGGGCCTATGGCTGCGTCGACGCATCAAGAACGCTCGGCTGGCCAGGCAAGTCCTTGCGGCAGAACGTCTCGAACAAGCCAAGTCCGCCGAAACTACGACGCCAGGCGAGTAAGACGGTTGCGGCAACAGTACAAGCCGATGCCACTGATCAGGCTGTAGCTGAGCAAGCCAACCCAGGCCACCGGGCTGGCCGGCCATAACCCGGCCAGCGGCGCCAGCCACACCAGCGGCAGGTTCGCAGCCAGGCGCAAAAGCTCGAGCCTCAGCGCCCACGGGCGATTCTCCAGAGCCGCGCCCAACACGAACAGACCCAACGCTACCGCTCCCCACCCCAACACCAGGGCAGTGGACGGCAGGCTGTTTTCCAGGTTCATCAAATAACTGCCCAGGGCGATGTAGAAGCAAAACTGCAGCGCCACGTACCCTTGTTGGCGTCCGGCCAGGGGCACTTCGAATTTGCGGAACCGGCTCAGGTCCGGCTTGTTCAGCGGGTACCTGGCGGCCACATCGGCTGGCCGCCAACCGGTGGGCATGAACCAGATCCGCAGCTTGTCCCACCAGCGCTCGGCGCGCCGGGCATCGGCCCACAGTTGCGCATAGAATTGCAGATTGGCCCACAACGGATTCCAGCTCGCCAGTGGCGTGGTCACGCCGAAAATGACCGGCTCGTTGTCGTCCTCTTCCTGGAAGGTGCCAAACAGACGGTCCCAAATAATGAACACGCCGCCGTAGTTGCGATCCATGTAGAGAGGGTTCTGTGCATGGTGGGCACGATGATTGGATGGCGTGACGAAGCACCACTCCAGCCAGCCGAGCTTGGGGATGTGCTGGGTATGCACCCAGAACTGATACAGCAGGTTCAACGCCGCGACACTGACGAACACCAGCAGCGGCACGCCCAGCACCGCCAGCGGCAGGTAGAAGATCCAGCTCAGCAGGAAACCGCTGCTGGTCTGGCGCAACGCCGTGGAGAGGTTGTAGTCCTCGCTCTGGTGGTGCACCGAATGGGCGGCCCAGAGGATGTTGCGCTCGTGGCCCAAGCGGTGCAGCCAGTAGTAGCAGAAGTCATAGAGCACAAAGGCGAATACCCAGGTCCAGACCTGGTCGGTCGGCCATTGAAAGACCGCCAGATGCTCCAGGGCAAAGGCATAGGTCACCAGGCCCACGCCCTTGGTCAACAACCCCGTCGTGGTCGACAGCACACCGGTGCTCAGGCTGTTGATCGCGTCCGCCAGGCGATAGTGGCTCACGCCACGCCAGCGATCGGCCAGCAACTCGACGGCAATCAACACGAAGAAAAACGGCACGGCATACAGGATGAAATTCATGACGCGACCCGGGCATGCAAGGCAGGAAGGAGCTGGCAGATTAGGTGTAGCTGCCGGATCCCCCTATGGCAACGAGTGACAAATTAGTAGACATTTAACGCCATGAATCTGGAGAAAAGCCCATGAGCAAAAAAGTTGCAGTGATCCTTTCCGGCTGTGGCGTGTACGACGGCGCAGAGATCCACGAAAGCGTGATCACTTTGCTGCGTCTCGACCAGCGCGGCGCGCAGGTCCAGTGTTTCGCCCCCAACATCGCCCAATTGCATGTCATCAATCACCTGACCGGTGAGGAAATGCCCGAGAGCCGCAACGTGTTGGTGGAATCGGCGCGCATCGCCCGGGGAAATGTGAAAGACCTGCGCGAAGCCAGGGCCGAGGACTTTGATGCGCTGATCGTGCCCGGCGGCTTCGGCTCGGCGAAAAACCTCTCCAACTTTGCCGTCGAAGGCGCCGGTTGCAGCGTCCAGCCGCAAGTCCTGGCGTTGACCGAAGCCTTCGCCGAGGCCGGCAAGCCGGTTGGGCTGATCTGCATCTCACCGGCCCTGGCGGCGAAAATCTACGGCCCTGGGGTGACCTGCACCATCGGCACGGACGCCGACACCGCCGCTGCCGTGACCAAGATGGGCGGGACTCATGAAGAGTGCCTGGTCACCGATATCGTCGAAGACACCGCGCGCAAGCTGGTCAGCACCCCCGCCTACATGCTGGCGCAGAACATCAGCGAAGCGGCTTCGGGGATCAACAAGCTGGTGGACCGGGTGCTGGAGCTGACGCACGAGAATGATGAGTGACCACACACAATCAACTGTGGGAGCGAGCTTGCTCGCGATGGCGTCAACTCAGTCGCATAAGTGCTGACTGACACACCGCTATCGCGAGCAAGCTCGCTCCCACAGGGAATCGGACACATTCAGGAGATTCGAGACAACCGCGTCAATATCCGATCCAGCGCATTGGCAAATCCCTGCTTGTCCCGCTCGCTGTACGCCGCCGGGCCACCGCCCATGTGGCCCTGTTCCCGCAAATCGGTAAACAGGTTGCGCACCGCCAGTCGATCGCCCATGTTCTGCGCGTCGAACTCCTTGCCCCTCGGGTCAAGGGCTGCGACGCCTTTCTTTACCAGGCGGTCGGCCAGCGGCACGTCGCTGCAGATCACCAGTTCACCCGGGACGGCATGCTCCACCAGATAATCATCCGCCGCATCAGGCCCGCTGGGCACCACGATCAGCTTCACCAGAGCCAGGCCCGGCTTGATCTGCGGCTGCCCGGCCACCAGTACTACTTCAAACTGGCGCTTCAAGGCGAACTTGACCACCAGTTCCTTAGCGGCCTTGGGGCAGGCGTCGGCGTCGATCCATACACGCATCGGGTTATTCCTCTTCAAAGAGCTTCGCGAGCGGGCTCGCTCCCACAATGGATAGCCTACCTCCTGTGGCAGCGAGCTTGCTCGCGATTATGAGCGCAGCGAATGCTTTTTCAGGAAACCTGCACCCGACGTTTCTCCGCCACCCAGCTGCGCCCGTACAGCACAACGATCGCGATGATCGCTACCGCCTGGGCCGCCAGTGAATAAGCATCGGCATGGATGCCCAGCCAGTCGAACTCGAAGAACGCCACCGGCCGCGTGCCGAAGATTCCGGCTTCCTGCAAGGCCTTCACGCCATGACCGGCAAATACCACCGACAACGCACACAGCAAACCGGCGTTGATGCTGAAGAACAGCGCCAGCGGCAATTTCGCCGAGCCGCGCAAGATCACCCAGGCCAGTCCCACCAGCAGCACCAGCGCCGTCGCGCCACCGGCCAACACCGCGTCATGGCCGGCCGGGCCGGCCTGCAGCCACAGGGTTTCGTAGAACAGGATCACCTCGAACAGCTCTCGATAGACCGAGAAAAATGCCAGGATCGCGAAACCGAAACGGCCTCCGCCGCCGACCAGGCTGCTCTTGATGTAATCCTGCCAGGCCGCTGCGTGGCGCCGGTCGTGCATCCACACACCCAACCACAGCACCATCACGCTGGCGAACAACGCCGTCGCGCCTTCGAGCAATTCACGCTGCGCGCCACTGACATCGATTACGTATGCGGCGAGCGCCCAGGTCGCCAGGCCGGCCAGCAGCGCCAGGCCCCAGCCAACGTTGACGCTGCGGACCGCCGACTGCTGGCCAGTGTTGCGCAAGAACGCCAGGATCGCCGCCAGGACCAGGATCGCTTCCAGGCCTTCGCGCAGCAGGATCAGCAAGCCTGAAATGTAGCTCAGCGACCAGCTCAAGCCATCGCCACCGAGCAGGCCGGCGGACTCTTTCAACTTGGCCTTGGCCGCGTCCAGGCGTTGCTCGGCCTGCTCGACCGGCAAACCGTCCTGCAAGGACTGACGGTAGGCCATCAAGGCCTTCTCGGTATCTTTACGCACGTTGGCGTCGACATTGTCCAGTGAGCTCTCCACCAGCTCGAAGCCTTCCAGGTACGCCGCCACCGACAAGTCGTAGGCCTGGTCGTGGTCACCTGTGCGATACGCCGCGATGCTCTTGTCCAGGGTAGCGGCGGTGTAGTCAAGCAACTGCGCCGGGCCGCGCTGCACCTGCGGTGGCTGGGCGCGCTGGGCGCGGAACGTCGCCGCTGCCGCGGGCCCCTGGGCGGCGAGGACTTCGGCCGGGGTCTGGCGGGCCAGGTCGGCGAGGTTGAAGGTCTGCTCGCCCTTGGCCGCAGCCGGGTCGGCGCTGAAGCTGGTGATGTAGGTCGCCAGGTCCCAGCGTTGACGGTCGTCGAGCTGATCGGCGAAGGCCGGCATATCGGTGCCTTCGACGCCCATGCCCAGGGCGTTGTAGATCGCGTAGAGGCTCAGGCGATCCAGGCGCTGCCCATCGCGCAGGTTCGAGGGCGGCGGCTCCAGGCCGACACCCGCCGGACCGTCGCCGGCACCGCTGTCACCATGGCACACCGAGCAGTTCTGGGCATACAACGGCGCCCCGCGCGTCGGGTCCGGCGTGATCACCGGCGCCTGGCTGACCTCATAGGCTACGGCCAGCCTGGCCCCCAGCTGCCGCGCCAGACGGGCCACGTCAGCGCCGTCCTGGCGCTGGCTGATCGCACTGCGCAACGTACCGATGCCTTGCGTCAGCTCAGCTTTCTCCGGCTTGCCTGGCAGCGCGGCGACCAGCCCTTCCAGCACTTGAGTGAATTCCAGTTGCTCGCGATATTCGGCATCGTCGATGACCTTCCCCGCGTCGACGGTCGCCGGGTAATCCGCCCCGATGTAATCCAGCAAGTGCAGCGCCTGGGGCGCGCCTTCAACAGTGTCAGCCAGCAGATCGGCACTGCAAAGCGCAAGCATCGGCAGCGCAATCCAGGCCAGAAAACGAAACGGGGCAGTCATGAATGACTCTCGATTGGAAATAAGAAGTAACACATTGTTCACTTCCAATGCGCTTGGCTCAAGCACCGATGTGTTCCGGCCAAGCATTTTCATCGGATCTTCATGCTTTGAAGATGACATCACAAAAACATCATTTAGAAACTAAAAAGCCACTACATAAGCAAATCCACTGCTTATAATGCGCCGCCTACTTATTAGAAGAAGGCATAAAAGCTCCTCTGGACTTGAGGAACCGACGGCGCAAAAGCGCCTGTCCGTGGATCGCCCCAGCCCGACCCGCACCCCCCGGCTGATACTCAGGGAAGAAGTGTTCATGGCATCCCGTGCTCTTTTCTCGGTCGCCCTCGGCGCGATCACCTTGCTGTCCGGCTGCTCGGCGTTTCGCAACTACGACAGCGAACTGGCCCAGACCAATCAGCAACTGGCCTCGGGCAACGTCGACGCGGCATTGACCCTGCTGGAAAAAAACAACACCAGCAAAGACAAAGACCTGCTCTATTTCTTCGAAAAGGGTGAGCTGCTGCGTGCCAAGGGCGACCTGTCCGGCAGCCAGACCGCCTGGACCAGCGCCGACCAGCAAGTCGGGCAGTGGGAAGACGCCGTCAAGCTCGATACCGCCAAGTACGTTGCGCAGTTCGGCAGTTTCCTGGTCAACGACAAAGTCCGGCGCTATGAGGGTTATGACTATGAAAAGGTCATGCTCACCACTCAGATGGCGTTGAACCTGCTGGCGGTGAATGACTTCGACGGCGCACGGATGCAGATCAAGAAGACCCACGAGCGCGAAGCCGTGATCGCCGACCTGCGCGACAAGGAATACCTCAAGCGCGAGGAAGACGCCGAGAAACAGGGGGTCAAGACCGAATACAAGGACCTCAAGGGTTATCCGGTCGCCAGCCTTGACGCCCCTGAAGTGGTCAGCCTGAAAAACAGTTACCAGAGCGCGTTCAGCCATTACCTGGCAGGTTTCGTCTACGAAGCCCTGGGCGAGAAAGATCTGGCCGCGCCGGGTTATCGCAAGGCCGCCGAACTGCGCCCCAACACCCCGCTGCTGGAACAGGCGCTGCTCAACCTCGACAAGCCTGCCGCGAAGGACGACGACAGTGACGTCCTGATTGTGGTGCAGAGCGGCCTGGCGCCATCCCGTGACTCGATGCGAATCCCGCTGCCCTTGCCGATCAGCGGCAATGTGGTCATCACGCCACTGTCCTTCCCGCTGATCAAGCCGGACACCTCCACCGCGACCTTCGCCCAGATCGGCGTCGACGGCCGCCAGTTGGACCTGACCCAGCTCAACAGCACCACCGCCATGTCGCGCCGGGCCCTGCGCGACGACATGCCGGGGATCATCCTGCGCACGACCGTGCGGGCCATCACCCGTGGCGTCGCACAGAAACAGATCAACGAAACCAACCCGCTGGCCGGCCTGGCCGTGGGCATCACCTCGGCCGTGCTCGAAGGCGCCGACACCCGGACCTGGCGCACCTTGCCGGACTACACCCAAGTGGTGCGCCTGCGCCTGAAGAAGGGCGAACACCAGGTCACCCTGCCAAGCGCGGTAGGCGGCTCGGTGGTCAAGGTCAAGGTTGATCAGCGTTACCAGGTCATCAGCCTGCGGGCGGTGGGCAGCCAGGTCTTCGCCGGCGGCCTCGCGGCCCAGGTGATCCCGAGCGCCAACCCGACCGCCATCGCCCTCAAGCAACCTTAAGAACGGAGTCTTGTTCACATGCGTTTAAAACTGATCGCCGTCGGCGCCCTGGCCTTGCTGGCCGGTTGCGCCACCCCACCACCACCGGAGCAGGGCACTGCCGCCAGCAAGGTCGTGGCGATGGGCAAGACAAAAAACATCGTGGTCGGCGCCATGCGCGTCGCCCGCGAAAACGGCTACATGACCGTCAACGTGCAGTTGAGCAACACCAGTTTCAATAACAAGACGATGTATTACCGCTTCGCCTGGCTGGGACCGGAAGGCTTCCCGATCGCCGAAGAGGAAAGCTGGAAAACCCTGACGCTGTATGGCGAACAGACCCGCTTCCTGCCGGCCATCGCACCGACGCCCAAGGCCGTGGACTTCCGTTTGGAAATCAATACCCCTTGAGCCCTGTTCCAGTCGATCAGGTCAGCACCAGCCCCGTGGCACGGCCTGCCCTGGTTGGCACTGCGACTAATTCATTTATTCCTTTAGAGAGCACCTAAATGTTCCTACGCATCTCCTCCCTCGCCCTCGCCGCCCTGCTGGTCAGCGGCTGCGCCAACAACTCGCCGGTCCTGGGCAACAAGAACATCAGCTATGGCGACACCAAGGCCGTGGAAACCGTCACCAACGAATTCGGTTCCACCGACCTGCAGATGATCGCCGAGTCCATGACCCGCTCCCTCGCCCAGTCCGGCATCCTGCAGGGCCGTCCGGTGGTGCAGGTCTACGACGTGAAGAACAAGACCAGCGAGTACATCGATACTCGCGAGATCACTACCAGCATCAAGACCCAACTGATGAAAACCGGCGCGGCACGCTTTGCCAGTGACAACAATGCCATGGACAGCCAGGTCGACCAGCTCAAGCTGCAGAACCAGAGCGGTCTGTACAAAAAAAGCACAGTGGCCAAGACCGGCAACATGATCGCCGCCAAGTACCGCATCGAGGGTTCCATCAGCTCGATCGTCAAGCGCAGCGAAGACTACAAGGACGTCTTCTACAAATTCAGCCTGCAACTGATCGATGTCGAAAGCGGTCTGGCCGAATGGATGGACGAGAAAGAAATCCGCAAGACCACGGAGCGTTAAGCCATGCGTACATGGATCGGCATCATGGCCCTGGCCTGCGCATTCGGTGCGCAGGCGGCCCCAAGAGTCGCAGTGACTGACCTGGCGTACCAGCAACGCGTGGAAGAATACATCCACACCGTTTCGGCCCAGAGCAACTTCCAGGCGAACCCGTACAGCGTCAGCGCGTCGTCGAGCTACGAAGAGATGGAAGCGACCAGCAGCTACATCGAGCAAGGCGAACTGCGCAAGTTCACTGGCGACATCAAGGGCGAGATCCTGCGCAGCGGTATGTTCCAGCTGGTGCAGGGCACGCCGCACACCGCATCGTCCACGGGCGATGTCTATGACGTGATCAAGCGAATCAAGGCCGGGCATTTCAAGGGCGCCGACTATGTGCTGTTCGGCACCGTGTCGGACATCGATTTCACTCGGGACATCAACGAGCTGGGCACTGCCGACAGCTACTCGGCGGTGCTCGCACTGTCGCTGGTGGCGGATTTCAGCCTGATCAACACCAAGACCTATGAAATCACCTCGGCCTTCACCGCCATGGGCGAGGGCCAGGACACCAAGCTGTTGAACCACCGGGACGTGCGTATCAGCCTCAATCGCCCACGGGTCGTGCGCGAAGTGTCCAAGGCGTTGGGTGAAGACGTGGCGCGGCAGTTGAGCGAGCAGCTCGGTGGCCCGAGCCATGAACAGCCTGGCGAGCCGGTGCAGCGCAATAACCTGCCGAGGGATACCGCGCCGGTAATCCTGCGCTGAAGCGCATTGCCAGGTAAGTGCTTTCGTGGCGAGGGAGCTTGCTCCCGCTCGGTTGCGTAGCGACCGCCTCTTTTGGGGCTGCTACGCAGCCCAGCGGGAGCAAGCTCCCTCGCCACAAGAGCTCGCCTTCGCCACGGTAACTACACCGCAGCCCTGCGAATCGTCGCCAGCAGACCTGCCGCGCCGATGAACAGCCCGGCGAAGGTCCGGTTCATCCGCCGTTGCTGTTTCGGGGTACGCAACAGGCGCAAGACCTTGGATGCCAGCCCGGTGTACCCGGCCATGACAATGAGGTCGACGCAGATCATGGTCACGCCCAGGATCAGGTATTGCTTGACCAACGGGGCATGAGGATCGATGAACTGCGGCAGCACCGCGAGCATGAATACCAGCGCCTTGGGGTTGCTGATGTTCACCAGGAAACCGCGAAACACCAAGGCCAGGGGTTTGCCGATGGGGCGCACCGCCGCGTCGTCGCTAAGGTCTGCGGGAATGGCCCGCCATTGCTTGACGCCCAGATAGACCAGGTACGCCACGCCGAACCACTTGATTGCGTAGAAGGCGGTAGCTGACGCGGTGAGAATCGCGCCAACACCGGCGGCGACAATCACGATCTGCAACGCCAGGCCCAATTGCAGGCCCAGGGCGTTCCAGTAGCCACGCCAGAAACCGTATTGCAGACCGCTGGACATCGATGCAATGGCACCGGCGCCCGGCGAAAGGCTGATGACCCAGCAGGCGGCGAAGAACGCCAGCCACGTTTCCAGCAACATCGCACACCTCGGCTCAGTTCCGTCGAAACGAATAAGCTAATGCGCCGTCGTGCGGATAACCACCGTTTTTTTCATAACCCGCCCAGGGATCGGACTACTCGACGAAACCGCCGACCGGAAACGCTTCGCTGCCGCGCCAGCGCCGGACCGAACGCTGGAAGAACAGACTGTTGGGCACCTGCACCATGGAGCTGCCGGTACCGAGTTCCTCGGGTTCGATCAAGGTGGTGTAGAGCAGGTTGATCGCCACCACCCGCCCCTTGATGCCAGGCTTGTCGGTGGCCTCGACCAGCTCGACCACGTCACCCAGTCGGAACGGGCCGACGGTGTAGATCAGAATGGCGCAGAGCAGGTTCGACAGCACGCTCCAGATGGCGAAGAACGCCACCGCCGCAACGGCAACGAACCCAGACAGCGCGGTCCACAGCACCGTAGCCGAGACGCCGAGGCGTTCGAGCGCCACCAGTACCGCGCTGCCCATGATCAGCCAGCGCAGCACACCGCGCAGGATGATCACCAATTGGGGCGGCAGTGGGTAACGTTCACCGAGCCCGGTGAGGAAGCGCGCGACGACACGCTGGGCAACATAACCGACCAACAGAATCAGCAGGATTTGCACACCGAGCCAGATCGGCTCGATCCACATGACGGGTATAGGCAGGGACAACGCTTCCATCAGGACAACGCCTCCAGCTCCGCTTGCAGGTTTTCCAGCAACTCCAGGGCTTGCATCCACGCCTCCTCAAGTTCCGCTTCTCGAACTTTCAGCCTGGCCTGTTCAGCCAGCAGATCACGCAGCTCGTCCTTGCGCGCTGCCTCGTAGAGACCGCTGTCGCCAAGGCTGGTTTCGATTTTCTGCAGCTTTTCATGCAGTTTGCCCAACTCGGCTTCGAGCTTGTCGGCCTCGCGCTTGTGCGGCGCCAACTGCTGACGCAACGCTGCCGCGGCCTGGCGCTGGGCCTTCTTGTCGGTTTTGTCCGGGTTCACCGGGGTGCTGCTGACCGGTGCGTTGCGCTGGCGATATTCCACCAGCCAGCGCGCATAGTCTTCGAGATCGCCATCGAACTCCTCGACCTTGCCGTCGGCCACCAGGAAGAAGTTGTCCGTGGTGCTCTTGAGCAAATGCCGGTCGTGGGAGACCACCAGCACCGCGCCGCTGAACTCTTGCAAGGCCATGGTCAGGGCCAGGCGCATCTCCAGGTCCAGGTGGTTGGTCGGCTCGTCGAGCAGCAACAGGTTCGGCCGGTCCCAGGCGATCAACGCCAGCGCCAGGCGCGCCTTCTCGCCACCGGAGAAATTCAGCACCGGCTCGTCGATACGCGCGCCGCGAAAGTCGAAACCACCGAGGAAATCGCGCAGAGTCTGTTCACGTTCGGTCGGCGCCAGGCGTTGCAGATGCAACAGTGGGCTGGCCTTGGCATCGAGCGAGTCCAACTGATGCTGGGCGAAGTAGCCGACCACCGTGTTTTCGCCGCGCGTCAGGCGTCCGGCCAAGGGCTGGAGCTCGCCAGAGAGGTTCTTGATCAGGGTCGACTTACCGGCACCGTTGGGCCCCAGCAGACCGATCCGCGCGCCTGGGGTCAGTTGCAGCTTGACCTTCTCCAGCACGGTCTTGTCGCCGTAGCCCAGGCGCGCGTCGGACAGGTCGATCAGCGGACTGGAGATCTTGCTCGATTCGCGGAAGACAAAATCGAATGGTGAGTCGACGTGGGCCGCCGACAGTTCTTCCATCCGCTCCAGCGCCTTGATCCGGCTCTGGGCCTGGCGGGCCTTGGTAGCCTGGGCCTTGAAGCGGGCAATGTAGCTTTCCATGTGCGCACGTTGCGCCTGTTGCTTCTCGTAGGCCTGCTGTTGCTGGGCCAGACGTTCGGCACGGGCACGCTCGAAGGCACTGTAGCCGCCGCGGTACAAGGTGAGCTTGCGCTGGTCGACATGGGCTACGTGATCCACCACGGCGTCGAGGAAGTCGCGGTCGTGGGAAATCAGCAGCAGTGTACCGGGGTAACTCTTGAGCCACTCTTCGAGCCAGATGATCGCGTCCAGATCCAGGTGGTTGGTCGGCTCGTCGAGCAGCAACAGGTCCGACGGGCACATCAGGGCCTGCGCCAGGTTCAGGCGCATCCGCCAGCCACCTGAGAAGTCGCCGACCTGGCGATCCATCTGTTCGTTGGTAAAGCCCAGGCCGGCCAACAATTTACGTGCCCGGGCGTCCGCAGTGTAGCCGTCGGCACTGTCGAGTTCCGAGTGCAGGCGCGCCTGGGCGGCACCGTCATGGGCGGCTTCGGCCGCGGCGAGATCGCGCTGCACCTCACGCAGACGCAGGTCGCCATCGAGCACATAATCCACGGCCAGGCGCTCGAGTGTATCGACCTCCTGACGCATGTGGGCGATGCGCCAATCCGCCGGCAGGAAGCAATCGCCGGAGTCCGGGTGCAACTCGCCGCGCAGCAAAGCGAACAGGCTCGATTTGCCGGCGCCGTTGGCACCGATGAGGCCAGCTTTGTGGCCGGCGTGCAGGGTCAGCTCGGCGTCTTCTAGCAGACGTTGCGGGCCACGCTGTAAAGTCAGGTTCTGAAGTCGAATCATAATGGCGGCGGAGTCTACCAGCTTCGCTCGCAACTGGCGCGAGTAGCACGATGTCCTCTGATCTGTGGAGCTTTTCGATCAACCTTTATGCCAGGCCTGGCGTGGAAGCGGCGTGCCTGGCGTTGCAGGCAGAAGGCGCGAACGTCTGTCTGGTGCTTTGCGGGCTGTGGCTGGAACAACGCGGGGTAACCTGTGATGAGCAGAGGTTGCAGCAACTTAGGCACGTGGCCGGCCCCTGGGACGCAGCCGTCGTCCAGCCATTGCGGACGTTGCGCACACAATGGAAAGACCTCGCCCGCCAGGACGCCGGGCTGGGTAGCCTGCGCGAACAGATCAAGAAACTGGAGCTGGAAGCCGAACGACAATTGCTGGAGCGGCTGGAAACCACGGCAGGGGGCTGGCCCAAGGGCCAGGATGAAGCGACAGCGCAGTGGCTGCAGAGGCTGGTGGCGAATGCCGGCCAAACCAACCGCGACGCGCTGCATCGGCTGCGCGTCGCGGCAGTCACCCCTTAGGAAGCGCGGGGCGGAGTAGTACTCGGCGCGGTGGTTACGCTTGGGTTCACCGCTGGCGCCGGCGTGCTGGTCGTTGGCGCAGGCGTCACTGTGGTCGCTGGTGCTGGCGCGGCAGGCTTGGCAACCGGAGCCGTCACCGGTTTTGCAGCAGCAGGCTTTTTCACGGCAGGCTTCGCAGCGGGTTTGGCTGCAGGTTTTGCAGCGGCCGGCTTGACCGTTGCCGGCTTGGCGGCTGGTTTGGCTGCTGCGGGTTTTGCCACGGCCTTTACAGGTGCTTTGACGGGAGCCTTGGCAGCAGCAACCGGCTTGGCCGCCGATTTGACAGCAGGCTTGGCGGCAGCGGGTTTGGCAGCGGCAGCCTTGGCGGCCGGCTTCGCGGCAGCAGGTTTGGCCGCCGCTTTCGCAGCAGGCTTGGCAGCGGCGGTCTTCGTCGCAGCGGGTTTGGCAGCAGCGGTTTTAGCGGCAGGCTTGGCGGCAACTTTTGCGGCTGGTTTGGCGGCAACAGGCTTGGCAGCAGCAGCTTTGACGGCAGGCTTGGCAGCTGCTTTCACGGCCGGTTTTTTCGCCACAGGTTTCGCAGCGCTGGCAGCGACTGGTTTCACGGCAGGTTTGGCAGCAGGCTTGCTGGCAACTTTGGCGACTGGCTTGACGGGCGCCTTGGCCGCAGTTTTTGCCGCGACAGGTTTAGCCGCTGGCTTCTTGGCCGATACAGCGGCAGGCTTGGCCGCGCGAAGGCTCAGCGCCTTGCCGGCGGCTTCTTGAACGCGACCGACACCTTGGGCCAGCTTCAGGCTTTCCTGGGCATCACGCTTGAGTTGCAGGATGTAGGCGCGGGTTTCGGATTGACGATCCTTCAAGGCATCGAGCAGGTCTTCGAGTTCCTTCACGGCATCCTTGGCCTTGGTTTGTGCCTTGGCCTTGCCGGCGGTTGCCGCGTCTTGCAGCTTGGTTCGCGACTTGTGCAGTTTTTCCTGCGCCTTGCCGCGTTGTTTTTCCAGCTTGGCGAGCAGTTTTTCAGCATCAGCCAGAGCTTGGGAGCAGGCATTTTCCAGATGCTCGAGCAAGCTGCCCGACAATTGTTGGAGCAAGTGCAACGGAGTGTTTACAGGCTTCTTGGTGGCCGACATGGTTTACCTCCTGACTGACGTGAGTGCGGCTCATACTAGACCTCTGCTGCAACCGCCGCTAGGGCATGTTGACACTACACAAGGCGTTGCGTTGCACGAGGCAAAAAATAGTCTGCAGCACTGCCAGGACAAATCGCTTCGAGCGTTATCGACACTGGCATAATCCCTAAAATCGAGGGCGGAGAACGTACACATGTCGCGTCACCTTTTTTTATTTCTTTGCATGGTTTTCTCCCTGGCTCAGGCCGCTGAAAAATCCGACGCCAACGACGGTCGCGACCTGGCCTACAGCCTCGGCGCCAGCCTGGGCGAGCGCCTGCGTCAGGACGTGCCGGACCTGGAGATCCAGGCCTTGGTCGAAGGCCTGCAGCAGGCCTATCTGGGTAAACCGTTGGCCCTGGCAGATGAACGCATCGAACGGATACTGGCCGAACATCAGGCGCAACTCCTGGCGCAGTCGTCCACGCCGCAAACGCAAATGGCGCTGAAGAGCGAGCGGAAATTTCTCGATGAGGAAAAAGGCCGGCCGGGCGTCCAGCAATTGTCGGACGGCATCCTGCTGACCGAACTCAAGCCGGGCAGCGGCGCGAAGGCCGGCCCCCACGGCAAGGTCCAGGTGCGGTATGTCGGTCAATTGCCGGACGGCACCGTGTTCGATTCCAACCATCAGGCGCAGTGGTTCAATCTTGACAGCGTGATTGATGGGTGGCGCAGCGCACTGCCGCAGATGCCGGTGGGCGCGAAGTGGCGATTGGTGATTCCTTCGGCCTTGGCCTATGGCGCCGAAGGTGCCGGGGACGTGATTCCACCCTTCACGCCGCTGGTGTTCGAAATTGAATTGCTGGGCGCAACGACCTGAAGCCGTTAAACGAAAAACGGCGCGCAAAGCGCACCGTTTCCTGTCACCGCCAACCCCTCAAGCCTGGGCGGTAGCCTCTTCCTTGTGGGCGTTGTGCAGCACCTCGATCAGGCAATCCTCCAGCTCGAAACGCTCATGCAACAAACCGCCCAGTTCCTTGAATTTTTCCGCTACGCATTTACCTTCATCACAGAGGTCATTGAAGGCCAACAGCTTCTCGGTGATGACATCGATGCGCGGATAAATCGTATCGGCCAGTTCCAGGCCGCGTTTGTCATTGAAGGCCTTGGCCTCGCCCGTCAGTTGCTCGTAGATCTCGAAATGACCGGCCGACACATAGTCCACCAGCACACCGCAAAATTCCTGCAAAGGCTTGCGACTTTCACTCAGTGCTTCAGGCTTGTCGCCAAGAGCATCATAGGCTCGAACCAGTTCATGACGCTCCTGCAACCAGCGGTCGATCAGCAGATGCACCCCACCCCAGCGTTCCTGAGCATTCTGACAACTTTCGAGCATGGTGATTTCTTCCCTTCTGAGTCACACCCCTCGCAGTCTGGAGCACACCTGGATGACCAGGAACGAGCCAGACACAACCAGATCGAGTGGTATGATTCCAATGATACGTGCCGGCCAGATTATGCCCGCACGACAACTGCTTCAAGGTACGCAGGCTATAAAGTTCATACAAGTGTTTGATCCAGCCTTCGGACCAACTGCGACGTCTCGTCGCCGAGCGGTGGCACCAGGGCATTCCAGGCCAGGCGCAGCAGCAGATAAGTCATCGAGATGAAGAGCGCGATAAAAAACAGCAGGCTCCATTCAGGGATGCTCAGACGAAACAGCGTCCAGGAGACGCTCGTGCAATCGATCGCTCCGTCAAGCGCGCGATGCATGGCGTGCCACCACAAATCGGCGCCCCTGAGCTTGGCGAGGCAGTCGGGCAACAGCTCGATCGAATCGCTCTGCGCAAGGACGTGATACCACGCCAGCGCCAGCCCTCCCGAGACGAAGACCACGCCCACCGCCGCATACACAACGCTACCTCTCAGAGCCGGGCCATGCACGCAAGCGGCAAGACAGGTCATCAGGAACAGCGTCAGGCATAACCGCTGCAAAATGCACAGGCTGCACGGGGTCAGACCGACCGCATATTCCAGGTAAAACGTGATCCCCAAAACCAGAGCCGCGGCGATGGAAGCCAGGAGAAACAGAGAGCGAGAGCTGGCCAAAGACATGGCGGTTCCGTAACAGAAAAGACAAGCGGTTACGGTAGAGGAAAGCCCTCGGACCTTTCAAGACGAGGCGTTGCGGAGACTTCGTCAAAGATGTAAGGAATACCCGACAAGCACCACGAGACTTGGCGCAACAGGCTGTAGGATTTTACTGAAGAGAGCTTCAGCGGCCGCATAACGGACCCAATTCACCTTCGACGGGATGGAAATGCGGCAAGGAAGCAAGCTTCCTCGCCAGGATGATTCATTAGTAATTCAAGTGCTCGGAACCGGCAAGGGTGCCGCCAGCAAGCGCTCGTCCAGCAGCCCCAGCCCCTCTTGAAATAACTGGTTGCTGCGCTCCGCATCGCCCAGTTGCGCCAGCAAGCGGGCCAGTTCGGCACAAGCCTCAGGGTTGCGCTGGATGCGCAGGCTGCTTTCGAGATAATCCCGCGCCTTGCCCCACAAGCTGTTTTGCAAGCACAGACGCCCCAGCGTCAGGAGCAGGCTCGGGTCATTCGGATGCTCCTTGAGCCAGCCCTCGGCCGCTTGCAACTGGCGGCTCGGGTCAGCGCCGCGAACCAGTCCGTACAAACGCGCCAGGTGGCTGTCGTAGTGACGCTTGAGCGCAACCCGCAATACCTCCTCAGCCTGCGCCTGGGCGCCCAGCTGACGAAGTTGCTCGGCATAGGCGAGCACCATTGCCGGTTCCTGGCGTTGGGCTGAGGTGAGCTGTTGCCAGGCCCGATCGAGCGATTGCAAGCCGACGCTTCCGTCAGCTTCGCGATGGGCAGCCAAGGTGAGGTTTTCACCCCAGGCCCGCCGTTCCAGCTCAGCCAGTTCGGCGGGCGGCAGGACCTTGTCCTTGCGCAGCTCCGGCAACAGCCGGATCACCGCCGACCAATCACCGCGCTGCTGGTGCAAGCGCTGCAACTGACGCAGGGTCTGGGCATTGTGAGGATGGCGTTCATGCATGGCTTGCAGCGTGCTCAACGCACCGTCGGTGTCACCCCGGTCCGTCTGCAACTGGGCGTGAGTCAGCGCGATGGCCAGCTCGGCCTGGGGCTGCCGCTCCAGAGCGCGCTCAAGCAGACTGTCGCTTTGCTCATAGAGGCCTTGTTCATTGGCCGCGCGGGCGGCGCCGAGGTAATACAACAAGGGCTGGCGCTCGGCTTCGGCGGCGCGGTGAAGATGCCGCTGGGCGCTGGCCCAACGGCCTTCGGCCAGGTCCAACTGGCCATGTTCGATTGCAACTTGTACGCGACGACTCCGGTTGCGTCGCGACCACGGGTTGACCACGCCAGTGGACGTGGTTACCAGCCCGACCAGAGCAAACACTGCGCGCCACAACAGCCAGATCACCGCGATCAGTGCGAGGGTGACCCACAGGCCGGCTTCGTAGCGGAAGCTCTTGTACGCCACCAGCACGTAACCCGAATGCTCGGAAATCGCCACGCCCAGCAAGGCTGCGGCCGCGATGACCACGAACAGAATCACGTAGAGACGTTTCATGGCGCGGTCTCCTGCCCGCCCGCCTTGGGCAGCGGCTTGACCGAGTCTTCAGCATTCAGGTTGCGGCGCTCGAGGTAGGCCTGGACGGCGCTCAGAGTGCCGGTCAGGTCCGGCGTGACCACTGTCACCGGCAACTTGCTCAACTCGCCAACCCGCTCGAGCATGATCTTGCTTTGCGGGTTGTCCTGGTTGAAGTTGTTCCTGAGCACGTCACGCGCTTCGGCCAGCGCCTGGGTGTACACCGCCGCCTGCCCATTGAGCGCGGCCCATTGCGCCTGCTCCAGCGCCAGGCTCAAGGCCAGGCGCACCTGGACCAGGCTCTGTCCGGCCAGAAGTGGACGGACGTTTTCATCGGCATTGAAATCGATGCGGATATAACGCGAGATCCGGTCCCACCACTGCGCCCAGCGACTGGCACCATCGCCGTCACTCGTCAGCCCCAGCAGCGACTCGCCACGATCCTTGTATTCGGGCGCAAGCTCGGTCAGCTGCAGCACCTGGTCACGCAAGGCACCCAGTTGCAGGAACAGCCCGGTGCGATCCGGCTGCTCGGTGCTGCGCAGCGCAGCGAGGGTCTTGGCCAATTGTTCGCGGGCAGCGAACGAGCCCGGGTCGTTCTGCTCGCGCAGGATTTCATCGGCGCCCTGTACCAGTGCCTGGGCACTGCTGATGTCCTGCAGGGCGGAAAGACGCAGGCTGGCCAGGCGCAACAAATGCTCGGCTTCGGCCAGGCGCCAGTCCTTGCGGCTGGCACCCAGCACGGTTTCCAGGCGCTGGTTGAGACGCTGCTGGTCGCCTTGCAACTGGGCAACCTGGCGGCGGCGCTCCTCCAGTTCTTCGGCCGGAGGCAATTGCTCCAGGCGCGCGCTCAGGCGTTGCTCATTGAGCTTGAGGCCCTGGGCCTGGTCATTGAGCGACTGGACCTGCGCGGATTGCTGCTGGGTGTTGGCTTGCAGATGACGCACTTGCCATACACCCCAGCCACCCACGGCGACGCCGGCAGCCCCCAACAACAACGCGACAATCGCCAGCCCGTTGCCGCGACGCGGTGCTATCGGCGGCGCCGTTTCAAGCGGCGCATCGAGCGCTGGCTGGTCCTGATCTTTTGGCAAGGCTGTTTCGCTCACGTATCCATCCTTTGCATTGGAAAACGGCACGGATTGTTCCCGTAATGCCGCCAGCAAAGCCGCGGCGCTGGCGCCACGGCAATCAATAACTGTCCGGGCCCCGGCGGCACGCGCCATGTCGGCGACCCTGGGGCTTGGAACGAACAACGGCAGCCGCGCCAGGGCGGGCCACGCTTCACCGGCGAGCCGGCGCAGATGCTCGAAGCTCTGCCCACTGCTGACCACCAGCGCGTTCAAGCGTTCCGCTTCGACCCTGGCCGGCAGTTCGCCCTCGGCGTATTGCGGCAGGCCGCGCCGGTACAGCTCCAGATAGTCGACACTAGCACCTTGCTCGCGCAAACGCTCTGCCAGCAAGCCGCGCCCACCCTCACCACGGACGATCAAGACACGGGGATCGGGCCGGTCGAGCACCTGGCGCAACGCCCCGAGCTCAAGCAAGGCTTCGCTGTCGTCGCCGTTATCGGGATAAAACACGCTGAGGCCGGCATCGGCAAGAATCTGTCCGGTAGCGGTGCCCACGCTGAACCATGGCAAATCCGGAGGTTGCGGCCAATACTGACGCAGCAGCTCCACGCACAAGCGCGCGGCGGGCTTGCTGACCACGATCACGGCGCAATACTGATTCAATTCACGGAGGATCGCCTGCCCGGACTCGGTCACCGGGACCGGCTCGATATCCAGCAGCGGCAGGCTGCTGCTGTAGATTTCCGCATCCGCCAGCACAGCCGCCAGGGCCGCCGATTCGTCCGTCGGCCGGGTCAGCAGCAGCCGCCAGCCCGTCACGCGTGGCCAGCCTCGCCGTAGACTTTCTTGAGGATGTCATCGGCGCCCTGGCTCAGCAGGTCTTCGGCCACCCGCACGCCCAGCGCCTCGGCATCGCGGCGCGGTGCTCGGGCCTGGGCGCTGAGCAGTTGGCCGCCGCTGGGATCGCCCACCAGGCCACGCAGCCAGACCTGCTCGCCTTCGAGCACGGCGTAGCAGGCAATCGGCACTTGGCATCCGCCGTTCAGATGCTTGTTCAGGGCGCGCTCGGCGAAGACCCGCGTGGCGGTGTCGTCGTGGTGCAGCGGCGCCAGCAGCGCATGGATTTCGCTGTCGGCGCTACGGCATTCGATGCCCACCGCGCCCTGCCCACCGGCCGGCAGGCTGTCATCGACGCTGATGGCCGAGGTGATGCGATCTTCAAACCCGAGCCGGATCAGGCCGGCGGCGGCGAGGATGATCGCGTCGTATTCGCCAGCATCGAGCTTGGCCAGGCGCGTGTTGACGTTGCCGCGCAGGAAGCGGATCTGCAGGTCCGGACGCCGCGCCAGCAACTGCGCCTGGCGACGCAGGCTGGAAGTGCCGACCACACTTCCCGGGGGCAATGCTTCAAGACTGGAAAAGCTGTTGGAGACAAACGCATCACGCGGGTCTTCCCGCTCGCAGATGCAAAAAAGGCCCAGGCCTTCCGGGAAGTCCATGGGCACATCTTTCATCGAATGCACGGCGATGTCGGCTTCGTTGTCCAGCAGGGCGGTTTCCAGCTCCTTGACGAACAGGCCCTTGCCACCAATCTTCGACAGTGGCGAATCGAGCAGTTTGTCACCGCGACTGACCATCGGCACCAGCGATACGATCAGGCCAGGGTGGGCCGCTTCCAGGCGGGTTTTGACGTACTCGGCCTGCCAGAGAGCCAAGGCGCTTTTACGGGTGGCGATGCGGATCTCGCGAGGGGACATGGATCAATCCGTACTTAAAAGATACGGCAGATAATAACAGCTCAGCCAAATCCGCTTTGACTTGAATCACGACGCAAAGGCCTCCCTGGCCGCCAATCCTGGAGATGGAACGCTGCGGGACGCCACGCTAAAGCTGTTGCATCATCTTGCGCACGCCCGCCACATGCCGCCGGCTGACGATCAGCGCGTCGCCATTGAGCCCCTTGAGGTAAAGCTGGAAGTGCCCGAGGGGGGTGCGTTGCAAACGCTCGATACGCTCGCGAGCCACCAAGGCGTTGCGGTGGATGCGTACGAACCGTTCGCCGAACTCGTCCTCCAGCGCCTTGAGCGGCTCGTCCAGCAGCACTTCTCCGCTTTCGTGGCGCAAGGTCACGTATTTGTGGTCGGCAATGAAGTAGACCACCTGGTTCAACGGAATCAGCTCAATACCTTTTCGGGTCCGTGCGCTGATATGGCTGCGCGGGCCGCTGCCGCTCTCGGCGGCCGGGCGGGTAAGCGCCGCCAGTTGCACGCGGTTCGGTCGCTCAGCCTTGCGCAACGCTTCTTCCAGCGCCTCGACGGAAACCGGTTTGATCAGATAGCCCACGGCACCGGCCTGCAACACCTCCGGAGGAAAATCGTCCCGGGTGGTACAGAACACCACCGCGGGAGGCGACTCGCGCTCGCACAGCTTGGCCGCGACCTGCAGCCCGTCCAGGCCAGGCATGCGGATGTCGAGCAGCACGATATCCGGCTTGTGGCTGTCGATAAGGGCCAACGCCTCTTCGCCATTGGTGGCGCTCGGCTCCAGGACACTGTAACCCTCGAGTTCGCCAAGCATTCGGCTCAGGCGCTCGCGGACCAGTGGTTCGTCGTCAACGATCAGGACATTCATATTGCGCTGGATTCCTGCGTGAGTCTCGCACAAGGATAGCGTAGACAGGGGAAGTGACATCCGTCACCGCGATCCACGCTAAGACTCGTCCGAGGGCCAAAAAGTGCCGCGAGGTGGTTGCCTATCTTTACCAGCGCTTGCCTACCGGAGCTCGAGGCCTGTTGTCGCACAACGTCGCCACAGGGACTGTTAACACTCGATCTGATCAATATGAGCACCCCCCATTTTTTTGGTGCGTCCGATGCGTCCAAGATGAAAAAGCAAAGCCCTACGTCCACTGTAGACGGTTGCCACGACGATATTGCTCAATCGAAAAATATCGTTGTGCAAAAACCCGGCAAATGCGTGGCTTTTCCGGGTAAAAAACCTGCCGACCATTGCCAGCGCCAGCCCCGGCAACCCTGCTATCATCCGCCGCAGCCTTAACCGCTACTTTTTCTTCAGCCGATCACGAGCGAATTCATGAGCACTGACAAGACCAATCAGTCCTGGGGCGGCCGCTTCAGTGAACCCGTCGACGCCTTCGTCGCCCGCTTCACCGCCTCCGTCAACTTTGACCAGCGCCTGTATCGCCACGACATCATGGGCTCGATCGCCCACGCCACCATGCTGGCCAAGGTCGGCGTGCTGACCGATGCCGAGCGCGACAGCATCATCGATGGCCTGAAGACCATCCAGGGCGAGATCGAGGCCGGCCAGTTCGACTGGCGCGTGGACCTTGAAGACGTGCACATGAACATCGAAGCGCGCCTGACCGACCGCATCGGCGTGACCGGCAAGAAGCTGCACACCGGTCGCAGCCGTAACGACCAGGTCGCCACTGACATCCGCTTATGGCTGCGCGATGAAATCGACCTGATCCTGGCAGAAATCACCCGCCTGCAAAAAGGCCTGCTGGAACAGGCCGAGCGCGAGGCGGAGAGCATCATGCCGGGCTTCACGCACTTGCAAACCGCGCAACCTGTAACGTTTGGGCATCACATGCTCGCCTGGTTCGAGATGCTCAGCCGCGACTACGAGCGCCTGGTCGACTGCCGCAAACGCACCAATCGCATGCCCCTGGGCAGCGCCGCGCTGGCCGGCACGACCTATCCGATCGACCGTGAATACACCGCGCAACTGCTGGGCTTCGATGCGGTGGGCGGCAACTCGCTTGATAACGTTTCGGACCGCGACTTCGCCATCGAATTCTGCTCCGCCGCGAGCATCGCGATGATGCACCTGTCGCGCTTCTCCGAAGAGCTGGTGCTGTGGACCAGCGCGCAATTCCAGTTCATCGATCTGCCCGACCGTTTCTGCACCGGCAGCTCGATCATGCCGCAAAAGAAAAACCCCGACGTGCCGGAGCTGGTAAGGGGCAAGAGCGGCCGGGTATTCGGTGCGCTGATGGGCCTGCTGACCCTGATGAAAGGCCAGCCACTGGCCTACAACAAGGACAACCAGGAAGACAAGGAGCCGCTGTTCGACGCCGCCGATACCTTGCGCGATTCGCTGCGAGCGTTCGCCGACATGATCCCGGCCATCAAGCCCAAGCATGCGGTCATGCGCGAAGCGGCCCTGCGCGGCTTCTCCACCGCTACCGACCTGGCCGATTACCTGGTCCGCCATGGCCTGCCGTTCCGTGACTGCCATGAGATTGTCGGCCATGCCGTGAAGTACGGCGTCGACAACGGCAAGGACCTGGCGGAAATGAGCCTGGAAGAACTGCGCCAGTTCAGCGACCAGATCGAGCAGGACGTGTTCGCGGTGTTGACACTGGAAGGCTCGGTCAATGCCCGTGATCATGTTGGCGGTACGGCGCCGGCGCAGGTAAAAGCAGCGGTCGTTCGTGGCCAGGCGCTTCTCGCCAGCCGCTAAAGCAAGAGCATCGCGAGCAAGCTCGCTCCCACAGGGATTTCAGTGAACACAAATTTTGTGAACATGGAGATCAAATGTGGGAGCGAGCTTGCTCGCGATAGCGGTCGTCAGGACAACGAAACCACTCACTTCCTGGCAGCAATCTTCGCCAGGAACGCCGGCATTTCCGCCTCTCGATCCGCCGCAATCCGCTGCACGTGCGGATTCTGCCCGAGCAGCTCCATCAAGGCCCTGGCCTTCGGCATCTCTGCCAGCAAGTCGATATCGAAGACCTTCTTGCCCACCGGCAAGGCCAGCGAAAGGCTGTAGTAGAAATACAGGTCGGCAATGCTCAGGCTGTCACCCGCCACATAAGGCGAGAATTTTCCGTGCCGGCCAAGCGAGGCAAATCCGAGCAATAACTCGCCCTTGGCCTTGTCCTTGATCGCCTCGGGCACCACCATGCCAAAAAACGCTTCGGGATAGCAGGCACGTCCCGGCAGCTCGATGTACAACTCGATTTCCCGGCACAAGGCCAGCACCTGGGCGCGCTCGAACGGGTCGTTGGGCAGCAGGGCCTTGCCCGGCTGGGTTTGCTCGATATATTCCAGAATGACGCTGGTCTCGTTGATAAAGCCCTGCTCGGTCTTCAATACCGGCACCTTGCCGCGCGGGCTGATAGCCAGGGCTTCCGGGGTTTGGGCACCAAAGAACTGGACCTCTTCGAAGGGCAGCCCCTTCTCCAGCAGCGCCAGCTTGACCATGTTGTAATAATTGCTGACAGAAAAACCATAAAGCTTGAGCATTCCATAGCCTCCAGGCCGTGCGGGGTTGGCAGCCTTGGGTTATAGACCGGCGGGACATTTCGCGCCAGGCGCATCACGCTGCTGAATGCAGGTAAACTGGCGGCCTTTTCTACAGGAGGCTGCCATGAGCGAGCCAAGCGATATCGAACAGGACGAAGAAGAGTTCGTCGAATCCACGCTGATCCAGGCCATCGAGAACCAGATCGAAAGCGACAACCCGCCAGCGGCCAAGGCCACCTTCAACAAGTTGACCCTGGTCGGTTATGAGCGTGACGAAATCCTCAACCTGATGGCCCACGTGCTGGCGGTTGAAATCGACGCGATCCTGGAAGAAGACCGTCCGTTCAATACCGAGTGGTACGAAGCCGCCCTGCGCGCCTTGCCTGAGCTGCCGCCGGAAAAGAAATGACCCGACGGGCAACGCCACTCTTGTGGTGAGGGAGCTTGCTCCCGCTCGGCGGTCCGACGCTTCGGGCGCAGCAGTCGCAAATTTTCGGGGTCGCTTCGCAACCCAGCGGGAGCAAGCTCCCTCGCCACAAAAAAATCGCTTTAAACAAAAAAGCACCACACTGACACTGGACAGCTCGGCCGAGTGCGCTCACCTTAGTGACGCTGTCGACCAAATTCCTAGAAAGTCTGGAGTCCTTATGTCGCTTACCCCTGAGCTGGTTGCCGAACTGGAAATCCTTGCACTCTTCAACCTGGACAGTTCCCAGGAAGGCCTGAAAATTCATCAGACCGCTGCCCCGAAAGCCATCGCCGCTGCCAAGCGCCTCTACGAAAAAGAACTCATCACCCAACCCGACGGTGGTTACCTGACCAGCCTGGGCCGTGATGCCGCACAGAACGTGCAAACCGTCTTGACGATACTGAGCGTCCAAGAAGCCGCCTGATCCCCCCTCGCCCACGGAAATCCCTTTGCCTCGGGGTTTCCGCAGGCGCACAGGCTTCTTTCGTAAAAATCCTGGCGTCAAAATCATTTTCAGCTCAAGAATTCCACGATTCGGGCGCTAACCTGCCATCACTTGTGCTTCCCCACGTGCGACGCCGCGAGCCGGTTTGAGCTGACATGACCCGCAATCACGAAATACGCCCCGATCTGGACCAGGGAATCGACCGCAAGGTCCTGAGCCAGTTACGCGCGCGTTTCCTCAAGCTCAACACCGGCCGCATGGAGCGCGCCCTCGAAGGGTTGTCGACCCGCCAGCAGGGCGTATTGACGCTGCTTCCGCTGTTCTTTCACGTCAACCATCCACTGCTGCCCGGCTATGTCTCCGGCAGCACGCCCGCCGGGTTGTCGAATTACGAGCCCGACGCCAATGTCCTCGCCGAGGCCCAGCGGCTGACCCGCTCGTTTTCGTATAAGCCGCGCCATGGCAGCAACCCTCCGCGGCCAATCCTCGGCCTGTTCCTGATGGGCAGCCTCGGCACGCTCGCCCAGGCCGACCAGAGCGACATGGACGTATGGGTGTGCCACGGCCCGGACTTGAGCGAGGATGAACTCGCCGAGCTACGCAAGAAATGCCAGCTGCTGGAAATCTGGGCCGCCACCCAAGGCGCCGAGGCTCACTTTTTCCTCATCGACCCGGCGCGATTCGTCCGCGGCGAACGGGACAACCAGCTCAGCTCCGATGACTGCGGCACCACCCAGCATTATCTGTTGCTGGACGAGTTCTACCGCACCGCGATCTGGCTGGCCGGACGCACACCGATCTGGTGGCTGGTGCCGATCTATGAGGAAGAGAATTACCAGCAATACACCCATACGCTGATTTCCAAGCGCTTCATCCGTGCCGACGAAACCCTGGACCTGGGGCATCTGGCCTACATCCCGCCGGGCGAATTCATCGGCGCCGGGCTCTGGCAGTTGTTCAAGGGCATCGAGTCACCCTACAAATCCGTGCTCAAACTGTTGCTGACCGAGGTCTACGCCAGCGAACACCCGGACGTGCGCTGCCTGAGCCTGCGCTTCAAGCAGGCGGTGTTCGCCAATCGCCTGGACCTGGACGAGCTGGACCCGTACATGGTGGTTTACCGCCGTCTCGAGGAATACCTCAACGCCCGTGGCGAACCGGAACGCCTGGAGCTGATTCGCCGCGCGCTGTACCTGAAGGTCAATCGCAAGCTCACCGGCCACGCCCGCAGCAGCGGTTGGCAACGCAATCTGCTTGAGCGCCTGGCGCGGGATTGGGGCTGGGATCAACGCCAACTCGCGTTGCTCGACAGCCGCAGTCAATGGAAGGTCCGCCAGGTCAGCAATGAGCGGCGCGCACTGGTCAACGAGCTGACCTACAGCTATCGCTTCCTGACCCAGTTCGCCCGCACCGAAAAGACCGTCAGCCTGATCAACAAGCGCGACCTCAATGTCCTTGGCCGACGGCTGTATGCGGCCTTCGAGCGCAAGGCCGACAAGGTCGAGTTCATCAATCCTGGAATTGCCCCGGACCTGGCCGAAGACACCCTGACCCTGGTCCAGTCGCCGAACAAGAAAGAGCCGGGGCAGAACCAGTGGGGGTTGTACAACGGCAGCCTGAATGCCTTGGAATGGGAGAATTTCGCGCCGATCAAGCGCAGCCGCGAATTGCTCGAATTGCTCACCTGGTGCCACCGCAACGGCGTGATCGACAGTAGCACGCGCCTGGCGCTACACCCCGGCGACAGCGACCTGAGCGAGTTCGAGCTGTTTAACTTGCTGGGCAGCCTGCAACAGTCCATCGCCCTGCCCCTGGCCACGGTTGACGAAGAACAGCTGCTGCATGCCAGCGTACCCGGCGAAGTGCTGATCCTGGTGAACGTCGGCGTCGACCCGCTCAAGCATCACCGCGACTTGAACATCCTGATGACCACCGAGCGCACCGACTCGTTGAGCTACGCCGGTGTTCGCGAAAACCTGGTGTTGACCCTCGACCAGGTCACGCTCAACAGCTGGAATGAAGTACTGGTCAACCGGTTCGACGGCGAGCACGCCCTGCTCGATTGCCTGCGCGACTACCTCAACGACCTGCCCCTTACGCAGCGCCAGCCACGCTTGCAGGTGCGCTGTTTCTGCCACAACCGTGCGCAGTTCATCGCGCGACGGGTTGAAGAAGTCATCGAGACCGCCCAGACCTTGCTCCTGAGCAAACTCAACTACCGCTACCTGCTTCAGGTCCAGCAGCATTATCACGTGCTAGAGCTGGTGCCCGGCCAGGTCAACCATGTGGCGTTGAGCAGCCTGCCGGCGTTGATGGACTACCTGGGCGAAGAGTTGACGGCATACAGCCCGCTGCATCTGGACGCGATGGCCATGGAAGAACACGACGCGGCCCTGATCCTGCCAATGGGCCAGCCCGAGTGCATCCAGGTGTTCTACCGGGTCTACGAGGAAGAAGCGGAGCTGTATGTGCTCGATGAATTCAACGCATTGTGGCAGCAGCGCCTGCCTTATCACGATGAACAAAGCCTGCTGGTGCCGCTGCAGCGCTTCCTGCAGTCGGTGCTGTATCGCCGCGACGCCTTGCTGCCGATGGACGCTACCCAGCCGTTGACCCTGGAAGTACTTTATTACCAGCTTCTGCCTTCGGGTAACGGGCGGGCCCGGCGGGTCGAATCACGGCAGGCGCCGCAGACGCCGGCCAACAAGCCCTTCTACGACGTGCAGGCGATCATCGGCAAAGCGGCGCACGGGCAAGTGCACCTCACCCTCTATTGCGATCAGCGGGAATTTTCGGAGCTGGAGCACGGCGACCAACTGTTTCATGTGGTCGCCAGGGAAATCGTCGGGCAGCGCCGCGAAGCCGAGCGCTATCGCTGCTATATCACCGACCTGGACCTCTCCGGCCTGGTCGGTGACAGTGCCTGCCCGAGCATTTTGTTCCTGCGCTACAAGGCCGACCTGGAGCGTGCGCTGAACGAGGCATTGAATCAGGTCTGACGGGGTTCAGGACGGGAAATCACCGCCATTGGCCGGCTGGGACTCGACTTCCAGCAACGTCAGCTTCAAGGTCTTGCCACCCGGCGCCGGCCAGTCGATGTGCTGCCCCACCTTCAAGCCCAGCAAGGCACTGCCCACCGGCGCCAGGATCGAAATCCGGCCCTGGTCGGCGTTGGCGTCCTTCGGGTAGACCAGCGTCAGATGGTAATCCTTGCCGCTGCTTTCCTCGCGGCAGTGCACGCGCGAATTCATGGTCACGACATCGGCGGGCACTTCATCGTGGCCGACCAGTGTCTCGGCGCGATCCAGTTCGGTTTGCAACGCGATCACACCGGGAAGCGTGTCATCCAGGCTGTCGATCAAGCGCTCCAGACGTTGTACGTCCAAGCGAGTCAGGGTGATGGAAGGTGCGGTCATGATCCAGGCAGACTCCTTTCTTCTGCACGAAAAAAGCAAAACCCCGCCACATAAGACGGGGTTTTCACGCGCCTCGATGAGTTGAGGCGTTGCTGGACACTACCACAGCTCAATAAATATACAACCCGGATGGTTCTTGCCCATCAGGTGGAAGGCTTTTGTGGCGAGGGAGCTTGCTCCCGCTGGGTTGCGAAGCGACCCCAAGAATCTTGCGACTGCTTCGCAGCCGAGCGGGAGCAAGCTCCCTCGCCACGGGCATCATGACAAAGACTTGCGTTTGGCGGCCTCGGCACAGATCACCCGCCGGCGCTCATCATCCGCCGAGCGCCATTCGCGGATATCTTCCACGTGCCGGAAACAGCCGAGGCAGACCTTCTGCTCATCCAGCTTGCACACGCTGGTGCAAGGCGACGGAACGGCGGGGCTGACGTTGCTGTAGAGCGGCTTGGGTGGCCGCGCCGGGGCTGGCTGGCTCACGCCGTCACAGTCCTTCGAATTCGAGCTCAGCGCCCGCCTGCTGCTTGACGATGCGTTCGAGCATCTCGCCCAACTGCTCTTCGCTCTTGTCGCACATCCAGCGCTCGCTTTCCTCGTCATAGTCGAAGTGAAAACCACCGGACACCGCCGCCAGCCACAACTGCCGCAACGGTTCCTGGCGGCTGAAGATCAGCTGGGTACCGTTTTCGAACTTGACGGTGAGTACACCGGCGGAAATTTCCAGATCGATATCCAGGCCACTGTCATCGAACACATCCTCCAGCGTTTGCTGGGTCGCATCGACCAGGTCGTGGAAACGGGCTTCAGTCAAACTCATTGCGGCAACCTCGAAAATGTCTGCTCATGCTCAAGCGCCGCAAGATACGGACGCTTCCCGGCGATTGCAAAGGATATACCGGTTGAGACAACCAGCGCCGCCGGACGGGCGCCCCGTTGCATAGGCAAGCTGACGGGTGGCCGGTATACTCCGGCGCAATTAACGCATTTTCAAGGATTTCGCCATGAAGCGCCTGATCTCTTCCCTTGCTGCGCTCGTCGCGGTTGCCTGCCTTGTGACAGCCTGTGGTCAAAAAGGTCCGCTGTACCTGCCTGATGACAGCAAGTCCCCTGAAGAACAGGCCAAGTCGTCGCAATCCAAGTCACACGCGCACGACACCCACACCACTTACTAAGGGACCGCCATGGACGCTTTTAACTACCGTGGCGGGGAGCTGTTCGCGGAAGGGGTTGCCCTGTCCGCGATAGCCGAACGTTTCGGCACGCCGACCTACGTCTATTCCCGTGCCCATATCGAAGCCCAGTACCGCACCTTCGCCGATGCCCTCGAAGGCATGCCGCACCTGGTGTGCTTCGCGGTAAAAGCCAACTCGAACCTGGGCGTGCTCAACGTCCTGGCGCGCCTTGGCGCCGGCTTCGACATCGTCTCCGGAGGCGAGCTGGAGCGTGTGCTGGCCGCGGGTGGCAGCGCCGACAAGATCGTTTTCTCCGGTGTCGGCAAGACCCGCGAAGACATGCGCCGCGCGCTGCAAGTCGGTGTGCATTGCTTCAACATCGAATCCACCGACGAGCTGGAGCGGTTGCAGGTCGTCGCCGCCGAGCTGGGCGTGCGCGCACCGGTTTCCTTGCGCGTGAACCCGGACGTCGACGCCGGCACCCACCCGTACATTTCCACTGGCCTCAAGGAAAACAAGTTCGGCATCGCCATTGCCGACGCCGAGGACGTGTACGTGCGCGCAGCCCAGCTGCCAAACCTGGAAGTGCTCGGCGTCGATTGCCACATCGGCTCGCAACTGACCACCCTCGAACCGTTCATCGATGCCCTCGACCGCCTGCTGGCGCTGGTCGATCGCCTCGGCGACTGCGGCATCTACCTGCGTCACATCGACCTGGGCGGCGGTGTCGGCGTGCGTTATCGCGACGAAGAACCGCCATTGGTGGCCGACTACATCAAGACCGTGCGCGAGCGCCTCGAAGGCCGCGACCTGGCATTGATGTTCGAGCCCGGTCGCTACATCGTCGCCAATGCCGGCGTGCTGCTGACCCAGGTCGAGTACCTCAAGCACACCGAGCACAAGGATTTCGCCATCGTCGACGCGGCCATGAATGACCTGATCCGTCCGGCGCTGTACCAGGCCTGGATGGATGTCACCGCGGTGCGCCCACGCGATACCGCGGCCCGCGCCTACGACATCGTCGGGCCGATCTGCGAAACCGGCGACTTCCTGGCCAAGGGTCGGGAGCTGGCGCTGGAAGAAGGCGATCTGCTGGCCGTGCATTCGGCGGGTGCCTACGGGTTTGTCATGAGTTCCAACTACAACACCCGCGGCCGTTGCGCCGAGGTGCTGGTGGACGGTGATCAGGCATTCGAAGTGCGCCGCCGCGAGACGGTAGCCGAGCTGTTTGCCGGCGAAAGCCTGTTGCCGGAGTAATACCATGCTGCTGCGTTTTACCAAGATGCACGGCCTGGGCAATGACTTCATGGTCCTCGACCTGGTCAGCCAGCACGCGCACATCCTGCCCAAGCACGCCAAGCAATGGGGCGACCGCCACACCGGCATCGGCTTCGACCAGTTGCTGATCGTCGAGGCGCCGAACAACCCGGACGTGGATTTCCGCTACCGGATCTTCAATGCCGACGGTTCCGAAGTGGAGCAATGCGGCAACGGTGCGCGCTGTTTCGCCCGCTTCGTGCTGGACAAGCGCCTGACTGCCAAACGGCAGATTCGCGTCGAGACCAAAAGCGGCATCATCGAACTGGATGTCCGCAGCGACGGCCAGATCGGCGTCAACATGGGCGCCCCACGCCTGGTTCCGGCGGACATTCCGTTCCAGGCACCGGCCCAGGCCCTGAGCTATACCGTCGACGTCGACGGTACGCCGGTGGAACTGGCGGCGGTGTCCATGGGCAACCCCCATGCCGTGCTGCGGGTGGATGATATAAACAGTGCGCCCGTGCACGAACTGGGGCCGAAGATCGAGCATCATTCGCGCTTCCCGGCCCGGGTGAACGTCGGCTTCCTGCAGGTCATCGACCGGCATCGTGCGCAACTGCGCGTCTGGGAACGCGGCGCCGGGGAAACCCAGGCGTGCGGCACCGGCGCCTGCGCCGCGGCCGTCGCCGCGATCAGCCAGGGGTGGATGGATTCGCCATTGCTGATCGACCTGCCCGGCGGGCGCCTGTCCATCGAATGGGCAGGCCCTGGCCAACCGGTGATGATGACCGGCCCGGCCGTACGCGTATACGAAGGACAAGTTCGTCTTTGAGTGAGCCAAACCATGACCGATAAGCCTCAGGTTCCAGCCCCGCAGCCCGACGAATCCCCGAGCCAGAACCCGGAAGCCGCAGCCGTGGCCGCTTACCTGGAGGCCCATCCGGACTTTTTCGTCGAGCATGAAGACCTGCTTTCGACGATGCGCATCCCCCATCGGCGCGGCGATACCGTGTCGCTGGTGGAGCACCAGATGAAGATCCTGCGCGAACGCAACATCGAAATGCGCCACCGTCTTTCGCACCTGATGGACGTGGCGCGCGACAACGACCGGCTCTTCGACAAGACCCGTCGCCTGATCCTCGCGTTGATGGACGCCAGCACCCTGGAAGACCTGGTGATGAGCGTCGAAGACAGCCTGCGCCAGGATTTCCAGGTGCCTTTTGTCAGCCTCATTCTGTTTGGCGACAACGCCATGCCGGTTGGGCGCTGGGTGACTCACGCCGAAGCGCAGACCGCCATCGGCGGCCTGCTCACGGAAAACAAAAGCGTCAGCGGCAGCCTGCGCGAACATGAGCTGGATTTCCTGTTCGGCGAAGAACAACGCAAGCAGATCGGCTCTACGGCCGTCGTCGCCATTGCCCACCAGGGTGTGCACGGCGTGCTGGCCATCGCCAGCCGCGATCCGCAGCACTACAAGAGCTCGGTCGGCACATTGTTCCTGAGTTATATCGCCGAAGTCACCGGCCGCGTGCTGCCACGGGTTGCCGGTTCGCTGCGCTCGGTACGCTGACGATGGAACGGCAACTGGACGCCTACTGCGAGCACCTGCGCAGTGAGCGCCAGGTGTCGCCCCACACCTTGTCAGCCTATCGCCGCGACCTCGAAAAGGTGCTGGGCTGGTGCCAGAAACAAAATATCGGCAGCTGGTCGGCGCTGGATATCCAACGCCTGCGCAGCCTGATTGCCCGTCTGCATCAACAAGGACAATCCTCCCGCAGCCTGGCGCGACTGTTGTCGGCGGTGCGCGGCTTGTACCAGTACCTCAATCGTGAAGGCCTTTGCGACCACGACCCGGCCACCGGCCTGGCACCGCCCAAGGGCGAGCGTCGGCTGCCCAAGACCCTCGACACCGACCGCGCCCTGCAATTGCTGGAGGGCGCCGTCGAGGATGACTTTCTCGCGCGGCGCGACCAGGCAATCCTGGAGCTGTTCTATTCCTCGGGCCTGCGGCTTTCGGAACTGACCGGGCTGAACCTGGAACAACTGGACCTCGCCGACGGCATGGTTCAGGTGCACGGCAAGGGCAGCAAGACCCGCCTGCTGCCTATCGGCCGCAAGGCCCGGGAAGCCTTGGACCTGTGGCTGCCGCTCCGGGCAATGGCCAACCCGGCCGATGAAGCAGTCTTCGTCAGCCAGCAAGGCCGGCGCCTCGGGCCGCGAGCGATACAATTGCGGGTCAAGGCTGCCGGTGAGCGCGAACTTGGGCAGAACCTGCATCCACACATGCTGCGACATTCGTTCGCCAGTCACCTGCTCGAATCGTCCCAGGACCTGCGCGCCGTCCAGGAGTTGCTCGGCCATTCGGACATCAAGACCACCCAGATCTATACCCATCTGGACTTCCAGCACCTGGCGACGGTCTATGACAGTGCCCACCCCAGGGCCAAACGCATCAAGGGCGACGAATCATGACCATCGAACTCATCACTTTCGACCTGGACGACACCCTGTGGGACACCGCCCCGGTGATCGCCAGCGCCGAAGCCGTATTACGTCAGTGGCTGACCGATAACGCACCGGACCTGGGCGACTTTCCGGTGGAGCGCTTGTGGGCAATCCGCACGCAAGTGCTCAGCGAAGAGCCGGACCTCAAGCACCGCATCAGTGCCTTGCGCCGACGCGTGCTGTTCCGGGCGCTGCAAGACGCCGGCTATGACCAATGGCGGGCTTCGGAGCTGGCAGACCAGGGATTCGAGGCCTTCCTGCATGCCCGCCATCAACTGGAGGTGTTTCCCGAGGTGCAGCCGACCCTGGAATTGCTCGCCAATGATTACGCCCTTGGCGTCGTCACCAATGGCAACGCCGATGTCCGGCGCCTGGGGCTGGCGGATTACTTCAAGTTCGCCCTGTGCGCCGAGGACATCGGCATCGCCAAGCCCGACGCCCGGCTGTTCCACGAAGCCCTGCAACGCGGTGGCGCGACCGCGCAGACTGCCGTGCACATCGGCGATCACCCGGGCGACGACATCGCCGGCGCCCAACAGGCCGGCCTGCGCGCAGTGTGGTTCAACCCGACAGGCAAGGCGTGGGACGCCGACCATGCGCCGGATGCGGAAATCCGCAGCCTGACCGAACTGCCGGGATTATTGGCAGGATGGCATAACCCGCGCTGAGTCCCCAACGCCGCCTGTGTGGGAGCGAGCCCGCTCGCGAAGGCGGCGGCAGTCCCACATCGATGTCAACAGACCCACCGCTATCGCGAGCAGGCTCGCTCCCACCCTGGATCTCTTATGCCTTGCGATTCCAAGCCAGGCGTAAAACCCTGTGGGAGCGAGCTTGCTCGCGATGACGGCGGCACATCCAACATCGATGTGACAGGTAAACCGCTATCGCGAGCAAGCTCGCTCCCACAGGATCGGCGTGTGGTCCTAAACGTTATCCGACCCATGAAAAAGCCCGCAGCGACGGCGGGCTTTTTCAGCAAGCAAGGGCAGATACTCAGATCGGGCGGCTGCCGTACTTGTTGTCAGGCTTCTTGGGCGGATCGGCGACCACATTGGCCTCCACTTCCTGCACCTTGCCACCCCGGGCCAGGAATTCCTCCATGGCCTTGGCGAGCGCATCACGCTCCTTGTTCTTGGCCTCTACGCTCGGCAACTCGTCGACCGATACCGCCGCCTTGGCCTTGCCTTTGGCGGTCGGGACCGGAACATCGGCACCGTCATCGTCAGCGACGTCTTCAGCCGCCGCTTCCAGGCCTTCTTCGGCCTCGTCTTCATCACCTACTTCGAGGTCGTCGTTTTCCAGATCATCGTCGCTCATGTTCTACCTCATGACTTGCGAAAAGCAGATTAGTTATAGCCCAGCTTCGCCATCTGTCGAAGGCTGCCAGAAAAAATTCAACATCCGCCAACCATCAGCGGTCATGCCCCTTCACCGTACAAGGTGGCGAGGACTTTACGAGTACCGCCATGATCACGGTGCTCGCCCAGATAAACACCTTGCCAGGTGCCCAACGCCAACCGTCCCGCCGTCACCGGAAGACTGAGCTGGCATCCCAGCACGCTGGCCTTGAAGTGCGCCGGGAGGTCGTCCAGGCCTTCGTCGTTGTGCTCATAGTCGGCGGTTCCTTGTGGGATCAGCCGATTGAAAAATCGTTCGAAGTCTCGACGTACCGCCGGATCGGCGTTCTCGTTGATGGTCAGCGAGGCCGAGGTGTGCTGCAGCCACAGATGCAACAGACCGACACGACATGCCTTGAGTTCAGGCAGGCCGGCGAGCAACTCGTCCGTTACCAGATGAAAGCCCCGGGGCCTTGCCCGCAGGGTTATCAGCGTCTGTTGCCACATACAGTTCTCCGCACGTTCGGCGCGCATTCTAGCGCGCTCTGGGAAAAAACAAAGGGCCTAATATTCCTGCTTTCCTGTAAGTCTTTGGCGGTAGAAAAACCCGTGTCGCATACACAACAAAAGGCGTCGGAAAAACCAGCACGCCCTATGAGCAATGACAAATTCCAGACAAAAAAATGCCCGGCGAACCGGGCATTTTTTATTGGAGCGCGATTACAGGTTGTAACCACGTTCGTTGTGCTGGGCCAGGTCCAGGCCCACGGCCTCTTCTTCCTCGGAAACCCGCAGACCCATGACGGCGTCGAGGACCTTGAGGATGATGAAGGTGACAACCGCCGTGTAGATCACGGTAAAGCCTACGCCTTTGAACTGAATCCACACTTGCGCACCGATATCGGTCACGGTGCCGAAGCCGCCCAGGGCTGGTGCTGCGAACACACCGGTCAGGATGGCGCCGAGGATACCGCCGATGCCATGCACGCCAAAGGCGTCCAGGGAGTCGTCATAGCCGAGTTTGCGCTTGAGGGTGGTGGCGCAGAAGAAGCACACCACGCCCGCCGCCAGGCCAATGACCAGGGCGCCCATCGGGCCCACGGTGCCGGCCGCCGGGGTGATTGCAACCAGGCCGGCCACGACGCCCGAGGCGATGCCCAGTGCGCTTGGCTTACCGTGGGTGATCCACTCGGCGAACATCCAGCCCAGCGCGGCGGCTGCGGTGGCGATCTGGGTGACCAGCATCGCCATGCCGGCGGTGCCGTTGGCCGCGACGGCGGAACCGGCGTTGAAGCCGAACCAGCCCACCCACAGCATGGCCGCGCCCATCAGGGTGTAACCCAGGTTGTGCGGCGCCATCGGCGTGGTCGGGAAGCCTTTGCGCTTGCCCAGCACCAGGCACGCCACCAGGCCTGCGATACCGGCGTTGATGTGGACCACAGTGCCACCGGCGAAGTCCAGTACACCCCAGTCCCACATCAGGCCGCCGTTGCCGGACCAGACCATGTGCGCAATCGGCGCATACACCAGGGTGAACCACACGCCCATGAAGATCAGCATGGCGGAGAACTTCATCCGCTCGGCGAACGCGCCGACGATCAGGGCCGGGGTGATGATCGCGAAGGTCATCTGGAAGGTAATGAAGACTGCTTCAGGGAACAACGCCGCCGGGCCGGTGATGCTGGCCGGGGTGACGCCCGCCAGGAACGCTTTGCCCAGGCCGCCGACGAAGGAGTTGAAGTTGACGACGCCCTGCTCCATGCCGGTAGTGTCGAACGCGATGCTGTAGCCATAGATGACCCACAACACGCTGATCAGACCAGTAATGGCGAAGCACTGCATCATCACGGAAAGAATGTTTTTCGACCGAACCATGCCGCCGTAGAACAGCGCAAGGCCGGGAATGGTCATGAACAGAACAAGAATCGTGGCCGTCAGCATCCAGGCGGTGTCGCCGGAATTGAGGACTGGGGCTGCCGCTTCTTCTGCCATGGCCAGGCCAGGCATTACGAAGGACAACAGGGCTCCTAGCCCTGCGAATTTACGCAGAGTCATATTGTTTTCTCCTGGGGCGTTGGGGTTTGGCGGCTTAGATAGCGTCGGTATCGGTTTCGCCGGTACGGATGCGGATAGCCTGTTCCAGATTGACCACAAAGATCTTTCCGTCACCAATCTTGCCGGTGTTGGCGGCCTTGGTAATCGCCTCGATGACCCGATCAAGATCCTTGTCGTCGATGGCAACGTCGATCTTCACCTTGGGCAGGAAATCGACCACGTATTCCGCGCCGCGATACAGCTCGGTGTGACCTTTCTGCCGACCGAAGCCTTTGACTTCAGTGACGGTAATGCCCTGCACGCCGATTTCGGACAGCGACTCGCGCACGTCGTCCAACTTGAACGGCTTGATGATGGCAGTGACTAGCTTCATGAAACTCTCTCCCGAATTGGTGGACTTGCCCCAGGAAAACAAACCCGACTCAAGTCTAAGCGCAGTGCCTGGCTTTGTAACGCGTCGTCGGCCCAAGTTGCCCGACTGGCGCCAGCTGACTACTCCTGACGAAACTCCCCGCTCCGCCTGCTGCACTGCATTCGTCACAGCGACTGCATCAGTGCATGGGTCATCAGCCACTAAGCAGAAAGCTTGCCATCTGTGCCCAACCCCCCGGATTTCAACCCCCTTGACCACCGCGCCCGCCCGGCACGCGCCACGAACCGGAGCGATACGCACAACAACGGTGCGGTGGCGCCCGGCACAGTGCGCGAAAAGCGTGCATCCGCGCCTGGCAAATTGACTATAGACCCTGCGTGATACACTGCCCGCCATCGTTTCCAGGACACCTGCCATGCTTGCCCCCAAAGATCTCCTCGACGCCCTGAGCGGCCACGCCTCCCGCCTCTTGAGTGGCGACACCCCCCTGCCCAAAAGCGAAATCGAAAGCCAGTTCAAGGCTTTATTGCAAAGCGGGTTCAGCAAGCTGGACCTGGTCAGCCGGGAAGAATTCGACAGCCAGATGGTGGTGCTGGCCCGAACTCGGGCGCGGTTGGAGAGCCTGGAGGCGAAGGTGGCGGAGTTGGAGGCGAGGCTGAATCCACCTGCGGAATAACGCGTATTTCTGAAGGCATTACCCAGGGCCGCGATTTTTGGTTTTTTACTTGCGGCCATCCCAATAGCGGGAAACTTCCTCTCGCCCTTTCTCTTCCGGATGAGTTCGGCGCATCAGCCGCGACGGCCATCTTCGCGAAAAATCCTACAAAAGCTTCCTAAATTCGTCGAATACGCGAACTTTATCCAAAATCCTGTTAAAGCTTCCCTGGCATTCGCCGCTAAATCTTCGTAATGGAATGCGCTAACGAGCTGGACTTTGCGCAAGTCGGACTTTCAACGAATGGGGTCGACGCGAAGTAACCGGAATGGATATGCAGCCAGCATCAAGGCTGTAAACCGGGCAAGGCGGACGGCTGTCCGTCGTGCGACATACGAACATGTCAAACAGGTAAAACGGCATGCAATTGAAAAAACGCAGCGTCGCGGCTTTGGCCGTCTGCTCCCTGCTCGTCGCTGGTGCGGCGCAAGCAGGTCCAACGATACGGGTTACCGTCAAGAACCTTGGCAGCGCGACGGTCAAGTATTCGTTCCAGGGCAACAACGAAGCCCTCACCCACGCGAATGCGACACCCAAGCCTGCGGATACGATCAATCCGCAGCAAGCCATCACTTTCGAAGTGCGAGACCAGCGCAACCCTGCGATTGCCACTGCGGTCGTCCGCTATGGCGCCGACGGCAAAACTTGCGTGTTCAGCACCTTCTACATCAACCCCAAGCTGCCTAAATGGACCAAGGACGCGCAGGCTACCGGCCGAGTCCGCTGCAATGCGACGATTACCGCAATAAACGCGTCCGATCACTCGTGGAACATTGAGTTCACGATCCAGTAAAAGCCGGCCAGGTTTGCCTTGGAGGGTAAATCCGAGGCAGTCCTGGCCTGATCGAATGCGGTGCACTTACAGCGCACCGCAGCTTAGAGATGGAGGCAAAACAATGGATGGTATCAACGGCGCACGCCTGCACTACGCAACGAACCTGAAAGCCACCGCAAGCCCGCTAGAGCCGACCGACAAGGTCGGCGCCAGCCCGAGGAGCGAGGTGCAACCCGGCGCCTTGAGCGGCAATACCACCACCCGACTCTCGCCGATGGCACAGCTGCTCAGCGACGCAGCAGCACGCGCTGCGGAGCGGGACGCCAGCAATGATCGTGCAGGCTTGGCGGACATTGCCCGGCGAGCCACGCAAGATTTCTTCATCCCCTATGTCGCGAAAAACAAGGAAATCCGCGACGCCGAAGTGCCGCCCTCGGACGATCCGCAGCGCCTGGATCAGGCACAGCAGGCAACGAACTTCCTCAACAAGAAAGGCGGCAACCCGTTCGCGAACCTTTCCATCGAGCAACTGACGCTGATCATCTATGACGACAGCGGTGACTTTACTCACAATGAACGCAGAGTGGCATGGGAAACCTATAGCGACGCGCACGGCGCCTGGACCTTCACAGTCACCAATAAGCTGATGGACGAGGATAAAACCCCGGAAACCATCAGGGATGTTCTCAATTACTACAAAAGCCTGCCCCCCATTCAGGAGTCTCTGATGCTCGGCGATTACGAAGCCGACTTTACTCAACAGATCAAGAGCGCCGAATTGGCCAAAGCGCGGAGGTTAAGTGGCAGCGACGACGGAATGCCCCCATGGCAATCGTTGCTTGAGCTGATGCTGGCGCAGCAGCAGAAAGACAAACCCGAAACGCCCGCGACAGACGCCTGAGCAGGCATCAACCGATGCCCCCTTTCCCCGAAAGGGGGCTCGCTCAGGATGGACAACGAATGCCTGAAAATCCCGCTCCCGAGCTGATCCGCGTACAAGGCATGAGCCATATCCATGGCATCGACGCGACCGCACGCGCCACCCTGCGCGATGTGTCGCTGACCATCAATGCAGGACAGAGCTGCGCCATTATCGGCGCCTCGGGATCCGGCAAAAGTACCCTGCTCGGCTTGATCGGCCTGCTTGACCAACCTTCGACCGGGCAGGTCTACCTGGCTGGCCGCGACATGACCCAGGCAAGCGCTGATGCTCGCGCGATGATGCGCAACCGACACATCGGCTTCGTCTTTCAGAGCTTCAACCTGCTGCCACGCCTGGACGCCCTGGACAATGTCGCGCTGGCGCTGCTCTACCGCGGCATATCTCGCCAGGCTGCCCAGGCAGCCGCGCGGCGCCAGCTATTGCAGCTCGGTCTGGGCGAACGCCTGCATCATCGCCCGGCACAGTTGTCCGGAGGCCAACGCCAGCGCGTGGCCATCGCGCGAGCGCTGGTGGGAGAGCCGGCCTTGCTGCTGGCCGACGAGCCCACCGGCAACCTCGACAGCCAGACCGCCAGCGAGGTCATCGAACTGCTGCTGGCGCTCAATCGGGAGCGGGGCGTCACCTTGATAGTCGTCACCCACGACCCGGACATCGCCAAGCGCATGCAGCGCTGCCTGCGGATCAGCGAGGGCCGCCTGTGGGAAATGCCTCATGACTGAGTCGACTCGCTACGGACCGTTGCCCTGGCAACTGCTGACCGAGGCCCTCGACAGCCTGCGCCGCCTGGGACGACGAGCCTTGCTGGCATTGCTGGGTATCGCGGTTGGCTGCGCGGCGGTAGTTGCGCTGCTGAACATTGGCCATAACGCCCAAGCCCGGAGCATGGAGGTATTCCAGGCGATGGGCAGCGACCTGCTGATCGCGGACGTGAAGCCGGCCTCGAACAAGGGAGTGCCGGGGCATGCCCCGACCAATCTCGATAACCAGGCCCTTCGCGAGGCGTTACCTGAGGTGCTGGCGGTCAGCGCCCTGAACTTGGCCTCAGTGCCGGCAAGCATGCATGGGCGACCGCTCAGCACCCTGCTGGCCGGGGTCGACCCGGAAATAGCCTCGGTGCTTGGCCTGCAGCCGGAGCAAGGACGATTCCTCAGCCGCTACGATGCCCAGAGCACCCATGCAGTGCTCGGCGCGACGTTGGCCGCTCAGCATGCCCCCGTCGCGCCGGGTGATACGTTGCAACTGGCCGGCTATCTGTTCCAGGTGGTCGGCGTACTCCACAGCCATGGTCAAAACCCCCTGCTGCCGCTGCCCATCGATGACAGCATCCTGGTGCCGATCGAGGGCATGCGCCGCCTCGTTTTCGCACCGCAAATCGGCACTGTGCTGGTGCGCAGCAACGAAGGCGCGGGCTCACAAACCCTAGCCCCGAAACTGCATGACTACCTGCTGACATCCTTGCCCGGTCGGGAGATCGACGTGCAGGTCCCGCAGCGGTTACTCGACGGTCTCGCCCAGCAATCGCAGTTGTTCTCCTGGTTGCTGGCAGGGTTGGGGGGAATTTCGCTCTTGGTCGGTGGCGTCGGCGTGATGAACATCATGTTGATGAACGTCGCCGAACGCCGCGGCGAAATCGGTGTGCGCATGGCACTGGGTGCTCGCCCGCGGGACATCGCCTGGCTGTTTCTGCTGGAGGCCATGGTGCTGACAGTCGCCGGAGCGTCCACCGGTGCTCTGCTCGGAGTGGCAACCGGCTGGTTGTTCGTCGTGCTGTCAGGCTGGATGGATTTCACGCTCTCGCCCCTTTCATTGCCGCTGGGCATGGGCGGTGCGCTGCTCACGGGGTTGCTCTTTGGCCTGAGCCCGGCGCTGTCCGCCGCGCGCCTGCAGCCCGTGCAGGCGCTGCGTGATGATTAAAGCCTGGGCGGTCGCCTTGCTGCTGACGCCGCCCAGTGGGGCGGTGCTGGCAGATACAGCGCTGTCACCGTCACAGGCGACTCGGCCGGGCACTCCCTCCGCGGCTGTCGCCAGCGCCTCGCTCAATGCCTACGGCATCGAGCTGACCCTCAGCGATGCGATCTACCTGGGACTGCGCGACAACCGCGCCATTCGCAGCGCTTACCTGGAACGGATCGGCCAGAAATTCGCTTTGCGCGTGGCCGAGGACCGCTTCAGCCCCAAGCTGTTCGTGCGCGGCAGTTACCTGTCCAGCCATAACCAGCTCGATCGCTATCGGCAAGGTGAAATCGCACCGGTTTCAACCCTGCTCACCCCTTACGGCACGCGCGTCGGCCTGGGCTGGACCTGGCGCCAGACCGATGCCGACAGGGCGGGACTGACACGCAATGACGGCGCCAATATCACGATCATCCAGCCGCTGCTGCGCGGCGCCGGCCGCGATGTCGCCACCGCCCCAGTACAACTGGCGCGCCTGAGCGAGCAGGTCAACCGCCTGGCGCTGAAAGACCGGGTGGCGCAGACGATCACCCGGATCATTACCGCCTACCGCACGCTCCTGCAGGCTCAGGAACAGCTGAACATCTCCAGCAACGCCTTGGCGCGGGCGCACCAACTGCTCGGCGTCAACCGGGCGATGATCGACGCCGGGCGCATGGCCGCGTTCGAGATCGTCCAGACCGAGGCCGAAGTCGCCAACCAGGAGCTGAGCCACGAAGACGCCCGCAACCAACTGGAAAACACTCGCCTGGCATTGTTGCAACTGCTTGCGCTGGACCTCGACACTCCAATCATTGCCAGCGAGGCCATGCAAGCCGCGCCCCTCGACATCGACACTGTGCAGGCCGTGCGCCAGGCCGAAGCATTGCAACCGACCTACCTCATCCAACTGATCGCCGGCCAGCAGGCCCGGATAAACAGGGTCGTGGCACGCAACGAGCGCCTATGGGACGTATCGCTGGTCGGCGGCGGCGGTCAGGTCCGTGATCGCAACAATCTCCACGGCAGCACCCGAAGCTGGGAGAACTACGTGGGCGTGCAGGTGGAGATTCCGATCGGCGACCTGAGCGCCCGCCAGGCTGAAGTCCAGGCCCGGGTCGACGTGGAGAACCAGCAGGTCCGCACGCAAGAGGCTCATCAGGAACTGCAGCGTGGCGTGACCAACGCAGTACGCGACATCGGCGCGCGCTGGCGACAGTATCAAATCGCCCGGCGCGCCGAGGAGCTGTCCCAGCGAAAGCTGGACATCGAGCAAGAAAAACTCACCGTGGGGCGTTCGAGCAACTTTCAGGTTCTCAGCTTCGAAAATGACCTGCGCATGGCGCAGAGTGCCCGATTGGCCGCACTCATCAGTTACCTCAACGCCCAGGCGGAACTGGATCAGACCTTGGGCACCACCCTGCAAAGCTGGGACATCGCGTTGAATGACTAACCCCATCACACTCAAGCCTGCATTGCTCTTTTTCGGATTGGGCGCGTTGATCATTATCGCGTTGCGCTGGCCGCCGGCGCCCGCAGGCACCCGCGCAACGACAAGCACAGCGCCTGACTGGGTGCATATCGAACCGCGATTGCTGGAAACCCGGCTGGGGCTGATCGGACGTATCCAGGCCGTCAACCAGGTTACCTTGACCGCCCCGTTTGATGGCTTGCTTGCCGAGGTGCGGGTACACGAAGGACAACGGGTCGAGAAAGGCCAGGTGCTGCTGACGCTGGACCCCGCGCAGTTGCAGATCCAGCTGCGCCAGGCCCAGGCGCAACTGCTCAAGGCACAGCGCGAGGCCCGCCGCTTGCAACATTGGAGCAAAGGCTCCGAGGTCAGCAATGCCAGACGGGCTCTGAACAATGCCAGGCAGAGCCTGGCCGCCAGCGAAAGTAACCGGCGTGACACGCAAGCGTTGTTCGAACGTGGCATCGTCGCGAGGATGGAACTCGAAACGCTGGAGCAGCAGGTGCGCAGCGACCAGCAACAGCTCAGCGCGGCAATCGAGGAACTGGCCACGACACTGGCGTACGGCCAGGGCGAGGAACGCCATATCGCCGAGATGGAGCTGGCTAACGCGCAGGCGCATCACCAGGCCTTCGAAACGCTGCATGCCCGCCGAGAAGTGACGGCGCCAGTGAGCGGTTACGTCGTGCGACCTGTCATGCCGGGTGACGGCCAACCGGTAGCGGTGCAACCTGGCGTGGCCGTGAGCCGGGGCACGCCGTTGCTTGGCGTCATTGGCCTGGACCGTTTCCAAGCCCTTGCTCGCGTGGATGAAACCGACCTGCACCTGTTACGTGAAGGCATGCCGGTGCAAATCACTGGTGATGGATTCGCCGGTGAACTGAGCGGCCGCATACTGGCCATCGGAATCCAGAATGAGGCGGCCGACCAGCAGGACACGGGCGCGCGCTATAAGGTCCAGGTGTCAATTGATACGGCCGTCGCCGATTTCGACCCTCCGCTGCGGACCGGTATGAGCGCCCGCCTGGCAGTGATTCTGTACCGCGACGAACAAGGCATCGCCGTGCCGCCGCGCGCCCTTCGCCGCGATGAGTCCGGTGCCACCTACGTGCTGTACCGGGCGACAGCACAAGCCCGCCCCGAGCGCGTAATGGTCAGCCCACGCACAACCGTCGCGCAAGGAGTGGTCGTGCAGGGGCTTACGCCCGGGTTTGTCGAGGTGCCGGGTTCATAAAACCGCGATGGAACCGGGCACGAGCGGCGCTGATTCAACTCTGGCGCAACATTCTGCCAACCTTTTGTCATCGATCGCCATAACCAAACGCTCCCTCACAACTAACCTTCAAGAACCGCAGGATGCGGTCCTCTCTACCACTCAAGGAACGATTCATGTCACTCGCCATCGTTCACAGCCGCGCCCAGGTTGGCGTCGAAGCACCCGCTGTCACCGTCGAAGTCCATCTGGCCAATGGCTTGCCGTCGCTGACCATGGTCGGCCTGCCGGAGGCGGCGGTGAAGGAAAGCAAGGACCGGGTACGCAGTGCGATCATCAACTCGGGGCTCAGCTTTCCGGCGCGGCGCATCACCCTGAACCTGGCGCCGGCGGACCTGCCCAAGGACGGCGGGCGGTTCGACCTGGCGATTGCCCTTGGCATCCTGTCGGCCAGCGTGCAGGTGCCGACGCTGATGCTGGACGATGTCGAATGCCTCGGCGAGCTGGCGTTGTCCGGGGCGGTACGACCGGTACGCGGGGTGTTGCCCGCGGCGCTGGCGGCACGCAAGGCTGGACGCATGCTCGTGGTGCCTTGGGCGAATGCCGAGGAAGCCTGCCTGGCGTCGGGACTGAAAGTGATCGCGGTGAATCACCTGCTCGAAGCGGTGGCGCATTTTAATGGCCACACCCCGGTCGAACCCTTTGTTTCCAACGGGCTGCTTTCGGCCAGCAAGCCCTACCCCGATCTCAGTGAAGTCCAGGGCCAGGCCGGGGCCAAGCGCGCGTTGCTGATCGCGGCAGCAGGAGCCCATAACCTGTTGTTCAGCGGCCCGCCCGGTACCGGCAAGACGCTGCTGGCGAGCCGTTTGCCAGGGTTATTGCCACCCTTGGCCGAAAGCGAGGCCCTGGAAGTCGCGGCGATCCAGTCGGTCGCCAGTTGCGTGCCGTTGAGCCATTGGCCGCAGCGTCCGTTCCGTCAGCCGCATCATTCGGCGTCCGGCCCGGCGCTGGTGGGCGGTGGGTCCAAGCCGCAACCGGGAGAAATCACCCTTGCTCATCATGGCGTGCTGTTTCTGGATGAGTTGCCGGAATTCGACCGCAAGGTGTTGGAAGTGCTGAGAGAACCGTTGGAGTCGGGGCACATCGTGATATCCCGCGCCCGGGACCGGGTGCGCTTTCCGGCGCGCTTCCAGCTGGTGGCGGCGATGAATCCCTGCCCGTGTGGCTATCTCGGCGAGCCCAGCGGTCGTTGCTCCTGCACACCGGACATGGTGCAGCGTTACCGCAACAAACTGTCCGGCCCGCTGCTCGACCGGATCGACTTGCACCTGACCGTGGCCCGGGAAGCCACCGCACTGAACCCCAAGAGCGAACCGGGGGACGACACCGCCACCGCCGCCGAACGGGTGGCCGATGCCCGTGAACGCCAGCAAGCACGCCAAGGCTGTGCCAATGCGTTCCTGGATCTGCCGGGCCTGCGCCGGCACTGCAAACTGTCCACGACCGACGAAGCCTGGCTGGAAACCGCTTGCGAACGGCTGACCCTGTCGCTGCGAGCCGCCCATCGCCTGCTCAAGGTCGCCCGGACGTTGGCCGACCTTGAGCAAGCGGAGCGAATCAGCCGCGAACATCTGGCCGAAGCCCTGCAGTATCGCCCCGCCTCGGTTTGAACCGCTTACGGCTTGCTCAGGTCCACCAGCGGGGCATCGCGCACCTCGGTTTTCCGATCACCCTGGATGTCATCAATGCGCTTGAGCGCCTTGTCTACGGCAGCCTTGTCCGCCAACAGGCTGTAATGGATCTGGAACTGCTTACGCTCTTTCGGCGCGATGGTCGGCACCAGGCCCAGTGGTCGCTGATATCGACGGTTGTAGGAGAAACTGGTGCCCGGCTCCAGGCCGGTCACGTAGCCCTGGCCTTGGGTATCGGTGTTTTTCCACAGGGAAAATACCGGCAGCGTCCCGGTGTTGAAGCCCACCGACACGCCGAGGCTACCGGCCTTGTTGTGCAACACGGTCAGCGTATCGCCCTTGGCGTCGGCATACGGCACGACGTTGTAGACGGTTTCGTCGTAGTCCCTGGTTGGGGCGCGATAGGTTTGCCAGCCTTTCAGGTCGCCCTTGGCCTTGTCGTTGAACGGCGACACCTGTTTGACCGGTGCTGCGAAGCGCGCATCCTGCTCCAGGAACGGCGTACTGAAGTTGCTGTGATAGAGCGCCTGGTATTCCTTCGGATAGTCGCCATTGTTGGTCAGCGTGTCGCTGAGCGCGAAGGTCACGCTGCCGGGTTCGGTGACCAGTTCGGTCTGCACCGAAAAGTCGACTTTCTTGAACGCCTGCTCCTTCAACTCGCCTCGCAGGGTAATCGCGTAGGGCGGTTTTTCATCGATGTGCAGGGTGACTTTGTTCGCCGGGATATTGGCCGCGCGGCCGTGCAAAGTCAGCAGCTCGCCATTGTCCATGCCCGGATGACCGACCCACTCGTAGCCGCAGCGGGTGACCAGCTCGTTGAACCCTTCCAGCCAGCCCAAGCCGCCCCGGCCATTGAGCTCGATGAATGCCGGATTGACCACTTCCTTGACCGGCGAATCCCACCCCATACGGACATCGCCGACCGAGGCCTGCAGCACATTCATGCCGCGGGTCGGGACGACCGAGAGTTTCATCGTGCCGTTGTCGATATCGACGATGCTGACGCCTTCCTGGCGACCGCCGTGCAGGGTGCGCATCGTCACGGAAAACGGTTTGTCGGTCTTCACACCGAGCTGCTGACTGGTGATTTGCCAGGGCTGTGCGGCCTTGTCGGTATCGAGCAGGACATAATCCCAGGCCATGGCGTGGGAGGCAGCACCGAGGGCGCTGAGGGCAACGAGGAGTTTGAGCGGAGTCATGGAAACGACCTTTTATTGGAGTTGTGCGGTTTTTATAGACTTGAAGAAACGTTTCAGCAAGCCGAAAAACAGCAATTAACCGCAAAAAGGAAGGCGACTGCAGAATTAGGGAGATTTTTGTGGGAGCGAGCCTGCTCGCGAAAGCGGTGGGTCAGTTGATAGAGAGGTGGCAGGAAGGCCGCCTTCGCCAGCAGGCTCGCTCCCACATTGGTTTTGGATAGGGCGTGAGAATTGGGGCCGCCACAGTTCTTCTGTGGGAGCGAGCCTGCTCGCGAAAGCGGTGGGTCAGTTGATAGAGATGTGGCTGGTCAGCCGTCATCGCGAGCAAGCTCGCCCCCACAGTAATCTGGGTGAGCTTGCTCGTGATGTTGCCGCAGGAAGCCTCAGCGGAACCGATCAACCTCTTTGCGCAGGTCCTGCGCCAGTTTTTCCAGTTCTTTGGCGGTGATCGCCAGGTTCGAAACTACTTCGCGTTGTTCGCTGTTGGCCATCGCGATGCTTTGCAGGTTGCTGCTGAGCAAGGTCGCGGTGCTGCTCTGCTCCTGGGTGGCCGTGGTGATCGCTGCAAACTGCTGGCCGGCCGAGCGGCTTTGCTCGTCGATGCGCGCCAGGGCCGAGGCGACATTGGCGTTGCGCGACAAGCCTTCCTGCATGAGCAGGTTGCCCTTCTCCATCGTACTGATGGCATTGCCGGTTTCCTGCTGGATGCTGTTGATCATGCCAGAGATTTCGTCAGTGGCCTGGCGGGTACGCGACGCCAGGCTACGGACCTCGTCGGCCACCACGGCAAAACCACGGCCCTGTTCACCCGCGCGCGCGGCTTCGATGGCAGCGTTCAAGGCCAGCAGGTTGGTTTGCTCGGCAATCGAGGTAATCACGCCGACGATGCCGCCAATTTCCTGGGAGCGCTGACCCAAGGTATTGATGACCGTGGCCGTGCTGTTCAACGCGCCAGCGATCTGTTCCAGCGATGACGAAGCTTCGTCCATCGAGGTACGGCCGATGCGGGTCTGCTGGGCGTTGTCCTGGGCTAGACGCTCGGTATTGCCCATGTTATCGGCGATGTTCAACGAGGTGGCGCTGAACTCTTCCACTGCGCCCGCCATGCTGGTGATTTCGCCGGACTGCTGCTCCATCCCTTCATACGCACCGCTGGACAGTCCGGACAACGCCTGGGCACGACTGTTGACCTCCTGCGAGGCCTTGCGGATATGCTCGACCATGGTCGACAAGGCTTGGCTCATCTGGTTGAAGGCACGGGCCAGTTGGCCAATTTCATCGTGGCTGGATACGTTCAGACGCACGCTCAGGTCGCCGGCGCCCAGCGCTTCGGCCTGACGTACGAGGTCGCCCAGGGGCGCCAGTTTGCTACGCAACAGCCACACTGCAGCACCGACCGCCAGCAACATTGCCAGCAGGCTGCCAATGGCCAGTTGCGTACCGACATTCCAGGTTACTGCGTTGATTTCGGTTTTCGGCATGCTCGCCACCACCGCCCACGGCCCGCCCTCGAACGGCACGGCGACGCTGTAGAATTCTTCTGCGGTGTCTTCCCAGAACGCACCCTTGCCTGGCTTCTTGATCAGACCGGTGATAGCCGCGGTGGCGTTGTCCAGCGCCTGCACACCCGCTGGCGGTACCAACCATTTGTTCTGTTCGTCCAACAGCGCCAGGGAACCGGTCTGGCCGATGCGGAAGCGCTTGAGGTTGTCGAATTGCGCATTCTGCGCATCGGTGTAATCGAATCCTACGTACAACACGGCAATGATCTTGCCACTGCCGTCGCGAACGGGCGTGTATTGCGACATGTAGAAACGACCGAAGAGCAAGGCCCGGCCGATGTAGCTCTGCCCGCTGATCACCGGGCCGTACGCCGGGCCGGCGCGGTCGAGTACGGTGCCGATGGCCCGCGTACCGTCCTGCTTGCTCACCGAAGTACTGACACGGATGAAGTCGTCGCCGCTGCGCACGAATATAGTCGCCACGCCGGCGGTCATCGCCTTGAACTCGTCCACTTCCTTGAAGTTGTTGTTCAACACTTCGCTGCCCAGGCTCAAGCCTGGCGTCTGCACGCCCGCCACTGTCACCGGCTGGTCCGGATGCACGCTCAGGCCCGCGCTGAAGCGCTTTTCGAACAGGCCAGCCAAGCGCTGGGTGCTCTCGCGCAAGGTGCTGTGGAAGGTATTGAGCTGGTCGGCCATCAGGCGCGCTTCGCTGGCCAGATGCTCCTCACGAGTGGAAAGGTTGGCGGCGTCCAGTGAACGCAAGGCGAAGACGGTACTGCCGGAAATCACGACCGCCAGTATCACGGCAAGGGCAAGGCCTAGCTGTGAGGCGATCCGGGCGCGGGGTTGAGACATGACGGCTCCTGGCCGAGAGACTGGATCATCCTGATCACGTCGCACGCTCGGCATTCAATTTTTGAGATGTGGGCCCTTTCTGTACGAAGGTTCTATGTTCACGGATTCGGCCGCAAAATCGAATACTTGAGCGCTTTGGAAGGAATAAAGCCAAGTCGCCAGCGGGGCCTGTTTGTCCCTTCAGGCCAGGCGTTTCACGTCGGGCAGTTGCATGGCGCTTACCTCGCCCTGGAGAAAATCGCTGAGCCTGCGCAAACGTTCACCTCCAGGCCGGGTCTTCGGCCAGACGAGGTAATAGTGCTCGCCGCTGGCAACAGCCGTAGGCCACGGCAGACTCAAGCGTCCCTGGGCAACGTCCTCGGCGACCATCAACAAATCGCCCATGGACACACCATAGCCCCGCGCCGCAGCGATCATGCCCAGTTCCAGCGTATCGAATACCTGGCCGCCCTTGAGCGAGACCTTGTCCGCCAGCCCCATGCGCTGCAACCAGTTGCGCCAGTCCCGGCGATCCGGCGTGGGGTGCAGCAGCTCCGCGCTGGCCAGCCGCGCCACGTCCCAGGGTTGGTCGTTGAGCAGAGTCGGTGCGCCGACTGGAATCAGCTCCTCGGGGAACAGCAGACTGGCCTCCCAGTCCGCCGGAAAGTGCCCGTTGCCCAGCAGAACCGCGCAGTCGAACGGCTCGGTGTTGAAGTCCACCGAGTCGACGTCCATCCAGGCGCTGGTCAATTGCACTTCGTTGCCGGGTTGCAGATGCCGAAAGCGGCTCAGGCGCGCCAGCAACCAACGCATGGTCAGGGTCGAAGGCGCCTTCATGCGCAAAATTCCGTCCTCGCCGTGCAAGGTATGGCAAGCACGCTCCAGCGCCATGAAACCCTCCCGCACGCCCGGCAGCAGCAGGCGTGCCGCCTCGGTCAGTTGCAGGTTGCGGCCGCTGCGCTGAAACAGCCGACAGGCGAAGTGTTCCTCAAGCGTGCGAATGTGCCGGCTGACCGCGCTCTGGGTAATCGACAGTTCTTCAGCGGCCCGGGTAAACGAGCTGTATCGCGCCGCCGCTTCGAATGCCCGCAACGCATAAAGAGGAGGGAGGCGACGAGACATCGGAAAGGCTCCTGTGGCTTTTTTCGAACCCTATCAGAAGATTCGCCCAGCATGAGTTTTAATCATGCCAGCAATCGGATTTATCCTTTTGTGCAAACCACCGCAAGCGCCGAGAATCGACGTCTTACTGCCTTGTTTGAACATGGAGCGTGATGATCATGCGGCATCCGGTGCGTATCGAACTCTGGGCCATCCTGCGGCTGGCGGGGCCGTTGATTGCTTCGCAGTTGGCGCACATGCTGATGGTGCTGACCGACACCTTGATGATGGCGCGCCTGAGTCCCGAAGCCCTGGCCGGTGGTGGTCTGGGGGCGGCGAGTTACTCGTTCGTGTCGATTTTCTGCATCGGCGTGATCGCTGCCGTCGGTACGCTGGTTGCGATCCGCCAGGGCGCTGGCGATATTGAAGGCGCCACCCGGCTGACCCAGGCCGGGTTATGGCTGGCCTGGTTGATGGCGCTGGTGGCCGGGTTGCTGTTGTGGAACCTCAAGCCGGTGCTGCTGTTGTTCGGCCAGACTGAAACCAACGTCCTCGCCGCCGGCCAGTTCCTGCTGGTGCTGCCGTTCGCCCTGCCCGGCTACCTGAGTTTCATGGCCCTGCGTGGATTTACCAGCGCGATCGGCCGGGCCACTCCGGTCATGGTGATCAGCCTCGGCGGCACGGTGGCCAACTTCCTGCTCAATTACGCGCTCATCACCGGCATGTTCGGCTTGCCGAAGCTCGGCCTGATGGGGATCGGCCTGGTGACGGCGATTGTTGCCAACTGCATGGCCCTGGTGCTCGCCTGGCACATCCACCGGCACCCGGCCTACCGCGCCTATCCATTGCTTGAAGGCCTGTCGCGGCCCAATCGTCAATACCTCAAGGAACTGTGGCGCCTTGGCCTGCCGATTGGTGGTACCTACGCCGTGGAAGTCGGGCTGTTCGCGTTCGCCGCGCTGTGCATGGGCACCATGGGCAGCACGCCGTTGGCTGCGCACCAGATCGCTCTGCAAATCGTCTCGGTGGCATTCATGGTTCCAGCGGGCATGTCGTACGCGATCACCATGCGCATCGGCCAGCATTACGGCGCCGGGCAACTGCTCATGGCACGCCTGGCCGGACGGGTCGGGATCGGCTTTGGGGCAGCGGCGATGCTGGCCTTCGCCATGGTGTTCTGGCTGCTGCCCAATCAACTGATCGGTTTGTTCCTGGATCACAATGACCCGGCGTTCCGCCCGGTGATCGACCTGGCTGTGAGCCTGCTGGCCGTGGCGGCGTGGTTCGAGCTGTTCGACGGTACGCAAACCATTGCCATGGGCTGTATCCGAGGCCTGAAGGACGCCAAGACCACCTTCCTGGTAGGCCTGGGTTGCTACTGGCTGATTGGCGCGCCCGCTGCCTGGTGGATGGCCTTTCATTTGAACTGGGGGCCGACTGGTGTCTGGTGGGGCCTGGCCCTGGGGCTGGCGTGCGCGGCGGTGAGCCTGACGTGGGCATTCGAGTGGAAGATGAAGCGGATGATTCGCAGCGAGCCGGAGCAGCGGAATTTCGAAGCGATCCAGGCGAAGTGAAAATACATCCCCTGTGGGAGCGAGCCTGCTCGCGAAAGCGGGGTGTCAGCCGGACATCCACCAACTGACACACCGCCTTCGCGAGCAGGCTCGCTCCCACAGGGTTTGTGTCAGCTCACGATTTCCTGCGTCGCCTGGCCACCCTCAAACGCCAGGTATTCAACCAACTCCACCAACGGCAGCGGCTTGCTGATCAGGAAGCCCTGCACCTGATCGCAACCGAAACCCCGCAGCAGATCCATCTGTTCACGGGTCTCGACGCCTTCGGCCACGACTTCAAGATTGAGGTTATGGGCCAGGTTGATCATCGCGTGCACCAGCTTGCGGTTCTCTTCACGCTGCTCCATGCCGCCAACGAAACTCTTGTCGATCTTGAGCAGGGCGATGGGCAGGCTGTTTAGGTGCACGAAGGAGGAAAATCCGGTACCGAAATCGTCCAGGGAGAACCGCACGCCCAGGCGGCCCAAGGCATCCATGGTCTGCTTGACCATTTCGCTGCGACGCATGACGGCGGTTTCGGTGAGTTCGAACTCCAGCCACTGGGCCTCGACACCCCGTTCGCTGATCAACCGACTCAAGGTCGGCAGCAGCTGACTGTCCTGGAATTGCCGGAACGACAGGTTGATCGCCATATGCAGCGGCGCGAGCCCGCGCTCGCGCAAGGCCTGCATGTCCCGTAACGCCCGGGAAATTACCCAGTAGCCCAACGGTACGATCAGGCCGCTCTGCTCGGCCAGTGGCACGAATTCGCTCGGCGGCAACAGCCCGCGCTCGCCGTGACGCCAGCGCACCAGGGCTTCGAGGCCGACGATGGTGCCATCGGCAAGGTTCAGCCGCGGCTGGTAATGCAATTCAAGTTCGTCGCGACGCAGCGCCCGGCGCAGTTCGCTTTCCAGGTCGGCGAGACTGCGGGCGTTGCGATTGATGCGCTCATTGAAGATATGAAAAGTGCAGCCTTGCGTGCTCTTGGCCTGCTGCATGGCGATATGCGCGTGCCACATCAGCGGGTCGGCACCGGCCTGGGCGCGAGCATGGGCGATCCCCAGGCTGCAGCCGATCAGCAGGCTTTCGCCATCGACCCAGTAGGGTTCGGCCATGGCTTCGGTGATGCGCTCAGCCATCCACTCGGCCCGCTGGGGCGCGCGGCGGGTATCGATCAGCAGGGCGAATTCGTCGCTGCCCAGCCGCGCCAGTTGATCACCGACTTCCAGCGCGCCCTTGAGCCGCGAGACCACCTGCAGGATCAGACGGTCGCCGGCCTGATGACCGAGCGCGTCGTTGGCGTGACGAAAGTTATCCAGATCCAGATGGCCGAGCGCCAGGCCACGGCCTTCGTTTTCAGCCAGGCGTGCCGCCAGCAGGGTCTGGAAGCCTTGGCGGTTGGCGATGCCGGTCAACGGGTCCTGCTCGGCGAGCCGTTGCAGAGTGTTTTCCAACACCCCGCGCTCGCGCACATGACGAAGGCAACGACGCAGCGTCGCCTCATCGAGTACGTCACGCACCAGCCAGTCGCTGACGCCGTCCGGGGGAGTCGCCGGCTCGTGCTCAAGCAACAGCACCGTTGGCAGGCGGCAACGACCGGGCGCTGGTTGCAAAGCAGCGACAGTCAACAGGACCGCATTGCGGTTGTCTTCGAACAGGCTGCTGACCGACTCCCAGCTCGGGGCGCTGATCAACACGACCGAGGGGCCCATGGGCGCCAGGCACTCGCGCAATATCGCTGACCACTCAGGCGTTTCGGCCAATAAGAGCAAACGCAAGGGTTCGACAGGCGTAGACAAGCTGACTCCCTAGACTCTGCAAGGTGGTAGGCGCGGGGCATTATGACTCGCCGACGGGCAATCACCAATGCCAATGGTTCTCAAACACTCGGTTTTGACGGTTTTTCACCTTAAAAACGAACGTTAGACCCAAATCCCGTCCGCATCCTGAGGGAAAGTAACAAAAGCGGCAATTGAAGATGATGTGCAGCGTCACAAGTCGGACAGAGCAGCACAAATCTCAGAGCCTGTTAAAATGCCGGCCCATTTCGCAAACGACTCCCTGAACCCTGTCATGTCCCGACTCAATCCCCGGCAGCAAGAAGCCGTGAACTATGTCGGCGGCCCTCTTTTGGTGCTCGCCGGTGCAGGCTCCGGCAAGACCAGCGTGATCACCCGCAAGATCGCGCACCTGATCCAGAATTGCGGCATCCGCGCCCAGTACATCGTCGCGATGACTTTCACCAACAAGGCCGCGCGGGAAATGAAGGAACGGGTCGGCGGTCTGTTGCGCGCCGGCGAAGGCCGTGGCCTGACGGTCTGTACGTTCCACAACCTGGGCCTGAACATCATTCGCAAGGAACACGCGCGACTTGGCTACAAGCCGGGCTTCTCGATTTTCGACGAGACCGACGTCAAGGCCTTGATGACCGACATCATGCAGAAGGAATACTCGGGCGACGACGGCGTCGACGAGATCAAGAACATGATCGGCGCCTGGAAAAACGACCTGATCCTGCCGCCCGAAGCCCTGGAGAACGCCCGCAACCCCAAGGAACAGACCGCCGCCATCGTCTACGCCCACTACCAGCGCACCCTCAAGGCCTTCAACGCGGTGGACTTCGACGACCTGATCCTGCTGCCGGTCAAGCTGTTCCAGGACCACGCCGACATCCTTGAGAAATGGCAGAACAAAGTCCGTTACCTATTAGTGGACGAATATCAGGACACCAACGCCAGCCAGTATCTGCTGGTGAAACTGCTGATCGGCAAACGCAACCAGTTCACCGTGGTCGGCGACGATGACCAGTCGATCTACGCCTGGCGCGGCGCGCGGCCGGAAAACCTGATGTTGCTCAAGGAAGACTACCCATCGCTCAAGGTGGTGATGCTGGAGCAGAACTATCGCTCCACCAGCCGCATCCTGCGCTGCGCCAACGTGCTGATCTCCAACAACCCCCACGAATTCGAAAAGCAGCTGTGGAGCGAAATGGGCCACGGCGACGAGATCCGTGTGATCCGTTGCCGCAACGAAGACGCCGAAGCCGAGCGCGTGGCCATGGAAATCCTCAGCCTGCACCTGCGCACCGACCGGCCCTACAGCGATTTTGCGATCCTCTATCGCGGCAACTACCAGGCCAAGCTGATCGAGCTGAAGTTGCAGCATCACCAGATCCCCTATCGTCTGTCGGGGGGCAACAGCTTCTTCGGACGCCAGGAAGTGAAGGACCTGATGGCCTACTTCCGCCTGATCGTGAACCCGGACGACGATAATGCATTCTTGCGGGTGATCAACGTGCCACGCCGGGAAATCGGTTCGACCACCCTGGAAAAACTCGGCAACTACGCCACCGAGCGCAAGATCTCGATGTACGCCGCCACCGATGAAATCGGCTTGGGCGAACACCTGGACAGCCGCTTCACCGACCGCCTGGCGCGCTTCAAGCGCTTCATGGACAAGGTCCGCGAGCAGTGTGCCGGCGAAGACCCGATCGCGGCGCTGCGCAGCATGGTCATGGACATCGACTATGAAAACTGGCTGCGCACCAACAGTTCCAGTGACAAGGCCGCTGACTACCGCATGGGCAACGTCTGGTTCCTGATCGAAGCGCTGAAAAACACTTTGGAAAAGGATGAAGACGGCGACATGACCGTCGAGGACGCCATCGGCAAGCTCGTTTTGCGGGATATGCTCGAGCGGCAGCAGGAAGAGGAAGAAGGCGCCGAAGGCGTGCAGATGATGACGCTGCACGCCTCCAAGGGCCTGGAATTTCCCTACGTGTTCATCATGGGCATGGAGGAGGAAATCCTCCCGCACCGCTCCAGCATCGAAGCCGACACTATTGAAGAAGAACGGCGCCTGGCCTACGTCGGGATTACCCGGGCGCGCCAGACGCTGGCCTTCACCTTCGCCGCCAAGCGCAAGCAGTACGGCGAAGTCATCGACTGCGCCCCGAGCCGTTTTCTTGATGAGCTGCCGCCGGACGATCTGGCCTGGGAAGGCAATGACGACACGCCGACGGAAGTCAAAGCCGTTCGCGGCAACAGCGCCCTGGCGGATATACGCGCGATGTTGAAGCGCTAGAATCGATTATTTTTTACTGACTTCAGGCGCCGACGCGTCATCAGAGGAGGCTTCATGGAAGCCCTGCACCAGAAAATTCGTGAACAAGGCATCGTGCTTTCCGATCAGGTCCTGAAGGTTGATGCGTTCCTCAACCACCAGATCGACCCGCAGTTGATGAAGCTGATCGGCGACGAATTCGCCGCGCTGTTCAAGGATTCGGGCATCACCAAGATCGTCACCATCGAGGCCTCGGGCATCGCCCCGGCGATCATGACCGGGCTGAACCTTGGCGTGCCGGTGATCTTCGCGCGCAAACAGCAGTCGCTGACCCTGACGGAGAACCTGTTGTCCGCCACCGTGTATTCGTTCACCAAGAAGACCGAAAGCACCGTCGCCATCAGCCCGCGCCACCTGACCAGCAGCGACCGAGTGCTGATCATCGATGACTTCCTGGCCAACGGCAAAGCCTCCCAGGCGCTGATTTCCATCATCAAGCAGGCCGGCGCTACCGTGGCCGGGCTGGGCATCGTGATCGAGAAAGCCTTCCAGGGTGGCCGCGCTGAGCTGGATGCCCAGGGCTACCGCGTCGAGTCGTTGGCGCGGGTGAAATCGCTGGCGGGTGGGGTAGTGACGTTCATCGACTGATCTCCCATATCCTCTGTGGGAGCGAGCTTGCTCGCGATAGCGGTCTGTCAGACACATTTTATTTAGCAGATACACCGCCATCGCGAGCAAGCTCGCTCCCACAGGGGTCAGGTTGCTGTTTGTTGCACGGTCGCCTTCAGCCCCGCCAGCAGCAACCGCTGGGCCAACTCTTCCTTCAGCCCCTCCGGGCTCGTCAGCTGCATCCGTTCCAGATGCCCGGCAAACTCCCAAGGCTCCGGTGCATCCAGCGCGGCCTTGCCCAACTCCAGGATCTCGGTGAGCTTGAACTTGCTCTTGAGCCAGTTCAGCGCCCGCAGCAGATCCCGCTCCAGCCCATCGAAATCGCAGCCCAACGGATACTCCGGGAACAGATTGGGATGCCGCGCCTGGATCGCCTGCAAACGCTCCGACGTGTTGTCGGCGAAACGTGGGTCGAGACGGAAATCCTTCGGCAATTTGCCGGCGCTTTGGGCCTGCTCGATCAGCCCCGGTTGGAAGCGTGAATCGCTGATGTTGAGCAATGCCTCGATCACCGCCGCGTCGGTCTTGCCGCGCAGGTCGGCAATGCCGTACTCGGTCACGACGATGTCCCGCAGGTGCCGGGGAATCGTGCAATGACCGTATTCCCAGACGATGTTGGAGCTGACCACGCCGCCTGACTCGCGCCAACTGCGCAGCAGCAGGATCGAGCGCGCCCCTTCCAGCGCATGCCCCTGGGCAACAAAGTTGTATTGCCCACCCACACCGCTGAGCACCCGCCCGTCTTCCAATTGGTCAGCCACCCCGGCGCCCATCAGCGTCATGGTGAACACCGTGTTGATGAACCGCGCATCAAGCCGCTGCAGGCGCTTGAGTTGTTCTTGGCCGTACAGCTCGTTGATGTAGCTGATGCGCGTCATGTTGAATTCGAAGCGCCGGCTCTGCGGCAACTCGCGCAGGCGCTCGTAGAAACTGCCCGGGCCGAGGAAGAACCCGCCATGGATGCAAATGCCGTCGGGTTGCACCGCCTCGTCGAGTGTCCCGGCGTTCGCCTGCTCCTGGGTCGGCTCATCGGGATAGACCTTGCGCCGGATAATCCCGGCCTCCGCCAACACCAGCAAACCGTTGACGAACATTTCGCTGCAACCGTACAGCCCTTTGGCAAACGGCTCGGTCCCACCCTCTCGCTCGATCAACTGCGCCCACTGGCTGAGATTCAGGTCCGCCAGCAACGCCTGGTAACCGGCGTTATCGGCCTGGCGCGCCAACAGCGCCGCCGTCAACGCATCGCCCATGGAGCCGATGCCGATCTGCAACGTACCGCCATCACGTACCAGGGTGCTGGCATGCAGGCCGATCAAATGGTCCTGGAACCCCACCGGCATGTTCGGCGTGGAGAACAGCGTGTGGCTGTCCTTCTCGTCGATCAGCAGGTCGAAATCGTCAATGCCGATTTCCGCATCACCGGGCATGTAGGGCAATTCGCTGTGGACCTGCCCAACCATGAGGATGGTCTCCCCCGTCTCGCGTCGCCTGGCAATCATCGGCAAAAGGTCCAGGGTGATGTCCGGGTTGCAGCTCAGGCTCAGGCGATCCGGATGTTCCGGGTCGCTCGCCACCAATTGCGCAATCAGGTTCAGGCCGGCCGCGTTGATGTCCCGCGCCGCGTGGCTGTAGTTGCTGCTGACGTAGTCCTGCTGCGCCGCTGCACTGTGCAGCAGGCTGCCGGGCTGCATGAAGAATTGCTGCACGCGGATGTTTGCCGGCAGGCTGTCGCGCTGCAGATCGGCAAGGTAATCGAGTTCGGGATAGTCGCCGAAGACCCGTTCGACGAAGGGCTCGAGGAAACGCTTCTGCAAACCGTCGCCCAGGCTCGGTCGACCCAGGCTCAACGCCGTGTAGATAGTCAGCTGCCGCTCGGGCAGTTGGGCGATGCGCCGGTACAGCGCGTTGGCGAACAGGTTGGGCTTGCCCAGCCCCAATGGCATGCCCAGGTGGATATGCGCGGGCAAGCGCTCGAGCACGTCATCCACTGCCTGTTCGATTGAACACAACTGCACCATCCGACCCTCCGGGACATTCCTTGAATGTGGGTTGGACCGAGCTTGCCGGGTCTTGGTTGCGATGAACAGCCCTGGGAAAAATTCCAGGCGCAAAAAAGCCGCTCGAAAGCGGCTTTTTCGTGAAAGATGCTGGCGAATTACAGGCCGGACATCTCTTTGATGGCGCCCTTGAGCTCATCATCGGAGCAGTCGGCGCAAGTGCCTTTGGGCGGCATGGCGTTTACGCCAGTAATAGCCTTGGCCAGGATGCCGTCGAGGCCGCCCTGGTGATCGGCGCGCTCTTTCCAGGCCGCCTTGTCACCGATTTTCGGAGCGCCCAGCAGGCCAGTGCCGTGGCAGGCGTTGCAATGCTTGGCAATGACGTCTTTGGGTGCCTTGGCACCGCCTGCGCCGCCGGCTGCAGTGGCCACTTCCATGCCTTTGCATTCCTTGCCCTGAACACAAACCTGGCCAACGGGTTCAAGGCGCTTGGCGATTTCGTCGTTCGGCGCCGCTTGAGCGCTCGCAGCCCATAGGGCCAATACGGTTGCTGGTGCAGCCAGCATTTTCATAATTAGGTTCACGCGTACACCCTCAATGGTGGCTAGTCACGCCTGCGGCCACGGTTTGCAGGCGGGCGCAAGTATAGCGGTAAGCCTGTCACTCTGAAACAACCCCAAAGTCACAAGGGTCTTGTTTGTCATGACAGCCCAACATGCGGGCGCCTGTGGCGTGCGGGCCTGGCGCCTCTTGGTCTAGAAATTCGCCGGAGTGGCTGCGCTGATCAGTCGCGCCGGCACGTCGAACGGATTGCGGAAACGATGTGGCTTGGTACTTTCAAAATAGTAGCTGTCGCCGGCCTCGAGCACGAAGGTTTCTGCGCCCACCACCAGTTCCAGTCGCCCTTCCACCAGGATCCCGGTTTCCTCGCCCTCGTGGGTGAGCATTTCGTCACCGGTGTCGGCGCCAGGCGGATAGATTTCGTTCAGGAAGGCAATCGCCCGGCTCGGATGCGCCCGGCCCACCAGTTTCATGGTCACGGCGCCGTCGGAGATGTCGATCAGTTCGTTGGCTTTATAGACGATCTGGGTCGGTTTCTCCTGGAGGATCTCTTCGGAGAAAAACTCGACCATGGACATGGGAATCCCGCCAAGGACCTTGCGCAGCGAGCTGATCGAGGGGCTCACGCTGTTTTTCTCGATCATCGAAATAGTGCTGTTGGTGACGCCCGCGCGCTTGGCGAGTTCACGCTGGGAAAGGCCTTTGAGTTTACGAATGGATTGCAGTCGTTCACCGACGTCCAATGCTGGAGCCTCCAGGGAATCAGGTTGTGTGGAAAGTGAGCGTTATCATGGCGACAGCGTTCAGTATTTACAACACTTTGACCCGAATCCTGTGCGGTGAAGCGACTTCCGGTATGCGTCGCCTGGTCTCAGGTCCCGGAATAGAGCCGTGGGACACGTCGCAGGTTGCAGAATATCTGGTAAGGAATCGTGTCGGCGGCCTGCGCCACATCGCTGGCGAGAATGCTCTTGCCCCAGAGTTCGACGGTCGAGCCGAGCCCGGCCTGGGGAATATGGCTCAGGTCGACACACAGCATGTCCATCGAGACCCGCCCGACCAGCTGGCTGCGCTGGCCATCCACCAGCACTGGCGTACCGTTGGGCGCCTGGCGCGGGTAACCGTCGGCATACCCCATGGCAACCACGCCGACCCGGGTCGGCTGGGCGGTGACGAAACGGGCACCGTAGCCCACCGGCTCGCCGGCGGGAAGCTCGCGCACGCTGATGATCTTCGACTCCAGGGTCATCACCGGTTGCAGGCGCGAAGCCATGGCATTGGCTTCGTCGAAGGGTGTCGCGCCGTACAGCATGATGCCCGGCCGCACCCAGTCGCTCGGTATCTGCGGCCAACCCAGCACCGCGGGCGAGTTGCGCAGGCTGACCTCAGCCACCAGGCCCTGGCGGGCCTGCTCGAATACCGCCAATTGTTGGAGGCTGCTCGGGTCGTGCAGCTCGTCGGCGCGGGCGAAGTGGCTCATCAGGACGATTTTCGCCACGTTGCCACTCGCCAGCAGGCGACGATAGGCCGATTGATAATCGGCCGGATGCAAACCGACCCGATGCATGCCCGAGTCGAGCTTGAGCCAGACCGTGATCGGCTTGCCCAGCGTCGCGCGCTCTATCGCTTCTAGCTGCCACAACGCATGCACGACACACCAGAAGTCGTGCTCGACGATCAATGCCAGCTCATCGGCCTCGAAGAACCCTTCCAGCAACAGGATCGGCCCACGTATACCACCGGCCCGCAGTTCCAGGGCCTCTTCAATGCAGGCCACGGCGAACCCATCCGCCGTCTCCTGCAAAGCCTCGGCGCAGCGCACCGCGCCATGCCCGTAGGCGTCGGCCTTGATCACTGCAAGGGCCTTGGTCCCAGTAACTTCACGGGCCAGTTGGTAGTTATGACGCAGGGCTTGGAGATCGATCAGGGCACGGGCAGGACGCATGGCGGCAGGCTTCTAGGCGGTCATGGGTAAAAAAACCGGCGACGGCTGACGGCATCAGCCATCAACGGCGCCGGGAGAGGGAGCTTTTTGACAGTTGTCAGGGCAGCGCGGCCACCACGGACAGCTCGACCAGGATCTGCGGTTCGCACAACTTGGCCTCGACAGTGGCGCGGGCCGGGGCGACGCCCTTGGGCAGCCATTTGTCCCACACCGCATTCATGCCTTGAAAATGGGCGTCGATGTCCTTCAGGTAGATCGTCACCGACAGCAGGCGGCTCTTGTCGGTCCCGGCCAGGTCCAGCAGACGCTCGATATTTGCCAAGGTCTCGCGGGTCTGCTGCTCGATGCCGGCGCTCATGTCGTCGCCGACCTGCCCGGCCAGGTAAACGGTGCCGTTGTGCACAACGACCTGACTCATGCGGTCATTGGTGAGCTGGCGCTGGATTGCCATGTTTAGCGGACTCCTGAGGTTTGCTGCCATAACGGGAAATATCGAGGCCTTCGGCGCTGATCTGCGGCTTTTTCTTCGCCATCAGGTCCGCCAGAAGGCGACCGGAACCACAGGCCATGGTCCACCCGAGGGTGCCGTGGCCGGTATTGAGGAACAGATTCTTGAACGGCGTGGCGCCGACTATCGGCGTGCCGTCCGGGGTGGTCGGGCGCAGGCCGGTCCAGAAACTGGCCTGGGCCAGGTCGCCGCCCTGAGGATAAAGGTCGTTGACGATCATCTCCAGGGTTTCACGCCGACGCGGGTTGAGCGAGAGGTCAAAACCGGCGATTTCCGCCATGCCGCCGACGCGAATCCGGTTGTCGAACCGGGTGATCGCAACCTTGTAGGTTTCGTCGAGGATGGTCGAGGTCGGCGCCATCGCCGCATTGGTGATCGGCACGGTCAGGGAATAGCCCTTGAGTGGATACACCGGCGCGCGGATACCCAGCGGCTTGAGCAGTTGCGGTGAGTAGCTGCCCAAGGCCAGGACGTAACGGTCGGCGGTTTCGAGCTTGCCGTCGATCCAGACGCCATTGATGCGATCCCCGGCAAAATCCAGGCGCTCGATGTTCTGGTCGAAGCGAAATTGTACGCCGAGCTTCACGGCCATTTCCGCGAGGCGCGTGGTAAACATCTGGCAATCGCCGGTCTGGTCATTGGGCAGGCGCAGCGCACCGGCCAGGATGTCGGTGACATTGGCCAGGGCCGGTTCGACCCGGGCGATGCCTTCGCGATCGAGCACTTCAAACGGCACGCCCGACTCCTTGAGCACGGCGATGTCCTTGGCCGCGCCATCGAGCTGGGCCTGGGTGCGGAACAATTGGGTAGTCCCCAGGCTGCGACCTTCGTAGGCAATGCCGGTTTCGGCGCGCAATTCGTCGAGGCAGTCACGGCTGTACTCGGACAGGCGGACCATGCGCTCCTTGTTGATCGCGTAGCGGCTGGCGGTGCAGTTGCGCAGCATCTGCGCCATCCACAGGTACTGGTCGATGTCGGCGGTGGCCTTGATTGCCAGCGGCGCGTGACGCTGCAGCAGCCACTTGATGGCCTTGAGTGGCACACCCGGCGCAGCCCACGGCGAGGCGTAGCCCGGCGATACCTGGCCAGCGTTGGCGAAGCTGGTTTCCATGGCTGGCGCCGGCTGACGGTCGACCACCACCACTTCAAACCCGGCACGTGCCAGATAGTAAGCACTGACGGTACCGATGACGCCGCTACCCAAGACCAAGACGCGCATGTTGAAACCCTCATCGCGGATAACCGCTGACGTTTGTTATACAAAGCTTAGATGCGCGCAGTGTAAAAAAGATCAGCCAGTGCTTTTCACTATATAAATGCCTATATTTGGCGAGAATTCTCGGCAAAAACCCTTTTCACGGAGGCGCATCACCTGTGCGTACCAATACCCAGACCAAACGCGAGCTGGACAAGATCGACCGCAACATCCTGCGCATCCTCCAGGCCGACGGGCGAATTTCTTTCACCGAGCTGGGGGAAAAGGTCGGGCTTTCCACCACGCCTTGCACCGAGCGGGTGCGACGGCTGGAGCGCGAGGGGATCATCATGGGCTACAACGCCCGGCTCAATCCGCAGCACTTGAAGGGCAGCCTGCTGGTGTTCGTCGAAATCAGCCTCGACTATAAATCCGGCGACACGTTCGAAGAGTTCCGACGTGCCGTGCTGAAGTTGCCTCACGTACTGGAATGCCACCTGGTGTCGGGGGATTTCGACTATCTGGTGAAGGCGCGAATTTCCGAGATGGCCTCGTACCGCAAGCTGCTGGGCGACATCCTGCTCAAGCTGCCCCACGTTCGTGAGTCCAAGAGCTACATCGTGATGGAGGAAGTGAAGGAGAGCCTGAACCTGCCGATTCCGGATTGAGCCCGGCTCCAGAACACTTTCGCGAGCAGGCTCGCTCCCACGCAGGTAGGTGGCGAGCTTGTGGGAGCGAGCCTGTTCGCGAAAGCCGCGACCCGGTTTCCCTCGGCGGCTAGACCAACACCTGCCGAGTGCTGGCCATGTATGCATGAATCTGCTTCTCGACCCGCGGATGAATCAGCTCAACCGGCCGCCGCCCATTAGGGCATGGCAAGGTCGCGGTGGTGCCGAATAACCGGCAGATCAGCGGCCTTTCATCGTAGACCGTGCAACCGTTCGGCCCCAGGTGCACGCAATCGAGCGCCTCCAGGGCCGCGTCCTGTTCGGCGCGGCTCTTGCGTGGCAAACGAGCCATTTCTTCGGGCGAGGTGGTCACCGGACCACAGCAGTCATGACAGCCCGGTACGCACTCGAACGTAGGAATCTGCTGACGTAGCGTGCGGATTTTTTGACTGTTGCAGCTCATCGAGGCCATTACCGAATCGGGACAGCTGAGGATTCTGCCTTAAAAGCCCCATGCCAGACAGCGTCCGCCGACCAGTGTTGCCGACTGGGGAAAGCCCGGCTTATGCTCCGTAAAATTTCTCAAACGCAACAATCAGGATTACGCACATGAACGCCCGTGTTCAGCAACCTGTCCCGAGCCACGCGCACGCCGCCTCCTACTACGCCGCCAGCAGCCTGCCGCAGCCGGACCATCCGGTGCTGCAAGGCGAGTTGGTGGCGGATGTCTGCGTGGTGGGCGGCGGGTTCTCCGGGCTGAACACAGCCATCGAGCTGGCCGAGCGCGGCCTGAGTGTGGTGCTGCTTGAGGCTCATAAGATCGGTTGGGGCGCCAGCGGGCGGAACGGCGGCCAACTGATTCGCGGCGTGGGCCATGGTCTCGATCAGTTTGCGCCAATCGTGGGCACCGACGGCGTGCGTCAGATGAAATTGATGGGGCTCGAAGCGGTGGAAATCGTCCGCCAGCGGGTCGATCGTTTTCAGATTCCTTGCGACCTCACCTGGGGCTACTGCGACCTCGCCAACAAACCCGCCGATCTTCAGGGTTTCGCCGAGGATGCCGAAGAACTCCGCAGCCTGGGCTATCGCTACGAGACGCGACTGCTGCAAGCCGATGAAATGCACAGCGTGGTGGGCTCGGATCGCTATGTTGGTGGCCTGGTCGACATGGGCTCGGGCCACCTGCATCCGCTCAACCTGGCGTTGGGAGAGGCGGCCGCAGCGCAGCAACTGGGGGTCCGGCTGTTCGAACGATCGGCGGTGATACGCATCGACTACGGGCCACAGGTAAAAGTACACACCCAACAAGGCTCGGTCCGCGCCACGACACTGGTGCTGGGCTGCAATGCCTACCTCAACGGCCTGAACCAGGAGCTGAGCGGCAAAGTGCTGCCCGCTGGCAGCTATATCATTGCCACCGAACCGCTGAGCGAAGCGCAGGCAAACGCGCTGTTGCCACAGAACATGGCGGTCTGTGACCAGCGGGTGGCGCTGGATTACTACCGGCTTTCGGCGGATCGACGCTTGTTGTTTGGCGGGGCTTGTCACTATTCCGGCCGAGACCCGCAAGACATCGGCGCGTACATGCGGCCGAAAATGCTCAAGGTCTTCCCGCAACTGGCAGACGTGAAGATCGATTATCAATGGGGCGGGATGATCGGCATCGGCGCCAACCGCCTGCCGCAGCTCGGCCGGCTCAAGGATCAGCCCAACGTGTATTACGCCCAGGCCTATTCCGGTCATGGGGTGAATGCCACGCACCTGGCCGGCAAGTTGTTGGCCGAGGCTATCAGCGGCCAGCAGGGCGGTGGGTTCGACCTGTTTGCCAAGGTACCGCACATGACATTCCCGGGCGGCAAGCATTTGCGCTCGCCGCTGTTGGCGCTGGGTATGCTGTGGCACCGGTTGAAAGAATTGATCTGACCGTGGCGAGGGAGCTTGCTCCCGCAGGGTTGCGTAGCAGCCCTGAGATCCTGCGGTCGCTGCGCAACCGAGCGGGAGCAAGCTCCCTCGCCACAGGTTTATGTGATATCGCTTCAAAGCCGCCAGAACGGCTTCAACCCTTCCGCCCGGGCCTGCTCCCGGCTCAGGCCGATATCGCGCAACTGTTCGGTTGTCAGCTCCAACAAGGCCTTGCGTGTATGCAGACGATGCCAGAACAGGCCCCAGCGGCTCAAGCCGGACGGGGCATTGCGCAGCATGGCATCACGCAGCCCCTTTTCCTGCCCCGCCGCCAGTTCCTGACTGTGTAACGTCAGCCGTACATCGCTCAAGCCGTTCATTTTGATCGCTCCTGTTTACTTGGGTAGCCAGAGCTTTCATGATGCGCGGGCGGCCAGATTCAATACAGATTCAACCAATACCTTTTATAGCCATACAGATTGAGCGTTTCGGGCACTGAATTATAATTTTGCGGCTCATCTGTATCGGTTGGCGTTTTCATCTCATCGGGATGCACCATGACTCTTTACGTGAACCTCGCCGAATTGCTCGGCACTCGCATCGAACAGGGCTTCTACCGCCCCGGCGACCGGCTGCCGTCGGTGCGTGCCTTGAGCACCGAACACGGGGTCAGCCTGAGTACCGTGCAGCAGGCCTATCGCGTCCTGGAAGACAGCGGACTGGCGATGCCGAAACCCAAGTCCGGCTATTTCGTCCCGGTCAGCCGCGAGCTGCCGGACCTGCCAGCGGTTGGCCGCCCGGCCCAGCGCCCGGTGGACATCTCCCAATGGGACCAGGTGCTGGAGCTGATACGCGCGGTGCCGCGCAAGGATGTCGTACAGTTGGGCCGCGGCATGCCGGATATCCATTCACCGACCATGAAACCGTTGCTGCGCAGCCTGGCGCAGATCAGCCGGCGCCAAGACATGCCCGGCCTGTACTACGACAATATCTACGGCAACCTCGAACTGCGTGAGCAGATCGCCCGGCTGTCCCTGGACTCGGGCTGCCAACTCGGCGCCAGCGACCTGATCGTCACCACCGGTTGCCACGAGGCGTTGTCGGTCAGCATCCGCGCCACCTGCGAGCAGGGCGACATCGTTGCGGTGGACTCCCCCAGCTTCCACGGTGCCATGCAGACGCTGAAGGGCCTGGGCATGAAGGCTTTGGAAATACCCACCGATCCACTCACCGGCATCAGCCTGGAAGCGCTGGAACTGGCACTGGAGCAATGGCCGATCAAGGCCATACAGTTGACCCCCAGCTGCAACAACCCGCTGGGCTACATCATGCCGGAGGCCAACAAGCGCGCTTTGCTGACCCTGGCGCAGCGCTTCGATGTGGCGATTATCGAAGACGATGTGTATGGGGAACTGGCCTACACCTATCCGCGTCCTCGCACCATCAAGTCCTTCGACGACGATGGTCGCGTCCTGCTCTGCAGTTCTTTTTCCAAGACCCTTGCCCCTGGCCTTCGGGTCGGCTGGGTAGCGCCGGGGCGCTATCTGGAACGGGTGCTGCACATGAAATACATCAGCACCGGCTCGACCGCGCCGCAACCCCAGATAGCCATCGCGGAGTTTCTCAAAGGCGGACATTTCGAGCCGCATTTGCGGCGGATGCGCAGCCAATACCAGCGCAATCGTGACGTGATGATTGATTGGGTCAGCCGTTATTTCCCGGTAGGTACCCGCGCCAGCCGTCCCCGCGGCAGCTTCATGCTGTGGGTCGAATTACCCGAGGGCTTCGACACATTGAAGCTCAACCGGATGCTGCACGACCAAGGCGTGCAGATCGCCGTCGGCAGTATCTTTTCGGCCTCGGGCAAATATCGCAATTGCCTGCGCATGAACTACGCTGCCAAGCCAACGGCACAGATCGAGGATGCGGTGCGCAAGGTTGGTGCCGTGGCTATAGCGTTGTTGAACGAAACCCAGCGAGACACCGTCTGACCGTGTAGGCAGGGAAGCAGCACCCAACAGCCGACCCACGCTAACAATCGGAACGAGCCTACGTGAGATCCAGACCGATCCTGCACGCGCTAATGCTAGTCGCCTCGCTGTTGAGCGGCTGCGCCAGTCTTGATGTCACCCGCGAACCCTCCCAGGCGTTGCCGGCCTCCGACTCAGCGTTCGGCCGCTCGGTGGCGCAACAGGCCGCCCCGCACGAGGGCCGCTCAGGCTTTCGCCTGCTGTCCGACAGTACCGAAGCCTTCACCGCCCGGGCCGAGCTGATTCGCAACGCTCAAAGCAGCCTGGATTTGCAGTACTACATCGTTCATGACGGCATCAGCACGCGCATGCTGGTCGACGAACTGCTGAAGGCAGCGGACCGTGGGGTGCGCGTGCGGATCCTGCTTGACGACACCACCAGCGACGGCCAGGAGCAAGTCATCGCGACCCTGGCCGCGCACCCGAACATCCAGATTCGCCTGTTCAACCCGTTGCATCTTGGCCGCGCCACCGGCGTGACCCGCAGCCTGGGGCGCTTGTTCAATCTGTCGCTGCAACATCGTCGGATGCACAACAAGCTCTGGCTGGCGGACAACAGCATGGCCATCGTCGGCGGCCGCAATCTCGGCGACGAATATTTCGATGCCGAACCCAACCTTAACTTCACCGACATCGACCTGCTCAGCGTCGGCCCGGTGGCCGAGCAATTGGGGCACAGCTTCGACCAATACTGGAACAGCGCGCTGAGCAAACCGATCGAACAATTCCTTTCCCATCGACCAACTCCCAAGGACCTGGAGAACAGCCGCTTGCGCCTGCAAGCTTCGCTTGAGCAGACGCACAAGGAAAACCAGACGCTCTACCAGCAACTGACCGCCTACAAGACCCAGCCGCGCCTGGACATCTGGCGCGGACAGTTGATCTGGGCCTGGAACCAGGCGCTGTGGGATGCGCCTAGCAAGGTACTGGCCAAGGATGAGCCAGACCCTCGATTGCTGCTGACGACACAACTGGGGCCGGAGCTGACCGGCGTCAGCAAGGAACTGATCATGATCTCCGCCTACTTCGTGCCCGGACAGCCAGGGCTGGTGTACCTGACCAGCCGTGCCGATGCCGGTGTCTCCGTGAGCCTCTTGACCAATTCGCTGGAAGCCACCGATGTGCCGGCGGTGCACGGCGGCTACGCGCCGTATCGCAAGGCCTTGCTGCAGCATGGCGTACGGCTGTTCGAGTTGCGCCGCCAACCCGGCGACAGCGGCGGCAGCCCGCATCTGTTCTACAGCAAGTCTTATGGCGAATCGGACTCCAGCCTGCACAGCAAGGCGATCATCTTCGATCAACAGAAGTCGTTCATTGGCTCGTTCAATTTCGATCCTCGTTCAGTGCTTTGGAACACCGAGGTCGGCGTACTGGTAGACAGCCCGAAACTCGCCGGCCAGGTTCGGGAGCTGGCTTTGCAGGGCATGGCCCCGACCCTGAGTTATCAGGCCCGCCTGGAAGATGAAAGACTGGTCTGGACCACCGAGGACAACGGCAAGCTGCACGACCTGGATCGCGAACCGGGCAGCTGGTGGCGCCGCTTCAATGCCTGGTTCGCCACGACGATCGGGTTGGAGCGGATGCTTTAGAATCTGGGCACTCTGGAGCCACAGGGTATCTGGATGAGCTCAAGCGGTTTGTGTCGCGCCGAACGCCCCTTGGCGCAACAACAGAATGACCAGGCCGAACGCCCCCGCCGCCATGAACAACGGCAGCGCATGGCCGCTGACCCACTGGCTGCCCGCCCCCGCCACCAGCGGCCCGACCAGGCAACCGATCCCCCACAGCTGCGCAACATGGGCGTTGGCCCGTACCAGCGCATCATCGCGGTAGCGCTCGCCGATCAGGATCAGCGACAAGGTAAACAGCCCACCCGCGCTGGCGCCAAACAGCACCCACAGCGGCCAGATCAACAAGGTATCAATCAGCAGCGGCACCGCGAGGCTGGACAACATCAGTGCCACCGCGCAGCCGGTGAATAGCGACCGGCGCGACAGGCGATCGGCCAGGGCGCCAATGGGCAGCTGCAACAGGGCGTCGCCGACCACCACCGTGCTGACCATCGCCAGCGCAATATCGGCACTGAAGCCCTGGCGCAGGCAATAGACCGGCAGCAGCGTCAGGATCATCGCCTCGAATGCGGCGAACAACGACACCGCCCAACCGATTGCCGGCAGGCCCCGGCAAAATTCCCACAAATCGCCGAAGGTAACGCTGCCCGCCTCACTGGCAGGCGCACCGCTGCGGCCAAGCAACAACAACGGGGCGATCAATAGCAGCCCGACACCCACCCAGAACCCGTAGTCATGATCGGTCCCCAGCGCACCGAGCAGCAGCGGGCCGGACAATTGGCTCAAGGCATAGCTGGCCCCGTACAGCGCCACCAACCGCCCGCGCCATTGCTCGATGACCAGCTGGTTGATCCAGCTCTCGCCGAGAATGAACACCAATGTCAGGACGACTCCGATCAACAGCCGCAAGAGCAGCCAGACCGGATAGCTGGGCAACAGCGCCAACAACCCGATGGACACCGCCCCGCCCCACAGGCACAGGCGCATCAGCGCCGCCGTACCGAAATGCGCCGCCAGCCGGCTCGAAACCTTGGCCCCGACCAGTACGCCAACGGCTGGCATCGCCGCCATGACGCCAATGGCGAACGAGCCATAACCCCAGCCCTCCAGGCGCAGCGACACCAGGGGCATGCTTACGCCGAGGGCAAGGCCGACGCTCAGGACAGAGGCCAACACGGCGAAATAGGTCGCCCAACGCATTTCCACGCTCCCGTGGCTAACTATCGACTCCAGGCATCACCACAAAACAATGTGGGAGCGAGCCTGCTCGCGATGACGATGCAACATTCAACAAAATCGTCGATTGTCATACCGCTTTCGCGAGCAGGCTCGCTCCCACAGGGGATGTGTGTCGACCGCCAGCTCCGCTCGTACAGAAGGATCAGAGCTTGATCCAGGTCGCCTTCAGTTCGGTGTACTTGTCGAACGCATGCAGCGACTTGTCACGGCCGTTGCCCGACTGCTTGAAGCCACCGAACGGTGCGGTCATGTCGCCACCGTCATATTGGTTGACCCATACGCTGCCGGCGCGCAAGGCCTTGGCGGTCAGGTGAGCCTTGGAGATGTCCTTGGTCCACACTGCCGCAGCCAAGCCGTACGGGGTGTCGTTGGCGATCTGGACGGCCTCTTCGGCACTGTCGAAGGCGATGACCGACAACACCGGCCCGAAGATTTCTTCCTGGGCGATTTTCATCGCGTTGCTCACGCCATCGAAAATCGTCGGCTCGACGTAGGTACCGCCGGTTTCCTGGAGAATCCGCTTGCCACCCGCGACCAGCTTGGCGCCGTCGCTGTGACCGGCTTCGATGTAAGACAGCACGGTATTCATCTGCTGGGTATCGACCAGGGCACCGACATTGGTCGCTGGATCCAGTGGATTGCCAGGTTTCCAGCCCTTGAGAGCCTCGATCACCAGCGGCAGGAACGTGTCCTTGATCGAACGCTCCACCAGCAGGCGCGAGCCCGCCGTGCAGACTTCGCCCTGGTTGAAGGCGATGGCACTGGCGGCGGCTTCGGCGGCGGCCTGCAGGTCCGGAGCATCGGCAAATACGATGTTCGGGCTCTTGCCACCCGCCTCCAGCCAGACGCGCTTCATGTTCGACTCGCCGGAATAGATCATCAGTTGCTTGGCGATCTTGGTGGAACCGGTGAACACCAGCGTATCGACATCCATGTGCAAGGCCAGGGCCTTGCCGACCGTGTGGCCATAGCCTGGCAGCACGTTCAGCACGCCTTTGGGGATGCCGGCCTCGATGGCCAGCGCGGCGATACGAATGGCGGTCAGCGGGGATTTTTCCGACGGCTTGAGCACTACCGAGTTGCCGGTGGACAACGCCGGGCCGAGCTTCCAGCAGGCCATCATCAACGGGAAGTTCCACGGAACGATGGCACCGACCACGCCGACCGGTTCCCGGGTGACCAGGCCCAATTGGTCATGCGGGGTGGCGGCCACTTCATCGTAGAGCTTGTCGATGGCTTCACCGCTCCAGCTCAGCGCCTGCGCCGCGCCTGGAACGTCAATATTCAGGGAGTCGCTGATCGGCTTGCCCATGTCCAGGGTTTCCAGCAAGGCCAGCTCTTCGGCGTGCTGCTTGAGCAGGCCGGCAAAACGAATCATGGTGGCTTTGCGCTTGCTCGGCGCCAGGCGCGACCAGGCGCCAGAGCTGAATGTCGCGCGGGCGTTTTCGACGGCGCGCTGGGCGTCGGCCACGTCGCAACTGGCGATCTTGCCCAACAGGCGGCCGTCGACCGGGCTGAGGCAATCGAAGGTCTCGCCGGACACTGCATCGGTGTATTCGCCATTGATGAAGGCGCGGCCTTCGATCTTCAGGTCGCGGGCGCGCTGTTCCCAGTCGGCACGAGTCAGGGTGGTCATGCGAGTGTCCTCCTCTTGTTTGGGTACGAACGCCACGCTATGCGTAGCGTTCAAGAATTCTGCCTTGCCGATGTGTATTCGGCACAAGGCACCCGCCACCCTAAACCAGCGACCGGGGATGTTTCAATATATTTGACAGAAAACCAGCAAACGGCCTTGCGATGTTCGTTTTAATAAACATAGACTTTTGCTCTCCCAGCCATCCGCGCCGCAAGCACCGAGGGTAACCGCATGAGCATCCAGGACATCGTCGATTTCAGCCAGGCCAATACCACCGCCGACCGCTATCGACCGGACCCGGTCAAGGTACTTAAAGGTGATCCCGAGCAAGCGGTGTTCAATCATTACAGCAGTCCTTGCGGACAGATGAATGCGGGGGTGTGGGAAGGCGCGGTGGGCCAGTGGACGGTCAACTATACGGAGCACGAATACTGCGAAATCGTCCAAGGTGTTTCGGTGCTGCGGGACAATGAAGGGAATGCCAAGACACTTCGAGCGGGCGATCGTTTTGTAATTCCGGCCGGATTCCAAGGAACTTGGGAAGTGCTGGAAGCGTGCCGCAAGATTTATGTAGTGTTTGAGAAACAGGAATGAATCAAACGCTTACACAGTACGATATACATGGCCGCCACCCTCCTGTAATTATATCCGGGCGCCTCAATGAGGAGGCGCTGATTATAAATTATGCCAGGAGGCAACATGGCCAAAAAAAAAGCTACTACACCGCGGATCGCAGCACTGGCTGCCCTGCTGACACTAAACATTGGAGCGCTTGAAGCAATTGCCAACGAGATCCACCCTTCAGGCGTATGCACGGCTAATTTTGCTTTCAACTCCCTGCTGCCGATGAAGGTAGACGCGCAATTTCTGCACGACATGCAAGCCTATTCGGGAGCCAAGATCGTACGCCATATACGCGCAGGCGAAGCCTACACCATGGACTATCGAGATGATCGGCTCTACGTCTTCAGCGACAAGGAAAACTTTTATACCGGTCACAAGTGTGGCTGATTAATTATCAGGCAACCTTGTAAACGGTCAGGATTTCAGCCCTGAAAGAAAAAGGCCCGTATCTCGCGATACGGGCCTTTTTCGTAAGGAGGGAAAATCAATTACTTGATTTTGCCTTCCTTGTAGATCACGTGCTTGCGAACAACCGGATCATATTTCTTGATCTCGATTTTGTCCGGGGTAGTACGCTTGTTCTTGTCGGTAGTGTAGAAGTGACCAGTACCGGCGCTCGAGATCAAACGAATCAATTCACGCATGATTAGCTCCCTTAAACCTTGCCATCGCGACGAAGTTCGGCCAGCACGACACTGATGCCACGCTTGTCGATGATGCGCATGCCTTTGGCAGATACGCGCAGACGCACAAAACGTTTCTCTTCTTCAACCCAGAAGCGGTGATGCTGCAGGTTCGGCAGGAAACGACGACGGGTTTTGTTGTTTGCGTGGGAAATGTTATTCCCAGTCACCGGACCCTTACCGGTAACTTGACAGACTCTCGACATGCCTCAGCCCTCTAAAACCACATGCCCAACCCGGCATGGGTTGGCCGCTTAATCTCTCAGTCATTTGGCGCCAGGCGCCGCGTTTCTTTAAGGGTCTTACCGGCTACACCTACAGTGAAGGAACCGGGCCCCTAGAAAAGAGCGCTGCTTTATACCAGAAAGACCCAGGCACAACAACAGCCGGTGTGATTTGTCTTTACTGGAAACCCTCGATCAACAGCCTCAGGCGGCTGCGGCAAGGGCCCGCGATGCCCTGACCGCTCGTCGCGGCGCGCAGGTTTTTTTCATTCATTGGCGAGCTCGCGCCCTGAGCACGTCCCGCGAAGCGCTGCAAAGAGTGCCGGAAAATGCAAAAAGGGGATAGTCATTTGCAGGCGAGCCCACTAGGGTAGACCTTTTCCAGACTGCACTCGCAGATGGGCCTCCGACCTGCACAGGAAATCAATCATGCGCCTCGCTGCCCTACCGCTGTTGCTCGCCCCTCTGCTACTCACTCCGCTGGCCCAGGCCGCCGCCCTGAGCGTGTGTACCGAGGCCAGCCCGGAAGGGTTCGATGTCGTCCAGTACAACTCCCTGACCACTACCAACGCTTCGGCCGACGTGCTGATGAACCGCCTGGTAGATTTCGACACCGCCAGCGGCAAGGTGGTGGCCAGCCTGGCCGAGAGCTGGGAAGTTTCGCCCGATGGCCTGAGTTATGTCTTCAAGTTGCGCCCCAAGGTCAGGTTTCACCACACCGACTACTTCACACCGCGTCGCGACCTGACGGCCGAAGACGTCAAGTTCAGCTTCGAGCGCATGCTGGACCCGGCCAACCCTTGGCACAAGGTCGCCCAGAGCGGCTTCCCCCACGCCCAATCCATGCAACTGCCGGCGCTGATTACAAAAATCGATGCCCTGGACCCGTTGACAGTGCGCTTCACCCTCGACCATGCCGATTCGACCTTCCTGGCGACGTTGAGCATGGGTTTCGCATCGATCTATTCGGCTGAATATGCCGACCAGTTGATGAAGGCCGGCAAGCCGGAGCAACTCAACAGCCAGCCCATCGGCACCGGCCCGTTCATTTTCAACCGGTTCCAGAAAGATGCCTCGATTCGCTACAAGGCCAACGGGGATTATTTCGGCGGCAAGCCCCAGGTGGACCCGCTGATCTTTGCCATCACGCCAGACGCCAACGTGCGCCTGCAGAAGTTGCGCCGAAATGAATGCCAGATCGCCCTGTCGCCCAAGCCGCTGGACGTGCAGGCCGCCCGGCAGGAGCCGACATTGAAGGTGGCGCAGACTGACGCGTTCATGACCGCTTTCCTGGCGATCAACAGCCAGCATCCGCCGCTGGACAAGCCGGAAGTCCGTCAGGCCATCAACCTGGCTTTTGACAAGCCCAGCTACCTCAAGACCGTTTTCGAAGGCACGGCCGAAGCGGCCAACGGCCCTTATCCGCCAAACACCTGGAGCTACGCGAAAAACCTGCCCGGCTATGCCCATGACCCGGCCAAGGCTCGGGAATTGCTGGCCAAGGCCGGTTTGAAGGAAGGCTTCAAGACTACTATCTGGACTCGCCCCTCCGGCAGCCTGCTCAATCCCAATCCGAGCCTCGGCGCGCAGCTGTTGCAATCGGACCTGGCGGGAATCGGCATCCAGGCGGAAATCCGCGTGATCGAATGGGGCGAGCTGATCCGCCGCGCCAAGGCCGGCGAGCACGACCTGCTGTTCATGGGCTGGGCCGGCGACAACGGTGACCCGGACAACTTCCTCACGCCGCAGTTTTCCTGCGCGGCGGTCAAGTCCGGGACCAATTTCGCTCGTTACTGCAACCCGGATCTGGACAAACTGATCAGTGCCGGCAAGACCACCAGCGAACAGGGCGTGCGCACCAAACTCTACGAACAGGCCCAGGCGCAGATCCAGCAGCAGGCCCTCTGGCTGCCCCTGGCGCACCCGACGGCATTCGCGCTGACCCGCAAGGATGTGCAGGGTTATACGGTCAGCCCGTTTGGGCGGCAGGATTATTCCAAGGTCAACCTCAAGTAACCCGGCCTAGCCCCAGTCCCCTTGTGGGAGCGAGCCTGCTCGCGAAATCGGTTTGTCAGCCAACTTTGAGTCAACTGATACACCGCATTCGCGAGCAGGCTCGCTCCCACAAAGGCTCCATATCGTCAGCCCTGCCTACATCCACCCACACTCCGCCATCGACAACGGCTCCCCATCGCCGACGATAAAATGGTCGAGCACCCGCACATCGATCAGCTCCAGCGCGTCCTGGAGCCGCTCGGTGAGCATTCGGTCGGCCTGGCTGGGCTCGGTGCTGCCGGAGGGGTGGTTGTGGCAGAGGATCACGGCAGCGGCGTTGTGGGCCAGGGCGCGCTTGACCACTTGCCGGGGGTGGACACTGGTGCAGGCGATGGAGCCACGAAAAAGCGCTTCGAACGCCAGCACCTGATGCCGCGAGTTGAGAAACAGGCAACCAAAAACCTCGTGAGGTTCGTGGCGCAGCATTGACTTGAGATAGTCACGAACGGCCTGCGGGTCTTCCAGCATTGAATTCTGCCGAGTCCGCGCCGCCAAGTGTCGCCGGCCCATTTCGAGCACCGCGCGCAATTGAGCGAATTTCGCCGGACCCAGCCCCATATGACTGCTGAACGTGAGCTGATCAGCCTCAAGCAACGCCCGCAGGCAGCCAAATTGGGACAGCAGATGTCGAGCCAGATCCACCGCGCTTTTACCCGACACACCCGTGCGTAAAAATATCGCCAGCAGCTCGGCGTCTGAAAGACTCTCCGCCCCCGACACCAACAATCTCTCCCGTGGCCGCTCGGCCACCGGCCAGTCCCGAATACTCATGGCATCTCCCTGATAATGGGCGCCGCTGTTCCGTAGCGGACGCTGTGATATCTTAGCCCATCTTTTTTGCAGGCGATTTGCACCCAGGCAGGCTGCTGCCGAGGGTTCGCCCTGCACTGACCATTAAAATCGAAAGGCAGGCCTATGCAGCGGCTGTATCGGAAACGCATCGTTCTGGGCGTCGGCGGCGGCATTGCCGCCTACAAGAGCGCCGAGCTGGTTCGCAGGCTTATCGACCAGGGCGCCGAAGTACGGGTCGTCATGACCCGCGGCGGCAGTGAGTTCATCACCCCGCTGACCATGCAAGCCTTGTCCGGGCACCCGGTCCACCTGGATCTGCTCGACCCGGCGGCCGAGGCCGCCATGGGTCATATCGAGCTGGCCAAATGGGCTGACCTGGTGCTGATCGCCCCGGCCACGGCCGACCTGATCGCCCGCCTGGCCCAAGGCATCGCCGACGACCTGCTGACCACCCTTGTACTCGCTACCGACGCCGTGGTCGCCGTGGCGCCGGCCATGAACCAGGCCATGTGGCGCGACCCCGCCACCCAGGCCAACCTGCAACTGCTCGAAAGCCGCGATCTGAAAGTTTTTGGCCCAGCCTCTGGCAGCCAGGCCTGCGGCGATGTCGGCATGGGCCGCATGCTCGAAGCCAACGACCTGGTTCAGTGCGCCGCCGACTGCTTCCAGCGCCAGGCGCTGACCGGCAAGCATGTGCTGATTACCGCCGGCCCGACCCAGGAAAACATCGACCCGGTGCGCTACATCACCAACCACAGCTCGGGGAAAATGGGCTTCGCCCTGGCCGAAGCCGCCGTCGAAGCGGGCGCGCGGGTGACGCTGATCACCGGGCCGGTGCACCTGCCGACCCCGGATCGAGTGACCCGCATCGACGTCGTCAGCGCCCGGGACATGCTTGCGGCCTGTGAGGCCTCGATCCCGTGCGACCTGTTCATCGCCTCGGCGGCGGTGGCGGACTACCGCCCCGAAGTCGTTGCCCCGCAAAAATTGAAGAAAGACCCTACAAGCGGCGACGGCCTGCTCCTGCAAATGGTACGCAACCCGGACATCCTGGCCACCATCGCCACCCGTCCCGACCGTCCATTCAGCGTCGGTTTTGCCGCCGAAACCGAACACCTCCTCGATTACGCCGCGCGCAAGCTCAAGGACAAGAATCTGGACCTGATCGTCGCCAACGACGTCGCCAACCCGAGCATCGGCTTCAACAGCGAAGAGAACGCCTGCAGCGTGATCGACCGCCAGTTGCACGCCACGCTTTTCGCCCAGACCAGCAAGGGCAAGATTGCCCGCCAACTGATTACTTTCATCGCCGAACGGCTGAACCAGGTTTAATTTCAATGCACGCTCTACAAGCCAAGATCCTCGACCCTCGCATCGGCAACGAATTCCCACTGCCGCAGTACGCCACGCCGGGCTCAGCCGGCCTCGATCTGCGGGCGATGCTCAAGCAGGACACGATCCTGGAACCGGGCCAGACCCTGCTGATTCCCACCGGCCTGTCGGTCTACATCGGCGATCCGGGCCTCGCCGCGCTGATTCTGCCGCGCTCGGGCCTGGGCCATAAGCACGGCATCGTGCTGGGCAACCTGGTGGGCCTGATCGACTCCGATTACCAGGGCGAACTGATGGTGTCCTGCTGGAATCGCGGCCAGACCGCTTTCAACATCGCCGTGGGCGAACGCATTGCCCAACTGGTGCTGGTGCCGGTGGTCCAGGCCCATTTCGAATTGGTCGAGGAATTCGACGAGAGCCAGCGCGGCGCCGGCGGTTTCGGTCACTCCGGTAGCCACTGATCCGGCTGCTCGGGCCGGGCAACAGGCCCGGCCGCTTTATTAAGCTTCTGTTTCAGGACGAAAAATGCGTAACGGCTCGAGGCGACGTTTCCCATCCGGAATCAACGTTTTAGGCCGTTCGGGCTGGGGTAACGCTGTCTCATGGCACTTTCCCACCGCGAACTCTCTGTAGAAAACGCCGTCATACCCTTCAGCTTGAGCCTGCCGACGCCCGTCGTCGGCCTGTCCAGTCACTTTCCTGATAGAGCACCCCGCCCATGAACACCCCAGCCGCAATCGCCCCGATCTTCCCTGACAGCATCTTCCGCGCCTACGACATCCGTGGCGTCGTGCCGGAAACCCTGACGGCTGAAACCGCCTACTGGATCGGCCGCGCCATCGGCTCCCAGAGCCTGGCCCAGGGCGAACCGAACGTGAATGTCGGCCGCGACGGTCGCTTGTCCGGCCCGGAGCTGGTCGAGCAGTTGATCAAAGGCGTTGCCGACAGCGGTTGCCACGTCAGCGACGTCGGCCTGGTGCCGACCCCGGCGCTTTATTACGCCGCCAATGTCCTGGCCGGCAAATCCGGCGTGATGCTCACCGGCAGCCACAACCCGTCGAACTACAACGGCTTCAAGATCGTCATCGCCGGCGACACCCTCGCCAACGAGCAGATCCAGGCCCTGCACACCCGCCTCAAGACCAATGACCTGAGCAGTGGCCAGGGCAGCGTGACCAAGGTCGACATCCTCCCGCGCTACAACGACGAAATCGTCAAGGACGTGAAACTGGCCCGCCGCCTGAAAGTAGTGGTCGATTGCGGCAACGGCGCGGCCGGCGTCATCGCCCCGCAACTGATCGAAGCGCTGAACTGCGAAGTCATCCCGTTGTTCTGCGACGTCGACGGCAATTTCCCAAATCACCACCCGGATCCGGGCAAGCTGGAAAATCTCGAGGACCTGATCGCCAAGGTCAAGGAAACCAACGCCGACCTGGGCCTGGCCTTCGACGGCGACGGCGACCGCGTGGGTGTGGTGACCAATACCGGCAGCGTGGTGTTTCCTGACCGTCTGCTGATGCTGTTCGCCAAGGACGTGGTGGCGCGCAACCCTGACGCCGAGATCATCTTCGACGTGAAGTGCACCCGTCGCCTGGTGCCGCTGATCAAGGAATATGGCGGTCGTCCGCTCATGTGGAAAACCGGCCATTCGCTGATCAAGAAAAAAATGAAACAGAGCGGCGCCCTGCTGGCCGGCGAAATGAGCGGCCACATCTTCTTCAAGGAGCGCTGGTTCGGTTTCGATGACGGCATCTACAGCGCGGCACGCCTGCTGGAAATCCTCAGCAAGGAGAAATCCACCGCCGAAGAGCTGTTCGCGACCTTCCCGAACGATATTTCTACGCCGGAAATCAATATCCATGTGACCGAAGAGAGCAAATTCAGCATCATTGATGCACTGCACGACGCCCAGTGGGGCGAAGGCGCCGAACTGACCACCATCGACGGTGTGCGGGTCGACTACCCACAAGGCTGGGGCCTGGTTCGCGCCTCCAACACCACACCGGTGCTGGTGCTGCGTTTCGAGGCCGACAACGAGGCGGAACTGCAGCGCATCAAGGATGTGTTCCACAGCCAACTCAAGCGTGTTGCACCTGATCTCCAACTACCGTTCTGATTTGAATCACCACCGGAGCCCTGAATGACCCTCGAACGCGAAGCCGCCGCCAACACCGCCAAGGTCCTGTCCGAAGCGTTGCCTTACATCCGACGCTACGTCGGCAAGACCCTGGTGATCAAGTACGGCGGCAACGCAATGGAAAGCGAGGAGCTCAAGACCGGCTTCGCCCGCGACATCGTGCTGATGAAGGCGGTGGGCATCAACCCGGTGGTGGTTCACGGCGGCGGTCCGCAAATCGGCGACCTGCTCAAGCGCCTGTCGATCGAAAGCCACTTCATCGACGGCATGCGCGTGACCGATGCGCAGACCATGGATGTGGTGGAGATGGTCCTCGGCGGCCAGGTGAACAAGGACATCGTCAATCTGATCAACCGCCACGGCGGCAGCGCCATCGGCCTGACCGGCAAGGACGCCGAACTGATCCGGGCGAAGAAACTCACCGTAACCCGCCAGACGCCGGAGATGACTCAGCCGGAAATCATCGACATCGGCCAGGTCGGCGAAGTGGTCGGCATCAACACCGATCTGCTGAACCTGCTGGTCAAGGGCGACTTCATTCCGGTCATCGCGCCGATCGGCGTGGGCGCCAATGGCGAGTCGTACAACATCAACGCCGACCTGGTGGCCGGCAAGGTTGCCGAAGCGCTGAAAGCCGAGAAGCTGATGCTGCTGACCAACATCGCCGGCCTGATGGACAAGACCGGCAAGGTCCTGACCGGGTTGTCGACCCAGCAAGTCGATGACTTGATCGCCGATGGCACCATCTACGGCGGCATGCTGCCGAAGATCCGTTGCGCGCTGGAAGCGGTCCAGGGCGGCGTTGGCAGCTCGCTGATCATCGACGGCCGCGTGCCGAATGCGATCCTCCTGGAGATCTTCACCGATACCGGCGTGGGTACGCTGATCAGCAATCGCAAGCGTCATTAAGCGACACCTGTAAAAAAGACCCCGCTCAACCTGGTTGAGCGGGGTCTTTTTCATCACTTCTTCAGAAGATGCTTGTGTGGCGAGGGAGCTTGCTCCCGCTGGGCTGCGCAGCGGCCCCAACATTTTGCGGTCGCTGCGCGACCGAGCGGGAGCAAGCTCCCTCGCCACAAGATCAAAACCAGCGGGGCTTTTTAGACGCCGAACTGGGCGCGATAGGCCTCAACCGCCGGCAAATGCTGCTTGAGCTGCGGATCATCGGCCAAGAACTCCAGCACCTGGTTCAGCGACACAATGCTGATCACCGGGATACCGAAGTCGCGCTCCACTTCCTGGATCGCCGACAGCTCACCATTGCCGCGCTCCTGACGGTTCAGGGCGATCAGCACGCCGGCAGCCTTGGCGCCTTCCTGGGAAGCGATGATCTGCATCACCTCGCGAATGGCGGTACCGGCGGTTATAACGTCATCGATGATCAGCACTTCGCCGGTCAACGGCGCGCCGACCAGGCTTCCGCCTTCACCGTGAGCCTTGGCTTCCTTGCGGTTGAAGCACCAGGGCAGGTCACGGCCATGGTGCTCGGCCAGGGCGACGGCGGTAGTGGCGGCCAATGGGATGCCCTTGTAGGCCGGGCCGAACAGCACGTCGAACGGAATGCCGCTTTCAACGATGGCGGCGGCATAGAACCGGCCCAACTGCGCCAGGGCGGTTCCACTGTTGAACAGGCCGGCGTTGAAGAAGTACGGGCTGGTGCGCCCGGACTTGAGGGTGAATTCACCGAAGCGCAAAACGCCGCGATCGATGGCAAAGCGAATGAAATCGCGCTGATACGCCTGCATGAAAAAAGCCTCAAATACCGCGGATTTAGCTAAATAGGTAGACGGCGTGTATCATACACGCACGTGATTTTTGGGGCCATTTATGCGGATCATCAGTGTGAACGTCAATGGTATTCAGGCTGCAGTGGAGCGTGGTTTGCTCAGTTGGCTGCAAGCACAGAATGCCGACGTCATCTGCCTGCAGGACACCCGCGCCTCCGCCTTTGAACTGGACGATGCAGCCTTCCAACTGGACGGTTACTTCCTTTACGCCTGCGATGCCGAAGTCCCCGCCCAGGGTGGCGTGGCTTTGTACTCGCGGCTGCAACCGAAGGCTGTCATCAACGGTCTCGGTTTCGAGACGGCGGACCGCTACGGGCGCTACCTGCAAGCCGATTTCGACAAGGTCAGCATCGCGACCTTGCTGCTCCCTTCGGGGCAGAACGGCGATGAAGATTTGAATCAGAAATTCAAGTTGATGGACGACTTCGCCCGTTACCTTGATAAACAGCGGCGCAAACGTCGCGAGTACATTTATTGTGGCTCGCTGTACGTGGCGCAACAGAAGCTGGATATCAAGAACTGGCGCGACAGCCAGCAGTCGCCTGGCTTCCTGGCGCCGGAACGGGCCTGGATGGACGAGATCATCGGCAACATGGGTTATGTCGATGCCCTGCGCGAAGTCAGCCGCGAAGGCGACCAGTACAGCTGGTGGCCGGATAACGAGCAGGCCGAGATGCTCAACCTCGGCTGGCGCTTCGACTACCAGCTGCTGACGCCCGGGCTGCGCCGCTTCGTCCGCAGCGCCCGCCTGCCACGCCAGCCGCGGTTCTCGCAGCATGCGCCGCTGATCGTGGACTACGACTGGACGCTGACCATCTAGGTCCTTTTCGTACCCATAAAAAAACCGACAGCAATGTCGGTTTTTTTATGAGCGCCGAAAACAACTGTGGGAGCGAGCCTGCTCGCGATAGCGGTGGGTCAGCCGACATCAATGCTGACTGATAGATTGCCATCGCGAGCAGGCTCGCTCCCACAGGGGATATATGTGCTGCTCGTTATTTGACCAGCCGCCAGGTAAATGGATACCGATACGGCTGCCCTTCATTGGCCTTCACGCCAGCAATGATGGTCAGCACCAGCGCACCGATCGCCACCAGGCCAAACAGGAAGAAACCAATCACCACGATCATCAGCAACAAGCTGATCGCCGCGGCGATCGCCACAGTGATCTGGAAGTTCAGCGCTTCCTTGCCCTGGGCATCGATGAACGGGTCGGATTCACGCTTGAGCTGCCAGATGACCAGCGGCCCGATCAGCGAACCGAACGGAATGAAAATGCCCAATAGTGCAGACAGGTGACAAAACATTGCCCACTGCCGCGCTTCTCTGCTCGGCTGGGGCAACAGGACTTGCTCATCACTCATGACACTCTCCTTGTCTGAAGCGCAAAAAAATCAGTCGGCCAACGCGGCCTTTTGCAATTCGAAGATTTCGCCCATGCCTTTCTTCGCCAGCTCCAGCATAGCGGTCAATTCTTCCGGCTGGAACGGCGCGCCCTCGGCGGTGCCCTGGACTTCGATGAAGCCGCCGGCACTGGTCATGACCACGTTCAGGTCGGTCTCGGCAGCGGAGTCCTCCAGGTAATCCAGGTCCAGCACCGGCTCGCCCTGGTACATGCCCACCGACACCGCGGCGATCATTTGCTTGAGCGGATCGCCGCCCTTGAGGCCGCCACGCTTCTTGATCACTTTCAAGGCATCGGCCAGCGCAACCATGGCACCGGTGATGGAGGCGGTGCGGGTGCCGCCGTCAGCCTGGATCACGTCGCAATCAACATACAGCGTCACATCGCCGAGCTTGGACATGTCCAGCGCGGCGCGCAGCGAACGACCGATCAGGCGCTGGATTTCCAGGGTCCGTCCGCCCTGCTTGCCACGACTGGCCTCGCGCTGGTTCCGCTCGCCGGTAGCCCGCGGCAGCATGCCGTATTCGGCAGTCAACCAACCCTGGCCCTGGCCCTTGAGGAAACGAGGCACGCCGTTTTCGACGCTGACGGTGCAGATGACCTTGGTATCACCGAACTCCACCAGTACAGATCCCTCGGCGTGTTTGGTGTAGTTGCGGGTAATGCGGATCGAGCGAAGCTGATCGGCAGCGCGACCACTTGGACGTTTCATAGGGAACACCTGTACAGAGGACGGAAAACTGCCGGCATTATAGAGCCGCGAATCGTCATAGGGCAGTTCTAATAAACTGACGCGACGGGTGAACGCACTCAAAGCCCCGCCCGACGGGCTGCAGCGCTTTGTAACCGGAGCTGTTTGGGCGCTTGCGTCCCACTGCGCTACAATCCTGCGCCTTTGCTGCCCTTCGGCATCCACCCACAGATCCCAGGCCCCACAATCAACGGTTGTGGCGAGCCTGCATTGCGAGGAACCCCCATGGTGCACAGCATGACCGCCTTCGCCCGCGTCGAAAAGGCCGGCGCCCAAGGCACGCTGAGCTGGGAGCTGCGCTCGGTCAACAGCCGTTACCTGGAGCCGCACCTGCGCTTGCCCGAGTCCTTCCGCGACCTCGAAGGCGGCGTGCGTGAAGCGCTGCGCCAGGGCCTGTCCCGGGGCAAACTGGAATGCACCCTGCGGTTTACCGAAGAGAGCAGCGGCAAAACCTTGCAAGTGGACCGCGAGCGCGCCGCGCAATTGGTCGCCGCCGCCGAAACCGTCGCCAGCCTGATCAACAATCCCGCCGCCCTGAACCCGCTGGAAGTCCTGGCCTGGCCGGGCGTGCTGGTGGGTGACGCGAGCGACCCGCAGGCGCTGAACACCGAGGCCCTGGCATTGTTCAATCAAGGGCTGAACGAGCTCAAGGCCGGCCGCGAGCGCGAAGGCGCGGAACTGGCCCGACTGATCAACGAGCGCCTGACCTCCATCGAAGAGGACGTCGCCACCCTGCGCGAACTCGTTCCGCAGATGCTCGCCACGCAGCGCCAGAAAGTCCTCGACCGCTTCGCCGACATGAAGGCGGAGCTGGACCCGCAGCGCCTGGAACAGGAAATGGTCATGCTCGCCCAGAAGAGCGACGTGGCCGAAGAACTGGATCGCCTGAGCACCCACATCATTGAAGTCCGCCGGGTGCTCAAGTCCGGTGGCGCGGCCGGCCGCCGCCTCGACTTCCTGATGCAGGAGCTCAACCGCGAAGCCAATACACTGGGCTCCAAAGCCTTCGACCCGCGCAGCACCCAGGCGGCGGTCAACCTCAAGGTGTTGATCGAACAAATGCGCGAACAAGTGCAGAACATTGAGTAAGGCTAACCCGACATGACCCACAGCACTGGCACCCTCTACATCATTTCCGCGCCCTCCGGCGCCGGCAAGACCAGCCTGGTCAAGGCGTTGATCGACGCCGAGCCGCAAATTCGCGTCTCGGTCTCTCACACCACCCGCGCCATGCGTCCTGGTGAAGTGAACGGCGTGAACTATCACTTCGTCGACCGCGAAGAGTTCGTGCGGATGGCCGAGCACGGCGACTTCCTGGAGCGCGCCGAAGTCTTTGGCAATCTCTACGGCACCTCGCAAAGCGTCCTTCAGCAGACCTTGGACGAAGGCCACGACCTGATCCTGGAAATCGACTGGCAAGGCGCCGAGCAGGTGCGCAAATTGATGCCCCAGGCCCGCTCGATCTTCATCCTGCCGCCGAGCCAGCAGGCCTTGCGCCAGCGCCTGACCAACCGTGGCCAGGACAGCGACGAGATCATCGAAGGGCGGATGCGGGAAGCGGTCAGCGAAATGAGTCACTACGTTGACTACGATTACCTGATCATCAACGACGATTTCTCCCACGCGCTGGACGATCTGAAGGCGATTTTCCGCGCCAGCCAGCTCCAGCAGAAACGCCAGCAGCAACGTTTCGGTAAATTACTGGCCGAACTGCTGGGCTGAACAGCCCTTCCCAAAACCGCTGCGACGGCTTTACATTGGTAGTCGCAGCGCGCCGAGGGGTTTGCTCAAAAAATCAGCGCTTCCCTAAACGCTGGTGTTTTTTTAAACTGTCGAGTCCGCTCGCCCAACCGGGCAGCGCGCATATTGCATTCGCTCCGAGGAATACCATGGCCCGCGTAACCGTTGAAGACTGCCTAGAACACGTGGAAAACCGCTTTGAGCTGGTCATGCTCTCTACCAAGCGTGCCCGTCAACTGGCCACCGGTGGCAAAGAGCCGTTGGTCCAGTGGGAAAACGACAAGCCTACCGTGGTAGCGCTGCGTGAAATCGCCGAAGGCCTGATGAGCTACGAGTTCATCGCCAACGCTGAAATCGTTGAAGACGAACCGCTGTTCGCAGCGTTCGAGGACGAGTCCAACGAGGCGGTCTAAGCCTATGCCTGGTCGACGTAGCACGGCGCGGGGTCACAGCAGACGGCAGGAGTCATCATCATGCCGAGCATAGACGCCCTCGCCGATCGCTTATCGGCCTACCTCGGCACAGACCAGGTCAACCTGGTCCGCCGAGCCTATTTCTACGCCGAACAAGCCCACGACGGCCAGCGCCGCCGCAGCGGCGAGGCGTACGTCACGCACCCGCTTGCGGTGGCAAATATTCTTGCCGACATGCACATGGACCATCAGAGCCTGATGGCGGCGATGCTGCATGACGTGATCGAAGACACCGGCATTGCCAAGGAAGCGCTGCAAGCGCAGTTCGGCGAAACCGTGGCCGAGCTGGTCGACGGGGTCAGCAAGCTGACCCAAATGAACTTCGAGACCAAGGCCGAGGCCCAGGCCGAGAACTTCCAGAAAATGGCCATGGCCATGGCGCGCGACATCCGGGTGATCCTGGTCAAGCTCGCCGACCGCTTGCACAATATGCGCACCCTGGAAGTGCTGTCCGGCGAAAAACGCCGGCGCATCGCCAAGGAAACCCTGGAAATCTATGCACCCATCGCCAACCGACTGGGTATGCACGCGATCCGCATCGAGTTCGAGGACCTGGGTTTCAAGGCCATGCACCCGATGCGTTCGGCGCGGATCAACCAGGCCGTCAAGCGCGCCAGGGGCAATCGCAAGGAAATCGTCAACAAGATCGAAGAGTCGCTGAGCCACTGCCTCGCAATCGACGGCATCGAAGGCGAAGTCAGCGGGCGGCAGAAACACCTCTACGGCATCTACAAGAAAATGCGCGGCAAGCGCCGAGCCTTCAACGAGATCATGGACGTCTATGCGTTCCGGATCATCGTCGACAAGGTCGATACCTGCTACCGCGTGCTCGGTGCTGTGCATAATCTGTACAAACCACTGCCGGGGCGCTTCAAGGACTACATCGCGATCCCCAAGGCCAACGGCTACCAGTCGCTGCATACCACGCTGTTCGGCATGCATGGCGTACCGATCGAAATCCAGATCCGCACCCGTGAAATGGAAGAGATGGCCAACAACGGCATCGCCGCCCACTGGCTGTACAAATCCAGCGGCGATGAACAGCCCAAGAGCACTCACGCACGCGCCCGTCAGTGGGTCAAGGGCGTGCTGGAAATGCAGCAGCGCGCCGGCAATTCCCTGGAATTCATCGAGAGCGTCAAGATCGACCTGTTCCCGGACGAGGTCTACGTCTTCACGCCCAAGGGCCGGATCATGGAGCTGCCCAAAGGCTCCACCGCGGTGGATTTCGCCTACGCCGTGCACACCGACGTCGGCAACAGCTGCATCGCCTGTCGCATCAATCGCCGCCTGGCCCCGTTGTCCGAACCGCTGCAAAGCGGCTCCACCGTGGAGATCGTCAGCGCCCCCGGCGCGCGGCCGAACCCGGCTTGGCTCAATTTCGTGGTCACCGGCAAGGCCCGCACGCACATCCGTCACGCGCTGAAGCTGCAACGTCGCTCCGAATCCATCAGCCTTGGCGAGCGCCTGCTGAACAAAGTGCTGAACGGTTTCGACAGCTCGCTGGACAAGATCCCGGCCGAGCGCGTGCAGGTCATGCTCAACGAGTACCGCCTCGAATTGATCGAAGACCTGCTAGAAGACATCGGCCTGGGCAATCGCATGGCCTATGTCGTCGCCCGCCGCCTGCTCGGCGAAGGCGAACAGTTGCCAAGCCCAGAGGGCCCGCTGGCGATTCGCGGTACCGAGGGCCTGGTGCTCAGCTACGCCAAGTGCTGCACGCCGATACCGGGCGACCCGATTGTCGGCCACCTGTCCGCCGGCAAGGGGATGGTGGTGCACCTGGACAACTGCCGCAACATCAGCGAAATCCGCCACAACCCGGAAAAATGCATCCAGCTTTCGTGGGCCAAGGATGTTACCGGCGAATTCAACGTCGAGCTGCGCGTCGAACTCGAACACCAGCGCGGCCTGATCGCCTTGCTGGCGAGCAGCGTCAACGCCGCCGACGGCAACATCGAGAAAATCAGCATGGACGAACGCGACGGCCGCATCAGCGTCGTCCAACTGGTGGTCAGCGTGCACGACCGTGTGCACCTGGCCCGCGTGATCAAGAAACTGCGCGCCCTGACCGGGGTCATTCGCATTACCCGCATGCGCGCATAGCGCTTTATAGCCGCCCTCATTACAAGGAGTCATGAATGACCAAGACCGTTATTTCCAGCGACAAGGCCCCGGCCGCCATCGGTACTTATTCCCAGGCGATCAAGGCGGGCAACACGGTGTACATGTCGGGCCAGATCCCGCTGGACCCGAAAACCATGGAGCTGGTCGAGGGCTTCGAAGCCCAGACCGTGCAGGTCTTCGAGAACCTGAAGGCCGTGGCCGAAGCTGCCGGCGGTTCGCTCAAGGACATCGTCAAGCTCAACATCTTCCTCACCGACCTGAGCCACTTCGCCAAGGTCAACGAGATCATGGGCAAGTATTTCGACCAGCCTTACCCTGCCCGCGCCGCCATTGGCGTGGCCGCCCTGCCGAAGGGTGCCCAGGTCGAGATGGACGCCATCCTGGTCATCGAGTAATAAACCCGGCGCAGCTTCCCCCGCTGCGCCGTTTTCGTTCTGAAAGGATTCCTCCATGCGCAACGCGCTTGCTTTCTCGCTGCTCGCCCTGATTCTCGGCGGTTGCGCCAGCGACCCTGCCGACCGTGACATCAGCGGCACCTGGATCAACCAGGCCGCCATCGACGCTGCCGCCAAGGGCGGCCCGCTGCGCGAAGCGCTGCAAGGCTACGGCCCGAACCTGGAATGGGACGTCAACACCCGGGCCGGTCAGGCGCGCTACACCAACGGTTTTGAAAACGTCGAAGGCAAGCTGCTCGGCGAAGAAGACGGTGCCTGGAAAGTCGATTTTTATGGCAGCTCGGCCAGCGAACTGAAGCGCGACGGCGACCAACTGAGCCAGGCTTCCACCGAAAACGAACCGCAGCAGGTATTCGAGCGCGCCAAGGTGCAGGTCCCGGACGGCGCGCCCATCGGCGCCAGCTTCGAGCGGGCGCTGTATGGCGCCTACCTGGGCGGCACCTGGAACATCGCCGAAGGCCCCGGCCAAGGCGCCACGGTGCAATTCCAGCCCGATGGCCAGGTCAGCGGCCTGCCGGGCGCTGATCGCTACGCCTTGTGTCTCGCCGGCGACTGCGCCTCGATGAGCGGCGGCAACGACAACATCTGGCTGCAGCAGAACGGCCAGGGCAACACCTGGATTTTCGCGCGTAATGGCAAGAAGCTGGAGATCTTCCAGACCGTGAATGCGGCGCTGGCCGATGAGATGCCTTCGTTCACGCCAGGTGACCGGCGCTGGGTACTGGAGAAGCAGTAATCCCCTGTGGGAGCGAGCCTGCTCGCTATAGCGGTGTGACAGTCAACGCTGCCGTTGAATGTCATGACCTCTTCGCGAGCAAGCTCGCTCCCACAGTTGCTTTTGGTGTGCCGGGAAAATCAGCAACGCCCTTCCAGGATCGCCGCATACCCCTCGCGAAAACTCGGATAACGCGGTGTCCAGCCCAGGGCCTTCGCCCGCGCATTGCTGCAGCGCTTGCTGCCGGCGCGGCGCACGCTGGCGTCCTCGGCCCACTCGGTGATGCCCATGTACTCGCGCAACCAGCCCACCACTTCCGCCAACGGCGCGGGAGCGTCGTCAACGCCGATGTAGCAGTCCTTCAACGCCTGGCCTTGATTGTCGGCCTTGAGCAGGAACGCCAGCAGGCCGGCGGCATCGTCCGCGTGGATGCGATTGCCGTACAGCGGCGGATCGGTCACCACTCGATAACCCTGGCGCACCTGGCTGAGCAGCCACTCCCGGCCCGGCCCGTAGATGCCGGTCAGGCGTACACGACTGGCCGGGATGCCACTGCCCAGCGCCACTTGCTCGGCTTCGAGCATGACCCGCCCGGAATAACCACCCGCCTCGGTAGGTGAGCTTTCATCGACCCACTCGCCGTTCTGTTGTCCATAGACGCTGCTGCTGGACACAAAAAGCAAACGCTTGGGTTGCTGGCCATGTTGCTTCAACCAGCCCAACACATGTTGCAACCCTTCGACGTATGCCATGCGGTAGCCCGCTTCGTCATGGTCGGTGGCGGCAGCACTGTAGACCAGGTAGTCCAATGGCCCGCTGGGCCAATCGGTGGGGCATCGCTCGTTGAACAAGTCGCCCCCGACACCGATGACCCCGGCCGGCAGGTTCGAAACCGTGCGCCGCAAGCCGTGCACCCGCCAATGTTCGGTCACCAGTTGGCTGGCCAAACGGCCGCCGATATCACCACAGCCGGCAATTAGAACAGAAGGCGCGGACATCAGAATCTCCTATGGCAAAGCCGCAGACTAGCTGCCAGAGAGGACGAGCGGCTAGCATTCTACGAAAAAAAGATACTGTATTACTTTTGTTAACAAGAATTACTTGCAATAATGCTCGCCACTTTTGTTCTCGGCCTCACGAGGCCTGGAAGAACATCAACCTTCTTTTTTCTCTCAGGTCCGGCCAGCATGACACGCTCTCTCTCCTCCGCTTCGCCAACCAATCGACCTCGCGCCTGGAGCGCTGTGGCAGCGTTGCTGTTCAGCCTGCTGCTGGCGCCTGCCGCCGCATTCGCCGATGCCCAGACGCCGGCCAGCACGTCCACCACGGCACCCGCTGCCACCCAGGCGCCGGCCGACACGACAGCACCTGTAGCCGCTCCCGCAGCCAGCGACCCGGCCCAGGCCGTCGAAGCCAGCGCAGCCGACGCGCCTCAAGTGCTTGAAGCCGACAACACCCTGGGCATGGCCCACGACCTGTCGCCCTGGGGCATGTACAAGAACGCCGACGTGGTCGTCAAAGCCGTGATGATCGGCCTGGCCATTGCCTCGATCATCACCTGGACCATCTGGATCGCCAAAGGCTTCGAGCTGCTGGGTGCCAAGCGCCGCTTGCGTGGCGAGATCGCCGCCCTGAAAAAAGCCGCCACCCTCAAGGAAGCCAGCACCACCGCCGGCAAGGAAGGCACCCTCGCCAACCTGCTGGTGCACGATGCGCTCGAAGAGATGCGCCTGTCGGCCAACAGCCGCGAGAAGGAAGGCATCAAGGAACGCGTGAGCTTCCGTCTCGAGCGCCTGGTCGCGGCCTGCGGTCGCAACATGAGCAGCGGCACCGGCGTGCTCGCCACCATCGGTTCCACCGCGCCCTTCGTCGGCCTGTTCGGCACCGTGTGGGGGATCATGAACAGCTTCATCGGCATCGCCAAGACCCAGACCACCAACCTCGCCGTCGTTGCTCCCGGCATCGCCGAAGCCTTGCTGGCGACGGCTTTGGGCCTGGTCGCAGCGATCCCCGCCGTGGTCATCTATAACGTCTTCGCCCGCTCCATCGCCGGCTACAAGGCCCAGGTCTCCGACGCTTCGGCCGAAGTCCTGCTGCTGGTCAGTCGCGACCTCGACCACCTGCCGCCCGAGCGCAGCTCGCAACCGCACATGGTGAAAGTGGGGTAATCGGCCATGGGCCTGCATTTGAAAGAAGGCGCAGACGACGATCTGGCCGAGAACCACGAAATCAACGTCACGCCATTCATTGACGTGATGCTGGTGCTGTTGATCATCTTCATGGTGGCCGCCCCGCTCGCCACCGTGGACATCAAGGTTGACCTCCCCGCATCGACGGCCAAGCCGTCGCCACGCCCGGAGAAACCGGTGTTCCTGAGCGTCAAGGCCGACCAGCGCCTGTTCCTCGGTGAAGAAGAAATCAAGGTCGACAGCCTCGGCGCGACCCTGGACGCCAAGACCCAGGGCAAGAAAGACACGACGATCTTCTTCCAGGCCGACAAAGGCGTGGACTACGGCGACCTGATGAGCGTGATGGACGCCCTGCGTGGCGCCGGCTACCTGAAGGTCGGTCTGGTCGGACTCGAGACGGCGCCGAAGAAATGATCACGACGCGCCAAAAGCTGACGCGTTACAGCGGTAGCCTGGCCGTGGTGCTGGGCGTGCATGCGCTTGCCATCGCACTGGCGCTGAACTGGACGACGCGTGCCCCCATCGAATTGCCACCCCAGGCGATGATGGTGGAGCTGGCCCCGGTTCCAGCACCGCCACCGCCCGCACCGCCAAAAGTGGTCACGCCGCCGCAACCGCCCGAGCCGGTCGAAGAGCTGCCGCTGCCTAAACTGGCCGAGGCACCGAAGGCGGAAATCGCCGTGCCCAAACCGGTCAAGCCCAAGCCAAAACCACAACCGCCCAAGCCAAAGCCGGTGGAGAAAAAGCCGGAGCCGCCGAAGGAAACGCCGTCGGAGCAAAAGCCCGCCGACACTCAGCCGACCCAGGCACCGACCGAGAAGTCCGCGCAACCGGCCCCTGGCCCATCGCCCGCGCAGATGGCCGCCAAGGCCAGTTGGCAAGGTACGTTGCTGGCGCACCTGGGCAAGTACAAGAAGTACCCGGCCAGCGCCCAGGCACGTGGCAAGGAAGGCATGAACCGCTTGCGGTTCGTGGTGGATGCCGAAGGCAACGTGGTGTCGTTCGAACTGGTGGGCAAGTCAGGCAACGCCGATCTGGACCGGGCCACCCTGGAAATGATCCGCCGCGCCCAACCGCTGCCCAAGCCACCGGCCGACCTGCTGAGCAACGGCACGGTCGAACTGACCGCACCGTTCCTGTACTCCATCGACAAGCGCCGGCGCTGAGTTCCAGGCAGCGTCCTGTTTGGGCCGGGGGCTGGTTACTCCCAGCCACAAATGACCAAGGCATCGAAAGATGCCTTTTTCATATCCGGCAACGACCACACAGGCATTCGCCAGTGTCGCACCGCGCCTCCAGTCTGATAACGTGCGTCTATCGATTGCAGCCGGTATGCTTGGCTCGCAACTTCACGGACGCTCGCCATGACCCTCACAGAATTACGCTACATCGTGACCCTCGCCCAAGAGCAGCACTTCGGCCATGCGGCCGAGCGTTGCCATGTCAGCCAGCCGACGCTGTCGGTGGGCGTGAAAAAGCTTGAAGACGAACTCGGTGTGCTTATTTTCGAGCGCAGCAAAAGCGCGGTGCGCCTGACGCCGGTCGGTGAAGGCATCGTCGCCCAGGCGCAAAAAGTCCTGGAACAGGCCCAGGGCATCCGCGAGCTGGCCCAGGCCGGCAAGAACCAGCTGACCGCCCCGCTGAAAGTCGGCGCGATCTACACCGTCGGCCCGTACCTGTTCCCGCACCTGATCCCGCAACTGCACCGGGTCGCCCCGCAGATGCCGTTGTACATCGAAGAAAACTTCACCCATGTGCTGCGCGACAAGCTGCGCAACGGTGAGCTGGACGCGATCATCATCGCCCTGCCGTTCAACGAAGCCGATGTCCTGACCCTGCCGCTCTACGACGAGCCGTTCTACGTCCTGATGCCGGCCCAACACCCGTGGACCCAGAAGAAAACCATCGACGCCGCCCTGCTCAATGACAAGAGCCTGCTGTTGCTCGGCGAAGGCCACTGCTTCCGCGACCAGGTGCTCGAAGCCTGCCCGACCCTGACCAAGGGCAGCGAAGGCGCCAAGCACACCACGGTGGAATCCAGCTCCCTGGAAACCATTCGCCACATGGTCGCCTCCGGCCTGGGCATTTCGATCCTGCCGCTGTCGGCGGTGGACAGCCATCATTATTCACCCGGCGTGATCGAAGTCCGTCCATTGACCGCGCCGGTGCCGTTCCGCACCGTTGCCATCGCCTGGCGCGCCAGCTTCCCGCGACCCAAGGCCATCGAGATCCTCGCCGATTCGATCCGCCTGTGTTCCGTGGCCAAGCCGCCCGCCGCCAAGTAAGCCGCTGCCATGACTGAGCTGTCGAAAGTGCCGGTCACGGCACTCAAGGGTGTCGGTGAAGCCATGGCCGAGAAACTCGCCAAGGTCGGCCTGGAAACCCTCCAGGACGTGCTGTTCCACCTGCCGCTGCGTTACCAGGATCGCACCCGCGTGGTGCCCATCGGCCATTTGCGACCCGGGCAGGATGCGGTGGTCGAAGGCACCGTCAGCGGCGCCGACGTGGTCATGGGCCGGCGGCGCAGCCTGGTGGTGCGCCTGCAGGACGGCACCGGTGGGCTCAGCCTGCGCTTCTACCATTTCAGCAACGCGCAAAAGGAAGGCCTCAAGCGGGGCACCCGCGTGCGCTGCTACGGCGAGGCGCGGCCCGGCGCGTCCGGGCTGGAAATCTACCACCCGGAATACCGCGCCATCACCGGCGATGAACCGCCGCCAGTGGCTGAAACCCTGACGCCGGTCTACCCCCTCACCGAAGGCCTGACCCAGCAGCGCTTGCGCCAGCTCTGCCAGCAGACCCTGACGATGCTCGGCCCCACCAGCCTGCCGGACTGGCTGCCCAAGGAACTGGCGCGGGACTATCAATTGGCGCCGTTGGCCGACGCGATTCGTTATCTGCACCACCCGCCCGCCGATGCCGACGTCGAAGAGCTCGCCCTTGGACATCACTGGGCCCAGCATCGCCTGGCGTTCGAAGAGCTCCTGACCCATCAACTGTCCCAGCAACGCCTGCGCGAAAGCCTGCGCTCGCTGCGCGCCCCGGCCATGCCCAAGGCGACAAAACTGCCAGCCCGCTACCTGGCCAATCTCGGTTTCACCCCCACCGGCGCCCAGCAACGGGTCGGCAATGAAATTGCCTACGACCTGAGCCAGCCCGAGCCGATGCTGCGGTTGATCCAGGGCGACGTCGGCGCCGGCAAGACCGTGGTCGCCGCTCTCGCCGCGCTGCAAGCGCTGGAGGCGGGTTATCAGGTGGCGTTGATGGCGCCGACCGAGATTCTCGCCGAACAGCACTTCATCACTTTCCAGCGCTGGCTCGAACCGCTGGGCATCGAAGTCGCCTGGCTGGCCGGCAAGCTCAAGGGCAAGAACCGCGTCGCCGCCCTGGCGCAGATCGCCGAGGGCGCGCCGATGGTGGTCGGCACGCACGCGCTGTTCCAGAACGAAGTGCAGTTCAAGAACCTGGCCTTGGTCATCATCGACGAACAACACCGCTTCGGCGTCCAGCAGCGCCTGGCCCTGCGGCAGAAAGGTGTCGGTGGCCGAATGTGCCCGCACCAGTTGATCATGACCGCCACACCAATTCCGCGGACCCTGGCGATGAGCGCCTACGCCGACCTCGACACCTCGATCCTCGACGAACTGCCGCCCGGCCGCACGCCGGTCAACACCGTGCTGGTCACCGACACCCGGCGGGTCGAAGTGATCGAGCGCGTGCGCAGCGCCTGCGCCGAAGGCCGGCAAGCCTATTGGGTGTGCACCTTGATCGAGGAATCGGAAGAGCTGACCTGCCAGGCGGCTGAAACCACCTTCGAGGACCTCACCGCCGCCCTTGGCGAACTGAAGGTCGGGCTGATCCACGGTCGCATGAAGCCTGCCGAGAAAGCCGCGGTCATGGCCGAATTCAAGGCCGGCGCCTTGCAATTGCTGGTTGCCACCACGGTGATCGAGGTCGGCGTCGACGTGCCCAACGCCAGCCTGATGATCATCGAGAACCCCGAGCGCCTGGGCCTGGCGCAGTTGCACCAGTTGCGTGGCCGGGTCGGCCGGGGCAGCGCGGCCAGCCATTGCGTGTTGCTGTACCACCCGCCGCTGTCACAGATCGGCCGCCAGCGGCTGGGCATCATGCGTGAAACCAATGACGGTTTCGTCATCGCCGAAAAAGACCTCGAACTGCGCGGCCCGGGTGAAATGCTCGGCACGCGCCAGACCGGTCTGCTTCAATTCAAGGTAGCCGACCTGATGCGCGACGCCGACCTGCTCCCTGCGGTCCGCGACGCCGCCCAGGCGTTGCTGGAGCGCTGGCCGGACCACGTCAGCCCGCTGTTGGATCGCTGGTTGCGCCACGGGCAGCAATACGGCCAAGTGTGAGCACGCGCTCAGTTTTCTGGACGCGCCTGCCCGACAAGCTGGTTATACTGACCAACTTGTAGGAAAACGGATACAGACCATGACCGAAGCTGCCCTCGTCCCCGAAACCCCGCACGCTCCGTCTGTTATTCGGCAGTTGCTCGAGAAATTGGGCATCGCCTTTGACGAAGTCATCGAGCGACCGGGCTTGAACCCCGCTCGTAAAGTGCAGGCCGTGCTGTTGCACGACGCTGTCGGCGCGCTCATGGTCCTGTTTCCGCAAAACCAGTTGCTGGACCTCAACCGGCTGGCCGAGCTCACCGGTCGTAAACTCACGGCTGTGCCGACCGAGCGCCTGGAACGCATGCTCGGCAAGCACAACCTGAGCCTGCTGCCCGGCCTGCCAGCGCTGACCAGCTCGCCGTGCCTGTATGAAGAAGGCCTGCTGCGCGAGCCGAAACTGTTGATCAATTCCGGCGAGCCGGGGCTGCTGCTGGAAGTCACCAGCGAAGCCTTCAAGACCATGCTCACCAAGGCCAGCGCCGCGACGTTCGGCGAGCCTTTGAGCAATATCACGCCAAACCTGGACCGCCCGGACGACGACCGCAAGGAAATCACCATGGCCGTGCAGGCCTTCACCGCGCGGCGTATCCAGCAACGCCTGGAAGAAACCATCGAGATTCCGCCGCTGGCCGAAACCGCGCAGAAGATCATCAAGTTGCGGGTCGATCCCGACGCGACCATCGATGACATCACCGGCGTGGTGGAAACCGACCCGGCCCTGGCCGCGCAAGTGGTGAGCTGGGCCGCGTCGCCGTACTACGCCTCGCCGGGCAAGATTCGTTCGGTGGAAGACGCGATTGTCCGGGTGCTGGGCTTCGACCTGGTGATCAACCTGGCGCTGGGCCTGGCCCTGGGCAAGACCCTGAGCCTGCCCAAGGACCACCCGCAACACACCACGCCTTATTGGCAGCAGTCGATCTACACCGCCGCCGTCATCGAAGGCCTGACCCGCGCCATGCCGCGCGCCCAGCGCCCCGAAGGCGGCCTGACCTACCTGTCGGGGCTGCTGCACAACTTCGGCTATCTGCTGCTGGCCCACGTGTTCCCGCCGCATTTCTCGCTGATCTGCCGGCATCTGGAGGTCAACCCGCACCTGTGCCACAGCTACGTGGAACAGCACTTGCTGGGCATCAGTCGCGAGCAGATTGGCGCCTGGCTGATGCGCTACTGGGACATGCCCGACGAACTGGCCACCGCCCTGCGCTTCCAGCACGACCCTCACTACGACGGTGAATACGCCGCCTACCCGAACCTGGTGTGCCTGGCCGTTCGCCTGCTGCGCTCGCGCAGCATCGGCTCGGGCCCGGACGAGGACATCCCGGACTCGCTGCTCGAACGCGTGGGGCTGACCCGGGAAAAGGCCAACGACGTGGTGAGCAAAGTGCTCGAAGCCGAAGTGCTGCTGCGGGAACTGGCTTCGCAGTTCAGCCATTGATCAGCTGCTGGACAAGCTCACTGATGAGCCTCCGTGGCGAGGGAGCTTGCTCCCGCTCGGCTGCGCAGCAGTCGCGAAACCAGCCGACGCGATCCGCCTGAAGGATCGCGCCAGCCCATCTTGGGGCCGCTGCGCAGCCCAGCGGGAGCAAGCTCCCTCGCCACGGGTGTTAACCATGACCCCGGACCAAACAGGGATCTTGGCTAAACCTTCTTCGGTTTCCTCGGCTTCAAATACTTCATCAACCCCTGAAACCAGATCACCAGCGCCGGGTTGCCTTTGATCTGGATCGATTTGTCCTGGATCCCGGTCATGAATGCCAACTGCTTGTTCTTCGCCTGGAGCGTGGCGAAGCCATAGGCTGCATCCTTGAAGGCGATGGCGAAGGCCGGTGTCGGGTAGACACCGGAGTGGCTGGTGATGCGCTGGTTCTTCACGGTGTAATGCCTGGCGACCTTGCCGTCCAGGGTTTGCAGCTGGAACACCAGCTCCCGGTCGGCCAACTGTTGCTGGAACGCCGGATTGTTACGACTGGCCTTGCCCATCAACAACCCGAGCATCCACAGCAGCAAACGAAATTTCATGGGCACAGCCTCGTGAGAAAATGAACGGCCGGCGCAGTTTAGCGATTCCGCACCAGAACGCCATCATCGAATCCGGTTTGCGGAAGATAGACCTGGAATCCTGCATGATGACTGCCAAGTCACGTTTTTACCTTGATGCCGACTGAACGGACGCTATCGCGAGCGGGCTCGCTCCCACAGGGGATTGGGTTTGATGCGGATCTTCAGCCACACACAAAAAACTGTGGGAGCGAGCCTGCTCGCGAAAGCTATGCCTCAGTCGACATCAATGCCAACTGAACGGACGCTATCGCGAGCAAGCTCGCTCCCACGGGTTTTACGCGGTGATCACTCCCCCTGAGGGAGTGACCAACCGTCATCAATCAATCAGACATTCGGGCAAGGCACCGGTGCCCAATCGCCCAGGTCCGGGTTTTTGCACATGCTGTTGACCTGGGTGGTGCCGGCGCTGGCGACCTGCTTGCCTTCATCCTGCTTGGCCTTGGCGGTCTGCAGGGTCTTCTCGGTGGCGACCGCTTCTTTCGGCACGGTTGGCAGCTCTTTCTTCTTGGCCGGCGTCACTTTCTTTTTATTCTTGGTGCTGGTCTGTGCCGCCACAACTTGCGTGGTATCAGCAGTGGCCACGGTCACCACGTCGGTACGCTGCACACCCACTTGCTGCAGGTCTTTTTCATAGGCCTGGGTGTAGTTGTTCAGGTCTTCGGCGGCTTTGCCGTTCACGGCGACGATCAGGTCGTTGGACTCTTTCAGGCCGGCAACGATTTCCGCCAGGCGCTTGCGGCCTTCGGTGTCGTTGACGGTCTTGGCCTTGCGGTCGGCGACCAGTTTGCTGAACGCGTTCTGGTAGCACTGTTGCGAAGCCTTGGCGTACGCGGTGCTGCGGTCGATGTCCGAAGCACTTTTGCTGACATCGGCGGCGTAGGAGGCGATGCGCATGTTGTCATCGGCGATCTGCTTCTGGCGCTCGGTGTAGTAACCGGCTGCGCCACCGGCCAGGGCGCCGCCCGCGGCACCGATGGCGGCGTTGCGGCCACGGTCTTCCTTGTCAGCGGTCAGCGCGCCCAGCAAGGCACCGCCGACGGCGCCGACGGCTGCGCCGGTGACCACGGACTTGGTCATGTTGCCTTCAGTAGAGCGCAGGTGCTGCACCGGCTCGTAGCAGTTCGGGTAGTACTCGACCTTGGTGCTCGAAGCGACCTTGGACGTCGGCGACGTGGCGCAGCCGGTCAGTACGGTGCTGAAGCCAACAGCGACCATCAGCAAATGACGCTTGGAAACCGAAGCAAAAGGTTTACGGGAGAAAAGCATAGTTGTGTTCTCGTTTAAGTTTTGACCAGCTCAGCACAGCCCTATCGCCGCCTGAGTCCCTTCCAAGCTCGCTGACAACGAACACTCAAGACCGCTGAGCGCTCGATGCGAGCAATTCCTTCAATATCGCCGCCGGGTCGGCTCGTTTCTGCTGACGATAATCCCCGACATGACGAACGAATAACGTTGCACGCGCCACCAGGCTCTTGCCCAGTACCGGTTTGCGCTCCAGCTCTTCCTTGATGCGCTGGAACTGCGCCTGGATCACGGCATCGGTGTAGCGCGTGCCGGTTGCCAGGTTGTCGATGTAGATCGCCACCGCGCCATCCAGCGCGCTGCGGCCGTTGTCGATGGCCGTGGCGAACAGCGTGGCGCTGGCCTCGTCCTTGGCGTCCAGGGCCGCCTGCCGGCTGTTTTGCAGGTTGGTCAGGCGAATGTTGTAGTTGTTGATGGTCTCCGCCACCAGGGCCGAAGACTGGATCAGGTTGCCCGCCGCTTCCTCGCGCTGCTGGGCGATGAGCGAGACGTTGCGCTTGAGCTCTTCGTTGACCAGCCCGAGCTCGGCTTGCAGGCGCGGGTCGGCGCTGGCGGCGATAATGCTGTCCAGGCGCTTGGTCGGGTCTTCGGCATCGTCGATGGCATCGGTGAGGGACGCGAGCCGGCCTTCCTTCTGCCATTGAGCGAACAATTCCTTGTAGCGCGAGCGCGGCGCCGACAACGCCCCGACGGCCACGCGAAAGCCGGTGGTTTCGTTGCTCTGTTCGGTGCCGTCGGCGGCGAACAACGGGTACTCGCGGCGCATGCCGGTAAACAACGTGCCCTCGCCTTCCAGGTAATTGCCACCCTTGACTACAAAACCGCCATAGGCGCCCTGACGGCGGCCGGCATGCACAAGCTGGAAGGATTCCTGGACCATCTCGGCGGCGTTGCCCACCACATCGAACAACCCGATCGGGTTCGCCAGCTTGGTGCCGATGGGCATCAGTCGCGCCGCCTGGCCGGTGCCACCGGCGACCTGGTTGAACACCGCCCAATCGGCCAACGGCCCGTCGCTTTCGCTGCCTTCCAGGCGTCGGGGAAACAATCGTCCTTCCAGGTCCTGGCGGCTCACGGCATGTCCACCACGGGCGGCGAATTCCCATTCGACCTCGGTGGGCAGGCGCACGAAGCCCAGCCCACCGTCTTCAGCGGAGGTACCGCGGCCGCTGACCGGCAACAGGTCCTTGTGGTATTTCATCAGCCAGGCGCTGTATACCGCCGAGAAGCGCTCGGCCTCGAACTTCGACAGCTTCACCTTGGGCAAGCGCCCGGCCATGCCTTGGGGCAACTCGGCCAGCAGCGCCTCGCAGGCCGGTGCCGGCTCGCCGCTGGCCAGCGATTGCGCCTGCGCCATGACCTGGGCGTACTGGCGGGCGGTCACTTCGTATTTGCCGATGAAGTACAGCATCGGCTTGAGCGGCGTCTTGGCGTCAGTCTTGGGCATCAACGGCGTGATGGTCTTGTTCCAGTCCTTGGGCAAATCCTTGAGGGTGAACTGGCCGTTGATGAAGTCGCGCCGGTAGCCGGAAATGAACGACTGTTGATAGCCCGCCTCGCCTTCGCTGAACGGGTAGCCGAGGCTGATCTCGCGGTCGTCCAGGGTGCCCTGGGCGAGGATGTAGACGTAGCGGAACACCATCTGCCCCTCGCACGGCAGCGGCAGGCTGACGTCGTCGGGCAATGGCTTGGGGTTGTCCAGTTTATCCGTGCCTTCATCAGCCCAGACCAGACCGGCCAGGCTCAGCGCCACGGCGGCGCCCAATAACTTATACATCGCGAATTCCTTCACACGCCTGGATGCGCGCCACCCGCCAGCCGCCACAGGCCGCCGCGACGGCACTGACGCCGAGCACGGCCACCAGGGCCAAGGTGTAATGGCGCACCAGCAGATGGCTGGCGTATTCGCCGGGCATCTGCGCAAATAAATGATTCAGGCCCGACTGCGCCAGGCCATACAGGCCAACACTCAGCAGGGCCGCAAACATGGCACTGTAGAGCGCCTGCAAGACCACGAACAACAACAGCGCCGCCGTGGACACACCCAGCAGGCGCAACACCGACAGCTCCCGGCGCTTGCGCTCGACGGCCGCCAGGGCACCGGCAAAAATCGCCGCGAATGCACCGGCCAGCGCCAAGCCGGCGATGATCCAGAACACGATCGACAGGTTGCGGCTCAACGATTGCACTTGTGCGATGGTATGGGCCTGGGTCGACACCAGCAGGTTCTGTCCGGCGAAGTACTGACGCAGCGGCTCGACATCGCCGAGGCTGCGGGCATACAAACGAAACGCCGGATAAACCCGCTGCCCGGCCTCGCCCAGCGCATCGCCCGGCCAGCCGAACGCGGGCACGGCCCGGCCGTCGCGATAATCCTCCGCCGCCTCGAGCAATGCCAGTGGCGCGAACAGACCGTCCCGGGCGAAGGCCTCCAGCGGCAGCACCTGCAACACCTGCACCCGTGTGCGCTGCGCCTCGCTACGACCGGCCACCTGCCGGCCGAAACTGGCCTGCAACCAATCGCCGGCCCTGGCGCCGAGTTTTTCCGCGGCGGTCTGGCTGAGCACCACTTGCTCCAGGCCTTGCGGCACCGGCAGTTGGTCGAACAGCGGATCGCCCATGGCCGTGGGAATCATTTCGACCGTGACCGCCGAAGCCTCATTGCTCAGGTCCGCCGTGGCCGCGATCTGCCGGGTGCGCGGCAAGGCGAAAGCCACGTCGTTGCGCTGCCCCAGTTGTTCGACGAATCCGGCGCTGAAACGGCCGCCGCCCAAGGGGATAATTTCCCGGGTCGCGGGGTCACGTTCCAGGCGCTCGGTCAGACTGCTGACCAGACCGAACTTCAGGCCGAACAACACCAGCAATGGCGCCACCACCGCGACCAGCGCCAGCACCGAACAGGCCGACAGCCAGGCGTCGTTGCGATAATCCTGCCAGGCCAGGGAAGCCACCAGCGCGCCGCGCATCAGCAAGCCTCCCCAAGGGTGGCGGTGACGCCGCCGTCCGTGTCGCGACGGCAGCTGATGCGTCGCACCTGCAAGCCGCTGGTGCGGGCCAGTGCCTCGTCATGGGTGGCAACGACGCAGCACACACCCTGCTCCCGGGCCTGGGTCACCAGCAACTGCATGACGCGCTCGGCGTTCAACGGGTCCAGCGCGGCGGTCGGCTCATCGGCCAATAGCAGGCGCGGGCCATGGGCCAAAGCGCGGGCGCAACTGACCCGCTGGCGCTGACCCACGGACAGGTCCGTCGGTTTCTTGTCCAGTTGATCGGCGATGTCCAGTTGTCCAGCCAGGCGCGTCACGCTGCCGTCATCCTTCAAGCCCAGCAATTTGCGCGACAACGCGATGTTGCCGCGCACGTCCAGGAAGCCCAGCAGGCCTCCGGTTTGCAGAACATAGCCCAGGTGACGGCTGCGCAGCTCGGCCAAGGTGTCCTGTTGCGACGCACGCCACAGTTTGGCGATGTCCAGTGGCGTATTGGCGGGCGTGAAATCGAATTGCCCGGCCTGATCCGGCGCCAGCACCAGCGCGAGCAAGTCCAGCAGGGTGCTCTTGCCGCAGCCGCTGGGGCCGACCACCGCCAGCTGTTCACCGCCACGCAGTTGCAGCAGTGGAATCACCAGGCTGTAGCGCTGGCTGCCGGTGCCCCGGCTTTTGTGCACGGCGTTCAGGTTCAGCATCACGGCAGCGTCGACAACGGAACGCGGTACAAGGCATCGCCCGGCTCGGCATCGCCGAAACGCACCCAGTTGGCGAGATCGTTGTGGAAGGTTTCGTAGAGACGGATCTTCGACTCCAGCTCGTCGATGAAATCTTCCTGCTCGGCCACGCTCAAGGACAGCCACAGGTCCTGGGTCATGTTCAACGATTTGCTGCGGTACGGCAGCCCTTCCAGGTACTCGCCGAGGATGCCGCCGGTGGCGAGATTGCCGCCCTTGCGCAGGGCCGACGGGTCGCGGCTCATGTAGGCGCTGGCACTGGCGATTTCCTGGAAGAAATCCTTGGGCGAACTTTGGGTCTTGCGGGCCGCATCGACGATCAGCTTCAGCGATTGCTGCAGGTCGTTGAGCTGCAGCTTGGTCAGCATCACGCAGACCTGGAACGCCGGCAGCGCCGGGTTGGTCAGGTCGCGGTCGGCGGTCCAGGCGCTGACCAGTTGCGGCGCCTGGCTAGCGGTTTTGCGGCCGAGGAAATCCATGTGCATGGCGTAACCGACCGCCGCCGATTTGTCCGCCAGGCTTGGCGCGGCGCTGAGCAGCGGCACGCTTTGCGGCTTGTTGCTGCGCACCTGGTGCACGAGATCGGCGAACACCGAACCGATCTCGTCGACCCGCTCGCCGAACTTGCGCACGTCGGCGCCCGGCACCGGGATGTACAGGTCGCCGATCTGTGGATTGGCGTCGGCCGTCAGGGTGCGGTACTGGGTCTGGGCGCCGGCGTGGGTTTTCTTGCCGGCGTCGCTGAGCAGGTGCAAGGCGTAGATCTTGATCTGCTTGCCCAACGCGGCCTGGCGCACTTCGGCCTCGTTCATCTGCGTCGCGGCAAACGGGTCGTTCTTGCGCAGGGCACCGGCATCGGTCACCAGCAGGATCAGGCGCCCGCCGTAACCGGACCAGTCCACGCCTTCCACGGCTTCCATGACCCCGGCAAACGCATCCTCGTTGAACGAATGGCTCGACACGGTAGACGCCTTGACCTGCCGCGCCATCTCCAGGAAGCGTTGCGGGTCGCGACCCTGCTCCAGCGTGATCAGAGTCTTGGCGGTGTACTCCAGGCCTGGGGTTTTCTTGATGCTGCTGCGGAAACCGACCATGCCGAAGCTGACGCTGTCCAACTCGCCACGTTCGCCGATGCGGGTCTGCAACTGATGCACCACGTCGCGGACCTGATCGATATAGGGCTGCATGGACACGGTGGTGTCCACCACCAGCACCACGGCGGTACGGAACGCGTCGGCATTGGCGGAGGTGATCGGCGTGTTGGTCGCGGCCTTTGGGGTGTTGCCGGGGTCGATGGAGGCAACGTTCAGCAACTGCACCGGCTGGCCGTTGTCGTCGAAGCTTTCGCGCGAATCGAAGATCGGCAACAGGTAGAACTGGTTTTGCGGTACGGCGCTGGCGGCCGGTTCCAGGGCCAGCACTTGCTGGTTGTCCTGAGGGCTTTGCTGGGCCTTGAGCAACGCATTTTTCGCGGCGGAAGGGTTCGCCAGGAGCTTCTCCACTTCGCCGGGCTGGCGCAGGAACATTACCGGCGCACGGCCGGAGCGTTCGGTGAACTTGAGCACCAGGCTCTGTTTCCAGTCGCTGACCTGGGCGGCGGGCAACCAGCCGTCGCTGCGCCCGTCGGTGGCCGCGCCGACCCGCACCCAGGCGCTACCCTCCACGTCTTTGCGCTGATACACATACAACACCGAGAACGCCGGCAGCGACTTGCCCGCTGCGGCGCCCGGCGCGTCGGCGAGTTTCGCCCCCGGCTTGCTGAGCACACGCTGGAATAGGGTTTTCTTGCCGGCCATCAGCAATGGTCGCTGGCCGCCATCGGCCTCGGTCGCCACGGGCGGGTTTATTGGCGGCGTCACGGGTGGCTTGGCCGGTGGCGCTTCAGGTTGTTTCTGCGGAGTCTTGTTGACCGGCGGCGTGGACACCATCGGCGGCTTCGCGGCTTTGCCATCATCGCCGGACAGCCACCAATAACCTGCGCCGCCCAAGGCCAGCGCCACGGCGACCGCAACGGCGGCCAGGGCGAACACCGGCCGCTTGCGCTGCTCCGACACCGGCGACTGAGGCGTCGGTTTTACCGGCGGCGGGATCGGCCTGGGCTGCGGTTGTGCGTAAGCCGGGCCACTGGGAATGTCGATGGACACGGGCGTCAGGCCGGCCAAGTCATCCACCGGAGGCGGCGCGGCAGGCAGTTCAAACGACAACGGCCGGATCAGCGTCGCTTCCGACGATTCCTCTGGCAGGTTATCCAACGCGCGCAGCAACGCAGTCGCATCCGGGAAACGCTCCGCCGGATCCTTTGCCAGCAGTTTGCGCAGCACTTCCTGGTAACGACCGTGGTGCACCGGCAACTCCGGCAGCGGTTCGGTCAGGTGGGCCAGGGCCGTGGACAGCGCGTCGTTGCCGATATACGGCAGCTTGCCGACGAGGATCTCGTAGAGCACCACGCCCAGGGCGTACAGGTCGGCGCGGCCGTCGATGTCTTGCCCACGGGCTTGCTCAGGGCTCATGTAGCTGGGCGTGCCGACGGCAAACCCGGCCTGGGTGAACTGGGTGCGATCGTCCAGGGACTTGGCGATGCCGAAGTCCGAGAGCACCGCCGTGCCATCGGCGCGAAACAGGATGTTGGCCGGCTTGACGTCACGGTGCACCAGGCCCAGGCCGTGGGCGTAACCCAGGGCCGAAGCGATCTGGCGGATGTAGGTCAGGCCCTGCTCCGGCGTCAGGCCCGCGGCGATGCGTTCCTTGAGCGTGCCGTTGGGCAGGTATTCCATCGCCATGTAGTACAGCTCACCGACATTGCCGATGTCATGGATGGTGACGGTGTGCGGGTGCGACAGGCGCGCCAGGGTCTTGCCCTCGCGCAAGAAGCGCTCGCAGAAAGTCGGGTCGGCCGCCAGCGCCGCGGCCATGACTTTCAACGCGACCTTGCGCTCAAGCGAACGCTGGGTCGCCAGGTACACGCTGGCCATCGCGCCTTCGCCGATCTCGCCATCGATGTCGTAGCCGGGGATGACAATATTCAGGGGCAAGCTCATGACGGCACCTTCACAACGACCACGGTAATGTTGTCCGGCGCGCCGCGCATCAGGCCCAGGGACACCAGGCTGCTGGCGATTTCGCCGGGCTCGTCGTGGCTCAATACTTCTCGGATTTCTTCGTCCTCGACGGTCTTGGTCAAGCCGTCGCTGCACAGCAGGTAGCTGTCGCCGGGCACCAGCAGCAGCTCGGTCATCGCCAGGTTCAATTGCGCCTCGACGCCGATGGCGCGGGTGACAATGTTGGCCCGCGGATGCACGCGAGCTTCGGCCTCGCTGAGCAGGCCGCTGTCCTGCAGATCCTGGACGTAGCTGTGGTCGCGCGAGATGCCTTCCAGCACGCCGTCGCGCAAGCGGTACAAGCGGCTGTCACCGGCCCACAGGCACATGCCGCGCAGGTCGCGCGTGGCCAGCACCACCACGGTGCTGCCCATCATGGTCACGCCACGGTTGGCGGTTTCTTCGCGCACGGCGGCGTTGACCCGCAGCAGGTCGCTTTGCAGCGCCGCGATGTATTCGTCCAGCGAGCGGCCCACCGCAATGCTACGCAGGCTGTCGACAATCAGGCTGCTGACGTAGTCGCCCGCCGCGTGCCCGCCCATGCCGTCGGCGACCACCCACAGGCCGTTTTCCGGCAGGTCCAGGCAGGCGTCCTCGTTGACCTGGCGGACCATGCCGACATGGCTTTTGCTTGCAGACTTGAAGGCTTTTCCAGCACTTGGACGCATCTACACAACACCTTCTTGGCCGAGCAAAAATTGCGCAAAATCAGCGGCGGCCGGCAGTCCCTGGCACCGCATCAAACCGGGCGCGATGCGCTCCGAACCTTGGCCCCACCACAGGCTGACGCCTTCGCAAGCCGACTCGGCGAGGGCGCTCATTCGCCGCTGCGAATCGGTGGCATCGAAGCGATGCAGGCTGGCGAAGCGACTGCTCGGGGTGCGCGGCAGGTACATCGGGCCATCCAGGGTTTCCAGCTCCGCGTTGAAAGCTTCGAAACTGGCCTCCACGTTCAGTGTGCTCAACAGCAGGTTCTCGACCCGCTCGAACCAGTCGTCCGCGCCGCCGACCACCGAGGCCGGGTCGGCATCCGGGTCGAGCAACGCTGCAACGGTCAGCGGGAAATACCGCCCGACCCGGTCAATGCTTGGCATCACCACGCCAACCCCAGCGTCCGGCCCGCAAACGCCGGGCGCGACCATGAAGCGCCACAGCGGGCTGACCAGATAGGCATCCAGCCAACGCTCGCCGAGGCTGGCCTGGCTGGCGAGCAAACCCGCCGCCAGCCATGAGTCCCAAGGGCCGATAAAACTCTGCGGCAAGCCACGGCTGACGAAGTCCCCACGGCTGGCCAACTTTCCATAGAAACCCGCTGTACTGCTCATAGGCGCTCCGGCAGGCTGAAGCCACTGAGTACCCGGCTCTTGAATGGGTTGAAGGCGCTGTTGGCCCGCAACTCGTAAGAGGCGCTGGCGCCATCGACACGCAGCCGCAGGTTGAAGCGATCCGGCGAGTTGCCAGCGGTCAGGTCCGACTGCTCCAGCAATCGGAACCAGGCCCATGGCCCATCCAAGGTGATGCCGGAACGACCGCTGGACGACGGCGGCATGATCGAGATGCGCACCACACCGATGCTGCCCGGGTTCGGCCATTGCATGGCGGTCGGCCGGCTCGGGCCGTGATCGTAGCTCAACTGCTGGCCGTCGAGGTCGAGCAGGAATTGGGTGATGGTCGAATCCATCGCCACCGGCTTGAGCTCGAAGCGCACCATCGGCTGCGTGCCGCCGGAACGGAAGAACGCATCGCGAATGGTCGCCGCGCGCTGGAAGGTTTGCAGCACACCCGGGGAAATCCCGAGCTTCTGCGCGGCGCCCGGCTGCCAACGCCAAGTCGGGGCCGAGGTATCGACGTAGGGTTGCAGGTACTTGCGGAAGTAGTTGTCCATCACCCCGCCGACGCCGAAGAATTGGCCGAAGTCATCGAGGGTCGCGTCCCGCGCGCTGCCCGGCGACATCGGATAGCGCCCGGCCAGGGATTGGCGATAGATATTCACCACTTCGCTGGTCCAGGCAGCATTCAATTGATTGCGTACGCCGCCCATCATGGTGTTGGTGGTGGAGTTGACCACCGACTTGACCAGACCCTGCACCAGCGGTGGCTGGCGTTCAGCGTTGAGGCTGACGCGGGTGGCGGCGGCCGACGCCTGGTTCTTCGCTTCGCCGAGCAAGGCGTCGCCGCTGGCGCCGACCATGGCGCTGACCTGCACATACAGGGCGTTCATGTCGGACAGCAGGCCGTCGATGGCCGCCGGTTCGCCTTCGCTCTTGCTGACGATGCTGTTGAGCTCGGCGAAGTGCGCGGTGATCGGATCATCGCTGGTTTGCGGCGCGTTTGACGTTGTCTGCTCCTGGCCGAGCAGGCTGCCGAGACGCTCCTTGAGCTTGTCCACGCCGTCGCCCGCCGGTACGCCTTGGGCGGCGAGCAGGCGTTCGTCCTGTTGCAGGTCGGTTTCCTTCGCCACCGCCACCAGCAGTTTTTTCAGCGGCGAGGTCGGGCCGGAAATCACCCGCAGCACATCGGCGGCCTGGGCCACGCTGGTGATCGGGACGAAGTCGATGTCGGCCAGCAAGGCGTCCCATTGGCGCATGTAGTCCTGGAAGTACAAGCGACGCACATCGGCGGCGAGGCTGGCGACGTTCTGCTGGTCGGCCTGTTCGTGGCCCAGCACCCATTGCTCTTCAGCCAGGGTGCCGGTTTGGCTCAGGCTGCTGAGCAAGAAGCCTTGGCGGTAGCCCTTGACGGTGAAGAAGCCGCTCAGCGGTTCACCCAACGGCTTGCCGCTCTTGCGGCTGAACACCAGCGCGGCGTCACGCCCGGCGGCTTCGTTGATGCGGAAGTCGGGGATGCCGTCGGGCAGCTTCTGCCGTTTGATGCGGTCGTAGACGCGCTGGGCCACCGGCAGTTGTTGCAGCTGGCGGCGCAGGTCCTCGATCAGGCGTGGGTCCAGGCGCGCGGTCGGCGGACGCCGCTCGAACAGCGCCTGCAAGTGCCCGGTCAAAGCCTGACGCTGTTCGGCCGGCAGGTCGCGCGGCAGGCTGCGGTCCCAATCAAGCGCAATCCAGGCCTTGATGAAATCGGCGTCGTAATGCTCGTTGTCCGCGAGCATCAGGTAGGCCTTCAGCCCCTCGTAAAGGAAGTCCGAGTTGCCGCCGCCGTGCAGTTGCTCTTCGATGCGCGTCAGCAGGCGCGGCGCAAACACCGCGATCAGCAGTTTGCGATAGACGCTACCGGACTCGGCTTCGAGCATGTCGCCCTGATACAGGCCCAGGCCTTCGGCCCAGTCCGGAGCATCGTCGGCCAGATGCTTCACGGCGTTGAGCAGCGGCAATACCGCGAGTACGTCGCGCTGGGCCGGGCTGAGGTTCTGCACGGTCTGGCCCAGCGGCGCGACCTTCTGGTCGACCTGGGCGATGTAGGCCTGGTTGGCGCGGTAGCTGACCCACCACAACGTACCGACCACCAGCACCACCAGTACGGTAGACGCCAGCACGCCGCGGGCGATCCACTTGCGCCGGCGCTCGACTTTCGGGTCCACCCCCACCAGCCCGCGCTCGGCGAAGGCCACGGCGCTGAAGAGTTTTTCGATGAAGTAACTGCGCCCGGTACCGGTCTGGCGCGCCAGGTGCTGGCGGTCCAGGTTCATGCTTTGGGCCATGGAGCCGATCAGGCGATCGATCGGGCTGCCTTCCTGGGTGCCGCTGGTGAAATACACGCCACGCAGCAACACACGCTCTTCGAACGCATTGGGCTTGAACACGCCGTCGAGGAAACTTTGCAGGCAATCCTTCAATGCACCGAACTGCTGCGGGAAGCCGTAGATCAGGTCGCGCCGCGCCGGGTCGCGTTCCTGTTGCAGGCGCTCGACGAGGCGATCATTGAGGCGCTGCTCGAGCAGGGCGAATTCACTCTGCAGGTGCGCCAGCGGGCTGTCATTGCTCTTGCCGTCGTCCAGGGTGAAAGTCATGCCCCAGACCTGGGCGCGCTCTTCCTTGCTCAGGTTGTCGAAGTACTCCATGAACCCCGGCACCAGGTCGAGCTTGGTGAGCATCAGGTACACCGGGAAACGCACGCCCAGCTGCGTGTACAACTCCTGGATCCGCAGGCGGATTGCCGCCGCGTGGGCGGCACGTTCGGCGTCGCTGCCCAACAGCAGGTCCGAAAGGCTGATGGCGATAAACGCGCCATCGATCGGGCGTCGCGCCCGCTGTTTTTTCAGCAGGCCGAGGAAGCCCAGCCACGCGGCCTTATCGACGGTCGCATCGCTGTCTTGGGTGGTGTAGCGACCGGCGGTGTCGAGCAACACCGCCTCGTCGGTAAACCACCAGTCGCAGTTGCGCGTGCCACCGACACCGCGTACTGCGCCGGCGCCCAATTGCGCCGCCAGCGGGAAATGCAGCCCTGAGTTGACCAGTGCGGTAGTCTTGCCCGAGCCCGGTGGGCCGATGATCACGTACCACGGCAACTCGTAGAGGTTACGGCGCTCGTCACCGCCCAGCTTGGCTTTCTTGAGCAAGGCCAGGGCCTCGTCCATGCGCTGGCGCAAGGTTTCGAGCTCTTCGGCGGTGGCGATGCTGGTCGGGTCCGGCGGAGTCTGCGCGGCCAGGCTGCGCATGACTTCGGCGGCCTGCCGGCGGGCCTGGATGATGCGGAACAGGCGATAGGCGATCCATACCGCAAACACCAGGATGATCAGCGCCCAACGGCGCCCTTCAGGCACCAGCCAATCGAGCAGCGGGCCGACGAACCAGATGATCAGGCTCAGGGCGATCAGCCCCAGCAACGGGATGACCCAACGGGTCATGAAACTGAAAAACGCCTTCACTCGACCCCCTCCGCCAATACTGTGATTTCAACCCGACGATTGCGCGCCCGCCCCTCGGTCGTGGCGTTGGACGCCAACGGCTCGGTGTCGCTGCGGCCTTCGGCGCTGAAGCGCTCGGGCTGGCCGGTCTTGGCCGAAAGAATGTCCAGCACCGACCGGGCCCGTGCTTCGGACAAGGCCCAGTTGGACGGAAACCGCAGGGTGGCGATCGGACGATTGTCGCTGTGGCCGGTCACCAGCACCTGGCCCTTGACCTTGCGCACAGCATCGGCGATGCGCAGCATCAACGGCTGGAAATCATCCTTGATGCTGGCGCTGCCGGAGGCGAACAGTTCATCGCCACGGATGGTCACTACCGAGCGGTCGACGGCATCTTCCACAGCAATCCGGCCGGCCCTGATTTCATCGGCGAGGAACCCGGCCAGGCGCGGACGTTCGATCACTTTCGGCTGGACCACTGGGCGGTCGATGGTCTGCACCGGGATTTCACCGAGGAAATGAATATTCTTGAACACCGGCTCGGCATCAGCGGCCAGCTTCATGCGCAGGCCGAACAGCAACGCCAGCAACAGGGCAATGCCAATGGCCACGGCGATCCATGGCGGCATGAACTGCGCCAGGCGATCGCGGGCCACGGTGACCCCACGCCAGTGCGGCGACAGCTCGCGTTCGTAGTCGCCACGGGCGCTGCGGATGACCGCTGCGGTGCGTTCGCGCAGCGCTTCCAGTTGGCTGCGGCCGTCGTTCATGACCCGGTAGCGCCCTTCGAAACCCAGGCACATGCACAGGTACAAAAGCTCCAGCAGGTACAGACGCTCGCGCGGGCTTTGCAGGCAGTGCTCCAGCAGCTGGAAGACTTTCTCGCCGCCCCAGGCTTCGTTGTGCACAGTGATCAACAGGCTCTGCTTGCCCCAGTCGCTGGTGCCGCCCCAAGGCGTGCTCAGCACCGCCTCATCCAGCGCGGTGCACAAGGCGTAGCGGGCCAGCAAGACGTCGTTGCGCACCACGCCGGCGGCTTCGGCGCGCTCTTCGAACTGGCGCAGGTAGGCCAGCAATTGGGCGCGCAAGCTGGCCGGAGCCGGGTGGGCGATGGTGCTGCGCAAGCGCGTCAGCAGGGCCAGCAGCGGGCCGGCGGCGCTCTCCAGCGGGTTGAGGCCCTGGGCCTTGCCGGTCAACAGCGGCGCGGCCGGCATCGACAGCGGCGCCGTCGCGGGTGCCGGTTGCGGACGCCCCGGGTCCGGGCGGAAAGGGTCCGCGCCACGGCCACCGGGGGTCGGCATGAACTGGGTACGATCGTCGTTGCTCATCGCGGTTTATCCTCGGATCGCCCAGAAAGCCAGGTTCAGCCCCGGGAACTGGCCGGCGATGTGGAACGCAAAGCCGCCGGAGTTGCTCAACTGTTGCCAGTGATCGCTGCCCCGGTCCAGCTCGTAATAGGTGGATCCGGCGTGGTACGGAAGTTGGCGTGGCGCCACCGGCAACGGCAGCAGGCCAATGCCCGGCAGTTGCAGGTTGACCAGGTCGCGAATGTGCTCCACCGAGCCGACTTTGCTCTGCTGGCCGAAGCGGCCGCGCAGGGTTTCGGCGGGAACGTCGGCGCGCACCACGAGAATGAAACTGGCGCTGTCGAGCAGGGTCTTGTCGGCCAGCATCGCCACATGGATGCCGTAGGCTTTCTCGACAATCGGAATCGGCGTGGCCTTGCTGTCGATGAGCATCGACAGGGCCTCGCGCAAGGCTTGCATCACCGGCGTGAAACTCAGCACCAGGTCATCGTGCTGGTACTGCGGATATTCCTGCGGGCGGCGGCCGGATGCGGTAAAGGTCGAGAACTCCCCGGCCAGGCTCACCAGCTCGCTGTAGAAACGCTCGGGATGCAGCGGACTCAGCTGACTCAGGTGCTGGATCAACGGCTGCGCGCGGTTGACCAGTTGCAGCAGCATGAAATCGGCAATCTCCGAGGCCCCACCCGCGCCGGAGGCCACGACCCGCCCGGCCAGGGCTTCGCCGCGCTGGTGCAGCAGGCCCAGCAGCTCACTGCGGAACGCTGCCAGTGACTTCGAAGCCGCTACGTCCAGCAGCGGCGGGATGTAATTTTCATCCAGCACCAGGGCGCGATCGGCGCGTTTTTCCTTGATGCGCACCACGCCAATCGCGGCGTAATCGCCGATGCCATCCTGGGCGGTCAGCAAACGCAGCGCCCGGGAACCCACGGCCACCGGTGCGCGGTTTTCGAACGGCGCATTGTCATCACGCACTTCGCAGACCTGGCTCACGTAGCGCGCAGCGCCCAAGGGCTCACCTTCGTCCACGGTGTCGCGGGCGCCGGCGCGCTTGAGCGGCAGGGCCAGGTACACCAGGCCGTCACGCAGGTTGTCGTCAATGTTCAGCGGCGTCGGCGCAACGTCGTCCTGGGGAATATTGAACGGCGTGCCGTCGGGCAGCAGGCCCTTGGCCGAGATGATCGCCAGCTTGCCCTGGGCCAGCAGGCCCTGATCGATCAGCAATTCGGAAAAACCCCAGGCGCCTGCCGACAGTGGACGGCTGCGGGAATCGATGAGGTTTTCCAGGTAACGGTCATGCTGCTGGAAGTGCTGCGTTCCAATGAACATGCCTTCCGACCAGACCACGCGATTGTTCCAGGACATGGGGGCTCCGATTGCTTATTGGGCAGGGCTGGATGGGGGGACGACGACGGCGCTGCGCACGGCACGCACATCGAGGCTGATCTGGTATTCGGTGTATTGGCGCGCCGGGACATTCATCACCGTGCGCCACAGCGACTGGTCCAGCTCGCGATAGCCCACCAGGATTCCGATATGCCGGGTGGCCGGGTCGAGATCGCGTTGCAGGCTCAGTTGCTGGTCCGGCTGGATCAGCACTTCGTCCTGGTCGATCAGGTCAGCCCCCAATGTCGCCTGCGCCCGTTCGGCCAGGGCGAAGTAGTCGGCGCGGGCGAAGGTGGCGGCGTTCTTCAACTCGAAAATGCGCACCCGTACCGGCGCCGGCTGGCCGCTGGCGCCGGGGTTGAGCCCGGCGATGGCGTGGAAGTGCAACTCGACGGCGGCGGTGTCGGCTTCAGCCTCTTCGGGCTGGGGAGCGGCCGCATCCTTGGCGCACGCCGTCAGCAGAAGTGCTGTGGCGACTGCGAGTAAAAACCTGGGAATCATCCTGCGTCCTCAATGACGTTTGAGCTATCCGTTGTGTGCTTGAAAAGTGTTGTCTGGCCCGGTGCCGCTCAACGACGTCGCTGTCGCGTGCTGTGTTCTTCGTAGGCGCGGCTGAACTCCCGACCGAACAGGTCCTGGAAGTCTTCCTGGGCCTCCCGGGAAATGTTGCTGTAGAGCTCGGTGAATTGCTGCCAGTACTGGGCCTGGCGCGACCCGCTGAAAATCCCCGACAACCCGCCGGGCTTGCCCATGCGCTCTTCCAGCTGGGCCGGCTCGAAACGCGCCAGCAGATGCTTGATGGCCGCTTCCACACCGGCCATCACCGCCAGTTGATGCGCGCGTAAATCGTCAAAGCTGTCGCGCACCGCCACGTCCGGCGCCATGAAGGCCTGGTTGCCGTGGCGCAACAGCAACAGCAGGGCTTCGTCGACGTTCGGGGCAAATTTGAGCGGGTTGTTTTCCACCGGTTGGATCATTGTCTGCTGGATGCGGAACTCACCCTTGAGGCTGCTGCGGGCGCGCAGCACATCGATCAGGCCCTCGACCATCAATCGATAGCTGCGCCCGATGCTTTCCATCTGCGCCTCAGCCTGGACTTTGTCCAGGCGCAACTGATCCAGCCCGGCGCCGCGCAGGAACGCTTGCAGCAGGTCGGGGCCAGAGGTGTCGGTTGGGGTAGCCGTCGGCTCGACGCGGCTGACCGGCGCTTCGCGCGGTGGCGCGGGCTCGATCGGCGCAACGACTTGCGGGATCGGCGGCGCGGGAACGGGCTCGATCACCGGCAATGGCGGCACGGAAACCGGCTCCGGCAGCGGCGCGACGGGAATCGGCGCAACCGGCGCAGGCGTGTCGCTGAACAGGTCCCAATCATCCGGGATAACCGGAGCAGGCGTCATTGGCAGCGGTTGGACCACTGGCGGCGGACTCGGGCGCGGAATCGGCGTGGGCGGGCGGAAATCATGTTGCTCGGCCGGAACGTGATCGGGCTGGGTGGCTGGGGGGACGCTGCTCGGAGCAAGGAAGTCGAACAGGTCCGGCAGCGTGTCCATGGACGACACGCCCTGGAAATGCGCAGGCGTGGCCACGGGTATCGGCGCCGGCGTATTCACGGCGGCACCCTGGCGCCCCATCAGGGCTTCGAAGCTGCTGGGCGCTTCGGCGAACGGATTGCTGTCGGTGACCGGCAGGCTGAAATCCACGCGCGCCTGGATCTCGTAATCACCGATGCGAATGACTTCGCCATCCTGCAGCGGCTCGCTGTTGCCTTTGCGCAGGCGAATGCCGGCCTTGACCAACTCCACGCCATTGGTGCTGTTATCGGTCAGATAATAGCGCCCGTCCTTGTATTGGATAACGCAATGTTGCCCAGAAACCAGGCGCTCCGGGTCGGGCAATACCCAGTCGTTATCGGAATTACGGCCAATTGCCATCACCCCTTGGTTCAGGGTCTTTTCAGAACACTGTCCAGGGGTAATCTTGTGATAACTAGTGATAGTCAAACACAGCGGCATCTTGCCTCCTTGCTGATTACTTCTTTTTGCCGACGGAACAATGGACCTGAGCCCCCCGGCTGCGCGCTAAAAACCTTGCAAACAACCCGGAACGGCGTTTTGCCAGCATGATTGCTGATCTTAACCGGCCTGCGTGACAAAAAAACCTGCATCGGTGCCTGCTTCGACCTACCAGTCGCGCGGGTTGTTAAGCACCTCACAACTGTCACATCGGCGAAATAGCTTACCTTGACAAGGGATAAGTACTACACCAAAAATGCACAACTTCTTGAATATACATGATGGCACTTTAAGATCATCTCGCACTTATAGCGCCATTACGGTCAAGGAACATGTGAAGTTTCATCCGAAACTTTCATGTGCACTGCCCGACTTCTTCAGCGGGTGATAGGGAGATCGATCCAAGTGGATGTGCCTTTGCTGCTCGCCGCCGTTTCCGCGAATTCGCCTTGCGGTGAAGACCTGGAATATGACGCGGATTTCTTGCGCCTGGAACGCGACTCCCGAGGCCAGCCCGAGCGCAGCATGGGCGACTCGATTCTGCCTGCAGAACCCCCTGAATGGCGCAGCATCCAGCAGCAAAGCCTGGACCTGCTCGCGCGCAGCAAAGACCTGCGCATCACCCATTTCCTGCTGCAAAGCTCCCTGGCCCTGGAAGGCATTCCCGGCCTGGCCCGTGTATTGACGCTGATCAACGAGCTGCTCAAGCAATACTGGGCCGACCTGCACCCGCGCCTGGATGCCGATGATGACAACGACCCCACCGTGCGCATCAATGCCCTTGCCGGCCTGACGTCGGACGTCACCATCCGCCTGCTGCGCGAAAGCATCCTGGCTCGCTCGCGCACGTTCGGCAACGTCAGCCTGCGCGCCGCCGCCAACGCCAGCGGCTTGCAAAGTTTCCCCGATGAAAGCCTCGGCGCCGAACAACTCGCCGGCGCCCTTCTCGACAGCGATCCCGAGCAGCTGGAAGTCATTCGTGCCGCCCTGCTGGAAGCCCGCAGCGCCGCCGAATCCATCGAACAGCAAGTCAGCGACCAGGTCGGTTCCGCCCAGGGCGTGGACCTCGGCCCGCTGAAACAACCGCTGAAGATGGCCCTGCAGATTCTCGGTCAGTTCGCCCCGCAGAGCGGCGACAGTGCCCTTGCCGATCCCGTCGAAACCGACAACGCCGCGCCGGTTGAATACGCCAGCGCCCCCAGCACGCCGCGCAGTACCGTCGCCGGAGAAATCAACAACCGCGACGATGTCCTGCGCAGCCTGGACCGGATCCTGGCGTACTACACCCGTCATGAGCCCTCCAGCCCGCTGCCGGTGCTGTTGAACCGGGCGAAGAATCTGGTGCACGCCGATTTCGCGGCGATCGTACGCAACCTGATTCCCGACGGCATGAGTCAATTTGAAAACCTGCGCGGCCCGGAAAGCGAATAAAAAGCGAGCGGATCACGCAGTCACGTCATAGGTACCCCCGATGACGCCAACACCGTCGCTCAAGCGACCAGGAGCAGCAACGTGGCGAAGCAAAGTTCTCAGAAATTCATCGCGCGCAACCGCGCGCCTCGAGTGCAGATCGAGTACGACGTCGAGCTCTACGGCGCCGAGAAAAAGGTCCAGTTGCCCTTCGTCATGGGGGTAATGGCGGACCTGGCCGGCAAGCCCGCGGAGCCTCTGGCGCCGGTGGCCGATCGCAAGTTCCTCGAGATCGACGTCGACAACTTCGACTCGCGTCTCAAGGCCATGCAGCCTCGCGTGGCGTTCCATGTGCCTAACGAACTGACCGGCGAAGGCAACCTGAGCCTGGACCTGACGTTCGAAAGCATGGACGACTTCAGCCCTGCGGCCGTGGCCCGCAAGATCGATTCGCTGAACAAGCTGCTCGAAGCGCGCACTCAACTGGCCAACCTGCTGACCTACATGGACGGCAAGACCGGCGCCGAGGAAATCATCATGAAGGCGATCAAGGACCCAGCGCTGCTGCAGGCCCTTGCCAGCGCGCCAAAGCCCGCCGATGCAGAGCCCAAGGCTTAAGGACAAACGATCATGAACGATTTGGTACGCGACAATCAGCCCCAGAACCTGGGCGCCACCGAAGAAACCAGCGAGTTCGCCTCGCTGCTGCTGCAAGAGTTCAAGCCCAAGACCGAACGCGCCCGCGAAGCCGTCGAGACCGCCGTGCGTACGCTGGCCGAACAGGCCCTGGCGCAGACCGACCTGGTGTCCAACGACGCCATCAAGTCGATCGAGTCGATCATCGCCGCGATCGACGCCAAGCTCACCGCCCAGGTCAATCAGGTCATCCACCACCCGGACTTCCAGCAACTGGAAAGCGCCTGGCGTGGCCTGCATTACCTGGTCAACAACACCGAGACCGATGAGCAGCTCAAGATCCGCGTGCTCAACATCTCCAAGACCGACCTGCACAAGACCCTGAAGAAATTCAAGGGCACCGCGTGGGACCAGAGCCCGCTCTTCAAGAAGATGTATGAAGAAGAATACGGCCAGTTCGGCGGCGAGCCTTACGGCTGCCTGGTCGGCGACTACTACTTCGACCAGTCGCCACCGGACGTGGAACTGCTGGGCGAGCTGTCGAAAGTCTGCGCCGCCATGCACGCGCCATTCATTGCCGCCGCCTCGCCGACGGTAATGGGCATGGGCTCGTGGCAGGAACTGTCGAACCCGCGCGACCTGACCAAGATCTTCACCACTCCGGAATACGCCGGCTGGCGTTCGCTGCGTGAATCGGAAGACTCGCGCTACATCGGCCTGACCATGCCGCGCTTCCTGGCGCGCCTGCCGTATGGCGCCAAGACCGATCCGGTGGAAGCCTTCGCCTTCGAAGAAAGCACCGACGGCGCCGACAGCTCCAAGTACACCTGGGCCAACGCCGCCTATGCGATGGCCGTGAACATCAACCGCTCGTTCAAACACTTCGGCTGGTGCTCCCGCATCCGCGGCGTGGAATCGGGTGGTGAAGTGGAAAACCTGCCGGCCCACACGTTCCCTACCGATGACGGTGGCGTGGACATGAAGTGCCCGACCGAAATCGCCATTTCGGACCGCCGTGAAGCGGAACTGGCGAAGAACGGTTTCATGCCGCTGCTGCACAAGAAAAACACCGACTTTGCCGCCTTCATCGGCGCCCAGTCGTTGCAGAAACCGGCCGAATACGACGACCCGGACGCCACCGCCAACGCCAACCTGGCCGCGCGCCTGCCGTACCTGTTCGCCACCTGCCGTTTCGCCCATTACCTGAAGTGCATCGTGCGCGACAAGATCGGCTCCTTCAAAGAGAAGGACGAGATGCAGCGCTGGTTGCAGGACTGGATCCTCAACTACGTCGACGGTGATCCGGCGCACTCCACCGAGACCACCAAGGCCCAGCATCCACTGGCTGCCGCCGAAGTGATCGTCGAAGAAGTCGAAGGCAACCCGGGGTACTACAACTCCAAGTTCTACCTGCGCCCGCACTATCAGCTCGAAGGGCTGACCGTGTCGTTGCGCCTGGTATCGAAACTGCCGTCGGCCAAGGGCGCGTAAGGATTTACTGAGCGGTACGCAATGGAAAAATGTGGGAGCGAGCCTGCTCGCAAAAGCGGTGCATCAGTCGCCACTTGTGTTGCCTGAGACATCGCCTTCGCGAGCAGGCTCGCTCCCACAGGGGATCTTCAGTGGGTTGGAGAACACCCTGGTTCCGGTCGGCAACAAAAATTTTCGCAAGGTCAGCGTCAACCAAACAATGTGGTAAAGACCACACAGGGAGAAAACATGGCTGTTGATATTTTCATCAAGATCGGCGACATCAAGGGCGAGTCCATGGACAAGGTCCACAAGGACGAGATCGACGTCCTGAACTGGAGCTGGGGCATGTCCCAGACCGGTAACATGCACGTCGGCAGTGGCGGTGGCGCGGGCAAGGTGAGCATCCAGGACCTGTCGCTGACCAAGTACGTCGACAAGGCTTCGCCGAACCTGATGATGCACTGCGCCAGCGGCAAGCACGTCGACAAGGTCAAGCTGACCGTGCGCAAGGCCGGCGGCGAAAGCCAGGTCGAGTACATGATCATCAACCTGGAAGAAGTACTGATCACTTCCCTGAGCACCGGCGGCTCGGGCGGCGATGATCGTCTGACCGAAAACGTCACCCTGAACTTCGCCAAGGTGCTGGTGGACTACCAGCCACAGAAAGCCGACGGCACCAAGGAAGGCGGTCCGGTCAAGTTCGGCTGGAACATCCGTCAGAACGTCAAGGTGTAATCGAACACGCCCCCGGCGCCACGCGCCGGGGGTGTTTGGTGCTTGCTCGCAACCCATCCTTTCCCTTCCGGTGTCTGAGTCATGGCCAAGCCTGCGTTTATCAATTTGTGGAAAGCCTATTCCGATTTGCTGGCCACCCATCCCGACGCGAAACCTTGCGACGGCCCTTGGGCAAATCAGTGCGCGATTCGCATGAGCATCACGCTCAATACCGAACTGACCATCAAGGTCAACAAGTCCACCTACACCGAACCCAAATGTGCCCATGGGCATGCGCGTGGGGCCGAGTCATTGGCAAATTGGTTGTGGAAACATCATCTGGGCCGCCCGACGATTCTCGGCGGAACCGCCGCGGACCGACGCAAACTGCAAGACAAGACGGGCCTGATTTTCTTCAAGGATTGTTTCCAGCAAGTGGGGGAAGCCTCGGAGGGTCGTACCGGCGATCATATCGACCTCTGGAACCGTGGCCTGACCCTCGGTTATGACGATCCGGCCTATCGATCCCGAGCGATCTGGTTCTGGGAGCTCGTATGATCAAGGCCCATTGCGCGATATGGGTCGGCTGTCTGTTGACCAGCCTGACCGCCTGTGCCCAGCAGCAGTCGCCATCGGCGACTTCCTCCGCCCCGGTGGAGCATGTCGTCTCGATGGGTGGGCAAACGCTGACGCTGGAGAACGACCAGGCGCGCTGCGTGCTCCGCAAGCCCGACCAGACCCTGATGCCACTCGACTTGGCCTGGCCCTGCCAGTTCACGGTCGATCGACAAGGCAAACCCCATGTCGAAACCTTCAATAACGTGCCCATTGTCATCGTTGTCCATGTAGCGGCTGGTCCTCATAACAATCAGGAGTGTCGCTCCGAGTATCGCGCCATACGCCAGTTCAAAGGCCAACTCGAACCCTCGATCATCGCTCGCAACGCCAGTTGCATGCGCGGCACAGGTGACCAGAAGAATTACACGGGCCATTTCACTTGGTAACCGAAATCGCCACCCGCGATCGCCTGCAACCGTCCCTGCTGGACCGGCTGACCGACGACGATCCGAGCAACCCGAAGGAAAGCGCCGACAAGCGCGTGCTGTCCCTTACCCAATTAAAAGCCTCGGTGCTGCGTGACCTGGCGTGGCTGCTCAACACCACGTCATTGCTCGACGCCGATGCCACGGTGCACACCCCGGCGGGCACCTCGGTGGTGAATTTCGGGCTGCCGGCGCTAGCCGGCAACAGTGCCTCGAACATCGATGTGCCCGCGCTGGAAACCTTGATCCACCAGGCCATCGCCACCTTCGAGCCGCGTATCTTGCGCCACACCCTGCGCGTGCGCGCCCGAGCAACCGCCGAGATGAACCATAACGCCCTTAGCTTCGAGATCGAAGGCGATCTCTGGGCCCAGCCGGTGCCGCTGCGCCTGATGCTGCAGACCGACCTGGATCTGGAGACCGGCCACGTGCGCGTAGTCAACGCCGACCAGCGGAGACGCCCATGAATCCGCGCCTGCTGGAGCTGTACAACCAGGAGCTGCACCACGTGCGCGAAAGCGCGGCGGAGTTCGCCCAGGAATACCCGAAGATTGCCAGCCGGTTGTCGCTGGCCGGCATGGACTGCGCCGACCCTTACGTCGAGCGCCTGCTGGAAGGCTTCGCTTATTTGACGGCACGGGTGCAGCTCAAGCTCGACGCCGAATACCCGACGTTCACCCACAACCTGTTGGAAATCGCCTATCCGCATTACCTGGCACCGACGCCGTCGATGACCGTGGTGCAGATGCAGGCCGACCCGGACGAAGGTTCGCTGAGCAGCGGTTTCCCGCTGCCCCGTGACACCGTTCTGCGCGCTGCCCTGGGTCGCGAATCCCAGACCTGCTGCGAGTACCGCACCGCCCACGCGGTGACGTTGTGGCCGTTGCAGGTCAGCCAGGCCGAGTACTTCGGCAACCCGTCCGCGGTACTCGGGCGCCTGGCCGCCAGCGAACCGAAAGCCAAGGCCGGCCTGCGCCTGACCCTGCGCACCGGCGCCGAACTGCCATTCAACAGCCTGGCCCTGGACAATCTGCCGCTGTACTTGAGCGGCGCCGATGAACAGCCCTTCCGCCTCTACGAACAACTGCTGGGTAATGCCTGCGCGGTGTTCGCCCGCCAGCCCGGCGGCAACTGGGTCGAACGGTTGCCGCAGGATGCGTTGCGCGCGCAAGGCTTCGATGACGCCGAGGCCGCGCTGCCGGTGGTGTCGCGGGCGTTCCAGGGTTATCGCCTGTTGCAGGAATATTTCGCCCTGCCGCACCGCTTCCTGTTCGTCGATTTCACCCAGCTCGGCCGCGCGGTCAAGCGTTGCGACGGCCAGGAGCTTGAGCTGATCGTGCTGTTCGACCGCCACGATCCGAGCCTGGAAGGCAGCGTCGGCGCTGCGCAGTTCCTGCCGTTCTGCACACCGGCGATCAATCTGTTTCCCAAACGCCTGGACCGCATTCACTTGTCGGACCGGGTCAACGAACATCATGTGATTGCCGACCGCACCCGGCCGATGGATTTCGAAGTGCATTCGCTGACCGGGCTGGCCGGCCACGGCACCGGCCCGGAGCAGCCGTTCCTGCCCTTCTACGCCGTGCGCGATCCGTCCCGCTATGGCCGCGACAAGGCCTATTACACGGTGCGCCGCGAACCGCGCGTGCTGTCCAGCGATCAACGCCGCAACGGCCCGCGCTCGACCTATATCGGTAGCGAGACCTTCGTCAGCCTGGTGGACAGCCAGCAAACGCCTTATCGCCACGACCTGCGTCAATTGGGCGTGACGGCGCTGTGCACCAACCGCGACCTGCCGCTGTTCATGAGCGTGGGCAACGGCAAGACCGACTTCACCCTGGCCGACAGTGCGCCGGTTGGCGCGGTGCGCTGCGTCGCCGGGCCGAGTCGCCCACGGGCGAGCCATGCCCACGACGCCAAGGCCTGGCGGCTGATCAGCCAGCTGTCGCTGAACTACCTGTCCTTGAGCGAACAAGGCCAGGGCGCGGCCGCCCTGCGCGAACTGCTGCGCCTGTATGGCGACAGCAACGATGCGGCGCTGCAATTGCAGATCGAAGGCCTGCGCGAAGTCAGCAGCAAGGCCTGCACCCGGCGCCTGCCGATGCCCGGCCCGATCGTGTTTGGTCGCGGCCTGGAGATCACCCTGGAATTCGATGAAAACGCGTTTCGCGGCACCGGGGTGTTCCTGCTCGGCGCGGTGTTCGAACGCTTCCTGGCACGCTACGTGTCGATCAACAGTTTTACCGAGACGGTGATCCGTACCACCGAACGCGGCGAGATCATGCGATGGAAAGCCAAGCCCGGACGTCGTCCGACCCTGTGAGTACCCTGGAAGCGATGCACCAGGAACCCTGGGAATACGACTTCTTCCAGGCGTTGCGGCGCATCGAGTGCGAATCCCCCGAACTGCCGCGCCTGGGCCATTCCCTGCGCCTGGCCGATGATCCGCTGCGTCTCGGGCAACAGGCCGAGTGCACATTCGCGCCGGCGACCCTGGCCTCGGTGCAACCGGGCGTCGACGGTGCGCCGGCGCGCCTGGAGCAGTTCTTCTTCGGCCTCGGTGGCCCCAACGGCCCGATGCCGTTGCACATCACCGAATACGTGCGCGAACGCCAGCGCAACAATGGCGACAGCACCAGCAAACGCTTTCTCGACGTCTTCCATCATCGCCTGCTCAGCCTGTTCTACCGGGCCTGGGCCGAAGCACGGCCGACGGTCAGCCACGATCGCCCGGACGATGATTACTGGTCGGCGCGCCTGGCGGCACTCAGCGGCCGGGGCATGCCGAGCCTGCTCAACCAGGGGCTGATTCCCGATACGGCGAAGCTGCACTACAGCGGTCACCTGTCGGCGCAAACCCGCTACCCGGACGGGTTGAAAGCGATCCTCGGCGAGTACTTCGGCCTGCCGGTGGAAATCGAAGAATACGTCGGCCAATGGCTGGAACTGCCGGAGCGCAGCCGCGTTGGTGTCAGCGCCCATCAACTGGGCGTGGACTTCTGCCTGGGCCGCTATGTTTGGGATCGCCAGCACAAATTCCGCATTCGCCTGGGACCGCTCAAGCTCGTCGACTACATGGGCATGCTGCCCGGCAGCCAACCGTTCAATGAGCTGGTGGCCTGGGTCGCCGAATACCTGGGGCACGAACTGGACTGGGACCTGAACCTGGTCCTGGAGCAGCCCGAAGTGCCCGCACTACAACTCAATGGTCGTTTCCGCCTGGGTTTCAACACCTGGCTGGGACGCCCTGAAAAAGATGCCAACGATCTAATACTGGCCCGGCATTACGCCGAACAGGCCAACACCTCACAGACCTCAAGGAGCCATGAGCATGGGTGAAATCAGTCGCGCCGCGTTGTTCGGCAAACTCAACAGCGTGGCCTACAAAGCCATCGAAGCCGCCACCGTGTTCTGCAAGTTGCGCGGTAACCCTTATGTGGAACTGGCCCACTGGTTTCATCAATTGCTGCAACTGCAGGACTCGGACCTGCACCGCATCATCCGCCAGTTCAACATCGAGCCGGCACGCCTGGCCCGCGACCTGACCGAGGCGCTGGATCGCCTGCCACGGGGATCGACCTCCATCACCGACCTGTCTTCCCACGTGGAAGAAGCCGTGGAACGCGGCTGGGTCTACGGCAGCCTGATGTTCGGCGAAAGCCAGGTGCGCACCGGTTACCTGGTGCTGGGCATCCTCAAGACCCCGAGCCTGCGTCATGCGCTGCTGGGCCTGTCGTCGGAGTTCGACAAGGTCAAGGTCGAAGCCCTGAGCGAACGGTTTGACGAATACGTCGGCGACTCGCCGGAAAACGCCCTGACCGCCAGCGACGGCTTCAACGCCGGCGCCGTGCCCGGCGAAGCCAGCGGCGCGATGGCCCCCAGCGCCATGGGCAAGCAGGAGGCGCTCAAGCGCTTCACCGTCGACCTCACCGAGCAGGCCCGCAGCGGCAAGCTCGATCCGATCGTCGGCCGAGACGAAGAGATCCGCCAACTGGTGGATATCCTCATGCGCCGTCGGCAGAACAACCCGATCCTCACCGGTGAAGCCGGCGTCGGCAAGACCGCCGTGGTCGAGGGTTTTGCCCTGCGCATCGTCGCCGGTGACGTGCCGCCTTCGCTCAAGGACGTGGAGCTGCGCAGCCTCGACGTTGGCCTGTTGCAGGCCGGCGCGAGCATGAAAGGTGAATTCGAGCAGCGCCTGCGTCAGGTCATCGAAGACGTCCAGGCCTCGCCGAAACCGATCATCCTGTTCATCGACGAAGCCCACACCCTGGTGGGTGCCGGTGGCGCCGCCGGTACCGGCGACGCGGCCAACCTGCTGAAACCAGCGCTGGCGCGCGGTACCCTGCGCACCGTCGCCGCCACGACCTGGGCCGAGTACAAGAAGCACATCGAAAAGGACCCGGCCCTGACCCGGCGCTTCCAAGTGGTGCAAGTCGCTGAGCCGTCAGAAGACAAGGCCCTGCTGATGATGCGCGGCGTGGCCTCGACCATGGAAAAACACCATCAGGTGCAAATCCTCGACGAAGCCCTGGAAGCCTCGGTCAAGCTGTCCCACCGTTACATTCCCGCGCGCCAGTTGCCGGACAAGTCCGTAAGCCTGCTGGACACTGCCTGCGCCCGCGTCGCCATCAGCCTGCACGCCGTGCCGGCCGAAGTGGACGACAGCCGTCGGCGCATCGAAGCACTGGAAACCGAACTGCAGATCATCGCCCGTGAACATGCGATCGGCATCGCCATCGGCACCCGCCAGACCCAGACCGAAAGCCTGCTCGCCGCCGAGCGCGAACGCCTGGCCGAATTGGAAAGCCGTTGGGCCGAAGAGAAAACCCTGGTCGACGAATTGCTGGAAACCCGCGCTACCCTGCGCGAGCGCGTCGGCCTGGTGGACAGCGAGAACGGCAGCGAAGCTTCCGACAACGACAGCCATGCCCTGCGCGAGAAACTGGTGGACCTGCAACAGCGCCTGACCGCCCTGCAAGGCGAGACCCCGCTGATCCTGCCGACCGTGGATTACCAGGCCGTGGCCTCGGTGGTCGCCGACTGGACCGGAATCCCGGTGGGCCGCATGGCCCGCAACGAACTGGAGACCGTGCTCAACCTCGACCAGCACCTGAAAAAACGCATCATCGGCCAGGACCATGCCCTGCAGATGATCGCCAAGCGCATCCAGACCTCGCGCGCCGGCCTCGACAATCCGAGCAAGCCGATCGGCGTGTTCATGCTCGCCGGTACCTCCGGCGTGGGCAAGACCGAAACCGCCCTGGCCCTGGCCGAAGCCATGTACGGCGGCGAACAGAACGTCATCACCATCAATATGAGCGAGTTCCAGGAAGCCCACACCGTGTCCACCCTCAAGGGTGCGCCACCGGGTTACATCGGTTATGGCGAAGGCGGCGTGCTGACCGAAGCCGTGCGGCGCAAACCGTACAGCGTGGTGTTGCTGGACGAGGTGGAAAAAGCCCACCCGGACGTGCACGAGATCTTCTTCCAGGTGTTCGACAAAGGCGTGATGGAGGACGGCGAAGGCCGGGTGATCGACTTCAAGAACACCTTGATCCTGCTGACCACCAACGCCGGCACCGAGCTGATCGCCCAGGTCTGCAAGGACCCGCAGAACGTGCCCGAGCCGGAAGAAATCGCCAAGGCCCTGCGGCAGCCGCTGCTGGAAATCTTCCCGCCGGCGCTGCTCGGCCGACTGGTGACGATCCCCTACTATCCGCTCAGCGACGAGATGCTCAAGGCCATCACCCGCCTGCAACTCAACCGCATCAAGAAGCGCGTGGAAAGCACCCACAAAGTGGCCTTCGATTACGACGACGCGGTGATCGACCTGATCGTCTCGCGCTGCACCGAAACCGAAAGCGGCGGGCGCATGATCGACACCATCCTGACCAACAGCCTGCTGCCGGACATGAGCCGCGAGTTCCTGACTCGCATGCTCGAAGGCAAGGCCATGGCCGGCGTGCGGATCAGCGCCGTGGATAACGAACTGAAGTACGATTTCAGCGACGCGGCCTGACTTCAGGAAACACCGCACAACCCCTGTGGGAGCGAGCCTGCTCGCGAATGCAACTTGTCAGTAACATCCTTGTTGACTGACACACCGCTTTCGCGAGCAGGCTCGCTCCCACAGTGGGTATTTGGCTCCTTCAGTTACTAACTTGCACGAGACCCCCGATGTTATTCAACCAAGCCTCACGCCTGGCGAAAATCACCAGCCCCCTCGGGCCCGAGGTGCTGCTGCTCAAGGACATGGGCGGCGGCGAAGAGTTGGGGCGGCTGTTCAACTATGAGTTGCAGCTGCACTCGCTGGACAACGCCATCGACCTCAATCAGGTGCTTGGCAAACCCATGTGCGTGAGCGTTCAGCTGGATGGCGGTGGCGAGCGGCACTTCCACGGCATCGTCGCGCGCTTCAGCCAGAACATCGACCAGGGCCAGTTTGCCAGTTACCAGGCCACGCTAAGGCCCTGGCTGTGGCTGCTGACGCGCACCTCCGACTGCCGGATTTTCCAGAACCTGACGGTTCCGCAGATCATCAAGCAGGTGTTCCGCGACCTGGGTTTCTCCGACTTCGAAGACGCCCTCAGCCGCCCGTATCGCGAGTGGGAGTACTGCGTCCAGTACCGTGAGACCAGCTTCGATTTCGTCAGCCGGCTGATGGAACAGGAAGGCATCTACTATTTCTTCCGTCATGAACAGGGTCGCCATGTGCTGGTGCTGGCCGACGCCTACGGCGCCCATACCCAAGCGCCCGGCTACGCCTCGGTGCCGTATTACCCGAAGAACGAGCAGCAGCGTGAACGCGATCATATCCATGATTGGCACTTGGCTCAGGAAGTCCAACCGGGGTCGCTTGAGCTCAACGACTACGACTTCCAGCGCCCAAGTGCACACATTGACGTACGCGCAGCCATGCCGCGCCCGCACGCCGCTGGCGACTATCCGCTGTATGACTATCCCGGCACCTACGTGCAAAGCGAGGACGGCGAGCACTACGCCCGCACCCGCATCGAAGCCTTGCAGACCCTGCACGAGCAGGTCGAGCTGGCCGGCAATGCCCGAGGCTTGGGCTCGGGGCATTTGTTCAGCCTGACCGGCTTCAGCCGCCAGGACCAGAACCGCGAATACCTGATCGTCGGCGCGCGTTATTACCTCTCCCAGGAAAGCGGCGAGAGCGGCGTCGGCGCGCCTTCGGCGCAGTTCGAAAGCAGTCTGACCTGCATCGACGCCCAGCAAAGCTTCCGCCCGATGGCAATCACCCACCGCCCCATCGTCAAGGGGCCGCAGACAGCTTTGGTGGTCGGACCCAAGGGCGAGGAAATCTGGACCGACCAGTTCGGCCGGGTGAAGGTGCACTTCTATTGGGATCGCCACGATCAATCCAACGAAAACAGTTCGTGCTGGATTCGCGTGTCGCAGGCTTGGGCCGGAAAGAATTGGGGCTCGGTGCAGATCCCGCGCATCGGCCAGGAAGTCATCGTCAGTTTCCTTGAAGGGGATCCTGACAGGCCCATCGTCACCGGTCGTGTGTATAACGCCGAACAGACCGTCCCCTATGCGTTGCCCGCCAATGCCACCCAGAGCGGTACCAAGAGTCGTTCGAGCAAGGGCGGCACGCCGACGAATTTCAACGAAATCCGCATGGAAGATAAAAAGGGCGCCGAGCAACTTTACATCCACGCCGAGCGCAACCAGGACATCGCCGTGGAAGTGGATGAAAGCCACTGGGTGGGTCGCGATCGTCGCAAGAATATCGACCGCAACGAAACCGTACGCATTGGCGAAGACCGGCTGCGGGCCGTACAGCGCAACGACACGTTGCTCGTCGGCGGGGCCAAGAGCGACAGTATCGCGACCCAATACCTCATCGAGGCGGGTTCGCAGATTCGGCTGGTGTGTGGCAAAAGCGTGCTGGAGTTCAACGCCAGTGGCGAGATCAATATCTCCGGCACCGCGTTCAACCTCTACGCCAGTGGCAATGGCAACATCGACACCGGCGGCCGCCTTGACCTCAACTCCGGTGGCGCCAGCGCCGTGGACCCCAAGGGCAAGGGCATCAAGGGCGTGATCGAGGCGGCGGTGAAAGCGTTATTCCCGGCAAAGGCCAAGCAGTGAGATTCACCGCAGAACAACCCCAGCCTGACTCACTCAAGAAAAACGCTGATCCCGTGGCGAGGGAGCTTGCTCCCGCTTGAGTGCGAAGCGCTCACAAAAGGGGCTGCTACGCAGCCCAGCGGGAGCAAGCTCCCTCGCCACGGGGTATTTACGGACCTATTGAAAACTGCGACCCACCGGCCCTTTCGGCGGTCAGATGGCTGTGCCGCGGTTCGTTCCCGGTTGAATGATCAATAGCTCGTCCAACTCTCGTTTTCTACAACGCGACACAAAAGGAAGCGCAGCTTCCGGGTCACGCTCGAATAGCTCAAAGGTCGCCTGATTAATTTCGTAGTACTCCTCGTAGTCAGCCATGCCATTGCTGACCGGTATGGAGACATAGAATCGACCCGAGCACTGTTCCGTCCCCACACAGAATCCATGCTCACGGTAGACCAGGGCATCTTGAAACTTCATGCGTCCGTAAGCAGATATTGCCCAGGCTGCGTCCACGCGACTCGCAAGTACTTGCCGCTCAGCAATTGCTCGTCACGAAGATACTCGAACACTTCGGAGGGGCACCATTCCTTGCCCGCCGAAAAGGCCACCCCCAACGAACGGAGCTCATCGAATACCTTGGCCTTCTGGGTGTTGTCCGCGACCTGCAAAACGTAGATATCTTTCTCTGCCGCGTTAGAAAATCCGATAGCACGCAGGGACGAATCCAACGTGTTATCCATCACCTGGACACGAATCACATCGCCGTCCGCTTTTTCCACGTACGCCTTCAGCCCATCATTAATCACTGACAAATACCTCGGTTAAAGTGGTAATACCGTCCGCATCCTTGGTAGGAATCGACTCGACAACCATTTCTGGAGCTCCACCCGGCAAGTGTTTGCCTGGCCCCAGGAAATATTGGTTCCCCTCCATCGGACTTCTGGGCATGCGCCCTGCGACATCCTCGACCTGCCTGATTTTGAATCCGCCTTTAAGCGCATCTTTTTCCAAACCAAAGGCGCGTTCCAGCTCCGCAGCTTTTTTACCACTGATGGTCATCTTGGAACGCCCCGAGATGTTCCCGATAACGTCGGTGATGCCTTTCTTATCAGAAACAAAAGTACCGGCCCGCCCAATCGTCGGATAGGCGTCCCACGCCGTCGGGCTAATGTTGAACCCCCGATTGTCCTTGAGCATCTGTTCTTGCCGCTGACGCGCCAGGATCGTCCGCTCGGCCGCAGTCATGGGCTTACGTGCCAACTTCGGCCCGGCACCTAGCAGAGCCATTCCTGCCACGCCTTGAAACAGGTCCCTATATCCGGGGCCGAGGCGATCACCCAAATCTCCCAGCAGCTCCATACCGGCATACAACGCACCACCGATGGCCAGGGCGCCGAAAAAAGCAGCAGCTCCGGCAAAAGCCGCAAGTAACAAGGCTCCGCCCGCAGCCAGCAACCCCAACACTTCCAGCCCGGAGTGCATCCAGCCTTCGAGGTCGAGCACAAACGCCACCGACACCGTCGGTCCGCCGATGAAAGTGTTCGGGCTGCCCGTCTTGATGTGGGCGCCGCAGACCATTTTGCTGTGCAGGCGCGCCGCTGGTTTGCCGTTGATGAACACCGTGGCGCTGCCTTCGGCGATCAGCACCGGAAAGGGCCAGATCGGATGGTTCATCGGCAGGCCGGTGCAGGAGGAGGCGATGTCTTCGCCCGCCCGCATGGCATTTCGATCGTTGATATAGACGTTGAAGCTGCCCATTATCAACGCCCCCGTGGTCGGCTCGGGCAGGTTGAATATGGTGGACAGGCCCTTGACGATCTGGAACATCGACAAGCCGCCGGCGGCAATCGAGCCGGCCATGATCGCCAGCGCCACACCGCCCGTGGCCACCGTCGCGGCAACGACCGCAGCGCCGATCAAGGCGCCGGCCACGGCTCCGGCGACCATAGCGGCCAACCCGAACCCGTGGGCTATTTCATCACCCAGACGTGCTGCTGCCTGTGCATCCATTGCGAAAATTTACCTTACTGGTTTGTACAACTGCACAGGGATGTATCGATGGCTCGTAGATCGTGGTCGCGGTTCGCGCAAACGAATGGCGGTGCCAGGGTTCATTTCGACTGACTGCGCAGTGGCACGTATCGAATCTCAGGCAATCGGAGGCTGTGGCTTGAGCGAATGCATCGCCAGCTTCCAGGCCGGCTCGTGATAGGCGAAGTCGTTGGGTGTGGTGGTCAAGGTGGTGATCAGCACGGACGGCTTACGCTCGATGAACACCTGGCGCAGCATCAGGTCGCGTCCTTCGCGCTGCCAGGTGTAATCCAGCAAGGTGGTGGTGTGTCCATGCAGCACCGTGTCCCAGCGCTGAACCAGCTTGAAGCCCGGCAATTGCTGCTCCGCGCTTTTGAGTTGGCGGTCCACGTACTCGGCAAAGGGAGCGTCACCCTGGGTGGCATCGCGGCTGATGACGAAACTGGCCTCTTTGGCGGGTCCCACTGCCGGCAGCTTGAAAATGTTGATGCTCTGGTCCTGCCAGGTATCGGGGATTTCGAGATCGGCTTCTTGAATGCGGTATGAGGTCACGGTAATCGCTTTCCATGGACATGAGGTGACGCGTGGAGGAGCAGATATTCGGGTAATGCCTGGCAACAATCAAGAACCGGGTTCCTCTCCTCCAGGTAACCCTCTACATTATGCGATCAGCGTCACCACTCTGGCGATTCACGCCTCTGCAGAAGCCGTCAAAGGGCATATTCTGTTGATTTTTTGAATCAGACGATTGCAGTCTTCGCCAGCATAAGGGACTGCGGCAGCGATAAGGACAACCGATGCTATTCAACCAAGCCTCCCGCCTGGCGAAAATCACCAGCCCCTTGGGACCCGAGGTGCTGCTGCTCAAGGACATGGGCGGCGGCGAAGAGTTGGGGCGGCTGTTCAACTATGAGTTGCAGCTGCACTCGCTGGACAACGCCATCGACCTCAATCAGGTGCTTGGCAAACCCATGTGCGTGAGCGTTCAGCTGGATGGCGGTGGCGAGCGGCACTTCCACGGCATCGTCGCGCGCTTCAGCCAGAACATCGACCAGGGCCAGTTTGCCAGTTACCAGGCCACGCTAAGGCCCTGGCTGTGGCTGCTGACGCGCACCTCCGACTGCCGGATTTTCCAGAACCTGACGGTTCCGCAGATCATCAAGCAGGTGTTCCGCGACCTGGGTTTCTCCGACTTCGAAGACGCCCTCAGCCGCCCGTATCGCGAGTGGGAGTACTGCGTCCAGTACCGTGAGACCAGCTTCGATTTCGTCAGCCGGCTGATGGAACAGGAAGGCATCTACTATTTCTTCCGTCATGAACAGGGTCGCCATGTGCTGGTGCTGGCCGACGCCTACGGCGCCCATACCCAAGCGCCCGGCTACGCCTCGGTGCCGTATTACCCGAAGAACGAGCAGCAGCGTGAACGCGATCATATCCATGATTGGCACTTGGCTCAGGAAGTCCAACCGGGGTCGCTTGAGCTCAACGACTACGACTTCCAGCGCCCAAGTGCACACATTGACGTACGCGCAGCCATGCCGCGCCCGCACGCCGCTGGCGACTATCCGCTGTATGACTATCCCGGCACCTACGTGCAAAGCGAGGACGGCGAGCACTACGCCCGCACCCGCATCGAAGCCTTGCAGACCCTGCACGAGCAGGTCGAGCTGGCCGGCAATGCCCGAGGCTTGGGCTCGGGGCATTTGTTCAGCCTGACCGGCTTCAGCCGCCAGGACCAGAACCGCGAATACCTGATCGTCGGCGCGCGTTATTACCTCTCCCAGGAAAGCGGCGAGAGCGGCGTCGGCGCGCCTTCGGCGCAGTTCGAAAGCAGTCTGACCTGCATCGACGCCCAGCAAAGCTTCCGCCCGATGGCAATCACCCACCGCCCCATCGTCAAGGGGCCGCAGACAGCTTTGGTGGTCGGACCCAAGGGCGAGGAAATCTGGACCGACCAGTTCGGCCGGGTGAAGGTGCATTTTTATTGGGACCGTCACGATCAATCCAACGAAAACAGCTCGTGCTGGATTCGGGTGTCGCAAAGCTGGGCCGGGAAAAACTGGGGCTCGATGCAGATTCCGCGTATCGGCCAGGAAGTCATCGTCAGCTTCCTCGAAGGCGACCCGGATCGACCGATCATCACCGGTCGTGTCTACAACGCCGAGCAAACCGTGCCTTACGACCTGCCTGAGAATGCCACCCAGAGCGGCATGAAAAGCCGTTCGAGCAAGGGTGGCACGCCGGCAAATTTCAATGAAATCCGCATGGAAGACAAGAAAGGCGCCGAGCAGCTTTACATCCATGCCGAGCGCAACCAGGACATCGTGGTCGAGGTGGATGAGAGCCATTCGGTCGGCCACGACCGCACCAAGAGCATCGGCCACGACGAAACGGTGATCATCGGCAACAACCGCCTGCGCATCGTCAAGCAGGAGGACATCCTGTCGGTGGGCCAGCGCAAGACCGACAGCATCAGCCAGAGCTACGTCATTGAAGTGGGCGAGAACCTGCGCCTGGTATGCGGCGAGAGCATCCTGGAGCTCAACGCCAGCGGCCAGATCAACCTGACCGGCGTACAGATCAGCTTCTACGCCAGCGGCGATGCCGAGTTCAACACCGGCGGTGTGCTGCACCTGAACAACGGCGGCGGCCCCGGTGCCACGCCGGACGGCCAGGGCGTCAAGGCCAGCATCGATGCCAACGTCGCTGCCGCCTTTCCCAAAGGCTAACCCAAAGGCTAACTTCGAGACCTGATGCGCCATGACTTACCGTTTGAATGAATTTCAGCTCCAGCTGCCGCCCAGCGAGTTGCTCGACGCCTCGATCAACATCCTCAAGTTCCCCGGACTAGGCACGTCCCTGATCGTCAGCCGCAGCCTGCTCGCCGAAGGAGAAACCCTGCAAAGCAACCTCGACGACCAGCTCAAGCGCCTGGAAAAGCAGGTCCAGGATCTGCGCTGCCAACCCGGCGCCACGTTGCGCGTGGGGGCTCGGCAGGAAGTCGAAGCCATCGAGCTACGCAGCCAGTTCAACAAGGGCAACGAAAAGGTCTTTCAGTATCAGCTCGCCCTGGTACTGCCGGGCACGCGCAAAATGCTCGCCCTGAGCTACGTCAAGGCCGAGAAGCTGGGCGACGCCGAAGCGGCGCATTGGGCGACGATCAAGGGATCGCTGGTGTTTGACGCGCCGGAGTGAACAACGCCGGGCTCGCGTGGCGAGGGAGCTTGCTCCCGCTGGGGCGTGGCGCGGCCCCAAAATCCGCCGGGCGTGGGGCGTCAGGCACACCTTATCCGCTGGTTTTACGACTGCTTCGCAGCCGAGCGGGAGCAAGCTCCCTCGCCACAGGGGTCCACCATGTCCCGGATTTATTTTTTCATTTTATCGTTGCGTCCCTGACCGGCAGAGTCCTTTGTGCCACCGGGCGACGCTCGCGGCGCTCCACCAGCATTTCATCGGCGACTTCAGCCGCGCTCTCCGCAATCAACTCGGGACGGCGGCCCGGTAACTGCTGCATCACCTGCGGCAAGGCGCTGACAAAATACATATCCCAAATCACCTGCTCCGTTTGCGACAGCTGAATCATGCTGTTCTCCTTGCTCGATGGATAAACTGTCTGCAGAGAACCTATGCCCGGTGGCAGGTGCTGAAAATCAGACAATTCTTTAGAGCATGTCGGACGTTTCCGATAGTTGTGTCTTCAGCCCCGCAAAAATGCCTGGTGCAGCTCCTCCAGCGTCTGGAAATGATGTACCGGGTTCTGCGCACTCAACTCCTCGAAACTGCCGAATCCGTACCCCACCGCCGCCGCGTCCAGACCATTGCTGCGCGCGCCGATCAAGTCATGTTCGCGGTCGCCGATCATCAGAGTGCTGGCCGGGTCGAGGCTTTCTTCGGCCATCAGGTGGGCGATGAGCTCGACCTTGTTGGTACGGGTACCGTCCAGTTCGCTGCCGTAGATCACCTTGAAGTGCCGGGCGAAATCGAAATGACGGGCGATTTCCCGGGCGAAAAGCCAGGGCTTGGACGTGGCGATATAAAGCTGTCGGCCTTGGCCACCGAGCGTTTCCAGCAGCGGCACGACACCGTCGAAGACACGGTTTTCGTAGAGGCCGGTGACCTTGAAGCGCTCGCGGTAGAAATTCACCGCGTCCCAGGCTTTCGCTTCATCGAAGGCATAGAACTGCATGAAGGCCTGCAACAGCGGTGGGCCGATGAAGTGTTCGAGACGGGTCAGGTCGGGCTCGTCGATGCCCAGTTTGCCCAGGGCGAACTGGATCGAACGGGTGATGCCCTCGCGCGGGTCGGTAAGCGTGCCGTCGAGGTCGAAGAGTATGGTCTGGTAGTGCATGGCTGGTCCTGAGGAAGTAAGTGGGGCTGCTACGCAGCCCAGCGGGAGCAAGCTCCCTCGCCACGAGAATAAGGGCCTGGCAAATCACTCAAGGCTGGTCGTAGCCTTCAGCCAGATGCAAATCCTTGAGCTTCACGTAGTTCGCCGCGCTGTAGGTGAAAAAGGCCCGCTCTTTGTCCGTCAGCGGCCGGACCTGCTTCACCGGGCTGCCCACATACAAAAAGCCGCTCTCCAGGCGCTTGCCCGGCGGTACGAGGCTACCGGCGCCGATGATCACGTCGTCTTCGACCACCGCGCCATCCATGACAATGCTGCCCATGCCGATCAGGATCCGACTGCCCACCGAGCAGCCATGGAGCATGACTTTATGGGCGATGGTCACGTCGTCGCCGATCAGCAACGGGAAGCCATCGGGGTTGAACGGCCCGGCGTGGGTGATGTGCAGCACGCAGCCGTCCTGGACGCTGGTACGGGCGCCGATGCGGATGCGGTGCATGTCGCCGCGAATGACTGTCAGCGGCCAGACGGAGCTGTCTTCGCCGATCTCGACGTCGCCGATCACCACCGCGGTGCTGTCGACAAAAGCGCCCCGGGCAAGCCGCGGGCTGTGGTTCTGGTACGTTCGAAGGGTCACGATAGGCTCTCTCTTGTCCGATGATAGGCGCTGCTAGCTGCGGTGAACGTCGATTGTAATTAAGATGGGCCCATGTTTCTTCCAGCCAAGGTGCCAACCGTGAGCGTGAACAACCCTCTTTTGCAGCCCTACGACCTGCCGCCATTCTCGGCGATCCGTGCCGAGCACGTGCAACCGGCCATCGAGCAGATCCTGGCTGACAACCGCGCCGCCATCGCCGAGATCCTCAAGACGCAAGTCGAACAGCCCACCTGGGCCGGCCTGGTATTGGCAATGGATGAGCTCAATGATCGCCTGGGCGCGGCCTGGAGCCCGGTGAGCCATTTGAACGCGGTGCGCAACAGCCCCGAGTTGCGCGAAGCCTACGAGGCTTGCCTGCCGGCGCTGAGTGCCTATTCCACCGAGCTGGGCCAGAACCGCGAACTGTTCCAGGCGTTCGAAGCCTTGGCGAACAGCCCCGAGGCCGCCGGTTTCGACGTGGCCCAGAAAACCATCCTGGAACATTCGCTGCGCGACTTCCGCCTGTCGGGCATCGATCTGCCGCCCGAGCAGCAAAAGCGCTACGCCGAAGTGCAAAGCAAGCTGTCCGAACTCGGCAGCCGCTTTTCCAACCAATTGCTCGACGCGACCCAGGCCTGGACCAAGCATGTTACCTCTGAGGCCGCCCTCGCCGGCCTGACCGACTCGGCCAAGGCGCAGATGGCCGCCGCGGCCCAGGCCAAAGGCCTCGACGGTTGGCTGATCAACCTGGAGTTTCCCAGCTACTACGCGGTGATGACCTACGCCGAAGACCGCGCCCTGCGCGAAGAAGTCTACGCCGCCTACTGCACCCGCGCCTCGGACCAGGGCCCGAACGCCGGTCAGAACGATAACGGCCCGGTGATGGAGCAGATCCTCGACCTGCGCCAGGAACTGGCCCAGTTGCTGGGTTTCGCCAACTTCGCCGAATTGAGCCTGGCAACCAAGATGGCTGAATCCAGCGATCAGGTGCTCAGCTTCCTGCGCGACCTGGCCAAGCGCAGCAAACCGTTCGCCGCCCAGGACCTGGAACAATTGAAAGCCTTCGCCGCCGAACAGGGCTGCCCCGACCTGCAAAGCTGGGACAGCGGCTTTTATGGCGAAAAACTCCGCCAGCAACGTTACAGCGTCGCCCAGGAAGCCCTGCGCGCCTACTTCCCGATCGACAAGGTACTGAGCGGCCTGTTCGCCATCGTGCAACGCCTCTATGGCATCGAGATCGCGGAGCTGAAGGGTTTCGACGCCTGGCATCCGGACGTGCGCCTGTTCGAGATCAAGGAACACGGCCAGCACGTCGGGCGCTTCTTCTTCGATCTGTACGCCCGGCCCAACAAGCGTGGCGGCGCCTGGATGGATGGCGCCCGCGATCGTCGCCGCACCCTTGATGGCGCGCTGCAAAGCCCGGTCGCCAACCTGGTGTGCAACTTCACCCCGGCCGACAGTGGCAAGCCGGCGTTGCTAACCCATGATGAAGTGACCACGCTGTTCCACGAGTTCGGCCACGGCCTGCATCACCTGCTGACCCGCGTCGATCATGCCGGCGTGTCGGGCATCAACGGCGTGGCCTGGGACGCCGTGGAGCTGCCGAGCCAGTTCATGGAAAACTGGTGCTGGGAACCTGAAGGCCTGGCGCTGATTTCCGGTCACTACGAAACCGGTGAGCCATTGCCCCAGGACCTGCTGGAGAAAATGCTCGCCGCAAAGAACTTCCAGTCCGGCCTGATGATGGTCCGCCAGTTGGAATTCTCGCTGTTCGACTTCGAACTGCACGCCACCCATGGCGATGGTCGTAGCGTACTGCAAGTGCTCGAAGGCGTACGCGACGAGGTGTCGGTGATGCGTCCGCCTGCCTATAACCGCTTCCCCAACAGCTTTGCGCATATTTTTGCCGGCGGTTACGCGGCGGGTTACTACAGCTACAAATGGGCGGAAGTGCTGTCGGCCGATGCGTTCTCCAGATTCGAAGAAGATGGCGTGCTCAACGCCGACACCGGTCGCGCCTTCCGCGAGGCGATCCTGGCGCGTGGCGGCTCCCAGGAGCCAATGGTGCTGTTCGTCGACTTCCGTGGCCGTGAGCCATCGATTGACGCACTCTTGCGCCATAGCGGCCTGAGCGAGGACGCGGCAGCATGAGTGAGGGGCCTGTGATTACCAAACGACGCTTCATCGCCGGGGCAGTCTGCCCGGCGTGCAGTGAACCGGACAAGTTGATGATGTGGAACGAAGACGGCGTGCCCCATCGCGAGTGCGTGGCTTGTGGTTATTCCGACACGCTCAACGAACAAGGCCTGTCGGTGCCCAAGGAATTGGGCACCCGGGTCAATACGTCCGCCTTGAAAGCACCGGACGCCAAGGTCCAGGCGGTGCAGTTCTTCCCCAACCCCAAGTTGAAGAAAAAAACCGACTGAAATCTCCGGCATCACCTTCCGGGCTGCCCGGCCCGGAAGCGATACATATATACCGCAGGGCGCCCTGCCTTCCTCTTCAGACTGGTCCGACACGTCCAGACTGAAAGGAAGCTTTCCATGCCAAACGCTGATAACCCGCTACTGCAGGACTACGACCTGCCGCCCTTTTCGCGCGTCCAGGCCGAACACTTTTCCCCGGCCCTCGACCAGATAATCGCCGAAAGCCGCATCAAAGTTGCCGCGATCATTGCCAGCCAGACACCCTTCCCAACCTGGGACGACCTCGTCTTGGCAATGGATGAAATCCACACGCGGCTGGAGGGTTTCGGCTACTTGCTAAACCGCCTGGCCTCGACCCGGACAGGTGACGCCTGGAAGCAGGCCTCGCTCGATTGCGATGCACGGCTGTACGAATTTAAGGTCGGACTGGAACAAAACACCGAACTGTTCCAGCTCTACGAGCGCCTGGCGAACAGCGAAATAGCCGGAAATTTCGAACCGGCACGCAAGAGGGTCCTGGAAAAAAACCTGCGACAGTTTCGTGAAAACATGCCGATGACCACGGCGAGCGACCTGAGCCAGGTGCAAGTCCGTATTCGAAACGCCGAAGGTCTGTTTCTGGACCAGCTGGAGTCGGCCAACAACGCCTGGGACATCCTCATTGACGATGAGGCCCTGCTCAGCGGCTTGCCGGTGGCGTTCAAACAGCACATGGCCCACCTGGCCCGCAAGGTCGGGCGCACCGGATGGCTGCTGACTCTCAATGAAGAGTCGCATCGCATCGTCACCCACTATGCCGACAATCGCTCGTTACGCCAGCAGATCCACGTTGCCTATAACACCCGTGCGTCCGATCAAGGCCTGCAAGCCGGGCAATTCGACAATGGCAACGTCCTCAAGCAACTGCTGGACGACCGGCACGAGTATGCCAAGTTACTGGGCTACACGGATTACGCTCAATACGCGATCGCGTCGGAGCAGGCCGAGTCCACCGCAGAGGTCCTGGCTTTTCTGGACAATCAACTCCAGTCGCAGCAAAGCACCTTCCGCCTGGAGACCGATGAGCTCAAGGCCTTCGCCAGTGAACGAGGTCTCAGCGAGCCCGAACCTTGGGATTACTGGTACCTGGCGGAAAAAATTCGCCAGCGGGAGGCGGGCATCTCACAGCAGGCATTGAGTGTCTGGTTTCCATTGGAAGCGGTTTTTTCCAAGCTGCTGGTGATCGCGTCGAATCTATTCGCCGTGAACTTCATCGAACGCAAGGATGTGGCCAGCTGGGATCCTGACGTACGTCTTTTTGAGGTCACGGAGAGCGGAACGAGCATTGGTTATATCTATTTCGATCCGTTCAAATCTGATGATCGAGAAGGTTTCTCCTACACCACGACCATTCGCGACCGTCAGATTACCGCCGAAGGCGTGCTCCGACGCCCGATCGCCGCACTGCATGGCTGGCTGCCACGGGGCACAGCGGCGAACCCGACCTTGCTCGACCATCTGCAGCTACGCATCCTTGTCCATGAATTCGGCCATTGCCTGCATCAGGTCTTGAGCCAGGCAGCCTATCGCGACCTATCGGCGATCAATAAGTCATCCCGCGATACGGTCGAATTCGCCGGGTGTCTGCTGGAAAAATGGTGCTTCGCCAAGGATTTTCTGATCCGCGTATCGGCGCATCATCAAACCGGAGCAGCCTTGCCTGACGAGATGGCCGATCAGTTCATGAGGCTCATCAGCACTCAGGCCAGTTGGGAAACCGCCAACGAGTTGCGCAAGGCGCTGCTGGATTTCGAGTTGCATCGCACCCACGCCGATGGACGCAGCGTCCAGCAAGTCTTCCAGCAGGTCAGCGAAAAGACCCGCCACTTGCCGGTAATTGCCAATGCACGCCTGGCCAACGGGCTGGACTATATGGTGACGGGCTACGGCGCAAGAGTGTACGCCTACTCGTGGTCCAAGGCCCTGGCCGAGTCGGTTTTCCAGAGGTTCCAGCGCGACGGAATCTTTAAAGCGACGACCGGCAGGGCGCTTCGCGAACACATATTCGGGCCGGGCGACTCGCGGCCGTTATCCGAATCCATAAGCGCCTTCCTCAGCGCGACCAATCAGCGTGAAGGGGCCAATGACTGAGGATCGAGGTGACGCGCCGTGGTCGTTGAATTGACCCAGCCTTTCAACGAGCACAGCGCAAAGACGCTGGTACTGCAATCGCCGTCTCTCAAGGCAACACGGAGCTTCTCGACATCGGCTTGCATCATGTAGCGAACCCCGTCCTTGAAGTGATGGCTGTCGCCGAAACCGCCTTCGGTCATTTCCTCCAACGCGTCTTCCTTGCTCCAGCCCTGCACAACCACCCGGTACATGGCGGCCATCAAGCCGGTACGGTCCGAGCCATGCTTGCAATGCATGAGCACCGGCCCCCTGGCTTGCCCGTCCTGGATGGCGCGCAGGGCCTTGAGAACGTCGCTGTCGTCGACGTGATTGGTGCGATAGGGCAACTGCACTTGCTTGATGTCAGGCGCGGACAACCAGTTCGCGTCCGAATCAGGCAGAAAATTGATGACTGTGCCGATATCGAGTTTCGCCAACAGGGGCAAGGCACCGCCGTCCGGCAAGGAACTGCGATAGAGCGTAGGCGACATCTGGTAGAGGTCGTAGCGTTTTTCCACGGGCTGGGCCCATTCGCCGGGCCTGGCCTCGGCGCCGGTGGCGGCCTGGGCGGCGGAGTCGACCAGCGCGACGAGCAACGCCAGGCAAAGCAGGGAACGCAAACAGAGCTTGAGCATGGGGAGCAACCGCCGACCAAGGATTTTGAAGTCGTCAGTTTCGGTTCGCCTCGGTTAAAAGCCTGTGAGCAAGACGTCAAAGCGCCGTGAACCAGGGCCTGCGTTTCCTGAACCGCCAAACGGCACTGGCTTGAATCGACGGCAGCGAATACTGTATGCGCATACAGCTTTCGGAGTATTCCCATGTCCGTCTCACTTCCGCCCCGTGGCCGCGGCACCGCCACCAACCCGCACAACCGCTTCGCGCCGAGCCGTTCGGTGGCCGAGGACGATGGCTGGTATCAGGAAGTGCCGCCGACCCAGGGCACCGAGGTGCGCATCGAAACGGCCAAGACCATCATCACTCGAAACACCTCCACGGATATCCCTTTCGATCGTTCGATCAATCCTTATCGCGGCTGTGAACACGGCTGCATCTACTGCTATGCGCGCCCCAGCCATGCCTACTGGGACATGTCGCCCGGGCTGGATTTCGAAACCAGGCTGATCGCCAAGACCAACGCCGCCGATGTGCTGGAGGAGCAGTTGTCCCGGCGCGGCTATCAATGCGCGCCGATTGCCCTGGGTTCCAATACCGATCCCTACCAGCCGATCGAACGCGAACAGCGCATCACCCGGCGGATTCTCGAAGTGCTGCTGCGCTATCGGCACCCGGTGACGATTGTTACCAAGGGCTCGCTGATCCTGCGCGACCTCGACCTGCTGACCGAACTGGCAGAGCAACGCCTGGTACATGTGATGATCAGCCTCACCACGCTGGACGACGAACTCAAGCGCATCCTCGAACCCCGCGCGGCGGCGCCGAAGGCCCGGTTGCGGGCGATAAAGGTCATGCGCGAGGCGGGCATCAACGTCGGCGTGCTGTGCGCGCCGATGATCCCGATGATCAATGACAGCGAGATTGAAAGCCTGCTGGCCGAAGCCCAAGCTGCCGGTGCACAGAATGCCGCCTACGTCATGTTGCGCCTGCCGCTGGAAGTGGCGCCGCTGTTCGAGGAGTGGTTGCAGGCGCACTACCCGCAGCGCGCCGCCCATGTCCTGAGCCTGGTGCGCCAGAGTCGCGGCGGCGAATTGTATGACAGCCGGTTTGGCGTGCGGATGCGCGGCGAAGGCCCGTTCGCCGACCTGCTGGCCCAGCGCTTCGCCAAGACGCTCAAGCGTTTGGGCCTGAACCGACGAGATGGTTACAATCTTGACTGCGATGCCTTCTGTCCGCCCGGCCGACAGATGTCGTTGATTTGATTAAAGTTGACCTTGGAACGGGCACTGGACATGAGCTGCGCCAGTGTTTCGCCACCCCTGGAATCGTTGTCCTAGAGCCTTCGATTCAGTTTGAGTTAAGTTTCGGCCGCTACCTTGTTCAGCGAGTGACTGACGGGTCGAGCTTCGATCCGGATGTTTTTTAACCAGCCACTGGCGTCGTAACCGTCAAGAGGATGAATCATGAGTGACAAGGATAAACAGCCGTTGGCTGCGTCGGCTTCAGCCCAACCCGAGGCGGAAACCGCCGATGCAGCGCTGCAGCACATTGTTGACGGCTTTTTGCATTTCCATCACGAGATCTTTCCCCAACAGGAAGAACTCTTCAAGAAACTCGCCACCGCCCAGAAACCCCGGGCGATGTTCATCACCTGCGCCGATTCGCGCATCGTGCCTGAGCTGATCACCCATAGCTCCCCAGGCGACCTGTTCGTGACCCGTAACGTCGGCAACGTCGTTCCACCGTACGGACAAATGAACGGCGGCGTTTCCACCGCCATTGAATACGCCGTGCTGGCCCTGGGTGTGCAACATATTATCGTTTGCGGCCATTCCGATTGCGGCGCCATGCGTGCGGTGCTCAACCCCGACACCCTGGAAAAAATGCCGACAGTCAAGGCCTGGCTGCGCCACGCCGAAGTCGCCAAGACCATGGTCCACGACAACTGCCCGTGCGGTGACGAAAAGCAGACCATGCCCGTCCTCACCGAAGAGAACGTGATCGCCCAGTTGCAGCATTTGCGAACGCACCCTTCGGTGGCCTCTCGCATGGCCAGCGGCCAGTTGTTCATCCATGGCTGGGTGTACAACATCGAGACCAGCGAGATCAAAGCCTTTGATGCGGACCAGGGTTGTTTCCTGCCGCTCGATGGCAGCCATCCGATACCGGTGGCGACGCCCAAAGCGCGCTTCTAACCGCTCCTAAACATCCTTGTGTGGTCGAGCCTCCCGCCATTTGCGCGGGCGGGCCTCGCCATGCCTGAAGAAAATTTCGGGAGAGTCGCCATGCGTGCTGCTCAATTAAAAGCTGTTCTGCCACGGGAGCTCCTGGCTTCGGTGGTTGTATTCCTGGTGGCGCTGCCCTTGTGCATGGGCATTGCCATTGCATCGGGCCTGCCACCCGCCAAAGGCCTGATTACCGGTATCGTTGGTGGCTTGATCGTGGGCTTCCTGGCTGGCTCCAAGCTGCAAGTCAGCGGCCCGGCGGCCGGTTTGGCGGTGCTGGTCTTCGAACTGGTGCGCCAGCATGGCGTCGCAATGCTCGGGCCGATCCTTTTGCTGGCCGGGCTGCTGCAACTGCTGGCCGGGCGTTTTCGCCTCGGTTGCTGGTTCAGGGTCACCGCGCCTGCCGTGGTGTACGGCATGCTGGCCGGTATCGGTGTGCTGATCATCTTGTCCCAGGTCCATGTGATGCTTGACGCGGCGCCCAAGCCTTCCGGGCTGGATAACCTGGCGGCGTTCCCGGCGGCAGTGGCCCAGGCTTTACCTTCGTTCGGCTGGCAGGCCGGTTTGCTCGGCCTGTCGACGATCGCAGTGATGTGGCTGTGGGAAAAGTTTCGCCCCCATAGCCTGCGCTTCGTTCCTGGCGCCCTGCTCGGCGTGGGCCTGGCAACGGTTGCCAGCCTGCTGCTGGCGTTGCAGGTCAAGCGCGTGGAGGTCCCGGAAAACATGGCCGAAGCCATCGACTGGCTGCGCCCGGCGGATTTGCTGAACCTGGCCGACCCCTCCGTGTTGATCGCCGCGTTCGCGGTCGCTTTCATCGCCAGTGCGGAAACCTTGCTCTCGGCGGCTGCCGTCGATCGCATGCACAGCGGCGAGCGGGCGGATTTCGATCGGGAACTGTCCGCCCAAGGTGTCGGTAACATGCTTTGTGGCCTGCTCGGCGCCTTGCCAATGACCGGCGTGATCGTACGCAGTTCGGCCAACGTCCAGGCCGGCGCGACCACACGAATGTCAACGATCTTCCACGGCCTGTGGTTGTTGCTCTTCGTGCTGCTGCTGTCCAGCGTGCTGCAAAGCATCCCGGTGGCGAGCCTGGCGGGTGTGCTGGTCTACACCGGTTTCAAACTGGTGGATATCAAGGCGTTCCGTGGCCTGGGCCGTTATGGCCGGATGCCGATGTTCACCTACGCCGCGACGGCGCTGGCGATCATCTTCACCGACCTGCTGACCGGCGTGCTGATCGGTTTTGGCCTGACCCTGGTGAAACTGGCGTGGAAAGCCTCGCGCCTGAAGATCAGCCTGATCGACTTGCCCCAGGACGGCGAGATGGAACTGCGCTTGGTGGGTGCGGCGACCTTCCTCAAGGTTCCAGCCCTGACCCAGGTGCTGAACACCATTCCCGAAGGCGCAACGGTGCATGTGCCGCTCAACAACCTGAGCTATATCGACCATTCCTGCCTGGAATTGCTCGAAGAATGGAGCCGGGCGAATGCCAGCAAGGGTTCGAAGTTGTTGATCGAATCGCGCGGGCTCAAGCGCCGGTTGGAAGGACGCTTGCGCACGACCGTGGGGGTTGGCGCAACAGCTGGCTGACCCCGCTTCGCCAGCGCTCATGATGAGCAACACAGACCCCATGTGGGAGCGAGCCTGCTCGCGAAAGCGGTGTTTCAGTCGACATGATGTTGAATGATCAACCGCTTCGCGAGCAGGCTCGCTCCCACAAGGGTTTTGGGTTTTTCCTGAAGGATCAAGCAGCCGGCTGATCCAGCTCCAGCCCGACGCCCAAGCGGCGGGACATGCAGGGCCAGCGCTTCCAGGCTGCGCCGGTTTCCGGGCTGCTGAGCTTCTCGCGGTAGGTTTCCACCGACTCCAGTGCAAACGTCTCGTCGTTGAGCATCTCGTCGAACGCGTGATGCACCACCTCATCGAGTTGGTTGGCAAATTCCTCACCGATCAACTGATGGGCAATCAGATTGGCAACCGTCATGTCCAAGGGGATCAGCGGCTGGCCGAAATGCTTGATGTACAGGTCGTTGACCTCCTCGACAAACCGGTGCGCCAGATAGGCTTCGTCGAGCAGGCTGTTGAGCCCGACATGCCCGGCCATGATCGTCGGAGGCTGGAGGAAATACTGCTCGGCAATTTTCAGTACGGGCTTGATCTGCGACTCGATACCCGCCTCCCTGGCGACGTCATTGGCTGCATCCAGCAGGTCAGGCACTTCGTTGATATAGGCTGCGACAAACCGCGCCAGAACGTCGTTGGCGTTCGCGTCCGGGAGCTGAATGGCGGGGTGCAGCGTCGGTAACTGGGCCGTCAGCTGACGACTCAGCAGGCCGGTCTCGGCCTCGTGCTGTTGGGCTTTTTGGATCTGCTCGCGCAATGCGGCGGTGTTCATGACAACTCCAGGAAACAACAGGCAATGAAATAGGAATGACATAACTTAGCTGGCGCATAAAAACTCCTAAGACCTATTTTTCATAACTGCCTCATCCTTGATACGTCGCCGTTATATCGGTTTGCCATCACTCTGCTGCGCATCCTTCTCCATTCGTGGGCTCTGGCGCAAGTCCCAGCTGTTTCAAACGATTTACGCCGTCGCGTTGCGAGGTTGCGGGTGCTGTCTATACTCGGTTTGGAATGGAGTTAGCCGATGACACCCGATTGCATGTGCAGCAAGGCGCGGCGAGTCAAGTAAGCAGTCTGGAATGCCGATCCCTTGCCGCAGGCGTTACGCCTACGGGATAACAAGAACGATAAGGGGAACCCGCAATGACGCGACATCCACACGTATGGATGGGCCTCCTGTTGTGGTCGATTTTCAGCCAGGCGCAAGCGGCCTGGACTGTGAATATGGCGCCTGGAGCGACACAGATCAGCAACGCAGTGTTCGACCTGCACATGACCATCTTCTGGATCTGTGTGGTCATTGGCATCATCGTCTTCGGCGCCATGTTCTGGTCGATGATGATGCACCGCCGCTCAACCGGGCAGAACGCCGCCCACTTCCACGAAAACACCCGCGTGGAAATCCTCTGGACCATCGTGCCCTTCCTGATCCTGGTGGCCATGGCGGTTCCCGCCACCGCCACGCTGATCAAGATGTACGACTCCAGCGAATCGGAGATCGATGTCCAGGTCACCGGCTACCAATGGAAGTGGCACTACAAATACCTGGGCCAGGACGTCGAGTTCTTCAGCAACCTGGCCACGCCTGCCGAACAGATCCACAACCAGAGCACCAAGGGCGAGCACTACCTGCTTGAAGTCGACAAGCCGCTGGTGCTGCCAGTTGACGCCAAGGTGCGCTTCCTGGTGACCTCCGCCGACGTGATCCACTCGTGGTGGGTGCCGGCCTTCGCCGTCAAGCGCGACGCCATTCCGGGGTTCGTCAACGAAGCCTGGACCCGCGTCGACAAGCCCGGCATTTATCGCGGCCAGTGCGCCGAGCTGTGCGGCAAGGACCATGGTTTCATGCCGATCGTGGTCGAGGTCAAGAGCAAGCCCGACTACGAAAAATGGCTGGGCGAACGCAAGGCCGAAGCCGCGCAGCTCAAAGAGCTGACCAGCAAGGAATGGACCCTGGAAGAACTCAAGGAACGTGGCGACAAGGTCTACCACACCACTTGCGTGGCCTGTCACCAGGCCGAAGGCCAGGGCCTGCCGCCGATGTTCCCGGCGCTCAAGGGTTCGAAAATCGCCACCGGGCCAATCAAGGATCACTTGAACATTGTCTTCCACGGCAAGCCCGGCACCTCCATGGCCGCGTTCGGCAAACAGCTATCGGAAGTCGATATCGCCGCGGTAGTGACCTATGAGCGTAACGCCTGGGGCAACAACAAGGGCGACATGGTTACGCCTAAAGAAGTGCTGGAACTCAAACAGGCAGAAAGCCAATGAGCCGCCCTGACGTCTGTTCCCGCAACCGGTCGGGGCTCGTTGCCCCGCGCCGACCAGCCCATTCGTTCGAAGGAGACAGGACATGAGTGCTGTGATCGATGACCACGGTCATGCCGGCGCCGACCACGCCCACGGCCCCGCCAAGGGCCTGATGCGCTGGGTACTGACCACCAACCACAAGGACATCGGCACGCTGTACCTGTGGTTCGCGTTCTCCATGTTCCTGCTGGGCGGCTCGTTCGCCATGGTGATCCGCGCCGAGCTGTTCCAGCCCGGCCTGCAGATCGTGCAGCCGGAATTCTTCAACCAGATGACCACCATGCATGGCCTGGTGATGGTCTTCGGCGCGGTGATGCCGGCCTTCGTCGGCCTCGCCAACTGGATGGTCCCGCTGATGATCGGCGCGCCGGACATGGCCCTGCCGCGGATGAACAACTTCAGTTTCTGGCTGTTGCCGGCGGCGTTCCTGATGCTGGTCTCCACCCTGTTCACACCGGGCGGCGGACCGAACTTCGGCTGGACCTTCTACGCGCCGCTGTCCACCACCTATGCGCCGGAAAGCGTGACGTTCTTCATCTTTGCCATCCACCTGATGGGCATCAGCTCGATCATGGGCGCGATCAACGTGGTCGCCACCATCCTCAACCTGCGCGCCCCCGGCATGACACTGATGAAGATGCCGCTGTTCGTCTGGACCTGGCTGATCACCGCTTTCCTGCTGATTGCGGTGATGCCGGTGCTGGCCGGCTGCGTGACGATGATGCTGATGGACATCCACTTCGGCACCAGCTTCTTCAACGCCGCCGGTGGCGGTGACCCGGTGCTGTTCCAGCATGTGTTCTGGTTCTTCGGCCACCCCGAGGTGTACATCATGATCCTGCCGGCCTTCGGTGCCGTCAGCTCGATCATCCCGGCATTCTCGCGCAAGCCGCTGTTCGGCTACACCTCGATGGTCTACGCCACGGCGGCCATTGCCTTCCTCTCGTTCATCGTCTGGGCGCACCACATGTTCGTGGTCGGCATCCCGCTGGTGGGCGAACTGTTCTTCATGTACGCCACCCTGCTGATCGCCGTGCCCACCGGGGTGAAGGTGTTCAACTGGGCGAGCACCATGTGGCAAGGCTCGCTGACCTTCGAGACACCGATGCTGTTTGCCGTGGCGTTCGTGATCCTGTTTTCCATCGGCGGTTTCTCCGGGCTGATGCTGGCTATCGCGCCGGCGGACTTCCAGTACCAGGACACCTACTTCGTGGTCGCGCATTTCCACTACGTGCTGGTGCCTGGTGCGATCTTCGGGATTTTCGCCTCGGCCTACTACTGGCTGCCGAAATGGACCGGCCACATGTACGACGAAACCCTCGGCAAGCTGCACTTCTGGCTCTCGTTCATCGGCATGAACATGGCGTTCTTCCCGATGCACTTCGTCGGCCTGGCGGGCATGCCCCGGCGGATTCCCGACTACAACCTGCAGTTCGCCGATTTCAACATGGTCTCGTCCATCGGCGCCTTCATGTTCGGCACCACGCAGATCTTCTTCCTGTTCATCGTGATCAAGACCATCCGTGGCGGTGAACCGGCGCCGGCCAAACCGTGGGATGGCGCCGAAGGGCTGGAATGGAGCGTGCCGTCGCCGGCGCCATATCACACCTTCACCACGCCGCCGGAAGTGAAATGAACACGCCAGCTTCGGTGGGAGCGAGCCTGCTCGCGAAAGCGGTATGCCTGGCACACCGCGTCGCATCTTTCGCGAGCAGGCTCGCTCCCACAGGGTTCTCGGTGAGGAGCGCAGGCCATGGCTGACTCGATCTCGCTGAAAAAACTGGTCACCCGCCTGTTGCTGGTGGTGGTGGCCATGTTTGCCTTCGGGTTTGCCCTGGTGCCGATCTACGACGTGATGTGCAAGGCGTTCGGCATCAACGGTAAAACGGGCGGGCAGTACACGGGCGAGCAAACCGTTGATGAGTCGCGGCAGGTCCGGGTGCAGTTCTTGTCGACCAACTCGGTGGACATGGTCTGGGACTTCTACCCAAGGGGTGACCAGTTGGTGGTCAAGCCGGGGGCGGTCAACGAGATGGTGTTCATCGCCCATAACCCCACCGATCGGCCGATGAGCGCCCAGGCGGTTCCGAGCATTTCGCCGAGCAACGCTGCGGCCTATTTCCACAAGACCGAATGTTTCTGTTTTACCCAGCAAGTGCTGCAACCCGGCGAACGCATCGAAATGCCCATGCGCTTCATCGTCGACCGGGACATGCCCAAGGAAGTGAAGCACCTGACGCTGTCCTACACGCTGTTCGATATCACCGCTCGTCATCCACCGGTGGCTGTAAACAACACTGACCGATAGCGTGCCCGATAAGGAGAACAATAAATGGCAACTCATGAGCACTATTACGTTCCGGCCCAGAGCAAATGGCCGATCATCGCCACGGTCGGGATGTTCGTCACGGTGTATGGCTTGGCGACCTGGTTCAACGACCTGAAAGCGGCGCGCCCGGATTCCCACGGCCCGCTGATTTTCTTCGTCGGCGGCCTGCTGCTGGCCTACATGCTGTTCGGCTGGTTTGGCGCGGTCATCAAGGAAAGCCGCGCCGGGCTCTACAGCGCACAGCTCGATCGCTCATTCCGCTGGGGCATGAGCTGGTTCATCTTTTCCGAGGTGATGTTCTTCGTCGCCTTCTTTGGCGCGCTGTTCTACGTGCGCGTGGTGTCGGCCCCCGGCCTGGCCGGCGAAGGCAGCAAGGGCCTGTCGGAAATGCTCTGGCCGAACTTCGAATACGTCTGGCCGTTGCTGAACAACCCCGATCCGAAACTCTTTCCGGCGCCCAAGGACGTCATCAGCCCGTGGGGCTTGCCGCTGCTCAACACGATCCTGCTGGTCAGCTCCAGCGTCACCGTCACCATCGCCCACCATGCCCTGAAGAAAGGTCATCGCGGCGCGCTGAAAATCTGGCTGGCGATCACCGTGCTGCTGGGTTGCGCCTTCCTGGGTTTCCAGGCCGAGGAATACATCCACGCCTACAAGGAACTGGGCCTGACCCTGGGCTCGGGGATCTATGGCGCGACGTTCTTCATGCTCACCGGCTTCCACGGCGCCCACGTCACCATCGGCACGATCATTCTGTTCGTGATGCTGATGCGCATCATGCGCGGGCATTTCGACAACGAGCATCAGTTCGGCTTCGAGGCCGCGAGCTGGTATTGGCACTTCGTCGATGTGGTGTGGATCGGCTTGTTCTTCTTCGTCTACATACTCTGAGGCAACCGTTATCAGGGCGGCTTTTTACCAAGGAGCATGGGACACCAACTGGCCGCTGAAAAAGCCCCAGGCGATCAAGCCGACGGTGACGACGGCCAGGCTGACACGAATCGCCAGGGCGATGACCAGGCGATTGGAATTGCTGTCGTCCTTGACCAGAAAAAACAAGCCGCTGAACAGGCTGGCAATCGTGGCGATCAGCATCAGGACGATGGCTGCTTTTAGCATCAGAAACACTCCGGGGGAACGCGATGCACGTGAGTATAGCTATCCCGTTCTACAGCTTTCGGCCGGCGTCATGAAAGGGTTCCGGCCGGGCCTCGTGCCGTCGCTGGTGGTGGCCGTGCTGGTGCCGGTGATGGTGTGCCTGGGGTTCTGGCAATTGAGCCGGGGCGAGCAGAAACGCCTGCTCATGGACACCTACGCCGAGCGGCGCGTGGCCAAGCCGATGGACAGCGTGGAGCTTTCGCAAACAACGGATCCGGCCTTTCGTCTCGTCAGCCTGCACGGCCAGTTCGACGCCGAACACAGCCTGCTGCTGGATAACCGCCAGCACGACGGCAAGGTCGGCGTCGAACTGCTGCAACCGTTCCTCGACCACGCCAGCGGGCTGTGGTTGCTGGTCAATCGCGGCTGGCTGCCCTGGCCTGATCGCCGTACGCCGCCAGTCTTCAATACGCCCGAGCAACCCATCGACCTGCAAGCCTGGGTCTACGTCGCGCCCGGCGCCACGTTCCAACTGCACGCCGACCCGGCCAGCGCCCCGTGGCCGCGGCTGGTCACCGCTATCGAACCGCAGAAGCTCTGGGCCGAACTGGGCCGCGGCGGCTTCGCCTACGAATTGAGACAACAAAGCGGCCCTGGCGCCTACCGGACCGATTGGCCGGTGGTTGCCATGGGCCCGGAAAAACACCTTGGTTATGCCGTGCAGTGGTTCGCCATGGCGGCGGCGCTGTTCGGCCTTTTCCTTTATCTCGGATGGCACAACGCAGGGAGACACCATGGGAAGCACCATGAATCCAACCAACATGTCTGACGCGCCCGACGCACGAAGCCGGCGCAAGGGACGCGTGCAATTGCTGTTGATTGTGCTGGGCGTGGTCGGCCCGATGATCCTCGCCACCGGCATGTACAAGTTCCAGTTCTGGGTTCCGGACAGCCGCAGCTATCACGGCGAGTTGATCGGCAACGGCCAGTCCCGCGCGGACATCGGCGTGCAGGCCGACGAGCAGCGCTGGCAGATCCTGGTAACGGCGCCGCAGGAGTGCTCGGTGGATTGCCGGCAACTGGTGTACCTGGCCCGGCAGGTGCAGATCGGCCTGGGCCGCGAGGCCGGCCGCGCCAGCCATGCCCTGGCGATAGCGCAACCGCTGGAGGCGGAATACGACGCCCAACTGCAGCGCGAATATCCGCAACTACAACGTTATCCGCTGGACCTGCCGGCCTATCAGAAAGGCGCCCAGGGCTCCGGCGGCGCCCAGTTGTGGATCATCGACCCCCACAGCAACCTGGTGCTGCGCTACGACGCCCGGGTCAAGGGCAAAGACCTGCTCAACGACCTGCGCCACCTGCTGAAATTGTCCAACATCGGATAAGGGCATCGACATGGCCAAGCCTGGATTTCGCCTCGCGCTGTTTGCCACGTTGCTGGCATTGATTGTCGTACTGTTGGGCGCCTACACCCGCCTGACTCACGCCGGCCTCGGTTGCCCCGATTGGCCCGGTTGCTACGGTTTCATCAGCGTGCCCAAGGGCGAAGCCCAACTGGCCCATGCCGAGTTGCATTTTCCCGACACCCCGGTGGAAGCCCATAAAGGCTGGAACGAAATGGTCCATCGCTATTTCGCCGGTGCGTTGGCACTGATGATTGCCGCGCTGGCCGCCCGCGCCTGGACAAACCGCCGCCACCCCGGCCTGCCATTAAAACTGCCGCTGTTCCTGCTGGCGGTGGTGTTCGCCCAAGCGGCGTTCGGCATGTGGACCGTCACGCTCAAGCTCTGGCCGCAAGTCGTCACCGGGCATTTGCTGGGCGGGTTCGCGACGTTGAGCCTGCTGTTTTTGCTCACGCTGAGATTGTCCGGTGTGTTGCCGGCGCTGACCGTGCCCAAGCGCCTGCAACACTGGGCCACGGCTGGGCTGTTGCTGGTGATCGGCCAGATCGCCCTGGGCGGTTGGGTCAGCTCCAATTACGCCGCGGTGGCCTGTATCGACTTTCCTACCTGCCACGGCCAATGGATGCCGCCCGCCGATTTCGCCAATGGCTTCCACCTGACCCAGCACATCGGCCCGAATTACCTCGGTGGGCAACTGGACAGCGACGCCCGCACCGCCATCCATGTAACCCACCGCATCGGCGCCTTGCTGGTGACGGTGGTGCTGCTGGGGCTGGCCTGGCAGCTCAAGACTGTGGGCATGACCCGACTGGCGGGACTGGTCCTCGCCGCACTCGCAGCGCAAATTACCCTGGGTATAAGCAACGTCGTGTTTCATCTGCCGCTGCCGGTGGCGGTGGCCCATAACGCTGGGGGCGCCGCGCTGTTGCTGAGCCTGGTGCTGGTCAACTACCACGCCCGGACCAGCCTGGTCCGGGTACGGCATCAGGTCCCGCTGCGCTGGCGCTTCAATCCGCCTGAACACGGCGTCGGCCCCATCACGATCAAAGGAGAGATGCCATGGCAACCCTGACCGGTACACGCAACAGCCAGGCGATCTGGCGCGATTACCTGGAGCTGACCAAACCCAAGGTGGTGGTGTTGATGCTGATCACCTCGCTGGTCGGCATGTTCCTCGCGACCCGTGCCGGAGTGCCCTGGACGGTGCTGGTGTTCGGCAATCTGGGAATTGCGCTGTGCGCCGGTGGCGCGGCGGCGGTCAACCACGTGGTGGACCGGCGTATCGACGCGGTGATGGCGCGCACTCACAAGCGGCCATTGGCCGAGGGCCGGGTCTCGCCGGCCGCCGCGCTGACGTTCGCCCTGGCACTGGCGCTGGCCGGTCAGGCACTGCTGCTGGTGTTCACCAATCCGCTGACCGCCTGGCTGACCCTGGCCTCGCTGCTCGGCTACGCGGTGATCTACACCGGGTTTCTCAAGCGCGCGACGCCTCAGAACATCGTCATTGGCGGCCTCGCAGGCGCAGCGCCACCGTTGCTGGGCTGGGTCGCGGCCACCGGTCACGTCAGCGCCGAACCGTTGCTGCTGGTGTTGATCATCTTCGCCTGGACGCCACCACATTTCTGGGCCCTGGCGATCCATCGCAAGGAGGAATACGCCAAGGCTGATATCCCGATGCTGCCGGTGACCCACGGCGAGCACTACACCAAGATCCATATCCTGCTGTACACCCTGGTGCTGCTGGCGGTCAGCCTGATGCCGTTCGTGATCCAGATGAGCGGGTTGCTGTACCTGGCGTGCGCGCTTGTACTGGGCGCCAGGTTCCTGCAATGGGCCGTGGTGCTGTACCGTGGCAGTCGGCCGCACGCGGCGATCAACACGTTCAAGTACTCTATCTGGTACTTGTTCCTGCTGTTCATCGCCCTGCTTGTAGATCACTACTTACTGTTGAGCCTATGACCCGAACCCAGAAAACCGTCTTCATCCTCGTGGCCGTGATCGCACTGATTCTCGGCCTGACCATCAATAAAGTGCTGTCTGGCAAAGGCCAGGGCGACCCGACCGCACTGATTGACGCTGGCATCATCCTGCTGCCGCAAAGCCGCAACCTGCCGGACGTGAAAATGACCGACCAGGACGGCCAACCAGTGACGATGAACGAGCTGAAAGACAAATGGAGCCTGCTGTTCTTCGGCTACACCTTCTGCCCGGACATCTGCCCGACCACCCTCGCCCAGCTGCGCCAGATCAAGAGCGAGCTGCCGCCCGAGGCGGTGGCCAAGTTGCAGATCGTGCTGGTGAGCGTCGACCCGAACCGCGACACGCCCAAGCAACTCAAGCAGTACCTGGGTTACTTCGACCCGCAGTTCATCGGCCTGACCGCCGCCTCGGTGCAAGACCTGCAAAAACTCGCCAACGCGGTAAGCATCCCGTTCATCCCGGCGGACACCAGCAAGCCCAACTACACCGTCGACCACAGCGGCAACCTCGCCGTCATCGGCCCGGACGGCACCCAACGCGGGTTTATTCGGGCGCCGATGAATAATCAGAAGTTGGTGGCGCAGTTGCCGGAGATGCTGAAACACAAATAAACGATGCAAGACCTGTGGCGACGGAGCTTGCTCCCGCTCGGTTGCGCAGCAGCCGCAAGACCGGACGATACGGTTTGCCTGAAGAAATGCGGGGGCCTGCTGCGCAGGCCAGCGGGAGCAAGCTCCCTCGCCACAAAAGCTGCTCTGCGCCAGGTCGCTTTACAGACCCTGACTCTGTTCTTGATGGTGGCTTTGAGATCGACGCAATGTGTAGCGAGGATCATAAAGGCTGTTCACAGGCGATTGGAAAAGAGGATGCGTAGATCATCGCCAGCAAGCACGTCAGTCGGCTTGACCCCCAGTAGCTTGCGGCAACTGTTGCTGAAGTGGGCTGAGTCGCTGAACCCCGCCATCTGCGCGGCTTCGGTGAGCGATAGCCCCTGGCTGACAAAACTGACCAGCGCGCGCAGACGCAGCCACACCCGGTAGCGCCTCAGCGGCAGCCCCATGGCCTGGTTGAACAGTGCAGAAAGGCGGCTTGGCGACAGACAAACGAGGGCCGACAGTTCCTGGGTGGTGAAATTGCGCTGGGGCTGCGCCTGCATCGCATCCAGCACCTTGAGTACCCGTGGGTCTGCGTAGTTCGACTCGCCCGTATCGGGCAGCAAGCGCATGGCGATTTGCCCGAGAAGGGCTTCGCCTTCCTGCACATCGCGGCCCGTCAACCCTTTGAGTTCCGTCAGCCAGTTGCCAGCGCTCGGCCCGGGATCGCTCAAGTGCTCGGTAGATAGGTTGTAACGCAGCAGCAACTGCTGATAGAGGCGGCTCTGTTTCTCAAAGAACAACACCGCCACAGATTGCCCGGCAAACGCCAAAGCATGCGCGACACCTGCTGGCACGAATAACTGATCGTAACGCTGCCATGGGCTTGCGTCGGTGCCCCGTGCCTGAATCGGCGCCTGTAACCCGAGGCATAGAGCGCTGGCGCTATGTCGATGGAGGCTGATGTCGGGTAGCGGCCCGACATACAGGGTGAGCTGATTGCCCAGGATCAAAAAACTCTGCACGGCGTCCTCAAGTCAGTTGGTTCTTACAAGTCGCTCGCCCTGTCTGCCACTACATTGGCCGAAACTCCACAGCACTTGAGGCAGCACAATGAATGCATACGCCAGCGGCTTTCTTGCCGCGCCGCATCAATTCATCAGTATCGAAGGGCTGCGTTTTGGTTATCGCGACTGTGGAACAGGTCCGGTACTGCTGATGCTGCACGGCTGGCCACTTAATGGCGATACCTTTGCGCCGTTGGTCGATGCGCTTGCCTCAGGCTTTCGTTGCATTGTGCCGGATCTCCCTGGCGCAGGCATGACAGCTTGGTCAACAGAACATGATCTGAGCCCCGCCGGCCAGGCGCGTTTGCTCCAGGGTTTACTTGCGGCCTTGGGCATTGCGCAGGGCTATAGCCTGTTGGGTAATGACAGCGGCGGTATCGCCGCCCGCTACCTTGCACTTTGGGACGCCGGCCGCGTGGCCAAGTTGATTCTGCTCAATAGCGAAATACCTGGGCATCGCGCACCCAACCAGCGTCTGTACAAACAACTGGCGCGTTGGTTACCGGGATACGGCGCGCTTGCTCGCATCCAGCTAAGAAGTGCTGCCTATCTGTGTTCGAAGCGGGGGTTTGGCGGAACGCTCTACGATCACCAGCACTTGCTCGGCAGCTTTCATCGGCGCTTTATCGCGCCGCTGATCCAGTCCGCGCAGAGCATGGAGCAAGCCCGGTGCGCCTTTATCGCAGTGCTTGATTGGCCGCAGCTCGATGCCTTGAGCCGCCTTCATGGCCAGATCGAGGCGCAGACCTTGCTGATCTGGGGGCGGCAGGACGATACCTTCCCTGAGCCGTATGCCATTGAGATGAGCCGAAGCTTTGCCAACCTTGCCGGCTTTATCAGCATCGACAAGGCCAAGTTGTATGTTCATGAAGACCAACCAGAGCAGGTGATTCAACACCTCAAGGTCTTTCTGCTGGCAAAGCAGGAGTAGGGGAAAGCGATATCGGAGCTGGGCTCCTGGTTCGCCGACTTTGGCTTAAGCACACCCAGAGTGAAGCGCAGAGCGGTGACTGCCGGTCAGTTAAGCCACAAACCTGTGGGAGCAAAGCTTGCTCGCGATGACGCCAGCCCAGACACCGCCCGTGGCGAGGGAGCTTGCTCCCGCTCGGCTGCGCAGCAGTCGCAAAACCGGGCGATGCGGTTTGCCTGGAGGAATGCAGGGGCCTGCTGCGCAGGCCAGCGGGAGCAAGCTCCCTCGCCACAGGGGGTTGTGTCGAACCGAATACCGAGCCCAAGGCTGCACACTGCGCGCCGCCATGGTGAGTGACCTGACATTTGGTCTGGATGGATCGAGGCGTCATGTGGCGCAGAGTACTAGCCGCTGATTGAGCTGAGGTCGTGGAACCGCGGCAATAGTATTTATGCCCCAACGAAAAAACCCGGCCACCTGTGCCGGGTTTTTGGTTCTTCTCGAAGACAAACGGATGAGGCTTTTAGGTCAGTCGCCCCGCTTTACGCGGTCATCCTTTGGAACTGGCCTGCGCCGCTTCAATGATCAACTCCGCGACTTTCTGCGGGTTGGAGGTCATCACCACATGGGAAGCCCCTTGAACGGTGACAGTCTTCTTCGAGCCCGCGCGTTCGGCCATGAACTTCAGGGCGGCCTCGGGGATGTTCTTGTCCGCCGAGCCGTAGATGAACCAGGACGGCAGTTTTTTCCAGGCCGGGTCGCCAGACGCTTCCTTCAATGCAGCCTCGCTGATTGGGCGTTGTGTCGCGGCCATCAGGGCGGAGTCCGCCGCTGCGACGTCGGCGGCAAACTGCTGGCCGAATTTGTCCTGCTGGATGTAGAGATCCTTATTGCCGTCGTCCAACTGCACCGGAGCAGCCAAGGTCGGGCCAAGGGTGCCGCCAGGGTAGCGACCGGACAGTTCGATGGCGGTTTCGCCTCTGTCCGGCGCGAAGGCCGCGACGTAGACAAGCGCCTTGACCTTGGGGTTGTCGTGCACGGCGTTGGTGATCACGGCGCCGCCGTAGGAATGACCTACCAGGATCACCGGGCCGGCGGTTTGCTCGACGATATCAGCGACGTAATCGGCGTCCTGCTTCACGCCCCGCAGCGGGTTGGCCGCGGCAACGACCGGATAACCCTGGGTCAGCAACTGGGCGGCAACGCCATTCCAGCTGGACGATTCGGCGAATGCGCCATGCACCAGCACGATGGTGGGCTTGGCGGCATCGGGTTGCGCGGCGGTTGCGCTTTGGACGGATGCGAGTGCCAGCGCAGCGGTGATGGTGACGGCCAACAGCGATTTGATAGTGAGCATGATCATTCCTTTTTTCATTGATTGGAGGGGTGACGCTGCAGCGATGGGTTCACTTGGCCAGGAAGTCCAACAGATCCTGGTTGAGTCGGTCCTTGTGGGTGTCGGTCAGGCCGTGCGGGGCGCCCGGATAGACGATCAACTCGGCGTTCTGCACCAGCTCGGCGGCGGCATGGGCGGAGGCGTCAATCGGGACGATCTGGTCATCGTCGCCATGCACGATCAGTGTCGGCACGTCGAACCTGGCCAGGTCGGCGCGGAAGTCTGTCGCCGAGAACGCTGCGATGCAGTCATAGGTGTTTTTGTGGCCCGCTTGCATGCCCTGCACCCAGAACGAATCGATCAGCCCTTGGGAGACTTTCGCCCCGTCGCGGTTGAAGCCGAAGAACGGCCCAGACGCAATGTCGCGATACAGCTGTGAGCGGTTGTCCAGCGAGGCCCTGCGCAGGCCGTCGAACACCTCGATCGGCAAGCCGCCTGGGTAGTCTTCGGTCTGGAGCATCATCGGCGGAACGGCGCTGATCAGTGCGGCCTTCTTCACCCGGTCGGTGCCGTGGCGGCCGATGTAGCGGGTGATTTCGCCACCACCGGTCGAGAAGCCCACCAGGGTCACGTCGTTAAGGTCCAGTGTGTTGATCACAGCGGCCAGGTCATCGGCATAGTGATCCATGTCGTTGCCTTCCCACGGCTGGCTGGAACGGCCATGGCCGCGGCGGTCGTGGGCGATCACTCGATAGCCTTGGTCCGCCAGGAACAGCATCTGCGACTCCCAGCTATCCGAATTCAGCGGCCAGCCATGGCTGAAGGTGACGACTGGCCCATCTTTCGGACCCCAGTCCTTGTAATACAGCTGTACGCCGTCCTGGGTGGTGATATAGCTGCCGGCCTGGGCTTGGTTGGCTGCTTGAGCGCGTTGGGACTGGGTATTCATCGCAAGATCTCCTTAGGTCAGGGCTCGCCATTCGGGGGATCCGATGGCGAGTTGATGGGGAGAATTCTTGCAGCGGCATGTATACCGGAAATGTTCGACACCCGGCCGTTATGCGTTTTTTTGCGTATGTAGATGCGCTGGATACAGTGGCTTACAAATGCATGCCGATGATCCGGCAGTAGCGGCTGCACGTGACGTGCAGCCAGCTCGGCCTACTGATCGACGCCGAAGTCGAGGGTCACGCAAAGACCGCCGCCGTCGCGGTTGCGCAGGCTCAGTGAGCCACCAATCGCGACGGTCAACTGTTGAGCGATGGCAAGCCCCAGGCCGGTGCCGCCAGAGCTGCGGTTGCGTGAGCTTTCCACCCGGTAGAACGGCTTGACCACCTCTGCCAGGATTTCCTCGGGAATGCCCGGCCCTCGGTCGAGCACACTGATGGAAACGCCCGTGCTCGCATCGCCGTGGATTTCCACCTCGGCGGTGCCGGCGTACTTCAGCGCGTTATCCACCAGATTCACCAGAACACGCCGCAGGGCATGGGGCCTTGTCTCGATGATCGCGCCGTTCTGGCCGCGCAGACTGACCTCGCGGCCGGTGTCCTGATAGTCACACACCAGGCTGTCGAGGAAAGAATCCAGACTGATGCGGCAACTGGTCTCCGTCGCACCATGGACACTGCGCGCATAAGCGACACCCTCGCGCACCAGGTGCTCGATTTCGTTCAGGTCGTTGCCCAGTTTGTCTTTCTCCACCGAGTCGTCCATGAACTCCGCGCGCAGCTTCATGCGCGTGATGGGCGTCTGCAAGTCGTGGGAAATCGCCGCAAGCAAATGCATGCGCTCTTTCAGGTAAGCGGCAATGCGCGCCTGCATGCTGTTGAAGGCCCGGGCGGCGTAGGCCACTTCCCGTGGACCGGTTTCGTCCAACGGCACGGGATGGGCATTCGGGTCGAGGTTCTCGACCGCCTCGGCCAGTCGACTGAGCGGGCGTATCGCGATCCGCACGGCAAGCCAGGTGCAGCCGATCATCAACAGCAACTGACCGACCAGGGCAAAGGGCAACCAGGGCGACAACGGCCTGACCGAGGGACGCACATCGATGGTCACCGGGCTGCCGTCAGCCAATCGCACCTGGGCTTGGAAATGCTGGCGTGGACCAGGGATCTCGACAATGGTCAGGTCATAGTTGCGGCCCAGCGAGACTTGAAGGGATTGCGCCGCCGTCGCCGCGAGATCGTTCGAAGTGAGCGGAATGCCGGGATCATGTTCGCGCAGCAAATAGTCATAGTTGCGACGCTGCAGACGTTTGGTCCATTCCAGGCGTTCGGCGGCCGGCAGACGGTCGAGGATGGCGATGGAGGTCGCCGTGTCGTGCTCGAAATTGCCCAACATCGCCGTCTTGGTGCTTTCGTAGCGTTCGTAGTACTGGGCTGCGAACGTCAGGGCCTGGGCCAGTATCAAGCCGACAAGGAACACCAGCCACAGCCGCGAGGCCAGCGTGCGGGGCCATTGCAACGCGAGTTTCATGCCTGCTCCTCAAGCATTTCCACCGCAAAGGTAAAGACGTACCCTTCGTTGCGCACCGTCTTCAAGTAGAGCGGCTCGCGAGCGTCATCCAACAAGCGCTGGCGCACGCGGCTGACCAGCAGGTCAATGGAACGGTCGAAAATGTCGGCGTCACGGCCCTGCGTCAGGTTGAGCAACTGGTCGCGGCTCAACACCCGCTGCGGATGATCGAGAAAAACCCGCAGCAGCCGGTACTCGGCGCCGCTCAGCGAGACCAGCGTGTCGTCTTCATCGAGCAGATGGCGGGCAGTGGTGTCGAGGCGCCAGCGGCCGAACTTGAGCATCCGACCGCTTTCGGTCACGACAAAGTTCGGCGGCAGCATGCGGGTGCGCCGCAGCACCGCGTTGATGCGCGCGAGCAGCTCACGGGCCGCGAAGGGTTTGGCCAGATAGTCATCGGCGCCCATCTCCAGGCCAATGATGCGGTCAGTCTCGTCGCTGCGAGCCGTCAGCATCAGCACCGGTGTCGCCTTATGCTTGCCGGCGCGCAGTTCCCGGCACAGCAGCAGCCCATCATCCCCCGGCATCATGATGTCGAGCACGATCAGATCCACCTGATTGGCTTCGAGAAAGGCCCGCATCTGACGGCCATCGGCGACCACGGTGGTGCGCAGGCCATTCTTCACCAGGTAATTGCCGACCAGCTCCCTGATTTCCCGATCATCATCCACGATCAATACGTGATCGACATGTTCCATGCCCTGCTCTCCGAAATGCGCGCATCGATTGCGCAGTGTGACGATGCCCGGTTGCCGGTTGGCTACGCACCGTGCGTTCAGCTTATCCAGCCTTGGATCAAGCCAGAGCCAAGCAAAAACAGTGGCGATTGTATCGATCTGTATCGCAATTCACCTCAGATACGTAACGCATCCAACCACGGCGTTTTTCGACACAGCCGAGATACCTCACGGGCTTTAAATGAGCGCCATCAACTCATTGAAGGGAAACGACCATGAACCTGAAGACCATCGCGACTGCTTGCCTGATCACCGCTCTGAGCGCCGGCGCATTACCCGCCTTGGCCCAGGACAAAGCAACCAGCGAAAGCTATTCCTACGGCACCCACCTGGACATCGACAAAGTGGTCTCGCTGACCGAAGACAGTGGCCAGACCTGCGGGTTGGTGAATGCGCAAATCACCTACCTTGATTCGATGGGTGAGCGGAAAACCCTGACGTATCTCAAGCACGCGGCCAGTTGCAACAATGAGGGGAGCTGAGGGGTGGTTCGGGGGGGGGGGGACGACCAGAAGCTGCTCGTTGCTAGAAGCCAAAACCGGCCCAAAAGCGATTATCTGATGCCTATCAAGTCGGGTTAATCGATTCGCTCATACCGAAATGACGAAAAGCCCTTCGCTGTTCGTTGGGGCGCGAGCAGGTTTGTTCGGCTGCAAAGCCAGGATACTCGTGTCGTCCTCTACTTTTTGCAGAGCAACACCCAATTGTTGATGTTCGTACCAGTAACCATCGCTGCAAAGGACCAGACTGGCATCCGCGGGAAAGGGGATATTCTGGCATTCCGGAACGTAGAAGCGCTTTGCATTCAAAGAGCGGGTCAGCATATGGCGGTACTGCGAAGCCTCCGCGTATGAGGAAGGCCAAATGGGCTGCTGGCTCAGATCATGCGGACGGGTCAGCCAATCGATATGACCGCTGCTCTGGCGGATGCCGGCCCGGCAATCTCCCACGTGCAGGAGATACAGGTGCTGCAACCGCAGGTCGATAAGCGCGCAGCAGTAGCTGGCGACGGCATGCAGGTGCTGATGGCGCAGCTTATGCTGTTCGACGCGCATCACATCGAGCAGGCTGGCCGTACTCGGCGGCTCGTTGGCGACAAGTGCGTTTCTGACAATGATTTGGGCCCAGTGTCGCGCCAGGGCCTGACCCTCACCTCTCTCGGCTGCATCCACCAGCATTGCCAGCAGGAAGTGACCTTTTTGACCGACAGCGGCGGCATCATTGTTGCTTTGTGTCCGCCATCCTTGACGGCTGCTCCAGTCAATTTGCGTCAAGGACGGACTCCGGCCAGTGACTCCAGACGTTCGAACAACAAATTTTCTCGATCTGAATCGCCTCTAGATTGGGCGCTTACCGCATACTCGAAATTGTTATTGTCCAGCAACTTGGCGACTTCGTGGCTTATGTAAGTGCTGACCTCAACCTTGGCGCTCTGAATTTCGCCCAACAACTCGGAGCGCCCGTCGACCAAGTGGAGAATGTCCTCAATGTCTCGGCTGGTTAGCGCATCGCCACGGCCACGGCCTTTCCAAGCCTCCAGTTTGGTGGCTACAAAGTAGACGGGGCTGACCAGATTGATGGTGGTTTCCGCATCCAGCTCGTATGGCGTTGCAGTGGCCATGGCGTCTTTGTACCAACGATTGCTGAATCCGAGGGTGTCGTCGTCCGGCATGAAATCGACGCGCAACTCGCCCAGCTTCATAGCGCAGATCGGTAGGTCATCCCCCTCGTCGTTCGGGCTGAGCCGAAAGCCTCGCAGGGAAAGCTGTTCTTGTAAGCGTACGAAGCCTATCGCCCCCATAACATGCACGATCAGATCGACATCTTCCGTACTTCGGACCTGCTCGCGGGTGAAGTCATCGGTCAACAGCAGACCGGTGGTACAACCACCAACAAAGGTCATCTGCTGGCACATATCGGGCCCAAGGGCCTTGGCAACCTCTTTAAGCATGTCTCGCAGGACATTGAATACGGTCATCGAAACTCCAAGCGCTCTTGCAGGTTTTTTGCTGCCAGATTGCTTTCGCGTGGCTGGCCGAGGCGTACTGCGTCGACCAAGGCGAGTAGCGCGTACATTTCCGGGTCCCTTCTCGCCGCGTCGGGCGCTGTCTTGAACAGCGGTTCAACCTTCATGCCCATGGTGTTGCCGCGTGCGTATGACCAAACCAGCGGGTGCTCTCCAGCGCTGAGAAGCTGATTGGCCAGCACAGGGGCGGCAAAGCTGGTCGAAATGCCACGAGTCAGTTCGCTGGGTCGAACAGGAAAAACATATTTCACACCGTAAACGATGAACTCCAGCAGCGCTTTAGTATTGACCCTGGGAACATTTAGCTTGCGGTCGTTCCTGGCCAGACCAATGTCCATACAGTGTTTGAGCGAGCGGTTTATCTGAGTCTTGCTGATGCCAGTCTGCATCTCCAGAGAGCGGGCCGTATAGCGTGAAAGGCTGATGATTCCGACATCCTGATCCAGCTCTTCTTCCGTTGCTCCCAAAGGATCCTCTTCAAGGCTCTTCCAGTCTTTCCAGTCATGCGGCCAGGCAGCCATAGCCTTCCCGCGCAATTCGTGTCGTTGCAGACAAATTAATTTGAGGAGTACGCCAATGTCTTGACCTTTCATGTCTACCTCGAACCACATGTCCCGGATCCCGGGACTCGGGACAATTAGTTCATGTATTCATTTTGGAAGCAAGACGGCTTCTGGAAAAAAGCACTTCATTGCCTATCCAAGTCAGAAGCTCTCCTGCAAGGGCTGCGCGCGCAGTTGCGGGGAAACGGCGGGAAACGGGGACAGACCACGATTATGAGACAGTCCGATTACAGATGAGCCCAAATCGTGGTCTATCCCCGGTTTCTGCGCAAAAATACCAATACCTACAGAGAGATAGCTAACGCTAGCTAAGCTAGCTAGCTTTAGCTATACATCGCTAGCATTCCATAGGCGACCCAGATCTTTTCGGATGTGAGATCCGCCCTTTTTTCCACTCAGCCAACCTCCTCAAACCGCCGCCGCTTCGAGAACAATCCCATCCCTATCGCCACGGCAAAAACCGCCAGCAACCCCAGATCAAACCCCAACAAGCGCTTCTGACCTGCCACAAAGCAGCCAACCACACCCGCCGCCATCAACACCACGCCTAGCCACTTACGTAGCAGATAGGGCTTGAGGAATCGATCAAGAAGAAAGGACACCACCAAGGCAATGACCAATTGAGTAATTTCGGACATGTACGTCTCCGGTCAGGCCTTGATGATCAATGTCGAGAGGGTGCGTTGCGGGCCGATGCCGCCGTTGACCTGCGCCTCGATGCTGACCAGTACGTCGCCCGCATGGTAGGTAGGTAGAATTTGATTGGTATACGTGCGCACAGCCACCCCTACAGATGCCGCCATGTAAGGGGGGCCACGGCCTTGGCGGCGGAAGCGAAGGCCGCGGCTGCACGGGTGGCGATCGTGGTGCCCTGGGCGTTGAGGGCATCGCCCTGTTGTCGGGTCAGCGGCCTGGAGATGCCGATCATCATCACGCAAGGCAGGCCCCTGGCCTGCATCTTGTCGTATACCTCGACGACCTTGCTGTTGACTACATAGTGAGCGTGTTTTGCCTCGCCAAAATGCAGCTCGCGCAAGCGTCCACGTTCGCTGTCGGTGAGGGTGATCTGCGAGACGTTGAAGACGATCCCGTGATTACCCATGTATTGGAAAGTCCCTTCGAACTTCATCGCCCGTATCCTTTTGGGGTAAGGGGACAATTCTCTGAAACGGGGGGGGTTGGATTCAAATCATTTCGTGCTGCTGGATTGAGCAAAACAACCCACCTGCATCGCCAAAACACCCCTCTCCTACAGCCCCCGCCTACAACGCCCATCTAGCTACGCATCCTTGCGCCTTTGCCTACAACTACGCCAGAATCCGCCCGCTTGTGCGCCTTGCCCCTGGGTTCTATTGTCTTCCTGCCACTGCCCATCAGTGGTCGGGTTTAGTAGCCCGGTTAAGGATACGGTCGCATGAGTCTCATCAGTCGGGCATTGCCTGCACTCGATGGTGGCTGTGCGCATGGCGCCTTCGGGCGCGCCGGGTTTTCCGTTTTCCTACCGGTCTACTAACTTGCGCACAGCTGCCTCCCTTTCGTTTAGTAGCGAGACGGTAGCGGCTACTAACAAAGGAAACGTGAGCATGTTCAAAGAAACTCCGAACCAGCCAGAGGCTGGTTCCACCTCTACCTCCGCAAAATCCAAAGCCAAGCAACAAGACGAAACCACCGAACCGAAACCGGAAGAATCTCAAGACGACCTCAAACCGGGGCAGCTATTCACCGTCGTGAAAGGCCTCGATAACGAATGCCTGCTCGCCAACCTCAGCGAAACCCTGGCTTCGGCTGATGCCATGGTGAGTGATCTGGCGTTTGATCTGGATGGGACACGGCGTCATGTGGCGCTGGGGATTCAGCAGTTGATTGAGCTGAGTTCGTTGTTGGCGAATGAGGTGTTGAATAACGTGGAGCCGCGGCGGTAGTATTTTGTCCCAATGATAAAATCCGGCGTTCTGCGCCGGGTTTCTTTTTGCCTCTGCCCTTCGAGAATGACCGAAAACGGCCATAAGCAGACAGTGACGATGTATCGTGAGAAGCGATTATGATGGCAAACGTATTGGGCGTTCGAATCTCTCCTCCACCGCCACATTCTGTAAACCCAAACCCTGATTCCAAAAAAAACATCGGTGGCTTGTTTTTTTTATCCGAACAATAGCCCCATGGGACTGGCGCTCTATTCTGGAGCGAATGCTTAAATCTGGCTCATGAGCGTGAGAACCCGGCGCCGACAACCTCACCGAGGGCGCCTTATCTCAAGCAATAGAGGTATAGTCGCCCGATCCTTTAAATTGCTACAGCCATCCCGAACATACAACCGAATTCCTTGTAGAATCGGGATTAGGCGATGACCTACACTGTAGTATTTCGATATGAGCGTTCTGTCAAGGCTTGCATCACGAACTTGATCAATATCTATTATAAGGGGGGACAGATGTCAGCGACATTAGTGGGCGACCTCACTGGCGAAGAGGTTGTTTGGCGATACATCACTCTCGATAGACTTCTTAATCTTCTAGATGATAAGGCGCTATTTATGGCTACCTTAGGAACATATAACGCAAGCGATCCTTATGAGGGCTATCCTCCACCCGGAGTACTTAAAGTTATCAAGGATAAATGCCCGCCCTCCATGTATTGTTCAAGTGACGATAACGGTTCTGAAGATCTAAGTAATTTCAGAGTCTTTGCCAAGAGATTGTTCCAAGCGAGAGTAGTGTCTTGCTGGTATCAAGGTGATGATGAGTCCGAAGCAATGTGGAAATTGTATGGCGATACAGGAAAAGCAGTAGCAATCCGCACGACGGTTGGAAAACTTGCAGATGCACTTGGTGCTGATTTCGACGGTAAGATTGCAAGAGTTCGATACATCAGTTATACGCACGCAACGCAAAATGAATATGATGCAGTGATGAGCGCGTATGACCAAAAAGCGTTTCTTGACCCTATTTATAAGAGAAGCTCCTATGCTCATGAACGGGAAGTGCGAGCGTATATGCAAATTAAAGGAGCTAAGCTAGATGATATTGAAACTTTTAAGGCACACACCGCCCCTATTGACTGCGCCTCTTTGATTGATGGAATTGTAGTTTCGCCATTCTGCAGTGCTTCATATGTTAGAGCAGTTAAGGTTGTTGCTAGACAATTTGGATTCGAGGAAAGGGTTAGGCAATCGACTTTACTTTCTGATCTTGAGCCGATTTATTCGAGGATCGAATCTTCCAACATGGGCTGACGCGCTTCCGCAATCCGACACTAGACTTGTCCTGATTGACGAGCCTGGGATGATTCTGGACCTCGACCGCAGGTAGAAATATGGCGCCTAATGAAAGGAATTGAGAACCAGCCCGGTCGGCTCAATCCTCAAGGAGCTAGACCGATATAGATCAATGAGGCAGTGGAGGTGGTGGAAGAGCTGCACGTGGCGCAGGCCAATCTGCGTTTGGCTGACGGATGGAAACTCTTAACCGTTGTGCCCGGTTATGAACACCACCAAGCGCAGGCGGTTGCCTGCTATGTGCTGGGCAGGCCAGCGGAACATAAACGTAGCAGTAGCGACGCTGAATCTGCTTCCGGTGGTGAGTCCGGAAGCGGTTTTTTATGAGCGACAGCAATGAACCAGAAGTAGACTCTTAGCAAGCGCTGCTGGCCAGAAGCGACTCACCCATCCACCTCTAATACGGCATACACTGTTGCTGCTGTCCTAACCCAGAACGCCACCTTGTGGTTGTACGGCCTGAGTAACATAAATAGACTTCCAGAGAATGAAAAAAATCGAGATCACACAGGATGACCTAGACCAGGGCACCGAAAGATTCCATTTATACATGCTTTATGTAAAACATCGGATAGCCGGACTAGCGGACCCCAGAATGGCGGTATTCACCGCTATAGATACCATCCAAAAAGATGGCTATAGAATAATTTTCGGTTCGTACCCAGATAGTGCCGGTAAAAATGTTAGTAATTGGATTGACGAGCATTATGGAGACAGAAGTCATATTTCCTATTGCTTTCCTTCCATAGCTTGTGAGATTGACGGCAGCGCGTATTTACTGAGAATGCCCTTGCTGCGCGTAGATGAAATACCGTTGACCCAAGCAGTGATTGATATCACAGAAAGTAGTGCTTCTTCAATTTCTTCGAAAAGACATTCGCATTTGGAGCAAGAATATACGGATTTTTATAACGCTCTATACAATATTAGTGTTTTCAATCCTGCGAGCATTATTCACCTGAGCGCTACGGCCAACTATATTCTTCACAGCAAGGCTACTTATGCCCTTGCTCGGTGGGAAAGTCTTTCATTTGTGGAAAAAACCATGAAAGAGATCCTGCGTGCATTCGACATTAAAATGAGCGGGGCGGATGGCCACGACATTCAAGGCGCATTACACACTGAATGGAAAAATGCCGGCCTACCCGCATTGCCGGAAGCGCTACTATCGGATGTTATGTGCACGACTGCGATGAGGTATCAAGAAACACCTCAACCGTTCGCGGCCACGCTAAAAGCGCATCATTCCTCAGTACGGTTAGGAGCAATAATCTCAAAGCAAAAACAAGCCATGCCACACATAGAAAACGAATTTAAATTTAAAATAAAAGACATGTCTCTAGATCCATGCTTACATATTGCTCGTTTGGTCAAAGCCATTGATCCATTGGCTGGAAACTCTCCAAAGGTTCGCCTCATACGTTAAACTGTCCACTTTCGACCAAAAGCGGACGTTCTGTATTTAAGAAATCCGGGGCGATTCAAACGACTGATTGTAGATATTGGTTGCTCCATGATTCTCTACCGGTCATTGCTTTACTGGTAAATCAGCGCTGGGGCAGCTACGGGGCGGCGTAGTATCATCCTAATGCGTACCGACGCCCTCGGAGCCAATTCACATGGACATGATCCGGTTCAACGATTTTTACCTCCGCCTCTATAGGGCCAACCTTGAGCAGGATGGTAAGGCCTTGCTGGGCGAGTTCTATGCCCTCTGGCGCGAGGCGGAAACCTCCGGAGTTGAGGCCGATACCCTGGTAGATGGAGCAAAGAACTGCCTCCATCGAGTTGCGTCTACTGACTTGTTTGTCCTGGCTGCCTGCGAATGGATCGGTGACAAAGGCCACTACAGGCTGAGCAAAGCGTTGGTGCACGAGGTCAGCGTCCAGTACCTCCAACATCCTAAGTTGGTAAGGTTCGCGCTGTCCGGGGTCACAGAGGCATCCACCTGCGCTGTGGCCCGCCGATTATGTGCGCTGAATGTGTCTGTACCAGTATCACTTGGCTGGGTGCTGAGCTTGAACCAAGACCTACCCCCAGCGCTCTGATTTCTGCAACGACCTGTGTGGCCATCGATTTTTTTGCGACAGAGTAAAGCAGAGCCCTCACCGCTTACTCAGTCAACTCCTGCCAAGCACCTGGACGAAAGGCTGCCTGCCGAAAGCAGCGCCTTGGAAGCACTGCTCTACCTCACTGAGCTACAGATGTCATCGGAAATGCGGTGGAGCTTCAGCTATCTTCGCCGGAATGAGAGTCGGGCGGTGACGGAGAAGGCTCACGGCGAATCCCTTCTCGAAATGTTCATGACCGCAAAGCATTTCAAGTATTCCAACCGAGTATCAATGGAATATCAGAACGATCACCAGAAATAAGATAGCGGATTTATTTTATTTAATCCGCCCACCTTATCCGCTCTATCAATCTGCTCGAGCTGCTTCCGCTTTACAAATAACCCCATCCTCAACGCCAAGGCCAGGACCGACAGCGGGGAAACGGGGGACAGGAAACCGGGGGCAGGCCACGATTATGAGACAGTCCGATTACAGATGAGTCCAAATCGTGGTCTGTCCCGGTTTCCCTTGGCGAAACAAATCGAGGCCATAGTGCCTAACAAGCGGTTCAAATCGTTTGCTTCGCGCACTGGGACGATCTAGAGTTTACCCCTTTACCAAATAGTCTATGGAGACACCGAGTGGAGCAGCTATCCCTAACTGGCAATAGAACCCCACTGTATCCACAAACAGTAAGAAAAATAGAGATTCTCGACAACTCTATTTTTGAAAGAATCCAAAAGTGGCGAATGTTTCCTGCGCTATGGGAGCTAGAAACAGAAGACTTCTATGGCAAGAAAATATCGTACAAGGGTATAAAATATTCCGGTTCTCCTGAAAGGGTATTTTGGGGCTATTTTCAGCCATTTTTTAACCATGAGATACCAAAAGCACTTTCCGAGATAGAAAGAGAGTGTATTAAGAAAAACCTTCCCCCTGAAGAATTTTTAACGGAGGGCGCTGACCTTCTGAAAATTATGGTTAGCCGTTTATGGAAAGAAATTGCAGCAACGCACCAAGCTCTAAAAGGGGATGGCTTCCCTAAAAACGAAGATTTACGTGACATGTCTGACACCATCAGCGCAGCTAAAGAAACAATTGACTCTGAAGTAGTAGCTCTACTCCTCAGAGGTACACCAGCACATCAAGAAAACCACTCATCTCCAGATGACATATTGGAAATAAAACCTAACTTCATGGGTGTCGGCATTAATTTTAATGCGGTAGCGCGCTGGGCAAGGCGTAAGTGGAGAGGCAAATAGTTGGTTAGGGAAAGGGACTTGGAAAGCGGACATATTTATTTACTGCGCTGATGGGCTGCTTCTGGCCGAAAGCAGATATCTATTAAGAAGAAGCCTTTGTTAGTTCCGATATATACCGGCCAAACTGCATGACTGTTTGGGGCCGCTGCGCAGCCCAGCGGGGATAAATCCCCTCACCACAGGGTTTTGTGTGTTGGCTGTTTGGCGGTCTGGTATTGAGAACGCGGTGGGGCTTTTTTGTGAGTGCTGCGCACTCAAGCGGGAGCAAGCTCCCTCGCCACAGGTGCGTGGCGTTCAGGAATGGCGATCCAGTTTCTTGAGGAACACAGTCATTTCCTTTTCCGCCTGCTTGTCACCATGAGCCCGGGCGGCTTCCAGGCCTTGTTCCCAGGCTTGACGGGCTGCCGCTACATCGCCTTGGCCTTGATGAGCCTTGCCCAGTAGCTTCCAAGCTGCCGAATACTTGGGATCGAATTCGACGCAGCGTTGGAGGTGTTCGGCGGCGCGGGGGAATTCGCCTAGGTCGAGGTAGCCTTTGCCGAGGCCGAAGCGGAGAAGGGAGTTGTCCACGCCCTTGGCGAGCATTTTTTCCAGGGAGTCGAGCATGGGGGCGTCCTTATCGGTTGGGTCAGGGGTTGAGCGGTTGGCTGGCGGATAGCTTTCGCGAGCAGGCTCGCTCCCACAGAGGATCTCCGTCGCCCACAGACGCTGTGAACAACACGGCCCCTTGGTGGGAGCGAGCCTGCTCGCGATGAGGCCAGTAGCCTCACCGCAAACGCTGGATCAGAAAAAGCTCAACCCGACATGGAACAGCTTCTCGACATCACGAATGTGCTTCTTGTCCACGAGGAACAGGATCACATGGTCGCCGGTCTGGATGGTGGTGACGTCGTGGGCGATCAGCACCTGTTCGTCGCGGATGATTGCGCCGATGGTGGTGCCGGGCGGCAGGCCGATGTCGCGGATGGCTTTGCCGATCACTTTGCTCGACTTGGCATCGCCATGGGCGATCGCCTCGATGGCCTCTGCCGCGCCGCGGCGCAGGGAGTGCACGCTGACGATGTCGCCGCGGCGCACGTGGGCGAGCAAGGTGCCGATGGTTGCCAGTTGCGGGCTGATGGCGATGTCGATGTCGCCGCCCTGGATCAGGTCGACGTAGGCCGGGTTGTTGATGATGGTCATGACCTTCTTCGCACCCAGGCGTTTGGCGAGCAACGAGGACATGATGTTGGCTTCGTCGTCGTTGGTCAGGGCGAGGAAGATGTCGGCATCGGCGATGTTTTCTTCCAGCAGCAGGTCGCGGTCCGAGGCGCTGCCCTGTAGCACCACGGTGCTGTCGAGGGTGTCCGAGAGGTAGCGGCAGCGCGCCGGGTTCATCTCGATGATCTTGACCTGGTAACGGCTTTCGATGGCTTCGGCCAGGCGCTCGCCGATCTGCCCGCCGCCGGCGATGACGATGCGCTTGTAGTTCTCGTCGAGACGGCGCATTTCGCTCATGACTGCGCGAATATTCGCCTTGGCGGCGATGAAAAATACCTCATCGTCCGCTTCGATCACCGTGTCGCCCTGGGGCAGGATCGGTCGGTCACGGCGGAAAATCGCCGCGACTCGGGTTTCGACATTGGGCATGTGTTCGCGCAACTGACGCAGTTGCTGGCCCACCAGCGGCCCGCCGTAGTAGGCCTTGACCGCCACCAGCTGGGCCTTGCCCTCGGCGAAGTCGATCACCTGCAACGCGCCGGGATGCTCGATCAGGCGCTTGATGTAGTTGGTCACCACCTGCTCGGGGCTGATCAGCACGTCCACCGGAATCGCTTCGTTGTCGAACAGGTCGGCGCGAGTCAGGTAGGCCGCTTCACGCACCCGGGCGATTTTGGTCGGGGTGTGGAACAGCGTGTGGGCGACCTGGCAGGCGACCATGTTGGTTTCGTCGCTGTTGGTCACGGCCACCAGCATGTCGGCGTCGTCGGCGCCGGCCTGGCGCAGCACGGTGGGCAAGGAGCCACGCCCTTGCACGGTGCGGATGTCGAGACGGTCGCCGAGGTCGCGCAGGCGCTCGCCGTCGGTGTCGACCACAGTGATGTCGTTGGCCTCGCTGGCCAGATGTTCTGCCAGCGAACCGCCGACTTGCCCTGCACCGAGGATGATGATTTTCATCCAGCCACTCCTATCGAATCGGTTTAACCGCGTGCGGCGGCAATCTTGATCAACTTGGCGTAATAGAACCCGTCATGCCCGCCCTCCTGGGCCAGCAACTGGCGGCCATGGGGCTGCTTGATGCCGGCCTGGGTGGCGATGTCCAACTCCCGTGCACCCGGCGTGCGGGCGAGGAATGCTTCGATCACCTCGGTGTTCTCGGTCGGCAAGGTCGAGCATGTGGCGTACAGCAGCATGCCGCCGACTTCGAGGGTCAGCCACAGGGCGTCGAGCAGTTCCCCTTGCAGTTGCGCCAACGGGGCGATGTCGTCCGCCTGACGGGTGAGCTTGATGTCCGGATGTCGGCGGATGACGCCAGTGGCCGAGCAAGGCGCGTCCAGCAGGATGCGCTGGAATGGCTTGCCGTCCCACCAGGCGGCGGTGTCGCGGCCATCGGCGGCGAACAGCTCGGCATCCAGGCCCAGGCGCGCGAGGTTTTCCTTCACCCGCACCAGGCGCTTGGCTTCCAGGTCCACCGCCACCACACCGGCCAGTTTTGGCTCGGCCTCAAGGATGTGGCAAGTCTTGCCGCCCGGGGCGCAACAGGCGTCCAGCACCCGTTGGCCCGGCGCAAGTTCCAGCAAGTCGGCGGCCAGCTGCGCGGCTTCGTCCTGGACGCTGATCCAGCCGTCGGCGAAACCTGGCAGGGCACGGACGTCGCCCGGGGTTTCCAGGACGATGCCGTCGCGGCTGTATTGGCACGGGATGGCCGGGATGCCGGCTTCGCCCAGCAAGGCCAGATACGCATCACGGGTGTGATGACGGCGGTTGACCCGCAGGATCATCGGCGGATGGGCATTGTTGGCCGCGCAGATGGCTTCCCACTGGTCAGGCCAGAAGGCTTTCAGGGATTTCTGCAGCCAGCGCGGGTGGGCAGTGCGCACCACCGGGTCATGTTCCAGTTCCGCCAGCAGGGTTTCGCTTTCCCGCTGTGCGCGGCGCAGCACGGCATTGAGCAGCGCCTTCGCCCACGGTTTTTTCAGTTTGTCGGCGCAACCCACGGTTTCGCCGATAGCGGCGTGGGCCGGAACGCGGGTGTAGAGCAATTGGTAGAGCCCCACCAGCAGCAGCGCCTCGACGTCGGCATCGGCCGCCTTGAACGGCTTCTGCAGCAGCTTGGCCGCCAGGGCCGACAACCGTGGTTGCCAGCGGGCGGTGCCGAACGCCAGGTCCTGGGTGAAACCGCGATCACGGTCTTCGACCTTGTCCAGTTGGGTCGGCAGGGAACTGTTGAGCGAAGCCTTGCCGCCGAGGACGGCGGCCAGTGCCTTGGCGGCGGCCAGACGCGGATTCATGAAGCGTCCGCCGCTTGGCCGAGGAAGGTGCCGACGGCGAATTTTTCACGGCGGCTGTTGAACAGATCGCTGAAGCCCAGTGCCTTGCCGCCGGGCAATTGCAGGCGCGTCAGGCACAGCGCCTGATCGCCACAGGCGACGATGAGGCCGTCTTTGCTGGCGCCGAGGATTTCACCCGGTGCGCCCTTCCCTTCGGCGCGGCTGGCGGCCAGGATTTTCACGGCTTCGCCGTTCAACGTGCTGTGGCAGACCGGCCAAGGGTTGAAGGCGCGCACCAGGCGTTCCAGTTCGACAGCCGGGCGGCTCCAGTCGATGCGGGCTTCGTCCTTGTTCAATTTGTGCGCGTACGTGGCGAGGCTGTCATCCTGCACTTCGCCCTGCAAAGTGCCGGCAGCCAGGCCCGCGATGGCCTCGACCACGGCCGGCGGGCCAATCAGCGCGAGGCGATCATGCAGGCTGCCACCCGTGTCTTCAGCGCCGATAGGCGTGCTCACCTTGAGCAGCATCGGCCCAGTGTCCAGGCCGGCCTCCATGCGCATCACGGTCACGCCGCTCTCGGCATCGCCGGCCTGCACGGCGCGCTGGATCGGCGCCGCACCGCGCCAGCGCGGCAACAGCGACGCGTGGCTGTTGATGCAGCCCAGACGCGGGATATCCAGCACCACTTGCGGCAGGATCAAGCCGTAGGCGACCACTACCATCAAGTCTGGCTTCAGCGCGGCCAGTTCGGCCTGGGCTTGCGCATCGCGCAGCGTCGGCGGCTGCAACACTTGCAGGCCATTCTCTAGAGCCAGTTGCTTGACCGGGCTGGGCATCAGTTTCTGTCCACGACCGGCAGGGCGATCCGGCTGGGTATAGACCGCGACGATTTCATGAGGGCTGGCCAGCAGGGCCTTGAGGTGTTCAGCGGCAAATTCGGGGGTGCCGGCAAAGACGATGCGCAGTGGCTCAGTCATGGGAAGCTCTCAATTACAAAGCAATCGCAAAAAGAAAAAGGCTTGCCGCGGCAAGCCTTTGAAGAAGGGCATCAAGCGTTCTGGCGATGAATCTTTTCCAGTTTTTTCTTGATCCGGTCACGCTTGAGATTAGACAGGTAATCGACGAACAGCTTGCCATTGAGGTGGTCGCATTCGTGCTGGATACACACCGCCAGCAGGCCTTCGGCGATCAGCTCGTAAGGCTTGCCGTCACGGTCCAGGGCCTTGATCCTGACCTTCTGCGGACGGTCGACGTTTTCGTAGAAGCCCGGCACCGAAAGGCAGCCTTCCTGGTACTGCTCCATCTCGTCGGTCAGGGTTTCGAACTCGGGGTTGATGAACACCCGCGGCTCGCTGCGGTCTTCGGAGAGGTCCATTACAACGATGCGCTTGTGCACGTTGACCTGGGTCGCGGCGAGGCCGATGCCGGGCGCCTCATACATTGTTTCAAACATGTCATCGACCAACTGGCGCACTTCGTCGTCCACTACGGCCACCGGTTTGGCGATGGTGCGCAGGCGCGGGTCCGGAAATTCGAGAATGTTCAAAATGGCCATAAGCTTGATAAATGCACGTGTGAAGTAAGGTCGGGTGGCTGGCCTGGCGTGTCTTGGAATGCAGGCTACCGTTGTAAAACGTTGCTCCTTGAATCGGAGCGAGCCACGGGGGCTCTGGCGTTTTACGCGAACGCACATAATAAAGGGATTCACCGCATGAGGAAATCACTACTCGCCCTGCTGCTCCTGGCCTCGGCCGGTATCGCGCACGGGCAAGTGCAACTTCGGGAAGGTTTTCCGCAGCAATACACGGTGGTTCCAGGGGATACGCTGTGGGACATTTCCGGTAAATACCTGCGCGAACCCTGGAAATGGCCCGAGCTGTGGCAGGCCAACCCGCAGATTGAAAACCCGCACCTGATCTACCCCGGCGACACCCTGTCGCTGATCTACGTCAACGGCCAGCCGCGCCTGACCCTCAATCGCGGTGCCTCGCGCGGCACCATCAAACTGTCGCCGCGAATCCGCAGCTCGCCGGTGGCAGACGCCATTCCGAGCATCCCGCTCCAGGCCATCAACAGCTTCCTGCTGAGCAACCGCATCGTCGACACGGCGGAGGATTTCAACAAGGCGCCCTACGTCGTCGCAGGCGATGCCGAACGAGTGCTCAGCGGCACCGGCGACCGGATCTTCGCCCGCGGCACCTTCGATGCGAGCCAGTCGGCCTACGGCATCTTCCGCCAGGGCAAAGTCTACACCGACCCCGAAACCAAGGAATTTCTCGGGATCAATGCCGACGACATCGGCAGCGGCGAGATCGTCGCCACCGAAGGCGACGTCACCACCCTGGCCCTGCAGCGCACCACGCAGGAGGTGCGCCTCGGCGATCGGCTGTTCAGCGGTGAAGAACGCTCAATCAATTCGACCTTCATGCCCAGCGCGCCAAAATCGGACATCAACGGGTTGATCCTCGATGTGCCCCGGGGCGTGACCCAGATCGGCGCGATGGACGTGGTCACCCTGAACAGGGGGCGCCGTGACGGATTGGCCGAAGGCAACGTCCTGGCGGTCATGAAGACCGGTGAAACAGTGCGCGACCGCATCACCGGCGCCCCGGTGAAGATTCCCGACGAACGTGCCGGCCTGCTGATGGTGTTCCGCACCTACGACAAGCTCAGCTATGGCCTGGTGCTGTACGCCTCGCGCTCGCTGGCAATCCTCGACAAGGTGCGCAATCCGTAACGGGTCTCACAAGTTACCAACAGAGTTATCCACAACTTGTTCCCGTTTGTACGGGGCTTATGACGATCAAGGATTGATCACATGCCATTGCCTGAATCCGCTTCGGTTCCGCCCGCGGAACTGGAGGCCCGTCTGCGCTTGCATCGCTTGCCGGAACTGGGACCCAAACGTTTCATGACCCTCATGGAAGCCTTCGGCTCGGCCTCCAAAGCCATCAGCGCCCCGCCCAGCGCATGGCGAGCGCTGGGGTTGCCGGCGCAGTGCGCCGAGGCCCGACGCGCGCCGGAAATACGTGATGGCGCGGCCCGTGCATTAGCCTGGCTAGAGGGTCCGGCCCACTGTCTATTGATGTGGGACCAGCCCGACTACCCGGCGTTGCTGGCGCAGATCTGCGACGCGCCGCCGCTTCTGTTCGTTGCCGGCGACACCTCGATTCTGGAGAAACCGCAATTGGCGATGGTCGGCAGTCGTCGCGCCTCGCGTCCCGGCATGGACACCGCGGCGGCATTTTCCCGGAGCCTGGCCGGAGCTGGATTTGTCATCACCAGCGGTCTGGCCTTGGGTATCGACGCGGCCGCGCATCAGGCTGCGCTGGATGTCGGCGGGCAGACAATCGGTGTGCTGGGCACGGGCCTGGAAAATTTTTATCCACAGCGCAATCGTCGGCTGGCAGAAGCGATGATTGCCCAGGGCAGCGCGGTACTGTCGGAGTTCCCCCTTGACGCGCCACCCCACGCCAGCAACTTCCCGCGCCGCAATCGGATTATCAGCGGTTTGTCCCTTGGCGTGCTGGTGGTCGAGGCCAGCGTCGCCAGTGGCTCGCTGATTACCGCGCGCCTGGCGGCGGAACAGGGTCGTGAGGTGTATGCCATTCCGGGGTCGATTCACCATCCCGGCGCCCGGGGCTGCCATCAACTGATCCGTGACGGCGCGGCGCTGGTGGAAACCGTGGAGCACATCCTCGAAGCGCTACGCGGTTGGCAACGCTTACCCTTCAGCGCCGAGCCTGTCCCCGTGACGCATCCGCTGTTGCGCCTGCTGCACGCCGCGCCGCAGACCAGCGAAGCACTGGCCGACGCCAGCGGCTGGGGCTTGTCCAAGGTCCTGGCGGCACTGACCGACCTCGAAATGGACGGAAGGGCTGCGTGCGAGCATGGACGCTGGTTTGCTCGCTAGGTTTTATGAGGAAGATCGGTAAACTGCGCACAGCCTTATTTGCGTTGCGGAGAATCTTTCATGGTCAACAGTTGGCGTGTGCAACAAGCCGCGCGAGAAATTCGCGCCGGGGCGGTGATTGCCTATCCAACCGAAGCGGTCTGGGGCCTGGGTTGCGACCCGTGGAACGAAGATGCGGTGGAGCGTCTGTTGGCGATCAAGTCCCGACTGCCCGACAAGGGACTGATACTGGTGGCCGACAATATCCACCAGTTCGATTTCCTGTTCGAGGATTTCCCCGAGACCTGGATGGATCGCATGGCCAGCACTTGGCCTGGGCCGAACACCTGGCTGGTCCCGCACCAGAACCTGTTGCCGGAATGGATTACCGGCGTGCACGACACCGTCGCGCTACGGGTCAGCGATCATCCGATCGTGCGCGACCTGTGTTCGCTGGTCGGCCCGCTTGTCTCTACCTCGGCAAACCCCCAGGGGCGCCCGGCGGCACGCACGCGGATCCGCGTGGAGCAGTATTTCCGCGGGCAGATCGACCTGGTGCTCGGCGGCAACCTGGGCGGGCGTCGGAACCCGAGCGTGATCCGTGACCTGGCGACCGGCAAGGTGGTGCGGCCGGACTGATTTTTTATCAGCGCACAATCAACTGTGGGAGCGAGCCTGCTCGCGAAGGCGGTGTATCAGTCAACATTGATGTTGGCTGACTTGACGCCTTCGCGAGCAGGCTCGCTCCCACAGGTTCTTTTAGCGACCTCTCGATCAAGGCAGGAGGATGGTCGACCCCGTCGTGCGCCGCGCCGACAATTCGGTATGGGCCTTGGCCGCTTCCGCCAGCGGATAACGCTGGTTGATATCCACGGTAAGCTTGCCGCTGGCGATCATGGCGAATAGCTCATCGGCCATGTGCTGGAGGTTTTCCGAGTTATTGGCGTAGGTCGCCAGAGTCGGGCGGGTGACGTACAGCGAGCCCTTGGCCGAGAGGATCCCCAGGTTCACGCCCTCCACCGCGCCGGAGGCATTGCCAAAGCTCACCACCAGGCCACGGGGAGCCGTGCAATCCAGGGAGGTCAGCCAGGTGTCCTTACCGACGCTGTCGTACACCACCGGGACCTTCTTGCCGTCAGTCAATTCCAGTACACGCTGTACGACGTTTTCCTTGCTGTAGTCGATCACTTCCCAGGCGCCGTGGGATTTTGCGATAGCGGCTTTTTCCGCCGAGCTGACGGTGCCGATCAGCTTCACGCCCAGGGCCTTGGCCCATTGGCAGGCCAGCGAGCCCACGCCACCGGCGGCGGCATGGAACAGGATGGTTTCGCCGCCCTTGAGCTCGTAGGTCTGGCGCAGCAGGTATTGCACGGTCAGGCCCTTGAGCATCACCCCGGCGGCCTGTTCGAAACTGATGGATTCGGGCAAGTGGACCAGATTGGCCTCGGGCAACACATGCACATCGCTGTAGGCCCCCAGCGGACCGCTGCCATAGGCCACGCGGTCACCGACCTTGAAGCGCGTGACGTCCGCGCCGACGGCCTCGACCACGCCGGCACCCTCGGCACCGAGTCCCGATGGCAGCGCCGGTGGCGGGTAAAGCCCGCTGCGATAATAGGTGTCGATGAAGTTCAGGCCGATCGCCTTGTTGCTGACGCGAACCTGCTGCGGACCGGGCTCGGCCGGCTGGTATTCGACGTACTCAAGCACGTCCGGGCCGCCGTGGGCGCTGAACTGGATACGTTTGGCCATCTTCGCTCTCTCCTTATCGTGGGACTTTTTACCAAGCCTGCTATCGGACTCCTAAGCTTGATCTCCGTCAACTGTGGCGTGGGCGGATGCGGTGTTATCCTGTGCGCCCATTTGCCGGCGGCCCTTGTACGCCGCGCAGCGTAGCCCTGATCAAGGTGATGTCATGACTACTCGCACCGAGGCCGTGAAAGCCTATCTGCTCGACCTGCAAGACCGCATCTGCGCCGCCCTGGAAACCGAGGACGGTGGCACTCGCTTCGTCGAGGACGCCTGGACCCGACCTGCCGGCGGTGGCGGGCGCACCCGAGTGATTGAAAACGGTACGGTCATCGAGAAGGGCGGCGTCAACTTTTCCCACGTCTTTGGCAGCGGTCTCCCACCCTCGGCCAGCGCCCACCGGCCGGAGCTGGCCGGGCGCGGCTTCGAGGCCCTGGGTGTGTCGCTGGTGATCCACCCGCACAATCCCCACGTGCCTACGTCCCACGCCAACGTACGCTTTTTCATCGCCGAAAAAGAAGGCGAAGAGCCGGTCTGGTGGTTTGGCGGCGGTTTCGACCTGACCCCTTACTACGGCGTGGAAGAAGATTGCGTGCATTGGCACCGCGTCGCCCAGCAAGCCTGCGAGCCCTTCGGCCCGGAGGTCTATTCGCGCTACAAGGCCTGGTGCGACAGCTATTTCCACATCAAGCATCGCAACGAACCGCGCGGCATCGGCGGTCTGTTTTTTGATGACCTGAACGAGTGGGACTTCGATACCAGCTTCGCCTTCATGCGCGCCATCGGCGACGCCTACATCGATGCCTACCTGCCTATCGTGCGGCGGCGCAAACACGACCCGTTCACCGCCGCGCAACGACAATTCCAGGAGTTCCGCCGTGGGCGCTACGTGGAATTCAACCTGGTCTATGACCGTGGCACCCTGTTCGGCCTGCAATCGGGCGGGCGTACCGAGTCGATCCTGATGTCGCTGCCACCGCAGGTCCGCTGGAGCTACGACTGGAAAGCCGAGCCGGGCAGCGAAGAGGCGCGGCTGACCGATTATTTCCTGCAGGATCGCGATTGGCTGGCTACGGCCTGAATGGGGAAAGGTCCATGGATCGCTACGTTGTAATGGGTAACCCGATCGGCCACAGCAAGTCGCCGTTGATCCATCGCCTGTTTGCCGAGCAAACCGGGCAAGCGTTGGACTACACCACGCTGCTGGCGCCGCTGGAGGACTTCGCCGCTTGCGCCCGGGAATTTTTCCGTGAGGGGCGTGGGGCAAATGTCACCGTGCCGTTCAAGGAGGACGCCTTTCGCCTGGCTGACAGCCTGACCGAACGGGCGCAACGGGCCGGGGCGGTCAACACCTTGAGCAAACAGGCCGACGGTCGCCTGCTGGGCGACAACACCGACGGCGCCGGGCTCGTTCGGGACCTGACCGTCAACGCCGGTTTCAGCCTCAAGGGCAAGCGCATCCTGCTGCTGGGCGCCGGCGGCGCGGTACGGGGCGCCTTGGAGCCGTTGCTGGCGGAAGCGCCGTCGTCGGTGATCATTGCCAATCGCACGGTGGAAAAAGCTGAATTGCTGGCTGAGCTGTTCGCCGACCTGGGTCCGGTCTCGGCCAGCGGTTTCGACTGGTTGCGCGAGCCGGTGGACCTGATCATCAATGCCACATCCGCCAGCCTGTCAGGCGAAGTACCGCCGATTGCCGGAAGTCTGATCGAGCCAGGCAAGACATTCTGCTACGACATGATGTATGGCAAGGAGCCGACGTCGTTCTGCCGCTGGGCCGAAGAACACGGCGCGGCGGTGGTGATGGATGGCCTGGGCATGCTCGCCGAACAGGCGGGCGAAGCGTTTTTCCTGTGGCGTGGCGTACGTCCGGACACCGCCCCGGTGCTGGCGGAGTTGCGCCGTCAACTCGCTGCGGTCAATCCCTGAAGAGGATCGGGCATTTCTCCGGTCCTTCCAGCTTCAACAATTCCTCCACCACCGGTGGCCTTGCCCCACGCAAAGTCAGGCTGCGCCCCTGGCTGCGCAGGCGCCGGGCTTCCTGGTGGAGCATTTCGACGCCGGAGTAATCGATGAAGTTGATCTGCTGGGCGTCGATGATCACCTGCTGGGCGGGCATGCGTTGCAGGCGCACTTGCAAATAATGGCTGGCGCCGAAAAAGATCGAGCCGCCCACCCGCAAGACGTCCGCCTCACCTTCCCGGAAATGCTGGACCCGCGGTTGCGAAGTGCGCTTGAGATAGAAAAACAGCGAAGCCAACACGCCAGCGTAGATAGCCGTTTGCAGTTCAAGCAGCAGCGTGGCCAGGCAGGTGAGCCCCATCACCAGGAATTCGGAACGACTCACACGGTACAGCGCCCGGATACCCCGATGGTCCACCAGGCCCCAGGCGATCAGCAGAATACTGCCGGCCATGGCGGGAATGGGAATGTGCGCGATCAGTGTCGCGCCGGCAACCGCGAACAGCGCCACCCACAACGCCGAAAACACTCCGGCCAGGGGCGAACAGGCACCCGCTTCATAGCTGAGACCGGACCGGGTAAAGGAGCCGGCTGACAGCGATCCGGCGAAAAATCCTCCGACGATATTGGAAAGCCCCTGCGCCCGGACCTCCTGATTCGCATCGAGCAGTTGCCCGGAACGGACCGACAACGAGCGGGCGATGGACAGGCTGGTCACCAGCCCGAGCATGCCCACCGCAACGGCACCGGGCAGCAGACGCAAGATCAGCTCCAGGTCCAGCGACAGCGGCGTGAACGGCGGCAGGCGTCCGACAAAGGCGCTGACCAACGCCACATGCCCGAACATCGCGGGCCACGCCCAGACCAACAGGCTGCCAAGGGCCAGCGTAATCAATAAGGTTGGCCAGCGCGGCAGCAATCGTTTGAGGACGATCCCCACCGCCAGCGTCCCCAAACCCAGCAGCAGCGAAGGTTCATCCACAGCCCCGATATGGCTGGCAAGCATAAGCAAACTCTTCAATGCCGTGGCTTCGTTCGGCAGGTCCAGGCCCAGCAGGTTCGGCAATTGCCCGAGGGCAATAACCACCGCTGCGCCCAAGGTGAAACCCAGCACCACCGAGTGGGAGACGAAATTGACCAGCGCACCGAAACGCAACAGCCCGAGCAGCCACTGGAAAATACCTGCCAGCACCGTCAGCAAGAGGATGAGCGTGATGTAGTCCTGGGTGGCAGGCACCGCCAATGGGCTGACAGTGGCGTAGAGGACAATGGAGATTGCCGCCGTAGGACCACAGATCAAATGCCAGGACGACCCCCATAGGCAGGCGATCAGCACCGGCACGATTGCCGCGTACAAGCCGTATTCCGGCGGCAGGCCGGCAATCAGTGCGTAGGCAATGGACTGCGGTAACGCGAGAATCGCGCCGCTGAGGCCGACGATCAGGTCACGGCCGACGCTGGCGCGGGTCTGCCGGGGCAGCCAGCTGAGGAATGGAAAGAGTGAATGGCGCGTGGGGATTGCCATGGAGCCTCAAAGATGGGGTTTGGCACAAGAATATCAGGTGAACCAACGTGGCGAGGGAGCTTGCTCCCGCTGGGTTGCGAAGCAGCCCCGAAACCTGAAGGCGCAGTGTCAGATAGACCGCGTGTCAGGTTTTGGGAGAGCTGCGCGCTCCAGCGGGAGCAAGCTCCCTCGCCACAGGAGCCCGGCGCTGCTGTCAGAGCTTGGCCTTGACCGCCGCCAGCGCGTCCTTGCCATCCACGGTCTTCACGCCGTCCAGCCATTTGTCCAGCACCGCCGGGTTGGCCTTGATCCAGGCCTTGGCCGCTTCGGCGTTGCTGACCTTCTTGTTCACCACTTCGGCCATGATGCTGTTTTCCATTTCCTGGGTGAAACTCAGGTTGGTCAGCAGCTTCCCGACGTTCGGGCAGGCCTGTGCATAACCCTTGCGCGTCAGCGTGTACACGCTGCCGGTATCGCCAAAGTACTTCTCGCCGCCCTTGAGGTAATGCATTTTCAGTTGCACGTTCATCGGGTGTGGGGTCCAGCCGAGGAACGTCACGAATTTCTGCTTCTTCACGGCCCGGGAGACTTCCGCCAGCATTGCCTGCTCGCTGGACTCCACCAGTTTCCATTCGCCCATGCCGAAATCGTTGGTCTTGATGATTTCTTTCAGCGAAAGGTTGGCCGGGGCGCCGGAACCGATACCGTAGATCTTCTTGTCGAACTTGTCGGCGAACTTGTTCAGGTCGGCGAAGTTATGCACACCGGCGTCCCAGACGTAGTCCGGCACCGCCAGGGTGAATTCGGTGCCGTCCAGGTTCTTCGCCAACTGCGTGACATCGCCATTGGCGACGAACTTGTCATAGAACCCTTGCTGCGCCGGCATCCAGTTACCCAGGAAAACATCAACCTGGCCATCCTTCAGGCCACCGAACGTGATCGGTACCGCCAAGGTGTCGACCTTGGCCTTGTAACCCATGCCCTCAAGCAGGAAGCCGGCGACGGCGTTGGTCGCGGCGATATCGCTCCAGCCCGGATCGGCCATCTTCACGGTCTCGCAACTCTGCTCGGCCCACGCCGAAACACTGCTCAACGCCAACAGCCCGGCGGTCAGTACTGTGGATAACTTTTGCATGCGCTTCCCCTTACGTTATTGGTCTATTGGCAGGGTTGTGGATAACGGGCCTTGCGCTCCAGATCGTCGAGGTCGATGTGGTTGCGCATGTATTGCTGGCTGGCATCGACCAGCGGCTGGTGATCCCAGCTCTTGAGTTTGCCCAGGGTCAACGCCTGGGCAACGAAACGACGGCGTCGCTGGCTGGCGAGCACCTGTTGGTGAATGGCTGGAATATCCCATTTGGCCCGCGCTTCGGCGAGAAAATCGTTGAACAGCGCCTGATGCTCAGCCGACTGACTGAGATCTGTCACCTCCTGAGGATCATTACGCAGGTCGAACAACAGGCACGGGTCATCTTCGCTGTAGATGAATTTCCACGGGCCGCGACGGATCATCATCAACGGGCTGACGGTGCCTTCGGCCATGTATTCACCGAAGACTTCATCGTGCCCGCCCTGCCCTTGCAGATGCGGAACCAGCGAACGCCCATCCAGCGGCAAGCCTGGTTCCAGGGTGCCGCCGGCCAGTTCGACCAGGGTCGGCAGCAGGTCGGCGGTGGACACCGCCGCGCCGACGCGGCCGCTGGCAAACTGGCCTGGGGCGCTGATCAGCAGCGGCACGCGAGCGGCCATTTCAAACCAGTGCATTTTGTACCAGAGGCCTTTTTCGCCGAGCATGTCTCCATGATCGCCAGAGAACACGATGATGGTGTCGTCGAGCAACCCGGTGTCTTCCAAGGTCTGCAGCAACTTGCCGACATTGCTGTCGATGTAACTGCACGCGCCGAAGTAGGCGCGGCGAGCATCACGGATCTTATCCACAGGCAGCGGCTTGCCCCACAGATCATAGACTTTCAACAGGCGTTGGGAATGTGGATCAAGCTCTGTCTGATCCGGGGTGTAGGGCAGCGGGATGTCCTTGTCGTCATACAGATCCCAGAATGCCTTGGGAATCGTGTACGGATCGTGTGGGTGTGTCATGGATACGGTGAGGCAAAACGGCTGGTCGCCGTCCTCGCGGATGTGGTCGAACAGGTACTGCTGGGCCTTGAACACCACCTCTTCATCAAAATCCAGCTGATTGGTGCGCACGCACGGTCCGGCCTGCAGCACCGACGACATGTTGTGATACCAGCTCGGCCGCACATCCGGCTCGTCCCAGTTCACGGCCCAGCCGTAGTCCGCTGGATAAATGTCGCTGGTCAGGCGCTCTTCGTAACCGTGCAATTGGTCCGGCCCGCAAAAATGCATCTTGCCGGACAACGCCGTGCGATAGCCGAGACGGCGCAGGTAATGGGCATAAGTCGGAACGTCCGCCGGAAAATCCGCCGCGTTGTCATAGGCGCCGATCTTGCTCGGCAACTGACCGCTCACCAGCGTGAAGCGTGACGGCGCACAGAGCGGGCTGTTGCAGTACGCGGCATCGAATACCACGCCCTGGTCGGCCAGGCGTGACAGGTTGGGCAGCTTGATGGGCGACGGACCGTAGATCGGCAACATTGGCGCGGCCATCTGATCGGCCATGATGAAAAGAATGTTCTTGCGCTTCATGTATTCGCGGCATTCCATAGTGAACGGTTATGCGATATTGCTGCGAACGAGCATGTAGCCCATGCTGGTTGGGGTAAAGCCCATGCAAGATAATGACTAGGATAAGCTGAGCTTATGTATGACGCCTTGGGTGACCTGTCCCTGGATCTCTTCCGCGCCTTCGAATCAGCGGCTCGCCAGCAAAGTTTTACTGCGGCAGCGATTGAACTGGGCACGACCCAACCCGCCATCAGCCAACAGATCAAACGGCTGGAAGAGCAGCTCGGTACGCGCCTGTTTGATCGCATCTATCGCGGCATCGAATTGACCGAGGCCGGCGCGATCCTGTTCGAGCAGGTCCAGGCCGGCTTGCAGAGCATCGATGCGGGGCTGAACGCGATCACGGCCCAGCACCAGCATGAAGTGCTACAAGTCGCGACGGATTTCGCTTTCGCCGCCTATTGGCTGATGCCGCGACTGCATAGGTTCCACGCGGCAAATCCGCAGGTGGATGTGAGCCTGGTGACCAGCGAGCGCAACCACAACATGCTGCGCACCGATATCGATGTTGCGGTGCTATTTGGCGACGGTCGCTTCAAACAGGGCGAAAGTCGTTGGCTTTTCAGCGAAGAAGTCTTTCCCGTATGCAGCCCACTGCTGCTCAAGGACCGCCCCCAACCCCTGCCCGCCCACGCCCTCGCGGAATTCCCGCTGCTGCATTTGCGCGGCGGCAACAGCAGCGCCTGGTTCGACTGGAGCGGCGTTTTTCGTGAACTGGGCATCACCTCGCCACCGGCGCCGGGCCAACTGCGCTTCGACAACTACACCCTGCTCATCCAGGCGGCGATTGGCGGCCAAGGCGTCGCTATCGGTTGGCGGCACCTTGTGGATAACTTGCTCGCGCAAGGACTTTTGTGCCGACCGATCGCAGAAACGGTGTTGTCCCGGTTGGGGTATTACGTGGTCTTGCCCCAACGCAAGCGCCGAGGTGTGCTGATCAAGCTGTTCGTGGATTGGTTGATGGAAGAACAGGCCAACAGCGCGGAGTCGCTGACGGGATTGCCGTTGCCTTCGATTGCGGTTTGAGGCTCGTGCTCCATCAACCTGGCAATTCCGGGGACCGCTACGCGGCCCAGCGGGAGCAAGCTCCCTCGCCACGGGATGAGCACGCCTTTAGAGGGCGGGCACAAAACTCACATGCTCGCCCACATGCAGGTTCGAGCGCAGTTCATCGACAATGCCCACGGCCACCCGATTGAGGCGCTCCAGGGACTCGGCCATTCCGGACTCCAGGCTGGTGCTGACCTGGCTGAAATGCTCAATGCTCAAGCCCGGCGCGGCGTAGGGCGCGTTGACCAGGGTCCACTGCAAGGCGCTGTTTTTCAGGGCGTCGAGGATTTCCTCGGCGGCATGGCGTTGCAAGTCGTCTTCGGCTTCCTGCTCATCGAGGGCAGCGAAATCGCCCACCAGGAACAGCCGGGGGATATTGACCGCCTGCATGCCCGCAATCAGCGCATCCACGGCCAGGACCTGCTCCACCGGGCCGGGAATGAGCGTGCGCTCCACTTGCTCGCTGTTCATTGGCAGCCCCGGCGCGTTCAACAGACACACCACGGCAGTGGCGCCGGCAACGCTCTGCTTGACCCGTTCGGGGTCGAAGAGATCGCCGGTCTTGGTCCGCAGGCCCGGGCGTGGCGCCAAGGCCGTAAGATCATCGAGGATGGCGATGACTTCGTGCTGGCGTCGCAACAGCTCAGCCATCAACGCACTTCCGAGGCTGCTCATGGCACCATAGAGCACCACTTTGATGACCGGGGTTTCGGCGTTTCTCATGGCTGGTATTCCTTTTTTCCCGCGTGTAAAGGCTCTGACCCGTGGTTAACCGCGAGGGTTCGGCTGGTCTTTCGAGGAGTGACAGATGCAACGGATCAAGGGCTATCACGCCCATGTTTATTTCGACGCCGGCACCATCGATCAGGCGCGGGCCTTGTGCGAGCAAGCGGCGCAGCTGTTCCCGCTGAAGATGGGCCGGGTGCACCAACGGCCGGTCGGCCCGCACCCGGACTGGAGCTGCCAGCTGGCATTCGATCCGCAGTACATCGGCGTGGTCCTGCCGTGGTTGGCGCTCAATCGCAACGGGCTGGTGATATTCCTGCACCCGGACACTGGTGATGATCTGGCCGATCACACCGATCATGCGATCTGGATGGGCGCGGTGCGGCCATTGAATCTTTCAGCGTTCGAAGCAAGGACCTGATTGCCTTTTGTGGCGAAGGGATTTATCCCCGCTGGCCTGCGAAGCAGGCCCAAAAAGATAGAGCGCATTTTCCCGACATTGCGCGATAACGGACTCTAGGGTCGCTCCCGCGCCCCAGCGGGGATAAATCCCCTCGCCACAAAGTAACTTCGTGCGTTTGGTCATACGCTCGGCTTGCGAAAGGCTGCTGAAAGCTTGCGCGATTAGGATCGCCTCACCTACCGGCAAAAGACCGGTGGCCAGAAACGAGCTTTCGAATGCTCGTGCGGCCTTTTTAACAACAACAATGGTGATTCTGATGTCCGCTGCTACCCGTCCCGTTGCACCCCCTCCATCCGTCCGTCCCGAGCCCTGCATCCTGCGCTGACCGTTCCGGTTCGCCTTTGCCCGCCGCGCCACGCCTGGAGTATTTCCCATGCTGACTTTCCTTGGCTTCGCCATGGTCATCACGTTCATGTTCCTGATCATGACCAAGCGCCTGTCTGCGCTGATCGCCCTGATCATTATTCCGATCCTGTTCGCGCTGTTCGGTGGCTTTGCGCCGAAGATCGGCCCGATGATGCTCGAAGGCATCACCAAGCTTGCCCCGACCGGGGTGATGCTGATGTTTGCGATTCTCTATTTCGCCCTGATGATCGACTCCGGCCTGTTCGACCCGGCCGTGCGCAAGATCCTCAAGATGGTCAAGGGCGACCCCCTGAAAGTTTCGGTCGGCACCGCCGTTCTGGCGCTCGTCGTTTCCCTCGATGGTGACGGCGCGACCACTTATATGATCTGCGTAGCCGCCATGCTGCCGCTCTACAGCCGTATCGGCATGAGCCCGCAGATCATGGCGGGCCTGATCATCCTCGCCGGCGGCGTGATGAACATGACCCCTTGGGGCGGGCCAACCGCTCGGGCGGCCAGTGCGCTGCATGTGGATCCGTCGGACATCTTCGTCCCGATGATCCCGGCGATGCTGGCCGGCGTCGTGGCGATCCTGGCGATTGCCTACATGTACGGCAAACGCGAGCGTGCGCGTCTGGGTGAGCTGCACCTGGCAGGTGACGACATGGACCACAGCGAAATCAGCGTCTCGCAATTTCCGGACGCCCGCCGTCCGAAGCTGATCTGGTTCAACGGCGCGCTGACCCTGGCCCTGATGTGCACGCTGATTGCCGGCCTGTTGCCGCTGCCGGTGCTGTTCATGGTGGCGTTCAGTATCGCGATGATCGTCAACTATCCATGCCTGCAACAACAGAAAGACCGCGTCGCGGCTCACGCCGGCAGCGTGTTGGCGGTGGTCGGGCTGATCTTCGCGGCGGGTATCTTCACTGGCATTCTGTCGGGCACAGGTATGGTCGATGCCATGTCCAAGAGCCTGCTGGCAGTGATCCCGGACTTCCTCGGTCCTTACCTCGCGGTCATCACTGCGCTGGTGAGCATGCCGTTCACTTTCTTCATGTCGAACGATGCATTTTATTACGGAGTGTTACCAGTTTTGGCCGAAGCAGCCAGCCATTACGGCATCACTGGCGTCGAAATGGCCCGTGCCTCGATCGTCGGCCAGCCCGTTCACCTGCTGAGCCCGCTGGTTCCGTCGACTTATCTGCTGGTGGCCCTGGCCGGGATCGAATTCGGCGATCACCAACGCTTCACCTTGAAGTGGGCAGTACTGGTTTGCCTGTGCATAATGTTCGCCGCCTTGCTGATGGGGATTTTTCCGCTGTTCAGCACTCTATAAAAGCAACGCCCGCCGCGTCGCTCCTGTCGGTTAACCGAAGGCGCGGCGCGGCCTAACACTCGCTCAAAGGAACTCACATGGAATGGCTGACCAACCCGGAAATATGGGTTGCCTTCTTTACCCTGACCGCCCTGGAAATCGTCCTGGGTATCGATAACATCATCATGATCTCGATCCTGGTCAGCCGCATGCCCAAGCACATGCAGGCACGCACCCGGATCTTCGGCCTGGCGCTGGCGATGATCACGCGGATCCTGTTGTTGCTGTCCATCACCTGGGTGATGCGCCTGACCGCCGATCTGTTCGAAGTATTCGGCCAAGGCATCTCCGGCCGCGACCTGATCCTGTTCTTCGGTGGCCTGTTCCTGCTGTGGAAAAGCTCTCAGGAGATGTACCACGCGCTGGAAGGCGAAGAGGAAAACAGCGACGAGCCTTCGGTCAAGGGCGGCAACTTCATCTACACCATCATCCAGATCGCGATCATCGACATCGTGTTCTCCCTGGACTCGGTCATCACCGCGGTCGGCATGGTCTCCCATGTACCGGTCATGGTTGCCGCGATCATCGTCGCCGTACTGGTGATGATGCTGGCTTCGGGCACCATCAGCACGTTCATCGACAAGCACCCGTCGCTGAAGATGCTGGCGCTGTCGTTCCTGCTGGTGGTCGGTACCGTACTGATCGCCGAATCGTTCGATGTGCATGTGCCTAAAGGCTACGTCTATTTCGCCATGGCGTTCTCGCTGGCGGTGGAAGCGATCAATATCAAGATGCGTACCGCGATGGCACGCAAGCGCAAGCAGCAGGATCCGGTGAAACTGCGCAAGGATGTTCCGGGTCAGTAAAGATGCAGGGCAATGAACGAAGGGGCTCTTGGGAGCCCCTTTTTTCATGTCTGCAGGAAGCAGCCGGATGCAATACCTGTGGGAGCGAGCTTGCTCGCGATAGCGGCCTGACAGTCGAAGAAAATGTTGGATGTTATGGCCTCATCGCGAGCAAGCTCGCTCCCACAGGGGTGTGGGTGTTTTCGAGGAAGTATTTCATGACAGTTTTGTTTCAAAGCGATCTTCAGCTATGCAATGCTGGCGTCCGAACCATTCGCCAACTACAGCTTAAGTACCAGTAGAACGATGTGGCATCGTCAATTTGTTCCTTTGGGACGCTAACAGGGGGCTTCTCATGCTGACCCTGCTGAATCTGCTCTCCGCCGTGGCCTTGCTGATCTGGGGCACGCACATCGTCCGTACCGGCATTCTGCGGGTCTATGGCTCGAACCTGCGTCACGTCATCAGCCAGAACATGTCCCGGCGCTGGTTGGCTTTCATCGCCGGGATCATGGTCACCGCCATGGTCCAGAGCAGCAACGCCACGGCCATGCTCGTCACCTCTTTTGTCGGCCAGGGCCTGATGTCGCTGACGCCCGCCCTGGCGACCATGCTTGGCGCCGACGTCGGCACCGCGCTGATGGCACGGGTGCTGACCCTCGACCTGTCGTGGCTGTCACCGTTGCTGATTTTCCTCGGGGTGATTTTTTTCCTGTCGCGCAAACAGACGCGCGTCGGGCAGATGGGCCGGGTCGCCATCGGCCTGGGCCTGATCATCCTGGCCCTGCAACTGATCGTCGAAGCCGCTGCGCCCATCACCCAGGCCCAGGGCGTGAAGGTGATTTTCGCCTCACTGACCGGCGATATCCTGCTCGATGCGCTGGTCGGCGCGCTGTTCGCCATGATTTCCTATTCCAGCCTCGCCGCCGTGCTGCTGACCGCGACACTGGCCGGCGCGGCGGTGATCAGTTTGCCAGTGGCTATCGGCCTGGTGATCGGCGCCAATATCGGCAGCGGCATCCTGGCGTTTCTCAGCACCAGCATGCAGAACGCCGCCGGACGCCAGGTGGCACTCGGCAGCCTGCTGTACAAGCTGATTGGCCTGTTGCTGATCATTCCGGTACTCGATCCGCTGGTGGGCTGGCTGGACAGCCTGGATTTCAGCCACCAGGAAACCGTCATCGGTTTTCATCTGCTCTACAACACCGTGCGTTGCCTGGTATTGCTGCCTAGCGTCGGGCCGATGGGCCGGCTCTGCGCGTGGCTGCTGCCGGAGCGCCCGGACACCAACGGCACGGCCAAGCCCCGGCACCTCGACCCCACCGCCCTGGCGACCCCGAGCCTGGCCCTGGCGAACGCGGCCCGGGAAACCTTGCGCATCGGCGACCTGATCGAAAACATGCTCGAAGCCATGCTCGGCGTACTGCGCGGCGAGCAGACGGCGATTACTCAGCAAGTGCGCGCCATGAGCGACGATGTCGAAGCACTGTGCAGCGCCATCAAGCTGTATATGGCGCAAATGCCCCGCGAGGACCTCAGCGAACAGGACAGCCGCCGCTGGGCGGAAATCATCGAGCTGGCGATCAATCTCAAGCTGGCCAGCGACCTCATCGAACGCATGCTGCGCAAGGTCCAGCAGCAGAAGACCTCGCAACGCCGGTCGTTTTCCGATGTGGGCCTGGAAGAACTGGCGGGGCTGCACAGTCATCTGCTGGCCAACCTGCGGCTGGGGTTGACGGTATTCCTGAGTGCCGATCGGGAAAGCGCACGGCAGTTGCTGCGTGAGAAACGTCGCTTTCGCGCGCAGGAACGGCGGATGGCCCATGCCCATGTCAGCCGTCTGCAACGCAAGGTCGTGCAGAGCCTGGAGACCAGTTCCCTGCATCTTGAGCTGATCGCTGACATGCGGCGCCTGAATTCGCTGTTCTGCGGCAGCGCCTATGTGGTGCTGGAAACCTCGGAGATCGGCGCCCTTTCCGTCGATGAAATTTCCGACATCACCCATTCGCCGTGAACGACTGGCGTCCTGGTCAGTCATTAAAAGGGGCCGGGGCTCAAGCCCATCGCCAGCCAGACAACTCCGCGAAGTGGGAGCGAGCCTGCTCGCGATGAAGGCTGACCCGGCACCATGGATCTTCACTCAGCCGCCAGGAAGCCCGTTATGCGTTGTCTGCTGCTCGCCTTGCTTTTGTTCGGCTCACTCCCCGCCATTGCCCAGGATCGCTTTCAGGTCGAAGGCTATACGTTGCCTAACGGCCTGCAATTGTTGCTCAAACCCGGCACCGAACGCGGGCACGTGGCGATTCGGCTGGTGGTCGGCGTGGGGCTCGACGATTTCAGCTGCGCCGACAAGGAGCTGCCGCATCTGCTCGAACATCTTCTGTTCAGTGGGGTCGACGACAGCGGCGAAGGTGGCCTGGAGGAACGCATGCAGGCCCTGGGCGGCGAGTGGAACGCCTTTACCAGCAATGCCGATACAACGTTTGTCATCGAGGCACCGGCGCGCAATCAGCGCAAGGTCCTCGACCTGTTGCTGGCGCTGCTGACCCGCACCCGCATCGACGAAAAAGCCCTGGAGGCGGCCAAACGGGTGGTCGAGCGCGAGGACGGCGGTCACTACACCCATCTGCAACGCTGGCTCGACCGACAGGACCTGGGCCATAAAGCCAGCAATCAATTGGCCGTGGAACTGGGCTTGCGGTGCGCGGAACGGGCCGAGGTTGGTCACCTTACCCTGGCCCGGGTCGAGCAGGTGCGCAAGGCCTGGTATGCCTCCAACAATATGACGCTGATCGTCGTCGGCGATCTCGACCGGTTATTGCCGGCCTACCTGGAACGCAGTTTCGGCGAGCTCGAACCGGTCGAGCCCAGCGTCCACGAGCCGCTGCCGCAGATCCGCTACAGCGCGGTCACCAAACGCAACCTGATTCGCGGCCTGGCCGGCGATGGCGCCAAGCTTCATTGGCTGTTCCCGGAACCGGTGCTGGAACAGCAGCACGACGAAACCTTCGACCTGCTCAAGGATTATCTGGACTGGGCGCTTTATCGCCAGTTGCGCCTGGCCAACGGCCTGTCCTACGGCCCCTGGGTGGAGCGGGAAGTCTTTGGCGGTGTCGGTTTTCTCAGCCTGAACGCAGACCTGGCGCGCGAAGACCTGCCGAAAGCCGAGCAGGTGCTGGAACAATTGCGCGGCACGCTGCTCAAGGACGGCCTGGACCCCGAGAGCTTCGTGCGGATCAAACGCGCCGCTATCGCCCATCAGTCCTGGGCGGTGCAAGGCAACAGCGCGCTGGCCGACTATTACTGGGGCGCCTTGGGCGACTATGAGGATGGCCGCTTCGCCAATCCGGCCGCCCGCTTGCAGGCCGTCAGCCTGGAGCAGGCCAACCAGGCCCTGCGCGAACTTCTCAAGGATCCGGGTTACCTGCGGATCGAGAAGCCGTTGCTTGGTGATGACGAACTCGTTTGGGTGTTGGCTGGGTTGGTGGTGTTGCTGCTGGTGGGAATTGGCTGGCGATGGAAGCGCAGGGCGCGACCGCAGCCAGACTGATACACCTGTGGGAGCAAGCTTGCCCGCGATGGGACAACACAAATCCCGTGGCGAGGGAGCTTGCTCCCTCGCCACGAAAGATCACCGCGGCAGGCGTCGCGATCCTCGCCATGTCACCGTCCTGGCGATACTCTGTCAGGGATATTTCCCAAGACTTACTGTGAAACCGCCGATGCCGAACCTGACTCATTTAATCCAGCGCATCCTCGAACTGATGAAGCGCTATCCGGGGGTCATCGCGCTCGGCGGTTTCATTTCCGGGGTCGGCAGTTTCATGCTGGTGGATCGCCAGCAGGGTCTGGCGACCTGGATCGCCATCATGATGCTGGTGAGCTGGCTCTGGCTGATGCTGGAGAACAGCCTGACGCGGCTGTTCACGCGGATTTTCAAACGGGAAATACCCCAGCCGCTGCTGCGTTACGCCACGCAGATGATCCACCAGGAAAGCCTGTTCTTCGTCTTGCCGTTTTTTTTCATCACGACAACCTGGAACAGCAGCCAGCTGCTCTTTACCGGCTTGCTGGCGGCGTCGGCGCTGGTCTCGATCATCGATCCGCTGTACTACAAATGGCTGGCGCCCCGGCGTTGGGCGTTCCTGGCGTTGCACACGCTGACGCTGTTCGCCGCCCTGCTCACCGCGCTGCCGGTGATCCTGCACCTGACCACTGACCAGAGCTTCAAGCTGGCACTGGGCACCGCCATGCTGTTGTCGTTCCCGAGCCTGGCCTCGATCTTCCCGATCCGCACCGTGCGCAACGCCCTGGCGATTCTGTGCATCACCCTGGGCATCGGCGCCGCCGGCTGGGTGCTGCGCTCCTGGGTGCCACCCGCCACGCTCTGGATGACCGAAGTGGCAATCAGTACCCAGCTGGAAGACCGCACGCCTGGCGCCAGTCTCAAGGAAGTCAGCGCGGCCCAGATCCGTGGTAACGGCCTGTACGCCTACACCGCCATCAACGCACCGCGCGGGCTCGATGAGCGGATCTACCACGTCTGGCAGTTCAACGGCAAAGAGGTGGATCGCATCGCTCTGGACATCCATGGCGGACGCAAGGAAGGCTATCGCGCCTGGACCCACAAGCAGAACTTCCCGGACAACCCGACGGGAAAATGGCAAGTGCGGATACTCACCGAAAATGGCCAGATGATTGGTGTGTTGAGGTTCGAGGTGAAGGACTGAAGGGCCTGCGGACCTTATCGCGAGCAGGCTCGCTCCTACAGATCAGCCAAAGAACCAGTAGCAGACTCCGATGGCCGCTATCACCCCGGCCAGCTCGGCCAGCAGGGCGCAACCCACCGCGTGGCGGGCTCGCTGGATGCCCACGGCGCCGAAATACACCGCCAGCACGTAGAACGTGGTTTCGGTACTGCCCTGAATAGTTGCCGCCACCAGGGCCGGGAAGCTGTCCACCCCCGACGTCTTCATGGTTTCAATCAGCATCGCCCGGGCGGCGCTGCCGGAGAACGGCTTGACCATGGCGGTGGGCAAGGCATCGACAAAACGCGTGTCCAGGCCGGCCCACTGCACCAGATGGCGGATACCGTCCAGGCCGAAATCCAGCGCCCCCGAAGCCCGCAGCACACCGACAGCGCAGAGCATCGCCACCAGATACGGCAGCAGCGTCTTGGCGACGTCGAATCCCTCTTTGGCGCCTTCGACAAAGGCTTCATACACTTTGACCTTGCGCAGCGCACCCACCATCAGGAACAGGATGATCAGGCTAAACAGCGTCAAGTTGCCGAGAATCGATGAGAGCCCCGCCAGCGCCGTGGCCGAGAGCGTCGCCAGCAACGCCATGAAACCACCCAACACCAGCGCGCCCGGGATCAAATAGGCCAGTACCACCGGATCCCACAAGCGCAGCCGTTGCATGAACGCCACGGACAACAGCCCCACCAGGGTCGAGGCGCTGGTGGCGAGCAGGATCGGCAGGAACACCAGGGTCGGGTCCGGCGCGCCTTGCTGGGCGCGGTACATGAAAATCGTTACCGGCAGCAGTGTCAGTGACGATGCGTTGAGCACCAGGAACAGGATCTGCGCGTTGCTGGCGATGGTCGGGCTCGGGTTGAGGTCTTGCAGGGCGCGCATGGCCTTCAAGCCGATCGGGGTGGCCGCGTTGTCCAGCCCCAGGCCGTTGGCCGCGAAGTTGAGGGTGATCAGGCCGATGGCCGGATGCCCGGCCGGGACTTCCGGCATCAGGCGCAGGAACAGCGGGCCGAGGGCTTTGGCCAGCCAATCGACAATGCCGGCTTTTTCCGCGATGCGCAGGAAGCCCAGCCACAGCGTCAAGGTGCCGAACAGCAGGACCATCACCTCCACCGACAGCTTGGCCATGGCAAAAATGCTTTCCACCATCGCCGCGAAAATGCCGGCGTTGCCGCCGACCAGCCACTGCACCAGCGCCGACACGGCTGCCACGATAAAGAAGCCAAGCCACAGGCCATTGAGCATCGGTAAGTCCCCCGGAAGATGCGGCGAATGATAGCGGGGCCCGCAGAAACGACAAACCCCGGATTTCTCCGGGGTCTGGTTGGCATCATCAAGTACCGCGATCTTCGCGAGCAGGCTCGCTCCCACATTGGACCTGTGCTGGCTGAGATATCTGCAACAACCCCAACCACCTGTGGGAGCGAGCCTGCTCGCGAAGGCCTTCTCAACGGCTGGAAGTTTCCCCCGCCGGCAGCGGCTCCTTGCTGCGCCAGTGCGGCAGGGAGTTCCAGTAGCGCTGGCCCTTGGCATCGTCATACATGCCTTCCCAGCGGGAAATGACCAGCACGGCCAAGGCGTTGCCGATGACGTTCAGCGCGGTACGGGCCATGTCCATGATGCGGTCGACACCGGCAATGAACGCCAGGCCTTCCAGCGGAATACCCACGCTGCCGAGTGTCGCCAGCAGAACCACGAAGGAGACGCCCGGCACGCCGGCGATGCCTTTGGAGGTGACCATCAGGGTCAGCACCAGCAGCAACTGCTGGCTGATCGACAGGTCGATGCCATACAACTGCGCGATGAAAATCGCCGCAATGCTCTGGTACAGCGTCGAGCCATCGAGGTTGAACGAGTAACCGGTAGGAACCACGAAGCTGCAGATAGCTTTCGGCGCGCCGTACGCTTCCATCTTCTCGATCACGCGCGGCAGCACGGTTTCGGAACTGGCGGTGGAATAAGCCAGCACCAGCTCATCCTTGAAGATGCGCATCAGCTTGATCACCGAAAAGCCGAACAAGCGCGCGATCAGGCCCAGCACCACAAAGGCGAAGAAGGCGATGGCGACGTAAACCAGGATCACCAGTTTCGCCAATGGCAGCAGGGAGGCGAAACCGAAGTTGGCGACAGTCACCGCAATCAGCGCGAACACGCCGATCGGGGCGTAATTCATGATCATGTGAGTGACCTTGAACATGCTCTCCGACACGCCCTGGAACATCTTCACCAGCGGGTCGCGCAGATCCGCTTGCAAGCTCGACAAACCGAGGCCGAACAGGACGGAGAAGAAGATGATCGGCAGCATCTCGCCGCGGGCAACCGCCGCGAAGATGTTCGACGGAATCAGGTTGAGGATGGTCTCGATGAACGCATGTTCATGCTGGACTTCGGCGGCGGTGGCCTGGTACTTGGAAATATCCACCGTGCCCAGGGTGCTCATGTCGATGCCGCTGCCCGGCTGGAAGAAGTTGGCCAGCAACAGGCCAACGACGATGGCAATGGTAGTGACGATTTCGAAGTAGATGATCGTCTTGAAGCCGATGCGCCCGAGCTTCTTGGCGTCACCCACGCCAGCAATACCGACGATCAGCGAAGAGATCACGATCGGTATCACGATCATCTTGATCAGACGGATAAAGATATCGCCCGCCGGTTGCAGCACATTGCTGATCCACCAGGCCTTCTCGGCACTGAAATGGTTGAGCAGCGCACCGATTGCAATCCCGAGCACCAGACCGATGAGGATCTGCCAGGCGAGGCTTAGTCGTGCCTTCTTCATATCATTACCCTTACTTCAGTTTGACTCGGGCAGCGACATGAACCGATCAGCGTAGACGATCGCAATTCGTGTCCTCTGCCCCCGTATAAGGTTGCCCCGAGCGGCCACGGCGGCTCACTGGCAGGCGAAAAAAGGCGCAACTATTGCGATGCAAGGGGGGATCGTCTAATGCCGTAAACGCCTACCCTATGCCGAATCGGCATGAGATTACGCGAATGAAACGCGCGTCCCAACCGGTTCGAAGACGCCATTTATGCGGGTATAACTGCCGTGGACCGGCCATTTCAGCGTAGCCGGGCTCAACCTGGCTTGCGCGGAAGGCGATGAAAGGACAACGCCTCGAGCCTGCCTTGATCATGAAAACGCCATGGGCGCTCTCCGATATACGGTCAGGTATCAGTGGAGGAAGGAATTTGGCGAGGCAATACGCCGCAACACATGCGAGGACTCTCGCTGCAAGGAGGCAACCGCTCTGGCACAAGCCTGAGCAGCTAAAGCTCTCCGCAAGTTCGCTAAAGCCAAGGTGGCTTTGCGAACTTGCGTCGCAGCTTTTTACCTGACCCGGCCCTTTCGCAGGCACCCCTTGTGCCCGTAGGTCACTCCGACCTTCAATGGTCAGAACGTCCCAGCCCCCTGGTCATGCGACGGCCCTCCTCGGGCCTCGCAGAAAGAAAGACATGGCTGTCTTCCTTGTTTTCAAGTCAGTACCAATTCGGATCTTTCTTGAGCTGTTCCATCAACATTTCCTGCATACCTTCGTCGGGGTTGCCGAGAAAGCGGTAGTCCGCATGGCGGGTTGGCGACTTGTCGGCCGGCAGTCCCGCGGGGACCTCTACCAACAATGCGTAGGCCTCGTCCTTGTCGAAGCTGAAAGCAACGAACATGCGCTTGCTGCGGCAGGTATCCTGGGTTTCGCACAAGGGTCCGACCAGATATTTATCGCCGTCCTCCTCGACCGCGTTCATCTGCTCGGAAACACCGGTCAGGTTCATGACCCACTCCGGCAGACGCTCCTCCTTCTTGACCACTTGCTGCCAGGTCTCACGGTACTGCGGATCCGCCTGAAGCACTTGGTTAACCCGCATCTGTCCATCATTGGCAGCCATTGCCATGGCGCTGCCGCCCAGAAGCAGGGCGGCGGCCAGTCCTTTTAATGACCGATTCATGGTCAGCCTCGGCCGCGACGGCCAAAGAAGAACGAAGCGATGAACATGACCAGGAACACGACAAAGAGAATCTTGGCGATGCCCGTGGCGGTGCCCGCGATACCACCGAAGCCCAGTACGGCGGCAATGATGGCAATGATCAGGAATGTAATTGCCCAGCTCAACATGATGATTCTCCTTACACTTTTCTATTTAGTTAGGGTCTGGCGGTAATGGTTCCGACACAACGGACAGCCGGTTCGGCGGGTCAGAAGACCCAGCGTTCTTCACGGGGCATGTCGTTGGCGGTCTGCGCCTGGTCGACTTCCATCATGCGCATCGAAGCGGCTGCATCGGCGAGGTTGCTGACGGAAGTGAAATGGGTCTGGGGAGCTCGTTGAACCGATACCAGCGGCGCTTCCGGCTGTTGGCTTTCGTGCCAGAGCATTAATTGCTGACCGGCCACGAGAGTAATCAACAGGGCGACGACAGCCCACAGGCCCTGCTGGATATGCAGGGGGCTGATGCGAAATTGGGCGGCACATTGACGATTCATCCTGGAATTCCTCCCCACCCTAGCGGTGATCTGGTTGAGGCGCTCAAACGCCACGTTGACTAGGACATTGCAGCCGCCGTGCCAGAAATAAAGAGCATATAAAACCCTTTATAATCAATAAGTTATGATCGCAATAAAAACTAGCCGGGGCGCATCCTGCACGATGGCCCAGCCAAGTGTCGTGCGTTCTGCACGACTCCCTACAGAAGAGGCGTAAGATTCTTTTTGAATTGAAAGTCGGAAATGGATGTCGGAATGAGCGAGCCGAAACGTATGAAGCCCGGAGGCGGGGGAAAACCGCTTTAAAATCAGTTTGTTGTGAACCGATGATCCACAGACGTACGCTCGATGGGTAATATTCAGTCAGAATCGACCATGCAACTTGCCCGATTTTTCTGACACTAATCATCATCATTCTTTAAGGAGCGTAGGAAAAATGGAATCCGCCACTGAGCATCAAGGCCGCATTCTGCTGGTAGACGATGAGTCCGCCATCCTGCGTACCTTCCGTTATTGCCTGGAAGACGAAGGCTATACCGTCGCTACCGCCAACAGCGCAGCCCAGGCCGATGCCCTGCTGCAGCGCCAGGTGTTCGACCTGTGTTTTCTGGATCTGCGCCTGGGTGAGGACAATGGCCTCGATGTGTTGGCGCAGATGCGCATCCAGGCGCCATGGATGCGCGTCGTCATCGTTACCGCGCATTCCGCGGTGGACACCGCCGTCGACGCAATTCAGGCCGGCGCCGCTGATTACCTGGTCAAGCCGTGCAGCCCTGACCAACTGCGCCTGGCAACGGCCAAGCAGTTGGAAGTGCGCCAGCTGTCCGCCCGACTCGAAGCCCTCGAAGGCGAGGTGCGCAAGCCCAAGGATGGGCTCGACTCCCACAGCCCAGCAATGAAAGTGGTGCTGGAAACCGCCCGCCAGGTCGCCAGCACTGATGCCAACATCCTTATTCTTGGCGAGTCCGGCACTGGTAAAGGCGAGTTGGCGCGGGCCATTCATGGCTGGAGCAAACGCGCGAAAAAATCCTGCGTCACCATCAACTGCCCATCGCTGACCACCGAGCTGATGGAGAGCGAACTGTTCGGCCACAGCCGTGGCGCATTTACCGGCGCCAGCGAAAGTACCCTGGGGCGCGTCAACCAGGCCGATGGCGGGACGCTGTTTCTCGACGAGATCGGCGACTTTCCCCTCGCACTGCAGCCCAAGTTGTTGCGCTTCATTCAGGACAAGGAATACGAGCGAGTGGGTGACCCGGTCACTCGCCGTGCCGATGTGCGGATTCTCGCGGCGACCAACCTCAACCTCGAGGACATGGTGCGCGACGGGCGTTTTCGCGAGGACCTGCTGTATCGCCTGAACGTGATTACCCTGCACCTGCCGCCATTGCGCGAGCGGGCCGAAGATATCCTGACCCTTGCCGATCGCTTCCTGGCGCGCTTCGTCAAGGAATACGCACGCCCGGCCCGGGGTTTCAGCGATGAGGCCCGCGAAGCGCTGCTGGGCTATCGCTGGCCCGGTAACATCCGGGAACTGCGCAACGTGGTCGAGCGCGCCAGCATCATCTGCCCACAGGAAAAAGTCGAGATCAGCCATTTGGGCATGGCCGAACAACCGGTCAACAACGCCCCGCGGATCGGCGCGGCGCTGAGCCTCGACGAGTTGGAGAAAGCCCACATCGGCGCAGTGCTGGCCACCGCCGACACGCTGGACCAGGCGGCAAAGACCCTGGGTATCGACGCCTCCACGTTGTATCGCAAACGCAAGCAATACAACTTATGAGCGCCATCTTATGAAACTGGCGATGAAGCTGCGCACACGGCTGTTTCTCAGTATCTCGGCACTGATTACCGTGGCGTTGCTGGGGCTGCTGCTCGGCCTGGTCAGCGTCATGCAGATGGCCAATACCCAGGAACAATCGGTGCGTGACAACTTCTTCTTGCTGGACCTGGGCCTCAAGCTGCGCCAGACACTCGGTGATCAATTAATGATCATGCTGGAGGAAAAGCCCGACCTGACAGTGCTGGAGCAATCCAAACGGCAGTATTTCGAGTTGTTGGATGAAGGCATTGCCCATGAGGAGCAACTGGCTGAATCGACCACCAGCTTCAGTCGCGCGAAAGCCGACTACCTCAGTTTCCTCGAGGCCTTCGAGGCCTCTCGTCGGCAACCGACACAACTGACTGGCATCCAGGACCTGACGCAAAAATTCAACGTGCTGCGCGGAGGGTTGATCGAAGGCTACCGTCATGCCCTGAACAAGATCAGCGAAACCCAGGACCGCGCCCGCGCCCGGGCGTTGCTGATTTCCGGTCTGCTGGGGTTGGTGGGATTGGCTGTGCTGATCATCGGTTTCATTACCGCCCACGGCATCGCCCGACGTTTCGGTGCGCCGATCGAAGCCCTGGCCGCGGCGGCGGATGATATCGGCCAAGGCAATTTCGAAGTGACCTTGCCGGTTTCCTCGGCGGCTGAACTGAACCTGCTGACGCGTCGCTTCGGCATCATGGCCCAGGCATTACGGGAACATCAGGCCACCAATGTGGACGAATTGCTTGCCGGCCAGCAGCGCCTGCAAGCGGTCCTCGACAGCATCGACGACGGCTTGCTGATGATCGACCGCCAGGGCCGCCTGGAACACCTCAACCCGGTGGCCCAGCGTCAACTGGGCTGGGACGAGGAGCGCCTGGGCCAGGGTTTGGGCGAGGCCCTTGGACGCGTCGAGCTGGATGAAGAGCTGCAGCTGGTACTGCGCGGTGGCAGCCAGGAGCGCGCACCGGACGACTTGAGCATCGAAGTGGATGGAGAGTCCCGGGTGCTGACTTACAGCCTCACGCCCGTCATCCATACCCAGGGCCAGATTCTCGGCGCGGTGATGATCCTGCACGACGTCACTGAACAACGCGCCTTCGAACGGGTACGCAGCGAGTTTGTCTTGCGGGCGTCCCACGAGTTGCGCACACCGGTGACAGGCATGCACATGGCGTTCGGGCTACTGCAGGAACGCATGCATTTTCCTGAAGATTCACGCGAGGCGGACCTGCTCAACACCGTCAACGAAGAAATGCAGCGTCTGATGCAGCTGATCAACGACCTGCTGAATTTTTCTCGCTACCAGAATGGCCTGCAAAAGCTCACCCTGGCGCCTTGCTCCATCGAAGACCTGCTGGAAACGGCCAGGATGCGCTTTGCCAAGCAGGCGCAAGAGAAGGGCATCGAGCTGCTCGTGGAGATCCAGGGCCCCTTGCCGCGCCTGCACGCCGATGCCGCGCAACTGGACCGGGTCCTGGACAATCTGATCGACAACGCGATGCGCCACACCAACGGCGACGGCCAGATCCGCCTGCAGGCCCGGCGCCACGGCGAGCGGGTGATCATCAGCGTTGAAGATAATGGCGAGGGCATTGCCTACGGCCAGCAAGGACGGATCTTCGAGCCCTTCGTCCAGGTCGGGCGCAAGAAGGGTGGCGCCGGCCTCGGTCTGGCGCTGTGCAAGGAAATCGTCCAGCTCCATGGTGGACGCATGGGCGTTTATTCCAGGCCAGGGCAGGGCACTCAGTTCTACATGGCACTGACCGTCTGAGGGGCCATCAGGCTTCGTCGTCCAGGCGCCGTCCAAGCAGGCGCCGCCCGCGCGTAATCAATTCGATAAGCTGCACCGCGCTGAGCGCATGGGCGAACAACCAGCCCTGGCCGAACTTCACGCCTTCACTGCTCAGGTAGGACGCCTGGGCCTCATGCTCGATGCCTTCGGCGATCACCTTGAGTTCCAGGGCGTGGGCCATGCGGATGATGTGCGGGGCCACGCCACTGCTGGCGGCGTCATGACCCAGCGCATCGATGAAGGCCTTGTCGATTTTCAGGCAATCAACCGGCAGCGTTTGCAGATAGGCGAGGCTGCAATAGCCGGTGCCGAAGTCATCGATCAGCACCTGATGCCCGACATCGCGCAGCGACTGCAAATTATCCCTCGCAACCAGCACATCAACCAGCCCGCGCTCGGTCACTTCAAAGGCTATCTGGCGCGCCGACACCCGATGCAGCGCCAGCAAGCGGGCAATCACCTCGCCGATGCGCGGCACCATCACGTCACATGCCGCCAGGTTCACCGAGATATACAGGTGCGGGTTGGCCCGCAACATCTGGCCCAACTGGTCGAACAGCCGCTGCAGGACGAAATCGGTGATCTGGCGTATCTGCCCGGTATTTTCCGCCATCGGGATGAACAGGTCCGGACTGGTCAGCGTGCCGTCCGGCCGCCGCCAGCGCAGCAGCGCTTCGGCACCGACGCAGTTGCGGCTGTGCAGATCGAAGATCGGCTGGTACAAGACCTGCAATTCACCCCGCCGGATAGCCCCGTGCAACTCGGCATCCATGGACTGGCGCTGGCGCACCAGCAGGAAGACCTGGAAGCCGATCCCCAGCCCCAGCATCAGGCTGATGGGCAACATCCACCAGGCATTGGCCGGAATGCGCAGACCGTTGCGCGGTGCAATGAGCACCAATTGGTACTCCGGATTGTCGGTCGGCATCCGATAGATCAGCCGAGTCTGGGTCACTTGCAGAGACTGTTGGCTTTTCAGTGGCCAAGGCTCTGTCGGAGGCCAACGCTGCGCGCTGCCCAGCACCGGAATCGCCCGCTCGCCATGGTCCAGGACCACCAGCAGGCTGCTGCCGGGCGGCAAGTCGACCACATCGGTCAGGTGCCCGCGGGACGTAGCGACGCGAAAATTGCCGCGCCCCAACATCAACGCCGCGCGATTTTCGTCGGGCTCGGTGGTGGTGTTGAGCCAGTAGCTGTAGGCCGGGCCGCGCAGATCGGGCGGACGAACCAACGACATACCGCTCTGACGCGGTCGATTCGAGCAGACACCGTTGGCATCGAGATAAGCCGCCTCATAGACAAAGCGGTAGCTGAAGCTCACCTGCTGCAACGTGGCGATCATGTCGTCGTTGCAGCCGCGCAGCGGTTGCGCCTGCAAATCGTCGAGACTCTCGCGCAACTGCCCGAAAAGCTGTTCCAGCCGCTGCAGGAAACGCTCGCCCTGGGCATTCATCTGCTCGCTTTCACGCTGCTGGATCTGCTGCATCACTACAAACAGGCTCCCGGCCAACAGCAGCACCGTACTCAGGGCAGCCGCCATCATCGCCAGAAAAATAGGGCGATGGAGCCAACTCTGCAGGGTTTCGCGTGCAGCCGTCATCATCGGTAATCCGAAAGTTACCAATGAGTTATAGCTGCTGTTTTGGATTCGGCCCGATCAGTCGGACGAGCGTCATTATTTTGTCTGGTTAAGCACCTGCAAAATCGCCGCACTTTGGGTGTCCGGCGCGCCGTCGAAACGGCCTGGCCGGTAGCGCATCTGGAAGGCGGCCAATACCTGATGCGTGGCGACGTCCCACTCGCCGGTCCGTGGCGTCGGGTAGCCAAGGCGGGCCAGTTCAGCCTGGAACCAGCTGGCGCTGGGCAGTTGTCCCGCATAAGCCGTCTGCTGACGCGCGACAGCCCCTTCGTCCGGCCAGACACCCAGGCCCGCTTGCGCCAGGCGTTTCCAGGGAAACAGCGGCCCGGGATCCAGCTTACGCATGGGGGCAATGTCGCTGTGGCCAATGATATTGACCGGGTTGATCCCGTTACGGCGGGTGATGTCCTTGAGCAGGACAATCAACGATTGCACCTGGGCTTCGCTGTAGGGGTACCAGCGCCGTCCTTCAGGCGTGTCGACATAGCCCTGATTGACGATTTCGATGCCGATGGAGCTGGAGTTGAGCCAGGTGCGGCCCTGCCATTCGCTTTCCCCGGCATGCCAGGCGCGCCGGCTTTCATCCACCAGTTGGTAGATGGTGGCGTCCTTATCGTCGCCGATCAGGTAATGGGCGCTGACTTCGCCATGGGTCAGCAGGGCCAGGGAGCGCTCCAGGGAGGCGGAGGTGTAATGAACCACCACAAACTGGATGCGGCTGTCGTGGTTGACGGAAGGATGGCTGGTATCGAGCCGAGGGCCGCTGGCGCATCCGGCCAGGGCAATCAACGAAAGAATGATCGGGAAAAATTTCATGGCGAGGACATGCCCGAAGAAAATAATGCAACAGTGTAACGTATCGCCCAGTAATGATCCGGCCGGTAATTGGATATTACAAAAAGGAAGTTGCGCCTTAGCCCAACTCCACGCGGTTGCGTCCCGCGCTTTTAGCCCGATATAGCGCCTGATCGGCTCTTTTCAACACCAGATCGCTGTGCTCGCCCGGCTTGAACGCCGTCATGCCCATGGATACCGTGACCGTGACCGGCTCGCCCTTGAAGTGGAACGGACAGGCTTCGATGGCGGCGCGCAAGGCCTCGGCCAGCTTGGCGCCTGCGGCCAGCGACGTATCGGGCACCAGCAGGACAAACTCCTCACCACCAAAACGGGCGATGAAATCACTGCCGCGCACGCGCTTGCGCAGTACCGAGGCAATCAGCTTGAGCACTCGGTCACCGGCCAGATGACCGTAGTTGTCGTTGATCCGCTTGAAATGATCGAGGTCGAGCATGGCGATCAACAGACTGTTGCCGTGCCGCTGCCACTGCTCGACCTCATGTTCGAGACGCTCGGTCCAGGCCGCGCGGTTAGGCAGCCCGGTGAGCGGATCGATGAGCGCTTTTTGCCGTTGCTCTTCCAGGTTCTCCCGGACAATCAGGGCGTCCTGTTCCATCAGTGCAACGCGCTCGGCGAGGCTCTTCAGACGGGCTGAAACTTCCTTTTCACGCTGGTCACGCTGCTTCTGATGCTGATCCATCGTGCCGATCAGGCCTTCGAGATGATTCTCCAGTACCTGCTTGAGGCCTTCCAGGTCGTCGGCTTGCTGCACGCTGCTCTGCAAGCCATCCACCTGCTCGCGAATCTGGTTGTTCATTTCCCTGGAGGCGGACAGGTTATCGGCGTGGTCCTCACTGGCGGCCTGCAACGTGCTCTGGAAAGATTCCAGTCGATCGTTGAGTCGCTGCAGATACGCTTCGAATTCATGCTGGCCACTGTCAGTGATCGCCAGCATGAGGACCGCCAGATCGTCGAGGATCGGCAGTAACTCGTACCAGTTCAAGCCGTTTCGCAGGCGCTCGCGCATGGCCTCGGCTTGCGGGCGGTGGCGCTCGGGCAGCGTCAGGTCGCCCAGCAGGCCGAGCAAGGTGTCTTCGATATGCCTGGCGACCGAACTGTAGGAAGGTTCCGGGGAGTCGGGCAGGGCGTAGTGGGTCTCATCGGGATCAGCGGATGCCTCAGGCGCCACAGGTTCGGCGGGTTCCGCAGGGGCGATCGGTGCCTCGTCGAGCGGCGGTTCACCCGGCGTCAGTTCGTCGGGATTGTCCAGCGCCGGTACCGGTTCGGCGGGCTCAGGGTCGATCGGTGCCGGCTCGGCGGTCGGCTGGGCAACAGAGGCAACCGATGCTGGCGCGGACGCCGGGTCAGGCTCATCGACCGGAGCATGGGACTCAACCGGCGCTGGCGGCGCATCTGGTGTGGGGGGGTGCTCGACCAGCGGTTCAGGTTCAGGTTCAAGTTCAGGTGCAGGTGCAGGTGCGGCGGAGAACGCTTCGGCGGTCGGCTCGGCAGGAGCCGAAATAACCGCCTTCGGCTCAGGCGTAGCGCCGGGTTGGGCAGGCTCGGGCGACGGTAGCGGCTCTTCATGGCCATGGCCGCCGAACAATCGTTGCAGCAGGCCCGGACGGCTCGGCTCGTCGGGCGCGTCCAGCGCACCCAGCGCCTTGCCCTGCAGGCTGCTCAGCTCGCTGAGCAGCAACGGGATTTCCCGGGCCTGGCCAACCCGGGTCTCCAGTTGCTTGGAAAATTTCTTCAAGGGCCGGCTGACGTCCTTCGGCAGCGGCAGCTTTTGCAACTGGACGACCAGGGCGGTCAGCGCGGCGCTCATCTGTTCTACCCGGGTCTCGCGGCGCTGCTCGGAATCGAGTACGGCTTTTTCCAGGCGCGGCAGCAGGGCGGCGAGGGCGGCGTCCATGTCATCGGTGCGCACCACTTCGCGCATCTCTTTCATGCACTGGTCTACCGCGCGATCGGTGCCTTCGGCGGCCAGGGTGCTGCGCACCAGGCCACGACGCAGCAGGTCGAGCCGGGCGTCCCAGCGACGCTCGAGCTTTTCCTGTTGCTCGATGCTCTTGAGGTATTTCTCTCTCCAGCGTTCGGCGTCGTCGCTCATTCATCGGATCCGCGAGGGGCAGGACTCAGCGCGGGAAATGCATCGGCCGTGAGCGAACCCGGCAAACGTATTTCGACCGCGACCGGCAGGTGATCGGAAATGGGCTGGGCCAACACTTCGAACCGTTCGAGGGCCAAGGTAGGGCTCAGCAGGATATGGTCCAGGCAGCGCTGGGGGCGCCAGCTGGGAAAAGTGGCTTCCAGTTGCGGGGCGAGCAGGCCAAGGTCGCGCAGCGGTGAGGTCTGCAACAGGTCATTGGCATGGGTATTCATGTCGCCCATCAGGATCTGGTGCTTGTAGCCGCCAATCAACTCACGAATGTAGGCCAGTTGCATGGTTCGGGTCCGAGCCCCGAGAGCCAGGTGCATCATCACCACTATCAGCGCCTCCGGACCTTCGCCGAAACGCGCCAGGATCGCTCCGCGCCCCTTGGGGCCCGGCAACGGGTGATCCTCGATCGCCCAGGGCCGCAGACGACTCAGCACGCCATTGCTGTGCTGGCCGAGACGACCGAGGTTGCGATTGAGTTGCTGATACCAATAAGGAAACGCGCCCAGTTGGGCGAGGTGTTCGACCTGATTGACGTAGCCGGAGCGCAGGCTGCCGCCGTCGGCTTCCTGCAATGCGACCAGGTCGAAATCCTTCAGCAGGTCGCCGATCTTCTGCAGGTTGCCGGCTCGCCCGGTGTGGGGCAGCAGGTGTTGCCAGCCCCGGGTCAGATAGTGCCGGTAGCGCTCGGTGCTGATGCCCACTTGGATGTTGAAGCTGAGCAACCGCAGGCGATTGTCGGCGGGCAGGCCCGTGGACGTGACGTGATGCTCGTTGACCCGCGGTTCATGCAGGCCAACGATGCGTTCGGTACTCCAGCGGGCCATGGACGTGGCCGCGCTTAGTTGGCAGCAGCCTTGGTGGCCGCCCGCTCTTTGGCGATCAGCTGGTCGGCCAGTTGCAGCGCTTCGTTCGCGCCGCCAGCGGAGCCGATGTCAAAGCGGTATTTGCCGTTGACGACCATGGTCGGTACGCCGGTGATCTCGTATTTCTTTGCCAATTCGCGGGCCTTGGTGATCTGGCCTTTGATAGCGAAGGAGTCGAAAGTCGCCAGGAACTTGTCCTTGTCGACGCCTTGGGTGGCGAGGAAGTCGGCCATGTCGTTCTTGTCGGTCAGTTTTTTGTGTTCTTTCTGAATCGCGTTGAATACCGCCGCGTGAACCTGATGCTCGACGCCCATGGCTTCAAGAGTCAGGAACATCTGGCCGTGGGCGTCCCATGGGCCACCGAACATGGCTGGGATGCGCACGAAATTCACGTCCGAAGGCAGCTTATCAACCCATGGGTTGATGACCGGCTCAAAGGCATAGCAATGCGGGCAACCGTACCAGAACAGCTCCACGACCTCGATCTTGCCAGGCACCGCCACCGGAACGGGGTTGGTCAATTCGACATAAGGGGCAGCGGGCTTTTCAGCCGCTTGGGCAGTCACGCCGAACAGGCTGGCGGCGACGAGCGCGGCGCTGATGATCAGATTACGCATGCTTTACTCCTGGACAATGAGGTGGCCTCGCGGGGCGTGTTTTTCAGACAGGCCGCCACGGGTTCAGTTTCGCTAGTGTAACGGCAGCGGCCACAAAAAAGGGCGGCCAAAGCCACCCTTTTGATGTTTGCACCGACGGATTAATCGGGCGTTAACGTTGCAAGAGGTTTCCCCCTTGCAGCTGCCTCAATGCAGGCCCTGGATGTAGCTCGAGACTGCCGCGATATCTTCGTCGCTCAGCTTGCGGGCGATGGTGCGCATGGTCATCGCGTCGCCGTCGTTGGCACGACCGCCTTCTTCCTTGCGGAAATCGGTCAACTGCTTGGTGATGTACTGGGCGTGCTGGCCACCCAGATGCGGGAAGCCGGCGGCGGCGTTGCCCTTGCCGTCAGGCGAATGGCAGCCCGTGCAGGCTGGCAGGCCCTTGGCCAGGTTGCCGCCACGGAACAGCGCCTCACCCCGTGCCACGAGTTTTGGATCAGCGGCGCCGACGCTGCCTTTCTGGCTGGCGAAGTAGGCCGCGATGTCCGCCAGGTCTTGATCGCTCAGGTTGTTCAGCAGGCCGGTCATTTCCAGCACGACACGCTTGCCGTCCTTGATTTCCTTCAACTGCTTGACCAGGTAACGCTCACCCTGGCCGGCCAGTTTCGGAAAGTTGGGCGCCATGCTGTTGCCATCCGGACCGTGGCAGGCTCCGCACACGGCGGCTTTCGCCTGGCCTGCGGCAGCATCGCCTGCGGCGTGGGCTACACCGGATATCCCCAAGGTCAACAGCAGACTCACGATCAGTTTGTTCATCAGCTAATCCAACTACGGCTAAGGGTTAAGAGTTATGGACCGGGCTTACTCGCTCATCCACTGGATGATGGCTTGGTAATCCTCGGCACTGCAGTCCATGCACAAACCACGCGGCGGCATCGCCTTGAAACCCTGGGTCACGTGTTGCACCAGCGTCCCCATGCCTTTCGCCAACCTCGGCGTCCAGGCTTCGCGGTCACCCTTGCGGGGCGCCGTGGGTAGTTGGCCGGAATGACAGGCACCACAAACACGGTTGTACACAGCTTCCGGATCCTGTGTAGCCTGAGCGCTGTAAAGCGGCATCAAGACACCGGCAGCTAGCAGCCATTTCGTCATAAAACGACCTTTTCAGGGTTGAGAGCGAGCTGCGTTCTAGTGCGCAATTTCGGTCGGTCGCTCCCGTGAACTTCATCCTACGCTGGGACAAAGCGCACACAAAATCTGCGGCATTATATACTGGCGTCACTGAAACGGAAACGACACAGCTTGCCGCGTCCATTCCCGACGCCGCCCACATCGGAAATCCCATGCAACTGAAAAACCCCATCCTCGGCCTGTGCCAACAGTCCACCTTCATGCTCAGCGCCGCCAAAGTCGATCAATGCCCTGACGACGAAGGCTTCGAAGTGGCCTTTGCCGGGCGTTCCAATGCCGGTAAATCCAGCGCGCTGAACACCCTGACCCATGCGAGCCTGGCACGCACCTCGAAAACCCCGGGCCGCACGCAACTCTTGAACTTCTTCAAGCTAGACGATGAACGCCGTTTGGTCGACCTGCCCGGTTATGGCTACGCCAAAGTGCCGATCCCGCTCAAGCAACATTGGCAGCGTCACCTGGAAGCCTACCTGGGCAGCCGCGAGAGTTTGAAAGGTCTGATCCTGATGATGGACATCCGCCATCCAATGACCGACTTCGACCTGCTGATGCTCGATTGGGCCGTTGCCAGCGGCATGCCGATGCACATCCTGTTGACCAAGGCCGACAAGCTCACCTACGGCGCAGCGAAAAACACCCTGCTCAAAGTGCAGTCGGAAATTCGCAAGGGCTGGGGCGACACGATCACCATCCAGCTGTTCTCCGCGCCCAAGCGCATGGGCCTTGAAGAGGCCTACACGGTGTTGGCGGACTGGATGGAATTAGCGGACAAGGGCAGCGAAGCGGCCGAGTAAGCCAAATCGCAGGCAAAAAAAACCCCGGACTTCGTATGGGGAGGGGGAAGTTCGGGGTCCAAGTTCCGGACCGCTAGGGCGGGGTCCAGATATCTGCCAACACTTAACACAACATAGGAGCATTGAAGGGCTTCACCAGCCATTCAGAATCTCTGAGTAGCAATTCACGGGTTTAGTTCAGATTATTTTTGGTAATAATCGTTGGCATTCTCAGAACTGACGATGCCGTACCTGGGTTTGCAGCGCCTCAACGTGGCATGTATTGGCTGGGCTGACGCCATCGCGAGCAAGCTCGCTCCCACAGTGGGTCGGTGTCGGGCTAGGGTATCCGGCTCAATCCAAACCCGTGTGGGAGCGAGCTTGCTCGCGATGGCAATCTCCCATTAATTGCAAACAGGTCAACCGACACCCAACCCTGAGGTGAGGGGAGCAAGCTCCTCACCACAAAGGCCGTCCACGGGGCTTCGGTTCAGTGCGCCTCGTCCCAGTTATTGCCCACGCCCACCTCCACCAGCAGCGGCACGTCCAACGTGGCGGCGGCGCTCATGTGCTGGCGGATTTCCGCGCTCACCTGGTCGACCAGGTCCTCACGAACCTCCAGCACCAATTCGTCGTGCACCTGCAGGATGACTTTCGCATCGAGCCCTGACGTCGCCAGCCAGCCATCGACGGCCACCATGGCTTTCTTGATGATGTCGGCGGCCGTACCCTGCATCGGCGCGTTGATCGCGGTGCGCTCGGCGCCTTTGCGCAGGGCAGGGTTTTTCGCATTGATGTCCGGCAGGTACAACCGGCGCCCGAAGATGGTCTCGACGAAGCCTTGCTCGGCGGCCTGGGCGCGGGTGCGCTCCATGTATTCCAGTACCCCTGGGTAACGCGCGAAGTAGCGGTCGATGTAAGCCTGGGACTGCTTGCGATCGACGCCGATCTGCTTGGCGAGGCCGAACGCGCTCATGCCATAGATCAAGCCGAAGTTGATCGCCTTGGCGCTACGGCGCTGGTCATGGCTGACGGCGTCCAGCTCGACCCCGAAGACCTCCGCTGCGGTGGCGCGGTGCACGTCCAGGTCGTTGCGAAACGCATGGAGCAGCCCTGCGTCCTTGGCCAGGTGGGCCATGATCCGCAGTTCGATCTGCGAGTAGTCCGCCGCCAGCAGCTTGTAGCCTTTCGGCGCGACGAATGCCTGGCGAATCCGCCGCCCTTCGGCGGTACGGATCGGGATGTTCTGCAGGTTCGGGTCAATGGACGAAAGACGTCCGGTGGCGGCCACAGCCTGTTGATAAGACGTATGAATGCGCCCGGTGCGGCTGTTGATCTGCTCCGGCAGGCGATCGGTGTAAGTGCTCTTGAGCTTGCTCAGCGAGCGGTACTGCATCAGCACCTTGGGCAGCGGATAATCCTGCTCGGCCAGTTCGGCGAGCACCGCTTCGGCAGTCGACGCCTGGCCCTTGGCGGTTTTGCTGAGCACCGGCAAACCGAGTTTTTCGTAAAGGATCACGCCCAATTGCTTCGGTGAGCCGAGGTTGAATTCCTCACCGGCGATGGCAAATGCCTCACGCTCCAGTGCCACCAGCTTCTCGCCCAACTCGACACTCTGGACGCCCAGCAGGTTGGCATCGACCAACGCCCCCTGGCGCTCGATACGCGCCAGGACCGGCATCAACGGCATTTCGATCTCGTTGAGCACCTTGCCCAGGCTTGGCGTGACGGCGAGTTTTTCCTGCAAGGCCTGGTGCAGGCGGAAGGTCACGTCAGCATCCTCAGCGGCGTATGGGCCGGCAAGTTCGAGGGAGATCTGATCGAAACTCAGCTGCTTGACGCCTTTGCCGGCAATGTCCTGGATATCGGTCTTGCTTTGCCCAAGGTATTTCAGCGCCAGGCTGTCCATGTCGTGACGAGTCGCCGTGGAATCGAGCACATAGGATTCAAGCATGGTGTCGAAAGCGATGCCTTGCACCAGGATGCCGTTGTTCTGATCACCATCGATAGCGCAATTGGCCAGGATGTTGATTTCGAATTTGGCATGCTGGCCGACCTTGAGTTTGGCCGGATTTTCCAGCAATGGCTTGAGCGCCTTGAGCACGGTGTCGCGGTCCAGTTGCTCCGGCACGCCCATGTAGGAATGCGTCAGCGGCAGGTAAGCCGCTTCAAACGGCGCAACCGCGAAGGACAACCCCACCAGTTGCGAGTGTTGGGCGTCGCGACCGTTGGTTTGCGTGACCAGGGAAAACAGCGGCGCCTTTTCAAGCTTGGCCAGCCAGGCGTCGAAGCTCGCCTGATCGAGGATAAGGTCATACCGCTTCTCGACGCCCGCCGCTGGCTCATCAGCGATTTCAACGATTTCCTGCCCGGCACGTTTGGCGTCGCGCTGGTTTTCTTCGAACCAGCTCTTGAATTCCAACAGGGTGTACAGCTCGGCGAGCTTTTCGTGATCCGGCGTGCCCATCTGCAGGTCGTCGAGGCCAATATCCAGGGGAACGTCGGTCTTGATGGTCGCCAGCTCGTAGGAAAGAAACGCCATTTCCTTGTGCTCTTCCAGCTTGGCGGCCAAGGTCTTGGCACCGCGAATCGGCAGCGTGGCCACGATGTCCAGTTGCGCAAACAGCTCGGTCAGGCCACCGTTGACGCCCACCAGCAGGCCGGATGCGGTCTTCGGCCCGATGCCCGGAACGCCCGGGATGTTGTCGGACGAATCGCCCATCAATGCCAGATAATCGATGATCTGCTCCGGAGCGACGCCAAACTTCTCCTTCACGCCAGCCACGTCCAGTGAGCTACCGGTCATCGTGTTGACCAAGGTAATGTGCCCGTCGACCAGTTGCGCCATGTCCTTGTCGCCGGTGGAGATCACCACCGGGCGGTCGGCTGCGGCACTGCTGCGGGCCAGGGTGCCGATCACGTCGTCGGCTTCGACGTTGTCCACGCACAATAGAGGGAACCCCAGGGCCTTGACGCTGGCGTGCAGCGGCTCGATCTGCACGCGCATGTCGTCGGGCATGCTCGGGCGATTGGCCTTGTATTCGGCGTACAACGCATCGCGAAACGTCCCACCCTTCGCGTCGAAGACCACCGCGAACGGGCTGTCCGGATACTGCTTGCGCAGGCTCTTGAGCATGTTCAGCACGCCCTTGACCGCACCGGTCGGCAGGCCTTTGGACGTGGTCAGCGGTGGCAGCGCATGAAAGGCGCGGTACAGATAAGAAGAACCGTCCACCAGGACGAGGGGGGCTTGGCTCATGAGCAGGATCAACCTTTTCGGCGGGTCCGGGGCTAGAATAGCGGGACCGTTGACGACAAAGGGACAAGGTTATCATGCGTACACTAAATCGCCTGTTACTGGCTGGCTTGTTTGCATTCACACCGTTGGCCGTCATGGCGGCGGATGACGCTCCTTCGGCGGACCCGGATGTCACCATCCGCACCGAAGGCGACAGAACCATTCAGGAATATCGGCAAAACGGCTTCCTGTACGCGATCAAGGTCACGCCAAAGAACGGCAAGCCTTATTTCCTGGTACGCGCCGACGGCACTGATGCAAATTTCATTCGTTCGGACCAGCCGGATATGCTGATCCCTTCGTGGAAAATTTTTGAGTGGTGATACCGCTCGCGACTTCAACCGGCGCCCGCTGAAGGGCGCCCGTACTGGCAGTTCTAACCATGTCTGTGTTCACGCCCCTGGCTCGGCCCGAGCTGGAAACCTTTCTTGCCCCTTACGGGCTCGGCCGCCTGCTTGATTTCCAGGGGATCGCCGCCGGCAGCGAAAACACCAATTTTTTCATCAGCCTGGAACAGGGCGAGTTCGTCCTGACGCTGGTCGAGCGCGGCCCGGTGCAGGAGATGCCGTTCTTCATCGAACTGCTGGACGTGCTGCACGGCGCCAATTTGCCGGTGCCTTACGCCTTGCGCACCACCGAGGGGGTCGCACTGAGGGAACTGGCCGGCAAACCGGCGCTGCTGCAACCGCGCCTGGCCGGCAAGCACGTCAAGCAGGCCAACGCCCAGCATTGCGCCCAGGTTGGTGAATTACTTGCGCACCTGCACCTGGCGACCCGCGACAACATGATCAAGCGCAAGACCGACCGTGGCCTGGACTGGATGCAGGAGGAGGGCGCCACGCTGTTGTCACACCTCGACGCCGATGCCCGTCAGTTGCTGGAGGCGGCACTGGACGAAATCACCGTGCAGAAAATCGGCATCCTCGCGCTGCCCCGCGCCAACATCCATGCCGACCTGTTCCGCGACAACGCGATGTTCGAAGGCACCCACCTGACCGGGTTGATCGACTTCTACAACGCCTGTTCCGGGCCGATGCTGTATGACGTCGCCATTGCACTGAATGACTGGTGTTCGGATGACGAAGGCATGCTCGATGGCCCGCGGGCGCGAGCGTTGCTTGGCGCTTATGCGGCGCTGCGGCCGTTCACATCCGCCGAGGCGCAACTATGGCCGACCATGCTGCGCGTGGCGTGCGTGCGGTTCTGGCTGTCGCGGCTGATTGCCGCCGAATCGTTCGCCGGGCAGGATGTGTTGATTCATGATCCGAAGGAATTTCAGCGGCGGCTGGCGCAGCGGCAGAAGGTCAGCACGCTGTTGCCGTTCGCCCTTTAGCAACCAGCGGACCTGAATGCCTTTGTGGCGAGGGAGCTTGCTCCCGCTGGGCTGCGCAGCAGGCCCAAGATTTGCGGTTGCTGCGCAACCGAGCGGGAGCAAGCTCCCTCGCCACGAGAGCGGGGTGTTACAACGACTCCAGGCACCCCGCCAGATCATTCCCCAACTTTTCCAGCAATTGCTCATACCCTTGTGCCGTTGCCGGGGTGTAGCCGCCCAGCGCATCCAGTTCGGCCAGCTTCACCGGCAGCCCGGCCACCAGCGTCTCGGCCAGGCGCGGACGCAGCGGCGGTTCGCTGAAAACGCAGGTCTTGCCCACCGCCTGCAAGCGCGTGCGCATCGCCGCCACGTGCTGGGCACCGGGCTGGACCTCGGCGGCCACGGCGAAAACCCCGGCATGCTTGAGGCCGTAGTTGTCCTCGAAATAGTCGAACGCTTCGTGGAACACAAAATACGGCTTGCCTGCGACCCCGGCCAGACGCGCCTTGAGGCGTACGTCCAATGCATCGAGGCGCTGGTTGAAAGCCTTGAGGTTGCTGTCATAGCGGGCCGCGTTCGCCGGATCCGCCGCGCTCAGGTCGGCAGCCATTCTGGCGGCGATCACCCGGGCGTTCAGCGGCGACAGCCACAAGTGGGCATCCACGGTGCCGGGACGATGGTCGTGGTCATGTTCGTCGGCATGCTTCTCGTCCTCGTCCTCGTGGGACGCGCTGTCCTGGGCGAAATGACGCAACTTGAGCCCCGGCAGATCCTGCACGGCGACGGAAGGCTGCGTACGACCATTCAACACACGCGGCAGGAAACCTTCCATGTCTGGGCCGATCCAGTAAAGCAGGTCCACCGATTGCACCTTCCGTACGTCGGATGGACGCAGCGCATAGTGGTGAGGCGAGGCACCAGGGGGCAACAGCACTTCCGGAACGGCCACGCCGTCCTGCACCGCGGCGGCAATCAGTTGCAGCGGCTTGATGCTGGTTAGCACCTTGACGTCGGCCCGGGCCGGGCCAATCAGCAGAAATGTTGCGACAAAAGCGACAAAGAGCGAAAAAATTCGGGACACGATGACCACTCGAAGAGGCGAGAACGGGTAACATAATAACGTCTCTCACTAAACTCGTCGCTGCCCATGCCCATTACCCCCCTTGCCAGTCGTCCCCATGATCACTCCCATTGCGTGCACAGCGCGCTGTCCGAGGCCGACGCCATTTGCGCGCGCCAGGGCCTGCGGCTGACCGCCTTGCGTCGGCGAGTGCTGGAGCTGGTCTGGCAAAGCCACAAGCCGCTGGGTGCCTACGACATCCTCGCGGTACTCAGCGAGCAGGACGGCCGCCGTGCCGCGCCGCCGACAGTCTACCGGGCGCTGGATTTCCTGCTGGAAAACGGCCTGGTACATCGCATTTCTTCGCTGAACGCCTTCGTTGGCTGCAACCATCCGGAGCACGCCCACCAAGGCCAGTTCCTGATCTGCCGCGAATGTCATGCGGCCATCGAGCTGGAACAGAAGTCCATCAGCGACGCGATCGTCGCCAGCGCCAAGGACGTCGGCTTCGTTGTCGACACCCAGACCGTCGAAGTGGTCGGCCTGTGCTCCGGTTGCCAGGGGGCCTGATGAGCAACGCGTTGATCCGCCTCGAACAGGTGGCCGTGACGTTCGCCGGGCAGAGCGTGCTGGACAACATTCACCTGAGCGTCGAACCGGGGCAGATCGTCACCCTGATCGGCCCCAACGGCGCCGGCAAGACCACCCTCGTGCGCGCCGTGCTGGGCCTGCTCAAGCCGGACAGCGGCAGCGTCTGGCGCAAGCCCCGGCTGCGTGTCGGCTACATGCCGCAGAAACTCCACGTCGACCCGACCTTGCCGCTGTCCGTGCTGCGCTTTCTGCGCCTGGTGCCGGGCGTCGACCGCGAGCGAGCCTTGGCGGCGCTGAAGGAAGTCGGCGCCGAGCACGTGATCGACAGCCCGGTGCAGAGTGTGTCCGGCGGCGAGATGCAGCGTGTATTGCTGGCCCGCGCCCTGTTGCGCGAACCCGAGCTGCTGGTGCTCGACGAGCCCGTGCAAGGCGTCGATGTGGCGGGACAGGCCGAGCTTTACAGCTTGATCACCCGCCTGCGCGACCGCCACGGCTGCGGGGTATTAATGGTGTCGCACGACCTTCACCTGGTGATGAGCACCACCGACCAGGTGGTCTGTCTCAACCGTCACGTCTGCTGCTCCGGGCATCCCGAGCAAGTCAGTGGCGATCCGGCCTTTGTCGAATTGTTCGGAAAAAACGCACAAAGCCTGGCGATTTATCACCACCATCATGACCATTCCCATGACCTGCACGGTTCGGTGGTCAGCGCTCCTTCTGCTTCCAATCATGTTCATGGAGACGGCTGCAAGCATGGCTGATTTTCTGTTGTACGCCCTGCTTGCAGGTTTGGCGCTGGCGCTGGTCGCCGGCCCCTTGGGCTCGTTCGTGGTCTGGCGGCGCATGGCCTATTTCGGCGACACCTTGTCCCACGCGGCGCTGCTCGGCGTGGCCATGGGGTTTCTGCTGGACGTCAGCCCCGCCATCGCGGTGACCGTGGGTTGCCTGCTGCTCGCAGTGGTGCTGGTGACCTTGCAACAGCGCCAGCCGCTGGCGTCCGACACCCTGCTGGGCATCCTGGCTCCCAGCACGCTATCCCTAGGGCTGGTGGTGCTCAGCTTCATGCGCGACGTGCGGATCGACCTGATGGCCTATCTGTTCGGCGATCTGCTGGCGATCAGTCCGATGGACCTGGCCTGGATCCTCGGCGGTAGCGCGGCGGTATTGCTGTTGCTCGTGGCGCTGTGGCGTCCGTTGCTGGCGGTTACCGTCCATGAGGAACTGGCACGGGTCGAGGGCCTGCCCGTGGTGGGCCTGCGAATGGCGCTGATGCTGTTGATCGCAGTGGTGATTGCCGTGGCGATGAAAATCGTCGGTGTATTGCTGATTACTTCATTGCTGATCATTCCGGCGGCTGCGGCACAGCGTCACGCCCGCTCACCGGAGCAGATGGCCTTGGGCGCAAGCCTGCTGGGCATGCTCGCGGTGTGTGGCGGGCTGGCGTTGTCGTGGTTCAAGGACACTCCGGCCGGACCGTCGATCGTGGTCAGCGCGGCGGCGTTGTTTCTGCTGAGTTTTGTCCTGCCCCGTCGAGGGGTGTAGACTTGCTCGCTTTTTGCGCAATTAGAGAGTCGCAGGAATGAAGCCGTTCGCCTCCCGTTATCTGCTCCTTGTCGCGTTTTCCCTGCTGCTGGGCGCCTGCCAGAGCACGCCGCCGACCGTCGAAACCCCGGACACCCGGGGCCCGGCCATCGCGCAGCTCGAACAGAGCCTGGCCAGCAATGAACTGGCCACCGCAGAAGGTCAGCTGGCCGCGTTGCAAGCCCAGACGCCTGAAGATCCGTCGCTGGAGCCTTACCAGCGGCAACTGGCCGAGGCGTACTTGCGCCGCAGCCAGATCGACCTGCAAAAGGGCGATGTAAACGCGGCCGCCACCGCCCTGAGCCGGGCTCGCGCGCTGATGCCAAAAGCGCCGGCACTTACCGGCGAAGTGAACAGTGCGATCGCCCAGGCCCGCAAGGCCGAGCTGGAAAAAGCCGAAGCCGCCCTCCAGGCCGCCGAAGCCAAGCCAGTTGCAAAGGTGATCGACCCGAGTGCGCAGAGCACCACGGTTGCGCTGAATATCGGCGATATCCAGAAAATGCGTCATCAATTGGACGCTATCGCCGCCGATGTGGTGAATTACCAGTGCGACGTCAGCATCCAGGCCCCGCGCACCGATGATTACCCTTGGTTGGCGACATTGCTGACCAAGCGGGTCAAGAAACTCGATCCCGGGTTTGATCTGAAACTGCAGAAGCAGATCTTGCGTAGCGTGCCGGCGCAAGTGGTTCTGACTCCGCGTAAGCTCTGAAAGCTTCGCGAGCAGGCTCGCTCCCACATGGGTGTTGTGATCGACACATATCCCTGTGGGAGCGAGCCTGCTCGCGAAGGCGTCCTACCAAACAACAAATCTCTTCAGGCTGGAATAGCCTTGGCCTTAGGCTCCCGCGCCCAAACCCGATGCTGGGCAATCGCGTCAAAAAACGCCTGGAACTTGCCCGCATCAGCGTCCGGAATCAGCCCCGCATCCGCCTCCAGCTTCAACAACACCAGCAACTGTCGCGCTTCGCCATGCAGCGCGATGGCCTTCAGGTGCTTGTAGGCCTCCAACAGGTAATGCAACGCCACGCCATCGGCGCTCAGCGCCTTGATCGACTCCACCCCGCCCGGCACGAACACCGCGTCAAAGGCAATCGACGGCAAGCCTTCCATGGACGCATCCACCGGCAGCGTTTGCCCAGCAGCGGTGGTCACCGGCGCGGAGGTTGGGCCGAGGATTTTCGCGTGGGCCCCTTCGGCTTCCAGTGCCTGCTTGAGCGCATCAATGATTGTCCCCTCGACGCCATTGGCCACCAACACCGCGACCTTGCGGGTCTTGATGTCGCCGGACAGCAGATTGGCCTGGCTCAACGCCGGGGACTGCTCCAGGGAAGGCGTCGGAACATCGACCGTACCGGCAGTGGGAGCCGGCAAGCCGAGGTTCTTCGCAACTCGCCCGGCCAGTTCCAGATCGATGTTGGCGAGAATCTCGTTCACCTGCCGCGCCCTGATGAACTCGCGTTCCACTTTGCCCAGTTCGAAGCTGTACGCCGCGATGATGTGCTCTTGCTCGTGGGGGCTCATGCTCTTGTAGAACAACCGCGCCTGGGAGAAATGATCGCCGAACGAATCGCTGCGCTGGCGGATCTTGTGGGCGTCGATGCGCTCCGGATAACTTTCGAAACCACCATCCTGCGGACCGGGCGGGGTTTCCTTCGGCCAGCCGCCATCGATGGAGTTCGGCTCGTAGGACGCGCGCCCCTTGTCGATAGTGGTGCGGTGCATGGCATCACGCTGGCCGTTGTGCACCGGGGTGATGGCGCGGTTGATCGGCAACTCGTGAAAATTCGGCCCACCAAGTCGGCTGATCTGCGTATCGGTGTAGGAAAACAGCCGGCCTTGCAGCAATGGGTCGTTGCTGAAATCAATGCCCGGCACGATATGTCCGGGGCAGAACGCAACCTGCTCGACTTCGGCGAAGAAGTTGTCCGGGTTGCGGTTCAGCACCATCTTGCCCAGCGGCGTAATGGGTACCAGCTCTTCGGGGATGATCTTGGTCGGGTCGAGCAGGTCGAAGTCGAACTTGTGCTCGTCTTCCTCGGCGATGATCTGTACGCCAAATTCCCATTCGGGGTAGTCGCCCATCTCGATCGACTCCCAGAGATCGCGACGGTGGTAATCAGTGTCCTTGCCCGCGAGCTTCTGGGCTTCGTCCCATACCAGGGAACACGTCCCGGCCTTGGGCCGCCAGTGGAACTTGACGAAGCTGCTGCGGCCTTCGGCGTTGATCATGCGGAAGGTGTGCACGCCGAAACCCTGCATGGAGCGCAGGCTTTTCGGAATTGCCCGGTCGGACATCGCCCAGATCACCATATGAGCCGACTCCGGTACCAGCGAGACAAAGTCCCAGAAGGTGTCGTGGGCCGATCCGCCGGTGGGGATTTCGTTATGGGGCTCGGGTTTCACCGCATGGACGAAATCCGGAAACTTCACCGCATCCTGGATGAAGAACACCGGCATGTTGTTGCCCACCAGATCGAAGTTGCCTTCGTCGGTGAAGAATTTCACTGCAAAGCCGCGCACGTCCCGCACCGTGTCACCGGAACCCCGTGGGCCCTGCACGGTGGAAAAACGTACAAACACTGGCGTCTTTTTACCTGGGTCTTGCAGGAAACCGGCCTTGGTCAAGGCCGCATGCGATTCGTAGGCCTGAAAGTAGCCATGGGCACCGGTCCCTCGGGCGTGAACGATGCGCTCGGGAATACGTTCATGGTCAAAATGCGTGATTTTCTCACGCATGATGAAGTCTTCCAGCAACGACGGCCCACGCGGCCCGACGCGGAGGGTGTTCTGGTTATCGGCGATCTTCACGCCCTGGTTGGTGCGCAAGGCCTGTTCGGTGGCATCGGAGCGAAACTGCTCGAGGCTCTCCAGCTTGGCGTTGGTATTGCTGCGATCCAGCGTGTCGGTCCCGGCCATCTGGCTGGGGGCGGCAGGTTTTTTAGTGCTCATCAGGCATGACTCCTCGTTGCGATCCCCGCCGTGGCCAGGACCCGTGAGTTCGATGCGCCAGGCACGGTACCTGGGCATATGTGGAGGTGCCTAATGAGTGACCGATACCGTTTCGCTGTGTTCCTTTTTTATGCCCTTTGATCGCCTTATTGCCAAATCGCTGGTTCAATCTCAAATAAATGCTAAGGACCTCTATACGGACAGGCTAAAATGCGCGCCCGGCTTACCGCTGATCCTTTTCCACCGCGCCCCACAAGGTTCGCTACGTGATCGAGTTTCAAAACGTCCATAAAACCTACCGGGTTGCCGGTAGGGATATCCCCGCGCTGCACCCGACCAGTCTGACCATCCAGAACGGTCAGGTCTTCGGCCTGATCGGCCATTCCGGTGCGGGAAAAAGTACCCTGCTGCGCCTGATCAATCGCCTGGAAGATTCCAGCGGCGGCAAGATCATCGTCGACGGCGAAGAAGTCACCGCCCTGGACGCCAACGGCCTGCGCCGTTTTCGCCAGCAGGTCGGGATGATTTTCCAGCACTTCAATCTGCTCGCGTCCAAGACCGTGGCCGACAACGTGGCCATGCCGCTGACGCTGGCGGGCGAACTGTCCCGCAGCGATATCGACCGCCGCGTCGCCGAATTGCTGGCGCGGGTAGGGCTGTCCGACCACGCCCGCAAATACCCGGCGCAGTTGTCCGGCGGCCAGAAGCAGCGCGTCGGCATCGCCCGCGCACTGGCAACCAAGCCGAAGATCCTGTTGTGCGACGAAGCCACCAGCGCGCTCGACCCACAGACCACCGCCTCGGTGCTGCAACTGCTGGCGGAGATCAACCGTGAGCTGAAGCTGACCATCGTGCTGATCACCCATGAGATGGACGTGATCCGGCGTGTCTGCGATGAGGTTGCGGTGATGGACGCCGGCGTGATCGTCGAGCAAGGCCCGGTGGCCGAGGTGTTCCTGCACCCCAAGCATCCGACCACCAAGCGTTTCGTCCAGGAAGACGAGCAGATCGACGAAAGCGAACAGCGCGACGACTTCGCTCACGTCCCGGGGCGCATCGTGCGTCTGACATTCCAGGGCGAAGCGACCTACGCGCCGTTACTTGGAACCGTCGCCCGCGAAACCGGTGTGGACTACAGCATCCTGGCCGGTCGTATCGACCGCATCAAAGACACCCCCTACGGGCAACTAACCCTCGCCATCACCGGCGGTGACATGGAAGCGGCGTTCGCCCGCTTCACCGCGGCCGATGTCCACATGGAGGTGCTGCGCTGATGGAATTTTTTGCAAACATCGACTGGCTGGAAATCTGGCTGGCAACCGGCGACACCTTCCTGATGCTATTCGGTTCGCTGCTCTTCACCGTACTGCTCGGCCTGCCGCTGGGCGTGTTGCTGTTTCTCTGCAGCCCGCGCCAATTGCTTGAAGCCCGGGGACTCTACGCGCTGCTGTCGCTGATGGTGAACGTCCTGCGTTCGCTGCCATTCATCATCCTGTTGATCGTGATGATCCCGTTCACGGTGTTGATCACCGGCACGTCGTTGGGCGTGGCCGGCGCGATCCCGCCACTGGTGGTCGGCGCAACGCCATTCTTCGCCCGCCTGGTGGAAACCGCCCTGCGCGAAGTCGATCGCGGCATCATCGAAGCGACCCAGGCCATGGGCGCTACCACGCGACAGATCATCGTCAACGCATTGCTGCCGGAAGCCCGTCCGGGCATTTTCGCAGCGATTACGGTGACAGCGATTACTCTGGTGTCCTACACGGCCATGGCCGGTGTGGTCGGCGCTGGTGGCCTGGGCGACCTGGCGATCCGCTTCGGCTACCAGCGTTTCCAGACCGACGTGATGGTGGTCACGGTGGTGTTGCTGCTGGTGCTGGTCCAGGTCCTGCAAACCGTGGGCGACAAACTGGTTGTGCATTTCTCTAGAAAATAAGGCCTCGCGCCAATAAACCATGAGCCGGCCATTCGCTGGCAGGCGCCAAGAGCAAGCGCCTCAAAAGGAGTTAGCTGAATGAAAAAACTACTGGTCGCCTTCGCTGCCGCCGCAGCGTTCTCCGCACACGCCGACACCCTGACCGTCGCGGCCACGCCGGTTCCTCACGCGGAAATTCTCGAGTTCGTCAAACCGGCATTGGCGAAGGAGGGCGTGGACCTCAAGGTCAAAGTCTTCACCGACTACGTCCAGCCCAACGTACAAGTCGCCGAAAAGCGCCTGGACGCCAACTTCTTCCAGCACCAGCCGTACCTGGATGAGTTCAACAAGGCCAAGGGCACGAATCTGGTGAGCGTAGCCGGTGTGCACCTGGAACCCCTGGGCGCGTACTCCAGCAAGTACAAGGCACTTACAGAACTGCCAGGCGGCGCCAATGTCGTGATCCCGAACGATGCTACCAATGGTGGCCGTGCGCTGTTGTTGCTGGCCAAAGCCGGGCTGATCAAGCTCAAGGATTCGAACAACATCCTGTCGACTACCAAAGACATCACCGAGAATTCGAAGGATCTGAAGTTCCGTGAGCTGGAAGCGGCAACCATTCCGCGCGTGCTGACTCAAGTGGATCTGGCATTGATCAATACCAACTATGCGTTGGAGGCCAAGCTTGACCCTTCCAAGGATGCGCTGGTGATCGAAGGCAACGACTCGCCTTATGTGAATATTCTGGTAGCCCGTCCGGACGACAAGGACAGCGAGGCCATGAAGAAGCTGGTTGCAGCGCTGCATACGCCGGAAGTGAAGGCGTTTATTCTCGAGAAGTACAAAGGCGCGGTTCTGCCGGCGTTTTGAGCTGATCGGGTGTGAAAGACGGGACTGCGTGAAAGCGAGGTCCCGTTTTTTTTATCTGAAGGCATTGCGCGCAACCTGTCACAGCCATATGGACAATCCCATTCGGCCAATAAGGAAAACCAATAAAAAGAGAAACAAGATACGAATTAATCCACTCCCATAGCGCAAAGCCAAAAAAGTGCCTGTCAGCGCACCCGCCATATTACACACCGCGACCAGTCCACCAATTACCCACAGCACATGACCTGAAGGTATGAAAAATAGCAGCGACGCGCTAAATGTTCCCAAGTTAACCAGTTTTGCTGAAGCGGATGCATTCAGAAAATCGTAGCCAAAATATTTAACGAAAACAAATAACAAAAAACTACCACTGCCGGGTCCAAAAACTCCGTCATAAAATCCAATTATGCCGCCAAAAAAAACCCCAAGGAGCACTTCTTTGGATCCGCATTGAGCGTCCGAGTGAACAAGCCCTAAATCCTTTTTTGCAAATGTATAAACAGCCATGACCACCAATACAAAAAACACAAAATATTCCATGATCGCCTTCGGAACGAGCGAGACGGAAAAAGCCCCCAAAAACGAAAATAAAAAAGCCGAGAGCATGGTTGGAAGCATCAGCTTCCAGACGATTTTTATTCTTTTAACGTAACTAAATATAGAAGAAATATTTCCTGCAAGTACAGCGAGCTTATTAGTTCCAAAAACTGTGCTTAGCGAGTGCTGAGGTAATGCATGAAGTAGAGCGGGTACCTGAACCAAGCCTCCGCCCCCTACAGCAGCATCGATCATCCCCCCGCAAAAAGCAAAAAACCCCAACGCGACCATGGCGTATTCAATTTGCATAAAAATCTTCCACTTTAGCCCTCGTGATTTGGTCCGAGTAAAGGTTTAAACATTCCAACTTTCAGGCCAATGTAAGCGTAGACGAACAATAGAAGCCATAGACGAGGCTTACAAGTCGGCGGATTCCGACGTAGTTGTAGGCCAAGGAGCAAGGATGTGTAGCTTGCCGCAAGGATTACGCCAGCGGAAGAATCAGGAGCTTGGTTTCGGCCCGAAAAAAGTCATACACAGGGCCGAATGAACCCCAGGATCCGCTTCATTGTTCTACGACCCTCATGATAAATTCCCCGCCGCGACCTCTAATCAATAGAGGGCATTCAGGGAGAAAAGTGAGTGATCAAGTCTTTGTTGGTTGGGGCATTGCTGGCAATGGCATCAGCATCGGCATCTGCGATGAGTTGCGATAACCCTAGAAACGCCTATGACAGAACCTATTGCGCGTCGCTGAAAATGGTTCAGTCGGACCAGGAAATCAACGAGCAATACAAAAAGACGATGAGTGCCCTGAACCCGGATCAAAAGAAGAAGGTGAAAGCCGCTCAGATCCAGTGGATCAAGATTCGTGACAACGCCTGTTCCAACGATGGCCTGCTCTACCTGGACTGTGCCAATGAGAAGACCGAGGCGCGTATCGTCATACTCAAGGCTGTCGAGCGCGAGTGCCGCGCTGCCGGTTGCGACGACGCCAAACTGTCGCAAGTCGAGTAACCCGCACACAAAAACCCGACGTAAAGCGTCGGGTTTTTCTTTGGTGGGGTTCGCTCGCTATCGCGGCTCAGCGTTATCCAATGGGCTGCTTCGCAGCCAGCGGGAGCAAGCTCCCTCGCCACGGGGTTGCAGTGTGACGTTTATCTTGGATCAACGTTGTCCAGAACTCGGTTCGCCAGTAATGAGCTCAGCTCGATCAGTTGCTGGACGCCGAGGGCGATGTGGCGGTGTGAGCCTTCCAGATCGAACGCGAGGTTGCTGACCATGGCGTCGGCTGAAGCCAGGGTTTCGCTGAGGTTGGCGAGCAGGCATTCGTTGTCGGTGTCTTGTACGACGGTGAAGAGTTGAGCGGATTGGAGAGCATCTTTCGGTTCTGGTGGCGAGGAGGTGCGGTCCGCCTCAGGCGGATTCGTTGTAGATTTCGACATGAGCTGATACTCCAAGGTTAAGCCACAACCTCTTCCCTACTAAAAGAAGGGTGGCAGCTGTACGCAGGTTAGTAGACCGGGGAGATCAGCATTGCCGGCGCGCCGAAGCGCCCTGCGCACAGCCACCATCAAGTGCAAGGTAGGAATCTACCTCGATGGAGAACCCGTGCATCTTACTGACACAACCTCGAGCTACTAAACCCGACCACTGATGGGCAGTGGCAGGACGACAATAGAACCCGAGGGCAAGGCGCACAAGCCGGCGGATTCTGGCGTAGTTGTAGGTAATGGCGCAAGGATGTGTAGCTTGATGGAAAGATGGCAGAGCGGGAATAAACAGCGCTTTGTTTTGACCTCGATCCCTTGCTCCCGCTGGGCCGGTCCGACGCTTCCGGCGCAGCCGTCGCAACCGAATCACGAGTTTGTCTGTAGGAAAGCGTCGACCTGTTTGGGGCCGCTGCGCAGCCCAGCGGGAGCAAGCTCCCTCGCCACAGGGGGCCGGTTTTAGTCAGGGTAGGGGTGGGAATTATGGGGTTGCTGCGCAACCCAGCGGGGATGAATCCCCTCGCCACGATTTAAAGCTTTGTGAGTGCAGGCGTAATTCGGTTGTTTGCGTTGCTGGCAGGGTGCCACAATCGCGTTTTCTAGCGGCTTCACGATCAGGTGGATCACATGGATGGCCCGAGATCTCGCAATGGCATGGACTTTTGCATAGCCGGACAAGTGCGCACTGACCGACTGCAGCAACTGTTTCGCCAATCCGTTTCCGCGGTGTTTGGTAGTTACCTCGCGGCCATCATGTTGTGTTGGCTGTGTTGGGATCGCTTTGAGCACAGCACGGTTGTGTGGTGGCTGGCCATATTAAGCGGATCGACGCTGCTGCGGATCGCGATGTTCGTTGCCTATTTTCGCAGCGACGAGGTTCAGCGCACGCCTCAACGCTGGGAGCGCAGATACTGGGTCTCGCTGGTGTTGTCCGCGAGCATCTGGGGCGGCGGCGCGCTTGTTTTGATGCCGCAAGATGATCTCCTCTCGCAAGCTCTCGTCATGCTTTTTACCGTGGGGATGACTGTCAGCGCGGTCTCCTGTTACTCCGCCTACCGGGACATGACACTGGTCTCCATTGGCCTTGTGCTGTTTCCGTGCACGGTGTGGCTGCTGTTCCAACCGTCGCCGATTCAAGTCGGCATGGCGCTTTCGATCCTGGTGTTCGCGGCATTTGCTGCCCGCGCCACCCACAAAATGTCCCAGGCACTGGAAACCGCTTTTCGACTCACCCGCGAGATGGAACAGGCGAACAGCATTTCAACCCGCGCCGCACAAACCGATGAACTGACCGGCCTGAAAAGTCGACGGGCTTTTTTCGAGCATGCCCAGCAGCTTTACGACGAATGCAGAACCAACCGGTTGGGGTTGTGCGCCGTCATGTTGGACATGGATCACTTCAAGCACATCAACGACACCTACGGCCATCAGGTCGGGGACCAGGTCCTACGCCAGATGGGCGTGGTCATCAGCTCGTCGTTTCGGGCCACGGATATACACGGTCGGCTCGGTGGGGAAGAGTTCGCCATTCTGCTTCCGGATACGTCCATTGACGTCGCTATAGAAATTGCAGAAGGACTTATCCAGAGTATCGCTGGCTTGATGATCGAGCCTGTCCATCGCATCACCGCCAGCCTTGGCGTGGCGTCGACGGAGGCGAATCACAAGGATCTGCATGGCTTGATGAATAACGCTGATAAGGCGCTGTATCGGGCGAAAGCGCTGGGGCGTAACCAGGTTGCCGTCGCTCACTAGGGTGGTTCGTTCAACCCCGTCATCCTGCTTGTGAATTCCCTTTCTCCAAGGGCCCACCATTGCGCTGGCTCGGCCAGTACCCCTGCCACCTTTGTTCTCTTGGCTCACCCCTCAATTCGCGCGGGCTGGCACCGCTGCGTCGCTTAAAAATAAATTTTCTAATTTATCAATAGCTTAAAGAAATCTGAGAATATTCTCGAAAATTTATCTTGCGCGCTAAGTATTTGGGCGTTAACTTTAGCACCACTGGTTAGCGCACAAACATTTAGCGCAAACCAAACTCAATCAGACCCATCAGGAAAAAAGGAAAGCACCCCATGAACGTTCTCTACACCGCAGTCGCAACCTCCACCGGTGGCCGTGATGGCCGTGCTGTTTCCAGCGACAAGATCCTCGACGTGAAACTGGCCACGCCAAAAGCCCTGGGCGGTGCCGGTGGTGAAGCCACCAATCCTGAGCAGTTGTTCGCAGCCGGCTACTCCGCCTGCTTCATCGGCGCGTTGAAATTTGTCGCCAGCCAAAGCAAACGCAGCATTCCGGCTGACGCCTCGATCACGGCACACGTCGGCATCGGCCAGATCCCTGGCGGTTTCGGTCTGGACATCGACCTGCACATCAGCCTGCCAGGTCTGGATCAAGCCGATGCTCAAGCGCTGGTCGACGCGGCTCACCAGGTTTGCCCGTACTCCAACGCGACCCGCGGCAACGTCGACGTCCGTTTGCACGTCGCCGTCTAACTCACTCATCTACGAATAAATAAGGATCAGGACATGAACACTTTCAGCAAAACACTCGTTGGCTCGCTTCTGGCACTGTCGCTCGGCAATGCGTTCGCGACTTCTTTTGTTCAACCTACATTCGCTGAGGGCGGTTCGGATCGCCTGATCGAAAAACGAATAGCCGAGGGTGGCTCCGATCGTCTTATCGAGAAACGCATAGCCGAAGGCGGCTCGGATCGCCTGATCGAAAACCGGGTAGCAGAAGGCGGCTCCGATCGTCTTATCGAGAAACGCGTAGCCGAAGGTGGTTCCGATCGTCTGATCGAGTTACGGGTAGCCGAAGTTGGCTCGGATCGCCTAGGCGAGAACGGCTAGCCGAAGGGGCTCGGATCCACTGCAAAACAGGGGCGGGCTGAACCAATCCCTTCAACGTTTCGAAAGTTGGTCAAATCAACCAATGTTGCTTCCAAAAGAAAAAACGCCGCTTCTCTCGGATGAGGAAGCGGCATTTTTTTGTATGGCGTCATGGGAACCGGAGCAAGGACACTTGCCATGCTTTTGGCAACGCAGCTAAACGATGCTGTCCACCACACCGCCGTCAACTCGCAGCGCCGCTCCGGTGGTGGCCGAGGCCTGTTCCGAGCTGGCATAGATAATCATGTTGGCGACTTCCTCTACCCGTGCCGCGCGCTGGATGATCGAGGTGCTGCGGTGCTCGTTGACGAAATCTGCCGCGACCTTCTCCAGGCTTTCCCCGCTGCGCTCGACGTCCGCCTGGAGCATCTTGGCAACGCCTTCGGACAGTGTCGGCCCAGGCAACACTGAGTTCACCGTCACGCCCGTGCCCGCGAGGCGTTTGGCCAGGCCGCGAGCGATTGAAAGCTGGGCGGTTTTGGTGAAGCCGTAGTGGATCATGTCGGCAGGAATGTTCACGCCCGACTCCGACGAAACAAACACGATCCGCCCCCAACCACGCTCGACCATGCCCTGCGCGTAGGCCCTGGAAACACGCACGCCCGACATCACGTTGGTTTCGAAGAAACGCTGCCATTCGCTGTCCGGCGTCTCGAAGAAGTCCTCCTGCTTGAAAATGCCCAGGTTGTTGATGACGATATCGAAACTTGGATGCCTGGCGATCAATGCCTTGCAGCCCGGTTCGTTGCTGAGATCGCCAACAAAGCCTGTCGCCCTGGAAGCCAGATTGCCCAGGCGCTGCAACGCGTCCTCCACGCTGCTTTCGCTGCGCCCGTTGATGACGACCTGGGCACCGGCTTCCAGAAAACCTTTGGCGGTCGCAAAACCGATTCCGCTGGTGGAACCGGTGACCAATACGTTACGTCCGGTGAAGTCGATGTTCATGAGCGTGACTCCTTTAATTGATGGATCAAAGGGACAAGGCGATATTTTTGGCCGGGCAATACGCCGGCCCCCCGGATATCGCAGGTACTCATCATGGACACGATTGATGATTTGCGCCTGTCCTCAGCTAATGATTGAGAGCGGCGCCGATGCGTTGGAGTTCGTTCGCGATGGTGATGTATGGGTGAATATCTTTTCGTGAGCAGGCTCGCTCCCACCGGTTGATGTTGTGCATATCGATGAAGGGCCGCTGCGCAGCCCAGCGGGAGCAAGCTCCCTCGTCACGGGGAGGGTGGGGACAGTCAGTCATGTGGCGACTGTCAGGGCGCTATCGCGAGCAAGCTCGCTCCCACAGGGTTCGCGGTGCGCCATCCAGAACAGGTTTTCAGTACCACCGCGCCTCGCCCGGCGGGCGTTTCTTGAAGCGTTTCATGCTCCACATGTACTGGCTCGGGTAGGCCCGTACATAACGCTCGACCACTTTGCTCATGGCGGCGCAGGCGGTTTCGGTGTCGGTGCTGTACATCTCGTCCGGGGCGGCTTCGAGGATGACTTTGTAGCCGGAGCCGTCCGGCAGGCGCAGGGCGTGGAGGAAGACGCCGACCGCCTTGCCGCCGGCGAGCATGTTCGGCACGAACTTGCTGGTCAGGGCCTGGGTGGCGAAGAAGGGCACGAAGATGCCGGCGGATTCGGACGGCTCCGGATCGGCGGGGATCCCCACCTGGCCGCCCTTGCGCACTTCCTTGATGACGCTGAGGATGCCTTCCTTGGTGGACGCCGCGACCTTGTTGCCCAGTTGCACGCGTTGCTTTTGCAGCAACTCATCCACCGCCTTGAGCTTGGGCGGGCGGTAGAAAATGATCGGTTTGCACTGGCTGCAATAGAAGTGGTTGAGCACTTCCCAGTTGCCCAGGTGGCTGGTGATGCCGACCACGCCTTTGCCCGAGGCCAGCGCTTCTTTCAGCACTTCCAGGCCTTCGACTTCGCGCACCAGTTCGATGGAGCGCTGGGCCGGCCAGATCCAGGCACAGGCACTTTCGGTCAGGGATTTGCCGATGTCCTTGAGACTCTGGCCCACCAGGCGCTCGCGCTCGGCCGGGTCCATCTCGGGAAAACACTTGGCGAGGTTGATCCGCACCACGTCGCGGGAACGGTTGGGTAATTTCCACATGAGCCAGCCAATGGCCGAGCCCACCGCCTGCACCGCTCGCCAAGGGAGCAGCGCAAACAACCGCAGAGCGCCGACCAGCAAGGCGCCTTTCAATTTATCCACAGGTCACTCCTGAATTCATGGGCCGTGTTGCGAGCCGGCTATTCTAACCGCCGTTTACCAACTCGGCGTAGCGGTCGCAGTCCTGGGTGTGGTCCATGACCATGCCCGAGGCCTGCATCAAGGCGTAGCAGATGGTCGGGCCGACGAAGGTGAACCCGGCTTTTTTCAGGCCTTTGCTCATCGCCAGTGCCTCGGGGGTGATGGCCGGCACTTCGGTGCGGTCCTTGAAATGGTTGATGATCGGTTGGTTGCCTACGAACGACCAGAGGAATGCCACCGGGTCTTCCAGCGCCAGCCAGGCCTGGGCATTGCGCCGCGCCGCCTTGAGCTTGAGGCGGTTGCGGATAATGCCGGGGTCGAGCATCAGTTCATCGATTTCGGCGTCGCTCATCTGCGCCACCCGTTGTACATCGAAGCCGTAGAGCACTTCCCGGTAACGTTCGCGTTTGCGCAAAACGGTGATCCAGGACAGACCGGCCTGGAACCCTTCGAGCAGAAGCAACTCGAACAAACCTTGCGCATCGCGCAGCGGCGTCCCCCACTCCTGATCGTGATAAGCCATGTACAACGGATCTTCGGAACACCAAAAGCAGCGTGGCATAAGGCTCCAGGGGGCGTGCGCACGAACGAATCGGGTATACTCCCGCTCTTTAAATCGCAGCCCAAGAAACAGGTGAATTTCGTGAGCCAGCCTACGCCAGCCGTGCGTACCTTCCAAGACTTGATCCTCGCCCTCCAGCAATACTGGGCCGAGCAAGGTTGCGTGGTACTTCAGCCCTACGATATGGAAGTAGGCGCCGGCACTTTCCACACTGCCACGTTTCTGCGTGCCATCGGCCCGGAAACCTGGAACGCCGCTTATGTGCAACCAAGCCGCCGCCCGACTGACGGCCGCTACGGCGAAAACCCGAACCGCCTGCAGCATTACTATCAATTTCAGGTCGTGCTGAAGCCGAACCCGGAAAACTTCCAGGAGCTGTACCTGGGCTCCCTCAAACACGTGGGCCTCGACCCGCTGGTGCACGACATTCGTTTCGTCGAAGACAACTGGGAATCGCCAACCCTGGGCGCCTGGGGCCTGGGCTGGGAAGTCTGGCTCAACGGCATGGAAGTGACCCAATTCACCTACTTCCAGCAAGCGGGCGGCATCGAATGCTACCCGGTGACCGGTGAGATCACCTACGGCCTGGAACGCCTGGCCATGTACCTGCAAGGCGTGGATTCGGTCTACGACCTGGTATGGGCCGATGGTCCGTTCGGCAAAGTGACGTATGGCGACGTGTTCCATCAGAACGAAGTCGAGCAATCGACCTACAACTTCGAACACGCCAACGTCGACAAGCTGTTCGAGTTGTTCGATTTCTATGAAAGCGAAGCCAAGCGCCTGATCGAACTGGACCAGCCGCTGCCGCTGCCGAGTTATGAAATGGTCTTGAAGGCATCTCATACCTTCAATCTGCTGGATGCACGCCGGGCGATTTCCGTGACCGCGCGCCAGCAATACATCCTGCGTGTGCGCACCCTGGCGCGTTCCGTCGCGCAAGCCTACCTGCTGGCCCGTGCCAAGCTGGGCTTCCCGATGGCGACCCCGGACCTGCGTGATGAAGTGTTGGCTAAGCTGGAGGCTGCACAATGAGTGCTCAAGATTTTCTGGTTGAACTGGGCACCGAAGAACTGCCACCCAAAGCCCTGAACACCCTGGCCGATGCATTCCTGGCCGGCATCGAGAAAGGCCTGCAAGCCGCTGGCCTGAACTTCGAAACCAAGCATGTCTACGCCGCGCCGCGCCGCCTGGCCGTGCTGATCACCGCCCTGGCGACGCAACAGCCGGACCGCAGCATCAACCTCGACGGCCCGCCCGTGCAAGCCGCGTTCGATGCCGACGGCAACCCGACCCAGGCCGCCCTGGGCTTCGCCAAGAAGTGCGGCGTCGATCTGAGCGAAATCGACCAGAGCGGCCCGAAGCTGCGCTATAGCCAGAGCATCAAGGGCAAGCCGACCGCCAGCCTGTTGCCGACCATCGTCGAAGACTCCCTCAATGACTTGCCGATTCCCAAGCGCATGCGCTGGGCTGCGCGCAAGGAAGAGTTCGTGCGTCCGACCCAATGGCTGGTGATGCTGCTCGGTGACCAGGTCATCGATTGCACGATCCTCGCCCAAAAGGCCGGTCGTGATTCTCGCGGTCACCGTTTCCATCATCCGCAGAGCGTGCGTATCACGTCGCCGGCCAATTACCTGGCCGACCTTCGCGCTGCCTATGTATTGGCCGATTCCAACGAGCGCCGCGAGCTGATCAGCAAACGCACCGAAGAACTGGCGACCGCCCAGGAAGGCACGGCTATCGTGCCGGCCAACCTGCTGGACGAAGTGACCGCGCTGGTGGAATGGCCGGTGCCACTGGTGTGCTCGTTCGAGGAACGCTTCCTTGAAGTGCCCCAGGAAGCGCTGATCACCACCATGCAGGACAACCAGAAATACTTCTGCCTGCTGGACGCCGAAGGCAAGTTGCTGCCGCGCTTCATCACGGTGGCCAACATCGAAAGCAAGGACCCGCAGCAGATCATCGCCGGTAACGAAAAAGTCGTACGTCCGCGTTTGACCGATGCCGAGTTCTTCTTCAAGCAAGACAAGAAGCAGCCCCTGGAAAGCTTCAACGAGCGCCTGCGCAACGTGGTGTTCCAGGAAAAACTCGGCAGTGTCTACGACAAGGCCGAGCGCGTATCGAAACTGGCAGCATTCATCGCTCCACGCATCGGCGGCGATGCCCAGCGCGCTGCACGTGCCGGCATCCTGTCCAAGTGCGACCTGTCCACCGAGATGGTCGGTGAGTTCCCGGAGATGCAAGGTATCGCCGGTTACTACTACGCCCTCAACGACGGCGAGCCGCAGGATGTTGCCCTGGCGCTGAACGAACAGTACATGCCGCGTGGCGCCGGCGCTGAATTGCCGACCACCCTGACCGGTGCGGCCGTGGCGATCGCCGACAAGCTCGACACTCTGGTCGGCATCTTCGGTATCGGCATGCTGCCCACCGGCAGCAAGGACCCGTACGCACTGCGTCGCGCAGCGCTGGGTGTGCTGCGCATCCTCATCGACAAGCAGCTGGACCTGGACCTGAACGACGCCGTGGCCTTCGCCGTGAATGCGTTCGGCAGCAAGGTCAAGGCTGCCGGCCTGGCCGACGCGGTGCTGGAATTCATTTTCGACCGACTGCGTGCGCGTTATGAAGACGAAGGTGTCGACGTCGCGACCTACCTGTCGGTGCGAGCCCTGAAACCGGGCTCTGCCCTGGACTTCGACCAACGTGTACAGGCAGTGCAGGCGTTCCGCAAACTGCCGGAAGCGGCGGCGCTGGCGGCGGTGAACAAGCGCGTGTCGAACCTGCTGAGCAAGGCCGAAGGCAACATTGCGGCCGTCGTTGAAGCCAAGTACTTCGACAACGCCAATGAGTTCTCCCTGTACTCGGCGATCCAGCAGGCGGACCAGGCAGTCCAGCCGATGGCAGCGGCGCGTCAGTACAGCGAAACCCTGGCGCGCCTGGCAGCATTGCGTGAACCGGTGGATGCGTTTTTCGAAGCGGTGATGGTCAATGCCGAAGACGCCAACGTGCGAGCCAACCGCTATGCGCTGCTGGCGCGTCTGCGTGGGTTGTTCCTCGGTGTTGCCGATATTTCGCTGCTGGGGTAAGTCTTGAAACTGCTGATTCTCGATCGGGACGGAGTGATCAATCACGACTCCGACGCTTACATCAAGTCGGTGGAGGAGTGGTTGCCGATTCCCGGTTCCATCGAGGCCATCGCACAATTGAGCAAGGCCGGCTGGACGGTGACGGTCGCCACCAACCAGTCGGGCATTGCGCGCGGTTACTACGAACTCGCCGTCCTCAACGCCATGCATGAACGCTTGCGTGAGCTGGTGGCCGGGCAGGGCGGTGACATCGGGCTGATCGTTTATTGCCCACATGGGCCGGACGAAGGCTGCGATTGCCGCAAGCCCAAGCCCGGCATGCTGAAAACCATCGCCGCTCACTATGGCGTTGCGCTGTCGGGCGTGTGGTTTGTCGGCGACAGCCTCGGTGACCTGGAGGCGGCGAAGGCCGTCGATTGTCAGCCAGTTTTGGTCAAGACCGGAAAAGGCGAAAAGACTCTGGGCAAGGCCCTACCGGTGGGCACCTTGATTTTTGACGACCTGGCGGCGGTTGCCGCTGAACTTATCCACAATTAGAGCTCCCAAGACATCCTGATCAAGGATTGTTCGGGAAGCGCTTGAACAGGCGGGCATTGCCCGCAATGGTAAACGCCGCTATGTCGATATTGCAGGCCATCAGAAGCTTCCTCTTTTACCTGCTGCTGGGCACCAGTTCCTTGTTGTGGTGCACGTTGAGTTTTTTTGTCGCGCCGTTCATGTCGTTCAGGACGCGCTACCGCTTCATCAATGTTTACTGGTGCCGTTGCGCACTCTGGCTGAGCAAGGTGTTTCTGGGCATCCGCTACGAAGTGAAAGGTGCCGAGAATGTGCCTGAGCGCCCTTGTGTCATCCAGTCCAACCACCAGAGCACCTGGGAGACCTTCTTTCTCTCGGCTTATTTCGAACCGTTGAGCCAAGTGCTCAAGCGCGAGCTGCTGTTTGTACCGTTCTTCGGCTGGGCCATGGCGATGCTGCGCCCGATTGCCATCGACCGTGACAACCCGAAGGTTGCCCTCAAGCAGGTAGCGCAAAAAGGCGATGTGCTGCTCAAGGACAACGTTTGGGTACTAATCTTTCCCGAGGGCACCCGCGTACCTTACGGGACCATCGGCAAGTTTTCCCGCAGTGGCTCCGCATTGGCGGTAAACGCCGGCCTGCCAGTACTACCGATTGCACACAATGCGGGCAAATTCTGGCCCAAGGCCGGCTGGGTCAGAACGCCAGGCGTTATCACCGTGGTCATCGGCGCCCCCATGTATGCAGAGGGCAGTGGGCCGCGCGCGATTGCCGAGCTGAACGACCGTGTACAGGCTTGGAATGAACAGACGCAACGGGAATTGGGCTCGCTTCCTCCGGCCCCTGCTGCGCCGGCTGCGACGGACAAGTTGGCTGTATGAGAATTGTGGATAAGCTGTGTACCGTTTTTTCGGATTTCGTCAGTTTTAACGTTTAACTCGCTGTTTTTAATACATATTTCTTAAACACCTAAAACCTTGTACGAGGTGCATAAGTTTTTATAGCGCACTGAAAAAGGTCGCTGCCTGACCAAGGCCGCGATCTTTTTTTATTCCTCCAACAACGGAAAGCGCAGGCTGAACGTAGTGCCTTCGCCTACCACGCTACGGCAATCGATTTGCCCACCATGACGGTCCACGACCGCCTTGACCATCGACAGCCCCAAACCGATGCCATCCACGCCATGGGCCGACGAAAACCGTCGGTACTGGACGAACAGATCCGGCAGTTCCTGCGCGCCGATGCCTTTGCCCTGATCAACGACGTCACACGTCAACCAGCCCTCAGCACAACGGACCTGCAACGCTATACACGTGTCGGGCGCACTGTACTTGATGGCGTTCTCCAACAAGTTGAACAGGGCGCGGGTCAGCAGGGGCTGATCAGCGCTGATCAGCGCTTCCTCATCGTCGAGTTGGTGTTCCAACCGAATACTCCTGGCCTGGGCAACAGGCAATGCCTGGTCGATCACGTCCAGCACCAGCATGGCGAACAGGCTCGGTTGGAACTGGTAGGCCTCGGACTCGGCCTTGGCCAACTGCACAAACCCATCGGTCAGTTCCAGGGCGCGGCGCACCTGGCGCTCGATCTGGTCGAATAGCGGCTTGTCGGCACCGGCCTGATGCCGCTGCACATCGAGCAGAGCCAGGATCGCCGAATGGGGCGCGCGCAGATCGTGGGAGAGAAAACGAAGCATGACGCTGCGCTGCTCTTCGGCTTCCCGTTCAGCGCTCAGATCAGTCAGGCTGAGCAGCCAGCCAATGGGCACATCACCGTCCACCGGCAACAGCGCGGCACGTTCCAGTCGCAAGCTGCGCTCGCGGGTATCGCGAAATTCAACCAGTGGTAACGTGGACAAGCGATGTGCAGGGGAGTGGACCAATGCCGGATAACCCAACCGCGCCAATTCCTCCAGCACATCACTGCCCGCCAAAGCGTGACCGAACAACTCGCGAGCCTTGCGATTACCCAGCAACAGGTTGCCCTGTGGATCACTGATCATCGTTGCTACCGGCAGGTACTCCAGGCCGTCGGCAATAAATCGGCGCGTGTCCCGGGTTCGGCTCATGGCTTGTTCCAAGGCCATAATCTGGCCTTGCAAGCGATCACTGCCGGTGTAGGAGGCTCGACGGCGCTCCGGGAAGACCTTGGGCTCAGCATCCAGGCGCGCCAGCTCCCAACCGAAATAAGCCAGCACCACGCTCAGGCGCCGCCAGTTCCAGATCAGATAACCCAGCAGCATGCCCAACAGGCTGGCCACCGGCGACCACCCCCAACCCTGCGCGCCCAGCAGTGCGCTGAGTAGCAGGGCCAGACCCATCCCGCCCAACGTCGCTCCCAATGCGAAGTGCGGACGCAACAGCAACAAACCCATTACACAGCCAACCAGGCACACCGACAACAATGCAGCCGCTGGGCCGTTGCGCGCCGATTGCAGGCTGAACGAGACCAGCGCGGTCAGCGGGAGCAGCACCAGGCTTATCCACAACCCTTCGCGCATCAATTGTCGAAACAATCGCTGCACCTGGGTCGGTTCACGGCTTTCACGGCGACGCGGATGGCTCATAAGTACCTTGGCGGAAGATCGGGATGGTTGTACATGCCGCGCAGCCTCTAGCTCACAGCTGCGGCCATGACTATAACGGACTTGATGATGGCAATGCGGCTGCCTTTCACTTCGCATCGCGAGCCGGTATTGTCGCAGCCAGTGACAGCTCAACGACGACGAACCAGCCACCGGCTGCTTTTGATTGCCAGCTGAGAATGTCCGTTATTCTTGGAACCAAGGAATCGCATTCCATGCGTGTCGCCATACTGGACGATGAACCGGCGGAGTTGCGCCGGGTGGAACAGACACTGCAGCAAATTCCCGGCAGGGGAGAGCCCGCCTGGACACTGCACAGTTTCGAACGGGGTGAAGACCTGTTGCGACAACTGCGCAGGGAAACGTTTGACCTGTTGATCCTGGACTGGCAGTTACCTGACATCAGCGGCTTGTCCTTGCTGCGCTGGACGCGCGAGCACATGGATTCGCCACCCGCGGCCATCATGCTCACCAGCCGCGACGGCGAGCATGACATCGTCCAGGCCCTCAACGCCGGTGCCGATGACTACGTCAGTAAACCTTTCCGTCCCAACGAGCTCAAGGCCCGGGTCACCGCGGTGCTAAGGCGTCACAACCTGCAACGCACCCCGACCACTGAAGTGCTGGTGTTCAATGACCTCGAATTCGACGATGCCGAATTGACCGTTACCCGCGCCGGTATCCCCATCAGCCTGACTGAACGGGAGTACCGCCTGGCCCGCTGCCTGTTCGCCAACCTGGGCCGGCCGCTGTCACGGGAATATTTTTATGAGCGCTTCTGGACCCATGAAGAAATGACGTCGTCGCGCCCGCTCGACACCCACATCTATCGCCTGCGCAACAAGCTCGGGCTGACCGCTGATCGCGGCTGGCAGTTGTTGACGATCTACGGGTATGGGTATCGGTTGGAGAGTGTGGCGGCAGGCAGTGAGGCTTCGGTAGCCAGTTAGCATAAAAAAAGGCCAACGCATGAGCGTTGGCCTTTTTCGTTGGGGCAGGGCAAGCCGGATCAGAAATCCAGGTTGGACACCGCCAACGCGTTGCTCTCGATGAAGTCACGACGGGGCTCGACCGCATCACCCATCAGGGTGTTGAAGATCTGGTCCGCGCCAATGGCGTCTTCGATGGTGACTTTCAGCATGCGGCGCGAGCCCGGATCCATGGTGGTTTCCCACAGCTGATCCGGGTTCATCTCACCCAGCCCTTTGTATCGCTGGATGGTGTGGCGCTTGGTGCTTTCGGCCATCAGCCATTCAAGGGCTTCCTTGAACTCGGTCACGGCTTTCTTGCGCTCACCACGTTGGATGTACGCACCTTCGTCCAACAGCGTGCTCAGTTGCGCGCCGAGGGATACGACGGTCTTGTAGTCGTTGCTGCCGAAGAAGTCGCGGTTGAAGGTGACGTAGTTCGACAGACCGTGGGAGATCAGTTCAACCTCTGGCAGCCAGACGTTACGCTCACGGTCTTCACGCAGGCTGGCTTTGTAGACCAGGCCGGATTTTTCCACGGTACGCAGGCGTACTTCGTACTGGGCCAGCCAATCCTGCATCGCTGCGTGGTCGGACAGCTGCTCGAGGCTGACGGCCGGCAGGTAGATGAAGTGCTCGGTCAGTTCCTGTGGGTACAGGCGCGACAGGCGCTTGAGGGTCTTCATCACCAGGCGGAAGTCATTCACCAGGCGCTCAAGGGCTTCACCGGAAATGCCTGGGGCATCTTCGTTCAGGTGCAGGCTCGCGTCTTCCAGGGCCGACTGCGTCATGTACTCTTCCATGGCGTCGTCGTCTTTGATGTATTGCTCTTGCTTGCCTTTCTTGACCTTGTACAAAGGCGGCTGGGCGATATAGATGTAGCCGCGCTCGATCAGCTCCGGCAACTGACGGAAGAAGAACGTCAGCAGCAAGGTGCGGATGTGCGAACCGTCGACGTCGGCGTCGGTCATGATGATGATGTTGTGATAGCGCAGCTTGTCGATGTTGTACTCTTCGCGGCCGATGCCACAGCCCAGCGCGGTGATCAGCGTACCGACCTCCTGGGAAGAGATCATCTTGTCGAAGCGCGCCTTCTCGACGTTAAGGATCTTGCCCTTGAGCGGCAGGATCGCCTGGGTACGACGGTTGCGGCCCTGCTTGGCGGAACCGCCAGCAGAGTCACCTTCCACCAGGTACAGCTCGGACAGGGCAGGGTCCTTCTCCTGGCAATCGGCCAATTTGCCTGGCAACCCGGCGATGTCCAGCGCGCCTTTGCGGCGAGTCATCTCGCGGGCCTTGCGCGCCGCTTCACGGGCACGGGCGGCGTCGATCATCTTGCCGACCACCAGCTTGGCTTCGTTCGGGTTCTCGAGCAGGAAGTCGGAGAAGTACTTGCCCATCTCCTGTTCGACGGCGGTCTTCACTTCGGAAGACACCAGCTTGTCCTTGGTCTGGGAACTGAACTTCGGATCCGGCACCTTCACCGAGATGATCGCGGTCAGACCTTCGCGGGCGTCGTCACCGGTGGTGGCGACCTTGTGCTTCTTCGCCAGGCCTTCCTGTTCGATGTAGTTGTTCAGGTTACGCGTCAGCGCTGAACGGAAGCCCACCAGGTGAGTACCACCATCGCGCTGCGGAATGTTGTTGGTAAAGCACAACAGGTTCTCGTTGAAGCTGTCGTTCCACTGCAGGGCGATTTCCACGCCGATGCCGTCTTCACGCTGGACGTTGAAGTGGAACACCTGGTTGACCGGGGTCTTGTTGGTGTTCAGGTACTCGACGAATGCCCGCAGGCCGCCTTCGTACTTGAACAGCTCTTCCTTGCCGCTGCGCTCGTCCTTGAGGACGATGCCGACACCGGAGTTCAGGAAGGACAGCTCACGAATCCGCTTGGCCAGGATATCCCAGCTGAAGTGGATGTTCTTGAAGGTTTCGCTGGAGGCCTTGAAGTGAATCTGGGTCCCCGTGGACTCACTGTCGCCAACGATTGCCATCGGCGCCTGAGGCACGCCGTGGACGTAGGTCTGTTCCCAGATCTTGCCGCTGCGGCGAACAGTGAGAACAAGCTTCTCGGACAGCGCGTTCACAACCGACACACCTACACCGTGCAGACCGCCGGATACTTTGTAGGAGTTGTCGTCGAACTTACCGCCGGCGTGCAATACGGTCATGATGACCTCAGCCGCGGAAACGCCTTCTTCTTTGTGTACGTCTACCGGGATGCCACGGCCGTTGTCGCGAACGGTGATGGACTCATCCGGGTGGATAATGATGCTGATGTCGTCGCAATGACCGGCAAGGGCTTCGTCGATGGAGTTGTCGACCACCTCGAACACCATGTGGTGCAGACCGCTGCCATCGTCGGTGTCACCAATGTACATACCGGGACGTTTGCGTACGGCATCCAGGCCTTTAAGCACTTTAATGCTCGTTGAGTCGTACGTGTTTTCTTCGCTCAATGCCTTCACTCCCGATGGTCGTGGGTCTGGGTGATACGGCCCTGTTCCACGTGGAACAGAGCGACTGGCGTTTCCGTCTGCCAGCCTTCCCTCAATAATTCGTGGTCTACACAGGTGATGAACACCTGGCAGCGTAAGTCTTCCAGCAAGCGGCAAAGCGCACGGCGGTGGGTCTCGTCCAGTTCGGACGGCAAGTCATCCACCAGATAAATACACTGACCGCGACGGGCCTGGCTGACCAAGTGACCTTGGGCGATACGCAAGGCGCACACCACCAACTTCTGCTGACCGCGGGACAATATGTCCGCTGCATTGTGCGCGCCCAGTCTGAGACGCAAGTCAGCACGTTGTGGTCCGGCCTGGGTATGTCCCATCTGCTGATCACGCTGCAGTGACCCAGCCAGCACGGCGCTCAACTCCCGGTCCTTGTCCCAGCCTCGGTAATAGCTGAGCGTCAGTCCCTCAAGCTCAACCAGTTCGCTCAAGGTCTGTTCGAAGACCGGTTTCAAGGCTTTTATATAAGCGCGGCGGTATTCATCGATTTCGGCACTGGCTTGGCACAGCTCTCTGTCCCAAACCGCTTGCGAAACGGCGTCAAGTGTACCATGTCGCAGCCAAGAGTTTCGCTGGCGCAGCGCCTTCTGCAAGCGCTGCCACGTGGCCATGAAACGTGGTTCCACGTGGAACACACCCCAGTCGAGAAACTGCCGGCGAATCTTCGGCGCCCCTTCCAACAACCGAAAGCTGTCCGGATTGATCAGCTGCAACGGGAGGATTTCCGCCAGTTGTGCTGCGCTACGGGCGTTTTGCCCGTCGATGCGAATCTGGAACTCGCCCTGCCGGTCCCGTGAAATCCCCAATGCGCTGTGACCACCTTCAGCCAGTTCAACCTGGCCAAACACCGTGCATGCCAGTTGGTCGTACTGAATGACCGGCAATAGGCGGGTGCTGCGAAACGAACGGGCAAGCCCAAGCAGATGCACGGCTTCGAGGACGCTGGTCTTGCCGCTGCCGTTGGCGCCGTAAAGGATATTGATGCGGGGGGAGGGGGAGAAGGTCACCGGGTGCAGATTGCGCACCGCGGTGACCGAGACGCGACTTAAGGACATCTAGCTGATTCTGATTACAGACGCATCGGCATGACAACGTAAGCCGAATCGTCGTTGTCGGATTCCTGCACCAGTGCACTGCTGTTGGAGTCGGACAGGATCAGACGTACCTGCTCGGTGGTCATCACACCCAATACGTCCAGCAGATAGCTGACGTTGAAGCCGATTTCCAGGGAGCTACCGTTGTACTCCACGCCTACTTCTTCTTCCGCTTCTTCCTGCTCCGGGTTGTTCGCCTGGATCTTCAGCTGACCGTTGGCCAGTTGCAGACGAATGCCGCGATACTTCTCGTTGGACAGGATCGCGGTGCGGCTGAAGGCTTCGCGCAGCGCCTGACGATCGCCAAGTACCAGCTTGTCGCCACCTTTGGGCAGGACGCGCTCGTAGTCAGGGAATTTGCCGTCCACCAGTTTCGAAGTGAAGGTGAACTCGCCGGTGGTCGCGCGAATGTGATGCTGGCCCAGGACGATGCTGACGTTGCCATCCGGCTCGGTCAGCAGGCGCGCCAGTTCCAGGATGCCTTTGCGCGGCACGATGACCTGGTGACGATCCGGCTGGCCGATATCGGCTTGCATGGAGCACATCGCCAGGCGGTGACCATCAGTGGCCACGGCGCGGATGATGCCGGCCGAGACCTCCAGCAGCATGCCGTTGAGGTAATAACGCACGTCCTGCTGGGCCATGGCGAAACTGGTCCGCTCGATCAGGCGACGCAGCTTGCTTTGTTCCAGGCTGCAGGTCAGCGAGCCCGGGCCTTCTTCCACCGTCGGGAAATCGTTGGCTGGCAGGGTCGACAAGGTGAAGCGGCTACGACCGGCCTTGACCACGAGCTTCTGCTCATCGACCTTGATGTCGATCAGCGCGTCGTTTGGCAGGCTCTTGCAGATGTCCATCAGCTTGCGCGCCGGCACGGTGATGGAACCCGGATCGGCCGGCTCTTCAAGTTGGACACGACCGACCAGCTCGACTTCCAGGTCGGTACCGGTCAGCGACAATTGCTGGCCTTCGACAACCAGCAGCACGTTGGAAAGTACCGGCAAGGTCTGGCGGCGTTCGACGACGCCCGCGACCAGTTGCAGGGGTTTCAACAGGGCTTCGCGTTGAATGGTGAAATGCATGGTCTAGTCCCTTGCCTTAATAAGCTGCGCTGGTGGTCATCAAGTGGTCAGTGTACGCAGCAGGTTCTTGTAGTCCTCGCGGATGTCCGCGTCGGATTCCTTAAGTTCGTTGATCTTGCGGCAGGCGTGCAACACGGTGGTATGGTCGCGTCCGCCAAACACATCGCCGATTTCCGGCAGGCTGTGGTTGGTCAGCTCCTTGGACAAGGCCATGGCCACCTGGCGCGGTCGTGCCACCGAACGCGAACGGCGTTTGGAAAGCAGATCGGAAATCTTGATTTTGTAGTATTCAGCAACGGTGCGCTGAATGTTATCCACAGAGACAAGCTTGTCCTGCAGCGCCAGCAAGTCCTTCAAGGATTCGCGGATCAGCTCGATGGTGATATCGCGACCCATGAAGTGAGAGTGGGCAATCACCCGCTTCAGTGCACCTTCCAGCTCACGCACGTTCGAGCGAATACGCTGGGCAATGAAGAACGCTGCATCGTGAGGCAGCTCGACCTTGGCCTGGTCGGCCTTCTTCATCAGGATCGCGACGCGGGTTTCCAGTTCCGGCGGCTCTACGGCCACCGTCAGGCCCCAACCGAAACGTGACTTGAGGCGTTCTTCGAGGCCTTCGATCTCTTTCGGGTAGCGGTCGCTGGTAAGAATGACCTGCTGCCCACCTTCAAGCAATGCGTTGAAGGTGTGGAAAAACTCTTCCTGAGACCGTTCCTTGCGAGCGAAAAATTGGATGTCGTCGATCAGCAAGGCGTCCACCGAACGGTAGAAACGCTTGAACTCGTTGATGGCGTTCAGTTGCAACGCCTTGACCATGTCAGCCACGAAACGCTCGGAATGCAGGTAGACGACCTTGGCATTCGGATTCTTCTTTAATAGATGGTTGCCCACCGCGTGCATCAGGTGGGTCTTACCCAGGCCGACGCCGCCATAAAGGAAGAGCGGGTTGTAGCCGTGCTTGGGATTGTCCGCCACCTGCCAAGCTGCAGCCCGGGCCAGTTGGTTGGACTTGCCTTCGACGAAGTTCTCGAAGGTAAAGGTCCGGTTCAGGTAGCTGGTGTGCTTGAGCGCACCTTCGACCTGGACCGTCCGTTGTTCAGCGCGCACCGGTGCCTGCTGGGAGCTCGCACCGGCCATTGGGTCGAAGCTGTCCCGGGAGGGCTCCTCGCTGACTTCGGCGACCTTCTGAGCGTTGCGTTTGCCCGGGGCAGGCGCGGGCGTCGGTGCGGCATGGTTGTTGGTCGGTGGCGTAGTGGCCTGTTGCGCCTGTGACGCAGCAGCGGCCAGCGGCGCATTGGGTGCCGCGCGCGGTGCCGAGCTGCGCTTGCTGCCTATTAACAGGGACAGCGCAGGCGCCATGCCATTGCCATGCTCATCGAGCAGTTCCATGACCCGGCCAAGGTACTTTTCGTTGACCCAGTCGAGAACGAAACGGTTCGGCGCATAGACGCGCAACTCGTCGCCTTCGGCTTCGACCTGTAGTGGACGGATCCAAGTGTTGAATTGTTGGGCAGGCAACTCATCGCGCAAAAGCTCAACGCACTGCTGCCAAAGTTCCACTGACACGGATATCCCCTGAGTTGAAAGCCGGTGAGGCAAAAACAAGCGGCCATTGTAGCGATCAGCCGCTCACTTATCCACATGCAGGTTGCGCATCGCCCATGATTTATCAATGCCTTAACGGAACGAAAGACGACGGACGGTCAGTGGATAAGCCCTGTGGATAACCAACCCTGAGCTCGTTGTACAACTGGGGGGCAAACTCAGTGGATAACCTGTCTGTGGATAACTACCCGTTCCACCCACAGCTTATCCGACAGCGCAGCACAGGGTTGTCACCGCTTTCCAGTGTAGTTGTCATTCTCTGTACACAGCGGTTTGTAAGGCCTTGATACGGTTATCCACAGGCAGGTGGCTTGCTAGCTTTTATAAGCTTTACAGAAAAGCTTTAAATAATTCCCTTCTTTATTTCTATATCTAGCGGTCTGCGTCGAATCAGCAAAGGAGGGCTGGATATCTATTTAAAGGAAACGCTGGTTGGAAATTGACCTAGAGGCTTGCTTTCTCTAGAATCCCCGGTCTCTTAAAACGGGGGCCATTCCGGCCCGTTGTGGACGAACCAGGTAACACGACATGAAACGTACTTTCCAACCAAGCACTATCAAACGCGCTCGTACCCACGGTTTCCGTGCTCGCATGGCTACCAAGAACGGTCGTGCCGTCCTGTCGCGTCGTCGCGCCAAAGGTCGTGCGCGTCTGGCAGTTTGATAATCCGGCACTGGAGGTGAGTCAGGACTTCAGTCGGGAAAAGCGTCTGCTTACACCCCGGCATTTCAAGGCAGTCTTTGACTCCCCTACCGGCAAGGTTCCGGGGAAAAATCTCCTGCTCCTTGCGCGCAGCAACGATCTCGATCACCCCCGCCTTGGGCTGGTTATCGGGAAAAAGAGCGTCAAGCTCTCTGTTCAGCGCAATCGCCTCAAACGTCTGATGCGCGAATCGTTTCGCCTGAACCAGGATTCACTGGTCGGCTGGGACATTGTTATCGTCGCGCGCAAAGGTTTGGGTGACGTAGAAAACCCCGAATTGATTCAGCATTTCGGCAAGCTCTGGAAACGCCTGGCTCGTAACAAGCCAGCACCGGTAGCCAACACCGAGACTGTAGGGGTAGACAGCACCGATGCGTAAACTGGCACTCGTTCCGATCCAGTTTTATCGCTATGCCATTAGTCCCCTGATGGCCAGCCACTGTCGTTTCTACCCCAGTTGTTCCTGCTACGCGTATGAAGCCATAGAAAATCATGGTCTTCTGCGCGGTGGCTGGCTGACCTTTCGTCGTTTAGGTCGCTGTCATCCGTGGAATCCCGGCGGTTATGACCCGGTTCCGCCTATCCCTACCTCCCGTTCTTCTTCGATGGCCGAGTAATCATGGATATCAAACGCACGATCCTGATCGTCGCCCTGGCAATCGTGTCCTATGTCATGGTCCTTAAATGGAACCAGGACTATGGCCAGGCTGCCCTGCCGACTCAGAATGTTGCAGCCAGCAATACCGCACCGAGTCTGCCGGATACAACAACTGGCAATAACACCGCCAGCAATGACGATGTCCCGCGCGCGGCAAGCGACACCAGCGCCCCAGCCGAAGCCCCTGTGGCGGCCAGCAAGGACCTGATTCAGATCAAGACGGATGTGCTCGAGCTGGCAATCGATCCACAAGGTGGTGATGTCGCTCAATTGAAGCTGCCGCTGTATCCGCGTCGCCAGGATCACCCGGAAATCCCGTTCCAGTTGTTCGACAACGGTAACGAGCGGACCTATCTGGCTCAAAGTGGCCTGATTGGTGCCAATGGCCCGGATGCCAATCCGGCCGGTCGTCCGGTTTATTCCGCCGAGAAGAAGGTCTATCAGCTGGCTGACGGCCAGGACCAACTGGTCGTCGACCTGAAGTTCAGCAAGGACGGCGTCAATTACATCAAGCGTTTCACCCTGAAACGCGGCCTGTATGACGTGACTGTTTCCTATCTGGTAGACAACCAGAGCGCTCAGCCCTGGTCGGGTGCGATGTTCGCGCAGTTGAAGCGCGACGCCAGTGATGATCCTTCGTCCAGCACCGCCACCGGTACCGCGACTTACCTGGGCGCTGCCCTGTGGACAAGTTCGGAGCCGTACAAAAAAGTGTCCATGAAGGACATGGACAAGGCTCAGCTGAAAGAAACCGTTCAGGGTGGCTGGGTTGCCTGGTTGCAACACTACTTCGTAACGGCATGGATTCCGCAGAAGGGCGAAAACAATGTCGTCCAGACGCGCAAGGACAGTAAAGGCAACTACATCGTCGGCTATACCGGCCCTGCATTGACTGCAGCGCCAGGTGCAAAAGTCGAGACCAGCGCCATTCTGTATGCCGGTCCGAAAAGCCAAGCCGTGCTGAAGCAGTTGTCCCCTGGCCTGGAATTGACCGTCGACTACGGTTTCCTGTGGTTCATTGCCCAGCCAATCTTCTGGTTGCTGCAACATATCCACAGCATCGTCGGCAACTGGGGCTGGTCGATCATCTTCCTCACCATGCTGATCAAGGGTATTTTCTTCCCATTGTCGGCGGCCAGCTACAAATCCATGGCGCGCATGCGTGCAGTGGCACCGAAACTGGCTGCCCTGAAAGAACAGCATGGCGATGACCGGCAGAAAATGTCCCAGGCCATGATGGAGCTGTACAAGAAAGAGAAGATCAACCCGCTGGGTGGTTGCTTGCCGATTCTTGTACAGATGCCGGTGTTCCTCGCGCTTTACTGGGTTCTGCTGGAAAGCGTGGAGATGCGCCAGGCACCGTTCATGCTGTGGATCACCGACCTGTCGATCAAGGATCCGTTCTTCATCCTGCCGATCATCATGGGCGCCACCATGTTCATCCAGCAGCAGCTGAACCCGACACCTCCGGACCCGATGCAGGCGAAGGTCATGAAAATGATGCCGATCATCTTCACCTTCTTCTTCCTGTGGTTCCCGGCCGGTCTTGTGCTGTACTGGGTTGTGAACAACGTGTTGTCCATCACTCAGCAGTGGTACATCACGCGTAAGATCGAAGCGGCCACGAAAAAAGCCGAGGCGTAACTTGCCCTGTGGATAACCACACAAAACGCCCCCTAGTGGGGCGTTTTGCTATCTGCCATTTTTGTCTGGATACCGGTTTATGAGCGCACCGCGTGAAACCATCGCCGCCGTCGCCACCGCCCAAGGTCGCGGCGGGGTCGGCATCGTCCGTATTTCGGGGCCTTTGGCTGGCGTTGCGGCCAAGGCTATCAGCGGCCGCGACCTGAAACCGCGCTTCGCTCACTACGGACCTTTTCTAGACGCTGACAAACATGTCCTCGATGAAGGCCTGGCCTTGTATTTCCCTGAGCCGAACTCATTCACCGGCGAGGATGTGCTGGAGCTGCAGGGGCATGGCGGCCCCATCGTCCTGGACATGCTGCTCCAGCGTTGCCTCGAGTTGGGTTGCCGCCTGGCCCGGCCGGGTGAGTTCAGCGAGCGGGCCTTTCTTAATGACAAACTCGACCTGGCCCAGGCCGAGGCGATCGCCGATCTGATCGAAGCCAGTTCTGCGCAGGCTGCACGCAATGCGTTACGGTCATTACAGGGCGCGTTTTCACAGCGTGTGCATAACCTTACCGAGCAACTGATCGGTCTGCGGATCTACGTAGAGGCGGCCATCGATTTCCCCGAGGAGGAAATCGATTTTCTCGCCGACGGCCACGTGTTGAGCATGCTCGACAAGGTGCGCGATGAATTATCCACAGTCTTGAGAGAGGCTGGGCAGGGGGCTTTGTTGCGCGACGGTATGACTGTGGTCATTGCCGGCCGCCCCAACGCTGGTAAGTCCAGCCTCTTGAACGCCCTGGCCGGGCGCGAGGCTGCCATCGTCACCGAGATTGCCGGCACCACCCGGGACATCCTGCGTGAACATATCCACATCGACGGCATGCCGCTGCACGTCGTGGACACCGCTGGCTTGCGCGATACCAATGACCAGGTCGAGAAAATCGGCGTGGAGCGGGCCCTCAAGGCTATTGGCGAGGCTGATCGCATATTGTTGGTGGTGGATGCCACTGCGCCGGAAGCAGGCGATCCTTTCGCTCTGTGGCCTGAATTCCTGGAGGTTCGTCCGGATCCGGCAAAAGTCACCTTGATTCGCAACAAGGCAGACCTGACGGGCGAAGCGATAGCCCTCGAAGTGAGCGACGATGGCCACGTCACTATCAGCCTGAGCGCGAAGGCGGCCGGTGAAGGCCTGGAATTACTGCGCGATCATCTCAAGGCCTGCATGGGCTACGAGCAGACATCGGAAAGCAGCTTCAGCGCTCGCCGCCGGCATCTTGAAGCGTTGCGTCACGCCAGCGCTGCCCTGGAGCACGGTCGTGCGCAGCTGACCCTGGCAGGCGCCGGTGAGTTGCTGGCCGAAGACCTGCGCCAAGCGCAGCATTCCCTGGGTGAAATCACCGGAGCCTTCAGTTCCGATGACTTGCTGGGGCGGATCTTCTCCAGCTTCTGCATCGGCAAATAACGCCAATCCCGTCCAACCGGGCTGCTGCTGACAGCCAATCAAGCCCGGTTCCCCCTCTTCCTTCTCAATACGATTGCCCCTGCGGCGGCTTGGCCGTGAGCGATCGCCTGTGGATTAAGCCCTGTGAATAACTGCCACTGAGGTCGGTTGATAAGCAGCCCTGAAAACTGGATATAACCGCCCCTGTGGATAACCGACCCATTCATCCACAGGCTTACACCGGTTATCCAACGGCGTCATGGCCAGATGAGCACAGGGTTTTGATTCTCTGTACAGCTTTAATATAAAGGCTTACAGGACCTTATCCACAGAACTGTTGCTCAGTAAGAATAAACATAAAAACAAAGATTCTATAAATTTCTTTCTTTTTTATTTTTTTAACCGCGAGTTCTCCACAGCTGGTTAAATTTTGTGCAAAGGGTTCTTTAGAAAGGACGAAGTCCCTATACTTGCCGACCTGGCTCGAAAAACGCCCAGGGCCAGACTCAAAACCTATTTCCGAATTACCTGAATTAAGCAGGCACGAGGTGCGTGGTGGATTTCCCTTCCCGTTTTGAAGTGATCGTCATCGGCGGCGGTCATGCCGGTACCGAGGCAGCACTTGCATCAGCACGCATGGGGGCAAAAACCCTGTTGCTGACGCATAACGTGGAGACCCTCGGCGCCATGAGCTGCAACCCGGCCATTGGTGGCATCGGCAAAAGCCACCTGGTCAAGGAAATCGATGCCCTCGGCGGCGCGATGGCCATGGCCACTGACAAAGGTGGTATCCAGTTTCGCGTGTTGAACAGCCGCAAAGGTCCAGCGGTGCGTGCCACTCGCGCCCAGGCAGACCGAATCCTGTACAAGGCTGCTGTCCGCGAAATTCTGGAAAACCAGCCGAACCTGTGGATATTTCAGCAAGCAGCTGACGATCTGATTGTCGAGCAGGACCAGGTACGCGGTGTCATCACGCAAATGGGCCTGCGGTTCTTCGCCGATTCCGTGGTACTGACCACCGGTACCTTCCTCGGCGGACTTATCCACATCGGTTTGCAGAACTTTTCCGGCGGTCGCGCTGGTGACCCGCCCTCAATCGCCCTGGCTCAACGCCTGCGTGAATTGCCGCTGCGCGTTGGTCGGCTGAAAACCGGTACGCCACCGCGTATCGACGGCAAGTCCGTGGACTTCTCGGTCATGACCGAGCAGCCTGGCGATACGCCGATCCCGGTGATGTCGTTCATGGGCAACAAGGAACAGCATCCACGGCAAGTCAGTTGCTGGATCACCCACACCAATGCCCGCACCCACGAAATCATTGCAGCGAACCTCGATCGTTCGCCGATGTATTCCGCTGCCGGTGAAATCGAAGGTGTCGGCCCGCGCTATTGCCCGTCGATCGAAGACAAGATCCATCGCTTTGCCGACAAGGAAAGCCATCAGGTCTTCATCGAGCCCGAAGGCCTGACGACCCATGAGCTGTATCCGAACGGGATCTCCACCTCGCTGCCGTTCGATGTGCAGTTGCAGATCGTCCAATCGATCCGTGGCATGGAGAACGCTCACATCGTGCGTCCGGGTTATGCGATCGAGTACGACTACTTCGATCCGCGCGATCTGAAGTACAGCCTGGAAACCAAGGTTATCGGCGGTCTGTTCTTCGCCGGGCAGATCAACGGCACCACCGGTTACGAAGAGGCGGGTGCCCAAGGATTGTTGGCCGGAGCCAACGCGGCATTGCGCGCCCAGGGCAAAGACAGCTGGTGCCCGCGTCGCGATGAGGCGTATATCGGTGTGCTGGTGGACGACCTGATTACGCTGGGTACCCAGGAACCGTATCGGATGTTCACGTCCCGCGCCGAATATCGCCTGATCCTGCGTGAGGACAACGCCGACCTGCGCCTGACCGAGAAAGGTCGCGAGCTGGGGCTGGTGGATGACGTGCGTTGGGCTGCGTTCTGCAAGAAACGCGAGAGTATCGAGCTGGAAGAGCAGCGCCTGAAGAGCACCTGGGTTCGTCCCGGTACGGAGCAGGGCGATGCCATCGCGGCGAAATTCGGCACTCCGCTGACGCACGAATACAATCTGCTCAACCTGTTGAGCCGGCCGGAAATCGATTACGTCGGGCTGGTGGAGGTCACTGGCCAGGGCGCGGAAGATCCGCAGGTAGCCGAACAGGTCGAGATCAAGACCAAATACGCCGGTTACATCGATCGTCAACAGGACGAAATTGCCCGTCTGCGCGCCAGTGAAGACACCAGGCTGCCTGTGGATATCGACTACACGAACATTTCGGGTCTCTCGAAAGAAATCCAGAGCAAGCTCGGTGCAACGCGTCCCGAGACCCTCGGCCAGGCGTCGCGCATCCCCGGCGTGACCCCGGCGGCGATTTCGCTGTTGATGATTCATTTGAAAAAACGCGGCGCGGGCCGCCAGTTGGAGCAAAGCGCTTGAGTTCGATGGTCACCTCGCAACACGCTGAAGAATTATCCACAGGTGCCCGTCAGCTCGGCGTCAGCCTCACCGAAGCCCAGCACGCGCAGTTGCTGGGTTACCTGGCGTTGTTGATCAAATGGAACAAGGCTTACAACCTGACCGCCGTGCGCGATCCGGATGAAATGGTCTCGCGACACTTGCTCGACAGTCTCAGCGTGATGTCCTTCATCGAAGAAGGTCGCTGGCTCGACGTCGGTAGCGGCGGTGGTATGCCTGGTATTCCGCTGGCGATCCTGTTTCCCGGTTCGCAAGTGACCTGTCTGGACAGCAACGGCAAGAAAACCCGCTTCCTGACCCAGGTCAAACTCGAACTGAAACTGGATAACCTGCAAGTTATCCACAGCCGCGTCGAAGCGTTCCAGCCTGCAGAGCCTTTCAACGGAATCATCTCCCGGGCCTTCAGCAGTATGGAGAACTTCAGCAACTGGACGCGCCACCTGGGCGACGGCGATACACGCTGGCTGGCAATGAAGGGCGTTCATCCGGCCGATGAGCTGGTAGCATTGCCGGCAGACTTCCACCTCGATAGCGAACACGCCTTGGCCGTACCCGGTTGCCAAGGCCAACGCCATCTGCTGATACTGCGCCGCACGGCATGATTGGGAACACAAGCAAGAATGGCTAAGGTATTCGCGATAGCGAACCAGAAAGGTGGTGTGGGCAAGACCACCACCTGCATCAACCTCGCAGCATCCCTGGTCGCGACCAAGCGCCGGGTGCTGTTGATCGATCTCGATCCACAGGGCAACGCCACCATGGGCAGCGGTGTGGATAAACATGGCCTGGAAAACTCCATCTACGATGTACTCATCGGTGAGTGCGACCTGGGCCAGGCCATGCATTTCTCCGAGCATGGTGGTTACCAGCTGCTGCCGGCCAACCGTGACCTGACGGCGGCAGAAGTGGTCCTGCTGGAAATGCAGATGAAGGAGAGCCGCCTGCGCAGCGCGTTGGCGCCGGTTCGTGAAAATTACGACTACATCCTGATCGACTGCCCACCGTCACTGTCGATGCTGACCCTCAATGCGTTGGTTGCCGCCGATGGGGTGATTATCCCCATGCAGTGTGAATACTTCGCCCTCGAGGGGTTGAGCGACCTTGTGGATAACATCAAGCGTATCGCTGAGCTGCTGAATCCAGAGCTGAAAGTCGAAGGCCTGTTGCGCACGATGTACGACCCGCGCCTGAGCCTGATGAACGACGTGTCGGCCCAGCTCAAGGAGCATTTCGGCGAGCAGCTCTACGACACGGTCATTCCGCGGAACATCCGCCTGGCCGAAGCGCCGAGCTATGGCATGCCGGCCCTGGCCTATGACAAACAATCGCGTGGCGCGCTGGCCTACCTGGCCCTGGCGGGCGAGATGGTTCGCCGTCAACGCCGCCAGCCACGCATCGCTGCAGCCCAGCCAACTTAAGGAAACCCCATGGCCGTCAAGAAACGAGGTCTCGGACGTGGACTGGATGCGCTGCTCAGCGGTCCGACTGTCAGTTCGCTTGAAGAACAGGCAGTCCAGGTCGATCAGCGCGAATTGCAGCATTTGCCGCTGGACCTGATCCAGCGTGGCAAATACCAGCCGCGTCGGGACATGGACCCGCAAGCGCTGGAAGAACTGGCCCAGTCGATCAAGACCCAAGGCGTGATGCAGCCGATAGTGGTCCGGCCGATTGCCAATGGGCGGTTCGAGATCATCGCCGGCGAACGCCGCTGGCGCGCGAGCCAGCAAGCCGGCCAGGAAACCATCCCGGCGATGGTCCGCGACGTACCGGATGAAACCGCGATCGCCATGGCGCTGATCGAGAACATCCAGCGCGAGGACCTCAATCCGATCGAAGAAGCGGTGGCCTTGCAGCGCTTGCAGCAAGAGTTCCAGCTGACTCAGCAACAGGTCGCCGAAGCGGTGGGCAAGTCCCGGGTGACCGTGGCCAACCTGCTGCGTTTGATCGCCTTGCCGGAAGTCATCAAGACCATGCTGTCCCACGGCGACCTGGAGATGGGCCATGCCCGGGCTTTGCTCGGTTTGCCGGAAAATCAACAAGTTGAAGGGGCGCGACATGTTGTCGCACGCGGCCTGACCGTGCGCCAAACCGAGGCACTGGTTCGTCAATGGCTGAGCGGCAAACCCGCCCCTGTCGAAGCACCAAAACCCGATCCGGACATCGCTCGCCTGGAGCAGCGCCTGGCCGAGCGCCTGGGCTCTGCGGTGCAGATTCGCCACGGAAAGAAGGGCAAAGGGCAACTGGTGATCGGTTATAACTCCCTCGATGAGCTGCAAGGTGTTCTTGCGCACATTCGCTGAAACAATTGCCCTTGTAGCGCGCAGTCGGAAATCACTACCTTGAGGTTGAATAGGGGCAGAACCGCCCCTATACTCTGCGCGCATTTTGTCGGCACAAATTATGCCAAGTTATTGAATTCCGGCAGCCGACCATTGGAGAGCAAAAGCGATGGAAACACGCACGCCAAACCGCTTGCCGTTCCATCGTCTGGCTGTTTTCCCGGTGTTATTGACCCAGTTCGTCGTTGTACTGATCGCCGCGTTGGCGCTCTGGCAATGGAAAGGAGTCGTCGCCGGATACTCGGGTCTTTGCGGAGGCCTGATAGCCTTGCTTCCCAATATTTACTTCGCTCACAGGGCATTTCGGTTTTCCGGCGCCCGAGCAGCCCAAGCCATCGTCCGGTCCTTTTATGCCGGCGAGGCGGGGAAACTGATTTTGACGGCAGTGCTGTTTGCACTGACGTTCGCAGGTGTGAAGCCATTGGCGCCGCTGGCTGTATTCGGCGTGTTCCTGCTGACCCAGATGGTCAGCTGGTTCGCTCCCCTGCTAATGAGAACAAGACTTTCGAGACCTTAGGGCGTTTGAGGCAACCATGGCAGAGACAACCGCTTCGGGCTATATCCAGCACCACTTGCAGAACCTGACCTTCGGTCAGCTACCCAATGGCAGCTGGGGCTTTGCTCACACTGCAGCAGAAGCTAAAGAAATGGGCTTCTGGGCCTTCCACGTCGATACCCTCGGCTGGTCGGTCGCGTTGGGTCTGATCTTCGTTCTTCTTTTCCGCATGGCGGCAAAGAAAGCGACTTCCGGTCAGCCTGGTGCACTGCAGAACTTCGTTGAAGTACTGGTCGAATTCGTCGATGGCAGCGTGAAAGACAGCTTCCATGGCCGTAGCCCGGTGATCGCACCGCTGGCACTGACCATCTTCGTCTGGGTGTTCCTGATGAACGCCATCGACCTGGTACCGGTCGACTGGATTCCTCAACTGGCCATCCTGATCTCCGGCGATGCCCATATCCCGTTCCGCGCCGTGTCGACCACCGACCCGAACGCGACCCTGGGCATGGCGTTCTCGGTGTTCGCACTGATCATTTTCTACAGCATCAAGGTCAAGGGCATCGGCGGTTTCATCGGCGAACTGACCCTGCACCCGTTCGGCAGCAAGAACATCCTTGTTCAGGCACTGCTGATCCCGGTGAACTTCCTTCTGGAATTCGTGACCCTGATCGCCAAGCCAATCTCTCTGGCCCTGCGTCTGTTCGGCAACATGTATGCCGGCGAGCTGGTGTTCATCCTGATCGCTGTGATGTTCGGCAGCGGCCTGCTCTGGCTCAGCGGCCTGGGCGTGGTGCTGCAATGGGCGTGGGCAGTGTTCCACATCCTGATCATCACCTTGCAGGCGTTCATCTTCATGATGCTGACCATCGTCTACCTGTCGATGGCGCACGAAGAAAACCATTAAGGCCAGTCTCGACTAGTCTGATGTCCTTCCCGGTCAAACGGGAAGGGGCCCGAACGGGCTTGATGAAACGATTTGTTTTACCGCTTTAATCTAAAAAACCTAAACCATACGACGTAAAAGTCGGGAGGAAAGATGGAAACTGTAGTTGGTCTAACCGCTATCGCTGTTGCACTGTTGATCGGCCTGGGCGCACTGGGTACCGCAATTGGTTTCGGCCTGCTGGGCGGCAAATTCCTGGAAGGCGCTGCGCGTCAACCGGAAATGGTTCCAATGCTGCAAGTGAAGATGTTCATCGTTGCCGGTCTGCTCGACGCCGTAACCATGATCGGTGTTGGTATCGCTCTGTTCTTCACCTTTGCGAACCCGTTCGTTGGTCAGATCGCTGGCTGATTATTCGGATCTTCCGAGTAATCTGGTGTGATGGACAACGTAACTGCGAGGTGTTGGCGTGAACATTAATGCGACCCTGATTGGCCAGTCCGTTGCGTTCCTGATTTTTGTACTGTTCTGCATGAAGTTCGTATGGCCTCCGGTCATTGCGGCATTGCACGAACGTCAAAAGAAGATCGCTGATGGTCTGGACGCTGCCAGCCGAGCAGCTCGCGACCTGGAGTTGGCCCATGAGAAAGTGGGTCAGCAACTGCGCGAAGCGAAAGCTCAGGCAGCTGAAATCATCGAGCAAGCCAAGAAACGCGGTACGCAGATTGTCGACGAAGCCCGTGAACAGGCTCGCGTCGAAGCTGACCGTGTGAAGGCTCAGGCTCAAGCCGAGATCGAACAGGAACTCAACAGTGTCAAAGACGCGCTGCGTGCCCAAGTGGGTGCCCTGGCCGTTGGCGGTGCTTCGAAGATCCTGGGTGCCACAATCGATCAAAACGCGCACGCAGAGCTGGTAAACAAACTGGCTGCTGAAATCTAAGCGAGGGCGATCATGGCAGAACTGACCACGTTGGCCCGACCTTACGCTAAGGCGGCCTTCGAGCACGCTCAGGCCCACCAGCAACTGGCCAATTGGTCAGCCATGCTCGGCCTGGCAGCAGCGGTGTCGCAAGACGACACCATGCAGCGCGTGCTCAAGGCCTCAAGGCCCCGCGACTGACGAGCGCAGAAAAGGCCGCCACGTTCATTGACGTGTGCGGCGACAAGTTCGATGCCAAGGCACAGAATTTCATTCACGTTGTAGCCGAAAACGACCGTCTCCCGCTTCTGCCGGAGATCGCCGCTCTTTTCGACCTGTACAAGGCCGAGCAAGAGAAATCGGTAGACGTGGAAGTGACCAGTGCTTTTGCATTGAACCAAGAACAGCAAGACAAACTCGCCAAGGTTCTCAGTGCACGACTCAACCGGGAAGTGCGCCTGCAAGTCGAGGAAGACAAATCCCTGATAGGGGGCGTTGTCATCCGCGCCGGCGACCTGGTTATCGATGGCTCGATTCGCGGCAAAATCGCGAAACTTGCCGAAGCATTGAAATCTTGAGTTTGAAGGGGCAGCAGAGCAATGCAGCAACTCAATCCTTCCGAAATAAGTGAAATTATCAAGGGCCGCATCGACAAGCTCGATGTGACCTCCCAAGCCCGTAACGAAGGCACTGTCGTCAGCGTATCTGACGGCATCGTGCGGATTCACGGTCTGGCCGACGTCATGTACGGCGAGATGATCGAGTTTCCGGGCGGCGTCTACGGTATGGCCCTCAACCTGGAGCAAGACTCTGTAGGTGCCGTGGTATTGGGCGCTTACACGACGCTGGCTGAAGGCATGAGCGCCAAGTGCACCGGCCGCATCCTCGAGGTTCCAGTCGGTAAGGAACTGCTGGGTCGCGTAGTCGACGCACTGGGTAATCCTGTTGACGGCAAAGGTCCGCTGAACAACACCGAGACCGATGCGGTCGAGAAAGTTGCTCCAGGCGTGATCTGGCGTAAGTCGGTAGACCAGCCTGTACAGACTGGCTACAAGGCTGTCGATGCCATGATCCCTGTCGGCCGTGGCCAGCGTGAGCTGATCATCGGTGACCGTCAGATCGGTAAAACCGCTCTGGCGATCGACGCGATCATCAACCAGAAGAACAGCGGCATTTTCTGCGTCTACGTCGCCATCGGTCAGAAGCAATCGACCATCGCCAACGTGGTTCGCAAGCTGGAAGAAAACGGCGCCCTGGCCAACACGATCATCGTGGCGGCCAGTGCTTCGGAATCTCCTGCGCTGCAGTTCCTGGCTCCGTACTCCGGTTGCACCATGGGCGAGTACTTCCGCGACCGCGGTGAAGACGCGCTGATCGTTTATGACGATCTGTCCAAGCAAGCAGTGGCTTACCGCCAGATTTCCCTGCTGCTGCGCCGTCCACCAGGCCGTGAAGCCTACCCAGGCGACGTGTTCTATCTCCACTCCCGTCTGTTGGAGCGCGCATCCCGCGTCTCGGAAGACTACGTAGAGAAGTTCACCAACGGCGCAGTGACTGGCAAGACCGGTTCCCTGACCGCACTGCCGATCATCGAAACCCAGGCTGGCGACGTTTCCGCGTTCGTTCCGACCAACGTGATCTCCATCACCGACGGTCAGATCTTCCTGGAATCGGCCATGTTCAACTCGGGCATCCGTCCTGCTGTGAACGCCGGTGTTTCGGTATCCCGTGTGGGTGGTGCCGCTCAGACCAAGATTATCAAGAAGCTCTCCGGTGGTATCCGTACCGCTCTGGCTCAGTACCGTGAACTGGCAGCATTCGCCCAGTTCGCTTCTGACCTGGACGAAGCGACCCGTAAGCAACTTGAGCATGGTCAGCGCGTTACCGAGCTGATGAAGCAGAAGCAATACGCTCCTATGTCGATCGCTGACATGGCGTTGTCGCTGTATGCCGCTGAACGTGGGTTCCTGACTGACGTCGAAATCGCCAAGGTCGGCAGCTTTGAACAAGCGCTGATTGCTTACTTCAACCGAGATCACGCCGATTTGATGGCGAAGATCAACGTGAAGGGTGACTTCAATGACGAAATCGACGCTGGCATGAAAGCCGGCATCGAGAAGTTCAAGGCCACCCAAACCTGGTAAGCCGCAGCGGGAGTCGCAAGGCTCCCGCTTGCTAACCTGATAGGTGTTACATGGCAGGCGCAAAAGAGATTCGCAGTAAGATTGCGAGCATCAAAAGCACGCAAAAGATTACCAGCGCCATGGAAAAAGTGGCGGTCAGTAAAATGCGCAAGGCACAAATGCGCATGGCTGCTAGCCGTCCTTACGCGGAGCGCATCCGCCAGGTGATTGGTCATCTGGCCAACGCCAACCCGGAATATCGCCACCCGTTCATGATCGACCGCGCCGTCAAGCGCGTCGGTTACGTTGTGGTGAGCAGTGACCGTGGTCTGTGCGGTGGCTTGAACACCAACCTGTTCAAGGCCCTGGTCAAGGACATGGCGGTAAACCGCGAACAAGGCGTCGAGATCGATCTGTGCGTGATTGGTAGCAAGGGTGCGGCATTCTTCCGCAACTTCGGCGGTAACGTCGTCGCCGCTATCAGCCACCTGGGTGAAGAGCCGTCGATCAATGACCTGATCGGCAGCGTCAAGGTGATGCTGGATGCTTACCTGGAAGGCCGGATTGACCGCCTGTCCGTGGTATCCAACAAGTTCATCAATACCATGACGCAACAGCCAACCGTGGAGCAATTGATCCCACTGGTGGCGACCCCGGAACAGGAACTCAAGCACCACTGGGACTACCTCTACGAACCCGATGCCAAGGAGCTGCTTGACGGCTTGATGGTCCGCTACGTGGAGTCGCAGGTGTACCAGGCGGTGGTCGAGAACAACGCAGCTGAACAAGCGGCGCGGATGATCGCGATGAAAAACGCTACCGACAACGCCGGTGATTTGATCAGCGATTTGCAGCTGATCTACAACAAGGCGCGTCAGGCTGCGATCACCCAAGAGATCTCGGAAATCGTCGGCGGCGCTGCCGCGGTTTAACGGTTCAAATATTCAGAGGATCCAGCTATGAGTAGCGGACGTATCGTTCAAATCATCGGCGCCGTTATCGACGTGGAATTCCCACGCGACAGCGTACCGAGCATCTACAACGCGCTGAAAGTACAAGGCGCGGAAACCACCCTGGAAGTTCAGCAGCAGCTGGGCGACGGCGTGGTTCGTACCATTGCGATGGGTTCCACCGAAGGCTTGAAGCGCGGTCTGGACGTTATCGACTCTGGCGCTGCCATCTCCGTACCGGTCGGTAAAGCGACCCTGGGCCGGATCATGGACGTACTGGGCAATCCGATCGACGAAGCTGGCCCGATCGATACCGACGAGCGCTGGGGCATTCACCGTCCTGCGCCATCCTTCGCTGAACAGGCAGGCGGCAACGACCTGCTGGAAACCGGCATCAAGGTTATCGACCTGGTTTGCCCGTTCGCCAAGGGCGGTAAAGTCGGTCTGTTCGGTGGTGCCGGTGTAGGCAAGACCGTAAACATGATGGAACTGATCCGTAACATCGCCATCGAGCACAGCGGTTATTCCGTGTTCGCCGGTGTGGGTGAGCGTACTCGTGAGGGTAACGACTTCTACCACGAGATGAAGGATTCCAACGTTCTGGACAAAGTGGCACTGGTCTACGGTCAGATGAACGAGCCGCCGGGAAACCGTCTGCGCGTAGCCTTGACCGGCCTGACCATGGCCGAGAAGTTCCGTGACGAAGGTAACGACGTTCTGCTGTTCGTCGACAACATCTACCGTTACACCCTGGCCGGTACTGAAGTATCCGCACTGCTGGGCCGTATGCCTTCGGCAGTAGGTTACCAGCCGACCCTGGCTGAAGAGATGGGCGTTCTGCAAGAACGTATCACTTCGACCAAGGAAGGTTCGATCACTTCGATCCAAGCGGTATACGTACCTGCGGATGACTTGACCGACCCGTCGCCAGCGACCACCTTCGCCCACTTGGACGCCACCGTCGTACTGTCCCGTGACATCGCTTCCCTGGGTATTTACCCAGCGGTCGATCCACTCGACTCGACTTCGCGCCAGCTGGACCCGAACGTGATCGGCCAGGAGCACTACGACACCGCTCGCGGCGTCCAGTACGTGCTGCAGCGCTACAAAGAGCTGAAGGACATCATTGCGATCCTGGGTATGGACGAGCTGTCGGAAACCGACAAGCAGTTGGTATCCCGCGCTCGTAAGATCCAGCGCTTCTTGTCGCAGCCGTTCTTCGTGGCTGAAGTCTTCACCGGTGCCTCGGGTAAATACGTTTCCCTGAAGGACACCATTGCTGGCTTCAAAGGCATCCTCAACGGTGACTACGACCACCTGCCAGAACAAGCGTTCTACATGGTCGGCGGCATCGAAGAAGCGATCGAGAAAGCCAAGAAACTGTAATCCCGGCGCCCGGCAACGGGCGCTAATTTAGGTTGAGGCAATCAGATGGCTATGACAGTCCATTGCGATATCGTCAGTGCGGAAGGGGAAATCTTCTCCGGTCTGGTCGAGTTTGTGGTTGCGCACGGTGATCTGGGTGATCTTGGTATCACCATGGGCCACGCACCGCTGATCACCAGCTTGAAGCCAGGTCCGATTACTCTGACCAAGCAGGGCGGGGACAAGGAGGTGTTCTACATCTCCGGTGGTTTCCTCGAGGTTCAGCCGAACATGGTCAAGGTCCTTGCCGATACCGTGCAACGTGCCGCCGACCTGGACGAAGCCTCCGCTCAGGAAGCCGTCAAGGCTGCCGAGAAGGCCCTGAACGAAAAAGGCGCAGACTTCGATTACGGTTCTGCTGCTGCACGTCTGGCCGAGGCCGCAGCTCAGCTGCGCACCGTCCAGCAGATCCGCAAGAAGTTCGGCGGCTAAGCCGTCCGCTTCGTGTGCGATTGATTAAAAAGGGTAGCCTCGGCTACCCTTTTTTCTTTTCCCGACAATCATCATCTGGTCGCAGCCGCTGACCACCCAGGATTGGTAGCCAGTCATGTCTCTCGAAATCGTTATTCTCGCGGCCGGTCAAGGCACCCGCATGCGCTCGGCGCTGCCCAAGGTGCTGCACCCGGTAGCCGGCAACTCCATGCTCGGACATGTTATCCACAGCGCGCGACAACTTGATCCACAGCGTATCCATGTGGTGATCGGTCACGGAGCCGATGCGGTACGTGAGCGCCTGGCGGCGGATGATCTGAATTTCGTGCTGCAGGACAAACAACTCGGTACAGGTCACGCCGTGGCCCAGGCCGTGCCATTCATCACCGCCGATACGGTGTTGATTCTCTACGGTGATGTGCCGCTGATCGAAGTCGATACGCTGCAACGCCTGCTCAAGCACGTCGCGCCGCGTCAATTGGGCCTGCTCACCGTCGAGCTGGATGATCCGACCGGCTACGGCCGCATCGTACGCAACGCCGACGGCCAGGTGACTGCCATCGTCGAGCAGAAAGACGCCAATGACGCCCAGCGCGCCATCACCGAAGGCAACACCGGGATTCTTGCCGTTCCCGCCGAGCGCCTGGGGGACTGGATGAGCCGCTTGTCCAACAACAACGCCCAAGGCGAGTACTACCTCACCGACGTGATCGCCATGGCCGTTGCCGATGGACTGGCGGTCGCCACCGAACAGCCCTTGGACGCGATGGAAGTGCAGGGCGCCAACGATCGCCGGCAACTGGCCGAACTCGAACGCCATTACCAGCTGCGCACCGCCCGCCGCTTGATGGCCCAAGGCGTGACCCTGCGCGACCCTGCCCGTTTTGACGTCCGTGGTGAAGTCAGCGTCGGCCGCGACGTGGTCATCGATATCAACGTCATCCTCGAAGGCAAAGTCGTCATCGAAGACGACGTGGTCATTGGTCCGAACTGCGTCATCAAGGACAGTACCCTGCGCAAAGGCGTGGTAATCAAGGCCAACAGTCATCTCGAAGGCGCGGTGATGGGCGAGGGTAGCGACGCCGGCCCGTTTGCTCGCCTGCGCCCGGGCACGGTGCTGGAAGCCCGCGCTCATGTGGGTAACTTCGTGGAACTTAAAAACGCTCATATGGGCGAAGGTGCCAAGGCCGGGCACCTGACCTATCTGGGCGACGCCGAAATCGGCGCGCGCACCAATATCGGCGCTGGGACCATCACCTGCAACTACGATGGCGCCAACAAGTGGAAAACCGTGTTGGGCGAGGATGTATTCATCGGTTCGAACAACTCCCTGGTAGCACCTGTGGATATCTCCAACGGTGCGACCACGGCGGCCGGCTCGACTCTAACCCAGAATGTGGATAACGGCCAGCTGGCGGTGGGGCGTGCACGTCAGCGCAACATCGACGGCTGGAAGCGTCCGGAAAAGATCAAGAAGCCTTAAAGTTACCCACACCCTCTCCTGTGGGAGCGAGCCTGCTCGCGAAGCGGTATCAGACAGCGCTGCTCTGACTGACCTACCGCATTCGCGAGCAGGCTCGCTCCCACAGTTGTCCGCTGATTTCTGAATTTTTCTCCCTGCGTCTTGACGATATCGCCTCAATAGGTTTTGATTGCTTACGTTATCTTTCGAATCGAAACTTAAGCAGCCATGTCCAAGCGCAATACACCACAACGCCGCCACAACATTCTCGCTTTGCTCCAGGAGCAGGGCGAGGTGAGCGTGGATGAGCTGGCCAAGCGCTTCGAAACCTCGGAAGTTACGATTCGCAAGGATCTCGCCGCGTTGGAGACCAATGGCCTGTTACTGCGCCGCTACGGTGGCGCGGTGCCGATGCCGCAGGAACTGGTCGCCGACAGTGCGCAAAGCGTTTCCAAATACAAACAAGCCATCGCCTGTGCCGCCGTGAAGCGGATCCGCGAGCATGCGCGCATCATCATTGACAGCGGCAGTACCACGGCGGCGATGATTCCCGAGCTTGGCCAGCAACCGGGGCTGGTGGTCATGACCAATTCCCTGCACGTGGCCAACGCGCTGAGCGAGCTGGAGCATGAGCCCGTGCTGCTGATGACCGGTGGTACCTGGGATCCTCATTCCGAGTCGTTCCAGGGCCAGGTCGCCGAGCAGGTGCTGCGCTCCTATGACTTCGACCAGCTGTTCATCGGCGCCGACGGCATCGATCTGGTTCGAGGTACCACCACTTTCAACGAACTGTTGGGCCTGAGCCGTGTGATGGCCGAGGTTGCCCGCGAAGTGATTGTGATGGTGGAGGCCGACAAGATCGGCCGCAAGATCCCCAATCTGGAACTGCCGTGGAGCAGCGTCCATACCCTCATTACCGATGATCGCCTGCCCGTGGAGGCACGCGACCAGATTCAGGCCCGCGGCATCAATCTGATCTGCGCACCTGTCAGCCAGGAGAAATAACATGTGTGGAATTGTCGGTGCCGTTGCTGAACGCAACATCACGGCCATCTTGCTTGAAGGCCTCAAGCGTCTTGAATATCGCGGCTACGACAGTGCCGGCGTGGCGGTCTTCACCAACGACGAGAAGCTTGAGCGCGTGCGTCGTCCGGGCAAGGTCAGTGAACTGGAACGGGCGCTGGACGCCGAGCCGCTGATCGGTCGCCTGGGCATCGCCCATACCCGTTGGGCCACCCATGGTGCGCCGTGCGAGCGTAACGCCCATCCACATTTCTCCGGCGACCTGGCGGTGGTGCACAACGGCATCATCGAAAACTATGAGGCGTTGCGCGAACAGCTCAAGGCGCTTGGTTATGTCTTTACTTCGGACACCGACACCGAAGTCATTGCCCATTTGCTCACCCACAAGCTCAAGGACCTGGCTGACATGACCGTGGCGCTCAAGGCCACGGTCAAGGAACTGCATGGTGCCTATGGCCTGGCGGTAATCAGCGCGAAACAACCGGATCGGCTGGTGGCGGCCCGCAGTGGCAGCCCGCTGGTGATTGGCCTGGGCCTGGGGGAAAACTTCCTGGCTTCCGACCAGTTGGCGCTGCGTCAGGTGACTGACCGCTTCATGTATCTGGAAGAGGGCGATATCGCCGAGATTCGCCGTGACAGCTTGCAAGTCTGGAACCTTGAGGGGAAAGAAGTCGAGCGCGAGGTGGTCCAGTATCGTGACGGTGCCGAAGCCGCTGACAAAGGTGAGTTCCGCCATTACATGCTCAAGGAAATCCACGAGCAACCGGCCGTTGTGCAGCGCACGCTTGAAGGCCGCCTGAGTCACGAGCAGGTGCTGGTTCAGGCCTTTGGTCCGCAGGCCGCCGAGTTGTTCGCCAAGGTGCGCAACGTGCAGATCGTGGCGTGTGGCACCAGCTATCACGCCGGCATGGTCGCCCGTTACTGGCTCGAAGAGCTGGCGGGTATCCCGTGCCAGGTCGAAGTTGCCAGCGAGTTCCGCTATCGCAAGGTAGTCGTGCAGCCGGACACTCTGTTCGTGACTATTTCCCAGTCCGGCGAAACCGCAGACACCCTGGCAGCGCTGCGTAACGCCAAGGAACTGGGCTTTCTCGCCAGCCTGGCGATCTGCAACGTCGGCATCAGCTCGCTGGTGCGCGAATCCGACCTGACCCTGCTGACCCAGGCTGGTCGCGAGATCGGCGTGGCGTCGACCAAAGCGTTCACCACGCAACTGGTCGGCCTGCTGCTGCTAACCCTGTCCCTGGGGCAGGTACGCGGTACGCTCGCAGAGGGCGTCGAGGCCAAACTGGTGGAAGAGCTGCGCCGCCTGCCGGCCCGCCTGGGTGAAGCCTTGGCAATGGACAGCACGGTGGAAAAAATTGCCGAACTGTTCGCCGAGAAGAATCACACCTTGTTCCTAGGCCGTGGTGCGCAATTCCCAGTGGCGATGGAAGGGGCCTTGAAGCTCAAGGAAATCTCCTACATTCACGCCGAAGCCTACCCGGCCGGCGAACTCAAGCACGGCCCGTTGGCGCTTGTGGATAACGACATGCCGGTGGTCACCGTGGCGCCGAACAACGAGCTGCTGGAAAAGCTCAAGTCCAACCTGCAGGAAGTGCGCGCCCGTGGCGGCCAGTTGGTAGTCTTCGCCGATGAGAAGGCTGGCATGACCAACGGTGAGGGCACCCACGTGGTGCATATGCCGCACATCCACGACATCCTTTCGCCGATCCTTTACACCATCCCGCTGCAACTGCTGTCGTACTACGTCGCCGTGCTCAAGGGCACCGACGTGGACCAGCCGCGTAACCTGGCGAAATCGGTCACGGTCGAGTAAGGCTGGAGCACGGGTAACGGAGTCGGCCGGTCGGCTCTGATCCGAAACGCAAAAAAAACCAACCCCCTGAAATTCAGGGGGTTTTTTATTGAGGCAACTAAATTTCAGTCCGGATTTGTGCAAGGACGGCGATTCGATCTCCTCGGGACCATCCTCCCTGTTCGTCGTATTCACGGTAAGCCCCTGAACAACTGCGTTGACAACGTGGAGCATAGGTGATGATATCAAGTCATACGACAACGTATGACGTCAAAATAATAAAAACGAAAGGCGCAGCCATGTTTTCTCCATTTGCCGCCCAGCGCACATGTAGTCCCTCGGTCCCACGCGTTATCGCCGTGCGCCAGCTACCTTCCCGAAAAGCTCTTTTCGCGCTCGCCAGTGCAATCGAATTCCCCGATCTCAACGTCCAAGCAGTCTTGCCTTCCCGCCAGGCATCAGCGCTGGGCGTGTCCGTTTCTCGCTCAACCTCAATCCCACAATGAATGGCAGCACCCGGAGAACAATAATGAAGAAAACACTCTGCGCCTCTTTGATCGCCTCGTTTCTGAGCTTGGCCGCTGGCACAGCGATGGCTGCCGATGCCAGCGATTGGCCAAGCCGTCCGGTACAGGTCGTGGTGATTGCCAACGCCGGTGGTGACACCGATTTCAACGCACGGATGATGGCCAAGTACTTCACCAAGGTCACTGGCAAGACCATGGTCGTCACCAACATGGCCGGTGGGGGCGGCACCATCGCCGCCGATGCGGTCAAGAGCGCAGCGCCGGATGGCAATACCATCCTCTTCACCCACACCGGCCAGTTGATCGTCAACGAAGTCGCGGGGCTGTCGGAGGACCGCTTTGATGCGTTCGATATTTCCTGCATCGCTGGCGTCGACAAAGGGGCGGTGTTCGTCTCGGCGAAAAGCTCGGGCATCGACAGCCTCGACCAACTGATTGAAAAAGCCAAGGCCAAGCCCGGCACCATCACTTACGGCACCGAGATGGGCAACTTCTCGCACTTGCAAGGTTTGATGTTCGAGAAGCTCGCCGGGGTGAAACTGAAAATGGTCGACAGCGGCACCGTCTCGGAAAAAATCGTTGCCTTGCTGGGCAAACGTATCGACCTCGGCGCCATCAGCTATGGCTCGGTCCAGGATTACATTTCCAGCGGCAAGATGACTGCCCTGGGCCAGCCGAACGCCGAACGCAACGCGCTGCTGGGTGACGTCAAGACCTTCAAGGAGCAAGGCGTGGACCTGGTCCTGGACAAGCCTTACGTCGTCGCCTTCCCGAAAGGCACGGACCCGGCCATCGTCAAGAAAATGGCCGACACCATGAAGAAGATCACCGAAGAGCCTGAATATGCCGAGGAGCTGAAGAAGTCCTTCAAGCAGCCGGTCAGCTTCCAGGGCCCCGAAGAAGCCGTCGCCACGTTGAATAAAACCCGGGACAGCTTCATGCAGTTCAAGGACGAGATGCGTAAAGCAAAATAATTTTGCGTAACGGCTCGGGTGTGAACCGCGTTGGCCAACACCCGAGAACCAGTCCTTTCCAGCAAGAGGAGCCTGTATGGATTCCTATAAAAGAAACGAGTTGATCGCCGGCCTGGCGATGCTCGGCGCCGGCATCGCTTACCTGATACTGACCATGAACCTGCCGCGTCGCGGGACGGTCGATGCCGCGTTTGTCCCTTGGGTACTCGCCGTCGCGCTGTGTCTGTTGGGCGCATTGCAATTGTGGGCGTGGCGCAAGCTGCCGGATAAAAGTGCCGAACCTTCGGAAAAGCCAGAGGCGATCGATTACCCAACGGTCATCAAATCCGTGGCCTTGGTGCTGCTTTACACAGCGCTGATGCAGCCGGTGGGTTTTCTAATCACGACTGCGCTCTATCTCTATGCCCAGTTCATCGTATTGACCCCGGCGGACGAAAAGGTCAAGCACCTGCGTTACACCCTGATCGCGGTCGTTTCGGCTGTGCTGATTTTTTACATCTTTCGTCATGGCTTCGACTTGCTCCTGCCTGTCGGTTTATTGGATTTCTAGGGGACGGCCATGATTGAGCTCATGCAAACAGGCTTCGCAGCCGTACTGACACCCTACGTCTTTCTCCTGATCACCCTCGGCGTTGCGGTGGGGATCGTTTTTGGAGCGGTGCCTGGTCTTTCGGCCACCATGGCGATCGCATTGTGCTTGCCGCTGACTTATTCGATGGGACCCGGTCCTGGCCTGGCGCTGCTGGTGGCGCTTTTCGTTGGCGCCACCTCGGGAGGGCTGATATCGGCGATATTGCTCAACATACCGGGAACGCCGGCCTCCATCGCGACGACGTTCGATGGCTGGCCGCTGATGAAACAAGGCCATGGCGTGAAGGCCCTTGGGATTGGCGTGGTGTTCTCGTTCCTCGGCACGATCTTCAGTATCGCCGCGCTGATGTTCATCGCCCCGATCCTGGCGGAACTGGCCCTGAGCTTTGGCCCGCACGAATACTTCTCCATCGCGATCTTTTCGCTGACGCTGATTGCCACGCTGTCCACCGGCTCGCTGGTCAAAGGCTTGTTTGCCGGTGCCTTGGGCTTTGCCTTTTCCACGGTGGGGATCGCTCCGGTCGAGGCTATTCGTCGCTTTACCTTTGACCTGCCGAGCCTCAATGGCGGCTTCGCCATGCTCACCGTGATGATCGGTATGTTTGCGGTCTCCGAGGTGCTGAAGTTCGCTGAAAGCGCGCGCCTGAGTCACCGGGCCAAACCCCAGCACGTCAGCATGAAAGGCGTTAAAGGTTTTGGTTTTTCGATGAAGGAATTTGTTGGCCAACTGCCCAACGCCACTCGATCATCCCTGATCGGCTTGGGCATCGGCATCTTGCCTGGCATCGGTGCCGGTACGTCGAATATCGTCTCTTACATTGTGGCGAAGAAACGCTCGAAGACACCGGAGGAGTTCGGCAAAGGCAAGATTGACGGCGTGGTCGCCAGCGAGACGGCAAACAACGCTGGCATCGGCGGCGCGATGATTCCTCTGTTGACGCTCGGCATTCCCGGCGATACCACTACGGCAGTGATGCTCGGTGGCTTCATGATCCACGGCATCCAGCCCGGACCGTTGCTGTTCATCAGCCAGGCACCGTTGGTCTATACGATATTCGCCGCGCTGATCCTCGCTTCCGTGCTGATGCTGGTGCTGGAATTCTACGGCCTGCGCATGTTCATCAAGTTGTTGGCGGTGCCCAAGCACATTCTGCTGCCGATCATCCTGGTGCTTTGCGTCGTCGGCGCCTTTGGCTTGAACAGCCGGATATTCGACGTCTGGGCGGTGCTGCTGTTTGGCTTGCTGGGGTATGGGTTCGTCAAGGCCGGTTTGCCGATTGCACCGTTCATCATCGGTTTCATCCTCGGTCCGATGGCTGAAACCAACTTGCGTCGCGGCTTGATGCTGTCCGATGGCAATTTCGGCGGCTTCCTGACCAATCCCATCTCGGCGGGCTTCCTCATCCTGGCCGCCGCGTCCATCTCCTGGCACCTGGTGACGGTCATTCGCAACCGCAAAAGTGCGGCCATTGAATTGATGCGCAGCTAGCCCATTGCATTCGCTGCTGTAACACGACGCCGTGTTGCGGCAGCCGAACCCAAACGTTCGGAGCATAGCCATGCAAGACACGCCTCAACTGCCTTCCGCCGATGACGACCGCATTGCCTGGGTGCGCGTGGCCTCGGTATTCCTGCCGCTGGCCAACCCCATCAGCGACGCCAAGGTACTGACCGGTCGGCAGAAGCCAATGACCGAAATCGCCATGCTGTTTGTCGAAATCGAAACCAGGGACGGCTACCGTGGCCTGGGTTTCAGCTATTCCAAGCGCGCCGGCGGCCCCGGGCAATTTGCCCATGCCAGGGAAATCGCTCCTGGCCTCATCGGCGAAAACCCCAGCGACATTTCCAAATTGTGGGACAAGCTTTGCTGGGCGGGTGCCTCGGTGGGGCGCAGCGGCCTGGCGACCCAGGCGATCGGTGCATTCGATGTCGCCCTGTGGGACTTGAAAGCCAAGCGGGCCAATCTTTCCCTGGCGCGTTTGCTCGGCGCTCATCGCGATTCTGTCCAGTGCTACAACACGTCGGGGGGATTCCTGCACACGCCGCTTGATCAATTGATGATCAATACTGACATCTCCCGGGAAAAGGGTATCGGCGGGATCAAGCTCAAAGTCGGCCAGCCTGACCAGGCGCTGGATCTGCACCGGGTCAGCACCATCCGCAAACACCTGGGGGATAGCTTCCCCTTGATGGTCGATGCCAATCAGCAATGGGACCGACCCAACGCCCAGCGCATGTGCCGCCAGTTGGAACAATACAACCTGGTCTGGATCGAGGAGCCGCTGGATTGCTATGACGCCGAAGGCCACGCCGCGCTGGCGCAGCAATTCGACACGCCGATCGCCACCGGTGAAATGCTCACCAGCGTTGCCGAGCACTGGGAATTCATCAAGTTGCGCGCTGCCGATTACCTGATGCCTGATGCGCCACGTGTCGGCGGCATCACGCCTTACCTGAAAGTCCAGGCAGCAGCCGAACAAGCAGGGCTGATGATCGCGCCGCACTTTGCCATGGAACTGCACATCCATCTGGCCGCCACTTACAGCCGCGAGCCTTGGGTGGAACATTTCGAATGGCTGGAGCCATTGTTCAATGAACGCATGGAAACCCGTGACGGAAGAATGCTGGTGCCCACCCGGCCTGGCCTCGGGTTGTCCTTGAGCGAACGCGTGGCGGGATGGACGGCCGACCAGGTCGAGATCGGGCGGCGCCCGTGATCAGGTCAATGAGGAGCACGTCATGGCGTTGAGCCCTGAGTTTATCCAGAGCATCGAGCACGTCGTGGGCGCTGCGGGCGTGGTACGGGATCCGGCGCTCATGGCCAGCTATCTGACAGACTGGCGTAACGCCTATCAAGGCCAGGCCGCGCTCGTGGTCAGGCCCGCGACCACCGAGGAGGTCGCGGCAGTGATGCGGCTTTGCCACGACGCCAGGGTGGCGCTGGTTCCCCAGGGCGGCAATACCGGTTTGTGCGGTGGCTCGATTCCGGATGCTTCCGGCAGCCAGGTGGTGTTGTCTTTGACCCGGATGAAGCGCATCCGTGAAATCGACCTCGCCAATGAAACCATCACGGTCGAGGCCGGGGTGATCCTGCAGCAACTCCAGGAGGTCGCCAGCCAGGCGGGGCGCTTGTTCCCGCTATCGCTGGGGGCGGAGGGCAGTTGCTCGGTGGGTGGCAATCTGGCGACGAACGCTGGCGGCACGGCGGTGCTGCGCTACGGCAACATGCGTGAGCTGACGCTCGGGCTTGAGGTGGTATTGCCGGACGGACGAATCTGGAACGGTTTGCGGGGGTTGCGCAAGGACAACACCGGTTACGATCTCAAGCATTTGTTCATCGGCTCGGAAGGCACGCTGGGCATCATCACTGCGGCGGTGCTGAAGCTGTTTCCGGCAACCTGCAGCACGGCGACAGCCTGGGTTGCGCTGCCTTCGCCACAAGCGGCGGTGGATTTGATCGGTCATGTCCGCAGCCTGTGCGCCGACCGCCTGACGGGCTTCGAGATGATGTCGCGCCAGAGCCTGGATTTCGTCTTGGATCATGTGGCGGGTTGCAGCGATCCGCTGGAGACGAAACATCCCTGGTACGCGTTGATTGAATTGCGCGACACGGTGCCCGATGCGCCGTTGACGCTGCTGCTTGAAAACGGCCTGGCCCATGCCTTCGAGCAAGGTTGGGTCATTGATGCGGTATTGGCCAGCAGCCAGGCGCAGGCCGCCGCGCTGTGGGCGCTGCGCGAAGGAATTTCCGAGGCGCAGAATCACGAAGGCCCCAGCCTCAAGCATGACATCAGCGTGCCTGTCAGTCGGATTCCGGAGTTCATCGAGCGCACCGACAAAGCCCTGCAACAGGACTTTCCAGGCGTGCGCATCGTTTCCTATGGGCACATGGGCGACGGGAATCTGCACTACAACATCAGCAAGCCGATTAGCGATGCGGACGCTTCGTTCAAGGCCCGCGAACACGCGATCATGCAAGTCATCTACCGGATGACGAGCACCTTCAATGGCAGCATCAGTGCTGAACATGGGCTGGGGCAAGCCAAACCCCATGCCGCAGCCCAGTTCAAGGACCCGCTGGAGATCGAGTTGATGCGGGCCATTAAACATACGCTGGACCCGGCGGGTCTGATGAACCCTGGCAAGGTCTTTACCGCCTGGCTGGAGTGATTGAAAGTATTTTTCGATTTTTCTCGCGCAAAACTGGCGCTGGGCAGCTTTAGGGGGGATCGGTCTATAGTCGCTCTATAATTGCCTATAATTCCGCCTCTCCTAGGCTGTTCTCTGATCTGCATAAACCTCATGGCCTCTGATATCGGGCCAGGAAGGTGTGCTGGGCATACGCACAAGTCACTCCAGGAAACACCGATCAAAAAGATAGACGCTGGCCGGTTTGAGATTTTCCACCGTGCGTTGCGGTCGGCCGCCGTCGCCGGCTTTTTTACGACCGGTTTCCTGCAAATAACCGGCCTCGGTCATCTTCAGCAGACGCTGGCGCATGCTGGTCTTGAGCACCGGACGACCGAGCACCACGGAGAAAATATCCACCGCTTCCGGCGCGCTGAATTCCGGGCCCAGGAACATCAGCGGCAGGCTGCTGTAGAGGGCTTTGGACAACAACCGTTCCTGGACCGCCGCCACCAGGCTGTTGTGATCGAAAGGAAGTTTGATCGAGGCATCAGCGACATCCTTGAGGGGGAAAAATCCCTGATGCTCGGCGAGCAGGACCGCCTCGTTGGCAATCGCCAGGTAGAACGTCGAGGATGACCAGCAGCGTGGGTCGCGGAACGCGTCGCCGACGGTGCCGACCTGTTCGATCCAGGCCAGCGGCATGCCTACCTTGTTTGAATTGCGCAGGCGCTCCACGGCGTCGTTCAGCGTGAGATCTTCGACATCGCCATTGACCACGATCCCGGGCAACGCCCAATGGCCGGCGAACGGCTCGGCTTCCCGTCGGTTCAGGAGGATTTCCAGCGCCTGGGTCTCCCGGCAGAAGCGCAGCACGCAGAGGTCGATGGTATGCAGATAACCGCGCGCGGTGGCTGTGCTAGTGGGCATGTCGATTTCCGTGGTTAGCGTAAAGGTCATAGTTTAACGGGTTCATGCCGGGAGCTATCCAGTGGCTGGGCAGCGGCTTGCCCAAGGCCAGTCGTTCGCGAACCGATGTGCTGCGCACGTGGATCTTTTCGCTCACGCGAAGGATGGAAAAACGCTCAAGCAGTTCCTGGCCGCGATAGAAAGTCGGCAGCAAATCCGCGACATCCTCGCCCACCACCAACGCGATCCGCTTGCCGTCCAGGGCCAGGCTGTCGGCGAAATGGGCGAGCAGGGTATAGCTGTAGATGGCGCCTTCAACGCCACGGGCCACGACCTGCTCCACCCGGCTTGCGCGCACTTCGGCGTAGCACAGGGGCTGGACGTGTTCGACGATGGATTCCAACCAGTTCAGGCGAACGTCATAGTCGACCATCTGTTTGCCGTAGGGATGCCGGAAGCTAGGGGCGATCAACACGCGCCTGGCCTGGTTCGAGGCCTCGATCATCACCTGGGCGTGACCGGCATGAGGGGGATTAAAAGCACCACCATAGACGGCTAGTTCGAACATGGCTCATCCTCTTTTAGTACACGACATGTACTTTATAGTAAAAATCCTTCATGTAAACCTGATTGGCTTCCAATAAATAGTCGGCGGATGAAACAAACCTGTGGAAAATTTTCTTTCGAGAAGGGCTTGCCATGAAAGTACATCATATGTACTCTCCTGGCCATTGAAGAGGAGGAAACCAGCATGAACAGCCTGACCCGGAAAACAGCTTCCTTCGATGTCGATGCGCAAAAGAGCTTTACGCCGCTGTGCCCTGATGAGCTTCCGGTGCCGGGCGGTGATGAGATTGCCGGTGAGCTGAATTTCATCGCGTCCCTGGCCAGCCTTCGCATCGGCAGCAAGGATGCCCATTCGCCCCTGGCCCCGTGGGTGGTCTCCGATCATTCGCAGATGTTCGTGCCGACCGGGCTCGAGCACGCTGACATCACCTGGGTCAGCCACTGCGTTCCCGGCACCGAAGGTTTCGCCCTGCTGGATCAACTGCCGGCCCCATACGATTACGACTATTTCGTCTGGAAGGGCGTCGAGCCGGATCTGCACCCCTATGGCGCCTGCTACCACGACTTGCACGGCAAGCTCTCCACTGGCGTGATCGAGTACCTGAAAGGGTTGAAAGTGGAGCAGGTAATTGTCGGCGGGCTGGCGCTGGATTTCTGCGTCAAGACCACCGCTCTGCAACTGGCCTCCGCTGGCTTCAAGGTCATCGTTCACCTCCCGGCTTGCCGGGCCATCAGTGAAACGGGGGCCAACCAGGCCATTCAAGACCTCGAGCAAGCGGGCGTCGCGGTTACCGCCACTCGCGAAGAAACCATCCGCTTGGCAAACGCATAAGGAAGAGCCATGGACAGCGCATACGACTCAAGCAGCGGCACTATCCAGAGTCTTCTGGACACCGACTACTACACCTTCACCATGATGCAGGCGGTCTTGCACCAGCACCCGAATGTCGAGGTGGAATACCAGTTCATCGTGCGTTCCAAGGAGCGGCTCGCTCACTTGATTCCAGACATTCGTGTCGAACTGGAGAAGCTCGCCGGGTTGCAACTACGCGAAGGCGAGCAGCGGTTTCTGTTCAACAAGCGTTTCCGTGAATACCTGACACCGGATTTCGAACAGTTTCTCGGCCTGTTTCGCTTCAACCTGCGCTACATCCACGTTTCGGAAGTCGACGGCCAACTGCACATTCGTGTCCGTGGGCCGATGCTGCACTGCATCATGTTCGAACAACCGGTATTGGCGATGGTCAGCGAACTGCGCAATCGTGAGAAGTACCCGGAAGTCGAGTTGGCCGACGTTACCCGCAAGCTGTACCAGAAGTTTGAATGGCTGGAGAAAAATGCCAGTCGTGAAGAACTTGCCGAGTTTCGTGTCTCGGACTTCTCCACCCGACGGCGGCTGTCATTCAGGGCCCAGCGTGAAGTAGTAAATGTCATGCGCAGCGATTTCCCCGGGGTCTTTGTCGGTACCAGTAACGCTCACCTGGCGTACGAATTCGATCTCCCCTTGATCGGCACAATGGCGCACCAATGGTTGATGGTGCACCAGCAACTTGGCCGGTTGCGTGAAAGCCAGAACGCGGCATTGGAGAACTGGGTGCACGAGTATCGCGGCCGGCTCGGTATCGCGCTGACGGACTGCATCAGTACGGATTTCTTCCTCAAGGATTTCGACCTGTACTTTGCCAAGCTCTATGACGGTCTGCGGCAGGATTCCGGTGACCCGATCGTCTGGGCTGACAAGGTGCTGGGGCGTTACCAGGAGCTGGGCGTCGATGCGCGCACCAAGGACCTGATGTTCTCCGATGGCCTCAATTTCGAAAAATGCCTGCCGATCCTGCGCCACGTTCGTGGCAAGGCGAAATTCGGCTTCGGCATGGGCACCAGCCTGGCCTGCGACGTCGACGGCGTCGAACCGCTGAGCATCGTCATGAAACTGGTGCGGGTGCATGGCGAGCCCGTCGTCAAGTTTTCCGACGATCCGATCAAGAACGTGTGTGAAGACGCCTCATTTTTGCGCTACGCCGCTCAAGTGTTCAACGTCGCCCTGGTCAATCCACAAATGGGAGCCTGATATGACTTCGCTTCAGCAAGAGAGCATTGCCCGGGAGCTGGGCATCGACCGTCAACTGCAACAGGGCGGCGAAGCCGCCGAGATTGCTCGCCGCGTCGAGTTTATAAAGCAGGTGCTGCGTGAGTCGGGTTGCAAGTCCCTGGTGCTGGGGATCAGTGGCGGCGTCGACTCCCTCACTGCCGGCCGTCTTTGCCAGTTGGCAGTGGAGCAACTGCGCGATGAAGACTACACGGCGCGGTTTATTGCGGTCCGGTTGCCGTACAAGGCCCAGGCAGACGAGCGAGACGCCCAAGCGTCCTTGGACTTCATCCGGCCGGACTCGATCACCACCAGCAACATCGGTGCTTGTGTTGACGGGCTGATGGGTCATATCGCTGTCGACGGCTTGCAGCCTTCGGCCGAACTCATCGACTTCGCCAAAGGCAATGCCAAGGCCCGGGCACGGATGCTGGCGCAATACGCCATTGCCAATCTCAGCAACGGGCTGGTGGTTGGCACCGATCACGGGGCAGAGGCGGTGATGGGATTTTTCACCAAGTTCGGCGACGGTGCCTGCGATTTGGCACCGCTGTCCGGGTTGACCAAAACCCAGGTGCGATTGTTGGCCGACGCGATGGGTGCCCCCGCTTACCTGGTGCGCAAGGCACCGACCGCCGATCTGGAAGACCTGGCACCTGGCAAGTTGGATGAAGTGGCATATGGATGCAGCTACGAGGAAATCGATGCGTACCTGATGGGTGAAGCGGTGTCTCCCAAGGCCCGAGAAATTATTGAACGCGCTTACCAGAAAACGGCTCATAAACGCGCATTGCCACGCGTCCCGGCATCACGTTGAATGAGCCGGGTTTGAAGTGAGTTTTCTGGTCCCGAACGGAGTGGGTCAATGACACAGCCAATCAGCACGCAAGACCGTGTGCGCATCAAGAATGTCGAAGTCCTCTCGGACAACTGGTACATCCTGCGCAAGACTACCTACGATTACCTCGGCCGCAACGGCCAATGGCGCGAGCTGACGCGCGAAACCTATGACCGTGGCAACGGTGCGACCATCCTGCTCTACAGCAAGGCCAAGCAAACCGTAGTGCTGACCCGGCAATTCCGCTTCCCGGCGTTCGTCAACGGGCACGACGGCCTGTTGATCGAAACCTGCGCCGGCCTGTTGGACAACGACGACCCGCACACCTGTATCCGCAAGGAAACCCAGGAGGAAACCGGCTATATCGTGCGGGACGTGCGCAAGGTGTTCGAGGCGTTCATGAGCCCAGGGTCGGTGACCGAACGTGTGCATTTTTTCGTCGGTGAGTATTCCGACGAGGACAAACAGCACGAAGGTGGTGGGCTTGAGGCGGAGGGCGAGGAAATCGAGGTGCTGGAGATGCCTCTCGATCAAGCCTTGGGCATGATCGAAACCGGCGAGATCTGCGACGGCAAGACCATCATGTTGCTGCAGTACGCCAAGTTGCATCGGTTGCTGGATTGACCCGGTTGGCCCGCGCGGCGCCGAATCGCTCGCGATAGGTTGAGGGCGGCAGGCCCATGGCGTTGCGGAACGCCGCCCGAAAACTCTCCACCGACCGGTACCCGCAGGCCTGGGCAATGCAGGCTGTGCGCTGGTCGGTACTTTCCAGCAGCTCCCGTGCCCGGTTCAGGCGTTCCTGCTGTAGCCAGGCCTTGGGCGGCAGGCCGGTGGTTTCAACGAAGCGCCGCAGGAAAGTCCGTTCGCTCATGGCGACGCGGGCAGCCAGGTCGGCGACGTTGAGCGGCTGATCCAGATGTCCTCGAACCCAGTGCAGGATCCGTGTCAGTTCATTGCGCGGCGACTTATCCACAGGCGCCGCGATGAATTGCGACTGGCCGCCGGTTCGCTGTGGTGCCATCACCAGACGGCGGGCCACCGAATTGGCGATGTGGGTACCGAAATCCCGGGCGATCAAATGCAGGCAGGCGTCGATACCGGCGGCGCTGCCGGCCGAGGTGATCAACTGGCCGGCATCGACATACAGCACGTTCGGGTCAACGGTGATTCGGGGGAATCGCTCGGCGAGCAAGGATGAGAATTGCCAATGGGTGGTTGCGGTCTTGCCATCCAGCAATCCGGTGGCGGCCAGTGCGAACACGCCAGAGCAGATGGACAATAAGCGGGCACCGCGGGCATGAGCGCGGCGCAATGCTTGCAGCAACGCTTCAGGTGGCGGTTCATGGTGGCTGCGCCAGCCGGGAATGATGATGGTTCGCGCGCTATCCAGCGCTTCGAGTCCCGCGTCGACAGCTATGCGCAGGCCTCCCAGCGCATGCATCGGCCCAGGATCGACGGCAACGATCTGATGGCCGTACCACGGGACATCCAGTTCCGGACGCGGCAGGCCGAATATCTCCAGAGCGATGCCGAATTCGAATACGCAAAGACCTTCATAAACGAGGATCGCCACTGTTCCGGGGTGAGCGTGCATTTGGCGTGATTCCACCGTTTATTGTCATGCGCTGCACTGTAGCGGACAGCCTTGCTTTCCTACAATCGTCGTCAGGAAATCGGCGAAACCTCGACGGTAGGGCCTCGCGAAGCAGGCAAGGAAAATCAAAAATGAAGAAGATCGCCGTGGTGGGATGTACCGGCGCAGTAGGCATGACCATGCTGCAATTGCTCGAAGATACCGACCATGAAGTGGTCTGCATGGCCTCGGAACGTTCCGCTGGCAAGCGCTTGGCGGTGGGCGGGAGCCGCCATCTGATCGAGCCTTTCTCGGTGGAAGGTTGCGCCTCGTGCGATATCGTTTTCCTGTGTGTTTCCGGTGCCTTTGCCCTGGAATACGGTGAGCGCCTGGCTGAAAGGTCGTATGTCATCGATAACTCCTCGGCGTTTCGTTACCACGAAGCCATTCCATTGCTGGTGCCGCCTATCAACGGCCGGCGTTACCGGGGCGAAAAACTGATTGCCAACCCCAACTGCTCGTCGGCCATCGCGTTGATGGTGCTGGGTCCGCTGCACGACGCGTTCGGGTTGGAGAGCGCGATCATCTCCACGTATCAGGCGGCCAGCGGGGCGGGGCAGCCGGCGATGCTGGAGCTGCGGGAGAAAGCCAGGTCCTTCAGCGACTACGGTGATCGCGATGACAGCGAGTACTTCGCCCATAACCTGGCGTTCAACGTGATTCCCCAAGTCGACTCATTCGAAGCTAATGGTTACACCCATGAAGAGATGAAAGTGGTCTGGGAGTTGCGCAAGGTTCTCGACGAACCGGTGTTGGCTGTCAGCACCACTGCGGTCAGGGTGCCGACGTTGCGGTCCCACGCCGAGAGTCTGAGCCTGCGCTTCAAAAAACCCATCCAGTCGCTGGATCGCGTGCGCACGCTGTTACATAACGCGTCAGGGGTCGAAGTGGTGGATGAGCCTGAGTTCGGCGCTTATCCGATGCCCATGACCTCAACCTACAAACATGCGGTGGAGGTTGGGCGGATTCGCTACAGCCTGATCTATGGCGAGCATGGGTTGGACCTGTTCATCAGCGGCGATCAGTTGCTGCGCGGTGCGGCGCTGAACGCTTTCGAAATCATGCAGTTGATCAGCGATTGATCAAAACGCGCAGCAGTCCTGACGGTTGCCCGTTGCTGTTCAGCTGGACTGTGCCTCGCTGTCGTCCTGCATATCGTCCAGGTACTCCGGCTGGTCGGTCTGCTCCAGCAGTTCGGTGACGACGCTGAAGTCGCTGATTTCGATCGCGCCTGTGCCATGGCCGAGCAAGTGAAAGGAAAACGCCTTGCGCGGTTGCGGGTTGTCGAAATGAATGTCCATCACCAGCGGTTGATCGGCGGTTACCGTCACGTCGGTGGGCAAGTCCATCGTCACGTCCTGCTCGAACTCCTTGGCCTTGAGGGAAATGTAGGCGGCGTGATCGTTTTCCACGGCGCGAATGGTCAGGCTGACGCGGGTGCGGGTGCCCTTGGGCATTTCCAGGTATTGGGCGCCGATCAGGTTGTCGGTCCAGTCGTTGGAGACCTGGGCGGGAAGGGTGATTTTCTCGGCGCTGCCGAACTGGTAATGCTGGTTCACCGATGAACCCAGCAGTGTCTGGTCCAGCGCGTTGGCCCGGGCGCTGATCAGCCTCGCGCGCTGGCCGCTGTATTGACCCAGGTACGTGGCGCGGTCGGCGATGAAGCCTTCGCTGGCGTAATACCGGCAGCGCTGCTGGAAATCGCATTCGGTAAAGGTGCCTTTGCCATCGTGGTAGCGCAGCTTGCCGTTGGTGAACGACATGATTTCCCGGCCCGCCGCGTAGTCCCTGAACAGAGAGCGGCCGGATAACGAGGTGGGCACCGCGTATCCGAAGTAATCGAGGATCGACGCGCTCAGGTCGACGTGGCCATGGACGCCTTGCTTGGTTCGCGGCAACGGCTCCGGTGCCAGCGTCAGGTTGAAGCCCCAGGACGATGCCAGGCGCACATCGTCGATGCCATGGGATTCGTCCGAGGTGATGACCACCAGGGTATTTTCCAGGATGCCCTGGCGTTCGAGGTTTGTCAGGAAGCTGTCCAGCGCGTCGTCCAGATAACCGACGGCGGCCTGTTTGGCGGTGTCGTAGCGCTCCAGGTAGTCATCTGGCGCCGAGTACGGCTGATGCGTGCCTACGGTCAGCAGGGTGAGCATCCAGGGTTTGTCTGCCTGTTGCAGTTGTCCGACGTAGTCCAGCGCGCCTTCGAAAAAGGTCTTGTCGTCCTTGCCCCAGGGAAACTCGAGGTAGGCCGGTCGGGTGAACCACTCCATGCCCAGGGTCGTGTCGAAGCCGATGTGCGGCATGATCCGGTCCTTGGCCATGAACCGCAGGCCGGCACCCTGCAGGAAATGAGTCGAAAAGCCGTGCTTGCGCAATTGGGCCGGCAGGCAGGCCTGGTTGCGTTGGTGCTGGTTGAGCATTTCGACGCCCTTGGGCGTGCCATCGTCGAGCTTGTCGTAGTCACCGCAGAGCATTGCGTACAGGCCACGGATGGTCTGGTGGCTGTGCAACACGTAGTCGGGCGTGTTCATGCCGCGCTCGGCCCAGGTGCTGAGGCGCGGCATCAGGTTTTCCTGATAACTGCTTTTCAGCGCTTGGCGGTTGGTTTCCAGATAGGCACCGGGAATGCCCTCCAGGGCGATGATCAGCACATTGCGCGCGCTACCCGGCTCGGTGAGGAGTTTCTGCCCATCCAGATCGAGCCGGGTAAGCCCGTGCATCGGTGGCGCCTGGTCCGGCGTATCACCTGCGAGCCATTGTTCGATGTGCTCCTGGCCGGCGGCGACGCCAGCCGTCATCAGCTGATGAGGCAGGTTGAACAGATTCCACTGGTCTGCCTCGCTGGGCCGCCAGGTTTGCGCCGTGCCGTGGGCCAGGAAAAACACCACGGGGATCGCCCAGGCATGGCGGGGCAAGGGAGGTGCCTGGCGGCTCCGATTGGCCCATCGGCTGGCCAGCCAGAGTGTCAGGGCCGCCAGCATGATCGCGGCGAGCCAGGGATGCGCAAAGCCGCCGCTGGTGGAGTTCTCGACGAATTGCGGATCGACCAGGTATTGAATGTCCGCCGGGGTGGGCATCCTTCCGACGGCATTGACCAATTCGATGCTGACCAGGGCCAGCGCACACCAGGCCAGCAAAACCGGCAATGCCAGCCACCAGGGGCGTCGATGCAAGAGCACGATCAACAAGCTGCCGATGGCCATGTCCGACAGATAGCCCAGCGGGTCGGACCAGCCGAGCAGGAGGCGCAGGCCCATGGGGACCAGGAGCACGTATCCGGCCAGGGCGCAGATGGCAGCGTGGGGGTGGGTGAGAGCTCGGTAAAGAAAATTCACGGAAACGGGCCTTTCGGTTAAATCAATCCATCAAACATCGCGCAACCTTGGTGGGAGTGAGCCTGCTCGCGAAAATCAGCTGTCAGCGACGCAAATGGTGGCTGACAGATAGCTTTTGCGAGCAGGCTCGCTCCCACAGGGTTTTCCTTTTGGTCATGAATCTGTCATGACAATGTGCTCGATGGTACCAAGCGTAGCGGTCCTCGGCGGCTCGATGTCCTGCGCCGGGCTGCGGTTCGCCCGCCTGACCCTCTACAATGGCGGTACGGCGCGGCTTTGAGGCGTAGGCATAACTTGTATCAGGATTTCTCATCGGGGGACGGATGGACAGGTTTCAGGAAATGCAGGTGTTTGTCGCCGTCGCCCAGGACTGCGGATTTTCAGCGGCTGCCCGGCGCCTGGGCTTGTCGGCGGCGAGCGTGACACGCGCCGTGGCGGCGCTGGAACAGCGTATCGGTACGCCGCTGCTGGTTCGTACCACCCGCAACGTTTACCTGAGCGAAGCGGGCCAGCGCTTTCTTGAGGACTGTCGGCGGATCCTCGGCGATTTGCAGGAGGCCGAGGATTCGGCGGCCGGCAGCCACGCCCAGCCCCGCGGACAACTGACGATTACCGCGCCCGTGCTGTTCGGCCAGTTGTTCGTCATGCCGGTGCTGGTGGATTACCTGGGGCGATTTTCCGAAGTTTGCGTCAACGCCTTGCTGCTGGATCGCACCGTCAGCATGGTCGAGGAGGGCATTGATGTCGCGGTGCGCATCGGCGAGTTGCCCGACAGCAGCCTGCATGCCGTGCGTGTCGGCGAGGTGCGGCGCGTGGTGTGCGGTTCTCCGGAATTCTTCGACCAGCATGGCCGACCCGAGCATCCGCAGGATCTGGAGCGGATGCCCGTGGTGTCGTCATCAGCCATCGGCCAGGTCAGGAACTGGACGTTCATCGAGGCCGGTCAGCCGTTGTCGGTCCGGCCCACGCCCCGGCTCGTGGTCACGGCCAACCAGGCTGCCATCGGCGCGGCGTGCCAGGGGTTGGGGATGACCCGGGTCCTGTCCTATCAGGTTGCGAACAATATCGCGGCCGGCGAGCTGGAAATCGTCCTGGCCGATTTTGAGCTGCCGCCATTGCCAATCCACGTGGTGTATCAGGGCGGGCGCAATGCGCCGGCGCGGGTTCGCAGTTTTGTCGACTTCATGGTGAGTGCAATACGAGAACATCCAGCCTTGAAGAACTGACGCATTGTTTCGCCTGCAGAAATAATGGATTGCGTTTGCAGGTGATTCCATAGCTCCGCGCTTGAGCAGAAGATGACTCCATCGACGCCGCAAACCGATGGCGTCATTCTCGGCGGAGTCGACCATGAACCCTATCAAGCTCTATCACTTCCCACTGTCCGGCCATGCGCACCGTGTCCAGCTGATGCTTTCCTTGCTTGAGTTGCCGGTCGAGGTCAATTTTGTCGACCTGGCCAAGGGCGCGCACAAACAAGCGGATTTCCTCGCGATCAACCCGTTCGGCCAAGTACCGGTGATAGATGATAGCGGTGTGGTACTGGCCGACTCCAACGCCATTCTGGTGTACCTGGCAAACAAGTACGGCGACGGCCGCTGGCTGCCAACGGACCCGGTCGGCGCCGCTCGCGTCCAGCGCTGGTTGTCGGTAGCGGCCGGGCCATTGCATGCCGGACCGGCCACCGCGCGCCTGATCACCGTGTTCGGTGCTTCTCATAACGCCGAGGATGTGATCGCGCGCTCCCACAACCTGCTCAAAGTCATCGACCAGGAACTGAGCAACAGCGCCTATCTAGTCGGTGACACTCCCACCATCGCCGACATCGCAGGCTACAGCTATATCGCCCATGCGCCAGAAGGCAACGTTTCGCTGCAGGACTACGCCCATGTGCGCGCATGGCTGGCGCGGATCGAAGCCTTGCCTGGGTTCGTGGGGATGCCGCGTACCGTTGTCGGCTTGCAAAAAGAGGCCTGAGCAACAGGCACAAAGTGGCGAGCGTGCAACTGCCCTCGCCACGTATTTCGGTAACGCCTCGCAAGGGTTAATCTGCCAGCCTTTTTCCGGGGTGGCTGCGCTTCATGACTTTTATCTACAGGCTGACGCTGACCTTCGCCGCATTGTTTTTGAGCGGCTGCGACCAGCCCCCTCTGCCTGCCCTCGATCAGCAACTTTATATCTGGCAACGCCAGTGGACGCCGGCCCATGAACTGGCGCTGAGCCAGAGCCATGCGGACTTTTCCAGCCTCCGGGTGCTGGCGCTGCAAGCCTTCCCGGGCGCCGGCTGGAGCCACGCGCGGATCGATCCGGCATTGCTCAAGGCTGACGGTCGGCCGTTGATAGCGGTGATTCGCCTGGATGGCCAGCTCAAATCCCTCGATCAGGACGAAATAATCTCGCGGATCCAGCAGTTGCTGGCCGACTGGCAAACCCTGGACCTGGCGCCGATGGGCATCGAAATCGACCACGATGCCGGTAACGCAAGGCTGCCAGCCTATCGGAACTTCCTTGTCCGCTTGCGGCAGGCCTTGCCGGCCGCCTTGCAGCTCAGCATCACCGCGCTGCCGGCCTGGCTCGACAGCCCCGAGTTGCCCGGTCTGTTAAAGGTTGTGGACAGCAGCGTCCTGCAGGTACACGCGGTCAGCGATCCGCGTCAGGGGCTTTTCGATCCCAGCCAGGCTCAACGTTGGGCCCAGCGCTGGGGCGACCTCACCACACGCCCGTTCTACCTGGCCTTGCCGGCCTATGGCGTGGCGCTGCTGACCGAAGAAAACGGCGCACCGGTGGTGGAAAGCGAAGTGCCCATCGACCGCGGCGGCGAGCGCCGGGAGTTGCTCGCCGATCCACGACAAGTGGCCGGGCTTGTCGCGCAACTGCGCGCCGAGCCGCCAGAGCATCTGGCCGGATTGATCTGGTTTCGCCTGCCGCTGGCGGGGGACCGGCGCGCCTGGAGCCTGGCCACTCTTGGCGCGGTGGCGCGTGGTGATCGCCTGGACAGTCATTTGACTCTGCGCCTGCAAGAGCAGGGCGGACTCTATGACATCCGGCTGGTGAACCAGGGCAATCTCGACAGCCCCTGGCCGCAGCGGCTGACACTCGCCGTGGGCGGGTGTGATGGCGTCGATGCCTTGGCCGGTTATACGTTGCAACAAACCCCTGGACTGCTTACCTTCACCCGCATCCAGGAAGGCCGCTTGGCTGCCGGTGCCCAACGGGCAATCGGCTGGGCGCGCTGTACAAAAATCGACCAAGGAGGAATGAATGTCTACCCGTAAGTGGCCTCGTCGCCTGCTGTGCCTGAGCCTCGGTTTACCGCTGTGCCAGGCATTGGCCTGCGGGCCGGATTTTCCGATGCGCCTGCTGGATAACCGGGCCCAATCGCTGGCGGAGCTGCCCGAGGGCAGCTTTCGCTTCGAGGTCAGTCGTCTCGGCCAGGCCATCGCCGGATTGAAGCCGGCTACGGAGGCGACACGCAACCCTGACTACAGCTACGACGATGTGGCTTCCTACGTGGACCAACGCAACAAGGCCGAACAGCTTGGCCTGACCCCACCGCAGCAAGCCGTTGTGGAGCGCTTGCGGGCAATCAGCGATATCGAGCAGATCGCCGCCGAAGCGGCCAACCTGCCCGCCGAGCTGCGGCTGTACGCAATCGGAGCGGCAGCGTTCAACGCTGGCGATCGTCTGCGCGCAGCCGAATCATTCCAGCAACTGCTGGCGCTGCCGGCCGACGAGCGCCGGATGCGCAGTACCTGGGCGGCGTACTCCCTGGGGCGGGCGCTGTTCGCCATGAGCACCGAGGCTGGCCGTGGCCAACCGGCTGCCTTGCGGGATCAGGCACGGCAGGCGTTCCGCCAGGCTCGCGAATTGACTATCGCCGGCTTCAGCGACCCCTTGGAGCTGGGCGTCGCCAGTCTGGGCGAAGAAGCCAGGGTGGCCTACACCGCCGATGACTGGGACAGCGCCATCGGACTGTATGCGACCCAGAATCTGCAAGGCTCCCCGGTTGGCTACAGTTCGCTGCTGCAGTTGGCGGGCGGCCTCAGCGTCGAGTCGGAGGAGCGCCTGGGCGAATTGCTCAAGGCCAAGGCCGTGCAGCGCCTGGTGACTGCTTATCTGCTCAGCCGCGTCGGCTGGTGGGACGGCGAAGAACCCTCCGGCGAGAAAACCCTCCTCAAGCTGTTGCAAGCCAGCGCCCAGGGCAACCTCGATGATGCCGACCGCTTGGCGGCAGTGAGTTATCAACACGCTGACTACGACAGCGCGAAAGCATTTGCACAAAAGGCCGGCGACAGCGGACTGGCGTGGTGGGTAAGGGCCAAGCTCGCGCTGCGCGAAGGCGACAAATCCGCTGCGGCCGCCGCCTATGCCAAGGCCGCCCAGGCCTTTCCGAAGGACGAATCCTGGGGCGACCGCCGTACGCCGGATTGGGACTACGAGACGGTACAACCCAAGTGCCGGATCGAAGGCGAAAGCGCGATCCTGGCCTTGCAGAGAGGCGACTACCTGCAGGCTTTCGATCAGCTTTATCGCGGCCAGAACAACTATTGGTACGACGCCGCAACGGTCGCCGAGCGTGTGCTGACCGTCGAGGAGCTCAAGCAGTACGTCGACGCCCAGGTTCCGGCACCGCCGCCGTTGAGCCAGGAAGATCGAGACAACTACGTACAGTTGTCGGTGGCGGCGAACCTGCGCAACCTGCTGGGGCGTCGTTTGCTGCGCGAAGGACGCTACGACGAGGCGCCGGCTTATTTCGACAATCCCGAGCTGCAGAACAAGGCCCGCACCTATGGGCAGTTGCGCCAGGATGCGGAATCCAAATGGTGGCCGACCAGCCGGGCCGAGGCGTATTTCAAGGCGTCGGTGATCGCACGCAGATCAGGAATGCAATTGCTGGGCTACGAAATGGCGCCGGATTACGCCAGCCTGGACGGCAACTACAGTTTTGAGCCGGTGGAGCTGAAGGTCGGACCGCTGGTGGCCGACGGCGAGGTCCAGCGCCAGCAGGCCAGTGCCGCCCAACCGGACATGCGTTACCACTACCGTTTTGTCGCCACGGCGCTGGCCAGCCAGGCCGCCGATCATCTGCCGCACACCAGCCAGGCGTTTGCGGCGGTGCTGTGCAGGGCGGTGGGGTACAACTCAAGCCTGGAAGAACAAAGCGCGCTGTATCAGCGTTATGTGAAGGACGGCCCCTACGTGGAATGGGCCTGGGATTTCGGCCGTCAGTGCGAGGAACCGGCATTCGACCAGGCGGACAAGCGCTATGTCACTCAGGCCCTGACGCCGATTCGCTCGGCGCTGCGGCCGTTCAAGACAGGGTTGGAAGTGGGTGGCGCGGTGCTGGTGGTGGCCGTGGTGCTGGCGCTGATCAGTCGGCGCAAGCGCAAGGCTCGCATGGCAGCGAGCTGACAACGGATCTGAATGTGGCGAGGGAGCTTGATCCCTCGCCACAGGTGTTCCATTCAGCCGGGTGACTACATCTGCGTCGCCATCCCCTCCACGTTCATCGCTGCTTGGCGCAACGCCTCCGAGCGAGTGGGGTGAGGGTGGCAGATCAGAGCGATGTCCTCGGCCGAGGCACCGAATTCCATCGCTACGCAGTACTCTCCGATCATCTCGCTGACGCTCGGGCCTACCAGATGCACGCCGAGAATTTCGTCGGTGCGCTCGTCAGCCAATACCTTGGCGAACCCCTCGGTTTCATGATTGATCTTCGCCCGGCTGTTGGCGGTGAACGGAAATTTCCCGACCTTGTAGGCGCGGCCTTCGGCCTTGAGCTGCTCTTCGGTCCTGCCGACGCTGGCCAGTTCAGGGCGGGTATAGATGACGTTGGGGATCAAGTCGTAATTGACCTCGCCGGCCTTGCCAACAATCTGTTCGATGCAGGCCATGGCCTCGTCTTCGGCCTTGTGCGCAAGCATCGGTCCGGACGTCACGTCGCCGATCACCCAGAAGCCGGGCGCTTTGGTGCGGTGGCGCTGGTTGGCGAGCATGCCGCGTTGGTCGGTCGCCAATCCTGCATTTTCCAGCCCCAGGCCTTGGGTATAAGGCCGACGGCCGATGGCAACCAGTACGTAGTCAGCGTCCAGGGTTTGCGCCTCGCCTCCGGCCGCGGGTTCAATTTGCAGTTGCACGCCGCTCGCCGAGGAAACGGCGCGGGTCACCTTGGCGCTCAGCTTGAACTGGATGCCCTGCTTGGCCAGGGCCCGCTGCAGGGTCTTGCCGGCTTCGCCGTCGACGCCTGGACAAATGCGATCGAGGTATTCCACGACGGTGACCTCGGCACCCAGGCGCCGCCAGACTGAACCGAGTTCAAGGCCGATGACGCCAGCGCCGATCACCACCAGGTGCCGAGGCACTTCGCTCAGGGACAACGCACCGGTGGAATCGAGAATGCGCCGGTTATCGATGTCGACCCCCGCCAGTGGCGTCGGCTCGGAGCCGGTGGCGATGACGATGTCCTTGGCACTCAGTTCGGTCTTGCCACCGTCCTCACCGGTGACGGTGACTTTGCCGGGGCCGTCGATATGGCCCCAGCCCTTGATCCAGTCAACCTTGTTTTTGCGAAACAGAAACTCGATGCCCTTGGTCAGGCCCGCGACGCTTTCATCCTTTTGTTTCATCATTTGTGCGAGGTCGAGGGTGGGGCTGACGTTGATGCCCAGCTGGGCGAATTCCGCGCCCTTGGCTGCTTCGTACAGTTCGGAGGCGTGCAGCAACGCCTTGGAAGGCATGCAACCGACGTTCAGGCAAGTGCCGCCGAGGGTGGCACGGCCTTCCACGCAGGCCGCCTTCAACCCCAACTGTCCGGCCCGGATCGCTGCGTTATAACCGCCGGGGCCGCCGCCCAGAATGATCACGTCGTAATTGCTCATTACCGTCTTCCTCATGTCTGGAAAATTATGACCATAATATGAGCGTTGTCGCGAATAACGGTCAAGGCTTAAGTCAAGCGTTCGCCGCAGGGTTTGCCATGAAGAATTCAAAACGGAAATTTCACAGCGTTGGTTATAAGGTAACGACATGTAACGGAGCGATGCGGTGACGTAGGCCTCGCGTGTCCGGTTCTCGAATGCCACAAGCAGTGGAGTGACATGCAAGTCGATCTGGAAATAGACGGGGCACACGTGGCCGACTGGCCGCGCTTTCAGCGCGCCGCATTCCAAGGGCTGCGCTTGAAGCGGATCGCGCTCGTATTGGGCGGCCTCGCGGGGCTGGGGCTGGTGTCGGCGTTTTTCATCGGGCTTTTTTCGCCACAATCGATATGGTCGGCGTTGCTGGTGAGCCAAGGCGCGGCTTTATCGGTGCTGGTGGCCGGATTGCAATCGGCCTGGTGGATCACGCAAGGGCGCAGCAAGGCCCTGCTGCCGATGGTGGATATCCTGCCGGTCGAAGACGAGCCTGTTGATAACTCGGGTTGGTACGAGCGCCTGCTTGAGCGGATCAGCGCACGCTGGATCGGTCTGCTGCAGCAAATCGGCGGACCGCTTCTGTGGCTTGCCGGCTGGGCGCTGCTGTCGTTGCTGGTTCTGGAGCAAACCTGGGACTTGGCGTTGCCTGCCGCTTCGCTTGGCGTGGCGGCCAGCGTCGGCGCGGTGCTTTCGTTACTGCTGGCGTTCGGGTTGCTGGTGTTCGAGCGCCAACTGGCTCAACAGTCACTGATCGAATGGCCCGAAGCGGCGCCGCTGGCGCAACTGACACGGGTGCCGATCATCGTGCTGGTACTGGCTGCCGTGTGTCTGCTCTTCGCCGGGGAGGCGTCCCTCTGGCCGGTACGCCTGGCGGTGCTGATCGGACTGTTGCCGGGCCTGGTGGCGGTGGAGTTGTTGCTACGCGCGCTGCTGGCGTTATTCAGCCCGCGCCGGAACACCTTGGAACCGGCGCTTTTGGGACGCAGTGTGGTCGCCGATCTGCTGCGCTGGCCGCCGCGACCGCTGTTGGCCTTGCAGCATGAGTTGCACAATCGTTTTGGCATCGACCTGCGCCAGATCTGGGCGTTCAGCTACATGCGCCGGGCATTTGTTCCGGTGCTGGCATTGGTGGCGCTGGTCGGGTGGCTGCTGACCGGCGTGCATGAGGTGCCGCTGCAAGGGCGCGGCGTCTATGAACGTTTCGGCAAGCCGGTACAGGTCTTTGGTCCGGGCCTCCACGCGGGTTTGCCATGGCCGTGGGGCAGGGTATTGAGCGTCGAGAACGGTGTCGTCCACGAGTTGGCTACCAGCGGCGACGGCAAGACGGCCTCGGTCGCGGAACCGGCAGAGGGACCGGCTCCGGCTATCGCCAATCGGTTGTGGGATGCCAGCCACGTGAATGACAAATCCCAGGTCATCGCCAGCCGTCGCGCGGATCAGCAGAGCTTCCAGATCGTCAACATGGACGTACGCTTCGTCTATCGCATCGGCCTGACGGATGCAGCGGCGCTGGCGGCGACTTACCACAGTGCGGATGTGCCGACGCTGATTCGCAGCACGGCCAGCCGCGTCCTGGTGCATGAATTTGCCTCGCGCACGCTGGATGGCTTGCTGGGCGCGGACCGTGTCAGCCTGGCGGAGGAAATCGGTCGCGCTGTACAGGCCGATCTGCAATCGCTCGACAGTGGCGTAGAGATTCTTGCGACAGTGGTCGAGGCGATCCATCCGCCGGCCGGCGCAGCCAATGCCTACCACGGTGTGCAAGCGGCGCAGATCGGTGCCCAGGCGTTAATCGCCCGCGAGCGTGGCGCCGCTGCGCAGCAGGTCAACCAGGCGCAACTGCAAGCAAGCACCGCCAACGACCAGGCCCAAGCCACGGCGCGAGAAATCAACGCCACTGCCCAAGCCGCCGACCTGCGCTTTCGCGCCGAACGCCAAGCCTACGCGACGGCTGGCCATGCCTTCGTGCTGGAGCAATACCTCGGTCAACTGAGCCAGGGCCTCGGCAGCGCCAGCTTGCTGATCCTTGACCATCGCCTGGGCGGCAACGCCAACGCCCCGACCATTGACCTGCGCACTTTCACGCTGCCGGCGGATCCCGCATCGCCAAACCAACCTGTCCAGCCAGGAGCTGCCCATTGAGCCAGTCCTCTTCCCATGGTCATCACGACCATACCGGTCACGATCACGGTCATGCCGGGCATCATCACGGACATCACCACCATCATGGCGATCCGCAGCAAGCCGGCCCGTTTCCGTGGCGGCGGATGGGCTGGGCCGCGCTGCTGGTGGCGTTTGCCGTTGCGGCCGCCAGCCTGGTACAGGTGCGTTCGGGGGAGGCCACTGTCATTACCCGTTTCGGCAACCCGGCGCGGGTACTTTTGCAACCCGGCCTGGGCTGGCGCTGGCCGGCACCTTTCGAGGCGGCGATCCCGGTAGATCTGAGGCTGCGCACCACCTCCAGCGGATTGCAGGACGTCGGTACGCGCGACGGTCTGCGGATCATCGTCCAGGCCTATGTGGCGTGGCAGGTCCAGGGTGACCCGGACCATGTGCAGCGCTTCATGCGCGCCGTGCAGAACCAGCCGGACGAAGCCGCGCGGCAGATTCGCACCTTCGTCGGCTCGGCGCTGGAAACAACGGCGGCCAGTTTTGATTTGGCAAACCTGGTCAATACCGACGCCAGTCAGGTGCATATCGCCGATTTCGAAGCCCAGTTGCGTCAGCAGATCGAGCAACAATTGCTCGCCACTTATGGCGTGCGGGTTTTGCAGGTGGGCATCGAACGCCTGACGCTGCCCTCGGTGACGCTCACCGCGACCGTGGACCGCATGCGGGCTGAGCGTGAAACCATCGCCACGGAGCGCACAGCCATCGGCAAACGCGAAGCGGCGCAGATTCGCTCGGCGGCCGAACGCGATGCGCGGATCATGCAAGCTGATGCCACGGTTAAAGCAGCCAGTATCGAAGCGCAGTCCCGCGTCGAAGCAGCTGAAATCTACGGCAAGGCCTATGCCGGTTCGCCGCAGCTTTATAATTTGCTGCGCTCGCTGGACACCTTGAACACCATTGTCGGCCCCGGCACCAAACTGATCTTGCGCACTGATGCGGCACCGTTTCGCGTTCTGGTGGATGGTCCACCCGCCCTGGAGCCTAAAGGTGGAACACAACCATGAGCGTGGTTCCACGTGGAACAAATGAGTTATCCAGCCCGTGGATTCAGGCCGGGCGTCTGGCGTTCCTCGCGCTTTATGCTGTGACTGTCCTGGCGGCGTTGGCCTGGGCATTTTCCAATGTGCGGCAAATTGATCCGCAGAGCCGGGCGGTGGTTTTGCACTTTGGTGCGTTGGACCGAATCCAGAACGCCGGTCTGTTATTGGCGTGGCCGCGTCCCGTGGAACAAGTGATTTTGCTGCCGGCGGCAGACCGGGTGCTGGAGCGCCGGGTGGAAAGTCTGCTGCGTTCGGATGCGGCCTTGCAGGCTGATCGCGTCGCCAGTTTTGCCACGCCGGTCAGCGATGAACTCGCGGGCTCCGGTTATCTGTTGACCGGCGATGCGGGCGTGGTGCAACTGGATGTGCGGCTCTTTTACAAGGTCATCGAGCCTTATGCGTTTGTCCTCCAAGGCGAACATGTATTGCCAGCGTTGGACCGGTTGGCGACGAGAAGTGCCGTGGCGCTTGCCGCGGCGCGAGACCTGGACACCATTCTGGTGGCCCGCCCCGAACTGATGGGTAGCGATACCCAGGCCGCGGAGCGACGTGAACGCTTGCGTGGCGACCTGGTGCAGGGCATCAATCGGCGCCTGGCTGACCTGACCGCGACAGGGCAGGGCTTGGGGATCGAAGTGGTGCGGGTCGACGTGCAATCGAGCCTGCCGGGGCCGGCGGTGAGCGCATTCAATGCGGTGCTGACGGCCAGCCAGCAGGCCGACAAAGCGGTCGCCAACGCCCGAACCGAGGCGGAGAAACAGACCCAGGCTGCCCGCGAGGAAGCCGACCGTGCGTTACAAGTCGCCCATGCCCAGGCCAGCGAACGACTTGCCAAGGCGTCGACCGATACAGCCTCGGTGTCGGGGCTGGCGAAAACCCAGGACAGCGATCCGCAGCTGCTGCAGCGTCTGTACCGCGAACGCATGCCCGGGATTCTTGGTCGGGCTGGTTCCGTCACCACGGTCGACCCGAAAGACGATTCTCGTCTGATCATCCAGGGAGGCGGGCAATGACCGCGCAGAGTATCAACATGCCGATGCTGTCCACCGCCGAGCAACGCTCGGCCGCTCGACAACTGACCCTGGCGATGCTCGCCCTCGGCTTGCTTGCCCTGGGCCTGGCCTGGCGCGTCTGGTTGCCGGAGCAGGGTACCGTCAGCCAACTGCTGTTGGGGTTTGCCTCGCTGTTGGTCGCGGTGCCGGTGATGCGCTCGGCCTGGTACAGCCTGCGTTATCCAAGCCTGCATGGGATTACCGATCAATTGATCGCCCTGGCGATGCTGGGGGCCTGGGCTACCGGCGA